>CAVYVO010000014.1:0-625317 GCA_963771985.1 uncultured Actinomycetota bacterium | reverse complement strand
CGCGGCGCCGCTGAGGGGTGACGCGGGCGAGTTGGCCACACCAGGTCACACCGAGGTCCCCCGTTGCCGGCGGCTAGACGTGGGCTGCGATCAGGGCGACGAACAGCAGGGTCAGGGCCGCGCCGACCGCGTGCAGGATGAGCATGCGGGGCGTAACCGACAGCGGCGCGGTATCGGGGTCCCCGGTGCCGGTGCCGGAGCCGGTGCCGGAGCCGGAGCCGGTGCCGGAGCCGTGGGCAGATGCGGCGCGACTGACGGCGCGGGGCGCTGGCGGTGAACCATCACAGGCCCGCGCAGATCTGACGTGCACCCGGGTGGCCCCGGGAAAAGATGAACGGCCGGGAAGTCTCAGCGGGTCGCGCACCGGGCAATGATCCCGGCGAGGCCGGGTTGGTCCTTCATCCTGATGAAGTGCGCGCCGGGCCTGGCCGTGCGCTCGGAGGCCGCGTAGTTCCGGCGGGTCATGCGAGCGTTCGGGGCCTTCGCCAGCAGGGCCTCGGTCGCGGTCGGTGGGGCGAGCACGTCCTGTTCCACGCTGATCGCGAGCACATCGCCCGGTACTGCCGGAGTCCGGCCTCGTAGTCGAACGACCCGGTGGCGGCGGGACCACCGGTAGTTCCGGGGCAGCGCCGGCAGCAGCACGAGCACCGTGTCCGCGTCCGCTTCCCCGTACACGCGGAACGACCACCGCCCGTTCTCGTCGTCCACGGCGCGCCACGGCACCGGGGCACCGGCGCGTCGGCGCTCATCGGCGCCTCACGCGCGGCGCTCACGGAAGGCCGCGCTCTTGACTCTGTTCTGGCACGCTGTCGAGCAGAACCGCCTGCTTCCGTTGCGCGACGTGTCTACGTAGACCCGGTCGCAGTGCGGCGCGGTGCACACACCGAGCCGGTCATAGAGCTCACCGCCGAGCACGATGGCCAGCCCGGTAGCGCAGCCGGCCGCCCAGCCCTTGACCGGCGACGTCTCGTCGGCGGAATGAAAGTGGATGTGCCAGGGCTCGCCGTCGTGCCGTTCCAAGGTCGGATGTGCCCCAGTTGCCGCGAGCATGTCGTTGACCCGATGCGCGGCGCTGTCGACGTCGCCGGCGGCGACGGCGCTAAAGACCGCGCGGAGGTCGGCGGCAACGGGGCCGAATGCCGCCGCTTCCGCTTCCGTGACCTGCGTCCTGCTGTGAGCCGACTTGAACAGGGCGTTGAGCCTGGCCGCCCGCTCCGCTCCTTCCGGCGGCAGGTACTTCCTGCTGCGGTCCTCGCCCTCCGTCAGCAGGTTTACCAGCGCGACCGCCATCCCGACGACCGCATCCGTATGACTGTTGAAATTCACTTGACCAGTTACTCTCCACCGCCTAGCGTAATGACTGGCATAGTTAGTTTAGCCAGTGACATGGAGGACGGCGTGGCGGAAACGGAACTGACGGAAATCGACCCCTTCGCCGCGCGTGACTGGATCGCGCGCTGGGACCGCCAGCAGGAGGTATACCTCCCGGACCGGGAGGACAGGTTTACCGCGCTGATCGACGCCGTCGAGGAGGGGGCCGGACGGCCGGACCCGCTCGTTCTCGACCTCGGCTGCGGGCCGGGCTCGCTCGCGGTGCGGCTGCTCACCCGTCTGCCCGGGGCGACCGTCGTCGCGGTCGACGCCGATCCGGTCACGCTGTCGCTCGGGCGCGCGGCCTACAGCGACATGCCGGGTCTGCGCTTCCTTGACGTGGACCTGCGGGCATCCGGATGGGAGGCGAGGCTCGGCCTCGAGCCGGGCCGCCAAGTCGACGCGATCGTGTCCACCACGGCGCTGCACTGGCTGAGCATGGCGGCGCTGCGCGAGCTTTACCGGGTCCTGGCGAGCCTGCTGCGACCGGGCGGGCTGTTCCTTGACGGCGACCACCTGCGGCTGGACGAGACGGAGAACCCGGTGCTCGCGCGACTGGACCAGGTGCTGGAGGAGCGAGAAAACCGGCGTCGCTTCCCGGACGGCCACGCCGGCCGCGCGGAGGATTGGGGACAGTGGTGGCAGGCGGTCGCCGCGGACCCAGTGCTCGCGGGCACGGCCGCCGAGCGCGAGCGGCGCGCGGTTCGCCATCCCGAGCCGGAGCGGCCGGAGCGGCCGGAGCGGCCGGAGCGGCCGGGAAGCACGCTGCTCGCCGTGCACGTGGCCGCGCTGCGCGCGGCAGGCTTCGCCGAGGTCGGAACCATCTGGCAGCGCGGCTCGAACCGCCTCCTGGCCGCCGTCCGCTAGCGGCCTGGCAACCGCCTCCTGGCCGCCGTCCGTTAGCCCTAACTTCGGGTTAGCAGGCCCGGCGCGATTACCGCTGATCCCGGCGGAGCGGGTGATCGGCGGGAACCTCAACGAGCACAATCCGGACGCCGTCCGGGTCGGCGATCCACATCTCGATCAGTCCCCAGGGCTCGGCCGTCGGCTCCCGGAGGACGCGGACCCCCGCGGCGGCCAGCCGCTCGTGCTCCGCGCGCACGTCTCGTACCTGCAGCCAGATCATCATCACCGAGTCGGCGGGTGGGCCAGCCGCGTGCCCGGACACTTCCAGCAGCCCCTGGCCGAGGAAGAACACGACCCCGGGATCCGCCGGGGGACCGAATTCCCGGTAGATCGCCAGGCCCAGGACATCACGGTAGAAGCGACGGCTCCGCTGCAGGTCGCTGGGCCGCAGCAAGATACGGCTGCTCAGTATCTCCACAACCACCGCCGCTCACGGCACGACCACGGGCTGGATGACCACCGGTCCGAGGGTGGGATTGAGCTCGGTGGCCTGGGACACGCCCGGCGGCGTGATCACGTCCATGGCCTTGGGCACTGTCGTCGGGTCGACCGAACATATCGGCGCCGTCCCGCCCGGCGCGCACACCCCGAACGTGAACGCCCCCGGCGTCGCGGTGAAGGCACGCGCCAGGTCAGGGCTGAACCCGTCCTGTCCCGTCAGCACCACGGTGAACCCCCACCCGGACGAAGGAGTGCCGAACTCAGACTCCGGCAGCGCCACCGTGATCGTCCGGTCTGACTGCACGGCGAGCGCGGACGCGGTGCCGACGGTGCCGCCGGACGCGTTCACCCACACGGGCGACGCGAAGCCCTGCACCTCGACCCGCTGGCTCCAGGCGCCGGACGGCGCGATCGTGTAGTTGCGGGACGTGTACGCGGCCGCCGTGGAGGTGGGCGACGCGCCCGGCACGTGCACGTAGACGTCGAGCAGCTGGGCCCCGTCGAGCGCCCCAAACGTCGGGACCAGGGTGCGCAGCGTGACCCGCAGGTAGGCATAGGTCCCGTCGCTCAGGACCTGGAACCTGGTCAGGTCGAACGACCCGGCCACGAAGTCGGATGACGTCGGGTACTGGTAGGTGCCCGGCCCGTTGTCGTCGCCAACCGGGTCGGCCACGTCGAGCACGGATGTCCCGCCGCCCTCGTTGGTGACCGTGACCTGCGCGTACCCGGTGCTGCGCCCGCCCGCCGCGGTGGCGGTGACGGTGATCGCGTTGCTTCCGAAGCTGACGGGCACACTCGCGGAGAAGGACCCGTCGGCCGCCGCGGTCACGGAAGTCACCGAGGTGGGCGCCCCGGTCGTCGTGTCGGCCGACGCGATCGTCACCGCCGCTCCCGGCTTGGTCGTCCCGGTCACGGTGGTCGAGGTGACGGCCAAGGTAGCACCCGAGGCCGGGGCGGTGATCGTCACCGGCAGCGCCCCGGGCGGCCCGCTGGTGATGTAGCGCCGCACGGTAAGCGCCGGAGTGTCCACGTCGTGACCGGTCCCCACCGACAGGATCAGCCGCAGTTCCTGTGCCTGGGCCCAGGTCAGCGGCGAAGCCGATCCGGCCGCCTTGCCATCGGTGAACCCGATCGACGCGGTGGCCGGGTCGCTGCCGTAGGGCGAGGCGGGCAGGTCCGGGTCTTCCCAGGCCTGCTCGGGCACCAGCCCGACACCGGAGGAGAAGTTGATCATCGCCTGGAGCAGGGCTTCCGCGCCGCTTACGTCACCCGAAGCGACGTCGGATTCGGCGCGCTCGCCGGATAGGACGGGCCACAAGTGCCCGGTGCCGGTGTCGGTCGGCGGCCATGGCGCGCCGGTGACCGTGCAGGAGGACTGGCTCGGCTGGTAGCAGTCGCCGTAGCCGTCCGCGCTGCCCAGCGCGGCGGAGTTGCCGTACCGGTAGTACCCGACACCGCTGGGCGTGGTCACCGCGATGTGCGAGTCGATGATCCGGAGCGACGCCTGCACATCGGGATCACCCACCGGCAACTCGCCGAGCCGGACGAGTTCCTGGAAGCCGCCGTCGAGCACGCTGCGCTGATCCAGGGTGGGCCCGCCGTTGCCGAGGCTGTAGCTGATCGCGGCGTTCGGGTCACCGGTCTTCGACAGCCGGATGAAGTAGCTCGGGCCGTCCGGCCCGGTCGTCGTCACCGTCCAGGACTTGATGTTGCGCTGGAAGTCGTCGGCGGTGGCCTGGTACAGGTCTGCCCGCGCCGTGTCGCCGTGCTCAGCGGCGATGGCGGACGCGGCGGTCAGCCCGGCGATCTCGGCCGCGATCGTGGACGGCGAGTAGCCGGTCTGCTCCTCCCACCGCTCGACCCCGAACGACGGCCCGTTGGCGACCAGGAAGTCCGCGGCGGGCTCGATGTGGTCCTTCCACAGCACGTCGTCACCGCCGAGCCCGGTGAGGTAGGCCAGCAGGATCGGGTAGGAGGTCTCGTCGAGCTGGGTGCCGCCGGTGTCCGGGGCGGCCTCGCCGTTCAGCAGCGAGTTACGCGGCATCGCGCCGTCGGACAGCTGCTGGCGGTCGAACAGGAACAGCGTGGCCGCCCTGGCCGTGGCGATGTCCCCGTCGGCCAGCAGCCCGGTCACCGCCTCGTAGAGGTCACGGGCGAACACTTCCCGGTAGGAGCCGAAGTAGGACGGCTCGCCGCCGGCGAGCACGCCCGCCGGCACCGACTGGCCCCACGGGCTGGCCAAGGACGCGACGATCGCGCCCGGATAGGTCTTGTCCTCGCTGGCCTTGAGGACGTTGGCCGACAGGTAGTAGTGGCTGTCCAGGCTGGCCGCCGCGGCAGCCGTCAGCCCGGGGAAGCGGGCGGGCGGGGTGCGCAGCCCCGCGTCGTAGGCCGCCCAGCCAAGCAGGTACTTCGCTTCGATTATCCCGAACGGCTGGCGCAGTGATGACTCGGCGACCGACACGGATTGCCCCTGGGTCCGGCCGAAACCCAGCGCGAGGGTCACCGAGCCGCCATGATCTGGCGTGACGTCCTCGGTGGCCACGATGTGGCCGTCCGGGGCGGACGTGTACGAGGTCAGCGTGTGCGTGGCGTCCAGCTGGGTGAGGCCGTCGCTGGCGGTTCCCGCGTAGCCGACGCTGGCCGTGCCCCCGGGACCGCCGCTCGCCGCCAGCGCCATGTAGGTGGGGACCGCGTAGTCGCGGTTGACCGCGTTCGTGACCGTGTTTGTGCTGAAGATCACCGGGACCGGCGCTCCGGCGGAGGTGTCCACGACGCCCGAGTTGGCGCCGGCGTTCTGGCTGCCGCCGCCGCCGTTGCCGTTGACATGGGCGTCGATCCGCGCGTACAGGTGCAGGGCGGCGAGGCTGGTCCCGGACCCCGGCAGGGCCTGCAGTCTGGTGTGCATCAGCACCGTGTCGCTCGCCGGGTCGGTGATGTAGGTGGTGACCAGCTGGAACCCGTGACGCGTGTCGGTTGACGTGACCGTGCAGGCCATCCCGGTGGGATCGGCCGCGACCGTGTAGGTCATGTCCCGGGTCTGCAGGTCGGTGAACGTGGATCCGTCGGTCACGATGTACTGCAGCGTGCTGACGTCTGTGTTGTCGATCGTCGGCTCGTAGACGTCGGACAGCACCCCGTCGGCCACCGTGTACCAGACCTTGGAGCCCTGGTCCGCCGCCGTGCCCACGCAGTCTTTCCTGGCCAGGTCGAAGTAGGACGGCGCGCCGGGCCCGCCGGGCGCCGTCACGCCCGCGCCGCCGCCCGTCACGCCCGCGCCGCCGCCCGTCGCGGCCGCGGGCACCGCGACCGCGGGAGCGGCGACAGCCAGGCCGGCCAGCACGGCCGCACCGGTAACCAACAGGCCGAACATTCGTCCACGCACCATCGCCAAGACTCCATCGTCATAACTGCGTGCGACACGCCATCGCCGGTCAAACCCGAACGCACTAGCACGGGTCCACGCAGAGCGTCCCGCCGTTCCCCACCCCCGTCAAGGCCCGCACCGGCGGTACCTGTGGCGAGGCGGGACGTACGGTGTCCCTGTGGTCCGCTATCGGGTGCTGGTCTCCGGCCGCGTGCAGGGCGTGTTCTTCCGCGACACCTGCCGCAGGGTCGCCGAGCAGCACGGCGTGAGCGGCTGGGTGCGAAACCTCCCGGACGGCCGGGTCGAGGCGGTCTTCGAGGGCCCCGCCGAGCAGGTCAGCCGCCTAGTGCAGTGGTCCCACGAGGGACCTCGCAGCGCCATGGTCGAGGATGTCCACGTGGCAGCGGAGCCCCCCGAGGGCCTCCACGGATTCCGGATCAGGTGATAACCCGGCTTCAGCGCAGGTCGATTGCGCAATCGACCCGCTCTAGCATCGTCGATTGCGCAATCGACACCGGGGCGGCCACGTACCGCAGGCCGCGATCACCGGGATAGCGTGAGGTCCATGGCGATCATGACACGAACTCTCGGGCGCACCGGCGCCGACGTGACCATCCTCGGCTACGGAGCCATGGAGCTGAGAGGCGCTCCACGGGGACCCGAGATCGGCGACGAGGACGCGGGACGCCTGCTGAACGCCGTGCTCGACGGCGGGATCAACCTGATCGACACCTCCCCTGATTACGGCAAGAGCGAGGAGCTCATCGGCCGTTACGTCGGCCACCGGCGCGACGAGTTCTTCCTCGCGTCGAAGTGCGGCTGCCTGATCGAGCTGCCCACGGACTCCCCGCCGCCCTACCCGCACGACTACAGCCCGGCGAACGTCCGCGCGGACGTGGAGCAGAGCCTGCGCCGGCTCCGCACGGACCGCCTCGACCTCGTCCAGGTCCACATGTCCCCGACCAGGGCAACGCTCGAAGAGAACCACACCGTCGAGATCCTCCAAGCGCTGCAAGCGGAAGGCAAGGTCCGCTTCATCGGCATGTCAGGCATCCTCCCCAACCTGCCCGAACACATCGCCATGAACGTCTTCGACGTCTTCCAGATCCCTTACTCGGCGGTGCAGCGCGACCACGAGGACCTGGTCACGCAAGCCGCGAAGACCGGAGCGGGCACGCTGATCCGCGGCGGCGCGGCCCGCGGCGCGCCGTCGGAGGAGAAGAACTGGACCACCGGCCCGCTCAGCCAGCCGGCCTGCGCCGGCCAGCGGAACTGGGCCGCCTCAGGTGTCGAGGACCTGATCAGCGACAGCGGCATGACGAAGATGGAGTTCACCCTCCGCTTCACGCTCAGCCACCCCGGCCTGTCCAGCACGATCGTGGGCACGGCGAATCCCGCCCACCTCGAAAGCAACATCGCCATCGCGGAGCGGGGCCCCCTGCCAGAGGACCTTTACGAGGAGGCCAAGAAGCGCCTCCAGCCAGCGGATGACTGACCCGGAGCGCCCGGAACGCCTCTCAAGGCCGTCGCCGTCTACTGCGGATCGAACAGCGGCACCGACCCGGCTTACCGTGAAGCGGCGGCGTCCCTGGGAAAGACGCTCGCCGAACGCGCGCGCTCGCCGAGAAGGAGATCGCGCACCCCGGGCTGACCGAGCTCACGGTCGTCGCCACCATGCACGAGCGCAAGGCGGCGATGGCCGACGCGGCGGACGGGTTCGTCATGCTCCCCGGCGGCTTCGGCACGCTGGATGAGTTCTTCGAGGTGGTGACCTGGACGCAGCTCGGCATCCACGCCAAGCCGTGCGGCGTCCTTGACGTGGCCGGCTACTTCGCGCCACTGCTGACGCTGCTCGACGAGGCAACGCGAAAAGGCTTCGTCCGCCCGGTCCACCGCGACCTCGTGCTCACCGGGTCCGAGCCCGGCCCGCTGCTGGACCGCCTCGCCGCGTGGATCCCGGTCACCACGGGCAAATGGCTGGACAGGTCGCAGCGCTAAAGCCTGCCCGGGGGTGCGGGGGGTCGTCCCCCCGCGAGCGGTCCAGCGCCTGTGTCCGGTGGTAATCACGGACCTCTGCAGCCTGCCCAGTCGCATGAGTCACAGCGGCGCCCCTTCCCGGGCCCGGCGGCAGGCGGTCAATCCGCATGATCACGAAAACATTTTTTACGACGTAAATAATTCATCCTATACGTACGAAAAAGCTTCGTGATCATGGAACTGGCCGCGCGGACAGCTCCCACCGGCAACTCGTGCACCACCGTGCGCAGCCGCGGGACGGCACGCGCCCCGGCGGCACGCCCGGGACCGCCAGCTAGCTAACCCGGCAAGCCCAAGAACAGGCCGGTTGCGCAATCGGGCCCGGAAGAGCGTGCCGGTTGCGCAATCGACCCACTGGGCGTCGCCTCGGGAGCGCGCTGGGCGTCGGCTCGGGAGCGCGCTGGGCGTCGGCTCAGAGGCGGGGGTCCACCGGTTCGGACTCCAGGGCCAGCACGCCGAACACGCACTCGTGCACCCGCCACAGCGGTTCGCCGCGCGCCACCCGGTCCAGGGCCTCCAGGCCGAGCGCGTACTCGCGCAGCGCCAGCGACCGCTTGCGGCCCACCTCGCGGGATCGCAGCCGCGCCAGGTTAGCCGCCTCCGTGTAGTCCGGTCCGTAGATGATCCGCAGGTACTCCCGCCCGCGTACCTTCAGGCCCGGCTGCGCGATGCCCTTCGGCCCGCGCACCAGCCCCTCGGCCGGCTTGACGACCATGCCCTCGCCGCCGGCCCGCGTCAGCTCGGACCACCACTCCGTCGCCGCAGCCCGCGACAAAGCATCCGCGAGGTCGACCGTCACGTGCCGGGTCGGCGCGAACAACCCCGGGTCCACATCGAACAGCCGGGACGCGACCGACAGGTGCCAGTCGTGCGGCCGCGCGGCATGCGAAGCACCCGAGGAAGCGAGCACCGCGAACGGCGCCAGCCGCAGGCCGTCCAGCCCGTCGATCGGCCAGCAGTACCGCCGGTACGCCGCGTTGAACGCGGACGCGTTCGCCGCCCGCGCCCGCGTCCGGTCCTGCAGCCCGCCGACGTCGAGCCCGCGCTCGGCCGCCGCGGAAAGAACCGACACCGCCGCGGGCAGCGCCGCCCGCGCGGCCGCCCCGACGGCGGCGTACTGGTCGCGCAGCAGTTGCCCGGCCTTCGCGCTCCACGGCATCAGCTCCGCGTCCAGCAGCAGCCACGAGGTGGACAGCTCGTCGAACAGCCCCGCGCTAGCAGCAGCCGTCCGCACCCGGGACAGCAGCGCCGACGTCAGCGCGGAGCCGAAGAACGGCCGCCCGGTCCGCGTCCACACCGCGCCGTCGCCCGCCACGCCGAACCGGGCCAGCGCGTCCTGCGAAGACCGGCACACCAGCACCACGGCGCGCGAGCCCATGTGCTTCTCCTCGCACACCACCCGCGCCAGGCCGTCGGCGCGGTAGGCGGCGAACGCCTCCTCTGGGCGTTCGAGCACAAGACCGTCGGGCGCCGTGGCGACCGGGCTCATCGTCGGCGGCAGGTAGAGCAGCCACCGCGGGTCGATCGCGAACCGGCTCATCACCTCCAGGGCCGCCGCGGCATTCGCCTCCGCCACCTTGACCCGCGGCAGGTACCCGGTCTCGATGATCCGCGTCCCGGTCACGTCCCGGATGTCCAGCACGTCCGGCTCGCGCCGCGCCGCGTCCGGAGCTGGGTCGCCAGCCGCGCCAGATACCGCGCCCAGCGGCCTGGCCGGCTCGTAGTAGACGCGTGCGGCCGGGACAGCCGCCACGGTACGTTCTGGATAACGAAGTGCCGACAAGGAACCACCGAAGACACAGCCAGTGTCCAGGCACATCGTGTTGTTCACCCATTCGGGCGCCGGTACCGGAGTGTGCCCGTACAGCACCGTGGCGCGGCCCCGGTAGTCCTCCGCCCACGGGTACCGGACAGGCAGCCCGTAGGAGTCGGTCTCGCCCGTCGTCTGGCCGTACAGGCAGAACGACCGGACCCGGCCGGACGCGCGCCCCTGCAGCCGCTGCGACAGCCCGGCGTGCGCGACCACGAGCCGCCCGCCGTCGAGCACGTAGTGGCTGACCAGCCCGTCAATGAACTCTGCCACCGAATCCCGGAACGACTCCGGCTCTCCCGCGAGCTGCGCCAGCGTCTCCGCCAGCCCGTGGGAGACCGTCACGTTCCGCCCGCGCAGCGCGCGCAGCAGCTTGGCCTCGTGGTTGCCGGGCACGCACAGCGCCGTCCCCGCGACGACCATCCCCATCACCAGCCGCAGCACGCCCGGCGAGTCCGGCCCGCGGTCCACCAGGTCGCCGAGGAACACCGCCCGGCGGCCCTCGGGGTGCGCCGCGCCAGCGGGCCTGCCGTCCTCGTCGAAGGCCAGCGACCAGCCGAGGGAGACGAGCAAGGACTCCAGCTCCGCGCGGCAGCCGTGCACGTCGCCGATCACGTCGAACGGCCCGGTCTCGTACCGCAGGTCGTTGTAGAGCCGGGTCCGCGTGATCGACACATCAGAGCTTTGCGCCTCAGACCCCAGCACATGCACCGTGCGGAACCCTTCGCGCTGCAGGCTCCGCAGCGACTTGCGCAGCTGCGCGTGCTGGCGCCGGATCACGTGCGCGCCGAAGTCGCGGTCCGGCCGCGCCGCGTTCCGGGCGACGCATACCGGCTCGGACGTGTTGAGGACGATGGCGACGGGCAGCACGTCGTGCTCCCGCGCGAGCTCGACCAGCGGCTTGCGCGCCTCCGGCTGCACGTTGGTCGCGTCGACCACCGTGAGCCGCCCCGCGGCCAGCCGCTTGCCCGCGATGTAGTGCAGCACGTCGAAGGCGTCCGGCGTGGCCGACTGGTCGTTCTCGTCGTCGGCGACAAGACCCCGGCAGAAGTCGGAGGAGATCACCTCGGTCGGCTTGAAGTGCGCGCGGGCGAACGTCGACTTCCCGGACCCGGTGACGCCGACGAGGACCACCAGGCACAGCTCGGGGATGCCCAGCTCGCGGCTCACGCGGCGGCTCCGGCCGACGTGAACACGGCCAGCTGCGTCGGCGTCCCGGCGTGCTGCGACTCCGCTCCGACCCCCGCGATCCGGACCGCGTACCCGTACGAGGCGGCCACCCGCGACGCCCAGCCGGCGAATTCGGCGCGGGTCCACTCGAAGCGGTGATCGCGGTGGCGCAGCGCCCCTTCCGGCATGCCGTACTCCGCGTTGTACTCGACGTTCGGCGTCGTGACCACGACCGTTCCGGGCGCCGCGAACCCGAACACCACCCGCTCCACCGCCCCCAGCCGATCGGGTTCCACGTGCTCGACCACCTCCATCAGCACCGCCGCGTCCAGCCCGGCGAGCCGGTCGTCGCGGTAGCTGAGCGAGGACTGGAACATCGCCAGCCGGGCGCGCCGGGCTTCCGGCATCCGCTCCAGCCGCAGCCGCCGCGCCGCGTGCTCCAGCGCGCGGGCCGACACGTCGGTCGCCACGACCCGGGTGAACGCCGGATCCCTCAGGAGCGCGGCGGTGAGCGCGCCCTCGCCGCAGCCGAGGTCGGCGACCGTGTGCGCGCCGGTTTCGCGCAGCACGCCGAGCACCGCCTCGCGCCGCTGCACCACGAGCGGCGCCGCGGGCTCCGGCTCCGGCTCGTCGGCCGCCTCCTCCGGCGACGCCTCTTCCGGCACGGCGTTGTCGAGCTCAGCCGGGTCGAGGTCGTCGGACTCCGCGAGCCGCGCGAGCGCGGACTCGGTCAGGTGCCGCCGGTGCGCGAGGTACCGCCGGGAGATCAGCGCCTTCTCCGGGTGGCCGGCCAGCCACCCCGCGCCCGCCCGCACCAGCTTGTCCACCTCGTCGGTGGACACCCAGTAGTGCTTCGCGTCGTCGAGCACCGGCAGCAGCACGTACAGGTGGTTGAGCGCGTCGGCCAGCCGCACCGTGCCGGACAGCCGCAGGTCCAGGTACGCCGACAGCCCCCACGACGGCGGGTCGAGCGGCATCGGCTCCGCGCGGACTTCCCAGCCCAGCGGCCCGAATACCCGCCCGGCGAGCTCCGCGCCGCCGTTGCAGCGCAGCGCCGGGACCCGGACCTCGAGCGGGATCGCCGTCGCGGCGAGCTCGGGCCGCGCGTCGCACCGCCCGGTCAGCGCCGTCCCGAACACTCCCTTGAGCGCGACCGCGAGCAGGCTGGAGGCCGCGTACGGCCGGTCGTTGACGTAGTGCGTGAGGCCGTCGCCCCGCCCCCGCACCAGCGCGATCGGGTCCACCTCGAGCAGCAGCGCCGCGGTGCACCGCTCGTCGGCCGCCTCGGGGTAGCACACGTGCGCCGTGCCGCTCGCCACGTCGAACGACTGCACCCGGCCCGGATGCTTGTGCAGCAGGTAGCCGAGGTCGGTGGCGGGCGCGCGGGTGGTCGTGATCGTCAGCAGCACGACGCTGATTGTGACCGTCGCTTGCTCTCAAATCAAACCAGTTATGCCGAACGTAAGCGGCATCCTCGATGAGGGTAGGACTCTCGGCGTGAGCCCCTGGGTGCTGCACGTTGACCTCGACCAGTTCGTCGCGGCCGTGGAGGTGCTGCGCCGTCCCGAGCTGCGCGGCAGGCCGGTGGTGGTCGGCGGGGACGGCGACCCCGCCAAGCGGGGGGTGGTGAGCACCGCCTCGTACGAGGCGCGCGAGTTCGGCGTGCACTCCGGGCAGCCGCTGCGCACCGCCGCCAGGCGCTGCCCGGACTGCGTGTTCCTCCCGGTGGACGCCGGCCACTACAACGCGGTCTCCGAGCAGGTCATGGCTGTCCTCCGGGAGACCGGCGCACCGGTCGAGGTCCTCGGCTGGGACGAGGCGTTCGTCGGCGTCGACGTTGACGATCCGGAAGGTTTCGCCCGCGATCTCGCCGCCGACGTCAAGGCGGCCACCGCGCTGGACTGCTCGGTCGGAATCGGGGAGAACAAGCTGCAGGCGAAGATCGCGACGGGGTACGGGAAGACCGGCCGGGGTGTTCCGGCTGACGTCCGCGAGCTGGTTCGACCTGCTGGGGGACCGCCCGCCCGACGCGATCTGGGGGATCGGCGCCAAGACGGCGGCGAAGCTCGCCGGGCTGGGCATCACCACCGTGCGCGGGCTTTCTCGTGCCGACCCTGACCAGCTGGCGGCGGTGTTCGGCCCGATGACCGGCCCGTGGCTGGTGCTGATCGCGGGCGGCCGCGGCGACGCCGAGGTGGATCCCACGCCGTACGTCGCCCGCTCGCACGGCCGGGAGGTGACCTACCAGCGGAACATTCCGGACTGGACGGTGGTGAGTGCGGAGGTGGCCCGCCTGGCGAGGCAGGTCTTCGACGAGGTGACGGCGACCGGCCGCCCGGTGGCCCGCGTCGTGGTCAAGGTCCGCTACGCGCCGTTCGACACGGTCACCCACGGCGTGCCCCTGACCGGTGACTTCGAAGGGGCGGCTGCCGCCGCGCTGGCGATGTTCACCCCCGGCCGCCCCGTCCGCCTCCTCGGCGTCCGCGCCGAGTTCTCCGACGTCCCGGACTAACCTCACCGGAACGGCCACAAAGACCGGTCCTTGAGCTTAGTCAATTTCGGCCGGAAGCCGGGGCCGACGCCAGATATCTCCGTCCCGGGAAAAACCGTGATATCGAGATCCTTTTTCTCCGCCAGCGGCGCGAGGTCAACCTGGCCTGCGTGCGAGAGCACCAGGTCGGTGAGCAGCGGTAGTGCCGCGGCAAGGTTGAGATCGAGATTCTTCGTGCCTTGCAGCCATAGCGTTCTCAAGCGCTTTAGCTGTGTGATTACGCTCAGGTCCCGCAGTCCGCTGCAGTACGCGAGGTTGAGCGATTCCAGGTTACTGAGCAGCGGGAGCGCTGAAATGTCTGTTATCGTGCGGCAGCTTGAGAAACTCAGAGACCTGACGGACTGACATGACCTCACTATGTCATCAAGATTGCTTAGCTTGCAGCTCACGAATTGCATTTCGGATAGCTGCGTGCCGTCGAGAACGGGGAGATCGGTGCTGTCGTCGACACACCTATCAAGAACGATATTCTGGAGTGTTGGAATTTTGCGGAGGGCCGGCAACAACCGCGCGTGGTTTATCTGTAGATAACGGGGCTCAAGCGGAGCGAGTACTCTTTCGGCATAGTTTTCCGGCTCGAAATAATTCCAAGATCTCATGAACTCGGCAGCAACGGCCGTGCCACGGCTAATGAGTTCCCGATTCGCTCGTGCGATGTCCGAGATCAGGTGCAGAGCGTTCGGTCCGCCGATCAGCGTCGCCGCGCGGACGGTCGCCTCCAGTTCGTTGATTTTGGTGAATACCTGCACGCGAGCCAGGTGGGGGATGAGCCGGTCGCCGGCGTGGCTGAGGGCTTCCGCCTGGTCCATGGACCGGGGCGGGATCAGCTCGGGGATGGCGCGCTCGACCGCCGCGAGGACGTCGGAATCCGCGCCGTGGATCTCGTCCAGGCACGTAACGGCCAGCAGCCGGCGCCGGGAACGCGGCCTGCCCCGCCAGTCCGCACGGAGTAGGCCGCGCAGCAGGTTCGTGGTCTGCTTGATGTTCGCCTGACCCGCGGCGAGGATCACCACTTCGCGCCACTGGTCGTCGTCGGCGTTCTTCACGAGCTCCGGGATGTCATCGGACTCGACGAGCGCCCTGGCCGCTAGGTACTCCTGGAAGGTGCGGTGGACGAAATCGACGCAGCCGGACGTGGGCTCGCGGAGCAGGCCGCTGCGCAGCAGCAGGTGGCGGTACAGCTCGGCCCCGTCGTACGGCCCGTTCGGCAGCGTGGCCGCCGCCCGCTGCAGGGTACGCCGCGCCGACTCCTCGTCCACCTCGACTAGGCCGCCGCGGACGAGCCGCAGGGCCAGCTCGCCGAGCAGGTGCGAGGTCGCCCCGAGGTCGAGGGTGACGGCGCCGCGGATGCCGCGCTTGCGGTCGCGCTCGTAGAACATCGCGAGCGCCTTCTCGAAGATCTCGCTGCGGCGCCGGGGCAGCTGCCCGGCCAGATGCTGGCTGAGCGCGCAGATCAGCCCGGCGAGCAGGGGAGTGTTGGCCAGGTCGCTGAGGAACCGGTCGTCGTCCAGCGTCCTGACCAGGTCGCTGCTGAGTGCCGCGAGCCGCTGTCGCGACTGCTCGTCCGTCTGCCACTCCCGCATCGCCGAGTGCCACTGCCCGACGAAGGTCTGGATGAGCGCGGGTTCCATGGGCTCGAGCGCGGCCCAGGTGAATCCCATGTCGTCGAAGTCGGTCTTCTCGACGGCGCCGGGCCGCGTGGTCACCGCATAGCGCAGGTCCGGGAATAGATCGGTCAGCTCGCGAAGCCACGAGAGCACCGCGGGCCGTTGCCCCTCCCGCAGTTCGTCCATCCCGTCGACCAGGATGAACGCCCGGCCCGACCGAAGCTGCTCGCGCGGCCACGACGGTGCCTCAGGCGCGAGCAGTGGAGCCACCTTGTCGAGGAAGTTTTCCGGGGCCGGCAACGTGATCTCGGCGTCGTCGTGCGGCCCGGCGTAGTCGCGCAGCCTGATGAAGAACGGCACATAGCCGTTGAGCGCGGCCGCGGCCTCGCTGAAATCGCCTCTCGCGGCGCGGACCGCGATCCACTGCAGGATCGTGGTCTTCCCGCTGCCCGCGCGCCCGTCGATGAGCAGCCGCGGGCACGCGGCCAGCCAGGTCTCGAACGCCGCGTCGGCGTACCCCGGCTTCCGGTCGACCGACACCTCGAGGTTCACGTAGGCGATGCTCAGCGAGTACCACTGCGCGGCGAAGTCGAGCCCGAACAGCTCGAGCCGGTCGAATAGCTTCACGATCCGCTGCCGGTAAGCGGTCGCCACCCGGTCCGCCGGGTCGTCGCCCGACGGAGCCGGCAGCCGGTCAAGCACCTCGTCGATCCGCGCCAGGATCTGGCTGTCGCGCTGCAGCAGTTCGGTGAAGGCGCCGGCCTGGAACCGTGGCAGCTTGTCGGCGATCTCGATGATGTAGGCGCAGCACTGCGCGAGCACCCGGTCGTACAGCGCGGTGCCGCCCCACGACAGGTCCCGCGTGCTGGTCCCGGTGAACCTGCGGACGTAGTTCTCCAGGTAGAGCGGGTCCAGGTTCCCGGCGAACAGGACCTTGTCCGTCAGCTGGGCGCGGCCGATGGTGTCGCTGACGGCGATGATCGCGGCGTTCCGCTCGCCCTCGTCGAGGTCGCGGTATTCGCTGCCCAGGGTGGTGAGGATCTGCCGCGCGACGATCTCTTCCATGTTCTCGAACTGGCGGCGCAGCTTCCGCTGGTCCAGAGCGCTGCTCACCTGGCCCCTGAGCAGGTCGGTCAGGTCCGCAGACATGTTGTCCGCGAAGGCGTTGCCGCCGCTCCAGAGCTGGATCGCGCTCTTCACCACGGCGCCGCACAGCACAAGCACCAGTTCGGTCATGCTTGCCAGTATGGCGCGGACCAGCGCGGTTAGAATTGCAGGAATTGAAGGTCCGGGATCTTTGCCCGCCTGATCACGTTCGGCGCGCGCCAGTTCACAGCGGCCGGGCGGCCCAGCGACCGGGCGGCCCAGCGGCCAGGCCGACCTCGCCTTCGGTCGGCAGCCGCCGCCGGCCAGACCCTGGCCTTTCGATCCCGGTAAGCGTCCGGAGTCCCGCGCTGGCCCGGCCGGTGATGGCGGCGCGAATGGTATCAAATTAGGAAATTTCCGGATTTAACGTATAGATAGCCTCAGCCGTACCGCCATGATCGCGAAGACCTTTATCCTGCCGAAGACCTTTTGCCCTATAATGCGTAAATATATTCGTGATCATGAACTCGCGAGGATCAGATACCCCGGCGGGGTATCCATTGCTTGGCTATAAGCGCGTCTCCCCGTGTCCCGCGCCAGACGGACCGGCTGCCCGCGGTCGTGAGCGATCATCCGCCCTGGAGACTCTGCTCTTTCAATTCGTGTTAAGCGCCCGGAGCATCTGGACTTCCCGCAGCGACGGATCCGAAGGCAGCGGCTGACGCTCCCCAGTCGTCGTGAACCCGCACCGCTCGTACAGCACCCGGGCCGCCGTATTGCTCTCGGTGACCCACAGGTACAGGCTGTCGTGGCCGCGGGCCTTGGCCCAGTCGGCCGCCGCGTCGACGAGCGCCGCCCCGACGCCCTGGCCACGGGCACTCGGCCGTACCCACATCGACACGACCTCAGCGGCGCCGTCCTCGACAAAGACGCTCGCGAGGCCCGCGGGCCCTGCATCGTCCTCGAGGTCCGCGAAGAACGTGACGGCCCGGGCGTTGAGCCGGCCCCGCCACTGCTCCTCGGTGAACGGCGCCTCCCGCGCGTAGGTCGACCCGAACGCGGCCGGCGCCTCCCGCAGCGCCGCGAGCCGCACGTCCCGCAGCGTCTCCCACTCGTCCCCGCTAACCTCCCGCACCACAACCACGCCGCTAATCGTCCCGCCCCATTGCTCACCCAGGCAACCGCATTTCCGCCCGCCCGCGGCCGACGCCCCCGCCCAGCCGTACCACCACCCCGCCCAGCCGTACCACCACCCCGCCCAGCCGCACTCCCGCCAGCGACATGCGCCCCTTGGCCACCACTCCCGCGACTTTTCATCGCAGATGACCATTTTCATGCCCGATATGCCCGAATTCCGGGTTCGTCTGCTATGAAAAGTTGGAGTTGGGCCGCTGGGCGGCCGCCCGCGGCGCCGTCAGCCGGCGACGTTGGCGGTTAGCCAGGAGCAGAGTGCCGCGGACGTTCGGAAAAATGAGAGAACGCGGTCGGCGGCCGACGGTGTCCCCAGCCAGGGCTCCGGATCCCAGCGCTGCCACGAGGTGAGGCCCTTGTGCCGCAGGAGGTCGATCCGCGGATGGTCGGGCGGGTAGCCGCGCGGCGCGGACTTGAGCGTGCCGTGCCCCTGGACCTCGACGCCGGACTTTCCGAGGTCGGCGACGATCGCCGCGACCTCGGACCCACTGCTGTCCGCGGCGACCGCCGCGCGGTAGCGGGTGAGCTGTGCGGACTCCAGATGCCACATGCCCGCTCCCGCGGCGAGTCCGTCGGCGGAGAACTGCACGTAGCTGTGCGGGCCGACCGTCGCACCGATATGCGTTTTATAGAGCGTTTTGTCGGCGCTGAAGCGGGTATCACGATACGGCCGGAAGATCTTCGGCTCGCCGAACTCCGACGCCAGCTGCTCGACGAGTTCCCTCATCGGACGCAGCACTTTTTCTTCATAGACCGCTTTGTGACTGGTCCAGTACGACTTCGAGTTATCCGCCTCGAGGCCCTCGTAGAACTCCAGCGCCTCTTCCGGCCATCCGCCGAACGCCATTATGTTTTCCTATCCGGGGGTGCGAGGGTCGTCCCCCGCGAGCCAGCAGAGCCCACCCTACCTCTAGGCTCTGTCCCATGCTGGTGGCCAAGGGCGGATACGAGATCGATGACGACCCGGCGCGGCTAGACCTCGACGTGGTGCACGGCTTCGTCACCGGTTCCTACTGGGCCGAAGGGGTACCGCGGGACGTGGTGGCGCGCTCGGTGGCGAACTCCCTGAACCTCGGCCTCTATCACGGCGGGAGCCAGGTCGGTTTCACCAGGGCCGTCACCGACCGGGCCACGTTCGCCTGGGTCTGCGACGTCTTCGTGCTCTCCGGTCACCGGGGGCGCGGGCTTGCCCACTGGATGATCGAGACGCTGCGCGCGCACCCGGACCTGGCTGGCCTGCGCCGGTTCATGCTCGCCACCGCCGACGCGCATCAGGTCTATGCCGGCTGCGGCTTCGCGCCGCTCGCCGACCCCGGCCGGTACATGGAAATCCGCCGCCCGCCCGAGGCGTTGTACCGCTAACTCGCGGAATGTGCCGCTTTCGCGGGCGCGCAAATGCGGTGCGGGCTATGGTGTGATCGCGGCCCTTTGCCAGGCCATTTCGAAATCGGTCTTGTGATTCGCCTGCCGCTTCTCGACGATGAAAGGGATTGCGTCACCATGCTGCCTGATGAGCTCTCGGCCAAGGAGAGAGCGGCGATGTTCGCCCTGCTCGCCGAGGCGCGCCAGCTCTCGAATCCGGAGCTCGAAGAGCGAGTCGGCTTCCGGCTGGACGGGAAAGAGCGCCGCAGGCTCAACGACCGCAAGCTCGTCGAAAGCGAGAAGGTCGGGCGCGCGTACGCGCATGAGCTGTCCGACGCCGGATGGCGGTGGTGCGCCGATGAGCTGTCCGGCGGGCCGAGAGGCCATGGCACCGGCATGGAACGCGCTTTGTACGCCGTCCTCGGTGGTTTCACGCGTCACATGCGTGACGAAGGGCAGCGCCTCGCGGATGTATTCAGCCTTGGCCGCGGGCCGCGCCAGGACGCGGAGCCCGACATCCCCGATATCGAAGCGCGCATCGAGGCCGGATATCAGGCGCTGACGCGCGGGCCCGGCGAGTTCGTCAGGCTGCGCGAGCTGCGCTCGCGCCTGGCGGAGGTGCCACGGCCCGACGTCGACGCCGCGCTCGGCAAGATGTACGCCGAGCAGCGAGTCAATCTCGTCCCGCAGTCCAATCAGCAGGCCCTTTCTGCGGCGGACCGCGAGTCGGCGCTCCGCATCGGCGGCGAGTACAAGCACCTGATCTCGATCGAGCAATGATGGACACCGGGGAACTGGCCGCACTCGCGACGCTCACATTCGACTGGACGCGCGCGCTGGACGACGTCTGGATGCCGTCTCGCTACCACGTCGAAGGCCTGCACGCGGAGGCCGCCCAGCTGATCCTCCGCGGCATCGGCGAAGCCGGCGCCGACGGAGTCAAGCCGCTCGGCATCGTGATCCAGGGCGAGCGCGGCGTCGGCAAGACCCACCTGCTCGGCTGGACCAGGGAGCGAATCCAGCAGGCTGACGGCTACTTCTTCATGGTGGGGGACCTCTCCGCGAAGGCGTTCTGGGAGGAGGTGCTCGGCAGCGTCGTCGAGCAGCTGCTGCCGCTGCCGGACGGCAGCCGCGACCAGCTGAAAGCCCTGCTGACCCGGCTGGCGGACCGAACCGGGCTCGACGGGACCTTCCGTGCCGCCGTGACCGGGCAGGTGCCGCCGTCCCGGGACGCGATGAAGGTTTTCGTGGCGGCGCTGCGGCGGACCGACCCGTCCCTTGGCCTGATTTGCCAGGACACCGCACGAGCGTTGATCTTGCTCGCCTCGCCTCTCCAAGAGGATCAGGACGTCGGCTACTACTTCCTGACCGGCAACGAAGTCGACGTCGATGACCGCCGTCGATGGGGGATCAGCACCCGCCGCAAGCTGCCGCGACTGCTGGTCAGTGAACTGTCCAGAGTGCTGGCGCTCACCGGGCCCACCGTCCTCGCCGTCGATCAGGTCGACGCGCTCATCGACGAGCTCGTCGGCGTCTCCGGTGCAGGCTCCCCGCAGTCCCGCCAGCTCGCGGACGTGGCCACCGGGCTGATGACGCTCCGTGATATCACCCACCGCACCCTCACGGTCGTCTCCTGCCTCCCGGAGAGCTGGGCCTATGTGCGCGAGTACGGCCTAGACTCAGTCGCCGACCGGTTCCGCGCCGCCCGCCAGCTGCGGAACATCCCCACCGCGGACATCGGGCGGCTCATGATCGAGAAGCGCTTCGCGGCGGACTACGCGCGTACCGGCTTCCAGCCGCCTTATCCGACGTGGCCGATTCTGCCCGCCGCGTTCGAGGACGCCAGCCGGTACACCGCGCGTGCCCTGCTCAAGCGCGTTGAAGCCCATGTCAGCATGTGCCTGCATGACCGGAAAGCCGCCGACCTGTACCGACTCGACGAACCGCGGGACGGCGCTGGCCAGCGCGTCATGTCAGCACAGCTGCCGCATCCCGGCGCCGAGGACGGCCTGGCCGCGCTGGACGCCCTGTTCGCCGAGCTGCGCGACAGCGCCGGCGTGTCCGCCGCGTTCAAGCAGGAGACCGAGGACTCGGCGATGCCCGCGCTGCTCGCCTCCGGGCTTGAAGCCTGGGTCAGGGAACTCGGCGCCGGCGGCGATCACGCGTTCCTCCAGGATCCGCCGCCGGGCAGGAACCCGCGGCTGCACGCGTGCCTGCGGATGATTGTCGACACGCGTACCGAGCGGCAGCGGCGATGGGCATTCCGCGCGATCGCGGCCAGCCATCCCCGGGCAGTGCAGAGCCGTCTCAGGAAAGCGGCCGAGGCTGCTGGGCTGGGTGTGGACGGCGCCCGCCACCGGCTGTTCGTGCTCAGGAACGCCCCCTGGCCGGCCGGTCCGGTCACCGAACAGGAAACGGCTGAATTCGCGGCGAAAGGCGGCGTCGTGCTGTCCGTCACCGCCGAAGACCTGAAGACGTTCGCCGCGCTCAGCGCCATGTTCGCGAGCCACCACCCAGAGCTGAACGCATGGCTGCGGGCGCGGCAGCCAGCGCACGGCACCGAACTGCTCAAAGATGCGCTCGCCGCCGTGGGGCAGCCCCAGCTCACCGCGCCGGCCGCATCGGCCGCGCCGGCCACATCCCCCGCGCCGGCCACATCCCCCGCGCCGGCCGCGCCGGCCGCGCCGGCCGCGTCGGGTGTCTGCGTCGGCGTGATCGCCGCGGACAGGGCGCCGGTAACCCTGGACCTTATGTCGCTGCGCCGGCACGTGGCGATCTTCGCGGGCTCAGGTTCTGGCAAGACCGTGCTCTTGCGTCGCGTCATCGAAGAGTGCGCGCTGCACGGGGTCTCGTCGATCGTGCTGGACCCCAACAACGACCTGGCACGGCTGGGCGACGCGTGGCCGCAGGCCCCGGGCTCCTGGGCTGGCGGCGACGCGGAGCGGGCACGCGACTACCTGGCGAACACCGACGTGGTTGTCTGGACGCCGTGCCGCGCGGGCGGACGGCCGCTCACCTTCCAGCCGCTGCCGGTGTTCGCGGACATCCTCGACGACACGGATGAGTTCAACGCGGCAGTGAGCGCCGCGGTCGAGGCGCTGGCACCGCGTGTCAACGCGCACAAGGACACGAACAAAGCGATCATGGAAAAGGCGGTGCTGACCGAAGCCCTCCAGTATTTCGGCCGTAACCGCGGCAGCGACCTCGGCGAGTTCGTAGCCATGCTGAGCGACCTGCCGCTGGATGCCAGCAGCCTGCACAAGGCGTCAGCGCTCGCGGCCGAACTGGCGGACAGGCTCCGGGCTGTCCGCGCGTACGACCCGCTCTTCGGCGGGTCCGGCGAGCCGGCCGACCCGGGCATGCTGCTCAGCCCGCCCCCTGGCAAACGGGCCCGTGTCTCCGTCATCAGCATGGCCGGCCTGCCGAACCTCGAGCAGCGGCAGAGCTTCGTCAACCAGCTGCAGATGGCCCTGTTCTCCTGGATCAAGCGCCACCCGGTCGGCGACCGGCCGCTCGGCGGCCTGCTCGTCATGGACGAGGCACAAGATCTGGCCCCGTCCGTCAGGACCACCGCGTGCACCGTCAGCACGCTCCGGCTCGTGTCGCAGGCCCGCAAGTACGGGCTTGGCCTGCTCTTCGCCACGCAATCGCCCAAAGGGCTGCACAACTCGATCCCCGGTAACTCGACTAC
The DNA here is from genome assembly GCA_963771985.1 of uncultured Actinomycetota bacterium. Lineage (GTDB taxonomy): Bacteria > Actinomycetota > Actinomycetes > Streptosporangiales > Streptosporangiaceae > Trebonia. The sequence goes on along the minus strand of CAVYVO010000014.1, from coordinate 602,727 downwards.
GCAGTTCTACGGCCTGCTCAACAGCCCCGCCCAGATCGACGCGGCGCGAGAACTCGCCAAGGCGAAGGGCGGCGACGTCCCGGACATCGGGCGCCTGAGCGCGGGCCAGTTCTACATCGCCACGGAAGGCAGCGGATTCCGGGAGATCCGCACGCCCATGTGCCTGAGCTATCACCCGCAAAGCCCGCTCACCGAGGAGGAGGTCATCGTCCGCGCGAGCGCCCGCTAGGGGCTCTCCGGAAGCCCCAGGATGCGTTCGATCCTGGCATGGACATATGCGCGGGCGAGAACTCCCCGCGTGACTCGCCACTGCTCTGGTATCGGCCGCGCCGTCCCATAGCGGCGCACGTAGATGTCACGGACAACCTCAGCAGGCGCACCCTGACTCGCCAATACCTCCAGGGCCTCTCGCTTGGTGATGAGCCGCCCGTCGTCCAGCGTCACCGCCGCACGTGCGAGCGTCAGCATCCCCAGGTCGACCCAGATATCGTTCAACCACAGCTCTGGCCGGCCGGTTTTCGGATACCAGTAATCCCAGAGATCAGCGCGAATGTAGTCCGCGAGCTCCTGGTCGGAGACCGCGGGAACCAGAGCGGCCGGCGCGGGGCCGAGCAGGCACAATCCTCCCTGGTGCAGTTCCCGGCGGGTGACCGGCGATACCGCCCGGTCAAACAGCTCGCCGTGCGCCCAAGTCACGTGGTGCTGGCCGGTATCGGCCAGCTCACCGCGGACCATGTACGCGCAGTGCAGCTTGTCTGCCAGCGGAAACTGCTCCCTGAGCGCTTCGTGCACGCGCTGCAGGTCCTGCCTGCGCGCGCCGGTGACCGGTTCGGCGATCAGGGCGACGAGATCGATGTCGCTGCGACCGGGCTGAAAGTCCCCGAGCGCCAGCGACCCATGTGCCCACAGCGCGACCAGCGGCAGCACGCGGCTGACGTCGGCGGCGAAGCCATCAAGCATCTGCCGCACTTCGTTCACTTGCCTCAGCCTAGCCAGCCGGCCGCTGTCACAGGGCGATCGTGAACCAGACCGTCTTGCCCGTTCCGTACGATTAGTTGCAGCGCATTCAAGGAAGCCAGCGAGGGAATTCAAGTGCCCACGTTCGCCGAGACGGCAGACCAGATCACGATGGCGGAGCTGCGCCGCCGGGGCAGCGTGAAATGGACGCGCGGCGCCCCGGACGTCATCGGCGCGTTCATCGCGGAGATGGACTTCGGCGCGGCGCCCGCCATCGAGCGGGCCCTGCGGGACGTGATCGCGCGCAGCGACTTCGGGTACCTCAGCGACCGCGCGGCGGCCGAGATGGCGGAGGCGTGCGCCGCCTGGCAGCGCGGCCGTTACGGCTGGACCGTCGACCCGGCCATGATCCGGCCGCTCCCCGACGTGATCAAAGGCCTGGAAGCGGCGATCACCGTGTTCTCCCGGCCGGACAGCCCGGTGATCCTGCCCACCCCCGCGTACATGCCGTTCCTCACGGTGCCGCCGCAGCTGCGCCGCCAGATCATCCAGGTGCCGATGGCCGCCGACGGCGGACGCTTCGTCCTCGACCTCGACGGCATCGCCGCCGCCTTCAGACAGGGCGGTCACCTGCTGATCCTCTGCAATCCCTGCAATCCGGTCGGCCGCGTGTACACGCGCGAGGAGCTGGCCGCGGTAGCGGAAGTCGTCGACCGCAACGGCGGACGGGTGTTCGCCGACGAGATCCACGCGCCGCTCATCTACCCGGGCGGCACGCACATCCCCTACGCGAGCATCTCCGGGGACACGGCCGCGCACACCCTCACGGCGACGGCCGCGTCCAAGGGCTGGAACCTGCCCGGCCTCAAGTGCGCGCAGCTCATCCTCACTAGCGACGGCGACGCGGCGGCCTGGGCCGAGCAGGGGTTCATATTCGAGCACGGAGCGAGCACCCCGGGCGTGTGGGCGAGTATCGCCGCCTACCGCGACGGCGGCGACTGGCTCGCCGACGTCGTCGGCTACCTCGACGGCAGCCGTGAGCTCCTGGCGGGGTGGCTCGCGCGGCAGCTGCCCGCGGTCCGCTACCAGCCTCCCGAGGGCACCTACCTGGCCTGGCTCGATTGCCGCGATCTCGGCATCGAGGACAGTCCCGCCGACTTCTTCCTGGCCAAGGCCCGGGTCCTGCTGACCGACGGAGCGGCGTGCGGTGAGGCGGGCCGCGGCCACGTCCGGCTCAACTTCGCGACGCCGCGGCCCATCCTCGCCGAAATCGTCCGCCGCATGGCGGAGGCGGTGGCCGCGAGCTGATCAGCCCATGTTCTTGGCGCCGTCCAGCGACTCCCGGATGATGTCGGCGTGGCCGGCGTGCTGCGCGGTCTCCGCGACGATGTGCAGCAGCGCCCGGCGGGTCGACCAGCGTTCCCCGAGCGCGAACCACGGGGCGCTCGGCAGCGGATGGCTCACGCTCAGGTCGGGCAGGGTGCGGACGAGCTCGTCGGTTCGCTCGGCCGCCTTGGCGTAGTCGGCCAGCACGTCGTCCAGCGTCTCGCCGGGCAGCAGCCGGAACTGCTCGGCCCGGGCGGCGTAGTCGCTCTCGGTCATGGCGCTGAAGTCGCCCAGCGCCGACGGGCCTGCCACGATGAACCCGGCCCAGTTCCGTTCGACGAGCGTGACGTGCTTGATCAGCCCGCCCAGGCATAGTTCGCTGGCGGTGGTGCGCGACCGGGCCTGGTCGTCGGTCAGGTCGCGGGTGGTGAACCGCAGGAACTGCCGGACCCCAGCCAGCGTCGCTAGCAGATCGGCCCGCTCGGTGTCGAGAAGCTCGGCGGTCATGGTCATGAGCCGTCCCTTCGTCTGAATCGCCGGTACGCGAGCCACGCTAGAAGCCATAGCGGCCGGTTTGGTGCCCTAAATCGACTCCGGCGCGGCGAGAGCGGCGAGAGCGGCGAGAGCGGCGAGAATGGTGACCCATGAAGCTGGACCTGGCGGCCGCACGTGACCGCACGATCCCTGACGTCCTGCCCGCCGCCGGCGAGCCGTTCCACGTGCTGTTCTGCGGGATCAACCCGGGCCTGTACTCCGCGGCGGCCGGCTGGCATTTCGCGCGGCCGGGCAACAGGTTCTGGCCTGCCCTGCACCTGTCCGGCTTCACCCCGCGCCGGCTGGCGCCCAGCGAGCAGGCGGAGCTGGCACGCTACGGCCTCGGCATCACCAACATCGTGCCGCGCGCCACGGCCCAGGCCGCCGAGCTCACCGACGACGAACTCCGCGACGGCGCCGTCCACCTGCGGAAGCTGGTTGACAGGCACCGGCCGCGCTTCCTCGCGGTGGCCGGCGTGACCGCCTACCGTGTCGCGTTCGCCCGCCCCCGGGCCGCGGTCGGCCCCCAGGAGGACCGGCTCGGCGAAGCGCGCGTCTGGATCCTGCCGAACCCCAGCGGCCTCAACGCCTCGTGGCCCCTGCCGCGTCTCGCGGAGGCGTACCGTGACCTGAGAGTAGCCGCGGACGACCTGTAGTGCTTGACCGAGGCCGATGACCGCCTATGCCTGATCCGCGGCGGATGGGACACGCCGCAGGATCGCGACGACCTTGCCCAGGATTTTAGCGTCGTCGCCCAGGATCGGCGTGTACGCGGGATTGTGTGACATCAGCCAGTTATGCCCGTCGCTGCGCGTCAGCCTTTTCACCGTGGCTTCGCCGTCGAGCACGGCGGCCACAATGTCACCGTGATCCGCCTCGTTCTGCTGACGCACGACGAGCCAGTCTCCGTCCGTGATGGCGGCGTTGATCATCGAATCCCCGGCCATCTCGAGGAGGAACAGAGTCCCTTCGCCGACGAGCTTCCTGGGCAGCGGGAAAACATCCTCGATCTGCTCGTCGGCGAGGATCGGTCCGCTAGACAGGATCCGGGTGACCAACGGTACGTAAGCGGTTGCTTGGGACGGGATATCGAGCCCGTTCCCGTCCACGTCCTGTCCGGCGCGGGCCGCCGGGGAACCGGGCAGCCGGATTTCCACCGTCCGCGGTCTGCGGCGATCCCGGTGGAGATAGCCCTTTCGCTGCAGCACCGACAACTGGTAGGAGATACTCGATATGCTACTGAGCCCGACCGCCGCGCCGATTTCGACCAGCGATGGCGGATAGCCGTTCTTTCGCACCGATTCTCGAATGAACCCCAGTATCTTCCGCTGCCGCCATGTCAGCACGTGATCAGGGTCTGGTTTCTCCGGCCTTTCCGTGCCCACGACCGGAACCCTCCCGTGGCTTTCGCGGCTAATTGCCCCTTAAGTTTCCACCAGCCACGCCGATTGCGCAATCGACCCGCTCTCGTGTGGTCGATCGCGCAATCGGCCCCTTAGCCCACGGCCCTTAGCCCACGGCCGCCCCCCAGCCCCAGCCTCAGCCCCGGCCTCGCGGCCGCGCGAGCTCGCCACTCATGGCAGGAAAGGTGGGATATTCGTCATTGCTGCCAGCACCGCGCGCGGCCAGACTGAGACGCATGCGGACCGTGCTGATCGTCTTGTTCGACGGCGTGCAGAGCCTCGACGTCACCGGCCCGCTCGAGGTCTTCGCGCACGCGCCAGGACGGGGGTATGAGATTACGACGGCCAGCCTCGGCGGCCGCGGCGCGCGAACCTCGAGCGGCCTGCGCCTGACCCCGGACGCTGCCCTGGAACATCGGACGCGGCCGCCGGACCTGCTCCTCGTCCCGGGCGGCCCGGGTGCCCGCCGCCGGGACCGGGACCTGGTCGCGTGGCTGCGCGCGCACGCCGCCGATGCCGGGCGCCTGGCCTCCGTCTGCACCGGCGCCTTCCTGCTCGCCGAGGCGGGTCTCCTCGACGGCCGCACGGTCACGACCCACTGGGCCCACTGCGCGGAACTGGCCACGCGATACCCGAGGACAACCGTCGACCCCGATCCGATCTTCATCAGGAGCGGGAACCTCGTCACCTCCGCGGGCGTCACCGCGGGTATCGACCTGGCGCTCGCCCTCCTCGAGGACGACCTCGGCCGGGATGCCGCGCTCGCCGTGGCCCGTGACCTGGTGGTGTTCCTCAGGCGGCCGGGCAGCCAGCAGCAGTTCAGCGCCCAGCTCGCCGCCCAGGTCGCCAGCCGGGAACCCCTGCGCGACGTCCAGTCCTGGATCGCCGAACACCCGGCCGCCGATCTCTGCGTGCAAACCCTCGCCCAGCGCGCCAGCCTGTCGCCCCGCCAGTTCGCCCGTGCCTTCGCCGCCGAGGTCGGCATGCCGCCCGGCCGGTATGTCGACCTGACCAGGATCGAGGCCGCCCGCCGCCACCTGGAAGACACCGCGGCGGACGTCGCGGAGACCGCCCGCGCCTGCGGCTACGGCACTCCCGAGGCGATGCGCCGCGCGTTCGTCCGCGCGCTCGGCGTCAGCCCCGCCGAGTACCGCCGCCGTTTCCGCCCGAAACCCCGCCCTGAGGAGTCCCATGCAGATCGCCATCCCGCTCTTTGACCGCTTCGCCGCCCTCGACGCGGTGGGTCCCCACCAGGTCATGACTCACCTGCCTGGTGCGAAGATCATTTTTTGCGCCGAACGGGCCGGTGAAGTCTGCGACGACTCCCGCTCGCTCACCCTCGTCGCCGAAGCCGCCTACGCCGACGTCCCGCGCCCGGACATCATCATCGTCCCCGGCGGCCCCGGCCAGTCGGAGCACATGACCCCCGGCCCCCTCCAGAACTGGCTCCTGGCGGCGGACAAGACCTCCGCCTGGACCACCTCCGTCTGCACCGGCGCCCTGATCCTGGCCTCCGCCGGCCTCCTGAACGGCCGCGAAGCGACCACCTACTGGCTGGCCATGGACGAACTGGAACGCCTAGGCGCCAAGCCCCGCCGGGAACGCTACGTCTTCGACGGCAAATACGTCACCGCCGCCGGCGTCTCGGCAGGCATCGACATGGCCCTGGCCCTAGCAGGCCGCATAGCCGGCGACACCATCGCTCAGCAGATCCAGCTAGGCATCGAGTACGACCCGAAGCCCCCGTATAACGCTGGCGCCGAGGCAGTCGCTCCCCCCGAGGTAGCCGCCGCCCTCCGCGCGAGCAGCCGTTTCGCCAGCGCCGAAGCGTAGCGAGGCCTCGCCGGTGGTGTCTCAGGCGGTTACCCAGCGCCGATGCGAAGCGAGGGGCGACCGGTGGCCTCTCACGGGGCTTACTAAACCGGGGGAGAGGAGCGGGGCGCGGGGGTGTTAAGGTGCGTTGTTCGGTGCCGCTCTCGGGCACCGACGGACGCGCCGCAACACCCCAAGCCCCGCGCCCCGCACCCACCCGGGCAAGAAGGTGTAAATTGCCCGGTCAGGGGCACAACCCCCCCGTGGGCCGCGACATCCACGCGATCAAGATCACCCCGGAAGACCGCCGCAAGTACCGCGACAAGGTCCGCCGCTCCCTCGACGCGTTCGCCCGCATGCTCCTCGAGGACGCGTTCGACGCCAACCCGCCGCAGGTCGGCCAGGAGATCGAGCTGAACCTCGTCGACTCCCATGGCGAGCCGTCCATGCGCAACGCGGACGTGCTGAAGGCGATCGCCAGCCCGGCCTGGGCGACCGAACTCGGCCAGTTCAACCTCGAGATCAACGTGCCGCCGCGGCGCCTGGTCGGCGACGCGCTGGCCGACCTCGAGCGGGAGGTCCGCGCCGAGCTGAACGCCGCCGACACGCGGGCCCGGGCCGTCGGCAGCCGCCTGGTCATGATCGGCATCCTGCCGACGCTGAGCGAGCAGGACGTGGACGGGGTGTTCATGTCGGCCAACGACCGCTACCGGGTCCTCAACGAGCAGATCTTCGCGGCGCGCGGCGAGGATATGCGGATCGCGGTCAGCGGCGCCGAGCAGCTGCTGACCCACTGCGACAGCATCACGCCCGAAGCCGCCTGCACCAGCGTGCAGCTGCACCTTCAGGTCAGCCCCGAGGCCTTCGCCGACTACTGGAACGCCGCGCAGGCGATAGCGGCGGCGCAGGTCGCGCTGGCCGCCAACTCCCCGTTCCTCTTCGGCAGGCAGCTGTGGCACGAGACCAGGCTGCCCCTGTTCGAGCAGGCCACGGACACCCGGCCGGTGGAGCTTAAGGAGCAGGGGGTGCGGCCGCGGGTCTGGTTCGGCGAGCGGTGGATCACCTCGGTCTTCGACCTGTTCGAGGAGAACCTCAGGTACTTCCCCGCGCTGCTGCCCATCTGCGAGGACGAGGACCCCGTCGCGGTCCTCGACGCCGGCGGTGTCCCGCAACTGGCCGAGATGAGCCTGCACAACGGCACCGTCTACCGCTGGAACCGCCCCGTCTACGCGGTGACCGGCGGTACCCCGCACCTGCGGGTGGAGAACAGGGTGCTGCCGGCCGGGCCGACGATCGCGGACGTCGTGGCGAACGCGGCCTTCTACTACGGGCTTGTCCGTGTCCTGGCCGAGGAGCAGCACCCGGTCTGGACCCAGATGCTGTTCAGCACGGCCGTGGAGAACCTCCAGGAGGCGGCTCGCTATGGCCTGGACGCGCGGCTGTACTGGCCGGGCGTCGGCGAGGTGCCGGCGGCCGAGCTCGTGCTGCGCCGCCTGCTCCCGCTGGCCCGCGAGGGCCTGTCCCGCTGGGGTGTCAGCCAGGAGCACGCCGACCGCCTGATGAGCATCATCGAGCAGCGCTGCCTGATCGGCCAGAACGGTGCCACCTGGCAACTCGCCACGACCGCGCGGCTCGAGGAAGCCGGTCTCGGCCGCCAGGAGGCCCTCCGCCAGATGACGCTGCGCTACATCGACCACATGCACACCAACAACCCAGTCCACACCTGGCCCCAAACTCCATAGCGCCAGCCCATTCCAGGGGAGCCAGCAGGCCGATCGCGCAACCGACCACACTAGAGCGGGTCGATCGCGCAATCGGCACACTCTGATTGGAGGCTCCGGGCGCCCCCACCCCTCACGGAGTCACGTGGACGCCTTCGCGCCGCGAGTAGTCGTACCGGTAGATTTCGCGCCCGCCGATGAACGCCGCCTCCGCGCGGGACATCACGTCGAGCGGGTCCCCTGACCAGATGACCAGGTCCGCGTCCTTGCCGACGGTCAGCGACCCCAGCCGGTCGGCCACGCCGATGATCCGCGCCGGGTTGATGGTCACCGACCGCAGCGCCGTCTCCCGGTCAAGACCCTCCTTGACCGCCAGCGTCACCTGGTGGATCAGGAAGTGGATCGGCACCACGGGGTGGTCGGTCGTGATCGCGATCGTGACACCGGCCGCGGCCAGCCGGCCCGGGTTCGCCAGCGACCGGTTCCGCAGCTCCACTTTCGACCGCGAGGTGAGCAGCGGGCCGATCACGACCGGGATCCCGGCGGCGGCGATCTTGTCGGCGATCAGGTATGCCTCGGTGCCGTGGTCGATCACCAGGTCATACCCGAACTCCGCCGCGATCCGCATCGCCGTCGCTATGTCGTCGGCGCGGTGGCAGTGCTGCCGCCAGGGGATTTCCCGGCGCAGCACGCGGGCCAGCGCCTCGAGTTTCAGGTCTCGGGGAGTCAGCCCGGTACGTTCGGACGACTGATCATCAGACTCCTGCCTGGCGAGATAGTTGCTCGCCTCGACAAAGGCCGACCTGATCACGGCCGCCGTGCCCAGCCGGGTGGACGGTGTTTCCTTCTTGTCGCCGTACACGCGCTTGGGGTTCTCGCCGAGCGCCGACTTCAGGCCCGCGGGCTCGCGCAGCACCATGTCGTCCACGGTGCGTCCCCAGCAGCGGATGGCCACCGTCTGGCCGCCGATCGGGTTGCCCGACCCGGGGTTGATGTTGACCGCGAGTACCCCGCCGGCGATCGCGTCGCGGAACCCCTCTTCGGCCGGGTTGATCGCGTCCAGCGCCCTGACCTGGGCCTGCACCGGGCCGGTGAGCTCGTTGGTGTCCGTGCCGGCCCAGCCGGTGGCCTCCTCGTACACGCCGAGGTGGGCGTGCGCGTCGATGAGGCCGGGCAGCACCCACTTGCCGGTCGCGTCCAGGACCTCCGTGCCCGGCGGCGGCTTGACGCGTGTCTCCGCCACAGCCGCGATCTTGCCGTCTACCAGGAGGACCGTTCCGTTCTCGATGGGCTCGCCCTCGATGGGAACTATCCGCCCGCCCGTGATCGCGATGCTGTTGCCGGCCACGCCACCGCCCCTTCGATATGCATGCAGTTGCCTCAACCTGTTTAGCGCACGCCGAGGACCGCCCGGCCCTTGGCGGTGCGCACGGCCTCCGTCAGCGTGGCGAGGTCGTAGGCGCCGTAGTGCCGGATGCCGTTGATGAAGAACGTCGGGGTCCCGGAGACGGTGGCCAGGTCCGCGGAGTCCACGTCCTCGGCGATCCGGGCGGCGCCGACGTGTTTGCGCAGGGCGGCGGCGAACTTCTCGGTGTCGAGACCGAGCTCGCCGGCGTACCTGACCAGGTTGGGCGCGTTGAGCGCGCCCTGGTGGTCCATGAGCGTGTCGTGCATCTCCCAGAACTTGCCTTGCTTGCCGGCCGCCTCGGCGGCTTCCGCCGCCAGCTGCGCGTGCGGGTGGACGTCGGTGAGCGGCAGGTGCCGGAAGACGAACCGCAGGTCGCCGTACTCCTTGATCAGCTCGCGGACGGCGGGTTCGGCCTGCCCGCAGTACGGGCACTCGAAGTCGCCGTACTCGACCAGCGTGATGAGCGCGTCGTCCCCCTTCGGCCCGCGGATGTGGTCCCGGTCCGGGTCGACGGGCACGGCCAGGTCGGTGATCGTCGTCGTGGTGCCGAGCAGCGCCCGCAGCCTGGTCCGCGGCGGCAGCAGGTTGATGCCGCGGAAGATGACCCAGGTCAAGACCGCCGCCAAGATGGCGCCGGAGAGGATACCGAGCTTGGCTTCGGCCAGTTCGGTCCCGGTGAACGCGAGCGACGCGATCAGCAGCGAGACCGTGAACCCGATGCCGGCGACCGCGCCGGCGCCGATCATCGCCCCCCAGCCGACCGGGGGAGCGACGCGCCCCTTGGTGAGCTTGCTGACCAGCCACGCCGTGCCCGCGGTGCCGATCGGCTTGCCCGCCAGGTACCCGATCATGATGCCGAGCGTGGCGGGGGAGGTGTACGCGTTCGCCAGGAACGAGCCGCTGATCACGATGTCGGTGTTGGCCAGCGCGAAGAGCGGGACGATCACGTAGCTGGTCCAGGGGTGGTACAGCTCCTGCAGCCGTTCGTTGGGCGAGATCGCGGTGCGCACCACCTCGCGGGCCTCGGCCGCCAGCCGCGCGGTGGGCTGCTCGCGGAACAGCCGGAACGTTTCGGTGGCCTGCTCGAGGTCTGCTCGTGTCGCCGGGTACGCGCACGTCAGCAGGCCGATGACCAGCCCGGTGACGATGGGGTCGATCCCGGAGTTGAAGAACGCCACCCAGGCGGCCAGTCCGAGGAGCAGGTAGACCGGGCCGTTGCGCACGCCGCGGCGCCTGACGTACCCGCTGACCGCGAGCAGCGCGGCGCCGATCAGCAACGGCACGAGTTTGACGTGGCTGCTGTAGAAGATCGCGATGACCGCGATCCCGGCCAGGTCGTCGACGACCGAGAACGTCAGCAGCCAGGTGCGCACCCGGTCCGGCAGTCGGCTGCCGCCCGCGAGGGCCAGCGCGCCGAGCGCGAACGCGGTGTCGGTGGACATCGCGGCGCCCCAGCCGTGCGCGGTGGGCCGCCCGGCGTTGATGGCGAGGTAGATCGCGATCGGGACGAGCATGCCGCCGAGCCCGGCCAGCAGCGGCAGCGTCAGCCGGCTGCGGATCCGCAGCTCGCCCATGTCCCATTCGCGGCGTGCCTCCAGCCCGACGACGAGGAAGAACAGCGCCATCAGGCCGGAGTTCACGAACGTCCGCAGGTCCATCGACATGCCGTGGCCGCCGACGCGGATCGCCAGCTCGGTGCCCCAGACCCGCTGGTAGGTCGAACCGCTCACGTTCGCCCAGATCAGGGCGACGACCACCGCGGCGGCGAGGATGGCGGCGCTGCCGGTCTCGGTCTGCAGGAACTGGCGCAGCGGCGTCTTCCGCAACGGCGCCCACAAGGTCCGCGCGGGCTGCTGCGCTTCGGTTCCAGCTTCGGTTCCGGTCCCGGCTCCGTTGGCTGCCTGCTCCCGGCTGACTGTCTGCGGGTCGGTCTGGGGCTCGGTCATGCCCTAATTGTCTCGCGAGCGTGCGGATGCCTGACCGAGTCCCCGCAGTCGGGGCCTGGCACGTCTGTCTCACAGTCCGAGACGGTTTGGTGACATAGGATCTGAATCCTCCCCGCAAATGGGACAAAACGGGCGCTAAATGGGCGGTTTGGGATCCTAAGTGCCGGAGTCGCACACCTGTGTGACGGCTGCGCCCACCGGGCCGCCGCGCGGCAGCGCGCCGCGCCCGCGAAGCCACAGCATCGCGCTCGCGAAAACGTCGGATACGACGTGTGCGATCAGCTATTGACAATCGCGACGACGTTACGACAAAATTTAACATAATTTAATAGGAAACTTTCCTATAAGAAAGGCTAGGTAGAGCGGTGCCGTAGAGAGGGGACGGCTGCCTGGGACGACGCGCGCCGCGCCGTCTCACTTTGGCTGCGGGGGCGCCTGGCCATCGGATCCTCAGCGAAAGGAAACCCGCCCAGTGCCCCGACCCTCCCGCGTGATCCCCGCCGCCGCGGCTATCGCCCTCGGCGCGGCTGGCATCGCCGCCGTCGTTGTAGCGGCCCCTCATCCCGCGCGTGCCGCGACCACCTGGCCCGCGCACGTGTTCGCCCCGTACGTCGACACCGGGCTGAGCAACACCACGCTCACCACCGTCGCCGCCGACTACGGGACGCAGTTCTTCACCCTGGCGTTCGTCAACGGCTCCGGCTGCCAGTGGTCGCTGCCGAACCTGTCCGGCTGGGAGTCCCAGATCTCCGCGCTCCAGGCCGAGGGCGGCGACGTGAGCATCTCCTTCGGCGGATACACCGTGGACACCGACGACACCGACCTTGGTGCCCAGTGCTCTTCGGCCGGCGCGATGGCCGCGCAGGTCGAGTCCGTGGTCACCACGCTGAACGTGACCCACCTTGACTTCGACATCGAGTCCAACGAGCAGTACAACAGCTCCGATCTCGCGCTCACCGCGCAGGCGCTCGATCAGGTCCGGTCGTGGGCGAGCGCCAACGGCATACCGCTCAAGATCAGCTACACGATCCCCGTCCTGCCCACCGGGCTGACGTCCACCGGCGAGTCCGTCCTCACCACGGCGCTGGCCAACGGCTTCACCCCGGACGTCGTCAACATCATGACGATGGACTACGGCACCTCGGGCACCGAGATGGGGACGGCCGCGAACCAGGCGCTCGACGCAACGGCTGGCCAACTGGAGAGCATCTACGGCATCTCGGCGGCCGCGGCGTACGGCAGGCTCGGGAACACGCCGATGATCGGCCAGAATGACAGCTCCGGCGAGATCCTCACACTCGCCGACGCGTCCACGGTCGAGTCGTACGCGGCCGCACAGGGCATCGCGCTGCTCTCGTTCTGGGCGGAAGGCAGGGACAACGGCGGCTGCCCGGGCACGACCACGGCGGAATCCACCTGCAGCGGGATCACCCAGGCCAACGGCGCCTTCACGCAGGCGTTCCAGCCGTTCACCACGGGAGGAGGCGGCGGCTCCCCGAGTCCGAGCCCCAGCCCCACCCCGTCGCAGACCGGCTCGCCGTCGCCGAGTCCGAGCCCCAGCCCGACCGGTTCGTGCGCGCCCGCCTGGGTCAACAACACCGCCTACGTCTCAGGCGACGAGGTCTCCTACAACGGTGACAACTGGACCGCCAACCAGTGGAACTACGACGAAGTCCCCGGCGGCGTCAACGGCGCCTGGAACAGCGATGGAGCCTGCTGATGACCGCCCGGCTGATCACGGCGGTCGTCGCGATCGTCTCCCTCATAACGCTAGGCCTGGCCGGCACCGCGAAGGCCGACAACGCTCCGCCGGCTCCGGGCACCGGCTGGACGACCGTGTTCGACGATGACTTCGCCGGGCCCGTCGGCAGCGCTCCGTCCTACAACTGGATGTACGACACCGGGCCCGGCTCAAGCTTCGGCACCGGTGAGATCGAGACCATGACGAACTCGAGCAGCAACGTCTACCTGGACGGCAACGGCCACCTGGACATCACCGCGCTCGACAACGGCGGCTCGTGGACCTCCGGCCGCATCCAGACGACCAGCCCGAACGTCGGCGCGCCGGCCGGCGGGGAACTCGAGGTGACCGCGTCCATCCAGCAGCCGGCCGGCGGCCTGGGCTACTGGCCCGCGTTCTGGATGCTCGGGCCCGGCCAGTGGCCGGAGAACGGCGAGATCGACATCATGGAGGACGTCAACTCGCTGTCCGAGGTGTCCGGCACCATCCACTGCGGCACCGACCCCGGCGGCCCGTGCGGCGAGCCGAACGGGATCGGCAGCGGCCTCCAGCCGTGCGGCGGCTGCCAGTCCGGCTATCACACCTACACGATGATCCTCAACCGCACCAACACGTCCGACGAGTCGATCACCTTCTACCTCGACGGCAACGCGTACTACAGCGTGTCCGAGAGCCAGGTCGGCACCGCGACCTGGCAGGCGGCGTTCGACCACAACATGTCGATCATCCTCGACCTGGCCATCGGCGGCGGCTATCCGAACGGGGTCTGTAATTGCACGACCCCGACGGGCGCGACGACCTCGGGCGGCACCATGAGCGTCGCCTACGTCGCCGCGTACCAATCGACGGGCGCCGCGCTAGGACCGACCGGGCCGGTCACCGGGTACGACGGGCTGTGCCTTGACGACCGGTACTCGAGCACCGCCAACTACAACCCGGTGCAGATCTGGGGCTGCAACGGCACTGGTGCGCAGGAGTGGACGTTCGACACCGCGAACGACACCCTCCAGGCGTTCGGCATGTGCATGGACATCTACGCCGGCGGCACGGCGGACGGCACCCTTGTCGACCTGTACTACTGCAACGGGTCGGGCGCGCAGACCTGGGTGCCGCAGAGCGACGGCGCGCTTTATAACCCGCAATCAGGTAAATGCCTGGACGATACCGGCTGGTCCACCACGTGGGGGACGCAGCTGGAGATCTGGGACTGTACCGGCAACGCCAATCAGCAGTGGAACCTGCCATGACCAGCTGACAGCTGTCGCCCGGCGCGCGCCGCCCCGCCCGGCGCGCGCCGCCGCGGCCCGCGCTGGGCGACGGCCCGCGCGCTGGGCGACGGCGAGCCAGCGCATTAGCATCAAGGCCATGGCACAAGAGCAGCCGGACGCCCGCGTCGCCGACGCGGCCGCGCACTGGGGTTTCCGCTTCACGTCCAACGGCACCGACTACGCCGACTTCACCGAGACACTGAGCCGGATCACCCGGTGGGACGACTGGTGCAAGGAGTGGGGCAACACCGCCGCGCGCTACGAGCAACTCGCCGAGAGCGCCGAAGACGCCGGGCATGACGAGACGGCCGCCGGCGCCTGGCGGCGCGCCGCCCTGGCCTGGCACTGGGGCAAGTTCGTCTTCGTCGGCCACCCGGACGAGCAGCGCGCCGCGCACGACCGCGCCGTCGCCGATTACCACAATGGCGCCGCCGCGCTCACCCCGCCCGCCCAGCTCGTGCACATCCCGTACAAAGGCACCACCCTGGCCGCCTACCTGCGCGTCCCGAACGGCCGCAGGCCGCCGGTCGTCATCATGGTCCCCGGCCTGGACTCCACCAAGGAGGAGCTGCAGGCCACCGCCGAGTACTTCCTGGCCCGCGGCCTGGCCACGATCGCGGTCGACGGCCCGGGGCAGGGCGAGTCGGAGTACGAGCTGCCGATCGAGCCCGCCTACGAGAAGGTCGCCACCGCGGTGGTCGACTACCTGAAAACAAGCGCCGACGTTGATAACAGCAGCATCGGCCTGTTCGGCGTCAGCCTCGGCGGCTACTACGCCGCCCGCGCCGCCGCCTACGAGCCGCGCCTCAAGGCGGTCGTCGCCCTCGCCGGCCCCTACCGCTTCGACCTGGACTGGGACGAACTACCGGTGCAGACCCGTGAGACCTTCAAGGTCCGCGCCCACGCCGCCACCGACGAGGAGGCGCGGGCGAAGGCCGCCGAGCTCACCCTGGAGGACGCCGCCGCCCGCATCACCACGCCGCTGCTGGTCGTGGGCGGCGCCCGGGACA
Organism: uncultured Actinomycetota bacterium; assembly: GCA_963771985.1. GTDB lineage: Bacteria > Actinomycetota > Actinomycetes > Streptosporangiales > Streptosporangiaceae > Trebonia. The sequence goes on along the minus strand of CAVYVO010000014.1, from coordinate 587,601 downwards.
GGATCGTGCCCGCCTACCACCAGGAGCGCCTCGCCAAGGAGGCTCCGGGTGCCGAACTCGTCCTCTACACCGACGGCAGCCACGGCGTGACCAACCGCGCCTACGAGTCCAGATCCCGGATGGCCGACTGGCTGGCCGATTACCTAAGGCGGTAACACCCGATGGCTACGCACGAGGTCACCAACCAGCCGCCCCCGCTGGCCCCCTACGACGCGTCGGACGATCTGACCCTGCGGGACGCGCTCGACCGCGAGGGCGCCGGCTGGGCGACACCCGGCATCGCGGAACTCGGCCGCCTGGCCGGCAGCGAGGAAGCACAGGAGAACGGCCGCCTCGCCAACGAGAACCCGCCGAAACTCCGTACCCACGACCGGTACGGCCACCGCGTCGACGAGGTGGAGTTCCATCCCGCATGGCACGACCTGATGACAATAGCCGTGCAAAGCGGCCTGCACGCGTCGCCGTGGCAGGACATCACCCCGGGCGCCCACGTGGCCCGCGCGGCGGGCATGTACGTCTGGGGTCAGGCCGAGGCCGGGCACCTGTGCCCCGTCTCGATGACCTACGCGATCGTCCCCGCGCTACGGCACGCCCCCGAGCTGGCGAAGCAATTCGAGCCGCTGCTCGCCGCGCCTGACTACGACTTCGGGCTCCGTCCGCCGCTGACCAAGCGCGGCCTGCTCGCGGGCATGTCGATGACCGAGAAGCAGGGCGGCTCCGACGTCCGCGCCAACACCACGACCGCGGTCGGGCAAACCGACGGCACCTACCGGATCACCGGCCACAAGTGGTTCACGTCCGCCCCGATGGGCGACCTGTTCATGGTCCTCGCCCAGACGCCGGACAGCGGTCTGTCCTGCTTCCTGCTGCCCCGGGTGCTCCCCGACGGCACCCGCAACGGCATGCGCCTGATGCGCCTGAAGGACAAGCTCGGCAACCGCTCGAACGCCTCCGCCGAGGTCGAGTACGACGACGCGACGGCATGGCTGGTCGGCGAGGAGGGCCGCGGCGTCCGCACGATCATCGAGATGGTCAACTCCACCCGGCTGGACTGCGTGCTCGCCGCCGCGACCGGCATGCGCCTGGGCGTGCTCCACGCCGCCCACCACGCGAGGCACCGCAGGGCGTTCGGCAATGCGCTGATCGACCAGCCCCTGATGGCGAACGTGCTCGCCGACCTGGCGGTCGAGTCCGAGGCGGCCACCACCGTCGCGATGCGGCTCGCCGGCGCCAGCGACCGCGCCGCGGCCGGCGACGAGCAGGAGGCCGCGTTCCGCCGCCTGGCGCTCGCGGTGACCAAGTACTGGGTGTGCAAACAGGCCCCCGGGCACGCCGCCGAGGCCCTCGAGTGCCTGGGCGGCAACGGCTACGTCGAGGAATCCGGCATGCCCCGCCTGTACCGCGAGGCCCCGCTCGGGTCGATCTGGGAGGGCTCAGGCAACGTCGCCGCGCTCGACGCGCTGCGCGCCCTGACCCGTCAGCCCGAATCCGCCGAGGCCTTCTTCGCCGAGCTTGACGCGTCCGCGGGCGCGGACCGTCGCCTCGACGACGCGATCGCGAGGCTGCGCAAGGACGCCGCCGACCCTTCGGAGGCCGCCGCCCGCCGCCTCGCCGAAGCCATGGCGGTCACCCTCCAGGCGGCCCTGCTCGTCCGCCACGGCCACCCCGCCGTCGCCGACGCCTTCGCCGCCACCCGCCTGGCCGGCGATCGCGGGCACGCCTACGGCACGCTTCCGGCTGGCGTCCGCACTTCGGACATCACCGCCCGCGCCGCTCCTGTTTCCTTATCTCCCGAACGAAAGCGGCATCCTCCCACCGCGCCCCCCTCCTCCCCCTTCCCTCCATGACGATCTTGGGTCGTTGGTGCCTTATACGGCCACCTATGGCCCAAGATCATGGCGCGGGCACGGGCCGCGTGGCCTCCAGGTCGGTCTCGATCTCGGCGAGGATGCCGCGACGACGGCGGCTCAGGATGAACAGCCAGCCGCCGCCGACGGCGATCCAGGCGGCGAAGATGTACGGGAAGATGTTCACCGGGAACGGCGGCACCGGGTAGAAGCTGCCGATCGTCGGGACCAGCAGGCACAGGCACGCGATCACGGCGATGACCACGTGGCGGGCGCGCAGCTCGCCCCGGCGGCGCAGGTAGGCCGGCGCCGCGATCGTGATCAGGAAGTAGGCGAGCAGGAAGCCGAACGCCGCGAGCGTGCCCGCGTCGCCGAACGTCGTCAGCGGGTTGGTGACCATTTCCAACACCGTCGGGATGGCGAACATGATCGCGACGTAGACGGTAATCGCGACGTGCGGCGTCCCGTTCTCGGGGTGGGCCCTGCCGAGATGGCGCGGGAACACCATGTGCTCGCCCATCGGGTAGAGGATCCGCGCGCCCGCGTTCAGACACGACAGCGACAGCGAGAAGAAGCTGATCATCGCGCCCAGCGAGATCGGGGCCTTGAAGAACGTCACGTTGTAGATCTGCGCGAGGACGTTCAGCGGCGCGGCGATCGAGCCGAGCGGTGTCCCGTAGTGCCGCGTCCCGTAGACCTCCACGTAGCTCATCACCACCATGAACAGCCCGGTGAGGATGAGGGACCAGATGACCGCGCGCGGCACGTTGCGGAGCGGGTTGCGCGCCTCGCCGCCGAGTGCCGTGGCGCTCTCGAAGCCGACCAGGCTGAAGATGCAGGCGACGACCGCCAGGCTCATCCCGTGCGGGCTGACGCCCTTGAGCTGCAGTTGCGCCGTGTCGATGTGGATGCCGCGCGAGAAGAGCACGACCGCGGCCAGGCTCAGGATGAGCGTCACGGAGATGCCCTCGAGCGCGAGCGTGATGAGCGAGGAGACGCGGATGTCCTTGTAGGCGATGTACCAGCACGTCACGGCGCTGATCGCGAAGAAGATGTCTGGCGGCACGGTGCCGGTGAACCCGAGGGCGTCCAGAAACTGCTGGAAGAAGATGGCGAACCCGGTCAGGCCCGCGGTCCCGATGAACAGGTAGCACCACAGCAGCGTCCACCCCGACAGCACCCCGGTGGCCGGCCCGAGGCCGCGGGCCGTGTAGGTGTACATCGCGCCCGGCGCCGCGCAGCGGCGGGCGAACTGGTTGAGGCAGAAGACGACGAAGAGGAGCATCACCGTCCCGAATAGATATGCCAGCCAGGTGCCTTCCCCGGCGTTGGAAAACGCCAGCGGAATGATGAGTACGGCAGTCATCGTCGGTGAGATGACAGCTATTGACTGGGCGAGCAGCGCCGGAAAGCCAAGCGCGCCAGAACGCAGCGCGGATTTCGTCTGGGCAGCCTTAACTGGAGCGACGGCCATCTGCCGGTCCCTTTCCTCAAGCGGCATTCCGGGAGGCGACATCGCTCCCTTAATCGATTGTGACCAGCGAATTCACGGGTCAGCAAGGGACCGGGTGTTAAGTCTTGACCGGGTGGCGTTACGCGGTGATAAAGCGCGCTGCCCGCCCTATTTCAGGAATGTGTCGGCGCGTACTCCGTTATCTCCAGCCGGTCGCCGACGCGGATCAGGCCGGGGGAATCGGGGATGATGTTCTGCCCGAATACCAGACTCTGGCCAAACCGGCGCCGGGCGCCGAGGATCTTCAGCGGCTGCGTGCCGCGCTCGCCGGTCGCCTGGTCGGTCGTGGTGACGACGCACCGGCCGCAGGGCTTGGCGACGCGGAAAGACACCTCGCCGATCCGGATCCGGCGCCACCGGTCTTCCGCCCACGGCTCGTCGCCGGCCACGACGACGTTGGGCCTGAAGCGGTTCATCGGCACGGGCCGCTCGCCGTCGGCGGCCAGCCACTCGCCGAGCTGCCGGAGCGAGGCGGTGTTCGTGAGCAGGAGCGGGTACCCGTCCGCGAAGCTCACCACGTCGCCGTCGCGGCCGAACTCGGGGTCCACCGCCCGCCGGGTCGGGTCGTCCAGGTACACCAGCCGCACCGGCTCGCCCAGGTAGGCCGAGAACCAGGCGTCCGCCTCCCGGCCGGCCGCGCTGGCCAGCACCGTGGACCGCCACACGGTGACCTTGAGCAGTTCGTCGGGGCCTGGGGTGGCGACGAACAGCGGGCGGAAGCCGTCCGACGACACGGTGATGCCATCGCCCGGCCCGTACCCGACGACGAGCCGCGCCAGCGACGCGTGTTCCCGCTGGCTGATGAACCGGTAGTCCGAGTCGACGAGCAGCCACCGGCGGTCGCCCGCCAGGCCCCACGGCTCGACCACCGACTCGCGCAGGTCAACCGCCCGGCATCCCTTCATGGGATAGATGTGAACCGACACAAGCGTGCCCATCCGCGCCCTTCCGCCCTCCGCGCCCGCGCCCTCCGCGCCCGGGCCTTCCGCGCGCCGCCACCCACACGCCATTGTGTCGATTGCGCAATCCACCCGCTCTATTGTGGTCGATTGCGCAATCGACCCACTCTTACCCGCGCGCCTCGCCCGGAGAACGCCAAACGGCCGCGCGCCTCGCCCGGAGAAGGAGCGAGGCGCGCGGCGCGCTGGCTGGCGGCGTCGTCAGGCCGCCGGCCCGTTGGCCAGCGTCACCGTCGCGGTCTGCGACTGGCCGGAGGTGTCGGTCCAGGCGATGCTGATCTTGTCGCCGGGGTGGTAGCCCTCGAGCACCTGCTGGATGCTAGTGCCCGAGCTGACCGACTGGCCGGCGACCGAGGTGATCACGTCGCCCGCTGCCAGCCCGAGGTTGGCCGCCGGGGTGCCCGACGCTGCCCCCGCGAGCGTCACGCCGGTGGAGGACTGCTGGTCAGAACTCGCGATCTCCACGCCGAGGAAGGCCGTCGCGCCGAGGTGCACGGTCGATGAGGCCTGGCCGGCCTCGATCTGCTGGGCGATGGACAGCGCCGTGTTGATCGGGATCGTGAAGCCCTGCGTAGTGCTGGCCTGGCTCGAGCTTGACGACCCGTTGCTGCCCGACCCGTTGTCGCCGAACCCGGAGCCGCCGAAGCCGAAGCCGAAGCCGTTCCCGGAGCCGCCGTTCCCGGAGCCATTGCCGAACTGATAGTTGGACGAGGCCGCCGTGTCGACGCCGATCACCTGGCCGTAGGAGTTCACCAGCGGGCCGCCGGAGTCGCCGGCCTGGATGTCGGCGTTCGTCTCGATCAGCCCGGACAGCTGCTCCGAAGTGCCGGAACCCTCGTCGGAGGCGGTGATCGACTGATTCAGCGCGGTGACCGTGCCCGCGGCGACCGACGGGGTGCCGCCCACGCCGCCCGCGTTGCCGATCCCGACGACCTTGTCGCCGACCTGGACCGTGCTGGAGTTCCCGGTCGTGGCGGTCGTCAGGCCGGACGCGCCGGACAGCTGGAGGACGGCGATGTCCTTGCTGTCGTCATAGCCGACAACGGTCGCCTTGTAGGTCTTGTTGTTGCCGATGTCCCTGACGCTGATCGACGTGGCGCCGTTGATCACGTGGTTGTTGGTCAGCACCTCGCCGTTGGACGTCAGGACGATGCCGGTGCCCATGGCCGTGGCGTCCTGGTAGCCAAGGGTGGAGGTCACGTCCACCAGGCCAGGATCAACCCGGCTGGCGACCTGCGACGTGGTCAGCATGGTCTTCGACGTCGCCGTCGCGCTGCCTGACGGCGAGGTGCCGTGCGAGAGGGCGACACCCGCCCCGGCGCCGGCGGCCAAGGCGACCACGGCCGTCGCGGTCAGCCCGAGCACGTGCCGGCTCCGACGCCGGCGTGGCGGCTCTGGTACTGGGTACGCCCCGTAAGGGTACTGTGCGAATGGCTCACTCATTGGTCCTGCCCACCCGGTTCTGTTCGCGGCTTCGCGGTTGTTACAACTTGAGAATCGGCCGCGAACCTTGACGGAGGCCGAAAGGAGTATCAGGCGGGCCTATCGGTTCCCTGAAGGTTTCCTCATGATCTTCAGCTTCGCCGGAACAGTCCGTACCGCCGCGGCGCGGTGAGCGCGGGCACCTGGTCAGCATTTCACGGCACGGCCGGGGTGCGGGGCGCGGCGGCCTTCAGCTGCCGCCACGCCGACGGCGTAAGCGCGTAGGCCGTGACGCTGCCGCCGGTGAACCAGCGCCAGGCGGCCGGGCAGGCGAGTGTCGCGGCGGCCGCCGCCGCCACCGGGAGCACCGTCGCGGGGTCGCCGTGCAGCGGGGTCAGTTCCTCCCCGCTGTCCCGGTAGCCGCCGCGGTGGGTGACGGCGTCGCGCAGTTCGGCCAGCACGCCCCGGCGGCCCCTGTCGCAAGCCGCGGCGAGGACCGCAAGCAGCACCTGGTGTGTGGCCGCGGCGTCCGTGGCCCCGGGCAGCGCGATGTGCTCGTCCCGGCCGGTAGCGGCGGACAGGAGCGCGCCTACCAGGTCGACGCCTGAGCAGTACGCGTTGACCGGCTCGACCAGGCGCGGGTTGACGTCGATGAACACGGGGCCGTCCGGCGTCAGGATCATGTCAGCGGAGAGGGCGCCGTGCCAGGCCAGCGCGCTGCCGAGCGATGCCATGGCCTTGTCCGCTTCCGGGACCCGCCGCGAGCGCTTGTGGCTCGACCCGCCGCCGGCCCCCTGCCTGACCTGCTCGCACGCGTGGCAGGCGGTGAGCGAACCGTGAGTGAACACCGCCTGCACCATGAGGAGCGGCCCCTCGGCCGGCTGCTGCACGAGCAGGCCGCCTGCCGTGAAGACGCCGTCCCTCTCCCAGCGAACGGCGCATGCGCGCACCTCAGCCTCCGTGGCGACGCGGATGACCCCCGCGGACGCGGTGCCGATCGGAGTCTTCACGTAGGCGGGAAACGGGCCTCTCAGCGCCGCGGCGCTGGCCGCGACATACCCCGGCGGCTGCGGCAGGCTCAGCCGCCGCAGCGTGTGAAACGCGCTGACCTTGTCCTGGACCTGTGCCAGTGAGTCGAAGGACGGCACCGCCGTGGTAAGGCCCGCGGCGCGGATCCGGTCCCGCGCCAGCGCGATGACCGCCGCCTGTTCCTGAACCGGGAGCAGAACCTCCATGTCCCGGCGGTCGGCTATCTCCAGCGCCGCGTCCAGCCAGGCGAACGGATCGGCGCCGCAGGCGGGGACCCGGTGCACCGCGCGGACGTGGCGGGTGAACCGGCACAGGCACAGCGGCTCGGCCGACAGCGCTTCCACCTCATGGCCTGCCTGGGAGAGCAGTGTCGCGCACTGGCGGGCGGTCAATCCGGCTCCGTCGCTCAGGAGTACCCGCATGGCAGCCTCCTTTATGTTTATAATGTAAATATACGCCATAAACTTAAGGGACGGTCAGGCAGTGGGACGGCTAGCGCAGATCAGCCGGGAGGCGGTGCTGACCGCCGCGCTGGCGCTGGCCGACGAGGCGGGGCTCGACGCGGTGACGATGCACGCCGTCGGCAGGCGTCTCGGGGTGACGCCCATGGCGCTGTACCGGCACATCGACGGCAAGAACGCGCTGCTCGACGGCTTGGTCGAGACCCTGCTCGCCGAGGTGACCGAGACCGCGGGGCGGCTGACCGAGACCGCGGGGCGGCTGACCGAGACCGCGGCGCGGCCCGGGCCCGCTGGGCGGGAGTCAGCGGCCCGGGGCGAGGACCGAGCCCCCTGGGAGGCTCGCCTTGTCGCGCTCGCCTACGCGATCAGGGACACGGCGCGGCGTCATCCGGCGGCGTTCCCGCTGCTCATCAGCCGTCCGGCCGTCACGCCAGCCGCGCGCGGGGCGCGGGACGAGGTCTACGCGGGGCTGCGCGAGGCTGGGCTTCCGGCCGAGTCGATAGCCCGCGCCGAGCGGCTGGTCAGCACGGCGATCCTCGGCTTCGCGGCCAGCGAGGCGGCCGGCCGTTTCGCCGCCCATGACGAGGCGGTCATCGACGCGGACTTCGCGGAACTGCTGCGCTGGCTGCGCCTGGCACTGACTACATCGTGAGCCGCACGCGTGTCGATTGCGCAGTCGACCCGCTCTTCCAGGGCCGATTGCGCAATCGGCACATCGGTCCCTTAGGCCTCCTCGGCGATGACGGCGGCGGGAGTCTCCGCGTCGTCGCGCATGTGCCCGCTGAGTTCGCGGCCGCTGTGCGCGATCAGGAAGAAGATCACGCCCACCACGGCGACCACGACCATCACGAGCAGGGTGATCCAGTCCAGGTTGAAGTAGGCGCGCGGGCTGGTCAGCCCCGTCGGCGCGATCACGTTGACCAGCATCAGCAGCAGGTACACGGCGGCGACGATCGTGACCGGCCAGGCCCACTTGCCGAGCCGGAACTTGCCTTCGGGAATCCAGCCGCGCCTGCGCGCCACCATGGCGCCGATCACCGTCATCAGGAACGACAGGTAGATCCCGCTGACGCCGAACGAGACGAGCGAGACCAGCACGTTCGTGTTGGCCGGGTAGGTGATGAAGCCGACCTTGATGTCGTGCGTGGGGGAGGCGAACTCCAGCAGCACGAACAGCGCCGTCACCACCGCGCCGCCGAGCAGCGCGTTGACCGGGGTCTTGAACCTCGCGTTCACCGCGGAGATCCACTTGGACGCGGGCAGCGCGCCGTCGCGGGCGTAGGAGAAGGCGAGCCGGCTGCCCGCGCCCTGGACCGAGGTGCCGCAGGAGAAGAACGCGAAGATGATCAGGATCAGCAGGAGGTCCTGCAAGCCGCTCGGCAGCTGGCCGAGGATGTACGGGATCCCGCCGGAGACGGCCGCCGCGATACCGCCCTTCGCGGGTATGGCGAGCAGCAGCCCGGCGGTCAGGATGAAGGACGCGACGCCGCCCCAGATCAGCGCGTGCCGCATGGCGCGCGGCACCTGCCGCCCGGCGTTCTTGGTCTCCTCGGAGATGTCGCCGGCCGACTCGAAGCCGTAGAAGATGTAGACGGGGGCGAGCACGGCGATCACCAGCGCGCCCAGGTAGCTGCCGTTGAAGTTCAGGCCGAGCGGGTTGGTGGCGGCGTGCTGCACGCCCTGGGTGGTGAACAGGTAGCCGAGGCCGTGGTGGAAGCCGTGGACGGCCAGTACGATCGCGATGCCGACGGTGCCGAGGATCTCCACGTAGACGCCGACCTGGGCCACCCGGCCCATGACCTTGGCGCCGGCGATGTTCAGCGTCGTCTGGATGGCCAGCAAGATGACCGTGACCACGAGGATCACCACGTGGCTCGCCGGGTTGATCCGCCAGTTGAACCAGTTCTGCAGCAGCGCGGCGACGTAGGCGACCACCCCGGTGTCCACGGACGCGACCGTGACGAGCAGCGCGACGCCGTAGAACCAGCCGACGAACCAGCCGTACCTGCGCCCGACGTTGTACTTGCTGTACTGGTACAGCGCGCCGGCGATCGGGTAGTGGCTGGCCAGCTCGCCGAAGACCAGGGCGACCAGCAGCATGCCCGCCACCGGGAGCCAGGTGAGCCAGACGTAGCCGGGGCCGCCGGTGCCAAGGCCGAGCACGAACAGGGAGTAGATGCCCACCATCGGCGACAGGTACGTGAAGGCGACCGAGAAGTTCGCGAACAGCCCGAGCACGCGGTTGAGCTGGGGACGGTAGCCGAGGCTCTCCAGCCTCGCGTCGTCGTCATCCACCGTGGACGGCGTATGTGGCGTGGCCTCCTGCATAACGTCCTCCCTCAGCCCTTCCGCTAATCGGTTGATCCGTACCGCTGCGGGTACCCAGCCCATGTCTCCGCGTCGTAGGCATATAAAATCTGGCTTTATATGTTTACGTCAAGAGCTCCTGCGGCAGGTTTTCGCTCGTCCCGGCCCTGTCACCCCGGCGTGCCTCCTGCCCGGGCGGGTGGCTGACACAATGAGCGCTGGCCTGATCGGCGTGGGACTGACCACGGCCGCCGCGCGCACCGTCCTCACCCCGGCCGCGAGCGCGAATGGGCTGGCCGGCCTCGTGGCGCAGCGGCTGAGCGAGGCGATCAGGCTCGGTCTGCTGCTGGACGGTGAGCGGCTGCCTCCTGAGGCGCGGCTGGCCGAGCAGCTCGGTGTGTCTACGGTCACCTTGCGCGAGGCGCTGGCCGTGCTCCGCGGCGAGGGGCTCGTCACCACCAGGCGCGGCCGCGGCGGCGGGACGTTCGTGTCCGCGCCCGACCCGGCCACCGGCCTCGGCCGGCGGCTGCGGGAGTTCAGCGTCGCCGAACTGCGCGATCTCGGCGACCACCGGGCGGCGATCGCCGCGACCGCGGCGGCTCTGGCCGCGGAGCGGGCACTGCCCGGTGAGGTAGCCGAGCTGGACCGCCAGCTCGACCGGCTGACGGCGGCGCGCACGGCCAGCGACAGGCGGCGGGCGGCGTTGCAGTTCAGCGTCGGAGTCGCCGCCGCCGCGCAGTCGCCGCGGCTGCTGCGTGAGGAGCAGCGCCTAACCGCCGAGGTGGGCGACCTGGCCTGGATGCGGGCCAGCGACGAGCAGCACGCGGCCGCCGTCGCCGCCCGCGCCGATCTCATCGCGGCGATCACCCGGCGGGAGGCCGCCGAGGCGGCGGCCATCGCGCGACGGCTGGTGGCGATCGAGACCGCGCGGATGATCGGGCTGCGGCTGCGTGCGTATTCGCTGGATCTGAGCAGGGACCACGATGGGCTTGGGCAGGTGGGGAGGTGGCTTGACGGTCTGTTCGGGATGCTGGGCGGGCTCAGCGCCGCGCTAGCCGGGCTCGCCGCCAGCGGGCCGCCCCGGCGGGACGATCTCGCCGCGCTCCGGCCCACGATCTTCGAGGTGCTCGCCACACACCGCGGGCTCGCCGCGGGCGCCGGGGTGATCACCGCCCCCGACGTGCTGGCCGACGCGCCCCTGTGGCTGGAGTGGTGGTGGACATCCCCGGCCGGAACGCCCGAGCAGCTGAGAGTCAACCTCGATCCCGCCGCGCCGGACTTCTACGACTACACGGCGGCGCCGTGGTACGCGGACGCCTACCGGTCCGGGGGGCCGCAGGCGACCGGCCCGTACGTGGACTACTTCTGCACCGGCGAGTACACGATCACCCTCTCGGTACCCGTCCGCGCGGATGGCCGGTTCCTCGGGGTCGCCGCGGCCGACGTCCTGGTGCCGAGCCTGGAGGAGCAGGTCATGCCGGGCTTGCTGGCGAACGCGAGCCCGGTCGCGCTGACCAGCCCGGACGGCCGGGTAATCGCCGCTACCTCGCCGGATTGGGCGCCGGGCCTGCGCTGGCCGTCCGGTGGCTCCGCTGGTCTTCCGCCCAAGGACTCCGTCCCGTCATCGCTGGGGGAGTGGAGGCTAGCCGGTCTCTAACCGATGCGATGGTCCCAGCAGGTTCTGGCTCATATACAGAAATTGAAGGACCGAGGCCTTCGACGCAAATGGCCGGGGTATGCGGCGAGATATGTCCCAATTGCCCTATATTTTGCCTTCGGGTGACAGCGGCCTCGGCTAGCGGCTTCATGATCGCGGGTCAAAAACGGCGCTATTCGCCGCAAATGACCCGCGATCATGGCCATCGTCTCTTCCGGATACCTCCCTGGGTATATGGAAGGCCGGAAACCCCGGCTATTCAACTTCTATAACGGGCTCTGGCGCAAAGAATGTGGCCGTAATGTTGCGATGTGTGACGCGAGATTCTCTCATCGCCAGTTCAAGGTAATTTATTCGAAATCTGTTGCGTTTCAGTCACTATAGCAACGGAAACGCCATGGATTTGTTCTTAATGATCTTTCCTAGCTGGCCTGAAGTGAGGCCCGGGCGCTGTTACCATCACGAGATCCGAACCAGAGCTGCCCGATATGCCGTTTAACGGTCCCGAGGAAGTGCCCGCCGCCGCGGGATAGCCGCGGCTCACCCGGCGCCGTGGCCGGGCGGCACGCGCTCTGCCTCCGGCGGCGGCCCGGGCGGCGTCCCGTCCCCGAAGGGGCGGCCGCCGAGCGCCTCGCGCCCGTGCGGCGTCAGCCAGCCGGACAGATCCGGCCCGGCGGGGACGATCCCCGACGGGTTGAGGCTGGTGTGCACCCGGTAGTAGTGCTGCTTGGTCTGCACGAAGTCGATCGTGTCGCCGAAGCCGGGCGTCTGGAACAGGTCGCGCGCGTAAGCCCACAGCACAGGCATCTCGGTGAGCTTGCTCCTGTTGCACTTGAAGTGGCCGTGGTAGACAGCGTCGAACCGGGCGAGCGTCGGCCACAGCCGCACGTCCGCCTCGGTGATCGTGTCACCGACGAGATAGCGCCGGGTCTCCAGTCGCGAGCTCAGCCAGTCCAGGCGGTCGAACAGCGCGCGGTAGGCCGCCTCGTAGGCGTCCTGGGCGGTGGCGAACCCGCAGCGGTAGACGCCGTTGTTCACATCGCTGTAGACAAGGGCGCTGACCTCCTCGATCTCATCGCGCAGCCGCTCCGGGTACAGGTCGGGCGCTCCCGGCCGGTGTAGGGCGGTCCACTCATGCTCCATGTCCAGCGTGATGTGCCGGAAGTCCGCGGTCACCACCGCTCCGCCCGGGATGTCCACGATCGCCGGGACGGTGACGCCGCGGTCATAGCCGGGGACCGCGTTCTCGTACGCCTCGCGGAGCCAGTGGACGCCGAGCACCGGGTCGGCCCCGCCGGGATCGAGGTCGAACGTCCAGCTCCGCCAGTCATGTTCCGGTCCGCAGATGCCCATGGACAGCACGGGCTCGAGGCCGAGCAGACGGCGGACGATCATCGTCCGGTTCGCCCACGGGCAGCCGCGGGCGACGACCAGCCGGTACCGGCCTGGCTCCACGGGCCAGCCGTCCCGTCCGTCCGCCGTGATGCGGCCGTCGATATACGTGGTGTCGCGCACGAACTCGCCAGTCTTGCTCATGCATCCGAAACTAGGCTGTCGACTGGACTATGTCATCCTGAGGAGCGCGCGTGACCGCTGACCTACCCCGCCCCGGCGCCGCTACCGGCGTCGGCCCCGGCGCCGCTGAGTTCATCACGCTGGCCGAGGACTACCTCGACGACCTGGCGCGGCGTCATCCCGATACCGCCACCAGGCTCGGCGACCACCGTTTCGACGACCGCCTGCCCGACGACTACCCGGCAGCGCGCGCCGACGAACGCCAGGCCCTCGTCGGCTTCGCCGCCCGGGTGTCCGCCGTCGATACCGCGGCGCTGCCCGCCGAACTCGCCGTGGACGCCGTGATGCTCGCCGAAGGGATCGCGCGCCGGATCTTCGAGATCGACGAGCTGCGCGAGCACGCGTGGAACCCGCTGCAGGCGAACCCCGGCAAGGCGCTCTATATGCTGCTGGCCAGGGATTTCGCGCCGCTGACCGAACGGCTGGCCGCACTGGCCGGACGCCTCGCGCAGCTCCCCGGTACCCTGGCGGTCGCCCGCACGCAGCTCGAGAGCATGCCCACGGTGCACCTGGAGACCGCCATCGGGCAGTTCGACGGCACGATCGAGCTGGTGACCGACGAGGTCGACGCCGCACTGCGGGAAAGCCCCGCGAGCCGGAAGGCCGTCGACAAGGTACGCCCGTCCGCGCTGGAGGCGCTGGCCGTCCACCGCAACTGGCTGGCCGCCATCCTCGAGGACAGGAAGACCGGCGGGGCCGGGAGCATCGTGCGGGAAGCCGACCCCCGCATCGGCCCGGAGCGCTTCGCCCGCAAGCTCTCCCTCACCCTGTCGGCGCAGGCCGATTCCGACGCGATCCTGGCCCGCGCCGAAAGCGACCTGGACCGGATCACCGAAGAGATCACCGAGCTTGCCGCCGAACTGGGCGGCACGCCGCGCGAGGTGCTCGGCCGGCTCGCGGCGGCGGCCCCCGACGACACGACCATCCTCCGGTTCTGCGCCGACGCACTCGCCGCCCAGACGGAATTCGTCCGCGCCCACGACCTGGTCACGCTCTACGACGACCCGCTGGAGCTCATCGACATGCCGCAGATCGACCGCGGGATCGCGGTCGCCTACTGCGACTCGCCGGGGCCGCTCGAGCCCGCGCCGCTGCCCACGTTCATCGCGGTCGCGCCGGTCCCCGCGGACTGGCCGGACGAGCGGAAGGCCTCGTTCTACCGGGAGTACAACCGGCACATGGTGCACAACCTGATGGTCCACGAGGCGATGCCGGGCCACTACCTGCAGCTGCAGCACTCGCGGCGGTTCGCCGGCGCCACGAGGATCCGGGCGGCGCTCCGCTCGGGGGCGTTCACCGAAGGCTGGGCCGTCTACACCGAAGAGCTCATGGCCCGCCACGGATACCCCGGGGAAGGTGACCCGGGAGCGGTTCGCATGCAGCAGCTGAAGATGCAGCTGCGCACCACGATCAACGCGATCCTGGACGCCCGCGTGCATGCGCACGGCATGACCGAGGCCGAGGCGATGGCGCTGATGACCGGCCGTGGCTTCCAGGAGGAGGGCGAGGCGGCGGGCAAGTGGCGCCGCGCGCTGCTCACCTCGGCCCAGCTGTCGACCTACTACGTGGGCTACACCGAGATCAGCGACCTGGCCAGGGAGCTGATCGGCCAAGGCCACGGCGAGCGCACGGTGCACGACGGCATGCTGGCGCACGGCTCCCCGCCGGTCCGCCTGCTGCGCGCCGTCGTCTGACCGCCGCGGCCCGCGCGCCGCCGGCCGTGTATACCGTCGTCTCCGCCGCGGTTTGCGTACGCTGATCTCAGCAGCACTGGCTGACGCAATCGATAGAGAGCGGGCTGAGATGAGCCTCTTTCAACGGGCCCATGACATAGTCGCCGCCAAGGCGAACAAGGCACTCGATACCGCCGAGAAGCCGGACGAGATGCTCGACCTGTCGTATGAGCAGATGCTCGAGCAGATCACCAGGATCCGCCGGGCTCTTGTCGACATCGCGGCTTCTCGCAAGCAGATCGAGCTGCAGGAAACCCAGCTCCAGCATTCGGTGGATCACCTGCAGGACCAGGCTAAGGCCGCCCTGGCGCAGGGCCGGGAGGACCTGGCCCGCGAGGCGCTGTCCCGGAAGGCGGCGGCCCAGGCCCAGATCGACGGCATGGAGCCGCAGCACCAGCAGCTGACCGAGGAAGAGCAGAAGCTGGAGACCGCGCTCGCCGAGCTGCAGCAGAAGGTGAACACTTTCCGCACCCAGAAGGAAGTCCTCAAGGCGCAGTACACGGCCGCGAGCGCGGTGAGCTCGGTGGACGAGAGCGCGGCGGGCATCTCGGCCAGTGTCAGCGACTCGGGTGCCGCGCTCGAGCGCGCCCAGGACAAGATCGCCGCCATGCAGGCCCGCGCCGGCGCGCTGGACGAGCTGCTGCAATCCGGCGTGCTCGAGGACGTCGGCGGCGGAGGCGACGATATCCAGAAGGAGCTGGACGAGGTCACCTCGGCCAGTGACGTGGACAGCGAACTCGCCGCTCTCAAGGCACAGCTTGGCCCCGGGACGGCCCCGCCCCCGGCCCTTCCCGCCGGCTGATCACGGCCGTTCCGGTCACGCGATCTTGCGGGCGCGGGGCTGCCCGCCGGGTCTAGCATGATGCGTCATGCGATCAATGCGGGGCTTGCGTCTTTTCCTCGGCGGGCTGGCGGGCGCGGGCTGCGCCGCGGCCGTGGCGGCGGTGGCAGTGGCGGCCACCACGCCGGCTGCCACGCCGGCTGCCGCAGTGGCCGGCCGCACAGCGCGCGGCCTCGCCGCGTACGCCACCGCCCCGCGCTCGGCCGCCGTGCCCAGCGTCGGCAATCCGAACGGCCACGAGGCCGTGCCCGCGGCCGCCCAGGCGGTCAATACCAGCCACCCGAACCACGTGATCGGCCACGGCACGCCGGCCAGCTGCACGTCGGCCGGCGTGGTCAAGGCCGTCGCCGAGGGCGGCATCATCACGTTCGACTGTGGCCGCAATCCGGTCACGATCACGATGACCGCCACCGCCAAGGTCGTGAACACCAGCCACCGGGTCGTGCTGGACGGCGGCGGCAAGGTCACGCTCAGCGGCGGCGGCAAGATCCGCATCCTGTACATGAACACCTGCGACCCGAAGCAGAAGTTCATCACCGACGACTGCTGGGAACAGCAGTGGCCGCAGCTCGTCGTGCAGAACCTGACGTTCAAGAACGCGTACTCGGCCACGCGGCAGGCCGCCGGGGTGCAGACCTATGGCGGCGGCGCCATCTTCGACATGGGCGGCCAGCTCAAGGTCGTGAACTCCGCGTTCATCGGCAACCGGTGCTACCAGTACGGCCCCGACCTCGGCGGCGCGGCGATCCGCGCCTACGGCATGTACATGGGCACCCCTGTCTACATCACCCACGACACCTTCACCGGCAACTCCTGCTCCAACGGCGCGGCGCTGAGCGGCCTCTACGCGAACTTCGACGTCATCAACAGCCTGCTGACGAACAACAAGGCGATCGGCTGGGGCGCGAACCCGGCCAAGCCGGGCACCCCGGGCGGCGGCAGCGGCGGCGCGATCTACACCGACGGCGACAGCTACAACCTGATCATCGACGGCACCGCGATGAGCGGAAATACCGGGCGCGAGGGCGGCGGCGCCATCTTCTACGTGGTCAACGCGGGCGGCGGAACACTGACGATCAAGTACTCCACCCTGCACCACAATCCCAGCGGCCAGTTCTATAACGCCCCGGGCATCTTCGACAGCGTCGACGGCGCTCTCGCCCAGCCGGTCATCATCCACTCGACGGTCAACTGACCGGCTAGGCGGGCAGGCCCAGCACCCGCACGGCGTTGAGGCCTGCCACCTTGGCTTTGTCGGCCGGCGAGATCGGCAGCGTGTCCAGCAGGACCCGCCCGGAAGCGTTCTTCCCGAACGGGAAGTCCACGCTGAACAGCACCCGGTCCACGCCGAACACCGCGATAGCGCACAGCACCGGCGGCACCGAGAACATGCCGCTCGTGGTCACCCACGTGTGCCGCAGGAAGTACGCCGACGGCGCGTCGGCGAGCCCCGTGACTGAAGCGGGCAGCATCTCGTCGATGCGGGCCAGCATGAACGGGATCATCTCGCCGCAGTGCCCGATGATCAGCCGCAGTCCGGGATGCCGGTCGAACACCCCGGAGACCACCATCCGCAGCGCGTGCAGCCCGGCCTCCGCGTGCCATCCCCACGCGGCGGTCGCCAGGACCCCCGCCACCGGCGCCGGCAGCCCGCCGTATAGCACGGACCGCAGGGAAGCCGGCGGCTCCGCCGGGTGCAGGTACAGCGGCACATCCAGCGACTCGAACCGCGCCAGCAGCGGGCCGAACCGCGGATCGTCGAGGAACAGGCCGTCCGTGCCCAGCGTGCTGTTGACCAGCCCGCCCACGAACCCCAGGTCCCCGACCGCGCGGGACAGTTCGTCGGCCGCGGCCGCCGGGGACGATGTTGGCAGCGTAGCGAACCCGGCGAACCGTTCCGGGTGCCGGGAGACCGCCGCGGCCAGCTGGTCGTTCGCCCGCCGCGCCGCCGCCGCGCCGTCGGTGCCCGCCCGTCCCTGTGCGGCCGGCTGCGTATGCGAGATGACCTGCACGTCGATGCCGGCGGCGTCCATGTCGGCCAGCCGCGCCTTGTCCAGGTCGCGCAGCGCCTCGTCAAGCCGCGGTCCGTCGGCGCGCGCCAGCACGCCCGTTCCGGGCGCCGGGGCGAGCTCAGGAGTCCAGAAGTGCTCTTCCAGGGCAATCGTTCGCATCTGATCATTCTGAACGTACGCGGCATCCTCCCGCCACCGCACCCGTCTCTCGCGGCCGCGGTAAGGGCCTAAAGTCGGCATCTTGAACCGCGGCAGCGGCGAGGGGAACAGGAGCAGCGCGCCGGCGACCCCGCCCACGACCGCGATCCACAGCGCCGGCAGCAGGCCGAGCGCGCTGCCGAGAACGCCGCCGAGCAGCGCGCCGGGCGGCCGGGTGCCGTAGTTGATCGCCTGGAAGGCGCCGGAGACCCGGGACCGCATCGTGTCCGGGATGACCACGGCGAAGATCGCGGCGATGGTGATGTCCAGCACCATCACGCCGAACCCGCTGGTGAACTCCGCCGCGAACAGCATGACGAGCACCATCGCGCCGTGCGCCCCGGCGGCGAGCGGGACCAGCGCGAGCGGCGCGGTGAAGACCAGGCAGCCCGCCACGTACACCAGCCCGGCGCCGAGGCGCGCCGCGAGGCGCTTGGTCAGCAGCGAGCCGAGCATGCCGCCGACGGCGCCGGCGCCGATGACCACGCCGAGCACGCCGGGCCGGACGTGCAGGTCGCGCACGGCGTAGAGCATGAACAGCGCCTGGAACATCAGGTTGAAGAAGTTGATCACCGCGACGCCGGTCAGCGACGCCCGCACGATCGGCTCGTCCTTGACGAACTTCAGGCCCACGGTGATCCCGTCGGTGTCGTCGGCGGACGGCGGCTCGCCCGGCCTGATCCGGCTGAGCTGGAACGCCGAGCCGAGGAAGGACAGCGCGTCGGCGACCACGGCGTAGGGCGCGGTCAGCGCTTCGACGAGCAGCCCGCCGACCGACGGGCCGCCCATGAACGACAGCGACCGGCTGCCGTAGATCAGCGACTGCCCGTCGACGTAGGACTCCGGCCGCACGATCGACACGAACAGCGTCGCGTCCGACACGGTGAACAGCACCGACAAGGTGCCCGCGGCGAACGTCACCAGGTACATCTGCCATAGCGTCAGGACGTGCAGCGCGTAGCAGACCGGGACGGTGGCCAGCGCCGCGGCGCGGCCGAGGTCCGCGAGGATCATCGCATGCCGGCGCCTGCCCCGCCGGTCCACCCACGCCCCGGCGTGCAGCCCGAACAGCAGGCTCGGCAGCCACTGCAGCGCCGTCAGGTCTCCCATCGCGACGGCGCCCGCGTGCAGCACGAGGACCGCCGTGAGCGGGACCGCGACCGACGAGACCTGGTCGCCGAACATCGACACCGTCGACGCCCCCCAGTAGCGCCGGAAGACCCGGTCCCGCAGCAGCGACGGAACCAGACCACGGTTCCCCGCCCCTGTATTCATCGCCATCAAAGAGTAGGTGCTGAATCGGGGCATTGCACGCGTTAGGGGACATGTGAGAGCCTCTAGCGTGTCATCTCGCCGGCGATCGGGGGACGGTCATGCGAGTCCGGCATGCTGCGGCCGCGGTCGCGGTCAGCCTCGCGCTGGTCGGCGCGGCGTGCGCCTCGAGCCAGGCCCGGACCGTGGCGCAGGCGCTCCCGGCCGTCACGGTCGGCCCGGTCACCGATGTCAGCCGGAGCGTATGCGCCGCCGATAACGCCGAGGTCGAAGAGGCAGCCTGGCACCAGGACGTCTACGCGGCCTGGATCTGCGAGCCGGCCGGGCCGTTCCACATCGCCTTCGCGCGCTCCGCCGACGGAGGGAAGACGTGGAGCAAGCCGGTGGTGATGCCCGGCTCGTCCGACGCCTGGGATCCGGCGGTCGCGGTCGCGCCGGACGGCACCCTGTACGTCTCGTTCATGAACCAGAACGCCAGCTATATGTACCCGGTGGTCGACGTGTCCCGCGACCAGGGCAGGACGTTCCCGCGGAGCGTGAACGTCCTGCCGCCGATCACCGGGAACTGGGGCGATCGGGACTTCATCACCGCGGGCCCGCACGGCCTGGTGTACCTGACCTGGGACTACGCCCCGACCACGAAGTATCTGCGGATCACGTGCCCGCCCGGCGGGAGCTGCTCGTTCGCGGCCGGGGAACTCAACGCGGTGATCCAGCGGTCCACCGACTACGGCAAGACCTGGGGCCCGGTCATGCACGTGAGCCCCGGCTTCCCGGCCGGCGGCGCGGACCTGGCACCGCTGCTGATCGGCCAAGGCGGCCGGATCGACCTTGTCTACCAGGCGCTGTCGGTCGTCAACAGGAAGACCTTCGCCCTCGGCCCTGGCCACGAGTACTTCACCTCGTCCGGCGACGGCGGGAAGACCTGGTCCAAGCCAGTCGTGGTCGGCCCGCGCGCCGGGGCGGAGTCCATCGCCGGCTGGTGGATCGACGGCGCGATCGCCGTGGACGCCAGCGGGAATCTGTACATCACCTGGGACACCCAGGCGGCCCGCCGCGATACCGGCTGGCTCTCGTACTCGGTGAACGGCGGCCGGACCTGGTTGGCGCCGGTCCGGGTCACCCCAGACGACACCACCGCGCCGCACATCGTCCAGTCCGCCGGCGGCGCACCCGGGATCGACTACGTGGGCTGGCTGTCCGACAGCTCACCGCGCGGCTACGCCCAGTACCTGCGGGTCTTCCGGATCGGCCGCGGCTGGCTTGACGCTCCCGTCCAGGTCTCCAGGCAGTTCGGCGCCAAGTCCGTCTGGCCTGGCGACACGTTCGGCATCGCGACCCTACCCGGCACCGCGACCCCCGCGCTGATCCTGACCTGGGGCAGCGCGATCCCCGCGAACTCCCACATCTACGCCGCCAAGGTAACCTTCTAACCTCCCCCACTCCCAGCCCCAGCGCTCCGATGGGTGTCCCGGCGAGTGGCCTACTCCGCGACAGGCTCGGCCGCCGCCGCGGCGTCGCCGACCGCGGGCAGCCACTCGCCTTCCGCGCCGGTGGCCCAGTCCTTCGGCCCGGCGAGGGACTCGCGGATGGCCATGAACAGCAGGTAGGGGATGAGGTCGACCGACCGCCGCAGGAACCACTTGGTGCCCTTGGTAGCCATCCAGAAAAAGTTGTCGCGGCGGGTAGGGCCGGGGTTGGTGGGCTCCGGGTCGGGCTTGGCGCCCAGGTCGTGCCCGGCCGCGGCGAGCGAGTCCCAGAACCGGCAGGCGATCAGCCGGTGCCCGCGCTCGTTGGGGTGCAGCCGGTCCACCGACCAGTTGCGACGGTCGTAGGTCTCCGGATCGCCGGCCGCGTCCCAGTGCAGCGTCCCGTACGCGGCGGCCACCTTGTCGATTTCGGCGTTGACGGCGTGCATGCGCCGCGACAGCGGCCTGGCCAGTCCGCCCGGCAGGCCGAACATCCGGCCCGGGTCCGGCAGCCGCATCGTCAGCACGGTGGCGCCGGCCGCCCGCAGCGCGGCGACGGTCCGGGCGGCGGACTGGCCGGTCCGCACGGGGTCGAAGCCGGCCCGCAGCGTGTCGTTGATGCCGACGACCACGCTGGCGATATCCGGCCGCAGTTCCAGCGCCGCCGGCAGCTGGTCGCGCTCGACGTGCTTGGCCTGCGCACCGAGCACCGCGAGGTTGTGCAGCTCCGGGTCGGGCAGCCCGGCGGCGAGGTGCTGTGCCCAGCCGCGCCAGCCGCCCGCCGGGCCGGGGTCGCCCATGCCCAGGGTGATCGAGTCACCGAGAGTCACAATCCGCGTCATGCTTCCACCTGCCCGAGAGAACGAGACGAGCCAAGGGTTTTATCGGGGGGAGCGGGGCCTAGGGGGTCTGGGGGGACGGGGAGTCCCCCCAGTGGGGGGTCTGGGGGGGCTTTGCCCCCCGAGGCAGCAGAGTTGAGAGCTTCATGAACGGCGAGGAAGGCGGCGACCGAGACCGGCCAGCCGAATTCCTCGGCCCGCGCGCGCGCCGCCGCACGGCGGGCGCCGGGATCGCGGTCGAGCAGGGCGCGCACTCCGTCGGCGAAGTCCTCGCCGACGACGGCGACGCCCGCGCCGCCGACCACCTCGGGCAGGGCGCTCGCCGCACTGACCACGACCGGGGTGCCGCAAGCCAGCGACTCGAGGGCGGCGAGCCCGAAGGTCTCGACGGGGCCCGGCGCGAGCACCACATCGGCGCTGGCGAGCAGCGCGGCGAGCTGCTTGGGGTCGGTGACGAAGCCGGTGAACCGCACTGGCAGCGCCCTGCGCCGCGCCGCCCGCTCCAGCCTGGCGCGCAGCGGCCCGTCGCCGGCCATCACGAGCACCGCGTCGGTCCCCGCGGCGCGCAGCCCGGCCAGCGCGGCCAGCGCCCGGTGCGGCTTCTTCTCCACCGACAGCCGCGCGCAGTGCACGAGCAGCGTCTGGCCCGGCGCCGCGTACTGCTCCCGCGCGGCGTCGCTGTACCGCTCGGGGCTGAACAGGTCGAGGTCGACGCCGAGCGGGATACGCGTCAGGTTAGGCGCGCCGATCCGCCCGAACTCGGCCGCCGCCCACCTGGTGGTGCAGACGATGCGCTGGTAGTCGCGGACGCTGCGCCGGTTGAGGTTGTCCGCGAGAGCGGTGGCCATGTTGCTGAGCAGCCGGCTGCGCCAGCGGGACATGCCGGAGACGTCGGCCGGCAGGCTGAACAGCCCGGTCAGGCTCTCGTGCGAGACCATCACCGCCGGCACGCCGTGCTCGCGTGCCCACCGGCCGGTCCAGCGCAGTGTGGTGCGGTCCGAGACCTCGAGCCGGTCCGGCCGCAGTTCGGTCAGCAGCGCGGCGAGCCGGCGCCGCGCCAGCATGGCCCGGTAGCCGCCAGTGAACGGCACGATCGGCCCGTATCTGGTGATCACCCGCCCCTGCGCGGTCTGCTCGTCGCCGGGGCGGCGGCCGGGCACGATGAGCACCGGGTCGTGCCCGGCCGCGAGGTACCCGGCGCCGAGCTCCCGCAGCGCGGTCCGCATTCCCCCGGACCGCGGACCGACGTAGTTGGCCAGCCTGACTATTTTCATGGGCCGCCCGTTCTCGTCCATGTAATGCTCATGCGGCCATCCGAGCGGGGGTGGCTTCGGCGCCGATGACGGCTTGGTAGTGGCCGATGAGCTCGTCGACCAGGGCGGCCCAGGTACGACCGAGCACCCGGCGGCGCGCTGCCTGGCTCATCGCTGAGCGCAGCGCCTTGTCGGATGCGAGCCTGCCGACCGCCGCGGCGAGCGCGTCGCCGTCGCACGGCGGCACGAGGAACCCGGTCACCCCCTCCTCCACCAGGTCAACTGGGCCGCCGGCGGCAGGCGCGATGACGGGCAGGCCGCTGGCGCCGGCTTCCTGGATCGTCTGGCCGAAGGTCTCGAACGGACCGGTGTGCACGAAGACGTCGAGGCTGGCGTAGATCCGCGCCAGGTCCTCGCCGTGCCGTTCGCCCAGAAAGACCGCCGACGGGATGGCCTGCCTGAGTTCCTCCTCCATCGGCCCGCCGCCGGTCACCGCGAGCCGGACACCCGGCAGGCCGGCGACGGCCGCGAGCAGGTCGACCCGTTTCTCGATCGCCAGCCGGCCCACGTAGCCGACGATCATCTCACCGCCGGGCGCGAGTTCGGCGCGCAGCCGCTCGTCGCGCCTCGCGGGCTGAAACCGCTCGGTGTCCACGCCGCGTCCCCACAGCCGCACCCGCTCGATCCCGTGGGCGTGCAGGTCCGCGGCCGTCATGCTGGAGGGGGCGAGGGTGCGCCCGGCCGCGTTATGGATGTCGCGCAGCCAGCGCCACGCGAACGCCTCGGTGACCGCGCCGAGCCGGTAGGCGCGGGCATAGTTCGGCAGGTCGGTCTGGTAGACGGCGACCGTCGGCAGGTCCATGGCCCTGGCGACATGGCTGCCCCACGCGCCGAGCGCGACCGGGCTGGCCAGGTGAACGACCTCGGTATCGTGCCGGGCGATGGCGCGACGGGTCCGCGGCCCCGGCAGGCCGAGTCGGAAGGTGGGGTATCCGGGCAGGCGGACGGACTTGACCCGTTCCACCGGGTAGGGGAACTGGCTGTCAGCGACCGGGGTGGCGCGCGCGGACTCAGGGGCAACGACCAGGGGGTGGTGGCCCTTGCGAACGAGGTTTTCTGCCACGCGCACTACGCAGTGTGCGACGCCGTTGACATCGGGCGGGAACGACTCCGTAATGATCGCGATCCTCATGCCCACAAGGTCGCCCACGACGTGTTCGAATTCCGCCAAGACACCGTTACGTACGGACGAACTATCGATGACAATTAATGCTTTCCGGTCCAAAAGACCGTGCCCGGCTCAGGAAGAACTCTCCGCCCGCCGGTGTTGGCCCCTTGCGTGGCCGGTATTACTGACGTTTCCCTGACCCTCAACGGAGCACCGCTTTCGGTGCTCGACCTGGCTCCCATCCCCGAAGGCGGCACCGCGGGCGCGGCGCTGCGCGCCACGATCGAACTGGCCAGGCAGGTCGAACGCCTGGGCTTCACCCGGTTCTGGGTGGCCGAGCACCACGGCATGCCGGGGATCGCCAGTTCGTCCCCGCCGGTGCTGATCGGCCACATCGCCGACGCGACGGCCAGCATCCGGGTCGGCTCCGGCGGCGTGATGCTGCCCAACCACACCTCCCTGGTCGTGGCAGAGCAGTTCGGCATGCTCGAGGCGCTCCACCCGGGCCGCATCGACCTGGGTATCGGCCGGGCGCCGGGCACCGACCAGGCCACCGCCGCGGCGCTGCGGCACCGCGGCCCGGACGACTTCCCGCGCCAGCTCGCCGACCTGCTGGGCTTCTTCACGGGGGAGTGGCCGGCCGGCCACCCGAACACCACCGTGCACGCTGTCCCCGGCGAGGGCGCGGGGCCGGACATGTGGCTGCTCGGTTCCAGCGGGTACAGCGCCCAGGTGGCCGGCGCGCTCGGCCTGCCGTTCGCGTTCGCGCACCACTTCATGCCGCACAACACGCTGCCGGCGCTGGCCCTGTACCGCGAGTCGTTCCGGCCCTCGGCGACACTGGACAAGCCGTACGCGATGGTCGCCGCCGGGGTGATCTGCGCCGAGACCGACGAGCGCGCCCGCTACCTGGCCGGCTCGTCCGCGCTGTCGTTCCTGCGGCTGCGGCAGGGCCGCCCTGGGCGGATCCCCGCCCCGGAGGAGGCGGCGGCCTACCCGTACAGCGACCTGGAGCGCGAGTTCATCGCCGACCGCCAGGCGACCCAGCTGATCGGCGCCCAGGACACGGTCCGCTCGGGCCTGGAGAGCCTGCTCAAGAGCACCGAGGCCGACGAGCTCATGATCACCACCCAGACATACGACCCCGCCGACCGCCGCCGCTCCTTCGACCTGGTAGCCGAAGCCATCCGCGCCTCCTGACCAGGCGGGAGGCCGCTAGGCGTCCCGGCGGGTCACCACCGCGAAGGCGACGGCGAGCAGCGCGGCGGCGAGCACCACGAAGATCCCGGTCTCGATGCCCTGGAACGCCCAGTAGCGGCTGGCCGGCTGGTAAGTGACATAGGCGCGGACGTGGTGCGCCTGCGCGCAAGCCAGCACGGCCTGCTGGGCGGCGGGGCTGAATGACCGGTCGGCGCCGCTTGCCAGCGCCTGGCACGGACCCGGCAGCGCGGAGACCGGGATCGCGCCGCCGATACTGCTGACCACCAGCCCGTTCGTCGACTGCGGGATGGCGATCGGCCGGCCGTCGGCGCCCACGTAGCCGGCGGCCAGCTGCCAGGTGCCGCCGACCGGAGTGAACGTGCTGCTGACCGGGAGATACGTGGTGACCGGCGTGATGAAGTGCGGGCGCACCCAGAGGAAGATCACGGACCGCACGGCGATGAAGCCGGCCAGCGTGATGGCGATGGCGGGGAGCGTCCGCCGCAGCAGCGCGCCCGCGGTGATGCCGAGGGCCATCGCGAACACCGCGTACCCCACCGGGACGATGCCCATGATGTCGAACCGGCCGGGGTCGAACGCGTTCGCCTGGAACGCGTTGTTCGGCCCGGACCACCAGGTGACCAGTACCGAGACGAGACCACTGACCGCGGCCGCCGCCAGCAGCAGCCAGCCCGCCTTGAAGGCCAGCCACCGCCGGCGCGTGATGCTCTGCGTCCACGCGAACTGGCTGGTGCCGGTTTCGAACTCGTGGGCTGCCAGCGGCGCGCCGCACAGCATGCCCAGGACGACGGGCACCCCGAGCGTCATGATCACGAGGAACCCGACGGCGTGGCTGCCGAGGAACAGCGTGTTCGAGAGGTTCCCGCAGTTGTGCAACGGGGTACATCCGGCCAGCGCCGAGTGCCACTGCGCCGCCATCTGCACGCCGGTGACCAGCAGCAGCGCCGCGAGCGCGGCGAGGAGCACAGCGGCGGCCGCCGCCTGCGCGCGGTATACCCGCCAGATCAGCCAGCTCATCGCGATCACGCGTCCCTTCGGCGGACCACGGCGAACGTGACCGCGAGCAGCGCGGCGGCCAGCGCCACGTAGATCCCGGTCTCGATGCCCTGGAACGGCCAGTAGCGGTAGGCGGGCTGATAGGTGGTGAAGCCGCGGAACCCGGACGCCTGCAGGCAGGAGATCGCCTGGTGCAGGTGCGCCTTGGTCAGCGAATCCGGGCCGTTGAACAGACGGTTGTGGCAGGAAGCTGGAAGAGCGCTGACCGGCACGCCAATGACCTGAGGACCGGAGTCTGCCGCGAAGACCTGCCCATACTTGTTGACGGCCCCCTGCGAAACCACCCAGGGCGCTCCCGGTGGCGAGTACGCGCTCCCCGGCTTGTAGTAGGCCGTGACCGCTGGCAGGTAGTGCTGCCGGAGGAGGTCGGCAATCAGCAGGCGCACCCCGATGAACCCGCCGATCGTCACGGCGATCGCCACGACGGTCCGGCGCAGCAGCGTGCCAGCCACGATCCCGAGCGCGGTCGCGAACACCGCGTAGCCGACCGGGACGATGCCCTGCGTGTCGAAGTTGCCCGGCTGGAACTGGTCCTGGGAGAGGGCGTTGCGCGGGCCCGACCACCAGGTGGCCAGGGCGCCGACCGCGCCGCCCCAGAGCGCCGCCCCAGAGCGCGGCGGCGAGCAGCAGCCAGCCGGCCTTGACGGAAAGCCAGCGTGTCTTGGTGATGCTCTGCGTCCAGGCGAAGTTGACCGTCCCGGTCTCCAGCTCCTGCGCCACCAGCGGCGCCCCCCACAGGAACCCGAGCACGGCGGGCACGATAAGGCTAAGGAGGATCAGGTCCTGGGCATGCGAGCCGCCCAGCGACACGTCGAGGCACGCGCTGGCGCCCGCCGCGTGGGCGGTGCACGCGGCGACCACGGAGTGCCACTGCGACGCCATTTGCAGCCCGGTCACGACCAGCACGGCCGCGAATGCCGCCAGCAACGCCAGGGCGGCCGCCCCCTGTGCCCGGTACTGGCGCCAGACGAGCCAGGTCATTGGTCTTCTCCCACGCTCGCGAGGTGCGCGTACGCCGGGGTCGCCGAGGCGCCCATGTAGCCGAGCACCAGTTCCTTGAGGTCCACGTCCGAAGCCTCGTACGCGGGATCTAGCATCGCGCCGTTGAGCCGGACGAGCAGCGTCGCCTGGCGCGCCGTCCGCACGGTGTGCACGACCGTGTGCGCCCGCTCCAGCGCATGGGTGTCCTTGCGCGGCCCGACCAGGATCTTGTGCTCGGCGAGCAGCGCCTCGATGTCCCCGCACAGCTGCACCCGGGATTCGGTGAGCAAGATGATGTGATCGCAGACCCGCTCCAGGTCGGCGATCAGGTGCGAGGACAGCACGACGGTGAGTTCCCCGTCGGCTTCGGCCACCGCGGCTGTCAGCGTGCCGAGGAAGTGCCGCCGCGCCAGCGGGTCGAGCGCCGCGACCGGCTCGTCGAGCAGCAGCACCCGGGGCCGCTTGGCCAGCGTGAGCGCCAGCGCGACCTGGGCGCGCTGGCCGCCCGACAGCGAACCGACGGCGCGGTCGAGCGGGATGTTCAGTTCTCGCAGCCGGGTCCGCGCCGAAGAAGCGTCCCAGCGCGGGTTCAGGTGGCCGCCGACGCGGATGTGGTCCTCCGCCGAAAGCCGCCGGTACAGCGGGATCTCCTGGGCGAGGTAGCCGATCCCGGCCAGGAACGCCGGGTCCTGGCGCGGCGCGCCGCCGAGCACGGCAGCGGTGCCGCCGGTCGGGCTGGCCAGCCCGGCGAGCAGCCGCAGCAGCGTGGTCTTGCCCGCGCCGTTCGGCCCGATGAGCGCGGAGATCCGGCTCTCGGGCACCGTAACGGAGCAGTCGGTGAGCGCGGGCACCCGCCGGTACCGCTTCGACAGCTCATGAGTCTAAATCGCCGCGCTCACGCGATCTCCTCCGAATCCGAATCAAGAACCGCCGAGTCCGTCCGCAGCGTGACCCGCAGCAGCGACTCGATCGATTCGTCGTCGAGCCCGGCCGCGCGGGCCTCCCGGACCCAGCGCGCCAGGCTGTGGCCCAGCCGGGAGTGGATGCCCGGCGGCGGTCCCGGCGGCCGCCCCCGCACGAACGTCCCCTGGCCGGCGCGTGCCTCGACCAGCCCCTCGCGCTCGAGGTCGCGGTAGGCCTTGAGCACGGTGTTCGGGTTGACCGCCACCTCCGCGACCACTTCCCGCACCGTGGGGAGCTGGTCTCCCATGTTCAGCACGCCCATCCGCAGCGCCTGCCGTACCTGCTGGACGATCTGCAGGTACGGCGGCACCCCCGACCGCCCGTCTACCCGGAAGTTGATCATCTGTCAGCCACCTAGTGTCTTAGTTGACTAGCAATTTAGTGATTAAGCGTGACCGCCGTCAAGACGCCACCGGCCCGTTCGGGATGAAAAAGGGTTTATCTCCCATTCGCGCGGGTAACTGACGGGCCTCCGAGAGCAGGAGCGCCCGTGACCCAACCGCACGAGACGAACGACGCTCGTCGGCTCGAACTAGTCGCCGCCGCTCGGCGGCAGTGGACCGACGCGCTGACTGATCTCGGCGGCCGGAACACGCTGCTCTACTACAAGGACCGCCGGGCCGGCACCCTGGACCTCGCCGCTGCCGACCCCGACGCCCTCGAGCGGTTCGAGAAGACCGGTCACACCAGGCTGACCAGGCTCTTCCAAACCGACGCCGACCAGCGAGCCGACGCCATCCGCCGCATGCAGACGATCTACCGCGAGGCGCGCGAGCTTCAGGAAGAACGGGGCATCAGGGCCGGCTACCTGGCCGCCGGCCTGGCCCGCTGGGACGAGCTCTTCCTCGAGCCCGCGGCGCCTGTGCTGCTGCGCGCCCTCACCATCACGCCGACGCGCGCCCGGTACGACGACTTCGACCTCACGCTGGACGACGACGTCGAGGTGAATCCGGTGCTGCTGCACAAGCTGGCGAGCGTGCTCGGCGCCGTCATCGAGAAGCCCAGCACCGAACGCATCGCCGCCCAGCTCGCCAAGGCCGCCGCCCACGGCGAGATCCCGGGACCTCGGTGCGGGAAAGGACTCATCCTGTCCGGTATACCCCCATAGGGTATTTGTTCGAACAGATTTCATGATCACGAAGATTGATACCCCGCCATCGCTGCGACGCGCCCGGCCCGGCCCCAGGCGCTCGGGCTCTTAAAGGAATTGACGAGCCGGGATCTTCGGCGCACCGGCGAGATATTTGGCGATATATGTCCTACTTTGCCCTATATTTCGCCTTCTGATGGCGGCGGCTCGGCAAGCGGCTTCATGATTGTGGGTCAAAAACGGCGCTATTCGCCGCAAATGACCCATGATCATGAGCATCGTCCCTCTCTGATACCCCTCCGGATATGTGCAAGGGCGGAAACTTCGTGCCGCTCAGGGCGGATTGCACCCCTGAACGACACGCCTAGCGACCGATCGGCCCCTCCGTCAGGAGGCCCGCGATGCGGGGAGATGGCGGTCGGCCACCTTGCGCAGGACCGGGAGTGCCGCGAAGTAGGTGCCGGCCAGTGAGCTTCCGCCGACCGCGAGGTCCACGGAGATCCGGCCCTGTTTGGCCCAGTAGACGTCTTCGAGGTCGAGCAGCAGCGCGAACTCGTCGACGATGAGGGCCAGGCCGGTGCCGTAGGCGACCGCGGTGACCGGGTGGCGGCGCAGCTCTTCGGTGCCACGCACCGCCACCCCGCCCACGCCGGCCAGTATGCCGATGCCCCACATGTAGTGGTGCAGGTGCTCGCCGCCGAGGCTGAGGTTCCTGAACGGCCCCTTGCCGGCCCTGATCGCGTGCGTGATCCCGCGCACCGTGCCGAACATCGCGGTGAACGCCAGCCAGCTGATCAGCGCCGACTGCTGGCTGGTGTCGAGTTCTGTGTGGAATGCCTCGCGGACGTCCGCGACTATTGTTCGTCTCCCCATGCGGGGACGATACCCCTCACGAGCCCCCGACACGCCGTAGGCCGATTGCGCAATCGACCCGCTCTAGCCTGGTCGACTGCGCAATCGACACCGGGCCGCGGGCCCGAGGCGGCCGCGAGGCGGGCCGGGGTCAGGCCGGCTGGGACTGGCGGCCGAATACCTTGAGCAGGCTGCCGCAGAACGCCGGCAGGTCGTCCGGCTTGCGGCTGGTCACGAGCGTGTTCGGCCCGGCCTTGCAGACCTGGACCTCGGCGTCGGCCCAGTTGCCGCCCGCGTTCCTGATGTCGGTCCGCAGGCTCGGCCAGGAGGTGAGGGTCCGGCCGCGCACCAGGTCGCCCTCGACGAGGACCCACGGGCCGTGGCAGATGACCGCGGCCGGCTTGCCGGCCTCGAAGAACCGCTGCACGAAGCTGACCGCCGCGGGGATCATCCGCAGGAAGTCGCTGTTGGCGACCCCGCCGGGTACCACGAGCGCGTCGTATTCGGTGTGGTCGGTATCGCGGATCGTGCGGTGCACCGGGAAGGTGTCGCCCTTGTCGAGGTGGTGGAAGGCCTGGACCTCGCCCGGCTCGGGCGCGATCAGCTCCGGCGTGCCGCCCGCGTCGCGCACAGCGTCCCACGGAGTGGTGAGCTCCACCTGCTCCACGCCCTCGTTGGAGGTGAGGAAGGCGACGCGCAGGCCGTTCAGTTCGTTTGCCATCAGGAGAATCCTCCTTGGGCTCGATGTCATCGGAACCTAAGTCGCCTGCCCGGCGACGGCCGGGCTATTCATCCGCCCGGAGCGCGATGTTACGTTGAGGGCGCGGACGGAAGGAGCCGACGATGACCGCCGACGGATACGCGCTGCTGGTAGTCGACATGCAGAACGGGTTCTGCCATCCAGACGGGTCGTTCGAACGGATCGGCCGCGGCCTCGAAGGCGCCATGGACGCCGTGCGCACCGCCGCCGTGGCGGGCGGCCAGGCTCGCCGCGCCGGCGTCCCCGTGGTCTTCACCCGGCACGTGTACCGGCCAGGCCGGGCGGACGAGGGCGGTGCGCTGACCGGGAACAGCCCCGAGCTCGCCGCCGCGGGCGGCCTCGCCGTGGGCACCTGGGACGCCGAGGTGTGCGCCGAGCTCGGCTGCGGGCCTGACGACCTCGTGGTCGACAAGGTCCGGTTCGACGCCTTCCAGTGGACCTCGCTTGAGCCGCTGCTGCGCGGCCTCGGCGTCACCGCCGTGATGATCTGCGGCGTGGTAACGAACATCTGCGTGGAGACGACCGCGCGTTCGGCGTTCATGCGGGACCTGCCCGTGACGCTGCTCGAGGACTGCTGCGCGGCGAAGACCCGCCGCCTGCACGAGCTGTCGATCGAGGTGCTGAGCAGCTACGAGATGGCCCAGATCGCCAGCATCGGCAAAGGCTTCGACGCGGGCAACCCGCGCGGCACGCAGGGCAGGCTGACCAGCCCGGTGCTCGCCACTGCCTAGCGCGAAACCAGCCGCGAAACCAGCCGCGAAACCAGCCGCCAGAGCAGCCGCCAGCCGAGCAGGAACAAGCCGAGGAACGCCAGCGCGACCACGATGAACGCGGCCGCGGTGCCCTGCCCGGACACCACCCGCAAGACCATACCGAGCGCCACGGTGGCCAGCCAGACGATCACCCCGGCCGGGCGCGGCGCGAACGGACGCCGCCAGGCGCGCGACACGAGCCAGCCGGCCGCCAGCCCGCACAGGAACGGCCACGACGTCGAGGCGATACCGCCCAGCGTCTCGCCCTTGGCGTGGCTGGCGCGGCCGATGATCACGAAGACGAGCACGCAGCAGACGTCGAGGACCGCCGCGACCCTGGCCGAACGCATGAGCACCACCCTAGCGGGGGTTGAAGGGGGGGCGTCCCCTAGGGCGAGCCGAGCCTAACGGGCGCTCAGCCGGAACCGGCCCACGAGTCAGCCGCTTCCGTTCGGGCTAAAAATCCCAGATCCGCGCGATCATTGAGTCATGGGCACCTGGATAGTGCGGCTCACCGACGACGGCGCCGGCCCCCGGCTCGCCGTGAAGGACTGCATCGACGTGGCGGGGGTGCCGACGACCGCGGGCTGCCCGGTTGTCGCGGAGATGGCGGAGCCCGCCGCCAACGACGCGGCCGTGGTGGCGTCCGCCCGTGAGGCCGGGGCGCGGATCGTCGGCAAGACCGGGCTCACCGAGCTGTGCTGGTCGGCGAACGGGGTGAACCACTGGGCGGGCACGCCGGTGAACCCGAGGGACCCGCGCCGCCTGCCGGGCGGCTCCTCCAGCGGGTCGGCGGTAGCTGTCGCGACGGGTGAAGCAGACATCGCATTCGGAACGGACACGGGTGGCTCCATACGCGTACCCGCCGCGTGCTGCGGCGTGGTAGGCCTCAAGACGACGTTCGGCCGGGTCTCCCTGAAGGGCGTCTACCCGCTCGCGCCGTCCCTGGACACCGTCGGGCCGCTCGGCCCTGACGTGGCGTCGGTCGAGATCGGGATGCGGATGATCGACCCGGCGTTCACCGTCCGGCCGCCCCGCGAGCTGACGGCCGGGCGGATCATCGTGACCGGCGTCGAGGACGGCGTGGACCCTGTGATCGACGCCGCCGTCGACCGCGCGCTCGCGGCGGCGGGGATCGCCGCCACGAACGTCGCGTGCTGCGACTTCCGCTTCGCCCGTGACGCCATCGGGGTGATCATCGACGCCGAGGGCTTCCGGTCCAACGCCTACCTGATGCCGTACATGCACCAGCTCAGCCCGCACGTCCAGCGGAATCTTGAGCGCGGCGCGCGGCTTTCCCGCGCCGACCGGGCGGCGGCGGAGCGCACCCGCGACGGAGTGCGCGCGGCGTTCGGCTCCCTGCTCGCGGACTTCCCGGTGCTCGTGCTCCCGACGCTCGCCAGGCAGCCGCCGCTGCGGGGGGAGCGCGGGTTCACTATGACCTTGCTGACCGCGCCGGTCAATCTCGCCGGCCTGTCCGCGCTCGCGCTGCCGGTGCCCGCCGACGGCGGCGCGATCGCGTCGCTGCAGGTGATCGGACTGGATGAGGAGACGGTCCTGGCGTTCGGGCGGGTGATCGAGGCGGCGGTGACAGGTTAGACTCCGCTTGCCCTAGGGGGACGACCCCCTTCAACCCCCCGGTTCGGCAGACGTTTTGGAAGTCGCCGCGGTGAGGGACAATGGTCGGATGCACCAGACGGTATCCGGGGGGCTGGGGGGGTCGTCTCCCCCAGTCGGGCACGAGCTGCGGCGGTTCCTGCGCGGGCTGCCCGGCGTCGATGAGGTCGGCGCGCGGGCGCGGGCGGACGTGCTGGCCAGCCGGTCCATCAAGGCGGACAGCAAGCGGCAGGCGATCGACCTGGCGATATCGATGATCGACCTGACCACGCTGGAAGGCCAGGACACGCCCGGCAAAGTGCGGGCGCTGTGCGCCAAGGCGCGGCAACCGGGCTTCGGGGCCCCGCCGGTGGCCGCGGTGTGCGTGTACCCGGACCTGGTGCCGGTGGCCGTCGCGGGGGTGCGCGGGACCGGGATCCGCGTGGCGAGCGTGGCGACCGCGTTCCCGTCCGGGCGCGCGGCGCTTGACGTGAAGCTGGCGGACGTGAAGTCCGCGGTCGCCGCCGGCGCCGACGAGGTGGACATGGTCATCGACAGGGGCGCCTTCCTCACCGGGCGGTACCAGGAGGTGTTCGACGAGATCATCGCCGTGCGCGGCGTCTGCGGGGACGCGCACCTGAAGGTGATCTTGGAGACCGGCGAGCTTGGGACGCTGGATAACGTGCGTCGAGCCTCGTGGCTGGCGATGCTGGCTGGGGCGGATTTCATCAAGACCTCCACCGGTAAGGTGGCGCCCGCTGCTACGCTGCCGGTCACGCTGGTCATGCTTGAGGCGGTACGAGACTTCCTCGCGTTCAGCGGCCGGCCGGTCGGAGTCAAGCCGGCGGGCGGGATCCGGACAGCTAAGGACGCCATCCGGTACCTCGTGCTCGTGAACGAGACCGCGGGAGATCAGTGGCTGGACCCGCGGTTCTTCAGGATCGGCGCGTCCAGCTTGCTGAATGACCTGCTCATGCAGCGGGCAAGGATGGAGACCGGGCGGTATTCCGGTCCCGATTACATGACGGTGGACTGAGGAATTAGCTATGCGGTTTGAGTACGCCCCCGCGCCGGAGTCACGCTCGGTCGTGACCCTGCGGGACTCCTACGGGCTGTTCATCGGCGGTGAGTTCGTCGCGGGGAGTTCGGTCTTCAAGACGATCTCGCCGGCCACCGAGGAGGTCCTCGCCGAGGTGACGCATGCCGGACCCGAGGACGTGGACCGCGCGGTCGCCGCCGCCCGGCAGGCCTACGAGCGGATCTGGTCGGCGATGCCTGGGCGCGAGCGCGGCAAGTACCTGTTCCGCATCGCGCGCCTGATCCAGGAACGGGCCCGCGAGCTCGCGGTCCTCGAGACGATGGACAACGGCAAGCCGATCCGCGAGTCCCGGGACGTGGACATCCCGCTGGCCGCCGCGCACTTCTTCTACCACGCGGGATGGGCGGACAAGCTCGGGTACGCGGGCTTCGGCCCGTCGCCACGGCCGCTCGGCGTGGTCGGCCAGGTCATCCCCTGGAACTTCCCGCTGCTGATGCTGGCCTGGAAGGTCGCGCCGGCGCTGGCGTGCGGGAACACGGTCGTCCTGAAGCCGGCCGAGACGACGCCGCTGACCGCGCTGCTGTTCGCCGGGATCTGCCAGCAGGCCGACCTGCCGCCGGGCGTGGTCAATATCGTGACCGGCGACGGCGCTACCGGGCAGGCCGTGGTGGCGCACCCGGGGATCGACAAGGTGGCGTTCACCGGCTCGACCGCGGTCGGCAAGGAGATCGCCCGGTCCTGCGCGGTGTCCGGCAAGCGGCTGACGCTCGAGCTGGGCGGGAAGGCGGCCAACGTCGTCTTCGACGACGCGCCGGTCGACCAGGCGGTCGAGGGGATCGTCAACGGGATCTTCTTCAACCAGGGCCACGTGTGCTGCGCGGGATCGCGGCTGCTCGTGCAGGAGTCGGTTTATGACGAAGTGCTGGCGGCGCTGCGGCGCCGGATGACGACCCTGCGGCTCGGCGACCCCATGGACAAGAACACCGACATCGGCGCGATCAACTCACGCGCGCAGCTGGATAAGATCCTCGAGCTCACCGCGTCCGGCGAGGCCGAGGGAGCGGACCGTTGGTCGGCGCCCTGCCCGCTGCCCGACCGGGGGTTCTGGTTCCCGCCGACCGTGTTCACCGGGGTCTCGGCGTCGCACCGCATCGCGCGGGAGGAGATCTTCGGCCCGGTGCTCTCGGTGCTGACGTTCCGCACGCCGGCCGAGGCCGTCGAGAAGGCGAACAACACTCCCTATGGCCTGTCGGCCGGGGTATGGACGGAGAAGGGGTCGCTGATCTTGTGGATGGCGTCCCGGCTGCGGGCCGGGGTGGTCTGGGCGAACACGTTCAACCGGTTCGATCCCGCCGCGCCGTTCGGCGGGTACAAGGAATCCGGCTTCGGCCGGGAGGGCGGCAGGCACGGCCTGGAGGCCTACCTGGACGTCCTCGGGACCGGCGATGTCTGAGGCCTCGGAGGTGTCGGTAGCCGCCGAAGCCGGGCGCATCGCCGTCCGCAAGACGTACAAGCTCTACGTCGGCGGCGCGTTCCCGCGCTCGGAAAGCGGGCGGTCCTACGAGGTCCGCGGGTATGACGGCGCCTTCCTCGCCAACGCGGCGCTCGCCTCCCGCAAGGACGCCCGGGACGCGGTGGTGGCGGCGCGGCGCGCCTTTCCGGCGTGGTCCGCCGCCACCGCCTACAACCGCGGCCAGGTGCTGTACCGGGTGGCCGAGGTCCTCGAAGGCCGGCGGGCCCAGTTCGCCGACGAGGTGCGCCTCGCGACCGGGCTCTCCCGCGCGTCGGCCTTCGCCGAGGTGGACGCCGCGGTGGACCGCTGGGTGTGGTACGCCGGATGGTCGGACAAGATCGCCCAGGTGCGGGGCGCGGCGAACCCGGTGGCCGGGCCGTACTTCAACTTCTCGGTGCCCGAGCCGACCGGGGTGGTGGCCGTCCTGGGACCGCAGGACAGCGCCCTGCTCGGGCTCGTGTCGGTGATCGCGCCCGCGATCGTCAGCGGGAACACCGCGGTCGTCCTCGCTTCGGAGAAGTACCCGCTGCCGGCCATCACGCTGTCTGAGGTCCTCGCGACCTCTGACGTGCCAGGGGGAGTGGTGAACGTGCTCACCGGCCGGGTCGCCGAGGTGGCCCCGTGGCTCGCCTCGCACATGGACGTGAACGCGATCGACCTGGCCGGGGCGCCCGGGGCGCTCGCCGACGACCTGGCGGTGGCCGCGGCGGAGAACCTCAAGCGGGTGGTCCGCCTGCCGTCGGGTGACTGGACGGCCGAGCCGGGCCTCGAGCGCATGTTCGGCTTCCTGGAGACCAAGACCGTCTGGCACCCGATGGGTGTGTGACCGCCCCGCCTGTTTTCCGCCCTACCCGAGGCGCGGGATGACCTCCGCGGCGATCTGCTCCATGTGCCCGGGCACGTCGTACAGGGGCGTGAACAGGATCAGTTCCGCCCCCGCGTCAGCGACCTCCCGCGCGGCGGCCACGCAGGAAGAGACCGTGCCCGCGAACGCGGCCTCCTCGATCGCCGGGATCCGCTGCCCGTAGATGCTCGCCAGCCCGGCGTTGACCCGCTCCCGCGCCTGCGACGCGTCCGGCCCGATCCCGACATAGATCCGCTTCGCGATCGGGAACTCCGCCTGCGGGCGCCCGGCCGCCGCCAGCGCCTCCCGCACCGTGAGCACCTGGGACGCGAACGCGGGCGTCGTCGTCGACCCGGCGCCGAAGAACCCGTCGCCGAGCCGCGCCGCCCGCCGCAAAGCGGCGGCGCCCGACCCGCCGAACCACAGCCGCGGGTAGGGCTTCTGCCGCGGCTTGGGCTCCATCGCGGCCTCCTTGAGCTGCCAGAACTCACCGTCGAACGTCACGCGCTCCTGCGTCCACAGCGCCTTCATCAGCGCGATGCCCTCGGTGAACCGCGCCACGTACCGCGACCCGTCCACCCCGAACGCCCCGAACGGCCGCCGCGGTCCTCCCGTGCCCACCCCGGTCTCCAGGCGGCCCTCGCTCATCTGGTCGAGCGTGGCGATGCTCTTGGCCAGGTGCACCGGGCTGTGCAGCGTGGTCACGAACACCGTGCAGCCAAGCCGCAGCGACGATGTGCACGCCGCGGCGTACGCCATCGCCTCCAGGGGCGACAGCTGCGGCCCCGCCCCGAGAGTGCCTTCCAGCGTCCAGGCGCTCTCGTAGCAGCCGAGGGACTCCACCCGAGCGAAGTAGTCCCGGAAAGCGGCTGGTGAGAACTCGCCGTCACCGTAGAACTGGGGGATCGAGATCGCGAACCTCATAGCGGCATGCTAGGCCGTACTGTGACGGTTGTCCTACGACCCCGTGGTATACCCAGCGCGCGACGCGGACTACCGTACGAATTGAGACTCCAGGACCCCAACGGGGCGGTGCCGCGGTCGGCGATCCCGGCCGTTCAGCCACGCGCGCGTCCCGTCAAGCGTGAAAGGGACGCGAATGTCCGAAGCAGTATCCGCCAACGGTTCCGTCGCGCTGCGGTACGGCGGCGGCGAGCTGGACTTGCCGGTCCGGTCCGCGACCGAGGGAGCCGCGGGAATCGAGGTCACGAAGCTGCTGTCGACGACCGGCATGGTGACGCTCGACCCCGGCTTCGTCAACACGGCCGCCTGCGCCTCCGAGATCACCTATATCGACGGTGACGCCGGCATCCTGCGCTACCGTGGCTACCCGATCGAGCAGCTGGCCGAGAAGTCCACCTTCCTGGAGGTCAGCTACCTGCTGATCTACGGCTACCTGCCCACGGAGGCGCAGCTGGCGCAGTTCACCGGGCAGATCACCAAGCACACCCTGCTGCACGAGGACCTGAAACGGTTCTTCGACGGGTTCCCCCGCGACGCGCACCCGATGCCGGTTCTGTCCAGCGCCGTCTCCGCGCTGTCCACCTTCTACCAGGACAGCCTGAACCCCTTCGACGAGCCGAACGTCGAGTTGTCTACCATCCGCCTCCTCGCCAAGGTCCCGACGCTGGCGGCCTACGCCTACAAGAAGTTGGTCGGCCAGGCGTACCTGTACCCGGACAACTCCCTGGGCCTGGTGGAGAACTTCCTGCGGATGACCTTCGGCCTGCCGACCGAGCCGTACACGCCGGACCCGGTCGTCGCCAAGGCGCTCGACCTGCTGTTCGTGCTGCACGCCGACCACGAGCAGAACTGCTCCACGTCCACGGTCCGGGTCGTCGGCTCCTCCGAGGCGAACTTGTTCGCGAGCATCTCGGCGGGCATCAACGCCCTGTTCGGCCCCCTGCACGGCGGCGCCAACGCGGCGGTCCTTGAGATGCTCGAGAGCATCAGGGACAGCGGCGGCAACGTGGACGAGTTCGTCACGAAGGTGAAGAACAAGGAAGCGGGCGTGCGGCTGATGGGCTTCGGCCACCGCGTGTACAAGCACTACGATCCGCGCGCCAAGATCGTCAAGGCCACCGCCGACGAGATCCTGGACAAGCTGGGCACCAACGACCACCTGCTCGACCTCGCCAAGCAGCTCGAGGAGCGGGCGCTGTCCGACGACTACTTCATCTCGCGCAAGCTCTACCCGAACGTCGACTTCTACACGGGCCTGATCTACCGCGCGATGGGCTTCCCGACCCGGATGTTCACCGTGCTGTTCGCGCTCGGCCGGCTGCCCGGCTGGATCGCGCACTACCGGGAGATGATCAAGGACCCGGCCACGAAGATCGCCCGCCCGCGCCAGGTCTACACCGGCCCGGCCGAGCGCGACTTCGTCGACATCGAGAAGCGCTAGCTGTCTCTCTCTGTCGCCGTGTTGTGAGCAGCCAGCGCGCGCGTATAACGTGACGCCGTGACCGAAGAGCCGACCTCAGCCACGGAGGGCCAGTCGGCTCCTGCGACGACGGAGGACCCGCCGCCCGCCGCCAGCCCGTGGGATGACCCGCGGCTGCCGTGGGCGGGAAAGCCGCGCCGTGCGGACATCCTGTGCTGGGCTGGCATCACGCTCAGCGGCCTGTACTACCTGTTCCTGCTGCCGTTCCGCGCCAGCCTGGTCGGCACGCACCCGGTCCTGCTCGAGGTGCTGAACGGCTCGACCGAGGCGATCGTGGCCGGCGCGGCGTTCGCCCGGGTCGGGCACGGCTCGCTGGCGGTGGTCCTGCTCGCCGCGATCCCCGGCCTGATGAAGTTCGACCTGCTCTACTGGTGGGCGGGCAGGCTGTGGGGTGAGCGGATCATCCTGCTGCTGTCCGGGCGGCGCAAGCACGGCCCGAAATTCATGGCCCGCGTGCACCGCTGGGGCCGCTGGTTCACCTGGCCGGCCGTGGTGATCACCCCGTTCCTGCCGATCCCGAACGCGCTCATCTACGCGGTGGCCGGCTGGGCCGGGATGAGCTGGGTGACGTTCCTCGTCCTTGACCTGATCGGCTCGCTGATGTGGGCCGGGATGCTGGCCGGCCTGGGGTACGAGCTCGGCCACCACGCGGTCGTGGTGGCGCAGGAGATCTCACGGTACGGGCTATGGATCTCGATCGCGATCGTGATCCTTGTGGTGATCGGCCAAATAAGAAGCGCCCGGATGCGCCGTTAGCTGCACGTTACGAATGAACGTGCATTTGGCCTTGCATCTGCATGGTTGGTTCGGGCAGTATGAGTGCTGCGTCAATCACCCGGATGGCGCTGGACGCTCCTCGGGGTCACGATGAGCTTGAACCAAATTGCACAGCTGCCCACCCGTACTCGGGTCGACCCTGCGACCCGGAAGCCGCTGGACCTGTCCTCACGAATGGACTGTGTGCCCGGTCGGCCGAGGGTGGTCCGGATGCCCGCTGACTGGTGGGATTCGCCGTCCGCGGTGGGCTGCCCGCTCGGCCGCGGACCGCAGGCGGGCCGCGCCGCGCGCCGCCTGACCCGGAACACGCTGCGCGATTGGGGTCTGTGCTCGCTCGCCGAAGACGCGGAGACCATCGTCGGAGAGTTCGTCGCCAACGCGGTCACGCACGCCGCCGTGGTGCCGGATCGCAAGCAGGGGCCGGAGAACCTCGGCCTGCGGCTGCTGCGCCGCACCGGCGAGGTGATCTGCGCGGTGCTGGACCCCAGCGACACCGCGCCGGTGCTCAAGGCGCCG
Source organism: uncultured Actinomycetota bacterium (assembly GCA_963771985.1). GTDB lineage: Bacteria > Actinomycetota > Actinomycetes > Streptosporangiales > Streptosporangiaceae > Trebonia. Next base: position 547,643 of record CAVYVO010000014.1, on the reverse strand, counting down.
GGCACCGTCGAAGAGGCCGGGCGCGGCCTGCAGATGGTGGACGCGCTCAGCGATGTATGGGGATGGAGCCCGGTAGCCGGCCGCGGCAAAGCCGTCTGGGCGATCCTCTTCTGTGCTTGACCGCCTGAGCCGACGCGTGGAGGGGCGTGTCGGGTCAGGCGGTCAAATCTGAATCCCGGTGCTACTCTCGCATGACCGAGTGACGGCAGATGGCGAGAGGGAGGCATGGCGGGATGCCCTGGACCTGGCGGTACGAGAAGGCAGACGGCGCGCTGGTGAGCGCGGGGCTGCAGGAGGCGATCTTCGCCAGCCAGGGAGACGCGGAGAGCTGGCTGGGAGAGAACTGGCGCGCGCTGGTTTCCGCGGGCGTGGATCAGGTCACCTTGCTGGACGACGACCGCAAGGAATACGGCCCGATGAGCCTCCACTCCGAAACCTGACCCCAAACCCCAAGCGCCCGCGCCCGCGGGCACCCCAAGCGCCCGTGATGTGGTTCACTGGCCCTCCGCGGCCGGTTCCCGGCCAGGGGTGCCCGGAATGCGGCTGTTGTGGATGCGGCCTGGCGCTCTGATTGCGATTTCCGGTGCCATGGCGCGGGAATCTGCAATCAAAGCCTGGCGGATGCCGGGGAACGGGGCTTCACGTAACGGGAGATGAGGGTGTGAAACGGGCGGTGTGCCCGACACGCCGCAAACTCAGGTTGTTCCGGTGTGTGACAGGTGTGTTGCTCTTCCGGGCCCGATTGCGCGATCGGCACATTGGCACCCCGGTTGCGAGCCTCGGCGCGGACACCCTCCGTCACACAGGCCCCACTGGCGAACCTCCTGCCGGGCGACCCGGCTTAGCTGTGTCCTTAATGTTTCAACTTCACATTGAGACATTAAGGACAGCGGGCACGGTCTGCGGTGGCAGAGGGGCCGGCCGGCGCCGCACCCGCGGACGCTCACGGCTCACAGGCTGCTCCGATTCTCAGCCGGCGCGGCAGAATCCGGGCGTCAGCTGTTGAGGTATTGGCACGTCCCGCTCTAGTGTGGTCGATCGCGCAATCGACCCCAACGGCCCTGGGGCCAGGGCCGGGGGCGGGGCGGCGGCTCAGAACTTGTCGCCGGGCTTCAGGCGGGGGGTGGGCATCCGGAAGCGGCGGATCTGCAGGGCACGCATGACCGCGTAGGTCGTCACGCCGCGGGTGGATTCGCCGGGGAACCGCTCGGCGGCCAGCTTGTGCAGCGCCCGGCGGATGAAGAAGGCGTCCACGGCGACGATCACGATGAGGACGAGCACGAACGGCGAGACGTACGTGTTCAGCGTCTTGTTCCGCGACAGCAGGGCTACAAGCAGCAGGATGAGCACGTACATGTAGTACTCGCTCGGCCGCCGGTGCGCGTCCACGTAGTCCCTGGCCAGCTTCCTGATCGGGCCGCGGTCGCGCGGGCCGAGCGCCCACTCCTCGCCGCGCCGCATGGCGGTCATCTTCCGGTCGCGGTCGGACCGTGCCCGGGTCTTCTCCTCGGGGGTGGCCTTGCGCCCGGCGGACCCGCCGGAGGCGGAGCCGCGGCCGCTCGTCGTCGACCCGGTGATCGACTGGTACCTGTTGCGCTCGGCCTCGCTGCGCTTGGGCGTGGGACGGCCCTTGCCCGTCTGGGCGGGCGATTTGCTCTTGGCCGGGGCTCCTTGGCTCTGCGCGGCCTCGGAATCTGCGGCCTTGCCTTCGGTAGCCCCGCCGCTATTGCGTCGGAACACGGGCCTAGCTTAAATCCTCCCGAGGGTGACTGAGGACGGGGAGCGGAATGTGGCTACCACGCGCGCCAGCGCGTAGGGTTGATTGCGATTAGCAGGCGGCAATCGGCTGCCGCCTGGCGGCGCCGTGCCGCCCGGGGCGGCGCAGAGCTTAATGAAGGGGACGGCCGCGTCTATGAGCGTGATGAAGCGAGTCTCGCTGATATTCCGGGCCAAGGCCAACAAGGCGCTGGACCGGATGGAAGACCCTCGCGAGACCCTGGACTATTCCTACCAGCAGCAGGTCGAGATGCTGACCCGGGTCCGGCGTGGGGTCGCGGACGTCGCCACGTCGCGTAAGCGGGTCGAGCTGCAGATGAACTCGTTGCAGAAAGAGGTCAGCCGCCGCGACAACCAGGCACGCGACGCGCTCGCCAAGGGCCGCGAGGACCTGGCTCGGGCGGCCTTGCAGAACAAGGCCGGCCTGCAGGGGCAGCTCAACGACCTGCAGGGCCAGTACGCGAACCTGCAGGAGCAGGAAGAGAAGCTGACGCTGGCTTCGCAGCGGCTGCAGACCAAGGTGGACGCCTTCCGCACCAGGAAGGAGACCATCAAGGCCACCTACACCGCCGCCGAGGCCCAGACCCGCATCAACGAGGCTTTCTCCGGTATCTCCGAGGAGATGGGCGACATCGGCCTGGCCATCCAGCGTGCCGAGGACAAGACGGCGCAGATGCAGGCCCGGGCCGGCGCGATCGACGAGCTGCTCGCCTCCGGCGCGCTGGAGGACCACGTGGGCGGCCAGCAGGACTACATCCAGGCGGAGCTCGACCGGCTCGGCACCGGCCAGGGCATCGAGGCCGAACTGGCCCAGATGAAGGGCGAGATCGCCGCGAGCGCCCCGCGGCAGATCGAGGCCAATGCCAACGGCGACGGCGGCGCGTCCGACTCCGCCGCCGCCCCGACGGTCGAGCGACCGCAGGCGGGTGAGGGGTCATGATCGTACGGATCCTCGGCGAAGGCCAGTTCCAGGTCGACGACGAGGCGGCCGCGAAGCTGACCGCGCTGGACAAGGACCTGGACGCGGCGGTGGAAGCCGACGACAACGCGAAGTTCAAGGCGGCGCTCGACGCGGCGGCCCGGCTCGTGCGCGGATCGGGGAAGCGGGTGCCGGACGACGAGTTCGTGACGGCGGACTACATCCTGCCGTTCTCGGACGCTACCGTCGCCGAAGTGCGCAAGCTCCTCGCCGACGGCAAGATCCCCGGCGACTCGGTTCGCCGGCCCTGAAAGCACCCGGTTCGCCCAGGGCGCAAGGAGGCACCCCGCATTAAGCGGACTCAGTGGAAGCGTTCAACCTACGTTCTGCGTTGTACGGGTAGATTGCTTGTGAAGCCAGGTACGGACGCGACAAAACGGGCGCGGGACCTGGCGTGATCGGAGGTGCCTTATGGCGCGTACCAGGTATGCGCCTGACCGGGGCTTGACCGTGCGGATGACCGCGACGATGTTCCTGCTCGGGCTGGTGTTCGTCGCGTTCGTCGCGCTGCTCATCGGCATCATGATCGCGGCGCACGCGTCAGGTGCGGCGATCGTTCTCGTCGCGCTCATCTTCGGCGGTGGCGGCGCGGTTATCTCGCTGTTCTACTCGGACAAGATCGCCCTGGCCGCGGCCGGCGCTCGCGAGGTCTCCCCCCAAGAGGCGCCGGAACTGCACGGCATGGTCGACCGGCTGTGCGCGCTCGCGGACATGGACAAGCCGCGGGTGGCGATCGCTCCCGCCGACATGCCGAACGCCTTCGCGACCGGCCGTAACAGCAAGAACTCGGTGCTCGTCGTAACCGAGGGCATCATGCGCAAGCTTGAGCCCGACGAGCTCGAGGGCGTGCTCGCGCACGAGCTGAGCCACGTGGCGCACAAGGACGTTCAGGTCATGACGTACGCGAGCCTGCTCGCGATCGTGGCCGGCCTGCTGATCCGGTTCGCGTTCTACTCGGAGCTGTTCGGCGGCGGCCGCCGCAGCAACAACCAGAACGCGTTCCCCATCATCCTGGCGATCATGGCGGTCTCCGTGGTCGTGTACGCGATCAGCTTCCTGCTCATCCGGCTGCTGTCCAGGTACCGGGAGCTGGCGGCGGACCGCAGCGGCGCGCTGCTCACCGGGCAGCCGAGCTCGCTGGCGAGCGCCCTGCAGAAGGTCAGCACCGGCATGGCGCGGATCCCCACCCAGGACCTGCGCGCCGCCGAGCCGCTGAACGCCTTCTACTTCGTCCCCGCGATGAAGCTCACCGGCGGCGACGGCAAGAGCCTGTCGGCGCTGTTCTCCACGCACCCGAGCCTGGAGAAGCGGCTCGAGCAGCTGGCGAAGATCCAGCAGCAGCTCGGCCAGGCGGGCCCGCCGCAGTAATGGGCTTCCTGGACACGCTGTTCGGCCGGACCAAGCCGGTCCAGCCGAAGCTGGACGACCTGTTCGCCCTGCCGTCCGCGGCGATCACGCTGCAGGCGGCGACGGGCTTCACCCCCACCGGCTCGGGGTCGGTGTGCTTCCGCGCGGTCGAGGGCAAGACGTTCAGCGACATCCAGGCCGAGGTCCGCGAGCTGCTCAACATGGACGCGGGCAAGCCCGGCGGCGGCCTGCCGGTCGAGGTGACCAAGGACAGCTACGGCTTCACCTGGCTGGTCAGCTCGCACATGTCAGACGAGACGGACGCGCTGGTCACCGACCTCCACGCGGTGAACAGCGCGCTCGTCGACAACGGGTTCGGCCCGCAGCTGCTGTGCACGCTGGTCGCCTTCCGCGACGAGCAGGAGCGCCGCCTGGCGCTGGTCTACCTGTACAAGCGCGGTACGTTCTACCCGTTCGCGCCGACGAGCGGCCAGCGCCGGGACAACGCGCTCGAGCTGCAGGTCAAGAACGTGCTCGCCGACGACCTGAAGATCGAGCAGGACCTGGCCAGGTGGTTCCCGGTGTGGGGCGCGCCGGGCTTGTGATTGGCCCTGCTGTCCCGCGGGGGACGACCCCCGCACCCCCGACATGGGACGTAGTCGGAATGCCGCAGCCGGGCATATCGTTGTTGTTGTTCGGCGATGCCGCGACGGCGGCGTCAGATTTAGACGGGAGCTAGTCACAGATGACCGTTCAGCACGAAGTGACGCAGCAGGGCGTCATCCTCACTGAGGCCGCCGCCACCAAGGTGGCCGCGCTGCTCAGCCAGGAAGGCCGGGATGACCTGCGCCTGCGCGTGGCCGTGCAGCCGGGCGGGTGCTCTGGCCTGCGCTACCAGCTCTACTTTGACGAGCGTTCGTTCGGCGGCGACATCGTCGCGGAGTTCAGCGGCGTCGGGGTAGTGACCGACAAGATGAGCGCCCCGTACCTGATGGGCGCGACGATCGACTTCGTCGACACCATCGAGAAGCAGGGCTTCACGATCGACAACCCGAACGCGACGGGTTCCTGCGCCTGCGGCGACTCCTTCCACTGACTCGTCCCGCGCGCGGTAACCTCGCACAATGCGAATAGCTGTCACCGGGTCGATCGCCACCGACCACCTGATGATGTTCTCCGGCAAGTTCACCGACACGCTGATCGCCGAGAAGCTGGACAAGGTCTCCTTGTCGTTCCTCGTCGGCGAGCTGGAAATCAGGCGCGGCGGCGTGGCCGGGAACATCGCGTTCGGACTGGGCTGCCTAGGGCTCAAACCGCTGCTGGTCGGCAGCGTGGGCGCCGACTTCGCCGAGTACCGCTCCTGGCTCGAGGCACACGGCGTGGACACGTCCGGCGTCCGGACGTCGGCGACCAAGCACACCGCGCGGTTCGTCGCGACGAACGACACCGCGGGAAACCAGATCGCGTCGTTCTACCCCGGCGCGATGAGCGAGGACAGCGAGATCGACATCACGGATATCGCCGCCCGCGAGGGCGTTGACCTGGTGCTGATCGGCGCGGGCGATCCGGGCGCGATGCAGCGGTACACGGCGGACTGCCGCGCCGCGGGCATCCCGTTCGCCGCCGACTTCTCGCAGCAGGTGGCCTTCCTCGACGGTGCGTCCATGCGGACGCTGATCGACGGGGCCGCGTACTTGTTCTGCAACGAGTACGAGGAAGCGGTCATCGAGCAGAAGACCGGCTGGACGAACGCGGACATCCTGGACCGCGTTCAGACGCGGATCATCACCCTCGGCGCGGCCGGCGCGCGGGTGGAGCGGGCGGGGGCGCCCCCTGTCGTCGTCGGCTCGGTCCCGGACGCGAAGTTCGTGGAGCCGACCGGCGCGGGCGACGCGTTCCGCTGCGGCTTCCTCGCCGCCACGGCGTGGGGCCTGACCACCGAGCGCGCCATCCAGCTAGGCAACCTGATGGCCGTGCACGTCCTCGAGACGGTCGGTCCCCAGGAGTACGAGCTCAAGCCGGGTCCCCTGGCCGACCGCGCCGCCACCGCCTACGGCGACGAAGCGGCCAACGAGCTCATCGCCCACCTGCCCAGCTAACCTCTGCAGAGAATCCCGCCAGCGGAGCAAGGCTCTCCTGGCGGGATTCTCTTTTCCATCCATCCCGAACGGGCCGGCGGCGCCTCCGACCACAGCCGATGTGGCCTGTGTGACGGAGGGTGCCCGCGCCAAGGCTCGCAGCCGGGTGCCATCGGGTCGATTGCGCAATCGACCCGCTCTTGGCAACGTTCCGGAACAAAGGTGATTGTTCGGCGTGTCCCTGGGCTGTGATGTGCTTTACTCGCCCTTCGCGGCCAGCCGCCGTGCAGCGATGTCCGGGATGCGGCTTCCGCGCGCAGGGCGCGGCACGGCCGGCCAGTTCCCCGCGCGCGGCGCAGCGCCCGCCGGGGGCAAACCGGGGGCAGACCGGGCAGCGGCTGTCCGTTCGCCATCATGGTGGATCGAAGGGCACACCAGAGGGTGCCTTTCGATCCGCCATGATGCGTGAGCCTGCCCGGAGGGCCGTTCATGGCACGCGCGTGCCGTCTGCTGAGCGTGCCGCGGGGGCATGGCGCGGGGAGCGGGGACTTCCCGTAACGGGAGATAAGGGGGTGGAACGGGCAGCCTCGCGCTACGCCGCAAACTCAGGTTGTTCCGGTGTGTTGCCTAGAGCGGGTCGATTGCGCAATCGGCACGCTCGGCCAAGGCGACGGGGAGGGACCTCGTGGAGCTGGCGCCGCCGCGGAGCCGGTAGCGTAGCCGCATGGCCGTGCTCGCATCTGGATACGACGGCCCGCCCGAGCTGACGCTCGCGGGCGCTTTCACGCAGTGGACCGCGGACCTGCCGGTGATCGTGCTCGTTCTCGTGCTCGGCGGCTGCTACCTGGCCGCGGTGCGCAAGGTCCGGCGGGCCGGCGGCGGCTGGGGGACCGGGCGCGTCGTGGCGTTCTGCGGACTCGGCCTGGGCTTTCTCGTCATCGCGACGATGTCCTGGATCGGCGTCTACCAGAACGTCTTGTTCTACGTCCGGGCCACGCAGACCGTGCTGCTGGTGCTCCTCGTGCCGCTGTTCCTGGCCATGGGGAAGCCGCTCACGCTGCTCGGCGCCGCCTACCCGGCGGCGGGAAGGCGGACCGAAAGGGCGGTGCGCAGCCGCGCCGCGAGGATCGCGACGTTCCCGGCGATCACCACGCTGGCGCTGGTCGCGGTGCCGATGGTGATGTACTTCACGTCCTGGTACACGCACACGTTCTCCAGTGACGCGGTCCGGGAGCTGACGTACCTGGTGCTGATGATTCCGGGCTACGTGTTCTTCTGGACGCTGCTGCGGGTCGACCCGGTGCCGAAGGCGTACCCGTACGGCGTCGCCATGTGGATCACCGCCGCCGAGGTAGTCGGCGACGCGTTCTTCGGCATCGCGATCATCGCGGACAACAACCTGATCGCCGGCCCGTACTACCATGCGGTCGGTTACCCGTGGGGCCCGTCGCTGTCCACCAGCCAGGTCATCGGCGGCGGGATCATCTGGATCCTCGGGGACCTGGTAGGCCTGCCCTTCCTCGCCGCTCAGCTGATCCAGATGATGCGCGAGGACCAGGCGGAGGCCGCCGCCATCGACGCCGAACTCGACGCCCGCGACGCCGCGAAAGCCGCCGCGAAGGCCGCGACCACCGCCACGGACGGAGACGGAGACGCTGCCGCCGAATCCGACGCCGACCGCCCCTGGTGGGAGACCGATCCCCGCATCACCGAGCGCTTCGGAAAGGGCTGAGGGCCGGGGGAGGCGCCACCGTCCGTTCGGGATAAAAAAAGCGCCTAGTAGCGGCGGCGGACGCCGAACGCCCAGCCCGACTCCAGCTCGCTGCGGAACACGCAGTCGTGCGACTTCATCCCGCACCAGGCGGGGATGTCGCTGTAGGCGGCGGGATCGTCGGCGAGCACCGCGATGACCGCGCCGACCGGCACGTCGCGGATCTGCTCGGCGAGCATGATGATCGGGATCGGGCATTTGCGGCCGAGGGCGTCGATCGTGATCACCGGCTGCGGCGCCGCGGCCATGGCCGTCTGCCCGTCCACTTCGGTACCCGGCCGGCTGGGTACCGCCTCCTTGCGGGAGAACCAGCCGCGGCTCATGCGATCACGCCCACGTCTCAATAGTGCCCGGCCGGCTCGCCGCTACGCGTGAGAATACGGAAAGAAGTCAGATGACTGCGTTCAGTGTCGAAGCGCGGCCGCGACACGGAAACGCCGGGGGGTCCCCTGCGGCGACGCCGAGGAGCGCGATACTGTTTCCACGACACGCTGTAGAAGATCGTGGACCGGCCCCAGGGTGCCGGACGTTGTCGGGCCGGCTGGTTTGTGCCAGCAGGTAAGGAAGGGCGCTCCTTTGACTCTGATTCGCCGGCAGGCCGCGCCGGGCGCGCGCGGCACCGCCACGCGCCGCCGGGCTAACGCGGTGCGCGTTGGTGCGCTTGCCGTCATGCTGCTTGCCCTCACCGGGTGCACTAACGACACATTCACCCGCCTGGGCTTCCCGAACCCCGTCACCGAGCAGGGCAAGGTGACACTGAGCCTCTGGCAGGGCTCGTGGATCGCCGGGCTGCTCGTCGGCTGCGTGGTGTGGGGGATGATCCTGTGGGCCGTGATTTTCCACCGCAAGCGCGGTGACAAGCTGCCGCCGCAGGTCCGCTACAACATGCCGATCGAGATCCTGTACACGATCGTGCCGTTCGTTCTCATCGCGGTGCTCTTCTACTACACCGCCAAGGACGAGAACACGATCGACGCGCTGTCCCCGAACCCGCAGCAGGTCGTGAACGTGGTGGGCTTCCAGTGGAGCTGGGAGTTCAACTACCCCAAGTACGGGGTGACCACCGACGGCTACATGTGGGGCGAGGGGCCGCTGCCTGTCCTGGAGATCCCGGTCGGCGAGACGGTGCGGTTCAACCTGACCTCGCCGGACGTGGTGCACGCGTTCTGGGTGCCCGAGTTCCTGTTCAAGCGGGACGTCATCCCGGGCCACCCGAACCACTTCCAGATCACCGCCACGCAGACCGGGACGTTCACCGGTCACTGCAGCGAGCTCTGCGGCCTTTACCACAGCAGGATGCTGTTCACGCTGAAGATCGTGACCCCTGCCCAGTTCCAGACCTGGATCGCCCAACAGCAGGCGATTCAGAAGACAGCCTCAGGGAGCACCCAGTGACGACCCTCGACGAGCCGGCCGCCCGCCGGGCGATAGCCAGGGAGCAGCGCACCGAGCGCAAGGGCTCGGTGCTCGCGGGCTGGCTCTCCTCCACGGACCATAAGATCATCGGGCACATGTACCTGATCACGTCGTTCGTGTTCTTCCTCCTCGCGGGGATCATGGCGCTGCTGATCCGGATCCAGCTGATGGGCCCGACGGAGAAGGTCCTGTCGGACCAGCAGTACAACGAGCTGTTCACCATGCACGGCACGATCATGCTGCTGCTGTTCGCGACGCCGCTGTTCGTCGGGTTCGCGAACGAGCTCATGCCGTTGCAGATCGGCGCGCCCGACGTGGCGTTCCCGCGGCTGAACCTGCTCAGCTACTACCTGTTCGCCTTCGGCGGGCTGATCCTGCTGGCCAGTTTCCTGGCGCCGGGCGGCTCCGCCTCGTTCGGCTGGTACGCGTACGCGCCGCTGACCAGCGCGACGTACTCGCCCGGCGTGGGCGCGGACATGTGGATCATGGGCCTGGTGCTGTCCGGGTTCGGCACGATCCTCGGCGGCGTGAACTTCGTCACCACGATCTTCTGCATGCGGGCGCCCGGCATGACGATGTTCCGGATGCCGATGTTCACCTGGAACACGCTGCTCACCTCGATGCTGATCCTGCTGGCGTTCCCGGTGCTCGCGGCCGCGCTGCTGGTGCTCGAGGTCGACCGGCGGCTTGGCGCCCAGGTGTTCAGCGCCAACAGCGGCGGCGCGATCCTGTGGCAGAACCTCTTCTGGTTCTTCGGCCATCCCGAGGTCTACATCCTCGCGTTGCCCTTCTTCGGCATCGCGACGGAGATCATCCCGGTGTTCAGCCGCAAGCCGCTGTTCGGCTACCGGACGCTGATCGCGGCGACGATCGCGATCGCCGGCCTGTCGATGACCGTGTGGGCGCACCACATGTTCACCACGGGCGCGGTGCTGCTGCCGTTCTTCTCGTTCATGACGTTCCTCATCGCGGTGCCCACCGGGGTGAAGTTCTTCAACTGGGCGGGCACCATGTGGCGCGGCCAGCTCTCGTTCGAGCCGCCGATGCTGTACACGATCGGGTTCCTCATCGTGTTCCTGTTCGGCGGCATCACCGGCGTCATCCTCGCCTCGCCGCCGATGGACTTCGCGGTGTCGGACAGCTACTTCGTGGTCGCGCACTTCCACTACGTGCTGGCCGGGACCGTGCTGTTCGAGATGTTCGCCGGCTTCTACTTCTGGTGGCCGAAGATGACCGGCAAGATGCTGAACAGCAGGCTCGGCAAGGCCCAGTTCTGGGTCATGTTCATCGGCTTCAACATGACGTTCCTGGTCCAGCACTGGACGGGCGTCGAGGGACAGGTCCGCCGCACGGCGAACTACCCGTTCCTGCCCGGCAACGTGACGACCCTGAACATCATCTCCACGGTGGGCTCGTGGCTCCTGGCCCTGTCGGTGCTGATGTTCCTGTGGAACGTCTACGTGACCTCACGGTTCGGCGCGAAGGTGACGGAGGAGGACCCGTGGGGCTACGCCAGCTCGCTGGAGTGGGCGACCTCCTGCCCGCCGCCTCGGCACAACTTCTACCGCATCCCGCGGATCCGCTCCGAACGTCCCGCGTTCGAGGCTCACTACCCGCACATCAAGGCCGGCCGCGAGTCGTACGGCATCGAGCAGGCCATCCCCGCGATCAGCAACGAGAAGAAGTAAAGGCGTACGGACATGAAAGTCGAAGGCTGGCTCTTCCTCGGCTGCGGCGTCTTCTTCATCGGCGCGGACATCGTCTACTGGTACACCTCCTACGACCCGACCGGGACGACGGCGCTGGCGCTGGCGATCGGGCTCGCCCTGCTGACCGGCTTCTATGTGCTGTTCACCGGCCGGCGGCTGCCCCCGCGGCCGGAGGACAACCCGGAGGGGGAGATCGTCGAGGGCACCGGGGAGATCGGTTTCTTCAGCCCGCGCAGCTGGTGGCCGCTGTTCCTCGGCTTCTCCGCGGCGGTCACCGCGCTCGGGTTCGCTATCGGCTGGTGGCTGGTGCTGATCGGCCTGCTCATGGTGGTGTTCTCGTCGATCGGCTTCGTCTTCGAGTACTACCGGGGCTACTTCAGCCATTAAACCCATCATCCCGAACGTACGCGTGGCTCCGCCCCTGCCCCGCACCGGGCTCTAGGGGCGGGGCCACGCGCTTACGCCGCTTACACCGGTGCCGCCAGTCCGGCCTGGTAGGCGATGATCACCAGCTGCACCCGGTCCCGGGCGTCGAGCTTGGTGAGCAGGTGCGCCACGTGGGTCTTGGCCGTGGCGGGGGAGATGCACAGCCGGTCGGCTATCTCCGCGTTGGACAGCCCGGTGGCGACGAGGCGGATCACCTCACACTCGCGTTCGGTCAGCAGCTGGGTGATATCGCCGGCGTGGGCGGCGGCCCCTGCGGACGCCATGGGCGCTTCCGCCGCGGCAAGCCGGGCCGGCGTCGTCGTCTTGGCGAACTCGATGATCAGGCGGCGGGTGACGCTGGGCGCGAGCAGCGCCTCGCCGGCGGCGACCACCCGGATGGCGGTCAGCAGGTCGGCGGGCAGCGTGTCCTTGAGCAGGAAGCCGCTCGCTCCGGCGCGCAGCGCCCCGAACACGTACTCGTCGAGGTCGAAGGTCGTCAGGATGATCACCCGGACGCCCGCCGCCTCCGGCGCGGCCGTGATCTGGCGGGTCGCCTCGATCCCGTCGAGCACTGGCATCCGCACGTCCATGAGCACGACGTCCGGCTTGGCGGCGCGGGCGACCGCCACCGCCTCCGCGCCGTTGGCGGCCTCGCCCACCACGGACAATCCGGGCGTGGCGGCGATGATGCCGCAGAACCCCACCCGGACCAGCGCCTGGTCGTCGGCGACCGCGACGGTGATCGTCATGCCGCGTCTCCGGTCGGCGTGCTCAGCAGCGGAAGCACCGCGGTCACCTGGAACCCGCTATCCGGGAGCGGACCGGCGCTGAACTCGCCGCCGCACAGGTTCGCCCGCTCACGCATGCCGATGATGCCATGGCCCGCTCCGGCGACGCCGACCGGGGTGAGCGCCATGGCCAGGCCGCCGTCGTCCGTCACCGTGACGCGCAGGGCCCGCTCGCCGTAGTCGAGGGCGATCGTGCAGCGGGCCCCGCCGCCGGCGTGCTTGACCACGTTGGTGAGCGCCTCCTGGATGATGCGGTAGGCCGACAGGTCGACGCCGGCGGGCACGGCACGGACCAGGCCGGCCCGCTCGAGGCTGACTTGCACGCCCGCGCCGCGGGTGCGCTGGATGAGCCGCTCCAGGTCGGCGAGGCCCGGCGCGGGCGCGAGCGGCGCGGCCGTGGCGGCGCGCGCGGGACCGGGCGCGCCGGTCGTCCTGGCGGCCTGCTCAGCGGCCTTGGCCGCGGCCATCGCGGTGCCGGCCGCGGGAGCCGTCGCCGGGGCGGCTCCGGGCGCCGCAGCGTCCTGCTGCCTGAGCACGCCGAGCATCCGGCGCATCTCTTCCAGCGCGTCCCTGCTGGTGGCCTGGATAGCGCCGAGGGCGTCCCGCGCGTCGGCCGGGCTGGCGTCGATCACGTACTGGCCGTAGCCCGCCTGGACGGCGATCACGCTCATGCTGTGCGCCACGACGTCGTGCAGCTCCCGTGCGATCCGCAGCCGTTCCTCGGCGACCGCGCTGCTCGCGGCCTCGCGGGTGAGCATCTGCGCGTACAGGCGGCGCTGGCGGACCGAGTAACCGGTCATCCAGGCGATGATCAGGAAGAACGCCACCACCATGTAGGTCCCGGGGCCGGGGTCCGACGAGATGTGGTGCGAGCGGACGAGGAACACCAGCGTCGTGGTCACGGCGAGCGCGAACGTCAGCGCGGCGACGCCGGTCTGCTTGCTGCTGGTGACCGTCACCGCGTACAGAACATACGCGGCGGCGAGGAAGGCGAGCGGCGACTCCACCGGGCCGGTCCCGCTCGCGACCACCGCCATGGTGACCAGCGCGCTGAACGCCGGCACCGGGTACCGCCGGCGCAGCCCGATAGAGAAGAGCAGCACGGCGGCGAGCACGACGCGGGTCGGCGCCGCCACCCCGGACACGCCGATCACTTGCACGGCGGTCCTGTGCACGGCGGCGGGTCCTTGCACGGCGGTGGCCCCGTGCGCGGCGGTCGTCGCGGAGATCAGCGCCGCCACCGCGCCGACGCCGAAGTCGATCGCCATCCAGTGCCAGGGCCGCATCCGCTTGGTCAGCGGCGGCCGCGGCCGCCGCGCGAGCACGGCCGGCAGCGCCGGGCCGGACTGCGCTGGCGGGTACGAGGGCAGCGGGCGCGGCTCGTGGCGCGGGTGAGACATGTCGCGTTCGGAGCCCACAAACATACCGTAACCGCACACAGGCCGCCGCGCCTCATCCCCGGGGTTATCATCCCCCGGGCGTAGCCCGCGGCGGCTACACCGTACGGCTCACGGCTAACAGCCGCCGCCGTATTTCACCGTCAAGGGGGACGCCTGCCGCGCGCCGGAACTGGCACGCTGTCACCCATGACACCATCCTCGGCGGCGAACGAGGCCCCGCCGGTCATCGAGACGGCCTCGCTGACCAAGATGTACCCGGGCGGCGTCACCGCGCTCGGTGGCCTCACCGCGGCCTTCGCGCCCGGCATCACCGGGCTTATCGGCGCCAACGGCGCCGGGAAATCGACGCTCATCAAGATACTCCTCGGGTTGCTGGCGCCCACCCAGGGCATGGCCAAGGTCCTCGGCCTTGACTGCGTCAAGGACGGCGAGCGGATCAGGCAGCTGGTCGGCTACATGCCCGAGCACGACTGCCTGCCGCCCGACGTCTCGGCGACCGAGTTCGTCAGCCACATGGGCCGGATGACCGGCCTGCCCGCCACCGCGGCCAGGGAACGCGCCGCTGAGGCGCTGCGGCACGTCGGCCTGCACGAAGAGCGGTACCGCCAGATCGGCACCTATTCCACCGGCATGAAACAGCGGGTGAAGCTCGCCCAGGCGCTGGTAGGCGACCCGCGGCTGCTCCTGCTCGACGAGCCGACCAACGGGCTCGACCCGGCCGGCCGGAACGCGATGCTCGAGCTCATCGCCCGCATCGGCGCGGAGTTCGGTATCTCGATCGTGGTCGCCTCGCACCTGCTCGGCGAGATCGAGCGGATCTGCGACCACCTGGTCGCGATCGAGGCGGGCCGGCTGCTCCGGGCGGACACGATCGACAGCTTCACCAGGGCCAGCCACATGCTGCTCATCGAGGTCGAGGAGGGCCTGGCGAAGCTGCAGCAGGAGCTTGAAAGGCGCGGCCTGGCACCGAGGTCGTACCAGCGCAGCCTGCTGGTGCCCATCGCCGGCGACGGTACCTACGACGAGGTACGCGACACCGTGGCCGACCTGGGGCTGCCGCTGAGCCGGCTGGAGCAGCGGCGGCACCAGGTCGAGGAGCTGTTCCGCGGCGCGGCCGCGGGGCTCTCGGACACGGGGCTCTCGGACACGGGGCTCTCGGACACGGGGCTGGAGGCGGCGGATGTCAGCTGAATCCGTTATCCACGATCTCGGCTACCGCCGCTACGACGGCCCCCGTCTTGGCCGGGGGCACATCACGGCGGCGCTGGCCTGGCACAGCTTCCGCTCCGCCTTCGGCTTCGGCCGGGGCGCGAAGGCCAAGGTCGTCCCCGTGATCACGCTGGCGGCGCTCTGCCTGCCCGCCGTGGTCAACGCGTTCGCGATGTCCAGGGGCAACCCCCGCCTGATCGGCTACGACACATACCAGCCGGTCCTGCGCGACCTCGTCATGACCGTGTTCGTCGCCGTCCAGGCGCCCGAGCTGGTCTCCAGGGACCTGCGCAGCCGCGTGCTCCCGCTGTACTTCTCCCGCCCCATCCGGACGATCGACTACCCGCTGGCCAAGTACGTCGCGTTCACCGCCGCCTGCCTGGTGATGATCGACGTCCCGGTGCTGCTCCTCTATTTCGGCACGATCGTCAACGTGCACGGCGGCGCCGCCGTGTGGGCACAGACCAGGGAGCTGATCCCCGGGCTGCTCGTCGGCCTGATGTGGTCCGTGGTGCTGGCCGCGATCAGCCTGTTCCTCGCCTCGCTGACCGGCCGCCGCGCCTTCGCCACCGGCGCGGTGGCGATCTTCTTCCTGCTCACGTACACGCTGGCGGAGATCTTGCTCCAGGTGGAGAGCGCCGCCGGCCCGGGCGGCCCGGGCAGCGGCCCGGTCCCGGTTAAGGGCGGCGTCCCTGTTCAGGTCGGCCCGGGCGGTGCCCCGCCGCCTGCGCTGCCGGCGCCCCCGAGCCTGGCGGAGAAGGTGTCCGGGCTATTCAGCCCCTTCACGCTCTTCGACGGCGTCCGGATGTGGATCGGCGGCCGTGGCACCGCGACGGCCGACAACGTGCCCTATCCGGGCGCGTTCGGCGCGGTCTACGCCCTCGTCTTGGTCCTCCTCCTAGGGCTGTGCCTGGCCGGCCTGGCCGCCCGTTACCGTAAGGCGCGCCTGTCATGAGCGTCATCGAACTGTCCAACGTCAGCCGCTGGTACGGCAACGTGGTGGCCGTCAACGACATCACGATGTCCATCGGCCCCGGCGTCACCGGCCTGCTCGGCCCGAACGGCGCGGGCAAGTCCACGATCCTGCACATGATCGCCGGCTTCCTGGCGCCGTCCAAGGGCACGCTGACCGTGAACGGCACGCGCACCTGGGAAAATCCGGATATTTACCGAACCCTCGGACTGGTGCCCGAACGCGACTCCGTCTACGCCTTCCTCACCGGCGAGCAGTTCGTGCGGGCCACGGCGAAGCTGCACGGCCTGCCCGATGTGGAGGCGGCCACCTGGCACGCGATCGACAGGGTTGACATGGGCGACGCGGCCGGCCGGAAGATCGCCACCTACTCCAAGGGCATGCGGCAGCGCATCAAGGTCGCCGCCGCGCTGGTCCACGACCCGGAGATCCTGCTGCTCGACGAGCCGTTCAACGGCATGGACCCCAGGCAGCGGATCCACATGATGGACCTGCTCGCCAAGCTCGGCGCCGACGGCCGCGTCATCCTCTTCAGCTCCCACATCCTCGAAGAGGTGGAACGCCTGTCCGGCACCATCCAGGTGATGGTCGCCGGCCGGCTCGCCGCGTCCGGCGACTTCCGCGCCATCAGGCGGCTGATGACCAGCCGCCCGCACGTGTTCAACATCCGCTCGTCGGATGACCGTCGTCTGGCGGCCGTCCTGGTCGACCGCCCGTACACCAACGCCGTCGAGTTCACCGGCAAGGGCCTGCAGGTGCGGACGTCCGACTTCGGCGCGTTCTGCGCGCAGATCGCGGTGCTCACCCGCGATCACGGCATCGCGCTGCGTGAGCTGCTGCCCACCGATGAGTCGCTGGAAAGCGTCTTCGGCTACCTGATCTCGAGCCAAGGAAACTGAGGGACATGTTCAATCCGACGGTCGCGGGACTCACCATCCGCGCCACGCTGGGCCGCAGGCGCGCCCTGCTCTTCGCGGTACCCGCCGTGATCCTGATCGCGCTCACGCTCGTCCTGCGGGCGTCCCGCCCGGCGGGCGCGCCCTGGCCGGACCGCGTGCTCGGCGATTTCGGCTTCTCGGTATTGCTGCCGCTCACCGCGCTGATCATCGGCACCGGGGTGCTCGGTGCCGAGATCGACGACGGCAGCGCCATCCACCTGCTCGCCACGCCGGTCCGCCGGTCGGCGGTGGTCGTGACGAAGTTCGTCGTCGCCGCCGCGGCGACGATGCTGTTCGCCGCCGTCCCCGAGCTCGTCGCCGGCCTGCTCGCCCCGAACAGCGGCAAGCTCGCGGTCGCCCTGTTCGCCGGCGCCCTGGTCGGCTCGGTGATCTACGCCGCGGTGTTCGTGCTGGCGTCGGTGCTGACCACCCGCGCGATCGCGTTCGGTCTGCTGTACGTGCTGATCTGGGAGGGGCTGCTCGGCAACCTCGTCGGCGGCGCCCGCATCCTGTCGGTGGCGCACTACTCGCTCGGCGTCGCCAACGCCATCTACCCCGACCAGAACCTCAACGCGGGCCTGACGCTGACCACGTCGCTGATCCTCGGCGTCGTGGTGACCGTCGGCGCGCTGGTCCTCGCGACCCGCCGCCTGTCAGCCTTCGCCATCAAGGGCGAGCCCGCTTAACACCCCAGCCCCACGCCCCCAGCAGGCCGATCGCGCAATCGACCCCCGACTCCCGCACCCCCAGCAGGCCGATTGCGCAATCGACCACACTAGAGCGGGTCGATTGCGCAATCGACACACGCCGCTGTCCGCGCAACGGAAAGCGCCCCAGTGCCGCGTGGCACCGGGGCGCTTTTACCGTGGGGGAGCGGTTCCCTAGTGTTACTCGTGTTCCTCGTGGTCCTCGGAATCGCCGACGCCGACCGCCGCGTGCTCCTCGCCCTCGACGGCCCCGTGCCCGTTCGCGTGGCCGTGGCCGTTGCCGTGCCCGTTGGCGGCGACCACGGTCTCGGTGAACGCGCGGTTGGCGATCGCCCGGGCAGTTCCCAGCAGGCCGCGCGAATCCGGGGCGGGCACGCCGTTGGGGTCCGGCTCGCCCGGGGCGGGCAGCGCCGGAACCACCTTCTTCGACTCGACGATCGCCCGCTCCTCGCCGGTGAGCGGGCGCTCCTCCTCGACGAACCCACCGTCCGGCAGCTGCTTGATGATCCCGATCTCCAGACCATGGGTGAGAAGCCCGGCGTCGTGGCGTTGCAGGCCGAGGCAGATCCGTTTCGTGACGTAATAGGCCCCGATGGGCACCACGAAGATCGCGACCCGCGCGATCCAGGTGATCGTGTACAGCGGGACGTCGAACTTGTCGGCGAGCACGTCGTTCGCGCCCTCCGCCCAGAGGATGCCGTAGAAACAGATCGCCGCCACGCCGACCCCGGTGCGCGCGGGGGCGTTGCGCGGCCGGTCGTTGATGTGGTGCTCGGACTTGTCGCCGGTGGCCCACTGCTCGAAGAACGGCCATAGCGCGGCGCCGGTGAAGATGATGCCGAGCGGCGCCAGGAACGGGATGAGCACCGACATCGACAGCGTATGCCCGAGGAAGTCGATCTCCCAGGCGGGCATGATGCGCAAGCTGCCTTCGAGCAGGCCCATGTAAAAGTCGGGCTGGGACGCCGAGGAGATCGCCAGCGGCGTGTACGGGCCGTACAGCCAGACCGGGTTGATCTGCGCGAACGTCGACAGGACCACCAGGGCGCCGAAGATGAAGAAGAACCACGCCTGGCCCTTGAGCAGGAAGTACGGCCAGAACGGTTGGCCGACGACGTTCTTCTCCGTGTTCTCCAGGCCCGGCATCTGCGTGTGCTTCTGGTGGAACATGATGAACAGGTGCGCGGTGATCAGCGCCAGGATCAGCCCGGGGATCAGCAGCACGTGGATGATGTACATCCGCGGCACGATCGAGTTGCCCGGGAACGGACCGCCGAACAGGAAGAACGCCAGGTACGTGCCGACGATCGGGATGCCCTGCAGCACACCTTCGAAGATCCGCAGGCCGGCGCCGGAGAGCTGGTCGTCCGGCAGCGAGTAGCCGAACAGGCCCTCCAGCATCCCCAGCGTGAACAGCACGATCCCGATCAGCCAGTTGACCTCGCGCGGCTTGCGGTACGCGCCGGTGAAGAACACCCGGAGCATGTGCGCCATGATGGCGACCATGAACAGGTCGGCCGCCCAGTGGTGGATCTGCCTGATCAGCAGCCCGCCGCGGATGTCGAAGGTGATGTTGAGCGTGGACTGGTACGCCTCCGACATCGTGACGCCGTCGAGCTTGGCGTACGTGCCGTGGTACACGATGGGGTTCGTCGACGGCACGAAGAACAGCGACAGGTAAGTTCCGGTGAGCAGCAGGATCACGAAGGACCAGAGCGCGATCTCGCCCAGCATGAACGACCAGTGGTCGGGGAAGACCTTGCGCATCAGGACCCGGACGCCGCGTGCCCCGTGGAACCTGTCGTCCAGCCACCCGCCGGCGCCCTCGAGCGCCTTGGGGATCTTTACGGTGTCCTCGCTCATCCGCGCTCCCAGAAGCTCGGGCCGACCGGCTGCGTGAAGTCACTGGCCGCCGCCAGGTACCCGTCGGAGTCAACCATCAGCGGCAGTTGCGGCAGCGGGCGGGGCGCCGGGCCGAAGACCACCCACGCCCCGTTCGCGGCGTCGAACGTCGACTGATGGCACGGGCACAGGATGTGGTGCGTGGTCTGCTCGTACAGCGCGACCGGGCAGCCGACGTGCGTGCAGATCTTAGAGTAGGCGACGAGGCTGTTGTCGATCGTCCAGTTCATCGTGGCAACCAGTGTGCCGCCGTCATAGCGGTCCGGGAAGCTCAGCTGACCGGGCGCGAACTTGATCAGGATCACGCCCGCCTTGGCCAGCGCGTCCAGGTCGCCCTGGTAGCCCTCGGGGATCACCGTGATCATCTCGCCCGGCGTCGAGATGTCCGCCGGGGTCAGCGGCCGGTTCCCGCCGAGGGTCACCGCCCGCAGGCCCTTGCGCCATACCGTGTGCCGCAGCGACGTGCCGGGCAGCGGGCCGAGGTCGCGCAGCAGCGCCAGCGGCGCCAGCGCGAGCGGCGCGGTGGCGAGCAGCATCGTGCGCCGCAGCAGCGGCCGCTTGGTGACCTGGCTGACCGCCGCGCCCTTGGCGAAGAACTCCTCGAACTTCTCCCGGTCCTCAGGGTCCGAGCGCAGCTCGTGGCGGTATTCGACGGTCTCGATGTTCGGGGTCAGGTGCCGGACCCACAGGATGCTGCCGGCCCCGAGCGCCAGCAGCGCGACCGACAGCGACGTGCCCAGCGCCAGGTTGGACCGGAACACCGCGTCGACCACGTTGCCGGTCGTCTGCCCGCCGACTTCGAGCCCGATGTAGGCCGCGATGAACCCGCAGCCCGCGAGGAAGGCGAGCACGAACAGCGCGGCGATGACCTTCTCGACCCGCTTGGCGTGGACCGGGTTCTCCGGATCGGTGGGCAGCGACGCGATCGGGTCGCGCTTTTCGTCGCGGGCGGCCTCACCGGGCGGGGTGTCAACGGCGGGCGGCGCGGTGAACGGGGTTCCGATCACCCGGCGCGGGGCGCCGGGCTCGTCGATCTCGTGCTCGCTCGCGCTATTTTCCCGCTCGCCTGCAGACCAAGGCTCGCTCATTCTTGCTCCGATTCGATTTCAATCCGCTTGTCCCGCCGCTTGGCGGTGAGCCACATGGCGATGAGGACGAGGAAGCCGAAGCCGCCGAGCCAGATCACGAGGCCCTCGGTGGTGGTACCGGCGCGGCCGAGGGACAGGCCGCCTGGGTTGGGCTCGTTCCGCGTGTCGATGATGAAGGCGATGATGTCGCGCTTCTCCGCGGGCGTGAGCGTCCCGTCGCCGAAGACCGGCATGGACTCCGGGCCGGTCAGCATCGCCTCGTAGATCTGGGTGGGCGTCGAGGCGGTGAGCGGCGGCGCCTCCTTGCCATAGGTGAGCGCACCGCCGGCCCCGGCGAACCCGTGGCACTGGGAACAGTTCGTGCTGAACAGCTCCTGGCCGAGCCCGGTGTTCGCGCCGGCGATGCTCACCTGGTCGGCGCCCGGGATGGGCGGACCGCCGCCGATCGCGGCGATGTAGGCGGCGATGTCGTAGATCTCCTGCTGCGTGAAGTCTGTCGGCTTCCGGTCGTTCTCGGCGCCGAGCTCCTTGGCGGGCATGCGGCCGGTGGACATCTGGAAGTCGACCGCGGCCGCGCCGGCGCCGATCAGCGACGGCGCCTGGGAGGTGCCCTGGGCGTTCGAGCCCGTGGCAGGACGAACAGCTGTCTTCGAACAGTGCCCTGCCCTGCTGGATTTGCGTGGAGGCCAGGGCGGGCGCCGCGGCCGACGCGCCGCCGCCGGACAGCGTGCCGTACAGCACGCCGGCCACGACGAGGCCGCCGGCGACCGCCGCGTAACCGGCGGCCGGGTGCCTGCGCCGGGCGATGATCGAGCTCACTCGGTGTCCCCTGAGTTAATGGATGAGGTAGATGGTGGTGAACAGGCCGATCCACACGACGTCGACGAAGTGCCAGTAGTAGGACACGACGATCGCGCTGACCTGCTGTTCCCTGGTGAAGCGCTTGGCGGCATAGGTACGTCCGAGCAGGAAGATGAACGCGATCAGACCGCCGGTCACGTGCAGGAAGTGGAACCCGGTGGTCAGGTAGAACACCGACCCGTAGTTGCTCGAGGAGAGCGTCACGTGCTGCGCGGTGACCAGGTCGTGGTACTCGTAGGCCTGCCCGGAGATGAAGTAGAGCCCCATGATGAAGGACAGCACGTACCACTCGCGCAGTCCCCACTGCATGAAGTTGAAGATCGACCTGGTACGCCTTATCTGGCCGCGCTCGACCGCGAACACCCCCATCTGGCAGGTGACGCTGGACGCCACGAGCACGATGGTGTTCGCGCTCGCCAGCGGGAGGTCGAGGTGCGCCATAGGCCAGGCCAGGCCCTGGCCCTTATCTACCGAACGGATCGTGAAGTACATCGCGAACAGCGCAGCAAAGAACATCAGCTCGCTGGACAGCCAGATAATGGTGCCCACGCTGACAAGGTTCGGTCTGCTGGCAGGGCTGTGCGGTACCGGTGCCGTCTCGGTCACGGATGCTGTCGCCACGAGGTCATTATTACGACAAGCCGTAGGGGATGTGCACCCGACCCCCCGACTTAGCCCAGACTAGCCATGCGCACGAGCCGCCCCCTCCCCGCCGCGGGCCAGTAGGATGCAGTGCCATGAAGGTCGTTGTGTACAGTCACGACGCCGACGCGCGGGCGGAGATAAAGCTCGCGATCGGCCGTCGTCCGGCCCCTGACGCGCCGGAAGCGGAGATCGTCGAGGTGGCGACCGCGCCGGCGCTGTTCCGGCTGCTCGACGCCGGCGGCGCGGACGTCATGGTGCTTGACGGCGAGGCGCAGCCGGCCGGCGGCATGGGCGTCAGCCGCCAGGCCAAGGACGAGATCTACAACTGCCCGCCGGTGCTGCTCGTCATCGCCCGTGCCGACGACCGCTGGCTGGCCACCTGGTCGCGGGCGGACGCCGTGGTCAGCCACCCGATCGACCCGGTCGCGCTGGCCAGGGAACTGGCGACTCTCATGCGCTCCCGGGCCGCCACGATTACGGCACAGTAATGGACACGCCCACGTGGCCCGCGCTGATCCGCGCGCTCATCCGGGGCGAGACGCTGAGCGCCGCCGAGACCGCGTGGGCGATGAACGAGATCATGGACGGCGCGGCGTCCCCGGCGCAGATCGCCGGGTTCGGCGTGGCGCTGCGGGCCAAGGGGGAGACCCCCGAGGAGATGTCCGGCCTGGCCGCGGCCATGCTGGCGCGCGCGACCCCGATCACGATCGGCGGTCCGGCCACCGACCTGGTCGGGACCGGCGGCGACGGGGCGCACACGGTCAACGTCTCCACGATGGCGACGATCGTCGCCGCGGCGGCCGGCGCCCGGATGGTCAAGCACGGCAACCGGGCAGCGTCGTCGGCGTGCGGCGCGGCCGACGTGCTCGAGGCACTCGGCGTGGTGATCGACCTGTCGGCGGCCGCGACCGAGGATCTTTTCGCCGAAGTCGGCGTCGCCTTCCTCTTCGCGCCCATTTATCACCCGGCCTTCCGGCACACCGGCCCGGTGCGGCGCGAACTGGGCGTGCCGACGGCGTTCAACTACCTGGGGCCGCTGACCAACCCGGCGCGGCCCGCGTCCCTGGCGGTCGGCGTCGCCGACCCGCTGATGGGTCCGGTGCTCGCCGGTGTGCTCGCCGGCCGCGGCAACTCGGCGATCGTGTTCCACGGCGAGGGCCTGGACGAGCTCACCACGACCGGTGCGTCTTTGGTGTGGGTGGTCGCCGACGGCGCCGTGTCGCCAGCCGGCTTCGACCCCGCTTCGATCGGCCTGCCCCGGGCGTCACTCGATGACCTGCGCGGCGGCGACGCCGCGCACAACGCTAGCGTCGTCCGCGCCGTCCTGTCCGGCGAGCGAGGCCCGGTCCGCGACATCGTCCTTCTCAACGCCGCCGCCGCCCTGGCCGCCGCCGAAGGCTTCTCCGCGCCGGCCGCCGCCGCCCCGCCCGCCGCCTCCACAGCCACATCTGCCACGGCGACCCCACTTGCCCCAGCCGACTCCCCGGTAGCGGACGCCCTGACCAAGACCCTGGCGGACGGCCTGGCCCGCGCCGCCGAGGCCATTGACTCCGGCGCCGCCGAGGCCCTGCTGGCCCGCTGGTCCGCGACCACCCAGCGCCTAGCCGCCTCCCATTAGCCGCTACACCGCCAGTTAGCCGCTACACCGCCAGTTAGCCGCTACACCGCCAGTTAGCCGCTACACCGCCGGGCATGCATGAGCGAATGCGGACATTAAGGATATTCCGGGCTGGCCGCTACGGAGCGTGACTGTTTCACGGGGGCCTGCCGCGGCCTCCCGTCGTACCCGGCCATGATCGCGAAGAGCTTTCGTTGCTATGGGACGAATTACTTACGCGGAGAAAAATGCTTTCGGGATCACGGTCCTGGCCGCAGCCGCCAGCAGTTACGGACGGTTATAGCCATGGCACACGCGCCTCCCGGTGCATGCTCAGCCAGACCCGAGGGCGATCCGCCCCGCCCGGATGATGGGGAACCGGATGATGGGGAAGTTTCCGCGCTTCAAGCCGGAACAGGCCACGGATGACGCGAGGTCAGGCGTCGGCGAGGCCGATGGAGAAGGCGGCTTCCAGGTCGTGCCGGGAGTAGGTGCGGAACGCGATGTGCGTCTGGGTCGCCGTGACACCGTCCACCTTGTTGAGGCCGCCGGGGATGACATCTGCCAGTTCGTCGTGGGCCCGTACCCGGACGATCGCCACCAGGTCGTAGTCGCCGGTGATCGAGTAGACCTCGCTCACCGCCGGGATCTGCGCGATGACCTCGGCGACCTCGGGGATGCGGTGAATCTCGGCCTTGATCAGAACGATGGCGGTGACCACTGGCTGCCTCCCGGTGATCTGGCGGACGGTCGGCCGCCGCGCACGGCTGGCCGTTAAACAATGCCGCTTACCTTATCCCGCCGCCACCGCGGCAGCACGCGCAGCACCCGCGCCACCCAGCGCGGCCACCAGCGAGGTAGCCGCCGCTCCGCGACCGCCGCCGCCGCGGCACGCGCCGCCGCCGCCTCGGCGTCCCGCTCGGCGAGCCACACGGCCAGCTCGCCGACTGTGCTGACGTCGCGATCGGCCAGCCTGCCTACCAGCTGCCCGAGGACGGCGGCGGTGGCCCGCGCGTCGTCGAGCGCCCGGTGCGATGGCTGCACCGGAGTCCCGAAGTAACCGGCGAGCGTCCGCAGCTTGCAGTCCGGTACCTCGTCCGGGGTGCACATCAGGTGCCTGGCGAGCCGGAGGGTGTCAAGCACCGCGAAGCCTGGCCAGCTCAGCCCGGCGGCGGCGCACGCCGCGGTGAGGAAGGCGAGGTCGAACGGGGCGTTGTGCGCGGCGAGCACGCTGCCCTCCGCGAACGCCAGCAGGCCGGGAAGGACGGCGGCCACCGGCGGGGCGAGGGCCAGCATCGGATCGCTGATCCCGGTGAGCTCCGTGATCGGACCGGGGACCGGGGTCCCTGGGTTGACCAGCGACGTGAATTCCGCGATCACCTTGCCCCGGCGCACCCGGACGGCGCCGATTTCGGTGATCCCAGCCTCGCCCGGCGACCATCCGGTCGTCTCCACGTCCACGACCGTGAAGTCCGCGTCGCGAAGCCGGACGCCGGCGACTTCCGTCAGGGCGAAGCTGCCGCGTGTGTTCGTCACGTTCACCACGGTAGGCCCCGGCACTGACATTTCGCCCAGCCCAGGCCGAGCCCAGGCCCCGAGGTTCGCCGGAATGTCAGTGGCCGGCTCTACCGTGTCTCGTGTCAGGCAACGGCAACACATTGTCAACTATCAGCGTCAGCTAGCGGACCTACGGGAGGAGACAAGAAATGACTATCGACTGCGACCGCTGTGCGGCGCGGGGCCTCGCCTGCGGCAACTGCGCCGCGACGGTCATCGTGGCGGAGGGCGCCGAGCTCGGCCCCGCGGAGCTGCGAGCGCTGACCGCGCTCGCGAACGCGGGCCTGATTCCTCCGCTGCGGTACGCGCCGCGCATGGCCAAGGCGTCGTGAGCAAGCAAAATCGCCCACCCGTAACCAGAACGTGAGGAATGCCCGAATCGGTTGAACCGCCCCCGGATAACTCAATAATCTAGCCACGATCTTCAGCCGGCTGAATCACGATAAGGAAGAGTGGCGGTCACGTTGCGAACGCGGCTTGTGGCTCAGATGTCGAAAGTGAGGCGTACTGCCGCTGTCGGCGTCGCCTTCCTTATGGCCGGCGGTCTCGCCACCGGGATCACACAGGTCGCCGGGGCAGAGCCGCAGCCCACTATCGCCCAGGTGCAGCAAGAGGTGAACGCGCTCACCGCCAAGTTCAACAAGGCGGTCGAGCAGTACGACGCCACCGAGCAGGAGCTGACCGCCGCCAAGGCCAGGCTCCGCCAGGTCGACAAGGAGATGGCCGTCGACCAGGCCAGGTACGACGCCGCCCAGGTGAAGGTCGTGCAGATCGCCGACGCCGCGTACGAGGATTCGGGGCAGACGTCGCTGGCCGGCCTGCTTACCTCGAACGACCCGGTCCAGGTGCTGTCCGAGGCGTCCATGATCATGCAGCTGACCGGCGCGCGGAACATGGAGACCCAGAACTTCCTCGGCGCCGCCCAGCAGCTCAGCTCCGTGCAGCAGGAACAGCAGCGCACCGAGCTCGGCATCCAGCAGCTGGCCGGCCAGCAAGCGCAGACGAAGAACTCGATCGCCCAGCTGCTGAACAGCAAGAAGGAAACGCTCGACACGCTGACCGCGCAGCAGCAGCAGACGGTGACGCAGAACACGCTCGGCGGCACCGGCACCTCGAGCGGGAGCCAGACCTACACCGGGCCTACCAGCACCCAGGCGGACAAGGCCGTCGAGTTCGTCTACGACCAGCTCGGCTGCCCCTATCTCT
The DNA here is from genome assembly GCA_963771985.1 of uncultured Actinomycetota bacterium. Taxonomy (GTDB): domain Bacteria; phylum Actinomycetota; class Actinomycetes; order Streptosporangiales; family Streptosporangiaceae; genus Trebonia. The sequence continues at coordinate 521,270 of CAVYVO010000014.1, read as the reverse complement.
ACGGCGGCACCGGGCCGTGCCACCCGGGATTCGACTGCTCGGGGCTCGTGCAGGCCGCCTGGGCCTACGCCGGCGTCGCCATTCCGCGCGACACCTACGAGCAGTGGGCGGCGCTCCCGCACATCCCGGAGTCCGCGCTGCAGCCTGGCGACCTCATCTACTACAACGGCATCGGCCATGTGGCGATGTACGTCGGCGGCGGCTACATCATCGACGCGCCGCAAACGGGCTATACCGTGGAGAAGATCCCCATGGACACGGCCTGGTACGCGGAGAACACCGACGGCTACGTCCAGCCGTGAGGCCGGCGCCCCTAGACTGAGGGCGCCATGCGCCGCACGCTGATCGTCACCAACGACTTCCCGCCCAGGCAGGGCGGTATCCAGTCGTTCGTCCACTCGCTCGCCATCCGGCTGCCTGCCGAGGACCTCACCGTCTACGCCCCGAAATGGGACGGCGCGGAAGAATTCGACAGAAGGCAGCCATTCGAGGTCGTCAGGCATCCGACGTCGCTCATGCTCCCGGTGCCCTCGGTCACCCGCCGCGCCGTCCACCTCGCCAAGACAAGGAACGCCGAGGCGGTCATCTTCGGCGCCGCCGCCCCGCTCGGCCTGATCACGCCCGCGCTCCGCCGGGCCGGCGTCATGAGGGCGGTCGCGATCACGCACGGGCACGAGGCGGGCTGGGCGGCCCTGCCGGGCGCCCGGGCCCTGCTGCGCCGCATCGGCGACGAGACCAACGTGGTCACCTACCTCGGCGAGTACTTCCGGGTGCGGCTGTCCCGCGCGCTCACCCCGGCCGCGGCCGCCCGCATGGTCCGCCTGGCGCCCGGCGTCGACGCGGCGCGCTTCCGGCCCGATCCCGCCGCGGGCGAGGCGATCAGGGAGCGCTACGGCCTGGCCGGGCGCCCCGTGGTGGTCTGCGTGTCCCGCCTGGTGCCGCGCAAGGGGCAGGACACGCTGCTCCAGGCCTGGCCGGATGTCCAGAGACAAGGTCCCCGGTGCCGCGCTTTTGATCGTCGGCAGCGGTCCGCACTCCGCCGCTCTCCAGCATTTGGCCGAACGGAAGCGCCTGACTCCCTCCGTCCACTTCACCGGCCCGGTCCCGTCGGCCGAACTCCCCGCCCACTACGCGGCCGGCCACGTCTTCGCCATGCCGTGCCGGACCAGGCGCGGTGGCCTCGATGTGGAGGGGCTGGGCATCGTCTACCTCGAGGCATCGGCCGCCGGCCTGCCAGTGGTCGGCGGCGACTCTGGCGGCGCGCCTGACGCGATCCTGGACGGCGAGACCGGCTACGTCGTGCCCGGAACCGACACCGGGGCCGTCGCCGAACGTCTCGTCGCGCTGCTGACCGACACGGCCGGCGCCCGCGCGATGGGGGAGAAGGGCCGCGCCTGGGTGGAGCGCGACTGGACCTGGGACCTCGCCGCCGCCAAGCTGCGCTCGGCCATCGATGCCTAGAGGCGCTAGGAGTACAGCGCCTCGATCTCGTCCGCGAACTCCTTGGCCAGCACGCTGCGGCGGATCCCCAGCTTGGCGGACAGGTGCCCCTGCTCCTGGGTGAAGTCCACGTCGAGCACCCGGAACCGCCTGATGGACTCCGCCCGGGAGACCGCCTTGTTGGCATCGTCCACGGCGGCCTGGATTTCCGCGAGCAGATCCGGGTCGTCGCGCAGCTCGGCGATGGTCACGTCGGCGGGCTTGCCGTGCCGTTCCTTCCACGGGGCGAGCGCCTCGGGGTCCAGGGTGATCAGCGCGGCGACGTACGGCCGCCCGTCGCCGACCACCATGGACTGGCTGATCAGCGCGTGGGTGCGCAGCCGGTCCTCGAGCACCGCCGGGGCCACGTTCTTGCCTCCGGCGGTAACGATCATCTCCTTCTTACGGCCCGTGATCCGCACGAACCCCTCGTCGTCGAGTTCGCCGATGTCCCCGCTGCGGTACCAGCCGTCGTCGGTGAAGTTCTCCGCGGTCGCCTGGTCGTTGCGCCAGTAGCCCGAGAAGACCGTTTTCCCCTTGATCAGCACCTCGCCGTCGTCGGCGATGCGCACGCTCACGCCGGGCAGCGGCAGGCCGACGGTGCCGATCTTCTGCCGGTCCGGGCGGTTCACCGACACGGCGGCGGTGGTCTCGGTGAGCCCGTACCCCTCGAGCACGGTGACGCCGGCGCCGCGGAAGAAGTGGCCGAGCCGTTCGGCCAGCGCGGCGCCGCCGGAGACGGCGTACCGCGTGTTGCCGCCGAGCGCGGCGCGCAGCTTGCCGTAGACGAGCCGGTCGAACAGGGCATGCTCGGCGCGCAGCGCCAGGCGCGGCCCGCCGGGGCTGTCCAGCGCCTCGCTGTAGGCGACGGCCGTCCGCGCGGCCCGCGCGAAGATCTTGCCCCTGCCCTCGCCGGCCGCCCGCTGCTCGGCGCCGTTGTAGACCTTCTCGAAGACGCGCGGCACGGCCAGCACGAACGTGGGCTTGAAGGAGGCGAGGTCGGGGAGCAGGTCGCTGGCGTCCGGGCAGTGCCCGAGGACGATGCCGGCCTCCAGGCAGCCGACCTCGATGATCCGCGCGAACACGTGCGCCAGCGGCAGGAACAGCAGGGTGCTCGCCTCGGTCGCCGTGTGAATCGCGGCGAGCGGTCCCATGAAGGCGTTGCGCACGTCGGCGAGCAAGTTCTCGTGCGTGAGCTGGCAGCCCTTCGGGCGGCCGGTCGTCCCCGAGGTGTAGATGACGGTGGCCAGGTCAACGGCCTTCGCCGCCTTGGCCCGCTCGGCGAGGACCTCGTCGCTGACTCCCGAGCCGCCCGCCACCAGCTTGCCCAGGTCCGGGTTGATCCGCCACAGGTGCTCGAGCGCCGGCAACCGGTCGCGGGCCTGCGTGATCATCTCCTCGAACTCGTCGGTCTCCGCGATCACGACGCGGGCCGCGGAGTCGGTGAGGATCCATTCCGCCTGCTCGGCGGACGAGGTCTCGTAGATGGGCACCACGATCGCGCCGGCCGTCCAGGCGGCGTAGTCGATCAGCGTCCACTCGTACCTGGTGTGCGACATGAGCGCCACCCGGTCGCCGGCGGCCACGCCGGCCGCGATCAGGCCCTTGGCGAGCGCGTGCACCTCGTCCTTGAACTGGCTGGTCGTCACGTCCTCCCAGGCGCCGCCCGCGGCCTTGCGGCGCAGCGCGACGGCTCGCGGCTGCTCTGCCGCGCGACGGGTGACCGTGTCGGCCAGGTTCGCCGAAACAGGGATCTCCGCCAGCGCCGGAATGCTGTACTCGCGCACGACCCTCTCCTCTTCGCCACGCCGCCCTGGATGACGCCGACATCAAGCGTAACCAACCGGATCGCACGCTGTCCCTACTCGCCAGTAGATCAGCGGGGGGTGCGGGGGGTCGTCCCCGCGAGCCAGCAGAGCTTTGGTAGCCGATATCTGGTGCTGAGCCGGGATCGGCTTATGTTGATCTCATGCGAGTCCACGTGGTGAGCGACGTGCACGGCAGCGCCGAGGCGCTGGCCGCCGCCGGAGACGGCGCGGACATGCTGATCTGCCTGGGCGACTTGCTGCTCTTCCTGGACTACACCGATCACACGCAGGGGATATTCGCCGAGCTCTACGGGGCCGAGCACGCCAGGGAGTACATCGACCTGCGCACCGCGCGGCGGTTCGACGAGGCCAGACAGCTGACGGCGGGCATCGCGGCCCGCCTGACGGCTGATCGCGGGACCGACCTGCGGACGCTCACCGAGCAGGTGATCAGGCGGCAGTACGCGGCGCTGTTCGGCGCGCTGGCCGAGCCGGCCTACCTGACCTACGGCAACGTGGACGTGCCGCGGATGTGGAATGGGTACCTGAAGCCCGGCCACCACGTCATCGACGGCGGGCGCGCCGAGGTCGACGGCGTCACGTTCGGGTTCGTCGGCGCGGGCCTGATCTCCCCGTACCGGACGCCGAACGAGATCCCCGAGCCCGAGTTCGCCGCCAAGCTCGAACGCGGTGGGGGCGGTCGACGTGCTGTGCACACACATCCCGCCGACCGTCCCGGAACTGCTCTACGACACGGCCGCCCGCCGGATGGAGACCGGCAGCGCGGCGCTGCTCGAGGTGATCCGCCGGACGCGGCCGCGGTACGCGCTCTTCGGGCACGTGCACAACCCGCTCGCCCGGCGGGTGCGGATCGGCCGCACCGAGTGCGTCAACGTCGGCCACTTCCGTGCCACGGGGGTGCCCTATGTGGTGGACCTGTAGGGGTAGCGTTACATGCATGAGTGACCCAGCACGTGACCCGATCGCCGACTTCCAGCGGTGGCTAATGAAAGCCGGGGCGCGCAGCCTTGGCCGGGATGTCGCGGACAAAGTCAAATCCACGATCGGCGGCGGCGGCGCCAAGTCCGCTAACGTCTGGGAGACGGCGACGACCGAGGCGCCGGGCGACGAACCGCCTGAGTGCCAGTGGTGCCCGATCTGCCGGGCGGCCCGCAGGTACCGGGACTCGGGCGGCACCAGCGTCGGCATGCGCGAGCAGCTCGCGGGCGTGGGAGACACGCTGGCGGGGTTCGCTCAGGACGCGTTCAGCCTGTTCGAGGCGGCCATGCGGGCGCAGCAGCGCCCAGGGACCCGGCCGGACGCGCCGGACGACGCGAGCAGCGCGGGCCGGGAAGGCGGCTCAGACTACGGCACCGTCGTCGGGCCCGGAGTCGCGTGGCCCACCGCTGTCCATGCGCAGGACGAGGATGGCGAATCCGGCCACGAAGGCGGCGACCGCGAGGAAGGCGGCCAGCCCGGAGACGTTCCACCCCACAGCGGTGGCGATGAGCAGGTAGAGGGGCCCGCCGAATAGCGCGAGCCACGCGCCCTTCGTCACCGGGTCGAGCTTGGGCAGCGGCGGCGGAGGCGGCGGGACGAAGTGTTCTTCGGCGCTGTCTTCCCGCTGCGGCACGTCCCGTGGCCCGAGCCCCGCGCCAAGCCGCGGCCAGGGCTGCTCGGGCGTCGCCGGCAACCCTGACGGATTGGTCGGCGGCTCGGACGGAAGCGCGTCCGGTACCGCCGGCGTGACGTGGACCGGTGGCCCGGCCAGGTTCTCACGCTCCGGCCAGGGCGCGGCACCGCCCGCGTCGCCGGGCTCGGGCGCGTCGAACCGGGCGACTAGGTCCAGCCACACGGCCTCGTCGCCGTCGCCGCCTGCCGCGCTATCGCTCGTGCCGCCGGGCACTTCCCCCTCAGCCACTGTCTGTCCTTATACCCTCTTCTCCGCAGCGCTGTGCTTTCTGATGAACGCCAACGTGCTCTCGAAGATTGCCGGCGCGTCGTTGTCCAGCGTCGCGACGTGATAGCTGTCGGCCAGCGGGCGGACCTCCGCCGCGGGCAGCGCGGTCGTGAGCACCCGCATGCTGGCGGGCCCGACCACGTGGTCGACGGCGGACCGGTACACCAGCAGGGGCTGGGTCACCTCGGGCAGGTGCCGGGCGGTGAGCTTCCACAGTTCGGGCAGCGTGACCGCCGCCTTGACCGGGACGCGCGGGTAGCCGCCCTCGTCGGCGCCGGGCTTCTTGATATCCCCCGCCACGCCCGGCAGGGACGGGATCACGTGCTTGAGCACCGGCGCGAGCAGGAACAGCCGGGTGTCCGGCGCCAGCGAGGGGTTGACCACCACGAGGCCGCTGACCTTGGGTCCCCGCGTCTGGGCCAGCCGGAAGGCCAGGCAGGCGCCCATCGACAGGCCCGTCACGAAGACCTGCTCGCACCGGGCGGACAGGTCCGCGAAGGCGTCCTCGGCCGCGCTATACCAGTCCCGCCATCCGGTTCGGTTCAGGTCCTGCCAGGTAGTCCCGTGCCCGGGCAGCCGCGGCGCGCGGACGGTGAGGCCGGCGGCCGCCAGGTACTCGGCCCACGGGCGCACCGTTCGCGGGCTGCCCGTGAAGCCGTGGCAGACCAGGACGCCGACGGGCCCGCCGTCGGCGGCGTACGGCTCGGCGCCCGGCTGGACGAAGGCAGCGGAGCCGGGCGCGGACGATGCAGGGGACATGCCTCGCATCGTCGCATGCCGGACCGGTGCGGCGCAGCAGGAGGCGGTATATATGACAGCTTTCATCACTCTCCGTGGGCGAGCCATGATCTTCTGTTAGTAGCGAGGCGCCACCGTCCGTTCGGGATAACCGGAACCTCCCCGCCGCGAGAGAGGCTCACAGCCCCCCAGACGTAGGACGATGTGTACGTGTTCTACTGGGTAGTGAAGTACACGCTGGGCGTGATGCTGAAAGTCGTCTTCCGGCCATGGCCGCGCGGGCGGGGCAACATGCCGCGGCGGGGGCCGGTCATCCTGGCCAGCAACCACCTGTCCTTCGCGGACCACTTCTTCGGCCCGCTCCCGCTCCCGCTCCCGCGCAAGGTGGTGTTCCTCGCCAAGGCGGAGTACTTCACCGGCCGGGGGATCAAGGGGCTGATGACCAAGGCGTTCTTCAGCGGCGCCGGTCAGATCCCCATCGACCGGACCGGCGGCGAGGCCAGCGAGGGCGCGCTGCGGTCCGGGCTGGGGGTGCTCGCGGCCGGGCACGTGCTCGGCATCTACCCCGAGGGCACGCGGTCACCGGACGGGCGGCTGTACAAGGGCAGGACCGGGGTGGCCCGGCTGGCCCTGGAGTCGCGGGCGCCGGTCGTGCCCTGCGCGATGATCAACACGTTCGAGTTCCTGCCGCCCGGATCGTTCCGGCCGCAGCTGCGAATCCGCCCCGGGGTGATCTTCGGCAAGCCGCTCGACTTCTCTCGGTACTACGGGCAGGAGTCGGACCGGGGCGTGCTGCGCGCGGTGACCGACGAGATCATGCAGGAGATCCAGAAGCTTTCTGGCCAGGAATACGTCGATATTTACGCCAAACAGGCGAAAGATCAGCTCCAGCCGCCCGCCGCGGAATCGGAGTTAGCGTCAATCCTCCGGTAGTCACCTCATGTTGTTCGGCCGTCCATTCCAAGGGGACCGGCTGCCGCTAGGCTTGGGCTATGCGAGTGGGAGTGCTTACCGGGGGCGGCGATTGCCCGGGTTTGAATGCCGTCATACGCGCCGTGGTGCGCAGGGGGATATCAGAGTTCGGCCTGGAGTTCGTCGGGTTCCGCGACGGCTGGCGCGGGCCACTCGAAGCGGACACGATGCCGCTGGACGTAAACGCCGTGCGCGGGATCCTGCCGCGCGGCGGGACCATACTCGGTTCGTCGCGGACGAACCCGCTGAAGGAGAACGGTCCCGGCCGCAACGGCGTCGAGCGGATCAAGGACAACCTGGCCGGCCTGGGCGTGGACGCGCTGGTGGTGATCGGCGGCGAGGACACGCTGGGTGTCGCCGCGCGCCTGTTCGAGGAAGGCATCAACGTCGTCGGCGTGCCGAAGACCATCGACAACGACCTCGGGGCCACCGATTACACGTTCGGCTTCGACACCGCGGTGAACATCGCCATGGAGGCGATCGACCGGCTGCACACCACCGCGGAGAGCCACCACCGCGCGCTGATCGTCGAGGTCATGGGCCGGCACGCGGGCTGGATCGCGCTGCACGCGGGGCTGGCCGGCGGCGCGAACGTGATCTTGATCCCGGAGCGCCCGTTCGACATCGATAAGGTGATCTCCTACGTGGAGCACCGGTTCCAGACCAAGTACGCCCCGATCGTGGTCGTCGCCGAGGGCGCCCACCCGTCGAGCGAGGATCTGTCGGTCACGACCGGCCAGCTCGACGCCTTCGGCCACGTCCGGCTCGGCGGCGTCGGGCAGCTGCTCGCCGACGAGATCGAGAAGCGGACCGGCAAGGAAGCCCGCTGCACGGTGCTCGGCCACATCCAGCGCGGCGGCACGCCGACCGCCTTCGACCGGGTGCTCGCCACCAGGTTCGGCCTGCACGCGGTGGCGGCGGTGCACGATGAGGCATTCGGCACGATAGTGGCACTGCGCGGCACCGAGATCGTGCGCGCGCCGCTGTCGGAGGCCACCCGCGAGCTCAAGCTGGTCCCGCCGGAGCGCTACGCCGAAGCCGAAGTCTTCTTCGGCTAACGCCCCGATCAACCCCCTTCAGAAACGTTTGGCGTTTCCGGCCCCTCTGCTGCGGAAACGCCAAACGTTCAGCCCGCCGCCCCGGCGCCCCGGCCACTCCGGCTAGCGGCACCTTTTGTCCATTTCACCCCATTTGCGGATCGCTGCCGTCGGCCGTCCCGCATGGCCGCGTGTCTCAGCGGTGCTCTCAATTCGACTTCGCGCACTCTCCATTCCGCCCCGCGCACTCTGCGCATGGACATATAGGGCATTCCGGGCAGAAAAGGCGACCGCAAACTATGCGAAGCGTAAATCAGTCAACTTATGTGCCAAGGGAGGTCGGACCATCCGGCGGCCCGGCGAGTCGATTGCGCAATCGACCCGCTCTGGGCAACGTTCCGGAACAAAGGTGGTTCCCCGGCGTGTCGGGTGCCCGTGATGTGGTTCACTGGCCCTCCGCGGCCGGTTCCCGGCCAGGGGTGCCCGGAATGCGGCTTTTGTGCCTGCGGCCTGCCGCTCTGATTGCGATTTCCGGTGCCATGGCACCGGAAATCGCAATCAGAGCCTGGCGGATGCCGTGGAACGGAGCTTCACGTAACGGGAGATAAGGGTGTGAAACGGGCGGTGTGCCCGACACGCCGCACACTCAGGTTGTTCCGGTGTGTTGCCCTAGTGTGGTCGATCGCGCAATCGACCCCCGCTCTGGAAGCCGGGCGACACGGGGCGGGGCGGGCGAGATTGTGCTGAGGGGTTTCAGGATCATGAAGCGACTCACACGAGCAGCCCCACCGGCCACTGATGTCACACCACGCACGTCCACGGAAGGAACCTGTCACCCGCGCCGGGCCGGACGCGCCGGGCCGGACGCGCCGGGCCGGGACGCGCCGCCCCATCGGCATACCCCTTGCGCCGGGAGCCCGGCGGCGTATACTCGTCTACGAGTGCTTGGCAGCGAGTCCTCGCGAGCGAGCGAGCGGAATCGAGGCGCCGAGCGGTCGGATAAGCCCCACAGGCCAGGGCGGAAGGCGCAGGCGGAGATGGCGAAGCGGCGGAAGGTGGGCAATCTGCTCGCGCTCGCGCTCTTGTCGTTGCTGGCGCAGCAGCCGATGTACCCATACGAAATGGCGCAGATGCTGCGGACGCGCGGCAAGGACAGGACCATCAAGATCAACTGGGGTTCGCTCTACACGGTGGTGCAGAATCTCGAGAAGTACGGCTTCATCCAGGAGGTCGGCACCGACCGGGAGGGCAGACAGCCCGAGCGGACCACGTACCAGATCACGGAGCAGGGCATGGCCGAGCTCCGCGACTGGCTGCGCGAACTCCTCAGCGTGCCCGGGGATGAGCAGTCCCCGTTCGCCGCCGCGCTCTCCGAGGGCGGCATCCTGCCGCCCGCCGAGATCGTCGAGCTGCTCACCACGCGTCTCACCGCCCTGGACAGGGACAACACCGCGCAGGAAACGGACCTGAAGGCGTGGGCCGAGCGCCTGCCGAGGATCTTTCTCGTCGAGGCCGAGTACCAGCTCGCCATGCGCCTGGCCGAGGCCAACTGGGTCCGCGGCCTGCTCAGGGAGATCGTCGAAGGGACCATCAGCGGCATCGACGCCTGGCGGCGGATGCACGAGACCGGCCAGGTCCCCGACGAGTTCATCGAACTCGACGAGATGGACAAGAAGGAACTGCGAGCACGCGAAGGAGACAAGCACAAAGACACGTGAAACGAACGACCCCGGCCTGGTGCGCCAACACCAGGTGGCCGGGGTCGCAACCTCACCACCAGTCCCGTGGCTAACGACGGAACCCGGCAGACAAGGCCCAATCACGATTCTAGCCGGACTCCTCCTCACGGGGCTGGTCGCCAACGACCAGTAACAATGAGGAGCTACCAGCATGTACTCCATCGAGGCCCGCGGCCTCGTCAAGACCTACCCCCTCCCGGGCAAGGCGAAGGGCAAGGCGAAGGGCAAGGCGAAGGGCAAGGCGAAGGGCAAGGCGAAGGGCGAGACAACGGCCAAGGCCGCCCGCATCAGCGCACTCGACGGCCTTGACCTCAGCGTGCCCACCGGATCGATCTTCGCCCTCGTCGGCCCGAACAGCGCCGGCAAGACCACCACCGTCAAGATCCTCACCTCGCTGGCCATCCCCGACGAGGGCAAAGCCACGATCGAAGGCATCGACGTCCTCGCCAGCCCCGGAAAGGCCAGGCGCGAGATAGGCGTCGTCGCGCAGCGCTCCGGCGCCGACCCGATGGCCACCGGCCGGGAGAACCTGATCCTGCAAGGCCACCTCTACGGCCTGGACACCAAGGCCGCCAGGAGCCGGGCCGACGAGCTCCTTGAGCACTTCCAGCTGCGCGAGGCCGCCAAGCGGTTCGTCCGCACCTACTCCGGCGGCATGCAGCGCCGCCTCGACGTCGCGCTCGGCCTGATGCACCGCCCGAAGGTGCTGTTCCTCGACGAGCCCACCACGGGGCTTGACCCGGAGTCGCGGACCGCGATGTGGCAGGAGATCGGCCGGCTCGCCGCGACCGACAAGATGACCGTCCTGCTCACCACCCACTACCTGGAGGAAGCCGACCGGCTCGCGGACCGCGTGGCGATCGTCGACCACGGCCGCGTGGTCGCCGAAGGCGAGCCCGAGGAGCTCAAACAGGAGCTCAAGGGCGACGTCATCCACATCGAGCTGCCCGACGGAGCCAGCCGGCGGGAAGCCGAACATGCGCTCAGCGGCATCCCGGCCATCAGGGACGTCTACGTCGCCGACGGCAGCGTCTCCGCGCGCAGCGACGACGGGGCCGCGGCCGTTCCCGCGGTCCTCGCCAGGCTCACGGACGCCGGAATCCCCGCGAAATCCGTGGCCGTCGCCCGCCCGTCCCTGGACGAGGTATACCTGCGATACGCCGGCCGCCGCTACACGGAGGTGAACGTCTGATGGCCACCACGACCGCGATCCCGCGGCCCCTCGCGACGCCTGGCGCCCTGGCCCGCCGCCCGCTTTCCGACACCTGGTACCTGACCGGCCGCAAGCTGCACGCGCTCGTCCGGCAGCCCTGGGTGCTGGCGTTCAGCGTGATCCAGCCGGCGATCTGGCTATTCCTGTTCGGCGGGCTGTTCCACAAGATCATCGACATCCCGGGCTTCGGCTACACCGGGTCCTACCTCGCCTACCTGGTCCCCGGCATCGTCGCCATGAACGCGATGTCCGGCAACATGTGGGCCGGCATGTCGATGATCGAGGAGATCGAGCGCGGCACGCTCAACCGGTTCCTCGTCACCCCGGCCAGCCGGATGGCGATCATGAACGCGACCGTGGCCGAGCAGACCGTCGGCACCACCGTGCAGACCCTGATCATCGTGGTCCTCGGCTACGCCGGCGGCGCCCGCTATCCCGGTAGCATACCCGGTATAATAGTGCTTATCCTGGCCGCCGTTCTCGTCGGCGTCCTCTGGGGCGGGCTGTCCAACATGGTCGGCATGCTGCTCCGCTCCCGCGAGGCGATCATCGGCGTCTACACGTTCTTCATGCTGCCGCTGATGTTCCTGTCCTCGGCGTTCATCCAGCCGAGCTTCATGCCCGGCTGGATGCAGGCGATCGCCGCCTGGAACCCGCTCAACTGGGAGGTCGAGATCGGCCGCTCGGCACTGTCGGCCAGCCCCGACTGGGCCGCCGTGGCCGTCCGCTGCGGCGGCCTGCTCGCCCTGGCGATCGCCGCGGTCGCGATCTCCGTCACGACCTTCCGCTCCTACGCCAAGAACGTGTAGCGAAGCGCGCGGCACCGAGGCGCCACCGTCCCTTCTTATCCCGAACGGAAGGTGGCGCCTCTGCGCCGGTCAGGCAGTGACCAGATCCGATATCGGCAGGGTCAGCCGGACAGGCTGCTCGAGGTCTAGTACTGAACGGTGCACCGCGTGCAGCCGGTAGGCCGAGGTCGCGGCGTCGAGGTGGAACTCACGGATTTCCCAGACGTCGTATTTCTCGTCCAGGACGATGACCAGGTAGAGCGGGATACCGGCGGCCGCGTACTGGATCTTCTTGTCAAGCAGGTCTTCCTTGGCCGTGGTGGGTGAGCTTACCTCGACAACCATGACGGTTTCCTGAGCGGCGGGTTTCCTGGCGGGATCGTCCAGGCACTCGTAGACGATGACGTCGGGACGCCGGAAAGTGAACCGGGGAACGCGCCACAGGACCACATCAAGTTCCATCTCAACCCTGAGGCATGGGCCAGAGGGCGAACGCGCGGATTCCAGCGCGAAGGAAAGGCGGCGGGCGATCAGGTTGTGCTGAGGCGTCGGCGACTCGCACTTGATGACGTGTCCATGCACGATCTCGATGGTCCGCGATATCTCCTCAGACAGATCGTGGTAATCGGCTTCGGTCATGAATTCCGGTAGCTCTTTAAACCACCACGGACTGCTCATGGGGATCATCTTCGCACGCTCCTCGCTCAGGTGGCGCCCTGGCGTTGGTCAGCTCAGCAGGTCGCGGCTGGTCCAGGGGCTGGGCGGGTTGTCGTCGCGAGGCAGCCATAGCAGCGGTTGCAGGCCATCGAACGAGGTCTGGAACCTCGGCTCCCAGGGGAAGCGGCCGTTGGTGTCGGCCCACACGACCTGCAGGTACGGCGGCCTGACGAAGCCGTAGAACTGGTCGGAGACCGTGAACATGCTGGTCATCCGCCAGCTCAGGTCAACCGGGCGAAGGGTGAGCCGGGCCGGGCAGATGTCATCGAGCACATCGTCGGGCCCGATCTGGTCGCCGTCGGCGAGCCGCACGCCGATCGCGTTGATGAGGCCCGCGGAGTTCTCCACCGGGGGGCCGCAGACGACGAGCTCCGGGGACTGGCAGGTCAGCCACATGCCCACGCTGTAGGCCCAGGGCGGCGCCTGGTCGTCGCCGTGAATCCCGGAGACGGCCCAGCCGTGCGTGCCGATCTGCTCGGTTATCCAGTTCATATAGGCAACATGATCGGGTGGCTGGCCCGCCGCCTCCGTCGCGCAGTCGGGGCAGCCGGGGTCGCGCCGTCGGCCGGAATGACGCTTGGGAAGATTCATGACGCCACGCTACGCCGAGGGTCTGACATTCCGGCCGCCTCCGGAACCCTGCTCCGAGCCCGCGCCGAACAATCGTTCCATCCCAGCGTGCCACCACGTGACATCGCGGCATTACGCACGGGCCGCGCGCCGTCCCGCGGACATGCGCGGTGTTACACCAGTTGCCAGTGAGACCCCTGTGCGGACCGTTTCATGATCCCGAAACTTTTTGCGTGCCATAGCGCGCATTTCTTTACGTCGTGAAAAATGCTTTCGCGATAATGCGGGGAAGTCGGCCTGCCGTCGGCTTTCTGGGCTGCCCGCTGTGATGCGTGCGGCCGGAGAGCCCGCAGGGGCGTGATCAGCGTCCGGTCGCGGCACTGGGTCCCCGGCGCCCGAGCACGGCAGTGACGACCAGCGCGGGCACCGCGAGTGCCCAGCCGCAGTAGGCCAGCATGGCCGCCACCGCGCCAGCCGCGGGCAGCGCGGCCCAGCGCGCCGGGCCGCGCAGCACCCGGATCGCCGCGGTCATGCTGCCCAGGTAAACCGCGAGGAACAGCGCCGTCGGGATGGCGACGAGCGACGCCGGGCTGACCAGGCCGGCACCATACAGCGTGATCAGCACCAGTCCGGCCACGGCGATCGCCGCCATGAGGATGGGCGCTGGCCGCCCGGTGCGGCTGTCTCCGGCTTCGCTTCGCGGCGCCGCCCGGCCCGCGCCCGGGGCCGTCGGCGTCTGCCATACCCGCCCCGCCATGGCGGCGGCGCCGTTGATGTAGGCGTTCGTGGCGCCCAGCGTCAGCACGACGGCCGCGGCCGCCGCGGCCGCGGTCCCCGCTGACCCGATCGCGCGTGTGAGCAGGCCGGCGAGCGGCACGATGGTCGCGGCGCCGCGGCCGAGCACGGCGATCGTGGCGACCGCCAGGCCGAGGTAGAGCGTGCTGGTGACGGCGAGCGCGATCGCCACGACGCGGGGCAGCTGCCGGGACGGGTCCGCGAACCTGGTGGTCAGCGGCGCGACCGCCTCCCAGCCGACGAAGGAAAGCATGAGGGTCGCCGCCGCGTGGCTCACGGCCAGCCAGCCGTGCGGGGCAAACGGCGTCCAGTTGGCCGCGCGCGCCGCGCCGGCCGACCCGGCGACGGCGACGGCCACCACGGTGACCAGCAGGCCCACCAGCAGCAGCTGGGCGGCGGCGCTGGTCCGCAGCCCGCGGGCCGCCAGGACCAGCACGGCCAGCAGCAGCACGGCGCCGGTTCCTGCTCTGGCCAGCTGGCCGCCGCCGGTCAGCCCGGTCACATACCCGGCCCCGATCAGGCACACTACCGGCGCGCCTGTCACCACGCCGGCCAGGAAGGACCAGCCCGCCGCCACTCCGGCGCGCGGGCCGAGCCCGGCCGACACATACCCGATCACGCCGCCGTCCGAGGGGACGGCGCGGCCGAGGCCGGCGAACACCGCCGCGAAGAGGCCGGACAGGATGAGCAAGCCGATCCAGGCCAGCAGCGACGCGGGCCCCGCCGCGGCCGCGGCGAGCCCCGGCAGGAGCAGCAGCCCCGGGCCGAGCAGCGCTCCGATGTAAAGCGCCGCGCCCCGCGCGGTCGTCAGCGGCGGAGCGGGCTTCGTTCCGGCGTGCGCGGGGGCTGTTTCGATCACTCGTCCAGACTCGCCGAAACCCGTTCGCATGCGATGGCAAATATCGCGGCGCTGACCCGCTGATGCGGCATTAAGTTGCGCGATATAGGTCCTAGGCTGACTTATATGTCAGATCACGTGCCGGACAGGGTGGATCGTGCCATCGTGGCACGCCTGCAGCGAGACGGCCGGATCGCGAACGTCGATCTCGCGGACGCGGTCGCGCTCTCGCCCTCGGCGTGCCTGCGGCGGGTGAAGGCGCTCGAGGCCAGCGGGATCATCGCCGGGTATCACGCCGAGGTCAGCCGCGCCCGCGCCGGGCTTGGCCTGACCGTCTTCGTCGGGCTCACGGTCGAGGGGCACTCCCGGGAAACCTCCTCGCAGGTCGAGCAGGCGCTGCTGGCCATCCCCGCGGTGGTCGCCTGTTACCTGGTATCCGGTGTCGACGACTTCCTCATCGAGGTCGCCGTGCCGGACCTTGCCAGCTACGAGCAGGTGCTGCTGGACCAGATACTGGCGATTCCTTCGGTCACCGAGGCGAGGTCGACGTTCGCCATCAGGACCGTGCTCAGCCGCGGGCCGCTTCCCCTCACGCACTGGAGATAGCGGGGCGGACGGGGAGGCGCCACGGGTCCGTTCGGGATAACCGGAAGCCCGGCCGACGGGCACGGGTCACTGCGGCGCGGCGGGGAGCGGCGCGGGCAGGGCCGCCTCGCCCGCCTCGCCCGCCTCATCCGCCTCATCCGCGTTACCTGCGTCACCTGCGTCACCCGGATCGGTGAGCACGATGTCGTCGCTGCGGATGGTGCGGATGGTGCGGATGTCGCGGGGGATCAGGCACAGCGCCGACACCACGAGGATCAGCGCCGCGGCGGCGAACTCCGTCGCCGAGACGCCGAGCACGGCCGCGACCGGCCCGGCGATCAGCGCGCCGAGCGGCGTCGCCCCCATCGACCCGAGCGCGTCGTAGGACGACACCCGGGCCAGCTTGTCCGGCGGAATGCGCGTGGCCAGCGCCACCGTCCACTGCACCATCATGACCTCGACGGCGGCCCCGACGCAGAAGGCCGTGAGGCAGATCGCGGGCAGCGGCAGCGCGAGCGCGAGCGCCAGCGACGGCGCCGCCATCACGCCCCCGGTCAGCACCACGAACAGCATGGGCCGGCGCGGGGTGTACCGCAGCGACACCAGGCCGCCGACGATCAGGCCCAGCGCGTCGGACGCGGTGATCGCGCCCCACGCGGCCGGCCCGCCGAGATGGAGCCGGGCCACGACCGGCCCGAGCACCTGGAATCCCGCGTACCACGCCATGACCACCAGGCAGAACTGCGCCACGATGGCCCACAGCCAGGTGTGCGAGCGGAACTCGGTCCAGCCTTCGCGCAGCTCGGTGAGCATCCCGGGGCTGTTTCGCTGGTCTCGCGCGGGCTGGCGGTTGCCGCGGATGGCCAGCATCAGCGGGACCGTGGCGATCATGCCGACGCCGCACAGGGTCAGCGCCCAGCCCGGCCCGGCCGCGGCGACCAGCAGGCCGCCCGCCGCGGCGCCGATCATCTGCCCGGAGTTCATCACCAGCCTGCTGATCGAGCTGGCTTCCTGCAGCAGCGTGCCGGGCACCAGCTGGGGGAGCAGCGCCTGGGAGGCGGGATAGAACAGCGCGGCGCCCGTGCCGGTCAGCGCCTCCAGCATGATCATCGCCCACAGCGGCGGCCTGCCGGTGAGGACGAGCAGGCCGAAGACGCCGTCGCCGGCCACGACGGCCAGGTTCGCCGCGATGATCACGCGCTGCGGCGGGAAACGGTCCGCGGCCACGCCTCCGACGAGCGCGAACACCAGCGTGGGAGCGATCTGCGCGGCCAGGACGTAGGACAGGTCGGCGGCGGAACCGGTCAGGTTCAGCACCGCGAACGAGACCCCGACCATCGAGAAGCCTATCGCCGCGGGGGCGAGCAGCCGGTCGGCCAGCAGCAGCCGGAAGTCACGGATGGCGAGCACTCGGAACCGGCGGCCAGGCGCGCGCCACAGCATGACAACGTCCGTTCTGGTGAGAGCAGGAGCGTTCCAGCCTACGTACCGCCCCGACGACCAGCCAATCCGTTTTCGTCCCCTAGAGACGCCCCTGCTGCGCTAGTCAGCGGTCGCTGGCGGCACTTCGCCTTCGCCGGGCGGCGATTCCGGCTCCGATTCCTCCGCACCGGGCGCGATGCCGAGGTGGCGCTCGATCGCGGACAGGCGCCGGTCGATCGAGTGCAGCAAGGCCCGGACCTCGGAGATCGCCTCGACGCGGACGCGCGCGGTGCGCGGCGGCCAGCTGGAAACCGAGGCCTCGGCCGACGGATCGCCCACGCTCCTGGCGACCTTGGCCCCGACGAGCTCCAGCACCCGCGCGCGTACCGCCTCGTCGGTGACGCCGAGGCGCTCGAGGACCTGCACGCCCACGCCGTCTGTTTCGGCGACCAGCCCCAGCAGCAGGTGCTCGGTGCCGATGACATCGCTGTGCAGGCTCAGCGCTTCGCGCAGCGACAGTTCGAGCACCTTCTTGGCCCGCGGCGTGAACGGGATGTGGCCAGGCAGCTCCTGTGACCCCTCGCCGACGAGCTCCCTGACCTGCTCCCGGGCGGCTTCAAGGTCGACGTCCAGCGATTCGAGCGCCCGCACCGCGGTGCCTTCCCGCTCGGCGAGCAGGCCGAGGAGGATGTGCTCGGTGCCGATGTAGTTGTGGCCGAAGATCCGGGCTTCTTCCTGCGCCCGCACGATCGAGCGCCGCGCCCGGTCGGTGAATCGCTCGAACATGGCGCCCCCCGCCAGTCAGCGCCGCTGCGAGTGGGCGATGTTGATGACCGCGATGACTGCCCAGATCAGCAAGACCATGATGACAGCCGCCGAGGCGGTCACGTGGTGGGCCACCACGACCGCCGTCGCGGCTACCCCGAGGCCCATCGACCCGAGGCCGAGGAACATCCCGGTGACCCCGCTGCCCCGCCGGACCTCAGGAGGCGCGGGCGCGGCGGGCGGCGCGGCGGCCGCGGGCGGCGGCATCGCCGACTGCTGCTGGCTGCCCTGATAGCCGGGCGGCACGATCTGCTGACCCAGCGGCATCCCACTGCGGCGCGGCACCCCGTGCTGCCCTAGGCCGCGCAGCCGCGCGTCCACGCGCCTGTCGATTTCCTCGCCGATGCGCTCGACAAGGCCTTCGGCCACCGCCCCGTCATAGCGCGGGCCGAGTTCGGCATGGGCCGCCACAGAGGCGGCTATCTCCTCACGCTCATCGGCGTTCACGGCCTCACGTTATGTCGTGAGAACTGCCGGAGCAAGGGAAAGCAAGGGAAACGGGGGAGAGGATGCCGGGTCCGTTCGGGATAGCGCGGATTATGGCCGCTAAACGCAATGCCGCGGTGACGGTGGGGGCCGCGCGCCGCCGGAACTGGCAGACTGGAGGGATGTCCGTTACCGATCCCGTCACGGAAGCCGGGACGGCGCAGCAGGCCGTCGGCGAGCCGTGCGTGCTGCTGAAACTAGGCGAAATCGTCCTCAAGGGCCGCAACAGGCAGCAGTTCGAGCGGCTGCTGCGCGGCAACATCCTGGCCGCGATGCGGGACACCGGGCTGCCCGTGGAGCTGCTGCCGCGAGAGGGGGTGATGGTCCTCTGCGTGGCCCGTCAGCAGCGCACGGCGGCGGAGCACGCGGCCGACGTCGACCGGGTGGCGCAGCGCGTCAGCGACGTGCCGGGGATCGTCCGGGTCTGCCGTGCGATGCGGGTACCGAAGACTCCCGAGGCGGCGGTGGCCGCCGCGATAGCGCTCACCGGCCCGGACAGCGGCGCGTTCGCGGTGCGGGCGCGGCGGCGGGACAAGCGGTTCCCGGTCACCTCGGCCGAGCTCGCGGTCATCATCGGCAAGGAAGTCCAGGACAAATACGGGCTGCCGGTCAACCTGAAGCACCCGGACACCGAGATCTTCGTCGAGGTGGACCAGCGCGAGGTGTTCGTGTTCACCGGCGGGCTGCCGGGACAGGGCGGCCTGCCGGTCGGGATGAGCGGCCGGGCGGTCGCGCTGATGTCAGGCGGCATCGACTCCCCGGTCGCCGCCTACCGGATGATGCGGCGCGGGCTCCGCTGCCACTTCCTGCACTTCTCCGGGATGCCGCTGACCGGCCCGGAGTCGATATACAAGGCCTACGCGCTGGTCCGCGGGCTCGACAGGTTCCAGGGCGGCTCGCGGCTGTTCGTGGTGCCGTTCGGGAAGGCGCAGCAGGCGCTCGCCTCCTCGGGCGCCGACCGGCTGCAGGTGGTGGCGCAGCGGCGGCTGATGCTCAAGACCGCGGCGGCGCTGGCGCGGCGGCTCAACGCCTCGGCGCTGATCACCGGCGACTCCCTCGGCCAGGTCTCCAGCCAGACCTTGCCGAACATCACCGCCCTCGACGACGCCGTGAGCCTGCCCATCCTGCGGCCGCTGCTCGGCTGGGACAAGACGGAGATCATGGCCGAGGCGCGGCGGATCCGCACCCTGGCCATCTCCGAGCTGCCCGACCAGGACTGCTGCACGCTGCTCACCCCGCGCCGGGTGGAGACGCGGGCGCGCATCGACGACCTGCGCCGTATCGAGGGCCGTCTGGAGGCCGATGAGCTGGCGCGGCAGCTCGCCGGGGCGGCGCAGGAGTACCGGCCGGAGTTACCCGGCCGTCAGCGCCGGCTCGGGGACCACGGCGGGCGCGGGCGTCAGCGTCCGCCCGACCAGCGGCGACAGGTGCAGCGCGACGCTGGCCAGCTCTCGCAGGTCGGATTCGACGAGCGCCTGGGGACCGTCGCACAGCGCGGTCTCCGGGTGCGGGTGCACGTCGACGATGATGCCGTCGGCGCCGACCGCGATCGCGGCGCGGGACAGCGGGAGCACCAGGTCCCGGCGTCCGCCCGAGTGCGACGGGTCCACGATCACCGGCAGGTGGGAGAGCCGCTGGGCGACCGGCACCGCGCTGATGTCGAGGGTGTTGCGCGTCGCCTTCTCGAAGGTCCGGATGCCGCGCTCGCACAGCACGATGTCGAGGTTGCCGCGCTGCGCGATGTACTCGGCGGCCATCAGCCACTCCTCGATGGTGGCGCTCATGCCGCGCTTGAGCATGACCGGCTTGCCGGCGGCGCCGACCGCCTGCAGCAGCGGAAAGTTCTGCATGTTGCGGGTGCCGATCTGGAGCATGTCCGCGTAAGTCGAAATGAGTTCAACGTCGGATGGATCCACGACCTCGGTCACGATCGGCAGCCCGGTCTCCGCGCGGACGTCGGCAAGGATCTTCAGCCCGGCCTCGCCGAGGCCCTGGAACGCGTAGGGCGACGACCGCGGCTTGTAGGCGCCGCCGCGCAGCAGCGACGCGCCGGCCGCGCGCGCCATCTTCGCGGCCGCCAGGGTCTGCTCCGGGGTCTCCACCGCGCACGGTCCGGCGATCACGGTCAGCGTGTCCGGCCCGATCGGCACCCCCGCCACCCTGATCACCGAACGCTCCCGGTGATGCTCCCGGCTCACCAGCTTGTACGGCACGGAAATGCGCACCACGTCGGACACGCCCGGCTGCGCGGGGAGGTTCAGCGTCGCCATGAAGCGGTCGATGTCGCCGCTCAGCCCGATGATCGTCCTGGACTCGCCGCGGCTGACGAATGCCTCGCCGCCCGCCTCGCGCACCAGGCTGACCACATTGTCAACGTCTTGCTCGGTCGCCTCCGCGGCCATCACCACAACCATCTGACGTGCCTTTCGGTTACGCAAAAAGCCCCGGGCCGATGTCCCGGCCCGGGGCTTTTAAGCTTGGTCGCTTCCGTCAGCGCGTGGTCTGGCGGGCGACCGGCCTCCCAAGCCGGTTACCAAACCAAAACCAGAACTGCACGCGCACGACACGCACTATACAGCATGCGTCAGCTCAGAACCCGCCGTAGTACACGGTGATCGTGCTGCCAGCGGCGCCGACCCCGACGGGCTGACGAAGAACACGCTGTCACCCGGGCCGAACTTCTGGCCGTTCACCTGGAAGCCGAGCTTCTGCAGTTCCTGCTGCGCCTGCCCGAAGTGCTGGCCGCGCAGGTCGGGAATCTGCACCTGCGGCGGCCCGCTCGAGACGTAGACGGTGACCGTCTCGCCCTGGGTGACGGGAGTCTGCGGGGCGGGGGACTGGCGGACGATGATCCCCTGCGGCTGGCTGCTCGGCGTCTGGACCTGGTTGAGCTGGATGTTGTTGGGGTTCGCCCAGTTGTTCTGGACGGTGTTGAAGTCCTGTCCGACCAGGTCGGGCAGCGGTATGCCCGCAACCTGGTCCACGTAGACCACGCTGGTCTGCGGCCAGGAGGTGCCGGCGGCCGGCGTCGTGCCCGCCACGCTCCCGACGGCCGCGCCGTCAACGCCGACCTTCTTCGGCGTGCCGCTCACCGTCAGCCCCGCGGCCCGCAGCGTCGCGAGCGCGTCGCTCAGCGACTTCCCGGTCACGGGCGGGATCACGATCATCCGCGGCCCGGAGGAGACGGTGAGGACGATCGTCGCCCCCTTGAGCGCCCGCCCGGACGGCGAGGTGCTGACCACGTCTCCCTTGGGCACGTTGTTGTCGATCAACGGCGTGCCTACCCGCACGCCGAAGCCGGCCTGGTGCAGTACCTGTTCGGCGGTTGTCTCGGCCATCCCGCTCACCGAAGGCAGCGGCTCGTACCGCCCCGACGTCAGCCACCACCCGCCGATGCCGAGGGCGGCCACGGCCAGCACCCCGACCGCGAGGTACGCCAGCCGCTTGCTGAACAGCCAGCGCTGCAGGAACGGCTCGCGCCCGTGGTAGGTGTCCGCACCGCCGTACCCGGGGCCGCCGCCCGCGCCGAAGTGGCCGGCGCCGCCCGCGTCCGCGCCGGTGCCGTACTGGCCGGTGCCGGTGCCGTACTGGCCGGTGCCGTACGGGTCGCCGCCGGACACGATCATCGTGTGCGACCCCAGCCCCGCCGCCAAGCCTTCGAACTCCGCCCCAGGCGTGCTCACCGCGCCAGCGCCCAGGGAGCCAGCGCCCAGGGAGCCAGCGCCCACGGGACTGGCGCTGGTGCCGCGCAGCGCGCGCACGGCGCGCAGGAACTCGCCCGCGTCCGCCGGGCGCAATTGCGGGTCACGGCTGGTCGCGGCCCAGACGAGCTGATCGATCGCCGGCGGCATGCCCGCCACGTACTCGCCCGGCGCCGGAACCGCGGCGTTGACGTGCTTGTAGGCGACGGCCAGCGGGGATTCCCCGGTGTGCGGCTGCCTGCCGGTGAGCATCTCGAACAGCATCACGCCGGCCGCGTACACGTCGGTGCGGACGTCGGTGACGCCGCCGGTGACCTGTTCCGGGGCGATGTACGCGACGGTCCCGATGATCAGGCCCGCCCGCGTGTTCCCGGCCGCCGCCTGCGCCCTGGCCAGCCCGAAGTCGACGACCTTGACCCGCCCGTCGGCCGTGACCAGCACGTTCTCCGGCTTGACGTCCCGGTGCACGATCCCGGCGTGGTGCGCGGCCGCGAGCCCGGAAAGGATCGGGTCCATGATGCCGAGCGCCTCGTCCCACGGGAACCAGCCCCGCTCACGCAGCATGCTGCGCAGCGTCCGCCCTGGGACGTACTCCATGGCCAGGTACAGGTACTGCCCGTCCGACCCCTGGTCGAAGACCGCGACGATGTTGGGGTGGGACAGCCGCGCGACCGACTTGGCCTCGCCGATGAACCTGTCCACGAAGTCGGAGTCCCGCGCCAGTTCGGCGTGCATCACCTTGAGCGCCACCTGCCGGTCCAGCCGGGTGTCGGTGGCGAGGTACACGGTGGCCATGCCGCCGTGCGCGATGCGGGAGCGGACGAGGTACCGGCCGTCGAGCACCCGGCCGATAAGCACGTCAGCGAGGACAGATTCCATCGGGTGCGATTTTACGGCCCGCCGCTGAAGACTTTGGTGCCGTTAATCATATTGTCAGCACCTGGGCCAGCACCTGGGTCAGCGGCCGGCCGCCGCCGCGCCGCGTCCCGCCGTAGCGCCGCGTCCCGCCGTACCCTTGAACATCATGAGTGCTCCCGAACGAGCGGTGGTGACTGGCGCGGGCCTATCCGGATTCCGCACGGTGGAGGAGCTGCGGTCGCGCGGTTTCCCGGGGCGCGTCACGCTCGTCGGCGCGGAGGACCGCCCGCCCTACGACCGGCCTCCGCTGTCGAAGAAGGTGCTCACCGACGGGGTGGACCCGTCGCTGCACGCGGACTTCGCGGCCCTGGACGCCGAATTCCGCCCCGGCGAGACAGCGATCGGCCTGCTGGCGTCACCGCCGGTCCTTATCACGAATCATGATAAGTACTCGTTTGACCATCTGATCATCGCCACCGGCGCCGTCCCGGTCGCGCTGCCCGGTCCCGGCCGGCAGCGGTTCCTGCGGACCTACGACGACGCGCTCGCGCTGCGCGCCCTGTTCCGGCCGGGACTGCGGCTGGCGATCGTCGGCGCCGGCTGGATCGGCGCCGAACTCGCCACGGCCGCCGCGGCGGTCGGCTGCCGCGTCACCGTCGTGGAGGCCGGCCTGGCGCCGCTCGCCGCCGCCCTCGGCCCCGAAGCCGGCGCCCGTACCGCTCCCTGGTACGAGCGGGCCGGCGTCGAGTTGCGGACCGGCACGGCGGTGGAGTCCGTCGACCCCGGCGGGCTGGCCCTGGCCGGCGGCGGCTGGCTCCCCGCCGACGAGATCGTCACCGCCGTCGGTGTCCGCCCCGCGGTGGACTGGCTGGCCGGCTCCGGCGTGGCGCTGGCCGGCTCCGGCGTGGTCGGCTCCGGCGCGGCCGGCTCCGGCGTGGCCGTTGACGCGGGCCTGCGTGCCTCGGTGCCGGGTGTCTACGCGGCCGGGGACTGCGCCGCGTTCGAGTCCCGGCGGTTCGGCAAGCGGCTGCGGGTCGAGCACTGGGACACGGCGCTGCACGCGCCCGAGGTGGTCGCGGCCAACATCCTCGGCGGCGCCGAGGTGTACGACCCGGTGCCCTACTTCTGGTCCGAGCAGTTCGGCCAGATGGTGCAGTACGTCGGCCACCACACTCCCGCCGACCGCCTCCTGTGGCGGGGCGATCCCGGCACCCTTTCCTGGTCAGCCTGCTGGCTCGCGCCCGCGCCCGCGCCCGCCTCCGGCCCGCCCGCGCCCGCCTCCGGCCCGCCCGCGCCCGCCTCCGGCCCGTCCGCGCCCGCGCCCGCCTCCGGCCCGTCCGCGCCCGCGCCCGCCTCCGGCCCGTCCGCGCCCGCGCCCCGGTCGCCCGCCTCCCCGTCAGCTAACCCGCCCGCGACCGCCTCGCCCACACCGCGCCTGACCGCGGTCCTGACCGTCAACCGCCCCCGCGACCTCCTGCAGGCCCGCCGCATGATCGCGGCCAGCACCCTGGTCGACCCCGCCCGCCTCGCCGACCCCGCCATCCAGCTCAAGGACGCCCTGGCGTAACACCCGTCTCTGCCGCTCTCTGCCTAGGCGCTCCGCTGGGACACGTCCGCCGCCGCTATAACCGTCCGTGACTGCCGATTGCGAAGCTAACGCGACGATTCTGAAAACATTTTTCCCCACGTAAATAATTCATCCCATAGCAACGAAAATTATTCGCGATCATGATCGGCCGCGCCAGAAGTCCGCAGCGGGGCACGCGAAACGGTCACACTCTGTAGTCTATTAGCCCGTTATGTCTCTAATGTCCCGAATTCACGTAATGCGAGCTTGCTGGCAAGGGGAGCCTGCGGCCGGCAAGGGCGCTGCCCCCGCATCGGGCTGCCCCCGCATCGGGCTGCCCCCGCATCGGGCTCCCCGCGCGCCGGAACGCGATCGCGCCTGTTCGTTTATGTGCAAGCGTCGAATTGCGAGTCCTCGCCGGACGTGCAAGACTTGGCTTGCAGGTTCCACCCGCGGCGAGGGAAGGCGGCTCATGGAAGACCGTATCGAACAGCGGATCACCATCCGGGCGACACAGGACAAGGTCTGGCAACTTGTCTCGCGCCCCGGCTGGTGGCTGCCTGGCAGCAACGCCGAGCCCGCGCGCGGCCCCGGCCGGCTGACCGTCGAGTACGGGGACGATCGCCGCCCGTACGTGGTCGATGTGGTCCGCGTCGAACCGCAGGGCTATGTCTCCTTCCGCTGGGCGAGTGCCTTCGGCGGCTCGGAGCCCCTGCCGGGCAAGTCGACGCTGGTCGAGTTCTATATCCGGCCGATCGGCGACGAGACCAGCGTGACGGTGGTGGAAAGCGGCTTCACTGAGCTGGACCTGCCCGACTCACTGCGCGAGGACGAGTGGAAGGGCAACACGGGCGGCTGGCAGTACGAGATGGCGGGGCTGCGGACCCGCGCCGAGCAGGGGCGGTGACCGCAGGCGTCAACGCGGACCGGGTCTTCGCCGCGCTCGCGGACCCGCGCCGCAGGGAACTGCTCGAGTTGCTCGGCCGGACGCCGGGCTGCAGCGCGAGCAGCCTCGCGGCCCGGCTGCCGGTTTCCCGCCAGGCGGTGGCGCAGCACCTCGCGGTGCTCGTGGACTCCAGACTGGTAAGCAGGCGGCGCGCCGGGCGGGAGGTGCTGTTCAGCGTCCGGCCGGAAGGGCTGGCGGCCACCGCGGACTGGCTGACCGGCCGGGCGGCCGCGTGGCGCGACCGGCTGGAACGCCTCAAGAAGGAAGCGGAAGCCGGGTAACCGCTTACCAGGCCAACCGGGAAACCCGCTCGCCGGGAAGACCCGAACATGCTGGGCGAAAGATGCCATATTGAGGCGAAATGTCGTTGGTTTGGGAACGACCGGGACGTGGGAGATTGGACTCGTGACACAGATAGACCCCGTGGCCGACGCTCTCATCGGCGAATGGCTGTCACTCCCTGAGGTAGCCGTCAGGCTCGGCATCCCCTCCAGCAGGGTGAAGCAACTGTTCCGCGACCGCAAACTGCTCGCCGTCACCCGACCCAGCGGAGAGCGCGCCGTCCCGGCCGCGTTCCTCGACGGCGCGCAGATCGTCAAGGGGCTCTGCGGGACGCTGACGGTCCTGTTCGACTGCGGGTTCGACGACGAGGAAGCCCTCCGCTGGCTGTTCACGGCCGACGAGACGCTGCCCGGCACGCCGATCCAGGCGCTGTACAAGCGCCGGGGCACCGAGGTCAACCGCCGCGCCCAGGCGCTGGCGTTCTGACAACCGCCTAGTCCGGATCGTCGCGCTCTTTCGCGCTGCCCGAAGCCAGAAGGCCCAACGGGCCCAACGGCCGAAAAGGCCAGCGCGTGATCCAACGCGGCCTTGAGGCAGGCTGAGCGCCGTACCGCTGCCGTACCGCTGCCCCCGCTTTGTGACGCGGTCACAGAAAACGATGCGCCGGGTTATGCTTAGCCACATGCCGCCACGACCGCGTCGCGCCTCCGCCCACCGAGCAGGCCGAACAGGCCGAACAGGCCAGACAGACCCAGCAGGCCGGACAGGCCGGGCGCCGCTGATCTCCGAGCTGCTCAAGGCGGGCGGGAAGTCGTTCTCGTTCGAGTTCATGCCGCCGAAAACGCAGCTGGACGAGCAGCAGCTGTGGCGTGCCATCCGGCAGCTCGAGGCCCTGAAGCCGACCTTCGTCTCGGTGACGTACGGGGCGGGCGGTTCCACCAGGGACCGGACGGTCCGGGTGACCGGGAAGATCGCCGCGCAGACGTCGCTGACTCCGGTGGGGCATCTCACCGCCGTCAGCCACTCCGTTCAGGAGCTCAGGCACGTGATCGGCTCGTACGCCGATGTGGGCGTGCGCAACGTCCTCGCGCTGCGCGGCGACCCGCCAGGCGACCCGAACGCGGAGTGGGTCCCCCATCCGCGGGGCCTCAGCCACGCCGACGAGCTTGTCCGGCTCGTCAAGTCGTCCGGCGAGTTCTGCGTCGGCGTAGCCGCCTTCCCCGAGCTGCACCCGCGTTCCCCCGATGCAGAGGCCGACACGAGGCACTTCGTGGCGAAGTGCCGGGCCGGCGCGGACTTCGCGATCACTCAGATGTTCTTCTACGCCGAGGACTACCTCCGTCTGCGGGACCGCGTGCTCAAGCACGGCTGCGACGTCCCGATCATCCCCGGCATCATGCCGGTCACCAGCCTGCGGGTGGTCGAGAAGGCGCTGGAGCTCGGCGGCTGCCGGGTGCCCGCCGACCTGCTGGGGCAACTGCGCAAGGCCGACGAGAAAGGCGACAAGGCGGCGCTGCGGGAGATCGGCGTCACCTACGCCGCCGGGCTGGCCGACCGGCTGCTCGGCGAGGAAGCCCCGGGCCTGCACTTCTACACGCTCAACGGGTCGCGCGCGACCCGGGAGATCTACCAGCTGCTCGGGCTGGCCGAACGCGGAACCGCCGGCGCGGCGAGCAGCGGCAGCCGCGCGCCCATCACCGCGTAGGGCGGCTCGGCGCCCGAGAACCGGAACCCGGTCAGGAGGTCGGTGAACCCCACCCCCCGGTACAGCCGGCGCGCTCGTGACTCGGCGTCCGCGGTGGACAGCACGGCGGTGCGCTCCGGCCGTCCCGTGGTCAGCCGCAGCAGCAGCCCGCGCCCGATTCCCATGCCCTGATAGGACGGCAGCACGTGCAGCTCCGCGACCTCGAAGGAGTCGTCGAGCCAGCCCCCGCCCGCGGCCCCCCGGGCGGAACGCGCCGAAGACCACAGCGAAGACCCTGAGGACAGCGTCAGGGCTCCGGCCACCGTGTCATGCCACCACTGGCCGGGCGTCCCGTGGAAGCCGTACGTGAATCCGGCCACCACGCCCGGCGGCCCCAGCGGCGCCCCTGACGGCTCATCCTCCCTGGTCGCCGTCGCCGCGAGCGCGCGGAACCCCGGGTTGGCGGCGTGCCGCTCCAAGATGGCCTCCCGCCCGGCGAGCATCCGCTCCGGCGGGTTCATCGCGGCCGTGTACACGGCGATGAATCTGCTGATCGCCGACCGGAATTCAGCGGGCCCGAGCTCGGTGAACATGACCGTCTGCCTCATCACCGCCAGCTTACTGTCCCGTCCGCCGGCACAGAATACTAGTAAATAGGTCGGAATTATTGACATAAATATGAGGCTGCTGATTTGATCACAATCGAAGAAGAAGCAGGAGCCTCAATCGGGAAGGAAGTACCGCATGTCCGCACCAGCCGTCGACGTACGGAAGATCGCCGGTCACATCGGTGCCGAGATCACCGGCATCTCCTTGAGCCCGGATCTGCCCCCCGGCATCCTCAAGGTCATCAGGGACGCGCTCCTCGAGCACAAGGTCGTCTTCTTCCGCGGCCAGGACCACCTGGACGACGCGGCGCACGCGGGCTTCGCGCGGCTGTTCGGCGACCTGACCACGGCGCACCCCACCGTGCCGGGCACCGAGGCCGATAAACACGTCTTCGAGCTGGACGCCCAGCGCGGCGGCGGCAAGGCCAACGCATGGCACACCGACGTGACGTTCGTGGACCGGCCGCCGGCGATCTCGGTGCTGCGGGCGATCACGCTGCCGCCCTACGGCGGCGACACGTCCTGGGCGAACACCGTCACCGCCTACGAGAGCCTGTCCCCGGCGCTGCAGAGCTTCGCGCAGCAGCTGTGGGCGCTGCACTCCAACGACTATGACTACGCGACCCGCAGCGGCGGCGGCGTGCAGGAGAAGTCGGAAAAGGACCACAAGCACTTCCGCGAGGTGTTCACCTCGACCGTCTACCAGACCGAGCACCCGGTGGTCCGCGTGCACCCCGAGACGGGGGAGCGGTCGCTGCTGCTCGGCCAGTTCGTCCGTCGCATCCTCGGCGTGTCCGCGAGCGACTCCAGGTACCTGTTCGACCTGTTCCAGCAGCACGTGACACGGCTGGAGAACACGGTGCGCTGGCGGTGGGCGCCCGGTGACCTCGCGATGTGGGACAACCGCGCCACCCAGCACTACGCGATCGACGACTACGCCGACCTGCCGCGCCGGATGCACCGGGTCACGGTGGCTGGCGACGCCGCGGTGAGCGTCAGCGGCGAGACCAGCCGGGCGATCGCCGGTGACTCCGCCGCCTACGTGCTCCCCATGTAAAACCATCACAAGAATTCTCCTGAACGGGCCGGGGCGACTGTCACGACCACACCGGCGCTCCCCAAGGTGGCGTGCCGCGCGGTGACCGTCACCCGGCCCGCCTCGCCGGGCACCGACCGCACGAACGCGCCGCCGACCCCGCCGAAGGTGCCGAACGGAAACGGGTTGCTCCCCACCAGGCTCGCCGGCCCGGTGACCGTCAGGGTGACGTCGCCGGTCACGTGCGGGCGGTGGTTGCCGTACGCGTCGGTGGCGCGGAACGTGACCGACGTGGCATCCGACCCGTCGGCGACGATCGAGGTGTCGCCTGCCGCGAGGCGCAGCCGGTCCTTGCTGGTGTCGGCGGACATCGCCAGCGTAGCGGCGAGCGCCGTCCCGGTGTAGCCGTCTACCCGCAGCTCAGGCAGGGCGCCTGCCATCGTGAGGTCCGCGAACACGGGCGGGCACGCCAGGTGGCCGAACCGCCGCGTGTCCGGGTAGGCCGTGGCCAGGTGGGTGCCGTCGGCGTAGATCTCCAGCCGGTCGCAGTTGGTGGCGAACATCGCGTCCGCCCCGGGCGGGGTCCGGTCGTCCCACCAGAACACCGGCACGATCACCGCCCCGGCCGCTGGGTCGGCCTGCGACTGGTAGATGGCCGCCCCCGGCTTGGACACCCGGAAGACGTCCACGACGCCGGGCGTGCGCATCGACCGCCAGTTCTTGACGCGCGCCTCAGCGGTGCCGGACGGCGCCGAGTAGTAGTCGAAGCCCGCCCAGGCGATCAGCCCCGCGTATCCGGGGCCGGCCCGCGCCTGCTCGTGCACGAGAGCGTGGGCGAACGCCTGGTTGGCCAGCACCGCCGGCGGGTCGGACCACCGGTAGGCCGGGTTCACCCCGGCCCCGACCGCCTCGCTGACCAGGTACGGGACGCCGGGGACGGGCGGGTAGAGCTCGGGGGTCCCGTCGACGATGTGGTAGTCGTCGTAGGAGAACACGTCCTCGGCCCAGCCCGCGGTGGAGTGGAACGTCACCGCGCCGGCGGTCTGCCGCGACCCGTCGTTGGCATAGGCGATCTCCCTGGCCTTCGCGTACAGGCTGGGGTAGTTCTTCGTCTCGTCGAGCCGGGTGCCCCAGACGATCACCGACGGCCGGTTCCGGTCGCGGATCACCATGTCGCGCACGTTCTCCAGCACCTGCTCCTTGAAGGCGGCGCCGCCGACGTGCACCCAGCCGGGCGGCTCTTGCCAGACCATGATGCCGAGCTCGTCGCAGGCGTCGAGGAAGTGCGGCGACTGCGGGTAGTGCGAACAGCGGACCATGTTCGCGTTGAGCTGGTTCTTGAGGATCTCCGCGTCCTTGCGCTGGAGCCGCGCCGGGGCCGCCATCCCGAGGTAGGGGAACATCTGGTGCCTGTTGAGGCCGAAGATCTCATACCGGCTGCCGTTGAGGTAGAACCCGCCGGTCGTGAAGACGGCCTCGCGGAAGCCGGTCGTGGTGCTCACGGTGTGGGTGCCGCCCTGGTAGGACAGGGTGGTCCGCACCGCGTACAGCCTCGGGTTCTCGGGCGACCAGTAGCCGACCGCGCCGAAGCCGCCGATCGTCAGCCGCGCGGCGGCAGTCCCTGTCTTGCCGATCCGCAGCGTGGTCGTGGCGGTGCCGAGCACGCGGGAGCCGTCGAGCAGGTCGCTGGTGACGGTCGCCGTCCGGCCCGCGGGGACGGTCCCGGCGTGCACGGTCGCCTGGACCTTGATCGCGCGGTCCGGGCTGAGCACGTTCTCCGGGCGGGCGAAGACGTCCGCCAGGTAGATCTCGGGGACGACGTTCAGCCGGACGTCCCGGTAGATGCCGGCCGGCTGCAGATAGTCCATCGTCGCCGGGCCGCCGCTCTCGGCGTCCGGCGGGACGTCCGTAAGCCAGCGGCCGTCCGCGATCACCGCGAGCACGTTGTCGCCGCGGCGGAGGCGGCCGGTGAGTTCGGCCGTGAAGGGCAGGTAACCGCCCTGGTGGCTGGCGATCGTCGCGCCGTTGAGCACGACGGTGGCGCTGGTCATCACCCCGTCGAAGGTCACAAGCACCCGGCCGCCGCCGACGGCCGCGCCGTCGAAGTGCTTGCGGTAGATCCAGACGCGCTGCCAGCTGGCGTAGTCCCAGTCGGCCCAGGACAGCCCCGTGACGGTATGCGGCAGCGTGACGCGGGCGAACCGGCTGTCGTCGTGTCCCGGCAGCTCAGCCCCTGTCACGTACGGCCCGCCGAACAGCCAGCGCTGGTTGAAGTCATAACTCCGCGCCCCGCCCCCGGCCGCCGCTTCCGCGCCACCTTCCGCATCCGCCGCGCCCGCGGCGCTGCCCGCGCCGAGCAATCCCAGCGACGCCGCGGTCGCCCCGACCACGCCCCCCCGAAGCACGAACCTGCGCGCAACCGGTGACTTTGACACCCACCTAACTATGCCGAACCCCCGCCCCCCGCACCCGGATTCGCGACTCTCCGCCACTGCCCCGTCGGGCTCCCTGTGGCCTCTCCGGCTCGCATCAGCAGTCCCACGGGCACCTGATGCCACACCACGCACCGCCACGGCAAGGCGCGCCCCGGCAACACGCCCGGGACGGTCAGGTGGAAGACCGACGCGTGCCGATCACTCCGGATGAAATTCCTGTAGGTCTCCTGCGCTGGTGCCGTATCTCAGATAGTGAGACAGTCAGACGACTTAGGACCCTAAACCTCCATTTTCTTGTCCCATATGCCCTATTTGTCCGGAGGTTTGAGGTCCTAAGTGGTCTGGTTCGTAAGTTCGTCGGGGGTAGTGGTCATGCTGCCAGGGCGTGAGTCTCGGTCTTGGCGTGGATGTCGATGCGGCGCAGCAGGTCGCTGAGGTCGGTCCGGGTGAATTTCCAGTCAAACGGCCGGGCGATGGCGTTGTAGCGGGTCTCGAACGCAGCGAGGCGGTCGCGGATCTGGTCCAGATCGGTGAAGTCGCTGGGGGTCAGGACTTTGCGCTGGACGACAGAGAAATAGATTTCCGCCTGGTCCAGCCAGGAGGCGTGCGCGGGCAGGTGGATCAGCTGCGCGTTCGGCCAGGCGGCGGCCATCCGCTCGGCCGCGGCGGCGCCGCGGTGGGAGGACCCGTTATCGACGATCCAGAACACCCGGTCCGCGCTGGCGTACGGCTCGGTGGTCATCACCCGCTCTGCCAGCCGGGCGAACGGCGCGATCCCGGTGGTGTCCTCACACCGTCCGGCGACCCGGCCGCGGCGGACATCCCAGGCGGCCAGGTAAGCCAGCGCGCCGCGCCGCTCGTAGTCGTGCTCCACCCGCATCGCGCGGGCTTTCCCCGGCGGCAGGGTGGGGTGGCAGCGGCACCGGGCCTGGATGGAGGTCTTCTCATCGGCGCAGATCACATAGTCATCCGGGCCCAGCGGCCGGCGGTCCCAGATCCCGGCGTACAGGTCCAGCACCCGGGCGGCCTTTTCTGCGAACTGCGGGTCGCGGACGGAGATCCAGGACCGGTGCTGCCAGGGCTTGAGGGCGTCGCCGGCCAGCCACCGGCGAACCGTGGATGCCGAGGCCGCGATGCCGCGGCGGGCGGCCAGCTCGCGGGCCAGGTCCGGGCCGCTCCACTTGGACAGCGGCACCCCCGACTCGGCCGGCAGCGCGCACGCCAGCGCGACGGCCTCGGCCCGGTCGGTGGCGGTGAAGGCCGGCGGGCGGCCGCTGCGCGGGGCATCGGCCAGCCCGGCCAGCCGGCCCTCCGCGAACCGGCGGCGCCACTTGCGGACCGTGTCGGTGCATATCCCCAGCTCGGCGGCGATCGCCGCGTTGGCCTGCCCGGCCGCAGCGGCCAGCACGATCACGGCCCGCAGCCGGTCCCGGTAGGACCCGCGCACCGACCGTGCCCGAGCCGCCAGCACCGCCTGTTCCTGGCCGGACAGGGCAATCTGGTATGGGCTTGACATAGGCATGCGTTCTGATACGTGAATGACCCCCGCTTTATGCCGTACCCGCGCCAGTGCCCGGCGCGCCAGTGATCGCCAAAGGTCCTCGGGAGGAGGCCGCCGTGGCCAGGTACCCGGACTCCACCAAGACCTCGCTGGAGCAGCGGCTGCGCGCCCGGGCCCGGGAGCGCTGGCCGCAGATCGCCAGCCTGCAGATCCGCCACCGCGGGAACTTCAGCTGCGTCAACGCGACGCTGACCGACGGCACCACCCTCAAGCTGTGCCGCCTGCGCTATGCCGGCTCCGCCAGCCAGTGGCAGTTCGCGATCTACCGCGCCAGCCACGACGACTACGACGAATCGGTCTTCCCTACCGGCCTGCCCGTCGGCACCTGCCAAGACGCCCTCGACACCGCCTGCGGCCTCTACCTCAACGACCCCACCGCCTGGATCCAACCCCCGACGAACTTACGGGCGAGACCACTAAGTGCCCCGGCAAACGCCGGCGATGCCGAACCGAGGGGCCGGTCATCCCTGAGTTGCCCGCGGCGCGCGGCGCCGCTCGCTTGGCCGGCCAAAATGTCAGAGCCTCCCTGTAGGTTCGAACGTGTCAGCAAATGGGCTGGACATTGCCACGAACCTGTGTTCGAATAGGTAGGTGGCGAACTCCGGCCGCCGCGACCCCTGGCGGCCGGCAGCTGGCCGGGCGGGGCGTGGGGAAGCGCTTCGCCCGGCCAGATCTCCCTGACGGGACAGGCTGCGGCACAGAGTTAAGGAGTGACGACCATGATCAGCACGCTGACGGCGCTAGGCAATGAGGTGCCAACGCCCGCTGGCGCGGGATCTGGCAATCAGGTGCCCGCGCCGGACAGAAGGCCGGACAGGAGTGAGCATGGGCAGGGGGGCCAGCAGACGCTCACCGGCCCGCGGCACCGGGTCTCCCCGACGGTGCGGAACCTGCTTGAGACCGCGCGGCGGGGACTGGCCGAGGCGGACGCCGAGAGCGATCCGGGCACGCGTTACATCTGCGCGCACCTGGCCGCGCTGCGCGCGGCCGCGGCGATCGTGGCGGCGCGGGGGGAGCCGGGGACCGGTGGCCGCCGCAGGCGGCCGCGCAGTGTGTGGGAACTGCTCCCGCAGGTCGAGCCGGCGCTCGCCGAGTGGGCGGCGTTCTTCGCGGCGAGCGCGGCCAAGCGCGCCGCCGCCGAGGCGGGCCTGCCGCGCGCGGCGACCGCGCGCGAGGCCGAGGATCTGCTCAGGGACGCGGAGACGTTCCTGTCGGTGGCCGAGCGGGCGCTCGGCATAGACAGCCAGCCGACCCTCCCCCTCAGGTCGGCGAGCTGAGTCGCCCACCCGGCGAACGGCCGCGGCCACGCCGGGTGGGCGGCGGATCTCAGAAGGACTCGATAGCGGTGCTGCGCGCGTCCGCGTCGAGGATGCCCCAGCCGATGAGCTCTTCGGTGAGGTCGGCGGGCGACTTGTCGTAGATGACCGCGAGCGAGCGCAGGTCCTCGTGCCGGACCGACAGCACGCGGCCGTTGTAGTCACCGCGCTGCGCCTGGATGGTGGCGACATAGCGGGCAAGCGGCCCGATCTTCTCCTTCGGCAGCTGGTTCATCCGCTCAAGGTCGATCACGAGCTTCGGCGCGGTCACGATCGGCGTCGGGGCGGCATCGCCGGGCAGGAGTTCGGAGACCGGGACTCCGTAGAACTCGGCCAGCTCGGCGAGCTTCTGGACAGTAACTGAGCGGTCGCCGCGCTCATACGACCCGACCACGACGGCCTTCCACCGGCCGCGGGACTTCTCCTCAACGCCGTGCAGCGAGAGCCCCTGCTGGGTGCGGATGGCGCGCAGTCGCGCGCCCAGGGTCTTGGCGTACTCAGATGGCATTTTTCCTCGGTTTCCCGGCCATTCGTCGCTTAGGGTAATGGTTACGCACAGTGACGGTAGGCCGCGGGAGCAACAAGGTCAAGCCGAATGGCAAAAACTGGTTGATCTCGTCCGGTAACCGGCCTTGCTCTACCGGAGCGCTATGTACCCTCTGTCAGCAGGCGACAACCCTGATGTCACCGCGTTTCCCATGCGCAGCGCGGTCGCCGCCCCCGGCGTCCTGGTTTCCGGAACGTTATGACAGTGTTTGTCTAGTGTGATCTAAATCACATCTCGCTCGCCCCTCGCCAGGGTGCCGTCCGCGCGTCGGGGACTCAACGGGTAAACGGTCCTGCCTGCGCAGATGGCCCTGGTACCGTTGTCAGCGTAGGCATCCTTTAAGGACCGTCCCGTGAGACGGGGAAGGAGGTCGTGACTGGTGTGCGCCATGAGTCATGAGCCGGGGAATCCCGGGCACGAGCCAGAACGAAAGCGCGCGGCGGCGAGTTCGGGTAAGACCGTGCTGACTCCCGAAGAGATCCGTCGAGCCCTGAGCCGTATCGCGCACGAGATCCTGGAGCGCACGCACGGGGGCGAGGGGGTTGTCTTGCTGGGCATCCCCACCCGCGGGGTCGATCTGGCCCGCCGCCTGGCCGTGCGGATCGGTGAGTTCGAAGGCACCCCGGTACCGTACGGGTCGCTCGACGTCACCATGCACCGCGACGACCTGCGGTTGCGGCCGGCGCGTGCGCTGCGGCGGACCGAGGTGCCGCCGGACGGGGTGGACGGGAAGACGGTCGTCCTCGTCGACGACGTGCTGTTCTCCGGCAGGACGATCCGCGCCGCCCTGGACGCGCTGAACGATCTGGGCAGGCCGCGCTCGGTCCAGCTCGCCGTCCTGGTCGACCGCGGCCACCGCGAGCTGCCGATCCGCGCCGATTACGTCGGCAAGAACCTGCCGACGGCTCACCGCGAGGTCGTGCGGGTGCTGCTCACCGAGACCGACGGCGAGGATTCGGTCCTGCTCGGCGAGCGTGACCGGTGAAGCGGCATCTGATCTCCGCGGGCGACCTGAGCCGCGACGAGACCGTGCTCATCCTGGACACCGCGGCCGAGCTCGCCAGCGCGGCCGGACGGCCCATCAGGAAGCTGCCCACGCTGCGCGGCATGACCGTGGTCAACCTCTTCTACGAGGACTCCACCCGGACCAGGACCTCGTTCGAGGCGGCGGCCAAGCGCCTGTCCGCCGACGTGATCAACTTCTCCGCCCGCGGGTCGAGCGTCGCCAAGGGGGAAAGCCTGAAGGACACCGCGCTGACCCTGGAAGCGATGGGCGCGGACGCCGTGGTGATCAGGCACAGCGCGTCCGGCGCCGCCCACCGGCTGGCCGGCTGGGTCACCGGCAGCGTGGTGAACGCGGGTGACGGCACGCACGAGCACCCCACCCAGGCGCTGCTCGACGCGTTCACCATCCGCCAGCGCCTGGGCGGCGACAACCGCGGCCAGGCGCTGGACGGCATCCGGGTGACGATTGTCGGCGACATCCTGCACAGCCGGGTGGCCAGGTCCAACGTGCTGCTGCTCAGCACGCTCGGCGCCGAGGTGACGCTGGTCGCGCCGCCCACCCTGATGCCGTACGCGGTGCACACGTGGCCATGCAAGGTCAGCTACGACTTCGACGGAGAACTGGGCAAGACCGACGTGATGATGATGCTGCGCGTGCAGCAGGAGCGGATGAGCGCCGCCTACTTCCCGAGCGTCCGCGAGTACCGCCGCCGTTACGGGCTCGACGCCGGTCGGATGGCGCTCCTGCCCGGCCACGCGATCGTCATGCACCCCGGCCCGATGAACCGGGGGGTGGAGATCGCCGCCGAGGTCGCGGACTCACCGCGCTCGACGATCGTGGCGCAGGTAGCCAACGGGGTGACCGTCCGCATGGCGGTGCTCTACCTCATGCTCGGCGGCGCCGGGGAGGCCGCGTGAACGGGGCGGAGGGCGACACCGACGTGACTGAAGAGTGGCTGATCAAGGGCGTCAGTCTCACCGGGGGAGAGAGCACCGACATCCACCTGAAAAACGGCGTCATCGCCGCCGTCGGCGCCGGCCTGGCCGCGCCCGGCGCGCGGGTCCTCGGCGCCCAGGGCCTGATCGCGCTGCCGGGCCTGGTCGACCTGCACACGCACCTGCGCGAGCCGGGGCGTGAGGACGCCGAGACCGTGGAGACCGGCACCCGGGCCGCGGCGCTCGGCGGGTACACCGCCGTGCACGCGATGGCCAACACCGAACCGGTCGCCGACACCGCCGGGGTCGTGGAGCAGGTCTGGCGGCTCGGCCGGCAGGCCGGCTACTGCGACGTGCGCCCCGTGGGCGCCGTCACCGTCGGGCTCGGCGGCAGGCAGCTGGCCGAACTGGGCGCCATGGCCGACTCCGCCGCCGGAGTGCGAATCTTCTCCGACGACGGCAACTGCGTCGCCGACCCGCTGCTGATGCGGCGGGCCCTGGAGTACGTCAAGGCGTTCGACGGCGTGATCGCCCAGCACGCCCAGGAGCCGCGTCTCACCGAAGGCGCCCAGCTGAACGAGGGCGAGGTCGCCAGCAAGCTCGGCCTGGCCGGCTGGCCGGCCGCCGCCGAGGAGGCGATCATCGCCAGGGATTGCCTCCTGGCGGCCCACGTCGGCTCACGACTGCACGTCTGCCACGTCTCCACGGCCGGCTCGGTGGAGATCATCCGCTGGGCCAAGTCCAAGGGCTGGCAGGTGACGGCCGAGGTGACCCCGCATCACCTGCTGCTCACCGACGACCTCGCCGTCGGCTACGACCCGGTGTTCAAGGTCAACCCCCCGCTGCGGACACGAGAAGACATCGACGCGCTCCGCCAGGGGCTGGCGGACGGCACCATCGACTGCGTCGCCACCGACCACGCGCCGCACCCGGTCGAGGCCAAGGAGACCGAGTGGGCGGCCGCCGCGAACGGCATGACGGGCCTGGAGACCGCCCTGCGGGTCGTGCACCTGGCGCTGGTCGACACCGGCCTGCTCGGCTGGGCGGGGGTCGCGGACCGGATGTCGGTCCGTCCCGCGGAGATAGGCCGCCTCACCGGACACGGCGCGCCGCTCGGACCCGGCGCCCCCGCGAACCTGACGCTGTACGACGCGGCCGCGCCGAAGGAGACCGTGGACCCGTCCGCCCACGCCTCGAAGAGCCGTAACAGCCCGTTCGCCGGGATGGCGCTGCCCGGCAAGGTGCACGCCACGTTCCTGCGCGGCGCGGCGACGGTCCTCGACGGCCGGCTGGTTTCTGCCAACGGGGCAAGGGAGTGACGCGATGACCACGACGAGCCCGGACGCGATCCTGGTCCTGGAGGACGGCACGACCCTGCGCGGCAAGGGCTTCGGCGCCTACGGCGAGACGTTCGGCGAGATGGTCTTCAACACCGCCATGACCGGTTACCAGGAGACGCTGACCGACCCTTCCTACGCGGGGCAGATCGTGGCGATGACCGCGCCGCACATCGGGAACACCGGCGTCAACGACGAGGACCCGGAATCACGCCGGATCTGGGTGAGCGGCTACGTCGTGCGCGAGCCGGCCAGGCTCGCCTCGAGCTGGCGTGCCCGCCGCAGCCTGGACGCGGAGCTGCGCGCCCAGGGGATCACCGGCATCGCGGTGCCGGGCACCCGCGCGCTGACCATGCGGATCCGCGAGCAGGGCGCGATGCGCGCGGCGGTTTCCGCCGTGGAGGACAACCCGGAGCGGCTCCTGCACCGGGTCCTCGCCAGCCCGGGGATGAGCGGCGCCGACCTGGCGCGGATCGTGACCACCCCAGAGCCGTACACGGTCAGCCCGCCCGCGGGCACGAAGGTCAGGTACCGGGTCGCCGCGGTGGACCTCGGCATCAAGGCGTTGACGCCGCGGAACATGACCGAGCGCGGCATCGAGGTCCGCGTGCTGCCGGCCACGGCGACCGCCGCGGAGATCCTGGACACCGGCCCCGACGGCGTGTTCTTCAGCAACGGCCCCGGCGATCCGGCGGCCGCCGGCTACGCGGTCGCCGCGATGCGCGGCGTGCTCGAGGCGGGACGGCCCACCTTCGGCATCTGCTTCGGCAGCCAGATCCTGGGCCTCGCCATCGGGCTGACCACCTACAAGCTCCGGTACGGGCACCGCGGCGTGAACCAGCCGGTGATGGACCTGGCCACCGGCCGCGTCTACATCACCAGCCACAACCATGGCTTCGCCACGGCCTTGCCCGGAGAGGGGCCCGAGGCTGGCGGGGCTGGCGGGACTAATGAGACGGCTGGGGCTGTTGCAGTCAGTGGGACGGCCGGGGCTACTGGGGTCGGCGGAGGCGGCGGGACGCAATGGGCGCACGTTCCCACGCGGGCGCGCAAACCGTTCGGCACTCCCTTCGGCGAGGCCATAGTCAGCCACGTCAACCTCAACGACGGCGTGGTCGAGGGCATCCGCCTGCTCGACCGCCCCGCGTTCAGCGTCCAGTACCACCCGGAGGCGGCCCCCGGCCCGCACGACGCGGTAGACCTCTTCGACCAGTTCTGCGCCCTGATGGATACCACCCGATGACCGGCGGTCGGCGATTTGATTGCGGTTTCGGGCGCTATGGCACCGCATATCGCAATCAAAGCTCTGGGAACGTGAGCAAGGGGAACGTGAGCAAAGGGGAAGTGACCGATGCCGCGGCGTGACGACCTGAAGTCCGTGCTCGTGATCGGGTCCGGGCCGATCGTGATCGGGCAAGGGTGCGAGTTCGACTACTCGGGCACCCAGGCGTGCCGGGTCCTCAGGCAGGAGGGCATCCGGGTCAGCCTGGTCAACTCCAACCCCGCGACGATCATGACCGACCCGGAGTTCGCCGACGCCACCTACGTCGAGCCGATCACCACCGACGTCCTGCAGAAGGTGATCGCCAGGGAGCGGCCGGACGCGCTGCTGCCCACCCTCGGCGGCCAGACGGCGCTGAACGCCGCCGTCGCCCTGCACGAGAACGGCACCCTGCGGAAGTACAACGTCGAGCTCATCGGCGCCGACATCGACGCCATCGAGGCGTGCGAGGACCGCGAGCGGTTCAAGGAGATCGTCACCGCCCTCGGCGCCGAGGTCCCGCGCAGCCAGATATGCCACGCGATCGAGGAATGTTTCGTTGCCGTCCGCGATCTCGGCCTCCCGGTGGTCATCAGGCCCTCCTTCACCCTCGGCGGCGCGGGCTCCGGCATCGCCTACGACGACGACGACCTGAGGCGCATCGCCGGCGCGGGCCTGGACGCCAGCCCCACCACCGAGGTGCTCCTCGAGGAGTCGATCATCGGCTGGAAGGAGTTCGAGCTCGAGCTGATGCGGGACAGAAACGACAACGTCGTGATCGTCTGCTCGATCGAGAACGTCGACCCGATGGGCGTGCACACCGGCGACTCGGTCACGGTCGCCCCCGCGATGACGCTCACCGACCGCGAGTACCAGCACATGCGGGACACCGCGATCAAGATCATCCGCGCGGTCGGCGTCGACACCGGCGGCTGCAACATCCAGTTCGCCGTCAACCCGGAAACCGGCCGCACGGTCGTCATCGAGATGAACCCGCGGGTCAGCCGGAGCTCAGCGCTCGCCTCCAAGGCCACCGGCTTCCCGATCGCCAAGATCGCCACCAAGCTGGCGATCGGCTACACACTGGATGAAATCCCGAACGACATCACCGGCCAGACGCCCGCCAGCTTCGAGCCCGCGCTCGACTACGTGGTCGTCAAGATCCCGCGGTTCGCGTTCGAGAAGTTCCCCGGCGCCGACACCACGCTCACCACGCACATGAAGTCCGTCGGCGAGGCGATGGCGATCGGCCGCTCGTTCGCCGAGGCGCTGCAGAAGGCACAGCGCAGCCTGGAGAGCAGCCACGGTCCGTTCCGTTTCAATGAAAGAGCGGGGGACGCGGCGGGACTGCTGGACCGCTGCCGCACCCCGCACGACGGCCGCCTGAACACCATGCTGCAGGCACTGCGCGCCGGGGCCAGCGCGGCCGACGTGGCGGCTGCTACCCGCATCGACCCATGGTTCGTCGACCAGCTGGTTTCTATTCTTGAAATTTCCCGAACGGTCGCGGCTGCCTCCCAACTCGACAGCCCGCTCTTCCGGCTGGCGAAGGCCGCCGGGTTCTCCGACGCGGCGATCGCCGAGCTGCGCGGCCTGCACGCGGACCAGGTGCGCGCGCTGCGGCACGCGCTCGGGGTGCGGCCGGTCTACCACGCCGTCGACACGTGCGCGGCGGAGTTCGCCGCCAGGACCCCGTACCTGTACTCCACGTACGACGAGGGCAACGAGGTGCCCGCGGGCGACCGCCCGAAGGTGATCATCCTGGGCAGCGGACCGAACAGGATCGGCCAGGGCATCGAGTTCGACTACGCCTGCGTGCACGCGTCGTTCGCGCTGCGCGACGCTGGTTACGAGACCGTCATGGTCAACTGCAACCCCGAGACGGTGTCCACCGACTACGACACCTCCTCCCGGCTGTACTTCGAGCCGCTGACGCTCGAGGACGTGCTCGAGGTGGTGCACGCCGAGCAGGCATCTGGGCCGGTCGCCGGCGTGATCGTGCAGCTCGGCGGCCAGACGCCGCTGGGTCTGGCGCGGGCGCTCGAGGCGGCCGGCGTGCCGATCGTGGGCACGTCGCCGGAAGCGATCCACCTGGCCGAGGACCGCGGCGCGTTCGCCTCGGTGCTGGCCGAGGCGGACCTGACCGCGCCGCGCGGCGAGGTGGCGCTGTCCGCCGCCGAGGCGGCCGTCGCGGCGGCGGAGATCGGCTACCCGGTGCTCGTGCGGCCGTCGTACGTGCTCGGCGGGCGCGGCATGGAGATCGTCTACGACGAGGCGACGCTGCGGGCCTACGTGGACCGCGCCACGACCGCGTCGCCGGAACACCCGGTGCTGATCGACCGTTTCCTCGACGACGCGATCGAGGTCGACGTGGACGCCCTGTACGACGGCGAGCACCTGTACCTCGGCGGGGTGATGGAGCACATCGAGGAGGCCGGGATCCATTCCGGCGACTCGGCGTGCGCGCTGCCGCCGATCACGCTCGGCCACGCCGACATCGCCGCGATCCGCGACGCCACGCACAAGATCGCCCGCGGCGTCGGGGTGCGCGGCCTGCTGAATGTGCAGTACGCGCTGGCGGCGGGGGTGCTGTACGTGCTCGAGGCGAACCCCCGCGCGTCCCGGACGGTGCCGTTCGTGTCCAAGGCGACCGCGGTGCCGCTGGCGAAGGCGGCGGCGCTGGTGATGCTCGGCACGCCGGTGACGTCGTTGCGTGCCTCCGGACTGCTGCCGGCCTCCGGCGACGGCGGGACACTGCCGCTGGAGGCTCCCGTGGCGGTCAAGGAGGCGGTGCTGCCGTTCGGCCGGTTCCGTGACTCCTCGGGGGCGGGAGTGGACACCGTGCTCGGGCCGGAGATGCGCTCGACCGGCGAGGTGATGGGCATCGACGAGATGTTCGGCACCGCGTACGCGAAGTCCCAGGAGGCGGTCTACGGGTCGCTGCCGGTCAAGGGACGGGTGTTCGTGTCGGTGGCCAACAGGGACAAGCGGGCCATGGTTTTCCCGGTCAAGCGGCTGGCCGATCTGGGTTTCGAGATCTGGGCGACTAACGGAACGGCAGAGGTACTGCGCAGGAACGGCGTTCGTGCCAAGATCGTGCGAAAGCACAGCGACAGCGCCGGCCCGGGCGACGAGCCGACCGTTGTCACGCGCATCCTGGACGGTGAGGTAGACCTGATCGTGAACACGCCCTTCGGCAGCGTCTCGGCGGCGTCGGCCTCGGTGCGCCTTGACGGCTACGAGATCCGGACCGCCGCGGTGCGCCGGGGGGTACCGTGCGTGACCACCGTGGCCGGGCTGGCGGCCGCGGTGCAGGGCATCGAGGCGACCATCCGCGGCGAGGTAGGCGTCCGGTCACTGCAGGAATACGCCGCCGCCCTGCGCGGCTGAGGGCGTCTGGGCTGGGACGGACTCGATGGCACAACAGGATCGGGAGGGCGCGGTGGCGCCGGTTCAGGTGCGCGGGACGGTGCTCACGGTGCGCCGGGTCAACGCGTACGTGGCCATGACCGTCGTCGCTCCCGCGATCGCCACGAGGTTCCGGCCCGGCCAGTTCATCGCCGTCGCGGTCGGCGGGCCGCAGTCCGCCATGCTGGAGCGGCGGACGTTCTCGGTGCACGACGTGCGGCCGGACCACGGCGGCACCGTCGAGTTCGTGTTCCTGCCCCGGGAACCGGGGGCGCAGTGGCTCGCCGACTGCCGCTCCCGCGACGTCCTCGACGTGGTCGGGCCGCTGGGACGCCCGTTCCCCGTGCCGCGCGACCCCGTCTCGTGCCTGCTGCTCGGCGTCGGGCCTGGCGCGGCGCCCTTGTTCGCGCTGGCCGCCCGGCTGGGCGACCGCAGCTGCCACGCGGACTACCTGCTCGGCGCGGAGAGCGCGGACCGGGTGTTCGGGGCGCTGACCGCGCGGCGCACGGGGCGTTCGGCGGTGGTCACGACGACAGACGGGTCGCTCGGGGCCCGCGGCTCCGTGGTCGACATGCTGCCGACCGTGGTGCAGCAGGCGCGCACCGACGTCATCTACGCGTCCGCGCCGCTCAGCGTGCTCCGCGCGGTGTGCTCGCTGGCCGGCCGGTACGGCATCCCGGTGCAGGCGCTGGTCTCCGAGCCGGAGATGGCGTGCGGCACGGGGCTGTGCATGGGCTGCGTGCTGCCGGCCGTGGGCAACGACGGGATCACCCGCATGGTGCGGGCCTGCGTGGACGGGCCGGTGTTCCGCGGCGACCTGGTGCGCTGGGATGACGTGGGGACGATCCCGTTCGACGCGCTCGGCGCGCCCGGCTGGAAGCCGCGCCCGGGCGGGGCCGGTGCTGCTGGCGCGCCCGGTGCGCCCGGTGCGCCCGGTGCCTCCGGCACGGCGGCGGGGGAGCGGTCGCATGCCGGCTGACCTGCGTACCCGGCTCGGGCACCTGGACCTGCCGAGCCCGATCCTCACCGCCGCGGGATGCGCCGGCGCGGGCCGCGAGCTCGCCCAGTTCACCGACGT
Organism: uncultured Actinomycetota bacterium; assembly: GCA_963771985.1. Classification (GTDB taxonomy): domain Bacteria; phylum Actinomycetota; class Actinomycetes; order Streptosporangiales; family Streptosporangiaceae; genus Trebonia. The sequence goes on along the minus strand of CAVYVO010000014.1, from coordinate 477,732 downwards.
CGCCCGGATCGGCGCGGTGATCACCAAATCGATCACGCTTGAGGCGCGGGCGGGGAACCCCGCGCCCCGGCTGGCCGAGACGCCGAGCGGCCTGCTGTCGTCCCCCGGCCTGCAGGGACCCGGCATCGACGGGTTCCTGCAGCGGGACCTGCCGTGGCTGCTGTCCCGCGGGGCGCGCGCCTTCGTGAGCGTCGCGGGCCACAGCGCCCGCGAGTACGGCGAGCTCGCGTCCCGGCTGTCCGACGCGGCGGGCGTGACCGCCATCGAGGTGAACCTCGGCTGCCCGGACGCGTCCGCGGCCGGCCGTCCGTTCGCCCTGGACGCCGGCGCGGCCGGGCAGGTGGTGGCGGCGGTGCGGGGCAGCGCCCGGTACGACATCCCGGTCTTCGCGAAACTGTCCCCCGAGGTCACCGACATCGTGGCCGTCGCCCGGGCCTGCGTGGCGGCCGGCGCCGACGGGCTGTCCATGATCAACACGCTGCCCGGCATGGTCATCGACCCCGTCACCCTCAGGCCCGCGCTCGCGGGGCTGTCCGGCGGGCTGTCCGGGCCCGCCATCCGCCCCGTCGCGGTCCGCTGCGTATGGCAGGTCAGGGAGGCGCTGCCCGACGTGCCGATCATCGGCGTCGGCGGCGTGCGGACCGGACGGGACGCCCTCGAGCTGCTGCTCGCCGGAGCGTGCCTGGTGGCGGTCGGGACCGTGCTGTTCCATGACCCGTCGGCCTGCTCGCGGATCCAGCGGGAGCTTGAGGAAGAGCTTGTGGCACGCGGCGTGGACCGGGTATCAGACATCGTGGGCCGCGCGCACGAGCCCGCCGGCTACGCCGCGGAACGTCATAGTTGGGTGTTATGAATTAATTACGGGATGTGACCATGATGCGGTACCGGCACGGCAGCCCGCGCGAGCCGTTCAAGCCGTCGCGGCCGTCACTGTCGCCGCGTCCGCCTGGGTCGCCGCGTCCGCCTGGGTCGCCGCGTCCGCCTGGGTCGGCGACGTGTGAGCTGACGGCGCCCGGTTAGGTACCTACCGCGTCTGGAAGAGCGACCCGCCGCTCGATCTGGAAGAGTAACCCCGCCCGATACATCCGGGGACTCCCGGAGAGAGGAGACTGGCGTGCGAAGGCCAGCACCGGTCGCCGTGGCGCTGGACGCGCCGGACCTGGATACCGCGGCCCGCTGGGCGGCGCTCGTCACGCCGCACGTGTCGACGGTCAAGATCGGCCTGGAACTTTACCTGCGATACGGTCCGGACGTCGTGGCGACGGTCCGCGGGGCGAGCGGGGTCGAGGTCTTCCTCGACCTGAAGCTGCACGACATCCCGGCGACGGTCGCCGGCGCCGCCCGCGCCGTCTCCCGGCTGCGCCCGGAATACCTCACCGTGCACGCGGCGGGCGGCGCGGACGTGGTCCGGGCCGCTGTGGAGTCGGCGCCCGCGACGTGCGTGGCGGCGGTGACCGTGCTTACCTCGCTCGGGGAAGACGACCTCGCGCAGATGGGTGTCCCCGGCCCGGTCAGCGACGTGGTCCGGCGGATGTCCGTGCTGGCGGTCTCGGCCGGCGCCCGCGGGCTGGTCTGCTCCCCGCATGAGGTCGCCGCGGTCCGCGCGGAGGTCGGCCCGGACATCACGCTGATCACCCCGGGTGTCCGGCCGGCGGGAACCGCTCTGCATGACCAGGCCCGGGTGGCGACGCCTGTGGACGCCATCAGGGCAGGAGCCGACCTGCTGGTCATCGGCCGCCCGATCACCAGGGCGCCCGACCCCGGCGCCGCCGCCGCCGCGGTAGCCGCCTCCCTCCGCCGCGGCATCCCAGGCCCCATCGCCCCCCGCTAACCGTCCCCGGTGCCGCTCCGGCGGCCACTGCGCCGCCGCTAGCCACCCCCGGTGCCGCCGAGGGATCACCACCGCCCGCGCCCGGTACCCCTCGCGTCACGCTGCCCACCCCGCGTCACGCTGCCCACCCCGCGTCACGCTGCCCACCCCGCGTCACGCTGCCCACCCCGCGTCACGCTGCCCACCCCGCGTCACGCTGCCCACCCCGCGTCACGCTGCCCACTCCGCGTCACACCAGCCTCTTGCGTCCCATCTGTGCACTATTGCGTCGAAATGTCCGTGCGGAGGGTCTGCTGTAGAGCTCGCACGTCTGGAGTTCAGTACCTACTCGGCCCAGTCGCGGCCAAGGGCAGGGGGTATCAAATCCAGAAATTTCAGGATTTGGCGCATAAATAGCCCCACCCGCAACACCTTGATCGCGAAAACCTTTTTCCTGGCGAAGAATTTTTATCGCTATAGTGTGCTAAAGTTTCGTGATCATGGAAACTCTTCCCCTGGATACCCGACGGGGTATCCAGGGGAAGAATACGGGGTGCGGGGAGCTCCCGCACCCGCCTCCCGGCACCCGCCTCCCGCACCTTTCATGCCCGTCGCCGTCATGCTGGCGCGGTCATGCCTGACCCGCATGCGCGGTTTCGCGCCGTACCGTGACCGCGCCACGGGCGCCACGTAAGTGGCGGGGGAATCTCCTTTAGCAAGGAGTGGATCTCGCTAGCCAGCATAGCGAAATACAGTCACACTGACACCATAAGCTAGCCGCCCAGGCCGGAGGTATGTTCGGCGACCGAAACCCGACCTGCGGAGATTTCGCCGGGGCGGTACTGTGATGGAAGCGCTGTGCTGGGTAAAATGTCCGTCCGAGAGAAAGCAAGCGCGGAACATCCTCGATTATGGAAAATGCAGCCATTAGATTGCATAAATCGCATATGTGCGGCGGAGGGCACCTGCCGGCGCGTTCGGCGCGTTCGGCGCCAACCGCGGCTCCGCGGATGCCCGGGACCGCCGGGCCGCCCGCCGCCGTGGTCATGTCGGACCATGTCCGCGGGGCTGCACGTCAGGGCTTCGCTCCTGCGTGTATGGTTGACGCGTCGGCGCGGCGCGACGCCGGTGCCCAGTGCGCCGGCCGTGTGACGACGGGGACGGCAACCGGGACGGCGCAGGCGTCTAGCCGCCGGGCGCGGGCAGATGTCCGCCAGGCGACGGACGCGGTTCGCGCGGGCGGGGCTCCGCCTCCGGTACGGGAACATCAGCGCGGCGCGCGCGGCGGCACAGACTCCGCGCGGTGTCGTGCAATCGGAAAGGGACAAGAGGCGTACTTTGCGGCAGACAGGACAGGGTCTCGGCAGATATCCGGGACTCCGTGGCTATCACTCCACGAGAGCCCGCTAAGCGCCCAGGACCTGCCGTCGGCTACGCTAGGTAATAGATTGTGTGTGTAGAGTAATATATTTGAATTTGTGATGACATAAACGGAGGTTCGCGTTGCCGAAAGGGTGCTTGACTCGCTAGTTTCCCCTCCCGTCCAACCTTTTTTACGACGAAACCCGAGGTGACCCCGAGTGGCTCTTCCTCCCCTCACTCCCCAACAGCGCGCCGACGCCTTGCAGAAGGCGGCGATAGCGCGTAAGGAACGCGCCGAGGTTAAGAATCGCCTCAAGCGCGGCGCGGTGACCTTGTCAGAGGTCATCAAGGACGGATCAACCGACGACGTCATTGGCAAGATGAAGGTCTCCGCCCTTCTCGAGTCTCTGCCGGGCGTCGGCAAGGTCCGCGCGAAGCAGATCATGGAGCGGCTCGGCATCGCCGAATCCCGCCGCGTGCGCGGTCTGGGCGCGAACCAGCGCGCCGCGCTTGAGCAGGAGTTCGGTGCCGACATCTGAGGCAGATAGCCGGCTCCGCGGGCAGTCGGCTCGGGCGCGAGGGCATGACTGTCTCGCCCGGCCGTAAGGCGCGCGAGGCGGTAGCCGCGAGGGGAGCGGCGCCCGTAGGCGCCGGCGCGCCCGCGGTGCGGAGGCATTCGCGACTGACTGTGCTCTCCGGGCCCTCCGGGGTCGGGAAGAGCACGGTCGTCGCGGAACTCCGCCGCTGCAGTCCGGAGATCTGGATTTCCGTTTCCGTTACAACTCGAAGGCCGCGGCCTGGAGAAGTGAACGGACGGGAATATTATTTTGTGGACGATCGCGAGTTTGACCGCATGGCGGCCGCCGGAGAACTTCTGGAGTGGGCCGAGTTCGCTGGGAACAAATACGGGACGCCGAAGGACCCGCTGCGGCGAAGGCTCGAGCGAGGTTTGCCGACCTTGCTCGAGATCGACCTATCGGGTGCCCGGCAAGTCCGCCAGGCAATGCAGGACGATGCCTTGCTGGTGTTCCTCGAGCCGCCATCCTGGGAGGAACTGGTCCGCAGGCTGACCGGCCGGGGCACTGAGCCTCCCGAGGTCGTACAGCGCCGCCTCGCGGTGGCTAAAGAGGAACTCGCCGCGGCAGGCGAGTTCGACGAAACGCTGGTGAACACATCCGTTCAGGACGTTTGCCGGCAGCTGGTAACGTTGATTAACAGCTATCAATGAGGAAGGCGACACGTGGCAGGGACCCCGGCCGCAGACGGCATCATCAACCCGCCGATCGACGAGCTTCTTGATGTCGTTGACAGTAAGTACCAACTGGTGATCATGGCCGCGAAGCGGGCGCGCCAGATCAACGCCTACTACTCGCAGCTCGGCGAGGGCCTGCTCGAGTACGTCGGGCCGCTGGTCGAGACCCGCGTCCAGGAGAAGCCGCTGTCGATCGCGCTGCGCGAGATCCGCGAGCGCCTCCTGAAGGTGGAGGCCACCGAGGACTAAGGCTCGGACGCCCTGCGATGGCGCGAGTCATTCTCGGTGTCGGCGCCGGGATCGCCGCGTACAAAGCCTGCGAGCTCCTGCGCCTGCTGAAGGAAGCCGGGCACCGGGTCCGGGTGATCCCGACGCCCGACGCGCTCCGGTTCGTCGGCGAGCCGACCTGGGCGGCGCTGTCCGGCGAGCCTGTGGCAACGGATGTCTGGAGCGACGTCCCCGAGGTGCCCCACGTGCGGCTCGGCCAGTCGGCCGACCTGGTCCTGGTCGCCCCCGCGACTGCGGACGTCCTGGCCCGGGCCGCCGCGGGGCAGGCGTCGGACCTGCTCACGGCCACGCTGCTGACCGCCCGCTGCCCCGTCGTGTACGCGCCCGCGATGCACACGGAGATGTGGGAGCATCCCGCCACCCAGCAGAACGCGGCGACGCTGCGCGAGCGCGGCGCGATCGTCGTGGAGCCCGCCGTAGGTCGCCTGACAGGTGCGGACAGCGGGAAGGGGCGGCTCCCGGAGCCAAGCGAACTCTTCGCCCTCGCGGAATCGATCCTTTCATCCGGAACGGACGGTGGCGCCTCCCCGGCCGCGGACAGCTCAGCCCCAGCCGGGGTGGCCGGCGGCACGTCGAGCCTTTCGGGGGTGCGGGGGTCGTCCCCTGCGGGCCAGCAGAGCCTCGCCGGCCGCCGCGTGCTTATCTCCGCGGGCGGGACCCGCGAGGAACTCGACCCAGTCCGGTTTCTCGGTAACTGGTCAACTGGCAGGCAAGGCTACGCGTTCGCCAGGTCGGCGGTCGCCCGGGGCGCCGACGTGACCGTGGTCGCGGCGAACGTGGAGCTCCCGGACCCGGCCGGGGCGAAGGTCATCCGCGTGGTCTCGGCCCGGGACATGCACGCCGTGATGCTCGCCGAGGCCGGGACCGCCGACGCGGTGGTGATGACGGCGGCTGTCGCCGACTTCCGCCCGGTGACGCGAAGCGGCGAGAAGATCAAGAAGGACGGCCGGGCACCAGAACCGATCGTGCTCGCCGAGAACCCGGACATCCTGGCGGACCTGGCGGCCCGGAGAGCGGCCCGCGGGCCGGCCAGGTGGTCGTGGGGTTCGCCGCGGAAACCGATCCGAACCTGGACGCCGCCGCGGCCAAGCTGGCCCGCAAAGGCTGTGACCTGCTTGTCGTTAACCCGGTCGGCGACGGGCTGGGGTTCGGCAGCGTAGCGAACGAGGCCGTCGTGCTGGGTGCCGACGGGAGCAGGACGCCTATCGCGCGCCGGTCCAAGGACGGGCTGGCCAGCGTCGTATGGGATCTGGTGGCGGCCCGGCTGGCGTGACCGAGCTGCGATTCCGCCAGCTCCTTCCGGCTAAACTCTGCCAAAGTCGGTTGACTTTGCGGATGGAGAAAATAACGTGGCCCGTCGGCTGTTTACCTCGGAATCTGTTACGGAAGGCCATCCCGACAAGATGGCCGACCAGATCAGCGACGCCGTCCTTGACGCGATGATCAAGGACGATCCTGATAGCCGCGTGGCGGTCGAGACGCTGATCACGACCGGTCAGGTGCACGTGGCCGGCGAGGTCACCACCAAGACCTACGTTGATATACCCGGTATCATACGCGAGAAGATCCTCCAGATCGGCTACGACTCCTCGGCTAAGGGCTACGACGGGGCGTCTTGCGGCGTGTCGGTCTCCATCGGCTCGCAGTCGCCGGACATCGCCCAGGGCGTGACGGACGCGTTCGAGTACCGCGAGGGCGAGGGCACCGAGGAGTACGACAGGCAGGGCGCGGGTGACCAGGGCCTGATGTTCGGCTACGCCTGCCGGGAGACACCGGAATTGATGCCGCTGCCGATCATGATGGCCCACAAGCTGGCGCGCCAGCTGTCGGAGGTGCGCCGTTCCGGCACGGTCCCGTACCTGCGGCCGGACGGCAAGACCCAGGTGACGGTGGAGTACGCGGGGGACCGGGCGGTGCGGCTCGACACCGTGGTCGTGTCCACGCAGCACGCGCCGGACATCAACCTGAAGGAGCTCCTGGCACCGGACGTCAAGGACTACGTTGTCGAGCCCGTGATCTCCGGATTCGACATTGACGCGACCGGGTACCGGCTGCTGGTCAACCCGACCGGGCGGTTCGAGGTCGGCGGCCCGATGGGCGACGCGGGCCTCACCGGGCGCAAGATCATCATCGACACGTACGGCGGGATGGCCAGGCACGGCGGCGGCGCCTTCTCCGGCAAGGACCCGTCCAAGGTCGACCGGAGCGCCGCGTACGCGATGCGCTGGGTGGCGAAGAACGTAGTGGCGGCGGGGCTGGCCGACCGGTGCGAGGCGCAGGTCGCGTACGCGATCGGCAAGGCCAAGCCGGTGGGGCTTTTCGTCGAGTGCTTCGGCACCGAGCGGGTGCCGGTGGAGCGGATCCAGGACGCCGTCACAGAGGTTTTCGACCTGCGGCCACGGGCGATCATCGCGAACCTGGACCTGCTCCGCCCGATCTACTCGCAGACCGCGGCCTACGGCCACTTCGGCCGGACCGAACCGGACTTCTCCTGGGAGCGCACCGACCGCGCCGCCCAGCTGCGCGAGGCCGCCGGCCTCTAACACCGCCGCCCGGCGAACCCCCCGACCAGGCCGCGCCTGGCGAACCCCCCCACTGAGGCCGATTGCGCAATCGACCCGCTCTAGCGGGCCCGTTTGCGCAATCGGCCTGCTTGCCCTGCGGGGGCCGCCGAGGTCACCTCCCGCCGAGGCCGCCGAGGTACGCTCTCCTGCCGTTGCCGGGCGGAGGCTGCGGCACGGTGACGCTCAACTACGGAGCGATATAGTTTGCTTACCAAATAGCAACCATGATTCCGGCGGAATGCCGTGTGTGGCACCGCTGATCCGGGGTAGCCGACGCAAGCGCGGAGGTAGACGCGCGCCGCTTCCTCCACGCTGGGCCTGCGGTGATTACAGAGCGTCTACGATACGTGCCCTAGAAGTACATAAAATAATCGGCTGTGCAGATGCGTATGCGTATGAGAGTGCGAAATACCATGCGGATGCACGTGCATGCGATAAGCTCTCTGTCGTAAGCCCGGGGGACCTAGGGGATCGGGATAGACAGGGGTCAGCCGCGATTGGTCGTGGGCTGACACCAGTGCGCAGGGGCCGTGGCAGCAGGCGCTAGTCAACGGACCGAATCAATGCGTCAGGAGACGAGAAACGATGCAGGATATTTACAACGGGATCTCTGCCGCGCAGTTCGAAGGCGCGGTTTGGCGGAAGAGCCAGCGCAGCAACTCGCAGGGGGCCTGCGTGGAACTCGCCCGCCTTGACTCCGCCACGGTCGCGATGCGGAACTCGCGCGACCCCAAGGGCACGGCGCTGATCTACCCGGCCGACGTGGTCCGGTCGATGGTCAGCGCGCTGCGGGCCGGTGCGTTCGACGACCTGATCAGCTAGCACCACCTGATCACGTAGCGAAGCCCTGCCTGGCTCAGCCGGCCGGTGCCCCCGCGGCCCGGCCGGCAAGCCCGCGAGCGGCCGGGCACGGGTATTGCGGCTTCCCGTGCCCGGCCGCCCGCGTATCCGGGACCCATATGCCACCCGCCTTCGGCGAAGCAGTGCACCGCGACGCCTGCTCTGCGGATTCGTGCCTGGCGGAGCGCATCTGGTAGGACGGGACGGTGGCGGATACGCGGAAAGAAGGGACGGGGACGCCCCGGCAGGCAGCGCGACCGCCGAAGAGCGCACGAGCCGTCAAGGCGAGCAAACAGGCCAAGGGCCCGAAGACGCTCGCCCCCGCGGCCGATAAGCCGGTCGCCCGGATCGCGGTGGACATTCCGCTCGCACACCTGGACCGGCCATTCGACTACCTGGTGCCGGAACGGCTCGCGGCGCAGGCCTGCACGGGAGCGCGGGTGCGGGTGCGGTTCGCCGGGCAGCTGACCGATGGTTTCGTCCTGGACCGGGTGAGCACCAGCGACCATCAGGGGCGGCTCGCATACCTGGAGCGGGTCGTCTCACCGGAGCCGGTGCTCACCGAAGAGATCGCGGGGCTGGCGCGTGCCGTCGCTGACCGGTACGCGGGCACGCTCGCTGACGTGCTGCGGCTGGCGGTGCCGCAGCGGCACGCCGCGACGGAATCAGCGCCGCGCGCCGGCCCGGCAGCGCCGCCATCCCGCCCCGAGCCCGGCCCCTGGGACAGGTACCCGGCCGGCCGGACGTTCCTCGACGCGGTGGCCGGCGGCCGCCCGGCTCGCGCGGCGTGGACCGCGCTGCCCGGTGCTACCTGGCCGGACGAGATCGCCCGCGCGGCCGCCACGTGCGCGAGCGCGAGCCGCGGCACGGTCATCGTGGTGCCGGACGCACGCGACCTGGCGCGCGTCGACGTGGCGCTGGCGGGAACCGGCGCCGGCCATGTCACGCTCAGCGCGGATCTCGGCCCCGCCGAACGGTACCGGCGCTGGCTCGCCGCGCTGCGCGGGGAGACGCTTGTCGTGGCCGGCACGCGCGCGGCGATGTTCGCGCCGGTCCGTGAGCTTGGCCTCGTAGTGCTGTGGGACGACGGCGACGACCTGCACGCCGAGCCGCGCGCGCCGTACCCGAACGCCAGGGAGGTGCTCGCGCTGCGCGCGCACCGGGCCGGCGTCGCCGCACTGATCGGCGGGTTCGCCCGTACCGCGGAGCTGGCGCAGCTGGTGGAGTCCGGCTGGGCGCGCTCACTGGAACCCGATCGCGCGACGCTCCGCAGCGCCGCCCCGCTGGTAAGGCCCGCCGCCGACGACGCGGAACTGGCCAGGGACGAGGGCGCCGTCACCGCGCGGCTGCCCAGCCTGGCCCTGCGGACCGCGCGCGCCGCGCTCGCCCGCGGCCCGGTCCTGGTCCAAGTGCCGCGCCGGGGATACCTCGCCGCGATCGCGTGCGAGCGATGCCGTGCCCAGGCGCGATGCGCCCGGTGCGGTGGTCCCTTGCGGCTCACGGGGGCACACGAAGTGCCGGACTGCCGCTGGTGCGGCGCACTGGCCGCCGGCTGGACCTGCCCGCGCTGCGGCCATGACGGGATCCGGGCGATCGTGACCGGCGCGGCGCGCACCGCCGAGGAACTGGGCCGGGCCTTTCCCGGCGTCCAGGTGCGCACCTCCGGGGGAGATGGTGTCATCGCGGCGATCCCGGATCATCCCGCGCTGGTGATCGCGACCCCCGGCGCGGAGCCGCTGGCCCAGTACGCCGCCGCGCTGCTGCTGGACGGCTGGGCGCTGCTCAGCCGTCCCAGCCTGCGCGCGGGGGAGGAGGCGCTGCGCCGCTGGCTGGCCGCCGCGGCCCTGGTGCGCCCCGACGGTACGGTGCTGGTGCACGCCGACGCGGCACTGCCCGCCACGCAGGCGCTGATCCGGTGGGACCCGGCCGGCTTCGCCGAGCGCGAGCTCGCCGACCGTGCGGAGCTGGGCTTTCCGCCGGCGGTGCGGATGGCGGCGGTCACGGGCTCAGCGGCCGCGGTGGCGAGCCTGCTGTCTGGCATCGCCCCGGGCCTGGAGGTGCCGGGCCTGGAGGTGCTGGGCCCGGTCCCCGCCGAGCGCGGCGGCGCTGCCGCCGATGAAACCGAACAGGTACGGGCGCTGGTCCGGGCGCCGCGATCGCAGGGGCCGGCCCTGGCCCGCGCCCTGCACGCCGCTCAGGCGGCGCGCAGCGCCCGCAAGGAGGGCGGCGGTGTCCGGGTCCAGCTCGACCCGGCCGAGGTGATCTAGGTCATCGATAGAATTTAGGTGAATACGCGCTTGCCGTTCCGGAGGGCGCGGGGATCTTCGACTGGGGAGGATTGTCCGTTGCTCAGGCCTATCCGGCTGTTCGGTGACCCGGTGCTGCGCACGCCGGCCGAGCCGGTGGTCGACTTCGACCTTGAGCTGCGCAATCTCGTCCGGGACCTCACCGAGACGATGCTCGAACGCGCCGGGCGTCGGCCTCGCCGCGCCCCAGATCGGCGTCGGCCTGCGCGTCTTCACCTACCACCTGGACGACGAACCCGGTCACCTGGTGAACCCGGTGCTCGCGCTGGAAGGTGCCGAGGAAACCGACGACGAGGGCTGCCTGTCGCTGCCTGGCCTGCAGTTCCCGACGCCGCGCGCGCCCCGGGTCATCGCCTCCGGGTTCAACATGTACGGTGACCCGGTGACGCTCGAGGGCACCGAACTTCTCGCCCGCTGTGTGCAGCACGAGACCGACCACCTCGATGGCATCTTGTTCGTCGACCGGCTGGACAAGAAGCAGCGCAAGCTCGCGATGAAGGCCATCAGGGAAGCGGAGTGGTTCGGCGAGCCGGTCCCCGAGATCAAGGTCTCGCCGCACCCGACGCAGCGGATCTCCTGAGGGGCGGAGGTCAAGTGCGGCTGGTCTTCGCCGGAACTCCTGTGGTCGCGGTGACCGCGCTGCGCGCTGTCCTGGCCTCCCGGCATACCGTCGAAGCGATTGTCACCAGGCCTGACGCGCCGGCCGGCCGCGGCCGTCGCGTTCGAGCCGTCCCCCGTCGCGGCCCTCGCCCGCGCGGAAGGAATCGAGGTGCTCACGCCGCAGCGGCCGCGCGAGCCATGGTTCCTTGACCGGCTGCGGGAGATCGCGCCGGACTGCTGCCCGGTCACCGCCTACGGCGCCCTGCTGCCGCAGGCGGCGCTCGATATTCCGCGGCACGGCTGGGTGAACCTGCATTTCTCGGTGCTGCCCGCCTGGCGGGGCGCCGCGCCGGTGCCGCACGCGATCCTGCACGGGGACGACATCACGGGCGCCACAACGTTCCAGATCGTCGCGGAACTGGACGCCGGGCCCGTGTTCGGCACGGTGACCGAGCCGGTGCGCCCGGCCGACACCTCAGGCGACCTCCTGGAGCGGCTCGCGTCGTCTGGCTCCGAACTCCTCGTCGCCACCTTGGACGGGATCGAGGACGGGACGTTGCGGGCGGTGCCGCAGCCCGCCGAAGGCGTCAGCTTCGCGCCCAAGCTCACCCCCGCCGACGCCCGCGTGGACTGGAAGCTGCCGGCTCACCTGATCGACCGGGTGATCCGTGCCTGCACACCCGACCCGGGCGCGTGGACCGCGTTCGAGGGGGGACGGATGAAGCTGTGGCCGGTGATACTGGTCTCGCCGGGAGGGGCCGGGCCCGCTGGCGTTCCCGGCGGACTCGCGCTCGCGCCCGGCGAATTGCTGGTCGAGCGCGACGCGGTCTACGCCGGTACGGGCTCACGGCCGGTCCGCCTCGGGGACGTGCAGCCGCCGGGCAAGCGCCGGATGCCTGCCGCCGACTGGGCGCGAGGCCTGCGCACCGCGGCGGCCGCGCATCCTGGCTTCGGCTGACCGTGGCCGCGCAACGAGGTGCCCGCCGCGGCCACGGGACGGCGGGACGCCAGGCCGGCGCGAACCCGCGTCCGGCCGCCGGCCGCGCCGGCCTGCCGCGCCGCGCCGCCTACGACGTCCTGGCCGCCGTGCAGGAGCGCGAGGCCTATGCCAACCTGCTGCTGCCGAAGCTGCTGGCCGAGCGGTCGATCACCGGGCGGGACGCGGCTTTGGCCACCGAGCTGACCTACGGCACGCTGCGCGGTCTGGGCACCTACGACGCTGTGCTCGGCACGTGCAGTGACCGCCCGCTCGGCAAGCTCGACCCGCCGGTGCTGCACGTGCTCCGGCTCGGCACGCACCAGCTGCTCGCCACCCGTGTTGGCGCCCACGCCGCGGTGGCGACCTCAGTGGACCTGGCCAAGGTGGTGGCAGGCCCCCGGGCGTCCGGCTACGTCAACGCCGTGCTGCGCCGCGTAGCCACCCGCGATCTCGATGGCTGGCTCGCGATCGTGGCCCCCGATCCCGGGTCCGACCCCGACGGCTACCTGGCCGTCAGGTACAGCTATCCGCGCTGGATTGTCCGCGCCTACCGGGAAGCCCTCGCGGACGCTGCCGAAGCCGAACTCGCGGCCGCGCTCGCCGCGGGCAACGACCGCCCTCGCGTCACGATGGCCGCCTTCCCCCTCGGCCCTGGCCGGGACGCGGTAATGCCCGCGGGCGCGGAGGCCTCCCGCTGGTCCCCGTACGGTTTCACGCTGCCAGGCGGCGACCCGTCCCGCCTGGTGGCGGACGGACGGGCCGCCGTGCAAGACGAGGGAAGCCAGCTCGCCGCGATCGCGCTTGCCGTCGTCCCCGTCGAGGGCGGGGGCCAGACCTGGCTCGACATGTGCGCTGGTCCAGGCGGCAAGGCAAGGCTGCTCTACGGACTGGCCGCGACCGCGAGCGCGCGCCTGGTCGCCGCCGATATCCGCCCGCACCGGGCCGCCCTGGTGGCGGCAGCGCTCGCCCGCTCCAGCCAGCCCGCGCGCAGCAGGCGCGAGGCCGGGTACGCGGTCGCTGTCGCGGACGGTCAGCGTCCAGCATGGCGTGACGGCGGATTCGACCGGGTGCTGGCGGACGTGCCGTGCTCCGGGCTCGGCGCGCTCCGCCGCCGCCCCGAAGCCCGGTGGCGCAAGTCCGAGTCAGACCTGGCGTCTCTCGCCGGAGTGCAACGCGGCCTCCTGCGCAACGCGATCTCGGCCTGCCGGCCCGGCGGCGTGGTGGGCTACGTGACCTGCTCGCCTGTGCCGGCCGAAACTTACGATGTCGTAACGGACGTAATGCGTTCCGTGGGCGGTGTCGAGGTCCTCGACGCGCCCGCGATGCTCCCGGACGTGCCGGCCCTCCGAAGCGGCCACAGTTCGCGCTTCGCCCAGCTGTGGCCGCATCGGCACGGAACGGACGCGATATTCGTCGCGCTGCTGCGCCGTGGTACACAATGAGTCCACCCCCCCTTCACGGGCCTGAACCTTCGGGAAGCCATTCATGCATGCCACGTCGCGGTCGCGCCGCGAGATCGCCGAGCGCCGGGCTAAGGACACCAGCCGGGTGAACAGGCGGCGCTCCCGGCTGATCGGCTTGGGCCTGATCGCCTGCACGCTGGCCATCGCGGCCTGGTTCGCGGTGACGGGCACTATCCCGGGCACGCACCGGGGTCCTACCGGCCCGACTTTCACCGGGCATGCGGATGTCACCGTCGACTTCGGCACCGTCGTGCGCACGATCGACCCCGCCGCGATCGGCGTGGACGAGAGCACCTACGGCACGCCGTCGGATGTCGCCGACAAGAAGGCGCAGCAGCTGCTGAAGGTTCTCGGCGTCGGCTATTCACGGCTCTGGGTGACCCTGGCTGACCCGGGAAACCCGGATAGCCGGGTTGTCTGCGGCGCGGCCGGGTGCGATCCCGCGATCGACATCGCCACGTGGATCCACACGATGCGAGCCCTCGGCGAGGTGCCGGAGATCGGCTTCTCCGACACCCTGAGCGCCGCCGACGCCGCCGCGATCGTCAACCGTTTCGCGGCGACCGCCAGCGACCCGGTCGAGTACTGGGTGATCGGCAACGAGCCCAACGTGGCGAACCAGGAGACCGCTTTCACCTACAGCGAGCACTTCAACACCCTGTACGACGCGATGAAGCGCGCCGACCCGCGGATCAAGATCGGCGGGCCGGCCACCTACGGGTTCGACCAGCCGTGGATCCAGACGTTCCTCGCCAACAGCGGCTCCCGTGCCGACTTCGTGGACTTCCACTTCTACCCGGGTCGTGAGACCGCGGCCCAGCTCCTCGGCGAGCTGCCGCAGCTGTCCGCGGACCTGGCGACGCTGCGCGGCATGATCAACGCCGCGGTGCCCGGCCGGGCCGCCAGCATCGGCATCCACGTGGGCGAGTGGAACTTCAGCGCCGATCCGGTGACCCTCGGCCAGTTCGCCTACACCGGCTTCGCGTCGATGCTCGACGCCGACCTGCTCGGCCGCATCCTGGCCGGCGGCGCGGACAGCCTCGCCTGGGGGAGCAAGAACGGTCCGATGAGCCTCGTATACGGAGACGGCACCGGCGCGCCGGCCGGCTACATCTCCGACACGCCCATGCCGCTGTACGAGGCGATCGGGATGTTCACCGGCGCGGGCCGGTTCCCGCATTTCGGCACCACCATGGTTTCCGCCACCTCGGTGCTGTCCGACGTGGACGCCTTCGCCTCGTCCGCGCCCGACGAGGTGGTGCTCGTCAACAAGAGCACCGCCACCTTGCGCGTGCTGGTGCACGTCCAGAGCGACAACCCGCAGACGGCGACGGTGTGGCAGATCCACCAGACCGGCGTGACGCCGTCCCCGCCGGCCAAGATAGGCACCGTCTCCAGCCTGGTCGGCGCCTTCAAGGTCACTCTCCCTGGCGACTCGGTGACCACCCTCGTCGTCACCCCCGGGATCAACGACCGCAAGTAACAGCAGACCGTCCTACCGGGGCGCGTCCCCCATCCGGTATTCGTGCGTGAGCTCGTCCAGCTGGCGCTTCAGGTCCGGATCGAGCCTGAACTCGGCGGCGGCCAGGCTGGCGCCGAGCTGCTCGGGACGGCTGGCCCCGATGATCGGCGCGGTCACCGCCCCATGAGCGAGCACCCACGCCACCGACAGCGTGACCAGGCTGACCCCGGCCTGGTCGGCGAGCTTGCGCAGTGCCTCGACCGTCTCGAACGAGTGGTCGTTCCAGTAGCGCTCCTGGTACATCTGCCCGGCCCAGCCGAGGGTGAACCGGCTCCCCTCGGGCGGGGGAGCGGCGAGGGAGTGCTTGCCGGACAGCAGCCCGCCCGCGATCGGGTTGTAGGGGATGACCCCGACGCCTTCTTCCGCGCAGAACGGCAGCATCTCCCGCTCGATCTGGCGGAACAGCAGGTTGTACCGCGGCTGCACCGAGTCGAACCTGGCCAGCCGCAGGGTCTCGCTGCGGCCGATCGCCCGGACCAGCTGGTAGGTCAGGAAGTTGGAGCAGCCGGTGTAGCGGACCTTCCCCTGGTGGACCAGGTCGTCGAGAGCGCCGAGCGTCTCGTCGATCGGCGTGTCCGGGTCGTACCCGTGCAGCTGGTACAGGTCGATGTAGTCCGTCTGCAGGCGCCGCAGCGAGCCCTCCACCGCGGACATGATGTGCTTGCGGGAGTTGCCCGCGTCGAACGGGGCGGGCCCGACCGGCGCGAAGCACTTGGTGGCGATGATGAAACGGTCCCGCTTCCCGCGCAGCCAGCGGCCGATGATCTCCTCGGTACGGCCCCGGCTGGCCAAGTCCCCGCCCAGCGGGTACGCGTCGGAGGAGTCGAGGAAGTCGATCCCGGCCTCGGCGGCCCGGTCCATGATCGCGACCGCGGTCGCCTCGTCGCTCTGCAGCCCGAAGGTCATCGTCCCCAGGCACAGCCGTGACACCTGCAGGCCGCTGCGGCCCAGTCTGGCGTGTTCCATGAACCGCACGCTACCTAACGGGAGAGGGCGGCGGCGGAGCGGGACCGTACCTTCGCCCCGCCGATGTCGGCCTTCTGCCCCTCGCGGTAGCCGGCCTGGTAGCCGTTGCCCGAGAAGGTCACACGGGTCTTGCGGGTGCGGGGATAGGTCTGCTCGGCGTGGCGGCGGACGGTCATGGCGCGGTCGGCGAGCACCAGCGTCGCCGACGGGGCGCCATCGGAATCAGCCGACGACTCGGCCGCCGTCACCGCGGCCTCCTCAGCAGCCCGGATCCGTGCCACGACCGCCGAACAGTACCCCAGCATCCACGACCGCCGCCACGCCTTCGCCCGGCCGTGATGAGCGGGAACCGGCTCCGCGGCCAGCGCCCGGGCCATCTGGACCAGCAGCGAGGTGAACAAGATATCGGCGCGCTCCAGGTCGGACAGGTAGCCGAAGACGTGCACCCGGCTTCCGGGTTCGCGCCTGTTCAGCAGGATGCACTGGCAGCGGAGCGCGGACGCGAGGCCGGCGAGCAGGTGCGCTTTGACAGCGGCCCACGGGTTGTCCAGGTCGAAAACACGGTCCGACGGCCGGTCGGTCTCCGGGCGCAGCGCCCCGAGCAGCGCCCGGTCGATTCCGTAGCGGGCCATCAGCTCGGCTGCCTTCGCGGTCAGCGCCTCGGCCTCGTGCGGCGTGCAGCCCTCGTCCTCGGCCTTGGCGAGCAGCTTGCGCACCCGGTCAAGCAATTCAGTATCCACGGTGAACCCTCCAACGATAGAAACATTCGAACTCAGTGCTGAATGCTAACCAACCCGTCTGACATTCCAGAGCCGCCGGACGGGACCGCCGGACAAGACCGCCAGACCTCGCTCTAGACTTGCTAGTGACATGGCCGTTCAGATATCGCCCAGCATCCTGTCCGCGGACTTCGCCCGGCTCGCCGACGAGGCGAGAGCCGTCGAGGCCGCGGCCGACTGGCTGCACGTCGACGTGATGGACAACCAC
Organism: uncultured Actinomycetota bacterium; assembly: GCA_963771985.1. Taxonomy (GTDB): domain Bacteria; phylum Actinomycetota; class Actinomycetes; order Streptosporangiales; family Streptosporangiaceae; genus Trebonia. The sequence goes on along the minus strand of CAVYVO010000014.1, from coordinate 460,793 downwards.
TTCGTGCCGAATCTCACCCTGGGGCTTCCCGTCGTCGAGGCGCTGCTCAAGCACGCGGCGCTCCCGCTGGACTGCCACCTGATGATCGAGGACCCGGACCGGCACGCGCCAGCCTACGCCGAGGCGGGCGCGCGGAACGTCACGATCCACGCCGAGGCGGCCAGGGCGCCGGTGCGCACGCTCCGCGCGATCCGGGCCGCGGGGGCGCGGGCCGGGCTGGCGGTCAACCCGGGGACGGCGGTGGAGCCCTACGCGGACCTGATCCCCGAGCTGGACATGCTGCTGCTGATGACCGTGGAGCCCGGGTTCGGCGGGCAGAAGTTCCTCGACCTCGTGCTGCCGAAGCTCCGTCGCGCGCGCGCCCTGCTCGCCGCTCACGGCGCGGAGGTCTGGCTGCAGGTCGACGGCGGAGTGGGCGAGGAGACGATCGAGCGCTGCGCGGACGCGGGGGCGGACGTCTTCGTGGCGGGCTCGGCGGTCTACGGCGCCGACGACCCGGCGCAGGCGGTGCGCGCACTGCGCGAGCAGGCGGAACGCGCGACGCGCCGCGCCGACTGGGCCTGCGGCCCCGGCTAGCCAGCCCCCGCTAGCGCCAGCAGTCCCCGGCGGCTCGCGCGGAGTTGCTTCGGAAAACCGTTTTTACCGAACGGAAGGTGGCGGCTGTCCAGGGTCACCCGGTGTGCCGCCGCGTCCGGGCCCACGTCGGCGGCCATGCGCACGGAAAGCGATCGGCCCCGGCGCGTCGGCGGCCGCTACGGGTGCGGGCCCCGGTTGACCATGATCGTGAAGGCCGCGCCGCCGGGGTAGACGGTAACCAGCTGGCCGCCGGCCGACTGGCTGGCGGTGATCGTCACGGCCGTGACCGCGTTGTCCGCCAGCGTCCCTGACGACGGGCGCACGCTCACGGAGCCGGGCCCCTGGGACACCGTGGCCCACCAGGTGACCGGGCCGCCCTGCGCGCGCAGGTAGATCGCGGTGCCCCACGGCGGGACCCACAGGACGCCGCCCGGCGGGAATACGCGCAGCGTGCCGGAGGCCGGAGTCGGGGTCCGGGTGGGGCTCGCCGTGGCCGGCGCCGGCGTGGGGGACCGCGGCGCCGTCGGTGCCGGGCCGGCCGTCGTGGGAGCCTGCGCCGGGGTCGGCGTGGCCGCCGGCGGCGCGGACGTGGGGGACAGGAGCGCTGGAGCCGTCGTCGGCGCGGGCGCCGCGGCCAGGCGGGACGCCGTGTGCGACGGCGTCGCCCCGCCGCTGGCGTTGCCCGGCGCCGGCGCGACCGGCCCGGGCGCCGCTGCCGTCCCGGGCGAGGCCGCCGAGCCGGGGAGCTTCCCGTCGGCCAGCTTCGCGTGCTCGGTGTCCTGGGTCAGCGAGACGGCGACCGCCCCGATGAGGACGGCGAGCACCGCGCCCGCCGCCACGGCGGCCCGCCTCCTGCCACCGCGGAGCCCCCGTCCGCCCCACCCTGGGGCACCACTTCCGCGCTGGGGCCCGGACGCCCCGGCCCGGCCGAGCACCGCGGCCCGGTGCGCGACGGCGCTAGCGTCCTGGCCGGCGGCCAGCGCGAGAGTGTGCGCCCTGAGTTCGGCGGGCGGGCCCGCCGCGGCCCGCAGGCTGTCGGCCGCCGCAGCGGCCATCGCCGCCCCCGGCGACAGGCCCAGCAGCATGGCCGGACGCAGCTGCGCCGCGCGCTGGCCGGCACAGGTCGCGCAGCGCTCGATGTGCCGGTGCATTCGCTTGCGCAACGCGACGGTGAGCCGTCCGTCCCAGCCGGCCAGCATGGCACCGAGCTCGGCGCAGTCGCCCCGCCCGGCGCGGCCGACGAGCAGGGCGCCGAGGCAGGCCTCGAGCTGGTCGCGGGCCCGGGACAGCAGCGACTGCGCGCGGCCGCGGGACGCGCCGAGCACCAGCGCTATCTCGGCGGGCGCGAGCCCGTGCCGCAGCTGAAGCTCGATAGCCTCGCGCTCGGCGGGGTCCAGGCCGCCCGCCGCGCTGCCGAGCAGCCGCCGCAGCTCGGCGCGCTCGCCCCCGTTGTCGTCGTCGGCCGGCTCGTCCGCGGCGTCCGGGGGCGCTGCGGGCGCGGAAACCGCGTTCGCGGCTCGCGCGATCCGCAGGGCTTCGTCGCGGGCGACGGCGTACAGCCAGGCGCGCGGGTGGGCGGCATCGCGCGGTCCGGCCAGCTTGGCGGCGGCGATGACGAACGTGTCCTGCACCGCGTCGGCGGCGTCGCCCGTATCGCTGAGCAAGAACCGGCAGTACTTGTAGAGGGGATCCGCGTACTTGTCGTACGCCTCGGTGAGCTCCCCCGCGTCGCCGGCCACGATGGGCGCGCCGACCCCGCTGTCGTGCATGGAGATACGGTAGCGGTGTTTTTACTGCAAAGATGCTGAAGAGACGGCATTGTATCGATACCTAGCCTCCGTCGTGCCTGGCCTGCCCGCACTGGGCTCCGGGACGGACGCGTGCCCCTGTTACGCATCCGTCCCCCCGGCCCGGGCGCCCCGGCCCCCGACGTCAGCGGGTCCCGGGCCGCGCCCCCGACGTCAGCCCGGGACCCAGCCGGCCCCCCGCTTGTATGAGGAGCGGACCCGCCCGGTACCAACAGCTTTTCTAGGATTTTTTTGAGAAATTTACGGCCGGGTCTGCCGGCCCGAGGAGGAGCAGCGCGCATGGTGACCAAGCAAGAAGCCGCCGACGCGGTCCGGGCCGCGAAGTTCCGGCTACAACTGAGCTGGGCGGAGCTCGCCGAGGCGGTGGGGCAGCCGGTCGCGTGGACGGTGTCCGCACTGCTCGGCCAGCAGCCGATGACACCTGAGCAGGCCGCGAGAGCCGTCCAGGCTCTGCAACTCGGCGAAGAGGTCGAGGACGCCCTGCAGCTCCAGCCCACCCGCGGCGCGCTCGACGCGCCGGTGCCGGCCGACCCGACGATCTACCGGTTCTACGAGATCGTCCGGGTCTACGGGCCGACGATCAAGGAGCTGATCCACGAGGAGTTCGGCGACGGCATCATGAGCGCCATCAACTTCCGGTTCGACGTCAAGCGCGTCCCGGACCCGGGTGGGGACCGGGTGGTGGTGACCCTGGACGGCAAGTTCCTGCCCTATCAATGGTGACCTACGGGAGAAGAACCTCGAACCCTTTTTCCGTTTAGATACCCTACCGGGGTATCTGGCTGCCAGAATTCCATGATCCCGAAAACATTAGCGACATATAGCGATAACAGTCTTCGTCGAAAAAAATATTTTCGCGATCATGAGGGTGCTGATGGGACGAATTGCATGTCGAATCCGGAAATATCCTATTTTGATACCCCCCCTGGCGCTTGGACGCGATCGGGCCAGGCCGGTGCGGGATTCCAGGGCTCAGGCTCTGTGAGTTCCCGCCGCGTCTAGTGCCCTGTCGACGGCGTAGCCGACGATGGCCAGCATCTCCTCCCGGTCCGGGTAGTCGCCGTCCAGCAGCCGCAGCGGCCCTTCGATGAGCGACAGGTCCAGCCAGGCTCACCCCGGCTACGCGGTGTTCGCCCAGGCCGGCCGCGTGCAGCACGGACGCCGCGTACCGGCTGACCGCCGGAGAGTCCGCGCCGGCCGCGGCTCACTGCCAGGGGGCGCTACCACGTGTCCAGGTAGGCGGGCAGTTCGGCGAGGCGGCTGATCACCGCGTCCGGGACCACCTCGTCGTGCGGCGGCACCTCGCTGTGCGGGATCAGCACACCGCGCATGCCAAGGCGCTTGGCACCGTAGATGTCGTCGTACGGCCGGTCGCCGACGAAGACGGAGGATGCCGGGTCGGTGATCCCGACGGCGGCCATCGCGGCGCGGAAGGCCTCCGGGTGCGGCTTCGTCCAGGGGATCTCGCTGCTGTACACCGCGCCGTCGATCAGGCCGAGCACTCCATCCCTGCTGAACACCAGCTCATGAGCGCTGCGGGGCCACATGGTGTTGGACAGCACGCCGATCCTGATGCCCCGGTCGCGCAGTTCGCGCAGCAGCGGCACGACATCCGGGTCGGTGTAGGTGTGCGGCTCCCACGTGCGGTAGTACGTGGCTAGGAACTCATCGCCCGCGGCGATCCCGGCGCGGGCGAAGACGTGCTCGAGCGTGGCGCTCTGCTGCGCGGTCTCTGACTGCCGCCACAGCGCGAACTCCGCCTCCCTGATGGCCGCCGCGATCGTCGCCGCCTGCCCGTCGGAGAAGTGCAGGGCGCATACCTGCAGCCACAGGGCCTCGTGGTCGACCGTGTGCCAGGGGGTCAGCGTCCCGCCCCAGTCGAAGATAACCGCGCGTACCGCCATGACCGGTATGTTACGGAACCCGGCCCGCCGCCCGCCGCGCGGTTACGGAGCGGAATTCGTTAGCGACTCGATGGTCGCTACCGCCCCTGGTGTCGCCTGGCCTGAGGCCAGCCCCATCAGGCCGCCTGATCCCGATTCGTAGCGGAACACCCGGTCGCATCCCCCCAGTTCCACGTAGATCAGCGATGCGCCGGTCCCCCGGACGACGGCGAACCTCCCGTGCGGCAGCGTGCAGAGGCTGGCCCGCCCGGCGCCCGACAGGCCCGCGAGCAGCCGGCTCTCCGCGGTGCCCGTTACCGTCGCCGCCCGGACGAACTGCGCCGTGCTCGCGGGCCCCCCGGACGTGTACACGCAGATCCGCAGCGCCGTCGGCGGCGCGCCCAGCACCGCGCCGCCCGGCGACGGGCGCGGCGAGCCGTACGTCAGGAACGGGTCGCGGTACTGCGGCGCGCAGCCGCTCGCCACCTCCTGCTGAGTCTGGATCTGCGAGACCAGGCGCACCGATACCCGCTGCCAGGGCAGCGCGGAAAGCACCGTCAGGACCTGCTGCTGCACGAGCCCGCAGCCGCTCAGCGGAAGCCGCGGGATGATCATCTTTCCGCTGCCGCTGACCAGCACGAACTGCGGCGGGATCATGGCGATGTCGGGGCACAGCATGCCCGCCCTGTTCTGCTCCGCTGGCCGGCGCAGGGCCGTGGTGAGCGGCGCCAGGTTCTTGTCGGCGCGCTCCAGGGTCGCGACCTCCCACTGGCCCTTGCCCGGGATCGTCTGGTAGCTGACCACGCACCGGATGACCGCCACGGGAACGAACGAGGCCGGCAGCGGGCCATGTGCCACGCCGGCCGGCCAGCCGGCGCACGCGGGCTGGCCTGGCGTCACCGGGCCGCCCGTCGTGGTGGGCACCGGGCTGCCGCCCGCCGCCGAGGGTGCGGCCGTGGGGGTCTGCCCATGCCCGGACCCGCCGCTGGCTGGCGGCGTGGTCACCGTCCCGCACCCGGCCACGAGCGTGACCAGGACGGCCAGCGGAACCGACGCGAGCAGCGCGGCCCGGCCGGCCGGGGACCGCCTCGGCACAAGCCGTGCGAGCCGTGCGAGCAGTGTGATCATGTGGGTGCCTCGTTTCTGCGGACACCCCTTAGACGAGCGCCGGGACGCGCGCGGTTTCAACGACCAGAATTTTCCCGGCATTCGCCGTTTCGCAGAGCTAACCGGTATGAACTGTACGTTACGAGCCTTCTGTTCGCCCGTCCGGCCGGCCACACTATATGTGTGTACGACTTTGACCTGCTGGTGATCGGCTCCGGACCAGGCGGGCAGAAGGCGGCGATCGCGGCCGCGAAGCTGGACCGGCGGGTCGCCGTGGTCGAGCGCCCGGACATGCTCGGCGGCGTCTGCAACAACACCGGCACGATTCCCTCCAAGACGCTTCGCGAGGCCATCCTCTACCTCACCGGCGTCGACCAGCGCGAGATCTACGGGCAGTCCTACCGCGTCAAGGACGAGATCACCATCGCCGACCTGACCGCGCGCACCACGCACGTGGTCATCAGGGAAAACGATGTGGTCCGCAGCCAGCTGACCCGCAACCGCGTCACGATCATCCCCGGCATGGCCCGGTTCACCGGGCCGCACGAGGTCGAGGTGGACGATGGCGGCGGCCGGATCCGCAAGGTCAGCGCCGAGAACATCGTCATCGCCACCGGCACCAAGCCGGCCCGGCCGGACAGCGTGGCCTTCGACGACAAGACGATCATCGACTCCGACGGCATCATCCACCTCGAACGGGTGCCGCGCTCGATGGTGGTGGCCGGCGCCGGTGTGATCGGCATCGAGTACGCCTCGATGTTCGCCGCCCTCGGCACCAAGGTCACCGTGGTCGAGCGGCGCGACCGCATGCTCGAGTTCTGCGACGAGGAGGTCGTCGAGGCCCTCAAGTACCACCTGCGCGACCTCGCGGTGACGTTCCGCTTCGGCGAGACGGTCGCCTCAGTCGAGGCTCACCCCGACGGCGCGATCGCGCACCTGCGCAGCGGCAAGAAGATCCCGGCCGACACCGTGCTGTACTCGGCGGGCCGGCAGGGCATGACCGGTGGCCTCAACCTCGAGTCGGCCGGGCTGGCCGCGGACGAGCGCGGCCGGATCACGGTCGACGAGTTCTTCCGCACGAGCGTGCCGCATATCTATGCCGTCGGCGACGTCATCGGCTTCCCCGCCCTGGCGGCGACGTCGATGGAGCAGGGCAGGCTCGCCGCGCACCACGCCTTCGGCGAGCCGGCCAGCGCCGGGCACGTGCCGCAGCCGATCGGGATCTACAGCATCCCGGAGATCAGCTTCGTCGGCCGGACCGAGGATCAGCTCACCGACGCCTGCGTGCCGTTCGAGGTCGGTGTCTCCCGCTACCGCGAGCTCGCCCGCGGACAGATCGTCGGCGACTCCTACGGAGTGCTCAAGCTGCTCGTCTCACCCGAGGACCGCAAGCTGCTCGGCGTGCACGTGTTCGGCACGGGTGCCACCGAGCTGATCCACATCGGCCAGGCCGTGATGGGCTGCGGCGGCACGGTGGACTACCTTGTGGACGCGGTCTTCAACTACCCGACGCTCGCCGAGTCCTACAAGGTGGCCGCCCTGGACGCGACCAACAAGATGCGCGCGGTCACCCGGATGTCCGGCTGACCGCCTGCGGACAGGAGAGCCCGCGCCGCGGCCCCCCCCGAAGCCAGCGTGCCGATTACGCGATCGGGCCCGGAAAGAGTGGGTCGATTGCGCGATCGGCACATCGGCGGACCGGGGCTGAAGCGGGAATAGCTCGTGTGGCAGACTAGTTGCCATAGAGCAAGCGTGCTCCGGGGTCGGTGAAACTCCGAACCGGCGGTGAAAGTCCGCGACCCAGCCGCATCCGCGGCCGGCTGACCCGGTGGAATTCCGGGACCGACGGTTAAAGTCCGGATGGGAGGCAGCACGCGCGCGGCCGGTCCAGGCTGGCCGTGCCCGGCGGTAACGCACCGCGCGATAGCGCGAGGCAGCGGCCGCGAGGGCACGGGCATCGTGGCCGGGGCCGCGTCCCCCGGAGCCACGGACCGGAGGAGGACGCGGATGTTCACCGGCATCGTGGAGGACCTCGGCGAGGTCGAGACGGTACAGCACGAGGGCGATTCGGCCCGGATCTGCATCCGCAGCGCCACAGTCACCCAGGACGCCCGTCCCGGCGACTCCATCGCGGTCAACGGCGTCTGCCTGACCGTCACAGGGCTCATAGCCGGCTCGCCGAGCTCCGTCGGCGCCCAAAGCGCCGTGCCGCCGCCGCCGCGCGGCTTCACCGCCGACGTCATGGGCGAGACCCTCAAACGGTCCAGCCTCGCCGGCGTCGCCGTCGGCACGAAGGTCAACCTTGAGCGCTCGGTCCGCCTCGAAGACCGCCTCGGCGGCCACCTCGTCCAGGGACACGTCGACGACACCGCCACGATCATCCGCCGCGAACCGCGAGAGCACTGGGAAGTCGTCCGCATCTCCCTGCCACCGGGCGTCGCCAGGTACGTCGTGCACAAAGGCTCGATCACCGTCGACGGCATCAGCCTCACGGTGTCCGCGCTCTGCTCGCCCGGTCCCGAGGGGACGACCCCCCCAGAGGAACTCACAGAAGAGCACGGTGACTGGTTCGAGGTAAGCCTCATCCCCGAGACGCTCAAGCGCACCACGCTCGGCTTCAAGCAGCCGGGCGAGACGGTCAACCTGGAGGTCGACGTGATCGCAAAGTACGTGGAGAAGCTGATCGGAGGCGCCAGGTGACCGCGCAAACCGCCGACACGGCCGCGAGGGCCGAGACGACTGAGACGACTGAGACGGCCGCGGCCGACAGCACCGTCCCGCTGGACGACATCACCCGCGCGATCGAGGACATCGCGGCCGGCCGCCCGGTCGTGGTCGTGGACGACGCCGACCGGGAGAACGAGGGCGATCTCGTCTTCGCCGCGGCCAAGGCCACCCCCGAGCTGCTCGCCTTCACGATCCGCCACGCCAGGGGGCTGATCTGCGTCCCGATGCTCGGAGCGGACCTTGACCGGCTCTTCCTGCCGCAGATGGCCAGCCAGAACCAAGAGCACCATGGCACCGCGTTCACGCTCAGCGTGGACGCGCGGGACGGCATCACCACCGGCATCTCCGCGGCCGACCGCGCCAGGACGATACAGCTGCTCGCCAGCCCGTCGACCAGCCACGACGATCTGGTGCGCCCCGGGCACGTGTTCCCGCTCCGCTACGCCGAGGGCGGGGTGCTGCGCAGGCGCGGGCACACCGAGGCCGCCGTGGACCTGGCCAGGCTCGCCGGGCTGCCGCCGTCCGGGGTGGTGTGCGAGATCGTCAACGACGACGGCACGATGATGCGCCTGCCGGCCCTGCGGGAATTCGCGGACTCCCACGGCCTCGCGCTCATCTCGATCGAGCAGCTCATCGACCACCGCCGCCGCACCGAGCGGCTGGTCACCCGCGTCGCGGGTACCCAGATCCCGAACTCCTACGGCCGCTGGCTCGCCTACGGGTACCGCAGCGATATCGACGGCGCCGAACACCTCGCGCTCGTCCTCGGCGACCTCGGTGACGGCGAGGACGTGCTGACCCGCGTGCACTCCGAATGCCTCACCGGCGACGTCTTCGGGTCCCAGCGCTGCGACTGCGGCGCCCAGCTCGAACGCCGCGATGGCCAAGATCGCCGAGCGCGGCCGCGGCGTGGTGCTCTACCTGCGCGGTCACGAGGGCCGCGGCATCGGGCTGCTCAGCAAGCTGCAGGCCTACGAGCTGCAGGACGCCGGCGCCGACACCGTCGACGCGAACCTCGAGCTCGGCCTGCCGGTGGACGCCCGGGAATACTCGGTGGCGGCTCAGCTGCTCGCCGACCTCGCGGTGCGCTCGGTTCGGCTGCTGACCAACAACCCCGCCAAGGTGGGCGCGCTGGCCGAGCGCGGCTTCGGCGTGACCCGCATCCCGCTGCCCCCGCTGACCACGCCGCACAACCTGCGGTACCTGACGGCCAAGCGAGACCGCCTCGGTCATCAGATCGAGAGCCCTCTCTTTTCTGACGGGGGGTTCCGGGGGGTCGTCCCCCCGGGCCAGCAGAGCCCGAACGGACGCGTGGTTCCCGCCAATACGATCGTTCCCGTCACCGGAGAGCAAGCGGTATGAGTGGCGAAGGGCGCGCGCAGCTAGGCACTGTGGACGCCGCTGATCTGGCGGTCGCGATCGCCGGCACCCGGTGGCACGCCGAGATCACCGATTCCCTGGTGGACCGGGCGGCCGCGGCGGCCAAGGCCTGCGGTGTCGAGGACCTGCTCGTGGTGCGGGTGGCCGGCGCGGTCGAGCTCCCCGTCGTGGCGCAGGAACTGGCCAGGCACTACGATGCCGTGGTCTGCCTGGGCGCGGTGATCCGCGGCGGGACGCCGCATTTCGAGTACGTCTGCGACGCGGTGACCGCCGGGCTGACCCGAGTGGCCCTCGACGCGGGAACCCCGGTCGGTAACGGCGTGCTAACGTGTAACACGGTCGAGGAGGCCCGTGATCGCTGCGGCCTCCCGGACAGCCGCGAGGACAAGGGATGGGAGGCAGTCGTGGCGGCGCTTGACACCGCGCTCCTGCTGCGCTCGATCCGCTGCGGTCAGGTGAAAGACAGCCAGTCGCGACATTAGCGGCGCCGCGTTACCCCAGTTTCACTCGCCGTTGGACGGCGTGTGCTTCCATGCGCTTAAGCCGGGGTGACGCGGCGCTTTTGTCTCGTGAGTCGCCACCGTCCGTTCGGAAAGAAGAAAGAAAGATCTCCCATGCTGTCACTGGTACTGCCCAAGGGTTCTCTCGAGAAGGCCACTCTCGAGCTGTTCGATGCCGCTGACCTGACCGTGCGCCGTTCGTCAGACCGCGACTACCACGCCTCGATCGACGACCCGCGGATCGACCGGGTGCGCTTCCTGCGGCCCCAGGAGATCCCCTCCTACCTGGAGCGCGGGCTGTTCGACATCGGCATCACCGGCCGTGACTGGATCACCGAGACCGAGACGGACGTGGTCTCCCTCGGTGAGCTGCAGTACTCCAAGGCCACCTCCAACCCGGTCCGCGTGGTGCTCGCGGTGCCGGAGACCGCGCCCTGGAAGACGGCCGCCGAACTGCCCGAAGGCATCCGGATCTCGACCGAGTTCCCCTCGCTGACCAAGCGGTTCCTGACCGAGCACGGCGTCAAGGCGATGGTCGTGCCCTCGTACGGGGCGACCGAGGCGAAGGTGCCGGACATCGTGGACGCGATCGTCGACCTCACCGAGACCGGCTCGTCACTGCGCAAGAACGGGCTGCGCATCCTGGAGACCCTGCTGACCAGCTACACCGAACTGGTCGCCTGCCCCGCCACCTACGCCGACGACGAGAAGCGCGCCGCGATGGAGGACATCGCGCTGCTGCTGCGCGGCGCTATCCGGGCGCGGGGCAACGTGCTGCTCAAGCTCAACGTGCCCGCCGGCAAGCTCGAGGCCGTGTCGCGGATGCTGCCCGCGATGTCCTCGCCGACGGTCACCACGCTGGCCTCCGGCGACATGAACGCGGTCGAGACCGTAGTGCCCAAGCGCGGCGTCAACACGCTGATCCCGGCGCTCAAGGCGGCGGGCGCCCAGGACATTCTCGAGATCCCGATCTCCAAGATCGTCGAGTGAGGAGCATCCGCCGCAACACGGCACGCGTCCTCCCCGTCGACCGGGAGGGCCGCGTGCTGCTGTTGCACGGCTGGGACCCGCTGCGGCCGGACGATCCCTTCTGGTTCACGATCGGCGGCGCGGCCGAGGCCGGGGAGACGCTGGCCGAGGCGGGCGCCCGCGAGCTGCGCGAGGAGGCCGGCATCTCGGTCGACCCCGCGTGGCTCGGCGAGCCGATCGAGGCCGCCCCGATCGAGTTCACGTGGGCCGGGATGCGTTTCATCCAGGACCAGACGTTCTTCGCGGTCGCCGTCGACGACGCCGAGGTGAGCTTCGCTCACCAGGATCCGCTGGAACGGGCGACGATCGACAAGCACGGGTGGCTGCGTCCGGAAGAACTGGAAGACGGCGGCGAGCGGTCCGCCGATTCGCAGATCCCGCGGCTGATGCGGGCCGCCGTCGCCGCGGTGCGCCCCTGGCGGGCATAGCGGGCCCGCGCGTAGCGTTCTTGCAGACGATCGAACCGTGAGGTGGGGCAGTGCGTGACATCCTGAACACGATCACAAAGTGGTGGGAGGAAGGCGAGGCGTTCGGCCTGGCGACCGTGGTCCGCACGTTCCGCAGCGCGCCGCGCGATCCCGGCGCGGCCCTGGCGGTGGCGTCGGGCGGCGAGGTGATCGGCAGTGTGTCCGGCGGCTGCGTCGAGGGTGCCGTCTACGAGCTGGCGACCGAGGTGACCGCCAGCGGGGAGCCGGTGCTGCAGACCTACGGTGTCAGCGACGACGACGCGTTCGCCGTCGGCCTGACCTGCGGCGGCATCCTCGACATCTTCGTGGAGCCGGTCAGCAGGCAGACGTTTCCCGAGCTCGGCGACATCGCCGCTGCCGTGGAACGCGGCGAGCCGGTGGCGGTGGCCACGGTGATCTCCGGTCCCGGCGAGGTCGGCGCGCGGCGGGTGGTCTGGGGGGACGAGGCCCGCGGGAGCTCCGGCAGCCTAGGCGCGGGTGACCGGCTGGACGCCGCGGTGGACGATGACGTCCGGGGCATGCTCGCCCAGGGCCTGACCGGCATCCGCCGGTACGGCGAGCACGGCGAGCGCCGGGGCGACGAGCTGAGCGTGTTCGTGAACTCGTTCGCGCCGGCGCCGCGCATGCTGGTGTTCGGCGCGATCGACTTCGCGGCGGCCGTCGCGCGGGTCGGCAAGTTCCTCGGGTACCACGTGACGGTGTGCGACGCGCGGCAGATCTTCGCCACCCGGTCCCGGTTCCCGGACGCGGACGAGGTGGTGGTCGACTGGCCGCACCGCTTCCTGGCCGGTATCGAGGTGGATTCGCGCACCGTGATCTGCGTGCTGACGCATGATCCCAAGTTTGACGTGCCGGTGCTGGAAGTGGCGTTGCGGACCCCGGCCGGCTACATCGGCGCGATGGGGTCGCGGCGGACGCACGAGGACCGCCTGGAGCGGCTGCGCGCGGTCGGCATGACCGAGGCCGAGCTGGCGCGGCTCCGCTCCCCGATCGGACTCGACCTGGGGGCCCGCACGCCGGAGGAAACGGCGGTCTCGATAGCGGCCGAGCTGATTCAGCTCCGCTGGGGCGGCACCGGCCGCGCCCTCACCGACACCGAAGGCCGCATCCACCACGAAACGGCTCACGCGTAACACCAGTTTGGCGCTCGCCAGCTCAGACCGCTCGCGCGGGGCCGTTCAGTGGGGACTTAGGATCCCAACCCGCCGGACAAATAGGACAAAATGGCTGCCAAATGGGCGGTTTCGGGTCCTATGTGGTGGTCATGTCTCAATATCTGAGATGAGCACCGTGCGGGCAGGCTCGCAGACGGCCGCGGAGAGGTATCGCTAGTCTTTGCGGCCGGTGAGGGCCAGGCGCGCGCCGATGCCGATCATGAGCAGGCCGCCGGTGCCGCCCAGGGCCGCCAGGCGCCGCGGCGAGCTGGACAACCACGCGCGGACCGTGCCCGCCGCGAGCGCCCACGTGCTATCGGAGACGAGGGCGATCCCGGCGAAGATCGCGCCAAGCGCGATGATCTGCGCGGGCACATGACCGGCCTGGCGGTCGACGAACTGCGGCAGCATCGCCGCGAAGAAGACGATGACCTTGGGGTTCGTAGCCCCGACCGTGAACCCGTCGAGCATCATCCTGGCCGTGCTCTTCGCCTCCACCTGGGCGCCCAGCGCCGCCGCCAGCGAACGCCGGTGCCTGACGGCCTGCACGCCGAGGAACATGAGGTAACACGCCCCGGCCAGCTTCAGCACGGTGAACAGCGCGACGGACCGCTCGACCAGCGGGCCGATGCCGAACGCGACCGCCACCACCTGCGCGAACGCGCCGGCCGTGTTGCCCGCCACGGTGGCCACTCCGGCCGCGCGGCCGAGCGCGATCGCGCGGCTGACCACGAACAGCACGCTCGGCCCGGGCACCGCGATCAGCACGAACGCGGTCACGGTGAACGCGAGCAGATGGGTTGTGGGGAGCACGCTTCGAGCGTAACCCCGAACTGCCCCGAGAAACCAACCAGGCCGATTGCGCAATCGACCACGTTAGAGCGGGTCGATCGCGCAATCGACACCCGGCAGCGAGGGAGGCAGCGGGGGCGGAGCGGCGCAGGAGCGGCGCGGGCGCGGCGGCGGCATACGGTTGAGGGCATGGTGACGGCTGTGGCGGGGATTCTGCTGGCGGCGGGGGAAGGCTCCCGGCTTGGCCAGCCGAAGGCGCTGGTGGAACTCGGCGGGCGGACGCTCGCCGAGCGCGGTGTCGCGCTGCTGCGCGACGGGGGCGCCGAGCCGGTGATCGTGGTGACCGGCGCCGCGCCGGTGGATATCGCGGGAGTGCGCGCCGTGCACAACCCGGATTGGCGCTCGGGGATGGGCTCCTCGCTGGTCACCGGTCTTCGCGACCTCGAGGACCAGACCGGTGCCGGAGCCGCTGTGGTCGCGCTGGCTGACCAGCCGCTCGTCGGGGCCGAGTCGGTGCGCCGGCTCATCGCCGCCTACCGGGACGGGGCGACCGTCGCCGTCGCCGCGTACGGCGGCAAGCCGCGCAACCCGGTCCTGATCGCCCGCGAGCACTGGGCCGCCGTGTCGGAACTGGCCGCCGGGGATACCGGCGCGCGGCCGTTCCTGCGGGCGCACCCCGAGGTCGTCACGCTGGTCGAGTGCGCCGACACGGGAAGCCCCGACGACGTGGACACGCCGGAAGACCTAGCGCGGGTACGGGCAGCCGCTACCGTCCGTTCGGAACGAAAGCCCTGATTCCCCACCGGCAGCTGACAGTCTCGCGCGGCCGCAGCACCACCAGGTCCTCGCCGCTCACGAACGCGTTCGGCGGGCAGGTCATCGGTTCGATGGCCAGTGCGGTGCGACGATGCTCGGGCTCGAGCGTGTCGCCGGTGAAAACCTGCAGCCAGCGGTAGCTCTCGTCCGCCCACAGCGCGGTGCGGACGCCGCCCGCGGACAGCCAGACCCAGGCTAGGCCGTCCTGCTCGCGGCGCAGGTCGGTGAGCGCGTGGTCTAGCCGGGTGCCGGCGAGCTTGCGGGCCGCGCGGAAGTCGAATTCGGTCCCGGCCACGTCCTGCGCGGGGCCGGACGGGATGCCGCGATCGTCGGCGGTCTGCCAGCGCGCGGCGGGCAAGGTCAGCTCGCATTCGTCGACGGTCGGCGTCGGCACTGTCAGGTACGGGTGGTGGCCGGTTCCCCAGGGAGCCGGGCGGCTGCCCTTGTTGGCGGCGCTGACGCTGACGTGCAGTCCGGATTCGGCGTCTAGCCGGTAGGTCACGTCGACCCGCACGGCGAACGGGTAGCCCTGCTGCCCGTGCGGGACGCTGCGCAGTGTCACCTCGGCGCTATCGTGCGCTATCCGCGTCCACGGAGCCCAACGGGTCAGACCGTGGATCGCGTTGCCGCGGGCCGGCTCGGAGAGGTCTAGCTGGTATGTAACGCCGTCGAAGGAGTAGCGGCCGCTGTCGACCCGGTTGGGCCACGGGGCGAGCAGTTGGCCCGCGCTGTGCGGCGGCAAGTGGTCGGCGTCATAGCTGGTGACCAGGGGGGTGCCCCGGTGCTCGAGTTTCCGCAGGCCCGCGCCGAGTTCGGTCACGGTGGCGCGGTAGTCGCCGGCCTCGATCTCGTATTGAGTGCCCGTCAACGGGATCGTCATGCGGTTCAGGATACGGATAGCGCCTGCGCGGCGCGGCAGCCGGCCACGATTCCCCAGGCCAGATCGGCGGTTCCGGCCGCCGCGGCTGGCTTGGCGGTCAGCAGCCGCCGCGCGGCCGGCTCCACCGGGTCCTCGCCTGCCACGGCGCGCAGCACCGCGGCGACCTCGGCCGCCGTCTGGCCGCGGGCCGCGCAGTGCAGCAGGGAAGCGGCCAGCGGCGTCGTCCGTTCCGACGCGTAGCTGGTGACCGCGGCGCTGAGCCAGTCCGCCAGCCAGACGGCCCGGGTGCCGCCCGGGATGGCGCCGCCCAGCAGGCGCAGCGCGAGCAGGAGCCCGCACAGCACGCTGTCGCCGGGCGGGACGATGCCGGCGCCGAGCCCGACCATGCGTTCGGCCTGTTCGACGGCGCCGGCCAGATCGCCGCTCGCGCAGCACGCCGCGAGGACCCTGGCCCCGTCGTGCCCGGCGAGAGCGGGACCGGGATTCGCCTGCCTGCACATCCTGGACAGCACGGTGGCGCCTTGGTCCAGCCGGCCTCTCGACAGTGGCCCGAACACCGGGGACGGATCCCACCAGCGCCGCGCCCGCACCGTCAGGTCGCCGACACGGACCGCACCGCCGCCTGTGCTGGCAGCGCCTTGCGGGAGAGCCGCTTTGCCGGCCTTTGTCGTCCTTGTGCTGGAAGCGGCTATAGAGGCTGGTGGGGTGATCGTTGTAATCGTTGCGTGCAGCGTACCGGCGGGAACGGTGGAAATGATCGCATTGGGCAGCCGAACCGCGTCGGGAGCGGAAATCACGATCACGCGCGGCTCGCGCGGGGCGCCGGGAAACTCAGCGATCAGAGTTCCCTGGACGACGGCGAGCAGCTGTCCGGCCTGATAGGGACCGTTCAGCAGATCACGCACCGCCAGGCTGGCGATACCCCCGACCTCGACCGGGGCAGCCGCGGAAAGCTGACCTGTGGTCACGACAGTAACCTACCCCGTCCATCGCGCGGAATGATTCGGTCCGCTTTATAATTCGATTCTAAATTTCGCCCGCTGCGGGGAATTTCTCGACTCAAGTGGCCGATGACATGCATGCGCAATGCGTTTCCAATGAAACGCTTATCAATTCTTGCTACCCATGCTGTGCTGCGAGTTTGAAGTCTCGCAGGAGGAAGGCGTGAGTAAGCCCTGCTGGTTTCAGGGTGCGAGAGTGGGCCGACGGGGCTGCTTGGGGAGCGGGGGACCGTCAGCCCCGCCGGCGATTTAAACTTTAGCGGTAGATAAGCCGGCGTGGTGCCCCTTGGCCCTTTGATATCACCCTGTAAGGTTTTTCGCCGCGGCGCTTTCGGTGCCAGTTCCTGGCCGGAGGAGGCCGATTATGCAGGTCAGCCGCGGCGCGGGGTCAGGCGGCCGTTGCGCAGCGCCTCCGCGGCCAGGACCCCGAAGAGATAGAAGTACGCCGCCTCCTCCTCCTCGAAGAAGCGCACCTCGTGCCGTGCGTCCTCGGCACAGCTGAACACCTCGTAGCCGCCATCGGTCTTGAACAAGCACATCGCGCCGGTGACCTCCTCGTCGACCGCGTAGGCGGATCGCGGGATATCCGCCATGTCGACCAGGTCGGCGAAGACCGAGGACATGGCGAGCCGCGGCTTCCGGGCGGCGCGCCGGCCGCGGACGGCGCCGGTCAGCTTGCTCAGCGGGTTAGGGGACGACGCCGTTCCCGGCTGAGCCGCCGCGGCGGCCGGGGCCGCGCCGGGAGGACTCGCCATCCCGGATTCGGCGGCCGGCGCCTGCGGCGCTGGAGCTGCCGGAGCCGGAGCCGGGGCGGGGCCGGCAGGGCGGGGGCCGCGGGCGGCGGAGGCGGCGGCGCCATGGCCGTAGGGGCGGCCAGCGGCGCGGTAGCAGCCGTGGCCGGGGTCGCGGGCGGCGGTGCCTGCACCTGGACGGCTGACTGCGCCTGCGGGAGCGGCTGAGCTAGCTGCGGCGTCTGGAGTGTGGGAGGGGCCTGGACCGTGGGAGGCGCCTGGGTTGCTTGCGCGAGCTGCGTCATCTGCGGCTGCTGCACTTGCGGTTGCGGTTGCGGCTGCGGTAGCGCCTGCGGCTCGGGCTGTGCCACCGCGGCTGGCTGGACCTGCACGGCGGGCTGGACCTGCACGGCGGGCTGGAAGGCCGGCGACGGCGCGGGCGGTGCGTACTGCGGGGCGGCGACGGCCAGTCCGTTGGGAGACTGCTGTCCGAACGCGTCCGGAACGCCGGCCGCCTGAGGCGCGACCGCTGGGTTGACGTAAGCGCCGTCACCGTTCGGCTGCGCCTGACCGGCGCCGTAGCCGTCCGGCATGCCATTCTGCGCGGCGGCGCCGTTGCCCGGCTGGTAGTACCAGGCGCCGTTGCCGTCCGCCGCCGGCGATCCATGCCAGGCCGCGGCGACGGTAGGCGGCTGCTGCTGCGGGAGCGGCGCTTGCGGCGCTCCCGACGGTTGCGGTGCCACGGATAGTTGCTGCGCTCCGAGCGTCTGCTGCGCTGCCAGGGTCTGCGCTCCCGGGGGCTGCTGCCCTCCCGGAGGCTGCTGTGCTCCTAGGGCTTGCTGTGCTCCGGGGACTTGCGGCGCGGCCTGCTGCGCGAGACCGGGCACGTGCTGCGGCCCCAGCACCTGCTGCGGGCCGGTCGGCGCCTGCGGCAGCCCGCCTGGGGCGTACGGCAGCCCGCCAGGAACCTGCCCCGGTCCGCCCGGCGCCTGCGGCACCCCGGCGGGCGCCTGCGGCAGCGCCGGCAGTGACTGTCCACCGGTGTGCTGCTGTCCACCGGTGTGCTGCTGGACTCCGGTGAGCTGGGCGGCCAGCGGCTGCCCGCTGGCGAGTTGCTGCTGCGCGCCGAGTGGCAGCGGTTGCGGTTGCTGCTGCAGCTGCTGGCCGCCCCGCGCCGGCAACTGCGGGAGCCCGCCTCGCTGACCGGGCAGGCCGCCCGCGGGCAGGCCGTTCGCGGGAACGGCGCCCCCGGCCCCGGCGCCCGCCGGGCGGCCGCCGTCGCCCGCGTTCAGCGCGCGCGGCAGCGTCGACAGCAGCAGCGCGATCGGGAACTCATGCCGCTCCTCGGCCAGGTCAGTTACCTCCTGCCGCGGCACGACGACCTCGAACACCCCGCGGTCGACCTGCCAGTAGCCGAGCTGCCCGGCCCGTCGCTCGTCCATGCCGAGGTAGACGATGTGCAGCCGGTCCCCGAGATCGTCTAGCACCAGGCAGGGCTCGCCGTGATACGAGCCGATCGGCCGGGATTCCCACAGCGCCTCCAGATCCCCCAGCCGGACCTGCTTGCGCCAGATGCCGCCCGTCGCGGGGGTGAAGCCGTGTTCTTCGGGCGGTGGCGGGGCGGCGAACAGCGTGACGTCGCGGTCGGAGGGGCCGACGGCGGCCTGGTAGGAGGCGCCGAGGTAGGAGGCCATCAGCCGGTAACGCATCCCTTACCCCTCCCTCGCTGCCCACCGCCAGGCGAGCCCGTCGTACCGGGCGACGGGCTCCTCGCCGCCGTCCACCAGCCTGCACAAGCTCGTGCCCACGGGTATCTGGATCGGCTCCAGGTAGAACTCGACCCGGCTGACGGGGCCGCGTACCGTGACGGGCACGTACCCGTCGATCTCCCTGGACTGCCAGCACAGGAAGTACAACTCGGTCATGTCGGGCTTGAAGTCCGAACCCTCGTAGCCTAGGCCGAGGGCGTAGTACGCGTCTGCCGGGTTGCGCAACGCCACGTCCCGTACCCGGTGCACGTACCCCGCGATGACCCCGCGCTGTCCGTTCATATACGGCGCCACCATGCGCGGCGGTATCACCTTCCGCATCGGCGTGCCGGGGAGTATCCGTGCAGGCTGCGACGGGTCGCGTACAGCGGAACCCACGGAGTGCTCCTTCCCGCTAGCGCCGATACCTCTGGTCCGCACACCCGGTCTGGTCAGAAAGCCTCTACGTCGCCGCAGCTCATGAGATTTCCACATCCGTAATGTGCGCTCAACCGATTCTGCCGTGGAGACCGGCCGCACCTACGGCAAAGTGCATCTTTCATAGCATTCATTACTTTGCGTAGCCATTCGATAGCTCCCTGGCTACCGAAACGACGGTAAGGTCGCACGTGTGCGAGTGAGCAGACCCGCGGGGGACACAGGGGAAGCCGACCCCCGTGTGACCGGAGCGCTCGGTGCCTACGCCGACGGCACCGGCAGCGAGCACGCGGCCCTGACGGCCGTCGCCGCGGCCAGGCTGCTGGTCCCCGTCGTCGCCGTCCTCGCGGAGGTCGGCGAGCAAGGCGCCGACCCCTCCCATGCGGGGGGTCACCGGGGCCGGGGGGTGATTGGGGGGCGGGGAGCCCCCCAATGCGGGGGGGAAACCCCCCGGGGGCGAGCAGAGCAAGCCGAGATGGCGCTCCCGACCCTGATCGGCAACGACGGCCGTCGCGCGATCATCGCGTTCACCGGGACGCAGGCTCTCCGGCGCTGGAAGCAGGACGCCCGCCCCGTGCCGGTCCCGGCGCCGCGGGTCTGGGCGGCCGCCGTCGCCGAGGCCGACGCGGTGGTGATCGACGTGGCCGGCCCCGTGCCGATGGTGGTCGAGGGTGCGCGGCTGCGGGCCCTCGCGAACGGCGAGCCGCCGCCCCTGCCGCACGTGGACCCCGACGTCCGCGCCGAAGTAGCGGCGGTCACCCCGGGCTTCACCCTCGGCCCCGGCAGCCCCGGCGCCGACCTCCGGGTCACCCTGAAGACCGCAGACATGGACCAGGCGAGGCAGATAGCGCTCCGGCTGAGCGCCCGTTTCCGTCGCGGCATAGAGATAAAAGCACTTTTATCCCGAACGGAAGCGGCTGACTCCCGCCCCCCGCTAGCCCTCTCCTAGCCCAGCCCAGCCCAGCCCAGCCCAGCTTCTGGCCCCGCTCCGGCCCCCGCCCCTAGGGCCATATGCCGATTGCGCAATCGGCCCCGCAAGGGCAACGTTCCGGAGCAAGGTGATTGTTCGGCGTGTCCCTGGGCCGTGATGTGCTTTACTCGCCCTTCGCGGCCAGCCGCCGTGCAGCGATGTCCGGGATGCGGCTTCCGCGCGCAGGGCGCGGCACGGCCGGCCAGTTCCCCGCGCGCGGCGCAGCGCCCGCCGGGGGCAAACCGGGGGCAGACCGGGCAGCGGCTGTCCGTCCGCCATCATGGTGGATCGAAGGGCACACCAGAGGGTGCCTTTCGATCCGCCATGATGCGTGAGCCTGCCCGGAGGGCCGTTCATGGCACGCGCGTGCCGTCTGCTGAGCGTGCCGCGGGGGCATGGCGGCGGGGAGCGGGGACTTCCCGTAACGGGAGATAAGGGGGTGGAACGGGCAGCCTCGCGCGACACCAGCTCAGCTTGTTCCGGTGTGTTGCCTAGAGTGGGTCGATTGCGCAGTCGGCAGCCGTGGACGGGAGGGGGCGGAGCCACGCGTACGTTCGGGATAATCAGGAGGGGATGCCGGGGCGGACCGGCACCTTTCCCAGTGCTTTCCTGAGCTGACTGTAGGGTGAACAGCATGTTTCGGTGGCTGACCGCGGGCGAGTCGCACGGGCGGGCGCTCGTGGCGATCTGTGACGGCGTCCCCGCAGGGGTGCGGATCACCAGCGGTGATGTGGCGGCGGCGCTAGCGCGGCGGCGGGCCGGGTACGGCCGTGGCGCGCGGATGAAGTTCGAGCAGGACGAGGTGGAGCTCACCGGCGGCGTGCGGCACGGCGTCAGCCTGGGCGGCCCGGTCGCGATCCGGGTGGGCAACACGGAGTGGCCGAAGTGGGAGACGGTCATGTCCCCGGACCCCGTGCCCGTGGCCGAACTCGACGTGCAGGCGCGCAACGCCCCGCTGACCAGGCCCAGGCCCGGCCACGCCGACCTCGCCGGCATGCAGAAGTTCGGGCACCCCGACGCCCGGCCTGTCCTCGAGCGCGCGAGCGCGCGGGAAACCGCGGCGCGGGTCGCGCTCGGCGAGGTGGCGCGGCGGCTCCTCGAGCAGGCGCTCGGCGTGCGGATACTCAGCCACGTGGTGGCGCTCGGCTCGGTCACCGCGCCGGACGCGGCCGCGCCGGCTCCCGAGGACCTCGCGCGGATCGACGAAGACCCGGTGCGCTGTTTCGATACCGCGGCGAGCGCCGCGATGGTCGCCGAGGTCGACGCCGCCCGCAAGGACGGCGACACGCTCGGCGGCGTGGTGGAGGTCCTGGCGTACGGGCTGCCGCCGGGGCTCGGCAGCTTCACCCAGTGGGACCGGCGGCTTGACGCCCGGCTCGCCGGGGCGCTGGTGTCAGTGCAGGCGATCAAGGGCGTGGAGTTCGGCGACGGGTTCGTCACGTCGGGACGGCGCGGCTCGGGCGCGCATGACGAGATCGAGATGTCTCCCTCCGGGGTCCGCCGGCGCACAAACCGCGCCGGCGGCATCGAGGGCGGCATGTCCACCGGCGAGGTGCTGCGGGTGCGGGCCGCGATGAAGCCGATCTCGACGGTGCCGCGCGCGCTGGACACGGTGGACGTGGCGACGGGCGAGCCCGCCAAGGCGATCAACCAGCGCAGCGACGTCACCGCGGTGCCCGCGGCGGGCGTGGTCGCGGAAGCGATGGTCGCGCTGGTGCTGGCCGAGGCGGTCACGGAGAAGTTCGGCGGCGACTCGGTGGAGGAACTGCGGCGGAACGCGGAGGGTTACCTGAAGTCGATGGTGATCTCGTGAGCGCCGTCGTGCTCATCGGGCCGCCGGGCGCCGGCAAGAGTGAAGTGGGGGCGCTGCTCGCGACCGAACTCGGCGTGCCGTTCGCCGACACCGACGACCTCGTGGCGGCCGCGGTCGGCAAGCCGGTGGGGGACATCTTCGTCGAGGACGGCGAGCAGGTCTTCCGCGAGCTCGAGCGGGGCGCAGTCGCGCGCGGGCTGGACGCGGTTGCCGCCGACGGCGGCGTGCTCGCGCTCGGCAGCGGCGCGGTGCTCGACCCGGACGTGCGCCGGATGCTGGCCGGACACGTGATCGTCTACCTGGAGGCCGGGTTCGCGACGGTCGCCAAGCGCACCGGCATGGACAGGCCGCGCGTCGTCGTCCCGGGCAACCCGCGCGGCAGGCTCCGCGCCATGCTGGAAGAGCGCCGCCCCGTCTACGCCGAACTCGCCTCGATCACCGTCCCGGCCGACGACACGGCGCCCGAGGAGGTGGTGGCCGACCTCGCCAAGCGGCTCGCCTCATGACCGAGACCCGCATCCAGGTCGGCGGCGAGCAGCCGTACGAGGTCGTCGTCGGCACCGGAGTGCTCGGCGTGCTGCCTGACCTGGTTGGCAAGCGGGCGCAGACCGTCGCGGTCATCCACCCCGCCGGGCTCGGCGCGATCGCCCGGCCCGCCTGCCGGGTGCTGGCCGACGCCGGTCTTTCGGTAGCCGTCACGGAGATCCCCGATGGGGAAGCCGCCAAGGACGTCGCGGTCGCGGCACGGCTATGGTCGTGGCTGGCGCAGGCCCGGGTGACGCGCTCGGACTGCGTAGTGGGGGTCGGCGGGGGAGCGGCGACCGACCTGGCCGGGTTCGCGGCCGCCACATGGCTGCGCGGCGTGCCGGTCGTGCTCGTCCCGACGACGCTGCTCGGGATGGTCGACGCCGCGGTCGGCGGGAAGACCGCCATCGACATCCCCGAGGGCAAGAACCTGGTCGGGGCGTTCCATCCGCCGGCCGGGGTGCTCGCCGACCTGGCGACGCTGGCGACACTGCCGCGGCCGGATTACGTGGCCGGCCTCGCCGAGGTGATCAAGGCCGGTTTCATCGCCGACGGCGAGATCCTGCGGCTGGTGGCGGACGACCCCGCCGCCGCGGGCGAGCCGTACGGGCCGCACACCCACGAGCTCGTCGAGCGCGCCATCAGGGTGAAGGCCGCCGTCGTCTCCGCCGACCTGCGCGAGGCGGGGCCCAGGGAGATGCTGAACTACGGGCACACGCTGGGCCACGCGATCGAGCGGCTCGAGGGCTACCGCTTCCGGCACGGCGACGCGGTGGCGATCGGGATGGTGTTCGCCGCGGAAGTGGCCCGGCTGGCCGGCCGCCTGTCGCCGGATGACGTGGCCCTGCACCGGGAGATGCTCACGTCGGTGGGTCTGCCCGTGTCGTACGCCCGCGCCTCCTGGCCGGGGCTGCGCGAGACGATGAGCCTGGACAAGAAGTCGCGCGGCGCGCGGCTGCGGATGGTAATCCTGGACGGCGTGGGCAACCCGGTCATCCTGGACAGCCCGCCGGAGCCGCTGCTCAACGAGGCGTACGAGGCGGTGTCGGCGTGAGCGGGCGCGCGGTGCTCGTGCTCAACGGGCCGAACCTAGGCCGGCTCGGCAAGCGCGAGCCGTCCGTGTACGGCACGGCGACGTACGCCGATCTCGTCGCGCTGTGCGAGTCGGCGGGCAAGGAGCTCGGCCTCGACGTGGCGGTGCGCCAGACCGATCACGAGGGCGAGCTGATCGGCTGGGTGCACGAGGCGGCCGACGCGCGCCTTGCCGTGGTGCTGAACGCGGGCGCGCTCACGCACTACTCCTACGCGCTGATGGACGCGCTCAAGATGCGCACCGCACCGCTGGTCGAGGTGCACATCTCCAACATCGCCGCGCGAGCGGGGGCCGAGCCGTTCCGCGCGCACTCGGTGATCACGCCGGTCGCGGACGGGATCATCGCCGGCTTCGGCTTCCAGTCCTACGCGCTGGCGCTGCGCGCGGTCGCCGGTCTCCTGGAGCACCCGTGATCGTCGTCGTCGGGTTCATGGGCGCGGGCAAGACCACGGTGGGCCGGATGCTCGCCGACCGGCTCGGCCTGCCGTTCGTGGACAGCGACCCGGTCATCGAGCAGCGGGCCAGGCGCTCGGTTCGGGAGATCTTCGCCGAAGACGGCGAGGCCGCGTTCCGTGACCTGGAACACGACGTGGTGGCGAGCCTGCTCGACGGCCCGGCGGCGGTGCTCGCGCTCGGCGGCGGCGCCGCGGACCGTCAGGACACCCGTGACCTGCTGAAGGCCGCCCAGGTGGTCTACCTGAGCGTGGGGTTCGCCGAGTCGATGCTCCGGGTGGCGGGCGACACCTACCGCCCGCTGCTCGCCAGGCCGGGCGTCGACGAGCTGTACGCCCGGCGCCTCGCCACCTACGAGCAGGTGGCGACCCTGACCGTGGCCACCGACGGGCGGCGGGCCGAGGCGGTCTGCCAGGAGGTCATTTCCCGGCTCGTGGCGGTTCCCGCCGTCCCGCCCGGCACGTCGACCGTCCTGGTCTCGTGCACGGGGGGCACCTACAACGTGCACGTCGGGACCGGCCTGCTCGCCGAGGCGGGGCGGCTGCTGCCCTCGCTCCCGTACGCCAGGACGGCGGTCGTGCTGGCGGCCGGGCGGGACGCCGGCACCGCGGCGGCGCTCGCGCTCGCCCTCGGCGGCTCGGGGCTTGAGCCGCGCGTGCTCGAGGTGCCCGACAGCCAGCGGGCCAAGAACCTCGCCACTGTCGCCGAGGTAAGCAGTGAGCTGGCGGATCTCGCCGTGCACAGGGACGACCTGATCATCGGGGTGGGCGGCGAGGCCGCCTGCGACATCGCGGGATTCGTGGCGAGCACCTACAACCGGGGGATGCCGCTGGCGCTGGTGCCCACGACGCTCGCCGCCCAGGCCGACGCGGCGATCGGCGGCAAGGCGTCGCTCAACCTGCCGCAGGGCCGCAACCTGCTCGGCACCGTGCATCAGCCGGTGGCCGTGATCTGCGATGTCGGGCTGGCCGGCCGCCATCCTGGCGAGTATTCGGCGGGGCTGGCCGAGATGGTGAAGCACGCGCTGATCAGCGGGGGCGAGCTCGTCGGGCTGCTGCGCGACAAGGCGGGCGAACTGCGTGCCGCCGATGTCGCGGTGCTCGCCGAGGTGGTCGCCAAGAGCGTCCAGGTGAAGGCGGACATCGTCAGCGGTGACGAGCGTGAGCAGGGTGACCGGCTGTACCTGAATTACGGGCACACGTTCGGCCACGCGATCGAGCAGGTCAGCGGCCCGGACATGGCCGACGACGGCGAGGCGGTGGCGATCGGCATGATGGCCGCGGCCTACCTGGCCCGGCGGCAGGACCGGATCACCGACGACCTGGTGGGCCTGCACAGGGAACTGCTCGCCGCCCTCGGGCTGCCGGTAGCGGGCAGGTTCGGCCTCGACGAGCTGCGAACCGCCTGGCTGCGGGACAAGAAGTACCGGGGGAGCACCCGGTTCGTCGTGCTGAACGGCCTGGGCCGCCCGGAGGCCGGCGTGCCCGCCGATGAGCGGACCCTCGCCGAGGTCCTGGCCGACCTGGCGGCTTGAGCGGGCCCGCGGGATACTACGGATGGTCTCCCGGGAACCCACTGCGAAGGAGCGCCCTGGAATGCTGGCGAGGAACGAAGGGCCATACCGGTGACGATCTCCCAGACCTTCGGCCCGAACGCTGTTGACTGGGAGAACCGGGTCGACATGAGCCGGCTCCGCGAGGAGCGGCTGGCCAGGCTGAACGCGGAACTCGAGCGGTCCGACCTGGGCGCGCTCCTCAGCTTCGACTTCGCGAACATCCGATACATGACGTCGACTCACATCGGCACGTGGGCAGTGGACAAGCTCATCCGCTTCGCCCTGCTCCCGCGCGGCGGCAAGCCCGTCGTCTGGGATTTCGGATCGGCGGCGCGGCACCATCAGATCTACGACCCCTGGCTGGACTACACCGACGGCCCGCCGACACCCGAAGGCGCGGCACGGACAGGTGCCCGGGCTGGTATCTCCACTTTGCGCGGCGCCTTTCACCCGGCCGCCGGGATCGCCGAGGACGTGGCGGCCAAGGTCGTGGCGGTCCTGCGTACCTGCGGCCTGGCCGGGGAGCCGCTGGGGATCGACGTGGCGGAGATGCCAGTGCTGGCCGCGCTGTCGGCCGCCGGGATCACGGTCACGGACGGTCAGCAGGTGTTCATGGAGGCGCGGCGTATCAAGACCCGCGACGAGATCACCCTGCTGTCCCAGGCGTGCGCGATGGTCAACGCGGCGTACGACGAGCTGTATGAGTTCCTCCGGCCAGGAGTGCGGGAGAACGAGTGCGTCGGGCTGGTCAGCAAGGTCCTCTACGACCTGGGCAGCGAGTACGTGGAGGGCGTGAACGCCATCTCGGGCGAGCGCTGCTCGCCGCACCCGCACGTGTACTCCGACCGGCTCATCCGCCCGGGGGACCCGGCGTTCTTCGACATCCTGCACAGCTACTGCGGGTACCGGACCTGCTACTACCGGACGTTCGCCGTCGGCAGCGCGTCCACGGCGCAGCGAGACGCGTACGTGCGCTGCCGTGAGTACATGGACCAGGCGATCGCCCTGGTGAAGCCGGGCGCGACAACGGCCGACATCGTCTCGCTCTGGCCCCGGGCGGGTGAGTTCGGCTTCGCCGATGAGACAGCCGCCTTCGGCCTGCAGTACGGACACGGGGTCGGGCTCTCCATCTGGGAGAAGCCGATCTTCAGCCGGCTCGTGTCCCTCGACCACCCCGAGCCGCTCCAAGAAGGCATGGTCTTCGCCCTGGAGACCTACTGGCCGGCCAGCGACGGCTGGTCCGCCGCCAGGATCGAAGAGGAACTTGTCGTCACCGCCGACGGCTGCGAGGTCATCACGAAGTTCCCGGCGGAGGAGCTTCTGGTGGCAGGGCGCAAATACTGGACGGCGGGCGGGGCGCTGAGCACTGTGCGCGACAGCCAGTCACACCGCAACACAGCAGCGGGCCGGGGGGAGCTGACCCCGCGGGCGGCGGACGGCACCGTGCCCCGGTGACGGCCTGTGCTGCCAGGGGCCATGGTCAACTCAGCTGAACGACGTTGCCGTCATGTCATCCGGATCCAGGTCTTACCAGGCACTTCGCTGGCCGCGCGGAACGCCTCGGACGCCCGCCCCAGCGGGTAGGAGGCGCGCAGGACCCGGCCGGGGGAGCGGACCGCGGACTTCATGGTGACGGCGAAGTCGTCCGGATGGTCGTAGATCAGCGAGCCCCGTAGCGTCAGCTGGTGCCTGACGACAAGACCGGTGCTGACCTGCGCGACCTCGCTGCCCAGGCCGATCAGCACCACGGTCGCCCCCGGCGCCGCCCGGCCGGTCGCCTCGGCCAGGGCCGCCTCCGTGCCTGACGTCTCGAAGACGACCTCGAAGCCCGCGTCGCCGGCGTCTGCGGCCCTGGCCCCAAGCGAGACCGCGAGTTCCCGCCGCCCGTCGTGCGGTTCGAGCACGTAGGGCGAGATGCCGTGCGCGACCAGGGCCACGCACAGCAGCGTGCCCTGCGACCCGGTGCCAACGACCAGGCACCGGCTGCCCGGCGTCGCGCCGCTGCGGCGGATGGCGGCCAGCGCTACCGTCAGCGGTTCGGCGCAGACGGCGTCCGTGTCGGCCCAGTCGCCGGGAACCGGCCACGCGAACGCGGCGGGCACGGCCATCATCGCCGCCAGGGTCCCCTGCGCGGTGAAGCCGACGAGCACCCGGTCCGGGCACATGGAGGTCCTGCCGGACAGGCAGGCCGGGCAGCGCAGGCACGGGTAGTTCGGCTCGATGACGACCCGCTGGCCGACCCGAGCCGGGTGCACGCCGTCCCCGGTCGCCACCACCTCGCCGAAGGCCTCGTGCCCGGGCACCCACGGGTAGGCCGGAGCCCGGCGCTTCCCCGACAGCAGAGCCAGGTCCGACCCGCAGATGCCGACCCCGAGCACGCGCACGACGACCTGGCCGGAACCAGCGCCTGGTTCCGGCCAGTCGTCTGTGACGCGCAGCGACCAGGGATTACCGCCAAGGACAACCGCACGCAATGGACCCGCCTGTCAGGGAATGTAGAAGTACTTCTGGTACGCGCTCTGGCTTGCGTCCGCGGTGGTCAGCAGCACGTCTGGCAGCTGGACCGAGGCGGTGATCCCGCCGGTGTTCCCGGTGATCTTGTCGTAGGCGAACTGGGCGGCGTCCGCGCCTTCGACCGCCGCCGCCTGGGCGATCGTGGCGTTGATCTCGCCTGATTTGAGGAGTGCGACCTCGGTCGGGCTGGCGTCGAACCCCACGTTGAGCACCTTCCCCGTCATCCCGAGCGCCCTCAGCGCCGCCGCGACGCCTTCCGCGTTGGGCTCGGCGCTGCCGAAGAAGGCCTTGACGCCGGGGTGCGCCGCGAGGATGGACCGGGCGACGGTCTCGCTGTCGCTCGTCGCCTGCGCGGTGTACTGGACAGGGAGCACCGAAATGCCCGGGTAGGCGGCCTTGATCTCCTTCTCGAAGGACTGGATGCGCTCGACCTGCGTCGTCGCGGTCGGCGACAAGCTCATCAGCGCGACCTCTCCCTTGCCGCCCAGCGCCTTACCGACGAAGTCGGCCGCCGCCTTGCCGCCCGAGGTGTTGTCCGTGGTGATCGCGCTGGTGATCCGCGAGGTGTTCGCCAGCGCGGTGTCGACGGTGATCACGGGGATCCCGGCGTCGAGGCAGGTGTTGATCGCGGGTGCCATGGCCACCGGGTCGGTGGGCGACACGATGAGCGCGTCCGGGTGCTTAGTGCAGATCGCGTCGACGATGGGCGTCTGCGCGGACGGCGAGAAGTCGGGTGAGCCCTGGTAGATCACGCTCATGCCCAGCGTCGCGGCCTTGGCCCGCATGCCGGACACCAGCGTGTCGTAGAAGGCGACGCCGGTCGCGCCGGGAACGTAGGCGATGGTGTAGTGCTTGGCGGACCCGGAGCTGCTTGTCGCCGCGGCGGACGCCGGGGACGAAGACGTGGACGAAGATGACGAAGATGAGGAGGAGCAGGCTGCCGCCGTCAGGGGAACGAGCGCGGCGATCGTGGCGAGCGCCGCTAGGCGCCTGGTTCTTCTGCGGTTCATAGTGATTCCTCCCATGGACACGGGCTATTTCCTGCTTGCCTTGCGATGGCGAAGCTGATCGATGTAGACGGCGACGATGAGGATGGCGCCGACCGCTACCTCCTGCCAGAACGGCGGCACGTTGGCGAGCACCAGCCCGGTGATCAGGACGGCGATGATGCCGGTGCCGATGACCGAGCCGATGATCGTGCCCCGGCCGCCGAACAGGCTTGCCCCGCCGATGACCACGGCCGCGATCGCGTTGAGGTTGTCCGTGGCGCCCGAGACCGGTGAGCCGGCGCCGAGACGTGCCATGACGAGGACGGCGGCGACCCCGGCGAGCAGCCCGGAGAGCGTGTAGATCTCCAGGAGATACCGGCGGTGGTTGACGCCGGCCCGGATCACCGCCTCCCGGCTGTCGCCGATGCTCAGCGCGTAAGCGCCGAACCGTGTCTTCGCCAGCAGCAGGCCGCACCAGATCGTGATGACGGCCGTGATCAGTACGGGCACGGGTACCCACCCGCCGAGGTTGGTGTTGCCGAACGTGGCGACCGACGCCGGGATCGCGGAGATCTCCTGCCCGTTGTTCAGCAGGTAGCCGAACCCTGTCGCGATGCCGAGCGTGCCGAGCGTGACGACGAACGGCGGGATGCCCGCCCAGGCCACGAGAAACCCGTTGAGCAGCCCGAACGCGATGCCGGCCGCCACGGCCGCGGCGAAGCCGATGGTCACGGGGCCGACGGCGGCGCCGCTCGCGCCGGGAAAGCCGGCCGCCATCACCCACGCCCCCGCGGTACCGGCGAATCCGAGGACCGCGCCGACCGACAGGTCGATTCCGCCGGCGCAGATGACGAACGTCTCGCCGACGGCGAGGAGCAGTACCTCGGTCGCGGTGCTCGAGGTGTTCAGCCAGTTCGCCCGCGTCAGGAAGTAGGGCGAGTCGATGCTGAACGCCACGATCAGCGCGAGCAGCACGCCGCCGATCCACAGATCGCGGACCACCGCCTTGCTGCGCAGCAGCAAGGCGCGCCCCGCGGGGACGGCCGCGGTCGCCGTCTCGGTCTTTGTCCCGGCCATCACTGGTCCCCGCCCGCCATGGCGCCGGTGATGTAGCCGATCAGGTTCTCGCTGGTCAGGTCACCACCCGTGAGCGTGGTCGCCGCAAGGCCGAGCCGTAGCACGACGGCACGATCACAGACCTTCAGGACGTCGGGCATCTGGTGGGAGATCAGCATGACCGCGATGCCCTCGTCCCTGACCCGGCGGATCAGGTCGAGCACCTGCTGCTGCTGTTCGACGCCGAGCGCGCTCGTCGGCTCGTCGAGCAGGAGGATCTTGCTCGTCCAGGCCGCCGCGCGGGCGATCGCCAGCGCCTGCCGCTGGCCGCCGGACAGGTCCCGGGAAGCGAGGTGCACGTCAGGGATCCGCGTGCGCAGCCGGGCGAGCTCGCTCACCGTGTGCGCGGCCATGGCCTTGCTGTCCAGCCACCCCACCCGCCTGGCCAGCCAGTTGGCGGACAGCTTCTCCCGGCCGAGGAAGAAGTTCGCTACGACGTCGCGCTGGCCCGCCAGCGCGAGGTCCTGATACACCGTCGCGATCCCGGCGTCGCGCGCCGCGGCCGGGCTGGCGAACTCCGCCGGCTGGCCGTCGACCAGCACCTGCCCCGAGGAGGGGAACGTCGCTCCAGACAGGATCTTCAGCAGGGTGGACTTCCCCGCGCCGTTGTCGCCAACGACACCGAGCACTTCGCCGGCGTTGATATGCAGCGTCACGCCGCGCAGCGCCTGGACCCCGCCGTAATGCTTCGCCAGATCGCGGACCGCGAGCCGGGCAGACACTATGGGCGCTCCTTTGACTGTGACAGGACTGAATCGAGCGCGCGCCGCGCACGCCGCGCGAACTCCGCCGGATCGTCCCCGGCACCTGGCTGCGGGGCTTCCACGGCGACCGGTATGCCAGCTGGCAGCGCGGCGAGCAGGTCGGACAGCGGAAGCTCGCCGTCGCCTGGCAGCAGCCGGCCGGAGCGGGCTTCCCGCATCTCGTCGGCGGGCGCCGCCAGCGGCGCGTCGCATAGCTGGACGTAGGTCACCAGCCCGGGGTCGAGCGCGCGCAGCGCGTCGAGACTGACTCCGCACCGCCGGACATGCAGCGCGTCGACGAGGATCCCGCCCCCGCTCGAGCGGGCCGCGACCGCCGCGGCGTCCTCGAGCGTGCGCACGCTCCGGTAGGCCATGAACTCGACCACCGGGCGGACGGCGTAGGGGCGGGCCGCCTCGACGAGCCCGGCGAACTCGTCGGACAGCCGGCTCAGGTCCGGGTCCTCGCAGATCGCGTTGACGAACAAGGCCCTGAGTTCGGCGGCGGCCTCGAGGACCGGCGTGACGTCCGCGTGGCGCGGCCCGAGCCGGATGGCCTCGACGTCGAGCACGGTGATCCCCGTGTCCGCGCACCGGAGCGCGGTCTCGGCCAGCATGGGGGAGCCGGGTGTCACGGGCCAGGGCCGCTCGCCGTCCGTGGCCGGCGACACGCGCAGGCCGACGGCGCTGAAACCGGCCGCGGCGGCGACCGTGACAAGGTCGGGGGGCGCGACGCCGAGCAGCGTCAGATGCTCAAGCCCGGTCACCCGCGCCCCGGCCACCCGCGCCCCGGCCACCCGCGCCCCGGCCACCCGCGTCACAGGCGCCTCCTCGCGACTATGAACTAACTCGATAGTTCATTATTGGTATCCGATAGACTCGGGACCTGTAAAGCCCTTGTTATCGCACTGACATATTCCGCTATGGTCACGGTCTGAGGGGGAAGCTGAGGATGACCACGACGTCGCGGGCGACCGACCAGGAGCGGCAGCGCGATCCGGAGCGGACCCGCCAGGAGATACTCGACGTCGCGCTCAGCGAGTTCGCCAGGAACGGCTACTCAGGCGCGCGGGTCGACGAGATCGCCGCGCGGACCCGCACCACCAAGCGGATGATCTACTACTACTTCACGAGCAAGGAGCAGCTGTACATCGCCGTGCTCGAGCGGGCCTACTCGACCGCCAGGGACGCCGAACGGCAGCTCGACGTCGACCACCTGGATCCGGTGTCCGCCATCCGCACGCTGGCCGAACTGACCTTCGACCACCATGAGTCGCATCCCGACTTCATCAGCCTGGTCGCCATCGAGAACATTCACCACGGGGAGTTCATCGCCAAGTCGGCGGCGCTGGCCGACCTGAATACCCCGGCCGTCTCGGTCACGGCCCGCATCCTCGAGCGCGGCTACGCCAGCGGCGCCTTCCGCCGCCAGGCCGCCGCCATCGACGTGCACATGCTGATCAGCTCGTTCTGCTTCTTCCGCATGTCCAACCGGTACACCTTCGGTGCCATCTTCGGCGTTGACCTGCTCGACGTTTCCCGCCGCGAACACTACCGGACGCTGGTCGGGGACATGGTGGTCAGCTACCTGACGGCCCCGGGATAACCGCCGCGGATTACCGGTACTCACCCTGTGCTGAGCATGCCGCGCCCACGTTCCGGCCTATGCGGCATGGAAGGCGCCGTGCCCGGCCCGATACATTGGCAGCCGTTACGTCTCGACAGGGAGGGTGTTCATGCGCGTGGGGATGATGCTCGGCTACGCCGGCGGGTTCAGCGAGGCGGTCGAGGAACTGGCCGACTTCGAGCGGGCGGGCCTGGACATCATCTTCGTGCCCGAGGCCTACAGCTTCGACGCGGTGAGCCAGCTGGGCTTCATCGCCGCGCGGACCACGCGGCTGCAGATCGCCTCCGGGATCCTGCCGATCTACTCGCGCACCCCGGCGCTGACCGCGATGACGGCGGCCGGCCTGGACTTCGTCTCCGGCGGCCGGTTCACCCTGGGGCTGGGCACGTCCGGCCCGCAGGTGATCGAGGGCTGGCACGGCGTGGCCTACGACGCGCCGGTCGGGCGGACCAGGGAGCTGATCGAGATCTGCCGGCTGGTCTGGCGCCGGGAGCGGCTGGACTACCAGGGCCGCTACTACCGGCTGCCGCTGGAGGGCGGCACCGGGCTGGGCAAGCCGCTGAAGCTGGTCAACCGCCCGGTGCGCGAGCGGATCCCCATCGTGATCGCGGCGCTCGGCCCGAAGAACGTCGCGCTGGCCGCGGAGCTGGCCGAGGGCTGGCAGCCGATCTTCTACTTCCCGGAAAAGGCCGCGGCCGCCTGGGACGGCCCGCTGGCCGAGGGCAAGGCGAAGCGCGCCGGCGACCTCGGCCCGCTGGACGTGATCGCGGCCGCGCCGCTGGCCATCGGGGAGGACGTGACGGACCTGCGTGAGCTGGCAAGGCCGTTCTTCGCCCTGTACATCGGCGGGATGGGCGCGCGGGGCCGGAACTTCTACTACGATCTGGCCTGCCGCTTCGGCTACGAGAACGAGGCGAAACGGATTCAGGATGCCTATCTGGACGGGCGCAAGGACGAGGCCGCCGGCCTGGTCCCCGCCGAGCTGCTGGAGAAGACGGCGCTGATCGGCCCGCCCGGCTACGTCGCCGAGCGCCTCGCCGCCTTCAGGCAGGCCGGCGTCACCACGCTCAACGTCACCCCGCTCGCCGCCACCCACGCCGCCCGCGTCGCCGACATCGAACGCGTCCGCGACCTCGCCGGCTGAGCCCGTATGCGGACGGCCGGGAACCCTCGGTTCTTCGACACACCTACATGAATTCAAAGTGCAGTGCGGATGAGTGCCCACGACCGCAGCCGGCTGGCCTGTCTGGCGCGGGACACGGGGAGACACAGGGCCGCGCTCACGGCCAGGCAATAGATACCCTCCCAGGGTATCTGATCATAGCGAGCCCATGATCACGAAAATATTTGCGCACCATAGGACGAAAATCCTTCGGCAGGAAAAATGTTTTCGTGATCATGGTGGTACGGATGAGGCTATCCGCAGGTTAAATCCAGAAATATCCTGATTTGATACCCTTAACCCCCGCCATCACCGCCGGACCGGTATGGGTCTCCAGGCGCTTACGGGATGGGAATGCCGGGATCTGGTCGGCTACCGCGGCTGGCGGCCGAAGCTGCGGCCGGCCTGGCCGCCGGGCCTCCGTGAACTGGCGCACGCCGAACGTGATCAAGCAGACAAAGACCCGGATCTTCAATTCCTCAGAAGCGGAATATCCATAGCGCCCGTGGCCTGCCTGCCACGCCGGCTGCGGGCGCGGTCGGTTGGCGCCGTGGCGGCCTGCGAAAACCGCACCGCCGCCGAGGCGAGGCGAGGCGAGGCGAGGCGAGGCGAGGCATAACGGCTTGCGGGCGACTCCGCCGTAGCAGCTGACTTCGGCCGGGGTCGGGAGCGGCCCGGAGAAGTCCGGCCGCCATTCCGAGACGAGCACCACGCCCGGCGGCACCATCTCCAGGCCGGTGAAGGCGAGCCTGGCGAACTCGTCGGCGTCCCTGGAGTGCATCGGTATCCCGGCGTCGAGGTACACCTGCTGTCCTCCGCCCACCGCCTCCGGGGCGTGCTCCATCGTCATGTGCGAGGCGGCGAGGTAGCTGCCCGGCGGCAGCGCGTTCGAGCAGGGTGCCCACGACCTCGTCCGGCTTGTCCTCGTCGTGCAGGAAGTGCAGCACCGCGACCAGCATCAAGGCGACGGGCTGGCCGAAGTCGAGCACCTCGCGCACCGCAGGCGACGAGAGGATCGACGTCGGCTTCCGCAGGTCGGCCCTGACGTAGTCGGTGCGGCCGGCCGGCGCCGACGCCAGCAGCGCCCGCGCGTGCGCGAGTACCAGCGGGTCGTTGTCCACGTACACGACCCGGGACGACGGCACCGCCGCCTGCGCGACCTCATGCACGTTGTTGCTGGCCGGCAGCCCGGACCCGATGTCGAGGAACTGCGTGACCCCGGCTTCCGCCGCGAGGTAGCGGACGACCCGGCCGAGGAACTTGCGGTTCTCCCGCAGCCCGACGCGGCCCGCCGGCCAGGAGGCAAGCGCCTTGTCGGCCGTCTCCCGGTCGGCGGCGAAGTGGTTTTTGCCGCCGATGTAGTAGTCGTACATCCGTGCCGGATGAGGCCGCGACGTGTCTATCTCCGGCATCAGAAGATCGTCCGCCGAATCCACCACGCTCCCCACCTCCCCGCCGCACCCCGGGCCAGGCACCCGGGCTGATACCGGACAACAGTCTACGAACCCCGTCTTAGCCGCAACACCCGGAAAGACGTTACGGAATTATGCTCCGCGGGCTATGCCACCACACCGGCCACCATAGCGAGCTACGCCACCGTAGCAGAGCACCTCAGTCGGCGCCGGACGCGGCCCCCGCAAGCTCACGGTTTGCGGGCGACAGCCCCGTAACAGCTCACCTCGGCGGGTGTCGGGCGCGGGCCGATACCTTCCGGCCGCCATTCCGACACGAGGACCACGCCCGGCGGCACCAGGCTCAGGCCGGAGAACGCGATCGCGGCGAACTCGGCGGAGTCGCGCGGCTGAGCGGGAATCCCCGCCGCCCGGATGCGCGCCCCCGCGGCCGCCGCGGCCGGGGTGTGTTCCGCCGTCACGTGCGAGGCGACCAGGTAGCTGCCCGAAGGCAGGGCGTCCAGCAGGGTCGCGACGCTGCGCGCGGGGTTGAACTCGTCGGGCATGTAGTGCAGGACGGCGACGAGCATCAGCGCGACCGGCTTGCCGAAGTCCAGGACGTCTCGAGTGACTGGATCGTCCAGGATTGCCGCCGGGTCCCGCAGGTCGGCCTGGATGTAGGCGGTGCGGCCCTCCGGTGAGCTCGTCAGCAGGGCCCGGGCGTGCGTGAGCACCAGCGGGTCGTTGTCGACGTAGACGACGCGGGCGGATGGCGCGACCGCCTGCGCGACCTCGTGGACATTGTTCGTGGTGGGCAGCCCGGTGCCGATGTCGAGGAACTGCCGGATGCCGGCCTCGCCCACGAGGTACCTGACGGCGCGCCCGAGGAAGGCGCGGTTCTCGCGTGCCATGATGCGCCCGGACGGCATGCTGGCGAGTGTCTTCTGCGCCACCTCGCGGTCGGCGGCGAAGTGGTTCTTCCCGCCCAGGAAATAGTCGTACATCCGAGCCGGATGCGGCTTGTTGGTGTCGATTTCCGCCGGAACGTCCGCCGCGGACTCATTCACCGGTCCCGAGCTCCTGTCTAGTTTTCCGGACCAATACCCACCAGAATCTTACGGTTTGCGAGCTACGCCGCCATAGCAGTTGACCTCCGACGGCGTCGGCCGCGGGCCGGTGCCCGATGGCCGCCACTCCGATACGAGCACCACACCGGGCGGCACCAGCTCGAGCCCGGAGAACGCGAGCCTGGCGAACTCGTCGGCATCCCGCTTCTGCATGGCTATCCCCGCCTGCCGCATCGCGGCCTGCCCCGCGCCCGTCGCGTCCGGGTCGTGTTCGGTCGTGAGGTGCGAGGCGGCGAGGTAGCTGCCGGACGGCAGGGCGTCGAGCAGGGTCCCGATGACTTCGGCGGGCTTGTACTCGTCCGGGAAGAAGTGCAGGATCGCGACGAGCATCAGGGCGATGGGCTGGCTGAAGTCCAGCACCTCGCGCACCACCGGTGATGACAGGATCGCCGCCGGGTCCCGCAGGTCGCCGTGAATGTAGGCGGTGCGGCCGGCCGGGGACGACGTCAGCAGGGCCCGCGCGTGCGCGAGTACCAGCGGGTCGTTGTCCACGTACACGACGCGGGACGACGGCGCGACCGCCTGTGCCACCTCGTGCACGTTGTTGGTGGTGGGCAGCCCGGTGCCGATGTCCAGGAACTGCGTGACCCCGGCTTCCGCCGCGAGGTACCTGACCGCGCGGCCGAGAAAGGCCCGGTTCTCGCGCGCCGCGATGCGGACGGACGGCGAGTTCCGCAGCACCTCGGCCGCCGTCTCGCGGTCGGCCGCGAAGTGATTCTTCCCGCCAATGAAGTAGTCGTACATCCGGGCCGAATGCGGTCGCGACGTATCGATCTCAGGTATCTCCGATGAGTTCATCTCAACACGGAATCGTATAACTCGCCGGCGTACAGTCAGTGCATGCCGGAGATTCACCAGGCGCGCCGGCGCCGCGCACAGACAATCATCCGAGAGCTCGGCGCGGACGCCGTCCTCATCACCGCCGGGCCGAACGTCCGTTATCTCACCGGCCTGGCCAGCTCAAACGCCGCCCTCCTGCTGCCGGCCGACGGCACGGGCGTGCTCGCCACCGACTCCAGGTACGCGCTCGCCGCCGAGCGGGACGCGCCCGACCTCGAGCTGCTCACCGAGCGGTTCATCGAGGGCAGGCTGGCCGCCGAGGCGGCCCGCCGCGGTGTGCGGAAGCTGGCCTTCGAAGCGCACGAGATGACGGTGGAGCGGCACGCGGAGCTCGCGGCGAAGGCCGCTGGAGTCACCACGGTCCCGTTCGGGAGAAAAATAGAAGAGCTCCGGATGGTGAAGGATTCTGTCGAGCTGGAACTGATCGCTGCCGCCTGCCGCATAAGCTCGCAGGCAATCGCTGATGTCCTGCCCCAGATCCGTTCCGGTTTGTCCGAACGGAAGCTGGCGTCTCTCCTCGACTACCGCATGGCCCAGCTGGGGGCCGACCGCCCCTCGTTCGAGACCATCGTGGCCAGCGGGCCGAACGGCGCCATCCCGCACCACGCGCCCACCGAGCGGCCGCTGCGCCGTGGCGACCTGGTGACGATGGACTTCGGCGCGCTATACGAGGGGTACCACGCGGACATGACCCGCACTGTCGCGGTCGGCGAGCCAGCGGGCTGGCAGCGCGATATCTACGACCTGGTGGCGGAGGCGCAGCGGACCGGGATGGACGCGGTGGAGGTCGGCGTCGAGGCCGGCGCCGTCGACGCGGCGGCCAGGGAGGTGATCGAGGCGGCCGGGCACGCCGAGCATTTCCAGCACGGGCTCGGCCACGGGGTCGGCCTGGAGATCCACGAGGCGCCGATGCTGGGGTACGGGAGAACGGGTAGACTGGCGGACCGGGTTCCTGTCACCGTCGAGCCTGGTGTGTACCTGCCCGGAAAGGGCGGCGTCCGGATCGAGGACGTCCTGGTCGTGACGGCAGGCGGGGGAGCCCGCATCCTGACTTCGACCACCAGAGAACTGCTGGTCCTGTAATTGGAGTGACTGACCGCATGAGCACCACGAACGACCTGAAGAACGGCATGACGCTGAGTATTGACGGACAGCTGTGGAACGTCGTTGAGTTCCAGCACGTCAAGCCCGGCAAGGGCCCGGCTTTCGTGCGGACCAAGCTGAAGAACGTGCTGTCCGGCAAGGTCGTCGACAAGACTTTCAACGCGGGTGTCAAGGTCGACGTGGCCAGCGTGGACAAGCGGGAGATGCAGTACCTGTACCGCGAGGGCGACGACTTCGTGTTCATGGACATGACGGACTACGAGCAGCCGCGGATCCCGGCGTCGGTCGTCGGCGACGCCGCGAACTACCTGCTTGAGGAGCAGACGGTCACGATCGCGTTCAACGAGGGCACCCCGCTGTACGTGGACATGCCGGCCGCGGTCGAGCTGACGGTCGCGCAGACCGACCCGGGCCTGCAGGGCGACCGGTCGACCGGCGGCACCAAGCCGGCCACCCTGGAGACCGGCGCGCAGATCCAGGTACCGCTGTTCATCTCCACCGGCGAGCGGGTCAAGGTCGACACCCGGTCCGGCTCCTACCTCGGCCGCGCGTGATCTTGTGCCCGCTCGCAGCAAGGCCCGCAAGCGTGCCCTGGACATCCTTTTCGAGGCCGACCAGCGCGGGCTGCCCGTACTTGAGCTGCTTACCGAGCGCCAGTCGCTCGGCGAGCAGCCGGTCCCGGAGTACGCCGCGGACCTGGTCCGCGGCGTGGCGGCGCATCGCGAGCAGATCGACTCGCTGATTTCCGAGAACGCGGTGGACTGGACCCTGGACCGGATGCCGGCCGTCGACCGCAACGTCTTGCGGCTCGGGATCTACGAGCTGCTGTGGGCCGGCGACGTCCCGGACGGCGTGGCGATCAGCGAGGCGGTCCTGCTCGCCCAGGACCTGTCCACCGACGCGTCCCCCGCGTTCGTGAACGGTCTCCTCGCCCGCATCAAGGACCTCAAGCCCACCCTCACCCCCGAGAGCTAGGGGGACGCCCCCGTTCTCCGCGCCGCGCGCAGGCCGATTGCGCAATCGACCCGCTCTAGTCTGGTCGATTGCGCAATCGACCCAGCGGACCAGCGGACCTAGCGGGCGCCGGGCTCAGGCAGCTGAGAAGCGCAGGCGCAGGCCCAGGCGGCGGACGACCGCGAGGAACCAGACGACGCAGATGGCGGCGCCGACGAGCGTCAGGCCGATGGTGACCGCCGAGGACAGCAGCATGAAGAGCTTGTACGGCTCGGTGACCATCATGAAGGACATGCCCAGCGTCAGCAGCAGGAACAGCCCGGCCCAGAACCAGGTCACGCCCTGGAAGAAGCGGTGCAGCCCGGGGTGATGGGTTTCTGGCTGCTTGAGCGCCACGACCTCTTCGGCGAGCTGCGCCACGAGCGGCTTCCCGGTGGGCGCGGTCCGCGCGAACACCACGCACATCGCCAGGTTGGCGAGCGGGAACTGGAGCTGGAACATCCATATGTAGCCGGTGCTGATCGCGACGGCGGTCTGGATGGTCAGCACGATCGCGGAGATCATCAGCAGCGCGGACACCGATCCGGTGACGAGCTTCCTGATGGCGATGAGCAGCCAGACCACCGCGGTGCCCGCCAGCAGGCCGGCGTCGGGGCTGACCACGTCGGTGACCACGATGTATGCGCCGAACGGAAGCCCGACTGACTCGGCCATGTTCCAGGCGGCCGTCCAAAGCAGCCGCCGGGGATGCGGCAGCTCGAGATGTCCGGAGGGGGCAGGCATGCGGATGAGCATATGTGCCGGCGGTGCCCCTCGGGGGGTCATTCGCAGATGCCGGCGTGTCGGATTTGAGTGCCCGGCCGAGCCGCTTTCACATGTCTCCACGGTCGTTACAACGACCCCCGGATGGGCGCAGTTCGGGACCTTGTATTAACAAATGGTAACGAAAAAAACACGATGCGTAGTAAAGCCCTGCCGGGGCGGCCTGGGCAGCCGGCCGCACTACAGTGGGACTGCGCCGATGTCCCGGGGAGGGATGTGCAGTGACCGCAGAGGTTCCCGCGAGAGCCGTTCCCGGTACGCGCGGACCCGCAGCGCGAACAGGTGAGGGCGAGCGCAAACGTGACGGAGCACGGTCGGCGCTGGTCTGGGACGTGCTGCGGGAGGTGGTCGCCGCGCGGGCGGCGCAGTCCGGGCAGGCGGTGCTCGACATCGTGGACGTCGGCGGCGGGACCGGCGGCTTCGCGGTGCCTTTCGCGGCGCTCGGGCACCGCGTCACCGTGGTGGATCCCAGCCCCGACGCCCTCGCGGCCGCGCAGCGCCGGGCCGCCGAGGTCCCGGTCGCGCTGACTGCCGTGCAGGGGGAGGCCGACGGCCTCGACGGCCTGGTCGGGGCGGCCGCCGCGGACCTGGTGATCTGCCATAGCGTGCTCGAGTACGTGGACTCGCCGGCCGCCGCGATGGCGGCCATCGCCCGGGTCCTGCGGCCGGGCGCGACGGTGAGCGTGCTCGCCGCCAACGTGGTGGCGGCCGTGCTGCACCGCGCGCTGGCCGGACGGTACGCCGAGGCGCGGCACCTGCTGGAAGGCGGGGACTCGGGCCCGGCCGCGCCGCGACGGTTCACCCTGGCCGGGCTGACGGCGCTGATCGAGGGCGCCGGCCTGCGGGCCGGCGACGCGCACGGCATCCGGGTCTTCTCCGGCCTGATCTCCGGTGCCGGGGCCGATCCGGTCACGGCGGACGAGCTGCGCGCCCTGGAAGAGGCCGCCGCGACGTATCCCGCGCTGCGCGACATAGCCGCGCGGCTGCACGTGCTCGGCTATCGCTGACCGCCCGGACGATTCCGCCGTGCCCCCCGAGCCCCCCGAGCCCCCCGACGACACCGGATGCGACATCCTCCACGTGGACATGGACGCCTTCTACGCGAGCGTGGAACTGCGGGACCGGCCCGACCTGAGAGGCAAGCCCGTGGTGGTCGGCGGCCTGGGGGCGCGCGGCGTGGTGCTGTCGGCGACGTACGAGGCGCGTGCGTTCGGCGTTCGCTCGGCGATGCCCGTCGGCAGGGCCAGGCGGCTGTGCCCGCGGGCGGTCTTCATCCCGCCGCGGCACGGACTGTACGGCGAAGTGTCCAAGGAGGTCATGGCGGTCTTCCGCGCGGTCACGCCGGAGGTGGAGCCGCTGTCGCTCGACGAGGCCTTCCTCGACGTGTCCGGGGCCTTGCGCAGGCTAGGGCCGCCCGCGCGGATAGCGGAACTCATCCGCGCGCAGGTGCGCGAGCAGCAGGGCATCACCTGCTCGGTAGGGGTGGCGTCATGCAAGTTCGCGGCCAAGATCGCGTCCGCGCGCTGCAAGCCGGACGGCCTGCTCGTGGTCCCGGCGGCGGGCCTGCTCGACTTCCTGCACCCGCTGCCGGCCAGCGTGCTGTGGGGGGTGGGCGACCGCGCGGAGGAGGTGCTGGGCCGGCTGGGCCTGCGCACGGTGGGTGATATCGCTCACGTTCCGCTGGCCACGCTGCAGCGCGAGCTCGGTGCCGCGGGGGAGCACCTGTGGTCGCTCGCGTGGGGCCGCGACGAGCGCAAGGTGGTGCCGCGCCGGGAAGAGAAGAGCGTGGGGGCCGAGGAGACGTTCCCCGCGGACGTCGACGACCCGGAGGTGATCCGCCGGGAGCTGCTGCGGCTGTCCGGCCGTACGGCGCAGGCGCTGCGCGCCGCCGGATGCGTTGCCCGGACGATCTCCGTGAAGCTGCGGCTGGCCAGCTTCAAGACCATCACCCGGTCCAGGACGCTGGCCGAGCCGACCGACGTCGCCAGGGAGATTTACGCTACAGCGTGCGCGCTGTACGCGGCGTCCGGGCTTGACGACCGGGCGCGGCTGCGGCTGGTCGGCGTCCGGGCGGCGGGCTTGCGTCCGGCCGGCGCTGCCGCACGTCAGCTGGCGTTCGATGAACGTCCGGCCGGCTGGCGAGAGGCGGAGCGGGCGGTTGACCAGATCGCGCGGCGGTTCGGCAGCGACGCGGTGCGGCCGGCCGCCCTTGTTCCGACGGACCGTCCCGGCGCATCTCCTCCCGGCCAGCGGCCGGCCCCTTCCAACCGGCCCGGCGAGGCTCGTATCCTGGAAAATGAACCAGGTACGT
Organism: uncultured Actinomycetota bacterium; assembly: GCA_963771985.1. Classification (GTDB taxonomy): domain Bacteria; phylum Actinomycetota; class Actinomycetes; order Streptosporangiales; family Streptosporangiaceae; genus Trebonia. Next base: position 418,650 of record CAVYVO010000014.1, on the reverse strand, counting down.
AAGTGAGGTGAAAGTCACCCCACCCCCAGGTTCCATGGGAGGCGTCGTGCCGCTCTCTGAGCATGAGCAGCGTCAGCTCGAGCAAATCGAGCAGGCGCTCTACAGGGAGAATCGAAGGCTGGGCCGTCTAGTACGCTCCAGCGATCCCCGCGTGCATTACAAGCGCCGGGTGGTTCAGGCAGCCTCCGGCTCTGCTGTCGGCGCGGGAATGGTAGCGGCAGGTGTCGTCCTGCCACTTGTCTGGCTCGCCGTGGGCGGGTTCATCGTCATGCTTCTCTGCGGCATCTGGGCACTGAACAACTGGCGGCACTTGGCTGGCTTCACGCTTGGCGTGGTCGGGCACGGGCCGGCGGCCCAGCGCCGGGTGCGCCGCAGAAGCCGCGGCAAGGGAGGCCGCGGCGCGATGATGGAGCGCCTGGACGAGCGCTGGCGCAGGCGGCAGGAAGGGGACCGCTGAGGACCCCCGGCGGCCGGCCTCCCCGGGCCTAGCGGCGGTGTGAGCCGCCGGCTGGCACCGGGGCTTCAGCGTGGCCGTCGGCGCCCGTGCCGTCATCCTGGGCTGACCCCCCCTGACCCTGAGAATCACCCCGCGGACGCCCCCGGCCGAGCCGGGACGCGCCGAACCACTCGGGGTTCAGCCTGCCGAAAATATCCGCCGCCTGGCTCAGTCCGGTCAGCGAGGGCGCGAGCACGGACGCCGGCATCAGGCGCGCCCGCCAGCGCGTCCCCCGCGGCACGGCCGCGGCCATCGCCCGCCGGGTGGCCGCGCTGTCCTGCCGCAATCCCGCTCCGCTGTCGGGCCGGGCCGCGTACCTGGCGCGCTCTTCCGCCATGGCGACGCGGCGGAGCGCGGCGCTGCCCGGCTCCGCCAGCCCCAGCGCGGCGGTGGCCCGCGCCGCGAGCGCACGGGGGGACTCGCTCGGCAGGTAGCCGGAACCGTAGTCGATCAGATCGTCGCGAAGCTCCAGCCACGCCGCGTGCGCCAGCCCGGCGTCCCCGCCGCGGGCCCCCTTCCGCCAGCGCCGCCGCCTGACCACTGCCCGCGCGCAGACCGGCAGGATGGCCATGATCAGCGACAGCCCCAGCACGCAGAACCCGAACACCGCCCACGGGCTCAGCGCGGCCGACGACGACGTCCCGGCGCCCGTGGAGCCTTCCCCGCCCGGCGGGATGCCCAGCCGTTGGCCCAGTTGGGCCGCGATGCGGCTGCCGACCGGGGAGGTCTTCGGGGCGGTCGACGAGGACTGGGTCGTGGACTGCGAGAGCGCGTTGCCCGGCTCGACGGTGTACGCCGGCGTGGTCGCCGTGCCCTGGCCGGCCGTGCCCTGCGGCGTCGGCTCGAACCGGAGCCAGCCGAAGCCCTCGAAGTACAGCTCCGGCCAGGCGTGCGCGTCATGGGTGGTGACCAGCCAGGTGCCGCCGTAGGTGGATGTCCCGGCGGTAAAGCCGTAGGCGACGCGGGAGGGGATGCCGAGCAGCCGGGCCAGCACGGCCATGGCGAAGGAGAACTGCTGGCAGTACCCCTTCTTGGTGGTCTCGAGGAAGGCGGTCAGCCCGCTCGCGTCGGTGATGGTCGGCGCGTTCAGGGTGTAGGTGAAGGACCCGCTCGCCAGCCAGTCCTGCAGGGCGACCGCCTTCTGGAACGCCGTCTTCGCCCCGGCCGCCTTGACCATGGATTCGGCGACGGCGCGCAGCGCGTCATACGACGGGGGGACTTCGAGGTAGTGGCTGGTGATGCTGGCGGGCGCCGCCTGCGCGCTGTTGAGGGCCTGCGCCGGCGGCGACTCGTCCAGGCTCGTCACCGTGTAGCTGAGTCCGGCCAGCCGGACATCGCTGTCGAACAGCATCAGGCTGTTCTTGTCGGCCCGCAGGGTGCCTGGCGCGGACACGGCCGTAGCGGGGTAGGGGGTCGGCAGCGCGAGCAGCGCGTCCTGCCCGACCGACCCGCCGATCGTGATGTTCGTGGTCTCCCGCGTGGCCCACTCGCTGTCCGTCAGGCCAGGCGGGGCGGGCAGCCGCGGGCTGGCCGGGACCAGCGACTCGGGCTGGCTGAACAACTGCCATCCCGAGTCGGTCAGGTTGTCGAGCACGTAGATCTGGAGATACTGCGGTGTCGGGTCCGAGCTCTTGTAGAGCAGGACCGGCGTGGCCACCGAATTATGCAGCTCCTTGCTCAGCTGCGTGTTGGGGTCGGGGAACCCCACACCGCCGGCTCCGCCGCCCTCGTTCCCGCCGATTCCCGGCTGCCCCGCGCCGAACAGCCGCGTCGCGTGCAGTCCGGGCACGAACAGCGGCAGGGCCAGCGCCACGACCACCGACGCGATGCCCACCCGCCGCCCGGCGGCCGCCAGCGCCCGCGTGTCGGGCATGTCTACCGGGCTGGGGTTCGGCTGCTCCCACTCCCTGATGCGGTCCCGGCCTTCGCTGCTCAGCATCGCGAGGTAGCCCGCCGCGCCCAGGCAGAAGGCGATCGTGGTCCCGACGGCGTTGCGGGACAGGCTGAGCGTGAACGGCTCGGTGAACAGCAGCAGCAGCGGGAGGCCGGCCAGCGCCGCGCTCTCCAGCCGCACGGCGATCAGGTCGGTCAGCAGGGCCGTGATGCCGATGCCCGCGGTGGCGAGCAAGAGCATGCCGTGCAGTTCCGGCACGGGCGGAGCGTAGCTGGCGGCCTGGTTGAAGCCCTGCCCGGCCACATCCCACAGGGCTCGCAGCGAGGTCGGCGTCGGCAGCACGCGAAACAGCGAATAGTTGCTCACGAACCCGATGTTCAGGTCGAGCAGCAACGCGGCGAGCCCCCCGGCCACGCAGACGGTCAGCGGCAGCCGCCGCAGCCGGGTGAGCGTGCCCGCGACCGCTACGGTGCACACCGCCGCGGCGCCGGCCCAGAACCAGGCCCAGCCGTAGAAGATGGGGTACAGGGAGACCGAGGCCAGGATCGTCGCGGCGGCCGCGGCGATCGTACGGCGGTGGTTGCCCATCGATCAGCCCTCCGGTTCCGGGTCGCCCGCGCCGGCCTCGCCCGCGCCGGCCTCGCCCGCGCCGGCCACCGCGGCCGCCACACCCGCCAGCACGGTGGGGCTGGCCTGGTGCAGCTCCTGCCACGCCGGGGCCAGCCGCGCGGCGTCCGGCACCGTCGCGACCCGCCACCCGGCGGCGATCAGCATCTCGGCGCACGCGGCGGACTGCCGCGACCAGTCGCGCTCGCGGGGCACGAGCAGCAGGGCCAGCCCCGGCGCCGTGCCGCGCCTCGCCGCCGCCAGCTGGCGAGCCTGCGCGGCGCTGAGCAGCCCGAGGACGGCGACGATCTGCCCGCCGGCCGCGGACAGCGCCTCGATGCCGGTGCCCAGACCGCTCTCGCGAGACGGCCGGATGACCGCGAGCGTGTCGAGCAGCGTGTCGCGGAACGTCCCCTGACGGGGCACCTCGCCAAGCTCAGTCACCAGCCGGGCGTCGTATCCCTCGCCCGCCATGTGCACTCCGATCGAGGCCGCGGCCGTGACCGCGAGCTCGAACAGCGACCCGGCATCAGCCGGCCCGCCGGGTGTCGAGGAAGAGCGAGGCGGTGTTCCGCCAGTGCTGCTCCTCCCGGCGCACCATCAGCTCGCCGTACCGCGCGGTCGACCGCCAGTGCACCCGGCGCAGGCCGTCTCCGGTGCGGTAGGCGCGGGGCGCCGCGTCATCGTCCCCGCTGGCCGAGATGCTGCGCCGGCCGTGCTCGCTGTCGCCCAGCCAGTTCCCCGCGAGCGGCGGCCGGCTCAGCGGGATGATCCGTGGCGCCACGGTCAGCGTGCTCGTCGACGTGAACGCCCGCGTGATCGACACCAGCCCGAAGGAGTCGGCCACCCGCACCCGCAGCGGCCCGATCGTGTACTTTCCCCGGGTGTCGGATCCGACCTGGTAGTGGAATTCCCGGTGGCCCCCGGAGCCGATCCCGTCGAGGACGAACCGCGGCCTGCTGCCCAGCGCGTACGGCACTGTGTCCTCGGCGAGCAGCAGCCCGGTGCGCAGCCGGGAGACGTTGGCGAGCCGGATGGTCAGCTCGGCGGACTGGCCTGCGGTCAGCCGGGCCGGGGTGAGCCGGCGCGTGCAGGACAGCCGGTATCTCGCGCGGCTGGCCCCGAATGCCGACAGCAGCGGCAGCACCATCAGCAGCGCGCCGATGCGGAGCAGGTCAGGCTCCGGGATGAGGATTCCGCACGCCGCCGCGGCGAAGCCGGCCGCGACGAACGACCGCCCGCGTACCGTCAGCGCCGCTAGCAGCTTCCGCATCACACCTCCGAGGTCACGGACGGGGCAGCGGGAGCTCCGCGACGAGCCTCGCCACCACCTGCTCGGGGAGCTTGCGCTCCACCAGCGCTTCGGCGGTCGGCAGCAGCCGGTGCGCGAGCACCGGGGCCGCCAGGGTCTGGATGTCGTCCGGTATCACGTAGTCCCTGCCCTCGAGCGCCGCGCGTGCGCGGCTGGCGCGCAGCAGGTGCAGCGCCGAACGCGGCGACGCCCCCAGCCGCAGTTCCGGCGTCGTCCTCGTCGCCGCGGCCAGGGCGATGATGTACTCCTTGACCTGCTTGGAGACCAGGACTCCCCGGACCGCGTGGATGAGTTCCCTGACGTCGGGCGCCGTGGCGACGGGCTGGAGCTGGTCCAGCGGGGAGGAGGAGCCGTGGGTGTCGAGCATCTCCATCTCGGCCGCCGCCGTCGGGTACCCGATCGAGATGCGCGCCGTGAACCTGTCCCGCTGCGCCTCCGGCAGCGGATACGTGCCTTCCATCTCCACCGGGTTCTGAGTGGCGATGACCATGAACGGCGACTCGAGCTGATAGGTGGTGCCGTCCACCGTGACATGCCGCTCTTCCATGCATTCGAGCAGCGCGGACTGCGTCTTCGGCGAGGCCCGGTTGACTTCGTCGCCGACGACCAGGTTGGCGAACACCGGCCCCGGCTTGAACTCGAAGTCCCGGCGCTCCTGGTTGTAGGCGCTCACCCCGGTGATGTCGCTGGGCAGCAGGTCGGGCGTGAACTGGATCCGCCGCACCGAGCAGTCGATCGACCTGGCGAGCGCCTTCGCCAGCATCGTCTTGCCCACGCCGGGCACGTCCTCGATGAGCAGGTGCCCCTCCGCCAGCATGACGGTCAGCGCGAGCCGGACCGTCTCGGCTTTCCCGTCGATCACGGATTCGACGGCGGTACCGATCCGCTGCGCCATCGCGACGAGATCCTCGAGCGTCCGCTCGCGACCGCCGCGCCCCGTATCGAGTACCAAAGGCCCTCCTCGGTAGGCCCGGGCGCGTCTTGTCGCGCTGACCACATCGTCTACTGACAGTATGTCGTGCGCTGACCAGCGTGCCACGCTCCTGTCCGGAGCGAGGTCTCCGCCCGCAGCGCCCCCTGCCGGCAAATTTTACCTAACCGTAACTGGCTTCGCTCCTCGTCAGCCACCTGTCCGCTTCCCCGCCGCCCGCCCCACCCCTCCCCACTTTCATCCTGAAAGGACGCATGAGCCTCCCATCTCGCCACCCCGGCTGCGCACCCAGCCGCCAGCCGGCCCTTGGCGGTCCCGTGGAATGAATGAGGTCCGTGGCACACGGATCTCATCAGGGGCTCATCGGTTACTAAAGGAATTGAACGTGCGGGGTTTCCAAGGCTGGTGATTGACCGCAGTTGTGGGACATGGGGTACGCGTTGCCGGAAGATCCTCGCATCCTGGCTACGTACGAATACCCCACCCGGGTATCCAGCGGGCTGGATTTCATGATCGCGAAAATTTAGCACACTATAACGATAAAAGGTCTTCGCCAGGAAAAATGTCTTCGCGATCATGAAGGTACTGATGTGGCTTTTCGTAAGCTAAATCATGATATATACGTATTTGATACCCCTACCGCTTCGGCCGCGACCGGGCGCAGCGCAAAACCCCAGCCGCTGTTTCCTGTGCCGGCTGCGGACTTCCCTTGCGTGGTGCCAGCGGCGGCCGGAACGGTCCCGGTGGGGCGAAGTGGGGGACGGGCGCGCGGCGGGCTTCGGGGGTACTCTCTTCCCCCACTTCGCTCCACCGACTATGACCTGCTGCTTTGTGTCCATGACGCGGCACCCGCGCCCGTTTTGGGAGTTGACCGTGGAGGAATGTGGAGTAGAGTGGGGCGCGGTGGAGTGAGATGACTGTCGAAACTCGGCCCGCTGGGGGGTGGGAGGTGAGAACCGGATGTTTCTCGGTACTCACGCGCCCCGGCTGGATGAGAAGGGACGACTGTTCTTGCCGGCGAAGTACCGTGACGAGCTATCCAGGGGCGTCGTGATCACGAAGGGGCAGGAGCGCTGCCTCTACGTCTTCCCCCGCGATGAGTTCGCCAGGATCACCGAGTCGCTGAGCGACGCGCCGGTGACCGCCAAGGCGGTGCGGGACTACAGCCGGGTTTTCTTCGCCAGCGCCTCCGACGAGATCCCCGACAAGCAGGGGAGGATCACCGTCCCGCCCGCGCTGCGCGCTTACGCGGGCTTGCAGCGGGACTGCGCGGTGATCGGGGCCAACACGAGGCTTGAGATCTGGGACGCCCAGGCATGGGAGACCTACCTGGCCGCACAGGAGGACTCGTTCTCCGAGGCCGCGGAGGAGGTGCTGCCAGGGATCTTGTGAGCGGCCCCGGGCCTGGCCCGGCGGCCATGGCTGTCCGGTGAGTCTCCACCCGCGCCCGGGCTGTCCAGGCTGGCACCACTTCCCCGGCGCCAGGCGACAGTCCGCAACCGGCGCGGACGGAGACCCCCGGCCGGGCCCCAGCAACGCGCGGCCGCGAGGCGGCCGCGCCGCAGGTGAGTGGCGATTCGCCACAGGAAATCGCATATTCGCCAGACAAGCGGCGGGCCGCGGTGCGCGGCTCCCCGTTAGCACCCGCGATTGAGCAGTACGGCGGAGCGGAGGGGTCACGTGGGCGATCACGCCTATGCGCACGTGCCGGTCATGGCCGGCCGGGTGACCGCCTTGCTTATGCCCGCGCTCACCGCCCCCACTGCAAGCGGCCTCCCGCCGGTCCTGGTAGACGCCACCTTCGGGCGCGGCGGGCACGCGCGAGCACTGCTCGATGCCTGCCCCGGGCTGCTGCTGATCGGAATCGACGCCGATGAGGCCGCGATCGAGCACGGGCGCGCGCTGGCGCGGGAGTATCCCGGCCAGGTGACGCTCGCACACGCGTTTTACGACCAGATCGCGACCATCGTCGCCGGCGCGGGGCACCGCCGCGTCCAGGGCGTCCTCTTCGACCTCGGGGTGTCCTCACCGCAGCTGGACGACACCAGCCGGGGTTTCTCCTACTCCCAGGACGCGCCGCTCGACATGCGGATGGACCAGTCCGCCGGCAAGACGGCCGCCCGCGTCGTCAACGAGTACCCGGTCGGCGAGCTGGCCAGGGTGCTGTCCGAGTACGGCGAGGAGCGGTTCGCGCGGCGGATCGCCGAGGCCGTCGCCAGGGAACGCGCGCGCGAGCCAGTCACCACGACGCTGCGGCTGAGCGCCATCGTCAAGGACGCCATCCCCGCGGCCGCGCGCCGCACCGGCGGGAATCCCGCCAAGCGCACCTTCCAGGCCCTGCGCATCGAGGTGAACGACGAACTCGGTGCCCTGCGGCGGGCGCTGCCCGCGGCGCTCGGCCTGCTCTCACCCGGCGGCCGGTTCGCGGCGCTCGCCTACCACTCGCTCGAGGACCGGCTTGTCAAGCGGGAGCTTGTGGCGAGGTCCGCCGACCCCGCCCCGCCCGGCCTGCCGGTGCGGGCAACTGACGCGCTGGCCGGGGGCGGCCCGGAGTTCCGCCTTCTGACCAGGGGCGCGGAGCGCCCAGACAGCGAGGAAGTGGCCGCCAACCCGCGGGCAGCATCCGCCCGCCTCCGGGCAGCCGAACGAATCCGGGAGGCCGCATGACAGAGACCGAGATCCGCGAGCGGGACAAGCGGGCCGTCGGCACGATCACCCGCCCGGCACCCCCGCCGCAGCCGCTCAGCCGCCCAAGTCGGCCAAGCCAGCCAAGCCAGCCGGCCGCTCCCCCGTCCTCCCGCGAGCCAACGGGAAAGCGGCCCGGCGGCGAGCGGGGCAAGCAGAGCAGGCACTTGCCGTTCTTCCTGCTGCTGTGCGTCCTGCTCGGCGGGGCTCTCGTCTGCGCCCTGGTGATCACCACCACGCTGGCCGAAGGCTCGTATGAGATCACCAAGCTCCAGCAGTCCAACGACGCGCTCGCCAGGCAGCGGCAGATCCTGCAGGAGCAGGTCGCGGCCGCGCAGTCGGCGCCGGTCATCGAGCAGCGCGCGCTGCAGCTCGGCATGCGCCCGGTCGGTGAACTGCGGTTCCTCGACCTCAAGACCGGCAAGGTGGAAACCGACGCGGGCAGCGGCGCGACGGGGGACATCAGCGTTCCCGGGTACACCCCGTGACGCAGCGCGGCCGCGAACCCGGGCCGCCCGGCCGTCCCGGCGGCGGCCGCCCGGGGCCGGGAGTCAGCGTCCGCCTGCCCGCGGATACCCGCCCGGGGGAGCGGCGTTCCGGCGATCCCGCCGCCCGCCGCCCGCGTCCCCAGCCCGGAAAACCGGCGGACGGCGGCGGATCCCGGCCCCCGCGCCCGAGGGACGGCGGCCCGCCGCGCACGCCACCGGAACGCCCGCGCAAGCCCCCGCGCCCCCCGCGCCCCCCGCGCCCCCCGCGCCGGTTCACCGTCCGCCGCGGCGAGCCGGGGCGGCGCCTTGGCATCACGCTGCTGGCGATCGTGTTCGTGCTGACCCTCTTCGGCGGCCGCCTGGTGCAGATCCAGGGCATGGAGTCCGCCTACTACAGCAAGAAGGCGAACCAGCTGCGGCTGGCGACGAACTCGCTGCCCGCGCTGCGCGGCACGATCTACGGCGCGGACGGGCAGATCCTGGCGATGACCGTGGAGACGTACCAGGTCTGGGCGGACCCGCCGCTGGTGACCGACAAGCAGGCGGCCGCCCAGCAGCTGGCCGGCCCGCTCGGCCTGCCCGCGGCGCGGATCGTGGACCTCCTGCAGCACCCGACGTCGCCGCAGTACGTGGTCCTCGCCAGCGGCGTGTCCGCCGCGAACGAGGAGAAGATCACGGCGCTGAACATCGCCGGCATCTACGACAACGACAACAGCCCGGACTACGCCCGGGTCTACCCCGACGGCGACGCGACCGCGAACGTCGTCGGCTTCACGAACGTCAGCGCCAGCGGCGTGATCACCGGCGAGGCCGGCATCGAGGAGGAGTACAACAAGCTGCTGTCCGGCACGCCGGGCAGCGAGCAGGTGGAAACCAGCAACGTGGGGCAGCCGATCCCGCTCGCCGGCAGCAAGGTGACGCCCGCCGTGAACGGCCGCGGCATCAAGCTGACGATCATCCCCGCGCTGCAGCTCGCCGCGCAGCAGGCATGCCAGCAGAAGGTGCAGCAGACCAAGGCCAAAGAGTGCACGGTCGTGGTCATCGCGCCGAAGACCGGTTACATCCTCGCGATGGCCCAGTGGCCGACCTACAGCCAGACCGACGTGACCAACCTCGCCGATACCTCCGACCTGCCGGTCAGCTATCTGTTCGCGCCGGGGTCCACCGCCAAGGTGATGACCGCCTCCGCCGCGCTCGAGCGCGGCGGCTTGTCCCTCATGAGCTCGTACTACATCCCGTACTCGATCTACCGCGGCGGGCAGGAGATCTACGACGCGGAATGGTCGCCTGGCGAGCACTACACGATCGCGGGGATCCTGGCGCACTCGAGCAACATCGGCATGTCCCAGGTTGTGCAGAGCGTCCCGCCCCAGGTCCAGTACGACTACCTGCGAGCGTTCGGCATCAGCGAGCCCACCGGGCTCGGCCTGCCCGGCGAGAGCCCGGGCCTGCTGGCGCCGCCGTCCCAGTGGGCGGGCGACGAGCGGTACACGCTGTCGTTCGGCCAGGGCGTGGCGGTGAACGCGGTCCAGATGGCCAGCGTCTACGCGACGATCGCCAACTACGGCGTCCGGGTGCAGCCGACCCTGGTGGAGGGCACGGTCGGCGCGAACGGGCAGTACACGCCCGCGCCGCCGTCCCCGTCGCGGCGGGTCATCCAGGCCAAGACGGCGCGCGAGCTGATCTCGGCCCTGCAGCAGGTGCCTGGGCTGGACGCGGAAGGAGGCCAGCCGTGGGGTGTCATCCCCGGCTACGCGGTCGCCGCCAAGACCGGCACCGCGCAAGAGCCGGGGGAAGTGAAGGGCAAGTACTGCGCGCTGTGCGAGTACGGGTCCAGCTGGATCGGAATGGCGCCGGGCAACGGCCCGCAGGTCGTCGTCGCCGCGAACGTGCAGGACCCGCAAACGCAGTACTACGGGGCCATCGTCGCGGGCCCGGTGTTCTACAACGTGATGAAGTTCGCGCTGCAGACCCTGCAGATTCTTCCCCAGCCCGGCCTTACGGCCCCGTATGTCCGGCTCAATGCGCCCTGATATTGGATACCCTCTGGGCGTGATCCGACCCGAGCATCTGGCGCCGCGCCCGCTGTCCGGGCTGGCCGAGCTGCTGGGCGTGGGAAGAACCGACAGTATCCCGAACGGGCCGGGGCGACTGTCCGGCGTCACCCTTGACTCCCGTCAGGTGCGGCCCGGCGACCTGTACGCGGCCCTGCCCGGCGCCCGCACGCACGGCGCGGCCTACTGCGACCAGGCCGTCGCGGCCGGCGCGATCGCGATCCTCACCGACCCGGCGGGCCGGGAGCGGGCGGCCCGTACCGGCGTGCCCGTGTTCGTGGTGTCGTCACCGCGGGACCGGCTCGGCGACGTCTCCTGCTGGATCTACGGCGACCCGAGCACGAAGATGACCACGATCGGGGTCACCGGGACCAGCGGCAAGACCACCACCAGCTACCTGGCCGAGGCCGGGCTGCGCGCCGCGGGGCACACGACCGGGCTGGTCGGCGGGGTGGAGATCCGGATCGGCGGCGAGCGGGTCAAGAGCTCGCTGACCACGCCGGAGGCGCCGGACCTGCAGGCGCTGCTCGCGGTGATGGCCGAGCGCGGCGTGACGGCGGCGGCGATGGAGGTGTCCAGCCATTCCCTGGCGCTCGGCCGGGTGGCGGGCACCCGCTACGACGCGGCGGTGTTCACCAACCTGTCGCAGGACCACATGGACTTTCACGCCGGGTTCGAGGATTATTTCAAGGCGAAGGCCAAGCTGTTCACCCCGAAGTATTCAGCTATAGGCGTGGTGAACGTGGCCGACCGGTACGGGCGCCGGCTGGTGTCCGAGGCGTCGGTGCCCGTGGTCACGTTCTGCGCGGACGCCTCGTCCGGTGCCTACTGGCAGGCGGACTGGCGCGCGGCGGACGTGCGCTGCGGCTCCGACGGGTCGGCGTTCCGCGTGGTGGGGCCGGGCGGCGTGGAGGCGGACGCGTCGGTGACGCTGCCCGGGCCGTTCAACGTCGCGAACGCGCTCGGCGCGATCGTGGCGCTGGTGGAGGCCGGGATCCGGCTGGAGGACGCGGTGGCCGGCGTCGCCGCCTGCCCCGGCGTGCCCGGCCGGCTTGAGCGGGTGAGGGGCGGGCCGCCGGACGCGTTCGTCGACTACTCGCACAAGCCGGGCGCCGTCGAGGCCGTGCTGACCTCGCTGCGCTCGGTGACCGCCGGGGACCTGATCGTGGTGCTCGGCTGCGGCGGTGACCGGGACCGGGGCAAACGGCCGCTGATGGGCGCCGCCGCCGCCCGGCTCGCGGACGTGGCCGTGTTCACGAGCGACAACCCGCGTTCGGAGGACCCGCTGGCGATCCTCGCCGAGATGCTGGGCGGAGTGCTCACGGTGCCGCGGGGCGAGCGGGCCCGGGTGATCGTCGAACCGGACCGCGGCGCCGCGATCGGGCTCGCCGTCGCGATGGCCGGGAAGGGGGACGTGGTGCTCGTGGCCGGCAAGGGGCATGAGACGGGCCAGTACGTCGGCGGCGTCGTGCTGCCCTTCGACGACCGCGAGGTGACCGCGGCCGCGCTGGCGCTCCGCCCGGACCACGCCGGAGCGGACTATGCTGGAGGCGGTTACGCCCGGGGAGACCTGCCATGATCCCGCTGTCTCTCGGAGAGATCGCCGCGATCACCGGCGGCGTGCCCGGCCCGGGCTCTGCTCCCCCTAGGGGGGACGACCCCCCTTCAACCCCCCGTCGGACTCTGCTTGCCCCAGGGGGGACGACCCCCCTTCAACCCCCCGGTCAGGCTTCGAGCGCGGCGACCGCCACCGTCGTCACGGGGCCGGTCGTGATCGACTCCCGGCGCGCCGTGCCGGGCGCGCTGTTCGCCGCGCTGCCCGGCGAGCACGCCGACGGGCACGAGTTCGCCGCCGCCGCGGTCGCGGCCGGCGCCGTCGCCGTGCTGGCCGCCCGGCCGCTGCCCGGCCTGCCCGCGATCGTCGTCGACGACGTCACCGCGGCGCTCGGCGCGCTGGCGCGCGCGGTCGCCGCCGGCTGCCCGGCGTCACGATCGTCGGCATCACCGGGTCGTCGGGCAAGACCTCCACCAAGGATCTCACCGCCCAGCTGGCCGAACGGCTCGGCCCCGCCGTCGCCCCCGAAGGCTCCTTCAACAACGAGATCGGCCTGCCGCTGACCGTGCTGCGCGCCGACGCGTCGACCCGTTACCTGGTCCTCGAGATGTCCGCCCGCGGCCCCGGGCACATCGCCGCGCTCTGCGACATCGCGCCGCCCCGGATCGGCGCGGTGCTGAACGTGGGCCGCGCGCACGCCGGCGAGTTCGGTTCGCTGGACGCGGTGGCGAAGGCCAAGGGCGAGCTGCCCGAGGCGCTGCCCGCCGGCGGGGTGGCGATCCTGAACGCGGACGACCCCCGGGTGCTCGCGATGGCGAACCGGACGGCCGCCCGGGTCGTGACCTTTAGTGTGGACCACGGTGCCGATGTCCGGGCCGGCGACATCCGGCTCGACGAGCTCGGCCGTGCCTCGTTCCGGCTGGTGATGCCCGGCGGCACGGCGCCTGTCGCGCTGCGGCTGCACGGCGCCCACCACGTGCCGAACGCGCTCGCCGCCGCCGCCATCGCCGCCGAGCTCGGGATGGACACGCCGGGTATCGCCGACGCCCTCTCCCAGGCGACCGCGCGCAGCCGGTGGCGGATGGAGCTGCGCGAGCGCCCCGACGGGGTGCTCGTCGTGAACGACGCCTACAACGCCAACCCCGACTCGACGCGCGCCGCGATCGAGGCGCTCGCCCATATAACAGCAAGAACCGGCCGGCGCGGGTTCGCGGTGCTCGGCTACATGGCCGAACTCGGCGACACCGAGACGGCGAGCCATGAAGAGGCGGGCCGGCTCGCGGCGCGCGCCGGGGTGGCCGGCGTGGTCGCGGTGGGGGAACAGGCCCGCCCGGTCCTCGACGGCGCGCGCGCGGAAGCCGGCTGGCACGGCGACGCGATCGAAGTGCCGGACGCGCCGACCGCGGTCGCCGCGCTGCGCAACCTATTGCGTCCAGGGGACGTCGTACTAGTTAAGGCCTCACACTCGGCCGGGCTCGAGCAGGTCGCGGCCGGGTTGCTCTCGGAGGATGCACGGTGAAGACGATCCTGCTGTCCGGCGCGATCTCGATGGTGGTCGCCCTGCTCGGCACGCGGCCGACCATCACCGTCCTGCGCAAGCGCAAGCTCGGCCAGCAGGTCAGGACAGGCGAGCGTGCGCCGGCCCACCTGGGCAAGAGCGGCACGCCCACCATGGGCGGGATCGTCATTATCATCGCGTCGCTGATCGGCTACGTGATGGGGCACTGGTTCACCAACGACCCGATGACCGCGTCCGGGGTCCTCGTGCTGTTCCTGATGACCGGGCTCGGCCTGGTCGGCTTCGCCGACGACTTCATCAAGCTGTTCATGCGGCGCAGCCTGGGCCTGCGCAGCGGGGCCAAGCTCGCCGGGCAGGCGGTCGTCGGCGCGATCTTCGCCATCCTGGCCCTGCACTTCCCCGACGGCTACGACCTGACCCCGGCGTCCGCGCACATCTCGTTCCTCACCGACTTCGGCGTCTCGATCGGCCCGGTGCTGTTCGTGCTCTGGGTCATCGTCATGGTGACGGGCACCTCCAACGGGGTCAACCTCACCGACGGACTGGACGGCCTCGCGTCCGGCGCGGCCATCCTGGTGCTGGCCGCGTACGTGATCATCGGGAACTGGCAGTATCGCAACGACTGCACGGTCGCGCTTGCCTCGAACTGCTACGACGTCCGCGATCCCCTGGACGCCGCGGTGGTCGCCGCGGTGGTGATGGGCGCCTGCTTCGGCTTCCTGTGGTGGAACGCGCCGCCCGCCAAGATCTTCATGGGCGACACCGGCTCCCTCGCCCTCGGCGGCGCGCTGGCCGGCCTGGCGATCGTCACCAGGACCGACCTGCTGCTGCTCCTGCTCGGCGGCCTGTTCGTGATCATCACCATGTCGGTGGTGATCCAGGTCGGCTCCTTCAAGCTCACCCACAAACGGGTGTTCCGGATGGCGCCGCTGCAGCACCATTTCGAGCTCGCGGGCTGGGCGGAGACCACGATCGTGGTCCGCTTCTGGCTGATCGCCGGCATGTTCGTGGCCCTGGGCCTGGGCATCTTCTACGTCGGCTGGTTCCCCAAATAGCGCCACCCTAGGCTCTGCTTGCCCTAGGGGGGCGACCCCCCTTCAACCCCCCGGCTAGGTCTCGAGCGCCGCGCCGATGTCGGCGATCAGGTCGGCGGCGGGCTCGATGCCCGCCGACAGCCGGATCAGCGTCTCCGGCGCCGTCTCCCCGGCCCAGCGCCCCCGCCGCTCCCAGTTCGATTCCACGCCGCCGAAGCTGGTGGCGGGCACCACCAGCCGCGCCGCCGCCACCACGGCGTCGGCGTCGGCCGCCGTCCCGGCGATCTCGAACGACAGCAGCGGCCCGAACCCCCGTGGCAGCTGCCGCAGCGCCGCCCGCGAGGGGCTGATCCCCGGGTAGTGCACCGCCGTCACGCGCGGATGGGCCGCGAGGAACTCCGCGATCGCCAGCGCGTTCGCCGACATCCGCTCGATCCGCAGCGGCAGCGTCTTGATCCCGCGCAGCACCAGCCAGCTCTCGAACGGCCCGGGGATGCCGCCGCCGGCCGTGCGCCAGTCGCGCAGCCGCGCGGCCAGCGCCGCGTCCAGGGTGACGACCGCGCCGCCGAGCACGTCGGAGTGGCCGGAGATCGCCTTGGTGAGCGAGTACATCACCGCCGCCGCGCCGAACTCAAGCGGCCGCTGCAACAGCCCCGTCGCCACCGTGTTGTCCACGACGAACGGCGCGCCGCGCGCCGCCGCGATCTCGCCGAGGGCGGCGAGGTCGGACACCCGCAGCAGCGGGTTGGTCGGCGCCTCGGCCCACAGCACGGACGGCCCGTCCCGCAGGGCGCCCTCGACCGCGGCGAGATCGAGCTGGTCGACCGCCACCGCCTCGGCGCCGTGCGGGCGCAGCATGGCCGCCAGCGCGCGGGTGTTGTAGTAGCCGTCGGCGGGAAGCACGATGCGCTCCCGCCCGCTGGCCAGCGCGAGCAGCAGCGCCATCGACGCCGCCTGGCCCGACGCGAACGACACCGCGCTCGTGCCCGGCCCTTCGATGACGGCGAGCGCCTCCTCGACGGCCGCCCAGCCGGGGTTGGCGCTGCGCCCGTAGCCGCGCGCCGGGTCCGGCTCGCCCTGCGACACGTACGTACTGGTAACGAGCAGCGGGGGCGCCAGCGGAGCGCCCGCCCCGCGCTGCGTCCCCGCGTGCACGAGCTCCGCTTCCGGGCTGAATTCCATAAAACCCATTGTCCCGAACGAAAGGTGGCGCCTCCCCTCCCGGCTGACGCACATTTCTGGATGATGGCGGAGCCCTCCCGCCGCCCCAAGATCGAACTAACGTGAAAGATAATCGGCCTCATAGGGCGTGAGATCCTTCACGTTATCGAAAACCGGCGAGGAGCGGGACACCGGACGGCCGCCAGCGCACGATCGGACCGTTACCTTCCAGGTATATGAGCCAGAGCCCCCTCCCGCCACGATTTCCCCCCGCCTCATGCTCGCCCCGCGCCCCTGCTTCTGGTGCTTCTCGCCCGGTCCCCAGCGACTCCCCCACCCGCTCCCGCGACCCACCTCTCACCCCCAGTAGTAACTCCTGCCTCCTCCGCCGCAGCGACCCCACCTCTCGGCTCCCTCGAATGAGGTCAGTGGGCCACACACCTCATCTTGTGAGGTCAGTGGGCCACACACCTCGGCCCGGTTGGGCCGGCGGCGGCTTCGGTCCCGGCGAGTTGCGCGACACGCGGCGGATGTTCCCGGTATGGGCGCCCGCGGCGCGGACACTAGAAGGCATGTATGTCCGCGCGGTGAGTGGTCCGTCCGGGGACACGTTCGGGACCGGTGAGGACGAAGAGCCTGAGCTCCTTGAGCCCGGTTACCGGGGCACGCCCGGCGACCGGGCGCTCTCGGCCGTGGCCGGGTTCGGCGAGCGGGTGCGGACGGCGCGCGCGCTGCTCGACCGGCCGCTCACGTCGTACTACCTGATCGTGGGCATCACCATACTGCTGCTCGGCCTCGGCCTGGTGATGGTGCTGTCGACCGCCTCGGTGACGGACCTGGCCTACGGCGAGTCGCCGTACTACGACTTCGAGCGGCAGCTGGCCGGCGTCGTGGTGGGCCTCCCGCTCATGTGGCTGGCGGCGCGCTCGTCGCCGCGGCTGTTCCGCGCGGCGGCCTACCCGCTGATCGCGGTGTCGGTCATCGGCCTCGCGCTGACACTGATCCACGGCGTGGGCCAGGTGCAGAACGGCGCGGCCCGCTGGATCCAGCTGGGCCCGGTGCAGTTCCAGCCATCCGAGCTGGCCAAGCTCGCGCTCGCGGTCTGGGGCGCCGACCTGCTCGCCCGCAAGGAGAAGCTGGGCATGCTCGCCGACTGGCGGCACATACTCGTCCCCCTCATGCCCGGGACCGGCCTGCTCGCCATGCTGGTGATGGCCGGCGACGACCTCGGCACCACGTTCATCCTGCTGCTCATCTTCCTCGCGCTGCTGTGGGTCGCCGGTACCCCCGGGCGCGTGTTCAGCGCCCTGCTGATCCTCATGGGGCTGGTGCTCCTGCTGCTGGTGGTGACACAGGGTTACCGGATGAGACGGCTCACCGGGTTCTGGGATCCGTCGAACACCAACCCGGTCGGGCCGAACCAGCAGAGCATCCAGGGCAGGTACGCGCTCGGGTCCGGCGGGATCTTCGGCGTCGGCCTCGGGGCGAGCAGGGAGAAGTGGGGGTGGCTGCCCGAGTCGACGAGCGACTTCATCTTCGCGATCATCGGGGAGGAGCTGGGCCTGGTCGGCACGCTCTGCGTGACCGCGCTTTACGGCGGCCTGGCGTTCGCCGGGCTGCGGGTGGCGCGGCGCTCCACCGACACATTCAGCCGGCTGGCGGCCGCCACGATCACGGCCTGGATCGTCCTGCAGGCGGTCGTGAACATCGGCGCCGTCATCGGTGTGCTCCCCATCACCGGCATTCCGCTGCCGCTGGTGTCCAAGGGTCTGTCGTCCGTGCTGGTTACGATGGTGGCGCTCGGTATGCTCATGTCGTTTGCCAGGCGGGAACCCGGTGCCAGCCAGGCTTTGGCCGCACGTGGTCCCAGCGTGCCGTCCCGCGTTCTAAGCTGGCTAGGCGTCGGGGCGCGACGCGGCACATAAGAGCGCGAGCCAAAGCGCGCGGCAAGTGCGGGAAAAGGAGCGCATGGGATGAGGGTCGTGCTAGCTGGCGGCGGGTCAGCCGGTCATATCGAGCCTGCCCTGGCGCTTGCCGACGCGCTGCGGCAAGCGGACGGCAATGTCCAGGTGACCTGCCTGGGCACCGAGCGGGGCCTGGAGACCCGCCTGGTGCCCATGCGCGGTTATGAGCTGGCGCTCATCCCGGCGGTGCCGCTGCCCCGCTCGGTCACCCCGCAGCTGCTCACCGTCCCCGGACGGCTGGCCGGCGCGGTGCACGCCGCGGGCGCGGTGCTGGACCGGGTGCGCGCGGACGTGCTCGTCGGCTTCGGGGGGTACGTGGCGACGCCCGCGTACCTGGCGGCCAAGCGGCATAAGGTGCCGATCGTCGTGCACGAGGCGAATCCGTCTCCCGGAATCGCCAACCGGCTTGGCGCCATGCTCACGACACACGTGTTCACCGGGCACCCGGACACCAGGCTGCGCAACGCCCAGTACCTCGGGCTGCCGATCAGGCGGCAGATCGCCGAGCTCGACCGGTTCGCGCTCGGCGACAAGGCCCGCGCGCACTTCGGGCTGCGGCCGGACCTGCCTGTCCTGCTCGTCTTCGGCGGCTCCCAGGGCGCCAAGTCGCTGAACCGGGCGCTGGCCGGCGCGATCGGCGCCATCCGCGGCGCCGGCGTTCAGGTGCTGCACGTGACCGGCCCCCGCAACTCGGCCGAGATCCAGGCCGTCCCCGGACCGGTGCCGTACGTCGCGGTCCCCTACGTGGACCGGATGGACCTGGCCTACGCCGCCGCCGACTTCGCCCTGTGCCGCGCGGGCGCGATGACCTGCGCCGAACTCACCGCTGTCGGCCTGCCCGCGGCGTACGTCCCGCTGCCCATCGGCAACGGCGAGCAGCGGCTCAACGCGCTGCCGATCGTCCAGCGCGGCGGCGGCCTGCTCGTCGAGGACGCCGAGCTCACACCAGAGTGGATCAAGGGCTCGCTGCTGCCGGTGCTGACCAACATCGACCAGGTAGCCGCCATGTCGGAGGCCGCGGTGGCGCTCGGCCGCAAGGACGCCGACCGCTGGCTGGCCAAGGCGGTCATCGACATCGCCGCCGCCGAGGCGGCCAGCCGGGCCGCGCGGCAGGCCGCGCCGGAGCCCGGACCGCAGCCGGAGCGCGCCCGGCCGGACAGCGCGCCCGGCGACCTGTTCACTCCGGCCGCGAGGGGTCCGTCCCCGGCGCCCGGCCGGCCGCCCCAGGCACCAGCCGGCTACCAGCGCCCGCCCGCCCAGTACCCGCCGAGGGAGCAGTATCCCCCAAGGGACCAGTACCCGCCCAGGGAGCAGTACCCGCCGGCCGGCAAGTACCCGCCGGGAAACCAGCCCCCGGCCGACCGCCCAGCGTCCGGCAGGGGCAGGCACGCCCGATGACCCTGGTGACGCCCACTGAACCGGTGCCGCTCGAGGATCTCGGGCGCGTGCACTTCGCGGGCATCGGCGGGACGGGCATGTCCGGCATCGCCCGGATCATGCTGGCCCGGGGGGTCAGCGTCTCCGGCAGTGACTCCGCCGTGTCGGCCGCGCTCACCGAGCTGGGCGCCCTCGGTGCCCGGGTGCACGTCGGCCACCGGGCCGAGTACGTCGCCGATGCCGACACGCTCGTGGTGTCGAGCGCGATCCGCGCCGATAACCCGGAGCTCGCCGAGGCCAGGCGGCGCGGCATCCGGGTGCTGCACCGGGCCGGCGCGCTCGCCTCGCTGATGTTCGGCCGCCGGGTCATCGCGATCACCGGCACGCACGGCAAGACGACCACGACCTCGATGATCACCACGGTGCTGCGCGAGACCGGCGCGGACCCCGGGTACGTCATCGGCGGGGTGCTCGCGGCCACCGGCGTCGGCGCGGCCGACGGTGACGGCCCCGACTTCGTGGCCGAGGCCGACGAGAGCGACGGTTCTTTCCTCATGCTCGCCCCGGACGCCGCGGTGGTCACCAACGTCGAGGCCGATCACCTGGACAACTACGGGACGGTCGAGGCCTACCGGGCGTCGTTCGGCGCGTTCGCGGCGCGGATCAGGCCAGGCGGGCTGCTGGTCACCTGCGCCGACGACCCGGGCGCGCGCGAACTCGCCGCCCGCGCGCGCGATCTCGGGCTGCGCGTGCGCACCTACGGGGAGTCGCCGGACGCCGATTACCGGGTGACCGGGACGCGTGCGAAGGGGATGGAGACGGCGTTTGCCGTCCAGAGCACCATCAGCCCGTTCGGGATAATCGAAGTGAGCATCTCCCTGGGGGTGCCGGGCGAGCACTACGTGCTGAACGCCGCCGCCGCGTTCGCCGCCGCCGCCGAACTCGGGATCGCGCCCGCCGACGTCGCCGCGGCGCTCGCCAGCTACCACGGCGCGGCGCGGCGGATGGAGCCGAAGGGCGAGGCCGGCGGTGTCCGGGTGCTCGACACCTACGCCCATCATCCCACCGAGCTCGCCGCCGACCTGCGCGCCGCGCGCGCGATCGCGGACGGCGGCCGCGTCATCGCCGTGTTCCAGCCGCATCTGTACAGCCGGACCAGGATCTTCGCGATCGAGTTCGGGGCCGCGCTGGGGCTCGCGGACGAGGTGGTGGTGCTTGACGTCTACGCGGCGCGCGAAGACCCGGAGCCGGGCGTGACGGGCAAGCTCGTCGCCGACGCGGTGCCGGGCGGCGCCGCGCGCTACGTCGAGTCTCCTGACGACGTGCCGCGGGTCGTCGCGTCCGTCGCCGTGCCCGGCGACCTGGTGCTGACCATGGGAGCCGGCGACGTGACCCGGCTCGGGCCGCTGGTGCTCAGCGAACTCGCCGCGTCCGGGACCGCCGCGTCCGGGACCGCCGCGTCCGGGACCGCGGGGGCGGGAGCCGCCCGGCCGTGACTGACGCCAGGGCAGCGAGCCCGCCGCGAACACGCACACCGTGGCGTGCGGCGTTCTTCGCGCTGGCCGGCTTCGGCGTCCTCGCCGCCGTTGCGTGGGCGCTGCTCGGCTCGCGGCTGCTCGTCGTCCGCTCCGTGACGGTGTCCGGGACGCACCTGGTCACACAAGCCGAGGTGCTCGCGGCGGCGGACGTCCCCGCAGGCACGTCGCTGCTGCGTCTCAACACCGCCCAGGTCGCGCAGCGAGTGGAATCGATCAGGCAGGTCGCGTCCGCTACCGTGGCCAAGGACTGGCCGGACCACCTCGTGATCACCGTCACGGAGCGGGTCCCGGTCGTGGCGGTGCGCATGATCGGCGGCGGCTACGACCTGGTGGACCCGTCGGGGGTCATCGTGCGCTGGTCCAGGCCGCGGCCCGCCGGGCTTCCGCTGTACCTGACGTCTCTGACGGGCAGCACGCTGCGCGATGACCCCGGGGTGGCGACCACCGCCGCCGTCCTGGCCGAACTGCCCGCGTGGCTGTCCCGTGAGGTCGCCCAGGTGTCGGCGGCCGACGCGGCCGGGCTGGCCGGGGGCCCTGGTGACCTGGCCCAGGTGACGCTCTACCTGAGCGACCACAAGACGGTCGTCTGGGGCGGCGCCGACGGCGCCAGCGAGAAAGACAGGGAGCTTGCTATCCTGATCCGCGATCCCGCGCGCTACTTCGATGTGAGCGCCCCAGGAACCGTCGTGACCAGGTGACGTCGGAGAATGCCGACTCTGAGCGGCCCCCCGGCTCGCGGGGAGGAGCCCTGAAAAACCCACTCCCGACACGCTGGTCAGTTAGGGCGTGGTTAGTTGACCCCGGTGCCTTCCGACCCTACTGTCCGTATCAATCGTCAGGATGACAAAACTCTAAATCTCAACCTGAAGGTGAAACCAAACGGCCATCGGTGTGGCGGTAAGGCAATTACCGTAAAGGCGCCCGGCCGGCGCTATTGGCGGCCAATTCCGCCGGTTCGCCGGCGGCTCCATTGCGGACGGCAGGGAGCTAGCTCCGCCTCAGGTGTCAGAGGCCGCTACCAGCGGCGATGACGTCGGCCGGGTCAGGTAAGACGAGCGGAAAGGTACCCTCCTCGTGGCAGCACCGCAGAACTATCTGGCGGTCATCAAGGTCGTCGGAATCGGCGGAGGCGGCGTTAACGCCGTCAATCGCATGATCGAAGAGGGACTCAAGGGCGTCGAGTTCATCGCGATCAATACCGATGCGCAGGCCCTCCTGATGAGCGATGCCGACGTGAAGCTCGACGTCGGCAGGGAACTGACCCGGGGGCTCGGCGCCGGGGCGAACCCGGACGTCGGCGCCAGGGCCGCCGAAGATCACCGTGAGGAGATCGAAGAGGTGCTCAAGGGCGCCGACATGGTCTTCGTCACCGCGGGAGAGGGCGGCGGCACCGGAACCGGCGGCGCGCCCGTGGTCGCCAGCGTCGCCCGGTCGCTCGGCGCGCTGACGATCGGGGTGGTGACCCGGCCGTTCGGGTTCGAGGGGAAGCGACGGGCCATCCAGGCCGAAGCCGGCATCGAGCGGTTGCGCAGCGAGGTCGACACGCTGATTGTCATCCCGAACGATCGCCTGCTGTCGATCTCGGACAGGCACGTGAGCGTGCTCGACGCGTTCAAGGCCGCCGACCAGGTACTGCTCTCCGGTGTCCAGGGCATCACCGACCTGATCACCACCCCGGGCCTGATCAACCTGGACTTCGCGGACGTGAAATCCGTCATGTCCGGCGCCGGGTCGGCCCTGATGGGCATCGGCTCCTCGCGCGGCGATGACCGGGCCGTCGCCGCCGCCGAGATGGCGATCTCCTCGCCGCTGCTCGAGGCCTCCATCGACGGGGCGCACGGCGTGCTGCTGTCCATCCAGGGCGGCTCCGACCTCGGCTTGTTCGAGATCAACGAGGCCGCGCAGCTAGTGTCGAACTCGGCGGCGGTGGACGCCAACATCATCTTCGGCGCCGTGATCGACGACGCGCTCGGGGACGAGGTCCGGGTGACGGTGATCGCGGCGGGCTTCGACGAGCAGCGGCCCAGCCGTCCCGCGCAGGCCACCGTGGCGGGCGGCGGCCGTTCGGCCGACGGCGCTGGCTCCGCGGTTGGTAACGCTGGCGGCCGCGCCCTGGCCGAGGCCGCGGGCACCGGCACGGCTCCGGCCCCGCACGCGGCCCCGGCACCGCACGCGGCCCCGAATACGGCGCTGGCCGCGGCCCCGGGCACGGGTAACTCGAGCCCGGGCACGGCGAGCGGCCCGGCGGCCACGGCTGGTGCGGTGGCAGCCTCCGGTACCCCGGTCGCGGGCGGCTCCGCGGCCTGGGGAGCGGCCGGGTCCGCCGGGCAGGCCAAGACAGACGTTTCCGCCGGCGCCGCCGAGGCGGCCAGCCGGCCGGTGAGCCCGCCGAGGCCGACGCCCCAGGCGTCAGGAGCCATGGGAGCGTACGGGGAGTCCTCGCCAGTTTTTTCCGGTTCCTCCGGCGCCCCAGGGGCCTCGCACGCACCGGGCCTGTCCGGCGCTTCTGGTTCCTTCCTGGGTTCCGGCGCCGCGGCAGCGGGCGGTGACCCGCTCGCGGACCAGCAGGCGCCGTCGGCGGCCGAGAGCGCCGGGGCGTACGTCCCCGCGCCGGTGTCCTTCGTCCCGCCCGACGAAGACGACGAGTTCAACGTCACATCCGCCCATGCGGCTGACGCGAGGGACGCGAGGGATGAGCGGGCAGGCGACACCGTCCCGGGCGGCTGGAAGGACTCTGGGCGCGCCGGATCGGGGGACAGGGTCTTCGACGTGAGCGCCGGGCGCCGTCGCCCGGTGGTCTTCGAAGAGGACGACGACCTGGATGTCCCCGACTTCCTCAAGTGAGCCGGGCCCGCTCGCGGACCGCCGCGGCGAACTAGCCGGCAACCTCGCCGAAGTCCGCCGCAGGATCGCCGCCGCGTGCGCCGCCGCGGGACGCGACAGCGCGGACATCACCCTGATCGCGGTCACCAAGACGCGGCCCGCCGCGGACGTGATGCTGCTGAGCGAGCTAGGCGTGACGGACATCGGGGAGAACCGCGACCAGGAAGCGGCGCCCAAGGCGGCGGCTTGCGCGGGCTTGCCGGTCACCTGGCATTTCATCGGCCAGCTGCAGACCAACAAGGCCGCGAGCGTGGCCAGGTACGCCGATGTCGTGCACTCGGTGGACCGCCTTCGCCTGGTCCGCGTCCTCGGCGCGGCCGCCCGCTCGGCCAGCCGCGAGCTGACCTGCCTGATCCAGGTCAGCCTCGATGGCGACACGGCGCGCGGCGGCGCGCCCATCGGACAGATCGAGGAGATCGCGGCGGCGCTGGCGGCTGAGCCCGGCCTCGTGCCCGGCGGGGTGATGGCGGTGGCGCCGCTCGGCATGCCGCCCGCCGAGGCATTCGCTCCGCTGCGCGCCTGCTCAGACACGGTACGCAAGATCCGGCCCGAAGCGGCCGTCATCTCCGCGGGCATGAGCGCAGACCTTGAGGCGGCGATCGACGCCGGTGCGACACACCTGCGAATTGGTACGGCGTTGCTCGGCGCCAGAAGGCGTCCCGTCCTGTAGTGTCCGTCGCGTAAGGCTCTTCGGTACGCGGCGACGCGTGGGGTGGCACGACGGAGGACGAAGGATGGCCAGCGCGATGCGCAAGATGGCGGTCTACCTAGGCCTCGTGGAGGACGATCGCCAGTATCAGGACAAGTACGACTCGTATGAGGAGTACGACGAGTACGACGAGCCTGAGGACGCCGTTGAAGCCGCGCCGGCGCATCCCGACTACGCGAGATACCCCAGCGATCAGCGCGTTGATCCCGTGCCGCCGCAGCAGGTCGAGCTCGCCCGTATCACGACACTGCATCCGCGCACTTACAATGAGGCTCGTACCATCGGTGAGCACTTCCGTGAGGGCACCCCGGTGATCATGAACCTGACCGAGATGGTCGACAGCGACGCGCGCCGTCTAGTCGATTTCGCGGCGGGACTGATCTTCGGCCTGCGGGGTTCCATCGATAAGGTGACGAACAAGGTCTTCCTGCTCTCCCCTGCGAACGTCGAGGTGACCGCGGAAGACAAGGCCCGCATCGCGGAGCGGGGCTTCTTCAATCAGAGCTAGCGGACATGCAGTGATCAAGTGATACCAACCAGGAGCCGGAGCGGCGCCCTCGCCCTAGCAGCGGGCGGCCGCGACCGAGGACGGGTGATGTGATGGGAATCCTCAAGGTCGTCCTCACCTATCTGCTGACGATCTACCTGCTGGTGCTCATCGGCAGGATGATCTTCGGCTGGATCCAGGTCTTCGCGCGCTCTTGGCGTCCGACCGGGTTCGTCCTCGTGGTCGCTGAGACCTTCTACACACTCACCGATCCGCCACTGAAATTCCTGCGTCGCTACATCCCGCCGCTTCGGCTAGGTACAGTAGCCATGGACCTCAGCTTCATGGTGCTGTTCATCGTGGTACTGATTTTGCTACAGGTGGCTGTGCCGCATCTCTAAACCATGTACCGTGGCTCTTCAGGTACGGTGCTGAGGAACACAGCCAAGCGCGCCGAGGAGATAAGATGCCGCTGACGCCCGCGGATGTGCGGAACAAGCAGTTCAGTACGACCAGGCTGCGGCCTGGTTACGACGAGGAAGAGGTTGACGCCTTCCTCGACGAGGTTGAGGCTGAACTTGACCGGCTGATCCAGGAGAACGAAGAGCTCCGGGCCAAGCTGGCCGAAGTCCTGCGTGGCGGCGGGAAGCAAAGCATTCCGGCACTGAGTTCACCGTTGTCCGACCCTAAGCAGGACACGTACGTGCCGGAGCCGCCGCAGGAGCGTAGGCCTGAGCCGATGATGATGGACCGGATGCACCACCCGGTCGAGGACAACATGGACACGGCCGCCCGGGTCCTGTCCTTGGCGCAGCAGACCGCGGACCAGGCCATCGCCGACGCCCGCCGGGAAGCCGACGAGACGCTCGGCCGCGCGCGCCGCGAGGCCGACGAGGTGCTGACCAAGGCCCGCCGCCAGGCGGAGCAGATGACCGGTGACGCCAGGGCCCGCGCCGAAAGCCTCGAGCGGGATGCCCAGGAGCGGCACCGCCAGGCCATGGGTTCGCTCGTTCAGCAGCGTGAGGAGCTCGAGCGCCGCGTTGACGACCTGCGTGCGTTTGAGCGTGAGTACCGCAGCAGGCTGAAGGCTTACCTTGAGGGCCAGCTCCGCGACCTGGAAGCCGGCGTGACCGACAGCGGCACGTTCCCCGCCATGCCGCCGTCCGGCCCGCCGCAGCTTCCGGCCAGTCTCGGCCAGCCATCCATCCGCAACGGTGCCACCGGTCCCGCGCCCACGGCGAGCCAGTACGCCGTTCCCGAGCACGCGGGCGGCTTCCGCCCGGATGTTCGCTGATCCAGCTGGTCCCATACCTAGAGGCAGGACTTCCGGGGAGCCCGGACACGAGGAGATTACAGGTGATCCGGTTCAGCGCCGGGCTGGTTGCCGTCGCCATCGGGGTGCTCATCGGCGGGGTCGCCACCAGCAAGCTCCTGCTTGTGTACATCGCGATCGGGCTGAGCGCGGTCGCCCTCGTCGTGCTCGCGATCGGGGTCGTGCTCAAGCGCGAGGAGCTGTTCGGGGAGCAGGGGGCGCCGTCGCCCGCTGCCGCGGGAGTCAGCGCCGAGGACCCGGTTCTCGTCGCTAAAACATCCATTCAGCCGAACGGGGCCGTGGATGCTCCCGCGGGCCAGGTTCCTGCGACCGCGTCCCAGGCGGGCCAGTCGCCGTTCGACCAGCCCGCCTGGGAGTCCCTCGCCCGCCGGGGGACGCCGTCCGCCAGGGACCCGCTGACCAGCCAGGACGCGCGGTCCGCGGCCCCGGAACCGCCGTTGGCCATGGACTGGTCCGTCTGGGCCTCCAGGGACGCCGGAAGCCGCCCGGCTCAGCGGGAACGCGCCGAAGAGGACACGCCAGCGCCTGGCCGGTCCGGCGACGCGTTCCGCCAGGACCCCCCGTGGTCACGCGAAACCCCGGCCGCGTCAGCTTCCCCGGCCCCGACGGCCCCGGCCCCGGCCCCGACGGCCCCGGCCCCGACCGCTCCGGGCCCGGTTGTCCCGGGTCCGGTTGTCCCGGGTCCGACTGTCCCCGCCCCGCCCAGGCGGGAGAGCCTCTTGCAACCGCACGGCGAGTCGTTCGGTGCTCCGGCCGCGGCCGATTACCTGCGGGCCGGATCACCGGCCGCGGCGAGCCCGCCCGATATCAAGCCGCCCCGCGCCGAGCCGAAGTGGCCCAGCTGGTTCGAGCGCCCCGCGCGCCCGGCACACGAAACCACGCCGGACCAGCCCAGGACGGACAAGCCCGCTACGGACAAGCCGGCGGCGGTCGAGCCCGCTACGGACAAGCCCGCGCCGGTCGTGCCCGCGATCCCGGACGAGACCGCCGAGCGGCCCGAAGCCAACGAACGGCCCGAGACCGCTAAGCGGCCCGAGACCGACGACCTTCCCGACACCACGGATCTCGCCGACGGCGCCGATACGTCCGAGGATGACGACGACTGGTGGCCGCGCCGGTCCTGGCTCCTCGACGACGACGAGTCGGGCGACTCGGCCGCCGCGCCGACCGCCGCCGCGCCAGCCGCGGAGACCGGCATCGGACCCATCCCCGAAGACGAGCCAGCAGACGCTCCGCCCGCTCCCGAACAAGCCGCCGAGCCGGAAGACCTCGAGTCCACGGTCTCCGAGCCGACTGTCTCCGAGTCCACCGCCCCCTCCGCCTCCGAGTCCACCGCCTCCGAGTCCACCGCCTCCACCGCGGGTGCGACCGCCGCTGCCGAGGTTCTCGACCCTCCCGCGGCTGCTGAGACATCGCCGTCTGATCCGGATGAGGCCGGCGGCAGCGAGGATACGGGCCCTGCCGCCGGGGCGAGTGACTCCGACCAAGTCACCGTGGTCCCCGGCGTACCCAGGTACCACGAACAGAACTGCATCCTCATCCGCTTCATGGATGACGGTGACGTGCAGAAGATGACGGTACGCGAGGCCGCGGAGGCGGGTTGCACCCCCTGCCGCGCCTGCCAGCCCGACGACCCCACCGCCTAACCGCTCCCCACCCCGCTCCCCACCCCGCTCCCCACCCCGCTCCCGGCCCCTCACCAACCCCTCCCGGCCCCTCACC
Organism: uncultured Actinomycetota bacterium; assembly: GCA_963771985.1. GTDB lineage: Bacteria > Actinomycetota > Actinomycetes > Streptosporangiales > Streptosporangiaceae > Trebonia. Next base: position 390,902 of record CAVYVO010000014.1, on the reverse strand, counting down.
AACCCCTCCCGGCCCGCCCCTCAGCGGCCGTCGAGACGGTCGGACATTCCCGGCATATCGGCGCCGCCCCTCAACTTTTCATACGAGACGCACCCACATTCCGGGCATATCGGACACAAAAATGGTCATCTCATATGAAGAGTCCGTATTGTCTCAACCTAAAGTTGAGACAATACGAGCACTGGGGCAACCATCTGAGGCATTTCAGGCCTGTCGCTGCCGGTGGCCGGAGCGCCGCGGGATCGGGTGCCTTTTCCTGAACCCGGAGCGGGTCGATTGCGCGATCGACCCGGTCTAGTGTGGTCGATTGCGCAATCGGCCCGCCGCCCTAGCGGCCCGGCGGCCCTAGCGGTTAGGCGGCTGGGGCTACTGCCAGCCAGAAGCGCAGGCCGAGGTCGGCGTCGCTGTGCTCGTGCCACGCCCCGGCGTCCGCAGGAGACCCGGCGGCCGCCGGAGACCCGGCGTCAGGCCCCGGGCCGAACGACACCGCTAGCACCTCGCCGGCGATCATCTCCCCGTATCGGGCCAGCGCCGCGGCCAGCTCCGGATCCGAAGCGGACCAGCGCAGCACGATCCGGTCGGTGACCTCGAGGCCGTCGTTCTTCCGCGCCTCCTGGATGAGCCGGACGGCCTCGCGGGCCAGGCCCTCCGCGCGCAGCGACGGGGTAACCGCCAGGTCCAGCGCGACCGTCTCGCCGCCGGCGGTGGCCACGCCCCAGCCTTCGAGCGGTGTCTGCGTCACGATCACGTCCTCAGGCGACAGCGTGACCGAGCCGAGCGATGGCACCTGAACCGCCGCCGACCCCGATGAGACGGCGGCCGCCAGCGCCGCCGGGTCCATGGCGCCGATCGCGGCGGCCACCGCCTGCGTCGACGACCCGAACCGCTTGCCCAGCGACCGGAACTGCGGCTTGACCGCGTAGCTCACCAGCGAGTCCCCGGTATCGGACAGCGGCTCGAGCGCGTGCACGTTCAGCTCCTCGGCCACGAGCTCCCGCAGCGCGGCAGGCAAACCCGCGAACCCCGGCGCTCCCACCAGCGCCCGCGACAGCGGCTGCCTCGTCCGCACCGAAGCCGCCGACCGCGCCGACCGGCCCAGCTCGACCAGCCGCCGTGCCAGCGCCATGTGCGCCGACAGCTCCGGGTCGATCAGCGAGGCGTCATATGACGGCCACGACGCCAGGTGCACCGATTCAGCGGAGTCGCCCGGCCGCAGCACGCCCCACACGTAGTCGGCGAGGAACGGCGTGATCGGCGCCATCAGCTGCGTGAGGACGACGAGTACCTCGTGCAGCGTCGCGAACGCCGCCGCCCCGTCGGCAGTGGAAGGCCCGTCCCAGAACCGCCGCCGCGACCGCCGCACGTACCAGTTCGACAGGTCGTCGATCAGCGAGGCGATCCGCCGCCCGGCCGCGGCCGAGTCGAACGCCTCCAGCGAGGCCGTCACGTCCCGCACGCTCGCGTGCAGCTCCGACAGCAGCCACCGGTCCAGCAGCGGCCGGTCAACCGGCGAAGGCGCCGCGGCAGCCGACTCCGGCGTCCACGCCCCGCCGCCAGAAGAAGCCGAGGCGTTCGCGTACAGCACCAGGAACGAGACCGTGTTCCAGTAGGTGAGCAGCACCTTGCGGACGATCTCGTCGAGCACCGAAGGCCCGATCCGGCGCTGCCCCCACGGCGACCCCGACGCCGCGAAGAACCAGCGCACCGCGTCCGCACCGTGCCCGTTCATCAGCCCCATCGGCTCCATCACGTTGCCGAGGTGCTTGGACATCTTGCGCCCCTGCTCGTCGACGACGTGCCCCAGGCACACCACGTTCTCGTACGACGAGCGCCCGAAAACCAAAGTGCCCACGGCCATCAGCGAGTAGAACCAGCCCCGGGTCTGGTCGATCGCCTCGCAGATGAACTGGGCCGGATACGCCTCCTCGAACTCACGCAGGTTCCGCAACGGCGCGCCGTGCTGCGCGAACGGCATCGACCCCGAGTCGAACCAGGCGTCGATCACCTCGGGCACCCGCGTCGCCGTAAGACCGCACGACGGGCAGGGGAACGTCACGTCGTCCACGTACGGCCGGTGCGGGTCGAGTCCCGAGACATCCCGCGCGGCCAGCCCGGAAAGCTCGCCGAGCGAGCCCACGCAGGTCAGGTGCCCGGACGGGCACTCCCACAGCGGCAGCGGCGTGCCCCAGTACCGGGTCCGGGACAGCGCCCAGTCCACGTTGTTGCGCAGCCATTCGCCGTACCGGCCGTTCTTGATCGTGACCGGCTGCCAGTTCGTCTTCTCGTTCTCCGCGAGCAGCTGGTCCTTGATCGCCGTGGTCCTGATGTACCAGGACGGCAGCGCGTAGTAGAGCAGCACGGTGTTGCACCGCCAGCAGTGCGGGTAGCTGTGCACGTGCATCTCGGCCTTGAACAGCAGCCCGCGCTCGGCCAGGTCCGCGACCAGCACCTTGTCCGCGTCCTTGAAGAACATCCCGCCGACCAGCGGCAGACCCTCCTCGAACCGCCCGTCGGGCCGGACCGGGTTCACCACCGGCAGCCCGTTGGCGCGCGAGGTCTCCATGTCGTCCGCGCCGAACGCCGGCGCCAGGTGGACCAGCCCGGTGCCGTCCTCCGTGGTGACGAAATCGCCTGCTACCACTATGTGGGCGTCTGGAATTTCCGCCATCCCGAACGGCCTCGAGTACTTCGCCCCGATCAGATCCGTTCCTCGCACCGTCGCCAGGACGTGCCAGCCGTCGCCGAGCACCTTCCCGTACAGCGCCGCCGCTACCACGGTCTTCTCCGCACCGCCAGCCTTGCGGGCGACCACGTACTCCACGTCCGGGTGGACCGCGACGGCGGTGTTGGCCACGAGGGTCCACGGCGTTGTCGTCCACACCAGCAGGTCGGCGCCTTCCAGGTGCTGGTTCGCGCCCGCGGGCAGCGAGGTCAGCGGGAACCGGACGGTCACCGACGGGTCGGTGACGTCCCGGTAGACGTCCGGCTGGCCCATCTCGTGGTCGGACAGCGCGGTGCCGCACCGGGGGCAGTACGGGCTGATCCGGAAGTCACGGACCAGCAGGCCCTTGTCGAAGATGGTCTTCAGCGCCCACCAGACCGACTCGACGTAGTCGGGGTCCATGGTGCGGTAGGCGTCGGACAGGTCGATCCAGTAGCCCATCCGCGTCGTCAGCGCGGAGAAGGCGTCGACATGGCGCAGCACGGACTCCCGGCACCGCTCGTTGAACTCGGCGACGCCGTAGGCCTCGATGTCCTTCTTGCCGGACAGTCCGAGTTCCTTCTCCACGGCCACCTCGACCGGCAGGCCGTGGCAGTCCCAGCCCGCCTTGCGCTTGACGTGGAACCCCTGCATGGTCTTGAACCGGGGGAACAGGTCCTTGAAGACGCGGGCCTCGATGTGGTGGACGCCGGGCATCCCGTTGGCGGTCGGCGGCCCTTCGTAAAAGGTCCAGCGCGGGCCGCCTTCGGTCTGCTTGAGCGAGGCCTCGAACGTCCGGTTGCGGTTCCACCGGGCCAGCATCTCGTGCTCGATCGCGGGAAAGTCCGCGTGCGCCGGCAGCGCCGGCATCGCCCCGCCCGGCTTCCGTTCGGTCAGCTCCGACATCTTAGGGTGCCCTCCAGCGTTCGCGTCAGCTAAGCCAGAGGGACGAGGCACGCATCTGCGCCGCCCCGCGGTACCACCCTCTTTGACCGAAAGGGGAGTCATCCACAGCCCGTTCGGCCCACTCGAATTTGATCTTCGCCGGTTCTACTGAGCTGCCTCGCCGATGAGCAGGCACCCGTTCTTCCGGCCGCTCCGGGGTGATCTGGTCCGCGGTGCACGCACCCGGGCTCGCACCATCCCCGGGTCGCTCCTCGCAGCATTCCGCGGCAGCTGTCCCCATCACCGCGTATTCAGCGTATCGGACAGCGTAAAACGGCGCGAACGCATTCCCGCCGTGAGCTCCTCGGCGGTGCGTTCCGCCGACAGCGCAACGTTTCCGTTTCTGTTTGCGGGAGTGGCGATGTGGTCGTATCCTTCACTGTCCGAATTGACGATCGCAAAAGGGTGACACCAGACATGACCGCTGCGCCGCACTCCGCCGCTGGCCTTCCGGTGCGGCCAGGTGAAGAGCCGTGGACCGACGCCGAACTGGACGAGCTCCGCTCGGAACTCGAGGTTGAAGCGGACGCGCTGCGCCAGGAGATCGGCCAGGCGGAGTCGCAGATCGCCGCTCGTCTCAGGGATACGGTCGCCGAGGCGGGGGACGACGAGGCGGACGCGAGCAGCAAGCTGTTCGAGCGGGAGCACGAACTGGCGCTCACCCACAACACGCGCGAGCTGCTCGAGCAGACCGAGCACGCGCTCGCCCGGATCGAAGCGGGAACATATGGAGTATGCGAATCGTGCGGCAAGCCGATAGGAAAAGCCCGGCTCCTGGCGTTCCCGCGGGCGACCCTGTGCGTGGAGTGCAAGCAGCGGCAGGAACGCCGCTGAGTCCCGAGGCCGGCAACCGCCGGCGGCGGATCGGCGTGCTGGCCGCCGTCGCCGTCTTCGTGCTGGCCGCCGATGCCATCACCAAGGCCCTCGTGGTCGTGCATCTGCGGCCCGGCGACCCGGTGCACGTGCTCGGCACCGTCCTGATGCTGAACTTGCTGCGGAATCCGGGGGCGGCGTTCAGCGTCGGGACCGGGGACACGATCGTGTTCACGGCGATCGCGGTGGGCGTGATCGTCTATATCGCGCGGACCGCGCGGAACCTGCGCAGCCTCGGCTGGGCGATCACGCTCGGGCTGCTGCTCGGCGGGGCGATGGGCAACCTGGCCGACCGCATCTTCCGTGCCCCGGGGCTCTTCCGCGGCGACGTGGTGGACTGGATCGAGTTGACCCGCTACTGGCCCGTGTTCAACCTCGCCGACTCGGCGATCGTCTGCGGCGGCATCCTGACCGTGCTGCTCGCGATGTTCGGCTACCACCTGGACGGCACCCGCGGCGACCGCCAGACGCGGACCCCGGCCCCGGCCCCGGCCGCCACCGAGCCCGCCGAGCCCGCCGGGCCCGCCGCGAAGTCGGCGGACGCGGCGGACGCGGACCGGTGAGCCCGGGGGAGCGCTACGTCCAGGTCCCCGAGGGCCTGGACGGGGAGCGGCTGGACGCGGCGCTTGCCCGGATGTTCGGGCTGTCCCGGGCGCGTGCCGCGGAGCTGATCGGCGCGGGCCAGGTGCTGGTCGACGGCCAGCCGGCCGCCAAGTCCGACCGGGTGCTGGCCGGCGCCCCGCTGTCGGTGACGCTGCCGCCGCCCCGGGAGGCGGTGCCCGCGGCGCAGCCGGTGCCCGGCCTGATAGTCGTCTACGAGGACGACGACATCGTGGTGGTGGACAAGCCGCGCGGCGTGGCCGCGCACCCCACGCCAGGCTGGACCGGCCCGACCGTGCTCGGCGGCCTGCTCGCCGCCGGGCACACGGTGGCTACCAGCGGCGCCGCCGAACGCCAGGGCATCGTCCACCGCCTCGACGCCAACACGACCGGGCTGATGGTCGTCGCCAAGAGCGACCTCGCCTACAGCGTCCTGAAGCAGGCCTTCCGCGAGCGCACCGTGTCCAAGACCTACCACGCGCTCGTGCAGGGACACCCGGATCCGCTGCGCGGCACGATCGACGCGCCCATCGGGCGGCACCCGTCCGGCGACGGCCGGTTCGCGGTGGTCGCGGACGGGCGCCCGAGCATCACCCACTACGACACGCTCGAGGCGTTCCGCGCGGCGAGCCTGGTGACCGTGGGCCTGGAGACCGGGCGCACCCACCAGATCCGGGTGCACATGGCCGCGCTTCGCCATCCGTGCTGCGGCGACCTGCTCTACGGCGCCGACCCGGTGCTCGCGGCGCACCTGGGCCTGACCAGGCAGTGGCTGCACGCGGTGAGCCTGTCGTTCGACCACCCGGCCGACGGCCGCGAGGTCTCGTTCACCAGCCCCTACCCAGACGACCTCCAGCGCGCCCTGGACATCCTCCGCGCCGAAAGCTGACCCGGCGGCGAAAGACCCGCGAACCCACTCGGCGCGCCCCCGCGCCCCCCGCGCCGCGACCCGATAAGGTATGAATCACCGGGCTGGCGCGATGACCGCAGTGACGCGGAGACGGGACCGCCGCGGCGAAGCGGCTCCGCGTCCGTGGTCACGGCGTCGGCCGCCTTCCCCCGGTTTACGGTTGCAGAACACGCGCCGCGCGAGCAGTGAACGCGCGGGCGGCGCGAAGCGTGCCTGAGGAGGCGGTTGGGTTCATGACGGAATCCGCGGCGACCACATCCCCGTACGCTCACCTCCACGTGCATACCGAATACTCGATGCTGGACGGTGCCGCCCGGCTGAAGGAACTCTTCAAAGAGGTCAAGGCCCGGGGCATGACGCACGTGGCGATGACCGACCACGGCAACATGTTCGGCGCGGCCGAGTTCCACCGGCAGGCCAAGGACGCCGGCATCACCCCGGTCATCGGTATCGAGGCCTACGTCGCCCCGGAAAGAAGAGACAACCCCAACCGCATCCTGTGGGGCCAGCCGCACCAGAAGAAGGACGACGTCTCCGCCTCCGGCGCCTACCTGCACAAGACGATCTGGGCCCGGAACGCCGACGGCCTGTACAACCTCTTCAAGCTGTCCAGCAGGTCCTACGCCGAAGGCTGGCTGGTCAAGTGGCCCCGCATGGACAAGGAACTGCTCGCCGCGCACGCGGGCGGGCTGATGGCCTCCACCGGCTGCCCGTCCGGCGAGGTCCAGACCCGGCTGCGGCTGGGCCATGAGGAAGAGGCGCTCAAGGCCGCGGCCGACTGGCGGGACATCTTCGGCAAGGACAACTACTTCCTGGAGCTGATGGACCACGGCCTCGACATCGAGACCCGCGTCCGCCAGGGCCTCCTCGACATAGCGCGCAAACTCGGCATCCCTCCCGTCGTCACCAACGACTCGCACTACACGAAAGAAACCGACGCCCAGGCGCACGACCTCCTGCTGTGCATCCAGACCGGCAAGACCCTGGCCGACGCGGACCGGTTCAAGTTCGACGGCACCGGCTACTACATCAAGTCGCCGGAGGAGATGTACCGCGTCAACAACAGCGACATCTGGCAGGAAGGCTGCCGCAACTCACAGCTGCTGATCGCCAACCGCGTCGAGGTGGCCGGCATGTTCGAGTTCAAGAACCTGATGCCGCGGTTCCCGATCCCGGACGGCTACGAGTCCGAGGACCAGCTGTTCGCCGACGCGGTCTGGAAAGGCATGGACCGCAGGTACCCCCATGGCTACGACGAGCAGCGCAAGAACCAGGCCGAGTACGAGATACAGATCATCTGCCAGATGGGCTTCCCGGCTTACTTCCTGGTCGTCGCGGACTTCATCAACTGGGCGAAGAACAACGGCGTGGCGGTAGGCCCCGGCCGGGGAAGCGCCGCCGGCAGCATCGTCGCCTACTCGATGGGCATCACCGACCTGGATCCCCTGGACCACGGCCTGATCTTCGAGCGCTTCCTGAACCCCGAACGGATCTCGATGCCGGACATCGACATCGACTTCGACGAACGTGGCCGGGCCGACGTGATCCGCTACGTGACCGGCAAGTGGGGCAGCGACAAGGTCGCGCAGATCATCACCTACGGCACGATCAAGGCCAAGGCCGCCATCAAGGACTCGACCCGCGTCCTCGGCTTCCCCTACGCGCTCGGCGACCGGATCACCAAGGCGTTCCCGCCGGCGGTCATGGGCAAGGACATCCCGCTGTCCGGCATCTTCGACGAGGAGCACCCCCGGCACAGGGAGGCCGGCGAGCTGCGGGCCCTGTACGAGGGCGAAGCCGAGATCAAGCAGGTCATCGACACCGCCAAGGGCATCGAGGGGCTGATCCGCCAGCCCGGCGTCCACGCGGCCGGCGTGATCATGTCCGCCGAGCCGCTGACCGACCACATCCCGGTGTGGACCAGGAACTCCGACGGCGCGGTGATCACGCAGTTCGACTACCCGACCTGCGAGGGGTTGGGCCTGCTGAAGATGGACTTTCTCGGCCTGCGGAACCTGACGATAATGTCCGACGCTGTTAGAGCGATCGAGAAGAACCGCGGCATCAAGATCGACCTGCTCAGCCTCAAACTCGACGACAAGCCCACCTACGACCTGCTCGCCCGCGGCGACACCCTCGGTGTGTTCCAGTTCGACGGCGGCCCCATGCGCAGCCTGCTGCGGCTGATGAAGCCGGACAACTTCGAGGACATCTCCGCCGTCGGCGCGCTGTACCGCCCCGGCCCGATGGGCGTCAACAGCCACATCAACTACGCGCTGCGGAAGAACGGCCAGCAGGAGATCGTCCCGATCCACCGGGAACTCGAAGAGCCGCTGCGGGAGATCCTCGAGCCCACCTACGGCCTGATCGTCTACCAGGAGCAGGTGCAGAAGGCCGCGCAGATCATGGCCGGCTACACCCTGGGACAAGCCGACCTGCTCAGGCGCGCGATGGGCAAGAAGAAGAAGGAGATCCTGGACAAGGAGTTTGTCCCCTTCCAGAAGGGCTGCCGGGAGCACGGCTACTCCGACCAGGCGATCCAGGCGGTGTGGGACGTCCTGGTGCCGTTCGCGGGCTACGCGTTCAACAAGGCACACTCCGCCGCTTACGGCCTGGTGTCCTACTGGACCGCCTACCTCAAGGCGAACTACCCCGCCGAGTACATGGCGGCCCTGCTCACGAGCGTCGGCGACGACAAGGACAAGTCCGCCCTCTACCTGTCGGAGTCCCGCCGGATGGGCGTGAAGGTCCTGCCGCCGGACGTGAACGCGTCCGTCGCCACCTTCACCGCGGTCGGCGACGACGTCCGCTTCGGCCTCGCGGCGATCCGCAACGTCGGCGCCAACGTGGTCGACGCGATCATCGCCGCGCGCAAGTCCAAGGGCGACTTCACCAGCTTCGCCGACTTCCTGCGCAAGGTCCCGGCCGTCGTCTGCAACAAGCGCGTCATAGAGAGCCTGGTCAAGTCGGGCGCGTTCGACTCCTTCGGGCATCCCCGCAAGGGCCTGGTGCTGATCCACGAGCAGGCCGTCGACTCCGTTATCGACATTAAGCGGAACGAGGCGATCGGCCAGGACTCGCTGTTCGGCGGCGACGCGGAGGCGGAGGCGGTATTCGAAGTCGCCATCCCGGACGCCGAGTGGGACAAGAAGACCCGGCTCAACTTCGAGCGGGAGATGCTCGGCCTGTACGTGTCCGACCACCCGCTGCTCGGCGTGGAGCACCTGCTCGCCAAGGACACCGACTGCTCGCTCGCCGAGCTGATGGCCGCCGCCGAGGACGAGGACCGCCCGGCCCCCGCGCCGGGCCAGAACGGCCGGAACGAGGGCCAGATCGTCAAGATCGGCGGCATCCTGTCCGGTGTGCAGCGCAAGGTGACCAAGCAGGGCAGCCAGTGGGCCGCGGCCACCCTCGAGGATCTCGCCGGCGCCATCGAGGTGTTGTTCTTCCCGCAGACCTACCAGCTGTACGCGACCGCGATCGCCGAAGACGCGATCGTCGTCGTCAAGGGCCGGGTCGACCGCCGCGACGACGTGCCGAAGCTCATCGCCATGGACATGACCGTCCCCGATCTCACCGTCGGCGACAACGCCCCGTTCGTGGTGAGCCTGCCGGTCACGCGCTGCGTGCCGCCGGTGGTCGAGCAGCTCCGCGAGGTGCTGCGCACCCACCCCGGCCCCACCGAGGTGCACCTCAAGCTGCGCGGCAACCAGAGGACGACGGTCGTCCGCCTCGACGACAAGCTCCGCGTCACCGCGTCGCCGGCCCTGCACGCCGACCTCAAGCAGCTGCTCGGCCCCTCCTGCATCGCCAGCTGAAGAATCCTTTTCATCCCGAACGGACGCGTGGCTCCGCCTGCAAGCGGATCACTGACTCCGTCAGGGTGGGGTCGCGGGGCTTGTGGTGTTCCGGCGCGTTCAGTCGGGGCCAAGGAGCGGCCCCGAACTACGCGGCGGAACACCACCGCGCCCCCCTCACCCACCGCGCCCCGCTCGCACCGGCCCCGCTCGTCCTATGGTTTAGCCATGGCCTACCTCGCCGCCGCCGAGGACGTCGGACGGTGGCTGCTATCTACCGCCGAGCGGCGTGATGAGGGCTGGTGCTGGCCATGGCAGCCCGGCGTCACCAGCGAATTCGCGCCGGGCCTTGGCTGGGGGACCGCCGGGCCGACTATGTTCTTCGCCGAGGCGTTCGTTACGACCGGCGAGGAGCGCTGGCTGGAGGCCGTCCGGCAGGGCGGCCGGTGGATGGCGGCCAGCTTCGATGCCGTCGCCGCGGGGGAGATGGGCTGCGGGCTGTTCACGGGCGTCGGCGGGTGGGCGGTGGCCCTGGATGTGGCGGCGGACGCGGCGGACGATAAGGAGCTCGGGGACCTCGCCGGGCGGATCATGCGGACGATCGCCGCACGGGCCGCGGTGACCGCCGACGGAGCGCACTGGGATCAGGTCACGGAGATCTTGTGGGGCACCGCCGGCATCGGCTGCCTGCTGCTCACCCTGGGGCCGAAGTACCTCGGGCCCGCGGCGCTCGACCTCGCGGCGGGCGCGGGCGACTGGCTGCTGTCCCAGGCGGAACAGGCGCCGCGGGGCGTCCGCTGGACGCTGGGGCCGGGCGCCTACACCAGGCCCCGGGCCGATCCGCGGCGGCGGTACCCGAACTTCGCGCACGGTACCGCGGGCATCGCCTTCTTCCTCGCCCGGCTGGCCGGCCAGACCGGCGAGCGGCGGTTCCTCGACGCCAGCCTGGCCGGGGCCGACTGGGTGCTGACGACGGTGCGCACCGACGGCGACACGTGCGCGGCGTTCCACCACGAGCCCGACGCCACCGACCTGTTCACCCTCGGCTGGTGCCACGGGCCGCCGGGCCTCGGCTGGCTCTTCCGCCAGCTCGAGCTGGCCACCGGCGACGCCGCCTGGCGGACCTGGCTGCGCCGGGCGGCGCGGACCAACCTGGTCAGCGGGATCCCGGCGCGCAAGGAGCCGGGCTTCTGGGACAACGTCGCCCGGTGCTGCGGATCGGCGGGCGTCGCGGAGTTCTTCCTCGACCTGCACCAGCTCGAGGGCCGGGCCGCCGACCTGGATTTCGCCGCGCTCCTGGTCGACGACCTGCTGGCGAGGGCGGTCACCGACGCGTCCGGGACGCGCTGGTCGAACTACGAGTTCCGGCTGCCGGAGCCGGATCTGCCGCCCGAGACCGGCTACCTGCAGGGGGCGTCGGGCATCGGCTCGACGCTGCTGCGACTGCACCGTCACCTCGCCGGCGACCCATGGACGGTCCCGTGGCCGCACGCGCCAGCCTGGCGTCAGCCTTCCGCGGTGAGGTTACGCCGGATCCGCTCGAGGGCACGGACCAGTGCCGCCCGCTCGTCCGGGCCCAGGGTGGCCAGCGCTCGCTCGGTGAGCTCGTCCATCTGGTCGCCGATGACTTTCTCGAGCTCCCGGCCCCGGTCGGTGAGCCGCAGCCGGACCAGCCGCCGGTCGCTGGGGTGCGGCTCCCGCCGCAGCAGGCCGGCCGCCTCCATCCTGGTGGCCGCCCGCGTCACCGTCGGCGTCGCCAGGCCAAGCCGCCTGGCGATCTCGCCGGGGGACAGGCCGTCTTCCCGCCACAGGCAGCGCAGCACGAACTGCTGCCCCTCGTAGACGCCGTGCCGGGCGAACGCCGCGGCCGAGGCATGGGCCAGCGCGTGCTTGGCCCCCCAGAACTCGGTCTGGAAATCGCCGTGCTTCTCGTTCATCGCACGCACAGCGTACGGCCTGCCGGCCGCGGCAAAACAGTGGCACGGCGATCGTTCAGCCGGCTTACGATACATTCATTAACCGGCTAACGAACAAGGAGCCTAGTCGATGAAGCTGGGAATCACGGTCGGAAACTTCTCCTGGCCGGTGTCGGCCGGCGAACTGGGCGCGATGATCACCGGTCTCGCCCGCCAGGCCGATGAGGCGGGATTCGACAGCCTGTGGGTGATGGACCACTTCTTCCAGATACGCCTCACCGGGAACCCGCCCGAGTCGCCGATGCCCGAGGCCTACGCGACCCTGGGCGTCCTGGCGGGGCAGACGCGGCGGATCAGGCTCGGGACGCTGGTGACGTCGGTTGCCTACCGGCACCCAGGGGTGCTCGTCAAGACGGTCACCACGCTGGACGTGCTCAGCGGCGGCCGGATGTACTTCGGTGTCGGCGCCGGCGCGCCGTTCAACGTCCAGCCGTCGGGCCCGGGGACGGCCTTCGAGGCCGAGGGGCTCGGCATCCCGTTCCCGTCGCTCGCCGACCGCTTCGAGATGCTCGAGGAACTGCTGCAGATCGCCGGCCAGATGTGGCGCGGCGACGACAGCCCGTACACCGGGAAGCACTATCAGCTCGCCCGCCCGCTCAACTCGCCGAACTCGGCCCAGCGCCCGCGGCCGCCGATCCTGGTCGCCGGCGGCGGCGAACGCAAGACGCTGCGGCTGGTCGCGCAGTACGCGGACGCCTGCCACCTGCTCGACCTGCCCGGCACCGAGTACGCCAGCGACCTGCGGCACAAGCTCGGCGTGCTGCGGGAACACTGCGCGGCGGCCGGACGGGACTACGCCGAGATCGAGAAGACCGTCGGCGCTCTGTTCGACCTCGCCGAGGAGGAGGCCATCGGGTTTGAGGGCCTGCTCTCCCGCCTGCGTGAGCTGGCAGGGCTGGGCGTCGACCACGCGATCATCTCGCACCGGGGACTGTTGACGCAGGCCACCCTCGCCGCCCTGACGGCGGTCCTGCCGGAGATCCACGCGATCCCCGTCGCAAGCTAGGCGTGAGCCGACGCTGATCACCGACCCCTGGGGCCCCTCCGGCCGCATGCGTAACAGCAGGCAGGCCCGCCGGAGCCCGATGTCGACTGGCATGACCCATAATCACGAAAACACTTTTCAGGAGGTAAATAATTCATCCTATACGTACGAAAAAGATTCGTGATCATGAAACGGCCCGCGCGGGCAAACCCCGCCCGCAACAGAGGTCACGCCAGCACCCCACGGACGGCGCGCGCCCCCGCCGGCGCCCGGGCCAGGCACCCCCGCGCACGGCTCGCCGGGCCCGGCGGCCCGGGCGGCCCGGCGAGCCGTGCGCCGCTACTGCGTCGGGCAGATCTGGTCGAGCAGCAGCCGGTACCGCTTCATCAGGACCCGCAGTTGCTCGGTGTCCGCCGCGCCCGCCATCGCCTGCCCGGCCCGGGCGCCCTCGCCGGCACCCGCGCTCACGCCGCCGGCCTGAGACCCGCCGTTCCGGTAGGCGCCGTTCCGGTAGCCGCTGTCCCGGTAGCCGCTGTCCCGGTAGCCGCTGTCCTGGTCGGCAGCGTTCTGGTAGGCAGCGTTCTGGTAACCGCTGTCCCGGTAGCCGCCTCGGAGACCGTCGCTGGCCGGCTCGCGGCCGCTGTCCGCTACGCGCGTGCCGTCCGCGGTGAGGTCGGCATCCGTCGCGCTGGCGGTGTCCGGAGTCTCGGCGAGCGTGCCGTCCGCGCGAGTGGCCTCAGAGCCGGGCGGCTCGTCCGCTGCCGTCGCCTCGTCCGCAGCCTGCGTGCTGTCCGAGACCAGCGCGCTATCCGCGGTCGCCGTGCCGTTCGGGACGAATGTGGCTTGCGGGGCGGCAGCCGTCGTAGCGCTTGTCGTGCCGGGGCCGCCCGCGTCGTTCGGGGTGAACGTGGCTGCCGGGGTAGACATGCCGCCCGCGGCCGGCGCGGCGGCGCTATCCCACATGGCGCGCAGCCGCTGCTGCCGGTACCGTAGCGTGCCGACAAGCGTCTGCGTAGCGTGATCGACCAGGGCAGCGGCATCCGCCACCGCCTCCCGCGGGTCGTCGACGAACTCGGCCTGGATCCGGTGCCAGGACTCCCGCAGCCCGGCCACATCCGTGATCAGCGGACCGTCCAAGTCGGCCGTGCCCGGCTCGCCGGCCCTGTCGATGACCGGGAGCCGTCCGCCGCGGTCAGTGATCTGCCCGAGTTCAGTGCTCATCGTCTTACCCCTTCCTCGTCGGCTGGGCCATGGTCTGGTCATTCGCGCCGGTCGCGTTCGTACCCGCGTCCGGGCCCGCCGTGTTCGCGGCTGCCACGTCCATGTCCGCCACGGTGGTGCCTTCCGCGTCCGCCGGGACGGCGGCACGGTCCACGTCGTTGTCGGGCGCCCACATCAGGTCGAGGAACATCGCGCGGTACCCCAGCAGGGCCTGCCTGAGTTCCTCGGTCGGGACGCCTGTCCCCCCGGTGATCCGGCGCGCGCGCCGGTATTCCGCCAGCCGGGGCGAGTGGTACACCGACAGGTCGGTGAGGAATCGCTCCTCGTCGGCGACGGAGTACCCGCACTCCGCCGCGACGGCGGTGACCAGGGACGACGCGGTCTGCACCGCCTGCTCCGGGCTGTCGACGAACCGCTCCTGCACCGCCGTCCACTCCCTGCCGTAGCCAGCCCGCCGCTCGGCGGTCAGCGGGTGCAGGTCAAGCTCCTCGACGCGGCGCTGCCGCTCGGCGAGCTCGGCGGCCGCGCGCCGCGGGCCGACCTCGCGCGCGAGCCGGTCGTATTCGGGCCCGAACCTGCGCCGCAGTGCCATCCGGCGCAAGACCAGGGTTCCCGCCACCGCGGCGGCGAGAAGGACAACGACGATCATGAGGGCGATGATGGCGCCTACTGGCATGGTGACCTCCTGGACAACCGTTTGGCCGCCCCTGCGTCTGCCCAGAACCCCCCGATTCAAACCGCGCCCGCGCGGACCGCGCCCGGTACGATCTTCCGGGAAGCGAGGTGCGATGCGAAGGATGGTTACTGTTCCGGAGCAGGCCGGCACAGCCGGCGGGCGCCCGGCGGCGCAAGCGGCGGTCGCCTGGTTCGCGGCGGCGCTCATCGGCAGCGCGTTGATCGGACTGCTCGCGGGGCTGATCTGGGGCGAAGTCGCCCCCCGGGCGGTGCTGCAGGAGATCGGCAGCGGCACCGCGCAGCTCGTGAACTCGGAGACGACCGCGTTCATCGGCGCGGACGCGTGGTTCTGCGCGATCGGCGCGGTCGCCGGGCTGATCACCGGCCTGCTCGGTTACCGGTTCGGCGTCGCTCCCCGAACCGGCGGCGGACGGGCCGTCGTGGTCGTCGGGCTCATCGCCGGCGCGGTCGCCGGCGCGTTCGTGATGCTCTGGCTCGGCGAGCAGATCGGCCTGTCCAGCTATAACCAGCATCTCGCCGCCAGCCCGAACGGCACGCTGTTCCACGCATCCCTCTCCCTCGGGGCCAAGAGCGCGCTGGCCTTCTGGCCGATGATCACCGCGATCGTCATCTTCGTGGCCGAGTGGGGCGCCCGCCGGACCAGCGACACCGGCGACCACGCCGAGCCCGCGGACCCGGCCGAGCCCGGCTTCACCCAGTAGGAGAAGGGCTAGCCGATGGCGCCGGCGCGCCAGCGGCCATCCTCGTCGGCGAGGGGACGGGAACCGCCCCACTGGGACTGGGACTCGCCACCGGCATGGGCGTCCCCGCGGGCACCCTGGTCGCGCTCGGCACCGGCGTGGCCGTGCCGCCTGCCGAGGCGGTCGCGCTCGGCACCGGGGACGGCGATCCGGCGCGGGCGGACGGCGATCCGGCGCCGGCGGACGGCGATCCGGCGCCGGCCGATGCCGTCGCCGTTGCCGCCGTCGCAGGCCGCTGCCGCCCGGCGTGACCGTTCCCCGCACTGACCGCGGCGCCCGCGGTACACCCGCCGCAGAGCAGGACCAGCCCCGCCACCGCGCCGGCCGCCCGGACGCCCGCGCCGCTGTGCCGCTTCGCGCTCAGCTCCATGTGTTCCTCCTGAAGTCCGCCGATAACGTGAGCACACGGAAGTACGTCCCAGGAGGCGGAAAGTTGTGCCGCCCCGGCGGCAACCTTCGCCGCGGTCCCGCCGTATATCCACGAGGCGGTTAACCGGCGGAAGGGACGGCTATTGGCACGCGTGGCACGCGGAGACGAGGAGTTCGCCGAATTCGCCCAGGCGAGCTACGGCGGGCTATGCCACGCGGGCTACCTGCTGACCGGTGACCGGCACACCGCCGAAGACGCGGCGCAGGCCGCGCTCGTGCGCACCTACGCCGCGTGGTCGCGGGTCCGGCGCGAGGACGCCTTCGCCTACGCGCGGCGGGTGCTCGTCAACTACCTGACCGACCGGTGGCGCCGGCGGCTGCGCGAATACCCGTCCGGCGACCTGCCGGAGCAGGCGGGCGGCCCGGACCCCGCGGACGAGGTCGCGCTGCGACAGTGGCTGACCGGCGCCCTCGCCACGCTCACCGTGCGGGAACGCGCGGTCGTCGTCATGCGCTACCTGTTCGACCTCCCCGAGGCGACCGTGGCACGCGATCTCGGCGTCACCGTCGGCACGGTCAAGAGCACCAGTTCGCGCGCGCTCGCCAAGCTCCGGGTCCGCGCGGACCCGGAGGTCCCCGCTTCCGCGGTCGGAGGTGACCGGCCATGACCGATCTGGACACGCTGCGGCAGGCGCTCCGGGTAACCGGTGCGACCGAGGCAGGTCCCGACATCCCGGCGCTCATGCGGCGAGGCAGGCGCCGGCGCAGGCTCCGGCGGCTCACGGCGGTCGCCGGGACGGCGTGCGCCGTCGCCGCGGTGTTCGGCGCGGTGACGGGAATCACCCATCTCGCCAGGCCAGGGACCGCCCCGGCCCAGCACCCCGCGCCGCGCCCGGCGGCCCCGACGCGTCCTGGCCCCGCCCCGTCCCGCGGCCACCTCGCGACCGCGCTGCCCAGCCTCACGGGACCGCCCTCGGCCACACCGTCCCCGACGCCCAGCCCGTCCGGCACGGCCGGCATCCGCCCGTCAGCCGTGCCTACCCTGTCGTCCTCCCCGCGGGCAGCTGGTGTCCAGCAGGTGGACAGGTCAGCGGCCCGCGGTCGCGCTTCGTAAACTAGGCGGGTGACTTCGGACAGCGGGGCGAGCCCCGTTATCAGCGTTATCGACCTGCGTGGCCGGGACGCGGCCACCCTTACCCGCGAAGCGCTCGAGGGCGTGCTGCCGCGCGCGGCGCTCGACGTCGACCGTGCGGTCGAGCTGGTAAGGCCGATAACCGAGGACGTGCGCGTCCGCGGCGGGGAGGCGGTCCGCGAGTACACGCGGCGGTTCGACGGCGTGGACCTCCCGCGTACCCGGGTATCCGCCGAAGCCATCGCCCATGCCCTCGAGACGCTCGACCCGGAAGTCAAAGACGCCCTCGCCGAGGCCGCCCGGCGGGCCCGCGTGGTGCACGAGGCCCAGCTGCCGGACCGCAAGGACACCGAGCCGGCGCCCGGCCTCAGCGTGTCCACCCGCTTCGTCCCCGTGCACCGGGCCGGGGTCTACGTGCCCGGCGGGCTTGTCGCCTACCCGTCGTCCGTCGTGATGAACGTCGTCCCTGCTCAGGCGGCCAAAGTAGACTCGATCGCGGTCGCGAGCCCCCCGCAAAGCGAGTTCGGCGGCCTGCCGCACCCGGCCATCCTCGCCGCCTGCGCCCTCCTCGGCATCGAAGAGGTGCACGCGGTCGGCGGCGCGCAGGCGCTGGCCATGTTCGCCTACGGCACGGACGAGTGCGCCCCCGTCGACGTGATCACCGGTCCGGGCAACGTCTACGTGGCCGCCGCCAAGCGCGTCCTCCAGGGCCGGACCGGCATCGACGGGGAGAACGGCCCCACCGAGATCGCGATCATCGCCGACCACACCGCCGACCCGGCCTACGTCGCGGCCGACCTCATCGGCCAGGCCGAACACGACGAGCTCGCCGCCTGCCTCCTGATCACCTCCGACCCCGCCCTGCCGCCGAAGGTCGACCAAGAGCTGGCCCGCCAGCTCCCGGCGACGAAGCACAAGGAAAGGGTCGAGACCGCGCTGCGCAACCAGGCGGGCTACGTCCTCACCGAGGACATCCCCGCCGCGCGAGCCGTCTCCGACGCCTGGGCCCCCGAGCACCTCGAGATACAGACCGAGGACGCGGCCAAGGTCGCCGCGCAGATCCGCAACGCCGGGGCGATCTTCGTCGGCCCGTACTCGCCGGTCTCCCTCGGGGACTACCTCGCCGGGTCCAACCACGTGCTGCCCACCGGCGGCACCGCCAGGCACACCAGCGGGCTTTCGGTCTACCCCTACCTCAAAGTGGTCAACGTGATCGAATGCGACCGGGACTCGCTCGCCGCCGTCGCCCCGCGCGTTGACGCCCTGGGCGGCGCCGAGGACCTAGATGCCCACGTCAAAGCGGTCCGCGCCCGGGTCCCCGCCACCGAAGGAAGCAGGCGGTGACCATGCCACAGGCGCCCCTGCCCGTTCGGGATGATCTCAAAGACCTTCATCCGTACGGCGCGCCGCAGCTTGACGTGCCGGTGCAGCTGAACACCAACGAGAACCCCTACGCGCCAAGCCAGGCGCTGCAAAAAGCCATCACCGACGCGGTCGCTGACGTGGCGGGCACGCTCAACCGCTACCCCGACCGGGACGCGACCGACCTGCGCAAGGACCTCGCGGACTACCTCGGCCACGGCCTCACCGCGGCGAACACCTGGGCCGCCAACGGCTCCAACGAGATCATCCAGCAGCTCCTGCAGGCCTTCGGCGGACCGGGCCGGACCGCGCTCGGCTTCGAGCCGTCCTATTCGATGCACCCGCTCATCTCCGTGGTCACCGGCACCGGGTGGCTGGCCGGCACCCGCGACGCCGACTACGGCATGTCCACGGCCGCGGGGCAAGTGAAACAGCACCGGCCCGACATCGTCTTCATCACCTCGCCGAACAACCCCACCGGCACCTCCGTCCCCCTAGACCTCATCAAGGACGTCTACGACGAGGCTCCCGGCATGGTCGTCGTGGACGAGGCCTATGCCGAGTTCAGGCGGGACGGCACGGCGACCGCGCTCACCCTGCTGCCGGGACGGCCGCGCCTCGTCGTCTGCCGCACGATGTCCAAGGCGTTCGCCGCCGCCGGCACCCGGCTCGGCTACCTGGCCGCGGACCCCGCGGTGATCGACGCGCTGCTCCTCGTCCGGCTGCCTTACCACCTGTCCACGGTCACCCAGGCGGTCGCCCGCGCAGCCTTGGCGCACGCCGGCGAGCCGCTCGCCACCGTCGCGGCGCTGCGCGACGGCCGCGACGCCCTCGTCGGCTGGCTGCGCGGAAACGGCCTCACCGTGGCGGACAGCGACGCGAACTTCGTGCTGTTCGGGGTGTTCGGCGACCGGGCCGCCGTCTGGCAGGGCCTGCTCGACCGGGGCGTGCTGATCAGGAACACCGGGCCGGAGGGATGGCTCCGCGTCACCGTCGGGACGCCGGAGGAAACCGCCGCGTTCCGCGCCGCGCTGACGGAGGTGCTCGGACTCTGCTTGCCCGCGGGGGACGACCCCCGCACCCCCGATGGAGGTCAGCTGTGCATCGAGTAGGCCGGGTGACCCGGGAGACCAAGGAAACGGAGCTTTTCGTCGAGCTGGACCTCGACGGCCCTGGGCCGGTCGAGGTGGAGACCGGGGTGCCGTTCTTCGACCACATGCTCGCGCAGCTCGGCAAGCACGGCTGCCTGGGGCTGACCGTCCGCGCCAAGGGCGACATCGAGATCGACGCCCACCACACGGTGGAGGACACGTCGATCGCGCTGGGCCAGGCGCTGCGCGAGGCCCTCGGCGACAAGACGGGCATCTCGCGCTTCGGCGACGCGCTGGTGCCCCTGGACGAGACCCTCGTCCGCGCGGCCGTCGACCTGTCCGGCCGCCCCTACGTGGTGCACGAGGAGCCGGACGGCATGGCGCCGATGATCGGGGCCACGTACGACACGACGCTGACCAGGCACATCTGGGAATCGCTCGCGTTCTCCGCCGGGATCTGCCTGCACGTCCAGGTGCTGTACGGGCGCAACCCGCACCATATCGTCGAGGCCCAGTTCAAGGCCGTCGCCCGCGCGCTGCGAGCCGCCGCCGCTGTCGACTCGCGAGCTACAGGCGTGCCGTCCACGAAAGGCGTGCTTTAGATGTCCGAACGTACGCGTGGTTCCACCGGGAACGTCCCGTGACTGCCCGGGTCGTCGTTCTCGACTACGGGTCGGGGAATCTCCGATCGGCGCAGCGGGCGCTCGCCAGGGCCGGCGCCGACGTCTGCGTGACCGCCGACCCGGACGCGGCACTGGGCTGCGACGGCCTGGTCGTGCCGGGGGTCGGCGCGTTCGCCGCCTGCATGG
Organism: uncultured Actinomycetota bacterium; assembly: GCA_963771985.1. GTDB lineage: Bacteria > Actinomycetota > Actinomycetes > Streptosporangiales > Streptosporangiaceae > Trebonia. The sequence goes on along the minus strand of CAVYVO010000014.1, from coordinate 370,695 downwards.
CGGGGGTGCGCGGCGTCGGCGGGGACAAGCTGATCGCCCGGCGGATCGAGCTCGGCCGCCCGGTGCTCGGCATCTGCGTCGGCATGCAGGTGCTGTTCGCGGCGGGTGTCGAGCACGGGCTGCGCAGCGAGGGGTGCGGCGTCTGGCCGGGCACGGTCGAGCGGCTCGACGCCCCCGTGCTGCCGCACATGGGCTGGAACACCGTGGCCGCGGCCCCTGGATCGGTGCTGTTCGCCGGGATCCCGGCGGGCACGCGCTTCTACTTTGTCCATTCGTACGCGCTGCGGATGGCCGACGCGGGGCCGCTGGCCGCCCTCGGCGCGAAGATCACCGTCACCGAGCACGGCGAGCCGTTCGCGGCCGCGGTCGAGCTCGGCCTGGTGTCCGCGACTCAGTTCCACCCCGAGAAGTCCGGCGACGCCGGGGCGGTAGTGCTGTCCAACTGGCTGGAGATGCTGTGAACTCACTGACATTGCTGCCCGCCGTCGACGTCGCCGGCGGGCAGGCGGTCCGGCTGGTGCAGGGCGCCGCCGGGAGCGAGACGTCCTACGGCGACCCGGTGGCGGCCGCGCTCGCGTGGCAGAGCGCGGGCGCGTCGTGGATTCACCTGGTGGACCTGGACGCCGCGTTCGGGCGCGGGTCGAACGCGGAACTGCTCGCCGAAGTGGCCGGCAAGCTGGACATCGCGGTCGAGATGTCCGGCGGCATCAGGGACGACGCTTCGCTTGAACGCGCGCTGGCGACCGGCTGCGCCCGCGTGAACATCGGGACGGCCGCGCTGGAGCAGCCGGACTGGGTCCGGTCGGTGATCGGCCGGTACGGCGACAAGATCGCCGTCGGCCTCGACGTGCGCGGCACGACGCTGGCGGCGCGCGGCTGGACGTCCGAGGGCGGCGAGCTGTTCTCGACGTTGGCGCGGCTCGACGCGGAAGGCTGCGCCCGGTACGTGGTCACCGACGTCCTGAAGGACGGCACGCTGCGCGGGCCCAACCTCGGCCTGCTGCGTGACGTCTGCTCCCGCACGCCGGCGCCCGTGGTGGCCAGCGGGGGAGTGTCATCGCTTGACGACCTGCGTGCGCTGGCGTCCCTGGTGCCGGCCGGCGTGGAAGGGGCAATCGTGGGCAAGGCTTTGTACGCGGGCGCGTTCACCCTGGAAGAGGCGCTCGCGGCGGTGTCGTCATGAGCCCCGCGCGGCGGCGGGTGTCCTCCGGCGTGCCGTTTGAGCAGGCCGCGGGCTACTCCAGGGCGGTCGCGGCGGGAGACTTCATCTTCGTCAGCGGGTGCACCTCGATGGCGGACGGCAAGGTGGTCTTCGAGGGCGACATGGCGAAGCAGACCGAGCAGGCGCTGCTGAACGTGAGCGCGGCGCTTGAGCAGTTCGGCGCCAGCCTCGCGGACGTCGTGCAGACCCGGATCTACGTCACCGACATCTCCCGGTGGGCGGAGGTCGGCGAGGCCCACCGGCTGGCCTTCGAGGATGCGCCGCCCGCGGCCACCATGGTCCAGGTGGCCGCGCTGATCGACCAGCGGCTGCTCGTCGAGGTCGAAGCCGTCGCGCACCGGGAGTTCTCCCCGGACGGGGACGAGTCGGAGTGACTGTCGCGGTCCGTGTCATCCCCTGCCTGGACGTGGACGGCGGGCGGGTGGTCAAGGGAGTGAACTTCCGTGACCTGCGCGACGCCGGCGACCCGGTGGAGCTCGCCGCCCGCTACGACTCCGAGGGCGCCGACGAGCTGACGTTCCTCGATATCACCGCCTCAAGCGGCGGCCGGCAGACCATGTACGACGTGGTGGCGCGCACCGCCGGGCAGGTGTTCATCCCGCTCACCGTCGGCGGCGGCGTCCGCTCGTGCGCGGACGTGGACGCCCTCCTGCGGGCGGGCGCGGACAAAGTGTCGCTGAACACCGCCGCGATCGCGCGGCCTGAGCTGCTCGGCGAGGCCGCACGGCAGTTCGGCTCCCAGTGCGTGGTGCTGTCGGTGGACGCGCGCCGTGTGCTGTCGGGCGCGCCGCCGACGCCGAGCAGCTTCGAGGTGACCACGCACGGCGGCCGCGTGGGGACCGGCATCGACGCCGTCGGCTGGGCCCGCCGCGCCGTGGAACTCGGCGCGGGAGAGATCCTGCTGAACTCGATGGACGCGGACGGCACCACGGCCGGCTTCGACCTGGAGCTGATCCGCCTGGTCCGCGCCGCCGTCAGCGTTCCGGTCATCGCCAGCGGCGGCGCCGGCGCCCTGGCCCACTTCGCGCCCGCCGTCGACGCCGGGGCCGACGCCGTGCTCGCCGCGAGCGTCTTCCACTTCGGGAGCTTGCGCATCGGTCAGGTAAAAGACGCCCTGCGCGCCGCCGGCTACCCGGTCCGCTGACCGGAGCCGTGCTCCGCAAGACGATTACCGCGCGGTGGCCACGCCCGCCGCCGCCATGGCGGCGCCGACGGTTCCGGCGTCGTTGAGCAGGATGGCGGGGACGATCTTGGCCCGGATGCCGGTGATCAGCGGCAGCCACTTCTCCGACTCCTTGCTGATCCCGCCGCCGACGATGATCAGGTCGGGCGACAGCAGCGCCTCCATGCGCTGCAGGTACTCGTCGACCCGGCCGGCCCAGTCCTTCCAGCCCCAGCCGTGCTCTTCCTTCCCGCGCTCCGACGCGCGCCTCTCCGCGTCCTTCCCGCGGATCTCGATGTGGCCGAACTCGGTGTTCGGCACCAGCAGGCCGCCGGTGAACAGCGCGCTGCCCACCCCGGTCCCGAAGGTCAGCATCAGCACCGTCCCGTGCTCGCCGTTCCCGGCGCCGAACGTCATCTCCGCGATGCCCGCCGCGTCGGCGTCGTTCAGCACGGTCACCTCGTCGCCGGTGGCCACGGCGAACAGCGTCGCCGCGTCCGTCCCGATCCACGAGCGGTCGACGTTCGCCGCCGTGCGGACGGTGCCGGCCGTGACGACGCCCGGGAAGGTGGCACCGATGACGCCGGACCAGCCGAACGAGCTCGCCAGCTCCCGCACCACGTCCGCCACGGCCTTCGGGGTCGACGGCTGCGGTGTCGCGATCTTCTGCCGGTCGGCGAGCAGCGTCCCAGTGGCCACGTCGACGGGCGCCCCCTTGATGCCGCTGCCGCCGATATCGATCCCGAGTACATGCATGCTTAAGTCCTTCCCGCCGTTCTTACCGCGCTAGCAGCAAATGGTAGCCCTGTGTTGCCTGCGGCGGCCCCGTCCGCACGGGCGGCCCGAGCTGCCCGGAATCTGACTATGATCGAACATGAGCCAGCAGAAAGGGGGCGCCGGATGAATTGGCTGAAGGTCGGCGCCATCGTAGTCGGTGGGATCATCGTCTTCTTCGTGCTCGATTCGGTAGTCCACCTGTTGCTCGGCCTGCTCTCCGCGATCGCGTTCGTCGCCATCGTGGCGGGCGGAGGCTACGTCGTCTACAAGCTCATCGGCGCGCGGCGGCGCCGTGAGGTCAAGAGCAGGCCGCGGGAGCGCGAGGTGCCTCGCGAGCCCGAGCCGCGCAGCTACGTCACTCCGGTGACGTCCCAGCCGGCTCACGCCGACGTGGACGACGAACTGGCCCGGCTGAAGCGTGAGATGGGTCACTGACACCGGGTTAGTGAGCGCGAGGCGTTAGCTGGAGCCTACTGGCGCCAGGACTTGAGCGCGGCGATGGCTTCTTCCGCGCCGTCGAACCGGACGTTCGCGGCGCTGGTCCGGCCCATGGCCCACATCGTCAGCTCGGCCGGGGTGCCGATGACGGTGACAGCGGGTGTCGCGTTCTTGAGCGTGACACGGTAGGGCTCGCCGCCGCTGTCCCTGGCCAGCTCGACGCCGACCGGGGCCTTCCGCAGGAAGAACCTGGCGCCCTTCAGGCGCCCCCACAGCGCGTCGGACAGCCCGGGGGTGATGTCTCTCGGGCCCCAGCCGGGCGCCGCCCGCCGGACGTCCTCGTGGTGGACGAAGTACTCGACGGTGTTGGCCTTCTCGTCCAGGCCCGGCAGCGCGAACGGCGACAGCCGCGGCGGCCCGTCCCGGAAGGCCTGCACGAGCTGGGCATAGGTCAGCCGTTCGCCGAGGCGCGCTTGGGTGCGCGCGGTATGCCCGGCCAGCGGGCCGCCCATGACGCCGGCCGCGGCGTCCGGGCGGCGTTCCCGCAGGACCAGATGGGCCGCGAGGTCCCGGGTCTGCCAGCCGGCGCAGAGGGTGGGCGCGTCGGGGCCGGTCTGATCGAGCAGCGCGGCGAGGGCGCGGCGTTCTTCCCGCGAGTAACTCACGGGGAGATCGTAGGCTGTAAGCGCGCCCAAGCACACGGGCCCGACGAGAAACGAGGCAAAGATGACGGACGCCGTGCGCCCCTCCCAGCTGGATCCGAAGATCGCGGCGCGCCTGAAGCGGGACGGCAACGGCCTGGTGGCCGCGATCGCGCAGCAGTACGACACCGGCGAGGTGCTGATGCTGGGCTGGATGGACGACGAGGCACTGCACCGGACGCTGACCACGGGCCGCTGCACCTACTGGTCGCGCAGCCGCCAGGAGTACTGGGTGAAGGGCGAAACTTCCGGGCACCTGCAGTACGTCAAGTCGGTGGCCCTGGACTGCGACGCCGACGCGATCCTCGTGAAGGTGGACCAGGTCGGGGCGGCCTGCCACACCGGGGACCGCACATGCTTCGACGCGGACGTTCTCGACGCCCGCGAAGGCGAGCGCTGATGACCGCGCGGGGACCGCTGTGAGCAGGCGCGAATACGGTCTCGCGCTGCTGGCCGGCGCCGTGGGCGCCGGGCTGATCCTGCTGGCTGTCAAGCAGCGCTGGGCGCAGGCCGTCTTCACGCCGCCCAAGCCGCTGACAGCGCAGGTGGTGGACGTTTCCGGCGCCGACCTCGTGCCCTTGGCGGGCGCGCTGGCGGTGGCGGCGCTCGCGGGCCTCGCCGCCGTGATCGCCACCCGCGGGGTGCTGCGGCGGGCGGCGGGGGTGCTGCTCGTGCTGTTCGGCGCGGGCGCGGGGGCCGCCGTCACCACGACGGTCACCGCCGCGAGCGTGGTCAGCGTGGCGGCGAGCCGCATCGCCTCCCCGGAGTCGGCCGCCGCGAGCGGCGCGGTCGGCTCCACGACGAGCGGCTCGCAGGGAGGCTCCGCCGTGGTGGTGGCGGGCGCGGCCGGACACGCTGTCATGTCCGGCGCGCCGTGGCGGGCCGCCGTGCTGGCCGGAGCGCTTCTCGTCTTCCTGGCCGGCCTCGCGACGGTGCTGCGCGGCTCGCGCTGGCCGGTCATGTCCGCCAGGTACGACCTGCCCGGGCGGCGCGGGCCGCGGCAGGCCGCGTCCGCGCCCGGCGACCGCGGCACGCCGGCGAAGCGGCCGGCGGATTCGGCGTCGATGTGGGAATCGCTCAGCGGCGGCGACGATCCCACGGAGGACGCGGGAGAGCCGCTGAGCGTGGACTGACCCGGTGCACAGCGTGCTGATCGCCGACCACGAGCCCGAGGTGGCCGAGATGGCCCGGCGCTACCTCGAACGCGCGAGCATGCGGGCACTGGTCACGGCCAGCCCGGCGGATACGGTCCGGGCGCTGGAGGGCCGCGCGGCCGACGTGTTCGTGATCGACTTGACGATGCCGGGCCTGCAAGTCCGCGCCGTCCGCCAGACGCTGGCGGCGGGGATGCCCGTCGTCTTCCTCCTCGACCGGAGCGACCCGCGGCCGCACGGCCTGAACAGCCCGCCCGCCGCCCGGCGGTGGCTGGTACGGCCCTTCAGCCCCCGCGCGCTCGTGACGGCGGTCGCCGAACTCCTGCATCCGGCGCCCGCCAGGGACCTGATGCCCGGCCAGTCCGGCCGCGGCCGCCGCGAGATCGTCGTCGACGGCCGTGACGTCAGCCTGACCCGGACCGAGTTCACCCTGGTGGCCGCCCTCGCCAAGCAGCCCGGGCGGGTGCTCAGCAGGCAGCGCCTGCTGGCGGCCCTCGAAGAGATGCGCGGCAAGCGGCCGAGCCCGCGCGCGGTGGACGTCTACATCGCCCAGCTGCGGGCGAAGCTCGGGACCGACGCGATCCGCACGATCCACGGCGTCGGCTACGTCCTGAACCTCGAGGGACCGCCGGGACAGCCGCCCGCGGATCCGCCCGCGGGCGGAGCAACGTGAAGGTATGGCTTATGCATTGCAAAGGCAAACTTCAGGGGGGCGGCCGGGACCGCGTTCCGGCGGGGGCTAGCATCGGTGGCGCAACATTTCCGACCTGAGGGGACGACGCAAACGCGTGAGTGTGCTCGACGAGATCCTGGATGGCGTGCGTGCCGATCTCGCCGAACGGCAGCGGCGCGTCTCGCTTGAGCAGCTGAAAGACATGGCGCGCCGTGCGCCGTCGCCGCTCGACGCCCTCGCGGCGCTCAAGGCGGAGGGGGTCAGCGTCATCGCGGAAGTGAAGCGGGCGAGCCCGTCCCGCGGCGCGATGGCCGCCATCGATGACCCGGCCGCGCTGGCGGCGGACTACGAGGCCGGCGGCGCCCAGGTGATCAGCGTGCTGACCGAGCAGCGCCGCTTCGGCGGATCGCTCGACGACCTCGCCGCTGTCCGGCGGGCAGTGCAGATTCCGCTGCTGCGCAAGGACTTCGTGGTCAGCTCCTACCAGCTGTGGGAGGCGCGCGCCTACGGCGCCGACATGATCCTCCTCATCGTCGCGGCGCTCGAGCAGTCCGCGCTGGTCTCGCTCGTGGAGCGGGCCCTGTCGATCGGGATGCTCCCGCTGGTCGAGGTGCACGCGGACGAGGAGCTTGAGCGGGCGGTCGACGGCGGTGCCACGGCGATCGGGGTGAACGCGCGGAACCTGGCCACGCTGGAGGTGGACCGCTCCATCTTCAGCCGCCTGGCCCCCCGCATCCCGGAGGGGGTCGTCAAGATCGCCGAGTCCGGCGTCCGCGGGCCGCATGACCTGCTCGCCTACGCCGCGTCCGGCGCGGACGCGGTGCTGGTCGGCGAGTCGCTGGTGACGGAGAAGGATCCCCGGGCGGCGGTCGCCGACCTGGTTACGGCGGGATCCCATCCGGCGCTGCGCGGCGAGCGCGGGTAGTCTGACCCGCGTGGACAGCACCCCGACACCGGCGGAACCTGACATCTCCCCGGTTCCCGACCTAACCGGGCACTTCGGCGTCTTCGGCGGGCGCTTCGCGCCCGAGTCGCTGATGGCGGCCCTGGAGCAGCTCACCAAGGAGTACGAGGCCGCGCGGACCGATCCGGAGTTCACGGCGGAGCTGGCGGGCCTGCTCAAGAACTACGCCGCCCGGCCCACGCTGGTCACCGAGGCCAAGAGGTTCGGCAGCGAGTACGCCGGCGGCGCGCGGGTGCTGCTCAAGCGCGAGGACCTCGCCCACACCGGGTCGCACAAGATCAACAACGTGCTCGGGCAGGTGCTGCTCACCAGGCGGATGGGCAAGACCCGGGTCATCGCCGAGACCGGCGCCGGCCAGCACGGCGTGGCCACCGCCACGGCCTGCGCGCTGCTCGGCCTCGAGTGCGCGGTCTACATGGGCGAGGAGGACACCAGGCGCCAGGCGCTCAACGTGTCCCGGATGCGCATGCTCGGCGCCGAGGTGATCCCGGTCACGGCCGGGACCAGAACCCTCAAGGACGCCATGAACGAGGCGTTCCGCGACTGGGTGACCACCGTCGACAGCACGCACTACTGCATCGGCTCGGTGGGCGGCCCGCACCCCTTCCCGATGATGGTCAGGGACTTCCAGCGCGTCATCGGTGTCGAGGCCAGGCGGCAGGTCCTCGACATCACCGGCCGCCTCCCCGACGTCATCGTCGCCTGCGTCGGCGGCGGCTCGAACGCGATCGGGATCTTCCACGCCTTCATCCCCGACCAAGCCGTCCGGCTGGTCGGCTGCGAGGCGGGCGGCGACGGTGACGGGCCGGGCCAGAACGCGGCCACCCTCAGCAAGGGATCGCCGGGCGTGCTGCACGGCATGCGCACGTACCTGCTGCAGGACGACGAGGGCCAGACGCTCGACACGCACTCGATCTCGGCCGGCCTGGACTACCCCGGCGTCGGCCCCGAGCACGCGTGGCTGAAGGACACCGGGCGCGCCGAGTACCGGTCGGTCAGCGACAGCGAGGCGATGGACGGCTTCGCCGCGCTCTGCCGGACCGAGGGGATCATCCCGGCCCTGGAGTCCTCGCACGCGCTCGCCGGCGCCGCCCAGCTCGGCCGCGAGCTCGGCCCGGACGCCCTGATCCTGGTCAACCTGTCCGGCCGCGGCGACAAGGACGTGGCCACCGCTTCGGCGTGGTTCGGGGTCTGAGGCGATGACAACCGCAGTCACCACTGCCTTCGGCAAGGCGGCCACCGACGGCCGCGCCGCGCTGGTCGGCTACCTCCCCGCCGGGTTCCCCGACAAGGAGACCGCGATCGAAGCCGCCCTGGCGATGGCGGCGGCGGGAGCCGACGTCATCGAGGTCGGGCTGCCGTACTCCGATCCGCTGATGGACGGCCCGGTGATCGCCGGCGCCGTCTACCGCGCGCTCCGGGGCGGCACCAAGGTGCGGGACGTCCTTGACACGGTAAAGGCGATCGCGGACAGCGGCACCGCGGCCCTCGTCATGACCTACTGGAACCCGGTCGACCGGTACGGCGTCGACGCGTTCGCCCGCGACCTCGCCAACGCCGGAGGCGCCGGGCTTATCACCCCGGACCTGACACCGGAAGAGGCCGGGCCCTGGCTCGCGGCGTCGGACAAGCACCATCTGGACCGGGTTTTCCTCGTCGCCCCGAGCTCCACGACCGAGCGCATCGCCGTGATAACAGCAAGATGCAGCGGCTTCGTCTACGCCGCGAGCCTGATGGGCATCACCGGCACCCGCGCCGCCGTGAGTTCAGGCGCCGGCGCGCTGGTCAGCCGGGTCCGTGCGCACACCAGCCTGCCGGTCGCGGTCGGCCTCGGCGTGAGCAACCGCGACCAGGCGGCCGAGGTCGCCGGCTTCGCCGACGGCGTCATCGTCGGCTCCGCCTTCGTCCGCCGCCTCGCCGAAGCCCCGGACCGGGACGCGGCGATATCCGCCGTCCGCACCCTGACGGAAGACCTGGCCGCCGGCGTCCGCCACAGCCGCTGAAGGGCACGTGGGCTGCCGGGATAGCCGCGGCCATCCCGCAGCCCCCGGTAACGTGAAAGCTTTCCCGCCCCGGGACGGCTCTGGCTCATATGACTGGGAGGTAACGGTCCGATCGTGCGCTGGCGGCCGTCCGGTGTCCTGCTCCTCGCCGGTTTTCGATAACGTGAAGGATCTCACGCCCTATGGGGCCGGTTATCTTTCATGTTAGTTCGATCTCGGGGCGTTCACAAGGAAAATACGGTGGGCGGGCGGCGTCAGGGCTCCGTTATCGTCCAGAAATGTGCGACAGAGTAATCCGTGCTGGCTGCCCGCGCCGTACGGCGTGAAAATGGCAGGGGTACCGCTCGTGACGCCTATTTTTGCTTGGCCCGGCTGAGTCCGTGACAGAGTCTGGCGCCGGGACCGGGATCTTCAAGGGCCGTTCAGTGTTGCTTCGAGCACGCGGGTCAGCCTTGTCCGCTAGCCCTCCGGCCCCCGGGCGGTACCCGCCCTGAGGGGCATCCGCCTGAAGCGGGAGGGAGGGACGCAGTGGAAGAGGTAACTGACGAGCCGCTGTATCGGGACAGGGTATGTGGCATCGACATCGGCAAGGCCGGGATAGCGGCCACGATCCGGGTGGCGTCGGATAGGAACCCGTTGCGCCGGATGCAGGAGACCCGCGCGTTCGGCACCACGAAGCGGCAGGTGCTGGCGCTGGCGGACTGGCTGCGGTCCTGGCAGGTGCCCGCAGTGGTGATGGAGGCCACCGGGGACTACTGGAAGCCGGTGCTCTGCCGGCTGGAGGCCGAGGGCTTCGAGTGCGTGCTGGCCGACGCCCGCCAGGTCAAGAACCTGCCCGGCCGGCCCAAGCGGGACACCTCCGACTCCCAGTGGCTGGCGCAGAACTTCGAGCGCGGCGCGGTCCGGTCCTGCTTCGTGGCCACCCCGGAGTTCCGGGTGATCCGGCTGCACACCCGCTACCGCCGTGACCTGACCGAGGAGCGGACCCGGGAGAAGCAGCGCGTGGAGAAGCTCCTGGAATCGGCGGGGATCAAGCTGTCCGGCGTGCTGGCGGACCTGCACGGCGTGTCCGGGCGCGACATCATGGACCACCTCATCGCCGGCGAGCGCGGCCCCCGGGCACTGGCGCAGCTGGCCCGCCGCCGCGCCCGCGCGAAGATCCCCCGGCTGGAGGAGGCCCTGGAAGGAACCGAGTTCTTCACCGCGCAGCACGCCGCCCTGCTGAAGGCCATGCTGCGCCGCATCGACGCCCAGGACTCCGACATCGCCAGGCTCAGCGCCGTCATCGAGGAACTGCTCGCCCCGTGGGAAGAGCAGCTGCAGCAGGCCGAGTCGATGCCCGGCTGGCAGCGCCGCGCCGCACAGGACGTCCTCGCGGAGACCGGGCCCGACATGACCAGGTTCGCCACCCCGGGCCACCTGGTCTCCTGGGCCGGGCGTGCCCCGCTGGACCACCAGTCCGGCCAGCGCAAGGGCCGGGGCAAGCGCAAGAAAGGCAACCGCTACATCGGCGCGGTCACCGGCGAGACCTCCGTGTCGGCCGGCCGCACCCAGACCCGGGAAGGAGCACGCTACCGGCGGCTGACCCGCCGGATCGGCAAGGACAAGGCCCAGGTCGCCGTCAGCAACACCCAGCTGAGGGTCTACCACAAGCTCCTGTCCAGCCCCGGCGCCCGCTACCAGGACCTCGGTGCCGGCGACTACGAGAAGCAAGCCCAGGCCAGGCGCAAGACCCGGTACCACCTGGCCGAGCTCGACGCCCTCGGCTACGACGTCATCATCACCCCCAGGCCCGGCCCGGACACCGGCGACGCCCCAGGAGGCGGGCAGACCGCGGCTGCCTGACCAGCCCACCCGCCCGAAGCAGCCGACGGCGGATCGACCGTCGCCGTCGGCTGCTGCCGCCTGCCTGGCTAAGCACCTATTTTCGGGTCAGCCCCCGGGACGTGCAGGATCTTTCACGATAATCCCGGCCCGGCTCATCCCCGCCGCGGGCGGCGGGGATGAGCCGGGCCGGGCCGTGGCGATGGTGTCTCCGGGCGCGGTGGTGTCTCGCGCCGGTGCTCAGCAAGCCGAAGCTGAACTGCATGAAGGCAGCTGACGCTTTGAACTCGCAAGCAGGCTAGAGGCGCCAGTACCGTCGCTCGCGCCTCCCGCGCAGCACCTCTCGATGCGACCACCGCCGACAGGGAGAAAGAACGGTAACGTCCGTATATGACCCTCGCGTCCATCCCGAGTCCGGCGCGGTCAGCGTGGCATCTCGGGCCGCTGCCGGTCAGGGCACAGGCGCTGTGCGTGGTGGCGGGCATCCTCCTCGCCCTCTGGATCGCCGGACGCAGGTATCGCGGCGCTGGCGGCGCCCCCGGCGTGATCGCAGACGTGGCGGCCTGGGCGGTCCCGGCCAGCCTGATCCCGGCCGCGCTCGTCGTCCTCCTGGCCCCGGTCCACGGCGGTCCGTGGCAGGCCGTGCGCACCTGGGGCGAGGTCATCGGCTTCCCGGGCGCGGTAGCCCTGGGCGTCCTGGCGGCCTGGGTCGCGTGCAAGCGGCTGAGCGCGCGTCGCGGGAAGGCCGGCCCAAGCGGGCCGTCCGCGACCTCGGCGCAGCGGATCAGGCTCGGGCCGGTCGCGGGCGCCGTCGCGCCGGCGATGGCCTTCGGGCAGGCGATCGCGGCGATAGGAAACTGGGCCGACCAGCAAGGCTACGGACGGCCTTCATCCCTCCCGTGGGCGGTCGCCATTTCACCCGCGCACCGTCCGCCCGGATATGAGAATTTCGCCACATTTCAGCCGATGTTTCTTTACGAGGCGCTCTTGGGGATAACAACAGGTCTAGCGGTCATTTGGGCCGGGAGACGGTTCGCCCTACCGGGTGAGCGTGTTTTCGCGCTGCAGGCCGCCGCGTACGCCGCTGGCGGTTTCGGGCTGTTTTGGCTGGGTATCGGTCACTTGCCGGTGGTTCTTGGCCTGAGGGCGGGGGAACTTGGCGACGCCGCCGTCCTAGTCGGCGCAGCCGTCTACCTCGCGCGCACCAGGCGCATGCGCACCAGGCCTTACCAGGCTGCGCAGAAGCCGGCCCTGGAAAGGGATTCATCAGTCATGTAATGTCTACGTAACTTACGTGTAGCAGCAGGGCCAGCGTCGTCCCAACCGCAGCATGGCATTACAGCGGACATTTGACGACAGGAGTGTTGATGGTGCCTGCCGCAATGGAAGGGCTTTACGACAGCCGGTTCGAACACGACGCCTGTGGTGTGGGTTTCGTGGCGGATCTTTCTGCCAAGGGCGGGCACGACGTCGTCGCCAGCGCCCTGCGCGTTCTGTGCAATCTGGAGCACCGGGGCGCGGCGGGCGCCGACCCGGACACCGGTGACGGGGCGGGCATCCTCACTCAGATCCCTGACGACTTCTTCCGCGCGGTCGTAGACTTCCCGCTCCCCGGCTCCGGAGCGTATGCCGCTGGTCTAGCGTTCCTTCCTCTCGATTTTCCCGAACGGGAGGTCGCGACTGCCAAGGTCGCACAGCTCGCCGCCGACGAGGGCCTGACCGTCCTCGGATGGCGCGAGGTACCGGTCAACCTGGCCGCCTGCGGCGAGGGCGCCCGCGAGGTGCTGCCGCACCTGGCTCAGGTCTTCGTCGCGGGCATGTCCGGCGAGAGCGGCATGCGCCTGGAGCGGATGGCCTTCTGCCTGCGCAAGCGCGCCGACCACGAGGCCGGCGTCTACTTCGCCAGCTTGTCGGCCCGGACGATCGTGTACAAGGGCATGCTGTCCGCGCCGCAGGTCGGGCCGTTCTTCCCGGACCTGTCCGACGATCGCTACGCGTTCGAACCTGGCGCTCGTGCACTCGCGGTTCTCCACGAACACGTTCCCGTCCTGGGAGCGCGCGCATCCGTACCGGTACATCGCGCACAACGGCGAGATCAACACCGTGCAGGGCAACAGGAACTGGATGCGGGCCCGCGAGGCGATGCTGGCCAGCACGCTGATCCCGGACTCTGTGAGCGGCGGGGGCATCGGCCGGCTGTTCCCGATCGTGCACCCGAAGGGATCCGACTCCGCGAGCTTCGACGAGTGCCTCGAGCTGCTGCACCTGGGCGGCCGGTCGCTGCCGCACGCGCTGTTGATGATGATCCCCGAGCCGTGGGAGAACCACGAGGAGATGGACGCGCGGCGGCGCGCATTCTACGCCTACCACGCCACGCTGATGGAGCCGTGGGACGGCCCGGCGCTGATCGCGTTCACCGACGGCACCGTGATCGGCGCCGTGCTCGACCGCAACGGGCTGCGGCCCGGCCGGTACTGGGTCACCAGCGACGGGCTGGTCATCCTCGCCAGCGAGGTCGGCGTGCTCGACATCGAGCCCGCCCGGGTGGTGCGCCGCGGCCGGCTCCAGCCGGGGCGCATCTTCCTGGCCGACACCGCGGCCGGCCGGATCGTCGAAGACGAGGAGGTCAAGGCCGAACTCGCCGCCCAGCACCCCTACGAAGACTGGCTGCACGCCGGCCTGGTGCACCTGGACGACCTGCCGGACCGGGGGTCACCGGGGGCGCAGGCGGCATGGGGGGCTGCGCAAGCCCCCCATGCCGGGGGTCACCGGGGGGCCGCCCCCCGGGAGCAAGCAGAGTACTTGCTGACCCGGCAGCGGACGTTCGGGTACACCGAAGAGGAGCTGCGGGTCATCCTCGCGCCGATGGGACGGACCGGGGCGGAGCCGATCGGCTCGATGGGCACCGACACGCCGGTCGCCGTCCTCTCCGACCGGCCGCGCCTGGTGTATGACTACTTCACCCAGCTGTTCGCGCAGGTGACGAACCCGCCGCTCGACGCGATCAGGGAAGAGCTCGTCACGTCCCTGTCTACCACGACCGGCCCCGAGCACAACCTGCTGGAGCCGGCCCCCGCGTCCTGCCGGCAGATCGTGCTGCCGTTCCCGGTGATCAGCGAGGTGGATCTCGCCAAGCTCACCGGCATCAACGACGGGGGGGATCTGCCCGGGTTCGCCGCGCACACCGTGGACGGCCGGTTCGACCCCAGCGGCGGCGGCGATGGCCTGCGCGCCCGGCTGGCGGAGATCTGTACCGAGGTCACGTCGGCGATCGAGCACGGCGCCCGGATCATCATGCTCTCCGACCGCGGCGCACCCCCACCCCGTGATAACAGCAAGATGCCTGCTGGCCGGCCCGGCGGCGACAAGCTCGTTCCCATCCCCTCGCTCTTGCTCACCGGCGCGGTGCACCACCACCTCATCCGGGAGAAGACCCGCACCCAGGTCGGGCTCATCGTGGAGACCGGCGACGCCCGCGAGTGCCACCACATCGCGCTGCTGGCCGGCTACGGCGCCGCGGCCGTCTGCCCGTACCTGGCGATCGAGACCGTCCGTGACCTCGCCGCCCGCGGCGAGCTCGGCGCGATCACCCCGGACAAGGCGGCCAGGAACCTGATCAAGGCGCTCGGCAAGGGCCTGCTCAAGATCATGTCCAAGATGGGCGTCTCCACGATCGCCTCCTACACCGGCGCGCAGATCTTCGAGGCGGTCGGCCTCGGCGACGAGGTGATCACGACCTGCTTCACCGGCACGTCCTCGCGGCTGAGCGGCGTCGGGTTCGGCGTGCTCGCGCAGGAGGCCGCGAGACGGGCCGAGGTGGCCGCGGGCGGGCCGGGCATGGCGCACCGGCGGCTGGCGACCGGCGGCGAGTACCAGTGGCGGCGCGAGGGAGAGCCGCACTTGTTCAGCCCGGAGACCGTCTTCAAGCTGCAGCACGCCACCCGCGGCCGCCGCTACGAGATCTTCAAGGAGTACACCGCGCTCGTCGATGATCAGTCGCGCCGGCTGATGACGCTGCGCGGCCTGCTCCGCATCAGGGGGATCGATGAAGCCGTGGAGTCAGCCGCTTCCGTTCGGCTGAATATCGATGAGGTCGAACCGGTCGAGAGCATCGTGAAGCGGTTCGCGACCGGTGCCATGTCGTACGGGTCCATCTCCGCGGAGGCGCACGAGACGCTCGCGATCGCGATGAACCGGCTCGGCGGCCGGTCCAACACCGGCGAGGGCGGCGAGGACCCGGACCGGTTCATCCCGGACGGCAACGGCGACCTGCGGCGGTCGGCGGTCAAGCAGGTGGCCAGCGGCCGGTTCGGCGTGACCAGCGAGTACCTGGTCAACGCCGACGACCTGCAGATCAAGATGGCGCAGGGCGCCAAGCCAGGGGAGGGCGGCCAGCTGCCCGGGCACAAGGTGTACCCGTGGATCGCCAAGACCCGGTACTCCACGCCCGGCGTCGGCCTGATCTCCCCGCCGCCGCACCACGACATCTACTCGATCGAGGACCTGGCGCAGCTCATCCACGACCTGAAGAACGCCAACCCGGCCGCCCGGGTGCACGTCAAGCTGGTCGCCGAGGTGGGCGTCGGCACGGTGGCGGCCGGGGTGTCCAAGGCGCACGCGGACGTGGTGCTGATCTCCGGGCATGACGGCGGGACCGGCGCCGCGCCGCTCACCTCGCTCAAGCACGCGGGCGCGCCCTGGGAGCTCGGGCTCGCCGAGACCCAGCAGACGCTGCTGCGCAACAAGCTGCGCGACCGGATCGTCGTGCAGGCGGACGGGCAGCTCAAGACGGGCCGTGACGTGATCGTCGCCGCGCTGCTCGGCGCGGAGGAGTTCGGCTTCGCGAGCGCGCCGCTCGTCGTCTCCGGCTGCATCATGATGCGCGTCTGTCACCTGGACACCTGCCCGGTGGGCGTGGCGACGCAGAACCCCGAGCTGCGCGCCCGGTTCTCCGGCAAGCCGGAGTTCGTGGTCAACTTCTTCGAGTTCATCGCCGAAGAGGTCCGCGAGTACCTGGCCGCTCTCGGGCTGCGGTCGCTCGACGAGGCCATCGGCCGGGTTGACCTGCTGGACACGGCGCTGGCCGTGTCGCACTGGAAGGCCGCCGGGCTCGACCTCACCCCGGTGCTACACGCTCCCGTCGGCGCCGAGGGGCCGCGGCGGCACGTGGTATCGCAGGACCACGGCCTTGACCGGGCCCTGGATAACACGCTGATCCAGCTCGCCGAGGGCGCGCTCGAGGAGGGCCGGCCGGTCCGCCTCGAGCTGCCGATCAGGAACGTCAACCGGACCGTCGGCACCATGCTTGGCTACGAGGTGACCAAGCGGTGGGGCGGCGAAGGGCTGCCGCCCGACACGATCACGGTGTCGTTCACCGGGTCGGCGGGCCAGTCGTTCGGGGCGTTCGCGCCGCGCGGCATCACCCTGCGGCTGTGCGGTGACGCCAACGACTACCTCGGCAAGGGGCTGTCCGGCGGACGGCTGATCGCCTACCCGGCGCCGCAGTCGCCCTTCGCGGCGGAGACCCAGGTCATCGCCGGGAACGTGATCGGGTACGGCGCCACGGGCGGGGAGATCTTCCTGCGCGGCGTCGTGGGCGAGCGGTTCTGCGTGCGCAACTCCGGGGCGCTGGCCGTCGCCGAGGGCGTGGGCGACCACGGGTGCGAGTACATGACCGGCGGCCGCGTGGTGATCCTCGGGCCGACCGGCCGCAACTTCGCGGCCGGCATGTCCGGCGGCATCGCCTACGTGCTCGACCTCGCGCCCGCCCGGCTCAACGCCGAGATGGTCGATCTCGATCCGCTCGAGGAATCCGACATCGAGTTCCTGCGCGACGTGCTGTCCCGGCACCACGCCGAGACCGGCTCCGCGGTGGCCGCGGGCCTGCTGGCCTCCTGGGACCTCGCCGTGGAGCGGTTCTCGAAGGTCATGCCGAAGGACTACAAGCGGGTCCTCGTGGCGGCGTCCGCCGCCGAGCGCGAGGGCCGTGACGTGAACGAGGCCGTGATGAGCGCGGCGCATGGCTAATGCGCCGCGCTTCAGGGATAAGCAGAGCGCACGGGTGAGGGGTAACTTCGTTATGGGCGACCCGAAGGGGTTCTTGAAGACTGCGCGGGAGACCCCGCGGCGGCGGCCGGTCGACGTGCGGCTGACGGACTGGCGCGAGGTGTACGAGCCGTTCGCCCGGGAGCGGGTGGAGCGGCAGGCGTCCCGCTGCATGGACTGCGGCATCCCGTTCTGCCACAGCGGCTGCCCGCTGGGCAACCTGATCCCGGAGTGGAACGACCTGGTCTACCGGTCGGACTGGGCAGCCGCGGCGGACCGGCTGCACGCGACGAACAACTTCCCCGAGTTCACCGGCCGGCTGTGCCCGGCCCCCTGCGAGGCGGCCTGCGTGCTCGGCATCAACGCTGAGCCCGTGACGATCAAGCAGGTCGAGGTGGAGATCATCAACCGGGCGTGGGCCGCGGGCGGCGTGGTGCCGCTGCCGCCGCGGGAACTGTCGAGGTTCACGGTCGCCGTGGTCGGGTCCGGTCCCGCCGGACTGGCCGCGGCGCAGCAGCTGACCCGGGCCGGGCACCTGGTGACGGTCTTCGAACGGGACGATCTCCCCGGGGGCCTGCTCCGCTACGGCATCCCAGAGTTCAAGATGGAAAAGCGCCACCTGGACCGGCGGCTGGAGCAGATGAAGGCCGAGGGCACGGTGTTCTCCTGCGGTGTGTCCGTCGACTCCGCGGCGCAGCTCGACGGATTCTCGGCGGTGGTGCTCGCGGGAGGCGCGCGGGTGTCGCGCGACCTGCCGGTGCCAGGCCGCTCGCTCGCCGGGATCCACCAGGCGATGGAGTACCTGCCGCTGGCCAACCGGCTCGGTACTTCTTCTCCGATCACCGCCGCGGGCAAGCACGTGGTGATCCTCGGCGGCGGCGACACAGGAGCGGACTGCCTGGGCACCGCGCTGCGCCAGGGCCCGGCGTCGGTCACCCAGCTGGAGATCATGCCGAAGCCGCCGCGGACGCGCGCCGACCACCAGCCGTGGCCGACGTACCCGATGATCTACCGCGTCTCCTCCGCGCACGAGGAGGGCGGCGAGCGGCTCTACGCCGTGGGCACCGAGGAGTTCCTCGGGGACTCGGCCGGCGGCGTGCGCGCGCTGCGCGTGGCCGAGGTGACGTTCTCCAGCGGCCGTTTCGAGGCGGTGCCCGGCACCGCGCGGGAGATCCCCTGCGAGCTGGTCCTGCTCGCGATGGGCTTCACCGGCGCCGAGCGCCCCGGGCTGATCGAGGACCTGGGCGTCGAGTTCGACGCGCGCGGCAACGTCGCGCGCGACGCGTCCTATGAGACCTCGGTGCCCGGCGTGTTCGTCGCCGGCGACATGGGCCGTGGCCAGTCGCTCATCGTCTGGGCGATCGCCGAGGGCCGCAGCGCCGCGGCCGGCGCGGACCAGTACCTGCGCGCCCTCGACCGCCCCCGCCTCCCGGTAGCCATCCCCCCGACGGCCCGCCCCCTCACCTAACTCCCCGGTACCTGCGCTCCGCCGCGGGCCGCGCCCACGCCGGGCCGCGCCCACGCCGGGCCGCGCCCACGCCGGGCCGGGTCGATTGCGCAATCGACCAGGCTAGAGCGGGTCGATTGCGCAATCGGCCTGCCCGCGGAGTGCCGTCCGCGGCACTGACACGACCATAACGTGAACCTTTTGTGACGTGAGTCACCTAGGGTCGAGTATCCGCTACAGTGGTATAGACCACTGGAAGGGGATCCCCGATGAGCCGCCGCGCAAAGATCGTCTGCACCCTGGGACCGGCGTCGTCGAGCCAGGAACAGATCACCGCGCTGATCGGCGCCGGCCTCGATGTCGCAAGACTGAACCTCAGCCACGGTACCCAGGCCGACCACCTGATCGCCTACCACCGCGTCCGCGCCGGGAGCGATGCGACCGGCCGGAGCGTCGGAGTCCTGGCCGACCTGCAAGGGCCGAAGATCCGGCTGGGCACCTTCCCCGGCGGCCCCGTGCGGCTGAGCGTCGGCGATGAGTTCACCATCACCATCGAGGACGTCCCCGGCACGGAACGTGAGGCGTCCACAACCTACCAGGGCCTCGCCGACGACGTTAAGCCGGGCGACCGCATCCTGATCGACGACGGCAACGTCCAGCTCGACGTGACCGGGGTGACCGGCACCCGGGTGCACACGAGGGTGGTGGTCGGCGGCAGGATCTCCGACCACAAGGGGATCAACCTGCCGGGCGTCGCGGTCAGCGCGCCCGCGCTGACCGACAAGGACGAGTCCGACCTGCGCTGGGCGCTGGCGACCGGCGTGGACATGGTGGCGATGTCGTTCGTCCGCACCCCGGACGACGCGTCCCTGGCGCGGAAGATCATGAGTGAGGCCGGCCTGGCCCGGCGTCCCGCTGATCGCCAAGATCGAGAAGCCCGAGGCGGTCAGCGTCCTGCCTGACATCGTGGACGCGTTCGACGGGATCATGGTCGCGCGCGGCGACCTCGGCGTCGAGCTTCCGCTCGAGCAGGTGCCCGCGGTCCAGAGCCGGGCGATCACCCTGGCCAGGGAGCGGGCCCGGCCGGTCATCGTCGCCACCCAGATGCTGGAGTCGATGATCAACGCGCCGCGTCCCACCCGGGCCGAGGTGTCCGACGTGGCCGGCGCGGTCGTCGAAGGCGCGGACGCGGTGATGCTGTCGGCGGAGACAAGCGTCGGCGCCTACCCGGTGGAGACCGTGGCCACGATGGCCCGGATCGTCGTCGCGGCCGAGGAGAACTCGCTGCGGGCCGAGCACTCACTCACGCGAATGCCGACCACGACGGGCGGGGCGATCGCCCGCGCCGCCGCCGAGGTGGGCGCCATCGTCGGGGCCAAGGCGCTGGTCGCGTTCACCATGACCGGGGAGACCGCGCGGCGGCTCGCCCGGTACCGCTCGCCGATACCGCTGCTCGCCTTCACCACGGAGGCCGCCACCCGCAGCCAGCTGGCGCTCACCTGGGGCGTGGAGACGTTCATCGTGCCGACGGTGCGGCACACCGACGACATGGTGCACGAGGTCGACAGCGCGCTGGTCAACCTCGGCCGGTGCGCCATCGGCGACAAGATCGTGATCGTGGCGGGCAGCCCGCCCGGCAGCCCGGGCAAGACCAACGCGCTGCGCGTGCACCGGATCGGCGACGCCATCGCGCTTCCTTACCCCTGATGCGCGGTAAATCAGCATAAGACCTGCACAATCCCAGAAAACCGGCATAATAGCCTCGCAGTCGCGTCGGGTCCGGCAGGTGGGGCGGGTCATGGTAAGCACGGCAGCGCGAGGCGGCGCCAGGCCGCCCGGCCTCGGGGGCGGAAGGCATGGCAGGTCCGTGCCGCCCCGCACGCTCGCGAATCGTCGGCGGCTTCTCCCCGATCCGTCGACAACCCCCGGCAGGCTGCGCTTGCTGCTTGGCGTGCTGGTCCTGCTGAGCCTCGCCTGGGGCGCGCTAGCGGCGTTCACCGTGCATCAGTACGCGTCGGCGGCATCCGCCGTGGTGGGAGTCCGCGAACCGCTGAGCCTTAACGCACGGCAGATCTACCGCAATCTTTCCGACGCGAACGACACCGCCGCGACCGCGTTCCTGTCCGGGGGGCTTGAACCGGCCACGGCGAGGCAGCGGTACCTGGCCGACATCCGCGCCGCGGCGACCGAGATCGAGGCCGCGACCGCGCAGGGCGGCGCGGCACTGGGCGCTGTCTCAGCGGACCTTGCGACGCTTGCCGCGCAACTGCCCGTCTACACCGGTGAGGTGGAGACAGCCCGCGCCGACAACAGACTCGGCCTGCCGCTCGGAGCCGCGTACCTCAGGGAGGCCTCCGACCTGATGCGCGCCACGCTGCTGCCCGCGGCCAGCCGCATGTACACGACCGAGAACGCGAGCCTGCATGCTCGCAGCGCCCAGGCGACCGGCCTGCCGCTCGTCGCCGTCACCCTGGGCGCCGGCCTTCGCGCCGGCTACGTCCTGTACCGGTCGTCCAGGTGGCTGAGCAGGGTCACCCGCCGCGTGTTCAACCGTGGTCTGCTCATCGCCGCGGCGGCCGTCGCCATCTCGCTGCTGTGGCTCGCCGGCGCGTACACCATCGGGCGGGGCGACCTGCTGACCGCTCAGTCGCGGGGTTCGGCGCCAATGGAGGCGCTCGCCCAGGCCGATATCGCGGCGCTGCAGGCGCACTCCTACGAAAGCCTCACCCTGATCGACAGCAGCGGCGATGACTCCTACCAGCGGGATTACCTTCGCCAGCAGCGGGCACTCGGGCCCGGGCCGGGAACCTTGCTCACCGCCGCCCAGGCGGCCGCCGCGGGCAGCGCGGGGTCCGGGACGGTGGCGACCGCGATCGGCTACGCGCGGGCGTGGTACAAGGCGCACGCCGCGGTCCGGGCTCTTGATGACAGCGGAAATCACCCGGCCGCGGTCCGGTCGGTGCTCGGCTCCGGGCCAGGTGACGCCGGCGCCCAGTTCGGGGCGCTCTCGGCTGAGCTCGCCGCCGGGATAACGGCGGACCAGGCGGCCTTCGACTCGAGCGCCCGTGCCGGCCGTGCTGCCTTCACCGCCCTGGAACCAGGCGTCATCGCCGCCGCGCTGGTGATGGCCGTCGGGTGCGCGTGGGGACTGAACCGCCGGCTCGCGGAGTACCGGTGAAGGCCAGGAGACGGGAGACGGTGGCCAGGGTGGGGAGCAGGGCATGCATGCGCTCGGCGGCCGCGGCGGTCACCGTGGCCGCGCTGACGGTCGTTACCGGCTGCGCCGCCGGGCCGGGCGGCAATCGCGCTGAAGGCGCGGGCGTTCGGCGCGCGGCCGCCGCCCGTGACATTGCCCGTGATACCGCTATCCGCGCCGCCGGCCGGGTCGGCGCGCGCGGCGGCCGGGCCGCTGCCTGCGACCCGGAGGCAAGCAGCCTGGCCCCCGCCGGGCCGCCGCAGGTGACGCCCGGTTCCTTCATGGCGAAGATCCGCGCCCGCGGCTATCTCATCGCCGGCGTGGACCAGAGCACCTACCACTTCGGGTACCTGAACCCGCTCGACGGGCGGATCGAGGGATTCGACATCGACATGATCCGGGCCGTCGCCACGGCGATCTTCGGCAACCCCGGCAAGGTCGAGTACAAGGCCATCTCCGACGCGCAGCGGAAACCGGACATTCTCAACGGCGACGTCGACATCGTGGCGCACACGATGTCGATCACCTGTGACCGGCTGCGGCAGATCGACTTCTCCAGCGTCTACTTCGACGCGCACCAGCGAGTGCTCGTGCTGAAGAACTCCACGGCGACGGGCCTGGCCAGCCTGGCCGGGCAGAAGGTGTGCGCGACCGCCGGGTCCGACTCGGCGGGCTTTATCGCCCGTTACGCCACCAGCCCGCGGCTGGTTCTGATCACCGTCCCGTACTGGACGGACTGCCTGGTCCTGCTCCAGCAAGGACAGGTCGCGGCGATCTCCACCGACGACTCGATCCTCCACGGGCTCGCCGCGCAGGATCCCTTCACCAAAGTCGTCGGGCCGCCGCTGACCGACGAGCCTTACGGGCTCGCCATCTCCAAGCAGCATCCTGACTTCGTCCGTTTCGTGAACGCGGTCCTCGCGCGGGAACGCGCCGATGGCGAGTGGGCGGCCAGCTACGCTCGCTGGATCGGTACCCCAGTGCCCCCGCCGCCGTCCGCGCAGTACGCGAGTTGACCCCGGCAGCGTCGGCAGGCCGGCCTGCCGCACACCTCACACGGCCTCCCGCGACGGTGGCAGGCATGCCCGGAATGCGCGCGGAACAGCGGATGGCCCAACCGCGCCGCGGGTCGTCGTACGCTTGGCTAGCGACCGGTGCACCGGGGCGCGGGCTTGGTTGCGGTCCACGTGGGCAGGACGGGATGGCGGATTCGGCAGTGAGCAGGCCAGCGACCGGCGCCGCCGTGGATGGCTCCCCGCGTGCGGCCGCACGCCGGCGGTCTGGGCGGTCGCGATGATGAGCGAATCGGCCGCCAGGCAGGCGGCGGCGACGGTGGTCGCGGAGCGGGACGCGATCCAGGCCAATCTGCTCGAACTCGACGGCAGCTTCGTCAAGCAGCTGCTCGACGGCGCGGCGCTGACCGGACAGACGCGGCAGCGCTGGGAAGCGGCGTCCGCGACGCTGACCGGCCTGTGGGAAACCTACATGGCGTATTCGGCCGTCGTGGACCGCATCGCCGAGCTCGGCGCCCGCCCGTCGAAGAAGGACCTCTCTGAGCTGACCGGGCTGCTCACCGGGGCCTGCGTGCAACTGCCCGGCGTGCCCGTCCCGCTCGCGCGCAGGGACCTGGCCGCCACTGGCCGCCCGCCGGTCATGCTCACGACCGCGGTCGCCACGATGCGCCGGGCGTTCACCCAGGTGACCGAGGTGACCTCGGCTGTCGAGACGGTCTGGGCCGAGGTGGAGGCGCCGCTGGACGCGGCGGGGGAGGAACTGACCCGCAGCCGCTCGCTGGCGGCGGGCCTCGGCGACGAACTCGAGGCCGCGTTCCGTGACGCCGAAGCCGCCCTGGAGGCCGCGCGGGCCGCGGTGAACGCCGACCCGCTCGCGCTGTGGCGCGGCGACCGCGCCGACATCGCGGCCGCGGAGCGGGTGCGCGCGCAGGTGGCCGGGCTCGCCGCCCGGATCGCGGAGCTTGACCGGCTGCGTGGCGAGGCGCGACGCCGGCTTGACCGGCTCGCGGCCGCGGCGGCGGCCGCCCGCGCCGCCCGCGAGGACGCGGTAGCCGCGTGGCGCGGCGCCGCCCAGCGGGTCGCCGGACTGCCGCCGCTGCCCCCGGACATCGCTGAGCCGCCGCTGGCCGGCCTGACGGCGCTCGCGGACCGCGGCCGGTGGACTCGGCTGCAGACGGAACTCGACCGGTGCGAAAGCGATCTCGCGGCGGCCGCCGCCCGTACTCAGGATGTGCGGAATTCGGTGACGGCGCTGCTGGAGCGCCGTGACGAACTGCGCGGTCTCCTCGGCGCGTACAAGGCCAAGGCCGCCCGCCTGGGGGCGGCCGAGGACGCCGGGCTGGCGGCGCGCTACGACCAGGCACACGACCTGCTATGGACGGCGCCATGCGACCTGGCGGCGGCCGAGGCGGCCGTGGCCGGGTACCAGCGAGCGATCCTCACGACGGAAGGGCGGCGGCGATGACGGCCGTGGCGTGTACCCAGCCTGGGTGCGGCGGAACCATCGAGGACGGATATTGCACGGTGTGCGGCCTGGCATCGGCTCCGGTGCCCGCTGGCCTGGCCGCCGCTGGCGGCTCCGCCGCTAGCACCGGCACCGGTGGCATCGCCGCCGGTTCCGCCTCCATCCCGGCATCAGCCGTGAGCGGCGTGAGCGGCACCTGGGGACCGGCGTCCGTGTCGGCCGGCACGGGCAGCAGGCGCGGCAGCCGTGGCTCCCGGCCGGGCAGCGGCCGGTCCTCCCGCGGCATGCTCGGCGCCGGACTGGTCGAGGTCCCGCCGGTCCCGGCCCTGGACCCGTCGGCGGCGATCCTCGCCAACCCGCAGGTCCCGGAGAACCGGCGGTTCTGCGGGAGCTGCGGGCAACCCGTCGGCCAGTCCCGGGGCGACCGCCCCGGCCTGACCGAGGGATTCTGCCGGAACTGCGGCACCCGGTTCTCCTTTAGCCCGAAGCTGGAACCCGGGGAGCTCGTGAGCGGCCAGTACGAGGTCATCGGCTGCCTCGCGCACGGCGGGCTCGGCTGGATCTACCTCGCCAGGGACCACAACGTCAGCGACCGGTGGGTGGTGCTCAAGGGACTGCTCAACACAGGCGACGCGGACGCGATGGCGGCGGCGGTCGCCGAACGGCAGTTCCTCGCCCAGGTCGAGCACCCGAACATCGTCCGGATCTACAACTTCGTCCAGCACACGAGCCGCCGCGATGGCGACAACGCCGGCTACATCGTGATGGAGTACGTCGGCGGCAAGTCGCTCAAGGACATCCGGCTGGAGGCGCGGCAGCGGGGCACGGTCGTGCCGCTCGCCCACGCGCTCGCCTACGCGATCGAGATCTTGCCCGCGCTGGGCTACCTGCACGACCGCGGGCTCGTCTACTGCGACTTCAAGCCGGACAACGTGATCCAGACCGAGGAGCAGCTCAAGCTCATCGACATGGGCGGCGTCCGGCTCATCGACGGTGACGGCCCGATCTACGGCACCGTCGGCTACCAGGCCCCGGAGATCGAAGACGAAGGGCCTTCGCCGAGTTCGGACCTCTACACCGTCGGCCGGGCGCTGGCCGTGCTCACCTTCAACTTCACCGGCTACCAACGGGAGTACAGGCACTCCCTGCCCCCCGCCGAGCCGCTGCTCGCCCAGCAGGAGTCGTTCGCCCGCCTGCTGCGCCGCGCCACGCACGCCGACCCCAAACGGCGTTTCCAGTCAGCGGGGGAGATGGCCGAACAGACGACTGGTGTGCTCAGGGAGGTGCTCTCCCTCGCCGACGGCGAACCCAGGCCGGCGTTCTCTGGCTTGTTCAGCCCCGAACTGCGGGCCATCGGCACCGAACTGACTCTGGCGCGCGCCGCGGACGGCGGCGCGGGCGCCCTGGTGAACCCGCCGCCCGCCGCCGAGGTGATCGCCGGGCTGCCCGCCCCCCTCGCGGACGGCGCCGACCCGGCGTCGGGGTACCTCGCCACGCTGGCCGGACTGCAGCCTGAGCAGCAGGCCGCGGCCCTGCTCGCCGCCGTCGCGGGCGGCGCGGGCATCCCCCCGGCGGTGGCCGCGTCGCCGGAGACGCGGCTGGCGCTGGCCCGCGCGCTGATCACGGCGGGCGACCCGGACGGCGCCGCGGTCCACCTGGCCGAACTGGCCGCGGCTGAGCCAGCCGACTGGCGGATCGCGTGGTACAACGGGCTGCGCGCCCTGGCGTCCGCGCGGCCGGACAGCGCTCGGGCGGCGTTCAGCACCGTCTATGACGAACTGCCCGGTGAGCTCGCCCCGAAGCTCGCGCTCGGCTTCGCTGCCGAAGCCGCCGGCGACGGCCCAGCGGCGCGACGGTACTACCAGCTCGTCTGGACGATCGACCGGTCCTGCATCAGCGCCGCGTTCGGCACCGCCAGGGCCTGCCTGGCCGCCGGGGACCGGCTCGCCGCCATCGCCGCCGTCGCCGCCGTGCCCGAGACCTCGAGCCATCACGCGGCCGCGCAGATCGCCGCGGTCCGGCTGCTGCTCACGGGCGGGAGCGGGGTCACCGCCGGGGACCTGAGCCAGGCCGACGGGCGCCTGGGCAGGCTTCCCCTGGACGACGTGCGCCGTCAGCAGCTCACCGTGGAGGTCTTGCACGCCGCGCTGGACTGGGTCACCGCCCAGCCGCCGGACACAGCGCGCGGCGCCGCCGCGTCCGGCGACGGGCGGATCCTCGGCTGCGAACCCAACGAGCGCGCGCTGCGTTTCGGCCTGGAGCGCGGCTACCGGGCGCTGGCGAGCCTCACGCCAGACCACGCCCGCAAGGTGGAACTGGTGGACAAGGCCAACGGTGTCCGGCCACGGACCTGGATCTGACATGGAGAAACCGATGACGAGTCTGCCCGGATTCACGGTGGACATCGACCAGAACCCGTATCTGCCGCCGGGCGGGCGTGACGTCAGCGCCGTCGTGACCGTGACGGCGGACGCGACCGGGGAAGCGCCGTCCGCCGGTCCGGGCACGGGAGGGGGCAGCGCGGAAATCGTCATCATCGACTGCTCGGGGTCGATGGACTCAAGGGACAAGATCGGCCAGGCGCGCGCGGCCACGTCCGCCGCGGTGGACGTCATCAGCGACGGAGCGCTGTTCGCGATCGTCGCGGGCACGTCCACCGCGTGGCCTGTCTACCCGTCGGACGGGTCCATGGCGATCGCGGACGAGTCCACCCGGTTCGAGGCCAAGCTGGCGGTGCGCCGGCTGCGGGCCAACGGCGGGACCGCGATCGGCCAGTGGCTGCGGCTGGCGCAGCAGATCTTCCAGTCCAGCCCGGCGACGCTGCGGCACGCGATCCTGCTCACCGACGGCGCGAACCAGCATGAGACCAGCGAGGAGCTCGCGGCGGCGATCGCGCTGTGCGAGGGCACGTTCCGCTGCGACTGCCGGGGCGTCGGCACCGACTGGAAGGTCGGCGAGTTGCGGAAGATCTCCACCGCGCTGCTCGGCACCGTGGACATAGTGCCGGACCCGTCCGGGCTCGCGGCGGACTTCGAAGAGATGATGCGGGGCGCGATGAGCAAGCAACTCCCCGACGTCCTGCTGCGGGTGTGGACCCCGCAGCAGGCATCGCTGAAGTTCGTCAAGCAGGTCGCGCCGGCCATCGACGACCTGACGGGCCGTCGCCTGCAGTCGGGTCCGCAGGCCGGCGACTACCCCACCGGCGCCTGGGCGCCGGGGGAGAGCCGGGACTACCACGTGGGCGTCCAGGTCACCGCGGCGGGCATGGGCCAGGAGATGCTCGCCGCCCGGGTCAGCCTGGTGGCCAGCGGGCCGGACGGCCAGCAGGTGCTCGGACAGGGCCTGATCCGGGTGACCTGGACCGACGACGAGGCGCTGTCGACCAGGCTCAACCCGCGGGTGGCGCATTACACGGGGCAGGCCGAGCTGGCGGCCGCGATCCAGGAGGGCCTGGAGGCCAGCAAGCGGGGCGACGAGGAGACCGCCACGGCACGGCTGGGCCGGGCGGTGGCGCTGGCGCACCAGGCCGGCAACGAGGACACGGCCCGGCTGCTCGCCAAGGTCGTGGACGTGGTCGACGAGGCGACGGGCACTGTCCGGCTGAAGAAGAAGGTCGACGCCGCCGACGAGATGGCGCTCGACACCAGGTCGTCGAAGACGGTCCGGGTCAAGAAGGGCTAGCGATGGCGACCTGCCCGTCCGGCCACGAGTCGGCAAGCGACGACTTCTGCGATGTGTGCGGCGTCAGGATCGGTGCCCCGGCCAGCATCGTGATCGACCCGGCGACGGCGGCCGGCGCGGACGGTCCGGGGAGCGGCGCGGCGCCGGCGCCGGCGCCAGCGCCGGCCGAGGTCTGTCCGCGATGCGGCATCTCACAGGTCGGCCAGTTCTGCGAGGCGTGCGGCTACGACTTCACCGCCGCGGCTCCGGACCTCTCGCCCACGTCCCAGCTGCCCGTCCCGCCCGCGCCGGTGACGCCCGCGCCGGTGACGCCCGCGCCGGTGACGCCCGCAACGGCTACGCCGGCGCCGGTGACGCCCGCGCCCGCGACGCCCGCGCCCGCCACGGCGGCCGGCGCGACCTGGACCGCCGTGGTGACCGCCGATCGCGCCTACTACGACAGCGTGCAAGCGGCGGGCGGCCCGGACGCCGGCGCCATCGGGTTCCCCGCCTACTGCCCCGAACGGCGGTTCCCGCTCTCCGGGACCGAAGTCCGCGTCGGGCGGCGCAGCGTGTCCCGCGGCATCGACCCCGAGATCGACCTGACCGGGCCGCCGGCCGACCCCGGCGTCTCGCGGCTGCACGCGGTGCTGCTCGAGGCTCCCGACGGAACCTGGTCGGTCGTCGATCCCGGATCGGAGAACGGAACGATGGTCAACGGCAGCGAGATCCCGCAAGGGCAGGCCGTGCCGCTGCATGACGGTGACCGGATCCACCTGGGCGCCTGGACCACGCTCACGATCACCCGCGGGGGCTAGCTCCCGCACCAGATAACCCGGGACCAGCACGCCAGGAAATGGCGCCCTGGTCCTGGCAGGGAATAGGCTATTGTGCTGGCGCGCAGGACGACCGGCGGCCATCATGAGCCAGAATGACGAGCATGAGGCCGGCACGTGGGCACGCCTCGTCTCCGGCGCCAGATGACGGGAGCGGATTGGGCTATGAGCACGTCGACGCAGGACTCGTCCGGCGCGCAGGAATGCCCGGTGTGTTCGGCGGACTCGTCGGGGGCCGCGGTCGGCCCTGACGGCTACTGCGAGAACTGCGGCAGGAAGGTCCCCGTCGGCCGGGATCACGCGGAACTCGACCTCGGGCTGGTCGCCGGGGTCACCGATCGCGGCCTGCGCCACCAGCGCAACGAGGACGCGATGGCGCTCGCGACCGCCGTGGGCCCGGGCGGCCCGGTCGCCCTCGCCGTCGTCTCGGACGGCGTCTCCTCGGCGCCCCGCCCCGACGAGGCGTCGCTGATGGCGGTGCGGACCGCGATGCGGCTGCTGCTGAAGGCGGCGCGGACCGGAGAGGACCCGGCCGCGATGTCCGTGGCGGCCGCCAAGGCCGGAGCGCAGGCGCTGAACGACCTGGTGGGTCCCGAGGGCGCCCCCGCGGCGACGTACGTCTCGGCGATGGTCGTCGGCGATGTCATCACGGTGTGCTGGCTCGGCGACAGCCGTGCCTACTGGCTCGCCGCCGACCCGGCCGACAGCACCCGGCTCACCAGGGACGACTCGCTCGCCGAGGAGATCGTGGCGGCCGGCCTCGCCAGCGTCGACGAGGCGATGGCATCGCCCCAGGCGCACGTGATCACCCGCTGGCTGGGGGCGGACCTTCCCGAACCGCAGCCGCACGTGGCGCAGTTCGCGCCCCCTGGGCCAGGCGTGCTGCTCGTCTGCTCCGATGGGCTGTGGAACTACCGGCCGGAAGCCGCGGACCTGGCGGCCCTCGCGCTGCCCGCCGCGCTGACCGACCTGCTCGGCGCCGCCGGCGCGCTGGTGAAGTTCGCCGTGGAATCGGGCGGCATCGACAACGTCACCGTGGTGCTTATCCCGTTCCCGCCCCGCGCCGACGGTAAGTCCCGAGCCGACGGTCAGGGGCCAGGCGACCAGGCGACGACCAATGCATAGCGCGCTATGTGAACGCTGGCTGTCCAGCCGGTGAACTTCGCCCTCGCGGCCGCCGTTATAGCCGAGTGAGGGTAAATTCACGGCAGAATTTGATTAGTTCGGTGTAATCCCGGCAACAGGGGCTGCGCGAGTGAGGAGCCACTCACGGTGGCGGGGAGACGACGACGGGCTCGGCTGGCGGTAGCCGCGGCGGTGCGCATAGGAGTCGCGGCGCTCGCCGGCGTTATCACGGCCTGCGGGACAACCGGGGCAATCGGGACAACCGGGGCAACGGGGACCGCGGGCACCACCACCACCGCGGCGCGCCTGGCGGCGGAGCCGGCCGGGACGATCACCGAGACGGGCAGCAGCCTGCTGTACCCGCTCGCCAGCACGTGGGCCGCGGCCTACCACCAGCAGTTCCCCGGTGTGACCGTGACCACGGCGTCCACCGGCTCCGGCAAGGGCATCGAACTGGCGTCCGCGGGCAAGGTCGACATTGGTGCCTCCGACGCCTACCTGTCCAGCGGCGACCTGGTGAAGAGCCCCACCCTGCTCAACATCCCGCTGGCCATCTCCGCGCAGACCGTTATCTATAACGTGCCGGGGATGAGCCAGCACAACCACATCACCCTGGACGGCGCGGTGCTCGCCGGCATCTACGACGGGTCCATCACGATGTGGAACGATCCGGCGATCGCCGAGCTCAACCTCACCCTGCGCCTGCCGCCCATCCCGATCGTGCCGGTCCACCGCGCCGACGGCTCCGGCGACACCTTCCTGTTCACGAGCTACCTGTCGACCCAGGACCCGCACTGGGACGACACGATCGGGTACGGCACGACCGCGGCGTGGCCACCGGTCTCCAGGGCCATGGCCGAAACGGGCAGCGTCAACATGATGCGCGCCTGCGAGCAGACGCCCGGCTGCGTCGCCTACAACGGGATCAGCTACCTGTCCCAGGCGATGGCCCACGGGCTCGGCGAGGCGGCGCTCGCGAACTCCGCGGGCCAGCCCACGCTGCCGACCGCCGCGACCATCCAGGACTCGGTGGCCAGCTTCGTGTCGATCATGCCGCCGGACGAGACGATCTCGATGATCGACGGCCCGTCGGTCACCGGCTATCCGATCGTCAACTATGAGTACGCCGTCGTCAGCACCCGGCAGCCGGACGCCGCGCGGGCCAGCATGATCAGGGCCTTCCTGACATGGGTGATCACCACGGGAAACCACGCGTCGTACCTGGACACCGTGGGATTCCAGCCGCTGCCGCCCGCGGTGGTCACGCTCGGCGAGGAGCAGATCGGGGAGATCGGGGGATGACCGCCACACTGCCGGCCCGCGGCCCCGCCCACGCCGCCTCCGTTTCCCGGCCCGACCGCCGCGCCCGCCGGGGCCGCCGTCCCGCGACGACACCCGCCACGATGCGGGCGCTGCTGGCCGCCCTCGTCCTGCTCTCCTTGGCCTGGGGCGCGTTCGGCGGCTGGGTGGCCAGCGAGCATGACTCCGCCGCGCGCGCCATGGTAACCGTCGACGAGCCGCTCAGCCTGGACGCTCAGCAGCTTTACGAGTCCGTCGCGGACGCCGACGTGACCATCACCACGGCGTTCCTGAACAGTTCCCGGCCGCCGCTGCCGCCGCTGCAGCGCTACCAGGCCGACATCGCCACGGCCGCCACCGACCTGGCCCGGCTGCGGGCAAGCGGGGGCAGCCAGACGCTGGACGCGGCCCTCGCGGCCCTGAGCGGCGGCCTGCCCGCCTACACCGGCTACGTCGCGGACGCCGAGAGCGACTACTCCCTGGGATACCCGCTGACGGGCGGCTCGTTCACGCAGGTGGCCTCCGAGGAGGCGCACCTGGTGCTGCTGCCCGCCGCGAAGACCGCCTTCGCCCAGGAGAACGCCGCGCTGACCGCGGCGAGCGGCCAGGCGACCGGGCTGCCGACGGTGCTCCTCGCCCTTCTCCTCGCGATTGTCACCGCGGTCGTCCTGTACCGGGCGCAGCGATGGCTGACCCGGCGCACGAACCGGGTGCTGAGCGCCGGACTGGTGCTCGCGTCGGTCCTGCTGGTCGTCAGCGCCGTATGGCTGGCGGCTACCTTCGTCGCCGCGCGGTCAGACCTGGACCGCGGGATCGGGCACGGCTCGGGGCCGGCGCAAGACCTCGCGCAGGCGAGCATCGGCGTGCAGCAGATCAGGGGAGACGCGGTACTCAACGTCATCTCGCGCAGCGGGGACACCTCCTTCGCCAGCGACTTCGCCGCCACGAGCAAGCTGGTCGGCCCGGGACCGGGCAGCCTGCTCGCCAGCGCGGGCGACGGGGAAGGCGGGCAAGCCGCCGGCCTGGTCTCCGCGGCCGAACGGGAGGCGGCCTCCTGGTACACCGCGAACGCCGGGGTCTACCGCCTGGGCGCGGCGGCCGACTACGCCGGCGAACGGGCCATGGTCATCGGGACCGGCGCCGGCAGTTCCGCGGCGGGGTACACGGCGCTGGAAAACGACATCACCACGGCGATCGGCGATGACGAGGCGACGTTCCAGTCGGCGGCCACCCAGGGCGCCAGCGCGCTCGACCCCTTGGCGGCGGTCGTGATCGTGGCGTCGCTGCTGATGGCGCTCGGCTGCGCCTGGGGGTTCAGCCGGCGGCTCGCGGAGTACCGCTAGATGGCGGCCCTGCGGACCGGGCTCGCTCCCGGTTCCCGGGTGGCCGGGTACGTGCTGGAGATGCTGGTGGGCGCGGGCGGGATGGCGGCGGTGTACCGGGCCCGCGATGAGCGGCTTGGCCGGGTGGTCGCGCTGAAGCTGCTCGCCGGGGACGAGGCGGTCCGCACGCGGTTCGTGCGGGAGGCGCGGGCGGTCGCCGCGGTGGACCATCCGCACATCATCCCCGTCTATGAGGCCGGCGAGGCGGACGGCATGCAGTTCATCGCGATGCGGTTCGTGGCAGGCGCCGACCTGCAGGCGGTGATCCGCCGGGAAGGCGCCCTGCGGGCGAAGCGCGCGGCGGCGTTCATCTCCCCGGTGGCTTCGGCGCTCGACGCCGCGCATGACGCCGGGCTCGTGCACCGCGACGTCAAGCCGGCGAACATGCTGGTGGATGTGGGACGCGGCCGGCCGGAGCATGTGTACCTGTCGGATTTCGGGCTGGCCAGGGGCATCCTGTCGGTGGGCAGGCTGACGAGGGCAGGGCAGTTCCTCGGCACGCCCGACTATGCGGCGCCCGAGCAGATCAGCGGCCAGGTCCTGGACGGCCGCGCGGATCAGTATGCGCTCGCGTGCGTGGCGTACGAGCTGCTGAGCGGCTCGGTGGTGTTCCGGCGCGAGGAGCCGATGGCGGTGCTCTACGCGCACCTGGCCGCGCCGCCGCCGCGGCTGACCACGGCGCGGCCGGACTTGCCGGAGACGGTCGACCAGGTGCTGGCCAGGGCGCTGGCAAAGGCGCCGGACGACCGCTACGACAGCTGCGGCGCCTTCGCCGACGCGCTGCGCGAAGCGCTGGGCGTGGAGCCCTACGACCCGGCGCGGCCCGCCACGGTCGGCGGCACATCCGCGGCCAGCGGCACATCAGCGGCCGGCCGCGTATCCGCCCGCACGCGTGCCGAGCCCGCGGCCACCCGTGCCGAGCCGGCCAGACCCGTTGTCTCGACGCTGTCGATGGGCGGCCCGGGCACGCCGGCTCCGGCGGGCGCCTGGACGGCGGTGGTGACCGCGGACCGCGCCTATTACGACAGCATCCACGCGGTGAGCGACCAGGACACCGCGTCGATCAGCTTCCCGGTGTCCGTCCACGAATGGCGGTTCCCGCTGTCCGGCACCGCCGGAGCCGAGGTCCGCATCGGACGCCGCAGCGTGTCCCGGGGCATCGAGCCGGAGATCGACCTGACCGGCCCGCCCAGGGATCCGGGGGTGTCACGGCTGCACGCCGCGCTGATCGCGGGACCGGACCAGACCTGGTCGGTGGTCGACCTCGGCTCGGGCAACGGCATCCAGGTCAACGGCGCGGACGTCCCGCCCGGCGAAGCCGTCCCGTTGCGGGACGGCGACCGCATCCACCTGGGCGCCTGGACGCTGATCACCGTCACCCGCGGCTAGCCGAGCCGACCAACCCCCGGCTCCGGTCAGCGGTACTCCGCCAGCCGCGGCCGGACGCCGGCGAGCACGAGCGCGGCCACTCCCACCGCGCCCGCCGCGGGGAACGCGGCGTTCCAGCCGACGGTGCCGCCCTGGCCCGCCGCGACGGCCGCGGTGAAGGCGCCGGCGTTGATCGCGATGACCGACGACAGCGCCGTGGCGTACCTGTTGAACGCCCAGTCGGACTGCCCGGGCGCGGTCCCGGTGTCGAACGCCACCGCGGCCGCGAAATCGCGCTTCGCCAGCGCGCGCAGCACCCGGTCGTCCCGCTCGTAGAGCTGGTAAGCGAGCAGCGCGCGGACCGCCGCCGCGCGCTCGCCGGGGAACGTGATGTTCCGGAACTCCGCGCCCAGGTAGCCGCCGAACCGCACCTGTGAGCCGCCGGCCTGATAGGCGCGGATGTCGGCGGCGAGCGCCGCGTCGTACCCGAAGATGCCGACCGGCCCCACGGCGGCGAGCTGCTGTGACTTGTCGAGGAACGCCTGCTGGTACTGGGCGGCCCGGCCGGGGTCGACCAGGTACCTGCTCTCGTCCGCGTTGGCGTCGTAGCTCACCGCGCGCGCCTGCGTGAGCGCGAGGATCGAGTCGAAGGCGTCCTGTTTCGCCACCCGCAGGTGACCGGCCTCGGCGGACAGGTGCGCCGCCGTCATGGCCGCGGCTACGACCGTGAGCAGCGTCGCCCCGGCGAGCGCCGGGTTGACCAGCCGCCGGAAGCGCGCGGACAGGTACAGCTGGAGCACCACGAGGACGGCGAGCAGCAGCGCGCCGGCGAGGACGACCGCCACGATGCCGGTCCGCGCCGTGGCCAGGGCCGCCTGATAGGTACCGTTCAGCTCGGCCGCGCTGACGCTGGTGAGGGAGCCGACCACGGGCAGGATGCTGGTCCGCATCAGATCGGTGGCCTGCTGGTAGTAGCCGACCGAGACGGCGCCGCCGCCCGCCTGCCGGCCACTGGCGCCCGCCTGCCGGCCACCGGCGCCCGCCTGCCGGCTGGTGAGCAGCGCGTCGGCGGCCAGCGCCTCGTAGCGGCCGGCCTGATCGAGAACCGACCTGAGCGCACGCTGCACGGCGGCGTTCCCGGCCTCGGTGATCGTCGCCTGCTGCAGGTCCTGGTTGGCGGTCGCGTTGTCGCTGCCGTAGATCGCGATGTCCTGCGCGCGGCCGGCGGCCAGGGCGGGGTCCCCGCCGGCCAGCAGGACGTTCGCGACCTGCGCGTCCATATCGTTGAGCGAGAAGTACAGCCCGGTCGACGCGTCAACCTCCGGCGCGTCGCGCTGCCCGACGGTCTGGAACTCCCCGCCCAGCCGGCCGAACGCCACGGCGGTCACCCCAGCGGCGCAGCACGCGAGCACCACGGCCGCCGCCGCCCAGGCCCGCAGCCTCGCACCCGTGGCACCGCCGCGGACGCCGGCGCGCCCGCGCGCAACGAGCACAGTCATCGCGACCTCACGAGTATCGGCACCCATCACAATTCCGGGCGAAACGCTTCGAAACTACTCCCGCGGCGCGCCGCCGGACGGCTGCCGCCGTTAGGGCCTCGTTAGTCTTCCGGCCACCCGCGCGGGGGCCAAAGTCCCGGAATACCACCATTTGGTGTGCATATGCTGAAAACGGGAAGTGGCCTTGCCGGCTGTAAGGAGCTTCCATGCTTGAGTCGCTGGTCATCGCCGGGATCGTGGCCGCGCCGCTCGGATCCGCCGCGCTCTTCCTCCCCGCGCGATCACACGCGCGGGTGACGGGGGCATGGCCCGCGGTGCGGCGGTTCGTGCTCGCCATCGCGGGAACCGTGCTGCTGGCCGCCGCGGCGGTCGGCGTGCTGCGCCTGCTGAACGCCTCCGAGCACAACCTCATCGACGGGGTGGCGGGCCTGGCTGTCGCCAGCCTGGCCTGGCTGCCCGTCACCCGGCGCTGGTCCCCGCGGGCGCACCTGTGCTGGATGTCGAGCACGTTCCTGTTCGTGGTCTACCTGACCTACGCGCTCGAGTGGACGTTCACCAGCCACCTCGGGCCGGCCAGCACGGCGGGCGGCGTGCTGCTGTGGGTGCTCGAGGTGTTCGCGGCGCTGCTGTCCTGCGCCTACCTGTGGGAGCTCTGCGACGCCCTCGGCACCGAGAACTGGCGCCGCAGGGTCGCGGCCGACGCCGCGCCGCGGCTGTCGTCGCGCGACGGCCGGCTTCCCATGGTCAGCCTGCAGGTCCCGGCGCACAACGAGCCGCCGGACATGGTGATCGACACGCTGCGCGCGCTGCTGCGCCTCGACTACCCCCGCTACGAGGTCATCCTCATCGACGACAACAGCGACGACGAAAGCCTGTGGCGGCCAGTCGAGGACTGGTGCGCACGTCACCAAGTCAAGTTCAAGCACCTGGAGAACTGGCCGGGCTACAAGTCCGGCGCGCTGAACTACGCGCTCCGCGAGCTCACCCATCCGGACGCCGAGATCATCGGGGTGGTCGATTCCGACTACCAGGTCCAGCCGGACTTCCTGAAACGCTGCGCGCCCTTGTTCGCCGACCCGTGGATCGGGTTCGTGCAGGCGCCGCAGGATTACCGGGACTGGCGGCTCGCCCGCTACTACCGGCGGCTTTACTACTCCTACAAGTACTTCTTCGCGGTCTCCCAGCCGTCGCGGAACGAGCACGACGGCGCCATCTTCGCCGGCACCATGGGCCTGATCCGCCGGGTCGCCCTCGACGAGCTGGGCGGCTGGGACGAGTGGTGCATCACCGAGGACGCGGAGATGTCCCTGCGCCTGCTCCGGGCAGGGTGGTCCGGGCTGTCGGTGGATTCCTCCGGCGGCTTCGGGATCATGCCGCTGACTTTCGAGGCGCTGAAGGGCCAGCGGTACCGGTGGTGCTTCGGCGGCATCCAGATCCTGCGGATGCACTGGCGGAGCCTGCTGCCGGGCCGGGAGACCAAGGCCAACCACCTGTCGGCCGGGCAGCGCTGGGCCTACCTCGCGGGCGGCATCCAGTGGTACGGCGACCTGCTCGGACTGCTGTTCTTCATCTTCCTGCTCGCGGGCGCGGCTAACCTGGCGACCGGCGGCGGCCAGCTGTTCCGCAAGCTGACCGTGTTCCTCGTCGCCGCGATCCCGGTGATGGTGCTCCTTGGCCTGATCCGCGCGATCGCGCTGCTGCGCCGGGGCACCGGCGCGTCCTGGCGGGACGCGATCGGCGCGTTCTTCATCTGGCAGTCGACCTCGCTCGTGGTCGCCAGGGCGTCGGTGATCGCGCTGTTCGCCAAGAAGGCCGTCTTCCTGCGCACGCCGAAGACAGGGGAGCAGACCACCTGGTGGCACGCGCTGCGCGCCAACTGGGCGGAGACGGCCCTGGCGCTGTTCGGCGTCGCGGGGATCGCCGGCGCCCTGACCAAGACGGGCCAGCTGAGCGGCCCGCTGCTGGCCGGGCTGCTGCTGTTCCCCACCCTCGGGCTGGCCGCGGCGCCCTGCAACAGCTGGGCCGCCCGCCGGGCCGCCCTGCCGGCCTGGCTGCGCGAGCGCCGCCGCACCGAATACCGGCGCGAGCGCCGCGCGTTCGCCGCCGGGATAGCCACCGGCAGCGCGGTCGCCGTCACCGCCGTGGCGGCGCTCGCGATCGTCCTCCTGCTCACCGGCCGCCATGTGACCACTCCGAACCTGGTCGGCCCGGTGCAAGGCACCACCCCGTCGTCCGCCCCGAGCACGCCGTCGCCGAGCACATCGGCCACACCCACCCACAGCCCCACGCCGAGCACCTCCCCGTCCACCGTGACCCCCACGAGCACGCCGACGACCACCGTAACGCCCACAACGACCGTCACTCCGACGACCACCGTCACCCCGACGACCACCGTCACCCCGACAAGCCCGTCACCCTCCGTCAGCACCGCGCCGTCCGGCACCGCGAGCCCGTCGGCCTCGCCGTCCACGACCCCGCCGTGAGCCGGGTGACGGGAGGGAGCCAGCCGGGTCCGTTCGGATGAAAAATGGACAGCGGCGGGCCGGGACCGTCCCGCCGCGCACCCCCCGTCACCGGCGCCCGCCTTCGATTATCCGGAACGGAAGGTGGCGTCTGTCACATCAATACTTGGGCCCGACGACCTCATCGAGCCGCGCAACGGCTTCCTTCCGGGCCCGCGAGCGAAATCCCCGGGATGCCCCTCCACAATGACCTGCTGCCAGTCAGCGAGCTCGATTCTCCGCATGTGCTTGCGCCCCGGCCCATGCTGCGGAAACAGACACGGCCAGTGCTTGGAGAAGCTCAGCACCTCGGTGCAGCCTAGCTTCTGCTGCGTCATGACCTTGTTGTCCGGCCGCACCGCCCGCATCGCTCGTATGCACTCCCGTACCAGCCCAGGCCAGGCGTCGGCGCACACGACACGAAGCTTCCAGACCCCTTTGGCCGGAGCTCCGCCCGCGGAAATACAACCGTCGCCCAGGTAAAGGCCAAGCAGGTACGCGTAGTCGGAGCCTGGTTCCGGCAGCGACGGTTCATTACCGCACCGAGGACAAAACGCGCGCGATCTATGCGGCCGCAGTATCGGCCCGGCCACCGACAAAACTTGGATTGTGTGCCCCGAGTGGGATTCGAACCCACACTGTGCGGCTTTTGAGACCGCCCTCTCTGCCGTTGGAGTACCGGGGCATACCAGCACGGTTCTCGCCCCGGGCGCGGGGCTGAGGTCCTCGATGAACAATGTACCGGGTCACTGTAGGCTCGTGGGCGTGAGCCAGAACGCGTTGCGAGTCGTGATTGCCGAGGATGAGGCGCTGATCCGCCTGGACCTCAAGGAAATGCTGGAAGAGGAAGGCTACTCGGTCGTCGCCGAGGCGGGCGACGGGGAGACAGCCGTCGAACGGGTGACGGCGCTGCGGCCCGACCTCGCCATCTTCGACGTGAAGATGCCAGTGCTCGACGGCATCTCCGCCGCCGAGCGGATCGCGGCCGACCGGATCGCTCCTGTCGTCATCTTGACGGCTTTCTCCCAGCGCGAGCTCGTGGAGCGCGCCAGGGACGCCGGCGCGATGGCGTACCTGGTCAAGCCTTTCACGAAGGCGGACCTGGTGCCGGCGATCGAGATGGCCGTCAGCCGGTTCACCGAGATCAAGGCGCTGGACTCGGAAGTCAACACGCTCCGGGAGCGCCTGGAGGTGCGCAAGCTGCTCGACCGGGCCAAGGGCCTGCTGCAGTCCGAGCACGGCATGACCGAGCCGCAGGCGTTCCGCTGGATCCAGAAGACCTCGATGGACCGGCGGCTGACGATGCGCAAGGTGGCCGAGGCGGTAATCGAGGGCACCATGAGCGCCGAAGCCGACGGCAAGGGGCCCGGGCCGGCGGACAAGGCCGAGGCGGCGCCGGCCGAATGACAGGGAGGGACCCGGGGACCCGTTGGTACCGTGTCCGCCTTCCCCGGGCTGACACGTTCTCTACTTGGACCCCCGGGCCCGCCGTCCTCACGTTAGCGACCCGCAGCCGCCACGGCAAAGGAAAGTTAGCCGGCCGGACTGCGGAAGGTCAGCTTGTGATTCCGCCACGTTTACCCTGATGATTCCGGGTTTGCTGGCATTCGGTAACGAGGTGTTCGCTCGCCGGCCGCTTAGCGGCTGCGAACTGGGCGGTTCCCGCGCCATCGCGGACCGGACCTGGGAACGGGCAACCGGGAGCCGAACGGAACGTGGCCGCCCGGTTATAGATAACAATCTCATAGCCATCGGCGTGTCGCGGTATCGCGCCGCGGCGGTTCGCGGCGGTGACCGCGGGGGCCGGGGCCCGGTCATAGGATCAGAGGGTGACTGACAGGCTACTGCTGCTCGACGGGCACTCGCTCGCCTACCGGGCGTTCTTCGCGCTGCCGGTGGAGAACTTCTCCACGACGACCGGCCAGCCCACCAACGCCGTGTACGGGTTCACCGCGATGCTGATCAACGTGCTGCGCGACGAGCAGCCGACGCACGTGGCGGTGGCGTTCGACCGGGGCGAGCCGACCTTCAGGCACGAGCAGTACGTCGAGTACAAGGCCAACAGGCGCGAGACGCCCGAGGACTTCCGCAGCCAGCTGAGCCTGATCTTCGAGGTGCTCGACGCGCTCGGCGTCCGCCGCCTGTCCGCGCCCGGCTACGAGGCCGACGACCTGATCGCGACGCTCGCCACCGTGGCCGCCGACGAGGGGATGGAGGTCCTCATCGTCACCGGCGACCGGGACACCCTGCAGCTGGTGTCGGACAAGGTCACCGTCCTCATGACGCGCCGCGGCATCACCGAGATGACCCGGTTCACGCCGCAGACCGTGGCCGAGAAGTACGGGCTGACGCCGTCGCAGTACCCGGATTTCGCCGCGGTCCGCGGCGACCCCAGCGACAACCTGCCCGGCATTCCCGGCGTGGGGGAGAAGACCGCGACGAAGTGGATCGCGGAGTTCGGCTCCCTGCAGGCGCTCGTAGACCGGGTGGACGAGGTCAAGGGCAAGGCCGGCGACGCGCTGCGCGAGCACCTCGGCAGCGTGCTGCGCAACCGGCAGCTCACCTCGCTGCTGCGCGACCTGCCGTCGTCGACGGTCGGCGCGCAGCCACGCGAGCTGGTCCCCTCGCCGTGGGACCGGGAGAAGATCCACCAGCTCTTCGACACGCTGCAGTTCCGGGTGCTGCGGGACCGGCTCTACCAGACGCTGCCGGACGGGATCGCGGGCGTCTCGGCCGCCGGCGTGTCCCCGGCCGCGGCCGACGCGTCCGGGTTCGAGGTGGCGGCCGAGGTGCTCGGGCCGGACGACGTCCCCGAGTGGCTCGAGCAGCACCAGTCCGCGCAGCGTTCCGGGCTGGCCGTCACGGGCACCTGGGGCCGCGGCACGGGCAACCTGACGGGGATCGCGATCGCGGCGCCGGACGGCGCGGGCGCCTACCTGGACCCGACCGCGCTGACCCCGGCGGACGAGAGCGCGCTGGCGGCGTGGCTGGCCGCCGGGTCGCGTCCGAAGGCGATGCACGACGCGAAGGGGCCGATGCACGCCTTCGCGGCCCGCGGCCTGTCGCTGGCGGGGCTGACGAGCGACACCGCGCTCGCCGCCTACCTGGCGCTGCCCGGGCAGCGGACGTTCGACCTGGCCGACCTGGCGCTGCGCTACCTCGGCAAGGAACTGCGCGACGACGCGGGCGAGCCCGTGCAGCTGACCCTGGACGGGTCCGGCGAGGAGGACGCCGCCGTGGCCCTGGTGCTGCGCGCCCGCGCCACGCTCGACCTCGCCGCGGCCCTGGACGCGGACCTGGACAAGCGCGGCGCCACCCGGCTGCTTGATGAGATCGAACTGCCGCTCGTGGACGTGCTCGCGCGGATGGAGCGGGTTGGCATCGCGGCCGACACCGGCCACTTCGCCGAGATGTCCGCGACGCTGTACGGCGAGGTGAAGGCGGCCGAGCAGGCGGCGTTCGCGATCGTGGGGCACGAGTTCAACCTCGGCTCGCCCAAGCAGCTGCAGGAGGTGCTGTTCACCGAGCTGGGGCTGCCGAAGACCAAGCGGATCAAGACCGGGTACACCACCGACTCCGAGGCGCTGACGTCGCTGCTGGCGTTGACCGGCCACCCGGTGCTCGAGCACCTGCTGCACCACAGGGACGTCTCGAAGCTCAAGTCCATCGTGGACTCGCTGATCCCGATGGCCGGCGAGGACGGCCGCATCCACACCACGTTCAACCAGATGGTGGCGGCGACCGGCCGGCTGTCCTCCGTCGACCCCAACCTGCAGAACATCCCGATCCGCACCGAGCTCGGCCGCCGCATCCGCCAGGGGTTCGTCGTCGGACCGGGGTATGACTGCCTGCTGACCGCGGACTACAGCCAGATCGAGCTGCGCATCATGGCGGACCTGTCGGGCGACGCCGCGCTGATCGCCGCGTTCGAGTCGGGGCACGACTTCCATGCCGCCACGGCGTCACGGGTTTTCGGTGTCCCGCCGGAAGAGGTCGGCCCCGAGCAGCGCGCGAAGATCAAGGCGATGAACTACGGGCTGGCATACGGCCTGTCGGCGTTCGGGCTGTCCCAGCAGCTGCGCATCTCCGTCGATGAGGCGCGGGGGCTGATGGACGAGTACTTCAAGGAGTTCGGCGGCGTCCGCGATTACCTGCAGTCCATCGTGGCGCAGGCCCGCATCGACGGCTACACCCAGACGATCATGGGCCGCCGCCGCTACCTGCCGGACCTGACCTCGGACAACCGGCAGCGCCGCGAGATGGCGGAGCGGATGGCGCTGAACGCGCCGATCCAGGGCTCGGCGGCCGACGTGATCAAGGTGGCGATGCTGCGGGTCGCCGCGTCGCTGGAGTCGGCGGGCCTGCGCTCGCGGATGCTGCTCCAGGTGCACGACGAGCTGATCTTCGAGGTCGCCCCCGGCGAGTTCGAGGCCGTCCGGTCGCTGGTGACGTCGGAGATGGCCGGCGCGGCGCAGCTGCGCGTGCCGCTCGCGGTGAGCACCGGCACCGGCCGCAGCTGGGCCGAAGCCGCCCACTAGCGCCGGCACCGCGCCGCGTCGCCGCGCCGGGAACAGGATCGTCTGTCCAGATGTTCCTACCTGTGTAGAGATCCGCCGGATCTCTACACGGAAGCGCAGCCGCGGACGCGGATGACAGGCACAGTTCACTATTCTGAGGCCGAGTCGTAGCCTGGTCCAATTGACCCGCCACACTTTCCTTCATATTCTGAACGCTGCGCTGTGTCCTCGTGCGGTCCTTCGTGGTCGCCTGACCCGCTGGTCACCTGACCTGCTGGTCACCTGGCCTTACCGTCGGCCGCCGGGGCGTGTCCTGCCGAGACCCGGTATGGCAAGTCCCGCGCGTTCACTGCATACGTTCCCGGCGCGCAATATATTCACATCCCTGTCCGCATCCGGAGCCAACCCACACATGACGAGCAGCACGCAAGCCACCTCGACCCCTAAGGTAGCGGTCAACGACATCGGGTCTGAGGAGGCATTCCTCGCCGCGATCGATCTGACCATCAAATACTTCAACGACGGCAACATCGTCGAGGGCACCGTCGTCAAGGTCGATCGAGAACGAGGTCTTGCTCGATATCGGCTACAAGACAGAGGGCGTGATCCCGTCACGCGAAC
The DNA here is from genome assembly GCA_963771985.1 of uncultured Actinomycetota bacterium. GTDB lineage: Bacteria > Actinomycetota > Actinomycetes > Streptosporangiales > Streptosporangiaceae > Trebonia. The sequence continues at coordinate 327,803 of CAVYVO010000014.1, read as the reverse complement.
TGTCGATCAAGCACGACGTCGACCCGCACGAGGTCGTTAAGACCGGCGAGCAGATCGAGGCGCTCGTCCTCCAGAAGGAGGACAAAGAGGGCCGCCTCATCCTGTCCAAGAAGCGGGCGCAGTACGAGCGCGCGTGGGGCACCATCGAGCGGATCAAGGAAGAGGACGGGGTCGTCACCGGCACCGTCATCGAGGTCGTCAAGGGCGGCCTGATCCTGGACATCGGGCTGCGCGGCTTCCTGCCCGCGTCGCTGGTGGAGATGCGCCGCGTCCGCGACCTGCAGCCGTACGTCGGCAAGGAGATCGAAGCCAAGATCATCGAGCTGGACAAGAACCGCAACAACGTGGTGCTGTCCCGCCGGGCCTGGCTCGAGCAGACCCAGTCCGAAGTCCGCCACACGTTCCTCAACACCCTGCGCAAGGGCCAGATCCGCAAGGGCGTCGTGTCGTCCATCGTCAACTTCGGCGCGTTCGTCGACCTTGGCGGCGTGGACGGCCTAGTGCACGTGTCGGAGCTGTCCTGGAAGCACATCGACCACCCCGGCGAGGTCGTCGAGGTCGGCCAGGAGGTCACGGTCGAGGTGCTGGACGTGGACATGGACCGCGAGCGCGTCTCGCTGTCGCTGAAGTCCACCCAGGAAGACCCGTGGCAGCAGTTCGCGCGCACCCACCAGATCGGGCAGGTCGTGCCCGGCCGGGTGACGAAGCTGGTGCCGTTCGGCGCGTTCGTGCGGGTCGAGGAGGGCATCGAGGGACTGGTCCACATCTCCGAGCTGGCTGACCGCCACGTGGAGATTCCCGAGCAGGTCGTCCAGGTGGGCGAGGAGATCTTCGTCAAGATCATCGACATCGACCTGGACCGGCGGCGGATCAGCCTGTCGCTCAAGCAGGCCAACGAGGGCACGGTCGGCGAGGCCGTCGGCGACGACTTCGACCCGACCCTCTACGGCATGCCCGCCACCTACGACGACCAGGGCAACTACGAGTACCCGGAGGGCTTCGACCCGGAGACCGGCGAGTGGCTGCCCGGTTACGACGCGCAGCGTGAGGAGTGGGAGCGCCAGTACGCCGAGGCGCGCGCCCGCTTCGAGGCGCACCGCCGTCAGGTCGAGGAGTCCCGCGCCAAGGCCGAGGAAGAGGTCGGCGAGGCCGGCGAGGCCGGCGGCGCCGCATCTGGGCAGGCGGCCCCCCGCGGCCCGCGCGGCGGCCGTTCGAGCGCCGAGCCCAGCGCGCCCGGCGGCACGCTCGCCTCGGACGAGGCCCTGGCCGCTCTCCGCGACAAGCTGTCCGGCGGTCAGAGCTAAGGAATTTATCCCGAACGCAGTCGAGCCGCCTGGCCCGCCGTCCACCCGTCTGTGGACGGCGGGCCAGCGCCGTCTAACGGCACATCGCCTCAGCGCGTAACCGCGGCCGCGCGGGCGCGCAGGTCCGCCCAGACCTCGGCGACCCGCTGGTCCAGGTCGTCGAGGTTCCCGGAGTTGTCGATCACGATGTCGGCGACGGCGATCCGCTGCTCCCTGGCGGCCTGTGCCGCCATCCGTGCCCGGGCCTGCTCCGCGGGCATGCCACGCCCCGCGAGCCGCTCCACCTGCACGTCCGGCTGAACGTCCACGACGATGACCACGTCGAACTGACCGCCCCTGCCCCCCTCGACCAGCAGCGGGACATCGTGCACGACCACCAGGTCGCCCCGGGACCTGGCCGCCACGTCGGCAGCCACCATCCACTCGTGCACCAGCGGGTGGACGATCGCGTTCAGCCGCCCGCGTGCCTCCTCGTCGGCGAAGACGATCTCCGCGAGCTTCGCCCGGTCCAGGGAGCCGTCTTCTTGCAGCACACTGGTCCCGAAGGTCTCCACGATGCGCGCCAGCCCCTCAGTCCCCGGCTTGACCACCTCGCGGGCGGCCTTATCGGCGTCGACGACGACCGCGCCGAGCGCGGCCAGCCGGTTCGACACCTCGCTCTTGCCGGCCCCGATCCCGCCCGTCAGCCCGACCCGCAGCATGTGTCTCCTTCCAGGTGCGCTCATCGGCGAGGCGCGCCCTCGATGCCGAACATAGTGGATCCGCAGACATATCAGGAGGTCTCCGCCGGTCCGCTATCCTGAGCGCCCGCTCGCACCCCGGGCTGACAGGGGTGCGCGTCAATGTCGCAGGAGAGCAAGATCGTTTAGGGGTTTGGAGTGGCCGCGGGGCCGGACGCAAACCGGGCAGCAGAGAAGATATGGCCGGAATGCCGGGACTTCCGGGCACAGTGGTTATCGTGTAAGACCCTCCGGCCTCCCGCGGCTCTGTCTCATATAACTGGAAAGTAACGGCCCGATCGTGCGCTGGCGGCCGTCCGGTGTCCCGCTTCTGGCCGGTTTTCGATAACGTGAAGGATCTCACGCCCTATGAGGCCGGTTATCTTTCACGTTAGTTCGATCTCGGGGCGTTCATAGGGAAATACGGCGGGCGGGCGGCGTCAGGGCTCCGTTATCGTCAGATGTGCGACAGAGCCCCTCCCGCCCGCAGGATCTTTCACGTTGTCCGGGCGGCGCCGCCGCTCCCTGCCGCCCGGACGGGGGAATCAGCGCAGGGCACCGAGCCGACCGCGGTGACCGCGCGCACCGGGGACAAGCCGGCGCCCGGGCGGCCTGCCGGGCAGCTCCGCTCCGGTTGTGCGGCCCGCAGCCAGGTCAAGCCTGCCACCAGCGTGAACTTACGCGCCCTCACATTACTGCCGCACACCCGGGCTGACATTGCGCCGCCCGGAATGTCAGACCCCCGCCGTAGAGTTGGAACCATGAGCCGCCGCGGGCAGGCAGGCGGCGATGAGGAGGTGGCGCCGTGCGGCCGGTAACGGACCTGCAGCGACGGGTGGCGCCGTTCAAGGTGGTCACTGACATGGTTCCCGCGGGGGACCAGCCAACCGCGATCGCCGAGATGGAGCAGCGCGTCAAGGCGGGGGAGAAGGACACCGTCCTGCTCGGCGCGACCGGAACCGGCAAGACGGCGACCGTGGCTTGGCTCGCCGAGCGGCTGCAGCGCCCGGTCCTGGTCATGCTGCCGAATAAGACGCTCGCCGCCCAGTTCGCCAACGAGCTTCGCGAGATGCTGCCCGACAACGCGGTCGAGTACTTCGTCTCGTACTACGACTACTACCAGCCCGAGGCGTACGTTCCGCAGACCGACACCTACATCGAGAAGGACTCCTCGATCAACGACGAGGTGGAGCGGCTGCGGCACTCGGCGACCAACTCGCTGCTCACCCGCCGGGACACGATCGTGGTCGCCTCGGTGTCGTGCATCTACGGCCTGGGCACGCCCCAGGAGTACGTGGACCGCATGCTCAAGTTGCGGGTGGGCGACACGATGGACCGGGACGGCCTGCTCCGCCATCTGGTCGGCATGCAGTACGCCCGCAACGACATGTCCTTCACCCGGGGCACCTTCCGGGTCCGCGGGGACACCATCGAGATCATCCCGCAGTACGAGGAGCTCGCCGTCCGGATCGAGATGTTCGGCGACGAGATCGAGCGGCTGTCCACGCTGCACCCGCTGACCGGCGAGGTGATCAGCGAGGACGAGGAGCTTTACGTCTTCCCGGCGAGCCACTACGTGGCGGGCGAGCAGCGAATGGAGCGCGCCATCGCCGGCATCGAGGCCGAGCTGGCCGAGCGCCTCGCCGAGCTCGAGCGCGGCGGCAAGCTGCTGGAAGCGCAGCGGCTGCGCATGCGCACAACCTACGACATCGAGATGATGCGCCAGGTAGGCAGCTGCTCGGGGATCGAGAACTACTCGCGGCACATCGACGGCCGCGAGCCGGGCAGCCCGCCGAACACGCTGCTCGACTACTTCCCCGAAGACTTCCTGCTCGTGGTCGACGAGTCACACAACACGGTGCCGCAGATCGGCGCCATGTACGAGGGTGACGTCTCCCGCAAGCGGGTCCTGGTCGAGCACGGCTTCCGGCTGCCGAGCGCCATCGACAACCGGCCGCTGACCTGGGACGAGTTCTGCGACCGTATCGGGCAGACCGTCTACCTGTCGGCCACGCCGGGGCCGTACGAGCTGCAGCGGGTCGGCGGCGACGTGGTGGAGCAGGTGATCAGGCCCACCGGGCTCGTCGACCCGAAGGTCATCATCAAGCCGACCAAGGGCCAGATCGACGACCTGCTCGAGGAGATCAGGCTGCGCACCGAGCGCGACGAGCGCGTCCTGGTGACCACGCTGACCAAGAAGATGGCCGAGGATCTCACCGACTACCTGCTGGAAAACGGCGTCCGCGCCCGGTACCTGCACAGCGAGGTGGACACGCTGCGCCGCGTGGAGCTGCTGCGCGAGCTCCGGCTCGGCGAGTACGACGTGCTCGTGGGCATCAACCTGCTCCGCGAGGGCCTCGACCTGCCCGAGGTCTCCCTCGTCGCGATCCTGGACGCGGACAAGGAGGGATTCCTGCGCTCGGGCACCGCGCTGATCCAGACGATCGGCCGGGCGGCGCGCAACGTGTCCGGCGAAGTCCACATGTACGCCGACAAGGTGACTCCGTCCATGCAGCGGGCGATCGACGAGACCAACCGGCGGCGTGAGAAGCAGATCGCCTACAACGTCGCCAACGGCGTCGACCCGCAGCCGCTCCGCAAGCGCATCGCCGACATCCTCGACCAGATCATCCGCGAGGACGCCGATACCGAGCAGCTGATCGGCGGCGGTGGCCGCCAGCAGTCCCGCGGCAAGGCGCCGGTTCCCGGACTGTCCTCCCGGGCGCGCGCGGCGGCCCGCGGCGCGGCGGGCGCGGGCGACGGCGACCTGGGACCCGGCGGCGAGGGTGCACGCGGCGACCTGGTGGCGCTCATCCAGCAGCTCACCGACCAGATGCACGCCGCCGCCGCCGAGCTGCAGTTCGAGGTCGCGGCCCGGCTCAGGGACGAGATCAAGGATCTGAAGCATGAACTCCGCGGCATGCAGGCGGCCGGCGTCTAGCCCGGCCGGCCGCGGCGCGTCACCGATACCCATTAATCGGGATTTGCCGGGACCGGTAGAGTCAGCCCGAAGCGCGGTGCGCAGCCGCTTCCGGGAGGTGCGACATGCCGTGGGTGGTCCGCGACGCGGTGCGCGACATCAACCGGATCGTCGCCCGTCGCTGGCAGACGATCGACCCGCTGCTGCCCGACCCGGCGGCGCTGCCAGCCGGGTGCGGCGCCCCGCTGGTTGTCAACGGCGACAACGGCCGCCTGGCGGGTCTGGGAGTGTGCGTCCACCAGCACGTCCCGCCGGAGTCACTGAACCAGACGTGGGGCGCGGCGGACCGGTTCACCCTCGTGCCGCGGCTGGCGGGGCAGGACGTCGAGGCGCCCGCCGATGCGCTGCTGGCGCACTGGCGCGATCACCTGGCCGGGATCGGCGCGGCGCGCGGCCCGGACACATCGGCGAGCGTCGTCTGGCCGAGCCAGGACATCACCGGGATCCGGGCCCTGCTCCGGCACGGGATGCAGCCGGTCACCGTCATCGCGGCCCGGGTCCGGCCGAACGGACCCCAGCCGCCGCCGCGCGGGGACTACGGCGTGACGATCCGCGCCGCGGGGCCGGGCGACGAGGAGCAGGTGCTCGACCTGGAGTTGCGCCTCATCCGGTACGACATCCACTTCGGCGGCCCGGTGTGGCGGCCGGCGACCCCCCGGCTGGTACGCGAGGAGATCCGCGGGAGCCTGTCCCGCCCGGCGACCTGGACCTGGCTCGCCGAGCGCGGCGGCCGCGCGGTCGCCCTGCTGGTCGCCCAGCCCCCGCAGGACGCCGGCTGGATCGCGGGGATGACGAGCCCCTCCCCGGCGGCGTACCTGCAAACGATGTTCGTGGACTCACGCGAGCGCGGGACGGGCATCGGCGCGGCGCTCGTCCGGCAGCTGCACGCGCACCTGGACGCCGCCGGCGTCGCCGTCACGCTGCTGCACCACAGCCAGGTCAACCCGCTGTCCGCGCCGTTCTGGTACCGCATGGGCTATCGCCCGCTGTGGACGAGCTGGGAGGCGAGGCCCGCGAGCGCGCTGCGCTAGCAGCACCCGGCGAGACCGCGAGACCGGACCGGGACCGCGCGCGTGACCAGCGAGAAGACGACGTTGGTCAAACCTGGGCGAACGCTTACGAGCGGCTGAGAATAAGCTAATTGTTATGCTGGTCAGCCTGACTGCCGCTCTCGTCGCCGCGCTGTTCTACGGAATAGCCTCGGTGATGCAGGCGGTCGCCGTTCACGAGGCCAGTCACCGTGCGTCCGAGGACTCCGCCGGGGGCGGCGTCGATCCGGGGCTGGTCCCGCGCATGCTGCGGCAGTGGCGGTTCGTGGTGAGCCTCTGCCTCGACACGCTGGGATTCATCGCGCAGCTCATCGCGCTGCAGCGGCTGCCGCTCTTCGCGGTCCAGGCCATAGTGGCGTCCAATCTCGCCGTGATCGCGGTCGTGGCCTCACTGGTGATCGGGGTGGCGCTGTCCTGGCGGGAGTGGCTGGCCGTAACCGGTGTCGTCGCCGGGGTGGGCCTGCTCGGGTCCTCGGCCGGGGCCGAAGGCGCCACCCAGGCCGGGGCGGTGTTCAAGCTCGCGCTGATCGTCGCCGTGGCCGGCCTCGGCATCTGCGGTCTCGCCGCCGCCCGGCTCCGCGAACCGATGCGCACCCTGGTTCTCGGAACGGTGGCTGGCTTCGGCTACGGCTTGGTAGGCATCGCGGCGCGCGTGCTCAACGGCTTCGAGCCGCTCATGCTGCTGCGCGATCCGGCTGCCTACGCCGTCGCCGCGGCAGGCATCGTGTCGTTCGTCTTCTACGCCACGGCGCTCGAGGGGGGCAGCGTCACGGTCGCGACGGCGGCCGTCGTGCTGGCCGAAACCTTGCCGCCCGCGGTCATCGGCGTGGTGTTCCTCGGTGACACGACGAGGCCCGGGCTCGCGCCCGCCGCCATCGCGGGCTTCCTCCTCGCGGTGGCGAGCGCGGTCATGCTGGCCAGGTTCGGCGAAGCGGAGCACGCGGCACGGGAGGACCCGCGGCAGGCGCCGCCGAGCGCTACCGCGGGCGCCGCCCCCGGGTCCACGCCGGCCACCGAAGGCGGCCGCTAGCCCAGCCGGCTTCCGCCCAGGTGAGCGGCGGGTTAAAACCAGTTAAGAAGTTACTTACCGGACGGGGACAGGTCCCGGACCTGCGTCGTGTTATCCTGGTGGCCCGTGGACCTTGCGGCTTTCGCCGCAACATCTCTGACCACGGGAGCCTCATCTTGGCCGCTACAACGACTCAGTCCAAGCTAGCCTCGTCCAGGCAAGTAGAGACCAAGCACCTCTTCGTCACCGGCGGCGTCGCCTCGAGCCTGGGCAAGGGGCTGACCGCGTCCAGCCTCGGCCGGCTGCTCAAGATGCGCGGCCTGCGGGTCTCCATGCAGAAGCTGGACCCCTACCTCAACGTCGATCCCGGGACGATGAACCCGTTCCAGCACGGCGAGGTCTTCGTCACCGACGACGGCACCGAGACCGACCTCGACGTGGGCCACTACGAGCGGTTCCTGGATACCAGGCTCAGCGGCGAGGCGAACGTCACCACCGGCCAGGTCTACTCGAGCGTCATCGCCAAGGAGCGGCGCGGCGACTACCTGGGCGACACCGTGCAGGTCATCCCCCACATCACGAACGAGATCAAGGCCCGCATCCTGAACATGGGCGGTCCCGGCGTGGACGTGGTCATCACCGAGGTCGGCGGCACGGTCGGCGACATCGAAAGCCTGCCCTTCCTGGAGGCGATCCGTCAGATCAGGCACGAGATCGGCCGGGACAGGTGCTTTTTCCTGCACGTCTCGCTGCTGCCCTACATCGGCCCGAGCGGCGAGCTGAAAACCAAGCCCACCCAGCACTCGGTGGCCGCGCTGCGGTCGATCGGCATCCAGCCCGACGCGATCGTGGCCCGCAGCGACCGCCCGATCAGCGACGGCCTCAAGCGCAAGATCAGCCTGATGTGCGACGTGGACGAGGAGGCGGTGGTCTCCACCCCCGACGCGCCCTCCATTTACGACATCCCGAAGGTCCTGCACGCCGAAGGCCTCGACGCCTATGTGGTGCGCAGGCTGAGCCTGCCGTTCCACGACGTGGACTGGAGCGAGTGGGACGATCTGCTGCGGCGGGTGCACCGCCCGGCGCGCTCGATCACCATCGCCCTAGTCGGCAAGTACGTCGACCTGCCCGACGCGTACCTGTCCCCGGCCGAGGCGCTGAAGGCAGGCGGCTTCGGCAACGACGCGAAGGTCACCATCCGGTGGGTGACCAGCGATGACTGCGAGAACTCCGAGGACGCCGCGGGCCAGCTCGACGGGGTAGACGGGATCTTGATCCCCGGCGGCTTCGGCGTGCGCGGCATCGAGGGGAAGATCGGCGCCATCAGGTACGCCCGCGAGCACAAGATCCCGCTGCTCGGCCTCTGCCTCGGGCTGCAGTGCGCGGTGATCGAGGTCGCCAGGGACCTGGCCGGACTGCCCGAGGCGAACAGCTCCGAATTCGACCCCGGGACCCCGGACCCGGTGATCGCCACGATGGCCGACCAGGAGGACGTGGTGGCGGGAGAGCGGGACATGGGCGGGACCATGCGGCTCGGCCTCTACCCGGCCCTGCTCACGCCCGGCACGATCGTCAGCGGCCTGTACGGCGGCGCGACCACCGTCGAGGAGCGCCACCGGCACCGGTACGAGGTCAACAACGCCTACCGCGACCGGCTCGAGGCCGCCGGCCTGGTGTTCTCCGGCCTGTCGCCGGACGGCCGCCTCGTGGAGTTCATCGAGCTGCCGCGAGAGATCCACCCGTTCTTCGTCGCTACCCAGGCGCACCCCGAGTTCCTGTCCCGGCCGACCCGGCCGCACCCGCTGTTCAGCGGCCTGATCGCCGCCGCGCTGGTCAGGGCGCGAGCGGGCGAGTCAGGCGCCCGCGCGGTGGCGACAGCGTGATGGAAGACGCCGCTGTCAGCTGGCCGGTGGCTGACACCCACGAACAGCTGCGAGACTGGCTGATCACCGTTCGGACCGACAAGGTCCGCATGCCAGACGATCATTATGCGGAACGTACCGTCGTGACTCACCCCGGCGCCGTCGCTGTGCTCGCGCTCGACGACGCGCAGCGGGTGCTGATGATCAGGCAGTACCGGCATGCGGTGGGGCGCGAGCTATGGGAGCTCCCGGCCGGCCTGCGGGACGCCGACGGTGAGACCCCGCTGCGGACAGCCCAGCGCGAGCTGGCCGAGGAGACCGGGTATCGCGCACGGGAGTGGCACACGCTCGTCGACTATTTCACCTCGCCGGGGTTCAGCACCGAACGCATGCGGATCTTTCTCGCCCGCGGCCTCGAGCACGCCGACAGCGGCTACGAGCGCACGCAGGAGGAGAAGTTCATCGTCACCGACTGGATCCCGCTGGACGAGGCGATCGGCCTCGTGCTGGCCGGAAAACTGCACAACGGCCCAGCTATCGCTGGCCTGCTCGCTGGGTATGCTGCCCGGTCAGAAGGGTTTTCTGGGCTTCGCCCCGCGACCGCGTCCGAAACCTAGGCCGGCGCGGCGGGGTTTGTCGGATCGGGGAACTCATGAAGATCGGCGTGCCACGGGAAGTCAAGAACCATGAGTACCGGGTGGCGATCACGCCAGCGGGCGTGCACGAACTAGTCCGTGCCGGCCATGAGATGTTCGTCGAGGCGGGCGCGGGCGAGGGCTCGTCCCTGCCGGACGAGGAGTTCACCGCCGCGGGCGCGAAGATCGTCATGTCCGCCGACGAGGTGTGGGGGACGGCGGACCTGGTGCTCAAGGTCAAGGAACCTGTCCCCGAGGAGTATCACCGGATGCGCCGCGGGCAGGTGCTCTTCACCTACCTGCACCTGGCCGCTTCCCGGGAGTGCACCGACGCGCTGCTCTCGCGCGGCGTCACGGCGATCGCCTACGAGACCGTCCAGCTGCCCGACGGCTCGCTCCCGCTGCTCGCCCCCATGTCGGAGGTGGCCGGGCGGATGGCGCCGCAGGTCGGCGCCCACCACCTGCAGCGTGACGGCGGCGGCCGCGGTGTGCTGATGGGCGGCGTGTCGGGCGTGTACGCGGCCAAGGTCGTCGTCCTCGGCGCGGGCGTCTCGGGCATGAACGCGGCGGCGATCGCGCTCGGCATGCAGGCCGAGGTGCTGCTGCTCGACAGGAACGTCGCCAGGCTGCGCAGCGCGGACGCGATCTACCAGGGGCACTGCCAGACCGTGACGTCCAACGCCTACGAGGTGGAGCGGGCCGTGATCGACGCGGACCTGGTGATCGGCGCGGTGCTCGTGCCCGGCGCGAAGGCGCCCAAGCTGGTCAGCAACGAGCTCGTGTCGCGGATGAAGGCAGGCTCGGTGCTCGTGGACATCTCGATCGACCAGGGCGGGTGCTTCGAGGACTCCCGGCCGACAACCCACGCCGACCCGACATACCACGTATACAACTCGATATTCTACTGCGTGGCGAACATGCCGGGCGCCGTGCCGCACACCTCGACGTACGCGCTCACCAACGTGACGCTGCCGTACGCGGTGGAGATCGCGAACCGCGGCTGGCGCGACGCGCTGCGCGCCGACGCGTCCCTGGCACTGGGCCTGAACGCGTTCGACGGCGCCCTCACCTGTGCCCCGGTGGCTGAGGCCCACAACCTGCCCTACACCCCGGTCACCGCCGTCCTCGCCTAACCCACCCCACCACCCGCACGCCAACCCCGCTTGCCGCACGCCAACCCCGCTCCGCCCTTGCCCGCACGCCGGCCCCACCCCTCGCCCGTGAGCGTGCCGATTGCGCAATCGGCACGCTGGCCGATGGGATTTCGTCTCAGACTGTGAGACGGAGTCCGCATTGTGAGACAGTTCCGGCGGTTCGCGTGGAATCCTTCTCCGTGGAGGCTTTTTCCGCCCGCACGGACCGGCCCGCGGAGGCGGACCGAGTCCAGAGTGGGGTTCGACGTGACGTACGCGGCTCCCGTGTCGTCAGTGAACCGCGCGGGGCTTGGCGGTGTTCCGGCGCGGAAGTCGGTGCCCAAGGGCGGCACCGAACACGCGCCGGACCTCCGCCTGCGCCCCGCTCCGCCTGGTAGCGGTTACGATCGGCCACGTGGTGGGCGTTGCCGAGGCGGCTCGACAGTATCTGCAGTACCTCGTGGTGGAGCGGGGGCTGGCGGCCAATACTGTCGAGGCCTACCAGCGGGATCTCCGCAGGTACGCCGAGCTGCTGGCCACGCGGGGCACGACCCAGCTTGGCGATGTGACCAGCGCGGACGTTGCGGCGTTTCTTGGCGCGCTGCGGACCGGGGACGAGGAGCACCAGCCGCTCGCCACCAGCTCGGCGGGGCGGGCGGTGGTTGCTGTGCGGGGGATGCATGCGTTCGCGCTCAAGCAGGGGCTTGCCGGCGATGACCCGGCCCGCGATGTCGCGCCGCCCGCGCCGCCCAGGCGGCTGCCGAAGGCGATCAGCATCGACCAAGTGGAACGGCTGCTCGATGCCGCCGGGTCGACCGAAGACCCCGATCCGCGTGTGCTCCGGGACCGCGCGCTGCTTGAGTTCCTCTACGGGACCGGCGCCCGGATCTCTGAGGCCGTAACCCTGGACATCGACGACCTGGACCTCACCGCCGACCCCGTCGCACTGCTCAACGGCAAGGGCGGCAAGCAGCGGTTCGTCCCGGTAGGCAGCTACGCGGTCCGGGCGCTGGAGGCCTACCTCGTCCGCGGCCGCCCCGCCCTGGCCGCCGCCGGACGGCGGGCGAGCCCGGCGGTGTTCCTGAACGCCCGCGGCGGCCGCCTCACCCGGCAAGGGGCGTGGGGGATACTGGGCGAAGCATCGGCCCGTTCGGGACTGAAAGGGACGTCACCCCACACCTTGCGGCACTCGTTCGCGACCCACCTGCTCGACGGGGGCGCGGACATCCGGGTCGTGCAGGAATTGCTCGGACATGCCTCGGTCACCACCACGCAGGTCTACACTCTGGTGACGGTCGACAAGCTCAGAGAGGTCTACGCCGCCGCGCACCCGAGAGCACTCGGGTAATAAACCGGTAACCGGTAAAAATTCGGCGCTTACGGCGCGTTGGCTTGAAACCGCTCATGGCCAGCGCCTAGAGTCCCGAACAGCCCGCGACCTCTAGCCCGGGAGGATCTTACTGGTGGCCGCATCTCGTGTAATGGAGCTTCTACCGGGAGACATAGGGCCGACCGGACGGCCACTGCCCGCTTTCCCGGACCCCGAACCGCTTACCGAGCATGGCCCGGCGCGCATCGTTGCGATCTGCAACCAGAAGGGCGGCGTCGGCAAAACCACGACGACCATCAACCTCGGCGCCGCGCTGGCCGAGCAGGGCCGGCGGACGCTGCTCGTGGACTTCGACCCGCAGGGCGCGCTGTCGGTCGGCCTCGGCATCCAGCCGCACGACATCGACAGCACCGTCTACAACCTGCTCATGGAGCGCGGCGTCAAGGCGCAGGACGTGCTGTTCCGCACCACCATCGAGGGCCTTGACCTGCTGCCGAGCAACATCGACCTGTCCGGCGCCGAAGTGCAGCTGGTGCACGAGGTCGGCCGCGAGTTCGTGCTGGGCGGCACGCTCAAGGACGCCGTGCCGGACTACGACTACATCCTGATCGACTGCCAGCCGTCGCTCGGCCTGCTCACGATCAACGCGCTCGCGTGCGCCGACAGCGTGCTCATCCCGCTGGAATGCGAGTACTTCGCGATGCGCGGCGTCGCGCTGCTCATGGAGACCATCGACAAGGTGCAGCAGCGGCTGAACCCGAGGCTGACGATTGATGGCCTTCTGGGCACAATGTACGATTCGCGTACTTTGCACACCCGCGAGGTACTGGGCAGCATCGTTAATGGCTTCGGTGACAAGGTATTTCATACGGTGATCAACCGCACAGTGCGGTTCCCGGACGCTACCGTTGCAGGTGAGCCCATCACGAGCTTCGACTCCTCGTCGATGGGGGCTAGTTCATATCGTGAACTTGCCAAGGAGGTACTTGAGCGGTGGCGGCAGGACGGGGACGGTCACGCCGGGTAAGCATTCCCGGGGTCGCGGAACTGCTGCGCCCCGCCGCACCTGATCCAGTCGCCTCAGATGAACGTCAGGCGACCGGCAGGGAAAGGCACGACCAGAAGATTACCGTGTACCTGTCCGCCGCTGAGCTACTTGACCTCGAACATGCGCGGTTGAGACTTCGCCGCTTCGGTTTCGTTATGGACCGCGGCCGGCTGGTCCGCGAGGCGATCGCCATCCTGCTCGCCGACCTCGATGCGCGGGGAAAGGACAGCCTCGTGGCGCGCCGCGTCCGCGCGGACGGGGCCGATGAAGTCGACGGCACAGACGGCGCGGGCGACGCGGACGACGCCCCGCGTCCGCTACCGTCGTTAGCGTGGCGAAGAGTTCAGGTGGCCCGGTGACAGGCGAGCCGGTTCCCGGCGACGCGGACGGCGCCCCGCGCGGAGCGGGTGCCTTCGAGGTGCACCTCGACGTCTTCGAGGGGCCCTTCGACCTCCTGCTCGCGCTGATCTCCAAGCACAAGCTGGATATCACCGAGGTAGCGCTGTCTCAGGTCACCGACGAGTTCATCGCCTATATCCGGCAGCGGTCCGGGGGCTGGGACCTGGACCAGGTCAGCTACTTCCTCGTGGTAGCGGCCACCCTGCTCGACCTCAAGGCAGCGCGGCTGCTGCCGTCCGGCGAGGTGGAGGACGAGGAGGACCTGGCCCTGCTCGAGGCCAGGGACCTGCTGTTCGCCCGCCTGCTGCAGTACCGGGCGTACAAAGAGGTGGCGGCGGTGTTCGCCAGCCGGATGGCAGCGGCCGCCAAGCGCTTCCCGCGGCGCGTGCCGCTGGAACCGCGGTTCGCGCAGCTGCTGCCCGAGGTGCTGTTCACCATCGGCCCGCGGGAGTTCGCGGCGCTCGCCGCCCGCGCGCTTACCCCGAAGGCGCCGCCAGTCGTGCCGACGGACCACATCCACGCCCCGTTCGTGTCCATCAGGGAGCAGGCGGTGCTCCTCGCCGGCCGGCTGCGGGGCCTTGGCCGCGCGTCGTTCCGCCAGCTCACGGCGGATGCGGCGGGAAACTATGAGATCGTCGCGTCGTTCCTCGCCCTCCTCGAGCTGTACCGCGAGGACGCGGTCGCCTTCGAGCAGGTGGCGCCCCTCGGCGACCTGTATGTCACCTGGACCGGCGGCGACCGCGAGGTGGTGCTATCCCCGCCCGGAGCGGGTAGCGTCAATGCACCGACGGAAAGCGAAGAAGATTATTCATGACCAGCGACTTCACGGACGCGAGCCTGCCGGGGCCCGACGGCCTCGGCGATCCGGATGCCCCGGACGCGCCCGAAGACCGTGACGACCTCGACGGCCTCGACGACTCCGACGGCCCGGGCCTGCGCGCCAGCCTCGAGGCGATCCTGCTCGTCGCGGACGAGCCGGTCCCTGAGATCCTGCTGGCGCAGGTGCTCGAGCGCCCGCGGGGCGAGGTAGCCGAGGGGCTGCGGGCGCTGGCGGCCGAGTACACGGCCGACGGGCGAGGCTTCGACCTGCGTGAGATCGCGGGCGGCTGGCGCTTTTATACTCGGGAGGACTGCGCGCCGCTGGTGGAGCGCTTCGTCCGGGACGGGCAGGAGGTCCGGCTCACCCAGGCCGCGCTCGAGACGCTGGCGGTGATCGCCTACCGCCAGCCGGTCAGCCGGGCGCGGGTGTCGGCGGTGCGCGGCGTGAACTGCGACGGCGTGATCAGGACGCTGGTGCTGCGCGGCCTGGTCGAGGACTCCGGGACTGACCCGGAGACCGGCGCGATCCTGTACCGTACCACCGGCTACTTCCTTGAGCGGCTGGGCATGGCGAGCCTGGATGAGCTGCCGGACCTGGCGCCGTTCCTGCCGGAGAACATCGAGGACATTGAGGACAATGAACGCACGCGGGCATAGCCGACCCGACGACGATGAGGACGACGACTGGGGTGACCTCGGAGGTGAGCGGGACGACCTCATCGACGTGCCCGGCGGCGTCCGGCTGCAGAAGGTGCTGGCGGCGGCGGGCGTGGGCAGCCGACGGCACTGCGAGGAACTGATCGGCGCGGGCCGGGTCGAGGTGGACGGGCAGACCGTCCGCCGGTTCGGTGCCCGGGTGGATCCCGAGCACCAGATCATCCGGGTAGACGGCAAGCGCATCCCGGCCCGGCAGGACGTGGTCTACCTGGCGTTCAACAAGCCGCCCAAGGTGCTGACCGCGATGTCGGACGACCGAGGCAGGCGCACCATCACGGACTTCCTCGGCGACCGGGCGCAGCGGCTGTTCCACGTCGGCAGGCTCGACTACGACACCGAAGGCCTGATGCTGCTCACCAACGACGGGGAGCTGGCGCACCGGCTCGCGCACCCGAGCTACGAGGTGGCCAAGACCTACCTGGCGGACGTGCCCGCCCCCGTCCCCCGCGACCTGGGGCGGCGGCTCGCCACCGGCGTTGAGCTCGAGGACGGACTGGCGGTCGCGGACCGTTTCCGGGTGCTCGAGCAGGCGGGCTCGCGCGCGCTCGTGGAGATCACGCTGCACGAAGGCCGCAAGCACATCGTCCGCCGGATGCTCGCCGAGGTCGGACACCCGGTCACCCGCCTGGTCCGCACCACCGTCGGGCCGATCAAGCTGGGCGGCCTGCGGCCTGGTGCCACCCGCGACCTCACGACGAGAGAAATCGGCGAGCTGTACGCCGCCGTCGGCCTGTAGCCTTGCGGGCAGGCCGGGTAGAGCCGGAAGCGGGAGGAGTTGAGCACGTGGCAGTCCGGGCGATTCGCGGCGCGATCCAGGTAGACGCCGACGACCGGGACGCGATCCTGGAAGGCACCGCGGAACTCGTGGGGGCGGTCATGAACCGCAACGACCTGACCACGGACGACGTGATCAGTGTGCTGTTCACCGTGACCCCGGATCTGACCGCCGAGTTCCCGGCGCTGGCGGCACGCAAGATCGGTTTCCACGCGGTCCCGCTGATGTGCGCGACCGAGATCCCGGTCCCCGGCGCCATGCCCCGGGTCGTGCGGCTGATGGCGCACGTGGACACGGACCGGCCGCGTTCGGAGATCCAGCACGTGTATCTGCGCGGCGCCGGCGCGCTCCGCCTGGACATCGCCCAGTGACCGAGCCCGCGCCCGCGCGCGTCCTCGTCGCCGGGACGGGGCTGATCGGCACCTCGGTGGCGCTCGCGCTGCGCGAACGCGGCACCGAGGTCTGGCTGAGCGACGCCGACGAGGCCACCGCCCGGCTCGCCGCGGACCTGGGCGCCGGGACGGTCGTGCCCGACCTGCGCGACGCCAAGGGAATCGCGGACATCGCGGTGCTCGCCATGCCGCCCGCCGCCGTGGCGCCGGCCCTCGCCCGCGCTCAGGAGTGCTCCGTGGCCGACTGGTACACGGACGTGGCCAGCGTCAAGGAGTTGCCGGTCACGCAGGCCCGGGACCTCGGCTGCGACCTCAGTTCCTACGTTCCCGGCCACCCGCTGGCCGGGCGCGAGCGGCACGGCCCTGCTGCCGCGCGGGCCGACCTGTTCCTCGGCCGGACCTGGGCGCTGTGCCCGCTGCCCGAGACGTCGCCCGCCGCGGTGGACGCGGTGCTCGCGCTCGTCCTGGCCTGCGGCGCGGACCCGCTGCGCGCCGACCCGGTGACGCACGACCGGTGGGTCGCGCTGGTCTCACACGCGCCGCACCTGGTGGCGGCCGCGATGGCGGCCCGCCTCGCCCCGGCGGATGTCCCCGACGACGCGCTCGCCCTGGCCGGCCAGGGGCTGCGCGACGTCACCCGGATCGCGGCCGGCGACAGCGCGCTGTGGACGCAGATCCTGGCCGCCAACGCCGGCCCGGTCGCCGAGATCGTCGCCGCCGTCGCCGAAGACCTGGCCGCGGCTGCCCGTGCCCTCAGTGTCGGCAGTGACCTCAGTGCCGGTAATGACCTCAGCGCCGGCAGTGACCTCAGCGCCGGCAGTGACCTCACGGCCAGCGAGGATCTCACGGACGTGCTCGACCGCGGCCGGGCGGGCGTCGCGCGCATCCCCGGCAAGCACGGCGGCCAGCCGCGCAACTTCACCGTCGTCCAGGTCGTCATCGCCGACCAGCCCGGCGAGCTCGCCCGTCTGTTCAACGCGGCCGGCGCCGCCGGCGTGAACATCGAGGACGTGCGGATCGAGCATTCGCCCGGCCTCCCGGTCGGCGTCGCCGAACTATCCGTCCGCCCCGACCAGGCCGCGGCGCTGCTCGACGCGATGAAGGCCGGCGGCTGGCCGGTCCGCCGTTAATAGAGTTCGCCGCTCGCGCGGAATGTGCGAAGCTTGACGCCATGACTGACAGCGCGAAACAGGATGCCCGGAAGGCCGCCCCGGCCAAGGCGGACCTGCCCACGGCGGACGCGGAGCAAGCCGAAACAGCGCCGACCGCCCCGGCGGACGGCGGCGACGAGGGAAAGCCGGACATCGACGAGGTGAAGCGGAAGTTCCGCGAGGCGCTGGACCGCAAGAACCAGGCCCACGCGGAAGGCTCAGACCAGGGCAGCCGCGACCCCGGCAAGATCCACGGCGCGCACGGCCCGGCCGGAAGCCGCCGCTCGTTCCGCCGCAAGAGCGGCTAACCCACCGGGCCACGCAGCTTCGCGGTGGTTTGCGCCCGCCCCCGGCCTGCGCCCCTGGTACCCGTGGTGCGGAGGCGGCTGCCGGTACATTGATCCTGTGATCGTGAAAGATCCTACGGGCTATAGGGCTCTGTCGCACACCTCTGGATGATAACGGAGCCCTGACGCCGCCCGCCCGCCGTATTTTCCTTGTGAGCGCCCCGAGATCGAACTAACGTGAAAGATAACCGGCCTCATAGGGCGTGAAATCCTTCACGTTATCGAAAACCGGCGAGGAGCGGGACACCGGACGGCCGCTAGCGCACGATCGGACCGTTACCTTCCAGTCATATGAGCCAGAGCCGCTATAGGGCGCAGGATCTTTCGCGATAAAACTGCTTTCGGGGTCATGGCGTCCGGGACGGTGGCCTGTGAGACGCGGGCGGCCAGGGGGACTCATGACTGGAAGTGAGCGGCCGAAAGGCCGGCCAGTGGCGGCCGGGCGCGCGCGGGGAGAGGGGCCCAGCGCGCCCGGTACCATTTCGGGGTGGGAATCTCTGTGCCGGGCGAGTTTGTCGTAGCCGTGGACGGCCCGTCGGGGGCCGGGAAGTCGAGCGCATCGCGGGGTGTCGCGCGCGCGCTCGGCCTGCGCTACCTGGACACCGGTGCGATGTACCGGGCGCTGACCTGGTGGCTCATGTCCCACGACCAGGACACCGGCAGTGAAGCCAGTGTCGCGAGCCGGGCCCGGGAGCCCGTCATCGAGGTCAGCACCGACCCGGACGACCCGTGGACACGGGTCGACGGCAAGGACGTCTCCGCGGAGATACGGACAAGGGAGGTCTCCGCGCGGGTCAGCGTCGTCGCGCGAGTGCCCGAGGTCCGGCGGCACCTGATCGGCGCCCAGCGCGCTATCATCAAGACGGCCAGCCCGGGCATCGTCGCCGAGGGTCGGGACATCGGCACGGTCGTCGCCCCGCACGCCCAGCTCAAGGTGTACCTGACCGCGGACGGCGAGGCCCGCGCGCGGCGGCGCGCCGCCGAGCAGGGGGGCGAGGTCGACGTGACCGAGGCGGATCAGGCGCGCCGTGACCGGCTGGACGCCGCGCAGTCCGCCAAGGCCGCCGACGCGGTGCTCATCGACGCCACCGACCTGTCACTGCCCGCGGTGATCGACACGATCGCGCGCCTGGCTCGCGAGCGCTCGCTGCTCACATGCGTATCGGGGGTGCGGGGGTCGCCCCCCGCAAGCCAGCAGAGCGCGGGGGAATGAAGCAGTTGATACCGAACGGAAGGTCGCGCCTGTCCAGCGGCACGAACGAATCCGCGGAGGGGACGGACCATATGGAACCATCGCAGCCCGGCGGCCAGCCGGTGCTGGCCGTCGTAGGGCGGCCGAACGTCGGCAAGTCGACGCTGGTCAACCGCATTCTCGGCAGCCGGCAGGCGGTCGTCGAGGACGTGCCGGGCGTCACCAGGGACCGGGTCGCGTACGACGCCAACTGGCGTGGCCGGACGTTCACGGTGGTGGACACCGGCGGCTGGGAGGCGCGCGCGCAGGGCCTGTCCGCGCAGGTGGCCGAGCAGGCAAAGATCGCCGTCGACATGGCGGACGCCGTGCTGTTCGTCGTCGACGCCCGGGTCGGCGCCACCGACGAGGACGAGGCGGTCGCGAACGTGCTCCGCCGGTCGGGCAAGCCGGTCGTGCTGGCGGCCAACAAGGTCGACGACGCCAAGAGCGAGTCCGACGCCATGTCGCTGTGGTCGCTCGGCCTGGGCGAGCCCGTCATGGTCAGCGCCATGCACGGGCGCGGCAGCGGCGACCTGCTCGACCTGGTGCTCGATGCGCTGCCCGAGGCGCCGCCGGAGCGCGCCGAACAGGCCGGGCCGCGCCGGGTGGCGCTGATCGGCCGCCCGAACGTCGGCAAGTCCAGCCTGCTGAACAAGCTCGCCGGCGAGCGGCGCGCGGTCGTCGACTCGGTCGCGGGCACCACCAGGGACCCGGTGGACGAGCTTATCGAGCTCGGCGGCACTACCTGGCGGTTCGTGGACACGGCAGGGATCAGGCGGCGCTTCCGGGAGAGCCAGGGCGCCGACTACTACGCGGCGCTGCGCACCGCGGGCGCCTTGGACCGCGCCGAGGTCGCGGTCGTGCTCATCGACGCCAGCGAACCGCTCACCGAACAGGACCTGCGGATCATCTCGATGGTGATCGAGGCTGGCCGGGCACTGGTGATCGCCTACAACAAGTGGGATCTCGCCGATGAGGAACGGCGCCACTATCTGGAGCGGGAGATCGACCGGCAGCTCAACCACGCGCGCTGGGCGCCCCGGGTCAACATCTCCGCGGCCACGGGCAGGCACGTCGAAAAGCTGGTCCCGGCCATCGAGCAGGCCCTGGCCAGCTGGGAGCACCGGGTCCCGACCGGGCAGCTCAACGTGTTCCTGAACCAGCTGATCGCGGCCACGCCGCCGCCGATGCGCGGCGGCCGCCAGCCGAGGATCCTGTTCGCCACGCAGGCGGGCACCAAGCCGCCGCACTTCGTGCTGTTCACCACGGGGTTCCTCGAGGAGACCTACCGCCGGTTCATCGAGCGGCGGCTGCGCGAGGAGTTCGGCTTCGAGGGCACGCCGATCAAGGTGTCGATGCGGCTGCGTGAGAAGCGCGGCAAGGGCGGCAGGCCCGGCGCCAAGCCGGCCAGGCCCGCCGCCCGCCGCTGATCACGCGGTAGGATACGCGGTATAATACCGCGATCGCCAGGATAGGGGGGTCACGCGGACAGGTGCTGGTCCCAGAACGAGCACTGGTGCTCGGCGCCGAACGTCGCCGCCGTGATCGGCTGGCTCTGGTTCCCCGGCCGCAGCGACATCAGCCGCGCGCCCGCGCCGGCGGCACCCGAGTACGCGGGCCAGTACGGCTGGCCGGAGACTCGCGGTGACCCGGACTTCGTGAACGCTCCCCAGTACGCGATCATCTGCCGGGACAGCTGCAGCTGCGCCGGGGTGAGCTCGGCGTAGAGCGAGAACCCGTTGGTGAAGCTGGGCCACAGGTAGGCCAGCTCCATCGCGTGGCCCGCGCCCCACTGGTAGCCGGGCAGGCTGTCGTTGAGCCCCGGCGCGTGCCGGTCGTCGAACTGGTAGAAGTACGTCGGCGTGGTCTTCGAGAACGTGACGGCCAGGTTCAGCTCGGGGCAGCCGCCGATCCCGCCGACCGTGCCGCTGTCGGTCCAGATGGCGCCGATCGCGTAGGCGGCCGTGTACGGCTTCGGGTACGCGCTCCACGGGTACCGCGCGAGCACCTGCGGCGCCAGCGCCCCGAAGCCGGCATTCACGAACGCGACGTACTGCGCTTGCGTGTACGACGCGAAGCCCTGCGCGAACGTCCGGCCCTCGTCGTGGTTGGTGCCGAACAGGATCGGCACCCTGTTGTAATTCCCCGACTGCACCGCCTGCTGCGGCGCCACCGGGAGGGTGGTACCGCCCGCGGTGAACGCCGGCTGGTAGGCGGTGCTCGCGGACAGCAGCGTGGCCTCGTCCTTCCCGCGCAAGCAGGCCGCCGCGGTCGCGGCCGTCGGGCAGCCGGCGGCCTTGGCGAAGGCGAGCGAGCTGGCCTGCGCGGCGGCCTCTGACTGGCTGATGCAGCTGCCGCTTTCCATGATCGCCCTGGCGAACAGGCCCTTCGCCGCGGGGGAGGCGAGCAGCGCGCAGACCGACCAGCCGCCCGCGGACTCGCCGGCGATGGTGACCTGCGAGGGGGCACCGCCGAACGCCGCGATGTTCGACCGCACCCAGCCAAGCGCCGCCTCCTGGTCCAGCAGCCCGAAGTTGCCGTCCGGCACCGCGCTGGACAGGCCGGGCAGGTCGAGGAAGCCGAACGGGCCGAGCCGGTAGTTGATCGACACGACGATGATGCCGTCAGACTGCGCGAGCAGGCTTCCGTCATGCTGGTCGCCCGCACCGGAAGTGAGCCCGCCGCCATGGATCATGAACAGCACGGGCAGCTTCTCGCCCGCCGGGATGACGCTCGGCGCGAACACGTTGAGGTACAGGCAGTCCTCGTTGTCGATGCGCGGCCCGTTGCCGCTGGCGAGCTGGGCGCACCTGCCGCCGTACGACAGCGCGCTCCGCACGCCCGTCCACGGCGTGACGGCCTTCGGCGGCGCCCAGCGCAGCGCGCCGGCCGGGGGCTGGGCGTAGGGGATGCCGAGCCACTGGTCGACCGTTCCCGTGGTCCGGCCCTCGACGACGCCCTTGTCGGTCGTGACGATCAGGCTCTGCGGCTTCGCGGGCTGGACGGGGTGGGCGGGAGCGGGCGGGCCGCTCCCCGCGGCCGCCAGGGAGGCGCCGGAGACGGCGAGTGCGAGGCCGAGGGCGCACGCGGCCCCGAGCACTCCGAAGCGGATACGACGTCTGGGATGGCGTTGGTTCTGTGTCATCATCGACCCTTTCGCTATCGCGATTCAACGCTCTCCCCGATCATCTGCCCACACTGAAACAAAGTCGACACGCCCGTCGGCGCCAGGTAGCCGCCGTCGGCGTCATCCTCGGGCGGGGAGCCCGCGGTCAGGTGGAACCAGACCGTGGTGCCGGCGGAGTCCCGCAGGTAGCCCCACTGCGCCGCGAGCTGCTGCACGAGGAACAGGCCGTGGCCGTCAGCCGCGTACAGATCATCCTTGACGATGGGCGTGCCTGGTGAACCGTCGTCGACTACCTCGATAAGAACACCGTCGGGCACTGCGATGACAACGACGGTCACCGTGCCTTCCGGCGCGCCCGAATCCGTGTGCTGGATGGCGTTCGTGACCAGCTCGGACGTCAGTAAGGTCGCCGCGTCGGAATCCACGCCGGGCAGGTCGGCGAGGGTCCGGGCGATGAAGGCCCTGGTGCTGGAGACATGCTCCGGGCTACCGGGGATCGTGACGGAGCCGAGGATCGCGGCTCGCTGCCTTGTGCCGGACGTTCGGCGGGATCCAGCGGGGGTGTCCATCTGCGCGTCCCTCCCACAGTAGAGCGGACTCGGAATCTCGGGAGCCGGGAAGCGCTTGTTCCCGTCTCGGAAAACCAACTGGAAAAGCTTTTCGACCTATTTATTCAGTTAACAGCCTATGTCCAATTTCACGGCTTTTCGAACGGAAGCGCTCAGCTGACCGCTTTCTGATTTGCCCGGTCCTGGCGTTCCTACGATAATGCCGGCGCAAGCGCACGTGGCGCAAGTGCGTAGAGCAAATTTAGCAGATGAAATCGCGGATGCGATTTCGTTCTCGGAGATTCCGCAGTATCGTTCTAGTTGTCAGGATCGTCCGGCATGAGCTGGTCGCTCCGCTGAATTCGAGCGGCCGGACCCGCGCCAGTCCCTCCCGCGAGGGGGAGCGAGGAGACCTCTGATGGCTACCGGTCCGACCGTCCGGCGGCGTCGGCTCGGCACCGAGTTGCGCAGGCTCCGTGAGTCCAGCGGGTACAAGCTGGAGGAGGTGGCCGGGCAGCTGGGCGTCGCGCCGTCCACCTTGTCGCGCATCGAGACGGGCAAGGCGCCCACCAAGTCGGCGTACCTCAACCAGATGCTCGAAACGTACGGCGTCACCGACGCCGGGCAGCGTCAGATCCTCGTCGACATGGCGCGCGAGGGCCACCGCAAGGGCTGGTGGGCGGCCTACGACGACGTGCTGCCCAGCGGCTTCGACATCTATGTCGGGCTCGAGGCGGAGACTGCCGGGATCCGCAGCTACGAGATCTCGGTGGTGCACGGGCTCTTGCAGACGGCGGACTACGCGCGGGCCATCATCAAGGAGACGTTCCCGCGCTACACGGCCGAGCAGATCGACCGGCTGGTGGACTTGCGGATGGCACGGCAAGGACGATTCGGCGACGATCCGCCGCTGGAACTGTGGGCGATCCTCGACGAGGCGGTGATCCGGCGGACGGTCGGCGGGGCGGCGGTGATGCGCCGCCAGCTCACGCACCTGCTGGCGGAGGCGGGCCACCCGGGGGTGACGCTGCAGATCCTGCCGTTCGCCTGCGGCGCCCACGCGGCGCACGGCGGACCGTTCTCGATCATGGAGTTCCCGGACAGGTCCGATTCCGAAGTGGTCTATGTGGAGTCCGTGGCAGGGATCATCTATCTGGAGAAAGACAGGGAAGTACGAGTGCGGTCGGAGAGCTTCGACCGGCTCCGGGCGGCGGCGCTCTCGCCCAGCGCGTCCGCGGACCTGATCGCGCAGGCCGCTCGTGATCTCGGCTGATAATCCGTCGCGGTCACCTAGCCGCGACGGCTCGAAATGGTGGAACAAACAACAGGAGGAATCGGATGAGCACCGATCTGGGTAACCTGCACTGGTTCAAGAGCAGCGCCAGTGCCGCCGGCAACTGCGTGGAGGTCGCGCACCTCCCTGGCGGCAGCGTCGCTGTCCGCGACTCGAAGGACCGCGGCAAGGCACCGCACGTCTACACCAGGACCGAGTGGGAAGCATTCCTGGTCGGCGCCAAGAACGGCGAATTCGACCTGCCGCTCGCCTAGTAGACGACTTCCGGCCTAGCGCGGCGGATGCCGCCGCCGTGTCTTGCAAGACCGGGGGGAGAGATGGCGACGGGCTCCCGCGCTACGCGGGGGCCCGTCGTCCTTATCTGGTCTGCCGTTTCGCTAGTGCTGTTCCGCTAGCCCGGCGCTCTGCCCGTCAGCCGAACTCGCCGTCCTTGGCCCCGCCGACAAAAGCATCCCACTCCCGCGGGGAGAACACCAGTGCCGGGCCGCCCGGGTGCCGGGAGTTCCTCACGGCCACCTGGCCGTCGGCCAGGAACGCCACCTCAACGCAGTTGCCTCCCGTGGGCCCGCTGCGGCGGCTCTTCATCCACTGGGCGCCCGTGACCTCGGTCAGTTCGGTCGCGGACATCCCGTTGCGCACGTCACTCATCGCATACCGCCTCCAGTTCCCTGATGATGTCGTCCAGGATCCGCTGAGTTCGCTGCGGCTCGTAGGCCACGATGCTCAGCCGTTCCATGGCGAGCAGGTAGCGGTCGACCTCGGCCTGCTTGTCGAGGTACAGGGCGCTCGTCAGGTTCTCCACGTAGACCACGTTCCGGCAGGTCGGGGTCGGCGAACCGCAGGATCGAAAAGCCGGTCGGCGCCGCGTGGCCGCCTACGCCGTAGGGCACCACTTGCAGGGTCAGCGACGGCGTGGTGCTCCGCTCGCGCAGGTAGCGCAGCTGCTCGACCTGCACGCCGGCCCCGGCGACCGGCCGCCGCAGCGCCGCCTCGTCGACGATGACCCAGAGCCTGAGCTTGCCTTCCCTGAAGCGGCGCTGGCGCTCCTTGCGCAGCACGACGTGCCGCTCGGCCTGGTCGACGGGGAAGTCGCCGAGCGCGATGACCGCGGCGGCGTACTCCTCGGTCTGCAGCAGCCCCGGGATGAACTGGGGCTCATACCCGCGGATGGAGCGCGCCGCCTCCTCCATGCCGATGTAGGCCTTGAACCACTCGGGCAGGATGTCGTGGTACCGGTGCCACCAGCCGGACTGGTTCGCCTGCTCCGCAAGCGTGAGGAGCTGCTCGCGGTCGGCGGGGTCCACACCGTACAGGGTCAGCAGGTCGAGCACGTCGATCTCGCGGATCGCGTTCCGGCCGAGTTCCATGCGGCTGATCTTGGACTCGGACGCGCGGATCGCCGCGGCCGCCTGCCGCGCGGTGATGCCTCTGGCCTCCCGCAGCCGTCGCAGCTGGGTGCCCAGCAGGATGCGCAGGACGGTAGGCCCGTCGGAAGAGTCAGGCACGGGCGGCCGACCTCCTCAATTGTCCCGTTGCCACGTGGAGACGGTTAATCTCCCGCGGAATTACGCAATTGCGTCGCCGGGGCGGCTCTTGCACGCTCACCCGATGATATCGCATATGCAATCTCCGGCCAGGGCCAGTAGCCGCCTATTTGTCCACTTTCCGGCCCGGCGGGGACAGGCCGCCGGCCGCGGCGCCGGTTCCGTGCACATGCACATGCACGGGAAGCTGCATTCGCACGCGGGAAGCGCGGGAAGCCCTGCGCTGCCGGCGTCTTCGCGCCGTGACCGGGCGGCCGCCCCGGCGCGCGAGCCCGGGGGCCATGCTACCGCCTAATCGCCTGGACATGAATTAGTGCATTTACCTCTCTGGTACGCCGGGGTCTGCTCAATGGTACCGTCGCGTCCGGGTAATTGCGCCATGAAATTGTGATCCGTGTTTTTCAAAAAGCCGGCGTCAGTGCGGGAGTGAATGCGTCCGGCCCGCGTCATGCGGGCGCAAGTGCGTTTCGTATGATGCGTATCATGCGCTATCGAACCCTCGGTGACTCCGGCTTGCTCGTCTCGGTTGTGGGTCTCGGCTGCAACAACTTCGGCGGCCGTATCGACGTTCAGCAAACGCGCGCGGTGGTGGACGCGGCCATCGACGTCGGTATCACGCTCTTCGACACCTCCGACACATACGGCAAGGACGGCGGGTCCGAACTCGCCCTCGGCGAGGTGCTCGCCGGCCGCAGGGACAAAGTCGTGCTCGCCACGAAGTTCGGCAACCAGCGGACGGACATGGGCTACGGGCCCGCCGCCGGCGCCAAGGGCGGCCGCAAGTACATCGGGCTCGCCGTGGAGAACTCCCTCCGGCGCCTGCGTACCGACTACATCGACCTGTACCAGCTGCACACGCCGGACCCGCTGACGCCGATCGAGGAGACCATCGCCGCGCTCGATGAGCTGGTCACCGCGGGCAAGGTCCGGTACACCGGGCACTCCAACCTCTCCGGCTGGCAGCTCGCGGACGCCGCGCACACGGCGGCGAGCGCCGGGCGCACCCCGTTCATCTCTGCGCAGAACCACTGGTCGCTGCTCGAGCGCGCCGCCGAGGCGGACGTGGTGCCCGCCGCGATCCACTTCGGGGTCGGCGTGCTGCCGTACTTCCCGCTGGCGAACGGGCTGCTCACCGGCAAGGTGCGCCGCGGCCACGAGATCCCGGCCGGCACGCGGCTGGCCGCCCGCTCCGGCTACGTCACCGAGGAGAAGCTGGACAAGGTCGAGGCGCTCATCGCCTGGGGCGCGCAGCGCGGCGTGTCCATCCTGGAGATCGCCGTCGGCGGCCTCGCGGCGCAGCCCGGCTGCACCTCGGTCATCGCCGGGGCCACCTCCCCCGAGCAGGTCAAGGCCAACGCGGCGGCGGGGGAGTGGGAGCCGGCGCCGGAGGAACTCGGGGAGATCGACAAGATCGTGCCGCCGCCCGCGGTGGAGAGATAACCCATTATCCGGAACGGTCGGTGGCGTCTGCCGGCCGTCCACGCCCGCGCCGGGAGGCGCGGCGGCGTTCAGCCGCCCGCCTCCGCGGCCTTGTACAAGGCTGTCACCGACGCGCCGAACGCCGACGCGTACGACACCTCGGGCGTGTCGCCGCCTTGTTCGTAGCCGCCGATCACGCCGACGATCGTGCCCTGACCGGACTCGGCGGACACGTCGGCGAGGAAGGGGCCGCCGCTCGTCCCGTTGGGGTAGCCGCCGCAGTCGAACTCCAGCTGGGTGGGGCTGAAGGTCTTCGCCCAGTTCACGCACAGCACCGGCTGGCTGGCGCCGTCCGGGTAGCCGATCACCTGGACCAGCGTGCTGACCGCGGCCTGCTGGCTGGTGCCCAGCTGCTCGGCGCCTGTGATGTCCTCGACGGGCACGCCGTCGCTCGCGTCGGCGAGGAGCAGGAAGGCCACGTCGTCGTCCGGGTCCTGGGAGGACTGCCAGGCCGCGTCGGTGTAGACGCGGGTGACCGGCCAGACGCCGTACGGCTCCTTGCCGTTGGCGTAGCCGGGCACGAACACGATCTGGCCGGGCTTGTCGGTCACGCAGTGCGCGGCGGTGACCGCCATGTCGGCGTGCGCGCTGTGCACGACGCTGGCCGTGCAGAAGTGCGAGTCCAGCTTGCCGGAGGTCTCGGTGAACAGCGCGCCCACGGCCGCCACCCCGCCGAAGGCCTGCCCGGTGTGCGACGCCGTGGGCGCCTGGCTCGGTGCCAGCAGCTGGTGACGGTCGAGCCCCGCGGCGCCGCCGTCCGCGGGAACGAGCATCAGCGCGGCGCAGCCGCCGACGGCGGCGAGGACGGCGAGGAGACGAGCCGGCCTGCGCCCGCGCAGGATACGCAGGGCACGCCGCGCCGTCCGCCTCATCCCCACCTCCACGCGACCCAGCTCGCCGGCGCTGCCGCCGGATATATCCTTATTCACGCCTATATGCGACAAACGTCACCAAACGACCTCATCGAGGGTCTTTCGTTGCCGTGCCGATGCTCAATTGTGATCTATCGAACGGTGTCACACTAGGGGGGGATCCTTAGAACTTCCTTGGAATTCCCCGCCGGTCCCCACAGCTTCACCGGCGTATAGCGAACCGGGGCGCTCGCCGCGTTACCAGCGGGGGTGGACCTCGGCGCGGAAGTACTTGTCATACAGGTCCGCGATGCGGCCCAGGGCCTCGGCGCTCAGCGGCGGCAAGGCCGCGGCGGCGGCGTTCTGCCGCGCCTGCTCCGGGTTGCGCGCCCCGGGGATCACCGCGGTCACGCCAGGCCGCTGTATCACCCAGCGGAGAGCGGCCTGTGCCGTCGTCGCCGTGCTGGCGCTGGCGGCGCCCGCGCCGTCAGGCCCGGCCTCGAACGCGCCCGGCCCGGCGACGACCGCGGCGAACTCCGCCGCCGCCCGCACCCCCGTCGCGTAATCCACGCCCGAGAACGTCTCGCCCACGTCGAACGCCTCGCCGTGCCGGTTGTAGGACCGGTGGTCGTCCGCCCCGAACTCCGTGTCGAGCGTGTACCGCCCCGACAGCAGCCCCGAGGCCAGCGGCACCCGGACGATGATGCCCGCGCCGGCCGCTGCCGCGGCCGGCAGCACCGCGTCCAGCGGCTTGCGGCGGAAGGCGTTGAGGATGATCTGCACCGACGCCACGCCCGGCCGTGCCAGCGCGGTCAGCGCCTCGTCGCACGTCTCCACGCTGACGCCGTACGCGGCGATCCGCTCCTCGGCGACCAGGGTGTCGAGGGCGTCGTACACCGCGCCGGAGGAGTACACGGCCGATGGCGGGCAGTGCAGCTGGACCAGGTCCAGGCGGTCCACGCCGAGGTTCACCCGCGACCTGTCCGTCCAGGCACGGAAGTTCGCCAAGGTGTAGGCCGACGGCACCTGCGCCACCCGCCGGCCCATCTTGGTCGCCACGAACACGCCCTGCCCGGCGTTGTCGGCGAGGAAGCGCCCGATGATCCGCTCGCTGCGCCCGTCGCCGTAGACGTCCGCGGTATCGAAGAACGTGACGCCCGACTCGACGGCCGCGCGCAGCACCGCGAGCGCGTCCGCCTCGTCGACCGACCCCCAGTCCGCGCCGAGCTGCCACGTGCCGAGGCCGATCACGGAGACGGGCCTGCCGGTGGTGCCGAGAACTCGCTGCTCCATGAGGAGCGATCCTATGCTGTGGGACGTGACTAGCCTGGACCGCCGTATCGCCAGGCTGGCCATACCCGCGCTCGGCTCGATCGCCGCCGAGCCGCTGTACAACCTCGCCGACACCGCGATCGTCGGGCACCTGGGCCGTGTGCAGCTCGACGCACTGGCGATCTCGGCGAGCGCGCTGTCGATCGTGGCCTGGGCCGCGATCTTCCTGTCCACGGCCACGACCACCGAAGTGGCCAGGAGCGCCGCGCGCGGCCACCGCGCGGCCGCCGGCCGCGCGGTGGGCGCCGCCTACCTGGTCGCCGTGGGCTGGGGCGCCGTCACCGCGGGGCTGCTCGCGGTCGTCGCGCCCGCCGTGGCGCAGGTGCTCGGCGCCCATGGGGAAGTGCTCCGCGGAGCGGTTACCTACCTGCGGATATCCGCGATAGGGCTGCCGTTCCTCTACTTGTCCTTCGCGGGCAACGGGCACCTGACGGGCCTGGAAAACACCCGGACGCCGCTGCGGATCGCGCTCGGCGCCAACGGGCTGAACGTGGGCCTCGAAGTGCTCCTGGTGTTCGGCTTGCACGCCGGCCTCAGCGGGTCAGCGTGGGGGACCGTCGCCGCCCAGGTGGCCGCGGCCGCGTGGTACGCCGCGGTGTCCTGGCGCAAGGCCCCGCTGCCGCCGCGCGCGCCGGACAGCGCGCGGCTGCGCGCCCTGCTGCGCGACGGGCACCGCCTGTCGGTGCGCACGATCGCGCTGGGTGTCGTGCCGCTGGCCGCGACCGCGGTCGTGGCCAGGCTAGGACCGGTGGCGCTGGGCGGCCAGCAGGTGGCCTACCGCCTGTGGTTCATGCTGTCCCTGTCGCTCAACGCGCTCGCGGTCCCGGCCCAGGTGTTCGTCAGCGCGGCCCTCGGCGCGGGCGATACCGAGGCCGCCCGGCTGACGGGCCGCCGCACGCTCTGGCTCGGCCTGGTGGCGGGCGTCGCGCTCGGCGTGGTCACCGCCGCGCTCGCGCTCGGCGCGCCCGACCTGTTCACGTCCGATCCGGCGGTGCGCCACGCGGCGGTGATCGCCCTGCTGTGCGCCGCGCTCACCCAGCCGGCGGCCGCGCTCGCGTTCGTCCTCGACGGCCTCATCCTCGGCATTTCCGACTACACGGCCATGCGCCGCGCGATGATCCTCGCCATCGGCGCGTTCGCCCCGGTGGCCGTGCTCGTGCTCCGCTTCCGCTGGCTCGGCCTGCCCGGCATCTGGGCCGCGCTCGGCCTCTGGCTGGCCGCCCGCTCGGCGCTTCTCGCCCGCCGCTGGTCAGCCGCTGTAGTCAGCACGCCGGCCAGCGTGCCGGCCAGCGTGCCGATTGCGCAATCGACCCACTCTTCCGGGGCCGATTGCGCAATCGGCTCGGGGAAGCGGCATCGGGACGACCCCCCTTCAACCCCCCGGTTAGGCTCTGCTTGCCCTAGGGGGAACGCCCCCTTCAACCCCCGGCCCTTCAACCCCCCGGTTAGGCTTACTCTCATGAAGGCGGCTTTGTACCGCGGCACGGGCCCCGCGCGGGAGGTGCTGCGAGTCGAGGAAGTGGACCGGCCCGAAGCCGGTCGCGGCGAGGTTCTGGTACGGGTGTACGCCTCGGGCATCAACCCGACCGACTTCAAGGCCCGGTCGGGCGCGGTCCCACGGCCGGTCGACGGGTTCCAGGTTCCGCACCACGACGGCGCCGGCGTGATCGAGGCCGTCGGCGCGGGCGTCGACCCGGCGCGGGCCGGCGAGCGCGTCTGGCTATGGTTCGCCGCCCATCGAAGCCCATGGGGGACCGCGGCCGAATGGACCGTGGTGCCCTCCCGCCAGGCCGTCCATTTGCCGGACGGCGCGTCGTTCGAGCTCGGCGCGTCGCTGGGGGTGCCCGCGATGACCGCGCACCGCTGCCTGTTCGCCGACGGACCGGTGGCCGGCAAGGCGGTGCTGGTCGCGGGCGGGGCCGGTGCCGTGGGCCACTTCGCGATCGAGCTCGCCAAGTACGCGGACGCGCGGGTGGCGACCACGGTCAGCGGCCCGGAGAAGGCGGCGCTCGCGGCGAAGGCGGGGGCCGACCTCGTCGTGAACTACCGGGACCCTGATGCGATCGACCAGATCAGGGAGTTCGCGCCGGTGATGGACCGGGTGACCGAGGTGGCACTCGGCGCCAACCTCCAGCTGGACCTGGCGCTTTCCGGGCCGCGCACCGTGGTGGTCACGTACGCGGCCGACGGCCCGGACCCGGTGCTTCCGGTGCGCGCGTGCATGACCGCCAACGTGGCGCTGCGCTTCGTCTTGCTGTACGGCGTGCCCGATCCGGCGCTCGACGCGGCCGTCGCGGACATCACGGCGGCCCTGAGCAGGGGCGCGCTGACCGAGCTGCCCGTGCACCGCTTCCCGCTGAGCGAGATCGCCGCGGCGCACGAGGCGGCCGAGAGCGGCCTCGCCGGCAAGGTGATCGTGGTCCCGTAAGCGCGTCAGCGCCGGGGGAAGACCCCGGTGTCGCCCGTGCCGCCGAGGAAGAGGCGGACGCCCAGCCGGTCCTTGCGCCCGCTTCCGCCGCACTTGCGGCATCGCCGCTGCGCGTAGCCGTACACGCTGCCGAAGTGCCGGCCGCCGCCGTTGCACAGCTTGCACTTGGTCAGCGGGTGGATTCGCAGGGAGGCGTAATAGCCGAGCCCGGCGATGATGCCGATGATGATGAGGATAGCCATGGGAAAATCGCTCCCGCCGTAACCGCGACGGACGCACGTGACTGAATAGCACGCTGATTTGCTGACTGCCTGCGATCCGGGAGGTACGCAGGCCCCCGTGGGCCCGGGGCGCCCCATGGCCGCGTGGATCCGCCGCCGCCTGGGCTGCTCCCCGGTGTGTGCCGCCAGCGACGCTGGGTCGCCGGTGCGTATGGGGAGATATTAGACCATCGCGTTTCTTTACGTGAGCGATTTATTTAAACCGGGACACTGTAATACGAAAATCAGTCATACGTATCAGCAGTCGATTTCAGTCAATCCCGTAACAGCCTGGCCGGGGCCGCGGCCCCGCCGAGCGCGGTGATCAGGGCGAGCCGAGCACCCGGCAACGCTGGCCGTCGAGCTCGGGACCGGACCCCGGCATCGACCCGGCACCGGTGCGGACCAGCGACATCGTATTGGTGACGTTGGCGGACAGCGGCGGCAACCGAGCGCGAGCAGCACCGGTCATATCCACGTCAATCATCACGGGCGGCGGCCGCGGCCGCCCAGCGGCGCGGCTGTGAGCTTGCTCGCAAAACCGGATCAATCCGCTTCTTTGTCAGGTCTTAGTAATTTTCATGGTGGAATATCCGGGTGGCGTCGCCTGGTAGTTCTCGTGCCAAGGTTCTCGACACCGCCGGCCAGCACCCGGCGGCGGTCAGCCGCGCGCCGCTGCGCCGCTGGCTGATCGCCGGCGCCTGGGCGGCCGGCGCGGTGGCAGGGTTCGCGGCGTACCTGCGGCTGGCCAGAACGCGCCCGGTCAATTCCGATGGCGCCTCCCAGGCACTGCAGGCATGGGACATGCTCCACGGCAACCTGCTGCTGCACGGCTGGACGATGACGGACGTCTCCTTCTACACGACGGAGCTGCCGCAGTACATGCTCATCGAACTCGTGCGCGGGCTCGGGCAGGACGTGGTGCACGTGGCCGCCGCGATGACGTACACGCTGGCCGTGATGTTCGCGGCCCTGGTGGCGAAGGGCACCGCGACCGGGCGCGAGGCGGCGGTCCGTGTCGCGCTCGCGGCCGGGATCATGCTCGTCCCGCAGCTCGACTCGGGCGTCAACGTGCTGATCTCGTCGCCGGACCACATCGGCACGTCGGTCCCGCTGCTGGCGGCCTGGCTGATCCTGGACCGCGCCAGGCCCCGCTGGTACGTCCCGGTGGCCACGTCGCTGCTGCTCTGCCTGGCGCAGGTCGCCGACACCCTAGTGTTCTTCGCCGGCGTCGTCCCGCTGGCGGCCGTCTGCGCGTTCCGGGCCCTGCGCGGCGTCACGGCGGGACGCGGGGGGATGACGGCACGGCTCGCCGCCCAGTGGTATGACATCGCGCTCGCCGGGGGCGCCCTTGTCGCGGCCGTCGTGGCGCAGCTGGTGCCGCGGCTCGTACACGCCGCCGGCGGCTACACCCTCCACCCGGTGATCACACAGCTCGCCCCGCTCAGCGAGATCAGGCACAACCTGCCCGTCATCGGGCAGGGCCTGCTGATGCTGCCGGGCGCCGATTTCGTCGGCCTGCCGCGGAGCACGACGACGTTCTTCGTCGTGCTCCATCTCGTCGGCGTCGCGCTGGCCGCGTGCGGGATCGCGGTGGCGGCGTGGCGCTTCTTCCGGGACGACCGCGTGAGCCAGGTGCTGCTCGCGGGGATCGCCGTCAACGTGGCGACATTCGCGGCCAGCACGCACGTCGCGGGGATCTCGTCGGCGCGGGAGATCGCCCCGGCGCTGCCCTTCGCCGCGGCGCTGGCCGGCCGGCAGCTCGCGCGGCCGCTGACCGCGACCCGGCTCGCCCGCCTGACGCTGCTGCCGGCGCTCGGGGTCGTCCTGATCGGCTACCTGGCGGGGCTCGCCGTGGAGGTCAGCAAGCCGTCCGTCCCGCCGCAGGCGGCACAGCTCACCTCCTGGCTGGAACAACACCGCCTGGGCACCGGTCTGTCCGGCTACTGGGAATCGAACATCGTGACGCTGACCAGCGGCGAACGGGCAGCGGTGCACCTGATCGAAACCAGCGGCGGCAAGCTCGCCGTGCGCGGCAGCGAGGTGAACGCGGCCTGGTATGACCCCGCCAGATCCTCGGCGGACTTCGTCGTGCTGTTCCCCGGCATCGACGGTTACCCGGGCTTCACCGCCCGCAAGCAGGTGCTGGCCACCTTCGGCAAGCCCGACCGGACGTACCACGTCGGCCGCTACACGATCCTGTACTGGCACAAGAACCTGCTCGCTGACCTGCGCTTATCTAGTTGAGCCTGTGCTTACAGGAAGTGAAGATCCGGGGTCTTTAGCCTGCCTGATCACGTTCGGCGCGCACCAGTTCACAGCGGCCCAGCGGCCGGGCGGCCCAGCGGCCAGGCCGGCCTCGCCTTCGGCCGCCAGCCGCCGACGCCGGCGAGACCCCGGCCTTTCCATCCCGTCCATCCCGGCAAGCGCCCGGAGTCCCGCGCTGGCCGGCCGGTGACGGCGGGGGCCAGGGGTATCAAATCAGGAAATTTCCGGATTTAACGCATAGATTGCCTCAGCCGTACCGTCATGATCGCGAATAGTTTTATCCTGCTGAAGACCTTTCGTCCTATGATGCGCAAATATCTTCATGATCATGAACTCGCCAGGATCGGATACCCCGGCGGGGTATTCATCTGCCTGCCTATAAGCGTGTCTCCCCGTATCCCGCGCGCCAGACGGGCCGGCCGCCCGCGGTCGTGAGCAGTCATCCGCCCTGAAGCCCCCGCTCTTAATTCGCGTAGGACGGGCGGTCTTTCCTGGGGAGCTTGCTGACGACCGCGGCGTAGGAGGCGTCGATCGCCTCCATGATCTCGTCGTCGCCGATCGCGCCGGACAGGCGCAGGTTATTCCAGCCCGAACGCCCGATGTAGGGCATGACCGTGGCGTCATCCGGATAGCGCAGCAGCCATTCGTCCGCCGCCTCCCGGCTGGCGCCGCACTTCAGGCCGACCCGCGGCGGCTCGCCGGAGCCGAGGAAGGCGAAGATCTTCGGGCCGACCTTCGCCACGACGTCGCCTTCCCAGGGCTCGTCCTGCCAGGCGCCAGGCTTAGACAGGCAGTAGGCGAGCAGATCCTCCCACGTCATGCGGCCATGCTAGGAGACGGGCCCGCGCGGCGCCGCGCCGAATCCCGTCACGGCTGCCGCCACCTCGTACGGCAGGTGCCGCGGGTGGACGAGGAGCGCCCGCGCGAGCCGCCGCACGCGGGGCCGCAGCGGCGTCAGCACCTGGACGCTGTAGCGCCAGGCGGCCGCCTCGTCGGCGCCGAAGCGCTCGCGGATCGCGCTGCGGAACCGCCGCGCGTCCCCGCCGTCGCCGCGCCAGGAGGCCAGCCAGGCGCGTAGTTCCTCATCGGTTTCCGGCAGCGTCCAGTCCCGGAGGCGCTCGGCGGCCTGACCGGCCGCGTCGATAACGAACCCCAGCTCACCGCCGCCGCGGATAGCGTGCACGCGCCCCGCGCTGGTCCCGCCGGCCCGGATGCTGGCCGAGCTGAACCGGGCGCCCGCCGCGAGGGCCGCGACCGCGTGCCCGGCCTCGTGCCACGCGGTACGCACGGCCGCCGTCCTGGCGGGCGCGTAGCTGGCGGCGAAGCCCGCGTCATACCGCTGTCGGATCCAGCTGTCGTGCACGATCGACTCGTCGTCGTACCGGACGAGCCGGGCCAGCTCGGTCTCGATCGCGGTCAGCGTTCGCCGCTGCGCTGGTGTCACAGCCCCGACCATAAACGATGCGGCCCGCTCGGCGGCCGCCGGACATTCCGGGTATGTCATTTTCTGGAAACATGGCGGCCTCAGGTACGTTTAGATGCTCGTGACTCAGTTGCCGTCGACGGCGTTGGTGAACGCCAGGACCTCTCAGCAAGGGCGCCTGCTCGAGCGGGCGCTGCTGGTCGTCGGCGTGGCCGCGCTCGGGTTCAACCTGCGCGGCGCGATCACCAGCTTGCCGCCGGTCTTCCCCGAGCTGCAAGACAGCCTGCGCCTGTCGACCACGGCGATCTCCGTGCTCGCGGCGACCCCGGTCATCTGCTTCGGGATCGTCTCCGGCTTCGCCGCGGCGCTGAGCAGGCGGCTCGGCGAGGAGCGCGTGCTGCTGGCCGCCCTTGTCGCGCTGATGGCCGGACTGCTGCTGCGGGGTGCGGCGCCCGGTGTGCTGCTGTTCCCGGGCACGGTGCTGGCGGCCGCCGCGATCGCCGTGATGAACGTGCTGTTGTCCAGCCTGATCAAGCGGCGGTGGCCGCAGCGCGCGGGCTTCCTGATCGGCCTTTACATCACCGCGCTGTCCGTCGGCGCGATCACCGGTTCCCTGGTCAGCGTGCCGCTGTGGCGAGCCACCGGCGGCTCCGTCGCCCTCACCCTCGGCTGGCTGGCCGGGCCCGCGGCGCTGGCCGCTTTGCTGTGGGCGCCGCAGGTACGGCACGCCGCCCGGACCCGTGGGCACCGGGCAGGCGCCGCCCCAGGCGCCGACAGCGGCGCCGGCGAGGCCGGCGAGGCCGAAGGGGTCGGCGAGGAGCCCGCGCGGCCGCCCTCGCCGGCGGGGACGCGCCCCGTGGCGGTCTACAGGCACTCGCTCGCGTGGCAGGTCACCGTGTTCATGGGCATCCAGAGCCTGCTCTATTACGCGGCTTTGTCCTGGCTGCCGACGATCCTGCGTGACCGGGGCGCCAGCGCGGCGACCGCCGGCGGGCTGCTGGCGCTGATGGGCGCGGGCAACCTCGCCGTGTCGCTCGTGGTTCCGGTGGTCGCGCAGCGGATACGCGCGCAGTACGTGCTCGTCGTGCCCACCGTGCTGGCGATGGCCGTCGGCCTCGCCGGCGCGGTGTACGCGCCGCTCGGCTCCGCGGTCATCTGGGTGCTGATCCTCGGCGCGGGCCAGAACGCGGCACTCAGCCTGGCGATCTTCTTCACGATGGCGCGGGCGCCGAACCCGGCGGTCGCCGCATCGCTGTCCTCGTTCGCGCAGGCGGCCGGCTACCTGCTGGCGAGCGCCGGCCCGCTGGAGGTCGGGCTGCTGCACTCGGCCACCGGGAGCTGGAACGTGCCGGTCATGGTGCTGTTCGGGCTCACGGGTATCCTCCTTCTCGCGGGTCTGCTGGCCGCCAGGCCCCGGGTCCTGCCCGCGACGTGAAGACCGCGGCGAGGGGACACCACGGCGAGGGAGACTATGACGCGGGCGCCCGTGGGGTTCGACCTCGACATGACGCTGATCGACTCGCGGCGCGCGATCATGGCCTCGTTCGCGAGAGTCGCGGCGGATACCGGCGTGCCGATCGACCCGGCCGCCGTGGACAGCAGGCTCGGGATCAAGCTCGAGGACGAGCTCGCGCACTGGTTCCCGGCCGCGCAGGTTCCGCCCGCCATGCGCATTTACCGTGAGCACTACCTGCGGCTGGCCGGGCCGCTGACCAGCCTGCTGCCGGGTGCCCGCGAGGCCCTCGCCGCCGTCAGGGCCGCTGGCGCGCGCGCCGTCGTCATCACCGCCAAGTACGAGGTGACGGCGCGGCTGAGCCTGGCGGGGGTGGGCCTGGCGGCCGATGAGATCTTCGCCGACGTGCACGGGCCGGAGAAGGCGGCGGTGCTCGCCGGTCTCGGGGCGGCTGTCTACGTCGGCGACACGCCCGCGGACATGGCCGCCGCGGTCCAGGCGGGCGCGCGTGCGGTCGGCGTCGCGACCGGATCGTTCACAGATCGTGACCTCAGGGCGGCGGGCGCCGGCCACGTCCTCGC
The DNA here is from genome assembly GCA_963771985.1 of uncultured Actinomycetota bacterium. Classification (GTDB taxonomy): domain Bacteria; phylum Actinomycetota; class Actinomycetes; order Streptosporangiales; family Streptosporangiaceae; genus Trebonia. The sequence continues at coordinate 290,315 of CAVYVO010000014.1, read as the reverse complement.
GTCGCTGGCCGGCTTCCCGGCCTGGTACGCGACCATCGATGCCTGAACGCCGTAACCCATACCCGGTAAAATCGCCTGGCGCCCCCACTCCCGGCTGAACATGCCCGTCAATGTCGGCGTGGCCTGCGCAACAAGAGTTAAGAACCTGTAAGGTTTGCCGAGTGAGCTCGGTGCTAGAACGTCTCGGAGCCGCCGTGCCCGGCGAAAAGGTCAGGAATAGGCGCATCCTGGTCGCCGGTGTCGTGGCCTTCGTCGTCGTGCTCGCGATGTGGGCTATCTACGCCGGGCTCCACCCTCTTGGCTACACTCTGTATCCGGTCGACTTGGGCGTGTACCGCGACGGCGGGCTCATCGTCCGGCACATCAGCCCGCCCTACGACGGGCAGCTGGCCAATCCGCTGTATGACTGGCCGCTCAAGAACGAGGCGCTGAAGTTCACCTACACGCCGTTCGCCGCGCTCTTTTTCGCGATGGTGTCCTTCGTGCCCTGGGCGATCCTGCCCCGGCTCTCGCAAGTGGTGAACTTGGTCGCGCTCGTCGCCGCCACGTGGTGCACGATGGGGGCGCTCGGCTACCGGGACCGCCGGGTCAGGGCCGGCGGCGCGCTGCTCGGCGCGGCGGCGGGGCTGCTGACCGAGCCGGTGTTCCGGACCATGTACCTGGGCCAGATCAACCTGATCTTGATGGCGCTGATCATCTGGGACCTGCGGCAGCCGGACGGGCGCTGGTGGAAGGGGATCGCGACGGGGCTGGCCGCCGGGATCAAGCTGGTGCCGCTGATCTTCATCCCTTACCTGCTGCTTACCCGGAAGTTCCGGCAGGCGGTGGTGGCCTTCGTGAGCTTCGCGGGCACCGTGCTGCTGGGCTTCGTCATCCTGCCCGGCGATTCCAGGGACTGGTGGCTGCACGGCCTGTTCATCCAGGACGGGCGGACCGGGTTCGTGGGCTGGGGCGGGAACCAGTCGATGCGCGCGATCGCCACGCGCCTCGCGGGCAGCATCAGCAACGCGACAGTGCTCTGGGTAATCGCCGTGGTGGTGGTCACGGTGCTGGGCCTGATCTGCGCGGCCATGCTGGACCGGGCCGGGCATACCATGCTCGGCCTGCTGATGGCGGCGCTCATCGGGCTGCTCGACTCGCCGATCAGCTGGGATCACCACTGGGTCTGGGTGGTACCGGGCATGATGACGGCCGCGCATTACGCCGTCCGCGCCTGGCAGGCGGGCAGGCGCCGCGGTGCGGTCGGCTGCGCGGCTGTCGCTGTCGGCATACTCCTCGTGTTCGCGCCATGGCCGGGCGGCCTGTGGGGTGTCCATACGACGGGGTCGGGCAACTTCACGCACGGGCTCATCTGGGCCGCGCCGAACACCCCGGTCACCAAGTACGTGCAGTACGGCGATCAGCCGTGGTTCCTGGAGTACCACTGGAGCGGCTTGCAGGTCTTCGCCGGCAACGCGTACATCCTGGCTGGCTTGGTGCTGCTGGTGATCCTCGGCTTCACCGCGGTGCTGACATCCGGGCGCGTTCAGCCGTCCGAGACCGCTCCCGTGGGCCCGGCCGAGCCGGTCAGCGCGTAGCCGCCGCGATCACGCCGCGATCACGCCGCGACCGCGTACGGGCGCGGCGCGCGGCGCAGCCACTGCCAGAACGTGCGACGCGGCGGCCGCGCGGTGATGTGGCCGCTGCCGCACGTGCCCGCGATGTCGATCCGCAGCAGAACCGGAACGTCAGGACCCCACGGAGCGCGTACCCGGACCTGGCCGCTGCGCACGCTCACGTCATCGGTGTCCACCACGATGCCTGGCCGGGTGATCAGCGTGATGTATCCGCTGCGCACTTCCGCGTCGATGTGCAGCTCCCGCCGCGTGATCACGGCCTGCGTGAAGTCAAGCGTGATGTGCCCGCTGCTCACCTTCAGGTCCATCCGGCTGGGGACGACCCAGCGGCCCTGCCGCTCGGCATGGCTGCTGGAGCAGTGCAGCCGGATCAGGTCTTTCGGCGTCGGCGCGCCCGGCGCCGGCGAGAGGGGCGCCGACGCCGCGACGGCCGTTCCCCCGACAGGCAGGTCGGCGATGACCGCCGCCAGTTCGTCGTACGTCCGGGCGGTCAGCGCCAGCTCCAGCCGCTGGTCCAGTTCCTCGGGGGACAGCCGGCCGTCGCCCGCCGCGACCCGGAGCACCTCGGCTACCTGGTCGCGGTCCGCGTGCGAGGCGCGCAGCGCGCCCTGTCCGGACGCGGGGGCGACGGCCCGGCTGCTCGGTTCCTGATCCGCCATGGGACAAACTGTAGGACACCGGGCCGGGAGCCGCTATGGCCGCGCCGGCGGCGAGCGCTGGGCGAGGTTATCCCGCCGCTCGCGCCAGCCGCGGCCGCCCGACGCGCTTGACCGGCCGCGCGGCGGCCAGCACCTCGCCCACCGGCTTCTCGGTCACCATCGCGCCGAACGCGTCGGCGTCCATCGTGACGCGCCTCGGCAGGTCCTCGCCGGGCAGGTAGAGGTCGAGCACCGCCACTCGCAGCGCGTCCTTCTCCATGGCCAGGGCCTCGTCGGCGAGCGCCTCGATCTCCACCGGTCCCTCTCCCAGGTCGGGGTGCTCGTGGATCACGATCCGCGCGAGGGCGTCCTCGCGCATGATGAGCTGGCCGCTCAAGTCGCTGAACCGAACAGTCTTCTGCCCCATGATTCGACCCCTCTTTCAGAACGTCGTGCGTTGAGGTCCACATTGCCGGAAACCTGTTCGTTTGTCAAACGCGTGTTCTATAGGAAAATTACTATACGAAACTGCTCTCGATCGCGGGCCCGGCCGGCAGTGGCGGCGCGTCCACTCCTGTGCCCACTCCCGCTCGCCCGCCCACGGCTCTGTGCCGATTGCGCAGTCCACCACGCTAGAGCGGGTCGATCGCGCAATCGGCCCAGGGTCAAGCTGTCCGCTGGGTGAAGCTGACCCCGCGCTTGACGAGCGCCGCGTAGTCGCCGCGGCAGTCGGACGTGGCCATGACCCCGGGGGAGAGGGCGCCCTTCGCGACCAGGGCCTGGACCTGGGCGGCGGTCTGCTCGTCGAGCATCGAATGCGACGGGTCCATGAGCAGGAACTCCTGGCCGGCGTTCCCCGGCGGCCGGACTGTCAGCCAGCGCGCGGCGGCGAGGGCGGCGGCGCGGGAGGCTTACCAGCCCAGCTCGCTGAGCCGCTGGTCGCCGATGCCGAAATGGTGCCCGACTTCGTGGATCACCGTCCGGCGGACCTGGTCGGCTACTTCCTCCTCGCTGCTGCAGATCGCGCAGATCGCCAGGCGGTAGATGATGATGCGGTCGGGCAGCGCCCCGGAGTACTGCGTGGTCCGGCTGGTGAGCGGGATGCCCTGGTAGAGCCCGAGCAGCCCGGGCGGCCCCGGGCCCAGCTCGACGGTGACCGCGACGTTGCTCATCAGCCGGCCGAGCCCTTCGGGCAGCCCGTCGAGAGCATCGGCCACCATCTCCTCGAAACGGGCCGGTTCGATCTCGATCACGATCCCATTGTCCACCGCCGCGAGCGCCCACCGCCGCGAGCGCCCACCGCCGCGAGCGCAAGCCACCCGAGCGCCCGGCCATGGCCAAAGACGCGTCACCGGTAGTGGCGGTCGAGTTCACTCGCATAGGCGCGCCCGAGGGTGTCGCCGTGCTTGGCGATCCAGTCGGTGAGGCTAGTGTCCCCCGTCGCCGGCGCGCTCGAGTCGGCCAGGCCGGCGGTCATGGCCTCGTATTCCTCCCGGGTCAGCAGCACATCGCGCAGCACGGTCCCCAGCGCCGCCGACAGCGGCGGGATCAGCCAGCCCGGCGCGGGGACGATGACCGCGCGGCTGCCGGTCGCGGTCCGGATCGCGGCGACCATCTCCCGGAACGTGAGCGACTCGGGTCCTACGGCGTCGAGCGTGACGCTGTCGTCGCGAGCGCCGAGGCCGGTGCAGAGCGTGGCCAGGTCACCGACGTGGATAGGACGTACCCGGTAGTCGCCGCCGCCGCCGATCGCGAACACCGGCAGGCGGCGCAGCAGCCAGGCGATGTTGTTGAGCAGCACGCCCCGACCGCCGAACAAGATGGCGGGACGGACGATCGCATACGGCACGCCGGCGGCCTTCAGGTGCCCCTCGGCCTCGCCCTTGCCGCGGAAGTACGGATACGGGGAGGCGGGATCGGCGTGGGTGATCGAGACGTGCACGATGCGTTGGACGCCGGCCCGTGCCGCCGCGTCGAACAGGGCGCGGCTGTTCGCCACGGCCGTCTCGTGGGTGATCCCGCCATGCGGAAAGCGCACCCAGTAGGTGTTGTACAGGGTGTGGGTCCCGGCCAGATCGCGCTCCAGCCCCCCGGCGTCGCCGAAGTCCAGCGGGCGCACGTCGACCGGCGTGCCGGCGGGCGCGCGGCCGGGGTGGCCGGTGAGCGTGCGCACCTGATGGCCCGCCTCGAGGAGCGCACGGGTGATCGACGCGCCCGAGTAGCCGAACGCGCCGGTGACGACGTCGGTCCGCGAATGCTGGGACTGCTGGGAGCTCTCCGGCATCATGCCTCGCTAGTCTTCGGTTCGGGGGCCGGACACCGGCCCGGACAGACCGAACAGCGCCGCCAGCGGACGCAGCCGGTCCAGGAGGCCGCCGAGCGCGCGAGCCCGGTCGAACAACGCCAGCGTGCTGGCCCGGTCACCGTCCAGGCTGGCAAGCAGTTCGAGGCCGAGGATGCCGGCCACCACGGCGTGGGCGGCATCCTCGGCCGACACCAGCGACCCGATCGGTGCGGTCGCCAGCACACCCCGCACCGCCTCCTCGGCGAACGAGCGCCAGGGGGCCAGGCATGCCGTGATCCGCTCGCCGAGCCCCGGCACGGAGTGCGCGCCGCTGATCATCTCGGCCAGCACGGTGACGTGGCCCTCGTCCAGGTCCGTCATGACGACCTCGCGGGCGGAGTCGACAAGCTCGGCCACCGTCCCGGCGCGGCCGAGCAGCCCCTGGTAGGCGGCCATCCGCCGCGCGCTGATGTCTTCGAGCGCGGCCACGAGCAGGTCCGGGACCGAACCGAAGTGGTAGAAGATCAGCGCCTGATTGCAGCCGGCCCGCTGGGCGATCCGCCGGGCGCTGGCGGCGGCGAAACCCGACTCGCGCAGGGTGGCGATCGCGGCGGCGATGAGCGCGGCGCGGGTGTCAGCGGCGCCGCGGCGCGCCCGGCCGCCGTCAGCCGCTCCCGCTTCGTGTTCTGGTGCCACCGAGTCCCCGGCTCCCGTTTGAGCGAACGTTTTAAGCGATCGCTCAACAACGTACGCCGCGCGGACGGCCGCGTCAACGATCTGGAGCCGGCCGCTTGACCTTGCCCCGGGGCAAGGTCCTACGGTGATCGGCATGGAGGCGAACGCGCCAGCGACCGACGACAAGCACCTGGCCGCGCAGCTGTTCAACGAGACCTGGCGGCTGATGGAGCGAGAAGACCGCGGCAGGGCCGACGACGATCGCATGATCCACGCGGCGCACGCCTCGCGGTACCACTGGGGTCAGGTGCCGGACGTCACCCCGGCGCACCTGGCTCGCGGAGAATGGCAGATCTCCCGCGTCTACACCGTCCTCGGACGGCCCGAGCCCGCGCTGCACCACGCCCGGCGAGTGCTCGACCTGTGCCAGGAGAACGGCATCGGCGACTGGGACCTGGCCTTCGCCTACGAGGCGCTGGCCCGCGCCCACGCCGTCGCTGGCGACGCCGGACGTGCCCGTGAGTACACCGATCAGGCCCTGGCCGCCGCCGAGGACATCGCCGACGCCGAAGACCGCGACCTGCTCCTCGCCGACCTGGAGACCATCCCCGGCCAGCCCCGTTACTGGTAGGCCGCACGGCGGCAAGGCAGCCCGCCGCCGGTCCCGTCTGCCCGCCGCTGCCTCCTCGCTGCCAGAGCACCAGTTTTCAGCGGAACGGAAGGTAGCGCCTCTTCACCGTCAGCGGTCCCTCCCGAGGCTGGACTCCCGAGGGTGCCCCTGGACCTCTCGCACCGCCAATTGTGCGCCCCCTGACTCGACCGTCCAGCGGCTCCTTCTCATCCGTCTGGTGTCTATGTACGCTGGACATCGTGCCGGTTGACGACGAGCTCCTCGGCGCCGCCAGAGCCGCCGAGGCCCGCCTGGTGGACGCCGAACGCGCCGCGGACATCGCTCGCGCCGAGTTCCGTCACGCGGTCCGCCGCCTGCACCTGGCGGGCGGCTCGCTCCGCGAGATCGCCGACGCGCTCGGCCTCAGCCACCAGCGGGTGCACCAGATCGTCGAGGAGGCCGGCGGCGGCCGGCGCTGGCGCAGCGGCACCCGCCGCACCGGGGACAGGAACGCTGACCTGCTCGGATGCTCGTTCTGCGGCAAGGACCAGCAACAGATCAGGAAGCTCATCGCCGGCCCGGACATCTTCATCTGCGACGAGTGCATCGCCATGGCCGACGAGGTGATAGCGACCGGCGAGGTCGCCGCCACCCCGCTGTCGGCGCTGGCGCCCATCGGCGCGGACAGCCCCGCGGCCAGGTGCGGCTTCTGCGGCAAACGCCGCCACCAGGTACAAGGCCTGGCGGCGGCGTCCGGGGGAGCGATCTGTACCGAGTGCCTGTCGCTGTGCCACGACATCATCACCGAGGAACTCGCCTAGCGCCGGTCAGGCGTCCTAACAGCGCCTTCTTCATCTGCTGCGCCGTGACCTCGTATCCGAGGGTGTCGTACAGGGAGCGGGCGACGACGTTCTGGCCGTGTACGTTGAGTCCGATGGACGTCATGCCGCGGGCCCGTGCCTGCTCCTCAGCCAGCAGCATCGCCGCGCGTCCGTACCCGCGTCCCCGGTACGCCGGGTCGATCTCGATGTCGTACACCCAGGCCATGTCCGGGCCGTCGGGTCCGGGCACCGCCAGCCAGAGCGTGCCTACCGGCTCGTCCCCGGCCAGCACCCGCAACAGCAGCTGTCCCGGCGAGTCGAGCCCGGCCGGAAGCAGCCGTTCGGTGTCCCGCCGGGCCTTCTCCCGCGCGGCCTCCGGGGACATGGACGCGGAGGCGGCGATCAGCTCGGCGTATCCGGTCAGCTGGCGCGGCAGCCAGTCGTCGAACTCGGCCGGCGTCACCGGCCGCAAGCGGAGCGCGTTCTCGGTCACCGGACCATCTAAGCACCGCGGCGGCTACCCGGACGGCAGCTGAGCCCCGGCCGCTAGCGGGTTTCCACACCATGTGGCACTGTAATTTCTCGTGAGCGAACTCAAAGTGGAGGTCGACCCGGCCGAGGTCGGATTCGACCCGGACCGGCTGCGCCGGATAGACGGGCACTTCGCACGCTACGTGGACGACGGGAGACTGCCCGGGTGGCTGGTCACGGTCAGCAGGCACGGTCGCCTCGCGTACGTGTCCAGCTACGGGTCCCGCGACACCGAGGCGGGGCTGCCGGCCGAACCGGATACGCTCTGGCGGATCTACTCGATGACCAAGCCGGTCACTTCCGTCGCGGCGATGATGCTGTACGAGGAGGGCGCGTTCGAGCTCACCAACCCGGTCAGCGAGTTCATCCCGTCCTTCGCGGATGTGCGCGTCTACACCGGCGGCTCGGACCTGCGGCCGGTCACCGTCCCGGCCGCCGAGCCTGTGCGGATCTGGCACCTGCTCACGCACACCGCCGGCCTCACCTACGGATTCCACCGGGTCCATCCGTCCGACGCGCTGTACCGCGCCGCGGGCTTCGACATCGGATTGCCGCCGGTGAGCCTCGAGGCGGCGTGCGACATCTGGGCGGGCATCCCGCTGCTCTTCCAGCCTGGGGCCGAATGGAACTACTCCGTCGCCACGGACGTGCTCGGCCGGGTCGTGGAGGTCGCCTCCGGGCAGCGGCTCGACGAGTTCTTCGCGTCGCGCGTCTTCGGGCCGCTTGGCATGACCGACACGGGCTTCTGCGCGCCTGAATCAGAGCTGCCGCGGCTGGCGGCCCTGTACGGTGCCGGCCCGGGCCGCAAGGCGATGCGGCTGGACGCCCTAGGCGAGGCGGTCCGCAAGCCGCCGGTGCTGCTCAGCGGCGGCGGCGGCCTGGTCTCCACCGCCGCCGACTACCACAAGTTCCTCCAGATGCTGCTGCACCGCACGGACAGCCCGGCCGGCGAGTACAGGGGGGTACGGCTGCTCAGCCCGAGCACTGTCGCCTACATGGGCCGCAACCATCTTCCTGGCGGGGTGGACCTGCAGGCGTTCGGCAGGCCGCTGTTCGCCGAGACCCCGTTCCGCGGCGTCGGCTTCGGCCTGGGCTTCGCCGTCGTCCTCGACCCGGCGGTCGGCAAGGTGGTCTGCTCGCCCGGCGAACTGTCCTGGGGCGGCGCGGCGAGCACGGCGTTCTGGATCGACCCGGCCGAGGAGCTGACCGCGACGTTCTTCACCCAGCTGATCCCCTCCAGCACCCACCCGATCCGCTCCCAGCTCCGCCAGCTGGTCTACCAGTCCCTCACCTAACCGGAGCGCCGCTTACGGGGTGCCGGGGCGGGGGAGCCACCCCCCGCCCGCTGAGGCGAGCAGGTAGCGGTCGGCCAGGTGGTTGAGCACGCGGCGGGCCTGCCGGAACCGTTCCGCCACCTCCCCGACGACGTCCAGCCGCGCGGTCCGCACCGGGGCCGTCGCAAGCGCGGCGCGATACCAGCGGGCGCCGAGGTATTCGAGCAGGTCCAGCGCTGGTGCGGCAGCCAGCGAGTCCCGCTCGCCGGCCGGGACCCGCGCGGAGCGCAGCAGCCGGGACACGTCTACCGGCCCGAGGGCATGCGCGGCCGAGTAATCGGGGAACACTCCCGCCAGGAACAGCGACACGTCGCCGAGCCTGCGGTAGACCCCGGGCCGGGAGTCCTCCGGCACCACGTCCAGCAGCCCGGCGAGCCGCACCGGGTCGAGTTCGCTGAACCGCCGGGTCCGCGACCGCGCGCCGGAACCGGCGTCCGGACCCGGCCGGGTGCCCCAGCGCGACGGGACCCGGTACCGCCCGCTCGCGACCCGGGTGAACGACGCGAGCAGTTCGGCCAGGAACAGCCGGCGCTGCGCGGAGCCCAGGAAGTCGCGCAGCTCCGGCGTATCGAACACTGGAATCCGCTGCCGCAGCCCCGAACGCTCCGGCAGGTAATCCAGCCCCGCCAGGTCGGCGACCGCGCGATGCACCGCGACGCCGAAGGCCAGGAACGGCGACACCAGCACTATCTCACCCGGATCTCCCGGGCCGAACACCGCCTCGAACACCCGCGGATCGGCGAGCAGCCCTTCGATGGCCGCGGCATCGTCGGCCAGCCGGCCCGCCGTGCCGGCGGACAGCCCTGCGGCGCGGGCGAGCAGCCGCAGGTCCGCCTCGGTGAGGTAGTCGGCGTACGCGGGAGCAGGAGCGTCCATAGCTGAGTGATACCCAGTCGCGCGCGTTATGTGTGGGGATGACCCGACCGGGGGTATCCCAGTATCAAGGAGGTACGAGCATGCGGCTGGGCAAGGAAAAGGCGGCGGGGTACGTCGAGGACACAGAGGTGACTGCCCCCGAGGATGTCTCGATTCTTGATACGGAACGGAAGCCGGCGACTCCCGAGCCGCAGCAGCCTGTCGCCGCGGGCTGACCCGGAGGGACGCCGGTGCTCCGGATCCCCCGGCAGGCCAGGCCCGCCCGCGACGAGCGCCCGGACCGGCCGTTCACCGGCTACAAGCTGGCGCACGCGGTCATGTCCGCGGACGGTGAGCGGGCCGCGTTCGCGGGGCTGACGCTCGGCGCCAGCCGGGTGTACGGCGTCGCCGCCGACGCCGCCTGCGTGTGGAACGCGCGGCACGAGCCGCCCCGCCGGTGGTGCGGGTGCGGTTTCTACTGCCTGCATGCCCTGGCTGACGCCAGGGCGCTCGGCTGCGCCACCGAGAACCGTTCCGCGCTGCTGCTCGAGATCGCCGCGTCCGGCCGGTACATCCGGTACGAGCGGGGCCTGCGGTACAGCAGGCAGCGGGTCCGCGTCATCAAGGACAGCTGGTGCGGCTGCGGCCGTCAGGGCACCGGCCTGGCCGACGCGGGCACCGGCCTGGTCGGCTGGCGGCACCTGAGCCCGGTCTGCGACCAGTGCGCGGGCGGGCGGCCGGTGCTGATGCTCGGCGACTTCGCCGCGCTCCTCGACGGGCCGGTCCGCGTCGAGCACGCGCCGCAGCGCGCGGCCCCCGCCCGCGCCGCCGCGGCGGGGGAAGCGGAGGAGTCGCCGTTCGCGGTCCTGTCCGCTGAGATCGCGCTGCTGCACGCCCGGCTCGATGACCTGCAGTCCCGGCTGGACCACTGATCGCTGAGGCGGCGGCGCCTCAGTCCGGTCCGGAAGCTGCCCGCACCGGCCGGGAGCTGGCGAAGAAGTCACGATGACGAAGCGCCGCTGCCCCGGCGGTGTCGATTGCGGCGATCCCTTTTCGTGAACATCATGAGGAGCCGGCCGTGGCGCCGGCCGCGACGAAGGGAAAAGGGCAATGAGGCAGTACCTGCTCGCAGTGCACATGGTCGAGGGAGAGCCTGCTCCGTCGCAGGAGCAGATGCAGCGCGCCTACAAGGCGGTGGACGCCTTCAACCGCGATCTCCAGGAGTCTGGGGCGTGGGTGTTCGCCGGCGGGCTGCACCCGCCGGCGACCGCCACCGTCGTCCGGGCGCAGGGCGGCAAGGTCGTCACCACGGACGGACCGTTCGCCGAGACCAAGGAACAGCTGGGCGGCTTCTGGGTCATCAAGGCGCCCGACCTCAACGCGGCGCTCGAGATCGCCGCCCGCGGCTCGCAGGCCTGCGGCGGACCGGTCGAAGTCCGCCCGTTCCAGGAACTGCCCGACGCGGAACAGGCGTGACCGAAACCGAGGCCGCTGTCGGCGCCGCCGCCCTGGAGCGGACCTTCCGGGAAAGCTCCGGGCGGGCGGTGGCGACCCTGGCCCGCGTCTTCGGCGATATCGACCTCGCCGAGGAAGCGGTCCAGGAGGCGTTCGCCGTCGCCACCGAGCGCTGGCCGGTTACCGGGCTGCCGCCCAACCCGGGCGGCTGGATCGTCACGACGGCGCGGAACAAGGCGCTGGACCGCCTGCGCCGGGAGTCGTCGCGCCCGGGACGCGAGGCGCAGGCGACGGTGCTGCTCGGCGATCCGGGACCTGTGGAGGTGGGGCCGGTGGACGACGACCAGCTGCGGCTGATCTTCACGTGCTGCCACCCGGCGCTCGCCGCGGAGGCGCAGGTCGCGCTCACCCTGCGGCTGATCGCCGGGCTGCAGACACCCGAGATAGCGCGGGCCTTTCTCGTCCCCGAGGCGACGATCGCGCAGCGCGTCGTGCGGGCCAAGCGGAAGATCCGGGACGCGGGCATCCCGTACCGGGTCCCGCGCGACCACGAGCTGCCCGAGCGCATACCCTACGTGCTCGCGGTCGTGTACCTGGTGTTCAACGAGGGATACACGGCCGCCGCGGGCGACAGCCTGATTCGTGCCAGCCTGTGCGCCGAAGCCATCAGGCTGGCACGGCTGCTCGCCGCCCTGATGCCCGACGAACCGGAGGTCAGCGGGCTGCTAGCGCTGCTCTTGCTGACCGAGGCCCGCCGCGCCGCCAGGACCACGGACGGCGGGGACCTGGTGCTCCTCGCCGACCAGGACCGGAGCCGCTGGGACCGCGGCTTGATCGCCGAAGGGCAGCGGATCGTCCGCGAGTGCCTGCGCCGTAACCAGCCGGGCCCGTACCAGATCCAGGCCGCGATCGGCGCCGTGCACAGCGACGCGGCCACCGCGGCGCACACCGACTGGCGGCAGATACTCGCACTGTACGACCAGCTGCTCGCCATCGCGCCGACCCCCGTCGTGGCGCTGAACCGCGGCGTCGCGGTCGCCGAGGTGCACGGCCCGGCCGCCGCCCTGGCCGCCGTCGACGAACTTAACCTGGACAGTTACCACCTGTTCCACGCGACCCGTGCGGACCTGCTGCGCAGGCTCGGCCGCGCCGCGCAGGCGGCGGCCGCCTACGACACCGCGATCGCCCTGACCGAAAACCGCCCCGAACGCCGTTTCCTGACATCCCGCCGCGCCACCCTGCCCTGACTACGAGTCCGCGAGGACCTGCAGGACCTGGTCGCCGTACTTGGTGAGCTTGGCCTCGCCGACCCCGTTGATCTCGGAGAGTCCGGCGATCGTGGCCGGCCTGGCCGTCGCGATCTGGCGCAGTGTCGCGTCATGGAAGACCACGTAGGCGGGCACCGCCTGCTCCTTGGCGGCAGCCCCGCGCCAGGCGCGCAGCTTCTCGAACATCGCGGCGTCCTCGGGGGAGAGGTCGGCGGCTTCGGGCCCGGGACCGGCCGGACCCCGCGCGGCGCCGCGGCCGGAACCGCGCGCGGGGCGCGCGGGCTTCGGCGCCGGCGCGTCGCGGCGGAGCAGCACGGGCTGCTGCCCGCGCAGCACGTCGCCGCTGCCTTCGGTGAGCCCCAGCGTCTGGTACTCGCCCTGCACGGCGAGCAGCCCCTGGGCCAGGAGCTGGCGGGCTACTCCGCGCCATTCGGCCTCGCGCAGCTCCGTGCCGATCCCGAACACCGACAGCTCGTGGTGCCGGTAGCTAGCCACCTTGTCGGTCTTGCGGCCGAGCAGGATGTCGATGACCTGTCCCGCGCCGAACCGCTGGTCCCGCTCCCGGTCGAGCCGCACGACGGCGGACAGGAGCTTCTGCGCCGCGACCGTGCCGTCCCAGACCTCCGGCGGGGACAGACAGGTGTCGCAATTCTGACAAGCCACCGCCCGTTCGGAAAAATAGGCGAGCAGCTGGCTGCGGCGGCATTCGGTCGTTTCGCAGAGGGCAAGCATCGCATCGAGATGGCTTTGCAGCCGCCGCCGGTGCGCGAGGTCGCCATCCGAGCCGTCGATCAGCCGCCGCTGCTGCACGACGTCGGCCAGGCCGTAGGCGAGCCACGCGGTCGCCGGCGCCCCGTCGCGGCCCGCCCGGCCGGTTTCCTGGTAGTAGCCCTCGACCGACCGCGGCAGGTCCAGGTGCGCCACGAACCGGACGTCCGGCTTGTCGATCCCCATGCCGAACGCGATCGTCGCGACGATCACCATGCCGTCTTCGCGCAGGAAGCGGGCCTGGTGACGGGCGCGGGTGTCCGCGTCGAGGCCGGCGTGGTAGGGCAGCGCGGGGATCCCGTTCTCGGTGAGGAACGCCGCGATCCGCTCGGTCGAGTCGCGGGACAGGCAGTAGACGATGCCCGCGTCGCCGGGATGCTCGGCGCGCAGGAAGGACAGCAGCTGGCGCCTGGGCTCGTTCTTCGGGATGATCCGGTACTGGATGTTCGGCCGGTCGAAGGACGAGACGAACATCTTCGCCCCGGCTAGCTTCAGCCGGATCGCGATCTCCTCGCGGGTCGTCTGGGTGGCCGTGGCGGTCAGCGCGATCCTCGGCACGTCGGGCCAGCGTTCGTGCAGGACCTGCAGCTCGAGGTAGTCGGGGCGGAAGTCGTGCCCCCACTGCGACACGCAGTGCGCCTCGTCGATCGCGAAGACCGAGATCTCCGCCGCCTCCAGCAGCCGCAGGGTGGCGTCGGTCCGCAGCCGTTCCGGCGCGAGGTAGAGCAGGTCGAGTTCGCCGGCCCGGAACTCCTGCTCGACGACGTGGCGGGTTCCGGGGTCCTGCGTCGAGTTGAGGAAGTCCGCGCGGATCCCCGCCTGGCGAAGCGCCTGCACCTGGTCCTGCATGAGCGCGATGAGCGGCGAGATGACCACGCCGGTGCCCGGCCGCACCAGGGCCGGGATCTGATAGCACAGCGATTTGCCGCCGCCGGTCGGCATCAGCACGAGCGCGTCGTCACCGGCGATGACGTACGAGATGATCTCCTCCTGCTGGCCGCGGAACGACTCATAGCCGAACACGCGGTGCAAGACGGCCGCCGCGCGCCGCGCGCCGTCGGCCGGGCTCAGTTCGCTGGGGGAGGGCACGGGGCGATTCTACGGTCCGGCGCCGACACTCCGGCGGTGCAACGAAACGGACGTTCGGCGCGTCCAAGGCATATGAACCGGCGCACCCCCGTGCTCAGCATCCTCGCGCTCGGTCTCGCCGCCTGCGGCGTCACCGGCTCCGCCGCTCCCGCGGCGCACATCGTGAGCGCGCGCGGGCCCCGGCAGGCCGCGCCGGCCTGCGGGCCCGCCCGCCGCGCCTGGGCGACCGAGGTCAGCGACTCCGGGCGGGTGATCTGGCGGGCCAGGCTGCCCACCGGCCCCGCGCAGTCGGGCCTGGCGCTGCGGCCGCTCGTGCTGGGCGACGAGGGAGTATTCGCGGAGTACGACGGCGTCTACGCGCTGCGGCTGCGCGACGGACGCCAGGTGTGGCGGCGCACGTTCGCCGCCCCGAAGACGGACCCCTTCGCCGGGATGGTCTTCGGCCTGTGGCGATGGCGTGGCACGGTGATCGTCCTCACCGGACAGGTGAGCCAGGCCGCGCGGCTGATGTCGCTGGACGCGGCGACCGGCGCGGTGCGGTGGACGCTCAGGCTGCCGCGCCAGGGGCTGCTCGGCACGCAGGCGATCACCGCGGACGGCGTGCTCGCGATGCTGGTGCCGGACGGCGTGCTCGAGGCGGCGGACCTGAACACCGGCAGGCTGCTGTGGTCGCGCCGGAATGGCACCTCGCCAGGCCCGGTCGTCGTCGGCGCCGTGGTCGCGGCGGGCTCGGACGGGCGCGTCATCGGCTATGGCAGCCGGACGGGGGCGGTGCGGTGGACGGCGCGCGGACTGCCTGCCGAACCGTTGCTGACCGCGGACGACGGGCTGGTCCTGGTGCGAAGCGATGTGACTGGCGCCGGGTGGCCGACCGCGGTCACCGCGTTGGCGCCACGCAGCGGCCGCGTCGCGTGGCGGCTCGACGCGGGCGTGCCGCTAACCGTCTTGGGCGCCGGGCCGGCCGGCATTGTTATGTCGGCGTACAACCCGGACCGGCTGTATCTGGTCAACCCGGTGACGGGCCGCGTCCGCTGGTCGGTGGCCACGTTCGCCGCGTCCCCGTTCCCGTCCCCCGAGCTGATCGTCACGGCCGGCGACGTCGTGGAAGTCGAGGGGAGGGGCACAGCGCGCTTGGTGATCCGCCGCGCCGCGGACGGGACGGTGGCGTGGTCGGCGCCCCTCACCGGCACGTCCGCGGCTGGCATGCACCTGGCCCTGATACCCGGGACGGCGGTCGTACCCAGACCGCCCATCGTGCCCAGGATGCCTGTCGCACCGGGGATGCGTGTCCCGCCCGGGCGGCCCGGCGCGGCCAGGCGCCCCCGGCCCCGAGGTGGCGGTCACGACGGGACCGCCGGGCGCGGGCACGGTGTCGCGCCTGTGGGTGTTCCGCCTCGGCTCGGGCAGGCTCGCCGGCTCGACGGCGCTCCCCACCCTGGTGCAGGCGCCGCTGGCCGTCGCGGGCACCAACATCCTGGCGCAGTTGGACGACCCAGTGTGCGCCATCCCCCTCACCGGCCGGGCCGCGGGATCATGAAAGTGGCTGCGGCAGGCCGATTCAGGGCTCGTCGAGGCGGACGAGGACTACGCCGCACAGGATGAGCGCCCCGCCGGCGAACTGCATACCGGTCGGCGTCTGGCCCAGCAGCACCCAGGCGAACGTGACGGCGAACAGGACCTCGGCCAGCGCGACGAACGAGCTGAGCTTGGCGCCGAGCCGCCGCGCGGCGGCGATGCCCGCGACGTACGCGATCGCCGCCGCGACGATCGAGATTCCCAGCACCGGCACCAGCCAGCTCACCCGGTGCCCGAGCAGCGTCACATCCGCCGTCGAAGCCGCCAGCCGGACCGCCCCCGTCGCGCCGAAGCCGGCCAGCGCCAGCGCTCCGACGATCATCCCGCCCCAGGTCATGATCACCGGCGGCAGCGGCTCGCCGTCCGTCTCCGCGGACAGGATGAAATAGATAGCCATGCTCACCGCGGACAGCAGCGCCCAGGCGACCCCGACCAGGCTGATCCCGCGCCCGCCGCCTGTCAGATTAAGCATCAGCGCGAGCCCGCCGAGCGCGCAGACGGCGCCGCACACGGTCAGCGACCGCGGCCGCTGACCGTGACGCGCCCACAGCCACAGCACGACGAACAGCACGCCCGTGCACTCGAGCAGGAGCGCGACCCCGACCGGCATCCGCTGGATCGCGTTGAAGTAGCCGAGCTGGCAGGCCGCGACCCCGGTCAGGCCGTACGCGATCGTCCTGCCCGACCACCGGCGGGCCAGCCCCCACCGCCCGCGAAGCTGGATGAGCGCCGGCACGGTGAGCGCGAGCGCCGCGACCGCGGACCGGGCGACCACCGCCCCGGCCGGGGACCAGCCCGCCTCGATCTGCGCCGACGCGAACGTGCCCGACGTGCCGAAAGTCGCCGCGGACAGCACCCCGAACGCCAGCCCCGCGCCCCGCCCGCGGTCGGCGCCGACGCTGGTGACACCGCCGCGCGCGACGGCGGCGACGGCTTCGTCCTGTGTCCCTGCGCTGCTCATGGCTGCTCCTCGGCCGCCGGGGATGCTGTAAGCGGTGAAAATGTGTTATACCTATGACATTTCCCGACACTACTCTGCGCAGGCGAAAGGGGTCAAATGCTTTTTGCCCATGACACCGAGATGTCGCTCGCCGCGACCGCCGCGCTCGTCAACACCGCGCGAAGCGGCAACGAGGACCTGCCCGACGTCGCGGCCCTCGACAAGTTCGTCGCCGACTGGCGCTGGACCGGCAGCCGGACCCACGACCAGGAAGAGCTCGAACCGGGTCAGGAGCCTGCGGCCCAGGCTCGCGCAGCTGTGGGAGATGACCAAGGACGAGGCGGCGGACCTCGTCAACACCCTGCTCAAGGACGCGAACGCGCTCCCGCAGCTCGTCAAGCACGACGGCTGGGACTACCACGTGCACGCCACGTCACCGCAGGCCCCGCTCGCGGACCGGATGGCGGTCGACGCGGCGATGGCGTTCGCCGACGTCATCAGGTCCGGGGAGCTCGCGCGCCTGCGCGTGTGCGCCGCCGCCGACTGCGACGACGTGCTCGTCGACCTGTCCAAGAACCGGTCCCGCCGCTTCTGCGGCCTCACCTGCGCGAACCGGGTCAACGTCGCCGCGTACCGCAGCCGTCGCAGCGCGAGCTAAGGTCGCGCGCGGCTAAGGCAGTTAGATTATCCGGAACGGAGACGGCCGACTCCGTTCCGGATAACGCTCTTCTCGAACCCGGGGCGGCGCGCGCGCCAGGCGACCTCCGCCTCGCCCATCGCGGTCGTCGGCGGTGCCTGCACGAACGGCCAGATCTCCTCCGCGATCGCCCGCCAGTCGCCGGTCGCGGCCATCTCGCCGAGTATCGCGAACATGCCCAGGTTGATCCGCTGCAGGATCACGTAGGACCGGGGGATGCGGGCGTAGGCGGCGAGCGGGTTGCGGAAGTCGAAGTACCGGCGGGCCACGGCGGAGGCGTACTCCGGCGTCATCGTCCGCGGCCCGCGGGTCCGTACGGTGTCGTAGAACAGCGCCATGTGCTCGACGACCTGCTCCGTCGGGATCGGCGCGTCCGCCGTCAGGAAGTCGGCGTCCTCCATCGCCCGGCGGAACGACTCGGGGTTCTCGTCCACGCACAGGTACCGCACCATGTGCACCAGCGGCTGCAGTTCCTCCGGCGTGAAGTACTTGACCAGCCCGAAGTCGAGGAACGTCACGCGCCCGCCAGGGTGGAACAGGTAGTTGCCGGGATGCGGGTCGCCGTTGAACGCGTGGGCCTCGTACAGGCTGCGGAACGTGAACCGGTAGATGGTCTCGGCGGCCAGGTCCTTCTCCGCCTGCGGCCAGGTAAGCAGCTCGGCGTAGCGCGCCCCGGTGGCCAGCTCGCTGGTGATCACGCGGGCGGTGGACAAGTCGTCGGCGATCTTGGGCACGTGGATGGTCGGGTGCCCGTCGAAGTAGGCGGCGAACATCCGCTGGTTCTCCGCCTCGCGGATGTAGTCGAGCTCCTCGCCGATCCGCTCCCGGATCTCCTCGATGAGGGCGTCCACATCCTGGCTTGGCGCGGCGACCCGGAGCAGGCTGCGCAGCAGCCCGACGTTGCCGAGGTCGGCGGCGATCGTCTGCGCGATGCCCGGGTACTGCACCTTGACCGCGACCGCCCGGCCGTCCTTCGTGATGGCGCGGTGGACCTGCCCGATCGACGCGGCGGCGATCGGCTCCGGGTCCCAGGTGCCGAAGACCTCGTCCGGGGGCGCGCCGAGTTCTTCGGTGACCACCCCCGCGGCCAGCTCGGCGCTCATCGGCGGCACGCTGTCCTGCAGGCGGCCGAGCGTGCGCCGGACGGGCGGGGCCAGGCCGTCGTCGACGTAGCTGGCCATCTGCCCGATCTTCATCAGGACGCCCTTCATCGTCCCGAGGGTGGCGGCGACGTCCTCGGCGGTCCGCAGGGCGAGGTCACCCCGGAGCCGCTGGCGCTGTTCCCCGGCCGCCGCGAACAGGCGCGGCGCGTTCGTGGCGTAACGCGCGCCGCCGCGGGCCGCTAGCCGCACGGCGGCAAGGCCACGGCGCAGGCGCAACCGCGCCTGGTCTCGTTTGCTCACGGCTCCGCCGGTACCTACTTCACCTGCTGGCGCGGACCGGCCTGCCGCTCCGCGTGCCGCATCCGCAGCTCGATCCGCTGGCGCGCCTCGAGCACGCCCGGCTCGCCCAGGTAGAGCGTGTCGAGCACGCCCAGGACCTGCCTGACCTCGGTGCGATCGGCTTCGCGAGCCCCGGAGAACCCATAGCGGTCGATGGCCCATCCAGGAAGGGACGCGACGGCCGCGTCGGCGAGCTGCCGCCACAGGTCGCCGAGCTCGTCCTCGAGCGCGGGCAGCCTGAGCAGGTAGCCGGCTGACTCGGCGGCCGCCGGGCTCAGCGTCAGTTCGGGGCGGACAGCGGTGAGGTAGGCGTTGAGCTCGGCGGCGGAGGAGGGCGCCAGGCCGGCGGGAACGCCGACAAGTTCGGCGGCGGCGGTCATTTCGGCCACGTAGCGGTCCTTGTCCGCGGCGCTGACCGGCGCGCCGAACAGGTCGGCGCAGACGAGCACCGAGTCGACAAGCGCCGCGTGCACCCAGAGCAGCAGGGCGGGATCGCCGGCCGCGTACCGCTTACCGGTCACCGGGTCGGTGCCGCGCACCCGCTCGTGGATCTTCCTGACCCGGGCGGCCGCGCGGTCGGCCGCCGCCCGGTCCCCGTACGTGGTGGCGACCAGGTACGCCGACGTGGACGCGAGCCTGCCCGCCGGGTCGGCGCGCCAGTCGCTGTGCTGGTCCACGCCGGCCATGGCGAGCGGGTGCAGCGCCTGCACGAGCAGCGACCGCAGGCCGGCGAGCGGCGCGGACAGGTCGCCGTTCAGCCGCCACGCGACGCTGGCCGGCCCGAAGTACCCGTCGTCCGCCGGCTCGGTCGGCACGCACGCCGCGAACGCCGCGGCGGCCCGCTCGACGAGTCCCGCGGCCGGATAGACCTCGGCCGTCATCGCAGCGACCTCGTGACCACGTGCTCCATGTACTCCACGGTACCTCGCGCCGGCCGACCGCCCGGCCAGCTACGTCGCCGGCGCTGGCCGCCGGGCCGACGCGGTGCGGCACCTCGGCTTCGGTGGCGACGGGCAGCTCCAAGATCAGCTGCCCGTGCTCGGTGTGCAGCCGGATGTGCCGACGCAGACTGAAGTGGCCCTTGAACCGGCGCGGCCGCGCGTTGTAGAACCCGCCGTTCCCGTACCGGATCTGGATCTCGCGGACGCCGGGCCGTTTCTCCGCCAGGCGCGCGCCGAGGGGCAGGCCGAGCGTCGTCTCCGTCATGGGCGTGTGCATGTTCCCGGCGACGACGAGCGTGCCAGTCTCCGGTAGCTCGGCCATCAGGATCCGCTCGGTCATCGACGCCTCGCGCAGCGACCAGCCGACATCGCTCCACCCGTCGAACAGGGTGAGGGTGGCGAGCTCGCCGGCGCGGACCCGCTCGCGCAGCACCGCCAGGTGCCCCACCGTGATCCGCCCGTCCCCGCCCCACAGCATGTCGCTGTCGGGCAGCCGCCCGTCCGCGAGGAAGCCGCTGACCACCGGGGCCAGCTCGGACGGCCACTCCAGGGCCAGCCCGGTGACCTTGAGCCTGGTCATGAGTGCCTGGGCGAGCAGCGGGTTCTCCCGTACCCCGTGCACTTCTCCGAGCAGCAGCAGCCCGGACTCCTCCAGCGAGCGCTTAGCGGCGGCGAGCGCGGCAGGCTCGATGACCACGTTGAGGTCGGTCACCTCGAACTCAGCGACAGCCCGTTCCAGGGCTTCAAGCGACGCAATGGCCGGCATGCTCGAAATAGTACGCCGCGCGGTTACCCGGCTCCAGGATAACATTAAGCACTTTGTTCACCGCGGTACCTATTTGTGTCCGCAGATATAGCTCTGACGTTCATTTCCGCCCCCTCTGTCGCTTCCATCTCTGCACTTCCAGGCCAACTTCGTAAAAAGATGTCCTCATCGAAGCGACAGAATCCCTTCAGGCGTTACATGCACCCGTCGGGTACTCAGCCGCCGGGCCGCTCCCGGTGCCCCGCTCCTTCACTGGCTTACCCGTTTCACTGGCTCACCCACCGGATGCTGAACTGGCTGAGCGTGTACCCGAGCGCGTTGACCGTCGGCTGCAGGAAGTTGTCGCGGATCATGACCGTGGCCTCGTTCTCGGCGGCGCCGATCAGCGGGCGTGTCACACTCGCCAGGTGAGTCGCCTGGTGGAAGGCGACCTGCTGCGCCTGCGCGTACAGCACCGACTGCGAGAACTGCGGCCTGATCAGCACGCCGCAGCCCAGCCCCGGATAGGTCCAGCTGTGGTCGGTGTTCACCGGCTGCGACAGCGTGTCGTCGACGGTGACGTCGTGAACCGACTGCGGCAGCTGGGGCAGCGGGAGCGCCATCGAGATGGCCAGCTTGCCCGGGGTGCCCTGCGCCGGCTGCCGGAGCACGCGCAGTTGATAGTGGCCCGTTCCCTTTTGCCACCAGGTCGGCCCGGGGTTGAGGTCGACGGTCGCGGACGCCCGGCCGACGGCGTAGAACGACGCGGAATACCAGCAGGGCCATGGGCCGATGTTCTTCGACACCTCGTGCGTGAACAGGAAGTTGAAGTTCTCCGTCCCGAGGGCAGGGCGGGAGATCCCCTCGATCTTCTGCAGCACGAGCGGCCCGACCATGGTGTTCGTGGTGGTGCCGGCGGTGATGGACTGCCAGGGCCACCCGAACCTGATGTGCGGCAGGTGCACGTTCACGCCGATGAGGTGGAGCGCCGCGGTCAGCGCCGCGAGCACGGCCCAGGCGACCGCCCGCCGGAAGACGAGGCCCGCCACGACGAGCACGGCCGCCCACCGAGCCCAGCGGGGGACGTGCGGCAGCAGCCGCCGCGTCCACCGCCGGGACCGCCGCGGCCGGTACCTCGCGGGGTCCTGCAGCGGCTGGGTCTGCGTAACGGGCTGTCCCGGCGGGGGAGTAGGCACGGTCGGCGACGCCGCCGGATCGGCGGCTTCCCGCTGGGGATTGCGCTGGATCACGATGCGGACCACGGGGCTACCTGCGCTTTCTCTTCTCTCGTGTCATACGGTGGCCGGGTAGTTGAGGGACAAGACGACGGGGACCGCGCCGAACGCCAGGCGGCACCTGCCGCCCGGCTTGTCCGGCGCGTCGGAGTCGTTGATGACGGGCCAGTGCATCTTGAGGTGCTGCGATGTCAGTCCGGCGACCGAATAGGGGAACTCCATCGCCGACACGCGGTGCCGCTTGAGCAGGCCGCCCCACCGGAAGGCGGCGAAGGCGTCGGCGAGCGCGCCCACCGACAGGATCGCCCGGGCGGTCAGGTCAATCCGGTACACGGCGCCCGCGAGCTCGATCAGGTCGCTCGCGCACTGCGCCAGCGCCTCGGATTTCGTCATGTACACGGTACCGTCCGCGTTCAGCGTCCCGATCCGCTCGCCGTGCACCGGCGAGTACCGCGGGTGCGCCTGGCACTGCATCCAGTCGCAGGCCGCGAGCAGCTCCCACCGGATGCCCGCCTGTCCGGCCACGTCCCGGTACAGCAGCTCGGACCGTGCCAGGGGCGCCTTAGCCGAGGCGAAGAAGGCGGTCGCGACCGCCGGGGGAAGCTGTGCCTGATACCGCGGCGCCTGCGGCGCGATCACCCCGGGAACGCGCGCGCCCGGCCACGCCGCGGGAGCGGCGACCGACGCCGTGCCCGGCCACGCCGCGGGAGCGGCGACCGACGGCGCGCCCGGCCACGCGGTCGTGGCGGCGAGGGTCTGGGCATGCTGCGGGGCCGGCGGGTAGCCGCGGATCACCGCGCTGGCGGCGAACGGCGCGGCGCCCGGCATCGTCGCTCCACCGATCCCGGGAACCGCGGCCTGTCCGACGGTCGCCGTCCCGCCCTGGAACGAGCTGGTTCCCGGGACCGCCGCGCCCAGGTCCGGAGCGCTCACCGCGGCACCCGCGGCGCGCCCATACACAGGACCGATGCCGGGCACGGCGGCACTCGCCGCCGGCGACACCTGCGGAGCGGGCGTCGCGCTCGCGGCCGGGGTTCCACTCGTGGCTGGCGCAGGGCCTGTGGCCGGCGCCTGCGTGCCGCTGGGAACCGCCGTCGCGGAGGGGCTCGCGGAGACGGACGGGCTCGCCGTGCCTGACGGGCTCGGGGTCATGGAAGGGCTCGCGGCGGCCGATGAGCTCGGCGTGGCCGACGGGCCGGGTGCAGTCGGCGCGGTAAGCGTGACCGAAGGGGTGGGGGTGGCCGACGGGGACACCGTCGGGGCAGGGCTGGACGCGCCGCCCGACGGCGTGCTCGGCATGGCCGACGGGGCGGGCGCCGTGGCTCCCGGTATCGCCGCCAGGCCGACTGGCGCGGGGGCCGCCGCGTGGCCCGGACTGGCCGCCGGGGTCCGCGCGACCGGCGGCGTGTCCTGCTGGGCCGCGCCGGGGGAGTCAAACCGGTACAGGTTGTACAGCCGCATCAGCGCGATGAGGTTCGACCCGTAGTCGGGGTCGGTGGCGTACACGCCGGTGAGGTCGTTCGCGAACGCGTCGGGCACCGCGCGGTCGGCCATGGCTCGCTGGTAATAGCCGCTGGTCGCGAGCAACTCGGCGTGGTCGGCGATGCTCTCGGCGATGTTGTGGTACACCCGGAACTGCGCGTCGATCGTGACCCACTGGCCACCCTCGTACTCCTGCGTGGGCAGCGTCACGCTCCCAGCGGGTCCGCTCCCCTTGATGCCGAAAAGGTTGTTGTACTGCACGGCCAGCCCGCTGCTGCCCCAGGCGGACTCCTCGATCGCCTGCGCGAGCGTCACCGCGGCCGGCACGCCGTAACGCTGCTGGGCGGCGATCGCCCCCGGCGCGATCTCGTTGATGAACGCCTGCTGCGCTTTGGTCCCAGGCGCCTGCGTGGTGCTCGGCGCGCTGTACTTCCGGTACGACGGCGACGCCGACGACGACGGACTCGCGCTCCCCGCCCCGCCGGCGACGCTGCCGGCGTTGGCCTGGCCGCCAAGCTGGGTGGCCGTCACCGGCGCGATCACGCCGGGCACGACGGCTGACGCTTTGGCGGCCATGGCGCTGACCTGGTCATCGCCGCCCCGCGCCGAGGCGGCGGGTGCGGCGGGCACGCTGACGGCGGCGCCGCCCGCGGTGGCCGCGCCCGCGGGGGCCGCACCCGGGATGGGCGCGGCACCCTCGGCCATCGCGGTGGGTGCGGTGGCGCCGGGGATGTCGACCGCACCCGGCTGTGCGCCCGCGCCGGCCGCGGCGCCGCCCGCTGCCCGCGCCCCCCCGCTCGCGGACGACTGCGCGGACCCGGAACCGCGGCTCACCTGGGATCCCTGACCGCTCGCCGCCGCCCCGCCGAGGCGCCCGTTGTCGACGAAGCCCACGACGCCCTGCGCTGCCAGGGGATCGGGGAACGAGTGCGCGTTGACGGTGAAGTTGGGCAGCGAGTCCGCGCCGATGGTGTCGAGCACGCCTGCGCTGTAACTCGTCACGACCTCGACGTGGCCGTCGAACAGCACCCAGTCGCCCGGCTGCGGTACGTAGCCGTCACCGAGCGCGTGCCAGCGATTGTGCGCCTCGGCGTCCTGCAGGAGTGAGGTGATGCCCAGCGAATCCGGGTTCGGATCGACGCGCACGTCGGCCCAGTCGTGCAGCGGCCACGGGTACGTCGACCCGCCGTCAACCCAGCTCTGCTGGCCCACCGCCTGCGCCGCCAACTCGAGCGTGAGGCTCGCGAAGGCGGCGCAGGACTCGCCGTGATCAACGCCGTCCAGGCTGTCCCTGCTCCAGATCAACGCTTCCATCTGGGCCGGGGTCCTGGTCTTGGCCAGCTGCAGGTAGTAGTTCGCGACGTTGACGATCGCCGACCGCAGCGCCGCGTCCGACGTGGCACCGGCGTCAGCGGGCTTGGCTGCCTTTTCCAGCGCCAGCAGGTGCAGCGGCATGCTGGTCGGCGATGTCATCGTCGCGGTCGCCCCTGGAACGAAGGTGAACCCGGTTATGACGCCGCCGGTGCTCACGGTCACAAGCGCCGTTGCCTGCTGCCACCATGGCTTCCTGACGGCGTGCACGGATCCCCTTCCCGCGTTCGGCGGCTACAGTCCTGATACCGGCAAACTGTTCAGAATCGCCTGGACCCGCGCGTTTCCCGGGTTGTCCGCGTTCTGGAAAAGCACCGCTGCCTCGGTCGCCATCTGCGACGGCGTCCCGACCATCCACCGCTGGAACACGTCGCTCACCAGCGCCGCCTGCCCTGCCGGGCTGGTGATGGGCAGCGCGCAGAGCGACGGGAACCCCTGCCTGCTGACCAGCGACGAAGAGCCGGTGTACCGCGCGCAGTCCGCCGGGTTGCTCTCCAGCCCGGGCTGGACCACCGGCGCGCCGTTGGTCCCGGTGAGCGTGGCGCCGCCGATGATGTTGTTGATCGCCCGGGCCGCGACCTGCAAGCTGTCGGTCGGGCTGGACGGGTCGTACGGATGGTGCAGGTTCAGTGACCACGCAATGTCGCCCCCCTGCGATGGCGTGATCGGCTCCAGCCCCTTCCTGCCGTTCGACGAGTCGGTGTACGCGGGGTTGTCGCCGCTGGTCAGCAGCGCGAAAACCCAGAGGATCTGCCGAGTGGCCTTGGCACACGCGAAGTTGACCTGGCTCGGCTCGGAGACCACGTTGGGGTTCTGGCAGGCGGCCGAGATCTGGCTCTGCACGGTGGCGACGCTGGCCGGCCAGCTCGCGCTGCTGCCAGGCACCATCATGGCGATTACGATGACCGCCACAACGGCCGCGACCGCGGCGACGGCGAGCGTCCGCCAGTGTCCCGCCAGGCGGCTGAGCCCAGTCTTCCTGGCGGGCCTGCGGCCCCGGTTGATCAGTGCGTCTGTCCGCTGGTCCGGCCCGCCTACCCCTGCGTCCCGGTAACCAGTCGCGCCCGCCCCGGCGTATACCGCCGCGGCCGGGTAACCACCCGTCCCCGCGGGGGGATACACGTTCCCGCCGGCGCCGGGGAACCCCCCCGACCCCGCGGCCGTGAACCCGCCGGTCGGCGCGGCCGTGAACGCGCCTGCTCCGGCCGCCGGGAACCCGCCGGTCTCCGCGGCCGTGAAGGCGCCCGCTGCGGCCGCCGTGAACCCGCCAGACTCCGCCGCGGGGAACCCGCCAGTCTCCGCGGCGAACCCGCCAGTCGCCGCGGCCGGCCGGCCGCGCGAACCTCTGGCGCGCCGACGCCCCCGGCGTAGGAGAAACCGGTGTCAGCGTACTGAAAGCCTGGTCCGGCCTCGTGGTACCCGTGCCCCGTCTCGGGCACTTGCTGCGCCGCACCGTCGTGCCCTGCCCCTCCCCGCGGCGGATTGAACGCGGCGAACTCGAGCGTCCCGAAGTCCCCGGCGCGGTACTCGGGCACCCCGTGCTCCGGGGTGACCTCCCCGAGCCTGCGCTCCAGCTCAGCGGCCCTGTGTTCAAGCATAGCGAGCCGATCGCTCTCCGACTGGCTCACATATTCGAAATCGCGCTTCATGTTCACCCCTTACAGGCGTAGTCTGTGATGACGATCTGCTACCTGGTGGCGGCCGCGAGCGGCCCGTGCCAGAGCGCGCGGACGGCGGCGGGTTGCCGCGGCGCGGGGAAGAGCGTCGCGGTTACCTGACCCCGGGTCATCGCGCGAGTCGAACTCATGAACACTATTAGAACATGCGTACGACCACGATGGAAAGCTTTTGCGATTAGAACGCAGATTCGTTATGGAAGTTTCGAGTCCCGGTGCTGCTGAGCGCAGAGTGACCAGTGTGACTCAGGTGCCCCCGACCATCCGCGCCCCGCCGCCCCCGCCAGGCCGATTGCGCAATCGACCACACTAGAGCAGGTCGTTTGCGCAATCGACCTCGCCGCGCCCCTCGCCGCGCCGCCGCGCGCCCCGCCCGCACCGCCGCGCCCGCCGCCGCGCGCCGCGCGCGAGGAGCCGGGCCTACAGCACCGTCACCAGGTCGCCGCGCCGGATCTTCCCGCCGGACACCACCTGGGCGTACACACCGACGTCCGCGTTGTTGTGCTGCGCGGCGGTCCGCAGGATGCCGGAATCCTTCGGCAGGTCGAACTGCGGCAGCGTCGTCATGACGCAGCGGCCGGTGGCCGCCACGACCCGCAGCCGAACGCTGTCCCCGATCGCCACCGTGCGGCCCACCCAGTCGTTCTCCCCGAAGCCGGCCGCGTCCGGGCCGGTCGCGACGATGATGTTGGGCCTGAACCGGCGCGGCTCAAACCGCCCCGACGGGTACAGCGAACGGAGCCGGTCCAGCGTCGCTGTCGTGATCAGGTGCACCGCGGCGCTGTCGAAGAACGTCCCGGCGGGCAGTTCGAAGTCGATCACCTCGTCCGCGTCCGGCTGGTATTCCTCGGCCGAAACCGAGGCCGCTGCCGAGCCGACCGCGGTGGCCCCGGCGAACGTGACGTCCCGCCCGAGCGCGTCCGACAGCAGTTTCGGCAGCGCGTTTTCCCCGCTGGTGACCGACGTCCCGTCCGGCAGCGTCACCCGGACCGCGGGAAGCGACTCGCCGGCCACGGGCGGCGCCACGTATGCGGCGCGGAACTGGAAGAATCCGGGCCACTTGCGCGGGTTCTTCGCGCCGGCGACCTTGCCCGTCGCCTGGTCCATGACAGCGAACCGGCGATCGCCTAGCAGCCCGACCGTTGTGACGTCGGTGGCGTTCAGCTCCTCGCCCTGCATGGACTTCACCGGGTAGCGCCACAGCGAGGCGACGGCGGGCTCATCGGGCAAGATCGTCATCGTCATGACTCCCAGGAAAAGATGACGGCGTTACGCCGGCGTGCGTTGGCCACCCGATCACGTTAATACGCCGTTAACCGGCCGGGTCAAGGTACCCGCACTCGGTCAGCAGCGCCCGCGCGTACCTGCTCAGCGGCGCCGCGCGCAGCTCCCCTGTACCGAACCAGCACACCCGCGAGAGCTCCTCGCCGTCAGCGGCCGGCACGCCCGACACGACCGTGGCCGTGTAGGCGATCGTGACGTAGGCGACCCTGTCGCCGTTCGGATACGTCACCTCGTAATCCGGCCCGCCGAACGCTCCCAGCATCCCCGACAGCCGCACCGGCACGCCTATCTCCTCGCGGCACTCGCGGACGGCGGCGTCGGCCGGCGACTCGCCCGGGTCGACTGCGCCCCCGACGACGTGCCAGCCGTCGGTGAATCCGGCCGGGATAGCCAGCAGGAGCCGGCCTCCGACGTCGACCGGCAGCACTGACACGCACGGCAGGACGATCAGCTCGTGGCCGATCACCGCGCGCAGGCGTGCGACGTGCGGCGACATGGTCACGCACGCCACGGTAGCGCACCGCGCCCGGGCTCACCGCTCGTAGACGCCGGTGAGCCGCCCGCGCGCGAGGACCGGTCCCGGCACGGCGGCGAGCAGCGCGCGGCTTGGCGCTGTCCGCCCGGGTGCTGTCACTCACCGCGGGCACCCGCACCCCGACGGCCGGCTGCTGCCCGCCGGCTCGCTTGCCCGCGTGCTCGGCCGGTATCGCCGCCCCGTCCCCGAACGCCGTGCTCGTCACCGCGAGCGTCTCCGGCCCGCCCAGCCCGGGCAGGTGCCGCTCGATTATCCCGAACGGAAGCGGCTGACTCCCCGGACCGCCACCCCTCCCTGGCGCTGGTGGCACCATTGGTCGGGTGATCAACGCATGGATCGCCGGATACCGGCCGTGGGGGGAGACCGAGACCGCCGACGCTGCGCGGATGCGGCGGCTGGCCGAAGCCGAAGCGGACCCGTGGGACAGGTCGCTGCCCGTTCACTTCACCGCCTCCGCGCTCGTGGTGCACCCGGAGACCGCCCGTGTGCTACTGCGCTGGCACCAGCGGCAGCGGATGTGGCTACAGGTCGGCGGGCACGGGGATCCCGGGGAAGCCGACCCGTTGGTGATCGCGCTGCGCGAAGCGCGGGAGGAGACCGGCCTGACCGACCTAGCGCCCTGGCCGGACGCCGCGATCAGGCACGTCGCGATCTGCAGCGTCCCGGCGGGCAAGGGCGAGCCCGCGCACGAGCACGCGGACCTGCGGTACTTCCTCGTCACCCGGAACCCGGACGCGGCGCGGCCGGAGAGCCCGGGCGCGGCGCTGCGCTGGCTCACGGTGGACGAGGCACGCGCTCTCGTCGGCGACAACAACGTCCGGCACACCCTCGACCGGGCGGAGCCGCTGCTAACGGGCGTAAAACGCCCGCCGGCGGATATCTGACCCAGCCTGCTGCCCGGCGTCGGGCGATGTTGTGAGTGATTGACTCACTTACATGTATAGTCACAGGCGTGACCGGCAAGCGCAGCGTCCATGAGCGGTTCGGCGAAGTCATCGCCGCCGCCGTCCGCGTGTTCACGCGCGACGGCTACCGCGCCGCGCGGATGAGCGACGTGGCCCGCGAGGCCGGGCTCTCCGAGGCCGCCCTCTACCGGTATGTGGAGGGCAAGGAAGGGCTGTTCGTTCTCGCGATCAAGCACGCGCTGCTGCTGGAGGACATGCCGCCCGAGGAGGGTCCTGGCGCGGAATTCCCGCTCCGCCCGCCGTCCCTGGCGCGGATGATCCTCCAGGTCAGGGAGTTCGTCGCCGCCGAGGTGCCGTTCGGGTCGCTCGCCGCGGCGCTGGCCGGCCCCGAGTCCGACGATCCCGCTGAGGAGCTCGAGGCGGTCATGCGGGAGCTGTTCATCCTGGAGACCCAGACCAGGGAAGCCGCGGACATGATCGAGCGGTCCGCCCGCGAGCTGCCCGAACTCGCCGACCTGCTCAACACCGGGCTGCGCAAGCCGGTGCTCGGCACGCTGGCCGAGTACCTGGAGCGCCGCGCCGGCTCAGGCGCGCTGCGGCGCACGCCGGACACCGAAGCGACCGCGCGCCTGGTCCTCGAGACGCTGACCTGGTTCGCCCGGCACCGGCACTCAGATCCCTACGGCGCCGCGATCCCTGACGAGCTGGCCGAAGACACCGCGATCGACGCGCTCATCCACGCCCTCGTCCCAGTCAAATTCCTCGGAGGACGCGAATGACGCTGCTGATGGCCCGCCCCGTGCACGAGGCGGTGGCCCCGCCTCCCGCCATCGAGGTGCGGGACCTGACGATGAGCTACGGCGCCCGGCAGGTACTGCTCGGCGTGGACTTCGAGGTCCGCCGCGGCGAGGTGTTCTGCCTGCTCGGCCCCAACGGCGCGGGCAAGACCACCACGGTGGAGATCCTCGAGGGGTTCAGGCAGCGCGCCGACGGCACCGTCCGGGTGCTCGGCCTTGACCCGGGGGACCAGCCGGCCAGGCTCAGGGAGCGGATCGGCATCGTGCTGCAGGAGTGCGGGTTCCCGCGCCAGGCCCGGGTCGCCGAGCTCGTCGACATCTGGCGCGCCTACTACCCGGCGCCGCGGCCGCTGGAGGAACTGCTCGCGCTGGTTGAGCTGACCGCGGACCGGGACGCGCAGGTGCGGCGGCTATCCGGCGGCCAGCGGCGTCGGCTCGACTTCGCGCTCGCCCTGGCGGGCGACCCCGACCTCGTGTTCCTGGACGAGCCGACCACCGGGTTCGACCCGGAGTCCCGCCGCCGCTGCTGGGCGGCGATCGAGAACCTGCGCACGCTCGGCAAGACGATCGTGCTGACCACGCATTACCTGGACGAGGCGGAACGGCTCGCCGACCGAGTGGCGATCTTGCAGGGCGGCCGCGTGCAGACGGTCGGCTCGGTACGCCAGGTAGCCAGGCAGGCGGGCGTGCTCACGACGATCACGTTCACCGCGCCGCCGGCGCTGCGGGACGGCCGTGTCGCGCCGCCCGGCGGTCTGGGCATCGAGGTGTCCGGCGAGGTCGCCCGCTGCCGCGTGCCCCACGCCGCGGTCGCGCTGCGCGAGCTGCTCGCCTGGGCGGCAGGCAGCGAACTCGGCGACCTGGACGACCTCACCGTCGAAACCCCCACGCTGGAGGACGCCTATCTCCGGCTCGTCAACGGAGGGACCCGCTGACCAGGAACGTTCGCCTCGCCGTCCGGCAGGCCCTGCTTGAGCAGCGCTCGTTCTGGCGCAGCGCCGAGTACGCGCTTTTCACGTTCGCGCTGCCGCTCGCGCTGCTGCTGCTGATCGGGTCGACGACGGCGGACGGCGACCTGCCGGGCACGCACGTCGAGGGTCAGATGATCTTCGTGCCGTCGATCCTGGCCTTCGGCGTTATCGTAGCCGCCTACGTGAACCTCAGCGCGAAGCTCGCCACACTGCGCCATGACGGCGTGCTGAAGCGGATCAGGACAACGCCGCTGCCGGCCGCCGCGTACTTGTCCGGGGTGCTCGGCAGCACCGCGGCAACCACGCTGGCGATCACCGCGTGTGTGGCCGTGATCGGCTGGCTCGCGTTCGGCGCGGTACCGCGTGCGGCGGGGCTGCCGGAGATCGCCGGCGGCCTCGCGCTCGGCGTGCTCTGCTTCGGCTCGCTCGGGCTCGCGCTGAGCTCGGTGGCCAGGAGCGCGGAATCGGCGTCGCCCATCGCCAACGCCAGCTACCTGCCGGTGGCGATCATGTCGGGGATCTTCGACCCCACGTTCAGCGTGCCGCGCTGGCTGTCTGTCGCGGTCGGGCTGCTCCCGGTCCGCGCGCTGGCCCAGATCCTGCAGCAGGGCTACACGCCGGTCGAGCACGCGCCGCTCAGCGACCTGCTGGTCCTTGGCGCCTGGGCGGCCGGCGGCTGCGTGCTCGCCGTCTGGCGGTTCCGCTGGCACTGACCGAGTGCTGGCGATGGCGCGTGATACGTTCCGCCGGTCGTTGGGGCTGAAGTTACGGCTGTACCCTTGCGGAAAAATATCCCGCGGATGGCGTGTCTCGCCGGAAAGTCGCCTGACCACATATGGTGTTTGGCGTCGGCTTTATGGTACTTTGCAGCCATCGCGGGCAAGGGTGCCTTGCGTGCCAGACCACGCCAGCCCGGGCCTGCGGGCTGGACCACTGTCCAATAATTGGCGTATCGATAGCAAATTGTGACTCTTCGGCTTCAATGCCTTAACGGGGCTAACTTACGCTCCTGGCAGGTTAGCGCCTGGGGGCACGCCCTACCGGGCAAGTCGGAGGCGCACAGACAGCACAGCCAAGGAGCGCAATTGATGTTTCGGAACAGACGGAGGCCGCGCCTAGCGCGAGTCGCCGTGGCCGGCGCGGCCGCTCTGCTCGCGGTGGGAATCGCCGCCTGCAGCAGCAGCCCAAGCAGCACCACCCCGAGTGCCTCGTCCTCGGCGTCCCCCGCGGGCACGAAGGTGGCTGGCGGGACCGCGACGGTGGCGCTGCCTGCGGGCGTTACGCTGAGTTACATCTTCCCGTTTACCCCGCTCGCCAACTCCAACGAGTACAACTCCGAGGGCTTCCAACAGCTCTTGTACCGGCCGCTGTACTACTTCGGCGGCAACAACAACTCGGTTTCGGTGAACTACCCGCTCTCGGTCGCCAACGCCCCGGTGTACTCGGCAGACGGCAAGACCGTCACGATCACGATGAAGGGCTGGAAGTGGAGCAACGGTGAGACCGTTGACGCCAGCGACGTCGTCTTCTGGCTCAACATGATGAAGGCCGAGCCGTCGAACTACTACGGCTACGTGCCCGGCCTGCTGCCGGACAACCTGTCCTCCTACAGCGCGACGGGGCCGGACACGGTCGTTCTCACCCTGAAGAGCCCGGTCTCCAGCGTCTGGTTCACCTACAACCAGCTCGCCGAGATCACCCCGATGCCGGCGGCCTGGGACGTCACTTCGGCGACCGCGAAGGCCGGCAGCGGCGGCTGCGCCACCGACACCGCCAAGGACAAGTGGGCCAAGTGCACCGCGGTCTACAACTTCCTCGCCGGCCAGGCCAAGAACGCGGCCACCTACGCGACCAACCCGCTCTGGGCGGTCGTCGACGGGCCGTGGAAGCTGTCCAGCTTCAGCACCGCGGGCCAGGTCTCGTTCGTGCCGAACCCGTCCTACTCCGGCAGCCCGAAGCCAACCCTGTCGGAGGTGAAGTACCTGCCGTACACCGACGACACGACGGAGTACACCGCGCTGAAGACCGGCCAGGTCGACGTCGGCTACATCCCGCCGCAGGACCTGCCGCAGAAGCCGACGAGCCAGATCGTGCCGACGGTGAACCCGCTGGGCAGCGCCTACAACCTGTCTCCGTTCTACTCATTCGGGATCCAGTACTTCCTGATCAACTTCAACAACCCGACGATCGGCAGCGTCTTCAAGCAGCTGTACGTCCGGCAGGCGCTGCAGGAGCTCGTCGACCAGCCCGGCATGATCACGGCCGTCGACCGCGGCTACGGCTACCCGACCTCCGGCGGCGTCCCGAACCAGCCGACGAGCCAGTGGGTCCCGTCCATCCAGAACGCCAACGGCGGCCAGGGCCCGTACGCGTTCAGCATCTCCACCGCCAAGTCGCTGCTCACCAGTCACGGCTGGACGGAGCAGGGCGGGGTGATGACCTGCACGGACCCGTCCAAGTGCGGCTCGGGCATCACCAGCGGCACGAAGCTCTCGCTGACGATGGACTACGCGACCGGCATCCAGTCGTTCGAGCAGGAAGTCGCCGTGTACAAGTCGGACGCGACGCAGGCTGGCGTCCAGATCAACCTGGTCCCGCAGTCGTTCAACACGATCATCGGCGAGTCCACGCCGTGCTCGCCCGGCCCGAAGTGCACATGGGACATCCTCAACTTCGGCGGGTGGAACTTCAACGGTCCCGGCTTCGAGCCGACCGGCGAGCCCCTGTTCGCCACCGGCGCGGGGTCCAACTCCGGTAGCTACTCGGACCCGACCATGGACAAGCTGATCACCGGGACGCACACCAGCAGCAGCCTGTCGGCGTTCCAGCAGTACGCCACGTACACCGCGCAGCAGCTGCCGTTCATCTGGATGCCGAACGCCTACGGCGTCCAGGCGGTGACGTCCAAGCTGGCGAACGTCACCTTCAACCCGCTCGCTGATTTCCTGCCCGAGTACTGGTACTTCACCAAGTAACCAGCGGGTAGCCTCCGCCGCGGCCCCGCCCTGCACAGGGCGGGGCCGCGACTGGCGGCAAGAAAGGACATCCCAACCGTGATCGGTTTCCTGATCCGGCGGACAGGGCAGGCGCTGATCGTCCTGTTCCTGGTGACGGCCGCCACGCTCGCCCTGGTCCACCTGTTCCCCGGCGGGCCAATCCACGCGCTGCTCGGCGATCGCGCCACCCCGCAGCAGATCGCCTACTACAACCAACTGTACGGCTTCGACCAGCCGTTCTGGCTGCAGTACGTCAAGTGGGTGAACCAGCTCCTGCACGGCAACCTGGGCTTCTCGGTCAAGCTGAACCAGTCGGTCTCGAGCCTGATCGCCCAGGACCTGCCGAAGACGATCGTGCTGGTCGGCCTCGGCACGCTCGTCTCCCTCATCTTCGGCATCCCGCTCGGGGTCTACCAGGCGGTGCGCCGCAACAGCTTCGGCGACTACGTGCTGACCGGCGTCTCGTTCCTCGGGTACGCGACGCCGACCTTCTTCTTCGGCCTGCTCCTCGTCAGCTGGTTCTCCGTCGACCTGCACTGGTTCCCGCCGTTCGCGCCGCAGTCCTCCTCGGTGTGGTCGATCCTGGCGGATCCGCGTGCGCTGGTGCTGCCCGTGGTCGCCTACGCGTTCCTGCTGTACGCGCTGTGGAGCCGGTACATGCGCTCGTCGGTGCTCGATAACCTGGTGCAGGACTACGTGCGGACGGCCAGGGCCAAGGGCGCCAGCGAGCGACGGGTGATCTGGGGGCACGTGTTCCGTAACTCGCTGGTCAGCATCGTCACCCTGCTCGGCCTGTCGGTGCCGACGCTGGTCGCCGGCGCGATCGTGCTCGAGGTCGTCTTCAACTATCCGGGCATGGGTCTGGCGTTTTACCAGGCCGCGCTTAACGTTGATTACGAGGTTCTGCTCGGGTTCACGGTGCTCGCCACGGTGGCGACGATCCTTGGGAATCTGCTGGCGGACATCGGCTACGCGGTGCTCGACCCGAGGGTGAGGTACTGATGGCGGACGTGACGGTCGGCGAGGCGCGGGCCGCCGCCGACGCCGAACTCGGGCTGGCCCCGGCCGACAAGCCGCGCGGCATGCTCGTGCGCGCGTGGGAAGTGTTCGCGGAGAACAAGCTCGCGCTGGCCGGGCTCGCCTTCGTGGTGTTCATCTTCCTGTTCTGCTTCGTCGGCCCGCTGATCTACAAGACCAACCAGGTCAACACCGACCTCTCGCTCTACCTCTGCCACCCGTCGGCCCAGCACCTGCTCGGCTGCGACGACCTCGGCTACGACCAGCTCGGCCGGCTGATGATCGGCGGCCAGACCGCTCTGGAGGTCGGCCTGGCCGCGGCGGCCGTGTCGGTCTGCTTCGGTTCCCTCTACGGCGCGATCTCCGGTTTCGCCGGCGGCGCGGTGGACGCGGTCATGATGCGCATCGTCGACGCGGGGCTCTCGCTGCCCAGCCTCATGGTGATCATCATCCTGTCGGTGATCTTCCACCCCACGCCGACCGTGATCATCTTCATCATCGCGGTCTTCTACTGGTTCGGCGTCGCCCGGCTGGTCCGCGGCGAGACCCTTAGCCTGCGCAACCGCGAGTACGTGCAGGCGGTCCGGGTGATCGGCGGCCGCCCGCTGCGGTCGGTCACGCGCCACGTGCTGCCGAACGCGGTCGGCACGATCATCGTCCAGGCCACGTTCGCGGTCGCGGACTCGATCCTCACCCTGTCGGTGCTCGGCTTCCTCACCCTGGGCGTGGCGCCGCCGGCGACGGACTGGGGCTCGATGCTGTCCGGCGGCCTGAACTACATCCAGGGCGGCAACTACTGGTGGCTGATCTACCCGCCGGGCATCGCGATCATCCTGACGTGCATCTCGTTCAACTTCATCGGCGACGCGCTCCGCGACGCGTTCGAGACCCGGCTGCAGCGCCGGTAGGAGGGGAGCTCCGTGACGGCGCTACTGAAGATTGAGGACCTGCGCACCAACATCCAGCTCAAGCGCAGTG
Source organism: uncultured Actinomycetota bacterium (assembly GCA_963771985.1). Taxonomy (GTDB): domain Bacteria; phylum Actinomycetota; class Actinomycetes; order Streptosporangiales; family Streptosporangiaceae; genus Trebonia. The sequence goes on along the minus strand of CAVYVO010000014.1, from coordinate 254,784 downwards.
TGGTGCACGCGGTGGACGGCGTGACCCTGCACGTCGACGAGGGCGAGACGCTCGGCGTGGTGGGCGAGTCCGGCTGCGGCAAGACGATGACCGCGTTGTCGATCATGAACCTGCTCCCGAACGGCGGCCACATCGTTGGCGGGTCCATCACCCTGGGCGGCCGCGATATCCGCGGCCTCGGCTCTGAGGCGATGCGCAGCATCCGCGGCAACGAGATCGGCATGATCTTCCAGGACCCCTTGTCCTCGCTGAACCCCGCCCACACCGTGGGCAAGCAGATCGCCGAGGCCGTGCTGCTGCACCGGGACGTGAACAAGAAGGAGGCCTACGACCGGGCGGCGGAGGTCCTGGACCTGGTCGGGCTGCCCCGCGCGCGGGAGCGGATGGGCGAGTACCCGCACCAGTTCTCCGGCGGCATGCGGCAGCGCGTGATGATCGCGATGGCGCTCGCCTGCGAGCCCAAGCTGCTGATCGCCGACGAGCCGACCACCGCGCTCGACGTGACCATCCAGAAGCAGATCCTGGAGCTCATCGACAGCCTGCGGCAGCGCCTGGGCATGTCGGTCATCCTGGTCACCCACGACCTGGGCGTCATCGCCGGCCGTGCCGACCGGGTCGCGGTCATGTACGCGGGCCGCATCGTGGAGACCACCGAGACGGGGGCGCTCTTCGAGAACCCGCGGCACCCCTACACCGAGGCGCTGTTCCAGGCGCTGCCGGAGAAGTCGGCGGAGTCCCGCGAGCGGCTGTACTCCATTCCGGGCGCGCCGCCGGACCTGACGCGCCCGCCGGCGGGCTGCCGGTTCGCGCCCCGCTGCCGGTACGCCACCGACCGCTGCCGGGAGGAGGATGCGGTGCTGGCCGGCGAGACGACCGCGCACACGTACGCCTGCTTCTTCCCGGTCGGCGCGCGGGAGAAGACCGTGGCCGGCAAGCTGGTGGTGGTCGCGCCCGTGGCGGACCAGGATGCGCCGGCCGCCGACATCTCCGTCTCGGGCGAGCTGGTGCTGTCCGCCAGGGACCTGGTCAAAGAGTTCCCGGTGACCAGGGGAGCCGTCCTGCAGCGCAAGATCGGCACGGTGAGCGCGGTCGCCGGCGTGTCGTTCGACATCCGCAAGGGCGAAACGCTCGGCCTGGTCGGCGAGTCCGGCTGCGGCAAGACCACGATCGGCCGGATGCTGGTCGGTCTCGAGAAGCCCACCGCCGGGATGATCCGGTTCGGCGGCAAGGACCTGGCCAAGAGCAGCGGCCGCCAGTACCGGCGGGAGCGCCGGGACATCCAGTACATGTTCCAGGACTCCTACGCGTCGCTGGACCCGCGCATGCGCGCCGGGGCGATCATGCGCGAGCCGCTGATCGTGCAGCACATCGGCTCCCGCAAGGAGCAGATGGCCCGGGTCACGGAGATGCTGGGCCGGGTCGGCCTGCCGGCCTCGGCCACGGAACGGTACCCGCACGAGTTCTCCGGCGGCCAGCGGCAGCGGCTCGGCTTCGCCCGCGCGCTCATGCTCGACCCGCAGCTGATCGTGGCCGACGAGCCGGTGTCCGCGCTGGATGTGTCCATCCAGGCCCAGGTGCTGAACATGATGCGGGACCTGCAGCGGGAGCTGGGGCTCACGTACCTGTTCATCTCGCACGACCTGTCGGTCGTGCGGTACCTGTCCAACCACATCGGCGTGATGTACCTGGGCAAGCTCGTGGAGATCGGCGCCGCGGACGAGGTGTACCTGCGCCCCGCGCACCCGTACACCAAGGGCCTCATCGAGTCCGCGCCCACCGCGGATCCAGAGGCCGAGCGGGCCAAGATCCAGGTGGGCATCTCCGGCGAACTGCCCAGCGCCATCCATCCGCCGTCCGGCTGCCGCTTCCGCACCAGGTGCCCGCTGGCCCAGGAGATCTGCGCGACCGTGGAGCCCGAGCTGAAGCCGCACGGCGTCGCCAAGCACCTGGCTGCCTGCCACTTCGCGCTGCAGCCGCCGGTCGCGGCCCCCGCCGCCGCGACCGAGCAGGTCTCTTAGCCCACGAGAGTGGGCCGATTGCGCGATCGACCCGCCGGATCCCGTGGCCGCGCCCGTGATAGAAGAGACCTATGGCTGATGAGACGCTGGCCGACCGGCTCGCTATCAGGGATGTCGTCGAGTCCTGGGTGCTCGCGCGGGACTCGGCGAACTGGGACTGGTTCCGCGAGCAGTGGCACGACGACGGCTACATGATGGCGACCTGGTTCCAGGGGCCGAAGGAGGACTTCATCCGGGTCAGCCGGGAGGGCTTCGAAAAGGGCGTCAACATCCTGCACTACACCGGCGCCAGCCAGGCCACCGTCGCCGGGACGCGGGCGGTCTCGCAGACCCGCATGACGATCATGCAGCGCGGCGACGTGCACGGCGTGCTGTGCGACGTGTCGTGCATCGGGCGGTTCTACGACTTCTTCGAGAAGCGGGACGGCCGGTGGGGGATCGTCTTGCGGCAGCCCATCTACGAGAAGGACTGGCTGCTCCCGGTCAGGCCCGGCGACACGGTCGAACTCGACCCCGGCCTGCTTGAGCGGTTCCCCGCCGGCTACCGGCACCTCGCCTACCTGCAGGTGCAGGCCGGCTATCCGGTCAAGCCGGACATGCCGGGGCTGCGCGGCCCCGGGGTGGAGGCGCTGTACGCGCGCGGGGGCGCCTGGCTGGCAGGCGAGCCGGTCGCGCCCTAGTTCTCCTCGCAGGCGGCCGGTTCCTCCGGGCAGGACCGGACGTCGTAAGCAGACCGGGCCGCCTCGATCTCGCCGAGGTGCGCGTCGGCCCAGGCGGCGAGCTGGCCGATCGTCTCGAGCAGCGTCTCGCCGAGCGGGGTGAGCTGGTAGTCGACCCGCGGCGGGACGGCCGCGCGCACGGTCCTGGTCAGGATGCCGTCGCGCTCTAGTCCGCGCAACGTCACAGTGAGCATCCGCGCGGTGATGCCGTCGATGCCTCGCAGGAGCTCGCTGAAGCGGCGCGGGCCCTGGCCGAGCCGGTCGACGACGTAGATCGCCCACTTGTCGCCGATCCGGTCGAGTACCGCGCGAACGCGGCAACTGGCTGACGCGAACCCGGGACCGGTGACCGGTTCGCTGTCTGTTGCCGTCATTTAACCAAGATTACGTGCTCGGCCTGGGCGAGAATAGTCCTTGACACTTCAACCATTCAGTGGTTACTGTTAGGAAGTAACGCACTTCAGCGTAGTAGATGCTTACCTTTCCTGGAGGCTCAATGAGCTCGACCGCTGTGCAGATCCCCGGCTACGTCGCTGGCACTTGGGCGATCGACCCGGTTCACTCCGAGGTATCGTTCGTCGTCCGGCACATGATGGTCAGCAAGGTCCGGGGCCGCTTCGACAAGTTCGAGGGCACGATCGTGACCGCGGAAGACCCGCTGCAGTCGTCCGTCACCGCATCGGTTGACCTGTCCTCTGTCAACACAGGCCAGGAGCAGCGCGACGCGCACATCCGCAGCGAGGACTTCTTCCACGTGGAGAACCACCCCGTCATGACGTTCGCCTCCACCGGCGTCCGCGTGGACGGCGACGACTTCGCGCTCGACGGCGACCTCACCCTCAAGGGCGTGACCAAGCCCGTCACGTTCAAGCTTGAGGTCAACGGCTTCGGCCCGGACGCCTACGGCGGCACCCGCGCCGGCTTCTCGGCGACCGCCGAGATCAACCGGACGGACTTCGGCGTGTCCTTCAACGGCCCGGTCCCGGGCGTCCCGGGCGGCGTGGTCGTCAGCGACAAGGTCACCGTGAACCTCGAGATCGAGGGCGTGCTCCAGGCGTAAGGCGTCACTGCCCGTGAGTGGCTGCCCGAGAGGGGCAGCCACTCACCGGTGCCTTGTCAGGTAATCGATGTAGAGCGGACGGAGCGCGTCGGCTACCTCGCCTTCGCCGGACTCAAGCGCGTCGGCCAGCAGCGCCGACACCTTGGTGGCGTCGGCCTCGGATTCGCCGACGTCCCCTTCCAAGGCCTCGGCCGCCGGGATGGCCCGCAGCAGCTGCCAGAGAAATCTCACGTCGGCATGATGCAGTGCCCGCCGCACGGCCCTGTCGTGCAGCTCGCGGGAGGAAAGCGACTCAAGGTCGGTCTCGGTGTCCACTGTTGGACTCTAGCTCAGCGGCGGACCGCGCGGACCGCGGCGGTGACCATCGGCAGCGTGAACTCGCCGTGCGCCGTCTCCGGCCGCCCCGCCAGGTAGCGGCGGGCCTGGGCCAGCACCCGGTCGCGCTCGCCGGGCGACATGACAAGCAGCTTGGAGTGCGTCGCCACCGCGGCGGCCAGGGACTCGGCGGTGTGCCGCTGGCCGTTGCCGAACTCGTCGCGCTCCGCCTGCCCGAACAGCTCGAGCCCGAACTGATCCACGCCGTAGTCGGCGGCCTCCGCCCGCCGCCTGGACAGCGACGGGGCCGCCACGCCCCCAGTGACCTCCTGCAGCCCGGCGACCCACGGCACGCGGTCGTCGTCGCAGTTCCACAGCCCGGCCAGCACGCCGCCGCCGCGCAGCACGCGGGCGATCTCCGGCACCGCCCGCGACATGTCGAACCAGTGCAGCGCCTGGCCGCACACCACCGCGTCCACCGACCCGTCAGGCAGCGGTATCGCCTCGGCGCTGCCCGGCAGCGCCCGCACGGCGGGGAGCTGGCGCCGCAGCTGCGCCAGCATCGAACCGTCCGGCTCCACGGCGGTGACGTCCGCGCCCAGCTCAGCCAGCAGCGCCGTGAGCTTGCCGGTTCCCGCCCCGAGGTCGAGGACGCGCAGCGCGGCCACGTCCGGGCCGGCCGGCGCGAGGCACCAGCGCACCGCCGTTTCCGGATACTCCGGACGGAACTCGGCGTACGCCTCCGCGATCGTGCCGAACGATGCCCCCCGGCGCGCCCATTCCTCGTCTACGACGCGTTCCTGCGCCACATGCCCACCTTGGCCGGGTGTCCCGGGCCGAGCTGAGCGCGGGCGGCGGACCGCACCCGGAACGCGATTATGATCTGCCCGATCCCCCAGAACACCAGCCAGATGCCCAGCACCACGGCGAGCGTGAGCACCGAGATCCCGGGGACCGCGATGACGATGAGGCCCGCGAACACGGACAGGACGCCCATCGCGCCGGTCCACCCGCGGTGCTCAAGCGCCGGCTCGCTCAGCGCCGCGAAGATCTCGAAGACGCCGTTCACGACCCAGAAGATGCCGAGCAGCACCGCGAGCAGCAGCACGGTCAGGTCGGCGTGCCGGATGGCCCACAGGCCCACGACCAGCGAGAGCAGGCCGATGACCGCGTACAGGACCCGGATCCCGGCGCCCCGCAGCGGCGCGCTGAACGCCATCACGAAGCGGAACACGCCGGTGATCACGAGCTGGATGCCGAACACCACGGCGACCACCAGCAGCGTTTCGGCTGGCCAGGCGAGCACCGCGATCCCGGCGGCCAGCGTCAGCAGCCCGAACGCCAGCACCCACCCCCAGGCGTTGCCCACCAGGGCGGTCAGGGTGTCACCCAAGTCGTTATCGGGAGGAACCATTGTCCACCTCCGGTTCCGGGGGACGGCGCCCGCGGGGATCCCTTCGGGATAAGGATTTCCCGCGCCCGCGGCTTTCCTAACCTGGCGCGGCCGGCGGTGCCGTCAGCCGAGCCAGCGCCCGCCCCGCATCACCCGCCGGACGGCCAGGTCCTCGCCGGCCACGATCAGGTCGGCGGGCATGCCCGGCGCGAGCCGGCCGCGGGCCGCGGCGAGCCCGAGCACCCGGGCCGGCGCCTCGCTCGCGGCGCGCACGGCGTCGCCGAGCGGCACCCCCGCCGCGTGCGCCGTGGCGACGACCCGGAGCAGGCTGCTGGTCCCGCCCGCGATCGCGCCCGCGCCCAGGTCACCGCCGGGGCCGGCCGGCGGCGCCAGCCGCGCCACGCCGCCGGACACCGTGACGCGCAGCGGCCCGAGCGTGTAGTCGCCGTCCGGCATGCCCGCCGCCGCCATCGCGTCGGTCACCAGCACCACGCGGCCCGGCGCCGCCGTCGCGAACACCAGCCGGGTGAACCCCGCGTCCACGTGCACCCCGTCGGCGATCAGCTCCACGCTCGCCGCGCCCGCGGCCGCCGCCACCAGGGCGGCGGCCACCGGCCCCGCGGCGCGGTGCAGCAGCGGCGGCATAGCGTTCCCCAGGTGCGTGACCAGCGCGGACCCGGCCGCGGACGCGAGCGCCGTGGCCATGAGCCCGTAGTCCGCGTCGGTGTGCCCGTAGGCGACGACCACTCCCGCGGCGCGGAACATGCCGGCGACTAGAGGCGCCCCGGCCCGTTCGGGGGCAATGGTCACGATCTTTATCGCCCCGCGGGCGGCGGCGAGCAGGTCCCCGGCCAGCGCGGGGTCGGGATCGCGCAGCAGCCCCGGAGCGTGCGCGCCGCGGCGCGCGGGGGACAGGAACGGGCCCTCGAGGTGGATGCCGAGCAGGTGCCCGGCGGCGACCAGCGGGGCCAGCGCGCGGACCTGGGCGATCAGGTCGTCCGGCGCGGCGGTGACCAGGCTCGCGATCACGCCGGTGGTGCCGGCCGCCGCGTGGTGCGCCGCCGCCGCGAGCGCCTCGGCGGGATCGCGCGTCGAGAAGCTGTGCCCGCCGCCGCCGTGGCAGTGGATGTCGATCAGCCCGGGCATGATCACCCCGGACGGCGGGGGAGCGGCGCCAGTGGCCGCTGTTACCCGTGTGATCACGCCCGCCTCGACGGTCACAACGCCGTCGGCCAGGCCGGCCGTGGGGATCGCGCCTCGGATGTCCACCCCATAAGGATGACCGCCGGCAACCGCGCGCCGCGCAGCGGCGTCTATGTACGCGTGAAGTTCCCCAGCCGGGGAACGATCGCGGTCGCAAGGGACCGCACAACATCAAAGGGGAGTTGCGCATGAACAGGAAAATCCGTCGCGGCGTGGCAGCGGGTGCCGGGGCGCTCGCGCTGGGCATCGGCTCGGTCGCGTGGGCGGCGTCGTCCGCCTCCGCCGCGCCGGCCGCCTCCGCCGCGCCGCAGTGCACCGCGGGCAACCTGTCGGTGTGGGTGGACGCCGGCCAGTCCAGCGGCGCCGCCGGGACCTTCGCGTACCCACTGGAGTTCACCAACATCAGCGGTCACGCCTGCCGCTTGTTCGGCTACCCGGGCGTCTCCGCCCTCGGCTTCAACGGTAAGCAACTCGGCGACGCGGCGGGCCGCAACGGCCTGTTCCCCGCCCGGGTGGTGACGATCCCGGCCGGCGGCACCGCGCACGCCGACTTGTTCTACGGCAACGCGGAGGTGACCACGTCCGGCTGCAAGCCGGCGAACTCCGCCCTGATCAGGGTCTTCCCGCCGGACTCCCGCGCTTCCAAGCTCGGGTTCTTCAGCCTCCCTGGCTGCACGCTCACGCACCACACGTGGCTGCACGTGAGCGTCGTCCGTCCGGGTCCGCGCCTGGACGTCTAAACTCGGCTGGGTGCTCGATACCAGCACCCCGACCATCGCACGCGCCTACGATTACCTGCTCGGCGGCGGAGCCAACTTCGCCGCCGACAGGGCGCTGGCTGGCCGCCTGCAGAGCCTTTACCCGCGCGTCCGGGACCTCCTCCTTTTGTCCCGAACGTACCTGGCTGACTCCGTCGCCTTCGTGGCTCGCCAGGGTGTGGACCAGTACATCGATGTCGGCTCCGGCCTTCCTACCAGGCCGAACGTCCACGAGACCGCCCGCGCCGTCCTTCCGCTCGCCCGGGTGGCCTACGTGGACAGCGATCCGGCCGTCGTTCGGCACGCCATCTCCCTCGTCCCGCCCGGCGTGCGCTACGTCAACGGGGACCTGGCCGAGCCCGAGGCGCTACTCGCCGCGCTTCCCGGGCTCATCGACCTGTCACGGCCAGCGTGCCTCGTGCTGACGATGGTCCTGCAGGTGCTTGACCCGGGCACCGCCCGGGCCGTCGCCGGCGTCCTCGTCCGCGCGCTCGCGCCGGGAAGCTACCTGGTGCTGTCGGCCGGCGCGGGGGAGTCCGGGCGGCTGCCCAACGCCGTCTCCCCGGGCGGCTTCTCGGGGGAGGACATCGGCTCGTTCTTCGCCGGCCTCGACCTGGTGACGCCAGGCATCATGGAGGGCGAGGTGCTGTGCGGCCTCGGGATGAAGCCGGGGCCGCCGCCACCGCAGCGGCCCCATGCGCCCCGTCCACCTCAAGTGCCACGCCGACCCCATGGATGAGGTCGCGCCCGGCGTCTTCGTCGCGACGGCGGAGACCTACACGACAACGACGACGGTCGTCGTCGGCGCGGACGGCGGCTGCCTGCTCATCGACCCCGCGGTGACCGTCGGCGACCTGGCCGCGCTGGCCGGGTGGCTGTCGTCGCGCGGGCTGCGCCCGGTGGCCGGGTGGTCCACCCACCCGCACTGGGACCACGTGCTGTGGAGCACGTCCCTCGGGTATGCTACCCGGTATGCTACTCCGCGCGCCGCTTCGGTGGCCGCGCGGGAGCTGCCGGGACTGATCAGCGGCGTGGCGGAGTCCGCGCCAGGGCATGACCTGGCGCTGTTCGCGCGCCTGTCGCCGCTGCCCGGCGACGAGATCCCCTGGGCGGGGCCGCGCGCGGCCGTGATCGCGCACGACGCGCACGCGCCGGGGCACGGCGCGGTGTTCCTGCCGGACACCGGCGTGCTCGTCGCGGGGGACATGTGCTCAGACATCGAGATACCGCTGCTGGACGCGGAGTCCGCGGACCCGTTCGGGGAGTACCGGCGCGGGCTCGGCGCGCTGGCGTCGCTGCCCGGCGTGCGCGTCGTGGTGCCGGGCCACGGCCGCGCGGGCGACGCCGCGGAGTTCCGGCGCCGGATAGCGGCCGACTTCGCCTACCTGGACGCGGTCGAGGCGGGCCGGGAGCCCGAAGACCCCCGGCTCGCCGTGGAATGGTTGCGCCGCGAGCACGAGCGCCAGCGCGCGCTGGCCCGCGAGTTAGCTGTTCTTCTCCAGCACGAACACCGGGATGAGCCGGTCGGTCCTCTGCTGGTACTCCGCGTACGGCGGGTAAGCCGCCACGGCCCGCTCCCACCAGGCGGCGCGCTCGTCGCCGCTGATCTCGCGCGCGGTCATCTCCCACTTGTCCGGCCCGTCCTGGACTTCGACGCGCGGGTTCGCCTTGAGGTTGTAGTACCACAGCGGGTGCTCGGGGGCGCCGCCCTTGGACGCCACCGCCGCGTAGCTGCCCTCGTGCTCAACCCGCATCAGCGGCGTCTTGCGGACCGCGCCGGTCTTGGCGCCGCGGTTGGTGACGATCACCACCGGCAGCCCCGTGTCCAGCAGCGTCGTCGCCTTCGTGCCACCCGACCCCTCGTACTGCTCAACCTGGTCCCGGACCCACGCGGCCGGGCTTGGTACGTATTCACCGTCAACAGCCATGTCCATATCCAACACCGCCCCCGCCGTCACTCTTCCGCGCCCACCTCCGTGGCGTACACGATGGTGTTGCTGAGATAGTGGCCCGTGGCATAGTCAAAGGCGCCACCGCAGGTGATGAGGCGCAACTCGGCCTCAGGGGCGGCGCCGTACACGGTTTCGGTGGGGAAGTCGGCCTTCAGGTAGGTCTGTACCGCCGTAACTCGGAATTCCACCGTGGTCCCATCGACTCGCCGGACGTAGACGCGGTCGCCGGGGCGTAGCTCGGACAGCCGGAAGAACACGCCGGGACCGGTCAGCGAGTCGACGTGGCCCACGATGATGGCCGGGCCGATGGCCCCGGGCCGCGGGCTCCCCGTATACCAGCCCGCCACGGTCGTCGTGGACGGCACCTGCAACGCGCCGCCCGTGGTGAGGCCCAGCGTGATCAGCCGGGTCCGCACCCCGATCAGCGGGATCGTGAGCAGCGCCGGCCTGGCGATGGCGACCGGCTGCGTCGGGCGCGGCACGGGCCGCTGGGGCTGCGTCTGCCGGGGCGCGGCCAGCTGGGCCGGAGCCACGAACGGCCCCGTGGGCGCGGGCACCGTCGCCACCCCCAGCGGAGGCGGCCGCATGGCCGGGGTGGAGTGCCTGGTCATCACCAGACCTGACGTGCCGACCGCCGTCACCACCAGGCCGGCCGCGAAGGCGATCGCAGCCGGCCTGCGGATGAGCACCGGTTATCCCCGGGCGGTCAGTCGGCCAAGGCGCCTGCGGCGCAGCCCCGCGCCAGCAGCGGTCATGGCGAGCAGCGCCCCGGCGCCGATGACCGCCAGCCACGGGAGCGGTGAGCCTGGGCCGTGCGGCGCGGTGCCGCCGAATCCGGTGCCGACGCCACCGTTCGGGAATTCGCCGGCCCCGGCGGCATCCAGCACGTTTTCTATCTCGACGGTGTTGTTGGGGCCTGCGATCACGACCTCCGTGCGCACGGTGCCCGCGGTGAGCGGAACGTACTGGCTCGTCTTCGCGGTGGATCCGGTCGCGGTCATGGTCCAGGGGCCTGGCGGGATGGGCGCCTGGCCGGTCACGGTGCCGGGCGCCCCGCTGGTCATGATGTCCCCCTTAGCGCCTGGACCGCAGCTGCAGTGGAACGTCACGGCCTTCTGATCGATGTCGGCTTGGATCACCCGGACGAAGGACTTGCCCGTCGGCGTGGTCAGGTTGTCGTCGATGACCTGAAGCTGCCCCTGCTGGCTGCTCGTCCGCAGCGGCACCACCGTGTACGCGCCACCAGGTTGCACCGTGAAGTTGACAGACCAGACGGGGCTGCTCGTCGCGGAAGACCCAGCCGTCCGCATCTTGACGCTGTAGCTTCCGGAGTTAACGGACTGATAGGGCAATATCTGCCCGTAGGCGACGCCCTGCTGGACGAACTGGGGGCTGGAATCGCCGGACGAATATAGATATACGTCCACCGGTGTGGGAGGCTCGGACAGGTTGCCGATGCGGACCACACCGGTACTCGCGGCCGCGGCAGATGGCGCGGCCGCGGCGGGAACGCCGAAAAGCAAGGCTAGCGCGGCGAGCCCTATGGCCGCCCGCCAGCGTATTATCCGAAATTTCACTGTAGCTCCCCTCCCGAAGCTGCGGAAATCCCTATTTACCTGCAGCCCATCGGGCATGCGGGTCGTTTCATGGTGGATCATCGACTGGCAGTTCGATCCTGGTAATGCGGCCACCGCGGGGCCAAGCGGCCATGTGCTTACAGTAAAGGCGAAATTGCGTGAGGGCAACCCTGCCGATGCCGGATCAAGGTATATGCGCGATCCCGAAAAAATATTTCATCGGAATTTGTGAATAGCCGGTCTTATTTGTGAGTATTATTAAGAATAATTCCATTGTCGTTTGAGCATGAGGGAAACAGCTTGACTGCTTCGTGGTGATCTGAATTACTCTGTCCTGCTGTGTGAACCGATCACCCGACGTTAAGCGTCCGTTCATGCGTTCATGGACCGATGTCACTTGGCACAGGTTGATCTTGGTCGGTCGTCGGCTCCCTTTGCCGGCGAGTCCCTTGGCGGCAGGGTCGCGTTATGCGAATTATGTTATTAAGGACATATGGGGCAAATCGTGCTACAGAGCGTGACCGCTTTGCGTGTCCCGCTGTGGACTTCCGACGTAGCCGACCATGATCGCGAAGAGTTTTCGTTGCTATACAACGAATTATTTACACGGAGAAAAATGTTTTCGTGATCTTCATGCTAGCTATCCTAACCGACAGTCACAGGCGGTTAAGGTGGCGGCACGCGAGGCCGAGGGCGTTCCAGGAGGCGATGATCAACTAAAACGGATCTATACCCAGAGGTAGACGCGTCCATCGATATAGCTGGTCGCCACGGTCTTCCCGTCGGGGCTGAATGCCACTGCGGCTATGCTCGATCTGTCTGGGCTGTTGAAGATCGCGATCTGCTTTCCAGTTCGGACGTTCCACAGTTTGATGCGGCCAGCGCCGTCGCCGGTGGCCAGGGTCGTATTATCGGAGCTGCACGACACCGAACTGATGGATGAGTTCCCGTCGGGGAGGGTCCTGCTCAGCTTTCCGGTGGCGGCGTTCCACGCGTAGGTGGTGCCGTTCTGGTCGCCGGCGACCAGAATTGTGCCGTCGGGGCTGAACGCCACGGAGTTAACGCCTTTGCCGCCCTGGTCGGTAAGGGTGTGGATCAGCTTTCCGGTGGCGGCGTTCCACAGGTACGTGGTGCCGTCGCCGTCGCCGGCGGCCAGGATCGCGCCGTCCTGGCTGAACGCGACAGAGTCAACGGCTTCCCTCTTGGGATCGGCAAGGGGGCGGATCAGCTTTCCGGTGGCGGCGTTCCACAGGTACGTGGTGCCATTGCCGTCGCCGGCGGCCAGGATCGCGCCGTCGGGGCTGAACGCCACGGAGTCAATGCCCCCGGTGTGCGGGTCGGTGATGGGAGCGGCCTGGCTTCCGGTGGCGACATTCCATAGGCGGATGGTGCCCGCATCGGGGTGCGCGCCGCCGGTCTGATCGGCTGCGGCCAAGATTGTGCCGTCGGGGCTGAACGCCACCGTGTACGCGGCCGTGAAATCGGCGGTGCATTGATGCATGGCGATATCCCATAGGCAGGTTCCGCCGCTGTCAGCTATCGCGAGCCTGGTGCCGGAGTGGTTGAAAGCCAGCGACGATATGAGGCCGCCGCCCTTACCGTAGCTGGACGGAAGCTTCAGGGATTCGGCGTGATAACCCGGAAAGTTGATCGGAACAGGGGTTTGAGTAGGGCTCAGCGATCCCGAGGGACTGGGGGAGCTCGTGTGCACCGGCGATTTCGTCGGTTGCGCCGGTTTCGGCGATTTAGCTGGACTTAGCAGCACGATAGGGATTACTCCGGCCGCGGCGAGGGTCGCGCACGCCAGGGCGATGGCGGGAAGGCGACCGTGCCGCCCCCTGGCGGTTGCCTCGCCGAGGCGGCGGACGACGCCACGCTGTGGCTGCCGCGTCCGCGGAGTCCCCTCCCCGCCGTCGCCCAGACCCGGCTGCCCGCGCTGGTCCTCCCCGAAAGCGTCCGCCAAACCCGTTGTCGCGTCCGGGCTGCCCCTCTCGTCGGCTGTCTCCTGGTCCGCGGCCTGCTGGCTGTCAGCCTGCTGGCTGTCAGCCGCGGCTGCCTCTGCCGTGTCGAGGCTTGCCGCGGTCGCGTCCGCGGCGTCGTCCGGCTCGCCGCCGCGCACCCAGTTGATGGTCGCCGCGGGTGCCGCATCGTCGCGAACGCCCGGATCCTGCTGCGCGTGCTGGTCCGTCGCGGGAGTCTCCAGCGCGTCCGAGGCTCGCGCCGCATCCGTGATCGAGTCCGTGGTCTCTGCCAGACTGCCCGGTTCTTCCGCCGGGCCTGGCCGGCTCGCCGGGCTGGCCAGCCCTCTCGTCGGCTGTCTCCTGGTCTATAGCCGATTGGCTGCCGCCCACGGCTAGCCCGGGCCGGTCATCCTCGAGAGCCGCCGCGTCCGTGGCATCTGCCGCGGCGGCCACCGCGTCCGTGGCTTCGGCCGTCTCGTCGGCGGCGCGGCCCGTCTCGCCGGCTGTTTCCAGGTCCGTAGCCTGCTGGCCGTCAGCCGCGGCTGCCTCTGCCGTGTCGAGGCTTGCCGCGGCCGCGTCCGCGGCGTCGTCCGGCTCGCCGCCGCGCACCCAGTTGATGGTCGCCGCGGGTGCCGCATCGTCGCGAATGCCCGGATCCGGCAGCACGGGCTGGCCAGCGGCAGGCGTGTCCGGCGCGTCCGTTGCCGCGTCCGGGGCTTGCGCCGCGTCCGTGATCGAGTCCGTGATTTGCGCCACGCTGCCCGCTTCATCCGCGGGGCTGACTGGCTCGCCGGGCTGGTCGGCCCGCTCGTCGACCTTCTCTAGGTCTGCGGCCTGCTGGCTGTCGGCCACGTCCGCCGCGGGTGTGACGTCCGGCGCCTGAGGCGCGGACTCGTCGTCAGCCTCGTAGCCGGCCCGGTCCTGCCTCGGGACTTGGACCGCTTCCGGTAGCTCGGCGATGTCGGCCGGTCCGCCGACAGGTCCCCCAGCGATCGTCTCTGTGGACCTATAGGCGACCGGGGTGGGCGTCTGGTTGACCTCGGTAGCGGGATGGTCGGCCGGGGCAGCCGCTTGATCAGGTGGCGGAGCCGTCTGGCCGGGCGGTGCTGCTGCGTCGCCGACCGCGTTCGGGGCCGGTGAGAGGACCGTGGCTGAAGAGGCCGCGGAGGAAGGGACCGCGGGGGGCGGTGGCTCAGCGGGTCCGGCGACGGAGCCGCGGGCATTGTAGGACGGCAGGCCGAGCGCTTCCCGCAGCGCGTCGGCGAACTCCCCGCAGGACGCGTACCGCTGATCCGGGGTTTTGGCCATCGCTTTGGTCAGCACCTGATCGGCGGCGGGGGGCAGGTCCGGCCGCAGCGCCGTCAGCGACGGAGGCGGGGCGGACATGTGAGCTATCGCGACCGCCATGGTGTGGTCCCGCTCGAACGGCACGGCCCCGGTCAGCAGTTGGTAGGTGACGCAGCCCAGTGAGTACTGGTCGGCACGCCCGTCCACGGCCCGGCCGTCCAACTGCTCAGGCGCTGAGTAATCCACGGTGCCGATGAAGTTCCCCACCCCGGTCAGGGTCACCGACGACGTGATCTTGCTGATCCCGAAGTCGGACAGGTACACATGGTCCGGCCGCCCGCGCCGCGCGTCCACCAGGATGTTTCCGGGCTTGACGTCCCGGTGCACCAGGCCCGCGGCATGGGCGGCATCCAGCGCCGAGGCCACCGGCGAGATGAATCCCGCCACCCGGTCCGGCGGCAGCCGGCCTTCCCTCTCCAGCACCCGCCCCAGGTCACCGCCGGGGACGAAGCGCATCGCGATGTACAGCACCCCGTCGGCTTCGCCGGCCTCGTAGACCGGGATGATGTGCGGGTCATCCACCGCCGCCGCCGCAAGCGACTCGTTGATGAACCGCTGCCGGAACGCCGCGTCCGAGGCCCGCACCGGGTCCAGGATCTTCAGCGCGACCAGCCGCTTCAGCCGCTCATCCTGAGCCCGGAACACCAGCGCCATCCCGCCGGCGCCGACCTGGGTATCCAGCCGGTAGCCCGCAAGCAGCGAGCCCGCCTGGAACCCGGCCAGGTGCGCCGGGGAGACCTCGGTCACCACCCCTCCCCCCAAGCTCCGCCGCCGTCCCTCAAGCTTCTGCGGTGCTCATGGCCACGCGGCGTTCAGACCGTTAAATTATCTGGCCTACCGTCTTTTGCCGCAACCCGGGGAAACCCGTGAATCAGCGTGAGCCAGGGACGGCTGCAGACGGCCTCGCGGGGATCGCCGAATTGCGTCAAGCCTGATTTCGTGCCGGTCATCAGGATGGTTCAACGCGCCGCGCCCGCAACGGTTCTCGCAGTTCCTGCCGGGCGAGTACCGCAGCTTTGGAGCGGAGCCCGCCGCCTGGCCGGTATTCAGTCGGAGATATCGTACACCCAGCGCTGACGGCGTGCGGCAGCGTCTTCCGCGGCGGCACGCTGGAGTCAGGATCGTGGTGATCAGTGGGGAAGACCCAGGGCCCGCGCCTTTCCGCTGATCCGCTGATCCATAATGCACTTTCCCGGCGAAACATTGCGCTTCTAGTGAAAGGCGCCGCGGGTATTCTTATGCAGCTAATCGGTATTGGGCGCAATCCGGTACACGGCGGGTAACTTGTCCCTATCCGGCAGCAGGGCCTCGACGGCAGTGATCGCCTCCTCCGGCGACGCCCCGCGCCCGACCGCCACGCCGATCAGGTAGCTGCTGAGCGGCACCGCCAGCCGCACCACGTTGTGCGCGATATCACCGGTCAGGTCGAGCAACTCCGTCTGAGTCGCCTCGGGCAGCACGTCCCCGAGCGTCACGTCGAGCGCCCCGGCAACCTCGCTCAGCCACATCTCAACGTCCGCCACAGCCGCCACCCCTTCCAGGATCCGAACACCCGCCACGCCGATCTTCTCAGGTTGGAGCCGCCCGGCTCACGCCGAGTCCCGCGCACCGCCTGGGCCTGCTGCCTCAGGTCCGAGCAATCCCCGCGCGTTCCCGACGATGTACTCCTCATAGGCCCGCAGCAGTAGTCCGATCCGTCCCGCGATCACCCTGCTCGGGATGAGATACAGGTTGAGGTCGCCGTCAATGATGAAGAAGTAGTCGATGACGTCCGGATCATAGGAAACGAGTGGTGCAGTGTTGCCGACCGAATATGGACGCCTTCCGACAGCGACCATCCAGCCGCTCTTGCTGTAGTGCGTCGTTGTCTTGACCTGGACTCGGCGAAGCCCCTCCGGCATCGACGCTACGAGGTCGTACGTAGTGGGTTCAATGGGGAACGACACACTGCATCCGCACACCGTGAACCAAGCGGCGGCGACAGACGCGCCAGCCTCTCGCAGATGTTTAAGGTCAGGTATGAGCGTGGGAGGCTCAGCCGCGATGGCAACGTCGGTTTCGAGGTGGTTGAAGTTCAAGCCAAGGCGGATCGCGTGGCCCTTAATGTGCGTTCGCGTGCCTGCGCTATCGGCCGTGAGACCGAGAGCGGCGAGCACCTCATCCCACGTACGCGAGTCGGCCACAGCATTCCTGAGCTGGGCGTCCGACCATCTTCGTTTTCCGCGGAAGTGCGACGTGTCGAGCCCGAGCCGGACGGTATGGCGACGCACGATCCTGATCGCGCCAGCTGACATCTCATTCAGACCCAGTTCGCGCATCACGCCGCGCCAGTTAGTGGAGGCCCTCACGGCTTCCGTCAATTGAGCGTCAGTCCAGATACGTTGCTGTGCAGGGAATCTACTCATACCCGCACTGTAGCGAGGGGTGCTGACATTCCAGCATACGTTCGAAAAGCTGTCGGGACGGCGGGATTTGAACCCACGGTCTTCTGACCCCCAGTCAGACGCGTTACCAAGCTACGCCACGTCCCGCTGCCGACCGGAATCCGACCGGCGCACCTACCTTAGCGTATCCGGAGCGCCACCCGGAAACCAGAACCGGGACACGCGCGGCTCGCGCGCCTCGTGGCTGCGCGAGACGGTCACGCATTGCGACTACCATCGGGCAGCAGGCACCCAACGGCGCGAAGTGGCAATGAACCGCCCGCGCCGCGCGTTCTCAGCAGGGGAGAGGCTGGAGGTAAACGTGGGCTGGCGCGGACCCGAGGACGACGTGCCCGGCAACACGCGCCCGCTGCCCCAGCCCCCGCAGCCGCCGCCGTGGCAGCCGTCCCCGTACCAGGCACCCCGCAAGCCGCGCAGCCGCAAACGCCGCTACCTCAAGCGCGCGGCCATCACCCTCGTCACGATCGTCGCGGTCTTCGCCGCCGCCGCCGGCGTCCTCCTCGCCGCCACCCCCTCGGCGACCCAGGCCACCAGGCTGGCCGCCCAGGAGGCGGCCCAGCACGGCATCGCCTACCCGGGCCCGGCGGTCCCGGCGAACTTCGCCCGCCCCCTCATCGCCACCGAAGACCACCGGTTCTACTCCGAGCCCGGCATCGACCCGCTCGCCGTGGCCCGCGTCGTCCAGGGCAAGCTCACCGGCAGCATCGACCAGGGCGGCGCCACGCTCGAGCAGCAGCTCGCCAAGCTGCTCTACACGCCCGGCCAGTCCGGCATCAAGGCCGAACTCAAGCAAGTAGCCCTGGGCGTCAAGCTCAACTACACCTACAGCAAGGCCGAGATCCTGCGGCTGTACGCCGAGGTCGCCTACTACGGCCACGGGTACTACGGCCTGGAGGCGGCCAGCTGCGGCTACTTCGGCTATCCGGCCGCGGACCTGACCGTCGTGCAGGGCGCCATGCTCGCCGGCGTGGTCAACGCGCCGAGCGTCGATGATCCGATCAACGATCCGGGCAATGCCCGCGCGCGGCTCGCCCACGTGATCCAGCGGATGGTCGCGGTCGGCTACCTCACCCCGGCCCAGGGAGCCCGCGAACTGACCACACCGCTCGGGATCGTCCCCCGCGACCAGGCGGGCTGTTAGAAAACCGGCCCTAGCGGCCGGACGGCTCAGGCTGGAGCTCTTCGGCGGTGACCAGCGAAACCTGCTCGCGGAAGACGAACCTGCGGTAGGTGAACAGCCGGAACAGCGTGCCGATCCCGATGCCGATGATCGTGGCCACGTTGTAAGAGAGCCGGTCGGACATGCCCAGGCCATGCACGACAAAATCGACGATCCCGATCTGGATGAAGATCCCGACCACGTTCAGCACGATGAACAGCGCGGACTCGTGCTTGAGCCCCTTGCCCTTGCGGTGCTTGAACGCCCAGTACCTGTTGCCGACGAAGGTCACCACGGTCGCCACGGCGTACCCGATGACGAGCGCGGTCAGCGCCCCGGGCCCGTGCCCTGAGTACAGCGCGTTCTGGACGCCAAGCTGGACAACGAACCCGACCGCGCCCACGACGCCGAACTTAGCGACCTCGTGCACGAGCACCTGGAACCGGAGATACATGTCGCGGATGAGACTCAACTGGCTCAATTCCTCTCGCCTGCTGCCCGGTGGGCGCCCCGCTCCGGGCGAGGTGCCGCAGCCCTGTCGACCTTACCTTTTACGTCCCGCTGCCCGGCGACTGCCCCGGAAAACCGTTCGGAATCCGCAACAACGCCAGGTATTCTCCATCGGGTGCCCGAGGTACTAGTCCGCGCCCGAGGCCTAACGAAGCGGTTCGGCAGCTTCACCGCGGTGGACGGGATCAACTTCGACCTCTACCAGGGCGAAGCCTTCGGATTCCTCGGCCCGAACGGCGCCGGAAAATCCTCCACGATGCGGATGATCGGCTGTGTCTCCCCGCCGACACTTGGCGAGCTTACCATTTTCGGCGCGGACCCCGTCCGTGACGGGGCCGCTATCAGGGCTCGTTTGGGAGTCGTTCCGCAAGAAGACACCCTCGACGTCGAGCTCACCGTGCGGGAGAACCTGCTCGTCTACGGCCGGTACTTCGGCCTGCCGCGCTCGGTCATCAGGGAACGCACCGAGCAGCTGCTCGACTTCGTCCAGCTCGCCGAGCGGGCGACGGACATGGTGGAGCCGCTGTCGGGCGGCATGAAGCGCCGCCTGACGATCGCGCGGAGCCTGATCAACGATCCCGACATCCTGATCCTCGACGAGCCGACCACCGGCCTCGACCCGCAGGCCAGGCACGTGGTCTGGGACCGGCTGTTCCGGCTCAAGCAGCGCGGCGTCACGCTGGTCCTGACCACGCACTACATGGACGAGGCCGAGCAGCTCTGCGACCGGCTCGTGGTGATGGACCACGCGAAGATCGCCGCCGAAGGCACACCGCGCGAGCTGATCGACCGGTACTCGACCCCCGAGGTGCTCGAGCTCCGGTTCGACCCGAGTCTCCACGAACAGGCCGCTGAGAAGATCAAAGACATTCATTCGGAACGTACCGAGGTGCTTGCCGACCGCATCCTGCTCTATGTGGCGGACGGCGACGAGGCGCTGGCGCGCGTCCGGGGGACCGGCCTGGAGCCGCTGACCTCGCTGGTGCGCCGGTCCACCCTCGAGGACGTCTTCCTGCACCTTACGGGCCGCCGGCTGGTGGACTTATGGTGGTCTTGAACCCGGCAGCCGACACATGGCACCTCAGCGCCCGGGCGCTGCGCTGCTGGCTCACGGTGTACCGCCGGATCTGGCGCTCGTCGGTCTGGTCCAGCGTGCTCGGCCCGCTCTTCTACCTCGGCGCCCTCGGGTACGGCCTGGGTTCGCTGGTCGACAAGCACGGAACCGGGCGGCTCGGCGGTGTCCCCTACGTGGCGTTCGTGGCCCCGGCGATCCTCGCCACGCAGGCGATGAACTCAGGGATGGGCGAGGCGAGCTTCCCCGTGTTCGGCTCGGTGAAGTGGAACAAGATCTACATCGCGGCGCAGGCGACGCCGCTGCGGCCCGCCGACATCTGCCGCGGCCACCTGCTGTTCATCTCGCTGCGGATTGCGATGAACTCCGCGATCTTCATCGTGGTCATGGCGCTGTTCGGCACCATCCACTCGGCCTGGGCGGTGCTCCTGCTGCCCGCGGCCGTGCTGACGGGCGTGGCGTTCGCGGCGCCGGTCGCGGCCTGGGCGGTCACGCTGAAGCATGAGACCCCGTTCAACTACATGTTCCGCTTCGGCGCCGTCCCGATGATGCTGTTCTCCGGCACGTTCTTCCCGGTCACCCAGCTGCCCGGCTGGCTTCAGCCGCTGGCGTACGCGACGCCGCTGTATCACGGGGTCGCGCTGTGCCGCGGGCTCAGCCTTGGTGGCCTCAGCGTCGGCGGCGCGGCGATCCACGTGGCCTACCTGGCGGCGCTGGCCGCGGTCGGCCTGTGGGCGGGCGCCCGAACCTACCGGAGACGCCTTTATGTCTAGCGTAGTCACCCGCTTCCGTTCCGTATCACGCTCTTACGCACCGGTGGCGCGGCCGGGCTCTGTACGGCTGATCGAGCGGCACGCGCGGGTGTACCGGCACATGTGGCTGGTGTTCGCCTCCGGGGTCGCCGAACCGCTGTTCTACCTGCTGTCGGTCGGCGTCGGGCTGGGCGCGCTCGTCGGGACCGTCGCGGGGCCGGGCGGGCAGCCGGTCCCGTACCGGGAGTTCGTCGCGCCCGGGCTGCTGGCGGTGTCGGCGCTGAACGGGGCCATGTACGACTCCACGTTCAACGTCTTCTTCCGGCTCAAGTACGCGAAGCTGTACGAGTCGGTGCTGGCGACGCCGGTCGGCCCGGGCGAGGTAGCGCTCGGCGAGGTCGGCTGGGCCCTGATCCGCGGGGCCGTATACGCGGTAGCGTTCACGGCCGTCATGGCCGTGCTGGGGCTCGTGCATTCCTGGTGGGCGGTGTTCGCCGTGCCGTGCGCCGTGCTGATCAGCTTCGCCATCGCCGCGGCCGGCGTGGCGTGCACCACGTACATGAAAAGCTGGCAGGACTTCGACTATGTGCTGCTCGTCGCGGTGCCGCTGTTCCTGTTCTCCGGCACGTTCTACCCGCTCAGCGTCTACCCGCACACGGTCGCCGTGATCGTCGAGTGGACACCGCTCTACCAGGGTGTGGTGCTGCTGCGCGACCTCGTGCTCGGAGCGCCCTCGCCGGACCTGCTGTGGCGGGCGGCGTACCTGGCCGCGATGGGGGTGGCCGGGCTGGCGCTGGCGAGCCGGCGGATCGCCAAGCTGCTGCTCGTCTGACGCGGTAGGCTGCAGCGGATGCTAGAGGAGCGCCGAACGCCAGCCGCCGCCGCCGTAGCCGATGACGCGGCGCCCGCGGCCGGGGTGGCGAGCGCGTACCGCGATCCGCTGACCTGGGTGATCGTGGTAGCGGTGTTCGGCGCCTACCTGGCGATCTCGCTGTTCCGGCTGCTGCAGCTCACCCCGTCCTCCTGGGACCTCGGCATCTTCACCGAGTACGTGAAGCAGCTCGCGGACCTGCGGGCGCCGGTCGTCGACATCCGCGGGCCCGGGTTCAACCTGCTCGGCGACCACTTCCAGGTGCTCGTGGGGCTGATCGCGCCGTTCTTCCGGGTGTTTCCCTCCCCGGCGACGCTGCTGGTCGCCCAGGCGCTGCTGACCGCCGTCTCGGTCTTCCCGGTGACCCAGGCGGCGGTGACGCTGCTCGGCCGGCGCACGGGGCTCACGGTGGGCGTCGCCTACGGGTTCTCCTGGGGCCTGCAGCAGATGATCGATTTCGACTTCCACGAGATCGCGTTCGCCGTGCCCTTGCTGGCGTTCTCGCTCTCCGCCCTCGTCCGGGGCCGGACCCGGGCGGCGGTCGCCTGGGCGATGCCGCTGGTCTTCGTGAAGGAAGACCAGGGCTTCACGGTCGCCGCGATCGGCCTGCTCTTGCTGCTGGCCGGGCGGGCCGCCCCGGGCGACGCCGGGCGGCGCCGTCTCGCGGGCAGCGTGCCCGCCGGCCTCTTCCTGATCGTGTGGGGCCTGGCCTGGTCGTTCCTGGCGATCACGGTGATCATCCCGCACTTCAACGCCCAGCACCGGTACTTCTACTGGACCGACGGCGGCGTGGTCGGGTCGGGCACGCCGTTCTCGGTGACCGGCCTGGCGCGGCAGACGTTCTACGCCTGGCCGGTCAAGCTGCAGACCGTGGTCATGCTGCTGCTGCCGACCGCGTTCATCGCGCTCGGCTCGCCGGTGGCGCTGGTCGCGTTGCCCAGCCTCGCCCTGCGGTTCATCTCGACCAACAGCTCCTACTGGGGCACGCTGTGGCACTACAACGCCACGGTGATGCCCGTGCTGTTCATCGCCGCCGTCGACGCGCTCGCCCGCTGGCGCGCCCTGCCGGACCCGCCCGCGGCGGCGTTCCCGCGCGCCCGCACGTGGTGGCCATCGGTGCGCGCCGCGGCGGCCCGCCACGGGACCGCGATGATGCTGGCTGTGGCGGTCGCACTGGCCTTCCAGTTCCCGCTGAGCAACCTGTGGCACGGGACAACCTACGAGATCAGCTCTCACGTCGCCGCCGACAACGCGGCGATGGCCCAGGTCCCCGACGGCGCCACCGTGGAGACCACGCTCGGCCTGCTCGCCCCGCTCGCCGCGCGCACCGACACGTTCTGGATCGGCAACGCTGGCAACCCGCTCACCCAGTACATCGTCTTCGACGGCGACAACAGCGGCTACTCACCCGCCCCGTCCAACGTCCCGGCGTTCATCAGGCAGCTCTACCCGAGGGCCGGCTACGTCCTGATCTTCCAGCGCGACCACGCCTACGTCTTCCGCCGCCCCTAGCCGCAGCGGCTACCCCAGGACCGCGGCGGCCGCCTGGCGCTTCATCAGGCTGTAGGCGATGTCCTGCTGCGTCGGGCTGGCGGGCGCGGCAGCGCCCAGCCCCACAGCGGCCCCGCCGAACACGTCCACCCCGCTGGCCGAAAGCAGCGTGTCCAGCACCAGCGACGACCCGCTGATCGTCCCGGTCTGCACGAGCCGCAGCGACGGGTGCCCGCCCACCGCCGGACCCGGCGTGGCCGACAGCGAGAAGTGCCCGGTCGCCCCGTTGTCGGTGGCGGTGAACGTTCCGCACCGCGCCGCCAGGGACTTGATCCCGGCCACGAAACCCGACGCCGCGGCAGCCGAACCGAACTGGTACACCACCTGGTCGAACGCCTGCTGGCTGCCGACGAAGCTGTTCGAACGCCATCGCGGCCTCGCCGAACCCGGTGTTGCCCAGGTGGTTGACGAACGTCGCGCAGCTGATCGTCGCCAGGTCGTACTGCGCGGGGGAGGAGCTCAGGCTGTCCCCCGACGACACCACGCTCGAGGACGACAGCTGGAACCCGGCCGGGAAATAGGACTGAGGGAGCAGCACGGTCTCCAGCTGGGTGCCGGTCAGCTGCCCGGACGCGCGCGGCACCGGTGACTGCGACACGGCCGGCTCCGACGGCACCGCCGCACTCACCGACGAGGCGCCAGCCGAGGAAGGCGTCGCGTACGGCACGCCCTTGGTGGCGCACCCCGTCACCGAGACGAGCACCACCGCAGCACAACCAGAAAGAACCTTAGCAACAGATGACACCGCGTTACCTAACCCAATCCGGACATCAACACCTGACAACGTACCGTTCCCTCGCAGCGGCCCGCACGTGGCGCGCGACCGGTAGACGTGCATAATGACGCTGGAACGAAGGCGCAGCAGCCGAGGAAAGGAACTGAAGGCTATGCCACAGCGAATCGCGATTGTCACCGGGGCCGCCCGCGGGATCGGCGCCGGGACCGCCAAGCGCCTGGCCGCCGACGGGATGGCCGTCGCGGTCCTCGACCTCAACGAGGCCGACGGCCGGGAGACCGTCGCGGAGATCGAGAAGGCCGGCGGCCGGGCGATCGCGGTGGGCGCCGACGTCAGCGACGCCGACCAGGTCAAGGCCGCTGTCGACAGAGTGGTCGCCGAGCTCGGCGAGCCGACCGTGCTGATCAACAACGCGGGTGTCACCAGGGACAACCTGCTGTTCAAGATGAGCGAGAACGACTGGGACACGGTGCTCAACGTGCACCTGCGCGGCGCGTTCCTGATGACCCGCGCGGTGCAGCAGTACATGGTCGGCGCCAAGTGGGGCCGCATCGTCAACCTCTCGTCCACGTCGGCGGTCGGCAACCGCGGCCAGGTCAACTACTCGGCCGCCAAGGCAGGCATGCAGGGCTTCACCAAGACGCTGGCGATCGAACTCGGGAAGTTCGGCATCACCGCGAACGCCGTCGCGCCGGGGTTCATCGTGACCGACATGACCGCGGCCACCGCGGCGCGGCTCGGCGTCTCCTTCGAGGACTTCCAGGCCGGAGCCGCCAAGGGAATCCCGGTCCAGCGGGTCGGCCGGCCCGAGGACGTGGCCGCGGCGATCTCCTTCTTCGTCAGCGAAGGAGCCGGCTTCGTGTCCGGGCAGGTCCTGTACATCGCCGGCGGCCCGGTCTCCTGAGCGAGGCAGCCATGCCAGCCACCGAACAGGAGCTGCGCGACCGGGTCCGCGCGTTCCTCGCCGAACACGACCCCGCCACCACACCGCGCGATCAGTTCCTGAGCGCCCGGTTCGAACGCCGGCTTGGCCGCGGTGCACTACCCGGTGGGGCACGGCGGCCTTGGCCTGCCCCGCTCCATGCAGCCCGTGGCCGACGAAGAGTTCGCCAAGGGCGGCGCCCCGGCGCTCGACCCGGCGCGCAACGTCATCGGCCTCGGCATGGCGGCGCCCACGATCATCGCCTTCGGCACCGAGGAGCAGAAGACGAGGTGGCTCAAGCCCCTGTGGACCGCTGAAGAGATCTGGTGCCAGCTTTTCAGCGAGCCCGGCGCCGGCAGCGACCTGGCCGGCCTGGCGACCCGCGCCGTCAAGGCCGGCGACGAGTGGACCGTCAACGGCCAGAAGGTATGGACCTCGCTCGCCCATCTGGCCCACTGGGGGCTGCTGCTCGCTCGCACCGACCCGGACGCGTCCAAGCACGCCGGGCTGTCCTACTTCGTCGTGGACATGCACGCCCCCGGCGTCGAGGTGCGCCCGCTGCGCCAGCTCACCGGCGAGGCGGAGTTCAACGAGATATTTCTCACCGACGTGCGGATCCCCGACGACCATCGGCTCGGCACGGTCGGCGAAGGCTGGCGCGTGGCCCAGACCACGCTGATGAACGAGCGGGTCTCGATCGGCAGCGCCCGCAGGGTGCCGAGGGAAGAAAGCACGATCGGCTACGCCGTCGCCGCCTGGCGCCAGCGCCCTGAGCACCGCACCCACGAGCTGCACCAGCGCCTGCTGCACCTGTGGGCCGAAGCGGAAGTCGCGCGCCTGGCGGGCGAGCGCCTCCGGCAGCAGCTCGCGGCGGGCGAGCCCGGCCCCGAGGGCTCGGCGGCCAAGCTCACCTTCGCGCGGCTCAACCAGGAGATCTCCGGGTGGGAGATCGAGTTCGGCGGGGCGGACGGGCTGCGCTACGACGACTGGACGATGCGCCGCGCCGGCTCCAGCGACTACGGCCGCGGCCCCGGCTACCGCTACCTGCGGTCCAAGGGCAACTCGATCGAGGGCGGCACCTCCGAGATCATGCGCAACATCATCGCTGAGCGCGTCCTCGGCCTGCCCGCCGAGCCGCGCGCGGACACCGGCGTCCCCTGGAAGGATCTCCCACGCTGATGACTGCGGCTACCGACCTTCTTTATTCGGATACCGAACGGGAGCTGGCGTCTGCCCTAGCCGACCTGCTCTCCGACCGTGCTTCGACTACCGACGTGCTCGCGCGGACTGAGCATCAGGAAACGTACGACGCCGGCCTGTGGCGCGCCGTCGCGGCGGACATCGGCGTGGCCGGCCTGCTGATCCCCGAGCCGCTCGGCGGCGCCGGCGCGTCCTACCGCGAGCTCGCCGCCGCGGCCGAACACTTCGGCGCCGCCGTCGCCCCTATCCCGTATCTCGGCAGCGCCGCGGTCGCGACCGCGGCGCTGCTGGCGGCGGCGCGCAGCGCCGCCCAGGCCGCGGATACCTCGGCCACGCCGGTCTCGCCCGCCGCGGACCTGCTGCGGCGGATGGCCGGCGGCACGCTCACCGCCGCGCTCGTCGTGGCGGCCGACGCGCGCCCGGGCGCGCCGTTCCCGGCGGCCGCGCGGGTAGCCGGAGCGGGCGGCCCCGGGATGGTGCGCCTGCGCGGCGCGATCCGCTCGGTGCCTGACGCGCTGCCCGCGGACGTGCTGCTGGTGCCCGCGGAGGGCGTGCCGAACGGCCTGTACCTGGTGGAGGCCACCGCGGCGGGCGTGCACCGCGCGCCGGTGGTGTCGCTCGACATGACCAGGCAGCTGTGCGACATCTCGCTGGATGACGCCCTGGCCCGGCAGGTCGTCGTCGGCGCCGCCGCCGACGCGGCGGTCGACGCCGGCCTGACCGCGGGCGCCGCCGTGCTCGCCGCCGAGCAGCTCGGCCTCGCGCAGCGCTGCCTGGACATGACGGTGTCCTATGTGAAGGAGCGCCGGCAGTTCGCCAGGACCATCGGCTCGTTCCAGGGGCTCAAGCACCGGCTCGCCGACCTGTGGACGGCGATCACGCTGGCCAGGGCGGCGTCCAGGTATGCGGCCGCCTGCCTGGCCGACGGTGATCCGGACGCGGCCGTGGCGGTGGCGCTCGCCAAGTCCGCTTGCTGCGAGGCCGCGGTGACCGCCGCGCAGGAGTGCGTGCAGCTGCACGGCGGCATCGGCTTCACCTGGGAGCACCCCGCCCACCTGCTCCTCAAGCGGGCGAAGGCGGCGTCCGTCATCTTCGGCACCCCAGGCGCCCACCGGGAGGCCCTCGCCACCCTGGTGAACATCCCGCCCCCAGAGGCCTGATGCGTTAGTTCCGCTCAGCTGGGCCAGCGCCCGTGACGGTGTGCGCTGGCCGGTCCGCCTCCCCGCTGCGCTGCGCCGGCACAGGCTGCCCGGCCACCGGGGGCCGGGCACCCGCCGCGGGTGCCTCCCCGGGCTCCGGTTCGCCGCCGCGCTGCGCGGGCACCTCCGGCAGCATGTCAGGCGTCGGCCGGTGCCGGACACGCGGATGCATGTCAGCCCACGCGACCGCGCCCAGCCAGAACCCCAGGCAGCACACCGCGACCACGCATATCGCCCAGATCGCGGCCGGTGAGGCCGTTGTACGGACTGCTTCGACCATGACTGGCCCCCAACCTCAACGACACCATCTCACTACTCAACGTATCCGCACGCACCGCCTCCACCACAGGGACCATCGTCCCTACGCCACAAGGACCATCGTTGGCCGCCGGGCGTTTGGCGAAGCGCGCGCGGCCGTGGAACAGTGGGGCGTATGGCACTGCTTGACGGGAAAGTCGTCCTTGTTACCGGTGCGACCGACGGGCTGGGCCGTGCGCTCGCCGCCGACCTCGCGCGTTCCGGCGCGACCGTGCTGGTGCACGGCCGCGATCCCGGCCGGATCGCCGAGACGGTCCGGGAAGTCCGCGCGGCCGCGGACGACGGGAGCGACCGGGTGCGCGCGTACCAGGCGGACCTGGCGAGCCTCGCCGGGGTGCGGGCGCTGGCCGAGGAGGTGATCGCGGCCGAGCCTCGGCTCGACGTGCTGGTGAACAACGCCGGCGTCGGCGCCACAGTGCCCGGCGACGGTGCCCGGCAGGAGAGCGCGGACGGCTACGAACTGCGGTTCGCCGTCAACTACCTCGCCGGCTACGCGCTGACCAAGCGGCTGCTCCCGCTGCTGCGCAGGTCCGCGCCGTCCCGTGTCGTCAACGTAAGCTCGCTGGGGCAGCAGGCGATCGACTTCGGCGACGTCATGATGGCCGGCGGCTATGACGGCGCGCGCGCCTACCGGCAGAGCAAGCTCGCGCAGATCCTGTTCACCATCGACCTGGCCGCCGAACTCGACCTCACGGGCGTCACCGTCAACGCCCTGCACCCGGCCACGTTCATGCCGACCAAGATCGTCACCGGCGCGACGGCCAGCACCGTCGCCCAGGGCGTCGAGGCGACGATGCGGCTGATCACCGCCCCGGCCGCGCAGACCGGCAGCGGCCGCTTCTACAACGGCCTCGCCGAGGGACGGCCGGACGACCAGGCCTATGACCCCGAAGCCCGCCGCCAGTTGCGCGACCTATCCGCGAAGCTGACCGGCCTGTAACCGGCGAGCCGCGGCCATCCGGGCCCGTCAGCGGCCCGGGATGCTCGCCACGTCGACCGCCTCGAGCTGGCCGGAAGCGTAGTCGGACACGAGCAGCGCGCCGTCCGGCGCGAGCGTCATGTCCCGCGGGAACAGGCCCGCCCGGATGTGCCCGATGACCGCTGGCCTGCCGCGCAGCGCGGCGGCGACGCTCACCACGTCGAGGTCCGAGCTCGCGCCGGACACGCCGAACCGGTTGGAGTCGGCGACGATGATCAGGCGGCCGCCCTGGACGGCGGCCAGTCCGACCGGTGCCTCGCCGACCCGGACGGCCGCTATCAGGGCGCGCGCGGGTGCCGAGCGCAGCCGCGCCGCCGAGAAGCACAGGAGATCGTCGCTCGCCCGCGCGGTCACCCACACCTCGCTCCCGTCCGCCGACGTGGTCACCCGGACGGGCTGGCAGCCCGCGTTCACGGTGGCGACGACCGACGCCGCGGGCGTGGTTTCCGCTCGCCGCAGGCTGATCACGGTCAGCGTGCCCGGTGAGTCGCCGGCCGGCGCGGCCGGCGCCCGTACCTCGCTCGTCGCATACAGCCAGCGGCCGTCGGGAGAGACGGCCAGGCCCACCGGCGCCAGCCCGAGCGGAATGGCGCCCACGTAATCACGGGCGCCAAAGCCGCTGGCCAGCGCCTCGGCGAGGTTGAATACCGCCGCCCGTTGCGTGTCCTCCTCGCTCACGAACGCGTACCGTCCGTCGCGGGAGACCGCGACCTCGATCGCGCCAGCGCCGCCGGGCGCGTGCAGGGTGCCGAGCACGGCACCGGAAGCACCCCGTTCCGCACGGGCCACGCTGATGACAACCGCGCCATCCCCGGCCGCCGCCAGCAGGTACCTGCCGTCGGGGGTGATGGCCTCGCCGAGCGCCAGGCCGGCCGCCGGTCCCGGCGTCCCGGCGGGCACCGGGATAGCCCTGACCAGTTTCAGGCTCAGCGGCCCGGCAGCCCGCAGCACCTCGACCGCGCCGCCCGTCGCGACGAACGCCCAGCGCCCGTCCGGCGTCGCCGCGACACCGAACGGATTGCCCGGGAGCTTGAGCAGCACGGTCCGGACCGATGTCAGCGCCGCTGACTTCGAGGTGGCAGTCGTGCAGCCGGGCGACGGCAGGGCTGGCTGCCCCGTGGCCGTCACGGTACCGGCCGGGCCGGGGGACGCGGCCGCGGACGACGTCCGCGTGGCGGCGGAACAGGCCGCGCAGGAGATCAGCAACGCAGCCGCGACCACAAATGCCTTCGCCCAGGGCACCCGCATGCGCGTATCGTATGCCTTCGAAGTGGGCCGAGCGCGCAATCGACCACACTAGGGCAACACACCGGAACAACCTGAGTTTGCGGCGTGTCGGGCACACCGCCCGTTTCACACCCTTACCTCCCGTTACGCGAAGCTCCGTTCCACGGCATCCGCCAGGCTTTGATTGCGATTTCCCGCGCCATGGCACCGGAAATCGCAATCAGAGCGGCAGGCCGAACGTTGCTGTCAGCCGGTGACCGAGCCAGGGGGCGGGATCGTGCCGGGTCCGCTCGTGTCGCACGCCAGCGCCTTGGAGTCGACGTCCACCAGCGGCTTCGCCAGGGTTGGCGGCTTCAGGAACGCCGGGCCAGCGAAATCGAGCATGTCCAGCATGTTGTTCGCGTTCGCGTCTCGCCTGGTGAGCGCCGGCAGGTTCCACTTGGTCTCGACGAGCTTGAGGATGCTCGTGTGGTCGAAGACATTGTGCGAAACGTACCCGGGACGCGCCCACGGCGACACGACCGCGCAGGGCACGCGGAAGCCGTACCGGCCGAATCCGTCGTAGCGCGGGCCGCCCAGGAACCCGTCGGGCGGGATGTCGTCCGGCGGCACCGCGGCGGGCGGCGGCACGTGGTCGTAGTAGCCGCCGTGCTCGTCGTAGGTCCAGATGAGCAGCGTGCTGGCCCACTTCGGGCCGGCCATGACCGCGTTGATCACGCGCGCCGCGAACGCCTCGCCGGCGGCGACGTTCTGCGGGTCTTCCTCCGAGGTGGTGCCGTAGTCCGGTTCCACGATGCAGAAGCCGGGCAGCTTCCCGGCCGCGGCGTCGGCGTAGAACTCGTCGATCTTGGCCAGCCTCAGCGAGTTCGCCGGGTCCTTGACGAACAGGTACGGCCACAGCAGCGTGCTCGGGGTCGTGGACCAGTAGTCCTTCCAGCTGATGTGGTGCTTGTTGAGCTGGTCGAAGATGGTCCCGTTCTTCGGGTACTTGGCCAGGTCGAACACCTGGTCGTCGTTGACCATGCCCAGCGAGGTGGCCGCCATCAGGTAGCGGCGGTTGGGGTAGGTCTGGCCGAGCACCGAGCAGAAGTACCGGTCGGCGACCGGGAACGCCGACGCCAGCGAGTAGTAGAACGGCTGGTCCGCCTGCTCCCAGTAGCCCATCGCGACGGCGCCTGAGGCGGCGACGAAGCCGTCGTTGCGGCCGCCGTCATAGGCGGTGTGGCTGGCGTCCCAGGTCTGGCTCGGCCCGCCGGTCTGGCAGGTGGTCGGCATGCGGAACGCGTGCTGGACCTTCGCGCCGCCCGGATAGGGGTTCGCCGCGACCGGCTTGCCGTCCGCGCCGAGCGTGAAGCCGTCGGCCCCCGGCCGGCCGAGCATGCCGAGCTTGTTGTCGTAGGAGTGGTTCTCCATCATCAGCACGACGATGTGCTCGATCTGAGGGATCATGTCGGTGCCGGCCGGCTGGCCCGGGTAGGGGAGCGACCCGGGCGCGCGCAGCGCCGCCGCCCCGCCCCGGCCCGCCGCCGCGCCGCTGCCCCCGAGGGCCCAGGCGGCCGGCCCGGAGGCCACCACAGGCACCGCCGCGACCGCGGCCAGCCCCTTCAGCACCCCCCGCCGGGGAACGCCCGCTCTGTCGCCGTCTTCGCCTGGAATCCCCTTGCCGGCACTCCCGCTCATCTGCCCTCCCGCGACACCGGCCACCTGCCCAGATGACCGCTTTGCCGTCAGTGTGACGGCAGCGGGCCGCGCGCGCTAGGACCGGAGGTGACGGACAGACGACAATTCCGTGACGCCCGCCAGCTTCCCGCCGGACTGGCAGCCGCAGCTTTCCCGGCAGATCAGCCGGGTGGGAAGGGCGATGTCGCGTTCGGCTGGCTGTTCGCGGCTGATCATCGAATACAGCATCTCGAACGCGGTCTCGCCGAGCTCGCCGATGGGCTGCCTGACGGTGGTCAGCTGCGGGTGCAGGTGCCTGGCCATCGGGATGTCGTCGAAGCCGGTGACGGCCACCTGCCCCGGCACGTCCACACCGCAGCGGCGCAGGACATACATGACGCCGAGCGCGCTCAGGTCGTTCGCGCACACGATGACGCGCGGCAGCGGCGTGCCGGAGGCGAGCAGCCGCTCGGTTACCACGGCCGCGCCGGCAGCGTAGTAGTTGCCCTGCCACTGGGGCCCTGAGAACAGCACGGCGCCCACCGCCCTGGCCTCCGCCGCCAGGGTCTCGAACCGGGCCTGGCTGTCCGGGCTGTCGCCGTACCCGCCCAGGTAGCCCAGCGTGGTGTAGCCGTGGTCGTAGAGCAGGTGCCTGGCCAGGGCGCGCATCCCGGTCCGGTTGTCGCTGCCCACGTTCGCCGTGGTCGGCATGGCGACGCCGGCCAGCGTGACGATCGGGACCTGGCGCGACAGCTGGTCGATCTGGTCGGGCTCGAGCACCCGGTCGTGCAGGATCACCCCGTCGCTCTTGCGCGCGAGGGCGAGCACGCGGCGTCCCGCCTCGTGATCGGTGATGTCCACCGACCGGATCAGCAGGTCGAAGCCGCGGCGCTGCGCGGCCCGCTCGACGCCGCGGTTGACCATGTCGTGGAACTGCAGGCTGTCGGTCTCGTCGGCGAACACGTCGTAGCTGAGCAGCCCGGCCGTGTCCCAGGCGCCCGCGAACGGCGCCGGCGCCGGCGGCTGGCGGACAGCGGCCGCCGGACGACGATCCCGACGACCTCCTTGAGCCGGACGCTCAGCGCACGGGCGGCGCTGTCGGGGACGAAGCCCAGTTCGGCGACCGCTCGCTGCACCCGGTCCCTGGTCTCCGGCCGAGGGTTGCGGCGGCCGTTGAGCACCCGGGACACCGACGCGATGGAGACGCCGGCCGTTCGCGCCACGTCGTAGATCGTGGGCGGTGCCGGGCCGACGTCCGCGCCCGGCGCAGCCTGGCCGTCCAGCTGTCCGCCACCTGCCAGCACCGACACGGCACACGCCTCCCTGCCTGGAGGTAAGCGCTTTCCGGCCGGCGGCCTAGGGCCTGGTCCCGAAACGGTAAGCGCTTACCGGACTTCGCATGGTTGTCAGCGTAAGTCCGGTAAGCGCTTTCACTCAAGGGCCGACCGGGCCACGTTACAGCAATGTGACGCCCCAGTCGCGGCGGGCGCGAGGCGGCGGCACGGCGTCGGCGCGCGCCCCGTCCCGACACATTCAGGAAACATCGCGCCCTATACCACCAGGTGCGTTACCGCCGGCGTAACAAACGGGAAATCCAGTCGAAACCCGCGTATGGGAAACATTAACCGTTGCATGCACGCACGTGGAGTGGCCGGGGCGGGCCAGCAAGCCCGGGGGGGCGACCCTGGAACCCGAAAGACCCGAAAGGCCCCTCATACAGGTAGCCCCTGGAGGAGTAAATACAGTGATTCCATACCCTACCTGGCTGGGATCGGGAGATAACGCCTGGCAGATGACAGCGGCGACGCTGGTCGGGCTCATGTCCATCCCAGCTCTGGCCGTACTCTATGGCGGTCTGGTCCAGAAAAAGTGGGCCATGAACACCATGATGATGATCTTCTGCACATTCTGCCTGACGCTCATCACGTGGGTTCTCTGGGCTTACAAGATGGGCTTTGGCACGCCACTGATCAGCACGTTCGTCGGCGATCCGCGGACCATTCTCGGCGCCAGCGCCTTGCAGGGCCAGGCGAACATCCCGCTGCTGAACGGGCTGATGCCGAGCTTCAAGCTGCCTCAGGCGTCGGTGGCGTATTTCCAGTTCGTGTTCGCCGCGATCACTCCGATCCTGTTCATCGGCAGCGTGCTCGGCCGGATCAGTTTCAAGGTCTGGCTGATCTTCGTTCCGTTGTGGATCACCTTCGCCTACGCGGTCAACGCCTTCCTGCTCTGGGGCGGCGGCTACTGGGCCGGCAAGGGGGCGCTCGACTTCTCCGGCGGTTACGTCATCCACCTGGCGGCCGGCGTGTCCGGCTTCACCGCGGCGGCGATCATCGGCCCGCGCCTGAAGCGGGACCGCGAGAAGGCCGTGCCGAACAACCTGCTGTTCGTCGCCGTCGGCGCCGGCATCCTGTGGCTCGGCTGGAACGGCTTCAACGGCGGTGACCCGTACTTCGCGGGCGCGGACGCGGCCGCCGCCGTGGTCAACACCAACCTCGCGACCGCCGTGGCCATGATGGTCTGGATCTTCATGGACATGTTCCTGTCCAGGGAGAAGAAGCCGACCTTCCTCGGCGGGATCAACGGCATGATCTGCGGCCTGGTCGGCATCACCCCGGCCGCGGGTTACGTGAACGGCCTCGGCGCGGTCCTCATCGGCATCGTGCCCTGCGCGATCGTCTGGGTCTGCTGGTACACGCTGCCGAAGTACGTGTGGCCGTTCAACAAGGTGGACGACGCCCTCGGCGTGGTCTACACCCACGGCATCGCCGGCCTCCTCGGCGGCCTCATGGTCGGCCTGCTCGCCGACCCGAACATGATCGAGTACGTCGGCATCGGCAAGACCTCCTCGGTCAGCGGCGCGGGCGCCTTCTACGGCCACCCGCACCAGCTGCTCGTTCAGTTCCTCGCCGCGCTCACGATCATCGTCTGGGACGCGTTCGTCACCGCCGTCATCCTCTACTTCATCAAGTACGTCCTGCGGATGAGGCTGACGTTCACGCCCGAACAGCTGGAGATCGGCGACATCGCGATCCACGGCGAGGAGGCGTACCCGGTCGAGGAGGCGCTCACCCACCTGTCCTCCACGGCGCAAGCCGAGGCCTCTCCCACCACCGAAGAGCCGGTCAGGGCCGCGGCCGACGACTGAGCCTGCGCTGCGCCCAAGCCCGTAGGGCGAGCCGGAGCGCGAACAGGGCCGCGCATCCGGGTACCGTCAAGGTGCCCAGGGTGCGCGGCCCTAGGCATGGAACGGCCTGGATGGAGTGCTGTGGAACCAGTCGTCACGACTGTAACGCTGGTCACGGAGGACGGCGTCCCGATCGACGCCGTGCACCTGCCGGGGCCGCGAGAGCTCGCGATCGTCATGGCGCACGGGTTCACCCAGTCCTGGCAGCAGCCGATGGTGTGGAACATCGCCCGCCGCTTCAACCTGGTGGCCGGCGTGGTGACGTTCGACTTCCGCGGGCACGGGCGGTCCGGCGGGCTGTGCACGCTCGGCGACAAGGAGATCAACGACCTCGACGTCGCGGTCCGCTACGCGCGTGAGCTCGGCTACCGCCACGTCGCGACGGTGGGCTTTTCCATGGGCGGCTCGGTGGTGCTGCGCCAGGCGGCGCTGCGGCACGGCGTTGACGCGGTGGTCTCGGTGAGCGGGCCCGGCCGCTGGTACTACCGCGGCACCCAGGCGATGCGCCGGGTCCACTTCGTGGCAGAAAAGCGGCTCGGCCGCCTGGTCGCCAGGCAGTTCCTCAACACCAGGATCTCGCCGGACGGCTGGCCGGTCCCCGACCCGCTGCCGCCCGCCGCGGCCGCGGGGCGGATCTCGCCGGTCCCGCTGCTGATCGTGCACGGCGACAAGGACATCTACTTCCCGCCCGAACATGCCCGCCAGCTCTACGACGGCGCCCGCGAGCCCAAGGAGCTCTGGCTCATCCCCGGCTTCGGCCACGCCGAGCGGGCGACCGACGACGAGCTCGCCGACCGGATCGCCGCCTGGGCGGGCGAAGCCGTGACCGGGGGCGTCAGCTCGACGGCCGAGCGCGGGCAGCCGGCGGCCAGCCCGTAGCCGGCCCTACCAGCTAGTCGGCACCGGCATGCCCTCGGTGTAGCCGGAGGCGCTCTGCACGCCGACCACCGCCCGCTGCGCGAACGACGGGAGGTCCGCCGCGCCCGCGTACGTGCACGCGCTGCGCAGACCCGCGACGATCATGTCCAGCAGGTCCTCGACGCCGGGCCGCAGGGCGTCCAGGTACATCCGCGCCGAGGAGATCCCCTCCTCGAACAGCTCCTTGCGCGCCCGCTCGTACGCGGAGTCCGCGGCCGAGCGCAGCCGCACCGCCCGCGCCGACGCCATGCCGAAGCTCTCCTTGTACAGCCGCCCGTCCGGATCGCGGAACGCGTCCCCCGGCGACTCGTAGGTGCCCGCGAACCACGACCCGATCATCACCGCCGACGCGCCGGCCGCCAGCGCCAGCGCCACGTCCCGCGGGTGCCGCACGCCGCCGTCGGCCCACACGTGCCCGCCCGAGGACGCGGCCGCCGACGCGCACTCGAGCACGGCCGAGAACTGCGGCCGTCCCACCCCGGTCATCATCCGCGTGGTGCACATCGCGCCGGGTCCGACCCCGACCTTGACGATGTCCGCGCCCGCCTCGATCAGGTCCGTCACGCCGTCGGCGGTCACCACGTTCCCGGCGACGACCGGCACCGGCGGCGACAGCGCCCGCACCGCCCGCAGGGCGGACAGCATCTTCTCCTGATGGCCGTGCGCGGTGTCCACGACGAGGGTGTCGATGCCGGCGTCGAGCAGCACCTTGGCCTTGGCGGCGACGTCTGCGTTGACGCCGACCGCGGCGCCGATCCGCAGCCGCCCCGACGCGTCGACCGCGGGGGAGTACACCGTGGCCCGCAATGCCCCGGTGCGCGTCAGGATCCCCACGCACTGGCCCGCGGCGGACACCACGGGCGCCAGCCGGTGCCGGCCCTCGTGCAGCAGCTCGAACGCGCGCGCCGGCGGCGTCCCCGCCGGCAGCGTGAACGGATCGACGGACATGACCGTGCCCAGCTGCGCGAACCGGTCGGCCCCGGCGCAGTCCGCCTCGGTGACGACGCCGGCGGGCGCGCCGCCGGAATCGATCACGATGACGGCGCCGTGGGCCCGCTTGGGCAGCAGTGCGAGGGCCTCCCCGACGGTGTCCGCCGGGGACAGCGTGATCGCCGTGTCGACGACGAGATCACGGGTCTTCACCCAGGCGACCACGTCGGCGACGACGTCGGCGGGGATGTCCTGCGGCAGGATCGCGATGCCGCCGCGCCGCGCGATCGTCTCGGCCATCCGGCGGCCGGAGACCGCCGTCATGTTGGCCGCGATGACCGGGATCGTGGCGCCGCTGCGGTCCCGCGCCGTCAGGTCGACTTCAAGCCGCGACCCGACGGCCGAGCGCCCGGGCACCATGAACACGTCGCTGTAGGTCAGGTCGGTGGCGGGTTCGATGTCGTGGAGAAAACGCACGTTCTTTATTGTTACCGCGCCGCGGAGCTCCCGAACCAACCACGGCCCGCGCGAAGCTTTCCCGCCGCCGAATTCGGACATTGAAGACATAACGGGCTAGTGCGCTACAGAGTGTGACCGTTTCGCGCGCCCCGCCGCGGACTTCCGGTGCGGTCGGCCATGATGGCGAAGAGTTTTCGGTGCTATAGAATGAATTATTCACGTTAGGAAAAATGTTTTCGAGATAATTGGCGGCGCACGCGTCCTAGGGAGCGCCCCAGGACACCAGGCGCGCGCCGCACCCGAGACAGCTCCGGCGGCATCAGTTCATCGTGAGCCCGAAGCCGGCGAACATGATGTCGGCGATCCGGTCCGACATCTCCTCGACCGGCAGCTGCACGTCCGTGCTGATCAGGTAGTTGACCCGTTCCAGCATCATCAGGCAGGCGACCGCCGTCAGCTCGGCGTGCTCCTGGTGCCGCCCGGCCGCCTCGGCGGCGGCCGTCATCCCGGTGGTCATCGCCTCGGCGATGCTGAAGAACAGCCGCAGGCCGTCACCGTAGACCTCGTCGGGTACCAGGTCGGCGGAGCTGAGGATGCGGATCACGGTGGCGTGCGAGGCGTAGGCCGTGAAGAACTTCCGCACCCACTGCCGCAGGAACGCCAGCCCTGTCTGGTCGTTGGTGACGACGGGGAAGTCCCCGGCCACGATCTCCATGTCGTGCAGCGCGTCCCGCAGCAGCGCCTTGAACAGGTCCTCCTTGTTGGAGAAGTAGAGGTAGAACGTCCCGTGCGAGATGCCGGCCCGCCGTACCACGTCATCGACGCGGACGCCGTTGAAGCCGCGCTCCTCGAACTCGATCATGCCCGCTTCGAGCAGCTTGCGCACGGTCTCCCGGCCTTGCGCGCGCAGCTCGCGGTCGCGGGCGGGCTCGCCGCCGCCGAGCGACGGCCGCCCCTGTGGTTTGCGCGCGGGGCGTCCTGCCCCGCGACTTCGGCCAGCCCCGTTCGCCTGCCCAGCCCCGTTCGCCTGCCCGGCCCCGTGCACCTGGCCAGCACCGGCAGTCGCCGTCGGCTGCCGCGCGGTGCTCCGTCCCGCGCTGGCGCCCGACTGGGCGTGACTCCGGTCTGCCTCCTGCGTCATAGTCAGAGCGTAGCCGCAGCCGGATGAGTTCCCGCGCATACCACCGGATGCCGCGCCCATGATCGTTACCTAACCGCGCCGCTCCCGGCTAAATAGGCGCTAGTGCCGGGACGGGCGTACGCCTATAGAGTGGGGTAACTGTGAGGCAGCTGACCATCCGTCCCGGGGCGTGGCCGGCCGTCATCGGGGGCGGCCTGGTGGCGGTCAGCGTCGCCGTGGCCAGCTGCGTGGCCGTGGCGACGGGGAGCCCGGGCGCGGCGAACGGCCCGGCACAGGGCGCCGCGGCCGGACACGCGAGCGCCCGCCATGGCGCCCCGGCCGCAGGCGCGCCGAGCGCCGCCCGCCTGACCGGGTTCGAGCTACGCGGCGGGGCCGCTGAGTCTCCCCGGCGCGACCGTGAGCGAGCCGGGCGCGCCCTCCGGGCAGGCCACCGCCACGGCCACCGCCACGGCCACCTCAACGGCCAGCCCCGCCGCCAGCCCCTCAGGCAGTACGTCAGGCAGCGCGGCTTCCGCCGCCGGAACGGCCATCCCGCGCCTCGTCGTGCCCGACATCATCGCCGCCGTCCCGGGCGGCGTGACCACGGCGGACCTCGCCAGGATCAGGAAGCTCAGCCAGGTACGGGCCGTGCTGCCCATCGCCGGGGCCCGGATCACCGTCAACGGCAAGCCGCTCACCGTGCTCGGCGCGCCCGCCGCCGCGCTGCGCCCGTGGACCCCGCCGGCGACGGCCGCGAGCGGCCGCGTGTGGTCGCAGTTCGCGGCGGGCGACCTCATCACGACCGCGGCGGCGGCCCAGACGTCCGGGCTGGTCAGCGGCGGCAGGTACCCGGTGGCGGCCGCGAAGCGGACCACGATCACGGCCGGCGGCCAGGCGCTGCTCGGAATAGCCGGCGTGGACGCGATCGTGAACCAGCGGCGAGCGGCGCAGCTCGGCCTGGTCCGCGACGTGGCCGTGCTGATCAACGCCCCGGCCGCGGACATGACCTCGCTCGTCACCCAGGTCAAGGCGGCGCTGGGCGCCGGCAGCCAGGTCATCCGCCTGGTCCCGGTGGAGGCCAGCACCAGCCTGCCGGTCGACGCCAACCCGCCGAAGGGCCGGCCCGCCAGCTACGTGTCGCTCTTCCAGGAATCCGCCGCGCGGTACTGCCCGGGGCTGTCCTGGACGGTCCTGGCGGCGATCGGCCAGATCGAAAGCGGCGACGGCACGAACGTCGGCCCCTCCAGCGCCGGCGCGCTCGGCCCGATGCAGTTCCTGCCGTCCACCTGGCGGATCTGGGGCATCGACGGCTTCGGCGACACCGGAGCGCCGGACATCATGAACCCGTTCGACGCGGTCCCCTCGGCCGCCCGGATGCTGTGCGCCGACGGAGCCGCCGGCGGCGGCCAGGCGCTGCGGCAGGCGATCTTCGACTACAACCACGCCGACTGGTACGTGGACGAGGTGCTCACGCTGGCCGCCGAGTACGCCCGCGAATTCGGCTAGCCGAATTGGGCTAAGCGAATTCGGCTAACCGGGGCCAGCCGCCGCAAGCCCGCCAGGCACAGCAGCGCCGCGCTGACCCCGCACGAGGCCGCGAACGCGTAGCCCCAGCGCGGGCCGAACGCGTCGAGGACGAACCCGGCGGCCGTCGCCCCGCACGCGACGCCGACCGAGATCCCCATGGACAGCCAGGACATGGCCTCGGTGGTTCGCCCCGGCAGCGCGCTCGACTCCATCAGGCTGAACCCGGCGATCAGCGTGGGCGCGATGGTCAGCCCGCACAGGTAGATCATGCACGTCAAGACCGCCAGGTCCGGCATCGCCCAGAACGTGCACACGCCCGCCACGGTCAGCGTCAGCGTGATCGCCAGCCGGCGCGCGGCCGGCGCCCGCCAGGTCCGCGTGCCGTACCAGAGCCCGCCGGTGGCGCTGCCCAGGGCGTAGCAGCCGAGCACCAGCCCGGCGAGCGGCTTGTGGCCCGCGCGCGCGGCGAACGCCACCGTGGCGAGGTCGATCGAGACGAACATCGCGCCCAGGCACACGTACACGGGCACGAGCACGGTCAGGCCGGGCGCCGGGAGGGAGAAGAAGCGGTGGCCGTCGCGAGGATGCCCGGCCCGTTCCGGATGAATGGCTTTTTCCTGTACCCGGACGGGCGGCTCGGTCTCCCGCTGGGCGGCGAACCACAGCGTCCCGGCCAGGCACAGCATGGCGGCGGCCGCGACGCCGGCGGCCGGGTGCACCTGGGTGGCGAGCAGCGTGACGGTGGCGGGCCCCAGCACGAAGCACACCTCGTCTGCCACCGATTCGAGGGAGAACGCGGTGTGCAGCCGCGGCGACCCGGCCAGCAGCGCGCTCCACCGGGCACGCGCCATCGGGCCCAGCGCGGGCATCGTGGCCCCGCCCAGCGCTCCCGCGGCGAACAGCGCCCAGTCCGGAGCGCGCAGCTGCACCGCGGCGACCAGCCCGGCGACCGCGAGGGCGAAGGCGAGGCACAGCGGAACAAGCACCCGGCGCTGGCCGTGCCGGTCCACGAGCCGCGCGATCTGCGGCGCGCTGACCGCGCCGCTGAGCGACCCCGCCGCCGACACGCTGCCGGCCACGCCGTAGCGGCCGGTCGCCGCGGAGATGAGCAGCACCGTGCCGAGGCCGTACATGGCCATCGGCATCCGCCCGATGATCCCCGCGGCCGAGAAGCGCCACGCGCGCGGGACGCGGAAGATCTCCGCGTAGGGGAGCAGGAAGCCCCGGGAACTGGTCTCCCCGGCACTCGTCATCGCACTACCCCCGGCCGCACAGAATAGGACGATACCGGGCATTGTCAACACGTTTACCGGCGGGCACTTGTTCTCGTGCCGTTTACCGGAGCGCGCGGCGTCCCTGGTTGGATAGGGACATGCCCGCATACGACGCGTTCCTGCTGCTGTCGTTCGGCGGCCCAGAGGGGCCCGGCGACGTCATGCCGTTCCTGGAGAACGTGACCAGAGGCCGCGGCGTGCCCGCCGAGCGGCTGGCCGAGGTCGCGGAACACTACTACGCGGTCGGCGGCGCCAGCCCGATCAACGCCCAGTGCCGCGACCTGCTCGCGGCGATCGAGGCGGCCGGCCTCGGCCTGCCCGTCTACTGGGGGAACCGCAACTGGGATCCGTACCTGGCCGACACGGTCCGGCGGATGGCCGGCGACGGGGTGGAGCGCGCGATCGCGTTCGCGACGTCGGCGTACAGCTCCTACTCGGCGTGCCGGCAATATCAGGACGACATCGAGCGGGCGCTCGCGGCCGCCGGCCCTCGCGCGCCGCGCATCGATAAGATCCGCCCCTACTTCAACCACCCGGGCTTCATCGAGCCGTTCGCCGCGAACGCCGAGGCGGCCCTGGGCACGCTGCCCGCCGACGTCCAAGACGGCGCCCGGCTGGTGTTCACCGCGCACAGCGTGCCGCTGGGCATGGCGGCGGCCAGCGGCAGCGCCTCAGCGGGGACCGCCCTCGCCGGGGTGGCTGGGGGAAGGTACGCCGCTGAGCTGGCGGCGGCTTCCCGTCTTATCTCCGAACGTACGCGTGGCGGCTCCCTGGCCCATGACCTCGTGTTCCAGAGCCGCAGCGGCCCGCCCGGCCAGCCGTGGCTCGAGCCGGACGTCTGCGACCACATCGAGTCGCTGGCCAAAGGCGGCGTCCCGGCGGTCGTGGTCGTCCCGGTGGGGTTCGTCAGCGACCACATGGAGGTCGTGCACGACCTGGACGTGGCGGCGTCGGGAATCGCCGCCTCGCTCGGCCTGCCGTTCGCCAGGGCGAAGGCGCCGGGTTCGTCGGCGCGCTTCGCCGCGATGGTCCTGGAGCTGGTGGCGGAACGGACCTCGGGCGCGCCGGCCCTGGCGCTCGGCGACCTCGGACCCGCGCCGTGGCCGTGCCCCGCCGACTGCTGCCGCTACGGCCGCCCGGCCCGCGTCGCATGACCAGCGCCGACGAGCTGCTGGCGATCGCCGTGGACGCCGCCGGGGCGGCCGGGCGGCTGCTCGCCGGCCGCGACGGGCACGTGTCGGTCGCGGCGACGAAGTCGAGCCCGACCGACGTGGTGACGGAGATGGACCGCCGGGCGGAGGAGCTGATCCGGTCGCGGATCCTGGCCGCGCGGCCCGGGGACGCGATCTTGGGGGAGGAGGGCGGGCAGACCGGCGACGCGCCGGTCCGCTGGGTGATCGACCCGCTCGACGGCACGGTCAACTACCTGTACGGGCTGCCCGACTGGGCGGTGTCCATCGCCGCCGAGGTCTCCGGCGTGGTGCTCGCCGGGGCCGTGGCCGTGCCGCGGCGCGGGGAACTGTTCACCGCGGTCCGCGGCGGGGGCGCGTGGCTGGCGGCCGGGGCCGGTGAGCGGGTGGCCCTGCGCTGCGGTCCGGGCGTGCCCCTGGACCGGGCGCTGGTGGCCACCGGATTCGGGTACCGGGCGGAGCGGCGCAAGGTCCAGGGCGAGGTGGTCGCCGCCCTGCTGCCCCTGGTGCGGGACATCCGCCGGGCGGGAGTGGCCTCGGCCGACCTGTGCTCCGTGGCCGCCGGCCGGGTCGATGCCTTCTACGAGCGCGGCCTGAACTACTGGGACTACGCGGCGGGGGCGCTGATCGCCACCGAGGCGGGCGCGGTCGTCGGGGACTCGCGCGGCGGTCCGCCGGGCACGTCGATGACGATCGCGGCCGGACCCGAACTGTTCGGCGCGCTGGCGTCAGTGCTGGCCGGGCTCGACGCCGAGCGCGACGTGTGAGGCGGATCAGTCCCTGACCGGCGCGGATCCGCGCGTGGAATAGATGGGCGGTATGCGCGGTTTACCAGCGGCCGGAACCGGGTTCCGCGGGGACACGTCCGCGCCGTGACGCCAGCTGCGTGCGTACCGGCGAGGAACGTGGGAGAATTCCCCGCCGGAATCGGGCACAACTAAGGCTTCCGGAGCGTTACACCCGCGCAGCGACCGCGCACCACCTATGGAGGGGGATGGGTCACCACAATGGCTACTGACTACGACAGCCCGCGCAAGACCGATGACGACATGACGGAGGACAGCCTCCAGGAACTTCAGGCTCGCCGGATGGACAAGTCGTCGAGCACGATCGACCTTGACCCGGACGACGTCGCCGAATCCCTTGAGCTGCCTGGAGCTGACCTGTCGAACGAGGAGCTCTCGTTCCGGGTGATTCCACGGCAGGCGGATGAGTTCACTTGTTCGCGTTGCTTCCTTGTGCACCACCGCAGCCAGCTTGCGGAAGACAGGAACGGCCAGCTCGTCTGCCGTGAGTGCGCTGCCTGACGATCCGGTCCCCGCGGGCAGGCGCCCGCGGGGTCGGTGACCGCGTTAGTCCGTGTCGCCGGCTTCGGGCAGCTCACGCCGTGCCAGGCCGCGGATGATGAAGAACCGCGCCGTCTCCACGACGAGAGCGAGCAGGGTCGCCCAGCCGAGCGCCTCGGCGAGGGTCACCCTGGGGTCCGTCAGGTCGATCGGCGGTTCCTTGCCCCTTACCTTCGTCCAGCCGGCGGCCAGCAGCTTGCGCAGCGCGAACGCCACGCCCGTGCTCGCCACCATCACAAGCAGATGCCCGCCGGAGCCGTCGTCTTTCTTCTTCTTAGCCATCCGTTGCCTCCTCGTCCCGCTCGGTGATGCGCCATCATCCCACGGTCTGCCGCTCACGCTCGATCGCGGTCGCGAGCTCGGCCGGGTGCCGGGTCGCGACCAGCCAGTACGGCACCCGGCTACCCGGATCGGCGACGGCGATGTATACCGCGCGCTTCAGGTACGGACGCAGCATGAGATGGGCCGCCGGGTCCGCCCGGGGCCCGCGCAGCAGCGCGGCCTGCTTCTCGTCGAGCGCGACCACGTCCCCGACTTCGCTCAGCGGCAGCGTCGCGCCGCCCGCCCGCAGCGCGCCGTCGGTCACTTCGACCGTCGCGGCGCCCCAGGCCAGCAGGAAGCCGGCCACCACC
This sequence comes from uncultured Actinomycetota bacterium, assembly GCA_963771985.1. GTDB lineage: Bacteria > Actinomycetota > Actinomycetes > Streptosporangiales > Streptosporangiaceae > Trebonia. Next base: position 211,299 of record CAVYVO010000014.1, on the reverse strand, counting down.
GCGGTGAAGACCGTGTAGATCAGCGGCGGTATGAAGCCGCCGAAACCTGCGAAAACCTCGCCGCCCAGGATGGCTACACAGGGGACGGCGAGCAGCCACCAGCTGACAGGCACGCGCAAGTGCTCGCGGTACGAACGCATGCACTCAAAGGTAGTTGGTTAGATGGACTCATGATGGGCCGGGCAGCCAGGCGGGCGGCGAACGGATTGACCGGAGCCGCCGGGATCCGCGCGGGCGCGGGAAGCCGGGCGGGCGAGGCGGCCGCGAACGGCGCGGCGCCCGCCGCCGCCCCGCCGCCGGCGGCCGCGGACGGCGCGCCGCCTTCCGGCGGCGCGCCGCGCTCCGACGTCCCGCGCTGGCTGCAGACCGCGGCCGCGTGGTCCTGGCGGCTGCTGCTGCTCGCGATCGTGCTCTACGTGGCCGCCCGGGTGGCCGCGCTGCTGTACATCGTCGTCGTGCCCTGCGCCGCCGCGATCTTGCTCACCGCGCTGCTCCAGCCGCTGACCGCCCGGCTGCGCCGCAAGGGGCTGCCCCCGCTGGCGGCGACCTGGTGCGTCCTGCTGGTCGCCATCGCGGCGCTCGCCGGCGCCGTCTGGCTGGTGACCGACCGGGTCCGGGTCGAATATCCGGGCCTGGTCACCCAGGTCAAGCACACCACCGCCCAGGTCCAGGCCTGGCTGGCCGGCCCGCCGTTCCACCTGCGGACCGGCAACCTGCAGAAGGTGTCCAACGACATCGTGAAGTACCTGAGCCAGCACAAGACGCTGGTCGAAGGGACCGTGGTGACCGGCGGCAAGATCGTGATAGAGATCCTGGCCGGCATCGTGCTCTGCTTCTTCGTCTCGTTCTTCCTGATCAAGGACGGCGGCCGGATCTGGGGATGGCTGACGGGCAGGCTGCAGCCGGAGCGCAAGCGGCGGGCCGACCTGGCCGGGGCCGCGGCCTGGCAGGCCGTCGTGTACTACGTCAGGGGCACCGTCGCGGTGGCCGCGATCCACGCGCTCGTCATGGGCATCACCCTGTCGATCATGGACGCCCCGCTGGTCGCCCCGCTGGCGCTGTTCATGTTCGCGGCGGCGTTCGTCCCGCTGGTCGGCGTCCTGGTGGCGGGCGGCCTGGCGATCCTGGTCGTGCTCGCCACCAAAGGCTGGGTCTTCGCCGTGATCCTGCTCGGCATCCTGATCATGATGAACCAGCTCGAGGGCCACCTGCTGCAGCCGCAGGTCGTCGGGAAGATGGTGCGGCTCCATCCGCTCGCGGTCATCCTCGTGCTCGCGGTCGGCGGCGTCGTGGCGGGCATCGCGGGCGCGGTGGTGGCGGTGCCCATCACCGCCGCGGTGACACGCGCGGCGCGCGCCCTGCACGACGACGACCACATGGCGGGGTAACGTCGCGTACTCTCAGGGTGAGACCTGTGGCAAGTGCGAGAAGAACCAGAAGACAACCTGAAAGGGCGCCGCCGATGAGCCTAGACGTGCTGATCACACGCCTAGACGCGGGCGTTCCGCTGCCGTCCTACGGGCGAGCGGGGGACGCGGGCGCGGACTTGGCCGCCGCGGAGGACGTCCACCTGGCGCCGGGCGCGCGCGCCCTGGTCCGCACCGGGATCGCGGTCGCCCTGCCCGCCGGGTACGCGGCGTTCGTGCACCCGCGCTCCGGCCTGGCCGCGAGGCACGGGGTTACGGTCGTCAACGCGCCGGGCACCATCGACGCGGGATACCGTGGCGAGATTAAAGTGATCTTGCTGAACACCGATCCGGCCGAGCCGGTCTCGTTCCGGCGCGGCGACCGGATCGCGCAGCTTGTGGTGCAGCGGGTGGAACTGGTGACGTTTCGCGAGGTAGCGGCCCTTCCCGGCACCGACCGGGGCGAGGGCGGCTTTGGCTCGACCGGCGGTCACGCGGGCGGTATCCCCGCCGACGCGGCCGCCGCGGGATGACTGGAGGAGATGCGCAGTGTTCGGACGGCGCCGCAACGCCGGCGACCGTGACCTGGCGAAGGAGACCGCGGCGGACCTGGCGGCCCAAGCCGGCGATGAGGTCGCCGGCGACGTGTCCCCGGCGTCCGGCCCGTGGGACGTGGCCGAGCCGCACACCGACATGCAGCGGGTCGACCTCGGCAGCCTGCAGGTCCCGGTCATAGCGGGAATGGACATTCAGCTGGTATTCGCCGAGCAACATGGCGCGTGGGTGACCGTGCGGCATGAGCTGAGCGAACTGCAGCTGCAGGCGTTCGCCGCGCCCAAGCGGGATTCGCTGTGGGACGACGTGCGCGCCGAGATCGCCGCGGAGATAACCGGGGCGGGCGGCATGAGTAGCGAGCGCACCGGGCCGTTCGGCACCGAACTGCTCGCGCGCGTCCCGGCCGAGCCCGGTCAGCCGCAGTCCGGCCTGCGGCAGGTCCGGTTCACCGGGGTGGACGGTCCCCGCTGGTTCCTGCGCGGCCTGTTCACCGGCGCGGCGGCGGAGAACCCGGCCGCGGCTGCCCCGCTCGAGGCGCTGATGCGCGAGGTGGTCGTGGTCCGCGGTGACCACCCCATGCCGCCCAGGGACCTGCTCGAGCTGCGACTGCCGCCCGAGGCGGCCCAGGCGCTGGCCGAGGAGCAGGCCCGCGCACAGCAGGAAAACAGCAGGTTCGCCACGCCCCCGAACCCCTTCGATCGCGGCCCGGAGTTCACCGAAACCCGCTAGCGCCCCGCGAGCGTCCGGCCGCCGCCGCTGCGGCATAATCGGCCGGGTGCGGATGGTGTCAGGAACCCGGCTGGGAGCGGTGCTCGGCGCGCTGCCCGGCGTCCCGCGGGTGGTGGCCGGCGGGAACTTCGCCACCCCGTGGCAGGCGCTCGAGGTGGTTGACCAGGCCGTCGCGGAGTACAGCCTGTTCATGATCAACGCCCAGCCCGGCGTCCCGGACCGGGACGGTGTGCTCCTGGAGTCGCCGTTCATCGGACCCGGCATGCGGGGACGGTCCCGGCTGAGTTACTATCCCGGCCGCCTGTCGCTGGTGCCGGTCATGCTCGCGCGCATCCTGCCGCCCGATGTGGTGCTGGTGCAGACGTCGCCGCCGGCCGACGGGACCGTGTCGCTGGGCATCGAGGTCAACATCCTGCCGGCCGCGATCGAGGCGGCCCGGGCGCGCGGCGGTCTCGTCGTCGCCCAGGTCAACCGGCACGTTCCGTACACCTACGGGGACGCGGTCCTGTCCGTGGACGACATCGACTACGGTGTCGAGGCGGACATCCCGCTGCCGTCGCCGGCGCCCAGGCCCCCGCTGGAGACCTCGGCGGCCATCGGCGACCGGGTGGCGGCGCTCGTGCCGGACGGGGCGGCGCTGCAGCTGGGCATCGGGGGAGTGCCGGAGGCGGTGCTGGCGGCGCTCAATGCCCGCCGCGGGCTGAGCATATGGTCGGAGATGTTCAGCGACGGCGTGCTCGCGCTGGCCGCGGCCGGCGCGCTCGACGCGGGCCAGCCGGTCATCGCCTCCTTCGCGTTCGGCGGCCCGGAACTCTACGCGTGGATGAACCGGAATCCGGGCATCCGCATGATGCGGACCGAGACCACCAACGACCCGGCCCGGATCGCCCGTCATTCCCGGATGATCTCTGTCAACACCGCGCTTCAGGTGGACCTGTTCGCGCAGGCCAACGCGAGCCGTGTGCGCGGGGCGATCTACTCCGGTTTCGGGGGCCAGACCGACTTCATCGTCGGCGCGCTGCACTCCCACGACGGCGAGGCGATCATCGCGCTGCCGTCCTGGCACCCGAAAGCCGGCGTGTCGACCGTGATTCCCCGGCTCGCCGGACCGGTCACCTCCTTCCAGCACAGCTTCATCGTGAGCGAGCAGGGGACGGCGATGGTCTGGGGTCACGACGCGTCTGCCCAGGCCGAGGCGATCATCGCCAAGGTCGCGCACCCGGACGCGCGGGAGGAACTGCGCGCGGCAGGCCGTGACCTGGGGTTCCGCCTCTAGCCTCTAGCCTCTAGCGGACGCGCTACCAGGTCTGGGACCCAGGTCTGTGACGTTCGGCCCTGCTGGCGCTCGCGCGCGGCGGGCCATAGTCGGCCTGAGACGAACGGAAGACTACTAAGGAGGCAACCATGCGGGCTTTGGTTGTCTATGAATCGATGTACGGCAACACGCACCAGATCGCTGAGGCCGTCGGAGCAGGCCTGCGGACCGCCTTCGATGTCAGCGTCATTCCGGTGGCACAGGCGACCCCGGCGGTTCTCGCCGATGCCGGCCTGGTCGTCGTCGGCGGCCCGACGCACATGCACGGGATGAGCCAGGCCGCCAGCCGCAAGACGGCCGCCGAAACCGCGGAAAAGCCGGACAGCCCGCTGCGGCTCGACGCGGACGCGCCGGGCCCGGGGCTGCGAGAGTGGTTCGGCTCGCTCGGCCGCTACCCGGTCAAGGCGGCTGCCTTCGACACGCGGGTGCACGGGCCCGCCGCGCTGACCGGGCAGGCGTCGAAAGAGGTGGCCAAGCTGCTCCGCGCACACGGGTTCGACGTCGCCGCGCGGCCGGAGAGCTTCCTGGTGACCAAGCAGAACCACCTCGAGCCGCAGGAAGCCGCCCGGGCGCGCGAGTGGGGGGCGAAGCTGGCCGCCAGCGTGGCGCCAAGCCTGGCAGGTGACGCCGGCGGGGGGACCTTGCGGATCCTTGATCCAGCCGAGTGCCTCGACCTGCTCGAGCCGGGCGGGGTCGGCCGGGTCGGGTTCGCGGCCGTGGACGGGATCATGATGCTGCCGGTCAACTTCGCCGTGGCGGGGAACACGATCGTCTTCCGCACCGCGCCGGACACGCTGCTGGCCGTGTACGCGAACGGTCAGGTCAGCTTCGAAGCCGACTACGCTGACCAGGCCCGGCGGGAAGGCTGGAGCGTCTTGGTGCACGGTCACGCGCACAAGGTCGCCGACGAGCGCGAGATACGCCGCCTCGAGGCCGGAACGACCCTCACGCCGTGGGCGGGCGGCGCGCGCGACGTGTTCGTGCGCATCGCGCCCGTCAGCATCAGCGGACGGCGCGTTCGGCCAGGCGAGCCCGATCATCGTGTGTTAACTTGATGTCCGTGCCGCGCAGAGGCCGTGCCCCCGACGTCCGCAAGGCCCGCGAGGACCTGCTGCAGACGGGGGTGCCGTCGGCCGGCGTCCGGGGCATGATCGCCGACTCGTGGCTCAGGTCGGTCGCCGCCGGCGTGAACGCCGAGGCCGGCCCGCCTCCCATCACCCTGGCGGCGGACCGGCTCGGCGAATACCGTGCCGCCCATCCGCTGGCCGCGGTGTTCCCGCTGCTGTATGAGGTTCTCGGCCGTGCCGCCGAGGATTGCGACAGCGTCATGGCCGTCGCGGACAGGGATGGCCAGCTGCTGTGGGTGCGCGGCAAGTCCGCCGTGCTCCGCCGCGCGGAGTCCATTCAGTTCGTCGAGGGCGCGCGGTGGGACGAACGGCACGCGGGCACCAACGCGCCGGGGACCGCGCTGCGGCTCGACGCCCCGGTGACCGTGACGTCGGACGAGCACTTCGTCCGCTCGGTACAGCGCTGGAGCTGCGCGGCGGTGCCCGTGCACGAGCCCGGCACAGGCGCGATCCTCGGTGTCATCGACATCACCGGCTGCCAGGACGTCGCCGCGCCGCAGACCATCGCGATGGTCAGGGCCGCCGCGCGGATGGCCGAGTGCGAGCTGGCGCGGCAGTCTCTGCTGGCCGCGTCCCGCTATCCGGAACCTCGCCGGGCCGTCCCGCCGCTCCGCGAGCCGGCGCCGCCCACGATAACCATCAGCGCGCTCGGCCGGGCGGAGTGCGCCGTGTCGGCGGGAACACATGCCTTCCGGCTGAGCCCGCGGCACAGCGAGATCATGGTCATCCTGGCGGCCTGCCCCGCCGGGCTGACCGGCGATGAGCTCGCGTACATGCTCTACCCTGCCGATGTCACGTCATCGACGCCGCGGGCGGAGCTCGTCCGGTTGCGGGCCCTGCTCGGCGGCCAGGTGCTCGCCTCCCGCCCGTACCGGCTCACCTGCGAGGTCGCCTCGGACTGGGCGGCGGTGTCCGCCCAGCTGGCCGTCGGTGATCTCAGCGAGGCGCTGCGCCTGTACCGCGGTCCGCTGCTCGCCCGCAGCGAGGCGCCCGGCGTGGCGGAACTGCGCGGGGATCTGGAGCGCGCGCTGCGGTCGGCGATCCTCGCCTCGGGCCGGCCCGATCACATGGTCAGCTGGACCAGGTCCCGCTGGGGAGCCGGCGACCTCGAGATGTGGCAGCGGCTGTGCGCCGTCCTCCCCGCGTCCTCGCCGCTGCGGCCCTTCGCCGTGGCGACCGCGGCCAAGCTCGACGCCGACCTCGCCTGCTGAGGGGGAAACAAATCCGCAACGTAGTTGCAACATCGCGCCCTCTACGGTGACGGGCAGACCAGATGCCGTCCCGGCGCGGGGAGATTACCGGATCTGCCGCGGCGGCCAGCCCGAACAGTAAGAGGTGGCCATCATGGCACTGTACGCAGCACCCGGCCAGGCCGGCAGCCTTGTCCCGGTCGAGGACCGGTACGGCAACTACATCGGCGGCGAGTTCGTCCCGCCGAGCAAGGGCGGGTACTTCGCGAACCCGTCCCCGGTCACGGGCCAGACCTTCACCGAGATAGCCCGCTCCACCGCCGAGGACGTCGAGCTCGCGCTTGACGCCGCGCACGGCGCCAAGCGCGCCTGGGGCCGGACGTCCGCGACCGAGCGGGCGAACATCCTGAACAAGATCGCCGATCGGCTGGAGGCCAACCTCGAGCTGCTCGCGGTCGCCGAGGCCTGGGAGAACGGCAAGCCGGTCCGGGAGACCCTGGCCGCCGACCTGCCGCTGGCCATCGACCACTTCCGGTACTTCGCCGGCGCGATCAGGGCTCAGGAAGGCAGCATCTCGGAGATCGACTCCGATACGGTCGCCTACCACTTCCACGAGCCGCTCGGCGTGGTCGGCCAGATCATCCCGTGGAACTTCCCGATCCTGATGGCCACCTGGAAGCTGGCGCCAGCGCTCGCGGCCGGCAACTGCGTCGTCATCAAGCCCGCCGAACAGACTCCCTGGTCCATCCTCAAGGTCATCGAGCTGATCGGCGACCTGCTGCCCGCGGGCGTGTTGAACGTCGTCAACGGTTTCGGCGTCGAGGCGGGCAAGCCGCTGGCTTCCTCCAGCCGCGTCGCCAAGATCGCCTTCACCGGCGAGACCACCACCGGGCGGCTGATCATGCAGTACGCCAGCCAGAACCTCATCCCGGTCACGCTGGAACTCGGCGGCAAGAGCCCCAACATCTTCTTCTCCGATGTCGCCGACGCGCGCGACGACTTCTACGACAAGGCGCTCGAGGGCTTCACGATGTTCGCCCTCAACCAGGGCGAAGTCTGCACGTGCCCGTCCCGCGCCCTGGTCCAGGCCAGCATCTACGACCAGTTCGTGCCGGACGCCATCGCGCGGACCAGGGCCGTGAAGCAGGGCAACCCGCTGGACACCGACACGATGATCGGCGCCCAGGCTTCCAACGACCAGCTCGAGAAGATCCTGTCCTATATCGACATCGGCAAGGCCGAAGGCGCCAAGGTGCTCTGCGGCGGCGAGCGCGCTGACCTCGGCGGCGAGCTGTCGGGCGGCTACTACGTCACGCCGACGATCTTCGAGGGCAACAACTCCATGCGGGTCTTCCAGGAGGAGATCTTCGGTCCGGTGGTGGCGCTGACCAGCTTCTCCGACGAAGCCGACGCCCTCAAGATCGCCAACGACACGCTGTACGGCCTCGGCGCGGGCGTCTGGACGCGGGACGGCGCGCGCGCCTACCGGGCGGGCCGCGAGATCCAGGCCGGCCGGGTCTGGACGAACTGCTACCACGCCTACCCGGCGCACGCGGCGTTCGGCGGCTACAAGCAGTCCGGCGTCGGCCGCGAGACCCACCTGATGATGCTCGAGCACTACCAGCAGACCAAGAACCTGCTGATCAGCTACTCGCCCAAGGCGCTCGGCTTCTTCTAGAAAGCGCCGCTCCCAGAAAGCGCCGCTCCCAGAAAGCGCCGCTCCCAGAAAGCACCGCTCCCAGAAAGCACCACCATGACCGCGGCAGAACTACGCCGGGTCGACCTCACCGCGGCGGCCGCCGACCTGCTGAGGACCCTGACCGGCCAGTACGGGCCGCTCATGTTCCACCAGTCCGGCGGCTGCTGCGACGGGTCGTCCCCGATGTGCTACCCCGACGGCGAGTTCCAGACCGGCGACGCCGATGTCCTCCTGGGCGAGCTGCCCGTGCCCGGGCTGGACCGGCCCGTCCCGTTCTGGATGTCGGCGTCGCAATACGGGTACTGGAAGCACACGCACCTGACCGTCGACGTCGTCCCCGGCCGCGGCAGCGGCTTCTCCGTCGAGGCGCCGGAAGGCGTCCGCTTCCTGATCAGGTCGCGACTGCTCACCGAAGCCGAACTCGCCCGCTTCGGGCTGTGACCCCGCGGGCTGTCCTCCCTGCGGGCTGCCTCCCTGCGGGCTGTCCCCCCTGCGCCCCGCGGGTCGATTGCGCGATCGACCCGCTCTAGCCTGGTCGATCGCGCAATCGACCCCCTCTGGGCTTGCCGGTTATCCGGCTGGCCGTCCCGGATGTGCCGCCGGAGCGCGCGCCGTCCCGTGGCTGCGCGGTGGTGCATGAGTTGCCCGTGGGAACTGCCCGTGCGGCCCGGTCCATGATCACGAAGCTTTTTCGTACGTATAGGATGAATTATTTACTTCGTGAAAAATGTTTTCGTGATAATGCGGTTTACCAGCCTGCCGCCGGGCCCGGGAGGGCTGACCGCTGTGACTCATGCGACCGGACGGGCCTGCAGGGGCCCGTGATCACCACCGGATACAGTCACTGAACCGCTGGCACCGGACCGCTGGCACGGTCTCGCCCGCTTCGGGCTGTGACCCTGCGGGCTGTCCTCCCTGCTCCGAGTTCAGGCCGGAGTGGCGGGCCTGCACACCGCGGCCGATCGCGGCGAGGTCGACGTCGAGCACCGCGCCGCGGATGACGCCTCGCTCGCGCAGGGCGCGGGTGCCTTCCAGCGCCGTGGACGGGGAGACGCCCACGGCCGCGGCGATATCCCTGTTGGTGCGCCGTGCGTCTGCCTGGAGTTCCCGCGAGAGATCGCCACCGGCGAGCGGACCAGCGCCGCCCGGCTGAAGTGGGTGATCGTGGCGGACGAGTCCGCGCTGGCCGGCCTGGTGGTGAACGCGGTGGCGTGCGCCGCGGCCAGCACCGGCGCGGCCGTCGCCGGCCGCCAGCCCGGCCGCGCTCGCCGGCGTCCGCGCCAGGGCGGCGGCCAGCGACGGCGTGCTCATCGTGGACATGCCGGGCAGCGCGCAGTCCAACCGGGTCTATGACGATTACCTCGCGGAGCTCGCCCAGACCAAGCCCGACGACCTCGCGGTCAGCGCCGTGAGCATCATCGGCCCGCGCAACAAGGTCGCCAAGCTCGTGAAGAACCTCAGCCTGCTGACGTAACCCGAGGATAAGCCCGCCGAGAAGAGCCGCTCCAGCTGCTCTTCGACATCCTCGGTGGTGACGAAGAACAGCTCGTCGCCGGGCTGCAGCGGGTCATCGGGCTGCGGGACCAGCACGCGTCCCTCGCGCAGGATCGCTACCAGCGCCGCGTCGGCGGGCCACTCGATGGAGCCGATCTGCTGGCCGGCCAGCGGCGCGTCGGCCGGCATGGTCAGCTCGACCAGGCTGGCCTCACTATGCCCGAAGGTCATCAGCCGGACCAGGTCCCCGACGCTGACCGCCTCCTCGACCAGGGCCGACAGCAGCCGGGGCGTGGAGACGGCCACGTCGATGCCCCACGACTCGTTGTACAGCCACTCGTTACCCGGATGGTTGACCCGCGCCACGACGCGCGGCACGCCGTACTCGGTCTTGGCCAGCAGCGACACCACCAGGTTGACCTTGTCGTCGCCGGTCGCGGCGACGACCACCTGGCACCGGTCGAGCGCGGCGTCATCCAGCGAGCTGATCTCGCAGGCGTCGGCGAGCAGCCACTCGGCACGCGGCACGCTGTCTACCTTGATCGCGCTAGGCTGCTGGTCGATCAGCAGCACCTCATGCCCGTTCTCCAGCAGTTCCCGGGCGATGGACCTGCCCACCGCGCCCGCGCCGGCGATCGCGACCCGCATCAGTGACCGCTCCCTTCGCGCGCGGCGAACGACGCCGCGATCCGGTCCATCTCGCTTTCCTGGGCGATGACGTGCACCACGTCCCCCTGCTGCAGGACGGTGCCCGGCTGCGGCACGATCGCCTCGCCGAGCCGGTCGATGTAGGCGATGCGGGTGCCTGCCGAGGCCTCGACCATCTTGACCGGCTCGCCGATCCAGGCCGGGGACACGATCACCTGGCTGAGCACGATCTTGCCGCTGGGGTCTCGCCAGAGCGGTTCGGCGCCTTCCGGCAGCAGCTTGCGGAGCATCTGGTCGGCCGTCCACCGCACGGTCGCCACCGTCGGGATGCCTAGCCGCTGGTAGACCTCCGCCCGCCGCGGGTCGTAGATCCGCGCCGCCACCTGGCGGACGCCGAACGTCTCGCGCGCTACCCGCGCGGCGATGATGTTGGAGTTGTCGCCGCTGCTCACCGCGGCGAACCCGTCCGCCCGCTCAATTCCCGCCCTGGCGAGCACGTCACGGTCAAAGCCGACGCCGGTGACCCGCTCGCCCTTGAACGCGGGACGGAGCCTGCGGAAGGCTTCCGGGTCCCGGTCGATGACCGCGACCGTGTTCCCGCGGTCCTCCAGGATGTGGGCAAGCGTCGAGCCGACCCGACCGCAGCCCATGATCACGATGTGCACGACCCGTCCCTTCGGTGCGTCGTCGCCCAGCCAGGGCGCGCCCGGTACCGGGCGCCTCGCCAAAGTTATGCCCTCACGTGGGAGAATGCGACCCCAGAAAGAGGAGGACACCGCGGTGGGTTTCCAGGTTGGCGAGACGGTCGAGGTCACGGCCGAGGACGTCGCACAAGGCGGCTGGTGCGTGGCCAGGCCCGCCGGTTTTCCCGTGCTGTTCGTGCGGCACGCGCTCCCCGGCGAGCGGGTGCTCGCACGGGTGACGGAAGTCACGTCGCGGTTCGCCCGGGCCGACGCGGTGCAGGTCCTCGAGCCGTCCCCCGACCGGGTGGAGCCGCCGTGCCCGAATGCCCGCCCGGGCGGCTGCGGCGGCTGTGACTGGCAGCACGCGTCGCTGCCCGCGCAGCGCGCGCTGAAGGCCGCCGTGATCGCTCAGCACCTGCGGCGGCTGGCCGGCGTGGACCGCGCGGTGACCGTCGAGCCGCTCCCCGGTGACGAGGCGGTCGACGAAGCGGCGGACGAGGCGGTCGACGAAGCGGTCGACGAAGCGGTCGACGAAGCGGTCGACGAAGCGGCGGTCAGCGGCCAGATAACAGCAAGAGGCGGGGGCGCTGGGCTTGGCTGGCGTACCCGCGTGCAGTTCGCCGTCCGCGGCGACGGCGTGGCGGGCCTGCGCGCCCACCGCTCCCACGAGGTCGTCGACATCGGCGACTGCCTGATCGCGCACCCGCGTATCAGGGACCTCGGCATCCCGCGCCGCGACTGGCCGGGCATCTCGGCGGTGGAGGCCGTCACGGGCAGCCGGGAACGCGCCGTCATCGTCACGCCGGCCGCCGGGAACAAGAGGGGACGCGGGGGAGAGCGCCCGGTCCGTTCGGACGACCTGAAAGCGCAGCCGTGGGCGGCGGTTCCGGCCGACTCCATCCTCAGCCGGGCAGGACGCCGGCTCACCCCCGTCCGCGGCCGCGGCTACCTCAGCCAGCGCGCGGCGGGGCGGGAGTGGCGGATCAGCGCCGGGGCGTTCTGGCAGGTGCACCCCGCGGCGGCCGACACGCTGACCGAGGCCGTGCTCGCCGCCCTCGAGCCGAAGCCCGGGGACACCGTCCTCGACCTGTACTGCGGCGCCGGGCTGTTCGCCGGCGCCGTCGCGCCGCTCGTCGGCCCGGACGGGACGATGACCGGGATCGAGTCCGACCAGGCGGCGGTCAGGGACGCCCGGCACAACTTGCGGGACTGGCCGTGGGCGCGCGTGCACCGGGGAGACGTCGCCCAGGTGCTGCGTTACGACACCCTGCCGCCGGCCCGGCTCGTCATCGCCGACCCGCCGCGCGCCGGGCTGGCGCGGGAGGTCGTCGCGTACCTATCCCAGGCCCCGGCGGCGGAGCGGTTCGCCTACGTCTCCTGCGATCCGGCCACGCTCGCCCGCGACCTCGGCCTGCTGCTCGCACGCGGCTGGGCCCTGGCGGAACTGCGCGCCTTCGACGCGTTCCCGATGACGCACCATGTGGAGTGCGTCGCGACCCTCACCCGCTGACCGGGGTTACGGGGCGTCGGGCTGGCCGGAGTTGCTCGCGGGGGAGTCCGGCCTGGGCGTGCCCGCCACGTAGTAGCCGAGCCCCGGATACCTGATCAGCAGTTCCTCGGAGACCAGCATGCGCAGCGCCTTGGCGCAGGTCTGCCTGGCGTACCCGTACTCCTGGCTCAGCGTCGTGATGGATGGCGTCGGCGTGCCGGGCGGGTACGTACCGTCCGCAATCGCCCGCCTCAATATCGCCGCGAGCCGTATGTAAGCTCTCGGGTCTGATTCGTCACCTATCGACACTCTTGCACCGTACTCGAATGGCAATATTGCCAATCGCAACGCTTCGACAGTAGTCGACCCTGGACGAGTGAACTCAAGTCCGCTATGGTGTCGCGCATGTACTGCTGGAACCTCCACAGCGGCAACATCTCCGAAGGCCCGTACCTCATGGGCGTCACCGACGATCTCGCCAAGGCCATGCGCCTGTGCGAGACGCACATCCGGTCCCGGCGGGCCTTCCTCGGCTATATCGAGGCAGTGCGGCCGGCCATCACCACGAACGGCATGGACTCGTGCTACGTCCGCACCGGGCGGTCGTGGACCGGCCGCCGCACGAACACCAACCGGGTCCGCTGGGACGAACGCGACGAAGGCTTCGGCACGTGGCTCATATCGCCGAGCTAGCGGCCGGGAGCGGCCCCGGATGAGTCATGGGCCAGGATGGACGCATGCGACTTCGGATCTTCACAGAACCCCAGCAGGGCGCCAGCTACGCGACGCTGCGGCGCGTGGCCGTCGCCGCGGAAGAACTCGGCTTCAACGCCTTCTTCCGCTCCGATCACTTCCTCAAGATGGGCAGCGTCTCCGGTCTGCCGGGACCTACCGACTCGTGGGCCACGCTGGCCGCGCTGGCCACCGAGACCAGCCGGATCCGGCTCGGCACGCTGGTGACCAGCGCGACGTTCCGGCTCCCCGGGCCGCTCGCCGTCACGGTCGCCCAGGTCGACGACATGAGCGGCGGGCGGGTGGAGCTCGGGCTCGGCGCCGGCTGGTTCGAGGCCGAGCACAAGGCGTACGGCATCCCCTTCCCGCCGCTGAAGGAGCGCTTCGACCGTCTGGCGGAGCAGCTCGCGATCATCACGGGGCTCTGGGAAACGCCCGAAGGCAAGACGTTCTCCTATGACGGCGCGTACTACCAGGTCACCGACTCGCCCGCGCTGCCCAAGCCCGCGCAGCGCCCGCGTCCCCCGGTGATCATCGGAGGCGGCGGCCGCCGCCGCACGCCCGCGCTCGCCGCGCGGTACGCCGACGAGTTCAACGCGGCGTTCGTCCCGGTGGAGGCTGCGGCCGGGCTGTTCGGCGGGGTGCGGGCGGCGTGCGAGGCGGCAGGGCGCGACCCGGCCTCGATGGCCCTCTCCACCGCTCAGGTCGTGTGCTGTGGCAAGGACGAAGCCGAACTGTCCCGCCGCGCCGCGGCCATCGGGCGCGAGGTGCCAGACCTGCGCGCGAACGGCCTCGCGGGCACCCCGTCCGAGATCGTGGCCAAGATCGGGACATTCGCCGAGGCCGGCGCCTCGACGGTCTACCTGCAGGTGCTCGACCTCGACGACCTCGGCCACCTCGAGCAGCTCGCCGCCGAGGTAATGCCCCAGGTCTGAGCGTGGCGCGGTCCCCCTGCCCGTGCGGCAAGGGGGACGGCCGCTCTTCCCTTTTCTTCCGAACGTACCGTGGCGCCTCCCCGCCCCACTCCTTCCACGCCTCCCCGGCCCGCGCCGACCCCGGCCGCTCGGCCGCCGCCCAATCCCCGCCGCCCATCGCCTGCCCGGCGGCGCCCGCCCTCTCCGCCGCCTGCCCGGCGGCGCCCCCTCCGTCGCAGTGACCCGTGTGACAGATGGTCTCCGCCCTCGGGAGTCCCGGAGGGCCAGATTCTGCCTCGCGAGATCATTAACTCGAGATGTTCCCGGTCAGTGTCGCCAGGGTGCAATGCTGTTTGGCGGACCCGGCTGCTGGAGGGTTCGGGCACTGCGCCGGCCCGGACCTGCGGCGGGCCGATTGCGCAGTCGGCCACGCTAGAGCGGGTCGACTGCGCAGTCGGCCTGCCGGCCGGCGGGACTTCTTCTCGGATTGTGAGAACAGAGTCCGCATGGTGAGACAATTCCGGCCGTTCGCGTGGAATCCTCCTCCGCGGAGGCTTTTCCGCCCGCACCGATCGGCCCGCCGAGGCGGACCGAGTTACGAGATTTAGGATAGAGTCGTTCTCGTCCGATTTATACCTAATTGTCCCAGCAACTTGGGCTGAAGGTGCCCTGTGGCATGGTCCGTCGGGGAACATCATCGGTGGTCTTGACGGCTGGCACACCTATTTTGACCGTTGCCAGGATGCCATCCCGCCGGGCGGTGCTTACGATCTTTACGTGGGAAAGTTTTCCGGGGGGCGGCGCGGGCGTCAGGAGCCCGACGATGACGCTAGGCCGGGTGACGGCGCCGGACCAGGCGCCGGCGCCAGGCCCGGCGGCGCTGCCGTACCGGGAAACGTCCCTGGCCCTGGCCGGGCCAATTACGGCGGCCCCATGACCGACGCGGGTCCCGCTGGCCCGGGCTGGTCCGCCGACCCGATGGATCCCGCCCGTCCCAGGGGGTACCCGGGCCCGCCCGGCCCCGCTGGCTCGCCCGGCCCCGCAGGCCCGCCTGGGCCGCTTGGCCCCGCAGGCCCGCCCGGCCCCGCAGGCCCCGGACGGCCGCGCGGTCCCGCCGGGTATGGCCCGGGCACGCCATACGGCCCGCCGTCCGCCCCCGGCCCGCATGGCGCGGCGCCCGCAGGCGTCCCACTCGGCCCACTCGGCGCGCCAGGTCTGGGCGCGCCCTTCGCTGGCCAGCCGTACCCGGGGCCGTCCGCGCCCGGGCCCCAGGACCGCGGCCCTCGCGTCTCCGGCCCGCAAGCCCACAACCCGCAAGCCCACAACCCGCATGCCTACGGCCAGCAAGCCCACGGCCAGCAAGCCCACGGCCAACAGGCCCGCAACCCACAGGCCTACGATCAGCAGGCCTACGGCCAGCAGACGTACAGCCCGCGGGCTCCTGGGCCGCAGGCTTACGGTGGTCCCTACGCGCCGAACCCTCCCGCGCCGGGTCCTCCCGCCGCCCCAGGCCCTCCCGCGCCGGGGTCTTATCCTCCTGGGCCTTATCCGCCCGGGCCACGCGCGTTCGGCGCCAGTCCGGCCGCCGGTTACGGGCCAGCGGCCCCGGGACCTGCCGCGCCTGGCGTACCGCCAGGTGCCCCGCCTGCCGCCGGACCGCGTGTTCCCAGGCCGCCGGCGCCCGGCCCAGGCGGTGCCGGACAGATGCCTCCCGGGCCCTACGTGGGCGCGCCCGGCTACCCGAGAGGGCAGTACCCGGGAGCGGAACCGGCCAGCGGATATCCCGCGGCCCCCGTCGGCGCCCCGGCCGCCGGCCACGGCGCGGTTCCGGGCTCGCCCGGCCCGCAAGGCCCGCAAGGCCCGCAAGGCCCCCAAGGCCCGCGGCGCGGCCCCGGGCCCGCGGCGGGCCCGCGCCAGCCTGGTCCGCGCCCGGCGGGGCCGCCCCGGGCAGGCGCCCGCCTCGGCGATCCCTATTCCGGACAGGGCGGGTTCGCGCGGGCGGAACCCGACGGCGAGCGAGTGCTCACGCCAAGCTCCATCTACGCCCCGGGCAGTCCGATACCACCGGACGGCGAGACCGCTCCGCCCGGCTACGGGCCGCCGCCCGGCCCTGGCCCGCGTCCGGCCGGCGGCCAGCCCTACCCGGGCGGCCAGCCGTACGCCGCCGATCCCGGCTATCGGAACCCGCCGGGGCAGCCAGCGGGACCCGGCTACACCACGGGCCTGCCTCCGTACACCGGCGCGCCGGGTTCCGCCGGCCGTGGCCACGGGCCTTCCGCTCACGGGCCCGAAGACAGCCCGGGCTATGGCGGCGCCTACGCGTACGTGATCCGTGAGGAGGAAGAGTTCGGGCCGCGCCAAGCACCTCCCGAGCCGAAGCGCCCGGCGCCTCCGGAGCCGCCGCGGCCCGAGCCGCCGCGGCCCGAGCCGCCGCGGGCGGACCCGGCGGCCGGTTCCGGCCCGCCGGCCTTCGCCTACGCCGGCGACGCCGCGGCGGCCGCGCCCGGCGGGCCGGAGATCGCGGACCCCGTCGTGCCCTACGGCCCCGACGATCCGGCCTACGGGCCGCCGAGCCCCGACTGGTACGCGCGCGAGCGTACGGAAGAAGAAGAAGAAGAGGAAGCCGAGGAGCCGGCCGCGCCCGAAGAACTCGAGTACGTTCGTGGCCCGTTCGACCCGCTGCCGTATTCCGTCGTGGCCGAACAGGCCGCCTTGCACCAGGTGCTGGCCCGAGAACCGTCGGACGGCGACGACGATCCCGGAAGCTCCGTCGACAGGGCGCTCGGGCGTGTCAGGGACCTGTACGTGACCGCCGAGGTGATCGGCGCCGAGACCCTCGACAAGTACTTCGAGCAGCTACTGGAAAGGCAGCGAGAACTGATCAGCGAGTACTTCAGCGCGCTCGACGGCCCCGGCGGCGTAACCGAGGGCCGCTCCGTCAGCCACGGCGGTGACCGGCGGGGGCCGCGATGAGCGGCGTCATCGCCGTCCTCGGGTTCGGGGAGGCCGGCTCGCTGATCGCCCGCGACCTGGCGGCCGCCGGGGCAGTCGTCCGCGGTTACGATCCCGCGGTGCGCGCCCCCGTCGGCGTCACCGACACGGGCAGCGACGCCGAGGCCGCCGCGGGCGTCGGCCTGGTGCTCAGCGTCAACAGCGCGAAGGAGGCGGTGGCCGCGTTCGCCGCGTCGCTGGACGCGATGCGGCCGGGAGCGATCTGGGCCGACCTCAACACCGCGGCGCCCGGGACCAAGCAAGAACTCGCCAGGATGGGCCGGGAACGCCGCATCCCGGTCACCGACATTGCCATGATGGCGCCGGTGCCCGGCAGGGGGCTGCGCGTGCCGATGCTGGCCAGCGGCGACGCGGCGGACCAGGTTGCCGCCCGGCTGCGCGCCTACGGCGCGAACGTCGAGGTGCTCGACGGCCCGGCCGGCCTCGCCGCCACCAGGAAGCTGCTGCGCAGCGTCTTCTACAAGGGGATGGCCGCGTCCATCGTGGAGGCTCTCGAAGCCGCCCGCGCCGCGGGCCATGAGGACTGGCTGCGCGAACACATCGCCGAAGAGCTCGCCAAAGCCGACGCCGCCACGCTCAACCGGATCGTCACCGGGACCCGCCAGCACGCGGTCCGCCGGGGCGCCGAGATGGAGGCCGCCGCCGAGATGCTCACCGAACTGGGCGTGCGGCCCCTCATGGCCGACGCCAGCCGCGCCCTCCACGAGCGCGTCGCCGCGGATCCCCCCGCATAACACCAGCTCAGGCGAGGTGCTCCAGGGCGGCGGCCAGCGGCGCCAGTGACTCCGGCTTGGCGTGCAGCGGCAGGCCGACGATCGCCAGGTCCACGCCGGCCGCCCGCCAGTCCTCAGCCGAGGCCACCACCTCGTCCAGATCGCCCTCGAAACGCAGGTTGACCGAGCAGGTGATCTCGTTCACGTCGCGGCCGACGTCCGCGCAGTGCGCGGCCAGGACGTCCTTGAGCTCGAGCCACTCGGCCGTGCCGCCGCGGCCGAGTGAGTTCCACTGCTGCGCCCAGCGCGCCGTGGTCCGCAGCGTCCGCTTGCGCCCCGTGCCGCCGATCGTGATCGGCGGGTGTGGCCGCTGCACCGGCTTGGGCTCGCAGCGCGCGTCGGTGAGCCGCACGTACTCCCCGGAGAAGTTGGACACGGTCTGGGTCAGCAGCAAGACGATCGCCTCGACGCCCTCGTCGAACCGGTCGAAGCGTTCCTTCAGCGGCGGCAGGTCGATCCCGTAGGCGTCGCACTCCATCTGGTTCCAGGCGGCGCCGACCCCGAGCTCGAGTCGGCCGCCGGAGATGATGTCGACCGTCGCGGCCATGTTGGCCAGCACGGCCGGGTGCCGGTAGACCATGCCGGTGACCTGGCAGCCGATCCTGATCCGCCGCGTCGCGGCGGCCATCGCGCCGAGCATCGTCCAGCCCTCGAAGTTGGGCCCGGTCAGGTCGCCGGTCAGCGGGTAGAAATGGTCCCAGTTCCAGGCCGACTCGAACAGCTCGATCTCGTCGGCCGCGACCCAGATGTCGCGGAGTTCCTCCCAGGCCTGGTGCTCGGGCCGTGTCTTGATGGCGAACCGCATGAAGACCCCTTCGCGTGAATCGAACGTGAATCGAACGTGAATCGGATCGGCGGCACATGATGGCCGGCCTGGTCTGTGCCAACAAGAAAGCCCGGTCTGTGCCAACAAGAAAGCTACGCCGCGTGAGCCGGCCGCGCGACGCCGGGGGGAGAGCGATCGCGCGGCCGGCCGTTATCAGGCGGCAGCGGTGAT
The DNA here is from genome assembly GCA_963771985.1 of uncultured Actinomycetota bacterium. Lineage (GTDB taxonomy): Bacteria > Actinomycetota > Actinomycetes > Streptosporangiales > Streptosporangiaceae > Trebonia. The sequence continues at coordinate 192,536 of CAVYVO010000014.1, read as the reverse complement.
TACGTGGTGCAGGCGGAGCCGTTCACCGTGAACGCGGTGGGCACCGCGTCGCTGGACGTCCAGGTGCCCTGGAAGCCGAGCGAGGTGGAGCCGCCCGCCGCGATCGTGCCGTTGTAGCTCTCGTTGCTGATGGTCACGTTCTCGCCGGCCTGGCTCTCCACACCGTTCCACGCGTTGGTGATGTGCTGGTCACCCGGGAAGGTGAAGGCGAGCTTCCAGCTGGTCAGCGCCGTCGAGCTGGTATTGGTGATCGTGACGCTGGCGGTGAACCCGCCGGTCCACTGGTCGGTCGTCGTGTACACGACCTGGCAGGCGCCGCTCCCGCCTCCGCCGCCTGGCGAGGAGACCGTCCAGGTGAAGGACGCGGACCCGGACGCCCCGGTGCCGTCGGTGGCGGTCACCGTCACCGAGGACGTGCCCGCGGCGGTGGGGGTCCCGCTGATCAGGCCGGTCGAGGAGCTGATCGACAGCCCGGCCGGCAGGCCGGCCGCCGAGTAGGCAAGCGTCTGCCCGGACCCGGAGTCGGACGCCTGCACCTGCAGCGAGGCCGCGGTGCCGACCGTGCCGGTCTGCGACCCGGGGTTGGTCACGGTCACCGTGTTGCCGGAGCCGCCGCCGCCGGAGGACGGGATCACGTAGGTGACCAGCGACCGGGCCGGCAGCGTCGCGGAGAACGCGCCGCCGGACACGGTGGTCGTCGCCTGCGCGGCCACGTCGGAGGAGGAGTTGGTGAGGTAGGGAGTCACGGTCGCGCCGTTCGGGGTGCCGGTGCCGGTCAGCGAGAACGTGACCGGATCGGCGGACGACCCGGTGTTCAGCGCGACGACCGCGACCGTTCCGTTGGTGTTCTTGAAGGCGTCGAGGGTGAGGTTCCCGTCGGACGTGGTGGCCCCGATGCGGACGGCGCCGGGGCGGACGAAGTCGCTGAAGTTGCCGAACGCCCACAGGCGGCCGGACGGGGTCACGGTGGAGCCGTTGACCAGGACGAGGCTCTCGTTGTCTCCGTTGGCGGAGGGGGTCGCGGTGCCCCACCAGTAGAGGAACGCCGACAGGTTCGCGCTGTCGAGCCCGGCGAAGATGTGCTGCGCCCAGGTCAGGCCCGACGCGTCGCTGCCGTCATCCCAGGCCGGGTCCCAGCTCTCGAACGTGGACCACTCGGTCTCCCAGGCCGGCTTGGACCAGCCCGACAGCGGCGTGGTCGGCGCCTCGGTGTAGCCGTGCGACGTGAACACCGCGGTGTCGGCCAGCGCGGTCGGGTCCGCCTCGATGGCCGCGGCGTACTGCTGGGCGTAGTCCCAGCCCTCGGTCGCGCAGCATTCCACCTTGGTGGACAGGCCGGAGGAGGCCATCGTCGGCCCGAGGATGTCCAGGAAGTTGGCGGTCTGCGACGGGCTGAGCACCATCCCGTCGTAGCTGGGCGAGAGGTTCGCCTCGTTCTCCGGCCCGATATAGCTCAGCGGGATCCCGGCCGCCGAATAGTCGGCCGCGTACTGCTCCAGGTAGTTGGCGTAGGCCTGCCGCCAGTCGCCGCTTGAGCAGGTCGCGCCCGGCACGCCGCACAGCGTGCCGCCGTTGTCGGTGGAGTCGTTGGTCTTCATGAACGCCGGCGGGCTCCACGCGTCGGCGAACACGTTCGTCACGCCGTAGTCCGCCTTGATCTGCTGTGCCCACCAGAGCTGGCCCTGGTCGGAGTTGATCAACGCCAGCGACGCGTAGGCCGGCGTGGCCGACGGCGACGAGGGCGCGGTCGGCTCGATCGTGTCACCGGAGTCCGCGCTGATCTCGTTGCGCAAGATGGTCAGCCCCGCGCCCCCCGAGGTGCTGTACAGGTACTTGAACACCTGCTGCTGAGCGGACGACGACGCGTCCATCACGGTCGCCGCCTGGCCGAACCCTTCCGAGGCGCCGAAGCCGGTGATCGTCTGGTACGTCGTGCCGCCGTTGACCGTCGCCGTGTCGGCGGCGAACGCCGGCGGCCCCACGGCCAGCGTGGTGACCACCGCCGCTGCGGTGGCGAGGACGGCGAGGGGGGCGAGTCGAAATACTTTCGAGACAGCGAATCTCGCACTACCGGGCATGACAGCCTCCTTACAAGGGGTAGCGCCGTTACGCTAGATCCGCCGCCCGAAAGAAACAATAGACAACGCTATCGAAACTTCACGAAATTTTTTGACACCAAGCGGACATATGAAGTTACTCATTGGTAGCACGCCACCTTGTGAAGTAGCTTGATATCGAGATACTGTAAGTTGGTCGGAAACAGGGCTGAAACGACAAGCATGCGGGCCCGCGGACGCGAGCGCGGGCCGTGAACAAGGAGGCTGGGCAGCGATGACGGGGAAGACGGCGAACAGCTTCGGCGCCCGCGCGAGGATCCAGGCGGCCGGGACGTCGTATGAGATCTACCGTCTCGATGCGGTGAAAGGTTCAGAAACCCTTCCGTACAGCCTGAAGGTTCTGCTGGAGAACCTGCTGCGCAACGAGGACGGCGTCAACATCACGAGCGCCCACATCGAGGCGCTGGCGAACTGGGACCCCGAAGCCGAGCCCGACACCGAGATCCAGTTCACGCCGGCCCGGGTGATCCTGCAGGACCTGACCGGCGTGCCCGCCGTGGTGGACCTCGCCGCGATGCGCGAGGCCATGCGGGCCCTGGGCGGCGACCCGACGAAGATCAACCCGCTCATCCCCGCCGAGCTGGTCATCGACCACTCCGTCGTCGCGGACGTCTTCGGCCGCCCCGACGCCTTCCAGAAGAACGTAGAGCTCGAGTTCCAGCGCAACCGCGAGCGCTTCCAGTTCCTGCGCTGGGGTCAGAACGCGTTCGACGGCTTCCGGGTCGTCCCGCCGGGCACCGGCATCGTGCACCAGGTCAACATCGAGCACCTCGCGCGCGTGGTCATGACCAGCGACGACACCGCGTACCCCGACACCTGCGTCGGCACCGACTCGCACACCACCATGCAGAACGGTCTCGGCGTCCTCGGCTGGGGAGTAGGCGGCATCGAGGCGGAGGCGGCCATGCTCGGCCAGCCGATCTCCATGCTGATCCCGAAGGTCGTCGGCTTCCGCCTCACCGGCCAGCTGCCGGCGACCGCGACCGCGACCGACCTGGTGCTCACGATCACCGAGATGCTCCGCAAGCACGGCGTCGTCGCCAAGTTCGTCGAGTTCCACGGCGTCGGCGTCGGCCAGGTGCCGGTGGCCAACAGGGCGACGATCGGGAACATGTCACCGGAGTTCGGGTCGACGTGCGCGATCTTCCCGATCGACGCGGCGACGCTCGAGTACCTTCGCCTTACCGGCCGGCCGGACGCGCAGATAACCCTGGTCGAAACGTACGCCAAGGAGCAGGGCCTCTGGCACGACCCGTCCCGGCGCCTGCGCTTCTCCGAGGAACTCGAACTCGACCTGTCGACCATCGTGCCGAGCATCGCCGGCCCCAAGCGCCCGCAGGACCGGATCGAGCTGGCCCACGCCAAGACCGCCTTCCGCGACGCGCTGCCGTCCTACACCCACACCGACAGCCTGAACGGCACGTTCCCGGCGTCGGACCCGGTCGAGAACGACGACACCCGGCCGAGCAACCAGGTCACGGTGACCCTGGAGGACGGCACGGAGACGACGATCGATCACGGCCACGTCGTCATCGCCGCGATCACCTCCTGCACGAACACGTCCAACCCGTTCGTGATGATCGGCGCCGCGCTGCTCGCCAAGAAGGCCGTCGAACGCGGCCTGGCCAGCAAGCCCTGGGTGAAGACCACCCTCGCGCCCGGCTCGAAGGTCGTCATGGACTACTACGAGCGGGCCGGGCTGCTGCCGTACCTGGACAAGCTGGGCTTCAACCTCGTCGGGTACGGCTGCACCACCTGCATCGGCAACTCCGGGCCGCTGCCGCCCGCGATCAGCGCGGCCGTCAACGACAACGACCTCACGGTCGTCTCCGTGCTGTCGGGCAACCGGAACTTCGAGGGCCGGATCAACCCGGACGTGAAGATGAACTACCTGGCCTCCCCGCCGCTGGTGGTGGCCTACGCCCTGGCCGGCACGATGGACATCGACCTGGACCGCGAGCCCCTCGGTGTCAGCCAAGACGGCAAGCCGGTCTACCTCGCCGACATCTGGCCCTCGCCGGACGAGGTCGCGTCCGTCGTCCAGCACGCGGTCGCCGCGGAGATGTTCACCCGCGACTACGCGGACGTGTTCGCGGGCGACGACAACTGGCGCGGCCTCGACGTCCCGGACAGCGACACGTTCGAATGGGACCCGGACTCGACCTACGTCCGGCGGCCGCCGTACTTCGACGGAATGCCGCGCGAACCGGAGCCGGTGCGCGACATCCACGGCGCCCGGGTGCTCGCCAAGCTCGGCGACTCGGTGACCACCGACCACATCTCCCCGGCCGGCGCGATCAAGGCGACCGCCCCCGCCGGGCTGTACCTCACCGAGCACGGCATCGAGCGCGCCGACTTCAACTCCTACGGCTCCCGGCGCGGCAACCACGAGGTGATGATCCGCGGCACGTTCGCCAACATCCGGCTGCGCAACCAGCTAGCGCCCGGCACCGAGGGCGGCGTCACCGTCAAGGACGGCAAGGAGATGCCGATCTACGACGCCTCCCGCGAGTACATCGCCGAGGGCACGCCGCTGCTCGTCCTCGGCGGCAAGGAGTACGGCTCCGGCTCCTCGCGCGACTGGGCTGCCAAGGGCACGGTGCTGCTCGGCGTCCGCGCCGTCCTCGCCGAGTCCTTCGAGCGCATCCACCGGTCGAACCTGATCGGCATGGGCGTGCTGCCGCTGCAGTACAAGCCGGGGGAGTCGGCGAGCACGCTCGGCCTCACCGGGCAGGAAGTCTTCAGCATCGAGGGCATTGAAAAGCTAAATTCAGGAATTATCCCGAACGAGGTCGAGGTGACTGCCGATGGCAAACAGTTCACCGCGATCGTCCGGATCGACACCCCCGGTGAGGCCGACTACTACCGGCACGGCGGCATCATGCAGTACGTGCTGAGGTCCTTGCTCGAATAGCAATAATCCCGCGATAGTGTCCTAACGCGCCATGAGGTGGCTTACCGCTAGGCTCACCCCATGGCGGTGGATTTCGACAAAGAGCTCACTAGCCTGACCGCCGAGATCCTTCGCGACGCGGTGCAGGTGTATGACCAAAGCGACATCGAGCGCTGGGCCGCGGGCTACGCGAGCGGGTTCGGCACGGCGGACGTGACCGGGTCGTTCGCGGCGGTGTCGGGGTCGTTCGCCGCCGTCACCGGATCCTTTCCGGCCATGACGGGAGCATTCGCGGCCATCGGCCAGGGCGCCGACACGCAGGTCAGCCTCAAGAAGGTATTCAGCCTCCCTGCCCGGCTGCCGGCCGTCCGGCTGCCGTCAGCGGCCGGCCTCGCGGGCCTGGCGCGCTCCTCGCCGGTGATGGCGATGCTCGAAGGGCTGGCCCGGTGGCTGGGCCGGGACGGCAGGCCGGTCAACGCGGACGACGACCTCTCCGACGCCGACGCCGCGGACGCCGCCTTCCGGCTCGGCATCCGCCCGGAGTACGTGACCTACCTGTGGGACTACGCCCTCACGTCCGGCTGGGTCGAGCTGGACGACCAGCCCGACGGCCGGACCTGGGCGGTGATCGGCCGGGCCGCGTGGCGCTGGGCGGACGGCGACGAGGCCGGCGCGCTGCACGTATGGGCGGCGGTGTTCGCCGCGGTGCTGGCCAGAACCCTCGAGGTGGCCGCAGAGAGCGACCCGGCGGCCGCGCGCAAGCTGAACTTCGAGGGGCAGGGCGTGGTCGTGGCGATCATGCTCTTCATGGCCAGGCGGACCGGCATGTCCCGCGGCGATATCAGGCAGCTCATCGTGGACGACGCGATCGGTGAGCGGCCATCGGCGCGAGTCCGCCGGATGTGGGACAGCTGGGTGCGCGGCCACGGCGACCCCGCCCGCTGGCTGCTCGGCGAGCTGGCCGCGCTCCGTGCCGTGACGGTGCCGGACACCGACGAGGGGGTCGTCGGTCTTACCGGGCTGGCCCTGTGGGCGCTGCGCACGCAGCTGCGCCTGGAGGGGATCGAGATCCAGAAGCTTTCCGCGGAATCACGGCAGGGAACGGCGGCGGAGCTGGTCGCCCTCGTCGACGCGGTCAGCGAGGCGGAGTTCGAGGCCGAGGCAGGGCGCTGGATGGCGCGGCGCGGCCCGGACCGCGCCGCGCGGGAACTGCTCGCGTTCGCCGCCTTCAGCGGCCCGCAGACGCGCCTGGTCGCCGTGAACCTCGTACGCCGGATCGGGATCAGCGCGTACCGGGCCTGGCGCGACGCCATGCAGCGGCCCGAGCTGCGCGGGTACGCGCGGATCGCGCTGTCCATGATGGCCGCCGACCTGCCGGAGAGCACCCTGCCGCTGGTACTCGACCCGGACCCCGACGACCTGACCTGGGTGGCCACCGACCTGCTCGCGCTGGCCTGCGGCGAGAACGATCCCGACCCGGAGCAGATCGCGGCGCAGTTCAACGAGGCCGTCCCGCCGGGCGAGGAGGCGTGGATCTTCGGCCTGATGGCGCAGAGCTCGCATCCCGATGTCGCCAAGGTGCTGACGGTCCTCGGCCGGTACCACCCGGACCGGCGGGTGGCCAAGGACGCCCGGCGGGCCGCCCGCATGGCCGCGAAGAACCGGACGGCGGCGCGCGCCGGGCGCGTCCCGGCCCGTGCCGCTGCCCGCTAGGCTCGGTCCCATGGTCAACAATCCCTTCGCTCCCGAGATCCCGGACGACGACATGGACATCGACATCAAGGAAGCCCTCGGGCTGCCGGACGCGCTGCCGCCGATCCGGCTGCCGTCGCTGGCCGAGCTCGCCGCGCGGGCGCGGAGCGCTCCGCTGCCCGGTCAGCTCGCCGGGCTCGCCGGCTGGGTGGGGGAGGACGGGCGCGACGTCACGGAGGACGGCGATCTGACTCCGGCGGACGCGGCGGACGCGGCCCGGGCGCTCGGCGTCGAACCCGGCGACCTGTCGTACCTGTGGGAATACGCGCTCGCCGTGGACTGGCTCGGCTACGACGAGGACGACGAGGACCGCGTGCTGCCCGGCGAGACGGCCGCCGACTGGGCGGGCACGGACCAGACGGTGTTCGACGCGTGGTCCGCCACGCTCGCCGCGGTTCTCGGCGAGACGCTGCTCCTGACCGGCCCGGACGATGACGAGGAATGGGAGCGGCTCGGCCTCGGCGACCTCGACTTCACCGGCCAGGCGACGGCGCTGGCCATCCTGCTCTTCCTGGCCCGCAGGGAGGGCCTGGCCGCGGCCGAATTCAGCGAGGTGCTCTGGGAGAACGTCTCCGGCGACATGCCCGCCGGGCAGGCCGCGAAGGCGCGCGCGACCTGGGAGCGGAACTACGGCGACCCGGCACGCCTGCTGCTGGACCGGCTGGGCGACCTGGGCGCGGTGACCGAGGCCGGCGGCATGGTCCGGCTGACCCCGCTGGCACTGGCCGCGCTGCGCGACCAGCTGGTCGAGGCCGGCGTCGAGATCCCGCTGCTGCCGCCCACCGCGGCGGAGCTGACCGGCGCCCAGCTGCTCGCGATGGCCGAGGGTGTCGGCGACGATGAGTTCGAGGCGGAGACGGACGCGTGGGTCGCCGCCCGCGGGACCGGCCCGGCGGCGCGGGAACTGCTCGAGCTCGCCGCCGAAGGCGGCCCCGGTGAGCGGATGCTCGCGGTGGCGGCCGTCACGCGGCTCGGCGCGGCGGCCGAGCCCGCCTGGCGGGACAGCCTCGACGTGCCGGAGGTCCGGCCCTACGCGAAGGTCGCGCTCACGACGCTGGCGGGCGGCTTCGAAGACGGCCAGGAACCGCCGCCGGGCCTCGAGCCGCTGCCTGAGGACCTCGCCTGGGTCGCCACCGACATGCTCGCGCTCGCGTGCGACGAGGACTTCCCCGACCCCGCCGAGCTCGCGGCCGCCTTCCGCGAGGCCGTGCCGGCCGGGCATGAGGCGGCCCTATTCGACGCGATGAGCCGCTGCGCGCACCCGGACGTCGTGGACGTGCTGAACCACGTCGGCAGGTACCACCCGGACAAGCAGATCGCGAAGGCGGCGCGGACCGCCGTGCACCGGGCCATCTCCCGCCGGGGCCCCCATTCCTAGAAGGAGAGCAGCCATTACCACCCCTGACAGCAACCTCGCCGCGATCGAGCACGTGGTGGTCCTGATGCTGGAGAACCGCTCGTTCGACCACATGCTCGGCTACCTGTACGCCGGCAGCGGCAACGTCTCGCCGTCCGGCCAGCCGTTCGAGGGGCTCACCGGCACCGAGTCCTGCCCGGACGGCAACGGCAACCAGGTCAGCGTCTACCAGATCACCCCGTCCACCCCGAACGCCTACTTCATGCCGGGCGCCGACCCGGGCGAGGGCTACAAGGCGACCAACGGACAGCTGTGGGGGTCCACCGCCGTCCCGGCGAGCGGCGCCGTTCCCACGATGAGCGGCTTCGTCACGGATTTCTCCTACACGATCGGGTGGGAGACAACTGACAGCTGGTCGATCGTGCCCGGCACGGTAGCGAGCGACATCATGGGCTGCTTCACCCCGCAGGCGCTGCCCGTGCTCTCCGCCCTCGCCGCCGGCTACGCGGTCTGCGACCACTGGTTCGCCTCGGTGCCGACCGAGACGCTGCCCAACCGCGCTTTCGCCAGCGCGGGCACCAGCCAGGGCCACATGGACGACACCACGAAGACGTACACCTGCCCGTCCATCTTCGGCTCGCTGAGCACCGCGGGGGTCAGCTGGGCGATCTACGGGTACGACGCCGAGCCGCTGACCAAGGGCAACTTCCCCGATACCCTCGCCTCCGGCCCCTCGCACTTCGGGCTCTTCAAGGACTTCCAGGCCGCGGCCGCGGCCGGGACGCTGCCCGCGTACACGTTCCTCGAGCCGAGCTGGTCCTCGACCGGAAACAGCCAGCACCCCAACTACGACGTCGCCCTGGGCGAGCAGCTCATCCACGACGTCTACGAAGCGCTCCGGGCCGGCCCCGGCTGGAACCAGACGCTGTTCATCCTCACCTACGACGAGCACGGCGGCTGCTACGACCACGTTCCCCCGCCCTGGGGCGCGACCCCGCCGGACAACAGCGCGGGCGAGTTCAGCTTCGGCTTCGACCGGTTCGGTGTCCGGGTGCCGACGGTGCTGATCTCGCCGCTGATCGCCCCGGGCACCGTGTACCGGGTCCCGGCCGGGTCGGTGCCGCTGGACCACACCTCCGTACTCAAGACGATCGAGCAGCGCTGGAACATCCCGGCCCTCACCGCCCGCGACGCCGCCGCCCCCGGCTTCGGCGACGTCCTCACGCTGACCACCCCGCGCACCGACGACGTGCTCGCGGGCGTCACCGTCCCGGTCTCCGGCAGCGCCGGCCCGTCCGCCGGCCAGGTGTCCCACCTGCAGGCGATCCAGGAGGACCTGGCCGCCCAATACGCCCCGTCCGCCCAGCCCCCGGCGCCCGCCCCGGCCGCCGCCCGGATCGTCCAGGACCCCGACCATCGCCCGGACCCGGACCCCGCCGCGAGCTGACCCAGCTTCCAGCCGCCTCACCCGCGCCTCGTCCGGGTCAGCTGAGGTCCGGCGCGCCGGCGCCCACCTCTTCGGCGAAGTCTTTGAACTCGGTCTTCCCCGGCAGCTGTTTCAGGCACTTCGCGATCAACGTGCGCGCCTGGCCCAGGTCGCCGCGCCGGCGTGCCGCCTGGGCCTTGAGGAAGTCCGCATCCGGGCCGTAGAACGCCGCGTGTTCCGCCAGCCGCCGCGCCCGGTCCTCGTCGAGGTGCTCAAGCAGCAGCGAGTTCCAGTAGGCGAGGTTGCCGGTCCGGCTGGTCCGGCCGCGATTGCGCTCCGAGTACGGCGAGTCCTGCCAGTCTGGCACGTTCCGGCTTGTCTTCCTGCCCTTCTTCGGCGGCGGCGCCTCGGCGGCCGCGATCCGGTCCAGTTCGGCGAGGTAGGCGTCTGCGAAGCCGTTCCACATGTCCGGCGTCGTGAGCATCGGCGCCAGCACCTCCGCCAGGGGCTGTTCCCGCTCATAGACCTTGGCGGCGCCCGTACCCTCGGCCCACCCGTACTCCCGCTCCCACCGCATCAGCTGCGGCACCGCCCGCGCGGTGAACTCGGCGAAGCCGCGGGCGTCCAGCACCGTCTCCCACAGCGCCGACACCGCCTGCGACACCACGAACTTCGCCGCCTCCAGCGGATCCTCCGAACGGAAACAGCCCTGCGCATGACACGCCAGGCCGATCATCAGCTCCATCGCCCGCTCCGCCGGGCCGCTGTCAGCATCGTGCAGCGCCGACTGCGCCTCCGTGGCCAACCGCCGGAACGTCACCCGCCACTTCGTCCGCTCGCCGCGCGACACCCGCCGGTCCCCCGCGATGTAGGCACCGGACTCAGCGAGCTCCACGAAGCTCTCGACTTCCATGAGCACTAGCTCCGGGTCCGGCGGCGCGGCGGCGGCCTTCTTCCGCCGCTCCCGCTCCGGCGGGTCCAGCTCACCCTCGATCCGCTCCCGCACCGCCGCGGTGCCGCGCCAGTACAGGTTCCACAGGACCTTCCCGCGCTGCTCGGCGTCCAGGGACGCGAGCTTCGCGAAGAACTCATCCCGGTTCATCCGGTCCGCAGGCATGGCACCCGATCGTAGCGGCGGGCGCGGGGAGAGACGCCATCATCCGTTCGGGAAGGGTGGCGGATGCACTACCGTGTCGGCGTGAAGATGTCCTGGGTGGAACTGGACCGGATCGTGTCGGAGAAGGCCCTCCGCGACGACGACATCCGCCGCGGGGTAGAGGAGAGCGGGAGGCCGCTGCGCTCGCACGCCGGCGGCATGAGCGATGACGACCTGCTCGCGAAGCTCCGCGATCTCGGGGTGGACGCGAACCGCGGGAAGCTGGCGGAGCTGTGCGACGGGGCGCTGTCGGCTGAGGAAGTCGTCAGCGAGCGGCTCCGGTTGCATGACTGGGACGCCGACTGGGCGTGGATCTGCCTGGTCACGCTCTGGGAGCGCTGGTGGCCGGAGAAGGTGTGCCTGGAACTCCTGGACGACAAGGTGCAGGCGGGCTACGAGGCCGATCAGCGCAACAACTCCGTCGCGAGCGGCAGGATCTGGCTCGAACGCCTGGTCGGACGTGCTGCGGATGTGTGACGCTATCGGCGCCAGGTCAATCACGGAGTTCGATGACCGCTTCCCGATGACACAGTCCTTGTTCAACTGGTGCCAGGACCTCGAAATGGCGCTGCAGAACGGAGGGGAACATGACCCGGAGCTACGCATGGCACGGCTTGAGATGGCCGCGGAATGGCTCCGGAGGTTCCCCCGCGAAGACGGACTGACCACCGGGAACTTCCGCAGGGCGCTGGCCGACTCGTACTTCGAGACCGGGCAGCAGCAGAAGGCGGGCGAGCTGTACCAGTCGTGGCTGGAAGACGATCCCGCCTGGGGATGGGGATGGATCGGCTGGGCCGACTGCTACACGCCCTTCGGCCCCGGCAAGACGCAGGACTACCCGCGGGCGGAAGCGATCCTGCGCCGCGGCTACGCCGTCCCCGAGTGCCGGGAAGCCGAGCACATCGCGGAACGGCTCGCGGACATCCGCGAGAAGACCGGCCGTCCCGACGAGGCCAGGGAACTCCGGCAGCAGGCGCAAAAAGCCAGGCAGCGCGCCGAGCGGCGGGTGCACCCGGCCGGGAAGACCGGGCGGAACCAGCCGTGCCCTTGCGGCAGCGGCAAGAAGTTCAAAAAGTGCTGCGGCGCGCCGGCGCAAGGGTAGCGGTACGGGACGTCAGCGCGGTCCGGCCTGGAAACAGTCATTCGCAATGACAGGCATACCGTTTCGTTATTTCCGCGGCCGCCACGCTGGTTGTTAACGTCGCACCGGAACAGCCGCGCCGTGCCCGCCCGCGTGGGCACGCGCTGGCACGTGCCGGAAGGGAGTGCAGCGAGCGATGAGCAGGCTGGACGGCAAGGTCGCGCTGATCAGCGGGACCGCGCGGGGCATGGGCCGGGCGGCGGCGCTCGAGTTCGCGGCGCGTGGCGCGGCGGTGTTCGGCTGCGACCTGGATGAGAAGGCGAACGCGCAGACCGTCGACCTGGTCACCGCGGCGGGCGGGCGGATGGCCGCGTTGGCGCCGGTGGACCTCAGCGGCGCCAAGGGCGCGCGGGCCTGGGTGGATGCGGCTGTCGCGGAGTTCGGCGGCGTCGACATCCTGTACAACAACGCCTCCGCGCTGCGCAACGGCGCCTTTGAGGAGCTGTCCGACGACGACTGGCACTTCACGATCAGGAATGAGCTGGACATCGTTCTGGTACAGCGTGCGCGCCGCCTGGCCCGAGCTGGTCAGGCGCGGCGGCGGAGCGATCGTCAACGTCGCGTCGATCTCCGCGAAGCTCGGCGCGCGGTTCGTCGGTCAGGTGCCGCACGGCTCGGCCAAGGGCGGGGTGCTCGCGATGACCAAGCACCTGTGCGTCGCCGGCGGGCCGCACGGCATCCGCGTGAACGCGATCCTTCCCGGGCTGATCTACACCCTGGAGACCGCCCGCTTCATCGACGACCCGGATGGCCCGCTGCCCGGCATCCTGGCCAAGATCCCGCTCGGGCGGTACGGCCAGGCCGCCGAGGTCGCCAAGCTGGCCGCGTTCCTGGCCAGCGACGACGCGGCGTTCATCACCGGCGCGGAGATCGCGATCGACGGCGGCGACGGATCCGCCGCGGCGTGACGGGGAAGGACTCACGATGAGGTTCGCGCGCTATGAACTCTCCGGCGGCCGCGACGATGGCGTGCTCGCACCCGACGGCCGGCTGTACCCGCTCCCGGCGGACGAGACGACCGAAGCGCTCATCGCGGCCGGCGGCCGCGCCGCGCTGCTGGCCGCCGGCGCCGCCGCCCTGGACGGTGCGCCGGGGCCCGCGGTCGCGGATGTCCGGCTGCTGCCCCCGCTGCACCCGGCCTCCATCCGCGACTCGGTGTCCTTCGAGGCGCACGTCGAGGGGGCCCGCAGATCGCAGGAGGGCGCGACCGACCCGGTGCCAGCCCGCTGGTACGAGGCGCCGTGCTTCTACTTCACCAACCCGCACGTGTGCGTCGGCGCCTTCGACGATGTGGAACGCTTCCCCGGCAGCGAGCAGTTCGACCTTGAGCTGGAAGTCGGCGTCATCTACGGCGCGCACGGCAGGAACCTGACACCGGAGCAGGCCGTGCCCGGGATCGTCGGCTACACGATCTTCAACGACTGGTCGGCACGCGACATCCAGCGGCTCGAGGGCCAGCTGCCCTTCGGCTTCTTCAAGGGCAAGGACGGCGCGCACACGCTCGGCCCCTACCTGGTGACCGCCGACGAGCTTGAGCCGCACCGGACCGCCGGCGGGTTCCTCGACCTGACCATGCGGGCGTTCATCAACGGCGAGCTGCTCGGCGAGGACTCCCTGGCAAACATGGCGTTCACCTTCGAGGAGCTGATCAGCTTCGCCTCCCGTGGCGCGGTCGTCGGCCCCGGCGACCTGCTGGCCTCAGGCACCTGTCAGCGCGGCTGCCTGACCGAGATCTGGGGCCGCGAGGGGCGCCGCGTCCCCCCGCCGCTGGTTCCCGGCGACGTGGTCACCCTGGACGTCGAAGGTATCGGCCGGGTCAGCAACAAGGTCGTCGACCCGGCCCCGTTCCCGGAGATCCCCAAGGCCAGGCGCGGCCAGCCGAGGGGACCGCGCCACTAAGCGCGGAACTCTTGTCGGCCTCTCCTTGTGCGCGCGGGCGAGGGCGTCCACGATCGGCTTCGTGCCGCCGTGCGAGGTGTGGCCGCCGTCCACCGGGATCTCCGCGCCGTTCAGGTACGACGCGCGGTCCGACAGCAGGAAGACGACCACGTGGCCGACTTCCTCGGCCCGTCCCTCGCGGCCCGCAAGCGTCTGCTCCACGCTGGACTGAACGAATACGGGATCCGCGTCATCGAGGATCGGCGTGTCTATCGGGCCGGGGTGCACGATGTTGACCCGGATGCCGCGCGGTGCCAGTTCGAGCGCCGCCGCCTTCGTCAGGCCGCGCAGCCCCCACTTGGACGCGGTGTAGGCGATCGCGAAGTGTGCGGTCAGCCCGGCGATCGAGCCGATGTTGACGATCGCCGCGGTCCCGTCGGACGGCATCAGCGGCGCGATCGTCCGCATGCCCAGCATGGTGCCGGTCAGGTTGATCTCGATCACCCGCTCCCAGCCGGCCAGGTCCATGGTGAGCAGCCGCGCCCGGTAGGGCACACCCGCGTTGTTGACCAGGCCATGGACCGTCATGCCCGACGACGTGAGATACGCGGCCAGGTCCGCCCACTGCTCCTCGCGCGACACGTCCAGGTGCCGGTACTCCATCGTCCCCGGCCCGATCGCGGTGAGCCGCTCGGCCAGGGCCTTGCCCTCGTCGTCGAGGATGTCCGCGCCGATGACCCGCGTTCCCTCCGCGACAAGGATTTCCGCCTCGGCCGCTCCCTGCCCGCGTGCGGCCCCCGTGACGATCACCGTCCGGCCGGCCAGTCCGTAATCCATGCCTCACTCCTTTCCAGCGCCCGCGCCGGGCGCGTGCATCGGGTCGTGCATCAGCCCGCCGAGCACGCCGCCGCCGAGCGATGCCAGCAGTTCCGCGGTGAACTCCCCGTCCACCAGGATGAACGCCATCCGCGCCGTCTCGGCCGACCGGTTTTCCCAGCGATGGTTCGTCCCGCGCTGCACGACGACGTCCCCGGCCCGCAGCACCGTCTCGCTGTCGTCGAGCACCAGCACCACCTCGCCGGACAGCACGATCCCGTAGTCCACCGACTGCGTGCGGTGCATCGGCGACACCACACCGGGCGGGAACTCGTTGATCCGGATCTTGGTGCCGTTCGGCGCCGGCGGCACGCTCAGCGCGCCGACCGTCGGGTCCGGCGCGTCCGCGCCGATCGGCGCCGGCGCCGCGCCGGTGCCCCAGATCTCGCAGAACAGCGCGCCGTCCGGCGCGGTGCGCACCACGGGCACCGGCCCGTCGGACGCGAACACGGAGACGCCGCGCTCGTCATGGCCGGTCACGACCCGGCGGGGAATGGAGGGCATAGAGAAACTCCGGGACCGTTCGGGAAAACTAAGACCCGCACAATCGAACCACCCGCACGGCCCCGCGGTCAGCACCAGCGGCGATCGGGACTGCCGATACCTGGTATTTCCCGTCCGAGTTCAGCAGACCGCGCCCGGACCCGGCTCAGCGCTGCCGCGGTACCGGGCTGAGCGCGGCCGCCGTGTCCCGCAGCACCCCGCGCAGCCAGGACAGCGCGGGGTCGGCGGACCGGGTGGGGTGCCACCAGGCGGCCTCGATCAGTTCCACGGTGCCGAACGGCGGCTCCACTACGAGCACGCCGGCCGGGTCCGCCACCCGGTGGGCGAGCCGCTCGGGGACGATCGCTACCAGGTCCGTCCCGGCCACGACGAACGGCAGCGGCAGCCACCCGGTGACCCGGACCTGCACGCGCCGCCGCACCCCGAGTTCGTCAAGCACCCGCTCGGCCGGGTTCAGCCCGCAATGGCCGAAGGAAGCGGCCGCGTGCGGCAGCGCGCCGATGTCCTCAAGCGACAGCCAGCCGTCCCGCAGCCGTGGGTTGGCCGGGTCCACGATGCACACGAACCGGTCCCGGAACACCACCTCGGACTCGCCGGGAAAGGCGAACCCCACCGGGCCGATGAGCAGGTCGTGCTCGCGCAGCCGCCGGTCGCTCTCCTGCATGTCCGGCGGGATCGGCGACAAGCGCAGCCCCACCTGCGGGGCCTCCTCGCGCACCCGGCGCAGCAGTGGCTCGATGAGCACCGTCACCGCGTAGTCCGACAGCGTGATGCTGAAGACCTGCTCGCTCTTGCCGGGCACGAACGTCTCGGTCCGCCCGAAGGCGGCGTCCACCAGCCGCAGCGACTCCGACACCGCGGGCAGCAGCGACTTCGCCAGCGGCGTCAGGCAGTAATCCCGCCCGTTGCGGACCAGCAGTTCGTCCTTGTAGTGCCGCCGCAGCCGGCCGAGCGCGATGGACATCGACGGCTGGCTCAGGCCGAGCCGGGCCCCGGCGTGCGTGACGTTCTCTTCCTCGAGCAGCGCCCGCAAAGTCACGAGCAGGTTGAGATCGACACCTCCGAGCGACATGCCCATATGCTGGCACTGACCTGGGAAAATGTCACGAGTTATTTACCGGACTGTAACTGGATGCGGAGCTTTGCCCATGGGATGCGTCTCCTCGATCGACCTCAATCTGCTCATCGCGCTGGCCGCGCTGCTCGAGGAGCGGAACCTGACGCGGGCCGGGGAGAAGACCAACATGAGCCAGCCCGCGATGAGCGGCGCGCTGGCCAGGCTGCGCCGTCATTTCGACGATGAGCTGCTCGTGCGGGACGGCCGCCAGTACCAGATGACACCGCTGGCGCAGCGCCTGCTGCCCGATGTCCGCGACGCGCTGCGCCAGGTGGAGCGGACGCTGGAGGCGCGGCCGGAGTTCGACCCGGCGGCAAGCACCCGGACGTTCTCCCTGGCCATGTCCGACTACGCGGTCACCGTCCTGGTCGACCCGCTGCTGGGGCGGGTGCAGGAGGTCGCCCCCGGCGTCGGGCTGACGGTGCACCCGCTCCCCCCTGACATGCACGAGTCCGAGCGGGGAATGCTCCAGCACGACCTGGTGATCGGCCCGCTCGGCATGCGGTTTCCCGGGGAGTCGGAGGAGATCTTCCGCGACCGGTACGTGTGCCTCATCGACCCAGGCAACCCGCGGCTGGCCGGGGGCGCCCTCAGCCTGGCCGACTTCGGTGACCTGCCGCAGGCCGTCGCCACCTTCGGGCAACGGGAGATGGCCAATCAGGGGGAGCTGGCGCTTGCGGCGCTCGGCGTGCCGCGCCACGTCCAGGTGACCACGGTCGGCTGGCTGCCGCTGCCGTTCGTCGTGGCCGGGACGAACCTGGTCGCGGTAGTCCCCGAGCGGCTGGCCAGGCGGGTGGCCGGCACCGCCGGGGTTACGGTGTGCGAGCCGCCGTTCGGCACCATCGAGCTGATCGAGGCGGTGTGGTGGCATCCCACCCGCAGCGGCGACCAGGCACTGCGCTGGCTGCGGTCGATCACCGCGGAGGTGGCCGCCCGGCTGTGACCTGGCAGCTCATGCCAGGTATTGCTGATCGATATTTTGCAGGTCACAGGCCCACTTTTACGATTCCGGCAACTGACTGGACAGCTGGAGGTGGGCGTGGCGTACACCCCGGGCAGCCACGCGGGCCCGTTCGCGGTGGGCATGTTCGCCGACGGCCGCCGCGAGTTCGCCGGCCTGGTGGCCGGCGGGCGGGTGCGCGAGATCGGCGCCAGCACCGCGCCGCTGCTGCGCGACTGGGCGGCCGCCATGGAGCGGCTGGGCGAACTGGCCGCCGAGGAGCACGCGGGCTCCTGGCGCCCGCTGGACGGGCTCCGCGTCCTGCCCCCGGTCCGCCCCGCGCAGATCCTGCAGTCCGGCGCCAACTACCGGCAGCATGTGATCGACCTCGTGGTCAGCGAGGGCGGCGACCGGGCCGCCGCCGAGCTGATGATGGACGCGCGGGCGGGAAGCGGCGAGCCCTACCTGTTCGCGGGGCTGCCGAGCGCGCTGTGCGGGCCGGCTGACGACGTGGTGCTCCCCGCCGAAGGCCGTGAGCACGACTGGGAACTGGAGATCGCGGTGGTGATCGGCAGGCCCGCCCGCCGGGTCAGCCGCGAGGATGCGCTTGGGTACGTCGCCGGGTACACGATCTGCAACGACATCACCACCCGGGACCGGCTGTACCGGCCGGACCTGGCCAAGATCGGCACCGACTGGGTACGGGCGAAGAACTCGCCCACGTTCCTGCCTACCGGCCCGTACCTGGTGCCCGCCGCGTTCGCCGGCGACCCGCACCAGCTGCTGATCACGCTGCGGCACAACGGCGTCGTCCGGCAGAACGAACTGGCCAAGGACATGATCTTCGACATCCCGCGGCTGGTCTCCTACGCCTCGACGCTGGTCTGCCTGGCCCCGGGGGACCTGCTGCTGACTGGCTCACCCGCCGGGAACGGGGCGCACTGGGGGGTCTATCTCTCCCCAGGAGACGTCATGGAGGCCGAGATCACCGGCCTAGGTAACCAGCGGAACACCTGCGTTTCTGAGAGGCACACCACGCATGCCTGAGCGGCTGATCACTCACCTGCGGCACGTCGACATCGCGGCGCCGGACTTCAGCAGGCAGCTGGAGTTCTACACCAGGGTCTGGGGGCTTGCCCGAGTCGGCGGCGACTCCGGCGTGGCGTTCCTCGCCGCCGAAGGGTCACCGGAGCAGTACGTGGTGCGGTTGCGCCAGGGCGACAAGCGGCTGGACCTCATCGCGTTCGGCGCGGAGAACCCGGCGCACGTCGATGAGCTGGCCGCGAAGCTGGCCACGGCCGGGGCAGCGCTCGTCAGCGAGCCGGGGCCGCTCGGCACGCCCGGCGGCGGCTACGGCTTCCGGTTCTTCGACGTCGACGGCCGCACGATCGAGGTCTCCAGCGACGTGGCGGTCCGCCCGCACCGGGCGATCGAGGAGAAGGAGTCGATCCCGGTCCGGCTGTCGCACGTGGTGCTGAATTCCACCGACATCGACCGCACCAGGGACTGGTACACCGAGCACCTGGACTTCCGGCTGTCCGACACGCTCGGCGGCGTCATGCACTTCATGCGCTGCAACCCGCGGCACCACAGCTTCGCGGTCGCCCGCGGCCCGCACGTCGCGGTGCACCACATCTCGTTCGAGATGCGCGGCGTGGACGAGTACATGCGCGGCAGCGGCCGCGTGCTGCGATCCGGCACCCGCATGGTGTGGGGGCCCGGCCGGCACCTGGCCGGCGACAACACCTTCAGCTACTTCCTCGACCCGCACGGCAACACGATCGAGTACACCACCGAGCTGCAGGAGCTCGACGAGGACACCTGGCACCCGCATATCTACGACATGCACGATCCGATGGTTCAGGACCAGTGGGGCACGGCGAACCCGATGAACGAGCTGGTCGCGAAGGAAAGCTTCAACGACGTGGACCCGGGGCTCTTCAAGGCCCCGCCGCTATAAGCCGCTATAAGGAGACCCTCATGAGACGCGGAATAACCAGACTGGCGCTCGGCCTGGGCAGCACGGCGCTGCTCGTCGCGGGCACCGCGTGCTCGTCGAGCTCATCGAGCTCATCGAGCTCACCGAGCTCACCGACGACGAGCACCAGCTCGAGCGCCTCAGGGACTTCCGCGCTGAGCGGAAGCTGCGGGACGATCCCGAACATCGCCTACAACGACCAGAGCGGGCTGGTGTCCTCCCTGGGCAGCTACGCCGCGAACTACGACGGCTTCGACGGCACGATCTACAAGTCGCCCTGGTCCACCTGGAAGGGCGTGAGCTCCAACGTCAAGGTCGGCATCCTCATCGACGGCCTGGACAACCCCTACCAGACGGCGCTCGAGAGCAGCCTGGAGTCGAACCTGAAGGCCTTCGGGTACTCCACGATCGCGCTCGCCCCGTCGACAAGCTCGGTGACGAACCAGCTCCAGGCCTACCAGACGCTGCTGGGCGACGGCGTCAACATGATCATCGTCCAGGTGCAGTCCCCGACCGCGTACAACTCGCTCATCGACAAGGCGGCCAGGGAAGGCATCCCGACGGTCGGGGTGCTGAACGACATCAACGACGCGAACGCGGTCAACGTGGTACCGAACTCGGTGCTTGGCGGGATGAAGCTCGCGCAGTACGTGGTGCAGCAGGCCCAGGGCAAGGGCCTGGTCATGTTCATCCACGGGATCGCCGGGGTGCCGATCGACACCGACACGATGAACGGCGCGAACGACGTGCTCAAGCTGTGCCCGCAGGTCACGACCAACGAGTCGATCGTGACCCAGTTCCAGGCGTCGATCGCGAAGCAGCAGGTACTGAGCTACCTCAACACGCACCCGCAGGCCGTCAGCGGCGTCATCACCGCCGGGCCGTTCACCTCCGGCGTGATCGAGGCGTTCCAGCAGGCCGGCCGGACCGTCCCGGTGGTCACGAACAACGGCCTTGACGAGGGCGGCCTCGCCTACTGGTACCAGCACAAGTCCACCTACGACGGCGTCGCCCTGGCCAACACCCCCAACGGCCTCGCCTACGCCACGACTCAGGTCGCGCACATGATGCTGCTCGGCGACGGCGTCAAGATCAACACGCTCTCGATCGACCCGCCGCTCGCCACCAACGCGAATCTGGCCAAGTACGTGGACATAGACCCGAGCTGGACGATCAACACCGCCGGGACCGCCACCGGCCCCTCCTCGCTGTATGTCAGTAACAGCTTCATCAATGCCATCTTCACCAAGTAACCGCCTGTTTTCCGGGGGGGTTTGGGGGGGTCGTCCCCCCGGAGGTCAGAGCCCGGTGAGCCTCCCGGCCGAGGCGAGCCCGGTCGCGCTGCGCGTCGCCGGGCTCGCCAAGGCCTTCGGCCCGACGGTAGCGCTGCGCTCGTGCTCGGCCGAGTTCCGCGCGGGCGAGGTGCACGCGATCATGGGCGAGAACGGCTCCGGCAAGTCCACCCTGGTGAAGATCCTCACCGGGGTGCACCGGCCGGATGCCGGGACCGTCGAGCTCGCGGGCTCGTCCGGGAGCCTGGTCACGGCGCCCGCGCTGCGCAGGCCGGGCGACGCCATCAGGGCGGGGATCATGGCGGTGTTCCAGGAGGTGCTGGTCGTCGATTCCCGCTCGGTCCTGGAGAACGCCTGGCTCGGCGCGGATACAGTGTTCCGCGCGAGCCTGCCGGAAGCCCGCCGGCGAGAGCGGGCGGGTGCGGTGTTCACCGAACTGCTCGGCGGTGATATCGACCTCGACGCGCCAGCCGGCTCGCTGCCGCTGTCGCAGCGGCAGGCGTGCGCGATCGCCCGTGTGCTGCTGCGCGAGCCGCGGGTGCTGATCCTGGACGAGGCGACGTCCGCGCTCGACGTGGCCACCAGGGACCGCCTGGTCGCCGCGATCGGACGGCGCCGCGCGAGCGGGATGTGCACGCTGTTCATCTCGCACCGGATGGATGAGATCGCCGAGATCGCGGACCGGGTGACCGTGCTGCGCTCGGGCGAGTCCGTGGGCACGCTGAACCGCGCCGAGGCGGCACCGGAGAAACTCGTCCAGCTGATGACCGGCGCGGACAACCTGGCCGGCGGCAAGGGCGCGCACCAGCGGCAGACGCGTCCCAGAGCCACGGAATGCGTGCTCCAGGTGCGCGACCTGCGGTTGCGCCCGGCCGCGGCGCCGGTGTCGTTCTCGCTGCACGCGGGCGAGGTCGTGGGGCTGGCCGGGCTCGAGGGCCACGGACAGGATGACTTCCTGCGCGCGCTGTGGGAGGGGGATCCGGACGGACGCGTGCTTCGCGTCACCGGTTCCGCTCAGACGCCGATCCGGTCCGCCCGGCACGCGGCGGCGCTCGGCATCGGTTACGTGCCGCGGGACAGGCGCGGCGAGTCGCTGTTCGCGCCGCTGTCGGTCCAGGAGAACTTCGGCGTGGTCACGTCCCGCGCGGACCGCAGGTTCGGCTTGCTGTCCCATGCCGCGCTGCGCGGCCGGCTCGCCGCTTACCGCGAGAGCCTGGGCATCCGGATGGGCAAGCCCACGGACCTCATCACCACGCTGTCCGGCGGCAACCAGCAGAAGGTCATCATCGCCCGCTGGCTCGCGCGTGAGCCACGAATCCTGCTGCTCAACGACCCGACCCGGGGCATCGACCTCGGCGCTAAGCGCGACATCTACACGCTGCTTGACAAGCTCGCCGCCAACGGCGTCGCGGTCGTGATGCTCTCCACCGAGGTGGACGAGCACGTCGAGCTGATGGACCGGGTGGTCGTCTTCCGCGAGGGCACCGTGGGCGCCGTCGTGGCACGCGACAGCCTGTCCCGCGCCGCCCTGGTATCCGCCTTCTTCGGTCAGGAGGTGTCCCGGTGATCCGGCTCCTGCGCTCGCGGCCCTATGCGTTCGCGCTGGTGCTGTTCGCGCTGCTGCTGATCGCGAACATCGCCGCGCAGCCGAGCTTCGCCAGCCCGTCCAACTGGGCTGAGACCCTGGCCATCTTCGCGCCGTTCGCGATCGCCGCCCTCGCCTCCACTCCCGCGATCATGTCGGGCGGCGGCGGCATCGACATCTCGATCGGCCCGCTGATGACCGTGATCGACATGATCATCGTGGCCATCCTGCTGCCCCATGGGCTGAGTTCGCCATGGGTCGTGGTGCCCTTCTGCCTGGTCATGGGCGCCGCCGTGGGCGCGATCAACGGCACGCTCGTGACGGTGCTGCGCTTCCAGCCGGTGGTCGCGACGCTGTGCATGAACTTCATCCTCACCGGGCTGGCCACCCAGATCGAGGGCAGCAGCACGCCGCAAGGATCCACCTGGTGGACCAACGACCTGGCCAGCTCGTTCGGCCCCGTCCCCGGCGGCCTGATCTCGATCGCCGTCCCGCTGCTTGTGTGGCTCGCGCTGTCCCGCACCGCGTACCTGCGGAACCTGCACGCGACGGGCGGTGACGACGCCGCCGCGTTCTCGGCCGGCGTGGACGTGACCCGGGTCAGGGTCCTCGCCTATACGACCGGCGGCCTGTTCGCCGGCGTCGGCGGGCTCGCGCTCATGGCGGTGCTGCGGGAGGGCGAGGCGAGCGACGCGACGATGTACACGCTGGTCGCGCTGGCCGCGGTGGCCCTCGGCGGCACGGCGTTCACCGGCAAGCGCGGCAGCCTGATCGGCACGCTCCTCGGCGCCGGGTGCATGTACCTGATCACGAACGTGCTCAGCGCCGCCCGCGTGCCCGACACCTGGACCGACGCGACCTACGGCTGCCTGCTGCTCATCGCCGTGATCTTCGGCGCCGGGCTGGCCAATGTGACACAGGCGAGGACGACATGACATCCATTGGCGTTCCGGCCCGGTACCTGACGTCCCGGCACCATGCCGCCGACCTGCAGCGACGGTTCCCGCTGCTGCAGGTCGCGGCGCTGGTGGCGCTCTATCTCGCGGGCGCCGCCACCATCCCCGGCTGGACGTCGCGGTCCACGATCACCTCGATGCTGGTCATGGCCGCGCTGCTCGGACTCGCCGGGGCGGGGCAGACGATCGTCGTGCTCGGCGGCGGTATCGACTTCTCCGTCGGCTCCTTCATCACCGCGGGCGGCGTGTTCATCACGGAACTCACCAGCGTGGACAACTGGCCGGTGTGGGCCGCGATCGTGGTCGCGTTCGCGGTGGCCGCGATAGGCGGCGCCCTCAACGGCGTGATCTCCTACCGGTTCGGCATCGAGCCGCTGATCGTCACGCTCGGGGTCGGCTCGCTGCTGACCGGGGTACTCGCCGGCTGGACCAGCGGCGCGGTGACCGGTACCCCGCCGTCCTGGACCGATTCGGCTGTCTCGGTCACCACGAGCACGTTCGGCATCCCGGTGCCGCCGATCGTGGCCGTCTGGGCGGTGCTCGCGGTGGTCATCGGGATCGTGCTGGCCAGGACCCGGGCCGGACGCAGCCTGTACCTCAACGGCACCAACCGGGTCGCCGCGAGGCTGGCCCTGGTGCGCACCGGCTGGACGTGGACCGCCGGGTTCATCGTGAGCGCGATGCTGGCCACGTTCGTGGGCATGCTGCTGGCCGGGGATGGCGGCGGCAACCTGGACGCGGGTGACCCCTACCTGTTCCAGGCGCTCACCGCGGTGATCGTCGGCGGCACCATGTTCGGCGGGCGGGGCGACTACTGGCGCACCGTTCTCGGCGCGCTCATCCTGACCGTCGTCAGCTACCTGCTCGAGGCGCACAACTACAGCACCGGCGTCCAGGAGATGGTCTACGGGCTGCTGATCATGATCGTCGTCGCTATCTACGGCCGGGAGCGAAGGATAAGGGACCGGGTATGAACCTGCTGCATCACCACGTCGGCGTCTCGGTATCCGATCTGGACCAGGCGAAGAAATGGTACGCGGACGTGCTCGGGATGACCGAGGGCTTCGCGTTCGAGCTCGCGCCTTTCGGGGTGCGCGGCTGCTTCATGATCGGCCACGGCACCCGGGTGGAGCTTTTCGAGCGGGCTGGCTCGGCGCCCGGAATAGGCGGGCAGGACCCGCCGGCCGCGCTGCTCACCCGCGGCTACGGGCACATCGCGTTCGCGACGAGCGACCTGGACGCCGCCTTCGCCGGCATCGTCGCCCGCGGCGCGGCGCCGGTGTGGGATCCCCGGCCATCCCCGGAGCCAGGAGTGCGGATGGCCTTCGTCGCCGACCTCGACGGCAACCTCATCGAGATGATCGAGGTCACCTCCGGGAGGACCATGTGAACACGACCATCATCAAGGCGGCCGAGCCGCCCGCCGCCACCGCGGCCGGACTGGCGGCCGTGCGCGAGACGGTCTCGGCGATCATCGCTGACATCCGCGAGCGGGGCGACGAGGCCGTCCGGGAGTACTCGGGCAAGTTCGACAACTGGTCACCCCGGGACTTCCGGCTGTCGGCGGCCGAGATCGAACGCGATCGCGGCCCAGGTTCCCGCGCGCGTCATCGAGGACATCCGGTTCGTGCAGGACCAGGTGCGGACGTTCGCCCGGGCCCAGCTCGGCTCGATGCGGGAGTTCGAGATCGAGACGCTGCCGGGGGTGCGGCTCGGGCAGAAGCACAACCCGATCGCCGCCGCCGGCGCATACGTGCCCGGCGGACGCTACCCGCTCGTCGCCTCGGCGCACATGACGATCGTGACCGCGAAGGTCGCCGGTGTCGAGCGGGTGACCGCGTGCACCCCGCCGATCCGCGGTGAGATCCCCGCCGCGACGATCGCGGCCATGCACCTGGCGGGCGCCGACGAGATCTACCTTCTCGGCGGCGTCCAGGCGGTGGCCGCGCTGGCGCTGGGCACGCAGACCATCGGGAAGGTCGACCTGATCGCCGGGCCGGGCAACGCCTACGTCGCGGAGGCCAAACGGCAGCTCTTCGGCGAGGTCGGCATCGACCTGCTCGCCGGGCCGACCGAGATCCTGATCGTCGCCGACGACGCGGCCAGCCCGGTGACCGTCGCGGTAGACCTGCTCAGCCAGGCTGAGCACGGCCCCGATTCGCCCGCCATCCTCATCACCCCGTCCGAGCGGGTAGCCCGCGAGACGCTCGCCGCCGTCGAGCGCATCCTGCCCGGCATGCCGACGAAGGACTTCGCGGGGCCCGCGTGGCGAGATCACGGCCAGATCATCGTCACCGGCAGCCTGGACGAGGCGTTCGCGCTGGCCGACGACTTCGCGGCCGAGCACGTGGAGGTGCTCACGCAGCACCCGCGGCAGGCGCTGTCGAAGATGCGCTCCTACGGCGCGCTGTTCCTCGGCGAGGGCACCTGCGTGTCCTACGGGGACAAAGTCATCGGCACCAACCACGTCCTGCCCACCCGGAAGGCCGCCCGCTACACGGGCGGCCTCTGGGTCGGCAAGTACCTGCGGACGGTCACCTACCAGGAGGTCATCAACCCGGTCTCCAGCGCGCGGCTCGGCGAGATATGCGGCCGCGCCGCCCGCGTCGAGCTGTTCGAGGGCCACGCGCGCTCGGGAGACATCCGGACGGCGGCCCTCGACGGCGGAGAGCCGGCATGGCTGTCAGGGGGCTGACGGGGCGGACCGCGCTGGTCGCCGGCGCAGGCAACGGCCTCGGCCGGGCGATCGCGCTGGCGCTGGCCGGCGAAGGCGCGCGAGTGATCTGCGCGGGGCGCACCGCCGCGACGCTGGAAGAGACGCTGTCGCTGCTCCCGCCGGGAGCCCCGGATGGCCTGGCGGTCACCGCGGACGTCAGCCGCGAGGAATCCGTCACCGAGCTCGCCCGCGCCGTGGCCGGCGAGAACGTCTCCATCTTGATCAACAACGCGGGCATCCCCGGCCCGGTCAAGCCGCTGACGGACATCTCCGCGGCGGAGTGGGACGACGTCTTCGACGTGAACGTCCGCGGCAGCTACCTGATGTGCCGTGCGTTCATCCCGCCGATGGCGCGTGCCGGGGGCGGGGACATCATCAACCTGTCCTCGGTCAGCGGGAAGCGGCCGCTTGTCCACCGCACGCCGTACGTTGCCAGCAAGATGGCGGTCATCGGCCTGACCAGGACGCTGGCGTTCGAGTGCGGGCCGCTCGGGATCAGCGTGAACTCGCTGTCCCCGGGCCCCGCCCGCGGTCCGCGGATGGCCCGCAACTTCGCGCTCGAAGCACGGCAGTCCGGCATCAGCGTAGCGGCAGCCGAACGCGAGTTCGTGTCCCGCGCGGCGCTGAACCGGCTCGTCGAACCGCACGAAGTAGGCGCGGCGGTTATCGCGATGCTGCGCATGCCGGGATTGTGCGGCGCCGATATCGACTTGTCGGCCGGAATGGTCGCGCCGTGAGCGCCGTGAGCGCCGTGAGCGCCGGACTTCCGATGAGAGGATTGTGAATGGGTCTGTCCAGGGTCCTGATCGTGGGCGGTGGCATCACCGGCAGCGTCGCCGCGATCGCGCTCGCCAAGCGCGGGGTGGAGGTGGACCTCGCCGAGATACGCGGCGCGTGGGAGGGCGGCGCCGGGCACGGCATCACGCTGCAGGGAAACGCGCTCCGGTCCTTCAAGGTCGTCGGGGTGTGGGACGAGGTCCGCGACCACGGCTTCGCGTTTGACCTGGTGCGGCTGTCCCGCGCGGACGGGTCGCCGATCGTGGCGGTCCCGACCCCGCCGACCGGCGGTCCTGACCTGCCGCCGACCCTCGGGGCACTGCGCTCTGACCTGCAGCGGATCCTCGCGGCCGCCGTCTACAAGGCAGGGGTCCGGGTGCGGCTCGGGGTGACGATCGCGGGCTGGTCGATCGAGCCCGCCACCGTGCAGGTGACGCTCACCGACGGCACAACCCAGCAATACGACCTGGTGGTGGGCGCGGACGGCATCCGCTCCGCCACCAGGGCACGGCTCGGCATCGAGACCGCGCCGGCGCCGACGGGCATGTCCATCTGGCGTGTCCTCGCCGACCGCACCGCCGACATGACCTGTGCCGAGCTCTTCTACGAAGGCCCCCGGTACAAGGCCGGCTACAGCCCGATCTCGCCGTCGCGCGTCTACGCCTACCTCCTGGACACCGACACTCCGGAGGCCGGTCCCGGCGAGCGCAAGCCGGGGGCCGTGCTGCGCGAGCGCGCGGCAGGCTACCGGGGCCGCTGGGGACCGATCCGCGAGGGGATCACCGACGACACCCCGGTCAACTACCAGCGGATCGAGTCGCTGCTCGTGGCCGGCCCGTGGTACCGCGGCCGGGTGATCCTGATCGGCGACGCGGTGCACGCCTGCCCGCCGCTGATCGCGCAGGGCGCCGCGATGTGCACCGAGGACGCCGTCGTGCTCGCCGAACTGGTCACCGGCGGCGAGCCGGTGGAGCATGCGCTCAAGGAGTTCATGCACCGCCGCGTGCCGCGGGTCAAGATGGTGGTGGAGAACTCGCTGCGGCTCGCCGACTGGGAGATCCACCCGGACATCCCGGGCGCGGACCCCGCGGGGATCATGGCGGCGACGCTGGCGGCCCTGCAGGAGCCGGCGTGATCTCCGCTGTCGACGTCCACGGGCACCTGGCGGTACCGGAGGCGGACGCCCTCATACAGGACGAACCCGGTTTCGCCGCGGAACTCGCCGCCGAGCGCGCCGCCCACTCGGCGCGGTCGCTGGAAATCAACCGCGCCCAGCTCCAGCGGGTCACGCCGCTCATGCTCGACGTGACGCGAAGGCTGGCCGACCTGGACGCGATGGGCGTGGACATCCAGGTGGTCGGGCCGATGCCCATGCACCACTACTGGGCCGCCCCGGCGCTGGCCACCCGGCTGGCCCGCATCACGAACGAGGCGGTCGCCGCGCACTGCGCCGCCGCCGGGGGCCGTCTCGCCGGCCTCGGCACGGTGCCGCTGCAGCACCCGGACCTGGCGGTCGCCGAGCTCGAGCACGCCGTCAAGGACCTGGGCCTGAGGGGGGTCAGCGTCAGCACGGTGGTCGGGGGCAGAGAACTGTCCGATCCCGCCCACGAACGGTTCTGGGCGAAAGCGGCCGGCCTGGAAGCGGTAGTGCTCATCCACCCGTGGGGCTGCGGGCTGGGCTCGCGGCTGGCCGCCCACTACCTCGGCAACACGGTCGGCCAGCCGGCGGAGACGACCGTGGCACTGTCGCACATCATCTTCTCCGGCCTGCTCGACCGGCATCCCGGGCTCAAGCTCGTCGCGGTGCACGGCGGTGGCTACCTGCCGTTCTATCTGGGCCGCGCCGACCACGCCTGGACGGTGCGCCGCGACGCGCGCGGCTGCGCGCTGCCGCCGAGCACCTACATCAAGCGGCTGTGGTTCGACTCGCTCGTCTACACCCCCGAAGCGCTGCACACGCTCGTCACGGCCGCCGGCACGGACCGGGTCATGCTCGGCACGGACTACCCCTTCGACATGGGCGTGGCCGACCCCCTCCAGCGGCTCGCCGCGACGACATCGCTGACTGAAACCGACCGCGCCGCGATCGCGGCCGGCAACGCCGTCGCGCTGTTCGGGCTCGCATGAACGAGCCGGACATGAACGAGCCGAGCATCGTCGATGAGGCACTCGCCGAGGCCAGGCGCAAGTACCGGAACTGGGGACGCTGGGGCCCGGACGACGCGCTGGGCACGCTGAACTACATCGACGACGCCAAGCGGGCGGCCGCGGCGGCGCTGGCGCGCACCGGCCGGGCGTTCTCGCTGGCTGTCGAGTTCAACCGGAACGGACCGCGCAGCGGCCACCGCGGCCGCGGCAATCCCATCCACACGATGCTGGATTCCGGCGTGGAGGCCGCCGCGGGCACGCAGGGCTTCCCCCACGGGTTCGGCGACGCCGACGACGTGGTGTTCATGCCGCTCCGGGCCGGCACCCACTGGGACGGCCTGGGCCACGTGTACGACAACGCGCTTGCCTGGAACGGGCGGCGCTGCGAGGAGGTGGTGACCGGCGCCGGGGACCTGGCGACGGGCGCCGAACGGCAGGCCGCCTCGTTCGTCAGCCGCGGCGTCCTGCTCGACGTGGCCCGCGCGACAACCCCCGGCGGGGAACTCCCCGGCGGGTTCGCCATCACCGAGCAGCACCTCGAGGCCACGATCGCCGCCCAGGGCCCGACGTCAAAGGCCGGCCGCGGCGACATCATGCTGATCAGGACCGGCCAGCTCGGCCGCTGCCGGCGTCAGGGGAGCTGGGACGGCTACGCGGCGGGCCCGTCGCCCGGCTTGTCGTTCGGCACGCTCGGCTGGCTGCACGGCAGCGAGATCGCGGCCGTCGCGACCGACACGTTCGCCGTCGAGGTCAAGCCGCACGAGTTCGCCCGGCCCTGCGTCACGCCGCTGCACCAGATCGCGATCCCCAACATCGGGCTCTTCCTCGGGGAGATGTTCGACCTCGAAGCGCTGGCGGCCGACTGCGCCGCGGACGGAATCTACGAGTTCTTCCTGATCGCCGCGGGCCTGCCGATCACCGGCGGCGTCGGCCTGCCCGTCAACCCCATCGCCGTCAAATAGTCAAATAGGAGCCCCGCGGTGCGAAAAGAAGACTTCGACACCTACATCCGCACTGATGACTGACTTCGAAGGGCGGTTCCGCCGTCACGGCGACGAGGGGTTCGAGGCCGCCGCCGTCAGCCGGATCTTCAACCAGCGGCGCCCGGCGCAGCGGCCCGCGGCCGTGCTGAGCGCCAAGAGCCCCGCCGACGTGGCGGCCGGGGTACGCCTGGCGCGGGCGGAAGGCTGGCAGGTCGCCATCCGCGCGGGCGGGCACAGCTGGGCGGCCTGGTCGCTGCGGGAAGACACGCTGCTGATCGATCTCGCGGCCTTCACCGGCATGAGCTACGACGAGGCCACCGGGATCGTCACGACCGGCCCGGCGGTACGCGGCGGCCTTGACCTGGACCCCTATCTCGCCAAGTACGGCCGGTTCTTCGCCGGCGGCCACTGCCCGACGGTCGGTCTTGGCGGCTTCCTGCTGCAGGGCGGCATGGGCTGGAACTGCCGCGGCTGGGGCTGGGCCGCCGAGTCCATCGAGTCGATCCAGGTGGTGACCGCCGACGGCGACGTCGTTCGGTGCGACGAGACCGAGAACGCCGACCTGTTCTGGGCGGCCCGCGGCGCCGGCCCCGGCTTCTTCGGCGTGGTCACGGCGTTCCGCCTGCGCACCCGGCAGCGGTACCGGGAGCTGACCCAGACCACGTACGTCTATCCCGCCGCGCTAGCCGACGAGGTCCTCGGCTGGCTCCACCACGCCCGCCACGACGTGCCGCCATCGGTCGAGCTGGTAGCCGTCGGGATCATGCCGCCGCTGCCTCCGGAGGTGCGTCACGAAGGACCGGTGCTCGTGGTGGACGGCGTGAGCTTCGACGGCGGCGCCGGGTCGCTGGCCGCGCTGGACACCTGCCCGGCGGCCGGCAAGGCCCTGGTGCGCAAGATCGCCCAGCCGGTCACGATCGGCGACCTGCGCGCCGAGCAGTTGCGGGCCAACCCCGAGGATCACCGGTATGTCGTCGACAACGCCTACCTCGCCGGGGATCCGGGTTCGCTGATCCCCGCGCTGGCACCCGCGTTCACCGGCTTGCCGACGGCCAAGTCGTTCTCGCTATGGTTCGACCTCGCGGACCGCGAGCTGCCCGACATGGCGCTGTCGCTGCAGACCGACATCTACTTCGCGACCTACGTCGTCTGCGAGGATCAGTCGCAGGACGCCAGCTGCCGGTCGTGGACCGACGACACCATGCGCCGCCTCGCTCCGTTCTCCGCCGGCTGCTACCTGGGCGACAGCGACCTGCACCGCCGCCCCGTCAGGTTCATGGGCGACGCGGCCTGGCGCCGCTTCCAGGACATCCGCGCCGCCCGCGACCCCGCCCGCCTGTTCGCCGGCTACCCCTGCCCCGACGAAGCCCTCCGCAGCCAGTTCCGCCCCCTTTTATCCGGAACGGGCGGTGGCGACTGTCGGCAGCCCTACCGTGGCTCTACACCGGATCTCGCCGACGTGTCGGGGCTTTCCGCCGTAGAGTCCTTATATGTGTCGTTTCGAGTGATATACGCCCTGAACGACACATATAAGCGATCTGAACGATCGTTGCCCGCCCACTAGTTCTCCGGCCCATGGGCCACCCGCGACCCGCCTGGCGGCAGGGGGAACCGGGAAGAGCTCCCGGAAAGGCCCACGGCGGGTTCGGCGTCACGGGCATCCGCCGAAACCCGGAGACGCAGACTGGTGGTGACCCGGGCACCGCTTGCGGCCTGACAGGGGTATCGGCGCCCACAGCCGCGCTCGCCGAGGTCCATGAGCAGATTGCGTGCCTGCGCGGTCCACTCCCTTGCGGGGTGCGCGGTGACGCTCAGGAAGTGCACCCGCTGGGTCTGGATCCCCATCACGAATCCGTCAAGGTTTTCGGCGCCCACAGGGCCGTATGAAGCGGGCGAGGAGCCTGCGGTGTGATTTTATGTGCCCGCAGAACCAGCTCGGATTCAAGTCCGTTCTCCAAGAGGGTGATTCCATTTCTTCTGAGTGAGTGAAGGGGCAACATGGCCAACGGGTTCCTCGTCGACCTGGGGGCACTGGAGCGGGCCGCGGCGGGTGTGGATGTCACGCTCGATGAGATGTCAGAGCAGCGCGTCAGCGCCATCCCGCTCGGCGAAACCGCGGTTGGACACGAAAACCTGACAGCCACGCTGGCGGATTTTTGCAGCCGATGGCAGCTTGGCGTGGGCAATATCGTCAAAGACGGAAGAGAGATCGCGGCGAGGCTCACGGTCAGCGTGGCGCTATACCGCAAGGCCGAGCAGAACATCATCGACACGATCAGCCACGGTGTCCTTACCGGTCCTGGCCCTGATCCGGGGGTGGGGTGATGACTATCGGCCTAGGGCAATCCGCGGACCCGGCAGCGCTCGTCCCTGGCGATCCTGGAGCGGTAGACCAGACAGCGCGGACGCTGGCCGCGTACGGCGACGACCTGCACCTGGCCGGTGCGGCCCTCGCGCGCATCGATACCACCGAGGGGTGGCGCGGCCAAGCGGCCGACGCGTTCCGGCGCGTCTATCATGAGCAGCCGGCCCAGTGGATCCGGGCCGGCGACGCCTTCCATGAGGCAGCCAGCGCCCTAGCCGGCTACGCAGCTGTCCTAACGTGGGCGCAGGGGCAGGCTGCCAATGCCATCCGCGTGTGGCAATCCGGCACAGCGTACCACCAAGCGGCAACCCAGATCCTGGATAGCGCTCGCGGCCAGCTTGACAGTGTCGGTAACTCCGCGGCGGCGGCCGTCGGCAGGGCACGGGATCTAGCACCCCCTAAACCGGGATTCTGGTCTGAGGCCGGGAGCTTTTTCAGTCGTCTGGGCCCCCACGCCGAGGTTGTCGGCGCCGGGCTCGCTGATGGCCTCCTATCGCTGGGGAACGCGGCGATCAGCCATCCGGGGGCAGGTGCCGCTGTTGCCGGGGGCATGCTATTGGCAGCGATCAGCACCGGGGGTGACGCGGCCGGTTTCGTGCTGGACGCCACCGGTGTCGGGACTGTGGCCGGAGTGCCGCTCAACGCCGTGTCCACCGCCGGGATAGTCGCCGGGGCAGGGATCAGCGCGGCGGGCCTGAGCACGATTATCAGCGGAGCAGCAGGGCCGCAGCGGGTTAGCATCATGAACGCGGACACCGGCCCGGGCTCCGCCGGAGGCGAGATTCCCAGGTCGTATTCTTCCAGCCCAGGCAAGATCGCTAATCAGACGGGTTATACGCGGCAGCAGATCACGGATGCGATTCACGCAGTGAAAAACCAGCCCGGCTGGCGTGGCCTAGGGGTGAGTAGGAATCCGGATGTCGTCGTGGATATAAACACTGGGGAGGTCTACCCGGAACAATCAGACGGCAGCCCGGCGGATGACAGCATTGGAAATATCTACGACTACCTGCCCGATGAGCCTTAGGATCGACAAGCAATGGCCAATCAGATGAATGAGCTAGCGGATCGGTGGATTCTCCCGTTGCGGGACTCCGTGGTGACGGATGTTGACTGGGGCGACGCCGTGCAGTTCCGGCTGGACCCGCCGGGGACGATTACCGTTGGCCCCGGCGCGCTGCTTAGCCATGGTCCCGCGTCAGCCCCGGGAGCCGATGCCAGGACGCTCGGCCAACTGGGCCAGGACTCGGTGCGAGGATGTGTCGGCAGCCGGGTCTTGTCGGCAGTCGGGTTCAAGAACGGCGCTCTCCGGGTCGTTTTCGACAACGAGTGGCACCTGAACGTACGGGCCGATGGGCCGCCGACGGCAGTGGTGACGGCAGGTGATTCGGTCACCTGGCCGCCGCCGGACAGGTGAGCGCTGCCTAGCCAGCCGGACAATTGGACCATGAGGAGATAGAAACCGCCGTCGTTCTGCCCGCCGCGGACCTCACCGCGATCCTCAGCGGGAACGCGGCCACCCTCTTCGGCCTCGGTTCCGGCCTCGGCGACGGGCACGGGCCAAGGTAACTGCGAGCCCGCGCGCGCGGCGTGATAGTTAGTTCCTAGGTGGCCAACATCCCGGGAACATCCGAACATGAAGGACGTGATCTCGTGCGCGCGATAGTCGTCAGTGAGCTCGGTGGCCCAGAGGTCATGGTGCTCGGCGAGCGCTACGACCCCGATGCCAAGCCTGGTGAGCTAGTCGTCAAGGTGGCGGCCGCCGGGGTCAACTTCATGGACATCTACCGGCGCGGCGGCGTCGGGGTCTACGCCACGCAGACCCCCTACGTTCCCGGCGGCGAAGGCGCCGGCACGGTCATCGCGGTCGGCCACGGGGTCAGCGACTTCGCGGTGGGCGACCACGTGGCCTGGAGCGACGGGAGCGGCAGCTACGCCGAGCAGGTGGCGCTGCCGGCCGACCGCGCCGTCCCGGTGCCGCGCGGCATCGACCTCAAGATCGCCGCGGCGGTCATGCTCCAGGGCATGACCGCGCACTACCTGTGCCACAGCACGTACCCGGTGAAGGAAGGCGACATCGCCGTCGTGCACGCGGCAGCGGGGGGAGTCGGCCTGCTGCTCACCCAGATGATCAAACGGCGCGGCGGCATCGTGGTCGCCACCACGTCGGGCACCGCCAAGGGCGTGCTCGCGCAGCGGGCGGGCGCCGACTACGTGACCACGTACGACGAGTTCGTGGAGACGGTGGACCGGATCACGGAGGATCGCGGGGCCGACGTCGTCTACGACAGCGTGGGCAAGGCCACCTTCGACAACAGCCTGGCGGCGCTCCGTCCCCGGGGCATGATGGTCCTCTACGGCGGGTCCAGCGGGCAGGTGCCCCCCTTCGACCCGCAGCGGCTGAACACCGGCGGTTCCCTCTACCTCACCAGGCCGACCCTCGGGAGCTACGTCGCCGACCGCGCCGAGCTGCTGTGGCGCGCGGGCGACCTGTTCGAGTGGATCGCCAAGGGCGAGCTCGACGTGCGGATCGGCGGAGAATACCCGCTGGCCGACGCGCCCCGCGCGCACGCGGATCTGGCCGCCCGCCGCACCACGGGCAAGCTCCTCCTCATGCCGTAGCCGCCGCCCGTGCCTAACCGCCCCCGTGGTACTCGCGCACCCGCGCGGCTACGGCCCCCACGTCCACGGAACGCGTCGTGTCCACCATGACGAGATCGCCGATCCCGACCGGCCGGTCGTATTCGGCCATCGCCGCCACCGGCAGCGTGGTGATCACGTGCACCGGGTGGGTGACGCGGGCGTTGTACCGGGCGGCGGCGACCTCGGGCGGGCACGCGCAGTGCACCTCGACGGGCCGGCCGCCCAGCGCGGCCAGCCGCCCCCGCTCGTACGCGCTGTGCGGCCGGAAGTTCGCCTCGAGGACCACGGCGGGGGAGTCGGCCGCGAGCCGCCACAGCAGCTCCATCGACGCGCCGCCAAGCGTCCGCGACCACGCGAGGTCAGGCGGCTGCGGCCCGCCGAGCGCCCGGCGCAGGACGTCGTCCAGCGTCTCCTTGATGATGTCCTTGCCGACCAGCGCGTATCCCAGCTCCGCCGCCAGTTCCCCGGCCAGCGTGCTCTTCCCCGCCCCAGGCGCCCCAGACACGTACACAAGCCGTCGCACCGGGGGAGTCGCCATCAACTTTTCATACCAGACGCACCCACATAACGGGCAAAACGGGCAAGAATATGGTCATCTCGTATGAAGAGTCTGATTTGTCTGAACTTCAAGTTGAAGAATGACTGCAACGTCGTCCTCGCGACCGTAACAGGCGGGAAACATGGGGAGCCGCCACCGGCCGTTCGGGATAATTATCGTGATTTCTCGCACGGATGAGGCGCGGGAAACCCGACGCGCGTGTCGGCTAACTCAGCGCGCCACCGCGACCACCGCGGATCATCGGCCGTAGTATCGGGTAATCCGCCGGAAAACCCGCACGAGGAGCAGCCCGCCGTGACATTGCTTGAGCGCATCAACGGCCCGGAAGACCTCAAGGAGCTCAGCCAGGAGCAACTGAGCGTCCTGGCGAGCGAGATCCGGGACGTCCTGGTTGAGACGGTGACAAGGACCAGCGGTCACCTGGGGCCGAACCTGGGCGTGGTCGAGCTGACCATCGCGCTGCACCGGGTGTTCGACTCGCCGAAGGACAAGCTGATCTTCGACACCGGTCACCAGTCGTACGTGCACAAGCTGCTGACCGGCCGCTACGACACCTTCCACACGCTCCGCCAGGCGGGCGGCCTCTCGGGTTACCCCAGCAGAGGGGAATCCGAGCACGACCTCGTGGAGAACTCGCACGCCTCCACGAGCCTGTCCTACGCCGACGGGATGGCCAAGGCCTACAAGCTGCGCGGCGAGTACGACCGCACCGTTGTCGCGGTGATCGGGGACGGCGCCCTCACCGGCGGCATGGCCTGGGAGGCGCTGAACAACATCGCGGTGGCGCGCGACTCGAAGATCGTCATCGTGGTCAACGACAACGGCCGCTCCTACCAGCCGACGATCGGCGGCCTCGCCAGCCACCTGGCCAGCATCAGGGTCAGCCAGCGCTACGAGAACGTGCTTGACCGTATTAAAACCTCTGTCACCAGAACTCCCATCGTCGGATCGCCGCTCTACGGCGCGCTGCACGGCGCCAAGAAGGGCCTCAAGGACTTCCTCCAGCCGCAGGTCCTGTTCGAGGACCTCGGCATCAAGTACATCGGCCCGATCGACGGGCATGACGAGCTGATGACGGAGCACGCGCTGCGCAAGGCCGCCGAGTACGGCGGCCCGGTCCTGGTACACGCGATCACCCGCAAGGGCTTCGGCTACGCCCTCGCCGAGCAGAACGAAGAGGACTGCCTCCACCAGGTCCCCGCCGCGCCGAAGAAGCCGGCCGGCGCGGCGGCCGCGGCCAAGCCCGGCACCCCCAAGCGCGCCTGGACGGACGTGTTCGCCGAGGAGATGGTCGCGATCGGCGCCCGCCGTCCCGACGTGGTGGCGATCACCGCCGCCATGCTGCACCCGGTCGGCCTGGCCCCGTTCAAGGCGGCCTACCCGGACCGGGTCTACGACGTCGGCATCGCCGAGCAGCACGCGATAACCAGCGCCGCCGGCCTGGCGATGGGCGGCCTGCACCCGGTGGTCGCGCTGTACTCGACGTTCCTGAACCGGGCGTTCGACCAGCTGCTGATGGACGTGGCCCTGCACCGGCTGCCGGTCACCGTGACCCTGGACAGGTCCGGCGTGACCGGCCCGGACGGCGCCAGCCACAACGGCATGTGGGACGGCTCGATCCTGCAGGTCATCCCCGGCCTGAAAATCGCCGCCCCCCGCGACGGCAGCCGGATCGCCGAGCTGCTCAGCGAGGCCGTCGAGGTCAGCGACGGCCCGACCGTGCTGCGCTGGCCGAAGGGCACCGTCGGCCCGGAGGCCGAGGCCGTCGGCAGGCTCGGCGCCATGGACGTCCTCGCCACGCCGTCCCAGGGTGCCGGAAACGACGTCCTCCTGCTCGGCGCCGGCCCGATGGCCGTCACCTGCGTCGAGGTGGCGCGGCGGCTGGAAGACCACGGCATCGGCGTGACCGTGGTCGACCCCCGGTGGGTCAAGCCGGTGGACGAGGCGGTCATCCAAGCGGCCCGCCAGCACCGGCTGGTTGCGGTCGTCGAGGACAACGGGCGGTCCGGCGGCTTCGGCGACGCGGTCTCCCGGCTGCTGCGCGACCACGACGTGGACACCCCGGTGAAGACGTTCGGGCTGCCGCAGGAGTTTCTCGCCCACGGCGCGCGCGAGGAGATCCTCGAGGCGGCCGGGCTGAGCCCGCAGCACCTGGCCAGGCAGCTGACGGAGGCGGTCGCGCGCCGCACGCCGGTGCGTGAGCAAGCGCACGAGGCGGAAGAGCGCCTGCCCGAGTAGCGTTGCCTTGTGCGGGCGCGAGACACGCGCCGATGACAGGGATGACGATGTTGCGAGTTGCCGTGGTCGGCTCGGGTCCGGCCGGCCTGTACACAGCCGAGGCGCTGATCAAGCAGGCCGCCGCGCTGCCCGCGCCGGCCGAGATCAAGGTTGACGTGCTCGACCGGCTGCCAACCCCGTACGGCCTGGTCCGTTACGGCGTGGCCCCGGACCACAAATCGATCAAGTCGGTCGCGAACTACCTGCGCCGCGTGCTGGAGAGCCCGGACGTCACGTTCCTCGGCGGGGTCCACTTCGGCGAGGACGTGACCAGGGAAGAGCTGCTCGGCGCCTACGACGCGGTGGTGTACGCGACCGGCGCGATGCGCGACCGCCGGCTCGGCATCCCGGGCGAGGACCTGCCGGGCAGCTACGCGGCCACCGACTTCGTCAACTGGTACTGCGGCCACCCGGACCTGCACCCCTCCAGGTTCGTGCTCGAGGCCGAGTCGGTCGCGGTGATCGGCGTCGGCAACGTGGCCGTCGACGTGGCCCGCATCCTGGCCCGCGACGTGGGTGAGCTGCACGCGACCGACATCCCCGAGCCCGTGCTCGACGTGCTGCGGTCGAGCAAGGTCCGCGAGGTCCACGTCATCGGCCGCCGCGGCCCCGCGCACGCGAAGTTCACCACCAAGGAGCTGCGCGAGCTGGGCGAACTCCCCGGCGTCTCAGTGTCGGCCGACCCGGCCGAGATGGACCTGGACGGGTTCGACGCCTCCGGCGAGTCGGCCCAGCTGGCCACCTCCGACCGCCGCGTCCGCGGCAACGTCGTCGCGATGCGCGAGTGGGCATCCGGGCAGGCCGGATCCGGGCGGACACTCCGGGTCCGCTTCTGGCTCCGCCCCGTGGAAATTTTTCCATCATCATCCGGAACGGTCGGTGGCGTCTGCCTCGAGCGCACACGCCTGACCCCCGACGGGGTGTTCGAGGGCACGGGGGAGATCGAGCGGCTGGACGCGCAGCTGGTGCTGCGTTCGGTGGGGTACCAGAGCGTGCCGCTGCCCGGCGTGCCGTTCGACGACCGCTCCTGCGTCGTGCCGAACGTCGGCGGGCGCGTCGTCGACGAAGCCGGCAGGCGCCAGCCGGGGGAGTACGTCGCGGGCTGGCTGAAGCGCGGCCCGACGGGCGTGATCGGCACGAACAAGGCGGACGCGGCGGAGACCGTGCGCGCGCTGCTCGCCGACCTGGCGGGCGGTCCCGGGGACGGCGACGCGCCGCTGCCGCGGCCGGGCCTGCTGCGCTTCCCCGAGGGCTCCGCCGCGCTGGCTGACGCCGGCTCGCCGCTGGCCGGTGTCCTCGCCGAGCGCGGCGTCCAGCCGGTCTCCTACGAGGAGTGGCTGCGCATCGAGGCCGCCGAAGCCGAGCTGGCCAGGTCACTGGGCCGCGGCGAGCGCGTCAAGCTGCCCGGCCGCGACGCGATCTGGCTGGCCTGCCGCCCCGAGACCGCGCCAATGCCCCGCTAGCTCGCGGGGGACGACCCCCGCACTCCCGAAATGTTCTAACCTCAACCGCATGGGTGAGGAGCGGAGCACCGGACGCCTGCTGCGGACAATCAGCCTTCCAGTGGCGGTCGCGGCCGCCGCGGCGCTGCTCCTGGGGTGCTCGGCGTCCGCGCCCGCGCCTGCCGCCACGCACACGCCCGCGGCCAAGCCTCGCCTGACCGTCTTCACCCTGCCGCCGGGTGTTCTCGGGTCCGGAACGGGCGGCGCCGGCGGTCGCGAGACCCTCATGGCGGTCGCCGCGGCGGCGGCCCGCGCCCCCGAGCCCGCCGTCGGCCGTTACTGGGTGGCGCCCGGCATGGCGGGCAACGTGGTCGAGGTCGGCTCGGCCTCGCTGCACTACCTGGTGGTCGAGAAGGTCGCCACCCAGAGCTGGTCGGCGGCGGCCGGGGACGACAGCGTGTCGGTGGCGCGGCCGCTCGGGGTCCAGCTCGCCACGTCCGCCGACCAGGCGGCGTGGCGGCGGGCCGGATCGCCCGCGCAATGGAACACGGCCGCTCAGGACGACGGGCTCACCGACCCGCAGGGATACGCCAACGCCGGCCGGCTCGCCCCGCTCAGCGCCGTGCCGCAGACGCCGCAGGTGTCGCAGGGCAACGCCGGCAGCCCGCCGTTCTCGGTGGGCGGCCAGGTGCTGTCGCTGTCGGGGCTGCGGGCACTGCCCGCCAGCCCGGCGGCGCTGAAGGCGATCCTCATGAACGTGTACAACTCCGGCTACGGCGACGCGCAGGCCTACCTGTTGCAGGTCATCCCGCCCGTCCTCGAGATGCCGGTGACACCCGCCGTCCGGTCCGCCCTGTATCAGGTCCTGGCCGGGCTGCCGGGACTGCGGGGCCTCGGCGCCGCCGTGGACGTCGCCGGGCAGCCGGGCGTGGCGGTCGCCTACTCGGCGAGCTACTCAGCCTGCGGCGGTGTGCTGGACCTGGGCGGCTCCGGCGCGGCCGGCTTCCAGACGACGTTCCCGTCCTGCACCGTCCAGCAGATCCTGGTCATGGATCCGGCCACCGGGCGCCCGCTGGCGGAAGAACTCCGCTACGCCGGGCTGCCCGTCGGCTCGCACTGGCCGGTGCCGGGCGGGCTGTTCTCCTACGAGATCTATGGCGCCGCGCACTGGACGAACGCCAGCCTGCCCGGCTGACGCCCTAACCGACCAGGGCGGGCAGGCTGACGCCGGTGAGCCGTTCCGCCTCGGTCCACAGGCGGGCCGCGACAGCGGTATCCCGCGCCCTGCGCGGCGGCTTGACGGTGGTCGCGGGCCCGACGAGGCCGAACCACCTGCTAGGGCCGTAGTAGCCGCCGTCCGCCGCCGCGTCGCTGGTCGCGGCGTACAGCAGCGGTTCGGTGCCCGGGCCCACCTCCT
The DNA here is from genome assembly GCA_963771985.1 of uncultured Actinomycetota bacterium. Classification (GTDB taxonomy): domain Bacteria; phylum Actinomycetota; class Actinomycetes; order Streptosporangiales; family Streptosporangiaceae; genus Trebonia. Next base: position 152,241 of record CAVYVO010000014.1, on the reverse strand, counting down.
GCGAGGGCAGGATGTGGAAGGTGTTGAACGGCGTCCGCTTCGGCTTGTCGCGGCCGAGGCTGGCGCCCGCGGTCTGCAGGTTCGTCCGGGTGAAGCCGGGGTGCGCGGCCGCGGCGAGCAGCGGCCAGCCGCGTTCGGCGCTGACGGCGGCCAGCCGCAGGCTCATCATCAGGTCGGCCAGCTTGGACTGGGCGTAGGCGAGGTTGGGCCGGTACCCGCGCTCCCACTGCAGGTCCCCGAAGCGGATCCGGCCGTAGCTCGCGACACCGCTGCTCATCGTCACGACCCGCGGCGCCGGCGCGGCGAGGACCAGCGGCAGCAGCCGCATGGTCAACGCGAACGGCCCGAGGAAGTTGCTGCCGAACTGGAGCTCGAAACCGTCGGCGGTGCTCATGCGGGTCGGCGGTGCCATCACGCCGGCGTTGTTGATCAGCACGTCGACCGGGGTCCCCGCGATGCGGAGCCCCGCGGCGAACTCCCGCACCGACGCCAGGTCGGCCAGGTCCACGCGGCGCACGTCGAGCCGGGCGCCCGGGATCTCGGCCAGGATCTCCGCCCGGGCCCGCTCGCCTTTCGCGGGCGTCCGGACCGCCATGACGACGTGCGCGCCGGCCGCCGCGAGGCGGCGGGCCGCCTCCTTGCCGGTCCCGCTGTTGGCCCCCGTGACGACGATGAGCTTGCCCGCCTGGTCCGGAACGTCGTACATGCCGCCTCCCTCACCTGAGGGTACGTCCGGAGGCCGGCCGCGGTGACGGCGGATTGGCTACTCCGGAACCGCCAGCTCGCCGAGCAGGGACCAGTCGTCCTGCGGGATCGTGAAGTTGACGATGCGCGGCGTTTGCGCCAGGTGCGGCGGCAGGTCCCGCTGGGCCTTCTTGAAGTGCGCCGAGTTGACGTGCGCCGCGCCGGCTTCGCCGTCGCGGAAGGCTTCGACCAGGACGTACTCGTCCGGGTCATCGAGGCTCCGTGACCAGTCGAACCACAGGCAGCCCGGTTCCTTCCTGGTCGCCTCGGTGAAATCACCGGCGATCCGCGGCCACTGCTCGGCGTCTTCGGGCCAGACCTTGAACTTGGCCGTGATAAAGATCATCAGTCCTCCCGTCGCTGCCGGCTGCCCGCGTCACCGCCCATGATGACCCGCCCCCGTTGACCCGAACGTCTCACCGGGAGACACAACCACCCCCGCCCGCCGCCACCCCGTCCCGCGATCGCCCCCCTGTCCCGCGGCCATCGCCTTCCATCCCGCCCCTGGTGGGTCGCCGGGGGGCTTACGGTGTTCTGGCGCGTTCAATCGGTGCCCGAAGGCGGCACCGAACAACGCGCCTTAATACCGCCGCCCCCGCTCTTCCCGTCCAGGAAGTTCATCCGCTCGGATGATGTCCCACGGGGCTCGCATACATCTCACGTCTCACTCGTACCACTCTCGTGGCTTGTCGGCACTAGAGCCGGTGGTGAGCGGCCGTCCGGGCGGGCTCGCGCATCATGATGGATCGAAAAGCACCCTCTGGTGTGCTTTTCGATCCACGCTGATGGCAAATCGGCAGCTCCCTGCCCGGTTTGCGTGCTTTATCCCTGCGGGGCGCCGTGCCGCAGGCAAGAAACGGCCGGGCCGCGTCACGCCATCGCCGTAAAGCCGCAGTCCTGGGCATCTCTGCCCGGCGGCTGGCCGCGAAGGGCGGGTAAACCACGTCTCAGGCCTGCAGCACGCCGCGAACGCACCTTGCTTTGGAACGTTGCCCTTCCGGTGCCAATAGCGCAGTCGGCGCGCAACCGGCGCTGGCGAGGATCGTCGCGAATGCGCGGTTTCCCGGTTTTGTCAGACCCCCGCCGTATCGTTAGAACGTAAGTTCGATCAATAAAGGAGGGTCTGATGGCCGGTAAGCGGAAGCGGAAGACGATCGGGGCTGACGAGGCCAGGCTGCTCGGGCTTCTGCTCAGCGGCGATATCGCCGGCTTCGAGAAGGCGACCGGGATGAGCATGCGTGAGATGGAACTCCGCATGCGGGCCGCCGGTGAGTTCGGCGACCCTGGCGCGCTCGGCGACGGCGAGTTCGACGATGACGGCGAGTTCGATAATGATGACGAGGAGGACGAGGAGGACGAGGACTGGTTCGACGACGAGGAAGAGGAAGACGACTGGCGGCTGCGCCCGCAGTGGCTGCACCCAGACTGCGTTGACCCGTGCAATGCGCTGGACCTGGGGACCTGCTGCAAGTACCCGGCGAACCGGCTGGTGCATCGCGCGGTGGAACTCGCCGACTTCGCCGGCCGCGGCGCGGCCGGTGATCCGGCCCGGCTGCTCACGTCGGTCCCCGCGCTGCTCGCCCAGATCCATGCGGTACTGCCCGGCATGGACCGGACGTCAGCCGCTCAGCTGACCTGCCCGGTCGGCCGGCTGGCCGATGCCCTGGGCGTTAACGCTCCCGTCCGGCTAGCCGACTACGAGCCGCTGCGTCCCCTGCTCGCGGCTTGCTCGGACGCCCTGTGGGCGGCGCTGCGGACCGCGCGGAATCAGCCGATTGCCGGATGGACGCAGCCGCACGGGCGATCGGCAGGTCCAGCCGGCGGCGCGTGAGGTGTGGTCGGCGGAGCGCCACGGTTAGGACCCGCCTGTAGGGTAGAAGGCCACCCAGCGGGCTGGGAAGTCGTCCGGTTGACCGCACTGAATTATTCCAATTAATATTACCGAAAAAGTCGTGAATAGCCCGTGGAGGGGGAAACGTGGCACTGCCTGACTTCCTAGTCGCCGGAGTTCCCAAGGCGGGAACGACAGCGCTGCACGCGGCGCTTTCCCGGCATCCGGACCTGTACATGTCGCCGATCAAGGAACCGAAGTTCTTCCTGACCGACGGCCCGCCGCCGACGAAAGGCGGTCCCGGAGACGTGCTGACCTACCGGGAGCACATCTGGCAACGGGACAAGTACGAGGCGCTGTTCGCCGCGGCCCCGCCAGGCGTGCCGCGCGGTGAGTCGACGCCGCTCTACCTGTACGACCGGGCGGCGATGCGCCAGATCAAGGACCTGACCCCGGCGGCGAAGCTGATCGTGGTCCTCAGGGATCCGGTCGAGCGGGCGCACTCCAACTGGACGCACCTGTGGTCGGCGGGCCTGGAACCCGTCGGCGATTTCGTCCGGGCCTGCGCCGAGGAAGAGCGGCGAATCGCCGCGGGGTGGGCCTCGTTCTGGCACTACACCGGGCTGGGCAAGTACGGCGAGCAGCTCGACTACGCGTTCTCGCTGTTCCCGCGCGAGCAGGTGCTGGTCTTGCGGTACCGGCTGCTCGTCGACGATCCGGCCGCCACGCTGGACCGGATCTGCGCCTTCCTCGGCGTGTCGGCCGGCGTCGTCACCGAGATTCCCAGGGAGAACGTCACCGCTCACCCCGAGCACACGCTGGGCCACCGCGCCGCGTCGCTCGCCATGCGGACGGGCGTCGCGGTCGGGCTGCTGCTGCCGGGCAACATCGCGGTGGGGGCGACGCACCGGCTGGAGCGGTACCTGCAGCGCGGCCGCCGTGAGCGCCAGCCGCTCGGCTGGGAGCAGCGGCAGGCGCTGCTGCCGAAGTTCGAGGACGACATCAAGCTCCTGCAGAAGGTGCTTGGCGAGGACTTCGGCGACTGGCTCGCGCCGCGGGACCGCTCCGGCAGCCTGGTTGGCGCGCGGCCAGCGGGCCAGGGCCAGGCCAAGAACGGCCGCCGCCGGTAAGGAACGGGTCAGCGCAGCTCCGTGACCAGGGCGTGCGACCCGTCCGGCTGGGTCATCTCGTAGTACAGCCGGGTCCGCCCGTCCGGCAGGTCCACCAGATCCAGATAGCGCAGGCCCCCGCCGTGATAAGGCGAGGCAACGGCCGGGCCCGCGCCCGGCGCCGACGTCGCGATGAGCGCCGCGGGATCGTTCCCGATGGCGACGCCGGTGCGCTCCTCGTAGTTCTCGGTCGCGCTCGCCCGGCCGTCGTAGTATGCCGTCACCGACTGCCCGGCGAAACGCACCGCGGTGACCCGCGTCCCGCGCGCGTCCCACTCACCGGGCCGGCCGCATAGCGCGGTGCCCTGCCAGGTCCAGGCGAGGCCGTCCGGGCTGGTCGCGTACTCGGTCGTCATCTGGTCGGTTTCCAACGGGTCGGCGAGCGGGTGAATGGTCGCCCACATGTGCCACAATCCGCCACGGCTGGTGATCACGGGATCCTTCACCGCCCGCTTGGTGACGTCACCCGGGAGCACGACCACGCGGCGCCGGACGTCGAACTCCGCCGGGTGCGCCGCGTCGGTCGCCTCGACCCGCCAGTGCTTGGTGCCGGTGGTGGCGCAGCTTAGGTATAGCCGCCACCGGCCGTCGGGCAGCCGGACCAGTTCAGAGCGCTCCAGCGACTCGGTGTCCATGTCTTCCTTGCCGATCAGCGTCAGCGTCTCGAAGTTCACGCCGTCACGCGCGAAAGCGAGCGCCACGGCGTAACCCCGGCCCCGGCCGATCGGCCGGCGCAGCCGGTAGGCGAGGTATACGCCCTCTTCCGTGAGAACCGCCGACGGCCCGCCCGCCCAGTACCCGGCGCCCGCGCCCGGGGGGGCGATCGCTATGACGGCATCACCTGGCCGGGGAAGAAGCACGTTGTTATCGCTACTAATCATGTAGGAATTATAGACTTAGTCGCTACTGAATGTAGCCGAACGCGCCAACTGCGGGGTCGCGGCGTGAATGGCCTCACCATGATCATACGGAATCCGGACACCGGTCCGGGTCAGGATCGGCAGGCGCCGTACCGGACAGTTGCCCACGGGCCTATGCAGAACTGTGATTAAGGGATAAAGATGATTGATACGGGCCGATCGTCGCAAGGGGGCCACGATGAGGGGGGCCACGATGAGGGCATCCGCCCGCCTCGGCTGGCGGGTTGCCGCCGCCGCCGCGTTCGCCGCCACCGCCGCGCTCGCGGTGACCCTGAGCCGCGGCGCTCCGATGCGCGCGGCGCTGACGTCCGCCAAGCACCCGACGAGCACCACCGCCTCGGCGGGCGCGCCGCGGTGCGCCACGTCCAGGCTTCACATCTCGGTGGGGACGGCTGCCAGCACCGGCGCCAGGACCCTGCGCATCACCCAGTACCGCCTGGAGTTCACCAACGTATCCGGCGCGGCGTGTGTGCTGAGCGGCTACCCTCAGGTGGCCGCCTACCGCGGTGACGGCACCCAGGTCGGCAACGCGGCGGTCCGGGCCGCGGGCACGGCCCCGCGCCGCGTCCTGCTCGCCCCGGGCGCGACCGCGCACGCCGCCTTGGTCGCCAGCATCGCTCCCCACTCGTGCGCCCCGGTCATCGCGGCGGGGCTGCGCGTCGTCCCGCCCGGCCAGTCCGCCGCCCGCTACATCGGGCACGCCCTGACCGCGTGCTCCGCCGTCGGCCCGCACTCCCCGGTCTACCTGCGCGTCCGAGCTGTCGAGCCCGGCGCCGGCGCGGCGGGGCGGCGGCCGCGCGAGCGCCAGGCGACCGGAACCCTGGCCAGCTAAGACCGGGTGGCGCCTGCCCGTTTCCGCCCCTGGCGGCCCAGGGGAGAATGGGGATCATGAGCGTCAGCGAGACAGGGATCGCGCAGGGCGACGCGCCGCCGTCGGCCGGGACAGATCAACCGGGAATGGCGGAGATATCCGAGATATCGGAGATATCCGAAAGCGCCCGGGAAGACCGCGATGGTGACCAGGCCGCTTCCGCTTCCGGTCGGCGCAGCGCCGGGCTGCCGCACGGCCGGTACCTGGACCGCGAGCAGAGCTGGGTCAGGTTCAACCAGCGGGTGCTGGAACTCGCCGAGGACGAGGACGTGCCGCTGCTCGAACGCGTGCGCTTCCTCGCCATCTTCGCCTCCAACCTGGACGAGTTCTTCATGGTGCGGGTGGCCGGCCTGATGCGCCGGATGGTGGCGGGCTTCCCGATCGCGAACGCGGGCTCCCAGACGGCGGCGCAGGTGCTGCGCAGCACCCTGGGCACCGCCGGCGAGCTCACCAAACGGCACGCCGCGGACTTCACCGAGCTCATCCAGCCCGAGCTCGCCGAGCACGGCATCGAGATCCTCCGCTGGAAGGAGCTGTCCGCCGGCGAGCGCAACAGCCTGAGCGAGCTGTTCAGGAACCGCATCTTCCCGGTGCTCACGCCCTTGGTAGTCGACCCGGCGCATCCGTTCCCGTTCATCTCGGGCCTGTCGCTCAACCTCGCGGTCACGCTGGCCGAGCCGGGCACTGGCGCGACCTTGTTCGCGCGGGTGAAGGTGCCCCCGCTGCTGGCCCGTTTCCTCAAGGTCTCCGCGTACCGCTACGTGCCGATCGAGGACGTGATCGCGGCCCATCTGGACCAGCTGTTCGGCGGCATGGACATCGTGGAGACCTACGTGTTCCGGGTGACCCGCGTCCGCGAGCTGGAGGTGGACGAGGACGCCACCCAGAACCTGCTCCAGTCGATGGAACGCGAGCTGGTCAAGCGGCGGTTCGAGCCGGCGGTCCGCCTCGAGGTCGAGGAGGACATGTCCGACGACGTGCTGTGCCGGCTGGCCAAGGAACTCAGCGTCGACACCAACGCGGTCTTCAAGCTGCCCGGCCCCCTCGACCTGACCGGCCTGAACGCCATCGCCGACCTGCCGATCGGCGAGCTGCGCTATCCCGCGTTCGTCCCGTCCGCCCGGGCCATCCCCACCGACACCAGCATCTTCGACACCCTCAGCGAGCGCGATGTCCTGGTGCAACACCCCTACGACTCGTTCACCACCACCGTGGAGCGGCTGATCGAGGAGGCCGCCGCGGACCCGCGCGTGCTGGCGATCAAGCAGACGCTGTACCGGACGAGCGGCGAGTCGCCGATCGTCGACGCGCTGATCGACGCCGCCGAGGCCGGCAAGCAGGTCGTCGTGGTGGTGGAGATCAAGGCCCGGTTCGACGAGCGGGCGAACATCATCTGGGCGCGCAAGCTGGAGGAGGCGGGCTGCCACGTCGTCTACGGCTTCGTCGGCATGAAGACGCACGCCAAGCTGGTGCTGATCGTCCGGCAGGAGACGGACGGGACCCTGCGGCGGTACTGCCATATCGGCACCGGCAACTATCATCCGACGACGGCGCGGCTGTATGAGGACTACGGCCTGCTGACCGCCGACGCGACGGTCGGCGAGGACGTCACCGACTTGTTCAACCACCTCACCGGCTACAGCAGGAAAAGCGGCTACCGGCGGCTCCTCGTCGCGCCGGAGGCGCTGCGCGCCGGGATCGTCGGGCAGATCGGCAGGCAGGCCGCCCGGGCGCGGGCGGGCAAGCCGGCCCGGATCGCGTTCAAGTGCAACGCGATCGTCGACGAGATGGTCATCGATTCGCTCTACCGGGCCGCGCAGGCCGGCGTGCCCGTCGATCTGTGGGTTCGCGGCATGTGCGCGCTGCGGCCGGGCCTGCCGGGGATGTCTGAGACGATCCGGGTCCGCAGCTTCCTCGGGCGATTCCTCGAGCACTCCCGCATCTACGCGTTCGGCACCGGCGAGCCGGACCCGGACGCCGAGCCCGGAGATGACGCGGACGCCGGGAACGAGGTATGGATCGGCAGTGCGGACATGATGCACCGCAACCTGGACCGGCGGGTAGAGGCCCTGGTTAGGGTCTCGGATCCCGCGCACTGCACTAGACTGCGCGAGCTGATCGCCCTAGGGATGGACGACGGCACCGCTTCATGGTGGCTGCACGGCGACGGCAGCTGGACCAGGCACGCGCGGGACGCGGACGGCAGGCCCCTGCGTGACATCCAGGAAACCCTGATCAGGGAGAAGACCCGAGGACGCATCGCAGATGCCTAGCAGCAAGCCGCCTGACAGCAAGCTGATCAAGGCGGCCGGCGCGGTCGCCTGGAGACCGGGCCCCGACGGCGGCGAGCCGGAAGTGCTCCTCGTCCATCGCACGAAGTACGACGACTGGTCGCTGCCGAAGGGCAAGACCGAACCGGGCGAGCCGCTCCCGGTCACCGCGGCCCGGGAGGTGTTCGAGGAGGCCGGCGCACGGCTGGCGCTCGGCCGCCGGCTGGGCTCGGTGCGCTACCACGTGAGCGGTCGTCCCAAGCGGGTGGACTACTGGGCGGCGCACGTCACCGGCATCGAGGCTGGTGCCGTCCCCAACACGGAGGTAGATCGGGTCGGCTGGCTGCCGTCGGCACGGGCGCGGGAGCGGGTGACCTACGCGCGCGACATCAGCATCCTCGAGGACTTCGCCCGGCTGCCCGCCGGCACGGTGCCGCTGATCCTGCTGCGGCACGCCAAGGCGGTGTCGAAGCCCGGCTGGCCCGGGGACGACGCGGCGCGCCCGCTCGACGAGTCCGGCCACGCGGACGCCAAGGCGCTGGCCTGCCTGCTCACCCGCTTCGCCCCGGTCGGCCGCGTCGTCAGCTCCCCGGCGCTGCGCTGCCTGGAAACCGTCCGTCCGTACGCCGAACTCATCGGCGGCACGGTGCAGGCCGCACCCGCGCTACACGTCCGGTCATCCGGAACGGACGGTGGCGCCTCCGCGGCCCGCCTCATCGCGGACGCGGTAGCGGCGCAGACGCCGGCGGTGTTCTGCGCGCACCGCGAGAACATGCCCGATCTCATCGTCGCGGCGCTCGCCGCGTTCGGGCCGCCTCGCCAGGGCCTGCCCTTCGGCTGGGACGCACCGCTGCCGACGACCGGCTTCCTGGTCATGCACTCCGCTGGCGGCGTCTTGGTCGCCGCGGACCGCTACGACCTGTCTGATACCTGAGACGACGCGCCGTCCCGGGCGGCGGCCGCCGCGCCGGAGCGGCGGCGGCGCACCCGCAGCGCGATCCAGGCGGCGAGCAGGACCACGGCGCCGATGAGCACGTACAGCGCGTACCTGGAGACGTTCGTGTAGATGGCCGCGATATGGTCGCCGGCCAGGTATCCGAGGCTGACCCAGGTCGCGACCCAGGCGACGGCGCCGATGATGTTGAACGTCGTGAAGGTCACCGGCCGCATCCCGGTGACGCCGCAGATGATCCCGTTCAGCTCTCGCAGCCCGACGATGAACCGGGCGACCACGACCACGATGCCGCCGTACTTGTCGACGGTCCGCTCGGCCCGCTCCAGGTGGTGCTCCTTGATGAACACATACTTGCCGTAGCGCAGCACCAGTGCCCGGCCGCCGAGCCGGCCGATGAGGTATCCGATGGTGGCCCCGAGAACACTCGCGACGACCGCGACCACCCCGACCTCGACCACGTTGAGCTGGCCTGCCCCCGCGTAGATAGCGCCCGCGATCATGGCGAACTCGCCGGGGATCACCGGCACGCCGATGTTCTCGAGTAGGAGCAGCAGCCCGATCGCCCAGATGCCATAGCTGTCAAGCGGCCCCTGCACAACGGACAGGAACGACGGCAGCTGCGGTCGGCCGGCCGCCCCCGCCGCGAGCAGGGCGGTCGAGGCGGCTGCCGCCAATCGTCCGGTCACACTTGTTCTTCTCCCGAAGTTTCCCCAACCCTATCCGGCGTGGCGGCGCTAATCGCCTCCGCCAGCGGCCCGGCGGTCAGCGCGGCCTGCCAGCCCCGCGCGCCGTAGCCGGCGAGCGCCGCGGCGATCGTGTCCGGGGTGACCGGATCCGGCGGTTCCCAGCTCAGCCGGCGCACCGCGTCCGGTGCGAGGAGGTTCTCGACGGGCAGCCGGTGCGCGGCGGCCAGCGCGCCCAGCGTCTCCCTGGCGGCGGCCAGCCGCGCCGCGGCGGCGGGGTCGCGTTCGGACCAGCGGTGCGCGGGCGGCGGCCCCATGACCAGTCCGGTGCCGGTGACCTCGGGAAGCTCGCCGTCGGAAAGCTCGCGGGCCCGGCGGATCGCGGCGAGCCACTGCCCGGTGTGCCTGCGCGCGTACCGCGCGGTGAACCCGCTGATCTTGTCGAGCTGCGGCCGGCCGCCGGGCAGCTGCCGGGCGGCCTCCACGATGGCCTGGTCGGTCAGCACCCGCCGCGGCGACAGGTCCGCCTCGCGGGCGATCGCGTCCCGCGCCATGAACAGCTCGCGGACGACCGCGAGCCCGCGCCGGGTGCGTACCTTGTGGATGCCCGACGTGCGCCGCCACGGGTCGGCCCGGGGCTGCGGCGGCGGCGCCGCCGCGATGGCGGCGAACTCCTGCCGCGCCCACTCCGTCTTGCCCTGTTCCTCGAGCTCCCGCGCGAGCGCGTCCCGCAGGTCGGTCAGCACCTCCACGTCGAGCGCCGCGTACCGCAGCATCTCCGCCGACAGCGGGCGCACCGACCAGTCCGCGGCGGAGTGCTCCTTGGCCAGCCGGTAGCCGAGCACCTCCTCGAGCATCGTGCCGAGTGCCACCCGCGGGTAGCCGAGCAGGCGGCCGGCCAGCTCGGTGTCGAACAGCAGCCGCGGCCGGTAGCCGATCTCGGCCAGGCACGGCAGGTCCTGCGACGCGGCGTGCAGCACCGCCTCCACCCCGTCGAGCGCCCCGTCAAGGCCGGACAGGTCCGGGCAGGCGATCGGGTCGATGAGCACGGTCCCGGCGCCCGCGCGGCGCAGCTGCACGAGGTAGGCCTTCTGTCCGTACCGGTATCCGGACGCGCGCTCGGCGTCTACCGCGACCGGCCCGGTGCCGGCCGCGAGTCGCCCGACCGCCGTCGCCAGGTCTCGCTCCGTGCTCGTCACCGGCGGCAGCCCGTCCTGGGGTTCGAGCAGGTCGGTGACTTCCCGCTCCAGGCGGGCGTCCGGTTCTGGCCCGGCGGTCACCGGTGCCGCCGCCCGCCCGGCCGCAGCGCCCGCGTGCCTGGCGGCTGCGCCGGCAGGCCGGCGGCGGCGGCGATCAGGTCGCACCACGCTTCGACGTTGCCGCTGAGCTCATCATGATCGCCAGGGCACCAGGAGGCCCGCAGCTCGAACCCGGTGACCGTCGGCTCGTCCTCCTTGGCGCCGAATCCCTCGGTGATCACCCGGGTCACCGTCCCGCTCGGCGCCGAGTAACCGGGCGCATGGATGTCCAGGGCGTCGGTGAGCCAGCTCCATCCCACCTCGGCCAGCAGCGGATCCTCGGCCATCTCCGGATCGACATCCGCGTGCACCTGGGCGACCACCCGGAACATCCCGGTCCACCCTTCCTGCCCGTCCGGATCGTAGAGCAGCATGAGGCGGGCGGTCGCGACCTCCTCGCCGTCCCGGTAGGCGGTGGCGGCCATCGCCGTCGCGTACGGGGCGAGCCGGCGCGGCGCCGGGTGGTCCTCGAAGGTGATGTCGTCGCGCACTTCGGCGACCGCGTCCCGGCCCGTTTCCAGGGCGCCTACCGCGGCCGCGAAGACAGCGTTGTCTCCCGGGGGCCGACCCCCCGGGGACCCCCCGCTCGGGGTGGCAGCCTGCCCCCCCGAACCCCCCTGGGATTGCCCGCTGGCCCGCGCCGGCGCGGGCGTGTCCGCCAACCTCATGGCCTGAGCGTACGTCGTTGCTGGCCGCGTGTGGTGCGCGGGCGGTCGCTTGGCGGTCCGGCCGGGCGGCTACGCGGCACGGACGGGCCGGTACGCGGTGACAGCCGCGCCCGGCATCGTGCCCATGATCACCGCGGCCCCGCACCCCGTGCACGCCCAATCGGGGCACTCGCCGCCGGTGTCCGGGCACTCGCCGTCGTGGATCCGCTCGAACGGCTCGTCGCCGCCGCACCCGGGACAGTTCCCAAGCGGCTGGCGCTCTGCTGGCCCCTGCGGCTCGCTCATCGCTGCGCCCCTCTCGTCAACGCTACATGGCGGGATTCGTCCCGATCTTGGCATGTACGAGCGTGTTTCCGGCGGATGCGCGACGGCGTGTCGCCGGCTGATTGCGCGGGGGCCCGGCGGGCTGTGAGAAGATCCGTGAGTGACCCAGCCGCTGATGAACTCGCCCTTTATCCGTGCCTGCCGGCGGGAACCGGTTCCGTACACGCCGGTCTGGTTCATGCGCCAGGCGGGACGCTCGCTCCCGGAGTACCGCCGGGTCCGGGAGGGCATCGCGATGCTCGACTCCTGCACGCGCCCTGAGCTGGTCACCGAGATCACCCTCCAGCCGCTGCGCCGGTACGACGTGGACGCGGCGATCTTGTTCAGCGACATCGTGGTGCCGCTGCGGGCGGTCGGCGTGGACGTGGACATCAAGCCGGGGGTCGGCCCGGTCGTCGGCCGGCCGTTCCGGGATGCCGGCGATCTGTCCCGGCTGCGTTCGCTCGAGCCCGCCGACGTTCCCTACATCACCGAGGCGGTCCGCTCGCTAGCCGGCGAGCTGGGGGAGCGGCCGCTGATCGGCTTCGCCGGCGGCCCGTTCACGCTGGCGTCCTACCTGATCGAGGGCGGCCCCTCGAAGAACCACGACCGCACCAAGGCGCTGATGTACGGCAACCCGGAGCTGTGGCACGGGCTGCTCGGCAGGCTGGCGGGCATCGCGATCTCGTTCCTCCAGGTCCAGATCGCCGCGGGGGCGTCGGCGGTGCAGCTGTTCGACTCGTGGGTGGGGGCGGTCAGCCCGGATGACTACCGCCACGCCATCCTCCCGCACACCAGCCGGATCTTCGCCGCGCTCGCGCCGTCCGGGGTGCCGCGGATTCACTTCGGCGTCGGCACTGGAGAACTGCTCGGCCTGCTCGGTGCGGCCGGGGCGGACGTGGTGGGCGTGGACTGGCGGATCCCGCTCGACGAAGCGGCCCGCCGGATACCGCCGGGCAAGGCCCTCCAGGGCAACCTGGACCCCGCCGTGCTGCTCGCCCCCTGGGACGTCGTGGAGTCACGCGCCCGCGAGGTGCTCGCCCGGGGCCGCGGCGCCGAAGGCCACGTCTTCAACCTCGGCCACGGCGTCCTCCCCGAGACCAGCCCCGATACCCTGGCCCGCCTGACCGACCTCGTCCACTCCGCCTCCGCCCTAGGGCAAGCAGAGCAGTCCGGCCGCCTCGGACAGTGAGCGCACGACCGGGAAGCCGGATCCGGGGGGCTGGCCGTCGGGGATGTCGCGGGCGATCTGGATCGCGCGCACCCCGACCGCTTCGGCGCCGACGCAGAAACCCGGCTGGTCGTCGATGAAGACCGCGTCCGCGGCCGCCGCGACGCCGAGGTCCTCGAGGGCGCTGACGTAGATCTCCGGGGACGGCTTCATCGAGCCGACCTCGCAGGACAAGATCACCGAGTCCGCGAGCGGAATGACGCCCTTGTACTCAAGCAGCGCCCTGGTGGTGTCCGCGCAGTTGCTGACCAGCGCGATGAGGACTCCCCTGGACCGGAGGCCGGTGAGGAACGGAACGGTGTCGTCGAACAGGCAGGTGCGCTCCCGCACCAGCTCGGTGTCCTTGCGCACGAGGTCGTCGACCAGTTCCGGCTTCGGCTCGATCCCGAAGGCCGGCAACGCCTGCGCGAACGAGCTGGCGAGTGAGAGTTTTCCACGGTCCCGTTCGGTACGGCCCTTACTCCACTCCGTCAGCCAGTCACCGGCATCGACCCCCAGCCAGCCGGCGATGGTCCGCACCCGCTCCGGGAAGGCGGAGTTCAGGATCGTGTCGTAGACGTCGACCAGGCACGCCTTGACCATGGCTCACGCCTGCCGGAGCTTGGCGCGGAGCCGGCCGAGCTCGTCATCGGCGAAGCCGTGGCCGGCCAGCCACCGCGGCAGGCCGCCGTAGCGGACGTGCAGCTGCTCGAGGAACGACTTCATCGTCTCGGCCCGCGGCAGGTGCGCCCGCACCGGCCTGCTGGTGACGTCGCTGGCGTACGTCCGCGACCTGGACAGGCGCTCGATGATCGCGTCCATCCGCTCCTGCGTCGCCGTGTAGTCGGCCACGATGGCCTCCGGCTCCACCCCGGCGACGGTCAGGGCCAGGGCGACGATCACGCCGGTGCGGTCCTTGCCCGCCGCGCAGTGCACGATCGCCGCGCCTTCGGCGGTCGCGATGGACCGCAGGGCGCCGGTCACCTCATCCGGGCGCTCTTCCAGGTAGCCCAGGTAGTGGCCGCACATGATGTCGTCGGGGAAGCGGGAGAGGTCCACTTCGCGCTTCTTGAGCAAGAGCGCCTCGGCGACCGCGTCGGTCCGCGATCCCAGCTCGGGCAAGACCGGGTGGCAGGCGTGGCGCACGCCGGGCACCGCGTCCAGCGGGCCCGGGCCCTCGAGCTCGACCTCACCGGTGGTGCGCAGGTCCACCACCGTCGTGACGCCGATCTCGCCGACGAGCTTGCCGACGTCCGCGTCCGAAAGCTCTTGCAGGTTCTCCGAACGCAGCAGCCGCCCGTAGACGGTCTGGCCGCCGTCCTGCGTCGGCAGCCCGCCCACGTCCCGGACGTTGACGGCACCCTCAAGATCGATCCACACCATGTCCCTATTGTCCCATTCACGGACTTGGGAGGAATCAGCGGCCCAGGTAGGCGAGAACGGCCAGGACGCGGCGGTTGTCGTCGTCGGACGGCTGCAGGTCCAGCTTGGTGAAGATCGCGGCGGTGTGCTTGGCGACCGCGCGCTCGGTGACGAACAGGCGCGCCGCGATCGCCGCGTTGGAGCGGCCCTCGGCCATCAGCGACAGGACCTCGCGCTCGCGGGGGCTCAGCCTGGCCAGCGGCCCCTCCGCGGTGGCGTTGCGGGCCAGCAGCCGGGCGATGACCTCGGGATCCATGGCCGTGCCGCCGTCCGCGACCCGCTTGACCGCGTCGGTGAACTGGGCGCCGTCGAATACCCGGTCCTTGAGCAGGTAGCCGACGGCCCCGGCGCCGTCGGCCAGCAGCTCGCGCGCGTACAGCTGCTCGACATACTGGGACAGCACCAGGATCGGCAGGCCGGGCGCCTCGGCGCGGGCCTCGAGCGCCGCGCGCAGGCCCTCGTCGGTGAACGTCGGCGGCAGCCGGACGTCCACCACCGCCACGTCGGGGCGGCCCGCGCGCACCGCGGCGAGGAAGTCCGCGCCGTTGTCGACCGCCGCGGCGACCTCGAAGCCGTACGCCTCGAGCAGCCGGATCAGGCCGTCGCGGAGCAGGAACAGGTCCTCGGCTATGACAGCGCGCACGGCAGGTCCATCGTGACGGGCGTGGGCCCGCCGGCCGGGCTGTTCACGACGAGCACGCCGTCGAAGGCGGCCAGCCGGCGCCCGATGCCGCGCAGGCCCGTCCCGCGGGAGGGGTCGGCGCCGCCGTCACCGTCGTCGGACACGCTGATCCGCAAGCTTCCCATCGAATGCCGGAGGTCTACCTCAGCGCCGCCGGTGCCCGCGTGCTTGGCCACGTTGGCCAGCAGCTCGCTGACCGCGAAGTAGGCCGCCGACTCCACCGGCGCGGGCGGGCGGCCGTCCAGCGAGCCGGTCACCCGCACCCGCACGGGGGCGTCCAGGGCGAGCGCCCGCACCGCGTCCGCCAGGCCGCGGTCGGCGAGCACCGGCGGGTGGATGCCGCGGACCAGGTCGCGCAGTTCGGACAGCGCCTTGGCGGAGGCGTCCCTGGCCTCGATCAGCAGGACGCGCGCCGCGGCCGGGTCGGTGTCGATCAGCCGTCCGGCGGCGTCCAGGGCCAGGCCCATGGCGACCAGCCGTGCCTGCGCCCCGTCATGGAGGTCGCGCTCGATCCGGCGCAGTTCCGCCGCCCCGGTGTCCAGCGTCTCGCGCCGGGTCTGATCCAGGTGCCGGACGCGCCGCTCGAGTTCGGCCTGCCCGGAGGGGGCGAGGACAAGCCGGGCCAGGCCGCCGTAGCCGCGCAGCAACGGCGGCCCGGTCCACAGGCCCACTGCCACGAACGCCAGCCCGATGATGAACAGCACCAGGGGCGTGTTGCCGGGGAACGCCGGCGGCGGCACCAGGTGCTGCAGGCCGCGGAACACGACGATGCTGCCCATCGCGGGGATGAGGAAGGCGATGACGCCGACCCCGGCAAGGGTTAGCGGCACCGCCAGCAGGAACAGGCCCGCGCACGTGTTGATCAGCAGCCACAGCAGGTCCCGCCAGGTCCCCACGTCCCCCATCAGCCAGCTCATCCGCTGCTGGTAGCTGAGCCGCCGCCCCGGGTCGGCGGGCCGCGGCTGGTAGGCGCTCGGGATCGGCACGCCGCACCACCGCGCCGACAGCCGCCTGGTCAGCATGGCCAGCCGCCGCATGGCCAGCAGCGCGACCGGCAGCACGAAATAGCAGCAGAGCAGCCCGAACACGACCATCTCGAGCTCCTGCCCGAACTCGCCGTTGCCCATGCCGAGGCTCCGGTCATTGAGCAAGTCCTGGACCGAGTGCCCCAGACTCAGGACGGTGAGCAGCACCGACCCGACGATGACCACCAGGAGCACCGCCCCGGCCAGCAGCAAGCCGAAGAATCCGAGAGCGCGCGGCAGCGCGAGCAGGCTTCGTCTCCAGTACACCTGTCCAGTCTGCCTCGCGCGCCGCGGGGCGGGCAGTGTCCCCGGGCCCCGTATCGCGGGTGTACCTACGTCTACCCCGGCAACGCCGTTCAGCCGTGTGTCGCGCGGGACGGCCGGTTTCTTACCGTTACCAGCCATGAACGTCA
This sequence comes from uncultured Actinomycetota bacterium, assembly GCA_963771985.1. Classification (GTDB taxonomy): domain Bacteria; phylum Actinomycetota; class Actinomycetes; order Streptosporangiales; family Streptosporangiaceae; genus Trebonia. Next base: position 135,777 of record CAVYVO010000014.1, on the reverse strand, counting down.
TTGAGACCAGCGGGCTCGGCAAGCGGTACCGGCGCAAGTGGGCGCTGCGGAACTGCACGCTGGGCATCCCGGGCGGCCACATCGTCGCCCTCGTCGGCCCGAACGGGGCGGGCAAGACCACGCTGCTCACCATCGCCGTCGGCCTGACCGCGCCCACCCAGGGGACGGTCACCATGATCGGCGGCGAGGCCGCCGGCTCCCCGGAGGCGCGGATGCGAATCGCCTTCGTCGCGCAGGACGCGCCGCTGTACCGCAACCTGCCGGTCGCCGACATGCTGCACGTCGCCCGCAACCTGAACATCCGGTGGGATCAGCGGTACGCCGACACGCGCCTGGAGCGGCTGGGCATCCCGTCCCGGCAGCGGGTCGGCGAGCTGTCCGGCGGGCAGAAAGCCCAGCTCGCGCTCACGATCGCGCTGGCCAGGCGGCCCGCCCTGCTGGTGCTCGACGAGCCGCTCGCCGCCCTGGACCCGGTGGCCAGGGACGACTTCCTGGCGTCCGTGGTCGAGGCGGCCGAGGGCGAGGGCGTGTCGGTGGTGCTGTCCTCGCACGTGCTCGCCGAGCTCGAACGCGTCGCCACCTACCTGGTGGTGCTCACCGACGGCGAGGTCCGCGTCGCCGGGACGGTGCGGGAGCTGATCGCGTCGCACGGGGCTGGGCTCGAGGAAATAGCTCTCCGTTATCTGCGGGCGAGCGTCCCGTCATCATCCCGAACGGAAGGGGCGGCATCATGATCTCGAGCGTTTCCACCGCCGGACCGAGGCGGGCCGTCAGGCGGCGTCCTGTGCCGTGGGGCAAGCTCGCCTGGGTGACGCTGCGGCAGCGCCGCGGCGCCGTCATCGGCACGTCCATCCTGCTCGGCGTCTTCGCCGTCTACCTGCTGATCATGGCGATCATCCAGAACAACGCCTACGCGACCGTCACAGCCTGCCATCCGGCCGCCGCGCTGAAGTGCCAGCAGCTCGCGCAGACGTTTTCCCGTAATTACTGGGGCGGCAACGGGTCGGTGCTGCAAAGCGGCGGGGCGCAGACCGTCTCCAGCCTGCTGTTCGCGGTCCCGGTGCTGATCGGCGCCTTTGTCGGCGCGCCGCTGCTGGCCCGCGAGTTCGAGAGCGGGACGTTCAGGTTCGCCTGGACGCAGGGGGCGGGCCGGACCCGGTGGACGGTCAGCACGCTGGTGCTGCCCGCGGTATTGCTGATCGCGGCGACCGGGGCGTTCACGACCCTGTTCTACTGGTACTTCCGCCCGTTCCTCGCGGACGGGCAGGTCAGCGAGATGCTGCCGCTGGCGTTCGCGCTGCTGGGGGTGGCGTTCGCGGCGTGGACGCTGTTCGCGTTCGCCCTGGCCGCGTTTCTGGGGACGCTGCTGCGGCGCATGGTGCCCGCGATGGCGATCACGCTGGTGGTCTACATCGCGGTTGCTATCGCGACGGCCACCGCGATCCGGCCGCACTACGCGGCCCCGGTCACCGAGCAGGGCTGGAACGCCGGCCCCGGCGCCGGATGGGTGATCAGCAGCTGGGTCAAGGGCCCAAACGGGCAGGTGCTGAGCCAAGGTGACATCAACACCTTGTCCCAGCACCTGCCGGCCAGCGTGCAGAACTCTTCTAGCCCGGATGCCTTCACCAACTGGCTGACCCAGCATGGCTACACCATGTGGCAGTCGGTGCAGCCAGACTCTCGGTTCTGGCAGTTCCAGCTGACCGAGGCCGGCTGGCTGCTGGTGGTCAGCGCCGCCCTCATCGGGGGAGCCGTGTGGCTGGTCCGGCGACGCGGAGCGTGACGAGCCGCGGGAAGCGCCGGGCCTTGCGAGGCTCGGTCGCGGGACGGTTCGCGGCGCGGGCCTGGCGGATACGACGGCCGAGTTCGGCGCGCCGCCTGGTCTCCTCGAGCTGTTCGGCGGCGATGGTCTGGATGATCATGGGGTGCAGCATGGTGGGGCTCCTGTGTGTCGTCGTATGTCGTTCTCGGTAATTCAGACGGCGCGGATAAGCGCGAATTCATCGTCGGGAAACCGATGATTTCCGGCTGCCCGGCCCGTCTTAGCTGGGTGGACTCGACTGCGGAAATCACCAGCGCGACGCTGCTCGAGCGGGCCAGGGGCGGCGATGACCGCGCGTTCGCCGAGCTGACCGAGCCGTACCGCGGCGAACTGCGGGCACACTGCTACCGGATGCTCGGCTCGGCGGCTGACGCCGAGGACGCGGTGCAGAACGCCCTATTTCGCGCGTGGCGCGGCATCGCCGCGTTCGAGGGCCGTGCCACGGTGCGGTCCTGGCTGTACTCCATCGCCACCAACACGGCGCTGGATGTGACGCGGAGCAGGGCCCGGCGCGAGCTGCCCGTGGGCTTCGGCCGGCCGGGGCGGCCGGCGCCGCGTCCGGGCCGGCCGGGCAGCCGGTCACCGATCCGATCTGGCTGGAGCCGTGCCCGGATTCGTGGCTCCCCGCCGCGCCCGAGGCGCCCGAGGCTCGGTATGAGCAGCGTGAGAGCGTGGAGCTGGCGTTCATGGTGATGCTGCAGCGGCTGCCGCCGCTGCAGCGCGCCGTGCTCGTCCTGCGCGACGTCCTGGGCTTCTCCGCGGCGGAGGTGTCCGCGCAGCTCGGTACCTCCGTGGCGGCGGTGAACAGCGCCCTGCAACGCGCCCGCGCCACCGCCCAGACCTGGTTGCCGGCGGCGAGCCAGCAAGCCGAGCTGCGTGCCCTGGGCACGCGGCGGGTGGCGCGCCTGGCGGAGCGCTACGCGGACGCGCTCGAGACCGGGGACGCCGACACGCTGCTCGGCCTGCTCACCGCCGACGCTACCTGGTCGATGCCGCCGTACACCGACTGGTACACCGGCCACGACACGCTGCGCGAGTGGCTGCTCCGCGACCCGCTCGCGCAGCGCTGGCGGCACCGGCCCACCTGGGCGAACGGCCAGCTCGCGGTCGGCTGCTACCTGCATGTCGCGGCGGCGGACGACTTCTTGCCCTGGGTTATCGACGTGCTCACCCTCACGTCCGGCGGCCAGATCGCGGCGGTGACGGCGTTCATCGTGGCGGACGAGCCGGACCCGGCGGCCATCTTCGCGTCGTTCGGCCTGCCGGCCCGGGTGGCGTAGCGCCCGACCCCTCCAGGAACTGGCTCAGGGCCGTCGTCGCCGCGCTCGGACCTGAACCTGTCGCTGAGTCCGAAGTACGGTCCGGTCCGGCGGTGGTGACAGCGGGGCCTTCGCTGGGCTCTCGCCCACGGGGCACTCGAGTGCTTGCTGGATCAGGCTGCGCCTGCGCATGAGCCCGCCGCGGTAGCCGTGCAGCACATGAAGCTCGCGGAGTGCCTCGCTCCAGGCTGAGGTTCTTGACCCCGCGCGATCGCAGTCGTCGATGAACTGCGCCAGCACCAAGCAGCGAGCTTCGGTCTCTTTCAGCGCTTGTCCCACCAGCGCATCGGCCAGGCGCAGCGCTTCCTCTTGCGTGATCTCGCTCATGACCGCGCCTCCTACTATGCGCGCAGCGACGTCTCGGCCTGTACGACCACGAGGTTAGCCGGAGCCCGGCTCCCGCCGCCAGACCACGCACCATCACCGCCGCCGCTTCCCGGACCGGTGACAGTCCGCGAAGTGCTCGAACGCAACCAAGTTCGCGGTGCGCTGGCAGCAGCGCCGCTGTGGCAGGCTTGAGCCCATGACGGATGGCGCTACTTCGCACGTGGTGGTGATCGGGGGCGGGATCGCCGGGCTCGCGGCCGCCTTCTTCCTCAAGGACCAGCCCGTGCGGGTCACTGTGCTCGAAGGCGCGCCGCGCCTTGGCGGCAAGCTCTCCGCCTCCGAGGTCGCCGGGGTGCCGGTGGACGAGGGCGCGGAGGCGCTGCTCGCCCGGCGGCCCGAAGGGATCGAGCTGATAACAGCAACAGGCCTCGGCGAGGACCTTGTCCCGGCGGGCGTCACGTCGAGTGCGATCTACACCCGGGGGGAGATGCGCCCGCTGCCGCGCCGCCAGTTCATGGGCGTGCCCGCCGACATCGGCGAACTGGCGGCCACCGGCGTCGTCTCCGCCGAGGGGATCGCCCGCGCCCGGCACGAGTCACCGGCAACCGCGGAGCCGGGGGACACCTCGGTCACGGCCTACGTCGGCGGCCGCCTCGGCGCCGAGGTCGTCGACCGGCTCGTCGACCCGCTGCTCGGCGGCGTCTACGCCGGCCGCTCCGAGGAGCTGTCCTTCCAGGCCACCCTCGCACCGCTGGCCGCCGCCGCGCGGACGCACCCGACGCTGACCGAGGCCGCGGCCTCGCTCATCCCGCCCGCTCTGCCGGTGGAGCAAGGCAGCGAGCAGCCGAAACCGGTCTTCGTCACGCTCGCCACCGGGCTCGGCGCGCTGCCCGAGGCCATCGCCAAGGCGTCGGGCGCCGAGGTCCGCACCGGCGCGATGGTCCGCGAGCTCGCGCGCACCGCCGCCGGCTGGCGGCTCACCGCCGGCTCCGCCGCCGACCCCGAGTACCTGGACGCCGACGCGGTCATCCTCGCCGTCCCGGCCGCTCCCGCGGCGCGCCTCCTCAAGGGCGCCGCCCCGGAAGCGGCCAGCCACCTGGCGCGGATCCCGTACGCGAGCATGGCGATCATCACGCTCGCTTACCGCGAGGCCGACTTCCCGCAGCAGCGGCGCAGCGGCTACCTCGTCCCCGCGGTAGACGGCAAATCCGTGAAGGCCGTCACGTTCTCCACGGTCAAGTGGCCGCACCTGCGGGAGCGGGCACCGGTCCATATCGTCCGCTGCTCCGTCGGGCGGATCGGCGAGACCGCCCTCCTCCAGCGCGACGACAAGGACCTCGCCGCGCTCGCTGCCGCGGAACTGGCGGCGGCGACCGAGATAACAGCAACAAGCGTCGCGTACCGAGTGACCCGCTGGGGCGGTGCGCTGCCGCAGTACAACGTCGGCCACCTCGACCGGGTCAAGAGCATCCGGGAGGCCGTATCCAAGCAGCCCGGACTCGCGGTCGCCGGCGCCGCCTACGACGGGGTGGGCATCCCCGCGTGCGTCGCCACAGCCCACTCGGCCGCCAGTCAGATCCTCGCGTACCTGACAAGCAAGACCGCCATCCGTCCATAACGCCTAAATGTGTCATCCGAGGTGATATGGACTTGTCGGTAATTAAGTTATTGATGCCCGATTTCTGGCATGCGCAATGCGATTTACTGCGCCGGGCGTCAAGAGCGGGCATAGTGCCACAAAAGGTGCAATACGGGCTTGGGTTGGCCGGGAGAGCTGCCGCGACACGCCCGAAGTTGATAACCGACAGGCCCATATCGCACCAAACGACACATTTAAGGACTGCATAGACCAATGCCTCTTAGCAACGGTTGATCTTGGTTGGTCGCCGGCTCCCTCTGTCGTAAGCCTGCGCTGCGCAAATTCGGACATTAAAGGTATAACGGACTAGTGCACTACAGAGCGTAACCGTTTCGCGCGCCCCCGCCGCGGACTCCCGGTGCGGCCGGCCATGACGGCGAAGAGTTTTCGGCGTTATAGAATGATTTACTTACGTCGAGAAAAATGTTTTCGAGATCATCGCGCTAGCTTAGCAATCGACAGTCACGGACGGTTATAGTGGCGGCGGACGCGTCCTGGGGAGCGCCCCCGGAAGCCATGATCAACCTAGGCTGAGCTGCATTGCTGCATAGCCGAGAGGCGCGACCGACGGCCGCGGGCGGGCCAACTAGGATTCTGGACATGGCTGATGACGAGAAGCGGGTCAAGGCGCGGGAGCTGAACGAGCTCATCCGGTACACCATGTGGTCGGTGTTCCGGGTGTCGGACCGGTCCGCGCTCGACGGCGACCGCGACGGCGCGGCGGCGGAGCTCGCCGAGGTGCTCGACCAGGCCGCGGGCAAGGGGATTGTCACCCGGGGCTGCTACGACCTGCAGGGCATGCGCGCCGACGCCGACTACATGCTGTGGTGGGTGGCGCCGACCTCCGATGAGCTGCAGGCGATATACGCCTGGTTCAGGCGCACCAAGCTCGGCCGGGCCAGCGAGCCGGTGTGGTCGGCCATGGCGCTGCACCGGCCCGCCGAGTTCAACAAGGGGCACATCCCGGCGTTCCTCGCCGAGGAAGAGCCGCGGAACTATGTCAGCGTCTACCCCTTCGTCCGTTCCTACGAGTGGTACCTGCTCGACCCCGCCGAACGCAGAAGGATGCTCGCCGAGCACGGCATGATGGCGCGCGACTACCCGGACGTGCGAGCCAACACCGTCAGCTGCTTCTCACTCAACGATTACGAGTGGATGCTCGCGTTCGAGGCCGACGAGTTGCACCGGATCGTCGACCTGATGCGGCATCTGCGCGGCGCGGACGCCCGGCGGCACACCCGGGTGGAGATCCCGTTCTTCACCGGGCGCCGCAAGCCCGTCGCGGAGCTCGTCGCCGACCTCGCGTAACGCGTAACGCGGTCGGCCGGCGCCGCGCCAGCCACCGCCGGCCCAGTAGCCGAGGGCGGCAAGCAGCGCGAGCACCGCGGCGAACGGCAAGAGCGCCCCGATGATCGCAAGCAGCCACGAGAGCCCCACGCGGAACGCGTGCCAGCCGGCTGTCAGGCCCCTGCCCAGGCCCGGCGGGGGTTTCGGCTTCGCCCGCGCCGGGTGCCGCACCACGGTGGGGCCGAGGATCGTGACGGTGACCGTGCCGTACGCGGTCTCGTGGTTCAGCGCGCTCTGCTGCGCCTGCATCGCCTCCAGGTCGGACTCCTCGGAGTTGATCTGCTCCTGCACGGTGAGCAGGTCGGCGACCGAGCCGGCGTGTGCGAGCAGCGACCGCAGCTGTGCGATGGCCGCTTCGTCCGAGGCGACCTGGCTGTTCACGTCGGCCACCTGCTCGGTCACGTCTTGCGCCTGCTGCTGCAGGGACAGCTGAGTCCCGAGGCCGCCGCCAGCGAGTTCGGCCAGCGTCGCGGCGTACGCCGCCACGGGGATCTTGAGCTCGATGGTCGCGGTGGACTGGGCTGGGTGGTCCGGGTCGCTGCTCGCGTTCTCCGACGACACGTAGCCGCCCGCCTGGGCGGCGATCGACGTCGCGCGGGAGACCGCCGCCGTCACGTCGCGCGCCCGCACGGTCAGCTGCGCGGTGTAGATGAGCTGCTGGCCCGTCGGGGCCAGCCGCGTGGCCGAGGCGGCCTGCCCGGTGCCGCCCGCGCTCCTGGCGTGGGCCGCGCCGGCCGCGGGGGCCTGCGCCGGAACGCCGGCCGCGCCCGACGCGCTGGCCGCGCCCAACGCGCCCGACGCGCTGGACGCGCTGGATGCGCTGCTACCCGAGCAGCCGGCCAGCGCCGCTATGACGATGACTATCAGTCCCGGGACCAAGGCGGCGCGGCGGGCGCCCCCGATATGCCTGTTCCGCATGCCCGTTGGACGGAACCGCGGACACCCCCGGTTGCGGGCTCAGGTCACGATTTAGGATCGGCGGGAGCGGGTGCCGGGGCGACTCGCTGCCCCGGGACCGGCGGCGCCTCCTTCTTATCGACTGGCGCCAGCCGCGCCGCGGTGACGTGGGCCACGACCACCGCCACGATGACCAGCGGCGTAAGCGTGAGCTCGCTGGCGGGCAGCAGCAGGGCGACGAGCAGGACCGAGGTCAGCGGCAGGGTCATCATGACCGCGGTCATCGCGCCCATGCCCATGGCCAGCCCCGCGACCATCGGCAGCCCGGGCAGGTGGGACATGGCGATGCCGCCCGCCGCGCCGATGAACAGGGCCGGGAAGATCGGCCCGCCCCGGAAGCTGCCCAGCGACACGATGTACGCCAGCCCCTTGCACACCACCAGCAGCAGCAGCGCGCCCACGGTGTAACTGGCGGCGTGCTGGACCAGCGGCGAGAGCGCGTCCTGGCCCGAGAACAGCACGTTCGACGAGGGCTTGCCGGCGCCCTCGGCGTAGGCGATCGCCAGCCCGGCGACGACCAGGCCCGCCAGTGGCAGGACGGCCAGCGTCCAGCGTTCGGCGTAGCGGTGCACGACCGGCGCGGACCGGCGGATACCCGAGCCGACCAGCGCGGCCGCGACGCCGATCACGAGCGCCCAGCCGAATTCTGCGATGTCGGGCCGGCCGAAGTGCGGCGCCCCCTGGATGGCCAGCGAGAACACCCCGTGCCCGGTCCAGGCGTCCAGGCCGATGAAGATCAGCGAGCCCACCCCCGCGGCCAGCAGCCCCGGCAGCAGCACCAGGCTCAGCATCTGGCCGCCCAGCCCGGACGCCTCCATCAGCAAGAACGCGCCGGCGATCGGGGACCCGAGCAGCGTGCTGATGGCCGCGAAGCTCCCCGCGGACGCGACCACCGCCTTCGCCTGGTCCGGGACGTCGCGGCGGGCCAGGCGCACCGACAGCGCGGCCAGCCCGCCGCCGAGCAGGATCAGCGGCATTTCCGGCCCGAGGACGGTGCCGAAGATCAGTGTCGCGAGCGTCGCCAGGATCACCCCGGGCAGCTGCGCGGGGGTCGGCGGCCCGTGCATCGCGAACCCGCCGGCCGGCGACGGGCCGCCCCGGCCGGGCAGGTACGTGATCGCCAGGGCCACCAGCACCGCGCCGACGGCCAGCACGGGCAGCGGCCACCACACCGGCTCCGAGCTGAACCCGAGCCCGTGCGGCAGGTCGGTGAAGATCTCCGGTTGCAGGTAGCCCACCAGGTACAGGTACCAGTAGGCCGCCACGGAAACCGGCACGCCGATAATCGCGGCCAGCACCAGCAGCCGTATGTAGCTGCGGGAACGCAGCATCGCCTTCGGGTCGACGGGCATCGTCATCAGCCGATTGTCACCCGGAAGCGGCCCGCGGCGGCTCACCCTTCGAGGAGGATCATGCATCCTTGAACTCATGGCCGAGGACCTGCGCGTCAACAGCTGGCTGGTGATCCCGGCCGCCGAACTGCACGAGCGGTTCTCCCGGTCCTCAGGTCCTGGCGGCCAGTCGGTCAACACCACCGACAGCCGGGTCGAGCTCTCCTTCGACGTCCAGCGCTCGCCGAGCATCCCCGGCCAGGCAAGGGAACGCGCCGTCGCGCGCCTGCACGGCAGGCTCACCGACGGCGTGCTCACGGTCGCCTCGTCAGCCGAGCGCAGCCAGCTCCTGAACCGGATGGCGGCACGCGAGCGGCTGGCGTCGCTGCTCAGCGAGGCTGTCGCGCCGCCCAGACGCCCCCGCGTGCCCACCAAGCCGAGCCGCGCCGCCAGGGAGCGCCGCCTGCAGGACAAGCGCCGCCGCGCGCAGACTAAGCGCGACCGCCGCTACCAAAGCGGCGAATAGGACCGGATAACTCCGCCGGCTCCAGCGACAGCGAGACCGAGTTGATGCACCACCGCTCGTCGGTGGGCGTGTCATACCCCTCGCCGGTGAACACGTGCCCGAGATGGGAGTCACACCGCGCGCACCGGGCCTCGACCCGGAGCATCCCGTGCGACCGGTCTTCCAGCAAGGTCACGGCGTCGCCCGACTTCGGCTCGTAGAACGACGGCCACCCGCAGTGTGACTCGAACTTGGCGTCCGAACGGAACAGTTCCGCCCCGCATGCCCGGCACCGGTAGACCCCGGTCGTCTTGGTGTCGGTGTACTCGCCTGTGAACGGCGCCTCGGTCCCCGCCTGCCGGAGCACGCGGTACTGGTCTGGGCTGAGCAGCTCGCGCCACTGCGCGTCGGTCCGGATCACCTTGTCCATACCCGCGAGGTTAATTGATTCGGAGGTGTATCGCCTGTTCGGGGATAATAGAGACATGGCGATACTGGTGGGCCGCGACGCCGAGCTAGCGCGGCTGCGCGGGTTGCTGGATGAGGCGGCCAGCGGCCGTGCTGTCGCCGCGCTGGTCAGCGGCGACGCCGGCGTCGGCAAGTCGCGCCTCGTCACCGAGGTGGCCGCGCTCGCCACCGAGCGCGGCTTCACCGTGCTCACCGGGCAGTGCGCCGAGATCGGCGACAGCGTGCCCTACCTGCCCTTCGCCGACGCGCTCCGCACCGCCTCGCCCGAGCTCGAGGCCGCGGTCAAGGCGCGCCCGGTGCTCGCCAGGCTGCTGCCGGACGGCGGCGACGGGCAGCGGGGCGAAGGCGACTGGGCGGGCCTGACCAGGCAGCAGATGTTCGGCGCCGTGCTCGGGCTGCTCACCGAGCTCGCGGCCGAGCGGCCCGTGCTGCTCATCCTCGAGGACCTGCACTGGGCCGACGCGTCCACCCGCGAGCTCGTCACGTTCCTGCTGCGCATGCTGCACCGCGAGTGCGTCGCGACGATCGGCACGTACCGGGCCGACGATCTGTACAGGCGCCACCCGCTGCGCCTGGTGCTGGCTGATCTGCAAAGACTGCCGTCGGTGGTGCCGGTCGAGCTCGGCCCGCTGCCCCCCTCCGCGCTGGCTGAGCATCTTTCGTCTATTCGGAACGGTCGCGGCTGGCTCCCCGCCGCCACCCTCAACCACATCGTCGAGCGGGCCGAGGGCAACGCGTACTACGCGGAGGAACTGCTCGCCGCCGCGACGGCGTCCGGCCCAGCGGGGGCGCTGCCGTCCGGGCTGGCGGCGTTGCTGCTGTCCCGGGTGGAGCGGGTGTCCGACGCCGCTCAGCAGGTGCTCCGGGCCGCGGCGGTCGCCGGGCGGCGAGCCTCCGACGAGCTGGTCCGCGCCGCCTCCGGCCTGCCGGACGAGGCCTACGACGAGGCGGTACGCGAGGCCGTCGCGCACCAGTTGCTCGTCCTCGACGGGGACGGGTACGCCTTCCGGCACGCGCTCATGCGCGAGGCGGTGTACAACGACCTGCTGCCGGGGGAGCGGACCCGGCTGCACGCCCGGCTCGCCGTGCTGCTGTCGGCGGTGCCCGGCGCCGCCGCCGAGCTGGCGCACCACAGCCTGGCCAGCCACGATGTCCCCGGCGCGTTCACCGCGTCCATCCGCGCCGGGGAGGAAGCCGAACGCCTCGGCGCCCCCGCCGAAGCCCACCGGCACTACGACCAGGCGCTCGCGCTATGGGACCGCGTGGACCAGGCGGCGACGCTGGGCGGGATGAGCCGCGGCAAGCTCGGCCACCGCTCCGCGACGGCCGCCGCCGCCAGCGGCGACGTCCCCCGCGCCGTCCACTTGCTGCGCCGCATCCGCATGGTGCTGCCGGACGATCCCAGCGCCGATGCCGGGCTCCGCAGCCGGGTCGGCGAACGCCTCGCCTACTTCCTCCTGCAGACCGAGAACATGAGGGCCTACACCGAGGCGCTGCAGGTCGCCGAGCGGACCGTAACGGAAACGCCGGCCGAGCCGCCGACCTGGTACCTGGCCCGGGCGATGGCCACCTATGCGATCGCGCTGATGGCCGCGGGCGACAACCCCGCCGCCCGCGAGTGGGCCGAGCGGGCCCGCGCGGTCGCGGCGCGGTCCGACGCCCCGTCGGTCGAGGCGGACGCCCTGGTCACGCTCGGCCAGCTGAGCAGCCGCTCCGGCGAGGCCGACCAGGCCATCGGCCTGTTCACCGCCGCGCACGGTCAGGCGGCGGCCGCCCGCGTCCTCGGCGTCGAGCTGCGGGCCGCCTACCACCTCGCCCTCGAGCACCTCGTCCGCGGCGAGCTGGACGCGGCGGCGACCATCGCCCACCAGGGCGTCCAGCGGGCGGAGGACGAGGGGCTCGGCCTCGCCCCGTTCGGCCTGGACCTGCAGCACCTGCACTTCCAGGCGCACTACGCCGACGGGTGCTGGGACCACGCCCAGGAGCTCGCCGACGGCTACCCGGTCCGGGTGATCAGCCAGCCGGAGGCGGTGCTGTCCTCGATGGCGCTGTTCATCGACGTCGGCCGGGGCAACGCGGCGGCCGACGAGCGGCACACCTGGCTGGAGCCGTTCTGGGACGACACCTTCGTCACCTACATCGCCCGGGGGCTGCTGGCCGAGCAGGCGCTCTGGCGCGGCGACACCGATCTCGCGCTCGCGCACGCGCAGGCCGCGATCAGCGCCGACGCGTGGCCGTCGCATAGCCCGTCGGTCATCCGGGTAGCGGCCGTGGCGCTCAGCGCCCGCGCCGACCGGGCCTGCGCCGCGCGGGCGGCCGGCGACCCCGACGCCGCGTCGGCAGAGATCGCCGCGGCCGCGGCGCTGCTCGAGCTGGCCCGCGCCGGCGCCCGGTTCCCCAAGCGGCCCAAGGCGGTGCTCGGTCCCGAGGGCCGCGGCTGGCTCGCCCGCTGCGCCGCCGAATACGAGCGCGCCCGCGGCGCGAACTCGCCGGCCGCGTGGGAAGCGGTGCTCGCCGCCTTCGGCCCGGGATACGTGTACGAGACCGCGCGGACCCAGTGGCGGCTCGCCGAGGCGCTGGCCGAAGCCGGCCGCAGGGACGAGGCCGCGTCGGCCTGGCGCGCCGCGGCGGAAACAGCCGCCCGGCTGCGCGCGGCCCCGCTCGCCGCCGCCTTGGACGACCTCGCCCGCCGCGCCCGCCTCGACGCCGGCCACGACTCCCGCAACGGGCACGCCGTCCGCGGGGCGACCGCCGGGCTCACCGACCGCGAGCGCGAGGTGCTCCGCCTGCTGTCGCGTGGCCTGTCCAACCGGGAGATCGGCGCGGAGCTGTTCATCACGCCGAAGACGGCCAGCGTGCACGTCTCCAACATCCTCGGCAAGCTCGGTGCCGCGAGCCGCACCGAAGCCGCCGCGATAGCCCACCGAGAAGGCGTCTAGCCGCTCCGCGCGGCTCCCGCCGACCCCGGCACGGCGATCGCGCGGTTGGCGGCTCCAGTCAGTGCCATCCTTTTCGACTACCCTCATGACTGAGGTTGCGTATCGAACCTAAGTTCGCTAGTGTAGTTAGTCGAACATGCGGTCGAAGGTGCCGCGTTTCCGGGTCAACTGGAGGGAGGGCCAGGATGTTCTGCACAACCTCCCTTTACGACACCTGCGAGGAGCTATTTACCCGCTACCCGCTAGCGGCCAGGGCCGTGGATGACATCGGCGTGGCCCGTTTGATGGTCCTGATGCTCCGGGAGCGGGAGGACGTCAGTTTTTTCCTGCTCGCGCGCCACCGCGGCGACAGCGGCTCGCTTTGTTACTCGCTGTGCCCTTGGCCGTCCGGGGAAATCGTGGACATCGAGGCCAACGGTGCTCGCGTACCGGAGGCGGTCAGGAATGCGGTGACACGCGGCATCCCGCTCCCGCGGCACGGATCCCTGTTTGGCTGGCTAGGGAGGGGCGGCATCACCGCGCTGGTTGGCTCCGACACGGAATACGAGCCAGCCAGGCCACTGCCCCGCTGGTCAGTAATGCCTCTCGTCGGCACGCCTCAAGCGTTGTGGCCGCCGTTCACGCACGAGCGTCTTTTCGGCCGCTGGTTCTGGGACTACCACCAGGCTGGGAATCTCGTATCTCTCGACACTCTTATCTTCCAGACTCCGCATACGGTGTTCTGGGTGAGGACCCAGGCAATCATCGGCTCGGATTGCTGTGTCGTAGCGCGTGACATCCAGGGACCTGGGCCGTATATGCTCCGGCGCGGATGCTATGTGGATAGCGAGGTACTGTACGCGGGCACGCCGGTTCCGTCGCTGTCAGCCTTGCTGGCGGACGCCAGGAAAGTCGATCTGGCCCCCCGGTTCCGGCGATACGCACACGACAGTGCGGGGCCGCACACCAACGGGTAAACGGGTAAATAGAGTAACTACTGCTTAGTCTCCATCTGCTGACCGGGGCCATCCGGGGTGCTGCGGTAATCGTACCGAAGGCTAACGCTAGGGTCATGGTCGAGGAGTCTGGTGAGCGTTCCATTCATCAATCGTTCGCTGACGGTGTTCTTCGGGCGAGGCAGTCGCAGGTAGTCGTAGAGGGTGAAACGGTCAAGATCAATTACAGCGCATATGGCGGCGCCATATTCATGAGCAACTATGACGGCCCCTCTATAGCTGAGGTAAGCAATACCATAAGGTATCAGCGCGATCGCGAGCCAGGGGCCGTGATGCCACAAGAACGCAATAGCGACAAATACGGCGATAATTGATGTCGCGCACATCCGGACGGATAGGTCAAGCAGCTCACGTTGATCATTCAGGTACTCAACGTGTCCTGGCGGCGCGACAAAAGCAACGTGCCGAATCACCCGGACAGCATCCAGCCTATACTGATATCCCGCTAGCCGCTCGTATCTGCGGAGAACGTTGCCCAGACGTGTTGGCATTATTTCGTCTTCGTGGCCAGGTGCTGGGTAACCTCGCGCTAGACGGTAATCCTCATCACGCTGGGAAATAAGCTTGATGCGCTCCTCGGGTTCCAGCGAAAATTTCCCCTGCGCCTCTTTTTCAAGATCAGCGTCGGCTCGGGCTCCTCGGCCGCCCAGAAAGCGTTCCATTTTGTGGCTGTGATGAATTATTCTCGCGACACGCACTCGTTGAGCCAGCTTCCCGGCGCCCCAGTAGCCTTCGAAGAACTGCACCAACGCGAACTGGACGGGATGCACGGCAACACCCAGTGCGATGCTTATCAAGATTAGCAGCGCAAGATCGCCGAGATGCGTGAAGGCTCCGCCTGCCCGGCTCCAGTCGGGTGTGCCGTCGCCACTCCACGCGGCACTTTGGATAAGCGCGAACGTAAAACCGGTGAGCAGAAACGAAGGAATGAAGCTGACTATGCTGAAGTATCGGCCGATCGCACTACCAACGCCTGCTATAGCTGACGAGAATCCATTCACGTGGCCATTATCCTACTTCCGCTTGTCCCTTTTATCCGCGTTAACTTGCTGTCCGTCAGCGCTGGCCGAGGATTGAGCGCGCGCATTAGCTGGTCACCTGCGTGTACGATCCGTCCCGCTCTCTCTTGTAAACGTGCTCCTTGTTTCTCCTGCATTTATACAAGCCATTCGATTGTCTCGTGGCGAGACCGGGGCAGCCCGAACTTGGGCAGTCAATTGTCTGCCGGTTATCCGAATTCGGATCTCCGGGGAGGCCAATAGAACCGCGCATCAGACGGGCCAGCCGCTATCTGTAACAGAGAGCGCGGCCGGGAGCGTGCCTGCCGCCTGCGCGGGAGAGCCGCAACGTTACAAGATATGGCATAGACACCTCCCCGATTGCATGAGCATACTCCTCGATCCGTCTGGGCGGCTAGGGCTGGCGTGGCGCACTCGCCCGCGGGAAGGCGCATGGCAGCATCTAGGATGTGCCAGATACGGGCAAGCGAGGTGAATCAGGGCAGACCGGTGACGATCGGTTGCCGCGGGGCCTAAAACCGGGTTGGCCGTCGTCGCTGTGGCTCTGGCCCGCTATGGCAATCGTGCTCGCCAGCACGGCTGGGACGCTCTTCGGCACGACTGGAGTCATCCTCTGCGTTGAGGCAATGGCCGCGACCCTCATAGTCGCCGGAATTCTGTTCCTCAGCCAGGACCGCTGGCTGACGTTCGGCCTAGCCGCCGCGCTCACGGCCTCTCTCGTAGTAATCGCGGGTTCGATTCGGCTGCATGAATCCCGCGGTGAAGGTGGCGGCCGCACCGCCGTTGCCACTGTCCCGAATCCGCCGGTGCACTGGCAAGGGCAGGTGATCTCACAGGCGATGGCGGACAAAGCGAACTTCCGGGGGGCAGATCTCGATGGCGCGAACTTGAACGGCATCCAGCTCTCCCATAAGGACTTTGACGGTGCGCAGGCCAACGGCGCGTCCTTCCTCGGCAGCCAGTTGGAATACGCCAGCCTGAGTGGTGTCAGTCTCAGAGGCGCTTGCCTGGAGGGAGCTAACCTGACCGGGGCCAATCTCACCGGTGCGGATTTCAGCGGCGCGGATGTAGCGGGCGTCATCGTGGCGTCGCAGGCGAAGAGAGCAGCCTTGGCCTGGCCCGCTGCTGATTTCAGGCCGGCATCCGCCTGTACCTTAGACATGCTGCGGACAGGTCGCGGGATGAGTGCGGCCGGCTGCGGCACCGGGCGGGCTGAACCCGGACGTGGTCCGCAACGACATCCGCGGCCAGCGGCGTCCTAGTCCGCGCCCCTGGTGGCATACCCTAGCGGGACTGTCGGCCGATTTCCCGGACCTGCGACACCTCGCACACGCACCTATGCCTTGGTAGGTTCCCCTAATCTGGTCGATTGGCGCAATGGGCCTCAAGCTGCGGAGGTCATAGTGAGACTTGCCTATGAACATCATGGCGCTGGGGCGCCGCTGGTGCTGCTGCACGGGGTGGGGCACAGGCGGCAGGCCTGGAATGAGGTCCTGGGGCTGCTCGCGCCCCATCGGACTGTCATCGCCGTGGACCTGCCGGGCCATGGCGAGTCCCCGCCGCTGCGCCTGGAGGGCCGGCAGGCCGTCCAGGCGATCGCCGAAGAACTCTTCGCGTTCTTCGACGAGATGGGGCTTGACCGGCCGCACGTTGCCGGCAATTCCCTGGGCGGCGCCCTGGCGCTGATCGCGGGCGCGCACGGCCGGGCGGCGACCGTGACCGCGCTGTCCCCAGCCGGGTTCTGGGCCAGGGACTGGGAGTTCGGCTACGCCAAGGGGGTGTTCGTGGCCGGGCAGCTGTTCGGCTCGGTCGCCCGGCCCCTGGTCCCCGCGATGGCCCGCCGCACGCTGGGCAGGACCGTCATCGACGGCGGCTTCGTCGCCAGGCCCTCGAGAATGCCCCCGCAGCAGGCCGCCGCCGACGTCCTCGCCTTCCTCCGCGCCCGGGACACGGTCCGCGCGATCCTGGCCGAATCCGTGTCCTTCACCGAATCGGTCCCAGGCGACGTCCCGGTGACGATCGCCTGGGGCGCCAAGGACCGCATACTGCTCCCCCGCCAGGCCCGTGTCGCCATGGAGCACCTGCCGCAGGCCAGCTTCGTGCCGCTGCCCGGCTGCGGTCACGTCCCGATGACGGATGATCCCGAACTAGTCGCGAAGGTCCTGCTCCAAGGCAGCGCGCTGCCCTAGGCGCCGGCGATCCCGCGCGGCGGGAGCCCGGCCGCGCGGTACGCGTCGTCGATTACCCGCATGGTGGCGGTGGCGTTCTTCGCTGTCGTCGGGAACGGGGCGCCATCGGTCACGGCGGCGGCGAACGCGCGCAGCTGCCAGGCGAAGGTGGTGTCGGCCGCGTCGTCCCCGGGGCGGCGCAGATCGCTGGCGGCCTCGTCAGACGCCACGGCCCCGTTCGGTGCCGTCATTATCAGCCGCCCCTCATGCGCGAGCACGAAATTGCGCAGCCACAGCCGGCCCTCGTCCCCGATGACATGCACGTCGGCGTTGAAGTCCCCGTCCAGGGTGAAGACGGACTCGAACCAGCCCGTCAGCCCGCCGGCGAAGGCGAGGCGCGCCGCCGTGGCACGGTCCACCGGCTCGTCCGGGAGCGGGTCGGCGAGCGCGCCGCCGACCGACGGCTCGCCGGCGCCGGCCGACTCGGCTACCAGCCGCAGGCAATCGATGGCGTAGCAGCCGCCGTCCATCAGGGCGCCGCCGCCGAGCGCGAAGTCGTAGCGGATGTCGCCCGTGTCAGCGACCGGCCAGCTGGTCCACGCCTGGATGTGCCGCGGCGTCCCGATAGCGCCCTCGCTGATCAGCGCCGCGAAACGGTGCACAAGCGGGTGATAGCGGTAGTGCATCGCCTCCATCACCACCAGCCCGGAGGCCGCCGCGGCGGCCGTGACCGACGACGCCTCCGCGGCGTTGGAGGCGAACGGCTTCTCGCACAGCACGTGCTTGCCCGCATCGATGGCGCGCAGCGTCCAGGGCGCGTGCAGCGAGTTCGGCAGCGCCACGTATACGGCGTCGATGCCCGGGTCGGCGAGGAGCAGTTCGTAGGAGCCGTGGGCGACCGGCAGCCCGTGCTGCAGCGCGAACGCTTCGGCGCGGGCTTTGTCCCGCGCGGCGATCGCGGTCACCGTCACCGACGGGACGGCGCGCGCGGCTTCGACCAGTGCCCGCTCCGCGATCCGCGCGGCGCCGAGGACCCCGATCCGCACCTCGGCGCTCATCGCTTGCCTTCCGGCGCCAGGGCCTCGACCAGCTCACTGGCGCGGAGCACGGCGCTGCCCTCGTCGGCATCCGGGTTTCCGATGCGCGGATCCCAGTTCAAGTCGTAGAAGACCTCGGTGACGCCGCAGCTTTCCAGCCACGCCGTGTCCTCCCTTATCTGCTCGTAACCGCCGGACAGCAGCACCCGCTGTCCTGATGAGATCACAGGCTTCCCCGCGCGGACCACGCCGCGGCAGACGATCCGCACTGGCCCGCGCCCGGCCGCCGCCGCGGTCTCCTGCACCACCTTCGCGGCCTCGGCGATCTTCGACAGGTCGGCGCTGCTCGCGGTGACCCAGCCGTCGGCGATCCGCCCGGCCCGCTCCATCGCGGGCCGCGACATGCCGCCAAGCAGCACCGGCGGCCCGGGCCGCTGCACCGGCCGCGGATCCTGATGCCCGGGCGGGATCTCGTAGAACTCGCCGCGGAAGCCGTTCGCGCCCGTCCACAGGGCGCGCAGCGCTGCCACGTACTCCTGCGTCCGCGCGCCGCGGCGCGCCATCGACGCGCCGGACCCGGTGAACTCCGCGGGCAGCCAGCCGCTCCCGACGCCCAGGTCGAGGCGTCCGCCTGACAGCACGTCCACCGTCGTCGCCTGTTTGGCGAGCAGCAGCGGCGACATGAACGGGTGGTTGACGACGGCGACCCCGAGCCTGATCGAGGACGTGACGGCGGCGGCGTAGCCGAGCGAGATCATCGGGTCGAGCACGCTCTGGTACACGGGGGCCATCGCGGCATCGGACGGCACGAGCAGCCGCTGGAACGTCCACAGCGACCGGTAGCCGAGCCGTTCCGCCCGCCGGGCGAACTCCGTGAGGTTGCGCGGCGACGCCCACGTGCCCGCCACCGGCACGCCGAATCCGATGTCCATGATCAAGACCATAGTTGCGGGGCCGCGGCGGCGTGCCCGCCGGGGCGGCATGAGCGCTGGGGCGGCATGAGCGCCGGAAGCGGGCGTCAGTCGGTGCCGGACTCCATCGCCGCGTGATCGAGCAGTTCCTCGTCGTCCGGGACCTCGCGGCGGGCTTGGCCGCCGGTCTCGCCGCGGGCGGCGATCGCCGCGGCCCCGCCCGCGGGCAGCTCGCCGACCAGTCCGGGCGGCCCGCCGAACATGCCGAGCGCGGAGTACTGCTCGAGCTTGGCCCGGGAGTCGGCGATGTCGAGGTTGCGCATGGTCAGCTGCCCGATGCGGTCGGTGGGCCCGAAGGCGGCGTCCTCGATCCGCTCCATGGAGAGCTTGTCCGGGTGGTAGCTGAACGCGGGGCCCGTCGTGTCCAGGACCGAGTAGTCCTCGCCGCGCCGCAGCCGCATGGTCACCTCGCCGGTGACCGCCGTCGCGATCCAGCGCTGGAGCGACTCGCGCAGCATCAGCGCCTGCGGGTCCAGCCACCGGCCCTCGTACAGGAGCCTGCCGAGCTTGCGGCCTTCGTTGTGATAGCTGGCGAGAGTGTCTTCGTTGTGGATGGCGTTGACCAGCCGCTCGTACGCCACGTGCAGCAGCGCCATGCCGGGCGCCTCGTAGATGCCGCGGCTCTTGGCCTCGATGATCCGGTTCTCGATCTGGTCGGACATGCCCAGGCCGTGCCGGCCCCCGATCGCGTTGGCCTCCAGCACCAGGTCGACGGCCGACTCGAACGTCTTGCCGTTGATCGTCACCGGCCGCCCGTGCTCGAAGCCGATCGTGACATCCTCGGCGGGTATCTCCACGCAAGGGTCCCAGAACCGCACGCCCATGATCGGCTCGACGATCTCCACGTTGGTATCGAGATGCTCGAGCGACTTGGCCTCGTGGGTCGCACCCCAGATGTTCGCGTCGGTGGAGTAGGCTTTCTCGGCGCTGGCCCGGTAGGGAAGGCCGCGGGCGAGCAGCCACTCCGACATCTCCTTGCGGCCGCCGAGCTCGCTGACGAAGTCGGCGTCCAGCCACGGCTTGTAGATCCGCAGGGACGGGTTGGCGAGCAGGCCGTAGCGGTAGAACCGCTCGATGTCGTTGCCCTTGAACGTGGACCCGTCTCCCCAGATCTGGACGTCGTCCTGCAGCATCGCGCGCACCAGGAGCGTGCCGGTGACGGCCCGCCCGAGCGGCGTGGTGTTGAAGTAAGCGCGGCCGCCGGACCGGATATGGAAGGCCCCGCAGGCCAGAGCCGCGAGACCCTCCTCCACCAGAGCTGACCGGCAGTCGACGAGCCGGGCGGTCTCCGCGCCGTACGCCGCCGCGCGCCCGGGCACCGAGGCGATGTCATGTTCGTCGTACTGGCCGATGTCGGCGGTGTAGGTGCAGGGCACCGCACCTTTGTCGCGCATCCACGCGACCGCTACGGAGGTGTCGAGGCCGCCGGAGAAGGCGATCCCGACGCGCTCGCCGACAGGCAGGGAGGTAAGCACCTTGGACACAATGAAATTATATGCACACTACTGCATGACCATGCAACCCGTCTCTGCCGGATCTACTGCTCTGCATCTGAACTCGCCGCATGTTATGCTGCACGTCGAGAAGCAGACTGTGCGTCATTGCGTAAGAAGGACCTGCCACGGTGGTGTCCCGGTTCACAGAGCCGGCGAAGACTCGCAAGAGCCTCCCGCTCACCGAGAAAGACCTGGCCGACATCGCTCGCCTGCGCGAGGAGAGCCCGGAGCGGGAAGCGCTCTCGGAGATGACCGGCATCGTCGTGGTGGAGAGCGTCGCAGAGGCGGCGCTCCTGCGCATGATCTTCGAAGCGGGGCTCCGCGCCATCCGCGAGAAGGCGGAGGAGCGAGCTTACGCGAGCGCGGCCGAAGACCGGCTTGCCGGCGGAGAGGCGGACGAAGCTCACCGGATCGCCCGGCGCAGGCGGCCCGCATGGGCCGTAGAGGACTGACCAGGCGTTGCGATGACGGACCTGCTTCGTGGCCGCGTCTACCGTGCTCGCCTGAGCCACATCAATGAGGACAAGTACTTTCTTGTCGTCTCCAATAACCGGCGGAACCAGGCGTTCGAGCAGGTGCTCGCGGTCAGGCTGACCACGACGAAACCGCGCGACAGCCGCCCCGCGATGGTCGAGCTGGGCCCCGGCGAGGTGATGTCCGGCTGGGCGTCCTGCGATGACATCGAGACTGTCTACGACGACGAGGTGCGCGCCGACATGGGCGCCATAACGGCGCCGACGATGCACCGTGTGGAGGCCGGGCTCCGGGCGGCTCTCGGCATGGCGGACTGACGCTCCGGGCCAGGGCGGCAATCGCGGTTGCCGGCCCCGCGAGTCTCCCGGCTGTAACCGTCGGTAGCCGCACCTAAGGAATGCGGGTATTTCGATTAATGATCATGAGCTGCTGGCTTAGGTGCTTTATGCGCCTTGCATAATAGCTATTGTTGTCACGTTATGTGAGCCGCTCCGCATCTCCTCGCGGCCACTGGGCTCGCCGCCGATGCCGCTGCCTCCTGGCCCCGAGCACATCATTTACCACTCAAGTTTTCGAAAATCTTGAAAGCGTAGCTACTGCATGCTTCTCCACGGCAGCCGCACTTTAGCGCGACCTGCGGTGATGGGGAGATCCTCCCGCGCTTGCGCGCCCGTCTGCCGGCCGGCGGCCGCCCGCGGCGGGATGAGCCGGGCACCGGGATTATCGTGAAAGATCCTGCGGGTCCCGGGGGCTCTGGCTCATATAACTGGAAGGTAACGGTCTGATCGTGCGCTGGCGGCCGTCCGGTGTCCTGCTCCTCGCCGGTTTTCGATAACGTGAAAGATTTCACGGCCTATGAGGCCGGTTATCTTTCACGTTAGTTCGATCTTGGGGCGTTCATAAGGAAAATACGGCGGGAGGACGACGTCAGGCTCCGTTATCATCCAGAAATGTGCGACAGAGCCGTCCCGGGGCGGGAAAGCTTTCACGTTACCGGGGGCTCCGGGATGGCCGCGGCTTCGGCCGGGATGGCGCCCCGCGGGGCGCCCGGGTCGGCCGCCCGGGGCGGCGCGCTGACCGCGGCTATCCCGGCAGTCCACGTACCGGAGCCCCGGCTGCCGTGTTCTCAGGGCGAGTGCAAGGCACTGCCGGGCAGGACGGTGAGGAGCCACACAACACGGCCCACCATCTACGACACCGAGTAACCCCAGCTACACCCGTGATCCCGGGAACCCCGGGCCGGAAAGCCGCTAGCCGCCCGGCCTTCGCCGGATTAACGTTCTGCCATGGCAAGCCCGGCTCCCCATAGTGCCCTGATCGTCGAAGTCCCCGAGGCTGAACCCGCCGTGGCCCGGCATCGGCGGCATCTCGACGACAACGCGCCGCTGGGCATCCCGGCTCACGTCACAGTGCTCTTCCCGTTCATGCCGCCCGAGACGATCAGCCCCTCGGTGCTCGCTGAGCTTGAGCACCTGTTCGCGGCCGTCAGCCGATTCCGTTTCCGGCTGGAGCGCACCGACTGGTTCGGCACGAACGTGCTCTGGCTCGCCCCGAGCGAACCGGAGCCCTTCCGCGCCCTGACCAACCGTGTCTACGAGGCGTTCCCCGCATTCCCTCCGTTCGAGGGCCAGCACGACGTCGTCGTTCCGCACCTGACCATAGGCCACAGCCATCCCGTGAACGACCTGCGCGCAGCCGAGGTCGCCGTCCAGGCGTACCTGCCCATAGACGCGCACGCCACCGCGGTCGCCCTGATGACTGAGCAGTTCGCCGGCGGGCACTGGACTGTTACGCGTCGTTTCGCCATGAGCGCCTGACGGCACTCGCGGCGAGCGTCGGTTGCTGGCATGTCCGCCCGTTGGGTGTCTCCGCCGTGCTCACGCTGGCGCCGGGATGCTCGCCGTGGCGGCTCCAGTTGGCGCATGGCTACCCCGGCTCGCGTCAGGGATGGTCGCCGCAGAGCCAACACATGGCGCCATAGCCTTATTAGGTGCGGTAACCCGGTCGGCGGCGTGGCCGCCTGTGGTGCGCCCGGACGGGGCGTTGTGTGCCGGATAAGACGAGACGACGGAGATCGCCGTCCGCAGCCTAGCTGTCGAGCCCCAAAGTGAAGGTGGGCTTCGGCGAGGTCTGGGGGAGCCGGTGCTCATCGCCGAGGCGCCGGATGGCGGTTCCGGTGGCGAGGAATTCGGTAGCGTGCTCGCCCCAGACGTGATTGTTGACCGCGACGTTCACCCCGACGATGCCCGAGGCCCTCGCCTGTGTTGCCTCCGCCTGCATCCTGGCCAGGGCAAGCTCGCGGGCCTCGTAGATGCCCTGGGTGAAGATCACCATTTCCTGGTTCTGGCCTGCCTGGCGCAGTGACTGCATCGCCGACTGATGGGCGATGTGGTACACGCAGGTTCCGAGCACGAACGCTACCGGCACGGCGCCGGCCGCCAGCAACCGGAAGAAGTCCTGAGCCGACAGGTCCGAGGTGAACGCCCGGCCATCCGGCGCGCGGTGGGCGCCTTCCGTGCCGCCGCCAGTGCTGCCCAGCGCGCGCACCGCGGTCCCGGTAGCGATGAACTCCAGGACGCCCTGGCCCCACACGTAGCTCTGCATGCGCAGCTGAACGCCGACGATACCGTCAGCGCCGAGGTGGTCGGCCTCAGCCTGCATCCTGGTCATGGCCAGTTCCCTGGCGTTGTACATCGCCTGAGTCAGCACCTGCAGTTCCTGGTTCTGCGACCATCTTCCGACCTGCAGGCCGATGTGATAGATGGACGACCCGACCACGAAGCCGAGCGGCTCGAACCCGGCCTCGCCGAGCAGCACGTACTCCGAGACCGACAAGTCGGAGGTGAAAACGCCCGACGGGGCGGCGCCTGCGGTGTGTGCCAGCCTGCCGGCCGCGGCCTGCGGCTCCCAGGAGGCAGCATCGTCGGTCGGCTTGTTGCTGAAAAGTGGCATGAGACTCTCCTCTGGCCAGATTCACTGGGTACGCGCGATAGCACGCGAAGCCTACCTGCGGGCGCTCACGGCGATGATGGCCGCAATGATCGCTGACTCGACTGCGTCATTTCGTCATCAGACAAGCCGAGCGACTATGCGCTGTTACCTCGATAGGTGTGACGCGCGGCGTGCTGGCGCATGCTTACCGTGTCGGTGACTGGTGCCTAATGCCGGTTATCCCGGGCCTGGGTTAGGCGCTGGGGTCGGCCACGAGGTCGCGGACCGCGTCCCGGACCAGGGAGCCGAGTTCGGCGCTGGAGACGTTATCGAACGCGTCCCCGGCCATGAACAGTCCCCCGAACACTGCGCCCAGTGAGCACGCCATCCGAACCCGGTCGCGCAGTGGCAGCGACGGATCGGCGAGTGTCTGCCGGAATCGCTGCTGGATGTCGTCGTGCTCGTCGTCGTGGTCCTTGCGATGCAGTTTCTCGAGGGCCGCCTGGTTGCGCTCGTGCATCAGGAAGATCTTGCGCTGGGCCAGCATCTGATCCAGCAGCTCGTTGAGCAGCGAGCCCCAGGTCTGGAGCGTCACGGTCTGGCCTGCCAACCGTGCGAGCGCGGCCTTGCCGAAGTCGTGCAGGCGCATGTGCAGCGCTATCAGGATCTCTTCCTTGGACGCGAAATGGTAGTAGATCGCCGGCTTGCTGATGTGGAGCCGTTCCGCGATCTCGCGCATGGAGGTGCCGTCGAAACCCTGGTCGGTGAACAAGTCCAAGGCGACGTCGAGGATCCTTTCGCGGGTGGATGCGCCGGGCTGGTCGCCTCCGGGCTGATCATCCCGAGCCGGCGCGCCCGGGGCCGCGAATGCTGCGTCTGCCTGTGTCACGGGCCCAGTTTAGCGCTGAGAGGGAGGGCTTACCTAACGTTCGGTAGGGCGATGTGTATGCTGGCATCATGCTTACCGACCGTTAGGTAGGAGGGATCGATGAGATGCCAAAGGATGACCGGCGATGGCTGACGCGATGATCGAGGCCGACGCCCTGTTCAAGAGCTACGGCCAGACGCGCGCGCTGGCCGGGGTCAGTTTCTTCGTGCCGGCCGGGAGCGTGCTGGGGCTGCTCGGCCCGAACGGAGCCGGGAAGACCACAGCCGTGCGGATCTTGACCACGCTGGCGCTGCCGGACGCGGGCCGGGCCCGGGTGGCCGGCATTGACGTCCTGGCCCATCCGGCCGCCGTGCGCAGGCAGATCGGCGTGGCCGCCCAGGACGCTACCTTGGACGGGCTGCTGACCGGCAGGCAGAACCTCGTGCTGGTCGGCGAGCTGAGCGGCATGCGAACGGGCCAGGCCCGGACGAGGGCCGCCGAGCTACTCGAGCTCTTCGAGCTGGCAGACGCCGCCGACCGGGTGGTCAAGGGTTACTCCGGCGGCATGCGGCGCCGGCTGGACCTGGCGGCCAGCCTGCTGACGCGGCCGCCCGTGCTGTTCCTGGATGAGCCGACCACGGGCCTGGACCCGGTGAGCAGGCAGCGAGTCTGGGAGGTGATCAGGGAGCTCACCGGCTCCGGTGTCACGCTGCTGCTGACCACCCAGTACCTGGACGAGGCGGATACCCTGGCTGACCGCATCGTGGTGGTCAATCATGGCCAGGTGATCGCCGACGGGACCCCGCGTGAGCTGAAGGAGCGCAGCCGGAGCGCTCATGTCGAGGTGACGCTGGCCGAGCCCGGCCCGGAAGCCGCCGCGGTGATCGCGCCCCTGGTGGGCGGCCGGGTATCAGTCAGCGACCACGGACTGCGCCTGAGCGCTGCCGTGGACAACGTACCCGGCCTGGCGACCGCTCTGGTACGGGCGCTGGACCAGGCGGGCATGCTCGTGGACAACATCGAGGTCCGCCAGCCCTCGCTGGACGATGTCTTCTTCGCGCTCACCGGTGCGAGTGTCCCCGGTGACAACAACGGATCAGGTGCAAGAGGGATGAGCGCCGGACATGGCGGCCCGGGTGCGGGCGCGGCGGAGCGCGAGAGCGAAGGGGCGCAGGCATGACATCGGCGATCGCGCAGCGGCCGCGCGACGCGGCCGGGACCCGGCTGATCACCCAGAGCGCGGCCGAGCGGGTCAGGAACGTGGTTTCGATGACGCGCCGGAACCTGGTGCACATCTCCCGGGAGCCGATGCAGCTCTCCGACGTCACGATCCAGCCGGTGCTGTTCACGGTGCTCTTCATTTACATCTTCGGCGGCGGCGCGATTCCGATCCCGGGCGGCGGCAGCTACACCGATTTCATCCTGGCCGGGCTGCTCGCGCTGAACCTGACCACGTCCACCATGGGCACGGCGGTCGGTCTGGCCACCGACTTGCACGAGGGGATCATCGACCGGTTCCGGGCGCTGCCGATGTGGCGGCCCGCGGTGCTAGTCGGCCGGTCCTTCGCCGACCTGCTGACGGCCTGCCTGTGCGCGCTCGTTGTCGCCGTCACCGGGCTGGCGGTCGGCTGGAGAACTAGCGCGGGACTGCTGCCGATCATCGGAGGATTCGCCCTCGTGCTGTTTTTCGCCTACTCGCTGTCGTGGGTCGCGGCATGCGTCGGGCTCAACAGCAAAAGCCCGGAGTCGGCCGCCTCGTTCGGATTCATCGTGCTGTTCCCGCTCGCGTTCGTGTCCAACGCGCTGGTGCCGACCCAGCACATGCCCGGCTGGCTGCAGGCCATCGCAGACTGGAACCCGGTCAGCGCGGTGACCGCCGGGGCCCGCCAGCTCTGGGGCAATCCGAACCCGTCCGCCTCGATCAGCGCCTGGCCGATGCAGCACCCCATCGAGGCGTCGCTGGCCTGGTCAGTGCTGATCCTCGCCGTGGCGGCTCCGCTCGCGTCCCGGCATTTCCGGCGCCGGACAACCGAATAACAACGATCAGAGCCAGCCGCAGCCGCGGATGCGCGCCACTTATACCCGCACCGAAGGGGTGGCACCTGCTCGCGTTACCCGGCCTGACCCCCGGGAGACCGAGGTTCTCATCCAGGTTCCTCTCACGGTCGGTGTTGGGTTTCTGCCACGGCCGGTACCCCGGACGTTGGTCTGGATGACTGCGTCCGGGGAGGGCAGTGCCGGATGATCGCCGTCGTGTTAATGGCGAGGCGGAGCTACGCTGCCAGGAATTCCTGGATCCGCTTGTTGATGTCGGTGGGGCGCTGCACCATCAAGAAGTGCCCGACACCCTCGATCAGCTCGGACTGTGATCCGGGGCCTCAGTGGTCCGGCACCCGGTTCACCTGCTCCTGGGTCATGCCGTGGCAGCCGTCCTGGGTGCCGTGCAGGTACAGCGTGGGCTGGGTGATGTCCCTGCCCCAGGCCGCCGCCTGCTCGGCTGCCCATTCCTCGGAGCCGAACCGGTTAGGGTCGAACTGTCCCCAGTAGTAGCCCAGGGCAGCCTTGAAATGCGCCGGGTCGCGGATGCACTCCTTGACCTTGGGCAGGTCCTCGGAGGCGTCGTAGCCGGGCGACCAGTCGGCCCAGATCCTGTCGATGAACGCGAAGTCATCGGCCCTGATGACATCCTCGGCCACGCGCTGATTCTGGAAGTACCAGAAATAGAACGACCGCTTGATCTGGTCGTAGGTGACGATGTTCTCGCCGAAGATCGCGAACGGCGGGATGTTGAGGACGACGCAGCGCCGCCACCGGCCGGGTTCCTTGCCGGCCGCGCCCCATGCCCCTACTGCGCCCCAGTCGTGCGCGATCAGGATCGCATCGGAGTCGCCGCCGAGCGCCTCGTGCAGCGCTATCTGGTCGGCGGCCATGGTGCTGGAGTGGATGTGGTGGCGGTCATCGGGCAGCTCGGTCGGGGCGAACCCGCGGTTGAATGGGGCCACTGCCCGGTAGCCGGCTTCAGCGAGTGCTGGGAGCAGGTAGCGGTAACTGTAGGGCGAGTCGGGGAAACCGTGCACGCACAGTGCGAGCGGGCCGTCTCCTGCGGTCAGGTACTCGAATGTCAGCTGGTTCGCCCGGACTGTCCCTCTCTTGAAGTCCTGCATGGTGTTACCTCCTTCGGGACGGCCTGCCAGATGTAAGCCGCCTCCCGGCCTTTCTGCATGCGGCAGGCCAGGGGGTGCCGGTTCGGGGCGACGCTGGTCGCGGGTCCGGATACCCGTCTGCCGGGGCCGGGAGCCGTCGTCGCGTCGGTCTGAGAGCGGAAGACGAGCCGCGCCCGCGGGAACGCGTCGCTGCAGGAAACCGGAAAAACATCGCGCAACCCCCCAGGGAAGGCTAACCGGCGTGAATTCGCGCCGCTATACAGTGAGCAGAACCTAGCCGTCTCGAAATGAGTCATCTTGGCGGGCGCAGTACATGGGTCTTGCCGACGATCCGGCTATCCGCTGCGGCGGCCGCGAATTCGTCAGATGCTGCCGAATTGATCAGGCATGCAGCGGTGAGCGGCCCATCAGCCTGCATATTTATGCATCGCAGCCATACATGGAAACACGCGCTCATGCCGCTGTCCAGCCGCCGGGCATCACCCGGCGGCCAGCCGCCCGCCGCGGCCACCCGCACCGCACCCTCACGGTGGTGTCGCGAAAGGGCACCGCCACGACCGCGAACCCGATCGGGGCACCCCATTACGGGAGAAGCTGGGCGATGAGGATCGACCTCAACCACTTCTCGTACCGCTCGCCGCTCCAGTCTCGGTCGACGACGAGCAAGCCGTACACCTCGGGAGACGCGAGGGCGTGGATGATGTCGGCGGCGTCGCGCTCCCGGAGCCCCGGCCGCAGGGCGCCCGAACGAGCGAGTGAGCGGGCGATACGCCGCTGGCCCTCGTGACGTTGCCGAGCGATCTCGGCGAGCAGCGAAGCCGCGTCTTCGTCGGATCTGGCCGCGTCGGCGAGGATGCGATGAACAGGCCCGACGCGGGCCATGACCTCGCGAAGCAGCGCGGCGAACCCCGCCAGCTGCTTCTTCGGGTCCTCGTCTGAGAGGAGCGCATGAACCTGCGGGCGATCCGCCATGGCAACCGCCTCGTCGTCACCTCCGATCGATACGTCGAGCACGGCCTTGAGGATCCCGAGCTTCGAGGAGAACAGTCGGTACACCGTCGCCTGCGGGGTATCCGAACGGTCGCTTATCGCCTCGACGGTCGTCGCGGCATAGCCGCGCTCGACGAAGAGGCTCCGGGCCGCCTCGACGACGGCTGCCCTGGTGCGGCGGGTACGCGCTTGGCGGGCGGCTCCCGCATAGGGGCGCCGGGTCTTGACATCTCGATCCATCTTCGTGATAGTACTACTATCAAAACGAGAGTTCAACTATCGAAATATCCGACCCGCGATCCAAGGAGCGACCATGACCGACTCGTCCACCCAAGGGATCAAGACCGTGCTGCATCCCGTGTCCGACCTGGCGAAGGCCAAGGCGGTCTACGCCGCCCTGCTCGGCGTGGCGCCGCAGACCGACGAGCCCTACTACGTCGGCTTCGAGACCGGGGGCCAGCACATCGGGCTGGTGCCGGGCGGTAGTTCCCAGGGCATGACCGGGCCGGTGGCCTACTGGCACGTGCCCGACATCGAGGCGAAGCTGGCCGAGGTCACCGCTGCCGGTGCCACCGTGAAGGAACCGGTGCGCGACGTCGGCGGCGGCCGCCTGGTGGCCACCGTGACCGACCCCGACGGCAACGTCCTCGGCCTGCTCCAGGACCGATGAGCACCCGGCGAACCCACATGAGAAAGGATCTGCCATGACCTCCGTCAAAACTGCCGAGACCTCCATCACGTCCGTCACCCTCGAGGTGCCCGACCCCGCCGCCGCCGGCGCCTTCTACCGCGCCGCCTTCGGCCTGGGCACCCAGGTGCGCCTTCGCGCGTCTGAGGCGCCGGCGACCGGTTTTCGCGGGTTCACGCTGTCGCTCGTCGTGTCACAGCCGTCCACGGTCGACGGGCTCATCGGCGCCGCCCTCGACGCCGGCGCGACGGCGCTCAAGCCCGCCAAGAAGGGGTTCTGGGGCTATGGCGGCGTCGTCTGCGCCCCCGACGGAACGATCTGGAAGGTCGCGACGTCGTCGAAGAAGGACACGGGGCCGGCCACTCGGCAGATCGACGACATCGTGCTCCTGCTGGGAGCCGCGGACGTCGCCGCGAGCAAGCGGTTCTACATCGATCAGGGCCTCGTGGTGGCACGGAGCTTCGGCCGGAAGTACGTCGAGTTCGCCACCCCGGCGTCGCACGTCAAGCTGGCGCTCTACGGGCACCGTGCCCTGGCCAAGGACGCCGGAGTCCCCCCGGACGGCACCGGATCGCACCGGATCGTCATCGCCGGTGACGCCGGGCCCTTCACCGACCCGGACGGTTTCGCCTGGGAGGCCACGCCGCGTGAGTCTGCGGCGGCCGGCGTCGCGGAGAGCGCGCCGTCGTCTCGCTTACCCGCACGGGACGGTCGCATCCGCCGCCGGCCACAGTAGAGTCGGCCCGAGACCATACTCACGGCAGGGAGTAAGCGTGGCCCCTAACTTTGAGCTGGAGCACGGCACTACGATCGTCGCGGTCACCTTCGCCGAGGGGGTGGTCCTGGCGGGAGACCGGCGGGCCACGATGGCCAACATGATCTCCAAGCGCGATGTCCGGAAGGTGTTCCGCACCGATGAATACTCGGCGGCCGGCGTCGCGGGGGCGTGGAGCCTTGCCGTGGAAATGATGCGGTTGTTCCAGGTGGAACTCGAGCATTACGAGAAGATAGAGGGCCGGCCGCTGTCCCTCGTCGGCAAGGCCAACCGGCTGGCCACGATGATCAGGGGAAATCTCGGTGCCGCGATGCAGGGACTGGCGGTGTTGCCCTTGTTCGTCGGCTATGACGAGGACGCCGGGACCGGGCGGATATTCAGCTACGACGTAGCCGGCGGCCCTTCCGAGGAACGCCGGTTCCACGCCATCGGCTCGGGATCGATATTCGCCAAGGGCTCCCTGAAGAAGCTCTACACCGAGAACATGCCGGTCCGTGATGCGGTATTGGCCTGCGTGCAGGGACTGTATGACGCCGCCGACGATGACTCGGCTACCGGCGGCCCTGACCTCACGCGGCATATCTTCCCCGTTATCGCCACCGTGACCGCGGACGGCTTCGCCTGGGTCCCCGACGGGGAGTCCGAACAGTATGCGCGCATGGTGATCGAGGAGCGCCTGCGCTCACCGGACGGCCCGAAGGCTTCCCTCAGCGACGCTCGCGAGTTATCCGCCGAGCGCGGAGCCGGCCTATGTGACGGGCGGCGGTTTGCCCTCGGCGCTGGCCGCGAGCCCGGTGTCCCAGCCGCAGACGATGCACGCGTGCCGGAAGGCCGAACGGACGAACTCCAGCGCGGCCTCGTGCGGATCGGGGGCGGCCCGGGCGTCGTCCCAGTCGAGGATGTACTCGCCCACCGCGGGCTCCCAGCGGGCGGCCTGCGGGGACAGCGTCATCCGCTCGAAGCCCGCGGGCGCCGGGTGCGCGTACGCGTAGAACGCCGCCCGCGGGTACCGCGCGTCCCCGGGCCACCAGCCCACCGCGACCTCCTGCGCGTTCATCGCGTTGCGCATGATGAAGTCGCCCGACGGCGGATCGGCTGGGAGCCCGGAAAACAGGCTCACCGCGAGGTCGAAGGAGCCCCACCACGCGTTGACGGGGGTGGAACGCCCACGGTACGGCGCCCGGTAGGCCGCCAGCACCAGCGCGGCCTGGGTGACCGCGGCGAAGTAATCCGCGACCTGGCCGGTGTCGTAATGGGCATGCTCCTCGTCTTCGTCGAGCGGAACATGCCAGGGAACCTCTTGCGGCGCCGGGTCGATGTCGACCGGGCCGCCCAGTTCGCGCACCGCGGCCAGAACCTCGCGGGTGACCGCGCCCACCGGCCGGTGCGGGGTCAGCGGGATGTTCTTCGCCCGGCCGCCGCTGTGCTCGACCACGGCTTCGTGCCGCCGCAGGTCAAGGACCACGACCAGGGAACCCGACCGGTCTGGCGCCGGCAGCGGGGCGGTCTCCCAGCCGCGCGCGGTCAGCCGCAGCGCGGCGTGCTGGAGCTGCGGCTCGGGCGGCGCCAGCCGCACCGCCAGCTTGCCCAGCACCTGAGTGTGCGCGTGCAGCGTGTCGCACGTCGCGTGCCATTCGTCGTACGGCAGTGCCGGCCACGTCGACATGAAGGTCACACTAGCGGAGGACGCCGGATTCAGCACCGGCCGAGTCGGCTGCGCAGCACGCGGACCTGGCAGGTGAGCTGGCCGGACTGGAGCAGCTTGCCGATCCGCTCGCTCTGCTCGTCGGACGTCCGCAGCTGCGGCGTCTGGCCGAAGCGCCGGTGCAGCTCACGTTCGACCGCCTCGGTCCGGTCCCGCCAGTCAGCTGGTGGCGCGCTCATGCGGTGCGCGTCGGCCACGTCAAGCACCTCAAGGCCGGCCCGGCCGGCCAGCGAGTCCAGGTCGGCACCCGAAGGGAAATGGTTGCCCTCCGGCGGGTCGTCCAGCGGCAGGCGAACGGCGACGTAGACCAGCAGTCCGACCCGCCCCTCCGGCCGGACGATACGGCGCAGCTCCCGCAGCATCGCCAGCTGAGCGTCCCGGCTGGGCAAGGTGCACAGGACCCCCAGGGACCAGGCCACGTCGACGCAGCCGTCCGCCAGCGGCAGGGCGGTCGCGTCCGCCTGGATGACGGGCACGCCGAACAGGCCGGCCGCCGCGCGGCACGCGGCGTGCTCGGGTTCGAGCAGCAGCGGCCGGACACCGGCCGCATCGGCGGCGTAGGCGGCGGGGCCGCCAAGCCCGGCCCCCACGTCGGCCAGCAGCGCGCCGGGCGCCGGGTCTAGGCCCGCGAGCAGCCAGTCCAGCGCGGCCGGCTGGCCGCTGCCCCGGCAGGCGGCCGGGATGGCGTAGTCCCGGCCGAGCCGGGAGGCAACCTCAGCGGTCCATTCGGCCACGGTGCCGAACTCGGCTGCCATCGGGTCACCGACGTTACCGGGCATCCTCGTGCTCCTCCCGTACCCGCTGTGCCAGCTCGGCCTTGACCCGGGCGGCGAACTCGTAGCCGCGGGCCGAGGCCAGGCCGGAGATGTTCACCCCCGCGATGCCGGGGATGCGCAGCAGTGCCCGGGCTTCGCCAGCGGCAATGGCGATGCCGGCCGCGACCGGGTTCGGGCTGCTCAGCACGCGGCGCACGGCCGCCGGGTCTAGTTCCAGACCCGGCAGGACGCTGAGCGCGGCGGCCGAGGGCTCGTCGGTGAACACGGCGACGGCGGCGATGACCGGGATGGTCACGCCGGCTCGCGCCGCGCCCGCCATGAAGCCCGCCACCGACGCGGGCGTGTCGTGGTTGAGCACCGCGACTGCGGCCCCGGCACGCTGTTTTTGAGCTAGCCGGAACGGTCGCAGCTGACTCGGTGGCGCGCAAGGGGTCTCCGGGACGGCGGCGGGCACCCCGGCGGCGGCGGCCAGTGCGGTGAGCCGCGGACCGTCAAGGTCGAAGACCTGGGCCGCGCCGTCGCGGGCGAGGGGCCGGCCGTCGCCGGTCACGCACAAGACCGCGTCCACTTCGAGGTGACGCAGGGCCGCTAGCTCCTGTTCGAGGGCCACCCGGTTCCGGTCCCGGCAGGTCAGGGTGATCCACGGCCGCGCGCCGGCGTCCCGCAGCAGCGACGCCAGCAGGGCGGGCGGGAAGTCGGGGTGCCGCCGGTGGTCCCCGACGAGGACGGCGTCCGACGCCGGGGCCAGGGCAGCGGCCACCGACCTGTGCACCGTGGCCGAATACGGCTCCGAGCTGAAGTCGGTCAAGATCAGCGGCACGGCGCGCAGCGGGATGGCCGACACCGGATCCGCCCATCGCTCGGGGACAGGGAACGCGCACGGCCGGGGGGCGAGCTCGCAGTCCCCGTCGGTTCGGACCCCGCCGCACGGCCCCATAACCATGTGCTTGGGGCACTCCTCCCGCGGCAGCAGCATCGTGCCAGGATCTCACGACGCGTCCGGCGGCCAGGAGCGGCCAGGTGCGGCCAGGAATGTCGGCGGCGCGCGCTATGGTCGCCCTATGCGATTCGGGTTCGTAGTGCCGCACGCCGACGCGCGCGAGTTCGCGGAGCTGGCCGCGCTCGGTGAACGGCACGGCTGGGACGGCGTGTTCACATGGGAAGCGGTCTGGGGGGTGGACGCCTGGGTCACGCTGGGTGCCGCGGCCATGGTCACCGACCGGATCAGGCTCGGCACGCTGCTGACCCCGGCGGCGCGCTGGCGGCCCTGGGACCTGGCGTCCGCGGTCGGCACGGTCGACCGGCTCAGCGGCGGGCGGGCGGTCATGAGCGTCGGCCTCGGCGCGGTGCACGAGGGCTGGACCGCGTTCGAGCCTGACGAGGGCCGCCGTGTCCGGGCCGAGAAGCTCGACGAATGCCTGGCGATCTACGATGGCCTGATGCGCGGCCAGCCGTTCAGCTACACCGGCAAGCACTACTCGGCCGCGCCCACCGAGTTCTTCGTGCCGGAGCCGCCGGCGCAGCGGCCCCGGCCTCCGGTGTGGGTGGTCGGCGCGTTCGCGCCGGGGCGCGGCAGGCAGCCGTCGCTTGAGCGGGCCGCCCGCTGGGACGGGCTGCTGCCCGCCGTCATCGAGGACGGCGTCACCCGGGGCGTGACCACCCCTGCCGAGCTCTCGTCGCTCGTCGGCGAGGTCGCGAAGCTCCGCGCGGCCGCCGACCTGGGCAACGGGCCGTACGACGTCGTCATCGAAGCCGACAGCACCGGGGAGTTCATCCAGCTCAAGCCGCCTGAGCCGACCGAATGGGAAGCGGCCGGCGCGACCTGGTGGGTTGAGAGCTGGTGGTCCCTCGAACCGGGTCCCGAGGGCCTCACCGAGCTCCGCCGCCGCGTGGAGGCAGGCCCGCGTGCCTGAATGCCCCTCTGCGGTGTCCCGCCGTGGGACACTGCCGCAATGACCGATCTGGTCCTCCCAGGAGTGCCGTTCCCGCTTGAGCCGTCGGGGAGCCCGGCAGTTCAAGCCGTCGTATCCGCCGGAGTGCTCACCCTGACTGGCGGCGCGAAGTCCGACCTGTTCATCGACCCGGCGGGCGAGGAGGGTGCCCGGCCGGACGTCGGCCGGCTGACCGGGCTGCCCGGCGACCGGGACTTCACGCTCGCCGCACGGGTCAGCGTGCGGTTCGGCAGCGTCTTCGACGCGGGTGTCCTGCTGCTCTACCTGTCCGATCGCCGGTGGGCCAAGCTCTGCTACGAACTGTCCCCGCAGCGCCGCCCGACCGCCGTCACCGTGGTGACCCGGGGCACGTCCGACGACAGCAACTCGTTCGAGACCGCCGCCGGCCCGCTCTGGCTGCGGATCACCCGCTCGGGCCGGGCATGGGCGTTCCACGCGTCCGAGGACGGCGCCTGGTGGCGGCTGCTGCGCTATTTCACGCTCGGCGAGGCGTCCGGCGCGCGGGTGGGTTTCCTCGCCCAGTCACCCACCGGACCCGGATGCACCGCGGTCTTCGACAACATCACCTACAAGCCAGGCGCCCCCACCGACCTCCGCGACGGCAGCTAAGAAATGCGTGAAGCGGGCCGATTGCGCAATCGACCTGCTCTAGCTTAAGTTTTAACCTAAATTCTACTCAGAACATATTATTTACGGGCTATTCGCTCATATGTGTGATTGCGGTGTAAGGAATGGCCGTTTCCCTCATGCTGGGTGTTGCGACACATCCCGTCACGAGAGGAAACGGCCGTGCTTCATACCCTGCCACGGGCTGGTTCCGGGCCGCAAACGCTGCCGGGGACCGGGCATGTCCCGCTGCCGGCGTGCCCGCCCGGCCCGGCCCCGGATCCGGGCGTGTTCACGGACGCGATTGCGCGGTACCGGGCGCTGGAGCGGCTGCGGGAGTTCCGGTCCCGGCTGTATGACTGCCTGGCGCTGCGGGCCGATGCCCTGTTCGAGCTCGCCGACGCGGTCTTGTGCGCAGATCACGCGGTGACGTCGCTGGTGCGGCTATGCCTGGAGCGGGAGTTCACCCGGGGCCACGGCGCCCTGTACGACGCGCTGGCCGCCGGGCGGATCGAGGAGGAGAGGCTGTTCTCCTTGCTGGCGTCGGAACTGCCGCAGGCCGTGGACGGCCCGGAGGCACTCGCCTGGATCGCGGAGCACGACGTGATCGATCACGGCCTGCTGGACAAGGCGCTGGCCGGCCTGCCCCCGGACGATGCCGGGCAGGTGCGGGACGCGTGCGCGCGGTGGGGCCGGCTGCGGTTCGCTGTCGACGCGACCGCCTATCCCCGGCCGGACGCGTGGTGCTCCCCGGGCCGGGAGCACGTGCACAACGGCGCCTGCCACTGCAAGGGGTCCAGCAAGACCGCGCCCGGCTGGGAGTACCAGTTCACCGCAGCGGTCGGGCACCTGCGCACCGCGTGGGCCGCCCTGCTGGACGTGGCGCGCACCACGCCCGCGGATCGCACGGCCCAGACGATCGCGCAGGTGAAGAACGTGCTGCGCCGCCTGCGCGCCGCCGGGCACGGCAAGACAGCCGCGCCGCTGTTCATCTTCGACGCCGGCTACAGCGCCGCCGCCCTTGCCGACGGGCTCGCCGGCTGCCCGGCCCACGTCCTGGTCCGGCTCGCCGCCGGCTGCGTGTTCTACGCAGATCCCGTCACCTGGGAAGGCAAGGACGGCCGTCCCGCCCGCCGCGGCGCCGCGGTGCACTGCCTGGAGCCCGCAGACTTCACCGCGGCCGCCGGGCCCGGGCCGCGGGGCCGGACCAAGCCCCTGCCCCCGAACCCCGAACCCGGCGAGGAGCTCACCCTGCCGGATACCCCGCTCTACGGCACCGTCCGCGCCGAAGCCTGGCACGGCGTGCACCCCCTCGTCCACGGCGACCGCGGCTGGTTCGCCGGAAGGAAACACCTGCCGGTCCTGCGCGGCACCCTCATCCACGTCACCGTCGAACGGCTCCCGGACGGCCGGGACCCGCACCGGGCCATGTGGCTGTGGCACGCCGGCCCCGGCCCGCTGTCCCTCGACGAGCTGTGGCGCGCCTACCTCGCAAGATTCGACATTGAACATGCGATCCGCACCCTCAAGGGAACCCTCGGCCTCACCGCCGCCAAGGTGAGAACCCCCGAACAGGCCGGCCGCTGGGTCCGGCTCCTCATGGCCGCGCACGCCCAGCTCCTGCTCGCCCGCCCGCTGGCCGGGCCTGCGCCGGCCCTGGGAGAAACAGCCCGATCCTGCCCGGCCGCTGGCACCGGGCCGGGTCCGCCGCGGGTTTCGCAACATCCGCCGCGAGCTGGGAACACCCGCCCGTGTCGCGAAACCCTCCCGCCCCGGACCAGGCCGTCCCAAAGGCACCACCAAAGGCCCAGCTCCCCGCTACCTTCTCCCCGGCGAAGCCGGCATGCCGCGCACAGCAAAAACGGCTCTGAACAGGGAAAAGGTTAAAACTTAAGTCTAGGCAACGTTCCGAAACAAGGTGATTCTCCGGCGTGTCGGGTGCCCGTGATGTGGTTCACTGGCTCTCCGCGGCCGGTTCCTTCCCGGCCAGGGGTGCCCGGAATGCGGCTTTTGTGCATGCGGCCTGGCGCTCTGATTGCGGTTTCCGGTGCCATGGCACCGGAATCTGCAATCAAAGCCTGGCGGATGCCGTGGAACGGAGTTTCACGTAACGGGAGGTAAGGGTGTGAAACGGGCGGTGTGCCCGACACGCCGCAAACTCAGGTTGTTCCGGTGTGTTGCCCTAGTGTGGTCGATTGCGCAATCGACCCGCCGCAGGCCGGTGCCGCCGCGAGTTTCGGATCATCCGGAAAAGCAAGTACAGGACGAGGATCCCGCCCCCCGCCAGCAGCAGACTGACGCAGATGGCGGTGATCGCGGTCCCGTCGCTGTCGATGAGGGAAGCTCCCAGGCCCCAGGTCCACAGCGGTTCCCGGACACGGAACGGCTGACCGAGCGGCACCTGGTCCGGCCAGGTCGCGCTGACGTTCTTGCCGTCGGCTTTCAGGACCCCGTTGGTCATCGTCGTGCAGTCGCCTCCGTACCTGTCGCAGGACTGCCCGTAGCTCTGCGGAACGAACGTCGCGCTCCCCCCGGCTCCGGTCAAGTACGCCGTCCCGTTGACCACGCCCGGCACGGCGATCACGGCCACGAACAGGAAGAGCGCCATGCCAAGGCACAGGAACACGAAGGCTGCCGCGCCCACCGCCGTGTGCAGATAGGGGTGATGGTGGACGGGGCGGTGCTTGACGGCCGCGGTGGCCTGCGCCACCACCGCCGGCGGCCGGCGCTTCAGCGCGGCGCCGTCCGCTATGTAGCAGACGAGCGCCACGACGAACAGCCCGGCGCACACGAGGGCGATGACCGCGACCACGGATGGGGCGGTCCCCCCGTCCCCGTCCGACTGCGTTTGCAAGTAGCAGCCGTAGATGAGCAGGGCCGCGATAAGGCTCCAGATGGCGGTCACGTTCCAGCCACGGCGGTGGTGCAGCAGTCGCATCGTCGCGGCGACCTCCGGATCAGCAGCCGCGCCGCCTGCGGCGTCCGGATGTGACGCAGATCTCACGCGCTAAGCGTAAAACCAGCCTGTACCAGAGGCCAGATTCCGGCGCAAGTGTTCGAACATGGCCGGTTCTGTTTCGCGACAAGTTACCCGTGCGTCAACAACCGGCTAGCGGGAAGCAAGGTAACGCGCTTACGCTCGGCCCACCGTGAGCGTCACCCACCTAAACCCCCGGGAGGGCACAGTGAGCGAGGACAGGCCAGGACAAGCAGCGCCGGAGCCGGAGAAGAACGAGCGCAAGAACGAAACCACCAGGCGCGCGTTCATGGTCGGCGGGGCCGCCGCGGCCCTCGGCACCGCCGCCGCTCGCGCCGGCAGCCCGCACAAGATCACCGACGCGCAGGCCAGGCTCCTGGACACGATGACCGCCGCGTCCGCCGCGAGCGCGAGCTTGAGCGACGTCAAGCACATCGTCATCCTCATGCAGGAGAACCGCTCCTTCGACCACTACTTCGGCACCCTGTCCGGCGTCCGCGGCTTCTCTGACAGCGCCGTGCTCAAGAACGCCAACGGCACCCCGGTCTTCGACCAGTACGGTTACCAGCCGGGCACCGGCGTCGACGCCAGCGGCTACATGCAGCCGTTCAACCTGCTCAACAACCCGCCGACGGAGAACGGCGAGGACACCAACGACATCGCGCACGACTGGGTGACCCAGCACGACAGCTGGAACGGCGGCAAGATGGACTCGTTCATCACCGCCCACCTCAAGGCGGACGGCAGCACCAACGGCCCGGTCACCATGGGCTACTTCACCCGCTCCGAGCTCGCCTTCTACTACGCGCTCGCCGACGCGTACACGGTCTGCGACAACTACTTCTGCTCGGTCCTCGGCCCCACCGACCCGAACCGGCTGATGGCGATCTCCGCGAGCATTGACCCCGCGGGCGGAAACGGCGGCCCGGTGATCACCACCGCCAGCGACCGCCTGGCCATGACCGGCGCGCTCAACTGGGAGACCATGCCCGAGGCCCTGCTCAAGGCGGGGGTGAGCTGGAAGGTCTACAACGACCCCACCGGCATCCTCGGCCTCGGCGTGCTGTCCTACTTCAAGAACTACACAGACCCCTTCAGCCTCACCGGCCTCGAACTGATCGCCAACGGCCTCACCCCCAGCTACCCCGGCGACTTCCAGAGCGACGTGAAGAACGGAACGCTCCCCAGCGTCTCCTGGATCGTCCCGCCGCTGGCGGAGTGCGAGCACCCCGCCGCCCCGCCCGAATGGGGCGAGTATCTCGTCCAGCAGATCCTGAACATCCTCGTTTCCAACCCCGGCGTCTGGGCGCAGACCGTGTTCATCGTGAACTACGACGAGAACGGCGGCTTCTTCGACCACGTGCCGCCGCCC
Organism: uncultured Actinomycetota bacterium; assembly: GCA_963771985.1. Classification (GTDB taxonomy): domain Bacteria; phylum Actinomycetota; class Actinomycetes; order Streptosporangiales; family Streptosporangiaceae; genus Trebonia. Next base: position 96,159 of record CAVYVO010000014.1, on the reverse strand, counting down.
GCCGCGCCGGCCGGCACGGCGGGGGAGTACCTCACCGGCACCCTCCCCAGCTCGGCGGGCGGCATCGCCGGCCCCGTCGGCCCGGGCTTCCGCACACCGTGCCTGGTCATCTCGCCGTTCTCGGCCGGCGGTTACAAGTACTCGGGCGCGCTGGACCACACCTCGACGCTGCGCCTGATCGAGACCAGGTTCGGTGTCACGGTCCCCAACCTGACCGCCTGGCGCCGGTCCGTCACCGGCGACTTCACCGGCGCGCTCAACCTCTCCGCCGCGCCGGTCACCACGGTCCCGAGCCTGCCGTCGACCTCCATCGGCAGCAACATCACCGTGGTCGAGGAGGCCGTGCTCAACGCGCTCACCGGCACCCTGGACGTCGGCATCCCCTACCCGCTGCCCGCCAGCAACTCGATGCCGTCGCAGGAGACCACCCCGGCCCGCCCGCCGGTGCCGTAACCGCGCGACGCTCACGCCGACGCCGAAGCGCCCGCGAGCACTCCCTCGGTGATCTCGCGGGCGCAGCCCCACGAGAGCGTGACCCCGCCGCCGCCGTGCCCGTAGTTGTGCCACAGCACCCGGCCTCCGGGAAGCGGTTCGGCCTCGAGCCGCACCGACGGCCGGTACGGCCGCAGCCCCACGCGTTCGGCCACCACCTCGGCCCCGCGCAAGCGGGGGAAAATAGCAGCGCAATCCCGCACGATACGTTCCGAAACTGAAGGCCGGGGCGGCCAGTCCTGGGCACCTTCCTCGGCAGTGCCGCCGAGCAGCACCACATCGCCGTGCGGGAACAGGTACACGTAGTCGTAGCCGTGCAGCGCGTGGTCGATGTAGAATTCCTCGATGCCGGGGTTGCGCACCACGACCACCTGGCCGCGCACGGGCACCACCGAAGGGTCCGGTACCAGGTCCCGCGCGCCGATCCCCGTGCAGTTCACCACGACCGGCGCGTCCAGCGACGCCAGCGACGACACAGGCTCGACCGAGATCGCCCCCCCGGCCGCCTCGTAACGCGCGCGCAGGTAGTCCAGGTAAAGCGGCATGGTGACGACGGGCGCGGTGTACCGCCAGCCGGACGTGAAGCCGTCAGGCAGTTCGGCCGCCGGGCACAGCCGCGCGCCGCCGGGCAGCAGGCCCAGCCAGTCGGGCGGCGCGGCGGGCTGCTGCGCCACCTCGCGCCCGCTCACCTGCCGCACCGCCGCCGCCGGCTCGTCGAGCAGCGCGGTCAGCACCGCCAGCCCCGCCCGCGCCCATTCGCGGCACCGGTCGGCCGGACCGCACAGCACCGGCCCCCAGATCGCGCCCGCCGCCGCTGAGGTGGTCCGCGACGGGGGAGCGTCGGTCAGGATCCGGGTGGTGAGGCCGGCTTCGGCGAGCGAGACGGCGGTGGTCAGCCCGCACACGCCCGCGCCGACGACCAGCGCGTCAACATGGCTCATGCCGACGACGGTACTAGCTAAAACCATTATCCCGAACGGAAGGTGGCGCCTGTCCAGCCGCCACCGTGACTGACGATGACTGCTTCGCGTGCCATCGCCGGCCGTCCGAGCGGGGCCGGACCAGGGTGAACGTCTCGAAGAGGGTGTAGTCGTCGGTCGGCGTGCCGCGTTCCCCGGTCGCCGGGTTGACCGGGTCGGCGCCCACGGCGTGGTAGTGCGTGACGGTGATCGAGGTCTGCCCGCCGGCTTCGGTTCCCGGGTTCACGTCGAAGACCGCGATGCCGTAGCCGGTCGCGGTGTCGCGCCGGGCGGACCAGGTGGCGTCCTCGAGCGCGTCCGCGCCGGCCCGGGTGTAGACGCCGGGCGTGGCCGACGGCTCCGGGCGGTTGGGGCGGGTGAACACCTTCGCCTGGGCGGCCCGGTCCGCCTCGTCAAGACCGTAGGCGTCGAGGTTCGCGTCGGTTCCGCCGCAGCCGAGGATCAGGTGCACGGTGCCCTGGCTCGTGTCGAAGACGCCGCTGTCCACCGTGGTGACGGGGTGCGGGCGCCGGGTGTCGGCCGGCGCGCCGGTGGCCGCCTCGGTGCCGGCGCCGGTGTCGAAGCCGCGGACCGGGAAGGAGCGCTCGTAGTCGTGGTCGTGCCCGCAGAGCACCAAGTCCACCTCGTACCGGTCGAACAACGGCAGCCACTCGTCCCGGAGCCCTGCGTCCGAGCCGTTGCCTTCGCTCGAGGAGGAGCATGCGCACTGGTGCATCTGCGCGATGATCCAGTCGATCGAGGCGTCCTGCCGCGCCGCCGCCAGGGTCGACTCCAGCCACCGTGTCTGCGCGCCCGCGGAGTAGCCGCGTACGTAGAACGAGGTGCCGGGCGGCACCGGCGGGTTGCCGGTGGACGGAGCGGGAACCAGCGCCGCCGGCCCGGCCACGAACGCTCCGGCGTCCTGGTAGACGACGTCGTCGGCGCTCAGCGAGACGAAGAGCACCGAGCCGACGCGAAAGGAGTACCAGCGTCCCTCGAAGCCCGGTATCCCGTTGCCCGGCAGCGTGTACCTGGTCAGGTAGGAGGTGAACCCCTGGGGTCCGTTGCCGAACTCGATCTCGTGATTGCCCGGCACCGGCATCCACGGCCGGTACGCCGCCGAGGCCTGGTTGTTGTTGCCGAAGTCCCGCCACACCGCCGGCTGCGCGGCCGGGTTCAGGTCCGCGTAGCACAGGTCGCCGTTGAGCAGGTGGAACAGCGGCTGGAACGACTCCACCGCGCCGACCGCGTACGCGGCCTGGCCGTAGGAACCCGCCCAGTCGGTGTTCGGCGTGGCGAGGTCGCCGAAGCTGGTGAACCGGAACTTGGCCCGTCCCTCGGGCGCCGTGGTGAACGTGGCGCTGAAGGGGTCGGCCGGGTTCGCGTCGTTGTCCGCGGTGACCGCGTACCCGTAGGTCGCGCCCGGGCGCAGCCCGAGCACGCGTGCGTGGTAGGTCCAGACGGTTTCCGCGTTGAGCCCGTCGGTATAGCCGCGCTCCTCGGCCAGGATGACCCGCTGGCCGATCCGCACCCGCGGCCGCACCGCCTGGCCGGGCGAAGCCCAGGAGACCACGACGCTCCGCGCCGGGTCGTCGCCCCAGGTGAGATGGATCTGCTCCGGGGTGCCGTCGCCCGGGTCGGGCCGGCCCCCGCTGTCGACGCGCGCGGGCCCGGCGGTCGTCGCCGCGAGCAGCCCGGTGCCGCTCACAGCGAGTACCTGCCTCCTGGACAAGCCGGAACCCGAGTCATCTGGCATGACGAGACTTTGCCGTCCGCCGGTAAACGACTGGTGACGATTGGGAAGGTCGTGCCCCCAGATCTTGATGAATATTGCGCACAGCGGTGATGTCAGCCGGCGGGCGGACAGCCGTCCCCCTCGCGGGTGACGGCGAAGACCGTCCTGTGGGCTGACGACCGCGCCCGCCGCCGCTGTCTAGCTTTTCTTAGTGTGCCGAAGCACGCCTGCACGGTCGCTCTGTGGGTGACATGGCTCACCACGCGCGCGATCCTCTACCCTCTCGCCACGGCCCCGCGCCTGATCGGCGACGTCGGCCTCTACCAGCGCTGGTACACGTGCTGTCTGTCGCACGGAGCTTTCCCGGTAGCCGATCCGATGTGGCAGTATCCGCCCGGCGCGGGCCTGGTCGTCTGGCTGGCCGGCCGGCTGCCGGGCAGTTACCCGGACGACTTCGCGTTCCTGGCCATCGGCTGCGACCTGGCCGCCACCCTCCTGCTGTGCGCGGCGCCCCGGCGAGGCGGATCCCTGGCCGGAGCCTGGTACTGGGTGTGCGGCGCGCCGCTGCTCGGCTCGATGGTCATCGGCAGGCTGGACATGATCCCCGTCGCGTTGTCCATCGTGGCGCTGCGCGCGCCGGGCCGGGACGGCGTTCGCGGTGCCGCGACCGGAGCCGCCGCGGCGGTGAAGGCGTGGCCGGTAACGCTGCTGGCCGGCACCGCCCCCGGCCAGTGGCGCCGGACTCTCGCCGCCGCGGCGGCGGTGCTCGCGGCGACATGCGTCATCTTCCCCGGGCCGGCGGCCAGTTTCCTGGCCCATCAGGCCGCGCGCGGCGTCGAGATCGAGTCGGTCGCCGCGACACCGCTGATGATCTGGCGGCAAGCCGGCTGGCACGGGATGCTGGTCTACCGGTACGGCGCGTGGCAGCTCAGCGGCGCGGGCGACGCGCTCGCGCGGGACGCGTCCAGGGCGGGTCTCATCCTCGTCGCGGCGGCGGTTGTCGCCTGGTGCGTGCTCATCGCCCGCCGCGCCCGGTGGCGGCCGGAATTCGCGGCCGACGCGCCGCTGGCCGCGACGCTGCTGGTCCTGGTCGCCGGCCCGGTGCTCAGCCCGCAGTACCTGCTCTGGGTCGTCGGCCTGGCCGCGGCGTGCCTGGCGACCGGGCGGACAACGCAGCGCCCGGTCGCGCTGGCCGTGCTGTGCATCGTCGTGCTCACGATGGTGGTCTTCCCGGTCGGGTGGCAGAGCCTGCTCAAGGGATCCGGCGCGATCACCGCCGTGCTCGTCGCGCGCAACACGCTTCTGGTCATGACCGCCGCCGCGTCTTGCTGGCGGCTGCTCCGCGCCGCGGCACCGCCGACCCGCGCCGCGGCACCGCCGACCCGCGCCGCGGCACCGCCCGAGCACCCGGAGCCCTCCGCTCGCCACCCCGGTAGTGGTCACGGATCCCCACGGCCCGTCCAGTCGCACGAGTCACAGCAGGCAGCCGTCCCGGACCCGACGGCAGGCCGTTAATCCACATGATCACGAAAACATTTTTTATGACGTAAAGAAATGCGCGCTATGGCGTCTCTGGCTCACATAACTGGAAGGTAACGGCCCGATCGTGCGCTGGCGGCCGTCCGGTGTCCCGCTCCTCGCCGGTTTTCGATAACGTGAAGGATTTCACGCCCTATGAGGCAATGCCACTTAGCTTAAGTTGATCTTGGTCTGCGGGTTCTGCCTGCCGTGAACGCCGGGATCAGGGCCGGGGTGAGCGTGGTTATGCCGGCATGGCAGAGACTGGTTTGGTGGCTGGCGGCGGTGTCCTGACGGACTGGATCTCGCTGGGGGTCCTGGCGTCGCGGGTGCCGCGGGATGTGGTCGATGATGCGGTCACGGTGACGGGGAAGGGTGCGCGGCGGGCCGGGGGGAAGCTGCCGCCGCATGTGATGGTGTATTTCGTGATGGCGCTGGCCTTGTTCGCTGATGAGGATTACGAAGAGGTCGCGGCCCGGCTGACGCAGACGCTGGGCTCGTGGGGCTGCTGGGACGGGGAGTGGGAGGTGCCGACGTCGGGCGGGATCACCCAGGCCCGGCAGCGGCTCGGGCCCGAGCCGGCGGCGGAAGTGTTTTCGCAGGTCGCGGAGCCGGTGGCGGGCCTGGACACGGCCGGGGCGTTCCTGGGGGGCTGGCGGCTGATGTCGGTGGACGGGATGGAGTGGGATGTCCCGGACACGGCGGCGAACCGGGCCGCGTTCGGGGCGCGGGATGCGGGGCAGGCGTTCCCGAAGGTGCGGGTGGTGACGGTCAGCGAGTGCGCCTCGCACGCGCCGGTGCTGGCCGCGGTGGGGCCGTCGGGGGGCGGGAAGGGCAGCGGGGAGCAGTCGCTGGCCCGCCGGCTGTACCCGGCCCTGGAGGAGGACTGGCTGGTGATCGCGGACCGGAACTTCTACACCTGGAAGGACTGGCGGGCGGCGGCCGGTACCGGGGCGGCGCTGCTGTGGCGGGTGAAGGCGAACGCGCGGCTGCCGGTGCTGGAGATGCTGCCCGACGGCTCCTACCGCAGCGTGCTCATCGACCCGAAGATCACCGGCGGGAAGCGGGAGGCGCTCACCGGCGCCGCCCGGCGCGGCCAGGAGCTGGATGACGGCCAGGCCCGGTACGTGCGGGTGATCGAGTATGACGTCCCGGACCGCGAGGGAGACGGCAAGGACGAGCTGATCGTCTTGGTCACCACCATCACCGATTTCCGGGCGGCCCCGGCCAGGGCCCTCGCGGAGGCCTATCACCAGCGGTGGGAGCACGAGGCCGGCAACGCCCAGCTCAAGACGTACCTGCGCGGCCCCGGGAAGGTACTGCGCTCGGGAAGCCCGGAGCTGATCGAGCAGGAGATCTGGGGATACCTGCTGACCCACTACGCGATCAGCGCCCTGATCTGCGACGCCGCCACGGCGGCCGGGATCGACCCGGACCGGGTCAAGTTCAAGCGCACTGTACGGATCGTCCGCCGGGCCGTCGGCCCGGCTTTTCCCCCCTGACCGCGCCCGGGCCGCCCTGGAGCACGTGATGGCCGACATCACCAGCCCAAGGCACCTCAACCCGCGCCGCAGGCACCGCACCTACCCCCGGGTCATCAAACGCGGACGGCATAACGCCTACCGCGTCAAGAAACCCGGTGACCACGGCACCCGGCACGACGGACCGCCCACGATCAGGCTCGCCAACCCGGTAAAAGCCCAGGTCGCAGCATGATCAAAATAAGCTAAGCGGCATTGCCCTATGAGGCCGGTTATCTTTCACGTTAGTTCGATCTCGGGGCGTTCATAGGGAAAATACGGCGGGCGGGCGACGTCAGGGCTCCGTTATCACCCAGAGATGTGCGACAGAGCCGCTATGGCACGCAAGAACTTTCACGATCATGAAACAGGCCGCGCGGGCGGTTCTCATGGGCACCTCATGCACCACCGTGCGCGGCCACGGTGCTCGACCAGTAGCGGTATAGCGACTCGGCGGCGCCCTGCCACGTGGGCAGGTCGTCTTGGACACGGGCGAGGCGTTCTCGCATCGCGCGGCGCGATGACGGGTCGGTGCAGAGCCGGACGGTGGCGCTGACGAACTCTCCGGCAGTATCGGCGCGTTCGATGGCCTCGTGCGCCGACGGCGGCAGGCCTTCGACGCCGACCGAGGTGGCCACGGTCAGCGCGCCGCTGCGCAGCGCCTCGAGCATCTTCACCTTGACCCCGCCGCCGACGCGGAGGGGGCAGACGACGACGTCCGTCATGGTCCAGAACCGGGTCAGGTCGTCGAACCAGCCGCGCGCGATCACGCCCCCGGGCATTGTCCGTCCCGCGACCGCAGGTGCCAGATTCGAGCCCGCGAGCAGGAGCCGGCACCCGGGAAGCCGTGCCGATATCGCCGGGAACAGATCCGTGAGCAGCCAGGACAGCGCGTTGAGGTTGGGCGGGTACAGGTAGTTCGCTAGGAACCCGATGACCGGCGGGCCGCCACTGGTCGTCTCCGGCCGCGGGCGAAGGCGGGGCACATGATCCGCGCCGTTGCCGATCACCTCGACCGTCGCCGTGGGGACCCGTTCGATAATCCGCGCCCGGTCCTCCCGCGAGAGTGTGACCAGCGACGGCGTGGCCCGCCAGACGGCCTCCTCTCTTTCCAGCAGGGCCGGCAGGTCGTCCGCCGCGGGGCCGGTCTCGCCGCCGATCCGCGAGCGCTGGGCCAGGAGGTGGGACTCGACGTTGTGCTCGACGACCACCGCCCGGTCGCGGCATCTTTCGGGGACGAGATGGGAGAGGTAGTGGCCCTCGACGTGAATGACATCGAATTTCTCGGCGCGGTCGGCGAGATCCGCCGCCGCGGCGGCGGACTCGCGGGTCGGATAACTCCGGACGGGGCCCTCGTCGCGGTATACCCGCCAGCGCACGGGATGCTCGTAACCCGCGAGCGCGGCACTGTCTTGTGCTGGCGTCCGGGAGATCGCCCACACCTCGAGGTCAGCCAGCTTGGCGAGCCGTGCGATGAGCGCGGCGTCGCGCAGTCGCCCGCCGCTCGACGCCGGCAACGGGCCGTGATGGGTCAGGTAAAGAGCTTTCCGGCGAAGTGGCATCCCGGCTAGCCGGTGGTTGCGGGGCAGCCCGGGTAGGATACCCCGCCAAGGTCGGGGAATCCGGGCAGGCTGACCGTGGCGGCCTGGCCCTGCGAGTCGTAGTCGACGGTGAACTGGACCGGCAGCGGACCCGGACATTTCATGAGGACTTCGAAGGTGACGGTGAACCAGGCGCTGGCGCCGGGAGAAAGGCTGTGCGTGGTCACGCTGCCCTCGGCCGGGAGAACGCCGCACGGTCCCCACTGCTGTGCGACTGCCCGCAGGCCGCCCAGCGGGAGCACGACGTGAACCTGGCTGAGGATCACATCGGCCGTCGACTGGTTGGTGACCTGGACGCCGAGCTGCAGTTTCCGGCCGGTCCGGGTGGAGCACGCGACAGTGTCCTGGATCAGCGCCGGGCCGACCGCCACCGGGGATGCCTCGGCGGAGGCTGCAGGCCGCGGCGACGCCTTGGCGCCGCCGCCCGCGTGCCGGTCCCCGGCCGCGTACCCCACGGCGAGCCCGAGGAGCAGCGCGGCGCCGGCCAGGATGGCCGCGCTCCGCGGCGGCCGCCAGCTCAGCGCGGGGAAGCGGCGCCCGCCGCTCAGCGCCGGGAAGCGGCGCCCGCCGCCGTACTCCACGACGTCCTCGTCTGCGCCATCCCCGCTCACGCCGCCAGCCTACGGCTGCGCCGCCGCACCTGGAATAGGCCGACTGCGCAATCGCCCCGCCGGGCCCGCCGACCCGCCCCGCCGGGCCCCCGCCGGCCCGCCTGGCCCCCGCCGGGCCTCGGCCGAGGAGCCCCTGGCCGCTGCCAGGCCCGGGGCCGCCTTCTGGAAAGTCACAGCCCGCACAGCCGTCACACTGGTGCGGGGCCTCGTCGCAGCCTGAGCTCTTAGGATCTCAAACCCCCTCTTCCGTGCCCGTTTTGTCCTATTTGCCGGGCGGGTTGAGATCCTATGTCGCGAAGCTGTCTCGATATGTGAGACGGCATCGCCAGCCCGGGCTCGTCGGCGAGACCAAGGCTTTGTGTCGATTGCGCAATCGACCCGTTCTAGTGCAAGGCCGCGTAGTTAACGGGGAAGTCTGCGTGTCAAGCGGTTGGTGGTGTGCCGGGTTGTCCGGTGTGGCCCAGTCCGCGTGGAGGGCGAAGGTTGCGGGGGCTGTCTTGGTGAGGATGCCTTCCTTGGCCCAGCAGCCCAGTGTCCCGCGCCGTTGAGAGTGGCCACGGCGGCGGGGTGGGTGTCGCTGGCCGTGTCGTTCGGGGTTGTCTGGCGGATTCGCGGGACGCGGGTTGATGGACGGAGTCACCGTGGCTATGTCGGTGATGGCAGCGGCCCTCCCCGTGATCTCTTGGCAGTGACTGCGGGGAAGGCCGCCTGGCTGGTGCCGGAGGTGGCACCTGGTGGTGACGGTACGAGGTTCCGTGGAAAGTGTCGAGTCGCGGCTGGCGGCCGGGGTGCTGCGGTGCCCGTGCGGCGGCGTGCTCGGGCCGTGGGGGCGTGCCCGGCGGCGGCGGGTCGCGATGCCCGGGGGCTGGGAGGAGTTCCGGCCGCGGCGGTCGCGGTGCCGGGCCTGCGGGCGGACGCATGTGCTGCTGCCTGCGGATCTGTGGTCGCGGCGCCGGTATGGCGCGGCGGTGATCGTGACGGTGCTGGTGCTGGCGGCGCAGGCCGCGGCGGCGGGCCGGGCGGCAGCCCGGCCGTGGCTGCGGGTTCCGGGCCGCCGGCGGCAGGTGCCGGCGTCGACGGCCAGCTGGGCCCAGGTCTCCTGCTGGACGCTGACGGGGTCTTGCGAGCGCAGGACCAGGCCCTGCTGAAGGGTGCAGCGCAAGGAGTAAAACGCCAGCTCGATCTCCCACCGCTCATGGTAGAGAGCCGTCAGCTCGGCCGCGGGGTAGCGGCGGTGATCCAGCAGCGTGGCGGCCAGCCGGTACCGGCCGCCCAGCTGGAGCCCGCCGCTGGCGGTCACGGTGACCTGCGCGTCGATGATGCGCAGCCGCACGCCGTTGATCACGGTCAGGTACGTGCCGTCGGGCAGCAGCGCCCACCTGGCCGGGGCCCGGTGGCTGTTCAGCCGGACCAGCATCTGGGCCCGCGCCGCGGCGATCGCGGCCAGGAACTCCCCGGAGTCGAACCCCCGGTCATCCAGCAGCAGCATGCTGTCATCGAGCAGGTGCAGCAGCCGCGCGGCGTAGCTGATCTCGCCGTCAGCGGCCGGCCCGAAGACAGCGCCGATCAGGGCGCGGGTCCCGGTCTCGCACAAGGCCATGACCCGCAGCACCGGATAGCCGTCCTCGCCGTAGCGGTGCCGGATCTTCCCCAGCCACGCGCAGACCCGCGGCCGGTCAGGGACCTTGACCGAGCTGCAGCCGTCGAACGCGACCGTCCGCCACCGCCGGTACCGCACCCCGGGAGTCCCCGGCAGGGCGACCGGGCCGGCCAGGCACTCGAACAGCAGCCGCAACGGGGCCGCGCCCAGGCGCAGCCGCAGGTCGCGCAGCGCCTTCTCCGTCGGCCGGGCCAGCCCCAGCCCGTCCAGCGCCGCGGTCAGCTTGTCCCGCACCCGCAGGTACCCCAGCCCCGGGAACAGCGCCAGCGCCAGCACGAAGTAGATCCCCACCCGGGACGGAAGCAGCCGCGTCCGCCGCTCCGCCGTCAGGGTCTGCTCCAGCACGTCATCGGCCAGCTCGAACGGCACGTACCCGGTCAGCTCGCCCAGATGCCCCGGAGCGAGCACCCCGGCGGCGACCGTCACCGCACGCTGCACGGTAACCATGGCAGACTTATCCAACGGAGCTCCTGTTCACGATCGAAGGTGATGTCGCAATCCCCTTGATCTACAGGAGCTCCGCACCGTATACGGCCAGAACCAGCAGCCACGTAACCAAACCGCGACCACCACGAGTTGACACAAGCCCCTTCCCCGTTAACTACGCGGCCTTGACTCTAGTGTGGTCGATTGCGCAATCGACACCCAGGGGCCCGCAGCCGCCGGACCTGCGGCCGCCAAGGGCGCGGGCGCGTCAGGCGGTCATCAGCAGGTAGATGTTCAGGGCGACGATGACGACGATGACCGCGCACGCGACAACGCTCGTCACCCGGCGATTCACCAGGACGCCCATCAGCCGTTTATCAGCGGTGAACAGGAGCAGCGGGATCAGGGCGAACGGGATGCCGAAGGACAAGAACACCTGGCTGAGCACCAGCGCCCGGGTAGGGCTGAACCCGATCCCGATCAGCACCAGGGCCGGGATCATGGTGACGAAGCGCCGCAGGAACACCGGGATCTGGCGGCGCAGGAAACCCTCCATCACGACCTGCCCCGACATGGTGCCGACGCACGAGGAGGCGATGCCGGACACCAGCAGGGCGACGCCGAAAACGGTGCCCGCGTGCCTCCCCACGTAGCCGTTCATCCCCGCGACCACGGAGCCGAGGTCGCCGCCCGCCGACGACAGCCCGCGGGCGTTGAAGACCGCCGCGGCGGTCGCCAGCATCGCGAGGTTGATAAGGCCAGCCAGGCCCATCGCGATCAGCACGTCCACGACCTCGAACCGGAAGATCCGCCGCCGGTCATCCGGACACACCGCGCCGCCGCCCCGGCCCCTGGTCAGCGCCGAGTGCAGGTAGATGACGTGCGGCATCACGGTAGCCCCGACGATGGAGACAGCCAGCAGCGCCGACCCGGCCGGCAACTGCGGCGAGAACACCCCGGACGCGACCGACCCGGCCGGCGGCTGGCTCACCAGGATCTCCAGGCCGAACGCCAGCACCACGACCCCGACCAGCGAGGTGATCGCCGCCTCGACCTGCCGGAAGCCGCCGACCTCCAGCGCGAGCACCGCGAACGTGGCCAGCCCCGCCAGCACGGCGCTCAGCCACATCGACAGCCCGAACACAAGGTGCAGCCCCAGCGCCGCCCCCGTGAACTCGGCCAGGTCAGTGGCCATCGCCACCGCCTCGGCCTGCAGCCACAAACCAAAGACAAACCGCCGCGGCAGCCGTTCCCTGCACACCTCGGGCAGCGACAGCCCGGTCGCGATGCCGAGCTTGGCCGACAGCGTTCTGGACGACCATCGCCATCAGGTTGGCGGTCAGCACCACCCAGCCGAGCGTGTACCCGAACTGCGCCCCGCCGGCCATGTTGGTGGCGAAGTTCCCCGGGTCGACGTAGGCGACCGAGGCGATGAAGGCCGGGCCGAGGAACGGCATGACGGCACGAAGTCCGCGCCGTTCCCCGGCCAGCGCCTCCTGGACCGCGATGGTCGTGGGGACCACGTGTCAGCCGATGGACGGCCCGAGGCCCAGCGACTGCGGGGTGCTCGAGTCGGGCGACGGCTGGTGCAGGCCCTCGTCGAGCGAGCCGTATTCGGTCATCAGGGCAGGCGACCCGCCCCACGGCGTCTGCTCCTCGGCGACCAGTGTGTTGGTCGTGAGCAGCAGGCCAGCCACGGACGCGCCGTTCTGCATGGCGGAGCGGACCACGCGCAGCGGGTCCACGATCCCCATCTCGATCATGTTCCCGTGCCGGCCGCTCAGCGCGTCGAAGCCGTCGTCGGGCCCGAGCGCGGCCGACGCGGCGACCACCTTGGCGGCGTCATAGCCCGCGTTCGACGCGATCAGCGTGGCCGGTTCGCTCAGCGCGCGCCGCACGATGCCGACCCCGATCGCGTGGTCGCCGGTCACGTCGGCCTCGCTAGCGAAGCCGTCCAGCGAGGAAACCGCGTGCAGCAGCGCCGCGCCGCCGCCGGCCACGATGCCCTCGGCCATCGCCGCCCGCGTGGCGGACAGCGCGTCCTCCACCCGGTGCCGCAGCTCGCTAAGCTCTGCCGGGGTCGCCGCGCCGACCCGGATGACGGCCACGCGGCCCGACAGGGCGCCGATCCGCTCGGTCAGCACGTCCTCGTCGATGCCGAACGTCGCGCGTTCCAGCTCGGCCCGCAGCTGCCCCAGCCGGAACTCGACCGCCTCGGCGGACCCGCCGCCGCCGATGATCGCCGTGTTGTCCGCGGTCACCCGGACCTGCCGCGCGCGGCCGAGATGCTCGACGGTCATCGTCTCCAGGCTGAACCCCGCGTGCCGGCTGTACACCGCGCCGCCGGTCAGCGCCGCGATGTCCTCGAGCTTGTGCAGCCGCCGGTCGCCGAACCCGGGTGCCCGCACCGCCACACACTGGAAGATGCCGTTGACGTGGTTGTGCACCAGCATGGACAGAGCGGTGCCCTCGATGTTCTCCGCGACGATCACCAGCGGCCGCGGCGCCCGCATGACCTTGTCCAGCAGCGGCATCAGCTGCTGCACCTTGGTGATCTTCTCGCTGCACAGCAGGATGTAGGGATCGTCGAGGACGGCCTCGAGCGCCGCCGGGTTGGTGACCAGGTACGGCGACAGGTAGCCGTTGTCGAACTGGAAACCCTCGACGAAGTCCACGCCCATCCCGGGGGCGGGGGAGTCCTCGACGGTCACGATGCCGGTGTCGCCGACCGTGTGCAGCGCCTTGGCGATGACCGTGCCGACCGTGTCGTCGTCGTTGGCCGAGATCGCCGCGACCCGCCGGTAGTCCTCCTCGGTGGACACCGGGTGCGCGACGCTTTGCAGGTACTCGACCAGCCGCCCGACCGCCAGGTCGATGCCGCGCTTGACGAGGACCGGGTTCGCGCCGCCGTCGATCGCGTGCATGCCCTCGCGGACGATGGCCTGGGCGAGCACCGTCGCGGTCGTGGTGCCGTCCCCGACCACGTCGTTGGTCTTGATCGCGGCTTCCTTGACCAGCTGGGCGCCCATGTTCTCGAACTGGTCCTTGAGATGGATTTCCCGTGCGATGGTGACGCCGTCGTTGGTGACCACCGGCGAGCCGGTGATCTTCTCCAGGATGACGTTGCGTCCCTTGGGACCGAGCGTCGACTTGACCGCCTCCGCGAGCTGGTCCACGCCGGCCAGCAGCAGGCCGCGTGCTTGCGCACCGAAGCGCAATTCTTTGGCCATGGATGCTCCTTTTTATTCTTCCGAACGGGCCGGTGGTTTTACGGGACGAGAATCGCCCGGCCGCGGACGCGGCCGGCGTCGAGGTCGGCGAGCGCGTCGGGGGCGGCGTCCAGCGGGTAGGTCCTGGTGTGCAGGGTGACCTTGCCGGCCTGCGCGAGCGCCATCAGCTCCGCCAGCTCGTTGTAGGTGCCGACGATGTTGCCGATGATGTTCCGCTCGGTGGAGATGATGTCCAGCGTCGGGATGTGCAGCGTGCCGCCGTAGCCGATCACGAAGTAGGAGCCGGCGGGCGCGGTCATGTTCCACCCGTCCATCTCCGCCCCCTGCTCAGCCACGAAGTCAAGCACGACATGCGCGCCCGCCCCGCCGGTCAGCTCCTTCACGGCTTCCACGTGCTTTCCGTCGGCGACCACGGTGTGCTGCGCGCCCAGTTGCTCTGCGAGCTTGAGAGCCTCCGGGTTCCGGTCGACGACGACGATCCGCGTAGCGGTCAGCGCGGCCAGGCACTGGACGCCGATGTGCCCGAGCCCGCCGGCCCCGATGACGACGCAGGTCGTCCCCGGGTAGAGCAGCGGGACCGCCTTCTTGACCGCGTGATAAGCGGTGATCCCAGCGTCGGCGAGCGCGGCCACGTCCTGCGGCCGGGTCGACGGGTCGAGCTTGACGCAGGCGCGAGCCGACGTCAGCAGGTACTCGGCCATCCCGCCATCGGTTGACAGCCCCGGGAACGTCGAGTTCTCGCAGTGCATATCGTCGCCTGCCCGGCAGGCACGGCAGAGCCCGCAGGTAGGCGTCGGATGCAGGATGACGGTATCCCCAACGGCGACGTTGGTGACTGCGGACCCGACCTCATGCACCCAGCCCGCGTTCTCATGCCCCAGGATGTAGGGGAGGGGCGTCCCCATGGCAGCGTCCCACTGCCCCTCGATGATATGCAGGTCGGTCCGGCACACCCCGGCCCCGCCGATCTTGACGATAACGTCGAACGGCCCGGCGATCTTCGGCTCGGGCACGTCGTCGACCACAGGCGTGCTGTGAAACTTATGCAGTCGTACTGCTTTCACTGTGTTCCTCCCGATCTAGGAACTCTGACTAGTGCGCGGGCGCGGGAGCCGATGGGAGATTCCGGCGGCGTTCCGAAGGACTGCCGACGGAATCTCCCCTATCGGCCCCCTCGCCCCCCGAGGGGTACCGATGAGCGAACATCCCCGAGCAGATGCTCGTGTTCGCGTCGATGCCGGCCCGGGTCACGCGTGCCTTGCGCAGGTGCAAGGGGACTGCGTCCGCGGCTATCGCCGCGCCGCTCACCGGGTCGATGAGCAGCGGAGCGTCGTCACCGGCCGAGAGGCCGAGCTCCGCGCGGCGCTGGCGCAGGCGGGCGAGCTCCCGAGAGGGTGGCACGTCGCCGAGCGTCAGCAAGCGCAGCCGCTCCGGCGCGGTGCCGTCCGCGAGCAGTGGCCGGCACACGAGGTCGGTGCCGGCCATCACCGCCTTGCGCAGGAACTGGGCGCGCAGGTCGCCTAGTTCAGCGACGGCTTCGCCATCGAAGGAGGCGACGAAGCCGGCCTGCGCGGCCACCCCGCTGTTGATCGCGTCCGAGGCGAAGTGGTCTTCGAGGATCACCTCGGCGGACCGCACGCCCGGCGTCGCCAGCAGGGCGTCGTAGGCGTCGGCCACCATGAGGAACGCGAAGTTGGGCGCGCAGAAATACGTGGGCAGCCGCAGCCGGACCTGTGCCTGCCCCTCGCCGGTGACGGTGCACGACGCGACGAACCCGAGCGCCGTAATGGGCTCGTCGAGTTCGGGGTCGCGCACCGTCGCGAGGGCCGACCAAGCGCCGCCTACGACGTCGTTGTCGGTAGCGGCCGTCATTGCCCCGAGACCAGCTGGGCGTCGTCCTTGGCGGCGGGGGTTCCGGCTGACTCGGGGAGCTGGCACTCGTCCGGGACCTTGATGTCGTAGAGCCTGGCCGCGTTCAGGCCGAGGATCTTCTTCTTGGTAGCCGTGTTGACCCGGGGGAAGTCGGAGAACTCGTCGCTCGGGTAGTCCCAGTCGACGAAGCCCTCGATCTGCCACTTCGGCTCCCAGATGCCGTAGTCGCTGCCGAACGTCATCTTGTCCTCGCCGACCCAGAACAGCAGCTCGCCCATGACCCTGGCGAAGAACTTCGGCCGCGCGTGCATGAGGCCGCCGATCACCACGGACAGGCCGGCGTAGACGTTGGGCTCCTGCGTCGCCATGAAGCAGAAGTCCTCGATCCGGGGGAGCCCCACGTGCTCGACGATGAAGTTCAGCTCGGGGAAGTCGGTCGCGGCGTGGTCGACGTCAGACACGTCGAACGAGTCCTTGTCGAGTGGCCAGATCGTCGGGCCCTTGTGCACGTGGATGTTCTTGATGCCGAGGTTCTGCGCGGCCTCAAGGAACCGGTAGGCGCCCGGGTCGCTCAGCTTGTAGCCGCGTGAGCCGTTGTTCCACTCGGCGGTGTAGAGCTTCACGCCCCTGGATCCGTAGCGCTCGACGTTGCGGCGGAGTTCCTCCAGGCCCGGGTCGCCATCGCGCGGGTCGAAGCGGGTGTTCGCGATGAACTTGCCCGGGTGCTTCTCACCGAGGGCGGCGTTCCGCTCGGTGGTGTTGAAGCCCTCCTTATACCACTCCTTGAGGTAGGTGGGCTGGAAGACCGCCACGTCCACGTACCCGTCCTCGAACACGTCCTTCATCAGGTCGTCTTCGGAGTACTTCTGGAACTTCTCGATCGGCCAGTGCGTCTCTTTCGGGCCGAGCCCCTGGTAGGCGTGGAAGCACTCGATCCAGCCCTTGGCGTACTGCTCGGCACCGGGCACCCAGTTGTCCGGGGCCGCGTTCCAGTAGTGCATGTGTGAGTCGACGATGAAGTACTTCTCGCCGTTCTTTTGGTACAACTGCGTATCCTTTCCGATCAGTTGGCGCGGCGAGGTCGCCCCCGCCGCGCCAATGGATAGCGAGCCTCTAGTTCGAGGACGGGGTGAGGTCGAAGCCGATGTACTCGGCGGCGTCTTCGGGGTTGGCGAACATGATCGTCCGGTCGTCCTCGTGGATCATCCGGCCGTAGTGCGTCGACATGTTCTCTTCGAACTCGGCCGCGTCGAAGAAGCCCGGCTCCTCCCCGAGCGCTTCGGAGATCTCGTCGTAGACGACGTCCATCCGGCCGGTCGCGTCCACGCGCATCATGGACGGCAGCCAGGTCACGGTCACGTTGGGCTTAGTCGCCATGACCTGCGCGACAACCTCGCCGACCTGGTTGTTCATCAGCGTGAAGCCGCATTTGTTCGACGCTGTGTTGTCGGCCTTGAACGGGCTCTCCGGGTGTTGGAACTGCTGCTGCGTGGTCACTGTGCCAGCTCCTTCGGTACGTCCAGGTGCAGGTCGGTCACGAGGTGGGCGAACCGGTTCTTGACCGCGTCCAGGCCGTCTTCGAAGCGCGGCGGCTTGGCGTCGGGCTGGGACCATATCGGCTGCAGCTTGCGGGCGGCCTCGATGGCGCGCGGCACCCAGGTGCCGAGCCAGCCCTGCAGCAGCGCCTTGTTGTGGTCGGCGAACTCGCGGTCGGTGGTGAGCAGCTCGAACATCGCCCGGGTGTAGCGCAGGTCGCGCTCGGCGAAGTCGTACTCGGCCGCGCCGACGATCGTGGGCGTCACGAAGTCGCCGTTGCGCGGCGCCGCGTGCTGCACGAGCTGGCTGCGGAACAGCTCGCCGACCAGCGGCTCGAACACCACGTTGCCGGCGAAGATGGCCTCGCCCCAGTCCCAGATCGAGGTGAGCTGCTCGGCGGTCTCCCGGACGCCCTGCCAGGCCGGGTCGGAGCCCCAGGTCTCCGGGTGTGCCGCCCCGTCGAAGCCCGGCACCTCCTCGCTCAGCGTCAGGTTATACAGCGCGAGGTCCTGCGCCGCGCGGATGCGGTGCATGCTGTTGACCGAGATCGCGTTGTTGTGCATGTTCGTGGGGGCCCGCCGCTGCGCGTTGGCGTACAGGTACAGGCCAAGACCGTGGTCCACGTGCATCCAGGCGCCGACGTTGCGCTCGACGAAGCGCACCCAGTTCGGGTTCCACTGCTCGAACGCCTTGGACTGGCGGGCGTTTTCGATGTTCTGGTTCACCTGCCGGACGACGTTGGAGTTGTAGCGGTACAGGGTGAGTTCCCACTCCTCGTTCGGGTCGCGGAACTCGTGCCAGCCGTGCGCGGGCCAGTCGTAGCCCTTGCCGCCGGACCCGGGGTAGCGCTCGGGCTCGGGCCGGTCCACGCCCCACGCCTTCAGCGCGGTCCAGTTCAGGGGGTAGCCGCCGATGCCGTCGGCGAACCCGTACAGCCAGCCCTGGGCCAGGTAGTGCCGCGGGTCCGGCTGGACCTCGACCGTCACGTCCTCGTAGTGCGACTGCTTGCGCTTGGCCGGCGTGTAGTAGTTGAACCGGCGGCTGTTCGAGTCGGGGAACTCCTTCGCGCCCGCCTCGGCGTCGGTGAAGACCGGTTTCGGAACGCTGCGCTCTTGTGCGGTGGTCATGAGCCCTCCTCAGGGGCGCCGGTAGTGGTGAACTTGTCGTAATAGACGCGCTTTTCTTGCACGCCGAGCGTCTCCAGCAGCGGGATCGCGGCCTCGACCATGGGCGGCGGGCCGCAGACGTAGGCGTGCACCCCGGCGATGTCACCGACCAGGCGCTTGACAACGTTGGTGATCAGGCCGGTCTCGCCGTCCCACTCCTCGTGCGACAGCGCGGGAATGTAGGAAAAGCCCGGCAGCTTCTCGGCGAGGGCGCGAATCTCGTCCTCGAAACACAGGTCACGGCGGCCGCGGGCGCCGTAGAAGAACGTGGCCTTGCGGCCGATGCCGCGTTCGGCCATCGAGCGGAGCAGGGACAGGATCGGGGCCATCCCCGCTCCGCCGCCAATGAAGATCAGGTCCGTGTCGCCCTCGCGCAAGGTGAACACGCCGAACGGACCGGTCAGCTCCAGCCGGTCGCCCGGCTGGAGCCGGGTGTCCAGGAAGTGCGAGAACAGGCCGTCCGGGTACACCTTGATGACGAACTCAAGCAACCCCTCCTTGCTCGAGGTGTTGGCCATCGAGAACGAGCGAACCTGATCGGTGCCGGGGATCGCGATGTCCATGTACTGGCCGGGGAAGAACTTGACCTCGGCCGGCTCGACGAGGCGAAGGACCAGGTGCCGCATGTCGTGCGTCACGGGGTCCTTGGACACCACCTCGGCCACCGCCTGCTGGATCGGCAGGCCGGACCGGATCATGTCCTCGTCGTAGTTGAGCAGCTCGATCGTGACGTCCTCGTACGCGTGCGCCCGGCACAGCAGCGTGTAGCCTTCCTCCTTCTCGTAGTCGGGCAGCGCGAACGTCGAGTACCGGTCATGCTCGATGTCGTCGCCCTCGAGCACGAACGACTTGCACGAAGCGCACTGGCCTTCCTTGCAGCCGTGCATGAGCATGATCCCCTGCTCGGCCGCGGCCCGCAGGATCGTCTGGTCCTCGTCGACCTCGATCTCGATGCCGACCGGCTCGAACCGGACCGTGTGCTTCATCTCTGCCTTCCCCCGGGGGACGACCCCCCGGTGACCCCCCGCCTGGGGGGACTTATCCAGTCCCCCCAGACCCCCCTGGAGGCGCCCGCCGCAAAGATCGCGCCGGGCGCCCCAGTGGGCTGGGGAGTAGCCACCTTCCGTTCGGTATGAACTCAGGCCTCAGCCGGAGCGGGACGGCCGGCGGGGCCACCACGGATGTAGTTGGCGTGGAATGCCTGGCGCTCGGCGTCGCTCATCTCGTTGAGCAGGACGTTCGGGCTCAGCACCGGCGGCATCCGGCGCAGGTGGTCCAGCGTCCACATCTTCGACGGGTCGAGGTTGAGGTGCGGCTGGGCGACCATGGTCTTGCCGTCGTCGCGGACGTAGCCCATGTCGCTGACCACATCGGCCCAGTTCCAGCCGTGGTACAGCGTCTCCCACTCGCGCTTGCCGATGAGCTGGCCCATGTTCGGCGTCTCGCGGCCCTGGTAGGTCGGCCGGAACGCCACGGCGTCCGTCCACCGGCATTCCTCGTGGCAGTAGGTGCGCCACTGCCCGTCTACCTGGTCCATGACCATGTCCTCGCGGACCAGGCACGGGACCATGCAGGTCCAGCAGCGGTGCGGGTAGACGTAGTCGACGTCCTCGCCGACGATCGGGTGGTGCCCGTTAGGCATGGACAGGCGGTTGTAGTTCTCCCACCACTTGCCGTACTTGTCGTACCAGCCCGGGTACTTGTACTCGAACCACTCGAAGTCCTTGTCCGTCATCGGGTCGATCCGCCAGTAGTTGGCGAGCCAGCCGGTGGCGAAGAACTGCGCGACCTCGTGCACGTAGCCCTTGTTCCAGATCTGGTTCCAGGCTTCCTCGATGAGGTCGTGGGGGATGACCAGGCCGTACTTCTCCAGCGGCACGAGGTAGCTGCGGTAGTAGTCGTCGTAGATCCAGCGGCGCCACATCTCCGCGTAGGACTCGCGGTCCTTGCGCCGGTCCTTGGTGCCGTACTCGATGAACGTGCCGATGGCCGCGTCCACCACCCGGTGGTTGTTCCACCAGGCGTAGCGCAGGTCGCGCTCGAGCAGCTGGTGGTTGCTCTCGTCGGACAGCGCCATCAGCAGCGTCGCGTAGCCGTTGCTGATGTGCCGCGACTCGTCGCTCTGGACGCTGTGGAAGACCGTCGGGAGCAGGTAGTCGCCGTTCGCCGCCGCCTCGGCGGGCATGGCGACGAACAGGGTGTTGGTGAACGCGGTCTCGGCCACGATCGTGAGGTAGATCGACGCCGCAGTGATCGCGTCGCCGGTGATGAACCCCTCGGCGAACTGGCGGCCGATCGTGCCGCAGTAGTCGTTCTGGAAGTCGCGCAGGCTGGAGTTGAAGCCCGCTGGGTCGATGTAGTTGTTCATGTACAGGCGCTTGAGGTTCTGCTGGATCGTCGAGTGCCGTACCTCGTCGATCATCTGGATCGCCTGGCCGTTGTGCAGTTCCGGGTTGGGCACGGTGCGGAACAGCAGCGGCATCGCCCGCGCGGCGCTGATCTCAGGCAGCGGGATGATCGACAGGAACAGCTTCTGCCATTCCAGCCAGCGCTCCTGGACTTGACGGAACATGTTGCCGCGGATGGCGCCGTCCTGGGCGCCGTACACCCGGTGGTCCTTCTCTTCCTGCATCGGGAAGTAGGAGCGGAGCACCTGCTTGAGCGGGTCCTTCTTCTGCGCCTTGCGGAACGTGTAATCGGTTCCGTAGTGCGCGACCGGCTGGTGGTACTGCGGTTCCCAGGACAGTTCCTGGATCTTCTGATGGGCCTTAGCCACGCTCTGGCGGCTCATCGGCATTCCTCCTTCGGTCTGATCGACCGGCGAAAGTCCTTGTGCCCTGGATCACACCTCGGAAGTGCCACGGCCTCGCTCTCAACCTGAGACAAGCCGACCTGGGCCCAGAGCCCCTGCCTGCGCAATTGCATCAGCTAACCCCTGTCGGGGTGTGCGGCCTCGAAGGCCTCCCGGAGCATGGCCAGTTCGTTCTTGGTACGCGCGGAAACGTTCCGGTTACCTGCGGCATCGGGCGCGATACCGAGCGCGCGCAGCAACGCGGCCGCGGGTACGCCGGGATCGCCCGACTCGCCGAGGACCGGGTGCAGTCCTTCGTTCGCGAGATGGCTGAAGACGAGGTGGACGACGCTCCAGGGGTTGTAAGTCTCTTCTGGGGTATCCATGGGGCGAGCAGATCCCCGTGGGATTGCATGGCGGGTCTCAACTTGAGACAGTGCGGGAGAGTCCTGGGCTTATGTTCGTTTCGGCGCAGCAAACGGAATGTGTCCGCGCGTGATTGGTCCTCCGGCTGGACCGGCAGGTGGAGGAGGCGATATGGGACGTGCATCGACGCGGCTGCACGACGCGGGAGATCGCCTGGCTACGGCCAGGGACAGGTTCCTCGCGTCAGAACCGGTGGCCCCGGGGCTGGTCAGAGAGCCGATACTGGCGTCGTGGTGGCGGTCCAGGGAGTGGAACGTCGCCCCGGACAATCTTGACCTGAGCTACCTGCAGGATCCGGACCTGGAGTCGGTGCTGCCCCGCGCCGCCGAGCCGGTCCTGCGGCACCTGCACGAGCAACTGGACGGCCAGCCGATCAGCATCGTGCTCACCGACGCCGGGGGCCTCGTGCTGTTCCGGTTCACCGGCGACCACGACCTGGAACGGCACCTGGATTCGATCATGCTGGCGCCGGGATTCTCCTACGCCGAGGACGTCGTGGGCACCAACGGCATCGGGACCGCGCTGGAGTCGGGGGGACCCGCCCACGTGTTCGGGCATGAGCATTACGCGGAACACCTCGAGGGCATGGCCTGCGCCGGGATGCCGATCAGGGACCCGGTGTCCGGGAAGACCGTCGGCGTGATCGACCTGACCTGCTGGCGCCGGGACGCCGACCCGCTGATGATCTCGCTCGTCCAGTCCACCGCCGACCAGATCAACCAGGCGCTGGCCGCGGCGACGAGCAACCGGGACCAGCGGCTGCTCCAGGAGTACCTGCGGGCGTGCCGGCATACCGGCGGGATCGTGCTCGCGCTCGGCAACGACGTCGTCATGCTGAACGACCACGCCCGGCAGGCGCTGAGCCCGGGGGACCAGGCCGCGCTGATCTCACAGGCCACCGAGGCGCTCGGGCGACGCCATTCCTCCGGCTCCTCCGGTGCCGTGACGGTGGACCTGCCGAGCGGCGTGGTGGCGCGCATGTTCCTGCGGGGGGTCGCGGACGACCTGGGCCGTGACGGCGTGGTGCACGTCAAGCTCGACGCGTCGCCGCCGGCCGCGGCCGAGGTACCGGTGCCGCGGCCGCCGATGTCGCTGCCCGGCCTGGTCGGCAGCGGCGCGGCATGGCGGCGCGCCTGCCGGGACGCCGAAGGCTGCTACGCGCGCGGCGAGTGGATGATCCTCGAGGGGGAGAGCGGCGTCGGCAAGCTGGCCCTGGTCCGCGCCGTGCACCAGCGGCGCAGCCCCGCCGCGCCGTGCCACGTGCTCGACGCCGCCGAGAGCGCCGGGGACTGGGTGGGCCAGGTGCGCGGCGAACTGCTCGACGGCACGGGGATGCTGGTCATCCGGCACGTGGACGCGCTGACCGCGCGCCAGGTCCGCGCCCTGACCGGCGTGCTGCAGGAGGCCAAGACAGTCGGCAAGGAGGAGACGCTGCGGGTGGCCGTCACCCTCGACCGGAGCCAGGCCCGCACCGACCTCACCGCCTTGCTGCGGCTGTTCCCCGGCACGGTGCAGGTGCCCCCGCTGCGCCACCACAGCGAGGATCTGCGGGAGCTGGTGCCGTTCTTCCTCGGCAAGCTCAGCCAGCAGGGGCGCGTCAGCTGCTCGCCCGCGGCGATGCAGCTGCTGCTGCGCCACACCTGGCCCGGGAACGCGGCCCAGCTCTGGCAGGTCCTCAAGCAGGTCGTCCAGCGCCGCCGGGCCGGCGCGATCATGCCGCAGGACCTGCCGCCGGAATGCTGGACGGTGAGCCGCCGGGTGCTCAGCCCGCTGGAATCGATCGAGCGGGACGCCATCGTGCAGAGCCTGCTTGATAACGGCGGCAACAAGATCCGGGCCGCCCGCGCGCTCGGCATGTCACGCGCGACGATCTACCGCCGGATCCACGAATACGGCATCGTCACCCCGCCCGTCGGTTAACCCGGCGCCGGTAAGTCCTGAGACTGCCCGAGCACCCAGTTCGTCAGCTGCGTCCGGGATGAGAATCCCAGCTTGGCGAAGATGTGCTCGATGTGGGAGTCGACCGTGCGCTTGGAAAGGACGAGCCGCTCGGCGATCTCGCGGTTGCCGAGCCCGTCGGCCACCAGCGTGGCGATCTCGCGTTCCCGCCTGGTCAGCTGTTTGAGCGCGGTGGCATCCGGCGCGGTGCCGGCGGCCGGCGGCTCGCCGCGGGCCGCCGCGATCGCGGCGGCGAGCGGCAGCGTCGCGCCGCGGCGGCGCAGCGCCTCGTACCGCTCGTCGCCAAGCTCGGTCCGGGCGGTCCGGGCGGCTCGCGCGCGGATATCGACATACGCGGGACCCATGAGGACCGGGGCGTTGATGATCTTCCACAGCGTCTCGCTGGCTCCGTATAGCAGGGCGGCCCGCTCGAAGTCGCCGGTCGCCGCCAGGCAGACCGTCAGCAGGTCGAACGACATCGCGATCGTGTGCAGGTCGCCGAGCGTCTCCTTGATGGCCAGGCAGGCCAGCGCGTCCTCGATCGCGACCGCGTTGTCGCCGGCCATCCAGCGGCCGGCGCCGCGGACCCACAGCGCGCTGCCGCGGCCCCAGAGCGCGCCGAGCTCATCGCAGCGCCGCAGGTACTCCTCGCATAGCTCGATCGCGCGGTCGACCTCGTAGCTGAGCAGGCAGGCCGAGGCGAGCCGCGCGTAGGTGTCCAGCCCGAACGTGTCGCCGAAGCCCGCCCGCTCGTACGCGGCGAGCGCGTTCTCGTAGTGGGTGCGGGCGGTTTCCAGGTCGCCGCCGTAGAACGCGACCATGCCCTGCGCGTCGGTGACCTGCGCGGCGAGGATGTCGTCACCGAGCTGTGCCGCGAGCGCCGCGGCCCGCTCCAGCAGCGGGGCGCCGGCCGCCAGGTCGCTTTGCTGCACCGCGAGGACCCCGGCCCCGAACACCGCCCACGCGTTGTCCGCCGACCCGGCGCAGGCCGCCATCGCCGGCTTGTGCCAGCGCCTGCCCTCGCTGAACTGCCCGACCATGAGCCAGTAGGTCCGCAGCGCCACGGTCATCCGCAGTCCGGCCGCCTCCTGCCCGGGCGTGCCGAACGAATAGTCGAGCGCCACCCGCAGGTTGTCCGTTTCCTGCCCGAGCGTGGTCAGCCAGCCGGCCTGCGCGTGCGTGAGGCTGCCGGCGGCCGCCTGCTCGGCGAGCTCCAGGTAGTAGTCGCGGTGCCGGACGCGCAGCCCGTCCCCGTCGGCCAGCTTCTCGGCGCCGAACTCCCGCATGGTGTCGAGCAGCTGGAAACGCCCGGAGCTCTCGTCGCGCTGCACGACCGACTTCTCGGCCAGCCGGGTCAGTGCCTGCCGCGCGTCCGGCCCGCAGACGTACCCGGCCGCGTCGGCGCCGAAGCTGCCGGGAAACACCGACAGCTCGGCCCACAGCCGCTGTTCGGCCGGCGTGCACAGCTCATAGCTCCACGAGATCGCGCCGCGCAGCGTCCGGTGCCTGTCGAGGCTGGTGCGCGCGGTGCCGAGGATGCGGAACCGGTCGGCGAGCCGGGCGAGGATCTCCTCGACCGGCATGCTCCGCAGCCGGACGGCCGCCAGCTCAAGCGCGAGCGCTATGCCGTCAAGCCGCCGGCACAACTGCACCACGGGGCCGGTGTTCTCCGCGGTCAGGATGAACCCGGGCACGGCCGCCCGCGCCCGGTCGACGAACAGCGCCACCGCCTCGCAGTCGCCGATCTCCGCGACCGGCGCACCGGGCGGCGGCAGTTCGAGCGGCGTGATCACCATCGTGTGCTCGTCGGCGATGCCGAGCGGTTCCCTGCTGGTGACGAGGATCCGCAGCCCCGGCGCCGCGCGCAGCAGCCTCCTCGCCAGCCGCCCGCAGGCCTCGACGAGGTGCTCGCAGGTGTCGAGCACCAGCAGCATCTCCTGGTCCGCCAGGACGTCCGCGAGCACCGCGAGCGGGTCACCGGCCGCCTTGTCGGGCAAGCCCAGGGCCGCCGAGATGGTCCGCGGCAGCAGTCCGGGGTCGCGCAGGGCGGACAGCTCGACCAGCCAGCAGCCGTCCGCGAAGGAGTCGCGCGCGAGACCCGCCGCGCGCAGCGCGAGGCGGGTCTTGCCGACCCCGCCGGCCCCGCGCAGCGTGACCAGCCGGTGCTTGCCGATCGCGGCCGCGATCGCGGCCAGCTCCCGGCGCCGGCCGATGAACGTCGTGACGTCGGCCGGCAGGTTGTCTCTGTGCTGCCCTAAAGTGAGCGTCGTCACGGCACCCCCGGCCTCACACTCGTGACCACGCCTCGGTCAGCACCGAGCGCAGGATCTGCTCCATCACATCGAAGTGCTCCTGGGTGCAGATCAGCGGCGGCGCGAGCTGGATGACCGGGTCGCCGCGGTCGTCGGCGCGGCAGACCAGCCCGGCGTCGAACAGCGCCGTCGAGAGGAACCCGCGCAGCAGGCGCTCGGACTCGTCGTCGTCGAACGTCTCGCGGGTGGCCTTGTCCTTGACCAGCTCGATGCCGTAGAAGTAGCCGTCGCCGCGGACGTCGCCGACGATCGGCAGGTCGAGCAGCTTCTCCAGCGTGGCGCGGAAGCCGGCCTCGTTCGCCCGCACGTTCCCCAGCAGGTTGTCGCGCTCGAACACGTCCAGGTTGGCCAGTGCCACGGCGGCGGAGACCGGGTGCCCGGCGAACGTGATGCCATGCAGGAACGTGGCGGTCCCGGCCAGGAACGGCTCCATCAGGCGGTCGCGGACGATCATCCCGCCGAGAGGCGAGTAGCCGGAGGTGACGCCCTTGGCGAACGTGATGATGTCCGGCTGGTAGCCGTACCGCGCGGAGCCGAAGTAGTGGCCGAGCCGGCCGAACGCGCAGATCACCTCGTCGGACACCAGCAGCACGCCGTACTTGTCGCAGATCGACCGGACGCGCTGGAAGTAGCCGGGGGGCGGCGGGAAGCAGCCGCCGGAGTTCTGCACCGGCTCGAGGAAGACGGCGGCGACCGATTCGGGGCCCTCGCGCAGGATCGCGCGCTCGATCTCGTCGGCGGCCCAGGTGCTGAACTCGTTCAGGTCGCCGGCGACGAAGGACGGCGCCCGGTAGAAGTTCGTGTTCGGCACGCGGACCCCGCCCGGCGGCAGCGGCTCGAAGTCGCCCTTGATGGCGGCCAGGCCGGTGACGGCCAGCGCCCCCATCGAGGTGCCGTGGTAGGCGATGTCCCGGCTGATCACCTTGTACCGGCCGTACTCGCCGCGCAGCTTGAAGTACTGCTTGGCCAGCTTCCACGCGGACTCGACCGCCTCGGAGCCGGACGTGGTGAAGAACACCCGGTTCAGGTCGCCCGGCGCGAGCTCGGCCAGCCGGGCCGCCAGCTGCACCGCCGACGGGTGCGCGTAGGACCAGAGCGGGAAGTAGGCGAGCTCCGACGCCTGCTTGGAGGCGGCCTCGGCGAGCTCGGTGCGACCGTGGCCGATCATGGAGACGAACAGGCCCGACAGTCCGTCGAGGTAGCGCTTGCCGTGGTCGTCGTAGACGTACGGGCCCGATCCGCGCACGATGACAGGGACATCGCTGCTGCCGTAGCCCGACATCCGCGTGAAGTGCAGCCACAGGTGTTTCTTGGCCGCTTCCTGCAGGTCTTCCGGCGAGAAGGTCATCGTGTTCCCCATGTGTAAGTCTGCTTGCGTAGCTTGAGATAGACGAGTGTCTCGGTAGAGGTGACGGACGGTACCCCGCGCACCCGGCTCAGGATCTCCAGCAGATGATCATCGTCTTCGCAGACGACCTCCAGGAGCAGGTCGAACGACCCCGCGGTTATCACCACGTAATCGATCTCTTCCATGCTGGCCAGGTCGTCGGCGACCTTCTCCAGGTCGCCGTCGCACTTGAGCCCGATCATCGCCTGGCGGCGGAACCCGAGGGTGAGCGGGTCGGTGACCGCGACAATCTGCATCACGCCCGCGTCCTGCAGGCGCTGCACCCGCTGCCGGACGGCGGCCTCGGACAGCCCGACCGCCTTCCCGATCGCCGCGTAGGACTGCCGGCCGTCGGCCTGCAGCTGCTCGATGATCCGCTTGGAGATGTCGTCAAGGACGATCGACGCGGCGGGACCGCCGCGCGGACCGTGGGCCATGCGATCACATCCTGTCGGGTGCCGGCCGCCGTCGATATCGCGTGTATTTCATGCTGTCACGTTCGGCGGCCGTGTCAACTGATTTCGTAGATCTGTGCAATAATAACAACTGATTCGATTGTCGAGACCCTCGGAGGCTGGGGATGACGCAGGCACCGCTGCGCAACTTCATCAACGGCAAGTACACCGACCCGCAGAGGCGCACCTACAGCGACGTGGTTGACCCCAGCACCGGCGAGACGTACGCACAGGCTCCGGTCTCCAGCGCCGCCGACGTCGATGAGGCCCTGCAGGCCGCCGCCGCGGCGTTCGAGACCTGGCGGGACAGCACCCCGGCCGAGCGCAGCCTCGCCATGCTGAAGTTCGCCGACGCGGTCGAAGCGCGGGCGGCGGAGCTCACCGAAGCCGAGACCAGGAATACCGGCAAGCCGGTCGCGCTGACGCTGTCGGAGGAACTGCCTCCGTCGGTGGACCAGCTGCGGTTCTTCGCCGCCGCCGCGCGGCTGCTCGAGGGCAGGGCCGCGGGCGAGTACCTGAAGGACCACACGTCGATGATCAGGCGCGAGCCCGTCGGCGTGTGCGCGCAGGTCACGCCCTGGAACTACCCGCTGATGATGGCGGTGTGGAAGATCGGCCCGGCGCTCGCCGCGGGCAACACGGTGGTGCTCAAGCCGTCCGACACCACGCCGGTGTCCGCGCTGCTGCTCGCCGAGATCGGATCCGAGTTCTTCCCGCCGGGCGTGTTCAACGTGATCACCGGCGACCGCGACACCGGCCGCGAGCTGGTCAAGCACAAGATCCCCGCGATGGTCTCGATCACCGGCTCGGTCCGTGCCGGCATGGAGGTGGCGCGCGCCGCCGCCGACGACCTCAAGCGCGTGCACCTCGAGCTCGGCGGCAAGGCGCCGGTCGTGGTCTTCGACGACGCCGACATCGAGTCCACCGCCGAGGGCATCGCCGGCGCGGGCTACTTCAACGCCGGCCAGGACTGCACGGCGGCGACCCGCGTGCTGGCCGGACCCGGCATCGCCGCCGACCTCACCGCCGCCCTGGCGGAGCAGGCCCGCGGCACGGTGACCGGCGGCCTGGACAACCCCGACGCCTACTACGGCCCGCTGAACAACCCGAACCAGCTCGCCCGGGTATCCGGCTTCCTGGACCGGGTGCCGTCGCACGCCACGGTCGCGGCCGGCGGGCACGCGATCTCCGGCCCGGGCTACCTCTTCGAGCCGACCGTCGTCTCCGGGCTCAACCAGGACGACGACATGATCCAGAACGAGATCTTCGGCCCGGTCATCACGGTGCAGCGCTTCAGCGACGAGGAGGAGGCGGTGCGCTGGGCCAACGGCGTGCAGTACGGGCTGGCCGCGAGCGTCTGGACCAAGGACCACGGCCGCGCGATGCGGATGGCCCGCCGCCTGGACTTCGGCGCCGTGTGGATCAACACCCACATCCCGATCGTCGCCGAGATGCCGCACGGCGGCTTCAAGCACTCGGGCTACGGCAAGGACCTGTCCATGTACGGCTTCGAGGACTACACCCGCATCAAGCACGTCATGAGCTACATAGGCGCCTAGCCCCGCCCCGGCACCCGCCCGGCCCGCGCCCTGGCAAGCCGATTGCGCAATCGGCTCACTCTTGGGAACACACCGGAACAACCTGAGTTTGCGGCGTGTCGGGCACACCGCCTGTTTCACACCCTTATCTCCCGTTTCGTGAAGCTCCGTTCCCCGGCATCCGCCAGGCTTTGATTGCGATTTCCCGCGCTATGGCACCGGAAATCGCAATCAGAGCACCAGGCCGCATGCACAAAAGCCGCGTTCCGGGCACCCCTGGCCGGGAACCGGCCGCGGAGGGCCAGTGAACCACATCACGGGCACTCGGCACGCCGGAGAATCACCTTGTTTCGGAACGTTGCCCTATTAGGGCCGATTGCGCAATCGACCCAGGGCTGGGGCGGCCTGCGGCCCTGGAACCTCAGCCGTGGCTCTTCAAGGTGCGGTGCGTGGGGCTTGTAGTGTTGCGGCGCGTTCAGTCGCCGCCAGAAAGCGGCGCCGAACAACGCGCCTTAACACCACCGCGCCCCCCGCTTCTCCAAAGAAACACCTGCCACTTCCGGGGCGCTCAAGACGTGAAGATGTGGCAATCCGTTCGCAAGCCTGCTCCGTACACAAGGGTGTGTGTGACCGGATCAACAACGTCGCGGCGCAGATTACCTGGATCGGCGGCGAGTTCGACCGCGCGGCGATGCTCGCGGATGACTGCGCGCCCGCGCTGGGCAGCCCGCAGCTTGCGGCGATGCTTACCGCGTTCGCGTCCAACTGGTCGATCCACCGCGAGCGGCTCACCGCCGACCTGCGCGAGCTCGCCGGCCTGGCGGACGCCGGCCCGGTGCCCGGCGATCCGCGGGAGGTGGCGGCGCTCGGCCGCCGGTTCCAGGCGACCGCCGATGAGATCGCCTCGGCGGTGCGGCGGTTGCGCGCCTGCGCTGACGAGTCCTGGAATGCCGGCGCCGGCGAGGCGTTCCGGCGGCGCAGCGCCGAGACCGCGGTCAAGCTCGCCGCAGCCTACGACCGTTACGCCGCCGTCGCGATCGCGCTCGGCACCGACCCCGGCGACCCGCGCCCCTCCACCGCCGCACGCCCGAACTACGCCGCCGCGCTGGCACAGGCCCAGAACATCGCCGATCCTGCCCGGGCGGCGCGTCTGCGGGACGACGCTGCGGCCAACGCGTCGCGCCTGATCAGCAGGGTGATCAACACCGACGCCCTGGGCGATTCCTGGCGCGACTACGTGATGGCCTTCATCGATGAGCAGGCCAGGCTGCTGTCGGTCACCGCACAGGCGGCCGGCCAGCTCGCGGCGGCGTACGTGACCGTGGCCCTGAAGATGGGCGGCGTCGGTGACCGGCCAGAGCCGGCCCCCGACGTGACCGGCTACGAGCTCACCCTGCCCGAGGGCTGGTTCCGTATCGACCCGCGGTCAGGCGTCCGCGCACCCGCGCTGGCCTCGGTGGCCGGCCGGGACCTGTACGTCAGCCCGCAGACCGCCGGCGGGTTCCCGCTGCCCGCCGCGCTTGTCGTCACCCGGACGCGGCCGCACGACGAGCCCCGCGTGGTCGTGCATCCGCGACGGCTCGCCGAGGTCCTCGCCGACGAAGGCGGCGACGTCACGGTGACCTGCTTCCCCGCCGGCCAGGCGGTCCGCGTGCGCCGTGGCACCACCGTGACCAGCCTGGACATCCATTTCCCCGTGCCAGACACCGGCGCCTACCTGGTGCTGTCGTTCGCGGCGCCCCTCGACGAGCTGGCCGACGCCATGGTCACCCGGTTCGACAGCATCGCCAGCACCCTGAAGTGGACCCCGTAAGCCGCCGACACGTGCTGCCGCCTCGGCGGACGTGACCACCCCGGCCGGCCGGACTGTTTATCCCTGGTTTGTAAGATCCCGCGCTAGAGGCTTTCCCTCTGCCGCGTACCCGCCTAGTCGCGACGGACCTGGCAGGTCGGCGCGCGCTGATGAATTACCTGGTCAGCGCCTTTTCAGGCCGAGACCAGGGTGCAGCGTCACCGCTCACGGCCGTTCTGGGTCCGTCACCAGCGAGGCGCCAAAAACTTCATATAACGGGACAAAATGCTCCACTGTCGGCAGTTTGCCGATGCTAGGCCGCGTACGTGTAATACACAACGTGAACCCCTGGACGAGTGCCGCCAGCCGCGGCGGGCGCGGGGTGGCGGCCGTTGCCGTCCCTGATGCGCAAAGATGGCCAGCCGATGCAGGAGCCGCGAGCGGTCGGCCGGTACGCCGGTGGGATGTGCCGCGCGTGGTCCGGCTCGCGGCCGCGCTGCTCGGGATCGCGGCGATCGTCGCCTACCTTGTCGTCGCCCTGGCCCGGCTGACCTACCCCTTCACCCTCGAGGTGGTCGAAAGCAACTCCCTCATCGAGGTGCACCGGCTACTCACCGGCCAGCAGTTGTACGCGAGCCCGACCGTCGGCTATGTGCCGGACGGTTACCCGCCGCTCTACTTCGCCGTCTCCGCGGCGGTGGCCAGCGTGTCCGGCCTGTCCTACCTTCCGCTGCGGCTGGTGTCGCTGGTCTCGTCGCTGGTCTGCTTCGCGGTACTGGCCCGGCTGGTGCAGCGCGAGACCAAGAGCGCCGCCGCGGGGATCGCCGCCGCGGGTCTGCTGGCCGCGACCTACTTCGCCGCCGGCACCTGGTTTGACGTCGCCCGCGTCGACTCACTGTTCCTGGCCCTCAGCGTCGCCGCGCTCTACGCCGCGCGGTGGATGCGGAGCACCCGCGGGGCAATCGCGGCCGGGGTGCTGCTCGCGGCCGCGTTTCTCACCAAGCAGACCGGGCTCGCGGAAGGCGTCGCGGTGCTCGCGGCACTGGCAGCCAGCCCGCGCAGGCGGCTCGCCGTTCCAGCCGCGCTGGCCTACTGCGCGGTCGTCGGCGGCACCACGCTCGTGCTAGGCCTGGCCAGCCATGGCTGGTACGTGTACTACGTCTTCGAGCAGATGGGGGAGCACGCCCTCAACAACGCAGCCTTTGGTCAGTTCTGGAGCGAATACCTGC
Organism: uncultured Actinomycetota bacterium; assembly: GCA_963771985.1. GTDB lineage: Bacteria > Actinomycetota > Actinomycetes > Streptosporangiales > Streptosporangiaceae > Trebonia. The sequence continues at coordinate 63,965 of CAVYVO010000014.1, read as the reverse complement.
TGCCCACGCTCGGCATCGCCTGTTGTGCCCTCGTGCTTGCCGCCCGGCGGACTCCGCTGGTACTGCTCGCGGGCTGCGCCGCGCTGACGGTCGGGGGTTACGCGGCGCTGGTGCACAGCGGCGGCAACGTCAACGACCTGCTGCCCGCCTACCTGGCCGTAGCGCTGCTCGCCGGGCTGGCGATGGGCAGTCAGCCAGGGCTTCTGCTAGGTACCCGCGTGGACAGGCTCGCCCGTGCCCGGATCGCGACCTGGCGGCCTGGGCAGACCGGACGGTGGGCCGCCGCTGTAGCGAGCGCGCTGGTCATCGCCCAGCTGGCGGTGCTGGCCCGGGGCTACCACCCCAGCCAGGCGATCCCGTCGAGTGCGGATCGTGCCGCAGGCCTGCGCCTGACGGCAGGCCTGCGGGCGCTCGGCGGCACAGTCTTGATTCCCTCGGATCCCGGTCTGGGCCTCACGGCCGGTCTGCCCGAGGCTGAGGACGAGGCCGCGGCGGGCGATGTCATTCGCGCTTCGAGCGCGGCCGCCAAATCGACCTACTGGAGCAGCATCGCCCGCGCGGTGGACGCGCAGCGGTTCAGCGCGATCCTCATCAAGTTCCGCGACGACCTATGGGGCTTTCCCCCGGACTTGAGACGCTATTACCACCACTGCCCGCAAATGCTGCTGGCCGACGCGCCACGCGCCCCGTTCCACCCAGTCAGCGACGATTGGGTCTGGCCCGTTTCCGTATGGCTCCCCATCGGCCGCGGTTCCTGCGCCACGGCGGTACGCACGCTCGACGGCACGCCCACGGCGCCGGCGTCGGCGCAATCGGGCCAGCCCAGCAGATCGGCCGGCTGGTTTGTGCCAACAGGGAAGAGTGGTGCGGCGTGAGCGACGCCGATATCCCCGATGCCGGCTCAAGCCCGCCCCCGCCCGCACAGCATGTCGCGCACCGCGCGGCCCTGCTGGCGTGGCCTGCCGAACCGCCCGGCCCGTTCCGCCGGTCCTTCTGGCACAGCCCGATACGCGGACCATGGCTGACCTCGGTCCTCGGCCTGGTCCTGCTGGCGAGCATCCCGGTGCTGTTCGTGACCGGCCTGCTCTCCTACGCCGCCTACAACCCCGACCTGAGCCCGATCAACGACACCACGCCCGGCAAAGGATTGCTCGGCTTCTACCTGTTCTCCTGGCCCACCCGCCCGGTATGGCTCTACCAGCTCAACCAGGGCACGCACGTCACCCTGGGGCTGGTTCTCGTGCCGATCCTGCTGGCCAAGCTCTGGTCCGTGCTGCCGAAGCTGTTCGAGTGGCCGCCAGTCCGCAATCCCGCCCACGCGCTGGAACGGCTGTCCCTGTTCCTGCTCGTCGGCGGGGTGGTGTTCGAGTTCGTCACCGGGATCATGAACATCCAGCAGTGGTACCGGTTCCCGGGCTCGTTCTACACGCTGCACTTCTACGGCGCGTGGGTTTTCACGGCCGCCTTCGTGGTCCACGTCGGCCTGAAGGCGCCCACGGTCATCAGGTCGCTGCGCAGCCGCGGCCTGCTGAGGGAACTGCGCACCGACACCGCCCACACGCGGCCGGAACCGCCGGATTCCGGGGATCTTGTCAGCCTGGCGCCCGCGGCCCCGACGATCTCCCGCCGCGGCGCGCTGGCCTTCGCCGGAGCAGGGTCGCTGCTCGTGCTGGCGTTGTCGGTAGGCCAAGTGCTCGGCGGCCCGCTGCGCCGCACCGCCCTGCTCGCGCCGCACGGACAGGACACCGGCGACGGACCCGGCGGCTTCCAGATCAACGTGACAGCGGGCGAAGGGGGCATCAGGCCAGCGGAGACCGGCGAGAGCTGGCGGCTCACCCTTGCCGCCGCGGGGCCTGCTCCCGGCACGGCGGTCAGCCTGAGCAGGGCTGAACTGCTCGCCATGCCCCAGCACACCGCTCAACTGGCCATCAACTGCGTCGAGGGATGGTCGAGCGGGGACCAGGCGTGGACTGGGGTGCGGCTGCGCGACCTCGCCCGGCTGGCGGGCGCGGCCAACCCCGCGAACGTATATGTGCAGTCGCTGCAACGGCGCGGCGGCTTTCACCGTGCCGTTCTGTCAGCCGGGCAGATCATGGACCCCGACTCGCTGCTTGCGCTCCGGGTCAACGGCGCGGACCTGACACTTGACCACGGATATCCCGCCCGGGTGATCGTGCCGGCCAGTCCAGGCGTGCACAACACCAAATGGGTCACCAGCATGACCTTCGGAACCTGACATGAGACGCCTGCTGCGCTGGTACGGTGCCAACCCCCTCCATTTCCTCGCGCTGCTCGGCTGCTTCGCCCTCGCCGGCTACGCATCCGTCCAGCTGGTGCGCTCTCACCCCCTGGCCGTCGCCATCTGGTTTACCGGGGCGGTGGTGGGCCACGACCTGCTGCTGGTGCCGCTGTACTCGCTCGCCGACCGGTCCGCCATGGCGGTGATCAGGCACCGCGCACCCCGCCTGCCCGCGATCCCCTGGATCAACTACTTGCGGGTGCCCACAGCGCTGTCCGCGCTGCTGCTGCTCATCTGGCTGCCACTGATCCTCCGGCTGCACACTAACTACCACGCGTTGACCACCCTGTCCCCGAACCCGTATCTCTGGCACTGGCTCGCCGTGACAGGCACGCTCTTCCTGCTGTCGGCCGCCGCGTTCGCCCTGCGCCTGCGCGGCAGGCCGCGGCCGCCGGACGCTTCCCGGGAGGACCAGCGTGAACCAGCAGTGCCCCGCCCGGTCCGCCCCCCCGCCGGCGCGCCTCAGGACGGCAGCGTGGAAACCGTAAAGGACGGGCAAGCACCCCAGCCCCCACACCATCCATAGCTATCCGCACCGCGCAGCCTACTGACCGGCGGCTTCGGCGAACGGAGTGGGCCCTGGTCAGGCAGGTTCACTTGCGGGCGGCGAGTGCGAGGAGGGTGTCGACCGCGGTTTCCAGCGGGCGGGTGTCGTGCTGGACCTGGGCGAGGAGCAGCCCGCCCTGGATCGCGGCGAGGAGCGTGACGGCGAGGTCGTCTGGGTCGGTCCCCGCCGGGAGGTGCCCGGCGGCGTGCAGGTTCCGCAGCCCGTCGCCGATGGCGGCTGACCACTGCTCGAATCCCACGGCGATCTGGGCGCGGGCCTGCGGGTCGGTTTCGGCGAGTTGCCCGGCGAGCGAGCCGAGCGGGCAGCCGCCCTTGCCCCCGCCGCCCCGCGCCCGGGCGACCAACATGTCGCGCCAGGCCCGGAGTCCTTCGGGAGTGCCGAGATCGGCCTCCCGCTGGTTGCCGGTGACCGTTGCAGCCTGGTATCCGACGACCGCCCGGACAAGTTCGTCCTTGCCGGCGAAGTAGTGGGTGAGCTGTGATCCGCTGACTCCTGCCGCCGACCTGACGTCATCCAGCGTGGTGCCCGCGGCACCGCGCTCGTAGATCAGCCCGGCGGCCGCCTCGACGATCCTGGCCCGGGTGCGCTCCCCCTTGGGGGTGAGCCTTGGCCTGCCGGTTTCCTCTCCCACCTCTCCACGATACCAATGTTCTGGGTTTGACAGCCCATTTCGAGCCTGTCAAAGTGGGGTGTGCAACCCAGTATGAGTGAAACGGAGAGACTTACCATGATCCTTGTGACGACGGCCGGGAAGGTCGGCTCCGAAACCGTCCGCCTGCTGCGGGAGCGGGACCTGCCCGTCCGGGTGCTGGCACGGGACCCGGCGAAGCTGACGGCACTGGCCGACGCGGGCGCGGAGGTCTTCGCGGGGGACCTGGAGGTCCCGGCGAGCATCGACGACGCGATGAAGGGCGTCAGCGCCGTGGTCCTCGTCAGCCCGGCCGTGCCCGCCCAGGAACTGAACGTCGTCGCCAGCGCCGCCCGCGCCGGCGTCGGCCATGTCGTCAAGGCGACCAGCAAGGCGTCGGCGGACTCGCCCATCGCCCGGCGGCGCTGGCAGGCCGAGATCGAGGCGGCCCTGGCCGCCTCCGGAATCCCGCACACGCTGCTGCGGTCCAACGCCTACATGCAGAACATGCTGGCGCTGGCCCCCGCCATCGCCAAGACGAGCAGCTTCGGCTCCGCCGCGGGAAAGGGCCGCGCCGGCCTGGTCGACGCCCGCGACGTCGCCGCGGTGGCCGCCCGGGTCGCCGCCGACCCCGCCCCTCACGCCGGGAAGACGTACTGGCTCACCGGCCCCGAGCTGGTCTCCAACTATGACGTGGCCGCCGTGCTGTCCAGGCTGCTGGGCAGGACCATCGACTACCGGGAGCTCACCGTCGAGGAGAACAAGGACGCGATGATTCGCGCGGGCGTCCCCGCGCCGATCGCGGAGATGAACGCGCAGGCGTTCGGCCTGACCGCGGGCGGCGACGCCGAATGGGTCACCGAGGACGTCCCGGCACTCCTCGCCCGCCCCGCCCGCTCCTTCGAGCAGTTCGCCGCCGACTACGCCGCCGCGTTCGCCTGACAATCCGGTGCGGTGGGTGAGTCGCCGCCGTCCGTTCGGGGAAAATGAGGGCATTATCCCGAACGGACGGTGGCTTTACCGCTGTCGCCAGCGGGTCTCCGGCCGGTCTTTAAGCTGATGCCGCGGCGTGCTCGCGTACGTACCGCACGAGCAGGCCCTCGAGATCCTCGGTGCACGGGCCGCAGGCCGAGCCCGCTGCCCTCATGGTCATTCACGCTACTCGACGTACCAGCGGCCCGTTCCCGCTCGGGGCTCATCGGCGCACGTGAGGCGGCCTGTAGGCTGCGGATCATGAACGCTCGGGTTCTCGTGGTCGACGATGATCTGACCATCGCCGAAGTCGTTGGCGAATACCTGCGGGACGCCGGCCTGCAAACCCGGCACGCGGCCGACGGGCCATCCGCGCTGTCGCTGGCGCAGCAGTGGCCGCCCAACCTGGTCGTCCTGGACCTGATGCTGCCCGGTATCGACGGCCTCGAGGTGTGCAAGCGGCTGCGCGCCGCACATAAGAGCCAGCAGCCGCTGCCGGTGATCATGCTGACCGCGCTCGGCGAGGAAGCCGACCGGGTGCTGGGACTTGAGACCGGCGCCGACGACTACGTGACCAAGCCGTTCAGCCCCAGGGAGCTCGCCCTGCGGGTGCAGGCCGTGCTGCGGCGTGCCGCCGCGGCGGCGGAAACGGAAGCAGCGCCGCCGGAGCCGTTCCGTGCGGGGCGGTTCGAGGTTGACGTGGCGGCCCGGCGGATCAGGCGCGATGACCGCGATCTGGTCCTGACGGTGCGCGAGTTCGACCTGCTCGCCTACTTCCTCTCCCACCCGGGCCGCGCATTTACCCGGCCTGAGCTGCTGGAGCTGGTGTGGGGGTGGTCGTTCGGCGACCTATCGACCGTTACCGTGTGCGTGCGCCGGATCCGGGAGAAGGTCGAGGACAACCCGACAGCCCCCGTGCACCTGCAGACCGTATTGGGCGTCGGCTACCGCTGGGAGACGGACCCGCGATGAGCGCGCAGGCACAGATCGTCCTGATCGCCGCGGGCTGCGCCGGCGCGGTAGGCACGCTGGGGATAGGCGCTACCTGGCTGCTGCGGCGGGCGTCGCTGCGCCTGTCGCTCCAGGCGGCCAGCGCCATCGGCGTCTTGGCCGTCGTGGCCGGCACGCTCGGCACCGCGAACGCGATGTTCATCTCCCAGCATGACCTGCGTGTCGTCGGGATGGTGTGCGTCGTGGCCGGCCTGGTGGCGTTCGGGTTCTCCTGGCTGCTCGGACGGCACGTGGAAACCAGCAGCCTGGCGCTGCGCCACGCGGCCCGGTCGCTGGGCCAGGAGGAGACGGGATTCAGCGCGCCAGCCGGCCCGATGGCGGCCGAGCTCACGGCGCTGTCGCAAGAACTCGCCGCCACCGCCGGCAAGCTGCGGGAATCACGCGAGCGCGAGCGCCGGATCGAACAGTCGCGGCGCCAGCTCGTCGCCTGGGTCTCGCACGACCTGCGCACCCCCCTGGCGGGATTGCGGGCGATGGCCGAGGCGCTCGAAGACGGCATCGCCGCCGACACCGGCCGCTACCACAGGCAGATCCGCGCCGAGGTCACCCGGCTGTCGGCGATGGTCGAGGACCTCTTCGAACTGTCCCGCATCGAATCGGGCACGCTGAGCCTGTCACTGGACTCGATCGAGGCCGGTGACCTGGTCAGCGACACGGTCGCCAGCATGGAGCCACTCGCCCGCGCCCGCGGCGTCCGGCTCACCGGCGAGGCCAGCAGCGCACTGCTGATCCAGGCCGACGCGCGCGAGCTGTCACGGGCGCTGTCCAACCTGGTGACGAACGCCATCCGGCATACCCCCGAGGACGGCAGCGTGCGGGTCACGGCCACGGCCCAGGCGGACGGCGTGCTCATAACCGTGGCCGATGGCTGCGGCGGCATCCCTGAAGCCGATCTGGCATCGGTGTTCGACATCGCCTGGCGCGGCACCAAGGCCCGCACTCCCGGCGCTGACAGTGGCGCGGGCCTTGGGCTCGCCATCGTGCGCGGCATCGTCGAGGGGCATCACGGCCGGGTGAGCGTCGTCAACGCCGGGGACGGCTGCCGCTTCGAGGTGCGGCTTCCGGCGGTCGCGCCGCGCGGTGACAGTGGCTCTGACGCCGGCGTTCGCTCTGAAACCCGGCCAGCGGGTCTGCTTATCCCTGGTTCGTAGTCCACATCGTTAATTCAGATGATTCGCGCCCGCTGTTGCGTTAGCGGCAGGAAGCCGGGCTCCGGCAAATCCAGCGGCGCTCGCTGTGGGCTGGTGATGGCCGCCTGCCAGTTCGACCCTGTGACCGGCTGGTCCGGGGAGGAACAGTGCCATTAGCGCTCTTGACGATGTGGGTGCGCGGCCTAGACCGTGAATTCGCCGACCGGGACAACTGGCGGATGCCGCCGCTGAACGTGCTGGCCGCCCCGGTCATCTCCGGCGCCCGCAAGGCTAGCCTGACCACTTCTTCAGCTGCCTTATCGCCTCATCTTCGTTTCTGATCTTGATCGCCCGTTTTGTCACGCTTGAGTCATGATCTATGGCTGCGTCACACCTATGCGCCATGCGAAGACCATGGTCAGTTCGGCTGCCTCCGGCCCGCGGCGGTCTGCGCCGCGCTGTCGGAGGCGGGGATGGCAGGCGTGCGCGCCGGCCGCCGGCGTGCGAGGATGGGAAACCATGGCGGATTGGGTGGGGCGGACCGCGATCGAGATCGCCGCGGCCGTCCGCGCGGGAGACGCCAGGGCGCGGGAGGTAGTCGCCGAGCACCTGGACCGGATCGGCAGGCTCAACGCCGAACTCGGCGCGTTCGTCCGCGTCAGGTCGGCGGCTGCCCTGCGGGAGGCCGAGGAGGTCGGCGAGCGGCCTGACCGCGGCCAGTTGCCGCTGGCGGGCGTCCCGGTCGCGATCAAGGACAACCTGCCGGTCGCCGGGGAGCCGATGCGCTCAGGCAGCCTGGCGGCGCCGGACGTCCCGCAGGGCGCGGACCACCCGGTCGTCGCGCGGCTGCGCGCCGCCGGTGCGGTCGTGGTCGGGATGACGAACCTGCCGGAGCTGGGGATCTACCCGTTCACCGACAGCGGTTTCGGGATCGCCCGCAATCCCTGGGACCGGCGCCGCACGCCCGGCGGGTCGTCCGGGGGCGCCGCGGCGGCCGTGGCGGCCGCGCTGGTGCCGGTGGCGCAGGGGAACGACGGGCTTGGCTCGCTGCGCATCCCCGCCGCGGCGTGCGGCCTGTTCAGCATCAAGCCCGGTCCTGACGTCGTCCCCGCCCAGATCGGGGCCGACAGCTGGGGCGGCCTCGCCGAGAACGGGCCGCTGGCCACGACGGTCGCCGACGCGGCCTTGCTGCTCGACGTGATGGCGGGCACGCATGTCGGCGTGGCCGAGCCGTCGGGGCTGCGCGTCGCCGTCTCGGTCAAGCCGCCGGGCGCGGGCATCATGGTCCATCGCGGCTTCGTCGCGGCGGTCCGCCTGTGCGGAGACCTGCTCGGCGCGCAAGGGCACGTCGTCGCGAGCGAGGATCCGCCGTATCCCGCGTGGGCCGTGCCCGCGGCGGTCGGGCGCTGGTTCACGGCCGTCGTGCCCGACGCGGCTCCCTACGCGAGCGGCGGCTCCGGGCTCGAGACGCGGACCCGGCGGCACGTCCGCGCGGGCCAGGTCATGCTGCGCGTCCGCCCGCCCGGCGCGGATGACCGCGAGCGGCTGCGCGCGGCGCTGAAGCCCTTCTTCGACCGCCACGACGTGCTCGTCATGCCCACGCTGGCCCGGCCGGCCCCGGCCGCCCGTCGCTGGGGCGAAGGCTCGTGGCTGCACAGCGTGGTCACCTCGCTGACGTACGCCCCGATGACCGGAGCGTGGAACCTGGCCGGCTTTCCGGCCGCCGCCGTGCCCATCGGCCCCGCCGTCGGTGGCCTGCCTGGCTCGGTCCAGCTCGTCGCCGCGCCGGGCGGCGAAGCGATGCTGCTGGGCGTGGCCGCCCAGCTGGAGCGCGCCCGCGGCTGGCCGCGGCACGCGCCTGTTTACGCCCCCGGGCGCTGAGTGCACGGGATACTGAGCGCATGACATGGACAGCTCCGCGAGTCACCCGGCAGAGCGCGCCGTACACGGCCGGGGAGCGGGAGATGCTGGAGGGCTGGCTGGACTTCCACCGGCGGACGCTGCTCAGCAAGTGCAGCGGCCTGACCGGCGAGCAGCTGCGACTGCGCGCCGCCCCGCCGTCGAGCGTGTCGCTGCTCGGGCTCGTCCGTCACATGGTCGAGGTGGAGCGCGGCTGGTTCCGGCGCCGTATAGCGGGGGAGGACGTCGCCTTCGCCTACTCCAGCGAGGCCGACCCCGACGGAGAATTCGACCACGTCGACACCGCCGATCCCGCCCAGGACTTCGCGGTTTACCTGCGTGAGATCGACCTCGCCCGGCAGGCCGCCGCGGGCCACGGACTGGACGAGACCTTCTATCACACGCACCGCGACGCGCTCATCAGCGTGCGCTGGGTGTACGTTCACATGATCGAGGAGTACGCCCGGCACAATGGCCACGCTGACCTCCTGCGCGAGCGGATCGATGGCGCGACCGGGCTATAGGGGGGCCGTGTGATGGCGTTTTCTGATTCATCCCAGCAGGCGGCCTCCGCGGGGGCGAAATGGGTCTTCAACCCGCCGCCCGGCTGGCCGGCGCCGCCGGCCAGCTGGCAGCCGGCGGATGGCTGGCAGCCCGAGGCGTCGTGGCCGCCGGCGCCCCCCGGCTGGGAGTTCTGGCGACCAGCCGCCGAAGCCGGCGAACTGCGCGTGTCGCTCGGCGGCAACTCCTTCACCTTCCGGCAAGGGCAGCTCATCCGGATCGGGCGGGCGCTGGAGAACGACGTCGTATCCGACGACCTGTCCGTATCGCGGCAGCACGCCCTGCTCACCTGGGAGGGCGGCAGCTGGGTCTTCGAGAACATCGGCTCGGCGCCCACCTACCTGAACGGGCAGCCGGTCCCGCGGGTCACCGTCAGCCAGCCGCTAGAGCTGACGCTCGGCTCGCCGCAAGGGCCGGTGCTGCGAATCGAACCAGTACAGGCACCGAACACGGCGGCGCCCGGACTTCCCGGGCCGTACCCGCCCAGAGCGCCCGAACCGCCGCGGAACGAGGACCTGGCGGAGGCCCTGCACATACTGTTCCCGGTCCGGAGCTGGCTGCATAACTCGGCCTGGCGGGGCCTGCCGCTGCTGGTCATCTGCTACGCGCTGCTGCCGCTGGTGTTCATCGCGGTGTTCGCCTCGTCGACGGACCTCGCCACACCGGGGTGGGCCTACAGCCTTTACATCGCGCCGCTGTGGGCGATCGGCTTCTGGATGCTGATCAGGCCGGGGCCCATCAGGATGCTGCACATCCAGATCGGCATCGGGATCGTCATCTGGACCCTGGCGTGGATCAATATCGTCACGATCAACATCAACACGCACCTGGCCAGCCCCGGCCAGGCCATCTCACTGCCCGCGGCCATCGCAATCGGTTACAACGAGGAGATCACCAAGGCGCTCCCGGTGCTGCTGGCCGGCCTCATCCTCTTGAAATACCGCTCGGTCAAGCTCGACGTCCGGATGTGGATGTTTCTCGGCACCATTTCCGGTCTTACGTTCGGCGTCGCCGAGCAGGCGTTCTACACCTCGCAGGCCATTCTCGCCATCAACCAGGCGCAGATCCCCAGCCAGGCGGTCTCGGCGGTGCTGCTCTTCGCGGAGCGCGTCTTCGTCGACGGCTTCCAGCACGCCATCTGGGCCGGGATCTCGGGATTCTTCATCGGGATGGCGCTCAATTACCCGCGGCGCCGCATTTCCCTGATCGCCGTCGGCATCTCGATCCCGGCCATCCTGCACGCGCTGAACGACTGGGTACCCGGAGCCTTCAACTCCGTGTGGGCGTGGATCTTCATCCAGGCGGTCTCGCTGTTCTTGTTCCTCGGCTACACCATGTCGGCGTCCTCGATCGAACAGCAGGTGCGGCAGACACCCGCCTTCAGGGGAGAGTCCATGATCATGGAGGCGGTCTCCGCGCCGAAACTCCCCGACACGGATACTCCCCGGCACGGATAACCGGCACACGGGCAGGGACAGGGCGCCGTGCCCGATCGAGATGCCGGCCGGGACGAGCCGGGCAGCGATCCCCGGCGGTTCCCCGGTCCCCGTGTTCCGCATGAAGCGGGGATGCGCCCCGCCGGACACCTGCACCCGCAGCCGGTGCCCCGCGCCGAACCGGTGCGCGGTCGCGCTCATCGGCACCGTCAGCTCGGTCCAGGCGCCTTCGCCGCTGACCCGGACCAGCCCGTCGCACACGTTCCATGATCGGCCCCGCGGGTCGACGTCGCACAGCCGCGCGAACACGTCGAAAGAAGCGCCGCTGCCGCGCGCCCGCAGCCGGATGCTCACCGGCCCGATGACGTCGAGCGGCGCACCGAGCGCCTCGCTGGTGAACACCAGGACATCGTGCCGTGCCTCCAGGGCGTTGTTCCGCCGCGGCTTGGCCGCGCGCGAGTCCATGCCCGGCCCGCCGACCGACGGCGTGGGCGAGGCCGGGTCATAGCGGAACGACGACACCACGTCTCCGGCGGGCGCCGAAGCGGACAGCGTCCCGCCATCGCTCAGGTGCCACTGCTCCGTGACGGCGTCCGGCGGCGGCCAGTCCGCCAGGTCCCGCCATTCGCCGGGGGCGCCGATGGCGCTCACCCACAGGCGCACCGGCTGCGCTGGCAGCCCGCTCTCGTCACCGCGCAGGTACGCCCGAAGCCACCCGAGCGCCTCGTCGAACAGGGTCGGCATGTCCTCGTTGAACCCCGACGTGTGATTCCACGGCCCCACGATCAGCCGCGCCGGACGCCCGGCCTCGCGCAGCCGCCGGTACATGGCGAGTGTCGGGTCGAGGCAGACATCCGTCCAGCCGGTCATCAGATGAGCCGGCGGCACCCGCTCCGCGGCCACCGATGCCCGCCGCTGTGCCCAGAACGCGTCGTCCGCCGCCGGATGCCGCAGCCACTCCTCGAAGTAGCCGACCCGCTGCCCGAAGGCCGCCGGATAGCTCTCGATCAGCGGCAGCGTGCGCTCCACCCGCCGGTGCGTGCGCAGCAGCCGCAGGATCGCCAGCGCGAACCGGCCGAAGCCGCGCTCCATCGACACCATGGCGGCGGTCCCGGTCAGTGTGGACTCCAGGGCGAAGGCGCCCCCGGGATAGAGGAACGTGCGGAAGTCGTCGGACCCGACCTGTACCACCATGGCGCCGAGCTCGGGCGGCGGGTCGGCGGCCAGCGCCCACTGGGTGTAGCCCAGGTAGCTGGCGCCGATCGTGCCCAGCGAGCCGGTGAACCAGTCCTGCCGCCGCAGCCAGGCCACGGCCGCCTGGGCGTCGGCGGCCTCGTGGACGAACGGCTCGTACTCGCCGCCGGATCCGCCGGTGCCCCGGCAGCTCTGCAGCAGGATGTGGAAGCCCTGCTCCGCGAACAGCGCCCCGTACATGTAATCCCACGGGAAGCCGCGGCCGTACGGGCAGCGGACGAGCAGCGTCGGGCACGGCTCGTCGAGCACTGGCCGGTAGTGGTCGGTGATCAAGGCCGAGCCGTCGGCGGCCGGCACCTTCAGGCCCCGTTCCACCGTGACGGCGCACACCGGTCCGGGGAGCTGGCGTCTGGACAGCCGCAGCAGCGCCCGCACGTGCCGCGGCAGCCGCCCGGCCTGCGGCGCCGGGACCCGCTCCGTCACGTCGCTTCGCATCGCGGCCTCCTCGCGGCTCATTCGCGTACATCGTTCGCAAACTGAGCATACTAGTTTGGGTACGGTGATCGCAAACAAGGAGGCGCGGGTGGCAACCGAGCAGTCGGTGTCCAGTATCTGGCTGCGCCCGGAGCGGGCCGCGGTAGGACGGCCGGCGCAGCGCAGCCGGGCCGAGATCACCGCCGTCGCTGTGGACATCGCCGACCGTGAAGGCCTGGACGCGGTCTCGATGCGGCGCGTCGCCGCCGAACTGGGGACGGGCGCGGCCTCGCTGTACCGCTACGTCGAAACCCGCGAGGACCTGCTCGACCTGATGACCGACGCGACGGCCGCGGAGTACGCGCTGCCAGCGCTCACCGGAGACTGGCTGGCCGACCTGGTGGCCGTCGCCGAACAGGCCCGCGTCATCCTCCGCCGCCACCCCTGGCTCCCCGGCCTGGTCATCGCCCGCCCGGTGATCGGCCCGCACGGCATCGCCGTGCTCGAGCACGTGCTCACCGTCCTCGCGGACCACCCGGCCAGCCTGGAGACCAAGATGGAGGCGTTCGCGATGCTGAACGGTCTCGCCGCGACCTTCGTCTTGCACGAGCTCAGCGGCGGCTCAGCGCTGCAGGAACGCAACCTCGCCTACCTTCAGCACGTGCTCGCCTCGGGCGAGCACCCCCGTCTCGCCGAGCTGATTTCCGCGGCGCCGAAGACGCCGGCCGGCCAGCCCGCCGATCCCGCCGCCCGGTTCGCGCGGGTGCTCGCCCGCGTCCTGGTCGGTGTCCTGGGATTCGATTCATCCGAACGGACGCGGCTGACTCCGCCGAGAGACGATACTCACCGCCCTTGACTTTGCATCGCAAAGTGAGCTAGCCAGCATCTATCCCTGGTGGGAGTGGTTCCCCGAGGCCGAAGTGGGGATCAGCAACTTCCCGGTCGCCCCGGGAGACATGGTGACCGCCCTGCTGTGCACGTCGGGCGCGGGTGCCACCAGCGCCAGCGCCTACTTCACCAACCGGACCAACGGCGCTACCACGTCCCTCACCTTCACCGCGCCGAATGGCACGTCGCTGACCGGAAACTCCGCGGAGTGGATCGTCGAGGCGCCGACCGTCGGAGGCCAGCAGAGCGCGGTGGCGGACTACGGCGAGGTGTTCTTCTCGGTGTGCGAGGCGGTCGCCGCCACCGCGAGCGGGAGCGAGACGACAGTGGGCGGCGGCAGCGGCGGCAACATCAACCTGATCGCCGGCGGCACCGTGGTGTCCGAGGGCGTCCTCGTCACCCCGGCGGTCATCCAGTGCGAGTACGTGGGGACGCTGCCGTAGGCGGTTACGCTAAGACTCGGCCATGTGGAGGCGGATGACCGAGTCGACGTCGGGGTCCGGGGCCAGGCCCAGCCGGGCGGCGCGATCCGCCCTGACCCGCGCGGGCCAGCCGCGCATCATCGCGGTGATCACCGGGTCGGGCACCCAGTCGATCAGCGCGCTGGCCTTGGACCCCGCTATCCGCTCCAGAGCGGCCGCCATCTCCCCGACGCTGACCGTGAGGGCGGGCATCGTGACGGGCGTGGAGTCACCCCAGGTCCGTTCGGGAGAAAAGGCGGCGCGAAGCAACGCTGTGACAGCCTTGGCGGGGGAGGCCAGAGCCACCTCGGTGTCCGGCGGGACGGGGCAGGTGGCGCGCTGGCCCGCCAGCGGCTCGCGGATGATGCCGGACACGAACCCCGAGGCGGCGCCGTTCGGCCGGCCCGGGCGCACCGCCACGGTCATCAGCCGCACGGCGCGGCCGCGCAGATAGCCCTTGCGGGTGTAGTCGGCGAGCAGGGTCTCGCCGATCATCTTCTGCGCGCCGTAGCTGGTCTGCGGGACGGGCAGCGTGTCATCCTCGATCACCGGGGGGAGGGGGTGCTCGGGGGACCCGCCGAACACCGCGACCGAGCTCGCGTACACCACCACCGGGCTCGTGCCGAGCGCGCGGCAGGCCGCGAGCAGCGCCTCGGTGCCGCGCAGGTTGGCGTGCATGCCGAGGTCGAAGTCGGCCTCGCATTCGGCGCTGACGGCCGCGGCCAGGTGGAAGACCGCGCTGACGCCGTCGAGCGTGCTCGCCGTCAGCTCGGTCAGGTCGCCGCGGACGGCGGTCACCCGGTCGTCGGCGGCCAGATCCGCCGGAACAGGCGCCTGGTCGATGAGCGTGAGTTTCGTTACCGGGCTCGCCGGCGCGCCGTCCACACCGAGTTCGCCCGACCTCAGGATTTCCCTGGCCAGCCGGGCGCCGAGGAAACCGCCTCCGCCAGTTACCACCACGTGCACCATGACGCCTCCACCGCGAGCCTAGCCGTAAGGTATGGGGATGAGCATCAGCAAGCCCGAAGTGGACTTTCCCGGGGGCGAGCCGCCCGCGCAGCTGGAGATCACCGATATCTGGGAAGGCGACGGCAAGGTCGCGAGCCCGGGTGACACCGTCCAGGTGCACTACGTCGGGGTCGCGTTCTCGACCGGCGAGGAGTTCGATGCCAGCTGGAACCGGGGCGAGCCGCTGGAGTTCCGGCTCGGCGTCGGCCAGGTCATCGCGGGCTGGGACCAGGGCGTGCAGGGCATGAAGGTAGGCGGCCGCCGCCAGCTCGTCATCCCGCCCGGCCTCGCCTACGGCAACCGCGGCGCCGCAAACATCATCGCCCCGGGCGAAACCCTCATCTTCGTCTGCGACCTGGTATCCGCCTAGCCAGAAAGGCGGATAATCCCCGCCGAGGTGTTCTCGTCCAGCGTGGAGCGGTGCGTCCAGAGGCGCTCGAACTCCCGCGAGAACCACGTGCCGAGCACAGCGCCGTCGGCTTCGCCGAGGCGTCCAGCGACTATCTCGTTGTCGTGCCCCCAGACCTCGACGCTGGCCGGGTCGAACAGGTCGAGACGCTTGTTGTCCCGATGCGTGTACCAACCCAGGATGACTACAGGGATTGAATTGTCAGGATTATCACAGTTGGTGCCTGCCCGGCGTGGCGTGGTGACGGCGGCTGCTGGCGGGGCTACTGCGGTGTTATGAGGTATCCGGATGGTGGTGGCCTGTCCGCCGCTGGGCGGGCCAGGCGCGAGGACGTGCGGTTGCAGGCCGCGGCGTGGTTCGCGGAGGGGGTCGAGCCGCCGGAGGTGGCGCGGCGGCTGCGTGTCTCGTGTAATTCGGCGTATGCGTGGCGGCGGCGCTGGCGGGCCGGCGGTGAGGCGGCGCTGGCGTCCAGGGGGCCGGGCGGGGCGGTGTGCCGGCTGGGCGGGGCGCGGCTGGAGCGGCTGCGGGCGGCGCTGGAGGCCGGCCCGGCCGCCTGGGGCTGGAGCGAGGACCAGCGGTGGACGCTGGCCCGGGTCGCCACGCTGACCGGGCGGCTGTTCCATGTCCGGTACACGCTGCGCGGCACCTCGTACCTGCTGCACCGCATCGGGTTCACCCCGCAGGTCCCGGTGCACCGGGCGGCGGAGCGCGATGAGGCGAAGATCGCCGCCTGGCGGAGCCAGAGGTGGGCGAAGGTGCGAGGCTAGCGGCGGCGACCGGAGCGTGGATCTGCTTCGAGGACGACGCCGGGCAGAACCTGCGCCCGCCCAAGGCCCGCACCTGGGCCCGCCGCGGGCACACCCCCGTGGTCACGGTCTGCGGCAAGGGCTCCGGGCGGGTATCAGTCGCGGGGCTGGTGTGCCTCAAGCCCGGCAGCCGGGGTCACCTGTACTACCGGGTCCGCATCCACCGCGGCCGCACGGGCGAGCGCCGCTCGATGTCCGAAGACGACTACGCGCACCTGATCACCGCCGCGCACAAGGAACTGCACGCCCCGGTCATCCTGATCTGGGACAACCTGAACACCCACATCAGCGCCGCGAGCAGGAGTTCGTCAGCGCTCACCCGGAGGGCGCCTGGGCGAACATGAAGAACGGCCTGGGCAACCTCGCCGCCCGCGACGTGGACCAGCTCGCCGCGGTCGTCAAGAGCCGGCTCAAGCGGATCCAGCACCGGCCCGCCCTCATCGGCGGGTTCCTGGCCCAGACCGGACTGACCCTCGAACCCGGGCCGCCTTAGCCGGATCGTTGAGCGGCATCCGCGTGCCGTGCGGGAGCGCGCCGGCTCACCTGCTGGCCGGCGGCGTCCAGACGTAGGGGGTGGTGGAGGCAGCCGGTTTGAAGCCGAGCCGCTGCAAGATCGGCCGGCTGGCAGGCAGCGCGTCGACCTGAAGATAGCGGTAGCCGCGGGCGGCGGCCAGGCCCGCCCGGTAGGCGACCAGGGCACGGAAGATCCCCCGGCCGCGCCAGGCCGGAACGGTTCCCCCGCCCCACAGCCCGGCGAAATCGGTTCCCGGGACGAACTCCGCCCTGGCCGCGCTGACCGGCTCGTCACCGGCCATGGCGACGACCATCTGGACCAGCTCAGGTGCTTCCCTGAGCTGGGTCACCAGCTGCTCGCCGAGCTCAGGAGACGGGTGCCCGGTGAACGCCAGGTCATGCACGGCCATCATCGCCTCGACGCCGGCATGGTCGGTCACCAGGTCCAGCCGCACGCCGTCTGGCAGCTTGACGTCGGAGTCGATGGCAGCGGTCTCGGCGACCAGCATCAGCTCCTCGTCACCGGCCGCGAAGCCGGCCGCCGGCAGCCGCCGGGCCAGATCGGCAGGCTGGTCGTAGTCATAGAGCTTCCACTCGACGGGCGTACCGCGAGCGGCGAAGTACCGCACCTGCGCGGCGATCACGGCATCGGCGGAGTCGCTTGTGAGCTCGGACCAGGTAATTCGCGACGTCTGCGTCCCCGGCGCAAGCCAGCGCAGCACTCCAGCGTCGGCCTCGACGACCGCACCCGGCTCGTCGGCCCGGGTGTTCCGCCGGATCTGGGCATCGAATGCCGCACGCACGGCGTGAGCGTCCACCAGCGCACCCCACCATAGCCATGCGGGCCGGCGCAACTCAGATAACCGCCACTGATGCTGATCTACTACCAGGAAGGACTCAAACGCTGGCCTTTCAATCTCTGTAACGGTCGGTTTCGCGCCGCGGTGACGAGCCGGCCTGGCTGCCGGCAGGGGCATGCCGGGTGGCGTCGGATACGGCCTGGTCGGCGGCGTGGTCCCCGAAGCCGACGCCGATCACCTGGTCGTCGCGGCGCTGTTCAGCGTGTACGAGGGAGGCCAGCACCCGCCGGTCCGCGTCGGTCGGCTCGCCGCCTAGGGGGAGGGCCCGGGGGTAGAGGCGGCGGGCCAGGACGGGGTTGAGCTCCGCGGCGTACAGGCTGAGCTTGGCCAGCAGCAGCAAAAAGGCAACGATGCCGATGACGCTGCCGAACGCGCCGTAGGTCGCCGAGGCGTTCTTCAGCTGGTGGGTGATCAGGCCGGTGCCGATGGTGATCAGCGCGGTGAACGCGACCGCGCCGGCGATCGCGCCGGGGAGCAGGCCGCGCGGGCCTATCACCTTGGCGGTCAGCAGCGTGAAGGTGGCGAAGTACAGCCCGGCGTTGATGATCAGTAGGCCGATCAGGATCGGGATCCTGACCGCGTAGCTGCTTGTGCCGCCGGTGGCATAAGCGGTGACGAAGGCATTGATGACGAACGCACCGCCGATGGTGACCAGCCCGGCGAGGCTGCGGCCGAGCCGGGGGAGGAAGCCGGTGCGCTCGTACTGCGGGATGTGCCAGATCGTGGCCATCGCCTGCTGCGCGGTCTGTGTCACGCCCTGCGCCCCGTACAACAGGCCGATCAGGCCGATGATCAGCCCGAACGTGCTGCCGTGCAGCGCGTTGTGGCTCGCCGGGTTGAAGCTGGAGCCGACGACCGGGAATTCGTGCAGCGTCTGGATGATGCCGTGCCCGAGCGACTGTGCGCCGATGAACCCAAGCAGCGTCACCACGACAAGCAGCAGCGGGAAGATCGCGGTAAACCCGTACCAGGCCAGCGCGACGACCAGCAGGTTGGCGTTGTCGTCGCCGAACTTCTTCACCACCCCGTAGGCCACTCCCGCCCACCGGGTTCGCCGCTGCCAGCCGTCCACCGCCCCCATCATCCACCGCAGGGGCTCGGCCGGGCTCACCGGACGCTCCTGGTGGCATGGCCGGGTGATGGCGCGGCTTCTGTAAGTCTGATGTCCACCGCTGGCTGCTACCCCAGGCCTGGAGAGCTAACCCGGGCCGTCGCGTCGCGGCCGAGTTGGCATCCAGCGCCGCGGCGATGACCTGCGGGACGCCGATCCGGACACGCTCCGCTACCGGATCTGGCACATCCCCGCCCGACTCGCCCATCACGCCCGGCAGCGAATCCTGAAGATCAGCACAGACTGGCCTTGGGAAAGGCGTTCCTCACCTGCTGGCAGCGGTGACGCAATTTCCGGCACCCACACGTACAAGGGCAAGATCGCGGTTCGTGTCTGTCTGCTGGATTTGATGAAGGCCTGATCTGCAAATATTCCCCGGCTGCATAGCGTGACGAGGTCTTCGGCACCCACAGCGTTGAAATTTGTTGGGGGTGTTGACTAAGGTTTGATCACGGTGTTGTAATGGGGTGCGGAACGGGCTTGGACCGCAGGCCTGATTCGTCGGATAATTCCCGGACGGGGAGCGGCACGGGGTACGGGAGGTTCACGTGATGCTGGGGCATCGCGGGACGCACGGGACGGAGCATTCTGTTCGATCTTTCCGGTCGGGCCTTACGGAGATCCAGCCCGTGGGATCAGGACGGGTGTCAACATTTTCTATCATTTTCAATGTACGGGGAATCTGATATCGACAGAACTAACCGAGATTGCAAACAATCTTGCATAATCGCAAAATGTAATTCGGTTACGCATTCGGCGTAACCAGCTGTTTGCGCTGTGCTTATTACGCGCCAGGAGGCTCGAAATAACCTTCGCTATCTCGTCATGCCCGGAAACCGGTCAATAATCACTAACGTCAATAATCACTAACAACGAAAATGGAGAAGCAGTGGGAAAACGATTTAGAATAGCGGTAGTCATCTCGGCTGTTGCCATGACTGCCGCCCTGGGAACGCTGGTCCCGACGATCGCCAAGGCCGCTACTCCTGCCACGGGAACCGTGACCACCGATTTCGGAGGCCACCTGCAGAAGCATGTGGTAGATGCAGCGCTTGCCGCGAAGATCAACTCCGGCAACTGGAAAGGCCTGACTAAAGCAGAGCTCGCCAGCGCCGGAATCTTCCCTGGTAGGGGAGACGGCGCTACGGACGCGGCTGTGGCTAGGGCTACGGCCGTTACCCCAGACACCGGGTCCGGCTGCAACTATGGCATAGTGAACGGCGCCACGTGCATCTACGTGTTCGGCACAGGGCTGACGACCACGTCATGGGACACTTCTGTCTCCAACCCGTTGGGGATCGACACATGTACCTACGCCGGCTACTGGGTCGATGGCGTACTCGCGATCACTTCCAATGAAGTCTGCGGGGACGGTGCGTTCTGGGCATACGACACCGGGACCGTTACCTGGCCCAACCAGACCCAGCTCTGCAATACTTGGGTTAACTTCGGCGGCAAGCCCTGCCTGGTCGTCCACAAGTAATACCAGTCGCGATCAGCATAAGGACGGATGCGTAGGGAGACGGATGCGCAGCGATATGCGGCATGATCGGTGGCTGTG
The DNA here is from genome assembly GCA_963771985.1 of uncultured Actinomycetota bacterium. GTDB lineage: Bacteria > Actinomycetota > Actinomycetes > Streptosporangiales > Streptosporangiaceae > Trebonia. The sequence continues at coordinate 44,176 of CAVYVO010000014.1, read as the reverse complement.
GAGACGCAGCCTGTACGTTCGGGTGACCGAGTCGCTCGTTCGCGGACTCCGTCGGCTCACCGGCCAGCGATTCCCTCGCTTCTCTGGTAACCCCGGCTGGGGCAACCTAACCAAAGAAGATCTCAGTCGGCAGGGAATCACGCCAGGCATGGGATCGCTACCGCACGGAGGCCCCCCTCCTCGCGCGGTAGCGATGCCACCGACGAAAAGCCAGCAAAGGCATCAGCGACAACGAGGGCAGTAACGCTCACTTTAGTTTCGGGCTTCCCGAGCATCCTTCCCGGTGGCCACTGGTCAGGATGCTCGGGATGTCTGGCCTGAAAACGGGACCTGGCGGCGACGGCGCGTGCCGCCCAGGGCCTGGCCACGCGGGTTCGCGACCGCCTCGGCGCCGATAGGGTCAACCTGATCAACGCCTGCGGTCGCTGGCGTGGCGGACGGTCTTCCACTTCCACATCCACGTGGTCCCGCGCTACGAGGGAGATCCCCTGAAGCTGCCCTGGGTTCCGGCGCCCGGCGACCCGGAGGCTACATCAACTAAGAAATCGACGTCGATGACTATCCCGCGCCGTCAAGGCGTACTCGCCTACGCTCGTCTAACCCCAGAGGCGCGCGTAAGCGGATCGGCGCCCTGAGGCGTTATAGGAGCGTGGACATCGATTCGGCGGGGTTCGCCGAGTTTTACGAGACAGCACGGGACGACTGCCTGCGCGCCGTCTTCGCTAGTGTCGGTGACCTGCACGCCTCTGAGGATCTGGTCGCCGAGGCGTTCGCCCGCGCCTGGGCGAGGTGGCGAACGGTCGGCCGACACCCCGCGCCTCAGGCGTGGGTGATCAGGACTGCGCTCAACGCGCGGGTGTCGTGGTGGCGACGATGGCGCCGGGAGGTGACGCTGCCCGATCTGCCGACCGAGCGGGCGGACAGCATCGCCGCGATCGCACATACATGGGTCGACGGCGGCGGCGCAGGCGCTGCCGTCGACCGCGACCTCATGGCGGCGCTACAGCGGCTGTCGGTCCGGCAACGAGAGGTCATCGCGCTCCGACTCTTCCTTGACCTGGACACCACGCGCACTGCGCAGACGCTCGGCATCGCGCCAGGTACCGTCACCGCTCACCTAGCCCGCGCAATTGCCACGCTGCGCGAGGAGTTCACCTCAGTCGCTCAAGCGGCGGAACGGGAGCAACCATGAACGACGACCAGGTGCTGATCGCGGCGCGAAATGCGCTCTCTGACCTGCGGCTGAGGACACCGGTTAATGAGATCATGCTCCGCGGACGTGCGTTGCGGACACGCCGTAGGCGCGCCGTCGCGGGCGCCGCGGCGCTAGCCTGCGTGAGCGCGTTCGCAATGACCATCGCCTCGACGGTCGCGCATACAGGCGGCTCAGGCGCCGGGACAAAGCTTGTCGCCTGGACGGTCACCGCGGGACCGAGGGACTCGGTAACTGTCACGGTCCGGCAGACTTACGATGCGACAGGGCTGCAGCGTACGTTGCGGGCCGACGGGATACCAGTTCGGGTGGTCTTCTCCGGTGACGGCATACCGGAGATGAATCCGGCGCTACCGCCAGAGTGCCACGCCGCCGCGATGTCCGATCGGGCGAACTCCGACGCTCAGGCCCGGATTCTCGGGACGCCGACGTCGCCTAATAGCGGACTAGGCGTCGGGTCTCAGATCCCGGGCGGAGGTGCAGCGACCTCCAAGGGCGACCACATTCCTCGTCCGATTGCCGTTGCACAGTCGCCGATGCCCGTCGGTATCGCATTCACCATCCATACGCAGGAGATTCCTCAGGGTGTTGGCCTGTTCATCGCCGTCAGCGACAACGGGCAGACAGCGAGCTCCGGCGCACAGAGCTGGGGATGGGGCTTGGACCTGGTCCAAGCAACGTCAGCCTGTACCGGCTGAGCCTGTCCTCGGCGCCTACCACCAATAAGCGTCCGAGCCTTCCAGCGGCACCCGTGACCCGTATCCGGAGAGGCTGTCCTGGCCACCCGAGCGGAGCTGTCACCGCGACTTTCCTGTGCTGGTGACCATGAATTACGGACATATCGGGCGTCAGAGGTGTCGCCAGCACAGGAAAGATGCCGAGGCACTCGCACTCGGGAGATCGTACTTAGGCAGCAGGCCGGGGCAGCTTCAAATCTGCGCATCCTTGCGGGTAGCGGGCTCCTGGGGTCGCGATCGGGGCCGTTGCTTGATACCGGCCGCGAGCAGGTCTACCACTTCGGCAATGCGCGCCGCGCGCAGGTCCGGGCGCCGGGTCGTCGCATCGATCCAGCGGAGGTACGCCTTGCGGTAGAACTGCGCGAGCGTGTCGAAGAATGCCGCGGCGGCCGGATTGGCGTCCAGCGCCGCGGCGATGTCCTCGGCGAGATCCCCGCGCTGCGGCCCTTCAGGGGCCAGCTCAACGATCACGTCGTCACCGGCAGCGACCCCCGCGTCGTGCATCCACATCGGGGTCAGGTCGAACGCCCAGCCGCGGTCGCCCCTGGTAATCGTCCCGCGAATCTTTCTGCCATTGATCGTGCCGGCCACTGGATGGAAGGCCTTGGCGCCCCACGCCTCATCGGGATCAAACGGAATAGCGAGAGCAGCGTGACCCCGGGGACCGGCAGCGACGTGAGCACCGAACCGCTGAACGCGCATAGCGTCATCGTGGCACGCCGTGCCCGACGCTGGGTCAGAGGCGTTTCCGCAGGACCGGGCGGTCGGGCTTGTGGCGGGCGACCTCCTCGAAGCCGTACCAGGTGAACGCGGCCGCCACACCGGGGAACAGGTTGCCCGTGTGGCCCGGGACCGTCGTGTCCACCGGATACGCCTCCAGAGCCGGGGCGCCCGCCGTCGCGGCGGCCGCCACCGCGGCGACTATCAGCGCTTCCATCACCCCGCTGCCCCGGTAAGCGCGCCGCACGTAGAAGCACGGCACCGACCAGACAGGCAGGTCGTCTGGCGGCCGCAGGTAACGGGTCCGCTCCAGCCACTCGAAGTCGGCGCGCGGAGCGACCGAGCACCAGCCCACCGCCAGGTCCCCGTCGAAGGCCAGCAGCCCCGGCGGCCGCAAGGCCGCGGCTAGCTCCAAGAGGTCAGACCTGTTAGACGAACGCGGCCGCGACCGGTAGCGAGGGCCGATGCGCCAGTACATGCACCAGCACCCGTTCGACGCCCCGGCCTTGCCGAACAGATCCTCGAGCGCGGGCCATGAATCCGCCGTCAGCGCCCGGACGGTAAACGACATCACGCACCGCACACGTAGTCAGCGGCGGCCAGCATCGAGCGCCCGACGATCGCCCACTCCCGCTCCAAAAACGCGAGGAGGTCAGGAAGGCCGCGAAGCCACCGCTCGGCCCCGGCCGCCAATGCCTTCTTGCGCACCACTGCCGGGATGTCCCTGATCACCCGGCACAGGATAGGCGCCCCCGAGCCGCGGCAGCCACTCCAGCCAGCGGGGCAGGTACCAGTTCCACACCCCGAGCAGCTTCATCGTGGCGGGCAGCAGCATGGCCCGGACGACCGTCGCGTCGAGCAGCACCGCCACGGCGAGGCCGACGCCCATCTCCTTGAGCTGCACCATCGACAGCGTCGCGAACGTGAGGAAGACGAAGACCATCACGATGGCCGCCGCGGTGACCACCCCGGCGGTGGTCTTGATGCCGTGCGAGACCGCGTACTCGGTCCGCCCGGAGCGGTCGTAGCTCTCCCGGATCCGGCTGAGGATGAAGACGTGGTAGTCCATGGACAGCCCGAACAGCACCACGAACAGGAACAGCGGCAGCCAGCTGGCCACGGAATGGACGCTGGTGAAGCCCAGCAGCGACTGCCCCCAGCCCCACTGGAAGAGCGCGACGACCACGCCGTAGGCGGCGCCGACCGACAGCAGGTTGAGGAGCACGGCCGTGGCGGGGATGACCAGGGACCGGAAGGCGACGAGCAACAGGACGAACGCGAGCAGCAACACGAAGGCGAAGACCATCCAGGAGCGCTGTGCCATCAGGGCGTTGAAGTCGGCGGTGCCGGCCGTTTCCCCGGTGACGGCGACCTGGACGCCCGGGACCTTGCCGAGCGTGGCCGGGATGACCGTGTCCCGCAGGGTGGTCAGGGCGTGCACGGACGTCGCGTCCTCACCGTTGCCCGCCAGCGGGACGTTGATGATCGCCGCGGTGCGCGCGGGGTTGGCCACGTACGTGATCGGCTGGTGCATCTCGTCGGTGGCCAACGCGGCGCGCTCGAACGCCAATCCGGCCGCGACCACAGAAGGAGCGGTCACATCCGGCGCCTCGACCACCACCACGGCGGGCGCGCCGCCGCCGGGGAACACCTGCTGGATGCGGTTGTATGTCTGCAGGGCGGCGGTATTCTGCGGCAGATCGCTGACGCCCGGGGTCGCGGTCTGCAGCCACAGCACCGGCAAGGCGAGCACGACAAGCAAGCAGGCCGCGAGCGCGGCGGTCACCGCCGGGCGGGCCAGCACCCGGTCGAGGATCGCGCCCCAGACCCGGCTCTCGCCGGCGGGACGCCGCAGTCGGCTGACCAGAGGCAGCTGACCGCGGTCAACCCGGTCGCCGAGCAGCGCGAGCAGGGCCGGAAGCAAGGTCAGCGAACCCATGACGGCGACCGCCACCACCAGCATCGCGGACTGCCCGATCCCGTAGAACACTTTGTTGCCGGTCAGGAACAGGCCGGACATCGCGAGCAGCACGGTCAGGCCGGAGATGAGCACCGAACGCCCTGAGGTCGCGGCCGCCACTTCGATCGCGTCACGGACCGGCAGGCCCCTGGCGCGCTCCTCGCGCTGGCGCTTGAGGTAGAACATCGAGTAGTCGACGCCGACCGCCAGGCCGATGAGCAGCATCACCGAACTCGTCTGGATGGTAGCCCCGGACAGGTGGCTGGTGTACGCCACCAGGCCGCCGGCGGCAAGCAGCGCCATCGTGGCCAGCCCGAGCGGGAGCAGCGCGGCGACCACCGCGCCGAAGGCGATGAGCAGGACGAGCAGCGTGATCGGGAACGTAAGCGCCTCCGCCCGGTGCAGGTCCCGGAGCACGGTGTCGTTGAGCGCCTTCATGATGGTGGCGTCGCCCGTCTCGGCGATCTGGATCTGCGGATGCGCGGCTGCCGCCGCGGCCACGGCGTCCAGCACCGGGCCGACCCGGTCGGCGGCGTTGTTCACGTCGCCGGTGATCTGGAACTGCAGCAGCGCGGCTCGTCCCGTCGGGGAAATCAGGTTGGCATAGGCGGGGTCGAGCGGCGAGCGAATCTGGGTCACCCGCCCGGTCGCCTGGATCCGGGCCACCACATCCTTGATGGCCGCTTGATAAGCCGGGGAGCTGACCCGCAGAGACGAACTGTCGAAGAGCACCGACTCGTTGGCGTGCTCGGTGAAGTCCCTCGCCATCACCCGCTGGGCCTGCAGGGACTGGCCGGCCGACTGCTCGGAGTTCGGCAGCTGGGACGTCCCGACCATATGCCCCGTCACGAGCAGGATCAGCACGGCCGCCGCCCACGCGCCGATGACCGTCCATGGGTGACCGGCGCTCCACCGGCCGACGGTCCCTGTCAGGCGCCGCGCACCCCCCATACGGCCAGACTCAAGCACGGGAAACCGGCTGGGCGAGAGGCGAACGTCCGGTGACCCCGGGACCCTCGCCGCGGGCTTGACCCTCCTGTAACGGGAGACCCGAGGCTCAAGCCATGACGACATTGAGCCAGCAGGCGAGCACGGACGTCCGCCCGGCCTCCCGCTTCACGAAGTGGGCCCCGCTCGCCGTCATCCTCTGCGGAACCTTCATCTACATCCTCGACTTTTTCGTCGTGAACGTGGCCCTGCCCGACATTTCCCGCAGCCTGCGCGCGAGCGCGGCGGCCATCGAGTGGCTGGTCTCCGGCTACGCGCTGACCAGCGCCTGCCTGCTCGTCACCGGCGGCCGGCTCGGCGACCACTACGGCAGGCGGCGCTGGTTCAGCATCGGCCTGGCCGCGTTCGTGCTCGCCTCGGCGCTGTGCGCACTCGCGCCCAGCCCGGCCGTCCTGGTCGCGGCGCGGCTCGCGCAGGGCGCCGGCGGCGCGGTCATGGCGCCGAACATCCTGTCCATCCTCGGCATGGCCTACACCGGACCCGACCGGGTGCGGGCGATCAGCGTCTATGGCATGGTCATGGGGCTGGCCGCCGTCGGCGGGCAGCTGCTCGGCGGCGTCCTCATCAACGCCGACGTGGCCGGCCTCGGCTGGCGCGCCATCTTCTGGGTCAACGTGCCCCTCGGCATCGCCGCGCTGGCGGCGGCGCCGCGGCTAATCCCCGAGTCCAGGGCCGAACACGCCGGCCGACTCGACCTGCCCGGCGCCGCGCTCCTGGCCGCCGCGCTCGTCGCGATCACCCTGCCGCTCGTCGACGGCCGCCAGCAGGGCTGGCCGGCCTGGTCCTGGGCCTGCCTGGCCGCCGGTCCCGTCCTGCTGGCGGCGTTCGCGGAATACCTGCGCCGCGCCAGCCGACGCGGCCGGCAGCCGCTGCTCGACCCCGGCATCTTCGCCGTCCCCGCCTTCCGCGCCGGGCTGACCGTGCAGGTCCTGTTCTGGTGCCAGCAGGCGGCGAGCTACCTGCTGCTCGCGCTGTTCCTGCAGCAGGGCCGGGGGCTCGGGCCGCTGGCGTCCGGCGGGGTGTTCTCCGTCCTCGCCGCCGGGTACCTGGTCACCTCGTTCCGGGCGCCGGGGATGACCGTCCGGTTCGGCACGCGGGTGATCGCCACAGGGGCCGTGATCGGCGCCGTCGGCGACCTGCTGATCGCGGGCGCGGTCTGGCACTGGGGCACCGGCGGCCCGCTGGCCGCGCTGTTCCCGGGGCTGTTCCTGCTCGGAGCCGGGCAGGGCCTGTGCATCACGCCGCTCACCACCACGGTGCTGTCGCACGCGGACGCGCGCACCGCCGGGTCGGTATCGGGCGCCCTGTCGACCGCCCAGCAGGTCGGCAACTCGATCGGCGTCGCGGTGAGCGGCGTGATCTTCTTCGGCCTGCTCAACCACGGGTACGCGGCGGCCTTCGGCTGGAGCCAGGCGCAGATGGGCTGCCTGCTGGCCGGGGTCGCGGCGCTCACGCTGACCCTCAGGAAGGGCCGGTACTCGTGAGCCCCCGATACTGATGAACATGGCGACGCTGCTGACCATCGGCGAGTTCTCCCGCATGACGCACCTGAGCGTCAAGGCGCTGCGGCACTACCACGACGTGGGCGTGCTCGAGCCCGCCGCCGTCGACCCGTTCACCGGCTACCGGTCATACGACGCGAGCCAGGTCACTTCGGCTCAGGTCATCCGGCGGCTGCGGGACCTCGGCATGTCCCTCGATTCCATCCGAACGGTCGTCGGCGCCTCCGACGTCGACACCAGGAATCGGGAGATCGCGGCCCACCTCGAGCGGATGGAGCTGCAGCTCGAACAGACACAGGCCGCCGTGGCCGGGCTGCGGGCGCTGCTCGCCGGCCCGGCCACCCGGCCCGACATCGAGCTCAGGAAGATCCCGGCCGTGACCGCGCTGGCCGTCCGGCAGGTGGTGGGAGCGGCCGACCTGACGGAGTGGGGGAGCGGCGCGTTCGCCGCGCTGTCCGACGCGCTGTCCGCCACAGGGGCGATAGCCACCGGTCCGTTCGGTGCGCTGTTTCCTGGTGATTTCTTCGAGCAAGAACGCAGTGAGATCACCGTGTTCGCGCCGGTCGGGTCTGACGCCCTGCCGGGCGACGGGCGCGTCCAGGTACTCACGATTCCCGCCATCGAGGCGGCGGTCGCGGTGCACGAGGGCGCGCTGGACGAGATCGACCGCACCTACGGGGCCCTGGGTGAGGCCGTGGCGGAGCGGGCCATCGGCGCCGGCGGCCCGATCCGCGAGTACTACCTGGCCGGCCCGGACGGTGCCGGCGACGAGAGCCAGCGCCGCACCGAGGTGTGCTGGCCAGTGTTCCTAACCGGCGTCAAGCTGGCTCAGTAGCTCGCCGAGGGCCTTGCGGTCCGCCGCCGACAGCGGCGCGAACAGGTCTTCGGCGGCGCGCCGCCGCGCCTGGCGCATCTCATCCCGCACCGCGGTGCCGCGGTCGGTCAGGTGCAGCCGGATGGCGCGGCGGTTACGCGGGTCGACCTCCCGGCGGACCAGCCCCGCTTCCTCCAGCGCGTCGACGACCGTGGTGACCGACCGCGGCACGATGCCGAGGTGGTCGGCGAGTTCCGTCATCCGCGGCGGTTCCTCGCTGCGCGTGATTATGCGCAGCGCGCGCTCCTGCGCCGGAGTGAGGCCGAACGGAGCCAGCCGCTCCGTCTGCGCGCGGCGCAGGCGCTTCGTCAGCCCGTGGAGCAGATCCGCGAGCTGAACCGGATCCTCGTACTCCATGCTCCCATGTTACCAGGAGTGACGCTCATACTGAGGCTGGAACAATTGTGAGCTATACTCTGTTTGAGCTTGCAAGACTAACTACTATCCCCGGAGGCCTTATTGGGTACCGCCAATCCCCGTGTGCCGATCCGGCGCATCCTGCGGCTCTTCCGCCCGTATCGGTGGAGCCTGCTGTTCGTCGCCGTGCTCGTCGGCGCCTCTTCTCTCGTATCGCTGGTGAACCCGTTCCTGATCCGCGCGATCATCGACGTGGCCCTGCCCCAGGGGCGGGTCGGCTTGCTGACCTTGCTCGCGGCCGGCATGATCGTCGTGTCGGTCGCCAACAGCTCCTTCAGCGTCTCGCAGACGTACGTGTCCACCAAGGTGGGGCAGCGGGTCATGCACGACCTGCGCACCGCCGTTTATTCGCACTTGCAGCGCATGTCGCTGGCCTTCTTCACCCGGACCCGCACCGGCGAGGTCCAGTCGCGCATCGCCAACGACATCGGCGGCATGCAGGCGACCGTCACGACCACCGCGACCACGCTCGTCTCCAACCTGACGACGGTGATCGCCACGATCATCGCCATGGTCGTGCTCGACTGGCGGCTGACGATCGCGTCGCTGATCATGCTGCCCGCGTTCGTGTGGGTGAGCCGCCGCGTCGGGACCGAACGCCGCCGCATCACCCGGATGAGGCAGCGCCAGCTCTCCACGATCACCTCGATCGTGCAGGAATCGCTGTCGGTGAGCGGCATCCTGCTCGGCCACACGATGGGCCGTTCCCGCTCGCTCACCGATTCGTTCGCCGCCGAGTCCGGCAAGCTTTCCGACCTCGAGGTCGCCTCGAACATGGCCGGCCGCTGGCGCCAGTCGACGATCCAGATCGTCATGTCCTCCATGCCCGCGGTGATCTACTGGGTGACCGGCCTGACCGGCCACGGCAACCACATGGCCATCTCGATCGGCACGCTGGTCGCGTTCACCACCCTGCAGCAGAACCTCTTCCGGCCGACCGTGCAGCTGCTCAGCACCGGCGTGGACATGCAGAGTTCGCTGGAGCTGTTCGGCCGCATCTTCGAGTACCTGGACCTGCCCGTCGACATCGCCGAACCGGTTTCCCCCGTGGCGGCGCGGACTGTGCGCGGCGAGGTCCGTCTCAACGACGTCGGCTTTTCTTACGCGGGCGGGGACCGCCCGACCCTGCGCGGCATCGACGTGACCGTCCCGGCCGGGCACAGCCTCGCGATCGTCGGCGAGACCGGCTCCGGCAAGACCACCCTGTCCTACCTCATCCCGCGCCTGTACGACGTGACGTCCGGCAGCGTGACGATCGACGGGGTCGACGTGCGGGACATGTCGTTCGACGCGCTCGCGGCCGCGGTCGGCGTCGTCTCCCAGGAGACCTACCTCTTCCACGCCTCGGTGGCCGACAACCTGCGGTTCGCCAGGCCGTCCGCGACCGACGACGAGCTCGTCGCGGCCGCCCGGGTCGCGCAGATTCATGACCATCTCATGTCCCTGCCCGATGGTTACGACACCATCGTGGGAGAGCGCGGCTACCGCTTCTCCGGCGGCGAGAAGCAGCGCCTGGCGATCGCCCGCGCCGTCCTGCGCAACCCGCCGATCCTCGTGCTCGACGAGGCGACCAGCGCCCTCGACACGCAGACCGAGCAGGCCGTGCAGGAGGCCATCGACGCCCTCTCGGCGGGCCGGACCACGATCACGATCGCGCACCGGCTGTCCACGATCCGCGACGCCGACGAGATCATCGTCCTGGATCACGGCGAGATCGCCGAACGCGGCACCCACGAGGAGCTGCTTGCCCTCGGCGGCCCCTACGCCGCCCTGGTCAACCGCGACGCCGACATGGTGGTAGCGGCCTAATCGGCCGCGCTGCCGCCCGAAGCCACACTGAAGGCGTATAGCCGCCTGCTAGGGGAGCCGATACCTGATTTGCTGTAGCCCGAGCCCCAGTAGACCGAGCCGCCGACGATGGCGGGGCCGGACGCAACCGAGCCGCCGCTGGCGAAGGACCAGAGGATGCGGCCGGTTGCCGCGTTCGAGCGCGTACATGTTGGTGCCGGTCGTGGCCAGCGACCCCGCGTAGACGACTCCGTCGGCGACGCTGACCGCGGCGGTGTCAATAGCGCCCGCTGGATCGCAGGTCTGCCACAGGATATGCCCGGTGGCTGGGCTGAGGGCCGACCATGCGCCGCCCTTACAGGTCTCCCCGGCCTCCGCGCCGCTGCCCCGCAGGGTGAACGGGGTGTGGCTGCTGTTGCCGTCGGCCAGGTAGATCCGGGTGCCGTCGGTGGCGGTGCCCCACAGCGTGTCGCCCGGGCCGACGAAGGTATCCCAGGCGAGGCGGCCGACAGCGGGGTTGAACGCCCAGTAGACGCCGCTCTTCTGGCCGATGCCGAGCAGCGTCTCGGCCTTCCCGGCCGTCGACCTTGTCGTGAACAGGTTCGGCCCGGAGCCGAAGTCATAGTCCATGCCCTCGGGTAACGGGCACCAGCCGGTGCCCGGCGGGACGTTGAGGCAGGCCAGCGTCCACGCGTCGTATCCCTCGACCTTGCGGCCCCAGTTGAGTTTGCCGGTCTTGAGGTTCAGCGAGAGCACCGAGTCGAAGTAATCGTCCGGCGCGGTGCACTTGGCATCGGAAGTGTGGTGCTTCATCGCGCTTACTACGCACGCGGTCGCCGCGGCCGGGACCGTGTAGTTGTTGCCGGTCCCGACGTATACAGAGCCGGTCGCCTGATCGACGGCTGGCGTGGAGCCCCAGACCGCCCCGCCGCTGTAACCGCCGGGTTTCCCGCCGTTGGCGGGCATCGTGTAGGTCTTCCAGAGCATCTTGCCGGTGGACTCGCTGAGCGCGACGACGCTGCCGCGGAAAGTGCAGCATTTGTAGTCCGGGTCGGCCGCCGAGGCCTCCTCGCTTGAGGACACGCCGATGTAGACGACGCCCCGGTAGATGATCGCGGAACCAGTGATCTGCGCGTCCGGATGGGCATCGGCGCGGGTGATCCACTTCCTGGCCCCGGTGGCAGTGGTGACGGCGATGATATCCGCGCCCGTCTGGGTGCCGATGACAAGCGTGGACCCATCAACGACGGGATCAGTCCTGGAAACCGAGCCCGCGATGCCGTTGTACGAGGAAATCAGGCGTCGCCAGATGACGTGGCCGTCGCCAGCCCTGATCGCCGACAGGTAGCCGCCCCAGTCGGGCACGTAGACCACCCCGTTGACGACGGCCGGGGTCGCGCTCACGTCGCCCGCCATGGTCAGCGTCCACCGGGGAGTAAGCCTCGCGGCTGTCCTCACGCTGATGGCGGTCTCATCCGGCTGGAACCTGTCGTCCGCCAGTCCCTGGCCGCCTGACGGCCACTCGGGCACGGGCTGCCTTGCTGAGCCCGGGCTAGACCCACGCGCCGCGCCGGCCGCGCTGGCCGCCGCCGCGGGCCCGCCGACCGCGGCCATCCCGGCTGCCAGCAAGGCCACTCCGGCCGCGATTATCAGGCGCCCCTTGGCGCGGCCAGCTAGAAGTCGCCGCAATTACCCACCCCGCAGCATCGTGCCGCCGTATCCCCGAAACGCACAGAGGGGAGTGTCCCACGCCGACGCCGGCCGGTGTGCCGATTGCGCAATTGGCACGCACCTGTGAACGTTCCGGAACAAGGTGATTCTGCGGCATGTCAGGGTCCGTAACGTGGTCCACCGACCCTCCGCGGTCGGCTTCGGGCAGGACCGCCCGGAACGCAGCCTTCGTTCATGGCCCTTATGTTGCAGAGGTGATGAAAGGGCTGCGGGTTGCTCGCTGTTCCTGCCCGCATGCCGGGCCACGAGGCGCGCGAGCCGCTTCTGCAAGAGAATGGATCGTTAGGCACACTGTGGTGTCCCTTATGATCCAGTATCTTGTCCGGGCGCCATTAAAAGTCCAAATTGTCCGAATTATTTGAGGTCCGCGCGTCGCGGTGCGATGTGTGCGAGCGCTGTGAGACATCAGGAGTCCGGGAGCGCAATCGGCGCAGAGCCGCGGCGAGTCCGGTGAGCCGTTCGCAGGCGCCACCGCCCGTTCTGTATCCGCTGCTCAGCCCTCTGCCTGCTCGGTGCGTTCGGGGAGCAGCAGCAGGGCGCCGATGAGGAAGCAGACCGCCCCGATCAGAGTCTGCGTGTTGGCTCGCGCGGCGTTGTGCACCTCGCCGGTTACCGGGTTGATGTAGCCGGCCACGGCGGAGACGCCGAAGGCGATGGATCCGATCAGGTTGAGCAGCGTGATCCACCATGCCCAGGACCGGGGGCGCCAGGCGAGCCAGCCGTGGCAGACCTCGTACCAGGACAGGGCGCTGGACACCAGGAAGCAGACCGAGCCGAGGGCGTCGGGGCGCCATTCGTGCTGGTGCGCTGTCTGCGCGGAGAGGTTGACCGCCACGGCGACCCCGGTGCTCACGTTGAAGAACAGGGTCCCCACCAGTTGCACCCCGGTAGCCCACCAGTCGATCCGTTTCGGCTCCCAGACGAAGAAGCGCCGGTGCGCGGGATTTACCGCCTCGGGCGCGGCGTTGACCGCCTCCCGGTAGGAGAGGAACGACGCCGTCGTGAAGAACAGCGAGCCGATGAAGTACGTGACGGTATCCCAGCGGTCGCCCACGCCGCTGGCGTACGCGGGCACGGAGCCGAGGGCGAACAGCAGCGACCCGATGGCGAACAGGATGGCGATCCACCATCCCCTGGCGCCGGGCGCCCACCACGTCGAACCGACGGTCGACTCCAGGTGCTTGCGGCGCCGGGATTCCCAGCGGGCGATTACCCCGTTGCTACGCGCGCGGCCACCGAAGATCGACGTCATAGGTGGCTGAAGCCGCCGGATTCCTCCTTGGTCATGGACACGGTGACCGGGTGCTTGTCGAAGTGGGCCACCGAGTCGCGGAAGTCGTCGAGGAGCAAGGCGGCCATGTCCTGGCTCACGCCGAGGCGGACCAGGATGCGCTGCACGGCGACGTCCGAAGCCGTTCCGGTCAGGGTGTAGGCAGGCACCTGCCATCCCCGGCCGCGCAGCCGGTCGGCCAGGTCGAACAGTGTGTAGCCCGGGTCCTCACCCTCGCGGATGCGCCAGGTGACGGTCGGGATCCCGGTGTTCGGGTTGCTGTCGCACAGCAGCTCGAAGGGACCCATCTTGACGATCTCGGAAGCGAGGTACTGGCCAATGTCATACGACGCCTGGTGGATCCGGCGGTAGCCCTCATGACCGAGCCGCAGGAAGTTGTAGTAGCTGGCGATGATCTGGCCGGCCGGCCGGGAGAAGTTGATCTGGAACACCGGCATGTCGCCGCCCAGGTAGTTGACGTGGAAGATGAGGTCATCAGGCAGCTCGCTGGCATCCCGGAAGATGACCCAGCCAACACCCAGCGGAGCAAGGCCGAACTTGTGGCCCGAGGCGCTGATCGACTTGACACGGGGAAGGCGGAAGTCGAAGACGACCCCGGGCGCGCAGAACGGGGCGAGGAAACCGCCGCTGGCGCCGTCCACGTGGATGTCGATGTCCAGGCCGGTGTCCGCCTGCAGCTTGTCCAGCGCCTTCGACATCTCCTCTACCGGCTCATACGCGCCGGTGTAGGTGACGCCGAGGGTCGGCACGACCATGATGGTGTTCTCGTCGACCCGCTCGAGCATCGAAGCGGCATCCATCATGTACCTGCCGGGCGCCATCGGGACCTCACGCATCTCGATGTCCCAGTAGCGGGCAAACTTGTGCCACACCACCTGGACCGGACCGCACACCATGTTCGGCCTGTCCGTCGGCTTGCCTTCGGCCCGGCGCTTGGCCCGCCACCGCCACTTGGCCGCCATCCCCGCCAGCATGCATGCCTCCGAGGAGCCGACGGCCGAGGTGCCGACCGTGTTGGCGGACTCGGGCGCGTTCCACAGGTCGGCCATCATGTGCACGCACCGCCGCTCTATCTCGGCGGTCTGCGGGTACTCGTCTCTGTCGATCATGTTCTTGTTGATCGACAGAGCCATCAGGCCGAGAACCTCGGGTTCCTCCCACGTCTGGCAGAACGTGGCCAGGTTCTGCCGCGCGTTTCCATCGAGCATCAGCTCGTCCGACACCAGCTGGAACGCATCCCTGGGCAGCGTCCCGTCCTGCGGGAACCGGTACTTGGCGACCGGCCTGGTCAGGTCCCGATCGGCGAACACACAGTCCTCAAGCTCGTTACGGACACTCTCGCGGTCGTGCAGTGCCATGGTCGCCATCTCCCCCAGGTGAGTCACGCTCCGGCTCGTATGCTCCCGAGTATGCTCCCCGAGGTGACCGGGCTTGTCATCACCCCTTGCGGGCGAGAGCGCCCGGCCGTGTTAAGACTGATTGATGGCGCGTGACGACAGCGGCGAGCAGGTGCTGAGATCCGTGCCCTCGCTGCGGGAAGAGCCCGGTGAGTCGGAGAGCCTCACGACCGTGCTCGTGGCATTCGGCGCCAATATCCTGATAGCGCTGGCGAAGACGGTCGCCGCCGTGCTGACCGGGTCGGCGTCGCTGCTGGCTGAGGCGGCACATTCATGGGCGGACTCCGGCAACGAGATCTTCCTGCTGATCGCCAACCGGCGGTCCCGGCGCCCGTCCGACCCCGCCCATCCGCTCGGCTACGGCAGGGAAGCCTACGTGTGGTCGCTGTTCGCCGCGCTCGGGCTGTTCGTGGCCGGCGCGGCGGTGTCGGTCACGTTCGGTGTCCAGGAACTCGTCCACCCGAAGCCCGCGGAGAACTTCGTCATCGGGTACGCCGTGCTGGGCGTGTCCTTCGTCCTGGAGGGAACGTCGTTCCTGCAGTCCGTCAGGCAAGCCAAGCCCGAAGCCGAGTCGATGGACCGGGACCTCATCGAGCACGTGCTGGCCACCTCCGATCCCACGTTGCGCGCGGTGTTCGCCGAGGATTCCGCCGCCCTGATCGGCGTGGTCATCGCGACGTGCGCGCTGGCCGCCCATCAGCTGACCGGATCTCCGATCCCGGACGCCGTGGGGTCGATCCTGATCGGCCTCCTGCTCGCCGTCGTCGCGATCGTCTTGATCAACCGCAACCGCCGGTTCCTGGTCGGCCAGGAGGCCGATCCCCGGGTGCGGTCGGCCGCCATCCGGGCCCTGCTCAACGCTCCCGAGGTGGCCCGGGTGACGTACCTGCGGCTGGAAGTGGTCGGGCCCCGGATGATCTTCGTGGTGGGCGACGTCGACCTCACCGGCGATGACAACGAGTCGCACCTGGCCGTCCGCCTGCGGGCGCTGGAGACGAAGATCAGCGCGTCGCCCGCGGTGGTCGGCGCCGTGCTGAGCCTGTCCGCTCCCGACGAGCGGTCGCTCGAGGCCTAGCCACACCTAGCCACGCCTAGCCGCCCGGCGCGGCCTGGAGCACCATGACGGACCGGGGGCCGACGGTCACGTGATCGCCGACGCGCCGCCGCGGTGCCGCCGCGGCGGCCGCGGGATCGTAGGTGTCGATCTCGGCGTGCCAGCGCGCGCCCGTACGGGTCACGGGCAGCGTGAAGTCGAGCGGCTCCCACCACGCGTTGATCAGCACCATGAAGTCGTCGTCGCTGCTGTACGTGCCGTTCTCGGCCCGGTCGGGGTCGTCGCGTCCGTCGAGGTAGACGGCCACGGCCAGCGCGCTCGGATCCGCCCAGTCGCCGCCGTCCATCGCGGTGCCCGCGGGCGTGAACCACTGGAGCTCGGCGGCCGCGGCGCCGACCAGGAAGCGCCTGCGGCGGAACACCGGATGGGTCCGCCGGAACGTGATGAGGCGTCTGGTGAAGTCCAGCAGGTCCTCGTCGATGCTCGCCCAGTCGAACCAGGTCAGTTCGTTGTCCTGGCAGTAGGCGTTGTTGTTGCCCCGCTGGGTCCGGCCCATCTCGTCGCCGCCGAGCAGCAGCGGCACCCCGAAGGACAGCAGGAGGGTGGTGAGCAGGGCACGGCTCTGGCGGGCGCGCAGCGCGTTGATCTCCGGGTCGTCCGTGGGGCCCTCGGCCCCGCAGTTCCAGGAGCGGTTGTCGCTGGTCCCGTCGCGGTTGTCCTCGCCGTTGGCCTCGTTGTGCTTGTCGTCATAGGAGACCAGGTCGCGCAGCGTGAAGCCGTCGTGGACGGTGATCAGGTTGACCGAGGAGGTGGGCCGGCGGCTGGCCGTCGCGTACAGGTCCGCCGAGCCGGAGAAGCGGTCGGCGAACTCGCCGATCCCGACCGGGTGGCTGCGCCAGAAGTCACGCATCGTGTCGCGGTACTTGCCGTTCCACTCCCGCCATAGCGGCGGGAACCGGCCCAGGTCGTAGCTGTCCTCCTGGCCGACGTCCCATGGCTCGGCGAACAGCTTGGCCCGCGAGACGAACGGGTCCAGCGCGACCATGTCCAAGAACGCGGCCACCTTGTCGAAGACGCCTTCCTGGCGCGCGAGAGTAGGCGCCAGGTCGAACCGGAAGCCGTCGACGTGCATCTCACAGATCCAGTACCGCAGCGAGTCCATGATCAGCTGGAGCGTGATCGGGTCACCGGCGTTCAGTGAGTTGCGGCAGCCGGTGGTGTCGTAATAGTCGGCAGGGTTGTCCGGAACGAGCCGGTAGTACGCCGCGTTGTCGATCCCGCGGAAGCAGAGCGTGGGCCCGTCCGGGCCCCCCTCGGCGGTGTGGTTGAAGACCACGTTGAGCACCACTTCCAGGCCGGCCCGGTGCAGCGCGTCCACCATCGCCTTGAACTCGCAGACCTGGCCGCCGGGATGGCCGGCGCGGACGGCGGCCGAGTAGCCGCCGTGCGGCGCGAAGAAGCCGATCGTGTTGTAACCCCAGTAGTTCGTGAGCCCCCGGTCGACCAGGGGAGGCTCGGGTACGTTCTGGTGTACCGGCAGGAGTTCGACGGCGGTGACGCCAAGGTCGAGCAAGTGGCTGATCGCGGCCTCATGTCCCAGCCCGGCGTAGGTCCCGCGAAGCTCCGCCGGAATGCCGGGATGACGCATGGTGAAGCCCTTGACATGGACCTCGTATAGCATCGTGTCCGCGTACCGGTGCCAGGGCCGGCTGGTGGTGTCCTGCCAGCTGAACGCCGGGTCCGTGACCAGGCTCCTGGGCACGTGCCCCGCGGAGTCGAGGGCGCTTGGCCTGTCCGGGTCGTTCTCGTCGTGGCCGAGCAGTTCCGGCCCGGACGACACCGTTCCGCTGACCGCCCGCGCGTAGGGGTCGAGGAGCAGCTTGGCCGGGTTGCAGCGCAGCCCGCGCGTCGGGGCCCAGGGCCCGCTGATCCGGTACCCGTAGGCCTGCCCCGGCCCGGCGCCCGGTACGAACGCGTGCCATGTATCGGCGTCGTTCTCCCGGACCGGGATCCGCGTCTCGTTCCCGGCCTCGTCGAACAGGCACAAGGTGACCCCGGTGGCGACACTGGAGGCGATCGCGAAGTTCGTGCCCGCCTTGCCGAGGTGGTCGCCTGGCGTGGCGCCCAGCGGATACGGGGTGCCGGGGAGGATGCCGGTCATTGGCCGGCCCTGTATAGGTCCCGTCATAGGCGACCTCACCCTTGCATGGTGCTTTCCGGGTTCCGCCGGTAGCTTTGCTGGCGACCGAGTGCCGACAGGAGAGACTGTGGTAAAAGCCGATACTGGCAGCAAGCTGATCGCCGCCGGCAGGACACTTGTCATCCTCCTCGCGAGCGTCGTGCTTGTCACTGCTTGTTCGGCGCACGCAGGGCAGACAACTGCGAAGCCTGTGGCCTCCGGCAGCCCTGGAGCCAGCGCCGGGGCCAGCGCCGGGGACGGCGGCACGGTGAAGGCGTCGGCGAGTGCGACCGCCGCGCCGAGGCCGACCGCCGCGCCGAGGCCGGCCCCCGTCGGCGCGGCCGGCACCTACGAGGTCGGCGAACAGCAGATGACCTTCGCGGAGCCGGCTGACGTGGGCCCGGCCGGTCAGTACCTCGGCCAGCGCGCGCTGCCCACAGACGTCTGGTATCCGCGAGCTCAGCGCGCCGCGGGCTCGCGGCCGGCCGGCGGCCCGTTCCCGCTGATCGTCTTCGCCCCCGGGTTCGTGCAGTGTGTCGGCGAGTACTCCGAGCTCCTCAAAGCGTGGGCCGGCGCCGGTTACGTCGTCGCGGCCGTTACTTTCCCGCGCACCAACTGCGGTCTCGGCGCCGCCGCGTACGAGCCCGATCTGGTGAACCAGCCGGGAGACGTCTCGTACGTGCTGACCAGGCTGCTGGCGCTGAGCGCGGGACACGGGAACCGGCTGTCCGGCCTGCTGAACCCCCATGAGGTAGCCGCGGCCGGCCAGTCCGACGGCGGCGACACGGTGGCCGCGCTCGCGGCCAACACCTGCTGCACCGACCGCCGGCTCAAGGCCGTCGCCGTGCTCTCGGGGGCGGAGTGGCCGCCGATGCCCGGGCGGTACTTCCCGGGCGGGGCGCCGCCGATGCTGTTCACCCAGGGCAGCGCCGATACCATCAACCCGCCCTGGGCGAGCGCGCAGCTGTACTTCGCGGACCACGGCGGCACGAGGTACTACCTCGACTTGTTCGGCGCCACCCACCTGGTCCCGTACACGGGAAGCAACCCGGTGGAGCGGATCGCCGCCCGGGTCACGCTGGCGTTCTTCGACCGGTACGTGCTCGGTCAGGCGGCCGCCGCGGCGACGATGACCCGCTACGGCGACATCGGCGGATCCGCGGCCCTCGTCAGCGGCGGCTCGCCGCCGCCCTGACTCGGGCGCTGAGCCTGGTCAGCCCGTGGAGCGCGTCCACAGCCGGGGTCGGCACGCCGACAAGCGCGCCGATCTCCCGGACCGCGCCCGTCAGCGCGTCGAGTTCCAGGGCGCGCCCGGCGTCGGCGTCCTGCAGCATTGACGTACGGAAGCTGCCGAGCTTGCGGGTGACCGCGTTCCTGTCCGTGGGCGTCTGGTCGATCGGGCAGCCGATCCGCGCGCCGATCTCGCGCACCTCGAGCATCGCCGACTCGCAGAAGACCCGGACCAGGTCGTCGTCGAGGACCTGGTCGGCGGTCGCCCCGGTCAGGGCGGACACCGGGTTCACGGTCAGGTTGCCCCACAGCTTGTACCAGATGTCCTCGCGGATACGCGTCGAGACGGTGAGGTCGAAGCCCGCCTCGCGCAGCACGGCGGCCAGCCGCGCCAGCCGCGGCGAGGCGGCCCCGGACGGCTCGCCGATGATGAGCCCGTTCCCGCTGGCCCGGTGAACCAGGCCGGGCTCCGGCGAGCCGGCGCTCATGTGCACGGTCCCGCCGATTACCCGGCGGACGGGGATAGCCGCCGCGATCCGCCCGCCGGGGTCAACGCTGTCGAGGTGGCATCCTGCGCACGGACCGCCGAACCCGTCGAAGAACCACCACGGCACCCCGTTGAGCGTCGACAGCACGGCCGTCTCCGGGCCGAGCAGCCCGGCGATGACGGGCACCGCCGCGGGCAGCGACTGGGCCTTGACCGCGAGGATCACCACGTCCTGCGCGCCGAGCTCGGCGCCGTCGTCCGAGGCGGTGATCTTGGCGACCGATTCGCCACCGCCGCCGACGGAGGGGGAGGCGCTCCGCACCCGCAGCCCGCCGGCCCGGATGGCGGCGAGCGTGGCGCCGCGCGCCAGCACGGAGACCTCAGCGCTCGTCGCCGCGAGCCCGGACGCGATGACGCCGCCGATCGCGCCGGCGCCCACAACACAGATCCGCATGTTTCCCGGGGGGGTTTGGGGGGGTCGTCCCCCCGGAAGTTTCCGCATGCGCGCCACTCTAACTTTGCGGGTTATCTGGCCGCGCCCCGTCATCGGGCCTCGCCCAGATGTCCCGCTCGTGCATCAGCCGCACCTGCTTGTCGATGACCTCGCGCCGGTACGAGGCATGGTCGTACGGTGGCCGGTCCAGGTACAGGTTCTTCGGGTATACCGGCTGCTCGTAGATCACCTGGTACTGCTCCGTGGTCAGGTCTTTGATCCAGTTGTCCCACTGCGCGCTCGCGCGGAACCGGCGCAGCGCCTCCACGTCGATCGTGCCGGCCACCCAGGACGACCCGGCGCTGTAGTCGTGCCGGCCGACGATCTGCCCCCGGTAGTCGATGACCGCCGACCCGCCGCCGAACGTGTCGATGGGCACCTCTGAGTCCGCGTCCAGGTAGTACGTGCCCACGTTGCACGCGATCAGGTAGAAGTTGTTGTCCAGGGCGCGCGCCCGGTTCTGGATCTCGAACAGCCCGTTGCCGACGTGCGGATGCGGATAGGGGCCGCGGTAGACCACCTCGGCGCCGTTCATCGCCAGGCCGCGGGCGTTCTCCGGGTACGAGCCCTCGTTCGCCATCAGGAAGCCGAGCCGCCCGACCGGCGTGTCGGCCACCGGATAGAACGCGTCCAGGTTGCGGCCATAGAGCTCGATCCACTTGTCCCACACGTTGTGCGGCGTCACCGAATGCTCGACGGGCAGCAGCGGGACCACCTTGTGGTGCCGCAGGATGATCTCGCCCGCGGGGTCGAGCACGAAGCCGACGTTGAAGAAGCGCCCAGGGAACTCCGGGTGCCGCGCCTTCGCCTGGGCCATCACGAACGCGTTCCACTGCCTGGCCAGCTTGCCCAGGTAGTCGGTCTCCGGTCCCGGGACGTCGATCGCGCACTCCCGCGCGAACGTCTCGTGGTCGGTGTCGAGTACCTCGTCGTTGAAGCCCTGCAGGGTTCCCTCGGGGATAGCGATCAGGCGCACCGGCAGGTCCAGGCTGGACAGCCAGGACGCCGCCTTGATCAGGTGCGAGATGTGCTCGAGGTTGACGGCGATCTCGCCCCGGTGGCGGATGCCGCGCATGGTGGGTACCAGGCCGATGGCCTGATAAGGCTCGATCAATGGCTTATCCCTTCGGGCTCCGGCCGCTGACCCCTTTATGGTGGAACGGTGCCCGTGCCTGTGCCTAGAGTGCCTGTGCCTAGTGTTGCCCGGTCGCTGGCGAACGCGGCGCCGCGTTCGTTCTGGCTTGACGACCCGGACGCGCCCGAGCCGGCCGGTGCGCTCGCCGGGAACGTCACCGCCGACCTGGCGATCGTCGGCGGCGGGTTCACCGGGCTCTGGACGGCGCTGCTGGCCAGGGAGCGCGACCCGTCGCGCGATGTCGTCCTCCTCGAGGCCCGGACGTCCGGCTGGGCGGCCTCGGGCCGCAACGGCGGGTTCTGCTCGGCCAGCCTCACCCACGGGCTCGGCAACGGCCTCGAGCGCTTTCCCGCCGAACTGCCGCTGCTCGAGCGGCTGGGCGCCGAGAACCTCCGCGAGATCGGCGAGACCGTCGCCAAGCACGACATCGACTGTGATTTCTCGCCCGCCGGCGAGCTGAACATCGCGACCGCTCCCTGGCAGCTCGACGGCCTCGCCGAGGAAGCGGCCGCTGCCCGGGCGCTCGGCCGGGACGTGGAAGTGCTCGACGCCGCCGGGATGCGGGCCGAGCTCGACTCGCCCCTCTTCCTCGGCGGCCTGCGGTACACCGGCGGCACCGCCCTGGTCGAGCCGGGGCGGCTGGCCTGGGGCCTGCGGCGCGCCTGCCTCGAGGCGGGCGTGCGGATCTACGAGCACACGCCGGCCAGGTCGCTCGCCGCCGCGGGCGCGGGGCTGGCCGTGCGGACGCCCTACGGCAGCGTGCGGGCCGGGCAGGTGGTGCTCGGCACCGGCGCTTTCAGGCCGCTGCTGCGGCGCGTCGGGCACTTCGTGATCCCGGTCTACGACTACGTCCTGATGACCGAGCCGCTGTCGGCGGCGCAGCTGGCGAGCCTCGGCTGGGAAAGCAGGCGCGGCGCCTCCGACCTGGGCAATCAGTTCCACTACTTCCGGCTCACCAGGGACAACCGCATCCTGTGGGGCGGCTACGACGCCGTCTACTACAACGGCGGGCGGATCCACGACGAGCAGGACCAGCGCCCCGCCACGTTCGCCAAGCTCGCGGACCACTTCTTCGTCACGTTCCCGCAACTGGAGGGGATCTCGTTCACGCACGCCTGGGGTGGCGTGATCGACACGTGCAGCCGCTTCTGCGCGTTCTTCGGTATGGCCTATCAGGGAAAGCTGGCTTACACGGCCGGGTATACCGGCCTGGGGGTCGGTGCTGCCCGTTTCGGCGCGCTGGTCATGCTGGATTTGCTTGAAAGGCTTGATACGGAACGGACGCGGCTGGCTCTCGTCAGGTCAAAGCCGGTCCCGTTCCCGCCTGAGCCGCTGCGTTCGGCCGTCGTCCAGCTGACCCGTTCCTCGCTGGCCCGCGCCGACCGCAACGAGGGGCGCCGAGACCTGTGGCTGCGCCTGCTCGACCGGCTTGGCCTCGGCTTCGACTCGTAGGTTTGCGGTTCCCGCGAACGGGGAACGACGAACTTTCCCGTTTGATTTGACGGGGGTCTCCGGGACCCCTAGAGTTCTTCTTGCCCGAGGGGGACGGAACGGCGAGAGGCCGGGACGGGACCCCGGGAGCCCCCAGGAAGACCAAGTGTCGATGAAGTTCTGCTGAACGGACTTGACAACGGGTCGGACTGGGAGTAAGTTAGCAGGGTTGCCCCGGTGGAGGATCGAAGGTTCCTCCGATGGTGTGCGTCTGTTTCTTGAGAACTCAACAGTGTGCTAAAAGCCAGTGCATTATATATATGTACATAACCCCCGTCATCCGGGTTCCGGTGAGGGACCTGGTGATGGTGATTGCCATGATTTGCTCATGGTTGGGTGATGTTTTCCGGCTGGGGGTTCTGCCTTCGGCTGGTTGCAGTCATTCGACGGAGAGTTTGATCCTGGCTCAGGACGAACGCTGGCGGCGTGCTTAACACATGCAAGTCGAGCGGAAAGGCCCTTCGGGGTACTCGAGCGGCGAACGGGTGAGTAACACGTGAGCAACCTGCCCCTGGCTCTGGGATAGCCTCCGGGAAACCGGGATTAATACCGGATATGACTCTTTCCTGCATGGGATTGGGTGGAAAGTTTTTCGGCTGGGGATGGGCTCGCGGCCTATCAGCTTGTTGGTGGGGTGATGGCCTACCAAGGCGACGACGGGTAGCCGGCCTGAGAGGGCGGGCGGCCACACTGGGACTGAGACACGGCCCAGACTCCTACGGGAGGCAGCAGTGGGGAATATTGCGCAATGGGCGGAAGCCTGACGCAGCGACGCCGCGTGGGGGATGAAGGCCTTCGGGTTGTAAACCTCTTTCAGCAGGGGCGAAGCTTCGGTGACGGTACCTGCAGAAGAAGCGCCGGCTAACTACGTGCCAGCAGCCGCGGTAATACGTAGGGCGCAAGCGTTGTCCGGAATTATTGGGCGTAAAGAGCTCGTAGGCGGCCTGTCGCGTCTGCTGTGAAATCCCGGGGCTTAACCCCGGGCGTGCAGTGGATACGGGCTGGCTGGAGGCAGGCAGGGGAGAATGGAATTCCCGGTGTAGCGGTGAAATGCGCAGATATCGGGAGGAACACCGGTGGCGAAGGCGGTTCTCTGGGCCTGTTCTGACGCTGAGGAGCGAAAGCGTGGGGAGCAAACAGGATTAGATACCCTGGTAGTCCACGCCGTAAACGTTGGGCGCTAGGTGTGGGGTCCTTCCACGGGCTCTGTGCCGCAGCTAACGCATTAAGCGCCCCGCCTGGGGAGTACGGCCGCAAGGCTAAAACTCAAAGGAATTGACGGGGGCCCGCACAAGCGGCGGAGCATGTTGCTTAATTCGACGCAACGCGAAGAACCTTACCAAGGTTTGACATGGACGGAAATCCTCCAGAGATGGGGGGTCCTTCGGGGCCGTTCACAGGTGGTGCATGGCTGTCGTCAGCTCGTGTCGTGAGATGTTGGGTTAAGTCCCGCAACGAGCGCAACCCTCGTCCCATGTTGCCAGCGGGTTATGCCGGGGACTCATGGGAGACTGCCGGGGTCAACTCGGAGGAAGGTGGGGATGACGTCAAGTCATCATGCCCCTTATGTCTTGGGCTGCAAACATGCTACAATGGCCGGTACAGAGGGCTGCGAGCCTGTGAGGGTGAGCGAATCCCGGAAAGCCGGTCTCAGTTCGGATCGGGGTCTGCAACTCGACCCCGTGAAGTCGGAGTCGCTAGTAATCGCGGATCAGCAACGCCGCGGTGAATACGTTCCCGGGCCTTGTACACACCGCCCGTCACGTCACGAAAGTTGGCAACACCCGAAGCCGGTGGCCTAACCCGCAAGGGAGGGAGCTGTCGAAGGTGGGGTCGGCGATTGGGACGAAGTCGTAACAAGGTAGCCGTACCGGAAGGTGCGGCTGGATCACCTCCTTTCTAAGGAGCAGCTGGCGCCGTCGGACAGCGTATGCCTGTCCCGGCGTCCATTGCTTTCCAGTGGAGCACTGGCTATTCACCCGGGTCCTGTTTCTTCTCCTGGCTAGTACGTTCCCCTGCGGGGGTCCGGAACGGGGGGGCGGGGCCGGTCCCCGGGTGGGCACGCTGTTGGGTCCTGAGGAAACAGCCGTATGGCTGGGTCTTCTCGCGGGCCAGGTGCCCGGGTCTCCTGGATGGGGGGTCCGGGTCTGGTGTCCGTCCGTTTCTTGAGAACTGCACAGTGGACGCGAGCATCTCCTGTTTCTTTGCGAAACAGTGGTTTGTAGTGTTTTTTTGTTGTGCCAAGTTTTTAAGGGCACACGGTGGATGCCTTGGCATCAGGAGCCGATGAAGGACGTTGGAGCCTGCGATAAGCCCCGGGGAGTCGGCAGCCAGACTGTGATCCGGGGGTGTCCGAATGGGGAAACCTGGCACCCGTCATGGGGTGTCGCTCCTGCCTGAATGCATAGGGCAGTGAGTGGTAACGCGGGGAAGTGAAACATCTCAGTACCCGCAGGAAGAGAAAGCAACCGCGATTCCCTGAGTAGTGGTGAGCGAAAGGGGAGGAGGCTAAACCCGTTGCGTGTGATAGCCGGCAGGCGTTGCGCGGCGGGGGTCGTGGGACCGCCTGGTCGTCTCTGCCGAGGCGACAGGGAGTGATAAATCGCGCTGGTAGCGGAAGGTCTTGGAAAATTCTGCCGTAGCGGGTGATAGTCCCGTACGCGAAACCGGCGTGACTTCCTGGCGTGTTCCCGAGTAGCACGGGGCCCGTGTAATCTCGTGTGAATCTGGGAGGACCACCTCCTAAGCCTGAATACTTCCTGGTGACCGATAGTGGACTAGTACCGTGAGGGAAAGGTGAAAAGCACCCCGGTGAGGGGTCGTGAAATAGTACCTGAAACCGTGTGCCTACAAGCCGTGGGAGCGTGCCGTCCCTTCCGGGGGGCGGGTGATGTGACCGCGTGCCTTTTGAAGAATGAGCCTGCGAGTTACGGTGCGTGGCGAGGTTAACCGGTGACGGGGAGCCGTAGCGAAAGCGAGTCTGAACAGGGCGTTCAGTCGCGTGCTGTAGACCCGAAGCGGGGTGATCTACGCATGGGCAGGGTGAAGCGCGGGTAAGACCGCGTGGAGGCCCGAACCCACCAGGGTTGAAAACCTGGGGGATGACCTGTGTGTAGGGGTGAAAGGCCAATCAAACTCCGTGATAGCTGGTTCTCCCCGAAATGCATTTAGGTGCAGCGTCGCGTGTTTCTTCCCGGAGGTAGAGCTACCGGTTGGCCTAGGGGGCCGACAAGCTTACTGAAGTCAGCCGAACTCCGAATGCCGGTGAAGCGCAGCGCGGCAGTGAGACAGCGGGCGATAAGGTTCGTTGTCGAGAGGGAAACAGCCCAGACCGCCGGCTAAGGCCCCTAAGCGCGTGCTAAGTGGGAAAGGATGTGGAGTTGCACGGACAACCAGGAGGTTGGCTTAGAAGCAGCCATCCTTGAAAGAGTGCGTAATAGCTCACTGGTCAAGTGATTCCGCGCCGACAATGTAACGGGGCTCAAGCACGCCGCCGAAGCCGCGGCACTCCCGCATCAGCGGGGGTGGGTAGGGGAGCGTCGCGTGACGGGTGAAGCAGCGGAGTGATCCTGCTGTGGACGTCACGCGAGTGAGAATGCAGGCATGAGTAGCGAAAGAGGCGTGAGAAGCGTCTCCGCCGAATGACCAAGGGTTCCTGGGGCAGGCTAATCCGCCCAGGGTAAGTCGGGGCCTAAGGCGAGGCCGACAGGCGTAGTCGATGGATAACGGGTTGATATTCCCGTACCCGCGCGCGGCCGTCCAGGCCGACCCCCCTGATGCTAAGCAGCCAAGCCGGGTGTCCTTTCGGGGATGCGCGGGGCGGCTGCGGCCCGAGGGGGCAGTAGGCGAGCCGTTGGGGTGACGCAGGAGGGTAGCTCTACCGGGCGGTGGTTGTCCCGGGGTAAGGATGTAGGGCGGCATACAGTCAAATGCGTGTGCCATGGGCCTGAGATCTGATGCCGAGCCGTTTCAGGTGAAGTGAGTGATCCCGTGCTGCCGAGAAAAACCTCGCGGCGAGGACGCGTGCGGCCCGTACCCGAAACCGACGCAGGTGGTCAGGTAGAGAATACCGAGGCGATCGGGTGAACCGCGGTTAAGGAACTAGGCAAATTGTCCCCGTAACTTCGGGAGAAGGGGAGCCCTGTCCGGTGATGGCACGTGCTGCCTGAGCGGGGCGGGGTCGCAGAGGCCAGGGGGAAGCGACTGTTTACTAAAAACACAGGTCCGTGCGAAGCCGTAAGGCGATGTATACGGACTGACGCCTGCCCGGTGCCGGAACGTTAAGGGGACGGGTCAGCTCTTCGGGGCGAAGCTCAGAACTTAAGCGCCGGTAAACGGCGGTGGTAACTATAACCATCCTAAGGTAGCGAAATTCCTTGTCGGGTAAGTTCCGACCTGCACGAATGGCGTAACGACTTCCCCGCTGTCTCAACCGCGGGCCCGGCGAAATTGCACTACGAGTAAAGATGCTCGTTACGCGCAGCAGGACGGAAAGACCCCGGGACCTTTACTGCAGCTTGGCATTGGTGTCCGGGACGGCTTGTGTAGCATAGGCGGGAGACTGGGAAGCGGCCACGCTAGTGGCCGTGGAGTCATCGGTGAAATACCGCTCTGGTCGTTCTGGGTGTCTAACCTGGGCCCGTGATCCGGGTCAGGGACAGTGCCTGGCGGGTAGTTTAACTGGGGCGGTTGCCTCCTAAAAGGTAACGGAGGCGCCCAAAGGTACCCTCAGCCTGGTCGGCAACCAGGTGCCGAGTGCAAGTGCACAAGGGTGCTTGACTGTGAGACAGACGTGTCGAGCAGGAGCGAAAGCTGGGACTAGTGATCCGGCGGTGGCAGGTGGAAGCGCCGTCGCTCAACGGCTAAAAGGTACCCCGGGGATAACAGGCTGATCTTGCCCAAGAGTCCATATCGACGGCATGGTTTGGCACCTCGATGTCGGCTCGTCGCATCCTGGGGCTGGAGCAGGTCCCAAGGGTTGGGCTGTTCGCCCATTAAAGCGGTACGCGAGCTGGGTTTAGAACGTCGTGAGACAGTTCGGTCCCTATCCGCTGCGCGCGCAGGAGGCTTGAGAGGGGCTGTCCCTAGTACGAGAGGACCGGGACGGACGGACCTCTGGTGTGCCAGTTGTCCCGCCAGGGGCACGGCTGGTTTGCTACGTCCGGGAGGGATAACCGCTGAAAGCATCTAAGCGGGAAACCCGCCTCAAGATGAGGCCTCCCACCGCCATCGAGCGGGTAAGGCCCCCAGCCAGACGACTGGGTTGATAGGCCGGAAGTGGAAGCCCCGCGAGGGGTGCAGCTGACCGGTACTAACAGGCCGAGGGCTTGGCACACACACTCTTACTTACTTTCTTTCTGATGTTCGCGTCCACTGTGCGGTTCCCGGGACACGGCCGGCACCCGGCCCGGACAGTTCCATAGCGTTCCCGGCGGCCATAGCGACGGGGAAACACCCGGTCCCATCCCGAACCCGGAAGTTAAGCCCGTCAGCGCCGATGGTACTGCGAGGGAGGCCTCGCGGGAGAGTAGGACACCGCCGGAACATCTTTGAGAAAAGGCCGACCCATACGGGTCGGCCTTTTCATATTGCTGGTCACACCCTCTATGCTGCCAGCCTATGGTCGAACTGATCGCCTACGCGGACCGTTTCGGCGGCGACCTGGCGGGGCTGCGCGCACTGCTCGACGGCCCGCTCGCCGGATTGTTCAATGGCGTGCACGTGCTTCCGTTCTATCGTCCCTACGACGGAGCCGACGCCGGCTTCGATCCCGAGGATCACACCGAAGTCGACGCGCGCCTGGGCTCGTGGGATGACATCGCCGCGCTGTCCGCCCGGCACCAGGTCATGGCCGACGTCATCGTCAATCACGTGTCGTCGTCCTCGCCGCAGTTCCAGGACTGGCTGGCCAACGGCCCGGCATCGCCGTTCGCCAGGATGTTCCTCACCTTCGACGGCGTGTTTCCCGCCGGTGCCACCGAAGAGGCGCTGATGCGCCTGTACCGGCCGCGTCCCGGGCTCCCGTTCACCCCCTACACCCTGAGCGACGGCACCAAGAGGCTGCTGTGGACGACGTTCACCCCGCAGCAGATCGACGTTGACGTCCGCGATCCGGTGGCCCGCGCCTACCTGCTCCGCATCCTGGACAAGCTCGCCGGGGCGCACGTGTCCCGGGTCCGGCTGGACGCGGTCGGCTATGCCGTCAAGACACCTGGCAGCACCTGTTTCATGATCCCGGAGACGTTCGCGTTCATCGGCGAGCTCACCCGATGGTGCCACGAGCGGAACCTCAAGGTCCTGGTCGAGGTGCACTCGTACTACCTCCGTCAGATTGAAATCGCCCGGCAGGTGGACTACGTGTACGACTTCGCCCTGCCGCCGCTGGTCCTGCACGCGCTGACCGCCGCTGACCCTGGGCCACTGATCTCCTGGCTGGAGCGCAGGCCTGCCAACGCCATCACCGTGCTCGACACGCACGACGGGATCGGTGTCATCGACGTCGGCCCCGACGCCGCCGACCGGTCGCGGCCGGGACTCCTGAACCCCGGCCAGCTGTCCCGGCTTGTCGAGGCGCTGCACAGCAACAGCGGCGGGACCTCGCGGCGCGCCACCGGGACCGCGGCCGCCAACGTCGACCTTTACCAGGTGAACTGCACGTTCTACGACGCGCTCGGCCGCGATGACGACCGCTACCTGCTCGCCCGGGCGCTGCAGTTCTGGACGCCGGGGATCCCGGAGGTCTACTACGTAGGACTGCTGGCCGGCTTCAACGACATGGAACTGCTGGCCAGGACCGGGGTCGGCCGCGACGTCAACCGCCACTACTACACGGCCACCGAGATCGACGCCAGCCTCGCCCGGCCCGTCGTCCAGGCCCTGTGCCGCCTTATCCGGTTCCGGAACACCCACCCCGCGTTCGGCGGCACCCTGACATTCTCCTCCGACGGCGCCGCCAAGATCGTCATGACCTGGTCCCGAGGCGACGAGAAGGCCGTCCTCGACGCCGACCTCTCAACCGGCGCCGCGCACGTGACCTGGACCGATCACGGCACCCCTCGCCAGTCCCCGCTAGCCAGCCTGCCATGAGCTCACCGAATCGCCCGTGCCGTCAGCGGCGACATAGCCGCTGAACGTGGGCAGCGCCATGCACACGACTCCGACGGCCGCGATGCACAGGATTCCGCCGGAGACGAGCGAGAAGCGATACCCGGCCACGCTGGCGACCACCCCGGACCGCAGTTGCCCGGTCGGCGGCCCGGCCGCGTAGCTGAGCAGTTCAATGCCCGCCATCCTGCCGCGCAGCTGATCGGGGATCGTCTGCTTCCACAGCGTGTCCCGGAATATCCCGCTCGTCTCGTCGGCCCCGCCCGCCACGGCCAGGAAGAAAAGGGCGACGTAGATATCCGGTGACAGCCCGAAACCCGCCATCGCCGCCCCCCACAGCGCCGCGGCCACCGCGATGGCCAGCCCGTGCCGCCGTACCCGGGTCATCCACCCGCTGGTCGCGGACACGGCGAAGGCGCCGACGGACGGCGCCGCGAACATTAGCCCGGTGGCCCACGGCGCGTGCAGCACCACGGCCATGAACGGGAACATCGCGTTCGGGTACGCGAAGATCATCGCCGACAGGTCCGCGAGGTAGGACCCGAGCAGGTCCTTGCGGCTCACCGCGTACCGCAGGCCGACGAGAATCTCGCGCAGCGCCGGGCCGCGCGCGCTGTGGTCGCGGTCGGTGGGCGGCAGCGGCGGAAGCCGCCCCAGCAGGAGGAACGACACGGCGAACCCGGCCGCGTCCAGCGCGTACACCAGCCACGGGCCGGGCGTGACCGCGAGGACGCCGCCGAGGGACGACCCGAGAAGGACGCTGATGTTCTGGAACATCGACAGCAGCGCCGATGCGGCCGTGATCTGCTCACGGGGCACGATCCGGGGTGTCGCCGCCTCGAACGCGGGCCGCTGCAGCGACGCGAACGCCATCATCACCGCCGACACCGCGAACAGCGGCCACACCGCCGGACGGGGGAGCAGCGCGTTGAGCAGCAGCAGCCCCGCGCAGAATGCTAGGCCGGGCTCGCACCAGCGCATCAGCGCGCGCCGGTCGAACCGGTCCGCCAGCACGCCCCCGTACAGGCCGAAAATGATGAGCGGCACCAGTTCGGCCATCCCCAGCAACCCGACGACCAGCGGCGACCCGGTGAGCTGCTTCGCCTGGACGAGCAGCGCCACCTCGGCGGCCTGGGAGCCGAGCATCGCCACGGTCCGGCTCGCGAACACGGAGCGGAAGTCACGGGAGCCGCGCAGCGGAGACAGGTCCGGACGCAGCAGCGGACGGCTCAAGGGGTCTCCACCAGCATCAGCCCGACGCTACCAGCGCCCCCATCCCGCCCCCCAACGCTTTTCCAGCGGTCCCGCATCATGCCAATCGCGCAATCGACCCACTCTTGGCAACACACCGGAACAACCTGAGTTTGCGGCGTGTCGGGCGCACCGCCCGTCTCACACCCTCATCTCCCGTTACGTGAAGCCCCGTTCCCCGGCATCCGCCAGGCTTTGATTGCGATTTCCCGCGCCATGGCACCGGAAATCGCAATCAGAGCGCCAGGCCGCAGGCACAACAGCCGCATTCCGGGCACCCCTGGCCGGGAACCGGCCGCGGAGGGCCAGTGAACCACATCACCGGCACTCGACACCCGGAGAACCACCTTGTTTCGGAACGTTGCCCTTCCGGGCCCGATTGCGCAATCGGCCCGCTCTATTGTGGTCGATCGCGCAATCGACCCACCGGGCCCCGCACGCCCCTCATCCCACGTTGAGCAGCAGCACCCCGAGCACCACCAGCACCGTCGCCGCGATCCGCCAGCGCCCGAACGGCTCGTGGAATACCACCGTCCCGATGATCGCCCCGAAGATCACGCTCGTCTCGCGCAGCGCGGCGATCGGGGCGAGCGCCCCCCGGGTCTGCGCCCACAGCACCAGCCCGTAGGCGAGCACGGCCAGCGCCCCGGCGGACACACCGGACAACAGCACCCGGCGGGACAACCCGCGCACCACATCCCGCCGCCGCACCAGCGCCCACGCTGGAACACACAGGCTCTCCAGCACCATCAGCCATCCGATGTACCCAACGGAAGAACCGGACAGCCGCACCCCGAGCCCGTCGACCGTCGTGTAGGCGGCGATCGTCAGCCCGGTCCCGCCCGCCGCGATCAGCGCGACCCGGCTCAGCCCGGGGCCAGCAGAACGAGCAGCCGGGCGCCGCCCAGCCAGCACCAGGAAAGCCAGTCCGGACGAAATCACCACCACCCCGGCTACCTGGGGAAACGACGGCCGCTCGGCCGCGAACACCGCCGCGAGCACGGTCACCACCAGCGGTGACGTACCCCGGGCCAACGGGTACACCTGCCCGAACTCGCCGTACCGGTACGAGCGCATCAGCAGCAGGTTGTAGAACACGTGGATGGCCACCGACCCGAGCAGGTACGGCCAGCACGCGGCCAGCGGAAACGGCGCCAGCACCACCAGCGGCACCGCCACCGCGATACTCCCGGCCCCGATCAGCCCGAACGCCAGGACCTGGTCCTTGATCCCGTGCGCGATCGCGTTCCACGTGGCGTGCGTCACGGCCGCCGCGAGCACGGCCAGCGAAACGGAGAGGGGGAGAGCGGTTGTGACCATCGAACGGGCTCCTCAGGCATCGCTGAACTAGGAGCCCTCAGGGTTTCTATCCCGTCAGGTGTTCACCGCCAGCAAAGCCAGCGGCTCCTGGCGTCGCTTGGTCCAGCCCTGGCCGTCCTGGTTGTAAAACGCCACGACAGAACGGACGGCCAGCGGAACCCTAGACGCAACCGCATGCTGCAACCGACGATACCAGGCATGAGGACCCCAGAAGAGCTCAGAAGCCACCGCTGGTTCGGCGCCTCCCGCACGGACAGCGTAAGGACATTCAGCCACCGCTCCCGGATGCGCGGCCTAGGCGTCACGGCCGAAGAGCACGAAGGCAAGCCCGTCATCGCCATCCTCAACACGTGGTCCGGCATCAACCCCTGCCACATGCACCTGCGCGAGCGCGCCGCGCAAGTACAAAGAGGCATCCTCGAGGCCGGCGGCTTCCCGGTCGAGATGCCGGTCGCGACCCTCAGCGAGACCTTCCAGAAGCCGACCCCGATGATGTACCGCAACCTGCTGTCCATGGAGGCCGAAGAACTCCTCCGCTCCTACCCGTTCGACGGCGCCGTCCTCATGGGCGGCTGCGACAAGACCACCCCGGCACTGCTGATGGGCGCGGCCAGTGCGAACTTCCCCGCCATCTTCGTCCCGGCCGGGCCGATGCTCCGCGGCAACTATCGCGGCAAGCCCGTCGGCAGCGGCACCGACATGTGGCGCGTCTGGGACGACTTCAAGGCCGGAGTCGCGACAGATTGCGACCTCCGAGACCTCGAAGAGGGCATCGCGCGCTCGCCCGGTCACTGCATGACGATGGGCACCGCCTCGACGATGACCAGCGCCGCCGAGGCCCTCGGCATGACGTTGCCCGGCGCCGCGTCGATCCCCGCCGTCGACTCCGCCCACTACCGGATGGCCGTCGAGTCCGGCAGGCGCATCGTCGGCATGGTCTGGGACGACCAGACCCCGGACAAGATCCTCACCCGCGAGGCGTTCGAGGACGCGGCCGCGACCGTGCTCGCGCTCGGCGGGTCGACGAACGCGCTGATCCACCTGATCGCGATGGCCGGCCGCGCCAACGTCAGCCTCACCCTGGACGACTTCGACGCGATCTCCCGCCGCGTGCCGTGGCTGGCCAACGTCAAGCCGTCGGGGGAGTACCTGATGGAGGACTTCTACTACGCGGGCGGCCTCCCCGCCCTGCTCGGCCAGCTCGCCAGGGTCCCCGGCGCGCTGCACAGGCAGTACCCGCAAGAACCCGTCTACAACGACGACGTCATCCGCTCCCCGGAAACCGCCCTGGCCAGCGAGGCCGGCATCGCCGTGCTGCGCGGGAACCTGGCGCCCGACGGGGCGGTGATCAAGCACAGCGCGGCCGACCCGCGGCTGCTGAAGCACACCGGCCCCGCGGTCGTCTTCGACTCCTACGCCGACCTGCGCGCGCGCATCAATGATCCGTCGCTGGGCATAACACCCGACTCGGTTCTGGTGCTGCGCAACACCGGCCCCAAGGGCGGCCCGGGCATGCCCGAATACGGCCAGCTGCCCATCCCCGACTACCTCCTCGCCCGCGGCGTCCGCGACATGGTGCGCGTCTCCGACGCGAGGATGAGCGGCACCAGCTACGGCGCCTGCGTGCTGCACGTCGCCCCCGAGGCGGCCGTCGGCGGCCCGCTGGCCCTCGTCCAGACGGGCGATCTCATCACGCTGGATGTCTCCGCCCGCACTCTTTCAATCAATTTGTCCGAACGGAAGCTGGCGTCTCGCAAAGCCACATGGACTCCTCCGCGGGAGCGGTTCGGCCGCGGCTACGGCGCCCTGTACACCGAGCACATCACCCAGGCCAACGAGGGCTGCGACTTCGGCTTCCTCGCCAGGCGGGGCGCCTACCCCGAGCCCGACCCCCGATAAGGTGCCTGCGTGAGCACTATGTCGATGTACCCGCAGGATGCCGGGTTCGTGGCGATCGAGGAGATCCACGCGGCGGCCATCAAGAACCTGCCGCGAGACGTCGCGGACTTCCTCGAAGGCGGCGCCGGCACGGAGTCGACGCTGCGGGCCAACCGGGAGGCGTTCGGCCGCTGGGTGATCAGGCCGCGGCCGATGAGCGGGGTGAGCGTGCCGCGGATGGGCACCGAGTTCCTCGGCGTCCCGCTCGCGGCGCCGATCTTGACCGCGCCGTTCGGGGGCGACGGCATGTACGCGGCCGACGGGCAGCTGGCTGTCGCGCGGGCCAACGCCGCGTGCGGCACGGTCTCGATCGTGCCCGAGGTCGGCACGTTCTCTTACGAGGAGGTCGCCGCCGCGGCCCCGGCGGCCGCCCGGATCGCCCAGCTCTACCCGTACGAGTCCTTCGACCACGTGGCTAAGCGGATCCGGGCCGCGGGGTATAAGGCGCTGTGCGTGACGGTGGACGGAGGGGTGACCGGATTCCGGGTGCGCAACCGGATCAACCGCTTCAACCCCGACATGAGCGTGTTCTCCGGCAACGTCCCTGGCGACGGCAGCCCGTCGGTCGCCGAGACGTTCGGTCTGATGGTCAGCGAGGAAACGCCCGCCTGGGACTGGGACCGGCTGGCGGAGGCGACCGCCCGGCACGGCCTGCCGTGGATCGCCAAGGGGGTTCTCACGAAGGAAGCGGCGCAGGCAGCGCTGAGCGCCGGGGCGTCGGCGATCCTGGTGTCCAACCACGGCGGCCGTGAGGTCGACCCGGCACCGGCGAGCCTGGACGTCCTTCCCGAAGTGGCGGCCGTGGTCGCCGGGCGGGTGCCGGTCCTGCTGGACAGCGGCGTCCGCACCGGCGCGGACGTCTTCCTCGCGCTGGCGCTTGGGGCCGACGCGGTGGTGATCGGCCGCCTGGCGGCCTACGGCCTTGCCGCGGCGGGGGAGGCGGGTGTCCGCCGCGTGATCGAGCTGCTCACCGAGGAACTGCGCACCCTGATGATCCTGGCCGGCACCCCAGACATCACCTCGATTACCTCCGACCTGGTGATGAGGCGCCGGTGAGGGCACTGGCGGAGATCCACGCGGCGGCGCTACGGAACCTGCCGCCGGAGGTCGCGGTGTTCCTCGAAAGCGGCGCGGGAACGGAACAGACGCTGCGGGCCAACCGGGAGGCGTTCGGCCGCTGGGTGATCAGGCCGCGGCCGATGAGCGGGGTGAGCGTGCCGCGGATGGGCACCGAGTTCCTCGGCGTCCCGCTCGCGGCGCCGATCTTGACCGCGCCGTTCGGGGGCGACGGCATGTACGCGGCCGACGGGCAGCTGGCTGTCGCGCGGGCCAACGCCGCGTGCGGCACGGTCTCGATCGTGCCCGAGGTCGGCACGTTCTCTTACGAGGAGGTCGCCGCCGCGGCCCCGGCGGCCGCCCGGATCGCCCAGCTGCACCCGTACGAGTCCTTCGACCACGTGGCTAAGCGGATCCGGGCCGCGGGCTACGACGCGCTGTGCGTGACCGTGGACTGCCCGATGACCGGGTTCCGCGTGCGCAACAAGATGAACCGCTTCCACCCCGACCCCATCCTCTGGCAGGGCAACGTCACGCACGACGGCGCGCCCAGCGTGACGCGGATGTTCCGGGACGGGATCAGCGCGCAGGCCCCCGCGTGGAACTGGGACCAGCTTGCGGAGGCGACCGCCCGCCAGGACCTGCCGTGGATCGCCAAGGGCATCCTCACCGCCGAGGCGGCCGAGGCGGCGCTGGCCGCGGGAGCGTCCGCGATCCTGGTCTCCAACCACGGCGGCCGGCAGGCCGACCCGGCACCGGCGAGCCTGGACGCCCTCCCCGAAGTCGCGGCCGTGGTCGCCGGCCGCGTCCCGATCCTGCTGGACAGCGGCGTCCGCACCGGCGCGGACGTCTTCCTGGCGCTCGCCCTCGGCGCCGACGCGGTAGTCATCGGCCGCCTGGCCGCCTACGGCCTCGCCGCCGTCGGCGAACAGGGCGTCCGCCGCACGATCGAGCTCCTCGCCGACGAGCTCCGCACCCTGATGATCCTCGCCGGCACCCCCGACATCCCCTCGATCACCCGGAGTACAGTGAGCCCCATCAGCGGCCCGTAGACGGGTGTACGCAGTCAAGGGGGACGAGATGGCCAAGTTCATGATCCTTTACCGGGCGGAAACGTCGGCTCGCGAGCAGATGGCGAGCGCTACTCCCGAGCAGATGAAGGCCGGCCTGGACGCCTGGATGGCATGGGCCGGCAAGGCCGGCGACGCGGTCGTCGACCTGGGCTCGCCGCTGGCGTACAGCGCGCACGTGGGTTCCGCCTCGGGCGGGGAAGACGTCTGCGGCTATTCCATCCTGCAGGCGGCCTCGGCACAGGACATCACCAATATCCTCGACGGGCATCCCCACCTCGAGATGCCCGGCAGCTCCATCGACGTCCTGGAGCTGCTCACGATGCCGGGGATGTAGCAGGCCGCGACGAAAAGGGCACGGTCATGGTCCGTTAGGGTTAGGCCATGCCTCGGACAATCGCGACCACTACCGCCGTCAGCCGGGACGAGCTCCTTGAATTCATCAGGACCCGGCATCACGCGATCGTCATCACCGCCCGCAAGGACGGTACGCCGCAGGCCTCGCCGGTGACCTGCGGCGTCGACGACCAGGGCCGCATCGTCGTCGCGACCTATCCCGAGCGTGCCAAGACCGCCAACGCCCGCCGCGATCCCCAGGTCAGCGTCCTGTTCCTCTCCGAAGACTTCGGCGGCCCGTGGGTGCAGGTCGACGGCACCGCCGAGATCCTCGACGTCCCGGCGGCGGTCGAGCCGCTGGTGGACTACTACCGCTCGATCTCCGGCGAGCACCCCGACTGGGCCGAATACCGCGAGGCCATGCTCGAGCAGGGCAAATCCCTGCTCCGCGTCACCCCCGACCGCTGGGGCCCGGTAGCCACCGGCGGCTTCCCCGCTCGCCTCGCTTGATTCCAGCCCGCAATGTGCGGATCGGCTGCTTTTCTGACCGCTATGCACCTTTCGTCCGCATCGGTCCAGAAATCCCAAGGCCGCAGCCGCCGCCACTATTACTGTTCGTGACTGCCGATTGCTGAGATAGCGCAATGATCCCGAAAACATTTTTCCCTGCGTAAGTAATTCGTTCTATAGCAACGAAAGCTCTTCGCGATCATGGTCGGCTGCGCCGGAAGCCCGGAACGGGGTGCGCGAAACGGTCACACTCTGTAGCGTACTGGTCCGATATGTCCTTAATATCCCGATTCGCGCAGATGGGTCGCCCACCGCCCGTCGTGCCTTGCCTACGCGTCCGGAGTCAGCGCGAGGAGCGCCACGTGCAAACAGGTGCGGGACTCCGGGTCGGCGAGGCTCACGCCTAGGACGCGCTCGATGTGGCGGAGCCGCTCGTAGAAGGTGGGCCGGGCCAGGTGGGCACGCGCCGCCGCCAGCGCCTTGTTGCCGCCGGAGTCCAAGTAGGCCGCCAGGTCGGCGACCAAGCCGGTGCCGTGCGCCTCGTCGTAGGCGAGCAGCGGGCCCAGCTCGCGCTCGGCGAACGCCCGCAGCCGCGCGTCGTCCCGCAGCAGGTGGAGCACGCCGCGCAGCCGCAGATCGGCCAGCCGGTAGTAGGGGCGGTAGGGACGCCCGCCGGGGTGGCGGATGGCGACGTCGGCGACCTCGCGGGCCTCGAGGAACACCCGCCGCACTTCCCGCAGCGCCATGGCGGGCGGACCGGTCCCGATGACGAACGCCGGGTGTGCGCCGGTACCCGCGGACAGCCGCGCCGTCGTGCGCGCCGCGACCGCCTTCAGCGTCTCATCGGCGTCCGCGCCTGACGGCAGCGACAGCAGCGTGCCCGCCCGCAGGTCGTCGAGCGCGCCGGTCAGCGCGGGAACGCCGGCGTCCCGGCAGGCGGCGGCCACGGCTTCCGCCACCCCGAGGATGCCGACAACGGAGGCCGGTGAGGCCACTGGTGCTGGTGCCTCTTGCGAGACGATGGACGTGGTGGCGTCGGGGAGAGTCTCCGTATCCGGGAGCCGCACCACGACGGCGACCAGTTGCCGGCCGGTGACCGGGACGCCCATCGCCCGCGCGCGGGCCTCCGCCTCGGCCGCCTCCCCAGCCTCGGTAGGACGCTCGATGATCGCACTGATCAGCGCCCGGTGCGCCTGCCGTTCCAGCGACTCGGCCTGCCTGGTCAGCAGGCGGCCGAGGGCCAGCGTGGTGGCGGCCCGCTCGATCAGCAGCGCGTCGATGATCCGGGCGTGGACCGCCTCGGTGATCTCGACGAACGGGACCTCGCGGGCGAACGCGATCAGCGGCACGCCGCGCCGCTGCGCGGCGGCCACCAGCGCCGGCGGCAGCGCGACGGCGTACCGGCGGCCGAGTTCGATGGCCAGGCCGCACACGCCGGCCCCGGCCAGTTCGGCGACGTACGCCGCGAGCCCCGCGGCCGAATCCGGCAGCGCTATCCCGGTGGACAGCACCAGCTCGCCGCCGCGCAGCAGCCGTTTCACGTCGGTCAGCTCGATCGCGTGCACCCAGCGGACGGGCGCGTCCAGCCGGTCCGCGGCGGCCACCACCTCCGGCTGGCCGCGGCGGACGACCTCGAGGTCCAGCACCTCACGCAGCGTCAGCGGCATCGCCAGCGACTTTACAACATGTAAGGATTACGCCCAAAACCCTGACAGGTCGTAGGTACCCGCGGCAGGCGCGGGCGGGCAGACTGGGACCATGTTCTGATCTCCTCGCCCGCCACCGCGCCGTCATCCCCAACTGGGTCGGCCTCTACTATGACCACCCGATCGAGATCGTCAGCGGGAAGGGCTGCCACGTCACTGATGCCGCGGGGAAAAGCTACCTTGACTTCTTCGCGGGGATCTTGACCAACATGCTCGGCTACGACGTCGCCGAGGTGCGCGAGGCGGTCGAACGGCAGATCGCGACCGGCGTCGTGCACACGTCCACGCTGTACCTGATCCGCAGCCAGGTCGAGCTCGCCGAGAAGATCGCGAAGCTCTCGAAGATCCCGGACGCCAAGGTGTTCTTCACCAACTCCGGTTCCGAGGCCAACGAGACCGCGCTCGCCGCCGCCCTGGTGGCCCGCAAGGCCAACCAGGTGCTCGCGATGCGGGGCAGCTACCACGGCCGCTCGTTCGGCACCGTCGCGGTGACCGGGAACGTGGCCTGGAAGGCGAGCAGCAACGATCCGTTCGGTACCCATTACCTGCATGGCGCGGACCGGCAGCTGCCCCACTACCGCAACCTGTCTGACGCCGAATTCATCGGCGCTTGCGTCGATGACCTGAAAGCCCTGCTGTCCGGCGGGATCCACCCGCAGGACGTCGGCGCGCTGATCGCCGAGCCGGTCCAGGGCGTCGGCGGCTTCACGATGGCCCCCGACGGCCTCTTCAAGGCGTACAAGGAAGTGCTGGACGAGCACGGCATCCTGCTCATCTCCGACGAGGTGCAGACCGGCTGGGGCCGCACCGGCGCGAACTTCTGGGGCATCCAGGCGCATGGCGTCGTCCCGGACATGATGACGTTCGCCAAGGGGCTGGCCAACGGGTTCGCCATCGGCGGCGTGGTCGGCCGCGGCGACCTGCTCGACAGCATCCGCGGCAACGGCATCTCCACGTTCGGCGGCAACCCGGTCGCGACCACCGCGGCCAACGCGACCCTGGACTACGTGCTCTCCCACGACCTGCAGAAGAACGCCGCCGTCACCGGCGCGATCGTCATCGACGGGCTCAGGGAAGCGGCTGAGGGGCTTGACACCGTCGGCGAGATCCGCGGCCGCGGCCTGATGTTCGCCGTCGACCTCGTCGATCCCGCCACCGGGAAGCCGAGCCCGCCGCTGGCCGGCCAGGTGCTCGAGGCGACCCGCGAGCGCGGCCTGCTGATCGGCAAGGGCGGCCTGTACGGCGCCACGCTGCGGATGGCCCCGCCGCTGACGATCAGCGAGGCCGAGGCCCGCGAA
Organism: uncultured Actinomycetota bacterium; assembly: GCA_963771985.1. GTDB lineage: Bacteria > Actinomycetota > Actinomycetes > Streptosporangiales > Streptosporangiaceae > Trebonia. The sequence continues at coordinate 3,880 of CAVYVO010000014.1, read as the reverse complement.
GGCCTGTCGCTCCTCGTCGACGCGCTGCGCGCGGTCGACGCGGCGGCCAGGGAGACAGCGAAGTGAAGCACGCGAGCGACGCGCGAAGCGCGGACAAGCGAGCCGGCAAGCACTGCACCCACTGGATCGGCGGCAAGCCCTGGACGGGCGAGGCGGACCGCCAGGGCGAGATCTACGACCCAGCCCTCGGCACCGTCACCGGACACGTCGACTTCGCCTCCGAGGATGACGTCGACGCGGCTGTCGACACGGCGAGCGCCGCCTGGTGCACCTGGCGTTCGACGACCCTGTCCCGCCGGGCTCGCGTCCTGTTCGACTTCCGGACCGCGCTGCTGCGGCGCCACGAGGAGATCGCGGCCGCGATCACCGCCGAGCACGGCAAGGTCCTCAGCGACGCCGACGGCGAGATCGCCCGCGGCCTCGAAGTCGTCGAGTTCGCCTGCGGCATCCCCGCCCTGCTCAAAGGCGAATTCTCCGAATCTGTGTCGACACAGATCGACGTCACGTCGATCCGGCAGCCCGTGGGCGTGTGCGCCCTGATCACGCCGTTCAACTTCCCCGCCATGGTGCCGCTGTGGTTCGCGCCCATCGCGATCGCCTGCGGCAACACCCTGGTAGTCAAGCCGAGCGAGAAAGACCCGTCCGCATCGGTGCTCCTCGCCGAGTGCTGGGCCGAGGCAGGACTTCCGCCCGGCGTCTTCAACGTGCTCCACGGCAACGCCGTCGCCGTCAACCGGCTGCTGACACACCCCGATATCCGCGCGATCAGCTTCGTCGGCTCGACACCCGTCGCCCGTCACGTGTACGAGACCGGCACCCGCCACGGCAAGCGGGTACAGGCCCTCGGCGGCGCGAAGAACCACATGGTCGTCACGCCCGACGCCGACCTCGACGCCGCCGCGGACGCGGCAGTGTCAGCCGGCTTCGGATCTGCGGGGGAGCGCTGCATGGCCGTCTCGGTCGTCGTCGCTGTGGACCCGATCGGCGACGACCTGGTTGCGCGCATAACCGAGCGCATGGCGCAACTCCATACCGGCGACGGCCGGCGCGGCTGCGACATGGGCCCGCTGGTCACCGCCGCCCATCGGGACCGGGTCACCTCCTACATCGACGCCGGCGTCCAGGCAGGAGCCAAGCTAGTCGTCGACGGGCGCGGCGCCGACATCGATGGCGACAGGGACGGATTCTGGCTAGCGCCCACGCTCTTCGACAACGTGCCGCCAGAAGCGTCGATCTACCGGGACGAGATCTTCGGGCCGGTTCTCAGCGTGGTGCGGGTGCCGTCGTTCGATGAGGCCCTCGATCTGGTCAACGCCAACCCCTACGGGAACGGGACCGCGCTGTTCACCACTGACGGCTCGCTCGCACGGCGGTTCCAGAACGAGGTCGAGGTTGGGATGGTCGGCATCAACGTCCCCATCCCTGTTCCAGCCGCCGCGTACTCCTTCGGCGGCTGGAAATCCTCCCTGTTCGGCGACACTCACGCCTATGGTCCCGACGGAGTGCACTTCTTCACCCGTTCTAAGGTCGTCACCAGCAAGTGGCCGCGCACAGCGTCGCCAGCCGCCCGACCGGACCTCAACTTCCCGGGCAACCGGTAAGCCCGCGGGGCCACTTAGGATCTCAAACCGCCGGATTGATGCCCGATTTATCCCATTTGCGTGGTGGTTTCAGGTCCTATGTGCCGTAGGGCATCCAGATAGTGAGACGGCTGGCCGCTCCGGAACGGAACGGGCGTTACGGGTTCGGCGAGCCGCCGTCCCCGGGCGACCCGTCGCCCGGCGACCCGTCGCCCGGGGAGCCGCCGCCGCCCGGCTGCTGCTGCGGGGCGGACACCTGGAGCGAGGAGACGAGCGAGTCCACGTTGCCCTCCCCGAGGTTGCCGGGGACCGACGTGTAGAAGACGGCGGGCGCCACCCCGGTCCCGAGGTCGGCGACCACGACCGCGCCGAGCTCGTCGTTCCACGACAGCCCCTGGCCCTGCGTGTTCGTGTACGTCATCAGGAACTTGATCTCCCAGGCGGCGTGCCCGCTGATCTGGAGCGGCTGGCTGGACTCCTGCTGGAAGTTGTGCTGCAGCGCGCCGTAATAGTCGCCGTTGAACGTGTTCACCAGGTTCGTCGCGGTGTTCTCCAGGTCCGCCACGCCGTTGTACCCGTACTGCTGGGGCAGCGGCCCGGAGCACGCGACGCCGTACCAGGTGGTCTGGCCGCCGTTGACCTGGCCGGCGATGGCGGACTCGCCGGCCGTCCAGGTGAACTGCTGGTTGTTCAGGCCGCTGGGGCAGTTGGGCTGCCAGGGGGAGGGGAACTGGGTATAGGACATTCCCGACTGCCCGTCATCGAGCAGCGAGCCGGCCGGGCTGGCCGACGGCGACGCGGACGGCGAGGGTGACGGCGGCGCGGCGGAGTGCGAGACGGGCCTGGCCGGGCTCGTCGCCGCCGTCGGGGTCGCTGATGACCGGCCCAGGCTGTTGACGACCAGCGCGATCACGGCGAGGGCGGCCAGCGTGCCGCCCGCGAGGGCACCCGCCACCCACAGCCGGCGCCGCCGCTGCGCGCGGTAGTAACCGTAGCGGTTGCCCGCCGCCGTCCCGGCGGGAGCGCCGGGCGTCGTCCACGCGTCGTCGCCGAGAAAGAGCACCTGGGTGCCATTACTGTCGCCGCCCGCGGGCGGCTGCGCGGTCGGCGGCTGCGGGGCCGCCGGCTGCGCAGCGGCCGGCTGGTACGCCGTCGGCTGCACGGCCGGCTGGACCGTGGTCGGCTGGACGGCCGGCTGCGCCGCCGTCGCCCGGACGGCCGGCGGCACCGCCGGCTGCACCGTCGTCTGCTCCGGCTCGGCGCTGTCGGCCGCCTCCGACGCGTCCGCATGGGTGTGCTGGGTCCACGCCGAGCCGTCCCACCAGCGCAGCAGTCCGGGCACCCGGTACGGATCCGGGTACCAACCTGAGGGCGGCAAGTCCATGTCGCAAGGGTAGACGGCGCGGAGGGTAGCAGAATACGCGAACCGGTCGAGTTACGCGTCTGTTACCACTGGTGCCGCGGCGGCGAACCGGGCGAGATCGGCCCCCGCCACCACGCGCGCCGGGAACGGATCGCCCGCCGCCGCCCGCCGCAGCTCATCGTAGGGCAGCGCCGCGTCGCTCCCCGCGAGCACGAGGTTGCCCAGCCGGCGTCCGCGCAGCACGCCGGCCTCCGCGATCATGCAGCTTTCCGGATATACGGAACGTACCGTGGCGACTGCCCGCCGCGCATGCTCGAGCGGCGGCCCGTCCGCGACGTTGACCGTGTACACGCCCCGAGGGCGCAGCGCGCGAGCGGCCGCCTTGGCGCATTCGACGGTGGTCAGGTGGAACGGCGTCCGCGCTCCCGCGTAGACGTCGCTGATCACCAGGTCGTAACTGCCAGCGGCGGCGGATTCGAGCACTTGCCTGGCGTCGTCGGCCCGCACCCGGATGCGCCGGCCCGGCGGCAGCGGCAGGTGCCTGCGGACGAGTTCGGTCAGCGCCGTGTCGATCTCGGCCACCAGCTGCCGCGACCCCGGCCGGGTGTGCGCGATGTAGCGCGGCAGCGTCAGGCCGCCCCCGCCCATGTGCAGGACGCGCAGCGGCTCGCCAACGGGAAACGCCAGGTCCACGACGTGCCCGATCCGCCTGACGTACTCGAACTCCAGGTAGTCCGGGTCGTCCAGGTCGACCTGGCTTTGCGGGATGCCGTCGATGAACAGAAGCCACGAGGCCGTTCGGGATAGATCAGGGACGAGTTCCGCCATCCCCGAGCCGACTTCCCGGTGGACGGCGCGCCGCTCGGGGGCCCGCCGCCGCCCCACCAGGTTGTCAGTCATTCCTCCAGTATGGAGGTCACGTTCGGCCCGTCGCGCC
>CAVYVO010000013.1:0-130108 GCA_963771985.1 uncultured Actinomycetota bacterium | reverse complement strand
TCGCGGACGCGTTCCAGCTGGGACTTCTTCTCCTCTTCTGTGGCACGGGCCAGCGGGGTCGACGTTTCGGCCTGCTCCGGGTGCGGGCTGCGGAAGGTGTTGACCCCGACGATGGGCAGCGACCCGTCGTGCTTACGCTCCTCATACAGCATCGACTCGTCCTGGATCTTGCCTCGCTGGTAGCCGGTTTCCATCGCGCCGAGCACCCCGCCCCGCTGGCTGATCTGCTCTAGCTCGGCCAGCACGGCCTCTTCCACCAGGCCGGTCAGTTCGTCCACGATGAACGAGCCCTGCAGCGGGTTCTCGTTCATCGCCAGTCCCCATTCCCGGCCGATGATCAGCTGGATCGCCAGTGCGCGGCGGACCGACTCCTCGCTCGGGGTGGTGACGGCCTCGTCGTAGGCGTTGGTGTGCAGGCTGTTGGCGTTGTCGTAGATCGCGCACAGCGCCTGCAGGGTGGTGCGGATGTCGTTGAAGGCCATCTCCTGGGCGTGCAGCGACCGGCCCGAGGTCTGGATGTGGTACTTCAGCTTCTGCGACCGCTCGTTCGCCCCGTACCGGTCCCGCATCGCGACCGCCCAGATCCGCCGCGCCACCCGCCCGAGGACCGTGTACTCGGGGTCCATGCCGTTGGAGAAGAAGAACGACAGGTTCGGCGCGAAGTCGTCGATCTTCATCCCGCGGGCCAGGTAGGCCTCCACGTAGGTGAACCCGTTGGCGAGGGTGAACGCGAGCTGGCTGATCGGGTTGGCCCCGGCCTCGGCGATGTGGTAGCCGGAGATCGACACCGAGTAGAAGTTGCGCACTTGGTGCTGGATGAACCACTCCTGGATGTCGGCCATCATCCGCAAGGAGAACTCGGTGGAGAAGATGCAGGTATTCTGCCCCTGGTCTTCCTTGAGGATGTCGGCCTGCACCGTCCCGCGCACCCGCCGCAGCACGTCGGCGGCGGACAGCCCCTGGGCGGCGCCCTGGTCAATGGCGGTGTTGAAGAAGAACGCGAGGATGGCCGGGGCCGGCCCGTTGATCGTCATCGACACCGACGTGGCCGGCGCGGTCAGGTCGAACCCGTCGTACAGCGCCTTCATGTCGTCCAGGGTCGCGATCGAGACGCCCGAGGTGCCCACCTTGCCGTACACGTCCGGGCTCTCCCCCGGGTCGCGGCCGTAGAGGGTGACCGAGTCGAACGCGGTGGACAGCCGGGTCGCCGCGCTGCCCGCCGACAGCAGCTTGAACCGGCGGTTGGTGCGGAACGGGTCGCCCTCGCCGGCGAACATCCGCGCCGGGTCCTCCCCTTCCCGCTTGAACGGGAACACCCCGGCGGTGAACGGGAAGTAACCGGGCAGGTTCTCGTTGCGCAGGAACCGCAGCAGTTCCCCGTGGTCTTCGTAGCGCGGCAGCGCCACCCGGGGGATCGTGTTCCCGGACAGCGACCGGCGGGTCAGCGTCGTGCGGAGCTCGCGGTCCCGGACGCGCACCACCTGCTCGTCACCCGAGTAGGACTCGACGACCGCCGGCCAGCCCGCGATCAGCGCGGCGCTGGCCTCGCTGACCTCGCGAGCGGCCTGATCGTGCAGAGCCGCCACGGTCCGTTCCGTATCACCGGAAAGCTCAGCCCGCACGGCGGCGAGCCGCTGCACCCGCCGCACCGCCGCGGACTGCTTTTCCGTGTGCTCGTGGTACCCGCGGACGGTGGCGGCGATCTCGGCCAGGTAGCCCGCCCGGCCCGGCGGGATCACCGACGCGGCCTCGGCCGAGGTCTTCCCGGTGACCACCGGGAGCACCCCCTCGGCCAGCGGCAGGCCGTGCTCTCGCAGCCGGGCGGTGAGGTGCTGGTACAGCGCCGTCACGCCGGTGTCGTTGAAGGTCGCCGCGCTGGTGCCGAACACCGGCATGCCGGCCGCCTGCGCGCCGAACGCCTGGCGGTTGCGGACCAGCTGCCTGGCCACCGCCCGCACCGCGTCCGCACCGCCGCGCCGCTCGAACTTGTTGACCGCCACCACGTCGGCGAAGTCGAGCATGTCGATCTTCTCCAGCTGCGAGGCGGCCCCGTACTCGGGGGTCATCACGTACAAGGCGATGTCGGCCAGCTCGGTCACGGCGGCGTCCCCTTGCCCGATGCCGGGGGTTTCCACGATCACCAGGTCGTATCCGGCGGCCTTGCAGGCGGTGATGATCGCCGCCATCGTCTCCGGCATCTCCCGCGCGCCCCTGGTGGCCAGGGAGCGGAAAAACGCGTGCTCGCCGTCCAGGGCGTTCATCCGGATCCGGTCGCCGAGCAGGGCGCCGCCGCCGCGCCGCCGGGTCGGGTCCACCGCGAGCACGGCGATGCGCAGCTTGTCTTCCTGGTTGGTCCGGAACCGGCGGACCAGCTCGTCGGTCAGCGACGACTTGCCGGAGCCGCCGGTGCCGGTGATCCCGAGCACCGGCACCGGCCGGGCCTGGGCGGCGGTGGTCAGCGCCTCCCAGACCGGCTCCGGCAGCCGGCCGGCCTGCAGGCAGGTGATGGCCCGGGCGAGCGCGCCGCGGTCGCCGGTGAGCAGCGCCTCGGCGGCCGGCGGGGCCGCCGCCAGGTCGGTGTCGCACGCCTTGATCAGCTCGTTGATCATCCAGGCGAGGCCGAGCCGCTGGCCGTCCTCGGGCGAGAAGATGCGCACGCCCGCCGCGGCGAGCCGGGCGATCTCCTCGGGGATGATCACGCCACCGCCGCCGCCGAAGACCTTCACGTGTCCCGCGCCCGCCTCGCGCAGGCTCTGCGCCAGGTACTCGAAGTATTCGACGTGCCCGCCCTGGTAGGAGCTGACCGCCACCCCCTGCGCGTCTTCTTCCAGGACGGCGTCGATCACCTCGCGGACCGAGCGGTCATGCCCCAGGTGCACCACCTCGGCCCCCTGGGCCTGCATGATCCGCCGCATGATGTTGATCGCGGCGTCATGCCCGTCGAACAGCGCGGTCGACGTCACGAAGCGCACCGGATGCGCTGGGACGTGCAGTTCACCCTTCCCCGGCGAAGCGGGCATCACGGGCCTCCGCTCACTTTATGCGCTCAAATTTAGGACGTTCAATATTTTGACGTTAAATGACTTTGGCTGACATCGTCAAGTGTTTCGCCTATCGCGCCTGGCTGGCGCGTCGCGTACGGTTGACGGCGTGCCCGACCGTCATCCCGCCGACCCGATCGCCGAGGCCCGGCGCCAGTGGAGCGCGCGCTGGCCCGAGCAGGCCGATCACATGGCCGCGGTCACGTCGATCATGCGCGCCCAGCAGATCCTGCTGGCCAAAGTGGAGGACATACTCAAGCCCTATGCGCTGACCTTCGCCGCCTACGAAGCGCTCCGGCTGCTTGCCTTCAGCCGGTCCGGCTCGCTGCCGATGGGCAAGATGGGGGTACGGCTGATGGTCCATCCCGCCGCCGTGACCAACGCCATCACCCGCCTCGAGCAGCGCGGCCTGGTCCAGCGGCAGATGTCACCGGACGACCGCCGGGTGGTGCTCGCCATCATCACCCCGGCCGGGCGGACGCTGGCCGAGGAGGCGACCGACGCGCTCAACCAGGCCGCGTTCGGCCTGCCCGGGCTTTCCCAGGAGCAGGCGGCCGAGGTCACCGCGATGCTGTACCTCATCCGGGCGTCGACCGGGGACGTGTAGCGCACCCTTGGCACGAGGGGCCGGCCCCGGGTGCGGGCACGGCCCCTCACGCGCCTGGAGTTCCGCCAGACGGGGTGTCAGCCCGGCGGCTGCCAGCCGATGTACTCGTCGGCCCGGCGGCTGAGCAGCCACTTGCCGCCCACCTGGCGGAACACGTCGTGGTAGCGGGCAACGATCTGGACCGACCAGCCGTTGTCGCCCTGACTGAGAAACACCACGTCGGTGGTCGCGCGGGCCTCCTCGTCATCCCAGTCGGTAATCACGATGTTGACCGGCATGTGGCGCTGCAGCCCCTTGGGTTTCCAGTCGTCCCAGGCGGCCCGGATCACACCGGCGCCCTCGTAGACGCCCATCCCGGGGACCTCCAGGACCGCGTCCGGCGTGTAGAGCGCCATGATCCCGTCGGTGTTGCCCGCGTCCTGGTGCTGCGCGTGCGCGGCGACGGTGGCGTAGACGCCCGCGAACACCTCCGCGTAGCTGGTCATCCGCTCCGCTCCTCTACTTGATCGCCACCGGGCCGAGCGGCGAGCCCACCCCGCCGGTGACCTTGAGACCGGTTCCGGTGAAGAAGAACTCCCAGACGCCGTCGGCCTCGCAGTCATCGGCCAGCGCGTCGAAGTCGAACATCTCGCCCAGGGTGAGGCCGATGTCGCGGATCACCACCTGGTGGAACGGGATGGTGGCGCCGGGGATCGGGCTCGGCCAGGCCTCGCCGTTCGACTGGTCGAGGGCGAGCGCGGCGATCTCCCGGTCGTGGATCCACCGGCAGATGTCGAGGCCGGGGCCGGCCGTGTTGCCCACGTAGTGCTGCCGGTCGCCCTCGAGGAAGTACTTGTGCCAGCCGGTTCGGATGCACAGGATGTCGCCCGATTCGACCCCCACCCCCTGCCGCTCCTCCGCCGCGAGCACGTCGGCCTCGGTGATCTCGTAGGAGTCCGGCAGCACGTCCACTCCCTTCAGCCGGGCGATGTCGAGCAGCACCCCGCGGGAAATGAGCTTGGTGGCCACCTTGGCGATATCGTTCTTGGAGGCGCCGGTGAAGTTGTTGACCGCGGCGGCGGGCACCCCGTTGTAGAAGAACCCGTCGTACCCGACGTGCGCCAGGCCGTCCCACTGGGTAGAGCACTGCAGGCCCATGATGATCAGGTCGTCCGCCGCGATCTGCCCGTCCTTGGCGTAGAACGAGTCCGACGGCAGCAGGGTCATCACGTGGTTGGGGTTGAGCCGCCAGCCGCCGGGCGGGAACGGGCCGTTCTTGTCGAACGGGATACCGCAGTCGATGCTCTTGCCGGTCCGGATCATCCGGGCGGCGGCGACGAGCTTCTGCGGGGTGATGAAATTGAGCGTGCCGATTTGATCATCGTCGCCCCAGCGGCCCCAGTTGCTGAGTTCCTTGCCGAGCTCGTGGTGCGGCCAGACGGTGTTGTCGGTCATCGTTGATCCTCTCAGTACAGATGGGACATGTAGCGGGCAGACCAGCCGAGCGTGCTCGTGGGCACGTAGTAGCCGGCCTCGTCGTTGATCGCCGCCCAGTTGGCGGCGACGTCCTCGATGGTGGGGTTGCCGTTGTCAGGGTGCAGGTAGCCGTCGGTCGAGGCGACGTACAGGCGGGCGAACCGGCCCGCCCCGGCCAGGTAGATGCCGGCGCTGACCGGGCAGCTCTCGTGGGCCAGGAAGGCGACCATCGGGGCGACAAGCTCGGGTTCCATGTGCGGCGGCGCGCCGGGCGGCCGCTGCGCGCGCAGCTGGTCCATGCCCTCGGACGGGTCGCCCGCCATCCGCGTCCACGCGTTGGGCGCGATCACGTTGACCTTGATGTCGTGGTCGCCCGCGTTCACCGTCATGGCCTGCGCCATGCCGATCATGGCGGACTTGGCGGTGGCGTAGCTGAGGTTGTCGGGCATGCCGAACATCCCGGTGGAGCCGGTCAGCACCACCCGGCCGTAGTTCTGCGCCAGCATGTGCGGCCAGGCGGCCCTGGTGACGTTGAACGTGCCGCGGACATGCACCGCGAGGATGGCGTCGAGGACGCTGACCTCGACCTCGGGCAGGCCGCCGTAGATGACGTTGCCGGCGTTGTTGACCACGATGTCGACGCGCCCGAACTCGCTGGTGGCCGCGTCGACCGCCCGCTGCCCGCCCTCGACGGTGGACACGTCGCTCGAATCGGTACTTGGTCATCGGCCACTCGCTCCCGTCTCGGGGAAGAACCCCTCGTAGTCGCTCTTGACCGCGGCCTCCATCATCTCCAGCAGCTTGGGCCGCCCGAGGGAGTTGAGCAGGAAGGCGCGGGCCTTGCCGGGGATGTTGGTCCCGAAGAAGTAGCTCTTCTCGTTGAACGGCGACATGGTGATCGCGGCCTCGTTGACCATGGTGGTCCATTCCTCCTCCAGCGCCTTGGGCGCCTCGATCACCCGGTGCCCGTGCTCGCGGGCGAAATCGATCAGGCCGGCGATGAAGTCCGACTGGTCGCCCGAGTACCGCGGGTTGTTGCCCGCCGCGCCGTGCGGCCCGCCGGGGAAGAAGAAATTCGGGAAGCGATGGCACATCAGGCCAAGGTAGGTGAGCGGCCCGTCGGCCCAGTACTCCTTGAGCGGCAGGCCGGCCCGGCCGCGGGCCCCGAGCCGGTTGAGCGCGCCGGTGCCGAAGTCGAAGCCGGTGGCCCACACGATGATGTCGAACTCCCGCAGCCCTTCCGCGGTCTCGATGCCGGTTTCGGTGACCGCGGTGATCGGCGTCTGGTTCAGATCGACCAGCGAGACGTTGGGCCGGTTGAAGGCCTCGAAGTAGTCGGTCACGTACGGGGGACGCTTCCCGGCGTAGCCGTGGTCGGTCGGGATCAGCTTGTCCGCCGTCGCCGGGTCGTTGACGGCGGCGCGGATCTTGTCGGCGACGAAGCGCGACCATTCGGCGTTGGCGGCCGGGTTGAGCGTCATGTCCTGGTAGTTGGAGATGATCTTCCCGAACCCGCCGAGCTGCCACACCTGCTCGTAGAACGCCTGCCGCTCCTCGGGCGAGTCGTCGAAGGTGTTCTTGTCCGAGTGAACGTGCAGGAACCCGGACGGCGACTTGCCGAGGGTCTCCACCATCGCCGGGAAGTTGGCCTTGAGCTCGGCCTGCTCCTCCGGCGTGATCGGCCGGTTGTTGAGCGGGGTGGCCCAGTTGGGCGTGCGCTGGTACACGGTCAGCGAGGCGACCTCGTCCGCGATCGTCGGGATGACCTGCACGCCGCTCGACCCGGTGCCGATGACGGCGACCCGCTTGCCCGCGAAGTCCACCGGGGTCTTCGGCCACAGGCCGGTGTGGTACGCCTCGCCGCGGAAGCTGTCCCGCCCCGGGACGTCCGGATAGAACGGCACCGACAGCACGCCGGTCGCGGCGACCAGGAAGCGCGCCCGGGCGGTGTACCCGTCCGCCGTGACCAGCCAGGTCGCCGAGGACGCGTCCCAGACGGCCGACGTGACCCGGGTGTTGAACCGGATGTGGCGGCGCAGGTCAAACTTGTCGGCCACGTAGTTGAAGTAGCGCTCGTTCTCCGGCTGGCCGGCGAAGTGCTCGCTCCACTCCCACTCCTGGAACAGCTCCGCCGAGAAGAGGTACCCGTAGGTGTAGCTCTCCGAGTCGTAGCGAGACCCGGGGTAGCGGTTCCAGTACCAGGTGCCGCCGACGCCGGTGCCCTGTTCCACCATCTGCACCGAGTAGCCCGCCTCGCGTGCCCGGTACAGCTGGTAGATGCCGGTCACCCCGGCGCCCACGATGAGGATGTCGACGTCCGCGCCGGCGTCCGAACCCATTGGCATTCTCCCTGCTCGATTGGCCGCGCTCAGAGCTGCACGACGATCGTCTTGGTGGCGGTGTAGGCGTCGAGCGCCTCGACGCCCTTCTCGCGCCCGTATCCCGACTTGCGGAAGCCGCCGAAGGGCAGCTCCACGCCGCCGCCGGCGCCGTAGGTGTTCACGAAGATCTGTCCCCCGTCAACCCGCGCGGCGACGCGGTGCGCGCGCGCCAGGTCCGTCGTCCACACGGCGCCGATCAGGGCGTAGTCGGTGCCGTTGGCCAGCGCGACCGCCTCGTCCTCGGTGCTGAACGGGGTGACGGTGAGCACCGGGCCGAAGATCTCCTCGCGGGCGATCGGCGCGGCCGGGTCCACGCCGTCGATCAGCGTGGGGGTGAAGTAGGCGCCGTCGGTGATCCCGTCGGGCTCCGCGACGGTGCCGCCGTAGACGATGTCGGCCCCCATGGCGGACTCGACGTAGCCGCGCACCCGGTCCTGCTGCTTGCGGGACACCAGCGGGCCGAGGTCGGGGTCGGTGATACCCGGCCCGATGGACACCATGGCGAAGCGATCCGCGATGCGCTGCAGCAGCTCGTCGTGCACCCGTTCGTCCACCAGCAGCCGGGACCCGGCCGAGCAGGTCTGCCCGGCGTTCTGCAGGATCGCGTTCGCCGCCACCGTGGCCGCCCGCTCGACGTCCGCGTCGCCGAACACCAGGTGCGCCGACTTACCGCCGAGCTCCAGCGTCACCGGCGCCACCCGCTTGGCGGCCGCGCCGGCGATCAGGCTGCCGACCTCGGTGGAGCCGACGAAGCTCAGGTGGTCGACGCCCGGGTGGGCGGCGAGCGCGGCCCCGGCCTCCGGCCCGAGCCCGGTGACCACGTTGACCACGCCCGGCGGCAGTCCCGCCTCGCCCGCCAGCCGGGCGAGGTAGACCGCCGTGCGCGGCGTCTCGTCGGCCGGCTTGAGCACCGCGCAGTTCCCGGTGGCGATGGCCGGCGCCACCCCGCGGCCGAACAGCTGCATCGGGTAGTTCCAGGCCACGATGTTGCCGGTGACGCCGAGCGGCTCACGGCGGGTGTACACGTGCAGGTCCGGCCGCAGCGGGATGCTCAGGCCGTAGTACGACTCGATGACGTGGCTGTAGAAGCGGAAGTAGCGCGCGCACATCCGGGCGTCGTTGCGCGCCTGCGACAGCGGCTTCCCGCTGTCCTCGCTCTCCAGTCGGGCGAGCGTCTCGGCCGCGCCGTCGATCAGGTCGGCCAGCCGGGACAGCAGCTCGGACCGTTGCTCGGGGGCGGTGGCCCGCCACGCCCGGCCGGCGCGGCGGGCCGCCGTCACAGCATGGTCGATCTCCTTGTCCCCCGCCCGCGCCACATCGCCGAGCGTGGCACCGGTCGACGGATCGATATTCGGGTACGTCTCCGCCGATCTCACCGAGGCCCCGTCGATGAAGGACTCGGTGACCCGGTCAGCCACGAGGGTCGCCTGGCACCAGCCGGGTGGTGAAGCCCCACGGGACGCCGATGCTGGTCTCTGGGTCGGTCACCAGGGTGTCCGCGGTCCGCGAGCGGATGCCAACCCCCTGGGACTTCAGGTGCTCGGCGGTGCGGTCCAGGTCGACGACCTTCCAGGTGATCGAGTGGTAGGTGTCGTTAGGCGCGGTCGCGGTCCAGTCGGCGTAGGCGGCCGTGCCCTGGTCGGGCACCGCGATCTGGAGCAGCGAGTCGCCGAGGAACACGTAGGTGGCGGCGGCGCCGATCACCTCGTCGCGGGCTTCATGGATGACGGTGCCGCCGAGCGCGTCCACCAGGGTGTGCAGCGCCCGCTTGGGGTTGTCGGTGAGCAGCGTGTGGCAGGCGCCCCGTTCGATGCCGATCGGGTCGTCGGGTGACACTGGCGGCAGCACCCAGCCGGGCGCGTTGCGGTGGTCGAGCGCGAACGGGAAGTCGGGCAGGAACTCGTGGCGCAGCCCGGCCGACTCCGGGGTGGTGAAGTAGATCGGCATCGCCCCGCCGCCGGCCGACCGCGGCGCGTCCTCGCCCTCGGCGGTCTTGCCGTACTGGTCCACCATGCCGACGCCCGCGCGCCGCAGCGACCGGTAGACCTCCTCCGCCCCCTCGGCGAACCAGCCGATCGTCTTCAGATGCGGCTTGTCCACCGACGCGTACTGCTGCACGCCGTTCAGCACGTACAGGGTCGGGGCGATGGTGTCGAACAGGACGTCGGCGATCGGGGTGAACGTCGAGTAGGTGGTGGGGTAGCTGCCGGTGTCCCTGCCCTTGAACGTCTCGCTGATGTTGGTGCTGTGGCAGCCGAACACCCGCTCGAACCAGTTCTCCACCTCGCCCAGGTCGGGCGCGTGGAAGCTGGGGTGGTACATCCGCGTGATGCGGAACTTGCCTTGCGTCGCGCCGGCCCCGTTGGTTGCGCTGTCAGACATGCTGTCCTCCTTGTCGATGCGGTTACTGCGATTCCGGGCGCGCGATGCCGAGGTGCTCGCGCAGGGTCGGGCCGGCGTACTCTCGCCGGAACAGGCCGCGCTGCTGCAGCATCGGCACCACCATCCGGACGAATTCCTCGAAGGCGCCGGGCAGGTGGGTGGCCGCGAGGACGAACCCGTCGCAGCCGCCGGAGTTGAACCACTCCTCCATCTGGTCCGCGACCGCGGTGGCGGTACCGACGAAGCGCGGGCCCTGCAGCAGGGTGGCGCGGTGCGCGGCCAGGTCGCGGACGGTCACGTCGCGGCCGAGGTGCCGCCGCACGCCCATGGCCAGGCCGCGGACCCCGGAGCTGGCCGCCATCATCTCGTCGGTCACCACGTCGTCCAGGTCGTGCTTGGCGAAGTCGTAGTTGAGCAGTTCGGACAGCAGCGCGAGGGACGCCATCGGGTGCACGTAGGCGTCGAGGAACAGCCGCTCCTTCTCCTCGGCGATCGCCTGGGTCTCCCCCACCACCACGTACGCCATCGGCAGCACCTTGACATCGTCGGGGTTGCGGCCGGCCGTCGCGATCTGCGCCTTCTGCTCCCGGTAGTGCTGCCGCGCCACCTCCAGGCCGGGGTCGCCGGTGAAGATCATGTCGGCCCAGGCGGCCGCGAACTCCCGGCCGCGGCCGGACGAGCCTGCCTGCAGGATCACCGGCCTGCCCTGCGGTGTCCGCGGCACCGTCAGCGGGCCGCGGACGGAGAACCACCGGCCCTTGTGATTGACCTCGTGGACCTTGGCCGGGTCAGCGAACGTACCGCTCTGCTGGTCCATGATCAGGGCGTCGTCGTCCCATGAGTCCCACAGCGCGGTGACCGCCTGGAGGAACTCGTCGGCCTTGTCGTAGCGCTCGTCGTGGTCCATGTGGGTTTCCACGCCGAAGTTCTGCGCCTCGGAGTCGTTGACCGAGGTGACCACGTTCCACGCGACCCGGCCGCCGGACAGGTGGTCGAGCGTGGCGAAGGTGCGCGCCACGTGAAACGGGGGGTAGTAGGTGGTCGAGTAGGTGGCCCCGATGCCGATCCGGGAGGTGGCGCCGATGATCCCGCCGAGGACGGCGGTGAGGTCGAGCTTGACCGGCCGGGCGCCGTAGCGGACGGCCTCGGCGACGGAACCGCCGTACACACCGGGCATCGCGAGGCGGTCGTCGAAGAATACGCAGTCGAACTTGCCTTCCTCCAGCACCTTCCCGATGCGGGTGTAGTAGTCCATGGTGAGGAACCCGAGGTCGGCCGACGGGTACCGCCAGGATCCGGAGTAGACGGTCACGTTGCCGGCCTGCATGAAGCCGACGAGGGTCATCTGGCGGGTCATGCAGGGAGCTCCTTCCCTGACAAGCCGAGCAGCCCGGCCCTCGCGGCGACCGTGGCGGCGTGCCGCAGGTGGGCGGCGTCGACCAGCATCCCGTCCAGGCCGGTGGCCCCTTTGCCCGCCGACTCGGCCGCCCGGTAGGCGGCCACCAGCCGCTCGGCGTGCGCGACCTCGTCCGGGGTCGGGGAGAACGCGGTGTTGGCGATCTCCACCTGGCTCGGATGGATCGCCCACTTCCCGAGGAAGCCCATGGCGGCGGCCCGCTCGCAGGCGACGCGGTAGGCCCCGGGGTCCTTATAGCTGGGGAAGGGGGCGTCGACCGCGTCGATGCCGGCGGTGCGGGCGGCGACCAGGATGCGTGCGCGGGCGTAGTGCCAGATGTCGCCGGGAATGGCGACGATCGGGTCGAAGTTGGTGTCGACCCGCGCGCCCTGGGAGGCGGAGAAATCGCCGGCCCCGAAGATGATCGCCTCCAGCCGGCCGCTGGCGGTGGCGATCTCGTCCACGTGCTGCAGGCCTTCGGTCTCCTCGATCAGCACTTCCAGCGCGATCCGCTTGCGCAGTCCGAGGGTCTCCTCCAGCTGGGTGAGCAGCACGTCGACCCACCAGACGTCCCGCGCCCGGCGGACCTTGGGCACGATGATCACGTCGAGCGCCTCGCGGGCGGTGGTGACGACCTCGATGACGTCGCCGTAGGCCCAGTGCGTGTCGATGCCGTTCATCCGGATCGCGCGGGTGGTGCGCCCCCAGTCGAGGTCGCGCAGCGCGCGGGCCGCCTTGCCGCGCGCCTTCTCCCGCTCGGCGGGCGCGCAGGCGTCCTCCAGGTCGAGGAATACCAGGTCGGCGCCGGAGGCGGCGGCCTTCGCGAACATGTCGTCGTTGCTGGCCGGGGTGGCCAGCTCCGAGCGGCGCGGCCGCGGGCTTGGTCCCATTTCAGATGACTCCCTGTTCGTGTAGTTCGTGCAGGCGGCCGTTATCGAGGCCGAGCAGATCGTGGTAGACCTCGGCGTTGTGCTCCCCGAGCCGCGGGCCGAGGTGGGTGACGGAGCCGGGGGTGGCCGAGAAGCGGGGAACCGGCGCCTGGACCCGCATCGAGCCGAGTTCTGGATCCGGGACCGACGGATAGATCCCGCGCGCCCGCAGCTGCGGGTCGTCGAGCAGCTGCTCGGCGTCGTAGATCGGCGCGGCCGCGACGCCCGCTTCCTCGAAGACAGCCAGGGCCGCGTCCAGCGTGCGCTGGCCGATCCAGTCCGCCATGATCGCGTCGATCTCGGCCGCGTTCCGCAGCCGCTGCTGCGCCTCGGCGAACTTCGGGTCCAGGGTCAGCTCCGGCCGGCCCACCGCCCGCAGCGCCCGCATCGCGATCGTGGGGGCGCTGCCGGACATCGCCAGCCAGCGGCCGTCGCTGGTCCGGTAGGCGTTGCGCGGTGCGCTGATGTCCCACCGGTTGCCGGTCCTGACGGGGATCGTGCCGAGCTGGTCGTAGGTCAGCACCGACTGTTCGAGCAGCCGGCCCAGCGGCTCGATCAGGTTGATGTCAATCAGCTGCCCTCTGCCGCCGTCTGGGCCGCCGCGGGTGTCGCGGTGGTAGAGCGCCATCATGACCGCGTAGGTGGCGGTCAGCGCGGCCACGCCGTCCGCGAGCATGAACGACGGCAGGGTCGGCGGGCCGTCCGGGGTTCCGGTGAGATGCGCGAAGCCGCTCATCGCCTCGCCGAGGGTGCCGAACCCGGGCCAGTCGGACTTCGGGCCGCCGGCGCCGTACCCGGTGACATGGACCATGACCAGCCCGGGGTTATCGGCCGCGAGGCTCCCGTACTCCAGGCCCCACTTATGCAGCGTGGACGGGCGCAGGTTCATGATCACCACGTCCGCCTGGCGGGTGAGCGACCGCAGCAGGTCACGCCCCGCCCCGAGCCGCAGGTTAAGGGTGACGCACTTCTTGTTGCGGGCCACGCTCTTCCACATCAGCCCGACCCCGTCGCGCTGCGCCCCCCACTGCCGCAGCGGGTCGCCGCCGTCGGGCTGCTCGACCTTGATCACCTCGGCCCCGTGCTCGCCCATCCAGGTGGCGATCAGCGGCCCGGCCGCGAGGGTAGCGGCGTCGATCACGCGCAGGCCGGCGAGGGCACCGTCGGTCACCGAGGACTCCTTGGTCGGGGGCGGTACGGACATCACGGCCGCCTGCCGGGCGGTGAGCCGGTGGAGCCCGCGATGCGCAGCACGGCGGGCACCTGGTGCGGTCCGGCCGCGGGCGGCTGGGTGCCGACCTCGCGGGCGTTGAGCGCGCGCAGCAGCAGCCGGGCGGCGCTGCTCGCCAGCCCGGCATACGGGACCCGGACCATCGTCAGCGACGGGTCGGCTAGGACGAACCAGGCGGGGTCGCCGTAGACCACCAGCGACAGGTCGTCGGGGAGACGGCGGCCGCTGCGGCGGACCGCGGCGGCGGCGCCGACGGACAGCGAACCGCTGCCGACGACCAGCGCGGTGAACGGGAGGTCCCCGGCGAGCAGCTCGCGGGCCGCGTCCCTGCCGTTCTCCTGAGTCGGCTCCACCAGCCGGATGGTGATCCGGCGGGGATCGAGGCCGGCCTGGGCGACCCCGCGGCGGATGCCGCGCAGCCGGGTTGCCCCGTTGGACAGCTCCCGGGGGGTGCCCAGGTACGCGATGTCGGTGTGCCCGAGCCGGGCCAGGTGCAGGATGCTGTCGGTCAGCGCCTGCTCGTCATCGCTGAACACGCTGGGAGCGTCGATTCCGGACACCCGGTGCAGCTCGACCACCGGGAACTCCGCCAGCAGGCGGCGGGTGTCGTCGAGCACGTGCGTGCTTGGCGAGATGACCAGCCCCGCGATCCTGGTCCCCACCAGGTCGCGGAGCTGCTGGTACTCACGCTCAGGGTCGTTCTCGGTGATCGCCAGGATCATCTGGGTGCCAGCCGCGGACAGCAGCCGGGCGCACTCGGCGGCGATCGCCGAGTAGGCCGGGGTGTCCACAAACGGGATCACGAACCCGACGAACGCCCGGCTGGTGCTCGCCGACAGCGCCCGGGCGAGGCGGTTGGCGACGTACCCGCGCGCCTCCGCGTGTGCCCGGATGCGGTCGGCGAGCTCCCGACGAACCGAGGGGCTTCCGTTCAGCGCGCGGGACACCGTCGCGGTGGAGACGCCCAGGTCACGGGCCATCTCCACCACGCCGACCGACACCGACTTACGCCGCCCGCGGGACGCCATCCGGCGGCTCCTTGCTCGTCGCCTGTCGCATGCCGGTTCTGCTACGAGACGCTCATCTTGATCGTCGCGAGGTTGGCGCTGTTGCAGTCGAAGGTGCCGGGCTTGACCGGGTCCACCCGCTGCCACACGCCGTTCTGCAGCTGCACGAGCACCTGGCAGTCGGACGGAGCGCGGTTGCCCACGTCAGTCGGGCCGATGAGGCCGTCGGCGGTGAACGAGTGCTCGTTGTTGAGCGCGGTGAACAGCGTCTGGCGGTCTAGCGTCCCGCCGTTGGCCACCGCCTTCTGCACCGCGTCCTGGAACAGCAGGGCCATGATGTAGGAGTTGAGCGCGTTGTTGTTCAGGTTGTTGACCCCGCCGAGCTCGGTAACCAGCTTGTTCAGGGTGGGGTTGGCCTGGTAGTCACTCAGGTACGGCAGTTCCAGCAGCGACGCGTAGGTGCCGTTCACGGTCGCGCCGCCCTGCTGGTAGAAGGACGGGTCGTAGCAGCCCGAGTTGCACTCCCAGACCTTGACCGAGCTGGCCCCCTGCAGCTGGGCCTCCCGGCGCACCAGCACCATGCTGGCGGTGGTCACGTCGTCATAGACGAACGTCGAACCCGATGACTTGATCACCTGGATGTACGGGGTCAGCGCGCTCTGCGGCGCCGCGCCGCTCAGCGCGTAGAAACCTTCGCCGTCCTTCTTGATGCCGAGGTTGCTTTGCGCCTGGAACATCGGCGTCTGGGTGAGCTTGAACGTCGGATCGTCGCTGTCGTAGAGCCAGATGCCGTGCAGGCCCGAGTTGTGCGACGTGAAATACCGGGCGTCGCCGACCGGCACCACGTACGTGGCCGGGTTTTGCTTCGCCGTCTTGCAGTACGAGCCGAGGCCGGCGATGAGGTACGTGTCCGGATCGCAGGACAGCGGGGGGAAGGCGAAGGCAGCCAGGTTGGGGATGCCGATCGCCTTACCCTGGGCGTTCTTGCAGCCGTCGATGTCGGAGATGTCCTCCAGCGCGTTGGCGGAGGTGCCGACCAGGGCGAAGTCGTTCTGGCAGGCCTTGATCACGCAGTTGGCGGTCGCGTTCGGGTCGAGCTTGGAGTCGCAGAAGTCGACCACGACCTTGCGCCCGGCCAGCCCGCCGTTGGCGTTGACGTTGCTCGCCCACGCATTGACCGCGTTCACTGACTTCTGGAACAGCCCGGGGACGAGCGCGTTGTTCACGTCGGCGATCATGCCGACCTTGATGGTGGTGGCGGTGAGCCCGACGTCGGTACCCGGGGCCGTGCCGGCGGGCGAAGCCGCCTGCGTGCTCGAGGCCGCCGACGCTGAGGCCGCGGCCGACGCGCTGCTACTGCTACTGCTACTGCTGCTGCTGCTGGAGGAGCTGCACCCCGCGGCCAGCAGGACCGCGGCGGCCAGCGCCGCCATCACCGCGCCGAAACGCGCGCGTCTGCGTATCTGTCGTCCGGCGCCGCTGCGGCCCGGCCCTTCGCTGTTAGGTCTCACTTCTGTGCCCTCCGCGACTTCATTGCCTGTGAGGTTTGACCCGGCGACGCCCGCTGGGTCACGGCCATCGTGAACGATATACCGGGCGGTCAGTATAAAAATAAAGGCGGACTGTACCGCCTGTAATGTGCGCCGGGGGTTTTTGCTATGCCTCAGTCCGATGCAAACATTTACAGCGCAGCGGTAGGGTGTAAACCTTTACATCGTGATGACCGGGGAGTGTAAACCTTTACATCGGGCCGCGGGGGTGGTGCGGCCAAGAATGTAAACTTTTACAATGTGGTCGGTTATCAACGCCCGTGAACTGGGTGTTTACAGGCTGGCTATCTGCTGTTTCTAGCACGGCGCCGGTCGCCGATCAAGACTCTGGACTGACCGGTCGTCATATCGTCCCGGTCAGCGGAACGGCGGCCGGTCACGTGTAGTTGCCGCCGTTCACGCCGATGACCTGGCCGGTGATGTAGCCGGCGTCGTCGGTGCACAGGAAGGCGGTGGCGGCGGCGATGTCCTCGGGCACGCCCAGCCTGCGGACCGGGCTCCGCGCGGCCATCTCCTTGATGGTCTCTTCACCGCCGGGTCCCTGTGCGAAGGGCGCTGCCATGAACATGGGGGTGATGACGGCCCGTGGCGGGATCGTGTTGACGGTGATCCCGTACTGGCCGAGTTCCAGCGCCAGCGTTTTGGTCAGCACCACCACGCCGCCCTTCGCGGCCGAGTAGTGCGCCTGGGTTCGCGACCCCGATTGTGCGCTCGACGACGAGATCGTGACGATCCGGCCCCACCCGCCGGCGATCATGTCCGGGACCGCCAGCTGGAGGCAGTGGAACGTTCCCGTCAGGTTGACCGCCATCACGCGGTCCCAGTCCTCGACGGTGATCTCGAGGAACGGCGCGTTCAGCGACAGCCCGGCGCTGGTGACCATGATCTCGATCGGTCCGAACTCACCGCGCACCGCGTCGAGCGCCTTGTCCACCGCGGCCCGGTCAGCGACGTCGGCACCGAGGCCGATCACCCGCGATCCTTCGCCCCGCAGCCCCGCGGCGGCCTGGTTCGCCGCGGCCGCGTTCAGGTCGAGCAGCGCCACGCTGGCGCCGCCGGCCGCGAGACGGCGGACGATCGCCAGGCCGATACCCGACGCGCCGCCCGTCACGACTGCCACCCTGCCCAACTGATCTCCTCCTTCGTCGCACCGACCGGTCCGTGCCGCCGCCGTAGCGCCGAAGTCAGAACTGCCGGTCAGTGGAATCACCAGGACCGCAGCGCGGCACTCAGGCCTTGATGGTCTGAGCGAGGCTGTGGTACTACTGGCTAGTAGTTTACTAATATAATTCTTTATAGTGAAGATACGAGTTACCCTGCTTGCCTGTAAAGGTTCGCGGCAGGCAAGAGTGCGCACTTCGGGCAAGCCAGGCAGGGCAGCAACACGGGTTAGGAATCATGACCGACATCACCGCCGATTACTTCAGCGACGAGTCCGTCGCGGCCGACACCTATCCGTACTTCGACTTCCTGCTGGCGGGCCGGCGGGTATGGCGCGAGCCATACCACGGGGTGGTGATGGTGGCCGGGCACCAGGAGGTGCTCGCCGTGCTGCGGGACACGGCGAGCTTCTCCAACGTCAACATCGTGGCCGGGCCCAGCTTCAAGTTCCCGGCCGAGCTCACCGGCGACGACGTGACCGGCATCGTGGAACAGCACCGGGACGCGGTACCGATGAGCGACCAGATCATCACCTTCGACCCGCCGAAGCACACCGCGCACCGCGGGCTGCTGATGGGGCTGATCACGCCCAAGCGCCTTAAGGAGAACGAGGAGTTCATGTGGCGGCTGGCCGACCGCCAGCTCGACGCGGTGCTGCCCGGCGGCCAGTGCGAGTTCATCGACGACTTCGCGCAGTCCTACACCCTGCTGGTCATCGCCGACCTGCTCGGCGTGCCCGAATCGGACCACCCGGCGCTGCTGCGCCGGGCCGGCGTCGGGCGGCGGCTGCTGGGCGAGACGGGCGAAGACGAGGGCCGCCCCGACCACCCGCTCGACTTCCTCTACGGCTACTTCTCCGAGCGCATCGAGCAGCTCAGGCAGGAGCCGCGGGGCGACGTGCTGACCGGCATGGCCCGGGCGACGTTCCCCGACGGGTCGGCGCCGGAGCCGGTGGACGTCGCCCGGATCGCGGCGAACCTGTTCTCGGCCGGGCAGGAGACCACGGTCCGGCTGCTGAGCACGGCCCTGCGGCTCATCTGCGACGAGCCGGGGCTGCAGCATCGGCTGCGGGAGCACCGCGAGCTCATCCCGCGGTTCATCGAGGAGACGCTGCGGCTGGAGAGCCCGATCAAGGGCGCCTTCCGCCTGGCGCTGAAAACCACCACCGTCGGCGGGGTTGAGATCCCGGCGGGCAGCACGGTCATGCTGCTGCACGGGGCGACCGGCCGGGACCCGCGCCAGTTCGAGTGCCCCCGCGAGCTGCGCATCGACCGGCCCAACGTCCGCCAGCACATCTCGTTCGGGGCCGGCATCCACACCTGCCCGGGCGCGCCGCTGGCACGGGCCGAGGGTCGGGTGGTCATCGAGCGCCTGTTCGACCGGACGAAGGAGATCCGCGTCTCGGAAGCCGCGCACGGCCCGGCGGGCGCCCGCCGGTACGACTACCTGCCGACCTACATGATCCACGGGCTGAGCAAGCTCAACCTGGAATTCGACTGAGGCCACGCGCGGGGTCAGTACAGCAGCAGCGGGTTGACAAGCACGCCGGTCGAGCGGTGGATCGCCGTCGGCGCGGCCACCAGCAGCCCGGTCGACGTCCCGGCCGCCTTGAGCGCGGCCGCGGCCGGGCCGAGCAGGCAGTTGTCGACCAGGCAGAGCCCGATGGCGAAGATCAGGCTGTGCACCTCGAGCGAGCCCGCCGGGTTGTTGCGGGCGTCGTGGAAGTCCCACAGCACGAGGCCGGGATCGTGGGCGGCGAGCCACTGCGCGCCGCTCTCGCCGATCCCGGGGCGGCGAACGGCCGCGGCGCCGCTCGGGTACACATTGCCGACGGCCTCGTAGCGGTCGCGGCCCTGGTAGACGATGAGCGCGTCGCCGGGTTCGGTGCTGACACCGGCCGCGGCGAGCGCCGCGTTGAGTTCGGCCGCGGTGACCGGCTCCTCGGCCGTGATCCAGTCAGTCCCCCGGGCCGCGGCCACGTCCAGCAGCACGCCGCGGGTGGCGATGCCGTGCTGCGCCCAGTTCACCATCGTGTCTTCGTCGGCCTGGGAGGCTTCTGCCGGGATCGGGCCGTGCCAGCTGGCGTCGGCGCCGAGGTGCGAAAGCCCGTCCATGTGGGTGTTGTGGACGCCGTGCGCGTCGTAGGTGATGACGTCGCCTCCGTGGGCGTGGCGGCCGCGGATGCCGATGTGCACCTCGAGCTCGACGTCGTGGTGACCCTGCCGGAGTTCGGCCACGCCCAGCCGCTGCCAGTCGCGCTTCTCCGCCTCGGCCGCCTCGCGGCCCGCCGCCAGGCGGGCGGGCCTGGTCTCGACCTCGCGTTCAAGCGAGACGGCCTTGCCCAGCTTGACCTGGGCGACACCGCGCAGGCGGGCGGCCTCGTCGATGAGCGCCACCGAGCCCCGGCACTGGACACCGTCGACGTGGCGGGCGGCATCGTGCGCCTTGGCGATCTCGCGCACCCAGGGGGCGAGCGGGTCAGGACCGAGGTCGGCAGTCATCGGCGACTCCATCTTCCCAGGACTTATCGTTTAAGAGAACACCACGAAGCTACAGCGCAATACAGATCGGATTGTGCATTGGCATCCAGAGCGTTGTCAATCGCTCATCCCGCGCGTCACAGCCGTCATGGGCCGACCGCGCTTGACACACCGCCCGTTCGGGATAATCCTGAATTGACCGTACAACCGTACAACCGTTCTGTATAACGGAACACCAGAGAGGGGGTACCGGTGGGCACCGTGAGGCTCGACCCGGCGGAGATCGACTACTTCACCGACGCCGCGGTGGCGGCTGATCCGGTGCCCTACTTCGACTACATGCTCGCCCACCACCCGGTCTGGCGCGAGCCGACGTACGGGGTCGTCATCGTCACCGGCTACCACGAGGCGCTGGAGGTCTATCACCACCCCGAGGTCTACTCGTCGATCAACCGGACCGGCGGGCCGGTCCTCGACCTTCCGGTTGAGCTGGCCGGCGATGACCTGACGGACATCCTGGAGCGGTACCGGGCGTACTTCCCGTCGAACGACCAGCTGGTGACGTTCGACCCGCCGATGCACACCGATCACCGGGCGCTGCTGATGGGCCTGATCACACCCAAGCGGCTCAAGGAGAACGAGGAGTTCCTCAAGCGCACCGCCGACCGGTTCCTCGATGAGCTACTGCCGGCGGGGCAGTGCGAGTTCATCTGGGAGTACGCCAAGCGCTACGCGGTCCTCGCCGTCGCTGACCTGCTCGGGGTCCCGGAGGCGGACCATCCGATGCTGCTGGCGCTGCTCGCGGCGCAGCGCGGGCCGATGCTCGGCAACCTGCAGCTTCAGGTGTCCCACCGGGGCAGCCTCGAGCGGCTGTACGACTACTTCATCGACAAGATCGAGCGGCGGCGGAAGAACCCGGCCGACGACATTCTCACCGGGATGTCCCTGGCGACCTTCCCTGACGGCACGCTCCCCGACCCGGTGCACGTCGCCCGGATCGCGGCGAACCTCTTCGCCGCCGGGAACGAGACCACGGTGCAGCTGCTGGGGATCTCGCTCGCCCGGATCGCCGACGACCAGGCGGTTCAGGACCAGCTGCGCCGGGACACGGCCCTGGTTCCCAGGTTCATCGAGGAAACCCTGCGTATCGAGGCGCCGATCAAGGGGTCGTTCCGGCTCACGAAGGTGCCGGCCAGCATCGGCGGCCTCGACCTGGCACCCGGCACCGTCGTCCTGCTGCTGCACGGCGCGGCGGGCCGGGACCCGCGCACCTTCCCGGCGCCCGCCGAGTTCGACGTCCAGCGGGCGAATGCCAGGCACCACCTCGCGTTCGGCCGGGGAATCCATACCTGCCCGGGAGCTCCCCTGGCGCGGGCGGAGACGGTGTTCTCCATCCGGCGGCTGCTGGAGCGCACCGAGCGGGTCGGGCTCTCGGCGGAGCATCACGGCCCGGCCGGCGATCGCCGCTGGGATCTGATGCCGAGCTACAAGTTCCGCGGGCACAACCACCTCTACCTCACCTGCACCGAGCGGACGGCCGGCTGATGGCGGGCAAGGAGCGGCGGGCGGCCCCAGCCGAGGCAGCGGTCTCGGCGCCGGTCGCGGACCTGGACAGCGACGGCCTGCTCGGCACCTTCCCCGAAGGCCGCCGCCTGGTCGGGACGCGGTGCGACCGGTGCGGCCGGACGATGATCGGCGCGCGGGTGGTGTGCAGCTCGTGCGTCAGCCGCGAGGTCTCCCGCGTCGCGCTGCCCGCCACCGGGGTCTTGTACTCCTTCACCCGGCTCCACATCGGCGGCGAGGGCGTCCGCCCGGTCGGCTACGTCGACCTCGACGGTGGCGTGCGGACGCTGGCCGACATCCGCGAGGGCACGGTGCCGCTCCGCCCGGACATGCGGGTCGAACTCGGTGTCGACGGGGACGACTGGTTCTTCGCGCTGGCCGCCGGCGAATGATGATCGGGGACTTTGATGAGTGAGAAAGTGTACGTCGTATCCGCAGCGATGATCCCGTTCGGCAAGCACCCGAGCTCGTCGTATGTCGGTCTGGCGGTGTCACCGCTCATCGACGCGCTGCGCGGCGCGGGCATCCAGAAGCCGGATGTCGACGCCGTCTACGTCGGCCACTCCTACGGCGGGATGATGACCGGGCAGCGGATCACCAAGGAGATCGGCCTTGGCGCGATCCCGACCGTCAACGTCGACAACGCCTGTTCGAGCGGGGCGACCGCGATGCACGAGGCGTGGACGGCGATCTCGCGGGGGCTGGCCGACGTCGCGGTCATCATCGGCGTCGAGAAGCTGACCCAGTTCGGCGGGGGCACGCTCCCCCTGTCCCCCGAGGACCGCGAGGTCAAGCAGGGCCTGGTCATGCCGGCCGTGTACGCGATGCGGGCGACGCGCTACCTGTACGAAAGCGACGCGGAAGTCGAGGACCTGGCGCGGGTCAGCGTGAAGGCCCGCAAGCACGGCGCCCTGAACCCGTTCGCGCAGTTCCGTCAGGAAGTCACGGTCGAGCAGGTCCTCGCGGCGCGGCCAGTCGCCGACCCGCTCACCCTGCTCATGTGCTGCCCGACCGGCGACGGGGCGGCGGTGGTGGTCCTCGCCTCCGAGCGGGCCCGGAGGCGGCTGCGCATGCCCCGGGGCATGCGCGTGGCCGCCTCGGTCCTGCACTCGGGGCAGGTCGAGGAGGGGTTCCGCGACATGACCAAGCCGGAGATCAGCTACGAGTCCGCGCGGGACGCGTACGCCCAGGCCGGCATCGGCCCGGAAGACCTCGACATGATCGAGCTGCACGACGCGTTCTCCGTCGCCGAGCTCGTCTACTACGAGGCGTTCGGCCTGACCGGGAAGCACAGCGCGGCGGCGCTGCTGCGCGACGGCAGGACGACCCTCGGCGGGGACGTGGTGGTGAACCCGAGCGGCGGCCTGCTGGCCAAGGGGCACCCGGTCGGCGCCAGCGGCGTCGCCCAGGTCGCCGAGGCGTTCTGGCAGCTGACCGGGCAGGCGGGAGCACGGCAGATCCCGGACGCCCGCTGGGCGCTGACGCATGTCACCGGCGGCGGCACCGCCGGACTTGACCACGGCGCGTGCACCATCCACATCTTCGAGGCGACATGACCGGCAGTGAGCACCCGCCACTGGACGGCCTGCGGGTCATCGACCTGACCACGTTCCTCTCCGGGCCTTCGGCCACGCAGCTGCTCGGGGACCTGGGCGCGGACGTCATCAAGGTCGAGTCGTTCGAGGGCGATTCGAGCCGGGCGATCGTCGGGCCGACCCTTCGGGGCGACAGCGCTTATTTCCTCGCTAACAACAGGAACAAGCGCAGCATCGCGATCAACTTGAAGTCGGTGCGCGGGGCCGGGGTCCTGAAAAGCCTGATCGCCGGGGCCGACGTCGTGGTCGAGAACTTCCGTCCGGGTGTCATCAAGCGGCTCGGCATCGATCCGGAGGCGGTCGTCTCGGGTCAGCCCGCGCTCGTGTGGGCGTCGATCAGCGGGTTCGGGCAGGACGGGCCGCTGCGCGACCGGCCGGCCTACGACATGGTCGTCCAGGCGCTCAGCGGGGTGATGAGCCTCAACGGGCACCCCGGCGCCCCCGCCGCGCGGCTCGGGATCCCGGCGGGCGACATAGTGGCGGGCCTGTACGCGGTGATCGGCATCCTCGCTGCCCTGCAGGCACGCCGGGAAACCGGCCGCGGCCGGATCATCGACGTCTCGATGCTGCGCGGCCAGCTCGCCATGCTCTCCTACCAGGCGGTGTACGCCTACCTCAACGGCGCCGCCCCCGGCCCGCAGGGCGCCGCCCACGACTCCATCGCCACCTACCGGTCCTTCCGGTGCGCGGACGGCCGTGAGCTGGTGGTCACCGCGAACACCCGGCGCATGTGGGAGGGCCTGTGCCGCGTGCTCGGCGTCGGGGAGCTGACCAGCGACGAGCGTTTTACCGATGCCGTCAGCCGGCTGCGCAACAAGGAGGAGCTGTGGGCGATCCTGGAAGCGCGGTTCGCCGCACGGCCGGCGGCGGAATGGGTCGACCTCCTGTCCGCGGCGTCCGTTCCTGTCGCCCTGGTGAAGAACGTGCTGGAGGCGCTGGGCGACGCACGGGCGGCGGGAGACGGGAGCATCGTGGCGGTCAGGGACGGGGAGGCCTGCTTCGAGAACATCGCCACCCCGATCCGCTTCCTGAACACCGCCGAAGTCGAACCCGCCTACCCACCCGGCCTGGGCGCGGACACCGTGGACATACTGACCGGCGAGCTTGGGCTGCCGCGGCCGGAAGTCGAGTCGCTGATCGCCGACCGCGTTGTCGCCGCGCCCTCGCTCGCGGAGTCGGCCCCGCAGCTGCCGTGACGAACAGGGCCCCGCAGCTGCCGTGACGAACAGGAATGAGGACGTATCTCGATGAGCACAGTGCGGGGCCGGGTCGCCGTCGTCACCGGAGGCGGCGCGGGCATCGGCCGGGCAATCGCCGAGCGCCTTGCGAAGGACAGATTCAAGGTCGCGATCCTCGATGTCGCCGAGGGCGCCGCGGAACAGGCCGCGAAGTCAATCGAGAGCGCGGGCGGGGTCGCACGGGGATACCAGGCCGACGTCAGCGACCGGGAACAGGTCGACGCGGCGCTGGCGGCGGCCCGGTCCGACCTGGGACCGCTGGCGGTCGTCGTCGCGAACGCCGCGGTCGCCTTGCTGCAACCGTTCCTGTCCATGACGCTTGACCAGTGGAACCACACGCTGGCGATCAACCTGACCGGGACGTTCAACGTCGTCCAGTCGGCTCTCCCCGATCTGGTTGACGCGGGGTGGGGGCGGGTGGTGCTGATCTCTTCCTCGGCCGCCCAGCGCGGCGCGCCGAAGATGGCCCACTACGCGGCATCCAAGGGCGGGCAGATGGCGCTCGCCAAAGCGCTCGCGGTCGAGTTCGCCAAGTCCGGCGTCACCGTGAACACCGTCGCGCCGTCCGCGGTGGAGACCCCGAGCGTGCAGCGCAAGCGGGACGCGGGCACCATGCCGTCAGCGCAAGACATGGCGAAGAACATCCCGGTCGGCCGGATGGGGACCGGCGAGGACATCGCGGCCGCGGTCTCCTACCTCGTCTCCGGCGAGGCCTCCTACGTGACCGGGCAGACGGTCAGCGTCAACGGCGGCGCGTTCATCGGGTGACCTGATGAGCCAGCCCCGCATCCCGCCCCGCCCCGTCGAGGAGTGGACCGACGAGGTCGACGACGCTTTCTCCGCGCTCCGCGCTCACGGGCCCGGCGGCCAGGCGGCTGGATCCGGCGGGCCCGGCGCCCGGCCGCGATCCAACATTCTCGGCATCTACGCCTGGCATCCGGCGCTGGTGCGCGCCTGGCTGCCCTTCTCCGATCACCTGCGCCACTCCACGCTGCCCGGCCGCATCCGGGAGATGGCGATCATCCGCACGACCTGGCTCGGCTTCGGCGAGTACGAGTGGGCGCAGCACGTCCGGATGAGCCGGACGGACGGCTACCTCACCGACGCCGAGATCGACGCGCTCGCGATGCGTCCCGCTGCCGCCGGGTGGCCCGCCGGCGACGCCGCGGTCGTCCGGGCGGTCGACGAGCTGTGCGGCACGAAGAACCTCTCGGACACGACCTGGCGCGACCTGGAGGCGCAGTTCTCCCGCGAGCAGCTCATGGACTTCGTGTTCACGGTGGCGACCTACGACATGCACTGCACGGCGTTCAACGCGCTCGGACTCGAGCTCGACGCGGGCATGACTGGATTTCCCGAGAACCACCGGCGCGGCGCGCAGGGGCGTGTGCGCGCTTTAGCGGCCGAGGTGGCCCAGGAACTCGGACGCCCAGTCGTACAGGCTTTCCGGCACGTAGTAGCCGTCCTGGTCGTTGATCTCGTCCCAGTGCTCGGCTATCTCCTCGATCGTCGGCGCGCCTTCGCCGGCGGAACGGTAGCCGGGGGTGACGGCGAGGAACCACCGGGCGAACCGGCGGCCGCCCGCCACCAGGATCTCGCCGTTGACCGTGCAGTCCTCGTGCGCCAGGTACGCGACCATCGGCGAGACCAGGCTGGTCTGCATCGCCTGGACCCGGGCCGGATCCTGCGGAGCGGTGGTGATGTTCGGCTTCGCCGCCGACGTGCTCGGGCGGGTGACCGCGTTCGGCGCGATGCAGTTGACGAGGATGCCGTGCGACGCGGCTTCCATCGACAGGCTCCGGGTGAAGCCGATGAGCGCTCCCTTCGCGGTCGCGTACGCGAGGTTGTCCGGAAGCCCGAACATGCCGGTCGACGTCGTGGTGACCACCCGGCCGTAGCCCTGGTTGACCATGTGCGGCCACGCGGCCCTGGTGGTGTGCCACGTGCCGCGCACGTGCACGTCGAGCGTCCGCTCCAGGTTCTCCGCGTCGGCCTCAGGGAACGTGGCGAAGCGGGAGATGCCGGCGTTGTTCACGACGATGTTGATGCGGCCGAACTCGCGGATGGCGGTATCGACCAGCGCGTGACAGCCGTCTTCCCGGCCCACGTTGCTGGTGTCGGCTACGGCGGTGCCGCCCGCCGCCCTGATCTCCGCCGCTACCTCGTTGGCGGGCCCGGTGTCGCTGCCCTCGCCTTCCTTGGTGCCGCCGAGGTCGTTGACGACGACCTGCGCGCCGCGCTCCGCCAGCAGGCGCGCGTGGGCCCGGCCGAGGCCGCGGCCGGCGCCGGTCACGAGGGCGACCCGGCCGTCGAATCGGAAGTCAGCGGCAGCGGCGTTCATCATTCTCCTTCGGCCGGTGATCGCAGGTGAATTTCACCACATGCGCTCAGATAACGCAATGTCCGTCATGGCATCAGCGGTTCTGATCTATTCGGATCATTGTATTTTGCAGCACACTTGCTTAAAATGATGTGATTGCTGTTCCCGCAGCCGTGACTGAGTGGGAGTGAGCCAGGATGGCAGGTCAGTCCGACAGCGATGCCGACGTCGAGGTTCTGGTGATCGGCGCTGGCGTGGTCGGCATCTACGCGCTCTACCGCGCGCTTGACGCCGGGTTCTCCGCCCAGACGCTGGAGGCTGGCGAGGGTGTCGGCGGTGTCTGGTACTGGAACCGCTACCCCGCCGCCCGCTTCGACTCCGAGAGTTACACCTACGCCTACATCTTCTCCAGGGAACTCTTCGACACGTGGCGCTGGAAAGAGGAGTTCGCGACGCAGCCGGAGGTCGAGTGCTACCTCAACTTCGTCGTCGACCGCTTCGGTCTCCGCGAGCACATCCGAACCGGCCAGAAGGTCCTCTCGACGGTGTACGACGAGACACACCACGTGTGGGTGGTGAAGACGGCGAAGGGCATCGTCGTCCGGGCCCGCTGGGTCATCGCCGCGACCGGCGGGCTCTCGGTTCCGCACTACCCGGAGATCGACGGCCTGGACGATTTCCAGGGGCAGGCCTACCACACCGGCGCCTGGCCGCATACGCCGGTCGACTTCGCGGGCAAGCGCGTCGCCATCATCGGCAACGGCCCGAGCGGCACCCAGCTGCTTCCCGCGATCGCCGGCACCGCCGCCGCCGTGGACCTGTACCAGCGCACGCCGACCTGGGCGACGCCGCTCAACAACGCCCCGATATCGGACGAGCGCCAAGCGTGGCTCAGCGACAACTTCGACGACATCGTCAAGACCTTGAGCACGGCACCGTCGGGCTTTCTCCACGAGCCGGCCGGAAAGTTCTCGACGGCCGACTCGCCTGAGGAACGGCAGGCGTTCTACGAGAAGATCTGGAAGAGTCCCGGCTTCGCCAAGCTCTCGGCGAACTACTATGACATGACGACCAACCGCGAGGTCAACCTCGAGTTCTGTGCGTTCCTGGCCGACAAGATCCGCTGCATCGTGACGGATCCGGTCACCGCCGAGCGCCTGATCCCGGATGACCACCTTTTCGGCGCAAAGCGCCCGCCGTTCGTGACCGGCTACTACGAGACCTTCAACCGGCCGAACGTCTCCCTGATCTCCCTGCGGGAGACCCCGATCGTGCGGGTGGACGCCACCGGGATCGAGACCGCGGACACGCACCGGGACTACGACATCATCGTGTACGCGACCGGCTTCGACTTCGGGACCGGCGCGCTGACCAGGATGGGCGCCAGGGGACGCGACGGCCTCGACCTGAGCGTCGACTGGGACGACGGGCCGTCCGATTTCTGCGGCTTCAGCGCGCACCGGCTGCCGAACTTCTTCTTCCCGGGCGGCCCGCACGGCGCCGGCGGCGGCAATTACCCGCGGTATGCGCAGGACCAGGTCGAACTGGATCACCAAGACGCTGGTCTACGCACGTGACCACGGCTTCGAGGTCTTCGAGCCGACCGAGGCGCAGCAGGAGCAGTGGATGACGATGATCGAGACGCTGGCGCCGCGATCGATCTTCTCCCCGGAGCACAGTCACTACTACGGTGCCAACGTCCAGGGGAAGGCACGCAAGTTCCTCCTGAACCCCGGCGGCCGCGGCAAGCTGCACGAGATGCTCAACGAGATGTCGTCCACCGACGATTACCGCGGCGCGTTCTCGCGCGCGACCGCGGGCGTGACCGCCAGGACAGGCGTCGGCGCCGCCTAGGCTCTGCTTGCCCTAGGGGGACGACCCCCTTCAACCCCCCGGCCAGAGGCTCTGGTCGTCCGGCTCCGGCCGGGTCCCGGTGAACCGGCGCGTCAGCAACTCCGCGGACTGCCTTACCAAGGCGACCAGCTCCGAGGTGGTGGCGGCGTTGAACCGGCTTTCGGGGATGGTAATCCCGATGTCGCCGATGACGGCGCCGACCGGGCCCATCACCGGGGCGGCGATCGCGATCGCCCCGGTGATCCGCTCTCCGTGGGAGATGGCATACCCGTCTCGCCGGATGCGGGCGAGCCGTTCCGCGAGCTGGCCGGCGTCGACCAAGGTCCGTTCGGTGAGCGCGTCGAGGCCGCCGTGGGCGATCTCCGCCTGAACCTCGGCGGGCAGGAAGGCAAGGATCGCGAGACCGCTCGCGCCGGCGTGCAGCGGAAGCCAGACTCCCTGCGGGACCGTGTACCGCAGGGAGTGCGAGGACTCGACCGATACCGCGAACATCATCTGGCGGCGCTGCTCGTTGTACAGGCCGAAGAACGACGACTCGCCGCTGCGGGCGACCAGGTCGGCCAGGACGTCGGCGGCGGCGTCGCGCAGCGGGAAGCGGGCGCTGGCGGTCCAGGCCAGCCGGAGGAATTCCATTCCCAGCCGGTAGTTGGCCGCCGGGCTGCGGGACACCATGCCCAGCTCTTCGAGGTCGCTGAGCAGCCGGTGGGCGGTGCTGGCGCTGACGCCGAGGCGGCCGGCCAGCTCCCGCACGCCGTAGGACTGCTCGCCGCCGTCGATCATCAGCGTGAGGATCTCGATTCCCCGGGCAAGTGGATGCCGCTGGCGGTCGGGAGCGCTCGCGGTGGCCTGGCTTGCCTGCGTCCCCACGCCCTGCTCCTTCTGAGCCGCACAGCCGAATGGTGGTTCTCTTGAAAGGAACACTATCAAGGTAGGGACGAGCCGGCCGCCGCCGCCAGGCTGCCGTACGACGCCCGTCGCCGACCGTAGGATTGGGGCATGCCGTCATTTGGAGCCCCGGCGGTGCGTCCCGCGTCCCGGGAGATCGCACGGGCGGCCGTGCAGGCCGAGCTGAGCCTGGCTGCCTACGACCTCGTTGTCGAGAAGGGGTATGGCAACGTCACGGTCGACGACATGGCCGCGGCGGGCGGGGTCTCCCGCAGCACGTTCCTGCGCTACTTCCGCACCAAGGACCAGGCGATCCTGGTCGCGTTGAAGGCGTACGCCGAACGGATGGCAGACGCGTTGCGGGCCCGGCCCCGCGACGAGGACGACTGGTCGGCCCTCCGCAGCGCCATCGAGTCCTTCGTCGTGCCGATCTACGCGAGGCACCCGGCCGGGGCGCAGGCCTTCACCCGGCTCGTCTTGTTCACTCAGGCGGTACCCGGAGCCCATCTGGAGCGGGCAGACTGGCGCGCGCCGCTGACGCGCGCGCTGGCCGAGCGGCACGGTGTCGCCGAGCCCGTTCCTATCGGCCTGTCGGTCAAGGTCGCCGCCGCGCTCGACTGCATGGACCTCGCCGTCTCGCACTGGGTCGCCGAAGACGGCGAGGTCGATCTGGTGGACCTACTCAGGGACGGCTTCGCCGCGCTCAGCGGGGAGAGCGCCGGACCTGACCGGCCCGCGGACGGCTGAGCACGCTCACCAGCACCGGACACGTGCGCGGGCCCGGGCATTCGCCCGGGCCCACGTCTTCGGCTCAGGCGGCTCAGACCGGAGCGGGTACCTTCGGCGGCGCCGGGGGATTCACCGGGGCCAGCTTTTTCGAGTCGTCGAAACCGACGATCTTGGCCAGGTTGCCGCCGAGTATTCTGGCGCGGTCCGCGTCGGGAACGCCCGCGAACTGCTCCTCGATGACCGCCTGACTGCCGAGGAAGGTGCCCTCCGCATGGGGGTAGTCGCTGCCCCAGTAGATGGTGTCGACGCCGGTGATGTGCCGGGACAGCACGGCGACCTGGTCGTCGGCGAACTGCACGCGGATGTTGCGCTTGACGTACTCGCTCGGCTTGAGCGGCAGCGGCCAGCGGTCGTTGATCTTGAACAGGCGGCCCATGAGCTTCTGGTCATGCGGGTCAACCCCGTCGTCCCAGAAGCCGAGCCACCAGTGCGGGTCCTGCCCGGTCCCGGTGCGCCAGGCCTTGTCCATCGAGCCCATGTAGTTGGCCAGCCAGCCCGCGTTGAACTCGATCACGTTGAACATCAGGCTGGGGTGCCGCTCGCACGCGCCCGAGCTGACCAGGTCGGCGATGATCCGCATCGGGCTGGCGGCGGCGGTGCTGCCGCCGCCCATGGTGCGCCCGGCCAGCAGTGCGCCGTCGAGCTCTTGCTTGCCCATGGTCATCGCGGTCAGGATGCCCTTGACCTGGTCTCCGGTAGCCGAGGTGCCGGCCTTGGAGTCGACGCCGCCGGACGCCACGTGGAAGAAGACGGGCAGGCCGTTCGCCTCGGCGGCCGCCCACAGCGGCTCGTACTCCGGGGCCCAGTACGGCAGCGGCTGCGGGATCTCGGGCAGGATGAGCGCCGTCAGGCCGAGGCGGACGGCGCGCTCGATCTCCTTGACCCCATCGGCCACGTTGGTGGTCGGGATGGCCGCGGCCGGCCGGAGCCGGTTGGAGTACGGAAGGTAGGTCTCGGCCAGCCAGTCGTTGTAGACGCGGGCGTGCGCGATCGAGCGCTCGTGGACGTCGGTATACAGGGCGAAGAACGACAGGTTGGGGAACAGCACAGTCGCGTCCACGCCGTCGCGGTCCAGGTCGCGCAGGATGCTCTCCGGGAGCCCGTCGGGCGTCGGGCCTGGGAACTGGCGGTAGCGGGAAACGGTCCAGCCCTCGTACCCGGGCGTGTGCACGGTGCGGAACTCCGTGTGCCCCCCGGGCACGAGCGGTTCGTCGAGAATCGTGTCTTCTTCCCATAGCGCCTGGTCGCGCATGTTCTTGGGGAGGCGCGTCTTGTAGAGGTCGACTGGCTCGACGACGTGACTGTCACCGGAAACGATGAATTCCTTGGCCATGGTGGGGTCTCCAGACGCTCGGCATCTGCTCTGACGGGCTATGAAACTCCAGTGCCATATATGGTCCTGTAGGTTCGGACAGTACGGCGGGACTCCACCGCAGGTCAACGATGTGTTCCGGTAGGCGGCACGCTCTCGGGCCCAGCCGCTCCGCGCGGGATCCGTCGCGGGATCCGCAGTCACCACGAGTCCGTTCGGAAGAAAAGTCTTTTTTATTCGGAACGGACCGGGGCGTCTCATCAGCGCGCTATGTAACCGCGGGCATGCCGCGGGCGCCGGCGGTCTAGCCTGTGCCTATGCCGATGCTGCGCGCCGGGCGAGGTCCCGGTGGCTGACGCTGACGATGTGCGCCGCCTCGCGCTGGCCCTGCCGCACGTGGAGGAGATCGACAGCGACGGGTTCGACTTCCGGGTCGCGGGCAAGGGGTTCGTCTGGTCCTATCCCGAGCGCCAGCCGGGCAAGCCCCGGGTCATCCGGACCGATGTCGCGGTGCTGTACGTCGGTGACGAGGCGGAGAAGCAGGCGCTGCTGCTCGGCGAGCCGCGGCTGTTCTTCACCACACCTGGGTACGACGGCTGGCCGCTGGTGATGCTGCGGCTGGCGGAGGTGGACACCGCGCGGCTGGCGGAACTCGTGACTGACGCGTGGCGGATGCGCGCCCCGGATGCGCTCGCGGCCGAGCTAGGCGAGCCCGGGCCTATGTGCTAGAAGACGCGGGTCACGGCGTGAAGCGCCGGAGGTAGGAGTCCACAAGGCGGTCGGTGAACGGCCGGTCAACGGGTTCGCCGGTGACGAGGACGCGGTAGTAAACGGGCCCGAGAAGCTCGTCGACGTCGGATAGCACATCGGTGCCGGCGGGGATCTGGTGGCGGGCGATCGCGCGGTCGAGCGGCAGGCGGTCGCGGGCGCGCTGCTGCCTGATGAACTGGGCGCGGAAGACCGCCGCGAACGCGGGATCGTGCTGCGCCTGTCCGATGAGGGCCCGGCAGACCGCGCCCTCGTCGGACCGGGTCAGGAAGACGGCCACGCGGCTGAGGTGCTCGCGCAGGTCTGCCCGCAGATCTGCGTGGTCGGCCGGGGTCAGGTGCGCGGCGGCGTCTTCGAGGAGGGCGTCCATGAGGATGTCGGTCTTCGAGTTCCACCAGCGGTAGATCGTCTGCTTGGCGACTCCGGCGGCCACGGCGATGCCCTCGATGGTGACCCCGGCGAAACCGCGCTCGACAAGCAGGTCGTCGGCCGCTTCGAGCACGGCCTGGCGCGCGTGCTCGCTGCGCCCCCAGCGGTTTCCGTGATGGCGCGGCACGGCCGCTTCCGGCGTCTTCGCCTGATCGGCCTGCCCTGCTCGCGTCATGGTGACCTCCCGAAGTCAGCCTAGAGCACGCTAGACACGACGCAACGTTGCGTCTAGTCTAGGCGCATGACCAACACACTGCATGATCCGCGCGTCGTCTCGGCCCTTGACCGGATGTTCGCTAACGCCGAGCATGACCGCGCGGTCCGCGAGCGAGTCCGCGCCGACGGGGCCGTGGACTTCGCCATGATGACCGCGCAGGAGTATGCGGACGCGGTCGCCGAGATCTACATGCCGGTCTCCGCCGCGTCCGGACGGCTCCTCTACATGCTGGTGCGCGCCGCGCGCCCGGCCACCGTCGTGGAGTTCGGCACCTCGTTCGGGATCTCGACCCTTTACCTGGCCGCCGCCGCACGAGACAACGGCACGGGCCATGTCATCACCACCGAGCTCAGCGCCTCGAAGGCGCGGGCCGCGCGGGAGACCTTCACCGCCACCGGCCTGGACGACGTGATCACCCTCCTGCACGGCGACGCCAGGGAAACCCTCGCCGGCCTCGAACGCGTCACCCGGGCTGGTGCTGCTTGACGGCTGGAAGGACCTGTGCCTGCCGGTACTGCGCCTGCTCGAGCCCCGCCTCGCACCAGGCACCCTCGTGATCGCCGACGACATCGACCTGGACTCCCTGCGGCCCTACCTGGACTACGTCCGGGCCCCGGACAGCGGCTACGAGAACGTGACTTTCCCCGACGGGGACGAGGGGATGGAGATCAGCTGCCGCACCGCGGCGTTACCGCGCAGCCGAGGAGATCTGGGTGCCCTGGCGGAGCGCCTGGGCGCCCAGCTAGCCAGCGCGGTGGCACGGGAAAGCCGTCGGCGCTGGTCACCGCCGCCATCAAGTGGGAGAATGTGGTCATGGCCGGTTATCCAGACAACCCGGCACGGCAGTTCGCGGCAGCCTGGCAGGCGGCCGCGGCCGCGCTGGACCAGTGGCGTAAGCAGGTAACGGCAGCGACCGCCGAGGCCGCGACCAAACTCGACCCGGCCGTCCGCGCGGCGATGGAGGCCGCCCGCGCGGCGTTCGCCGGGAACTGGGGCGCATGCCGGTGCCCGTGCGCCACGGCACATCCCCAGGACAAGGACGTGTGCGACGGCAGCGCCGTCTTGACCCGGCGGGTGGGCGAGGCGGACATGCCGCTGTGCGCCCCCTGCGCCGTGGCCCAGGGCGTCGCCGAAATGCCCCTATAAGGGACCTTCAGCACTACGATCCGAGCGCTCGCCCGGGCATGATGGCCTTGCTGATTCTTCCGTTGCATGGAGGTGCCCATGGCCAGCAGGCCTCATGACGTGTCTGACTTGTACCTTGCTCCGGTGCTGCTGGCGGTGGACGCCCGCATCGAGGAGCTCGGCAAGATGAACAAAAACGACCTTGCCTTCGAGGTCGCGCTCGAGAGCGACACGCCCGACATCACGCGCCGCATGAGAGAGGACGCGCTGGCCAGGACTGTCACGCACATGATCGACCCGCACCACTGGGAAGTCAGCTGGGATCCCCGCGGCCTTCGCCTGACTCACGACGCGCACACTTTCGTCCTTGGCGTACCAGCGGTATTCCTCGAATTCCTCGAAGACGGCGGCCGGTGACGACCCGTCGCGTCCTAGTCCCGTAATTAGGGACATATCAGCCCGGTGCACTACAGAGTGTTACCGTTTCGCGTGCCCTGACGCGGACTTCCGGCGTCCCGGACCATGATCGAGAAGAGTTTTCGTTGCTATAGAACGAATTATTTACCTCAGGAAAAATGTTTTCGAGATCATCGTTCTAGCTTCCGAAACGATGGTCACGGACGGTTATAGGCCTCACGATCATGAGATAGCGCGGGGGCGGATGGTGCCTGCGTGAATACCGATGAAGGTGTTACGCGCGCCATCCCGCGCGCTCGCACCGCTCGCACCGCGCGCGCCATCCCGCCCGCTCGCACCGCTCGCGCCCGCGCGGTCCGCGGCGTGAAGTTGTGAAGCGGCGCGCTTATCCCTCTTGTGCGAATCCGCATGGAGTTGTCGACTCAAGTCCGAAGCCGTTCAGCCGGCGCCCGCCAGGGCCGGGCCGGAGCCGGACCGGGAATCGGATCGAAGGAGACTCCAATGCGAAGATCGCCACACGGCTGGTGCCTCGGACTCGGCGCGGGCGCGCTGCTGCTCGTCATGCCGTTCACGACCGTGGCCGCCACCGCCCAGGCGCACAGCGCCCGCAGCGCCTCCACCGCCTCCGCCGCGGCGGATCCGGCGCCGACCGTCAACTGGGCGCTGTCCGGCACCGCCACGGCGACCACGGCCGAGTCCGGCTATCCCGCGTCCAACGCGGTCGACGGCGACGCCGGCACCGACTGGTGCACGTCCGGCTGGACGGGCACCCTGACCGTGGATCTCGGCCAGGTCCGCGCGCTGGACGATCTCGGCATCACGCTGGATTCCGCCAGCCCGTCGGCCTCGGCCTCGATCGAGCTCGCGACGGCGGCCGGGGGCTGGCAGCAGGTACCCGCGCTGCGCGACCTCGCGCTGGATCCCGGCAGCCCGATGTACTTCCCGCTGCCGCCCGGCACCAGCGCCCGGTACGCCGAACTCACCGTGTACTCCGACACCGGCGCCGACGTCTGCGTCGGGGAGTTCCGCGCCTATGGTCCCGACCCGGCCGCGTCCGGCATGGACCTGGGGGCCGACCTGTCCTTCACCCCGCAGGAACTCGCCGCCGGCGCGACGTTCAGCGACGAGGGCAGGCCGGGCACCCCGGTGACGATCATGCGGGAGGCGGGCGCGAACTACGTGCGGATGCGGCTGTGGGTCGATCCGCCGCCCGGCTACAGCGACCTCGCCAGCGATCTTGCCCTGGCCAGGGAGGTAGCCGCCAGCGGCATGAGGATCTACCTCGACATCATGTACTCCGATTTCTGGGCCGACCCGACCAAGCAGAACATCCCCGCCGCCTGGCAGGGCGAGGACCTGGCCCAGCTCACCGCCACCGTCAGGTCCTACACCCAGCAGGTCATCGCCGCGTTCGCGCGGCAGGGCACGCCGGTTGACATGGTGTCCATCGGCAACGAGATCCGCAACGGCATCCTGTGGCCGGACGGCGAGATCAACTGCACGGACTGCGGCGGCTGGGACGGCTTCACCCAGCTGCTCAAGGCCGGCGTCGCGGGCGCGGAGGCCGGCAACCCGGCCGACCACAGGCTGCTCATCATGATGCACTACGACCAGGGCGGCAGCTTCGCGCTGAGCTCCGCGTTCTACTCCGAGCTCGAGTCCTACGGCGTGCCGTTCGACGTGATCGGGCTGTCCTACTACCCGGTGCTCGGCGAGCCGCCCATCTCCGGCCTGCGGGCGAACGTCGACGGGCTCGCGGCCAAGTTCGGCAAGCCCATCGTCGTCGCCGAGACCCAGTACCCGTGGACGCTCGCGAACGGGAACTCCCCGCTCGGCGACAGCACCGGGGACTTCGCCTGGGAAACCAGCCAGCTCGATCCCGGCTACCCGGCCACCCCGGGCGGCCAGCTGTCCTTCGTGACCGACGAAGTGTCGATCCTGGCCCAGGCACCCGACGGGCTGGGAGCGGGCCTCTTCTACTGGGCGCCCGACTGGATCCCCGGCGTGCCCTGGGAGCCGGGCGCCGGCATCGGCTCGCCCAACGTCAACATGACCCTGTTCAACTTCGAGGGCCAGGCGCTGCCCTCGATCAACATCTTCGGCAATCCCGCCGAGGTCTGCGAGCACGCCAACCCCGGCAGCTCGCCCTGCGTGATAGGCGGCTGAGCGGTGACAGGCGCCACCGTACGTTCGGAACAATTTTCTTTTATCCCGAACGGACGGTGGCGCCTCCGCAACCTCAGCGCTGGAACCGCGTGAAGGCGGTGACGAACGAGGCGCCCGGGGCGCCGAGGGCGGTCTCGTCGTCGTATCCCGCGGTCGCCCGCAGCGGGGGCTGGTCCTCGCCGAGGGTGGTCAGGTAGCCGTTCCCGTCGCCGAGACCCGGCTGGGCCCCGATCACCACCGGAGGATGGGCCGGGTTGACCGGCGGGACGTCCCGGATGGCCGCGCTGCCGTCCAGCAGGTACAGAGCCGGGTTGAGGAAGCCCAGCGGATGTCCCGCGGCCTGGCGGCCCGGAAGGTTGTCGGCAGGCCGGCCTGCCCTGTTGTTTCTGGCGCGAAGCGAGCGGATACTCGGACCTGACAGGGGCCCGCGTGCGACGGGGAGAAGCCAGGCAGGGCCGCGGTCGCGGCAAAGCCCTTGGCTGCGCCCCATGGGGAGGGGTATCAGTGAGCCCGCACAATGCGCCGAACGCTTCGGCACCGCCAGAAGTCATCTACATCATCCGCCACGGCGAAAAACCCGCCGACGAACCGCCGCCAGCCCAGGGACAGCCGCCGCCCGCGCCGGCCCCGCCCTTCGGGATCGACTTCGAGGGCAACCAGGACGCGCATTCGCTGCTGCCGCGGGGCTGGCAGCGCTCCGGCGCGCTGACCGTCCTGTTCGACCCGGCCGCCGGCGTGCCGAGACCGGGGCTGCGAGTCCCCGCGGCGCTGCTGTCGCCCTCGTACGGCGACCCGGCCAAGACAGCCGCGCACCGGACGTACCAGACGATCCAAGGGCTCAGCGACCGCCTCGGGATCAAGATCGCCTCCGACTTCGCCGAAGGCCAGGAAGCCGCGCTGGCCGCCAGCGTCGCGGGCGGCTACTCAGGCGTGGTGCTGATCTGCTGGGAGCACCAGCACATCCCGGCGCTCGCCTCGGCGCTGCCCGTCGTCTCGGGCACGGTCATACCGCAGGCGTGGCCGGGTGGCCGTTTCGATGTCATCTGGACCTTCACGCTGGCCCCGGGATTGGCTCCGGCCCAGTACTCCTTCAGCCAGCTCCCCCAGCAGCTGCTGTCCGGAGACGCCGACAGCGTGATCTCGCCCTAAGCGGGCCGGGCCGGGCCGTTTCGTCCCCTATCGTGTGCACGGTGAAGCTCAGCAAATGGCGCTCGCTCGCCGTGGAAGGTGCCATGGGAGCGGTGGTTCTCGCGGCCTGCACGGCGCTGGTGGTCCGCAGCATCCCGAAGGGATCGCCGTCACCGTCACCGTCAACGTCGTCGCCGCACGTCGCGAGCCTGTCCGCCGACGGGCGCTCACGGGCCACCCTCCAGGTGGTCACGGGCACGCTCGTCCTCACCGTCGGCGTGGCGGACCTCGGCGCCAGCGGGACGCTGCTGCGAGCCAGCACGCCGGCGGGCAGCCCGCCGCCGCAGCTCAGCCTGGCGAGCGCGGACGGCGCCGCCAGCCCCGGCGGCGGGGCGCTGATCTATCTGTCGGCGAGGGAAGCGTCCGCGGTCACGGTCACGCTGAACGCGGCCGTCAGCTGGCAGCTCGTCTTCGCGGGCGGCACCAAGCGGACCGTCGCCGACCTGCGCGGCGGCCAGGTATCGGGCATCGCGGTGACGAAAGGCTCGGACGTCATCGACCTGATGCTCCCGCGGCCGCGCGGCAGCGTGCCGGTCCGGCTCGCGGCCGGGGTGAGCCAGTTCCTGCTCAGCCTGCCGAGCGGCGTCCCGGTCCGGGTCACGGCCGCCGCGGGCGCGGGCGAGCTATCACTCGGCGGCCGCGACCACGTCCG
This sequence comes from uncultured Actinomycetota bacterium, assembly GCA_963771985.1. GTDB lineage: Bacteria > Actinomycetota > Actinomycetes > Streptosporangiales > Streptosporangiaceae > Trebonia. The sequence goes on along the minus strand of CAVYVO010000013.1, from coordinate 91,970 downwards.
CGTCGCCGACGGGTCGGTGTTCACGACGCGGGGCTGGGCGCCGGGCGCGGCCGGGTTCGACATCAACGCGACCGCGGGCGCGGCGCGTGTCACCGTGACGACGTGGGCCAGCTAGCACTCACCGGTTGATCAGTAGTTCCTTACCTTCGCCGTCCCCCGGTAGGGCATCACTTGATCCGGCCACCGGCAAGCGCCCGTGCATGGCTGGCCGAGCTGTAGCCGCGGCGTGTTCCCCGCCGTCAGCCACGACCGGTCCCGCACGTGATGCCGGGCGTCCGCGGCGTGCTCGTCGCGGTGGCACCGTTCCCAGCCTCGATCGGTGCGGGCCAACTCGGGGCAGCGGAGCGGCCCCGCCTCCTGGCCGTGCTGGCCGAGTACCGCGGAAAGCTTGCCGTCTGTCATCTGCATGATCCTCTCCGCTGCCATCTGACCGTGCGCGGCATGGCGGGGCGGGTGTGCTGGCCGTCGTGGCGGCGGTCCCGCAGCGGAATGCAGTCGCGATAACAGCCTACGCCCCGCTGCTGAACGCGGCGTCGAATGAGGCCGACGGCGGCTCGAAGTCGAATCCGCGCAGGAACGCCAGCGACTGCGGCGCCCCGGTCAGCCGGTCCATGCCGGCGTCCTCCCACTCCACCGAGATCGGCCCGGCGTAGCCGATGGAGTTGAGCATGCGGAACACGTCCTCCCACGGCACGTCGCCGCGCCCGGCGGAGACGAAGTCCCAGCCGCGCCTCGGGTCGCCCCAGGGCAGGTGCGAGCCCAGCCGCCCGTTGCGGCCGTCCAGCCGCTTGCGGGCCTCCTTGCAGTCCACGTGGTAGACGCGGTCCCGGAACTCCCACAAAAACGCGACCGGGTCCAGGTCCTGCCAGACGAAATGGCTCGGGTCGAAGTTCAGCCCGAACGCCGGCCGGTTCCCCACCGCCGCCAGCGCCCGCTTCGCGGTCCAGAAGTCGTAGGCGATCTCGCTGGGGTGCACCTCGTGCGCGAACCGCACCCCCTCGGCGTCGAAGACGTCCAGGACCGGGTTCCAGCGCTCGGCGAAGTCCGCGTACCCCCGCTCGATCATCGAGTCGGGCACCGGCGGGAACATCGCCACCGTGTGCCAGATCGAGGATCCGGTGAAGCCGACCACGGTCGTCACCCCGAAGGCCGCCGCCGCCCGCGCGGTGTCGGCGATCTCGGCCGCGGCCCGCCGCCGCACGCCCTCGGGCGAGCCGTCGCCCCAGATCCGGGCGGGCAGGATCGCCTGGTGCCGCTCGTCGATCGGATGGTCGCAGACCGCCTGCCCCACCAGGTGGTTGGAGATCGCCCAGCACCGCAGCCCGCAAGAGTCCAGCAGGGCGTGCCGCCCGGCCAGGTAACCGTCCTCGTGCAGCGCCCGGTCCACCTCGAAGTGGTCGCCCCAGCACGCCAGCTCGAGGCCGTCGTATCCCCATGAGCTCGCCAGCCGGCAGACCTCCTCGAGGGGAAGGTCCGCCCACTGCCCGGTGAAGAGGGTGAATGGCCGCGGCATCAGTCCTCCTTTTCATGATTCCGAACGGGCCGGGCTGACTGTCACCGGTTCAACCGGTGTCCAGCCGCTGGCGGCGGACGCGCTGCGAGCCACCGCGTCGAGGACCCGCTGCACCCGCAGGCCGTCGCCGAACGACGGCCGGGGCTGGCTGCCGTCCGCGATCGCGGTGAGCAGGTCGGCGGCCTGGTGGACGAACGTGTGCTCCCAGCCGAGGGTGTGCCCCGGCGGCCACCAGGCGGACAGGTACGGGTGCTCCGGCTCGGTGACGAGGATCCGGCGGAAGCCGGCGGTCGCGCTGTCTTCCGCGGCGTTCGAAGAATTCCAGCTCGTTGAGCCGTTCCAGGTCGAACGCCAGGCTGCCGACCGAGCCGTTGAGCTCGACGCGCAGCCCGTTCTTCCGCCCGGCCGCGTACCGCGTCGCCTCGAACGAGGCCAGCGCCCCCGAGCCGAGCCGGCCGATGAACAGCGCGGCGTCGTCCACGGTGACCCGCCCGGTCCCGGCACCGTTCCCCCCGGGGCCGCCGAGCGGGCGCTCGCCCACGAACGTCGCGGTGACCGCGGACACGCCGGTGACCACGTCGCCGGTCAGGTACTGCACCAGGTCGACGATGTGCGCGCCGAGGTCCCCGAGCGCGCCCGACCCGGCGCGCTCGGCCTGCATCCGCCAGGTGAAAGGGGCGGCCGGGTCGCTGAGCCAGTCCTGCAGGTACACGGCCCGGACATGGCGCAGCGTGCCGACGCGGCCCGCCTCGACCAGCCGGCGGGCCAGCGCGACGGCCGGGACCCGCCGGTAGTTGAACCCGACCATAGCGCGCGCGCCGCGGTCGTACGCGGCGCCGGCCGCGGCCGCCATCTGTTCGGCTTCCGCCACGGTGTTGGCCAGCGGCTTCTCGCACAGCACGTGCTTGCCCGCCGCCAGCGCGGCGATCGCGATCGGCGCGTGCAGGTCACCGGGCGCGGCGATGTCGACGAGCTGCACGTCGTCGCGGGCGATCAGCGACCGCCAGTCGGTCTCCGCGGCCGCCCAGCCGAGTCGCTCCGCGGCGGCGCGGGTCGCCGCGGCGTCCCGGCCGCAGAGCCCTGCGAGCCGCGGCCGCAGCGGCGGGCCGGCCACCCGCCCGACGGCATGCCAGGCCAGCGAGTGCGCCCGGCCCATGAACGCGTAGCCGACCATGCCGATGCCGATGCTAGACCTCTCGGACATACGGATCCCATTCTGCGTCAAGTGCCGCGGGCACGGCGAAGCCTGACTCGACCGGCTCGGACCCGGCACGCGAAGCGGACAGCTCGATCGCGGTCATCATCTCAAGCACGTGCAGGGCCATCTCACCCGAGGCCCGGTGCGGCTCCCCGCGCGCGATGGACCGGACCATGTCGACCACGCCGGTGCCGCGGCCGGCCGCGGCGCCCCGCGCGCCGATCACGGTCCACTCGCGCTCGCGGGCCCGGCGCACCCGCAGGTCTCCGTCGAACCGGTTGGGATCGGGCACCGCCAGCGTGGCCTCGGTCCCGGTGATCTCGACGAACCCCTGCCGCGACAGCGGCGAGTCCCAGCTGAACAGCAGCGACGCCGCCTGGCCTCCGGCGTACTCCGCCAGCGCGGCGACGTAGGTGGGCACGTCCACGCCGAACTCCGCGCCGGCCCGGGGGCCGGAGCCGATCACCCGGGTGGCGCGCGCCTTGCGGCCGACGGCCGCCACCCGCCGCGCGGGCCCGAACAGCATCGCGAGCACCGACAGGTAATACGGCCCGAGGTCGAGCAGCGGGCCCGCGCCCGCCCCGAACAGGAACTCAGGATCTGGATGCCAGGATTCGGGGCCGGGCCCCTGCAGCAGGGTCAGCGCGGTGAGCGGGGTGCCGATCGCGCCGGAGTCGATCAGCCGCCGCGCCGACTGCAGCCCGGCGCCGAGCACGGTGTCGGGCGCGCAGCCGACCCGCAGGCCGGCCCGGCGGGCCTCGGCCAGCAGCGCCCGCCCCGCGGCGACGTCCGGCGCCAGCGGTTTCTCGTTCCACACGTGCTTGCCGGCCGCGATCGCGGCCGCGGCCACCGCCGCGTGCGCGGCCGGCACGGTCAGGTTCACCACGAGCCGCACGCCGGGATGCTCCAGCGCCTGCCGCACGCTGCCCGCCGCCGGCACGTCGTAGGCGGCGGCCTGGGCCTTGGCCCGCTCGAGGTCGATGTCCGCGCAGATCAGCACCTGCACGTCGGGGAAGGAGGCCAGGTTCGGCAGGTACTGCTTGCTGATGTTGCCGCAGCCGACGACGGCGACGCCGAAGGGCTCGATGCCGGCGGACATCAGGCGCCCGCGCCGCTGGCGCTGGGCACCGGGCGGGCCAGGCCGCGGGCGGCGAGCCACGCCAGGCTGTCGCCGATGGCGGTGAGCATGTCGGTGGCGCAGCGGTCGAGTTCCACCACGTGCCACTGCGCCGGCGGGCAGGCGGCCAGGATCTCGGCGACCGGCATCCGGCCGCTGCCCACCGCGGTCATCGGGTCGTCCTTGGTGACCGGGCCGTCCTTGACGTGCAGGTACCGCACGCGGTCGCCGAGACGGCCAAGCAGCGCCGGCACGTCCTGTCCGCCGACCGCCGCCCAGTACGTGTCCACCTCAAGGATGACCGCCTCGTCGAGCGCGTCCGCGAGCGCCTCAAGGCCGGTGCGGCCGCCGATCCGGGCGGACAGTTCGAAGTCGTGGTTGTGGTAGCCGACGCGCAGGCCGCGGTCGGCGGCCCTGGCCGCGGCGTCGTTCAGGTCGCGGGCGAGTCCGGCGACGCCGTTGGCGTCGGCGAACCGCCGCGGCTCCGCCCACGGCACGATGACCGTGTCCGCGCCGACCGTGACCGTCCCGCGCAGCAGCGCGTCGGCGTCGCCGTCCAGCACCCTGGCGTGCACCGCGCACGCGGCCAGGCCGGCTGCGTCCAGGTCGGCGCGCAGCGCCTCGGGGTCGGTCCCTACGTCGTAGGGCTCGACCGCGCCGTAGCCGAAGGCGGCGAGGCGCCGCAGGACGGCCATCCTGCCCGTGGCGAGCTCCTCGCGCACGGAGTACAGCTGCACGGCTGGCGGACTGGTAATCACCTGGCACCCTCCTGGACGGGAACGGTTTTCGCAAGCTTTTCGCTAAGCGGCGCCATATGAGCACGCTAGACTTCGCATTGACCGTCGTCAATGGGGAGGGGCGTGGCAGTATCATTTCGAAAAGTGACAGCCTGACGAGCATCGCCGCGATGGCCGGGGTGTCGGTCTCCACGGTCTCCAAGGTGCTCAACGGACGGACCGACGTCGCGCCCGAGACCCGCGAGCGGCTTGGCCGCCTCTTGCGGATGCACGGCTACCAGGTCGCGCAGGCCTCGCGGATCGGCGTCGTGGATCTGCTGATCGGCGGTCTCGGCAGCCCCTGGTCGGAGGAACTGATCCGCGGCGCGGTCGCCGCGGCCGCCGAGACCGAGATCAGCGTCATCGTCAGCCGGGTCACCTCGGCCGGTGAGTTCGAACGCTGGCTGACGATCGCCGCCGCGCGCGGCACGTTCGGCGCGCTGAGCGTGCTGTACCTGCCGGACGCCGCGACGATCAGGCGGATGGACGACGCGCACATACCGCTGGTGGTCATCGATCCCCCGGTCGAGCCTGGCGGTGAGATCCGGTCGGTGGGCACCACGAACTGGCAGGGCGGCATGACCGCCGCGCGGCACCTCATCGAGCTGGGCCACCGCCGGATCGGCGCCATCGGCGGCCCGGACAACCTGTGGTCCTGCCGGGCCAGGCTCGAGGGCTACCGCAGCGCGCTGGGCCGGGCGGGGCTGCCGGCCGACGAGAGCCTGGTGCGCCGCGACGAATTCCAGGCCGAGGGCGGCCTGCGCCAGGCCAGGGAGCTGCTCGCCCTGGCCGACCCGCCGACGGCGATCATGGCGGGCAACGACGCCCAGGCGTTCGGCGTGCTGCAGGCGCTCGCCGAACGCGGCCTGCGCGCCCCCGACGACGTCAGCGTGACCGGGTTCGACGACTCGCCGATCGCCACCTGGGCCGCGCCGCCGCTCACCACCATCAGGCAGCCGCTGGCCGCCATGGCCGCCACCGCGTTCTGGATGCTCACCTCGGCCGGCGGCGAAAGCGAAGTGCGGCCCCGCCACCTGGAACTGGAGACCACGCTGGTCGTCCGGCGCAGCACCGCCCCGCCCAGGGCGGGCTAGCGGCACGGCGCGCCGGATGCGGCCTGTTGCAGAGTCCGTGATGTGGATCACCGGCCCGATGCTGGTGGCTAATTCCCGCACTTCGGCGCCCGCCAGCACTCGCACACCTCGCGCCGCGGCCCGCCAGCGCTGGGCAATATATGACAAAACGGACGTTGAATGCTGCGCAGGCGAGATAATGGATCGCAAGGCACCCTATGGTGTACCTCGCGATCCACTATCTCGCGGAAACGGCTCGTATCGGCTCCCTGATTGCGATTTCCGTTGCCAGGACGCGGGAATCTGCAATCAGAGCCTGGCAGATGCCGGGACGTGCCGCCGAACTCCGCTCAGATCGCCTGGATGTGTCGTGGGGGATGCGCGGGCGCCGGTCAGGCACTGGCGCCTTTCACCGTTGCCTCGGCTACGGCGCGTCTGAGAGCATCGGGGGCGTGGATTACGCGCTTGCGCAGGTGAACATCGGACGGCTGGCCGCCCCGCTGGACAGCCCGAGGCTCGCGGGCTTCGTCGCGGCGCTTGACGACGTGAACGCGGTCGCGGACAGCGCGCCGGGATTCGTCTGGCGGCTGCAGACCGAAGACGGCAACGCCACCGCCATCCGCGTCTTCGAGCAGGACGCCGAGGGCGCCGACGGCGGCATCCTGGTCAACATGTCCGTGTGGGAGTCGGTCGAGGCGCTCGCGGCCTACGTATACGGCCCGGCGCACATCGCCGTGCTGCGGCGGCGCCGGGAGTGGTTCGAGCGGATGAGGGACGCCTACACCGCCCTGTGGTGGATACCGCGCGGCCACATCCCCACCACCCAGGAGGCCGAAGACCGCATCAAGCACCTGCGGGCGCACGGGCCGACCCCGGCGGCGTTCACGCTCCGCGAGCACTTCCCGCCGCCAGACGGCGGCGACGTCCGGCTGCTGCGCAGCCCCGAGGACTGGACCTGCCCGGCGTAACGCCCGTGGTCGCCTGCCCATGGTCGCCTTGGCAGGCGCCACCTTCCGTTCGGGATAATCGGCTTTTAACTCCAGCGCAGGGGCAGCGACTCGAACGCCGTAGATGCCCTCCACCCCGCCGAGGACCGGCGCGCCGTCCAGCGTGAGCCCGGGCATCCGGGGCGCGAGGAACATCAGCGCCTCCTCCAGTTCCGCGCGGGCGAGGTTGGCGCCGAGGCAGAAGTGGGGGCCGGCGCCGAAGGTGAAGAGCCTGGCGTCGCGGGCGGCGGTGATGTCGAAGACGTCGCCGCCCGGCTGGTCCCGGTTGGCTCGTTCGGCGCAGACCGCGACGATCGTGCCGACCGGGAAGAGGACGCCGCGGTATTCGGTGTCCTCGAGGACGATCCGCGCCGTGAACGGGGCGATCGGCTCGAACCGCAGCACCTCCTGGACGGCGGCGGGCGCGAGCTTGTCCGGGCTGGCGGCGAGCTCCGCCCACTGGTCGGGATGCCCGGCGAACAGGCGCATCGCGTGCGCAAGCTGGCTCTGGGTGGTGTCCACTCCCCCGGCCAGGACGTTCAGCACGAGGTTGACGCATTCGTCGCGGGAGAGCTTGTCACCCTGTTCTTCGGCGCGCAGGAGGGTGCCGATCAGGTCGTCTCGCGGCGTCTTCCTGTGCTCGTCGATCAGGTCCGTCACGTACGCCTGCGCCTCGGTGACCGCGCGTTCGATGTCGGGAATCTGGGTGGCGAGCGCCTGGATGTCGAACTGGCGCTGCACCATGTTGGACCAGTAGTGCAGCTTGGGCGCGTCCTCGGCGGGGGCGCCGAGGACGGCGGCGATCACGCGGGACGGGTAGGGCTTGGCGATGGCGGCGACGAACTCCAGCCGTCCGCCGCTCCCGCCCTCGCCCGCGTCCCCGCCCTCCCGCCTCTTGCTGTTATCAAGGTCGTCCCAGATCTCCCGCAGGAACTCGCGCATCACCGGGCGCCAGCGGTCGGCGGCGCGCGGCGTGAACGCGTGGCCGACCAGCGACCGCAGCCGGCGGTGCTTGTCGCCGGTGAGGTTCAGGATGTTCGCGTCGATGTGCTCGAAGAGCGGCCCGCTGGTGATGCCGAATATCTCCGCGATCTGCCGCCCGGGGAACGCCGTCTGCCGCGCCCGCAGGAAGAAGTCCCCCGCCTGGTCGTCGAGCACGACGTACGCCAGCGGCGAATGGGCTAGCCAGCCGCGCTCGCGCGCCTTCGCGAGCTGCTCGTGATACGTCTGCGGGCCGAAGTCCGGGGTGTTGTAGTCGATCTCGGGCAGGTCGAGCTCGGTGACGACGGTCATGTTACGGGATGTTACCCCTCAGTAGGGGCGTGTCCCTAGCGGAGCGCGGCGAGGCGTTCGGTCGCGGCGCAGGAGATGAAGCAGCGCTCCTTGGCGTCGCTGAGCAGCTGGGCGGTCCAGCTGGTGAAGCCGCCGTCGCCGATCTCCGCCCAGCCCGCGTCGCCGGCCACGTCCACGCGTATCGCACCGCGCTCGTAGTAGCCGCGCGCCCGCTCGCGGGCGGGGTCTTCCTCGATCGTGATCATGGCCGGCAACGGCTGGAGGGCCGGGAGGACGGTGTCCCGCATCCGCTCGCGCAGCGGCGGGAAGCCGAACACCGTGAAGCGGATCGCGGCCGCGCGTCCGGGGAGCAGCTCGCCGAGCGCGCGGCTCCAGAACCGGAGGTGTTCGGTCAGCAGCGCGGCCTCCGCCGTCCCCGATCCCTGGTCTCGGGCGCTGCTGACCAGGGCGAACAGGCGGAAGTGCTGGAAGTAACCTGGCACGTCGAAAGGCTGGCCGCGCAGTGCCTGGTGACAGGCCGCCAGGTGGACCGGGTGCCGGTTCGCGGACCGCCTCCTGCGCTCGGCGGCCTCCAGGGCCAGCACGTTCGTCGGGTCGCTGACGACCTCGCTGCCGCGGACCGTGGTGATCACCCGGTCCTGGCTGACCGGGCCCACCGCCGAGCAGGTGCCCAGCGGCGCGACCGGGGACAGTTCAATCCCGGTGAATTCTTGCGGGAGCAGCTCCCAGAGGCGGGCCTCGAGCCGCCATATCCGGCGCGGGTCGCCGGCCGCGGGGCGGACGTAGCGGTCCTGCCGCCACCGCTGCGCCAGCCGGGCCGGGGTTACCCGTGCCGCGCGGCGCCGGCTCGACGTCGAGCAGGAGCGTCTGCAGGTCGGCGGGGCTGAGCCCGTCATTGAGCTCGGCGCGCGGGTCCGCCGTCACCTGCCGCCACACTCTGCGGTCCGCGTTTGCCGTCATGCCGACAGGGTGCCAGAGGGCTGCGGCGGCACCAAGCGATTAAGGGCAGCGCCCCGGTCCGGTACGGTCTTGTGAATGTGAGCGCGCCTGACACCGTGGTCGTCCCGTTCGATGAGCTCCCCTGGCTGCCGGAATCGGGGCTGCGGCACTCCTGGCACGTGCACGGGCCGGGCGATCAACGCGGCACGCTGAACAGGCTGACCGGGGCCGTCGTCGCGGCGGCGGCCGCGTCCGTGCGCACCGGCGAGCGGATCGGCCTGAGCATGCCGCTCGGGCTGCCGGACCCGTCGTTCTTCGGCCGGCAGGCGCCGCGGCACACCGTGTTCCCGATGGCGATCGGCGCGTGGGATGACCGGCTCGACGGCTTCTACCTGCAGGCCTCGTCGCAGTGGGACGGTTTCCGGCATGTGCGCGCGGGAGCGGACGGGTTCTACGACGGGTGGCAGGGCAGCCCGGACGCTGATCGGAGCTACCTGGGCATCCAGCACTGGGCGGCCGCCGGCATCATCGGGCGCGGGGTGCTGATCGACCTGGCGGCGCGCGGCGGATACGACCCGTTCACGCGGGTGGCGTTCGGCGTGGCGGACCTGGAGGCGGCGATGCGGTCGCAGGGCACGCGTTTGCGGTTCGGGGACGTCCTGTGCGTCAGGACGGGCTGGGTGGACAAGTACCTTGAGCTTGATGAGCGGGGACGGCTGGAGCTGGCCGCCGGTATGGCGGATCCCACCGGGTACGCGTGCGCCGGGCTGGCCGGGAGCGAGGAGATGAGCCGCTTCCTCTGGGATTCTGGCGTTGCCGCGGTGACGTGCGATAACCCAGGGGTCGAAGTGGTGCCCGGAGATCCGCGGGCCGGGTCGCTGCACGTCCGGCTGATTCCGTGCCTGGGGTTCGCGATCGGGGAACTGTTCGGCTTCGCCGCGCTGGCCGAGGCGTGCCGGCGGGAGGGGCGGTATGAGTTCCTGTTCACTAGCGTGCCGCTCAACCTCACCGGCGGGGTCGGATCCCCGGCCAACGCGGTCGCGGTGCTGTAGGCCGCGCAAAGGTTCGAGAGGCGGGAGATGGTCATGCTTGAGTCCTGCGAGCTGATCGCGTTCGCGGCGGCGACCGACCTGGACCGGGCACGCGCGTTCTACGAGGGTGTGCTGGGGCTGACCGTGACCGAGCGCAGCGATTTCGCGTGCGTCTTCGACGCGGGCGGCACCATGCTCCGCGTCACCGCGGTGCCCGCGGTCACCCCGGCCGGCTACACGGTCCTAGGCTGGCGGGTCACCGGCATCACGGCCGTAGTCCGCGAACTGGCGGCCAAGGGGGTGACGTTCCTGCGCTTCGACGGGATGGACCAGGACACGGACGGGGTCTGGACCGCGCCTGGTGGTGACCGGGTCGCGTGGTTCACCGATCCCGACGGCAACACGCTGTCGCTGACCGAGTTCGCGCGCTGAGCCGCGATGAGTTTGGCCGGCGTCGGCGGTCATAACGGTGCGCTGGCCGTCCACTGAGGGAGATTCCGTATGCCACAAGTTCGCGTTCACAACTTCGCCGTCTCGCTCGACGGGTACGGCACGGGCGAGGGGCAGCGCCTCGAGGCGCCGTTCGGGCACGCGGGTGAGCGGCTGATGCGGTGGTTCTTCGCGACCCGCGCGTTCCGCGCCATGCACGGCGAGTCCGGTGGCAGCATCGGCGCCGACGACGCCATCGCCAGCACCTGGGGGCAGGGCATCGGCGCGGAGATCATGGGACGCAATAAGTTCGGGCCGCAGCGCGGTCCGTGGACGGATGAAGACTGGAGGGGATGGTGGGGCGACGAGCCGCCCTTCCACACGCCGGTGTTCGTGCTCACCCACCATCCGCGGCCCACGATCGAGATGAAGGGCGGCACGACCTTCCACTTCATCGACGCCAGCCCGCGCGAGGCCCTGGACGTCGCGCGCGAGGCGGCGGGCGGCCTGGATGTCCGTATCGGCGGCGGGCCGTCGACGGTGCGGCAGTTCCTGGCCGCGGACCTGATCGACCACATGCACATCGCGGTAGTCCCGATCATCCTCGGGCGCGGGGAACGGCTCTGGAACGGTTTCGAGGGACTCGAGCAGCGTTTCGACGTGGAGTCGGTGACCACCCCGAGCGGCGTCACCCACGTGACGTTCACGCGGCACTAGCCGGGCGAGGGGCTCCTCGGCGCGGACACCCTCCGTCACACAGGCCACACTGGCGAACCTTCCGCCGCGCGAACTGGCTTATATGTGTACTTCGGGGCGGATAGCGCCCCGAAGTACACGTCCAGAGATGCCCGTCGGCACAAACGGATCCGCGGTGGCGGCCCGCCGGATCTCACTAGGTGGGAGGTACCGGCCGTTCCGCGCAGCCCGTAGCATGCCGTCATGATCCGCAACGTCGTTCTCGTCAAGCTGAAGGCCGGATCCGATGCCGCCGAGGTCGCGGCCATCCAGGACGCGCTCAGGAACCTCAACTGCCCGGGGACGCTCAGCTACACGCTCGGTGACGACCTCGCGTTCCGCGAGGGCAACTGGAGCTTCGCGATCGTCGCCGACTTCAAGGACGAAGCGTCGTACCGCGCTTACGATCAAGACGCCGCCCACAACGCAGCACGGGCCAGGCTCGCGCCGCTCGCCGAACAGGTCGCGCGGGTCCAGTTCGGTCTGCCGGACCCCGCGTAGTCGCCGCGGCACAAGACGACGCGCGGTTTCGCTGGGCCTCAGGCGATTTCCCCGCCTGGGGCCGCGTGAGAGCATCGAGGCGTGCCTGACAGTCCCAAGGACGTGCTGCGGCGCTTCTTCGCGACGCTGAGCACCGGAGACTTCGCCGCGATCGGCGAGTTCTTCGGCGACGATTCGGTCTGGATGGTCAACGACGTGGCGCGGGGCTTCCCGTCCGAGCGCGGGCGCCGGGCCATCATCGAGGACTTCCTCCAGCCGGTGCGCGAGGGGCTGTTCGAGCCGGGCGACCCGAAGATCGAAGTCGTCCGCATGATCGGCGAAGGCGACTGGGTGGTCGCCGAGACCATAGGCCGGGGAAAGCTGCGCAACGGCAACCTGTACGAGAACTCGTACGTGTTCGTCGCCCAGATCAGCGGCGACCAGGTGAAGTTCCTGCGCGAGTACATGGACACCGCCTACGCCCACGACATCTCGGCGGGGGCCGCGGACTCCGGTCCGGACGCCGGTCCGGACGCTGGGGACCGGTTCGCCGAGCACCTGCGCCGCCTCGGCCACTAGAGCCACCGGACCAGGCCAGGCACCAGCAGACGAAGTCCGGGCCCTGGGCGATGAAGCCCAGGGCCCGGATTTCGACCGTGTCACGCGGTCGCGTGCTTACCGGCTGCCGGCTGCTTCGGCGACGGCCAGCTGGGCCGGGCGCCGCGCGGTGACCCGGCGGGCCCTGACGGCCAGGGTGCCGGTGCGGGCCAGCAGCATCGCGACGGACAGAAAGATCAGGCCATCGGTGAGCGCGTTGACGGTGATCTGGTTGGTCATCATCCAGCGGCCGATCTGCTCACTGAACACGTGCTGCGAGCCGTAGGCGAAGAAGATCCGGCCGCCGACGACGGCGATCCACAGCAGCGCGTACGGCAGGCCGGCGTGGGTGACGACCTTGCCCGACCGCTCGCGGGTGTAGACCCGCATCAGCGACGCTGCCAGCACGCCCAGCGCCAGGCCTGCCGCCACAGCGGCTATCTCAAGCAGCAGGCCGTTGCCCGACGTGGCCACGCCCTTGAAGAAGAACGGCACGATGACGGCCGCGGTGATGAACGGGCGGAGCAGCCGGTGCGTGCTGACGGGGCGCTGGCCAAGGTCTGATGCGAGGACGGCGACGAGAATGATGAGGTTCGGGATCAGAACACTGGCGTCCACTGCGAACTCCTTGGGGAGGCGTTTTCGGTTACGCATGCCACGCTAGGGAGCGGGGCCCTCCCGCCGCGTCGGCCCACGGCTCGATACCGGGTCCACGCCGGATGGAGGCCTGGACGCCGCGCGGATGGACGCCGGGTGGACGCCGAGGTCTCCACCCGGGCTCCACCCGGTCGCCGGCGCGGACGGCGGGGTACGCGGGATACGTTGGAGGCGTGTTCCGATCGATCGCCGCGCGCCTGGTGCCGGAAGGCTGGGAACGGCCTGCCGATCCAGGCGACATGCCGCCGGTGATCGGGGTCGTGCGGCTCCTTGTCCTGGTGATGGTGCTGGTCACGGTCCCCCTGTCCACACCGCGCCCTGGCGAGGGCGCCAGCGGCGCCACGGTCGCGATCATGCTCGCCGTCTCGGCCGCCGCCTGGCTGGTATGGGACTTCGCGGGACGCCGCAAGCTCGCCGTGATGGTGCCGGCGCTGGTCGTGATGGGGGCGGCCGGCGGTGTGCTCGCCGCCATCTCCTGGCGCAGTCCCGCCGTCGCGGTCGGCTGCGTGGTCACCGCCTCCGCGGGTGTACGGCTGGAAACCGAAGCGTCCCTGGCGATTCTCGCCGAGACGGTCGCCGCGTTCCTGATCGCGGGGATCGCCACCGGGACGCCGGTCAGCACGCTGGCGGGCTACTCCGCGGCGTTCATCGGGCTGTGGGCGTTCGGCCTGACCCGCCGCGCCTACGTGCTCCGCGCCGAGCAGGCCGAAGAAGCTCTCGAACAGGCCCGCCGCGCGCACAAGGCCGAGACCCAGGCGACGGCGCTGGCCGAACGGGCGCGGATCGCCAGGGAGATCCACGACGTGCTCGCCCACTCGCTCGGCGCGGTGTCGGTGAACCTGCAGGCCGCCGAGGGCCTGCTGAGCTCGCTGCCCGAGCAGGGACCCGAGCTCGCCAAGGCCATCGAGTGCGTCGAGCGCGCCGGCGTCTTCACCAGGGAAGGCCTGGCGGAGGCACGCCGCGCGATTCTGGCGCTGCGTGACACTCAGACCGAGTCGGCGCCCGTCAGCTCCCTCGCCGGGCAGCTTCGGGCACTGGCCGACGAGTACCGCGCGGACGGCGACGCGCCGGTCGACTTCAGCGTCGTGGGGGAACCACGCCCGGTGGGCGCCGAGGCGGGCCTGACGGCGTTCCGGACCGCCCAGGAGGCGCTCACCAACGCGCGCAAGCACGCGCCGGGCCAGCCCGTCAGCCTGACCCTGCGGTTCGACCCCGCCGAGACGACGGTGCGGGTCGTCAACCCGCTGCCGCCAGGCGGTACGGGCGGGCCGCTCGCCCGCACGGGCGCGGGGTACGGGCTCACCGGCCTGCGGGAACGGGCCGCACTCAGCGGCGGCACCCTGATCACCGGGCCGGCCGGTGGACAATGGCAGGTATGCCTGACACTCCCGGCGTGACATCAGAAGATGCGGTCACCGTCGTCGTCGCCGACGACCAGTCGGCGGTCCGCGAGGGCCTGGTGCTGCTGCTCGGCACGCTGCCGGGCATCACGGTCGCGGGCGAGGCGGCGGACGGAGACGCCGCCGTCGAACTCGTCGCCAAGACGAACCCGCGCGTGGTGCTGATGGACCTGAACATGCCCGGCTGCGACGGCGTGACCGCGACGGCCCGCATCACCGCCGAACATCCCGGCACCCGCGTAGTCGTCCTCACCACCTACGCCGACGACGAGTCGATCATCGGCGCGCTGCGCGCGGGCGCGCTCGGCTACCTGACCAAGGACGCGACGCGCGCCGAGATCGGCCGCGCCATCCAGGCCGCCGCGGCCGGACAGGCGGTGCTCGACCCGGGAGTCCAGCAGCGGCTGCTCAGCGCTGCGGCCCGCGCCCCCGAGGCGACGACGCCGGCGGCGGAGCGGACCGCGCCGTCCGGCGATGACGAGCTCACGCCGCGCGAGGCCGAGGTCCTGAAGCTCATCGCGGCCGGCCAGTCCAACCGGGAGATCGCCCGGACCCTGTTCGTGAGCGAGGCGACGGTGAAGACCCACGTCAACCGGATCTTCGCCAAGACCGGATCCCGCGACCGCGCCCAGGCGATCCGCTACGCCTACACCCGCGGCTACGCCGATCCCGGACAGATACGGACAACGCAGGACTTAGGCCCCTGCTGCTGCCGTCCCATGGCCTGGTGTGCTGGCCGCATGATGGTAGGCGCGAAGATCGTCCTGAACATAGGGTCGGCCGCCGCGCGGGACGGGCTGGCCAAGCTGGCCGACAGCGGCTGGATGATGAGCCTGCCTGGCAGCAGACCCGAGGTGGTGGCGGTGACGTTCGGGAAGCTGCCGGTATCCGCCGGGTCCTGCACGCTGCTGTCCGTGCGGTGGGAGTCGGCGGAGCCAGGCGATGAGTTCACCGTGGTGCTCGATGCAGACATTACTCTGGCCCCGGGCACCGGGCGGGACAGCAGCACGCTTACCCTGGCCGGGGTCTGCCGGCTGCCGCCCGGCACCTTGACCGCCGAAGGATACGAGCCGGCCAGGGTGCAGGTGATCGAGGCCGCCCGGGGGTTCATCAGCAGCGTCGCCGAGGCCGTGACCCGGCACGCGGCACGCGGCGGGGAGCAGCCTCAGGGGCAGGCCTGGTCATGGGTAACCGGCCTGCCCAGGACAGAGTGAGCGCGACGAAGTCGCGCACCAGCGGCGAACGGCGGCCGGAGCGCCACGCCACCGCGATCTCCGAGTCCGGGATATCGGTGACCTGGACGAACGCCAGCCCGGGCCACTTATGGGACCGGGCGATCGACGCCGGGACCAGGCCAGTCGCCCGGCCATCGCGGGCGGCTTCCAGGAGGTCGTCCAGTGTCCTGCCGCGGGCTCCGAAACGGGGCGGTGCCGGGCGCCGCTCGCTCACCCGCCAGAACGCGCACCAGAACCGGGTCGGACGCGGTGATCTCGATCCAGGGCTCGCCGGCGAGGTCATCGAACGTGACCGCCAGCCGGCCGGCGAGCGGGTGCGAGGTCGCGACCGTGGCGTAGCGTGGCTCGGCGGCGACGACGATTATGTCGAGCCCGTCGCTTTCGAACGGCGGCCGGACGATCGCGACGTCGGTCGCATGCTCGCGCAGCCCGCCCGTGGGATCCTCGAGGCCGTAGTGGCTGGTGAGCAGGCGAACGTCGGGGTGCGCGGCGGCGAACGCGCTGAGCAGCGCCGGAGTGAACGCGACCGCCGCCGTCGCCGCCAGGCCAACCCGCAGGGTCCCCGCGCTCCCGGCCGCGAGGTCGTCCGCGGCGTCCCGCGCGCGTTCAGCGGCCACCAGTACCTCGCGGGCGTAGGGCAGCCACCGCGAGCCGCGCTCGGTCAGCGTGACGGTGCGGCTCGTGCGCTCGAAGAGCTTGAACCCGATCCCTGCTTCCAGTCGGGCGATCGCGCTGCTGAGGGACTGCTGTGCCACGTTGAGCCGGTCCGCGGCACGGGTGAAGTTCAGTTCCTCGGCGACGGTCACGAAGTACCGCAGCTGGCGAAGATCGAACCGCATAATGCCCGACGCTAGCAATCCACCCGATCAGCCTGTGGCACGACCGGACATTCCTGTTTCCCAGGCTAGCGGCAGCGGCTCTAGAGTCCGGGGTATGGCGAAACAGACGCTGTATGAGCACGCCGGCGGCGAGGATGCCCTGCACCGCCTGGAAGAGCTGTTCTACGACAAGGCCCTCGCCGACCCGGTGCTGAGCGCGCTGTTCACCACGCGCGTCCCCACCCACGTCGACCACCTGACCTGGTTCACGGCCGAGTCTTTCGGCGGACCCGACCGGTTCACCCGTGAGCTCGGCTTCCGGTACATCATCGACGTCCACCGCCACCTCGACATCACCGACGAGCAGCGCGACCGGTTCGCCGCGCTCTACCTGGCGGCGCTGGACGAGGCCGGCCTGCCGGACGACGCCCCGTTCCGCCAGGCGGTGCGCGAGCACGTCGAGTTCGGCGCCCGCGTCGCCCAGCAGAACTCCCGCGCCGCAACCGACGCCGACCTCCACCCGATCCGCGAAGTCCCGCACTGGGACTGGCCGCAGTAGCCGCCGACCCAATGCGGGGCGGGGTCCCGGGGGCGCGCGGGTCCCGAGGGCGGGTTATGCCAGGATTGTCCAGCTGTGGGCGGGGACCATTAGCGGGTCCTCGGCGGCCGCGCCTGCCTCGGCTGTCTCGGCGACAGCCAGCACGCCGGGATCCACGGGGAAGCGGTACGGCGAATCGCCGGCGTTCAGCAGCAGCAGGATCTCGCCGCCATCCCCCGAGACCCGCAGCGCCATCGCGGAGCCGGTCAGGTGCTCGGCGGCCGTGCGCGCGCGGACGAGCCACGGATGGCGGCGCCGGAAGCCGATCAGCCGCTGGTGCAGGCGGTAGGCCCGCCAGCCGTCCGGCGGCAGGTCCGCCGGCGAGGACGGGAACGCCGGCCGGATAGCGTCGTCGCCGCCCTCCCGGTGCTCCTTCAGCCCCCGCAGCGCCTGCTCGTCCCCGTAGTACACGCTCGGCACGCCGGCCACACAGAACAGCACGGCGAGAGCGTGGCCGAAGTGCCGCTCGTCGTTCAGGGCGGTGGCCAGGCGGGTCACGTCGTGGTTGCCGGCGAAGGTCTGCGGAAGCACGCTGTCGAGGAACGCGTTGTGCCGCTCCAGCGCGTGGTCGAGTTCGAAGAAGTTCCGGTCATTGAGCGAGGACCAGATCGCCTTCCACAGCTCGTACTGGGTGATCGAGTCGATTCCGCTTTCCTCGGCGTAGGTCGCGTAGTCGCCGTGGATCACCTCGCCGAGAAACCACGCGTCAGGAAACGACTCCCGCACCGCGGGCAGCGCCTTGGCCCAGAAGCCCGGCGGCACGGCGTAGGCGGCGTCCAGCCGCCACCCGCCCGCGCCCCGGCCGAGCCAGTGGTTCATCACCTCGATCACGTACCCGAGGACGGCCGGCTCGTCGTGGTCGAACTCGACCAGGTGACCGTGGCCCTCGAAGACCGCGAACCCGCCGTCGGGCGCCCGCTTGAACCAGCGCGCCGCCGGCGTCCCCGGCCCGCCGGCCACCGCCGCCTGGAAGGCGGGAAACCCGCGGCCGACGTGGTTGAA
Organism: uncultured Actinomycetota bacterium; assembly: GCA_963771985.1. Classification (GTDB taxonomy): domain Bacteria; phylum Actinomycetota; class Actinomycetes; order Streptosporangiales; family Streptosporangiaceae; genus Trebonia. Next base: position 74,093 of record CAVYVO010000013.1, on the reverse strand, counting down.
CACGCCGTCGAGGATCAGCCGCATGCCGCGCGCGTCGGCGGCCGCCACCAGCGCGTCGAAATCGTCCTCGTCCCCGAGCCGCGGGTCGATCCTGAAGTGGTCGACGGTGTCATAGCCGTGCGTCTGCGACGCGAAGACCGGCCCGAGCAGCAGCCCGTTGCACCCGAGTTCGATCGCGTAGTCCAGCCACGCCGCCAGCCGCCGCAGCCGGTGCCTGGCGGGCTCGCGCGCCGGCCAGGCGGTCTGCTCCGCGCCGGTGAAGCCGAGCGGGTACACGTGCCAGAGGATGGCGTGATCAGCCCAGGACGACACCCGCTCAAGGCTAGCGGAAAATCAAAACCCATTATCCCGAACGGAAGCGGCTGACTCCCACGGATCCCGCCGCCACTGGCCGTTGGAAAGCGCGCGAATTAGGCTTTTCCGGTGGACACCGAAATCGTGACCCTGGCGTCGACGGCGGCGGCGACGATGGTCACGCTGCTCACCACCGACGCGTGGACGCGGGTCAAGGAAGAGATCGCCGACCTGTGGCGGCGGTTCCGCCCCGAGCACGCCGCCGCCGTGGCCGACGACCTGGCCGCGGCGGCGACTGAGGCGGCGGCGGCCGCCGCGGCCGGGGACGCGGCCGTCGCGCGCGACCTGACGGCCGAATGGAGCCGCCGCCTGCGGCGCCTGCTCGAGGCGGAACCGGCCGCGATCCCCGAACTCGCGCGGATAGTCACCGAACTCACCGGCATCCAGCACAACGAATACGTCACGATCGATCAGGACGCCTCCGCCAGCGACCACAGCACCGTTATCCAGATAGCGGGTGACGGGAGGTTCGGTTAGATCATGTTAAGCGCTGTCCGGGTTCAGGAGGCCACGGCGACCGGCGGGTCCGTGGTGATTCAGGTAGGCGGCGACTTCATCGTGTCGGACGCCAGCCTGTCCGCCCTCTGGGTGCCGCGTCCGGCGACCCCGGGCGAATGCCCGTTCCCCGGCCTGGACGCGTTCGGTCCCGCCCAGGCGCGATGGTTCTTCGGCCGCGGGCAGGTCACCGGCGACCTGCTGGCCGCGGCCGACGCCGCGCTCCGCCCCGGCTCGGGCGGCCCCGTCCTCGTGGTGGGCCCGTCGGGCGCGGGGAAGTCGTCGCTGCTCGGCGCCGGCCTGATGACCGAGCTGGCGGAGGGCCGCCTGGCGGCCACGGGCTCGGCGGACTGGCCGCGCGTGATGGTCACGCCCGGGGCCAGCCCGCTGACCACACTCCGCGCGGCGCTGGCCGCCTGCGAGCAGGCGCGGGCCGGCGCGGCCGGCGGCCGCGTCGTCATCGTCGTGGACCAGCTGGAAGAGCTGTTTACGGTGTGCGGCGAAGACACGGTCCGTTCCGAATACATAAAAGAGCTGGCGGCGCTCGGACAGGCACACTTGGTCGTCCTGGGGCTGCGCGCCGACTTCTACGCCCGGGCCACCTCCTACCCGGTGCTGCGGGCGGCGATGGGGGCCCGCCAGATCGTGCTCGGCGCGATGTCCGCGGCCGAGGTCCGGCAGGCGATCACGCAGCCCGCGCAGGCCGTCGGGCTGACCGTGGACGACGGGCTCGCCGAGCGGCTGCTGCGCGACCTCGGCGCGGACGAGGCGGCCGACTCCGGCTACGAGGCCGGCCGGCTGCCGCTGCTGGCGCACGCGCTGCGGGCGACGTGGCAGCGCCGGGACGGTGACCGGCTCACGGTCGCGGGTTACGAGGCGACCGGCGGGATCCGCGGCGCGATCGCCAAGAGCGCCGAGAACGTCTACGCCGACCTGGACGAGGCCGGCCAGGCCGCCGCGCGGCAGGTGTTCCTGTCCCTGGTCCGGGTCGGCGAGGCAGCCAGCGGCACGGACGCCGAGGGAACGGTGGACACGCGGCGGCGGGTCAGCGCCGAGAGCCTGTACGCGCGGGCGCCGGATGAGGCGGTGACCCGCGCGGTGGTGGCGGCGTTCACCGGCGCGCGGCTGCTCACCTCCGGGGGGCAGGCGGTGGAGATCACCCACGAGGCGCTGCTCGGCCACTGGCCGCGGCTGCGGGAGTGGATCGGCGAGGACCGTTCGGGCAACCTGCTGCGGCAGGACCTGGAGGAGGCGGCGGTCCGGTGGGACCGGGACGGGCGCGACCCGTCGGGCCTGTGGGGCGGCGGGGTACGGCTGGCGGCGGCGCTCGCCTGGGGACGTGACTCGCTTCATGCCGGTGAGCTGAGCCGGGTCGCGCGCGACTTCCTCGCCGCCGCCGACCGGCGCCGACGGCGCGGCATCCGGCGGCGCAACGGGCTCATCGCGATCCTGGCGGCACTGTCGGCGGCGCTAGGCGTGCTGAGCGTAGTGGCGTTCACCCAGCGGGGAGCGGCGGTGAACAATTACGACACGGCCGAGGCGAGCGTGCTCGCGGCGCAGTCGGCCGCGGCGTACTCCGACGACGATCCGGGGCCGGCGATGGAGTTCGCCGCGCTCGGGTGGCGGCTGCGGCCGACGCGGCAGACCCTCAGCGCCCTGCTGAGCACGCAGGCGGTGCCGTACGCGGGACGCCTGGACACCATGATATCCGGCGACGGCGAGGTGTTCGGCGTCGCCTACAGCCCGGACGGCACGATGATCGCGACCGGCGGCAGCAGCGGCGACGTACGGCTGTGGAGCGCGGCCAGCTACCAGCAGCTCACCGTGGTGCCCGCCGCTCCAGGCGGCTACGTGTACGCCGTCGCGTTCAGCCCCGGCGGCCGGACGCTGGCCGCCGCCCAGGCGGGCGGGGTCAGCCTGTGGCGCGTCAGCGGGCCCGGCCGGCTGGTCCGCGCGGGTTTCATCCGGACGGACGCGAGCAGCCAGGCCTGGCACGTCAACGCGGTCGCGTTCAGTCCCGGCGGCCAGCTGCTCGCGGCCGCGGACTCCGATGGTTCCGTGCAGCTGTGGAACCTGCCTGGCGGCACGCTCGAGGCCAGCATCCCCACACCGGGAACCCTGGTGCGCAGCTTCGGCTTCGCCGAAGGCGGACGCGTCCTCGCCATGGCGAACCAGGATGGCGCCGTCGGGCTGTGGGACCTGGCGCGGCACCGCGTCACCGTGGTCCAGCAGGCGACCGGCACAGCGACCGCCGTGGCGGTATCCCCGGACGGGCAGGCCATGGCCTTCGCGGTGAACTCCGGCACCAGCGCGGGTCCCTCCGTCAAGCTGTGGAGCTTCGGCACGCACCGGGTCACGGCCACGATCACCGGCCTGGGGAGTTTCAACTCGGTGAGCTCGCTGGCGTTCAGCGCGGACGGCGGCCTGCTCGCCGCCGGCGGAATCGACAACATGGTGCGCGTGTGGGACCTGCGGGCCGCGCGGACGCCGGTGCCGCTTGGCGTGTTCGCCGGCCACCGGTCGTATATCAACCAGGTCGCGTTCAGCCCGGACGGCAGCACGCTGGCGAGCGCCAGCGAAGACGGGACGGTCGGGCTGTGGGCTGTCGGCGAGAACACGCTGCCGGGCGGCGCGGACCCCTCCCTGGCGACGGCGTTCAGCCCGGACGGGCGGCTGCTCGCGGTCGGTGTCGTCGAGCCGGGAACCGTGGGCGTGTCCCTCTTCAGCATGCCGTCGCGGAAGCTTGTCGCGTTCCTGCCCGCCGGCGCGCCGGTCAGCACCATCGCGTTCGGCCCTGACGGGCGGACGCTCGCCGTCGCGCTGGAGGATCCGCTGGCGACGGTGCAGCTGTGGAACGTGCCCGGCCGCCGGCTCACCGGGCTCATACAGACGCGCCAGAAAGGCCCCGTCCTGGGCATGGCGTTCAGCCCGGACGGGCGGCTGCTCGCCACCTCGGGCAGCGAGGACCGGTACGTCCGGCTCTGGGACACCGCCCGGCGCTCGCTGGTCGCCGCGCTGGACACAGACCCGACCCCGCGCACGCTGTTGGCTGGCACCTGGGCCTTGACGTTCAGCCCGGACGGGCGGCTGCTCGCCGTGGCGGGCAGCGACGGCCTGGTCCTCGTGTACGACGTCGCCAGGCAGAAGCTGGTGAACATCGACGATCTGGAAAACACGGTGACGCTCTCGGTGGCCTTCAGCCCCGACGGGCACACGCTGGCGATCGGCGACAAGGACGGCACCGTCTACCTCTACGCCGTGGACCCGGCGGGGTCGGCGAACTTCACCACCGGCCCCTTCCCCAAGCCCGCCAGCCGCCTGGACGACAGCAGCCAGCCGGTCTCGGCCGTGGCGTATGAGCCGAGCGGCCAGACGCTCATCGCCGCCGGCTGGGACGGGAGCATCAGGCTGTGGGACATGGCGGACAAGACCCTGGCCGCGACGATCGCCGCGAACATGGGGCTGATTCCCGCCATGTCCTACAGCGGCTCGACGGGCATGATCGCCGCGTCCGGCCAGGTCACCCGGATCTGGCAGACCAACCCTGGCCAGGTGGCGGCAGGCGTCTGCTCGACGCTGCGGGTGCCGGTCAGCCAGTCCGCGTGGGATATCTACCTCCCCGAGTACTCCTACACCGGTGTCTGCGGCTAGCCGGCAGGCAGGCTCGGGTCAGCCGATCAGTGGATGCGGTGGTTCAGACCTTCGTCTGATGCGCGGCCGCACGGCAGCTGACAGACTGGCTGTTGCCGGGACCGGGGGGATACGTGACCGGACTTTCATCAGATCGCGGGGAATCATGACACTCACATCCGAGGCATTGCCCGACGACGTCCAAGCCGCGCCCGCGGCGCACGCCACGGACCTGCACAAGACGTACGGGTCAGGGCAGGCGGCCGTGCACGCGCTGGCCGGCATCACGGTAACGTTCGAGCGCGGCCGGTTCACGGCCGTCATGGGCCCTTCGGGCTCGGGGAAGTCGACGCTCATGCACTGCATGGCGGGCCTGGACCGGCCGTCCTCCGGTCAGGTGTTCGTGGGCGGCCAGGACATCGGGAAGCTCGACGACTCCGGGCTCACCAAGCTCCGCCGTGACCGGATCGGCTTCATCTTCCAGTCCTTCAACCTCGTGCCGACGCTGACCGCGGCCGAGAACATCACGCTCCCGACCGACCTGGCGGGAACCAAGGTCGACCAGGGGTGGTTCGACGGCCTAGTGGGGCAGCTCGGGCTCGGGGACCGGCTGAAGCACCGCCCCAGCCAGCTGTCCGGCGGCCAGCAGCAGCGCGTCGCGTGTGCCCGCGCGCTGATCACCAGGCCGGACCTGATCTTCGCCGACGAGCCCACCGGCAACCTGGACTCCAACGCGTCCGCGGACCTGCTGGAGTTCCTGCGGCGTTCGGTGCGGGAGATCGGCCAGTCGATCGTCATGGTGACCCACGACCCGCGCGGCGCGGCCTACGCGGACCGGGTCGTCTTCCTCGCCGACGGAGCCATCGTGGGCGAGCTCGAGAAGCCGACCGCCGACTCGGTCATCGAGCGCATGCGAACGCTGGGCGGATCCTGACATGCGCGGCGTCACGATCAAGGGCCTGCTGGCCCACAAGCTGCGGCTGATGCTCACCGCGCTGGCGATCATCCTCGGCGTCACGTTCATCTCCGGGACGTTCGTGCTGACCGACACGCTGCACAACACGTTCACCGCGCTGTTCAGCAACATCTACTCCAAGATCGACTTCCAGGTCCGCGGCGTCGCGCAGTTCGGGTCGGACAGCTCGAATGCCGTACGGAACCCGATCCCCCAGTCGCTGCTGGCGACGGTCCGCGGCATCCCCGGCGTCGAGGCCGCCGACGGGACGGTCAGCGGCTACGCGCAGTTCGTGGGCCACAACGGCAAGGCCATCGAGACCGGCGGCGCGCCGACCCTCGGCATCGACTACAACGGTGACCCGCGGCTGTCGGTGCTGCACATCATCGCCGGCGGGCCGCCCACGTCCGCCGGCGACGTGCTCATGGACGCCGGCACGGCGCAGAAGTACGACTTCACGGTGGGCCAGCGGGTCCGCGTCCTGTTCGCCGGGCCCGCGCGGACGTTCACCATCACCGGCATCGCGCAGTTCGGGACGGCCAGCAACCTCGCCGGCGCCACGCTGGCCGCGTTCACGCTGCCGACCGCGCAGGCGGTTCTCGACTCGCCGGGCCTGCTGGGCGCCATCAACGTGGTGGCCAAGCCGGGCGCCGACAAGTCCGCCGTCGAGCGGGCGATCACCAGGGTCCTGCCACCCGGGGTGGAGGTCGTCACCGGGCAGACGGTGGTGAACGAGAGCACGAACGCGGTCGATTCGGGGCTGTCGTTCTTCAACACCGCGCTGCTGATCTTCGCGTTCATCTCCCTGTTCGTCGGCGCGTTCACGATCTACAACACGTTCTCGATCATCGTCGGGCAGCGCACCAGGGAACTGGCCCTGCTGCGGGTCGTCGGCGCGAGCCGCCGTCAGGTGTTCGGCTCCGTGCTCGCCGAGGCGGCCATCGTGGGGTTCGTCTCCTCTCTCATCGGCATCGGCGTCGGCGTGCTGGCCGCGCTCGGGCTCAAGGCGCTGATCAGCGGGTTCGGCATCACGCTGCCCGCGGGACCGCTGACGTTCGAGGCGCGCACGGTGCTGGTGGGGCTCATCGTGGGGACCGGCGTGACGCTCGTCGCGGCGATCGGGCCGGCGCGCAACGCCGTGCGCATCCCTCCGGTGGCCGCGCTCAGCGACCGGCCGGCCGACGGCGGCGGCTCCCTGCGGCGCCTGGTCTCCTGGGGCGCGGGCCTGACCGTCGCGGGCGCCGCGCTGCTGGCCGTCGGCCTGACTTCGGGGTCCGTTGCGCTGGTGGGCATCGGCGCGGTCTGCGTCTTCCTCGGCGTCGCCATGCTCGCCCCCGCGGTCGCCCGCCCGCTGTCGGGCGTGATCGGCCGGCCGCTCGCGCGGATCCTCGGGGAACCGGGAAAGCTCGGCCGGGAGAACTCCATGCGCAGCCCGCGGCGGACCGCCCAGACGGCTTCGGCGCTGATGGTCGGTCTCGCCCTGGTGTCCGCGATCGCGGTGTTCGGCGCCTCGCTGTCCAGGTCGGCTACCAGCAGCGTCGACCAGGCGATCAAGGCCGACCTCATCCTGAGCTCGACCGGGGTGTCGGGATTCAGCACGCTCGTGCCCGCCGAGGCATCGAAGGTGCCGGGGGTCACCGCCGAGACGACCGTCTACCAGGGACAGTTCGAGGTGCAGGGGTCGCTGCAGTCGCTCACCGCGGTGGCTATCGCGAATCTGGCGGACACGGTGATCTTGCGCATGACGTCCGGCAGCCCCGCCGCCCTCGCCGCCGGCGAGCTGCTGATCGACTCGACGACCGCCACCAGTAAGCACCTGGCCGTCGGGGACGCGGTTGGCGTCCGGTTCGCCAAGACGGGTCCGGCTACCCTGCGGGTCGGCGGCGTCTACCAGGCCAACTCGCTGATCGGCAGCTATCTCGTCAGCAACGGGGTTTTCCTCGCGCACTTCTCCCACCCGACTGTGGGGGCGGTCCTGCTGGCCACCAACGGCGGCGCGGGCGTCGAGGCCGCGGTGACCAGCGCCCTGGCCGGATACCCCAACGTCCAGGTCCAGACGAGGGCCCAGTTCGAGCAGTCCCAGGTGTCGAGCGTCAACCAGCTGCTCGGGCTGGTCTACGCCCTGCTGGCGCTGGCGGTGGTCATCGCGCTGATCGGGATCGTGAACACGCTCATGCTCTCGGTGCTCGAGCGCACCAGGGAGATCGGGCTGCTGCGGGCGGTCGGCATGCGGCGCCGCCAGGTCCGGTCGATGATCCGGTCCGAGGCGGTGATCCTCGCGATCTTCGGCGCCATCATCGGGATCGTCGTGGGCACCCTGATGGGTCTCGCGCTGGTGTCGGCGCTGCGGCAGCAGGGCGTCACGGACACCGTGGTGCCGGTGTCCAACCTGGTGATCTTCCTCGTGCTCGCCGCCGTCCTCGGGCTCATCGCCGCGAGCTGGCCGGCCCGCCGCGCGGCGAAACTAGACGTGCTGGCCGCTATCGCGGCGGAGTAGCGCGGCGCGCGGCGCCATCACTGTGTCGATTGCGCAATCGGCTCAGTCGCGGAGCCGACGTCGGCTCATAAATCGCTCGTGTCAGACGGAGTGGGCGGGGATGATGGCCGCATGCCGTTCCCGAACCTTGAAGGAAAGCACGCGGGCTGCCCGTTCGTGACGCCGGGACGGCTGCTCGAGTACCGAGCCCTGCGGGGTCACGCGGCTGCCAGCCCGGCCCGCGTCGTGCTGACGTGGCAGGCGAGCCTGGAGCAGCAGGTGCGGCAGCGCCGCGAGTACGAGGAGGTTCCCTGGCCATCCGGACGGCTCGCCGTATTGTCTTCCGGGCTCGGTTTCGCGCGGCTGCCGATCGGCGCGCCGGTGGCCGCTATCGCCGTGGAGGAACTGGCCGTCCTCGGCGCGGAAGCGGTGATCGCCGTGGGCACCGCCGGGGCGATCGGCGGCGGCCTGGCAGCCGGTGACCTGGTGGTATGCACGGGCGCGCTGCGCGACGAGGGCACTTCGCATCACTACGCGCCACCGGAGCGTTTCGCGCTGCCCGATCCAGCGCTGGCCGCGCGGCTGCGGGCGCGCCTGCCCGGTGCCGCGCCCGGCCCCACCTGGACCACCGATGCCCCCTACCGGGAAACCATCGAGGAAATCATCGGGTACCGGGACGAGGGAGTACTCACTGTGGAGATGGAAGCCGCTGCGTTGTTCACGGTGGCCCGGCTGAGCGGGGTCGCGGCGGCCTCGGCCTTCTGCGTCTCAGACGTGCTGCACGGTGAGCAGTGGGAGCCGCACTTCGGCACCGCCGGCGTCAAGCAGGCCATGTGGACGCTGTTCGAGGCGGCCGAGGCCTGCCTGACCGACCCGGCAGCCGCCGACGGGTTCAGCGCGGTGTCGCGAGGAACAGCACCACGATCGCGATGAGAATGGCCAGCACGAGCGGGACAGGGACGGTTACCTTGCGCTCCAGCAGCGTCAGCAGTGTCTGCGGATGCTCCGCGGGCGGCGGCTGCTGGTGTTCCCGCGGGGCGGCCGCCGCCGCGGGGCTGTGCGGCGCGGGCGACGGCGCGGGAGGGACCTGAATCCCGTGCTCGGCCCGCCAGCGCCAGGCGAGGGCGGGCCCGATGACCTGCTCCATCCGTTGCGGTGAACCGGCCGCGCCCGTCGCGGCGATGTAAAGGGCCCTGACCACCGTCTCGGGCGCCTTCCCCTCGCCGATCCAGTACGCGAGTTCCTGGCCGACCTGCGGGTCGGCCAGGTCGGGGATCACGGCGTGCCAGAAGATCAGCACCAGGATGTCCCCGGGTGGCACCTGATCCTGCTGCTTAAGGACGTCAAGGTACCAGCCGTGGTCGAGCATCAGCCGCCGGGCGACGGCGCGGTCGTCTGGCGTGGACTGGAAGTTGGTCGCGCGCAGGGCGTGCAGCGCCGGCTCGAACCCTTGGCTGCCCGGCCCATTCGCCAGCAGTGCCAGCAGCCCGCTGAAATTATCGGGCAGGAACACCGGCTCGGCGGGCCCGCGCCGGTCGTGGTCGGTCATGAGCGGCGGCGCGTCTTGCGGTGACCTGCCCACGGACACATCCGCCCACCCCGTCGGCGGGTACGCGGCGGGTACGGGCGGTGGCGTCGCGGGTGTCGCCGGCTGCCGCGGGGCGGCGGGCTGCGGGGCGGCAGGCTGCGGAGCGGTGGGCTGCGGGAGGACAGGCTGGCGGGGAGCGGCGGATGGCTGCACGGGGCCGTAGGGCGGCGCGGGGCCATACGACGGCGCGGGGGCGTAGGGCGGTGCGGGGCCGTAGGGCGGTGCGGGGGCGTAGGGCGGCGCGGGGGCGAGGGGGTCCGGGAGGACGGGCTGCGGGGCGGTGGGTCGCGGTGCGGCCATTCGCGGAATCGCGTGCGAGGACCCGGCCGCGGCTTGCGGGACCCCCGAGGGGGGCACTGCTGGCGCGGGGGCCGCTGAGGCGGGGGCCGCTGGCGCGGGAGGTGCTGAGGCGGGAGGTGCTGAGGCGGGGGGTGCTGAGGCGGGGGGTGGGATGGAGGAGATAGCCGGTATGGTGGAGGCAGGCGGGGGTGGTGGTGCAGGGGCAGGCGGGGGCGTGGAGGCGACTGCCGGCGGCTGGGTGATGAGCGCCTCGTCCGTGCTGGTCGTCGCGGCCGGTTCCCGCCGCGGGGTATCCGTGATCAGCGTCACCGCTGACATCCTGGCGTCGAGGGCGTCGTAGACGGCCGCGATCCGGTGATCCGCCGACGTCTTCCCGGCGACAGCGCGCGCTATCAGCCGGCCGAGTTCGTCACCCCCGAGTTCGGCGTAGGCCGCGACGAGCAGTCCGGCCAGGTGCTGCGGCAGGGTCGCGGACGGCGGGCGCACGGGGTCCTGCGGACGGACGCGGATTTCCCTGCGCGTCGCCTGCGGGGCGGTCCGCGACGCCGCCTGCGCCAGGCGGAACACGATGTCGGGCAGCGCCCCGGGATCCATGTCGCTCAGCGGCGGCTCGAAGGTCGAGAACGACCAGCCGCGCCGTCCGCCGCGGCCGAGGACAGGCCACACCGTGCGCCGCAGTCCCCACAGGAGGGCGGCCTGTGAGTTACCGCGCGGCGACCGGACGATATCCCGCTCGGGAAGCTGCACACAGAGCGCCGTATCGCGGTCGCCGAGGGCCGCCGCGACAACCAGGTCCAGGCCGTACTCCCGGGCCGCCGCCTCGTCGAGGACCGCGGCCGCCCGCTCGGCCAGCCCGGTCAGCGCCTCCGCCGGCACCGGCGGCAGGGCGGCACCGCCCGTGACCGTGCCCGGCCTCGGGCCGATCGCCTCCGGAAGCCCCTCGTAGCACACCGCCGCTGCCGCTTCGGGGGTCAGCAGGTCGGCCGGGCCGACCAGAACGCGTGAGACGAGCGGCCGCCCGCCCCGCGGGTCCGCGGCACCAACCGCGTGCCGGTCCCGCAACCGCCAGGCGAGCGCGGCCGCCCCGTTGCCGAATACCTCGTAGCGCACGCTCTCCGCGGGCGCGTCAACGCTTGGATGACGCACCCATACACCGATCCGCTGGATCCACAGGCGAGCGGATTCGGAGGACATGGAACCCGCGATCGGCGACATGTCCGTCACGGCCTGCCAGCGATATTCGAGCTGATGAATATCCTGCGGTTCGGCCACCTAAATCCCGACCTTCTCCGCCTCGGGACCGGCGAGTACACCGGTCATAGCCAGCATCGCTATCATCGGGCGCAGGACCCGGCGCGGCGTGACGCCGCGCGGGTAGACGGCGCCCTCGCCCTCGCCATTGCCGGCCCCGCCGGTTGACGATACGACGTGCAAGGTGGCCTTCGCGCACTCCTCATACGGGAGCGTCCAGAGTTTCGCGTCCTTCGCGTGCAGGTACGCGTAAACATCCCGGCTCTCGAGGAGGAACTCCTCCGCGTCGAGCCCGGTGTCGTCCGACCGCAGCCAGCGGGTCACCGGGTCCTCGAAGCGGACTAGGTCCGCCTTGTTCAGCACGATCGCCGCGGCTACCTGGTCTTCCAGCCGGCCCATATATTTCAGCAGGTCGAGGACGTTGTTGAACGCCGCGTCGCCGACGCCGCTCGCCCGGATCTGGGCTGGATCGACGATGAAGAAGAGGCCATCGGCGATGCCGAGGAACTTCGTCGTGTTGTCCACGTCGATCAGGTCACCTCCGGCGACGTCGAATAGCACGACCGGCCGCGCCTTTTCCCTCCCTTGCTGCATGAGAAAAGCGTCCGCGAAGGTGAGGACGCCTTCCGGCGTGCCGGGGAGCACCTGGTTGTTGTCGAGGAGCGGGCGTACCCTTTCTTCCTCGAACTTCTTGTGCAAGGCACGATCGAGCGCCCGGCACGTGATGCCGTGGTGCCGCAGGCCCGCCTGCATCGCGCCCACCATCGCCGCGAGCAGGTGGGTCTTGCCGGAGGCGGTCAGGCCGACGAAACCGAGTATCACGGGGGGACCGAAGTCGCCGTAGTCGGCCGGGAGATAGTGCTCCCTGTCCGGCATGACGTGGAAGGTGTCAGGGCAGCGCCGGTATGACCCGCGCTCCATATCCTTGCGCTGCCAGCCGGTGACTTCCGCCGGGATCTCGTGCTTCACGTAGCACTCCTGCCCGCTGTCCCAGCGATAGCGCTGGAGCGTGTCCCAGTTGTCGATCGGGGTCAGGCAGATCGGGCAGATCACCCGGTTATCTCCCATCGCTGGATGGCTGTCAACGGTCTCGGGAGGTGCGGCCGGGCGGGGCGGCGGCCACAAGTCGAGCAGCAGCGCGATCCGGCCAGCGCTGTCGGGTACCTGCGGCAGTCCGTGCTGGCGCAGCGTCCGGCGCAGTTCCGCCGGGCCGTCGGCGTAGCTGGCCGCCAGGCCCCTGGCGACGGCCTCGAACCCAGGGTCAGGCGGCAGCGCGGCCGCGCCGTCGCGGAAAGACACGAGCAGCCCGTCTGTCTTGGGGAGTTGCCCGGAAGCGCTGGTGAGGAACGACACGGTCCTGGTGTCGCCGAGCATCTCCAGGATGCTGAGCAGGCCCCAGACGACCGCGTCGGGCAGCGCCCGCCGCGTCCACGGCATCGTGACGCTCCGCTCGCCCGCCAGCACGCGCGCGAGCAGGGGGACTATCAGTTCGATGGCGTCCGCTGACCGCGCGCGCCGCTCGATCTCGCCCGGCTCCGATAGCTGAACCAGGGCGGTCTCCACGCCCGGGAGCTGGAAGCTATGGGACGGCAGGTTCGGCACCGTCGCCGGCAGGTCCGGCAGCAGCAGGGCGTAGCGGCCGGTCAGCACGGGCGATGCCGCCACGAAGGCGTGGGCGAACTCCCAGGCCCGCCGCGGCCCGGCGCTGTCGTGCCAGCGGATGAGCGCCGCCGCCTTCCCGTCGTTCAGGTACCCGCGGACGTGCGGCCCGCCGGCCCGCAGCCACGGCTCAAGGCGCCGCAGCCACTGCTCACCGGAAGCGGGGTCGGCGATGGATGTGCCCGCCTGCAGGATCATCCCGCCAGGACCGCTCGGCGCCCGGTAGACGATCTGGTCGAGGCCGCTCATCGGACTGCCATCAGGCCCCGCCGCCCCGCCGCCAGCCACGCCGCCTGCCCGGATCGGACGGATCCTGGGACCACGCGGCTCCCCGCGTGCGCGCGGTATCCGGCGGCGGCAGCGGGACGGTCCGCGTCCCTGCCGGCGGCGGCGCGGGAGCGGCAGGACCGGCCCGGCCAGCGCGCGGGTCCGCCGGGAACGTCCTGCCCTGGCTCCTCCTTTTCTTTTCCCGCCAGAACTGGAAGAGCTCGTACCCGGCCGCGAGGCCCGTGGTGCTCGCGGCCGTGCGGGGCACCGGGTCGGCGACGCCCACGTGGCTCGCCAGCAGCTCCCTGGCGGTCGGACGGCTTTCCGGCGGGCCGAAGAGCGCTTCCAGGCCCGCGAGGCCCGCCGCGGCGAGCTTGGCGGGGCTAGGCGGGCCGTCGTCGCCCTGTGAGCACACGTAGTAGATCAGCAGGCCAGCCGCATACATATCATCGCGGCTGGTCACCAGGCCGCGTGCCGCCTGATCCGGGATTCCGCTCGCCTTCCGGGGCACGCCGAAAACCGTGCACTGGCTGAAGTCCGTGATCTGTGCTTGCCGTTCGCGGCTGTCCCAGCGCACCGCGGACGGCGACAGCCCCCGGTGCGCGATCCCCGCGGCCGCGAGCCAGCAAAGGCCTGTGAGCAGGCTGACTTCGAAGGCCCGCTGCTCGTCCGGGAGCATCTGGCCCACGACCGCGCTCAGCGGTTTGCCCCGATAGGGCCGCAGCAGGGCGAAGGGGCTGGCGGAATCGGCTTTATCGCCGTACAGAAAGGAGACTGACGCCGGGTAGCCGGCGGATCTCGTCACGTCGTGCAGCCGTCGTCCGGCGAGGATCTCATTGTCGAGGCTCTCGTAGCCGGCGTCCGGGCGCGATCCGGCCGCCACCCGCACCTGACGGAGCTCAGTGCCGTCCAGCGTGATGTCCCGGGCGGTCAAGGACTCCCCCACAGGGTGCTCCTCGCCCTCGACGGCGGCGACCGCGGTGACAATCTCGCCGGAGAAGTGGCGGAACGTGAGTTCCTCGGTGTTCCCGCCCGCGGGAATGCCGGTCATGACGCCAGCTCCGCCGGGTCGTCCGGCGCGCTGTCGGGCTCCACCCGGACGGTCCCGCGCCGCAGGGCGACGAGCCTGAGCAGCCCCGCGTGCGACCCGGACGCGGTCCACGTGATGTCTTCCGGCAGTTTCTCCCCGAGCGCGTCCTTGTCCATCCGGGACGCGAACGCCACCACCTGCGGCGCCTGTGTCATATCGAGAACACCCAGGTCGTCCGGCTCGCAGAGCTGCCACATCCGCTCCGCCGGGTCGTAGCGGAGGGTCTCTCGCAGCGTCGCGATGTCATCACCGGCATGGACGTGGTCGTACACCGCGGATATCGCGAACGGGGGCCGGGAGGTCGCCCCGTCGACGGCAGCGTGCCGCGCCCAGTCCGCGAGCAGTTCGGCTGTCTTGTCCTGCGCGCGCTCGAAGGCGTCTTGCCCGCCGCTGCTCGGCTCGGCGGACTCGGCGGCGATCACCTTGTCGACTAGGTCGCACAGGATCGGCGTCAGCGTGTCGCCGAGCCGGGCCCGCCGCGCCGCGCGGGCGCCGCCGACGGCGGCCGCGGCGGTCGCGGCGGCGTGCTCCGCGAGCTTCTTGCCAACTCCGTCGAGCGCGATCCTGGTCCTGGCCACCTCGCCGGCCACCGCGGCGCTGCCCGACCATTCCCTGGTCGCCACCCGCACGACGAGGGCAGCCAGGCCGTCAGCGGCCGCCGTCGCCTCCGCCAGCCCGAGTTCGCGCCGCCACGCGTCCGCCGCGGCCTTTCCCGATGGCCGCTGCGCCGGGGCGGCGAGCCGGCTCAGCAGGCCGGGCGGGCACGCCTTGTCGACCTCGGGCAGGTACGCCGCGCTGCCCGCGGGCTTGAGCTGCTGCGCGGTGAGGTTCAGCCGCCGCATCACCCTCGGCAGCGTGTCGCCGCTCCTGATGGCTTCGGCGACGGACCGCCGGACCGGGCTGGGATCGGGGTCAGGCAGGCTTGTCCCGGCGTCTGGCGCCGGCCCGCCGAGGGGAGCCGGGAGCTGGACGCCGGCCATGGTCACCGCGGCGCGCTGCGCCTCGGTGAGCTCCCCCGGGGCCTGCGCCTCCGCGAGCAGGCATGACACCCGGTCGCGGAAAGCGCGAAGATCATTGCCGACCGCGATCACGTCACCCGTGGCGTCAGGCGGCGTCTTACGGAACAGGCCGCCCGCGGGTTTCGCGAGCGCCGCCGCGGCCGCTGCCGCGGCGGCGGTGACCCTGTCGCGGCAAGAGGCCAGTTCGCCGCCCTGGGCCAGGTCCGCCATCCCGGTCGCGCCGGGGAGCAGCCACGGGAACGCCGTCTCGGCGCCGGCGGCGACGCCAGAGCCGGCGACGGTGAGGCGTGCGATCGCCATGGCGAGCGCGGCGGGGAAGGCGGCGGCCTCGTCGTCGCCGTCGGCGAGGTGCAGGCCCGGGCTCGCCACCCCGTCCCGCATGTCGCGAACCAGTTCCAGGACCCTGTCGTAGACATCGTCCACCGAGAGCACCTCGATGAGTGACTCAAGGCCGTCCGCGGGGGTCCCGGTATGGCCGTCGGCGTTCGCCGCGGCGGACAGCCGGCAGTCGATGCCGCTGGGATCGCTCACCCAGAGCACCGCGGACCCCTGGCCGCCGCTGATGTTCGCCGGCACGCGGATCCGCTGGCTGTCCGCACGCTCCTGTCCGGGCGCGGGTCCGGGAGCGCGCGGATCGCGGGGGCCTACCGCCACGCACAGCACGTGGTCGAGGCGCCTGGACCTGAGCAGGCGCTCGAACGCCCCGGCGTGGCCGGCGAGAGCGCGCGTGTCGTCGACGACAAGCGTCCTGTCCAGATGGGGGTACCTGTCGCGAGCCGACAACAGCTTGTTCGCCTCATCCGTCGCCGCGATCGGGTCTAGACCGGACAACCGCAGGACCACGACCGTCATCCAGCGGCACCGCCCCTCGCGACCTCGTTCTCCAGCTCGCGCAGGTTCCCGGCCACGGCCGCCGCGGGACCCTCGAACGGCAGGTCAAGCGCGCTCTCCAGAGTGGTTGCCCAGAACGCGCGCAGCACGTCGGTACGGGCGCGCCGCTCATCGTCCTGGGTCCGGGCCATGTCGTCGAGGATCTCGATCTGGGCCGGGGCCATGTTGCGGACCATGTTGTACAGCGGGTTCGCCGGCTTCGGCGTGGCGTCCAGCCCTTCGGGCAGCTCCCGCATGAGCGCCTCGCAGAACAGGCGGTGGGTGGTGCTGTCGTCCAGCGTCCACAGCTCATAGGCCTGCAGCAGGCTCGCCCAGGAGGACGCCTGGCCGTAGGACTTCAGCGGCAGCGGCATCACCACGTCGCCGGCGAGCGTGATGCTGAGCTCCTCGGGCGAGGTCTCCGGCCCGGCCACGGACCCCTTGCCGTTCCACAGCGCGCACAGGATCCGCTGCAGGATCCGCACCCGGTGCTCCTCGCGGGAGGCCAGGTACCCGAAGTTGTAGCCGGTGCGCTGCCGCCACTTCAGCCGGTTCTCCTGCTGGCCGTCCGAGAGCGCCGTGGCCCATCTGCGCAGCACGTCACGGACCTCGCCGACCTCGGTGACGCCCATCGCGGTGCGGAACAGCACGACCGAGATCGACTCGGTATCGGTATTCCGGAAGTCGTGGGCGCCGCCGGGCAGGTGGATCGCGGACTTGAGGTGGTCTTCGACGTAGGCCTCCCGGGCGCCGGCCGGGTAGGACACGAGCACTTGCAGCGGGCCGTTGCCCTGCGGCGTGAAGTTGGCGGGCAGCAGCCCGGCGAGCTTGCCCTTGAACTGGTCGAGATAGGGCTGCGTGATGCCGGACTTCGTGCCGCGGCCGGACACCTCGGCCAGCAGGTCCGCCAGCTTCGGCAGCATCGGCTGCTCGTCGACCGGCTCCCGCAGGAAGGTCTTCACCTCGGTCTTCACCTGCTCGAGCAGGTAGGCGACCGCGTTCTCCGGCCCGTGCTCGACGCTCATCTTGAACGTCTCGCGCCAGGCGTCCGGGCCGATCATCGTCTGCAGCAGTTCGGGCTCCGAGGCGCCCGGCCGCGCCATGCCCGACCGGTACCTGTGCTGCCGCAGCCGCGCGATCGCCTGCTCATAGAACTGTTCCATCTGCCCGGCGCCAGAACCCGCCGGCAGCATGTAGGAGACGCCCACGCGCTGCTTGTACAGGTCCGCGGACCGGCGGTCGAAGCCGTCGCGGTCATCGTTGGCGAACCGCAGCAGTTCCTTCGTCAGCGCGTTCAGGTTCCGCTCGGCCCGCTCGAGCTTGGGGCGCCACCGCGGCCGGTAAGCGTCCCACGCCTTCGCCCACTCCGTGTAGGTGCGCCACCCGTGCCACGCGTCCTGCCGCGCGCGGCAGGACACCGGCTCCTCGTCGTTCCACTCGACCCGGCGCATGAACCTGTCATGCAGTTCCGGTATCCCGGGCTGGGACGGGTTCTTGTTTGGCGGGGACGGCGCGACGCACCTGCTGTACAGCACGCCGCCGGCGCCGCCCTTGTCGGCCGGGTCGGGCAGGTCCGGGTAGCCGAAGGCGATCCGCTGGACCCGGAACACATCCGCCGCGGCCAGCATCTCGTCGATGGCGCCTTCCGGGTGGAAGTTCCCCGCGACGCCCGGGACCTCCCGGCTGAGCTGGGCGCGCAGCGTGTCGATGCCGGCACCCATCAGCTCAAGGCGGTCGCTGAGATGGGCGGCCACCGCCTTGGCCCCGCGTGCCGGGGCAACCTCCTGGAAGGGAGCGGGCTGCACCTGGAGTATCTGCCCGACGCCGGCCCTGGTGAGGAACTCCTTGATGCCGTCCCGGTTGGACTCGACCGTGAGGATCGGCCTGGCGAGCTGGTCGATGGAGTCACGCAGCAGCCGGGC
Source organism: uncultured Actinomycetota bacterium (assembly GCA_963771985.1). Taxonomy (GTDB): domain Bacteria; phylum Actinomycetota; class Actinomycetes; order Streptosporangiales; family Streptosporangiaceae; genus Trebonia. Next base: position 56,217 of record CAVYVO010000013.1, on the reverse strand, counting down.
GGCGATGATGCCCGCGAGCTCGTCGATCGGCACGATCAGCGAGGCGACGAGCGCCGTCGAGACGCCGCGGTTGCCGATCCCGTTCACCGCGGGGACATCGCGCTTGCCCACCTCGTTGACCCAGCTCTCCGCGAACGAGGCGGGGACGACCCCGCTGTGCTGGTCGCGCTCGGTGACCTCCGTGCCGACCAGCGACATCACGAGCGAGACCATCGCCCGGTGCATGTCCTCGCGGGTAGCGGCGCCCGGACGCGAGAACAGGAAGCCCGTCTGCACTCGTCCCGGGTCCAGCGCGATGCGCGCGACTCCCGGGTAGTGCACCGCCAGATCCTCGGGATCGACCGGGTTCCTGGCGGTCGCGCCCTCCAGACGGCGCCGGGCGGGGGTGGCGTTCTGCTCGTCGACCAGGCGGAACAGGTCGAGCAGCGCGCGGCCCGCGTTCAGCTCGGCGGGCAGCCCGCCGCCGTGCCCCGCCTCGAACGCCGACGGCATCAGCACCAGCGGGTAGACGTTCCCGCTCATCCCCTGCCGCTTCAGCACGTACCCGATCAGGTGCAGGTAGTCGTAGAACAGCCCCGACCCGGTGCCGCCGGCGACCGAGAACGCCACGAAGATGTCGATACTCTGGATCGCCCTGTCGCTGAGCAGCCTCAGCTCGGTGCCCGACTTGGCCAGCTCCCCGATCGCCTTGTCGATATCGCGCACCGCGGCGCCGATGCCGCCGTGCATGAAAGTGCCGAACAGCGTCGCCCGGCCCACCGTCGGATACTGCCCGGCGCCGCGGCGCAGCGGGATCACCCGCGGCTCGCCCTTCTCGGGCGGCAGCCAGGTCTTGGTCTCCCGTTCCGCGCCCATCCGCAGGTGCATCGCGAGATCGGGGTAGCTGTCCTCGGGCGGCACCAGGTCGTTGACGTAGCGCGCGGTCATCCTGGCCGCCGGAAAGTTCTTGCTGCCGGGAACCACGCGGCTGGGCAGGCGCTCGAGCTCAGCCAGGTTCACGTCCGCGTACACGAACTGGACGCAGGATGGCAGCTGGTAGGCGAGCAGGCTGTCCATGCCGGGCTTCCTGCGAAAGTCGTTGCCGTCGGGCCCGCAGATCTCGTCGCGCAGCCTGCTTTCAAGCTCGGCACCGACGTCGCAGCCAGTGCCGCCGAGTCCGACGAACAGGACTGGCTGATAAAGCCTCATGGTTCCCCCACGCCGTTGTATGCCTTGCTGATTCCTGGTCGGTCGGTCACGGTTATCTCAGCCACGGGTCGTCCCACCCTCCGGCCTGCTCTGGCGGCACCTGTACCGGAGGTGTCGGCGGTGGCGGCGGCGGTCCTGGCGGCATCGCGGACGCCTGGCCGTTCGGCGGTGCCGACGGTGCCAGCGACGGCGCGGCCGACGGCGGCGCCGTCGCCGGCACCGGGCGGGCGGCCCGGCCGGAGCCGCGCCTGGTGTCGCGGATCGACAGCCGGAGGCCGCTGTCCAGCGGCACTCCGGTGCCGCCCAGGGCGAGGTCATGCTCCGTGCCGGCGGGCGTCCACAGCCGGACCTGCCCGCGCCCGTTGCGCTTCACGGTGTACACGGGCGCCGGGTTCGCCGGATCCGGCAGTTCGAGCCTGGCGTACTCGTTGCCCTCGTCGCGGATGACGAAGCGGAACGTAGCGGACCACTTGCCCAGGGGCCTGAGCTCCTTGCCCAGCGGGACGCCGTCGCGGCTGATGTTCGCCCGCAGCGGGCGCACGTCCTTGTTGTAGCGCCGCCGTGCGCGTGCAAGGAACACGGCCGCGATGATCACGATGATCGCGATGATCACGCCGATGATCGCCCAGTGGTACTTGGCATAGAACCCCGGCGGCTTCGTCACGGTGAAGTTGAACGGCGAGTTGGCGTAGACGACGCGCGGGTTCCCGGCGCCGGCAACGTTCACCGTCAGCCAGGCGGACCCGATCGGCGAGTCCTTGGCGATGCTGATCGTGAACGGGACCGCCGGCGGGCTGCCGGACTGGACGGATACCGGGCCGCCCGGGCTCGTGAGAACGGCGGCCGCGACGGCGACCGTGCCGAGCGTCACGCGCACCGTCCTGGCGGCGCCCGTCGTGTTCGTGAAGAGGACCTGGCCCTGGATGCTCGATCCCGCCTGCACGCTGGCGGCGGCCGGGAACCGCACCGTGGCCTGGAACCCGGTGCTGTTCCCCACCTGGACCGACGCGGGCTCCTCGGTCGCGTACAGGCCGTAGCCCTCGGCGGTGCCGGTGAACGTCAGCGCGCCCGGCGACTTCGGCGCCTGGAAGGTGCCGGTGTAGTTGGCGACGCCCGTGCCGGCGCTGTTGTTCTCGCCGGCATTGCTGACCGCGACCGGGACCGCGCCGGCCAGCCCGTCCCCGGCGACGGTGACGCCGACCTGGAGGCTCTTGACCTCGGCCGCGTTGGTGATGGGGCCGTTGTTCCCGAGCACGCTGAGCGTGACGGTGATCTGCTGGCCGGGCTGGGCGCTCGGCGGGCTGGCGGTGATCACGGCCCGCACCGCCCCTTGATAGAACGCCGTCGCGCTCACTAGCTCGCTCTGCAGGCCAGGCGGCGCCGTGAGCTTCATCGTCCACGGGCCGGCCGCGGGGTTGGTGACGCGCAGGACCTCCACGTCGCCCGCCTGGCCGCTGATCGCCGAGGAATCCGTCCACAGCGCGCCGTCCGGCTGGTAGAAGTCCACCTGGACGCCGGGGTTCCCCCGGTCGACGCTGATCGCCGCGTCGGTGGCGAAGGGCGGGATCGTCACCTGGAGCTGTCCGTGCTCGATGCCGCCGCCGATCTGTTCCGGCGGCGAGACGCTGGTGCCCAGGTGGCAGGCCGCGTCCGCGTACAGCAGGTTGAGCGCGGCCAGCGCGGCGGCGCGGTTGGTCACCAGCGTCGAGGTCGGCGTCTCGCCGCAGGGGGACGGGGCGCCGCTCGCCGCGAGCTTCTTCAGGTAGTTCTCGTTCGCCAGCGTGATGTCGGTGCCCATGCCGAGCGCCCACAGCTGGACGTGGTACTGCCGCGCGTAGGCCACCTGCTCGTTGATGGCCTGGGTTTCGCCCTGCATCCAGTTCTGGCCGTACTGCTGGGTGTCCCGGTGCACGTCCACGCCGCCGTCGGTCATCATCAAGATGACCTTGATCGCCCCGGGCGGCGACTGCGCCCCGTAAGGGCTGGCCGGGTTGAAGTACGTCATCGCCTGCCCGAGCGCCGCGGCGTAGTCGGTGTCGTCGCCCTCGAGCTCGGTTCGCCGGTGCAAGGTGTTCACGCAGGTGGACAGGTAGTCCAGGTTCTGCTGGCTGTCGGCGATCGTGGGGGTGCACGCGACGTTGATCGGATCCTGGTGCGGCGCGAGGTTGTTCACGCCGCCGAAGCCGACAACGGTGATCCGGCTGGCGGGGTTGAGCATCGACTGGCCGATCGTCGCGGCGACCTGCTGCTCCTGCGCGACGCTCACGGGGGTTTCGCTGCCGGACTCATCGACGAGCATCACGACGTCGAGAACCGGCAGGCCGGACCCGGCCGACGACGTGCCCGCCGCTGCCGCCGTCAGGGCCGCCTGGGCCCCCGTGACGGGCATGAGGAAGGCGAGAAGGAGACCCGCCGTCACGAGCCAGGCGCGCCGGCCGGTGCCTCCGCCAGTGAGAGTAATACCCCGCATGCTTACCCCCTGGGCTGGTTAACCAGCTTTTGAGGTAAATATAGGGGCCGGAAGTCCGTGCTACGGAATGTCCAGGACGTGTCATTAACGTGACGGTCACAAGTATTTCATCGTGTCACGCCAGTACCAGGAAAATGGCTCACTACCAATACCCCCGAAAGCGGCGGATTAATCTCGCGGCCATGTCACACATTTTTCCTTAGGAAATCTTGAGGAAAGCTTCAGCCAGGGGCGCCGGCTGGGTGAAGCAGGCTTCGTGGAGCATAATGATGCATTAGGAAGACGTCCGTCAAAAGCACGACACACATAACTCTGGAGGCGGGACATGAGGGCGCGGTCCCTGGTGTTCGACCTGTTCGGCGACTATCTCCGGTACCGGGACGGCCAGGTCCGGCTGCGGAGCCTGGTGGCCCTGCTGGACTGCTTCGGGATACCGGAAGCCACCGTCCGCGTCGCCGCGGCCCGGCTGCGGAAAGAGGGCTGGCTGTCGGCCGCCCGGGACGGCCGCGAGACCGTCTACTCGCTGACCGGCGACGCCTGGCAGATGCTGGACGAGGGACGCGCCCGCATCTTCCAGCGAGCGGGCGGACCGTGGGACGGCCAGTGGCACATGGTCATCTACCAGGTCCCCGAGGCCGAGCGCGCGCTGCGCGAGCAGCTGCGCAGAAGGCTGGCCTGGCTCGGCTTCGGCCCGCTGTCGGCCTCGGTCTGGGTCAGCCCGCACGACCGCGCGGCTGCGGTCAGGGAGACGTTCGCCGGGCGGGCGTCGGTGCAGCTCGACGTGTTCCGCTCGCGGACCGAGGGGAACGGCGCCGACCGGGAGATCGCGGCACGCGCCTGGGACCTGGACGCGCTCGACCGCGACTACCGGGACCTGCTGGCGCGCTACAGCCCCCGGCTGGCCGACTACCGGGCGGGCGAAGCGGACGGCCGGGCGGCGCTCGTCGAGCGGATGCGGCTGGTCTACGACTACCGGCACTTCCCCTTCAGAGACCCGGACCTGCCGCCGGAACTGCTGCCCGCGGGCTGGTCCGGCCGCCGTGCGCACGACGTGTTCCTCGAGGCCCACGGCTTGCTGCGGGCCCCAGCGGAGAGATGCGTGGACGAGCTGATTCAATAAATTACAGTTTCTGGACGTCCGTCATATGATCGTTGTACATTGACGCTATGCGGATCGCGGTGGCCGGGGGCGGGCCCGGCGGGCTGTTCTTCGCGACCCTGATCCGGCGGGCGGATCCGTCGGCGGAGGTCACGGTCTTCGAGCGGAACCGCGCCGACGACACGTTCGGGTTCGGCGTGGTGTTCTCGGACCGCACCCTGGCCGGCATCCACGCGGCGGACCCCGTGCTGCGCGAGGCCCTCGCCGAGCATGGCCGGCACTGGGACGAGATCGAGGTCCGGCTCAAGGGGGAAAGCATCCGCTGCGGCGGGAACGGCATGGCCGCGGTGGCGCGGCGCACGCTGCTCGCCCTCATGCAGGCGCGGGCCCGCGACGCGGGCGCGGAACTGCGGTTCGCTACGACCGTGGGGCTGGACGACCTGGCGGGCTACGACCTGGTGGTGGCCGCCGACGGCACCTCGTCCAGGATCCGCGGACAGCTCGAGGATCAGCTCGGCGTCGAGGTCGAGACGGCGGCGGCGAAGTTCATCTGGTTCGGCACCGACTACATGTTCGACGGCCTGACCTTCGTGCACGAACGCGGCCCGGACGGGGTGTTCGCCGTGCACGGCTATCCCATCAGCGCGGATGTCTCGACGTTCATCGTCGAAACCGACGAGGCGTCCTGGCGACGGGCCGGACTCGACGAGTTCGACGGGGAGCAATCACCGGCCCGTTCGGATAAAATTTCTAAAGAGTACCTGGAGAAGCTGTTCGCCGACCAGATCGAGGGCCGCCGGCTGCTGGTCAACAACTCGCGGTGGGCCAGCTTCCGCACCCGGCGCACCCGGCGCTGGCACGCCATGTCGCCGCGGCCGGTGGCACTGCTCGGCGACGCGGTGCACACCGCGCACTTCTCGGTGGGATCCGGCACCAAGATGGCGATGGAGGACGCGGTGGCGCTGTCGGGGGCGCTGGCCAGCCATCCGGGTGACCTGGCGGCGGCGCTGGCCGCGTACGAGGAGGCCGCGCAGCCTTCGGTGCGCCGGATTCAGGATTCCGCCCGGCCGAGCCTGGCCTGGTGGGAGCACTTCGGGACGTACCACGACGCGTTCGAGCCGTGGCAGTTCGCGTACCACTTCTTCACCCGGAGCATCACCGACGGCCGTCTCGCGCGCCGGTCGCCGGACTTCGTCGCCGCCAGCCACCGCGCCTGGACGAGCGAGCACGGCGCCGAGCCGCTGCGCACGCGCTTCGTGAGCCGGGGATGGTCGGCGCCGGGCCGGGTGGCGGAGATCGTCATGGACGCGGGCGCCGGCGGCCCGGCCGCGGTGGTGGCCGGCGGCCGCCTTCCGCTCGCCGCGGAGCCGCCCGGCGAAGGCCTGTGGGGCGGGCTGGCCGGGGCCCCGGACTCCGAGGCGGGGCTCCCCGAGGCGTACGGAGCGCTCGCCGTGCTCGCCGCGGCCGGGCCCGTGCTGATCGCCGTGCACGGCGGCACGGCGCTGACGCGGGTCCTGCTGTGCGAGCAGGCCCGGCTGCGGCACGGCGTGCCGGCGCTGCTCGTCGACCCCGGGCTCGACCGAGACCTCGCGATCACCATGGTCGTGTCCGGCCGGGCGGACCTGGTGGGCGTCCCGGGAGGCCGCCGATGCCCAGCCCCGTGAGTGACCACATCGTGCCCTGGCCGGACGCGGACGCGGCCCGCTACGCGGCCGAAGGCTACTGGGCGGGGATCCCGCTCGGCACCCTGCTGCGCGCGGCGGCGGACCGGGCGCCGGACGCGATGGCGCTCGCGGATCCGGCCGGAGGTGTCCGGCTGAGCCATGGGGAGCTGGCCGACCGGGCCGACGCCGCCGCCGGCCGACTGCTCGGCCTCGGCCTCGCGGCGGGCGACCGGATCGTGGTGCAGCTGCCGAATGGCTGGGAGTTCGTGGTGCTCACGCTCGCCTGCCTGCGCGCCGGCATCGTGCCTGTGATGGCGCTGCCCGCGCACCGCCGGTCGGAACTGGGCTACCTCGCCGAGCACGCCGAAGCCGCCGCGATCGCGGTGCCGGACCGGCTGCGCGACTTCGACCATCAGGCCCTGGCGCATGAGCTGCGCGGCCGCGTGCCTGGTCTGTGGCATGTGCTCGTCACCGGCGACGACGTGGCGGCGGGCAGCGTGGACCTGCGCGAGGTTTGTTCTCCCGGCGCCGCCTTGGCCGGTACCCGGGCGCGGCTCGACGCTCATGAGCCGGATCCTCGTGACGTGGCGGTGTTCCTGCTGTCCGGGGGCACCACCGGGCTGCCGAAGCTCATCCCGCGCACCCACGACGACTACGCGTACAACGCCCGGGCGAGCGCGCGGGTCGCGGGTGTGGACGCTGGCACGCGGTACCTGGTCAGCCTGCCCGCCGGGCACAACTTCCCGCTGGCCTGCCCGGGGATCATCGGCACGCTGCTGGCGGGCGGCGCGGTCGTGACGCTGCCGTCCCCGGAGCCGGCACGGGCGTTCGCGGCGATCGAGGCGGAGGGTGTCACGCATACCGCGGTGGTGCCGGCGGTGGCCGGGCGGTGGCTGGAGCACGCGGCTTCGGGGTCTGCAGGCTCGGCCGGCGGCCCCGGACGGCTGGCCAGCCTGCGGGTGCTGCAGGTCGGCGGGGCCCGTCTCGCCGACGAGCTCGCCTACCAGGTGGAACCGGTCCTGGGGGCGCGGCTGCAGCAGGTGTTCGGCATGGCGGAGGGGCTGCTCAACTACACCCGGCTGGACGACCCCGCCGGCGTCATCTGTGCCACGCAAGGGCGTCCCCTCTCCCCCGCCGACGAAGTGCGACTGGTGGATGAGCAGGACCGGGACGTTCCGCGGGGTGAGCCGGGGCTCTTGCTTACCCGCGGGCCGTACACGATCCGAGGGTATTTCCGCGCGGCGGAGCAGAACGCGCGGTCGTTCACCGCCGAGGGCTGGTACCGCAGCGGGGACATCTGCCGCCTTACCCCGGAAGGGAACCTGATCGTCGAGGGCCGCGACAAGGACATGATCAACCGCAGCGGGGAGAAGGTCTCCGCCGAGGAGGTCGAGAACCTCGTCTACCGGCTCCCCGGAGTCAGTCAGGTGGCGGCGATCGCGATGCCGGACCCCGCGCTCGGCGAGCGGGTGTGCCTGTACGTCGTGCCGCGGCCTGGCTTCGCGCTCGACCTAGCCGGGATCCGCGGCTTCATGGCGGACCTCGGCGTCGCCCGGTTCAAGCTGCCCGAGCATTTCGTGCTGACGGAGGCGCTGCCCGTCACCAAGGTGGGGAAGATCGACAAGAAGGCGCTGCGGGCGGATATCGCCGCGCGCCTGGCGGCGGCGCGCGCGGCCAGCGGCTCTGGCGATTAACGCCAGCCGCGCTCGCGTGTTCGGCTAGTTTCGGGCATATGGGATTCTTCGACAGGCACGGCGCCAGGGACGCCTACGACCGGGTCTACGGCGGCGGAACATCACACCACGAAGTCAGCCACGAACTGCTGGCCGGCGCGGCCGCCTTCGAGGCCGTGCGCATGTATGAGCATCACCGCGAGCGGGAGGGCATCCCCGAACACCACGGGCTCGCCAAGGAACTGCTGGCCGGGTTCGCGGCGGCGGAAATCGAGAAGCACTTCGACAGCGGACGGTACGGTCACCTGGATCGCGACCAGGCCAGGCGGCAGGCCCAGCAGCAGGCGGATTACCTGTGGGATCAGCAGTACGGCCGGTACTGAACCGCGGCCCGCTCGCCCCTGCCGCCGTCAGGCGCCAGGGGCGAGCCCGGTTCGGCGCAGCTCTCGTTGCGCTGCCGCCCCGATGGCGGGAGTCTTGACGGCATGAAACCACCGGAGGGAAGCCCGGAGTGGCTTGAGGCCGTCACCGCCGCCGAGCGGCCCGACCTGTGGGAGCGGGCACGCCGAGACGATCTTTTCCTCGACGTGTGGCCCGAGTACAACCTTCACGGGAACAGCACTCCGGCCTACTTCGGCGCGCTGTTCCCCCGGTACGCGCAGTTCCAGGCGCTGTTCCTTGACCGGCGCCGCGACCAGATCATCGCGCGGGGACGCACGATCCCGTTCTGCTGGGACGGCACCCTCGAGGATCTGCCCCCCGGCATCGACGCCCTCGGAACCCACGCTGTCGAAGAAGACGGCCCGCCCACTGCCCTGTCGGCGCTCGCGGCGGAGGTCGACCAGGCGTATCAAGGTTCCGGCCTGAGCGGCCTCGTGATCTTGACGATGGCGGCGCTCGCCCGGGCGCACGGGCTGCGAAACCTCGTCGCGCCAGTGCGGCCAAGCTGGAAGGACCGCTATCCCATCACGCCGATCGACCGGTACGCGGCATGGCGCCGTCCCGACGGCCTACCGTTCGACCCGTGGATGCGGGTCCACGCCCGGCTCGGCGGCCGGATCCTCCGCCCCGAGCCGTGGTCGCTGCACATCGCCGCACCGCTCGCGAGCTGGCAGGACTGGACCGGGATGACGTTCCCCGAAGACGGGCAGTACGTATTTCCGCACGGGCTGGCCCCGCTGGCCGTATCCGAAGGCGCGGGCGATTACTGGGAACCCAACGTGTGGATGGCCCACGACGTGTCGTTAGCGGCCAGCGCACGGGTGCGCCATCCGCCGCGCCCGGCAGCCCTAGGAGACCATGATCAACTGCTGCGCGGCGTTGACGTCACGATCAGCGGTAGCCGCGTCAGCGGCGCTGCCCGGCGGCCCGCTCAGCCCAGGCCGGGGAGCGGGCGGCCGGGAGCGGGCGGCCGGACACCGGGGCTACTGGTGGGAGCGGCGCGGCCGGAACTTGATCCAGGCTAGGACGACGATTGCTGCCACCAGCAGCCACGGAGAGAACAGGAAGTGCACTGCGAAGCTGACGACGGCCAGGGTTATGAGGATGATGACGGCAAGGGCGATGATCGCGGGCATGGTGATCAATCTCCGTTCGGGTCGATGTGTTCTTACTTCAAGGCTGCCGCCGGCGGCGGCCGCCGTCGATCGGGATCGGCCCTGCTCGCACCCTGGTCTGCGTCCCGCGGACATCAGGGTCATCCCTGAGGAGCGGATCAGGAGCGCCAGCCCGGCGCCGGCGAGCGTCGCCAGCACGGTCGGCCTCATCTACGACGGCATCCGGGCCCGCTGAAAAACACGCGCTGGTTACGTCTCGTGCCGGTACTGCCCGAGGAGCGCGAGGTCGGCGGCGCCGAGGCGGTCGGCGGCCGTGTTGAGCTGGTGCCAGTGCGGGTAGATCAGCTCGGGCGCGCTGACCTTGTCCAGCGCCTCGCGTTCGCCGGCGGTCAGCGAGAGCTCGGCCCCGCCCAGGTTGTCGCGCAGCTGCTCGTCGGTGCGCGCCCCGATGATCACCGAGGTCACGGCGGGCCTGCCGAGCAGCCAGGCGATCGCGACCTGGGCCGGCGAGGCCCCGTGCGCGCCCGCCACGTCGACGAGCACCTCGACCGTGTCGTACAGCTTCTCCTGGTCGCGGACCGGCGGCTCGTCCCATTCGCCGGAAACCTGCCGCGTCCCCTCGGCCGGGGAGGAGTCGCGGCGGTATTTCCCGGACAGGAGCCCGCCGGCCAGCGGCGACCACACCAGGATGCCGAGCCCCTGATCGACCGACAGCGGCACGAGCTCGTACTCGGCGTCCCGCGCCTGCAGGGAGTAGTAGATCTGCTGCGCCGCGAACCGCTCGAAGCCGCGGACGTCGGCGACCGCGAGCGCCTTCATGAGCTGCCAGCCCGCGTAGTTCGACGCCGCCAGATACCGGACCTTCCCCGCCGAGACCAGCGAGTTCAGCGCCGACATCGTCTCCTCGAGCCGGGTCTGCCCGTCCCACTCGTGCACGTGGTAGATGTCGATGTGGTCGGTGCCGAGCCTGCGCAGGCTCGCCTCGCAGCCGGCGATGATGTGCTGGCGGGAGAGGCCCGCGTCGTTCGGCCCGGCGCCCATCGGCATCCGTACCTTGCTGGACAGCAGCAGGTCGTTTCGCCTGCCCTTGATGACCTCGCCGGTGATCTCCTCCGCGAGGCCGCCCGAGTACACGTCCGCCGTGTCGATCAGGTTGATCCCGGCGGCCAGGCACATGTCGACCTGCCGCCGCGCGCCGTCGACGTCGGTCGCGCCGACGGCGCGGAACCCGCCGCGCCCGCCGAACGTCATCGTGCCCAGCGTCAGTGCCGAAACCCGGAGGCCGCTGCGGCCAAGCTGACGGTATTCCATCGTCATTCGCCCTTCGTCGTGCCCTCGAAAACAACTTATTCGGAACGGAAGGTGGCGCCTCTACCCGGCCCTCGCTAATCTAAGCCGCTCTAAGCCGCTCCGGGCACCATCCCTCAGGGCACCATCCCTCCGGGCACCATCCAGGGTGTCGATCGCGCAATCGACCTGCTGGGCCCGCGCGGATGGCCGCGACTAGATTGTGACCGTGGCTGATCAGAAGCCTCCGCGGCTGGCCGGCGGTGAGGCGGAGACCTTGCGTGCCCTGCTGCAGTACCAGCGCGACTCGCTGGTCCGCAAGGTCGCCGGCCTCGATGACGCCGCGGCGCGGTGGGCGCCCGTCGGCACCGGCACCAGCCTGCTGTGGCTGGTCAAGCACATGGCCCGCGCCGAGGTCACCTGGGTCTTGCAACGCTTTGCGGGGCAGGATCTGGTGCTGCCTGGCGATGAGCCCGAACCGGGCGACACCCTGGACGCCGCGGTCGGCGCGTACCGGCAGGTGTGGCAGCGGGTGGACCCGGTGGCCTTCACGGGAGCCAGCCTCGACGAGCTCTGCCGGCGTCCGGAGGCCGATCCGCCGGTTAGCCTCCGCTGGGTGCTGATGCACCTGCTGGAGGAGACGGCCCGTCATGCCGGGCACGCTGACATCATCCGCGAGCTGATCGACGGCCGTACCGGCCGGTGATGCGCCCTATGCGGTGCTCACGCCGCGTCGCTGTCACGCTCGCTGGTTCTGACCCGTAGCACGCTGTCCACGGGACTTACCCATATCTTGCCGTCGCCGATGGTTCCGGTATTGACCGACTTGGCGATGGCGTCGGCCACGAAGACGGCCGCCTCGTCCCGGACGACGACGTCTACACGCAGCTTGGGCAGCAGGAAGATCTCGTGGTCCGCAGGAGGGGCAGCGGTCACGCGGCCCAGTTGCTGGCCAAAGCCCCGCACCTCGGTGACGGTCATCCCGTGCGCCCCGGCCTCGGTGACGGCGCGTGTCACGTCGCCGAGCCGTTCGGGCTTGATAATCGCGGTAATCAGCTTCACCGCACTCGCCCCCTTACGGCAGCAGTATCGCCGCCGGCGCCGCCCGGCCCCAGAGGCTAACGTCCCCGGATAGTTTTGCCGGGACGGCGGAGTGACTAGGTGGCGATCCGCAAGATCGCGTCCGCCACGGCCGCCGGGTTGTCCCGGTGGATGCTATGGCCGGAGCCGGGCACCACGACATGCCGGCCTTGCGGAGCGGCCGCGGCCAGTTCCGCCTGCAGGCTGGTCCAGTGTGCACGGAACCGGCGCGGGAATCCCCGGGCGGCGGACAGCACCGTGACGGGGACATCGGGGAAGGGCCTGGGCGAGCCACGCAGCTCCCACAGTATCGCCAGGCTCGCGGCGGCGTCACCGCCGCGCAGCTCATCGCGCCGCACCGAGCGGGCAAGGCGCAGACCCAGCCGGACCGGCCGCGGCAGCGCGCCCGTCATCCCCTCATGAGCCGGATCAACGAGCACCAGCCCGGCCACCAGGTCCGGCCGGCGCCATGCCAGCACCTGCGCCACCATGGCTCCCCAGCTGTGCCCGGCGAGCACGCACGGGCCCGCGGCGGTGCTGGTGATCACCGATGCCAGGTCACGCACCTGCCGGGAAAGAATCACCGGATCAGGCGACGGCGGGCTGCGGCCTAGGCCAGCGCGGTCATAGGCGACGACATGCACGTGCGGAGCCAGCAGCGCCACCACCGGCTGCCACGAGGCGGCCACATCGTTACGGCCTGCCTCGAGCACGACGTCGGGACGGCCCGCTCCCGCCTCCAGCCGCCACAGTCCGCGCTCGCCCACGATCAGAGCCTAGGCTCCGCAAGCCGGCCGGCCGTGGACTAAGGTCGGGCTGTGCTTGATGGGGTGGATGACCCGTTCGAGACCGCGGGGCTGCGGGAGCGGGTGCTCGATGCCTGGGCGGCGTCGCCCGCGCGGTTCCGGGAGGACGCCAACGCCGAGGAGGACTACGCGCTCGGCGGGTACCGGGACCGGGTCGTGGTGGAACTCGCGCAGAACGCCGCGGACGCGGCGGCGCGGGCCGGCGTGCCCGGGGTGCTGCGGCTGACGCTGCGCGACGGGACCCTGGTGGCGGCCAACACCGGGGCACCGCTGGACGCGGCCGGCGTTCGAGTCCCTGTCCACGCTGCGCGCGTTGAGCAAGCGGGGAGCATCCGCGGCGGAGGACACGGTTGGCCGGTTTGGCGTCGGGTTCGCCGCGGTGGTCGCGGTGAGCGACGCGCCGCAGATATCGTCGGCCACCGGTTCGGTCCAGTGGTCGCGCGACGCCACGCGCGAGCTCGCCGGCCAGGTACCGGCGCTGGCCGGGGAGCTGGCACAGCGATCGGGGCATGTTCCGGTGCTGCGGCTGCCATTCGCCGCCGGAGGCGCGCCGCCAGACGGGTTCACGACCGCGGTGACCCTGCCACTGCGCGACGCCGACGCCCGCGACCTGGCCGGACGGCTCCTGGCCCAGACTGGCCCAGCGCTGCTGCTCGCGCTTGCGGCCCTGGAACGCGTCGAGATCGAGGCCGACGGCGCGACCCGCGTGCTGACAGCGGCGCGTGACGGCGACGACATCACGATCACGGTCGACGGGTCACCAAGCCGATCGGGGGTGCGGGCCAGGGGGGATGGGGGGCGGGGAGCCCCCCATGCCGGAGGACCGTCCCCCGCGAGCCAGCAGAGCACGTGGCGGACGGCGACCGCGAGCGGCCGGCTCGCTCCGGGGCTGCTCGCGGACCGGCCGTCGGAGGAGCGGACCCGCACGTCGTGGTCGGTCAGCTGGGCGGTGCCGGTCACCGGATCCGCGGACCCGGCCGGCCGGCTGCCCGACGGGGTTGATCCCGTAGTGCACGCGCCTACGCCGACGGACGAGCCGCTGGGGCTGCCCGCGCTGCTGCTCGCGTCGTTTCCGCTGGGCCCGGATCGGCGGCACGTAGCGCCGGGCCCGCTCACGGACTTCCTGGTCGACCGCGCCGCCGTGGCCTACGCCGGGATGCTGCCCGCTCTCGCGCCCGGCCCCGGCCTCCTCGCCCTGGTGCCGGGACCAGCCGGGCGGGGCGAGCTCGACGCCCGCCTTGGCCGCGCCATCAGGGAGCGGCTGCCGGACGTGGCGTTCCTGCCGGCCGCAGGACAGGGGGGCGTCCCCGGGGAGCCCGCTGCCCGGCTGCGGCCACGGGACGCGCTGCTGCTCGAGAAGAACCTGCCCGGACTCACCGATTTTCTCGCGCCAGTGCTCGGCGGCCTGATCAACGGGCCCGCGCGGCATCCCGCCTACGCGGTCCTCGGCGTCCGGCGGCTGCCGCTCGCTGACCTCGCGGATGCGCTCGCGGCGCTCGACCGGCCGCCGGCGTGGTGGCGGCGGCTGTACGACGTGCTGTCCCACGGCTCCCCCGAAGATCGCGGCGAACTTGGCGCGCTGCCGGTACCGCTCGCCGACTCGCGGCGTGTGCGCGGCGCGCGGGGGCTGCTGCTGCCCGGCCCCGGCCTGGCGCACCCCGAGCGGCTCGGCGTGCTAGGCCTGCGCGTCGTCCACCCGGACGCGGCACACTCGCTGCTCGCCCGGCTCGGCGCGGTCGAGGCCACGCCGCGCGGCGTGCTCAGCCATCCGGCGACCCGCGCCGCGGTCGAGGCGTCCTACGACGAGGACGATCCCGTGCCGGTCGCCGACGTCGTGCTCGGCCTGGTCGCCGCGGCGGACGCCGAGCGAGGCGACTACCCCTGGCTCGCGGACCTGGCCCTGCCGGACGCCGACGGTGACTGGACGCCGGCCGGCGAACTGCTGCTGCCAGACGGGCCGCTGGCCGGCGTGGTGGCGGCGGACGCTCCGTTCGGTGTCGTGGGGAAGGAAACACTTGAGCGGTACGGCGCCGGGGCGCTCGCGGCGGCGGGTGTGCTGTCGTCGTTCGAGCTGCTGACCGCTCAGGATGTCGATCTCGACGATCCCGACCTCGACCTGGACGACGCGCAGGACTGGGCCTATCAGACGAGCGCGCGGCTTCCGCGCGGTGCCGTCCCGCCGGTCGCGCTCGAGATCGTGGCGGTGCGCGACCTGGATCTCGTCGACCCAGACCGCTGGCCTCAGGCGCTCGAACTCCTGGCGGAGCCGCCGCTGCGTGCGGCGGTCCTCGAGCCAGCCAGAGTGCGGCTAGCCGACGGCCGCCACGTCGACGTGCTCTCGTATACCGCCTGGTGGCTGCGCCGCCACGTAGTCATCGGCGGCCGCCACCCCGGTGACTTGCGCGCCGCGGACGCTGACCCGCTGCTGCTGGGCCTGTACGACGAGGCCGGCCTGGCCACCGCCCGCGCCCTCGCCGACCCGGAGATCGCCCGCGCGCTGGGTGTCCGGACCACCGTCGCCAACCTGCTCACCGACCCCGCCGGTCCCGGTGACCTGCTGCGCAGGCTGGCAGACCCGGCGCGCCCGGTCACCCGCGGTCAACTGCGCGCCCTGTGGACCGCCCTGGCCACCGCGGACATCAGTCCGGACGAGTTCACTCCCCCAGACCAGATCCGCGCGGTCCGCGGCGGAGAAGTAGTCGTGGCCGACGCCGACGACGTCCTGGTCCTCGACACCCCCGACCTGTGGCCGCTGGCAGCGGATCAGCCACTGATCCTGGCTCCCCACGAGCTGGCCTCCCGCCTGGCCGACTTGCTCGACCTGCCGCTGGCCGCCGAGGAAATCCAGGGCGCGATCGAGTCACCGGGCCAGCCGCAGGCCGTGCCGGCGATCGTCCGCACCGTCCTGCCGGCCGCTCCCCCGGCCTATGAGTCACACGACCGGCTCGTCGTAGACGGCCGGCAGGTCCAGTGGCGCTACCGCGACGGCGTAGTCCACGCCGCCAGCCCGGAGGGCCTGGCATGCGGCCTGGCCTGGGCCGCGGGCGACTGGCACCGCCGGCACCTGCTGACGGCATTGCTGACGGCACCGGACCGCGCCGCACGCCTCCTGGCCGACGCCGACCTGGACAGCGACCGTGGCTGACTGCCCGCAGCCTTCAGCTGATCCGCCGGCTCCGCGACTATCTCGTTCGCCAGTTCCCCTTTTGCCGCCCGCATCACGATCGCTGATAAGAGTTCCCGCAGGTCCGGGCGATCCGGCTGCCGCGGCCCGGAGCATCCGACGCGACGCAGATCGAGTCGTGGGTCGAGACCGAGGATGCTGTCGGGGTAGCCGATGTCCAGCGGCAGGCTGACCGTGTTGTAGGGGCTCCAGCAGCCGGGTGCACAGCAGTGAGGCGATCCCGGCGGGGCCAGACGAAGTCGATGGCCAGCCGGGCGATGACGTGCCGCAGCGCGGCGCGCGCTTCGTCTGGTGGCGGCGCGGGCGCGTCTGCCCCCTCGGGGGCGCCGGCCGGGTCCGGGGCGCCGCGCTGGAGGAACGAGCGGTCTAGCTGGAGTCGCCGGCGAGGCCAGGGCTTGGCTTTGACCAGAGTGCGGAGACCGGGGCGGCGATGATGCGGTCGTTAACGGGGAAGACGTGCGGGCCGGTGTGCAAGATGATTCCGGCGGCGAACGCGTCGCCGGCCTCGTCGCGGAGCCAGGCCAGATGGCGCGCGCGTCAGGCCCGTCGCCGACATCGTGCGCCAAGGCTCGGCACGCACCCAGGAGACTCTCAAGGCGCGATATCTTCATTATGGTTTCTACAGACGCGAGAGGAACGGCCGTGGCCAGCTACCAACCCATGACCGTTGCCGATCTGGCGGCGTACTTGTCGCAGACGATCGATGAAAAGACCCGGTGGAAGATGGCTGACCCGAAAATAGGTGCTTAGCCAGGCAGGCGGCAGCAGCCGACGGCGACGGTCGATCCGCCGTCGGCTGCTTCGGGCGGGTGGGCTGGTCAGGCAGCCGCGGTCTGCCCGCCTCCTGGGGCGTCGCCGGTGTCCGGGCCGGGCCTGGGGGTGATGATGACGTCGTAGCCGAGGGCGTCGAGCTCGGCCAGGTGGTACCGGGTCTTGCGCCTGGCCTGGGCTTGCTTCTCGTAGTAGCCGGCACCGAGGTCCTGGTAGCGGGCGCCGGGGCTGGACAGGAGCTTGTGGTAGACCCTCAGCTGGGTGTTGCTGACGGCGACCTGGGCCTTGTCCTTGCCGATCCGGCGGGTCAGCCGCCGGTAGCGTGCTCCTTCCCGGGTCTGGGTGCGGCCGGCCGACACGGAGGTCTCGCCGGTGACCGCGCCGATGTAGCGGTTGCCTTTCTTGCGCTTGCCCCGGCCCTTGCGCTGGCCGGACTGGTGGTCCAGCGGGGCACGCCCGGCCCAGGAGACCAGGTGGCCCGGGGTGGCGAACCTGGTCATGTCGGGCCCGGTCTCCGCGAGGACGTCCTGTGCGGCGCGGCGCTGCCAGCCGGGCATCGACTCGGCCTGCTGCAGCTGCTCTTCCCACGGGGCGAGCAGTTCCTCGATGACGGCGCTGAGCCTGGCGATGTCGGAGTCCTGGGCGTCGATGCGGCGCAGCATGGCCTTCAGCAGGGCGGCGTGCTGCGCGGTGAAGAACTCGGTTCCTTCCAGGGCCTCCTCCAGCCGGGGGATCTTCGCGCGGGCGCGGCGGCGGGCCAGCTGCGCCAGTGCCCGGGGGCCGCGCTCGCCGGCGATGAGGTGGTCCATGATGTCGCGCCCGGACACGCCGTGCAGGTCCGCCAGCACGCCGGACAGCTTGATCCCCGCCGATTCCAGGAGCTTCTCCACGCGCTGCTTCTCCCGGGTCCGCTCCTCGGTCAGGTCACGGCGGTAGCGGGTGTGCAGCCGGATCACCCGGAACTCCGGGGTGGCCACGAAGCAGGACCGGACCGCGCCGCGCTCGAAGTTCTGCGCCAGCCACTGGGAGTCGGAGGTGTCCCGCTTGGGCCGGCCGGGCAGGTTCTTGACCTGGCGGGCGTCGGCCAGCACGCACTCGAAGCCCTCGGCCTCCAGCCGGCAGAGCACCGGCTTCCAGTAGTCCCCGGTGGCCTCCATCACCACTGCGGGCACCTGCCAGGACCGCAGCCAGTCCGCCAGCGCCAGCACCTGCCGCTTCGTGGTGCCGAACGCGCGGGTCTCCTGCATCCGGCGCAACGGGTTCCTATCCGACGCCACCCGGATCGTGGCCGCTATCCCGGCCTTGCCGATGTCGATGCCACATACCCTGTCCCGATACAGCGGCTCGTCAGTTACCTCTTCCACTGCGTCCCTCCCTCCCGCTTCAGGCGGATGCCCCTCAGGGCGGGTACCGCCCGGGGGCCGGAGGGCTAGCGGACAAGGCTGACCCGCGTGCTCGAAGCAACACTGAACGGCCCTTGAAGATCCCGGTCCCGGCGCCAAACTCTGTCACGGACTCAGCCGGGCCAAGCAAAAATAGGCGTCACGAGCGGTACCCCTGCCATTTTCACGCCGTACGGCGCGGGCAGCCAGCACGGATTACTCTGTCGCACATTTCTGGATGATAACGGAGCCCTCCCGCCGTATTTTCCTTGTGAACGCGCCAAGCTCGAACTAACGAGAAAGATCCTTCGACCTATAGGCCGTAACATCCTTCACGTTATCGAAAACCGGCGAGGAGCAGGACACCGGACGGCCGCTAGCGCACGATCGGACCATTACCTTCCAGTTATATGAGCCAGAGCCTGGAAGATCTTCTGGGAGTTCATCGAAGAGTACAGGTGGGAGCCACAGGACACCCAGACCGCGTTGCTCCTGGATGAGCCGCCCCCTGTCGGTGACGAGCGCTGGGACGCCTTGCTGGCGGCCTTGGCCGAGCATCTTGCGGCAAAGCATGATCTTGCCTCACCAGGCTGGGCTGAGCTGAGGGTTCTCGAACGGCCGCAGTGGCTGTCTCGGCCTGCCGCAAGATCTGGCTGATCTCGGTCGCAGCCGCCCGGCGCTCCATACGGTCCTGCGACTCGGCGACGATGCGCTCGCAGGCATGCCACCGGGCCGCCAGTTGCGGCCAGCGTTCAACAGCAACCCAGCTGAACCAGTGCTCGACGAAGTACCGGGCAGGAAGCAGACTGTACTCATCCCGCGCACGGGCAGTCGCGGCCGTCCAGTCGGCCTCGAACCTCGCGAGAGCCGCCGGGTCAAGACGCGCTACGGCCGCACGGATCGCCGCAGGCTCGCGCTCCGGCAGCGGCACGACCGGTTGCTGCCCTTCTACCAGCGGGTGGCTCATGGACACTCATGTTAACGCAGGCCCGCAAAGACGGCAGGCCTCCAGCGGGCTCAGATCGGTAGAACGCCAAGAGCCGCATCCACATCCTCTGCGATCTCCTGGATCGCCATGGAAATCTTCAAGGTCGAGCAGAGGCAAGGCACGCAGGACGGGATTCGACCGGCAGCTCCGCGTCCCCGCTCGTGTGTGATCGTCGCCTCGCTCCACGGAATCAGTGACGGCCAGGTGGTTGGAGGCGAAGGTCGTCGGCCCAGACGCCGGATGCTGTCGCCGCCCGCTCCCGGAACGTGCCAAATTCTGCAATCGACAGGGCATTGTCACAGCAGGACGACTTCAGGAGAACGCACGCCTCCTGTAGGGTGTCGTGGAACCGCCCGGCGGTGCGGGGTGTCTTCCGGGCCGCGTTTGTCGCCCAGCGCGTCCAGCACTGCCTGCACCGCTGCCGCGCACTCCGGCGTCAGGTTGCCCCGCACGCACGCCGCGCCGCCGAAGGTGGTGCCGACCTGCACGAACCGGTCGTCGAAGTCATCGCTGTCATCGGGGCTGGGCTGCCGGGCCAGCCACTGCCCCACCGCGCAGCCCGTTCAGGTAGTCCAGGGTCTCTGTAGCCTGGCTTCATGGACTATCGCGTGCTGGGCGGCAGTGGCTGCGCGGTGTCGAGCCTGTGCCTGGGAACGATGACGTTCGGCGTCGAGACGGACGAGTCCGGGGCGCATCAGCAGCTCGACCGGTTCATCGAGGCGGGCGGCACGATGGTGGATACGGCCGACGTGTACGGCGGCGGGGGGTCGGAGGAGATCATCGGCCGCTGGTTCGCCAGCCGCCCGTCCGATGTCACCGGGCCCGTGGTGCTGGCCACCAAGGGCCGTATGCCGGTGGATGACTCGCCGAACGGCGCCGGGCTGTCCGCGCGCCACCTGACCCGCGCGCTGGATGCTTCGCTTCGCCGGCTGGGGCTCGAGTCGGTTGACCTGTATCAGGTGCATGCCTACGATCCGCTGACGCCGCTGGAGGAAACTCTGCGGACGCTCGACCAGTTCATCCGGGCCGGCAAGATCCGCTACTGGGGGCTGTCCAACTTCACCGGCTGGCAGCTGACCAAGGCGGTGCACCTGGCCCGTGCCCTGAACGTGTCCGGGCCGGTGACCCTCCAGCCGCAGTACAGCCTGCTGGCACGGGAGATCGAGTGGGAGATCGTGCCCGCGGCCATCGACGCCGGCCTGGGCCTGCTGCCGTGGAGCCCGCTCGGCGGCGGCTGGCTGTCGGGTAAGTACCGGCGCGACGAGCGCCCGGCAGGCGCGACCCGCCTCGGCGAGGATCCAGACCGCGGCATGGAAGCGTACGGCCGGCGCGGTACCGACCGCACCTGGCACGTCATCGACGCCGTACAGAAAATCGCCGCGGAACGCGGCGTGTCCATGGCCGAGGTCGCGCTCGCGTGGGTGACGGCCCGGCCCGCGGTCAGCTCGACCATCCTCGGCGCCCGCACGGTCAGCCAGCTTGAGACCAACCTTCGCGCGGCCCGGCTGCGTCTGACCGCCGCCCAGACCGCGGCGCTCGACGCCGCCAGCGACCCGCACCCCACCGACTATCCCTATGGCGAGCTGGGCGTCGAGCAGCGTTCCCGCATCCTGCCGGCCGGTGCCGCGGGCGGGTGATTACTGGCCTAGGAGCCATTGCCCGGGTGCGATGAGCTCCCGGGCTTCGGCCGGTCCCCATGAGCCGGGCGCGTACCCGTGGACCGGGGGTGGATTAGTCAGCAGCGGCTCAGCCACCTGCCACACCGCGGCCAGCCCGTCTGGCCGGGTGAACAGCGAGCGGTCGCCGAGCAGGACGTCGTGGATCAGCCGCACGTACGGTGGCAGCGGGTCGGCGCCGTGCAGGCTGGCCAGCGGGATCGGCGCGCGGGCGACATCGAGGTCCAGCGCGGGCCCGGGCTTCTTGACCACCAGGAACAGGTCGATCTCCCCGTCGCCGGCCAGCGAGAAGGACAGCACGTTCCCATCGCGGGGCAGCTGGCCGGCCAGCGGCCCGGGCGGCTCGCGCAGGATCAGGCTGACCCGCTGCTGCGAGGCGGCCAGCCGCTTCCCGGTGCGCAGGTAGAACGGCACGTCCTGCCAGCGGGGGTTGTCGATCCACAGCCGGGCGGCCACGAACGTGTCCCGGCCGGAGTGCGGATCGACACCCGGCACCTCCCGGTACCCATCGAACTGCCCGAGCACGACCTCCCGCGGATCCAGCGGCCGGAAGCAGCCGATGACCTTTTCCCGGGCCGCCTGCAGGTCCAGCGCGCCCAGGCTGGCCGGGGGTTCCATGGCGACCTCGGCGGCCACCTGGAACAAGTGCGTGACGAGCATGTCCAGGACCGCGCCGGTGGCGTCGTAGAACTGGGCCCGGTCGCTGATGCCGAGCGTCTCGGGCACATCGATCTGCACCGACTCGACGTGCTCGCGGTTCCAGAACGCGGCGGACGAACTGTTGGCGAAGCGGAGCACGTGCAGATCCTGGGTCGCTTCCTTGCCCAGGAAATGGTCGATCCGGTACACCTGCTGCTCATCCAGGACTGAACGAACGACCCGGTCGAGTTCGCGGAAGCTGCCGGGCGAGGTGCCAAATGGCTTCTCGTAGACGACCCGGGCGCCGCGGGCCAGTCCGTGCTGCCCCAGCGCCTGTGTCAGCCCGCCGAAGGCGACAGGCGGGACCGCCAGGTAGTGCACCAGCTGCGGGCTGTCGCCGAGCGATACGCGCGCCTCGCCGAGCATGTCCAGCAGGCTGCCGGGGCTGTCGGAGCTGAACCCGCCGCCGGCGAAGAACACACGCTGCGCGAATGAGTCCCAGTCCTTGCCCTCGGGCTTGGAGCCGAACTCGTTGAGCGCATCGTGGACACGGCCGCGGAAGTTCTCGTGCGTGACGTCGCCCCGGCCGTTGCCCACCAGCAGCCACTGCCGGGGCAGGAGCCCCTCGCACGCCAGCCGGTAGAAAGCCGGCAGCACCATGCGCTTGGCCAGGTCACCAGTCGCCCCGAAGAGGACGAAAACCGCCGGCCGCTCCCCTGAGTCCGCCCGCTGCGTCATGGTCAGAATCTTCCTCCCTGGATGCGGCGGCTGCGCTGGGACCGGCCGGGCGCGCCGTAGGGGTAGTCCGGGGCGGGCGGCTCGCTCGCCTCGTCCAGCAGCTGGGTCTCCTCAGGCGCCAGCTTCAGCTCGGCCGCGGCCATGTTGCCGGTCAGCTGGTCCATGCTCCGGGCGCCGAGGATCACCGACGATACAGCGGGCCGGGCCATCAGCCATGCGATGGCCACCTGAGCAAGGGACACGCCGCGGCCCTCGGCCACCTTGCGCGCCACGTCGAGCACCTGCCAGGTCTGCTCGGACTGGCCGCGCTGGTTCCAGATCCGCATCCCCTCGTCGGCATTCTCCACCACCCGGGTGCCGGCCGGGCCGGCTCGCCCCGCCGGTACTTGCCGGTCAGCCACCCGCTGGCCAGCGGGGACCAGGCGAGCATGCCGAGCCCCGCGGCCTGGCAGGCGGGCGCGATCTCCCACTCGACCGCGCGGGCCAGCAGGTTGTACTGCGGCTGTATGGACACCGGGACGGAGAACCCGCGGAACTCCGCTATATCCACTGCCTTCTGCAGCTGCCAGCCGGTGAAGTTGGACAGCCCGACGTAGTTGATCTTCCCGGCGCGCACCGCATCGTCCAGGAAGCGCAGCGTCTCCTCAAGACCAGTCAGCGGGTCCCAGCCGTGCAGCTGATACAGGTCGATGGTCGCCACGTTCAGCCTGCGCAGCGACGCGTCCAGGGCCAGCGACAGATGCCGGCGGGACAGCCCGTGCCCGTTCGGGCTCTCATCAGTGGGAAACCGGCCCTTGGTGGCCAGCACGACAAGCTCACGTCTCCCCGGCCGGGCGGCCAGCCAACGGCCGATGATCTCCTCCGCGCGGCCGTCCGCGTAGACGTCGGCGCTGTCCACCAGGATTCCCCCGGCCTCGGTGAACCGGTCGAGCTGGCTGAACGACGCTGCCTGGTCCGTCTCGTTGCCGAAGGTCAGCGTACCGAGCGCGAGCGCGGACACCGCACAGCCGCTGCTGCCGAGCAGACGGTATTCCATCACTCCTCCGTTAAGTCTCCGAACGCTCCTGGCCTACGTACCCCATGCTGCCACGGGCTACCCCGCCGACCAGGAGGAAGCGTGGCGAGGGTGGGAGTCAGGGGCGTTCGTTCGGGATAAAAGGGGGCGGGAGCGGGGTGGCGGGAAAGCTGGTCAGCGGGCGGCTAGCTGCTGGTCTGGCTGCTTGACCAGGCGGCGGTCGGCTTCGTCGCCGAGGAGGGCGTGGCAGAGCTTGGTGAGGACGGGATCGAGTTCGGCCTGCTGCTCCGGCGACCAGCCGGCCAGCTGCTGGCACAGCCACTCGCGCTGGGTGGCGTAGAGCTTGTCCGCGGTCTGCTGCCCGTCGGCGGTCAGCGCGAGCACGCCGTCGGTCCGGGTGATCAGGCCCTTGTCGGCGAGCAACTGGGCAGCGGGGTGGCCCTCTTCGACGGTGACGCCTGCCTGCTTTGCCAGCTCCGGTCCTAGTGTCGCGCCCTGCCTGCCGAGCCGGGTCAGGATCCAGGCGGCGGCGCCGGTCAGGTCGAGCTCGGCCGCGCGGGCCAGCCTGGCGTAGCCGAACCGGCGCAGGTCGGTGGCTGAGAGCCGGGTGAGCACGCGCTCTACCTCCTCGGCCGACGACCGCTGGGTCGGCGCCGCGCCTATCCCCTCGCCGAGGTCGGCCGCGCTGGCCGAGTTGCGCACGGTCTCGCCCGCCGCGGTGCGCAGCGGGACCTCGCGCAGGAACCACGAGAGCACGAACGCGATCAGCGCGATCGGCGCCGCGGTGAGGAACACCGGGTGCAGCGAGAGGCTGTAGGCGTTCAGGATGGCGTGCTGGACGTCCGCCGGGAGCTGCCTGAGCACGCTCCTGTCGGCCTCGATGGCCGTGGCGCTGAAGCCTGGCGGCAGGGTCACGCCGCGCAGCGCGCTGGCGAGGTTGCGCGCCAGCTGGTTGGCGAAGATCGCGCCGAACACCGACGTGCCGAACGCGCCGCCGATGGACCGGAAGAACGTCGCGCCCGCGGTGGCGGTGCCGAGGTCGGCGTAGTCGACGCTGTTCTGCACCGCGATGACGAGCACCTGGAGGATCAGGCCGAGACTGAACCCGAGCAGGAAGAAGTACAGGTTCATGACCCACGTCGCCGTGTTCTCATCCAGCCGCGACAGCAGGAACAGCGACACCGCCAGGAGGAACGTGCCGATGATGGGGTAGACCTTGTACCTGCCGGTCCGCGCGATGAGCTGCCCGCTGCCCACCGAGGTGAGCAGCAAGCCGAGCACCATCGGCAGCAGGTACACCCCCGAGATCGTCGGCGACACGCCGTGCACCACCTGCAGGAACAGCGGCAGGTAGGACAGCGCGCCGAACATCGCGAAACCGGCGGCGAGCCCGATCGCGGAGGCGATCGTGAACACCGGGTTGCGGAACAGCCGCAGCGGGAGGACGGGCTCGGCGGCCCAGCGGGCCGACAGCCACCAGCCGAACAACAGCAGGGCCGAGAGGACGAACAGGCCGATGATCACGCCGGAACCCCACGGGTAGGTGGTGCCGCCCCAGGAGGTCGCGAGCACCACGCAGACGGCGAACCCGGCGAGCAGCGTCGCGCCGAGGTAGTCGATCTTGTGCTGCTGCCGTGATGAGGCGGCCGGGAGCACGATGGCGATCACCACGAGCGCGAGCGCGCCGACCGGCAGGTTGATGTAGAACACCCAGCGCCAGCTCAGGTTGTCCACGAAGAAGCCGCCGAGCAAGGGCCCGATAACGCTCGAGACCCCGAACACCGCGCCGAACGCGCCCTGATACTTGCCCCGCTCCCGCGCGGGCACGATGTCGCCGATGATGGCCTGGGTCAGCACGATCAGGCCGCCGCCGCCGATGCCCTGGACGGCGCGGAAGGCGATGAGCTCACTCATGTTGCGCGACTGGCCGCAGAGAGCGGACCCGATGAGGAAGATCACGATCGCGGTGAGGAACAGGTACTTGCGGCCGTACTGGTCGCCGAGCTTGCCCCACACCTGGGTGCTCGCCGTGCTGGCGAGCAGGTACGCGGTGACCACCCACGACAGGTGGGACAGGCCGCCGAGGTCGCTGACGATCGTCGGCAGCGCCGTGGCGACGATCGTCTGGTCAAGCGAGCTCAGCAGCAGCGCGAGCATCAGCGCGATATAGATGACAAGCAGCCGCCGACCGTGCTCTTCCGTCGCCCGTGGCTGCGCGGCCAGGGTCGTCGTTGTCACACCTGGCTGCATACCCCCGTTAACCTGCTTGTCAACCAGCCTGGACCGCGTACCACAGGCCGCCGAACTCGGTCAGGTTCGTGCCGCCGACGTCGCCGGGCTCGAAATCACCCGCGTAGGTGTACAGCGGGTGGCCGTCGTAGGTGGCCTGGACCGTGCCGTCGGAGCGGGTGATCGTGCCGAGCGTGCCGGCGAGCTTCACGCCCGGAGCGAGGCGGGGGGTGCCTGTCACCGGCGGCCAGTTGCTCGCGCAGACGTCGCCGCACGCGGAGGTCGTGGCGGTGTCCTTGGTGAACCAGTAGAGCGTGTACCCGGTGCCGCTGGTGAGGAGCGTCCCGAACGAAGTGCGCGCTGTCTTGAGCAGCGCGATGGTGCCTCCGTCCGGGCTGGCGGACAGGATGCCGGACGACTGCGCCGGACTGGGCGCCGGCTGGCCGGGCGAGGCGCAGGCCACGGCCAGCACGGCGGTCGCGAGGGCGGCGGCCGTGAGCGCGGCGGCCGTGAGCGCGGCCGGCCGGGTGCCCGCGGGAGTTCGCACTCCCGAATGCTAGGTCACGATCTCACCAAGTCGAGCCGCGAACCGAAAAGGACACGAAAAAGTAAAGCGGGGTCTGGCGAAGCGGATCTTTATAGCGTGGATCCTGATCAAGGATGGAGGAGCGGGTGGAGTTTACGCGCAGGCAGATGCTGCGTGCTGGCATGGTGGCCGGCGCCGGAGCCGCGATCGGGGTACCGCAGCTGCTGAACGCGGGCGGCGCCAGTGCCCAGCAGGTGGACCCGGCAACGATCCCGCAGTTCGCCACCCAGCTGTTCATCCTCCCGGCGATGCCGCGCTCGTACGCCAACAAGGACTACGACCAGTTCTCGCTGGCAGCGCGCCCCTTCAGGCAGCAGATCCTGCCGAAGGGCTTCCCGTCCACGCCGGTCTTCGGGATCGGCTCGGCGACCAGCCGCCTCACGTTCCACGCGCCGGCGTTCACGGTGGAGGCGACGGTCAACCGGCATACGCGGCTGATCTGGTCGAACGAACTGGTGGACGCGTCGGGCGACTACGTCCCCTCGCTGCTGCCGGTCGACCCGACGCTGATGTGGGCCAACCCGCCGGGCGGGACCGGCGGGCGGGACACGATGCCTGCGTTCAAGAGCACGCCGGGCCCCTACACCGGCCCGGTGCCGCTGGTCATGCACCTGCACGGCGCGCACGACTTCCCGGACGCCGACGGTTACCCGGAGGCCTGGTACCTGCCCGCCGCCAGGAACATCCCGAAGGGGTACGCGACCGTCGGCACCTTCTACGACCAGTACAAGGAACAGGCCTACGACCGGGCGGGCGTGCGGTGGGCCGCCGGCAGCGCGACCTACGTGTTCGCGAACGACCAGCGCGCCACGAACCTGTGGTTCCACGACCACACGCTGGGGATGACCCGCCTCAACATACGCGCGGGCCTGCTCGGCATGTACATGCTGCGGGGCGGCGGCAGCGACCTGAAGCGCGGCGTGCTGCCCGGGCCCGCGCCGGGCCACGGCGACCGCCCCGGCACCCGGTACTACGAGATCCCGCTGGTGATCCAGGACCCTACGTTCAACACCGACGGCTCGCAGTTCCTCCCGGCGGTGAACACGTTCTCCAACGGCCCGTACATCCCGACGACGGACATCCCGCCGATCTGGAACGGGGTCTACTACGGCAACACGATCACCGTGAACGGCAACACCTGGCCGAACCTCAACGTGGAACCGCGGCGCTACCGGTTCCGGGTACTGAACGCCTGCGCCAGCCGGCCGGTGACGCTGAAGGTCGTGCGCAACCGGCTCGCGGCGGTCCCGGCCGAGACGGCGCTGCCGATCTGGGTCATCGGCAGCGACGGCGGCTTCCTGCCCGCCCCGGTGGAACTGGCGGGCACGACTGGCCTGCCCATGCTGCCGTCCGAACGCTACGACATCATCGTCGACTTCACCGGGCTGAAGCCGGGCACGCACCTCTACCTGACCAACGAGGGGTCCGCCGCCAGCGTGGGCACCACCGGCTCGGTGCTGCGGTTCACCGTGGTGCCGCTGAAGTCGAAGGACACCAGCGTTCCGCCCAGGCACCTGAAACTGCCCTCGCTGCCGGCCATGCACGGGGCCACGAAGACCCGGCAGGTGTCCTTGACCGAGCAGGGCTCCAGCTTCGAGGTCGGCCAGATCGCGAAGTACCTGTGCGGCACCGTCGACGATGACGGCATTCCGAACCCGCTGGACTGGAACGCGCCGGTCACCGAGACGCCCGCCGACGGCGCCACCGAGGTCTGGGAGGTCTGGAACTTCTCCCCCGAAGGCGCCGCCGCGGTCTCGCACGTCTTCCACATGCACCTTGTCCAGTTCCAGGTGCTGAACCGGGAGCCGATCGGCGGCGGCGCCGTCAGCGCCCCCGCTCCGTGGGAGCGGGGGCACAAGGACTCGTGCGCGGCGCCGACGGGCGTGATCACCAGGGTCAGGGCCACCTTCGACCACAAGGGCAGGTTCGTCTGGCACTGTCACTTCCTCGACCACGAGGACAACGACATGATGCGTCCCTATCAGGTGCTCTGAGGCCGGCCCTCGCGTTCGTAGCGCAGCAGCGCGGCGGGGCCGCGCTGCCCGGCCGAAACCAGCCGCAACTCGTCGCTTTTTGCGGTGGTGAACAGGCGTCGGCCGTCGCCGAGCACAGCCGGGAAGACGAGCAGCCGGTACTCGTCCACGAGGCCGGATCGCGCCAGCGTGTCCACGACGCCGAGGCTGCCGATGACGATGACGTCGCGTTCGGTGCGAAGCTGGCGTACTTTCCCCGTGAGATCGCCCCGGATCAGGGCCGAGTTGTGCCACGCGCTGACGTCGGTGAGCGTGTTCGACGCCACCCACTTGGGCATCGTGTTCATCTTCGCGGAGAAGTCGTCGGAGCGGCCGGGCCAGATGGTCGCGAACAGCTGCCAGGTCGCGCGGCCGAGCAGGAGCGCGCCCGTGTCGAGGACAGGGCCGAGCTCGAACTTGTCGCCGGCCACCGCTTCGGGGCCGTAGCGGAACGCCCAGCCGCCTCGGGGTGTGCGGCCCGAGCCGTCAGGGTCCTCGACGATGCCGTCCAGGGTGATGAACTCGATGACGATGACGCGGTTCATGGCGATCCCTTCGATTAGGTGCGGTCGGGTGTACATACCGGCGAGCCCCGCCCGATTCATCGGCCGGCCGGCGATAGCGTCGGAACGGTGAGCTACGGGGTGGGTTCCGGCCCGGACGTGGGCCCGGACGTGGGCGCGGACTTCGGCGCGGACTTCGGTTCGGCGAGCGCCCGTTTCAGGCGCGAGCTGGTGGTGCACTGCTACCGGATGCTGGGCTGCGTCGACGACGCCGAAGACGTGGCGCAAGAGGTGCTGATCCGCGCGTGGCAGGCCCGGGACCGCTACGACCCCGCGCGGGCCTCGCTGCGCACCTGGCTGTACCGGATCGCGACCAACGCCTGCCTGACCGCGCTCGAGGGCAAGGCGCGGCGGCCGCTGCCCTCAGGCCTGGGCGCCGCGAGCGATGACCCGGACACGCCGCTTGTGCCCGACTTCGCCGTGCCATGGCTGCAGCCGCTGCCCGACACTTATCTGCACCGGGACCACGCTGACCCCCAGGCGCGGGCCGCCGAGCGCGACAGCGTGCGGCTCGCGCTCGTCGCGGCCATGCAGCTGCTGCCGCCGCGGCAGCGAGCCGTCCTCGTGCTCCGGGATGTGCTCGAGTTCAGCGCCGCGGAGGTCGCCGCGCAGCTGGACACCTCGGCCGCGGCGGTCAACAGCGCGCTGCAGCGCGCCCGGGCCACGCTCGCCTCGGCGGCGCCCGCGGCGGGGACACTGCGCTCACCAGGCGACCGGATGGTCCGGGAGACGGTCGAGCGTTACATCCGCGCGTTCGAATCAGCGGACGTGGACACGCTCGTCACCCTGCTCACCGACGACGCCGTGCTGGAGATGCCGCCTGTGCCGCTCTGGTACGCCGGCCGCGCGGACTACGGGCGGTTCATCGCCCGGATTTTCGCGGCGCGAGGCGCTGGCTGGCGGATGGTCCCGGCCGGGGCGAACGGCCAGCCCGGCCTGGTGGCCTACTGCCCGGATGACAGCGGCGTCCTGCGGCTGCACACACTGCAGGTGCTCACGGTGGTCCCTGAGGGGATCGCGCACAACGTGGTGTTCCAGGATCCGCGGGTGTTCGGGGCGTTCGGACTCAAGCCAGTTCTGGGCGGAGTCTAGACGCCGAGGCCCGTCCAGAAGGCGCACTTGTGTGCGGCGGCGAACTGCGCTGCTGACTCCGGGTGGGTCGCGGCCGGCACCAGTTCCTGGATGTCCGGCCGGGTCGCCGAGAATCGCGGCCAGTAGGGCGCGTTCCGGCCGCCACGGTCCGGGCTGCCAGTGGCGGCGAAGCGGGTCCAGTAGGCGATCATCTGGTTGGACAGCGCGAGCTGCGCCTTGCTGAACGGCGGCACCGTGTCAAGGAAAGGAATGCGCTGGAACACGTACTGCAGCTCGGTGCTGTGCGCCGCACCCAGGGGGAAGGTGAGCGTGGTGAGGTTGAAGTCGTCCGGCGGGTTCGGATCGCTGAACTCATACGCGTACACTCCGCTGCGCCGCGCCAGCTGATCGGCCTGCAGGGCCGGGCAGCTGAACGCGGAGTCGGTGATCACCTGGGCGTAGGCGAGGTCCGGCGACGCGTAGCCGGATAGCGGGTACTCGGCGAGGACGGCCGCCGCGCTTGCACCGTAGGACGCCTTGATGACCTGGCTGTATTCCACCGCTGTCAGCGGATGGCCCGCGAGGTCGTAGCCGAGCGCGACGAAGAAGCGGCCTTCGTCGTGATTGGTGCCCTGGAGCAGCGGGACGTGGCTGTACCGGCCGGCGGCGAACGCGGCGGCCGGCTGCAGCGGCAGCACCGGGGTGCCGGCGACGGGCGACCAGCCGAAGCTGCTCTGCGCCTGCAGGATGGCGGTGACGGACTTGCCCCGCAGGCAGGCCACCCGCGTGGCGGCGGCCGTGCAGCCCAGCTTCGCCGCGAAGGCGGCGCCGGTCGCCTCGGCCGTCTGCCGGGAGGGACCGCCCAGCAGGCAGCCGCTTTCGGCGATCGCCCGGGCGAACAGGCCGGCCGCGGCCGGGGAGGCCATGTTGTCGCAGACGCTCGCCGCGCCCGCGGACTCGCCGAACTCGGTCACGTCACGGGGGTTGCCGCCGAAGGCGCGGGCGTTCCGCTGCACCCAGCGCAGCGCGGCCTGCTGGTCCAGCAGGCCGAAGTCGCCGCCGGCCGCCTTGCCGTCCAGTCCGGGCAGCGCCAGGAACCCGAACGCGCCGAGCCGGTAGTTGATCGTGACGACGATGACATGGCCTTTACTGGCGAGGACGCTTCCGTCGTAGATGCTGCCCGCGCCGCCGGTGAACCCGCCGCCATGGATCCACACCATGACCGGCAGGCCGCCGCGGCCGACGACGGTGGGCGTGTACACGTTCAGGTACAGGCAGTTCTCGGACGTGCTCGTGGTGACGACGCCGGTCGCGATGCTGCCGATCTGGGCGCATGTGCTCCCGGGCCAGGTCGCGTTCCTGACCCCAGTCCACCGCCTGGCCGGCTGGGGCGGCCGCCATCGCAGGGATCCGGCCGGCGGCGCGGCGTAGGGTATGCCGAAGAACTCGCGGGCGTTCCTGGCGTACAGTCCGCGCACGGCACCCTTGTCGGTCCGTACCACGAGCGGCGCGGGCCGGCTGGAAGCTTCCGCGGCGGCCACCCGGCCAGCCGTGACCGGGCTGGCGGCCGCCGTGCCCGCGCTGACACCCAGGCTGACGGTCGCGAGCCCGAGGATCACGGCCAGTGGCAGCCGCCAGCGGGATGGCCAGACAAACCTTCGCGGAAACGACATAACAGGCTCAACTCCTCGGGCTCCGCGAACGCAGTGCCGTAAGCCCCGCCCCACTGTGGCCACGAGCCGTTACTCGTCAGTAGACCTACTCATCAGTAGTGTCGGCCCGGTTCTCCGGGCCCGTCAAGCCGCAAATCGTCGGCCCGGAATATCCGCAATTCTTACGTCTTCGCGCGAAGTCTTGCCAGTCATATTACCCATGAGTAACGTCTCTGGTTACCCGTGAGTAGCCTTCGTTCAAAGGAGACCGAACATGGCAAGAACGCGTCTCGCGCTGATGGCCTTGGGCGCCGCCATACTCACCACTACAGGCCTCATGGCCGCATCAGGCGCCGCGTCCGCCGACACAGAGGCCAACGTGCACTACGCGGTGACCGGGACCACCTTCATCGCCAAGCTCGGCACGACCGCGAACCTCGGCTCAGGGACCCTCGCCGCCACGGTCGATCTCACCACCGGCGCCTCCGAATCCACGCTCACGCTTCCTCCCACGACCGTGTCGGTGAAGGAATTCGGGTTCATTCCGGTCACCGCGACCACCGAGATCATCCAGAATGGCAGTGCCGCCGGGACCGTCAACTTCAGCGCGAACACGATCACCAGCACGGCGAACGTGACCCTGAAGATCACTAACCTGACGGTATTCGGCGTCAGCCTGCCCGTCGGCAACAACTGCCAGACCACTCCCTTCGACATCAACATCAGTTCCGGGTCTGGCTTCATGGTAAGCGGGGGCGGACCTGTCAACGGCACGTACACGATTCCCGCGTTTCACGATTGCGGCCTCAACACGCTGCTGCTCAACCTCACCATTCCCGGCTCAGGCAACACGCTCAACCTGAACCTGGGGCAGCTCCAACTCGGCTGAAGCGCGCCTCGGGCGCTAGGATCTGGCCCGTGGCCGACTTCGACCCCAGTATGCCGTCCATCGCCCGGATCTACGACTATCTCCTAGACGGGAAGGACAATTTCGCCGCCGACCGTGAGATGGCGGAGAAGCTGCTGGCTGTCGCCCCGCTGACGGTCGAGGTGACACGGGAGAACAGGCAGTTCCTGGCCCGGGCCGTGACCTGGGCGGCGAACCAGGGCATCACCCAGTTCATCGATCTGGGCTGCGGCATGCCGACCGCGCCGAACTCGCATCAGACGGCGCGGGCCGTCGCCCCAGGCGCGCGGGTGGCGTACGTCGACAACGACCCGGTGGTGCTCAGCCACCTGCACGCGCTGGCCGCCAAGGGCGATCCCGGCGTGACCGTGGTGGACGGCGACGTGCGCGAGCCGGACACGATCCTGCGCGCGGTCGCCGCGGGCATCGACCTGGCAGCGCCGGCGTGCCTGCTGATGGGGTACCTGCTCCACTTCTTCACGCCCGACGCGGCGCGAGACCTGGTGGCCAGGTACGTGGCGGCGCTGGCACCCGGGAGCTACGTGGTGCTGTCCGCCGGACGCGCCGACGGCGAAGCGGCGAAAGCGGGCTTCGGCGCCTACTCCTCCGGGGGAACGAAGGTGTACAACCACTCGGTGCCGGAGTTCGCCAGCTTCTTCGGCTCGCTGGAACTGGTGCCGCCCGGCGTGGTTGACGGCCGGGAGTGGCGTCCGGACTGGGAGCAGACGGTGCATCTCCCGCCCCGCGACGGCCAGGTAATCGTCGGCGTCGCCCGCGTCGGCTAGCCCCGGCCCGCGGTTCTCTACGTGGCTGATGCGATCTTCGCGGAACCTCGGCTCGCGGAGATTTATGACCCGCTGGATCCCGACCGTTCCGATCTGGATGCGTATGTCGCGTTGGCTGATGAGTTCAGCGCCGGGAGTGTCCTGGACATCGGCTGCGGCACCGGAACCCTCGCGTGCCTGCTCGCCGCTCGCGGCCTGGAAGTGGTCGCCGCCGACCCGGCCTCCGCTTCCCTTGACGTCGCCCGCCGTAAGCCGGGCGCGGGCGGTGTCCGCTGGCTGCACGCGGACGCCACGGCCTTGCCCGCGCTGCGGGTGGATCTCGCGACCATGACCGGGAATGTGGCCCAGGTCTTCCGCACCGATGAGGACTGGGCGGCGACGCTGGGGCGGTGCGGAAGGCTCTGCGGCCCGGGGGCTGCTCACGACCGCGGGCGGCCGGCCCGTCCGGCGCGCGGGACACGGAGAGACACGCTTACAGCCAGGCACTGGATACCCCGCCAGGGTATCTGATCCTCACCAGTTCATGATCACGGAGATATTAGCGCATTATAGGACAAAAGTTCTTCGGCAGGATAAAGGTCTTCGCGATCATGGCGGTACGGCTGAGGCTATCTGTGTGTTAAGTCCTGAAATTTCCTGATTTGATACCCCTGGCCCCCGCCGTCACCGGCCGGGCCAGCGCGGGACTCCGGACGCTTGCCGGGATGGAAAGGCCGGGGTCTGGCCGGCTACGGCGGCTGGCGGCCGAAGGCGAGGCCGGCCTGGTCGCTGGGCCGCCGTGAACTGGCGCACGGCGAACGTGATCAAGCGCGCCGAACGTGATCAAGCAGACAAGACCCCGGGTCTTCAGCCTGCCGGTGATCATGGCGGCTATCGGCGCGGCCGCCCCGCACGCCACGGTCTGTGTATTGCGCGATCCGGCCGCCGTCCGGCGCTTCGCCGCGGCCCTGAGCGGCTAGTCCTTCCTAGGATGCTCCCGCTTCCAAAGAACGACGAGCACGGCCACCATGAAGACGAGCAGGAGGGCCGCGTACAGGTAATCCATTCGAGCATTGTACGGGATCGGTATATACCTGGTCTCATGAGCCTGACGCCGACCGCGGCGGCCGCACTCCGGGCTGAGCTGCTGGCGCGCGTGGCGGCCGACCAGAAGGCTCGCAAGGAGATGCCAGCCAGCCCGACCACGGAACAAGTGACCGCTCTCCTGGCGATCGACCGGGCCAATACCGCGCGGATGCGGCAGGTCATCACGGTGTACGGCTGGCTCGGGAATGCCATGGTCGGCGACGACGCCGCCCACGCTGCCTGGCTGCTTGTCCAGCACGCTCCTCATGACCTGCAAGAACAGGCCCTCGGGCTGCTCGAGGACGCGGTGCGCCGCGGCGATGCCAGCCCCAGGGACCTGGCATACCTCACCGACCGGACCCGGATGCACCGGGGCGAGCCGCAGCTGTACGGCACCCAGTACCGGTATTCCCGGGACTCCGGCCTCCAGCTGCACGAGGTGGACGACCCGGAGCGACTCGACGAACGCCGCGCGGCGGTCGGGCTCGGACCGCACGCGGAGTATGACGCCGACCTGCGGGCTTTCTACACCGCCAATGATGGTGATGAATGATGGGCGTCCTGCCGCTCGATTACGACGCCGACCCGGACCGGTTCCTGTCCACCGAGCGGTACCGGCATGATGACGTGCACCCGGACGTCGCGCGGCGGTTCGCCGCGGCGGGGGCGCGGACGGTGCTCGACGTCGGCGGCGGCAACGGGCGGCTAGCCCGTCTGCTGCCCGCGCTGTCCATGCGCTGCCTGCTCATCGACCTGTCCGCCGTGATGCTGGCGATGGCGCCGCGGCCCGCCGCACGCGCGGACGGCTCGCGGCTGCCGGTCGCCGACGCGTCCGTGGACGCGGCGGCGCTTGCCATCACGGGATGGCTCGCCGACACTAAGGTGTGTTGCGGCGCAGGACTTTGTGGCTGGCGGCAATCGGAGCGGGCGTGATCGCCTGCCTCCTCGCGCTTCTCGCGTCGTCGCTGGTTTCTCCCGGACGAAGCGCGGCGGGATCCGCGGAATCCGGTCCGCCACCGAGACCGGGCAAGCCAGGAACGGTCCAGACACGGGCGGTCGCCTCCCGCGACCCGCTCGCGGCCTGCGAGCACCAACTCGAGCAGCGCCTCGACGGCGTACCCACGATGGCGATCGTCGGCGCTTCATACACGGCGGGGGTCGGCCCGCACGATCCGGAGCTCTCCTGGGCCGTTCAGCTCGCCCGGACGCTGCGCTGGAACGCCGTCGTCTACGGGGTGTCCGGGGCCGGCTACGTACACGCCGGCCCGGGCGGGCAGGGGCCGGTCGCGCGGCTGCTGGCCCGCGAGCACCTGGCCGCCCTCGACCCGGCGCTCGTCATCATTCAGGCGGGCCATGACGACGCCGGCGTTCCGCCTCGCGTCGAACAGCTGAGGGTCCGCCAGACCATCGCCCTCATCCGCGCCGAGGCGCCGCACGCGCGGATCGCGCTGGTCACCGTCTTCACCGGCCGGTCGCCCGCGCACCTGGCGGCGCTCTCCCGCGTCGACGACGCCATCGTCAGTGCGGGCCGGGGCACGATCATCATGGACCCGCTCGCCGGGCGCTGGAACTACCAGCACTTCGACGGCGGCCTCCACCCGACCGCGGCCGGCGACGCGTGGATCGCGCGGAAGGTGGCGGCCGTCTTGCGCGCGCATGGCGTGCTCCCGGCCCCGGACACCGGAACGGCTCCCCTGATCTGCGACGCCGCCGCGGGCGTCGGCCGGCACGACGGCGGCGCGGCGATCACGGCCGCGGCCACGGCGGCGATCACGGCGGCGATCACGGCCGCGGCCACGGCCACGGCCACGGGCGCGATCACGGCCGCGGGCGGGGGCTCACTTAGCGATGTCTGACCAGTCAGCGCAGCGGCACGAGCTGCGCGCCGGGTTCGACGCGGACGCGGAGACCTATCAGCGCACCCGGCCGGTCTGCCCGTCGGCGCTGTTCGACGACCTGGTCCGGCTCGCCGGCCTCTCCCCCGGCGGCCGGGTTCTCGAGATCGGCTGCGGCACCGGGCAGGCGACCGTGCCGCTGGCCGAACGGGGGCTCGCGGTCACCGCCGTCGAGCTCGGCCCCTCGCTGGCGGCGGCGGCCCGGCGCCGGCTGGCGGACTTTCCCGCGGCCACGGTGGTGACCAGTTCGTTCGAAGACTGGCCGCCCGACGGCGAACCGCCGCGCGCGGTCGTCGCGATCAACATGCTGCACTGGATCGACCCCGCCGTCCGCTACGCCAAGCCCGCCAGCCTCCTCGAAACCGGCGGGGCCATGGCGGTCGGCAGCTGCGCCTGGGCGCGACCGCCGGACAGGGCGGACAGGGCGGGCAAGGCGGGCGAGGCGGGCGAGGAGCCGTTCTGGACCAACGTGCAGGAGGATTACCGGGCGGTCGGCTTCGCCGGGTCGCCGCCGCCGCCCCCGGAACGGATCGAGGCGTGGCACTTCCCCGCCGAGGCGAGCCCGTACTTCGAGGAGATCGCCAGCCTGCGGTACCCCTTCACGATGACCTACTCCGCCGAGGACTACCTGGCCCAGCTCGCCACCCAGTCGGGCACCCGCGCGCTCGGCGCCGCCACGGCGGAGCGGTTCCTTTCCCTGGTGCGCCGCCGACTGCGCGACCACGGCTGGCCGGAACTCACCGCCACCTTCGTCGCCCGCCTCGCGGTCGGCATACGCCGGCCCTAGGCCATACGCCGGCTGGCCCTAGGCCGGCGTCCAGTCGGCGTTGGCGCCGGACAGCACCAGGCACGGATTCTCGCCGGGAACCTGGCCGGACAGCCACGCGGCGAACACCGTCGCCGCGGCGGGCTCGACCGCGAGGCGGAACTCCTCCCACAGCCGGTCCCGGGCGGCGATGATCTGCTTGTCGTCGACCAGCGCGAGGCTGACCGGGTACGCGCGGTACGCGGCGAGCGCCAGGTCTCCGGCGCGGCTCGCGCCGAGCGCCGAGGCGGCGACCGAGTCGGCGCCGACCTCGACCGGCTCGCCCGCCGCGACGGCGGCGTGCAGGGTCGGACAGCCCTCCGGCTCGACGGCCGCGACGGGACAGGGCGCGGCGGCGCTTCCGGAAAGCCCCGCGCTGACGGAAAACAGCGCGCCGCTCACCCCGGCGAGCAGGCCGCCGCCGCCGACCGGGACGGCCACCGCGTCGCAGTCCGGCAGGTCGGCGGCGATCTCCAGGCCGACGGTGCCCTGGCCGGCGACGACCGCCGGATCGTCGTAGGCGTGCACGTAGTAGAGGTCATGGTCGGCGGCGAACGAGCGGGCGGCGCGTTCGGCGTCGGCGTAGACGCTGCCGGTCTTCACCACGTCCGCGCCCTGCGCGGCGATCCGGCGGGCCTTCGCCTCCGGCGCCGTGGCGGGCACGAACACCGTGGCCGGGATCCCGAGCCAGCGGGCGGCGGTCGCGACGCCGAGCCCGTGGTTGCCGCCGGAGGCGGTCACGACCGCGGGGGGAATGGGGGGGCGCGTAGCTCCCCCGTGCGCGGGGGGTTCCGGGGGGTCGTCCCCCCGGGCTAGCAGCGCGTTCAAAGCACCCCGGATCTTGAACACGCCGGCGACCTGCAGGTGCTCGAGCTTGAGGCTGACCGGGCGGCCATCGGCCACGGCCCGCAGCACCGGCGTGCGCCGGACGTACGGGCCTATCCGGGCGGCGGCAGCACGATAGTCCTGGGGAGTAAGGAGCGTACGTTCGGGATAATCGGATACGTCAGCAGCTCGCATACCTCCAGCTTGGCACGGACCTCAGCCGGCGCAGAGCGCGGTCAGGCCGCAGGGGATGTCGCCGTCGTCCTGCAGGACGCTCGCGGCGATGTCGGTGGACATGAAGCCGAGGAAAGCGGATAGCAGGCTGCCAGGCGCCGGCTTGCCGTACGTGTACAGGTACTCGGTCGCCCAGAACGGGTACTGCCCGTTCTTGACCAGCTCCGGGCTGGCGTCCCGGCCGTCCAGCTGGATCTCGTCGACGTTCGAGTATTCCGGCGCCGCCGCGGCAGCGGCTTCCGCGTACCCGATGGCGCCCGGAATGGCGTTGACCGCCTCCAGCAACTGGCCGGTGCGGGACTTCTCGCAGCGGATGACCGGCGAATTGGGAACCAGGTCGGGGCTCGTGCAGCTTTCCGATGATTGCTGGATCTCGGTTCGCATGCGCAGGATCTTGAGGTCGAATGTGGCGCGCGTACCCGAGTCGGTCGTCCTGCTGACGATATCAATGGGCAGGTTCGCGCCACCGAGCTGCCGCCAGTTCCGGTATTTTCCGGTCCAGATTCCGACGAGTTCGTCGCGGGTAAGCGAGCTTATCTTGGTCGCGCGGTTGACGACAACGGAGAAAATGACGATGGCGACCTGATGCGGCACGAGATCGGGATAGTCGGCGTGATTGACCCGGCCGTCGGACATCACCAGGTGGGTGGCGCGGACGCCGGCCGAGCTTCCGCTGTCTTGCAGGTCGGCCGCGGCGCCGACGCTGCCGATAGTGCTGCCACTCGGGTTGGTCTGCACGACCGAGGACGGGCACTGGTGCTCGAACCGCTGCGCGACCCGCCAGAAAGTGGCCGGGCAGAGAATCGGTCACCGGGCCCGGCTTCTCGCACACTACAGCTCGAAAAACACCGTTTCCCGATGTCCCTGCATGTGGATGTCGAACTCCAGGAGGCCGTCCGCGAGCGGCACCGCGATCAGGGTGTCACGGCGGTCCGCGGGCACCGCCGACAGCACCGGGTCAGCCTCGTTCAAGGCAGCCTCGTCGGGGAAGTAGATCCGGGTCACGCTGCGGTCCAGCATGCCGCGGGCGAAGACGGAGACGTCGATGTGCGGCGCCTCGGTGCGCCCGTCCCCGGAAGGCAGGGCGCCCGGCTTCAGCGTCACGATCCTGAACGAGCCGTCGAGGGACGTCCCGCAACGGCCGAAGCCGCGGAACGCTTTGTACCCGGCCGGCACCGGGCCGCGCGGGTCGTCCGGGTGCGCGAACCGGCCGTCCGGGCCGGCCTGCCAGGTCTCGATCAGCCCGTCGGGGATCACGTCGCCCGCGCCGTCGAACAGGCGCCCGATGATCGTGATCGCGCCCGGTGTGTCCTCCGGCACCACGAACGGGCCCTGCGGCCACGGCAGCCGCATCGTGAAGTACGGTCCGACGGTCTGCGAGGGGGTGACGAGCTCGCTCACGCGCGGGCCTCCTCGAAAACGCTGGCGTCGCGGCCGCGGAGCACGATGTCGAACCGGTAGGCGAGCGCCCACTCCGGCTGGGTGTCCTCGATGGAGAACTCGGCGATCATCCGCAGGCGCGCCTTCTCGTCGGGAACCGAGTTGTAGACCGGGTCCAGCGGGAGCAGCGGGTCGCCGGGGAAGTACATCTGGGTGACAAGCCGCTGCGTGAACGCCCGGCCGAACAGCGAGAAGTGGATGTGCGCGGGCCGCCAGGCGTTGTAGTGGTTGCCCCACGGGTAGGAGCCTGGCCGGATGGTGATGAAGCGGTACTGGCCGCCGGAGTCGGTGATCGCCCGCCCCACGCCGTCGAAGTTCGGGTCGAGCGGGGCGGGGTGGTGGTCGCGCTTGTGCCGGTACCGGCCGGCCGCGTTGGTCTGCCAGATCTCGATGAGCGTGTCCGGCACCGGGCGGCCGCCGGAGTCCAGCACCCGGCCGAAGACGATGATCCGCTGCCCCAGCGGCTCCCCCGCGTGCTGGGCGGTGAGGTCCGCGTCCTGCATGGTGATCAGCTCCTCGCCGAGCAGCGGGCCGGTCACCTCGGTGAGCCGGTGCGGCAGGAGCACGAGCGGCTTCGTCGGATGCCGCAGGGCGGTCGCCTTGTACCCCGGGAAGTCCAGCGGCGGGTGGTTGCCCGGCCGCGGGTGTGTGTAGTCCGGCAAGGCGAGCTCGCCGGTCACCAGAGCCTGCGCAAGGCCGTCAGCTCCGCTGCTGTCGGCGGGGTCACGATCTCGAGTTCAGGCGGCGCGGCGATCGCCACGTCCCAGCCGGTCCGTTCCCTGATCGTCGCCTCGGTCACGCCGGGGAAGATCGCCGTCACGGTGAACTCCCGCGTCCGCGGGTCGGGGGTGAGCACGCCGAGGTCGGTGATGATCTGCCGCGGGCCCTTGCCGCGCAGGCCGAGGCGCTCCCGCGTCCCCGGGCCGTCGCCGTAGCCCACCGAGGTGATGAAGTCGACCTTCTCGACGAACGTCCGGCGGCTCTGCCGGACGATGACGATGACTTCCTCGCACGAGGCCGCGATCTCCGGCGCGCCGCCGGCGCCGGGCAGCCGCACCTTGGGGCTGGCGTAGTCCCCGCCGACGATCGTCGTGTTGATGTTCCCGTACTTGTCGATCTGCGCGGCGCCGAGGAAGCCGACGTCGATCCGCCCTGGCTGCAGCCAGTAGTTGAAGATCTCCGGCACGGAGATCACCGCGTCGGCCGTTTCGGCGAGGATGCCGTCGCCGATGGACAGCGGCAGGCGGCCGGGCTTGGCGCCGATCGTGCCCGACTCGTAGATGAGCACGAGGTCCGGTGCGTGCGCGGCCCGGGCCAGGTTGGCGGCGGCGCTCGGGAGCCCGATGCCGACGAAGCAGGTCATGCCGTCGGACAGGGCGCGGGCGGCGGCGACGGTCATCATCTCGTCGGAGGTGTACTCGCTCATCGCGCGGTCCCCATGTGCTCCGCCAGCCAGGCGCCGAACGTCTCGCGATCCCGCGCGATCTTGTCCCAGGCGACGTAGTAGTCGTTGTCCCTGACGGTGTAGTCGAGCGCGTAGGACGGGTGGGCGCCGTTCGGCACGTGGGCCACGTAGCTCACGGTCCACGAGGGGAGGACGACGACGTTGGGCCTGCTGACCGGGCCGAGGTCAGCCACGATCTCCTCGACCGTGACGACGGAGCGCTTCGCGGCGAGCACCGCCTCCTTCTGCACTCCGGTGATGCCCCAGAACTGCACGTTGCCGGCCCGGTCCGCCCGCTGCGCGTGAATGATCGCCACGTCGGGGTTGACCGCGGACACGGCGGTGAGCTGCTCGCCCGTGAACGGGCAGGCGATCGGAGCGATCGACGCGGTCTTCTCCGCCAGCCCGGTCCCGTTGTACCCGCGCAGCACCGCGAACGGCAGCCCCGCCGCCCCGGCCACGTACCGGTTGGCCATCCCGGCGTGGCTGTGCTCCTCGATCTCCAGCGGCCGCGGCCAGCCGTGCTCGACCGCGTCCCGGAAGCGGTGCAGCGAGCCGACCCCGGGGTTGCCGCCCCAGGAGAAGATGAGCTTGCGCGCGCAGCCCGCGCCGATCAGCTGGTCGTAGATCAGGTCCGGCGTCATCCGGATCAGCGTGAGGTCGCGCCGCCCCTGCCGGATCACCTCATGGCCCGCCGCGAACGGAATCAGGTGGGTGAACCCCTCCATCGCGACCGTGTCACCGTCGCGGACGGCGCGCTCGAACAGCGTCCGCGAGCGAGACGATCTCCGCCATATCGCTCCCGTCTATTCGGTTACCAAACGATACATCCGCCGTACCGCTCAGAGCACATCTGTTCGCAGAGCGGACAATCTTGATACGGAACGGACCGTTGCTTCGCGTCGTCCGGCCTACCGCCGCTCTTCCCGCCGGTACTCCCGCCGGTACTCCCGCATGCCTTGCGCGGCGCGCTCCTCGTCATCCACGCTGTCCGCCACGCCTAGTCCGCTCGTGTGCTTCCAGGGCCGCGGTGATGAAGTCACCAGACGAGCCCAGGTAGCCGGCCGGGTCCAGGGCCGCCTCGATCTGGTCGGCGGTGATCCCGGCCTCCTTGAGCCGCTCTTCGAGCTCGGGCGCCGCGAGCAGCACATCGCTCAGCGGCAGGCCGGAGCTTGTCGACCGGGCGGCGGCGGTCGCCACGAGATCGTGCGCCTGCGGGCCGCCGAGCACGCCGCGCAGCAGGGCCGTGACCCGCTCGGCCATCGGCAGCCCGCCGGCCGCCGTGAGGTTGGCGGCCATCTTCGCGCTGTCGGCGTGAAGATGGGTAAGCAGGTCATTTCCCCAGGCGGCGGCGGAGCCGGCCAGCCGCAGGATGTCGCCGAACGGCTGCCACTCGGCGTGCCAGGCGCCGGCCGCGCGCTGGTGTTCCTGCTCGGCGCTGGCGACGAGCGTGGCGAGCAGGCCCGGCACCTGCCTGGCGCAGCCGAGGATGGCGACGGCGGCGACCGGGTTGTTCTTGTTCGGCATGGCCGAGGAGCCACCGCGCCGCGGGGCGCCTCGCCCGTCAGTCCCGCTGCCCCCGCCAGACTCTTCTGGGCCGCCAGCACCTTCCGCCACTTCCGCCACTTCCGTTTGCGCGAGCAGCGTGACGTCCCGCGCGACCTTGCTCAGCGCCGCGGTGACCCGGGCCATCGCGGTAGCGACGTCGATGACGCGCAGCCGCTCGGTGTGCCAGGGCAGCGGCGGGTCCGGCAGCCCGAGCTCGGCGGCGAGCAGCGCCTTGACCTGGGTGCCGCGATCGTTCAGCGAGGCGAGCGTCCCGGCCGCGCCGCCGAACTGCACCGCGAGCCGGGTGTTCCTGACCTGGGTGAGCCCGTCGAGCGCGCCGTCAAGCCCGGCCAGCCAGCCCGCGGCCACCACGCCGAACGTCACGGGCACCGCCTGCTGCAGCAATGTCCGGCCGATCATGAGGCTGCCGCGGTGTCCCTCGGCGAGGGCCGCCGCGGCGTCGGCGGCCTGCTCCAGGTCCGCTTTCGTGGCGTCGATGGCCCGGCGGGCGAGCAGCATCGCCGCCGTGTCCAGGATGTCCTGGCTGGTCGCGCCCCGGTGCACGGCCCCGGCGGCCGGGCCGTCGACCCGCCGGGTCAGCGCCCTGGCCAGCCCCGGGACCGGATTCCCGGTCCGCGCCGCGAGCTCGCCGAGCTCGGCGACGTCGAAGTTCTCGGCCCTGGCCGCGGCGGTGACGGATTCGCCGGCCCCCGCTGGCGCGAGCCCGGCACGCTCGAGTGCCCGCGCCAGGCCTGCCTCGGCGTCCAGCATGGCCTGCAGCCACGCGGTATCCGAGATGTCGGTGCCGCCGCGCGCGAACACGCCACCGAACAGTGCCCCCCGCTGGGCCCCGTGCTGGCCGGCGAGCGCGCCGCCATGGTAATCAGGCATGTCCGTCGTCTCGGTCCCTTTCTCAGTAGCCACCGGGCTCACCACCATAGACGCCCAGCGTCGCATTGGTGGCATCATGTCCCGCTATACCGCTTGACCTGCGGGTGTTATCGTCCGAATCATGACCGCACTACCCGTCGGCGGCCCTGGGCTGCCGCAGCACCGCAACCTCGTCACCGAGATACCCGGCCCGGTCTCGCGCGAACTGTTCGCCCGGCGGGCCGGCACCGTCGCGCGCGGCGTCTCGACCACCCTGCCGGTGTTCGTCACCGCGGCCGGCGGCGGCGTGCTGCTCGACGCGGACGGTAACTCGCTGATCGACTTCGGCTCAGGCATCGCGGTCGCCTCGGTCGGCAACGCGGCGCCTGCCGTGTCGTCGCGGGTCGCCGCCCAGGTCGCGCAGTTCACCCATACCTGTTTCATGGTGACCCCGTACGAGGGGTACGTGGCGGTCTGCGAG
Organism: uncultured Actinomycetota bacterium; assembly: GCA_963771985.1. Taxonomy (GTDB): domain Bacteria; phylum Actinomycetota; class Actinomycetes; order Streptosporangiales; family Streptosporangiaceae; genus Trebonia. The sequence continues at coordinate 12,589 of CAVYVO010000013.1, read as the reverse complement.
TCGCTTGCCCGGTTGACGCCCGGCTCGCACGAGAAGCGGTCGGCGCTGTTCAACTCCGGCGCCGAGGCGGTGGAGAACGCGGTGAAGATCGCCAGGCACTTCACCGGCCGGTCCGCGGTCATCGCGTTCGACCACGCCTACCACGGCCGGACCAACCTGACGATGGCGCTGACCGCCAAGAACATGCCGTACAAGCAGGGGTTCGGCCCGTTCGCCGGCGAGATCTACCGGATGCCGATGGCCTACCCGCTGCGCTGGCCGGACGGCCCGGACGCCTGCCGCGCCGAGGCGCTGGACGTGATCAAGAGCCTGATCCACACGCAGGTGGGCGAGTCCAACGTGGCGGCGGTCATCATCGAGCCGATCCAGGGCGAGGGCGGGTTCATCGTCCCGCCCGAGGGGTTCTTGTCCGGGCTCGCGGAGTTCTGCGCTTCGCACGGGATCGTGTTCATCGCCGACGAGATCCAATCCGGGTTCTGCCGGACCGGCGACTGGTTCGCCTGTGAGCACGAGGAGGTGGTGCCGGACCTGGTCACCACCGCCAAGGGCATCGCCGGCGGCCTGCCGCTCGCCGGCGTGACCGGGCGCGCCTCGATCATGGACTCCGTGCACCCTGGCGGGCTCGGCGGCACCTACGGTGGCAACCCGGTCGCGTGCGCGGCCGCGCTGGGCGCGATCGAGACGATGGAGGCCGAAGACCTGGCGGGCCGCGCCCGCCGGATCGGGGACATCATGCTGCCCCGGCTGCGCAAGCTGGCTTCGGCGTACCCGGTGATCGCGGACGTGCGCGGGCGCGGCGCGATGGTCGCTGTCGAGCTGACTCGTCCGGGCACGCTGGAGCCTGACCCGGCGGCCACCGCCGCGGTCGCCAGCGCGTGCCACAGGAACGGGCTGGTGGTGCTCACCTGCGGGACGTTCGGCAACGTGCTGCGGTTCCTGCCGCCGCTGGTGATCGGCGAAGACCTGCTCGAGGAGGGCCTGGACATCCTGGAGGATGCCTTCGCCGCCCTCTGAGGGGTCACTCGCCCTTGACGTTGACGATCTGCCGGAGTGTATGCCGGATCTCGACCAGGTCGGCCGCGTCAGCCATGACCTGATCGATATCCTTGTAAGCTCCGGGGATCTCGTCGAGGAACGCGTCCGTGTGCCGCCACTCGATGCCCGCCATCGCCGCGTCGAGCTGCTCACGGGTGAACGTCTTCCGCGCCTTTGACCGGCTGTACTCGCGGCCAGCGCCGTGCGGCGAGGAGTTCAGCGACAGCTTGTTCCCCTTGCCAGTCACGACGTACGACCGCGTGCCCATCGAGCCGGGGATGAGTCCCGGCCTGCCCGGGCTGGCGTCGATTGCTCCCTTGCGGGACAGCCACACGTGCCCGGAGCGGCCCTTCGGCGGGGACTTCCACGACCGGAGCATGTCCTCGCTCATCTGCTCGGTGTAGTTGTGGTGGCATTGGATGGTCTCCGCCGCCGCTACGTCGCGGCCCATGAACCCGGCCAGGCACGCCGTGACCCGTGCCATCATCTCCTCGCGGTTGAGCAGCGCGAAGTGCTGGGCCCAGCGCAGGTCCCGCAGGTACGCCCAGAACTCCGCGGTGCCCTCGACCAGGTAGGCCAGATCCGGGTCGGGGAGCTGGATCCAGGCGCGCTCGCACCACTGCTGCGCGACCTTGATGTACCTGGTCGCCAGCTTATTGCCGACCCCGCGCGACCCGGAGTGCAGGAACAGCCAGAACCCGGTTGGCCTCGTCGAGGCTGACCTCGATGAAGTGGTTCCCCGAACCCAGCGAGCCAAGCTGCAGCCGCCAGTTGGGCGCTACTTCCCGGGCGCTGTCCGCGCCGTCGCGGCTCTCCAGCTCCGCGATCCGGGCCTGGGTACCGCCGTCGTGCACGGTCTCGTTGTACTGGCCCGCCGACAGCGGCACCGCCTTCTCGATGGCTTCGCGCAGCCGAGCCAGCGGCTTGCCGGCCAGGTCGTCGCGCACCAGCCCGGTGCGGACCGCGATCATGCCGCAGTTGTGCACGAATACGCCGGCCGCGAGGGCGAAGTTGTGATGCTCCTCGACCTGCAGGCAGTAAACATCGTCGCGCTCGGCCAAGGCCTCGACCGCGATCACCTTGTGGTTGTAGCCGTGCTCCCGCTTCTTGTGCCACCGCAGCGCGGCCGGATTGGCGGCGACCTCGTTCGCTGCCCCGAGTGGGGCCCTCCGCGTCCGCATCACTGGGTCTGCGTTCGACCTTCGTACGCCGGCCATGCGGAGCTTCTGGAACTCGGGCGGCACCGGTCCGGTCAGCGGCATCAAGCTGTCGTTGAAGCGGAGTTCCCGGGCTTGCCGGTAGCTGCCGTCGACCAGCATGAACTGGTGATCCGGCGTGCAGACGATCTCGTCGCCGCCGGAAACGGTCACCTTCATCAGCTCGGCATCTGTGCGGGTCTTCAGGGCAACCGCCCGGCCTGGCACGATCTGCCCGCTGGCGTCGACGGAGTAGAGCCACCACGTTCCGCCAGCCTCGGCCATGTCCTTGAGCGTTCGCTGGCGGCCGTCGAGCAGCGGTACTCGCGTCTCGCCCAGGAAGCATCCGATATCAACCCCGACCGCGGCGGGCATGATCGCGCCGAACGTGGGGATCACCGACCCGACGGTGGCACCTTTTCCCTGGTGGGCGTCGGGCATCAGCGCGAGATGCGGCCAGATGAAGGGCATGGCGGCGGTCCGCTGAGCTTGCTCCCTGGTGCCCGGCTCCAGGATGGACGCCCAGTTGATCAGCTTCTTGGCCAGGTGCTCCACTGCCCGCCGCCTCCCGTCGCTACCGCCTGATTCTCGGTGGAAACGGTAAGGTGCCGGACGGCAGGAAGCACCTGAATTTTCGCGTCTCGCGCTGGCCGGCTAGTTGTCGCCGGCGAGGTCCCGGTCGAGCATGTCACGGATCGCCTCTACGCCGAGGTGCACTCGTTCCAGTTTCGCCTGCAACTCTTCCTGTCCCGTCTCCAGCCTCTCCTGTCCCGTCTCCAGCCTCGTCAGCCGCGCGGTGTGATCTTGCTGCGTGTCATGCAGGGATTGCAGCAGTTTCCGCTCTACGTGCAGCTTGCTGAGATCTTCGTCCATCGCCGCTCGCAATCGTGCCTGTTCCCCGACAGTGACCTCCAGCCTAGCGAGCCTGGTCTCGACGCTGTCCCGCCAGTGCCCGCATTCTTCAAGATCATCAGTCATGATGTTCCCTTCGCATCAAGTAATTGCGTTAGCCAATACCAGTACGGTACTGGCGGGCACTGACATTCGAGGTTTGCCGACGTCACTCCGCTTAGCGAATTCCTGGACGCCGCGATCGGCGCGCCGAAGCGTTCCCTCGAGCGCGGAAGCTTTCCGGCGGCGTTCTCCATACTTCCCTCAGCCTCTGCTCCCATACGGTACCAGCAGGGTGGATGTTTCTTGAGAGTTTTCGAACGCAGCGGAGCAGGACCACGGGCCATTTTGCCGGACTCGAAATAGCAATTAGTTGCCGATCGCAAGGCAACAGAACGCTGCCCATGATCACGAAGACTTTTCTATGGCGGGCCGTATAAGGCAATGCCGTTTACCGGACCCGGCTCTTGGAGGGTTCGGGCACTACGCCGGCCCGGACCTGCGGCGGGTCGATTGCGCAATCGACCACACTAGAGCGGGTCGATTGCGCAATCGGCCTGCCGGCCGGCGGGATTTCTTCTCGGATCGCGAGACAGAGTCCGCATTGTGAGACAATCCCGGCCGTTTGCGCGGAATCCTTCCCCTATGGGACTTTTTCCGTCCGCACCGATCGGCCCGCGGAGGCGGACGTCCGGTGGTCAGCGGCAGCCTTCCGATCAGCCCGTCCCTAGGTAGCGCAGGACCGCGAGCACCCGGCGATGGTCCCGCTCGCCCGGCGCGAGGCCGAGCTTGGTGAAGATGTTGTTGATGTGCTTTTCGACCGCGCCGCCGCCGACGACGAGCGTCTCGGCGATCGCGGAGTTCGACCGGCCTTCGGCCATCAGCGCGAGCACTTCGCGCTCCCTGGGCGTCAGGGAGCCGAGCGGGTGGCGGCTGCGGGCCAGCAGCTGCGCGACGACCTCCGGGTCGAGCGCGCTGCCGCCCTCGGCCACCCGGCGCAGCGCGGCGAGGAACTCCCCCACGTCGGCGACCCGGTCCTTGAGCAGGTACCCGACCCCGTGCGGGCGGCCGGCGATCAGCTCGGTCGCGTACCGCTCCTCCACCCACTGGGACAGCACCAGCACGCCGACGTCGGGCCACTGGTCGCGGACCACGAGCGCCGCGCGCAGCCCCTCGTCGGTGAACGTGGGCGGCATGCGGACGTCCACGACGCACACGTCGGGTTTGCCCGCCGCGACCACGCGCAGGAAGGCCTCGGCGTCGCCCTCGGCGGCCACGACCTCGTGGCCGGCCTCGGCGAGCAGCCGGGTCAGCCCCTCGCGCAGCAGCACGGAGTCCTCCGCGATCGCTATCCGCACGGCAGCACCGCCGAGATGATCGTCGGGCCGCCGGACGGGGACTCGACCGTCAGCGTGCCGTCGACGCCCGCCACCCGGCCGGCCAGGCCGGACAGCCCGGCGCCCGCGGGGTCGGCGCCGATCCCGTCGTCGCTGATCACGATGCTGAGGTTGCCCGGGTACCCGTGGCCCTCCACCACGACGTTGGCGTGCGCGGCCCGGGAGTACTTCGCCACGTTGGTGAGCGCCTCCGCCACCACGAAGTACGCGACCGCCTCGACCGATGCCTTCGGCCGTACCGGCACGTCGACGTGCACCTCGACCGGCACCGGGCACCGCGCGGCCAGGCCGGACAGCGCCGCGTCAAGGCCGCGGTCGGTGAGCACTGGCGGGTGCGCGCCGCCGGCCGGGAGCGCCCCGTTGTACAGCGGCAGCGTGATCATCACCAGGCCCAGCGACCACGCGAGCACGATGACCGCGAACATCACCACGCTGACCGGCAGCCGCGCGAGCGCGCAGCCGAGTGCTCCCCAGGTGGCCCGCTCGGTGAGCTTTCCCTGGCGGGGCACCAGCCCCCAGCGGTACCCGGCGCGCGCGGCCGCGGGCCAGGGCGCGATCCGCGCGCCGAGGAAGAACCCGAACCGGGCGCGCTCGAACCGGGCGAACCGTCCCGCGCCGCGCATCGTGAGCCCGAGGATGGGAATGCCGATCAGCATCAGCGGGAGCCCGGCGACGCTGAGCGCGAGGAACGAGATGGCGAGGACGCCGGCCACCAGGCCGATGACCAGCCCGGCCGTGTGGTGGATGTAGGCGAGCCAGGTGCGTGGCGACACCAAGTCGCGGAGAACGGACACAGCAACGACGCTAGGCCATAACGGCCGGCACCGGCCAGGAGCCGCTCCCCCGGAAACGGGGTTAGGCAAACCCCACCGTCAGCCGCCAGCCCGGGCCGCCCGCGCCGCACGCCGGCCCCGTATCCGGTCATCGCGGGCGAACGCCCAGGCGCCACCGTTCGTTCCGAATAAAACACAACAGCAGCGGGGCGGCGCGGCACCTTTGCAAGCGATTGCGTCAACATCCGATAACCGAAATGCGCCGTTTCTCCGATAATTTCGGGCACATTTCACGCACCGCCGTTCACGCCAACCATGTCGATTGCGCAATTGACCACAATAGAGCGGGTCGATTGCGCAATTGACACGCCGCGGGGGGCGGCCCGGGGGGCGGGGGCGGGGCGGCGGAGGCTGAGATGCCGGGGCGGGGGCTTGGGGCGGGGCTGACGGGGAGGCTGGGGCGGGGGCGGGGCTGACGGGGAGGCCGGGGCGGGGGCGCTGCGGCTGGGGGCTGGGGCTGAGCGCTGGGGCTGGGGCTGGGGCTGGGGCGGGGCTGACGCGGAGGCCGGGGCAAAGCCGGGGCGGAGTTGTGCGGGGGGGTGGGGGGCTGTGAGCTGGGGCGGGGCGAGCGGAATCGCGGCTGATTGTGCTCGTCAGGGGGTGTTCGATAAGAATTGATACCGTGACGGTCAGCGTGGAGCCTGGCGCCGCGGGCGCGCCGCCGGAGCTGACGGTCTCTTCGCTCACGGTCCGTTACGGTGCGCTTACGGCGCTGGATGGGGTCGACCTGGCGGTGCGCGCCGGCGAGGTCGTGGCGCTGGCCGGGGAGAACGGCGCCGGCAAGACCACGCTCATCCGCGCCATCGCCGGGGACGTCGCGCCGGTCTCGGGCTCGATCAGGCTGGGCGGGCGGCCGGTCACGCCGGATCTGGCCGCGGCCGCGCGGCTGGGCGTCCGCATCGTCTGGCAGGACGTCGCGCTGAACGACAACCTCGACGTCGCGTTCGAACGTCATGCTCGGCAACGAGCGCCGCAGGCACCTGTTCTCCGACGTGGCGCTGCACGGCGACGCGGCCAAGCTGTTCAACCGGCTCGGCATCCCGCTGCGGGACACCACGCGGTCGGTCATGTCCCTGTCCGGCGGGCAGCGGCAGATGGTGGCGGTCGCCCGGGCCATGGCGCACGATCCGCGGCTGCTGCTGCTCGACGAGCCGACCGCCTACCTGGGCGTGCAGGAATCGGCCCTGGTCGAGCGCCTGATCAGCCGGCTGCGCGAACAGGGCACGACGATCCTGCTCTCCTGCCACGACACCGGGCAGATGTTCCGCCTCGCGGACCGCATCGTCGTGCTGCGGCGCGGGCAGGTGGTCGCCGAGGTGTCGCCGAGCGAGGTGCACCCGGACGACGTGGTGGCGCTGGTCTCCGGCCAGGCCGTGGACTCCTCTGCCCGCCGCCAGCTGACCCGGCTGCACCGGCTCACCGGCCGGCTCGTCTCCTCCGAGCCGTCGTCCAGCCTGTCGCTGATCCTGTCGGCACTCGGCGCCGCGCTCGGCAGCGAACGCCTGTGCATCCACCTGCTCGAGGACAGTCACCTGATCTGCGCCGCCTCGTTCGGGGTGCCGACGTCGGTGCTCGCCGCCTGGTCGCGGCTGCCGTACGGCGCGGGCGGCGGGCCGGTGGGGCTCGCGGCCGCCACGCAGCAGCCGGTCATCGAGGACAACATCCGGGCCGGCACGGGCTCGTGGATCATCTTCGGCGACCTCGCGAGGTCGGCGAAAGTCGCCAGCTCGTGGTCGGTGCCGGTGCTCGGGCCGGGCGGCCTGCTCGGGGTCATCACGGTGTTCCGCGCCGTGTCGGGCAAGCCGCAGCGCGACGACCTCGACCTCGCCGCCCTGTACGCCGGCTACGCGGCGAGCGCGATCGAGCGGGACCGGCTGCTGGACCAGCTCACGGCCCGCAACCGGCTGCTCGAGACCATCCGCGAGGTGCTGCAGACGCTGGCCGGCCCGGTGCCGGTGGCGGAGGCCCTGCACATCGCGCTGCACGCGCTGCGGGGCGGCCTGGACGCCGACGAGGTGGCGCTGGTCACCGCCGCGCCCGACGGCACGCTGACCGTACGGGCCTATTCCGGCGGCGCGTACATGCCCCCGGAGACGCTCTGGGCGACACTGGCGGCCCTAGGACGCGGTGCCCCGGAGGGCGTCGCCATGGTCGGCGACGGCCGGAGCCTGACGGTCACATTCGCCGCCCCCGACGGCCAGACCGTGCTGCTCGCCGCGTGGCGGGACGGCATATCCCCAGACGACGCGACCGACCTGATCGAGGACGCGGCCCACAGCCTGCGGATGGCGCTGGAACGGGAGAAAGCCCTGACCGCGCACCAGGAGGCGATGGCGCTGCGCCAGTCGCAGGAACTGCAGCACGCGTTCCTGCGCAGGCTCAGCCACGAGCTGCGCACGCCGCTCACCGCGATCACCGGGTACGCGACCAGCCTGCTGCAGAAGGACGTGACCTGGGACACCGAGTCGCAGCAGCGCTTCCTGTCCCGCATCTCCGCCGAGTCGGCGCGCCTCGGCCGGCTGGTCAACGACCTGCTCGACTTCTCCGCGATCGAGTCCGGGATCTTCCGGCTGCAATCCGACTGGTGCGACATCCCGCTGGTGCTCGACGCCGCGGTCGCCTGCCTGCCGCCGGCCAGCGGGCCGCAGGTGGAGGTGAAGTGCGCGCCCGGCCTGCCGACCATCTGGGCCGACCACGACCGGCTCGAGCAGGTGTTCGTCAACCTGCTGAGCAACGCGCTCGGGCACAACCCGCCGGGGACTAGGGTGCAGGTGGTGGCCGAGGCGACGGAGCCGGGCACGGTGACGGTCAAGGTGGCCGACGACGGCGAGGGCATGCCGCCCGAACTCGTGGGCGCGCCCGCCGGGGCGGCGCGGCTGCCCGACGCGCGGCGGCACCGCTCACGCGGATCCGGCGCGGGGCTCGGCCTGTCCATCGCCAGCGGCATCGTGGCCGCGCACGGCGGCCGGATGGAGCTGGAGCAGGCGCCGCGGGGCACCTGCTTCGTGATCACCTTGCCGGTGGAGGATCAACAATCGCGCGGGAAAGGACCGGACACGATTGACTGAGCTGGCGATCCCCACCCGGGTGCTCATCGTCGAGGACGACCCCAACATCGTCGACCTCATCAGGTCCAACCTGGCCGTCCGCGGCTTCGACACGTGCGTGTCCACCGACGGGAGCAAGGCGCTGGCGCTGCTGGACACCGAGCAGCCCGACATAGTGCTGCTCGACCTCATGCTGCCCGAGGTGGACGGCTTCGAGCTGTGCCGGCAGATCCGCGAGCGCTCGCCGGTCGCCATCATCGTCGTGTCGGCACGCGGCGGCGAGCAGGACAAGGTGACCGCGCTCAACATGGGCGCCGACGACTACATGACCAAGCCGTTCGGCATCGAGGAGCTCCTCGCCAGGATCCTGGCCACGCTCCGCCGGACCCGGCCCGCCGAGGCGGGCGAGCAGACCGTCCCGTCGGTCATCACGATCGGCGACGTACAGATCGACCTCACCGGGCAGCAGGTCCGCCGCGCCGGGACCGTCGTGCACCTCACGCCCACGGAGTTCGCGCTGCTGCGCGAACTGGCGCTGAACAGGGGCAAGCTGCTGTCCCGTGCGCACCTGCTGCGCCGGGTCTGGGGCCGCGGCTACGAGACGGAAACCGAGTACGTGCGCGTCTACATACGGCGGCTGCGCGCCAAGCTGGAGCCGCCGGGGGCCGCACCGCTGATCATCACCCAGCCCCGGGCCGGCTACCGGATCGCCGGCGATTAACGACATCACGATTGGCTATCAACTTGGAAAACCGCTGTCACGATTCCGCAACAATCGATCGGTTAGTGACCGGTCACATTAGGCAAGCCGCCCAGTTCCGCCCGCGTATTAACTCTTTTTTAACGGTTTTACGGACGTGTTAACGGGAACGTTTCTGGCATCCCGTCCTACGATTCCGGGAAAATAGTGCTGGCGCCCGATTATGTATGTGTCCCGCGTCGGCTTAATTCGGTGCATTCTCAGTGAAAGGGTGTGGGGGATGACATTGGGTAACAGAAGTGGGGGAGGCCGGGACTCCCGTTCGCAAGGCGACGGCAAGTTCCGACGCTTCCCTCGACTGGGCTGGGTGGCTCTGGCAGCGGCCCTTGCCCTGGCTGCGGGCTGTTCGTCCTCGTCGAGCTCGTCGAGCTCGTCTGCCCCGCCGACCACGTCGGCCTCGTCGACGGCGACAAGCGGCTCGAAGACGGTTCCAGCGGTGAGCATCAACTCCTTCACCGTTAACATCGGGACGACGATGTCCCTATTCAAGGCGCTGACCGCGGCCGCGACCAAGGGAGCCAACAGCCTGCAGGTGGGGGTGATCCTGCCCGACACCACATCGTCGACGCGGTACGTCGACTTCGACGCGCCGTACCTGAAGGATGCCTTCACCGCCGCCGGATATACCTCGGCGCAGTACCGGATCCAGAACGCGCAGGGCAGCGACGCGACAGAACTGAGCTACGCCACCGCCGACATCAACCTGGGTGCCAAGGTCCTTATCATGGACCCGCTCGATGCCCCGACTGGCGTGGCGGTCGCGAAGCTTGCCGAGTCCAAGGGCGTCACCCTGATCAGCTACGACCGCGCCACGTTCCAGGGCTCGAACACTTACTACGTCAGCTTCAACAACCAGCTCGTGGGCCAGCTGATCGGCCAGGGCTTCGAGGCCTGCGTTAAGTCCGAGGGGATCAAGAGCCCGAAGGTCTTCGTCCTGAATGGCGGCGAGGACACCGACCCCAACGCCATCTCCTTTGCTACGGGTTACAACAAGGTGGTCTGGAGCCAGCCGGCCAAGTCGGTCAGCGCGGGCGCGACCAACAGCCTCGGCTACTCGCTGGTTGGCGAGAACTTCGCCCCTGGGTGGGACAACACCAAGGGCGGCACCATCTTCCAGCAGGAGTACACGGCTCACCCGGAGATCAACGCCACTATCGAGGCCAATGACGGGCTCGCCAATGCCGTGATCACGGACCTCAAGACGGACGGGGTCAAGCCCGGCACGGTGCCGACCACCGGGCAGGACGCCACGGCCCAGGGCATGGCCTGGATCCTCGAGGGCTACCAGTGCGGCTCCGTGTACAAGGCCGTCTACAAGGAGGCCCAGGACGCCGTGTCCCTGGCCACGATCCTGCTGGCCGGCGCCACGCCGCCGTCGGCTCTGCTGAACGGTACGACCGTCGACCCGGCCAACTCGAGCATCACCGAGCCGGCGTCCCTGCTGACGCCGGTGTGGGTGACCAAGTCCAACATGGAGTCGACAGTCGTCAAGGACGGCTTCGACTCGGCCTCGGCCATCTGCTCGATTGCGGGTGCGAGCGCCTGCGCCGCAGCTGGGATCAAGTGATCATCTGACCTGGGGAACCTCGACGGGTTCTCGTCGAGGTTCCCCGCAGCTGGGGTTGGCGGACCCGCCTGATGGCGGGTCCGCCAACCCCGGCATGATGAGATCGTTGTATCGACCCAACCTGGGCAAGGCTACTGACGGGCATTCAAGATGACTGAGGTGAACGAGGCCCCGAGAGGCGCGAGCAGCGGCGGGGACGGGATGGAACCCCTGGTGAAGCTGCGGGGCATCGACAAGCACTTCGGGCCGGTGCAGGCGCTCTACGGGGTGAACCTGGACCTGCTCGCGGGCAATGTGACCGGCCTCTGCGGGGACAACGGTGCCGGGAAGTCGGTGCTCACCCGCACTATCGCCGGCGTGCACCAGCCGGACCATGGTCAGATCTACTTCGAGGGGCGACCGGTACACATCCGGAGCGCCCGGGACGCCGCCGCGCTGGGGATCGAGACCGTCTACCAGGATCTGGCGCTGGCGGACAACCTGGACATCGTCCAGAACATGTTCCTCGGCCGGGAACGCCTGCGCCGCGGCCTGCTCGACGAGGACTCGATGGAGCTGAAGGCGGGCGAGACCCTGGTCACCCTGCGGGTGACCACAGTGCGCTCGATCCGGCAGCCAGTGGCCTCGCTCTCGGGAGGTCAGCGGCAGGCGGTGGCAGTGGCCAAGGCGGTGATGTGGAACTCCAAGCTAGTGCTGCTTGACGAGCCCACCGCCGCCCTCGGCGTGGTGCAGACCCGAATGGTGCTGGACCTGATCAAGCGGCTCCGGGACCACGGGCTGGCGGTCATGGTGATCTCCCACAACCTGAATGACATCTTCGAGGTCGCGGACCGGATCGCCGTGCTGTACCTGGGGCGGATGGTGGCCGAAGGGCCGGCCGCGGACTTCGACCGGACGAGCGTCGTGGAGTACATGACGACGGGTAGCGTCGGCGGGCGGCCGTCCGAGCCTGCCGGATCCGCCAGTGGCGAGGGCTGAGCCATGGGCCCGGATCGGGAAAACCCCGTGACCACGGACCCCGGCGAGACCCCGGCCGGGACGGCGGACGCCAGGACGATGACCGACCTCACCGCCGCCCCTGAGGCCGCCGCGGCCGAGGTCCCGCCCGAGCTGCTCGCCCAGTCGCTGGGCCAGTACATGCGGGCCTGGTGGCTCCAGCTCCGCAGTGGCAACAGCGGCGTGCTGCCCGTGGTCCTGGCCATGGTGGTGCTCGCCGTCACCTTCGAGATCATCACCCCCCAGCACGCCTTCTTGCGGCCGAGCAACCTCGTGTACATCTTCGGGCTGAGCACCGTGTACATGGTGCTGGCGATGGCTGAGACAGTGGTCCTGCTCCTCGCAGAGATCGACCTCTCGGTCGGCGCGGTCGCGCTTATCGGCGGAGTGATCGCCTTCAAGCTGGTGCAACAGCCCGGGCCGGGCTGGCCGTGGTGGGCAGCCATACTCGCCGCGCTCGTCTCCTGCGGCCTGTTCGGCGCCGTCCAAGGGACGCTGACCGCCCGGCTCAGGATCCCGTCCTTCGTCGTGACCCTGGCCGGGTTCCTTCTTTTCTCTGGAATCCTCATCGTCGTCCTCGGCGGCGCCGACGGCTTCGTGAACCTCAACACGTCGGAGTTCAACCAGCGAATCATCTATGACCTGGTCCAGGGAGTGATCGTCCCCGTTGCCAGCTGGGTAGCCCTGGCGGTGCTGGTCGGGGCCGCCTGGCACGACCCTCTGGCTACGCGCGGCCGCCAGGCGACGCCAAGGCCTGGTGGCTCCCCCGGCCAGCCTGACAGCGATCAGGATCGCGCTCGTGGCGCTGGTCGGGGCAGCTGTGGTTGCGATCTGCACTGTCAACCGCGGAACCTCCCTCGTGACGAT
>CAVYVO010000012.1:0-7896 GCA_963771985.1 uncultured Actinomycetota bacterium | reverse complement strand
CGGGTCGCCGGATACCTCAAGGAGGCGGTGCGCGCGGACCTGGTTGGCCACCGCTGGGCTGGCGCTGACCAGCACGACCTTGTGGTATTCGGCACGCAGCTTCCGCGCGAGTTCCACCGCGACGGGCCCGTCACCGGTCACGATGGCATGCTTCGACGCGGACGCAGACGACCAGCGGCGCAATTGCTCGCTGAGCAGAAGACGTACCGTTTCCACGGTTGCCGCGACCGTGGTGGCGGGCGCGAGGAAGCGGGCGATTCCGAGCGCTACGGGAAACGGGCCCGCACCCTCGGCCGGCGCTGAGTTCAGCACGAACAGCTGAAGATCGTAAAAGAGGATGTCCGCCCGGCCTCGGCCGAACATCGGCGTCGGGTGATGTGACAGGTACTCGTTCAGGCCAAAGTAACCAAGTATCAGCGCAACGGCGGCAATCCCGAGCACGACCAGCCAGCGCCGCAGCGCCTTATCCAGGAACAAACCCGCAACAGCCACCTGACTTCGCGGTCTAGCCGGCACCTCTGCCACTGCGTCCTCCCCAAGGGTAATACCCGGCCCCGGCACAATGGTCAGGGACGAATGCTGCCCGCGCCGTACAATTAAACCCCCGGAGCCACAGGAACGGGGCACCGGGGAGCACCACAGCCCGTTCGGCCCAAAGAGATTTTCAATTATTCCGAACGGGACTCCGCACTGGTGTCCGCTTCGGTCAGGCGAGGTCGGCGACGAACTCGTCAAGAGATTGGGCCGAACGGGGTGCGGTGAAGCTGGCGGCAAAGGCTCGTGCCTCCTGGTGCCCCACGCTGGCGGTGAAGCCCACGTTCATGGCCGGGTTCGGCAGGAACGCCTCCCCCATCTGGGCCGCGGAGGCCACCGGCGGCGTGCCGAAGACGACGTACCCGGCGGCCGCGGGCATAGCCGGAGCGGCCTCGAGCGCGATGTGCCCGCCCAGGCTCCACCCCACGACCACCGCCTCCGCCGCGCCCGTGGCCTGGGCGAACCCGGCGAGCACCGCGGCGTAGCCGGGCAGGGAGTAGGTCTCGCGGGTCACGGCCTTGGCCGATGCCCCGTGCCCGGGCAGGTCGAAGGCCAGGCACCGGAACCGCCGCCCGACGGTACCCGGTCGACGACCGGAGCCCAGGTGCGGGCCGAGGAAGAGTTGCCGTGCACGAAAATGACGGGGCGGCCGGCGCCTTGCTTCGCGCGTGAACGCGATCCGCTGGCCGCCCACGTCGATCTGCTGCTCGTCCACCCCTTGGTCCCTTCCGCTCAGCCTGCCGCCAGGTTCTCACGAAACGGCTGGCCCCGGGACGGTCTGACCGTCCCGGGGCCAGGCCCCCGCTTAGCGGCGCGGTGGTTATCCGGGCTGGCCGGGGGTGGTGGCCTCCGGCAGGGCCTCCTTGATGTGCTCCAGGGTCACGCGAAGCGGCCGGAAGTCGGCTTCGGGAGCGGTCTCGTGGTCGCGGTAACCGGCCACCCGGTCGTGGCCGTTGGGGTCGGACGCCGGGCTGCTGTGCGGGCCGGTGCCCTGGTGGATGGCCTGCGCGGCCTCGATGGCCGCCTCGGCGGCGGCCAGGTGGCGGCCGGCTTCGCGACCGCCCGCACCGCCGCGCGGGTGGCCCGGCGCTGGCGGACGGCGATGCGATGCGGGATGAGGGCCGCCTTCTCCTGCATCCGGTGCGCCCTGGACAGCGGGCCGCTGGTGGCCGCGGACAGCACCTCCAGGCGCGCCACCTCGTCGGAGCCGTCGAGGGCGTGGATGGCCACCACGAGGAAGTTGGCGAGCAGGCTCACCACCGCCACGACCAGGGCGATCACGAGGGCGGTGACCCACCCTTGCGGTCCGAGCGCGTAGAGCACCTCGGTCCGCATCCGGATGAACATCAGCGCGGCGATGGCCGCCATGCCCACGGCCGCCGCCGCGCACGCCGCCCGGGTCAGCCCGTCGAGATCACCGAACGCGATCCCGCCGGAGTGGTCCTTGTAGCCGCGCAGCCGGTAGCCGGCGAAGGCGAGGAACCCGTAGCACAGCGTGGTCACCATGGCGGCGAGCAGCACGGCGAAGGCCAGGTCCGCCGACAGCGGGCTGGCCCAGTCGACGTCGGTGATCCCGGCGAAGAAGTACAGCAGCAGGCAGAAATCGACCACCAGGACCAGCTTGGGGACATGGCCGATCCACCGCGGCAGGCGCCGGTGCTTGCGTGAGCCGCGCGCCATCTCGTCCTCGATCTGGGATCGCTGGGCGGCCTGGCAGCGCCGCAGGTCCGCCACTGTCTCCTGCCCGCCGTCCGGGTGACGGACCAGGTCGTGCTGGCGGTGCCCGGCGCGGACCAGGAGCCTGGCCTGCCGGGCCCGCTGCCGGTCGATGCGGCGGGCCGCCCGGTCCAGGCGGCGCTGCGACCGGGCCAGGTGGCCGTCCGCGCCGGCCTTGCCCGCCGCCCGCACCACGGTTTCCCCGTGGGTGGCCCGCGCCGGATCCCGGTTGGCGCCGATGTGATGGTCCTCGGCCAGCAGGACGTCCAGCGCGCCGCGCCGGGTGACCCGCCGGTGCCGGAGCACCGTGCTGAGGCCACGGCGCAGGCGGGTCCGGGCGCGCCGCCGCGTGCGCTGCAGGAACACCGCCGCGGCCAGGTCGGCCTGCGGGCCGGAGACCGCGTCGTCCGCCGCGGCGGACGGCGGAACCGACACGGGCGGTGGCACCATCTCGGCTGCGGTGGGCGGCGGCACGGCGATGTCCTGACCCGGATCGATGGTGGACTGGCTGGTCTGCTGGGGGATGTACATGCGGGTCTCCAGGGGTCAGGCGGTCAGGACACGGCCGCGGGTGAGTGGGCGAGAAGGACGACGACGCGGCGCAGTTGCGCGCAGGCAGCCTCGTCGAACTGTCCGGCGACGTCGCAGGCCTGCGTCGTCTTGCCATCAGTGCCGAGGCCCGTGACCCGGGTGATCTGCCCGGGCGGCAGGCCGAGGGCGACCAGGCGGGCGCGAACGGCTAGCGCGCGGGCCTGGGACAGCGCGAGGTTGTACGCGGCCGACCCGCCGTCGGGGGACGCGTATCCGGTGACGGTGACGAGCAGGTGCCCGGAACGGGCCTTGGCGGCCAGCGGAGCGAGAATGGCGTCCGCGCCCGGCAGCAGGGTGGCGCTGCCGAAGGCGAACAGCTCGTCGCCGGGGACGCTTACCCCGGTCGCCCCGTTCGGGCCACGGACGGACAGCACCGCCGGGACCGGGACGACCGGCACCGGAGTGGTACTGCGGGAGGGCGGGTCCGGACGGGTCGTCTGGTCCGCCTGGCACGCGGCCGCCCCCGCGGCACGGCAGATGGCCATCCAGTAGGACACCAGGGTCGTCTGCTGGGGCAGCGGCAGGGGCGGCTGCCGACCCGCCGTGTCGCCCAGGCCAGAGAAGACCACGCGCCAGCCGGCCAGGTCGGGAAGCATGCCTCGCTGCTTCAGCTGCGCGGCGATGGAGCTCGGGTCAGCGTCCCAGCCCACCAGCCGTAGATCGAACCCGCCCGCGGTGGACAGGCCGGAGGAAATGACGAGGAGGGTGCCCGGGGGCGAGGTGACCCGGACCGCCGAGGCGATCATGCTCAGCAGGTCGAACGGCCCGCTGGCGGCCTCCTGGAGCAGCAACTGGCCGACTCGGCTCATGTTCTGGTCGAGCAGGTAGCCGCGGCGGGGCCCGTACTCCACCTGCCCGTCGGCGCGCCGCGGCGTCAGCGGCACTTCGGTCGGCTGGCCGCTGGCGGGATTGACGACATAGGCGTCGGCTTGGGTGCTCGTGGCTCCCGCGTCCTGGAGCATGCCGCGGTTGCCGGCGGAGAGCACGGGGGCGGGTTCGTTAGCGGTGGCGCTCGGCACGATGACGATGACGTCCGGAGTGGTCACCGGGGACTTCCCGCAGGCGGCGAGAAGCAGGGACAGTGTGACGACAACTGTCAGGAGCAGAAGACTTCTGAACGGATGCGGGTGAGAGTAGCGGGACATCGTTCCTCCCGGTGGGGAGCTACGGGCGGAGGTCGCCTGCCGCAGTGTGGGTCGGCGACCGGAACCTTGCGAAGCGCACGGCGGATCGCGCCGGACGCTACGAGGCCGAGGGGATAGACGTGACCGGACAGGCGAACCGGTTGGCACTTCGGCTCGGCACCGAAGGTGCTGCGGTCCCTGACCGTCGTCATCGGGTCTCCCTACGACGGGCTACTGGCTTCGACAACTGTCTTAACCTCCTAGTTAGCTGTTTGTCGCCTATCGACTCCAGCAGGCCTGACAACTGGTATCCAACACGTACCCGGCTGAGACAGTTGTCATGCATGCGAATGCGACGTTTGTCGGATAGGCTGTCGGGAATGATCATCTTTGGGGTCGCGACTACCGGTAAGAAGGAGAGATGGCCGAGCCACTTGATCCCGTCGCCCTCGGCATCGCGTCCGCTCTGAAGAGCCTCCGGACGCGCGCTGGCCTGCGGGAAGAACGGCTCCACGGCACCGAGCTGACCCTGGAAACGCTCACCGGGCTGGACAGCGTCCGGGCGCTGGTCCACGCGGGAGAATCCCCCGAACGGGCGATCGTGCGGGCCGTCCGAGCGGCCGCGGGCACGCTGGAACCGACGATGAGCATCGTCGCCGACGCGAGCCTGGGCCTCGAGCTGTCCGCGGACCTGGTGCCGGATACCGATCTCTATGCTCACGACCTCGGGCAGCGCCGGGAGGCACTATTGCGGAACTGGGACCGGCTGCATGAACTGAGATCCGTTCCGGCTGGTAAGGCACCCTCGCCCCGGGCCCTCCGGCTGGACGTGGAATCCGAAGCGCTCGCGGCGCTTGCGGTGGCGCTGACCAGGCTCCCCGGCGGCGACCCGCTGCCGGAGGCTCCGGCGGTCCCAGCCGCGGCGCAGACTCGCGAACCCCACTCCGGCTCCGGTGTCAGCCCCGCGGAGCTGCAGCTCTTCGGCGCGGAGCTCACCAAGACACTCCGCACCCGCCGTAAGACCATCGACCAGGCCGCTGCCGCGCTCGATCTCCCTCGCGCGGAGGTCGCCCGGTGGGCGGCGGGCCAGGAACTGCCGTCGGAGCCGGAGGCCCGCTCGCTGGACGAGTACCTCACCGCCCGGGGAAGCATCCAGAACCTCGTCATCGAGCTGCGGTTCAAGCCGGACCGCGCCGGACGTCAGCTCGTCCCGGTGCCGCTGACCAGCCCGTCGGCGCCGACCCTATTCCAGACGTTCCAGCACGTCGCGACAGCGCTCCGGAGTTGCCTCATCCGAGACGCTGACGGCAAGCCCACGGGATGGCCGCGCGATCTGCGCGACCTGCGCGATAAGCCGACGGCGGGGTCCACCGCCTTCGGCATCAGGACGCTGCTGCTCCTGGAGGACGGCCTGGCGGCCGATCTGGTCCCGGTCGCGGAGAGCCTGCGGAAGATGGCTCTGCCCAGCGGCGGGTACCGGGGCCTCGAGCAATCGGGAGCGCGCCCCGAAGCAACCGCCGTGGTCCTGAACGCGCTGCGCCGGATCGCGGCGACGGAAGGCTTCGACGCTCAAATCGCCCAGATGGAGACGGATCTGGGCGATTTCGAGAAGTACCGGCCGTTCATCCTCACGACGATGCTGGAAACCAGCCTCCTGCTCACGTCCGGGACCAGGCTCACGGAGGTCCTGGTGGACAGCCTGCTGGCCGCACGCCGACCGTACGGAGATCTCCTGCTCTGGCCGGAAAAAGCCGAGCCCCTGCTCATCGACCCGGCCCCATCGGTGGCGCACACGGCGCGCGCGGTCCGAGTGCTAGCCGGCGCGCAGGCGATCCGGCCCTCCCCCCTGGTGCAGGAGGCGCTGGAGCAGGCGGTGGCCTGGCTGATGGAGCAGCGCGACCTGCACAATGCGTATGAAGTCACTGAGCGGCCGGTCGACGGCCGTCTCGAGCCGGTCCACATCCGGCACTTCACGGCCGCCTGGGTGGTGAAGGCCCTGGTGTCGGCGGGCGTCCCAGCCGCGCATCCGTCGGTGAGCAACGCGGTCGCCCAGATCTGGCACAGCTACGGCGGAGACACCGCGGCCCTGTGGGCATGGGATAACGGCGACCTGCCCATCTGGATGACGTTCGACGCTGTCGAGGCGCTGAAACTGGCCAACCTGGCCGTCCCGGCCCGGTCCAGCTGGTCCCCGCCGCAGTGACATCGGCAGCAGTGACATCGGCGTGACATTACGCATTTCCGCCCGGGAGCCGGGCCGACTTAATCACTATGTGGTGACAGAACTGCGTTTCCTGACCTGACTAGGTTACGATCTGCAGCATCTTTCTGGCGGACGCCGCCGCGGGCAAGCAAGCGCCCGGGAAAAGTACGTCAAAGCAGCATTACGTCGTTCTGTCCGGATTTATATAAACGCCACCAGTCCATCGAACCGCTGACCAACAGGCCGGGGCGGTCGATGGGCCTTTCTGGTTTAGGAAGGACGCTCGTTGAACGCTGGCGGAATCTCGGCCGAAGAGGCGGGCTCACCGCTGTCCGCTGGGCCGAAGACTGAGATCCCGTCGGTCGACTGGTGGATGACCAGTCGCTGCAACCTCGCGTGCGACTTCTGTTACGGGCCCATGCCCGGCAAGGACCCGGTCGAGCGCCGGGCTGACATCCTCGAGGCACTCGCGGCCTCCTCCGCGCGCGTGGTGACGTTCTGCGGCGGCGAACCGCTGCTGATCCGCACGATCGATCAGTACGCGGCCACCCTGGCGCAGTGCGGCAAATCCACCGTGCTCAACACGAACGGCCAGCTCCTGCGCAGACGCTTGGACCAGGGGTTCAGGCTGGCCGACTTCGCCATGGTCGGCATCTCCATCGAAGGCTCGACGCCCGAGATTCACCGCGCGATGCGCGGCGAAAAGGCCGACCTCGTACGAGGTGATCGAGGCGGCCCGGCTCGTCACCAAAGAACCTGACGTCAGCCTGAAGCTGGCCACCGTGGTGAGCGGCGTCAACCGGGACAACCTGCCCGCACTGGCCAGGACCGTCCGCGACCTTGCCCCGGATATCTGGCGGCTCTACCAGTACAGCAGCCGGGGCGAGGTGAACTCCGGCCAGCAGCGGCACTGGCTGCCGGAGGACGAGTTCCAGCGGCTGGTCAAGACGGCTACGGAACTGGCCGCGCCAGTGCCGACGGCGCCGTCTACCGAAGCCGAGACGGAAGGCTGCTTCATCGTCGACCCGGCCGGGAACGTTCTCCAGCCAGCCGCCACCGAGTACATCCGCCGCGGGAACTGCCTCGAGAAACCGCTGGACGACATCTGGGCGGAAAGCCCGGCACAGTCAACGATCATCGACAACAAGCGCTGGCTCGCTGTCCTCAGCTAGCGGAGGACAGGCCAGGCGAAACGCCTAGTACGGCAGCCGCAACTGAGGCGCGTAGCGTCAGGCAGCTGTGGCTGAGGTGTTGCTGACCGGTAGCCGCACCGTCCGGTCGCCGAAATCGGCGACCAGATCGAGGCGCCCGCCGAGCGCTTCGACGTAGCGACCGATGACCTCGAATGAGGTCACCTCACCGTGCTCGATCTGGGATATACGGGCGATGCTCACCTCGAGCGTCGCGGCAATGTCTTTCTGGGTGAGGCCAAGCTGCTTACGGGCGTCAGCGAGCTGACGACCCGGCTTTCGGCCAGCAGCCTGCGCGCTCCGGCTTCGATTTCCGCTGGAGTGACACCGGCTGCGTGCAGTTCTCGCTCCAGGGACTCCCAGTCCTGTGGGATCCGCTTAGGCATAGTCACTCCTCCTCTTCGGCGGTGTACTCGATGTATAGCCGCTCGGCCAGCGGGATGTTGTCGCGATACCAGCGGCGTGGGATCGTGACTGAGCTGACGATGCCGCGTGTGGGCGCTGGCGGCTCGGTCAGGTGGGCAGGTCCAGGGTGGTG
>CAVYVO010000011.1:0-545810 GCA_963771985.1 uncultured Actinomycetota bacterium | reverse complement strand
GTGTTTCTGAGTCAGGCGGCGATGGCCTCGCAGGTCATGTCTCGGTCGTCTATTTGGCCGGGTTGCCCCTGGCCTGGCAGGTTGACAGAAATTCGGGCGTCGTGGAGGTCGCGGCGGAGGCGGGCGGCCATGTCGCCGGCGGACGGGGCGGTCTTGGTGAGGTACCAGGGGCAGTCGCGGCGGCGGCGCTCGATGTCGGCGGGATCGCAGGCGGAGCGGGCGTACCAGGTGATGAGCAGGGTCTGGATGAGGAACCCGAACGGGACGGTCCGCTCGACGGCCTTCAGGGTCCGGTTGCAGGCGTCGCCGACGCCGAGGACCTGCTTGCCGGCGGCGTTGGATGGCTCGATGGGCCACCGCCAGGAGTAGCGCTCGATGGCCCGGGCCGGGGCCAGGGTGGTGTCGAGGGTGAAGATTCCCAGGTCGTAGGGTTTTTTCGAGTCCGGTTCGCGCATCAGGATGAGCTGGCCGGGCGCGGACTTGAAGCTGCCGTACCACAGGGCGGGGCAGGAGGCGAGCTGTGCCTTCTGGTCCTTGCCGTAGACGTGGATGACCGTGTCTTCCCAGGTCAGGGTGCTAGCGGCGTCCTTGCACTTGCCGATCCGGTCTCCTTTGGCCCGGGGCCGGCCCGTTTCCCGGTCGGCGGCGGCTTGGGGCCGTGCAGGACGGCGCCGGCGGGAAGCCGGGTCGTCCACGTCGTGCCCTTGACCGCAAGCGCCCCGCCGTGGAACGCAGCGTCGCCGGTGCCGTGGACCGCCCGGCCCGGGAACGCCTTCGCGAGGAGTTCCAGCAGCTCAGCGGCGAGCCGGACCTGGGAGGCGGTGCCCTTGCCGCGCCAGAGCCGGAACAGGACCGGCAGCGCCACGGGCGAGGGGCAGAAGGACAGCTTTACCACGAGGGCCGCGACCACCCAGGTGTTCCCGAACGCGATCTTCTTCCCGCCCTGCGCGGAACCGTCATAAGCCCACCGCGCCTGCGCCACATGCCGGCCCCACCTGCGGAAGAAGGTCCCGTCGACCGCCACCACGATCGGATCACCGTCGCTGAGCAGGTACTTCACCACCAGCCGGGCCACGGCCAGGCCCAGGGCGTCCAGGTCCCATGCCGCCGAGGCGAAGAACCAGCACGCCCGCCGCCAGTCCTGCCCGATCCCCGCCGCGGCGGCCATCGCGACCACCGTGGACCGGTCGGCCAGGATCATCCCGCAGGCCAGCGCCGTGAACAGCCGGAACGTCGACCGCCGGGCGAACACCGGCGCGAGCTCGTCCAGCAGCCCGCGCCATTCCCGCGGCATGGGCACGGGTAGGCTCTGGTCAGGCAGCATCGGCGGACACTCCCGGTCATCGGCGGTGTGCTAAGCACCGCCGATGCTGCCGTATCACGCCGTTACCGGCAAATAACCCACGTCGCAGCCGTCACAGCTGTTGTGCCAGCGCGCCGTCACGCACGCCAGCGAGAACGCTCACTTACCGCGAAACTCGGAAAGACGAGAGGTCCAACGACGGCGGTAACCCCTTGAGCCGGGGGTAGCGGGCGAATGGGCGCGGGACCTGACGCCCTGCCGCCTGGCGGCCGCATGCCGCTGGGCTGGCGGCACGCCAGCCCAGCGAGGACGTCCGGTGCCTCGCAGGCGAGCCGAGCAGGGGGGCGGAGATAGCCAGCCTGCATCAGGTCCTCCGCCGGCGCAGGGCCGCGCCTAAGCTTCCCGTACTTCGGGCGGCCCGGCCGCCGCTGACGTTCCCAGGGCGCCGATCTCGTCGTCCAGCAGAGCCAGGAGCCGGTCGTGGTCGGGCACCAGGCGCGAGTCGCTGGCCAGGCCGACGGTCAGCTGCCCGGCGTAACTGAGGATGCTGAGCCCCAGGCCCAGCGGCCCGGTAACAGGTACCCAGGCATGCATGCCCGCGACCGGCGTCCCGGCCAGCTGCACCTGGTGGCGGGGGCCGGTGATGTTGGTGACGACGGCGGTGGCGCGGCCGGCGAACGTGTCGATCCAGGCGTTCTGCGCGCCGACCGGGGTCTGGCCCATCAGCTCGAGCATGCCGCGGATGAAGACGCCCTCGTGACTGCTCTTGACCTGATCCATCTGCGCCCTGACCCGGGCGCGCTGGCGGCCCGGGTCGGCTTCCCCGGTCGGCAGGCGGACGAACGCCAGGCCGAAGTCGTTGCCGAGCCCGGCTGGCAGCGGCGCGCCGGCCGGGCGCAGGTTCACCGGAACGATGACGATTACCTCCTCGACCAGCGCGTCGTGCGCGAGCAGGTATCGGCGCAGCGCGGCAGTGACCGCGGTCAGCATCAGGTCGTTGACGGTGCCGCCGACGGCACCGCCCGCGGCCTTGACTGCCATGACCGGCACCGGCCGGGTCCAGGACCGCTGCTTGGCGGCCGCGAGCGGGCCCTGCAGCCGGTTACGGCTGGCGGTGAGCCCGAAGGCCAGCTTGCCCAGCATGGCCGCATCGCCGCCAACCAGCCCGCGCGGGCCGACGAGTGCGGCACGCCATGCCGTGCCCAGGCCGGTGACGGCCGACCAGGCATGCGTCGCCGCGGCCTCCGCCCAGTCCGGCAGCCCCGGCAGCGGCTCGGCAGCGTCATCGCGCACCGGCAGCGCCCCCGCCTGCTCCCCGCCGTACAGCGGATCGGTCATCGACAGCAGGACCTGCATCAGGGCGACCCCGTCAGCGACGGCGTGATGGGTGCGCAGCAGCAGCGCGCCGCCGTCGCCGTAGCCGTCCAGCAGGTGCAGCTCCCACAGTGGCCGGTCCTTGCGCAGCGGCCTGCTCGCCAGCCGGCTTGCCAGTTCCTGCAGCGCCCGCTGGTCACCCGGCGCTGGCAGCCGCGCCCGGCTCACGTGGTCGGCCAGCGCGAAGCCCGCATCATCGACCCACTCCGGCGCCGCCCAGCCGGCCAGCGTGATGGCCGGGTCGGCGGCACGCTGCCGGAACCGGCGGAAACGTGAGATCACCCGCTCCTGGAAGACCCGCAGCACCAGGTCCTGGTCGAATGGCCGGTCCGACCACAGCACGGTGTTGACCACCATGAGGTTGGTGGGGCGGTCCATATGCAGCCACGCCACGTCCACCGGGCTCATCCGCTCAGCCCTCGTCTCCCCTGTCCGACTGCCCATGGCACCGCCCTCACTCCGGCTTTCACCCGCGCCCCGCAGCCACCACGTGCAGCGCGTCCCGGCGGTGCAGGCCCTGATGCACACCCGACATTCCATGGCTGCGCCGAGCCAGGGCCGGAAGTCCCTAGCGCAGCCGGGCGATCACAGGCCGGCGGTGCTCTCGCACGCGGTCTGCCGCGCGCTCTGCCCCGAGGTGTTCACCCTGACCGACGACGGGCTACACCATGGTGCAAGGGCCGCCGCCCGGTGCCCGCCTGCCGCTTCCGCACGGTGTTCATGATCACGACCGTTTCCCCCGGTTTTGCCAAGCAAACGGTCGCGATCATGAAAGTCGCCGCCGACCCTTCGCGAGCTCCGCGGGCGGTGCTCACACCGGGAGTAACAGCGCCATTCACAGCAGCCTGCCAGCGTCGGCTGCTGGCCTACCTGGCCGGGCCGCCGCCGATCCGGCTGCACGACCTGCGGCATGGCGCCGCCACGCTATTGCAAATGGGCAGAATTGCATCTGATGCATCATTCGGCACGTCGCGTGAACACGCGCTGCCTGCGCCGCAGCGTGCGGCCCTGCGGTGCGCGGCGCGGCTGGCATCGGCGGCGGTGACCTGGACCAGTTCGTACACGCCGTCGGCAACGTCCCGGATCTCGGTGATCAACGGGACTGGCAGCAGAAGCGGGCCGGGGACACCCTGGACCTACTCCACGCACTGTCTTTCGGTCCTGATCGCCAGCACCTGCTGGGTGGGGTGCTGTGCGCGATCGGCGGACCCGGCGTAGAGGCAGGGATGCGCGCCGATATGGACGAGTCGTATCGAGCATCGCCCCAGTCCGTCCTCCCGATGGCCCGGCAAGGCGCTATAACCGGGGCAGATCCGCCTTGTTGAGGCGATCTTGCAGGCCAGGCCTGCCCGGGTACTGGGCGCGCAGTTCCAGGACGCGCCTGGCGTACGCGGCCTCTTCGCCCTGGCGTTTGGCGAGCGCTCGCAGGTCGCGCAGCAGGGCTACGGCCCGGTCGTATTCGCTGGTCTTCTTGGTCGCGATCATCTCGTCGACCTGCTTCCAAGGTGCTTCCCCCTTGGCCGCGAGTTCGTCGAGGTGTTTGGCATACGCTGCTGCCCTGGCGGCGGCCTTGCGGGCCTGCTCTTCGCGCCGCCGCTGTTCCTCGGTCTTCTTCCGCTCAGCCGCGCGGCGCTCAGCTGCCGCTCGCAGTCCGGTTGCTGTCCGGTTGCTGTCCGCACTGATCCGGAACGAGCCGTGGCGCCTGTATTACTTGCCCGGAAGCGCCGCAGCAGCAGGGCCTGTACCCGGGCACCTTCGCCGTCGGTGACCATTGTCAGCAGCGTGTCCTTGTCGGCCTGAGGGAGCGAGGTGATCCATTCGGCCAGTCCGTCGTTCGCGGGTTCTTCGAGAGGCGGGCTGGTCTCGGCCGCCACGGCTATCAGATCCTTGTCGATCTCCAGGAAATCGGCGATGGCCCGCAGCGACGCGCTGAGGTCCCCGAGACCCGCCGACACTGGCGGCTCGATGGCATCAATGGTGTCTTCATCGTCTTCATCGGCCCACTGGGCTCCCAGCAGCCAGCCGAGGTACAGCAGCCGGAGGTCGCCGACGGCCAGGTCGGAGCGTGCCTGCACCATCGAAACGAGCCGGTCATCGGCCTCAACCCAGTAGTTGTCGGGGTCGCGGTCCAGGTGCAGGCTGATGATCACGTGGTCGCTGGTCTCGATCACCGAGGCGGCGTCGGTGTGGCAGTACTGTCGCGCGACTTCGGCGTCGAGGAAAGCACGCGGGAGGCGGAACATCAGCCGGCGTGTACCCCAGTTCGCCAGGTAGAGGAACGCGTCGAAGTAGCGTTCCATCAGCTTCTCTGGGCTGCCGCGGAAGTCGCCGTAGCTGTACTCGTTGACGAACCTGGTGGCGGTAATCTCCGCGCGGCTCGACAGCTTCCGCAGTTCAGCGCGCTGCTCGTCGGTGAGCGGCTTGTCGAGCGCGAGGAACTCGTAGTACTGATACTCGCTCATGCGCACCTGGCCCAGTGACGGTTGTCCGCGATCATCAGGCGAAAGCCTAGGCGGAAGGCTGCCCTCTTCGCGCCTCAATAGACCGACGGATTTGACCTCGGTTGGGCGGGTTGTGCGGGAGGATCGGCCCATGGCGATTATCGAGGTCAGCGAGGACGGGGTGCGGCGCTCCGCCGGCGGCGAGGTGTTCGGGCAGGCCAAGGAGTGGGCGGACAAAGTGAGCGGGCTGCGGGCCGGCGGTCCGGTGATCTCCGCGACGGTGGACGGCGTCCCGGTCAGCGTGCGGATTCTCCCGGACGGGATCGCCGGGGAGTGCGAATGCCCGGCGCACGGGCTGTGCGCGCACGCGGTCGCCGCCGTGCTGGCCTGGGTACGGACGGGGACGGACGCGGACGAGCCGGACCTCTTCGAGGTGCTGCGGATGCAGGACCCGGACTGGCTGGCCGCCCGACTGGCGGAGCTGGCCGCGGCCGACCCCGCGCTCGCTGAGCGGCTGCTGGCTGAGGCCGAGGACGGGCAAGCGCTGGAGGACATGGCGGACCTGCGCGCGGAGCTGGACGAGGTGCTGGATGAGCTGGAGGACGAGGCCTCCAGCCTGGGGCTCTACGACGAGTGGTACCCGGACGGCGAGGCCCTGGACGAGCTGCTTGACGAAACAGCGGAGTTTGTGCCCGACGCACCCGATGCTGTCCGGGAACTCGCCGATCACGTGATCACCCGGACCGAGCGGCTGCTGAACTACGAGAACTGCTACGGCGAGGGGATCACCGAAGCGCTGGAGAAGGCACAGGACGTGCACCTGGCCGCCTGCGAGGCGGGCACGCCCGACCCGGAGGCGCTGGCCGAGCGCCTAGCGACGGGCGCGCTGGAAAGCGGGTGGGGGGTGTTCCGCGACGGCCCCGCCAGGTACGCCCGCATGCTCGGTGCGGCCGGGCTCGCCCGGTACCGTGAGCTGCTGGCGAACGCACCCGCCAGGCAGCACGGGCAGGACGCGCTGTGGACGTCGCTCCACCGTGCCGAGAAGGTGCACGCCGCCGACTGAGGCGGTGTGCGGTAGAAGCACCGTCGTCAGACGGCAGCGACGGCCGCGTTGGCGGCGGCCAGGTCGAAGCGCTCCGGATCGTAGTCTTCGTCGGCCCATGCGCGCATCTCATCGCGTGCCTGGGCGGGCGAGTATCTGCTTGAGGTCGGCGAACCCTGTGCGTGCCGAGAATCCCATCCGTGGCTGTGAGCAGCGAAGTGGCGATGTCGGTGACCCGGCCGTGATGATCACTGATCATGTGCCTGCGGTTCGTCTTCCTCCTGATCACGAGGGTGATTACGTGGCTGCGGCTGCCCGGTGTGGGGAGGCGCGGAAGACCTCGGAGATCTTGATCTTGCGCCGCCGGCTCTCCGTAATGCAGCGGGGGCAGCCGCACCGCCTGAATCTGAACTGGGCGGACCGGGCACTGCTCGCGGCCCTGCTCGGCGTGATACCGAAAGGGCGGCGCCAGGGGCTGCGGCTGCCTGCCCTGTTTCTGCCCGCCACGGAACCGGTGATGGCCGCTTGCCGATCCAGGCGACTACCCACGGCAAGCCTCCTTACCCTGCGCGGGCCCGAGCCTATTCATGCCGGGCCGCCGTCGCCACGAGAGCTGAAAAGCTCGACGTCCAGTAACTGGAATACGACGGGCTGCCGCTGCTCGGGCCGCCGTCCTGGTAGCCGCCGGTATCCCCGAGCAGCAGGCCCCGGTCGGTGCGGGTGCTGAAGCTGTAGAACCACGGGCCGCCGCTTGTGCCGTCGGTGAAGCCGGGGGTGCTCGCCTCGCGCGCCAGGAACTTTCCCACGCCCTTGGGTCCAGTCACCGTGGCCGTCCGCGAGCTGGTCACAGTGACCTTCGCCTTGGCGCTGCTGCCGGGGATGCCGACTATGCGCACCGTGCTGGTCCTGGGCTCGTTCACGCGCCAGCCGTCCTCGCCCGTGTACCATCCGACACCGTGGCCGCGCTGGGGTTTCATGACGAGCACCGCGTAGTCGTACTTCGGGTTCTCCTGGCAGCCAAGAATCGTGCAATGGATCCAGTTATGGTCGATGTATACGGACTTCACGGCCCACTTGCCGTACGGGAACTTGTTGTCATGCCACATCGGGGCGAATATCCAGTCACCGGTCATATACCGGAAGCCGCTGAGAACTCCTTCGATACAGTGCGCCGCGGTGAGAATCAGCGCTCGCTTAGGGTTGTTCCTGGCATCGCCGATCACGGTCGCCGTGCAGTTCAGCGAGATACCCGCGACCTTGAAGAAGAACTTGCCGACCGATGGGTAGCCGTCGATGTTCCGCGTGCCGGGAACGGCCGGGGCTGGCCGCACCGCCGCCTGACTCGCGGCTGCGCCGGCGGCTGAGTCCAGAGCGGGCTGGCACTGCCGCGCCCACCCCGGCACCGGAACCGGTCCGCGAGAAGACGTGAGGATCTTTGCGAGGTTCGCCGCGCTGAAACCTTCCGAAGCCGCCATCCGCCGAGTCGTCCAGCCGCTGAAGGCGGCAGCTGAGCGCGGAGCGCTCACCTGATAACTGTCGATCGACGTGCAGCCGGCGGCGGCCTGGCGGGAAGCGCTGGCTGATGCCACGGCCGCGGGCTGTAGCGATGCCGTCGCGATGCACAAACAGAACATGCTTCCAAGGAACAGGATTGCCCTTGGTTTCATGGCTTTCGCCCTTTCATCTCACCACGCCCGGCAGGCTCCCGGGCAAAACACTAGACCTATCGCTGATCCCCGGTCATCAAGCCAGCCGGGCGATCCGTTCGCAACTTTGCATCTGAGCCGCACCCGAGCAGACCCCGCGCCAAGGGTATAGAGGTGAGGTTCCCGCCGAGGCCCAGACCGGCATGCCATGGGGAGACAGAAATTCAGGCAACTCCCGGCGATCGTGGAGCTGAGCTTCTGGTTCGCGTGTGCATGGTGGTTCTGCTGGGCCGGGATCGGGACCTCGGGGGAGGAACCATGGATACTTCCGGTTCGGTGTTCAGGCGGTGCGGCTGCCGGGATCAGGCCATCGGGAAGCTGCTTGGGGTACGCTGCCCGCAACTGCGGTCGCCGCGGCACGGGTCGTGGTACTTCAGCGTCGACCTGCCATCAGCGGCGGGGGAGCGTCGGCGGGTCCGGCGGGGCGGGTTCGCCACCAAGGCGGCCGCGGCCGCCGCGCTGGAGGCGCTGGCGAGCCCGGCGGCAGCCCCGGCACGGGGGATGACGACGGGGGTGGGGTGGCTCCAGCGGTGGCTGGCCTCACGGGTGTCGCTCAGGCCGTCGTGTGGCGTCCCAGAACTTGTGCGATGGCTCTGAGCTGGTGTTTCGTGTGCCCCGTCAGGCTGCTTTGCGGTATTCGTTGATCAAGCCGTGGACCACCTGCCTGCGCTTAATCAGGGCAGTCATGTCGGTCGGCTGGCCGGACTTGTGCAGCGGGGGGCGTTGTTCCCGCGACTGGTGCGGCCGATGGCCGGCTGAATGCCGTGCATACTCGGCCAGCACCTGCCGGAGGTGCCGTTCGCCGTAGATCAGCAAGTGATCCAGGCACTCGCGCCGCAGCGTTCCCACGAACCGCTCCGCAAAGGAATTCGCCCGGGGCGACCGGACCGGGGTCTTGATGGTCCGCATGCCGTTGCCGGCGAGCACCTCGTCGAACGCCGCCGTGAACTTGCTGTCGCGATCGCGGATCAGGAATCTGAACCGGGCGGCGCGCTCGCCGAGGTCCATAAGCAGGTTGCGGGCCTGCTGAGCGGTCCATGGCCCGGTGGGGTGGGCGGTGACGCCCAGGATGTGCACGCGGCGGGTCTGGATCTCCATCACGAAGAACATGTACAGGCGCGCTTGAGGAACACGGTGTCAACGTGCATGAAGTCACACGCGAGGATCCCGGATGCCTGGGAGGCGAGGAACTGCCGCCAGGTCGGTGACGGGCGGCGTGGCGCGGGCGTGAGGCCGGCCGCTGCCAGGATCCGGCGGATCGTTCCCGCGCCGATACGGTGGCCAAGGCTGAGGAGTTCGCCCTGGATGCGCCGGTGTCCCCACCGCGGGTTCTGCCTGGCTAGCCGCCGAACCAGCTCACGGATCTCCTCAGGTACCGGCGGGCGCCCGGTGGCATTCGGGTAGGTCCACTTGTTCTTGATGATGCGCCTGTGCCAGGCGAGCAGGGCGCCGGGTGTCACGATCCGGTGCAGCCGCAGGTGCCCGGGCAGCAGTCGCGCCAGCGCGGCGATCACCGCGCGGTCAGCCCAGTCGGGCTTCGGGCGGGTGACCTGGCGGCGCAGGACCGTGACCTCATGCCGCAGCACCAGGATCTCAACATCCTTGGAGGCGTCGCTGCGGGCGAGCAGCGCCACCCAGCCGAACAACCGGATCATGAACAGGTAGAGGAGGCGAACGAGCACGACCGCTGAGGATAGAAGCCCAGGTCAGGCGCTATGCACGAGTTCTGGCACGGCACAGGCCGATCCGGCCCGAGTACCTCACCACCGGTTTCGCGAGCTGATCA
Organism: uncultured Actinomycetota bacterium; assembly: GCA_963771985.1. Lineage (GTDB taxonomy): Bacteria > Actinomycetota > Actinomycetes > Streptosporangiales > Streptosporangiaceae > Trebonia. The sequence continues at coordinate 536,158 of CAVYVO010000011.1, read as the reverse complement.
CGGAGCTGGACCTGCCGCCGATCCGGCTGCACGACCTGCGCCACGGCGCCGCCACCCTCGCGCTGGCCTCGCACACCGACCTGAAGGTCATCCAGCAGATGCTAGGCCACTCCAGCATCGTCGCCACCGCCGATACCTACACCAGCGTCCTGCCGGAGGCCGCCCACCGCGCCGCCTAGGCCACCGCCGATATGGTCATCAAGGCAGCCCGCAGCGCCCGAGGATCCCGGCCTGGCAGGACGACTGTGCCCCACATCCCGGCCGCAGTCACCGCCTCCGGCTACTGCCAGATGTGAATCTCAGCAGCTCAAAGCCTGCGAGACAAGGAATCCAGAGTCACCGCGCGGGCGCGTGGCCTCCCGCCGGGGCGCCCGCGCGTGACCCAGGAATGCCCCATCCATGCCCCACAACGACGAAGACCGTATAGTCTTCAGGCTATACAACCAGGTCATCATCACGGGTGCGCCGCCAGGGACTCGAACCCCGAACCCGCGGATTAAGAGTCCGCTGCTCTGCCAATTGAGCTAGCGGCGCTTCAGGAACGGTCAGATGCTAGCAGGGATCGGCCGCCTAATGCGAATCGGGCATGCGACTCTTGTGACAGAAGGGGCCTGGCCGACAGCGGTGGTGCGATTCACCAGCGTACATACCGGTGGCGTACCCGGTGGCCCCGGGCGGGCATGCCTAGTGAGCTTGTTTCATCCTCGTTTGCGCAGCGCAGCGGCTGTTTGACAGGTCGCGCGGATCTCTTTGCCGCTGGCTAGTTCGGGCGCCGGGCCAGGCATGGCGGTACGCGTGCGGGCAGCGGGCCGCTGGTAACGATCCGGCTGGATGATGATCACGTTACGGCAGCGCCCGGTGATAACGCTGTGAACGCAAGCGGCTCCTGGTACACGGGCTGGTGTCGAATCACCCCGTGCCAGGAGCCGTCATGACTGTATATCAGGGAACGTCGTTCACGCCCGAGCTGACCTCGACGGGGTATGCCCTGTTCCGTGCCGGGGCGAAGGTCAGCGCCGGGACCTGTGAGGACCTCGCGGAGTCGCTGCGGCGGCGGCATGAGCGGAACGGGACGCGGTGGCGGCTGCTGGGCCCGCTGGCGCAGGCGGTGCTGGTGATCGCGTTCCTGCGCACCAGCCTGACCTATGCGGAGCTGGCCGCAGGGTTCGGGATCTCGCCGTCCACGTGCTGGCGGGACATCGCCGAAGGGATCAGCGTGCTGGCGGACCGGGGCCGGCGGATCAGCCTGCGCGACGTGGCCCGGCTGGCCGTGAAGGCGGGCTGGGACTACCTGATCGTGGATGGCGTGCACGTGCCCACCGTGACGTTCGGCCGGAAAACAGGAGGCCAGCGGGCCTTCTACTCGGGGAAGCACAAGCGGCACGGGCTGAACGTGCAGACCGTCTGCTCCCCGGCCGGGGAACTGCTGTGGGCCGCTGCGCCGCAGCCGGGCGCGACCGTGGACGTCACGGCGGCGCGGAAGGCCGGGATCGCCGCCATCCTCACCTCAGTGACCGGCGTCCTCGCTGACCTGGGCTACCTCGGCTGGGACAAGGCGGTGATCACCGGCCGCCGCAAGCCGCGGGGAAAGGACCTGACTCCCGCGCAGCGGGCCGCGAACCGGCTGCAGGCCCAGCTCCGCTGCGTCGGCGAGCGCGGTAACGCCCGCCTGAAGTACTGGAAAGTCCTGGCCACCGAGCTGCGCTGCCGCCCGGAGCGCTGCACCGCCGTGATTAAGGCCGTCCTGGCCCTGCACTACATGGAACACGACCCGTTCACCGCTCTTCGCGTTGCCTGACCCGTCCGCGATCGTTACCGGGCCGCAACACCGCTACCGCCGGGACCACCGTACCCCAGACCCGCCCCGCGCACCCCCGAAGACCAGCAGAAAGAACCAGGACCAGGCCTGTCAAACCGCCGCATACCCTGCGGAAACCCAGGATGAAAGAAGCTCAGTAGGCGCCGTGCGGCATCCTTGATCGCATGCCGATCGTGTCTGGCGACCCGCCGCCACCGCCGAGAAAACCGTCCGGGCCGTACCGGGTGTGCTGCGTTTGCCTTGGTAACATCTGCCGGTCCCCGATGGCCGAGGTCGTGCTCCGCGCCCAGCTCGTCAAGGACGGACTCGGCGACAAGGTGGTCGTGGACAGCGCGGGCACCGGCGACTGGCACATCGGACAGCGGATGAACCCGCCCGCCCGGGCCCAGCTGGAACGAGCCGGGTACGACGGGTCGGCACACCGCGCGCGTCAGTTCGACGCCTCCTGGCTCGCCGAACGCGACCTCATCCTCGCCATGGACGCCAGCAACCTCGCGACCCTCAAGCGCCTCGCCGGCGGTGACCCGGAAAACAGGATCCGGCTGTTCGGTGACATCGCGGGCTTGGACGGCGCCGACGTTCCCGACCCCTACGGCGGCGGCCCCGACGAGTTCGCGCGCGTCCTGGCCATGCTCGAGACCGGGATGGCGCGCCTGGCCCTTCAGCTGCGCGTCCTGTTCGGGGCTCAGCGCTCAGGCCACGGGGTCTAGCAGCCGCACGTCAGAAGGTGCCCGCCTGCCAGTCCTCGTCGTCGGGCTCGTCGGGCTCGCCGGCCTGCGCGTCGGGGGAGAGCGGGAGCTTGACCTGGAAGTCCGCGCCGTGGCCCGGGGCGGTGCGCACCGAGACGGTGCCGCCGTGCGCGGCGACCAGCCCGTGGACGATCGCCAAGCCCAGCCCGGTGCCGCCGGACGCCCGGTTCCTGGCCTGGTCGGCGCGGTAGAAGCGCTCGAAGACGCGCTGGGCTTGTTCGGGCGTCATCCCGGGGCCGTCGTCTTGGACGTCGAGCACCACGGCTGGCACCGGCGCCACGGGCGGGGCCGCGGCGTGCTGGCCCCCCATGGGGCCGTGCGGGGTCGGCGGGATCATCGTGCCGGAGGCGACCTTCACCCGCACCGGCGTGCCCGCGGGGGTGTGCGTCAGCGCGTTGTTCAGCAGGTTTCCGATCACCTGCCGCAGCCTCGCCTCGTCGCCTTCGATAAGGAACGCCGCGCCCGGAGCGACGATAAGGTCGACCGGCCGGTCCGGTGCCACCATGCGCGCGTCCTGCACCGCGTCCGCGGCGAGCGTCAGCAGGTCCACCGGTGCCATTTCTAGCGGCCGCTGCTGGTCGAGCCGGGCGAGCTGCAGGAGGTCCTCGACCAGCAGGCCCATCCGGGAAGCCTCAGATTCGAGCCGCTGCATGATGCGGTCGAGGTCTTCGGGAGAGAGGCCGCCGGGGGAGTGGCCGTTTGCGGGCGCGGAGGCGCCACCGTTCGTTACGAGTGATGGATTTTGATCTTTTCGCACCCCGCCGCGCTGGCGGTAGTACTCGGCGAAACCGCGGATCGTCGTGAGCGGTGTGCGCAGCTCGTGGCTGGCGTCGGCGATGAACCGGCGCATGCGCTCCTCAGAGGCGTGCGCGGCGCGCTCGGACTCATGCTGGGCGTGGAAGGCGGTCTCGATCTGGCTGAGCATGGTGTTCAGCGAGCGGCCGAGGCTGCCGATCTCCGTGCGCGGGTCGCGCTCGGGGATGCGGTGGTCCAAGTGCCCCCTGGCGATCTCGCCAGCGGTCATTTCGATGTCGTCGAGCGGGCGAAGGTTGGCCCGGACGACGGCGACGCCGACGATGGCCAGCACCATCACGATCGCCGCGCCCACGACCAGCTCGACCAGGATCAGCCGCTGGATCTCGGCCGCTACCGGTCCAAGGTCGACACCCACGAGGAGGATGCCGGTCTGGTGCGTGCCCGTGGCGGTATTCGTGAACGTGACGGACTGGCCTATTACCCGCCACGTGTCGCCGCCGGACTGCGCGGGCACGGTGATGAACACGGGGTTGCTCGAAGGGGCCCAGTCGCTAGTCGGCAGCGCGGGGACGGACTGCACCTGGCGGGGGCTGCCCATGCCCGGGAAGGCGGGACCTGGGTTGCTTTCCGAGAGCTGGGTACCTGGCTGCTGGACGGCCACGATCGCGCCCCCTATGAAGCGGGGAACATCGAGCGTGGCCGAGAAGCCACTGCCGACACTCTCGAACGCCCCATACAGCTGACTGTCCCGCTGTGTGTACAGATAGGAATGCAACACGACCACGCTGGTGATGCTGATCGCCGCGAGCGCCATGATGACCAGTGCCAGCACCGCCGTGATCAGCTTCGTGCGCAGCGGCGTCCGGTCAGACAGCTGCTTGAGCGGCTCCCAGGGACTGGGCCGCGCTTTCCGGTGGCTCGCCAGCGCATCCGCTCCTGTCATGGCTGGCCGCCTGTCTACGAGGTCGGGAGCCGAAGCACGTAACCGACGCCGCGCAGGGTGTGGATCAGCCTCGGCTCCTTGGTGTCGATCTTGCGGCGCAGCACGGACACGTAGGACTCCACGATCCCGGTGTCACCGCGGAAGTCGTAGTCCCATACGTGGTCCAGGATCTGCATCTTGGACAGCACCCGGTTAGCGTTGCTCATGAAATAGCGGAGCAGCTTGAACTCGGTGGGGGAGAGCTGAACCTGGCTGCCGCCGCGCCAGACCTCGTGGCTCTCCTCGTCGAGCTCGAGGTCCGCGAACTTCAGCCGCGGCGTGGGCTCCGCCCCGTCGCCGCGGGTGCGGCGGAGCACGGCCTTGATGCGGGCGATGACCTCCTCGAGGGAGAACGGCTTGGTGACGTAGTCGTCGCCGCCCAGGGTGAGGCCGCGGATCTTGTCGTCCGTGGCGTCGCGCGCCGTCAGGAACACGACCGGGATACGGGCGCCGCCGCCGCGCAGCCGCCGGATCACATCGAAGCCGTCCATGTCGGGCAGCATCACGTCCAGTACGATCAGGTCCGGCCGGTGCCGCTGCGCGGCCTGGACCGCCTCGGTGCCGGCCGCCGCGGTGATCACCTCGAAGCCGGCGTAACGGAGGCTTGCCGAGAGGAGCTCGAGGATGTTCGGCTCGTCCTCGACAACAAGCAGCCTGGCGTCGGACTGCTGCCGCGCCTCGGTCATCGGCATGTTCATGATCTGATGATCGCTCGCTTTGCTGAAGGTAACCTGAAGGCTCCCTGGAGATGACCTTTTATGTTCCCAGCGTACGCTGTGTGTCGGCCGCTGACGTGCGCGTCGAGTCGGGGCGCGGCCGCTGCGGGCGTTCCCGTCTGCTGAGACCTCCTGAGACCGATGGTGCTGAAGGGGCGCTGCCGCCGCTGGAGATCGGTCTCCGCTGACAGTAAACCGAAAGTCCGCTGTGCGGACGGCCGCGGCTGCGGGTCGGCTGAACGGCGGCCTCGATCTGGAGTCGCGTCGGCCCCGGAAGTCCCACAACGCGGGAGAAGCCTCGGATGTCCCTGCCAGCGCCGTGAAGGTCGTTTCCGGGGGGATTCCGCCGCGCTCCGACGCTCATTTATGACCGTTTTGCCCCTTTTGCCTAAAATGATCATTGATATTTCTCCTGGCTGGGACAGAACCCGAAAGTTTTTTGCAGGCGGATAAGACAATGCCGTTGAGCACATTGTGATCATGGTTCACTGGCGACACAGGAGTCGCGTACGTCACGATGAACCCTACTCTGGACTCGGTCCGCCTCCGTGGGCCGATCCGTGCGGGCGAAAAAGCCTCCACGGAGAAGGATTCCACGCGAACGGCCGGGGATTGTCTCACAATGCGGACTCTGTCTCGCGATCTGAGACAAAATCTCATCGACCAGCGGGTCGATTGCGCAATCGACCCGCTGGGGTGTGGTCGATTGCGCAATCGACCCGCCGCAGGTAAGGCGGCGGGGCGGGGCGCAGGCGTGGCCTTCCGGCCGCGATCTCTGAAATCAGGCGTGCCGCCGCCGCTGCGAGACGGTTCCAAAGTGCTTCCGGGCCCGCGCCCGGGGCCGCGCCCGCGCCCGCGCCCGGGTCCGCGCCCGGGTCCGCGCCCGGGTCCGCGCCCGGGTCCGCGCCCGGGCTAGCGCCCGCGCTCGGCTCGCGCCCGCGTCAGCGTCCTGGCGTTGCGTGCGGTGTCCGCGTCGCCAGCCAGTGGGCGATCGCGGCCGGGCGCGAGTCCACGCCGAGCTTGGAGTAGATGCGCCGGACGTGGTTTTTCACAGTCTTCTCGGCGAGGAACAGGTGCGCGGCGATCTCGCCGTTGGTATGGCCGCCGGCGATCAGCGACATGACCTCGCATTCGCGGGCCGACAGCCCGAGAGAGGACCGCTCTTGGGCCTCGCCGGCCACGCCGCCCCCAACGGACGCACCGTTGACCACTGCCGTGCCGTTGAGTCCCGTCGCGTGCCCGTTGAGACCACTCGCCTCACTGCCCACTCCGGTAACCTCTCCGCGGCTCATGAGACCTCCGGTTAGCCAGCTCGCGCCGCGGTACAAACGGCAAAACTCGCCAGGAGCGCCGCAGCACTATTACGTCGCGATGTCAAGACTTACCTTTATAGGTACAGATACACCAAAACGGCGCTGCTCAAACCGCCGGCCGCGGTCCTTACCCCACCTGAGTGCCGCTCAGCAGGCCAGCGGGCACCGCTTTGTCTTTCTGCAACGCGTTGAACAGCGCGAGCGCCTCGCTCTGATTCCATTGCACTGCGTCGCCGGCGTTCGCGGTGATGTAGTTCGGGTTGGCGATCGGAACGGTGCCGGTCTGCGGGTTGCGCAGCGCCATCGCCGCCTGGAGCAGGTCGTACAGGCTGGTGCCCTTGTCGACGGCGATCGAACTCGCGGAAGTCGAGGCGAACGGCAGCGCGGCGAACGGGTTCAGGTAGACGCCTGGGCTGGTCGCCTTGTCCAGCATCGCCTTGAGGAACGCCCGCTGGTCCTGGATGCGCTGCAGGTCCGAGGTGGCGAACGAGTGCCGGTCCCTGACGAAGGCCAGCGCCTGAGTGCCGTTCAGGTTGTGGCAGCCCGCCGAGAGGCTGACGCCGGAGTAGGAGTCATGAATCGCGGCCGGCAGGCAGATGCGGACGCCGCCGATCGTGTTCACCACGCTGACCAGGCCGTCGAACCCGATCCCCATGTAGTGGTCGATGCGCAGCCCGGTGACGCTCTCGACGGTCCGGACGAGCAGGGCCGGGCCGCCGATCGTCAGCGCCGCGTTGATCTTGTTGTCGCCGTACCCGGGAATCGGCACGTACGAGTCGCGCGGGATGCTGATCAGCACCGGCCTGCCGCTGCCCATGTGCAGCAGCATGAGCGAGTCGGAGGCGTTCGCGCCGACGGATCCCACGTGCAGGGTGTCGATCTGCTGCCTGGTGAGCCCATCGCGGCTATCGGACCCGACGATCAGCCAGTTGGTCCCCGCCGACTGCCCGGCGAACGCCGGCAGCGTAACGGAACGGTTCAGCTTTCCGTCCAGCCAGAAGTATGAGCCGACGAGCGCGGCGATCAGGACGACCACGAGCGTTCCGGCGATCAGCGCGATACGCCGCCCCCGCCGCCCAGGCTGTCCCCAGAACCGCCACCGCCGCCCGCTCCGGTAAACCCGTCCCGGCGGCGCGTAACCCGGCGACCCTGGCGGCGCGTAACCCGGAGACCCCGGCGGCGCGTAACCCGGAGACCCCGAAACCCGGGGCGGCTGGGACGGCCACCCGCCCTGCGTCCCGGCACCGGGCGTTCCGAGGCCCTCCGATCCGAAGCTCGCCGGTCCGTAGCCGGACGCGCCTGCCGGTCCGTAGCCGCCCCCGCCCGGTGCCCCGGCTCCAGGCGCGCCTCCAGCCCCCGTCGGCGGGACCGCGACCGTCATATCGTGCGTCGCGTCAGACGCGGGGTCGGTACCGGACGGCTTCTCGTCCCGGTACCAGCCCTTCGGCCAGTCGTCACTCATCGGGCAATCCCTCCCACCGGCTCTCTGCCGCAACCGAACGCTCCCAGGCGGGAACGCTCCCCACGAGAGAACGGCCGGTACCGTGCGTGAGGTTCATGAATACAGCCGCGACGGACGCGGAATTCAGGCGGAGATCCGGCGACGCGGAGCCTATGTCCCGCGCGCGGCGGGCTGCGGGGTCGCGGATCGTCACGCGTAACGCGATTGAGTGTACCGGCGGTTTCCGGGTCAATGGGGCAGGCGCGCCGAGGCGCCGGCCGGCAGCGGATTTTACTCCGCGTGCTCGAACGGGTCGCTCGCCACGCCGGCGACCCGCGACAGCAGCGCGCGCAGCGCCGCCTGCTCATCACCGGACAGCGGGCGCAGCGCGCCCGCCACCGCGTCCGCCGCGCGCGCCGCCGCGGTTTCGCGCTTGCGGTGACCCGCCGCCGTCGCGGTCACCAGTCTGGCCCGGCGGTCGGCCGGGGCCGCGTGGCGCTCCACCAGTCCCGCCTGCGCCAGTTCGTCGACGAGCGCCACGACCTGGCTGGGGTCGAGGCCGAGCACCCGCGCCATGGCCCGCTGGGAAACCCCGCCGCCGGAGTCGCACGCGAGCAGCAGGACCGAGTACTGCCGCACCCGGAGCCCTTCCGCGGCCAGCGCCGCGTTGGTCGCCCGGACGACCTCGCCGCTGACCCGCGCTAGCAGGAACCCGAGATCTTCTGTCAGCTCGCCCATGCCGGTTAACTCCTCAATCATTGAGGATATCAACGATCGCTCTCGCCGCCGGGCAACGTGCGCACACGAAGAGGCCCCGGCCGTTACCGGCCGGGGCCGCCCTTGCCGCGGGGTGTCGCCGCCGCGACGCGCCCGTGCTGGGCCAGTGGCGACGAGGGCCGATGGGTATCAAATAAGGAAATTTCATGATTTAGACCGCATACAGCCTCAGCCGTACCACCATGATCGCGAAGAGTTTTATCCTGCCGAATACTTTTTGTCCTATAATGCCCAAAAATCTTCATGATCATGAATTCGCGATGGCCAGATACCCCGGTGGGGTATCAAATGCCAGACTAGAAGCGCGTCTCTCCGTGTGCCGCGCGCCCGACGCGGCCGGTCACCCCGCGGTGGTGAGCAACCCAGACCGCGAGGTCTCGGCGCGCGTACCGCGAGGTCTCGGCGCGCGTACCGCGCGGGAAATACGCGCACCGCGCGGGAAATACCAGCTTCGGGCAAGACCGACCCCCAGAATCGGACATTGAACGAGGAGCGGCCCCAGCTCAAATCTGAGCTGGGGCCGCTGACCTGCACTTTCGATGGGGTGAGCGATGGGACTTGAACCCACGACATCCAGGACCACAACCTGGCGCTCTGCCAGCTGAGCTACGCCCACCATCGCCGCCGGGCCGGAACGACGACCTCAGCAGAACGCGCGCTGCCCGCCGGGGCACCGCGACTGAAGAAGAGTATAGCGGTCCCTGAGCGCGCTTATGAACCCTGTTGCGTCGGCGGCATGTTGCCGAACCGCGCGGCGATCTCCCGCGCCCTCGCCGAATCCGGCCCGGGCTGCGGAACGAACACCGCCTCTCGGTAGTACCGCAGCTCCTGCACGCTCTCGGTGATGTCCGCGAGCGCGCGGTGCCCGCCGTGCTTGGCCGGGGAGGCGTAGTACACCCGCGGGTACCAGCGCCGCGCCAGCTCCTTGATCGACGACACGTCCACCATCCGGTAGTGCAGGAACGCGTTCGAGCTCGGGCATGTCGCGGGCGATGAACCAGCGGTCGGTGGCGATCGAGTTGCCGCACAGCGGCACCTTGCGCGGCTCGGCCACGTGCTGCCGCACGTACGCGAGCACGCCCTCGCCCGCCTCGGCCAGCGTGATCCCACGCGGCAGGTCGGCGAGCAGCCCGGACGTCGTATGCATGTCGCGCACCACGTCGCTCATCTGGTCGAGCGCCTCGGCCGGCGGCTTGATGATCAGGTCAACGCCCTCGTCGAGGAGGTTCAGCTCCGCGTCGGTGACCAGGCACGCGATCTCTATCAGCGCGTCTCGCTCGATGTCGAGCCCCGTCATCTCGCAGTCGATCCATACCAGCCGATCGTTCATCTCAACAAGATTACGTCTTTTTTTAATTGTCCCGAACGTACCGGCCTGACTCCCCGCAGCAAATGCTCACTTCCGGTCCCTGATGTGCGCCGGCACCGGGATCTCCGCGCGCAGCAGCGGATCCGGTTCCGGTTCGCCGAACATCACCGACACCGGCAGCACGCCGGCCCACACGTCCAGGTCGAGGTCTTCCGGTTCGTCCTTGGGCATCCCGGTGCGGATCTTCACGGAGGCCTCGGTCAACGGCACCGACAGCACCGCGGTGGCGGCCATCTCCTTCCTGGTCGGCTGCCGCGCGGCCGCCCACCGTCCGGGGATCAGGTGGTCGGTGATGATCCGCAGCGCCTGCCAGCGCTCGTCCTCGTCCAGCACGAGGGTCGCGGTGCCGAACACGAGCGCGCTGCGGTAGTTCACCGAGTGGGTGAACACCGAACGCGCGCAGACCAGCCCGTCCAGGTGCGTCACCGTCACGCAGACCTGCTGCCCGTCCGCCGCCCCGAACGTCCCGTTCGCCGACGACCCGTGCACGTACAGCGTGTCGCCGTCGCGGCCGTACGCGGTCGGCAGCACCACCGGCGTGCCGCCGGAGATCACGCCGAGGTGGCAGATGAGGCCGGCGTCGAGCACGGCGTACAGGTCGGCGCGGTCGGTCATCCCGCGCTCCTTGTGCCGGCGGAGGGTAGTACGGGGGGTGCTGGACAGCGGGGTGGTGTCAATGCTCATGGTCCCGTAGCCTAAGCGGAAAGTGGACTTCCGAAAATAGCCACTTCTGGAGAAGTCTCGATGACCACTTCGCGCGCCGACCTGCCCGTGGTCGTGGACCGCGCGGCGGCGACGCCGCTGGCCGCGCAGATATCCGCGCAAGTCCGGACCGCCGTCGCGGCCGGCGTGCTGAGCACGGGCGACCGGCTGCCGTCCACCAGGGACCTGGCCGCCGTCCTCGGCGTGAGCCGGACCGTCGTGACAACCGCCTACGCGCAGCTCTTCGCCGAAGGCTGGCTGGAAGGCCGCCACGGCTCAGGCACCTACATAGCCAACTTGCCCGGGGGGACAGTCCTGCCCGGGGGGGCGACCCCCCGGAACCCCCCGGCTGCCTTCGGCGACCTTGTGCCGGTGGAGACTCCGCTTTCCTCGGCCCCGCTCCCACAGCCGCACCATGTCGATTGCGCAATCGACCACACTAGAGCGGGTCGATTGCGCAATCGACACAATGGGTCCGCCGCCCCGGCTGCCCCGGTCGGCTCGAGCGCCTCAGAAGAGCTCATCAACCTCAGCCCCGGGATTCCGTGGGCGGCCGGGATCGAGCCCGCCGTCTGGCGGCGCGCGTGGCGGCACGCCGGCACTCGCCCGCCGTCCTTCTGGCCCGACCCGCACGGCCTCCCGGAGCTGCGCGCCGAACTCGCCGCCTACCTGCGCCGCTCCCGCGGCCTCAGCGTCACCCCGGCGCACATCCTGGTGACCCGGGGCGTGGCCAGCGGCCTGGGGCTGCTCGCCGCGGCGGTGCTGCGCCCGGGGGACAAGGCGGGCGTCGAGGAACCCGGCTACCCGTCGGCCAGGGAGGTGCTGCGCCGGGCCGGCGCGGAGGTCGTGCCCTGCCGGGTCGACGCCCACGGCATCGTTCCCGACGAGCTTCCCGGCGACCTGCGGCTGCTGTACACCACGCCCGCGCACCAGTATCCGCTCGGCGGCCGCCTTCCCGTCGGCCGCCGGCAGGCGCTGATCGCGTGGGCGCGCCGCCACGGCGCGCTCGTCGTCGAGGACGACTACGACAGCGAGTTCCGCTACGACGTCGGGCCGCTGCCCGCCCTGCACAGCATGGACCCCGACGTGATCGTCTACCTCGGGACGGCGTTCGAAGGTGCTGGCCCCGGCGTTCGGGGCGGGCTGGCTGGTGGCCGGCCCCGCGCTGGTCGAGCGCCTCGCGCAGCTGCGCCCGGCGCTCGGCGAGCGGGTGCCCGAGCCGGTGCAGCACGCCCTGCTCGCGCTGCTCACCTCGGGCGACCTGGAACGCCACGTCCGCAAGATGCGCCTGGAGTACGCCCGGCGCCGGGCCGCGCTCGTCGAGCCGCTCAAGGCAGGGTCATGCCAGCTGCTCGGGGACACGGCCGGCATCCACGTGGTGCTCGAACTCCCCGCGGGGTTCCCCGCGCAGCGCATCGTCGCCGCCGCCGCCGAACGCGGCGTCGGCCTGTGGACCGTGGACCGCTACTTCGCGGGGCCGCCCGCGCTCAGCGGCCTGATCCTCGGGTACGGCGCGACCCCGCTCACCCAGGTCCGCCGCGCCGCGAGCGAACTCGGCCCGCTGCTGGCCAGCCTGCTCTTACGCGGGGATCGCCAGCGCGTCGGCCCGGTCCAGGTGAGACGCCAGTTCCCGCGCGTGCACCCGCAGCACATGCGGTCCCGTGAGCCGGTCGGTGTCGATCGCGCCGGGTCCGATGCTGCCGCAGCCGGGCACCTGCGAGGCGCCGAAGTGGCCGCCGCGCGCCCACCGGACGCGGCTGCGGTCGGTGCTCGAGATCAGGTAGCTCGTCGGCTGCCCGGCCGGCCAGCGCCGCGGCACCCCCCAGGAGTCCAGCCAGCTCACGACCGCGTCGCCGCCGATCATCGGCCCGTTCGTGAACGGGTCGGCCGGATGACCGAGCACGCCGATCTGCACGCACACCCGGCCCTCGGCGTTCACGTTCTCCGGGCGGACAGGCACCCGGTCCGGGCCCCACTCGAGCTTCTCCGGCGCGCCGAGCGCGCATCCGGCCCGCAAGATCGAAATGAGCTGCACGATCTCACCGGTCACCGGATCCCAGACGAGATGGCAGGGGCGGCGCTCGCTGACCAGCCGCTCCGCGGCCGACTGGATGGACACCGCGCGCGGGGCCGTCCACAGAGTCAGCCAGACAGCGCGCGGGGCGCCTCCCTTGAGGGGGCCTCCGTCAGTTGCCGCCCGGATCCGCCTAGCTCCCGGCATCCATGCGTGTGCCACCGGCTTCCCTCCCAGATAAGGGTCTAGACCTCGCGGTCTGAGACTTCTCTCACCTACTTACGCCCGTAGTGGCGATTCGTCCAGAGGGCATTGGCGGATCTAACGCGATGCGTGCGCTATTCGTAGAAATCGACATACCCGAGCCGGGCCGATACAGTGCCGGAAACCGTTCGCGGGCCAGCGCCGGTCCGGCGCGCGCCCTGCGGGAAAAGGAGGCCCGGCGCCCCGCTTTCGCCGGGCCTCACCATGAATGACGCCCCGTCCGCCGAACCGGTTCACACCAGACCACCCCGGTTGCGAATCTGTTACAAATCAGCGCCCGCGTGCCGGCCCGTCACGTGACGGACGTGATGAAACTCACCCAAACCCGGCGCGGCCATTTATAGCGCGAGAGCCTTGACCAGCTCTCCCACGCGGGCCGCCGTCGCGGGGTCGGGCCAGTTCACCGGCATCCGGGCGGTCATCGGGCCGAAGCCGCGCGCCCGGAGCGCTTCCTTGACCAGGCCGATGCTGGCCCCGAGCGCCGCGATCGCCGCCACGTCCGCCTGCCGCGCCCTGGCCGCGTCCTCGTCACCCGCGGCCAGGGCCGTGGCCAGCGCGCCGAACACCTCCGGGTACGCCGCCGTGCGCGCCGAGATGATCCCGGCGCCTCCCGTCCGCAGCGTCGCCGCCAGGTCAGAGTCGTCGCCGGAGAAGATGCGCAGCGCGGGGCGCGCCGCGGCGCAGGCCGCTACGTTGCGGGCGGCCGCGCCAGAGAACTTGGCGCCAGCCAGGCCAACGTCGTCCGCCAATTCACAGAATTGTGAAGGCGTAACAGTAACGCCGGTCCGTTCCGGAAAAATGTATGCGTAAAAACCCGCATCAGGAGCGGCCTCGCGGATTGCCTTGTAATAATCCGTCACTTCGTTCGGCGTCGGTGCCAGGTAAAACGGCGTGATCGCGGCGATCCGGGTGGCGCCGAGGCCGGTCGCCAGCCGGGCGAGCCGCGCGGCGCGGTAGGAGTCCGGCGCGCCGATGTGCGCGATCACCCGGTCCGGTCCGGCCGCGGCCAGGGCGATCTCCACCAGCGCCAGCCGCTCGCCGTCGTCGAGGGACGGGAACTCACCGGTGCTGCCGGCCACGAACAGGCCGTCCGCGCGGTCCGCGACCAGCGCGAAATACCGTCGCGCGCAGTCGGTGTCCAGCGAGCCGTCCGCCGCGAACGGCGTGGCGACCGCGGCGAAGACTGCATCCGCCACGAGAGAACCTCCGAACGTCAGCTGCTTTGCGCCTTGAAGAACGCGGATGAGGCGGGCCGCCATAGCAAGAACAGCGAGGCGAGCCCGACCAGCCAGGTCACCAGCACGATAACCGTGGATGTGATGAGGGTGGCGGCGCCGTGGGTCTGGCCGATGCTGACGTAGGTGTAATAGCTCCACAGCACGAACAGGACGGTGGCGACGATCCGCGCCCAGCTCCGTCCGGCGGTGTTCATCCGGGCCATCCACAGCCACAGGCCGATCGCGATCAGCCCGATGACGATCGTGCTGACGATGTAGTAGGTGGCGAGCGAGTTGACCTGGCTGGCGGTGAGCTGCTTCGCCTTCGGCTCCGTCGCGTTCCACCGGACGAGGGAACTCTTGATGCTGGCCGTGACGATCAGGGCGAACACCAGGTAGACAGTGCTGACCGCGGCGCCGGCGAGCATGAGCTTGACCGCCCACTGCACGGTGGACGGCGGCGTGGCGTCCGCCGGCGACCCGCCCGAGCGCGACCCGCCCGAGCGTGACCCGCCCGAGCGTGACCCGCCCGAGCGTGACCCGCCCGGTCGCGACCCGCCGGACCGGGACGACGGCTTGCCGCCGCTCGGTAGCTTTTCCGTGAATGACTTGAACATAAAGTGCCCTAACGTGACTGGCCGACGGTCGAAGCATAGTGCGCTGCAGCGCAAAGCCCTACTTGGCCCAAATGTCTCCCGGTGCCGCGGGGGTCGTCCCCGCGAGCCGGCAGTGCCCCATTCTGTCCTGGCTTCTTAGTATTGGCGTATGGTCGTGTGGGGGCATCGCGCGCGGTATCATGCACAGGTCGTTGCGCCTGCAAGCGCAAAATGCGCGTGCAAACGGCGCGTGCATCAGGCTTCTTGGGTGGTGAGAAAGTGCACGTGAGGGGGGAGCACTGGCCCGTCCGGGGGCCTGAGAGGGTGACGCGTTGAGCGTCGGCCCGCCCGGGGGCGCCACGCCCGCGGGCGGCCCCACGGTGCTTCGCATCCTGCTCGGCGCCCAGCTTCGCCGTCTGCGGGAGGCCGCGGGCGTGTCCCGCGAGGACGCCGGCTATCACATCCGCGCGTCCGGCTCCAAGATCAGCCGGATGGAACTCGGCCGGGTGTCGTTCAAGGAACGCGACGTCACCGACCTGCTCGAGTTCTATGGCGTCACCGACCCCGCGCAGACCGAGTCTCTCGTGCAGCTCACCCGCGACGCCAACGCCCAGCCCTGGTGGCAGAGGTACCAGGATGTCGTGCCCGACTGGTTCCAGGTGTACGTCGGGCTCGAGGAAGCCGCGCAGCTCATCCGCATCTACGAGATGCAGTTCGTGCCCGGCCTGCTGCAGACCGAGGAATACGCCCGGGCGGTCGTGCTGCAGGGCGCGCCCGGCCTGGAGCGGGCCGAAGTGGAGCGGCGGGTCGCGCTGCGGATGGGGCGGCAGAAGCTGCTCGCCAAGGACAACGCGCCCCGGCTGTGGGCGATCGTGGACGAGGCGGCGCTGCGCCGCCCGATGGGCGGCCGGGACGTGCTCGCCGCGCAGATCGAGCGGCTGATGGACGCGGTCGGTGAGCCCAACATCACGCTGCAGGTCATGCCGTTCAGGTACGGTGGACACGCGGCCGAGGGCGGCGCGTTCACCATCATGCGGTTCCCCGAGGCGGACCTGCCGGACATGGTCTACATGGAATACCTGACCGGCGCGCTCTACCTGGACAAGCCGGACGAAGTGGAACGGTACGCCGCCGTGATGGAGCGGCTCTCGGTGGCGGGCACGTCACCCGACCGGACCAGGGAGATCCTGGCGGCGATGCTGAAGGAGATCGAAAGCTCATGACCGGCAACGGCGCGCTCTACAACGGGATGCCAGCCGGCGACCTGCCGGATGTCCAGTGGCGCCACGCCGGGGAGCCCGGCGAAGCGGGCGTCGAAATGGCCAGGCTGCCCGACGGGCAGATCGCGGTGCGGAACTCCGCGGACCCCGACGGCCCGGCGCTGATCTACACGCGCGCGGAGATCGAGGCTCTCATCGGCGGCGCGCAGGACGGGGATTTCGACGCGCTCCTCGCCTGACGAAGCTCTCTCACCGGTCCCCGCGGAAAGCCCGCTATCCCGAACGGACCGGCGGCTCCTGTGGTGGGAGATCGTTTCTGTCTTCGCGGTGTCGCTCGGCGCCAGCGGCGTCTACGCGTTTATCTCGTACATCGGCTCGCTGACCGCCCATCAGGCGCTGAGCTCGCAGCAGGTCATCATCAACGGCTCCCGCGCGCCGGGCCGGCCGCTGCTCGACCTGTTCTTGCAGCTCGACTCCATCGTGTTCGGCGCCGCGCCGGTGCTGCTCGTGTTCTACCTGCTGGCCAGGAACGGCGAGGGACCGTCCGCGATCGGCGTGGACTTCTCCCAGCCGTGGCGCGACCTGCTGCGCGGTGCCGGTCTTGCGGCGCTGATCGGCGGCTGCGGCCTCGGCCTCTACATTCTCGCCTACAAGTCGGGCGTCGCCCTGAACGTCGTCGCGGAGAGCCTGCCGGACGTGTGGTGGCGGATCCCGGTACTGCTGCTGTCCGCCCTTCAGAACGGGCTGCTCGAGGAGGTCGTCGTCCTCGGGTACCTGATTACCCGGCTGCGAAAACTCGGCGTGTCCCCGGTGTACGCGGTCGCGATCAGCGCGACGCTGCGCGGCTCGTACCACCTGTACCAGGGGCTCGGCGGGTTCCTTGGCAACGCGGTGATGGGGGTCATCTTCGCGATGCTGTTCCTGCGCTGGCGGCGGGCGAACCCGATGATCATCGCGCACACGCTGATCGACGCGGTGGCGTTCGTCGGCTACGCGCTGCTAGCGGGCCACGTGAGCTGGCTCCCGTAAGCTCGCGTTCCCGGTCACGAGCGCGGCCAGCACGGCCGGATCGGGCTGGGAGTCTCCCGACCGCCAGGCGACGTGCAGGTCAGGCCGGACGAGTATCAGCCGGTGCCCCGCGTAGACGGCCTGCGCCGCGGGCGAGGTCACCTCGAGCAGGTCAAGCGGCGCCCCCAGCCGCCCGAACGACGCGGCCAGCTCCCGCGCGAACCACGGCGGATCCCGGTCGGCGGCCGCCCCCGCCATCCGCAGCAGCGTGTAGCCGCCGCCGAGGAGGTCGTGCAGCGGGTTGCCGTCGTCCAGCCACAGGTGCGGCAGCCGGGCGCCCGGCCAGGTCGTCGGCTGGAAGCCGGCCGGGGCCGTGCCCTGGGCGGCGGAGATGACCGGTGACCCTGTGTACCGGTAGCCGAACTCGACCTCGGGCATGTCGGCCGTCGCGGTGATCATCTGCGCCGCGACCGGGCGCCGCTCCAGCTCGTAGGACTGGAGCAGCGCGGGGCCGGCCCAGCCGTTGAGGGTACCGGCGAGCTTCCAGCCCAGGTCGGCCGCGTCCGCGACGGCGGTGCTCAGCCCGAGGCCGCCGGGCGTGCTCGCCGGGTGCGCCGCGTCGCCGGCCAGGAAGACCCGGCCGTCGTTGCCGTACCGGTCGGCGAGCAGCAGTTGCTGCGCCCACTCGCCCTCGTACACGACCTTGTAGCTGAGGGGCTGCCCGACGGCGCCCGCCACCGCCTCGAAGACCGCCGGCAGGGGCTGCCCGGCCAGCGGCGCGTGCAGCGCGAAGTGCTGGGTGTCGTCTTGGACGATGAGTGTGCAGGGGTGCTCCCCGACGATGCGGTACTCGATGGCCCGCCCGCCGGGGAGCCGTTCGTACAGGTCGGGACAGTAGATGAGCGCCTGGCGCACGGGCGGCCTGGTTTCACCGCGCGATTCGATGCCGAGCATCCGGCGCACGGTGCTGTCCGCGCCGTCGCAGCCGATCAGGTAATCGGCGCGGACCGTCCGGAGCCGGCTGCTGGTGCGCACCACGGCGGTGACGCCGCCGCCCGCCGCGGCGAAGTCGATGAGCTCCGCGCCGAACCGCACGGTCACCCCGGGCGTCGCCTCCGCCACCTCGCGCAGCATCGGCTCCAGGGTGTACTGCGAGATCACCACGGGGGGCTCGAGCGGCATGCTGCCGTCGTTCACCTCGAGCATGGTGGCGAGCACATCGGACACCGACGGGTACCGGTGCCGTTCGAGCTGCCTGGCGAGCGACCCGGCGCAGACCACCGCGTCCAGCGGTGCCTCGCCGGGCAGCCCGGCGGCGCGCAGCCGGCCGGAGATGCCCAGCTGCCTGAAGATCTCCATGGCGCGCGAGCCGCACCGCTCCGCCCGGGGCACCCGGGCCGGGGCCGGCCTCGCGTCGACCACCTCGCAGCCGACGCCGAGCTGCCCGAGGGTGATCGCGAGCGTGAGACCGGCCGGACCGCCGCCAGCGATCAAGACGGGTACGTCGGAACTGGCCATCGCTACCAGATTCTCACCGGCCCTTCGCCAGATGGCTTGACGCTCCACTGTCGTGTCGTTATCGTGACATGAAAATCACATTATGATTAGCTGAGAAAGAGCTCGTTGGCCACTTATTCAGCTGTCGGAGCATCCGGGGCACCGGGGGCACACGGACAAGCCGCCGCCTCAGGTGCCGAAGGCGCTCGCCGGGTTCTCGCGGTGCTGCAGGCCTTCTCACCGGGGCACCACACGCTTACCGCGAGGGACCTGGCTGAGTCCACCGGCATCCCGCTGCCCAGCATGTACCGTTATATCGCGCTGTTGCGCGAAACGGGGCTTCTTGTCGGGGATGAGCGCGGCGCCTACCATCTGTCGGCTCGCCTGATCTCGCTCGCCCGCGCCGCGGAGGCGGCCGAGTCGATCATCGAGATCGCCGACCCGGTGATGCGCAAGCTCGTCCACGAGTGCGGCGAGACGGTGATCCTGGTCCGGCTGATCTCCCGGATCCCTGTCTGCGTGCACCGCGTGGAGTCGGCGCACCACCTGCGGGCCACGTTCGAGCCGGGTCAGCCGCTGCCGCTCGAGCGCGGCGCGAGCGGCCGCGTGCTGCTCGGGGGCCTTCCCGCGCAGACCAGGCAGGACTACCTGGCGGCGTTCGCGAAGCTCGACCCGGAAGCCGCCGCTCGCGTGGAGCAGTCCGCGGCCGAGGTCGCGGAGCGGGGCTGGGCGGTGAGCGAGGAGGAGATCGACCGCGGTGTCTGGGCCGCGTCCGCGGCGGTGACCGACGGGCGCTCGACGATAGCGGCGCTGACCGTTCCGTCCCCGCTGGTGCGCGCGCCCGCGGCGCTGCAAGACCGGCTGCTGGGCCAGGTGCGGGCGGCGGCGCGGGCGCTCAGCGAGCTATTGCGCGACGTCAGCCGCTCTTGATCTGAACGGTTAGCTCCTTACGGTCTGCACAAGGGGCCGCTATCCTGCCCGCATGCCGGATTTCCTGCCATCCCCGGAACTGACCCCAGAGCATCCAGGTGCGCCCATCGATCCGGCATCGGCTTCGGTTGCCGGGCTGCGGCAGGCGATGGCCGAAGGACGGCTGACCGCCACGGTGCTGACTCAGCATTACCTGGACCGGATCGAGCGGCTGAACCCCGCGCTGCACGCGGTGATCACGGTGAGCCCCGACGCGCTGGCGGAGGCGGCGGCCAGCGACCGGGCGCAGCAGTCCGGGCAGCCGCGCGGGCCGCTCGAGGGCATTCCGGTGCTGGTCAAGGACAACGTTCAGGTCGCGGGCATGCCGACCACGGCCGGCTCGCCGGCGCTGCTCGCCGCCCGGCCCGCCGACGCGTTCATCGTCTCGCGGCTGCGCGCCGCGGGCGCGGTGATCCTCGCGAAGGCGAACCTGTCGGAGTGGGCGAACTTCCGCTCGACCCATTCGAGCAGCGGCTGGTCCACGCTCGGCGGCCAGACCGCGAACCCGTACGCGCTGGACCGCAGCCCGTCGGGGTCGAGTTCGGGGTCGGCGGTCGGTGTCTCCGCCGGGCTCGCGCCGCTCGCCGTCGGCACCGAGACGGACGGTTCGATCGTCTCGCCGTCGAGCGCGTGCGCCGTGGTGGGCATCAAGCCGACGGCGGGCCTGGTGAGCCGCACCGGGATCGTGCCGCTGTCCCCGGTCCAGGACACCGCGGGCCCGATGGCGACGTCGGTCGCGGACGCGGCGGCGATGCTGTCCGTGCTGGCCGCCGCCGACCCGCAAGATCCCGCCGTCGACAGTCCCTTCGATGATGCCGAACGGGCCCGTGGTGACTACGACTACACCTCCTTTCTCGACGCCGGGGCGGTCGAGGGCGCGCGGATCGGTATCTGGCGGGCGGCCTCCGCGCGGGCGGACGCCGCCACGGCGGCGCTGCTCGACGGCGTGGTCGAGTGCCTGCGCGCGCTGGGCGCGAAGCTGACCGACCCGGTGGAGCTGCCGGACGTCGAGAAGATCACCACCCCCGAGTTCGACGCCTTGTACTACGAGTTCAAGTACGGGATCAACGCCTACCTCAAGTACCTGGCCGCGCACGACGGCGGTGGTTACGGTGATGGTTACGGCGGTGATCCCGGCGGTGGTCCCGGCGATGGTTCCGGCGTCCCCGGGTCGCTGGCCGAGCTGATCGAGTTCAACAGGCGGAACGCCGGCCTGGTGCTGTCCCGGTTCGGCCAGGAGATCTTCGAGGCGGCCGAGGCGACGAGCGGCGACCTGACCGACCCGGATTACCTGGAGATGCGCGGCGCCGCCACCAGGCTGGCGGTGTCCGCCCTGGAGACGCCGGCGCGGGAGCACAGCCTGGACGCGATCGTCTCGCTCACCGCCAACCCGGCGTGGCTCACCGACTACGTGCTCGGCGACCACAACGTGTTCGGCACGTCGCGGCCGGCGGCGGTGTCCGGCTGGCCGGCGATCAGCGTGCCGTTCGGCTACGTGTCGGGACTTCCCGTGGGCGTGACGTTCACCGGCCCCCGGTGGAGCGAGCCCCGGCTGATCGCGCTCGCCTACGCCTTCGAGCAAGCCACCGCCGCCCGCCGCCCCCCCTCCCTCCGCCCCAGCATCGGCCGCGCCGACCTTCAGTAGAAGACGCGTAACCCGCCCCCTTCCGCCCCCGCCCCGCCCCGCCGGTCCTGCCCCCCAAAGACGCGTAACCTGGCAATCATGGATGCATGGCGTGGCGCCGAGGTTCCCGTTCTGCCTGGCCGCGGGGTAGAGCCGCGGCTGCGTGACACGGCGACCGGCAAGCTGACGGTCGCGGCTACCGGGCATACGGCGTCGATGTACGCCTGCGGGATCACCCCTTACGACGCCACCCACATGGGCCACGCGGCGACGTTCACCGCCTGGGACCTCCTGGTCCGGGCCTGGCTCGAACGCCGGTCACGAGGTGACCTACGTCCAGAACGTCACCGACGTCGATGACCCCCTCCTCGAGCGCGCCGCACGCGACGGCGTCGACTGGCGGGACCTGGCGCTGCGCGAGACGGACCGGTACCGCCGCGACATGGAGGCGCTGCGCGTGCTGCCGCCGACGTACTTCATCGGCGCGGTCGAGGCGGTGCCGGTCATCGACCAGTTCGCGGAGCGGCTGGCGGCCAAGGGCGCGCTTTACGACCTCGAGGGCGACGTCTACTTCGCCCGCTGCGCCGACGCGGCGTTCGGCGAGCTGTCGGGCCCGGACAGCGCGACGGGCCTGTCGGTGGAGCAGATGACCGTCCTCGCCGCCGAGCGCGGCGGCGACCCGGAACGCCCGGGCAAGAAGGACCCGCTCGACCCGCTCGTCTGGCGCGCGGAGCGACCCGGCGAGCCCGCCTGGGGTTCGCGGTTCGGCCCGGGCCGGCCGGGCTGGCACGTGGAGTGCGCGGCGATCGCCGTCGAGTACCTGGGGCCGGTCTTCGACGTGCAGGCCGGCGGGAGCGACCTGATCTTCCCGCACCACGAGATGAGCGCGTCGCACGTCCGGGTCGCCTGCGCGTCTGACGACCAGGTCTTCGCGCGCGTCTACGCGCACTCCGGCATGGTCGCCTACCAGGGCGCGAAGATGTCCAAATCGCTGGGCAACCTGGTCTTCGTCAGCAAACTGCGCGAGTCCGGCGTCGACCCGATGGCCATCCGCCTCGCGCTGCTGGCGCACCACTACCGCTCCGACTGGGAATGGACCGACGCCGTCCTCGCCGAAGCCGAATCCCGCCTCGCCCGCTGGCGCGCCGCCATCCTCCCGGCCCCATCCTCCCCGCCCCCGCCCGCACCCCCGGCCCCAGCCGCCCCGTCGGCCCCCGCCACCCCAGCCCTAGCCACCCCAGCCTCAGCCACTCCAACCCCAGCGGCCCCAGCGGCCCCCACCGCCCCATTGGCCCCCGCCGCCATGCGCACGGCCGGTTCGCCTGCGGCCGGTGTGCCTGCCGCCGGTTCGCCTGCGGCCGAGGCGGTCCTCCAGGTCGTCCGCGAGCGCCTCGCCGACGACCTGGACGCCCCGGGCGCCCTGGCCGCCATCGACGCCTGGGCGGATGCGGCGCTGTCCGCGCCCATCGGATCGGTCTCGCCGGAGGCAGCCAGCCTGATCCGGGCCACGGCCGACGCTCTGCTGGGCGTAGCCCTGCAGCCCTAGACGTGATCGCCGCGGCCGTGGTGCTGCCGGAATCTTCCGGTCTTACCGAGAAACGCTTACCGCGGAACGTTCCGGGCAGCGCCGGCCTGATGTTTCGCGTACAGAAATACGGTGCGACCCGCGTCCGCGACGCCGAACGGCCGGAATTGTCTCACAATGCGGACTCTGTTCCGCAATCTGAGCAGAAATCCCGTCGACCGGCGGGTCGACTGCGCAATCGACCCGCTCTAGTGTGGTCGATTGCGCAATCGACCCGACGCAGGTCCGGGCCGGTGTAGTGCCCGAACCCTCCCGGAGCCAGGTCCGCTAAACGGCATCGCTCGATGGCAACGAAACCTCTTCGTGATCATGGTTGGCTGCGCCGGCCGGCCGCGGCGAGGGCCCGCGAAATGGTCGCACACTGTAGTCGCCTCCCCGAAAAAAGAACTCTGGTCGGTGCGGCACGGGTCAGGCGTCGCCAGGGATGGGCGGTGCCCACGCGGGCCGGGGGATAAGGCAGAACGGGTGGCCCGCCGGATCGGCGTAGACGTTCTCGCCGTCAAGCTTCGTCGCCCCCAGTGCCATGACCCGCGGACCGGCGGCCACGACGTCCTCCACCATGATGTCGAGGTGAAATTGCTGCGGAACAGTGGGATCAGGCCAGGTCGGCGGCGCATTCCCGGGAGCGCGCTGGAACGCCAGCCCGGACGATCTACCGGTGGCGGCCACCACCGCCCAGTCGCCGTCGTCGTATGTCACCGGCAGGCCGAGCAATGCCGAATAGAACGCGGCCAGTGCCGCCGGCTCCGCGCAGTCCAGGACCACATGATGCATCCGCCCGATCATCTTCCCCTCCAGGCAAGCTAGATCCGCCCGAGCATGCTCCCCTCCAGGCGGGCTAGATCCGCCCGATCATCTTCCCCTCCAGGTCGGCTAGATCGATGATCCCCGTCCCCGCGAGCCATCCAATCGATGATCCCCTTCCTCCGGGCCAGCCAAATCCATGATCGCGAAGACCTTTGGACGTGAGGCAGCTCCACTGGCCTCCATTCGAACGTGCCGATTGCGCAATCGACCCACTCTATTGTGGTCGATTGCGCAATCGGCCTGCTGGCGCA
The DNA here is from genome assembly GCA_963771985.1 of uncultured Actinomycetota bacterium. Lineage (GTDB taxonomy): Bacteria > Actinomycetota > Actinomycetes > Streptosporangiales > Streptosporangiaceae > Trebonia. Next base: position 512,482 of record CAVYVO010000011.1, on the reverse strand, counting down.
GCGGTCCTATACGCCTGCATGCGGCAAAAAGTCTTCGTGTAAATTGGATTCAGCCAGAAGCGCTGGCTTCGCTTACCTTTCTGTCGCAATTCTGTCAAGTAATACTTTCCTTACGTTGTGGATTTCTCCCGACTTATCCACAGCCTTGCCCTTCCCATTTCCTTTCCCCCGCCCCCCAAGCAAGCTGACAGCATGACACACCACCCCTCCGCGGACCTCCAGTCGCCGCTAACCGCATCAGACGCCCCGGCGGCCGATGCCGGCCGGCCACCGTACGCCACACGGCGAGGTCCCCAGATCAGTCCTCAGGTGAAGCAGCCGAAGCAGGCCGGACAGGCCAAGCAGCAAGCCGGCGCGCGCAAGCACAAGGCCCGGCGCAAGCCGGCCGTGACCCGTAATTCAGCCTCCCAGCCGGAACGGCGTGTCCGGATCGGCTCGCCGGCCGCGATGCTGGCCGTCGTGCCAGCACTACTCGGTTTCGAACCGAGCGAGAGCATTGTCGTGATCGGCACCGAGCTGCCGCGTGCGGAGGTACGGGTCACCCTCCGCTACAACCTGCCCAACCCGCCTGATCCCCGCTTGACGGCCGAAATCGTCCGGCACGCGGTGGGCGTGCTCGCCGCGCAGCGCATCGACCGCGCGGTCGCGGTCGGGTATGGCCCCGATGCCCTGGTCTCGCCGATCGCCGACGCGTTGCGAGAGTACGCGCCCCAGGCCGGGATAGCGGTCACCGAACTGCTCCGGGCCGAGAACCAGCGCTACTGGTCATATGTGTGTACCGAGGCCAGTTGCTGCCCGCCGGACGGCACACCGTTCGACGTCAAGGACCACCCAGCTGCCCAGGCCATGGCTATGGAAGGCGCACGGGTACTGGCCAGCAGGGACCAGCTCGTGGCCTCGCTGGCGGCGGTGGACGGCGAGACCGGTGCGGCAATGGGCAGGGCGACGAGAAAGGCCGAAGAGCGACTCGCGAGGCTGATCTCCCGCATAATGCGGTCGCGCCGGAAGGGGGCCGCGCGCCGCCTCATCGCGACCGCGGGCCTCCAGGCGGTCGCTGACGCCCTTCGCACCTATCGCGCCGGGGGCGATATCAGCCCGGAGCGGGCGGCCTGGCTCACGGTAGTGCTGCGTGACCTGCGAGTGCGCGACGACGCGTGGTCCCGGATGGACCCGGGGCAGACAGCGGCCCATCTGCGCCTCTGGACTGACATGACCCGGATGGCACGGCCGGGGTACGTCGCGGCACCAGCGTCGCTGTTGGCCTTCGTCGCCTGGCAGTCCGGTAACGGCGCGCTCGCCAACGTGGCGCTTGACCGGGCGCTGGCCGATGTCCCCCGCTACTCGATGGCCGTCCTGCTCCAGCAGGCTATCGACTCCGGGGCGCCGCCGTCGCTCGCGCGACTGCCGATGACGCCGGATGAGGTCGCTGCCAGCTACGACGAACTCGAAGCCGACGAGGACTACGAAGCCGACGAGGACTACGAAGCCGACGACCCTGACGAGGCGGAGCGTGACGCGGAAGTGGGCGAAGGCGCCCGCCAGGACGACGATGACCGAGGCGGCGATGAGTGTGCCGCCCAGGTCGGGGAAGGCGAGAAAGGGCCCGGCATCAAGACGCTGGATGGGTAGAACGGACCAGGGGACGTACTCCCCGCGGCAACGGGGCCGCGGGGACGCCGCGCGGGGACGCCGCGCGGGTACGCTGCAGAGACGCTGCGGGGACGCCGTGCGGAAGCCGACCTGCGGTGACCGGGTACACTGCCTGAGCCGCCCGCCCAGTTCGGTACGGAGCTTGCCCAGTTTGTACTCCTGTGCGCATCCTTGTCAGGACAGCCGAACAGAGACAGACGGGACAACCCGGGAGGAGCGAGGAGTAGCACGTGACCGGCATCTCAGAACTGCCGCCCGCCAAGCTCGCGGCGCACGAGGCCGCGGTGGCGCGGTTGCGCGATGCCTACGCCGCGGTGCCGCCGGGCGTTCCGGTCCGGCTCGCCAAGCCGACCTCGAACCTGTTCCGGTTCCGCGACACCCCCAAGCCGGATGAGCCGGGCAAACAGCTCGAGGCCGCCGACGGCCCCCGCCAGCTCGACGTCTCCGCGTTCGACCGCGTTATCCACGTGGATCCCGCCGCCAGGACGGCGGTGGTCGGTGGCATGACCACCTATGAGCACCTGTGCGACGCGACGCTGCCGCACAACCTCATGCCGCTGGTCGTGCCGCAGCTCAAGACGATCACGCTGGGCGGCGCGGTCACCGGCCTCGGCATCGAGTCCACCTCGCTGCGCAACGGACTGCCGCATGAGTCCGTGACGGAGATGCAGATCCTGACCGGTGATGGCCGCGTCGTCCTGGCCACCAACGACAACGAGCACAGCGACCTCTACTATGGCTTCCCGAACTCCTACGGCACCCTCGGCTACTCACTGGCCCTCACGATCGAGCTCGAGCCGGTCCAGCCGTACGTCCACCTGCGGCACTTCGCCTTCAACGACCCGAAGAGCTGCCTGGACGCGATCGTGGAGATCGCGGAAGCGGGCAGCTGCCACGGCCACCGGGCCGACTTCGTCGACGCCACCGCGTTCAGCACCAGCGAGCTGTATCTCACCGTGGGGGCATTCAGCGACAAGGCGCCGTGGCTCAGCGACTACACCGGCCAGCAGGTCTACTACCAGTCGCTCCGGCAATGCCGCGAAGATTTTCTCACCATCAAGGATTACATCTGGCGGTGGGACACCGACTGGTTCTGGTGCTCCCGCCCGTTCGGCGTGCAGAACAAAGCGATCAGGAGGCTCTGGCCGCGAAAGTACCGGCGCTCGGACGTCTACCGCAAGCTCGTCGCCATCGACCGGAAGTACGGACTGACCGCCGCCCTCTACGAGAAAAGGCATTACCCGCAGCGGGAAATGGTCATCCAGGACGTGGAGATCCCAGTTGGCCGCGGTGACCAGTTCCTCGATTTCTTCGAGCGAAACGTGAAAATGAGCCCGGTATGGCTGTGCCCGCTAAAGCTCCGTGCCGACCACGCCTGGCCGCTCTACCCGCTGCAGCCAGGCGAGGTCTACGTGAACTTCGGTTTCTGGGGCACTGTCCCGCTTCCGCCAGGGCAGCGAGACGGCTACTACAACAAGATGGTGGAGGAAGAAGTCAGCGCGCTCGGCGGGCACAAGTCGCTGTACTCCACCGCGTTCTACAGCGAGGACGAATTCCGCGGTCGCTACAACGGTCCGGCTTACGACAAGCTCAAGGCCGAGTATGACGGCGACGGCCGGCTCCTCAGCCTCTACGAAAAATGCGTGCGCGGGCGCTGAGCAGGGCGACCCGGCGGAAAACGGAAAGCGGAAGCGGAAGGAACGGCACATGGCGCTGGCTGAAGTGTTCGAGGCGATAGCGGGCCCGGATGCTGCGGTTGAATTCAAGGCTTACGACGGGTCGAGAGCGGGCGCGCCGGGGTCGCCCGTCAAGATCACCGTCAGATCACCGATCGCCGTCTCCTACCTGGCGCAGGCGCCCGGCGCGCTCGGCCTGGCCCGGGCGTACGTCTCCGGCCACCTCGACGTGGACGGCGACATGTACACGGCCCTGGCCCGGCTGTCCAAGGCGCAGGAGACGAATGTCGGCTGGGCGGACCGCCTGAGGCTCCTGCAGGCGCTTGGCGGTCCGAAGGTGCTCGTGCCCCGGATCCCGCCGCCCCCGCAGGAAGTCGGGGTGAACCGCCGGTTCCTCAGCGGCCGGATGCACTCCAAGAGCCGTGACGCGAACGCGATCTCCCACCACTATGACGTGTCCAACCGCTTCTACGAGTGGGTGCTCGGCCCGTCGATGGCATACACCTGCGCCTGTTACCCGACAGCGGAGGCCACGCTCGAGGAGGCACAGGAGTACAAGTTCGACCTGGTCGCCCGCAAGCTCGCGCTCAAGCCGGGGATGCGGCTGCTGGACGTCGGCTGCGGCTGGGGCGGCATGGTCATGCACGCGGCGCGCGAATACGGCGTCAAGGCGCTCGGCGTCACGCTGTCGGAGCAGCAGGCGCTGTGGGCGCAGCAGGCGATCAAGCAGGCTGGCCTGGAAGACCTGGCCGAAGTCCAGCACCTTGACTATCGCGACGTCCTGGAGACCGGCTTCGACGCCATCAGCTCAATCGGCCTCACCGAGCACATCGGCAAGCAGAACCTCCCGAGCTACTTCAGCTTCCTCAACGGCAAGCTCAAGGCCGGCGGCCGGCTGCTCAACCACTGCATCACCCGCCCGGACAATACCGGCCCGTCCATCAAGCGGGAAGGCTTCATCAACCGGTACGTGTTCCCGGACGGCGAGCTTGAGGGCCCCGGCTACCTGATCGGGCTCATGAACGACCACGGGTTCGAGATCAGGCACGAGGAGAACCTGCGCGAGCACTACGCCAAGACGCTCGCCGCCTGGTGCGCCAACCTGGACGCGCACTGGGACGAGGCGGTCGCCGAGGTCGGCCAGGGCACGGCGCGGGTCTGGCGCCTGTACATGGCCGGATCGCAGCTCGGCTTTGACCGCAACGTCGTGCAACTGCACCAGGTGCTCGGCGTGAAGCTGCACGACGATGGCTCCGCTGACATGCCGCTGCGGCTGGACTGGGAGCCCGCTCAGGCCCGCGCCAGCGCTTCCGCCTGACTTCGGCTAGGGCTTCCCTTATATACAAGAACGGCAGGTCGCGCCTCTTTCCGCTTCCTCTCGTTCCCTGCCGGGGGAGAACCTTCGCCGCCCGTTCTCCGCGCTATGCTCCGCTTCGCTCGCCATGACAGCCGAAACCCGCCGTCAACTCAACGTGATTCAAGGAGGTGTCGTCTATAGGGGTGACGGCGATAGTCAGGAGGCTGAGTGGACAGAAGGCAGGAACGTGCTTTCGAGGAATTCGTCGCGGAGTCCGGTGACGCCCTGCTCCGGCTGGCGACGCTCCTCACTTCCGATCAGGGCTTTGGCGAGGACGTCTACCAGGAGACGCTGCACCGTCTCGCCGCCCGCTGGTCACGCGTGGACAACCCGCGGGCGTACTGCCGACGGGTCATGCACAACATCGTCATTGACCAGGCCAGGACCCAGCAGCGCCGGCCGGCGGAGATCAGGCTGGTCGACGCGCACGACGACGGCGACCCGCGGTCGGCCGACCCCGCGTCGGCGGTCGAACTGCGCCCGGTGCTGCTCGCCGCGCTCCGCACGCTGACCCCGCAGCAGCGGGCGATCGTGGTTTTGCGCTACTTCGACGACCGCAGCGAGAACGAGGTCGCCGAACTGCTCGGCGTCTCGGCCGGGACGGTTAAGAGCACCGCTTCGCGCGCCATGGCCCAGCTTCGTGAACAGCCCCGGATCAGCGAGCTTTTCACAGCCGCCGGAACCGACACCACCACAAGGAAGGTCCGTTATGCCTGATCTCGACGAGGACATCCTGCGCCAGCTGATGCTCCGTGCCACCGATGATCTGTTCGCGGCGCCGACCGCCGCGGCCGAAGCCATCAAACGGCAGCGGCGCCTTCGGATGCGCAAGCGCGTGCTGGGCGCCGCGGGGACCGCGGCCGCAGCCGGGCTGGCGGCCGGGGCGATGGCATCCGCGTCCGGCTCAGGCGGCGCCGGCGGCGTTCGCCTCATCCAGAACGGCGCGACCAGTTCCGCGCCGAAGATCCGGCTGACCGCCGCGCAGCAGGCGCTGTTCAGCCTCAGCGCCGCGGCGGCGAATACGCCGCGGCCAAGCGGGCGCTACGTGGTGCTCGAGGAGGTGGCGACCACCATCGACTTCGGCGGAGGACAGAAAAGCAGCGAGATCGGCGGCGAGACGAGCGTCATCGACACGATCACCGGCGGCGGCGTGACCTACCAGGACATCACGGTCTCCGGGGCGCCCGGCACGCCGACGCCCCCCGGTGTGCTCAACTCAGCTTCCGGGACCTCGCCCACGGTCGCTCAACTCAACGCCATGCCGACCGACCCCACCGCCCTGCGTGCCGCGCTCCTGTCCCAGGCCGAGCAGCAGCAGCGCCAGGCCGAGCAGTCTGTCGAGCAGCAGTTGGAGAAGAAGCTTGGCGCGAAAGGCAAGAAGTTGTTCCTCGCGCATCAGCGCGAGACGGCCGACGACCTCGTCTTCGAGCAGGCCGCCAACCTGCTCTGGGAGCCTGACCTGAGTCCCCAGCTGCGCTCCGCTCTGTACAAGGTGCTCGCGGCCACACCGGGGGTCGTGGTGAAGACAGGCACCAAGGACAGCTCCGGCCGCCCGGCCACTGAGATCAGCCGGTTGGACTCCGTGGCGGGTCAGAACGTGGAGACGTTCGAGGACCCCGCCACCGGTGCCACCCTCGAATCCGCCTGGATCACCCAGCATGGCCAGTATGGCGAGTTGGATGAGGACCTGTACCAATCGGTCACTTACACCAACACGATTCCGGCCGACCCGTATCACGGTTAAGCCGTCCCCGGCGTGCCCCGCCACTGTGATGAGACGGGGCGCGCCGGGGAGACAGCCAGGTACGTTCGGGATAAAAAGGGGACAGCGGCGGCTACCTGCGGGCGCTGGCGAGCGTCGGCCGGTCGGCGCGGGCCTGTACCAGCAGCGGCGAGGTGATCAGGTAATCAGCGCTGGTGCGATTGCAGGCGATCGGGATGTTCCACAGGACCGCGATTCTGACGAGCGCCTTCACGTCCGAGTCGTGCGGCTGCGAGCTCATCGGGTCCCAGAAGAAGATCAGCATGTCCAGGTCATCGGCGGCGATGAGCGCGCCGATCTGCTGGTCGCCGCCCAGCGGGCCGCTCTGGAAGCAGGTGACGGGAAGGTCGAGGCGGACGCTGAGCAGTTTGCCGGTCGTGCCGGTAGCGAAGAGGATGTGGTCGGCGAGGATGTCGCGGTTGTATTCGGCCCACTCGAGGAGGTCGTCTTTCCTGTCGTCATGAGCGACCAGGGCGATGCGCTTCGGTTCGGGTGAGGTCGGCTTGGTCATGCTTCCAGCATGCCTTAAGAATGTTGCCGGACCGCCACATCAGCGTTATGGATTCGTGTACATAGCGTGCTTGCGCGCTACGCGGCGGGATGAGGGCGGATGGGGTATCCTGATTGCGTGCGACCCGTCCGGCTGCTCCTTACCTAGCCGCGCCGACATAATCTGTCATCGGCGCGGCTGCCTCTCGTGCACGGGAGGCTCTTTTTATTTGGCGAGCAGGGCTTGTTGGCAAAGCACTCCTAAACCGGACCGATCTAGGGTGAGGACACGATGACTGCGGCCGAGAGAGCCGACGACGCGCGGAGCTACGATCCGCGCGACATCCAGGACAAATGGCAGGCGCGCTGGGCTGAAATCGACCCGTTCCGGGCGAGCGACGACCCGGATGACCCGCGTGAGCGGTTTTACCTGGTCGACATGTTCCCGTACCCCTCCGGCGACCTGCACATGGGGCACGCCGAGGCGTACGCGATCGGTGACGCCATGGCCAGGTACTGGTTCCTGCGCGGGAAGAACGTGCTGCATCCGATCGGATGGGACGCGTTCGGGCTGCCGGCGGAGAACGCGGCGATAAGGAACAACACCCACCCGATCGACTGGACGTACAAGAACATTGAGACACAGGCGGCGTCGTTCCGCCGGTACGCGACGTCGTTCGACTGGTCCCGGCGGCTGCAGACCTGCGATCCCGAGTACTACCACTGGAACCAGTGGCTGTTCCTGCGCTTCTACGAGCGGGGCCTGGCCTACCGCAAGGGCGGCTACGTCAACTGGTGCCCGAAGGATCAGACCGTGCTGGCCAACGAGCAGGTCATCAGCGGGCGCTGCGAGCGCTGCGGCACCGAGGTCGTCCGGCGGGTGCTGACCCAGTGGTATTTCAAGATCACCGAATACGCCGACCGGCTGCTGGCCGACGCCGAGGCGCTGGAAGGCAGCTGGCCGGACCGCGTGCTGACGATGCAGCGGAACTGGATCGGCCGCTCCACCGGAGCCTCGGTTGATTTCGCCATCGAAGGGCGCGACGAGCCGGTCACGGTGTTCACCACGCGGCCGGACACCCTGTACGGTGCGACGTTCTTCGTGGTGGCGGCGGACTCGGCGCTGGCCGCCGAGCTGTGCGCTCCGGAGCACCGGGCCGAGTTCGAGGCGTACCTGGATCAGGTGCGCAAGCTGACCGACATCGAGCGGCAGTCCACTGAGCGCGAGAAGACCGGCGTGTTCCTGGGCGTGCACGCCGTCAACCCGGTGAACGGCGAGCGGATCCCGGTCTGGGCGGCGGACTACGTGCTGCCGGACTACGGCACCGGGGCGATCATGGCGGTGCCCGCCCACGACCAGCGCGACCTGGACTTCGCGCGGAAGTTCGGCCTGCCGGTCCGCGTGGTGGTCGCCACCGACCGCCTGGACCCGGCGGAGACCGGTGTCGCCACGCCAGGCGACGGCGTCCTGGTGAACTCCGGACCGCTGGACGGGCTGAGCAAGGCCGAGGCGATCTCCACGATCATTGAGACCCTGTCCGAGCGCGGGCTGGGGTCGGCCGCGGTGAACTACCGGCTGCGGGACTGGCTGGTGTCCCGCCAGCGGTTCTGGGGCACCCCGATCCCGGTCATCCACTGCCCGTCCTGCGGAGAGGTGCCCGTTCCCGAGGACCAGCTGCCGGTCGTGCTGCCGGATCTGCGCGGAGCCGACCTGGCGCCGCGCGGCGTGTCGCCGCTGGCCGCGGCGGCGGACTGGGTGAACGTCGAGTGCCCCAAGTGCGGCGGCGCGGCGCTGCGGGACACGGACACGATGGACACGTTCGTGGACTCGTCGTGGTACCAGTTCCGGTACTGCTCGCCGCGTTACGCCGAAGGGCCGTTCCGGACGGAAGACGTGGCCCGCTGGGCGCCGGTCGACCTGTACGTGGGCGGCGTCGAGCACGCCATCTTGCACCTGCTGTACGCGCGGTTCTTCACCAAGGTGCTGCAGGACATGGGGATGCTGTCGTTTGGCGAGCCGTTCACCCGGCTGATCAACCAAGGCCAGGTCATCAACGGCGGCAAGGCGATGTCCAAGTCGCTGGGCAATGGGGTCGACCTGGGCGAGCAGATCGGCCTGTACGGTGTGGACGCCATCCGGCTGACGATGATCTTCGCCTCGCCGCCGCAGGACGACATCGACTGGGCGGACGTGAACCCCGACGCGATGGTCAAGTTCCTGGGGCGGGTGTGGCGGATCGCGTCCGACGTGGCCGCCGCCGGCGCCCTGGGCTCAGCCGGCGACGGCGCCCCGGGCTCAGTCGGCGACGGTGACCTGGAGCTGCGCCGGTTCACGCACCGGATCGTCGACGAGGTCACTCGCCAGGTGGCGGGCTATCACCTGAACGTCGCGGTCGCACGGCTGATGGAACTGGTCAGCGCGACTAGGAAGGCGATCGACTCCGGTCCGGGCGCCGCTGACCCGGCCGTCAGGGAAGCCGCGGAGGCGCTGGCTGTCATGCTGTCGCTGTTCGCCCCCTACACCGCCGAAGAGTGCTGGGAGACCCTAGGCGGTCCCGCCCGCGCCCAGTCGCCGGTTCCGTCAGTGGCGCCGGTTCCGTCAGTGGCCAGGACCGCCTGGCCGGCCGCGGACCCGGCTCTCCTGGTTCAGGAGACCGTCACCTGCGTGGTGCAGGTGAACGGGAAGGTCCGCGACCGGCTAGAAGTTTCTCCGGAGGTTACCGAGGATGAGCTGCGCGAACTGGCGCTGGCAGCCTCGGGGGTGGCTCGGGCGCTGACTGGACTGGCTGTCCAGCGCGTGATCGTGCGTCCCCCGAAGCTGGTCAACATCGTCGCCGCGTAAGACGCTGCTACCGGCTCGGCTGCCGTCATACCCGGCGCAGCACCGCCACCACCTTGCCCAGGATGGTGGAGTCGTCGCCGAGGATCGGCGTGTAGGCGGGGTTGTGCGGCATCAGCCAAACGTGCCCGTCGCTCTGCTTGAGCGTCTTCACGGTGGCTTCGCCGTCGATCATCGCCGCCACGATCTCGCCGTTCTCGGCGTTCTCCTGCTGCCGGATGACGACCCAGTCGCCGTCGGCGATGGCGGCGTTGATCATCGAGTCACCAGCCACCTTGAGCATGAACAGCGTGCCCTCGCCGACTAGCTGCCTGGGGAGCGGCAAGATGTCCTCGACCTGCTCGTCGGCGAGGATCGGGCCGCCGGCCGCGATCCGGCCGACCAGCGGCACATAGGCGGCTTCCTGGGACGCGATGTCCAGGCCGTCGGCCGAGACCTCGGCGTCCTCTTCCCTGTTCTGCTCCGGGCGGACCGCCGGATGGCCCGGCAGCCGGACCTCCACGGTCCGCGGCCGGCCGACGTCGCGGTGCAGGTAGCCCTTCTTCTGCAGGGTGGAGAGCTGGTAGGAAACGCTGGAGGTGCTGGTCAGGCCGACCGCCTCGCCAATCTCGCGCATGGACGGCGGGTAGCCGCGCTTTTGCACCGAATCCCTGATGACCTGGAGCACCTTGCGCTGGCGCCAGGTGAGCACATGGTCGGGATCTGGTTTGTCTGGCGTTTCAGGGATCACGACCGGCACGCTGCCCTTAGGCTTACGGCCTGGTCTGCCTTTGGGGCGTACTGGTACGTCCGGGATCCCGGCCGCACTGTGTTCTTCAGTGTCTTCCATCGGAAGAACCTCCGGATCATGCGTTGGTCGCTTACGGATACAAGTTCGAACACGAGCCTAACGTCTGGAAGCGTCTATCACAAACATCTGTTCGACGTGTCGCCAGAATGTCAGACCCGCGCGGTACAAAGATGGTATGCGGTTGTTCGATAGAACTATTATACGATCGAACTGGCGTACCATCGAACGAGCGTTTGGTCAGGGAGGCGGACGTGAAGGCGACGGTAGCGGAACGGGTAGTGACGGCAGGCCCGGACGGATGCGGCCAGGCAGGTCAGGCAGGTAGAGCGGCACGCCGGACCGCTGCCGCGCGCCGTCGCCGCCGGACGCGAGGCGCGGCGAGGGCGGCGCCGCTGCGGCTCGTGGCCGACGGCGGCCGCCTGGTTCAGCAGGCCGCTGACCGGCGGGGCGATGTCCAGCCCGGCCCCGTTCGAACAGCCGCCGCGCGGCGGCCGGCCGACGCGCGGCATGAAACCCTCATGCCCGCCACCGCGGGCGCGCGGACCCCCATCCGGCTGACCCGGCGCGGGCGGCTGGTGCTCACCGCGACCGCGGCGCTCCTCATCGGCGCGGTATCCATGGTGCTCGCCGGGGCGGCTCAGGCCACGGGGCATTCCGGGGCGCCGGCGGGACCTGGCGGGGCGGTAGCCAAGGTGGTGGTCCGGCCGGGGGAGAGCCTGTGGTCGCTGGCGGAGGCGTACGACCCGGACGCGGACACCCGCCTGGTCATCCAGGACATCCTGCAGCTCAATTCGATGAGCACCTACCAGATCCAGGCCGGCCAGACCCTGTGGGTGCCCCGGGGCTGACCCGGCACGCCGGCGCGGCGTCCCGGTCGCCGCGTCAGCCAGGAATATCTGCTTCGACGGTCGTCTCCGCTTGCCTAGCGGTACCGCTCTGGACTACGGTTGACCACAACATCTAGTAGTTACACCGTTGTGGTTCATCCACAAGTTGTGGATATCATGATCCATAGGGGTACGGAGCATCACGCCAGGAGGTGATCGCGTGTACTGTCCGTTCTGCCGCCATCCCGACAGCCGGGTTATCGACAGCCGGGTCGCCGAAGACGGCACCGCGATCCGGCGGCGGCGGTCCTGCCCGGAGTGCGGACGGCGGTTTACCACGCAGGAGTCGGTCATCTTGATGGTGGCCAAGCGAAGCGGCGTGACCGAGCCATTCACCAGGGACAAGATCGTCCGCGGCGTGCAGCGTGCCTGTCAGGGCCGGCCGGTCGACGAGGACCAGCTCGCGATGCTCGCCCAGCGGGTAGAAGAGACGATCAGGGCGCGCGGCCTCGCGGAGGTGCCATCCCACGAGGTGGGACTGGCGATCCTGGGACCGCTCCGCGACCTCGACGAGGTCGCGTACCTCAGGTTTGCCTCGGTTTACCGGGGCTTCGAGTCGCTAGACGACTTCGAGAAGGAAATCACCGCGCTGCGGGGCCGTCATGACAATGACAGCGACGTCCGGCCCCCGCGCGGCGAACAGACCGATTGAGCCGACGTAAGTACGCGGCCTGGTCGAGGCCACCCGGTACGGCGCCACCGCCGCCCGGGAATGACGACCTGCGATCAAGCAGGCTAGCGGGAACCAAGCTGATTCCGGATCCGGTGGGACCCCGGACAACGGGGGAAAGGAAGGAAGGCATGACGGAGACGGCGAGCGGCCCGGCCACGCGCAAGGGCCGGCGCAAGGGGCTGAAGATCCGCCGCATTCACACCACGGCGGGCATGCACCCCTACGACCAGGTCACGTGGGAGCGGCGCGATGTCGTGATGACCAACTGGCGTGACGGCTCGGTCAACTTCGAGCAGCATGGGGTAGAGTTTCCCGACTTCTGGTCGGTCAACGCCGCCAACATCGTCACGACGAAGTATTTCCGCGGCGCCGTCGGTTCGCCGCAGCGCGAGTCGTCACTGAAGCAGCTCGTCGACCGGGTCACGGACGTCTACACGAGCACCGGCCGAGAGCATGGTTACTTCGCCTCCGACGAGGACGCCGAGATCTTCGACCACGAGCTCAAGTACGCGCTGATCCACCAGATTTTCGCCTTTAACTCGCCCGTCTGGTTCAACGTGGGAACCGCCTCGCCGCAGCAGGTATCGGCGTGCCAGCCGTACGACTCCCTGGTCAGCACCCCAGCTGGCTTGGTTCCCATCGGCAGGCTCGTGGACGACGACGCGGTCGGCGCCAAGGTGTATGACGCACAAGGGATCACCCGGATCGTCGCGACCAAGGCGAACGGCGTGAAGCGCGTGCTCAGGCTGCGCACCAAGGCCGGCTACACGCTCGACGTGACCGCCGACCACCTAGTCTGGCGGTCGTCGGGAGACGGCACCGGCAGCTTCGTTCCCGCAGGCGACCTCAAGCCTGGCGACAAGCTCCTCTGGCATCGTCGTGATAGCCATGGCGAAAGCGAGATCAGCAGTCACGACATAGCCGAGGCGGCGCTCGCCGGCTGGCTTCAGTCGGATGGCTTCGTGGGTCAGTACGCAGGGACGAACCGCTCTTTGACGATCGAAGCGATGACCGTCACCGACGCCGAACTCGACTGGGTCACCGCGGCCCTGGATCGTGTCTTTCCCGGGGTGCACCGCCATGAGCGCGAAGTAGTAACGCAGGACGATCGCCTGGATTGCAGGCGTACGCGGCTCTATGGGGAGTTCCTCAGGGAGTTCGTGGAGCGCTGGGACCTGCTGACTCGCCGGACGGAAATGCGGGTCCCGGACGGCCTGTTCACCGCGCCGCTTCCCGTCGTGGCCGCCTACTTGCGGAGCATCTTCCAGGCCGAGGGATTCGTGTCGGCGCGCGAGTCTTCCACGGTGGTGGAAGTCGACATGATCTCCGAGCACCTCATCCGGGGGATGCAGCAGCTTCTCCTGCGGTTCGGCATCTACTCCCGCGTGGGTTTCAAGCGAGACTCGCGCCAGGACCGGCAAGGCTGCTGGACGCTGCGCGTCCAGTCAGCGGGCGACAGGCGGCTGTTCGCGGACGCCATCGGGTTCATCGACCCGGTAAAGGCGGAGAAGCTGGAGCGGAGCTTCGACAAGCCCGGGCTCGCGGCCCGCGAGACCAAGCGCCTTGAGGTCGACAGTATCGAGCAGCTCGGGGACATGAAGGTCTACGACATCCAGACCGAGAGCGGCGAATACCTCTCCGGCAACCTGCGTGTCCACAACTGCTTCATCCTCGCCGTTGACGACACGATGGACTCGATCCTCGACTGGTACCGGGAAGAGGGCCTGATCTTCAAGGGCGGTTCCGGCGCCGGCGTGAACCTGTCCCGGATCCGGTCCAGCAAGGAGCTGCTCAGCTCCGGCGGTACCGCCAGCGGCCCGGTGAGCTTCATGCGGGGTGCTGACGCCAGCGCGGGGACGATCAAGTCCGGCGGCGCTACCCGCCGCGCGGCCAAGATGGTCGTGCTCGACGTCGACCACCCCGACGTCGCCGAGTTCATCGAGACCAAGGCCCGCGAGGAGGAGAAGATCCGCGTCCTGCGCGACGCCGGCTTCGACATGGACCTCGGCGGCCAGGACATCGTGAGCGTCCAGTACCAGAACGCCAACAACTCCGTTCGTGTCAGCGACGAGTTCATGCGCGCGGTCGAGGAGGGCAAGCCCTTCGACCTCCTGGCCCGCCGCACCGGCGAGGTCGTCGAGAGCGTGGACGCGAAGCAGCTCTTCCGCAAGATGGCCCAGGCGGCGTGGGAGTGCGCGGACCCCGGCATCCAGTACGACGGCGTGATCAACGACTGGCACACGTGCCCCGAGTCGGGCCGCATCACGGCGAGCAACCCGTGCTCGGAGTACGTCCACCTGGACAACTCATCGTGCAACCTGGCCAGCATCAACCTGCTGAAGTTCCTCCGCGAGGACGACACGTTCGAACGCCGAGCGGTTCGGGAAGATGTCCGAGCTCATCATCACGGCGATGGACATCTCGATCTGCTTCGCGGACTTCCCGACCGAGAAGATCGGTGCGACGACCCGCGCGTTCCGCCAGCTCGGCATCGGCTACGCCAACCTCGGCGCCCTGCTGATGGCCACCGGCCACGCCTACGACTCCGACGGCGGCCGCGCGATCGCCGCCGCCATCACGAGCCTGATGACCGGCGCCGCCTACAAGCGGTCCGCGGAGCTGGCCAAGGTGGTCGGCCCTTACGACGGCTACGAGCGCAACGCCGCGGCGCACAACCGGGTCATGCGGATGCACGCCGACGCCAGCGCCAGGGTCCGTCCGGCCGGCGGGCTCGACCGCGAGATCCTCAGCCTGGCCAACGCGACCTGGCAGGAATGCCTTTCCCTGGGCGAGGCCAACGGGTACCGGAACGCGCAGGCCAGCCTGCTGGCACCCACCGGCACCATCGGCCTCATGATGGACTGCGACACCACGGGCATCGAGCCCGACCTCGCCCTGGTCAAGTTCAAGAAGCTGGTCGGCGGCGGGTCCATGCAGATCGTCAACCAGACTGTCCCCCGCGCCCTGAAGAACCTCGGCTACCAGCCCGAGCAGGTCGAGGCGATCACCGAGTACATCGCCGAGCACGGCCACGTGGTCAACGCCCCGGGCCTGCGGCCCGAGCATTACGAGGTGTTCGACTGCGCGATGGGCGAGCGGTCGATCGGCCCGATGGGGCATGTCCGGATGATGGCCGCGGTGCAGCCGCTGCTGTCCGGCTCGATCTCCAAGACCGTGAACATGCCGGAGTCAGCGACCGTCGAGGACGTCGAGAAGATCTACTTCGAGGGCTGGAAGCTCGGCCTGAAGGCCCTCGCCATCTACCGCGACAACTGCAAGGTCGGCCAGCCGCTGTCCGTCGCGAAGAAGAAGGAAGAGGCAGCCCAGGCCCCGGCCCCCGCCGCCGCGCCGGAGCCGCATGAGCACCGCCCGGTCCGCAGGCGCCTGCCCAAGACGCGCTCCGCCACCGTGACGAAGTTCATCGTCGCGGGCGCCGGCGGCTACATGACCGCCTCCACCTACCCCGACAACGGCGTCGGCGAGGTGTTCCTCAAGCTCGGCAAGCAGGGTTCCACGCTGGCCGGCGTGATGGACGCGTTCTCGATCGCGATCTCGGTCGGCCTGCAGTACGGCATCCCGCTGGAGTCCTACGTCGCCAAGTTCACCAACATGCGATTCGAGCCGGCGGGCATGACTGACGACCCGGACATCCGCATCGCGACCTCGATGATGGACTACATCTTCCGCCGCCTCGCGCTGGACCACCTGCCCTACGAGCAGCGCGCCAGCCTCGGCATCCTGTCGGCCGCCGAGCGCGCTGCCCAGCTCGCGGGCCAGGACCCCGCGACGCTGGGGGAAGAGGTCGATCCGGTCGACCTGGCCCAGTCAGCGGCGGTAGAAACCAATCCTTATACCGAACGGAAGGTGGCGCCTCCCCAGGCTCAAGCCGCTCCGTCCGGGCCGTCAGCCCCAGCCGCCCCGGCGCCCGGCGCCCCCCGCGTGCCCGGCAGCGGCCCGCGCAGCGCCGCCCCGCATAGCACCGCCGAGCTGATCGAGGCCCAGCAGGGCCGCACGGCCGACGCGCCGCTGTGCCTGACCTGCGGCACGAAGATGCGCCCGGCCGGCAGCTGCTACGTCTGCGAAGGCTGCGGCTCCACCAGCGGCTGCAGCTAGCGGCCGTTGCCCCAGACGCGCGGCAGCGTTGCCCATCCCCTCCGGCAGCGCTGCCGCGCTCTTCAGGGCGTCAGCAGCAGTCGGCCGACTACGGCCCTGTCCTCGAGCAGCCGGTGCGCGCGGACGATCTCGTCGAACGCGAGCGCCTCGGTGACGGCACGCAGCTGTCCTGTACTGAGCAGGCCGGCCAGTTCAGTGATGTCGGCGCGTGCCCGCTCCGGGTCGGCGGCACGCCACGCCAGCAAGGAGAACCCGGATACGGTCTTCAGCGCGAACAGGCTGGTCACCGGCACGCTGGTCAGGTCGCCCGCGGCGGCGCCGTAGACCACGGCGCGCCCGAACGGCGCGAGCAGCCCGATGCTCTGGTGCAATGTCTCCCCGCCCACTGTACTCGGCCGCCGCTGAGCCGGCGACAAGTGAAAAGACCGCCCACGGCAGGAACGATCACCCCGTCTACCGGTTCTGGCACGACCACATCAGCTCGCTGATCGCCGCGCAGCGGCCGGACGCCGACGCCGAGATGATCGCCCACATCCTGCTCGGCGCGCTGCACAGCGAGCCCGTGCTGGCTCAGCTGGCCGCCGAAGGACCGGAGCGCCTCACCGCGGCCCTGCACACGCTGGCCCGCGCGGTCCTGGACGCGGACCAGCGTGCGGGCCGGCAGCGGGCGGGGCGGCAGGCGACTTGACCTTCCAGCGGCTGGAAGGTGCACAGTCGAGCACATGAGCACCGACGCCGAGCTGTTCACGATCGGTGAGCTCGCCCGCCGGGCGGGCGTGCCCACCCGGACGGTCCGGTTCTGGTCCGACGCCGGACTCATTCCGCCGGCGGCCCGGTCGGCCGGCGGCTACCGCCTCTATGACGCCGCGCGCCCGGATCCTGGCGACCCTGGAGACGTTCACCGACGCCCGCGTCGAGCGATACTGGCAGCTCCTGGCGGCCGTCAACGGCTGGGAACCGCCGCCCTCTGTTGTCCCGGCCTTCGAATGGCTGATCGCGGCCCTGCGCGCCTACGGCGCCTGAGACCCTGCTGTCATGAGCATTCCAGACATCCCGCTGCTCGACATCTCGGCATGGCGCGAGGGCGGCCGAAGCGACCGGGAGCGCCTCGGCGCGCGGATGGACGAGGCACTGCGCCAGTCCGGATTCCTGATGATCGAGAACCACGGCATCGCGGCCAGCCTGCGCGACCAGATCCGCGCGGAAGCGAAGACTTTCTTCGCGCTGCCCCCCGAGCGGAAAGCCAGGTACGCCACCCCCGTCGCCGGCCGGGGCTGGATCCCGCGGGGCGGCGAGGCGAACGCCTTCTACGGCGAGGTGGCCGACCCGGACCGTGCCGACATGAAGGAAAGCCTCACGATCGGCAGGAACTTCCGTACCGGGGACGAGCAGACGGACAAGGCGTGGTTCACCCCCAACGTCTGGCCGGAAGAATGCCCTGAGCTCGAAGGGCTCTGCGAGCGGTTCACCGCCCAGGTGCGCGACCTCTACTACGACCTGCTGCGGATGAGCGCCACCGCCCTCGGCCTGCCGGAGGACCGGTTTGTCCAGCACACCCGCCGCGCGCCGCACACGTTCAACATCAACCGCTACCCGCCGCTCACCGCCACCGGGCCCGCCAAGGAGGGGCAGTTCCGCGTCGCCCCGCATACGGACTGGGGCATCCTCACGGTCCTGGACCGGCAGCCCGGGTACGGGGGCCTGCAGATCCAGACACTGGACGGTACCTGGGCCGACGCGCCATACGTGACAGACGCCTTCACGGTGAACGTCGCGGACCTGCTGTCCCGGTGGACGGGGGAGCGCTGGCGGTCCACCCGGCACCGGGTCCTCCCGCCGCCACGGCAGGCGCCGGATGAGGAGCTGATCTCGCTGATCGTCTTCCTCGAGGCCGAGGTCAACACGGTCGTCCGGCCGGTCACCGGGAACGCGGGCCTGGGACCCGTCGTCGCCGGGGAGTGGCTGCGCGCACGCGAAGCCGCCGCCACCGTGAGCTGACCGGCCCATAAGGAGACAACAGCCCATGTTCTCAGCGCTCGCGCACGCCCCACCGCGACTCGCGGGCGCCGGGCAATTCATGACAAAACGGGCATTGAATGCTGCGTCGGCAAGATAATGGATCGCCAGGCACACTGCAACGTGCCTTTCGATCCACTATCGCGCGGAAGCGGCTAATGTCGGCCGCGGCCCGGGATGCAGACAGGAACAGGAAGTAACCCGCGCCCCTTCCATCACGGCCGCCACATAAGCGACTGGTCACCAGCCCGCCGCAGGTCCTGGCAGGTCGATCGCGCAATCGACACCAAAGGCCCGCCCGCAGGGCCGCGAAGCGCCCGCCGCGGATAACCTCACCAGCGCCGCCAGCCACGCCCTTACGTGAAGTACCGGACGTAGCACTGATCCCGCTGATAGCCTTCCCGAAGCCGAGGTCGATCCGGTCCCCCGCCCGTCACCGCTGACGATTGCCGCCGAGCACCCCCGGCTGTAATCGCAACGGTGAGATCGCGCGTCATGTTTACGTGCCGTCTCGGCTCCTGCTGACCCGGCTTCCGCAGGCCCGTAGCCACAACGCGGGGGCCGCGGGCCAGCAGCCACAGCGGTCGCGTGCTGGGAAAGAGCGGGAGTTACGTGTGCAGACGAACGAGACTAGCCTGACGAACCCGCCGCTAACGGGCCCCGGCCACCAAACGGCAACCAGCCACCAAACGGCCACCAGCCAGGACGAGCCCACCGGCCCGCAAACCGCCCCGGCCCCAGGCTCAGGCCAGCGAACAGACACAACAGGCCGAACAGGCACAACAGGCCAAACAGGCACAACAGGCATCGGCCTGTGGCTGGAGCCGAACAAGGCGGCGGGCATCGCACGCGGCGCAGCGCTCATCGCGGGCCTTACCTCGCTGTCCCGGGCGCTCGGCCTGGTCCGCACCCTGGTCTTCTCGCAGAGCGTGGGCTCGGGCTGCCTGGGCACCGCGTACGTGACCGCCAACCAGGTGCCCAACCTCATCTACGAGCTCGCCCTCGGCGGCGCGCTGGCCAGCGCCCTGGTGCCGGTGCTCGCCCGCTCCGCGCAGGCCTCGGCGGTCGATCCGCAGGCCAAGGCCCGCGTGGCGCAGACCTGCTCGGCGATGCTGACCTGGGCGGTCGTCATCCTCGTCCCGCTGACGATACTCATCGCCGCGCTGGCGAACCCGATCGCCAGCCTGCTCATCCCGGCCAACCCGAACGCCGCCTGTGCCCGCCCCGACATGGTCAACGCCACCAGCACCATGATCGTGGTGTTCGCCCCGCAGATCCTCCTGTACGGCCTGTCGGTCGTGCTGTTCGGGGTGCTGCAGGCGTACCGGAGGTTCACCGGGCCGACGCTGGCCCCGGTGATCGCCAACTTCGTGATGATCGGCTCGTATCTCGCCTTCGCGTCCCTGGACAAAGGGCTCCCGCTGGCCAGAACACCTCTTGTGGCCGAGCTCGTGCTCGCCGCCGGGGCCACGATGAACATCGCCACGCTGGTGATCGTCGCAACGCCGCCGACGTGGCGGCTGCACCTGCGGCTGCGGCCGACTCTGCGGTTCCCGGCCGGGGTCAGGAGCCAGGCCGGCGGCCTGGCGCTGGTCGGCGTCCTGGAGTTCCTGGTCGGCGACGTGGCGGGCGTGGTCACCATCGACCTGGCCAACGGCCGGGGCGACACCGGCGCGCTCGTCCTTGTCAGCTACGCCTCGCTCGTGTTCGGCGCGGTGAGCGCCGTGCTGGCCCTGTCGATCGTGACGAGCGCGTTTCCCGTGCTGGCCGCGACCGATGGTGACGCGTTCGACCAGGCGTGCGCGGGTTCCACCCGCGCGATCATCCTCTCCTCAGGGCTGGCCGGCGCGCTGATCGTGGCGGTCTCCGTGCCCGCCGCCCACATCCTCGCCAAGCAGCCCGAACAAGTCTCGCAGCTGACCCAGGCGCTCATCCTGACGGCTCCGGGCGTCGCGGGCATGGGGGTAATCGTCAACGCGTCGCGGGTGATGTTCGCGCTGGGCCGGCTGAAGGTGGCCGCCGCCGGCCTGATCGCGCCGTCGTTGCTGCAGATGGTGGCGGCCGTTGTGCTCGTCAACCTGGCGCCGGCGCGCCTCGTGGTGGCCGCCCTCGAGCTGAGCACTACCATCGGCCTGCTCGTCCCGGCGGTTCCGATGGTGATCGCGACCCGCCGGATCCGCGGCAAGGGAGCCGTCCGCGGTGTCGGCCGCGCTACGGTCGCGGGGCTAGCCGCCGGAACGGCCGGCGCCGCGGTCGGCATGGCCGCGACCCTGGTCATGCCCGTCGGCGGGAAGCTGCACGACGCCACCTCGGGCGCGGTGGCGATGGCGGCGGCCGTCGCCGTCTTCGGCGCGATCGCCTACGTCCTCGACAAGGACGACCTGCGGACCGCGGCGCTGCCGCTCCGGCGGCTGGCGAGACTCCGCGCTTAACGCACGGCGGCGAAACCTGCCGTCTGGCACTCTGGAAGGATGAGCCGTGACACAGGGGAGTCCGTGCCGGTCATCAGCGGGCTTGATCACCTGGTGCTGACTGTCGCCGACCTGGACCAGACGGCCCGCTTCTACACCGAGGTGCTCGGCATGCGCGCGGTCACCTTCGGCGCCGGGCGGCGGGCACTCGAGTTCGGGCACAGCAAGATCAACCTGCATCAGGCGGGCAGCGAGTTCCCTCCCCACGCCGCCAGCCCGACCCCGGGCAGCGCGGACCTGTGCTTCGTCACGTCGAGCCCGCTCGAGCGGGTCGCCGCGCACCTGAAGGCCATGAGCGTGGAGATCGAGGAGGGCCCGGTGGGCAGGACCGGGGCCAGCGGCCCGATCACCAGCCTGTACATCCGGGATCCAGACGGGAACCTGGTGGAAATCGCCAGCTACGACAGCCTCTAGGGATAATGGGCCGATGTATGAGCGGGAGGTGGCGGTCCGGCCCGTCAACGAGGGCGACCGCCCGACGGTCGAGTGGCTGACGACCAAGCTGTGGGGCGCCCCGGAGGTGGTCGTGCACGACGGCGCGTTCTATCCCGCCGCACTCCCCGGTTTCATCGCCGAGCGCGCGGGCCGCATCGCCGGCCTCGTCACCTTCGACGTCCGGCCGCCGGTGCTGGAGATCGTCACGATCAACGCCCTTGACCAGCACACCGGGATCGGGACGATGCTGATCGAAGCCGTCCGCGCCGAAGCCGAGCGCCGCGGCTGCCACGAGGTCACGCTCACCACCACGAACGACAACATCGGCGCGCTCCGCTTCTACCAGCGGCGCGGCTTCCGGCTGGCCGCGCTCCGGCCGGGCGCGGTGGACCGGTCGCGGCTGCTCAAACCGGAGATTCCGCGGACCGGTGACTTCGGCATTCCGCTCCGTGACGAAATTGATCTCAGCTGCCCGGTTTTAGGGAAAAATCCAGATCATTATCCAGAACGGACCCGCCTTACTCCCCCGCGAGCACCGCCATTCCATGCCCGCTGACCGGCCGCGAGACCCGTTATTTCACTCGCCGTGTCTGCTTGTGTGCTGTTGCGAACCCGCCCGATGCGCTATACAAGGACATACGACTGTCCGAGGGAGCACGATGCTGCCAACCGATAGGGTCCAGTCCACGGGTCGGGAAAAGCTCAACCTCGTCGAGCGTGTGCAGCGAGCGACGGACCGGATTCCGCTTCCGCAGAGGATCGTCCCGATAATCGGGGCGGTGCTGTTCCTCTGCCCTGTGCTCGCGCCTATCGCGGTCGTTGGCAAGGTACGCACCAAGATGGCCTCGGCGTACGTGGCCATGCTCGCCGCCTGGATCATCTACGTGTTCGCGCTCTACAGCGTCGATCCGGCGCAGCACCCGGTCAGCGGCGCGGTGCGCTGGTCGCTGCTCGCGCTGCCGGTCGTGATGGCGTTCGCCGCGCACGTCCGGCCGATGGCCCGCTGGTACGTGCCGTGCCGCACCGTGGCCGTGACCCTGCTGTGGCCGGTGCTCATTGTCGCCGTCCTGTTCAAGCAGCTCCCGTCGATGCACATACCGCAGGCGGTCGGAGTGATCTTCGCCTGGCTGCTCGCCCTGATCGTGTTCGGCTGGCGGGCGGCCAAGGGCATGCAGGACTCGCGGCTCGCTGCCACGCAGGCCAGCCGGGCCGGGGCGCGCCCGGCCGGGCGGCCTCCGGCGGTGCCGCGCGGCGGCGGCCAGCCCGGCGGGACCTACCCCGGCGGGCATTCTCCCGTGCAGTACGGCGCGCCGGCCCGGGGCGTCGCCCAGGTGTACGCGGACCACGCGGGCCGCGATCAGCAGCCGGCCGCGCCGCGGCCGAAGCCGCAGATCACCGTCGAGGACGCGATGGCCGAGCTCGACGCGATGATCGGCCTCGGGGCGGTGAAAGAGCAGGTCCGCTCCATCGCCGCCTCGATCGAGGCGGCCCGGCGCCGGGCGGTGGCCGGGTTCAGCACCGACAAGCCGATGCGGCACTTCGTGTTCCTCGGCCCGCCGGGCACCGGCAAGACCACGGTGGCCCGGGTGATCGGCAAGATCTTCTACGCCTTCGGGCTGCTCGACCTGCCCGAGGTGGTGGAGGCACAGCGGTCCGACCTGGTGGGGGAGTACCTGGGCGCGACCGCGATCAAGACCAACGAGCTGATCGACTCCGCGCTCGGCCGTGTGCTGTTCATCGACGAGGCGTACAGCCTCGTGAACGAGGGCGACGGGCAGAGCGACCGGTTCGGCGTCGAGGCGGTGCAGACGCTGCTCAAGCGGGCCGAGGACGACCGGGAGAACCTGATCATCATCCTCGCCGGGTACGAGAAGCAGACCGAGGCGTTCCTCGCCACGAACCCGGGCCTCGCGTCCCGGTTCGCCACCAGGATCCGGTTCCCGACCTATTCGCCCGAGGAACTGCGCGCGCTGGCCGAGTCGCAGCTCCGCGGCAAGAACGAGGCGCTGGCCGAGGACGCGCGCCCGGTGCTGTGGCGGATGCTCGAGGAAGTGGGTCGGCGCCGGATCACCGACGAGCTGGGTAACGGCCGGTTCGTCCGCACCCTGCTCGAGAAGGCGGGGCAGGCCAGGGACGTGCGCGTGATGGGCGCCGGCGGCGACCCGGCGGCCGAGGACCTGATCACGATCGGCGGCGCCGACCTGGAGAAGGCGTTCTCGGAGCTGACCTCGCGGCTGCGCGGCTACGAGGACACGCCGACGCTGGAGAGCGCGATCGCCGAGCTGGACGAGCTCGTCGGGCTGGAACCGGTCAAGCAGCAGGTGCGGGCGATCGCCGCGCAGCTGCGGGTGGCGAAGCTGCGCCAGCGGCAGGGGCTGGCCAGCCAGCCGCCGGCCAGGCACTTCGTGTTCACCGGGCCGCCGGGCACCGGCAAGACCACGGTGGCGCGGATCCTCGGCCGGATCTTCGCCGCGCTCGGGCTGCTGGTCCGGCCCGAGGTCATCGAGGCGCACCGCGGGGACCTCGTGGGCGAGCACCTGGGCTCCACCGCGATCAAGACGAACCGGCTGGTCGACTCCGCGCTCGGCGGGGTGCTGTTCGTCGACGAGGCGTACTCGCTGCACAACGAGGGCTACTCAGGCGGTGACGCGTTCGGCGCCGAGGCGGTGCAGACGCTGCTCAAGCGGGCCGAGGACGACCGGGACCGGCTGGTGATCGTGCTCGCCGGCTACCCCAGCGACATGGACCGGTTCGTGCGCAGCAACCCGGGCCTCGCGTCCCGGTTCAGCACCCGGGTGACGTTCCCCAGCTACACGGCACAGGACCTGTCGCAGATCGCCGTCCTGCTCGCCGAACAGGCCGGCGACTCCTTCGAGCCGGACGCGCTGCGCGTCCTCGACGAGATCTTCGCCCGTGCCGCCGACTCCGGGCGGGTCGACGAGCTGGGCAACGGCCGGTTCGCCCGATCGCTGTTCGAGCGGGCCTGCGCCTTCAGGGACATGCGGGTGGTCCGCCTCGGCGAGGCCGCGACCGCCGCGGACCTGACCACGCTGACCGCCGACGACGTACGCGCCGCCTACGCCGAACTGGCCGTCCAGGGTTCCGCTTAATTTAATCCCCGCGAGCCAACGGGCCGCCGCGGGTACTACGGGTCGAGGCCGCCCAGGTCCTGCAGGTCCTCGTCGCTCAGGCCGGTCGCGAGCTCCCGCAGCGCCGACTCGAACGCGGCCTCGTCGTCACCGGCCGCGTCCAGCACGTCCATCAGGGCATGCAGGACCAGGTGCCGGTCCTCGCCGCCGTCGAGCAGCCGCTGCGCGGCGTCCCACAGCGCCGGCGGCGAGCCGCGCCACAGCCGGTCGGCGATCGCCAGGTGGCGGTCGATGTGGCGGCCGACACCCGCCGCGCTCGGGCTGCCGGTCCTCGTGTCGTGGTCGGCCGCCAGCAGCAGCCGCCGGTCCGCCGGGTTCGACGGGTCCAGCTTGGACAGGTCGACGCCGCCGTGCTTGCCCTCGAGCACCGGGAAGGCGAACGCCCGCCGCGGCAGCGCCTCCAGGTCCGAGTCGGGCAGCAGCCTGGCCACCAGCCGTTCGTCGAGGCCGAACTCGGACGGGTCCCGGTAGATCCGGGAGAACGTGCCCATCGAGTCGAAAACCGCGTCCAGGGTCTGCCCGATCATGCCGGCGGACAGCCCGCGCTTGCGCCCCGCCCAGCGGACCCAGGCCGCGAGCACGTGCGGTATCGCGTCCCGGTCTGCC
This sequence comes from uncultured Actinomycetota bacterium, assembly GCA_963771985.1. Taxonomy (GTDB): domain Bacteria; phylum Actinomycetota; class Actinomycetes; order Streptosporangiales; family Streptosporangiaceae; genus Trebonia. The sequence continues at coordinate 487,569 of CAVYVO010000011.1, read as the reverse complement.
GACGACAGCATGACCCGCCGTGGCAGCCAGCTGAGCAGGAAGTTCTGCACCTTGACCGGGCTCATCCGCAGCGGCCGCCCGCTGTCCTGGTCGCATCCGAAGTCGATGATGCGGTCGGCGCAGCGGCTGGCCGCCTGTCTGTCCGAGAGGTCTTCGGCCTCGTCGGAGGCGAGGAACTCGGCGGCGAGCAGGGCGCGGCGCTCCCTGGACCACGGCCGCTTGGCGCGCAGCCCGCGTCCGGCGGCCGGGGGGAGCGCGCGGATGCGCGCCCTGATGAACGCGTGATAGGAGGCGAACGAGTCGCCGACCGGGGGGTCCTCGGCCGCGTCCGTGGCGTCGAGGGCGGCCTGCAGCACCTTCCTGGCCTGCGGCGGGTCGATCTGCCTGAAGCCGTCGTCGGCCCTGGTGCTCGAACGCCTGCCTGCAGTGCTCGAGCAGCTTGTCCACCCGGGAGGTGACCCAGCCGTCCCTGATCATGCCTTCGGCGTTGTAGTCGACCACGGAGACGAGCGCGTGCGGCTCTTCGCCCGCGTAGCTGAACACGCAGATGATCTCGTCCTGGTCGCCCCACGCGTCCGGGTTCACGTAGCATTCGGCGGGCGCGACGGCGCCCAGGTGATCGGCCCAGCCAGGGGCCTTGACCCCGCTGTCCATGAGATCGATGGCCGCCTGCTCGGCCGCGATCGCCTGCCGGGGGGTGCCCAGGCAGGCGATGCCGGACAGCAGCGCCAGCGCCGCGGGAGAACGCTGTCCGGCGGCATACTCGACAAGCCCCTCGCCAACCAGCTGTTCGACGCCGGCCCCGCCCGCGCTGTGGTGCCGCTGCGCCCACCAGGTGCCGAGGAGCTCGCTGACCATTAGCTCGGCATCCAGCGGGCTGCGCACCGCCAGCAGTTCCCGCGCGGCGTGCAGGAGTTCGCGGAACAGCGCGTTGGGGGGCGCGACGCTACCTGCCTGGCTGCGACGTCGGCTCTGCGGGCTCACCCTGATAGCCTCTCAGATCTGGACATGTGAACGCTACGCTTCGCCCGCTGGCCGCCAGCCGGCGGCCAGGGGAGAGCACATCATCCGCTGTAGGAGAATTTACCCATGGTGCCATCATTGTGCCCGGTGATGGCCACGATCCCGGCCGTGTCGCGGTTTCGTGTCGCCCGGACGGGGGTCTGGCGCCAATTCTCCGGGCTTACCTACCGTTAGCGGGCAGCATCGGTACTCGGATTGTGGCACCCTTAATCTGAATGGCCGCTGTGCGGGCGGTTGCGAACCGCGCTGCTGGCGGACTGCCGCCGAGCGCTCGGCACGTGGCGCGCGTGCTGGCAGGTGGACGCAGGAAGGAGCCGCCAGTGGCAGGCGCCTGCACGGAAGGTGAGGTGCTCAGATGAGCGCTGACACATCCGTGCCAAAGCAGCGGGAGGCCAGGTTGGACGGATTCGAGTCCTGGCTTCCGGATGCCATGCTGCGCGACGCGCCCGCGGGGATGGCTTTCCTCGGCACCGACATGCGCTTCGTGTGGGTCAACCCCGCGCTGGCCCGGATGTTCGGCCGCGACGAGCCCGGCTTCGCCGGGCAGCCGATCGCCGAGGTGTGGCCCGCCGTGGAGGCCGCCAGGGCCGAGGCCGCCTTGCAGCAGGTGCTCGGCGAAGAGCGCCCCGCGACCGAGACGTTCGCGGCCGGCGCGGCCAGCGACGCCGCGCCCGGGCAGCGCGTCTTCCATTGGTTCCCGGTGCACGGGCCGGACGGCGCGCTGATCGGCGCCGGGCTGATCGTGGTCTCCGACGGGTTCGTGCTCGCCACGGAAGAGGCGCTGCGGCGCAGCGAGGAGCGCTACCGGGCGCTGGTGCAGGGCGGCGCGCAGGTCATCTGGGTCGCCTCCCCGGACGGGGAGATGCTCGAGGACTCGGCCGAGTGGCGGTGGATCACGGGCCAGACCCTCGAGGAGTTCCTCGGCAGCGGGTGGCTGGCCTCGATTCACCCCGAGGACCGGGAGCGGGTGGAGCGCGACTGGCGGGAGTGCCTGCGCACCGGGCGGATCTTCGACGACAGGTTCCGGATGCGGACGCGGGGCGGCGCGTACCGGCACTACGACGTCCGCGCGGTGCCGATCGAGCGAGACGGGAAGATCGCCGAGTGGGTCGGCGCCTGCACCGACGTGACCAGTCAGCGCGAGGCCGAGGAGATGCGCGGCCGGCTGACCGAGCAGCTGTCGGCGGCGGCGCTGCGCACCGCGCGGCTGCAGCAGGCGACGTCGATGCTCGCCGAGGCGCTGACCGTGGAGCAGGTGGTCGAGGTCATCACCGAGGTCGGCCGCACCGCCATCGGCGCGCTTCGCTCGGCGGTGGCGCTGCTCGACGCGGAGACGCTGCGGCTGCGGGTGGTCAACTCCGACGGGCTCGCGCTGGTCGGCCCCGATTCGGTCGGGGAGCGGCTCACCCTGGACACGCCGAGCGTGATGACCCGCGCGATCGCGACCCGCCGCCCGGTGCTCATCCACGACCCGGACGAACTCCGCAAGCAGTTCGAGGCCGACGCGGACGGCACCGGCAAGGACACGCGGATCGCGGACACCGGGGACGAGCGGTCCTGGGTGGGGCTGCCGCTGATCGCGGCGGGGGCGCCGCTCGGCGCGCTGCGGTTCTCCTTCAACCGGCCGCGGCGGATCACCGAGGAGGAACGGGTCTTCCTCGAGGCGCTCGCCGGCCAGTGCGCCCTCGCCGTGGAGCGGGCCGCGATGTACGAGCGCGAGCACACCGCGGCGGTCACGCTGCAGCGCAGCCTCCTGCCGGACAAGCTGCCGACCGTCCCGGGCCTGGCGCTGGATGCCCGGTACCTGCCGGTGACGAGGAACATGGAGATCGGCGGGGACTGGTACGACGTGTTCCGGCTGCCGGACCGCAGGCTGGCGGTGACCGTGGGCGACGTCATGGGCAAGGGGCTGTCGGCCGCCGCCGGCATGGGCCGGGTGCGCAACGCGCTGCGCGCGCTCGCCCTGACCGACCCGCGGCCGGCGGCCGTGCTGGCGGGACTTGACCGGCTTTTCAGCGCGACGGAACTAGAAGAGCAGGTCACCACCGTTTCATATCTTGTGATCGATCCGGAGACCGGCGAGGGGCAGGCGGGGAACGCGGGCCACCTGCCGACCCTGCTGCTCACCCCCGGCGCGCTGCCGGTGCTCGACCAGGCCGAGGCGGGCACCCCGCTCGGCTGGGCGAGTCCGCGCAGGCAGCACGCCTTCCGGCTGCCGCCGGGCAGCACCGCGGTCTTCTACTCCGACGGCCTGGTGGAGAACCGGGTGCGCGGTCTCGACGCCGGGCTCGACGAGCTTGTCCGGGTCGCCGCGAGCGCCCCGGACGACCTGCTCGGCGCTCCCGGGCGGTTGCTGCAGTACCTGCTGGACCATATGCTCGCCGGCCATGAGCAGGATGACGACGTGACGGTGCTCGTCATGCACGTCCCGGCCGGAGCGGCCTTCGACGGGGGGTCGCCGGATTTGCAGTGGGCGGTCCGTTGATGACGGCGAGCGAAGACGTGTACAAGGCACTCCCAGAGGCCACTTATGGTGGTGGAAGGAGGAGGCAGACGGGTTGCTGTCGAAATCCACTAGACACGCGGGAAGTCTGCTTCCCGGCACGGTCCAGGCGCCAAGACCCTCCCGGGAGGGCCCGATTATCGCTATGCGTACGCAGCTCAGCGAAGCTACCCAGCGAAGGAAGAGGTGACCGTGGTGGTGAGCGCTGCCAATTCCGCGGCGCGCAAGCGCTCCCGGCTGTCCGGCCCCGCGGGTCAGGACTCGCGGGTGTCTGAGGCCGCGATTGACGAGCAGGCCACGGCCGGCGTATCAGCCAATGGCCGCGCCAACGGGGCCGGTAACGGCCGCTCAGGTCCGGACGGTGGCGATGAGCTGGCCGCGTTGCCGGCCCAGGACATGCCGGGCGATCTGGCGGTCGTGGACCTGGATGACGACGCGGACGATCTCGACGCCGCCGTCGACCTCGAGGATTTCGAGGACCTCGACGAAGACCTCGGCGACGCGCTCGGCGCGGACCTGGAGATCGTCGACTCGCCGGACGCCGACCTGCCGGATGAGGCCGACGCCGACGCTGATACCGACGCCGACGCCGACGACACGGAGGCCGCGGCGCCTGGCGAGGATCCGGAAGGGGCCGTCCAGGCCGAGGCCGCGCCCCCTGGCACGGTCGGCGACGACGAGATCTTCGTCTTCGGCGACGACGACGATGACCTGCCCGCCGCCCAGGTAGCGGTCGCCGGCGCGACCGCGGACCCGGTCAAGGACTACCTCAAGCAGATCGGCAAGGTCCCGCTGCTCAACGCCGAGCAGGAGGTCGAGCTCGCCAAGCGCATCGAGGCGGGCCTGTTCGCCGAGGAGAAGCTCGCCGAGGGCCGGCTGTCCGGGGACGAACGGATCGACCTGGAGTGGATCGCCGAGGACGGCCGCCGGGCGAAGAACCACCTGCTCGAGGCCAACCTGCGGCTGGTCGTCAGCCTGGCCAAGCGGTACACCGGCCGCGGCATGCTGTTCCTCGACCTGATCCAGGAGGGCAACCTCGGCCTGATCCGGGCCGTCGAGAAGTTCGACTACACCAAGGGCTACAAGTTCTCCACGTACGCCACCTGGTGGATCCGGCAGGCGATCACCCGCGCGATGGCCGACCAGGCCCGGACGATCCGCATCCCGGTGCACATGGTCGAGGTCATCAACAAGCTGGCCCGGGTGCAGCGGCAGATGCTGCAGGACCTCGGCCGCGAGCCGACGCCGGAAGAGCTGGCCGTCGAGCTGGACATGACCCCGGAGAAGGTCGTCGAGGTGCAGAAGTACGGCCGCGAGCCGATCTCGCTGCACACGCCGCTCGGCGAGGACGGGGACAGCGAGTTCGGTGACCTGATCGAGGACTCCGAGGCGATCCAGCCCGGCGAGGCGGTCTCGTTCACCCTGCTCCAGGAGCAGCTGCACTCGGTGCTCGACACCCTGTCCGAGCGCGAGGCTGGCGTGGTCTCAATGCGATTCGGCCTTACCGACGGCCAGCCGAAGACCCTGGATGAGATCGGCAAGGTCTACGGCGTCACCCGGGAACGGATCCGCCAGATCGAGTCGAAGACGATGTCCAAGCTCCGGCACCCGTCCCGCTCCCAGGTCCTCCGCGACTACCTGGACTAATCAGCCCCCGTCCGTGCGGGCCCGCTCACCCCGGGCCCCCGGGCCCGCTCACCCGGCCCCAGTATGCCGATTGCGCAATCGACCCGCTCTAGTCTGGTCGATTGCGCAATCGGCGTATTCCGCTAAACGGCGGTCAGTTCTCCGTGTTGGTCAGGCGCTGGGTCTCGTCTTGGATGTCGACGGCGACCTTGGCGAGCGCCTTGGCGTGTTCCCTGCCGTGGTGGGCGCAGAAGAGCAGCTCACCTGAGTTGGGAAGCAGGACGCGAACGTACGCTTGCGCGCCGCAGCGATCGCAAAGATCTAGGGCGGTCAGCGGCTTGGTGGGGGCTATGGCTCCGGTCACGTCGCCTTCCTCCGTCTCATGCCTCCGGCTGCTGCGTCCGGCTGGCTCCGGTTTGCTGCCTATGCCTTACAGCTCAGCACAACACATACCCCGGCGTCAGGCTTCCCCTAGCCGAGTGGTGTACGCCACAAGCGAAAACCGCACTGGCCGCGTGACAAGCCTCCGCTAGTCAGCGCGATCCCCGGTGACGACACCACCGTGCGGGTAGTCACCGGTGAGATACCCGTGCGGTTCGCGAGCTTCATACCCATCAGCGGGCATCATGACACATTTGCCCTTAGCCAACCATCCAGGGAAAAGCGGCGTGGCAGGCGACCGCACCGCTCTCGGTTCGATACCTTTGAGTCGGCGGCTAACATGCCGCTCACACTTTCGAGAGGAGATCCGCCGGTCGTGCCACCGCTCACCGATACCGCGCGGGCTGCCGCGGACCCGGCCCCCGCCACCCCGGCCCCGGGCGATTCCTACTCCGCGCGGCACCTGTCGGTCCTCGAGGGGCTGGAGGCCGTCCGCAAGCGGCCCGGCATGTACATCGGCTCGACCGACGGCCGGGGTCTGCAGCACTGCCTGTGGGAGATCTTCGACAACGCGGTGGACGAGGCGCTCGCCGGGTTCTGCACCAAGGTCGAGGTCATCCTGCACGGCGACGGCTCCGCCGAGGTCCGCGACAACGGCCGCGGCATCCCCGTGGACACCGAGCGCAAGACCAAGCTCAGCGGCGTCGAGCTCGTCATGACCAGGCTGCACGCGGGCGGGAAGTTCGGCGGCGGCTCCTACACTGCCTCTGGCGGCCTGCACGGCGTCGGCGCGAGCGTTGTCAACGCGCTGGCCGCCCGGCTGGACATCGAGGTCGACCGGGAGGGGCACACCTGGGCGGCGAGCTTCCGCCGCGGGGTCACCGGCGAGTTCGCCGGCGACGGCCCGGCAGCGGACTTCACGCGGAGATCCGGTCTCCGCCAGGTGGCCAGGGTCCCCAGGAACAGGACCGGCACCCGGATCCGCTTCTGGCCCGACCGGCAGGTCTTCCTCCGCGACGCCACCTTCAGCTACGACGGCCTCGCCGAGCGGGCGCGGCAGACCGCGTACCTGGTGCCGGGCCTCACGATCGACGTCCGCGCCGAAGCCGGGGCCGAGAGTCCCGGCAATGCCGACGACCAAGCCGGCAAGCCCGACCGCGAGGACGAGTTCCGCTTCGCCGGCGGCATCAGCGAGTTCTGCGAGCACCTGGCCACCAGCGCCCCGGTCACCGACGTGATCCGGCTGACCGGCGACGGCACGTTCACCGAGACCGTGCCGGTGCTCGACGACCGCGGGCACATGACGCCGACCGAGGTGGAGCGCACGCTCGACGTGGACGTGGCGATCCAGTGGGGAGCGGGCTACGACACGCTCACCCGCTCGTTCGTGAACGTCATCGCCACCCCGCACCACGGCACGCACGTCACGGGCTTCGACCGCGCCATCGTCAAAACACTCAACGACCAGCTGCGCGGCACGAAGATCCTGAAGAACGGCGACGAGCCGGTCACCAAGGAGGACGTGCTCGAGGGCCTGACCGCGATCGTCTCCGTCCGGGTGCCCGAGCCGCAGTTCGAGGGCCAGACCAAGGAGGTCCTCGGCACCCCGGCGGCCACCAACATCGTCAGGCAGGTCGTCGGCACCCAGCTCAAGAACTACTTCGAGAACCCGCCGCGCGGCGCCAAGCAGCAGGCGCGAGCGGTGCTCGACAAGGTGGCCGCGGCGGCCAAGACGCGCATCGCCGCCCGCGAGCACCGCGAGAACCAGCGCCGCAAGTCCGCGCTGGCGAGCTCCAGCCTCCCGGCCAAGCTCGTCGACTGCCGGTCCGCCGACGACCGCAGCGAGCTGTTCATCGTCGAGGGCGACTCCGCCCTGGGCACCGCCAAGCTCGCCCGCGACAGCGAGTTCCAGGCCCTGCTGCCCATCCGGGGCAAGATCCTCAACGTGCAGAAGTCGAGCCTGGCCGACATGCTGAAGAACGCCGAGTGCGCCTCGATCATCCAGGTCATCGGCGCCGGCTCGGGTACCAGCTTCGATCTTGACTCGGCGCGGTACCAGCGCGTCATCTTCATGGCCGACGCGGACGTCGACGGCGCCCACATCCGGACGCTGCTGCTCACCCTCTTCCACCGCTACCTGCGGCCGCTCCTGGAGGCGGGCCGGGTCTTCGCCGCCGTCCCGCCGCTGCACCGGGTGGAGCTGACCAACCCTCGCAAGGGCCAGCAGAAGTACACGTACACCTACTCCGACCCCGAGCTGCACCGCACCCTCCTGGAGCTCGAGCGCCGCGGCCAGCGCTGGAAGGAGCCGGTCCAGCGGTACAAGGGCCTCGGCGAGATGGACGCCGCGCAGCTGGCCGAGACGACGATGGACCCGCGCCACCGCATGCTCCGCCGCATCAGGATCGAGGACGCGGCGGCCGCCACCGAGATCTTCAGCCTGCTGATGGGCACCGACGTGGCGCCCCGCCGCGACTTCATCGTCGGCAGCGCCGCCGAACTCGACCCGTCCCGCATCGACACCTGAGACACCTAACGAAGGACCCGCATGCCACCACGTCGCGGCGGAACCACGACGCCTCCTCCCGAGGACTTCGAAGAGAACATCGTCGACATCGACGTCGCGGAGGAGATGCGCAACAGCTACCTCGAGTACGCCTACAGCGTCATCTACCAGCGCGCCCTGCCCGACGCGCGGGACGGCCTCAAGCCCGTCCAGCGAAGAATCCTCTACCAGATGAACGAGATGGGCCTGCGCCCGGACCGCGGGCACGTCAAGTGCGCCCGGGTGGTCGGCGACGTCATGGGCCGCCTGCACCCGCACGGCGACTCCGCTATCTACGACGCCCTCGTAAGGCTGGCCCAGCCGTGGGCGATGCGGCTTCCCCTGGTCGACGGCCACGGAAACTTCGGCTCCCTGGGCGGCGACGACGCGCCCGCCGCGATGCGGTACACGGAATGCCTGGCCCACCGAGGCCGCGATGGCGATGGTCGCAGGTCTCGGCGAGGACACCGTCGACTTCGGCCCGAACTACGACGGCCAGGAGGAAGAGCCGCAGGTTCTTCCCGCGGCGCTCCCGAACCTGCTGGTCAACGGCGCCGCCGGCATCGCCGTGGGGATGGCCACGAACATGGCCCCGCACAACCTGTCCGAGGTCATCACCGCCGCCCGGCATCTGCTCAAGCACCCGGACGCGTCCCTCGAACAGCTCATGCGCTTCGTCCCCGGGCCGGACCTCCCCACCGGGGGGAAGATCGTCGGCCTGGACGGCGTTCCGCGAAGCGTACGAGACCGGCCGCGGCGTGTTCCGCACCCGGGCGACCGCGAAGATCGAGCAGCTCAACGCCCGCAAGACCGGCATCGTCGTCACCGAGCTCCCGTACGGCGTCGGCCCGGAGAAGGTGGTCACCCGCATCAAGGACCTCGTCCAGGCCAAGAAGATCACCGGCATCTCCGACCTCAAGGACCTGACGGACCGCAACCGCGGCCTGCACCTGGTGGTCGAGGTGCGCAGCGGCTTCAACCCGGAGGGCGTCCTGTCCGAGCTGTACCGGCTCACGCCGATGGAGGAGACGTTCGGCATCAACAACGTCGCCCTCGTCGACGGCCAGCCGCGCGTGCTCGGCCTGAAGGAACTGCTCACGATCTACGTCGACCACCGCCTTGAGGTCACGAGAAGGCGCTGCGAGTACCGGCGGCGCAAGCGCCAGGAGCGCATGCACCTGGTCGACGGCATCATCATCGCGCTGCTCAACATCGACGAGGTCATCCAGGTCATCCGGGGCAGCGACGACGCGCCCGAGGCCAAGCGCCGCCTGATGGAGATCTTCGACCTGTCGGAGATCCAGGCCCAGTACATCCTCGACACCCCGCTGCGCCGCCTGACCAGGTACGACCGGCTGGAGCTCGAGCGCGAGCAGGAGACCCTGCGCGCCGAGATCGCCGAACTCACCGAGATCCTCGAGTCCGACACCAAGCTCCGCGAGATGGTCGGCGGCGAGATGGCCGAGCTGGCCAAGAAGTTCGGCACGCCGCGCCGCACCGTGCTGCTCGAGGGCGGCGAAGCGGTGCGCGCCGCTGTCCCGCTCGAGGTAGCGGACGATCCGTGCGTCGTGGTGCTGTCCGCGACCGGCCTGCTGGCGCGCTTCCCCGACTCTTCCGGTGCTTCGGACCGGACCGTGGAGTCTCCCCAGCAGTACCAGCCCGATCGCGCGGCCCACGACATCGTCGCGTCGGCGGTCTCGGCGACGGCCCGCGGCACCATCGGCGCGGTGACGTCGGCGGGCCGGATGATCCGCCTCAGCGTCCTGGAGATCCCCTCGCTGCCGCCCGCCGATGTCGCTCCCTCCCTGTCCGGCGGTCACCCCGTGACGGAGTTCGTGACCTCGCTGGAGCCGGGGGAGACCGTGCTGGCGCTCGCCAACCTGGACGCGGCGGACGCGGGGGTGGCGCTGGGCACCGCGAGCGGTGTGGTCAAGCGCGTGCTGCCCGAGTACCCGGCCAACCGCGACGAGTTCGAGCTGATCACGCTCAAGGACGACGACCGGGTGGTGGGGGCGGTCCAGCTCACCGGCGACGCTCTGCTTATTGAAAACACCGACCTCGTGCTCATCTCGACCGACGCACAGCTGCTCCGCTTCCCGGCGTCGTCGGTGCGCCCGCAGGGCCGCCCGGCCGGGGGGATGGCCGGCATCAGGCTTGCCGACGGCGCGTCCGTCGTCTGGTTCGGCGCGATCGGCCCCGCGGCGCTCGCATCCGACGGCGCGTCCGCGGCTGAGGCCGTCGTGGTGACGGTCGCGGGCCGGGCCGGGGCACTGCCCGGCACGTCCGCGGCGAGCGTGAAGGTCACGCCGTTCGCCGAGTACCCGCCCAAGGGCAGGGCGACCGGCGGCGTGCGCTGCCAGCGCTTCCTCAAGGGCGAAGACGGCCTGGTCATGGCCTGGGCCGGAGCCGGGCCCGCGCTCGGTGCCACCGAGATCGGCGTCCCGGTCGACCTGTCCGGCATGCAGGGCAAGCGCGACGGCTCCGGCACCCCCCTCACCCGCCAGCTAGCCCACATCGGCCCCCCCTTCCGCCCCCGCTAACGCCCCGCCCGCGGTACCCGCCGCCCCCGCTAACGCCCCGCCCGCGGTACCCGCCACCTGGGCAGGACAAATCACCCATATCGGTCATCGTTGAGGCGGCCTGGCGACTTAGGGCCTCAACCCGCCGGATAAATAGGACAAATAGGACACAAAATGGATGGGTTCGGGTCCTAAGTCGCCAGAGTGTCTCGGATGCCGGTGATTACGTGGCGGAGAAGCCGCCGTCTACGTAGATCGTCTGGCCCGTGACGTAGTCGCTCGCGGCAGACGCGAGGAAGACCGCCACGCCGGCGAAGTCGGCGGGCTCGCCGTTCCGGCCGATCATCGTCCGCGCCGCCAGGGCCGCGGAGCGCACCGGGTCGGATGCCACCTCGACGGTGAGCGGGGTGGCCACGAACCCGGGACAGACCGAGTTCACCCGGACGCCAGACGGCGCCCACGCCTCGGACTGGGACCTGGTCAGCGCCGCCAGGCCGCCTTTCGACGCCCCGTACCCGCCGCTGTTGCCGAACGCGCGCTGCGCCTGCTGCGAGGTGACGTTGATGATCCGGCCCCAGCCGCGCGCCGCCATCCGCGGACCGAACCGCTGCCCGAGCAGGAATGGCGCCGTCAGGTTGACGGCCACCATCAGGTCCCAGTGCTCATCCGGCAGCGCGGCGAGCGGCGGCCGCAGGTTGACGCCCGCGCAGTTGACCAGGATGTCCGGCTCGCCGAACGCGTCGCTGGCCGCCGCCGCGGCCCGCTGCACCTCGGCGCGGTCGGACAGGTCGGCGCTCACCCACGCCGCCGCGCAGCCGGCCTCGCTCAGTGACGACGCGGCCGCGGTCAGCCGCCCCTGATCCCGCGCGATTAGCACCACTCTGGCGCCGGCCATTGCCAGGGCAGCCGCCATCGCCTCCCCGATCCCCGAACTGCCGCCCGTCACGACCGCGACCCGGCCGTCAAGCGAGAACAACTCTGTGAGGAAGCCCGCCACGAAGTTACAGCACCGGCCGGGCGCCGATCAGGTTGAGCGCGTGGGCGGCGAGGCGGCAGCCGCTGCCTAGCGCCTCTGTCGGCGGCTTCTTGTCCAGCCACGCGGGCAGGAACCCGGCGATGAACGCGTCGCCCGCTCCGGTCCCGTCGACGACGCGCTCGACAGGCGGCGCGGGCACCCGCACCGGGGGCCTGCCGTTGGCGTAAAAGAGCGCTCCGTCCGCGCCGAGCTTGATAACGACTTGCGGATACCACGCGGTCAGCACCCGGGCCGCCTGCTCAGGATCGTCCCGCCCGGTCAGCACCTTGGCCTGGACCGCGTTCACGAAGAGCAGCACCGCGTTGCTCGACAACTCGAGGAACGGTTCGGCGCCCGCCCGCTCGAGCGGCGCCGCCGAGGCGCCGTCCACCGACGCCGACATGCCGACCCGCCGGGAGAAGTCCAGCGCGGCCAGCGCCGCCGCCCGCGATCCCTCGGAAAGCAGGGTGTACCCCGACACGTGCAAGTGCGCGCCGGGAACGAACAGGTCGTGCGGCAGGTCGTCAGGCGACAGCGCGGCGTTGGCGCCGGGATCGGACAGCATGGTGCGCTCGCCCTTGTGCGTCACCATCACCACGCACGTCCCGGTCGGCCGTTCCGGGTCCATCACAAGCCGCGCGTCAACGCCATAGCCCATCAATTCCATGTCCCGGTTCCGGCCGGCGATGTCGGCGCCGCGCCGCCCGACGAAGGCCACATCGGCTCCGTCGGCCGCCAGCCACGCGGCGACGTTCGCGCCGGAGCCACCGCCGTGCATGGTCACCGTGGCAGGGGTATCGCTGCCGCGGGCGAGCGGCAGCGTCGCATGGGCGACCGTATCGGTCATCAAATCGCCAATGACAACGATGCGGGCCATAGTCGTCATCACCTCATCATCGGGATTATCAGCAGGCGAGCCGCCGGCGCGCTGCGACAGTGCAGCGGACGACGGACATAAAACCTGATCGGGGGACTCCTACGGTATCCGTATCCCCCGGTTAGCGGCCACTTCGTCGGCCGCAGGTTATCAAAGTGGTAACGACGTGCCCGGCTGGCCGTCACGTACGCCGCGAATCGGGAGCAACAGGGTCATCTCTCACCCCAGGAATGACAGCCGCACCTGCCGGTCCGGGTTGTCCACGTTGACGTCGACGAGGGCGATGGACTGCCACGTGCCGAGCGCGAGCCTGCCGCCGAGCACCGGAACCGTGGCGTAGGGCGCCACGAGCGCCGGAAGCACGTGGGACCGGCCGTGCCCGCGCGAGCCGTGCGCGTGCCGCCACCGGTCGTCGGCGGGCAGCAGGTCCGCGAGCGCCGCCAGCAGGTCGTCGTCGCTGCCGGAGCCGAGCTCGAGCAGGGCGACCCCCGCCGTGGCGTGCGGCACGAACACGTGCAGCAGCCCGTCGCCGCCGCCCGACGCCGACTTGGCGAACTCCGCGCACTCGCCCGTGATGTCCCGGACCGTCTCTTTACTGCCGGTACGCACCCGGATGATCTGGCTCTCCATGCTTCGAAGACTAGGCGCTCACGCCGGCGCGCAGGAGTTAGCCTTACCGGAATAGCTGACCGCCTGCTCTACAGCACTGAGGGATGTACGCGTGACGGAGACGCCTGATACGGCTGGTGCCCGGCTGCGGCTGGCGCGCCAGGCGCGCGGGTTCTCCCAGCAGCAGCTCGCGGGCATGGCCGGGGTGAGCCGGCAGGCGGTGTCGGCCGTGGAGGCCGGGCATTCGGACCCGTCGCTCCGGGTGGCCCTGGCCCTCGCCCAGGCGCTGGGGATGACGGTGGAGGAGCTGTTCGGTCCGGTGGACCTGGTGCAGCCGGTCTCCGCCATCCCGGTGGCGCCGCTGGCGGGCGGCCAGGCGAGGGTGGCGCTCGCCCCTGTCGGCGACCAGTTCGTCGCGCTGCCGCTGCGCGGTGACGCGTCGGTCGGCCTCGGCTTCGTTCCCGCGGGGGGACTCACGGTCTCGGCCGCCGTCGGCCGCACCGTCGCCGTCCGGCCGATCGGCCCGCCCCGGCCAACGCTCGTGGTGGCCGGCTGCGACCCGGCCCTCCCGCTGCTCGCGACCCCGCTCGGGCTGCTGGATCCGCCGGTCGCCTTCGCCTGGTGGCCGTGCGGCAGCGGCGAGGCGCTTCGGCTGGCCGCGGCCGGCCTCGTGCACGCGGCCGGCGTCCACCTGCGCGACGCCGAGGGCGGCTACAACGCCACGGCCGCGCGGGAGCTGCCCGGCGGCGCGGAGGTGGTGGGGTTCACCGCGTGGCGGGAAGGGCTCTTGCTCAGGCCGGAGCTGGCCGGCACGATCACGGGGCTCGACGGCATCGTCAAGCACCAGCTGCGCCTGGTCAACCGCGAGCCCGGCGCCGAGGCGCGCCGTCTGCTCGACCGGGAGCGGGAACGTCTGGGCCTCGACGCGGCCCAACTTCCCGGCTACGACACCCGCGCTGGCGGCCATCTCCAGGTCGCGAGCGCGGTCGCGGCCGGCCTCGCCGACGCGGGCGTGGCGAGCGAGCCCGCCGCCCAGGCGTACGGACTGGATTTCGTGCCCCTCGCCGACGAGCGGTTCGACCTCGTCCTGCCCGGCGCGCACCTCGGCTCCCGCGAGGTGCAGGGGCTGGTGAAGGTGCTCACGTCGCCGTGGCTGCTCGCCCAGCTGGCGAGCCTGCCCGGATACGACGCCGCCGCCTGCGGCGAACGCGTGGCCGGCCCGTAACCCCGGCCCGTAACCCCGGAACAGGGGCATCGAACAGTGTCGAATAGCCAGCGCCTCCGGGCGGTCCTGGTGTTCCATTGCGCCGGACACCATCGACCGGAGCGGGGATTCTCATGACCATGAAGGCGCCAGCGCCAGCATCCGCCGTCGCCGCGGCCGCGGCCGTTCTCGCGGCCGGGCTCGCGCTCACGGGCTGCGGCAGCGCCGCCAGCTCCGCCAGTTCCGCTGGCTCGACCGGAGCGGCCGCCGCCGGGACGAAGGCGACCGCGAGCGCCAGCACGACAGCCGGAGCGGCCGGAGCGGCAGGCACGTCCAGCGCCTCCGGCTCGGTCCCGTTCCCGGTGGGCCTCGGGAACACGTGGACGTACAAGGTCGCGAGCGGTGCCGACAGCGGGACCACGGTCAACAAGATGACCGCCGTCAAGCCGGCCGCCGGCGGCCAGCAGGTCACCATGACCACGACGGACGACCTTCTCGGCAAGAACATCGCCAGCAATGAGACGTACATCTTCGGCTCGGACGGCTCGATCGTCTACCCGCTGACCCAGCTGCAGGCGACCTCCGGTGTCACGGTGTCCGGCAACGGGGTGGTCTGGCCGCCCGCGTCGGTGATCGACTCCGGCAAGTCCTCGAAGTCCGATCTGAAGCTGTCGATCAAGGCCGACGGCGAGGCGCTCAGCACGACCGCGCACATCACCGTGCAGGGCGCGGGCACGCAGACCGTCACCGTCCCCGCCGGCACGTACCAAGCGACGGTCGTGCTTATGACGGAGGCGGTGTCGGTCGCGGGCTTCACGGTGAACGACCAGATCAAGGTCTGGCTCGCGCCGGGGGTCGGCCCGGTCAAGGACGAGGTGCTCAGCAGCAGCCTCGGATCCAGCCAGCCTACGGTGACCGAAGAGCTCGAGTCCTTCACGAAGGGCTGACCCGCCTCGCCCGGGCGGATGAACTCGCGTCTCCCACTCCAGGACGATGGTTACGCGGCCGCCCGCGGCTTTACGATCAGCTCGTGACCAGGGCGGCGCGCGGACAGGCGCTGGCGGCGAGCGCCGCGGCGTGGTATTCCGCGCTGCCGCCGCGGCGGCGGGAGCTGGTGCAGGACACGGCGCTGGCGCTGGCGCTCGCCGTGCTGAACGTGCTGTCCCTGCTGCCCTACCAGTCGCAGTTGCACCCGAGCTGGCTGGCCCTGTTCCTGGTGGCCGCGCAGTGCTTGCCGCTGGCCTTCCGGCGGCGCTGGCCGGTGCCCGTGCTGATCTGCTGCGGCATCCCGCGGGAACTCTACGACTTCCTGCCCTTCGGCTACGCGCCGCTGCCGCTGGCGAACGCGATCGCGTTCGCCACCGTGATGGACCGCAGCCGCCCGTGGATCCGCTGGATCATTGTCGTCCTCAGCGTCGGCGGACTCGCGTCCTCCGAGACGCAGCCGGGGCACCCGCAGCCGTACGAGACGATCGTGCAGGTATCCATCTTCGGCACGGCCTGGGCGGTGGGCGCGCTGAACCGGGTCCGCCGGAAGAGCATGGCCGCTGCGGCGCGCCGGGCCGAGCGCGCCGAGGCGGAGCTGGACGCGGTCGAGGCGCGCGCCGCCGGGGCGGCCGCCGCCGAGCGCGCCCGGATCGCCCGCGAGCTGCACGACGTGGTCGCCCACCACGTCAGCCTCATGGCGGTGCAAGCGGAGGCGGTGGGCGCGCTGCTGCCCGCGCGGCCGGACGCGGCGGCGAAATCGGCCGACCTGATCGCGGCGACAGCCCGCCAGGCGATGACGGAGCTGCGCCGCCTGCTCGGGGTGCTCCGGTTCAACCCCGCAGATCAAAATCATTCCGATCATTCCGAACGGACGGTGCTGACTCCCGCGGCTTCCCTGACTCGCCTGGATGAGGTGCTCGCCGCCGTCCGGGGTGCCGGACTCCCGGTTTCTTACCAGGTACTCGGCGTCCCGGCGGCCCTGTCGCCGGGAGTGGACCAGACCGCCTACCGGATCGTCCAGGAGGCGCTGACCAACACGCTGCGGCACGCGCCGGGGTCGAGCGCCAGCGTCGATGTCGAGTACGACGACACCTTCGTCACGGTCCGGATCACCGACACGGGCGCCCAGCCCGTTCCCGTGCCGGCCCGCGTCCCGGGCCCCGCGCCGACCGCCGGCCGCCTCGCGCACGGGTTCGGCCTGGCGGGCATCGCCGAGCGCGTGGCCTCCTGCGGCGGGTCGCTGACCGTCGGCCCCGATCCGTCCGGCGGCTTCGCCGTCGCCGCCCGGCTCCCGGTCCTGTGATGGGCGGTGACACCGCACTCCGCGTCCTGGTCGCCGACGACCAGGAGCTGGTCCGCGCCGGCTTCTGCGTGATCCTCGAGGCCGCCGGGTACACGGTCGCGGGGGAGGCGGCCGACGGCGCGCAAGCGGTGGCGCTCGCGGCCAGCGAGCAGCCGGACGTGGTCTCTGATGGACGTCCGGATGCCGGTGATGGACGGGCTGGAGGCCACCAGGCAGATCGCTGCCTTCCCCCGCGCGCCGAAGGTCGTCATCCTCACCACCTTCGACCTGGACGACTACGTGTACGAGGCGCTGCGCGCCGGCGCGAGCGGCTTCCTGCTGAAGGACGCGCCGCGTGCCGACCTGATCGCCGCCGTGCGGGTGGCCGCCGCCGGGGACGCGCTGCTCGCCCCGTCGGTGACCCGGCGGCTGATCGAGGCGTTCGCGCGCCTGCCCGCGACGGCCGCGCCGCCGCCCTCGCGGCTGGCCTCGCTGACCCCGCGGGAGCGGGACATCCTGCGGCTGATCGCCCGCGGCAACACCAACACCGAGATCGCGGGCGAGCTGGTGGTGAGCGAGGCGACGGTGAAGACTCATGTCGGCCATCTGCTGGCCAAGCTGGGCCTGCGGGACCGCGTCCAGGCCGTGATCCTCGCCTACGAGACCGGCGCGATCACCCCCGGCCGCCCCGACTAGCCCGGCGCGCGCCCTGGGCACAGCGGACGCAGGTCAGCGCGGCCGGGCGGGCGGCCAGCCGCGCCGCGCCGATGGGACCGCCGCACACGTCGCACTGGCCGTACGTGCCAGCGTTCGAGCTTCCGGGCGGCCGCGTTCGAGCGCGGCCAGGTGCTGCCGCGCCTGTTCGAGCAGCGCCGCCACGTGCTGGCGCTCATACGCGACCGTCGCGCCCTCGGGATCGTGCTCGTCATCACCGCCGGACGACCCGCCCGAGGCGCTGGCGACGATCGCGTTGAACTCACGCTCGAGTTCGGCGACGCGGCGCATAGTCTCGTCGCGATCGTTGTCAAGCCGCTGTCGCGCGCCTTCGGGCTGCCCTATCATCTGGATGCGAAAAACCCGGGGCCGGCTCGGAATTATTCCTAGTCGTCTGACATTATGAAGGCAAATGACCAGCTCAGCTACGAGGCGCTTTCCGGTTACGGTCTCGCGCCTGCCAGTTACACGCTGTCAGATCTGTCAGCGCACTCTCGCATACCGGCCCGGCGAGGCGAGCGCGGTGCTCACTGAGCATTACCGCCGCATGCATCCGGAAGCGCTCGGCGCCGTCCCCGAATCAGATTCCGAGGACTGACGCCGAGTCGCCTTCGCCAACCGGTGTTACCCGGTCAGTGCCCGTAAACCGGGACGAGCAGCCCGCGCGCTATCGTGTGAAAGCGCAGGTTGAACCCGGCGATGGCGGGCGTCACGTCCGAGTCGATGCCAAGTTTCTCCACGTCAAGCGCGTGCACTGCGAACACGTACCGGTGCGGCGGGTCGCCCGCGGGCGGCGCCGCGCCGCCGAAGTCCTTGGTGCCGTAGTCGTTGCGGACGTGGAACGCGCCGTCGGGCAGTTTGTCGTCCCCGGCGCCGGCCCCCTCCGGGAGCGACGTCACGGACGCCGGGATGTCGATGGCCAGCCAGTGCCAGAACCCGGATCCGGTCGGCGCGTCCGGGTCATAGCACGTCACCGCGAAGCCCTTGGTCTCCGCCGGGAAGCCGGACCAGGATAGCTGCGGCGAAATGTTACCCCCGCTCATCCCGAAGCTGTTGTATGCCTGCTTGTCGCCCATGTGCTCTTCGTGCGCGACGTCCTCGCTTGTCACGGTGAACGAGGGGACGGACGGCAGGTAATCGTACGGAAGCGGTGCGCGGTCTGCCATAAGTACCTCCTTGTATCTCGCGTCCAACGCTATCGGTGCACCCGGCGGGCACGCGACCCCGGCGCGGCCATCACATAAGCGGCAAATCCTGCCCGCGGCGCGTTTACCCTGCTTGCCCTAGGGGGGACGACCCCCCTTCAACCCCCCGGTTTACTCTTAGTGCCGGATATCCGGGGAGAACTTTGTCGGTGATGAAGCGGAAGCGCGGCGTGGCGCGCCGGCCCCGCGCCTGCGGGCCCGGTTGTGGCGCCGCGCGCTGCTCGCGGCGGCGCTGCTCGCCGTCGCGTTCTTCCCGTTGCCCGGCCCGGCTGCCGCGCCACAGCCCGCGGCCTGCCACGGGTGCCGCGCCCAGGCCGCCAGCGCCGAACGCTGGGCGGCCCGCCTGTCCGGCGCCTGGACGGCCGGTGACGGCGCGACCGGCACCGTGCCGTTGTCCGGGCAGGCTTACGTCGCGGTCGGCGGCGGCGTCGCCGTGGTGGGGGCGGGGCTGACGGTCACCGCGTACGGTCTGGGGAACGGCCGGCCGCTGTGGCAGACCACGCTGGACGCGCCGGTCGGCTCGGCGATCATGTCGGTGCGCGCGTGGCCCGGCGCGGTCACCGCCGGAGTGCTCGCCAAGGGCGGCCGGACGCGCACCGAGGTGGTCATCGACAGCGCGACGGGAACGGTGCTGCGGCGGTATCCGGCGGCGGTGTTCGGCGGCGCGGTGGCGGCGTCGTCGGCCACGACAGTGGTCGTCGGCCAGACGAGCGTGACCAGCTACGACAATGGCGACGGCCGGGTCCGCTGGCGGCGCCCGGCCGGCGCTGGCCAGACGTGGCGCGCCGACAGCGACATCCTGTACGTGGCGGAATCCGCCGGAGGATACCTGGAGTCTGCTCCCGTCACGGAGCTGCGGGAAATAAACCTCGGCACAGGTACCGAACGGACCCTCCGTCCTCCCCCCGGTCACACCTTCTCCGGCACGATGGCGCTTGCCGCGGCCGGTGTCGTGCTGTTCACGTCGGCTTCCGGCGTGACCGCCTACAGCGGGTCGACAGGCGGGGCGCTCTGGTCGATGACCGCGGCGGTCCCCGAGGGCGCCGACCCGCCGGCGGGGCTGGTCGACCTGACGCTGGCGGGCGGCGCCCTGGCCGGCGTCGACCCGCTGACCGGCGCGGTGCGGGACTCGGTCCCCGGCTCCACGGCGGGGGGCTCGGCGGGGCTGTACGTGGTGCGCGGGGGAGTGGCCCTCGGCATCGACAGCGGGCAGGGCGGTGAGGCCTGGGGCTACAGCATGACCGCCGGACGGGTTACCTGGACCGCCGCCGGGCTGCCCTGGCCGCATTTCTTCGCGGACCTGTCCGGGCTCGGCGGCAGCGCGGCCGTGGCCGGCGATGTCGTTGTCATCGCGGTCTGCCCGCACCTGACGCTCTCGCCCGCGACGTCGGCCGCACCCTCCGTATCCACCGCACCGGCTCCGTCCACCGCGTCCGCCTCACCCGGCACGTCGTCGTCTCCGCCCGCCAGTCCGGCCGTCTCGCCGGCGCCGGTCCAGTTCTGCGCGGACCCGGAACTCGTCGCGCTCAACCTCTAGCCCCCGGCAGCGCCAACCTCCCCGGGCAGGGCGGATGAAGGCCAGGCGCAGCGGGTAAGTCTCCGGCACGATGAACGCGCTAGACCAGGCCGTCACCACGGCCGACCGCACCCAGCAGCGGTTGCCGTGGCTGGCCTTCCCGATAGCGGTCTGGAAGAAGTTCGGCGACGACCGGGCCGGCAACCTGGCCGCGCTCATCGCCTACTACGGGTTCATCGCGACGTTTCCGCTTTTCCTCGTGTTCGTCACGGTGCTCAACATCACGCTGAAGGACAACCCGACGCTCCAGCACGAACTGCTCGACTCCGCGCTGGCGCAGTACCCGGTGGTCGGGGACGAGATCAAGAACAACCTGCACACGCCGGACGCATCAGGCCTGCCGCTTGCCATCGGCATCGTGCTGCTGCTGCTCGGCGCGCGGGGCGTCGCCAGCGCGATCCAGAACGCTCTCTGCGAGGTGTGGGGTATTCCGCGGGCCGACCGGCCGGGATTCCCGTGGTCGTTCCTCTACAGCATGGCCCTGATATTCGCGGTCGGCGGCGGCCTGGTCACCACTACTTTCCTGTCCGGCCTGGTGGGGGGCGTCGGGCACGTGCTCAGCGGGGCGGCTGTACAGGCCGGCGCCGTGGCCGTCTCGCTGGTGCTGAACGTGGGCGTGTTCTGGCTCGCCTTCCGGCTCGGCACCATGCGCCGGGTCCCCTGGCGCGATCTGTGGATCGGCGCCGCCATCTCGGCCTTCGTATGGCAGGTTCTGCAGCTCGTCAGCGGGTACGTGGTCGGCCACCAGCTCGAGCACGCTTCCTCGCTGTACGGGACGTTCGGTGTCGTACTCGGCCTGCTGGCGTGGCTGTACCTGCAGGCCGAGGTGACCCTGTACGCGGCGGAAGTGGACGTGGTCCTCGTGCGGCGCCTGTGGCCGCGCTCGCTGAAGCCGGGCTCCGCCAGCCCGGGGGGACGACCCCCCGGACCCCCCGAGGACAATGGGGTGGGGGCAGCGAGCGACCAGAGGGAGACGACGGCATGACGGACGCCCCGCACGTGATCATCATCGGCGCCGGCTTCGCCGGGCTGTCCGCCGTGGGCGGCCTGCGCAAGGCGGGCGCGCGCGTCACGGTGATCGACCAGAATCTCTACAGCACGTTCCAGCCGCTGCTGTACCAGGTGGCGACCGGCGGGCTGAACGCGGGTGACGTCTCCTACCCCGCCGGGGGCTTCACCGCGAAGCGGCACAGCCGCTACACCAGGGGCGCGCTCGCCGCGATCGACCAGGACGCGCAGCGCATCACGCTCGCCGACGGACGCCAGTTCGGCTACGACTACCTGATCATCGCCGTCGGTGTATCGGCTAACTACTTCGGTGTGAAGGGGGCGGCGGAGAACACGTTCGGGCTGTACACCCGCGCCGACGCGATCGTGCTGCGCGACCACTTCATGAACGGCTTCGAGCGGCTGAGCGCGGACCCCGAGGGCTGCCACGAGTTCGCCGTCACCGTGGTCGGCGGCGGCGCCACCGGGGTCGAGCTGGCCGGGACGCTCGGCGAGCTGCGCAAGGGCGTGCTGCGCGCCACCTTCCCCGACGTCGACCCGTCCCGGGTGCACGTCCGGCTGGTCGAGATGGCACCGGCACTGCTGATGCCATTCCACCCGAAGCTGCGCGAGTACGCGAGGAAGCAGCTGGTCGCGCGGGACGTCGACATCAGGCTGAACACCCGCATCCTCGAGGTGCGGCCGGACAGCGTCGTGGTCGGCGACGGGCAGCGGCTGCCCAGCGACCTGACCGTGTGGACAGGCGGCGTGGCCGCGCCGGACGCGGTCGCCGGCTGGCACCTCCCGCAGGGCAAGAACGGCCGGATCCTGGTGGACCCGGACCTGCGGGTGCGGGGCAGCGAGCGGATCTTCGCGGCCGGCGACATCGCGCTCGACGAGGAGCACCCGTCGCCGCAGCTCGCGCAGCCCGCTATTCAGGAGGGCAAGCACGCCGCCGCGCAGATTGTCCGGCTGACCCGCGGCGAGCAGACCGAGCCGTTCCGCTATCACGACAAGGGGACGATGGCGACGATCGGCCGCCGGTCCGCGGTGGTGCAGCTGCCCAGGGGCGCGCGGATCACCGGCACGCTGGCCTGGCTCGCGTGGCTGGCCCTGCACCTGTTCTACCTGCTGGGCTCCCGGAACCGGGTCGCTACCATGATCAACCTAACCTGGCGGTACATCGCCTGGGGGCACGGCGGCAGCGTGATCGTCGGCGACGAGCCCTCCGAGCCGCTGCCCGGAGAGAAAGTCGCCGCGGTAAAGCCGGGGGGTCAGGAAGCTCTCAGGTCCGTGGAGTAGCCTCGTTCCCCGTGACTGCGCGGAACTACCTGGCCCGGGCCGGCCTGGCCCTCGTTCCCATGCTGGCCGTGGCGGCCGTCCTGGCGGGCTGCGGCTCGTCCACACCGCCGGCGCCCTCGGCCGCCGCGGCGGCGGACGCGGCGAACGCCGCCGCCGAGGCCAACCCGAACCTGGACCTGGGCTCCTCGCTGGGCAACACGCCCGCGCCGGACATCAAGCTGACCAACCAGTTCGGCCAGCCGATGTCGCTGAGCCAGTTCCGCGGCCGGGTGGTGATCCTCGCGTTCTCCGACTCCGAGTGCACGACGGTCTGCCCGCTCACCACGCAGAGCATGGTGCTGGCGAAGGAGCTGCTCGGCAAGGCGGGGGAGAACGTCCAGCTGCTGGGCGTGGACGCCAATCCGGTCGCCACCAGCGTCGCCGATGTGATGGCGTACTCCCGCGCGCACGGCATGGTCAACCAGTGGGACTTCCTCACCGGGCCGGTCGCCCAGCTCAGGGCCACCTGGAGCGCGTACCACATCGCGGTGCAGATCGACGCGGGACAGATCGACCACACGCCGGCGCTGTACGTGATCAGCCAGCAGGGCAAGCTGCAGAAGGTCTACCTGACCCAGATGGCGTACTCGAGCGTCACCCAGTCCGCGCAAGTGCTGGCCACCGAGGTTTCCGCGCTCCTGCCCAGCCATCCGAAGCTGGCCAGCGAGCGGTCGCTGGCGACCATCCCGGGGCAGACCCCCTCGGACGCCGTCTCGCTGCCGGCCGCGACGGGCGCGGCAGCGCCGGTGACCCTGGGGCCAGGCAAGCCGCGCCTGGTGGTCTTCTTCGCCACCTGGCTCACCGAGACCTCCGACCTGAAGGCCGAACTGACCGGCCTCAACGCCTACGCCAAGGCGGCGGCCAAGGACCGTCTGCCCGCCCTCACCGCCGTGGACGAGACCGTGACCGAGCCGTCCCCCGGCGCGGTCGGCGCGTTCCTCATGGCAACGGGGCCGCTGGATTATCCGGTCGGCCTCGACAAGACGGGCCGGGTCGCGGACGGCTACGGGGTTCAGGACCAGCCGTGGCTGGTCCTCGTCTCCGCCGCGGGGAAGATCGTGTGGTCGCACGACGGCTGGGTCTCGCCGCCGGCCCTGGAGAAAGCGGCCGCCGCGCACGCGTGACGGCCGGCGAAACTCGCGTGACAGCATGCCGCTGCCGTAGGAGGCTGGACCCATGACGGGTGCGGACATCACTAACTTGGTCATCGGCGTCGTGGTCTTGGTCTGGGTCGTCAGCAGGCAGCTGACCACGCGGCGCCTGCGCGAGAACTACCGGCTCCCTATCATCCTCGGCGTCATCGGCATCGTGCAGTTCGCCACCTTCCTCAAGGGAAACCCGCGCCGCGATGGCGCCATCGCGGCGGCCGTTGCGGGCAGCCTGGTGATCGCGGCGGCGTTCGGCGTGGCCCGCGCCGTGACGGTACGGGTGTGGCGCCAGGACGGACAGCTGCTGCGCAGGGGCACGTGGCTGACCGCCGGGCTGTGGGTGCTGGCGTTCGCCGCGCACCTCGGCTACGACTACCTGGTCGCGGGCGATGTCACCGGCAAGAACGGCGCCAACGTGGGCAACGCCACGATCCTGCTGTACCTGGTCGTGTCGCTCGCCATCCAGCAGATCATCATGCTGAACCGCGCCGCCAGGCTGGAAGCCGCGAACCAGCTGCCGGTGAGCGAGCCGGTGTGACCGACCGCGACTGGTACTCCTGGCACGCCGACTACGACCGTCCCGGCAGCGGCCTGGCCCGGCGGCTCGCCTGGGTGCAGGACCGGATCCAGGCGGCGCTTGACGACGCCCCGCCCGGCCCCGTGCGCGTGATCAGCATCTGCGCCGGCCAGGGCCGCGACCTGATCGGCGTGCTCGCCGATCACCCGCGCCGCGGCGACGTGACCGCCCGGCTGGTGGAACTCGACCCGCGCAACACCGAGGCGGCGCGCGCCCTCGCCGCGGCGGCGGACCTTCCCGGCGTCGAGATCGTCACCGGTGACGCGGCGCTGACCAGCCAGTACGCGGACCTGGCCCCGGCCGGCCTGGTGCTGGCGTGCGGCCTGTTCGGCAACATGACCGATGCCCACATCGAGCGGATGATCGGCTACTGCACCCAGCTGTGCGCCACCGGCGGCACGGTGGTGTGGACCCGGGGCCGCTGGGCGCCGGACACCGGCATACCCGCCCCCCTGGAGCGCAACGCCGCGATGTTCGCCTTCACCAGCCACGACGTCCGCCAAGGCCCCACCCGCACCGCGTGACCCACTCCACCCCCCTCCCCGCCCGCCGCCCCTCCCGGCGTACCCCGCACCGCGTGACCCTCCCCACCGGCCCCGCCCGGCCCCTGGCGACGTCTCACACCACGCTGATCGTGCAATCGACCCCCCTTACGGCCCTACCTCAACGGGTCGGTTACGCAATCGACCCCCTGCAACGGACCATTTTTCATGATCAAGAATATTTTTCGTACGTATAGAATGAATTTCTTACGCCATAACAAATGTTTTCGACAAAATGAGGCTGGCGGCCTTCCGCCGGACTCCCGGGAGACCGTCGGCTGTGGCGCATGTGACCAGAGGGGTCGCGGAGAGCCGTGATCTCGAACGGGTCTAGGCGAAGCCGCCTGGATCGAGGGTGCGGCGGTCCGTGGCGGCGACTTCCTGCGCCACCATGGTGAGCAGGATGCCCGTGGCGTCCAGATGGCGGGCGACCGGGCCGATGATCCTGGCGGGCAGGAACTGCGGGCCGCCCGGCCAGCTATGCCCGCCGCCGTCGACTCGGTACAGTGCCACGGGATGGCATCCGGGCGCCGACCAGGTCTTCCGCGTCACCGGAAGGTCGTCAGGGGGCATCGGCAGTTCCTCGATAGCGGGTCCGGACGTGATGCCGTTGCCGGCCGCCCAGTCCGCGGCGACGGTTTCCGCGCCGGTCACGACGTCCTCGCCCGGCAGTTCCCCGTGCCTGGCGGCGCGCCGCTTCAGTATGAGCCCGGACACACCGCGGCGGGAGAGCGGGCCACCCTGGTAGGGCACCGAGCGGTCGCCGGTGCCCATGATGAGGACCACGCTCGCGCGCAGTCGCGGCACCGGGGCCAGCCGGCGGCTGAACTCGAGCGCCGTCCCGGCGACCAGGAACAGGCCGGCCACCGGGAGCAGGCCGTGCCGGGCGACGTGCTCGGCGAACCACGCGCCGTTCGACATCCCGGCGAGGAACACCGGCCACGACCGGGCCGCGCCCTGACCCTCGAGATGGGTGCTCAGTTCCGTCAGGAAGCACGGGTCATCCAGGTCGGGCTCTCGGGCCGGGGCCCTGGCGGCGTGCCAGACGCCCTTCCACCCGTCGGGGAACACGGTGGTGATCCCGGCGGCCGGGCCGCGCCTGGCAAGTCCGGTCAACCGGGCCGCGGCCCGCCCGTCCATCCCCGAGCCGTGCAGGACGATCAGCAGCGGGGCGGCCGCACGCTGCCCGGTCCGGCGCGGGGCGGGCGCCAGCCAGTAGGTGCGCCGCACCCCCGCTACCTCGATCGCCCCCCGCTCCAGCCCGCCGGTTCCGCGGCCAGACTGGCCCGTCTCCGGGCTCGATTCGTGCCACGCCCCGCCGGGCCGCGATTCCATGACCAAAGCGTAGAGCCGCGCCTGGTCCTTTGCGCAGCTCGCAGGTCAGGGCGCCTAGTCCTTGCGCAGCTCGCGGGTCAGCCAGCCTGAACTTGACGCGGGCAGGTCGCCGCCGCGCTGGCGGTACCGGCACCGGATGCGGTATCAGTGGTGCTGCCCGGCCTGCTCGGCGCGGGCCGCGGCAGGCGGGATGGTGAACATGACCCGAGGAATCGGCACGGCGCTGGCCGCCGGCGAGGCGGCGAACCCGTGAGCACCGCCGGTGGCCCGAACGCGGATGGCCTGGCCGAGGGGATCGCCCGGCTAAGGCGCGCGCTGCGCCGCGGCGCGCGGGTCGCCGACCCCGGCAACACGCTGGCCGTAGCTCAGCTAGAGCTGCTCGCGGCCCTGGCCGAACATCCCGGTGCCCGCCCCGGCCAGCTCGCGCGCCTGCTGAATATGCGGCCCAACACCGTCACCACCATCGTCAACGCTCTCAGCGCGCGTGGAATGCTGCGCCGGGTCACCGCCGAGGGCGACCGCCGCGCCGTCGAGCTGACCGTGACCGAAGAAGGGCAGCAAGCGGTACTGGCCTGGCAGGCCACCAACGCCGCGGTGCTCCACCTGGCCCTCTCGACGCTGCCCGCCCGGCAGCGGCGCGCCCTGGCCGCGGCCGTGCCCGCCCTTGACGCCCTCGCGCGTGCGGTCGACCGGCTCGCCGACACGACCGCCGCGCCACCAGACCCGGAGCCGTTACACACGTAACGCGGCAGAATGGGCATGCGACCCGACGGCACGAGGCGAAGCGAGGGGAGCAGGTCGAATGTCATGGTCTGGCCGCTGGACGGCACTCCGGCCAAAGGCGGCCCCCGAGGACGAGGCGGGCACCGAGCCCGACCCGCGGTTCACCTTCGCCAACGAGCGCACATTCCTTGCCTGGAGCCGGACGGCGCTCGCGCTCGTGGTGGCCGGGCTTGCCATCGTGCAGCTGCTGCCGCCGTTCCCGGGCGTCCCCGAAGGACGCCACCTGCTCGGCGTCCCGCTGATCGTGCTCGGCGCGGTGCTCGCCGTCGTCGCGTACACCGAATGGGTGCACAACCAGCGCGCGCTGCGCCAGGGGAAGCCGCTGCCGCGGTCGGTCATGCCGTGGATCCTGGCCGCCACGATCGCGGGGATGGCCGTCATCTCCGCGATCGTCCTCCTGATCTCGGCGATCCGGTGACGACGCCCCCCGACGACCGCGAGCCGGCGGAGCGCGACACCGGCCTCGCGTGGGAACGCACTTCGCTGTCGTGGACGCGGACCGCGATCTCGTTCGGCGCCCTCGGCGGCGTCGTGCTCAAGGTCAACGTCGTCACCGGGCTGATCATCCTGGCGATCGCCCCGCTCGTGTGGCAGCTCGGCCGGCTGCCAGGTAGCGGCGACCTGCCCAAACCGATCCGGATGTGGCTGATCACCGCGTCGATCGTGGGCGTCTCGCTGCTCTGCCTCCTTATCACCCTGTTCGGCCACTCCGCCCCCGGCGCCCTCCGCTAGACAAGCCCCGTGCCTGGCGAAGCATAATGTCCATCATGTCCATCGATATAATCGGCAAAGCGCCGCGGCTGGACCGTCTGCCCGAGGTCACCGACGCGCTGGCCGCCTGGGCCGAGCACAACGACCGCCACGCCGCCTTCCCCGCCGACGGCATCCGGCAGGTCCACGAGGCAGGCCTGCTGACCGCCACCGTCGCGGACCGGTACGGCGGTCCCGGCCAGGGGCTGGCCAGGACCGCGACGATCCTGCGAGCGCTCGGCCGGGGCGACCCGTCGGTCGCCACCTGGGACCACCTGGGACTGCGGGCCAGCCGCAGCGACGACGTGATCTTCGCCGCCGCCGCCGGCGTCGCCACCACCACGCTGGGCGCTCCGCCGGCCGTACCCGCGCTGTTCCAAGCGTGGAACTGCCTGGGGCTGAGCTCTCTCTATCTCGGCGTCGCGACTGCCGCCCGCGACTGGCTCCTTCAATTTTTGTCCGAACGTACCCCGGCTTCTCTCGGCGCCCCCCTTGCCACCTTGCCCCGTTTCCAGGCCGCCGTGGGGGAGATCGAGGCGTCGCTCGAGCCGCCATCACCGCGGTCGAGCAGGCCGTCGCCCTAGTCGGCAACAACGGCCTCACCAGGAACAGCCCGCTGCAACGCCACTACAGGGACGTCCTCTGCTCCCGGGTGCACACCCCGCAGGACGACTCGGTCGTAGCCGCCGTCGGCCGCACCGCCCTCCGCCGCCTCCTCCCGGACCTCTAAGCCGACCGTTGCCCGGCCCCGCCGCACCGCGCTGACCGGCCTGGACGCGCTCACCAGCGCCGAGCGGCAAGTCACGCGCCTGGCCGCCGACGGCCTGTCCACCTGACCGGCTAAGGTGTCTGCGCTGGGTGGGCTGTGGATATGACGTGCTCCACGCGATATTATGTGGTTATGGCAAAGCGGAACCTCACTATTCAGCTGGACGAGGCAACTATCCGGCATGCGAAGATCGTGGCCGCCCACCGCGGGATGTCACTCAGCGGCCTCGTGGCTCAGCAGCTGAACGAGCTGGCCGAAGCCGACGAACGATATGAACGAGCTCGAGCTGTCGCACTGGAGGCTCTGGCCGACGCCACGGGCAGGGGATCGCCCAGCTGGCGCCGCGAGGAACTCTACGAACGGTGAGGACTTTCATAGACACCAACGTCCTCGTATATGCTCACGACGCGGACGCCGGCGATAAGCGCGCGACGGCGAAGGCGCTCTTGGCCGAACTGTGGGATAGCCGCAGCGGCTCCCTGAGCACCCAAGTGCTCCAGGAGTTCTATGCTGTCGTGACCAGGAAGTTCAAACCAGCCATGCCGCTCCGGAAAGCGCGGGCCATCGTGGCGGCCTACGGGGAATGGTGCGACGTAGTCACGCAGCCGCAGCTCATAGTCGCCGCGAGCCGGCTCGAAGAGGAGCACACCCTCTCTTTTGGGGACGCATTGATCGTCCAAGCAGCCATCCAGGCCGACGCGGAACGCTTGGTGTCAGAAGATCTCCAAGACGGGCGCCGCTTCGGTGTGCTTACAATCGAAAATCCGTTCCGCAGGCCTTGAGGCTGAGTACCCTCCGCTGAGTTGCGGGACCGGCTAAGCCTGACCCCCGCCGCCCACGCTCCCGCCGCCCCAGCAGGTCGATTGCGCAATCGACCACACTGGAGCGGGTCGATTGCGCGATCGACACACTCCCAACCAGCGACCGGGCAGCCCTCGGCGGGCGCTAGCGTCTGGATGGTGACGATCGAGCAGCCGGGACTTTGGCAGGCGCACGGAGAACGGGCGATCTATGACAGCCCGTGGGTATGGCTCGGGCAGGTCGACGTGGAACCGCCAGGCGGCGACCGGTACTGGCATCACGTGGTCCGGCTGCGCAAGGCGGCGGTAGCGGCGCTCGTCGACGACCGGGACCGGGTGCTGATGCCGTGGCGGCACCGGTTCGTGCCGGACCGGTGGGGCTGGGAACTGCCGGGCGGCCTGGTGGACGAGGGCGAGGAACCCGTGGCGGCGGCGAACCGGGAGCTCGCGGAGGAGACCGGCTATCGCGCCGGGCACCTGGAGCACCTGGTCACGTTCCAGCCGATGCCGGGCACGCTCGAACGCCGAGCACTACGTCTACACCGGCCGTGACCCGCGGTGGGCGGGCGGTCCCACCGACCTGACCGAGGCCGCCCGGGTGGAGTGGGTGCCGCTGGCGTCGGTCCCCGGGCTGATCGCCGTCGGCGAGATCTGGAGCGCTGGGTCGGTGGCCGCGCTGCCGCTGCTTCTCCTGCGCCGGCCAGCGTGACTGGAACCCCCGCCCTCAGTTCGCTGGGAAAGCGGTGGCCAGCGCGTCGGCGATGAGCCGGGCCCGCTGGATATATCCGTACGAGGTGTAGTGGATGCCGTCGCTGATAAACCAGCTGTCCTGGACCACCGCCGGCCAGTCGTAAATACGCATGTTGGGGTAATGCGGCAGTTCTTCTTTGAGCGCGTCGTTCCACAGCATCATGTTGTACTCGGAGTACGGGCCGCTCGACACGAGCGATTTCACCTCGACCCACAGCACCGGCTGGTTTCCGATCACGGACATCATTTCCTTGATCCGGGCGATCCGGCCGACATTCGAGCCCACGTAGACGTCGGCCGTGTCGTTGGTGCCGAGCGCCAGCACCCAGCAGCCGCGGTAGCCGCCGGCCACCAGCTGTTTCGCGATCGTGTACTCGTTCGGGTCGCCGTCGATCGTCTCGACGATCGACGTGCCGCCGGTGATCTCCATGATCGAGTGGGTGACGCCCACGTCCGCGTAGCGCGCGGTGATCCGGTTCGCCGGATCGGGCAGGTAGTCGGGGGAGATCAGGCCCTCGGACGTGGAGTCGCCCATGTGCACCACCGAGCGGCATGAGGTCCGCAGCGGCCCGTGTGCCGCGCGCGCCGAAGCCGGACGCCGCGCCGGGGGGCGCGCGGACGAGCCCGCTGTCGGGTGTGCCGAAGCGGCCGGCCGGGCGCCCGTGGTCGCCGCCGCGTTCGTCGCGCCCGCTGTCGGGTGTGCCGTGACCGCGGTCACCCCGGCGAAGCACCCCGCGGCCGCCAGGCACAAGGCGCCGGCCGCCAGCGGCGGAAGAATCCGCCACCGCGCCGGACGAGGCCGCGGATGCGGCTGCGGCCGCGGATGCGGCTGCTGAGCGCGGTTAGCTCCGCTGAATCCACGGCGCACTGGCTCCTCCACGAATTTCCATGAGGCCGCGGCGACGGCCACGCAGGCCGCCGCCGTGATCACGGCGCGCGTCACGCTGATCCCGCCGCTGATCAGGGCTGGCGCGGTCAGCACGATGACCGGGTAGTGCCACAGGTAGACGCCGTAGGAACGGACGCCGAGCCAGCGCAGCGGCCCGCAGCCGAGGGCGCGGCCGAGCAGGCTGCCCGGCGTGGCGACCGCGGCCACCACCAGCACCGTCGCCAGCGACAGCAGGACCATGCCGCCCCGGAACATGAACGGCGAGTACTGGTTGGTCCGCCAGACCAGGACGCCGATCACGGCGAGCCCGACCGCCCCGGCCGCGTCGAGCGGCCACTGCGCCGCGCTGGGCAGCGGAATCTTCCTGCGGGTCGGCCATACCATGGCGAGCACCGCGCCGAACAGCAGGCCGAACGCACGCGTGTCCGTCCCCTCGTACACCCGCGTCGGGTCGAAGCCGGGGCGGTAGAGCACCGCCATCTCCACGGCGGACGCGGCGGCGAGCGCGATCGTCACGCCCACCATCCAGCGCCGTGCCCGCGCGTCCAGGCGGCCGCGCCGCCTCGTCGCCGCCCACAACCCGAACAGCACCAGCCACGGCCATACCAGGTAAAACTGCTCTTCCACGGCCAGCGACCACAGGTGATCAAGGGGCGCCGGCGGGGCGAACTGAGCCCAGTAGGAGGCGTGCTGGCCGATGTACCACCAGTTGCTCACGTAGAACACGGACGCGATCACGTCGCCGCGGAAGGCCCGCAGCTGCGACCGGTCCAGGGTGTTCACCCACAGGGCCACCACCGCCAGCATCACGAACAGCGCCGGCAGCAGCCGTCTCGCCCGCCGCAGCCAGAAATCCCGGAGCCGCAGTTGGCCGGTTTTGTCCCACTGGCCGAGCAGAATGTCGGTGATGAGGTAACCGCTCAGCGTGAAGAACACGCCCACGCCGAGCAGCCCGCCCTGGGCCCAGCCGAAATCGAGGTGGTACGCCACCACGGCCGCCACCGCCAGCGCGCGCAGCCCGTCCAGGCCTGGCAGGTATTTCTGATCGCCGCGAACAGGTTCTGGCATTCCGCGCCCCCGCTAGGCCGCCGCGGTAAAGCGTCGCGGCGGCCTCCCCTTTAACGGTATGTATGATTACCTAGCCAATACGTGAAACGTATCACTGGCCAGGGGGGATATCCCGGACCCGGGATGGTGAGTCGTTGGCGTGGACCAGTGCCGCATATCGTCCCGAACCGGGTCTTTTCCCGCCTTCCCCTTTCCGCCGCGGCGGACAGCTAAAAATCATTCGTCCGAACGGAAGCGCGGTTCCCCCGGATCGCCCGCCAGCCTCGCCCAGTCGTGCTGGCCGAGCAGTTCGAGCGACCTGGCGAGCCATGCCCTGCCCGTCGGGTCGAGCCGGGCGGCCAGCAGGTCGGCCCGGTCCTTGGGCCGGTCAAGGCGGGCCTTGAACAGCAGCGCGACCTCCGGCCGCAGGTGGCCGATACCGCCGACGGTGTGAACCGCCCGGTGCCACGGCAGCCGGATCCTGGCGTCGCGCTTGAACACCCACTCGTCGTCGGTGCTGGCGCGGTCGAGCAGGAACTCAAGCCGCCACGGCTGCCGCGCGTCGCGGCGCACCCATAGCTGGCCGCACTCCGGGCTGGGCGGGACACCGGGCAGGAGCGGGCGCAACGCTCCGTCGATGGCCTCCCACAGGTGCCAGCCGCTCATGGCCTGCCGCACCGCGTCGAGGTGGCGGACCCGGATGACAACGTCGGTGTCCTCATGCCGCCGCGGCGGCGCTCCGGCGCGCGCCGCGCGCCCGCCCCCGATCCACCAGTCCGCCCCGGAATCGGCCAGCAGCTCCGCGATTCCTTCCGGCGGCAGCGGATCCCACGGCCCGTACAGGGCCTGGAAGGCGTCCTCGTCCAGCCGGCTGACCGCCTCGCGGAACGCGTCGCTCATCCGGCCAGTCTCGCGCATCCGGAAGTTGTCCATCTGGGAAGTCCGGGTCGTCTCGCGCGGTTCTCATAGGTGTGAGAGCGGGCTCGGCGGAGCCCGCAGCCGACACCATGGGGAGGTCCCATGAGTGAGTCCCTGCAGCATGTCGTCGGCGTTCTACGCCAGGCAGGGCTGACACAGGTCGCCGATGAAGCCCTGCGGACGCTGCCTGACCCGGTAAGCAGAAAAGAGCTGGAGCGGTTCGCCATGGAGCACGGAGTGACACCGGAGTCGCTGACCGAACGCATGGGCGGCAGCCCCTGACAGAGCGCCTGCAGAGGAAAGCCCCTTCCTTGGGGCTGTTCTTGAGGCTGCCTTAAGCCCGCCCCGATGCGCGGGGGCCAGGCTCATCGTCAATGCCCGCCGCGGGTTCATGCCCGCACGCGGCGCCGGCCAGGGTCGGCCGAGTTCCACGGTGAGTCTGGGAGGTTCTCGCGTGTCCATGATCCTGGCGGATCCGCTCAACCCGCTTAACCCGCCCGCGGACAGTGATCGCCGCGTCCGGGCGCGTCCGCGCCGCCGCTGGGAGCTGTGGCGCTCGCCGGACGACCAGCCCGCGTGGGCCCGGCCGGCGCTGCTCGGCATCGCCGCGGCGGCGGCGGTCCTGTACGCCTGGAACATCACGCGTGCCGGGCTCGCGCCGTTTTATTCGGTCGCGGTCAAGAGCATGTCGGAGAGCTGGAAGGCGTTCTTCTACGGCGCCTTCGACCCCAAGGCGACGATCACGATCGACAAGCTGGCCGGGTCGTTCCTGCCGCAGGCGCTGTCCGCGCGGGTCTTCGGGTTTCACCCCTGGTCCCTCGCGCTGCCGCAGGTCATCGAGGGTGTCATCGCCGTGCTGGCGATGTACCGGGTGGTGCGGCGCTGGGCTGGCCCGGCGGCGGGGCTGCTGGCGGCCGGGATCTTCACGCTCACGCCGATCGCGGCGTCGATGTTCGGGCACAGCATGGAGGACGGCGCGCTCACCATGTGCCTAGTGCTGGCCGCCGACGCCTACCAGCGTGCGGTGCTGGAGGGACGGCTGCGGTCGCTGGCCTGGGCTGGGGTGTGGGTGGGCCTGGGGTTCCAGGCCAAGATGCTGCAGGCGTGGATGGTGCTGCCCGCGCTCGCCGTCGGCTACCTGCTGGCGGCGCCCGTCCGGCTGCGGCGCCGGCTCTGGCATCTTGGCGCGGCGGGTGCCGTCATGCTGGCCGTGTCGCTGTCGTGGATCGCCCTCTACACGTTCACCCCGGCGGGGGACCGGCCGTACGTCGACGGTTCGACGAACAACAGCGCTTTCGCCATGGTCTTCGGCTACAACGGCCTGGAACGGTTCGGCATCAGCGTCAAGGGCGCGGTCACCTCGGGACCGGGCGTCACGACCGGAGGCGGCGCCGGGCAGTCCGGGGCGACCCGCCCCAGCGGTTCCGGTGGTTTCGGCGGCCCTGGTCTCGGGGACCGCGCCGGTCTCGGGGACCGCGCCGGCTTCCCAGGCGGCGATTCCCCGGGCGGCGCGCCGTCCGAGGGCGGCACGGGTACCCCAGGTGGCGGCACGGCCACGGGACCTGGCGGCACGGTTACAGCGCCCGGCAACGGTATCCGGCTGGCCGCCGCCAGCAGCTTCGGCACCGGCTGGACCAAGCTGCTCGGGAACGACTACGGCCCGGAGATCGGCTGGCTCTACCCGCTGGCGGTGCTCGCGCTCGTCTTCGGCCTGGCCTGGACGCGCCGCGGCCCGCGCACCAGCCAAGTCCGCGCCGGGTTCGTGATGTGGGGCGTGTGGCTGGCCACGTTCGGCCTGATCTTCAGCAAGATGAGCACCATCCCGCACACGGCCTACATGTCCTCGCTCGCCCCGCCGCTGGCGGCTCTGTCCGCCGCCGGCATCGTCATGTTCTGGCGCGCCTACCGCGGATACGGCTGGCGCGGCTGGGTGCTGCCGGCCGCGGTCGCGGCCGAGCTGGCGTGGGGACTGTTCCTGTGGCGGGACTACGGCGGCTTCCTCCCGTGGGCGCGGGACGCCATGGTGGTGGCCGGTGTCGCGGCCATCGTGGTGCTGGTCGCGGCCCGGCTGTCCCGCCGCGGGCCCGCGCTTTCCGGCACGGCCAGGCCGTCCCGCCGGGTCGCCGCCCTCCTCGTCACGGCAGCCCTCGGTGCCGGAGTCGCGGCGATGCTCGCCGCCCCCGCCGCGTGGGCGGCCTCCGTCCTTGCCACGAAATACGGCGGCAGCTCCTTCAACGCCAGCGCCGGGCCCGCCGGGGGCATGGGCGGCGGAGCGCCGGGTGGCGGCTCGTTCGCGGCACTGAGCGGGCGCTACCGGATCCGGGGTCTGGGCGATGGCTACCACCGCACCGGCGCCGACACGGGCACCGGCACCGGCACCGGCACGGGCGCGGGCACCGGCACCGGCACGGACGCGGGCGGCGGGATCACGGCGTCCGCCACGACCACCCTCACCGCCGCCGAACAGCGGATCTACGACTACGTCAGTGCCCACCGCGACGGCGTCGGCTACCTGATGGCGGTCGGATCCTGGGAGGAGGCGGCCCCGTACATCCTGACCACCGGCCAGGAGGTCATGGACATGGGCGGGTTCAGCGGCTCGGTGCCCGAACCGACCCTGGCGGCCGTCGAGCGGCTGGTGCACACAGGACAGCTGAGGTTCTTCCTGGTCAACGGCACTGGAGCGGGTGCGGGTTTCGGGGCGGGCGGCCGCGGGTCGACCTCCGCCACGATCGACGCGTGGGTGCAGAGCGCGTGCACGGAGGTTCCGGCTACGGATTACGGCGCGGCGCAGTCCTCGGCCGCCGCCGCGGGCGGCTCCGGCGCCGCCGCGGAGACGCTCTACGTCTGCGCGCGCGGCGCCTGACCGGAAGACGGCCCAGCGGGGCAGGCCGCGATACTGGACCCATGAGCGTCGCCCGCGACTGGTGGGTGCTGCTGCACGGCACTCCGCTGACTCCGGCGGTCTGGGAGGAGGTTGCCGCCTGCCTCCGGCCGCGAGGACATGTGCTGTTCCCGGCGGCCACGCCGTCCGGCGATGCTCCCGATGCCGCGGCGGAACTGGCGGCCCGGCTGGTCTTCGAACTGAGCGGACTGCCGGAGCCGATGCACGTGGTCGGCCACTCCTTCGGCGGCCAGGTGGCGCTGGACCTGGCGCTGCTCGCGCCGCATCGCGTCCGGGCCCTGACGCTTATCTGCAGCCGGGACACGCCGTTCCCCGCCTTCTCCGCCGCCGCGGCGGCGCTGCGCCGCGGCGACGCGGTCGACTCCGAAGCGGTGCTCGGGCGCTGGTTCACGGCGGCGGAACGGCAGGCCGAAGGCCCGGTCGTGCGCTACGCGCGGTACTGCGTTGAGCATGCCGACCGCCGGTCGTGGGCGGCCGCGCTCGAGGCCATCGCCCGCTACGACCGGTCTGATCGTGTCTCCGCCCTCAGCGTTCCGGTCACGCTGGTCGCCGCCGAGCTCGACCAGGTGTCCACCCCGGCAGCGATGTCGGCGCTCGCCGGCCGCTTGCCGCGAGCCAACCTGACCGTGCTGCCGGGGGCGGCCCACATGAGCCCGTTCACCGACCCCACGGCGCTGGCTGAGGTTATCCGCCGCGGGCGGCCGCTCCGGTGACCGCGAGGCCAGCCCCGACACGGCCAAAACGGGGTCAGGCGTCTGCGGGATCGTTGCGGAGACCCACGCTCCGCAGTGTCGCGTCTGCCGCCAATGCGCTAGCAAAGGTTGATCTTGGCCGGCCGTCGGCTGCCACTTGTCGGCAAGCTCGCGCAACGCGAATCTAGACATTAGAGACATAACGGACCAGAATGCTACAGAGTGTGACCGTTTCGCGCGCCCCGCTGCGGACTTCCGGTGCGGTCGGCCATGATCGCGAAGAGTTTTCGGTGCTATAGAACGAACTATTTACATCGAAAAAAATGTTTTCGAGATCATGACGTTAGCTTGACAATCGGCAGTCACGGACGGTCATTGTGGCGGCGGACGCGTCCTAGGGAGCCCAGGAAACCACGATCGACTTGGGCTAAGCGTCGTCGCATCTGCCACCGACAAAATGGCGGGGGTACACCTCACAACCTCACAATGGAAGTCACCGGGCTGTGGTCAGGACCATGGCGACCACCCGCGCGACGGCGGCGGGCTCCGGAATGCCGTCAGCGTCGGTGAACAGCAGGTGCACGGCGCCGATCAAGGTGGGCGCGAGCGTGCTGATATCGGCGTCGGCCGCGACGCGGCCCAGGTCACGCTCGGCGGCGAGGTAGCCGGCGACCATGGCGGTGGACTCGGACACGAGCGGGAT
Organism: uncultured Actinomycetota bacterium; assembly: GCA_963771985.1. Classification (GTDB taxonomy): domain Bacteria; phylum Actinomycetota; class Actinomycetes; order Streptosporangiales; family Streptosporangiaceae; genus Trebonia. The sequence goes on along the minus strand of CAVYVO010000011.1, from coordinate 450,567 downwards.
GCGCGAGCCGGTGGCGGCCCTCAGCCGGGCGCGCAGCTCGTCACGGGCGATGACTAGGCGGATGAGCGCGAGGACCGCCGGACTGAACAAGTCCGGGAGCGCGGCGGTCAGGTTGCCCGCGACGGTGCCGCTCCCCGCCATGGCGCGCAGGGCCGCCGCCTGGGCGCCGATTCGCGCGACGCGGTCGAGCGCGAGCTCGGCGAGGAACGCGTCGAAGTCGGCGAAGTGCCGGTGCAGCACTCCCTTGGCCACGCCCGCTTCCGCGGTGACCGCGCGGCTGGTCAGGCCGCCGGGGCCGTCCCGGAGCAGGACACGCTCGGCGGCGTCGAAGAGCTGCCCGCGCGGGTCGCGGATGGCCACCCCTGTCGGCACTGGTCGTCCGTCCTTTCCTTCGCCGTCCGCGAACGCGCCAATAAATGGGCAGGCGCCCACTTATAGTGGGCGCATGACCACTCTACCGCCAGAACCTGGGGAAACCGGCACTGAAGGCTACGACCGGGCGCAGGCATCGCATCTCCAGCGGCAGGTCGCCGAAGGGTTCGGCGCCGACGCCGGCCGCTACGACCGGGCCAGGCCCACCTACCCCGCCGACCTAGTGGACCGCATCATCGCCGCCAGCCCGGGACGGGACGTCCTCGACGTCGGGTGCGGCACCGGCATCTCCGCCCGGCTGTTCCAGGCGGCCGGCTGCCGGGTGCTCGGCGTCGATCCTGACCCCCGGATGGCCGAGCTGGCCAGGCAGGGCGGGACCGCGACGGAGGTAGCGAAGTTCGAGGACTGGGAAAGCGCCGGCCGCACGTTCGACGCGGTCATCGCCGCGCAGGCCTGGCACTGGGTGGATCCGGTCGCGGGTGCGGCGAAGGCTGCCGCGGTGCTGCGCCCCGGCGGCCGGCTGGCGGTGTTCTGGAACGCCTTCGACCCGCCGGAGGACCTGCGCGAGGCGTTCGCCGAGGTCTTCCGCCGGGTGCTCCCGGACTCGCCGTTCAGCGGCTTCTGGGACAGGCCCGCCGTCAACGCCTACCGGGCCGGGTGCGCGCGGGTGGCCGACGTGATACGGCAGACGGGGGCGTTCGGCGAGCCGGAGGAATGGCTGTCTTACTGGGAGCGGCCCTACACCCGGGACGAGTGGCTGGACCTGGTCCCGACCACCGGCGGCTTCACCCGGCGCCCTGAGGCCATCCAGCGGGAACTCCTCGACGGTCTCGGCGCCGCCGTCGACGCGGCAGGCGGCACTTTCACCATGTCCTACACGACGATCGCCGCCACCGCCGCCCGGCCGGCCGGCTAGCGGACCGGGCGGCGGTTTGCGGACCTGGCATTCGGACTTCGCCTATCGGGGGCTCTCCTTCGCGATCGCCTCGCGTGCGGCCGGGACGATCTCCGTGGCCCAGCGGCTGAGGGAGATGGTGTCGGGGTGCCGCCTTGCGGCGAGAACAGTTGGCCAGCCCCAGCACCGCGCCCAGTTCGGTCATGCCGTACGGCTGTGCCATCAGCACGCAGAGCAACTGCCCTTGCTGCGGCGTGAGGCCGTGCTCACGGCCCGACTGGGCGTACACGGCATTCACCAGGAAAGCGGACCGCACCAGCGCGGCCGCAATCCCGATCTGGCCATCATCTTGCCTGCCCATCGCGCCGGCGTAACATTCGGCTGGAACGAGCATTTCCGGAGCTAAGACGCCACCTTCCGTTCGGCTAAAAAAAATTATTATCCCGAACGGAAGGTGGCGCCTGTCCGCTCGCCGGGAGCGTTTTCCGGCCGGCCTCGCCACGCCGGGCCGAACGCGAGCGGCTCGCTGGGTAACGGGACCGGCGGAATCACGCCGGCCTGACTCGGCGGTAGCGGGGCTCCCACATCAGCGCCCGCACCTGGCCGGCCAGGTCGGCGTCTAGCGTGGCGGACGCCACGCCTGCCGCCTCGGCGGCCCTCGCGACCGCGACGGCCACCGCGACCGAGGTTTCCCGCAGATCTGCTACCTGCGGCAGCAGCGGAGCGCCTGGGGCCGAGGTGGCTGCCAGGTCCGCGACCGCGCGGGCGGCCGCCAGCAGCATCCCGCCGGTCACCCGCCGCGCGCGGGCGGCGATCACACCGAACCCAGTCCGGGAAAGATCAGCGCGTTGTTGGCCTGGCCGATCTCGTAGTGGATGCCGCCGTGGTCCACCGCGGCATACGGGCTCCCGGTGGCGACAAGCGCACGGCCGTCGGTCCAGGTGATGAGGTCGCCAGGTACCGCCTCGGACAAGACGGTCGGGTTGGACATGGGGAGGATCACCGGCCGCTCGGCGTGGGCCGCCATGTCGCGGATGACCGCCTCGGTGAAGGCCCCTGCCCGCGCCGAGGTCCCGATCAGGACGGTTGGATGTACCCGGGCGACTACTTCGGCGAGGCCGATGCCGCCCGCCGCGTGCCAGTCGGCTATTTCCGCCGCGTCCCGGGCGTAGCGGCGCTGCGAATCGCTGAGCCCTGGCATGTCCCGTGTCAGCAGCCCCTGCCGGTCCACCGCCCAGAACCGCCGCGTGGCCTCCGCCTCCGGCACTCCCTCAGCCGCCATCGCCGCGGTCAGCTGGTCGGCGATGCCTGCCCCAGCCGTCCCCATTCCGAAGATCACGACCCGGTGCCCGGCCAGCGGAAGCCCGGTCGCCCTGGTCGCGGCGAGCACGGCGGCCAGGTTGACCGCGCCCGTGCCCTGGATGTCGTCGTTGAAGGTCAGCCGCTCATCCCGGTACCGATCGAGCAGTCGCCTGGCATTCGCGACCCCCAGGTCCTCCCAGTGCAGCAGGGCCAGCGGGAATAGCTTGCCCACCGTACGGGTGAACTCATCAAGAAAGGCGTCGTACTCAGCCGCGGGTACCCGGTGATGGCGGTTACCGATATAGAGGGGGTCATCGAGCAGGCTCTGCCTGTCGGTCCCCACGTCCAGCATGACCGGGACGGTGCGGGCAGGATCGATCCCGCCCGCCGCGGTGTAGACGGCTAGCTTGCCCACCGCGATGTTGATGCCGCCGACCCCCCAGTCCCCGATCCCCAGAATGGCGCCCGCGTCGGTCGCGACAACCAGGTCAACATCGTCGGGCCCGAGTTCGAAGGCCAGCAGCGAAGCCTCTATCAGTTCCGGGTGGTCCACGGACAGGTAGATCCCGCGGGGGCGCCGGTACTCATGGCTGTAGCGCTTGATCGCCTCCCCGATCGTCGGCGTGTAGACGATCGGCAGCATCTCGCTCAGATGATCGGTCAGCAGCCGGTAGAACAGGACCTCGTTACGGTCGTGCAGGGCATTCAGGGTGACGTTACGGGCTAGGTCGTCAGGCTGGCGCCGGTACTGCGCGTAGACCCGCGCGATCTGGTCCTCCAGGGTGAAGTGGCCGGCCGGGATGAGCCCGGTCAGACCGAGGTCGTGACGCTCGCCGTCGGAGAACGCCGTTCCCTTGTTGATCCGCGGATCGGCGAGCGCCTGCCGGCCGCGCAGCGTAGTCCGCCACGCGCCGTCTCGGTCCCGCCACAACGTCGCCATGCCGACCTCCCGCCAGGTGCCGTGATCCATGATGACGTCAGGACGGCAGGCTAAGAAAGGACCAATGGCCCGCCGCTTAGACCTGAATCCCCTGTCGCGCTGACAGCGCCGGCGGCATCTTTGTCAACAGCACGGAGAGCGGAAGCGCTCGCGCGGGATGGAAGGACAACAAGATGAGCGGCACATCGCGGATTCAATGTCCCTATGCTCGCGCGAAGCTCATGTCAGCGGACGACGCGGCGGCGCTGATCCAGCCTGGAGCGACGGTCGGGATGAGCGGCTTCACCGGTGCCGGGTACCCGAAAACGGTGCCCTCGGCGCTGGCCAGGCGTATCACCGAGGCGAACGCCCGGGGGGACCGGTTCACCATAAGCGTGTGGACCGGGGCGTCGACCGGCCCGGAACTCGATGGCGTCCTGGCGGCCGTGGACGGGATCGACCTGCGTATGCCCTATCAGTCCGATCCGGCTACCCGCGCCAGGATCAACGCGGGCAGCATGGACTACCTGGACGTGCATCTGTCACACGTCGCGCAGATGGTGTGGGAAGGGTTCTTCGGGCATCTGGCGGTTGCCGTCGTCGAGGTCGCCGGCATCACCGCCGACGGTGAGCTGATCCCGTCCTCATCGGTCGGCAACAACAAGACCTGGCTCGATCTCGCCGACAAGGTGATCCTTGAGGTCAACGAGTGGCAGCCAGGTGAGCTGCGCGGCATGCATGACATCTACTACGGCACGGCGCTGCCGCCGCACCGCAAACCCATTCAGATCGTGCAGCCGGACGACCGGATCGGGGTGCCCTACCTGCGTTGCCCGCGCGAGAAGATCGTCGCGGTCGTGGCTACCGACAGCCCAGATCGCAATGCCCCGTTCAAGCCCGCCGACGCCGCGGCGAAGCAGATAGCGGGCCACGTGCTGGACTTCCTGAGCCACGAGGTCGCTCACGGGCGGTTGCCGCGCACGCTGCTGCCGCTTCAGTCGGGGGTCGGCAACATCGCCAACGCCGTCATGGCCGAGCTCGAGGCGGGACCGTTCCGCCCGCTGACCGGCTACACCGAGGTCATCCAGGACGGGATGCTCCAGCTGCTGCGTTCCGGCACGCTGGCGGCAGTCTCGGCGACCGCGTTCTCGCTGAGCGCCGCCGGAGTCGCCGAACTGCACGACCACATGGCCTCCTACGGGCGGCGCATCCTGCTGCGCCCGCAGGAGATCAGCAACCATCCCGAAGTGATCCGCCGCCTGGGCTGCCTGGCGATGAACGGGATGATCGAGGCCGACATCTACGGCAACGTGAATTCCACCCATGTGATGGGCTCGAGCATCCAGAACGGTATCGGCGGCTCCGGAGACTTCGCCCGGAACGCCTACATCTCGATGTTCCTTACCCCGTCCACGGCGAAGGAAGGTGCGATCTCCTGCATCGTGCCGATGGTCAGCCACGTCGATCACACGGAGCACGACGTGCACGTGATCGTCACCGAGCAGGGCCTCGCCGACCTGCGCGGCCTGCCGCCCCGGCGGCGGGCCGCCCAGATCATCCGCAAGTGCGCCCACCCGGCGTACCGGGACGCCTTGCAGGATTACTTTGACCGGGCGCTGGCCGGGGCACCTGGCCTGCACACCCCGCACCTGCTCGATGAGGCGTTTTCCTGGCACTCGCGCTATCTGCGGCAGGGCTGCATGCTCCCGGAGCCGACCGTCGTGCGGGCTGGCTGACAGGAAAGGAAATCTCATCGACCGGCAGGTCGATTGCGCAATCGACCTGCTCTATTGTGGTCGATTGCGCAATCGACCCGCCGCAGATAAACCCCATCTACAATCGCCTGCATGCGGAAGCTGATTGTCAGCAACTTTCAGACGCTAGATGGTTACTACGAGTCGACCAACAAGACGTTCGACCGACTTTTCGACTATTTCCACGAAGACTACGGCGCGAACGAGGCGTTCGACGAGTACAACACCGAGCTGCTGCGCGGCTCCGACACGCTGCTGCTCAGCGGGCGCACGTCGTTTATGGCCAATAAGGACTACTGGGTGTCCTATCCGGACGCCGCCCCCGGTGGTGGTACCGCGATCCGGCGCGAGTTCGCAGCGCTCATAGCCGCCACGGAGAAGTACGTCGTCTCCGACACCATCGCTCCAGAGGATCTGGCGCCGTGGCAGGACACCACCCGCATCATCCGCGGTGCGGACCTCTACGCGGAGATCGCCGCGCTCAAAGCGCGGCCCGGGCGCCCCATCCTGGTGCAGCTAAGCCGTCAGCTCTGGAACGACCTGCTTCTCCACGACCTGGTGGACGAGCTGCACCTGACCATTTTCCCGCTGATCGCGGGCGAGGGAATACCGCTGTTCACGGGCCGCCCGCCGGTCTCGCTCAAGCTGCTGTCCACCCGAACCTGGGCAGGCTCCGGCAACATCCTTGCGGTGTACCAGCCGATCCTCCGCGAACCTGTACCGGAGTGATAGTCGAATCCACATGCCTCCGGGGAGAGACGCCACCGTCCGTTCGGGATAATGATTTTTCTATTTCGCGGGGACCAAGCGCCAGCTCTTGCCGTGCTAACGTCAAGAGCCGCCAGGCGACAGTGTCAGGGCGGGCGCGGCCGCCGACAACTCCGCACGCAACGATTCGAGTTCTGCCCGGTAGCGTTCCACGCTGGCGAGCTTGACCTGCTCATACCCCCGGATCATGTCCGGCAGGGCCGCGATCCGGACCACGAGGTGCGCGGTGTCAGGGCGCAGCCGGGGGAGTCCGGCTTCCACGCTGCTCCGGTAGTCGGCGACCAGCTGTCGTTCCAGGCGCCGCATGCGGCTGTAGCCGAAGATGTCCGCATGCGACCCGCGCAGCCGCCGCATGACCCGCAGCGCGCGGAATACAACGCGGAACCAGCGCCCGAGCGCGATCTTGTTCGCCAGGCCCATGGCACGCAAGAGCGGCGGATGCAGCATGTACGCAATCTTGCTGCCGGGACCGAAGGTCGCGTCTACCTCGCGCAGGAAGGCAGGATCCAGCGCGAGACGTGCCACCTCGTACTCGTCCTTGTAGGCCATCAGCTTGTGCAGGTTCCGCGCGACGGCCTCGGTCACGACGCTCTCGCCCGGCGTGCTGGCCTCCTCCGCCTGCCGGACATGGCGAACGAACTCCGCATAGCTGCGCGCGTAGTTCTCGTCCTGGTAGCTGATGAGGTCGGCGGTCCGGGAGACGAGGAGGTCCGCGAGGTCGGAGCCGCCCGCCACGCCGGTCTCAGCGGCCAGCCGCTCGGCCGCCGGAGGCAGCAGGGGGGCGGGGGCGGGGGCGGGGATCAGGGCGGCGCGCAGCTTGCCGGGGTCGGCTAGCGCCAGCCTGCCTAGGCGGAATGCCTGAACGTTCGATGCCACCGCCACCCCGTTGAGGGCGATGGCCTGCTCGATGGCGCTGGCACCCAAGGGAATCGCGCCGCTCTGGTACGCGGCGCCGACAAGCACCATGTTGGCGAACTGGTCATCGTCGAGGGCCGATTCGGCGATCGAGCCCGCGTCCAGATAGACAGCTCTCGCGGCGGCGCTGTCCACGGCCTGCCGCACCTTTGCGTCCGCAGGGAAGGCGACCGAGGGATCGGCCACCATCCGTCCGGTAGGCACCTGTGTGGTCGACACGACAGCGATCGTCCGGTCCGGATCGGCCGCCGTGAGATAGGCAGGGTCGGTCGCGACTAGCGCGTCGCACCCCAGGTAAAGGTCGCACTGGGATTCCCCGAGCTTGGCGGCGAATTCCGCCGGGGCGGAGGTGATCGTCACGTCCGAGACCACGGCACCGCCTTTCTGGGCCAGCCCGGTCTGGTCCAGCGCGCGCACCTCCCGGTCCTCGATGACCGCCGCCGTGGCCAGGATCTGGGCCACGGTAACGATGCCGGTGCCGCCCGCCCCGGTGATCCGCATGCGGAACCGGTCGGCGCCGACGGCCGGGACCGGCGCTGGCAGATCGCCGTCATCCAGTTGAGGCTGTCTTGCCCGCCGCCGCCCCGAACCGGGCACGCCGGGCACTACGGTGACGAAGGAGGGACAGTCGCCCGCGAGGCATGAATAGTCGGCGTTGCAGGACGACTGGTGGATCCTGGTCTTGCGCCCGAATTCGGTGGAAACCGGGTGCACGGACAGGCAGTTGGATTTCACGCCGCAGTCGCCGCAGCCCTCGCAGATCCGTTCGTTGATCATTATCTTCGCGGCCGGCGTCACCGCATTCCCGCGGCGGCGCTTGCGGCGTTTCTCCGCGGCGCATTCCTGGTCGTGGATCAGCGCCGTCACGCCTGGGACCCCTGCTAGTTCCTTCTGCACGGCCGCCAGGTCGTCGCGGTGGCGGACCTCGACACCGCGGGGCAGCGCGGCCGCCCTTGTCCGTCCCGGATCGTCGGTCGTGACGACGATCCGGGACACGCCCTCGGCCATCAGCAGCCTGACCAGGCCGGACAGCGACATGCCGCCGACAGGATCCTGGCCGCCGGTCATGGCGACCGCCGAGTTGTACAGCAGCTTGTAGGTCACGTTCACACCCGCCGCGACCGCCGCCCTGACCGCCAGGCTGCCGGAGTGCCAGAAGGTGCCGTCGCCAAGGTTCTGCACGAAATGCGGGTCGTCGACAAAGGGGGCCATCCCGATCCACTGGGCCCCCTCGCCGCCCATCTGTGTCAGCCCGACGACGTTTCCGACCTGCTCGGACGGCATGAACAGGACCATCGCGTGGCAGCCGATGCCGCCGCCGACCAGCGTTTCCTGATCCGCCTTAGTAGCGGAGTTGTGGGGGCAGCCGGAACAGAAGTACGGGCTGCGGGCCAGCAATGGCAGCTGGCTCCGCTCCCGTCGCGGCCGGGCACGCCACGCCTGCACTGAGGCGATATCGAGCCGGCCGAAGGAACGCGCCAGCCCGGTTGCCACCGCGTCGGCGTCAAGGTCCCCTGTGCTGCGGAACAGGGCGTTGCCGCGAGCGTCAAGCTTGCCGTGCACAGCAGGGACCGAGGGCCGGCCGAACAGGATCTCCTTGACGCTCGTCTCCAGGAACGCCCGTTTTTCCTCGACCACGATCAGCTCGTCCAGGCCGTCGGCGAATTGGATGATGATCTCCGGATCCATCGGCCAGATCATGCCGAGCTTCAGGACGCGGATGCCGTGCCGGCGCAACCCGGCCTCATCCAGGCCAAGCAGTGTCAGCGCTTCGCGTACATCGAGGTACGTCTTGCCCGCGGCGATTATGCCCACCCGGTCTCCCGGCCCGCCGCTGGTGATCCGGTTGACGTGATTGAGCCTGGCATATTCCAGCGCCCTCGGCAGCCGTATCGTGTGCAGGCTGCGTTCCAGCTCCATGAGATTGGCGCCCAGCAAGCGTGCGCTCGGGCGGTGCGCCGCCAGCCCGGCGTCGCCGGCCTGAGGCACGATCCGGTCCGGATGGACGCGCGCTGTGCCGGCCCCGTCGGCGACCGCGGTCGTGATCTTGAGCGCGCTCCACAACCCGGTGAACCGGGACAGATGGTGAGCGTGCAGCCCGAAGTCGAGCACGTCCTGCGGATCGGCCGGGTACAGCGTGGGGATCGCCAGGTCGGCGAGGGTGGCCTCCGAGGCGCAGGGCACGGTCGAGGACTTCGCCGCGGGGTCGTCGCCAGCCAGCAGGACGGCCCCGCCGCGCGGGTCGGTCCCGATGAGGTTGGCATGGCGAAGCGCGTCAGATGCCCGGTCCAAGCCGGGCGACTTGCCGTACCAGACACCCGCCACGCCATCCGCCCGCAGTCGCCCGGCCTGTCCCGCGAGCTGGGTGCCCATGACCGCGGTGGCCGCGAGTTCCTCGTTCAGCCCCGGCTGGTGCACCACGTCAAGATCGCCCAGCAGATCTGCTCTCCGGCCGATCTCCAGGTCATAGCCGCCGAGCGGGGATCCCTCATAGCCGGAGACAAACGTGGCCGTGCGCCGTCCCCGGAGTCGGTCCTGCCTGGCCCGGTCGAACAGCACCCGCACCAGCGCCTGCACGCCAGTGAGGTAGACGGTGCCCTCCTCGCGCAGGTAACGGTCGGTCAGCGCGTAGTCCATTAGTCATCCACCGTCTCATTGAGGAAAGCGGCCATTTGGCTGGTGGCAGCGGAAAGTTACGTACAGAGTTACCAGAACGATAAGCATATCTGCTGCCAATGGGTCAATATTTGCTGCTAATTTAGGACCATTGGTACATCTAGCGATACGTGCGGGTGAACCTGGTTGGGCAACTGGTACACGTCGCGTGGCCGGATGATTGAGGGGCTAGATGGCAAGCAATCTCGACCGGCTGGACGTCGCCGTGCTGCGGCTGGTCGTCCAGCAGCCCAAGGCTGGAGTCCGCGAGTACGCCCGCCAGCTTGGTGTCGCCCGGGGCACGGTACAGGCCCGCCTTGACCGCCTGCAGCGCACCGGCGTGCTGGCCAGTTACCGTCCGCACGTCGCACCCGCCGCTATGGGGTTCGCCGGCCTGGCCTACATCCACCTGAACCTGGCACAGGGCATGCTCGACGAGACGAGCAGGCGCCTTGCCGCGATCCCGGAAATCATGGAAGCGAACGCGATCACGGGTGAAGCCGACATGCTTTGCCAGGTGGTCGCGAAAGACAACGCGGACCTCGAGCGGGTGGTGCAGACGATCATCGCCGTTCCCGGCGTCATCCGGTGCCGGACTGAGGTCGTGCTGAGCAGGCGGATTGAACCGAGGATCACTCCGCTTCTCGAGAAGCTGGCCAAGGAGACGGGCTGAACATCCGCGGCGAGGTCGCCCTGGCTGGGTACTGAATCGGTTAGCCAGGCGCTGCAGACCGCGCAGACCGACGCGGACTACGTGCTGAGAACCAGCTGATCGGAGCTCGATTGACCATCGATGATAAGGTCCGCGCCCACCCTGCCGGCGCCCCGGCGGAGCAGAGCGCGGACGAGCGGCGACCGGTCCTGATAGCGCGTCCGGACGACCCGTCCGGCACCGGGCTGATCCTGTTCCCGCGGGCCGGCATCCTGCCGGCCGTATGGGCCGGCCCGGTGCCCGCCACCGGGCTCGACCCGGCTGACGCCGCCGTGCTGCTGGCGGCGGTCCGGCCGTGCGGCCTGCTGCCCCAGCACGGCGAAGGCTGGTTCGGCAGGCCGGGCCTGTCCGGGCACCGGCTGGGCTCCGGCACCGGAGACCCGGCCGGCCCCGCGGCCGGGCGTGATTGGTCGCCGCTGTTCCGGCCGGTAAAGGCCGGGCATGACGGGACGCGGGCCTGGGTGAAGGCCGCGGACACGGCGGCGGGCCTGCGCCTGGTGACCGAGGTCGAGGCGGTCCCCGGCGGCGCCATCCGGGCCCGGCACACGGTGACCAACACCGGCAGCCAGCCGTATGTCGTCGACAGCCTCGAGGTGATCTTCCCGGTCCCGGCAAGGGTGGGCGAGATCCTCGACTTCACCGGCCGGCAGACGGCCGAGCGCATCCCGCAGCGCCATCAGATCGGCGACGGGCTGTGGCTGCGCGAGGGCCGCCGCGGTCACACCGGCCACGACTCCGCCACCATGATGATCGCCGGCGTCCCCGGCTTCGGCTTCGGCAGCGGGGAGGCGTACGGGCTGCACGTCGCCTGGAGCGGCAACACCGTGTACCGGGCCGAGCGGGTGCCGTCCGGCCTGGGCATGGCCGGCGGAGCCGACGGGGGGGAGCGGCTGCAGCCGGGGGCGACCACAATCGGCGGCGGCGAGCTGCTGCTGCCCGGCGAGATCACGCTGGCCGAGGGCGAGTCCTACGCCACTCCCTGGGTGTACCTGGCGGCCACCCGTGCCGGTCTGGACGCCTTGTCGGCCCAGTTCCACGGCTACCTGCGCTCGCTGCCGGCGCACCCGCGCTCGCCCCGGCCGGTCAACCTGAACGTCTGGGAGGCGGTCTACTTCCGTCACGACTTCGCCAAGCTGGCGGCGCTGGCCGATATCGCCGCGGACGTCGGAGTGGAACGCTACGTCCTCGATGACGGCTGGTTCACCGGGCGCCGTAGCGACCGGGCCGGACTGGGTGACTGGCAGGTCGACGAGCACGTCTGGCCCGGCGGGCTGCACCGCCTCGCCGACTATGTGCGGGCCCGCGGCATGCGGTTCGGGCTCTGGATCGAGCCGGAGATGGTCAGCCCGGATTCCGGGCTGTACCGCGCGCACCCGGACTGGATCCTCGCCGCCGGCCAGCGGCGGCCGCCGCTGCAGCGGCATCAGCTGGTTCTCGACCTGACCCGGCCCGAGGTGACCGGCTACCTGCTCGAGCGGATCAGCGCGCTGATCTCGGAGTACGAGATCGACTATGTCAAATGGGACTGCAACCGCGACGTCATCGACGCCGGCTAGGAGGACGCGCGGGCACCCCGGCCGCGCACGGCCAGGCGGTGGCGGTATACGCGCTGCTCGACGAGCTGCGCGGCCGGCACCCGGCCGTGGAGTGGGAATCGTGCGCCGCCGGCGGCGGCCGGATCGACCTGGCGATGCTCGAACGCGTGCAGCGGGTGTGGACCTCCGACATGACCGACGCCCTGGCCCGGCAGGCCATCCAGCGCTGGACCGGGCAGCTGGTCCCGCCCGAATACCTCGGCGCGCACGTCTCCGCGCCGTTCTCCCACCAGACCGGCCGGCACATGCCGCTGTCGCTGCGCTGTGGCACCGCCCTGTTCGGCCATTTCGGCATCGAATGGGATCTGACCGGGGCCGGTGACGATGACCTCGCCGAGCTCGCCGCCTGGATCGGGCTGTACAAGCAGCACCGCGCGCTCATCCACGCCGGCCGCATGGTCCGGATCGACACCGGCGACGACACCGCCTGGATGTACGGCGTCATCGCGGCCGCCGCCTCCGCCGCCCTGATGAGCTACGCGCAGCTCGACGAGCCCGTCAGCGATCAGCCGGCCGCCCTGCGAGTACCGGGACTCGACCCGCGGCGGCGCTACCGCGTCACCGACGTGACCCCCGGCATGCGACTGCCCCGGCGATCCGGCCTTGCCGATCCGCCAATCGCCGCCATCGACGTCTCGGGCGCCGCGCTGGCGGAAATCGGCCTGGCCATCCCGGCCCAGCGCACCCTGACAGCGATGATAATTCTCATCGAAGCGATCTGAAATGGGCGCGGCAAGGCCCCGCCGGCCCTGCATTTCGCGCCGCGCCCGGCGGCTGTCATCTGCGACCGGCGTGGATGAGCGCGCGGTGCTGCCGTGCTCTTTTTCTACGCCAACGCCGGGTTCGGCCAGCTCACCGGCGTGCGGGCCGAAGTGCTGAGCAGCGCCGCTCTGTCAGAAGGCAAGCACTTCTCGTAACCGCCGCTGGCTGCTAGTGTCGCAGCATTGACGGCGACAGTTCGGGGGGACGGCCGTGCACAGAGAGCAGCCGATGGGACCAGCCGGTGCGGGTGGTCGGCCGTGCTGCCCCGCAGGGCGCGGGCCACAACCTGCTCGGCATATGACTCGACACCGGACCGCGTGTAGGCGAGTGCCGTATCGATGAGCCGCACTCCAGTGTCCAGGGCGGCATGGACGGTCGCCACCGACTCCTCGGCGGTCCCGTCCCGGAAGGCGAACTGCGCCGTCCCGAGCCCGATACCCTTTATCTGGCGGTCGGCGATGAGCATCCGCAGCCTCAGCCAGCGAAAGTGCGCTGCGTCCAGTTGGGACCGCCGGCCACCGTCACGCTATGCCCGTCCGGCAAGTCGACGAAGACCGTAGCCTGCGGCGGCACCGCGACAGTCCCCGAGAACCGGTGCCCATCCCTGTTCCACCGGACGAAAATCCGCCCGTACGGTGTCGGGACCGCGCCCTCGGCCCACTGGAGGCTGCCGAAGTGCGGTGCGACGGTGAAGGTCTGGTAGCCGGGAGCTACCGGCTGGACGCCGAGCACGTAACTGATCATGATCGACGTGGGCCCGGATGCCCAGCCGTGCGCCAGGCTGGTCCGGGCCTCGGTCGCTGTACCGTCCGGGCCGATGTTCTCCCACATGCCTCCGGTGAAGAACGGGTTGTGCGGGTCGATCATCTGGTCCCAGGTGAGGTGCAGCAGGTGCTCGGCGTTCAACGGTGTCGCCCGCGAGGTAGTCCGCTTCCACCTCGAACGCGGTGATGAACGGGCTGATCAGGTTGCTGTACGTGGTACCGGAGAACGGCTCAGAGCCGTGCGGGCCCCACAGGGTCTTGAGCGCGCTCAGGATCCCTGGCACGTCGGCCGCGGGCGCGATGCCGAACAAGACGGCCAGGGCGTTCGCGTCCTGCGCGAAGGTGGAGTGGTCGGATTCGCTGAGGTAGTAGGTTCCGGTCGCGGGGTTGCGGAGGTTCGCGTTGATCGCGTTCCGGACCTGGTCGGCGGTCTGGTTGTACGCGACGGCCTTCGCGGTGTTGCCCAGGCCCGCTTCGATGTAGGCGACGTCGCGGAGCGCCCGGTAGTACAGCGCGTTGAACGCGGTTACCACGCCAGTTTCCGCGCCGTCGTAGAAGTCCCAGTCATAGCCGCCGTTCGTCGTGGAGATGTTCGGGCCGGTGACGATGAGCCCGCTGCTGTCGGTCAGGGTCGCGTCGTACGACAGCTGCCCTTCGAGCCAGGGCAGGATCTGCTGGGCGAACGCGGTGTCGCCGGTGTTCCGGTAGTACTCGGTCGCCGTTGGTGCCGAGGGTGTCGGCGATGCCCTGGCCTTCGATTCCCAGGTCCCCGGACCAGATCGCCCGGTCGCGCTTGGCGCCGTCGAGCACCGACGGCGCAGTGGCCCCGTTGGTGTGTGGCACGGGTACGAGAACTGCCGTGACCTGAACATGTACAACTGCTGCTTCAGCAGCGAACTGCTCCGGCGCGAATTGTCCTGGACCCGCGAGGACCCGCTGCTCGGCTACCTGCTGTGGGCGGGGCCGTACTCGTCCCCAGCTCGCGGCATGCTGATGATGACCCTGGACCCGGCTGTATTCGGCGAGTGCCTGACTCATCTCAACGCGCTGGCAGCATTGCGCAGCTGCCCGCAGGAACGTCATCGCGGGGATATCATCGGCCGCCTGTCCCTCCCGTTCAGCCAGCTCGGCCAGGTCGCCGCGCCGGCCGTCCGCAAGCTGCCAGGAGACCCGGGATCGACCCACCCGGCTGTCGGACGCGCGATGCGCCTGCTGGAGGCCGACCTGGCCCGGCACTGGACACTCGCGGACCTGGCTGACGACCTGCACCTCACCCCAGGTCATCTGGTGCGGCTGTTCAAGGAGACCACCGGCCTGCCGCCCATGGCCTACCTGGCCCAGGTCCGCGCCGAGCACGCCGCGGTGCTCTTGCTGCACTCCGATGAGCCCATCACCGGCATAGGCCGGGCCGTCGGCTGGCCCGACCAGAACTATTTCGCCCGGCGTTTCAAAGCCCACTACGGACTCAGCGCGACCACGTACCGCAAACGCTTCGCCACCGGAGCCGCCCACCTGGACGACAGCGGCGCAGCAGACGAGACAGCCGGGAAGGTCTAGGCAAACCGCTCTTCGGCCCGCTGGCTGGGTGTCACGGCGCGCGCCGCGGAACCTACCGCCTCGTCTATCGCATTGACGAACAGTCCCGCACCGTGGAAGTACTCGATATCGAACCCGCGACCGGCTGCTCAGGAGGCAATGCCGCTTAGCCTAGGTTGATCACGGCTTCCGGGGGCGCTCCCTGGGACGTGTCCGCCGCCACTATAACCGTCCGTGACTGCCGATTGCGAAGCTAGGGCAATGATCCCGAAAACATTTTCCTCAACGTAAGTAAATCATTCTATAACGACGAAAACTCTTCGCCATCATGGTCGGCCGCACCGGGGAGTCCGTAGCGGGGCGCGCGAAACGGTTACAGTCTGTAGAACGCTAGCCCGTTATGCCTTTAATGTCCGAATTCGCGCGGCGTAGGCTTACCGACAGAGGGAGCCGGCGACCGACCAAGATCGACCGTTGCTAAGCGGCATTGGCGCAGGAGGTCGTGTCACGAACATGGGTCAACTGCTGTTTTTCCGGTCACGGCCGGTTCGGTCGTCGTCTGATACCGTTCGATGTTCGTGGTTTCCGCCTCGTTCTGGCACGCGACTGGCACGGTGCACACTCCGCCGCCGGGACCGGTGCACACTCCGCCGCCCGGACCGGTGCACACTCCGCCGCCCGGACCGGTGCACACTCCGCCGCCCGGACCGGCCTCCCCATACGTACATACGTATGAAGATCAGCACGACTAGCAAAAGGACGCCGTACACAAACACCCAAGCGCCGGGGAAGACGAAGTCGTGCGTTGGGAGGACCGCGACGCCGGGCATCATTACCTTGCTCCTGCCGAGTAGTTACAGGGTGGCCGGATCCACAGTCTCACGATACGTCTTGAATACCGCTCAGGGTGGCTGTGTGCCGGTCCCCGCGGCGCGCTGGTTTTGTTCTATCCATGCCGCTGCCTCGGCGTAGGCGCGCTTGAGGGTCGAACGGCCGCCGAGTCACGGCGGACCCCGACCACCGTGTGCGCGCGGGACGTCGGGGCGGCCACTTCATGACCCACCCGTCCATCACCGAAGGCGCCCCGCGCTGGGCCGCACGTGACAGACGCCGAATATCACGGTGATACGCGATAAGGGTCGTGAAGCGTTGCTGATAAGTGGCACCGCGCGTTCGTTCGGTGGATAGATTTTGATTTTCCCGAACGAACGCGGGGCGACTCGCAGCCCGGTGACGTGTCTGCGGCAGGCGCGTCTCGCCCTGGCCGCTCAGGGGTACTGTCACGGCCTCCCTCCTTCAGCCGGACGTCCATAGCCTAGACATATGACCACCACCCTGACCTTCAACAACGGTGTCGAGATGCCCGCGCTCGGCTTCGGTGTCTTCCAGACCCCGCCCGGCCAGACTGTCACTGCCGTGGAGACGGCTATCAAGGCCGGGTACCGTCTCGTCGACACCGCGGCGGCGTACCTTAACGAGCGCGAAGCCGGCGAGGCCATCCGCCGCTCCGGGATCGACAGGTCTGAGATCTTCATCGAGACCAAGGTGTGGATCAGCGACTACGGGTACGACACAACGCTGCACGCGTTCGGCAAGAGCGCCGGCAAGCTCGGCGTGGAACAACTCGACCTGTTCATCCTGCACCAGCCGCTGCCGGCCCGGTTCGACCTGACGATCGACGCCTACCGGGCGCTTGAGACGCTGCTCGCCGACGGCAAGGTCCGGGCGATCGGCGTCAGCAATTTCACGCCCGAACACCTGGAGCGGCTGCTTAAAGCCACCTCGGTGGTGCCCGCGGTCAACCAGATCGAGTGTCATCCCTACTTCCGGCAGCGCGACGTGCTGGCCGCGAACGCTGCCCACGGGATCATCTCGCAGGCGTGGTCGCCGATCGGCGGCATCACCTTCTACCGGCCGGGCAAGACCGGCAGCACGCTCGACGATCCGGTCATCGCGGACATCGCGCAGGCGCACGGGAAGACCCCGGCGCAGGTGATGCTGCGCTGGCACCTGCAGGAGAGCCGCTCGGCCATCCCGAAGTCGGTCCGTCCGGAGCGCATCGCCGAGAACTTCGATGTCTTCGACTTCACGCTCCGTGCCGATGAGCTCGCCGCGATCAACGCGCTCGACCGCGGCATCCGCGGCGGCCCCGACCCAGAATCGATCACCCTGGAAACCTTCGGCCGGGAAATCCCCGAGGCCTGACGCCTTGCGCTGCGCGCTCATCACGGCTCACTCGCGTGCGGGATTGCCGGGTATATTGATTGGCGGCGGTGTCGGCCGCACCTGGGTCCGCGGGCAGAGCTTCGAGCTCACCGGTTCGAGTGATTACACGTGTAGGTATGTCTTTCCAGCCCGATGAACGCGGATCCGCGGGCGCCGAGGAAGGACTGCCTTGTCTGATCAGTCAGGGGCTGCCGCCCACGACGACTTCCGTGACCTCCCGGACCGTCTGAGCCTGCGTCACAGCAAGCTCGAGGCGAAGCGGCGGCTGGCCGCGGGAGAGTTCACCACCCTGCACGACGCCCAGCTGGCCGTCGCCCGTGAGCACGGGATGAGCAGCTGGGCCGCGCTCAAGGAGCACATCGCCGCCGCCGAGGCCGCACATGGCCATGCGCTCGCGCAGGTGCGCTGGGTCTTCGACCGCTACGGCGAGGCCGACGAGCCGGGATGGACCGCACCGGACCGGGACGAGCTGAGCGAACACATCACCGAACACTTCCTGTCCCTCGTACCGCCCGAGACGGCGGCCGCGATCCTGCGGAGCGTAGCGCCGAAGCTGCGCGAGGACCTGGTTCTCATCGACTCCGGCCCCCTTCATCTGCGCGCGAAGGTCGCAGACCTGCTGGTAGAGGCCGACGCCGAGCCGGAGGCCCCGCACCGGCTCACCAGCCTGCGTGTCTCCCCTGGCGGCGCCCCCGCCACCGACACGCGGGTCGCGCAGCCGCCTGCGGTGAGCTCCGGGCCGGTGCCCGAGCAGGTGCCCGGCTTCGTCGAGGACTCCTATGCGGAGCTCGGCCTGGTCGGGCTGACGGCGGCGGGTGACTGGGGCAGCGGGCCCGCCGGTGAGGTGTGGGCGTGCTCACGCGGCTGGGCCGACCTCGAGCGGAACGTGCCGCTGGGCCCCAGCCACCGTTTCCCGGCCCTTACGATCACCACGCTCGTCACGTCCACGGCCGTGCTGTGCCTGGTCGCGGAGGGCGCCGTCGCGCTCGACGACCCGGTCAACGGGCACCTGCGCTCGCTGCGGCTAGCCGATGACGCCGTCACCGTGCGGGAGCTGCTCTCGCATACGGCCGGCGTCGACAACCCTTCGCTGGTATGGGCTGACTCGGTGGCGGACGTCGCCGACGTGCTCGGGCCGGTCGTCGGCTGCTCCGGCCCGCGCGGCGAGTTCGCGTACGGTCACGGCGGCTACGCGGTGCTCGGGCAGCTCATAGCCGACCTCACCGGAACCTCGTTCGCGCAGGCGGCGGCCCGGCTCGTCCTGGAACCGCTCGGCATGGCCGAGTCATGGTTCCCGGCGCGGGCCCCGGTATCGCCGGACGCGGCGCGCGGCTACCGGCTCGAGCGGGACGGCTCGTTCGTGCCCGAGCCGCCGCCGATGTTCGCGCTCCAGAGCGCGGGCGGGCTGTGGTCGACCGGGCCGGACCTGGTTCGCTTCGGGTCCGGCTGGCGGACGCTGCTGCCCGGGGGACTCGCCGAGCAAGCGCTGCGCCCGCATGCGCAGCAGTATGACTCAGCGGCGGAGATCGGGCTCGGCTGGCTGCTAAACCGTCCGGATGATGCCGCCGGCCACGCCGGGGCCGGGCCGGGTTCGTCGGTCTCGCTGATCACGCGTCCGAGCACGGGCCGCACCGGCGTTGTGCTGACCAACCGGCAGGTCCTCGTCGAGCCGGTGAACGCCAGGCTGCTCCGCTCGGCCGCCTGAGCACCGCACGGCGGCCGCGCGGGCGATACCGCCTGCGCGGCCGGCCGTGTGCCCGGTCGTATACGTACTCGGACGCACGCCGACTCCGGGCGGCTGCCGGGCGCCGACCACCCGAACACGAAAGCGGCGAGCAGAAACTTCGCCCGCTGTACTTCGACCTGACCCTGTCGCTGTCGAAGTCGATCGGCTATTTCCAGCGGGAGGCGGGCTATACCCGGACCGGGTCGCATCATGCGCGGGTCAATGGCCGGGAGACCGGCCAGTGGCATGAGGCGGATCTGGCGGTGGCGCACTGGCCGCAGCAGACACCAGAGAGGCAACAGGACCTTACGGCACTGGCAGAGCGCCTAGGTGTGGTGGTCGTGGACGAAGCCCACCGCATGCTGGCTCCTAACTATCGCCAGGTGCTGCAGTTCCTCAGCGTTGACCCGGAATCATCCTTGGCTGTGCCGCTGGGGATAGCCGCGGTCAGCGCGCCGCCCCGGGCGGCAGCCCCGGGCGGCAGGCCCGGGCGCGGCCCGGGCGCCCCGCGGGACGCCCTCCTGGGCCGAAGCCGCGGCCCACCCCGGAGCCCGCGACAACGTGAAAGCTTTCCCGCCCCAGGACGGTTCTGGCTCATATACCTGGAGGGTAACGGTCCGATCGTGCGCTGGCGGCCGTCCGGTGTCCCGCTCCTCGCCGGTTTTCGATAACGTGAAGGATTCCACGCCCTATGAGGCCGGTTATCTTTCACGTTAGTTCGATCTCGGGGCGTTCATAAGGAAAATACGGCGGGCGGGCGGCGTCAGGGCTCCGTTATCATCCAGAGATGTGCGACAGAGCCGCCAGGACCCGTAGGATCTTTCACGGTAATCCCGGCGCCCGGCGCGGGCGGCCGCCGCCCGTGAGACCGGCGCGCAAGCGCGGGAAGATCTCCCCATCGCCGCAGGTCACATGCTAAGGTGCGGCTGCCGTATATGAGCAGATGATCGGTCGCGGGATGCGAGGGCCGAGCTTTGGTGGCACGGATAGGACCCGGTTCAGCGGACTTGAAGTTTCCACCCTATTGCGATTGCTGGCGTTACTTGCGAACGGGCAGGTTCAATGTCTTCTATAGATGCGGTCAGCCCGGTAGGTACCCGGCTGAGCCCAGCTCAAGTGGCACACTTGCAGCAGACTGCAGAAATGGTTCGCGACAATCTCCAGCGGGCAGTTGACCTTGTCATCGTCCATGAAGGTTACTCCGTCAAGGGTCCGGAGCCGCCCGCAGCGCTTAATGAACCGACCGTGCTCGTTGCCGTGGCCGCCTGGGACCGCTTCGTGAACGACCTGTGGGCGCTCGCGCAAGATGAACGTTGGCGGGGACCTGGCAGATATCGGGGCCAACTCAACTACTCGTACCTGGTCAGACCCGGGTACAAGGACGAGAATGCCGGGCCCGATGAAACGGTGCCAGGTAATGCTGCCCGCGCCTTGGTCGGCCTGCTTGGCACCACCGAGCCGTTGCGGCGCTTTAGCGTACGCCTCGTGTACGACTGGCGTGGCGCGAGACCCCAGTTCGTTGACGCCACTGGGATAGGACTGCGTGCAGAGGACTACCGTCGGCGGCTTTATCCAGATGAGCCTTGGGAGCACCTGACGATCGGCGAAGTCGTCTATCAAGCGGTCAAGCTCCGCAACGCAGTCGCGCACAGCTACCTTCCCAGAATGGGTGATGTGCTCGGAGCGGAAAGCGGCGACAACGTGAGCCTGGAAGACGCTCACTGGCTCAACAGCCCGTCTCAGTTGTTCTGGCGCTCGGACAAGAAAGACGGGATCAGCGTCCAGGCAGGGTGTGCCCGAGGCGTGCTTGCATTGTTCATTCAACTGGTGGACCAGTGCATCGTGGCACTCGCGGCTACGCTCACAGACCCACGAGACAAGGAGGCGATCTTGGCCTCGCGCCTGCCGGCGGAGTGGTTCTCGCAGACCTATCCTGCGGGGAGTCGGCGAGGCGTGGACTGGGACGTCCCATTGTGGCGATGGCAGGCGCTAAGACGTCTAGAAGTCGAGGACTTCTGGCCGGCTGACGCGCAATGGTCCTAGTACGGCAGCCGCAAATTGCTAGCTGACCAGGGCGTATTCGCGGTCTAGCCTTGCGCGCTGCTACCGCCTGACCGGGCAAACCTGGCCATGACCGCTGAGGAGCGCTGGTGACAACCAGCGGCCACGGTAATCACCAGCGGCAGGCCAGGGCCGTTCAGCCGAGCTGGCCGACTCTTCGGATGGTCTCATCGACGGGGTAGCCGTCGGCGATCTCGATGTCGTCGGTCACGGCGCCGTCCCTGAGCCTGATCAGCCGGTCGCAGCGGGCGGCGATCTGCGGGTCATGGGTGGCGATGATGACCGTCATCTGGTTCTCTTCGCGCACCCTGGCTAGCAGGTCGAGGACTCCGGTGGCGCTGCGGGAGTCCAGGTTGCCTGTCGGCTCGTCGGCGAGCAGCAGATGCGGGCTGTTGATCAGGGCCCGGGCGATGGCGACCCGTTGCTGTTCGCCGCCGGACATCCATGACGGCAGCGACCGCTCCCGCCCGCCGAGGCCGACCGCTTCCAGGAGCTGCCTGCCGCGAGCGGCCTTGTCCCAGCCGGTCCGGTACGGCAGCACCGGCGCGATCACGTTGTCCAGGGCGGTGAGCGCGGGAAGCAGGTTGTAGCGCTGGAACACGAACCCCACCGAACGGCGGTAAGCCGCCAGCGCCGCGCCGCGCAGCGCGGTGACCTCGGTGCCGTCGTTCACGATCGTGCCAGAGTCCGGGCGCTCGATAGCGCCGATCAGGTGCAGCACCGTCGACTTGCCGGAACCCGAGGCGCCGGACAGCGCGATGAGGCCGCCGTGCTCGATGGCGAAGCTGACGTCGTCGGCGGCAGCCACCGGCTGGCCGCTGTCTGTTCCGTAGTGCTTGCTGACGCCGCGGAGCTCGATGACGGCGTGCTGCTCGGCGGCGGCGCTGACGGGATCGGTGTCAGTCATGGCTCACTCCTGGGCGAGTAGCTGTGCGGCGGGCAGCCGGCGGAGCAGGTGGGCGGGCAGCAGCGCGGCCGCGCAGGTCACCAGCACCCCGACTGCGGCCGCGGTGCCCGCCGCGGCGTACAGCAACGGCGGGAGCTGTCCGGCGAAGACCGCGGCGCCCGCCAGTCCGATGACGGCGCCGATGACCGAGCCTGCGATGCCGGTCAGCGCGCCTTCGGTGATCACCATGCGGCGCAGCGCCTGCTCGGGCCAGCCGAAGGCGCGGATCGTGGCGAGCTCCGGCGCCCGTTCGGTAATGCTGATCAGCAGGGCATCGGCGATCGCCAGCACGGGCCGCACGCCGGACACCGACGGTCA
Source organism: uncultured Actinomycetota bacterium (assembly GCA_963771985.1). Lineage (GTDB taxonomy): Bacteria > Actinomycetota > Actinomycetes > Streptosporangiales > Streptosporangiaceae > Trebonia. The sequence goes on along the minus strand of CAVYVO010000011.1, from coordinate 428,341 downwards.
ATCACCAGAGCTGGGGGCTGTTCACCTGCCCGTGGTCAGCCGTGCAGGGCGTGCGTGTGGTCACCGATCGTTCTGAATTGCGGCAGATGAGGACCTCGCCGCGCTACTACACCTTCACCAACCGGTGGGGCGGCAAAGCCGCGATGAGCCACTGCAACATCGGCGTGCTCGCCTCCCCGTTCATGCATGCGGCACTGGTCATCGACGTCGACCCGTATGCGGTCACCGCCCCTGCGGTCCGGCCGGCCCGCTACTACAGCAATTTCAAGAACGGGCGCTTCTCGCGGCTTATCCATCCGCAACTGAACTCGACCTGGGTCGTGCCGACCCGCCATCCCGAAGCGCTCAGCACGGCTCTCCGGACTGTCTCCGGGGATCGGGGATTTGTCAGATGACGCGGCGCCGGGCTTACTGTCCCGTTGCCTCGTGGTACTTATCCACGATGTTCGCGGGGACCCGGCCGCGTTCCTTGATCTCGATGCCCTGCTCCTTGGCCCACTCACGGACCTTGTGGGTGTCGATAGCACTGGCATTCCGGCGGCCGCCGCGGACTGCCACCATGTCCGGAAAGTCCAGTTCGGCAGGTCCATAGCGGTGTGGGCACGGCCCGAGCACTACCGAAAGCGGACATGCGGCGCTGAACCGCTCGCCCGGCTTCTCCTCGCTGCTGCTCGTTACGTCAGCCGCAGTAGACGTGCCAGCTTGTGCGCATCGGCCGTGACCTGTGACAACACCCGAACCTGCAACTCGACTTGGATTGTTCAGAGAATGCCGAAATGAGGGCATTGCCTACACGAATACACATGCACCGCTCGGCATACTCATTCGTGATTCAGCCAGTATGGCCACGTCTTAGTGGAGCTAGGCCCTGGCGGCGAGGAGCACGACGATCAGCGGCATCAGCGCGAGCTGAAGACGGTGCGGCTTCTGCGGCCCGCGCAATGGTGTTCCTGCGACGTTCATTCTTGCACTCAGAGGTTGCTGGCCAGGAACGTCTTCAGCGCGTCGCGCAACTGGGCAGAGAACGGAAGCGACTGGTTGTATGCCGCCGGGTTCTTGCTGATGTCCTCCTTGAGGAAGTGGTCAACCCCGTCGAGGTGCACGAAGTCGAGCCTAGCCAAGGCTTGCGACAGGCCTGCGGCGAGGTGGTCTACCGTGGCGCAGCCGAACTTGTCGTCGGCGTTGCTGCATGTGAGCAGCACCGCTGTGTGCGCGGGGAGCTTGGCGGCCACCGCGGCGGGGTCGTAGCGGTCGATCTGCGACAGCTCGATCAGCGTGCCGTTGGCGTTGAACGTGCCCGCCAGCCCATCCGGCAGGCCGGCCGGCAGTGTGCCTGTGCGGCGCAGCGACGCGATCGCCCGGCCGAGCGCCTGCTGGAGGCTCTGCGCCTGGGCGGCGGTGATCTGACCCTGCTGGACCTCGCGCGTGAGCGACGCGATCGACGACTGATCGATCAGGTCGAGGAAGCGAATGGGGACGGGCTCGAGCAGCCCGACCGCGCGGACCCTGGGCGCAGGACCCGCGAGCCCGGAGGCGAGCAGCAGCGCATAGATCCCGCCCTCGCTGTGCCCGAACACCGCCAGGCGGGCCCGGTCGACCTGCCGCTGCCCGGCCAGGAAGTTCAGCGCGGCGACGGCCTCTTGCTCGTACGGCCCGATCCCGGCCCGCCCGGGATGCGCGGCATACCTGCCCCATCCGGTCTGGCCGCTGCCCAGCTTGTCGTAGCGCAGGCTTGCGACCCCGTCGGCCGACAGCCAGTTGGCCACCGCCTCCAGCGCGTTCCCGTCCGGCTGAGCAGGGTTGTTGTCGTTGCGGTCGGTCGTCGAGCCGCTGCCCCCCAGCAGCACGGCGGCCGGGAGCGTGCCAGCGGCCGCGCTGCCAGGATGCGTGTACGTCCCGTGGATCGTGACCCCGCCAGCCTCGAACGTGACCGGCTCAGCCACCCACCCCGGCGCAAGCGCGGGGATCACGCTCGCCGCCGACGCCGTCGGCGCCAGCTCCTGCGCCTGGATGTTGTCGATCAGGCCATGGGCGTCCACCGTCAGATCGAACGCGGAACCGCTGTGCCCCCCGGACCGACATGACGAACACCACGGAGTCCGGCCGCGTGCTCGTGACAGACACCAGGCCGAGCTGTCCCGCCCCGGCGAGCGTGGCGTTGAGCGCGGCCGGCGTGGCCTGGGCGAGAAACGCCGGAGCGAGATGGGCGCGGATCGCGGCAGCCGGAATCGGCGGCCTCCCAGCCGCCTGGAAGAACCACCGCGCCTGCACACCTGCCGGTGTGGCCGGAAACGCCGGTCCAGAACCCGCAGATGACTGATGGCTGCCGCCACACCCGGCCAGCACACCCGTGACCAGGACAATGGCAGCGATAAGGGCAGCGATAAGGGGCAGCTGGCTATGATGCGCCGTCTGGCCGCTGCGGTGAGGCGCTGAGGTGATAGCCATGGCCCCTCCCTTCTGATGTGCGGGAAGACCACGAACCTGAGGCGGCGGCGTCCTGGCCTGTGTTCATGGCCTGCGGACTGCCCCTGATGGCCTACGAACCCCTATTAACGTTCAGCCATGACTGCGCGCAGCGGCAGAGTCAAACGACCGGGCCCACCCCGGCAAACGACCTTAGCCAGGGCTGTTGCCCTGGCAGTCAGGCGACCTAACGGCAGGTCGGCCCGCCGTTATCGGGGGGCCTCGCGGCGTTGGCCGCTCAGCAGTCCCGGTTATCGCCACGTGGGCGGTCACCCGGGCTGTATGTCTATACGCCGTCGCTTCTGGGGTGAATGTCCGCTTCTGCCGCCGACAGGACGTCGATCCGGATCGTCTTGGCGCTGGTAGCCACGTCCATGACGAATACCGAGCCTCTCGCTGGAACTTCGGCGTTCTGGCTGCGCCGGTCAATCCCGCGTTCACCGCGGGAAGTCAGTACGGCTGGTGGCGCTCGCGCGCATCAATGTCGGTCACGCCGGCATCCATCTCACATCTCATCCTTAAAAACGCCATAGGGGGCCCCGCCCGATGTCCGGCCGACGACGAACATTCGGCGGCCGCAAACATCGACCACCCGCCATGAACTCGCCCGCTGGACCGGTGCTGCCGGGAACCCGGCCGAGCACCCGAACACCCTGTCCACGCGGCACTACCTTGCCCGCTTCACCGGACGCGCCGGAGACAGCGCTTCTGCCCGCGACATGTGCGCGGAGATCCTTCCGCTCCGCGAGCAAGTCCTTGGCCCCGACCATCCCCGCACCCTGAATGTCCGCTCTGAGCTGGCGCACTGGGCGACCCGGCACCGCCAGCGCGGTGAACGTGGACTTCCCGGCGTCCAGCCCGAACGCCCTCGCCTGCGCGGGACCAAGCTGGTCGGCGACTTCAGCACCTACACGATCACCTCGGAGGTGGTCTGGAACGAGCTGGCGAACGGCGAGGGCGCGGGCGGCGGCGGTGTCAGCGTCGTGTTTCCCCTGCCGTCCTGGCAGGCGAACGCGGGCGTGCCCGCATCGCCGGCGGGCGGCTCCACCACGCCCGGCCGCGGCGTGCCCGACGTGGTCGGCAACGCCGACCCGGTGACCGGCTACCTGGTCATCGTCGACGGCCAGCAGCAGCCGGTCGGGGGCACCGGCGCGGTCGCGCCCTTGTGGGCGGGGCTGATCCCCCGGCTGGCGCAGGCCACCGGGAAGCAGTCCAGCTGCCGCTGCCCGGCGTCCAGTCGCGTGCCGGTGACCGCCTCGAATCCGTGCAATGCGGCACTCACAGATGCACCCGCTAGCCCGTCGGCAGTCGGGGTGCGGGTGGCGTTCAGCAGCCGGTGGTCGGCATCCAGTACGGCCTGGCTGGTGTACCGGGTCGCGGCGTGCTCGGTGAACACCGACTCGCCGTCCGCCCGCCGCAGTTCGGTCGGCTCGTCGAGCATCGCGGGCGCCTCGAGCGACACCGAACAGGCCGGGGACACGGCGAGCGCGGTGATGGTGTCGGCGAGCTCGCGGTGCCGTTCCGCGGGCAGGGAAGGCACGTCGGTGCGCAGCAGCCGCTCGACCTCGGCGCGCACGTTCCACACCGTCCAGGTGGAACGGCGCGCGGCGACAAACGCCACCGACCGTTCGGCAAAATCATGCAGATCCGCCGCGGACGGATGCTGTGGCGCGGCGGGATGCGGCGGAGTGCCGGAGACCGCGGCCATCAGCTGGGCGACAGCGCTGGAGCCGAACGTGGCGGTCAGTTCCGCCCGCCACGCGGCCCGCTTGTCGGCGAGGGACCGGGGCGGTTCTTGCCCTGGCGGCGATAGTCGCGGACCAGTTGCGCGTAGCGGCCCTCGATTGCCGCGCGGCGGCGGGAGAAAATTCGATCATTCCGAACGGGACCGTGGTTATCTCCCGCACCGGATCCCGGCTCCTCATGGTGTCCGGCCGGGCGGTGAAGGTGACTCCGAGGCGCGCCGTGAGCGCGGCCTCGAACGCGGTGTTGTAGCACTCGGACGCGGCGACCGTCATCCGGTACAGGGCGCGGGCGTCCAGGCTGCGCCACTTCCCGTCGGTCCCTTGCACCTTGGCGGAGACGGCGACGTGGGTGTGCAGGTTGGGGTCGCCCGCGCGGGAGTCCCAGTGCTCGAATTCGGCTGCGATCAGCCCGTTGGTTTCGATCTGGGCGATGCCGCCGGTGCCGGTCCGGGTGCAGGCGGCGTGCTCTTCCAGGCTTCTCTTGGAGGCTGCCTGGTCGGCGCAGTGTGGCTCTACTGCAACGACCGGCAGATCAAGCACATCAGCTACCGCGAAGTCGAGTCCCTCCACGTCGGCTACACGGTCACCATCCGGCAGCTCAAAGCCACTTAACCCGGCAAATCAGCCAGTGACTGCCTGTCATGCCTGAACCGATCGATTTGAGCTGCCGACGGGCCCGATTGGCGCGGGCGCCTTCAGATCATGCCTAGATCCCCTGATCGCCGTGCCGGAACGCGCCCACCGTATAAGGTCCCGGCTTCGGTTCCCTGAAAGCGTCGACGAGACGGTTGAGGATCTGACGATGGACCACTCCCACGCGCTGGAGCGTAGTTGCAGCCAACGCATTCGTAGGTGGCTGAATCGACCTCATCTGCCGCTGGGAGGCAACATCTTCAGGGGTCACGGGGAGACGTCCGGCATTGCCGAAACGCGCATTTGATCCGTGCGCATATCTAGCACGCCGTGGCATGCTCACTTGTGCTCCTCCGACCTTGGGACCACGCTGGCGGCACAGATCCACTTGATATGCACGGCGGCAGGCGGGGCCGACCTGGACCGTTGACAGTTTCGTTCAGGAAAAGAAACCCATAAACCTCTGCGGAAACGTACGCTAGAGGCTGATGCTAGTTTCAGGGGGGAAATCGATCGGCTGCGGGATACCCGAGATCTTACTAACGTCGATAACCGCAGACGGGGGTGAAACAATGAGGCGTTCGAGGTTTCGGTGGCCAGACGATAACAGTGAGAGGCTGCGTATCGGCCGTAACGTTATCCTGGTACTGATCTTGCCCGGCGTGGTGGCGGTCGTGTTGGCGATCGTTTTCCATCTCGGTGTCGCCGGCACGCTGGTGTCGCTGTTCGTGGGCGGAGGGACACTCGCTGGCTTGTACCTGGCGTGGGAGACCATGTGGCAAGCCGACAAGTCAGAGAGCAAGAGCGGAACAGCGGATGACCTGGATCGGCTCGCCGAGATTGTCCAGGACCAGTGGAGCGAAGAATACGGGGTCCGGACTTTCAAGGATTCGGATGAGCCGTTTCGGGAGCTAACGGTCTCCTGGTCGGCGGCCGACGCCTCGCTGTGGGTCTCCTGGAGCGCGCTCGTCAAGGCCGCACTCGGCCCCGGAGAGTTCGAGGGCATGCAACCGGGCAACTGGGCGCTTGGCCCGCCGGGGCTGACCGGATTCGAGCACGACCTGCCGGGGATCCTGGAGAAGGTGCCCACCGGCTGGCTGATCGTGCTTGGCGGTTCCGGGTCCGGCAAGACCATGCTCATGCTCCGCACGGTCCGCGACCTCATTAAGCGGCGGACGCTTAAAAGTGGAGATCCGGTGCCCGTCTTCGTGCCGATGACATCATGGGATCCGGACAGTGACAGCCTGCGTGCCTGGCTGGAAAAGCAGCTTCCCATCCACTACCCCGGCCTTGGCGCCATCATCTCCCGCGGCAGGGAGCGGAAATCCCGGATCGCGATCCTGCTAGACGAGCAGAAGATCGTGCCGTTCCTCGACGGGCTTGACGAGTTGCCGCCCCTTTCCCGGATAGCCGCCATCAAGCGGCTCAACGCGGCGTTCACCGACGCGAAGGCGAAGCGGCCGTTGCGGCTGGTGATGTCCTGCCGGACGGAGGACTACCAGGCGGCCGTGGGTAAGCCCGAGGACGGCCAGAATCTGGTGCGGGCCGCAGCTGCCATCGAACTGCACCCGCTCGACCCCGATAAGGTGTCGTCTTACCTGGCGGCACGCGGTGACGACGACCCGCGCTGGGCCGGGGTCGCCGAGAAGCTCAACCAACCCGACGGTTCCGATCTCGCCGTAGCGCTGGATACACCGCTTTACGCGAGCTTGGCGTCCGTAATCTACAACGCGATCCGTCCCACGACTCACGGCAAGCTACCCGATCCTGGGCAACTGTGTGACTTCACCACCGTGGACAGTATCCATAACCACCTGCTTGATGACTTCATCCCATCGGTGTACGCGGAAGCCCGGGCGGCCCAGGAGAGAAAGGCCGCGGACGAGGCAGACAACGAGGACGAGGACGAGGACGGCGGCGAGAACGAGACCGAGGAGCCGCGGCGGCTGTCCGCCGAACGCTGGCTCATGTTCCTCGCCGACTACATGACCAACGGCCGGGATAAACTCACGACCAGCCTGGAGTGGTGGGATCTGAAGGGCCTCGCGCCGCGCTGGCTGGTCCCTGGGGTTGTCGGGACCGTATGCGGCATCGCGACCGCGGTCGCCGCCGCCACCGGAACCCACGTGGGGGTGGGCATCGGGATCGGGTTCGGCACCGGGATGCTGATCGCCATCGCGATCGGGCTGCTCGCCTTCTGGATGCACAAGCGCTGGGATGCCAGTCGCGTGCGGCGCGGCCGCCTGAGCCGGAGGATCTACAACGACCGGTACAAGAGGCGGCGTCCCGGACCCGGCATGACCGGCGGGGTGATCGGCGCCGTCATCGGCGGGCTGGCGGCCGGTATCGCGGGCATGCATCACATCGGCCACCAGGCGTCGCTGTTCAGCGGCCTGCCCGAGGCTCTCGGCATGGCCATCGGGGCCGGGGCGTCCACAGACTTCACCGGCGGCCTCGTCGGGACCATGGTCGGGGGTTTCGTCGGCGGTTATCTCGCGGGCGTGGGCCTCGGTCTGCCCGCGGGCCTGATGAACGGTCTGGGCGTGGGACTGGCCGCCGGACTGGCCATCGAAAACGTCGGCCGTCCCACGCCGTCCCATCAGATACCCCAATGGGACAAGGGCATCGGGATCGCGGGCGGGATCATCATCGGCGCGGCGATCGGGCTCATCGCCTGGCGTGAGGAAGGCCCGGTCTTCGGAGCCGTGTTCGGGGTGCTGCTGGCCGCGTTCGCCGCCGTGCCTTTCGGCCTGCGGCACAAGGCCGAGAACCTGGACTTCGTGCCGAGCCCCGGACATGCGCTGGCCAGGGACGAGCAGGCGTTCCGGCTCACCGCCTTGTCGGCGGGGCTGGCCGCCGGGGCGGCCGGGTTCCTCGGCGGCAGCATGACGTCGATCTTCGAGGTGCACGGCAAGGCAAGCTTGTCCGCCGTTATCGGGGACGGCCTCGGGATCGGTGTCGCCTCTGGCCTTGTCATCGGCCTGACGTTCGGCTTCTACCATGCGGCGTCGCCGGGGTTCCGCGTCATCACTTGGTGGCTGGCGATACAGCGCAAGGCGCCATGGCGGCTCAAGCGGTTCCTCCGAGAGGCGCACCGCCTGACAGTACTGCGGCAGTCCGGCGCGACCTACCAGTTCCGCCACAAGGAATTGCAGCTGCGCCTGGCGGAACGATTCCAGGAGGAGCTGAAGCGGCGCAAGACACGGGTCGGGGGGCGGGCGGCTGAGGCGGGTAACCAGACGGCGCCCGGGACGGCCTCGGCGCCTGTCGCGCCTTCCTCCCCTGCGCCGGACATGCCGTGACGGCGGCGGATGCGTCTGCCGGGGAGGACACCAGCCCAGATCACCAAGCCGCAGCCCCTGCCGCGCAGGACGATCCCCTCGCCGATCCGGTCAGCCGGGTCTCGCGCGGCTGGATCGCTGCCATAACGCTGGCGAACCTGGGTCTGTTCATGGCGTACTTCGGCCCGCTCGGCGTGCTGTTGCCCAACCAGATCCAGGCGGTCGCCGGAGCACACCGGGTTATCGACTTCTCCTGGGTGACCGGCCTTGGTGCAGTCACCGCCATGGTAGTGAACCCCCTGGCGGGTGCGCTGTCCGATCGCACCGTCTCCAGGTTCGGGCGGCGCCGTCCCTGGATACTCGGCGGTGCCATGGCCACCGCGGCTGCTTTGTGCCTGGTGGGACGCATGCACAGCGTCCCGGCGATCGTTGCTGGCTGGTGCCTGGCCCAAGTCGGCGTGAACACGATGCAGGCAGGCCTGGCCGCGGGCGTTCCTGACCGGGTGCCGGTCGCGCAGCGCGCGACGGTTTCCGGGTGGATCGGGATCGCCCAGACACTCTCCGTGGTCGCGGCCGCGGCGCTCGTGACCAAGGTGCCAGGGTATGCCGGTTATCTCCTGCTGGCCGCCGGAGTAGTCGCCTTCGCCCTGCCGTTCGTGCTCCGCACCCCGGACCCGCCACTGCCGCGAGCGGCCCAGCCGGACTTTCACTTGCTCGCGTTCGCCCGGTCCAGTTGGCAGGTCGGGGCATGGAACCACGATTTCCGCTGGGCCTGGCTGACCCGGTTCCTGCTAGTGCTCGGCAACGCGATGGCCGTCGTGTACCTGCTGTACTTCCTGCGCCGGATCGGCTTCAACGATCTTTACCCCGGGCATACCGCGGAACAGGGACTTGTCGTCCTGCTCTCCGCGTACACGGTGGCGGTGCTTGCGACCACTGTTGCGGCGGGAAAACGCTCGGACCGGACCGGTCGCAGGCGGCGCTCCGTAGCGCTAGCGGGCGGCGTCATGGCGGCGGCCGCGTTGCTGGTCGCGGCTAGGCCGACCTGGCTGATCCTTCTCTGCTCGGCCCCCGTCCTGGGGGCGGGGTTCGGCATCTACCTGTCCATTGACCAAGCGCTTGTCACCCAAGTGTTGCCCTCGGCAGCCGACCGGGCCAGGAGCCTCGGGGTGATCAGCGTGGCAAGCTCCGCCGGCCAGGCGATGGCGCCCGCGATCGCCGCTCCCCTGGTGACCTACCTGGGTGGCTTCACCACGCTGTACCTGGGGGCTGCGACGGTCGTCCTGCTCGGCTCCGCGAGCGTGTGGCAGATCCGCTCAGTACCGTGAGCCAGTCGGCTAACCGCCCGTTTCGCAGCAACTCGATATCCAGGGCGGGGACGCCGAGCCGACGGGACAGCGTTGTCGCGGCGATCCTCATCGCGCGAGTCCGCCACCGCCCGAACAGCGTACCGAAGCACAGGTCACGCAAGCCGCTCTCGTGCCACTCCCTGAGGCTGACCAGCGCTCCATCCTGTACCACGTGGCGCGGAAAGCCCGCAAAGATCTCAGCTGCTGTGATGCCCGTTTCCCCATGGCACAGCAGTTCCGAGATCGCGTGCCGGGACATCGCGGCCGCCTCGGCCGCTGGTACCGCTCCATCGCCACCGGTCAGCAATGTGCGGTCGCCCGGGAGGCGAAAGCGCGGCCCGTCCGGCGTCGCGGCCACGACCAGCGAGCGCTGGTTGAGGTACCCGTGCACGGTGCCGGCGGCGATCTGGGCCACAGTGCTGCGCAGCATTGCCAGGTATGCCGCGTAGGCATCCAGCCGTTCCTGCTCGGTATCCCCGATAACGCCGCTGGCCGAGACGCGGTCCGCCAGGGTCAGGGCCTCGACGGTCCCTTGCGGATCCCAGGGCGGTCCCGCGGGCACGCGATCGTAAAGCTGAGAACCGTGCAGGAATGGCTGGGAAGCGGCGGTCATCGCGGCGAGCAGTCGTCGGTCAGGGTAGCGAATTCGGCGGCCAGCCAGCCACTCGATGTACCACTGCATCACCAGCGTCTTGTTGATCAGGTGCCCAGCGGCGTACGAATCCTGCAGGAAATGATCGGCGTACCCGGCGTAGATCCGGGCTCGGAGCCGCATGCTTTCCCGCTCCTCCCTCGCAGCCCCCGACGCCTGTGCGATCAGCTCCCTGGCCATGAGGTGGAACGATTGCCAGCGGTACCAGGAGAATGGCGCGAAATGCCCGGCGTTCCGGCCAAGCACGGCGGAATAGAGATCCCATGGCGCGAACCCGCAGCGTCGGCCGAGCGCGTCAACCTGACCCACTTCGCGGATTTCAGCCAGCCGCGGACGTCGCGGATAGCTTAGCGAGCCTTGCAGCCGGCGATGCCTGACAGGACGACCAGCGGAGCGGCGCAGTTCCGTGATACTCCAGTCGCGGACTGACTGCAGCAGCGGCTCCAGGAGCGCCGTCGGCGCGGTCTCGATCTGCGAGGGGTGACCCAGGTAATCGGGAAGGACGTTCAGCTCCCCGAGGGTCACCACCAGGCCGCTACCGGGTAGGCGCACCGTCTCCAGGCCGGGGTGAGCGGCCCGGAGACGCCCCTCGTCCACGTCCTGCGGGTTGCAGCCGAGTTCCTCGATCACCGCGCATTGCTCGTCGACGTGCCTCAGCCCAAGGTCGCCCAGCAGGCAATGCTCCCAGGCCATGTACCGCTGCACCATAGGCCGCCAACTGGCCACCGCCTGGGAAGGCACGGACCCGAAGATAAAGGGGCGGCCCGCAAGCACGGCCGCCGCGGCCGCGTCCGCTTCGAGTTCCTCGGCCGATCCCGGCGGCGCGACCGCGAGGCACGCTGCAACCGGCAGCGCATCGATGTGGCCGCGTTCTTGCTGGACGACGTGCGCCACCTCATGCGCCAAGAGCCACAGGCCCTCGCGAGTGTGTGGCCTGAACTCTCCTGTGGCGAAGTAGATATCCCGGCCTACAGTGAACGCTCTAGCCCGCAGGGAGCAGCAGGCCGCGTCAGCGCCCGTATAGTGCACCCGGACCGATGAGAAATCGGTGTCCCCGCTGCGGTTTCGGTAAACGTCCCGGAAGATATCGGCCCATGTCGCCAACTACGTCCCCCCGCATGTCCGCTAGCTGCGGCAGGATCTTGCGTACCGCGCCTACGCGAATCTAGCCGACTGCCGCGCGCATCGTCCGCTCCATATACGACGCCTCGAGGACGACACCGCCCAGTGCGTGCTGGAGTTCATCGACATCCATGCCAGTTCACAACCAGATGGCTGAGTCACCGTTCGACGCATCAGTCGCAGTCGCACTATGGCGTGTCGTGTTGCGAGCACGTCGGCCCGGGTCGGAACCGTCCGGTCGCATGGGGCGGGCCGCCGCCGAAAGCGATCCGCCCGCGGCCGGGCTGAGGTCTTTCGTTTGTCCCGAACGTACCGTGGCGCCTCCCGCACCCGCCCGCTTTGACCTGCCAGCAGTTCAGCGGCGAGTCGGCGAGCCACGGCCTCGGCGGCCGGGTCCATCCGCAGATCGCCTGGGCGAAGCTGGACACCCTCGTCAAGGGCGCCGAACTGGCCACGAGCCAGCTCTGGGGCTACAGCCGCCACGGTCCGTTCGGGATAAAAGGAGGAGGGAACCGCAGCGGGACCGAGCACGCGGGCGGGCCGAGTCCCGGCTCGTGTGCGCCGCCCCGACCCGGGGAACGGTTAGCGCATGACAGAACCTTCGCCTTACATTGACGTCGCCAACCTGCCGGCGCCCGCCGAGGGGATCGTCGTGACCATGTTCATCACCGTCCGCAGCGTGGCGCGGTCCCGGGACTTCTACTCGCGCGTCCTGGGCGGCACCGTGGTCCTTGACAACGCGCCGAGCTCACCCTGACCGCGGGGGAGAAGATCCCGCGGCTCGGCCAGTGGATCAAGGACCTAGCCGCACAGCACCGCGAATTCGCCGGCAAGCTGGCCGAACGGCAGAGCCTGATGCCCCCCCCGAAGACCCCGACTACGAAGACCTGGGCTCGGCCTTCCCCGCCTGGACAGTACCCCTGGGAGCGGGCGCACACCGTGCGCCCGCGAGCGGCAAGGCGCATTACCTCAGCACGGGAGGAACGTTGCCCAGGTAATCCGTGATGCGTTTCCGGATCGATTCGTGCATCTGCAGCTCGGCTGCTTCTCTCGTGTTTCTGAGTCAGGCGGCGATGGCCTCGCAGGTCATGTCTCGGTCGTCTATTTGGCCGGGTTGCCCCTGGCCTGGCAGGTTGACAGAAATTCGGGCGTCGTGGAGGTCGCGGCGGAGGCGGGCGGCCATGTCGCCGGCGGACGGGGCGGTCTTGGTGAGGTACCAGGGGCAGTCGCGGCGGCGGCGCTCGATGTCGGCGGGATCGCAGGCGGAGCGGGCGTACCAGGTGATGAGCAGGGTCTGGATGAGGAACCCGAACGGGACGGTCCGCTCGACGGCCTTCAGGGTCCGGTTGCAGGCGTCGCCGACGCCGAGGACCTGCTTGCCGGCGGCGTTGGATGGCTCGATGGGCCACCGCCAGGAGTAGCGCTCGATGGCCCGGGCCGGGGCCAGGGTGGTGTCGAGGGTGAAGATTCCCAGGTCGTAGGGTTTTTTCGAGTCCGGTTCGCGCATCAGGATGAGCTGGCCGGGCGCGGACTTGAAGCTGCCGTACCACAGGGCGGGGCAGGAGGCGAGCTGTGCCTTCTGGTCCTTGCCGTAGACGTGGATGACCGTGTCTTCCCAGGTCAGGGTGCTAGCGGCGTCCTTGCACTTGCCGATCCGGTCTCCTTTGGCCCGGGGCCGGCCCCGTTTCCCGGTCGGCGGCGGCTTGGGGCCGTGCAGGACGGCGCCGGCGGGAAGCCGGGTCGTCCACGTCGTGCCCTTGACCGCAAGCGCCCCGCCGTGGAACGCAGCGTCGCCGGTGCCGTGGACCGCCCGGCCCGGGAACGCCTTCGCGAGGAGTTCCAGCAGCTCAGCGGCGAGCCGGACCTGGGAGGCGGTGCCCTTGCCGCGCCAGAGCCGGAACAGGACCGGCAGCGCCACGGGCGAGGGGCAGAAGGACAGCTTTACCACGAGGGCCGCGACCACCCAGGTGTTCCCGAACGCGATCTTCTTCCCGCCCTGCGCGGAACCGTCATAAGCCCACCGCGCCTGCGCCACATGCCGGCCCCACCTGCGGAAGAAGGTCCCGTCGACCGCCACCACGATCGGATCACCGTCGCTGAGCAGGTACTTCACCACCAGCCGGGCCACGGCCAGGCCCAGGGCGTCCAGGTCCCATGCCGCCGAGGCGAAGAACCAGCACGCCCGCCGCCAGTCCTGCCCGATCCCCGCCGCGGCGGCCATCGCGACCACCGTGGACCGGTCGGCCAGGATCATCCCGCAGGCCAGCGCCGTGAACAGCCGGAACGTCGACCGCCGGGCGAACACCGGCGCGAGCTCGTCCAGCAGCCCGCGCCATTCCCGCGGCATGGGCACGGGTAGGCTCTGGTCAGGCAGCATCGGCGGACACTCCCGGTCATCGGCGGTGTGCTAAGCACCGCCGATGCTGCCGTATCACGCCGTTACCGGCAAATAACCCACGTCGCAGCCGTCACAGCTGTTGTGCCAGCGCGCCGTCACGCACGCCAGCGAGAACGCTCACTTACCGCGAAACTCGGAAAGACGAGTGCTTCTTCGAAGGTGAAGAATTCCACGGCGGTTGATTCGCTGCTGACCTGCAGCGACCCTCCGGTGATGGCGCATGCGAGGCAGATGCTGAATTCTTGCCGGACCTCTCCGTCGTCGTATGCGAATACGTGGCCAGGGTCGGAGTAGATGCCCACGATGCGCTCTATCCGGACATCGAAGCCGGTTTCTTCTTTCACCTCCCTGACGGCTGACTCGGCGAAGGTCTCACCGATATCCATGGCGCCGCCGGGCAGCGCCCAGTTGCCCGAATCGGTGCGGCGCTGCAGAAGAACCCGGTTCCGGTCATCGACCACCACCGCGGACGACCCTACGACCAGCGAATTCGCCCGTGGCGCGTCCAGGTCGTAATAGTAGTCAACGCGTCCCATCGACAGGCTCCTCACGATCGCTAGGCAGCGGTACCGAGCGCTGCCGGGCGTGATTCGGTCCAGATCGCCTCGAACTGCTGCGCGTACGACTCGTACAGTGGCGCTGAACTGCGTTCATGCGGCTTGGCGGCGTTTCTGGCTGTTCGTGAGTGCAATGCGGTGGGTCCGGTTCTGTTGGGGGTCAATCGTTCGGCTTCTTCTAGGCAGTGCAGCGCTTCGCCGGTTTGCCTCCGCATGGTGTGTGCTTGCGCGAGGTCGATGAGATAGCGTGCCTGCCGTTCGGACGATAGCTGTCCGGGGTCGATGTCGCGCGTAAGGTCGAGTGCTTGCCCGGCGTCTCCGGGTTCGACGACGACTGAAACTGCGTGCAGTGCCACGCTGGCGAGGCCGAACCCAGTGTGGAAGTCGTTGCGGCCTTCGCCGATGCCGCCGGCGATCTCGCGGACCTGGTCGAGGTGCTCGTGTGCCTGCTGCCGGTCGTTCTCACGCGCCCTCGGCCAAGCTGGTCACGGAGCTGTGAACTGAGCCGGGTCGGGAGACGGCTAGCACGCACATGTCGTCAAGCTGGGGTTCGGCGCCGAGGGACGTGATCAATTCGTCGCAAAGGCTGCCGAGGCGCGCGCTGGGCTGCCATGTCCGCAATCGCTGAGCGACACGGGCTATGCCTTCCTCGAGATCCTCGTCGCGCCGCTCGATCAGCCCGTCGGTGTACATGAGCATGATGTCGCCGACGTCGAAACCCGTCTGGCCCTGGATGTAGTGCGGAGAGTCTTGGTCGCCCGGGAGGCACAGGGGTGGCCCCTCGGCGGGCGGGAGGATCTCCACCGTCCCGGTCTTGGCGCGGCGGATCAGGATCGGCGGGTGGCCCGCGGTGGCGTAGGTGACCAGAGACATGTCAGGCTCGATGATCGCAGCCGCCATGGTCGCGAACTTCCCGCTGGTCGCCCAGTCGGCGACGCGCGCCAGTTCCTCGAGGATGCTGGCGGGCGGGTAGCCGACGATAGCCAGGGTACGCCCGGCGTTGCGCAGCTGTGTCATGTCCTCGGCGGCGGTCAGGCCGTGTCCGATCACGTCGCCGACAGCCAGGTAAGCGCGCTTGCCCGGGAGTGCCATCGCGTCGTACCAGTCCCCGCCGATCTGCTTGGTCGTTCCGGCCTGCCGGTAGCTGGCTCCGATCTCCAGGCCGGGAATCACCGCGGTCGTCCTAGGCATGACCGCGCGCTGCAGTACCGCGGCGAGCGCGTGCTCATCGGCGTAGGCGCGGGCACGGACCAGGGCCTGCGCGACGAGGTCGGCGACGGCGGCGACGAAGGCGAGCCGCCCCGGCTCGAACTCCTGAGGATGCCTCCACGTCAGGCCGATCACGCCGACGGGCGCCGTGCCCACCCACAATGGCCATGCCAGCCAGCTCGATCCGCATCCGACGACCGCCGGGATATCCGGGCCTTGATAGCGCTGTTCATACTCGGCGGGCGTCGGGACGATCACCGGACGGCCGGTGCGAGCGGCATCGGTCACGGCGGCGGGTACGTCCATCGGCAGGTCCGGGAACTGCCCGGGGGCCTCGCTGGCGCAGCCGGCGGTGGTGGTCCATGCCAGACGCCGGCCGTCCTGGCTGATGACGCCGAGGCATAGCGCGTCAGCACCGCCGACGGCCGCGCGGA
The DNA here is from genome assembly GCA_963771985.1 of uncultured Actinomycetota bacterium. Classification (GTDB taxonomy): domain Bacteria; phylum Actinomycetota; class Actinomycetes; order Streptosporangiales; family Streptosporangiaceae; genus Trebonia. The sequence continues at coordinate 412,495 of CAVYVO010000011.1, read as the reverse complement.
CGCGATCGGCCACCACCTCGCCGATCGCTTCGGGGGTCAGCGCCGCGGCGAGCAGCCTGGTGAGTTCAGCAAGTGCCTCGACCCGCGCGTGCTCGCGCCGCTCGGACTCCCGGAGCCGGGCCCGCTCTAGGGCACGGCTCGTCGTCTCGGCCATACTGCGCAGATACTCGCGTTCCACGGCGGTCGCCGCACGCGCCCGGGACCACCAGACACCGAGATAGCCGAGGGCGCCGACTTCGGTGAGCAACGGAAGCGCGGCCACAGACCCGATCCCCGTGTCGGGTGCCGTCAGCTCGGCCAGGTACACAGGAGTCCGGTCCCGGACCGCCTTCGGTCCCGGCGCGTCCGAATCGATCGTCCACTCCGCAGACACGTTCGCCAACGGCAAGGCAGCCTCACCGTGCGTGAGCGGCTCCAGCCGGCGTCCGTTGGCGGTCAGCACGCTGATCACCACATGCGCCGCGTCCAGCCGTGCGCGGACCGCGGCAGACACCTGGTCAGCCACGGAGTTGACCGTAGCGGCGTCAGCGAGCACCGCGCCCAGTTCGGCGGCCTCCCGCCGGGCCTCGGCCATCGCTCGCTCCAGCTGTGCGCTGTCCCGGTCCTGCACCGCCGACATCCGGCCCGCGATTTCCTGCGCTAGCAGCCAGCCGACCAGGATGACCATGGCGATGTAGGCCTGCGTCACGGCCACCGAAGCCGGGCGCGGCAGCCCCAGTTGAGCGAACTCGCCGTACCCCGCCGCGGTCATGTAGTTAGCCACCGCCGCGAACGCCGCGCCAGCGAGAACCACGCCCAGGTCACGTAGCCTGAACGCCGCCCACGCCAGAATCGGCAAGAACAGCAGGCTGGACGGCTCGGCGAAGCGGAACGCCACGACCGAAAGCCCGGCTGTGCACAGGACCACCAGCACCAGTTCGGGCCACCGCGAGGACACCAGTGCCCGCCGCTGCGCCCACAGCAGCAACGGGGCGCCGATCACGAGCACCGCGATTCCGTCACCGGCCCACCATTGCAGCACTAGCCCTGGCCACCAGCCGCCGTTGCTCGTCCAGCTCACAGTGGCCCCGATAAACCCGGCCACCACTGGCCCGAGCACCGCGGCACCCAACAGGAACCGGCCGAGACCCAGGCGTGTCGCGAGGTCCGGTCGCCGTCCTGCGCAGAACCAGCGGACGAACAACGCGCCGGTCACCGGCTCCACCGCGTTGGCCAGCGCCGATGCCAGCGCCACCGCGAGCGTCAGGTGATGCTGGAGATCGACACCGACCTCGCTGACAACGATCGCGGCGATCACCACCAGCCAGCGCCGCCGTGCCAGCAGCAACAGGGCCGCCACATCGACCCCGGAGGGGGGATAACCGAAGGCCAGGCCCGAGCTGAAATGGTGCCACGCCAGTTCCGCGCCCGCCACGTACGCCCCGGCGATCACCGCGAACAGCCCCGCCGTGCGCCCGGCCGCTGATCCGGCCCAGCGTTGCAAATTGGCCAGGAACGCCGTCTCTCCATAGGGCAGACGGGCCGCGGCTAGCAGGGGACGCTTACCCGCCGGTTCCAGCCCTAGCGGTGCCTGAGAGGCGGAGCGTGTCACCAAGATCAGCCGCCGGAAAGGAAACCCCGCCGCTGGCCGGTCATTACCGCCGCGGGAGTGAACGGCCCACGTACCAATCCCGCCTCCCATGCGCCGCCACCGGCGAACGTACGCCCGAGGCGAGTCCGCTTCTTGGCCTTCTCTGAGCCGCCAGTCTAACCAGCCAATGCCTCACTTGCAGGCAATATGCCCGAAAGGACTGGCCGGCGAGCGATGTGAGACGCGCTAATGCCGTGCCGGGATGATGACCGGGCAAGCCCTTCCTCGCTGCCGCAGCCGCTAGCCTCGCCCTTGCTTGCGGAGAGCACGCCACGCCTTGGTCTTATCGCCCTCATCCGGTCCGGCGTCGCCCCGGGCCGCCGCCTCCACCTGCTCGGTCAGCTTCTCAGGGCTGCTGGCCACAAGCGTCTGCTTGCCGCGGACCGCGACCCACATGCTTTCCAGGGGATCGAACAGGATGCCCCACCGGGGGAACCTGTTCCGGAGCTTGCGTGTGTGATCAGCCGCATGAGCGTTGTCATCTGGCATGGCATCCCCCTACTTGCTGAGAGCCAGTCCGTTTCCCAAGCATAAGCCCGGGGATCTTGGACCGCCGGGGAATCACCTTAGGAGGCCACTTCCCGGCTACAGCTCGATGTCTGCAATTTCCGCCTCGTTCTGGCACGCTCCTGGCTGCTTGGGAGGTACCCGGGTCAGATGGTGGCGGCTAGCGCGCTGTGCGCGGCAGCTGGCAGATGAGGTAGATGGCGACGGTGATCACGTCCGTCACGGCCCACAGCCCCATCTGGATGCCGAGGCCGTTCTGCGGGGCCGACACGCCCGCGTAGATGACCCAGCCCAGGAAGATCACCTGGGTCGCCAGGAAGACCCACAGGAAGACCCGGTTCCTCTTCCTCGGCGGCGGCTTGTGTCCCCGGACGCGCAAGATGCTCATGTACGAGCCCGGCCCGTACGGTGGCGGCTGCTGCGTCGGTGGTGATGTGTTAGTGCTCATGCCGGCGCCTCCTTGGTCCCGTCCCCACCGATTGACGGTAGCCCACCTGGGCCACGATGCCGGGAGGCCATTGGTCCTGTCCCAGGACCCTGACCTGGGTCGTGACACCGCCCTCGATCCATTGGTCTGACCTTTGGCTGACTTTTTCTGTCGTCTTTTCCTCGGCCATATTTCGAGACCAATCCATATCTCTTCTACGACGGTAACGCAGGCGGCCCGTGCCAGGAATCATCCGCAGCTTTCACGACCTGCGCCATACCGGCAACCAGTTCTTCGCAGACGCGGGCGCGAACCTCCGCGAGCTGATGGAACACGGTTCGCCCGCTACACCGCGCCCAGGCGGTGCCGCTGCCGGTGATCGAGACCATGCTGGCGGGATGGCTGCACGCGGGGCCGGACTGGCATCGACCAGACCCCGATGAGCCTCGCCCTCGTCGCCTTCGGCATGACGGTCTCACTCATCACGTCGGCTGGGACCTGGAAACGACATGCTTTTAAGACGCTGAGCCTTGACTCCCGCACCGCTATCATGTCGTTTCCGGAGAGAGGTCAGCTGCGGGCAGTGGTTGTCGCCGATCCGCAGTTCACGACGCGCCCCCCATGGGCGCGGGGCACCAGGTCAGCGACTGGGGCCCATCCGCAGGTGACCAGAGGGAGAGACGGTGGAGCCATTCGACACGACCAAGCCGAACATCGCCCGGGTGTGGGATTACTGGCTGGGCGGCAAGGATAACTTCGCGTCCGACCGCGAGCTTGCGGAGAAGATGCTGGCGGTCCATCCGGTCTCCGCGCAGATGGCGCGGGAGAACAGGCAGTTCCTCGGGCGTGCCGTCAGCTACGTGGCGGCCCGCGGTATCCGGCAGTTCATCGATGTTGGCGCTGGCCTGCCGACCGCGCTGAACACGCACGATATCGCCCAGCGCGTCATCCCGGAAGCACGGGTGGCGTACGTGGACAGCGACCCTATCGTGATCTCGCACGCCAGCAGCCTGCTCGCCAAGAGCCCCGGGGTGATCGTCGTGCCTGGCGACATGCGCGATCCGGGAAGCATTCTTTCCGATTACGGGCTGGCGGAACTGATCGACCTGGCCGAGCCCGTCTGCGTGATCCTCTCCGGGGTCCTGCACTTCGCCGATGCTGGGACCGCCCGTGACGTGGCCGCAGCTTTCGCCCGGGCGGTCGTCTCCGGCAGCTACCTGATCATCTCCGTCGGTTCCGGCAACCCGTCCGAGGGGGAGAACTTCACCTCGGCGTATACCGCCGCGCAGGTATACATCCACTCGCTGGAGGAGATCCTGAGCTTCTTCGATGGCCTCGAGCTCGTGCCTCCCGGCGTGGTCGCGGTGCGCTGCTGGCACGGCGACGGCCCGGCATCGGTCCTGAAGGCGCCCACGGCGACCTTCCTGGGTGGTGTAGCCCGGAAGGGACACGGCATGCTGCAAAAGTAACTCGTCGGCAACAACTTCGGCGCCGCTACCCGCACCATCGCGCGAAGAAGACCTTCGAGATCAACTTCTTCGCCGCCCTGTCGCTGCTGCAAGCATCCCTTCCCTTGCTGCGCCTAGCCGCGCAACGCGATAAGCAAAGCGCCGCCCGCGTCATCGCCTTGTCCTCGATCACCGGCGCGCACGCGGAGCGCGATCTCGCGGTCTACGGTGCGAGCAAGGCGGCCCTGCTGTCGCTCATGGAGACGCTGACTCTCGAGGAGGCCGCCAATGGCGTACTGGGCACCGCGGTCGCGCCGGGATACGTCAGGACCGACATGTCAGCCTGGGTCACTGACACCGTTCCGGCCGACACGATGATCCCTCCCGAAGACGTCGCACGGGTGGTGGGCATGATCCTTGGCCTTGGCCCGCAGACGGTAGTCACGCGAATCGTCATGTCGAGAGCCGCCGCGGATGTCCACGCCGCCTGACGCCTGCGGCCGGCGGCCGAGATCGAGGACCTGCGCCAGCGTGTGCACAGCTTCATCCGGGACGTCGTCATCGACGCCGAGCTGGCTCCCGGCGAGCGGCTCGACGACAAAACGCGGGACCAGTTGCGGGTGGCGGCCAAGGCCGTGGGCGTCTTCGCGCCGCTGGCGCCCCGGGAGTACGGCGGACAGGGGATAGCGCTCGAACACTGGTCACCCATCCTCCAGGAGGCCGGGTACTCGCCGATCGGGCCGAGCGTGCTCAATTGCATGGCGCCCGACGAGGGCAACATGCACCTGCTGCACCTCATCGCCCGCGACGAGCAGAAGCGCAGATACCTCGAGCCGCTGGCGCGCGGCGAGATCCGGTCGTGCTTCGCGATGACCGAACCCCATCCGGGCGCCGGGTCGGATCCGGACGCCCTGCGCACGACGGCCCGGCGTGCGCGCGATCACTGGGCTATCAACGGCCACAAGCGGTTCATCAGCGGGGCGCTCGGCGCCGCCTTCTGCATTGTCATGGCACGCACGCATGCGGGGAGAGACCGCCCGGCGGGAGCGGCCATGTTCCTCGTGGACATGGACACCCCGGGGGTGCGGGTAGGTCAGCAGATCCACACCGTGGACCGGTATATCGTCGGCGGCCACCCGCACCTGCACTTCGACGGTGTCGAGGTGGGAGACGAAGCCGTGCTGGGCGAGCCCGGACTGGGCTTCCGGTACGCGCAAGTCAGGCTGGGACCAGCCCGGCTTACCCACTGCATGCGCTGGCTCGGCCTAGCCCGGCGAGCTCTCGATATAGCGGTGGACCGGGCAGACAGGCGCGTGCTGTTCGGGTCACCCCTGCGATCGCTGGGCATGGCTCAGCAGCTCATCGCAGACTCCGTCATCGACATCGAAACGTCGGACGCGATCATCGCCAAGGCCGCGACGCTCCTCGGGCACGATCCCAAGGCAGGTTCTGCGCTGTCGTCGGTCGCCAAGGTCCACTGCTCCGAGGCGATCTACCGGGTGATCGACCGGGCGATCCAGCTGTGCGGCGGCGACGGTGTTCTCGGATGGCCTGCCGCTCGCCCAGTACCTCAACGAGGTCCGTCCCTTCCGGATCTACGACGGCGCCAGCGAGGTGCACCGGTGGGCCATCGCGCGACGTGCCTCGGCACAGCGCCGCAGCGCCGTGGAGCCTTGATGGACACCGTGCCCGCCTACCGGCTCACGAACTTCCTCGATTCCCGGGGACTAGGGACAGGGCCACTTACGTGGGAGCGTGTGGGAGAAGGACAGTCGAACATCACCTACCGCCTGGCTAGGGGGGATACGACGCTGGTCCTGCGCCGCGGCCCGCGGCCCCCTTTCCCCTCGTCCACCCATGACATGATGCGCGAGGCGCGGATCCAGCAACTGCTGCGCCCCCACGGCGTTCCCGTACCGGCGGTCCTCGCGGTGTGCCCGGACGACGACGTGCTGGGCGTGCCGTTCTACGTCATGGAGTGGCTGGACGGTTGCGTGATCACCGGCTCGGTGCCGACCGCGCTGGACACCGAGCCCCAGCGGCGCGCTACCAGCCTGGCGCTCGTGCAGGCGCTCGTCCAACTGCACTCGGTTGACGTCACTCGCGAACCCCTCGCCTCGTTCGGCAAGGCCGCGGGCTACCTCGAGCGGCAGGTCCGGCGCTTCGCCGGTCTCTGGGAGGTCAGCTCGGTCCGTCATCTCCCGGAGGTTGCCAAGCTTGCGACCTGGCTGACCGGCAATCTGCCATCGGCGTCCGCCGTGTCGGTGGTGCATGGTGACTTCCGGCTCGGCAACCTCATGCTGCGTTGTCATCCTCCGGCGGCGACGCTGGCCATCCTCGACTGGGAGATGGCCGCGCTCGGCGACCCGCTCGCAGACCTCGGCTACCTGACAGCGACGTACACCGATCGCACGAGCCTCCCGACACCCCTGCACCTCAGCCCGGTGACCGCCCGGACCGGATACCTATCCAGGGCTGAACTCGCCACGGAGTACGCCGAACGCACCGGAGCCGACCTGCGGGCGCTCCCCTGGTATGAGACCTTGGCCCTCTGGAAAGCGGCGGTCTTCTGCGAGGCGATCTACGCGCGCTGGATCAGGGGCGAACGGCCCTACGACCGGACCTTCGCCCCCACGCTCGAGGCAGGTGTGCCCGCCCTCCTCGCCGCCGCCGAGGCAGCCCGCGCCCAGGCCTGACGGGCACCGCGCCGCGCACCTTCCGCTTGTGAGCCGCAACCGGCCCGTTCGGAAACATTAGCGGATTTATCCGAACGGGCTCGTGGCGACTTGTTGCGGCCCCGGTCTGTCTTTCCTCGCTGAGGCTTTGACCCGCAACCGGATGAAAGTCGAGCGGACCGCCCCGATTGAGGCGCAGTCAGCGAGGTCCCGGAGCGCAGCACGGATGGGATATTGGGGCAACGGCACCGACACCCTGCTGATGGCCGCCGATCACGCGCTGCGCCGGGAACTGTCCCACCGCATCCGCGACGACTCGCAGCCCCACGCCAGTGGCTCCCCGGACACACGGGTGGAGGTCCCATATAGCCTCTGAGCTGGCGCGCCCGGCAGGATTCGAACCCGCGACCCGCTGCTTAGAAGGCACCGCCGAAGCGTCGCGGCACGTCGCCTGGCGTCGCCTGACGTGGCGCTCAACTGCATCGATGGTGGCTGACGATGGCTGGGCGTCGCCCGGATACTGTCACTGTTGGCTCCCAACTTGGCTCCCTGGATTTCGTTAGCTCCTTTAGCGTTCGAATAAACGAAACAAGTATCGATCGCGCATCGCGGACGCCGCCTTCGCGAGTTCGGCCCCGACGGCGGACGCCCCTTGCACCCGGACGCCGCGTGGACCATCCAACAGGAGCGGGACCTGCTCGTGGACAGGGAGTGGGCCAGTCGTTCCCGGTTCCTGATCCGTGACCGGGGCCACCCGGTCAGTTCACTGACGCTTTGACGCGGTGCCTGCCAGTGCAAGGATCAAGAAGGCGCGCTGGGAAACGCAGGTTCGGCTAGGTTCCGTCTGTGACAAGCATGTTGAGCAGTTCGCGCATGGGCTCTGCGCCGCCGCGCATGATCGCGGCAGAGGCCTCGATGTTTCGGGCGGCGTCCAGGTGCTGCCAGGCGAGCGTGAACCCCGCGTCATGGGCAAGCTGCTCAAAGAAGGCGCGCTGGCTCCGCCCGTTGCCCTCGCGGAACGGATGGACGGCGTTGACCTCCCCTAGGTAGTGGGCGAGCCGTGCAACGAACGCTTCCCGGTCCAGGCCATGCAGGAAGCCCTCACTGCGCAGCGCACGGAAGATATCAGCCGCCGACGTCTCTATGTACTGGGGCAGGCAGAACAGGCTGCCCTTGGCGATCGAGACGGTCCGGATTTCCCCGGCCCACTCGTATATGTCGCCGAAGATCCTCTGGTGTATCGCGCGAAGATGCGCCAGGTCGTAGCTGGGCTGGACGGGCGATTCCCTGAGCAGGATGAGTGCCGCATGAGTGATTTCACGCTCCGCGGCCTCAAGCTCCCCGGCTGAGCTAAGACCGAGCTTGTTGAGCAGGACTCCGGTAACCGGATCGGTGTACGGATCACCGGGCACTTACGGCCGCCGGTAGCGGGCGACCGTCCTGCGGTACAGTTCGGCGGCATTGATCTCCCCGGACACGTAGGCCGACACCTCCCGGTCATGATCCGGGCTGAACGGGCCGGGCAGTTCGACCTGCACTGATTGCGCCGCGGAGAGCGCGGAATCCAGGCGCGCGTGCTGTCGGCTAAGCGCCTCGTACTGTTCGTAGAGCTCGTACGGCAGGAGGATAGCCTCAGGCTTACGGTGCGAGCCGAAGGCGACAGGCTCCGCCGCCGCGCCCTCGCGGCGGAAGCGCGCCAGTATCCCCGAAAGTCTCTGCCTGACCTCCGACAGGGGATGCACCTGGATTACCGCTGGATTAGCCATGGTCAATAGTGTACTGAAACTTGTACAAGTTCGTTCGACCGGAATAGCAGGCCGAGCCGGGTGCCTCGTACAAGCCAAGCGCGGTCACGTACAGCCGGGCGGACGCGACCGGCTTGGCTATCGCGGAGGACCGGCGCAGGCAGGGGTGGGCCAGCGTGGCCGCCGCATAGTCGCCGGACCGGCTCCGGTAGGCCGACGATGCTCTCCCCCACCCGGCCCCGAACCGCATGGTGCCCGATCCAGACGCCCTCGCCCTATCACGGGCGGGTGGTGAGGCCCGATAGCCCGCAGCCTCATACTCCGTAGCTGACGATCGAACCAAGGTCGGGCATCATCCCGATCCGGTTCCCGTTGGGGTTATTTGATTGGCTGTTCAGGAACGGATCGCTTAGCCTCGATTCCCGGTGCGGTAATCCAGTTGAGGCCGGGGCTCTTGGTGGGCAGCGCCCACGACCCGTGACCTGGGCAGATGCCAGCAGCTCTCCAGCGGGCCGCAAGCGGGCTTCAACTAGGTCGGCCTACTGGACCGTCGGAACCTGACAAGGTATTCCCAGGTCACGAGGATGGCGCCGCCACAGCTGTCCGGTTTCGCCCCGGGATTCTCGGTGGCGTCTGTTAGCAGATCGCGTAGGGCAGGCGGGACTATCGGCGCGCCGGAGGTGGCCGTGTGCATCGCGCTCACGCAGCACGCCACCGCCAAAACGATCGCGCTCGCGCCCGATGTTCCGCCGAACTGGCGGTTGACAGAATTCCCGCCCGCGCTCAACGTCCGAACCCTGGTCCGTGAGAAGCTATGAGTCGTCGCGTCCGCGTCGGAGTGCTTGCATGCCCGGACAGCCTGTCTCTATCGCTCGCGTCGCCGCGCACCGCGTCGTCATGCCCGCCCCTGGACACGCGCTACGGACGCTCATCGACCGCGCGGCCGCGCAAGCCCAGGCGGACATCGACATCGCGGTGCAGGCCAACTCCATAAGCCTGCAAGAAAGCTCGTGCGTAGCGGCCACGGCTGGTCGATTCTGCCGGGTGCCGGCATCGCCGCGGACGTGGCATCCCGGGCGCGGAGCGCCGCGCCACTATCCGAACCGGAGGTATGGCGCTCGATCGCCATCGGCATGCCTCGAGTCGGCGGGGTCACGCCAGCCGCGCAGATCGTCGCTGCAGAGCTGGTCCGGCAAGTCCGGACCGCCGTCCGCGCGGGACGCTGGCTGTCCGCCGAGTTGCACGACGGTGGCACGAAAGAGCCCTGAGCGAGTGCCCGCGGCACCGCCGTTGAAAACTTGCGCCGGAACGCGATTGAGAGTCAGCGATCGAACGGGCCAGGAGGGGCGCCGGGCATCGCGCGGCAACCGGCAGGCCCATCTCGCGGGACACCCTCCGCGAGCAGCTGCGGATCGGCCGCGACCGGGCCAGCGCCCTCGTCGCCGTCGTCCGCGCAGACGTGGCTGCTGCCGCCGAGGCCAACTCCGGCCGCTGCGAGGCGCGCCAGGGATCGCGGCGGAAGCAGCACCAGTGCAGGGGCAAAGGATGCGCTCCATTGCCGCGCCCAGCACACCGTGAAACAACTTACTACACGAGAGGCTAGCGCGATCTTCTCGCACGCCTGAGAAAGCGAACTATGCACTTACGTAGAAGACTCGCGGATATACAATCGCTGTTGCCGCTTATGGCGTTGCCGCTAAGGGGAGCAGTGTGCTGGACGCGAGGAACCATCAGGGCAAGTTCGGCCAAGATTATATTCGCGTCCTGGCATCAGCGGCTGGCCTACTCGTTTACACGCCGGACCTGGACTATGACGGGATCGATCTTGGAATTCGGTGGCCGGGTCGTGTCGGCCGGGCCGCGTCACCTGCCATCGATGTCCAGGTGAAATCATGGTCAAATCCGCACAAATCGGATGGCGCCTGGCGTTTCGATGGGCTTAACGAGTTGCAGTTTAACAAGCTAGCCGGACGAGCATATACGGTACCTCGATATCTTTTTCTAGTAGTCGTCCCAAAGACTGCTGATACGTATGCAGAGATCTTCACCGAGGGGATGCTATTGAGGTACCAGGGGTTCTATGTCTCGCTCAGGGACGAGCCCCTGATCCAGGAGCCGAGCCGGGAGCGTCGTCGCGTCGTGCACGTGCCGATCGGCAACGTTCTGACGTCAGGAACACTGCGAGCTTTAATGCATCCGGGACTGGCCGCACAAGGAGGCGGCCAGTGAGTTCGCGGCCGGAGGTTCAGGATATCCAGACATACCTGCTCGACACTGGCTGGCGGCGCCAGCCGCAAACCTGGAACGACGCATCGATCTGGTATAACCCGGATGGCTGCGAAGTTCTGGTGCCGTCCAGCGATGATCTGGCTGATACGGATTTGCGGGTGGCGGAAATCCTCTCGGCGCTGACCGCGGTGGAGGGGCGGCCGGCCGATGAGATCGCTGGCGACATCAATACGCCGTTCGAAGACATCCAGTTGTACCGGACATTCCCCGATGCCGATTTCATCTCCCTGGCTGCTGGACTGCTCGTCCTGCGAAGCGTGCGTGACTTGATCAGCGCGGCGGTCCGAGCGATCGTGGACGGGCCGCGCCCCGTCTTTCCTGGTGGTACGCCAGGGGTAATCGGGGAACTACTCCAGCGGATCCAGCTGGGGCCGAGCCGTCCCGCAGACCGTGTCTTCACCGTGCGGATTCCGCTGGCTGCTGCGTCAGGATCATCAGGAAGCAGGCAACCGCGGATCGCGGCCGACGCGACGCCTATCGGCCGTCAGGTCGGCCATCAGCTGCGTTCCGCCGTCATCGCCGCGCAGTCAGCGGCGACGCACGCGACCGAACAGGACCTGACCGCCTTCGACAATTCCGTTGCCGCGGGGGTCTCCGCTAACCTGTGCGAGGCGCTCAGCGGACTCGCGGGCCGCCATCATGTTCAGCCGTTCGAGATCGCGTTTCGCTGGGGTCGCGGGCTAACATCTGATGTTCCGGCGGATACCGTCCGTTTTCCCGGTGAGACGGGTGCTACGTTCCGAGCCGGCGCCGCACGCCTGCGTCAGCTCGGCAGTTCTCCGGGTATCTCTGACACTGCCGCGATATCCGGCCTCGTGGAGAGCCTTCATGGCCAGTCACCGAACGCGGGCTGGCGGATCGGCATACACGGCGACCTGCTGGCAGGCCGCGCTATCGAAAGTGGTCGCACGATGCGGGTCTGGCTTCATAGCCAGACGGCATACGACCAGGCGATCGCCGCGCACCGGTCACGGCAGCGCGTCCGGGCGCGTGGCGAGCTGTCCATCAGCGGAGGGCACGCCGAGCTGGTCGTTAGCGAGGATAATTTCGAGATTCTTGAAAGGAATGGCTGATCATGCAGTCTAACGAGCTTTCGATCAAGGAGAGAGCGGCGCTGTTCGCGCTGCTCGGTGAGGCCCGGCAGCTTTCTAATCCCGAGCTCAAGGAGCGGGTTGGCTTCAAGCTGGATGGGAAGGAGCGGCGCAGGCTGAACAACCTGAAGCTCGTGACTTCCACTAAGCCCGGCCGGGCATACGTTCATGAGCTGACCGACGCGGGGTGGCGGTGGTGCGCTGACGAGCTGTCCGTCGGCCCGGACGGACGCGGCACGAGCATGGAACGCGCGCTGTACGCCATCCTTGGCGGCCTTGACCGGTACCTGCAGCGAACCGAGCAGACCCTCGCAGACATCTTCAACGACGAGCATGCGCGGCCGCACGCGGATGTCGACGTGGAGTCCCGCATCGAGGCCGGTTACCGGGAACTGGCGGGAGAGCCCGGCGAGTTCGTGCAGCTGCACGAACTGCGCCTGAAGCTGCCGGACGTCTCGCGTGCGGACCTCGACTCCGCACTGGACAGGATGTACCGGAACCAGCGGATCAACCTGGTCGCGCAGGCTAACCAAGAGGCGCTGTCCGACGCCGACCGCGAATCCGCGCTGCTCATCGGCGGAAGCCGAAAGCACCTGATCTCGATTGGGCGGCCATGAGCTCGGGAAAGCTGCGGGCGCTGGAAGCGCTCACGCTCAACTGGACGCGCGACCTCAAAGATGTGTGGGCTCCCTGCGCTTACCACATTGAAGGTCTGCACCCGCAGGGCGCCAGGCTCATCCGGCGGGGCATCGGTGAAGCCTTCTCGAGCACGGGGCCGAATCCGCTTGGCATCGCGATTCAGGGTGAGGGAGGCGTCGGCAAGACGCACCTGCTCGGCTGGACCCGGGAACAAGTCCAGTTGGCAGGGGGGTACTTCTTCCTGGTAGGCGACCTCTCGCGGACAGGGTTCTGGGACGAGGTACTCGGAACCGTGGTGGGACAACTTCAGCCGCTTCCCGACGGCAGTCGGCGTCAGCTTGAGACGCTGCTGACCGACTTGGCGGATAGAGCGGGTCTGGAAGGACCGGTCCGCGACACTGTTACAGGGCAGGATGCGCCGTCCCCGGAAGATGTCCGCACCTTTGTCACGGCACTTCGGCGGCTGGTCCCCTCCACCCTCGCCTCACAGGACACCGCCCGGGCACTCGTCCTGCTCGCGTCGCCCGAGTTCGATCATCAGGACATCGGCCATAACTTCTTTTCCGGCGGCCAGGTTGATGCCGAGGAACGTCGGCACTGGGGGATCAAGTCGCGTCCGAAGAAGCCACATCTGCTTATCCAGGAGTTGTCCGGGCTGCTGGCCCTGTCGGGGCCAACTATCCTGGCCGTCGACCAGATCGACGCGCTCATCGACGCGGTCAACAAGGCGGCGGAAGCCGACTCGGAACGCCACGCGGTGAGGGAGGTGGCGAGCGGGCTAATGGCGCTGCGTGACATGACCCACCGCACCCTCACGGTCATCTCGTGCCTGCCCGAGACCTGGGACTACGTGAACAAGTACGCGGTCAGGACGGTCACCGGCCGGTTCCGGGCACCTGTGCAGCTTCAGAACATTCCAAGCGCCGACGTCGGCCGCCTCATGATCGAGAAACGGTTCGCGCCCGACTTCGCCAGCGTCGGATTCGAGCCGCCTTATCCAAGCTGGCCGATCCGGCCCGAAGCGTTCGAGGAAGCTGACCGCTATACGGCACGCACGCTGCTCCAGCGCGTTGACGCCCACGTCAGCGGGTGCCTTGATAAGCAGGTCGTATGGGAACTGGACCGGCTCGGCGGCGCGCCGGAAGACGGCTCCGCCCAGGCCCGGACGGTCGTGGCTGACATATCGTCGCGCGCTGCCCAGCGGGATCTCGCGGCCCTCGACACGCGGTTCCGTGAGCTGCGCGAGAGCATCGATGTGTCTAACGCATTCGCGCCGGAAAGCGAGGACGAGGAGATGTCTGCCTTGCTGGCCGCCGGGCTGGATGCGTGGGTGAAGGAACACAGCGGACCCGGCAAGCGCTTGTTCGCCCAGGAACGGCTATCCCGCCGGAACCCGCCATTGCACGCATGCCTGCTGATGACCACCGACCAGCGCACGGAGCGGCAGCGCAAATGGGCCTTCCGTGCCATCGCCGCTGATCACCCCAAGGCGGTGCAGAGCCGCCTCCGGAAGGCTGTCGCGGCGGCTGGGCTGGGCGCGGAAGGTACCGAACGTGAGCTGTTCGTGCTGCGAAACACACCCTGGCCGAGCGGGCCGGTCACTGAACGGGAAGCAGCTGAATTCACCGCCAAGGGCGGGATCGCGCTGGCCGTCACCGGAGAGGATCTGAAGACGTTCGCCGCGCTCAGAGAGATGCTTGTCGAGCCCCATCCGGAACTGCGCGGCTGGCTGATGGCGCGGCAGCCAGCGCACTGCACCGAACTGCTGAGCCGGACGCTCGGCGACGCCGGACAGACCCCGCAGACGGGGCAGGCTCAGCAAGCGGTGCCAGCGCAGGCAGCACCATCGCGAGACCAGCCCCAGTCCGCGCCCGGCTCCGGCATCCACGTCGGCACGACCGCCGCCGGGCAGACGCCGGTGACTTTGGACCTGACGTCGCTGCGCCGGCACGTGTCGGTCTTCGCCGGAGCCGGCTGAGGCAAGACCGTTCTGCTCCGCCGCGTCATCGAAGAATGCGCGCTCCACGGTGTCTCGGCGATCGTGCTCGATCCGAACAATGACCTGGCACGCCTGGGCGAAGCCTGGCCTGAGCCCCCGGAACACTGGGCCGATGGCGACGCTGACCGGGCGCGCGAATACCTGGCGAACACCGACGTGGTCATCTGGACACCGGGCCGGGATAAAGGACGACCGCTCTCCTTCCAGCCGCTTCCGGCATTCGCTGACCTTCTCGGCGATGACGATAAGGACGATTTCCGCGCCGCAGTGGACGCCGCGGTCGACGTGCTCGCGCCGCGGGTAAACGCTCATCGGGAAACAGTCCCGGCACAACGGGAGAAAGCGGTGCTCACCGAGGCGCTGCTGTGCTTCGCCTATAGCGGCCGCAGCGACCTGGATGAGTTCATTGCCCTGCTGAGCGATCTGCCGGAGGACGCGAGCGCCATCACCAAGGCGGCTGCGATCGCGGCCGAACTCGCCGACCGGCTCCGAAGCGTCAGGGTCACCGACCTGTTGTTCGCCGGTTCGGGCACGCTCGTCGACCCGGGCATGCTGCTCAGCCCGCCGCTTGGCAAGCGGGCTCGCGTCTCCGTGGTCAGCCTGGTCGGACTACCGGGACTAGAACGACGGCAGAGCTTCGTGAACCAGCTCCAGATCGCCCTGTTCTCGTGGATCAAGCGGCACCCGGCCACCGACCGGTCGCTCGGCGGCCTGTTCGTCATGGACGAGGCGCAGGAGCTGGCCCCGTCAGGCAGGAGCACTCCCTGCAGGGAAAGCACGCTGCGGCTCGTATCCCAGGCGCGTAAGTACGGGCTGGGCATGCTCTTCGCCACCCAGCAACCCAAAGGGCTGCATAACTCGATACCGAATAACTCGATGACCCAGTTCTACGGTCTGCTCAACGCCCCAGCGCAGATCGAGGCGGCGAGAGAGCTCGCCCGGGCGAAGGGCGGCGATGTCCCGGATATCGGGCGCCTGAAAGCCGGCCAGTTCTACATCGGCACCGAAGGCAGCGGGTTCCGGAAGATCCGCACGCCCATGTGCCTGAGCTATCACCCGCCGAGCCCGCTTACCGAGGAGGAGGTCATCAAGCGGGCGAGCGGGAGGTGAACACTCAGGGGCCGGCCGCGCCCGTCCGGGATGATGATCTTGAAAGTTGGTCACGCCAGGAGTGATGGAGTTTCCCCCTCGAGTTCCTGATCCTGTGGGCGCCTCCGGCGGCTTGCTATCGATGGGCCATCCCGTCGGGTTAGTGAGCTCCTGACAGTGGCTACCAGATAATCCTGGTGCACGGACATGCCTTCTCGGTTGGCTGGCAGTACGGTTCCCGCTCTGCGGACAGCTCGCCGCTTAGGGTATCCGCAGGCTGGGGGAGAGCTGCTGCTGCGCCGGCTGCGGAGCGATCTGTGGTTCCGCGGCTACGGGTGAGGATTCCAGGCCGGGCGGTCCCGGAGCTTGCAGGTTCGCGCTCCTTCCCCCTCCCTCGCCGTGAGCATGAGCTTCGTGGCCGCCTACCGGGCATTCCCCGACCGCCAGCAAGCTCCGTCAACTTGACGGCGCCAGCCCCTTCGCCCGAAGCCTTCACAATCGTGCCGTGGTACATGGCCACGATCCGCGCCGAGGTCCTGCCCGCGCCACGAGCCAGCCAGTCTCCGAGCGCATCACCGCGGTGCAGCGCTGCCGCGGCGGTAGCCCGCTGTCTTCCTGGTGATGCAGTTCCTGAGCTTGCGGCCGACGCCCTCGTACTTCGCCGCGGTCCAGCTCCCTAGCGACGAAAGTCCCGCACGCTACGGGCGTGCGTTCGGTCAGAATTCGCGGGTGCGCCGGTGCGACGAGGGGAAGTGGCGCCATGCGCCCGGACCGGCGCTTTCACCAGGCGGGGCGACGGCTCAGCCGGGTCACCGTGCGGACAGGAAGTGTATGGAGCTATTAAGGGTGGCGAGTTCGGGGTAGTCGTCCTCGTCGATCCTGCGTCCGGATGTCTCGCTGAGGATCTCGACGAACTGGAGGAAGTCCAGCGAGTCGAGTTCCAGGGCGTCCCGGAGGTCCGCGTCGGGATCGATGACGTCGATATCGGAGCCGGGAGCGGCCCGCTTGAGCGCGAAGCCGATCTGCTCACGTGCCTGTTGTGGTGTCACAGCTCCTCCGGTTTCTGCAGGAGGCGGGTGATGGCCTCCAGGTACCGCGCGCCGGTATACCCGTCAGAGGCGCGATGGTCGGCGGCCAGCGTGGCGGTGACCTGGGTGCGGACTCCGAGGAGACCGCCGACCGCCCACGGTGCGCTGGTTACCTTGCCGAACCCGGCCAGCGCGACCTGAGGCGGATAGATCACGCCGAATACCGACTCCACGCCCCGGTCGCCGAGGTTGGTGACGGTGATCGTCGGGTCTGTCATCTCGCTGCCCCGCAGCCGTCCGGTCCGGGCACGGGCGGCGAGGTCGCGGAGACGAGCCATCAGGTCGGCGACGGTGAGGGTGTCGGCATCGTGGATCGCGGGAGCGACCATCCCGGCGTCGCGCAGCGAGATCGCCACGCCGAGATGGACGTGCTCGGCGGGTACGAAGTGGTCGTCGAGCCAGAATCCGTTCAGCTGGGGTACTTCCCGCGCGGCGAGCGCCGCGGCCTTCAGCAGCAGCGCGGCGGGGACGATCCGGGCCGGTACGGGCAGTTCGCGGTTACGGCTGCGCAGCCATTGCGTCATCGGCTCAAGGTCGATGGTGGTGCTCAGGTAGTAGTGCGGGATCTCCCGCTTGGAACGCGCCATGAGGTTGGCGATCGCGCGCCGCATCGCCGCCTGGCGCTCCGCGGCCTGCTCCGCCTCCGCTGCGGCTGCTGGCCGCGCGGCAGACGGCGGGGTGGCCGGGCGTTCCGTCGCCTGTGGCGCTGCCCCGGCCGGGGCTGCCTTGGCTTCGGGCAGGGCACGGCGGACGTCGTTGGCGCGGATCGCGCCGCCGGTACCGGTACCCCGGACGGTGCTGAGGTCGACGCCGAGTTCGCTGGCCAGGCGCCGGGCGAACGGCGAGACCCGCGGCCTCCGCTGCGCGGCGGCCGCGGCTTCGACGTCAGCGTGCGTCACGGTGCCGCCACGGCCGGTGCCATGCAGCTGGCTGAGGTCGACACCGAGCTGCCTGGCCAGGTGCCGGACGGGCGGGGGGGCGAGCACTTTGGGCAGTGCGGGTGCGGGTACCGCCTCGGGTGCCACCGCGGTCGGGGCGAGCGCCGCCACCGCGGCTACCGCCGCCGGTACTGCCTCGGGTACCACCGCGGGCGCCGCCTCGGCTGCCATCGCGGGCCCCGCTGGCGTGATCACGGCCAGCGGCGTGCCGACCGGAACGGTCGTGCCAGGCTCGACGAGAACGGAGCCGAACACTCCGCTCTCGAAGCACTCCACTTCCACGGCCGCCTTCGCGGTGTCCACGACCGCGACGATGTTGCCCTTGCGTATCTCGTCGCCCGGCTTGACCAGCCATTCGAGCAGAGTTCCCTCGTCCATGTCCGCGCCGAGCGACGGCATCAGGAACTCGGCCATGTCAGCCGACCGTCTTCCGGGCGGCGGCCGCGATCGTGTCTGGCTGCGGCAAGGCGGCCTCCTCCAGCTGCCACGCGTAAGGAATGGGTACTTCCGCGCTGCAGACCCGTTCGACCGGCGCGTCCAGGTCGTAGAACGCCTGCTCGGTGATCCGGGCGGAGACCTCCGCGGACAGGCTGCCGGAGCGCCAGCCCTCGTCGACAATGACGGCCCGGTGCGTGCGCCGCACCGAGGCGAGGATGGTCGTGTCATCGAGCGGCCGCAGCGTGCGCAGGTCGACCACTTCGGCCGCGATGCCGTCCGCGGCCAGCTGGTCGGCCGCGTCCAGTGTCTTCGGCAGGGTCCCGCCGTAGGTGATGAGCGTGACGTCCTTTCCTGGCCTGCGGATCGCCGCGGTGTCGATATCGACGGGGCCGGCGTCAGGGCTGAGCGGACCCGAGGCGTTGTAGAGTCCGCCATGCTCGAAGATCAGCACGGGATCGGGGTCCTGCAGCGCCGTCCAGAGCATCCCCCGGGCGTCCTCGATGGTGGCGGGCGCGACGATCCGCAGCCCGGGGATGTGCGCGTACCAGCCTTCCAGGCTGTGCGAATGCTGGGCCGCGACCTGGCGGCCCGCGCCGGTCGTCATCCGGATCACCAGCGGCACGTTGAGCTGGCCACCCGACATGTGCAGCAGCGTCGCGGCGTTGTTCATTATCTGGTCCAGCGCCAGCAGGCTGAAGTTGACGGTCATGATCTCGACGATCGGCCGCATCCCGGCCAGCGCGGCGCCGATCCCGGCGCCGACGAACGCCGACTCCGACAGCGGGGTGTCGCGGATCCGCTCCGGCCCGAACTCCTCGAGCAGGCCAAGGGTAACCGCGTAGCAGCCGCCATAGCGCCCAACGTCCTCGCCCATGATGAACACGCGCTCGTCTTTTATCAGGGCCTCGCGCAGCGCCGCGCGCAGCGCTTCGCGGTAGGTAACCGGCTTGACGGCTCCGTCCGCGGAATCATGCGCCCGGTGACCACGGGCGCCCTGAACGGTCTTCCTGGTACTGCCCGTCGCGGTGCTTGCGTTCATGTCGGCCTCGGGCTGTAGACGAATTTAGTCAGGTCTCCCAGCGGCTCGGTATCGGCGGCTTCGGCCGTGTCGATCGCCTGTGCTATCTCCGCGGCGATCTCTTTCTCGAACACCTCGAGGTCCTGGTCGGTGAGCTGGCCGTCCTGTTTCAGCTGCGCCGTCAGCGTGGCGATCGGGTCGCGTGCCTTCCACTGCTCGATTTCGGCCTTGTCCCGGTAGCGGTCCGGGTCATACATCGAATGCGCGCGGAACCGGTAAGTGCGCAGCTCGAGGAAGTGCGGGCCGCCACCGCCGCGTACCGCCTCCGCGGCGTGGCGTGCCGCGCGCTCGACCGCGATGACATCCATCCCGTCCACGGCCCACGAAACCATGCCGTAGGAACCGGCACGGGCCGCCAGGTCGGTCTCGGCATGCGAGCGTTCCAGCGCCGTCCCCATCGCGTAGCGGTTGTTCTCGCAGCAGAACAAGATCGGCAGGTCCCACAGCGCGGCGAGATTCATGCACTCGTGGAACTCGCCTTCGGCCACGGCGCCGTCGCCGAAGAAACACGCGGTCACGCGGCTGATGCCGCGCATATGGTCGGCGAGTGCCATCCCTACGGCGAGCGGCAGTCCCCCGCCGACGATCGCGTTGCCGCCATAGAAGCGCCGTTCGGTGTCGAAGATGTGCATCGAGCCGCCACGTCCGCGACTGCACCCGGTCACCTTCGCGTACATCTCGGCCATCAGCGAATCCATGCTGACGCCACGGGCGAGCGCGTGTCCATGCTCTCGGTAGGTGGCCACGACCGGGTCCTCGGGGGTAAGCGCCTGGCAGACCCCCACCGCGACCGCTTCCTCGCCGATGTACAGGTGCAGGAAACCCCTGATCTTGGCTGCGCTGTACAGTTCCACGCAGCGTTCTTCGAACCGCCTGATGCGCAGCATCTCGCGTAGCAGTTCCCGGCGGTGCGCGGCCTCGACGGCCGCCGGATCCTGCCGATCCGCCTGCTGCTTCCCTGGCTGGATCATCGCGCACTCTCCAGGGTCGATACGTCACCCTCCGGCAAGCCCAGTTCGCGGGCCTTGAGCAGGCGCCGCATAACCTTCGCGCTGCGGGTCAGCGGAAGGCTCGGCGCGAACTCGATTTCCTTCGGGGCGACCGCGCCGAGCCGCTGACGGCCGAACGCGGTCAGCTCGAACAGCAACTCCTCGCTTGGCTCGTAGCCGGGCTTGAGTGTGACGAACGCCTTGACGATCTCCCCGGCTACCGGGTCCGGCTTGCCGATCACGCCGGCCTCCGCGACCGCGGGATGCTCCATCATCACGCTCTCCACCTCGAACGGGCCGATCAGGTGCCCGGCGGACTTGATGACGTCGTCGGCGCGGGCCACGAACCAGAAGTAGCCGTCACTGTCCCGCCGCGCGATGTCGCCGGTCAGGTACCAGCCGTCCGCGAACGCCTCCGCGTACCGGTCCGGGTCGTGCAGGTAGCCGCGGAACATCGACGGCCAGCCGGGCCGCAGCGCGAGCTCGCCCTCGGTGTCCGGCTCCGTGAGCACTTCGACCTTGCCGTCTATTACCTGGGCTCTGCCGTCCTTGCCCCTCTTGAGCAGGGTCGCCTCGACGCCGGGCAGCGGCTTGCCCATCGACCCTGGCCGGATGTCCATCGCGGGGAAATTGCTGATCATGATCGCGCCGGTTTCGGTCTGCCACCAGTTGTCGTGGACCGGCATGCCCAGCGCCTCGACACCCCAGACGACCACTTCCGGGTTCAGCGGCTCGCCGACGCTGGCGACGAACCGCAGCGCGGACAGGTCGTACTGGCGGGCGAGCTCGGGGCCGTGCCGCATCATCATGCGGAGCGCGGTCGGGGCCGTGTACCAGACCGTCACCCGCTGCTCGCTCAGGATCTGGTACCAGCGCTTGGCATCGAACTCCCCGGCATCGGTCACCAGCGTGGCGCCATGGGTGAGGGGCGCGATGATCCCGTATGAAGTGCCGGTCACCCAGCCGGGGTCGGCGGTGCACCAGAATATGTCTCCGGCGTGCAGGTCCAGCGCGAACATGGCGCTCGCGTGGTGGGACACGACCGCCTGGTGCACATGCATAGCCCCCTTCGGCTTGCCGGTCGTGCCGCTGGTGAAGTGCAGCAGCGCCAGGTCCTCCGGATCGGTCGGCGGCAAGCTGAACTCCGCGGACGCGGAATCGAGCGCCTGGCCCAGCGCGATCGTGCCGGGCGGAACCGGCCCCGAACCGGTGACGAGCACATGTTTCAGGCCGGGCAGCTCGGCGCGGACCGGGGCCACCTTGCGCTCGTACAGCTGCGCGCTGGTCACCAGCACCCGCGCGTCCCCGAGGAGCATCCGGTCGCGGACCGGCTCCGGCCCGAACGCCGCGAACAGCGGGCTGAACACGCTGGTGTTCTTCAGCGTGCCGAGCGCCGTGACATACAGTTCCGGCACCCGGCCGAGCAGTGAGAACACCCGGTCGCCCTTGCCGACGCCGAGGCCGCGCAGCAGGTTCGCGAACTGGTTAGTCTGGTCCCGCAGGTTCCGGTAGCTGTAGTCGGTGACTTCGCCGTGGCGGCCCACACACCGCAGTGCGACAGCGTCGGCCAGCGGCCCGCAGACGTGCCGGTCGACGGCTTCGTACGCGATGTTCAGGCCCCCTCCCGGCAGGCCGTCCAGCCACTGCCGGGCCCCGGACCACGAGAACTCCGCGCAAGCGCGCTCATAGTCGGTCAGATTGAAGCGCCCCGCGGCGGACAACGGCTTGGTGATCGGTTCCCACCTCATGGCCTGGGCCTTTCGCTTGCCGATTTAATCAGGATTGCAAGCAGACAGCGGCCTGGCGAGAGGCATTGAGCATTACGGCAACGGCCGTTGGTCCTACCCGGCGCGGGCAGTAGAGGTCGTGATGGAGTGAGCGGCCGTGCTGTCGATGGATGCGGCCGGGGCCCTAGCCGCGCTGGGCAGCTCGCGTCCGGGCCTGGGCGAGGATGAGGCGGCGGCCGCGGTGGGACGAACACGCTGCCCCGCCCTAGGCGGTGAAGCGTGGCCGCGGAGCTGTCCGCCTAGCTTGCCAACATGTTCGCGGTGCGGGTGATGGTGGCCGCCGGGCCGATGTTCCTGATCAATTTCCTGTCCTCGCCGTGCAGCAGGTGTACGCCTCGGGCCAGATGCACAAGAGCTGTCTGCCAGCGGCGGCCCGGAGATCACTCACCGGGCCTTCGAGTTGGCCCGCGGCTGTGGGATGGCCGCCATCGGACCGCCCGGCTACGATGACGGCCGGATGGCTGAGACGGACACGATCGACTATCCGTCTGGGTCCGGCCGCTTTCGGCGCACCAGATCCAGGCCATCGAGCCTGATCGTGCCCCATCGGTGGTCAAGGCTGCTGACCGTCACCACCCGGCTGCCGAGGTGGCGCAGCCGAGTGGGGAGCAGGCGCCCGGTGAGCGCGAAGCGCCCCAGGTGGTTGGTGCCGAACTGCAGCTCAAACCCCTGGACCGTGGTCCGCCGCTGCGGCACGGCCATCACGCCCGCGTTGTTGATCAGCAGGTCCAAGCCCGCGGCCCGGCCCAGCAGCCGATCGGCCAGGCGCCGCACCGAGACGAGATCAGCCAGATCCGGCTCGACGAGCTCGACGCTGGCGGCCGGCAGTTCGCCCACGATGGCAGGCGCGGGCCGCCCGGCCGCGCTCGGGATCGCGGCTGGCCAGCAGCACATAGGCACCCCTGCGGGCCAGTTCCAGCGCCTGGTGGAAGCCGATACCAGAGTTGGCACCGGTCACCAGCGCCGTACGACCATGCTGGTCAGGTATATCGGCGGCAGTCCAGCTGGTGAGCATGATGATCCTCCGATCAGGTCAGCAATCCGGGTCGGCCCATGCCCGATCTGGAGAGGATCACGTGGCGTCGGTGGCGGGGTAGGGTCGTGGCTCGCGGACGAGTTCGATGCCGGTGCCGTCCAGGCCCGTCAGGGCCCAGCCGTCGCCGCGGATATCGATGGTTAGGTGTGATTGCCCGAGCCGGAGGCCGGTTACCCGCAGCGGCAGGTACTGGCCGGGCATGGCTGGCGCGCACCAGAAGTGCCCGGCGCTGGGCTGGGGGGTGATCCGCAGCAGCGTGGTAAGCAGTTGCAGGGGTGCTGCTGCCGCCCAGGCCTGCGGGGAGCATGAGGTTGGATACGGGATGGGCACAGGGTATTCCTTGCGCGGGAAGCCGCAGAAAAGCTCGGGAAGGCGGTCGCCGAAGTGCGCGGCGGCATCGAAGATGGCCTCGGCGACCCGCTGGGCGTGCCCGGTGAAGCCGTACCGCATCAGGCCGGCCGCGCACAGTGCGTTGTCGTGCGGCCATACCGAGCCGTTGTGGTAGCTCATCGGGTTGTAGGCGGACATCGACGCGGCGAGGGTGCGGATTCCCCAGCCGCTGAACATGTCGTCCGACAGGAGGCGGTCCGCGACCGTGGCTGCCTTGTCGGCATCTGCGATGCCGGTCCACAGGCAGTGCCCGATGTTGGACGTGAGCGCGTCCACCGGCCGCTTGTCGCGGTCGAGCGCCACGGCGAACCAGCCCTTGCCAGGTAGCCAGAACGCCTCGTTGAAGGCGCGCTTGAGCTGGGCGGCCTTGCCGTCCCAGTGGCAGGCGCGGGGCTCGTCGCCTGCTTCCCTGGCGAAGGCGGCGCGAGCCCGGTAGGCGGCGTAGCAGTATCCCTGGACCTCGGCCAGGGCAATGGGGGGTTGGGCGGTCCGCCCGTCGGCGAAGTTGATGCCGTCCCAGGAGTCCTTCCAGCCCTGGTTAGCCAGGCCCAGGTCGGTCTTGCGCGAGTACTCGATGAACCCGTCGCCGTCCGCGTCCCCGTAGTGCTCGATCCAGTCCAGGGCGCGGTCGGCATGTGGCAGCAGCCTCCCGGCCGCTGCGTTATGGCGGCCCCAGCGGCGCAGTTCGCCGAGCACCATGACGAACAGGGGGGTGGCGTCGGCGGTTCCGTAGTAGGCGCTTCGGCCCCCGAGAGCGAGGGAGGCGGCGGGGCCGAAGCGGACTTCGTGCAAGATCCTGCCCGGCTCCTCCTCTGACGCCGGGTCGGTGACCTGTCCTTGGCGGTCGGCCAGCGTCTGCAGGGTCCCGAGCGCGAGGCTGTCGTCCCACGGGAGCAGCATCCATGACGTGAGCAGCGAGTCTCGCCCGAACAGGGCCATGAACCAGGGCGCGCCCGCGGCTACCACGGCCCGGCCGGGGTGCTCAGGGTCGAAGATGCGCAGCGCCCCGATGTCTTCGATGCTGCGGCGCAGCACTGCCGTAAGGTGCGGCTCCGCCGCATGCACCTGCGGGGCGCTGCGCTGCCACTCCCGCAGCCTGCGGGCGGGAACGGCGTGCTCGACCGGCTGGCCGCGCGGGTGATGCGGCTCCAGCGGGACTCCGTCCACGACCGGGTCCGCTTCGATACTGACCGTCCACTCACCGCGTGCCGGGACCCTCGCCCGCCACGACAGGGTTTCGCCGGTGGTTTCGGGCTGGCCGTCACTTTCGATAATTAGCCCGCCGGGGTGCTCGCCCCACTGGGTCTGGAAGGTTAGCGTCGAGGCCCCGGCGACCGCACTGGCGGACGGCCGTACCTGCGTCCGCCCGCGTTTGACCTCGAACAAGTCGGCGAAGTCAGCAGCGGCGGTGAGCGT
The DNA here is from genome assembly GCA_963771985.1 of uncultured Actinomycetota bacterium. Classification (GTDB taxonomy): domain Bacteria; phylum Actinomycetota; class Actinomycetes; order Streptosporangiales; family Streptosporangiaceae; genus Trebonia. The sequence goes on along the minus strand of CAVYVO010000011.1, from coordinate 387,796 downwards.
CACCAGGCAGGCTGTCGGCAGCGGGGCGGTGTTGCGGATGGTGATGTCCTCGCGCATGCCGTTACCGACATAGCGGCGGCGTATGACCAGCAGGCTGCTGGATGCCTGCCCGCCGCGGGGCGGCAGGTGACCGATGAACGTGGCGGCGTAGGGTTCGCGCCGTTGCACGGTCAGTGGCTTCGGCGTCCGGCCGTCGACCGCGAGTGCCCAGCGTGACAGCACGCGTGTGTCGCGGACGAATAGCCCATGCGATTGCCCGTGCGCGATGTCGCCGCCGGGTCCGCTAATGCAGAAGGTGGAACCCTCGACGAGGGTCACCGTGCCATCCGGCATCCCCTGGCTCACCGGCTCCTCGCCGGCTGACCATGGGCCTGTCAATTTTCGTCTCCGGGCTTGTCTGTGCAAGACGGGGTCTTTGTGCTCTGCCTGCCAGGCGGTATCGCAGCGACCTGCGGCCGGTGCGACGCGCGGTGGGTCTGGGCCGGCGTCCGCAGCAGGTTCCGGCGATCGACCCGGTGGGCCCAGCCAAGTTCCACTTGCCAGCACTGCCCGCATGACCGGCACACGAAGGCGCTCTGCTCCCCGTCCGTCGCCGCCACGAGCTCGCGGGAGCCGCAGCCCGGGCACCGTCCGGGTGGCGCGAGAGCGGACTCGATATCAAGGAGCGCAAAATATTCCGACACGCCCATAGCCTGGCTCAGGCACTGGTTTACCGGTCAGGGCCGAATGTCCCGCTCTCTGGGCAGATCTGTACGGCATGGTTACCGACTGCCGGTCGTGCTGACCCGGGGCCGGGACTGCCGGGCCTTCCTATCTGGGCCTTTGGACCCTGACCGGGCGCCTGCGCCAGGCATGACGATCGCCTGGATTGACGTGACCGTTAAGGATCCACCCGGCTGAGCAGGACCCAGCCGCGCATGCCGGGGCGGGGATGGGCCTCAGGCACTGGCCCGGGGTAACGTCGCCGCCATCATCAGCGGCCTCCCTCCTCGACGCACCCACTCACAACGAGCGACATCACGTCGCAATGCATGGCGAAGAGCGCTCCAGATCTGGCGATTGCATGGTGTGGTAACCCGTAATCTCCCAGAACCAGGGCGCTCTTCGCCTTCCGCACGCGAGAACCCGGCAGGATTCGCTGTTGAGCAGTCGTCCCGCCCGCCGTTTCCGGGCGCCGCGGCATCGCACCCGCCGGGTGCGCCCCGAAAACCCCGCTCCCACGAAGCGGGCATGCGAAACTCCAGGTCAAGGGAACGCAGAGAATTCCTCGGCCATAAACCGTCCATAAGGCTGAATGCCGGAGGCTGGCTAGGGGATGCGGCGGGGCGGCCCGGCCAGTCTGCTTGGCGACGCCAACGTGCCCGCGTCTGGCCTGCGGCAGGATCGGGGAAGTCCAGGGGCGCGAGCGCGGAAGAATTCCCGCCGCGCGGGAGCGGAGCGGCGGTCGGCCGACAATATACAGGTATGGACGGTATGGGAATGGTGCCCGGCGCGCCGCCTGCCGCCGGGGTCCCCGGCATCGCGGACGACGCGGGCTTCGAGGCCGCCTTCCGAGAGCACTTCGCCCCGGTATACCGCTTCATCGCCCGGCGGGTTGGCCCCGACCTCGCCGATGACCTGGCCGCGGACACGTTCGCGACGGCCTACCGGCGGCGCGGGACCTACCGGCCCGACCGCGCCTCGCTCCGCTCGTGGCTCTACGGGATCGCGGTGAACCTGCTGCGCAATCACTGGCGTACCGAGCAGCGCCTCCTCGAGCGCGACGCCCAGCTAGCGGCCATGGCCGCGACGGCCGCGCCCGCCCCGGACGCGGCGCGCGGGGACCTGGAACCGAGGCTGGCCGCCGCCCTCGCCAGGCTCAGCCGCGAGCAGCGCGAGGTCCTCGTGCTGCACGCCTGGGCCGACCTGGATCACCACGAGATCGCTGCCGCGTTGCGCATCCCGCGCGGCACGGTCAGCTCCCGGCTCTCCCGGGCCCGCGCATTGGTTCGCGCGGAACTCGGCTACCCCGCCCACGCAGGCGACCACGCGGAGAGGAACTGCCATGCGTGACGAGATTGACCAGCTCCGGGCGTTCCGCGCCGACACGCCAGACCCGGGCGCGCCAGCCTGGGCCCGCGCAGAGCAGGCGATCACCGAAGCCAGGCAGCAGGCTAGGGGTCGCCGCCTGACGCGGCGGCTGCCCGGGTACCGGTCCCGGTCGGCCTGGGTCGCGCCGCTGGCCGCCGCCGCGGCGATCATCATCGTCGCCGGGGGCGGTGTGACCGCCAGTTCCTTGCTCGCCAGGTCCGGAGCACCCCGGCCCGGCGCTTCCGGTGCGCCTGCCCGTGGAGCGTCGGCCGGCTCGCACACCGGTGTCCCGCCGTATTACGTGGCGGTCGCGAACTCGTCGCTAACGGTCGTACGGGCCACCTGGACCGGGGCCACGCTCGCCAGGATCACGACGAGGACGCCGGTCGTCGGCGTTGCCGGGGCCGCCGACGGCCGGACGTTCGTCCTTGACGAGCAGCGGCCGATCATGGGGGGCTCGGTGACGTGGGTGGGCCAGCCGGCGTTTTACCTGCTACGGCTAACGGCGTCCGGAGCCGAGGAATCTCTCACCCGGCTTGCGGTCCCGGCGATCCCGGACGGCACCGTGGTGTCGGGCCTCGCGTTGTCCCCCGACGGCAGCAAGCTCGCCGTCGACGTGGACTCCGGCAGTTGGCCCCAGGCGCGGCTCATGGAGATCATGACTTATACGCTGGCCACGGGTGCGTTCCGTTCCTGGACCACGAGCGGGGTGACCAACGCGGATGCTCCCTTCGGGTTCACCGGGTCGGGTGTGGACGGTGCCCAGAGCATCTCGTGGACGGCGGACTCCACGCTCGCGTTCGGTGTGGAGAACACGTCCTACGTCGGCGTGCGCCTGCTCGACACCGCCGCCGGCGGAACCGACCTGATGGCGGACAGCCGGCTCGCCGTCATCGAGCGGAACTTCAGGGATCTGGGCCGCAGCCTGAGGAACGCCGCGCCACCTTATTATTTCGTCTCGTGCGTAACGGATGCGATGATCTCGATGGACGGCTCCGCGATCGTCTGCGGTTACTCAACGAGCGTCGGGAATACCACGACGATGGGATTCGCCCAGTACTCGACCGTGACCGGCAAGATGGATCACGTCGTCGGCCTCGTCCATTTCGAGGGCGAGGCACCCATCGGCATCTCCCTGTACTGGGTCAACTCGACGGGCAAGGTCGCGATCGGGACCAGCGAGACGACCGGCGGAGGCCGCGTCGGCGTGATGAACGGCGACACGTTCACGCCATTGCCGGGGATCACGGGCTTTGAAGCCATCGCCTGGTAATGCCTGGCGGGATGGCCAGGATGAAAAAGGTTCATGGGTCCAATCACCTCGCATCCCGGGCCTGGCTCCAAGCGAGATCCTGCCGGGTGGGCTGGGTCCGTCGTGGGCGGCATGAAGTTCACGGGGAACTCATGCGCCGCGTACGGGCAATTGCGGTAGGGGTGTGTCGGTATCGCATCGGAAGGGGCGGAGGGTGTCGGGTCGTATGCGTACTGCCGCGGCTGCCGGGCTTGCCTTGACGGTGGTTGCCGTGGGCGTCGGCGGTGTTTCGCCGGGCCGGGCCGTGGCCACCGCCTCGATGACCGCGCGAGTCGCTGCGACGCGGGCCGTGCCGGCGCCGCCGGCAGGCGGGGCGGTATCCGCGCTGCTGATCAACGGGGACAGCGTGCAGGTCACTGGCCGGAACGTCAGTGTCCTGCAGCCGGCCGGGATGGGCGGTGCCGGTTCGGTGCTCGGCCTGGATCTTGCCGGGCAGCGGTATGTGGTCCCGGTGGAGGCGCTGCCTTACCTGGGCAGGGGCCTGGATCCTGACCTGTTTGACGTCGCGGCGCTGGCAAGGGAAGCGGGGGATGAACTCCGCGTCACGGTGACATACACCGGCGGCGTACCCAGCCTGCCGGGCGTGACGATCCCGAAGGCCGCGGGCGGGGTTGCGCAGGGGTATCTCACGGCCGCCTCGGCACAGGTGTTCGGGGCCGCGCTGGCCAGGCAGTTCGACGAGGATCACGCGAACGCCAGCTACGGCACGGACGGCCTGTTCGGCAACGGCGTGAGGATCGGCCTCGCGGGCAACGGCCTTCGTGCGGGCGGGCTTTCGCGCAGCAGCGCCGTGCGGCCGGAGTATAAGATGCACACGCTGACGGTGGACGGGACCGACCTGGCGGGCAAGCCGGACACGGGAGACTTCGTCGTCCTGGTGAACGTCAACGACCCGCTGGCGTTCAGCGGCCCCGATGAGTGGATTAACGACTTCTACGACGGCACCACGAAGTTCAGCGTCCCGGCGGGGACCTACTGGGCGGTCGGCCTGTTCGGCGCGTACGGGATCGTAGGTATCACGCTCCCGAGCTCCGCCCGCGCTAGTGCCGCCAGCACGGCGGCCCCGCCGGTACAGGCGGTGGTGCTGCCGCAGGTCACGGTGCCGGGGAACACCACCGTCAAGATGGCCGAACGCTCGGCGGACAGCGAGTTCGCGGTGACCACGCCGCGGCCTTCGCAGCTTGAGTTGCCGACGCTGGCGTTCAACCGTGTCGCGGCAAACCACAGCGAGACCAGCATCGTGATCTCTCCGCTCGGAGCGATCTACGTCAACCCGACGAGCCACGCGCCTAGTGACGGCACGCTCAGCGAGACCGCGCAGGCCCAGCTGGTGTCGTCGGCCGGCGCGGCGTCCCCGTACCAGTACGACGTCTGGTTTCAGGGCCCGGACGGGATCATCCCGTGCCAGGACTTCACCGTCAGCCCGGCAAGCCTGGCCACGGTGCACGAGAACCTGTACTCGGACAGGCCGTCGACGGGCTCCTTCAACGAGGCCAACCTCCTGGCCGGCATCTCGTCCGAGATTGTCAACTTCATGCCCGTGCCCGGGCAGGAGACCATGTACCTGACCGCGAGCGCGGGTGGCGTGCCCATCGTGTGGAACGGCATTTACTTCCAGGCCACGGTCCCGTTCACCGTCGAGGGGCACCGCCGCCTCCGTCCGGTCGGCGGGCAGGACGGCATGAACGTGTACCGGCCCGGCCAGGTCGCCACGGAAGGCTGGAACGAATACCCGCTGCACGTGGCGCAGCGGGCAAACCTGGTCGGCCCTGGCGGGTTCACGAACCTTGCCGCCAGCCGGGCGGGCAACGCGCTCACGTTCGCCTACTGGCCGTTCACCGACGACACCCCAGGTCACGCCGGCTTGGCCGGGGCGCCACCCGGCTCGGGCATTACCGCCAGCGGGACCTACCAGGTCCAGCAGGACGGCAAGACGATCTCCGCCGGGCAAACCGGCGTTCGACCTCTTCTACCAGCAGGTCACGCTGTCACCGAAGCCGTCGGTGATCAAGCTCACGCTGAATACCGCCCAAAGCGGCGGGCCGTTCACCGAGAGCACCGCCGATAGCACCACATGGACCTGGCAGTCCGCCTACGCGCCCAAGCACCTGCTCCCGCCCGGTTTTACCTGCGGGGACGGCTACCAGGACTGCGTCTCGCAACCCATGCTGACGCTGAACTATGGCGTGGCCGGGGAAGCACTCAACGGCACCACCCAGCCCGGCCTGCAGCAGGTGACGATCAACGCCGGCCACCTGCAGCTCGCCGCGAACCCCAAGATCACCCGCGTCACCGCCCAGGTGTCGTTCAACGACGGCAAGACCTGGACCGCCGCGCAAGTCACCGGAACCGGCGGCACCTACACCGCGGACTTCGCCGCACCGGCCAGCAGCTACATCACGCTGCGGGTCCAGGCCGCCGACGCCGCGGGCGGCGCCATGCAAGAGGCCATCACCCGCGCCTACGCCACCGCCGCTGACCCGGTTACGGACGGGTACCGCACCTGCGCGCGGCCCGCGGCGCCAGACGAGGCGCGGTGCTTCGTCATCTGGCCTTCGCGCCGCGCCGCCGGGACTGCCCAGGCCGCGAAGGCCAGCAGCGTCCCGCCGGGCTGGGGTGCCAGGCAGATCGAGGCCGCCTACAAGCTGCCCGCCGCCGGGAACCCGCACCAGACGGTCGCGGTCGTGGAGGCCTACGACAACACGGACCTGGCGTCCTACCTGGCCACCTACCGCAAGCAGTACGGCCTTCCCGCCTGCACCGCAGCAGACGGCTGCCTCCGCGTGGTCAACCAGGACGGCAAGGCCGCCCCGCTGCCGGAATCCGGCCTCGGAACGGGCTGGGACGTGGAGTCCACGCTGGACGTGGACATGGTCTCCGCGGCGTGCCCGCACTGCCGCATTGTGGTCGTCGACGCCAGCAGGACCGACCTCAGCGACTTCGCCGCGGCCGAAGACACCGCCGCCCGCCTGGGCGCCAGCGTCATCTCCAACAGCTGGGGCATCCGCGAGGACGGCTACGCCATGACCTTCGCGAAGGCCTTCGACCACCCCGGCCACGTGATCGTCGCCTCATCCGGCGACTCCGGGTTCGACGCGGCGAACTTCCCCGCCAATCTCGCCACGGTGACCGCCGTCGGCGGCACCGAACTGGCACGCGCACACAGCAAGCGCGGCTGGACCGAGCAGGTCTGGGACACCGGCGGCGCCTCGGGCAGCGCCTGCTCGGCATACGAGCCGAAGCCGCGCTGGCAGCACGACCCGCACTGCCAGATGCGGACGGTCGCCGACGTGTCCGCGGTCGCCTGGAACGTCGCGATCTACGACGCGTACCTGGGCGGCTGGCTTGATGTCGGCGGCACCAGCGCCGCCTCACCGCTGATCGCCGGCGTATACGCGCTGGCGGGCAACGCGGCCGGGGTCCCGCCCGGCTACGAATACGCACACGCCAGATGGCTGTACAACGTCACTGCCGGCAGCAACGACGGAGACGGCGGCGCCACCTGCGGCCACGACTACCTCTGCCAGGCGCAGAAGGGCTACAACGCCCCGACCGGCCTCGGCACCCCCGACGGCACCGGCGCCCTCTGACGCCAGGCCGCCGATACCGCGCCCGCGCCCGCAGACACGACGCAGCCGAGAACGGAGACACCGGCTGATCTGGCCGGTCCCGTCTCGACTTCCTGTACCCGAAGCCAGCCGCGTAGCGGGCTCATGTGCGCCCGATTCGTTCCGGGCAGTGATACAAAGGCATTTCCATCGCCCTCGCTGCAAAACAGCACGACCGTGCAATTCCACGATCACTTCTCCTGGGACCACCAGCCGGAAGCGGGACTGTCGGATAAACCTACGTTGAGCTCTGAAATCCCTGTTATGCACGGTGAGGCCAGACCAAGCCGCGTCATCTCTGAACGCGCCGAACGGCGGGACTGTGCGCGTTCTCCTTAACCGTCACGTCACTCAACGTGATGCTGAAATTGCAGCGTAGGCGTTCTGGGTGCGAGTCGCTTGACGAGGACGTCGAACACCGGCGACCCGGGCAGCGGGTTGCGTTTCTGGGCGACTTTGTGCCAGCCCCATTTCTGGTAGGCGGCCTGCGCGGGCGCGGCTGCCGGCAGGACGGTGAGCGTGGCTCGCTCTTCGGGGCGGTCTTTCAGCAGCAGGTCGTGTATGCCTTGGGCGATGTGCTGGCGTCTCCATCGCGGGCGGACGAGCAGTTCGACGAGAGCGAAGGTGCGGCCGGGCTGTTCGGTGGTGACCTCGGGCGGCAGCGGGGTGGTGAGGTTGCGCCACCACGGGGTGGTCGGGCGCAGTGTCACGCCGAAGGCGAAGCCTGCCAGCTCCGGGCCATCGCGGGCCTCGACTAGGGCGAAGCCCTCAGCGCCGCGCTGTTCTTCGAAGCGCTCGGCGAACAGCGCGGCGTGGTCGTCCCCCCATTCATAGGGCGGCTCGGCGTATACCTCGCTGTACAGGTCGCGGTATTCGCCGAGGCGGGCCGCGGTTTGCTCGCCGCTGACCGTCCGGAATTCGATGTGCCCGGCAGGCATTACAGGTCCCCGAGCCGGGCTGGTGCGGCCTTGCGGACATAGTCGGTCACCTGCTCGCGCAGACGGCCCGCGCCGGGCAGGTCGGGGTGCCTGCCTTCCAGGTCGCGGCAGAACTGGATCAGCCAGCCGACGATGAGGGAGGAACGGGTCTCGGCGGCGAGCTGCACGGCATGCAGGCCCACGACGGCAGATTCGGCGGGCTCGCGCTGAGCGAGGCGGACCTTGGCGAGCCGGATTTCATCGAAGACGCGGCTGCGGACATACCCTGCTCCCCTGGTCTGGCGGGCGCGCAGGGAGTGGACTTCGGCCTTGGCCGCGTAGTGCTGCCAGCGGGACCGGTTGCCGGTGTGCAGGGCGAGTTCGATGTAGGTGTTGGCGGCCAGGCAGTCCACTTCGGCCTGGTTCATGTAGTGAATCCAGTCCGGGGCCGGCTCGTGCCGGGGTGCTTCATCCCAGACCGCGACGCAGGCCTGGGCCGAGCGGTCGGCGTTCCCGGCCTCGCTTTCCCCGAGCTGGGCGTAGGCGCGTGATTCCAGGCCGAGCAGTTCGGCGCGGACCAGGCCGCTGGCTTGGCGCGGCAGGCTGTACAGCGCGGTGCGGACCATGGCCAGGCTCTCCTCGTACTGGCCGAGCGCGGTAGACAATTGGGTCATGTCGCCGATGATCTTGGCGCCGAGATCGGGGGAGGACCCCTCGCGGCAGGCGTGCAGGGCCAGCAGGTAGTAGCGCTGGGCGACTCCGTAAAATCCCTGGTCGTAGGCCATCCAGCCGGTTTCTTTTGCTTTGATGCAGTGTCTCTTTTCCTGCTCTTGTGGTTTATGAGCTGGGTGTTTTCGCTTTGCGCCGTGTGGTGTCGCGTTCGTAGGGTCCTCCCTCATGGAACTGACCTTCTTTTCCAGCGTGGGCTGGGAATCCTGGGATGTCGAGGCCCGGCCCGCGATCCCCGAGGGGATGCCCGTGCTGGTCGACGACGACCTGCGATTCGACGGCGACGGCGGGCCGAGGCCGAGCGTCGCGGTGAACCGGTGGCTGCGGGAACTGCCGTTCAGCGGTGCGCCCTCATCCGGCACGTGGGCCGTTTACGCCCGGGTGCTTCGCGACTGGATGGTGTTCTGCGCAGAGCACGGAACCGGCGTGTTCACTGATCGCGAGGACCTGAAAGCGGTCCTCGGCGCGTACGCGGTTCACCGGGCGGAGGGGCCTGAGCGGGCGCGGTTCGCGGCGACGACGTGGAACCGGCACGTGAGCGTCCTGTCGTGCTTCTACCAGTGGGCGGTCGCCGAGGGACATGCCAGCGCGGTGCCGTTCAGCTATGCGCAGGCGCTGGTCCGGTACGGCGACGTGCGGCGGGAGGCGCAGGTGAACCTGGCCCGACGGCGGGTTCCGAAGCGGCACGTGACGATCAGGTACCTGGAGGCTGACTTTGCCGACCTGTTCATCGGGGCGCTGGGAGGGCTCGGCCCGGACGGGATGCCCGATGCCGGCTACCGGGGCCGGGAACTGGCGCGTAACTCCGCGGTCGGGAAGCTGGCGCTGGCCAGCGGGCTGCGGCGGCAGGAGTTCAGCTACCTGCTGGTCTATGAGATCCCATCCTTGCCGTCGTCGCCGGGGCGGCTGCCGGTGCCGTTCCCGGTCCCGGCCGGCGTGACGAAGGGCCGCAAGTACCGCACGACGTGGGCCGATTATGCCTCGCTGGAGGCGGTGCACCAGTACGCGGCCCTGGACCGGGCTGCGGTGGCCGACGGGTCAGCGTGGCGGCCGCCGCCGCAGTGGGGCGAGCCGCTGATGGTGACCGAGCCGGACGCCGCCGGGGGACGGGTCAACGGCCGGCGGGTCCGGTGGGACAAGCTCGGCCCCGGGCAGCGTCGGCGCCTGGTGGCGCCGGGCGGCGGGTCGTGCCTGCTGGCGGTGCGCTCCGGCGGTGGGCCGTTCACGGCGTGGGAGAGCGTTTTCACGCGTGCCTCGGACCGGATCCGGCGGCGTTTCGAGCCGAGGTTCCCGCATGTTCATCCCCACCGGCTAAGGCATTCTTTCGCGCTGTCGACCCTGGAGCGGCTGGTCAGCGGCTATTACGCGCAGGCCGCCGGGCTGGTGACAGCGACCGGCCCCGGCAGCGGGCCGGATGCGGCGCTGGCTCTGTATCTGGCCAAGGCCGACCCGATGATGGTCCTGCGTGACCTGCTCGGCCATTCCTCCGTCGTGACCACGGAAGCCTACCTTCGCAAACTGGACATGACGCGCATCTACGCCGACGCGTACGAGCGGGCGGGCCGGGATGCCGGGCTGATCGACGCTGCCGCGCAGCGGGAGGCCGACGAGGAGTTCGCGGACGAGGATCGCCCCGGCCCGGGCGGGGGTCACGCTGATGCCGGCTGAGCTGCTAGAGGATCCTGCGGGGATCAGCTGCGTGTTCAGCGACGGCCGCCGCTTCCGCCGCACTGTTACCGCCGCCGAGCCCGCGGAGCTGGTCCGCGACCTGCTGGCCGGGCTGGCCGCGCTGGTCCACCCGCATGGCAGCGTCGACTCCCCGGGCGCCCTGGTCGCCTACACCCAGGGCATCGCGGACATCGCCAGGTTCATGAGGGAGCGGGGTGCCAGTGGCGGTGCGGCCCGGCTGTCGCGGGGGCTGCTGGCCGAGTACTGGATGCAGGCCGGCGGCATCAATGAGTCGGTGACCCGGCGGATGCTGGCCTCCTTCGACTCCGCCACCGAGGGAGCCGCGCTGCAGGAGGGCGCCCGTGCGCTGGCCGCCGGGCGCCACTTCAAGGCCAAGCCGTCCAGTTCCCCGCTGGTCCCCTACACCGAGGAGGAATGGGCCAGATTGCGCCAGGCCTGCCGCGACGACGTGGATGAGGCGTTCGCCCGGCACAGGCAGGCGCTGAAGCTGGCGGCCAGCGGCCAGGACCCCCGGGCCGCCGGGTGGACTCCGGCCAACAAGCGGTGGCTGCTGATGCGGCTCGGCCCGCTGAGCGATGTCCAGGCAGGCGAGTACCTCGGCCGCAGCGCGTCCTGGGTCACCCGGATCGTCGGCGGGATGCGGGCCGCGAGCGACGAGTTGTTCCCCGGAGCGCACGTGGTGATCGCCTACCGCGTCTTGCTGGGCGTCTACACCGGGATCGTCCCGGATGGCGTTGCCGGGCTCGGGATCGGCGACATCGACTGGGCCGGCGACTCCTCCGTCCTGCTTTCCTACGTCAAGGGGCGGACGGCAGCGGAGTCGCGGACGCTGCCACGCCGGGCCGTGCGGCTCCTGGAGCAGTGGCTGGAGCACTCCGCCCAGGCCCGCAGGCACGCCCCCGCCGAGTTGCGGGACAGGCTCTGGCTCTACTACAGCCACGTCGGCCGGTCGCGCTGGCAGACCGCGCCGGATGTGTCTACCCACCAGGCCTGGGCCAGGCAGCGCGGGCTGAGCGTGGACCGGCGCAGGATCCGGACGACCTTCCTGTCGCTGCGGGACCGGTCCCGCTGGCACGGCAGCTCCCGCTCGGCGATCGACCCGAACCACACCCCGGCGGTCGAGGGCGACCACTACCTGACCGCCGCCACGCCTGCGCAGCGGGCGGCCCTCGACACGATCATCGAGGACGCCCAGCGTGACCTGCTCGCCAGGGTCCACCCGCCCGCGGTCCTGTCCGACGAGGACGCTGCGGAGCTGGCGGCGGCCTATCCAGGCCTGGTCAAGGGGCTGAACCTGGATGACGCCGCGATCGCCGGCCTGCTGAGCGGCGAGCAGGACGTGTTCGTCGCGGCGTGCGCCGACCCGCTGTCCGGGCTGCACGGGCCGCCGGGCAAGCCCTGCCCGGCCAGGCCGTGGGTCTGCCTGCTCTGCCCGCTGGCCGTCTTCACGCCCCGGCACGCCGCGAACCTGCTGCGGCTGAAAGCGTTCTTCGCCCGCCAGTGGCACCAGATGCCATCGGCGCAGTTCATGGCCGTCTTCGGTCCGTACTCCACCCGGATCACCCAGATCCTGGAACGCTACCCGGCACCCCTGATCGCCGCCGCAGCAGCCGAGGCAGGCAACGCCGCCGACCGGCAGATCCCCCTGCGCCCGGAGGAGCGCACGACATGATGACCACTCCGCAGCACGCACCTATCCAGGCTGGCGCCAGCGTCCTGGCGGGCGCTGACGTGTGCGCGGCAGCCGGGTTCCAGCTCCGCCGGCGCGGGCACGCCGCCATGTTCGACGACGACATATGGAACTTCGGCGACATCGAGGGCCTGTCCGTTCAGATGAGCAGGCCGGCCAGCACCCGGCTGGACTTCACCGCCATCAGCGACCCTCGCTGGCGGCTGGCCGTCAAGGAGTACGTTTTCGCACGGCTTGCCCCCGGCCATCCCGAGATCGCGGTCCTGCCCCGCGCCTTCCGTGTCTCCCTGGCCCTGCCCAGCTGCCTCAGGAGGCTGTCCGAGGCGGCCAGGTGGATGAACTGGCTGACCGCCCAGCAGGTCCCCTCGCTCGGCGGAGTGACCCAGGACCACTGCGACCGCTACCTCGCGGAACGGCGCCTGCGCAAGGACGCTGCCGGGACCGTGGTCGGGACTATGGAAGAGTCCGGCACCCGCGCCGCCGCCGCTGCCATCATCGAGCTGGCCAGCTACGGGGAGCTGCTGTCCGCCGACCGTTACCGCGACGGGTTCACTCCCTGGAACGGAAGATCGTCCTCCCAGGTCGCCGGCATGCGCCCGCCGGCGGAGAACAAGACGCCCGTCGTGAGCCAGGAGATCCTCCGGCCGCTGCTTGCAGCAGCGCTCTACACAGCCACCACCATCGCCCCGCACCTGGTGACGCTCCCGCCGCAGGTGCAGCAGCGGCGGCAGGAGGACGCCCAGCTCAGGGAGGCAGCCCCGGAACTCGGCCTGGTCAAGGAGGCGCTCCGCCGTCACGCCAGGGACGGCGAGCCACTGGAGGCGGTCCGGGACGCCACCGCCCGCGCCCGCCTGCACCAGGGATGGAGCCCTGACGACCCCCTCCTGAGCGTCAGCCTCACCGCGCTGGCCCGCGAGGCGGGAACCCGCAGAATCCGCCCGGCCGCTCTTGCCGCCATCCGGCCGCTGATCGAGCAGGCCGTCACGGCCGTCGGCACCGCCAAGCCCTGGGGCCGCCACGCCGAGCACGTCCCCCTCGCCGGCGACGCAGGAACCACCCCATGGACCCTGCCGCTGGACGAGCGCGGCATCCGCGACTTTGTCGGCTACGCCCACACCGCATGCCTGCTGCTCACCGCCGCCCTGACCGGCATGCGGGAAAGCGAGCTGATGGAACTGCGCCACGGCTGCCGGAGCATCAGCCGCCACGGCGACGGCATGATCCGCTACCGGCTGAAGAGCAAGCTCGTCAAGGGACAGCCGCTCGGCGGCACCAGCGAGGAATGGGTGGTCATCGAGACCGTCTACGACGCCGTCGGCATGGCCGAGCAGCTCAGCCGCCTCATAGGCATCCCCGGAGACCTGGTATTCGGGCGGTTCAACTTCGAACCCCGCTACCCCTGGTTCCGGCACTGGGCCAACGGCCCCGCGGGCCAACGGCCCCGCGGGCCAGCGCCTCGGCCTCGCCCCGATCCCGGACGGCGCCGTCAGCCTGCGGATGCTGCGCAGGACCCTAGCCCGCGAACTGGCCTACCGGCCAGGCGGGCTGCTCGCCGCGAAGATCGCGCTCAAGCACGTGAGCGTCGCGACCACCGAGGGATACGCAGCCAGGCCCGGCGGCGCCCAGGGCAAGCTCCTGGCCGAGATCGCCGAGGAGGAGGCCGACCGGAACCTCCAGACCGTGCTCGCCGAGTTCCGCAACTACCAAAACGGCATCATGCCCGCCGGACCCGGAGCCCGCGAGCTCACCGCGTTCTTCGCCAGCATCGACACGGACCTGGCCGCCCACGAGACAGCAGCCCCCCGCGTCGTCGCCAGCGACCAGCACGTCCTGAACCTGCTCAGCAAGCGCGCCCAGGTGCTGCACCTCGCCGCGGCGAACTACTGCTGGTTCACCGACCCGTCCCGCGCCCTCTGCCTGAAGATGGCCGGCACCCCCGCCGCCAGCAAGCCCCTGGCAGGAATGTGCGACTCGGCCCGCTGCCCCCAGGCCACCCACCACCCCTGCCACCGGCCCGTCTGGGCAAACGCCGTCGCCGACACCACCACCTTCATCGGCTCGCTCGGCCGCACCAGGAAAACCGAGGCAGCCCGCCTCCAGGCCGAGCTCGACCGCGCCAGGCGCGTCCTGGACTCCATCGACGCCGCAGCCGGCGAAACAGGAAAGGCAGGCGACCATGCGGACCAGCCCTGAACAGCGACGCCAGGCAGAACAGCGGATCCGGGCAGCCGCCGACGCCCTCCTGCGCGGCGACATCCCGCCAGACGGGAAGTGCGACATCACCACCCTCGCCCGCCAGGCCGGGGTCTCCAGGGCAGCGCTCTACCGCACCTACCCGCACCTGAAAGAAGAATTCGAGCGCCGCCTCGCCGCCGTTCACGCCAGCGGCACCGCCCCCGACCCCCGCGACGCCCAGATCACCCTGCTCAAAGCACAGAACGACGAACTAAGGCACAAGCTCGCCGACCGCGACTCAGCCCTCCGCGACCTCAAGCAATTCAAGGTCACGGCCCTGTCCAGGCTCGCCGCCCAGCACGACGAGATCACCCGCCTCCGCCGGCAAAGCATCCCTGCGAAAGTCGGCAAAATCCGTAGCCTCACCCCCCCGCCTCCCCGGCGGAACCACTCCCGTCGGCCAGGAGACATCATGACCACGACCAGCCTCGCCGCCGAATGAGAAGTCTCATCTGGCTGGGCCGGTAACCTGGCGGCGCGCGAGAATGATTCCCCCCAGCTTGCTCTCGGCTGAGGTAAGCGTCCTGCATGTTTCGACGGCGAAGCCAGCATCGCCGAGCCACGCAATCATCTGGTCATGCCGCCGGCGATGGACAAAGACCTTCATCGGGTGCCCGCCATAACCCTCGGTCTTCAACCGCGACTCAGCACCGACATGAAAGCCGAGCAGCAGCAGCCCGCCGGGACGAAGTACCCGCCGGAAGTGCGCGAAGACCAAGCTGATCTCATCATCGGGGACGTGGATCAGCGAGTACCAGGCGACCAGGCCAGCCACCGAGGCGTCGGCGAGGGCAAGGTCCGTCATGGAGCCGACATCGAACCGCAGACCGGGGTGCTCACGCCGCGCCACCTCGATCATCCCGGGCGACAGGTCGATCCCGAACGCGTCCACGCCCAGCTGACACAGGTGGGCCGTGATCCTCCCCGCCCCGCACCCCACGTCCGCAACGCTCCCCCCGCCGCCCTGGACACGCACCATGTCCGTGAACAACGCCAGCACGGCGCGCTCCTCGGGCGTTTCATCCAGCAAGTGACGAGTCAGGTCTGCATAACTACCAGCGACGATGTCGTAAGACGCCCGCGTATCTTCCAGCCAGCCGTCAGTGCCCGGTCCCGTTTTCACCACCGCAGGCTAGCGGCCAGCAGTCGCCGTTCTTCACGCATCAGGACAACGACAGCCTCACGAGCACGGAACTTCCAAAAAGTGACCTGCATCACATGAACGCACAGCTAAACGAGACACTGCGCTATCCGCTGCCCCTCTCCAGCCCGGCCAGTTCCGCTCAGTCAGACGAGACACGAGATCAACCGAACACCGGTTCTGCGAACGAAAAGCCGGATAGCTGGGCGAGTTCGGCGGTGACCTGGAACAGCCTCCTGGTGATGGCGTCCGGGTGGCGGTCGCTGAGGGTTTCCGTGACGGCGTTGAGCTGGCCGACGACGGCCTTGCGGCGCAGCCCGCCGGCGCCGGAGGCGTCCCAGCGGCGGAACAAGGTGACGGCCTGCTCGAGCTCGGCGACCTCATCGGCGCCGACGTCGGGCGGTCCGCCGGTCACCAGGGCGAGCGAGGTGGCCCACTGGCGTACCGGGCGCAGCAGCGCGACTCCGGTGAGGAGCGTCAGGCTGGCCAGGGTCTCGCGCCTTGCGGCGATGTCGTGCGCGGAGAAGCCTTCCAGGATCCGCACCGTGCCGGCAGTGGACAGCGAGAAGTCCAGCGGGACGGACGTGACCAGGGTGAAGCCTTCGCGTTCTGTCGGTACGTCCGAGACGTCGCTGAGCAGCTCGTTCAGTTCCTCGGTGGTGAGCTGCAAGACCTGGGTGAGGCGGGGCCGGACCCACGGCTGCGGCTCGGTCTCGGCCCGTTCCCAGCGGATGACCGTGGTGCGCTCGCAGCCGACCTGCTCGGCCAGTGCTTCCTGCGTGTAGCCCAGCGCCTTGCGGCGCTGGATCAGCCGTAGCCGCTTGAGCGCCACGCCCTGTCCTCCTTTGCTTACGCACAAGATAACCGGTTCGCGTAGTCGCGGGCCATCCAAGGCCCGGGATGCAACATTTTTGCCACACGGCTGCCACCTCCGCGCGCTGTTACCTGCTGCCTGTTCCGGGTTGGCTGGAATGGGCGCAACGTCCCGCGGAAGGAGGGCCGGAAAGGCCATGAGTAATGGCGGCGGATCACGTGCAGCGGTCCGGAAAGAGCGGGAAAAAGCCATGCCCGAGACAGGGCCAATTCAAGATCACCATCCGTGACCAATGTTGCGCTAGGTAGTCATGAACTGGAGTGCCCGCGCCTGGTCGCGACAGACCCATTTTGCGGTTTCCTTGATGGCTTTGACGTTTTTCATGCGGAATAGACCGAGTGCGAGGTTGCGGAGGGATGCCATGGCCTGCGGGCCGTTTCCGGCCCAGGCCTGGCTGTGGTCTTCCCGGTATAGGGTATCGCGAACATAATGGCTTTTGTTCTCGATTCCCAGTGGCGGCGGGCAGCCTGGTTCACTTCAGTAGCTGTCATTTCCCCTGCTTTCCAGCTGGTGAGGATGAGGGCGTTTTCCTTGCTGATCCGGTCGTCGGAGATCTCGAAGATCTCGCGGCGGATGCAGGCGGACTGGGCTACATGCGGGAAATCGATGCCGTCGGCTCCGGTGAGCCAGCAGGACCATTTCTTTATCCGTCCGCGGCTGTGTTCCTCCATGATGTGATGCGGAGCTCCGGAGAGCAGCGGGAGAATCTTGTCGAATACTTGTTTCTGCAGGGTCGGCTGGTTTCCCTTGACCGTCATCAGGTAATTCCATCCGGGTCTGGCGCCGATGTATTCTGCGGTTTCCCGCTGGGTGTGCGCCGCATCGACGGTGACCAGGACTGATTCGCCTTCGGGTATTCCCGCGGCGTCCAGGAGTGTGCCCGCCTGGGTGATCTCGTTTGTTCCGTCTGGCACCCTGACCTGCGCTATCGTGACAGCCTCATGGTGGAGCATCGCGGAGAACATCGTGACCTTGTCGTTCTCGTCAGTCCATGCACCACGCATTACCTTCCCGTCATGTGCGATTATCCACCCCGTCGAGTGCGATTATCCACTCGTCTTTCCCATCTTTCCTGGCCTGTGCGTAAAGCCATGCGCCGGTTATGGTGTCCAGTTCGGCCGCGTCGACCCTGGTCAGCACGTTCCGTATTGTCGACTCGCTCGGGTGCTTGTAGCGGAGCCTGAACCAGTCCCATTCAGCACCCATCTTCTTCAGCAGGTGCTGGGGAATGTCCGCCGCGTGGCCGGCGATTTCCCGGTAATTCTTCGCGCCGGCCAGCATCGCCACCACGCAGACCGCCAGTACGAATTCCAGCGCGTGCTGTATCCCCTGCGGGCTGCGCGGGTCCGTGACAGATGCCAGCATGCCGAGCAGGCTCGAGATATCCGCGCCTTCAGTGCTCTCATTCCCGGCAGCGCAGGCATCCGGACTTGACGGGCCGCAGGCGGAATGACAGGATGACACAGGATGGCCTTCTCTCGGGAGTGGTGTTTGCGTGGTAACAACCATCATTCCGGAAAAGAGAAGGCCATCTTCTTGTAATTTGAAAGCGTGACGGGAAATTAATTCATAGAACGGTGCGTGCCGCCGCACATCAGGCTCCCCGGGCCAAGTGGTTGCTCATCGTAACCATGTGGCTTCTGTCAGCGATCTTGGAATCGCCCTGTGCCCGAGAGGGGTCAAATGCTGCCCGAGGTGGATTTTACCAGGCCGAGTGTTGCCCGTATGTACGACTATTATCTGGGCGGCAAGGATCATTATCCGGCAGACCGGGAGGCGGCCCGGCGCGTGCTCGGGGCAGCGCTGGATATCCCGCTGGCGGCGCTGGAGAACCGCGAATTCCTCAAGCGCGTCATGGCGTTCCTCGCGCATGAGCACGGGATCCGCCAGTTCGTGGACATCGGCCCTGGCCTGCCCACGCAAGGAAACGTGCACCAGCTCGCGCGCCAGCACAATCTCGGCGCGCAGGTCGTCTACGTTGACAATGACCCCGGCGTGCTGGCGTACAGCAGGGCCCTTCTGGACGGAGTACCGGGCGTCACCGTCATCGCTGGCGGCCTGCAGGAACCGGATCGCATCCTGACAAACCCGGAACTGGCGGCGCTGATCGACTTCTCGCGGCCAGCCGCGGTTTTCATGACGCTAGTGCTGCACTTCGTCCCCCTGGCCGATGAACCCTACGGCGCGGTGGCCGGGTTCAGGGACGCGCTATGCCCCGGCAGTTTCCTGGTGATCTCCCACGTTACGGGTGATGGGCGGGAACCAGGCATGCTCACTGAAGTCGATGACATTTATGGCAGCGCGAACGCTCCGCTGATCATGCGCACGCGCGACCAGGTGACAGCATTCTTCAACGGCTTCGAGCTGATTGAGCCAGGAGTCGTATTCCTGTCCCAGTGGCGCCCGGCCGGAGAGTACTACGCGCAAGGCGGAATACGGTGGGCATATTTGCGGCGTCGGTGAAAAGCCTTAACGACCGGCGGATCAGCACTATCAACATGCAGCTGCCGGATGCACCGGCCTAATCATCCGAAGGGAGGAGATGTCATGGCCGTGAGACCCGGGGAGATCACGCTGGAGATGCTGCGCGCAGTGTTCCCGCAGTGGCGGATCGCCCGGCACCCGGCGGGCTGGTGGGCGATGCGGCAGGGGACCGCGAGCCTCGACGGTCCGCTGTCGCTGATCCAGCATGTCCATGTCGCCTCGGACCTGACCGGCCTGGCGGGAAAGCTGTGCCTGCAGGAGCACTTGGACGGGCTGGGCCCGCAGGAACTGGCGGCGGTGTGGCGGGAGATGGCGCTGCCAGCGGCGGAGGCGGTGGCAGCCGGATGATCGTTTGGCTGTGGGAGGGCCGGCAGCGGGCGCGGGGTCAGTGATGAAGAGCGGCGGGCGCGGGCGGCTGCGGCGGCATGCGTGCGCGGCGGCGAGGCAGGCAGCGCGCGGGTGGAGCGGGCGCTGCTGATGGCCGGGGACCGGTGGCTGACGTCGGGTTACCGCCGTACCGGCGAGGCCTGGGTGGCGCGGCCCCGCCGGGACGGCCGGATCAGGTGGGCGCGGCTGCGCGGCCCCGGCGGAGCTGGCGGTGCCGTAACCGGCCCCGCTAGTTGATTGAACGATCGCGTGAACAGACGGGTGGGTGCTGACTGGTGATGAGCGATGCTGGGCTGGCGAAGGAGCCGGCCGGCCGGGGGCTGGACGTGACGGTCCCGAATGTGGCCAGGATCTACGACTATTTCCTGGGCGGAAAGGATCATTTCGAGGCCGACCGGAGGGCGGCTGAGGAGCTGGCCCGGCTGATCCCGGCCAGTGCGCAGGCCTGCCGGGCGAACCGGGAGTTCCTCGGCCGGGTGGTGCGCTGCCTGGCCGGGGAGGCGGGCATCCGGCAGTTCCTCGATATCGGCTCGGGGCTGCCGACGGCGAGGAATGTCCACCAGATCGCCAAGGACACCGGCCCCGCCGCGCGGGTGGTCTATGTCGATTACGACCCGGTGGTGGTCTTGCATGCCCAGGCCATCCTGGCGGACAAGGCCAAGGGCGTGGCCGTGGTGGACGCGGACCTGCGCAGCCCCGGCGGCATCACCGGCGATCGGCGGGTGCGCGAGCTGATCGACTTCACCCAGCCGGTGGCCGTCCTGCTGCTGGCGATCTTGCACTTCATCCCCGGCCAGGAGCGGGCGGAGGAGATCGCCGCCCAGTTCAAGGACGTCATGGTCGCTGGCAGTTATCTCGCGCTGTCGCACATCACCGATGAGGACGTGAACGGCGAGCGCAGCCAGGCCGCCCAGCAGGTGTACCGGAACGCGTCGGCCCCGGCGGTGCCCCGCACCCGCGGGCAGATCGCGCAGTTCTTCGACGGGCTGGAAATCATCTGGCCGGGCCTGGTGGACATCCGGGACTGGCGGTCACAGGCTGCCGCCCGCGCTGATCCTGCGGCGCCTCGGCTGATGTACGGGGGCGTGGCGGTGAAGAAGCACGCCGCCGGCGGCGGGCGGTGAGCGGCAGATGAGCGAGTAATCCCCGCCGGCTGCTCCGATCGGCCTCAGGCTCGCGCCGGCGGCCCGCCTGGAGCGGACGCGATCAGCGCGGCGCAAGACACCTTCATCGGCGCGGCCCTGGTCGGCCCGACCGTCAGCGGGGCCCTGACGCTGGCGGCGCTGGCCGCGGCGACCGCCTACGCGGCACCGGTCACGCTGCTGTTGACCGCGATTCCCGTCCTGATCATCGGCAACGCGTACCGGCGGCTGAACCTGCGGAACGCCAACCCCGGCGCGTCGTTTGAGTGGGTCGGCCGCGCGATCAGCCCGTCGCTGGGGTTCGTGACGCGCTGGCTGATGATCACCGGCACCCTCATCGGGACGCTCAGCCCGGTCATCGCGCTCGGCCCCAACCTGCTGGCGGTCTTCGGCGGCCCGGCCGGGAACAAGTACGACAACGCCATCGTGGCGACCGTCGTGGCGCTGGCCACGCTGATCATCTCGGTCGTCGGGATCCGGCTGTCGGCACGCACCCAGGTAGCCATCGGCGTCATCGAATGCACCCTGCTAGTCGTGATCTCGGCCGCGGGGCTGATCTGGGTACTGGGCCGCCACCCGGGCTCGTTCCCCCTCACCCAGGATTGGTTTACTTTCCACGGCATCGAGGGGAAGGGGTCGCTGGCAGGCGGGTTCTTGATCGCGGTGTTCATGTACAGCGGCTGGGACGGCACCTTGTATGTCAACGAGGAGGTCCGGCACCGCCGAGAGAACCCGGGCCGGGCCGCCATGGCCGCCGTGCTGATCTCGGCGTTCTTGTTCATCCTGGCCCAGGCCGGGCTGCAAGGCGTCGTCTCACCAGCAAAGCTGCAGGCTAACGCCGATTTCCGTACCGTCACTCCCACCCCAGCCGTGAGCGATCAGCTAAAGTCCTGACCTGCTGTTTTGCAAGCGCCGGGACCTATGTCGGGCTGTCTTCGAGGGCCAGTACAGAGGCGGCGGACGCCTTGCTCACCATTGTCCGTCCGGGTGACACCTCGTCGAGTGCGCGAGAACGCCCAGTCTGAATCACCTCAGATAAGTATGAACAGGCACAAGAAGGGATCAACCGGGCACGGTCGCATCGGGATGGCCCATTGGCAGAACAGCCATACGACCGCTGTACCGACCCCACGGCTGACCCGGAAGTTGCCAGGCCGAACGCTACCTAGCCTCCGCGATCACCTTGTCCAAGGGGTCAAGGAACCGGCGCGGAAATCCGCGCTAACAGCGCCTCCGCGCCGGTCTACGTCAGCACGGTGCTGGGCGGCAGCAGCCTGGGCAAATGCGCCGCCATCGCGCTGGCCCTGTCGGTTGTCGCGGCAACCGGGGCCGGGATCTTGCTGACCGCGCGGATCATCTACGGAATGGCCGCCCAGCAGGTGCTCCCGGCCTTCCTCGGGAACGTCTCGCCGCGGTTTTCCACGCCCGTGGCCGCGACCGTCCTCAGCGGCGTGGTCCTCATCGTGCTGGCCTGGCTGTATCTGCTCAGCTCGCATCCAGAACGTGTTCAGCTACGTCATCAACATCACCGGCCTGCTGTACGCGAGCTTCTATGTGCTGACCGCGCTGGCCGCCATCGTCTACTACCGCCGCCGCATCGTCGGCAACACCGCGGATTTCGTTACCCTCGGGCTGCTGTCGGCCGGGGCGGTCACGTTCCTGGGCTGGGTCATCTACAAGACCTGTACGGCTGCCAGCGCCGCGCAAAACGAGACACTGGCCGGCGTAGTCGCGGCCGGGTTGGTCTTGATGCTTTACGCCCGCTTCAGCTTGCGCTCTCCGTTCTTCGCGATCCCACGCGAGAGCGACATGCCCTACCAGCGCGGGCGCTGACCCAGCCGCCTAAGCCGGGCGAGCGCGGCACTCCGTCCCCGAGGCTGCGCTCGCCCAGGGGCCCCTGCCGCAGGGTCCCTTCCGGCGGGGCTTAGCCCGTGACGGACACCGGCGGGAATCGGCCTCCCGGTCACTATCCCAAGGAAGAGACGGTGGAGCGACGTGCGGACGCTGATCCTAACAATCTGAAACTATAGTCGACTAGAGTCGACTACTAATGTTGGAGCGCGGAGCAGACAGGGAGCAGCCTGTGAACGTCTTCACGTTCGGTTCGTACAATCTGCTGGCGGGCGGCTTCGACGATGGCCGGGATGACCGGCTGCGTCATCAGCTGGTCTTGCTGGCCGATCTGGGCGCGGATGCCTGGGCGTCCCAGGAGTGCACTGGATGGCGGGCCGCGGGCTGCCGCGTGCTGTACCACGCCGAGCACATCCTAGGGCTCCGCGGGTTCCTCGTGCCGTCGTCCCATCACGGCTGCGACCTCGCCATGTTCGTGCGAAAGTCGGCAGGACTGCGTGTCATTGCAGAGCAGCATGAGCTAGGTCATCCGTACTGGCACGCCATCGCCTGCCTCATCGTTGAAACAGCGTGGCCGGGCAGTTCGCTGCACCTGGTCAGCGCGCACCTCGCACCGTCGTCGCCGTCGATCCGGCTGGCAGAGGCGGAGGCGCTGGCTCTGATCGCCAAAGACGGCCCGGTGATCGCGGGCGGGGACTGGAATGCCGTGCCCGCCACCGACCCGGAGCCGCCGCTTGACGGCGCAGATCCAGGGCAGGCCCGCCGCAAGCTGGACCGCTCGGCGGCCCGCACGCTCGAGGAGACCGGGTTCATCGATGTCGCGGCGCACCTCGGTGACCTGAGGCCGACGGTCGGGCACGCGAGCGGGCTCAGCTATCGCTGCGACCGGGTGTACACCACGCTTCCGGCCGAGGCAATCGTGAGCTACCAGGTGGTCACCGAATACGAGCCCGCATCCGACCATCGCCCGGTAGTGGCGACGTTCAACCTTGATGCTGTGAACAAGGCGCCGGAAAGCGCTGCTGGCGCCAGCTCGCGTTAGTGGGCTGGCGGGTGTCGTGCCCGGCTATCAGCAGTTGCTGTGACCTGTGCCACCTCGTGGCAATGCGCTTGCTTCATGCGCCGGAGAAGGCGCTATCCGCCCTGTATGACGCCAACCGTGCGCATATGGACTACACCGGCAGCAGGCTTTCACGTGAAACCAAGGTACGCGGGCATTGTTGACGGCCCGTCTGCCGTGAGCGTCGCAGATGCTTCGAGCATGGCAAGACCGCGAATATTCGTCATGACCCCGGGCAGGAAGTCGCTCCGGTAAACGACATGAAACCACCAGCCCCGGCATGTCTTGCCACAATAATCACATCGATCACCTACAATTGAGTTATCCACCAACGAGGTTCAGGAGCACGACATGGCTCAGCAGATCCAAACCCTCATCATCGATGACATTGACGGCGGCGAAGCGGCAGGTACCGTCCGCTTTGCTCTCGACGGCGTTGAGTACGAGATCGACCTCAGCACCGAGCACACCGATGAACTGCATACAGCACTCGGAACGTTCGTTGACCACGCCCGCAAGGTCAGCGGCGCCCGCCGGGCCGCCCAGGTAGGCCGCCGGAACGGAAGCGCCATCGACACGCACAAGGTCCGCGAGTGGGCCAGGGAGAAGGGCATCGAGATCAAAGAGCGCGGCCGGGTACCAGCGAACATCGTGGCGCAGTACCGTGAGGCAACGGGACAGTAGAACGGCTACGTGCTCTCCTAAGCCTATTGGGACTGCACGCGAGCCAATGAGACAAGAGTGAAGCTCAAGTTCTTACGAAATGATTGTCCGCCGGCCGGTTTAATGGCATCCCTGGACGCATTTCGCCCCGGTTAGCTATCCTGCGTGATGATTTGGTCACGCAATCGCGACGAGCGGCAAAGGGGCAAGGGACGGCGATGGGGGCTGATCTTCACCTGACCAGCCAGGTGCTTGATGACTTGATCTCGGCCTTCTCCGGTTTCACCGGCAGGCTATCAACCGCGTGCACCGATATCCGCAATGGTGACAGCGCTCTCACCGGAACCGATCCGCTCGCCGGACAGGTGCACGGGTTCGCCGGCAGCTGGAATTACGGGCTCACCCAACTCGGCCAGCACGGCACCGAATGCATTCGCATGCTCTGGGCGCGCTGCGCCAGGCGATCGCCGCCAGCGGGCTCGGCTACCTCGGCGCACTGGCCGGTGAGCACGACGGCCGCCCCGCGCTCATCCTGCTCGGGATCGCGGCAATGCCGCTGGAGCTCCCCGGCAGCATCGACCCGCCGAGCCTGCTGGCCGCCGCGCTCCGCGGACAATACCCCGGCGCGGCCGTGGAGGAATTCTCCACTGACCGGGGCGTAGGCGTCGGCATCCGCCGCTGCGAAGCGATCCGCTTGCTGTCAGGCGGTGCCGATGGCGAACGGCTCACGATCAACGCCGGGATCTCCCAGGCCCTGGTACCGTTCCCGGGAGCCGGACTTCTCGGCACGGTCACCGGATTCTGCTGCACACCCGCCGACATCGATATCGCTACCGTCTTTACCGCGACAATCGCCTACAACATGACCGTAATCCCGCAGCCGTCACCCTCACTGCGGGCACAATCCACCGGGACGCGCCTCCTTTGAGCCCAAGTCCCGGCGGAATGCTCGCTTGGCCGTCGGCGGCCTTCATCTGGTTCTTGCCACGGTCCGGTTGTGGGACGCTTGACGGGTAATGGGCGTCGAGCATGTGGGGGGCGAATGGCTGGGGAGCGCCGCTCGCTTCAACAGCGCATCCGCGAGCGCCAGCATGAAGCCAGTTTGTCCTCGCACAGCGCCGCGATCCGCCCGGCGAGCAGCGTCCGGTCGCCGGTCATCACCAGGTGCACCCGGCGCTGGCGCCCTCGCTGAGGATCCGGGTGATGACCTCGGTGAGCACGCCGCCCTCGAACTCGCCCAGCGTGCTGGTGAACCCTTCCCACCGGTCGAGCAGCACGACGATGTGCGCCAGCTTGCCCGCCGGGGGCACGGCGGCCCGCTGCTCGGTGATGTCGGCGAACCCGGCGGTGGCCCCCGCAGCGCGACCGCCGGGATGGCCCGGCCGGGGAGACGGAACGACGCGCCAGGACCGGTGCCTATATCGCAGTGCCCGGCCCCCAGTCGGCGGATAGACCCGGCCATCGGCCCGCTCAGCACCCGGATCTCGGCCAGCCCCGCCCGCTCCGGGGCCACGCAGCCGTCCGGGCTGCCGAGGCTGACCACCGCCCCGTCCCTGATCCACGCCTCCGCCAAGGTCAGCGCGGACGGAATCAGGTGCTGGTTCACGTACAGCGGGACGGGAAGCGGCTCTCCTCGGGCACCGGCGAGGACATGGCCAGCGAGCCTCGCGACCGCGGCCCGGGAAACCGCAGCACCCGCGCCCCCCGCCCGCCCTCGCTGCCAGGCGGGACATGACGCGCCCCGGCGGCATCCCCGGAGATGAAACGCACCAGCTCGGCCGCGAGATCCGCCACCGGTGTCGCCGGATCGGCCTCAAGCACCACGTCCGCCGCCCGCCCCATGGCCAGTGCCACGGCCGTCAGCGCCAGCCGCATGATCATCCCTTCCGCACGGCATAGAGCGGCAACGCTGCGGCGGGCCGCTGCCAGCGCTCAGGCGCGGCAGCGGCCCGCCCGCGACCGGGGCTTGTTACTTGAGCGCCGCGGCCAGCTGAGTATCCGTCTCCTGGAACGCCCGCGCGGCAGCGTCCAGGTACTGGCCCATGCCGGTCAGGCCTTCTATCACCTTGGTGGCGCCAGCGTTGAACTCGGTGTAAGACGCATCGAACTGCTTGCTGGAAGCATCCGTGACGTACCCGCTAGCGACCAGGTTGTCGATCAGGCTCTTGAGCCTGGCCAGATCGCTGTCGATCTGCTGCTTCCCCGCCCGCAGCTGGTTAGCGGCAGACTGCGATCAGTACATGTCGCCCCGGCGCCGCTCGGCTTCGAAAGCCCGCAGCTCTTGCATATCCGCGGCATACCGGTCCACCATCGACCGATCGTGCCATCCCATCAGCCGCATCAGGTCGCCTTCGGAGCCGCCGCCGTGCAGCCAGTCGTGCGCGAAGGTATGCCGGAACTGATGCGGGTGAACGTCCGGCTCATAACCTGCCTCCTCGGCCCGCCGCTGGAGCATCTGATACACGCCCGACCCGGTCATCGGCCCCCGGTTGCGGCTCCCGAGCCACAGCGCCGGAGACGCGGCGAGCCTGTGCGAGCGCCGCGCCCGCAGGTAAGCGGTCAGCGCCTGCGCCGACGCCATCGCCAGCGGCACCAGCCGGCCTTGCGTGAACTCACGCGCGCCTTTGAGCGGAACCACCCGGACAAAAGGCCGGGCGATCAGGTCCTCCGACAGATCGGAGATCTCCTGCTGCGCCAGCTCCTCGCGCCGGACGCCCTCAGTCAGCATCCGGATCATGGCGTGATCCCGGACATCGACGAACCGAGTCGCCTTGCCGCCGCCCGTGATCTCGAGCAGATCGCGGATGAACTCCTCGGCCAGCGTCGACGGCCGCGACTTGACGGGCCCGTACCGCACCAGCTCCGGCGTCCAGGGATCGGGATGCCCGTACTTCTTCGCCAGCCAGGCGAACAGGTGGTGCAGGTTGCGCTGCCGCGTGTTGGTCCCGCCCTGCGTATGCGAGTTCCGGTATGCGGTGAAGAACTCGTTGAGTACCGCGGTGTCGCACGCGGTGAAGTCCCCGTCGATCTCCTGCTCAGTCATCCACCGGTCGAGCGCGCGGGCGGTCTCCGCGTACCCGATGATCGTCTCCTCCTGGAACGGCCGCTTGTGCTTGTTGGTCTGCGTCCGCAGCCATGCGATGAACTCGCTGATCTGCATCTGCCGCAGCTGCTGCGCCGTGACCTCTCGAGGCCGCGGCTGCCGATTGGGCTCATCCGTCGGCGGCGCACCCAAGGCGGCGGTCATGGTGGCGCTTCGCAACGGGCTCTTCCGGGCAGGCCGCGAACCGGCGGCGCCAGCCTGGTGGGGCATGATTGACTCCCTCTGCCTGGGGGAGCTACAGAACTTTTAAGCAGGGAGATAGTGTCTGTAGCACCGAGATGCTTGACCACAGCACCCCGGCCTCCGCCACAGTGGCGAGAGTTTCCCCAGGTCAGAGCCCAAAGAGCGCGCCCGGCAGGATTCGAACCCGCGACCCGCTGCTTAGAAGGCACATTCGAACCGTCGCTGGATGTCGCCCGATATCGCTCTACAAGCCATCTAGCTGGGCGAATCGTCCGGGCGCGTCGCCATATGTCGTTCGACATCTGCCGCTGGTGGCTCCCTGTTTGGCTCCCCGGAAATCTACCTGCCTCGCTTATGTTCGAAAGCGTCTTATTTGTTCAACTGAGGTCAAGCAGGGTGTCTGGGCGAAGGATAAGGCCACGCAGGAATCGCCCGGAAGGTGCGATGCCCCCAGCTCATCCCACTGGGTTCGAAGCCAGAACGGGTCCGCAAGCCCGCGGCAGAAATCGCACGAAAGGTGCGACGCCAGCCCATCCCGCCGGGTTCGAAGCTAAAGCAGACAGCGGCTAACGGCCGCTCGGCGAAAGCAGGGCCCCGCCACAGGAGTTCTGGCCGCACGGCATGCGGCTGGCTGTGACCATCTCCATTCAGCTTGGGGAGACGGCAGCCTGGTCAGCGGCCGCCCGGAGCCACCCTGCCTCCGGTGCCGTTCCGTCATGCATCGAATCGGGAGGTTCATCAAGGTGAACGAGAAGATGACGAGGAACAGCAGCCGGCGACGGCCCTGGTCTAATGCCAGCCGCGGACCGCCGTAGGGGAAGCGGTCATCACCCGGGTCGCACGCCAACGGCCCGCTGGCTGCTCCGGAGGCGCGTGCGGCCCGACGGTGATCCAGCAGCTCGTCTAATCCGGGCTGCCGGGATGGGCCAGGCTCCGTCTTCAGCGGTTCTTCAACCCCCGATGGCGAACCTGCAGACATGACCAATCTGAACATGTGGACAGCGTTGGCGGCGGCCATCGTCGCCTCGCGGCGAGCCTGGACCGCCTATGCCGCCATCGGCAGCATGCGCCCGCGCCGTCTGCCCTCCTAACAGTCCCACAGCGCCCTGTCTCCGGCAGAACGCTGTGCTTGTTTCTCGAAACCCCGCCCCGCACCACATCCCTTGCTTTGCGCAGAACGCTTTCTCCAAAGTACTCTAAATAGAGTACTTTGGAACGAGGAGGTCAGAGCGTCGCGGAGCCGGAGCAACCCCCCAACCAGTAGTAGCAAGGAGAATGACATGACAACATCCACGGCCACAGTCTTGCGGCGGCGGGAGCCTCCTGAAGGAGCGTCCAGGCCTACGCAGAGCAGCCTCCCGGTCCTCGGGGGCTATACCTCGGACGGGGAGCCTGCAGCGGCGGTGTTCCTCTGGGCGGCCACCCGCTTCCGCGACGACTTCGAGTACGCGCTCCACCGCCATGAGGGGCTTGAGATCCTGACGCTTGTCCTCCAGGGCACCATGGGTCACTACGACACGGCGACCGGCCAATGGGCGTACCTGAACGCCGGTGATGCCCAGCTGATCCGGTCCGGGTCGGGGATCTCCCACATCGAGCGCGGGGCTAGCGGGACACGCGGGTTCCAGATCCAGTTCGACCCCGACTATGCGGCCGCCCTCGAGCAAGAGCCGTCCTACACCGATTACCCGGCCGAGTCGTTCACCGCGCACCTGATCGGCGACGCGCTCGTCACCGAGCCCGTCGGTGACGGCGGTCCGATCGAGGCACGCACGGAAGGGCTGTCCGTCCGCCGCGTCGCCGTGCCTGCCGGTTCCCGCGCGGAGCTAGCGGTCGGCCCGGGCCGGTTCACGCTGGCGTACCTGATCGACGGCGCGGCGACGGTCAACGGCGCCTCCGCCGCCATCGACGACGTGATCTCACTGGGCGGAGCGGACTCGCTGACCGCTGACGCCACAGCGCCTGCCGACCTGCTCGTCGTGTCGCTCCCTGCCAGCCCCTCCTACGAGCCCCGGCGCCTGGACCCGCGCGAGCTGGCCGGGCGCGGCGCTCCAGGAGGCCCTGGTGGTTTCCCGGGAGGCGGCGGCGGTTTCGGGGGAGGGCTCCAGTGAACGGGCTGCACGCGACGGCGACCATCGCGAGCGGACGCCGGGCTAAATGGGCTGTCCTAGTGTTCTGGCTGGTGATGCTGGGTGTCTTCGGCTCGCTGTCGGCGAAGCTGACCGGGGCGGAGCAGAACAACATCCAGGCGTGGCTGCCGGGCAGCGCCCAGTCCACCAAGGTGCTGGCGCTGGAAGCGCGCCTGCAGTCGCCGAACATCTTCACGGCGGTGGTCGTCTACGACCGGCAGGCCAGCGGCGGCGGTTTCCTGCCGCTGACGAGCGCGGACCGGGCGAAGGCGGCCGCGGACGCACGGCAGTTCGCCAGCGTGCCCGGGGTGGTGAAAAGCCAGATCGCCGGGCCGATCGCCGCGGCGAACGGCAAGGCGGTCGAGACCATCGTCCCGGTCAACCTGGGCAGCAAGGGCTATGACGGCGCGTCGACCGCGGCGGACCGGCTGCGGGCCATCAGCCGGGCCGATGCCGGCGGCCTGGCCAGCCATATCGCGGGACCGCTGGGCAACGCCGCCGACTCGGCCAGCGCGTTCAGCGGCATCAGCGGGACCCTGCTTGGCGCCACGCTCGGCGTGGTCATCGTGCTGCTGCTGCTCACCTACCGCAGCCCGGTGCTGTGGCTGCTGCCGGTGATCTCGGCGGCGGCCGCGCTGAGCACCTCGGAGGGAGTCGTCTACCTGCTCACCAAGTACCTGACCGTCAACGCGCAAAGCGCCGGCATCCTCGACGTCCTGGTGTTCGGCGCGGCCACCGACTACGCGCTACTGCTGACCGCCCGGTACCGAGAGGAACTGCGGCGGCACGAGGACCGGCACGAGGCGATGGCGATCGCGCTGCGCCGGGCCGGCCCGGCCATCATCGCCAGCGCGGCCACGGTTATCGCCAGCCTGCTGACGCTGTCGGCAGCCGACCTGAACTCGACCAAGGACATGGGGCCGGTGCTGGCGATCGGCGTGGCCGTTGCCCTGATGGCGATGCTGACACTGCTGCCTGCGCTGCTGGTCATCTGCGGCCGGTGGGTCTTCTGGCCGGCGCGGCCGGCCTTCGGCACCGAGGAACCGTCGTCGCGGGGCCTGTGGGCGCGCACCGGCGGCCTGATCGCCCGGCGGCCGCGGGCGGTCTGGCTCGCCACCGTGCTCGGCGCGATGGCGGTGGGGCTAACCGGCCTGAAGGCCAGCGGCCTGACCAACGCCCAGACGTTCCGCGAGCACCCGGACTCGGTGACCGGGCAGACCGTCATCGACCAGAACTTCCCGGCCGCGGCCGGCGACGGCGCGCCCGTGCAGGTGGTCGCCAACGCCGCGCAGGCGGCGCCGGTGGCGGCGGCGTTCCGGGCGGTTCCCGGCATCACCGCGGTGACAGCGCCGGTGACCGTGGACGGGCACGCCTACCTGAACGGCACGCTCACCGTGCCGCCGGACAGCCAGGCCGCCTACGCCACGGTGGACCGGGTCCGCGCCGCCGCTAGTGCCGTCTCCGGGGCGGACGCCCAGGTCGGCGGCACCTCGGCGACCAGCCTGGACGTGCAGCAGGCCAACACGCGCGACCGGGAAGTGATCATCCCGGTAATCCTGGCCGTCGTGCTGGTCATCCTCATGCTGCTGCTGCGCGCGCTGGTCGCGCCGGTCATGCTGATCGCCACCGTGGTGCT
The DNA here is from genome assembly GCA_963771985.1 of uncultured Actinomycetota bacterium. Classification (GTDB taxonomy): domain Bacteria; phylum Actinomycetota; class Actinomycetes; order Streptosporangiales; family Streptosporangiaceae; genus Trebonia. The sequence continues at coordinate 356,893 of CAVYVO010000011.1, read as the reverse complement.
GTCGTTCCTCGCCGCGCTCGGCGTCAGCTCGCTGTTCTTCAACCACGTGTTCAACTTCGGTGGCGCGGACGCCTCGTTCCCGCTGCTGGCGTTCGTCTTCCTCGTCTCGCTCGGCATCGACTACAACATCTTCCTGATGACCCGGGTCCGCGAGGAAACAGCACGGCACGGCGCCCGGCAGGGCGCGCTCACCGGCCTGGCGGCCACCGGTGGGGTGATCGTCTCGGCCGGCCTGGTGCTCGCCGGGACGTTCGCCGCACTCGCCACGCTGCCGCTCACGATGATGACCGAACTCGGGTTCGCCGTCGCGTTCGGCGTGCTGCTGGACACGATCGTGGTCAGGTCCGTCCTGGTGACCGCGCTCAACCTGGACCTGGGGCGCTGGGTATGGTGGCCGAGCGCGCTGGCGCGCAGTCCCGTCCCAGCATCCGGCCAGCTGGAAGAGCGGCCCTCGCCGGTGCCGTAACGGACGCTGCGACGTGAAACTTCGGGAAGCCGCCCGCGGGCCGTGGGACAGATCCGCGGCCCGCGGGCGCTCACGCTCCGCATCACAGTCACCCGCTTCCGTTAGGAATCGGCTAAGAATTTCCCGAACGGACCGCGGCGCCTGTCGCACGGACCCGCTCGCGCCTCGGAGTGGCCATCGCACGATCCGTGCGATGCGCACTCACCCGCCGGGATCCGATCCTCCCCTCATGGACGCAGATGCCACGGCCGACCTGTACGAGATCCGTATCCGGGGAGTACTGGGCAACCGGCTGCTCGTCGCGTTCCCCGGGCTCAAGGCGGACACGCGGGACGGAGAGACCGTGCTCTCCGGAGCGCTGCCCGATCAGGCAGCGCTCTACGGCGTGCTCGCCCAGATCGAGGCGCTCGGGCTGAAGCTCCTGGAGGTCCGCTACGCACCGTCTCGTCCCGGAAACACGCACTAGTAACTAGTAAGGAGAATGACATGGACGCCGTCATCACAACCCGAGATCCCGCTAAGAGCAGGACGCGGTGGCTGATCCTGGTGGTGATCGCTATCGCACAGCTCATGATCGTGCTGGACGCCACGATCATGAACATCGCGCTGCCGTCGGCGCAGAAGGCGCTGGGCTTCTCGCTGGCCGACCGGCAATGGGTAGTGACCGCCTACGCGCTGGCGTTCGGCAGCCTGCTGCTGCTCGGCGGCAAGCTGGCCGACCTGCTCGGCCGCAAGACTACCTTCCTGGTCGGCCTGATTGGCTTCGCTGCCGCCTCCGCTGCCGGCGGCGCCGCAGTGAACTTCACGATGCTGGTGACGGCCCGCGCCGTGCAGGGTGCGTTCGCCGCGCTGCTGGCGCCCTCGGCACTGTCCCTGCTGGCTACTACCTTCTCCGACTCCGCCGAGCGGCGCCGGGCGTTCGCCGTCTACGGCGCGGTCGCCGGCAGCGGCGGCGCGGTCGGGCTGCTGCTGGGCGGGATCTTGACCGAGTACCTGTCGTGGCGCTGGTGCCTGTACGTGAACCTGATCTTCGCCGGGGCCGCCGCGGCCGGGGCGGCTGTGCTGCTGCAACCCGGCGGCCGGATGCGCACCCGGCTGGACCTGCTAGGGGCGGTGCTGGTCTCCGGCGGCATGTTCTGCATCGTCTACGGCTTCTCCAACGCCGCGACGCACAGCTGGGGCACTCCGTCGACGTGGGCCTTCCTGGTCGCCGGCGTGGTGGCGCTGATCCTGTTCGTGCTGTGGCAGGCGCGGGCGCCGCAGCCGCTGCTGCCGCTGCGGATCGTGGCCGACCGCAACCGGGCCGGCGCCTACCTGGCGATGCTGTTCGCCGGGGCCGGCATGTTCGGCATCCTGCTGTTCGCCAACTACTACATGCAGCAGAACCTGGGCTACTCCCCGGTCATCACCGGGCTGGCGTTCCTGCCCATGGTCGCCATGCTGATGGTCATCACCAACCTGGCCAACGTGGTGCTGATGCCGCGCACCGGGCCCCGGCCGCTGGTCGCGGCGGGCATGCTGCTGGGCGGCGCCGCCGCGGCCCTGCTGACCCGGCTGGGCGTGCACTCCTCATACACCGCCGGCCTCCTGCCCTCGATCCTGCTGCTCGGCGCCGGCCTGGGGTTCATCTTCGCCCCCGTCGCCGACACCGGCACCTCCGGCGTCCCGCCCCGCGACACCGGGGTCGCCTCGGCCACCGTCAACACCGGCAACCAGCTCGGCGGCTCCATCGGCACCTCCCTGCTGAACACCATCTTCGCCGGCGCGATCACCGCCTACATCGCCGCCAACGCCCACGGCCGCCCCGGCCCGCACCTCCTCACGCTGGCCGCGGTGCACGGCTACACCGTCGCGTTCTGGTGGACCGCCGCCATCTTCGCCGCCGGCGCCATCATCTGCGGCGCCCTGATGCGCTCCGGGCCGCTGCCCCGCCCCGCCCAGCAGCCCCAGCCCGGCGCCGCCGCCTGGGACACGCCAAGCACCACCGCACCGCAAAGCTAACGGGCCGCAACCCCGTTCTCCGGAAAGGAGCAGATAATGACGACTCGGGAAGTCCGCGCCGCGTCGGCCGCCCGCAGCTCGGCTGCGGCCATGCCCGGCATCCGCGTGGTGTCCTTCGCTATGTGCGTGCTCTTGCTGGTGCAATACGGCCTGGGCATCGGGGTGAACCTGTTCGTCACCCTGCCCGGCAAAGACCAGGGGGCCGGGCTGGGCAGCGTGATCGCCAACGGGCCCGTGGCCGTCAGTATCCACGCCGTGCTCGGCCTGGCGCTGATCCTGACCGGCCTGGCAATCGTTATCCGTGCCGCCGTAGCCCGTCATGGCGGCATCATCGCCCTGGCCGTGGCCGGCCTGGCCGCCATGACCAGCGCCGCCTTCAACGGCACACGGTTCGCCGGCTCTGGGCAGAACGGGGATTCCATGGCGATGGCCCTGACCTGGGCGGTGGCGCTCCTGTGCTACCTGTCCATCCTGTTCATCGCCGGCCGGAACCGCTCGCCTCAGCGGTAGCCAGGCCAGGAGGACAGCCTTATGGTCGCCGTCATCGAAGTTATCGTGCTGGTGCTGCTGTTCGCCGCGGCGGTCAGCCGGCTGCTGGGGGTGCGGCTGCGGCTGACCCGCGCGCTGCTCGCCGGTTTGCTCGGGGTGGCAGCGGGGATTCTCTTCGCCTATCTGATCTACCGGCGTCATCCGGGCCAGGTCACCCCCCTGGTGGTGGGTGCCGGGATGGTGGCGGCGGTGGTGGCGACGATGCTGGGGGTAGTCCTGGCCGAGCTGCTGGTCCGGCCAGGACGCCAAGATACGGTGAGTGGCCTGCCGCACCCGTGGCGGGCGCTGCGCCAGATGGCGCGAACCGCCCGCCGGTACGCGCAGCTGGCCCGGATCGCCACCCGGTACCGGCTAGTCAGCAGCGGACGGGCAGACCCCGGCCAGCTGGGCCGTCGGCTCCGCCTGGCACTGGAAGAAGCCGGCCCGATCTTCGTCAAGCTCGGCCAAGTCCTGTCCACCCGTACCGACCTGCTGCCAGCGGCGATGACCACGGAGCTGGCCGGGCTGCAAGACCGCGTGCCTCCGGCGCCGTGGCCGCGGATCCAGGCCCTGCTCGAGGAGGAACTCGGCGGGGATCTCAGCCAGGTGTTCAGCCGTGTCGACCCCGACCCGGTGGCCAGCGCCTCGCTGGCGCAAGCGCACGCAGCCTGGCGCACCGACGGGGCCCCGGTCATCCTCAAGGTACAGCGCCCGGGAATCGACGAGCTGGTCAGCCGCGACCTGGACATGATCCGCCGGACCACTCGCCGTCTGGAATCCCAGGCCGAGTGGGCCCGCGCCTACCATGTCGCCGACCTCGGCAGCGGCTTCGCCGACGCCCTTGCCGAGGAGCTCGACTTCCGGGTTGAGGCCCGCAACATCGCCGAGGTCGCCGCCGAGACCCCGGCCGGCGCCACGGTGCTCATCCCCGCCGTGCACATCGGCATCTCCACCCGCCGGCTTCTCGTCGAGAACCGGTTCGACGGTGTCAGCATCCGCGACGCCGGTCCCCTGATGGACAAGCTGGGCGCCGACCGGGAAGCCCTGGCCCGCGAACTGCTGCGCACTCTGCTGGACCAGATCCTCATCCACGGCACCTTCCACGCCGACCCCCACCCGGGCAACGTCATGTTCCTGTCCTCCGGGCAGCTGGCGCTGATCGACTTCGGATCGGTGGGTCGGCTCGACATCCGCCAGCAGGCCGGGCTGCAGCGGCTGCTGGCCGCGGTAGCCCGCCGCGACCCCGCCGAGCTGTATGAGGCGGTCGCCGACCTGGCTATCAGCCGGCCCGCCGACGAGGAAGCACTCGAGCAGACCCTCGCCGCGTTCATGACCGCCCATCTCGGCGCTGGCATGACCCCCGACGCCGCCTTCATGCGCGACCTGATGAACGTGGTCGGCCGCGCTGGTATCGCCTTCCCCACGGCCATCGGCGGTGTCTTCCGCGCGCTGATCACCCTCGACGGCACCCTGCGTACTCTGGCCCCAGGCTTCGACATCGCCACCGAATCAGAGGCCATCGCCCGCCAGTTCGCGGTCGGGCAGATGGCACCCCAGTCGCTGCGCGACGCCGCCACCGCCGAACTGCTCACCCTGCTGCCGATGCTGCGCAAGCTGCCCCGCCGTGCCGACAAGATCAGCGCGGCCCTCGCCCAGGGACGTTTCACCGCCAACCTGCGGCTGTTCAGCGATGCCCGCGACGTGTCGGTGGTCACCAGCCTTGTCAACCGGGCCGTGCTCGGCCTCACCGGATCCGCGCTCGGACTGATGTCGGTGATCCTGCTGCTCGCCCACGGCTCTCCCAGCATTGGCGCAGGCATCACCGTGCTGCAGTTGTTCGGCTATATCGGCCTGTTCCTCAGCATCACTGTCATGCTCCGCGTCATCGTCGGAATCCTGCGTCCCCGCGAGCACTGACCCATGCCATGTGTTCCGTGCCGGCATCAGCAACATCCAGGAGCGTTAGTCGACAAACTACCGCTAGCCATACCGCAGAAGGGTTAAACCATGTCAGACAATTTCGTGTCGCGCGGGGGTTCCGCGTCGTTGAGTCCATCAAGAGTGTCTTGGCCGCGTGTGGTCGAAAGTCTGGATGAGGACGAATGCCTGCGGCTGCTCGGCGCCACACGGGTGGGGCGCCTGGCCTACACCGGCCGGGAGGGCCCCACTGTCGTGGCGGTCGCGTACAGGCTGTATGAAGGTTCGATCGTCTTCCACCCGCTCCAGGGCACCTTCACTGAAGAGGACCTGCGTACCGGTATCGCGCACGCTGAATATCAGGTCGCCTTCGAGATAGACCAGATCGATCCGCTCGCGAACTGGGGATGGAGCGTGCAGGTCGTGGGGTCGGCGCATTATGTGGACACCGAGGCCGAGCGCGCGTCGATCGTCAAGGCCGGGGCCGATCCGTTCCCGTGGCCCGCGGCTGAGGGCGCGCCCCTGATGCGTGTGCGGCCCCGCCGCATCCGTGGTCGGCGGAGCTATCCGCGCGCGATGCCAGCCGAGACCTAAACTCTGGGCGACTCCGGTTCCGGGCTGCCGGGGAACGCCGCCCGGAATAGGGGGTCGCGGCTGGTTACCTTTGCGGTGCGGTGGTGCTTGGCGTGTCCCAGGCGGCGGCGCCGGGCTGGGGCTGCTGGGCGGGCCGGGGCGGCCGTGGGCGTTGGCGGCGATGTAGGCGGTGATCGCGCCGGCGAAGATGGTGTTCAGCAGGGAGGTGCCGATGGAGCCGCCGAGCTGGTTGCCGGTGTTGACGGTGACCGAGGCGACCCCGGTGTCGCGGGGCGGGACGCCGGAGGTGCCGCCGGGCTGAACCATCGGCCGTGTCGCGGCTACCTGAAGTGTTTGCTGTCGACTTTTCTCCCTAACCTTGAGGCCTTATCATTACTACTCTTACCAGAGTACTTCTATAAGGATTATGGTTAGCGCTCCGCGGCCGACTGCCGACTGGCGGTATGCGACGACTCCTGTGCGCGGAGTAGGTTTATCCATTAACTCGCATGTAAGTACTCTGAATGAAGTACTGAGAGGAGACGGGATGCGCCGCAGCAGGAGTAACCCCCTGGCCCTGGCTGTGCTGTACTCGCTGCTGGAACGGCCCATGCATCCCTATGAGGTGGCTACCACCCTGCGCCAGCGGAACAAGGAGCAAAGCGTCAAGCTCAACTACGGCGCGCTGTACGCGGTGGTGGAGTCGCTGCGCAAGCGGGGCCTGATCGAGCCGAAGGAAACCGAACGTCCCGGCCGGCTGCCTGAGCGGACGGTCTATCAGCTGACCGACGCCGGGCGGGTCGAGGTCAGCGACTGGCTCGCCGACCTCATCTCCACCCCCGCCGCCGAGTACCCCCAGTTCGTGGCCGCGCTGTCGTTCCTGCCCGCGCTGCCGCCCGACCAGGTCCTTGGCCTGCTGAGGGAACGGCTCCGGCACCTGGCCATGGAGGACGCCCAGGCGGCCGCCGCCCGCGAACTCATGCACAAGCGCGGACTGCCCCGCCTACTGTGGGTGGAGGAGGAGTACCGGGACCGCATCCGCGCCGCCGAGATCGACTACATCCGCGCCCTGGTCCGCGACATCGAGTCAGGAACCCTCGAGGGCGCCGACTGGTGGCGCCAGGTCCACGAACGCGGTTTCGGCCACGTTCTACCGCCCTTCGCCCCTGACGACAGCCTCGGACAAGGGGAATGACAACCGCACACGGCTGACCACCCCGCACCGCACCGAGACATGTGCATGCTAATGTATGTGTATGTTGACGCATCGGCTGCAGATCCTTCTCGACGAAGAGCGCTACGAGCGGGTTCGCGCGCTCGCGCGGCAGCGCGGTACCTCTGTCGCCACCGTGATCCGGGAGGCACTTGACCGCGGCCTGCCCGCGGCGCAGCGGAGGCGGGCCGCCGCCGCGCGGCGTATCCTCGACGCGGCCCCGATGGAGGTCGGCGATCTGCTCGCCGAACTGGATGAACTCCGCGGACGCCACGCGTGATCGTGGTCGATACAACTGTCCTGGTCTATGCGGTCGGCACCAGCCACCCGTTCCGTGAACCCTGCCAGCAGCTGATCCGCGCGATAGCGGACGGAACGATCCTGGCAACCACCACGATCGAGGTCATCCAGGAGTTCACTCACGTTCGCGCTCGCCGCCGCGACCGCAAAGACGCCGCGGAACTTGCCCGCGACTACATCGAACTCCTGTCACCGCTGCTCATCGTCGAGGAAACCGACCTGCGCGAAGGGCTGCGCCTGTACGAGGAGGGAACAGGCTTCGGCTCGTTCGACGCGGTCTTGGCCGCGGCGACCCGTGCGGCAGGAGCTGAAGCGCTCGTGTCAGCAGACGCCGGGTTCTCCGGCATCGCGGCCATCCATCATGTCGTCCCTGATGCCGCTGGCATCCGCGCGCTGTTCAGTCCGCCCGGATGAGGTAACCGGCAGGTGTACCAGGAAGGTCGCTCCCGGGCCCGGTTCCCTGCTGATCACCGAGACACTGCCGCCGTGCGCGGCGGCCAGTTCCCTGACCATGGCCAGCCCGAGCCCGCTCCCGCCGCTGGCCTGCGACCGGGCGTCGTCGAGCCGGGTGAACCGTTCCCAGATCCTCATCCGGTCCGCCACTGGTATCCCCGGTCCGTCGTCGGACACGGAAATCACCGCCTGCTGACCGCCCCGGCGCACGCTCAGTTCCACCATGGTGTCGGCGTACTTCAGTGCGTTGTCCACGAGGTTGCTCACCACCCGGCTGAGCTGCGTCTCATCGCCGAGGACGAACACCCGGTCCAGATGCCCCAGGCGCAGGCTGACCCCATCGGGGACAGGCAGGCGGGAGCAGTCGGTCACCACGCCGGCCAGGTCGACGGGCTCGGCCCGATGCGGTGCGCGGCCGTCGACGGCCGCGAGAATCAGCAGGTCATTGACGAGACGCCCGAGCCTGCGGTGGCCGGCTAGCAGGTCGTCGACCAGCGTCTCGCTTGTGCGCGGATGGCTTCGCGCGACCTCGAGAGCGGTGGTCAGGCCGGCCAGCGGGGTGCGCAGCTCATGCGCGGCGTCGGCGACGAAGCGGCGCTGGCGGTCCACCGACAGCTCCAGCGACTCCAGCATGGTGTTCAGCGTGCCGCCCAGCCGGGCAAGCTCATCTCCGCTGGCTCGCGGGGGGACGACCCCCCGCACCCGCCGGTGGGCCGTGTCCAGGCCGGCCAGTCGGCCAGACAGATCACCGCTGGCCGCGATCGCCGCGGCCTGCCTGCGCAATCGCTCGACCGGCCGCAGCGACCAGCCGGCCGTCAGCCAGGACACCGCCGCCACCACCCCCAGCGCGACCGCGGCCAGCCCTGCGGTGAGCACGGCCACCTGCCGGGTCTGCGTGCTGGCTGGTTCCAGCGAGAACGCGGCCACGACGGTCTCTGGTCCGCGCGGCGTCACGGTCCGTACCGCGTACACCGCCGCGCTTCCCGCGGTCATGAAGGCCGGATGCACCACCACGGCGCGCTCGCTGCTCCGGCCGGGCGGCAGCCGGTATAGCGCGGACCTGACAGCCGAGGCAGGGTCGCCGGTGACCACGTGACCTCGGGCGTCAAGCACCTGGATCCGCGGCACCCCGGGGGCGACTGGCATGGGGATCGGGTCCGGGACCTGTTCCGCCGACTTGAGCCTGGCGGCTACCTGGTTGGCGGCCCCGGTCACCGTGTTCCAGACAGAATCGGTCAGCGACTTGTGGTAGAGACCGATCGCGACCGGGGCGGCGATCGCGAAGATCACGGCGGCCAGCAGCGTCCCCGTCACGGTCAGCCGCAGCCGCAGGCTGGAGCGCCACAGCCGGGCGAGATTGATCATCACGGGTCCGCGCACATCCGGTAGCCCACCCCGCGGACGGTCTCGATCAGCGACGGCTGCCCGTCAGGGTCGATCTTGCGCCGCAGCGAGCTGACATAGACCTGGACCACGTTGTGGTCGGCCGCATCGTTGTCGCCCCACACGTGATCCAGCAGTTCCTGCTTGGTAACTGTCGCGTCCCGGTGGGCCAGCAGATACTGGAGCACGGCGAACTCCCTGGGGGTGAGGTCGAGATCGGTCCCATCCCTGGTGCACCGGTGCCTGGCCGGGTCCAGGGTCAGCGGCCCGTGCCGCAGCACGGGCGGCAGCCGGGCCGGCCCGCGCCGCAGCAGTGCACGGAGCCGGGCCAGCAGCACCGCATAGGAGAACGGCTTGGCCAGGTAATCGTCGGCGCCGGAGTCCAGGCCCGTAACGTGATCAGCGGCGCCGTCCCTGGCGGTCAGCATCAGGACCGGCAGGTCACGGCCGTCCGCGCGCAGCTGCGCGCAGACCCGCACGCCGTTCAGCCCGGGCAGCAGCACGTCGAGGATCATCGCGTCGTAATCGAACTCCCGGGCCCGGTGCAGGCCGTCGATGCCGTCCGCGGCGACCTCCACCGCGTACCCCTCCGCGGTCAGCCCGCGGCGCAGGGAGCTGGCCAGCAGCTCGTCGTCCTCTACCACCAAGACGCGCATACCTCTTCCTCCAACTCAGGCCTCCAAAAAGGTAGGGTACTCTGAATAGAGTACTTTCATGAGAGGCCAGGGAGCAAGCCTGTCACCATAGTGCCAGCCGAAGGCTTGAAGAACGCTGAACGAAGGCCGCGCGCATGGTCTGAACGGTCTTCAGCGGTTTTTCAATCGCGAATCGCGAGCCTGCAGGTATGACCGATCTCAACTCCTCCGTCAGCGGAAACCGCGACCTGCCCGCGCCGCCATCGCCAGGGACACCGCCAGTTCCCCGACGCCGGCCGCTTCTCCTCCTCGTCGCTGGCCCAGAGCATCGGCAGGCAGGCCGGCGCTGCGATGGCAGGCATGGCGCCACAGACCGTGAGCCTCGCCCAGACGCGCGCGCTGAGCGACCAGGTGCCCGCCGGGGCCAGCGTCGACAAGGCGTCGAACACGATCACCTTCACCGGCGGCTCGGTGTCGTTCACCGTGGTGGCGGTCCCGCCCGGGGGGCCGGACATGACGTTCCGCGTGGCCGGCCTCGCCAATCCCGCGCTCATCGTCCCGCAGGGCGCCCAGGTCACGGTCCAGTTCATCAACGGCGACACCGACGAGGCGCACGCCTGGATGATCACCAGCGAGCAGCCGCCGTTCAGCTTCTACCAGCCGAAGACGCCGGCCATCCCCGGCGCGTTCTCGGGCCTGATCGGCGACCCCACGGCCAGCGGCCAGGGCGCCAGCACCATCACCTTCTCGGCTGGTGCCGCTGGAACCTACCAGTACATCTGCCCCCTGCCCGGCCACGCCCAGATGGGCATGCACGGGGCCTTCATCGTCCGCTGAGTCCGCTGACCCGAGGAAACCCCGAGGAACCCCGATGACAGACACCCGTTATGAACCCGCTCCGCCGCCGGTGTCCGCCGCGGCCGCCCGCGTCGTGCTGATCGGCGAGCCCACCCCGCTGCGCGCGGCGGTCGCGCAGCGGCTGCACACCGCCGCCGCGCTGCTGGCCTGCCTGGACACGCCAGCCCGCCTGGCGCCCGCCCTGTCGTCCGTTGCAAGCAGCGGCGGGGCCTGGCTCAGCGGCCCGACCGTCGTGTTCGTGACCGTTCCCCGGCCGCCCGGGCTGGCGGCCCGCCTGCGGCACCGGTTCCGGACCACGGCGCTGGCCGGGGACTTCGAGCACGCCGCCATGGACGCGCGCGAGCGCGGCGCCGCCCGGCTGGTCATGCTGTCCACCGTCTTCCGCTACGACGACGATCGCGGGGTGCCCCTGCAGCCCGGGTCGCCGACGCTGACAGCGGCCGAGACCGCGCCCGCGGCCGCCGCCGAACAAGCGGCGCGCCTGTTCACCAGCCTCGGCGGCGACGCGGTCGTGCTAAGGCTCGGCTGGACCTGCGGCCGCGAGGAAGCCATCACCCGCCAGGTGGTGTCCGCCGCCCGGCGGGGCTGGCGGCTGATCGACGGCGACCCCGCCGCCTGGATCGCCATGGTCGCGGAGACCGACGCCGCCCGGGCCGTGCTCCCGGCGCTCACTGTTCCCCCGGGGACTTACAACGTCACCGACGGCGCCCCGGTCACCCAGGGCATGCTCAATGCCCGCCTCGAGACCACCCTGGGCCGTGACCTGCACACCCTCGATGACCCCGGCTGGGGGTATGACGGCACCCTGTTCGGACCCTCCCGGAAGATCACCGACGCCACGTTCGCCGACCTCACCGGATGGCGCCCGCACGCTACCCCGGCCGTCGAAGGCCTCGCCGTAATGCTCTGACCGGTGCGAGGCGGCCCATTGCTCCCGTGCGGTACCGGGCGGTGGCGGCTTCGATCTGCGACGGCTCGTTCATTATGAAGGGTCCCTCCACGACCACCGGCTCACCGATCGCGGCGCCGGACAGGATGAGGAAGTGCGAGGGAGGAAGCGCCTCGAACGTCACCCGCCCGCCGCTGCCGCTGAGCGCTATCGCGTGTCCGCCCTCCACCTTCTCCTGGTGACCGTCGGCGCGCACCACGACGTACCCCGTGCGGACATAGACGACCGTGTTGTGAGCAGCATGGAGGTCGATGGAGATCTCCTGGCGCAGCTTGGCATCGAGCAAGGTGAACGGCTCGACGGGGACCAGCGGCGACGAGACGCCTTCGTACGATCCCACGACGACGCGTACGCGGTCACCGGCGTCGCTATGCCATTCCGGCACCTCGCCCGGTTCGAGATGGAGCACCCTCGCCGGGGTGAGCTTGTTCTTGGCACTGAGGTTGACGAAGATCTGAACACCGTGCAGTTCCCGGCCCGGTTCGGCCGGGACCTCCTCGTGCACGACGCCGCTGCCGGCGTGGGTCCAGACGATCCCTCCGGGGCCAACCACGAGGTCGGCGCCGGAGGAGGCGCGGCTGCGGACGGCGCCGGGGGAGTCCTCGAAGACGTAGGTGACGGCGGCGAAGCCCGCGTGGGGGTGCGGCGAGAACGGCAGGCCGGGCACCCGGAAGTCGTCGAGCACGGCGACGGGGGACGCCGCTACGCCCAGCTCGTCGAGGTTGACGTAGAGCAAGGAGGTGAAGCCGGGCAGCGGGCGCGGCTGAGCCGCGATTACCGGCGAGAACTGGATCGACATGGCTGATAACTCCTGTGTGGTGTCAACGCCTGGCCCAGCCGTCCTCGCGGGAGACCGGGCATGACGTTGATGATGGCGACAGGCGGGATGAGTTGCCGTCGCACGAACCGTGCGATCCGACGGCCCGGTGAGCGGCTGGCGGCCGTCGTCGCATCCCTTCCTTTCATCCCGAACGGAAGATGGTTTTTACGCCGCCGTACCGATGCTCCAGCCGGCAGGGGGACGTTCAGTACCTGCGCGAGGACGGGGCAAGCAGACCCAGGGCACGGGCTCGCTGGACGGCCTCTCCGCGCCCGTGCACGCCGAGTTTGGTGTACAGGTGGCGAATGTGCGTCTTGATGGTGTGCACCGACAGGCACAGCTCGTGGGCAAGCTCCGGCGCGGTCAGGTTGGTCGGCAGGTAGCGCAGGACGCGCATCTCCATTTCGCTGATCGGCTCCAGCAGAGGCTCCGCCGGCTCGCGGGGACGATCCCCCCGGATCTGCCCGTTCCCGGGGAAAGCCGCCTCCATGGGCCCTTCTTGGCCGGGACCGGTTGCTCCCGAACTGCCCGGGGCCAGCCGGGCGAGGATCCTCGCGGCCAGGGCGGCGTGTGCGGTACGGCGCCGGGAATATCGCTCCAGCAGGTCCGGCGCCCGCTGGATGAGGAACGGCAGCAGGACACCGTCGGGCTCGGCCAGGTCAAGCGCCCGTTCCAGGGCGTTCTCAGCGGCGCCCCGGTCACCGGCCGCCTCACGTGCGATCGCCTCCAGCAAGAATGACCCCACCAGGGCCGGGGTGATCACCGGGGCGGAGCCGTCGAGGACAGGCGCGAGCGCGGCCATGGCCCCTCGCGGGTCGTGCTGAGCCAGCCGCAACGCCGCCACGACACCGCGCATCGCTCCGGTCTCACGCTGCTGGCCGCTCATCCCGGCGAGGGCCTGCTCGACGGATCCGGTGTCGCCCTGGCGCAGGAGAGTGTGCAGCTCGAGCGCTCGCATATGCGTAGGAATCGGGTCCGGCGAACTAAGCAATTCAGCTTGTCTCCCGGCTGCACGGAAAGCGGCCAGCGCGTCGTCGTAACGACCGTACGCCAGTTCCAGCGCCCCGCGAGCATGGTGGAAGAGCAGGCCGGTCGCCGGTTCGGATTCGGTCCGCAACGTGCCCTCGGCGTCGCGCAGCCACCGTTCCGCCTCATCCAGCTGTCCCCGCCACACCATGACCGTGGCGAGCACCGTGTAGGCGGTGGAAAGAACCGGGTGCTCGGCCCAGCCATGCTGCCGGGCAAGCTCGATCGCCTGCGTGCCGCGCTCGGTTGCCAGCGCCAGGGACCGGTAGGCCGCCACCCTTGCCCACTGCGCCAGGCCGTGGACCTCGGTAAAGGGGCGCCCGATCCGGCGTGCCACCGCGATGGTCTGCTCGAGGTCCCGTTCGGCCTCGTCGAGCCGCTGCCACGACAGTTCGGCGGTGCCGAGGCTGACTAGTGCCACCGCCCGTACGTCCTCTCCCAGTCCGAGCTGCACCGCGTCCGCTGCCCCAGCCAGGGTCATCAGTTCCTGAGCTGCCGCTACGGCCGCGGGAAGGTCGCCGCGTTTGCGGGCAAGCCGGAGCCGCTGGACGGTGATCAGCACGTGAAGGCCGCCGCGCCGGTCCGCGGGCACCGAGGCCGATTTCGCCGCCGCACGCTCGAGGTGCCGCTCGGCCTGCTCCAGCGAGCCCCCGGTGATCTCGCTGGCCGCCGCCAGCGTGGTCAGCTCCGTATCGGCGGCGATCAGATCGGCCCGGAACCCGGTCAGCAGCTCGCGCGCGGTGGCCGCCTGCCCGTCGAGGGCCAGGCCGAGCCAGTGGTCGGCCAGGATTCGGGCGGCCAGGCCCCAGTCACCAGCCGCCTGAGCGTGCCGGACCGCTTCTACCGCCAACCCGTGCCCGGCGAACCAGGCCGCGGCGGCGGCGTGCAGCGCCGGAACCTCATCCGGCCCACTGGCCTGCAGCTCGAACTGCAGCAGGTCGCCGAACAGCCGGTGGTAGCGGAACCAGGAGCGCTGCGCGTCCAGCGGGACCACGAACGCGTTGGCCTGCTCCAGGTCTTGCAAGATGCGCCCCCCGCCGCTGCGCCCGGTCAGCAGGTCGGCCAGCTCGCCGTTGACCCGCTCCAGCACCGAGGTGCGCAGCAGCAGCCGCCGCACCTGCCGCGGCTGTCGCCTGAGCACCTCGGCCAGCAGGTATTCGGCCACCGTCCGCTCGCTGCCAGAAAACCCGGCCACGAACCCCTCCGGGTCGGGGTGCGCGGCCAGCGACAGCGCGGCCAGCCGCAGCCCGGCCGCCCAGCCCTCGGTGCGCTCCTGCAGCGCCACGAGCCCTGGCTCGGCCAGCCCCACCCCCGCCGCCTCCAGCAGCGCCCGCGCTTCCTCAAGGGTGAAGCGCAGATCGGCGGCGCGGATCTCAGTCAGCTCGCCCTCCAGCCGCAGCCGGTGCAGGCCCAGGCCCAGATCGTGCCGGGTGGCGAGCACGAGCCGCAGCTCCGGCGGCGCGCGCATGATCAGCAGCTCCAGCTGGCGCCGCGCGTCGGCGGAGCGCAGCTCGTGCATGTCGTCGATCACCAGCCAGATCTGCTCCGTCAGCCCCGCCAGGTCCTTCAGCAGCCACTCCACGACCGCCCAGCCGTCCAGGTCTGCCGTCCCTGGCTGTGCCAGCGGCCGCACCAGCGGCGACCCGGGCGCCGTGGCCCGCAGCGCTTCTGCCACCGAGATCCAGAACCGCTGCGGATCATGCTCCTCTCGCTGCACCTGCACCCACCCGGCCCGGTCGGCCAGCCTGGACTCGCCGATCCAGGAGCGCAGCAGCACCGTTTTCCCGCTCCCCGCCGGCGCGGAGACCTCGATCACCCGGGCCGCCCTATCCAGCCGCGCCAGCAGCCCGGCACGGCGGACGACTCCTCGGCTCACAACGGCAGGAGCGTCGGCTTCCCCAATCCGGACTGCAGGCTCCATGGGTGCGATCCTCGCATCCGACCACCCAGATTTCCATCCGGGCGCCACGGGCATCTGCTAGCACGGCACCGCCGAAGCGTCGCGGCACGTCGCCTGGCGCCGCCTGGCGTGGCGTTCAACTGCATCGATGGTGGCTGACAGTAGCTCGGCGCCGCCTGAATGCTGTCTCTGTTGGCTCCCAGCTTGGCTCCCAGGATTCCGTTAGCTTCTCTAACGTTCTAGTCACCGCGCTCGTCCCGGCGCCGTTGCAGGCGCTGCGCCGCTGGTACATCCCGCGCCAGCCGGCCGCTGAGGACGCCACCATCGAAGGAGCACGCCGCAACATCCAGCGGCACTACGACCTGTCCGATGACCTGTTCGCCGCCTTCCTCGACCCCGCATGACCTACTCAAGCGCGCTGTTCGCCCCCGGCGACACCCTCGCCGGCGCGCAGCGCCGCAAGATCGATGCCCTGCTGGACCGCACCGGGGTGGGCCAGGCGACCTCGGTGCTGGATATCGGCACCGGCTGGGGCGAACTGGCCATCCGCGCCGCCGCCCGCGGCGCCCGGGTCACCACTCTCACCATCACAGTGGCGAACGGCCCGCCGCCGCGCCGAAGCCGCCGGCGTGGCGGACCGGGTGGACGTGCAACTGCGTGACTACCGCGAAGCCGCCGGCAGCTACGACGTGGTACTCAGCGTGGAAATGATCGAGGCGGTCGGCGAGCGCTACTGGCCCGCCTACTTCACCGCCATCGATCGGCTGCTCGCCCCCGGCGGCAGAGCCGGGCTCCAGGCGATCACCGACGCCCTGCGCGAGCACACCAGCCTGCGCGTGACCGCCGATTACCCCATGGGACAGCACTACGCCCGCACGCTGGCCGAGTGGCGCGGCCGGTTCGCCGGCGCCGCCGGCCCGGTGAGGCACCTCGGGTTCGGGCCCACGTTCCAGCGCATGTGGAACCTCTACCTCGCCTACTCCGAAGGTGGCTTCCGCTCCGGCTACCTCGACGCGCACCAGCTCGTGCTGGAGCGCAGCTCGTGACCGCGGCACATCCCCGCCGCCCGCAGCCTCGCCCCAGGCCGCCAGCCGGCCCGGCATACCCTCAGACGATAAGAGAGATCTCGTTTCCGCAGCTGGGCGCGCGTGACCTCGACGGGCGCGAGGTGATGCTGCCAGCCGGGCTGCCCGGCGAATGGAATGTCATCATCATCGCCTTCCAGCGCCAGCAGCAGGAACTCGTCGACTCCTGGGTGCCCTGGCTGGAAGAACGGGCAGCCATGACGCCGTGGCTGCGGTTCGCTGAACTGCCCGCGATCGGGCTGCAGTGGCAGCCAGCCCGGCCGGTCATCGACGGCGGGATGGCGGCGGCCATCCGGGACCAGCAGACACGGCGGCGCACCCTGACCGTTTACACCGACCTGCGCCGGGTCACGGCCCCGCTGGGCATCAGCGACCGGAACACCATCTGGCTGTTCCTGGTCGACCGGGCCGGCCGGGTGCGCTGGCGTGGCTCCGGCGGCTGGGATCCGGCCAGCGCTGACGGTCTCGCCGGGGCGCTGGCCGGCCTGCCCGGGCACGCGGCCGCTGCGGCAGCCGGCAGCCGGCTCTGGGGCCGGGCAGTTCGAGATGGCGTCCGACCCACGTTTCCGGCTGCCCCTCGCCGCGCTCGGGGTGACCCCCGCCACGGCGCACGTCACCGTTGCCGCCGACCTGCTGGTCGCCTGTTTCGGGCCGTGGACCTGCCGCACCACGCCAGCGAATGTGCGGGCGGTGGACGTCACCGGCCCTTACCGCTGGTACCGCGCGATCGGCCCGCGGCTGTCCCTGACCGACCACGGGCTGACCTTCGGCACCACCCCCGCGCGCGGGGTCTGCCTGCTGCTGCGCGAACCCGTGCCCGGCATCGACCCGCTCGGCCTGCTCCGCCACCCGGGCCTGACGCTGACCGTGGCCGACCCCGACCGATTCGCTGCCACCGTGCGCCATTACGCGGGCCTGCCCGCCCCCGGGGACGCCGCGCCCGCTTGAGCGCCCCCCAGCGCGCCCAGGCTGCGGCCTGCCTGGTCACCGGGGGCGGCCGGATACGCGGCGGCCGCTTGGCACCCGGACTCCTCGCGGCCGGGCCGGGCCATGACGCGGTGGCCGGCCCGGCCGGGTATCCGCGCTCGTGGTTGTTGACCTGTCTGAGTCGGCGGTCACCGGTGGCCCTCATCAGCCAGCGTTAACAGCCGCTCGCGCCGCCTGGCCACGGTGGCGATGTCGATCTCTCGTGCGGCGGTGAGGGCCGCGTGCCGGGGCCGCAGCGGGCCCGGATGGTCTGGGCGTTGTCCGTGGCCGGTCTCGGTGAGTTGCCGCCTGCAGGAGTTGCCGACTGGCATGGGCCGCCCGATGCCGGCGGCCCATGCCAGTCATGCTGCCGGAAGTCAGGCGGTGACGGCCTGCTTCTGGTCGCTGCTGGTGACGTGGATGCTGCGGGGCTTGGCGGCCTCGTGGACCGGGATGATCAGGGTGAGCACGCCGGCGGCGTAGTCGGCGCCGATGTGGTCGGCATCCAGGGTCTCGCCGAGGAAGACCTGCCGGGTGAAGATGCCGTAGGGCCGTTCGGCGACGATCATCTGGGCGCCGTCGGCCTTCACCGGGGCGCGCTCGGCGCGGACGGTCAGCACGTTCTGCTCGACGGTCAGGTCGATGGAGTCAGCGGAGATGCCGGGCAGGTCCAGGCAGATGTAGAAGTTGTCGCCCTGCCGGTAGGCGTCCATGGGCATCGCTGCGGGCCGGGCGGTGGTGCCGAGCACCTGCTGGGTGAGCCGGTCCAGCTCGCGGAACGGGTCAGTGCGCATGAGCATGATCGGGTGCCTCCTTACCTGTCTGAGATGGTCATGTCGCGCTCACGGGATCTATATAGCACGCCACAGAATTATCTGACAAGACTCGACTGAGATTTTCTTCTGCCGCATACTGGAGGCAGGCTGATGTGCAGCCGTGCCTGCGGAAGGGATGGTGACGGTCATGGCCGCTGCGGATCACGGCGGGCCGGGCCCGGATCTGTACCAGCTGCTGGGAGTGCCCCGGGAGGCCTCGCGGCACGAGATCACGCAGGCCTGGCGGCGCCGGGCCCGGGCCGAGCACCCCGATGCCCGGCCGGGTGACGCCGCCGCGCCGGGCCGGTTCCGCGCCCTGGCCGAGGCGTACCAGGTGCTCGGCGACCAGGCCAGCCGTGCCGCCTATGACCGCGACCTCGCCCGCGGGCAGCAGCCCGCGGTCCGGGTCACGGTGCGGCGGTCGCCCGGCCCCGGCGGGACAGGCAGCATGCCGCCGCGGGTGCGGGCGGCCGAGCCGCCGTTGCGAGCGGGACCGGTCCGGGTGGAAAGAACCCGTCCGGAATCACCCGCAGCCGACTGGGATGAGGAAGAGTACACGCTGGCCGTCCTGGCGGAGCTGGCGCTGCGGTACGTGGCCCGGGACCGGGGTCGGCCATGGTGAACCCGGGATGGGCGGACCTGGACCGGGGCCTGTTCAGCATCTCGGTGGCCGCCGAGCTGGCCGGGCTGCACCCGCAGACGCTGCGGATCTACGAGCGGGAAGGACTGCTGGACCCGGCGCGCAGCGCGGGCGGCACCCGCCGGTACTCCCGGCGGGACATCGACCGGCTGCAGGAGATCTGCGCGCTGACCGCCGACGGGATGAACCTGGCCGGTATCCGCCGGGTCCTGCAGTTGCAGGAGGAAACCCGGCAGCTGCAGGCCGAGCTGGCCCGGCTCAGGGAACTCCTTGGCAGCGAGCCCCCCGTGCCGCAGGCGCGTAAATCGCGCTCCCGGCCGTCGGGCAGCGCGTAGCCCGGGGCCGGGTCAGCTGTCCGGCCCGTCCCGTTCGGCGAGCCGTTCGTGCAGGCGGTCAGGGCGCGCTCAGCCACCAGGTCATCTTCCAGGTCCAGGATCCGAAGGCGTCCTGCAATTCTGGTCGCGGCAGTAAGCGCGGGACATTGCCGACCTGATCGAGTGGGTCGGCGTCGGCGACGTCGTCTTGCCAACGTGCTTTGATCGACCCGGGTGCGCGTCGACGCCCGCAACGAGTCACGCTCTGCATTGTCAAGCCGGTATTCGCTTCCTTCTTCGTCGATCGCCTATGCTCCGCGCTAGGCCAGCTACACGACCGGGATGGCACCATGAGGTTTTCTCAGCAAGGGTGAACCCGGCACTCATCGCATAACGGCCATACGGGCAGGCGTGCGGACATAGTGGGAGATCCCCGGGAAGGCGCGGAGCCCCCGGTACAAGAGGTCTCACCACAAGATCCGTACCTGCCCGCTGCCGGCCGCCCGCGATGAGCCGTGCCGCCGTTGCCCGGTTCGCGCTGGCCGTCCTCAGACATATCCGGTCATCCCCTTGCAATCGGCCGCTGCCATGAGCAGCGGTCTCCGCCTCCCGCCTCGGCAGCTCAGTTCTCCAGTGCTGGCGACGGGTAGTTGCGCTGGTCGCCGCCAGTGATCGCTCGTCGCCGTATCACCCGCGCGGCGGTCCCGTTGACCAGCGACCCGATGGCGGCGCCGAGCACCAGGTTGATGAGTGCGGTGGCCACCTTCTGGGACAGCGGGGCCGTGGTGCTGAACGGGTACACAACCGCGATCACTGTCCCCAGTCCGATGATCCAGGTGAAGAACGTCCGCGGCCGCGGCGTAGCGATCAGGAGCAGGTGCATGATCGCCGTCGCGGCCAGCGCGGCGGCGGCGGCCGCGATCGCATACCCCGCAGTGGACGCATCGCCCCACGTGCCGTCCTGGCGCGGCGCCAGGATGGGGATGTTGAACAGCCACCGGCATACCAGGATGCCGGCCAGCGCTATGAGCGCCGCGACGACCGCCGTCGCCGCGCCGCCAGACCACAGCTGTCTCGCGTCTACCGTGCGGTCCGGGGAGTTGTTGCGCTCCGGGAGTGGTTCCTCTTGTCCGGGCATGGCTCAGGCCGCCTTCTTTTCCGGCATTCCCGGCCTGATGGAGTGCGGGGTGTTGCCGGTGCGGCGCAGTTCGATGCCGTGGCCGAGCATCCAGGTTCCGGCGATGAGGTTGAACAGGGCGAACAGCAGGGCGAGGGTGACCGCGCCGATGCCGGGGCGGGCGCACAGCACCACGCCGAACGCGGTGGTGGCCAGGCCGCCCAGGATGAGCATGGCCCGGGTCCCGGCGGGCTCGCCGGACTGGAAGGCGGCGAAGAACTCGGCGAGGCCGGCGATGACCGCCCACACGCCCACGATCAGCACCAGGACCAGCGCGGTCGGCCCGGGCCAGGCCAGTGCGATCACCCCGGCGGCCAGGTCGGCCAGCCCGAGCAGCAGGTGCCCGAATACCGGCCCGGCCTTGGCGCTGCTGAAGGCGCGGGCGGCTTGCAGGCCGGCGGCGATGAACGCGTAGACGGCGAACAAGATGACCAGCGCCAGCACGGTGACCGAGGGCCAGGCCAGCGCGATGACCCCGATGATCACGGCCAGGATGCCGCGCGTGATCAGGGACGCGCTGAGTGACTTGAACATGACGGTTCCTTTCTCTGGGTTCGCTGCCCGGCGTGCCGGGGGTGCCCGGGTCCGGCCGGGTCAGCTCTTGACAGCATCATAATCATAACTGATGATAGATGACAAGAGTGATGGATTAGTTCAGCAATTTGGTGCGAGGAGCCCGGTCATGACGACACAGCCCGTCGCGCGCAGAGTCCTGGCGTGCTGGTCAGGTGAGCTATGAGCTGTGAGCAGCCGCCGCGGGGCAGGCTGGCGCGCCTGTTCGACGCCGCCGACCGGCGCCGCGTCCCGCTGCGGACCATCCTGGTCACGGCCGGGGTAATCGTCGCTGCCTACCTGGCCGGCAAGCTGATGTACCTGCTGCGGGACATCGTGCTGTTGATGCTCGTGGCGGGCTTCACCGCGATGCTGCTCAACCCGGCCGTGGCTAAAGTGCAGCGGCGGATCCCGCGCCGGGGCCCGGCCGTGATGATCGTCACGCTCTGGTCCGCGCTGGTCTTCCTCGCCCTGGCCGCGGCGTTCGGCGTGCCGCTGGCCAGCGGGATCACCCACCTGGCGGACCGGCTGCCCGGCTACATCGCCAGCGCGCAGCACGGCACGGGCTGGATCGGCCACCTCGTGGCCAGGTACCACGTCCAGAGCTGGGTGCAGCACAACACGCCCAGGCTGGCCGGCTACGCCCAGGCGCTCAGCAAGCCGGCCCTGACCCTCGGCAAGGGCGCGGTCTCGGTAATCATCGAGATGTTCACGCTCTTCGTCCTGGTCCTGCTCCTGCTGCTCGAGGGCCCGAAGATGTGGAACTGGACGCTCGGCCAGCTGACCCCGCGCCGCAGGGCCACGGTCACCCGGATAGCGGCCGACGTCAGCCACAAGTCCGCCGGGTACATGTTCGGCAACCTGCTGACCTCGCTCACCGCCGGGACGGTGGTCTTCGTGACGCTGCTGATCCTCGGCGTGCCGTTCCCGTTGCTGTGGGGCCTGTGGGTGGCCCTGGTGGACTTCCTGCCGATGATCGGCGGGGCCCTGGCCGGCATCCCCACCGTGCTGTTCGCGTTCATCGCCCGGGGCCTCACCGCGGGCATCGTCACCGCGGTCGTCTTCGCCGTCTACACCCAGATCGAGAACCACGTCCTGAACCCGGTGGTCATGAGCAAGACGGTGCGGATCAGCCCGCTGCTCGTATTCATCGCCGTGCTGGCCGGCGCCTCGCTCGGCAACCTGATCGGCGGCATATTCGGCGGTTTCGTCGCAGCGCTGCTGGCCATCCCGACCGCCGGGGCGCTGCAGGTGCTGGTCAGGGAGGTCTGGCAGGCCACCGCCCCGGACGAGCCCCTGGAACCCCCGGCGCCTGCGGCTGAGCCAGCAGACGAGGGCGCCAGCGGTTCTTGCCCTCGTAACGCTGGCGGCAGTGCACTGGTTTCATGAGTGCCGGCCGGGCGATCATGCGGCTTGTTCCGCGTCATCATCTCGGGATTGCCGGCTCCGCGGCAGGTGTTCCGGCGGAAAGGCGGGATCCGGTGACAAGCGGCTATATACGCGTTACCGGGCTGGCTGACCTGTTCGCCGAGGCCAGGGAGCTGTCAGTCAGGACGATGATTTTCGACGTGGAACCGCTGGTCGCGCCCTGGCACGGCAGTCAGGAATCACTTGACCAGGGCATAGCGCGCATCCTCGGCGACGCTAGGACGGTCCCGTCGGTGCGCGTGGTCGTCTTCGCCACCAACTCGGCTCGCCGCCCGTCCGCCGTCCCGGCCTGCGACGGCCTCCAGGTCAGGTACCTGGCATCCGCCCAGAAGCCGCTGCGGACCGCGCCGTACCGCGACCTTCCCCGGCCGGGCGCCGTGGCAGGTGATCAGCTCCCCACCGACGGGATACTCGCCTATCGGCTGGGGTTTACGTTCCTGCACTGCGCGCCGGAACTGGCCGGCGTTCCGCTCGGGCCCGGGCTCATGCATCGCTGGGGCGAGCTGGTGCGCCCGGTGCTGTTCCGCCGGTCGGCCGCCGGCCGGTGACATAGGCCCGGGCTATGCGGTGGAGTCGGGCTCGCTCGGCGTGGCGCGGCGGGGGACCGGCTGTCCGTAGCGGCGGCGGAACAGCAGGTAGGCCGGCGGCCCGGCCAGCAGGGGGAGCCAGTAGGAGGCGATCCGGTAGGCCAGGGTGGCCAGGACGGCGTAGCCGGCGCGGACGCCGGCCAGGATCAGCAGGCCGCTCAGGCTGGCCTCCACGATGCCGAGCCCGCCCGGGGTGACCGGGAACAGCGCGACGATGCCGGCCGCGGCGTAGGCCAGCAGCACCAGGGAGGGCTGCGGCTCGGCTCCGGTGGCGCGCAGGGCGGCCAGCAGGCAGCCGTAGTCGAAGCCGAGGCGGCCGGCGGTCAGCAGGACCGCCTGCCGCCAGTTCGTGCCCAGCACCGCCCTGATCGTGTCGCGTTCGGCCAGCAGCCGCCGGTCCAGGCCGGTCACCGGCTGCCGGTGCCCGCGGGTGACCCGGTTCCACACGCTCTGCGCCACCCGCCCGGCTGTTGCCAGCGGCCAGTCGGTGCGCAGCACGATCATGCCGAAGACCGCGTACAGGACGAACGCGGCGACCCCGAGCAGGGCGGTACGGACCAGCCCGCGGCTGACCGGCACCCCGGCCAGTAGAGCAGGCAGCGCGAAGATGGGCAGCGCCAGCAGGCCGCCGACCTCGAGCAGCGAGAACGCGGTGAGGCCGCCGACGGCGGTGTCGGTGTCGAACCCCGCGGTGGTGAGCATATGGAACTGGGCGGCGGCGCCGGCTGCGCTGCCGCCGGGCAGGCTGTTGGTGACCGCGTTGCCGGCCAGCCCGGCGGTGACCACGGGGAACCAGCCTTTGGTGCGCAGCGCCAGCCGCTGCAGGGCGAAGTTGCAGATGAACGAGACCAGCTCGGCAGCCAGGCAGACCGTGAACCAGGCCGGGTTCAGCGTCGACAGCCGCGGCCAGGCCCCCAGCACCGCGATGAGCTTGGGCAGCACCAGGTAGATGGCCGCGCCGGCCACCGCGACGGCCAGGGCCCGCTTGACGACAGTCTTCCAGGTCAGCGGGCGCGCCTGCGCGGCGTCGATCGCGGCCGCTTTCGCCGCGACCGGAGCGGTCTCCCCGACGTTGACGGGCCCCCCGTCGGGGTGCTGAGCATGCCTGCGGTCCGTCACGGCATACATCCTGCTCGGTAGCCAGACTGGAAACTAGCGGCGGCTTTCTCTCCGGCAGGCTCCGTGATACCACAGCGCCTCCTCCCCGTACTGCCAGGGATCCGCAGCAGATGTTCCTGAGTGCAGACACCTGAGGTCCGTTCGGGATGATCTCCTTTTTTCTTCCGAACGATCCGTGCCGACTCCACTGCCTCCAGTGCAGCCTCCGATCCGGTGGCCAGAGCGTCGCCGATCAGTTGCCGAAGACGTAGGTGCCGGGCGCTGCGGCGAGCGGCCGTAGCCCGCCGCCGTTCTGTTGGTGCTGGCTTGTCCGCACCGCACCGGTCTGGTAGGTGGCCTTCGGGCTGCCGGGCGGGTTGACAAGCGCGGCGATGTGACCGCTGGTGGACAGGATGAACCTGCTCTCGCCGCCGAGCAGCTGCGTGCTGCGGTAGCAATTCTGCCACGGGGTGATGTGGTCGGCGATCCCGGCGACGATGCAGGAATCGACGCTGACCTGGGACAGGTCGACCGGGGTGCCGAGCACCGTCAGCCCTCCGGGCGTGACGAGCTTGTTGTCCATCGCCAGGTCCACGAAATCGGCATGCAGCCCGGCGCTCATCCAGGTGGTGTCGGCGTTCCAGAACAAGATGTCG
This sequence comes from uncultured Actinomycetota bacterium, assembly GCA_963771985.1. Taxonomy (GTDB): domain Bacteria; phylum Actinomycetota; class Actinomycetes; order Streptosporangiales; family Streptosporangiaceae; genus Trebonia. The sequence goes on along the minus strand of CAVYVO010000011.1, from coordinate 332,553 downwards.
AACGCTGGCGGCTTCTTGCCGAGCAGGTAATTGTTCACCCAGTAGTTCCACACCAGGTCGCCTGGGCGCAGCCAGGCGAACGCCTCGGCCAGGGCACGGCCGTCGAGGTAGCCGCGGCGCCCGGACATCGCCTTTGCCGCTGCCGCCAGCGGCTGGTCCGTCAGCGCGGCGACGGTGCCGGCGTTCGCGGTGTCGAGCACGGTGACCAGCAGGCTGAGGCAGGCGAGCCGGTCCTGCTTGCCGACGGCGGCCAGGTGTGCGGCCATGACGCTGGCGATGATGCCGCCGGCGCAGACGCCCGTCACCGCCGTGCGGCCGGTACCGCAGATCCGCTCGACCCCGTTCGAGCGCATCGAGCACCGCCATGACGTAGGTGTCCAGGCCCCAGCCGGAGTGCCGGGCGTCTGGGTTGCGCCAGGAGATCACGAACACCTGCTGGCCGTTTTGCACCAGGTATTCCACCATGCTGCGGCCGGGGGCCAGGTCCAGGGCGTAGAACTTGTTGATCGTGGGCGGCACGATCAGCAGCGGGATCTCCCGGACCTGCGCTGTTTGCGGGCGGTACTGGATCAGCTCGAGCACCTCGGTGCGCAGCACCACCTCTCCCGGGGTGACCGCGATGTTGCGGCCTACCTCGAACGCCGACCTGTCTGCCATCTGTGGTATCCGCGGCGGGCTGGCCATGTCGCGGAGCAGGGTCAGACCGCCGCGCACCAGGCTGAGGCCGCCGGTGTCAATGACGGCCTTGGCCGAGGAGGGATTCACCAGCGGCACATTGCTCGGCGACACCGCCTGGATGAGGTTCCCGGCACCGAAACGGACCCGTTTGTCGTCGCGCGGGCCAAGCCCGGCGTCGCGTACGAGCTGGCCGGCGGTCTGCCCCGCCGCCAGATAGGACTGCACGATCCGGCGCAGCAGGGCGTTGCCTGTCCAGGCCGGGTCGGCGAAACGACGGTCACCCCTGGCGGGCGCCAGCGCAGAGGTGCCAGCCCCGATCCGTGCCAGTTCGGCGGCGAGGCTGCCCAGCCTCCGGCCGGTGGTGTACGGCCTTCGGGCCAGAGCGACCGCGAACTTGGCGGCCGACGCGTCTGGGGCGAACCGGCGGAAGGTACCGAGCGCGGCGTCAGCGAGCAGCGCGTCCAGCGGGGCTGCCTGGTCGGCGGTGTCGGCGGATCCCGGCGGCGCAGCGCCGGGTGCTGTCTGAATGGTCATTACTTCTCCGCTAGCTGGTGAGGGCGATGGCCAGGTACACGATGGTGAGGGCGAGGGCGACCAGGGCCGGTGCCGTCTCTTTGCCGCTGTCCGCGGCGCGCCGGTGGGTGATCAGCGCGCCGGCCAGCAGCAGGGTCATCCCGGCCGCGGCGGCGATCCCGAGGGGGTGCCACCACAGGCCGGCCAGGATGCCGGCGGCGGCGGCCAGTTCGGCGGCTCCGATGAGCCGGTACCTGGGCCAGGGGATGCCGAAGTGCGCGGCGGACTGCCGCATCTTCGGGTGGCCGAGCAGCTTGCCGGCCGCCGGGAGCAGGCAGGCCGCGGCCAGCAGCAGCGAGATAGTGACGAACATGGGACCCTCCTAGGGCGTGGTCGGCAGCGGGCCGGCGGGATCGGGGTGAGCCAGCGGGGGAGCCACGGCCGGACTGCCCGCCCCGGCGGTGGCCGGGATGTACCAGGGCAGCCGCGGCAGCCGGTAGCGGGTGGCGGCCGCGGCGATAACGCGGTCGGGGCGGACGATGACAGTAAGCGCCGGGTTGGCCGTCAGGACCCGCATCCCCGCGGGCGGTGCGTCATCGGCGAGACGGACCTCGATCCACCCGGCGTCCTCCTGGGTTCCGGGTCCGCCGGGGGTGTGGGTGCCGGGTGTGCTGCTGATCCGGACCAGGACCAGGCCATGGCGGCGGCAGAAACCTGTCAGTGCGGGGTCGGGCTGCGCGTGCGGTCAGCACGGCGGTGCGTCCGGCCAGGATCGCGTCCAGCCGGGTCGGCGTGCCGTCACCGGCGGAGACCAGCGGGTTGGCGATCAGGCCGCCGATCCGCAGCGTGGCGGGGATACCGGAGCCGAAGGGTCGCCGCGGGGCGTGCTGTAGGGCGCCGGTCTTCAGCCGCGGCGTCGCGGTGGAGCCCATGGCCTGGCAAACCCGCTCGCTGCGGACGGCCGCGGCCAGGGCGATCCGGCGGACGGCGGCAGCGCGGTCCTGGCCGCCGGTCATCGCCCAGCCGACCCTGACGGCCTTTTTCACTAGGGCCTTGGAGTGCGGGCGGCGTTCGCTGTCGTACGTGTCGAGCAGGTCTTCCCCGGCCCGGCCGGTGAGCACGTACGCGAGCTTCCAGGCCAGGTTGTCGGCGTCGCGTAGCCCGCCCGCCAGGCCCTGCCCGATGAACGGCGGGGTGAGGTGGGCGGCGTCACCCAGCAGGAAGATCCGCCCGCTGCGGAAGCGGGATGCCATCCGGGCGCGGAAGGTGTAGGTCGCGCTGCGGATGATCTGCAGGCCGTCAAGGTTGCTGCGCCGAGTCCAGGGCTGCAGCAGCCGGCCGAGGGCCTGCGGGGTGATCAGGTCGGCTTCGTCCTCGCCGTCGCGCAGCCGGAACTCCCAGCGGTACCGGTCCCCGGTGACTTGCATGAAGGTGGCGGCGCGGGCGGGGTCGCAGATCTGCTCGACGCCGTCCCAGGTGTCCAGGCCGTTGCTGACGCGGATGTCGACCACGAGCCAGCGTTCGGTGAAGCCGAGGTCGTCCATGGTGATCCCGGCCAGCTTCCTGATCGTGCTGTTGGCGCCGTCGCAGCCCAGCACGACCGGGCCGGTGAACGTCTGCGTTTCCCCGGCGACGCGGGCGTACACCCGGACCGGTCCCGTGGGGTCCGCGGTGACCGGGCCGGCGGTGCCGTCCAGCCCGGTCACCTCGGCCCCGCGGCGGAACGTGATCAGCGGATACCGCTCGATCCGGGCGAGCATCAGCTCTTCCAGGTCGGGCTGATGGAACATGTTCGCCTGCGGGAACCCGTGTTCGCTGGCCTGGTGGTCGCGGCTGAACTCGGCCAGCACGCGGTGGCTGGCGTCGAGCAGGCGCAGCCCGCTGCCGGGCCGGGACCGGGCCAGGAACTCCTCGCTCACCCCGATCCGGCTCAGGGTCCGGGCGACCTCGTCGTCTAGGTGCACGGCGCGGGGCAGGGGATGGGGCTGGGTGTGGTGTTCCAGCAGGGTGACGGGGATGCCGGAGTCGGCGAGCAGGAGGGCCGCGGTGCAGCCGGCCGGGCCCGCGCCGACGACGATGACGGGCTCTTGGACTGCGGGGTAGTGGTCGTTCATGGCCGTGTCCCTCTCTGCGGGTCACTTCGCGGTGGTCTGGGGGCGGGCGACGGCCCGCAGCGGACGGTGAGGGCGAATCCGGCGACGGCATCGCGGACCCGGCCGGGGTCCGCGCCGGTCACGGCGACGACCAGCCGTCCGTCTTCGTACGCCGCGGTGACCTGGGCATCCGGCAGGACCGCCGCGTCCAGGGCCTCGGTGACGGCGCGGACGGCGGCGTCGGCGGCCAGCGCGGGCTTGAAGTGTTTGCCCACCGCGGTGACCGGGATCGTGGTGACCGGATAGATGCGCTTGGGGCGGGCGGCGGGCTCGCCGATGGCGGTGCCGCCCCAGGCGAGCAGTTCGGTCTCGTCGAACCGGCCGGGGTCGGCCGGGACGACGTAGGCCACCGGGACCTCGCCGGAGTGCCGGTCGGGGCGGCCGACGGCCGCGGCGGCGGCGACGGCGGGGTGGGCCAGCAGCGCGTCCTCGATCACCTTCGGATCGATGTTGTGGCCGCCGCGGATGATGAGGTCCTTGGCCCGGCCGGCCAGGTAGACGTACCCGCCGGTGTCGACGTAGCCCAAGTCCCCGGTGTTCAGCCAGCCGTCCCGGACGACGTCCTCCCGGCTCACCCGGGGGCCGCCGAGGCGGGGGTCGGTGACGTAGCCGGCGAACACGGCGGGCCCGCCGATGGCCAGCACGCCGGCCTGGCCGGGGGCGCAGTCCGCCCACGACCCGTCGTCGCCGATCCGGACCGCCTTGATCTGCTGCCCGGGCAGGACGCGGCCGACCGATCCGGGCCGTTCCTCGCCCGGCCGGGTCCAGGTGCTGGCGCAGGTCGCCTCGGTGAGCCCGTACCCCTCCAGCAGTTGCCGCCCGGTGTGCCGGGCGAAGTCCTCGCGCACCGATGACGGCAGCGGGGCCGCGCCCACGATCGGCAGCCGCAGCGAGCTGATGCCGGCGTCGACCGGGACCTGGGCCAGGGTTGCGTAGACGGTGGGGACGGCGGACATCGCCGCGATCCGGTAATGCTCGATGATCTTCCAGAACCGGGTGTACAGGGCCTTGTCGCGGTAGCCCGCCGGGCCCGGCCACACCACCCGGGCGCCGCTGAACATGGGGGCGATGCCGGTGACGATCAGGGCGTTGACGTGGAATAGCGGCAGCCCGCCCAGCATCCCCTCCCCTGGAGCCATTCCGCTGCACAGCGCGATCCCCCGGCCGCAGGCCAGCTGGTTGGCGTGGGTGTGCGCGGCGATCTTGGGGGCGCCGGTCGTGCCCCCGGTGTGCACGAACGCGGCGAGATCCCCCGCGGCCGGGCAGATCCGCGCCGGCCAGGTGGCCGGAAGGCTGCCCGGCGATCATCTCGTTCAGGTAGGCCACGACCGGCCCGTGGCCGTCCGGATCACCGGTCCCGCCCAGGGCGGGCGGTACGCCGTGCGCGTCGTCGGGCCGCAGCGCCAGGACCGCGGTCATGTCGGCCTGATGGGCCACCTCGAGCAGCCGTGGCCATAGCTGCGGGTCCAGTTCCGGTCCGGCCGCGATCAGGACCCGGGACCCGGTCCGGCTGATGAGCTCGGCGATCCGCTCGCCGCTGAGCGCGGGGTTGACCGGGGCGGCGATCCCGGCGGCCTGCGCGGCCAGGGTGGCGGCGTACAGCATCGAGGTGTTGACGCCGCTGAGCGTGACCGCGTCCGGGCGCCGCACGCCGAGTGCGGCCAGCGCGTTGGCGATGCGCGTCACCGTGCCCGCCAGCTCGGCGTAGGTCCAGGACAGGCAGCGGGTGTGATCGGCCGGGTCCGGGATCCACTGCGTGGCGATGCCGTCCGGCCAGGCGGTGGCAGCGTCCAGCAGCAGCTGGTAGGTGGAGGCCGGCCGCGGCAGTATTTTTATCTCTCGCGTGATCATGGCGTCTTCCCGATAACGGTGTTGCGTTGCGTGCCGAGGTCGAGGTCCCCGCCGGGCGAGGCGATCGCCGCGGTGATGACGTCACCGTCGCGCAGGTAGCGGGGGTTGGCCGCCTCCCGGCCGAAGAACAGCTTCCACCGGGTGGCGGGCGGCAGCAGCCCCGCGAGGAATCCGGCGATCTTGGCAGGCGCCTTCAGCGCGGTGCCGCCGGGCGTGCCGGTCAGCAGCAGGTCGCCGGGCGCCATCGGCTGGAACCGGGACAACAGGGTCAGCGCCCGCGCCGGGGCGACGATCATCTCCGCCGCGGTGCTGTCCTGGCGTATCTCGCCGTTGACTCGCAGGGTCAGCCGCAGCGAGTCCAGCCGGGCCAGGTCCGCGGCGTCCACCAGGGTCAGCCAGGGCCCGACCGGAGTGAAGGTGGGGTAGGACTTGGCCTCGTAGAACTGGGTCTTGGTGAGCTGGATCTGCCGGGCGCTGACGTCGTTGGCGACCACGAGCGCGGCGACGTACCGGGCCAGGTCTGCCTCGGTCACCGTGGTGCCGACCGGCAGGTCGGCGCCGATGACCAGGCCGAGTTCGACCTCGTAGTCCAGGTACCCGGCCCCGTCGGGGCGGATGATGTCCCCGGCCGGCCCGGTGATGGAGTGGGAGGCCTTGCGGAAGAAGGCCGGCGGGACCGTGTCCGGGTCGAATCCGGAGTCGGTCGCGTGGGACCGGTAGTTCACCGCCTGCGCCACCACCCGCGCCGGAGTGGTCACCGGGCTGAGCAGGTCCAGGGACTCGGCGGGCACCGCGTCCCGTTGCCTGGCTTGCGCGGCCTCGACGGCCGCGGCCAGGGCGTTCCGGTCGGCGAGCAGTTGGGCGGTCGTGGCCGCGGGCAGGTCCAGCCGGACCAGCCCGGCCGGCGTCACCGCCCACCAGCCGTCCACGGTGCGGGCTATCCGGGCTGTCATGAGCCCATCGCCTTGATCAGCCCGCGCAGCGCGCGCAGGTCAACCTCGTTGCCCTTGTCCCGCAGCGCGTTGATCGCCGCCACGACGACACGAGGGTCGTTGGTGCCGGTGAACTCCGCGGTCGCCTTCGGGCCCCACTGGGCCAGGCCGCTGACCGACAGCGGAGCCCAGCCGGGTTCCATCGCGGCGTTGAACACGTCGCCGTCGGTGTAGTGCTCGAACATCGCCCGGTCCGGGTCGCGCCAGTAGTCGAAGATCTGGCTGCCCTGGATGTGCCGGCCCAGGCCCCAGGCGTGCCGGTAGCCACGCTCGCGCAGGTATCCGCCGCTGGCGGCGACCTCGTCCAGGTCAGTGAGCTGGTAGGCCGAGTGCAGGTAGCCGGTGGCCGGCTGCAGGGCCATGGCCAGGGTGTGGTGGTCGGTGGGGACGGCACCCAGGTCGCAGCGGATGAACGCCATCGCCGGGCCGCGCTCTCGCTGCCCGTCCAGGTACAGGAAGTCGCTGACGATCAGCCCGAGGGTGTCCAGGTACCAGTCCAGGGCCGCGCGGAACCGGGTGGTGCCCAGCGCCACGTGTCCCAGCCGCTGGATCTCCGCCGGCCGGCGGGCCGGCCGCTGGGCGGCGTTGGCGCGCACGGGCTCGGCTCCGAAGTTCAGCGGCAGCGGGGGGCGTTCGGGCAGCGCGGGCAGCTCCGGGACGCCGTAGACGACGTGCACCGGGTACCCGCTCGGGTCGCGCAGCCGGACGGCATGGCCGCCCCAGTGCGCCATGACCGTCCCGCCGGTACCGCGGGCCAGCCGGTCGAGGTCGTCCCGGGCTGCGGCCTGGAACGTGACCCCGGCGAAACGAGGCTGCGGGCCGCGGCGGATCACCAGGCACGCGGTGGACGCCCACCGCCCCCGCAGTAGCAGCGTCTCGGGCGTCCGGTCGGCCACGGTGAAGCCGAAGTCGGTGCCGAACCGCCCGGCCCGGTCCAGGTCCGGCTTCTCGAACTCCAGCCACGCCAGCCCTGCCACCTTGACCAGGGGATTCCCCGATCGCCCTGGGTGCTCTCCGGGCAGCGCGCCGGTCTCACTGTGCAATGAACGGTGCGGGTCCCGGGCCTGATCCGGGCGCCCCCGGGCCTCGGCCCGGCTGTCCTGTGTCGTCACGATTGGCTCCTTGCCTCCCCGACTATTGTCGGGATCCATCAGTTTTGTAGTTAAGTATCAGTTACGATCAGGTGATCGTCAAGTAGTGGCGTGAGTATCTGCCGCGGTCAGGGCCGGTGACCAAGACCAAGGACGTCCCCGCGGCGGTCGACAAGGAACTCGGCTTCGACCCGATGGCCGATGCCGCAACATCAGCCGCGGGGAGCAGTCGCGCTGCACCAGCCGGGCGACCTCATGCCAGTCGAGGCGGTCGGCGTAGACCTCGGCCAGCGACCCGGGGACGCCGAGCCGGGTGAGCCTGGTCACCCGCCAGTTGTGCACGAGCAGCTCTTCGCCGCCGCCGCCGACGGCCTGGTACGTCGTCATGATCGGTTCGCCCGCCCTTCGATGAATATCACGATCACTCTTGTCATCTATCATCAGTTATGATTATGATGCTGTCAAGAGCTGACCCGGCCGGACCCGGGCACCCCCGGCACGCCGGGCAGCGAACCCAGAGAAAGGAACCGTCATGTTCAAGTCACTCAGCGCGTCCCTGATCACGCGCGGCATCCTGGCCGTGATCATCGGGGTCATCGCGCTGGCCTGGCCCTCGGTCACCGTGCTGGCGCTGGTCATCTTGTTCGCCGTCTACGCGTTCATCGCCGCCGGCCTGCAAGCCGCCCGCGCCTTCAGCAGCGCCAAGGCCGGGCCGGTATTCGGGCACCTGCTGCTCGGGCTGGCCGACCTGGCCGCCGGGGTGATCGCACTGGCCTGGCCCGGGCCGACCGCGCTGGTCCTGGTGCTGATCGTGGGCGTGTGGGCGGTCATCGCCGGCCTCGCCGAGTTCTTCGCCGCCTTCCAGTCCGGCGAGCCCGCCGGGACCCGGGCCATGCTCATCCTGGGCGGCCTGGCCACCACCGCGTTCGGCGTGGTGCTGTGCGCCCGCCCCGGCATCGGCGCGGTCACCCTCGCCCTGCTGTTCGCCCTGTTCAACCTCATCGCCGGAACCTGGATGCTCGGCCACGGCATCGAACTGCGCCGCACCGGCAACACCCTGCGCCCCGCGCGGGAAAAGGTCGCCGCCTAAGCCGGGCCTTGAGCCGACGTGTGGAGGTAAGAATGCTAGTCGGGAAGAGCCGGCGGTGGCTGCTCGCCGCCGCCGTGTTCCCCCTGGTGCTGGCCGGGTGCGCCAGCCAGGGCGCGGGGACCGGGACGGCCGGGACATCGGCCGGCCCGGCCCTGCGGCGCCCGGCCATCGGCCACGCCAGCGCGGCTGCCTGCTGCGGCGAGACCGCCGGCTTCAGCTCCGGCCACCCCAACGTCCCGCTGCCCGGCAGGACCGGGCCCGGCGGCGGTCCTTCGGCCCGGACGTGTTCGGGTAGCAGGTACCCCGCCGCGCCGTCAGCCCGCTCTGGCCAGCAGGGCCCGCCGGGACGCGGCGAGCGCGGCCGCGAGCGGCTGGAGAAGCTGCTCGAGTGAGGCTCTGCGGTCGGCCTGGCAGGCCACGAATGCGCCGTCGATAGCGGCGAGCGCGAAGCGCGCGAGCTGGTCGGTGACCGGGCTTCGCGGATCGTCGCCGAACGCGACCGCGATCTGCTCCCGCAGGAGCTCCAGCGCGTGCTCGCGTATCCGGCGGACGACGGCCTGTATCTCCCCCTCGCCCGCGGCCGGCGGTTGCACGGCGAAGACGATCAGCAGGCGCAGGAAGTCCGGGTGCCGCTCGAGCGTCCGGGTGGCGGCCGACACGGCCCTGGCCAGGTGCTCGTATGCCTGTGCCGGGTCTTCCAGCCGCCGGGTCAGGTCGGGCAGGTCGGCGAAGAAGCGATCGGCGCCCCGTTCCATGACGGCGAGCAGGATCCCCTCTTTGGAGCCGAAGTAGTGGTAGACGGAGCTCATCGGGATGCCGGCTTCCTCCACCACGCGGGCGAGGGTCGCCGCTTCGAAGCCGTGCTCGGCCATGACCCGCTCGGCGGCGTCCAGCACGAGCTCGCGTGACTTCACGCCCCGGCGGTTCGGCGTCACTTCAGTGGGCCCAGGCATGCTCCCAGGATAGCCCAAGTTTTGGAGTTGACACTCCAATAACACTATTGTAATGTGCACTCCAATACTGCGAGAGGGGGCGCGATGCGTTTCACAGAAGATGCCGACGGGGAAGTTCCGGTTCTCATCGCGGGCGGCGGCGGTGCGGGCCTGACCGCTTCCATGCTGCTGGCGCGTCAGGGGGTGGGGCATCTGCTGGTCAGCGCGCGGCCGGGGACCTCTGACCTGCCCAAGGCCCATGTCCTGAACCAGCGGGCGATGGAGGTGCTGGACGACGCGGGCGTGGCCGACGCGATCGCGCGGCGCGGCACGCCGCCGGAGCAGATGGCGGCGACGGCGTTCTACGCGGGCCTGGCCGGTCCCGGCCCGGAGTACGGGCGCCGCCTGGCCCGGCTGGAAAGCTGGGGCGCCGGCGGAGCCGATGAGAGCTGGCGGGCGGCGAGCCCGTGGCGGCAGCAGAACCTGCCGCAGATCCGCCTCGAGCCGCTGCTGAAGGCCCGGGCGGAGGAGCTCTCGCCCGGCCGGATCCGGTTCGGCCATGAACTGACCGGCCTCGAGCAAGACGACGATGGCGTGCGGGCCGCGATCCGCGACAACGCCTCCGGCCGCCGCTACGCGGTGCGCTGCCAGTACCTGCTCGGCGCGGACGGAGGACGGCGGGTGGCCGGCCTGGCCGGCGTCAGGTACGAGGGGCTCGGGGTGGTGACGCAGACCGCGACGCTGCACGTGTCCGCCGACTTCTCACCGTGGGCGAAGGACCCGGACGTGCTGATCCGCTGGATCTTCTCCCCACAGGCCGGCGTGCTGGTGGTGATGGTCCCGATGGGACCGCAGCGGTGGGGTCCGCAGTCCGAGGAGTGGGTAATCCACCTGAACTACCCGGCCGATGATCCCCGGGCCCAGTCCGACGCGCAGGTCGAAGCCGATGCCCGCGAGGCGCTGGGCGTTCCGGACGCACCGTGGAAGATTCACAAGATCACACGCTGGTCGGTCGACGCGGTACTGGCGTCCGCGTTCCGCGCCGGCCGCGTGTTCCTGCTGGGGGACGCGGCACACCGCCATCCGCCCACCGGCGGGCTGGGCCTGACCAGCGCGATCCACGACGCGCAGAACCTGTGCTGGAAGCTGGCGCTGGTTCTCGCCGGTCACGCGTCGCCAGCGCTGCTGGACACCTACGAAGCCGAGCGGCGGCCGGTCGATGAGCGCAACGCACAGCGGTCCCTGGAGAACGCGGTCAACCACTTCGAAATCGCCGCGGCGCTCGGCCTCTCCCACGACAACACCCCCGGGCAGAACATGCGGCAGCTGCGCCGGATGTGGAGCGGGAGGCCGGAGGACACCGCGCACCGCTCGGCCGTGCTGCGGGCGATGCGCGCCCAGTCGATGGAGTTCAGCGAGCTCAACGTCGAGTACGGCTACTGCTACCAGTCCGGCGCCGTCGTGCCCGACGGCAGCGCCGCGCCCGCGCCGACCGACGACATCCGCGTGTATCAACCGTCCACCCGTCCGGGTGCCCCCCTGCCGCATGCCTGGATCGATGATGAGGACGGCCACCGCCGCCCGGTCAAGGATCTCGTCGCGCCGGGGCGGTTCCTGCTGATCGCCGGCGAGGACGGCCACGCGTGGTGCGAGGCAGCCGGGCAACTCGCCGCGGAGACGGGCGTCCCGCTGGACGCGCTGCGGATCGGCCACCTCGACGGCGACTACCACGACCCGCGCTGCGCCTGGCTGCGGTACCGCGAGATCGCCGGCGACGGCGCGATCCTGGTGCGCCCGGACCGGTTCATCGCCTGGCGCAGCGCGGCCGGCAGCGGCGAGCCCCTGGCCGCGCTCGCCGCCGCGCTCAGCCAGATCCTGGCCCGGCCGGCCGGTATGCCAGCCGTGTCAGCCGTCTGACACCGCCATCCCTGCGGCCTCCCCACGGGCGATCGCGGCGGGGGCAGCGCCGGACTGGATGCCGGCGGCGGCGTACGCCTCGTCCTCATCCAGAGTCTCCTGGTCCAGGAGGGTATGGGCCAGCCGGTCGAGCCGGTCGAGCCGGTCGCGGTGGTCGTGCAGGGTGGTCACGGCCTGTTCGTAGCATTCCGTGATGATCCGCCGGGTCTCGGTGTCGATGAGCTCTTTGGTGGCAGGGGCGACGCCGTCCGCGGGCGGCGACGCCAGGCCAGCGCGCCCCGCCGGGCCGGGAGTCCGCAGAACCGCCGCTCGCCTCTTCCATCTTCGGCCTGCTGGTAGCACGGCTCCTTGCCCGGGCGAGACAGAGGCGCCTCGGGAGTAATGGCGCTCCACGGCGTAGCGCCGCGGCATCCTCCTGGCCGCAAGGGAAGGAGGATGCCGCCGATGGAGATGCGGATCGGTCTCATATCAGGTATAGTCAATACTGAGACAACTAATCAGTATTGATAATAGATTCACCGAGACGGACGCGGGGCGACGACCGGCAAGCGGGCGGCCGCGGCTGGTGCGGGGAGCGCGCCCGCTAGTGTTCAAGGTGGAACGGCAGGAGGAGCAGTGATGGCAGAGGCAGCATCGGCAGCCGGCGCGCCGAAGGTGTCGCGGCTGGACCGGCGTAAGGCCCGGACCCGGCAGGCTCTTATCGACGCCGCGGTGCGGCTGATCGCCGAGGGCCGCGGGGACCGGGCGAGCATCCAGGAGATCACTGAGGAGGCCGACATCGGCTTCGGGTCGTTCTACAACCACTTCGACAGCAAGGAGCAGCTGTTCCAGACCGCCTCGGAAGAGGTGCTGGAACGCTGGGGGCAGATGATCGACCGCGCTACCGCCGGCATCACTGATCCGGCGGAGCTGTTCGCGGTGGGCATGCGGATCTCCGGGCGGCTCGGCTGGACCCATCCCGACATTGCCGGGTTCCTCACCGGGGCCGGCCTGGATGCCCTGGACATACCAGTGGGCTTGGCGCCGCGCGCGCTGCGCGATATCGAGGCGGGGCAGTCCGCGGGCCGTTTTACCGTTGCCGATGCCGAGATTGCCCTCAGCGCCGTGGCCGGCGGCCTGCTCGGGCTGCTGCGGATGTGCCAGCGGCACCCGGAACGCGTCGACGAGACCGCCGTCGATCAGCTCGCCGAGGCCGAGCTGCGCCTGCTGGGCGTCCCCGCCCCCGAAGCCGCCCGCCTCGTCGCCCTCCCGCTCCCGCCCACCGGCACCTGGTAACAGCCGCGACGATGCCGTCGGCCGCCTGCCATGTTTCCGAAACCGCGATGAACCAGCCCGCAAGAAAGCTGTCACGTTACGGCTGGCGGCCCGCTGATCCGCCGCGCCGTCCCGTGTTGTTCATCAACCCGAGGTCAGGTGACGGCAAAGCGGCGCGCGCCAGGCTGGCCGAGCTGGCGCGCGACACGGGGATCGAGGCCGTCGTCTTGAACCCGGGCCAGGACCTGGCAGCGCTGGCCGGTAAAGCCGCGGCGGCCGGCGCGGACGTGCTCGGGCTTGCCGGCGGCGACGGGTCGCTGGCGGTCGTGGCCGCGGTGGCGGCGGCGCACGGGATCCCGTTCGTGTGCGTCCCGGCCGGGACGCGTAACCACTTCGCACTCGACGTTGGGGTGGACCGCCGCGACGTGACCGGCGCGCTTGACGCTTTCACCGGCGGGGTCGAGCGCCGGATCGACACGGCGGAGGTGAACGGCCGCATGTTCCTCAACAACGTCTCGCTGGGGATCTACGGTGATGCGGTCCGCAGTCCGGCCTATCGCGATGCCAAGGTGCGCACGCTGGTGGAGACCGCGGCTGAGGTGATGGGTCCGGGCGCGGGGGAGCTTGCGCCGGACCTAGTCGACGACCTAGGGCACGAGCACCGTCATCCCGCCATCGTGCTCGTGTCGAACAACCCTACGCGGTCGATCGCCCGCTGGCCCGCGGCACCCGCCCGGCGCTGGACAGCGGCCAGCTCGGGATCATCGTCCTCAACGCCCCTGGCGACAGCCCGCGCGTTCCGGGCCGGGCGTGGAGCGCGCCGCGGCTGGAAATAAACGCCACGGCACCGGTCCACGCCGGGCTTGACGGCGAGGCGGCGGACCTGGAACCGCCGCTGCGGTTCGCCAGCCGCCCGGCGTCGCTGCGGGTCCGGATCTCCCCGCGCCATCCGGGCGCCTCGCCGTCAACGCGTCTCCACCTCCCGGGCTACCCACCCGCGTGATGGCGCACTTCCTGGGAACCATCGCGGCCTACGAGGCGTCACCCGACCTACACGTCTATGTCCTGGTCACCCCACAGGCGGTCAGATCCAGGCCGGCATCAGATGCCCATCTGGGCTTGCACGCGCCCGGAGGCAACCGCGGCAGCCAGTGCCGCGTGATCGCGTTCGGTCTGGCCGGCATAGGTCTCGCCGAATTCAGCCACGGCCTGGTCGAACTTGTCTGACCCGCCGAGGTAGGCGGCGATCGCGATCCGGTCGCCGGTGCGGGCGTGGGCGCGGGCGAGCGTCCAGCCGCACATGCGGCCGTAGCCGGTCATCGCTGCGGCGTTCATGTCTTCGATCGCGGCGGAGTATTTCCAGTCGCGCAACTGGCGGAGGTAGTAGTCGGCAGAGCGGCGGCCGGGAGGGGTGGCGCTCTGCCAGCCGAGGAAGATGTCGCTGACGGCTTGCATCAGCTGCTGGCCGGCGACGACACGCTCGCCCTGGTTGCGGTATTCGCTCTGGCCGGCGTAGTCGGCCAGCACGGAGGACTGGGCCTGCTTGGCCTGCAGGAGCAGCGGCTCGAAGCCATCGTCGGGTTCCATCAGCAAGATCCACGTCTCGGTGCCGACGCTGCCGACGCCGACGACCTTGCGGGCCACCCCGGTCAAGGTGAACCGCTCTGCCAGCCGGCGCCGGTAGGCCGGCAACGTCCGGGCGTACCCGGTGAAGAGGCGGCGGAGGAACCAGTAGACAGCATTGACGTCAAGGTGCCTGGCCAGCTCTTCGACCGGGACGATCAGCGGCGGGTCGCTGATGATCTGGCGCCGGCCGTCCCTAACCGTCGTCAGTTTCGCGAGCGCCTGCGTGCTGTCCCGGGTGCGAGCCTTCGCCATCTGAGCTTGGGTCTGGCGCACCGCTTTCTTAGGCATGTCAGATTTAAGCCGGGCAAGGGCGTCTTCGACATCGAAGCGGGCGTACCAGACGTCCAGTATCGACATGGCGGCGAATTCTCGCATCGCGGTGCGGTAAGCCGCCGCGGTCGCAAGAGCAACCTGGCGCCGCTTTTTGGCGGCCAGGCCGTTGTCGCGTCCTGCCACGGCCATGCTCGCCACCAGCCGCTTGACGTCCCACTCGAACGGACCGGGCAGCGTCTCGTCGAAGTCGTTGAGGTCGAAGACCAGCCGCCGTTCAGGTGAGGCGAAGGCACCGAAGTTCAACAGGTGAGCATCCCCGCACAACTGCACGCGTAGCCCAGAAGACCGCATGCCGGCCAGGTCGGCGGCCATCGGCAGCGCGGCACCCCGGTAGTACGTGAACGGCGACACCAGCATGCGCCCGTGGCGCACCGGAACCAGCTCCGGTACGCGGGACTCGGCCTGGCCGAGGAGCAGCCCTATCGGGTCCCTGGACGCCGCCGGGGAGAAGTCCCGGTGGGATGCCAGCGGCGCTAGCTGGCGAGCCGCTTTGCCTGCCGCGGCGCTTTGCTCACGAGCCGGATGCGCGCCGCGCTCGGGTACCTTGTAGCCGCCCGTCTTGGCTGGGGCGGTTGTCTTTGCCACCATGGTTCGGACATTAGCGCCGGGCCTGGAGTTCCGCGGTAGCTGACCGTTCAGCTCTTGAGCGCTTCGCGTAGCTCGTCGGCGATTTCGTCGGTGGCGGCGTCGACGTAGCGCTTGGTGACCTTGGCGGCGCCGGCGATCGCCTTGTCGACTGCTTTTTCGATGGTTGGCTCGCCGACCGCGATCAGTCCTGCTTCGTTCGCGGTGAGGTCGCCGGCGGCCTCGTGGAGCTCCTTGCGCGGCAGGGTGCCGGAGCCGAAGACCTCGGGGATGATGCGGATCCGCGGGCGGTCCATCCGCTTGACGATGTGCGGCTTGCCGTCTTCCTTGTCGATCACGGCGGCGTCATAGGAGCCGATCGCCTCGTCCTTGTGCAGTTGCTCGATGGCGTCCAGGTCCGCCAGCGCCTGCGCGACGTCCGCGTATGCCGCGGCGTATACGACCTGCCGCTTGCTGTCCGTCATGACATCTCCTTCGCTTGCTCGTTGCCTGACTGGACGCTCCCCGGTCCGTGTGCCCGGCACCAGAGGCCGAAGGTCCTGTTTGCTCTCGCTGGACCGCATACTCGTCCCCGCGGGGGCAAGGCCGTCGCCGTTTCCTGGGTGAGAAGCCACCGGCCCGTTCGGAGGAAAAGTCTTTATTCAGAACGGGCCGGGGCGTCTCCCTGGAACCTCACCAGACTCCGGAGGCTGGCTGACCCGGCTGGGGCTGGCTTTGTGCCCTGGCCGAAGGAACGGCAGCGGACGCTCTGGCCAGGAGTGGCGAGCGGTTTCCTGTACTCGCGGTACCAGTTGCTCGGGCTGGAAGCAGCGCTGGGGTTCGTGGCCGACCTCAAGGGCCGGCTGGCGGACGAACTGCCCCAGTGGTCCTTGGACGAGGCCGACTGGCCCAACGCCCCGACCATGGCGGCGCTGGCGTCCTGGCGGAGCCTGGCGATCTGCTTGTCCGCGCTCGATACGTATTACTGGCCGCAGGATGTAGGAGACCAGGTGCCGGTGGCTGAGCACCGCGCTCTTCGGCTCGGCGGTGGTGCCGCTGGTCATCAGCAGTACGGCCTCGTCGTCCGGATCCGGCTCCGCGGCGTCCGGCACGCCCGCGCCGCACGCCAGGTCGGCGAGCAGGTCTTCCCATTCCTTGATGGCCGCCGAGCCTGCCGCGTGTCCCCGTGCAGCGCGGGAACGCCGTCCGCGATGATGAAGGGACGCCGCTGCCTTCGGGTAATGGACGCCGCCGGGGCTGATCACTCCCCGAGGCATCGTGAGGGTCGGGGCGCAGCTGGGGACGGTCAGCCGGTGATCTGGAGCTCGTCGCGAACTTCGATGGCCCCGCGGGCCATCCACGCGGCGCCGACCACGGCGTCGTGTTCGGCCCAGGTGCGGACGTGGCCGGTCAGCGTGATGACGCTGTCCTTGGTGTCCGACGTCACGTCGCTGTCGTCGGGGACCAGCGCGGAGCGGTGCAGCGGCTGCTGGACGTGCAAGTCGACGTCGAGCGGGTCGATGATGTAGCTGATGTCGATATGGTTCTTGACGTTGCGGACACCGGTCAGGCCGGCGACGGCCGCTTCGGCGGCAGCGCGCTCGGTGAGGTCGCCTCCACCGCTTCCGGCGCCGTGGCGCTGGCCGCGAGCGCAGGCATCAGCCTGGTCTAGCCGTCCCGGCGGCTGTCGCCCGCCCCCCTGTCCAGCGCGGGCGGGCTCCTTTACTGTGGCCAGGTGGAGGCGTACCCCGGGCAACCGTATCCACTCGGCGCCGACTACGACGGCGTGGGAACAAACTTCGCGCTGTTCTCCGAGGCCGCCGAGCGCGTCGAGCTGTGCCTGTTCGATGATCACGGAAACCGCGAGCAGCGGCTGGACATGACCGAGGTGGACGGATACGTCTGGCACCGCTTTCTTCCCCTGATCGGTCCCGGGCAGCGCTACGGCTACCGGGTCCACGGACCGTGGGACCCCGAGGCCGGCCTGCGCTGCAACCCGGCCAAGCTGCTCCTGGACCCCTACGCCAAGGCGATAGACGGCCAGGTCCGGTGGGACCCGGCCGTCTATGGCTATCCGCTCGGCGGCGACGATCGGGTCCGTGACGACACCGACAGCGCGCCTTTCGTTCCCAGGTCGGTAGTCACCAGCCCATGGTTCGAGTGGGGAGATGACCACCTGCTGCGGACCCCGTGGCACGAGACCGTGCTGTACGAGGCGCACGTCAAAGGCCTGACCATGCGCCATCCGGACGTCCCGCCGGGCCTGCGCGGCACCTACGCGGGCATGGCGCATCCCGCCGTGATCGAGCACCTGCGCCGGCTGGGCGTCACCGCGGTCGAGCTGATGCCCGTCCACGAGTTCGTGCACGACCACCACCTGGTCGAGCGGGGCCTGCGCAACTACTGGGGCTACAACTCGATCGGCTTCTTCGCCCCGCACAACGAGTACTCCGCGGTGGGGGTCGGGCAGGTCGCCTCCGAGTTCAGGTACCTGGTCAAGACGCTGCACCAGGCCGGGATCGAGGTGATCCTCGACGTGGTCTACAACCACACCGCCGAGGGGAACCACCTGGGCCCGGTGCTGTCGTTCAAGGGCATCGACAACCGGGCGTACTACCGGCTCACCGACGGCGGGCGGTACTACTTCGACACGACGGGCACCGGGAATACGCTGAACATGCGGCATCCGCACGTGCTGCAGCTGATCATCGACTCGCTGCGCTACTGGGTGAGCGAGATGCACGTGGACGGCTTCCGCTTCGACCTGGCGGCCAGCCTGGCCCGCCAGTTCCACGAGGTCGACCGGCTGTCCGCGTTCTTCGACCTGATCCAGGTGGATCCGGTGGTGAGCCAGGTCAAGCTGATCGCCGAGCCGTGGGATGTCGGCGAGGGCGGCTACCAGGTCGGCAACTTCCCGACCCTGTGGTCGGAATGGAACGGGCGCTACCGGGACACCGTCCGCGACTACTGGCGCGGCGCCGACCGGACCCTGGCCGATTTCGCCTACCGGCTGACCGGCAGCTCCGACCTGTACGGCCGGACGGGCCGGCGGCCCTACGCGAGCGTCAACTTCGTCACGGCCCACGACGGGTTCACGCTCACGGACCTGGTCTCCTATGACCACAAGCACAATGAGGCCAACGGCGAGGACAACCGGGACGGATCCGACGACAACCGCTCGTGGAACAGCGGCGCGGAAGGCCCGGCCGACGACCCGGCGGTCACCGGGCTACGCCAGCGCCGCCGACGTGCCCTGGCGGCAACGCTGCTGGTGAGCCAGGGAGCGCCGATGCTGCGACACGGCGACGAGCTGGGCCACTCGCAGCACGGCAACAACAACGCCTACTGCCAGGACAACGAGATATCGTGGCTGGACTGGGAGAACGCGGACGAGCGGTTCCTGGCGTTCTGCACACGGCTGGTCGACTTCCGCCACCGGCACCCGGTGTTCCGGCGGCGCCGCTTCTTCGAAGGACGCCCCATCTTCGGCGCCGAACTGTCCGACATCGGCTGGTTCCGCCCGGACGGGCTGGAGATGACACCCGAGGACTGGCAGACGGGCTTCGCCAAATCCCTCGGCGTCTTCCTCAACGGGGACGCGCTGGCTGACCCCGACCGTCTCGGCCGTCGGCCCACTGACGATACCTTCCTGCTGCTCTTCAACGCCCACCACGGGGATGTCCCCTTCCTGCTCCCGGGCGGGCAATGGGGCCACCTGTGGCTGACAGACCTCGACACCGCGGTCGTTTCCGCACAGCATGAGGTACGAGCAGCCAGCACAAAGGTCGTCGTTACGGCCCGTAGCTTGCAGGTACTGCGGCGCATCTAAGGCGGTCCGCTCTCGCTCCTCGGGGAGAGCACGATCCCCGACGGCGCCGTCGGCCAGCCCGGCCTGGGAGCGGCGCGGAAGGCCTGGCGGAGGGCGAGGCGGCCCGGTGGCTGCGGGCGGTAGGCCCGGTGGCAACCATCACGCAGATCAGGCGGGCCGCGCTGAGCTGAATACCAGCCGGTACTCGCCGGCGTCGGCGATCACGCCGTTCAATTCCTCCGCCGCGGCGGCCTCGCCCGCCGCGGCCGTGCTCCGGCTGGTGGCCAGCGCGTGCCGGTCCTGCCACACCGTCTCGCTGATCAACCGGCCCGAGGGCCAGTCAGCGTACAGCAGCGCGGCACAAAAACCGCTGATATCCGCCACCAGGGGGACCACGCTGTCCCCGTACCAGGCAACCGCGTCTTCGATGCTTGACAACTGTGACGGCTTGACGTTCATCCGGGTCACCCGTACCCCCTGTCCGCCGCGCCACGGTGCCTCCCGCTCGAACACCAAGACCCCGTAGCGCTCGCGGGTGACCGTTCCTCCCGTCCGCAGGGCCGCTTCGCGGAGGCTGGGTGCGATCATATCTTCGCTGTCCACGAGCGGGCCCTCCGACTCCCAAAACGATTCGAACTCCATCGCGCCCGCCTCGGGGTCGATAGCGGTCGGCGCCTTTGGTCACGGATGAACTGATGAACGACTGCCCGCCCCGGGCCGCCGGACACCGAGGAGTCAGCGGTATGTCGCGGCAGGACGCCCCCGTCAGCCTGCCTGCGCTACCCGGCGCCTGTTGGTCTGCGAGGCCCGGCGCTGACCGGGAGAGCCGGTAGTCCCGGCGATGCCGTGCGGAACCGATAACGGTGCCGGCCATCCTGGAAAGAACCGCGCTGATGGCGAGGCACCCGGATGCCGTGAGGAGATCCGGACGCGCAGCGCCGCCGGCCGGATGGCGAATCGCAGCGGCGGGCTCAGATCCACCGCCTCGCCATCTATCCCGGCATGCACCGGTGCCGGGGCCTTCACCTCCACAGCGGGCGAGTTCCAGGCGCGTCCCAGGGCGTGCGGGTGACCGCCCGGCTCATCGATGACGAGGATCCCGAGCTGGCCGGTGTCGAGCGCCGGGCGGGTGCCGCGGACCAGCGGCCGGTCGAAGGCGTAGGGATTGTTCGAGACAAGCACGACAGCCAGGTGACGGTGTTCGCGCCCGGCGTCGTCGAGGAGGCGCAAGCCGGGCGCGTGCGCGCTGGGGCCCAGCACCTCGTGCGCGGTCTCCAGCAGGGTGCGCACTTTGGCGTCGCGGTAGCCCGGGTGGCGGACCGCGTCGCCGTAGATGCCGAGCGAGACATTGTTGAGGAACAGACGGCCGTTCACTTCCGCCATGTCGATCCGGCGCTCGACCCCGCTGGTGAACGCCTCCAGCGCGCCGGGCATATCGTGCCGGTCCACCCCGATGTCAAGGGCGAAGTGGTTGCGTGTCCCCGCCGGAATGCACACGAACGGGAGCCCGTGCGCGGCGGCTGCCGCGGCCACCACCGCCAGCGACCCGTCGCCGCCGGCCATGCCCAGCGCATCCGCGCCCTTTGCCGCCGCTGCCCGGGCGAGCGCTGCCAGGTTCTGGCCCGGGGCCAGGATGACGGCTTCGATCCCCTGCTCGCCCGCCCGCTCGGCGACTCTGCTGCGCGCGGCCGTGCCATCACCGGATTTCGGGTTGACGAACAGTACCGGCCGTCGCGGCGGGTCGGCGGGCCGCCAGCCAAGACGCAGCAGCCTCTCACCGGGTCCTGTTAGCGGTGACGCGGGCTGGCCAGGTGTGCGGATGGGACTGTCACCCCCGCGGCAAGATCAGCAACACTCTGTAACTATATGATAACTTCATGACCGAGCAGGCCGGCAAGCCGCTTTCCTCCGCCCCTGGGGCCGCGCTGCACGCTTTACGGAGCAGACCGGAACGCTGACCTGCTGGACTCGGTTATCGCCCGGTGGTGGTCAGCCGCCGTCGCCGCAGCGCATCCTGGAGGTCGCTGACCATCACCAAGCCGGTTACCCGCCCGTGGTCAAGGACGACCGCGGCTACCTCGCCGCCGAGCGGAGCGCGGCTGACCAGGGGGGCAGCCGGGTCATCGGGCGCGGCGCGGTAGGCAGGCGGGACGGCCAGGGCCACCTGCTCCAGCCGCAGGCGGCTTCGCTCATGCGGGGCGATGGAGTCAAGCTGGCTGGTCAGCATGATGCCGGTGAGTTCCCCATCTGGGCCGGTGACCGGGAATGCGTCCTGCCGGGACCGCGCCGCCTGGTCGTTGAAGTCGGCCACGCTGCTCCAGCAGGGCGCCAGTTCCGGGTGGGGTGTCATGACATCGGCGACCCGCACGCCGGCCAGCGCAGTGCGCGCTGCTGATGCCCGCGTCTCCGCGGCTGCCGCGATGATGAGGAACCAGCCGATCAGCACAAGCCACAGGCCGTCGAGGGAACCGCCGGCGGAGCGGTAGGTGAACGCCTCGGCGATGCCGCACGCGACGACGACAGCGCCGAGAACCTGCCCGGTACGGCCCGCGGCCCGCTCGGCCCGTTCCCGGTCTCCGTAGCGCCGCCACAGCACGGCCCGTAGTACCCGTCCGCCGTCCAGCGGCGCGCCGGGCAGCAGGTTGAACACGCCCAGGATGCCGTTCATGACCGCCAGCCACACTGCCGCGGCGACCACTATGGCAGGGCCTCCGGCCGCGTGGATGGCCGCGCCTACCCCATAGCAGATCCCCCCGGCTGCCAGGCTCGTCGCCGGCCCGGCCAGGGCGATCTTGAAGTCCGCGCCTGCGGTAGGCGGCTCTTCTTCCATGTCAGTCACGCCGCCGAGCATCCACAAGGTGATCGACCGGACCGTGACCCCGCTACGGCGGGCCACCAGCGCGTGCGCGAGCTCGTGGGCCAGCAGCGAGGCCATGAACAGCACGGCTGCGATCACGGCCACCGTCCAGTACACCGCGGGCCGCTCGTGCGGATACGCGGAAGGCAGCACCGATACGGCCAGCACCTGGGCGATGATCACCAGGATCACGGCCACCGACCAGTGCGCTCTCACCGTGATGCCGTCGACGCGGCCCAGCCGCACGCTCTGCTTCACCGGGCCCCACCTCCTGCTCAGCCTGTATCCAGGCTTTCACGCTCCGGCGCTGCCCTGGTCCAGGCAAGAGGCGATGTCCCCTAGGACGCCGGGACCTCCGGCGGCAAGTCGTCCGTGATCATCTGGGCGGCTGGGGCGTATCCGGTGGAGCACCCACGCTGTTTGCCTACAGCCCTTTCCATGGCCCCTTCGCCTGCGGAGCCTTGCCAGGTGCTGGCTCAGGGGCTACCGCCCATCCGGCTGATCAGCTGATCCTTGGTAACGCCGTACCGCATGCCCCAGGCCCAGAGCTGATCCGTATCAACCTGGTCGGGTAGTTCACGCAGCGCCTTATCCACCAGATCCGGGAGCCCCAGGTGGCGCAGCCTTTCGACCACGTATTGCCTGCTGTACACGTAATTCCTGCTGTCTTGCATCTGCGATCACCAGACTCTTACCTCAGCCCGGCGCCGCCCGCAGCGCAGGCATCAGGCCGCGTGGCCCCGTCGGCATTCAAGCCAGCGGAATTCACGAGGGCACCGTCTGGCCGACGGGCTTGCGCAGGCGCTGTGCTGATCGCCGCGCCTGCCGGCACCCGCCGCGTCGTCGCAGCTCAGCGCAGGCCAGCGCGGCCGCCTCAGTCAGGACTTGCTGATGGCTATCTTCCTGGCCTCTTCGTGCTTCGGTTCCCGGATGCGGACTTCCAGGACCCCGGCCTTGTAGGTCGCGGTGATGTCAGCCTCGGTCACGCCCTCCGGGAGCGGCAGCGACCGGGACATGGACCCGTAACGCACCTCCTGGCGTAGGTAGCCCTTCCCCTCCTGCTTTTCCTGCTCGCAGCGCTCGGCCTCGATGTGCAGCATCCCGTCCGAGACGGTCACCTCGACGTCCTTGTCCGGGTCGATGCCGGGCAGATCGGCGTTCACCACCAGCGTCCCGTCCTCCCGGTACTCCTCGATCCGGATCAGGTCCCCGGATTCCCTCCAGCGCCGGAACGGCATCATCCGCACCCACTCATCGAACAGCTGGTCGAAGCGGCTGAAGACGTCAGCTGTTTCCCTTTCACCTCGAGACTCGCGCTTCATCAGACCTGGCATGATCCTCACCTCCTAGCCGCCAGGCAATGTCGCGGCCCGGTGAGCTGGTAGGGCCGTTGGTCCCTGGCCCGGCAGGCACGGTCACGCCAACGGTCCGAGCATCCACCGGCTGACCACGGCCAGCAGCTCGGAGCTGAGTGACTTCAGCAGCTGTTCGCCCTCGTCGGCTGATGCGCCCGACGGGTCGCCCAGCACTCCGTTGAGGCTCACCGCCCGGACCCCGGCCGTGCGCAGCGCGGGCATCAGCTCCGGCAGCGGCGCGGTGTTGCCCGCCTCCGCCAGGCCGAGGCGGACCCGGCGGATCCAGCGCCAGCTGGACGGAGGTCTCGAAGCGGCCCGCGTGCAGGTCCCCGGCGGCCGCTGGCGGGCTTTTTGGAGCGGCGGGGAGCCGCCACCGTCCGTTCGGGACAAATTTGAGTTTGCCGAACGGCGGTGGCCGACCGGCGGCACGCGTGGCTGTACCGGGTTGCCGGCCAGGACATCGAGTTGCTGACCGATGTGGAGAGCCGCACCGTGGGCAGCCGCCGGTTCGACGGCTTCCGCGGCTTCCAGGCCTATCAGGTCGAGCAGCGGGCAAGGAACCTCGCCCGCAGGCATTGCGAGGCCACGGTGACGGCGCTGGAGCGCGCCATCACCGAGGCGGGCTGCGGGCCCATCACGGTCGGCGGGCACGAGGATGAGACAGCCTATTTCGTGGACTTGCTGCCGGCGACACTGCGTGGCCGGCTGGCCGGCACGTTCGTGGTCGATCCGCACACGATGACCGCCGCCCGCGTCCGCCGGCTCGCCGATGAGGTGATAGCCCGCTGGGAGGAGGCCCGCGAAGCCGACGTTGCCGGGCAGATCACCGGGCAGCCGACCGATCCCATGGCTGCGGTCGGGCTGCCCGCCTGCCTGAACGCCGCTAACCATCACGCCATCGCGGTGCTCGTGGTGCCGGACGACGCGGCGGCTCCCGGGTTCGTCTGCTCCCGCTGCGGTATCGCGGATGTGGCCGCCCGGCGGCGGTTCCCGGCCTGACCGGCCGGCTGAGCGGGGAAGCGCCGGGGCCGGTCCCTGACAGGTCGGCACAATGAACTCATGCCATCAATTAGCCCTATCCCTGGCGGCGCGCCGCGAAGCCAGCCCAGCCTTCTCGTGCTGCCCCCGCAGCTGAGCCCGGCGGCAAGGCAGGGAACGGCTATTCCGCGCGTCGGCGGGCTGCTTATCGGGGTGGACGGCGGCGCCACGAAAACCGTGGCGGCGGCATATGACCTGGCGAGCGGGGCCATCTCGCTGGGAACCGCAGGTCCCAGTAACCCCGAATCGGTACGCTTCCGGTCAGCGACTGATGCCATCGCCAGCGCAATAGCTAAAGCGTTTCAGCAGCC
Source organism: uncultured Actinomycetota bacterium (assembly GCA_963771985.1). Lineage (GTDB taxonomy): Bacteria > Actinomycetota > Actinomycetes > Streptosporangiales > Streptosporangiaceae > Trebonia. The sequence continues at coordinate 308,190 of CAVYVO010000011.1, read as the reverse complement.
GCGCGCAAGAGTTGTCTCGGCCGTTCTGGCGATCGCCGGGATTAATGAGCCGCCCGAGCAGCAGCGCCTCCTTTCCGGGCTCCCGATGGTCCCGGCCGGATCGTCGGTGGCGGTGAACAACGTCGTCGGCGCCTGGGCCAGCAGCTCACTGGCGTCGCCCGCTATCGTCGTCATTTCCGGGACCGGCAGCAATACCTTCGGGGTCAACGCGGTCGGCGACTCCTGGCGGTGCGGGGGCTGGGGCCATCTTCTCGGCGATGAGGGCTCTGGCTACTGGATCGGCCTGGCCGCGATCAGGGCCGCGCTCGCCCACCGGGATGGACGGGGAGCCGCGACGGCTGTCACCGCCCGGGTACTCAGCTATTTCCGCATCTCCGCCGTCGAGGACGTCATGATCCCCGTGTACCGCCGCTTCGATAAGGCATACATCGCCGGTTTCGCCGAGCAGGCCGCCGACTGCGCGCTGGAGGGTGACCAGGTCGCGCTTGGGCTCTTCCGCCAGGCCGCCGCAGACCTCGCGGCACAGGTCAAGGTCGTCTATCTCCGGCTTGGGTTCACCGCACCGGTAGACGTGACCCTGGTAGGAGGCACATTCAAAGCCGGGGAGATCTTCACCGGCCGGCTGCGGGAAGAACTGGCGCCACTACTGCTCGACGGCGGCTTCTCGGCGCCCAAGCTCCCGCCGGTCGGCGGCGCGCTCTGGCTGGCCGCCCGCGCCGCTGGCATGGAACAGCTGCTGTCCTACCAGCACGTCGCTTCCAGCCTCAGCGCCGCCCTCGCTCGGCACGCCCAATAGGCTGGCCGCCCGGCAGATACTTGCGCCGCTCGCTGGTTAGGACCGCCGCGCAGGCCCGGCGCCGACAACCGGGCATGCACTCACCGAGCCCGCCGGCGCGGCCAAGGGCAGCGTCTTCGGCGTGGCGGGGCCAGCCTGGTGAGGATCCGCTGAATCCGGGGATCATCCCTTCAGGCCGGTGACCGGCTGGTGGCCGAGGACGGGGAACGCATGCTGACAGTGGGACGACCGTGAATACCGGAAAGGACACCGGCCGGGCAGCGGGTGGCTTCGGTTCGCTGTACCGGCACGGGTTCGCCCGGGTTGCGGTGGCGATCCCCGAGGTGACGGTGGCCGACCCGGCGGCAAACGCCGAGCGGATGCTCGCCCTGGCCCGCCGTGCTGCCGGCGAGCACGCCGTGCTGACGGTCTTCCCCGAGCTGAGCCTGTCGTCCTACACCGTCGATGACCTTTTTCACCAGGATGCGTTGCAGGATGCCGTGCTGGGCGCGCTGGGGGACCTCGTCGCGGCCACCGCCGGGCTGGGGACCGTCCTGGTGCTGGGCGCGCCAGTGCGGGCCGACGGGCTGTTGTTCAACTGCGGCGTCGTGGCGTGCGGCGGATCGGTGCGGGGCGTGGTGCCCAAGAGCTATCTGCCCAGCTACCGGGAGTTCTACGAAAAGCGTTACTTCGCCGCCGCCCGCGATACCTCGGCCCGGCAGATCCGGCTGCTCGGCCAGGATGTCCCGTTCGGCCCCGGCCTGCTGTTCGACGCCGACGGCCTTGACGGTTTCAGCTTTCATGTCGAGATCTGCGAGGACCTGTGGGTTCCAGTGCCGCCGAGCACCTGGGCGGCGCTGGCCGGCGCCACCGTGCTGATGAACCTGTCGGCGAGCAACATCGTGGTCGGCAAGGCGGCCTATCGCCGCCAGCTGTGCCAGTCACAGTCAGCGCGCTGCCTCGCTGCCTACCTGTATGCGGCAGCTGGTTCTGGCGAGTCCACCACCGACCTGGCGTGGGACGGCGACGCGCTGGTCTATGAGAACGGCGAACGGCTCGCCGAAGGAACCCGTTTCGCCGCTGCCGGCGAACTGGTCACCGCCGATATCGACCTGCAGCGGCTGGCGCAGGACCGGATGCGGATGACCAGCTTCACCGACGCCAGGCACGATCACGCGGACCGGCTGGCCGGGCTGCGGCGCATCCCGGTCCCGCTGGCCGCGCCCCGGCAGGACGTCCGGCTGCGGCGGGAAATTTGCCGTTTCCCTTATGTCCCGGCTGACCAGGCCGACCGCGACGCGCGCTGCGCCGAGGTGTACCACATCCAGGTGAACGGGCTCGTGCAGCGGCTGCGGGCCACCGGCATAGAAAAGGTGGTAATCGGCGTCTCGGGAGGCCTGGACTCGGCCCATGCCCTGGTCATCGCCGCCGAGAGCATGGACCGGCTCGGCCTGCCCCGGCACAACATCCTGGCCTACACCATGCCCGGGTTCGCAACCAGCGAGGCGACGCTGGACCACGCCCGGCAGCTCATGACCGCTCTGGGCACCACCCTAGGTCAGATCGACATCCGCCCCTCAGCGCGTCAGATGCTCCGCGACATCGGCCACCCCGCGGCAGAAGGCAAGGCCGTCTACGACATCACCTACGAGAACGTCCAGGCGGGGGAACGGACCTCCCACCTGTTCCGGCTGGCCAACCGCAACCACGCGATCGTCGTCGGGACCGGAGACCTCAGCGAGCTGGCGCTGGGCTGGTGCACGTTCGGGGTCGGCGACCAGATGTCGCACTACAACGTCAACGCGTCCGTACCCAAGACCTTGATCCAGCACCTGATCCGCTGGAGCGTCGACAGCGGCCGGTTCACTGGTGCCGCGGCCGCCGCGCTGCGGCTGATCCTGGACACCGAGATCTCACCCGAACTGGTCCCCGCGACGCACGGCCGCCTCCAGCGCTCGCAAGACGTCATCGGTCCCTACGACCTGCAGGACTTCCACCTGTACTACCTGCTGCGCTTCGGCTACCGGCCAAGCCGGATCGCCTACCTCGCGCACCATGCCTGGGCCGACCGGAAGCACGGGAAGTGGCCGGAGTCAGTACCGGAAAGCCAGCGTCACGAGTACGATCTGCCATCGATCAAGGCATGGCTGGCGGTGTTCCTCGAACGCTTCGTGCAAACCAGCCAGTTCAAGAGGTCCACGCTGCCCAACGCCCCGAAAGTCGGCTCCGGCGGGTCGCTGTCGCCGCGCGGCGACTGGCGCGCTCCCAGCGACGCCACCGCCCGTGCTTGGCTCGACGAACTCGCCCGCAACGTCCCAGGCTGATGCGAGCACGCCGGGCCACCGGGAACAAGCAGCCATGGCCCGGAACCAGGGACCAAAGGCCCTACCCGCTCAGCCGGGTCGCGGGATTGCCTGGCGGCCAGGACGTGAGGACCACGGCATTGCCAGTGCCTTGGCTGAGCTTCAGCAGGTCGGCGGCCATCCCATCGGACGGTCTGTAGTCCCTACCGGTCTGCGCTTCACTGGGAAGGCTGTGCGACGGGAGGGCTGTGTGCAGCCGTACGCCTGCCGTACCGGGCGGTTGTGCGATCGTCGGGGGGCAAGGACATGACTACTGTCGTGCGTGAGATCGAGCGGAAATACGATCCTGGCGCAGGCGGGGCGGCCGTGCTGGATGCGGTGAAAGCCATGACCGGGACGGCGGGAGTTGCCGCCGTTGCACAGGAGCCAGAGCAGTTCCTGGATGCCGTCTACTACGACACCGCTGATTTGCGGCTGATCCGTGCCGGCATCACGCTGCGGCGGCGCACCGGCGGTGAGGATGCGGGCTGGCACCTGAAATTGCCCGCAGGCGCGGACACCCGGGACGAGATACGCCTGCCCCTGGACGGGCCCGGCGGCACAACCTCCGGGACGTCCGGCAAGCGTGCTGCACCGCCCGGCGTCAGGGCCGATGGCGCGGTACCGGAAGAGCTGGCGGCTTTGGTCCGGGCCTACACCAGGCGCGCGGCGCTGGCGCCGGTCGTGCGCATCCAGACCAGCCGCCGCGTGCTCCGGCTGCTCGACGGCGCCAGCCGGACACTCGCCGAGATCGCCGCTGACCACGTGTCGGCCGGGCCGGCTGATGGATCCGCCGCCACCTCGTGGGACGAGATCGAGGCAGAGCTGGCCGCTGGCGGCCCCGCACTGCTGAAGGCGATCGACACGCAGCTGCGCCGGGCTGGCGCCCGGCCCGCCGCAGCCGCGACGAAACTGCAGCGGGCGCTCGCCGGCCGGCTGCCCGCCGCCGGGGCCACGAAGGAACCGCCGCTGACCCGGCATTCGCCCGCGGGCGAGGTAGTGCTCGCCTATGTGCGCGACCAGGTGGCCGCGATCTCGCATTATGACCCGCTGGTTCGCCGTGATGAGCCCGACGCCGTGCACCAGATGCGGGTCGCCACTCGCCGGGCCCGCAGCGCACTGCAGGCCTTCGGGGCCATCATCGAGCGGGACGCGACCCGGCCGCTGTGCGCGGAGCTGCAGTGGCTGGCGGCCGCACTCGGACAGGCCCGCGACACCGAGGTGCTGCTGGCCCGGCTTACCGCCGACCTCGCCGCTGTCCCCCCCGCCCTGGTCATAGGCGCGGTGCAGGCCCGCATCACCGCCCACTTCACCGCCGAGCTCGCCCAGGCACGCCAGGCCGCGCTACGCGCGCTCGACGGGCAGCGCTATCTCCGCCTGCTCGATGACCTCGACGCGCTGCTGGCCGACCCGCCGCTGACACCATTGGCGGAACGCGAGGCAGGCAAGGTGCTCGCCAAGCCGGTCCGGCAGGCAGCACGGCGGCTGCAGCGCGCCCTGGCCGCCGTGCCCGGTGCCGCCGACCGCGACACGGCCATCCATGAGGCCCGCAAGGCCACCAAACGGGCCCGGTACGCCGCAGAAGCAGCAGTGCCCGCACTCGGCAGCACAGCCAGGCGCCAGGCCGCGCAGGCGAAGGAGCTGCAGCAGCTGCTCGGCGACCACCACGACAGTGTCGTGGCACGCACAGTACTGCTCAAGCTCGCCCAACAGGCCCGGGCAGCCCGGGAGGACACCTTCACCTACGGCCTGATGTACCAGCGCCAAGCCTGTCAGGCCGCCACGATCGAACAAGCCCTGCCACGCCTTACGGCCGCGATATAACGGAACGTCCGGCACAGCCGGTACTACGGCCAGGGCCGTAGGTCCTTCACCTAGCTGCCGAAAAGCGGCGCGGTTCTGGCCTGACCAGTGAGCATGCTGGAGGTATGAGGCGTGGCCTGCTTCGCATCTATCTCGGCGCCGCACCAGGGGTGGGCAAGACCTATGCGATGCTTGCCGAGGGGCATCGCCGGCATGACCGCGGCACCGACGTGGTCGTCGGGTTCGTCGAGACCTACGGCCGGAAGCTGACGGCGCGGCTCGCCGAGGGCCTGGAGACCGTCCCGCGCCGGGTCATGACCTACCGGGGGGCCCGGTTCGAGGAGATGGATATCAACGCGCTGCTCGCGCGGCGCCCGGAGGTCGCGCTCGTCGATGAGCTCGCGCACACGAACGTCCCCGGCTCGCGCAACGCCAAACGCTGGCAGGACGTGGAAGAGCTGCTGGCCGCCGGGATCACCGTGATTTCCACGGTGAACATCCAGCACCTGGAGTCTGTGCACGACGTGGTTGAGAAGATCACCGGCGTGCCGCAGCGGGAGACGGTCCCGGACGCGGTGGTGCGTGCCGCGGACCAGATCGAGATCGTGGACATGACGCCTGAAGCGCTGCGGCGGCGGATGGTGCACGGCAACGTCTACCCGCGCGAGAAGATCGACGCGGCGCTGTCCAACTACTTCCGCGTCGGCAACCTCACCGCGCTGCGCGAGCTTGCCTTGCTGTGGGTCGCCGACCAGGTCGAGGAAGGCCTGCTGAAGTACCGGGCCGATCACGGCATCGAACAGACCTGGGAAGCCCGCGAGCGTGTGGTCGTCGCGCTTACCGGCGGTCCCGAAGGCGACACCCTCATCCGGCGAGCGGCCCGCATCGCCGCCCGGACAGTCGGCGGGGATCTGCTGGCGGTGCACGTGGCCCGGTCCGACGGCCTTGCCGGCGCAAGCCCGGCAACGCTCGCCGCCCAGCGGCGGCTGGTGGAATCACTGGGCGGCACCTACCATCAGATAACCGGCGATGACGTGCCGGAGGCGCTGCTAGAGTTCGCCCGCGGCGAGAACGCGACCCAGCTGGTGCTCGGCGCGAGCCGGCGTTCGTGGCTGGCCACCGTGCTCACCGGTCCCGGCATCGGCGCCCGGACCATCCATGGCTCCGGCGACATCGACGTGCACATCGTCACCCACGCGCAGATGGGCCGCCGCCGGGGGCTGCCCCGCCCGCGCGGCGGGCTGAGCCGGCGCCGCAGGATTTACGGCTTCGCTGTCACCGTGGTCCTCGCGCCCGTGCTCACCGTCCTGCTCACGATGGACCGCGGCAGGATCAACCTTCTCAGCGACGCGCTCACCTACCTGCTCCTGGTGGTGGCCGTGGCGCTGGCTGGCGGGATCTATCCGGCCGTCGCGGCGGCGGTCGTCACCTCTTTGCTGCTGAACTTCTACTTCATCCCGCCGTTGCACATGTTCACCATCGCCGGGACGAACAACGTGCTCGCGCTGAGCGTCTTCGTCGTGGTCGCCGTCGCGGTCAGCTCGGTGGTGGACCTGGCTGCGCGGCGGACACGGCAGGCTGCCCGGGCGAGCGCGGAGTCGCAGACGCTAACCGCCCTGGCCAGCAGCGTCCTGCATGGCGAGGACAGCGCCGGTGCGGTGCTGGAGCGGGCACGGGAGGTGTTCGCGATGACCTCGGTCAGCCTGCTCCAGCGGGCCGACGGTGCCGCCGGCAGCGTTCCCCGCGGACCGGCCTGCGCGTGGACGGTTGCCGCGTCCGCCGGGCCGGGCGCGCCGGCCCGCCCCGAGGACGCCGACGTGGACGTGGATGCCGGGGATGAGTACTGTCTCGCGCTGCGCGGCCGCGACCTGCCGGCCGAGGACAGGCGGGTGCTCGGGGCTTTCGCGGCGCAGGCCGCGGCCGTGCTCGAACGCCGCCGGCTTGCCGTGGCGGCCGGAGCGGGCAGGCCGGCCGCCGCGGCCGGCCAGGACCGGGCCGCGCTGCTCACTGCCGTCAGCCGCGACCTGCGCGGCCCTGTCGCCGCGGCCACCGCCGCCGTCAGCAGCCTGCGCGCCCCGGATGCCACCTGGACAGCGTTCTGAAACTGCGGGGCTGCTCGCCAGCGCCGCGGAATCCCTCGGCCAGCTCACCCGGCTCTCCGGCAACCTGCTCGACATGAGCCGACTGGAGGCGGGCACGCTGCCGCTCCGGCCGCGGCCGGCCGACGTCGCGGACATCATCGCTCACGCGGTCGCAAGCCTTGGACCGCAGGCGGCCCAGGCGACAGTGGTGACTCCCGAAGGGCTGCCCCGCGTGATCGCCGATCCGGCCCTGCTGGAACGCGCCCTGGCCAGCCTGCTGTCCAACGCGATCCGCTGCTCACCCGCCGGCCAGGCGCCGGTGGTGACCGCCAGCATGCTCGACGGCCGGATGGAGATACGGGTCATCGACCGCGGCCCCGCCGGCACCTCCTCCGCCAGGAGCGATGCCGAGTTGGGCCTGGCGTCGGCGCGGGGCCTCGTGGAGGCGATGCACGGCACGCTCGCACCTGGGGGGACACCCGGCGACGGTCTCACCATGACCGTCTCGCTGCCGACGGCAAGCCGGAGGTGACGGTCTCCCGGGACTTCTACCACGGCTGCCGAGCCCCAAGGTCCCTACCCGCAACGGCACGGGTGTCGCGAGCGTGGGCGGAGTAAGGCTGTGGCCACGGCGGCTCGCCGCGGGCAGCCGCAGGCGTGGCCATGACGGCTTCCCTGGAGGGAGGACTCATGTCCAGTTCCGCTGCGGCCCAGCCGCTGGGCGGGCCGCATGAAGAGTCATCCGAGCACGCGCCGCCGAAAGACAAGCTGAAAGCACAGTCGATCGGCGTTACCTCGGCTACCGGGCTGGTGATCGGCAGCGTTATCGGGATCGGGGTATTCACGATGCCGGCCGTGCTGGCCGGCGCGGGCACCTGCTCGCTGGTCACGCTGGCGGTGATCGGGGTGGGCGCGATGCTGCTGGCGGTCATGTTCGGCCAGCTCACCCGCAGGGTTCCCAAAGCCAACGGCGGCCTGTACGCCTACGCCCGGCACGAGTACGGCGACTTCGCCGGCTATGTCACCGGCTGGTGCTACTGGATTTCGGCGTGGGCGGGCAACGCGGCCATCGTGGCTGCCTGGGTGCTCTACGTCGACTCGCTGTTCGGCATCACCCGCCCGTCGTCGTGGGCCAACTGGGGCATCGCCCTGATCGGGCTGTGGGTGCCGGCGGCGGTGAACCTGGCCGGCGTCCGGAACATGGCCTGGCTCCAGAACCTGACGGTGGTGCTGAAGTTCCTGCCGTTGCTGTTCGTGGCGATCGTGGGCTGGTTCTTCGTCAAGTCGGCGAACTTCGGCCCGTTCAACGCCTCCGGCGGCAGCCTCTACACCGCGATCGGCATCGCGGCGGGAGTCGCCCTGTTCTCGTTCATCGGCGTGGAGGTCGCGGCCATCACCGCCAAGCGGGTCCGCAGCCCGCGCAAGAACGTCGGCCGCGCGTCGGTGTACGGCACCGCCGCCTGCGCGATCTTGTACGTGGCGGTCTCGGCCGCGGTGATGGGCCTAGTCCCGCACCACGAACTGGTCGGCAACACGGCGCCGTTCGTGCCCGCCGTCCAGGCGATCTTCGGTTACAGCGCCTGGGCCGGGAAGCTTGTCGCGGCGGTCGCGGTGGTCAGCGCCATCGGGGCGCTGAACGGGTGGACGCTGGTCACCACCGAGGTGTCGCGGGCCGTGGCCGACGACGGCCTGTTCCCGAGGTTCTTCTCGTGGAAAGACCGGAAGGACACGGCCTGGTTCGGCATCCTGCTCGCGGCCATCCTGCCGTCGCTGCTGATGCTGTGGGCCTACAACACCGCGACGGGCCTGACCGTCTTCACCGACCTGGTGGACCTGACCGTGGTCACCGTGGCGATGCCGTACCTGTTCTCGGCCTGCGCGCAGCTCACTTACCTACTGTCGGGTCGTCGCCGGGTGGAAGGCTGGCTGCTGGCCCGCGACCTGTCGATCGCCGGGATCGCCGCGCTGTTCTCGATGTGGGTCACCTTCGCCTCCGGGTGGGCGGCCGTCTACCAGGCCATGGTGCTGGTGCTCGCCGGGGTGATCATCTACGCGTTCGTCACGGCGTGGCGGGAGCGCACTGGCCAGGTTCCCCAGCCCATGGAGGCCGCGCCGACTGACGAGGGGGCTGCCGCCGCTGTCACCGCGCCCGCGGTGACCCAGCCCCGCCGTCACCTGCGCATCCTGGGCAATGGCGGCAGGCACGCGGACCCCGGCAGGACGGGGGCGGGTTCGCATAGTTAGGGTGATTTTCTGCCCACTCGGCGGACCGCCGCGATGATCGGCCAGCTCTACCAGTGCTGGGATGGCGCGAGAAGCCCGAGCTGGCGGGCCGCCGCTTGCGTATCAGCGAGGCAGAGTCGTACCGCCCTGCCTGCCGGACCGAAAGGCACGGTGCGTACCGCTTCCTGCCAGACGATTTAGCGGGCTCCTGGATTGCGGGCGTGGGTCTCACCGGTCATTCCGCGAGAAGATCCGCAGGAAGAACAGGAAGACGTTCAGCGCGTCCAGGAAGATCGACGCGGCGATCAGCGGCGCGGAGTCCAGGTCGGTGGAGCGCCGCAGCCGCTGGAAATCGAACATGGTCAGGCCCGCGAAGATCGCCAGCCCGAGAACGGAATAGACAAGCGAGCCGCCCGGAATCTGGATAAAGATCATCACGATGCCGAACAAGATAAGCGCGATGAGCGCCCAGAAACATGCCCGGCCGAGCGCGGACAGATCCCGCCGCGTCGCGTAGCCCGCCGCGCCGCACCCGGCGATGAACAGCGCGGTCGCGCCGCCGGCCTGCCACAGCGCCTGCGGGTTCACGCTCGCGTAGTAGGTCAGTGTCGGCGACAGCGCAAGCCCCAGCAGCAGCCCGACCGCGAACAGCAGGCCAGCGCTGGCCGACGGGGACCGCCGCGTGAAGTTCATGCCGATCAGGCAGGCAAGAGCCGCGATGTACCCCGCGAAGGCCCATCCGTAGGAGAGATTGCGCCCCAGGTAGGCGCCGAGCGCGAAGAACCCGGCCGCGGCGGCGACGTACCCCATCGTCTGCCCGAACAGGACATGCGCCCGGTCCCCGCCCGCCAAACTGATTTCCCCGGAACTGGAAGTATGTATCATGGCGTACCTCCTCGCATGCTCAGCGTAGGCACGGTGTGTCACGGAGCTGCAGAGGCCGAATGTCCCGTCCAGGCGGCGCAGCCGGCCGGTCAGCGAAGGTCTGGGAACTGGCTACGGGGTCGCGCTCGTCGGCTGACCGGGCGCGTGCACAGGCGGGAGCGGTTACCAGGGGACCTTGGTCCCTGGTCCCGCCGCCTGCCCGGGTCGGACGCTCGGTTCATGACCACAGAAGATCGCATCGCCCAGCTGGAAGATCAACTCCACGAGCTGCAGGGCCAGCAGGCCGACCTGCGCAAGCAGCTGGCCAAGGCCCAGCTCGACCAGTGGCAGGGGCGCATCGAGGACCTGGAGGTCCAGATGCACCTAGGCGCGGTGGAGGCCAGTGACAAGGCGACCGCGCAGCTGGACAAGCTCCGCGACCGATGGGCTGACGCCCGGCGGCAGTTCGAGGAAAGCATCAAGACGGCGACCAGCGTGGCGGACACGGTGCGCACCGGGCTGGAGAAGGCCTTCGGCGACCTCCGCCAGGCGCTCCTAGAATCCAAGAACAAGCTGACCTCATCTCCCGGCCGCTAGCGCCTATGCAGGCAGTCATCAATCTCGGAGGTACGTGATACCACCGCCCGTTCTGCGTCAAAGGCCATCAAGCAGAACGGATGGCGGCGTCTCGCTTCCGTCCTCAGGTAGCTTCGTCGCCATTGTCTTCCTGCCGATGTCTTCCTGCCGATGACATCGGCGATAGCGGGCTTGCAGGCGGTGGAGTGATCCTTGTTCGCGCCGTCGTACTGTTAGACAGAAGGCTCTTGTCGATCCTGGGGGGCGCGAGTGCGACTGCGCATGACTTCTGGCGGTAGCCTGCGCGACAGGATCGACGCTGCCGATCAGGCCGTCATGGCCCGCGTTTCCGCCGACAGCTCGCCGCTGCTGGACCGCTTCCTGCCCACGCTGAGCCGGTCCGCCGATTTCTTCGCGCTGTGGATCGGCATCGCCGCGGCACTGGCGGCCAGCAAGGACGAGCGGGGCCGGCGGGCGGCCCTGCGGGGTCTGGCCAGCATGGTGACCGCGAGCACGGCCAGCAATGTCCTCGCGAAGAACCTGGTGCGCAGGCCACGCCCGGCCGGCGAGGTGGCACCGGCCCGCCGCCCGGGGCGGACGCCGGTCACCACCTCGTTTCCGTCCGGGCATGCCGCCGCCGCCGCGGCGTTCGCCACCGGCGTCGGGCTGGAAATGCCCGCTCTGGCGGTACCGGTCGGGGTGCTCGCGGCGGCCGTCGGCCTGGCCCGGATCGTGAACGGCGTGCATTTCCCGTCTGACATCGCCGGGGGATGGGTGGTCGGCGTGAGCGTAGGGATGCTGACGCTCCGGTGGTGGCCGCTACGCACAGGCTCAGCTGGGCGCCATCTCCTTCGCACTGTCTTATGCCTGCCAGTGTGTGGTCACGGCGTCGGCAGCTCACCGAGGCCGTGTTGCGCATGCTCGGCGTTCCCGCCCCCGAGCCGCCCGCCTCGGGCACTTCATCGGCGATGTCAGTGAGGCCATCCTGGGGAGAACCACGCTGACGGCGAGGCACCTGGATGCCGTGGGGAGATCCGGACGCGCAGCGCCGCCGGCCGGATGGCGAATCGCAGCGGCGGGCTCAGATCCACCGCCTCGCCATCTATCCCGGCATGCACCGGTGCCGGGCCCTTCACCTCCCGCCCGTTCGGAAGAAGTGATTTTAATAATCCGGACGGGCGGCTGTGTTACCTGGGATCGATCGGTGTAAGCGCTCCGATGGTGTCCTCTACCGTTGCGACGCCGTGCAGGCACAAGTCCTCGCCAAGCACCGTTCCTATTGAGCGATGCCGGGTCCTTACGCCGGACGCCCTTAGCACGCTCAGTTGTGACCAAGGTCCCTAGACGTGGCGGGCTCGCCAGGGCACTCTGATTTACCCGAGTCAGCCAATCTTCCAGCTCGCCGGAGCTTGTCCTCATGCACGGGATCCGGCGCTGACGCTACTGACGGGCGGTAAGGCGGATGACGACGCCTAGGGCTTCCGCATCCGGTAAGGCGAGTGACGGATCGACCTCGGCGGCGGCGGGCCTCCGGGCCGGGGAACTGAACCTCTTCGACTCGACGGTCGTGGCCGTCTCTTCTGTCGCCCCAGCCTATTCCCTGGCAGCTTCCCTGGCAGCGACCATTGGTTTTCTCTTCGTGGCTGTCGCCTATGCCGGTCCGGCGGTCATCATCGTCAGCTTCGTCCCGATGCTCTTCATTGCCATTGCGTACTTCTATCTGAACCGGAGGGACCCGAATTGCGGCGCCAGCTATGCGTGGATCTCTAGGCTGGTCGGTCCTGACATCGGCTGGTTCAGGATACGGAAACCTCATTGCCGACATCGGCGTACTCATTGCCTTCTACTACGGCGCGACGGGCCTCACCTGCGGGTGGTCGTACCGGAAGGTCATGCTGTCGAATACCCGGTTCTTCTTCGTCGGCGTGCTGCTCCCGTTCCTGTCGGGAATCTTCTGCTTCTGGGTGGGTTATGAGGTGATCAAGCAGTCGGACGCGGCCGCGTCGGCCTCCGTGCTGGTAGCCATGGCGCTCGGCGTCCCGTTGGTCTTTGTCGCGCGGTATGCCACCCACAGCGACTTCTTCCGCCGCGGGACCATCGCGTACGATTCGATCGAACCCTCCCCGGGTTCGGCGACGGTCGGCTTACGAGGCAGCCATCCCCGCTCCCTTCCCGCGATAACCGCCAGCGGCAGCAGCGGGGAGCGCAGCTGGCTCCGCAGCGCAGGCCACGCACGCGCCCGGTACGAACGCACTGCGTTCAGGCTGTCACCAGCAGCCGCCGCGCCGCCTCAGCCGTCGTCAGGTCTCCGGCGACGCTGCCCAGCAGCGCAAGCACATCAGCCGCCGCCAACGTGGCCACCTGCGCCACTGACACGGACGATGCGGCGGTTGCGCCTTCCCCTATGGCCGGGAACAGCGACTGCCATGGGCATTTCCCTATCTATTGACGGCCTCCCCGCGCTTGCGGCGTGAGCACCGTTTCACACAAGGGCCAACGTCACGACAGGCAAGGACCTGCTGCCCGCTGGACCAGGTCCAGCAAGAGGTCGCCCAGCGCGGTTACAACGACGCCAGCAGGACGGCGACCAGCCCGGTGAGGAATACCCCGTCGAAGGTGCCCGCGCCCCCGATCGATACCATCGGGGCCTGCAGCGAGCGGACCCGCGGCATGTTGAGCAGGTCGGCCCCTACCAGGGTCCCGAACGTGCCTGCCACGTAGGCCACTGCGGCGACGAAATGGCCGCCCAGCCAGAGTGCGGCCAGGGCGGCAACCAGCGGCGGCATCAGCGACGGGGTGACGATTCCAACACCAGCGACCGGGCGGGCGACGGCGAAGACCAGGGCGGTGACGACAAGCGTGGCGAAAAGCGCGTTCAGCGACAGGCGGTCGTGGCAGATCAGGTAGATCGCGACCGCCGTAGGGACGATGGCGCCCCCGACGTTGACCGCGATCGTGGTGCTCCCGATCTGGATGGCCAGCGGGACGCGGTAGGTCACCCCGAACACCGTGACCGTGGTGCTGGTCTGGCGGACCTCGGCCCGGAGCTTGGCGACCGGGATGTTGATCATGCTGCCCAGCAGCGCGGCGGCCAGGATGATGGCCATCCAGCCGAGGCTGATGCCGATGCGGTGGTAGGCGTAGGACAGGGCATCGAGCGCGACCAGGCCGATGATCAGCAGGCCGGCGACCGCCAGGGCCAGGAAGAACGCCCATCCCAGTGGCGCGTACAGCCACGAATCCCGGCGGCGCTGCCCGTTCATATTTTCAGCGCACAGTGTGCCTGTCGGCCACGCCAGAGGCCAACGTCCCATCATGCTTGCCGGCCTGGACGCTGCGTGCACGCCGCCGCGGAGCACCCCCGCCCGCCTCGGCCTAGTCTTTGCCCTCGAGGCGGGTCGTTGGTCTCGCGCGTATGAGCCGGGTGGCCCTGGCCTGCGCCGCCTACTCGCTGCCTTAGCGCCGGGGGAAGAGATTGAGCACGATCGTCAGCACCAGGCTGAGGAGGATCATGAGTCCCAGCGGCAGGTAGAGGGTGAAGTGACCGCGACGGATGACGATGTCACCCGGCAGTTTGTGCACGCCGTAGCGCGACAGAAGAAGAACGGCGATCCCCGTGGCGAGCAAGACGAGCCCGAGTCCGAGCAGCAACTTCCCGATGCTGTCCATCGCGGTCTCCCTCACCTGGTGTCAGGCGGCACTGCAGAGCAGTAGTCACGCGTACAGGGCGTCGATATCGCTGGCGTATTTGGCCAGCACGTAGTCCCTGCGGACCTTGCCGGTGGGGGTGAGCTCGGCGTCGGCCTCGAACGGGCCGGGCAGGATGCGGAACCGCTTGATGGTTTCGGGCCGGGACACCGTCGCGTTCGCCCGGTCCACGGCCTGCTGGACGACTTCGCGCAGATCCGGGTCGTCGCGCAGCTGGCCGATGGTCGCGTCGGCAGGCTTGCCCTGCCGCTGCTTCCACCGGGCGAAGGCTTCCTCATCCAAGGTGATCAGCGCGACGATGTACGGCCGCCGGTCGCCGGCCACGACGCATTCGGCGATCAGCCAGTGCTCGCGTACCGTGTCTTCCAGGACCGACGGCACCACGTGCTGGCCGCCGGCGGTGATCAGTATGTCCTTACTCCTGCCGGTGACGTAGACGTACCCGTCGTCATCGATCCGGCCGAGATCGCCGGTGCGCAGCCACCGGCCGTCGAACGCCTCGCTGGTGGCCTGCGGGTCCTGCCAGTACCCCTGGAACACGTCCGGGCCCTCGACCTCGAGCTCGCCATCGGCCGCGACCCTTACCGCGCAGCCCGGCAGCGGCAGGCCGACTGAGCCGATCCGCTGCACCGCCGGGCGGTTCATCACGATGGGGCCGACGGTCTCGGTCAGCCCCCAGCCCTCCATGAGGGTGATCCCCGCGCCGTGAAAGAAGTGCCCTAGGTCTTCGTTCAGCGGCGCGCCGCCGCTGATCACCCAGCCCACCCGCCCGCCCAGCGCCTTGCGCAGCCGTGCGTAAACCGGGCGATCGTACAACGCGTGCCGCAGCCGCAGCCATGGGCCGGCCCGCCGCAGGCCCGGCTCCAGGCCACGGCAGTCGCCTCGGCCGCGGCGAACAGCCGCTGGCGGCCCTGGGATTCGGCCTGCTGGCGGGCCGCGCCGGCGACCTTCTCCAGCACGCGGGGCACCGCGAGCAGGATCGTCGGCCGGAAGGTGACCAGTGCTCGGGGCAGCTGGTCAGGGTCGGGAAGGAAACCGGATCGTTTGCCGGCGTGCACCAGGCACAGCATCACCGCGCGGGCCAGAACGTGCGACAGCGGCAGGAAGAACAGGCTGGAGGCGTCCCTGGTCAGTATCTGTTCCTGCACGCCTGGCACGGCGATGATCGCGCGGACGGCCTCAGCGAGGGTGCCGTGGCTGATCATGCAGCCCTTTGCCCGGCCCGTCGTGCCCGAGGTATATACGATGGTCGCGAGCGTCTCGGGGATCACCTCGGCCCGCCTGCGGGTTACCTCCCCGGCGGCGGCGCCCTGCCCGGCGCGGATGAGTTGGTCCAGGCCGCCGGTGTCCAGCTGCCATATCGCCTCGACCCTCGCCGGCCGGGCGCGGCGGATGGCCTCGGCGAGCTGCGCGTTCCCGGCGAACACCGCGACCGCGCCGGAGTCATTCAGTACCCAGTCGATCTGCTCGGCGGACGAGGTTTCGTAGATCGGGACCGTCACCGCTCCCGCCGCCCAGACGGCGAAATCGCACACGGCCCACTCCAGGCTGGTCGGTGCCATCAGGCCGACCCGGTCGCCGGGCATGATCCCGCTGGCGATCAGGCCGGCGGCCAACGCGGCGACCCGGTCCGCGAACTGACCCGCGGTCACCGGCTGCCATCCGCCGTCGGCCTGTGCGGCGAACATGGCCCGGCCGGGATCCCGTTCGGCCCAGCCGAACACGTCGTCGCAAGCGTTCGCACCCATGGTTCACCACCTGCCCCGGATAACAATGCGGCCGCGGGCGGCTGGCGGCCAGGTACGGTCGGCTCTGCGGCCCGGGACCTTAGCCAGCGGGAGGCCCCCGCCCGCGGCCCAGGCGGCAGAGTCCTGTCGCCTGGCCTGCCGGGCCGAAGGGCCCGACGTCCACAGCTTTCTGCGCCCGGCCGTGAACGTGCAGACTGGAGACATGGATGCTGACGAGGGCCGGGCGGCCGTAGCGGCCGAACCTGGCGGGCGTGGCGATGAGATGCTCCGCTCGCTGCGTTCCTGCCGGCTGCTCACCACGTACCGGCAGTCCTCGCCTCTGGACGTAGGGGCCTTCGCCGAGCTGCTGCACCGGGTCAGCGCCATGGTCGAGGACATCCCCGAGATCGCCGAGCTCGACCTCAACCCGGTGTTCGTCCGGCAGCACCGCGCCGTCGTCGCCGATGTCCGCGTCCGCCTCACCGGGTGACGGCATGACGGCTCGCAGGCAGTCCCGGCAGCCAGGCGAAGGGCCCATCGACGCCGGGAAGTCCACGTCGGTCGCGCAGAAGGCCGCCGCGATCGACGCCGAGCAGGCGCACCCGCCGACCTGGAAGACCGTCGTCAAGCGGGCCCTGGCCGTCGCGGTGGCCGGCGCGGCCATCTACCTGGTGCTGCCCGAGCTCCTCGCCGTGCTGCGTGAATGGCCGCGCCTGTCGACGCTGAACCCGGTCTGGTTCACCGTCGCGCTGGCCGCCGAGATAGTCGCTTTCACCTGCAACTTCGCCTTGCAGCGGCTGGCGCTGCGCACCCGGGGCTGGTTCGCCGTGGTCACCGCCGGGCTGGCCGGCAACGCGGTCACCAACAGCCTGCCCGGCGGCGACGCGGCCGGCGCCGCGGTCCAGTTCCGCATGCTCGCCACCGCCGGGTTCGACACCGGCACCGCCATCGGCGGCCTGACCACGTTCTCGCTGCTCGGGGTCGGCGGCCTGCTGGCGCTGCCCGTCTTCGTGCTGCCCGCCATCCTGGCCGGCGTGCCGGTCAGCCGCGGGCTGGTCCATACCGCCCTGCTCGGCCTGGCCGGGTTCGTCCTGTACGCGATCTGCGGCGTGATCCTGCTGCGCACCGAGCGGCCGCTGGCCGCACTCGGCCGCGCGGCGCAGGCCCTGTGGAACTGGGTCACCCGCGGCCACCGGCCGCCGCTGACCGGCCTGGACACCCGGCTGCTGGCCGAACGCGACACGATCAGGGCCGTCCTGGGAGAGAAATGGTGGCAGGCGGTCCTGCTGACTGCCGGGCGCCTCGGCTTCGACTTCGGCTGCCTGCTGGCCGCCCTGCGCGCCACCGGAGCCGAGCCGCAGCCCTCCCTGGTGCTGCTGGCCTATTCCGCCGCCGGCATCATCGGGCTGTTCCCGATCACCCCGGGCGGGCTGGGCATCGTGGAGGCCAGCCTCAGCGGCCTGCTGATCCTGGCCGGCACCCGCCCCGCCTACGCCTTCCTGGCCACCCTCGCCTACCGGGTCGCCTCCTACTGGCTCCCCCTGATGGCCGGCCTGCCGGCCTACCTGCTGTTCCGCCACCGCTACGGACGCCCAGCCCCCCAGCGCGCCACGCCGACCGCGGACACCTAACCGTGACCGGTCAGCCGGTCCGCGATGACCCCGGACGCGACCTCTGTATGCGGACCGTAACACCACGGTCCGTTCAGGATAATTGAAATTCTTCTCACCGAACGAGCGGTGGTACTACTACCCCGCGGCAGGCGGCGTGACGAGGCCCTTGGCCGAAGTGCCCGGGGACCTCGGCCCCTACTGCCCGGCAGCGGTCTGCCGTTAGCTCATCGTATGAAGAGCTGGGTCGTGCACCATGGTGATCGGGTGAGGTCTGAGCTGGCCTTCTCCGGTGGCTGCGGGGGGTTCTCCCGGCATGGAACGCAATCGTTACCTTGACCTGGGCGAGCAGCAGCTCTTCCAGGTCCGGCTGGTGGAACATGTTCGCCTGAGGGAAACCATGGTCACTGGCCTGGTGCTGGCGCTGGAACTCGGCCATGACGCGGTGCCTGGCGTCGAGCAGGCTAGGGCGGTTGTCTTTGCCGCGATAGTTCGGACATCAGCGCCGGGGCCTGCTGGCCTCGGTCAGCCGGCGACCTGGAGCTCGTCGCGAACCTCGATGACCCCCAGGGCGATCCACGCGGCCCCGACCACCGCGTCGTGTTCGGCCCAGGTGCGGACGTGGCCGGTCAGCGTGATGACGCCGTCCTTGGTGTCCGACTGCACGTCACTGTCGTCAGGGACCAGCGCGGAGCGGTGCAGCGCCTGCTGGACGTGCAAGTCGACGTCGACAGGGTCGATGACGTAGCTGATCTCGATATGGTTCCTGACGTTGCGGACGCCGGGCAGGCCGGCCACGGCCGCCTCGGCGGCGGCGCGCTCGGTGAGGTAGGACACGGTCCCGGTCAGGGTGATGTCGCCGTCGTCCGCGAGCGCCTCCACCTGCTCCGGCACGGTGACGTTGTGGGCGAGCGCGTTGTTCGCCGCGGTGGCCAGCTTCACGTCATCGCGGTAGTCGCTGTCCGGGAGCACCACCATCAGGTTGTTGTGCACCATGGTCACCCCGGCGACCCGCCGCGCGGCGGCCGCCGCCTCCAGGTACTGCGGATAGCTCGGCACCGTGCCAGCGAGCGTCACATCTCCCGCGATGTTCATGACTTTGATATCCGCGGAGTCGACCAGCGGGTCGAAGCCGAACTCGGCTTCGACCGCCGCGCGGACGTCCTTGGTCTTGCTCATCTGCCTGACTCCTTTCCCTGGGCGAATCAGGATTGCCCTCGTTAGCAGTTGACCGTTCAGCTCTTGAGCGCTTCCCGAAGCTCGTCGGCGATTTCGTCGGTGGCGGCGTCGACGTAGCGCTTGGTGACCTTGGCGGCGTTAGCGATTGCCTTGTCGACTGCTTTTTCGATGGTTGGCTCGCCGACCGCGATCAGTCCTGCTTCGTTCGCGGTGAGGTCCTCGGCGGCCTCGTGGAGCTCCTTGCGCGGCAGGGTGCCGGAGCCGAAGACCTCGGGGATGATGCGGATCCGCGGGCGGTCCATCCGCTTGACGATGTGCGGCTTGCCGTTTTCCTTGTCGATCACGGCGGCGTCATAGGAGCCGATCGCCTCGTCCTTGTGCAGTTGCTCGATGGCGTCCAGGTCCGCGAGCGCCTGCGTGACGTCCGCGTATGCCGCGGCGTATACGACCTGCCGCTTGCTGTCCGTCATGGCATCTCCTTCGCTTGCTCGTTGCCTGACTGGACGCTCCCCGGTCCGTGTGCCCGGCGCCCAGAGGCCGAAGGTCCTGTTTGCTCTCGCTGGACCGCATACTCGTCCCCGCGGGGGCAAGGCCGTCGCCGTTTCCTGGGTGAGAAGCCACCGGCCCGTTCGGAGGAAAAGTCTTTATTCAGAACGGGCCGGGGCGTCTCCCTGGAACCCACCAGACTCCGCCGGGCGGACATCGGGCCTGTCCCGGTTCTTCCCGCGCAGGGCCAGGAATCGCGATGGGGACCTTCGCCCCCTGAAACTGACCAATACATCACTTATGATGCATTGGTCAGAACTACTGGGCGCGGCACGGCATGACCGCGATCGCCCAGGCGAGAGGCGGAATCATGAGGAACTACGACCGGGTCAACGCGCTCCCGCCGGACGGGATCGGGGACAAGCGCGCGCACGTGATCGGCGGGGGAATCGTCGGCCTGGCCGCGGCGGCTTTCCTGGTGAGCGACGCGCACATGCCCGCCGCGAACGTCACCGTCTACGAGTCGCTGCCCGTGCTCGGCGGGTCGATGGACGCGGCGCTCGACGGAACCATGTACACCTCGCGGGGCGAGCGCGAGCTCGAGGCCCGCATGGAGTGCCTGTGGTACCTGTGCGGGAAGGTGCCCTCGCTGTACAGCCCCGGCCAGACGATCCTGGACGAGACCCACCGGTACAACGCCGGGAAGCCCATCTACTCGCACTACCGGCTGATGGAAAAGCAGGGCCAGCTCTACGACTACTCCGGCCCGCTGATGTCCCGGGCCGACGCCGTGAAGCTGATGCAGCTCGTCTTCACGCCCGAGGAAATGCTTGAAGATCTGACCGCCACGGACTGGTTCAGCCCCGAGTTCACGACGTCGGTGTTCTGGTACTGCTGGAGCTCGATGCTCGCCTTCCGCGACTACCACTGCCTGATCGAGGTCAAGCGGTACCTGGCCCGCTTCATGATGTACACCAGGGGCCTGACCCACCTGGACGGCATCCTGCACACCAGGTACAACGAGTACGACTCGATCATCAAGCCGGTCCAGATCTGGCTGGAGGGCCAGGGCGTCACCTTCCGCACCGGCACCACGGTGCGCGACATCCAGGTCGACCTCACGGACGGGAAGATCACCGCCACCAGCCTGGCCGGCGAGGACCGCGACGGGACCTGGCACCTCGGCCTGACCCCCGATGACCTGGTCTTCTTCACCAACGGCTCGATGACCCAGAACACCACGATGGGCAGTACGCACACCGTCGCCACGCTCAACCGCGACACCCGGGACCTGGGCTGCTTTGACGTGTGGAACAAGCTCGCGGCGCAGGACCCTCGGTTCGGCAACCCGCGGAACTTCATCTCCGACATCGGCAAGACCAACTGGATCTCGTTCTTCACCACCCTCACCGCCGACCCGGCTTTCTACGACTACATGCAGGCCAAGACCGGCGACGCGGCGAACACCGGCGGCGCCATCACGATCGTCGACTCGAGCTGGAAGCTCAGCTTCGTCCTGTACGACAACGCCTACTACCCCGGCCAGCCGGAAGACACTGTGGTGTTCTGGGCCTACGGGCAGGTCAGCGACGTGCCCGGCGACTACGTCGAGAAGCCGATGCAAGAATGCACCGGCGCGGAGATGCTCGCCGAACTGCTCTACCACTGCGGCCTGGAAGACAAGGCCGGCGCCATCCTGGCCCACGCCGAGGTGTCGACCGCCGCGATGCCCTACATCACCAGCCAGTTCATGCCCCGAAAGATCAGCGACCGGCCGAAGGTGATCCCCAACGGCAGCGTCAACCTCGCCTTCATCGGCCAGTTCGCCGAACTGCCCGGCGACGTCGTCTTCACCGTCGAGACCTCGGTCCGCACCGCCATGATGGCGGTGTGGGGACTCACCGGCCTCGACAAGCCGCTGATCCCCCTGTACGAGCCGGCCTACGACCTGCGGGTCCTTGCCGACAGCCTCAAGGGATCCCTGGGCGTCGGCGAACTCACCGAGAAGGACCTTTCGGCGCTGGCGGCAGGCGGCATCCCTGACTCTGCCACGCTGCTCCGTCTGCTCAACACCATGCCGTTGCCCGCAAAGTGATCGTCAAGTCCCACTAGGAGGAGGCCACGTCATGGTGACTAGCCGCATCGATGTTCATCAGCACTTGATTCCCGGCTTTTACCGCGCCGCGCTGAACGCGGCCGGCATCGGGGCGGCAGGCGGTCGCGCCCTGCCTGACTGGTCACAGGAAGCGGCCCTGGCGCACATGGGGGCCCTGCAAATCGGAACCGCGATCCTGTCGGTCTCCACGCCAGGGACAGGCTTCCTGCGGGGCGTCGGCGAGCGGGCGTCGATGGCCCGCAGGCTGAACGACTACGCCGCGGATCTGGTGGCAGGTGCGGCTCGCCGGTTCGGCTACTTTGCGACGCTGCCGATGCCGGACGTTGCCGCGTCGGCGGCCGAGGCGGCACGCGCGCTGGATTCCGGCGCTGACGGCGTCGTGATCCTGGCCAACAATCAGGGCACTTACCTGGGCACCGCTGGCCAGGATGAGCTGTTCGCGTGCCTCAATGAACGCAGCGCGGTGGTTTTCATCCATCCGGCGGACCTTCCTGGCCCGGTCGTGGACGGCATCGCGCCATTCGCCGCCGACTTCCTGCTCGACACGACCCGCGCCGCCTACTTGCTGGTGCGTAACGGCATCGTGCGCCGCTATCCCGGTATCCGGTTCATCCTCAGCCACGCCGGCGGGTTCGTGCCTTACGCAAGCCATCGGATGGCCGTCGCGATCGCCGGGGAGCTGGGCCGGAGCCCGCTGGATGTCCTCGACGATTTCCGCGGCTTCTACTTCGACACAGCGTTGTCGTCCTCGCCTGCCGCGCTGCCGACGCTGCTGGCATTCGCCCGGCCTGGCCATGTGCTGTTCGGCAGCGACTGGCCGTTTGCCCCCACCACTGCCGGGCAGTATTTCGCTACCGGGCTCGACACCTATGACGGGCTGGATGATCCCGGGCGGGCCGCGATCGACGCCGGTAATGCTTGCCGTTAACCTCTGCGGCTGCTGACTGTCCGCGTTCTGGTGTTCCTGGCGTGTCGTTACGGCAGCAGGCGGCCACCGCATGCGATCGTCGTGTCGTCGAACACAATGGCGATGGAGGCGGTGGCCGTGGCTTCCAGTATGACACGGGACGGGAATTACGCCGGGGAGCTGCCGGAAGCGGGGTGCGCGCGGCGGCTGCTGGCGGGGTTCCGGGGTCAGCTGTACCGGTGCCTGGCCGCCCGGGCGGATGCGCTGTTCTGCCTGGGTGATGCGGTGCTGTGCGCGGGCGGGCGGGTGACGGACCTGGCGCGGCTGTCGCTGGTGCCGGAGTCCGGGCGCGGGCACGGCGGGGTGTATGACGGGGTGAGCGCGGGCCGGGCGGATTTCGCGCGGCTGCGGGTGTCGCTGGCGGGGCTGCCGCTGCCGGCCTGGCCGGACGGCCGGATCCGGCTGGCGGTGGACGTGCCGGCGTGGCTGCGGCCGGACGCGGCCACCAGCGCGGAGCGGATGTTCTGCCATGTGCACGGGCGGGGGAAGAACGCCGGGCAGGCGGTCCCCGGGTGGCCGTACTCGGTGGTGGCCGCGCTGGGGCCGGGGGCATCGAGCTGGGTGCTGCCGCTGGACGCGGTCCGGCTGGGGCCGGGCGATGACGGCCTGGCGGTGACCGCGGCGCAGCTGCGGGAGGTGGTGACCCGGCTGATCGCGGCCGGGCGCTGGGCAGACGGCGACCCGGCCGTCCTGATCGCGATGGACGCCGGCTACAACGCGACCCGGCTGGCCTGGCTGCTGGCCGACCTGCCGGTGATCCTGGTGGCACGGGTCCGGTCGGACCGGGTGTTCTACGCTGACCCGGCACCGCGGGACCGGCCGGCCCCCGGGCAGCCGCCCCGCCACGGCGAGCCGGTCAGCTGCGCCGGCCCCGCGACCCAGCACAGCCCCGCGGTCCGGCACGACGGGATCCAGGCCCGGCACGGCCCGGTCGCCGTGGCGGCCTGGACCCGGGTGCACCAGGCGCTGCACCGCGGCTGCGGCGGCTGGGAGGACTGGCCGGCCCGGACGCACTTCCCGGTCATCCCCGGCACCCTGATCCGGCTGTCCTGCGCCGGCCCGGGCTGCCCGGACCCGATGTGGCTGTGGGCCTCGGCCCCGGACGCCAGCCAGGACGAGGTCCGTGCCCTGTGGCAGTGCTACCTGCGCAGATTCGATCTGGAGCACACCTTCCGGTTCTTCAAGCAGCAGCTCGGCTGGACCCGGCCGCTGCTGCGCGACCCGGCCGCCGCCGACCGGTGGACCTGGCTGCTGATCGCCTGCTACGCCCAGCTCTACCTCGCCCGCGGCCTGGCCCCGCTGGCCCGCCTGCCCTGGCAGCCCCGCAAGCCGGCCGGCGGCATCATGACCCCCGCCCAGGTCCGCGCCGCATTCCGCCACGTCCGCGAAACGCTCGGCAGCCCCGCCAGCGTCGCGAAACCCGGCAAGCCCGGCCCCGGCCGCCCGCAAGGCTCCAAGAACAAGCAGCCAGCGCCCCGGCACCCCGTCGGCAAGACCAGCCCGAAGAAACGCAGACCAGCCAAGAACCCCAGAAAGAAGACAAAACAGACAGGTTAAACGACAAGTAATGCCGCCGCGCTCTTTCCCTGGCTGGGCATCCGGCCGGCGGCCGGCGGCGGAGCCGGGCGTAGCGCACCTGCGGGCCGCGGTCCGGCGTGCCGCGGCCCGCGCCGTGTTCAGGCTGGTACAGCCGCAGTAACGGGGCGTGCGAGAACGCGGCTGAATGCGTCGCTGGGCGCAGCCAGGGGATCGCTGGCTGCGGACGGGCTCCGCCAGGCGCTGAACCGGTCCGGGCGCACCAGGACGGCGGTTGCCGTCCTGGTCATCGATTCGGGCGTGCGGCAACGGGGCGCTGGGGCGGGTAGACGGCTGATACACGGGGATCTCGTCGACCGGCGGCGGCATGGCGCTGCCGTCGGGCACGACGGCAGCGGACGCATAGCAGTACCCGAACTCGACGTTGTGCTCGCCGAACTCCATCGACTGCGCCCGCACCGCCCGCAGCACGCCCGACCGGAACAGGGCGTCCTCGGGACGGCCGCTCCGCATCTTCCGCAGCTGCCGCGCGTTCTCGCACGTATTCTCCGGGGCGACTCCGAGGATTCGGCGATCGCGAGATAGTTGAGCGCGTTCTCCAGAGAGCGCTGCGCGTTGCGTGTCATCGACGGGCCGCCGCTCGCCCTCGTAAGTGCAGAGCAGCGCCGGCGACGCGTGGCCGGTGAAACTAGCCCGATCTTCCAGCAGATTGTGCGCATCGTGACCCGCGCTCGTCAGCCCCAGGCCGCCCGTGGGCGGATGCCGGTGGGCCATGTCCCAGCAGGAAGACACAGCCGGCCTGGAACGCGGAGGCCATCACCGCCTCGACGGGCCAGCCCGGGTAGGTCAGCAGCAGGTCCAGCCAGCCCGCGCTGACCTTAGCCGGGTAGCCGGTGACGGCAGGTCGCGGCGTAGTCGCCGTCGACGCGCAGATGCCGGGCAGCGATGGCAATAGCTCAGATTCGCTGGCACAGGACAGCAACCTTCCGATGCACCGGACACGTGTCCTGTTATGTCACGTTTAGTAAGTTTCTCGTTTCTGATCTTGATTGCCCGTTTTGCCACTCTTGGTCCATGATCCCCGGCTGCCTCACACCCATGCACCACCTGACGATTGTGGTCAGTTCAGCTGCCTCCGGCCCGCGGCGGCAGGGGCCCGGTTGGCGGTTATCGCGACCCTGACCAAGGGCTACGACCTGGACTACATCTGGCGGCAGGTCGACCCCGACCTGTCGAAGGACGCGGCCGGGTATTACATCCAGGCCAGCGAGAACGGCGGCGAACCGCCCGGCCGCGGTGGGGTCCCGGTGCGCAAGCCCTCGGCCTCGAGCCCGGCCAGGTGGTCGAGCGGGAACCGTATGACCTGCTGTTCGGCGAGCAGAAGGCCCCGGACGGCGGGCAGCTGGGCAGGCCGCCGGGCAGCGGCCGCAAAGCCGCCGACACCTACGCGACGCTGCTGGCCGCCGAGCCGCATGCCACCGCCGAGCGCAAACGCGAGCTGCGGCTGGAAGCTGTCCGCCTGGCGCGGCAGAGCCCGCTGTACTTCGACCTGACCATCTCGCTGTCGAAGTCGATCTCGATCTTCCACGCCTCCCTCGGCGAGAACGCCCGGCTGGCCCGCCAGGCAGGCGATAAGGCGGGGGACCGGTACTGGTCCGGCCTCGTTGATGAGATGGACGCGATGATCTGGGCGGCCGTCCGGGCGGGCTTCGGTTACTTCCAGCGGGAGGCGGGCTATACCCGGACCGGGTCGCATCACGCGCGGGTGCACGGCCGGGAGACCGGCCAGTGGCACGAGGCGGACTTGGCGGTGGCGCACTGGCTGCAGCACACCTCGCGGGACGGGGACATGCAGTTGCACGTGCACTCCCAGATCGCCCACGTCGCAAAGACCGGCACCGACGGCAAGTGGCGGGCGCCGGACTCGCTGGGTTACAACGAGCACGTCGGCGCGGTCGGGGCGATCGTGGCCCAGCACCTGGAGGCGGCGCTGACCCGCCGGTTCGGCGTGGAGTGGGTGGCGCGCGATGACGGCCACGGGTTCGAGATCGCGGGCGTCTCCGGGCAGATGATGCGGCTGTTTTCCTCGCGCCGGGAATCATCACCGCCGACCTGCGCGAGCGCGCGGCGCGGTTCGAGCAGCGGTACGGCCGCGCGCCGTCGCAGCGGGAGCTGGCGCAGCTCGCGCAAGCGTCGAACTTCGCCACCCGGGCGGCCAAGAGCGGCGCGCTGGACTTCGCGCAGCTGCACGCGGGCTGGGCCGACAAGCTCGCGCGCACACTCGGCGTGCCGCTGGCGTCGGTCGCGCCGTCGGTGTGGCACGCGAATGCGGCAGAGCCGAGCGCCTCAGTGCTGAGCGAGCTCGACCTTAGCCGGGCGGCGCAAAAGGCGGTCGCACTGGCGCAGCGGGAAAAGAGCACCTGGACCCGCGCCGACCTGATCAAGTACCTGGGCCGGGTGCTCCCGAGATCCGGCATGGAACCGGGCGCGGCCGCCGCGCTGCTGGAAGACCTCGCGGACCGGGCGCTTTGTTCGGAATTCGAGTCGGTGCTGTGCCTTGAAGCACCCGAGGCGGTCGAGGTGCCGCGCGGCCTGCTGCGCGCCGACGGGCGCAGCGTCTACCAGCGGCACGGGGGAGTGTGGTACGCCACGCGCGCGCAGCTGGCCATGGAAGAGGACATGCTCACGCAAGCCCGCGCCGACGGCGCGCCGCGCCTTTCCCGCGCGGCCGCCGCGCGCATGCTCGGCGCGGACCTGGGGCGGCTCGAGCACGCGCTGACCGGCGGCGCGCAAGACGCGCAAGACACGCGTACCCAGACCGGGCTGCGCGAAGACCAGGCCGCAGCAGCGCTCGCAGCACTCACGGACGGCAAGCGCGCGTCGGTGATCAACGCGCCGGCCGGGTCCGGTAAGACGCGGGTACTGGGCGGGCTGGCGCGGGCCTGGGAGTCGGCCGGACTCGGGCCGGTGATCGGCATCACGCCGTCGCAGTCCGCCCGCAACACCCTAGCGGCCGGAATTGCCGAGTCCTGCAACACCGCCCAGTTCCTGGGCCATCTGCCCGGCCAGCGCGGGGCTCTCGGCCCGGTCGCGATCGCCCCTGGCACCTTGCTGTCGGTTGATGAGGCCTCGATGGTCAGCAGCCCGGACCTGGCCGACCTGATCAGCCTGGCCGACGCCTGCGATGCGAAGGTGATCCTGGCCGGGGACACCGGGCAGCTGCAGGCGGTGGAAAGCGGCGGCGGCATGTCCCTGCTCGCCGATCAGCTCGGGTACGTGCAGCTGGCCGAGCCGGTCCGGTTCCGCGCCGGCTGGGAACAGGCCGCCAGCCTGCGGCTGCGCGCCGGCGACACCTCGGTGCTGGCCGAGTATGACCAGCACGCCCGGATCCGCAGCGGGGAACCCGAGCAGATGATGGACGCCACTGCGGCCGCCTACGTCGCGCTCACCGTGGATGGCACCGACACGCTGCTGATGGCCGCCGACCACGTGCACCGGCGGGAGCTGTCCCGCCGCATCCGCGATGACCTGATCCGCCTCGG
Organism: uncultured Actinomycetota bacterium; assembly: GCA_963771985.1. Classification (GTDB taxonomy): domain Bacteria; phylum Actinomycetota; class Actinomycetes; order Streptosporangiales; family Streptosporangiaceae; genus Trebonia. The sequence goes on along the minus strand of CAVYVO010000011.1, from coordinate 280,655 downwards.
CCTCGTCCAGCCCGGTCCTGCGGTGCGCATCGCCGACGGTGCTGAGGCCAGTCCCGGTGACCTGATCGTGTGCACCCGAAACGACCATGCGGTCGAGGCCGGGGAACCCGGGCGCGCCCTGGCCAACGGCGACCTGCTGTGCATCGAGGCCGTCATCCCCGGCGGGCTGCTCGTCCGACGGGCACTGAAAGCCGACCCGCGCACCGGGCGGCGCCGCTGGACCGACCGCCACTTCTTGTACGCCAACTATCAAGAGGCCGAGCTGGGCTATGCGGTCACCGATCACACCGCGCAGGGCCGCACCGTGCACACCGGGCTGGCGGTGATCACCGGCACAGAGGACCGCCAGCATGCCTATGTCGCGCTGACCCGCGGCACCGACACCAATATGGCCTACGTGTTCACCCTGCCGGTAAAGCTTGCTGACCCGGCGCCTGGCCCGCGGCCAGCTCCCGAACTGGCCCGCTACGACAAGCTCACGATCGGACAGGCAGCCGGACCGGCCTCGTCCACCCGGGACGCGCTAGGAGTCCTGGCCGACGTGCTGGAGCGGGACGGCCAGCAGCTGTCCGCCTCGCAGACCTGGCAGCAGGCGCTGGCCGACGCCGACCACCTGGCGATCCTGCACGCCATCTGAACCGCCGAAACTGCCCCCGCCCGCGAGCAGCACTACAAAGAACTGCTCATAAGCAGCCTGCCGCCGGAATACCAGCAAGAACCCGGCCACCAGGCGAAATGGCTATGGCGAACGCTGCGCGCCGCCGAACTGGCCGGCCTGGACGTCAGCCAAGTTCTGGTCGGCGCGGTCGCCGAACGGGACCTGGCCGGCGCCCGCGACGTGCCCAGCGTCCTCGACGCCCGCCTGCGGCACCGGACCGGCGCCCTCGTCCTGCGGCCGGCAGGCCCGTGGGCCGCGCAGCTCCCCGAGATCGCCGATCCCGAACGCCGCGCGTACGCCGCCCAAATCGCCGTGATGATGGACGCCCGCAAAGACCGGATCGGCGAGCAGGCCGCCGAGCATGCCCTCCCATGGGCGGTCGGCGCCCTCGGCCCAGTCCCCGACGACCCGATCGACCGGCTGAACTGGCAGCAGCGGGCCAGTTCGATTGGCGCGTACCGGGAACTGTCCGGCTACGACCATCCCGCCGATCCGATCGGCCCCGAGCCTGTCACGGTCGCCCCGGACATGCGGGCGGCCTGGCACGAGGCGCTGGCCGCGCTCAGCCCGGTCGACGGCCCCGACGTCCGCGGCATGCCCGACGGCACGCTGCTGCACCTGCGCGACACCTACCCGATCGAAACCGCCTGGGCGGCGCAGTGGACCGGCGATGAACTCCGCCAGGTCCGTCTCGGAGCCGCTGAAGCCCGCCTGGCCGCCATCCGCGCCAGCGCCGAAGCCGACATCGCCGGCCGCCAGGGCCAGCACGAGAAAGCCAGTCAGCAGCAGGTTTTGGCGGCCAGCTACCAGGCCATGCACGACGCCTACACCGAACGCGAGACTGTCTTCGCCGCCGTGATGGCTGACAGGCGCGATTGGGAGCAGGCCACCCGCCAGCAGCGGCAGCTTGCTGTAGCATCTCAGACGCCGAACTGCACCGACGCCACCCCGGCCAGCAGCACCCGCCGCTGCGCTCTGCCGAACCCCAGCCCGCTACCGCAGAACAGCGTGACGAACTCACCCTGACCGCGGGGGAGAGGCTCCTGCAACTTGGCCAGTGGATCAAAGACCTGGCCGAGCAGCGCCGCGAAATTCGCCGACAAGCTGGCCGACCGGCATACCCTGATGATCCCCGCCGAAGACCCGGACTATGGAGACCTTGGCCCGGCCTTCCCCGCCTGGACAGCCCCCAGCAGGGACGCGATCTTGCAGCCGCCCAAGCCCCAGATCCAGCCGTCCCCGGCGATACTCGTACGCGCCGCCGACCGCGATCTGGACTTGGAGGCCGCCGGATGACGGCCACTAATAGCACTCGAGGATCCAAAGGACATTGCGGCATGGCGAACACCGGCATCGACGGCGTCGGACTAGGCGGCGTCCTGTGGCTGACCTGAGTCTCTGATCACCTGCCCACGTCCTGGAACAAGCCAGAATCCCTTCGTTCAATGGGCGCCCCTGTCAGGGCTGGATAGCACCCGGGCGTCGACGGCCCTGCCTATCCTGGGAGTTGTCGAGACCTCCTAGGAGGGGCGGGACCGGTGCCTGGCGATGCCCGTGGCGTGGTGTACCTGGTGATCAGTGGCGCGCCCGCGCCCGAGGGCTTGCCCGCCCTGATCGGGTTGCTCCATGAGGCAGGCTGGCGGGTCGTTGTCTTCTCGACGCCGATGGGCACGAGGTTTGCCGACTTGGCTGAGCTGGAGCGGCTGACCGGGGAGCCGGTCCGGTCGGAGTACCGGCTGCCGGGCACCGGCAGCCCGGTGCCGCCCGCTGATCTGGTGCTCGCCTGCCCGCTGACGTTCAACTCGGTCAACAAGTTCGCGCACGGCCATGCCGACAACTTCGCGGTGGGCCTGTTGTGTGAGATGGCCGGGTATGGCGTGCCGGTGGTGGTGGTTCCGCACTGCAAGCCGCAGCTGGCCAGTCACCCGGCTTTTGGGGCCAGCCTGGAGACCCTGCGCGGCATGGGGGTGCGAGTGCTGTTCGACCCGGATGCGCCGTACGAGCGCAGGCTGCCGCCGTGGAGCGAGGTTGTCGCCGCGCTACCCGTAGTTGCCAGACAGGCGGCGAGGTCGTGAGCATGAATGGTGAGACGCCGGGGGCGCGGATCGCACGGGCGCGGCGGCGCTGCGGCTTGTCGCAGGCCGTGCTGGCGGGACTGGTCGGCAGGTCGGAGTCGTGGCTGTCGCAGGTGGAACGCGGAAAGCGCGGCGTGGACAGTCATGCCGTGCTGACCCGGATGGCGGCCGTGCTGCGCGTCGATGTGGCGGAACTGACCGGCCCGGTCACCGTGGACGGAGAAGAAGGACGGCGCGTGTACGAGGCGGCAGCCCGGATCGAGCAGGCCATGATGGGCTACGACGCCCTCACCGCATCCATTGGCGGACCTGAGCCCGGCACCGCGCGCAACACAGAGCATCTGCGCGCGATGGCCCGTTCGGCCTACCAGGCGTACCAGGCCACCCGGTACGACGACACTGGGCGCGTGCTGCCCGCGCTGATCCGCGAGACGGAGGCGGCCAGCTGGACGGCCGGGCTGGATGACCCCGCCATGTGCACGGTGCGCGCGCTGGTCTACGACACTGCGGCCGCGCTGCTGAACCGGGTCGGTGAGACGGTGCTGGCGTGGGCGGCGGCTGACCGGGCGATGGCGGCGGCCGAGCAGTCCGGGCAGCCGGTCCTTGTCGCGGCGAGTGTCTGGCGGCTGTCGTATGTAGTCGGTGGCCGCAGCCATCCGGCGCAGGCACTGGACCTGGCAATGGCGGCGGTCAGCGCCTTGGAGCGCACGATGCGCGAACCAGACGCCGACACCCTGAGTGTGTACGGGGCGCTGCACCTGGCTGCCGCTACCGCAGCCGCCGCCGTCTATGACCGGGCGATGACTGCCAGCCTGCTGGGCAGGGCCTGCGAGATTGCCGACCGTACCGGGGACGGCAACCGCATGGGCACGGCGTTCGGGCCCGCCAACGTCTCCATCCATGCCATCGCCGCGGCTCTCCAGCTTGGGGATGCAAAGACGGCGATAGAAACCGGCGAAACGCTCGACTTCGCGGCGCTGCCCGCCGACTGTACGGGCCGGCGAACGCAGCTTCACCTTGACCTGGCCCGCGCCTACGCGGTGCGCAGGCAAGACGCCGCCGCGGTCAATTTGCTGCTAGCCGCCGAGCGGCTGAGCCCCCAGCTTGTCCGTTACGACACCCGGACCCGAGACGTTCTTGGCGTCCTCCTGCGCCGCGAGCACCAGCCGTCAACACCCGGGCTGCGCCCGCTAGCCCGCCGCGCCGGGGTGATCTGACCCGTACTTTTGTGCGGATCAGCGGCCTGCACGAAAGTGCGGGTCTGCTCCCTTTATGCCGGTGCGGGTCATGCCCGCCCGCGCCACCTAGCGTCGTGCCTCACTGTGTTGGGCCCTGACGCGGAGGGATGAGCATGGAACGGGCAGCGGGAGAGCAGAACGCCGACGATGCCCGCTATGCGGGAAGCTTGGGCGGGATCACTCAAGCGGAACTGCAGGCAGTGTTCCCTCGGTGGCGGATCTTTCATGCTTCGGGTGCCTGGTGGGCGATGCGGGAGGGGACCGCGAAGTTCGACGGGCCGCAGGCGCTGATCCAGCACGCTCATACTGGCCCGGACCTGATCACGCTCGCGGACAAGCTGTGCCTCCAAGAGCACCTGGACGGGCTGAACACCGAGGAACTGGCTGAGGTGTGGCGGGCGATGGCGCTGCCGGAGGCGGCCGGATGAGGTCTGGCTCTGGGAGGCGGGCAATGAGCGCGGAGTGAGTGATGACATGTCCCGGGCGCGGGAGGCAGCTTCGGCGTGCCTGCGCGGCAGCCGGGCGGGCTCAGCGCGAGTGGAGCGGGCGCTGCTGATGCTAGGCGGCGACTGGCTGACCTCCGGTTACCACCGCACCGGTGTGGGCTGGCTGGCCCAGCCCCGCCAGGATGGCCAGGTCATCTGGGCACCCCTCGCAAGCACGCCAGCAGGGGCAGTCTCGTGATCACCGGCTCTGTCCTATACCCAGGGACGGAGGCGACCGTGCAGGTCAGCGCCCGCGGCAGGGCAGGGTGCCCGGCTGGCGTCCGTATCGTTCCTACTGGCGCGCCACTTCCGGTGCTCGGCCGCTGCGCGTCCTGCGCTCCGGCTTGGCTTGCCCTCGGGAATGGCGGTACAGGCCGCACTTCGCACTGTCAGTTCGAAACGCCATCGGCGATCATTAGGTGGCACCGGGCGCTCGTCACGGCTGAGGTCCGTAAGCAGCGAGAAGATGGCCGCACGCCTGGAATATGTCACGTGACCGCCAGCGGCCCGGCGGTTAGCCGAAGATCTGATCCATAATCTCGGCGCCGCGAGTTAGTGCAGGCACGATCTGATGCCGGTACACCAGCTCCGTCGTGGCCGTCTGGTTGTGCCCGGCCAGCAGCGCGATCGCCTCTACCGGCACCCCATGCGCCGACAGCAGCGACACGAACGTATGCCGCAGCTCCCGCGGCACCCACGACCTTCCCAGCCCGGCGACTTCGGTAATCACCCGGAATTGCCGCCGCACGTTGTGGTCATCCTGCGCCGTTCCGACGGCCGAGGCGAACACCAGGTTGTGGTCCTGCCACAGCGGCCCAGCGACGAGCCGGTCCGCTGCCTGCCGCACCCGATGCTCCCGCAGCGCCTCCACACACTTACGCGGCAGCGCCAGCGTCCGCCGGGACTTCGGCGTCTTCGTGTCACCCCCGGCCCGGTCGGCCCGCCACACGAACACCGCTACCTGCTCGTGATCGAACCCGGCCTCGCTCACCGGCTGCCACTTGCCACCGGCCCAGGCCACGACGTGATCCCAGCGCAGCGCCCGGACCTCCTCGGTCCGCAGCCCTGTGAGCAAGGACAGGACGATGTACGCCTCTAGCCGCGTCCCCTTGGCCGCAGCGATCAGTGCGGCCGCCTGCTCCAAGGTCAGTGACTTCGACGGCCGCCCGCCCTGGGCCCCCTTCGGGGGCTTGACCAGCGTGGCAACGTTGCGGCCTACCAGGTCGTCGCGCTCGGCCTGCCGGATCGCCCGCACCAGCACGTTGTGCGCGATCTGCAGCGTCCGCGTCGACAGCCGCGGCGCCATCGCCGTTAGCGCCCTGTGAACATCAGAAGCGGTGAGCTCCGTCAGCCGGACGGTACCCAGCTCCTCGGTCAGCGCCTTCACGATCGTGCCCCGGTACAAGGTGACGGTCCGCGCCGACAGCCCGTCCACCCCATGCGCCAGCCAGTCCTCGAGCGCGGCACCCACGGTGTACCGCCGCCGCGGCCGCAGCCCGCCCTCCACCTGCTTATGCAGTTCCCGGAGCTTGTCCCGGACCTCGGCCCTAGTCCGGCCGGTGACCTTCTTGCGGATCCGTGTCCCGGACGCGCTGAACCCCAGGCTGACCGCACCGACAAACCGGTTCTTGGACTCGTCCCAGTAGATCGAGTCCTCACCGTGCCCGCGGCGCGTGCTGGTTGCTTGGGTCATGGCTCCCAGGGTAAGCCTTTGGCTCCCTGTTTGGCTCCCCAGCCACGCAGACAACGGACCCAAATAGCCTCTGAGCTGGCGCGCCCGGCAGGATTCGAACCCGCGACCCGCTGCTTAGAAGGCAGCTGCTCTATCCGACTGAGCTACGGGCGCCCGGTGACCATTGTGCATGGCGAAGGTCACACGTTGGCCACACGCAGGTCGCATTCCGTGGCGCCGCGTGTCACTGGCTGTAGCGGATCGAGTCTGTATCCGCGAGAGATTCATTTCAATGATACCGAACGAACCCGGCTTCCTCGCCAGGTGCCCCGTCCGCGGCGCGCGACTGGGTGCGGCCCAACTTGAAGTGTGTCGGTTGCGCAATCGACCCGCTCTTGGCAACGTTCCGGAACAAAGGTGATTGTTCGGCGTGTCCCTGGGCCGTGATGCGGTTTACTCGCCCTTCGCGGCCAGCCGCCGTGCAGCGATGTCCGGGATGCGGCTTCCGCGCGCAGGGCGCGGCACGGCCGGCCAGTTCCCCGCGCACGGCGCAGCGCCCCGCCCGGGGACACCGGGGGCAGACCGGGCGGTGGCTGTCGGTCCGCCGTCATGGTGGATCGAAGGGCACACCAGAGGGTGCCTTTCGATCCGCCATGATGCGTGAGCCTGCCCGGAGGGCCGTTCATGGCACGCGCGTGCCGTCTGCTGAGCGTGCCGCGGGGGCATGGCGGCGGGGAGCGGGGACTTCCCGTAACGGGAGATAAGTAAGGGGGTGGAACGGGCAGCCTCGCGCTACGCCGCAAACTCAGCTTGTTCCGGTGTGTTGCCCTAGTGTGGTCGATCGCGCAATCGACCCCCAGGCTGCGCCCCCCAGGCTGCGACCCCCGAGCCCCGCCAACCCCGGAGCCCGAAACTCGCGCTCGGCCGCCCGCGCAGGTCCGTCGCGATAGGGTTTCAGGTATGCCCGACACGGTTCTGTACACCGCCGAAGCGGTGTCCACTGGCGACGGTCGCAACGGCCATGTCACCTCGTCCGACCAGCGGCTTGACCTGGATCTCGCGATGCCGCCCGAGCTCGGCGGCACCGGTGCCGGGACCAATCCCGAGCAGTTGTTCGCGGCCGGTTACGCCGCCTGCTTCCACAGCGCGCTGCGGCTGGTCGCGGGCCGGGAGCACGCCGCGCTCGGCGACTCCACGGTGACCGCGCAGGTGGGCATCGGACCTGAGGGCGAGGCGTTCGGCCTGGTCGTCACCCTCGTCATCCACGTGCCGGGCATGGAGCGGGAGAAGGTCCGCGAGTTCGCCGACGCGGCCCACCAGGTGTGCCCGTACTCCCGGGCGACCCGCGGCAACATCAGCGTTGAGCTCCGCGTCCTGTAATCCGCCAGCCCCAGCCGGCCTCAGCGGCTGACTCCCCGCCGTCCGCTTCGGCCCGGGGACGCGGGGAACGCTAGTCAGTGACCACCCCCGCCGTCCCCGGAGGCCCCATGAGCGCTATCGACCTAGACGCGATCGCCGCGCAGCGCGCCCGGCTGCAGGCCGAGTACATCACCCCGGGCCGGCCGGCCACGACGGCGCGGGGTATCCACCACACCGCCCTGCTCAGCTCGGACGTCGAGCGGACCATCAAGTTCTACCAGGGCATCCTGGAGTTCCCGCTGACCGAGATCTTCGAGAACCGGGATTACAAGGGGTCCAACCACTTCTTCTTCGACGTCGGGAACGGCAACCTGCTCGCGTTCTTCGACTTCCCGGGCCTTGACCTCGGCCCCTACACCGAAGTCCTCGGCGGCCTCCACCATCTCGCGATCTCGGTCACCAGGGAGAAGTGGGAGTACCTCCGCGACAGGCTCGCGGCGGCCGGGATCCCGTATCAGGAGGAGAGCGGGACGTCGGTGTACTTCCGCGACCCGGACGGCGTGCGCCTGGAACTGCTCGCCGACCCGCTCGGCGAGATGTACGGCACCAAAGTGCTCTAGCTAGCCGACGGCGAGGGAGAGGGTGACGGCGTAGGCGGGGGCACGACCTGCTGGTCTTCCGCCTCGACGTACAGGTCCCGCAGCGCGGTCCCGAAGTACGCGCTGTACGACGCCCACTCGTAGTCACCGCCCTCTTCGTAGCCGCCGATGACGCCGAACACCGTGCCGCCCCCGGTCTTGGCGTTATAGCCGATGATCCACGGGCTGCCGCTCGTCCCGGCCCAGAAGTCGTGGCAGTAGAACTCCATCTGGCCGGTCCGGAACTTGAAGCTCTTCGTCAGGCACTTGACGGGCTCGCTGTCGGTGTCGTTGTAGCCGACGACCTCGATGGCCTCCCGGTACCAGCGGGTGAAGCCGACGTTCAGGGCGCCGGTGCGGGCCTGGATCCTGGCTCCGCCGGCCGGGCCGACGGCGAGGAACGCGAAGTCGAAGTCGGGGTCGTGGCTCTTCTGCCAGCCGGCCGCGACGGTGATCGTCCGGACCGCCCAGGCGCCGTAGGGCGACTGTCCCTTGTGGTACTCGGGGACGTACTCGATGTTGCTGTCGGGACCGTTCTGGTAAACGCAGTGCGCGGCGGTGACGATGAGGTCGCCGGCCGTGGAGTTCACCGCGGCCGCGGTGCAGAAGTGCTGCTTGGACCCGACGGTGCCGAACAGCGCGCCCGTGGTGGGCACACCGCTGAACGGCTTCGCCGTCGGGGTGCCCTTGGGCGCCGACACCTGCGTCCGGGCGCGCGCCGCCTGGGGGACCGCCACCGCGGCCTGCGCCGCCGCCATCCGCGCCGGCGTCCAGTACGCCAGCGCGGCTCGCTGCGCCCCGGCGCTGACCTGGTAGGTGACCGCGGCCGTGTCGCCCGGCCCGGTCCCGTCCCCTTGCGCGTGCGCCGGCCCGGCTCCGGCCGCCGTCACCGCGGTCACGGCGACGCCGGTCACCACCACGGTGGCCGCCGCGAGCAGTTGCCAGGCCCGGCGCGGCGCGCGGTGCCTGCCAGGCCCGCCGCTCCGGCCGGCCTCTCCCATCCTGCTGCCCCAGGACACGCGCGCTCCCCGAAACTGTGCCTTCATGTCTGTATGCGTGAATCCAACCACGCACTCGCGCGTCAGGCACGGGATAGCGCGAAGTTTCCAGTGTCCGCCTCCTGCCGCCGCACGGCCGGACGCCCCAGCACCAGCCATCCCGCGAACGCGATCACCAGCGCCACGATCACGCCAAGGTTCGCGGACGCCCAGGTCCCCGTCTTCCCCCCGAGCCCGAACGGTCCCAGCAGGTACCCCTGCCACGACAGCCACGACGCGTAGGAGTTGACGACCAGCCCGAAGCCGATCACGCTCCCGGTCACCATCAGCAGCACCGGCGCCCACCGGACCGCGCCGTACCGCCCGGACGATGTGAACAGGTCGGCCTCCGCATAGGAAGACCGCCGCAAAGCGATGTCCGCGAGCATGACGCCGCACCACGCCGCGATCGGCACGCCGAGCGTGATCAGGAACCCCTCGAACGGCCCGATGAAGCTCGAGGAGAAGAACACCACATAGATGGTCCCGACGATCATCAGGACCCCGTCGATGAGCGCCGCCGACCACCGGGGCACCCGCAGCCCGGCCGCGAGCAGAGTCAGCCCCGAGGAGTAGATGTCCAGCACCGCGCCGCCGACCAGCCCGAGCACCGCGACGATCACGAACGGGACGAGGTACCAGGTCGGCAGCAGGGTGGCCAGCGCGCCGATGGGGTCCGCGGAGATGGCCGTCGACAGCGCCGCCGACGACCCCGCGAGCAGCAGCCCGAACCCGAGCAGGAACACCGGCGCGACCGACGAGCCGAACGCCGTCCACCACACCACGCCGGCCCCGGAGGAGGACCGCGGCAGGTAGCGGGAGTAGTCCGCGGCGTTTTGCGTCCAGCCGAGGCCGAATCCGGTCGCGACCAGCACGGTCGCCCCGATAAAGGCCTCGATGGAACCCGAGTGCAGTCCCGACACCGTGGCCCAGTGGATCTTGCCGGCGACCAGGATGAAGTACACCACCGTCAGCACGCCCGTCACCACGGTGATGATCGCCTGCAGCCGCATGATCGTGTCGAAGCCGAGCGCCGCGCTGCCGACGACGAGCGCGGTGATCACGATGAACGCGATGACCTTCGTGACGTCGCCGGAGCTCCAGCCCAGCCGGTGGAACACGGTCGCCGTGGCCAGCGTGGCGAGCACGATGAGCACGATCTCCCAGCCGACGTTGAGGAGCCACGCCACCAGGGTCGGCAGCTTGTTGCCCTGCACGCCGAACGCGGCCCGCGACAGCACCAGCGTGGGCGCCGACCCGCGCTTGCCCGCCACCGCGATGAAGCCCACGAGCAGGAACGACACGACGATGCCGATGAGCCCGGCGAGGCATGCCTGCCAGAACGAGATCCCGAAGCCGAGCACGTATGCCCCGTAGCTGAGCCCGAGCACCGAGATGTTGGCCGCGAACCACGGCCAGAACAGCTCGCGCGGCGTCCCCTTCCGCTCGTGCTCGCTGATGACGTTGATCCCGTTGGCCTCGTAGCTGAGCTGTCCGCGTGTACTGCTCTGGGTACCGGCACTCACTGGGGCTCCTTCCTGCCTGGGCAAAACCCCTCTTGGCGCTAGCCTGGCAACATACGGCCAAGCGCGTAAACCTCGCACTACGGCTATCCCTTCCCACTCTGGTGAAGTAATCAACAAGGAGGCGAAAACTCGGTGCCGGCACTGGACCGCGCCAGGGGCGCCCTGTACGGCCTGGCGATCGGCGACGCGCTCGGCATGCCGACGCAATCGCTGCCCCGGGAGGAGATAGCCAGCCGCTGGGGACCGCTGCTCACCGGTTTCGAGCCCGCCCCGCCCGGCCATCCCGTCGCGGCGGGCCTGCCCGCGGGCGCGGTCACCGATGACACCGAGCAGGCGGTCCTGCTGGCCGGGCTGCTGCTGAAGGGGCCGGTCGAGCCCCGCGAGCTCGCCGACGCGCTGGTCGCCTGGGAGCGGGAGATGGCCGGCCGCGGGTCGCTCGACCTGCTCGGCCCGTCCACCAGGCGAGCCGTCCAGGCGGTCCTGGCCGGGGTGCCGCCCGAGGAAGCCGGCGCCGCCGGCGACACGAACGGCGCCGCGATGCGCGTCGCCCCGGTCGGCGTCGCGACCCCGGCGGACGACCTGCCGGCCCTGGTCGACGAGGTGCAGGCGGCGAGCCGCGTCACCCACAACACCTCGGTCGCGCTGGCCGGCGCCGCGGCGGTCGCCGCCGCGGTGAGCGCCGGGGTGGACGGGGCGAGCGTCGCCACCGCCACGAACGTGGGCATCGCCGCCGCCCGGCTGGCGGCGCGCCGCGGCCGCTGGGTGGCCGGCGCGGACGTGGCGGCCCGCATCCGCTGGGCGGCCGCCCTGGTCGCGGGCCTCGAGCCCGCCGGCGCGGCCGAGGTGATCTACACGCTGGTCGGCACGAGCCTCGCCACCCAGGAGTCGGTGCCCGCCGCGTTCGCCGTGCTCAGCGCCGTGCCCGACGACCCGTGGCGCGCCTGCCTGCTGGCCGCGTCGCTGGGCGGCGACTGCGACACGATCGCCGCGATGGCCGGCGCGATCGGCGGCGCCTGCCACGGCCTCGCCGCGTTCCCCGCCCACGCGGTCGCGACCATCGACGCCCACGGCTTCGCCCTCTCCGCCCTGGCCGACTCCCTATGGGCACTAAGAAAACCATGATCATCCCGAACGGAAGGTGGCGCCTCCCCACCCCACAGGGCCCCTCCGCATGACCGGCCCACCGGCTCCTCCCATGACCACTACCCCACCCCCTCCCCAGCGGCTCCTCGCATGACCACCACCCCACCCCCTCCCCGCCGCCTCCTCTTCGCCGGCGAGGCGATCGTCGACGTGATCATGCGCGTCCCGGCCCTCCCCGAACGCGGCGGCGACCTCCTGGCATCGTCCTCCCAGGTCACGGTCGGCGGCGGGTTCAACGTGATGGCCGCCGCGGCCCGCCAGGGCATGCCGGTGCTGTACGCCGGCGGCCACGGCACGGGCCCCTGGGGTGACCTGGTGCGCGCCGCCCTGGCGGCCGAGGGCATCGCCGTCTTCCGCCCGCCCGACCAGGCTCGCGACACCGGTTTCGACGTCGCCCTGGTGGAACCGGACGGCGAGCGCACGTTCGTGACGCACCTGGGCGCCGAGGCACTCGCCGCCCAGGAAAGCTGGCGCGCGGTCCCGGCCAGCCCGGGCAACGCGGTCTACATATCCGGCTACGGCCTGGTCCCGCCGGAGTCCGGCCCCGTCCTCGGCGCCTGGGCGGCGGCGCTGCCGCCGGGCCCGCTGCTGTTCATGGACCCGGGCCCGCTGGCCGCGGAGATCCCCGCCGGAGTGCTCGATCCGGTGCTCGCCCGCTGCGACTGGTTCAGCTGCAACCAGCGCGAGGCCGCCCTGCTCACCGGCACGACCGATCCTGCGAAGGCGGCCAGCCGCCTCCTCGCCCGGACCTCCCGCATGAACGTCATCGTCCGCACGGGCCCCGCCGGCTGCCTCCTAACCCTCCGCCCCCTCCCCGCCGCTCCCAGCAACCCCACAGGTCACACAGGGTCTGGAACGGCCGTCTCGCCCCCCCAGGCACTCGTGCACGTCCCCGCGCCGACCGTAACGGCCGTGGACTCGACCGGCGCCGGCGACACCCACGCGGGCGTGTTCCTGGCCGCCCTGGCCGACGGCCTGGACCCGCCCGCCGCCGCCCGCCGCGCCAACGCCGCCGCCGCCCTGTCAGTCACCCGCCCAGGCCCAGCCACCTCCCCACCCCGCGCCACCCTAGACACCTGGCCCCCCGGTCAATAACCCGGCGGTGAACTTCGCAGTGCTGGTGACAACTTTTGCGCCCGATTTGCCCGAAATGTGGGTGCGCCAGCGCAGCAAAGTTCGTCTGCTAAGCAAAGTTGCCGCCGATCGCCGCCCGGCGGACGGCTTTATGTCCCTTGCGGCCCATCCGAGTCTCCAGTACCAGGAAAACATCATGATCACGAAAACATTTTTTATGAAGTAAGAAATTCATCCTATACGTACAAAAAACATTCGTGATCATGATGTGGACGAGCAAGTCTGAACTTCAAATTCAGGCAAAAGCCGCAAAGAGGGCGCACCCTCGCGCGGGACCGCTTGCCGGAGACGGCGATCGGGCTGTGTTCGGGAATGTTGACTCGATTGTCGACAGATGTTAGGGCGAACGTAAGCGCCCGATCTCACGCGGCGCTCAGGGTTCTCATCGACTCAAGGGAGAGCGATGCGCAGGCCAGCTACTCATCCCGTCTTCTTCGCCACGATCCTCACTGTCGTCGCCGGGCTCGTGCTGCTGGTCTTCCAGCTCGCCGGGCCGGCGCCCGCCCCGGCCCGCGCGGCCGGCACTGGTACCGGTACCGCGACCGTCACGAGCGCGGTTCATCCCGCCGGGGCGGTTGCCCCGGTCGTGAGCTGCGCCCGGCTCGCGCTCATGGACTTCACCCAGATACCCGGTGCCCCCACCGAAGTGACCTCGGCCGCGACGGTCACCATCGACGGCGCGAGCTACTGCGAGGTCAAGGGCGAACAGCCGCCTCAGCTCCAGTTCGACCTGCGGCTTCCGGTCAGCACCTGGACCGGCCGCTACGTGCAGGAGGGCTGCGGCGGGTACTGCGGCGCCGTCACCCCGGGCGCGCCGCAGGTATCGACCAACTGCCCGGCGGTGACCGGCAACGAGCTGGCGCTCGCCACCGACAATGAGGGGCACGTCGGCGCGAACGCGTTCGAACGCGCTGTGGGCGGCCGATGACCCGGCGATGCGGATCTCCTACGCCTACACCTCCGAACACAACCTCGACCTCGCGGCGAAGGCCATCATCGCCGCCTACTACGGGCGCGGACCGTCCTACTCCTACTTCGACGGCTGCTCCGACGGCGGCCGCGAAGCGCTGGTTGAGGCGGAGCGCTATCCGCACGACTTCAACGGCATCCTGGCCGGCGCGCCGGAGATCTACGCCAGCGAGCTCAACGGCGAGGTGCAGGCGTGGAACATCCTGACCAACATGGACTCCGCCGGCCACGAGATCCTCACCGCGGAGAAGCTGCCGGGGCTGCACGCGGCCGTCGACAAGGCCTGCGCCGGCCCGCAGGGGTATGTCGTCGATCCCCGCGCCTGCGACTTCAACCCGGCCTCCATCCAGTGCCCGCCCGGCACGGACAATAACTCCTGCCTCACGCCGGCGCAGGTAGGCGTCGTCACCAGGCTCTACCAAGGGCCGCGGGACCCGCAGGGACAGTCGCTCTACCCGGGCGGCGAGCCCTACGGCTCGGAACTCGCCTGGGCCGGCTGGCTGATCGACCCGGCCGCCGACGCGGCGTGGCCCGCCGACACGATCGACTACGGTGCCGCGATCGGCATGCTCAAGTACATCGCGTTCGCGAAGAACCCGCCGGCCTCGTTCACCCTGGCCCAGTGGAAGTTCACCCTCGAGAACTACCGGCGGCTGACCGCGCTGAACGGGCTGAACGACGCCACCGACCCCAACCTGTCGGCCTTCGCGCGCGCCGGCGGAAAGATCATCATCTGGCAGGGCTGGGCCGACTCGGCCATCAACCCGTTCGGCACCGTGACCTACTACTCGGCGGTCGTCCGCCAGGCGGGCGGTTACGCCGCGGCGCAGCAGTTCTCCCGACTCTACATGATCCCCGCCGGGTACCACTGCCTCGGCGGGGGAGACCCGCAGGTCACCGGCGACCTGCTCACGCCGCTGATGAACTGGGTCGAGCACGGGACCGGCCCGGGCGCGCAGATGTTCCCGCTGGTCGCCCCGACCGCGACGCTGAAGGCGATCACGGTCGCGCCGCTCAACCCGGACCAGCCGGCCGGCGATGGGAAGGGGCTGAACAGCAGCTACCCGTGGGTCGGCTCGCTCCTGCACGGCAACGAGCTGTGGTGCACGGTCGACGGCATGTTCGTCTCCTGCCGCTCTGCTAGCCCCCGGGGGGCGACCCCCCGGTGACCCCCCGCAAAGGGGGGCTCCCCGTCCCCCCCTTTCACCCCCCTGGGGGAGGCGCCACCTTCCGTTCCGTATCGGAAAGCTGAGACCTGACCGGGATCCAGAGCCGGACGGTCGTGCCGGCCCCGGGCGCGGACCGCAGGTCGGCATGACCGCCGTGCGCGGCGGCGATCGCCTGCACGATGGACAGGCCGAGGCCGCTTCCCGCGGCCTCGGCGCCGTCGTGCCCGTTCGGCTGGCCGGCGCCGACGCCGCGGTGGAAGCGGTCGAAGGCGCGCGACGCGTCCTGCTCCGACATGCCCGGGCCCTGGTCGCTCACTTCCAGCACGGCGCCTTCGCCCGCCGGGTAAAGCCGCACGGTGGCGGGCGTGCGCGGCGGGGTGTGCGTCCGGACGTTGCCGAGCAGGTTCGACAGGACCTGGCGGATCCGCGGCTCGTCGGCGGTGACCACGAGGCTGGACGGCAGCTGCGCGGTGACCTCGCGGTCCGGCTCGACGGCACGCGCGTCGGCCACCGCGTCCCTGGCCAGGCTGGCCAGGTCGGTTTCGGTCAGGTCGAGGGAGGACATGCGGTCAAGCCGGGCCAGCTCGAGCAGCTCGGCGACGAGCATGCTCATCCGCTCGGCCTCCTGCTCGATGCGCCGCATCGCGTTCGGCAGCTCGGCGGGGCCGAGCGCGCCCGCCCGGTAGAGCTCGGCGTACCCCCGGATGGTGGTCAGCGGGGTGCGCAGCTCGTGCGACGCGTCCGCGGCGAACTGCCGTACCTTGTGCTCCGACCGCAGCCGGGCGGCGAACGCATGCTGGATCCGGTCCAGCATCGTGTTGATCGCCGCCGCGAGCCGGCCCGTTTCCTGGCGGCCGCCCGCGCCGGGCATCCGCGCGGCGAGGTCGCCGTTGCTGGTGATCATGTCCGCCGTGTGCGCCATCCGGTCAAGCGGGGCGAGGCCGCGGCCGATCAGCCAGTTTCCGCAGACGGCGAGCAGGGCGAGCAGGACGCCTCCGGTGATCAGCTCCGCTAGCACCAGCGCGCGCACGTGGCTGGCCACATCGTTCACCGGCCGGCCGACGAGGACGACGGCCCGGCCGGGCGGCGCCACGCCGATGGCCGCCCGGTTGATACTGAGCTCCCGCCAGGCGGCACGCAGCACAGGAGCGCCGTGCGGCGTGAGGGTGAACGGCGAGTCGGCGGCGGCCAGCCCCTTCAGGTAGGCGGTTACCTGGGCGGCCGGCTCGCCCGCCACGTTGCCGAGCAGCGCCTGCAGTTCGGCCGCGGTGGTTGAGCCTGGCGTGAGCTCGCCCGTGGCGCCGGTCCGCAGGGACAGGTAGGCGGCGGCGAAACCGTCGGTTCCCTGGGCGATCTGCGCGACTCCCTGTCTGGCCGCGAGCCTTAGCTCGGCGTTGAACTGATCCTGCTCGAGCGTGCCGAGCACCACGGTGCTGACCACGCCCATCACCACGAGGAACATCGCGGTCAGCGCGATCAGGCCGGCGAGCAGCCGCGCGCGCAGCGACAGCGACCGGCGCCCCCATCCCCGTGCGGTCACGCCCCGCGCGGTCACGGCGGGCGGAGGCTGTAACCGACGCCGCGCTGGGTGTGGATCAGCGGCGCCCCCAGCGGGTCGAGCTTGCGCCGCAGGTAGCTCACGTACGTCTCGAGGACCTGGGACTGTCCGGCGTACTCCCAGCCCCACACGTTTTCCAGCAGCTGCTTGCGGGTGAGCATGAGGCCTTGGTTGCGCATCAGGTAGGCCAGCAGCCGGAACTCCGTCGGTGATAGCTCCACCGGGGTGCCCGCGCGGCGGACCGTCCAGTGTTCCTCGTCGAGTTCCAGGTCGGCGACGCGCAGCGTGGGTCCGCCGCCCGGCTCGTCCTCGGCCGCCCTGCCCTGCTGCTTGGCCGCGCGGCGCAGGACCGCCCGTACCCGCGCCACCAGAGCCTCGACCGAGAACGGCTTGGTGATGTAGTCGTCCCCGCCGAGTGTCAGCCCGGTGACGGTGTCCGAGGTGGTGTCCCTGGCGGTGAGGAAGATGACCGGCACGTCGTTATCGCTCGCGCGAAGCCGCTGGCAGACCTCGAAGCCGTCGATATCGGGGAGCATCACGTCGAGCACGATGAGGTCCGGATCGTCGGCCGCGGCCAGCCGGAGCGCCTCCCTGCCGGTCGCGCCGGTCGTCACGGCGCAGCCGTGAAACTTGAGGGCGACCTGGACGAGCTCGCGGATGTTCGGCTCGTCGTCGACGACTAGCACCTTCGGGATCGGGTCACCTTCCGCCATGGGGTTCTCTTGCTTCATTGTGCCCCGCCTTACCACCTGGGCGCCGCGAATCGGCTGGTCATTCAGGGAGTATGACCGTTTGTCCTGGGATGGCTGGCAGGAATTCCTTGGAGGATCCTGAGAACCCACTGTAGACCCGGGCAACGACCGTGACGCCGCTGGGCGAGCCCAGCGTCGAGTCGGCGGCCTCATGGCTCCTGAGCAGGGATAATGCGAGCGTAGGTAATCTTGCGGATCTTTGCTGTGAGCTGGTTCCTCGGTCGTTTGAACGGTGTAAGACTGAGGGCGAGCCCAACCCCGCGGAGGCCGATAGTGACCGAGGCGCTGCGCCTTCCGGAAGGACTGGACATTTCCAGGCCCTCTCCGGCGCGCATCTACGATTACATGCTGCGCGGGCAGCATTATTTCGACTCCGACGCCCACGCCGCGGAGCAGATTCTCCGCGTGGTGCCGGAGATCAGGGACTGCGCCTGGTCGAACCGGGGTTTCCACCAGCGCGCGGCCGCCTGGATCGCCCGGCAGGGGGTCCGGCAGTTCCTCGATATCGGCTCGGGCCTGCCGACGGTCGGGAACACGCACGAGGTGGTCAGGAAGGTCCACCCGGACGCCCGTGTGATCTACGTCGACAACGACCCGATGGTGGAGCTGTACAGCCAGGCGCTCATCGAGACCGGCGAGACGGTCAGCGTGATCTGCGGGGATCTGCGCGACCCGGACTCGCTCCTGCGCAATGACAGCGTGCGCGCGCTGATCGACCCGGCCGAACCGACCGGCCTGCTGATGACCGCCGTCATGATGTTCGTCGCCGACTCGTCCGATCCGTGGGGCCTGGTGGCGCGGTATTGCCGCGCCTTGGCGTCCGGCAGCTACCTCTCGCTGTCGCACCTGACCGACGACGCCAAGCCGCCCGCCGCGGTCGAGGGCTTCCGGCGAGTCTTCGACAACGCCACCGAGCACATGCACTTCCGCTCGAGGGCTCATATAGCGCGGTTCTTCGACGGGCTGGAAGTGGTGCCGCCGTACACGGGCGCCCGGCCCGGGCTCACCTACTGCGGCGTGTGGGGCGCCGAAGATCCCGAACTCGCCGACACCGACGGATCCCGCTGGCTGTACTGCGGCGTGGCGCGGATCCCGTGACCGCCTCCGGCCGCGAGCCCGCACGCGAGCCAGAACGCGAGCCAGAACGCGAGCCCGCGCGCAAACCCACGCTGGCCGAGTTGGGTGTCGACCCGGCGGCGCTGGAATGGCAGCGGTCCGGGGAAGGCGATGGGTCGATCGAGGTCGCTTTTCCCGCCCCGCGGGCCGGCGACTGGGTACTCGTGCGCGTGGCCGGCGATCCGGCCGGGCGCGTCCTGATTTACGACCGGAACGAATGGGAGTGCTTCATCGACGGCGCCAGGAACGGCGAGTTCGATGACCTGGCGGCGCCCGGCAGCACTGGACATTGATCTCAAATCACCGGTAAACCGCCGCGGCCCGGCGGTCTAGCTATCGTCCAGTCATGCGAAAAACTTCGCAATCCACGGGTTTCATTGATGGAAAGCCTTGATTTGTGATTCGCAATTTCGGTACGCTAATGCACACGCCAGAGATTTCGGAGGGAGGACCGGGATGGCCGACGACGCCTACGGCGCGACCGTCGCCAAGCGGCGCCTGTCCCGGCGCCTGTCCGAGCTCCGGACAAGCAGCGGGTACACCGCCAACCACGTCTGCGACATCCTGAACTGGGGGCGCGGCAAGGTCGGCCGTTTCGAGGCCAACCAGTGGAAGCGGCCCGAGATGAGCGATATCCGGGACCTCGTCCGCATCTACGGCGTCGAGGGCGGCGAGCGGGACGAGGTCGAAGAACTCGCGGTCCGCTGCCGGGTCCGCCCGTGGTGGCGCGAGTACGGCGAGATCTTCGACAACGAGTTTCCCGGTTACGAGAACGACGCGACGAGCATCCGCGTCTACATGCCGCTGGTGCTGCCTGGGCTGCTGCAGACGCAGGCCTACATGGAGGCTCAGCTGAAGACGGGGCCGCGTTCCCCGGCATGGCGGCGCAAGGCGGTCGAGGCGCGCCTGCGCAGGCAGGAGATCCTGGACCGGGCCGACGGGACCGCGCCGCACCTGAGCGTGGTCATCACCGAGGCGTCCCTGCTGTACCGGTGGGGCATGCACGACGACCGCAGGGAGCAGATAGAGCACCTGGCGGAGATAAGCCGGCGGCGCAACGTCGAACTCAGGATCCAGCGCTTCGACGACGGCCCGCCGACGGGCATCTATTCGATGGTCAACATCTTCGGCTTCCCCGACGACGAGCCGCCGCTCGTGTTCGTGGAAACTGACTACTCCATAGAGGAGATCAGCAGGCCAGAGGCCGTCAGCGGTTACATCCAGTCGTTCGAGCGCGCCTGCGACGCCGCGCTCGAACCCGGGGACACCACGGTGTACCTCGAAAAACTCGCAAGACGAATGGAGTAACTCGATGGTCGACCTGTCTCAAGCCATCTGGCGGAAAGCCCGCCTTAGCGCCCATAACGGCGGCTGTGTAGAGGTCGCCGGCAATCTCCCTGGCGTTACCGCGCTCAGGGACAGCAAACGTCCGGAAGACGGCGCGCATGTCGTGGACCGGGCGGCGTTCGCCAGGTTTCTGGCAGACGTGCAGGGGGGGCGTTACGACATCTAGGCACATTCGCTAGGTGTCGCGACGCACGACACAAGGGTCCCCCGGGCTGCATCCCCGGGGGACCCTCGTGGTTTTCCATGAGCTAGGGCCGACGCATTACGAGATGTTTCGATTGTCCAGAATGTCCGGGCGCGACTCCCGCCGACACGCCGGCTGGGTAGCATTAGCGGGTCGTAGGTATTTGTGCGGTTCCGGCAGTAAATTAATAGCTAATTGCATCATCCGACCTCTTTGCGACACCCGCTGATCTCTTGGGGAATAGGGAGTTTGACTCCCTTATCAATGGGTCGGCAGGTAATGTGAAGTGGCGCACATGACTCAGAACCTGTGTTTCACAGATTCCTACTCATGAGCCCCGATGAGGGAACCGGCGGGCGAGAGGGCCTGGCTGCGCCGGAACGATGGGTGACTTTGGCCGGAGGCGTCGACATGGATGACGGGTTGTGGATGGTAGTGGCCGGCGCGTGCGGCGCGTGGCAGCTTCCGGGGGACCCGACCTGCGCGGGCATTGCCCGCCGTAAGTTCCGGCACGTCGCCGGCGGCCTCGGTCTTGACCCCTCGGTCATCGACGACGGCGAGCTGATGGTCAGCGAACTCGCCGCCAACACACTCCACGTCCGGCACCGGCAGGTAGCCATGGCCGCCCCTGAGCTGTGGCTCTACCTGCGCGGCGCGGGGGAGCGCCGCGAGCTCGTGTGCAAGGTCTTCGACACCTTCCCGGGCTGGCTGCGGCCCGGCGTGCCCGGCCGCGACGCCCGCCGCGCGCCCGCCGACGCGGTGAGCGGGCGGGGCCTCGATGTCGTGCGCGAGCTGTCCGGGGGCTGCTGGGGCTATCACCTGACCAGAGCCCAGCTGGCCGGCCGGGGTATCCGTGGCAAGGCCGTCTGGTTCGCCGTGCCGGGCCGCGTAAGCCAGCAGTGGAGCTACTGTGACCTCGCGGAAGCCGCCGAGCAAACGGTCCAGGCGTACGAGGCCCAGGCCGGCGCTGTGTGTCCCCCGCTGTTCGCGGACGCCGCCCGGCGCCAGGTGGCGAGCCGCGCTTAGCCCATGCGAGCCGCCAGCGACCCGTACGTCGCGAGCACCAGTTCCCAGAATCGGTCTACGTCGATCTCAGTCGCCACGAGGGCGTTCGGGATGACTGACGGCGCGAACTCGGTCACCGTCATCCCCGACGTCAGCCGGCCCGTCGTCTCGACCTCCACCGACGCGGGCCGGTATGTGAACGCGGTCGGCTCGGCGACCGAGACGACCGCGCAGACGTCGTGCACCGGCGGTTCCCCGGCCGCGGCGTGCGAGTCGGCGTACTGCCCGAGCGCGGGCAGCAGCAGCTCGGACCCGAGCACCCCGAACCCGCGCATCCGCTCCTGCACGGCCGCCGTCGCCCGCGCCCCCAGCGTGACGTCCAGCCCGATCATCCGCACCGTCCAGCCCGCCCCGAACACGATCAACGCCGCCTCCGGGTCCGCCCGCATGTTGTACTCGGCCGCGTGGCCGACGTTGCCGCGCCCGGCCGAGCCGCCCATGATCACGAAATCCCGCGTCCACCGCGGCAGCCGCGGCTCGCGCCGCAGCGCGAGCGCCACGTTGGTGAGCGGCCCGGTCGCCACCAGCGTGATCTCGCCGGGCGCCGCGGCGAGCGTGTCGATGATGAAGTCGATCGCGTGCCCGTCCGCGGCCTTCCCCGCCGGCGGCGGCAGCACCGCGCCGCCGAGGCCGGACTCGCCGTGCACGTGCCCCGCGTCCAGCGCCGGGCGCAGCAGCGGCGCGCCGCACCCGGCGGTCACCGGCACGTCCGCCGCTCCCACGAACGACGCGACGGCCAGCGCGTTCGCCGTCGTCTTGGCCAGCCCGACGTTGCCGGCCACGGTGGTGATCCCGGCGAGCTCGATCCCGGGGTGCCCGGCCGCGAACGCGATCGCGAGAGCATCGTCAATACCAGGGTCGCAGTCAAGAATGATCGTGGTACTCATGGTGCAGATCCTGTCCGTCGGTCCGGTGCGGAAAACGAAGGTACCGAACGGAAGCGCGCGTCTCTCCCCGCCCCCGCGTTTCCGGTTGCCGTGGCCGCCCGTGTCGTTGGTAGCCTCATGACCTGAGCCTGAGGAGGACACCCCATGCATCAGCCGCCCATCCCGCAGATCGATTCGTCGGATCCCGAGATCGCGGGCCTGATCCACAGCGAGGCACGCCGCCAGGCCGAGAAGATGCGGCTGATCCCGTCGGAGAACTACGTGTCGCTCGCGGTGCTCGAGGCCAGCGGCACGGTGCTGACGAACAAGTACTCCGAGGGGTACCCCGGCAAGCGGTACTACGAGGGTCAGCAGTTCATCGACCAGATCGAGACGATCGCGATCGAGCGGGCCAAGGCGCTGTTCGGCGCGGACCACGCGAACGTGCAGCCGTACTCGGGCTCGCCGGCCAACCTCGCGGTGTACTTCGCGTTCGCCAAGCCGGGGGACGCCGTGATGGGCATGTCGCTGCCGATGGGCGGTCACCTGACGCACGGGGCGCCTCCGACGATCGTCGGCAAGTGGCTGAAGCCCGTGCAGTACGGCGTTCGCCGCGACACCGGCCGGATCGACTTCGACGAGGTGCGCGACCTGGCGCTGCGCGAGCGGCCCAAGATCATCTTCGCCGGCGGCACGGCGGTGCCGCGGACGATCGACTTCCCGGCGTTCGCGGCGATCGCGGCCGAAGTCGACGCGGTGCTCGTCGCGGACATCGCGCACATCGCCGGCCTGATCGCGGGCGGCGCGCACCCGTCGCCGGCCGGCTACGCGCCGGTGATCAGCACGACGACGCACAAGACGCTGCGCGGCCCGCGCGGCGCGATGATCCTCACCGACGCCGCGCACACGTCCGCGATCGACAAGGCGGTGTTCCCCGGCCTGCAGGGCGGACCGCACAACCACACGACCGCGGGTATCGCGGTGGCGCTGCGCGAGGCCGCTGAACCGTCGTTCCGCGCGTACGCCGCGCAGGTGGTCGCCAACGCCAAGGCGCTGGCCTCGGCGCTGCTCGCCCGCGGGTTCGACCTGGTGTCCGGCGGGACCGACAACCACCTGCTGCTTGTGGACCTGGCGTCGAAAGGGATCGGCGGCAAGCCCGCCGCCAAGGCGCTGGACCGGGCCGGCATCGAGCTGAACTTCAACACGGTCCCGTTCGACCCGCGGCGCCCGTTCGACCCCTCCGGCATCCGGCTCGGCACGCCCGCGATCACCACCCGCGGCCTCGACGAGACACACATGCCGCAGCTGGCGGCCTGGATGGACGAGGCGGTCACCGCCGCGGCGAAGGACGACGAGGCGACGATCGACCGGATCGCCGCCGAAATCCGCGACCTGCTGGCCGCCTACCCCATCCCCGGCTGGTCCCCCGACCACTAACCCAGCCACGGCCGCCTCAGCGCCCGCACCGCAGCGCTCCCTTTGCTGGGGTTGTGGCCCACGACCCCAGCAAGAGTGGGGCTGTGGGCCACAGCTCCAAT
This sequence comes from uncultured Actinomycetota bacterium, assembly GCA_963771985.1. Classification (GTDB taxonomy): domain Bacteria; phylum Actinomycetota; class Actinomycetes; order Streptosporangiales; family Streptosporangiaceae; genus Trebonia. Next base: position 257,126 of record CAVYVO010000011.1, on the reverse strand, counting down.
AGCGTCTCAGCCGCAGCATCACCAGCCATCTCTCCAGTCTCAACGGTCCCACTAGCACCCACCCCGTTTGAGGTCGGTGGGCCACACGCCTCACAAGATGAGGTCAGTGGGGCACTCACCTCAATCGGTGGCGTGCAGAACACCGCGCAGAACATCGCCGCGGCGGCCACCCCGACCGTGATGGCGCGGGTGTCGATTGCGCAATCGACCACATTAGAGCGGGTCGATTGCGCAATCGACACACTCTGAGCGGCTCCCGGACCGGCTATATCTGGTGAAGGTGTTATTAGAACACTCCAAAGAGTAATAATTGACAAAATGTTCGAGCAAACTTATATTCGACCTCTCAAGTAAGCAGTGCGCCTGACTTCCCCCGGGCGCTCCGGCGCCGGGCGCCTCCGGGCGCCTCCGGGCGGGAAGTACGGGGCGACATATGGCCAGGGTGTACGGGGAGCCGGTCGAGGTCCAGGCGAGGGAGGACGGGCGGCCGTCCCGGTTCGTGTGGCGGGGGAGGCTTTATGCGGTTCGATCGATCCTGGAGCACTGGGTGATCAACCGGGACTGGTGGCGCGAGCCCGCTTCCGAAGCTGCCCGCGAGGCCGCCCCCGAGGCCGCTCCCGAGGCCGCTCCCGGACCCGCCCAGCCCGAGCTGCGGTTCTGGCGGGTCGAAGCGTCGGCTGGCCAGGGGCTGCCGCCGGGCGTCTACGAGCTGCGCCAGGATGTGGCGGCCGGCGCCTGGACGCTGCGCCGGGTAATCGATTGACGTCGCAGTTCGCCCACCTGCACGTGGCGTCGTCGTACTCGCTGCGCTACGGCATGGCGCCCCCGGCGGTGCTGGCCGCGCGGGCCGCCGAACTCGGCATGCCCGCGCTCGCGCTGACCGACCGGGACGGGCTGTACGGCGCGTTCAAGCACGTCCAGGCCTGTGCCGACGCCGGGATCAAGCCGCTGCTCGGCGCCGACCTAGCCCTGCGCCCCGCGGACCGGAAGCCCGCCGACCGAAGGCCCGCCGATCGAAGGGCCGCGGACCGGGTGACGCTGCTCGCGGCCGGCCGCCGCGGGTGGGCCTCGCTCTGCCGTCTCGTATCCCAGGCGCATAAAAGCGACAAGCCGGCCGTGACGCGAGACCTCATCGCCGAGCACGCCGACGGCCTGGTCGTCCTGCTCGGCCCGGCCAGCGACGTCGGCCGGGCGGTCGCCGCCCGCCGCCCGGACCAGGCCAGGAAGGCCCTCCGCCGCTGGCGCGAGCAGAACGACAGCGCCGTCGAGATCGTCGACCACCTGGACCGCAAGGGCACCGCCCGCGCCGCGCGGATGGCGGAACTCGCCCGCCACACCAGGGCGCAAGCCGTGCTGACCAACGCCGTCAGGTACCTGGAGCCGGCCGACAGCATGGCCGCCCAGGTGCTGGACGCGGCGCGGCACCTGGTCCCGCTCGGCTCTCCCCGGCTGAAACCGCACAACGGCCGGGCGTACCTCGCCAGCCCCGCCGAGATGGCCGTGATCGCCGAGCGCGTCGCCCCAGGCGCCCCAGGCGCCCCAGGCGCGCCAGGGAACGCCCAGAGCCTGCTGCGGGCCACCGCCGACCTCGCCGAACGATGCGCCCTGGACCCGGCCCACGACCTGGGCATCGGCGCCCGCCACCTGCCCGAGACGCACGGCGACCCGGAGGAGGCGCAGCAGACCCTCCGGGAACGCTGCGAGCACGCGATCATGCACGGCCGCTACCGCTCGGCGAACAACCGCCAACCGAAAACCAGCCGGATGAGAGCCGCCAGGATGGCGCGCGACCGCCTCGAGCACGAGCTGAACATCATCGCCCGCACCGGCATGGCCGCCTACTTCCTCACGGTGGCCGACGTCGCGGACCGCATCAAAGACAAGGGAATACGCTGCTCCATCCGCGGCTCGGGCGCGGGCAGTTTCGTCAACCACCTGCTCGGCATCAGCGCGATCGACCCGCTGGAGCACGGCCTGCTCATGGAGCGGTTCCTCTCGCCGGTACGGAACACGCTGCCCGACATCGACCTGGACGTGGAGTCGGCCCGCCGCCTGGAGGCGTACCAGATCATCTTCAACGCCTACGGCGAGCACCGCACCGCCTGCGTCTGCATGATGGAGACCTACCGGGCGCGCAGCGCCATCAGGGACGTGGCCGCCGCGATGTCCCTGCCCCCGGACGAGATCGGCGCGATCGCCAAGGCCTTCCCGCACATCCGCGCGAAACACATCACCGCCGCGCTCACCGAGCTGCCCGAACTCCGCCAGTCAAGGCTGGCCGCCTCGCAGCTTTCGCGGGGGGTTGAAGGGGGGTCGTCCCCCCTAGGGCAAGCAGAGCTGGAAACTCTCTTCCGTATCGCCGAACAACTCGACGGCCTCCCCCGGCACGTCGCCATGCACCCGTGCGGCGTGCTGCTGTCGAACGCCGCCCTGCTCGATCGGACCGCCGTCCAGCGCAGCGCCGAGGGGTTCCCGCTCAGCCAGCTGGACAAGGACGACGCGGAGATCGCCGGGGTGATCAAGCTTGACGTGCTCGGCGTCCGCATGCAGTCCGCGATGGCGCACTCGCTGACCGAGATCAAGCGGACCGCCGCCGAGAAAATCGACCTCGACGCGATCCCCCGGGACGACAAGGCCACCTACGCGATGATCGCCCAGTCCCGCACGATCGGCTGCTTCCAGATCGAGTCGCCCGGCCAGCGCGAGCTGGTGAAGAAGCTGGCGCCGCGCGACATGGCGGACCTGATCGTGGACATCTCGCTGTTCCGCCCCGGCCCGGTCAACTCGGACATGATCAGCCCGTTCCTGCTGGCCAGGCACGGGCTGACACGGCCGCGCTACCCGCACGAGAAGCTCCGCGCGGTGCTGGCGGAGACCGGGGGAGTGGTGGTCTTCCACGAGCAGGTGCTGCGGATCATCGACGCGGCGACCGGCTGCGGCCTGGCCGAGGCGGACCTGGTCCGCAGGCGCCTGTCGGCCGGGGACGGCCCGCGGCGGACCGAGCCGTGGTTCCGCGCCCGGGCGCTGGCCCGCGGCTTCGACCCGGTGACCGTCGAGCGGGTGTGGGCGACGGTCGCGGCGTTCGGGGGCTTCGGCTTCTGCAAGGCGCACGCCGCCGCGTTCGCGATCCCCGTCTACCAGTCGGCGTGGCTGAAACGGCACTATCCCGCCGCGTTCTACGCCGGCGTGCTCACCCACGACCCGGGCATGTACCCCAAGCGCGTGATCGTCCAGGACGCCCGGCTGGCCGGCGTCCCGGTCCTTCCGGTGGACGTCAGCTCATCCGGCGGCGAATGGCAAGTTCAAAATCCATCATCCCGAACGGAAGCGGCTGACTCCCCGGCCATCCGCGCCTCCCTCCGGGAGGTCAAGGGCATCAGCGACGCCGAGGTGGCGCGGATCGTCGCCGGCCAGCCGTACACCTCGCTGCGCGACTTCTGGGAACGCGCCCGGGTCTCCCGCCCGGTGGTAGAACGCCTGGTCCTGATAGGCGCCTTCGACTCCCTCTACGCAGGATCCGCGCCCCCAACGCCTGCGGACCCCCGCGAGCCCCCTCCCCCCCAACCTCGCGAGCCCCCTCCCCCCCAAAACCATGATCATGGGTCATTGACGGCGAATACCGCCACTTTTGACCCACGATCATGGTCCAGGCCCTCGCGGCGGGATCTGCTGGCGCGGGTCGGGGTGCTTGACCGGGGCGGGGCGCGGGGCGCGCCGACCGCGCTCGACCTCTTCGGCGGCGCGGAGGCGGCCGACGGGATGGCCGGCCTCGTGCCCGCGGGCCAGCTGCGCGACCTCGACCAGGCCGAACGCGTCGCCGCCGAGCTCGAGATCCTCGGCTTCGACCTCAGCAGGCACGTGCTCGACTTTTACACCGAGCTCCTCGGCGAGCTCGGCGTGGTCCGCTCCGGCCGCCTGGACGGCTGCCGGAGCGGAGCGGAGATCCTCGTCGCCGGGGTGAAGGTGGCGACGCAGACCCCGGCGGTCCGGTCCGGGCAGCGGATCATCTTCGCGTCGCTCGACGACGCGGCCGGCCTGGTGGACCTGGCGTTCTTCGAGTCGGTGCAGGACCGGTGCGCGGCGCGGCTGTTCGGCTCCTGGCTGCTGCTGGTCCGCGGCCGGGTCCGCCGGGCGGGCGCCGGCCCGGTGGCCGTCACGGTGAACGCGACCGAGTGCTGGGACATCCCCGCGCTGGAGGAGATCCGCCTGTCCGGCGGAATGCCCGCCGTCCGCGCCGCGATGGCGGCCCACGCTGACCTTCCTCCCGGAAACACAGGTTCCAGCCATCCAGCAATCTTCGCCAACGGCTTCGCGCTGTCCCCGTACGCCGAGACCGGCTCCCCCGGCGGCAGCCCGAAGGACCCGCCGCGCGGCCTCTGGCACGCCAGCCCAGGCAGTGCTGGCTCGCCGTAAATTACGATCACGGGTCGGCGATGATCAGCCGGTGGCCGCAGTCCAGTTCGGCGCGGCGGCGCAGGCGGCCGTGGCTGGCGTCCCAGGCACCCGATTCGAGGTCGGCGGCCAGGCGGCGCAGCCCCGGCTCGGTCTCCGCCGCGGACAGCAGCGAGAAGGCCGACATCCCGGCGCGGATCTCCGGGTCGAGGTATGCCTCGGGCCGCCCCCAATAAGCTTCGCCGAATCCGTCAAGGCAGTCGCGCGGAACCGGGACCGGGAGGACGCGGGTCCTGCCGCCGAGGGCGGCGGCGATCCGCCGGGGCTGGATCTCCGGCCGCCGCGCCGCGGCCATGGCAGGAAAATAGCTGGTCAGCCACAGCTGGTTGAGCAGCACGGACGGCGCGAGGACGACCACCCGGCAGGCGACCCGGCGCAGCTCGGCGAGCCCTCGCCCGGGGTCGGTCCAGTGGTGAATCGTCCACAAGGCGAGCCCCGCGTCGAAACTGAGGTCGCCGAACGGCAGGGCTTCGGCCACCGCCTGCACGACCGGCGCCGAACCCGCCGGGCGCTGGGCGATCATGACCGCTGATGGCTCGACCGCGGCCACTGCCAGCCAGCCCGGCTCATACGAGCCGGTTCCCGCGCCCACGTTGACGACGGTGCGCGCGCCGCCGAGCGCCGCATGGATGCGGGCGGCGAGGCGGGGATCGGTGCGCCGGGTCTGCTGGTAGGAACGGCCCACGTTGTCGTACAGATCGGGGCGGCGGGCGGGGCGCACGAGGCCGGGGACGATCTAGCTGGACGTCGGCTTGCGCCAGTCGATCGTGGGGCGCAGCGCGTCCGGGCGGACCCGGTGCGCGTACCGCTTGGTGATCTCGAACAGCGAGTCGATGAGCGTCTCGGACAGCAGGTGGGGCTCCAGGCCGAGGTCGACGAGCTTGGTGTGCGCGACGTTGTAGTAGTGCTCGGGCGCCTCGACCCGCGGGTTCTCCAGGTTCTCGATCACGACCTCACCGGGGTAGACCCTGGCGACCGTCTCGGCGATCTCGCGGACCGACAGCGCCTCTGTTATCTGATTGAACACGCGGAACTCGCCGCTGTTCGCCGGGTTCTCGCAGGCGATCTGGATGCACTGCACCGTGTCCCTGATGTCGATCAGGCCGCGGATCTGAGCGCCCGAGCCGTAAACCGTCAGCGGGTGACCGATCACCGCCTCGATCACGAACCTGTTCAGCACCGTGCCGAACACCGCGTCGTAGTCGAACCGGGTCGCCAGCCGCTCGTCACGCATGGTCTGCGGGGTCTGCTGACCGTAGACGACGCCCTGGTTGAGGTCGGTGGCCCGCAGGTCCCAGATCCGGCAGGCGAACTCAATGTTGTAGGAGTCATGCACCTTGGACAGGTGATAGAACGAGCCGGGCCGCTTGGGGTACATGACACGGTCCTTGCGCCCGTTGTGCTCGACGTCCAGCCAGCCCTCTTCGATGTCGATGTTCGGCGTGCCGTACACGCCGATGGAGCCGAGCTTGACCAGGTGGATGCGGGGGTCGATCTCGGCGATCGCGTACAGCAGGTTGAGCGTGCCGAGGACGTTGTTCGACTGGGTGTAGATCGCGTGGTTGCGGTCGATCATCGAATACGGCGCGGCGCGCTGCTCCGCGAAGTGGACTACCGCGTCCGGCTTGAACTCGGCGAGCATCCGGTAGGTGAACACCGGATCGGTGAGGTCGCCCACGTAGCAGCCGATCTCCTTGCCGGTGAGCTGCTTCCACACGGCGATCCGCGCCCGCAGCGGCTCGATCGGCACCAGGCTGTCGGTGCCGAGTTCGTCATCGTAGTGCCTGCGCGCGAAGTTGTCGGCGACCGCGACCTGGTGGCCGTTCTCCGACAGATGCAGCGCCGTCGGCCAGCCCAGATACCCGTCACCGCCCAGGACCAGGATCTTCATCCCGCTGTCTCCTCCCGCGTTACGCCGCTGTCCCTATCGTGCCCCAAGGCGAGCTGGCGGGTCTGCCAGCGGCCCCTGACTTCACAAGGTAACGTGCTATTGGTACGAGAACCGAAGCATCCTCGCGGTGCCGCTAAGCTCGAGGCGCCTTTCGAGGGTGAATTAAGGGGCCTGCCGGTTCCCGTGCTGTTTACTTGAGTATCGTCGGTCCCAACCTTTAGGAACTCTATGGCACTCGCGCAGAATCGGCTCATCGCGCCACTGTGGCAGCGGCTCCGCACCAAGGTGGGCGTTCGTTTCACACGGTTCGCGGGCGTCGCGATCGCATCGCTGGCGACCAGCGAGATTGCGCTGACGATCTGCAACGGCGTATTCCACATGACGTCGACGCCGGCCGCGATCGTGGCCTGGTTCTCCGGCGCGGTCGTGAGCTACGTGCTGAGCCGGTGGGCCTGGGAGCGCAAGGGCAAGCCGGACGTGCTCCGGGAGACCGTCCCGTTCTGGGTGATCTCCGCCATGGTGATCGTCATCCTCACGCTGGCCACGAAGCTCGGCTATCACATGGCCTCCTGGCTGGGCCTGACCGGCTTCAAGCACGTGCTGCTCGTCGACCTCGTGTACCTGGTGGCCAACCTCGTCACGTTCCTGCTGCGGTTCGTGATCTTCCACTACGTGCTGTTCGCCGAGCCCAAGACGGCCGCCCGCGCGGCCGCCACCGGCCCGGACGCCGTGCCGCCCGGCACCCGCCAGGCCCCGCATCCCGCCGAGGCCCCGCACACCGCGACCCCCGCCGTCTCCGCCGAAGCCTCCGCCACCGCGAGCGCCCCCAGCGCGCCCGCAACCGCCTCCGCCCCGAAGGCCTCTCGCTCCACCACCCCGACCCCCGCGGAGTAAAGGCCTCACCGCCCCCGGCCGCCGGCCTCCGTCGGCCACGCGCCGCTGGCCACAGGCCCCCCGTCTCAGTCAGCCACCGCTGATGCCTATCAAGAAGAAATGGTCTCTAGTGCTTCGGGCACATCAGGGGCGATACTGAGCGTGGGAGCACTGTTGCAGGCGGCAGCGGCTGTTGGTCGTCTGCTGGCTGCGGCAGGTGATCCTGATGCGACCGGGCACCGGAACGACAGCGACTCCGGGCCTGCTGGTCTGGGCGGCGGTGCCGCCGGGACGGCGGGCGCCGGCGGTGGCGATGCTCGCAGCGCGGGCCGCGGCCGCGACGGGAGGCGGTCACGGTGAACGCGGTGCTGCATCCGGAGGGCCTGCCGCAACTGAAGATCCGGCCGGAGCACCTGGCCCTGGCGGCGATCGTCTATGTCCGGCAGTCCACCAGGAACCAGGTCCTTGAGCACACGGAGTCAACACGGCTGCAGTACGCGCTCGTGGAGCGGGCGGTCGCGCTGGGCTGGGCCCGGTCGCAGGTCATCGTGATCGACGACGACCTAGGCGTGTCAGCGGCGGCCCCGGATTCCCGGAAGGGCTTTGCCCGGCTCGTTACCGAGGTCACCATGGGAAGGGCGGGAATCGTCCTGGGAATCGAGATGTCGCGGCTGGCCCGGACCGGGAAGGACTGGCACCATCTGCTGGAGCTGTGCTCGCTGTCGGGGACTCTTCTCGCCGATCCGGACGCGGTTTACGATCCGGGGTATTACAACGACCGCCTGCTGCTGGGACTGAAGGGGACGATGAGCGAGGCCGAGATCTTCCTGATCCGGCAGCGGATGCTGTCCGCGAAGCGGGCCAAGGCCGAGCGCGGCGAACTGGTCCTCGCGCTCCCGGTCGGCTACATCCGCCGCCCGTCAGGGGAGGCCGCTTTCGACCCTGATGAGCAGGCGCAGCACGTCGTCCGCCTGATCTTCAGCACGTTCAGCCGGCTCGGGACCCTCAACGCGGTACTGCGCTATCTCGTGGAGCATGAGATCCAGCTTCCGGTCCGGGCACGCTCGGGTCCCGCGAAGGGCGACCTGGAGTGGCGGCGCCCGACCAGGGAAACGCTGCAGAACATGCTGCGCAACCCCGCCTACGCGGGCTATTACGCCTTCGGGCGCCGTCAGGTCGATCCCCGGAGGAAGATTCCCGGCCGCCCGGACACCGGGCGAGTGGTCAAGAGCAGCGACAAGTGGCTGGTGCTCCTTCCGGGGCGGCTTCCGGCCTACATCAACGAGGAGGAGTACGAGGCGAACCTTGCGCGGCTGGCGGCCAACCGGCAGACGGCAGAGTCTCCGGGCGCGCCGAGGAACGGGGAGGCGCTGCTGTCCGGGCTGCTGCGCTGCGGCCTGTGCGGAGGGCACCGCATGGCGGTCCGCTACCACGACCCGTCCGCCCGCGCCGCCCACGGGTACACATGCGCGTTCTACCCGTCGAACTACGGGACCGGCCGCCCCTGCCAGCACATCGCCGGCCCCGCGCTCGACGCCTACGTCGCCGCCCGCGTCCTCGACGCGGTTGCTCCCGCGGCCCTGGAGATCTCGATGGCCGCTGCCGCGCAGGCCGAGAACGAGCGCGCCGCCCTGGACAAGCACTGGCGGCAGCGTGTCGAACGCGCCCGCTACGCCGCAGACCGGGCCCGCCGCCAGTACCAGCTCGCCGACCCCGAGAACAGGCTCGTCACCCGGCAGCTCGAGGCAGACTGGGAAGCCGCGCTCGCCGAGGCCGGGCGGCTGGAAGCCGAGTACCAGCGGTTCGCCGAGCAGGTACCCGCCGTGCTGGCCCCCGCCGAGCGGGACGCGATCAGGTCCCTCGCCGCTGACCTCCCGCGGGTCTGGGACGCCCCGACGACCACGCGCGCTGACCGCAAGGAGCTGCTGCGCATCCTTATTGATGACGTCACCGTGGCGGTCGAGGGCGACAGCGAGATCGTGAACGTGGACATTACCTGGGCCGGCGGGCACCGCACCAGCGGGAAAGCGGTCCGGCCCGTCGGCCGCCTGGACCAGCTGTCGTACTTCCCCGCGCTTCTGGCCCGCGTCACCGGGCTCGCCGGCGAGGGGCGTAACAGCAGGCAGATCGCCGAGACGCTGAACGCCGAGGGATACCGCCCGCCCAAGCGCACCGCCGTCTTCACCGATCAGCAGGTCCGCAACATCATCAACAAGCACGCCATCTGCGACCGGGCCAAGGGACGGCCCGCCGTCCTCACGGACCTGAACCCGGGCGAGTGGTCCGTCCCGGGGCTGTCCGCCGAGCTCAGCATGCCCACCGCCAGCATCTACAACTGGATCTACCGCAGCTGGATCACCGCCCGCCGCAGCCCCGGCAGCAGGAACTGGATCATCACAGCAGACGACCAGCAGCTCCGCGAACTCCGCGAGCGCAGGAACCGCCCGCCCGGCTACTACACCCGCGCCCGATGGGCGCCGCCGCCCCAGCCCGGAACCGGGAAAATGCAGAAAGAAGGACAAGGAGGACAGCCGTGAAAACCGAATCCAGCTTGACCGGTAGCAGCGGTGGCCGATTTCCGTCGGCCACCCGCCCCCGGCCAGGCCGATTGCGCAATCGACCCGCTCTTGGCAATACACCGGAACAACCTGAGTTTGCGGCGTGTCGCGCGAGGCGGCCCGTCCCGCCCCCTTATCTCCCGTTACGGGAAGTCCCCCGCCCGCCGCCGTGCCCCCGCGGCACGCTCAGCGGACGGGCATGCGCGTGTCATGCGCGGCCGTCCGGGCAGGCTCGCGCATCATGGTGGATCGAAAGGCACCCTCTGGTGTGCCTTTCGATCCACCATGATGACGGACAGACAGCCCACTGCCCGGTTTACCCCTTTTTGTCCCCTGCCGGGGCGCGGCGCCGCGCGGGGAACCGGCCGGCCGTGCCGCGCCATGCGCGCGAAAGCCGCATTCCGGACATCTCTGCACGGAGGCTGGCGCGAAGGGCGGGTAAACCACATCACGGCCCAGGGACACGCCGAAGGATCACCTTGTTCCGGAACGTTGCCCTAGCGTGGTCGATTGCGCAATCGGCCTATACGCCATCGGCCAGAGGAGGCCGGCGGCGCGAATCACCGGCCACACCGGTCTCTGCTGCCCACTTCGCGCATGGTTACGCCATGATCACGAAGGCTTTGTCGCCCTATAGCACGCAATTCTCTACGCGATGCGAAAGGTTTTCGTGATCATGGCGCTGACCGGGGGGCGGGCAGGAGGTGCCTGGCGCACGCGAGGCGCTAGAGGCGCTAGAGGCGCTGCGGCCCCGGCGTTACGCGCGGCGGGCGTTACGCGCGGCGGGCGTTACGCGCGGCGGCGGCGTTCGCGCCACCACGTGCCGAGGACGACCCGCATGAACCGCGCGCCGTAGAAGACGTTGTTCACGCCCGGGATGTGCATGTTGTAGAAGGGGTTCTGGCCCTTCTTGCTCTCGCCGACCTTCCGCTTGTGGATGGTGGCGGGCACCTCGAGCACCTGGTAGCCGTGCGTGATCACACCGATCAGGAGCTCGGATGCCTGGTACTGCGGCTGCTCGAGCTGGACGGCCCCGGTCACCTCGGCGCGCATGGCCCGCAGGCCGAACGTCGTGTCGCTGATCCGCTGCCCCGTGAGCAGGCTGACGAGGGAGGCGAAGAACCGCACGCCGGCCCGGCGGACCGGGTCCTTGGTCTCCTCGCTGCCCATCCGGCGCGACCCGGTGACGAAGTCGGCCTTGCCCTCGACGACCGGGGCCAGCAGGGTCTCGATCTCCATCGGGTTGTACTGGCCGTCGGCGTCGGTGGTGACGATGTACTGCGCGCCGCCCTCGCGGGCGATCCGGTAGCCGAGCCGCAGGGCGGCGCCCTGGCCGCGGTTCACCGGGACGTCGCAGACGATGGCGCCGGCCGCGTCGGCCTCCTTGGCGGTGGCGTCGGCGCAGCCGTCGGCCACCACGATGACCTCGGCGGCCAGCCCGCACACGGTGCGCGGCAGCGCCTCGACGACCGGGCCGACGGCGCCTTCCTCGTTGTAGGCGGCGATTACAAGCGCGACTGGGGGAAGTTTGGTGGCCCGCTCCCCGTAGCTGTCGGCAAGCGTCTGCAGCGCGTCGGCGTCGGTCGCCGCGTCCGCCGGGTTGGTGTAGAACATGCTCACGCCTCCGTCGCACAGTCCGGGCCGGGCACCGGCCAGACAGCCGCCGGATCGCCTTGGTGTCGGTCCCTCGCCATGCATGCTCCGTTCGCTCCCGCGGACCACCGGTCCACGCGACATGTGTAGATTGCGCCGACGGGAGACTACCCGGCCTGGCTTACAGTTCGCTGAAGATCATCCGGTGCGGCGGGCGGCCGCAGGCCGTCGGCCCAGACGCGTCACCGGATAAGTCCGCGCGCCCGCAAGTGTATCGGCCTCCTGTTACATCGTGATGGCATCCTTACCGCGAACCGCGGGTGTATTCACCCGAGATCATCTAGCTTGCGCCGACTGTCCTTCTCGTGCGGGCATCATGCACAAGCCCGTTACCAGAAAGTAACGAGCGGTGCCCGTCGCGAAGTGCGCAGACACGCCGGCGGCGCGGTTGTTGTCTCGGCGGACCGGTGGTGGTTGTCTCGCAAACATGGGTGGCGGCTCAGCAGGGACGACGGGCAGCGGGTCGGCGGATATGACCGAGGCAAGCCCCGCCGTCGCCGACCCGGCGCGGGCGCAAGGCTACCGTGTCCTGCGCTCCCGCCTTGACCTGAGCGGGCTGCCGCCGCTGACCCGCGCGGTCACCGAGTCGGTGATCTGCGCCACCGCCGACTTCGATTACGTCGCCGACCTGGTGTGCGACGAGGCGATCCTTGCCGCCGGGGTGCGGGCCATCGCGGCCGGGGTGCCGGTGGTGGCCGACGCGCCGGCGGTCGCCGCCGGGATCACCGGGTGCCCGGTGATCTGCAAGGCCGCCGAGCCGCTCGCCGTGCGGCTCGCCAGGACCACGGGCATCACGGTACCCGCGGCGGGGATCCGGCTCGGGTTCGGCGAGGCCGGGCCGGGAGCGGTCTGGGTGGCCGGCGGGGCGCCGGACGCGCTCGCGGAGATCCTGCGCCGCGTCGTCGAACCCGCGCTGGTGATCGGGGTCCCGGCCGGCCTGGCCGGCGCGGCGGCGGTGAAGGAAGCGCTGCGGGCCAGCGGTGCCGCCGCCCTGAGCAACGTGTCGGATAAGGGCGGCCCGGTGGTCGCGGCCGCCGCCTTCGACGCCCTGCTGCGCGCCGCCCGCGGCGAACCCGAGCCGTAAACCGGCGTGCGTCAAACCAGCGTGCGTCGCTTACCGGCCCTTCGGGTACGTTCGGTCGGGGAACAGCCGCGAGCGGAGAGGCAGCCGTGACAGGACGACAGGACGAGGCGTACCTGCTCGGCCTGCGGCTGCGCGGCCGGCGGGTGGTCGTGGTCGGCGGCGGCGCGGTGGCGGCCCGCCGCGTGCCGCGGCTGCTGGCGGCGGGCGCGGACGTGCTGCTCGTCTCTCCCCAGGTGACGCCCGCCCTGGAGGAGCTCGCCGCCGCCGGAAGGATCGGCTGGCGTCAGCGTGAGTACCGAGAAGGCGACTGTAAAGACGCATGGCTGGTCTGCGCCTGCGCGGGCCCGTCCCAGGTCAACGCGGAGGTCGCCGAAGAGGCGGAAACCCGCAGAATATGGTGCGTCCGGGCCGACGACGCCGCCAGGGCGACGGCCTGGACCCCCGCCTCCGGCACCGCCACCGACGTCAGCGTCGGCGTGCTTAGCGGCGACCCGAGGCGCAGCGCGGCCATCAGGGACGCGATCACCACGGGAATAGCGGCCGGGACGATCTCCGCCCGGCACTACCGGAAGCGCACGCCGGGCGTGGCCCTGGTCGGCGGCGGCCCCGGCGACCCGGGGCTGATCACCGTGCGCGGCCGCCAGCTGCTCGCCGAGGCCGACGTGGTGGTGACCGACCGGCTGGCGCCGCGGGAGCTGCTCGCCGAGCTGCCGCCGGACGTGCTGATCGTCGACGCCGGCAAGGTCCCGTACAAGAGGGCGATGTCCCAGGACGAGATCAACGACACCCTCGTCACGCACGCCAGGAACGGGCGGTTCGTCGTCCGGCTGAAGGGCGGGGACCCGTTCGTGTTCGGCCGGGGCGGCGAGGAGATGCTGGCCTGCCTGCGCGCTGGCGTCCCGGTGACGGTGGTGCCAGGGGTCAGCAGCGCGGTCGGCGTGCCGACCGCGGCCGGCCTGCCGGTGACGCATCGCGGCACCGCGCAGGGCTTCCACGTGATATCCGTCCATGTGCCGCCCGGCGATGCCCGGTCGACGGTGGACTGGGCAGCACTGGCGAAAGCGGAGGGAACGCTGGTGCTGCTGATGGCCCTGGAACGCATTGACGCCGTGGCGGAAACGCTGATCACGCACGGCCGTCCGGGGAGTAGCCCCGTTTCGGTAATCGCGGACGGTACCATGCCCACGCAGCGCACAATTTACTCAACGCTGGAACAGGTAAGCAGGCAAGTCGCGGACGAGGGTATCCGGCCCCCAGCCGTGGTAGTGATAGGCGGCGTGGTAACCATCGCGGCCGAACTCGCCGGGCTCGCCCGGGCCCTCACCGGCCCGGGCGGCGCTCCTTCGCTGGTGCCCCCGCTGGCGGAGGATAATTAACGAGGATAAAACCAGGCGGGATGATGGAAGGAATGGGCGTGACGGCGGAAGAATCGCCGTTGCCCGGGAGAGACGGGATAGACAGGACAAAACGGCGGATAGAAACGCGGCCTAGTGACGCGGACGCCGTGGACGCGGATGTGGTCAATTCGATGGCGGGGCCTGAGGACGAAAGGGAAGCGACGGGCGGCGAGTCCGTGCCCGGCGGCGGCACCGGTCCGGCGCAGGCCGGAGAGCCCGGCGCAGAGCTCGCCGTGCGCAACGCCTGGCAGCAGTCGCGGGTCCGGGTAGACGCGCGGCTGCTCGAGGCCACGCTGCTGAACCTCAGGAAACGGGTAGCCGCCATCCCGCTGGTCTTCGACATCCCCGGCGCCGACGAAGTGTCGGCCGAACGGTCCAAGCTGCTCAGCCAGATCGACGACTACTTGCTGCCGCGGGTCCGCCAGTCGGCGGCGCCCATCCTGGTCGCGCTGGTCGGCTCCACGGGCGCCGGCAAGTCAACGCTGGTCAACAGCATCGTCGGCACGCAGGTGAGCCTCACCGGAGTGCGGCGGCCCACCACGAACTCACCCGTGCTCGCCTGCCACCCCGACGACATCGGCTGGTTCGCGGAGAACATGTTCCTGCCGACGCTGCCGCGCGTCCGCCAGGAGGGCCTGGCCAGGCCCGGCCGGGACGGGCTGCTCGTCCTCGCCGCGAGCGAGGGGATGACGAAGGGCGTCGCGCTGCTCGACACGCCGGACATCGACAGCGTCGTAAGGGCGCACTACGACTTCGCCTACCAGTTCCTCGACGCCTCCGACCTGTGGCTATTCATGACGAGCGCCAGCCGGTACGCCGACGCTCCCGTCTGGGAGATCCTGCAGCACGCGCGCGAGCGCGGCGCGGCCCTGGGGGTCGTCCTGTCCAGGGTGCCGCCGAGCTACCGCACCGAGCTCGTCGCCCACTTCAGCGCGATGCTCGACGCGAACGGCATCAGCGCGAGCAACCGGTTCGTGATCCCGGAGACCGGCATCGTGGACGGGATGCTCCCCGACGATGTCTTCCAGCCGATCAGGGACTGGCTCACCGAGACCGCGCGCCGGGAGGACAGAAGGGTCGCCGTCCTCAGCCAGACGATGGCCGGCGTTCTCGACACGTTCAAGATCCGGGTGCCGAAGCTGGCTGCCCACGTGGACGCGCAGGTCACACTGCGGGCCCGGCTCCGCCGCGAGGCCGAGGCCACCTACGCGAACGCGCTCGAGGACTTCCGCGCGAGCACCCGGAACGCCCAGCTGCTGCGCGGTGAGGTGCTCGCCCGCTGGCAGGACTACGCGGCCAGCGGCGAGCTCGGCGCCGCGCTGCGCGGCAAGCGGGGCGCCCGCCAGGCTAAAGGCAAGCGGGCCAGGAAGGGCACGGCCACGCCGCGGCCCGCGGCGCTGGACACGGCGCTGCGGACCGCGCTTGAGGCCCTCGTGCTCTCGGTCGCCGATCGCGCCGCCGAGCAGGTCACCCGCGCCTGGCGGGCCGACTCGGCGGGAGCGGCGCTGCTCGCGGCGGCGGAGGCGAGCCGGGCGCGCGGCGAGCGCGCCAAGCGGGAGTTCGAGTCCGCCTTCGGGGCAAGCTCCGCGGACCGGGCCGCCAAGCAGGCGACCTTCGAGCGCTCCTCGCCCGATCTGCCGCCCCGCGTCACCCGGGCGGTCAGCGCGTGGCAAGATCAGCTGATGCGGCTTATCCAGGCGGGCAACAGGTCCGGTTCCGACAGCGAGCCGCTGGGCCTGATCACGCTGGTCGCCATGCTCGGCGAGCCCGGCAGCCACGCCGCCCCTGGCGGGCACGAGCCGGACGAGAGCGTCACCGTGCCCTGGGAGCTGGTGACGTCGGCCTTCGGCGCCGTCGAGTCCAGGCAGCTCATCGACGCCACCAGGGAGGACCTCGCGGACCGGGTCCGGCTGCTGCTCGACGAGGAGCTGCTGCGCTTCGTCGAGGTTCTCGACGAGGCCGGGCCGGTCGACCCGGTGGCGGCCGTCCGGCTGTACCAGGCCGAGTACTCGCTCGAGGCGGCACGGTGACCGCGCTGCCCTCGGTCGGCCCGCCCCAGATGGCAGAGCGGAACCTGTCCGCCCGGCTGGACGCGCTGGCCGAGCTCACGCGGATCGGCAGGGACCGGGAGGGCCCAGAAGGGTTCAGCCCGGAGCTGCTCGACAACTCAGAAACCCTGCTGCGCAGGGCCGGCGAACGCCTCCGGCTGTCCGCCAACCACACGGTCGTCGCGCTGGCCGGCGGCACGGGCAGCGGGAAGTCCACGCTCTTCAACGCGCTGTCCGGGGCCAGTTTCTCGCCCCCGGGGGTGACGCGGCCGACCACGCGGCACGTCCACGCGTGCGTGTGGGGGATGCAGGGCGCCGCCCCGCTGCTTGACTGGCTGGGCGTGCAGCGCCGTCACCGGTACGCGCGCGCCAGCGCGCTCGACTCCGGCGAGGCCGCCCTGAACGGCCTGCTCCTGCTCGACCTCCCCGACCACGACTCGGTGGTCACCGCGTCGATGGCCGCGGTCGACCGGCTGAGCAAGCTGGCCGACATGCTGATCTGGGTGCTTGACCCGCAGAAGTACGCGGATGCGGCGGTGCACAACCGGTACCTGATCCCGCTGGCCGGGCACGCCAGTGTGTTCACCGTGGTGCTCAACCAGATCGACCTCCTCCCCGAGGACCAGGTCAAGGACTGCGAGCAGGACCTGCGCCGGCTGCTCGACGCCGAGGGACTCCACGACACACCGGTGCTCGCGCTCTCCGCCCGCACCGGCGCTGGAGTGGAGGAGCTGCGCGCGCTGCTCACCGAGGCGGTGAGCGCGAACCACGCGGCCAGCGAGCGGATCTCCGCCGACATCGACTCGGTGATCGACGGCTTGGCGGTCCACGCCGGAGCGCAGGTCGCACCCGACAACGCGCTGGCCGCCGCGGCGGCCCGCGACTTGGCCGCCGCGCCGGTGCCCGCGGACGCGGGGCAGCCAGAGCCTGAGGCCCGGCCGCCCTGGGACCTGCCGGACGATGAGCAGCCCTGGGCGGCACCGCAGAAGCCGCCGTGGGAGGACGCCACTCCGGACGGCGGCAACCGCGAGAGGGCCGACCCGGTAGCCAATGTGCCAGCAGCGTCGGCCGCGGACCTCACGGCCGCGTTCGACCAGGCGGCCGGCCTGACCGCGGTGGCGGAGTGGCTGGCGAGTGCCCGCGAGGCGCAGGCGGCCCGGCTCACCGGCTGGCCGGTCGCGCAGCTGGCCCGCAGGCGCCGTGACCCGGTCCGTTCGCTGCTCGGGACGGGGGCGAACGCGGCCGGCGGCCAGGCCGGACAGGCGCAGCAGTCCGAGGTGGACAACGCCATCACCGCGCTCGCCGACGCGGTGGGCGCCGGCCTGCCCGATCCGTGGGCGACAACGCTGCGTGCCACGGCCAGGAGCCACGCGACCCAGGTACCGTCCGCACTCGCCGACGCGGTGCGGCACGCCCCGCCTGTCGCCCGGCCCGCCCCGGTTCCCGTCTGGTGGCGGCTGATCACCGCCTGGCAGTGGCTGCTGACCGCGGCCGCGGCCGCGGGCGTGGTGTGGGCGCTGGTGATCGCCGTCGCGCACGGCGGGCGGGAACAGTCGACGCTGCTCGGCGACGTCTCGCTGATCCCATGGCTGCTGATCATGGCGGCGGCGGTGCTGCTGCTCGGTTTCCTGACCGCCGCCGGCTGCCAGAACATGGCCCTGCTCGCCGCCGAGCGCGAACGCGAGCGCGCCGCGCACGCGATGCGGGCGGGGGTGGCGCGGGTGGCCCGCGACCTCGTGCTCGCGCCCGTCGGCCGGGAGATCGCGCAGTACGAACGCTACCGGCGGGACTTGGCGGTGGCGGCGGGTTCGCGCGCGGCGTGACCGTTCGCGCCCGCCACCGCGGGAGATTATCCCGAACGGACCGGGGGTGACTCACCGGCCCGTTCGGGATAATGCCCTTGAATCCTTTACTTGTAGAGCGATGCTGTGCCGTCCGGATTGATGATCTCCATGGCGGCGAGCACCTGGCTGATGTTCTCGTAGTTGGACGGGTTCCTGTTCCACACGATGCCCAGCGTGTTGATGTCCAGGTGCTGGAGCTTCTGCATGATCGTGGTCTCGTCCAGGTTGCCGGCCTGCTGGATGGCCCAGGTGACCTCCAGGCCCGCGTCCCAGCCTTCCTGGCTGTTGTCGATCGCGTTGTCGTTGCCCAGGCCGGCCGCCTTCATCCCGGCCATGTACGCCTGGAGCCCGGCGGCGGTCGCCTTGGCCTGCGCCGAGGTGCTCTGCTGGGCTGCGGTCAGCCAGTCCTGCATGGAGCCGAGCACGTAGATGTTCTTCATCGCCGAGGGGCCGCCGGCCGCCGAGACGAAGCTGGGCAGCTCGCACGCCGAGCACTCGCTGATCGGGATCGTCGGGTTCTGTGCCCTGATCGCGCGGATGGCGGTGATCGAGTCGGTTCCCGGTACCAGGCCGAAGAGGATGATCTGCGGCTTGGCGGCGAGCAGCGCGAGCACCTGCGGGGTGACGTCGGTGGCGCCAACCTGGTCGATCTGGGTGGAGACGAGCTGGAAGCCGTACTGTCTGGCGAGCGCCTGCACGCTGCCCTGGTTCGCCAGGCAGACCGAACCGCAGTTGTCCTCGAGCAGCGCCACCCGGGTGTAGTGCCGCGGCACGATCAGGTTCTGCACCGAGGCGAGCTGGTCCTCGTAAAAGACGTCGTAGAAGCCGGGGAACCCCCAGGAGGTCAGCTCGCTCGTCGGGTAGCCGTTGGTCTGCCAGCCCGAGGACAGGCTGATCAGGATCGTGTGGTTGGCGATGGCGATGGGCAGCGCCGACTCGGTGTCCGCGCCGGACTCCGGCCCGATGATGAACTGCGCGTGGTAGCTCTGGACGCACTTCTTGGCGTCCAGCTCGGATTGCGCGGCGTTGGACTGGTTGTTCAGCGTGATGTAGGTGACCTTGTGGCCGAGGATGCCGCCGGTCGCGTCGACGTGCTTGAAGTACGCCTGCGCGCCCCAGTTGTCCGTCTCGCCGATCTGCGCGTACGGCCCGGCCAGCGCCAGGTCGCCGCAGGCGACGATGGTGGAGGTCGTGCTCGCTGAGCTGCCGCCGCCTGAACTGCAGGCGGCAAGCGCACCGAGCATGAGGGCCGCCGCGGCGGCGGCGAACGGGATTCGTCTTCGGATCATTTGTTCAACCTCTCTAGAGACCGACGAGGAGAGAGTTCACGATGGGTGAGGCCCGGAAGTCGGACGGGCCGCCGTCGAAGACGAGACGGCCGCTCGACAGGACGAAGATGCGGCTGCTGACCTGGGCGACCAGGTCCAGGTCGTGTTCGACGAGCAGCACGCAGGTGCGGTTGCCCAGCTCGTGCAGCAGGTCCGCGAGGCGGCGCCGCTGCTCTTCGGACAGCCCGGAGGCGGGCTCGTCGAGGAGCAGCAGCCGCGGGTTCGGGGCGAGCGCGCGGGCGAGCTCGACCATCCGCTGGTTCTCCAGGGTCAGGCTGGAGACCTCACGGTCCGCCAGGCGCTGCATGCCGAGGTCGGCGAGCGCCTGCGCGGCCTTCTCCCTGGCCTCGGCGAGCCTGCTGCGGGCGACGCGGCTGACGATGCCGGAGCTGTGCGAGGCCAGGCACGAGACCGCCACGTTGTCGAGCACGGTGCGGCCCTTGATCAGATGCACCGCCTGGAAGGTGCGGCTGATCCCCTGGTGGAAGCGCTCCTGCGGCGGGCGCCTGGTGATGTCCTCGCCGTCGAGCAGGACCTGGCCGCGGGACGGCGGCACGCTGCCGCCGATGACGTTGAGCAGGGTGGTCTTGCCCGCGCCGTTCGGCCCGCAGAGGCCGAAGAGGCCGCGCTCGGGAAGCGCCAGCGTGACGTCGTCCAGGACGGTGAGCCCGCCGTACTCCTTCCCGATCGCCCGGCACTCCAGCAGCGGCACGCCTCCGGCGACCGCGCCGGCCCCGTCCGGGCTCACCAGGACCGCGGCGGCCGCCATGCCGCCGGTGCCCGCGGGGGTCTCGCTCGCCGCCGCGGCTTCCGCGGCCCGCGTCCCGGCCCGCGTCCCGGCCCGCGTCCCGGCGGGCGCCGCGGCGGCCGCGCGGCGGCCGCGCAGCCACGCGACGCCGCTGTTCACGATCCCCGCCAGCCCCTCCGGGTCCACCAGCAGCACCACGGTGAGCAGCAGTCCCTCGACGACGAGGATGTTCACGCTGACCCAGTTGCTGGCCCCCTGCAGGTACTGGATCACCAGCGCACCGACGACCGCCCCGAGGATGGACCGCCGCCCGCCGATGAACAGCATGATCAGCAGCGCGAGTTCGGCCGTCGGGTCGACCAGCGTCTCGGGCACGAACTGCTGTGTCCCCGCGTACGCGGCCCCGCCCAGTGCGGCGAACACGCAGCCGAGCACGAACAGCTCGAGCTTGCGGCGCGGGGTGCGCACTCCCATCGCGGCGGCGGTCCGCTCGTCCACGCCGAGCACGAACAGCTCGAGGCCGATGTCGGAGGACAGGATGCGGGACGCGACGAACATCGCGATCCCGAGGAACGCGACGACCACCAGCCCGCCGCCGACCGCGATCGCCGCCGTCGACGACGACGGCCACAGCGTCCCGGTCAAGGGCGCGCCGACCACGCCGCCGAGGTACTGGGCCGAGCTCACGTAGCCGACCGCGATCAGCGGCAGCATCAGCGTGGCGACGGCGAGCGCGAGCCCCGAGGCGCGGGTCACGACGGAGCCGAGCAGCAGCGCGGCCAGCGCCGCGCCCACCATCACGATCGGCGTCGCCACCAGCACCGGCATGTTGAAGTGTGTGTTCAGCATCGCGACGCCGTAGGCGCCGACGCCCATGAACACCGACTGGCTGAACGCGATCTGCTGGCTGAACCCGATCTGCACGGCCATGCCCGCGGTGACGATCGCGTAGCAGGCGGCCAGCACGAACACCGAGCCCGTGTACTGCTGCCCGTAGACGAGCACGATGATCGCGCCGGCGATCACGACCAGCGCGGTGGAGCCCAGCGATCTCACCCGCGGAACCGAGCTCAGCAAGGGGGTCATCAGCCGCTCACCGCCGACTCGAAACCGAGCCCGCGCGGCCAGGCGAGCACCAGCGCGGCGAGGATCGCGTACAGCACCGTGTCCCCGTACTCGGCGCTGACATAGCCGCCGAGCAGCGCCTCGAGGACGCCGATGGACAGCCCGGCGACCAGCGCGCGGCCGGGCTTGCGGAACCCGCCGTAGGCGGCGGCCAGGAACCCGGTGAGCGAGATCGTCGCGCCGGATAGGTAGGTATAGCCGGTGATCGGCGACTCCACGATGCCGAACACCGCGGCGATGACTGCCGTCCCGATGAAGATCAGCCGCCGGTAGCGGCGGGTGTCGATGCCGACGATCCGCGCGCCGATCGCGTTCTCGCCGCTGGCCTCGAGCGCCTTCCCGCCGAGCGTGTACCTGATGTACAGCCAGAACGCCCCGCCGATGAGCACCGCGCAGATCAGCACGAGCAGCCCGGCCCGCTCCAGGTGCAGGTTGGCGAAGGTCAGCGACTGCCCGTTCCACAGCGCCGGCGCCGCGTGCACGTCGGTGCCGAACAGCATCTTCGCCACCCCGTCGATGAAGAACGCCAGCGCGAAGGTAAAGAAGAACGTGACGACGATGCCCTCGGCGCGCCGCTGGTCCTGCGCGAGCCGCAGCACCACCTGGTCGTAGAGGTAGGCGAAGGCCCCGACGACGGCCAGCGTGGTGACGATGGCGACCGGCAGCGGCAGTCCCTTGACCCGGTACAGGTTGTCCACGCCGAGCGCGCCGATCATGGCGAAGTCGCCGACGGCGAGGTTGAGGATGTTGCACACTCGGTACCAGACGGCGACGCAGACGGCGAACACCGCGTAGATCGAGCCGGTCACGAGGCCGGCGATGACAAGGTTGCCGAATTTCACGGGGAGCCTCCATCAGCACATTTCACGGGGAGCCTCCATCAGCACAAGGTCGCCGCAGGCAGCCGGGGGGGTCCCGGGGGGTCGTCCCCCCGGGAGTCAGATGCCACGCCGTTGCGCACTTCGACCCGCCGGTTGCACAAGGTCAGCGCCCGCTTGGGCGCCTCCTCGACGACGATGAGCGTGGTCCCCTGCTCGTGGATGCTGGCGAGCACGTCGTAGACGCGCTTGGCGACGGCCTCGGCGAGCCCGAGGCACGGCTCGTCGACCGCGAGGATCTTCGGGTCGCTGGCCAGTCCGCGGGCGATCGCGACCATCTGCTGCTGGCCGCCGGAGAGGGTGCCCGCCGCCTGCTTCAGGTGCGGCTTCAGCTCGGGAAAGAGATCAATGGCCTTCCCGAACGAACCCGACTTCCTCGCCCGGCCAATGCTCTTCGTCCACGCGTAGCAGCCGAGGATGATGTTGTCGGCCGCCGACAGGTCGGGGTAGAGCTGGCGGCGCTCGGGCACCAGGGTGAGGCCGTGCCTGGCGGCCCACCGGACGTCGCCGTTGCGCGCCGACGTCCCGAAGATCTCCACCGAGCCGCGGCGGCGCACCATGCCGGTGACGCCCATCAGGATGCTGGACTTGCCGTTCCCGTTCGGCCCGGTGATGGCGCACGCGTCGCCTTCGGCGACGGTGAACGTCGCGTCGTGCACCGCCACCACGTTTCCGTAGGCGACCGACAGGTGGCTGACCACGAGTGCGGCGTCGCTCATGGGGCCGTCTCCCGCGGTCTCAGCACCGCCCCCTCCGGCAGCGGACGTACCAGGCGCTGGTAGACCGACAGCCAGCCGACCTCTTTCGGTGCCGGCCGCGCGTGCAGGGCCGCCTTCCGGCGGGCGAGCTCCCCGGCCGGGACGTCCAGGTCGGCGGTGCGGCCCGGCACGTCGATGCGGATCGTGTCGCCGTCCGCCACGAGCGCTAGCGGGCCGCCCCTGGCCGCCTCCGGCGACACCTCGCCGACCACGATGCCCTTGTTGACCAGGCCGGACAGCTGCCCGTCGGTGACGACGGCGACCTGGCCGGTCAGCCCCGCGCCGTCGAGGGCGAACACGAGCTGGGAGGCCATCCCCATGCCGGGGGAGCCGGTGACGCCCTGCCCGCGCAGGACCACGACCTGACCGGGCTTGACCTGGCCCGCCCGCACCGCGTCCAGCGACTCCAGCGGCGACTCGAAGACGATGGCCGGGCCGGCGAAGCCGAGCCCCCGCCCACCTCCCCTGCCCCCTACACTGGCGACGGCCAGCTTGACGATTCCGCCGTCGGGGCAGAGGCTGCCGCGGATCAGCACGATCGTCGGCCGCCGCCCGAGCGCCCGCTCCGGCGGCCGGATCACCTCCTCGTCGGCCACGGTGACCTCCGCCAGGTTCTGCGCCACGGTCTTGCCGGTGACCGTCCGCGCTTCCGTGTCGAGCAGGCCCGCCAGCTGCTTCATGACCGCGCGGGTGCCCCCGGCGTCCTCGAACTCCTCGATCGGGGTCTCGCCGTTCGGCCGGATGGCGGTCAGCAGCGGCACCTCGTCGGCGAGCTGCTCGAACAGCCGGTACACGTCGACGCCGGCCTCGGCCTCGGCGGCGACCGCCTGCAGGTGCTTGACGGAGTTGATCGAGCCGCTGACCGACAAGATCGCGGTGACCGCGTTCTGGAAGGCGCCGGGGGTCATGACGTCCCGCGGCTTCAGGTCCTCGGCGACCATCTCGACGATCCGCTCGGCGGCCTGATCGACCGCCCGCCACATCGGCTCGCTGTTCGCCCGCACCGGCGTGCTGCCGGGCAGCGCCATGCCGAGCGCCTCGCAGGCCAGGTGCATCGTGTTCGCGGTGCCGATGCCCGCGCACACCCCCGGGCCGAGCACCGCGTTCTCGCTCATCTCGGTGAGTTCTTCGACGCTGAGCCGGCCGTTCGCGACGTGCCCGGCGGCCAGGAACACGTCCTCGATGTCGCAGTGCCTGCCCTTGTAGGTGCCGCTCGCCTGGTAGCCGCAGGCGACGATGATCGTCGGGATGTTCAGCCGGGCGGCGGCCATCAGCTGGCCCGGCGCCGTCTTGTCACAGGAGGCGAGGCAGATCATCCCGTCCAGCTGCGCGCCTTCGACCTGGACCTCGATGTCGTTCGTGATCAGGTCGCGGCTGGACAGGATGTAGCCGCCGCGGTGCCCGGCGCTGTGGATGAAGTCGCTCGGCGCCGCCGTGCGCACCTCGAACCCGACGCCGCCGGCCAGCTCGATCGCCCGCCTGGCCCGGCGCGCGATCTCGTCCAGGTGACTGAAGCAGATGGCCAGCTGCGACGAGGTGTTCACGATCGCGATCTTCGGCTTGACCATGTCCTCGTCGGACAGGCCGAGCGCGAGCCACTGGGCACGGCGGGTCGCCCAGCGGGACGTGCCTGGCTCGTAGTTGCTGCGTAGCTGTGTCATGCCTTGGTGACCTCCACAGTGCCTTTGCCGGCGTCGATGCGGACCCAGTCGCCGGTCGAGATGACCTCGCACGGGTCCTGGTCGAGATCGGTGACGGCGGGGACGCGGGTGACCACCGCGCCGAGCGCCGACTTGGCGGAGATACGGCCGATCACCATGCCGATCGGCGCGGTGCCGCTCAGCCGCGTCGTCTGGAAGAACCCCGACCACCCCGACGACCCCTTCGCGCTGGGGAAGACGAGGATCTTGTCGGCGAAGCACACGCCGAAGAGTTCATGGCGGGGCTCGATGATCACGCCCCGCATGGGGTCGATGCCGCCCCAGCCAGAGATGGGCTCGTGCGAGACGAGCGCTTCGCCCTCGGTAACACCGGGCACAACGGTTCTTCCGCGCAGCAGTATCACCGCAGCCCTCCGTTCCAACGGCCGGTGACCGCGGCGTCGACGCATTCCCCGAGCGTGCCGAACCAGGCCTCGATGCCGAGGATGGCCGGCAGGTAGTGCGCCTGCTTGGCGGAGTCGGTCGCGAAGACCTTCGTGCCCGTCGGCGCGGCGCGGGACATGGCCGGGCAGGAGTCGGCGAGCACCCGCCCGCCGGCCCGCTCGATGACCGCGGTGTAGCCGCTGCGGTCGGCGACGTCCTTGAGCGCGCGCGGCGCCATCAGCCACAGCTCGGTGCCGGGGGAAAGACGCTTGCCGCCGAGCGCCGCGGCGGCCTGCCGGATCTGGTCCACCGAGGCGTGCGGGCAGCCGAGCAGCACGAAGTCCACGTCGGTGCTGGTGCCGATCTCGTTGAGCGTCTCGTAGACCGCGCGCCGCTCGGCCGGGCCGTAGCTGACTGGCTCCGGCCGCCGCCGCCCGCTGAACGCCGCCTCCAGCGTCGGCGCCTCGGGGGTGATGCCGGGGATGTGGTACAGCTCGACGCCGCCCGAGGTGGCCGCCGCCGCGCCGAAGTGCTTGAGGTCGGTGAGGTCCGGCACGGCGATGTCGCCGGTGATCACCGGATGGTCCTCGCCGGAGATCCCGCCGGCGAAGTAGCCGAGCATGCCCCAGTCCTGGAAGTTGTCCACCCGGACGCCGACCTCGATGTGGTGCGTGCCGTACCGGTTCTCGTCCCTGTGGTTGCCCCAGCAGGGGATCTTGCCGGTGAGCGAGGCCGCGCCGGTGGAGGCGATGCCCTCGCAGTTGGTCCGGGCGCCGAGCACGGAGTTGGCGTAGATCACCGCGGAGGACTCCATCCACGCGCAGTGCTCGCCGCGCACCGGCAGGTTGCCGACTTGGTACGGGGTGCAGGTGGCCAGGATGTTCACCCCGTGCCTGCCGTAGAACGACTCGGCGCTGGCCTGCAGCTCGATGTTCTGCTTCGGGTACGGAACGACGCCCAGCGCGTCCCGGCCGAAACCGTGCTGCAGCTGGCAGGTGGGCACCCGCATGTCCGGGACTTCGAAGTCGCCGTCGCTGTCCAGGTTGATGACCGCGAACGCCTTGTCCCAGCCGTGCTCTCTGACGATCCTGGCCTTGACCGGCGTCGGCTGGGTCATGGTGCCGGCGACGTTGCGTATGTCGCACAGGTGCCCGGCGTCGAGCGCGGCGCCGTACCTGATCAGCAGGTCCATCGCGGCGGCGACGGCCGCCCCCTCGGCGCCGTCCCGCATCCGCTTCTCGTCGTCGGTGAGGAACATCAGCGGTCGTCTCCCAGGTTCGCGGCCAGCCGCTCGCTCAGCCGGCCGATGTCGATGTCGTGCACGCTGCCGTTCCGCGCCGCCAGGTCCAGCGCGTGCGCCGCCGCCGCGCCCATCGCCGCGCACGGCCCCATGACCCGCACGCTGGACAGCGCGGCGGCGTCGCCGTCCACGCACCGGCCGGCCGCCACCAGGTTGCGCGCGCCGGGCGGGGTCATCGACCGCAGCGGCACGTAGTGCACGTGGTCGGCGCCGAACATCTCCCAGACGTAGCCGTCCGACCGGTCGTGCAGCTCGATCGGCCACGCCGTCCTGGCCACGGCGTCGGGAAACCGCGTGCCGGCCCGTACTTCGTCAGCCGTCAGCTGGTGCACCCCGCGAATCCAGCGGGTCTGGCGGCGGCCGGGGAAGCCGTAGGCACGCACCCGGGCCTCGCCGAACGCCTTGGGGAACTCGGCGCGCAGCAGCGCGATCGCCCGGTCCGCCTGCTCCCGTCCCTCGAACATGGCACGGGACGCGTCCAGCGGGTCGAGCGGCGCGTCGATGTGCGTCACGTTCAGCACGGCGGTGCCGCGGCCGGGGAAGAAGAACGCGAGGCCGCCCCGCCGCAGCAGCCCGAACTCCTCGCCCCTGCGGGCGAAGACCGCGTCCATCTCGCCGGCTTCCGGTTTGTGGTTCTCGTCGAGGTTCTCGACGATGACCTGCTGGCTTCCGTAGATGGGCCGTTCCGGCACCCAGCAGGGCAGGCCGGCCTGCCAGGCGAGCGCCGCGTCGCCGCTCGCGTCCACGTAGCCGTCAGCCCGGACACGGACGTTCCCGTACCTGGTGGCCAGGGTGATGCCGCCGACCCGGCCGTCGTCCATGGTGACGTCCTGCAGCACCGCGCCGACCACGACCTGGATGCCGAGGTCGCGCACCGTCCGCTCCAGCCAGCGGCCGAGCGCCACCTCGTTGTAGAAGACGGTCGTCGTGTGGCCGCGGGCGAAGTGCAGGTCCCCCGACGGACCGAGCTCGCGGAAGATGTCGTCGAAGATCCCGTGGGTGAGCTGCGTGTACCGCGGCGCGTTGCCGAACACGCCGCAGAAGAGGCCGATCAGCGAGTGGACCATCTGGCCGCCGATGAGCGGCAGCGAGTCGACGAGGACCACGCTGCGGCGCAGCCGCGCCGACTCGATCGCCGCCGACGAGCCCGCGATCCCGGCGCCGACGACGCATACGTCGGCGCTGACCTCGTGCACCGTTTCGGCGGGCGGCCTGGCCACCGCGTCCAGATTCAGCTCGGTCAGCGCATGCGGCATGAGCGCTCCAGGTTAACGTCGGCGAAAGCTTGTGGAAATAACCTCCTGCTGATTGGGACGGTAGATTCGCAAGCGCATGGAAACAAACAAAAGTTGCTGCTGTAGCACATAAACACGATTTATGTACTGAGCCCGGACCCAGCCGAAGCCTCACGGGTTTACAGGCGGCGGGCCGTCTCCACGACCAGGCGGCGCAGCCAGGCGTGCGCGGTGTCGTCCTCGTACTGCCGGTGCCACCACAGCGCCTCGACGATCGGCTCGGGATCGCCCGGGCATTCGAGCACCCTGAGGTTCATCGGCGCGGCGAGCCGGGTGGCGAGACGCTCCTGCATGAGGGCCACCCGGTCGGTGCCGGCGACGAAATATGGCACCGCCAGGTAGCTCTCCACCCGGACCGCGATCCGCGGCTGGATATCGAGCTGGGCGAGCTGCCGCATGACCGGGACCGAAGGCGGGTTGGACGTGCTCCGGTAGTACGGCGCCACCCACGCCAGCCGCGCCATGTCCCGCAGCTCGAGCCGGCCGGCGTCCAGCGCCGGGTTGTCCGCGTCGGCCAGGCAGACCCAGCGGTCCCTGAACAGCTCGGCGAACCGCGTGTCAGGCAGCGTGAACCCGTGCCCGGGCGGGGCGACCATGCCGTCGACGAACCGGATACCGTCCGCGTACTCGGTACTCAGCGACTCGCGGACCAGCCGGATGTGCAGCCGGGCGCGCGGCGCCGCCTTCCGGATGGCCTGCGACAGCGCCTCGCCCATCACCATGATCGTGTAGTCGGCCATGACCAGGGTGAACTCGCGTTCTGACGTCGCCGGGTCGAAGTGCGTGCTGGCGGCGAACAAGCGCTCGGCGGCGGCGCAGACCGCCTCCACCTGCTCGGCGAGCTGCTCCCCGAGCGCGGTCAGCACGTACTCCCCGCGCTCGCGGACGAGGATCTCGTCGCCGAAATGGCGGCGCAGCCGCGACAGCGCGGCGCTCGCCGCGGGCTGAGTCACGCCCAGCCGCTGCGCGGCGCGCGTGACGCTGCGTTCCCGCACGAGCTCCCGCAGCGCGACAAGCAGGTTCAGGTCAAGGTTGGCCAGGTGAGCGATAGGTCGCGGCATGGTGCCCTTATCCAACGTCGCCCGCCGCCCGCTGACAAGATCCCCGCCCGCAACATTTCGGTCACCGCCACCGCCACCGCCCGCCGCGCCCGCCGCGCGCCGCCGCCCCTCGCCGCACCCGGAGCAGGCCGCCGCCGCCCTTCGCCGCACCCGGACCCGGTGCCGATTGCGCGATCGACCCGCCCTAGGAGCCGTCGGCTATTTACCTGGCGTTGCAGGACGGAACGGGCGGGACTGTGCTAACGGCCCCGCGCCCGTACCCGGTTCGGTCACGGGTCCCTGCGACCTCCCCAACCGCATAAGCCACAGCCGCCAGCCTCCCGGGCCTGGCAGCAGGTCACCGTGCCGCATTATCGCGAAAACATTTTTTACGACGCAAGAAATTCATCCTATACGTACGAAAAACGTTCGTGATCATGAAACGGCTCGCACGGGCAGCCCCCCCGGCATCTGATGTCACACCACGCACGCCCGCGGGAAGGCACGCCCCTGGCGACTACGCCCGAGACAGCCAGCCAGTAAATAACCGACGCATCCCTAGCCTGGTCGATCGCGCAATCGACCCGCTGGCCCGCGGAGCAGCGCGCCGCCGCCTCTCGCCGTCACTTCCGTTTTTATCCGTAACGTACCGTGGCGACTCCAGCCGCCAGAGCCAGCTTCCGCCGCCATGGCCCGCCCCATGGGATGTTTCCAGAACTTGCTCTGTAATGATGTAATCAATGTATGGCAGATAACGAACCCCTAGACGCGTACTCGCGGATCGTTGTCGGCGTCGCGGCGCAGCTCACGCCCAGGGTGGCGAGCCTGCGGGTGCCCCGGCGCGGCTCGGGAGGACGCGGCACGGGAGAGAGCCTCGGCTCGGCCGTCGTATTCACCAACGACGGATTCCTCCTCACCAACGCCCACGTCGTCGGACAGGCCACCAGCGGCACCGCCGCCTTCGGCGACGGCACCTCCGTCCCCTTCCAGGTCGTCGGCGCCGACCCCCTCTCCGACCTGGCCGTCCTGCGCGCCACAGGCGAAACGCCCGCCCCCGCGACACTCGGCGAAGCCGACGAACTCGCGGTCGGACAGCTAGTCGTCGCCGTCGGCAACCCCCTCGGCCTCGCCGGATCCGTCACCGCCGGCGTCGTCAGCGCCCTCGGCCGGTCCATGCCGGCCGGGCAGCACGGACTGATCGAAGACGTCATCCAGACCGACGCCGCCCTCAACCCCGGCAACTCCGGCGGCGCCCTCGCCGACTCCCGCGCCCGTGTCGTCGGGATCAACACCGCCGTCGCCGGCGTAGGACTCGGGCTGGCCGTCCCCGTCAACGCCACCACCAGGCGGATCGTGTCGGCACTCATGCGCGAAGGACGGGTACGGCGCGCCTACCTCGGCCTCGTCGTCGCGCCCGCCCCGGTCGCGCCCGCCTGGCGGCCGCGCCTGGGCGGCCGCGCCACCGGCCTCCGGGTGGCCTCGGTAGTCACCGGCGGCCCCGCCGACCGGGCCGGACTGCGCTCCGGGGACCTGCTGCTCACCGCCGGCGGACACGAGGTGGCAACCGCCCAGGACCTGCAGCGGCTCATGTTCGCCGAGGCCATCGGCCACCCGCTGGCCATCACCGTCATGCGCAACGGAGCGCTCGTCGACGTCATAGCGGAACCCTCGGAACTCGTCGCGGCCTAGCGCCTAGCCGCCCACCTCCGCCGGCCCGCCCACCTCCGTCGGCCCGCCCACCTCCGCCGGCCCGGCGGCGCGCGCCGCCTCCGCGCGGGCCCCGGCCAGGAACGCGCTGACCTCGCGGCGGCTCGCCAGCCGGACGAACCGCAGGCGGGCGTTGGCCGGATCGCCCGCCGCCGCGGCGTACCTCGCCCGGTACGCGGCATGCCTGTGCCACGTCCAGGAGATGATGGACTGCTGCGGATCCCAGCTGAAGAAGTTCCGCCAGCGCTCGCGGTTGCCGTTCCACAGCTCCTGCCAGGCCGGCCACCCGGCGCAGCGTCCGCCACACGACCTGGCGCATGACGGTGACCTTCGGCAAGTCAAGCCAGACGACGGTGTCCGCGCGGGCCCACACCAGCGGACGCACCGTGCTGTAGTTCCCGTCGATCACCCAGCCGTCCGCGGCCGCCTCGGCGGCGACGGCCCGCCGGAATTCCTCGTCAGGCAGGGGTTCCCAGCCGGGCTGGTGAAAGACGCCGTCCAGCTCCAGCCGCGGCACACCCAGGATCACGGACAGTTCCCTGGCCACCGTCGACTTGCCGGCACCCGACACGCCGACGACCGAAACACGTCGCACGATCGCGCACCGTAACACGATGCCGCGCCGGGACGCCACCCGTATTTTCCGTTGCCGCTGCGCGGGCCGACAGTATGCCGTACCCCGGCCAAGATCGCAACTCGTTGTCCACAGGTCGTGGACAAATCGGACACGTTATCCACAGGGCGTGAATCGCTCTTACCTCGCCGGCGTGTCCTCCGGCACGGTGAAAGCGGACACCAGGCGGCGGACGCCGCCGCCGGGTTACGGGATTCCGATTAAGGAGGAAGACGGCGATGAGCCAGGTTGGATACGTCACGCTGACCGGGTACGTGACGGCTGAGCCGAAGATGTGGCTTACCGAGCGGACGCAGACGCCGGTCGCCAGCGTGCGGGTTGGTTCCACGCCCAGGAGGGTGGACCGCGCCACCGGAGAGTGGCAGGACGGCGAGACGTCGTACTACACGGTGAAATGCTGGCGGCGGCTCGCGGAGAACGTCCACGGATCGCTGCGCAAGGGCGACATGATCATCGTCCGGGGCAAGATCTCCACCAGGACCTGGGTGGACGACCAGCAGCGCACCAGGACCGAGATGCAGGTTGAGGCGGACTCCGTGGGACACGACCTTTCGTTCGGCTGGTCGCGCTTCAACCGGGGCGTGCACATACCGCCGGGGAAGCGGCAGGGCATCGACGACGGTGAGGCGGCGCGTCATGACATGGCTCCCGACGGCGGACCCGGTGCGGGATCCGGCGTTGCCCCCGTCGACGGCGCGCGGTCCGCTAACGAGGCCGACGAGGAGATGGTGGCGGATCTGCACCGCGACGACGCGGGCGAGGACCCAGAGGCCGGCCCGGCGCCAGACGCCTTCGGCGAAACGCCGGCCGGGTTCGGCCAGCTGGCGGAAGCCGCCGCGCCGTTCTAGGACGCGCCGGGGGGTGCCGCGCAGCGGGCATGGCGTCCGGTCATATTTCCGCCCCGCGCGGCACCCAACATAGCGGATACCGCCTGACACCAGCTACTGAGCGGGACCATCTAGGCTTGATGTCATGCCGGAGTACATTTACAGTCTGCGCCGCGTCCGCAAGGCGCATGGTGACAAGGTCGTCCTCAACGACGTCACGCTGAGCTTCCTGCCCGGGGCCAAAATCGGTGTTGTCGGCCCGAACGGTACCGGCAAATCCACCCTGCTGAGGATCATGGCCGGGATCGAGCCGGTGTCTAACGGCGAGGCCCGGCTCATGCCCGGGTACACCGTCGGCATCCTTCCCCAGGAGCCGCAGCTCGACGAGACCAAGACCGTGCTCGGGAACGTGGAAGAAGGTGTCGCCGAGACCAAGAAGCTCCTCGAGGAGTACAACGCGATCGCCGAGGAGATGGCGACCGACTATTCCGAGGAGCTGCTCGAGCAGCTGGGCAAACTGCAGGAGCAGCTGGAGCACAAGGACGCCTGGGACCTGGACAGTCAGCTCGAGCAGGCGATGGACGCGCTCCGCTGCCCGCCGCCCGACGCCCCGGTTGCCAGCCTGTCCGGCGGTGAGAAGAGAAGGGTCGCGCTGTGCAAGCTCCTGCTGCAGCAGCCGGACCTGCTGCTGCTCGACGAGCCGACCAACCACCTGGACGCCGAGAGCGTGCTCTGGCTGGAGCAGCACCTGGAGAAATATCCCGGTACGGTCGTCGCCGTTACCCACGACCGGTACTTCCTCGAGAACGTCGCGCAGTGGATCCTCGAGCTCGACCGTGGCCACGCCTACCCTTACGAGGGCAACTACTCCACGTACCTGGAGACGAAGGCGGGACGGATCAAGGTCGAGGGCGCCAAGGACGCCAAGCGCCGCAAGCACCTAGACGACGAGCTTGAGTGGGTGCGGTCCAGCCCGCGCGCCCGCCAGGCCAAGTCCCGCGCTCGTCTGCAGCGGTACGAGGAGATGGCCGCCGAGGCCGACAAGAACCGCAAGCTGGACTTCGAGGAGATCCAGATCCCGCCGGGTCCGCGGCTGGGCAACCTGGTCGTCGAGGTGACCGACCTGTTCAAGGGGTTCGGCGACCGGATGCTGTTCGAGGATCTGAGCTTCAGCCTCCCGCGCAACGGCATCGTCGGCGTCCTTGGTCCGAACGGTGTGGGCAAGACCACCCTGTTCAAGATGATCGTCGGTGAGGAGCCGCCCGACGCCGGCACGATCAGGATCGGCGATACCGTCTCGATCTCCTACGTTGACCAGGACCGCGCGCGCATCGACCCGGACAAGAACGTGTGGGAGGCGATCTCCGACGGCGAGACGTTCATCCACGTCGGCAACACGGAGATCCCGAGCCGCGCGTACGTGGCGGCGTTCGGGTTCAAGGGCGCGGACCAGCAGAAGCCCGCGGGCGTGATGTCCGGCGGTGAGCGCAACCGGATGAACCTCGCGCTCACCCTCAAGCAGGGCGGCAACCTGCTGCTGCTGGACGAGCCGACCAACGACCTCGACGTCGAGACCCTGGGAAGCCTGGAGAACGCGCTGCTCGAGTTCCCGGGCTGTGCCGTGATCACCAGCCACGACCGGTGGTTCTTGGACCGGGTCGCCACCCACATCCTGGCGTGGGAGGGCGGCGCGAACTGGTTCTGGTTCGAGGGCAACTTCGAGGCCTACGAGAAGAACAAGATCGAGCGCCTCGGCGCCGAGGCCGCCCGTCCGCACCGCGTCACCTACCGCAGGCTGACCCGCGACTGACCAGGCCGATCGCGCAATCGACCCGCTCTATCGTGGTCGATTGCGCGATCGACACCCTCGGAATCAGGCGGGCGCCAGGCCGATGTCCCCGCGCCCGCTCAGGCCGGGACCGCCTTCGGGCGCGGCGTTGACCAGGCTGTGCGCGGCCATCACGAGGTAGTCCCACAGCTGCGCGTCCAGCGCCGCGTCCAGGCCCAGCTCGTCCAGGGCGGTGCGCATGTGGCGCAGCCACGCGTCCCGTTCGGCCTCGCCGATGTCGAACCGCGCGTGCCGCATCCGCAGCCGCGGGTGGCCGCGCAGCTCGTTGTAGGTCGTCGGCCCGCCCCAGTACTGGATGAGGAACAGCCGCAGGTGCTCCTCGGCCGGCCCGAGATCCTTCGCCGGGTATACCGGCCGCAGTACCGGGTCGGCGGCGACCTCCTCGTAGAACCGGTGCACCAGCCGGGTGAACGTCTCCTCGCCGCCGGCAGCCTCGTAAAAGGTCCGCGGCGACCGCGGGGTTTCCTCGCTCATGACGGTGCCAGCCTAGTGCACCTACTCATAAGTCCTTGACGGGGTGTCTCGGGCTTGCGTGTTCCTCGCTGGGGGGCGAGCGGCTCCCCGTGCGCTGTCTGGCGCGCGGGGCGGGCCGGTGCCGGCCAGGTGCCCTGGAGCTGCGGGCCGTGATGGGGGGCCCGCGGCGTGGGTCACGTCGTGCCGGGTGCACGCCTGGCAGGTGTGTCCCGGCGCGGCGGTGCGTGATTCCCGCCGCCGTGCTGGCTGCGGGGATGGGTCCGCCGCCGTTGCGGGCGGCGATGTTGGCGGCCGCGACCAGGTCGCGGTGCCCGCAGTGCGGGCAGCAGAACACGCGCCCGGCGGGCCTGGGCACCCGCCGGGCACACGACGGGCACGTCGAGGACGTGCCCCGCTCATCGACCAGCTTCACAGCGATCCCGGCCGCCTCGGCCTTATCGGCCAGCGCGGAGATCAGGTGCCCGATCCGCCAGTCCCGGGTCCGCTGGTTGTGCTTGCGCCCGGATTCGAGGTCCAGGACGCCGCGGTGACAAACCAGCCGACCCCCTCAAGGACTTACACGGCACTGCACTAGCAAGCGGCACCCGCCGTCCAGGCCGCCGCGCGACGGACGCCGCGCGACGGACGCCGCGACCCGCGACTCGCCGCCTAAGCCGAGGCGGCTTCGGCCGTCGGCCCGATGCCCGCGGCGTCGAGCGCGGCCTTGGCCCGCGCGCGCGTCTCCCGTTCGACCTCCCACTGGCGCAGCGGCGCGGTCTTGACCACGATTCGCATGGTGACCTCGTCGCTGGTCACTTCCTGGGCGCCCCATACCTCGGGCTGCTCCAGCATGACCGCCCGCCACGTCGGGTCGGTCCACATGGATTCCGCGGCGTTCGCCAGGAGCGTCCTGATGACGGCCAGGTCGGCCGCGTACGGCACGGGAAAGTCGATCACCGCCCGCGCCCAGCCCTGGGACTCGTTTCCCACCTGCTCGATCGTGCCGTTGCGGACGTGCCAGACGATGCCGTTCACGTCCCGCATGCGAGTGATGCGCAGCGTCACCGTCTCGACGGTCCCGGTGGCGTCGCCCACGGTGATCACGTCTCCGACTCCATACTGGTCCTCAATGAGCATGAAGATGCCGGAGAGGTAGTCGCGGACGAGGTTCTGCGCGCCGAACCCGACCGCGATGCCGACCACGCCCGCGCTGGCGAGCAGCGGGGCGAGGTTGATCCCGAGGTCGCCGAGCACGACGACTCCGGCGATCGAGAAGATCGTGACCGACGCGGCGCTGCGCAGGACCGAGCCGAGCGCGCGCACCCGCTGGTGGCGGCGCTCGGTGACCAGTGCGCTCTCCGCCTGCGCCGCGGCGGCCGCGATGGCCCCGGCTTGCGCCGCGCTCTGCGCCGTCAGGGAGTTCTCCGCCGGCACCGAGCTCTCGGCCTCGGCGACGGCCGCCGCCTCGGCTGATGAGACGGCCTCGTCGTTACCGGCGTCCGCCCCCGCTTCGGCGGCTCCGCCGTTGGGCCGCCGGCGGGTCAGCCGGCTGGGCACCAGCCGCGAGTTCGCGACCCCGTTCCGGAACTGCGGCAGGATGCTGTCGGCCGCCCGCTCGGTGAGCCGGTTGATGATCCTGTACACCACCGCGCGGATGACGAGCGCGAGCGCGATGACGAAGAGCACCCGCAGCAGCAGGTGGACGGGCCCGTTCAGGAAGTTGTTGGTCAGCGAGGCCGCTTGGCCGTCGTGCGATATGTCCCAGACCAGCCGGCAGGTGATTCCCGGGTCGCTGCCGCAGCTTCCGGTTAGCGTCGTCGGCGCGTGGTCCGCACTGAGGAACGCCAAATGGACATGCCGCAACACAAGGAGCCTCCCGGGGAGAAATGACTACTCCAGGCGAGGCTACCGGCCAACTCACTCGCGCATGGCCTGTCAGCCGAGGATCTCGGCGAGCTGGCCGCTGTCGCGCAGCGGGGCGAGATCGGGGTCGTGGCTGGCGTTGGCGCGGACATCCGGGTTCAGTCTGATCGCGGTGGCGAGCGTTCGCGCGGCCGCCGCGGGCTGGCCGCTCACGGTCTGGGCGCAGGCCAGCCCGTACGCGGCCATGCCCGCGGCCTGGTCGGGCACGTCCAGGTAGCGCGCCGTGGCCACGGCGTGTGACTGCAGTGCGACCGCCCGTTCTGGCTGCCCGTGCCGCGCGTAGTAGTCCGCGATATGCCCGGTCGGGTGCCAGAATCCCCGGACGATGACCTGCAGCCACAGCGTCCGTCCGCGCAGCCACGGATGGCGCGACGGGTCGAGCAGGTCCTCGTCCGCCAGCGCTCGCACCCCGTCCGCCAGCTCGGCGGTCGCCGCGCGCAGCCCATCTACCACATCCCGCAAAGGCCGTGCGGCGTACGCGGCGTAGACAGCCGGGGAGGCATGGTCGATCTCCGCGTAGGCAGGCGGCACGCGCCCGGACAGCACCGCCCGGATCCGCTCGCACTGCTGCGCCTTGAACTCCGCGTTGTGGGCGAGCAAGGGCACCGCGCCCCACCGCTCGGGGCTCCCGGCAAGATCGCCGGCGAAACCGCCAGCAGAACCGCCAGCAGAGTCGGCGAGCAGCAGCATCTCCTCCTCGGCCGCCGCGAACCCCAGCAGGCCCACGATGACGGTGCGAAGGTGAACCGCCTCGGTCATCACGCGAATCACGCCGGCCCCTTCCGCGCGCGGAACAGCAGCGACTGCCCCACCGTGATCGAAACCTCGGCGAAGCCGAGCGTCTGCAGCCGGGGGAGCAGCGACGCGGGCTCGACCGGGTTGTAGGTGTCGCCCTCGTGGAAGCGGTGCAGTTCGTCGCTGGCCAGGCTGTCCGAGCCGACCAGCGTCCCGCCGGGCCGCAGCACGCGCAGCGCCTCCGCCAGGATCGCGTCCTGCATGCGGCGTGTCGGGATGTGGTGCAGCATCGTGAACGTCCCCACCGAGTCGAACGACTCGTCGGGGTACCCGAGCGCGGTCGCGTCTCCCGCCGCCACCGAAACGTCCGGCTCGGGGAAACGCTCCCGCAGCGCGGATACCGCCTCTTCCGAGACGTCGAGCGCGACCAGCCGCCGGACCCGCTGCCGCAGCCATGCGGTCGCCGCGCCGGGCCCGGGCCCGATCTCCAGCATGTCTTCGCCCAGGTCGGTCCCGCCGACGGCGGCGGGCAGGACCTCGTCGTGCAGGTAGGCCGCCCATTCGGGGGAGCCGAGCAGCCGGCCGTGGTTCTCGTTCATGGCACGAGACGCTATGGCCTAAGCCGCCGACCGGATAGCGCGTAGGCTGCCATGTTGTGTCGTCAGCCGGTCAACGTCCGTGCGACGCGCCGGACGGTATCGTCGTCGCGACCTTTCCCATGCCCGGCGGCACCCTGTTCCGCTGGCACACCCACGAGGAACACCAGCTCGCCTGGGCGGCCGCCGGGGTGCTCACCGTGCTGACCGAGGGCGCCACCTGGGTTCTGCCGCCGACGAGGGCGCTGTGGATCCCGGCCGGCCTGCCGCACGAGACAGGGGCGAGCGCCGCTGCGACCATGCGCAGCGTCTACGTCCCCGCGGGCCTGTCGCCGGTCGCCTGGACCGTGCCCACGCCGGTCGCCGCGAGCCCGCTGCTCGCAGAACTGATCGGCTACCTCGGCGGGCCGCTGAACCAGACCCAGCGTGCCCACGGCGAGGCCCTTCTCGCCGACCTCCTCCAGCCGGTCCCGGTAACCACCCTGGACGTGCCTTTCCCCAGCGGTCCGCTCGCCGGCGATGTAGCGAGCGCACTCCGGGAGAATCCCGCCGACCAGCGCACGCTGGCCGGCTGGGGCCGCGCCGTCGGGGCGAGCGAGCGCACGCTCGCGCGGGCGTTCACCGCGCAGACCAGGATGACGTTCGGGCGGTGGCGGACGCTGCTGAGGCTGCAGGCGGCGCTGCCGCTGCTGGCGGCCGGCGAGCCCGTCGGACGGGTCGCGCGCTGGGTCGGCTACGAGACGCCGAGCGCGTTCGTCGCCGCGTTCCGCCGCGAGACAGGCCTGACCCCCGCCGCCTACTTCACCGAACCCCCCGCCTCCTTAGCCGCCCATCGGCAGGCCCGTTTCCCGCGCCACGAACGCCAGGCAGTCCCCGGCTAGCGTGGCGGTCAGCGACACCGCTCGCTGCCCGTGTCCCACTTGCCCCTCCGCGCGCAGCAGCACCGGCCGCTCCGACGCGGTGGCGTCCTGCAGCGCCGCGCACATCTTGTAGGCGTGCAGCGGGTCCACGCGCGTGTCGTTGGCGAACACGGTGAACAGCACCGCCGGATACGCGGTACCGGCGCGAACATGGTGGTACGGCGAGTACCCGAGCAGCCACGGCAGCTCCTCGGGCGAGGCGGCGGACCCGTACTCGGTGTTCCACGTCTCGCCGAGCCCGAACCGCTCGTAGCGCACCATGTCCAGCAGCGGCGCCGAGCACACCGCCGCCGACATCAGCGACGGCCACCGCGTGACCGCGGCCCCGACGAGCAGCCCGCCGTTCGACCCGCCCCACACCGCGAGCCGCCCGGGCGACGTGATCCCCGCCGACACCAGGTACTCCGCCGCCGCGCGGAAGTCGTCGAACACGTTCTGCTTGCGGTCGAGCATCCCGGCGCGGTGCCACTCCTCGCCTTCCTCGCTGCCGCCCCGCAATCCCGCGACCGCGTACACGCCGCCCGCCTCCACCCAGGCGAGGATGTTGGCGGAGTAGCCGGGGGTCATGCTGATGTCGAACCCCCCGTACCCGTACAAGATCGTAGATTTTTGTTCCGAACGGAAGGTGGCGTCTGTCCGCCCCGGCTCGATGATCACCATGCGTACCGGCGTACCGTCCGCCGACTGGTAGGTGACCTGCGAAGCCGTCACCGCGGGCGGGTCGGGGACCGAGCCGGGGGAGGTCGCCCAGACCGCCAGCGTGCCCGTCGCGGCGTCGTAGCGCAGCACCACCGGCGGCGTCGTGTAATCGGTGTACCCGAACCACGCTTCGTGCCCGCCCTCGGGCCGCTCGGCCACTCCGCCGACGGAGCCGAGCCCCGGCAGGTCCAGCGCGGACAGCTGCTCGCCGGTGGCGAGGTCATGCACGGTGACCTCGCTGATCGCGTGCCTGGTCCGGGAGACGACGAGCACGGGCCGGGGCAGCTCGTCGAGGATCGCGTACCCGCGCAGCACCGCCGAAGGATCTTCCGGGATCAGGTCCCGCCACCCGCCGGGCCCGGGCGCGGCCGGATCCGCGACGCAGATCCGCCCGCGGGGCGCGTCCAGGTCGGTGTACACGTACAGCCGCCCGTCCCGGCCGGCCCGCAGCGACGTCTGCGCGTCGAGGCCGACGGTGACCGGCGCCAGCGCGGGCGCGGCCGGGTCCGACGTGGTCAGGTCGGCGAGCCAGACGTCGTCCCGGGGCGCGGTGCCGATGGACGCGGAGATCACCAGCCAGCGCCCGTCCATGCTGACGCTGACCCCGTAGTACGTCGTCTTGTCCCTTCCGTCGCCGAACACCATCGTGTCCGCCTCCGGCGACGTCCCCACGACATGCAGGTACACGCGCCGGTGGTACTGGCTCTCGCCCTCGGGCACGGCCTCCGGCGGCAGCCGTCGCACGTAGTAGAAGGCCTTGCCGCCGGGCAGCCAGGCCACCCCGGAGTACCGGCACCGGTCGATCGGCCCGTCGACCACCTCTCCGGACGCCACGTCGAGCACCCGCAGCAGGGCTTCCTCATTGCCGCCTGACGACAGCTGGTAGGCGAGCAGCCGCCCCTCCTTGTCCGGCTGCCAGTGGTCCAGTGTGGTCCGCCCGGAGGGATCGATCGCGACCGGATCGACAAGCACCCGTTCTCCAGGAACAACACCACCACTAACCCCAGACACAGCATCACCACCAACCACAGGCACAACATCACCACCAACCCCGTCAGCCACATCAGCCACATCGCCAACAAGAGCACCGTTAACCACGTAGAGCACACCGTGTTCTTGCCCCGGGTCGCGCCGCGTGTAGAAGCGTGACGTCCCGCGCCAGGCGGGCAGCCCCACGTACCCGACCCGCAGCAGCTCGCGCACCCGCGCGGCGAACGCCTCGCGCCCGGGCAGGTCCGCCCGGTAGGCGGCCCATAGGTCTTCCTCGGCGGCCAGCCATTGCCGGGTTTCCGCGGCGTCGGCGTCCTCCAGCCAGCGGTACGGGTCCGCGACGCGGTGTCCGAAAAGGTCTTCGACGAGTTCGAGGCGCCGCGCGGGTGGGTACTGGGCGCGAAAAGTAGCCATAGGCGCACCTTAACCTTTGGTCGTTACCAGCCATTAACCGAGAATCCACAGATGTCCTAGTACTCTTATGTCTGTTGGCGGAGGCACGTGGCTTCGGTCACGCCGGATCAACAGTGACCCGGTGATGCGAGCGGCGCCTCACAACTGGTGCTTGCGGAGGTGCCAGTGCGACGCGTGCTGCTGCTCAACGTGACCTTTGAGCCTTTGACCACGGTCGGGCTCCGTCGGGCGGTCTGCCTGGTGCTCTGCGAGAAGGCGGAGATTGTGCACGAGAGCGGCGCCCAGATGCTGCACTCCGCCACGGTCTCGCTTGCAACGCCGTCGGTGATCAGGCTTCGCCGGTATGTCCGCATCCCGCACCGCAACCGGGTGCCGCTGACTCGGGCGGCGCTGATGCGCAGGGACAACTACAAGTGCGCCTACTGCGGCCGGCACGCCGAGACGATCGACCACGTGCTCCCGCGCAGCCGGGGCGGCCAGCACACCTGGGAGAACTGCGTGGCCTCCTGCACGATGTGCAACCACCGCAAGGCGGACCGCCTGCTCGAAGAACTCGGCTGGACGCTCCCGGTCGCCCCCGCCGTCCCCCGCGGCGCGCACTGGCGCCTGATCGGCGCCCAGTACGATGGCGACCCCCAGTGGGAAACCTACCTAGGCTCCATCACCGCCGCCTAACCACCCCCCGCACCACGCGCCCCCGCCGTCCCCCGCCGAGCCTCACCAGCCCGCCCCACCGGCTGCCGCCCTCTAGCTGCCGCGCCTCACCGGCCGCCGCGCCCACCCGTCCCGCGCCATACCCGCCGCCCGTGGCAACCCACCAGCCCGTCCCGCCCCATCAGCCCCCTGTGCCCCATCAGCCCGCCGTGCCTCACCCATCCGGCCCGAGCCCCGCACCGCACCCACAGGCCCGCGGGCCGATTGCGCAATCGACCACAATAGAGCGGGTCGATTGCGCAATCGGCCTGTCGGCGCCGGGGGCGGGAACCACCGGAAACCGGTCGATTGCGCGATTGGCTTGTCGCTAATCGGTGGCGGGGACTTTGGCGAGGACGACGGTGACGTCGTCCTCGTGGTGGTCGCCGAGCGCGGCGATGATCTCGTCGCAGGCGGTGACGAGCGTGCGGCCCGCGCCGCCGAGTACCGATCGCAGCGTGGCGATGCCCTGGTCGAAGGGCCGGGTGCGGGTTTCCACCAGGCCGTCGGTATACAGGGCGAGCACGGTGCCGGGCGGGAGCCTGACGCGGGCTTGGCCGTAGGCGGCCGGGCTGACCCCGAGCGACTGACCGGAGGGCAGGCCGAGGACCCGCGTGCTCCCGTCGGGCATCGCGAGCACCGGGGGCAGGTGCCCGGCGGTGGCGAGGTCGCAGGCGTGACCGCCGGGGTCGATGACCGCGTAGGCGCAGGTGACGAGCGTGCTCTGGGGCAGGGCGAGGGCCGTGCGGTTCAGCTGCCGCAGCACCTCGGACGGCGGCAGGCCCAGGTCAGCCAGGGCGAAGGCGACGGTGCTGAGCTGGGCCATCACGGCCGCAGCGGCCGGACCGTGGCCCATGACGTCGCCGACGATGAGCCCGGTCCGCTCCCCGGACAGCGGGATGATGTCGTACCAGTCGCCGCCGACCTCGTACCCGGCGGCCGGCAGGCACCGGCCGGCGATCTCGAGCCGGGAGGGCGCCGCGCTGACCATGGTCGGCCGCCGCGGCTGCAGTGCCTCGGCGACCGATCCCTGCCGCATGACCGCCAGTGAGCTGGCGATGGCGGCGCTAGCGCGGGCGGCCAGGTCGGCGACGGCCGTCGTGTCATGGCGGTGGAACGCGAGCGCGCTGCCGGCGCGGGCCAGCACCAGGAAGCCGGTGGCCGTGCCCCGGGTGATCATCGGCGCGGCGAGGAAGGACTCGGCGCCCGCGACGATCGTCTTCGCTTCCTGGGTCATCTGCTCGAGCGTGGTGCCGTCGGGCTGATCGTAGGTGACCGGGGTACGGTCGCGCAGGCAGCGCGCGCACGGCGAATCCGCGGCGAACGCGATGGCCGCGCCAGGCGGGAAGACCGTGGCGGGCACCAGGTGACCGTCTACGGCGGTTCCGGCGCCGAGTTCGCGCACGATCACATCGGCACCGGGTGCCTGGTCCGCGGGATTGCCGCCGCTGAGCAGTTCTTCAAGTACGAAGACGCCCGCGGCCTCGGCGAAACCGGGGACCACGGCGTCGATGATCTGCCTGGCGAGGTGGGCCGGGTCCGGGCTGATGTCCGGCAGCCGCAGGCGCCGGGGCAAAAGGTACCCGGGAGGACGGTCGTCGCGGGCCCCAGCGGCGTCTCGGTCGTCGTTCACCTGTACCTCGGCATCGGTCACGCCCAACCGGGACCATGCGGCGGACGGGCAAAGCCACCCTAACGACCCGTAGAGCCGCGGTCTACCGTGAACCGGAAACGCTACGATCCAAAAGACGTTCCCGAAGACCCGCGGGCGTTCTGGTGCCGAGTCGGCGTCGCCCGGCTGGGCGAGTCGTGGCCCGCGAGTGAGCGGAAGCGGCCGCGCGTCCGTATCCATGAGCGAGGACGAGGCGATGGAGGTGCTTGCCCGTGCGTCGTATGGCGGTCCTGGCCGCGCCCGCGGCCGCGGCATGCCTGGCCGTCCTGCCAGCGGGTGCGGCGCGCGCCAGCCAGCTCCCGGAGCCGGTAACCGGCTGCCCCGCGGAACAGGGCGCCGCCGCGCCGTCGTCAGTGCCCTGGTCGCAGCAGGCAATGAGCTTTTCCAGCGTGTGGAACCTGACCCGCGGGGCCGGGGTCACGGTCGCGGTGATCGACAGCGGTGTGGACGCTAACCCGCAGTTCGGCGACCGGGTGACGGTCGGCCCGGATCTCGCGGGGGAGGACTTCGGCATACCGCCGGACGCGGACTGCGCGGGGCACGGCACGTCGGTGGCAGGCATCATCGCCGCCGCGCCGATGGCCGGAATCTCGTTCGCCGGCGTCGCCCCGCA
Source organism: uncultured Actinomycetota bacterium (assembly GCA_963771985.1). Classification (GTDB taxonomy): domain Bacteria; phylum Actinomycetota; class Actinomycetes; order Streptosporangiales; family Streptosporangiaceae; genus Trebonia. The sequence goes on along the minus strand of CAVYVO010000011.1, from coordinate 214,045 downwards.
GGCGGCGATCCTGTCGGTCAAGGTCGTCAACTTCGCCGACGAGGACATCCCCGACGACGTGACGGCGACCGCGATCCGCGACGCGGTGGGCCTGGGCGCGAACGTCATCAACCTGTCCCTCGCCACGACGAAGAACTCGGCCGCCCTGCGGTCGGCGGTGGAGTTCGCGCTGGCGAACAACGTGGTCGTGGTCGCGGCGGCCGGCAATGACGACTCCAACGGGGCGCACGGCCCGTTCTATCCCGCGGCGTACCCGGGCGTTCTGTCGGTCGGCGCCGTCGGCCCGGACGGCTCGCTCGCGCCGTTCTCCGACACGCGTACGCCGGTGACGGTCACGGCGCCCGGAGTGGACGTGACCAGCGCCTTCCCCGGCACGTTCCCCGACGCGTATACGCAAGACGACAACGGGACGAGCTTCGCGGCGCCGTTCGTCTCCGGCGTCGCGGCGCTGGTCCGCGCCCGGTATCCGAACCTGACGGCCGCCCAGGTCGTGCAGCGGATCAAGGAGACAGCCGACGGAGCGGCGGGCCCCGGCACCGGCACCGGCATGGTCAACCCCGTCCAGGCGGTCACGGCGGTGCTTCCGGAGGACGGGGCTGGCGCCGCGCCGGCCGGCCCCGCGCATATCCCGGTGAGCCGCGCGGCCGCGCCGGATACGCGTGCCCGGACAGTAGCGATGGCGATCGCGGTCGCCGCGCTCGGCGTCGCCATGGCGGTGATCGCCGCCGCCGCGCTGATCCAGACGGCCCGCCGCCGCCCACGGCCGCCGGACACCCCGCGCCGCCGCATCACCCCACGGCGCGGCACCACCCCACGGCGCGGCACCACCCCACGGCGCGGCACCACCCCACGGCGCGGCATCTCGCGGCACCGCGGCGCTCCGCAGTCGGCCAGCACCTCGGATTCAAGCAGAACCCCACGGAGAGCGTGCGCCACTCCAACGTCGACCAGCGCGCCACAGTCACACAGCACTCCAGGTTCAGCCGGCACCCCGCAGCGGTCGCACGGCCGCCGGCGGGTGAAGGTGACGTCAAGCTGGCGGCACCCCGATTGAGCACGCGGTACCGGCGTTCTTGCGCAAGGAACAAATGTTCGTGTTAAGTGCCGCCATGGCGCAACGCCGTTGAGCACATTGTGGTCATGGTTCACTGACGACGCAGGAGCCGCGTACGTCACGATGAACCCTGCTCTGCACTCGGTCCGCCTCCGCGGGCCGATCCGTGCGGGCGGAAAAAGGCTCCGCGGGGAAGGATTCCACGCGAACGGCCGGGGTTGTCTCACAATGCGGACTCTGTTCTCGCAATCTGAGACGAAATCCCGCCGGCCTGGCAGGCCGACTGCGCAATCGACCCGCTCTAGTGTGGTCGATTGCGCAATCGACCCGCCGCGGGGACGGGCCGGCGTAGTGCCCGAACCCTCCAGGAGCCAGGTCCGCTAAACGGCGGAGTTCATCCGGCCGCGCCGGCTGAACCGGCCGCGCCGGCCGGGCCCGGCAGCGTAGTTCCGGCGAGCTCGGCGGGGAGCGCCGCCTGGACGAGGCGGCTGCCGGTACGGCGCTCGACCAGGAAGCCGCGTCCGGGCGGCTGCGGGGCCGGGCGGACGCCGCCGAGGAGCTGGCCCTCGTCCCGGTTGCCCGACATGATCAGCCCCGGCGACCCCATCTCCCGCAGCCGCTGGATCACGGGATCGAACATCGCGCGTCCGGCGCCGCCCGCCGAACGAGCCAGGACGACGTGCAGGCCGATGTCCCGCGCCTGGGGCAGCAGCTCGGACAGGGCGAGCATCGGGTTGGCGGAGCCCGCCACGAGGTCGTAGTCGTCGACGATGAGGAACAGGTCTGGGCCCGACCACCAGGACCTGGCGCGGAGCTGGGCCGAGGTGAGGTCCGGCGGCGGCAGCCGCTTCATCAGCGCCTGCCGGACGTCTCCGAGCAGCGCGGCCGCGGCCACCGAGGATGTGCCGTAGCCGATCTGGTGCGGGACTTCGGAGGAGTCGAGCAGCGCGCGCCGGTAGTCGATGAACAGCACCTTCGCCTGCTCGGGGCGGTAGGCGGCGCAGATGCCCGAAGTCAGCACGCGCAGCAGGCTGGACTTGCCGCATTCGGTGTCGCCGAAGACGAGGAAGTGCGGGTCCGCGGCGAAGTCCGCGCAGGCGGGGGCGAGCGCGTCCTCGTCGATCCCGAACGGGATGACCGACCCCGCCGCCGGCGGCAGGGCGGACAGCGGCAGCATATCCGGCAGCAGCCGGATGGCCCGGGCGCGCGGCCCCTGCCACGCCTGGGCGACGGCGGCGGCGAGCGCCCGCGTCGCCTCCGGCGCGCCGTCCGCCGCCGCCCCCTCGGCGGGACGGTCGATGCCCGGCACCGCGGCGAGGAAGTGCAGGCCGTCACGGGTCAGCCCGCGGCCGGGGGAGTCCGGGGGCACGTTGGCGGCCGCCGCCCGCCCGACCTCGGACTCGTAGGGATCCCCGAGCCGGAGCTCCAGCCGGGTGCCGAACAGGTCCCGCACGTTGGTGCGGAACTCCGACCACTTGCTCGTCGCGGCGACGACGTGAATGCCGTATCCCAGGCCGCGCGCCGCCAGCGCGGTCACCGCCGGCTCAAGCTCCTCGTAGTCCTGCCGCAGCGTGAGCCAGCCGTCGACGACGAGGAACACATCGCCGTACCCGTCGCTGTCCGCGCCGCCGGACGCGACCAGGCTCCGGTAGGCCGCCATCGAGCCGACGCCGCTTTCGGCGAAGGAGCGCTCGCGCCGCTCGAGGAGGGCCCGCAGCTCCGCCACGGTCCGCCGTACCTGCTCACCGCTCGCGCGCGCGGCGATGCCGCCGACGTGCGGCAGCCCGCTGAGCGAAGCCAGCGTGCCGCCGCCGAAGTCGAGGATGTAGAACTGCGCTTCGGCGGGGGTGTGCAGCAAGGCGAGCGAGCTGACCAGGGTGCGCAGCAGCGTGGACTTCCCGCTGCGCGGCGCGCCGACGACCGCGGCGTGCCCCGCCGCGCCGGACAGGTCGGCCCACAGCGGATCGCGCCGCTGCTCGTACGGCCGGTCGATGATCCCGAGCACCGCGTGGAGGGACCCCTGTCCCTCGCCGCCCGCGGTGGTCAGCCCGCGCGGCGTGACGCCGAGCGGCGGCAGCAGTTCGGCGAGCGCCGGCGCCTGCGCCAGCGGCGGCAGCCAGATCTCGTGCGCGGCGGGCCCGCGGGCGGCGAGCTGGGCGACCACGACATCGAGCAGGGAGTCAGCCCCGGGAGAACCGGGTGAAGCCGCGCCAGCGGTCCCGGAAGCGCCAGCGGTCCCGGAAGCGGCAGCGGTCCCGGAAGGAGCCGCGGAAGCGGCCGTCCCGGCAGGCAGCGGCACGTACGCCGGCCCGAACTCGGCGATCACGGGCTGCGGAACAGACGCCACCTTCCGTTCGGAATCATCGATCTTGACCGCCGGACCGGAGACGTAGGCCGCCTTGAACCGGGTCATCCCCGAGGTGTCCACCTTCAGGAACCCGTTGCCGGGCTGGGCCGGCAGCTCGTACGCGTCGGCCACCCCGAGGACGGTCCGCGATTCCTGCGCGCTGAACGTCCGCAGCCCGATCCGGTACGACAACTGCGTGTCCAGGCCGCGGAGCCGGCCCTCCTCCAGCCGCTGCGAGGCGAGCAGCAGGTGCACGCCGAGCGACCGGCCGACCCGGCCGATCGTCACGAACAGGTCGATGAACTCCGGCTTGGCGGCCAGCAGCTCGGAGAACTCGTCCAGCACGACGAACAGCGACGGGACCGCCGGAAGAGCGGCACCGCCGGCGCGGGCCGCCGTGTAGTCGCGCAGCGAGGCGTAGTTCCCGGCCTGGCGGAACAGCTCCTGGCGCCGGACCAGCTCGCCGGCCAGGGCGTCCCGCATCCGGTCCACCAGCGGGAGCTCGTCGGCCAGGTTGGTGATCACGGCCGAGACGTGCGGCAGCCGGTCGAGCCCGAGGAACGTCGCGCCGCCCTTGAAGTCCACCAGGACGAAGTTCAGCTGCTCGGGGGAGTGGGTGAGCGCCAGTCCGAGCACGATCGTGCGCAGCAGCTCCGACTTGCCGGAGCCGGTCGCGCCGATGAGCAGCCCGTGCGGGCCCATGCCGCCCTGGGCCGGCTCCTTGATGTCCAGCACGACCGGCGCGCCGTCGGCGTCGCTGCCGATCGGCACCCGGAGCAGGTCCCGCGGGGCGCGCGGGCGCCACAGGTCGCGCACGCTCACCGCGCGGGCGTCCGCGATGCCGAGCAGGCTGGTCAGCGTGGTCGTCGCGGCCAGGAAATCGCCCTCCGGCGCCCCGGACGACACGGGGCGCAGCGGGGCCAGCTGCCTGGCCAGCGCCTCGGCCGCCACCCGCGACATGGCATCCGGGACGCCGAGCGCGACCTCGCCCCGGTAGGCCTGGTCGCGCGTCACGCGCAGCCGGAGCGGCTCTGGATCACCCAAAGCGAGGCCGCCGTGCACGTCGATGACGACAACGCCGTCCGCGCCGGCCAGTTCCGCGCCCGGATCGGCGGGCACCCCGTCGGCCACGATCACGTGGAAGGGCAGCGATGGCGTCGCCGCCGCGGGGGCGAAGCGCGGCCGGTTCCGCACCTCGTCGCCGAGTACCGAGGAAAGCTGCCCGAGGCCGGGCGCCATCAGCCGGACCGGGCCTGCCGCGTCCGTCTCGGTGGGGTGCATGTTGTGCGGCAGCCACTTGATCCAGTCCCAGTCGCCGATGCGCTCGGCGCTCGCGCAGACGCTGATCCGCACGTCGTCCGGCGAGTGCGCGACCGCCACCTGGGCGATCAGCGCCCGGACTAGGTCGCGGACGGCATCGGAATCGCCTTCGGCCGCGATGCGGGTAAAGGAGCGCAGGCGCACCGCGACCGGCAGCGCGGGCACGCTCGAGTGGCTGCGGATGAACCGGCGCAGCGCGCCCGCGCAGAGCGGGTCCAGGTCCTCGACGGGTTTGGTCTCCGGCGGCACCAGGCGCAGCGCCAGCGCCTGCGTGCCGGCGGCGAACCGGACGTTGAGGAAGTCGCTGTCCGCGGGGGTGCGCGCCCACAGCTGTCCGGCCACGACCAGCGACGGCAGGCTCGCCGGATCCGGGCCGTAGAACTCCATGACCGCGCGCTGCGCCGCCGCCGCGCGCCGCGCCTTCACCCGGACCTGGGACAGGTAGCGCAGGTAGTCACGGCGCAGGCCGTTCAGCTTGACCTTCCGGTCGCCGCGGCCGCGGGCGATCTGGCCGACCATCATCCCGGCCATCCCCACGGCCATCGCCCCGCTGCCGACGTACAGGATGGCGCTGGCGTGCCCGCCCGCGACGATCGCGACCATGCCGATCGCCATCGCGCCCATCGGCAGGTACATGAGCGCCTGCGCGAGCCCGTCGGCGGCGCGTTCGGGAAGCTCGGGCGGAGATTCCAGCCGGATCTCGCCGTGCGGCATCGGCTCCGGGCGGTCGGCGTCCGGCGCGCGGTGGACGGTTAGCGTGCCCATTCCTGCCCCAATCAAATCTCGATACTTACTGGGGGGGTTTGGGGGGGTCGTCCCCCCGGAAATCTCTGCCTGCTGGATTGAACGTATGCCGGAACGCATGCGTTTAACGCTGAAGACAGGTAAATTCCCAACTGCCCAGGGATACCGAGAGGTCACTATTGGGGGCACCATGAATCCGGCGGCCGTCGGCGATATCTGCAGGATTACCGTGGTCGGGCCCGGCCGCCGGGTGGATATCGCATTGCCCTCGAACGTGCCGTTCGCCGACCTCTTTCCCGTGATCGCCCGTTTCTCCCGGCTGGACGCGGGCGAGGCCGCCAGGTCGCCGGGCGGCTGGGTGCTCCAGCGGCTCGGCCAGCGGCCGTTCGAGCCGTCCGCCACCCCGGCTTCCGCCGGGCTGCTCGACGGCGAGCTGATCTACCTCCGCCCGCGGCAGGCGGAGCTGCCGGCGGCCCAGTCGGACGACATCGCCGACGAGATCGCCGGAGTGCACGACGGACCCGGGCGGTGGACCCCCGCCGACGCCAGGCGGGTGACGCTCGGCGCCGGGGCGGCGGCGCTGGCCGCCGGGGCCGTGGTGATCGTGCGGGCAGGGGCGCCGGTTCCGGTGTCGGCGGCCGTGGCCGGCGGCATGGCGCTCCTGCTGCTCGTCGCTGCGGTCTGCGTGGCGCGGGTCATCGGCGACGCGGTGGCGGGCGCCGTGCTCGGCTACACCGCGCTGCCGTATGCCTTCCTGGCGGGCCTCGCCATCCAGGGCGCCATCCAGGCCGCCGGCCAGGGCGGCGTGCGCGGCGGCGGGGCCGGGCTGGCGCACCCGGGGGCGCTCGGGGCGCTCGGCGCGCTGGACGGGTTCGCGGTGGCGCTGCTGGCCGCGGTGATCGCGGCGGCCGCGGTGGCGCTGCCCGCCTTCCTCGGCGTGGCCATCGCGGCGCTGGCCGGGGTGGCGGCGTCCTGGCTGGTCTATTCGGCGCCGCGGCTGGGCGCGGCGGGCGCGGCCGCCCTGGTGGTGACCGTCGCGCTCGCGCTGATGCCGTTGATCCCCGCCGTCGCCTTCCGGCTGGCGCGGCTGCCGCTGCCGCCGCTGCCCGCCTCCGCCGAGGACCTGCGCGACGACGCGGTGCTTGTGCCCGTGGCCGACGTCCGCCCCCGCGCCGCGGCCGCGGACCGGATCGTCGCGGGCGCCATCTCCGGCGTCGGCCTGATCGGCGCCGGCGCGGAGATCGCGCTCGGCCTCGATCACGGGGTGCTGCCGGCGGTGATGGCCGCCGTCCTGGCCTGCGCCCTGCTGCTGCGGTCCCGAGTCTTCCCCGGCCGCGCGCAGCGGCTGTGGCTGGTGATCCCCGGTTACGGCGGGCTGGTGCTGCTCGGCGCCGCCGCGGACCGGCTGCCCGCGGTGCTCGCGCTGGCGGCCGGCGCCGCCCTGGTCATCGGGGCGGGCAGCCGGCTGCCCGGGCACCGCCCCTCGCCGTTTTGGGGGCGGGCGGCGGATGTAGCGGACACGCTGCTTATCGTCTCGCTGGTGCCGCTCGCGCTCGGCGTGGCGAAGATCCTCAGCTACCTGCACGGCCTCGGCGGCTAAGGCGAACTTGAGGGGAACTCCGTGCAGAACCGCAAGGACCTGTATCAGGCGCACCAGCTGATGACCCAGCGGGCGTCGCTCGCGCTGATCTGCGGGGAGCCCGACTCGCCGAATCAGCCGCTGCGCCGGATGAACACGGCAGCGGTCTGCGGCATCATGGCCGGCGTGATCGCGGCCGCGGTGTTCGGCGTGCTCGGGCTGCTCGTCCCGGGCCCTGTCACCGGCCTCACCCAGCCTGGCACGCTGGTTGTGGACGAGGACACGGCGACCCCGTACGTCCCGTGCGAGGGCACGAAGCTGTGCCCCGCGCTGAACTACGCGTCGGCGCTGCTGGCCCTCGATTCCACCTCGGTCAGCAAGGTCGACGTCCACCAGGGGTCCCTGTCGCGGTACTCGATCGGTCCCGCCATCGGGATCGCGGGCCTGCCGCAGGACCTGCCGACCTCCGCTGACCTCGTGCGGGGCCCATGGTCGGTGTGCGCGGCGAACGGGACGTCGGCCCTCGTCGGGGGCCAGGCGTCGGGCGGGACGACGCTGGACCTGTCGCAGGCGGTCCTCGCGACCACCGCCCAGGGCGGCGACTGGGTGCTGTGGAACGGCGAGCGCCTGCCCATCGCCGGCCAGGTGATGCAGGACCTGTTCGGCTCCGGGCCGGCGACCGTTCCGGCGGGCTGGCTGGACGCGCTGCCCGAGGGCCCGCGGTTCGCGGCGCCCGCGATCAGCGACGAGGGCGCCACGGTCACCGGCCCGGGCGGGCGCCCGGCCCAGGTGGGCCAGGTGTTCACCCAGTCGTCGCCGCCGCAGGACTTCGTGCTCGAGGCGAACGGGAAGCTGGCGACGATCTCACCGGTGCTCGCCCACCTGTTCGAGCTCGAGCCCGGCGCCCCGGCGGCCACGCCGATCACCCCGTCGATGGCGGCCGCCGGCCTGTCCGGCGCCTCGGCCGTCCCCGGCGGCGGGCTGCCGGCGACCCTGCCCGCGATCGTCACGGCGTCGGCCTCGCCGCTGTGCGTGACGTACACGGCCGGGCTGGGGCGCTCGCTGACGACCGGCGGAAGCATCCCCGTCGGGAGCACCGCGACGAGCGGCGCGGCCGGGGTGGACGACGTGTGGCTGCCGCCGGGTCACGGCGCGCTCGTCGGCGCCGCGCCGAGCGTGCAGCAGCCGTCGGCGGTCGCCACGTGGTTCCTGGTCACGGGCGCGGAGCGGTTCGCGCTGCCGTCGCCGAGCGTGGCCGCGGCGCTCGGCTATGACCTCCAGACGTCGGGGACCGTGCTGCCCGCGTCCGTTCTCGACCTGCTGCCGGAGGGCCCGGCGCTTGATCCCGCCGCCGCCACGCTGCGGGCCGCCGCCAGTTAACATCCTTTTTACTCATAACGGTCCCGTGGTGCCCTCCCTATATTCATGCATTTACGTTCGTGAAGCTCTTACGAAAGTATTACGTGCGGTTGATTGAACCGGATGCCAGGTAGCGTCGTTATCACTAATGCAGGCACATTTACCAGGCGAAAACGATCACCAGGGAAAGCGAGGGTGGCCCGCATGGCGACGGGAGAGTCGGCCGTAAACAGGGCGGCGATGGCCACGGCAGCGCAGCAGGTCGAGTCGGCGGTGGGCGTTATCCGCGGGCTGCAATCGACCATGAACGGCTACAGCAGCCAGCTGCAGGGTGGCTGGCAGGGGCAGGCGGCGACCGCGTTCTCGAACACCTACGAGGCGTTCAGCGCCGACTTCGCCAAGGTGCTCAACGCGCTGCAGACGATCCACGAGAAGCTGGTGTCCACGCACGGCACGTACACGACCACGGAAGACACCAACACCGCTTCGGTGAACCGCATCCAGAGCGCGCTGGGAGGCTAGCGGAATGAGCGAGTACACGCGGGTGATCTTCTCGTCCATGGAGCAGGGCGAGGCGGACTTCCGGCAGACCTACAGCTCGCTGGTGAACGAGGTCTCGACCCTGGAGTCCCAGCTGCAGGGCAGCCTGTCGGAATGGATCGGCTCGGCGCAGCAGGCGTACCACGAGGCGCAGGCGCAGTGGAACGCCGCGATGGCGGACATGCAGCAGGTGCTGGCCGCGCTCGCCGCGGTGATCGGCACCGCCAACAGCAACTATCAGTCCGCCGAGTCGGCCAACGCCAACCTCTGGGGCTGAGCTCTGCTTCCCCGGGGGGCAAAGCCCCCCAGACCCCCCAATGGGGGGCCTACGCGGCCCCCCATACCCCCCGGCGGGAGGCCAAGGGCCCCCATATCCCGGCCCAGCCTCACACACGGCGGGAGGCCAAGGGCCCCATATCCCGGCCCAGCCCCACGCCCGGCGGGAGGCCATAGCCCCCATATCCCTCCGGCCCATACCCCCGCGGGGGCCACGACCTCCTCATACCCCGCGGGGTGTGGGTCCCCCATCCAACCCGGCCCCTGGACATCCCCCAAACGCTCGTTACGGGAGGAACTGGTGAGCACACTTGGGGACCTGACGGGTCCACTGGTACCGGCCGTCGTCGGTGCGGACCGGGTGCTGGCGAGCACGCTGGCCGGCTCGCCCGCGCCGGTTCCGACGGTCCGCACCGGGCCGCGGCGCATAACGGCCCCGCGCGGCTGGTCCGCGCCGGCGGCCGACGGCGGCGGCCAGGTGACGGTCCACCGGGACGTACTGCGCGACGTCGCGGCGCGCATGCGCTCGGACCTGCGTGACATCGACGAGGCCGTACGGCGGCTGAGCGGTGCCCGGCACGGTGGCGGCGTCTCGATCAGCGGGAGCGGCGGCGCGGCGGGCTGGGACACCGCGGCGGCGTTCAACGCCAACGCGTCCAGTGCCTACGCGGGCGTCCTGCGGGCCACCCAGCAGGCCGGGAACACGCACCAGGACACGTCGCGGAAGCTGGCCGACAGCGCCTCGGCCTACGACGATTCCGAGGCCGACAACGTGCGGGCGATCCGCGGCGTGTCCAGCGTCGGCACGTACCTGAACGCCGTCACCGGCATGGTGGCGTCCTACGGACACCGCGGCGTGGCCGCGGCGTCCGCCGGCGTCCAGCGCTACACGGTGAAGACCCGCGCGGTGGCGCCGTTCAGCGGCGCGGGGATGTCGGCCGCGGAGATCATGAGCATCCTGCACGGCCTCGATCCCGGTGCGGTGCAGGAATCGGGGGCGTCGCACACCGCCCTGGGCAACACGCTGAACGCGGTCGCCGGGCGGCTGGCGGGCAACGCGCACACGCTGGCCCAGAACTGGTCGGGTACCGCGGCGCAGGGGGCCATGGGCCAGTTCCAGCGGCTGCACGACCACATGGTCACGCTGGCGGCCGACGCGCTCCAGGTGGGCTCGGTCCTCACCTGGCTGGGCAATGACGTCCTGCCGCAGTTCAAGACGCTCCCGGATCCGTCGGTGTCCGCGATGTCGCTGACACTTTCCGGCGCCGTCAGCGGCGGCGAGATCGGCGGCACGCTCGCCGGCCCGGCGGGCGGCGCGGCCGGCGAGGTGGTCGGTGCCGTGATGGGCGCCGCGGACAGCCTGTTCGGCAATGCCCAGGCGGCCGCCGACAAGAAGGCGCGGCAGTACATCGCCAAGCTGAGCGGCTACCTGGTCACGGCGAACGCGGCGCTGCCCGCCACCATCGGCGGTGTTCCCGGCAGCGGCGGGGCCAGCGGGCCGGGCAAGCGGGTTGCCGTGCCCGCCGCCGGAGCGCCGTCGGGAGGGGCCGGTTCCGGCGTGCCCGCCGGGGGAGCCGGCGCCGGGGTGCCCGCCTTGACGACCAGCGCGGGCGGCGCGTCCGCCGGCCGTGGTGCTCCCGGCGTGACGGTCGGCGCGGTCGGCGGCGGCATTCCCGGTGCCGTGGCCAGGCTGCAGAGCGCTTCAGGGGGGCCGCCCGGCTCGTCCGCCGGCGACACGGGCGGATCGTCCGCGCCCGGCGCGGGCGACGTCGGCGGCGGCAACCTGCCGGGCCCGGCGGGCGGGACAGGCGGCGCGAGCCTGACCGGTCCGGCGGGCGGCCTGACAGGTCCGGCCGGCGGCCTCGGTAGCGGCGAAAGCCTGGCCGGCCCCCCGCCGGGCGGCGTTCCCGGGGAACCGGAGCCGCCCGTCTCCGAACTGCCCTTCGCCGGCCCGGGCTCCGCGGGGGCAGGCCCAGCCGGCGTTCAACGCCGGCGAGTCCGGCCTCGGTCCGGCCGGCGGGGAACTGCCCGGCGCCGCCGCGGCGGGCGACCCCGGCCTGGACGGCGGGCTGTCCGGGGCGGTGGCGGACGCGCCGCCGATGCCGGGCGTGAGCGGGATGGCCTCAGGCGCCGCGGACAGCGCGGCGGCTGACGGCGCGTTCGGCGCGCAGGCGCTGGGCACGGACGATTCACTGGCCGCCGGGGCCAGTGAGGGCGCCGCGCCTTCGGGCATGGCCGGCTTCCCGATGATGGGCGCCGGCACGGCACGGCCCGAACAGGACCGGAAGCGGCACGCATGGCTGAACGAGGACGCCGACGTCTGGGGTCAGCCCGCGGCCCTGGTTCCGCCCGTGGTCGAGGGCACCGGCTGATCGGGGCTGACACATGGCGGACGGGTTCACGGTCGACCAGGCGGCGCTGCGCGCCTCGGCTCAGGGGATCAACGACACGATCGGGGAGCTGCAGGGCCTGGGCATCGCCGAGACCGGCGAAGTCGGCCGCGGGTTCTCCCAGCTCGCGCTGTCCGGCCTCCAGGCGGGCGACGCGGCCGTGGCGCAGGCGTTCGGCGACTTCTGCGACCGCTGGTCCTGGGGCGTGCGGTCCCTCGTGCAGGACGCCAACCAGTTCGCGGCGCGGCTGGGGATCGCCGCGGGCCGGTACGCCGACACCGAGAACTACCTGACCGGCGTGGCCAAGGACGTGACGGACGCGCTCGCGGGAGATCCGCACATGACCGACCAGCAGGCGGCGCAGGCGTCGTGGTCGCAGGACGCCGCCGAAGTGACCGGGGCGGCGACTCCCGGCGGCTCGATGACATGGCAGCAGGCCGAAGGCGCCATCGGCCAGCAATGGCGGGGCGTGGCCAGCTCGGCGGAACATAGCCCGCTCAACGGCCTGCTCCCCGGCGGCGGGTGATCGCGCGATGGGCTTGCTGGACTCGCTGTGGCACGATGCCGAGCATGACGCGGGCAGCCTGATCAGCGGCGGCGCCCATCTCGTCGGCGACGGGCTGAACGCTGTCGGGCTCTCAAGCGCGGCGCGCTGGGTGGACACCGAGGGGACGGAGGCCGGGTTCGCCCTCGGCGCGGACGTGCCGGAGCTCCAGCTCGGCGAGACGTCCGATCCGGTGGAGCTGGTCCACGGGGATCCCGCGGCGATCTCGTCGGCGGCATCCCGGCTGCGGGCGTTCTCCGCCGCGTTCGCCGAGACGGCCGCGGGGCTGGCCGGGCTGGACACCGCGCACTGGACCGGCGCGGCCGCCGACGCGTTCCGCGCCAAGTACGCGCCGCAGCCGGCCAAGTGGCGGGACGCGGCGACCGCGACCGAGAAGTCGGCGGGCGCGCTCGAGACGTACGCCGACGCGGTGCGGTCGGCGCAGGGGCAGGCCAGGCACGCCATCGAGCTGTATGACCAGGGGCAGCAGGCCAGCGCCGCGGCTGCCGCCGCCTATAACCAGCAGGTGGCCGCCTACAACGCCGCCGCGCGGCAGTATGACGCGCAGCTCGCCGCCGGGCGCAGCCCGGGGACCCGGCCAGCACAGCCGGGGCCGTTCACCGACCCGGGCGAGGCGCTGCGGCAGGAGGCGCAGCAGGTGCTGAGCGCCGCCCGGTCGGCGCGGAACGCCGCCGGCTCGGCCGCCGCGGCCGAGATCACCGCGGCCACTGCCCTGGCGCCGCCCGAGCCGAGCTTCTGGTCCCAGATGGGGGACGATCTCTCCGATACGCTGCAGGCCGGCAGCCTCGCCTCGGTCTCCCTCGTCGGCGGGATCCTCGAAGGCGCGGCCGGCATCGTGAAGTTCGCCCGGTCGGTGGATCCGATGGATCCCTGGAACCAGGAGCATCCGGCCGAGTACCTCGCCGGGCTGTCCGGCACCGCGGCCGGCCTGGCGGACGCGGAGGTCAACCCCGAGGTCGCGGTCAAGGGCCTGCTGGGTTCCGGCTGGGACAGCGACCCGTTCCAGGCGCTCGGCCGGCTGCTCCCGAACGTAGCGCTGGCGGTCGCCACCGACGGCGCAGGCAGCGCCGCGGATGCCGCCGACGCCGCTGACGCGGCCGAAGAAGCGTCGCAGGCGACGGAGGACATGACGCTCGCGGGCGACCCGGTGAACGTCGCGACCGGCGAGGTGGTCCTCGCCCAGGCGGACGTCACGCTGCCGGGCGTCTTGCCGCTGGTGGTCGAGCGGGCGCACCGCTCGTCGTGGCTGACCGGCCGGTGGTTCGGCCGGTCGTGGACCTCCAGCTTCGACCAGCGTCTTGTGGTGATGGGCGGCCGGGTCATCGGGATATTCGCCGACGGGCGGATCCTGACCTGGCCGCGCCCTGGCGGCGACACGCCGGCCCTCCCGGTCGCCGGGCCGGCGTGGCCGTTGCGGCGCGACGGTGACGGCGCTGACACGTCTTACACGGTGACCGATCCGCGGCGCGGCCTGCAGTGGCGGTTCGAGCGGCGCCCAGGCTGCTGGGCCGCCGCCGACGGCGCCGAACTGCCGCTGGTGTCGGTCGGCGACCGGGCCGGACACCTGGTCACCTTCGGCTATGACGGCGCCGGGCGGCCCGCGAGCGTCAGCCACTCCGGCGGCTACCAGCTCCAGGTGACCGTATCCGGCGGGCGGGTGACCGGCCTGGACCTCGACGGGACCGTGCCGCTGGTCCGCTACGCCTACGACGGCGACGGGAACCTGGCAGGCGTCGTCAACTCCTCCGGCCAGCCGCTGCGGTTCTCCTACGATCAGGCCGGCCGGCTGGCCGGCTGGCGGGACCGCAACGACCGGTTCTACCGGTACGAGTACGACGACCAGGGCCGCTGCGCCCGCGGCGAAGGACCGGACGGCACCTTCTCCGGCGTATTCAGCTACGAAGCCGGCACCACCCGCTGGACCGGCGCCGACGGCGCGGTAACCGCTTACCAGATCGATGAGTCCGCCCGGGTCACCGCGATCACGGACCCGCTCGGCAACGTGACCCGGTGGGAGCACGACGAGCGCGGCCGGGTCACCGCGCACGCCGACCCGCTCGGCAGGATCACACGGTACGCGTATGACGCCCGCGGGAACCTCGCCGCGGTCATCCGCCCCGACGGCAGCCAGGCATCCGCCGTCTACGACGACCGGGGCCTGCCCGTCCGCCTGACCGAGCCCGGCGGGGGAGCCTGGGCACACGAGTACGACGCGCGCGGCAACCGGACCAGGCTGACCGCTCCCGACGGGAGCGTCACGCTGTTCGGCTACGACGGCGACGGCCATCTGGCTAGCGTCACCAACGCCGTCGGCGCGGCGACCCGGGTCGTCTGCGACGCCGCGGGCCTGCCCGTTTCGGTGACAGGGCCGGACGCCGGGCGCACCAGCTACACCCGGGACCGGTTCGGCCGGGTGGTCCAGGTGACCGGCGCCGACGGCGGGACTACGTACCTGACCTGGACGGCGGAAGGGCGGCTGGCGTCGCGGACGCTCCCGGACGGCAGCGCCGAACACTGGGACTACGACGCCGAAGGCAACCTGATCCGGCACCTGAGCCGGGCGGGCGGCCTGACCGCGTACGAATACGGCCCGTTCGATGTGCTGACGGCGGTGACCCGGCCGGACGGGACGCGCTCGGAGTTCGGCTACGACCACGAGCTGCGTTTGACCGGCGTCCGGCACGCCGGTCTAGCGTGGCGGTACGAGCACGACGCCGCGGGCAGGCTGGTCACGGAGACCGATTACAACGGCGCCGCCACCCGGTACGCCTACGATCCCGCCGGGCAGCTCACCCGCCGGGTGAACGCCTGCGGCCAGGAAGTCGTCTTCGCCTACGACCAGCTCGGCAACCTGACCGAGCGGTCCGCGGACGGAGCCGTGACGACGTTCGGCTACGACCCGGCCGGACGCCTGGTGCACGCGAGCAGCCCCGGCGCCGAGATCCGGCTCGACCGCGACATGCTCGGCCGGGTGACCGCCGAGACCTGCGACGGCCGCACCGTCAGGTCCGAGTATGACGCGGCCGGCCGGGTCAGCCGCCGCGTCACCCCGTCCGGGGCGGCCACGGCATGGGAATACGACCAAGCCGGACACCCGGTGCTCATGTCGGCGGACGGGCACCGGATCGGCTTCGGCTACGACCCGGCCGGCCGCGAGACCCGGCGCGAGCTCCCCGGCGGCCTGACGCTCACCCAGGACTGGGACCCGCTGGGCCAGCTCACCGTCCAGGCCATTGCCGGCCAGGCAGCCGCAGGCCGGCCCCTGCAGCGCCGCGCCTACACCTACCGCACCGACGGGTTCGTCGAGAGCATCGACGACCTGCTGACCGGCCACCGCGCGTTCGGCCTCGACGGAGCGGGCCGCGTCACCGCGGTGACGGGACCGGGCTGGTCCGAGCGGTACGCCTACGACCGGGCGGGCAACCTCACCGCCGCCACGTGGCCCGCGCCGCCGCCAGGCCCGGCCACCGCCTGGCTCGAACGCCGGCCTGCGGGGCGACCGCCAGGTCACAGGGACCTTGATCACCCAGGCCGACAACATCCGCTACCGGCATGATCGCGCGGGCCGGGTGGTGACACGGCAACGGGTACGGATCTCCCGCAAGCCCGATAACTGGCGCTACGAGTGGGACGCGGACAACCGCCTCACCGCCGTCACCACCCCCGACGGCAGCATCTGGCGTTACCGTTACGACCCCCTCGGCCGCCGGATCGCCAAGCAGCACTTCACCCCGGACGGCCAGCTCACCGCCCAGACCGACTTCACCTGGGACGGCCCGGTGCTCGCGGAGCAAGCCGCGACCACCGGCCAGCCCGACCGCCAGCAGGTCGTCACCTGGAACTACCGCCCCGGCACCTTCACCCCGCTCACCCAGGCCGAACACACGTCGCTGCGCGACGCCCCCCAGGAACAGATCGACCAGCGGTTCTACTCGATCATCACCGACCTGGTAGGCACCCCATCCGAACTGGCCGCCCCAGACGGCACCCTGGCCGGCTACCAGCAGCACACCCTCTGGGGCACCACCATCTGGCACCCCGGCGGCGCGAATTCACCGCTGCGCTTCCCCGGCCAGTACGAGGACCCAGAAACCGGCCTCCACTACAACCACCACCGCTACTACGACCCGGTAAGCGCCACCTACCTAACCCCCGACCCGCTAGGCCTAGCCCCCGCCCCCAACCCCCACACCTACGTCCCCAACCCCCACCTCCAAACCGACCCCCTAGGCCTCATGCCCGCCAGCTGCGGCGGCACCCCGGAAGCAACCGATGGTGCGGACGGTAGCTTGGTTCGGGTGGGACGCTGGATGTCGGCTCGCGAACACGAGGCCATGACCAGCACTGGAATCGTGCAGGAGGGTGCCGGTGGAACCTCATATGTCGCGTATCCTGCCGATCCCGCGGCTTATGGGCAGCAGGCAGCGGTCGGGAGTCGCTACGTCGAGTTCGACGTGCCTCGCGAGTCGCTGGCGCCTGCAGGCAAGGAGGGCTGGGCTCAGATTCCTGGCCCGAACTCGCTTTACGGTCGTCTGGCCGCGATGCGCGGGCTGCCGGTTCCCCAATTTCCGCCAGCACTCAATATCGAATGGCTGCTGACAAAATGAGGAGCGATGCCGCAGTGGTAGAGGCGCTACGAGCATGGTTTGCGAGCCACAAGGCCGAGCTCGCCGACAATGGGTATCAGACTGACTTGACCGATTCCCCAGCCGATCGTGCTAAGCAGTCAGCGTCGGTAACCATTGCTTCTTCGCAGCGGATCGGCCAGCTTGTGGTCTGGGATACCGGTGAAGCTGAACTAAGCCTGGGCGATGCGGCCTCAGGAGTGGTTCGCGAAGAACACAGAGAGGTGACGTCTACGATCGGACTCCAGGGCGCGATTGAGACACTTATGGCTTGGCTGGCCGAGTCGCCTTAATAACAAGAATCTCTTGGCTGATCGAATGAAAATTGACGGTACGTTATTATTGACACTCGCTTCCCGGAGCAGCTAGGAGAGTACCCAGGGTACGGTGGTATTGGAACATTTCAGCTTGTTTGAACGGCATGCATGCTGGGCGCGTTCTTTAGGTTGCCGGATTAATCCCCAGAGTGCTAGGGCGCCGGGGCTGGAGCGTCACGGAGTTGAGGAGGTGCGTCAGTGGCTGGCGATGGGTTCAGTGTGGTGATGTCCGATTTGCAGCGCGCGGCGGACACCTTTGACGCTGAGGCGGGCAAGCTTCGCGGGCTGATGCCCAATGGCCTTGCCTTAAGTGATCATGTGCGGGCTGAGCAGGTGAAACTCGATTTTCCGGGTGACGTTGGTGACGCTGGGCTGGCCGGGCTTGCGGGCGGGGAAGTCGCCGGATTTCTTGGTCTTGCGGGGGCTGGCCCGGTCCGGCCGGTCGCGGACGAAGGTGGCGGGGGCGAGGATCTTCAGCAGGAACGTGGCGAGCGCGAGATCGGCCTGCTCAGGGGGAAAAAGCCGCGACGGTGTCGGTCGCGGCGGCCAGGGCGTGCGGGAAGCTGATCGTGTCCGGGGGCACGCCCGCGGCCGCCGCCCCGATCCCGATGATCTTGCATGTCGCCTGGTAGACGGCAAAAAGTGCCCACATTTCCTGCTCGACGCCGGCGGGGTCCTTGCTGCGAAGGACCGGCTGCCCGTCACCCATGTCCGTCTTGTGGTGGCCGATGACGGTCTCGCAGCCCCAGCGCAAGGGGTAAGCACAGGCTAGGTCCAGCGCCGGGTATTCCCCGGGATCCAGCAGGTTGGTGACAAGGCAGAACACCTCCGAGGGCTCTTCCTTGCCGTCTTCGGGGATGGTGTGCACGGTGTACTCGATGACCCGGACGGTCAGCGGCGGGCCGTCTTTCTTGCGGGGCGGCGTCAGTTCCGCCAGATAGGTGCCGTCGGCCAGGACTTTCACCGGCTTGAGGGTGAAAGACGCCGAGGCGCGCCACAGGATGTGCGCCCCGGTGGCCAGGAACTCCCGGGCCAGCGCCCAGGACAGGAACTTGCGGTCCGCCAGCACCAGCATCCCCGGGCCGAAGCAGCCCTGCTCCAGCAGGTCGCGGGCCAGGGCCTGCTCGCTGTCCCGGTACGGGCCCAGGGATGCGCCCAGCAGGCTCCCGGTCCCGGACTCGGCCGCCGCCAGCCACCGCACCTGCGCGAACGCCCCGTCACGGGTCTGGTTGGACGGACGGCCGAAGTGCTCATCGTTCGGCGGGCTGTCCGGCACGTCCGACGTTGACCCGTCCATGGAGACGACCCGCAGCCCGCAGCAGAACACCCCCGGCGTCCCCTCGTCCCCGATCGGCCCCGCGACCTGCTCGAACAGGAACCGGACCGGTGCCGGGCCGAGCTTGCCGCGGCCCCGCGACAGCGAGGAGATGTTCGGCTGCCGCCACCGCCGCCCGTCCCCGGCACCGACCCAGCCGCCCGGGTCCAGCTGCTGCCCGGCCAGCAGGTCAGCAGCGCGCCGCTGGTGGTACAGCCCGTCCGCCAGCTTGGTCATCACCTGCCCGTATCCGCAGTTCCGGCCGCGGAACAGCCACAGCGCCAGCACGAAATACACCATCAGCCGCGCCGGCAGCAGCCGGCGCCGCTGCTCCCGCGCCCCGGCATCCTCCACTGCGGCGTCCACCAGCTCCGGTGTGAAGACCCTGGTCAGTACCCCGACCGAGATCCGGTCCGGCAGCCAGCCGTCCGGGGAGATCCCCTCAGAACCATCATGTGCCACGAAACGGTAACGATACCAGACAAAGTCTTAACGCAAGGCCATTGGGCTGATGCCCGCCGGTGGCCCGGCCTGCCCGGATGGTGGCGGTGGGGAGATCGACGGCGCCCTGCACGCGGTGGTGAGCGGTATCGAATCGCTGAACGCGTCGCTGGCGGCGGCGATGGCCGCCCATGGGCGAAAGCTGGCTCAGGCGCACGCCAACTACTCGCACGCCGAGATCTCGAGCACCCAGCTCTGCAACGACCTCGCCGGGGCGCTCGGGGCAGTTGCCCCGGCTGGGGCGGTTGCCCCGGGCGGGGAAGGCGGCCGGCGATGGACGCGATGAGCGGTGGCGGTGGCGGTGGCGGATCTACCAGCGGGGTGTCCGCGCTGGCCCCGTTCTCTTACAACTGGATCGGCGGCGATATCCAGGGACTGTCGGCGCTGGCCGGCACGCTGTACGGCTACGCTCCCCAGATCAACGGCGTTATATCTGCCCTCGACAGCCAGGTTCAGGGGCTGGTCGGGGTGTGCGCCTGGACCGGGGCGGCGGCGTCCGCGTTCGAGGATCAGTATGAGGCGGACGCGAAGGCGGCGCACGGCCTGGCCGCCCTCGTCCAGGACGCGGGCGAGATCATTGACGGGCTCGCGGTGGCGCTCTCCCGGATCGAAAGCGACCTGGAACAGGCCGCGGACAAGGCACGTCAGCACGGAGCTCCGGTCGGGGCGGACGGCAGCCCCGCACAGGAGTGCCTGGCCGGTACTACCCCCGCGGCCAAGGAAGCCGCTCTGTGGCTTGAGTGGTACCAGAAGTACTACGCCGACTGCATGTCCGCCGCGCAGAAGGTCCGCGCCGAGGCCGCGGCGGACCTGAACGGTCTGCCGTTGCCCAGTGTCCGGGCCCGCAAGGGCGGCGGGTCGGACTGGGAACCCGCCCTGGTGGCCATCGGCACCGGTATCGACGACATCGTAGGGGGAGGCCAGGGCGCGATCGCCGGCGTGGGTTCCGCCACCACCAAGGCCAGCGCCCTGCTCCGGGCCGGAGATCCGCAGGGCGGCCGGGTGATGAGCCTGTTGTCCCGCAACACCACCTGGCAGGAACTGGGCGAACTCGGCCGCAGCGACGCCGTCGACCTGGGCGGGAAGTTCCTGCTCGGTGCCGGGGCAGTGCTCACCGGTATCGGCGTCTATCAGCAGACCCGCAACGCCGGCGAGGCGGCGGTCGACGCGGCCGGCGACACCGCGATCTCGTGGGGCGCTACCTGGGCGGGTACGCAGGGAGGCATGGAACTGGGCGGGACGATCGGCTCGATCGTGGGCCCAGAGGGAACCCTGATCGGCGGGGGAGTCGGCGCGGTCGTGGGCGCCGGGGTCGGCTTCTTCGCCAGCGATGGGTTCAACCACCTGGTCAGCGATATCTTCAGCGGGCTCTAGCTCGCTGGGCAGGAGGACACCGTGCAGGTGGGTGAGATCGTCGCCGGGATCCTGTTGGTGCTCGGCGCCGCCACACTCGGTCCGCGGATCGGGGCCAAAGTGTGGCGGGATCCGGCGTACGCCGAGAAGATGACCCAATCCGGGCATGTACTGCCGTTCGGCTACGCCACTCGCCGGGGGATGACCCGCGGCGTGCTGCCCCTGTGGACCGGAGTCGGGTTCATCGGAGTCGGCACCCTGGCGGCCGCGGGCCTGCCCGCGGGTCCTGCGCACCAGAGCAGCCCGGCGTTGATCTGTGCCGTGGTGTGCTACGGCCTGGGCATCGCTGCCATCGGGCTGAACGTCTGGATCGTTTGGTTCAACCGGCCGCGGTGGCTGGTGCCGCCGCACATGCGAGACGAAGAAGGCCTGGTCAGCGCCTGGCGGCGAGCCCACAACCTGGCGGGCGGGGGACCGCGATGACTGCGGTTGATGGCGGGAGCGTCATCACGATTTCCCGCGTGCAAGGGGGCTGGCGTGACCGGCTCCGCCGCTACCAGGTCATCATCGACGGCGAGCAGGTCGCTTCCATCAAGCACGGAGAGCGGCTCGACCTGCCGGTGACGCCGGGGCGGCACACCATATCTCTCAAGATCAGCTGGGCAGGCAGCCCGCCGCTTGAGGTGGACGTGGCTCCGGGGGAGGCCGTCACCCTGGAATGCTCTCCAGGAGACGTACCTCCGTTCGGCCCTGGCGCGGACGCCTATATCAATTTGTGGCGTACTGGTGAATAAGGCCTAAGCCATCCCGGCCGCCGCCGATGGTCGCAGCACGGCGGCGGCCCGCCTTCTTCTGGGTGTCCAGAAGTACTCGGGGCGGGGTTAGCCCGCTCGGGTGGTGGGCGGTCCGCGGCGGAGGATCTGGCCGTCGGGGCTGCGGGCTTCGGTGGTGCCGTCGGGGTGCAGGATCAGGGTCCAGCCGAGCCGGTGGATGCACACCTCATGGTGATAGGCGCAGAGAAGCAGCAGGCCTTTGAGGCGGGTTTTGCCCCCGCGGGAGCGGTAGACCACGTGGTGGACGTGGCAGCCGGCCGGGGGCTTGTCGCAGCCGCCGGGCCACTGGCAGTGGCGGTCGCGGAGGATGACCGCGCGGCGCAGGTGGCCGGGGATGCCCTTGACCTTGCCCATATCCAGCGGGAGGGACTTGCCGTTGTAGGGGACGCCGAGCCTGCGGGTGCGCAGGTAGGCGGCGAGGCCGTCGGGGCCGGACATCGCGTCGGCGGCCAGCGCCAGCAGGGTGCGGCGCAGTTCGGCCTTGGCTTCGGGGGTGAGCGGGGCGGGCGGGGTGCAGGTGCAGCCGCCGCAGCGGCAGCCGCACGGCTGCCGGTGCTGGCCGAGGCCGTGGGCGTCGAGCCAGACCTCGGCCATCGCGTCGAGGGCCTGCCAGTCCACGCTCCCCACGACGACCGGGGCGATCAGCGCGTCGCAGGCTGCCGCCTCGGCGGCGGGACCGGTCAGCCAGCCGGGCTGCCCGCTCTGGCCGGTGCGGGCGGCCCGGGCGGCGATCCATCCCCGTTCGGCGGCTGAGGTGCCGGGCTCGCGGCGCAGGTCGGCGAAGCTGATCAGCACCTGGGCGAGGGTGGCCTGCCCGGCGCTTTCGGGCAGCAGCCCGGCCTTGATCAGCCGGGCCAGCGCCTCGGCCAGCGCGTCATGCTGCCGCTGCTCGATGCTGCGGTGGTCTTCGGGGCCGAGGTGCTTGCCGAGGGAGTCGAAGACGGCCTGCAGCGCGGCGGTGGCCCCGGCGGTCAGGTCGCCGTCGAGCTTGCCGACACCGTCCAGGGTGGCGCCGAGGCGCAGGTAGCGGTCCTCGAACCCGTCCTCGTCGCCGTCGCCGGGGCTGTCGCCGTCGTCGGGGCCGGGATGCTGGGCCTTCCACGTCTCGTCGATCGTCCGCGCCAGCACCGCCAGGTCTTCCAGCGGCAGGCCCTGCGCGGCGGCATCCAGCAGAATCGCATCAGCCTCGTCGCGTTTCTCTGCGGGAAGGCGGTCCGTCCAGGCGGCGATGTCCTTGGCCCAGGAGTCGGTGATGGCCCCGGCGGTCATCGCGGCGGCGATCTTGCCGTGGCGGCGCAGTCGCCTGTCCCAGCCGACCGCCGCGCCCGCCGCGCCCTTGGACATCTTGTTCCGGTTGACCAGCCAGGCCCTGGCGGAGCGGTGCCCGTCCGGCTCATACCCGGACTGGGCGGTGAACGCGGACAGCACCGCGGCGTTGACCGCGGTCAGCTTGGCCTGCGCCCGCTGCAGGCACGTCAGCATCTCCCCGTGCGCCGCCGTGCCCAAAGAGGCCCAGTCCACGGTAGCCAGGTGATCCAGCGAGGCGTCCAGCACCCCGGCCGCCTCAGCGGCGCTGGCGAATGCTTCGGGCATCTGGATCACCTCCCACCGGGTCACGGAGATTTCGACATAAATCGATTATCTCATACTGACCATCGGATATCAAGTTGTAGGACAAGATTATTTATTCGATCATGTGCTGCTAACGTGATTGTTGTGTCGTCCGCGAAAATCGTGATCGAGCTCCTGAGGGAGCAATTGGCGAATAGTAGGTTCGCCCCCAGGGGGCATGGCTGCTGAGCTTGAGTTCTCCGGTGATAATGCGCAGCAGCGCCAGTTCCGCGGCGAACCGTCTCGCGCGGACGGCGATCCGGGTGTGTGTTTAGGCATGGCAATAGCGTGGCGTTAGCCTCTGACATTCCGCCGATATCCCTCGCGTGTCCGGAAATGTCAGGGCCGCGATGCGCTCCCGGCTGACCGGGCCGCTCGCTGGCTTCCCAGCACTGGTTCCGCTCCCTTAACAGAGGCGCTACTGTCGGCCGATGACCAATCAAGAGCCGCCGCCAGGACCACTCCGCCGCGGGCTGGCGACGAGACGGCTGGAGGCCTTCAGTGACGGCGTGTTCGCGATCGCTATTACCTCCTAGTGCTCGATATCGCGGTGCCCGCCAGCGCTGAGAAGCACTCCTGCGTTCGGTGGCTGATCTTTGGCCGTCGTATCTGGGCTACGTGGTCAGCGTCTCTACGATTGGTGCCATGTGGCTCGGGCACAACGCGATCACTGATTACCTGGAGCGCGTCGACGTCGGGTTCGTGCGCCTGAACCTGCTGTTGCTTCTCGTCATCTCGTTTCTCCCGTTCCCCACCAGGCTGTTCGCGGAGTTCATCGGCAAGGACAGCCCCGAGCGTGTCGCGGTCACGATCTACGGCCTCAGCTTTCTGCTGGCCTCGACGCTCTTGCTGGTTCTATGGCGCTACGCCGTCCGCTACCGACTGGTGCGGCCCGACGCGGCCGACGAGGAGGTTCAGTTGCTGACCCGGCGCCTGACACCAGGCCTGGCAGGCTACCTCGTCTTGATCCCTGCCGGGCTGTTCATCCCGATCGCCGCCGTCATCGGGTACCTGGGCGTCGCCTTGTACTACATCATTACGTTCCGGGGCGGCTTCATTCCGTTCCGCCGCCAAGGGCAACGCCCGCCGCAACCGTGACGACGGCCCGCCGTCCTCAGCCGGCACCAGGCTCTCAGGGCACAGCCGTTGGCAGTACGTAGAGGCCAGCCACGCGGCCGGCCCGGTCGAAGGACACCCGGCCCTTCATCGGGCCCGTCTCGAACTCCAGCGGTACGTCGGCCACCGTGTAGTCGCCGAGCTGCCGGACCAACGGCCCGTCGTCGCCCAGCCGCCGGTACTGGCCGGCGGTCCCGGCGAGCTGAGCGCGGGCCGCCGCCAGGCCGGCCGCTGGAAGCTTCGCTGCCAGCGAAGCGTCGAACGTCGCCGCCACCGCGTCGTAGCGCCCCTCGAACCAGTCGGCCAGAACCGCGACAGCGCGATCCGCCGCGTCGGTTACCACGGGTGTCACGGCCGCACCGGCAGACTCCGGCACATCACGCGGGCGGCCGTAGCGCTGGAACGCGGCCTGCGGGCTGATCCCCAGCAGGTCGCCGATCTCCTGCCAGTCATGACCGCTCGCGGAGGCGCGCTCCACAGCGAGCCGCAGCGCGGCGGTCGCCAGCGTTCTCGTCTCCGCGGCCTGCCGCAGCACAGCGAGGTCCGGCCCTCCCGCGGTCGCCGCGGCGGCCAGCAGCCGTGCCCGGTCGGTGAGCAGGCTTGCCGCTTCCGCGAGATCCCCCGCAGCGGCACCCGTGAGATCGCCTGTCCCGGCACCCATGAGTGCAGAGCTTAACCCGACGCGCCCTCGGGCGCGGGCTCAGCGGCATGTTCGCCCGGGGAAGCGGCTCCGTCCGTGGATTCGGCCCCTCGAGAGACGGCCCCAGGAGCGTCGGCAGCGCCCGCAGCACCGAGATCGCGCCAGGCGCGCTGAGTCAGGGCGCCCAGGATGGCGACGGCGACCACAGCGCCCGCGATGGGGAAGAACGCGGTCGGGCCCAGGCGGTGGATGAGCACGCCGGAGACGGCCACCGAGACCGGGAACGAGCCGAACGCGCAGAACATGAGCATGGCCATGACCCGGCCAAGCAGTTGCGGCGGCATCGCCAGCTGCAGTCTCGGGAGCAGGAGCGTGTTGCCCAGGCTATTGCCCGCGCCCATGATCAGCAGCGCCGCCCCCGCGAGCGCGATGCCGTCGAACGGCACCAGCGCCATCGCGGCCGCCATCACCAGGAACGCCGCGGAAGCGACCGACGCCGGGCGCCGGAGCCGGCCCCGCGTGCGGCGGCGAGCGAGCCGCCGATGGCCCCGGCGGCCAGGCAGGCCAGCAGCACCCCGTATCCGGAGGCCCCGAACCGCTCGTGCGCGAGCGCGGGCAGCGCGACCTCGCCGAGGCCGCCCGAGGTCAGGTTCGCCGCGAACACGACCACCAGGATGACCTGCAGCACCCGCGACTCGCGCAGCAGCGCGAACACGCCGCCACCAGAGCGACCCGAGCCGCCCGCGCCGCCCGCGCCGCCCGCGCCGCCCGCAGAGCCGCCCCCGCCGTCGGTGCCGCTCACCTCGCCAGCGACGACGCCAGCGACGACGCCAGTGTCGGCGGCCGCGCGCTCCGCCGCTCCGCCGCGGCCCGGTATGAAGGCCAAGGTAAGCGCCGACACCGCGAATGTCGCCGCGTCGACGGCGAACGCCGGAGCCGGACCGGCGACGGCGACCAGCGCTCCGCCGATCGCCGGCCCGATGAGCGAGCCGGCCTGCTGCCCGGCGGTGAACAGCGCGGTGCCCGCCGCCAGCCGGCCGGGGTCGAGCAGCGACGGCAGCATTGACAACGAGGCGGGGATGAACAGGCCCTCGCCGGCCCCCGTCAGGGCCGCGATCGGGCCGAGCGCCGCCAACGACGCTGTGTGATCCGCGGCGAGCACGGCCAGGACGGCAACGCACGCGCAGCGCAGCGTGTCGGCGGCCAGCATCGTGGTGCGCGGACCGAGCTTGTCGGCGAGCACACCGCCGACCGGGATGAGCACCATGCGTGGCACCCCGTAGCAGGCGAGCAAGGTGCCAAGCAGCACCGTGCTGCCGTGGTTGGACAAAACCAGCCAGGGCAAGGCGACCGCGTAGCAGTAGTCGCCGACCGTCGAGGCGAACTGTCCCGCCGTCAGCAGCCGGAACGCGCCAACGCTCAGCGGCCCGGATCGCCAGGCGGTCGCCATCCGTGCCCGCCGCCCCGGTGCTCTATCCGTTACGGTCATTGATCGTCTCCGGGAGGAAGAGACGCGCCGCCTACTCCGGCGGGGCCGCGTCAGGTTCGAACCAGGGGACCAGGTTGACGGTGACCTGGATGCGGCGCGCGCCGGGCGGGCGCTCGTCGCGAGATAGCCGGCGGTACTCGCCGAACAGGTCGATGAGCCTCCGCTGCAGCGTCTTGAGTTCTTCCGGGGTCGCGTGCAGCACGTCGTAGGAGGTGCCGAGCCCTGCGCGCCAGTCCGGCGGATATTCCGACTCCCGGTCGCGGTAGCTCTCCCTGAGCTCCTCGGCGGAAGCGTGCACGCTCTCGTTGAGCAGCCGCCCGGCGTCCCGCATGGCCAGCGTCGCCTCCGCTCCGTCCGAAATGCTGAACGCGGTGATCCGCACCCGCCACGGGCGTTCGCGGCCGTCCGCCGTGCTCGCCAGGTCCTCTTCGACGAACCCGTACCGGGCCAGCGTGCGCAGATGGTAGCTGCAGGCCGAGGGCGACAGGCCAGCGATTTCGGCGCACTCGGTCGCGGTCGCCGGACCCTCTAGGGCCAGGAACTGCCATATCGCCACCCGTGCCGGGTGGACCAGCGCCCGTATCATCCGCGGATCGGTCAGCCGCAGGGGGTTACCCGGGGTCCCGGGCGCCGCAGGCGGGGACTGACCGGGGGGAGTCACCCCCTTCCGTTCGGAATCATGATTGTCCGGCACATCTGAAAGAATAACTTCGAAAGAAACCCTTCACAAGTCGCACGAGAGGGTGTCGGCCAAGAGGGCGGGAGGTGCCGGCAGGGGCGCGGGTCGCGATGGCGCCGGCCGGGAGAGGAGGGCGCCAACGGCCGGCGCGAACGGCCGAAGGGAATGAATCCGCGCGCAACGGACATGACTCTCAACATGACGACGGATGAACTGCGTGCGCGGCTGGGGCGGCTCGGGATCTGGATGCCGCCGCCCTCGTGGATCGGCGCGGACCCGGCGGCGACCGCGGCGGCGGTCGAGCGGGCGGGCTTCACGTCACTGTGGATCGGCGGCGGGAACGCGACGCCGGACGCCTTCACCCTCCTGAAGCCGCTGATAACAGCAACAAACGCGCTAATCGTCGCGACAGGCATCGCCAACATCTGGGCGTGGGAGCCCGCGGCGATGCGCGCGGAGGCATCCGCCCTGGCAGGAGAGTTCCCCGGCCGGTTCATCCTGGGGCTGGGCGTCAGCCACGAGCAGCTGGTCAGCTCGCTCGGCTACACGTACCAGAAGCCGCTGGAGAAAATGGAGAAGTTCCTCGACGAACTGGACCACCCGGCCGGCCACGCCGCGGACAGCCAGCTCCCGCCCGTCGTCCTGGCGGCCCTCGGCCCGAAGATGCTCACCTTGTCCGCTGAGCAAACCGAGGGTGCTCACCCGTACTTCACCCCGCCCGAGCACACGGCGTACGCCCGTTCGGTCCTCGGTGCCTCGCCCCTGCTGGTCCCCGAGCAGGCCCTGTCGCTAGCCGCCGATCCCGCCGAAGGCCGCGCCGCGGGCCGTGCGTACGCGCAGCGCTACCTGCGCATGCCGAACTACACGCGCAACCTGCGGAGGTTCGGCTTCACAGACGACGACTTCGCAGACGGGGGCAGCGACCGGCTGATCGAGGCGATCATCCCGTCCGGCATCCAGGCCGTCCGCGCCCGTGTCCGCGAACACCTCGACGCGGGCGCGGACCACGTGCTGCTCCAGCCGCTCAACGAAAACGGCGCCTTCGCCGCCGATCAGCTCGGCGACCTCGCGGCCGCCGTATCGGAGCTCATGAAGTAGCCCGGACCCCGGTGACGTCGTACAGATGGTGCACCGGGTCGTGGATGAAGTACCTGCCGAACGTCTCCACGGTGAACGCCGCGCCGTCGCTGCGCCGCCCCGGCCGCGCCCACTGGTCGTCGCGCACGCCGGCGAACCGGGAAGCGAGCGCGTCCGCCGCCGCGCCGAGTTCCCGCGCGACCGACGCGGGATCCTGCGAGCCATACCGGTCCGCGACGGCGGTCTCGTCCTGGTCCCAGTTCGGGAACAGCGGGTCGTCGTCGGTCAGCATCAGGCCGAGCCGGTAGTCGTACAGCCGGAACACGTCGCGGACGTGGCAGCCGTACTCCAGCGGCGACCACGTGTCCGGCCGCGGGCGCCGCGCCGCATCCGGGACGCCGAGCACTCCCGGCCAGGCAGCGGCGTTCAACCGGATCATCTCCGGGAGCTCCGCGACCGCGAAGGAGCGAGTGTCCAGGCCGCATTCGGGACACGGGCGCCGCAGCACCCAGGTCCAGTCCTTGGAGTCGGGAACTATCGCCACAGCGCCCTACGCTACCGTCCCGCCGTCGCGCGAAGGCCGCGGAGCCGTTCGGCCTCCGCGGCCGGGAGACGCCGGACCGCCTCGCGGAACGTCACGCCCGGCATCTCAGGCAGATGACGCCCCGTCCACCCGGCAACCCATTCCGGATCACGCAGCGAGATCTCCCGCAGCACCCAGCCGATCGCCTTGCGGATGAAGAACTCCCGCTCCGCGAGCATCGGCTCCGCGTACCGGGTGAACCGCGGCAGGTCGGCCCTGCCCGCGCGGATTCCCGGCAGCAGCGCGAGGAGCGCGGACCGGCGCACCCAGAAGTCCGGGTCGGACGCCCACGCGTCGATGAGGGGCCACGCCGACGGGTTGCGCAGCGCGACTTCGCCGGCCACGGTGCACGCCAGCCCGTCCACAAGCGCCCAGGTACGCGCCTCCCGCACCAGGGAGGCCACAACACGAAGGTCCGCCGCGGCCAGCCGCGGCACCGCCAGCGTTAGCACCTCGACCGCCGCCATCCGCCGCTCGTGCACGGGTTCGCGCCACAGCGCGACCGCCCACGCGAGCGCCGCCTCCCCGTCGAGCCCCGGATAGCCGCGGTAAGCGCTTTTCACCGTCCGTCGCAGCTCCGGCACCGTGACCCCGAAGAACTCCAGGTCGCTCTTCAGGTACTGCTTCTCCTGCCGCGCCCGCGCCGGCGTGCCGAGCGGCCGCAGCGCCTCGGCGACCGCCCGGGCCGCCGCCTCGGGATCGAAGGACTCCACGGCCGTAACCCTAAGCTGGTGCCGGCCGATCAGCCGAGTGATCTTCGTCTCCTACGGCGGCGGCTCGTCGCCGCACTCCTGGGGCATCGCCATGGGCGACCTCGGCCTGCTCGATTCGCTGGTCGCCCAGCGCACCGACGGAACGCTCGTCGTCGGCCGCGGCGTCCCGGACGGCTGGCTCGCCTCCGGCCGCCCGATCGCGGCCGCCAACGTGCCGGTCGCCGGCGGCGGCAGGATCGGCGTGACGATCACCACTCAAGGGAATACGGTCACGCTCCGGCTGGCCGGCACCGCCTCGGGACCGGTGGTCTTCGACCTGCCCGTCTTCGTCAACGACATCGCGTCCGCCTCAGCGGGCACGGTCAGCGAGGCGGCCGGCACCGTCACCGTCCCCGCCGGCACCCACTCGGTCACGGTCACGCTCACCCATTCGGCATAAGGCCGCCGGCAGCGGCGCCGGGGGAGGTGGCGGCAAAAGCCTGATGTCCGCGCCGCTGCCGCCTTTCCTTATACCGAACGGACGCGGCCGGCTCCCTACCGCAAATGTTTGGCTTGTGATGGTCGCCGCCGTTGTACAGTTTTGAGAAGCTGTCCGCGGGTGGGGAGGGCCCTCCTCGGTAGAGCAGGGATGCGAAGAGCGCTGAATGAACGATATGGGCTGGCGTGCGCGCATTGACAGAATCGACGGAATTGACGGAAAAAGCGATGCGATTCGCGGCGCGGGCTTGCTGGTCTCGCCCCGCCAAGTGCTTACCTGCGCTCACGTCGTCGACGGTCTGGACCACGTTCACGTGGCCTTCCCGGGCGTAGCGGGCGGTGCGGGCGTTCCGGGCACGGTCCGGCGGCTCACGCAGTGGCGGGAGCAAGGCGACCGCGGCGATGTCGCGCTTGTCGAACTCGATGACCCGGCGCCCGCCGGCGCCGAACCGTGCACATTCGCCCCGCCCGACGCCCTGCAGCCACGGCCCGGAAGCGCCCAGTACGAGCTTGGGGCGCTGGGTTTCCCGCCGAACCTGGACGGCAACGGCGACTACGTCAAGCTCAGCAGCAGCGGTTACCGGGACCTCGGAAACGAGTGGCTCCAGGCCGATGTCGATGCCGCCCACCTCCAGCGCCTAAATGAGGGATTCAGCGGCGCTGGTCTCTATATCGCGGACTCTGGCCTGGTGGTCGGCATGATGACGGACGCGGTCCTCGAAGATGAGCGCGGTGGCTACATCGGCCGCATGCTGCCGCTTACTACGGTCCGCCGGTACTGGGAGGGTGTCGACGACCTCCTGCCGCTGTCATGGATGGAGTACGCGGCCCGGGCGGCGCTGCGGGCGGCCGTTTCCGGGGCGCTTGTGACAGCAGACATGAACGCTGTCTTCGCCGCGGCGTTTCCGATGGTCGGCCCGCTCGAGAACCTCACCACCCCGTGGGCGGCCATCCGCTATGCGGCCGAATCCGGGACAGGCGATCAGGAACTGCGACTGCGCGCATTCCTGTGCAAGCTCATGTATTTCCTCGACGGCGTCGCCCGATCCCGGCTCGCCTCGTGGGCGCACGCCCACGCGCCCGCCTGGGCCGAGGAAATCGAACACGCGCACGCGCCCGTCACGTCCATCGTCATCACGCTGGCAACCCCGACGAAGAACGGCAAAACGCACGTGGAGATCACGGCGCGCCCGCTTGTCGATGGCGTCTGGGTGGCCGAGGGGGAAAAGAAGATCGCGCGCCGGGATCAAGTGCGGACCCAGACGGAAAGGCTTATCACCTCGCAGATAAGCAAGCTCAAATTTCCGGATTTCGGGCTGGAGTTCGCCGTTCGCAAGAACGAATTCGGCTTGCCCTACGACGAGTGGGAGTATCGGGAACCCGGTGCTTCGCACCCTCGGCCGACTAGATCGGTGCCGCTCATCGTGCGGGATGTGCAGCGGATGAACCCCGGCACCGGGAACATCTTCCTGACCGACCGCGTACGCAAGCGCTGGCAGGCGCTGCGCGGCGGAGCGAGTGACCGGATAGAGCCGGTCAAATGCCCGGATCCCTACGACTACGAAGGATTTCGCGATCTCCTGGATGCCGACCAGAAGATAGGCGCCGTCGCTTAAGCGTCCTCGCCACGGGAGGAATGGCTCGAGGCGGCCCTGGATGCCGGTATTCCGGTCATGCTCTGGTGCCGCCGGACCTGCATGGGCGACGGTGCCGCACACGCCGTCCAGGAGAAATTCCTCACCGACATCACGGCGGCGGTGTCGACGATAGACCCGGATCGCCTGCCGGCCGAGGTGGCGAAGTTCCGCAAGGAGGCGAGATCGCCGAAGAACGGCGGCGACGACCATCTCGGCCGCCATCTGACGTTGTTCTGGGACGACCCGGCGCGATTGCCTGACCCGCCCATAGGAGGTACCTGAGAAATGGCGGAGTGGAGGATCTACACGGGAGGCGGCGATCCGCATGACGACATAGCGGACAAGCTGCCCGCGCCGCCGCCATGGCGGATGTTCACCGGCTCTCCCGCGCTGCCCGTACCCGCCGAACGTCCCGGCAGCCGCCAGTCGACCATCAAGTACCTGCCGAGCGAGGAAGCCGTCCGGCAGGTCAACGCCGCCCTGTACCTGCGCAGGCCGCTCCTCGTGACCGGTCCGCCCGGTACCGGCAAGTCCACACTGGCCTACGCGGTCGCGCACGAGCTCAAGCTCGGACCGGTCCTGCTCTGGCCGATCACCAGCCGGGCGACGCTGCGGGAGGGCCTGTACGAGTACGATCCGCTGAGTCGGCTGGAAGCCGCCAGCAAACCCGCGGGATCGCCCGCGGGCAAGCCCGCGCCCGTACCGGCCTCGTCGCCGAACATCGGCGACTACATAAGACTCGGACCGCTGGGCACCGCGCTGCTGCCGTACAAACGCCCCCGGGTCCTGCTCATCGACGAGATCGACAAGAGCGACATCGATCTGCCCAACGACTTGCTGACGATCTTCGAGACCGGGTCATATGAGATCATCGAGTTGGCCCGCGGCTCCGTGGCCACCGCCTCGGTAATGACGGCGGACGGCACTACGAGCCGCGCTCGGGTGCACGACGGCACCGTGACGTGCGATGAGTTTCCGCTAGTGATCATGACAAGCAACGGTGAACGCGAGTTCCCGCCGGCGTTCCTGCGACGATGCCTGACGCTTTCGCTGAAGCAGCCGGCCACCGAGGAGGATCTCCGCGCGATCGTCTGCGAGCACCTGGGCGCTGACATTAGCGAGAACGGCGAGCTTCCCGAACAGGCCCGCGAGATCATCAGCCACTTCTTCAACCGCCGGGACAACGGGCTGCTGGCCAATGACCAATTGCTCAACGCCATCTACCTGTGCCACCACGCCATGTTCGACGAAGAGCCAGCGAACGTTCTGCAACTGGCCGACCAGGTGATGCCTTACCTGAGCGCCGAAGCCGGCCGCGATGACGATTGATCGCCTGCGTAACCTGCTGAACGCGATCGGACCGCCGGTCACCACCCTCGAACTGGCGGAGATGCTCTGGCTCGCCGGGCACCTCCCGATCGGCGAGAACGACGAATCGGCCGCCAGGGAACCTGCCGATTCCCTGCCACCTGAAGACTCGGACGACGGGGCTGACCTGCCGGAGGATCCGGGCAGCGGGCCGGCGACCCCACCCGCGGGGGACGATGCGTCAGGTCCGGTGCGGCAGTCGCTGTACGCACCGCGCGGCCCGGCGGATGGCGGCATGGGCACCGAGGCTGAAAGCCTCCTGGTCCCGACGGCGCCGATGCTCAATCAGACACTGAAGGTGCAGCGCGCGCTCAGGCCGTTCAAACGCCGCGTTCCGTCTCGCCGCCAGCGCGTCCTCGACGAGAACGCGACGGCCGAGAAGATCGCCCGGCGGCCCCGGCAACGGCCGTGGACCCCGGTCCTGGTGCCGGCGCGTGAGCGCTGGCTCAGTCTCGCGCTCGTCGTCGATACCGGCCCGGCGATGGCCGTCTGGCGGCCGCTCGTCAGCGAGCTTCGCGAGGCGATGTTCCGGCTTGGCGCGTTCCGCGACGTCCGGGTGTGGCGGCCCCGTCCTGGCGCCGTCAGCCCTGGTCGATCCGACCGGCCGTCAGGCCGTGATGATCCTGAGCGACTGTTCGGGCAGGCACTGGTGGGACGGCCGCGCCGGGGCCGCCGCGCACCTGTGGGCCAGGCAGGGCCCGACGGCGATCCTGCAACCGCTCGGCGAAGGCCTGTGGCGCAGAACCGCCGCGCCCACGGTTCCCGGGCAGGCGGTCCTGAGCCGTCCAGGCACGCCCAATACGGAACTGCGCTTCACGCCGCACGACGGTCCGGTACGCCAGCGGCCGGGAGGCATCGCGATACCGGTCACCGAACTATCGGCCGACTGGCTGGCCGACTGGGCGCGGCTGGTCACGGCCTCCGGTGGCCCCCGCGACACCGCGGTCACCTACGTCAGCGACCGCGTCCGACCCGCCGTCGAACCGCTGACGAGGGAAGAGGAGTTGCCGCCTGCCGACCGGGTACGGCGCTTCCAGGCGGCGGCGTCACCAGCAGCCGCGGCGCTGGCCGCGCACATCGCCCTGACGGTCCCGTACCTCCCGGTGATGCGGCTGATCCAGCACCGGGTCATCCGGTCGTCGAAGCCAAGCGACCTCGCCGAGGTGCTGCTCAGCGGCCTGCTGCGACCGGTCGACGGCGTGCCGGGCCGGTACGACTTCGTGCCGGGCGCGCGGGACGCGCTGCTGCGCACATTGCCGCGCGCTGAGTCGCTGGCCACCGCGGCGGTGCTCGAGCGGATCTCCGCGGAGATCCAGGAGCGAGCCGGCACGGCGGCGAACACCTTCCGCGCGGTCATGAACGTGGCCGAGGGCACCGGCAGCCTGTCCGCCGACGCCGCCGAGCGCCCGTTCGCCCTCATCAACCCCGAAGCGCTGCGGGTGCTGACCCATGTCACGTCCCCTGCGCCCGGGGCCGCGCCCGCAGAAGAGGAGGTTCAGCTACCGGCTGCCGAAGGCGCCCCGGCGGGGCTCTCCTCCTACCTGCCCGAGCCGATCCCAGGCGTCGTCTACACCGAGAATCTTGGCGACCGCAGTTTCGTGCTGCGCTTGCCGCCCCGCCTACCCGAGAGCGACTGGCCAGTGCCGGACAAGGTCGCTCTTCCCGTCCGGGACACCGAATTGACCCGCGTCCTCGACTTCCTTGACCCTGCTCACTCTCGGGGGATCCCCATCCTGATCGAAGGCAAGCAGGGGACGGGAAAGACCGCCCTGGCGGCGCAGGCAACCCGTATCGCCTTGGAGCGCGATTGGTTTCCCGGCGGCGTCCTTATCGCCCGGCTGAGTGTCGCGTACGAGAAGGGGATAGTGGGCCAGATGCTGCGCGTCCTCGGAGTTCCTGAGCAGTACATCTCCGCCGACAACGAGGACAGAGTGGAACTCTACCGCGGGGTACTGGCGGCGTACGCGGCCCTGTCCGATTCTGCTGGTCATCGACGAGGCTGTCGACACCGCGCGGATCCGGCTGCTCCTTCCAGCCGATGAGAAGACAGGGACGATCATCATCTCCGGTCAGCACCTGGACGTCGAGCCCTCACACCGGATCCGGCTGCCCGTCCGTGACGAGCCGGTCTTCGCCCCCGCGCCTGACCTCCCGCCCGGACCTCGCACGGCGCTGATCATCGCCACCGAGCAGTATCAGGATCCAGTCCTCCGCGACCTTCCCGCGGCAGTGCGTGACGCGGAAGAACTCGCCGATGTCCTGGCCGATTCGGCGATCGGCGGGTTCACGGTAAAGCGGCTGTTCAACCAGCCCTTGTCGCGGATCCGGAGGGAGATCGCGTCTTTTCTCAGCGGCCGCCGCCCCGATGAGACGGTGCTGCTGTACCTGTCCTGCCACATACTTCAGGACGCACGCGGCCGGGCGCTTTTCGCGGCGGCCGATACCGAGGCACAGTTCCCGGCTGCCACCGCGATCGAGGTGTCCACGCTGACCGGCGAGTTGAACGAGTGTGCCGCGCGGCGGCAGATTCTCATCATTGACTACGGCGACGTGCCCATTACCGAGGACGTACCTGGAAGCGATCTCGGGCCGCTGCTGGCCAGCAACGGCAGGGGGCGCGAGGTGCTCACGGTCTCTCGAAACCTGTGGTACTCCCTCGGCGACACCCCAGGGATCACCCAACCGACTGTCACGACGGTCATGGTGGAGGGCCTTCGCACCGGGGCGGCCGATGCTGACCGAGACGGCCACATCACGGTGGCGGAGGCCTTTAGATACGCCTACGAGCACGTACGGTCCCCGGGCAACCAGGAGCCACCGCAACTCCGGGTGCTGGGCGGGGAGGGGAGCAGCACCGTGCTCGCCCGCAGCCCGGCTGGCCGCGCTGTCACGCCCGGCGGGCTACCCGAGCCGGTCGCGGCCGCCTTGCAGAGCATCTCACCGGATGTTCGCGTCGGCGCGGTCAACGAGATCGCGAAGTGGCTTACCGACCCGGATCCGGCCCGGGCGCTCGCGGCGAAAAGGGCCCTTCAAAGGGTTGCCGATAACGACACCGGCAGGGTCGCCGAGCTGGCCGACGCCTTTCTGGAGCGGACCCAGCCGGCAGCCGAAGCCGTGCCCGCGCAGCCCCCGACTGTGCGGCTGGCCAGGCGCGACGCCTCGCGAAGTCCGCTTATCTCAACGATCCTGGAACAAGACCGGGATCAAGCCTTGTGCGTCGCGTTCAGTCCCAACGGGCGGCTGCTGGCATCGGGCGGTCGGCGCCGCCCGGTGCGCGTCCACGAGGTGGCCACCGGCGATGAGGCGTTCGAGTTTGGGACCGGCGAAAACCTGGTCAACGACGTGGCGTTCAGTCCGGACGGGCGGCTGCTTGCCACGGCCGGCGACGGCGGGGCGGTGCAATTGTGGGAAGCGGCGGCCCCGCTACCCTTCGGTCACCCGTACATGCGGGAAAGCATTGACGTCAGGACAATAGCTTTCAGCCCTGACGGCACGCTGCTCGCCGGGGGCTATGGAGACGGCGCTGTCCATATCTGGTTCGCGGCCACCGGGCAGCATCAGCGGCAGCTGGCGCCTTTCGATCACCCGGTCGCGGAGATGGCGTTTAGTCCCGAGGGATCGCTCTTGGCGGCCACCTCTGAGGACGGGATGGCGCGGGTATGGCGAGTTTCGGACGGCGAACTGACGCTGTCCACCGCGAGACACGGTAAATGGGCCGTGGCGACGGCATTGAGTCCTGACGGGACCTTGCTCGCCATTGGCGAGGCGGATGGCAGGCTGGATTTTTACGATCTGGCGGCTGGTGAGTTCATGCGCAGTGGGTCCGCGGGGGGCATCCGCGCCGATTGCATGGCGTTCAGCCGGGACGGAGCGCTGCTCGCGGCTGGCCGCAATGATGGCGCCGTAGAGACGTGGCAGGTGGCGGCCGCCGAACGGCGGGGCCTGCACCAAGGCCACACCGGACCGGTGTACTGCGTTGCTTTCAGCCCGACTGAGCCGTTGCTGATCGCATCGGCGGG
Organism: uncultured Actinomycetota bacterium; assembly: GCA_963771985.1. Lineage (GTDB taxonomy): Bacteria > Actinomycetota > Actinomycetes > Streptosporangiales > Streptosporangiaceae > Trebonia. Next base: position 177,518 of record CAVYVO010000011.1, on the reverse strand, counting down.
CAATGACGGAACAGTCCGCATCTGGCAGTAAGCGGCAAAGAGTACCAGGTCAGCAGCTAGCCACCACGGCCAGGTTCGTCACCCTGGTCAGCGGTATCACGGTCGGCTCGTGCGCCCCGGCCACGCTCAGCCGCAGGACGCCGCCATCAGCGGACTGCAAGGTGCCGCAGTCGGTACCCCCGGCCTGGGTCACCTTGAGGTACGCGGGCGGCGACGACGGCGCGGCCGGTGCCCACCAGGTGAGCAGAACGCCCGTGAGCAGCAGCACGAGGGCCGCCCCGACGAGCGTCCTGGCGAGTTGCAACCGCCGGCCGGCGGCAGATGCCTGCCCGACCAGGTAGGCCTGCACGCTCGCGTAGTGGGCGCGGATGTCGTCCAGTGTCTGCAGCCGGACGCGCGCGCCGGCCTCGGCCACGAGGGCGGTCCACAGCCCCGCGAGCGCTAGGAGCAGGCCGCCGCCGATGGCCACCGTGACGCCGGTCCGCCACGGCACGGTCAGTTCGGTCGTGGCGGTCCGCCCGGTGATGATGATCCCGGTCGTGACCAGCGTGACCAGTGCCGCCAGCCCGGTACGCCATGCCGAGGCCATCGAGCGGACCGAAGAGACCGCATCCTTCACCAGCGCCTCGAACGCTTCCTTGTCCGCCGCGCTGACCGGCCTGGGCTGTGGTGCCGGTGCCGGCGGCACCGGGGGATTGCCTGGACCGGCCATCAGGGCGCGGGCGGTGCCGTCGGCAGGCGGAAGTTGGCCCCGCAGCCGGTGACGTTCCCGGGCGCTCCGTTATGGGAAAGCCCGCAGCCACAGCCGACGTCGATCTCGGCAGGGATTTTCGGGTCTTTGCGGCCGATGCTCGACCATCCCCCCCGGGTGACGACCGGGGCGCTGAGCGTCATCTGGACGTCCAGGCTATGCGCGCACCGAGGGCAGGTCCCCCATATCTGAGCGGATACCACGCCCTCCGTGTTGAAGGCCTGCACTTGCAGCTGGCGGCGCTTATAGAAATCGAGGGCTCGCTCCGCCAAGGCCTGGTCGGCAATGACCTCGTAATCGATTTCGGTACCGGCCTTTCCGGCAGGATCGTTCACCCGCGCCATCCCCCTCTGATTACTGCAGCCTTCGCGGCACAGCGCGAACCGTCCGCTTGTCCGCCCGTCCGCGTCGTTGGCTGCCATTGTGCCGCACCGAGATCACGCATGCGCGAAAAGGAACCGGCGGACATGGTCCCCAATCACACGGCAGCCGCGCTTTAGCGCGGCCTGCGGCGATGGGCGGCTCTTCCCGCGCTTGCGCGCCCGTCTGCCGGCCGGCGGCCGCCCGCGACGGGGATGAGCCGGGCGCCTGGATTATCGTGAAAGATCCTGCGGGTCCTGGGGCGGGAAAGCTTTCACGTTACCGGGGCTCCGGTCGGCCTGCCGCCTGAAGGGGCGCGCTGACCACGGCTATCCCGGCAGCTCACGTACCGAAGTGCGGCTGCTGTGAACCAGTCGCGGCGGGTCCGGCGGCTGCGCAACACAGCCACCGGCCACGAGGTCGCGGGCATGAGCACCGACGAGATCATGGCGCTGCTCCGTGGCGAGTGACCCCGCGGCGATCCGCCCGGCGACCCTTGTCGACTCGTGTGTGCTGCTAGATGTCATCACCGGGGACAAACAATGGGCTGACTGGTCGGCGACGGAAATCGCGGCGGCCATGGATGCTGGCCGGGTAGTGATCAACCCGCTCATCTACGCCGAGGTTTCGGTCGGCTACGAAACCGTCGAAGAGCTCGAGGAACTGCTCCCGGCCAGCGATTACGAACGCGAGCCGCTACCCTTCCTGGCGGGTTTCGCTACCGGGAAGGCGTTCGTGCGGTACCGGCGCGGCGGCGGCGACAAGCGGTCACCGATGCCAGACTTCTACATCGGCGCCCACGCCGCCGTAGCGGGTTACCGGCTGCTGACCCGCGACGTCCGGCGATACCGGACGTACTTCCCCGACCATCGACATCATCGCCCCGGCGTCATCTGACGACGAGATCCAGCCTCGTTATCAGGCCGCAGGCAGCGGCGCCGGCCGGACCTGCCGCGGCAGCGTGTCGGCGGCCAGCGTGATGACCGGCACGGCTGCCCGGGCGAGCTCCGCGGCCAGTTCGGCGGAGGCGCCGATCACTAGCAGGCACCGTCCGGCCCGCTCGAAGTCGCGGGCGGGCGACAGCAGCCTCCTGGCGAGCGCGCGCGGGTTCCGCACGGCGCTCGCGGTCAGGTTGACGATGACCATGTCGCTGCCGGCCGCCAGTGTCAAGAGGCTGAGCGCCGCGCAGAGCCGGTTCGCCGCCGCCTCATCGAGCGCCCCGGCCGGCCGCAGCATCACGGTGAGCCAGCCGTTTCGCGCGTCGACATCCTCAGTCGCCATCGCTGTTCTCTGGTGCACGAGTTCGGTTCGCATACCAGCGAGCCTGGCCGGCGAATGTCAGCGGGACGTGCCGCAGGCCTCAGCGACTCCTCAGAGCAGCAGCCCTGCACCCAGCTCTACAGCAAACCCTCAGCCCTGAAAGGGTGGCGGCCATGATCATGGGTCATCTGCGGCGAATATCGCCAGTTTTGACCCATGATCATGAAACCGCTACCCCGCCGCGGGCAAGGTCAGAGCGAGGCGTACAGCGCGGTCTCGAAGTCCACGTAGGTCTGCCAGGCCTCGTGCTCGGGGATGAACGGCAGCGAGTTCGTGTAGATCAACGCGCAGACGCCGGTGGCGCGGTCGATGAAGAAGTGGGTGTTCAGCAGGCCCGCCCACGCGCTGGTCCACGCCTTGCGCCGCCCAGGGACGTCCTCGGTGTTGAGCAGCAGTCCGTAGCCCCACTTCCAGCCCGGCCCGACCCGGAACATCGTGTCGTTCATCCCCAGCGGCCCCGTGACGCTCTCCTTGACGATGACGTCGAGGGGCTTGCCCACCACGGTCTCCATCACCTGGCCCAGCCAGTCGATGTTGATGCCGTAGACGAACGTGGTGCCCGGTACCGACGATCATGCCCGGCTTTCGCGCGCTTGACCCCGGTCGTCACGACGCCCCCGACGTGGCCACCGCCTTCCCGGACGTCGATGAAACCGACGATGAGGACGAGGACGAGGATGAGGGTGAGGACGACGAAGTCGATGAGCTGGCCGCGGGTGTCGTGGCGGCGGAGGTGGCCGTGCTCGCCGCCGCCGTCGCGCTGCTGTGCGAGGAGGACGGCAGGACCACCGCGATCGCCGCGGCGGTCGCCACGCTGGCCACCCCCGCGCCGGCCGTTGCCGCGGCGAGCCGCCGCCTGCCCCGCCGCCGGATCCGCTTGGCCCTGGTCAGGTCGCCATTTTCGGGTGTCATAGTCGCGCTCCGGTCTGCGAGTTCGGTTGCTCCACCCGCAAGCCTGCCCAACGCGGATCAGGGGCCGCTGCCCGCATCTTCAGCGCTTCTTCTGAGAAACGTCTTTCTCTCTAATTCCCATCATCCCGAACGGAAGCGCCTTACTCCCCGCCGTACCCCGCTTCTCAAAGCCGCAGCCATGCCGCCGTGTCCGGCGGCAGCACCCGCGCGGTCAGCGGCTGGCTGGACAGCAGCATCCCCGCGTCCCCCGGCAGCTCGACCGGGCCGGCCGACAGGTTGAGGTAGCAGGCCCCGGCGCCGCGCGCGAAGGCGAGCACCCCGTCCGGCGACGGCAGCCACCGCATCGGCGCGGCCGGGTCGCGCAGCCACCGCTCGCCGCGGCGCAGCCGCAGGGCGGAGCGGTAGAGCTCCAGCATCGAGGCGGGATCCCCGCTCTCGGCTTCGACCGTGTGGTCCTTCCAGGCACGCGGCTGCGGCAGCCACGGCTCGCCGCCCTCGCTGAAGCCGAACGGCGGCTCGGTTCCCGACCACGGCATCGGCACCCGGCAGCCGTCCCGGCCCGGGTCGGCGCCGCCGGTGCGGTGCCACATGGGGTCCTGGCGCGCCTCGTCGGGCAGGTCCTCGACCTCCCACAGCCCGAGTTCCTCGCCCTGGTACAGGTAGACGGCCCCGGGCAGCGCCAGCGTGAGCAGGATGGCGGCACGCGCGCCGGGTCCCGAGGTCGAGGTCGAGCGGCTCGCCGTGCCGCCGGTTGGCGAAGGCGAACGACGTGGTCGCCCGGCCGTACCGCGTCACGTGCCTGGTCACGTCGTGGTTCGACAGCACCCAGGCCCCGGGCGCGCCGACCGGGGCGTGCGCGGCCAGCGTGTCGTCGATGACCCGGCGCAGCGACCCGGCCTCCCACGGCGACTGCAGCAGCGCGAAGCTGAACGCGCTGTGCAGCTCGTCCGCGCGCAGGTACCGCGCGAAGCGCAGGTGGTCCGGCAGCCAGATCTCGCCGATCAGCGCCCGCTCGCCAGGGTAGGTGTCCGCGACCCGGCGCCACTCCTGGTAGATCTCGTGGATGCCGTCGCGGTCGGTGTACGGGTGCCCGGGGCCGGGCTCGACGGCCGCGTCCGCGTCGGGGAGGGCGGGGTCCTTGACCAGGATCGCCGCGGAGTCGATGCGGATCCCGTCCACGCCGCGGTCCAGCCAGAACCTGAGCACGTCGGCGAACTCGGCGTGGACCTGGGGGTCCTCCCAGTTGAAGTCGGGCTGCTGCGGCGCGAACAGGTGCAGGTACCACTCGCCTGGCTGCCCGTCCGGGCCGGCCACCCGGGTCCACGCCGGACCGCCGAAGATTGAGTCCCAGTTGTTCGGCGGCAGCTCGCCGCCGGGCCCTCGGCCGGGCCGGAACCAGAACTTGCCGCGCTCGGGCGCTCCGGGCGGCGCCGACAGCGCCGCCTTGAACCAGGGGTGCTCGGTCGAGCAGTGGTTGGGCACCATGTCGATGATGACCTTGATGCCGCGTTCGCGGGCCGCGGCGACCAGCGCGTCCGCGTCCGCGAGGCTGCCGAACGCCGGGTCGATGTCCCGGTAGTCGGCGATGTCGTAGCCGGCGTCCGCCATGGGCGAGGGATACCACGGGTTGAGCCAGATCGCGTCGATGCCGAGGTCGGCCAGGTAGTCCAGGTGGTCCATCGCCCCGCGCAGGTCGCCGATCCCGTCGCCGTCAGAGTCCGCGAAGCTTCGCAGGTAGACCTGGTAGATAACGGCGCTCCGCCACCACGGCGCATTCACTGATCAGTACTCCCTTTCATCCCTTGAGGCCGTCGGCGGTCAGGCCGGACATGATATTGCGCTGGAAGATGAGGAAGAAGATCAGCGTGGGCACGGCCGCCATGGCGGACGCGGCGAGCACGATGTTCTGCGGGGCGGTCGTCGCGGCCTGCCAGATGCCGACGTTGAGCGTCTCCCTCGTCGGGGAGTACCCGGCCTCGACGAGCAGCGGCCACAGGAAGTCCTTCCAGACGGTGACCAGGGCGAAGATGGAGACGACGCCCAGGATCGGGCGGGATATCGGCAGCACGACCGAGCGCAGGGTGCGCAGCGGCGAGGCGCCGTCGATCGACGCCGCGTCGAGCAGCTCCCCGGGTATGGAGTCGAAGAACCGTTTGAGCAGGAAGATGTTGAACGCGTTCGCGACCGACGGCAGCCAGATGGCCTCCGGCGTGCCGATCAGGTTGATGTGCAGGAGCGGCAGGTTGGCGACCGTGATGTACTGCGGCACCACCAGCACGGTGGCGGGGATCATCAGGGTGGCCAGCATCAGCGCGAAGATTACGTTGCCGAGCACCGGCCGGAGCCTGGACAGCGAGTAGGCCGCCGCCACGTCGAAGACGAGCTGGAAGGCGAGCGCGCCGAACGCGTAGTAGAGCGTGTTGAGGAACAGCCGGCCGAGGCCGACGATGCGCCACGCACTGGCGTAGGTGCCCGGCAGCACGTGGTGCGGCACCAGCGTCGGGGGCACCTGGACCGCCTCAGTCGTCGACTTGAGGCCGTCGCTGAACAGGAAGTACAGCGGGCCGATGAAGACCAGCGTGAACAGCGCGATCACCAGCGTCAGCACCACGCGGTAGAGGACGCGTCCGCGCCCGCGGCTGAGCTGCGCGTCCGAGATGAGCGTCCTGGTGCGCGCCTGCGCCTGCGCCATGCCGGTTACCTCCGTTCCCGGCTGAGCCACAGGTAGCCGCCGGAGAATACCGCGAGCACGGCCATGAGCACGACGCCGAGCGCGGAGGCGCTGTCGTAGTTGCTCGCGCCGCTCATCGCGAACGCGTACGTGTAGATCAGGTTGACGACGGACAGCGTGTTGTCGTTCACGCCCGCGCCGCCGTTGGTCAGGATGAAGGCCTCGACGAACATCTGCATGGTGGCGACGACCTGCAGCATCAGCAGCATCGACAGGATCAGCCTGGTCTGCGGGATCGTGACGTGGCGGATCCGGGTGAGGATCCCGGCGCCGTCGATCTCGGCGGCCTCGTAGAGCTCGCCGGGGATGTTCTGCAGCGCCGCGAGGTAGATCAGCGTCGCGCCGCCCATGTTCATCCAGGTCGCGGCGATGACCACGGAGATCATCGCCATGGTCGGCGGGGTGCTTCCCGGCGACTGGACCCACTGCGAGGTCGGCAGGTGCAGCGTGTGCAGCACGCTGTTGAACAGCCCGTACGTCGGATCGTAGAAGTAGGCGAACAGCAGCAGCGCCGAGGCGGGCGGCAGCATCACCGGCAGGTAGACCAGGACGCGCAGGTACCCCCTGGCGTGCCGCAGCTCGTTGAGCAGGATCGCGACGAAGAACGGCACCGCGTAGCCGACGATCAGCGCCAGGACGGTGAACTCCAGCGTGTTCTTCCAGGCGGTCCAGAACGTCGGGTCGGCGAAGATGCGTCGGTAGTTCGCCCAGCCGGCCCAGCTCGTCACGCCCAGCTGGGTCTTCTGGAAGCTCATGATGACTTCCCGGCACATCGGGTACCAGGAGAAGAACGCGAAGCTCGCGACCGCGCCGATCAGGAAGGCGTGCGCGCCCGCGTTGCGCCGGATCTTCGGCCCGAGGCTGGCCCCGGCGCGCGAGCGCGCCGGGGCCAGCTGCGCGGGCCTGCGCAGTGTGGCGACCATCTGCCGCTACGCGCCGCTGTTCGCCAGGATCTGGTTGACCTGGCTGGTCGCGGCCGCGAGCAACTGGCTGATGTTCGCGCTCGGCTCGGTGAGCATGGCGAGCATCACCGGGTCGAGCGTCTTGTAGACCGCCTGCGCGTCGACGGGCTCGCCCATCGGCAGCTCGTTGGCGTTCGTGAACGTGGCGTAGTACGACGGGTTGATCGTGGCGTACTTGTCCATCAGCTTCTGCTGCGCGGCCTCCGTGGCGCCGGTGAACAGCTGCGGCTCGGGGAACCCGACGGGCAGCCTGTGCGCCTTCTGCCAGGCGTAGTTGAACTGGCCGCTGCCGACGGTCAGGTCCTCGAAGTTGAGCCACTTGATGCCCGCCTCGATCTGCGCGGGCGTGTCCCGCTTGGCGAACATGTAGTCGTTGCCGCCGGACAGCGAGCCGGCCGGCGTGCCGTTGGTGCTGGGCAGCGGGCCCATGCCGTAGTCGTTGATGTTGCCGCCGTCCTGCGGACGATCACGTTGTAGATGTCGTCCGGCGCCGCGATGTACATGCCGAGTTTGCCGGCCGCCATCTGCTTTTGCAGGGTGCCCCAGGCGAGCTGCTGGGTGGGGCTCATGCTCTCGTCGACGAAGCGCATCTGGTGCAGTGCCTGCAGCACGGCCATGCCCTGTGCGGAGTCGAACGCCGCCGCGTTGCCCGCGGTGTTGATCATGTGCCCGCCCTCGGCGTCGATCTCGGACGAGAAGTGCCAGCCGCCGTTGTTGCCCGCGCTGTAGTCCCCGTAGCCGTAGACGCCGTTGCCCAGCTTGGTGATCGCCTTGGCGTCCGCCTCGGCCTGCGCCCAGGTGGTCGGCGGCTGGCCGGGGTTGAGCCCCGCCTCCTGGAAGAGCTTGCGGTTGATGATCAGGCCTTGCGTGTAGTTGGAGGTCGGAATGCCGTACAGCGTCGTGCCGGCGGTGACCGCGGCCATCGCGGTCGGCGCGATGTCCTTCAGGCTGGGCACGGTCGTGGTGGTCACGTACGGGGTGATGTCGGCCGCCTGGCCGGCGTCGAGCACCTGGTTCTTGTCGGTGAAGTAGGTGTAGAAGACGTTGGGCTCGGTGCCGGCGTCCAGCATGGCGGTGAACGTGGCGGGCACCTCGCACGGGCTCGTGTAGATGCTGTCGATCGTGATGTTCGGGTTCGCCTTCTCGAAGGTGGCGACGTCGGCGTTCCACTGGGCCGCGGCCGTGACCAGGACCGCGGTGGCCGCGAGCGCGATAGGTGCGGAGCGTCTCAGGTATCTCAGGTCTGTCATGGCGGGTTCCTTCCGGAACGGTACAAATGCATGAAACCCGGGTAATGAGCACGGTACAGATCGAGACTTCATTCAGCAATAACTGGCGTGACAACTGAAAGAAATGAACAACCCACCAGTCTCCGCCGCCCGCCCCCCAACTTTCCTGAAACCAGAAACCTTATCGATTACCAGTTCGAACAAGCTCCGCAAGTAACATTTCGATAACTGGCTCCACCCCCACCCCCAGCCCCCGCGCCCGACCCGCCCCGATACGCAGCCCACCCCGCCGCCCGCGCTCACCCGCTCCCGCGCTCCCGCTCCCGGCCGCCCCTCACGAGGCCGATCGCGCAATCGACCCGCTCTGACCCGCCCTTCACCAGGTCGATTGCGCAATCGACCCGCTCTAGTGTGGTCGACTGCGCAATCGACACCGGCCGGTGGCGAGTCAGCGTCGGTGACGAGTTAGCGCTGGGGCGATACGGTCCGCGGCGCGGCGGCGCCGGTCGAGCCGCGGACCACGAGCTCGGGCTCGAAGAGCAGCTCGTCATGGGTGACCGCGGCGCCCTCGATCTGGCTGACCAGCATGGCCACCGCCGCGCGCCCCATCGCCTCGATCGGCTGGCGCACCGTGCTCAGCGGCGGTTCGGTGCAGCTCATCAGCGCCGAGTCGTCATATCCCACGACCGAGACCTGGCCGGGGACCGCCAGCCCCGCGCGCCGTGCCGCGCGGATCGCCCCGAGCGCGATGATGTCGCTGGCGCACACGATCCCGGTGACGCCCCGCTCGAGCAGCCGGCTCGCCGCCGCCTGGCCGCCCTCGATCGAGAACATGGTGCACTCCACGAAGTCCTCGTGCGGCAGCCCCATCCGCTCGGCGATCCGGCCGAACGCGTCGAGCTTGCGCCGCGACGGCATATGGTCGGGCGGCCCTAGCGCGATCCCGATCCGCTCGTGCCCGAGCGAGGCCAGGTGCCCGAACGCCTGCTCGACGGCGACCGTGTCGTCGGTGGAGACGCGCGGGAAGTCCACGTCCGGCGCTGCGGCGTTCACCAGGACCACGGGGAGCCTGAGCTCGGTCAGCCGGTGGAAGTGCTCGTGCGGCGAGTCGGCCTCCGCGTGATGGCCGCCGGCGAACACCATGCCGGACACCTGCTGGTCCAGCAGCATGTCGACGTAGTTCGCCTCGGACAGGCCTCCCGCGGTCCGGGTGCACAGCACCGGGGTGAAACCGCGCTGCGCGAGGCCGCCGGCGACCACCTCGGCGAGCGCCGGGAAGATCGGGTTCTGCAACTCGGGCAGGACCAGGCCGATCAGCCGGGCGCGTTCCCGGCGCAGCTGGGTCGGGCGCTCGTAGCCGAGCACGTCGAGCGCGGTCATGACGGCCGCGCGGGTGGCGTCGGAGACGCCGGACTTGGCGTTAAGCACCCGGCTTACCGTCGCCTCGCTGACCCCGGCCTTCTGCGCGACATCCGCAAGTCTTCGTGGCACGGTGCAAGAATACTACAGATCTCTGCAAGTACTTTCGCAAGCGCGCCGTGATGCCCGGCGCGATAGCATCCGGTTGGTCGCGTCGTCGAGTTTCGTGGAGCGAAGTTGCGGTACTGCACGTTCAACGTGGCCGGCGATGCCGCGGGCCAGCCCGCCCCAGGCCGCCTGGACGGCGACGAGGTCGTGCGCCTGGCGGCGCCCAGCCTCATCGACGTTCTCGCCGCCGACGCCCCGCCCGCCGACGGCGAGCGCTACCCGCTCGCGGCGGTCAGCCTGCTGGCCCCCATTCCCCGGCCGCCGTCCATCAGGGACTTCTTCGCCTTCGAGCAGCACATCGCCACCGCGCGCGCGAACCGGGGCGCCCAGGTGCCGAAGGAGTGGTACGAGTCCCCCGTCTTCTACTTCACGAACCCGGCCGCCGTGTACGGCCCGGGAGACGACATCCCGTACCCGGCCGGCACGGCGGAGCTCGACTACGAGCTCGAGGTCGCCGCCGTGATCGGCCGGGAGGGGACCATCGCGGGCTTCACGGTCATGAACGACTGGTCCGCCCGCGACATCCAGCGCAAGGAGATGCGCGTCGGGCTGGGCCGGCGAAGGCCAAGGACTTCGCGATCACGCTAGGCCCGGTGCTGGTCACCACCGACGAGTTCGACGGGACCCGCGCCACGATGACGGCGAAGGTCAACGGCGAGGAGCGGTCGCGGGGCAACCTCGCCGACATCCACTACTCCTGGCCGGAGATCCTGGACCAGGCGACCCGCAACACCAGGCTCTACCCGGGCGACGTGCTCGGCTCCGGCACGGTCGGCACCGGCTGCATCCTGGAGCACGACGACGGCCGCTGGCTCACCCGCGGCGACGTGGTGGAACTCGAGATCGAGGGCATCGGCACCCTCCGCAACCGCATCGCCTGACCGGACGCGCGCCTGAAACCGCTCTTATGAATCACAAGCATGGGGTGTAACACTTCGCCGGCTTACCCCGACCGCTGAGTAGCGGCGGCTGACGTGGGTACCCCCGAGCTCACGTCGGCCGCCCAGGCATCCCTGAGCCGGCGCGAGATGCCGATGCCCGCGGCTCGCACGGCGGGCCCCCAGGACGCGCGGCCCGGGTCACCATAGCCGACGACGATGGACAGCGCCGCGACGCAGCTCCCGTCGGGGCCGGTCACCGGCGCGCCGAAGGAGTAGGCGTCGTCGTCGATCTGCCGGTCGCTGACCGCGATCCCGGTCTTGCGCACCTCGGCGAGCACCCGGCGCAGCGCCGCCGGGTCGGTGATCGTGTATGGGGTGAACCGCCTGAGCGGCGCGGCCAGCACCGCCTCCTGCACGGCCCGCGGCGCGAACGCGAGCAGGGCCAGGCCGACGCCGGTGGCGTGCAGCGGCCAGTGCGCGCCAATCCGGGTCCGCACGGCGACCGCGTGCCGGCCGGCGATCCGCTCGATGTACACCCCGTCGGTGCCGTCGCGGACCGCGAGCTGCACGTTCTGGTGGGTGGCCTCGTACAGGTCCTGCATGTAGGGGAGCGCGACATCGCGCAGCCCGGTCCCGCGCGGGCACAGCGCGGCCAGCTCCATCACGCGGAGCCCGATCCGGTATCTCCCGTCCTCGCCGCGCTCCAGCCCGCCCCACCGCTGGAGCTCGCCGACCAGCCGGTGCGCCGTAGTCAGCGGCAGCCCGGTCCGCCGGGCCAGCTCGGACACCGTGTAGGCGCTGCGCCCCTCTGTATACGCGTCAAGCAAGCTCAGCAGCTTGGCCGGCACGCTAACCGCGTCACTGCCCATCCCCGGAGAATATTCGCTCCCCACCGAAACCGCCCCGCCGCCCGCCGCGCCCCCACGAGCCCGCCGCCTGGCGGAACGGGCGGGATTGCGCCAGCGGTTCAGCCGGCATGATCACGAAAACTTTTTTTATGACGCAAAAAGCTTCATGATCATGAAACGGTCCGCGCGGACAGTTCCCGTTGGCAACTCATGCAACATCGTGCGCAGCTACGGGCCGCCCACCGTCAGGGCGGGCTAACCCCTGCCCCATGTTTCTCACATTTCGTGGTCGTCTCGGGCAAGTAGCTGGTCGATCGCTGCCGCCCGCGCCTTCATCTGATCGGCGGACGGTCTGGAGCCGGCGGACGGTCTGGAGCCGGCGGACGGCCGGGGGTCGGCGTCCTGGATCTTCCCGCGGCGGATGAGCCGCCGCTGCCTGGCCGTCGGCCCATACCCGGTCAGCGTGTGACGCATGGCCGAATGGCACCACCACCCGGTGGCCGCGGTCGATACCGGATTGACTGCCGCGCGTATGCGACGCCCGATTCGAGACATCCTGCCTCCCGCTGGAGCACGGATCCGCCTCCATCCATGATGCGCGTACCTGGACGCGATCCGGGCGGCGCGCGAATAGTCGGTACCCCGACCTGGGCCTCGCGCGGTAGCGTTCAGTTATGACGACGACCACGGCGCCCTTCGGCCGGCTGCTGACGGCGATGATCACTCCTATGACCTCCGACGGTGCCGTCGACTACGACGGTGCCGCCCGGCTCGCCGCGTACCTCGTGGATGACATGCGCAATGAGGGCCTGGTGGTCAACGGCACCACCGGCGAGGCGCCCACCACGACGGACGAGGAGAAAGCGCGCCTGATAAAAGTGGTCCTCGAGGCCGTCGGCGACCGCGCGAAGGTGGTGGCCGGCGTGGGGACGAACATCACCGCGCACACGATCGAACTCGCCCGCCAGGCCGAACGAGCCGGGGCGAACGGCCTGCTCGTCGTCACTCCCTACTACAACAAGCCCGCGCAGGACGCGCTCGCGCACCACTTCGCCGCGGTCGCAGGCAGCACGGACCTGCCGGTGCTGATCTACGACATCCCAGGCCGCACCGCTACCGCGGTGGCCACGGAAACGCTGGTCAAGCTGGCCGCACACCCCCGGATCATCGGCGTCAAGGACGCCAAGGGCGACCCGGCGGCCACCTCCGCGGTGCTGGCGCGGACCGACCTCGTGTACTACTCGGGCGACGACATGGTGAACCTGCCGTGGCTGTCCCTCGGCGCGGTCGGCTTCGTCAGCGTGACCGGGCACGTCGTGGGGGACCGGATCTTCGAGATGCTGGCGGCCTTCACCGCCGGCCGCAACGCCGACGCGCGGCGGATCCACCAGGAGATGCTTCCGGTCAACGTCGGGCTGTTCCGCAACCAGGCGGCGGTCATGACCAAGGCGGCGCTCGACCTGCTCGGCCTCCCGGGCGGCGGCGTCCGCGGCCCCTTGCTCCCGGCGAATGACGCCGAGCGCCGCCAGCTCCGCGAGGACCTGATCGCAGGGGGAGTCAAGCTTCCCTAGCGAACCCTCCCGCGAGCCAAAGGGCCGCCGCGCCGTCTGGACTGAGGAGCGAGGAGCGCAGCGACGAGCGACGAGGGAAGACGGCGCGTCCAAGCGGCCCGGCGGCGAGCGGGGCAAGCAGAGTAATGTACTGAGCCAGACCAATGTGCTCAACTTGAAACGATGGATGTGACCGCAATCATTTGCCAAGGCGGGTCGCCGCTTTCTGGAGTGCCCCGGTGAGCTATCCCCATCCGGAACTCGGCCCCCCGCCGCCGCTGCCGCCTCGAGGCCTGCGCGTCGTCGCTCTCGGCGGACTCGGCGAGATCGGCCGGAACATGACCGTCTTCGAGTACGACGGACGGCTGCTCATCGTCGACTGCGGGGTCCTGTTCCCCGAGCCGGACCAGCCGGGCGTGGACCTGATCCTCCCCGACTTCGACTACCTGGAGGGCCGGCTGGACCAGGTCGAGGCGCTGGTGCTGACGCACGCCCACGAAGACCACATCGGCGCGGTCCCGTACCTGCTGCGCGAGCGCGGCGACATCCCGCTGGTCGGCTCGCGGCTCACCCTTGGCCTGGTGAGATCGAAGCTGACCGAACACCGCCTGTCGCCAGAGGTGGTGGAGGTCAGGGAGGGTAACCACGGTACGTTCGGACCATTCGAACTTGAATTTTTCGCAGTTAACCACTCGATCCCAGACGCTCTTGCCGTCGCCATCGCCACCCCGGCCGGCGTGGTGCTGCACACGGGCGACTTCAAGATGGATCAGCTGCCCCTGGACGGGCGGCTCACCGACCTGGCCGGGTTCGCGCGGCTCGGCGGCGAGGGCGTCGACCTGCTGATGTCCGACTCGACCAACGCCGAGGTGCCGGGCATCGTCACGTCCGAGCGGGCCATCTCGCCCGTGCTCGACGAGGTGTTCGCCAACGCGGACCAGCGGATCATCGTGGCCTGCTTCGCCTCCCACGTGCACCGCGTGCAACAGGTGCTGGACACCGCGGCCAGACACCGGCGGAAGGTCGCCTTCGTCGGCCGGAGCATGGTCCGCAACATGGGCGTCGCCCGGGACCTGGGCTACCTGCGCGTGCCCGGCGGCCTGCTCGTCGACCTGCGCGAGGCCGAGGAGATGCCGCCCGACGAGGTGGTGCTCATCTCGACCGGGTCGCAGGGTGAGCCGATGTCAGCGCTGTCCCGGATGGCAGGGCGGGACCACCCGATCCGGGTCGCCGCGGGGGACACGGTCATCCTCGCGTCCAGCCTGATCCCCGGCAACGAGACCGCCGTGTACCGGGTGATCAACGGGCTGACCAGGCTCGGCGCCCGCGTGGTGCACCGGGAGTCCGCGCTGGTGCACGTCTCCGGGCACGCGCCGGCCGGCGAGCTGCTCTACCTGCTCAACCTGGTCAAGCCGCGCAACTTCATGCCTGTGCACGGCGAGTGGCGGCACCTGCGCGCGCACGCGCGGCTGGCCTCGCTGACCGGGGTGCCGGACGACCGCATCGTCATCGCGGAGGACGGCGTGGTCGTCGACCTGGTGAACGGCAGGGCGTCCATCGCCGGCGCGGTCCCGTGCGGATACGTCTACGTGGACGGGCTCACCGTCGGCGAGGTGACCGAGTCCCAGCTCAAGGACCGGCGCATCCTCGGCGAAGAGGGTTTCATCTCGGTCATCATGGTGGTCGACGCGAGCAGCGGGAAGATCGTCGGCGGCCCCGAGATCCACGCGCGCGGCGCGGGGATCGACGAGGGGTCGTTCGGCGCGTTGCTGCCGAAACTGGAAGAGACGCTCGAGCGCGCCGCCGCCGAGGGCGTGTCCGACACGCACGCGCTGCGCCAGCTCGCGCGCCGGGTCATCGGCAAGTGGGTCAGCGACAATTACCGCCGCCGCCCCATGATCATCCCGGTCGTGGTCGAGGTCTGAAGCCGAGCGGTCGCCGCGCCGGCACTTAGCGGGTGCGGTTTGCGCTGGACGGACGATAATCTGAAGGGTGACAACGGAGGGGATCCGGGTCGCGCTCGCTGACGACGACGTGCTGCTGCGGGAGGGCCTGGGAAGCCTGCTCGAACGCTCCGGCTTCGACGTGGTAGGCCAGTGCGGCGACGCGACGCAGCTGCTGGACCTCGTACGCGAGCAGCGGCCCGATCTCGTCATCGTGGATATCCGGATGCCGCCGGGCCACTCCACCGAGGGACTGGACGCCGCCCATCAGATCCGCGCGGAGTTCCCGGACACCGCGATCCTGGTCCTGTCGGCGCACGTCGAAGTCGAGCACGCGATGGACCTGATCGCGAGCGGCGAACGGAGCGGGTACCTGCTGAAGAGCAGGGTCGTCAACGTCGACGACTTCACCGACACGCTGCGGCGGCTGGTCCGGGGCGGATCGGCCGTCGATCCCGCGCTCGTCGCCGAGCTCGTCGCGGCGCGCCGCGCGGACGACCCGCTCGACACGCTGTCCCCCCGTGAACGCGAGGTGCTGGAGCTGATGGCCGAAGGCCGCTCCAACAGCGCGATCTCCCGCCAGCTGTGGGTGACCGAGGGCACGGTGGAAAAGCACGTGCGCAGCATCCTGATGAAGCTGCGGCTGCCGGAATCCGACGAAGTGCACCGCCGCGTCCTCGCCGTGCTCACCTTCCTCGGCGCCCGGTAGCCGGTGCCCGGCAAGCCCGGCAAGCCCGGCAAGCCGCCGCTAATCGCCGAGGAGCCGCCGGATTCCCGCCGCCGACAGCTCGGCCTTCGGCAGGAATCCCGCGACGGGACTTTCCGCGACCAGATCGGCGTAGTCCGCTTCCGCGCTCGTGGAGGTCATGATCACCGGGATGCCGTCGCTGGCGAGGTCTCGGGCCAGGTCGAAGCCGTTCTCGCCGCCGAGCCCGATATCGACGACGGCGACGTCCGGCCGCAGCGCGCTCGCTTGCCTGCGGGCCTCGGCGGTGGATGACGCGATGCCGGCGACCGTCACTCCCTCACCTTCGAGGATGCCGCGCGCGGTCTCGAGAAAGGCCTGGTTGTCGTCGACCAGCAGGCAGCGCATCAGCACGCTCTCAGCGTGCCGTAGCCCCGCGTGCGGCGCATTCCGGGTAGCTGGAATTAGCCTGGTCACGCTTGTCCTTCAGCTTCTTGCCCAGTACGCCATAGTCGGCGCCTCGTAACGAGATGGATCGCTCCGGTCGGCCCGGGGGTCAATTCCGCCGACCGGAGCGCTGAGTTCAATCGTCGCCGCCGGGGGCCGGCTGGCGCATCACGGCCAGCGCCCGTCGCGGGGTTGTGCTGGCTTGCCCCCGGCATTCCGGCTAGCCGGTAGTGAGGTTGGGCGCTCGCCATGTGGTTATTTCATGATCAGGTCCGCGACAGTAGGCAGAGTGCGGACATAACGAACGCATCGTCGCGGTCACCCAGCCGTCCGGCAGGCAGGACCCATGACTCCAAGACTAGTTTTAATGCCGGAGGACGATATGTGCAAGCACCACCCCCGGTGCCCAGACGCACTGGCACCGGACCGCGCGGCCGCCCGCGTGCGCGTCACCCACCCCGAACAAGGGTGGAGCCTCCTCTGCAACGGCGTCGTGCTGTTCGACGACGCCGGAACCCTGCCGCCCGGCGGCAAGGCCGGCGGCAGGCCCGGTAGCAAGGCCGGCGGTGAAGCTGACGGCGAGGAGGTACCCGTCACGGACGGCCCGGCGCTGCTCGCCGTCGCCTGACCCCCCCTGGTGAACCGCCGATGACATCTGACACGCGAACGACATGGGCCAAGAAGCGAGCGCACTGGGCGCGGGAGAACAGCGCCTACCTGCACAAGCTGCTGAGTGAGAAGGACCCGGAATACCTCTCGGCATTGCGGCGCGCCGAGCACCGGATCGACCTCGAGCTGTCCTGGGCACGAGGCGAGTCGTGATCAACACGACGGCCCTCTACCATTCCGACGGGGAGCCCTGCCCTGACCGCTGGTCATGCGCGCGGCCCGACCACACGACCGTGCCGCCGAAGTGCGGCGCCCCGGCCGCGTGCAGCTCACAAGCCTGCGAGCTCCCGGCGGGCCACCCGGGCCCGCACGTCCCTGCGCCCTGAGGGCGGACCCCGGGCGTTAGGTGATACTGGTACCAGTTCACCGGGCGCAGCGGGAAGGGAGCGTGCCGCCATCGATAGCACCGTGCGGATCAGCCTGCTCGGCACGCTCCAGGTGCACGACGCCGACGGCTGCCCGGTCAAGGTGAGCGGGCACCGGGTGCGCGCGCTGCTCATCCTGCTGGCCCTGGACGCGGGCCGCGTCGTGCCGCCGCAGCGGCTGATCGAGCGGCTGTGGCCCGGCGAGCGTCCCGCGGACGCCGCCAACGCCCTGCAGTCCCTCGTCTCCCGGCTGCGGGCCGCGCTCCGGCAGGCCGGCCTGCACGACGGCGTCATCGAGTCCTCCCCGGCCGGCTACCGGCTGGCGGCGCTGCCCGAGTCGGTGGACGCGGTGGCCTTCGAGCGGGCGGCCCGCGCGGGCGCGCGCGCCCTGCGCGCGGGCGACGCCCCGGAGGCGGCGCGGCTGCTGCGCGAGGCCCTGGCCGCCTGGCGCGGCCCGGCCCTCGCCGACGTGACCGCCGATGAGTTCGCGGCGGCGCCCGCCGCGCGCCTGGAGGAGCTGCGGTCCACCGCGGTGCTCGACCGGATCGAGGCGGACCTGGCGCTCGGCGAGGCGGCCGCCCTGACCGGCGAGCTCCGCGAGCTGACCGCCGCCGACCCGCTGGCCGAACGTCCCCGTGCCCTCCTCATGCGCGCCCTCGCCGCCGTCGGCCGCCAGGCCGACGCCCTCGCCGTCTACGCCGATGCCCGCGATACCCTCGCGCAGCGGCTCGGCGTGGATCCTTCCGCGGCTCTTGAGCAGGTGTACCTGGCGATCTTGCGGCAGGAGGTCCCCGTCCGGCCGGCCGCCGTCGCCGCGCCCCCCGCCGTCGCCGCCGCTGCCTTCGATGAGTCCGAACGGAAGGTCGCGCCTGTTCCCGGTCCCGCGCGTCCGTCCGCCGGGCAGCGCCCGCCGACCACGTTCATCGGCCGGGACGACGACGTCTCCGGGGTGCTGAAGAAGCTGGCGGAAGAGCGGCTCGTCACGCTCATCGGCCCGGGCGGGGTCGGCAAGACGCGGCTCGCCGCCGAGACGGCGGCGCGGCTGCCCGCCCCGGCGTGGTTCGCCGAGCTCGCCCCGGTCAGCGACCCGTCCGACGTGCCGCACGCGGTGCTCGACGCGCTCGGCCTCGGCGAGCGGGTGATCGCTCGACGGGGCGCCGAAGCGGGGTCCGGCGACCCGGTGGACCGGCTCTGCGACGCGCTGGCGGCCCGGGACGTGATCCTGGTCCTGGACAACTGCGAGCACGTGGTGGACGTGGCCGCCCGCCTGTCCGGCCGGCTGCTCGCCGACTGTCCGCGGGTCCGGATCATGGCGACTAGCAGGGAGCCGCTGCGCATCGACGGCGAAACCCTCTGGCCGGTTACCCCCCTCGCCGTCCCGGGATCGCCCGACCCTGACCCCGCGGATATCGCCGCGTCCCCCGCGGTGCGCCTGTTCCGTGACCGCGCGAGCGCCGTGCTGCCCGGCTTCGCCGTGGACGCGGGCAACGCCGACGCCGTGGCGCGGATCTGCCGGGCGCTCGACGGCATGCCGCTGGCCATCGAGCTGGCCGCCGTCTGGTCGCGCACGCTGCCCCCGGCCCGGCTCGCCGAACGCCTGGACGACCGGTTCGCGCTGCTCACCAGCGGCAGCAGGACGGCGCTGCCCAGGCACCAGACGCTGCGCGCCGTCGTCGACTGGAGCTGGAACCTGCTGTCCGAACCAGAGCGCGTGCTGGCCCGCCGCCTGTCCGTCTTCCCCGCCGGGGCGACGCTGGCCGCGGCCGAGCGGGTATGCGCCGATGCCGCGCCGCTGAGCACGGGGCTGTCCCGCGCGGCCGTCCTCCCCGCGCTGTCCGGCCTGATCGGCAAGTCGATCCTCGCCACGGTGGATTCTCCCGGCGAGCCCGGCCCCCGGTACCGGATGCTGGAGACGGTGCGTGCCTACGGCCTGGAGCGGCTGGCCGAGGCCGGCGAGGACGCTCAGGTCAGGGACGCCTTCGCCGCCTGCTACCTGGACCTGGCCGAGACCGCCGACCCGATGCTGCGCTCGGCGCAGCAGGCTCGCTATTTCCGCGAGCTGGCCGCCGAGCAAGACAACGTCCACGCCGCGCTGCGACAGGCGATAAGCCGCGCTGACACGTCGAGTGCGCTGCGGTTCGTGCGGGCGCTTGGCTACTACTGGACGCAGCGCGGGCGCGGCGAGGGGGAAACGCTGGCCCGCGAGGTCCTCGCGCTCGAGCCGCCCGGCGACTCGCTGCTGATCGCCGAGGCGCGGGTGGTGTGCGCGATGATGGCGGCCGGCCAGTCCTGGGACATGGACGCGATCCGCGGACCGCTGACCGAGGCGCTCAGCGGCCTCGCGCGGTGGGCGGCGGACGGGACGGCGATACACCCGATCGCCGCGATGGCCGAGCCGATGCTGGCTTTGTTCAACGGTGATGCCGATGGCGCGCTGGCCGTGATCGAGAGCTACACGACCATGGATGACCCCTGGATGCGCGCCGCCGGGTGGCTGTACCGCTCGACGCACTGCCTCTCGCTGGGCCGTATAGACGATACCGAAGCCGACTGCCGCACGGCCCTCGCGCGGTTCCGGGTTCTCGGCGACGTGTGGGGAATCGCGGTGTCGCTCATGCAGTCGGCGGAGCTCGCCCAGCTCCGCGGCGACTACACGACCGCGGTGGCCGCGCTCGAGGAGGCCACCGAGATCGGCCGTGCCTTGCAGGCGTGGGGTGACATGGGGTACATCATCGGGATGCTGGCCGTCGCCCGCGCCCGGGCCGGCGACGCGGCCGGAGCCGCCGAAGAAATGCGGAAGGCCGAACTCGCCGTGGTATCCGTGACGGTCGGCGCCGATGCGTGGGTCCTGTACACCGGCGCCGAAATCGCCTGGCGGGCCGGAGATCTCGCCGAGGCGGAGCGCTGCTGCGCGGCCTCGCTGGCCGCGATCGAGGACAAACGCGTTCTGTGGTACCAGGGGATGGCCGCCCAGGCCGAGGCCAGGTCCGCCATGGTCGCGCTTACCCGCGGGGATGCGGACCGCTGCCGGGAGCACCTCGGCGCCGCGCTCGCCGCGGCCCGCGACTGGGTGGAGCTCCCGCCGCTGGCCCAGGCCATCGACGCGGTGGCCGCGTTCACCCTCCAGGCCGGCGGCGACGCGGAGCTCGCCGCCACGCTGCTCGGCGCCGCGCACTCGATCCGCGGCGCCTTCGACGAGAGCAGCCTGGTCGCCCCCGGAGTGCGGGAGGCGGCCGGGCATGCGCTCGGCGCGGCCGGGTTCGAGGCCGCCTGCCAGCGCGGCCGGGAGCTCGGCAAGGCCGAGGCGGCCGCGCTGGCGCTCGCTCAGGTGCGGCGCAGGTAGGCGGCGACCGCGAGCGGGGCGAACACCGCGAAGATGCCCAGCGCCCACAGCAGCGACCGCTCGACCGGGATGGCGGCCGGGCCGCTGCCGATCAGCAGCGCGCGTTCGGCCTCGGTCAGGTAGGTGACGGGATTGACCTTGACGAAGGCCTGCAGCCAGCCCGGCATCTTCGACACATCCGTCAGGATGTTGCTGCCGAAGACCAGCGGGAACATCAGCAGGAAGCCCCACAGCTGCACGCCTTGCGCCGTTTTCACCAGCATGCCGACCATGGCGGAGAACCAGCACATGGCGAGCGCGAACACGAGCACGAGCAGGCACCCCAGGGCCGCGTCCAGCGGGCTGGTCTGGATGCGGAAACCGAGGATCATCCCGAAGCCCAGCGTCACCGCCACCGAGATGAGATAGCGGACCATGTCGCCGAGGATCGCGCCGGCCAGCGGCGCCCAGCGGGCGATCGGCAAGGCGCGGAACCGGTCGAACACCCCCGTGGCGACGTCCTGGCTGAGCATCATGCCGGTGCCGAGGGTGGCGAACACCACGGAGAGCACCAGGATCCCCGGCAGCGCGAACTGGAGATACTCGTGCGTGCCCCCGGCGATCGAGCCGCCGAAGACGTAGGTGAACAGCACCAGGTACATGATCGGCTGGAGCAGCAGCCCGAACAGGTCTTCCGGGTTCGTCCTGAGCTTCAGCACGCTGCGCCAGGTCAGCGTGAACGAATTCCGCAGGCCCGTCGCCGGGCTGAGCCGGCGCGCCGGGACGAATGCCGCTGTCATTGAATGCTCCCGTTCAGTTCCGGTACCTGCTGTACTGTCTCGTCGTCGGCCGTGTGGCCGGTGAGGGCCAGGAACACCTCGTCGAGGCTGGCCTTGCGGAGCGCGAACTCGGCGAGCTCGATGCCATGGTCGTCGAACTCCCGGACGATCCCCGGCATTTGCCTGCCGTCATCGACTTGGATGGTCACCCGCCCCGATTCGGCACTGACCACGGGTTCCCCGCGCAGCGTGGCCGACAGCAGCGCCGCCACCGCGCCGACATCCGCCCGGTTAGCGGGAGTGACCTCGAGCACCTGCCGCCCGGCCCCCGCCTTGAGCTCGTCGGGGGAGCCGGTCGCGATGACCAGTCCGTGGTCGATGACCGCGATGTCGTGCGCGAGCTGGTCGGCTTCCTCGAGGTACTGGGTGGTCAGCAGGACGGTCGTGCCGTCGGTGACGAGTCGGCGCATCATCGCCCACACCTCGTTCCTGCTGTGCGGGTCGAGCCCGGTCGTCGGCTCGTCCAGGTACAGCACCCGCGGCCGCCCGACGAGGCTGGCGGCCACGTCGAGCCTGCGCCGCATGCCGCCGGAGTAGGTCTTGACGATCCGCCCCGCGGCGTCGGCGAGCTCGAAGCGCTCGAGCAGTTCCGCGGCGCGGGCGCGGGCCTGCCCGCGGGAGAGCCCGAGCAGCCGGCCGATCATGATCAGGTTGTTCTTCCCTGACAGGCCCTCGTCGACGGACGCGTACTGGCCGGTGAGCCCGATGAGCTGGCGCACCTGGTGCGCGTCCCGCGCCACGTCGTACCCGCAGACGCGCGCCTGGCCGCTGTCTGGCCGCAGCAGCGTGGCGAGGATCCGCACGGCGGTGGTCTTGCCCGCGCCGTTCGGCCCGAGCAGCCCGAGCACGGTGCCCGCCCGCGCGGTCAGGTCCACTCCGGCCAGCGCCGTCGTCTTACCGAACCGCTTGACGAGCCCGTGAGCCTCAATCGCGTAGGTTTCTTCTCGCATGCCCCCATCCTGACCGCCCCCGCTGTCACCCCCCGCACATCCAGCTGTCACCCGGCCCTCGGCCGCTGTCACCCCGCCCTCGGCCGCTGTCACCCCCCGGCCGATTGCGCAATCGACCCGCTCTAGTCTGGTCGACTGCGCGATCGACACATTCGCCGGCGGCCGCGCGATGGCTATTATGCGGGGAGATTCCGCCTAATTTGCGGTGGTTGAGGAGGGGCTTGGCGTGGCACAGAACGATATGGCGTGGACCCGGGTGGACCCCGCGCACGTTCCGCTGGATATCGACACGACCAAGCCGAGCGTGGCGCGGGTGTATGACGCGATCCTCGGCGGCAAGGACAACTTCGCGGTGGACCGGGCGGTCGCCGCGGAGGCGGTCAAGGCGATGGGGGACGGCGGTAACGGCGCGCGGCTCAACCGGGCGGCGCTCGGCCGCGCGGTGCGGTTCATGGCCGGCCAGGGCGTCAGCCAGTTCCTCGACCTCGGCTCCGGCCTCCCGACCGCGCAGAACACCCACCAGATCGCCCAGGCGGTCAACCCCGCGGTGCGCGTGGTGTACGTGGACAACGACCCGAGCGTGTACGTGCACGGCCAGGCGCTGCTCACCACCGACGCCTCCACGACCGTGGTCCTCGGCGACGTCCGGGAGCCGGACGCGCTGCTGGCGATGGCGGGGGTCGCCGGCTTCCTGGACTTCGCCCAGCCGGTCGGCCTGATCCTCAACGCCGTGATCCACCACGTGCTCGACGAGGAGGACCCGTACGGCGTCGTCGCCCGCTACAAGGAGGCGCTGGCGCCGGGCAGCTACCTGCAGCTCACCCACTTCTGCGACTCCTCTCCGGAGGCACGGGCGAACGAACGGGTGCTGAAGGAGAGCCTCGGCCGGGGCCAGCTGCGCAGCCGCGAGCAGATCACGCGCTTCTTCGACGGCCTGGACCTCCTCGAGCCCGGACTCGTCTACCTGCCGCAGTGGCGCCCGGACGAGCCGGTGCGCATGCCGCTTGACCCCGGCGGCATGCTGATGCTGGTCGGCGTCGGCCGCAAGCCGTAACACCCGGCCGCGAGCCTTAACGCGCCGTGTACCGGGCCGGGGGGATGCCGAGGGTGGCGGTGAAGTCCCTGGTCAGGTGCGCTTGGTCCGCGTAGCCGAGGTCGGCGGCCAGCGCCGCCAGGTCGATCGTCCCCTCGGCGTCGGCGCGCAGCGCGGCCTCGTGCAGCCGGGCGCGGCGCATCACCCACTTCGGCGAGACGCCGACGTACTCGGCGAACAGGCGCTGCAGCCTGCGTTCGGGTATCCCGCAGGCGTCCGCCACCTGCGCCACCCGGCGCAGCCCGGGATCGGCCGTGATCCGCGCGACGACGCCGGCGACCTGCTTAGCCAGCGGGTCGGCCCGCGGCGCGGCGCCGCGCAGCAGGTCCGCCGCGAGGCCGCACATCGCCTCGTCGGAAGCCGCGGCCAGGACCGCCGCGCACGCCTCGTCAGCCGCCGGGCCGAAGATGCCACGGGCGGGAACCACGCGATCGTTCAGTGTAAAAATGGGGGCGGAGTAGAACGGCCGGAATCCGCCTGGCCGGAAGCGGACGCCGAGCGCCTTCCCGGCGCCGGACAGCCGCCGCGTGAAAATGCGGCGGTCAACGCCGTACACCGCCGCGCCGGTCTCCTCGAACGCGAGCGTGACGGTCGGATGCGGCAGGATCGCCTGCTCGTGCGGCGGCCTGCCGCGCAGGTCCCAGCGCACCACCCAGAAGTAGTCGAGGAACGGCGCGAGGCCGCCGGCGGATCGTGGCGGGCCAGCGTGAACCGGCTCGCGGCGGCCCCGGCGCGCAGCACCCCGGCACCCATGGCGGCGGCGTCCACGACACCTAGGGTAGCTGTCGCGTTTCTTCAAGACCCGCGCGACACCCAACGCTAGGGTCGGCCGATATGAACATGCATTCGGAGATGGCCGACGCGGCCGACGCGGCCGCGCGCACTGTCGGCAATGTAACGCCTGGCCAGTTCGGCGACCCCACCCCCTGCACCGAATGGGACGTGCGCGCCCTGCTCAACCACCTCATCCTGTGGACCTCGTATTCGGCCGAGTGCCGGGCGCGCGGTGAGTCGGTGGCCGAGGACCTGATGGCGACGGACTTCACCGCCGAGCCGGACTTCGCGTACGTCTACCGGGCCCAGCTCGACCGCGCGCTGGCCGCGTGGGCGGACCCCGCCGCCTGGGAGCGGGACCTGAACGTGATGGGGTCGCCGACACCCGCCGCCGATATCGCCGGCCTGCTGATCGCCGAGGCGGTGCTGCACGCGTGGGACCTGGCGGTCGCCACCGGGCAGCCCTACACGGTCGGCGATGACACCGCCGAAGCGGCGCTGGCGTCCGTCGAGGCGAACGCCGAACTGTTCCGCCAGTACAAGGGGTTCGCCGAGCCCGTCCCGGTCCCGGCCGGCGCCCCCGTCCTCGACCGGCTGCTCGCGCTGTCCGGCCGCGACCCGGACTGGGCGCCAGACAGCGAGTAGCCGCCGCTCAGCGGGCGGCGACCGCTCAGCGGGCGGCGACTGCTCAGCGGGCGGCGACTGCTCAGCGGGCGGCGACGGCCGGCGCGCTGGCGATCTGCCCGATCAGGCCGTGCACGCGCGCCGCGCCCTCGGCGACCGCGTGCCGCATGGTGAAGATGCTGATCAGGCGCTGTCCGCCGAGGTCGGGCCCCGGTTCGGGGACGAGCGGCCACGGGTGGGTGATCTCGGCGATCTTGGCCTTCATCGCGTCGAGCCGCAGCCCGGCCTCGGCGACCGGCCACTGGTCGAGCGGATGCCCGCCCGCGGGGGCGGCGGGCACCGCGGCGACGTCGGCCACCGCGGCGTTGAACGCGCGGCGGGCGTCGGAGTACTGGACGCTCGCCAGGATCGAGTGGCCCCACGCGAGCGCGCTGGTGGTGAAGACATCGGCGGGGGAGCCCGCCGGCAGCACGCGGGCGATGCGGAACGCCGGGGTACATCGCGAGCCGCGCCCCGCGAACGCCAGCACGGCGTCGGGCCGCCCGCCGGCCGGTCGGGCGGCGCCCGGGCGCCCGCCGGCCGCGGCCTGCGCCGCCGGGTGCACGGCGTGCACCGCGACCCAGTCCCAGGCAGGGGTCGCCGACGAGAGCACCGCCGGGTCGCGGAACCGGTAGCCGCTCTCGCCGGCGGGCTCGCACCGCGACCGAGGGTCGGCGAACCGCAGGTCCCCGCCCGCCGCGCCGCGCCCGCCCGCCGCGCCGTCCCCGCCGGCCGCCCCGTGCCCGCCCGCCGTGCCGTGCCCGGCGGCGAACAGCGCGCCGCGCGCGGCCTCGAGCAGGATCCACCGCACCGAGTTGTCCCCGGCTCGGTAAGCGTCCGCCGCGGCGCCCGTCCAGTACAGGTGCGCACTGACCGCGAGCGCGGTGCGCGGCACGTGCCGCGCGAGACGGCGCTGCCCGCAGGCGGCCTGCCGCAGCGTGCAGCCCAGGCCGCCGAACTCCGGCGGCAGCGCGACCTTCAGGTAGCCCGCCTCGCCGAGCCTGGCGATGTCCCGGCTCAGGGTCGCGGCGGTATCCCCGTCCGCCGGGGTCCGCGGCGTCTCGCCGAACGTCCCGCCGAGCCGCTCCAGCAGGCCGTCGGAGAGCAGGTCACGTGGCCTGATCGCTGCCATAGACCGGTTCCCTCCCTGGAGTTCGCTGCGTCAAGGACATCACGCCGTCGGCAGAAAGTCAACTTTAATGGTAGGAAATGTATGATTTCCGGCCGCCCGCACGTCAGGACGCGTCCAGGACGCGCAGCGGCCGCCCGGCGGCGAAGGCTGCGATGTCTTCAACGGCGTCCCCGTAGAACGTCCGATAGCCATCATCGGTCACATATCCAAGGTGGGGAGTCAGTACTGTCCGCGGAGCCGCGCGCAGCGGGTGTCCCCCCGGCAACGGTTCCTCATCATAGACGTCGAGGCCAGCTCCCGCGATAGCCCCCGAGCGCAGAACGGCCAGCAGCGCGTCCTGGTCCACGATCGGGCCGCGGGAGGTATTCACAAGGAACGCGGTGGGCTTCATCAGCCCCAGTTCCCGCGCCCCCACGAGCCCCGCCGAACGCTCGCTGAGCTTGTAGTGCACGGTGATCACGTCGGACGCCTCGAACAGGTCGTCCTTGGCGACCGCGGTCACCCCGGCCGCCGCCGCGGCCGCGGCCGACAGGTGCTGGCTCCACGCGATCACCTCCATCCCGAACGCGAGCCCGACCGAGGCCACCTGCCGGCCGATGTTCCCGAGCCCGACGATGCCCAGCGTCCGGCCGCGGAGCCCGACCCCGACCGTCTGCTGCCAGCCGCCCTCCCGGATGCGCCGGTCCTCCTCGGGCACGTGCCGGACGAGCGCGAGGATCAGCGCCCACGTCAGCTCCGGCGTGGCCCCGGCGCTGCCGCGGGTCCCGCACACGGTGACGCCCTGGGCGTGTGCGGCGGGGAGGTCGATCGAGGCGTTCCGCATCCCGGTCGTGACGAGCAGGCGCAGGCCGGGCAGGAGCCGCAAGCGTTCGGCGGTGAACGGGGTGCGCTCGCGCATGGCGACGATCACGTCGAACGCCCGCAGCTCGGCCGCCAGGTCCGCGGTGTCGGCGATGTGGCCGTGGAACGGCACGATCTCCGTCGCGCCGAGCAGCGTCCAGTCGGCACTCTGCAGAGCGATCCGCTGGTAGTCGTCGAGGATTGCGATGCGCAATTTTTCTCCTCCAAACGGTCGGTGGCGACTCTATCGGCCCCGCGCCCGTCTCCGTGGCCTGGCCAGGCCCTCCTGGTACGGTCTTGTCCCATGACGTGGCTTGATTCCCTCGCCGGCAAGGCCCTCGACCGTGAGCTGCCCACCAGGGAGGAAGCGCTGGCCGTGCTCGCCAGCGGCGACGACGAGCTGCTCGACGTCGTGGCGGCCGCGTTCCGCGTGCGGCGTCATTTCTTCGGCCGCAGGGTCAAGCTGAACTACCTGGTCAACATCAAGAGCGGGCTGTGCCCCGAGGACTGCTTCTACTGCAGCCAGCGGGCCGGCTCGGCGGCCGACGTGCTCAAGTACACGTGGCTGAAGACCGACGAGGTGGTGGCCAGCGCGTCGGCGGGCGTGGCCGGCGGGGCCCGGCGGGTCTGCCTGGTCGCCAGCGGCCGCGGCCCGACCGACCGGGACATCGACCGGGTCTGCGAGACGATCTCCGCCGTCAAGGTGCTGCACCCGGATGTCGAGGTCTGCGCCTGCCTCGGCCTGCTGACCGACGGCCAGGCCAGGCGGCTGCGCGAGGCCGGCACCACCGCCTACAACCACAACCTGAACACGTCCGGCGGCCACTACGCGGACATCTGCACCACGCACGAGTACACCGACCGCGTGTCCACGGTGGCCGCGGCCAAGGACGCCGGCCTGTCCCCGTGCTCGGGCCTGATCGCGGGGCTGGGGGAGACCGACGAGGACCTGGTGGACGTGGCGTTCGCGCTCCGCGCGCTTTCTCCGGACTCGGTCCCCGTGAACTTCCTCATCCCCTTCGATGGCACGCCGCTGGCCGGCCAGTGGACCCTCACCCCGCAGCGCTGCCTGCGGATCCTGGCGATGGTCCGCTTCGTCTGCCCGGACGCCGAGGTCCGCCTGGCCGGCGGCCGCGAGATCCACCTGCGCACCCTCCAGCCGCTCGCGCTGCACATCGTCAACTCGATCTTCCTCGGCGACTACCTGACCAGCGAAGGCCAGCCAGGCAGCGCCGACCTGGCAATGATCACCGACGCCGGCTTCACCATCGAATCCCCCACCCCCGCCCCGCCGGCCACCCCCGCCCCGCCGGCCACCCCCGCCCCGCCGGCCACCCCGGCCCCGTCATCACCATCGACCCCGCGCCCGGACCTAGTCCACATCCGCCGCCGCGGCCCAGGCACCACCCTCCCCGCCAACACCTGACCCCACCCGCCGGCCACCCACCGGCGCCACCTCCCCGGCGCGCCGCCCCGCGGGACCACCTCCCCGGCGCGCCGCCCCGCGGGACCACCTCCCCGGCGCCGCCACAGCACCTCTCCCGTCCCACCAGCACCCGGCGGACAACTTTCCTGTGCTGGCGACAACTTTTACGCCCGATATGTCCGAAATATCCGTGCCGCATCTAAGGAAAGATGAAGAAGCACCAAGGAGCGGAGTCCCCGGGGAACGGATGAGGTGTTAGTACGGCGTCCGGGCGGAGAAGGCTGCTCGCACTCTGGCCACTACGGCCTCTGGTGTCTCGAATAGTTCGCGCCACGTGAAGTGGACTACCTTGTAGCCCGCGTCCCGCAGCAGCCGGTCGCGCCGGAACTGGGCGACAATGTCGCTCTTACTGGCCAGCTTCGCCAGCCCGTCGGCTTCGGCTATCGTGCGGTGCTCGGCCCAGCAGAAGTCGACCCGGTACGCGAAACCATCGCCGCGGATAGGGAGCTGCAGTTGCGGTGGTGCCAGGCCGCGGTCACGGAAGACTACGCGCGCGCATGACTCGAGCACCGACTCGGCCATGCCGTCGCTGAACTTGACGACCTGCCGTGCCTGCTTAATCCCGGGCCACTGGCCGCACGCGTCGCAGACGCCCGCGAGTTCCGCCTTCGTCGCCTTGTCCGAGTGGAGCGCGGAATCCGCGGCGACTACTCCCTCGATGAACGGTGATGTCCGAGCGATATCAACAACCGTCCGCGGGACGGTTGTGACCCAGACTCCGAACAGCCTGGTTCTGTGGTCTGCGGGCACTTCCGCGGCATGGAAGTGAATGCCGTCCTCCCTTGGCCGGCTCCCCGGCCGCGACGGCGACCGGGTCAGG
Source organism: uncultured Actinomycetota bacterium (assembly GCA_963771985.1). Classification (GTDB taxonomy): domain Bacteria; phylum Actinomycetota; class Actinomycetes; order Streptosporangiales; family Streptosporangiaceae; genus Trebonia. The sequence continues at coordinate 148,419 of CAVYVO010000011.1, read as the reverse complement.
GTTATCAGCTGGCGGGGATGATTCAGCAGGTCGATGCCGTGCATCACGGCAGCGGAGTGATGGCTGGCGACGCTATCGCGGCCGACCGCGGCGATAGCCGCGGCCACTTGGAGCGCGCGGCCGCGACGCGGGTCGCGCTCCGCGGACATGACGGCGCGCCTGGTCGCGTACACCCCGATCCGCACCCGCACAAGCTGTCCCGAGCGGATCAAGGATCGCAGCTGGTTCACGGTGATTCCCGCCGCCCGCCACTCGGCCGTGGTGCCGACCCGTGACTTACGCACGGCATCCGGAATATCACTTAAAGTCACAACACTCATTATGCCCGCTATATCCGGAATGCGGCTATGCGACCATGGGGCCATGGACGAGATCATCGCCCTGGAGCGGGTGGCGGCCGAGCACTGGCGGGGAACCGAGGAGGGGTGGCTGGGCGGCTGGCTGCTCCGCGCGGCCGAGGGTTTCACCGGCCGCGCGAACTCGGCGCTGCCGCTCGGCGACCCCGGCCTGCCGCTGGACGACGCGCTGGACGCCGTCACGCGCTGGTACCGCGCCCGCGCCCTCCGCCCCATGATCGCGATTCCGCTGCCGCTCGAGGGTGACTGCCCCTGGGGCCATCTCGATCATCAGTTGTCCGAACGTACCTGGCTGACTCGCCCAGGTCCCGCCTTCGTGATGGTGGCCGACCTGGCCGTCATGCCGACTCCGCCGCGGCTCGCGCCCGGCCTGCGGTTCCGCGTCGACCCCGAACCGGACGCCGCGTGGCTCGGCATGTACCACTACCGGGGGCAGGAACGCCAGCCGCCGGTCATGCGGCAAGTGCTGACATCGGCGCGGTCGCAGCTGTTCGCCAGCATCCGCTCCGATGCCGGCCAGGACGTGCTGGCCATCGGCCGGCTCTCGGTCGCCGGCGGGTGGGCGGGCATCACGGCCGTCGAGGTGGACGCGGGGCGCAGGCGCGCCGGCCTGGGCGCGGCGCTCACCATGGCCGTCTGCGAGCAGGCCGCCGCCCGCGGGATAAGCCAGGTATTCCTCCAGGTGGAGACCGACAACACGGCGGCGCTACGGCTCTACGAACGCTGCGGCTTCCGTTACTCGCACCGTTACCACTACCGCGTCGCCCCGTAGCCGGTGTCCCGGTCGGCGTGGCAACACGCCGGTCCGCCGGGTTGTCGTTTACGTTTGTCATCATGGCTACCCGTGCGCCCAGGGGCTCGGCCCGCTCGCGAAGCGGGCAGGCCGGCGCTGACCGCGACGAGTTCTACAACGACGAGCCGGGCGAGGTCATACTTCCCAGCCCCCCTCCTGACGGCGGCAAACCGCCGAGGAAAAGCGGCTCGCAGCGGAACCCCGGCAGCGGGCGCGCCACGGAAGCAAGCGCCGGGCGATCGCCTCGCTCCGGCTCGGGCTCGGGCGGCGGCGCGGCGCGGTCAGGGAATTCACGCGGCGGACGCGGCGCCGGGGGAGGCGCGGCCCGCCGTCCGGCCAAAAGCGGGGGCCGGGCCGCAAGCGGCGGGAAGAACGGGAAGAACGGGAGGAAGGGGACGGCGGGCAAGCGGGGCGGGCAGCAGCCGACCCATGACCCCGTAGTCATCCTCGCCAGGTGGGTGTTCCGCACCGTCGCGGCGGGCTGGATGCTGGTCGCCGGGGCTGTCGGGTTCGCCGTGCGCCACATCGGACGCAGCGCGCGGGACCTGCATCCAGACCACCAGCGAGACGGCGCGGGGCTGTTCTGCCTCGGCCTCGCGATCGTGTTCGCGGCGGGCGTGTGGGTCCGCATGGACAACGCCGCGGGCCGCGTGATCTACGACCTGACCAGCGGCTTCCTGGGGGAAGGCGCGTTCTTGGTCCCGGCCCTGCTGGGACTGCTCGGCTGGCGGTTCATGCGGCACCCCGACCGGAACTCGGAGACCTCCCGCGCGGCCATCGGCTGGACCGCCCTGCTCATCGGGGTGATCGGCCTTATCCACATCGCGAAGGGCACCCCGCATCCGTCGGCGGGCGCGCCCGCCCTCAGGACGGCGGGCGGCCTCCTCGGCTACGCGGTTTCCGCGCCGCTGGTGACCGCGCTCACCCCGTGGGTGGCGACGCCGCTGCTCGGGCTGGTGGCCTGCTTCGGAGTGCTCGTGATCACGGGTACGCCGATCCGGCACATACCGGACCGGCTGCGCGGGCTCAAGACGGCCTTCGGCTACTCCAGCGGCGCGGACGACGAGGAGCACGAGGAGGACGACGACGCCCAGGACGGCGGCGGCAAGCCGCGCGGGCAGATCGGCCGCGCCATCAGGCTCCGGCCGCCCGCCCTCGAGGCGGGCGAGCACGTCAAGCCGTACGACACGCCGGTGCTCGGCCCCGGCGGCCGCCGCGGCGCGGGCGCGGGCGTCGGCCCAGCCGGCCAGCCGGCCCCGCCAGCGCGGGCGTCGGCCAGGCGCGGCCGCCGGAGGCCCGAATCAGCGAGGACATGCTCCAAGAGCTCGGCTTCGCGGCGCCGCCGGACTCCCCGGCCGCCGCCGCGGCGCCGGCCATCGCCGACAGCCAGCCGGCCGCCCCGGCCCCGCCCCGCGGCGTAGACCCCACTCCCGTCAAGCCCGGGGAGCAGCTGACGCTCAGCGGGGCGGCGGCCGGGAGCTATACGCTGCCGCCGGCCGCCCTGCTGCGCCCCGGCAGCCCGCCGAAAGCCCGGACCAAGGCCAACGACATCGTGGTCAACGCGCTGCAGGAGGTGCTGGAGCAGTTCCAGGTGGACGCGCAGGTATCCGGCTTCAGCCGGGGCCCGACGGTCACCCGGTACGAGATCGAGCTCGGTCCCGCGGTCAAGGTGGAGCGGGTGACCGCGCTGAGCAAGAACATTGCCTACGCTGTCAAGAGCGCCGACGTCCGGATCCTGCCCGTCATCCCCGGCAAGTCCGCGATCGGAGTCGAGATCCCGAACGCCGACAAGGAGATCGTCAGCCTCGGCGACATCCTCCGCTCGGCCGACGCCGTCGCCAACCACCACCCGATGGTGGTCGGGCTGGGCAAGGACGTCGAGGGCCGCACGGTGCTGGCGAACCTGGCGAAGATGCCGCACGTGCTGGTGGCCGGCGCCACCGGGTCCGGCAAGTCGGTCTGCCTGAACGGGCTGATCACCTCCTTGCTCACCCGTGCCACGCCGGATGAGGTACGGATGATCCTGATCGACCCCAAGCGGGTCGAGCTGTCGATCTACGAGGGCATCCCGCACCTGATCACGCCGATCATCACCAGTCCGAAGAAGGCCGCCGAGGCCCTGGAGTGGGTGGTCGGCGAGATGGAGCGCCGCTACGACGACCTGGCCGCCTCCGGTTTCCGGCACGTCGACGACTTCAACAAGGCGGTGCGCGCCGGGAAGCTGACCGCGCCGCCGGGCTCCGAGCGAGTCTACGAGCCGTACCCGTACCTGGTGGCGATCGTGGACGAGCTCGCCGACCTGATGATGGTGGCGCCGCGGGACGTAGAAGACAGCGTCGTGCGGATCACCCAGCTGGCGCGGGCGGCGGGCATTCACCTGGTCCTCGCGACGCAGCGGCCGAGCGTGGACGTGGTGACCGGCCTGATCAAGGCCAACGTGCCGTCGCGGCTGGCGTTCTCCACCTCCTCGCTCGCCGACTCCAGGGTCATCCTCGACCAGCCGGGCGCGGAGAAGCTGGTCGGGCAGGGCGACGCGCTGTTCCTGCCGATGGGCGCGTCCAAGCCGATCCGGCTGCAGAACGCCTTCGTCTCGGAGAAGGAGATCCGGGACATCGTCGCGCACTGCAAGAAGCAGTCCGAGCCCGACTACCGGGAGGACGTGGCCGCGGCACCGGAGAAGACCCGGGAGATCGACTCCGACATCGGCGACGACCTCGACTTGCTGCTGCAGGCGGCCGAGCTGGTGATAACCACTCAGTTCGGGTCGACGTCCATGCTCCAGCGCAAGCTCCGGGTGGGCTTCGCAAAAGGCCGGCTGATGGACCTACTGGAGAGTAGGGGTATTGTCGGGCCAAGCGAAGGTTCCAAAGCACGAGACGTACTGATCCGCCCGGACGACCTCGACGAGGTGCTCACATCGTTGCGGGGCGGATAATTATAGATAACACTGGCGCGTGTCCCCGTTTCCGCAGCCTCACGGAAGTTACGCTAGGTGATTGAGCGGGCGCGTCAGGTAGGTAACAGTCACGGCGAGATTTCACCTGGAGGCACGGCGTGAGCATCGGTGACACCTTGGCGGAGGCGCGACGTCAGGCCGGTCTCACCATTACGCAGGTAAGCCAGCAGACCCGCATCCGGGAATCGATCATCGCGGCGATCGAGCAAGGCGACTTTTCGTCGTGCGGCGGCGATTTCTACGCTCGCGGGCACATCCGCTCGATCGCCACCGTCGTCGGTGTCGATCCGGCGCCGCTGATCAGGGAGTACGACGAGGAGCACGGTCCGCCTTCACCGCTGCGCGCCGCCGAGATCTTCGAGCCGGCGACCCCCATCAAGATCCGCGAGCCGCGGCCGTTCGGGCTGGGCAAGGTGATGGTGGTCCTGCTGCTCGCCGTGATCGGCTTCGCCGCCTACCACCTGGTGTCCACGCACGACACGCACGCGTCCGCGGCCAACACCGCGTCGCAGCACCGCCTGTCGGCCGCCAAGCCCAAGAAGCCGCACACCACCCCCGCCCCGACGGTCGTCCACCACCCCGCGCGCCCGGAGGCGGTCATCAATCTGACCGCGGACCAGGACTGCTGGGTCAGCCTGACCAACGCCAGCGGTCAGCAGCTCTACCAGGGCATCATCCCGGCCGGGACCAGCATGTCCTGGCGGGAGCGGCACCCGGTCAGCCTGGTGATCGGCGATCCAGCGGGAATCGTGCTCACCGTGAACGGCAAGACAGAGACGCTCAACACGTCCCAGGTGGCGACGGTCAGCGTCAACCCGGCCAGCAAGACCCCGGTGTCGCTGACAGGGCCATCCGGCTCGGTCACGACGACCGGCGCCCCCACGCCGTCCGCGACCCCCTGACATCCCGCGATCTGCTCCAGCTTTCCGGGCCACGATCACTACCCGAACTCCGCGAGCTAGCCGAGCGCTTCGGCGCCCGGCTGGACGCGTTGTGGAACCCCCGGCCACCCAGCCCGCGAGCCGGGCCACTGTCATACCCCGGCCCTAAAATCCAGCACAAGAATACGGCCCCCACATCACCCAGCGGCAGCCATCAGACCCCGTGAAAGACCAGGGCTAGGAGAAGGGCTGACCCGAAAATAGGTGCTTAGCCAGGCAGGCGGCAGCAGCCGACGGCGACGGTCGATCCGCCGTCGGCTGCTTCGGGCGGGTGGGCTGGTCAGGCAGCCGCGGTCTGCCCGCCTCCTGGGGCGTCGCCGGTGTCCGGGCCGGGCCTGGGGGTGATGATGACGTCGTAGCCGAGGGCGTCGAGCTCGGCCAGGTGGTACCGGGTCTTGCGCCTGGCCTGGGCTTGCTTCTCGTAGTAGCCGGCACCGAGGTCCTGGTAGCGGGCGCCGGGGCTGGACAGGAGCTTGTGGTAGACCCTCAGCTGGGTGTTGCTGACGGCGACCTGGGCCTTGTCCTTGCCGATCCGGCGGGTCAGCCGCCGGTAGCGTGCTCCTTCCCGGGTCTGGGTGCGGCCGGCCGACACGGAGGTCTCGCCGGTGACCGCGCCGATGTAGCGGTTGCCTTTCTTGCGCTTGCCCCGGCCCTTGCGCTGGCCGGACTGGTGGTCCAGCGGGGCACGCCCGGCCCAGGAGACCAGGTGGCCCGGGGTGGCGAACCTGGTCATGTCGGGCCCGGTCTCCGCGAGGACGTCCTGTGCGGCGCGGCGCTGCCAGCCGGGCATCGACTCGGCCTGCTGCAGCTGCTCTTCCCACGGGGCGAGCAGTTCCTCGATGACGGCGCTGAGCCTGGCGATGTCGGAGTCCTGGGCGTTCGATGCGGCGCAGCATGGCCTTCAGCAGGGCGGCGTGCTGCGCGGTGAAGAACTCGGTTCCTTCCAGGGCCTCCTCCAGCCGGGGGATCTTCGCGCGGGCGCGGCGGCGGGCCAGCTGCGCCAGTGCCCGGGGGCCGCGCTCGCCGGCGATGAGGTGGTCCATGATGTCGCGCCCGGACACGCCGTGCAGGTCCGCCAGCACGCCGGACAGCTTGATCCCCGCCGATTCCAGGAGCTTCTCCACGCGCTGCTTCTCCCGGGTCCGCTCCTCGGTCAGGTCACGGCGGTAGCGGGTGTGCAGCCGGATCACCCGGAACTCCGGGGTGGCCACGAAGCAGGACCGGACCGCGCCGCGCTCGAAGTTCTGCGCCAGCCACTGGGAGTCGGAGGTGTCCCGCTTGGGCCGGCCGGGCAGGTTCTTGACCTGGCGGGCGTCGGCCAGCACGCACTCGAAGCCCTCGGCCTCCAGCCGGCAGAGCACCGGCTTCCAGTAGTCCCCGGTGGCCTCCATCACCACTGCGGGCACCTGCCAGGACCGCAGCCAGTCCGCCAGCGCCAGCACCTGCCGCTTCGTGGTGCCGAACGCGCGGGTCTCCTGCATCCGGCGCAACGGGTTCCTATCCGACGCCACCCGGATCGTGGCCGCTATCCCGGCCTTGCCGATGTCGATGCCACATACCCTGTCCCGATACAGCGGCTCGTCAGTTACCTCTTCCACTGCGTCCCTCCCTCCCGCTTCAGGCGGATGCCCCTCAGGGCGGGTACCGCCCGGGGGCCGGAGGGCTAGCGGACAAGGCTGACCCGCGTGCTCGAAGCAACACTGAACGGCCCTTGAAGATCCCGGTCCCGGCGCCAGACTCTGTCACGGACTCAGCCGGGCCAAGCAAAAATAGGCGTCACGAGCGGTACCCCTGCCATTTTCACGCCGTACGGCGCGGGCAGCCAGCACGGATTACTCTGTCGCACATTTCTGGATGATAACGGAGCCAGGATCGAACTAACGTGAAAGATAATCAGCCCCATAGGGCGTGAGATCTTTCACGTTATCGAAAATCGACGAGGAGCGGGAGACCGGACGGCCGCTAGCGCACGATCGGACCGTTACCTTCCAGGTATATGAGCCAGAGCCGGAGAAGCGCAGTGAAAGTGACGCAGGCGTACCGGTTTGCCCTGGATCCGACGCCGGCTGAAGAGCGGGCGCTTCGCTCTCACGCCGGGGCGGCCGGGTTCGCCTGGAGCTGGGGACTCGCTAAATGCAAGGAACGCTACGACGCCGAGTGCCGCTGGTATTCGGCCTTCGAGCTTGGCCGGTTGTGGAACATCGAGAAGAAAGCCGATCCAGCGCTGGCCTCGAGGCTTGGGTTCCCGAAGTTCAAGAAGAGAGGCAGGTGCAAGGACTCTTTCCGATTCTCCGAGCGGACAACTCGCTGCTCCGGTACCACGGTCACCCTGCCGCGGCTTGGCACCATCAAGACGCACGAGTCCACTCGCAAGCTCACCCGCCGCCTGGAAGCCGGGACGGCGCGCATCCTGACCGCCACCGTCTCCCGCACCGCACAACGCTGGTTGGTATCCTTCACCGTCGAGATTGACCGGCTGATCCCAGAGCATCATTCCCGGCCTGGCTCGGCGGTCGGCGCAAGTCCGCCGCGCGTCTGGCACGCGTCCACGCTAAGGCGGCGAGCATCCGCCGCGACACACTGCACAAGGCGACCAGCATGCTCGCCGCCCAGTACGAGACGGTGGTTGTCGAGGATCTGAACGTCATCGGGATGACCCGCAACAGCCGGCTGGCCCGTGCCGTCGCCGACCAGGGCTTCGGTACAGCGCGGCGGATGCTTGGGTACAAGACAACGTGGAACGGTAGGCAGCTAATCGTGGCTGACCGCTGGTTTCCTTCCAGTAAGACCTGCTCAGGCTGTGGGCACGTGAAAACCAAGCTGGCCCTTTCTGAGCGCATTTACCGGTGTGGATCGTGCGGCCTTATCCTGGAGCGGGACGTGAACGCCGCACGCAACCTCCTTAAGCTCGCCGCCAGTGGGGCGGAGAGGGTAAACGCCTGCGGAGGGACAGTAAGACCCGGTACCGCCGGGCACGTCCCGTTGAATCTGGAACCCGGCGCCGCGGCCGCGGATAGGACCGGGACCGTCCCAAGGCAACACGGGACTGCGAAAAGCGGAGTACATGTCCACTGATCTGCAACGGTACCCTCTCGGTGTGTCTAGTTCCCGCACCGTCAGCCTGGTCACCCTCGGCTGCGCACGCAACGAGGTCGATTCCGAGGAGCTCGCCGCGCGTCTAGCGGCGGGCGGCTGGACGCTGCGGGAGGAAGGGGAGGACGCGGACGTCGTCCTCGTCAATACCTGCGGCTTCATCCAGGCGGCCAAGCAGGAGTCGATCGACGAGTTGCTCGCCGCGGCCGACTCGGGCGCCAAGGTGGCCGCCGTGGGCTGCCTCGCCGAGCGGTACGGCGCCGAGCTCGCCACGGCACTCGACGATGAGGACGTCGATGCCCAGGTGCTCAGCTTCGACGACTACGCTGACATCGCTACCCGGCTGGACGACGTCCTGGCCGGCCGCCAGCGGCCCGCCCACGTGGCAAGGGATCGCCGTACGCTGCTGCCGGTAAGCCCGGTCGAGCGCCAGTCAGCCAAGGAAGCCGACCTCACAGACCTCCCGCCCGGCATCGCGCCCGCGTCCGGCCCGCGCGTCGTCCGGCGGCGCCTGTCCGGCGGGGTCGTCGCGCCGCTGAAGATCGCCTCGGGCTGTGACCGCCGGTGCTCGTTCTGCGCGATCCCCGCCTTCCGCGGCGCGTTCGTCTCCCGGCGGCCGCCGGAGCTGCTCGCCGAGGCCGGGTGGCTGGCCGCCCAGGGAGTGCGCGAGCTGCTGCTCGTGAGCGAGAACTCCACGTCCTACGGCAAGGACCTCGGTGATCTGCGGCTGCTCGAGTCCGTGCTGCCGGAGCTGGCGAAAATACCGGACATCGCCCGCGTCAGGGTCAGCTACCTGCAGCCCGCCGAGGTCAGGCCCGGCCTCATCGACGTCATGACATCCACCCCGGGCGTGGTGCCCTACTTCGACCTCTCCTTCCAGCACGCGAGCGGGCCCGTCCTGCGGCGGATGCGCAGGTTCGGCGACCGGGCGCGGTTCACCGACCTGATCGACCGGGTCCGCCAGGCCTGCCCGGCGGCGGGCGTGCGGTCCAACTTCATCGTCGGCTTCCCCGGCGAGACAGCGGCCGACCTGCGCGAGCTCGAGCTGTTCCTCAGCGAGGCCCGGCTGGACGCGATCGGGATCTTCGGCTACTCCGACGAGGACGGCACCGAGGCGGCCGCCTTCGCCGCGGACACCAAGGTCGCCGAGGACGAGATCGCCCGCCGGGTCAGCGAGTTCGCCGACATCGCCGAGGAGGTCATGGCGCAGCGCGCCGCCGACCGGGTCGGCGAGACGGTCGAGGTGCTCGTCGAGGACGTGCTCGGCGACGGGCGCTTCGAAGGCCGTGCCGCGCACCAGGCGCCGGACGTGGACGGGTCGACCACGCTGCTGGCGGACCGCCCGCTGGCGCCTGGCGACCTGGTGACCGCCCGCGTGATCGAGTCGGCGGGAGCCGACCTCGTCGCCCGCGCATGACCGAGCCGCCGGGGCCGGGCCTGTTCAACGCGGCCAACGTCCTGACGATCGTCCGCATCTTCCTCGTCCCGGTGGTCGTGGTGTGCCTGTTCGCGGGCGGCACCGGCGGGCGGCTGGCCGCGCTCGCCGCGTTCGTCGTGGCGTCGCTGACCGACCTGCTGGACGGGCGGGTGGCGCGCAGCCGCGGCCTGGTCACCGACTTCGGCAAGATCGCCGACCCGATCGCGGACAAGGCCCTCACCGGGGCGGCGCTGATCAGCCTGTCCGTGCTGGGCGAGCTGCCCTGGTGGGTCACCGCGCTGATCTTGATCAGGGAGTTCGGCGTGACCGCGCTGCGGTTCGCGGTCATCCGCCGCGGCGTCATCGCCGCGAGCCCCGGCGGCAAGCTGAAAACGCTGCTCCAGGTCGTCGCGATCTGCCTGTACATCCTCCCGGAATCGCTGAGCCCGCCCGCCCTCGTGAAGGAGGTTGTCATGGCGGCGGCCGTCGTGGTAACGCTGGTGACGGGCGCGGACTACGTGGTGCGGGCGGTGCGGTTGTACCGCGGTCCGGCCTGACCGGGCGGAGGGTGCATGGCGAATGGCGCGGCGGGCGCGGATGAATCAGCTGGCGTGGCCGGGCCGGTCGCGCGTGAGCTCGCCGCTGAGATCCTCCGCCTGCTGACGGCCGCCGGCCAGACGCTGGCCGCGGCCGAGTCGCTGACTGGCGGCCTGGTCGCGGCCGCGCTGACGGACGTGCCTGGCTCGTCGCTGGCTTTCCGGGGCGGCGTGGTCGCCTACGCCACCGAGCTCAAGGCGCGGGTCCTCGGCGTGGACTCCCGGATGCTCGAAGAGCACGGCCCGGTCTACGCGCCGGTGGCGGCCGCGATGGCCGAGGGGGTCAGGACGCGGCTGAACGCCACGATCGGGGTGGCGACCACCGGCGTCGCCGGCCCGGAGCCCGCGGACGGCTTTCCGCCGGGCACGGTCCACATCGCGGTAAGCCTCGCTGACGACACGGTGGTCCGGACCATGGCACTGACCGGAAACCGGGACGAGGTACGTAGACTGACGGTAGAACGCGTGCTTGGTTTGCTGCTTGGTCGGCTAAGGGAAGATTGTCCGTGATTACAGCGTTACGTCAGGAGCGAACACACGGGGTTGTGGTCTCGCGAGCTAACCGTACGGGCAGGTACGGTGGATATAGCGGCGGACGTGCCCCGGGTACTTCGAGAGGAGCTCGGGAAGCGATCCTGCCTCAGGAAAGGAGTGCGACGACGATGGTACTGCTTCGTCAACTGCTAGGCGACGTGCTGCGTCGGCTGCGGATCAGGCAGGGCCGCACTCTGCGCGAGGTGTCCGCGTCAGCGCGGGTATCCCTCGGTTACCTTTCCGAGGTAGAGCGCGGCCGCAAGGAAGCGTCTTCCGAACTGCTCGCGGCGATCTGCGCCGCTCTCGACACGCCGCTGTCGCAGGTCTTCCGCGAGGTGTCGGACAATTTCGCCCTCGCCGAACTGCAGAGCGAGCCCGTCCTCGGCGGCGTCCCGCGCGAGCCGGGCCTGCGTATCCCGGCCGATCGCGTGCCGGCTGACCACCGCATCTCTGTCGAACGCATCGCGGTCGAGGTCCCGGACGCCGCGAACCGTGACGCCGATGGCCTCGACGGCATGGGCACGGTCGGCGACGTCACCGACATGGTGCCGGTCTGACACGTAAACCTGACACGTAAACCTGGCACGAAAGCCTTGCGCGAAAGCCTGACACCAAAGCCGCCCCGGGGGTCCCGGGGCGGCTTTTAGATCCAGGCCTGCGGGCTGTCCGTGAGCAGCTGGATGGCCTCGGGCAGCTTATTGGAGACGATGTCCGCCAGCGTGACGGTCTCCAGGACCGCCCGCTCGTTCGCGCGCAGCGCGATCCACACCCGCTGCAGCGGCTCGGCCGCGCCGGGGTAGGTCACGTTCTCCGGCCGCTCGCCGCGCACGCCGAGCAGCTGGCCGTCGATCGCCCGGATGATGTCGGCGAGCGATATCTCGTTCGCCGGCCGGGCCAGCCAGAAGCCGCCGTCGGGGCCGCGCTGGCTGCGCACGAGGCCGCTGCGCCGCAGGTGGGTCAGGATCGTCTCGAGAAACTTGCCCGGGATATTCTGCGCGTGCGCAAGCTGCTCGGCCGTGATGTGGCCTTCCTGCGCCGCGGCAAGCTCGATGGCCGCGCGTAGCGCGTAGTCGGCGCGTGCGGACAGTCGCATGCCCGCCATTATGCAGCTTCCTGATCGGTTTTCTGACATCGACCCGCGCGGGACTATGCTGCAAACGTTCGCATCACCGAGAATCGGCCGGGAAACGGAGGAGCCGGATGCCAGGTTCACGGGACGTCACCGTCGAGGTCACCGTCAACGGCACGCATCACACGCAGGCCGAAGTCCCGGCGCGCACCCTCCTCGTGCACTTCCTCCGCGACCGGCTGGGCCTCACCGGCACGCACGTCGGGTGCGACACGACGCAGTGCGGCGCCTGCACGGTCGCCCTGGATGGCGTCGCGGTGAAGTCCTGCACGGTGCTGGCGGCGCAGGCCAGCGGCCACGAGATCACCACGATCGAGGGCCTGGCCGCTGATAACAGCAAGATGCACCCCGTGCAGCAGGCCTTTCAGCAAGAGCACGGCCTGCAGTGCGGCTACTGCACCCCTGGCATGGTGATGGCCGTCAGGCAGCTGCTGGCCGACAACCCCGATCCCACCGACGACGAGATCAGGCACGGCCTGGCCGGCAACATCTGCCGCTGCACCGGCTACCAGAACATCGTCGCCGCCGCCCGCACCGCCTCCCGAATTCTATCGGGGGTGCGGGGGTCGTCCCCCGCAAGCCAGTCGATCCCATCGGGGGTGCGGGGGTCGTCCCCCGCAAGCCAGTCGATCCCATCGGGGGTGCGGGGGTCGTCCCCCGCAAGCCAGTCGATCCCATCGGGGGTGCGGGGGTCGTCCCCCGCAAGCCAGCAGAGCTCCCTGCGGGAGGCGTGAGGGCGATGTTTCCCGCCGACTTCTCCTACGCACGGGCGGATTCCCTAGCGCACGCGCTCGACCTGCTCGCCGCGGCGCAAGCCGACGGTGAGGAGGCCAAGCTGCTGGCCGGCGGCCAGTCCCTGCTGCCGATGATGAAGCTGCGGCTGGCGGCCCCGCAGACGCTCATCGACATCGCCGGCCTCACCGAGCTCCAGGGCGTCGCCGGCACCACCATCGGCGCCCTCACGACCTACCGCGCGCTGCAGCACGACCCGGATATCACCCGCGCGATCCCGGCGCTGGCCGACGCGCTCGCCGTGCTCGCCGACCAGCAGGTCCGGGCCAGGGGCACGATCGGCGGCTGCGTGGCGCACGGCGACCCCGCCGCTGACCTGCCCGCGGTGCTCCTCGCCCTGGACGCGCAGCTGACGCTGATCTCGAAGAACGGCACCCGCACCGCGCCCCTGGACAGCTTCCTGCAGGGCATCTTCGCCACCGACCTGGCCGACGACGAGATCCTCACCGCGATCACCCTGCCGGGCCCGGCCGCCGGGTCGGCCTACGAGAAGTTCGAGCAGCCCGCCAGCCACCTGCCGCTCGCCGGGGTCTGCGCCGTCGTCACGATGGAAGACGAGGTCATCACTTCGGCCCGGGTCGCCGTCACGGGTGTCGCCGGCCGCCCCTTCCGCGCCCTTGATACGGAACGGAAGCTGGCGGCTGCCCGCCCCGCACCCGACTCTCTGGCCGCGGCGGCCGCGCAGGTGGCGGTAAACGTCCGCCCGCTGTCGGACCAGCACGCCAGCGGCCCGTTCCGGCTCCACCTGGCGGAGGTGCTGGCCCGCCGCGCGCTCGAGCGTGCGGTCGACAGAGCCGCCACCTTCCGTTCGGACGAAATCTCCTGACCATGACCAGCCAGGCGGAGGGTGCGGCCGTGACAGTCGCCGGCGACCAGGACAAGCTCATCGGGCGAGCCGTTGTGCGCCGGGAGGACCCGGCGCTGCTCACCGGGCGCGGCCGGTACCTGGACGACGTGGCCCCGCCCGGCACCCTGCACGCGTTCGTGGTGCGCAGCCCGGTCGCGCACGCGCGGATCCTCGGCGTCGACGTGAGCACGGCGCGGGAGGCGCCCGGCGTCGCCGCCGTCTTCACCGCCGCGGACCTGGCTTGTGTCGGCCCGCTGCCCGGCGGCGAGGGCCTCCCGCCGGGCTCGCGCAACCCCGCGTACCCGGTTCTGGCCGCGGACAAGGTGCTGTGGGCCGGGCAGCCGGTCGCGCTGGTCGTGGCCGAGACCCCGGAGCTGGCCGCGGACGCGGCCGAGCTGGCCGCCGTGGACTACGACGAGCTCCCGGCGGTCACCGGCCCGCTCGAGGCGGCGGCCGCCGGGGCGCCGCTGCTGCACCCCGGCACGCCGGACAACGTGGCCGTCCGCAAGCGGATGACCGCCGGCGACGCGGACGCGGCGTTCGCGGCCGCCGCCTGCCGGGTCGGGCAGCGGATGGTCAGCCAGCGGCTCGCGCCGGTGGCCCTGGAGCCGCGCGGCGTGCTCGCCTGCCCCGGCGCGGACGGCCGCCTCGAGGTGCGCCTGTCCACCCAGCGGCCGCACGGCTCGCGGAACTGGCTCGCCCGGATCCTCGGCATGCCACCGGAACAGCTGCGCGTGGTCGCGGGGGACATCGGGGGCGCGTTCGGCGCGAAGGGACCGGTCTACCCCGACCAGGTGGCGGTGATCCACGCCGCGCGGGTGCTTGGCCGCCCGGTGAAGTGGGTGGAGGAGCGGAGCGAGTCGTTCCTGGCCACTACCCACGGCCGGGACCAGGTGGCCGACCTGGAGATGGCGGTGGATGCCGACGGCCGGATCACGGCGATCAGGGGGACCGTGCACGCGAGCTTCGGCGCCTATTTCACGCCGAACGCCCCGAACTCCCTCCTCGCCCGCCTCGGACCAATGCTCCCGCAGGGGTACCGGATCGAGAACTTCGACGTCGAGCTGACCGGCGTGTTCGCGAACACCACACCGATTGGCCCCTATCGCGGGGCGGGCCGCCCGGAGGCCGCCTACTTCTGCGAGCGCCTGGTGGACCTGGTGGCGCTGGAGACCGGCCTGGATCCCGCGGAGGTGCGCCGCCGCAACTTCGTGCCGTCGGCGGCCTTCCCGTACACTTCGTGCACCGGTCTGACCTACGACAGCGGCGACTACCAGGCCGGCCTCGACCTGCTGCTGGAGAAGCTCGCCGCCTGCCCGGTCCCGCCGGCTCCGCCGGCCATCTCATCGGAGCGGGCATCGCCTCGTTCATCGAACCGGGCGGCATCACGCCGCGGATACCGGGCCCCGACGGCTCGGTGGGCGACCAGGCGACGGTGACGGTCTCCCCGTCAGGCGCGGTGACCGTCGCCGTCGGCACGAGCGGGCACGGGCAGGGCCACGAGACCGCGTACGCCCAGCTCGCCGCGGAGTGGCTCGGCGTGCCGTACGAGGACGTGACGGTGGTGTTCGGCGATACGGACACGACACCGTTCGGGTACGGGACGTTCGGCTCGCGCAGCGCGGTGGCGGGCGGGACGGCGCTGTACAACGCCTGCCAGGCGGCGCTGGCGGCGGCCCGCCGGGTGGACGCGCCGATGTCGGTGGCCGAGGCCGCCGCACGGCTCGGCGGCATCAGCGCGACCGCCTCCTCCGGGGCGCCGCCGGAGACGTACGCGTCGGGGTCCTACGGATGCGTGGTCGCGGTGGACCCGGACACCGGCCGGGTGCGCGTGCTGCGCGTGGTGGCCGTCGACGACTGCGGGGTGGTGATCAACCCGCTGCTGGTGGAGGGCCAGGTGCACGGCGCGGTCGCGCAGGGCCTCGGCCAGGCGCTGACCGAACACGTCCAGTACGATTCCGCCGGCCAGCCCATGTCCGCGTCCCTGATGGACTACGCCGTCCCGTTCGCCGCCTCACTCCCGCCGGTCGAGTCCTACCTGGTGACCACCCCGTCGCCGGCCAACCCGCTCGGCGTCAAGGGCATGGGCGAGAGCGGCACGATCGGCGTCACCCCCGCACTGGTCAACGCCTGTATGGCCGCCCTCCGCCCCTATGGCGTCCGCCACCTGGACATGCCCCTGACCCCGGAAAAGATCTGGACCGCCCTCCAGACCCACCGCCCCTAGCGCATCCTGCTGGCAGGCCCCCGTAGCCTGCCAGCAGGCGGGCCACCCGACTGTGGCCCACAGTTAGGCTATGAGGAATGGTGTGGATAGAAAGGGTCCAATCGCTGACGGATTCGCAGTCCAATCTGGCTGGCGGTGAGTTTCCCGCTGACCTGCTCGTCGAGCTCGACCGGTCCCGGCCCCGCGGCCTTCGGGTACAGCTCGAGCGCGGCCTGCGCGAGGCCATCGTCCGCGGCTCGCTTCTCCCGGGGACCGTTCTCCCGCCGTCACGGGTGCTCGCCGCCGAGCTGGCGGTGTCCCGCTCGCTCGTGGTGGAGGCCTACGACCAGCTGGTCACCGAGGGATACCTTGAGGCCCGCCAGGGCTCGGGCACGCGTGTCCGGGCGCCGGGCAACGGCGGCGGCCAGCATGCCCGCACGCCGGTCAGCACGCCGTTCTGGCCGATACCTGTCGGCCGTGACGGCACCATGCCCAGGAGCGGCCTGCCCGACCCGGCGCTCTTTCCCCGCGGCACATGGCTGCGCCACTACCGCGACGCGCTGCGGGACCTCCCCGATAGCAGGCTGCTCTACCCGCCGCCGCGGGGGGAACCGGAGCTGCGCGCGGCCCTGGTCGCCTACCTGGGCCGGGTCCGCGGCGTCCGCGCCACCGCGGACCAGGTGGTGATCTGCGACGGGGTTCCGCAAGGCCTGCTGCTGCTCTGCCGGGCACTGAGCCGGCGCGGCGTGACCCGGATCGCCGTCGAGGATCCCTGCTTCGTCTACCACCGCTTGCTTATCAAGGCGGCCGGACTCGAGCCCGTCCCGGTCCTCGTCGACGAGCACGGGATCCAGACCTCGCGCCTGGCCGGCCTCGAGGTGGGGGCCGTCGTGCTGTCTCCCGCCCACTCCTATCCCGGCGGCGCTGCCCTCTCCGCCGACCGGCGGGCCGAGCTCCTCGACTGGGCGCGCACGGCTGACGCGCTCGTGATCGAGGACGACTACGACGCCGAACTCCGCTACGACCGGCTGCCGGTCGGCGCGCTCCAGGGCCTCGACCCCCAGCACGTCGCCTACTGCGGGAGCGTGAGCAAGGTCTTGAGCCCCGTGCTGCGACTCGGCTGGATCATCGCGCCGCCGCGGCTGACCGATACCATCATCGCCGCGAAGTACTACGAGGACTTCGCCACCGAAGGGCTCGGCCAGCTCACCCTCGCCCGCTTCATCGACAGCGGCGCCTTCGCGCGGCACCTGCGGCGAGTCCGCCCCGTCTACCGGGCTCGCCGCAACCGCCTGCTCACCGCCCTGCACACGCACCTGCCAGCGATCCAGGCCGCCGGCGAGGCCGCCGGCCTCCATCTCCTCCTGCGACTGCCCGCCGGGCTCGACTCCTGCGCGGTCGCGGACGCCGCCGCCAGGCATGGCATCATGCTGGAGGAAACGGCACAGCACTGGGCCGACCCGCAGGCGGCACCCCCCGCCGTCCTCATCGGCTACGGCACACTCCGCGAAAGCACGCTTGCGAACGGCATCGAAGCCCTAGCCAGCGACCTCCGGAATCGGGCGTGTTAGCAGCAGCCTTCCTGGCAGCTGCCGGTCCCGGCGCTGGCCGTGGCGGGGCCGGGTGCGCAGCAGGGCGCGGGGATGGCGTCGTCGCCCATGGTGTCGGAGTCGGCCTTGACGACGTAGACCTCCCAGGGTTCGGCGCCGGGGCCGGTGACCCAGACCTTGTCCTGGACGGCGTAGCAGCAGGCGGTGTCTTGTTCGGTGGCGGTGGCGAGGCCTTCGGCGGCCAGCCGGGAGGTCGCCGCGGTGACTTCCCCTGGGGTTTCGACTTCCACGCCCAGGTGGTCCATGCGGGTGGGCTCACCGGGGGCGCCTTCGATGAGGACGAGCTTGAGCGGGGGTTCGATGATGGCGAAGTTGGCGTAGCCGGGCCGGCGCTTGGCCGGCTCGGCGCCGAACAGTTTGCTGTAGAAGGCGACGGAGGCGTCGAGGTCGGCGACGCGGAGCGCCAGCTGGACTCGGGACATGGCGTATTCCTCCTTGATTAGAGAACTCTTTAATCAGTCCTCGGTGGCTAGTTTGCGCTTCTGCCTAAAGAGATGTCAAATTAAAGACATGTCTAAGCAGGAGCTGAAGGTCCTGAGTTCCGCCGATGACGGGTGCTGCCCTCCGGACCCCGCTGATGCGGCGGAGTGCTGCGCGCCGCTGGCGTGCGAGCCGTTGCCGGAGGCCGGGGCGGCCGAGCTGGCGGCGCTGTTCAAGGCGGTGGCCGATCCGATGCGGCTGCGGCTGCTGTCGCTGATCGCGTGCCACGAGGGCGGGGAGTCGTGCGTGTGCGACCTGACGGCGGCGTTCGACGTGACGGCGCCGACGGTGAGCTATCACCTGCGGATCTTGCGGGAGGCGGGACTGATCAGCGCCGAGCGGCGCGGAACGTGGGTGTATTACCGGGTCAACCCGGCGGTGCTGGCGCGGATGTCGGCGGTGCTGGTGCCGCAGCCGGCCGCACTGGCAGGCGCGGCGGAGTGAGCGTCCCCGCGCTGGCGCGCCGCGCCCTGGCGGAGTTCACCGGCACCGGGCTGCTGACCGCGGTGGTGGTCGGGTCGGGCATCATGGCCGCCCGCCTGTCCCCGGGTGATACCGGGCTGGAACTGCTGGAGAACAGCCTTGCCACCGCGGCGGGGCTGGCGGTGATCATCGTGGTACTCGCCCCGGTGTCGGGCGCGCACCTGAACCCGCTGGTCTCGGCGGCGGACTGGGTGCTGGGCCGTCGGTCCGGGACCGGCCTGCCGGGCCGGGACCTGGCGGTGTACGTGCCGGCGCAGGTGGCGGGCGGCATCGCCGGGGCGGTGCTGGCGAACCTGGGCGACGTCGTCCACGTCGTTCGCCAATCCCGCCGTCACGATCGGCCGGGCGTTCACGGATACGTTCGCCGGGATCGCGCCCGGCTCGGTGCCGGGCTTCATCGCCGCGCAGGCGGCGGGCGCGGTGCTGGGCGTGGTCCTGGTGCTGATGCTCTACCCGGCCGCCCGGCCCGGCACGGGCAAGGAACCGGCGCCGACCGGGCGGGAAACGGCGGCGGCCGGGACGGCCCCGCCGACGGCGGGCTGACAGGGAAAGGGGCGGTTGCGGTGGCGGATGTGCCTGAGGTGCTGTTCATGTGCACGCATAACGCGGGCCGGTCACAGATGGCGGCGGCGCTGCTGGCCCGGGAAGCCCGCGGCCGGGTCCGGGTGACATCGGCCGGATCCGCGCCGGCCGGCGAAGTCAACCCGGCCGTGGTGGCGGCGATGGCGGAGATCGGGATAGACATCTCGACGGAGGTGCCCAAGCCGCTGGGTGCCGGGCAGGCTCAGGCGGCCGACGTGGTGGTGACGATGGGGTGCGGGGACGCGTGCCCGGTGTTCCCCGGCAAGCGGTACCTGGACTGGCAGCTGCCCGATCCCGCCGGGCTGACGATGGAGCAGGTGCGGCCCATCCGCGACGAGATCGCCGGCCGGGTGCGCGGCCTGCTCGCCGAGCTGGGCGTCCCGGCAGGCCCGGGGTGACCCCCGCTGTCTCCGGCCTACTCCTACCCCGGCGGGAGCTCCACTACGACCGCCTGCCGGTCGGTGCGCTCCAGGGACTCGATCCCGGGCGCGTCGCCCACGGCGGCACCGTGAGCAAGGTCCTCAGCCCCGCGCTGCGGCTCGGCTGGATCGCCGCGCCGCCGCGGCTTACCGAGGAGATCATCGCCGCCAAGTTCCTCGATGACTTCGCGGCCGAGGCGCTCGGGCAACTCACCCTCGCCCGTTTCATCAGCAGCGGCGGCTTCGCGCGGCACCTGCGGCGCGTGCGCCCCGTGTACCGGGCACGCCGCGATCGCCTGCTGGAGACGGTCGCGGAGACCGCGGCGAGGCACGGCATCCAGCTGGAGGAGGCGGCAGTGCACTGGGCCGACCGCCGCGGGTTTGGGGTCCTGAGTCGCGGCGGCTTCTCGCACTCCGAGACTGCCGCCGGGCAGCGATCCGGGCCCGCGGCGCTCCCGGAGGATCGCGGCCCTGACTCCTGCGGCCGTTGCCCGTTCTAAACAGATTCCGGGTATAAGAGTTCAATTTTAGTAACATGAGGTGACTTCTCCTCGGAGATGAGGATTCATTTGTGAATAGTCCTGTTCCAGGCGGTTCACCGGGTTCATGGTTGCGGCGGCGGCGGGAGGCGGCCGGGCTGACTCAGGAGGAGCTGGCCGAGCGTTCGGGGGTCAGCGTCCGGACGATCGCTAACCTGGAGCAGGGCAGGACACGCCGGCCGTTTCCGAGTTCCGTTCGCGCGCTGGTACGTGCGCTAGGCCTGCCGGAAGACATCTGCGCCAGCCTGCTCGCCCAGTACCGTTCCGGTGGCGGTGACCGCCCGGCGGACGAACAGGAGCCCGCGGTTACCGCCGCACATGCGGCAGGGCCTGCCGCGCCGGCGGTCGTGCCGCGGCAATTGCCAACGGCGGGCACCTTCGTCGGACGGGAGCATGAGCTGGCGGCGCTGAACCGGCTGCTCAACGCGCCCGGGGCCGGGGGTGAGGCGGTCACTGTCTTCGTGATCAGCGGAACCGCCGGAGTGGGCAAGACCGCGCTGGCGCTGCGCTGGGCGCATCAGGTCGCTGACCGGTTTCCCGACGGCCAGCTATACGCGAGCCTGCGGGGGTACGACGCGTCAGCTCCGGCAGTCGCTCCGGCAGAGGTGATCCGCGCGTTCCTCGGCGCCCTGCTGGTCAGTCCCGAGCGCATTCCCCGTGACCGCGAAGCGCAGGCCGGGCTGTACCGCAGTCTGGTGGCGGGGAAGCGGATGCTGATAGTGCTGGACAATGCCCGGGATTCCGCCCAGGTCAGCCCGCTGCTTCCCGGCTCACCGCATTGTGTGGTGATCGTGACCAGCCGGAGTCAGCTGACGGGACTCGTCGCCGCCAGCGGCGCCCGGCTGCTCACTCTCGGCGTTCTCGATGAGCCGGAGGCGCGCCGTCTCCTCGCCAGGCGGATCGGCGCTCAGCGGGTTACCGCCGAGCGCAAGGGCGCCGATGACATATCGCGGCTCTGCGCCTACCTGCCGCTGGCGTTGTGTGTCACCGCTGCCCGGGCGGTCGCCTGTCCCGATATGTCACTCGCCACCCTCGCGGCCGAGCTGCGGGACACGCGGCACCGGCTCGACGTGCTCGATCTGGAGGACAACACCAGTGTCCGCGCTGCCTTTTCCTGGTCGTATAGCAAACTCCGTGCCGCGGAAGCGCGGGTGTTCCGGCTGCTGAGCTTGCATCCGGGCGCGGAGATCAGCTTGCATACCGCCGCCAGCATGGCCGGTATCCCGCTACCCGCTGCCAGGGCGGCGCTGCGCCAGCTGGCGCACTCGAACCTGCTTACCGAAGTCCCTCCGGACCGCTACGCGTTCCACGACTTGCTGCGCGCATACGCCATCGAGCGGGCGCAAGGCGACGACCGGTGCGCAGCTATCGGGCGAATGCTCGAGCACTACCTGCACACGGCTCACGCGGCCGCGGCCGCGCTGGGCATCAGCCACCCGCTGGTCAGCGTGGGCAGCGCGGGACACGCCGTCTCGGCGGAGACGTTCGGCACCAGGGACGCGGCGTTGCGCTGGTTCAGCGCGGAGCAAGTCACCCTGGTGGGGCTCATCGAAGTGGCGGCCCGTGCCGGGTTCAACGCCTACGCCTGGCAGCTACCGGAAATCCTTCGTACGTTCTTCGTCATGGGCGGCCAGTGGGACGACCTCACGGCCATCCAGGACGCCGCCCTCGCGGCCGGCCGTCGGCTAGGGGACCCGGATGCGGAGGCTTGCGCTCGTTTCGGCCTGGGCTGCGTCTACTTCGAACTCGGCGACTACCAGCTGGCGGGCGCGTACCTGTCGCAGGCCGCCGCCTTGTTCCGGCAGACCCGCCATGTCGTGGGCCAGGCCCTGGCAGCGTACACAGGCGGCGCGGTGTGCTCTCGGCTGGGCCGGGACCGCGAAGCGTTCGACCTCACTCAGGAGTCCCTTGCCCTCTGCGACACCGGGGACCCGGCGATGCGCGTGATCCGGGCCAAGGCCCTGAACAATTCCGGCATGCTCTGTATACAGCTCGGTGACCTCGCGGAGGCCAAGGTCCGCTGTGCGCAAGCGCGCGAGCTGTTCCGCGAGATAGGCAATTCGCTGGGCGAGGCGGCGACATGGGACACCCTTGGCCAGATACATATCAGTAACGAGGAAAACGCCGCGGCGATCGATTGCTTTCAGCGGGCGGTCCAGCTGCAACGGGACATCGGAAACCGTTATTCGGTCGCCACCACACTCGCGCATCTTGCCGGTGCCCTGGCCGCCGCCGGAAACGCGCCGGGTGCTCGCGACGCCTGGAAGGAGGCCTTGGCGATTCTCAGCGAGATGCGCCATCCCGATGCCGCTGAGATCGCCCGCAAGCTCCGCGATCTTGGTGCTTAGCGGTTAATTTACCGGTCAGTTTGCCGGTTAACGACTGAAATAACCTCGGCCTCGGCAACACGGTCAGACTGGAGCCCATCGGCGACTCAAACGAAATCTTCAACGAGACAAATCTCCCCGGCCGGTGCGGAGGGCGCGTCACCGTCAGCCCCAGATCTCCGGCGGTGATCGGATGGTCGCAGTTAAATGCGGTGCGGGGTGATCTGGTAGTTGATGGGGCGGGCGTCGTCGTGGGCTGCGGCCTGGTCGTCGCGGGCGGCCTGGAGGGCCCGAAAGGGGCAGTGGGCTGCTGAGCGGCGCGATCGCTGTGAGGTAACGGTGCGCACTGCTTTGGTTGCGACTTGGTAAACTGCGCGGTGTGTGCTGATCGGGGTTGGCCAGAATACGCCGGTGAAGAGGAGCCGTGGGGTTGAACGGAACTGCGCGTTAGCCTGTGGGCGGTGGTGGTGCCGCGGCGATCGTGTGGCTGCCTGCCGCAGCACGCGCCGCGGCGGGGCAGCCACTGACGGGCGGGAATGACTGGTCAGCAGGGATTCGGGTTCGTTGATACGTAGATGTTCCGCGGGTATCGGTACTGCGTCGGGAGCGTATTCACGGGCATGTACTGACCTGGGCTAGTACAGTAGGTCCAGCCGCTACCCCAGTTTGTCCCGTTCCACGCGTCCTGGTGGAGCCATACCCGATAGTTGCATTCGTTGGCGAATCCCGTTATCGGGGTCTGGACAGATGGGGCGTTCCAGTTTGGGCCGTAATCGCACTCATATCCGATTACATTCTCCGGGACGTACGTATTGAATAGTGCCGTATCGGGTGAGACGCGGGCCTTATGGATCGCGTCTACCCGGGCGAGAGCCGCGCGGGCCGGGCCGGACCGTGTGCTAGCCGCCGTGTTCCGCGCCGCCGCCGCAGATTCCGTCCCGCCTGTCGCGGCCATCGCCGCCGCCGAAGATGTGAGCAGGATGGCCAGGCCCACACCCAGCGTCAGCACTCTGCGTCCGAACCGTGTACTTGTCACCGGTTTACCTTCTCTCTTCTCACGATCGTGCCTGTCGAATGATCGGCCCCATTGGTGGCGCGGCATGATGGGCGCCCACGCAGGTGCCCTGGACAAAGCAACGGATGGCGCGCGCGGCTGCTCTTCGGGTTCACCTCGCCACCCCAGATCCGGGACCGGCGCTCATGTCCCGACTGCCAGCGGCTGGTGCCGCCTACCTGCTCCTCCCTGGCGCTCCGGGGCGCCCGTCGTGGCCCTGGCCGACGAGATACAGCTCAAGGGTCAGGCCAGCGGGTGGGTTGCGCCAGGAAGCCTGACCGGTAATCTGACCGGTAATTTGACCGGCAATTTTGGTTAAGGCCCCTTTCGGTCCCGAAAGCTCACCACCAGGGGAATGGGTTATGGGCTGGTGGTCGCCGGGTCTCGAGGGCCGAGCATGACGGCAGACAGCGGGGCGTTCGTTGCGCGGCTATGACAGCGGCCCGCCGATGCCAGCCAGCGACGCGCTGGCCGGATTCCTGCGCGCTCGGGGCGTGGCAGCCCAGGCGGGCCGGCGGAACGCCGCCGAAGCGGGTGGAAGTGTCCGCCGGCCCTTGAGCCACCGGAACCAAAGGAAAGGTGGCACGGCCAGCATAGGGCCAGCTCCTCGGCAGACAAGCCCGGGACAAAATTAACGTGCGCACGCTATATATCGGGACCTAGGCGACGACCGGACGGTTGATTTTGGTCGCGAGAAGTGATCGCGCTGCGCGAGACGGCCAGCGAGCTTGCTCGCAGCACGGCGCCCTCTAGGCGGTTATATCGTGCACCTATGGCACTGGAAGATGCTGAGGCTTTCCTGAGCGCGATGGTGGCTCCGCTAGGCTCGGCGAGGCGGGGCAGGCCGCTGCCTGGTGTCCCCTTCAGCCGGGAAGCTGTGGCGAACGCGTTCGTGATGCTCGGCCTGGTGCCGGAGCGGCGTGCGGAGGAGATCCTGGCTGAGTACCGGCCGCGGCTGGAGGCCGAGGGCTTCCGGATGGGGGTGCTGACCGGCGAGCTGAGCGTCCGCCCGGGCGCGCACGGTTTCCAGGCCGCGCTGGAGGCAGGCTCGCCTGCCCACCATGTCGTGCCTGTGCCCGTCGGCGTGCAGACGGGGACGGCCGGTCCGCCGTGGCCGACGCCGGGCGAGTGCTACCTGGCGGCCCTCGCCTCGGTCACGTCGATGTCGATCGGCGCCGGCGGCAGCACGGTGGAACTTGATACCGCGCGGATTACCGCCACGGTGGCGGACGCGCTGCTGCGGGTCGGGGCGCTGCCGCCGGACAGTGCCCTGCTGTCCGGCGGACGCGCAGCCGGTGGCGGGCATCCGCCGTGGCTGCGGGATCTGGTCCCGCTATGGGAGTCTCATGCGCGGCAGCGCGCGGGCGCGGCGGGGGCGGACCGGGCGGACCTGGCGGTCACGCTGCCGCTGCGGCAGGCCACTGCCGTGATCGAGAGCGTCACCGCGCATGATGACCTGGTGCAAATCCAGCTGTACGGGCATCCGTGGGTGACTGGCGAGTACTGGCCGATGATCACGCCGTGCTTCCAGGTGAGTGCCGTCGATGACGCAGGCGGCGAGCATGAGGGCATAAGCGGCAACGGGGGCGGGTCGCCGGGGGGCAGCTATGAGTTCATGTTCTGGCCGCCGGTTGCTCCGGCCGCCCGGCGGATCCGGGTGATCGTCAGCACCCTGTGGGAAGCGGCGTGGGCGGAGATGGACATCCCCGGGCGGCCCGCCTAGCCAGGACCGGCACGCGCAATGCTCCCGCACCGTCCGGCGGACATCCGGGTGGCAGCCCTGAGCACAAGACGACGGGTGCGGTCAAAGCTGATGAACATCGACTTCACGGGAACGGGACTGCGGTTTAAGCAAGCAAGCAACTGCGGTCACGTCAGCGGAACCGTGTTCGTCGACCAGAACGGATACATGATCAACGTCTACTGGACCAACACGGGCGAATACGGCGACAACGGCTCATGCATGGAGCCGGAGGCGGCACAGGCGCCAACAGACCGCACGCCGTGAGCCCCGCCACCGGTAAGCGGGGCTCATGGCACTTCCGATGCCGCGAGGCCGCCTAGGTGTCCTCGGTGAGGCCCAGGAACGCGGCCGCGGCAGCCGCGTTGGCGCGGGAGGCGCCGTAGGTGGCCAGGTAAGTCTGGCAGGCCCCCGCGGGGGGCTGCCAGTACGGCAGGCCCATCTCAACCAGCACGGTATCCGGGCGCTCGGCGAGCACCGCGGTCACCATGTGCCGCGTGGCGGGGGAGCGGTGCGCGTCCCTGACCGCGAGGATCAGCGAGCGTCCCGAGGCGGCCTTCAGCGCCGCTGCCGCCGCCTGCCCCGGATCCGGCGCCGCCGCCACCCGGCGCGAGCTGCCCGCCGGTGCCCAGGCGTCCAGGCCCCACCGCGCGTCCCCGGCGGCGATGTTCGGCACCGGTTCCACCTCGACGACGACCGGATCGCGCAGCTCCGGCCGCGCGCCCGTGACCCGCAGCGCGCGCCGGGCCGCGACGAGCCCGATGCCGTCCGCGTCCCGCGCCGGGGCGCCCGCGGCTGCCTCAGCCGCCGCGATGCCCGCGGCGCTGGCGGCGCCGCCGTGGCCGCCAGCACCGTCGTCGCCAGCACCGTCGTCGCCGGCGCCGCGCGGCCCGGCCGGCTGCGCGCGGAGCGCGGCGACACGGGCGGCTGCTTCCTCCAGGCGGGCGCCGGGCAGCTCTCCGGAGCGGACCGCGTCCCGCAGCGCCGCGCGGACGGCCAGGTAGCCGTCTTCGGGCACGTCGCGGCCGAGGCAGAGCAGGTCGTTGCCGGCCGCCACGGCCCGCACCGCCGCTCCCGGGATGCCGAACGGCGCGCTCACCGCCCGCATCTCCAGCGCGTCCGTGACGACGACCCCCGCGAACCCGAGCGACTCCCGCAGCAGCGAGATCGCGGCCGGCGACAGCGACGCGGGCAGCTCCCCGGTGAGCCCGGCGACCCGCAGGTGACCGGGCATCACGGTGCGCACGCCGGCCGCCAGCGCCGCGCGGAAGGGCGGCAGGTCGCGCTCCTGCACCACCGCGAGCCCGTCCGGGACGATGGCGAGCTCCGCGTGCGAGTCGAGCAGCGTGGCACCGTGCCCGGGGAAGTGCTTCGCGCACGCCGCCACGCCCGCGGACTGCAGCCCGCGCACCGCCGCCGCGCCGTGCCGGGCGACGAGCTCGGGAGCGGCGCCGAACGACCGGGTGCCGATCACCGGGTTGCTGGGCGCGGCGAGCACGTCCAGGCACGGCGCCAGGTCCAGGTTGATGCCGAGGGCGGCCAGGTCGGCGCCGATGGCGGCGTGTACCCGCTGCGTCAGGTCCAGGTCGTCGACCGCGCCGAGCGCCGCGTTGCCCGGGTACGGGCTCCCGGTGTGATACCAGACCCGGGTGACGTCGCCGCCCTCTTCGTCGGCCGCGACCAGCAGGTCGGGGGCCGCGGCGCGCAGCGTGCCGGTGAGCGCGGCCAGCGCGTCCGGCCCGGCGGCCATGTTGGGTGCGAAGAGCGTAACGCCGGCCAGGCCCCGCGACAGCGCGTCAAGCAGCCACCGGGGCGCGGACGTGCCGGGAAAAGGCGGGATGAGGATGGCGTCGGCGAGCCGCTCGAGCGCGGTGTCGGCGCCGGTCACCCCTTCACCGCCCCGGCGAGCAGCCCCGTCCGCAGCCGCCGCTGCACGATGAGGAAGAAGATCATGACGGGCAGCGTGAACAGCACGGACGCGGCCATGATGGCTCCCCAGTCGACGCTGCCCTTGCCGAAGAAGTAGGTCACGTAGACGGGCAGCGTGTACTTGGCCTGGTCGGTGCCGAGGAACGTGGTCGCGAACACGAACTCGTTCCAGGCGAAGATGAACGCGAAGACGCTCGTGGTGACCAGGCCGGGCGCGACGAGCGGCAGCAGGATCTTCCGGAAGACCGTCAGCGGGCCCGCGCCGTCGATCGCGGCCGCGTCCTCGAGCTCCCGCGGCACGGTCGCGACGAAGTTGCGCAGCATCCAGATCGTGACCGGCAGCGCGAACGTGACGTACAGCAGGATGAGCCCGAGCAGGCTGTCCAGCAGGTTCACTCGCCGGAAGTCCAGGAAGAGCGCGATGACCAGCGCCTGCTGGGGGAGCATCTGCACGATCAGCAGCATGATCAGGTAGGTGGTGCGGAACCGGAACCTGAACCGTGCGACCGCGATCGCCGCGAGCAGCGCGATCGCCGACGACACCAGCACCGACGACAGCGTCACGACCAGGCTGTTGCGCAGGAACGTCCAGTACGGCATCCCGATCACGCTGCCGTTCAGCACGTTGGCGAAGTTCGCCCACGTCGGGTGAGTAGGCAGCGGGCGCGGGGTGAGGGAGTAGATCTCGGTGGCCGGCTTGAACGCCGTCGAGACCATCCAGAAGATCGGGAAGAGGGTCACGACCGCCACCACGATCCCCGTCGCGTTGAGGCCTGCCTTCCGTAGCTGTCTCATGCGATAGCCCCTTGCCTCACGGACGCGCGGACGTAGCCGGCCGTGATGAGCAGCAGTACCACCGTGAGGATGAGCGCCAGCGCGGACGCCACCCCGTACGCGGGCGGCATCGTGAACGCCTTGTCGTAGGCGTAGATGCCGAGGTTGTACTCGTCTCGGTTGCCGAGCTCGCCGGTCACGATGTACGCCTGCGTGAAGATGCCGAAGTCCCAGATGACAGACAGCAGCAGCAGCACGAGGAAGATCGGCTTGAGCAGCGGGTAAGTCACCTTCCAGAACACCCGCCACGGTCCGGCGCCGTCGACCCGGGCGGCCTCGTGCAGCTCCGCCGGGATCGTCTTGAGGCCCGCGAGCACGGACACCGCGACGAACGGAAAGGCCTGCCAGACCACGAGCAGGGTGATCACCGTGTACGCGGGCACCGGCGCGTTCGTCCAGCTGAACCCGGACCACCGGGCGCCGCCGCCGAGCCAGCGCGGCAGCTGTTCCAGCAGCCAGTCCGCGATCCCGCCGTCCGGGTCGAACAGCCAGACGAAGATGACCGACGCCGACACCGCCGGCATCGCCCAGGCGAGCAGGGCGGCGGTCGACACGAACGCCGCCATCTTCCGGCCGAGCCGGTTCAGCAGCAGGCCGACCAGGGTCCCGATGACCAGCGTGAGCGGCACGACGACGATGGCGAACACGACGCTGATCCGCAACGACGACCAGAACTCGGGATCGGACAGGACCTGGCGGAAGTTCCCCAGGCCTACCCACGACGTGGGCGCCGCCCCGGTGACCTGCGGCAGGCCGTAATCCTGCAGCGAGTACTGGGCCAGCTGGATCGCCGGCCAGACGAGCATCAGGCCGATCGCCACCGCGGACGGCGCCAGGAGCAGATAGGGAGCGAGCCGCCGCCGCGTCTTCCCCGCTCGCAGCAGGGTCCGAACGGACGGCGGGAGGGGCCACCGTCCGTTCGGACGAATCGAAGGAGAAGTGGACGGGGCGCTGGCCTGTTTCTCCAACCTCAACCGGGGGGTGCGGCCAGGGGGTATGGGGGGCAGGAGCCCCCCATGCTGTGGGGAGTCCGTCCCCCCGGGGGACTGCAGCATGCGGCGACCGTCAGCTTTCCTGCCCCGTATTGAGCACGTTCTGCAGCTCGGTGTTGGCCTGGCTGACCGTGGCCTGGAAGCTGGCGCCGCGGTCCAGGGCCTTCATCATGGTCGGGATGATCGCGTCGGTGGCGTCCGCGGTCGACCAGTTCTTCGCGTTGAGCGGGGAGATCTGGGTGACGGTGGCCGCCTTGGCGAAGCCTGACATCAGCGGGCTGCCGGAGTAGGCGCCGCCGGTCAGCTTGGAGGTGAACGGCGGGAAGAAGCCCTGCAGGTTCGCGAAGCTGGTGGCGTTCGTCTCGCTGTCCATCACCTGGATCAGGTCCCAGTCCGCGGCCTTGTACTTGCTGGTGGCCCAGACGCCCAGGTCCGAGCCGCCGGCGAAGGCCGGGGCCGGGGCC
Organism: uncultured Actinomycetota bacterium; assembly: GCA_963771985.1. Lineage (GTDB taxonomy): Bacteria > Actinomycetota > Actinomycetes > Streptosporangiales > Streptosporangiaceae > Trebonia. The sequence goes on along the minus strand of CAVYVO010000011.1, from coordinate 119,305 downwards.
GGGCCGTTCTCGCTGGGAATCGGGAACGAAGCCCAGTTGGCCTTGTCGACCGCGTTGGCCGGGAACTCGGCGGAGGCCCACGGCCCGTCGATGTACATGTCGAGCTTGCCGAGCGCGAAGTCCTCGTTGGACCCGCCCGAGGTCGCGCCGGTGTTGCCCAGCTCGGTCTGGCCGATGTACTTCGACGGCGACAGGTGGTCGGTGAGGTAGAGGTCGGCGTAGAACTTGATGCCGGCCTCGCTGGCGGGCGAGGTCAGCTCGGCGGTCCACTTGCCGCCCGACTCGGTCGCGACCTGGCCGCCGGCGCCCCAGATGAAGCTGACGATCGCGTTCGTGTAGTTGGACGGGACGCCGATGCCGTAGGTGCCTGGGAACTTCTTCATCAGCTTCTGGGCGTCGGAGACGAGTTCCGGCCATGTGGTCGGGACGGAGGTGATGCCCGCGGCCTTGAACTGGTCCTTGCGGTACCAGATGCCGCGTACGCCGCCGAACCAGGGCAGGCCGTAGACGTTGCCGGTCTGCGTGTCGTTGGCGAGCATGCCGGAGACGAGGTCGGGCTTGGTGGACCAGCTGTCCACGTAGCTGGAGATGTTGGCCAGCGCCCCGAGGGAGGCCTCGGTGGGCGTGTCGGTGTTGCCGAGCTCGGTGATGTCCGGCGCGTTCTTGCCGCTGGCCAGCGCGTTCGTCCAGTCGGTCGTCCGGTTGCCCCACGGCACCCATACGACGTTGACCTTGGTGTTCTTGTAGGCCGGGTAGTCCGTGTGGAACTCGGCGATGACGCCGTTCATCCAGGTCACCTCGGACGGGACGGACGCGCCCATGCGCCAGACCGTGAGCTCGCTGGGAACGGACGATGTGGAAGACGAGGTGCCGCTGGTGCCTGAGCTCGCTGAGCCGCAGCCGGCCATGGCGAGCGCGGCTGCCGCGCAGGCCGCCGCGGCGGTTATCTTGTGTCGCACTGCTTGTGTCCTCCTCGCACGGCTTCACTGAGGTGTGTACCGGAGAAACTAATAGGAAACTTTCCTATAAGCTAGGGGTCCGGACTTGCCGTTGCAGGATTGAGACACTCGTAACGTGCACGATATGTGGAGGGGAAACGTGCTATGGCCGGTCAGACCGGGGCGAACCCGACAGAAAGTCGCGCGCCGTCGCGGCCTGGCACGCCCAGCTTGCTCCGAGAGCTCAACGACCGCGCGGCGCTTGAGCTGCTCATCGACGGCCGGTCGCTGACCCGGGCACAGCTGTCCGAGCTGACCGGTGTGTCCAAAGTCACAGTCGCGCAGATGCTGGGCAGGCTCGAAGAGCGCGGGCTCGTCGCCGCGGTCGGCTACCAGAACGGCGGCAGGGGCCCGAACGCCGCCTTGTATTCGGTCGTGCCGTCGAGCGCGTACGTCGCCGCGCTCTATGTCGACCAGGGGCTGGTCAGCACCGCGGTCGCCGACGTCACCGGGCGCGTGATCGCGGAGGCGCGGGAGGACACCAACGGCGAGGGCGAACCCGTCGAGCTGGTGCGCTCGGCGGTCGACAGGGCCTGCCACCGCGCCGGCGTCTCGGTCAGCATGCTGAGCGCGTTCGTCATCGGCAGCCCCGGCGTCGTCGACCCGGCGACCGGCGATCCCCGGTGGGCGTTCAACCTGCCGGCCTGGCACGAGGGCGTCCTCGCGGGGCTGCGCGGCGCGCTGCACAAGAACGTGCTGATCGAGAACGACGTGAACCTGGCGGCGATCGCGGAGCACGCTCTCGGAGCTGCCGCGGGCGCTGACGACTTCGTGCTCCTGTGGGTCGGCGTCGGCCTCGGCCTCGCGACCGTGCTCGGCGGGCGCCTGCACCGCGGGGTCTCCGGCGCCGCCGGCGAGATCGGCTGGCTCCCCGTGCCGGGCGCGCCCGTCACGTCCGACGTCCGCTACCCGGCCGGCGGCGGCATGCAGTGGCTAACCGGCGCCAACGCGGTCCGCGCCATGGCCGCGGCGCACGGCTTCGGTACCGCGCCCGGCGACGTGGTACCGGGCAGCCGGGGGGCCGGCGCCGCGGCACCGGGGGTCGGCGAGGCGGGCGAGGCGGTCCGCGCCGCCGTGGCGGCGATGTCGGCCGTGGACGCCGGGGACGCCAGGGACGCCGGGGACGCCGGGGACGCCGCCGCGGCCGCGGTTCCGGGAGCCCCGGCCGAGCGGGCGGGACGGTTCCTGGACGAGCTGGCCCGCCGCGTGGCGCTCGGCGCCGCCGCCGTGTGCACGGTCATCGACCCGGGCCTGGTCGTGCTCGGCGGCGAGGTCGGCCTGGCCGGCGGGACGGAGCTGGCCGACCGGGTGGCCGCGGAGGTCGCCCGTATCTGCCCGGTGCGCCCCCGCGTGGTCCCCACCGCGGTCTCCAGCGAGCCGGTCCTGCGCGGCGCCCTCCTCACCGCGGTCAACCAGGCCCGCGCCGACCTCCTGGCCTCGGTCGCCGGCTGAAACCGGCCACCTTGCCCGGGCGCCGTTACAGGAATTGAAGGGCCGAGGTCTTCAACGCAGATGGCCGGGTATCCGGTGACATATGTCCCGTTTTGCCCCGATATTTAGCCACCGGATGGCGGCGAGCTCGACTGGCGGTTTCATGATCATGGGTCATTTGCGGCGCTATTCGCCGCTTTTGACCCACGATCATGACCATCATCCCTTTCGGATACCCGTACGGGTATGTGGAGGGGACAGGCCTTGGCTGTTCAACTTCCATAAAAGCGGACGTCATTACGCCATGGCGGCGAAAGCCGCGTACGAACAATTTCTTCATTATTAGTAAAGGTGCACGTAGGCGCCCCTATCAGGGCAAATGGCCTCCGTGAACGACGATTCGCTATACCCTCTAGAGTTTGTATCGGCGGCTGGAGCGCCCATTATCGCGCACCGCGCGGGAGCGAAATCTGAGGAGTGTCATGTCAGCTGTGCACGGTCCCTCACCGGCCGGGGCTGGTGCGGGTACCGGAACGGCCGCGCGCTCGTCGGCAGGCCGGGACCGCGCCGGACACGACCGGGCGGGGCCGCCCCGCTGGGCCTGGCCCGCCGGCTACGCCGCGGCGGCGATCCTGCTGTTCCTGTGCTACCTGCGGATCTCCGGCACCCAGGCCGTCACCTCCGACGGCGCCTCGATGGCCCTGCAGGCGTGGGACATGCTGCACGGCAACTGGCTGCTCAAGGGCTGGGCGCTGACCGACGTCTCGTTCTACACGACCGAACTCCCCGAGTACATCCTCGTCGAGGTCTTCCGCGGTCTCGGCCCGCAAGACGTGCACACGGCGGCCGCGCTCACCTACACGCTGCTCGTCGCCAGCGCCGGCCTGCTCGCCAAGGGAAACAAGACTGGCAAAGAGGGCCTCGTCAGGGTCCTGATCGCGTCCGGCATCATGATCGCCCCGCAGATCGGGCCGGGCGCGTTCCTGCTGCTGCTGTCCCCGGACCACACCGGCACGGGTGTGCCCCTGCTGCTGATCTTCCTCGTGCTCGACCGCGCCCCGCGCCGCCCGTGGGTGCCGCCGCTCATCGGCCTGATGCTGGCCTGGGCGCAGATCGGGGACCGGCTGGTGCTGACGATCGGGGTGCTGCCGATCGTCGTCGTCTGTGTGGCGCGCGCCTGCCGGGAGGCGATCCGCCGCCGCGGACTGCCCAGGGAATGCTGGTTCGAGGCCGCGCTGGCGGTGTCCGCGGTCGTCTCGGTCTTCGTGGCGGATGTCTTCGTGAAGATCGTCAGGCACTTCGGCGGGTATGTGACGGCACCGCTCGACACCAAGTTCGCGCCTACCGCGGACTGGCAGGCCCACGCCATGCTGGCGGCCAAGGGCGTGCTGGGCATCTACGGCGCCGACATCAACAAGGGCGCGTTCACCGTCGCCGCGGCGGTTGACGCGGTGCACATCGTCGGCCTGGCCCTCGCGGTCGTGGCGACCGGCCTCGCCGTCTGGCGTTTCTTCAAGGACGACATCATCGAGCAGGTCCTCGTCGTGGCGATCGCGGTCAACATCGCTGCCTACGTAGTCAGCCAGTTGCCGAACACCTTCTGGGACAACCGCGAGATCGCCAACGTGCTGCCGTTCGGTGCGGTCCTGGCGGGCCGCCTGCTGGCGGGCAAGCTCATGAAGCCCGCGGCGCTGACCGCGCTGACCGTGGTCGCGGCCTGCTACCTGTTCGCGCTCGGCTACGGCGTCACCAGGCCGCAGGCGCCCGCCCACGATCAGGCGCTCGCCGGGTGGCTGAGCGCACACCACCTCACCGACGGCCTGGGCAGCTACGCCGAGGGCAACAGCGTCATCCTGGACAGCCACGGCGCGATCCAGGTCGTGGCCCCGGCATGGCGGCCGCATGCCGTCCGGCCCGGCACGCACGAAGCGCAGGCCGCGAGCTTCGACCCGGCGCGTCATGACGCGGACTTCGTCGTCACCACGATGCAGGACGGCCCCGGGTTCTACATCCCGCCCGCGTGGATCATCAACACGTTCGGCAGACCCGCGCACATCTACCACTACGGCGTCTGGACGATCATGACCTGGCACAAGAACCTGCTGCGCGAGGTCCGCTGACCGTGCACGGGGGACCCGCGATCATTCCGCGCACCGCGCACACCGAGAGCCACCCAGCGGGCCCGGTCCGCGGCCGGTTCCGGGCATCCCTGTGGTGGGGCGCGGCGATCGCGCTGGCGGCGGCCGCGCTGATGTTCTGCTACCTGCGGATCGCCGGCACGACACCGGTGGTCTCCGACGGCGCGGCCAACGCGATGCAGGCGTGGGAGATGATGCACGGCGACCCGCTGCTGCACGGCTGGTACGTGACGGACGTCTCCTTCTACACGACCGAACTCCCCGAGTACATGCTCGTGGAGGCCATCGCCGGCCTGCGTCCCGAGGTGGTGCACATCTGCGCCGCGCTCACCTACACGCTGCTCGTGCTGCTCGCCGCCGCGGCGGCCCGCGGCCGCGCCCGCGGGGCCGAGGGAGCGGTCCGCGCGCTGCTCGCCGCCGGCGTCATGCTCGCGCCCCAGCCGGGCGATGCCACGGGCATCCTGCTCACCGAACCCGACCACGTCGGCGCCGCGGTGCCGGTGCTGCTGGTGCTGCTGCTGCTCGACTGGGCGCGGCCGCGCTGGTATGTGCCGGCCGCGGTCTTCGCCGTGCTCGCCGTGGCCATCGTCGGCGAGCCGCTGACGCTCGTGGTCGGTGTCCTCCCGGTCGTGGCGGTCTGCCTGGCGCGCGGCTGCGCGGCCCTGGTGCGCAAGGTGCCGCTGCGCTCGCTGTGGTACGAGTTCTCCCTCGCGTGCGCCGCCGCCCTCGCGGTCCCGGCCGCCACGGCGGCGAACCACCTCATCGTGGCGCTACACGGATACGCCACCAACAAGAACCCCGCGACCCTCCAGCCCCTGTCGGTGCTGCCGGGGAACATCCCGATGACGGTACGCAGCGTCCTGGCCATGTTCGGCGCCGACGTCTGGGGTGCGCGCGGCGGGCTGGACCAGGCCTTCGCGGCCATCCACCTGGCGGGAGCGGCGCTGGTGGTCGTCGCCATCGCGGCGGCGGGCTGGCGCCTGGCGCGCACGCTCGGGTCGCGCGACGCCGGCGACCTGGTCGCGGACCTGCTCGTGGTCGCGATCGCGGCCAACGTCGCCGCGTACTTCTTCTTTTACGAGATCAAGCACATCTACGCCGCCCACGAGATCGGCCCGGTCGTCTCGCTGGGCGCCGCGCTCGCCGGCCGGATGCTCGGCCCCCCGCTGTCACGCGCCCGGCCGTCCGGCGCCCGGCCGTCCGGCGCCCGGCCGTCCGGCGCCCGGCGGTCGCGTGCCCCGCGGTCGCGTGCCTGGCTGGTGCCGGCCCTGGCGGCCGGGCTGGCCTGCTACTGCGTCATGCTCGGGTTCACCGCCGCGCGCCCCCAGGCGGCGCCCGCCAACGCGGCCGTCACCGGCTGGCTGACCCGCCACAGCCTGCGCAGCGGAATCGCCCCGTACTGGGACGCGACCAGCGTCACAGTGGACTCCGGCGGCGCGATCGCCATGGGATCCGTCGTCCCCGCCCGGGGCGGCCTGGCGCCGTGGCACTGGGAGGAGGACATGCGGCTCTTCGGCCGCGGGCACCGGGCCGACTTCCTCCTCACCCTGGCCGGCGAGACGGTCACCCCGGCGCTGGCGGTGCACACCTTCGGGCCGCCGGCCCGCGTCTACCATTTCCAGGCCTACACGATCATGGTCTGGCGCAAGAACCTGCTACCGCACCTGGGCCGCCCGGTCTCTTGACGCCATATGTCAGTCTTCGCTAACGTTAGCGGCGACGGACATATGGGGGAACGGGCATGACGGATCCGGACGACGCCGCGACGGACGAGGCGCTGCGCGCGCTCGCCGAGCCCCGCCGCCGCGCGATCCTGCGCCTCGTCGCGCACGACGAGCTGGCCGCGGGGGAGATAGCGGCGGCATTCGATGTGACACGGACCGCCGTTAGCCAGCACCTCACCGTTCTTCGCAACGCAGGTCTTTTGTCCGAACGGAAGGTGGGGACTCGCCGCCTCTACCGTGCTCGCCCCGAGGGCCTGGTCGGCCTGCGGGAGTTTCTCGACGACATGTGGGCCTCGTCCCTCGACGTGGCCAGGCGGCTGGCCGAGGCGGACCGCGGCATCACCGACGGCGACCAGCCCGCCGCCGCGGGCGGAGGCCCGGCCGGCTGATAACAGCAAGGGAGGAACGTTGATGGACGCCCAGGCGCTACGGCAGGCGCACGAAGATTTCCTCGAGGTGGCGAAGGGCGGCGGCTTCGGCCCGCCGCCGCCGGGGGAGTGGGATGCCGAGCGGCTGCTCGCGCACGTGGCCGCGGCGGACGCGGCCATCGCGTCGGTCGCGCTGGCGGTCGTCGGCGGCCAGCGAGTGACGTACGACAACAGGGCCAGCCTCGATGAATGGAACCTGCGCCGGATCGCCGCCGAAGCGGGCGGCCTCGACGGGCTCACAGAGCTCGTCCGCACGCAGGCTCGGCTGTTTTGCGAGATAGCGGCGGCGCTGCCGGAGTCAGCCGCTTCCGTTCGGATACCTGTGCTGATTATTTCCGGCGAAGACCTGATCGTGGACGAGCCGTGGACGCTCGCGGACCTCGTCGGGGGCGTCGGGACCGTCCACCTGCCGCGGCACGCGGCGCAGCTCGCCGGGCTGCGATCATAAAGACGAGGGAGGTCGCGATGACCGAAGTCTCCGCGCTGCGGCCGCCGGTACGGCAGTCGGTGCTCGTCCGCAGCCCGCGGGCGCACACGTTCGAGACGTTCGTGGGCACCATGGGCGTGTGGTGGCCGGTGAACCCGTTCTCCGCGGGCAAGGACCGGGTCCGCGACGTGACCGTCGAGCGGCGGGCCGGCGGCCGCGTCTACGAGACCTGGGCGGACGGCACGCAGGTCGACTGGGGCGAGCTGCTCGCCTGGGAGCCGCCGGAACGGTTCGCGATGACCTGGGCGATCGTTTCGGAGCTCACCGAGGTCGAGCTGACGTTCGCCGAGCTCGGCCCGGGGCTGACGCGGGTCTCCCTGGTGCACAGCGGCTGGGAGAAACTGTCGGACGAGCAGCTCGCCGAGGACTGCGCGCTGCCCGGCGGTTATGCGGGCGGCTCCTTCGACAAGGGCTGGGCGTTCATCCTCGGGCGGTTCGCGGCGGCGGTGTCGTGACCGGGGCCCTGCGGTACGTGCTGTTCTACGAGAGCGGCGACCTCTCGCTGGCGGCGGAGAACTTCCCCGCGCACAAGGCCAGGTACACCGGCTTCATGGGCCGCGGCGTCCTGCTATCGCTCGGCCCGTTCAGCGACCGGAGCGGCTCGATGGCCGTCTTCACCAGCCAGGCGGCCGCCGAGGAGTTCGCCGCCGGCGACCCGTTCGTGCTGCACGGCGTCGTGAGCGAGTGGCACGTCCGCGAATGGCGCGAGGTCACCCCGGAGTGACTGAGGGGCCCGCTCACTTCTGCTGCGCCAGCACAGCCTGGACCGCCGAGTTGGTCGCCGCCTGGCTCAAGTCGTCGGAGAACACCCCGCCGGGATACGGGACGACCCACACGTGCAGCATCTGCGCGGTATACCTGTCCTGCCACGTGGCCGGGTCGCAGCCGCCGCGCAGCGCCACGTTGAACCCGGCGATAATCTGCTGCCCGTTGACGCACGTCAAGAGGTGCGAGTGCCAGCGGGTCAGGCCGCCGCCGATCTGCGGGCCGTTTTGCGGGCCGCCCATGATGTACATGGCGCCGAGCAGGATCGGGGCATGATGCGGCACGTTGATCGCGTACACGAGCGACGAGGGGTCCTGCGGGTTGAGCCCCTGGTAGGCCGGGTTGGGGCCGTTGTACAGCAGGTGCTCTTCCCCGTTGGTCTTCAGCACATAGGTGTAGCCCGCCGCGAACGCGGCCTGGACGTTCGCGAAGCGTCGGCCGTCAGGCCGAGATTCCGCTAGCCCTTGAGGCGGATGTCAGCCTTCGTACGCCATGTCCGCCCCGCGGCCGGCGTCGTAGGCGGCGCGGGCGGTGGCGATGTCGGCGCGATGCAGCTGCGCCCAGTCGGTCAGGCCGGCCAGCGTGGCGCGCAGTTCGCGCGCCATCGCGGTCGCCGTGTACTCCACCCGGGACGGCACGGTGGGGTAGACGGTGCGGACCAGCAGGCCGTCGCGCTCGAGGTTGCGCAGGGTGAGCGTCAGCATGCGGCGGCTGATGCCCTGGATGAGGCGCTCCAGCTGAGAGAAACGGACCGGCCCGTCGATCGCGGCCAGCAGGATCGGGACGCTCCACTTGCCGCCGACGTGATCGAGCACCTGCCCGAGCGTGCACGCCTCGGCCATCAGGTCCGTCGCGCAGCTCCCCGAGTCGCTGAGCTGCGGCGTTACACGCGTGTTCCGTTGTGACAAGAAAGTGCCTCCTTCCGTGCTCCGCCAATGTCACACATCATGGTCTCTGTAACAAGAAGAGACCAAGTAACAAAAAGTGCACTGGGGCCGCGGGTCTGTTATCAACCTTTGGCGTGTCGTGGCAGGTCTCCCGGCAGACTTATGCCTGAATTGCACCTTTTGTGCGCTATGCGCACTAATGATGGCCGGCGGCGCTCCCGCCGTATGAGGTCTGTGGCCCCCTGGCCTCACAAGATGAGGCTTGTGGGCCACTGACCTCAAACCCTGCCGCAGCGGCAGGGCGCGGTAACCACATGGCGCTGGCCGGAAACCGGACATCAATCACTTGATTCCCAACGAGACCTAGGAGGCATCGTGGATTCGCTGAGGGAGTCGCGCTGGCTGGCGCTGGCCGTGCTCTGCGCGGTGACCTTGATGATCATCCTGGACGGCACCATCGTGACCGTGGCGCTTCCGCCGATCCAGCGTGACCTGGGGTTCTCCGCGACCAGCCTGGAGTGGGTGGTGAACGGGTACCTGATCGCCTTCGGCGGGCTGCTGCTGCTCGCCGGACGGCTGGGCGACCTGGTCGGCGGCAAGCGCGTCTTCCTGGCGGGCCTGCTGCTGTTCACGGTGGCGTCGCTGGCCTGCGGCCTGGCGGTCAGCCAGCCGGTGCTGGTCGCGGCGCGGTTCGTCCAGGGCGCCGCCGGCGGGGCGGCGGCTTCCGCGGTAAGCCTCGGCATGATCGTCCGACTGTTCCCCTCGCCGCCGGAGCGCGCGAAGGCGATGGGCGTCTACAGCTTCACCGGCGCGGGCGGCGCGTCGCTGGGGCTGGTGCTCGGCGGGGTGCTCACCCAGGCGCTGAGCTGGCACTGGATCTTCTTCGTGAACGTGCCGCTCGGCGCGGGTGCGGTGGCGGCGGGCTGGCTGGTGCTCCGCGGCGAGCCGGGCATCGGGCTGCGGGCCGGGGCGGACGCGATCGGCTCGTTCCTCGTCACCGGGGGGGCTCATGCTTGGCGTGTTCGCGATCGCCGGCACGACCCGGTACGGCTGGGGGGCGCCGCACACGCTGCTGGCCGGCGGTGTGGCCGTGGCGCTGCTCGCGGGGTTCGTCGCCCGGCAGTGGACCGCCCGGACCCCGCTGCTTCCGCTGCGCGTCTTCGGCGCACGGGACGTGTCGGCCGCGAACGCGGTCCAAGCGCTTACGGTCGCCGCCGCGTTCGGGTTCCAGGTGCTGATCCCCCAGTACATGCAGCGGGTCCTGGGCTACGACCCGGTCCGCGCGGGCGCCGCGATGCTGCCGGCCGCCGTGCTGATCGCCGCGCTGTCGGTCGGGGTCTCGGCCAGGCTGAACGCCCGGTTCGGGCCGCGGGTGATGCTAGTCAGCGGGCTCATCCCGGTCGCGGCGGGCCTCGCGCTGCTGATCCGGCTGCCGACCGGCGGCGGCTACGCGGCGAACCTGCTGCCGACCATGCTGCTCGTGGGCGGCTTCGGGCTGGCCTTCCCGGCGATGATCACGCTCGCCATGTCCGCGGCCTCGGACTCCGACGCCGGGGTGACCTCCGGTCTGGTCAACACGACCCAGCAGGTGGGCGCCGCGCTCGGCGTCGCCGTGCTGAGTACGCTCGCGGCCGCCAGAACCGGCCGCACGGCTCGCACAGCCCCCACACTGGTGCGCGGCCCTGGAACTTAGGATCTCAAACCACCCTTTCCACGTCCCTTTTGTCCATTTTTTGGGGCGGGATGAGATCCTAAGTTGGAAAGCTGTCTCGACATGTGAGACGGCTCGGCCGTCCTCGGCCGCCCGGCGCGCCTAAACCGTCATTAGCCGGAACTGACCGGGCGGGAGCTGCCAGAATCCCTGGCTGGTGGCGATGGGGACGACCTTGCTGGCGGTGCTAGCGGTGCGGACGCCGCCGCCCGATCGGCCGAGGCAGCGGCACTGGTGGTGAGTGCGCGGGCGGCTGCTAGGCCTGGTGTCCGCGCAGAACCGTCAGGGCGGCCGTCGCGGCGACGATGAGCAGCGCCGCCCTGGACGCCCCGGCCTCAGCCGCGCAGCCGCAATCCGCGCGGGGTCGGCCGGAAGCCTGCTGACGCCAGCGCGTGCGCCAGCGGAGAGTCGAACACGGCCTCGCCGTCGGCTTTCTCCACGGTGATCCGGCCGAGCGCGCCGTCCCTGACCGCCGCCGCGAGGGCCGCCGCGCACGGTTCGAGCACCGCGGGATCATCGCTCCAGGACAGCAGCGTCTTACCGCCGCGTTCGACGTAGAGGACCAGCTCACCGGCGGACAGCACGACGACCGCCCCCGCCTTGCGGCCGGGCCGGTGCGCGGCCGCCGTCTCCCCGGGGCGAGCCGGCCAGGGCAACGCCGCCCCGTACGGCTGAGCGGGGTCGGCCGCGGCAAGCACCACGGTCCGTTCGGAAGGATCGGAAGCCGGCACCGTCGCCCACGGGTCCGCGATGCGGGGACCCGAAGCCAGCGCTCGCATCCGGTCCACCGCACCGGGCAGCGCGAACTGCGCGGCGCCGAGCCCCTCCACGAAGTAGCCGCGCCGGCACTGGCCGGTCTCCTCCATCGCCCGCAGCACCGGGTATACCGCCCCGAACCCTCCGGGCACCCGCTCGGCGCCGACCGCTCCCCTGGTCAGCACGCCGTGCCGTTCGAGCAGCGTCAGCGCCTGCGCGTGGGCGCGCATCGTCGCCGCGCCGCCGTCAGCCTCGGCTGCCCGCTCCGGGAGCAGCGACCAGCGCCCGGTCACGGTCGGCGGGCCAGTGCGCGACGGCATCGCCGGACGGCGCAGCCCCCCGCCGCCGTAGCGGCGCAGCGGCGGCCGGGGGTTGAACACCCCCGGTGTCGGCGCGGGGCGCGGCGGGATCACCGGACGCGGCGCGGAAGAACGCCGGGGTGCCGCGGGCCGCCGGACGGCCGCGCCGCCCGCGGTCAGCACCCGAAGCGGCGCGAGCGTGTCGTTGGTCAGCCGCCCGGCCCACACCAGGTCCCAGAACGCCGCCACAAGCTCCCCGTCATCCGGCGGATGCCCGCCCATGACCGAAGTCACCCGGTCGCTGATCATCCGGAAGAACAGCCCGCCGCCGCCCTCGAGCGCGGTCAGCACGGCCTCGTGCAGCGGCGTCATGGTCAGCTCGCCCGGCTCGGGAAGCAGCAGCGGCGCGCTCTCCGCGGGGGCGAGCACCAGCCAGCCGTCCCCGCTGCCCACCGTGCCGGCGCCCGCCCAGACCACCTCGCCGGCCGCGGTGAGCTCGTCGAGCAGCGCGGGGGAGTAGCCGGGCACCCGGCTCGGCAGCACGAGCGTCTCCAGCGCCGAGGCCGGGACCGGCGCCCCGGCGATGCGCTCGATCGCCTCCAGCACCACGCCCGCGTCGGCGCGCCGCCGGCCTGATGCGGTCCCGATCCCGTGCCAGGCGGGCAGGAAGCGGCCGAGCACCCGGGGCGCCACTGGTTCCGCCTCCTTGCGCAGCCGCGCCAGGCACCGCCGCCGCAGCAGCCGCAGCACCTCCGAGTCGCACCACTCGGTGCCCCGGTGCCCGGCGAGGAACTCGCCCTCGGCGGCTCGGCCGTCGGCGGCCAGCCGCCGCAGCGCCGTCGTGACCACCGCCACGCCGAGCCCGTACCGCTGCGCGATCGCGTTCGCCGGGAACGGCCCGTGCGTCCGCGCGTACCGCGCCACCAGGTCGCCGAGCGGATCGGGTAGGGGCTCGGTAAACGCATCGGGGATGCCGACTGGCAGGGCCACACCCAGGGCGTCCCGCAGCCGGCCGGCGTCTTCGATCGCCGCCCACATCGGCTGCCCCGCCACCCGCACCTCGATGACGCGCCGTGCCGCCGACAACCCGGCAAGCCAGCCGTCCGCCTCGCCCGCCGGCGCGCACCGCTCCGCCACCTCGCCGGAAGTCAGCGGACCGCAGGTGCGGATGAGGTCGGCGAGGTGCTCGATGTCGCGGCAGCGACGGCTGTCCGACAGGTGCTGCAGGTCCGCCTCGGTCTCCGCGACGACGGCCGGCTCGAGCAGCTCGCGCAGCCCGTCGGTGCCGAGCAGCTCCGCCAGCAGTGCCGGGTCGAGCGCGAGAGCCTGCGCACGGCGCTCGGCGAGCGGCGCGTCGCCCTCGTACATGAAGGCTCCGACGTAGCGGAAAAGAAGGGCTTTCCCGAACGGGCTAGGGGTGGCTGTCTCAACCTCCACCATCCTGATCCGGCGGGCGGCCAGGTCGGCGAGCACCTCCGTCAGCGCCGGCACGTCGAAGACGTCCTGCAGGCACTCGCGGACGGTCTCCAGCGTCATCGGGAATCCCGGGTACTGGCTGGCGATCTCGAGCAGCTGCGCGCTGCGCTGCCGCTGCTGCCACAGCGGGGTCCGGCGGCCCGGCTGCCGTCTCGGCAGCAGCAGCGCCCGGCTGGCGCACTCGCGGAACCGGGAGGCGAACAGCGCGCTGCCGCCGACCTCGGCGGTGATGATGTCGCTGACTTCCTCGGGGTCGAGCAGGGCGATCCCAGCCGGCGGCGGCTCGTCGCTGTCGGGGACCCGGATGATGATCCCGTCGTCAGTGTGCAGCGCCTGCACGTCCATCCCGCCGTACCGCTCGCGCAGCCGCCCGGTGATCGCCAGCGCCCACGGCGCGTGCACCCGGTCGCCGTACGGGCTGTGCAGCACGACGCGCCAGTCGCCGAGCTCGTCGCGGAACCGCTCGACGACCAGCGTCCGGTCGTCGGGGACGTGGCCGGTGGCCGCCCGCTGGTCGGCGAGGTACCTGACGAGGTTCTTCGCGGCCAGCTCGTCCAGGCCGCTGTCTTGCAGGCTGGCGACCGCCTGGTCGTCGGGCAGCGCCGCCAGCTCGCGGATCTTCGCGCCGATCGCCTTGCCGAGCTCGGCCGGCCGGCCCGGCGTGTCCCCGTGCCAGAACGGCAGCTTCCCTGGCTGGCCCGGGGCGGGCAGCACGATCACCCGGTCCGGGGTGATGTCCTCGATCCGCCAGGAGCTGGCGCCGAGCACGAACACGTCGCCGACCCGCGACTCGTACACCATCTCCTCGTCGAGCTCGCCGACCCGCCTCGGCTGCTTGCTCTCCCCGGCCGGCAGGAACACACCGAACAATCCCCGGTCCGGTATGGTCCCGCCGCTGGTCACCGCCAGCCGCTGCGCGCCCGGCCGGCCGTGGATCACCCCGGCCACCCGGTCCCAGACCACGCGGGGCCGCAGGCCGGCGAACTCCTCGCCCGGATACCGCCCGGCGATCATGTCGAGCACCGCCTCGAGCACCGGCCTGGTCAGCCCGCTGAACGGCGCGGCCCGGCGGACGACGGCTTCCAGCTCGTCCACCGGCCAGTCGTCGAGCGCCGCCATCGCGACGATCTGCTGCGCGAGCACGTCGAGCGGGTTGCGCGGGATCCGCAGTTCCTCGATAGCCCCGTCGTGCATCCGCCCGGCGACCACGGCGGCCTGGACCAGGTCGCCGGCGTACTTGGGGAAGATGACGCCGCGGGAGACGTCGCCGACGTTGTGCCCGGCCCGGCCGACGCGCTGTAGCCCGCTGGCCACCGAAGGCGGCGACTCGACCTGGATGACCAGGTCGACGGCACCCATGTCGATGCCGAGTTCCAGGCTGGAGGTGGCGACCACGGCGGGCAGCCGCCCGGCCTTGAGCGCCTCCTCGATCTCGGTCCGCTCCTGCCGGGAGACCGAACCGTGGTGCGCCCGCGCGACCGTGACGTCCTCGTCCGGACCCGGCTGGCCGTCGCCGGCCGCGCGCTCGGCGGCGAGCTCGTTCAGCCGGCCGCAGAGCCGCTCGGCCAGGCGCCGGGAGTTGGCGAACACGATCGTGGACCGGTGGGCCTCGATGAGGTCGAGCACCCGTTCCTCGACGTGCGGCCAGATGGACCGGCGCCGCACCGGGTCGTCCTCTTCGTCCGCGTTCATCCCCTGGGCGGTCTCCAGGTCGGTCATGTCCTCGACGGGCACGACGACCTCGAGGTCGAGGCGCTTGCTGCTCGCCGGCTGCACGATCGTGACCGGGCGGGCGCCGCCGAGGAAGGTAGCGACCTCCTCGGCCGGGCGCACCGTCGCGGACAGCCCGACCCGCTGCGCGCGCCCGCCGTCCCTGGGCGAGCCTTCCCTGAGCGCGTCGAGCCGCTCGAGCGACAGCGCCAGGTGCGCGCCCCGCTTGTTGCCTGCCACCGCGTGCACCTCGTCGACGATGACCGTCTCCACCCCGCGCAGTGTCTCCCGTGCCTGGGAGGTGAGCAGCAGGAACAGTGACTCCGGCGTGGTGATCAGGATGTCCGGCGGTTTCGCCGCGAGCTTGCGCCGCTCGTCGGCGGCGGTGTCCCCGGTCCGCACGGCGACACCGATGTCCGGCTCGGGCAGCCCAAGCCGGTGCGCTGCGTGCCTGATCCCGGTGAGCGGGGACCGCAGGTTCCGCTCGATGTCCACCGCGAGCGCCTTCATCGGCGAGACGTACAGCACCCGGCAGCGCCGCTTCGGGTCCGCGGGCCGCGGCGCCGCGGCGAGCCGGTCGATCGCCCACAGGAACGCCGCCAGCGTCTTCCCCGACCCGGTCGGCGCGATGACCAGCGTGTCCTCACCCTTGCCGATGGCCCGCCACGCCTGGGCCTGCGCCTGCGTGGGCACGGCGAAGGCGCCCTCGAACCACGCCCGCGTCGCGGGCGAGAATCCGTCGAGCGCCTCGGCGCTACTCACCGGCGGTTGACTTGCCACCCTTCCAGTCTGCCTCCACCCACCGACATTCCTGTCCGGCCCTGTGCCCCCGTGCCTGTCCGGCCCTGTGCCCCCGTGCCTGTCCGGCCCTGTGCCCCCGTGCCTGTCCGGCCCTGTGCCCCCGTGCCTGTCCGGCCCTGTGCCCCCGTGCCCCCGCCTCCTCAGTCCCCCCGGGCCCCGGGCCCCCTCAGACCTCCTCAGGCCACCTCGGATAAGCGCACTCCGCTCCCGCTGTCTCGCATTCCGAGACGGCTTCGCGACTTAGGATCTGAATCCTCCCCGCAAATGGGACAAAACGGGCGCTAAATGGGCGGTTTGGGATCCTAAGTGCCGGGGCCGCACACCAGTGTGACGGCTGTGCGGGCTGTTTCGGACGACAGGCAGACTCGCGCGGCTGCCGCCTGCCGTGCCGCGGGTCACCGGGCCCGGGCGATGAATTCGCGGCGCGGGAACTGTCACTATGACGACGAAGCCAGCACATGAGGAGGCCCGATGACCAGCAAGCCGTTCATCACCTGCCTCTGGTTCGACAACCAGGGCGAAGAGGCGGCGCACTACTACATGAGCATCTTCAAGAACTCGCGCCTCGGCCGGGTGCACCGCTACACCGCGGTCGGCCCCGGCCCGGAGGGCGCGGTGGCGACCGTGGAGTTCGAGCTCAACGGCCAGCGGTTCCTCGCACTCAACGGCGGCCCGCAGTACTCCTTCACGCCCGCGGTCTCGCTCGTGGTCGAGTGCGCTGACCAGGCCGAGGTCGATTACTACTGGGACCGGCTGTCCGAAGGCGGCCAGGAAATCGCCTGCGGCTGGGTGCAGGACAAGTTCGGCTTCTGCTGGCAGGTCGTGCCCAGCGTGTTCCTCGACATGATCACCGGCCCGGACACCGAGAAGGTGGCGCGCGTCACGGCGGCCATGCTCACGATGAAGAAATTCGATATCGCCGAGCTGGAACGCGCCTACGCGGTCGGCGCTTAGCCCGCAGGCCGGCCCCGCACGGTCCGCGACTTCTGAGTAGACTTTGTCTCTCGTGAGGTGGCGGGACACCGGAGTCCGGGTTCGCCGGCCGGCGCGGGCCAGGGCCAGGGCCATCGCCGTGGCCAGTGCCGCGACGGCGGCCGCGTTGCTAGTCTGCTGTGCCGCCTGCGGCGGGAGCGCTGGCGCGGGCACGAAGTCACAGCAGGCGGGCGTCACCGAGAGTGTCAGGCCCAGTGCCACCGCGACGACGGCCAGCCCCACGCCCAAGGCCGTCCCGACGGCGGCGCCGTCCCCCGCGCGGTCGGCCAGACCGCCGCAGCCAAGCGCGCTGCCGGTCGCGCCCGGCGCCGGGCGGCTCGGTCAGACGACCACGTTCCCGTCCGCGAAGTCGGTCGCCTTCAAGAACGCCATGCAGGACCTGTGGCTGGCGGTGACCACGGGGAAGCCGCGGCTCGCCCTCCCGGGCTTCTTCCCGGAGGCGGCGTACGAGCAGGTGAAGGCGATCGCCGATCCGCAGTCGGACTGGGAGTACCGGCTCTGGTACGACTTCACGCTCGACGTGGCGGCGGCCCACGCGCTCGTCCGCCACGGCGCGACGCTCGTCAAGGTCATCGTGCCCGCCGAGTACGCGGCGTGGGTATACCCGGGCGCCTGCTACAACTCGATCGGATACTGGCATGTCCCCGGCGTGAGAGTGGTGTACCGCCAGGGGAGTCAGCTGCTTTCGTTCGGGATCGCTTCTCTTATTTCCTGGCGCGGGGACTGGTACGTGATCCACTTCGGCGCGGTGCTGCGCAGCGGCGACTACGGCGAGGTGGACGACCCGACGGCCGGCGAAGGCTACCCCGGCCCGCCCGGCGGCTGCTGAGGAACCCTTCGGCGGCCGCTCGCGAACATGCCGATCGCGCAATCGACCCGCTCTAGTGTGGTCGATTGCGCAATCGACACCCCGGGCCCGTGGCGCGGAAGGCGCGGACGCGCGGGAGGCGGGAGCCGTGGGAGCCGCGGAAGGATCAGTGCGGCAGCCGCACCAGCGCCATGAAGAAGTCGTCTATCTGCCTGATGGCCGCGATGAAGTGGTCGAAGTCCACCGGCTTGCTGACGTACGCGTTGGCGTGCAGCTGGTAGCTGCGCAGGATGTCCTCGTCGGCCTGTGAGGTGGTCAGGATGACCACGGGGATGACGAGCAGGTCCGGGTCCTTCTTGAGCTCGGCGAGCACTTCGAGGCCGGACACCCGCGGCAGGTTGACATCCAGCAGGATCAGCCCCGGCCGCGGCGCGTCGGCGTACTGGCCTTCGCGGCGCACGAACTGCAGCGCCTGCTCGCCGTCGGTCACCACGTGCAGCTTGTTGCGGATCTTGTGGTATTCGAAGGCCTCTTTGGTCATGAGGACGTCGCCTTCGTCGTCCTCCACCAGCAGCACGTCGATCAAGCCAGTGTCACACATGGGTCTCCTGGTCCGCGGGGAGGTCGGGAGCTTCGGGAGCGTCGCGCACGTCCGCCAGCTCGGGATGGTCTGGCAGTACCGGCAGGGTGAAGCGGAACACCGCGCCTTCCCCGGCGCCGGTGTCCAGCCAGATCCGGCCGCCGAAGTACTCGATGATCTTCCGGCACATGGCCAGCCCGATGCCCGTCCCAGGGTAGGTGGCCCGGTCGTGCAGCCGCTGGAAGATGATGAAGATCCGGTCCGCGTACTCGGGGCTGATCCCGATGCCGTTGTCGGCGACGGCGAACGACCAGGACTCGCCGTCGCGGGTGACCGCCACGGTGACGCGCGGCGGCTGCTGCCCCCGGAACTTGATCGCGTTGCTGATCAGGTTCTGGAAGACCGCGGTCAGGAGCGGCAACTGCGCCTCGACCACCGGCAGCGGCCCGGACTCGACGGTCGCGCCCGAGTCCTTGATCTGCCGTTCCAGGTTCGTCCGCGCGGTCTTGAGCGCGGTCTCGCACGAGACCGGGGCGAGATCCCCGCCGACGCGGCCGACGCGGCTGAACGCGAGCAGGTCGTTGATCAGGACCTGCATGCGCTTGGCCCCGTCCACGGCGAAATCGATGTACTGATCGGCCTTCTCGTCGAGCTGGCCGTGGTAGCGGCGCTGCAGGAGCTGGCAGAAGCTCGTGACCTTGCGCAGCGGCTCCTGGAGGTCGTGCGAGGCGACGTAGGCGAACTGCTCGAGCTCGGCGTTGGAGCGCCGCAGGTCGACGGTGTAGGCCTCGAGCGCGTCGTTTGCCTCTTGGAGCGCGGACACCTCCGCCAGGATGCGCACGCGCATGCTGTTCACGTCGGCCGCCAGGTCGTTCAGCTCCCGCGGCCCCGGCACGACGACCTCATGGCCGAAGTCGCCGTCGGCCACCCGCCTGGCTTCGGTGGCGAGCCGCTCGACGGGGCGGATCACGGTGGCGCGCAGCGCGCCGGCGATCACCACCACGATGGCCGCCAGGCCGACTGCGATGGCGAGCAGCGTCGCTTCCAGTGTGTCGGAGGCGTCGTTGGTCGCGGCCTCCGCCCCCGCCCGCGCGCGGGCGACGTCGGCCTCGAACGCGGCCAGCCGGGCGCGCAGCGCGTTGAAGTAGGCTTTGCCGGTGAGAATGTCGGGGCTGACCACGGGCTTGCCGCTGGCGGTGATCTGCTTGATGGTGGGCTCGGCGTAGCGGATCCGCCAGACCTGCGCCTGGTCGATGACCGCCGCGAGGTCCGCCGGGCTAGGGGCGGGCAGTCCCGCGGCCAGTGCGCGCAGGCTGGCGATGTTGGCCGCCTCCGCGGCCAGCCCCTGCGTGTAGGGGGCGAGGAAGCCCGGCTTGGCGCTGAGCGCGTACCCCCGCAGGCCGGTCTCCTGGTTGAGCAGGGCGCTGGCGAGCTGCTGCGCGTCGAGGGCGGCGGGGTTGATCGTGTTCTGCAGCCGTCCCCGCTGGCTGTCGAGCTGCGCCAGCGCCAGCCCGCCCGCGATCATGGCGGCCACGGAGAACGCCGAGATCAGCAGCACGGCGGCGCTGACGACCCGGCTGAGCGGCCAGCGTCCGGAGACGGCGCGCGGGCTGGTCATGCGTATCCCAGCGCGAGAATCGCGGTGTCGTCGGTCAGTTCACCGCCGTTGAGCTTGCGCACCTGCTCAATCAGGCGCCGCAGCAGCCCGTCCTCGCTGACCCGCCCCGGGTCGTACGGGCCGGGGCCGAGGGCGTCGCGGACCAGGTCCATCAGGCCGTCGGTGTCGAGCCGGTACGCTCGCTGGCTGATCCGTCCCTCGATCAGCCCGTCGGTGTACAGCAGGATCGACCAGCTGTCGCCGAGTTCGACCTCGGTGGCGGGCCAGTGCTCCGCGGCGTTGAGCCCGACCGGCGGGCACGGCGGTGCCGCGAGTTCCGAGATACCGTCGCGCCGTACCAGCAGCGGAGCCGGATGCCCGGCCAGCCGCATGATCCCGCTGCGCCGCTCCGGCCGCACCGACACCATGCAGACGGTGGCGAACATGGCGTCGTCCTGCTGCTCGTGATGCAGGACCTGCTGGACGGTAGACAGCACCTCGTCCGCGGGCCGGTTGGCGAGTATGAGGGCACGCCAGGCTACCCGGAGGCAGACGCCGAGCGCGGCCTCCGCGGGGCCGTGCCCGCAGACGTCCCCGATCAGCGCGTGCACCCAGCCGTCCCGGGTCTCGATCGTGTCGTAGAAGTCGCCGCCGAGCAGCCGCTGCTTGCCGCCGGCCCAGCACCGCGCCGACACGGTCAGCCGCGGGTCCGTGGTCACGGGCAGCGGCAGCAGACCGTGCTCGAGGCGGGCGTTTTCCCGGGCGTTGATCCGCGCGGTATGCAGCTGCCGCTGGGCCTCGTCCCAGCGCCGGCGCTCCATCGCGTAGCGGATCACCCGGTGCAGCATCTGGCCGGAGACCTCGCCTTTGACCAGGTAGTCCTGCGCGCCGGCGCGGACGGCCTCTTCGCCAAGGTGTTCGTCGGCCAGCCCGGTGAGCACCACGACCGCCGCTTCCGGGTAATTCTGCAGCAGCCAGCGCAGTCCCTGCAGGCCGCGCGCGTCGGGAAGACCGAGGTCGAGCAGGACGCACGCCGCCGCGGGAACCAGCCGCCGCGCGTCCGTCAGCGAGGTCGCCCAGTCCACCGCGACGCTGGCGCCCGCCTCGCTCAGCAGGTCCTGGACCAAGACGGCGTCGCCTTCATCGTCCTCGATCAGCAGCACCCGGAGCTGTCCGGCGCGAGCGGCGGACCCCGCGCCGCCGAGCACGGCGTCAACAGCCATTGGCATTGCTGCGAACGGCGTCTGTGCGGTGAAAACGGCTATTCATGGGCGCAGCCAGAATAATGCCAGCGATCTGATCGTGCGAGCAGGGCGTTAGATTTCCACTAAGGACCGGTTAAGGTGGTGGCGCCGCGCACCGAGCCGGTCAGCTGCCCGCTCACCGCCCGCACCTCGCAGATCACCGTCCTGGTCCCGGCTGCCCACGCGGCCTCGTTAGGGAACACGTATGACTGCGCGAGGCTGATGGCGAGCTGCGGGTTGATGTACCCGGCCAGCCGGCTCGCGCAGGCGGAACTCGCTTCCTGCCTGACGGCCGCTGTCCCCCGCCAGGCCGAAGCCGGCAGCGTGAGCGTCGCGAACACCTCCGCGTCGTGCGGGCTTGAGCAGGGCAGGACGGTGACCAGCTGCCCGCCCGGCGTGTTGACGCAGTCGCCTTCCTGCAGCTTGAAGACGGCGGACTCGTGATATTTGATCGTGACCGGCTTCTTGAAGCCGTGCGTGAGCACCGCGACGGTGCCGACGGCACTGCCCATGATCACCCACGCGGCGCAGAGGAACAGGGCGGCCATCGCCATGCCGTGGCCGCGGCGGCCGCTGCGCCGGATGGCGGCCAGTGCCCCGACGGCGCAGGCCACCGCGATGGGAACGAGCGCGAGCACGCTGGTGACCAGGGCGAGGACCGCGAGCTTGCTGACCGGCTGGCGGTCGTATTCCAGGTCGTAGTCGAGTTTCGCGGGGCTGGGCTCGGGGTCGAGGACCATCGTCGCCGTCCCGGGGTCCGCGATGGCGGAGTCGGCGGTGGTGGTGGTGGCGTCGGCGGGGGCATCCCCCGAGTGCCCGCAGACGCTCCTGTCGTCAGTCTCAGTGGTCTCAGGGGCCCCGGAGGCGGCGGCTGTCGCAGTGCTCCCGGCAGCCCCCGGTGTCCCGGCAGGCGCGGCCGCCGCGGCTGTCTCGACCGTGGGCGGCGCCGCCGCGGTCCCTTCGGCCTGGCTTGCGGACACCGCTGAGCCCGGGGTGTCTCCTGTGGGCTGTGAGGACATGCCGCTCCTGCTCCGCGGTGCCGACGCTGGCTTAACGCGCCCTTGATCGTTTAAGTTCCCCGTTACCGCAAGGGCATTCCAGTCCAGAATGCCCCAACTAGGTGGAGAGTCTTCCTCCGGGGTCGGCGCCGGTAGCCTGGTACGGTGCGGCTGACGGAGTTCTGGGAGCGGATGCGAGCGCAGTTCGGCGAAACGTACGCCGAGAGCGTCGCGAAAGACTACGTTCTGTCCAGCCTTGGTGACCGCACGGTCAGCAAGGCGCTGGCCGACGGCGAGGACGCGAAAGTCGTCTGGCGCGCCGTCTCCGAAACGTTCAACGTGCCCGAGTCGCTGCGCTGACAGACCACCGCACCTCCGGCCAGCCGCACCTCCGGCCAGCCGCACCTCCGGCCAGGCCGATCGCGCAATCGACCCGCTCTAGCCTGGTCGATCGCGCAATCGACCCACTGGGATTGCGCGGCCAGCCTCGTCCACGCATCGATCGATCGAATGAGTCGGCGTGTCTTGGTGACGCTCGAATAATCGTTCCCCTATAGTGGGAACTGTCGGTCCGCCGTGTGCGTGTCCGGAGCGCGTTTTCGCTGGTCCGTGCGGTGCGGCTCGGGAATGTCAGTGGCAGCGCGTAGCGTGTGCGTTGATGACCGCCGGCGGGGTGCCCGGTGGCATCCTGAATACTTCTACGACCCGGCAGGGAGTCCTCATGGCAGCAGGCGGCAAGCCGGCCCCCGAAAGGGCTGGCGACAGGGACAAGGCTCTGGAGGCCGCGCTCCTTCAGATCGAGCGGCAGTTCGGCAAGGGCACGGTCATGCGGCTCGGCGAGGAGACCCGCGTCCCCGTCGAGGTGATCCCCACCGGGGCGATCGCGCTTGACGTGGCGCTCGGCATCGGCGGCCTGCCGCGCGGCCGGGTCGTCGAGATATACGGGCCGGAGAGCAGCGGCAAGACGTCTCTCGCGCTCCATGCCGTCGCGAACGCGCAGAAGGCCGGCGGGATCGCCGCGTTCATCGACGCGGAGCACGCGCTCGATCCCGACTACGCCCAGAAGCTGGGCGTGGACACCGAAGCGCTGCTCGTCTCCCAGCCGGACACGGGCGAGCAGGCGCTGGAGATCGCGGACATGCTGATCCGCTCCGGCGCCATCGACGTGGTGGTCATCGACTCGGTCGCGGCGCTCGTGCCGAAGGCCGAGATCGAGGGCGAGATGGGCGACAGCCATGTCGGCCTTCAGGCGCGGCTGATGTCCCAGGCCCTGCGCAAGATTGCCGGTGCCCTCAACCAGACCAAGACCACCGCCATCTTCATCAACCAGCTTCGCGAGAAGGTCGGGGTCATGTTCGGCAGCCCTGAGACGACCTCCGGCGGGAAGGCGCTGAAGTTCTACGCGTCGGTGCGGCTCGACGTGCGCCGGATCGAGACGCTGAAGGACGGCACCGAGGCGGTCGGCAACCGCACGCGCGTAAAGGTTGTCAAGAACAAGGTGGCACCGCCCTTCAAGGTAGCGGAGTTCGACATCCTCTACGGGGTGGGGATCAGCCGGGAAGGCGGTCTCATCGACCTCGGTGTGGAGCAGGGGATCGTGCGCAAGGCCGGCGCCTGGTACACCTACGAGGGCGACCAGCTCGGCCAGGGCAAGGAGAACGCGCGGAACTTCCTGCGGGACAACCCGGATCTGGCCAACGAGATCGAGAAGAAGATCAAGGAGAAGCTCGGCGTCGGCCCGCGTATCGACGCGGACGCCAGCGCGCCCGCCGGCGGTCCCGCGCTCACATCGGTACCGACCGGCCCCACGGTGAAGGGGGCCGGGGCAGCGGGCAGTGCCGGATGAGGCAGTGCCGGACGAGATCGCGTCCGGCGAGCATGCCCCCGCCCGTCGCGCGTCAAGAGGACGGACACGCGGCGGGCGGGCATACGGCCGGCGGTCCGCCAGGGATGCGGTGCCGGCCGACCCCGCCGGGAAACCAGCGCCGGCTGACGCGGCAGCGGGGGAGAGCGCCGATCCGCCGACGCGGGCACGGGAGATCTGCCTGCGGCTGCTCACGCTCGCGCCCAGGACCAGGGCGCAGCTCGCCGAGGCGCTTCGCAGCCGCGGCATCCCGGCCGCCGTGGCGGACGACGTCCTCGAAAGGTTCGCCGACGTGGGCCTGATCGACGATGCCGCGTTCGCCAGGGCCTGGGTGGAGTCGCGGCACCACAGCCGGGGGCTCGCCGGCCGTGCGCTGACCCTGGAGCTGAAGCGGCGCGGCGTGGACGATGAGGAGATCCGCGAGGCGGTCGCCGAGCTCGGCCCGGACGCCGAGGCGGCCACCGCGAAGCGCCTCGTCGAGCAGAAACTCGGGAGCACCGCCGGCCTGCCGCCCGAGGTGCGGACCCGGCGGCTGGCCGGGATGCTCGCCCGCAAGGGTTACCCGCCGGGGCTGGCGTTCCGCGTGATCCGGGAGGCGCTGGAGTCGGAAGGCGCGCACGCGGCGTTCGGGGAAGCGGGAGAAGAGCTGGAAGAGCTACTGGGGGAAGAGGGGGAAGGGCTAGCGGAAGAGCCGCGCTTCGATGACCCTGGCTCATATGGAGAGTGACCGCACAGCAGGCCTTACCGCACGGGTGGCGGAGTTCGTGGTCGCCGCGTCGTGGCGGGACTTCACCCCCGACCTTGTCAGCGCCGCGCTCGACCATGTCCTGGACAGCTACGGGGTGATGCTCGCCGGGGTGCACGCCGAGCCGGCCCGGATCGTCCGCGAGGTATACGGCGCCCAGCCCGGGAAGAGCAGCGTGCTCGGTACCGGCACGAAGCAGGATCCGATCGGCGCGGCACTCGCCAACGGCGTCGCCGGGCACGCGCTGGACTACGATGACACCCAGCTGTCAACGTCGCCCGACGGTGTGTACGGGCTGCTCACCCACCCGTCGGTGCCGGTCCTGGCGGCCTGCACCGCGATCGCCGAGGAGACCGGCGCGTCCGGTCCCGAGCTGCTGACCGCGTTCATCGCCGGAGTGGAGGTCGCCTGCCGCGTGGCGGACGCGATCAGCCCTCGCCATTACCAGGCGGGCTTTCACTCCACGGGCACCATCGGCACCATCGGGGCCGCCGCGGGCGCCGGCAAGCTGCTCGGCCTTCGCCCGGGGCGGCTGGCCGAGGCGCTGAGCATAGCGGCGAGCATGGCCTCGGGGCTGCGAGAGAACTTCGGCACCATGACCAAGCCGCTGCATTCTGGCCGGGCAGCGAGCAACGGCGTCGCCGCGGCGCTCCTGGCCCGGCGCGGTTTCACGGCGAGCGGCAGCGGGCTCGAGGCGCCGCGCGGGTTCTTCAGCGCGGCTGGCGGCGGCTTCGTCCCCGAGCGAGTCGACGGCCGTCTCGGCCGCCCGTTCTTCCTGCGGGATCCCGGTGTCTCGATCAAGCCGTATCCCTCAGGCTCGCTCGCGCACCCGGCGATGGACGTCATGCTCGACCTCACCCTGGCACACGACCTGCGGCCCGGTCAGATCGAGCGGATCGAGGTCGGCACCAACTCCAACGTGCCCAACGCGCTCATCCATCACCGGCCGGTGACCGGGCTGCAGGGCAAGTTCAGCATGGAGTACTGCATCGCGACGTGCGTCGTGCGGCGCCGGGCCGGGCTCGCCGAATTCACCGACGCGGCGGTGCTCGCGCCTGAGCTGCAGACGTTCCTCGAGAAGGTCGACCTCGTAGTCGCGCCCGACCTGGAAGCGCTGGGCTATCAGCATGTGCGCAGCCGGGTCACGGTCACCACCAGGGACGGCGGCATCATCAAGGGCGAGGCCGAATGGGCCCGCGGTTACCCGGCCAAGCCGATGACCGCGGCGGAGCTGGCGGCGAAGTTCACCGAGTGCGCGGCCGAGGCGATCCCCGGCGCCCGTGCGGCCGAGGCGGCCGAGGCGGCCGGGGCGGCCGGGGCGGCCGGGGCGGCCGGGGCGGCCGAGGCGGCCGGGGCGATCGGCGCCCTGCCGGAGGCCGGGAGCATCGCCAGCACCCTCGCGCTGCTCAACTGACCGCCTGTTAGCCGCCGCCCGGATCGGTACGCCTGACCATCGCCGTGGCCGCCATCCATTTCTGTGACGGAAACCGCCTCATGAGGCGGTTTCCGCAGCTTGTTTGGTTACGCAAAGTGAACTGTGGTTCCGCCACTGACGGTTTGCTTGCTCAAACCGTTATCAACGCTTAACCTCACGGCAGTAGGGCGTTATCTAGCGCTGGACTGGTGTCGGCTCGGACGCACCGAAGACGACGGCTAGCCGCCGCGGCCGGACGGCGTGCGGGACCCCTCGCGCCAGGGCATGAACCTGTGCCAGGGCAGAGCCTGGGTGCGCCCCGAGTGCCAGGGTTCCTGGAGCGACGGACGAAAGGGGTGACCGTGAGCGGCGGAGTCGCGTTCATGGTGATCGGGCTGGTCGCTTTGGCTCTCGCGTTCAGCGCGTTCGTCGTAGTCCTGCGCCGCTCCGTGCCCAGATCCGCGCCCGCCGCCGAGACGGCCGCCGAGACGGCCGCCAGCACAGCCGCCGCCAGCACAGCCGCCGGCACCAGCGACCCGGTCAGCACGGCCGGCCTGGCCGCCCCCAGCCGCCGAGCCGACTCCGCCCTGGCCGACGCCGAGCAGCTGAGAGAACGCGCGCAAGCCGACGCCGAGCAGCTCAGGGACCGTGCCCAGGCCGACGCCGAACAAGTCAGGATCCGCGCCCAGGCCGAGGCCGAGGGCATCCTCAAGCGCGCCGCCGACGCGGCCGAGCAGGCCGCCCAGGGCCGGCGGGAGGTCGAGGACGAGATCCGCGCGGTCAAGGACGAGATGCGCGAGCTCCGCGGCGATCTCGAACGCCGCGAGCAGCGGATCGGCGAGCGGGAACAGCGCCTGGACGCCGAGCTCCGCCGCCTTGAGGAGCGCCGGCAGGCGCTGGAAAACCGCAAGCAGAAACTCGACGAACAAACCACGGCCCTCAAGGACGCCGATGCCAAGGCCCGGCAAGAACTGGAGCGCGTCGCCGGGCTGACCGCCGAGGCGGCCAGGGCCGAGCTGGTCGCGGGCCTGGAGAACCAGGCCAAGCGCGAGGCGGCGGTCACCGTCAGGAACATCGAGAACGAGGCACGAGCGGAGGGCGACAAGCGCGCCCGCAAGATCGTCACCCTCGCCATCCAGCGGGTGGCCGTGGAGCAGACCAGCGAGTCCGTGGTCTCCGTCATGCACCTGCCGGGCGATGAAATGAAAGGCAGGATCATCGGTCGCGAGGGACGGAACATCCGCGCGTTCGAGTCGATCACCGGCGTCAACCTGATCATTGACGACACGCCCGAGGCGGTCCTGCTCTCCTGCTTCGACCCGGTGCGCCGCGAGATCGCCCGCCTCACCCTGGAGCGGCTGATCAGCGACGGCCGCATCCACCCGCAGCGCATCGAGGACGCCTACGAGCGGGGCCGGGCGGAGATCGAGCTGCTCTGCCAGCGGTCCGGCGAGGACGCCATGACCGAGCTCGGCATCACCGACATGCACCCGGAGCTGATCGCCCTGCTCGGCCGCCTGCGGTACCGCACCTCCTACGGCCAGAACGTGCTCGCGCACCTCATCGAGAGCGCGCACATCTCCGGCATGATGGCCAGCGAGCTGCGGATGGACCCGCTGCTGCTCAAGCGCTGCACGGTGCTGCACGACATCGGCAAGGCGCTCACCCACGAGGTAGAGGGCAGCCACGCGCTGATCGGCGCGGAGATCGCCCGCAAGTACGGTGAGGCCGACGACGTGGTGCACGCCATCGAGGCGCACCACAACGAGGTCGAGGTCCGCACCGTCGAGGCCGTCCTCACCCAGGCGGCGGACGCGATCAGCGGCGGCCGCCCGGGCGCCAGGCGCGAGTCGCTCGAGATGTACGTCAAGCGCCTGGAGCGGCTTGAGCAGATCGCGTCCGAACGCGAGGGCGTCGAGAAGGTCTTCGCCATGCAGGCCGGGCGCGAGATCCGGGTCATGGTCAAGCCCGACAAGATCGACGACATCCAGGCCCAGGTGATCGCCCGCGACATCGCCAAGCAGGTGGAAGAGGAGCTCACCTACCCGGGCCAGATCCGCGTCACCGTCGTCCGCGAGTCCCGCGCCACCGAGTTCGCCCGCTAAAGATCAAACCCATTATCCCGAACGTACGCGTGGTGACTCCGTCCCGCCAGGCATCTCGGTAGGGGTGGGGCGCTGGTGCTTGTGGAGTTCCGGCGCGTCTAGTCGGTGCCGAAAGCGGGCACCGAACGACGCGGCGGGACTCCACCGCGCCCCCGCTCTTCAGAAGGGCCGCATCACCCCGGGATTGTCACCGTAATGGCGGCTGGAAGGTGCGCCTGCGAGTCAGGGTCCGCAAAGCTCGGCCAGCCTGCTGACCGTCGTCCAGTTGCGCGCCGTTCCGGCCACTGCGGCCGAGGTCGGTCCGCCCGCCCTGGCGAGCACACGGCGCAGTTCGCTGCGTGGGTAACCGTCCGGGGTGTGCAGGTAGACCGTGCGGCCGAGCACCTGGGCCTCGTCCCGGCTGCCTTTGGCCCGCACTTGCCGCTCCGCGCCGGCCACCCAGGCGGCCAGGCCGGGTCCGGGTGCCTCGGGCAGGAACACCGCGTGCAGCAGCTTGGGATCCGTCTCACCCGGATACGGGT
Organism: uncultured Actinomycetota bacterium; assembly: GCA_963771985.1. Classification (GTDB taxonomy): domain Bacteria; phylum Actinomycetota; class Actinomycetes; order Streptosporangiales; family Streptosporangiaceae; genus Trebonia. The sequence continues at coordinate 90,825 of CAVYVO010000011.1, read as the reverse complement.
TGTCGCGCACGCAGCGGGCAAGCTCCTCGCGGGAGAGCACCACGGCGCGTGCCCGCACGCCGATGCCGCCGGCGATGGCTCGCTCCAGCTCAGCGGCTAGCGCCGCAGCGTCCGTGCGGCCCGCCGTCCTGCTGTCTGTCAGCCGCGGAGTGAACAGCACGTTTCCGCTCTGGATGTAGGTCATGACATCGGTATGGCCGAGCGAGGTCACAATCTCCTGGAGTTCCGCCATCGCGACCTTCTTGCCGCCGAGGTTGTTGACTCCGCGCAGCAACGCGATGTGAGTGGGCACGCCAGCATCATGTCATCAGGCCCATTCGGCCCGGAATTGCCGCCAGTTTTCTTCGTGATCATGAACTCGCCACGATCAGATACCCCGGCGGGGTATTCATCTGCCTGGCTGTAAGCGCGTCTCCCCGTGTCCCGCGCGCCAGCCGGGCCGGTCGCCCGCGGCCGTGAGCAGGCGCGGGCTCACGCGAAACGAGCTAGTCCGATTCCGCGGGTGTCAGGCCTTCGGGGGAGGAATCGCTTCGACGAAGACGCCAGGCTTCATAACGTCGTCAGGCAGGCTCGCGAGCGGGCCGACCACCGACCCTAGTACAGGCTCGCTGATTGTGAGCGCGGCTTCCACCAGGTCGAGGGCATGCGCCCGCGAATTTGCCCACGCCATAATGTGGCATTTGCCGGTCGTAGACTTGACGGTTCCGTAATACAGGTTGAGCTTGCCCATATCTGCGAAAGACCCCTTCGCCGAACCGTGCGTGAGTACGTCGAAAGCATATCCCCGCGAGTCCCTGCCAGCGCCCTCTCGGCACGGAGGAGCTTCCGCCCGAGAGGGCGCGGCCAAAGCAAGCGGCCAAAGCAGCAGAGCTAGCCGGCGAACTCTTCGAACAGCGTCAGCACGGCCCCGGGGTTCTCCAGCTGCGGCAGGTGCCCCGCCCCCGGCACCAGGCGGAACGTCGCGTCCGGTATCGCCGCGGCGTACTCCTTCCCGTAGCCGGGCGTGACGATCCGGTCGGCCTCGCCCCAGACCACGAGCGTCGGCGCCGTGACGCCGGCCAGCCGCCCCGCCAGCGACGGATCGCCCACCGCCTGCCCGCCGTAGGCCAGCAGGGCCGCCCGGTTGCCGGCGAAGACCGCCCGCTGCGCCTCGGTCATCGCGGACACGTCGATCTGGTGGCCCTCAGGATTCGCCCACGACAGCTCCGCGATCTCGGCCGGCGTCAGCGAGAAGAAATCCACGATGGGATGGTCGGCGCTGTCCAGGCCCGCGGCGTCGAGCAGGACGAGGCGTCCCACCCGGTCCGGCGCGGCGAGCGCCAGTTCGGCGGCGATCCAGCCGCCGATCGAGCTGCCCGCGACGGTCACGCCGGTCAGGTCAAGCTCGGCGAGCAGCGAGCGGTAGACGAGCGCGAGCTTGCCGATGGAGTCGAGCGACGACGGGCGCGGGGTGCCGCCGAACCCGGGGTGCACGGGGGTCAGCACCCGGAACGGCAGCCGCGCCGCGAGCTGCTCGCCGAACCCCGTGACGGACTCCGGGCCCGCGCCGCCGTGCAGCAGCAGGACGGGAGCGCCCGAGCCGCGCTCGCTCACGGTCACCGGGACATCCCCGAACGACGTGGACACTGTGTACGAAGTCATGCTGATTCTCCTCAGATGGTTGGATCCGCGTAGTCGTCGGCGATCTCGGTGGCGTACCGGCTCATGACCCGCGCGGTTTCCCCGGGCGTCGGGGCAGAACCGGAGCCGGCCAGCGACCGCAGGTCGCGGAAGTACTGCACGTACAGGTCTGGCGTGAACGTGTTCAGCAGCACGACCGGCTCGTCGCCCGGGTTGGCGAACGTGTGCGGGGCCCCCGGCGGGATCATCGCGAGCGTCCCGGCCGGGGCGTCGTACGTAGTCGTGCCGACCGTGAACCGGGCGGTCCCGGAGACGACGTAGAAGCCCTCGTCGTGCCGCGCGTGCCGGTGCTGCGGCGGCCCCGCGGACCGCGGCGCGAGGGTGATCTCGCCGATGCCGAGCCGGTGGCCGGTGGTGCTGCCGTCTTCCAGGATCCGCACGGTGGCGGGGCCCAGGCGAACGACGTCACCGTCCGCCGGGCCGACGATCGATTCCCTGGTCATCATTCTCCTCAAGCCTCAAACCAGCGTTGGTGAGAGCTGACTCTCATGAAGATAGCTTGCTATCGCGAATAGTGCAAGTAAACTCTCATGATGAGAGTCGATTTTCATGAAGGGGGAGACCGTGAGCGGACGCGAGGACCAGAAGGCGCGGACACGCAAGGCCATCGTCGACGCCTGCCGCGAGCTCACCCGCACCGGCGCCGAGGTGACGATGCCGCGGGTGGCGAAGCTGGGCATGGTGTCGGAGGCCACCGCCTACCGGTACTTCCCCGACCTCGTGTCGCTCGTCGAGGAGACCCTGGACGGCCTGTGGCCGGACCCGGCGCTGGCCCTCGCTGCGGTCGCTGATTCCCGCGATCCGGTCGAGCGGGTCGCCGCCGCCTGCGAGTACCTGCTCCGCGGCGTGCACGCCTACCAGGGGGCGGTGCGCGCGATGATCTCCCACACGATCACCGCGCCCGCGACCGCCCGGGCCCGCCCGGGCATCCGGTTCGGGCTGATCGACTACGCGCTCGCGCCGTTCGCGGCGCCGCCCGGCCTGAAGCAGGACCTGACGATCGTGATCAGCGCCGAGGCCTTCTTCACGCTGACTGATCTGGCCGGGCTCACGCCCGATGAGGCGATCGCCAGCGCGGTGCGGGCGGCCGCGACAATCACCCGCGCCGCCTTCACCGCTGCCCCCGATTATCCCGAACGGAAGCGGCTGACTACGAAAGCGGAACCGGCGCTACCCCCGGCGGGGTGAACCCCATGATCTCGCCGTAGAACGCGAGCTCCGCCTCCAGGGCGGCGATCACCGTCTCCGCCCCGCGGAACCCGTGCGACTCGCCCTCGAACGCGATGTACGCGTGCGGGATCCCGTGCGCCGCCAGGTCGCGGGCGATCGCTTCGGACTGCGCGGGCGGCACGATCGGGTCGTCAAGGCCCTGGAGCAGCAGCACCGGGCAGGTCAGCGGCGTCACGTGCCCGAGCGGCGAGCGCGCCTCGTACAGGGCCTCGGCCTCGGGCAGCGGCCCGATCAGCCCGTCCAGGTACCGGGACTCGAAGTCGTGCGTGGTCACCGCGAACGGCCGCAGGTCCGAGACCCCGTAGTAGGAGACCGCGGCCGCGAACACCGGCGGGTGACCCGTGCCGGGACCGGCCCCGTCGGTGAGGCCGCTGGTCACCGCCGCCAGCGCCGTCCAGCCGCCGGCCGAACCGCCCCGGATGCCCAGCCGGCGCCCGTCCGCCTGGCCCGATTCGGCCAGCGCGAGCGCGGCGTTCATCGCGTCGGCCACGTCCACCACGCCCCACTGGCCGCGCAGCCGCTCCCGGTACGCGCGTCCGTATCCCGTGGAGCCGCCGTAGTTCACGTCGATGACGCCGATCCCGCGGCTGGTGAAGTAGACCTTCTCCATGTTGAGCACCGGCAGCGCGTGCGAGGTGGGGCCGCCGTGCACGAACACGATGTACGGCGGGAGTTCCCCGGCCGGAGCGGCGTAGTCCGGACTGGCCGGCGGGTAGACGATGGCATGCACTGCTGTTGCCTCGGGGGGCAGAGCCCCCCCAGACCCCCCAATGGGGGGACTGCCCGTCCCCCCATACCCCCCTGGCCCCCCGATAACAAACTGGACCTGGCGCGCGTCGGGCAGGTAGGCAGGGTCGGATGCGGCGACGACCTGCTCGCGCAGCACTTCGGCGGGCCCGTCCGGCGACACGCGGATCACGCTCCACGGGGTCCGCGGGCCGCCGGCCACCGCCGCGACCGTCGAGCCGGAGGCGGCCAGCGAGCCCAGCACGACCCGGAATCCGAGTTCTGGGTCGGTGAGTTCGCCCGAGGACGGGTCGAGCACGCCGAGGCGCTCCTCGCCGGCCCCGTGCGCCGCCGCGAGCCTGCCGTCGCCGAGCAGCGCGAACGGCCGTCCGCCGAGCTCCCACATCGGCTCGGCGAACTCCTCCTCCCGCGGGCAGAGCGCGCGCGGCCCGCCGCCGGACAGCGGCACCTCGTACAGGTTCCACCACCCGGAGGCGTCGGAGATGGCGTACAGGCTGTCGTTATCGCGCCACAGCGGGGCGAGCACCGATTCCTCCGGGCCGCCCATGACCGGCGCGGCCTCGGTGATTGATGTGACCCCGGTGGCGGGGCCGACGCGGAGCTCGGTGCCGTCCCAGGGCATCCGCGGGTGGTTCCAGTCGATCCAGGCCAGCCGCGTCCCGTCTGGCGACGGGGTGGGGAACGCGAAGAAGTCGGCGCCGGTGACGAGGACGCGCATCGCGTCCGGCGTGTCGGCGGCCGACCCGTCGAGCGGGACGGCGACGATCGCGCGGCTCACGCGGCCGTCGTCGACCGCCGTCTCCCGCACGCACCAGACCTCCCGGCCGCCGGGGGCCAGGGCCATGTCGGCGAACCGGTAACCGCAACCAGCGGGCGTCAGCGGCCGCGGCGCGCCATCCCCCGCCAGCCGGTACAGCCGCTGGTCGGCGAAGTTCGCGAAGACGAGATCGAACCCGCCCTGGCCCGACGGCACCGGCAGGTACGACTTGCCGCCGTATTCGTGCACGCGCGTGCGGGCGTACCACGGGGCGGGCAGCAGCTCGCGCGGCGCGCCGCCGGCCGCTGCCGCGGCCATGATCGTCACCCGGCCGCCCTCGGCGGGCCGGCTCTCCTGCCACCACACCTCGTCGCCGGCGATCGCGGGAAACGACAGCAGCGTCTTTCCCCGCGCGACGTCCGCGGCGCTGATCGGCGACTTCCACGTTCCGTACGGCGCGATCTGGCTCATGGACCTACCCAATACCATGCGCGGCCCGCGCCGTGTGCGTCCGCCCCTATCCTGGTCGGGTGGGAGAAGGACGGACCTACGAGATTCGCACCTACGGGTGCCAGATGAACGCGCACGACTCCGAGCGCGTCGCCGGGCTGCTCGAAGACGCCGGCTACGTGCGGGCTGTTCCCGGCGACACGCCGGACCTCGTCGTGTTCAACACGTGCGCGGTCAGGGAGAACGCTGCCGACCGGCTGTACGGCAACCTGGGTCACCTGCTCCCGGTCAAGAAGGCCCATAAAGGCATGCAGATCGCGGTCGGCGGCTGCCTGGCGCAGATGGAGCGCACCCAGATCACGCAGCGCGCCCCCTGGGTGGACGTCGTGTACGGCACCCACAACATCGGCGCCCTGCCCAGGCTGCTCGACAGGGCCCGCGAGCGGCGCGAGGCGCAGGCCGAGTTCGAGGAGACGCTCACCACGTTCCCCTCCCTGCTGCCGGCCCGCCGCGAGTCCCCGTACTCGGCGTGGGTCTCGATCTCCGTCGGCTGCAACAACACCTGCACGTTCTGCATCGTCCCCTCGCTGCGCGGCCGGGAGAAGGACCGCCGCCCCGGCGACATCCTCGAGGAGATAAGCGCCCTCGTCGCCGACGGCGTCCTGGAGGTCACCCTGCTCGGGCAGAACGTGAACTCCTACGGCGCCGAGTTCGGCGACAGGTCAGCGTTCAGTAAGCTGCTCCGTGCCTGCGGCGAGATCGAGGGCCTGGAGCGAGTGCGGTTCACCTCTCCGCATCCGCGGGATTTCACCGGCGACGTCATCGAGGCCATGGCGCAGACGCCGAACGTCATGCCCAGCCTCCACATGCCCCTGCAGTCCGGTTCCGACGCGGTGCTGAAGGCCATGCGCCGCGCGTACCGCCGCGACCGGTACCTGGGGATCCTGGAGAACGTGCGGCGCCAGCTGCCGGACGCCGCGATCACCACCGACATCATCGTCGGTTTCCCGGGCGAGACGGAGGCGGACTTCGCGGACACCCTCGACGTCGTCCGCCAGGCCCGGTTCGCCAGCGCCTTCACGTTCCGCTACTCGATCCGCCCGGGCACGCCCGCCGCGACGATGGACGAGCAGGTGCCCGCCGAGGTCGTGCAGGAACGCTACGAGCGGCTGGTCGCGCTCGTCGAGGAGACCGCCACGGCGGAGAACGCGAGGCTGGACGGTTCGACCGTCGAGGTCTTGGTGGCCGAGGGGGAGGGCCGCAAGGACGCCGCCACCCACCGCATGTCGGGCCGCGCCCGGGACAACCGCCTAGTGCACTTCGCCCCGCATTCGACGGACCCCCGGCCTGGCGACATCGTGACGACGACGGCCACCAGCACCGCGCCGCACTACCTCATCGCGGACGGCGAGCCGCTCGACGTGCGCCGCACCCGGGCCGGCGACGCGTGGGAGATCCGGCGTGAAGCGGCCGCCAGCGGCGCTTCCGCGCCCGTCTCCACTGCCTCCGGGCCCGTCCTCCTCGGCATGCCGGCCCGCCGGGCCTGACAGTCCGTCGGTCCGCGCTCATGCTGATCGCCGTCGTCGGCGCCACCGCCACCGGCAAGTCCGATCTGGCGGTCGGCCTCGCCCGCGCCCTCGACGGCGAGGTCGTCAACGCCGACTCGATGCAGCTCTACCGCGGCATGGACATCGGTACCGCCAAGCTCACCGCGGCCGAGCGCCAGGGGATACCGCACCACCTGCTCGACATCTGGGACGTCACGACGACGGCGAGCGTCGCCGAGTACCAGGTCCTGGTCAACGCGGTTATCGACGACATCGAGGCCCGCGGCAAGGTTCCGGTGCTGGCCGGCGGCTCCGGCCTCTACGTCAGGGCCGCCCTCGGCGACCTCGATTTCCCCGGCACCGACGAGGAGATCAGGGACCGCCTGGAGGCCGAGCTCGCCGCGGCCGGCCCCGCGCCGCTCTACGCGCGCCTGACGGCGCGGGACCCCGCGGCCGCGGCGGCGATCCTGCCGTCCAACGGCCGCCGGATCGTGCGGGCGCTCGAGGTGATCGAACTGTCCGGGCGGCCGTTCAGCGCCACGCTGCCCGGCTACGACTCCGGCCGCACCGCCGTCCAGATCGGTCTCCTGCTGCCGCGCCCTGAGCTCGACCGCCGCATCGAGGCCCGCGTCGACCGCATGTGGCAGCGGGGCTTCGAGGCCGAGGTCCGCGGCCTCGAGCGGGCCGGCCTGCGGGCGGGCAAGACCGCGAGCCGTGCGCTCGGCTACCAGCAGATGCTGCGCCACCTCGACGGCGAGTGGACGCTGGAGCAGGCACGGGCGGAGACGGTACGCGCCACGCGCCGTTTCGCCCGTCGCCAGGAGTCGTGGTTCCGCCGCGACCCCCGCATCACCTCGCTGCCCGCCGCCGACGAGCACCTCACAGACCAGGCCCTGTCCCGCATCACCCACTCCCTCCCCGACTCCCGCTAGACCTCCGTTCTCACAACATGCACGCAGGAAACTACTCTTCGCCGGCTAGTTATTCCGGGTAGTTCGTCGCTCTCTGTTATCTGCGCAGCTCACGTTCGCTGGTCCGGTAGAAACCCCGCGCCGTGCGAGCTTCCGGCGGCCGCTGAGCGGAGCCGGTTTTCCCGATCGCCTGATAGCCCATCTGGGTCATATGTCCGAAAAGCACCCAATTGGCGTTTGTGTGCTGTAACGCTGTGTGCCGAGCACTTTGTCAGGCCCGGCGAGAGGTCGCACGACTGACCGCGTAGCCGGGCGCGGAACGGCGTTAGGGATTTCTTGACCGTAGGCACCAGGCGGGACGGCGCGCGCGGCTTCGGCCAGGGCGATGCACCTGCGGGGCAGCATTCCGAGCAGTACGCCGGCAAGCACGCCGCCACCCGGCGGAAGACCGCCCGCTGGGGCCGAAGGGCCGCCATCCCGGCCGTCACGATAGCCGCGACGCTCGCGGCCGGCGCGGCCGCCTACGGGCTGACCGGCACCAGCCACGCCGACCCGGGCAAGCTCACGAACGCGATGGCCGTCCCGCTCAGCCTGGGCGATATGGCGCACGCCAGCACCGGCGGGGGCGGCATCAGTGGGACCAAGGCGATCACCGCGAGCCGCCCGGCGAGTCACCGCGCCCCGCGCGCCGCCCGCCCGCGCGCCGCCGCCAGCACGCCCGCGCGCACGGCTCCCACCGCGGCCGCCGCCACCGCGGCGAAGGCCGCGGCCGCTCCCGAGACGGCGGCCCCGGCCGCGTCCGCGACGCCAGCGGCGTCGGCGAGCGCCAGCCACGCCGCGACCACCGCGACGTTCACCTGCTCGGCCAGCAGCTACCTGCTCCCGGAGAACGTCACGGCGATCGTCAGCTTCCTGATCGCCAACGGCTACAGCCACAACGCGGCGGCCGGCATCGCCGGGAACATCTACCAGGAGTCCAAGGGCGACCCCGAGTCGGTCGGCATGGGCGGCGGCGGCCTGATCGGCTGGACCCCGCTCCCGTCTGGCTTCGTCACCGGAAACCCGGCGGCCGACCTGCAGACCCAGCTCAACGCGATCCTGACGTTCAACCAGGAATGGGCGTCCTACATCCCGGCGCTGAACGCCGCGGCCACCCCGGCCGCCGCCGCCGACATCTACGTCACCGACTTCGAACGGGCCGGCATCCCGGCCGCCAGCACCCGCGAAGCCTCCGCCCAAGCAGTAGCCACCGCCTGCGCCCTCTAACCGCCCTCACCCACCCCCGCAGCGCCCTCATTCCGACTTCGGATGCCCGCAGGACAAGATAGCGGATCGTTAGGCACACCATAAGGTGCCTAACGATCCATTGTCTTGCAGAAGTGGCTCGTGCTGCCCCGCGGCCCGGCATGGCGCAGGAACAGTGAGCAACCCGCGCCCCTTCAATCACCGCCGCAACGTAAGCAATTGACCGCCGGCATCGTATCCGCCGGAAAGTACGCATCTAAGCGAGGTTGTAGGCGCGGCGGGGGTTGTCGGAGCCGATCAGGGTCGTGATGCGCTCGGCGTCGGCGAGGGTCATGTCGTCGGCGTCCAGCCTGGCCCGCAGGAACTGCGACAGCGCTTGCCGGAACAGCAGCGTCCCCAGGTAGTAGAGCTCCGGCAGGCCGAAGGCGTCGGAGGAGAAGAGGAACTTGCGCAGCGGCACGAGTTCGAGGGCCTCGGCGAGTACCCCGGGGGCGCGGCTGCCTACGTTGTGCGTGGCGAGGCCGAGGTCGGCGTACACGTGCGGGAAGACCTGCGCCAGGTAGCCGGCCTCCCGGTGGTACGGGTAGTTGTGCAGCAGCATCACCCGCGCCCCGGTCGGCTCGAGGGCCCGCAGCAGGTCCGTGAGCAGCAGCGGATTGCACTTGTGCAGGTCGACGTCCCGGTCGCCGTATCCGATGTGGAACTGGATGGGCAGCGCGAGTTCGGCGCCGCACCAGACGAAGAAGCGGTGCAGCGTCTCGTCGGCTAGCCGCGCCGGCGCTTCGCCCTCCGGGCCACCGAGCCAGCGTGCGGCCGCCGCGACGACCTCGGCGTCGCGGGGGCGCCGCGCGTCAAGCGCGAGTCCCACCCGGTAGGCCGCGATCGACTTGACCCCGGCGACGGGTGCCTCCGGGGTTCCCTTGACCCGATCGGCGAGCGCCGCCCGGTAGGCGTCCGGAAAATCCGCGGGGGTGACCCCGCCACCGGCGAGCGCCTCGGCGACCTGCTCCAGGCGGACGATTTCGAACGCGGCGGCTCCGGCGAGGGCTGCCGTCTCGGCGGGGGAGAGCAGTGCCCCCGGCGCGTACCCGGTGTCCACGAACAGCGCGGCGAGCCCGGACGCGGCCAGGAAGCGCCGGTTCACTTCCGTGGCGTCAAGCGCTCGGCGGCGCGCCTCGTACTCGCTGAGCGGCGCGTGGGCGGGCAGGCCGAGCAGCGGCGGGCACCATCGCCGGAAGGCGAGCCCGGCCAGCGAGTCGAAAGCGGTCCCGCCCGCGGTCGCGCCGCCGCCGCCCTCGCTGAGCAGCTCTTCCAGGTCTCCTCCGGCCGGCAGGACGCCGTGGCAGTGGTGGTCGGTCAGCGGCTGGGAAGCGACGAAGGGGAGCAGAGTCGCCACCTTACGTTCGGAAGACATGGTTGGAAAGCCTACGGCGGGATGAGCCGGCTGCCGGCCGGGCAGTAAGGTGACGATTCGGTTAACACGCCTGGCGGAAGCGGCGAGCACGGGCTGAACCCGTAGACTATCCCGTCTAGTTTAGTTACTTCTTGCTATCGTATGCCGGTGCTTATGACGGTCTCTGAGCGCAAACACAAGGCGATCGCGCGCGCCGCGCTGACGCTGTTCGCGAGCGACGGCTACGAGCGGACCAGCGTCGACGCGATCGCCGCCGAAGCTGGCGTGTCCAAGCGCACCGTCTACAGCCACTACGGCGACAAGGAGAACCTGTTCCTGTCTGTCGTCCGCGAGACGTATGACGCGATGCTGGACCGGATCGCGGAGATCGTGGACCGGACGGCGTGGGACGGTGAGCTCTCGGTGGCGCTGACCTCATGTGTCACGGAGGTGACCCGGTTCTATCGTGCGCGCGCCGGATCGCTCGACGCTCGTCCGGCTGCTGATCACGGAGGCGCCGCACTTCCCCGCGCTGATCGACTTGCTGCACACCCGGGAGATCGCCCCGCTGATCGCCGTGCCTTTGAGCAGGCTCGCCGCCGCTGGCCGGCTGGCCGCCGCGGACCCGGCGCAGGCGTCCGAGCACCTGTCCGCCCTTACGTTCGGGCAGGTCAGCAACAGATCGCTGCTTGGGACTATCCCGCTCACAGAAGACGAGACGTCCCGTCTGCTCAGCGGCGGCGTCCAGGCCTTCCTGCGTGCCTACCGCGCCGCCGGCTGACGCATCAGTCCGCGCGCCCCGCACCCGCGATCCACCCGCCCGCGCCCGGCACCCACACCCCGCCTACGCCCGGATCCGCACCCACCTAGCACCAAAATCTCAAATTCGAGATACCTTTGGATGTATGGACGACCTGCCGGTCCTGCCCGGATTCCGCGAGATGGCAATGCGCCGGATGGCGGCCGAACGCGCCGGGCTCATCCGCGCCCTAGTCGCGCAGCGTCAGGCGGCAGGCCTGTCGCAAACCGAAGTGGCCGCCCGGATGGGCACGTCGCAGTCCGCGGTGGCCCGGCTCGAGTCAGGCGCGGCCGATGTCAGGGCCTCCACGCTGGAACGGTACGCGGCTGCCGTCGGCGGCGAGATCAACTGGAAGTTGAATGGCTGACGATCGTTTTCCGGAGATCCCCGTATCCGACTTCCCGCCTCCGCCCTGGGTCCCGCCGGAGGGGCCCTTCCCGGGCACCCCGCCGCCAGGCGTGCCGGCGCCGGGCGTGCCGGCGCCGGGCGGTCCTGGGCCCGGTCCTGTGCCGCCGACCCGGGTCTGGCTGGACCAGCACGCCGCATGGCAGGACAAGCTGTACGAGCGACTGCTCGAGCAGCGGATCGTGCTCGCCTCCGGCGTCCTCGACGATGAGGCGGCGACCAGGCTGTCCGCTCAGCTGCTCACCCTCGACGCCGAGGGCGACGGTCCGATCCGCCTGGAACTGCAGAACCTGCGCGCCGAACTCCCGGCGGCCCTGACCCTCATGGGGGTCCTCGACGTCGTGCGGGCGGAGGTCCGGGTGTTCGCCAGCGGCGAGACTAGCGGTGCGGCGCTCGGCGTGCTCGCCTCATGTCCGCGCCGCGCCGCGTACCCGAACGCGTCGTTCACGCTGTCGGAACCGAAACTGCAGTTCGGCGGGACGGTGACAGCGGTGACCGCGCGGGAGCAGCAGGCCAGGCGGATGGTCGACTCGCTCTACTACCGGATCGCGGAAGCCACCGGCCGCGAGGCCGATGACGTCCGCGAAGACGCCCGCCGCGGCCGCACCCTCACCGCCGCCGAGGCGCTCGGCTACGGCCTGATCCACGAACGTGCCGCCAAACGGTCGGCGTAACGTCGCATCGCCTCCGCAACCAATCCGACCCGCGGGTCGATCGCGCAATCGACCAGGCTAGAGAATTCATGCATCGCTGCGCGCTGCAGCCGTGGTGGACCGAAATAGTCCCAGGTGTCACTGTGGCCCCAAGCGCATCTATTTCGGTGTCAGCGGGTAGTGCCGATACCCCGGCGGCTGACGCCCGGATTGTGCCGCGCCTGGTGAGAATCGAAGCAACCTGTGAGCCGTGACCGCCTGCGGGTGCGGCGCCGGCCCGCCCTCTGTCACCGCGGACCGTGGCCGCCGTCCCGCATTATAACGAAAACATTTTTCCTGATGTAGGATATTCATCCTATACGTACGAAAAAAATTCGTGATCATGGAACGGCTCGCACGGGCAGTCCCCTTGGCATCTGATGTCACACCGCGCACGCCCGCGGGACGGCGCGCCCCGGCGACGCCCGAGACGGCCAGCCAGATAACCGACAGGCCCATCCGCCCCGAAGACCACACCCAAGCCAGGTCGCCCGGCGGGAGGTTTGCCAGTGTGGCCTGTGTTACGGAGGGTGTCCGCGCCGAGGCTCGCAGCCGGAGAGCCGCTAGGCCGATTGCGCAGTCGACCAGGCTAGGGCAACACACCGGAACAACCTGAGTTTGGGGCGTGTCGGGCACACCGCCCGTTTCACACCCTCATCTCCCGTTACATGCAGCTCCGTTCCGCGGCATCCGCCAGGCTCTGATTGCGATTTCCGGTGCCATGGCACCGGAAATCGCAATCAGAGCGCCAGGCCGCAGGCACAACAGCCGCATTCCGGGCACCCCTGGCCGGGAACCGGCCGCGGAGGGCCAGTGAACCACATCACCGGCACCCGGCACGCCGGAGAATCACCTTGTTCCGGAACGTTGCCTAGAGCGGGTCGACTGCGCAATCGACCCACTCCAAACGGCGAGGCGCAATCGGCTAGTGGTTCCTGACGATGAATCGAGTGACTAGCGTGGCTATTGTGGCGAGACGGTCGTCCTCTGCAAGCGATGAGCACTTGAGGGACGCCTGCGGCTCGAAACGCATCGAGCGTCCCATGAGGCAATCAGAGAACCTTGCGCGCCGGGCAATCTGACCGTTACTAACTCTTAGTAGCCAGAACAGAACTATTTGTAATTTTTTTGGCTCCCGGGTCTGGGTATTTCGGGATTCTCTCGTTACTATCGAACCAAGGGGGAACCAAATACGAAGTTCTGGGTGTAAGGGTCACGCCCGGGACTGCTACATAGAGTGACTACGCGAGGACTCGGAGTAACTCATGACCGACGCCTACCCCCTAGCGAACGGCCACATGTCCGATGGGGAGTCCGCGCGAAGAGTAAACCCTGACCTTGATGGTATGCCCGGATACGGCGCGGCGACAGAGGGTGATGCCCCGGTAGCGCCTTACTCCGGCGGAGCTGGCGCCTGGCCAAGCTGGCCTGGCGTGGTACGTCCGGCGGGCTGGTTCCTGTCGGCCACCGGGGAAGCGGCCCCCCCGGTCTGGCACGGCACGGAACCGGCCCGCGCGGATGCTGACGGCTATCTGGCTGCCGGGCCCGGGCCGGGCGCCTTCCCCTGTGACCCGGAGATAGCGGAGATAGCGGAGATAGCGGAGATAGACCAGCCAGCCGGCTATGAGTCAGATGAGTACGAGTCAGACGAGTACGACGACAGCGATTGCTGGTACGAGGACCCCCAGCCCACGTCCACGCAGCCGGCCGCGGAGCCGGGGGCGTGGCACTGGGGATCCCAGGGCATGCGGGAGGCCGAGTCCTGGGCGCCGGCGCCCGAGTGGTCACAAGTGACGCGTCAGGATCTGGTGCCGCAAGGGCCGCTGGTCGGGCCGACGGCCGCGCTGCACGGACGGGCCGGAGGTCCCGGGTTCGACGTTCCGCCAGGCGCGGTGCCCGGTCTCTACGACCCGGCGAACAGGTCCGGCTGGCAGCTCTCGCACGGTGTCTGGCAGGACTCGGGGATCGGCTGGGCCGCGCCCGCGCCGCCCGCCGCGTTCGCCGCACCGGCACCGGCCGCACCGGCGCCCGCCGCGTTCGCCCCGTCGGCGCCGGCCGCGTTCGCCCCGTCGGCGCCCGGTGCCTTCGCGGTGATGCCGCTCGGCGCGCCGACCATGGCCGACGCTCCTGCGCTGGCTTATCCCGAGGCGCCCGAGGCGCCGGAGTCAGCTGGCCTCGAGGATCCGGCGCGGACCCGGACCGGGGCGCCCGCCTTGCCCCCGCGATCACGCGCCGGGGAGTGGGCCGAGCCGGACGAGCTCTACCGTGCCTGGCAGGGATCGGTCCGCCAGGCCGCGGGCCGCCCGCGGACAGCGGCGCGCCGCCACCAGGCGTGGCAGGTCGTCCGGGTCGGCGTCCCGGCCGTCGTCATCGTCACCGTCGGCGCCGGCGCGGTCATGATGCTGACCGGCAAGACCGGCGAGATGCTCGCCAACAGCTCGAACCAGAGCTACCCGGCCACCGGAGGGACCACCGGAACGGGAACCGCAGGCGTCTTCGCGGGGTACCCGGGCCAGCGGGGCACCGTGACGGTCAACTCCATCGCGTCGGCGGGCGGCACGCGGCTCGCCGTGGGCAGCGCCGACGGCCACCCGGCTATCTGGAGCCGCGCCGCCAACGGCACCTGGACGCTGGTGTCCGCGACTTCGCCCGCCGTGTACCAGCGGCCCGGCGTTCGAGGACCTGACCAGCGTGGCCTACGGCCCGGCGGGCTGGATCGCCGTCGGCGGCGTCGTCTCCGGCGCCGCCCAGCAGCCGGTCATCCTCACCTCCGCCGACGGCACCACCTGGCAGCCCCTCGCCGATCAGGCCGTCTTCACCGCGCCAGGCACCTACCTCATGGGGGTGGCCGCGGACAGGAACGGTTACGTCGTCGTGGGCAAGCGGGTCGACGGCGGCCGGGAGTTCGCCGCCATGTGGTCGTCCGCCGATCTGCGCGACTGGGTCCCGGGCAACAACGGGGGACTTGACGGCCGGCTGAAGGCGAGCGCGGCGTACGCCGTGGCGGCCACCGCCGGCGGTTTCGCGGCGGCCGGGTCGCACGGTATGTCTCCCGCCATCTGGACCTCGGCGGACGGGCGGAACTGGAACATCTCCGACGTCCCGGTGCCCGACGGCGCGTTGACGGGCCTGCTCAACGTCATCGCGGTCAACGGCGCCCGTGTCGCCGCGGCCGGGTACGCGGTCACCAACGCGGGGCACGTGCCCATCGTCGTAGTCTCCGCGGACGGCGGACGGAGCTGGCGCCCGATCGTGCTGCCCGCCCCCGGCGGCATAGGCACGGTGACCGCGCTCACTGCGGCGGGCGGCGGTTTCGTCGCGTCGGGCCAGGCCGGACCGGCCGGTGCCGCCCGCGCCGTCACCTGGAGCTCACCGGACGGCCTTACCTGGTCGGCGGCCACACCCGCAGGCGGCAAGGCGTAAGAGCGTAACGCCCCGGACCCCAGGCCGCGCAGCGCAAGGCCCCGGATCGACGCGTTCGAGCACTTCGGCGGTGTGGGCGGTGGCGATGCGCCGCCCGCGGCCCGCGAGTTCGGCCGAGATCTGCAGCGTGCAGCCCGGGTTGGCGGAGATCACCAGCGACGCGCCCGACGCCAGGACTGAGTTCGCCTTCCGCGAGCCGAGAGCGCGCGCGGCTTCCGGCTGGAGCAGGTTGTACACGCCGGCCGAGCCGCAGCAGGTGCCCGCGTCGCGCAGTTCCACGAGCTCGAGGTCCGGGATCTCGCGGAGCAGCTCGCGCGGCTGGCGCGTGATCCGCTGCGCGTGCCCGAGGTGGCAGGCGTCGTGATAGGCGGCCTTCACCGGCACAGGGTGCCGCGGCGCGACCGGACCGAGCTCGGCGAGGAACTCCGACAGATCCCGGACACGGGCGGAGAAGGCGGTCGCCCGGGACGCCCAGGCCGCGCCCTCGACCTGACCCTCGATCGCCGGCGACGCGCCAGCGGCAACAGGCCCCGCCAGGTGCCCGAACAACCGCTCGTACTCCTTCATCGCCGACCCGCACCCCGCGGAGTTGACGATGATCGCGTCCACCCGGGCGGCCTCGAACGCCTCGATGGTCCGCCGCGCGAACCCCGCCGCCTCGCTGGCCCGCCCGGAGTGCAGCGACAGCGCCCCGCAGCAGCCCTGGTCCCGCGGGATGATCACGTCGCACCCCTCGGCCGCGAGCACCCGCGCCGTCGCGGCGTTGACCTGCGGGAAGAACACCGACTGCACGCAGCCGGTGAGCATGCCCACGACGGCTCGCCGGGCACCGAGGGCGGGCACGCGCGCCGGGAACCGCCCAGAAAGCCGCGAGGAGCCAGGCGGCGCGAGCCGCAGCGCCGCCTCGGCCGCCGGGGACACCAGGCCAAGAGCCCCGCTGCGCGCCAGCAGCCGGTCCGCCCCGGCCCGCTGCGCGAGGCGCAACGGCGCGGTCAGCGCGCGCAGCCGCCGCGGGTAGGGGAACACCGAGAAGATCGCCGCGCGGGTCGCCCGCTCCCGGACAGAGCGAACCCCCGCGCCCGCCGAAGACACCGGGGGACCGGCCTCTGACTCCTCGATCCACGAGCGCGCCGCCTCGATGATCTGGTCGTACTGCACGCCGGACGGGCACGCCGTCATGCACGCCATGCAGCCCAGGCACCGGTCGAAATGCCCGGCCGCCGCCGCGTTCAGCGTCGCGCCGTCCAGGATCTGGCTGACGAGGTGGATCCGGCCGCGCGGGGAGTCCATCTCCTCGCCCCACAGCTGATACGTCGGGCACGCGGGAAGACAGAACCCGCAATGCACGCAATCTTTTGCTACCGAACGGACTCGTTGCGCCTCCGGACCGTCCACCGCGGCTGCCACGGCGTGCTCCGCCGCGCTGGCCACCGTGCTTTCTGCCGTGCCGTCCACGGGTTCGCTCATCAGATCACCTCGGGGAACCGGCCGGGCGACATCCGGTGGCCGGGATCGAACTGGTCCTTGACCGCGCGCATCAGGCCGAGCGACGGAACGCGCCCGGCCATCCCGCCGTGCCCGGCCAGCGCCTCGCGGACCGCGGCGGGCGCCGTGAGCACCACGACACCGCCCCGCTCGTGCTCCAGCGTCCGCCGCAGCGCGCCTGCGAACAAAGCCGCGCCGTCGGCGTCAGGCGGCAACCCGGCGTACAGCACGCCGGCCCCGGCGGAGCCGTACACCGACGGCGTCACCTCAGCCTCACGAGCCGCCGCGTTGATCGAGTCGAGCACCCGCCCGAGCGCCGACACCCAGAACGACACCCGGATCAGCGTCCCGTCCCCGGGCGGATCCAGCGGCCCGGGCCACCACGGCGGCGCCTCCGGCGCGACCTGCGAGGAGCCGAGCAAGTCCGCCATCCGCCCCGCCCGCGCCACCACGCCGTCAGCGGATCCCTCCAGCAGGACGGCGACCTGGAGCGGCCCGCCGGGCGCGGCCCGGCCAAGCTCCACCGCCGACGCCACCAGCGGCGAGTTCGCCGCCGCGGCGACCGCGTTGCAGCCGACCGTGACGGCCACGAACTCGGCCGTGACGAACAGCCGCGCCGCGGGCAGCGGGTGCAGCCGGAAGGTCGCCTCGGTGATCAGCCCGAGCGTCCCGGCCGACCCGGACAGCAGCTTGCCCAGGTCGTAGCCCGCGACGTTCTTGACGACCTTGCCGCCCGAGCGGGCCACCGTCCCGTCGGCCCGCACGACCGTGATCCCGATCAGGAGGTCGCGCGGCGACCCGTAGCGCAGCCGCCGCGGGCCGGCCAGCCCGGACGCCACCACGCCGCCGGCCGTCGAGCCGGCGGGCACGTCCAGCGCGATCTCCTGGCCGGCCGCGGCGAGCAGCGCCGACACCTCGCCCATCCGCGCGCCGGCCTGCAGGCGGGCCACGAGGTCGCCGGCCGCGTGCTCGAGCACCGCGTCCATCCGCGTCATGTCCACGATGAGGTCGCACCGCGACGGCGGCGGTCCCCAGCCGAGCCTGCTGCCCGATCCCCGCGGGACGACCGCCAGGTCGCGGTCGGCCGCGGCGCGCAGCAGCGCGCCCGCCTGGTCCGTACCTGACGGCCACGCGACGAACGCCGGGACCGCGCCGCCGATCGCGTCGCTGTCCGCGCCTTCGCGCAGCTCAGGGCAGGCCGCCGCCAGCGCCTTCAGCGTGATGGAGTAATCCTGGCTCAGCACGAGGCGCCACCGCCCGTTCTGAATAGTCGCATTAAAAAATCTCCGCCTGTCCGGCAGCGACGATCGGGTGCGGAGCACGCCGCGGCCCCGGCACCTCGCCGCACAGCCGGGGAGTCGGGAAGATCTTCCCCGGATTGCACAGATTCTCCGGGTCGAAAGCGCACCTGACCAGCTGCATCGTCTCGAGATCGGCCGCGCTGAACATCTTCGGCATGTACTTGGACTTGTCCAGGCCAACCCCGTGTTCGCCCGTGATCGACCCGCCGTGCTCGATGCACGCGTCCAGGATCGCGCCGGACACCACCTCGGCCGCTTCCGTCTCGCCCGGCACAGCGTCGTTGTAGAGCACCAGCGGGTGCAGGTTCCCGTCCCCGGCGTGGAATACGTTCGCCACCCGGATGCCCGACTCCTCCGACAGCGCGGAGATCCGGGCGAGCACGTCCCCGAGCGCCGTGCGCGGCACCACGCCGTCCTGCACGATGTACGCGGGGGACAGCCGCCCGACCGCGGCGAACGCCGACTTGCGGCCCGCCCAGATCCCGGCCCGCTGGACCGGATCGTCCGCCGCCCGGATCTCGCGCGCGCCCGCTTTCTCGCACAGCGCGCGGACCGTGGCGAGTTCCGCCCCGACCTCGGCCGCCTGCCCGTCGAGCTCGACAAGCAGCACCGCCGACGCCCCCTCGGGGTAGTTGCAGTGCACCGCGGCTTCCGCCGCCTCGATCGACAGGGCGTCCATCATCTCGATCGCGGCGGGCACGATCCCCGCGCCGATGATGCCGGTGACCGCGCGCCCGCCCGCCTCGAGGGAGTTGTACGCGGCGAGCACCAGGTGCACCGCCTCCGCGATCGGCGTCAGCTTCACCACGATCTTCGTGACGATGCCGAGCGTGCCCTCCGACCCGACGAAGCTGCCGAGCAGGTCGTAGCCGTTGGCCACCCCGGTCCCGTCGCCGAGCCACGTCACCTCGCCGGCCGGCGTGACGACCTCGAGACCCAGCACGTGGTGCACCGTGAACCCGTGCTTGAGGCAGTGCGCGCCGCCGGAGTTCTCCGCCACGTTCCCGCCGACGGAGCAGACGACCTGACTGGACGGGTCGGGCGCGTAGAACAGCCCGTAAGGACGCGCGGCCTCGGTCACCGAAAGGTTGGTCACCCCGGGCTCGACGACCGCCCGGCGGGCGACCGGGTCGATCTCCAGGATGCTCCGCATCCGGGACATGACGATCAGCACGCCCTCGGAGTGCGGCACCGCGCCGCCGGACAGGCCCGTGCCGCTGCCGCGCGCCACGAACGGCACGCCGGCCTCGGCGCAGGCCCGCACGACGCCCGCGACCTGTTCCGCGCTCGAGGGGAGCACGGCCAGCGCGGGCGTGGCGCGGTGCGAGGTCAGCCCGTCGCACTCGTAGGTACGCAGCTCAAGGGGGTCGGTGATCACGTTCGAGGCGCCGCAGATATCCGTCATCCGCGGCGCCAGCGCCGCTGCCTTCGTGTCCGCTCTGACGGCCATCGGCCGCACCCCCTTTCCTACGGCATGCGCTCGTACGCCGGAAGCGTGAGGAACTCGGCGAAGGAGTCGGCGAGCGCCACCTCGGTGAACAAGGCGACCGCCTGGCCGTACCTGGCCGCGTCGAAGCTGTCGCCGGCCAGCTCGCGGATCTTCACGAGTTCCTCATCGATCATGCGCTCGACCACGTCCCTTGTCACGAGGGGGCCGTCGTCGAGGATCACCTCGTTGTGGACCCACTGCCAGATCTGGGAGCGGGAGATCTCCGCGGTGGCCGCGTCCTCCATCAGGTTGAAGATGGCCACCGCCCCGTTGCCGCCGAGCCAGTTGGCCAGGTACTGCAGGGCGACGCTGATGTTGTTCCGCAGGCCCGCCTCGGTGATGCCGCCGGGCGTCTTGGAGACCGCGAGCAGGTCTTCGGCGGTCACGGCGACGTCCGGCCGCTGCCTGTCCAGCTGGTTCGGCTTCGATCCGAGCCGTGAATCGAAGACCTCCTTGCAGACCGCCACCAGGTCGGGGTGCGCCACCCAGGAGCCGTCGAAGCCGTCGTTCGCCTCGCGGGTCTTGTCGTCCCGCACCTTCCGCAGGGCGATCTCGTTGACCTCGGGGTCGCGCCGGGAGGGGATGAACGCCGCCATGCCGCCCATGGCGAAGGCGCCGCGCTTGTGGCAGGTCTGCACCAGCAGCTCGGTGTAGGCGCGCATGAACGGGGCGGTCATGGTGACGGCGTTGCGCTCCGGGAGCACGAAGTCGCGGCCGCGGGTGCGGAACTTCTTGATGATGGAGAACAGGTAGTCCCAGCGGCCCGCGTTGAGGCCCGCGCTGTGCTCGCGCAGCTCATACAGGATCTCGTCCATCTCGAACGCCGCCGGGATCGTCTCGATGAGCACCGTGGCGCGGATCGTGCCGCGCGGGATGCCCAGGAAGTCCTGCGCGAGGTTGAACGCGTCGTTCCACAGCCGCGCCTCGAGGTGGGATTCCATCTTCGGCAGGTAGAAGTAGGGGCCCTTGCCCTTGTCGAGCTGCCTTTGCGCGCTTGCCACCAGGTAGAGCGCGAAGTCGGTCAGCCCTCCGATAGCGCGCTTGCCGTCGATGAGGATGTGCTTTTCCGACAGGTGCCAGCCGCGCGGCCGGACGACGATCGTGGCGAGTTCCGCATCCGGCCGCAGCGCGTAGCTCTTGCCGTCCTCGGAGGTGAAGTCGATCTTTCTGTCGAGGGCGTCCGTCAGGTTGAGCTGCCCGCCGATCATGTTCTCCCACAGCGGGGTGTTGGCGTCCTCGAAGTCCGCGAGCCAGACGTTCGCGCCGCTGTTGAGGGCGTTGATCGTCATCTTGCGGTCGGTCGGCCCGGTGATCTCGACCCGGCGGTCCACCAGGCCCGGCGCGGGGGGAGCGACCCGCCACGACGTATCTTCCCGGATGGCCGCGGTGCCAGGGAGGAAGTCGAGCATGGCGCCGCCGCTCAGCTCGGCCTGCCGCCGCCGCCGCACCGCGAGCAGCTCCGCCCGGCGGTCGGCGAGCTCGTCGTGCAGCCTTACCAGCAGCTCCAGGGCCCGCGGGGTCAGGATCTCGTCGTAACGGTCCCCGGCGGGCCCGGTGATCTCCAAGCGCTCAGCCATCGTCAGCTCCTCCCAGCTTCGGATGTTCATCCTAAGCTCGTGTCCCGGGCCGCGGCGAGACCGGGCCGCGGGTCGCGCCGCCTGCCCCCGATTAGCCGGACCGCGGCTGATTTGATAACGATTTCCGGGCGGCGAAGGAATTCGATTCGTTCTCGATTCCGCCCGCTCTAGCCGGCTGCCGCACATTACGGACCAGCAGGTCGATTGCGCAATCGACCACACTAGAGCGGGTCGATTGCGCAATCGGCCCGCTTTGCGGCCGTGCTAAGCTGGATAGTCCCCGCCAAGGCATAAAAAAGGCCAGCAATGGCTGGCACTCAGGAGTATATCAACAAAAATGGTGTCCCGTCAAAGCGAAAAAGCGGCATCCGGCGGCCGTGCCTCGTCGCTGGCGGATGAGCAGGCGTACGTGACGATGCTCTACGGCCTGCTGGATGCCGCCCGCGAGCGCAGCGAGCGCGCCCTGGTCGACGTCCGGGCGCAGGGCGCTCCCGGCGGCACCCACCAGGCCCGCCTGGAACGAGACGTGTCGGCCGCCGAGCACGAACGGCGGCTGACCCAGCTCAGCAACACCGAACGCGGCCTGTGCTTCGGCCGCACCGACGACGAGCACCAGGTAACGCTGCACATCGGCCGCATCGGCCTGCGCGACGATGACTACGAGCTGAAGCTGATCGACTGGCGCGCGCCCGCCGCCCGGCCCTTCTACGCCGCCACCCCCGGCAGCCCGCAGGGCCTGGTCCGCCGCCGCCACATCTACACGCGCCGGCGGCGGGTCACCGGCGTCGACGACGAGGTGTTCGACCTCGACAAGCTCTCCGACTCCGACAAACGCGCCCTCTCCGGCGAGGCGGCGCTGATCGCCGCCGTCAGCAGCCGCCGGACCGGCCGGATGGCCGACGTGGTCGCGACCATCCAGGCCGAGCAGGACCGGGTCATCCGCTCGGAGCTGCCGGGCGTCCTCGTCGTCCAGGGCGGCCCCGGCACCGGCAAGACGGTGGCCGCGCTGCACCGCGCCGCCTACCTGCTCTACACGCACCGTCGCATCCTCGAGCGGCGCGGCGTCCTCGTCATCGGGCCGAACGCCACGTTCCTCCGCTACATCAGCCAGGTCCTGCCCTCGCTCGGCGAGACCGACGTGGTGCTGCGCACGCTGGGCGAGATGTTCCCCGGCGTGACCGCGACTGACACCGCCGACCCGGCCGCGGTCGTCAAGGGCGACGAGCGGATGGTCCAGGTCCTCCGGCACGCGGTCCGCAACCGCCAGCGGGCGCCCCGCCGCGACATCACCGTGGACGCCGGGGGCGTGCCCGTGCCGCTGTCCCGCGACGCCATCCTCCGCGCTCGCGACCGGGCCCGCGGGCTGCGCAAGCCGCATAACGTCGCCAGGAAGCTGTTCGTCACCGAGCTGCTCAGCGAGCTCGCCCGCGCCGAAGCGCGCGTCCTGGACCGCCCGCTCGACGACGAGGACCTGCCCGACGCCCGCGCCCGGTTGTGGGACGAGCCCGCGGTCCGCGCCGCTCTCGACGAGCTGTGGCCGCTGCTCACCCCGCAGCAGCTGCTCGCCGGCCTCCTTTCCGACGCGGACCAGCTGCGGGCCGCCACCAGTGCTGTCCTCGATCATTCCGAACGGGCCGCACTGGCTCGCCCGGCGCAGCCTTCCGCCTGGACGGTGGCCGACGTGCCGCTGCTCGACGAGGCCGCCGAGCTGCTCGGTGTCGACGACTCGGCGCAGAAGGCGGCGCGCCGCGCCTTCGAGCGCGCGCGGCGCCTGGAGGAGAAGTACGCCCAGGAGGTGCTGACGATCACGGGCATCGACGAGCTCGGCATGGTGGACGCCGAGACCCTGGCAGCCTGGAACCGGGACAACGGCCCCGCCCTCACCACCGCCGAACGCGCCGCCGCCGACCGCTCCTGGGCATACGGCCACGTGATCGTGGACGAGGCGCAGGAGCTGTGCGCGATGGCCTGGCGGATGGTGCTGCGCCGCAACCCGGCCCGGTCGCTGACCGTGGTGGGCGACGTCGCGCAGACCGGCAACCCGGCGGGCGCCCGGTCCTGGAAGGAGATGCTCGACCCGCTGGTGCGCGGCCGCTGGCGCGAGGAACGCCTGACGGTCAACTACCGGACCCCGGCGGAGATCATGACCGTCGCCGCCGACGTCCTCGCCTCGATCGCCCCGGACGAGCACCCGCCCGAACTCGGTCCGCACCGAAGGCACCGCCCCCCTCGCGCTTCGCGCATCACCACTCGCCGCATGCGTCGCCGCGGCCGCCCGCGCGGACCTCGCCGAGATCGGCGGCCCCGACGGCGGCCGGCTCGCCGTGATCGTTCCGGACGCCCGGGCCGCCGAGCTGGCCGCGGCTCTCCCCGAGGCGGTCCCGGGCGACCAGCCGGACTCGCTGGACTCGGCGGCCGCGCTGCTCACCGTCACCCAGGCGAAGGGGCTGGAGTTCGACCGCGTGGTCCTCGCCGACCCGGCGGGGATCATCGCCCAGTCCCCGAACGGCGGCCACGATCTCTACGTCGCCATCACCCGCGCCACCCACCGGCTGACCGTCGTTTACGAGGGCGACCTGCCCGCGCCGCTGCGCTCGCTGGAGGCCCCCGCGCGGTGACCGCACCGGACGTTCTCACCCTGCTGGCCGAGCGCGCCAAGTCGGGCAGCGTGCCCGGCCGGCGCGATGACGGCCTGCGGGTGGTGCTCGCGATCGAGGGCGGCGGGATGCGCGGCACGGTGTCCGCGGGGATGGCGCTCGCGCTGCACGAGCTCGGCCTGGTCCCGGCCTTCGACGCGGTCTACGGCGCCTCGGCCGGCGCCATCACGGGCGCCTGGCTGCTCAGCTCCAACCCCGAGGGCCTGCGCGGCTGGGCCGAGCCGTCCTACGCCAAGGCGCTGATCCGCTGGTCCGCGCTGCTGCGCGGCCGGCCCGTGGTCGACGTCAGGACGCTCATCGACGTGGTGTACCAGACCGAGTGGCCGATGGACTTCGCCTCGGTGCTCGCCAGCCCCGTCGAGTACCACCCGCTCGCCACCGACGCGGCCACCGGCGCGTCAACCGACCTGCGCCCGCTGGTCAGCGGGCCCGCGGACCTGCGGCTGGCGCTGCGCGCGAGCGCCTCGCTGCCGTTCCTGGCCGGGCCGCCGGTGTCGCTGGGCGGCCGGCGGTTCTACGACGCCGGCGTCGCCGAGTCGATTCCCTTCCGCACCCCGCTCGCCCAGGGCGCCACGCATGTCCTGGTGCTCCGCTCCCGCGGCCCGCTCGTCGCGGCCGCCGTGCCCCGCTCGCTGCGGCTCCTCGCCCGCACCACGCTGCGCAACGAGTCACCGCAGCTGCGGGCGGCCCTGTTCACCCGGAGCGTCCGCACCGCGGTCGACGTGGCGCACATAGCCAAGCTCGAGGCCGACGGCCGGGCGCTGTCCGTCCGGCCCGCCGCGACGACTCCGCCGGTCAGCCGCCTGACCACCGATGGCGCCTTGCTCGCGGCCGCCTTCGAGGCCGGGCGCGAGGCCGGGCTGGGCACATTCGGGCGCGGGCCGGTGTTATTCAGGTGACGGGTCTCCCCGATGGTGGCACCATCGGGAGACAAGGCGATGTATGGAGGACGATGACGACAGCTTTCGGCGAGCGGACCGAGATGTCCGCCGCTACGGGGGAGCTTGACCTGGAGGACCGGCACGCGCTGCGCCGCGTCGGGGGGCTCTCCACCGAACTCACCGATGTAACCGAAGTCGAGTACCGTGCCCTGCGGCTGGAGCGGGTGGTGCTGATCGGAGTGTGGTCCGACGGCACGCTGACCAGCGCGGAGAACTCACTGCGCGAGCTGAGCAGGCTCGCCGAGACCGCCGGCTCCGTGGTGCTCGACGGACTCATCCAGCGCCGGGGGCGCGTTGACCCGGCGACGTACGTCGGCGCCGGCAAGGCGGCCGAGCTGGCCGGGATCGTGGCGGCGACCGCCGCCGACACGGTGATCTGCGACGGCGAGCTCAGCCCCAGCCAGCTGCGCCGCCTGGAAGGCGTGGTCAAGGTCAAGGTCATCGACCGGACCGCGCTGATCCTGGACATCTTCGCCCAGCACGCCAAGAGCCGTGAGGGCAAGGCACAGGTCGAGCTCGCACAGCTGCAGTACCTGCTGCCGCGACTGCGCGGCTGGGGCGAGTCGCTGTCCCGGCAGGCAGGCGGCCGGGTGGCCGGCGGCGGCGGCATCGGGACCCGCGGTCCCGGCGAGACCAAGATCGAGACGGACCGGCGGCGGATCCGCACGCGGATATCCAAGCTGCGCGGCGAGATCGCCGGGATGGCCACCGGACGCCGGGTGCAGCGCGGCCAGCGGCGGCGCAACGCGGTGCCCTCGGTGGTGATCGCCGGGTACACCAACGCCGGGAAGTCGAGCCTGCTGAACGTGCTGACCGGCGCTGGGGTGCTGGTGGAGGACGCGCTGTTCGCCACCCTGGACCCGTCGGTGCGCAAGGCCAAGACACCGTCCGGGCGCCCGTTCACGCTGACCGACACGGTCGGGTTCGTCCGGCATCTGCCGCACCAGCTGGTGGACGCGTTCCGGTCCACGCTCGAGGAGTCCGCCGAGGCGGACCTGATCCTGCACGTGGTGGACGGCTCGGACGCGGACCCGCGGGCGCAGCTCGCCGCCGTCCGCACGGTCCTGGCGGAAATCGGCGCCGAGAACGTGCCCGAGCTGGTGGTGATCAACAAGATCGACGACGCGGACCCGGTGGCGCTCAAGGCGCTGCAGTTGCGCGAACGCGGCTCCGTCCTGGTTTCCGCCAAGACCGGCGAAGGCCTGGACCAGCTGCGGGCGGCGATCGAGGCGGCGCTTCCCGACCGCGACCGCATGGTCCGCGTCACCGTCCCCTACAGCCGGGGCGACCTGGTGGCGCGGGCGCACGCAGCGGGCGAGGTAACCCGCACCGAGCACGGTCCCGACGGAACGCTCCTCGAGGCCAAGGTCCCGCCGGAGCTGGCCGCCGAGCTCCAGCAATACGTCGCGGTCTAAGCCCGTTTCCCGCCGGCCGGACGGCCGGCGGGAAACGGGCGTCCGGCCGTTCCTGACCGCCCGTCCGGCCCGTTCCCCCCACGGGCCGGACGGGCCCCGCCCGCGTACCGGCCGGTAGCTTGTGAATAGGCTGAGCGTTTGGCGGAAGGACTTGTATCAACCCCGCTCAGTGCAATACCGTAACGGAACCGATATGTAGGACGCGCCGCGCAACACGTTGCCAACCACGCAAGCGCGTCGTCCGCATCGCAGAAGTACGGTCAGCGCCGACGTCTACAAAACATGGCAGGTGGCCGATCATGATGGCTGGAGCCGATACCTGTGGTTCCCGGCACGTGAGGATATGCCCATGACCGCCCGTTTGCTGACAAACATCGGCCGACTGTGGACGGGCTCTGAGATCCTCAGCAACGCCGCCATCCTGACCTACGACGAGCGCATCGCGTGGGTGGGCCCAGCCGCGGAGCTGCCGCGCAGCGTCCCCGGGGTCGTCGACGACATCGTCGACGTCGACCTGGTGGAGAACCTGGGCGGCGGCCTTGTCACGCCCGGCCTGATCGACGCCCATACCCACCCGGTCTACGCGGGCAACCGGTACGCCGAACTGGCGATGCGATCAAGCGGCCTGTCCGAAGCGGAGATCGCCGCGGCAGGCGGCGGTGTCACGTCGACGGTCACCGTGACCCGGGGCACAGACCCCTGGACGTTGTGCAACAACGTCCGCGAGCGGCTCGCCTGCTGGCTGCAGTCCGGCACCACCACGATCGAGGCCAAGACCGGTTACCACCTCACCAGGGACGGCGAACTGGCCGACGTGCGGATGCTCCGCTCGCTGGAGAACGAGCCCGGCATGCCGCGGGTCCACGTGACGTTCCTGGCCGCCCACTCGGTCCCGCCGGAGTTCTTCGGCCGTCGCAGCGACTACATCGACGCGGTGAGCGCGTGGTGCGCCGACGCGGCCGCGGTCGGCGCGGACAGCGTGGACGTGAACTGCGAGGAAGGCCGGTTCAACGAGGACGAGGCCCGGTGGATCCTCAGCGCGGGCCGCCGGTCCGGGCTGCTGCCCCGGCTACACGCCTGCGGCCACTCGCACACCGGCGCGGCACGCGTCGCCGCCGAGATGGGCTGCGCCTCCGCGGACCTCCTGCACGGCGCGACCGACGACGACGTGGCCGCGCTCAGCCGGGCCGGGGTCGCCGCCGTGATCTGCCCGGGCTCGGCCATGCAGCTCAACGCCCGGCCGCCGGTGCGGTCGCTGCTCGACAAGGGCGTCGCGGTCGCTCTCGGCTCCGACCACACGCCAGGCGGCGTCGGCATCACCTCGATGCCGCTGGTGATCGCGCTCGCCGTCTCCTACCTCGGGATGAGCGTCACCGAGGCGCTGCGGGCCGCCACCCTGGGCGGCGCGCACGCGCTGCGCGCGCCGGACCGCGGTGCGATGGTGCGCGGCCGGCTGGCCGACATCGTGCTCTGGGACGCCGACCACGAGGGCGCGTTCGCCTGGAACTACGGCCTGCAGCCCCGCCGCGTCTGGCGCGGCGGCGAACCCGTCACAGCCTGACACCCGCAGCGGGCCCGCGCCAGTGGTCGGCTACGTCCAGGCGGCACAGCACCGCACCGGACGTGGCATGCTTGCGAGCATGGCTACGCAGGCACCCGTCACGCTGATCGTGGGCGAGGAGGAGTTTCTCGTTGACCGCTCGGTGCGGGAAACGGTCGCGGCGGCCCGCGCCGCGCTGGCGCCGGCTGGTCTGGGCCAACAGGGAAGCGGAGCCGACGACGGCGGGGGAGACCTGCACGACGTCGAGGCGAGCGCGCTCGGGCACGGGGAGCTGACGTCGCTGACGTCGCCGTCCCTGTTCGGCGGCGGGTGCGTGGTGATCGTCCGCGGCGCGCAGAACGCGGGCAAGGAGGTCGCCGCGGAACTCGCCAGGTACACGGCGGCGCCGGCCCCGGACACGGTGCTCGTCATCACGCACGCCGGAGGCGCCAAGGGGAAGGCGCTGGTCACCGACCTGACAAAGGCGGGAGCGCGGGTGGTGGAGCGCCCCAAGCTGACCCGTATCTCCGAGCGGACGGACTTCGTGCGGGCCGAGTTCCGCCGGGTCGGCCGGACCGCCGACGAGGGGGCGGTCCGCGCGCTGCTCGACGCGATCGGCTCCGATCTGCGGGAGCTGGCGTCGGCGGTGGACCAGCTCGCCTCGGACACCGACGGGCGGATCGGCGAGGCGGTCGTGGCCAGGTACTACCGCGGCCGGGCGGAGGCGACCGGGTTCAGCGTGGCCGACCACGCGGTCGAGGGGCGGCTGAACGAGGCCCTCGAGCAGCTCCGCTGGGCGCTGGCGACCGGCGTCTCGCCGGTCCTGATCAACAGCGCGCTGGCCCAGGGCGTGCGCCTGCTCGGCCGGGTCGGCGCCGCCTCGCGGGGAACGAACGCCGCCGCGCTCGCCGCCGAGGTGGGCGCGCCGCCGTGGAAGATCGACCGGGTGCGGCAGCAGCTGCGCGGCTGGCACCCCGACGGCGTGGCCCGCGCGCTGCAGGCCGTCGCGGAAGCGGACGCGCAGGTAAAAGGCGAGGGCGTCAGCCCCGGCTACGCCCTGGAGCGCGCCGTCCGGCGCATAGTCGCCTACCGCGCCGCCCGCTAGACGTGTCCTTTGGGGCGATATCCGCCCCGGATGACACAGCTAAGCATCGGCAGGACAGGCTATGCGTTCTCGAGCTCGGCCAGGCGCTTGGCGATCGCCGACTTGCGGTTCGCGCCCTGGTTCTTGTGGATGACGCCCTTGCTCACGGCCTTGTCAAGCTGGCGGGAGGCGAGGCGCAGCGCGACGGTGGCCTCCTCGACGTTGCCCGCGTCAACGGCCTCGCGGAACTTGCGCACGTGGGTACGCAGCGACGACTTGACTGCCTTGTTGCGCTGGTGCGCCTTCTCGTTCTGCTTGTTGCGCTTGATCTGCGACTTGATATTCGCCACGCGTAACGATCCTTCTCGGTTAAGTCTGCTGAGTCCGCCCAGGGAACTGGTCTGCCCGCCTGGGCGGCAGAATGAGGGCGCGAAGATGAAGGATAGCCGAGTAAGCCCCCCCACCTCAAACCAACGCGCCTCAAAGCCCCGCCAGCCCGCCCCGCCCGGCCCGCCAGCCAACTTTTCATAGCAGCCGCACCGACATTTCGGACATATCGGGCGGAAAAGTGGTCATCTGCTATGAAAAGATGCACGGGTGGTCATGCGCTATGAAAAGTTGCCGGGTCATAGGCTCGCGTGAGCGGCGGGAGGCGCGGCGGGGAGCCGCCGCCGGCGTGCCGCGATAACCTGATTCGGGGAGCGCGCAACCGTGCCGGCCCAGCAAGCACACGCAACGGTGACGGCGTCCCGCCTACCCGCGCGCAATCGAACGTCATGAAAGCATGGTGGCAATGAGCGATCCGGCTCGCCCGGTACCGGCACCTGCCCGCACGGACCAGGCCGTGATCCGCAACTTCTGCATCATCGCGCACATCGATCACGGCAAGTCCACGCTGGCCGACCGCATGCTGCAGCTGACCGGTGTCGTCGAGGGGCGGCAGATGCGCGCCCAGTACCTGGACCGGATGGATATCGAGCGCGAGCGCGGCATCACGATCAAGAGCCAGGCCGTCCGCCTCCCCTGGAACGATCACGTCCTCAACCTCATCGACACCCCCGGCCACGTCGACTTCAGCTACGAAGTCTCCAGGAGCCTGGCCGCCTGCGAGGGCGCCGTCCTCCTCGTCGACGCCGCCCAGGGCATCGAGGCGCAGACGCTCGCCAACCTGTACATGGCCCTCGAGGCCGACCTCAGGATCATCCCGGTCCTCAACAAGATCGACCTGCCCGCGGCGCAACCCGACAGATACGCCACAGAGATCGCGCAGATCATCGGCACCGAGCCGGAAAGCGTGCTCAGAGTCTCCGCCAAGACCGGAGAAGGCGTGAAAGAGCTCCTCGACGCCATCGTCGAGCAGGTCCCGCCGCCGCACGGTGATCCGACAGCACCGGCGAGAGCGCTCATCTTCGACTCCGTCTACGACACCTACCGCGGCGTCGTCACCTACGTAAGGGTCGTCGACGGCCGGCTCAACAAGCGCGAGCGCCTGCTCATGATGGCCACCCAGGCCGTGCACGAGACCCTCGAACTGGGCGTCATCTCGCCCGAGCCCATCCCCGCCGACGGCCTCGGCGCCGGCGAGGTCGGCTACATCATCTCCGGCGTGAAGGACGTCAGGCAGGCCCGCGTCGGCAACACCGTCACGAGCGCGGCCAAGCCGACGACGACACCCCTGGCCGGCTACGCGGACCCCAAGCCGATGGTGTTCTCCGGCCTCTACCCGGTCGACGGCGACGAGTACCCGGAGCTGAGGGACGCCCTGGACAAGCTAAGGCTCAACGACGCGGCCCTCGTCTATGAGCCGGAAACGAGCACCGCCCTGGGCTTCGGCTTCCGCTGCGGGTTCCTCGGCCTCCTGCACATGGAGATCGTCCGCGAGCGGCTGGAGCGCGAGTTCGGCCTGACCCTCATCTCCACCGCGCCGAACGTCATCTACCGCGTCGTCATGGAAAGCGGCCGCGAGATCAGGGTGACCAATCCCAGCGACTTCCCCGGCGGCATCGACGGCTACGCCGCCGCCGGAGGCAACCCGAAGGCCAACACCGGCGGCAAGATCCAGACCGTCTACGAGCCCATCGTGCGAGCCACGGTCATCTCGCCGAGCGATTACATCGGCACGATCATGGAACTGTGCCAGAGCCGCCGCGGCGCCCTCCTGGCGATGGACTACCTGTCCACCGACCGGGTGGAGATCCGCTACACGATGCCGCTCGCGGAGATCATCTTCGACTTCTTCGACCAGCTCAAGTCCCGCACGCGCGGGTACGCGAGCTTGGACTACGAGCCGGACGGCGAGCAGCAGGCCAACCTCGTCAAGGTGGACATTCTCCTGCAGGGCCAGCCGGTGGACGCGTTCAGCCAGATCGTGCACGCGGACAACGCGCGAGAGTACGGCCTGGCGATGACCGCCAAGCTGAAGGAGCTGATCCCGCGGCAGCAGTACGAGGTGCCGATCCAGGCGGCCGTCGGATCACGGATCATCGCGCGGGAGAACATCCGCGCGCTGCGCAAGGATGTCCTGGCCAAGTGCTACGGCGGTGACATCACCCGCAAGCGGAAGCTGCTGGAGAAGCAGAAGGAGGGGAAGAAGCGGATGAAGACGATCGGCCGGGTGGAAGTGCCGCAGGAGGCCTTCGTCGCCGCGCTATCCACGGCCCCGGCCGACAACCGCTCCAAGTAATCCTCGTAGCGGGATCAGCCGTGCGTCGCGGCGATCACGATGACGAGCGCCCAGAACGCCGCGCCGAGGTACCCGATGACCAGCCCGGCGATCGCCACCCCGTCGCCGCGCTGGTGCCCGCGGCGGATCTGCTCGCGGGCGATATGGCCCATCACGACGCCCGGGATCAGCAGCAGCGGCATCACCAGGCCGACAATCGAGCACGCGAGCGACCCGCCGGCCAGTCCGTTGGACGGCTGCCGCGGCACCGGCGGATAGTACCCGTGCGGCTGGTAGAGGACCGGCGGGCCGACCGGGCCCGCGGGCAGGTCGGCGATGATCGCCATCAGCTCGCCGTAGGTCAGCGCCGCCATCGCCCGCGCGGAACGCCCGTCGAACTCCTCCCTGGTCAGCCGTCCCTCCCCGTAGGCGGCCTTCAGGACGTCGATCGTCCGCTCCCGGTCGGCGGCCGAGGCGCGCATGGACGGCTGGAAGTAGCCGGGCTGGCCGTAGGGCGGCGGCGGCCCGTAGGGCGGCGGCGGGCCGTAGGACGGCGGCCCGTATGCGGGCTGCCCGGGCAAAGGCTGCCCAGGCAGAGGCTGGCCATGTGACGGCGGGCCGTAGCCGCGCGGCGGAAGACCCTCTGAGCCACCTGCTGGATCCGAAGTCACCAGTCCCTCCCGCCTATGCTCTACGGTTACACCATATCCTCGGCAGGGTGCCAGGAACGCTCCCCGACGGCGAGCCGGTTCCCGTCGACGGGAGCCTGCCGTCGGCCGCCATAGACAGTTTCAGCGAAAACCAGTTCGGCGTCTACGTCCACGTACCGTTCTGCCGCACCCGCTGCGGTTACTGCGACTTCAACACCTACACCGCGACCGAACTCGGCGGCGGCGCCTCGCAGGCCGCCTACCCGGGCCTCGTGCACCGGGAGATCGACCTCGCCGCCAAGGTCCTCCCCGGAAACAAGACGAAGATCAGCACGGTGTTCTTCGGCGGCGGCACCCCCACGCTGCTGGCGCCCGCGCAACTCGGCGGCATCCTCGCCAGACTCGGCGACACCTTCGGCCTGGCCGAGAGCGCGGAAGTGACCGTAGAAGCCAACCCGGAAACGGTAGAACCCGCCACCCTCGAAGAGCTGCGTGCCCAGGGAGTCAGCCGGATCTCGTTCGGAATGCAAAGCTCGCAGCCGCACGTGCTGAGCATCCTCGACCGCCAGCACCAGCCCGGCAGGCCGCAACAGTGCGCCCGCTGGGCGAGAGACGCTGGCTTCGAGCACGTGTCCCTCGACCTCATCTACGGCACGCCGGGGGAGACCGACGACGACTGGCGCCGGTCGCTCGACGCCGCGCTGCGGGCCGGGCCCGACCACATCTCCGCCTACGCGCTGATCGTGGAGGAGGGCACGCGGCTGGCCGCCCGGGTGCGCCGCGGCGAGCTGAGCGCGCCGGACGACGACGTGCTCGCCGACCGGTACCTGATCGCGGACGACATCCTGTCCGCGGCGGGCCTGTCGTGGTACGAGGTCTCGAACTGGGCGGCGAGCGACGCCGCGCGGTGCCGGCACAACATGCTCTACTGGACGGGCGGTGACTGGTGGGGCCTCGGCCCGGGCGCGCACAGCCACGTCGGCGGCACCCGCTGGTGGAACGTGCGGCACCCCTCGGCCTACGCCGCCCGCCTGGCCGCGGGCCGGTCCCCGGCACAGGCACGCGAGGTGCTGACCGCCGCGATGAGGCGGATGGAAGAGATCATGCTCCGCCTCAGGCTGGCGGAGGGCGCGCCGCTTTCCCTCCTCGCCGCCGATGCCCGCCATGATTCGGAACGGAAGGTGGCGACTGCCCTCCTCGACCCCGCTGCCTACGCCGGCGGACGCCTGGTGCTTACTCGCCAGGGCAGGCTGCTCGCGGACGCGGTGGTCCGCGACCTCACCTGACCTGCCGGCTCACTTGACGAAGGGGGAGCAGATCCAGGCGGGCATCGAGTGCATGTCTCCCCGGCTGGCGGTCATCGCGCCGCGCACCAGGTGCACCACGATGATCACCCAGCCCGCCACGACGAGCGGGCCCATCACGATGAGCGCGGCGGTAGTGCTGTCGAAGGACAGCAGGGCCCCCACGATCGCGCCGGAGACCCCGTAGAGCAGGCCGGTCAGCGCGACGTTCAGCGCCTGCGCGGCGTGCCATCTGACGAACCAGGAGGTGTGCCGCCTGGACAGGTAGACGGCCAGCGGGACGAGCGGGACGATGACGATCGCGCCGAGGTAGGCCAGGGCGCTCAGGGTCTCCTCGGCGCGCGTCGCCGGGCCATGCGGCAGCCTGCGCTGCGGCTGTGACACCTTGCCGGTCACGGTCATTCGTCCTCCGGAACGGTGACGAAGTCGATGAGTTCCTCTACACGTCCCAGCAGTTCTGGCTCCAGGTCAGCGTAGCTGGTCACGGCCCGCAGGATGCGCCGCCAGGCCTCGGCGACGTCACTGCTCGTCCGTGAGGGCCAGCCGATCCGGCTGAGCACGCCTTCCTTCCACGGCTGCCCGGGCGGCACGTCCGGCCACTTCTCGAAACCCAGTTTAGCGGGCTTGACGGCTGCCCAGATATCGACGAACGGATGGCCGACCACGAGCACGTGCGGCGAGCGCGCCGCGGCCGCGAGGCGGCTCTCCTTGGAGCCGCCGACCAGGTGGTCGACGAGCACGCCGAGTCGGCGGCCAGGCCCCGGCTGGAAGGTTTTCACGATGGCGGGAAGGTCGTCGACGCCTTCGAGGTATTCGACCACCACCCCGACGTCGCGCAGGTCGTCGCCCCAGATCTTCTCCACGAGCTCGGCGTCGTGCTTGCCCTCCACGTAGATGCGGCTGGCGCGGGCCACCTTCGCCCGCTGGTCCGGTGCGGCTATCGAGCCGGACGCGGTCCGGTCGGTCTTGGCGGGCTGCTGCGGCGCCGGCCGGACGAGGGTCACCCGCTTGCCGTCGAGCAGGAACGTGCCGGGCAGCGGGAAGGCGCGTCGCTTGCCGTGCCTGTCTTCCAGCGTGACGGCGTCTTTCTCGAACGCGACCACGGCCCCGCAGAACCGGGCATCGAAGTCCTCGACGACGAGCCCTAGCTCGGCCTCGACCTGCGGAACTGGCCCCTGGCCTGGACGCGGGCGCCTATGCTCGGGCGCCAGGATGTCCGTTTCGTACCGCCTGTTTCGCACGAGGGAAGCGTAGCCGACGGGGTGATGTTCTTGCCGTCCGGGAAGTCTCGTGGCGCAATAGAATTGGCACTCAGGGACGTTGAGTGCTAGGGAGGTGAACACGTGCTTGACGAGCGGAAGCTCGCGGTGCTGCGCGCCATAGTCGAGGACTACGTGTCCACCACAGAGCCAGTGGGGTCGAAGTCGCTGGTGGACCGGCACGGCCTGGACGTGTCGCCCGCCACTATTCGCAACGATATGGCCGTCCTCGAGGAGCAAGGGTTCATCGCCCAGCCGCACACCAGCGCCGGGCGCATTCCCACCGACAAGGGATACCGGCTGTTCGTCGACCGGCTGTCTAGCATCAAGCCGATGTCCGCGGCCGAGCGCCGCGCGATCGAGGCGTTCCTGGCCGGGGCGTTCAGCCTCGACGACATCGTGGCGCGGACGGTGCGGCTGCTCGCCCAGCTCACCCGGCAGGTGGCGGTGGTGCAGTACCCGTCGCTGTCGCGGTCGGCCGTCCGGCACATCGAGCTGGTCTCGCTCAGCCCGCGGCGCGTGCTGCTGGTGCTGATCACCGACACCGGGCGGGTCGAGCAGGCCCCGGTGGACCTGCCCGAGGTGGCGGATCCGGAGTCGATCGCGCACCTGCGCGCCCTGCTTAACGCGTGCCTGGATGGGCATAAGCTGGCCGACGCCGCCGCGACGGTGGTCGGCCTCGCGGACCGGATCCCGGTTCCCGAGCGGGCGAACGCCGGCGCCGTGTTCTCGGTGCTGCTCGACAGCCTGGCCGAGCGGAACGAGGAACGGGTGGTGTTCGGCGGGGCCGCGAACCTCGCCGCCCCCGATTTTGGCAAGGGACTGCGTGACGTGCTTGAAGCACTGGAGGAACAAGTGGTGCTGATGCGGCTCCTCGGCGAGGCCGCCAGCCCGTCTGCCCTGACCGTCCGGATCGGTGCCGAGACCGGGCTGCAGGGCGCATCGGTGGTGTCCGCCGCCTACGGCGCCCGCGGGCAGGCCGTGGCCAAGCTCGGCGTGCTCGGGCCGACCCGGATGGACTATCCGGGCACGATGGGCGCGGTGCGCGCGGTGGCACGGTACGTCGGCCTGATTCTCGGGGAGTCATAAGTGGCGGAGGACTACTACGCGCTGCTCGGCGTGCGACGCGACGCCGGGCAGGACGAGATCAAGCGCGCCTACCGCAGGCTCGCCCGCGAACTGCACCCGGACGTGAACCCGGACCCGGAGACGCAGGAGAAGTTCAAGGAGATCAGCCAGGCCTACGACGTGCTCTCCGATCCGGAGAAGCGCCAGATGTACGACCTCGGCGGCGACCCGTTCGGCGGGGCGACCGCGGGCGCGGGCGGGTTCGGCGGCTTCGGCGCGGCCGGGTTCCCGTTCAGCGACTTCGTGGACGCCGTCTTCGGCGCGGCGGGCCAGAGCGCGACCCGCGGCCCGCGCAGCCGGGCGCGGCGCGGCCGGAACGCGACGATCCGCATCGAACTGGACCTGTCGGAGTGCGCGTTCGGCGCGACCCGCGAGCTCACCGTGGACACCGCCGTGGTCTGCCCGACGTGTTCTGGCGAGGGGACCGCGCCCGGCACCCACCCGGTGACCTGCGAGGTCTGCGCCGGGCGCGGGGAGATCAGCCAGGTGCGGCGGTCCTTCCTCGGCCAGGTGATGACCACGCAGCCGTGCCCGGCCTGCAGCGGCTATGGCACCGTGCTGCCGCGCCCGTGCCCGGAGTGCGACGGCGACGGCCGGGTGCGCACCAGGCGGACGATGAAGGTGCGGATCCCGGCCGGCGTCGAGGACGGGACGCACATCCAGCTGGCCGGCGAAGGCGAGACCGGCCCCGGCGGCGGCCCGCCCGGCGACCTCTTCCTCGAGGTGGTGCAGCGGCCGCACGCGATCTTCGAGCGGCAGGGCGACGACCTGCACTGCACGCTGACGATCCCGATGGTGGCCGCGGCGCTGGGCGCGACCGTCCAGATCGAGTCCCTCGACGGCCCGAACGACGTCGACATCCGCCCTGGTACCCAGTCCGGGCAGGTCATCCCCCTGTACGGCCTCGGCGTGAAGCACCTGAACGGCAACGGCCGCGGCGACCTGGTCATCCACGTGACGGTGGAGACCCCGTCGCGGCTCGAACGCCGAGCAGGAGAAGCTGCTGCGCGACCTGGCCAAGCTGCGCGGCGAGGAGCAGCCCCCTGGCAAGTTCCAGCCAGGGCAGCAGGGCTTCTTCTCCCGCCTCCGCGACGCCTTCAACGGCCGCTAACCCAGCGCCCGTCTCTCTGAGCTCATAAGCCGCTCATAAGCCCGGCCCCGCCTCATGTGCACCAAGCTCGTGGCGGGTGCGCCTCGGACCCGGAAGGTCGATTGCGCGATCGACCCGCTCTAGTCTGGTCGACTGCGCAATCGACACACTCTGCCTGGGGCGGCGGCTACCAGCGGGGGGTGCGGGCCAGGAGGACGGCGGCTGCCGCGGCGCCGGCCGTGGAGGTGCGGAGCACTGTGGGGCCCAGACGCGCCTCTGTGGCGCCTGTGCTTGCGAGGGCTGCCCGCTCGGCGGGGCTGATGCCGCCTTCGGGGCCGACGACGAGGAGGATCTCGCCCTGCTCCGGAAGCGGCATGACGGACAGCCTGGCCGTGGCGTCCGCCTCCAGGACGATGGCGCGTGCGGCGGCGGAGACGCGTTTGGTGACGTCGCCCAGCGTGGCCGGGCCGGTTACCTCCGGGAGCCAGGCTCGGCGGGACTGTTTCGCGGCTTCGCGGGCGGTTGACTGCCACTTGCCTAGCGCGCGTGCGCCGCGGTCGCCGTGCCAGCGCGTGACGCAGCGTTGGGCTGACCAGGCGATCACCGAATCGACCCCGACTTCGGACATCAGCTCGACCGCTAGCTCGCCGCGGTCCCCTTTGGGCAGCGCTTGCACCACGGTGATCCGCGGCTCCGGGGCGGGCACCGCGCGCACCGATCGCACGGCGAGCGTGACCGAATCCTTGGTGACGGAGGCGACCACGCCTTCGGCGAGCGTCCCGGCGCCGTCGCTGACGTCGGCGCGCTCGCCGACTCGCAGCCGCCTTACCACCGCCGCGTGATGTCCCTCCGGGCCGGTCAGCGTGACGGTCTCCGCCGGCAGTTCTCCTGACGGCACCAGGAACACCGGGGGTCCCGCGACCGGGGGGAGCGACTCCATGCTGGCCAGGTTAGCCGTCTGGGATGTCAGCTTCCCCCGGGGCTCGGC
The DNA here is from genome assembly GCA_963771985.1 of uncultured Actinomycetota bacterium. Taxonomy (GTDB): domain Bacteria; phylum Actinomycetota; class Actinomycetes; order Streptosporangiales; family Streptosporangiaceae; genus Trebonia. The sequence continues at coordinate 52,976 of CAVYVO010000011.1, read as the reverse complement.
GTCGGGCTCGGGTTTGCGCTCTGGTTCGGGCCGCCGCTGGTCGATCCAGAGCCGGTCGGGGTCGGGCTCGACGGCGGAGTGGTGGCCGGGCTTGAGGACACCGGCGGGCTCGACGGCGGAGTGGTGGCCGGGCTTGAGGACACCGGCGGGCTCGTCGCCGGAGTGGTGGCCGGGCTTGAGGACACCGGCGGGCTCGTCGCCGGAGTGGTGGCCGGGCTTGAGGACACCGACGGGCTGGCCGTCGCGGAGGCGGTGGACGTCGGGCACACCGGGGTGGCCGTGCTCGTGAGGCCCGGGGCCGGGGCAGCCGACGGCAGCGTGGTCGGCCCCGGGCTCCCCGTCGCCAGCGCCGCCGAGGCCGCGGGGGTGGCGCCCGAGCCGTCAGAGGCCGAGCCGCTGCCAGCGGATTGCGGGCAGCCTGCGGATGCCGTCGCGCCGGGTGACGCCGCGGAACGCGAGGATGTGGTGCCCGTGCCGGCCGAGTTCTTGGCGCCGGGAGACGAGGTGCCCGTGCCGGTCGGCGTGCCGTTGCCGTCGGTGCCTGACCCGCCTGACCCGCCGGACGACTGCCCGCCGGTCAGCACGGTCGAGCTGACCTGAACGATCGCCGACCTGAACGGGGGCACGGCCAGCGCGATGCTGGCGATGAACGCGACGCCGGCCAGCACGCCGACCGGCCGCAGCCAGTTGGCGCCCGCAGCGTCGGTGGCGAACCGCCGCAGGCGCGGCCAGGCAAGGGAACCTGGCCATGGCGGGGAACTGGGCCGGGGAAGGCGGTCGGGCCACGCCCAGTGACCGCGCCACACCCAGTAGCGCGCACGGCTGAACGCCCCCCCGGCCACGGCCAGCAGCCATGGCTGAGGCGGCCGGTGCTTGGTCCGGGCCCGGATCCGCTCAAGTCCGTCAGCTCCGGGCTCGACCCGGCTGGCCGCGGCGGACAACGCTCGCCGCAGCGCCTGCTCCAGGTCGTCCTCGGGTGCGGTCATGTCTTCACCAGCCAGCCCGCCACGTCATGCCGTCTCCTGCAAGATTGACTTGAGCGCCGCCATCGCGCGAGCCGTGTGGCTCTTCACAGCACCCTTGCTGATACCCATCGTCGCGGCGATGTCAGCCTCGGAAAGGTCAGCGTAGTACCGAAGCACGATGGCTTCACGCTGCCGGTCGGGCAGCGTGCGCAGCGCCTCGATGACCGCCGACCGCTCGATGAGTGCCATGGCGGCGTGTTCCGCGCTGGGTTCGTCCGGCGCGGGCTTAGGAGCGTTCTTGTCGACGACCGTGCGATGCCGCAGGACAGACCGCGACTTGTTGACGACCGACTGCCGCAGGTACGACAGCGCCTTCTCCGAGTCGCGCAGCCGACGCCATGCGGTGTGCATGGCCTCGAACGCGTCCTGCACCACTTCTTCAGCGGTCTGCACGTCGTGCACGAGCAGGACTGCAAGTCGCACGAGCGACTTGTACTCACCGTGATAAAGCTCGGTGACAACACGGTCGGCATCCCACGCAGCGGGGGCCGGCCGTACCTCGGGGACGAGTGCGGTCGCCGTGAGCGTCTCCGTCACGTTGGTAGGACGCGTGACCCCGTCAGGAGGTTCACCGCCAACACCCAACTTTGTGTCAGGATCCTCATCAGCTTCTTCAGCCTCAACCTCAGGCTGAGACCCGGCCTCGTCCGGGCAGGCATCCGGAACCTCGACCGCTTCCGGGACTTCGACCGCTTCCGGGACTTCGACCGCCTCCGCGTCCGCCGCCGGGCAACTCACGGTGGCCATGTCGCCCAGGGCGGCGTCTGCCTCCTGGGTTCCTTCGGCCGCGGCCACGGTCGCGTTGTTCGTGGCGCCATTCGCGGCCGGGACCGCGAGCGTCCCATCCGTGATTGTGATGTGGCCATTACTTTCCGTGACCGGACTGCGGAGCACGGCATCAGGAGCCGGCTTATCTGGCTCGCCTGAAAGCACGGCCGAGGCGTCGCGCGCGTCGGCCGACGGCGCGGCTGTGACCGCTTCCGCTTCCGGGCTGTCTAGGACAGCCTCCGCGGATTGGCCGTTCACGGGTTCACCGCCCACGCCCGTGCCACTTCTGCGCCGGTGCGCGCAACGCCGTGCGGCGTTGCGCCACGATCTTGCACTGCCCAACCCACATTCGGTAACTCCACCCCAGAAACCGCCGGAGGATTGCGGAAAGACAAGAATATCCATCACGGTTGGCCGAGGACACCAGTTGCCGAGATCAACCCGGTAACGCTAGATGGACGATGTCCTGACTACTGATAGGTAATAACTTACATCAGCGTGAATTAGATTTTGCCGCCGGGGCACGGCACGTGTCGTTCGCGCCGCCGGCGGCGGCCACGCGCGCCCGATGCGAGGTCCAGCACCGGATACTGCCCCCGGGCCACTATGATCGTGGTGTGCCAGAGTGCCTGTTCTGCGGAATCGCGGCCGGGATGATCCCGGCGACGATAGTGCTGGACGGAAAGCGGGTGATCGCCTTCCGTGACATCACGCCTCAGGCGCCAACGCACGTCCTGGTGATCCCGCGCGGCCACTATCCGGACGTAGCGGCTCTGGCCGGCGAGGGCGACGGTCTGCTCGACGAGCTCGTCTCCCACGCGCACCAGGTCGCGGTCACCGAGGGCATCGAGGACAGCGGCTACCGCATCGTATTCAACACCGGACGGGAGGGCGGTCAGACCGTTGGGCATGTGCACGCGCACGTGCTGGGCGGCCGGCCGATGACATGGCCGCCCGGCTGACCCCGAGAGCAGTGAATGACAGAGACTCGTAGCGGCCTTCCGGGTTCCCAGATACGGATCGTCATTCCGGATGACCAGTCGATGGTCGGTTTGCTCGGGACCGGGGATGAGTTGCTGCACGTCGTCGAGCGCGAGTTCGCCGCCGATATTCACGTCCGTGGCAACGAGATCACCGTCTCCGGGCCGGCCGCCGAGACGGCGCTGGTAGCCAAGCTTTTCAGCGAGCTCATGGAGTTGCAGCGCAAGGGCGCCGACCTGTCGGTCGACGCGGTCGAGCGCGCGGTCGTCATGCTCAGGGGTGAGCAGGGCGTGCGCCCGGCGGATGTGCTTACCCAGGGCATCCTGTCGTACCGCGGCCAGACGATCCGGCCGAAGACGCTCAACCAGAAGCACTACGCGGACGCGATCGACAAGCACACGATCGTGTTCGCCATTGGCCCGGCCGGAACCGGCAAGACCTACCTCGCGATGGCCAAGGCCGTGAAGGCGCTGCAGGCCAAGGAGGTCAACCGGATCATTCTGACCAGGCCGGCCGTCGAGGCGGGGGAGCGGCTCGGTTTCCTGCCCGGGACGCTTTACGAGAAAATCGACCCGTACCTGCGCCCGCTCTACGACGCGCTGCACGACATGGTCGACCCCGACTCGATCCCCAAGCTGACCGCGGCCGGCACGATCGAGATCGCCCCGCTCGCGTACATGCGCGGCCGGAGCCTGAACGACTCGTTCATCATCCTGGACGAGGCGCAGAACACCTCGCCAGAGCAGATGAAGATGTTCTTGACCCGACTCGGCTTCGGCTCCAAGATCGTGGTCACCGGCGACGTCACCCAGGTCGACCTGCCGCCCGGCCAGGTGAGCGGCCTGCGCGTGGTACAGGACATCCTCGATGGCATCCCCGATATCCACTTCGTGAAGCTGACCAGCCATGACGTGGTGCGGCACAAACTGGTCGGGAAGATCGTCAACGCGTATGAGCGCTATGACGCGTCCGGCCGCGCACAGGGGGACGGCGGCCAGCCGCCGCGCCGCCGCGCCGGCCGCGAGCACTGAAACGGGGAGCCAGGTGACCATCGAAATCGCCAACGAGTCGGGGGTGGCGGTCGACGAGGTGGCCCTCGCCTCTGTCGCGCGGTTCGTGCTCGACCAGCTGGGGATTCATCCGCTGGCCGAGCTGTCCGTGCTGCTCGTCGACGAGACCGCCATGACCGACCTGCACGTGAAGTGGATGGACGAGCCGGGCCCGACGGACGTGCTCTCCTTCCCGATGGACGAGCTGCGGCCGCCGTCGGCGGGCGGCGCGCACGGCGCGCGGGCCGGCGGCGAAGATACCGGGCCTGAGCCGGGCCTGCTTGGCGACGTGGTGCTGTGCCCGCAGGTCGCGGCCGCGCAGGCACGGCAAGCCGGTCACTCCGCGCAGCAGGAGCTCGAACTGCTCTGCGTGCACGGCATCTTGCACCTTCTCGGCTACGATCACGCGGATCCCGAGGAGGAGGCCGAGATGTTCGGGCTGCAGGCGGAGCTGCTGCGGGCCTGGCGCGCGGAAGCGGCGGAAGGACGGGAAGGACCGGGCTTATGTCGCCCGCGGGGTGGCTGCTAGTAGCCGCGATCGTGCTGATACTCGCCGCCGGCTGGTGCGCGGGCGCCCAGTCCGCTATGGCCCGGGCTGATCCCGAGGGGCTCGCGCGGTACGGCAGCCTGCTGACCTTGATCCGGGTATGCGCCGAGGTAGCGGCGGCTGTCCTGGTGACGCTGGCGTACGCGCACTGGCTCCACGGTGGCTGGAAGGTGTTCCTGCCCGCCGCCGGCACCCTGCTCGTGGCACGGTACGTGCTGATCGGGGTCGGGCCGCGTGCCATGGGCAGGCAGCGCGCCGAGCGGGTCGCGGGCACGGCGGCGGCACTGCTGCGGCCGCTGTACCGGCTGCTCGGGCCGCTGCCGAGGCTGCTCAACACGGTGACCGGGGCACTGCCTCTCGGCAGCCATGGCGTCGACCATGAGCTGAGCGGGCGGCCGGAAGTCCAAGGGCTCGTCGACTACATCGAGGGCCGGACCGAGATCGAGCCAGGGGAGCGGGAGATGGTCCGCTCGGTCTTCGAGCTCGGCGACACCATCGTCCGCGAGGTCATGGTGCCGCGTACGGACATGGTGTTCATCGAGCGGAACAAGACCCTCGGCCAGGCGCTGACGCTGGCGCTGCGCAGCGGTTTTTCCCGCATTCCCGTGGTCGGGGAAAGCACCGACGACGTAGTCGGGATCGCGTACCTGAAAGACATCGTGGCCTGGGCGCACGAGCATCCGGGGTCGGAAGAGACCGAATTGATCGGCAACGTCATGCGGTCGGCCACCTACGTGCCGGAGAGCAAGCCGATCGACGAACTGCTCCGGCAGATGCAGACTCAGCGCATCCACGTGGCGATCGTCATCGACGAGTACGGCGGCACCGCCGGCCTGGTCACGATCGAAGACATCCTCGAGGAGATCGTCGGCGAGATCGCCGACGAGTACGACAACGAGCGCGCCCCGGTGGAGTGGCTCGCGCCCGGCACCGCGCGGGTTACCGCGCGGCTGCCGGTCACCGAGCTGGAGGACCTGTTCGGCGTCGCGGTGGACGCGGAGGACGTCGAGACCGTCGGCGGCCTGCTCGCGCACGAGCTCGGCCGGGTGCCGATCGCGGGCGCGGAAGCCACGGTGGCGGGTCTCCGGCTGACCGCCGAGAACCTCGCGGGCCGCCGGAACAAGCTGGGCACGGTCCTCGTCGAGCGCCTGGAAGACCAGCCCGCCTGACCTGGTTCGCGAAGCCGCCCCTACACTCATCGGCGTGAGCGAAGCGACACCGGGGGGCGGGCTCGGCCCGGAGGATCAGAAGATCATCACGCTGGCCCGGTCCACCCGGGCCCGGGTGGCGGCGTCCGAGGGCGCGGCGGTCCGCGACGAGACGGGCCGGACCTATACGGCGGCGGCCGTCGCGCTGCCGTCCCTGCGGTTGTCCGCGCTGCGGCTGGCGGTGGCGATGGCCGTCTCGAGCGGCGCGACGCGGCTGGAGGCCGCCGCCCTGGTCAGCGATTCGGTACCGGACCCGGGCGACCTGGCCGCGGTGCGCGACATAGGCCCGGACGCTCCGGTCTTCCACGCCGGCCCCGACGGCACGCTCCGCGCCACCCTGACTCCCTGACGGGTCACCGCCAGGGCAGCCGCACCGGGCGTTCGGGCATGCCTTCGGCGAGCACCCTCGCTATCAGGTCAGCCAGCCCGCAAGGAAACACCGCATCACTTGCCTGCCGTAGCTCGTTCACCGTCCACCATCGGTGCCCAGTGATCAGTGACCGCTCCAGCTCTTCCTGCCCCTCCGCGTTCAGCGCCGGGTCGGGTACCCGCAGGAAGAAGAACGAGTCGGCCGCGAAATACCGCCGCCCGTCCGCCGCCCATAGGCCCGCGCAAGTCACCGCCACCGGGCCGAGGCCGGCTTCCGCGCAGGCGTAACCCGTCTCCTCGTTCAGTTCCCTGACGGCCGCCGCGGTCAGCGTCTCACCGCGGCGGACCCCGCCGCCAGGCGTGAACCACCACGTCTTCCCAGCCGCGTCGAGGGCGCTGAACAGCAGGGCCCTGGCGAGTGGATCAAGAACGACAACCCTCGCCGTCGGGCGCCAGATCGGCGTCAGGTCCACGCCGGTAACGGTACAGGCTTCGATTGCCCGGCGGAAAGGGCAGGCGGGCCGACGGCTCACCACGAAGGGGCCGCCCGACGGTCTCGTCAGGCACCGCGCTCCGCTCTGGTTTCGCGTGCCTTGGCGGCCGGCCGAACGTCGGAAAGTCAAGTCCACCCCTGGCCAGCGCTCTCGTCGACGCCAGGCACCGCACCCATACCCGCTTCCGGAAGTCACAGCCGTCACACTCGTGCGCGGGCCCGCCGTGGCCCTGGCACTTAGGATCTCAAACCGCCGTTTCTATGCCCGTTTTGTCCCATTTGCCGGGCGGGTTGAGATCCTAAGTCGCCATACCGTCCCAGTATGTGAGACGGCCCTGCCGCGACCTGGCCGCTCCTAGCCACGACCCGGTACCACAGGTGGGTGACGCCGTCGGACGCCACGACCCGCGTCCTTTCCAGGCCGAACTGCCGCCCGTCAAGGTTGTCCAGCAGGCGCACGCCGCCGCCGAGCAGCACAGGCGCCACGGTGAGCCGTATCTCGTCGAGCAGGCCGGCCCGCAGGAACTGCTGCGCTGTGTCGGCGGCGCACATGGAGATCACCCGGTCGCCGGCCACGGCGCGAGCCTGCCGCAGGGCGCTTTCGATGCCGTCGGTGACCACGGTCCCCCCGGTGCCCGGGCCGACCCAGCGGTCGGGCGGGTTGTGCGTGAGCACGAAGAACGGGCACCCGAGCGGGTGCTGGCCACCCCAGCCCTGTGCGATGTCGAACGTGCGCCTGCCGGTGATGACGGCCCCGTAGCCGAAGGCCTTCCTCGCGACCTCCAGGCTGGCTGTCGCCGGCTTGAACCGGTCATCAGGCCCGACCTGCTCGGTGCCGGCCATCCACCAGTCGAAGAGCCGCCCCCCGCCGTCACCAAGCGGGTTGCCGGGCCCGTCGTTCGGGCCGGCGACGAAACCATCCAGTGACACGCTGAGATCAACTACCACGGGTCCCACATCTGCCTCCTAGCGGCCGAACTCAGCGGCCGATGCATCTGGTCGCCGGGATGCGGGACAATCGAAGGATGAGCCCGCAGCACGTGACCGCCAGGGAAGCCGGCCGCGCGCCGCGAAAAGGCGCCAGCGGCAGCCCGGACGGCGCCAACCATAGCGCGGCAGGCGCTGGGCGCACCGCCTTCCGCTCTGGTTTCGCCTGCCTCGCCGGCCGGCCGAACGTCGGGAAGTCCACCCTGACGAACGCCCTCGTCGGCGCCAAGGTGGCGATCACCAGCGACCGTCCGCAGACCACAAGAAGGGTGATCAGGGGGATCGTGCACCGGCCGGACGCGCAGCTGGTCCTGGTGGACACCCCGGGCCTGCACCGGCCTCGCACGCTGCTTGGCGAGCGGCTCGACAGCCTGGTCCGGTCGACGCTCACGGAGGTCGACGTCATCGGGTTCTGCGTCCCGGCGTCGGATCCGGTCGGCCCGGGCGACAAGTACCTGGCCCGCGAGCTCGCCGGCCTGAAGGACACGCCGGTCGTCGCGATCGTGACCAAGACCGACGAGGCCACTCCCGAACGGGTCGCCCAGCAGCTCCTCGCGGTCAGCGAGCTCGGCGACTGGGCCGACGTGGTGCCGGTCTCCGCGGTAACCGGTTACCAGCTCGACGTGCTCGCGGACGTACTGGTCAGCCACCTGCCGGAGGGGCCGCCCCTGTACCCGGACGGCGAGCTCACCGACGAGCCCGAGCAGATCATGGTCGCCGAGCTCATCCGCGAGGCCGCGCTCGACGGCGTGCGGGACGAGCTGCCGCACTCGATCGCCGTGGTCGTGGAGGAGATGGGACCGCGACCGGACCAGCCAGACCTCACCGACGTGCACGCCGAGCTCTACGTGGAGCGGCCGAGCCAGAAGGCGATCGTCATCGGGACCAAGGGCGCGCGGCTGAAGGAGGTCGGCACCCGTGCCCGTCGCCAGATCGAGGCGCTCCTCGGCACCAAGGTCTACCTGGACCTGCACGTCAAGATCGCCAAGGACTGGCAGCGCAACCCCAAGCAGCTCCGCCGCCTGGGCTTCTACGACTAACGCGCCTGCGACGAACGCGCCTGCGACGAACGCGCCTGCGACGAACGCGACGCCAGCACCGTGGCGACCGGGATCTCGAAGAACCGGTAGCCCGGCTGCAGCACCTCGTATCCCAGCGCTTCGTTCACGGCGATCATGTGCTGGTTGGACGCGGCGTTCCCGGTCGCGACCCGATCCACCGCCGGCTCGGCCGCGGCGAGCCACTCGAGCATGGCGGTCTTGACCAGCAGCCCGAGCCGGTGCCCGCGGTGCGGCCTGGTCACGGCGGTGAGCTGCTGGTATGCCCACTCCGGGTGCGCTGGGTCGATCACCATCGCCGTCAGCGCCGCCATGTCGCCGCTCGCGTCGTGCACCGCCGCGACCGTGTAGCCCCGGTAGTGACCGGCCCGCAAGGTGTGGCCGGTCCGCTCGCGGATCCGGTCGGCGTCCCACACCTCGGGCTCGAACGCCCTCGCCGTGCGGTGCGTCTTCGAACGCGTTGTACACCGCGGCGACTTGCCCGCGGTACTCCTCGGGAATCGGGCCGGTCCAGGTGACCAGCGAGTACCCGGCCGCCGCCCGCGCGGCCGTCTCCCGGAGCGAGGCGATCTGTCCCGGCGCCAGCTTCCGGAGGTCCTGGACGCGCCGGACCTCCTCGAGCCCTAGCGTGGCGCCGAGACGCTGCGCGAACGCGTCCCCGGCCGAGTCCTCGAGGACGACGCCTTCCAGGATCGAACGGCCGCCCGCTGCCGCGCGCTCCGCCGCGTGCCTGACCAGCTCGCGCCCGATGCCGCGCCGCCGCACCGCCGGGTGCACGTGCGGGAGGGCGAACGCCCGGTCCTTGTTCTCCAGGTCGGGCAGGTCGAGCCGGTAGTACGCGACGACCGTCCCGGTCGTCTCCCCGGGCGCGACCCACACCTCACCCGGATTGCCTTCCCAGCTCCGCGCCAGCACGAGCCCGAACGCCCCCGCCGACATCGGCGGCTCGTGCGGCTCGTCGGCCAGGTGCGCCGACCGGTGCACCTCATAGCACGCCATGGCCGTGCCGGCGTCCGCCGGATCCCATCGCACTAGGCGCATCTGACTCATCTCCCCAGGGTTTTCAGGACATCGGCGACGCCGATCTCGTAGCTGTGGAAGACGGGCTCAGACACCTCGAACCCGAGCGCCTCGTTGACCGCGATCATGTGCCGGTTGGACGCCGCGTTCCCGGTATCGATGTGCTCGAGCTGCGGTTCCGCGGCGGCGAGCCACTCCAGCATGGCGGCCTTCACCAGCAGCCCGAGCCGGTGCCCGCGGTGGGCGCGGGTCACGGCGGTCAGCGACTGATGTCCCCACCGCGGGGTCTGCGGGTCCACCACCAGCTGCGTCATCGCGGCCATCTCCCCGGTGGCGTCGTGCACCGCGGTGACGGTATATCCGCGCACGCCCATGAGTTCCAGCTCGGCGTCGCCCCGCTCCCTGACACGGCGGCCGTCCCAGGCCTCTTCCTCCACCCCTTCGTCCCGCGGCGCGTCGGCGAACGCGTTGATAACGCCGGCCAGCGGCTCGAGCTGCTCGTCGGGAGTCAGCCCGGTCCACGACAGCAGCGAATATCCCGCCGCCGCCCGCGCCGACGTCTCCCGGAGCGAGGCAAAGTGACCGGGCGGAATCTTCCCGAGGTCGAGCACCCGGCGGACCTCCGCCTGCCCTTGCCTGGCGTCGGCCCAGCCGGCGAACGCGGCCCCGGGCGTCCCCGCGCCCGCCCAGCCGGTCATGACCTCCCGCCGGTCCGCCGCGGCCCGCTCCGCCGCGTGGCGCAGCAGCTCGCGGCCGGCGCCCCGGCGCCGGTGGTCCGGGTGGACCACGATGCGCAGCAGCGCGCGGTCCAGGTTTTCCAGGTCGGGCAGCGCGAGCCGGTACCAGGCGATGACGCCGCCGTCGGCGCCGGGCACGAACCACGCCTCGCCGGGATCGCCGCCGTAGCCGCGCTGCAGCCAGCCGCCGAGCACCCGCGCGGACTTCGGCGGCGCCAGCGGGTCGTCCGCGACCTGCGCGGCCTGCCGTACCTCGAGGCACCCCCGGAGGGCGTCTTCGTCCGCCGGGTCCCATCGCACGATGCGCATCCCTCTAGCCAACCGCACCGGGCGACCGGACGCGAGCGATTTTTCCGGCGCATAACCGGATGATCACGGTTACCGCCGCCGCTATTACCAATGCCCCAAAACGGACATAATCAACTCGACGGAGGGCGGCGAAAGGAAGCGGAAATGCCCATCATCTGGGGCCTGCGCGTCGTGTTCCACACGATCGCCCAGGGCGTGTTCTTCTGCCGCAAGTGCGGCGGTGACCGCGCCTACCGGCGCCGGACGGGCCGCCGCTACATCACCTTGTTCTTCGTCCCGCTCATTCCGCTGGCCAGGACCGGCGAGCACGTGCAGTGCACGACGTGCAAGACCCGTTACGTCACCCAGGTGCTGCGCCTGCCGACCGCCGCCCAGATGCAGGAAGCGCTGCCCGCGGGCATGCGCGCCCTGGTCACCCTCATGCTCCGGGCCGGCGATCCCGCCTGCCCGGAGGCGCGCCGCCGGGCGATCGAGGCGGTGACGGGCGCGGGCGCGGCGAACTACGACGATAAAGCGCTCGACGCCGACCTCGCCGAGCCGGCCCGCAGCGGCCGGCCGAAGATCGCCGCGCTCGCCGGCCAGCTGCAGGTCCACGCCAGGGAGTGGTACCTTGCCGAGCTGATCAGGATCGCCATGGCCGACGGCCCGCTGACCGGCGCCGAGCGCGCCGCCGCCGAGCACGCGGCGGCGGGCCTGGGCCTGACCCAGGCACAGGCGATCGGCGTGATCATGCTCACCGAGCAAGGCGCCGGCCAGAGCTAGCCGGCCAGGGCCAGGGCTAGCCGGCCAGGGCCAGCACGTCCGCCACCTGGAGCTCATAAGACCGCGACTGCGGATCGAGCAGTTCGTACCCCAGCGTCTTGTTGATCGCGATCATGTGGTCGTTGACGTCGGCGTTCCAGGTCACGATCCGCTCGAGCCCCGGCTCGGCCGCCGCCAGCCATTCGATCATGGCGGTCTTGACCAGCAGGCCGAGCCGGTGCCCGCGGTGCGGCCTGGCCACGGCGGTGATCTGCTGGGTGCCCCACTGCGGATGCTCCGGGTCCACCTCGACCTGGGTGACCGCCGCCATCTCGCCGGTTTCCGCGTGCAGCGCCGCGACGAAGTAGCCGCGGCTGCCGAACAGGTCCCGCTGGTCGTCGAGGTTCTCCCTGACCCGCTGCGCGTCCCAGACCCGGGGCTCGCGGCCGGGCTCGCGCGGCGCGTCGCTCATCGCGTTGAACACGCCGGCGACACCGTCCAGGTACTCATCGGGAATCCGGCCGGTCCACGTCACCAGCGAGTACCCGGCGGCCGCCCGCGCGGCGCTCTCGCGGAGCGCGGCGATCTCACTAGGGTTCAGCGACGTAAGGACCTGCACCCGGCGGGCGTCCGCCAGTCCCGGCGAAGCCCCGAGACGACGGGCGAACGCCTCCCCGGCCGTCCCCTGGATCACGCTCGTGCCGAGCACCGTTCGCCCGTTCTCGGTCGCCCGCCGCGCCGCGTGCGTCAGCAGCGCGGTGCCGATCCCGCGCCGCCAGCGGTCCGGATGGACCCCGAGGAACAGGCTGGCCCGCCGCAGGTTCTCCCGGTCGGGCAGCCGGAGGTGGTACATGGCCACGGCGCTGCCCGGCGTGCCGCCGGGCACGAACCAGGTCTCCGCGGGCTCGGACGGGGACGTGAGCAGGGCCCGCGCGACCCGCTCTGACATGGGCGCCCCGAGCGGGTCGTCCACCCGCCTCACCGCCTGCGTTATCTCATAGAACGCCTTAACCGCCGCGAGATCATCGGCGGCCCATCGCACGATGCGCATGCCTCAAGCCAACCGCACAGCCTCCCGCGGCGCGAGCCCTTTTCGCCGCGCGCCGTGACGGGAGGCGAGGCGCCACCTTCCGTTCGGACTTGATATGCTTCTAACCGCCATGCTGTGTGAGCTGCTCCTCCTTAGCGGCCGCGGCGGGGGCCTGTAAGGGCTGGCTCCCTCGTCGCGGGTTTCTGGCATGTCCGCTGGCCGCCACCAAGGACAACCCCCGAAACGAAGGAAGCAGCAACGATGCAGCGCAACCCGTCCTACCCCCCTGTCGCGCCTGTACATCAGCAGCCGAGCGGGATGCCGTGCCACCGCTACGCCCCGTTCAAGGCGGTCGACCTCCCGGACCGGACCTGGCCGGGCAAGACCATCACCAAGGCCCCGCGCTGGCTGTCCACCGACCTGCGGGACGGCAACCAGGCACTGATTGACCCCATGTCGCCGAGCCGCAAGCGGACCATGTTCGACCTGCTCATCAAGATGGGCTACAAGGAGATCGAGGTCGGCTTCCCGTCAGCCAGCCAGACCGACTTCGACTTCGTGCGCGAGCTCATCGAGGCCGGCAAGATCCCCGCCGACGTGCGGATCTCCGTGCTCACCCAGGCGCGCGAGGACCTGATCGAGCGCACTGTCCAGTCCCTCGCGGGCGCCCAGCGGGCGACCGTGCACATGTACAACGCGACGGCGCCGACGTTCCGCAAGGTGGTGTTCCGCATCGACCGCGAGGAGTGCAAGCAGCTCGCCGTCGAGGGCACCCGGCACGTCATGAAGTACGCCGAGCAGATCCTCGGCGACGGCACCGACTTCGGCTACGAGTACTCGCCCGAGATCTTCATGGACACCGAGCTGGACTTCGCCCTGGAGACCTGCGAGGCGGTCATGGACGTCTGGCAGCCCGGCCCGGACCGTGAGATCATCCTCAACCTGCCGTGCACGGTCGAGCGCTCCACGCCGAACATCTACGCCGACCAGATCGAGTGGATGAGCCGGCATCTCAGCCGCAGGGAGAACATCTGCCTCTCCGTCCACACGCACAACGACCGGGGCACCGCCGTCGCGGACGCCGAGCTCGCGGTGCTAGCCGGCGCGGACCGGATCGAGGGCTGCCTGTTCGGCAACGGCGAGCGGACCGGCAATGTCTGCCTGGTCACGCTCGGCCTGAACCTGTTCAGTCAGGGCATCGACCCGATGATCGACATCTCGAACATCGACGAGATCCGCCGCACCGCCGAATACTGCAACCAGCTGCCAGTGCACCCGCGCCACCCGTACGCGGGCGAGCTCGTCTACACCGCGTTCTCCGGCAGCCACCAGGACGCGATCAAGAAGGGGTTCGAGGCGCTCGAGGCGGAGGCCGCCGCCGCCGGAGTGCCGTTCGGTGAGTACCCGTGGGACGTGCCGTACCTGCCGATCGACCCGCACGACGTGGGCCGCACCTACGAGGCCGTGATCCGGGTCAACTCCCAGTCCGGCAAGGGCGGCGTCGCCTACGTGATGAAGACCGGCCACTCCCTCGACCTGCCGCGCCGCCTGCAGATCGAGTTCTCCAAGGTCGTCCAGGCGCACACGGACGCCGAAGGCGGCGAGGTCACCCCGAACGAGATCTGGGACATCTTCAGCGCCGAATACCTGACTCCGGGACCGGTCGGGCTGGAAGAGCACCAGTCCTCGTCGGTGGCCGAGGGCAAGCACGTGCTCTCGGCGGAGATCTCGGTCGACGGCGCGGCGCAGGCGATCGAGGGCGTCGGCAACGGCCCGATCTCCGCGTTCTGCGCCGCGCTCGCCAGCATCGGCATCGACGTGCGGGTACTCGACTACGCCGAGCACGCGCTCACCGAGGGCACGGACGCGCAGGCGGCCGCCTATGTGGAGGTCGCCACCGGAAGCGGCGTCTTCTGGGGCGTCGGCATCGACACCAACACCGCGACCGCGAGCATGCGCGCGGTCCTGTCCGCCGTCAACCGTTCCCGCCGCGCCTAGCCGTTTTATCCCGAACGGGCCGGTGATGCGTCTAAACAGCGTCACCGGCCCGCCCAGCTTCCCAACCCAACCCCCGCGCGCCCCGCGCCGCGATCCCTTGCGCCTCACCAGCCTCACGATCTTGACTTCGCGCACCATTCGCGACGCCGTTGGCCAATTACTCGCACACGGCGCTCCATACGCCGCGTCCGCCGCCGCTATAACCATCCGTGACTATCGATCGCCAAGCTAGCACGATGATCCCGAAAACATTTTTTTCAATGAGGATTATTCAAAACTCCCAGTTCGGCGTCACGAAATCGACGTGGCATAATCGTTGCAAAACGTACATCCCGCGTCGGCGCGCCTAAAAGACAACGGCTTCTCTGCCCGATAGAAAGGAGGTGCCAACCAAACCTTCCAAAGACGGAGAAGCCGTTGCGGTACGATCGTATGTCAGGTCTCAGCCCAGAGCAACTCAACGTGCTTGTGATGGATATCGAAGAACTGCTGGAAGAACCCTGGGACAAGGGAATCGGCTGCCCGAGAAGTCTCATCCTGAGAGAAGCTATCGTCATCACCTGCGCGTACACGCGGCAGCACATCATCCAGGAAGTTCTGGCAGAAATATTCGACACATCACAGTCGAGCGTCTCGCGGATCATCGCGAAATTCACGCCGCTTATCGACGAGGCCACCGCTGGCGACAGGCCGTCCGCGGAGGAGGCTGCGGAGGCGACGCAGGGAGCGATCGCGCTGGTAGACGGCACCCTGTGGCCGTGCTGGTCCTGGGCATTCGAACGTGAATTGTGGTCCGGCAAACACAAGACGACAGGTCACGGGTCGCTTATCATCGCGACTCTCACTGGCCGCATAACTTTCGTATCCGAGCCAGTTCCCGGCAATCAGCATGACATGGCAAAGCTTAAAGAGTCGGAATGCGAGAAGATCCTCAAGCAGGCAGGCGGCGTCATTGGCGACAAAGGTTTTATAGGAACCGACTACATCACTACTCCGGTCCGAAAGCCGAAGAAACGTGAACTGTACATACGTGAACGCGAGTACAACAACCAGGTCAGTTCCCTGCGCGCGCCAATAGAGCGCGCCGTCGCCCAGCTGAAGACCTGGAGGATTCTCTTCACCGATTATAGAAGGCCGCTGAAGACCTTCTCGTCGACGTTCCGGGCTGCGATTGGACTGTACTTCTTTAAAGAGAGTTTTGCATAAGCCTCAATGTAAATAGTTCGTTCTATAGTAACGAAAGCTCTTCGCGATCATGGTCGGCTGCACCGGAAGTCCGCTGCAGGGCACGCGAAACGGTCACACTCTGTAGTCTACTCGCCTGGTATGTCCTTAATATCCGAATTCGCGCAGTGCGGGCTGCCGGCCGGGGAAGTCGGCAACGGAGCATGATCAACCTTTGCTGCGCGGCACCGCGCTCGGTGGCCTACGCGTCACGAGCATAAGTAGGCCGAGAGTGTGCGAAGTGGCGACAGGCGCTGATGTGACGAGGGATCGGGTGCGAACGGCGGCCGACACGGCGGGGTGCCCGATACGGGAGAAGATGCGGGAGAATAGGAGTGTGCAGGGGTACCGGGATGACGGGGTCGTGCTGCGGACGCAGAAGCTGGGCGAAGCGGACCGCATCATCACCCTGCTGACCCGGCAGAACGGGCGGGTCCGCGCGGTCGCCAAGGGGGTGCGGCGCACCAAGTCGCGGTTCGGCTCCCGGCTTGAGCCGTTCACCCACGTGGATGTCCTGGTCCACCAGGGCCGCTCGCTTGACGTGATCACGCAGGCCGAGGTGATCCGCTCGTACGGCGCGCCGCTGGCCGGCGACTACCCCAGGTACACCACGGGCACGGCGATGCTCGAGACCGCCGAGCGGTTCACCCCGATGGAGAAAGAACCCGCGCTGCGCCAGTTCCTCCTGCTGATCGGCGGCCTGCGCGCGCTCGGCGAGACCGGCGAGACCGGCGAGACCGGCGAGACTGGCGAGACCGGCGAGGAAGCGAACGCCGGGAACACCGCGCGCGAGCCCCGGCTGGTGCTGGACGCGTACCTGCTGCGCTCGCTGGCCGTCGCCGGCTACGCCCCCGCGCTCGAGGAATGCGCCCGCTGCGGTGCTCAGGGCGCCACCCGGCTGACGGGTTTCGCGGTGGCAGCGGGTGGCATGGTGTGCGAGTCCTGCCGTCCGCCGGGGGCCGCGTCGCCGGGTCCGCAGACCGTCACGCTGATGCTCGCGCTGCTGCGCGGCGACTGGGACAGCGCGATGCGGAGCGAGCGCAGGCACCGGGTAGAGTGCAGTGGCCTGGTAGCCGCGTACCTGCAGTGGCACCTGGAGCACTCGATCCGGTCGTTGCGTCATGTGGAGCGTGCGTGAGCAAGAGTTCCGGGCAGTCGCGTCCGGTCCGGCCCCCGGACCCGCATCCGAGCGGCGCCCGCCCGCCCGCCATACCGCCTGAGCTGGTACCCCGGCACGTCGCGCTGGTCATGGACGGCGACGGCCGGTGGGCGAAAAAGCGCGGGCTGCCCCGCACCGAGGGGCATAAAGAGGGCGAGTCCTCGCTGCTCGACGTCATCATGGGGGCCATCGAGCTGGGTATCCCGTACCTGTCCGCGTACGCGTTCTCCACCGAGAACTGGCGTCGTCACCCGGACGAGGTCCGGTTCCTGATGGGCTTCAACCGGGACGTGATTCACCGGCGCCGTGATCTGCTCAACGAGATGGGCGTGCGCATCCGGTGGGCCGGGCGCCGCCCGAAACTGTGGCGCAGCGTTATCCGAGAGCTGGAATACGCCGAACAGATGTCGGCGGGCAATACGGTGCTGACTCTCCAGTTCTGCGTCAATTACGGTGGTCGCGCCGAAATCGTCGATGCCGCGGCGGCGATAGCCGCGGAAGTGGCGGCCGGTAAAATCCGCCCGGATAAGATAGACGAGCGCCTTTTCGCCCGTTACCTCGACGAGCCGGGTATTCCGGAGGTCGATCTCTTCGTCCGGTCCTCCGGCGAGCAGCGCCTGTCGAACTTCCTGCTCTGGCAGTCCGCATACGCGGAACTGGTGTTCCTGGACACCCTTTGGCCCGATTTCGACCGCCGCCACCTGTGGCACGCGTGCGAGATATACGCCGCCCGGGACCGCCGTTTCGGCGGTGCGCTGCCGAACTCTGTTCCGCCGCCCGCCGAATAACCTTCAATTCCGGCGAGTAAACGCGCGCGGTCCGGGGAACATCGCCTGCGGGATGTGCTGGGACAGCGCGCCGCGCGCGATCTGGTTCGCCATGCGGGACCGACAGCGCACGCTCTGCGACGGCAGCCCCGTGGCGCGCTGACGCGATTTCGGTTCGCGTTCACTGGCGCCGCCTCATAAGCTGATGATCTCCGGCAGCGACGCACGGGTGCAGCGATGGCCTGCGAGGCCTGGCTCGCGGTGCCGGATCCACAACCAGGGACCGCGCCTGCCGCGCCCGCCGACCGCCAGCCGGATGGAGAGCCCAATGGCACTACGCAGTGATCGCCTTGACACGATCGTCAACCTGAGCAAGCGCCGCGGTTTCGTGTACCCGTCCAGTGAGATCTACGGCGGCCTGCGCGCGGCCTGGGACTACGGGCCGCTCGGCGTGGAGCTGAAGAACAACGTCAAGCGCCAGTGGTGGCGGGCGATGGTCCAAGAGCGCGAGGATATCGTCGGCATCGACTCGTCGGTGATCCTCGCCCGCGAGGTGTGGGAGGCCAGCGGGCACGTCACGAACTTCGTGGACCCGCTGACCGAGTGCCAGGCCTGCCACAAGCGCTTCCGCGCCGACCACCTGATCGAGGCGTACGAGGAGAAGCACGGCCATCCGCCGGAGAACGGCCTGGCCGACATCGCGTGCCCGAACTGCGGTACCCGCGGCGCGTTCACCGAGCCGCGCATGTTCAACGGCCTGCTCCGCACCTACCTGGGCGCGACCGAGGACGAGTCGGGCCTGGCGTACCTGCGCCCGGAGACCGCGCAGGGCATCTTCATCAACTTCAAGAACGTCCTGCAGACGTCGCGGCGCAAGGTGCCGTTCGGCATCGGCCAGGTCGGCAAGTCGTTCAGGAACGAGATCACCCCGGGTAACTTCATCTTCCGCACCCGGGAGTTCGAGCAGATGGAGATGGAGTTCTTCGTCCGCCCCGGCACGGACGACGAGTGGCACGAGTACTGGATCGAGCAGCGGTTCGCCTGGTACGTCGGCCTGGGCATCAACAAGGACAACCTGCGCCTCTACGAGCACCCGGCCGAGAAGCGCTCGCATTACTCCAAGCGCACGGTGGACATCGAATACCGCTTCGACTTCATCGGCGCGGAGTGGGGCGAGCTCGAGGGCATCGCCAACCGGACCGATTACGACCTGACCGTCCACCAGGAGCACTCCAAGCAGGACATGTCGTACCTGGACCAGGAGTCGGGCGAGCGGTTCGTCCCGTGGGTCATCGAGCCCGCGGCCGGCGTGGACCGCGGCACGCTCGTCTTCCTGCTCGACGCCTACGCCGAGGACGAGGCGCCGGACGCCAGGGGCAGGCTGGAGAAGCGGACCGTGCTGCGCCTCGATCCCCGGCTCGCGCCGGTCAAGGTCGCGGTGCTGCCGCTGTCGCGCAACGCCGACCTGTCGCCGAAGGCCAGGGACATCGCCGCCATGCTACGGAAGCGGTGGAACACCGACTTCGACGACGCGAGCGCCATCGGGCGCCGGTACCGTCGCCAGGACGAGATCGGCACCCCGTTCTGCGTCACGGTGGACTTCGAGTCCCTCGAAGACCAGGCCGTCACAGTCCGGGAGCGCGACTCCATGGCCCAGGAGCGCATCGGCATCGACGCCCTCCAGGACTACCTGGCCGACCGCCTCCCCGTCGGGTAACCGCCGCCTGCTCAGGTTCGCGCGGGGTGCCGACGCCAGGAGTGGAATTCGGGCCGTCCGGTCGCGTCCAAGGCGGCAAGCTACGGACAGACGGTCAGCCCAAGCTCGCGCCGGGCGGCCAGGCAGTGCCGTGCCGCGCGCCGGGCGAGCAGTATCCGGACGATGCTGGCCGCTGCCGCCACGGCGGCCGGGACCGGGGAAAGCTTTCCCGGGAAAATAGCCAGGCCGACGGCGAGCAGCGCCAGGCCGAGCGCGTCGGCGCCGATAGCGCCGAACCCGGCGATCGCGGCGGCCGCCGGTGCCCGGCGCGGCTGAACGGGCACCCAGCGGGTGAGTCGGCCGGTCACCGCGATACCCAACAGCGCCCCGCAAGCGGTCACCCCCGCGGCGACGGCCGTCAGGGCAAGAACCGCCTGCAGAACTGTCGGCAGACTTGCCCACTCCAGCCGCGACATGAGATGGCTGGTCGCGGCCGTGGCGATCCACAGCAGACCGACTATCGGGCCGGTGGCAAGCACGGCGATCGACACGCGACGCGCCAGGCCGGCGGCGATCTCGGGCCGGAAGCCGTCGGCGACCAGGCCCGGGTCGCCGAACTCGCGGACCGCCGCCGTGGCGGCCTCGGTCGGCGGCAGCCCTGCGGACCGGTGTGCGTCCGTCGCGTCCAGGAGCCCGGCGCGAAGCTCTGCGATGATGCGCGACCGCGCGCGGGCCGAACCGGGCAGCCGGTCAGCCACCTCGCCGAGGTAGTGCTCGATCGCGGCCGTCCCGGTCATGACGGACTCGCCGCCAGCGGTGCGGGCCGCAGCAGCGCGGTGACCGCCGCGGAAAATTCCCGCCAGGTGCTGCGCTCGGAGTCAAGGGCAGCCCGCCCGGCCGACGTCAGCTCGTAGACGCGCCGTCGTCGCCCGCCGGCCGAGGACCAGGCCGCCTGGATCAGCCCGGCGCGCTCCAGCCGGTGCAACGCCGGGTAGATCGTCCCGGTCGGCAGGTCGACCTGGCCGTTGCTGCGCTCGCGCAGCGCCTCCATGATCGCGTAGCCGTGCCGCGGCCCCGGCTCGAGCACGGCGAGCAGGATGCCGTCCAGATGGCCCTTCAGCGTTTCCGCTCTCATATGTAGCTATGCTACGCTACGGTCAATATGTAGTTACGCTACAGGTAGCGTTCCTAGCTATCGAGGAACGCTCCGGACGGTGAGGTGAACCGATGAGCGTACATGCGAGGTCCAGCGCCCGGCCGTCGCCGGCCGCGACCGCGGCTCGCGCGGCCACGCTGCGGCGCGCCAGCCTGGCGGTCCTTGTGCTCCTCGTCGCGGAGTACGGGATCGGCATGTACGTCAACCTGTACGTTGCCGTTCCCAGGGCCGACCACGGCGGCGGCCTGGGGCAGGCGGTATCCAACGGGCCGACGGTGCTCAGCCTGCACGCGGTCATCGGCCTGCTGCTCGGGTTGGGCGCGCTCGGCGTGCTGGTGCGGGCCGCCATGATCCGTCACTGGCCTGTCATCGCGCTGTCGGCGGCCGGCCTGTTCGCGATGGCCTTCGCCGCGGTGACCGGCACCAGCTTCACCAGCACCGGCGACGCCGCTGACTCGATGGCGATGTCGGTCATGACCGGTGTCGCGCTTGTGTGCTACGCGGCCAACCTGGCCGTGCTGCCCCGCACACGAGCGCACACACGAGTAGGAGAGTAGGAAAGGAGGCGGTCATGCGCAGGTCGGTCGCGGCGGCGAGCAGTGTGGCCTGGTTCGTGGCGGTGGGCGGGACGTTCGGATGCCTGCTGCCCTCCCTGCTGGGCTACTGGCATTTTCACGAACCGGCGCCGTACTGGGGGATCGCGCGAGCGGCGGGCATCCTGCTGATCTGCGCGGGCCTGGTGCCGATCGCGGCATCGTTCATCGAGTTCTTCCGGGCCGGAGGCACCCCGGTGCCAGTGGCGGCGCCGCCCCGCCTCGTGGTGAGCGGGTGCTACCGCTACGTGCGCAACCCCATCTACGTCGGCTTCCTGGGCGTCCTCCTCGGGGAGGCGCTGCTCTTCGGCTCGTCCGGGCTCCTGGAGTACGCCCTGATCGCCTGGTGCGTCGGGGCGGCCGCCGTGCGCTGGTACGAGGAGCCCACGCTCACCCGGGAGTTCGGCGCCGAATACCGCGAGTACCGCCGCGCCGTCCGCGCCTGGACTCCCCGGTTGCGCCCCTGGACGCAACCGGGCTCAAACGGGGACGCGGACGACGGGGATGCGACGCATACGGGCGGGGCGGTAGTGACCTAGTGGCTATATCAGGGCGGACATCACCGTATCCAGAGTGGAGGCTCCGCCCCCGTTGGCCGCCGGGACAGCAGCGCCGCCACCGCCCGCGCCTCGTCCGTCGGCCCGGGCGGTGCGGTCGAAGACCTCGGCGGCCGCCTCGTGGAAGCCGGCCGGCAGCCCGACAGCGCCCATCGACGCGGCGATCTCCTCCATCTCGGCGACCCAGCGCCAGCCCTTGGCCGCCGCGGACGCGGCGGACCGCTCGGACTGCGCGCCGAGCGAGGGCTGGGACATCGCCCACTCCGCGAGCAGCGTCCGCTCCACGCCCTCGGCGCGGGCGAGCGCCCGGACGGCGAGCAGCAGCGCCCCGGTGCCCTTGGTCCAGGCGGCGTAGGCCATCTTCACCGCCGACGCCGCGAACGGCGGCCCCTCGGCGATCCGCGCGTCCAGCGCCGACCGCCCGAACAACGCGCGCACCTCTCCCGCAAGCGCCCCCGACAGATACAGCCTGGTGTGCCCGGATGTCTCGGGCGGCGGCCCGATGATGCCCCCGTCCACGTACCTGGCGCCGCCCTGCTCGGCAACGGACGCCACCTGCGCCGCGGTCGCCACCGAGATCGCGTTCGCGTCGACGTAGACACCGGCGAACCCGGCGGCCGCGACCTGCCTGGCGACGTCGAGCGCCGCGTGCGGCGGGCAGATCGAGAAGATCACCGAGCTGCGCGCCACCAGGCCCGGCAGGCTCGCCCCGGACAGCTCCGCGGCGAGCGCGCGCCCGGTGCTCGCCCGGCTCCGCCCGGCCGGCTCCCAGAGCACCTTATGGCCCGCCGAGACCAGGCAGCCGCCCACGGCGGCGCCCATCTCACCCGGATGCAGCAGCCCGACGGTCGCCATGTCAGTACCTCCAGCGCGGTGGGCGGTGTTCCGCCGCCCACCATTGTGCCGGTTCGGCCCGCCCCCCGGCACGCGCTACCAGGCGACGTAGTCAAATAGGCCGCTGAGCGATCCGCCGGTTGCGCTCGCCGGCAGCGGCAGCGGGTCAACGCACCCCTTCTTGTTCTTGATGATTCCGAACGTACCGTGGCCTTCGCCCCCCCCGGCGCACCGAGGCTCACGTAGCCGATCAGCGCCGAGCCGGACGGGCTCGCGCTCGCCGGCGGCGCGGAGGTTGCTCCGCCCGGGACGGGTCATCCTCCCGGATTTCCGGCCAATATCGCCGAAGTCAGGACCTACGTCCATTCCGCCGGCCTACACCAACGGTCTAAACCAATTCATAGAAGCGGTCTAAACCACTGGTCAAAACGGCGCAAAGCATGGCGTACACCGTGTTTTACACCACAGCATTGGATCCATTGCCGGGGATCTATCCTGGCTAGGTACGGTCATCTTTCTCAGACCAGATGTAGCTGGGTAGAGTCCCGAACAACGGAGCTCGCCGGCGCGAGGAGCGTGCAGTGCCGAAGTTCGTCTATGCCTTCACAGAAGGTAACAAGGACCTCAAAGACCTCCTTGGTGGGAAGGGCGCGAACCTCGCCGAGATGACCAATCTCGGCCTGCCTGTGCCGCCTGGCTTCACCATTACCACGGACGCGTGCCGCTATTACCTCGAGCACGGCACGACGCCGGACGGCCTCGACCGTGAGGTGGGCACCCACCTGGCCGACCTCGAGCGCGCCATGGGCAGGAAGCTCGGTGATCCCGCCGATCCGCTCCTGGTCAGCGTCCGGTCCGGGGGGAAGTTCTCCATGCCGGGCATGATGGACACCGTCCTCAACATCGGCCTCTCCGATGAGTCGGTCCAGGGGCTGGCCAAGCAGTCGGGCAACGAGCGGTTCGCGTGGGACGCGTACCGCCGCCTCATCCAGATGTTCGGCAAGACCGTGCTCGGCGTCGATGGCGAGTACTTCGAGCGCGCCCTCGACAGCGCCAAGAAGGCCAAGGGCGCGACCAGCGACACACAGCTGGACGCCGGGGACCTGAAGGCCCTGACGGCCGCGTACAAGGACATCGTCAGGGAGCACGCCAAGCGCGACTTCCCGCAGGACCCGCGCGAGCAGATGGACCTGGCGATCAACGCGGTCTTCGACTCGTGGAACACCGACCGCGCCGTCCTCTACCGGCGCCAGGAGCGCATCCCCGCGGACCTGGGGACGGCCGTGAACGTGGTGGCGATGGTGTTCGGCAACCTGGGGGACGACTCCGGCACCGGGGTGGCGTTCACCCGCGACCCGGGCACCGGCGCGCAGGGCGTCTACGGCGACTACCTGCAGAACGCACAGGGCGAGGACGTGGTGGCCGGCATCAGGAACACGGTGCCGCTGCAGGACCTCGAGCGCATCGATAAGACGTCGTATGACCAGCTCATACAGATCATGCGGACGCTGGAGAATCACTACAAGGACCTGTGCGATATCGAGTTCACGGTCGAGCGCGGCAAGCTGTGGATGCTGCAGACCCGGGTCGGCAAGCGCACCGCGGCGGCGGCCTTCCGGATCGCCACGCAGCTGGTCAGCCAGGGCCTGATCGACCTCGACGAGGCCCTGACAAGGGTCAGCGGCGACGAGCTCGCCCGGCTGATGTTCCCGCGGTTCGACACCCGCGGGGACGTCACGCTGATCACGAAGGCGATCAGCGCGTCGCCAGGTGCGGCCGTCGGCAGGGCCGTCTTCGACTCGGCGACAGCCGTCGAGTGGACGGCCCGCGGTGAGCACGTCATCCTGGTCCGGCGTGAGACCAACCCCGATGACCTGCACGGCATGATCGCCGCCCGGGGCGTGCTCACCAGCCGCGGCGGCAAGACCAGCCACGCGGCGGTGGTCGCCCGCGGCATGGGCAAGACGTGCGTCTGCGGCGCCGAAGAACTCGAAGTCGACACCAGGTCCAAGCGCTTCACCGTGAACCACGACATCGTGGTCAACGAGGGTGACCTGATCTCCATCGACGGCACCTCGGGCGCGGTCTACCTGGGCGAGGTGCCCGTGATCGCGTCCAACGTCGTGCAGTACTTCGAGGGCGAGCTGGCCCCGGACACCGACGAACTGGTGGCCGCCGTGCACACGATCATGGCGCACGCGGACGCCAAGCGCCGCCTCGGCGTGCGCGCGAACGCCGACAACGGCCCCGACTGCGCGCGCGCCCGCCGGTTCGGCGCGGCCGGCGTGGGCCTGGTCCGCACCGAGCACATGTTCCTCGGCGAGCGGCGCGAGCTGGTGGAGCACCTGATCCTCGCCGAGACCGACGCCGACAGGAGTGCCGCGCTGGACGCGCTCGAGCCGCTGCAGCGGGGCGACTTCGTGGAGATCCTCGAGGCGATGGACGGCCTGCCGGTGACGATCAGGCTCATCGACCCGCCGCTGCACGAGTTCCTGCCCGACCTGACCGAGCTGAGCGTCAAGGTCGCCCTGGCCGGCGATAAGGCCACCGAGCAGGACAGGAAGCTCCTCGAGGCGGTCCGCCGCCTGCATGAGGAGAACCCGATGCTCGGCCTGCGCGGCGTCCGGCTGGTCCTGGTCATCCCCGGCCTGCTCGACATGCAGGTCCGCGCGATCGCCCGCGCGGCCGCCCAGCGCGTCCAGGCCGGCGGCCACCCGATGCCGGAGATCATGATCCCGCTGACCGCCACCGTGCAGGAGATGGAGATCAGCAAGGAACGGGTCGAGCGGGTGCTCCGCGAGGTCGAGGAGGAGACCGGCGTCGACACCCGCGCGCACATCGGGACGATGATCGAGATCCCGCGGGCCGCCCTGACGGCGGGGGAGATCGCGCGGTCGGCGGAGTTCTTCTCCTTCGGCACCAACGACCTGACGCAGATGACCTGGGGGTTCTCCCGGGACGACGTGGAAGGCGCGTTCTTCAGCCCGTACATCGAGATGGGTATCTTCGGTGTGTCGCCGTTCGAGACGATCGACCGCGACGGCGTGGGCAGGCTGGTGAAGATCGCCGTGGACGAGGGCCGGGCCACCCGCCCGGACCTGCACCTGGGTGTCTGCGGCGAGCACGGCGGCGACCCGGCGTCGGTCTGGTTCTTCCACGAGGCGGGCCTGGACTACGTGTCCTGCTCGCCGTTCCGCGTCCCGATCGCGCGGCTCGAGGCGGGTCGTGCTTCAGTGGCCAGTCAGGGCAGCGACACTAGGTGAGTGGCCTACAGTTCGCATGACACCGAGCGCTGGGCGGCCGAGCCGCCCAAGCGCGCGGGCCGCACGCACTTCCAGCGGGACCGCGCGCGGGTCCTGCACAGCTCGGCGCTGCGCAGGCTCGCCGCCAAGACGCAGGTGGTGCAGGTAGGCGCGAGCGACTTCCCGCGTACCCGGCTGACCCACTCGCTCGAGTGCGCGCAGATCGGCCGCGAGCTGGGCGCGGCGCTCGGCTGCGACCCCGACCTGGTGGACGCGGCGTGCCTGGCGCACGACCTCGGCCACCCGCCGTTCGGGCACAACGGCGAGACGGCGCTCGCCTCGCTCGCCGCCGACGGCGGCCCGCTGGCCTGCGGCGGCTTCGAGGGCAACGCCCAGTCGCTGCGCCTGCTCACCCGCCTGGAGCCGAAGGTCCCGGGCGCCGGCCTCAACCTCACCCGCGCCACCCTCGACGCCGCGCTGAAGTACCCGTTCGTCGGCTCCGGCACGGGCAAGTACGGGGCCTACCGCGCCGACGCGGTCGTCTTCGACTGGATCCGGGCCGGCGCCCCGCCCGGCCGCCCGTGCCTGGAGGCTCAGGTCATGGACTGGGCCGATGACGTGGCGTATTCCGTCCACGACGTCGAAGATGGTCTGCACGCGGGGCTCGTCACGGTGAAAAACCTTCGAGATTCCACCGAACGGAAGGTGGTTGCTCTCGTCGCCCTCACCTCTTACTGCTCTTCGTCGTGGAACGTCACGGCGGCCGAACTCGAGACCGTGTTCGCCGAATTCATGGAGCTGTCCTGCTGGCGGTTCACCTTCGACGGCGGCCCGGCCGCCCTCGCCGCGGCGAAGAACCTGACCAGCGAGCTGGTAGGCCGCTTCTGCCAAGCCGCCGAGCGCGCCACCCTAGCCGCCGTCGCGGATCCCGTGCACGCCACTGGCCCCTCCAGCCCCTCCAGCCCCTCCAGTCTCAACAGCCCCTCCAGCCCCAACGACCCCTCTGATCCTGCCAGCTTCCCCAGCCTCACCCGTTACGCGGCCGATCTCGTCGTGCCGCGCCGCCAGCTGCTGGAGTGCGCGCTGCTCAAGGCGGTGGCCGCGCATTACGTGATGACGCGGGAGGGCGCGGCGGTGCAGCAGGCGCGGGAGCGGGAGCTGATCGCCGAGCTGGCGCTGGCCATCGACCGGGGCGCGCCGTCCACGCTGGACCCCGTGTTCCGCCCGGCCTGGGACGACGCCGCCGGCGACGAGTCCCGCCGGCGTGTCATCATCGACCAGGTTGCCTCGCTCACCGACACGTCCGCTATGGTCTGCCATCGACGGCTGGTATTAAATCTGCTTTTCCGGGGGACGACCCCTCGAAAACGCGGAGACTCTCGGGAGGCGCGAATGACGACGTTCGTGATCGTAGGTGGCGGACTGGCGGGCGCGAAGGCGGCCGAGACGCTGCGCGCCGAGGGCTTCGACGGCGAGATCGTGCTCTTGGGCGACGAACCGGAACTCCCGTACGAGCGCCCCCCGCTCTCCAAGGGCTACCTGCTCGGCAAGGCCGCGCGTGAGTCGGCCATCGTGTACCCCGCCGGCTGGTACGCCGAGAACAACGTGGACCTGCGCACCGGCGTCACCGTCGGCGCGATCGACCCCGGGGCGCACACGGTGTCTTTCCGGGGGGAGGACCCCCCTGGACCCCCCGCGCATGGGGGGGCTGCCCGCCCCCCCATTCCCCCCGGGGGCACCCTCACCTACGACAAGCTGCTGCTCGTCCCCGGCGCGTCGCCGCGGCGGATCAACATCCCGGGGGCGACCCTGGACGGGGTGCTCTACCTGCGGACGCTGCCGGACTCCGACCGGCTGCGCGAGGCGTTCACCGCCGGGCGCCGCGTGGTGATCGTCGGCGCCGGCTGGATCGGCCTGGAGACGGCCGCGGCCGCCAACATGGCGGGCTGCCAGGTCACCGTCATCGAGCCGCAGCCGAGCCCGCTCTATGCCGCGCTCGGCCCCGAGCTGGGCGAGGCGTTCGCCGAGCTGCACCGGTCGCACGGCGTGGAGTTCCGCTTCGGCGACGCGGCGGCGGAGTTCCACGGCGACGCGGCGGGCCGCGTTGGCTCCGTGCTCACGGCGAAGGGCGAGGTGCTCCCGGCGAACGTCGTGGTCGTCGCCATCGGCGTGGCGCCGAACGTCGGGCTGGCCACGTCGGCGGGCCTTGAGGTCTCCAACGGCGTGGTGACCGACGCCGCGCTGCGCACCTCCGACCCGGACATCTACGCCGCGGGCGACGTGGCGAACTCGTTCAATCCGCTGCTCGGCCGGCTCGTGCGGGTGGAGCACTGGGCGAACGCCCTGCACGGCGGCCCGGCCGCCGCCAGGTCCATGCTCGGCCAGCCGGTGACCTACGACCGCGTGCCGTACTTCTACAGCGACCAGTACGACCTCGGCATGGAGTGCTCAGGCCTGCCCGAGCCCGGCACCTACGACGAGGTCGTCTACCGCGGCGACCGCCCCGGCCTGGAGTTCATCGCCTTCTGGCTGTCGGCCGGCAAGCTGGTCGCCGGCATGAACGTGAACGTCTGGGACGTCACCGACGACATCCAGTCCCTCATCCGCTCCGCCCGCACTTTGGATCCCTCCCGCCTGGCAGACCCCACGGTCCCCCTAGCCGAAATCTAACGGTCAGCGCCGCGCCTACCTCAGCCTCTCTCCCGCCGACCACAGCCACCTTTTCCGTAACTACAGTCACACCAACCCCAGGTCGGCCACCTCTATGACGAAGACTTTGTGCCTGGCGCAAATAATTCACCCTATACGGCCACAAAACGTTCGTGATCATGTGATGCGGGGCGCAATAGGGGCAAATTGTCGGTGCCGCTCCGCATACTCAGGGGCATGAGCAACGAAATTCCCCGGGAACTTGCCGCGCTGGCGTGTTTCCAGGCCGGCGTGGTCACGCGACAGCAAGCACTCGCCTCCGGGCTGTCAACAAGCGCGATCGTCTCTAAGCTCAGGCGCGGGCGGTGGCGGCAGATCTACCGGGGCGTCTACACGACCTTCACCGGCCCGGTGAGCCGGGAGGCGCAACTGTGGGCCGCCGTGCTGTACGCGGGGAAAGGCGCGCTGCTGAGCCACGAGACAGCCGCCGAACTGCACGGTTTTCCCGGCCGCCGCTCGCCGCTGATCCACGTCACGATTCCCGCCAGCAGGCGGGTCAGGGCGACCCGCGGCCTGGTCATTCATATCTCGGCCATGGCCGACGCGACAGCGCGCTTCCCGCGCGGCATTGTCCCGCACACCTTCGCCGAGGAAACTGTCATCGACCTGGTGCACGCCGCCCGTGACCTTGACGAAGCATGCGGATGGATAACCGGTGCTTTCGGGCAGCGGCTCACCAGCGAGGGGCCGCTGCGAGCCGAGATAGGCCGCCGCAAGAAGGTGCGCTGGCGGCCGCAGCTGGGCGAAATTGTCACCGCCGCGGCGGGCGGCGCGCATTCCGTGCTCGAATTCCGTTACGACAAAGATGTGGAGCACGCGCACGGATTGCCCGCCGCGGAGCGTCAAGTCCCGTTCACCACGCCAGACGGGCGGCGTGGCTTCCGTGACCGCTATTACGGAGAATTCGGCATGGTGGTCGAACTAGACGGAAAGCAAGCCCATC
This sequence comes from uncultured Actinomycetota bacterium, assembly GCA_963771985.1. Taxonomy (GTDB): domain Bacteria; phylum Actinomycetota; class Actinomycetes; order Streptosporangiales; family Streptosporangiaceae; genus Trebonia. The sequence continues at coordinate 23,776 of CAVYVO010000011.1, read as the reverse complement.
CCGAAGAACGGCGCGGAGCGGACAGAAGCCGCGACAACGCCGCCACGACCGGCGGCGGGTCGACGCTCCGGTATGAATGGCGGGATGTCACCCGCGGCGCCTGCCTGACGGCGGCGCAGGTGGCTGGCGCGCTGCGATCACGCGGCTGGACCGGTCAGCTCAAGCCCTGTTCGCCGGCCTGCCGTGCGCTGGACGGTCCGCCCGTCGGCCAGCCCGCCCGCGGCGGGCCTGGCTGGCACGCCGGCGAACATAACGACAGGATCGCGCGCACGACCAGGTCGGTGTCCGTGAGGTCGGGGAGCACCGCGTGGGCGCCCGCCGCCCGCAGGCCGGCGACCGGGAAGAGGCCGGTCGCGACCCCGACCGCGCGGGCGCCCGAGGTCAGCGCCGCCTCGATGTCCAGCGGCGTGTCGCCGACAAGAACGGTGCGGCGGCCCCCGAACTCCGCGGGCGACCCGTCGCGGCTCGCCGCGGCCCGGCGCCGCGCCACGCCGACGAGCTCGGTGCGCACCTCATGATCGTCGCCGTAGGCCCCGATGCGCAGGTCAAGCGGGTCGCACAGCCCGAGCGCGGCGAGCTTGACCACGGCGACCGCCCGGATGTTCCCGGTCAGCACCGACTGGCGCACGCGCCCGGACCACCCGGCCGGCGGCCTGCCCGTCGACCCAGCCGCCGGCGACGCCCCGGCGGCGGCGAGCGCCGCGAGCGCCGCCACCGCGCCCGGGAGCGCCCTGCCCCGCGCGGCCACCGCCGCGCGCGCCCCTGGCGCGTGCTCGGCCAGTCTGGCGATGAACGGGTCCACGTGCCGCCGCGGCTCGGGGACGCCGGCCAGCTCCAGCGTCTCGAGGATGATCGCGCGGTCAGTGCGGCCTGCCCCAGGGGGGTATGGGGGGACGGGCAGTCCCCCCATGCGGGGGGTCACCGGGGGGTTGCCCCCCGGGGGCAAGCAGAGCCCGTCTACGTCCCACAGCACCAGGAGATCGGTCACGCGGCCCTCACGACGCACATCGTAAAACAGACATGTCCGCCACACGTGAACCTGACCGTCGCGGGCGACCCGCGGCCATAGACTCGCCTCATGCCGGGTCGGATTCGCCAGGAGGACATCGCGGCGGTCCGCGAGCGATCGCCCATCGCCGACGTCGTGGGGGAGTACCTCCAGCTGCGTAGCGCTGGCGGCGGCTCGCTCAAGGGGCTGTGCCCGTTCCACGATGAGAAAACGCCGTCCTTCAATGTGACGCCCGGTAAAGAGCTCTACTACTGCTTCTCCTGCACCGCCGGCGGCGACGTCATCAAGTTCATCCAGTCGATCGAGAACCTCACCTTCGCCGAGGCGGTCGAGCGGCTGGCTGCCCGCGCGGGCATCGAACTCCGCTACGAGCAGGGCGGCTACGTGCCGGGCCAGGAGACTTCCCAGCGGCGCAGGCTGATTGAGGCGCACCGGGCCGCTGCCGACTTTTATTCCGAACGGATTCGCGGTGACTCCGGCCGGGTAGCACGCGAGTTCCTCGCCGAGCGCGGCTTCCAGTTCGCCGACGCCGAGCGGTTCGGGGTCGGGTACTCCCCGGCCGCGTGGGACGAGCTGTCCAGGCACCTGCGCGGGCGCGGGTTCACCGACGACGAGCTGATCAAGGCCGGGCTCGCCAGGCAGGGCAGGCGCGGCCTGATCGACTCCTTCCGCGGCCGGCTGATGTGGCCCGTCAGGGACCTCACGGGGGAGACGATCGCGTTCGGCGCCCGCAAGCTCGACCCGGACGACGACGGGCCGAAGTACCTGAACACGCCGGAGACCGCGCTGTTCAAGAAGGGCCACGTGCTGTACGGCGCGGACCTGGCCAAGCGTGAGATCGCGCACCGGCGGCAGGCGGTGATCGTCGAGGGATACACCGACGTGATGGCCTGCCACCTGTCCGGGGTGCCGACCGCGGTGGCGACGTGCGGGACGTCGTTCGGCGAGGACCACGTGAAGATCCTGCGCCGGCTGATCATGGACACCGACGGGTCGGACGGCGAGGTGATCTTCACCTTCGACGGGGACGCGGCGGGCCAGAAGGCGGCGCTGCGCGCGTTCAGCCTGGAGGAGAAGTTCGTCACCCAGACGTTCGTCGCCGTGCAGCCGGACGGCCTCGACCCGTGCGACCTGCGGCTCAAGCACGGAGAGGGCGCGGTCAGGGACCTGGTTGCCCGGCGGGTGCCGCTGTTCGAGTTCGCGATCAGGTCCGTGCTCGACAAGCACAACCTGGACACGACGGAGGGCCAGCTCGCCGCCCTCGACGAGGCCGCGCCGATCGTCGCGCGGATCAAGGACCAGGGGATGCGCGGCCGGTACGCGGTGAACCTGGACCGCTGGCTCGGGCTGATGGACGAGCGGTTCGTGCTCGCCCGGGTCCGCCAGCATTCGGGGGGAACGCGGGCGGGGGCCGGCTGGTCTGTGCCAACGGGAAAACGGAGCGCCCCGGCCCGTTCGGACAATCGGTCGGCGGCACCTGGCGCGGACGGACAGCGGCGCGCGGACGGGCCGGGGGCGCCGACGGGGCGCCCTTACGACCGGTCCGATCCCGTGCTGCGGGTGGAGCGCGAGGCGCTCAAGCTGGGGGTGCAGTGGCCGGCGCTGTGCGGCCCGGAGTTCGACGCGCTCGGCGCGGCCGCGTTCACCGTCCCCGTGCACGGCGCGGTGGCCGGGCTGATCGCGGGCCGCGGCGGCGTGGTCAGCGCCGGCCGGGCCAGGGACTGGGTGGCCATGCTGCTGGAGGCGGCGCCGGACGACCGGGCCCGCTCGTTCGTCACCGAGCTCGCCGTGGAGGCGCTCCAGGTGGCTGGCGAGCCGGATGAGAAGTACGCCGATGTGGTGCTCGCCCGGGTCGGGGAGCTGGCCGTCGGGCGGGAGATCGCCGCCGTCAAGGCGCGGCTGCAGCGGACGAATCCGGTGGAGGACCAGGCCGCGTACAACAAGATGTTCGGCGATCTGGTGGCGCTCGAGCAGCGCCGCAAGTCGCTGCTGGACCGGGCGACCGGCGCCTGAAAACAGATTGCCAGATGTTATTGCACAGATTGCGCGCGTGTTAAACATCTGCTCATGGTGACAAAATTGGGTCCCCCGGAAACGGTGTCACGTGACGCACACTGTCTTCGTGGCTCTCACCGTAGTAACGAGCGGACCACCGCTTACACAGCAGCTGACCGATCTCGTGGCGCTCGGGCGCTCACGGGGCTTCGTGACGCTCGGGGACGTCACCACGGCAATCGACAGGGCAGATCTGTCCGCGGACGCGCTTGACGGGGTAGTGCGAGTACTCGCGGACGAGGGCATCGAGGTGCTCGAGGCACCGGTCGAGGAGGATACCGATACCAGACTGCCGGACCTGGAGTCCGACAGCGCCCGGCGCGCGGGCACGAGCGACCTCGTGCGCATCTACTTGCGTGAGATCGGCCGTGTCCCGCTTCTCACCGCCGAGGACGAGGTGGAGCTGGCCAAGGCCATCGAGGCCGGCTTGTACGCCGAGGAGAAGCTGAACGGCGGCTTCCCGCTGCTCGGCGAGGAACGGGCTGACCTGGAGTGGCTGGCGGCCGACGGGGTGCGCGGCAAGCAGCGGCTGATCGAGGCCAACCTGCGCCTGGTCGTGTCGATCGCCAAGCGGTACATCGGCCGCGGGCTGGTCTTCCTGGACCTGATCCAGGAGGGCAACCTGGGGCTGATCCGCGCGGTCGAGAAGTTCGACTACACCCGCGGCTACAAGTTCTCCACGTACGCGACCTGGTGGATCCGGCAGGCCATCACCAGGGCGATCGCCGACCAGGCGCGCACCATCAGGGTGCCGGTGCACATGGTCGAGACGATCAACAAGCTGGCCCGGGTGCAGCGCCAGCTGCACCAGGAGCTCGGCCGCGAGGCGACGCCCGAGGAGATCGCCGCCGAGCTGGGCGTCGAGCCGGAACGCGTCGCCGAGATCCAGCGGATCGCCCAGGAGCCGGTCTCCCTGCAGTCGCCGATCGGCGAGGAGGAGTCCGACCTCGGCGACTTCATCGAGGACGCGGACGCCGTGGTGCCGATCGAGGCGGCCGCGTTCATCATGCTGCAAGACCAGCTGGAACGGGTGCTCTGCGAGCTGTCGGAACGGGAGCAGCGGATCATCCACCTGCGTTTCGGGCTGACCGACGGGCATCCGCGGACGCTGGAAGAGGTGGGCAGGGAGTTCGGCGTCACGCGGGAGCGGATCCGCCAGATCGAATCCAAGACCCTGGCCAAGCTCCGCCACCCGAGCCGGGCCCTCCTGCTGCGCGAGTACCTCGACTAGACCCGTCCTTCGCACATGGTGTTGTGTAGTTGAGGTGCTGAGGTCTGTGCTGGCGGGATGACTCGATTGTGGACGCGGGCCGGTCGTTGGCCGTGTGTGACAGATCGGTTCCGATGTGATCTGAGGTGGGGAAGAGACAACCCGATCAGGTGGTTGACGTCGGGCATGGGCGGGATGTCGAGGACTGGCCGCGGGCGGGGCCGGGCACGGGCGGAGATCGCGGTGGTCCGGGTGCTGGAGAAGCGGCTGGGTGCACTGCCGGTGGTGGCGCAGTTCGGGCGGCGGCTGCGGATCGCGGAGGTGGTCGATGAGCTGTGCCCGGTCCGGCAGGTGGCGCCGGTCTCGCACGGGGAGGTGATTGAGGCGCTGGTGGCGAACCGGCTGACGGCGCCGGCCCCGCTGGTGCAGGTGGAGGCGTGGGCAGCGGCGATGGCGGTGGACGAGGTGTATGGCATCGAGCCGCGTCTGCTCAACGATGACCGGCTCGGCCGTGCCCTGGACGCGATCGCTCCGCATCTGGATGAGGTCATCGGCTCGGTCGGGGCGGCGGCGATCAGCGAGTTCGGGGTGGACGTGGCCCGGCTGCACTGGGACATGACCTCGATCTCGCTGTACGGCGCCTACCCGGAGCCGGACGAGGAGTACCCGGCGCCGCGGTGGGGGCATCCGAAGGACCGCCGCCCGGATCTGAAGCAGGTCCAGGCCGGGCTGGCCGTGGCCGCTGACGGCGGGATCCCGGTCTTCCATCACGCCTACGACGGCGGGGCCGGGGAGGTGGCCCAGGTCACCGGGGCGATGACCGCGCTGAAGAAGATCGCCGGGCCGCGCACGTTCCTGCTGGTGGGCGACTCCAAGCTGATCTCCTGGGCCAACGCGGCGGCGATGGCCGCCGGGCAGGTCGCCTTCATCGCGCCGCTGGCCGCCTCGCGGGTGCCAGCGGGGCTGTTCGCCGCGCTGCCGGCCGGGACGGGCACCGAGGTGGACTATGTCGCCGCGCGGGACGCGGGCAAGCCCGCGGCCGCCCGGGGCACCTACCGCGTGGCCGAGGACTACGGGATGGACATCCGCGGGCCCCGCAAGAGCGATCCGGTGGTGCACCTGCGCCGGATCCTGGTGTACTCCTCGGCGAACGCCGCCGGCCAGGCCAAGGCCAGGGCGCTGAAGCTGGCCAAGGCCGCCACCGAGCTGGACAAGCTGGTGCGCACCGCCGGGACCCGGTTCCACCCCACCGAAGAGGCCGTGGCCGCCCGGGTCCAGGCGATCGCCGCCAAACGCCGCGTCAAGGCGTACCTGCGCACCGCTATCACCGCCAGCCCACCGGCGAACCCGTGCTGGCCTGGCACTTCGACCAGGATGCCATCAACGCTGAAGCCGCCGCAGACGGCTGGTACGCCCTGCTGACCAACCTGACCTCCGGCCAGGCCGGCCCTGCCGAGGTCTTCCGCCGCTACAAAGGCCAGCACGTCGTCGAACGCCGCTACGGCGAATTCAAAGGCCCCCTCGCCGTCGCCCCGATCTTCCTGGAACTCAACCGGCGCATCACCGCCCTGATCACCGTGATCTGCCTGGCCCTGCTGATCTTCTGCCTGGTCGAACGGCAGGTCCGCCAAGCGCTGGCCCCGCACGGCGGGATGCTGACCGGCCTGCCCGGCTACGGCCCCACCCCGGCCAAACCCACCGGCAGGACCATCTTCCGCGCACTGGCCGACCTGCGCCTGATCCCCGCCCACGACGGCAACCCCGCCACCATCCCCAAACCCGCCGGCATCCAAGCCCGGCTTCTCGACCTCCTCGGCATCGACATCAGCCGACCCCGCTGGTCCACCCCGTAAAACCCCATGTGCGAAGAACAGGACTAGATGTCAGTGGCCGGCGTGCCCTTTGGCTCGCTGGGGCACGCCGGCCGCCCTCGCTCAGTCAGTCGGAGTGTCGGTGTAGCGAGCGCCATTGACCGAGGCCTCGCTGCCGTCGGCCGGGTAGATGAGCTCGCCGTCGGCTGCAACGTCGTCCGCGGCGCTGCTCCTGCCGCGCAGCCGCGATGGGATCTTGCCGGCCGCCGTCTTGGCGAAGTCAGGCGCCTTGTTCGCCGCCGTCTTCGTGTATTCCGTGACCGTGGTGGTGACGGTCTGCGCGGCCTGCTGGACCGCGGGGTGCTCCGCGATCTTGCGGCTGTACTTGACGATCTGCTCGTATCGTTCACGGCCGGCCCGCGCCCCGACGACGAAGCCGACGGCGAACCCTGCGATGAACATTGCGCGGTACCGCATCTGGCACCCCTTCCGGTGCGTAGCGTGCTGGGCCTGATCTTCCCTGTCGCACGCAGGCCTAACATTCCGTTGGCTACCGCTACATTGCGTTGGCTGTCCCAGAGTAACCCGCCGCCTTTCTCGACCGGATGCTCCATCCAGGGTGAGAAGCCGGATCCCGGGTGAGAAGCCGGCGCGTGCCGGATGCCACGGGCACCCCCTCAGGTGCGCTACGCTTATCCGCAGCACCACACGGGCTCGGCTGCGCCGACCCGCCGCGTGCGACGGTCCCGCGTAGCTCAATCGGCAGAGCGTCCGGCTGTTAACCGGCAGGTTATAGGTTCGAGTCCTATCGCGGGAGCCACCAAAAGCTGCAACCGTCAGCCCTCCTGCCTGCGAAAACGCAGGAAGAGAGGGAACCCGCATGACGCAGGCACCGCCCGCGTTTTTCAAGATCCCCACAAAATCCCCACAACCGGCCCGTAAGGCTGCCCGCCCTGCCGGGCGGGTGAAGCCCGGCCGCCCGGCTCCCGGCCGGGTGCTCACGAACGGGACCGGCCGCGCCGCAACCCGGGGCGGCGGCGAGGTCATCGAGCTGGAGTACGGCATTACTGTGTACCCGGCCCGCGAGGAACACGGCCGCTGGCGGGCGGTCTGGTACGAGAGCGGCGAGCGGCAGCAGTGCGAGGCGGCGACCAAGGAGAAGCTGGCCGCCAAACTGGAGAAGGTCACCGAGCGGCTGGCGGCCGACGCGCCGAACATGAAGCGCCCCGGCGCGGACCTGATCGCCCACTACCTGGACCCTGACCGCCTCCCGGTTGACGAGCGCTGGTCCCGCAAGCACGCCCACACCCAGCGCCGGCTGTGCGAGCGGTTCGCCGCCCCGGTCATCAACGCGGTCACCTGCCAGGACATCAAGACCGAGCACATGCAGAAGATCGTCAACGCCGTGCCCACGCCGGGGGAAGGCGACCGGGTCCAGGGGATGATCTCGGCCCTGGTCAGCGCCGGCCTGGACGGCGGGTACCTGGCGAACCCGCGGGTAGCCAAGGTGCACTGGCAGGCCGGGGACCGCCCGCTGCCCGCGCCCCGGGTGAGCACAGCCGGGGAATCGGGGCTGTGGGTGTGCCGCTCGAATACTCGATTGGGGTGGGTCACCTGCACTGTTTGCCGACATGATGGACGCAGTGGTGGTTGGCTTGCCGGGTGCTGCTCAAGATCGTCTACCTGCTGACGTGCCGGGTACTCGGCCTGGCCGTCCTGGTGTTCCGCGGCGACCGGGCGAAGGATGCCGAGCTGCTGGTGCTCCGGCACGAGAACGCGGTGCTGCGCCGGCACGCCGGCTGGGTACGGTACGACCCGGCCGACCGGGTGTGGCTCGCCGCGCTGGCACGGCTGCTGCCGCGCAGGCGCTGGAGCGGGATCTTCCCCGTGACGCCCGCGACGCTCCTGGCCTGGCACCGCCAACTCGCTGGCAGCAAGTACGACACGAGCAGGCGGCGCAAGCCCGGCCGCCCGCCGACGGTCCCGGGCGCCGGCCGCCTGGTGGTTCGCCTGGCGAAAGAGAATCCGCTGTGGGGACACCGCCGCATCCACGGCGAACTGGCAAAGCTCGGCGTGACGATCGCGCCGTCCACCGTGTGGAAGATCCTGCATGCTGCGGGCATCGATCCGGCGCCACGCCGCTCAGGCCCGGCGTGGCGGCAGTTCCTGCACGCCCAGGCCGCCGGGATCCTCGCGGTCGATTTCCTGCACGTGGACACCGTGCTGTTGAGGAGACTGTACGTGCTGGTGTTCATCGAGCACGGCACCCGCCGGATGCACCTGGGCGGCGTCACCGCCAACCCCGCCGGCGACTGGACAGTGCAGCAGGCCCGCAACCTTGCCCTCACCCTCGGCGAGCGGTTCGAGAGCATCAGGTTCTTGATCCGTGATCGCGGACCGGACTTCACTGCCTCGTTCAACGCCGTCTTCCAGGCCGCCGGCACCAGGATCGTGCGCAGCGCTGTCCAGGCTCCGCGGATGAACGCGATCTGCGAGCGCCTCGCCGGCACCCTGCGCCGGGAGCTCCTCGACCGCGTGCTGATCCTCGGGGAGGGCCATCTGCGTGCCGTGCTGGCCGAATACCAGGTGCACTACAACACGGCCCGGCCGCATCAGGGCATCGGCCAGCGCGTCCCCGGCGGCGAACACGGCGGTGGCCACCTCACCGTTGCCGGCCTCGACCGCGGACGGATCCACCGGAAACCCGTCCTGGGCGGCCTGATCAACGAATACGCGCGCGCCGCCTGACACGCCGAAAAACCGCAGGTTACGAGGCGGATCCTATTTTCGAGCGGGACAGGTCCAAACCGGTGCCGCTCGGCACCGGCGACAGCTACACCGTCTCGTGCCCGACCGCGGCCTACTGCGCCGCCGTCACCGACACCGGCTACGCCTACGCACTGCAGGCCGGCACCTGGTCGGGCCCCATCGACATCTACCCTGTCGCGAACGTGCAACCCTCCTCGACCGACGCGATCGAGGACCTGTACTGCGCCACCCCCAGATTCTGCGTCGCGGTAACGGCATCGGGGAACGCCCTGACCTGGAACGGCACCGCCTGGTCGCCGCCGCAGTCCATGGGCCTGCCCGGGATGCAGCCGCCCCTGTTCCCCGGGGACCTCAGCTACGTCAGCGTCTCGTGCCCGACGCCGGTCTTCTGCCTGGCGGGCACGGGCAACTCCGGTACCGGGCCGTCGGTTTCGGTGGCAGCGACCTGGGACGGGACCGGCTGGACCGGTGCGTCGGCGGGTCCCGTATTCGGAACTGGCTGGAAGGCCAGTTGCGTCAGCGCTACCTTCTGCATGGCCGCCGCGGGCGACCACGCCAGCGGCGACCTCTCGTCAACCTGGAACGGCACCAGCTGGTCAGGACTTGCCCATCCGCCCGGCGAGGGCGACGCGCTGGCGTTCAACCAGCTGTCCTGCCCGCAAGTCGGCTTCTGCGTCGCCGTCGACGGCGGTGCCCATATCAACGGAAGCTCGGCGGGCAACCGCGGCAGCGCGGTCTTCACCTGGTCCAATGGCGCCTGGAGCGACCCCCAGTTCATCGATCCGAGCGGATACCTCTCCGCAGTCTCCTGCACTGCCGACGGCCTGTGCGTCGCCGGAGACAGCCAGGGCGGCGTCTTCATGACCTAAGCGGCTGAGGACATTGAGGAGTAGTCAGACGCTCCGAGAAATCAGAAGCCCGGTTTTAGCGGGTGCGCGGTTCTTACGGGGCACGCCATGCGTGCTCTGAACGGACTGTACGCGCGCCGCGTCCGGCTGACCTCGGGGCCGACCGCGACGGCCCAGGCCCGCGAGCGGATCTGGGGGGCCATCTGTGCCTGGGAGGTTCCTGTCAACGCCGATGTCGCGGTCCTGCTCACCAGCGAGCTGGTGACCAATGCCATCCTGCAAATCGCGGGCGAGGGCATCCGCTGTGCATGGCTCGTGCCCCGATACGTGCCCAAGTCGAGGCGCGTGGCCTGACAGGCGCCCGTTATCGGGTTGCTGGCGGCGGTCTTGGGAACCGCCATGGAGCGTCTCAGTTAGTCCAAGTCCTCCCATTCCCATGGTGGAGCTGGACTTCCGTCGGCCTCGCGGCCGAGCTGGTACCGCGTCTGATGACTGTCCTACATCGGTCCATCCCGCTGGCAGCGAGAACAACTGCCCGTTCTCGTCGTGCAGGTGAACCCGGTCCTCGCCCCAGTTCTGCCGGTGGGCGACGAACTCGAAGTCCCGGCCGGCCAGCGGGTGGGACAAGTGCGTCACATGGGCGCGCCGGTACCGATCCTGCGGATCGGGTGTAGTTGACGATGCGGTCCAGCGCGATCGCCGGACGCTGGGCCGGCAGCGCCCGCCGCGAGTGCCTGGACCGGATGCTGATCACCAGCGAACGGCACCTGCGGCTGGTACTGAGCGGGTACATCGATCACTGCAACCAGCATCGCCCGCACCAGGCGCTGCACCAGCGCCCACCTGCCGGGCGTCCGCATCCAGCTGCTCCAGCCGCAAACGTCCGGGTACTCCGCCGAGACCGGCCCGGCGGTCTGATTCACGAGTATGTCCAGGTCGCATAGGGTGACACATTTTCGGCACCCACAGGACGCGTACGGTCGCCTGATCCAGCTCTATCCGGGGTTGTCCACGTCCGTTGTCAGCAAATCCGTTAGCAAGGTCAGCTCGCAAGCGGCGCCGCGGTCCCGGCCGCCGCTGCCCAGTCCGTGAGTAGCCGCGTACCAGCCGCCGCATGCTGCCAGGGGCGGGCAGGGTCGATGATCTATCGACTACGGTCGGCGTATGCCTAAAACGAAGCTCCTGGCTGACGGCAATCAGATGACAGTTGACGAGTACGAGTCAGAACTGGCTCAGCTGGACTTGTCTGCCTACCGCACCATCCGGCTATCGGTCGACAATTGGGTGAACAGCCCGGCGCCGGTGGTCATCGGTGTTTCGCACGTTGAGCAGCCGAACACGATCAACGCCAACTCCATCACGGCTCTTGACTCCTTCACCGTCCCGCCGGGCGGATCGGTCAGCAGGGTGTACGAGGTGCCGGGTGAGGTGGTGACGTTCCTGGCCAGCCCGGAACACCCTCCGCTCGCTGGCATCGAGATCGACTTCACGGTCTACGGCCGGGCCGACTGAGGCAACGCGTCACCGCAGTAACGTTGGCCCAGCGTGTGACCTGGGAGTTTGGGTGGTGGCGGGCCTAGATGGGCTTGAACCATCGACCTCATCCTTATCAGTTTGCCTCCGCTACGGCATCCAGCTGCGCGTCGGCAGCTCAGGGGATCGCGCGGATGTCTCCTGAGTGTTATTGATTGTCCAAGTAGTGCCTTGATCGGTGCTGCTGATGGCTGCACCTGGTAAATGCAGCTCCCTGGGAAGAGATAACAGGGTCTGACCTGGGAGAACGGCTGTCAGCCTTCAATGACATCGGTGGATCCAGGCTCAGTGACGGGCGTATCGACAGGCCGTCAGATTGGCTCTGATCTGCTTGATCATGCCCGATACGCGCCCAGATCACCTATCCACTCAGCGTCTTGCCTAGTCGGGGCGCTGTCGCTGTGTCCCATGGTAAGGAGGAGGTCTAGCGCTAGCCTGTTAGTGCGCGACGTAACAGTTTCCTTGGCGGCGGTGGCGATGAGGTCCAGACCCTTGATGCTCCCCGACAGATGGCGCAGTCTGTCGAGGGGGTGGACTTGCTGATGAGTATCAATTTCGGTGCGTTGCGCAAGGTGCCTGACCGTGAGCCAGTAGTGCATCCGCGGGATATCTTCAACGCGCTGCCGAACAAGCCGCACGGAATGGATTATCTGCGAGGCCCGCAGGATCAGGTCCTCCAGAAGTGGTGGGACCGGCGGTCCGCGCGGGATCTGGTTGGCTCATCCGGTCAAACCGCAGGTTACAGCACCTGCGGTGAGTTTTGAAGCGGTACAGGCGGGGCGCGGATGCCCGCTCATGCCGATGAGTGAGCGTTGGCTGGATGCATGCTTATACGTAGCCAGCGTGTTTACTCGTCGCGAAGTGAGCCTCTCCGATCGGGCGCAAGCCTAGCCATAAGTGTATGAATACGTCCATATCGCCGAATATTCTGACGATCAGCATTGGTATCTGACGATTCCGCTTAGCCCTTAACCACATTGCCTTGGCCTTAAGCTGGTTGGCGTCTGCCATGAGCGCACGCAACCGCGAACCATGATCGGTGGCCTGGTCGAGGACGCGGCTAGCGGCCTGTTCGCCCCACAGTTTGGCGACGAGCTGCTGGTACTCGGACAGCCGCGGGAGCTTGCTGTCCAGCCGGAAGAGGATGGCCAGGGGCCGGCGTCGCCACCAGCGGCGAATCCAGTCAACCGGTTGGGTCAGCAGCAGCGCACCGTAGCTCGTCGGGAGCGAAGGGCTCACCGCGGCCTTCACGATGTTCTCGGTGAGGTTGAGCATCTCGGTGAGCGACACTGCCTCGCGCTGTGGTCCGCTCACCTCCTCAAGCAGGGATTGGTACTTACGTAGTAGTTTCCGGCGTTCCGGGATCGTGTCGGCGGCGCGCAGCGCAGCCTTGAAGTCAGCAAAATAGCGGCGGTAACGTGCGAAATCATCGCGAACCCGCAACAGTTGCTCGGGAACTGCGGCCAGCGATGATGCCCGGGAGAGGACCAAGGCGGTGATGGGCGGGATGGGAACGGTTGACATGGCGGCCCATTCGGAGATGAGCTCGTTGCCATTGAGCGGCTCTTCGAGCGACTCGGCGACTTTGTCATAAAGCTGAACGGGCAGCGACCGGTAGGTCTTCTGGAGCGTGCCTGCGATGAACGGCGCGCGATCGTAGTCTGGGAAATAGTCCAGCCCATGCGCGGCGGCGACAATTAGGTAACCGTTGGCCCGGTACATCCGGTCCTTGACCGCGCTGTCGCGCGCGCTTTGGTATCCGCCGAGACGGTCGACTTGAGCGACCAGATCGTCAAGGCTGGCCGGATAGTCCAAGCCGCTTACCGCGCCGGTCTCATTCATGCCGCGTGTGTCATCCTCCATGTCTATGCTGCTGCGCTTCGCGAGTTCGTCCGGCAAGCGCAACAGTAGGCGCTTCAAGTCAGCGCGCGACAGTGACGGTTTAAACGTGCGGTACAGCCCTTGCTGGCCGAGCCAGTAGCCGAACGCGGTGTCGTACCCGCGTGAGGCCTCCAACGCCTCGATCCGATCGAGCAGTACCACCGCCTCGCACAGCGCGCACAGGTCAAGGAAGCGCGGCAGGGTGATGGAGTGGGGATCGTTCAAGATCTCAGCCGCGTTGGCGACCAACGTTTGTGTCACCAGGGCCACATTCTGCCCAACGTCGTCCACGTCGCTCATTATATGGTGGTGCGGTGAGATCGCTCCTGGATCTGGGCTTCACGACAGTTGACGTGATCGAGTTCAGTGGAACAGATCTGCTGCCTGTGCGTGAGCTAGTGGCGCGTGGTGAGATCGTGCTCATCCGCGACAAGGTGTCACGGCCGGAACCGGCCAGCGAATTGGACCAATGGCCGCGTGATGTCGCTGAGTCGATAGGCGAGTGCGCTCTCGTGCCATTGGGGTGCCTGACCGGCGCGGCCTTCCAGCGCTATCCCCTTATCGTGGGGCAGCGGGAGACCATACGGTTCCTGTGCTCCTATGCCGACCAGTTGCCACCGAGCCCCTTTCCGTACCAGAGCCAGCCCGTGGTGACCGACTATCGGGAGTTTCGACACCTGTGGGTGGTCGACGGGAACTTCTCGACCAACAGCTTCATGGCCCAGGTGGGCATGCGGATGGCTGAGCTCCATTCCCGTAATGTGCTGCATGGCGATGCGCACCTGGGCAACTGGGGTGCCATCGACGGTGAGGTCGTGATCGCCGATCCGACACCTGTTTTTCTCTACTGTCGGCCGAGCCCGGAACAGTGCGCGACGGACATCCGCCCCCTACTGCCTGATCTGGAACCGGATGAGTGGCTGAGCTTCCGTCTGGGTTACCGTACGGCCTGGCCGGACGAGGGGCGGGTCATCGACCTGATTCAGCTCGGTGATCTCACCGGGTGGGCGGCCGCGTTTCGCGCCCGGAACCACGATCTCGCAATCGAGCTGCTCGGCCGCCAACTGTCCAGCGACTGCCTGCCAATCGTGCGGGTCATGCTGCTTGCGAACCGGGCATTGTCCTTGAGCCGTACCGGACGCCACCGCGACGCCTTGCAGGACTGTCTACAGGCCGCCGAGCTGGCCAAGACGCACTGTCCCCACGTAGCCAAGGGCCTGGCGTTTGTCCAGGCCATGACCCTGACCGGGGAAGGCAAACGAGCTGACGCGGTGAGCCTGCTCCGAACGCTCACCGATCAGCCCGAACAGATGCTTGCCCGTTTCGACCGCCCAGACACCCAGCTCCCGATCATGAACATGTGAGATGGATCAACCAGGCCCCGCCACCGGCCTGCGGCCTGGCTGGCACCTTGGGAATCCTTAGCTGTTATTGCAGATGTCAGCATGAATGTGCAGAATCAGGGAATTGCTGAAATATATGAGGCGGCCTGAGGCGCACTAGCGAAGGCTACACGCCTCGGATGGCCCTGCGGGTGCGTTCCGGGAAATGCGGCCATGGATTCCCCCTCAGGAGGGTATCGACGAGCTGCTGTGCCGTTGTTCTGTAAGTCTTCGGAAGTCCTGTGAAAGGGCATGCTCATGGCCGGCGTGGCGGCTCTCGGCGGCCACGCCGGTGATGGGTTACTGATGCGGGGTTACCCGGGCGGGGGCGGTTGCGCCCAGGCCTGGAGGTCTTCGGGGCTGGCTCTCCAGGGCAGGAACCGTTCCAGCGAGGGGCCTGTGAGGGGCTTCCCGCCGTTGCGGCCGCATTCGTCGAGGTATGCGGTGAGGTAGGCGAGGATGTTCAGGCCGGCCATCTTCGCGGTGGCGGTGACGGTCCAGATCACGGCGGCGTTCCGGGCGGTTTCCCCGTTATGGGAGCCGCCCGCGTTCTTCCTGGTCACGACCGTGTGGCGTGCCAGAATTCGTGCAGAGCGCCTGACCTGGGCTTCTATCCTCGGCAGTCGTGCTCATTCGCCTCCTTTACCTGCTCATGGTCTGGTTGTTCGGCTGGCTGGCACTGCTCGCCCGCAGCGGCGCCGCCAAGGACGTGGAGATCCTGGTGCTGCGGCACGAGGTCGCGGTCCTGCGCCGCCAGGCCGTCCGCCCGGAACCGGACTGGGCTGACCGCGCGGTGATCGCCGCGCTCGCGCGGCTGCTGCCCGGGAACCTGCGGCTGCACCGGATCGTGGCACCCGGCACTGTGCTCGCCTGGCACCGGGGGCTGGTGCGAAACAAGCGGGCCTGCCCGGACACCGCCGGGCGCCCGCCGGTCCCGGAGGAGACCGGCGAGCTGGTCCGGCGGCTGGCCGGGCAGAACCCGCGTTATGTGGACCCGGGGATTATGTGGAGTCTGGCGGCTGATTAGGTGACTTCACGGTCTGGTGTGCGCCAGCGCTTCACATAAGTTCTGCGCCCCGCGACGCTTCACCTCAAGCACAAGTCATGGAGGTGGGCGATGCGCGAAGCGTTCTGGAATGGGCTGTCCGGCGTGCGCTGGGAGGAGGCCCCGCTCGGACCTGAGGCCATTCGGCTGGTCCAGAGGCTGCGCGAGCGCGGCTATGCTGCGCACCTCCCGCTCCCGGCCCGGAAGGTGAAAGCCGCTGGCACGCCAGCAAAGACATCATCCAATGGCTCGAAGACCTCTGAACCACCGAAAGTTATGTTGAGCTCGGTGCAGTCCGCGATCCTGCTGACCCCCGCTGACCCCCGCTGACCCCCGACTCGCAAACACCATGACCAGGAGGGCCATCGCGCGCGTTCACATAATCCCCGGGTCCACATAACGCGGGACTGGGGTATTCACTTAACCGGAGTGGAATCGGTAGCTGCAGCTGGAGCTCGCCGTTCCTCCACGGCCGGTTCGCCGTCGGGCGGTCCAGGCTTGGCGGGTGACCCCAGCCCCGCGCTACCGGTGCAGGGCGCGGCTTCTTGCTCGCGAGAAGGTCGTCGAAGCGGACTGGCTCGTGCCCGGCGGCCAGCTCCAGCACCCGGTAGAACAGCAGGCCGCGGCTTCGCGAGCGGCGCCGGTTGAAGCGGAAGACAAACTCATCCAGGTAGGCAGGCAGATGCGCCTCGTCCACCGATCCCTGGTGGGTGCCCAGCAGCCACCGCTTGGCCAGCGAGGCGACGCGGTGCACGGCGGGCAGCAGCTCGCCGGGATCCTCCCCGCGGGCGCGGGCGGCGCGCTGGCTGCGCCGCTCATGCGCATAGCCCAGGCCGTCCAGCCCGTAGTAGCCCATCCAGGCGTCGGTGACGACGGTGCTGCCCGGCTCGACGGCGCCGGCGACGAACGGGCGCAGCGATCCGGCCGAGGCATCAGCCAGCACCGCCATCCGGCACCGGCCGAGCCCCTTCGGCGCGCTCACCTCCACCGCGATGGCGGTCAGTACCTTCTTGCCCTTGGCCCGGCCGCCGCGCAGCCCTGGCTCGTCCCCGCCGATGAACGTCTCGTCCACCTCGACGATCCCGCTGAGCTGATCCCGGCCCGGCCGCACCAGCACCGACCGCAGACGGTGCAGCATCGCCCACGCCGTCGGGTACGAGCCGATCTCCAGCGACCGCTGCAGGCTCTGCGCCGAGATCCCGTCCTTCTGGGTGGCGAACAGCCAGCAGGCGGTGAACCACACCGTCAGCGGCGTACGCGTACGGTCGAAGATCGTGCCCGCCGTCACCGAGGTACGCCGCTTGCAGGCACCGCACTCATACCGGCCATCGCCGAGCCGCCAGCCCCCGGCACTCCCGCAGGACGGGCAGGTGAAACCGCCCGGCCAGCGCAGCCAGTCCAGGTAGTCCATGCAATCCGCATCGGTACGGAACCAGGCCTGGAACTCGCCAGTCGACCTCGGGTAGTGGGTTCCGGCCCGCGGCCACTCCATGGCCAGAGCTTACTCCGGTTAAGTGAATACCCCAGACGCGGGAAATGTTGAGCTCAACATTTCCCGGGATGGGGACACCGGCGCGTCCAGGGCGGGCTCCTCAGCCCCGGCCACCGGATCGGCGCGGGAACCATCCGCCGGATCCTGGCTGCCGCCGGGCTCACCCCCGCGCCGCGCCGGGCGTCACCGGCCTGGCGGCAGTTCCCCGCCGCCCGGGCCGCCGGGATCCTGGCGGGTGACTTCGTGCCCGCCGGCACCGTGTTCCTCAAGCGCCTGCATGTGTTCTTCGTGATGGAGATCCAGGCCCGCCGCGTGCACATCCCGGGCGTGTCCGCCCGTCCCGCCGGGGCACGGGCCGCCCGGCAGGCCCGTCACCTGCTGATGGATCCCGGCGGACGCGCCGGCCAGTTCAGGTTCCTCATCCGCGGCCGCGACAGCACGTTCACGGCGGTATCCGGCGAGGTGCCCGCCGGCGATGGCACGCGGATCGTCAAGACGCCGGTCCGGTCGCCCGGGGCGAACTCATTGGCCGGGCGGTAGGCGGGCACGCTTAGCCGCGAGTGCCCTGACCACCTGCTGATCCACGGCGAGCGGCACCTCCGCCGGGTCCTAGCCGGGTACGCGCGGCATTGCAGCGGACATCGCCCGCACCAGTCGCGCGGACAGCGGCCTCCGCTCCATGAACCCGGCCAGGCGGCCGGCATGACCGGCAGGATTACGCGCTGGCGAGTCGTCCGTGGCTTGATCAACGAGTACCGGACAGCGGCCTGACGAGTACAGAAAAATGCCAGCTCAGAGCCATGCGCGAGTTCTGACACGGCACAGGCCTGACGAGCACAGAAAAATGCCAGCTCAGAGCCATGCGCGAATTCTGGCACGGCACAGGAGCCCGGCACCAGGTGCTTTGACTTTTGTAGACGACCGGTCTACTATCAGGGCGTGACCTCGAACACGGCTGACACCATAGTCGAAGCGGCGATGAGGGGACTCGTCACCAAGGGCTACAACGGCTGCGGGATCAACGAGATCCTGATCTCCGCCAAGGTGCCCAAGGGGTCTTTCTACCATTACTTCGAGAGCAAGGAAGCCCTGGCCCAGACTGTCCTCCAGCGCTATTCGGACCAGGTATGGGGGCAGCTGAACGCAGTCTTGTCAGACGAGTCCCTTTCGCCTGTTGAGGCCATTAACGCCGCTCTGGCTGGTGCCCGCGACAGCATCGTTGCGGATGCTTTCGCCAGCGGGTGCCTGCTGGGGACGCTGGCGCAGGAGCTAGCTAATCTCGATGTTCCGATGGTCCCGAAGATGCAGCAGCTCTTCCGGACCTGGGAGGTGCTTTTTCGCGCCGCCCTCGACCGGGCCTGCGCGTGCGGCGAACTGCCTCCCGAGACCGACACGGCGAGCCTCGCCGGCTTCATCCTCAACGGCTGGGAAGGCGCGGTTCTCCGGGCCAAGCTCGACAAGTCGGCTGCCCCCCTTGACCAGTTCCTGAGTCACATAACCCGATTCCTGCAGCTCCTGGGCTGAGTCCGCGCGCAACGCCCTAAGGACGCACGTTCCACTGAAGTAGACCGGTCTAATCTGTAGCTACTGCCTCACGAGGCTCAACGACAGGAAGGGCACTCATGTCCGGTAGCGAATCAGCGCAAAGGGTCGTCATCACTGGCAGCAGCAGCGGCTTCGGCCTGCTCACCGCGAAATCGCTGCTGGCCCTCGGCTACGAGGTGGTGGCGACGATGCGGGACAGCGGGACTCGCAACGCAGGCAGGGCAGCGGAGCTCAAGGCGTTCGCCGCCGGCACCAGCGGCGAGCTGGCCGTGGTGGAACTCGATGTCACGAGCGATGCCTCCGTCGCGTCTGCCGCTGACAAGATCCGGGAACTGGGACACGTGGATGTCCCGGTCAACAACGCCGGGGTGATGAACGTCGGCGTTACCGAGGCGTACTCGATCGATGAGGTGAAGGCCCAGTTCGACGTGAACACCTTTGGCCCCGCCCGGGTTGCCAGGGCTTTCATGCCTCAGATGCGCGAGCAGCGGTCGGGGCTGATCATCAATCTCTCCTCCCTCGCCGGGCGCCTGGTCTTCCCCTTCTTCGGCGTCTACTGCGCGAGCAAGTTCGCCCTCGAGGCCCTGTTCGAAGCCTACCGCTATGAACTGGCCGCCTTCGGAGTCGACTGCGTAATCGTCGAACCCGGCCCGTACGACTCTGCTCTCCTGTCCAACAGCCCCGCTCCGAGGGACCAGTCAGTAACCGGCGCCTACGGCGACCTTGCGATGGTGCCCAACGCCATGAAGGCGAACTTCCAGCAGATGTATGACGGGCCGAACCCGCCGCACAGCGAAGACGTCCCGGATGCGATTGTGCGGCTGATCCAGCAGAAAGGACGCCGCCCCCTGCGAACCGTAGTCGCATCGCCGGGTGCGGATATGGGAGTGGAGCAGCTGAACCAGGAGGTTGCCGGGATCCAGAATGCCGTGCTTACGGGCATGCAGTTCGGCGACATGATCTGACCGGGCGAAGGGCACCGCAACGGTCAGCCGAGCCCCAGCACTGCTCGCGGATCACGACAGAGGAATGCCGCGCCCTCAGGCGCACAGAACTGGCCCATCCGCGTGCGGCCGTCATCCTTGGTTGAGCCAACTCTGAGGCGCCCTAATCGGCAGTCCTCCTCGCGTAGAAGGCGCCTGGCCTGCGATCACTTTCGGTGACGGGTGCCGCGTTGGCCTGCCTGGAATCGGCGGCCTGGCTGCATCAGGCCGGGTCCGGCGATCGCGGTCCGGCCGGGCCGGCATCAGCCGGGGCAACACAAAACCAGCACAACTCGTGCCGCGGGGGAAGATCAACACGGGAATAACACGGACAAAACGGCATTCCCCGGCACACGGCGGCACGACTGCTAACATGACCGTGTAAGCCTCTGACAGGCCTTTATGCAGGTGAAGCGGGCTGGAAAACTTCACAGGGCCGCCGCTCACCGGCCATGACAGGCCTTCTGGAAAACGGACGCTCGTCGTGCCGTCCTCGATGAGGTAGCGAGACGTTATAGGAGACTTACCCGCCTACGCCTGGACGCCGAGCGCGCCTCTTCCGCTGCCCTTACCAGCCAACCAGCTGGCGGGCAATCGCTTGGCGAATACGTGGCGAAGTTCCGGGCGCTCGCGGTGTCGTGGCAGGTCGTCACGCGTGTGGGAGCGGTATGCGGGACCGCCGCACCGACCTCGAGCCGACCTGCACGCGGCTTCGGGACTAGTTTCCGGGACGGGTTGACCTGGGCGGGCCGCAGTCGTGGAGATGGTCCCGGAAACGACTGTCCCGGGACGGGACCCCCGCGGCGGACCGGCAATCTCACGGCGACGCCGTCCCTCCTCGATCCACCCTGGTATCAGCTCCGGGTCCGCCCCGGCATCTCGCCGTTACCCTCCTGGCGGCGACGCCAGCGCTCTGCCATTCGCTCCATTACCCGGGCCCGCCAGGTCTGCCCGGACCGGTGCTTCGTGCCCGTCGCCGTCTTGGCCCCCGCCCTGGAACGCGCGGGCCGGACCCCGGCCACGTACCGCCGCCAGCTGACCACCACCCACACCAGGGACAGCAGCACGATCACCACGCCGGGCGCCCCCAGGTAGACACGGTGGGTGACCGCTCCGGCCGCGAACAGGCCTGCGCCGATCACGACCCCGAGCAGGGCCTGCAGGAGCTTGCGCTCATAGCGCATCCGCGGATCGCTGGCGCGCATGCGGCGCCCGAACTTCGGATCATCCCGGTAGAGCGCCTGCTCGATCTGCTGCAGCTGGCGCTGCTCATGTTCTGGGACCGGCATGACCCCTCCCAAGAGAAAACCTTGCGCCGAGCACGTGTTCGGTGAGGTCACCTATATACCCATCTCGTTTTCTGAGGGGTTAGAGACGAAGGTCCTGGGCGGCCAGTAGGAAGGTCTCCCCCACGGAGAATTCCTCGAGGACCCCGGCTACCCCGGCCAGCAGGTCACCCCGCCCGGCCGCCAGGTCCCGGGGTGCGGCCACCGCAGCGGAATCGCCGACCGGCTGCCGCCTCACCCGTCAACGCAGGGCCGTGCCCGATAACAGCGAAGATTCCCTGCCATTGCCATTTACCGCCGAGGATCACAGTTCCCGCAGGCCAGCACGGGGCTTATCAGAGATAACGGTCCGTTATCACGTGTTAGGGCCCTCTCATTTCGTGCCGTCAGCTGACTCATCCGGATCGGGATCGTGGCCTTCCCGCACATGTTCGTTCCCGAAGGCGAGCCGCCCCCGAGAATGAGCCGAGCGCATGTGCAGCATCCGCTGCCGGCGCCCGATGCCCGGGGTCGGCCATGTCGCCCCGCCGAGGAGCCACGGCTCGTAGCCTGCGACATCGCGGCGTTCGTGGCCGCCCTCGGCCGTTGGGGATCTCCGGCCGCCGGATCGTTACGGCGACAGCCGCTCGATGATCCAGCCGCCGCTTCCCCGGCGGTAGCGGATCCGGTCGTGCAGGCCGTCCGGTGATTCCTGCCAGAACTCGACGCGGGCGGGCAGCACCCGGAAGCCGCCCCAGCGCCGCGGACGGGGAACATCGGCTCCGCGGGGGTGGCGCCGCAGCCTGTCCTGGACCTGCGTTTCCACGACCGCCCGGCTGGCGACAACGCGGCTTTGGTGCGAGGCGGCCGCGCTGAGGCGGACGGCGGGAGCGCGCGTGCTCCAGTACTCGTCCGCGTCGTCCTCGCTTACCCGCTCAACCGGCCTGGTAGTGGCCGCGGGCGGCGGTCAGGTCCCCGGCCGCGGCGGCGACGTTCCCGAGCTTGTTGCGGCTGGCGGACAGGTCGTGCTGCCATTGGGTGTTGGCGGGGTCGGCGGCGGCCAGCTTGGTGCGGATGTCGAGGCTGGCCTGGTGGTGGACCGGCCCGGCCGAACGGCCATACTGGGCAGGTGCCCGTCAACGATATCGATAGCGCTCGCACGGCACTGCGCGCGGGGAGCCCCGAGGAACTTCTCGGCCTTGCCGAATGTGGCTGGCTCGATGCGAAGGGCGGTATCTACAGGCTCGACGATCCCGCCGGGGCTGAGGAACTGGCCAAGGATGTGGCCGCGTTCGCCAACGCTAAGACCGGGGGCCTGCTGCTGGTGGGTTTCGGCACCCGGAAGGAATACGACAGCGAGATTCTCGACCGGGTGCGCCCGGTGCCCAGGGGCCTGGTGGATCTGGACCGGCACCGCAAGCTGATCCGCGAACGGGTGATCCCGTCCCCGCGTGATGTCACCGTCGAGTGGGTCGAGCGCTACTGGCCTGGCGTGACGAGCGGACTGTTTCTTGAAGCCCTCAACAGGGGCCAGTCCGTGATGGAACAGATGCGCACGGAGGGAACACCCGTCCGCGCCATCATCAGCATCCTCATCCCCGCCGAGGAGGTGGTGTTCTCGCTCTACGAAGGACCATCGGCCACCGCAGTCCGCCAGGTCAACGACCGCGCTGGCATCCCGGTCAGCAGAATCGTCGAAGCGATCTCAGTCATAGAAGATCACAAGGCCCGCTGAGGAGGCGATTCCGGGCAAACCTGCGCCACGGTGCTGGCTTGCGCTACCCATAACCTGCCGCGAGAGACATCGACCTTACTGTCACTTTGCGCACCGGCGAGGGCTGCCGGGTTCGGCGGCAATCCGGTCCGGCAGGAAACGGCACGCAGACCTGCTTCCATCCTCAGCTACGAAGGCATCCTCAGCTACGAAGGAAGGAACCGCAATGATGAGTGAGCTAGAGGCGCGGCTTCAGTCCTGTGAGAAGCGCTTCAGGGACCACCGCGCGTCCACGTTTCCCAACATGGGCGACGTCGGGCCCGTGGATTTCGTGGTAAACATGATCGGTGATGCTCTGCGGGATTCTGGGCTTCTCGAGCCCTCGCCCGATACGCCGATTACCCTAAATGAAATCGACATGACCCTAAACGTCGCTGCGGTGCATGACGCAGGCGGTCAACTCAAGTTCTCTGTCTTCGGCTTGGCGGGTGACCTAGGCGCGTCGCGCCGGACCGACGACACTCACGCGATCAAGATCACATTCCAGCCGCAAGACCTCACCGGAAGCGCCACCGCTAGCGGCGAGGCTGGTACGCCGCCTACCAGTGCGCCGGGCCCGGGAAACGAGCTTTTCCAGGCGTTCAAAGAACTAAATGCGGCCATTTATGCAGAACGCCAGCAGGCGCATCCCAGAAAGGCAACAATCACCTTGAACTTTGTGGTCCATGACGACTTCAGCATATCGCTTGTCGCAGCGGGCCAAGCCGGTACGAGCACGACACACTCTATCTGCCTTCAGTTCGATCGGCCAACCACGAAGTCGCCCTAAAAGCGCGGTTCGTAGCTCGCCGAACAGGTCATCAAGCGCCGAAAACGCAAGCGGTCTTTCCGCAGATTTCCGCTGGCTACTCAGCACCCGAGACGAGTGGTCGGCGGCCCTGGACCACGTGCCTCCACACCATGGTCTTGCCCATCCCCCGCATAGCCCGTCAGGCCAGCGCCCTCGGCGACCCAAAGGTGGCCGCAAGAAGGCAGAATCTCACCGACGCCGAGCAAGACCGCGTGGAGCCGTAGTGGTGCTCTCCGGCGCAGATCCACGCCTGAACCGTGGGTACCAGACCGTCTGGCGAATACGGGGCGAACTTCAGCAGCCAGCGACGTGTCGGCAGGTCAGGGCCTATATGGCGGTGGTCTGACCACGGCTGTCAAACCGCCGTCCAGCGGCCGCGGACCG
>CAVYVO010000010.1:0-386505 GCA_963771985.1 uncultured Actinomycetota bacterium | reverse complement strand
TCAGAGCAGAAGAGTAGGTGGACAGCGACTGCGGCACAAACGCGATCTCCATGCTGCACGCGGCCTGCGGCTGAGGCAGCGAGTCCGCTGCAGGTGTCCGAGGCAATCTGGAAGTTGGGTCTGGGCGTTGAGATCGTAGTCGCAGACGTACTGGATTGTGGGAGGAGTAGGTGCTGACGGAGCGCTCACCACTTGAAGGCCTGCCACCGGGCTGCCCATCTCTAACGGGTGCGGGAGCGACATAGG
The DNA here is from genome assembly GCA_963771985.1 of uncultured Actinomycetota bacterium. Classification (GTDB taxonomy): domain Bacteria; phylum Actinomycetota; class Actinomycetes; order Streptosporangiales; family Streptosporangiaceae; genus Trebonia. The sequence continues at coordinate 386,259 of CAVYVO010000010.1, read as the reverse complement.
GAGCAAACTGCCCATCGTTGTGCAGTTTGTAGAATCTTCCCTTAAAGTCGATGAGGTCATGCCCACCTTGAGACACATGGCCGGCAAAAGACTGATCACCGTGCAGGAAGTTCAGATCGTCCCCGCCGACCCGCTGGTGTGATTGGGTCTCACAGCGCGCGGATGTGAATCGACCCGCCGCTGGTGTGCAGGCGCAATTCTTCTCCCCCCGAGCCGATCGATCCCGTGCATGCTGGGAGTGATGGATGTCCCCAACACGGGGAAATCGCTGGAAACCGAACCGCCGGAGGTTGAGGCATCAAGATTCAGATTGGCCGAGCGGGCAATGCCACTTCAATGCCGCCGCCGGAACTCTCGATCAGTCCGCCGCGGCGGTCGCCGGGACTGTAATTCACCCGTGCACGCCTCCACCGGAAGTTTTGGCTTCGACGTAGCCGGAAACACGATCGATGCGGATCCCGCCGCCGCTGGTGTGGGCCTGAAGGTTGCCGTCGAGCGCTTTCGACGGTGATCGGCCCGCCGGAGGTCGCGATGTGCGCATCGCCCGTCACCTCGCGGAGCCGAATCGGCCCTCCCGAAGTGTGCGCCTCCAGGGCTCCGTTCAATCCGCTGACCTCGATGGGCCCGCCCGACGTTTTCACGTCGGCTCCGCCGCGCAGGCCGGAAAGCGTGATGCTTCCGCCGCCGGTGTGTATTTCCGTGCGCGTTTCCGTTGGCACTTCGATTTCAAAATGCACGGAAAGGCTGTGCGACCATTCGGGCTCGTGCTTGCGCCGGGCCGTCACGCTCGCCCATCTCGTGCATTTTCAGCGTCTACCTGCACCCCGACGATTTCGAACGGCTGGCCGGCGTGCAAGAACTCATCAAGGAAGACGCGCGGCGGGCTCTGGGCGCGCGCATGGCGGCTTATAACCGGAAGAGCGGGCTGTTCCGCCGCGGTAGTCCGCACCGGCCGTATCGAATCGCACAGAACGATTGGTGGATCGAGCTGTTCAGGGACTCGGAGGGTGCGGTGCCTCCGGGCGACGTGGAGGTCCACTCCGAATTGAACGACGTTCCGCAACCCGGATACCGCGGCGTGAAAACCACCTTGATCGATCGCGAGCCCTCGGTCACTGCCGCCCGCGTGGCGCGCGACCGCGCCAGCACCCGCCGCTCGCCCGAGAAAGTTTTCGCGGAGATCCGCTACCGGGACGATTCCGGTCCCCAAACCTTTGCCATGACGCAGAATGAAGTCAGCATCGGCCGCGGCGGCGAAGACCTTTGGGTGGATCTGCCGCTGTATGCCAGCGACGAGGTCTCGCGCGAGCACATGCGGCTGCGGCGCGACCCGGTAAACGGCGGTCATCAGCGCCTCGCCCGGGCCGTTCACCACGCAGCCGATGATCGACAGCGTCAGCGGCGTCTCGATATGCGCCAGCCGGTCTTCCAGCGTCCGCACCGTCTCGATCACGTTGAACCCCTGCCGAGCGCAGGACGGGCACGAGATCACCTTTACGCCACGATGCCGGATGCCCAGCGTCTTCAGCAGATCCCAGCCGACCCGCACCTCCTCCTCCGGCTCGTCCGACAGCGACACCCGCAGCGTGTCGCCGATTCCGACCACAGCAGCGATCCCAGCCCGACCGCCGACTTCACCGTGCCCATGCGCCGGCCGCCGGCCTCGGTGATGCCGATATGCAGCGGGTGGTCGCACACCTCGGCAAGCTGCCGGTAGGCCGCCACCGCCAGGAACACATCCGACGCCTTCACGCTGATCTTGAAGTCGTGGAAATCGTGCTGCTGCAGGATGTTCGCGTGGTACAGCGCGCTTTCCACCAGCGCCTCGGGGTTCGGCTCGCCGTACTTTTCCAGCAGGTGTTTCTCCAGCATCCGGCATTGACCCCGATCCGCATGGAGCAGCCATGGTCGCGCGCCGCCTTCACGACTTCCTTCACCCGCTCGTCGCTGCCGATGTTGCCGGGGTTGATGCGCAGGCAGGCGGCTCCGCTGTCGGCCGCCTCGATGGCACGCTGGTAGTGGAAATGGATATCGGCGACGATCGGCACGTTCACCTCGCGCACGATGTCCTTCAGCGCCAGGGCGCTTTCCCGGTCGGGGCAGGAGACGCGGACGATATCGGCGCCCGCCAGTTCTGCACGGCGGACTTGCGCCACCGTACCGGCCACATCGGTGGTCAGCGTATTGGTCATGGTCTGCACGGTGATCGGCGCGCCGTCGCCCACCGCCACGCGGCCGACATAGACGCGGCGGGATTTCCGACGGACAATCTCCTGGTACGGGCGGTAGCTCATGCGGGTCCTCTTCGTTGCAGGCAGCCGCCAGGCGCCGCGGCCAGCCGGACAAACCCTACGGGTAGGGATGCGCGGCGCGCGGCGCCACCGTGACCGGGACCGAAGGCTATTGCGCCGCCTTCCCGGTGCCGTCGGCCCGAGTTGCGCCGCCCGCCCGCGCCAAGGCAGCATTGAGCGGCAGCGCCTTGCCAGCCTTGAGCAGGTCCGGATCCAGCGGCAGGTCATGACGCACCGCACCGGGTCCGCCCGGAACCGGCATGGCCACGCCCGTCCACCACCAGTTGGGTGCTTCCGGCGTTGCCCGTGGTCAGCAGCAGGTTCGGGCGCGGCGGCACAGGCCAGGTATCGCCATTGTGCAGGACGCGGTTCAGCAGCACGCTGCCGTTGCGGTCGCGCACCTGCACCCAAGCGTCGGCGGTCGCGGTCAACACGACCCGTGGCTGGTCGATCGCCGACGTGATCGAGGCTGCCGGGACGGCCGGAGGCGCCGATGGCGGAACGGCCGCAGCGGCGGAACTGGGCGAGATCGCCGGCACCGGCGGCACCGGCTGGTCGGCCGGCGTCCGGTCCTGTAGTGGCGAGGGTGACGCAACGACGGTCACCGGCGGCTGCGCCGACGCCGTGGCGCCCATCGGCGGTTGCGTGGGCGTTGCGGCCGGCATCGTGGCAGATGGCGGGGCCGGCGGCGCGGCTTGCCTGGCCAAGGAGGCGAGACTGCTCGGGCACCGGCGCCACGGTCTCGGCCGGCAACCGCCTGTCGCCGGACAGACGATACCAGCCAGCGTAGGCGCCGATTGCCAACACGGCACCCAGCAGGATGACGGCACCGGCTGGCATGCCGCGCTGCGGCATCGGCGCGGGGAACACCAGTTCGGTCTGGCAGTTGACTTCGCTGGCTTCGGCCTTGAAGCGACGCGTGATCTCGTCGGGATCCAATCCCAGCGCCCGCGCATAGGTTCGCAGGAACCCGACCGCATAGGCATTGCCCGGCAGCAGATCGATGCGCCCTTCTTCCAGCGCTTCGAGATGCGGCAGCGCGGATGCAATCCGCGCGACATCTCCTCGACCGGCCAGCTCAGCCGTTCGCGCGCCGCGCGCAAGTCTGCTCCCGCGCGTGGCGCCGCGGGCGGACTGCCAGCATCTGGCAGAGCAGTGGACATCATGCTCCGGTTTTCAACCAGTTTCGACCTGCGATCCTGCAGCACGGTCGCCCCGTTCCTTGGCACCCACGGTTACCCGACAAGAAACGCACAGCCCGGCAGCTCCGCCGGAACGGAATGCCTCCGACTACAGCGCTTCATACCCTCGGCCAGCCCTTCCGCCAACCAAGCCCTACTGTGACTCTGTTCCGCGCGCTAGTCGATCCGTGATTTCACGTGGCGTTCAACCGAAGTGCAGATTTCACGGCAGAGCCGCCAAAATCGACCGTAGCAAGGGGAAAAATACACGCTGTCCCGCCCGGGGCTACAGCGGCACCCCGTGCTCCCGCGCCCATGCGGCAATCGGTTCCCGCAAGCTGGCGGCGCCGTGCGAACCGCGGCGGATCGCGGCGAGCACCGGGCGGAACGAGGTCAGATCGACCTGCCGCAGCAGCGCCTTCACCGCCAGAAGGCTGGACGCCGGCATCGACAGGCTGGTCATGCCGAGACCGACCAGTGTCAGCGCCTCCAGCGGGCGCGACGCCGCTTCACCGCACAGCGACACCGGCACGCCGGCGCCGGCGTGCGCCGCCCTCGCCACCGCCAGCAATTGCTCCAGCAGATCCAGCACCGGCTGCGACAGTATGTCGTATCGTCCCGAACAGCGACGGCGTGCCGCGATCGACCGCGAACAGGAATTGCAACAGGTCGTTCGAGCCGACCGAAATGAAATCGGCATCGCGCAGCAGTTCGGGCAGCTGCCACATCAGCGCCGGCACCTCCAGCATGGTGCCGATCTCGCAGCTTCTCCGGCGCCGGGCGCACGCGGCGGGCCTCGGCCAGCAGCAGGCGCACGGGCGGCGCGGAACTCCGCCACCGTGGCCACCATCGGGAACATCACCGACAGCTTGCGCCCGCCGGCGGCGAGCAGCAGCGCGCGCAACTGCCGGCGCAGCAGCGCCGGGCGGTCGAGGCCGATGCGCAGCGACCGCCAGCCCATCGCCGGGTTCTCCTCCTCCGTCGGCGCATCGCCCGGCAGCAGCTTGTCGGCGCCGAGATCGAGCGTGCGGAACAGCACCGGCCGGTCGCCGGCGGCGTCCAGCACGCGGGCATAGATCGCCGCCTGTTCCGCCACGTCGGCGATCGCGCCGCGCGCCAGCATGGCGATCTCGGTGCGGAACAGGCCGATCCCGTCGGCGCCCACCGCGTCCAGCTGGGCCAGTTCCAGGCTCAGCCCGACGTTCAGCATCAGCCTCACCGGCTGCCGTCGGCGGTGACGCCGGGCTGGTCGCGCAGCACCGCCCAGCCGGCGTGCTGCGCGCGTCCGGGCCTCCAGCGCGCGGGCATAGGCGTGACGCACCTCCACCTCGGGGCGCAGCACGAGCTGGCCCTCGTCGGCGTCCACCACCGCGTCGTCGCCCGGTTCCGCGGTGTCCAATATGCCGCGCGAGCCACCGATGCGTGGGAATGCCCAGCGCGCGGGCGAGGATGGCGGCGTGGCTTGTCGGGACTGGCCTCCTCGATGGCCACGCCGGCGATGCCGCGGCTGTGCCAGTCCAGCAACTCGGCCGGGCCCAGGCGGCGGGCGAGCAGGATGGCGCCCTGCGGCACGTCGGCGCCGGCGGCGCCATGGCCGAGCAAAGTCGACAGCAGGCGGCCGGCAAGATCCTCGATGTCGGCGAGGCGCTCGCGCAGATAGGGATCGCTGATGCGGCGCATGCGGTCGTGCAGTTCGCCGGCGACGCGCTGCACCGCGGCCTCGGCCGCGACGCCGCCGCGGATCACGTCGCCGACCCGGCGCAGCCAGCCGGCGTCGGCGGCAACCAGGCGGTAGGCTTCCAGGACCTCGCGCGATGCGTCGGCATCTTCCGGCTGCCGCCGTCCGGCACGCCGGCGGCGATCAGCTCGTCCAGGCCGCGCTGCATCCGCTCCACCGCAGCGTCCAGCCGTTGCTGTTCGGCCGCCGGGTTCGTCGGCGATCAGGCGCAGCGGCACGCGCGGCGGACCGTGCAGCACGACGGGGCCGATGGCGATGCCGCTGGTGAGCGGCGTGCCGGCGAAGACGCGCGGCACGGTGGCGGCGATGCCCTCCGCCGCCGCCATCGGTGGCGCCGCTGGCCGGCAGCAGCTCGGCCAGCAGCATCGCCACCGTCTCCAGCTCGTCCACTTCCTCTTCGGTGTAGTGGCGCGGGGTGCGGTTCTGCACCGCCAGCACGCCCAGCGTGCGGCCGGCGCGGCGCACCGGCACCGCGAGCATCGAGGCGTAGGGGTCCTCGCCGGTCTCCGGCCGATAGGCGAAGGCGGGGTGGTTCTGCGCATCCGGCAGGTTCATGACCGCGCCGGTGGCGGCGGCCAGGCCGACGATGCCCTCGCCGACCCGCAGCCGGGTGCGGCCGACGGCGCTCTGGTTGAGCCCCTCGGTGGCGGCCAGTTCAAGGACGTCGCCCGGCTGCTGCACATAGATGGAGCACACCTCGCTGACCAGCTCGGCGGCGACCAGGCGCACCAGATCGGTCAGCGGGGCGGCGCCGGAGGCCCGGAGGTACGCAGCCGGGCCAGCAAGCGGCGTGGCGAGGCCATGGTGTTGTTAACCTCTCCCGCGCGCGGGAGAGGTCGAGGCGCGACGCGAGCGAGGGTGACGGGCGACCGCGCAGACGCTCTGCAGCGCGCCCCTCACCCGCGGCGCTGCGCCGCGACCTCTCCCGCGCAGCGGGAGAGGTTACCTGTCATGGCGCGCCACCAGCGCGGCGACGGCCTGGTCCACCAGTTCGGCGATGACCGCGGCGACCGATTGCTCGGCCGTCACCATGCCGACCGACTGGCCGGCCATCATCGAGCCGTTCTCGATGTCGCCGTCGATCACCGCGCGGCGCAGCGCGCCGGCCCAGAAATGCTCGATTTCGAGCTGGCGCCGCCTCCTTGGTCCAGTTCGCCGGCCAGGAATCGGTCGCGGGTTTCCGCCTGGTGGCGCAGGAAGCGCTTGGTGCCCTCGTTGACCAGGCCGCGCACCGGGATCACCGGGAACCGCTCGTCGAGCTGGATCGGAGGGCACCGCGTCGCGCGCATTGGCGCGGATGAAGGCCTGCTTGAAGTTCGGGTGGGCGATGGACTCGGTGGTGGCGGCGAAGCGGGTGCCGAGCTGCGCGCCCGACGGCGCCCATTTCCAGGTAGGCGAGGATCGCCTCGCCGCGGCCGAGGCCGCCGGCGACGAACACCGGCACCTCGCGGATATGCGGCAGGATCTCCTGCGCCAGCACGTTCAGCGACTACCGGGCCGATATGGCCGCCGGCTTCGGAGCCCTCGATCACCAGCGCGTCGGCGCCGCTGCGGACCAGGCGCTTCGCCAGCACCAGCGCCGGGGTGAAGGCGATCAGCTTCGCGCCGCCGTCCTTCACCGCGCGCACCGCGGTGCCGGGCGGGATGCCGCCGGCCAGCACGATGTGGCCGACCTTCGCGTCGCAGGCAGACCGCGACCAGGTCGTCGAGCTGCGGGATGCATGGTGATCAGGTTGACGCCGAACGGCTGCGTCGGTCAGCGCCTGGGTGGCGGCGATCTCGGCGGCCAGCTGGTCGGGCGTCATCGAGCCGCAGGCGATGCACGCCGAAGCCGCCGGCGTTGGAGATGGCGGCGACCAGGTGGCGCTCGCTGACCCAGCTCATGGCGCCGCCCATGATGGCGAGCTCGGCAGCCGAGGAACGCGCGTGCCGCGCGCCCACAGCCGGTCGAGCCGTGGCGCGCGCGGCGGCGTCGCGCACGTGCGCGGCGTCTGACGGCCGGCGGCGGCGATCAGGCGGCATCGAGACCGTAGGCGGTATGCAGCGCGCGCACCGCCAGTTCGGTGTATTCGGCGGCGATCAGCACGCTGACCTTGATCTCGCTGGTGGAGATCACCTGGATGTTGATCGCCCTTGTCGGCCAGCGCGCGGAACATCGTGCTGGCGACGCCGGCATGGCTGCGCATGCCGACGCCGACCACGCTGATCTTGGCGACGTTCGGGTCGGCCAGCAGCTCGGCGTAGCCGATCTGCGGCCGGATGCTCGTCCAGCGCCGCTCGGGCGCGCGGCAGGTCGGCCTTGCCGACGGTGAACGTCATGTCGGTGGTGCCGTCGGCGGAGACGTTCTGCACGATCATGTCGACGTTGACGTTCTGCGCCGCCAGCGCGCCGAAGATGGCCGCGGCGATGCCCGGGCCGGTCGGGCACCCGGCGCACCGTCAGCTTGGCCTCGTCGCGCGAGTAGGCGATGCCGGAGACGATCTCCTTTTCCACGATCTCGTCCTCATCCACCACGAGGGTGCCGGTTGTCGGCGTCGCACCGTGCGGTCCTCGAAGCTGGACAGCACCTGCACGCGCACCCGCTCGTTCATCGCCAGCTCGACCGTGCGGGTCTGCAGCACCTTGGCGCCGACCGAGGCCAGCTCCAGCATCTCCTCGTAGGCGATCTTAGCCAGCTTGCGCGCCTGCGGGACGATGCGCGGATCGGTGGTGTAGACGCCGTCGACGTCGGTGTAGATGTCGCAGCGGTCGGCCTTCAGCGCGGCGGCCAGCGCCACCGCCGAGGTGTCGGAGCCGCCGCGGCCGAGCGTGGTGATGCGGTTGTCCGGGGCGATGCCCTGGAAGCCGGCGACCACCGGCGACCTGGCCGGCCTGCCATGCGGCGGATCAGTTCGTCGCCGTCGATCGTCCTGGATGCGCGCCTTGCCGTGCGCGCTGTCGGTGTGGATCGGGATCTGCCAGCCCTGCCAGGAGCGCGCCTCCACGCCCGATCTTCTGCAGCGCGATCGCCAGCAGGCCGGCGGTGACCTGCTCGCCGGTCGCCACCACGGTGTCGTATTCGCGCGCGTCGTGCAGCGGCGACAGCGCCTGGCACCAGGCGACCAGCTGGTTGGTGGCGCCGGCCATGGCGGAGACCACGACGGCGACCTGGTTGCCCGGCGTCGACCTCGCGCTTGACGCGGGCGGCCACGTTGCGGATGCGGTCCAGGTCGGCGACCGAGGTGCCGCCGAATTTCATCACGATGCGCGCCATCAGGTTGTTCCGGGAGTCGGCCGTCTTGCCCGGCAGGTCGGTGGCCGCGAGCGGACACATACTGGCGCGTGGCAGGAGGGGCAACATGCAGCTGGTCGCGACGCGTTTCGGCCGCCGAGAAGTCGCGCGGTTCGACGCGCTGGCGGCGCACTGGTGGGACCCGGACGGGCCGATGCGGCCGCTGCACCGGATGAACCCGGCGCGGATCGGCTGGATCGCGGCGCGTGTGCGCGGCGATTCCCGGCGCCGGCCGGGCTGCGGCTGCTGGACGTGGGCTGCGGCGCCGGGATCGCGGCGGAGGCGCTGGCGCGGCGTGGCTTCGACGTGCTGGGGCTGGACGCCGCCGCCGACGCCGATCGCGGCGGCGGTGGCGCATGCCGAGGCCGGCGGCGAGGACGTTGGCGCTGGCCTACCGGGTGGGCGTGGCGGAGGACCTGCTGGCCGAGGGCGCCGCGCTTCCCGGTGGTGACCGCGCTGGAGGTGATCGAGCACGTGCCCGATCCGGCGGCCTTCCTGCGCGACCCTGGCCGGGCTGCTGGCAGCCGGGCGGGCTGCTGGTGCTGTCCACGCTGAACCGCACGGCGGCGCTCGTTCGTGGCGGCCAAGCTGGGGGCGGAATACGTGCTGCGCTGGCTGCCCGTGGCACGCATGACTGGCGGCGGTTCATGACGCCGGCGGAGCTGGGGGGCCTGCTGCGCGACGCCGGGCTGCGGAGCGACGGATCTGACCGGCCTGGTGCCGGACCCGCTGCGCGGCGGCTGGAACGCGCGGGATGTCGGGGTGAATTACCTGCTCGCGGCGGAGACGTAGCAGGCGCCGCCGCGGTCACGCCACAAACCGGCCAAGGCGAAACGACATTCGCTCCGACCGGAGCGGCACCCCGCGTGGTGAAACTCGATTATGGCCGGGCGGCCGAAACACGGGCAATATTCTGACACTTTTATTGTATTTATTCCGTCCGCACCGGGCATACGATATGTCTGGACGAGGCTGGAGCGGGGCGGTGCGATGCGCACGGAACAAACCACGGCACCGACGTTGTACGGGTGGCTGCGCGATCCGATGGTGCGTCTGGTGATGGCAAGCGACGGCGTGACCAACCAGGAGATGATCGCACTGGTGCGGCGTGTGGCGACCGCAGTGGCATCCCGTCCGGAGTCAAGTCTACTATCACAATGGCGTGCGCCGGATGGCCAGTCCGGCTGCTGACAGGCGGGCATTACAGATCCCCGGATCATGCATCGGGCAACGCTAACCGGTGGCCCGGTAACCCGGAACTCCCAACGCCGCATGCGGGCGGTCCTCGATCGGTGCTCGCGACCGCCGCTTTCCTCCCGCACCCGCGGCGCGATAGGCCGATCCGGTCCATGGCGCCATCAGGGCCACGGCGGCGTGTCGACTTCAGTGCATTAAATCAGCAGATCGGGTCCGGGTCGGGCATGATTCCGGACTGAATCCGGCGGCCGGTGTCACGCATTCGGATGGCAGTGGACTGCGAAATATTTCGGCGGGCTACGTCACCGCCCCGGCCCCAAGCGATCTCCGGCTGCAGCACCGCGCCGTGTCCGGCAAGCGGCCCCAAGCGGCATTCGCGCCGGCAGCCCCGTGGCCTTCGGCCGGCAGCAAATTTGTCGGAATATTTGACACATCAGCGTCGCATCGTCGAGCAGCGTGCCGCAATATATTGAAAAATAACTACTTTTCCTGTGGCATGTATCTTGCTTGATAATTCCGGGACACTCTGGTCCCAGGAGCCGAAGCGGATGTTTTACGCCGGAAATTGCAGAGAACGGCTGATCTTGTTCGGCACGCCGGCGGTGATCATTCTGCTTGGCTGCGGCGCAAGCCTGCTGCCGGCGAGCGCGATCATCGGCTCCCTGAAGATCCTGACCGCATGGACGGGCGTGTCAATCCCGGTGGCCGTCCTGACCGGTCATTGCATGTTAAGCGAGAGCGAATAAGCAGATTGCTTGGTGTGCTTTGCGCGCCGGCGTCGGATCAAGTCCGGGGCAGCAACCGTCTTCTTCATTCCGCTTACAGATTTTCTATTCTCCGCCGGGGATGGCGTTTGGCGAGGCATCGCAGCGCGTATCCGGGGTCCTTGACGCGGTTGCAAGACGGCCTGGCCGCCCGCCTTGACGTAGGGTGCCATGGTGCTCGCTCCGGGCAAGGTCCGGTGCTCGCCATCCTCGCCATGCTCGCGCGTCGGCAAGGCCGGCGACCCTGCTCCGCCGGCCGGTGCGGCGCGCTGCGCGTGGCTCCGGGTGGCTGCGCTCCTCTCTTGCCCTACGCTGCGCGCCATGGCCCGCGCAAGGTCAGGCCGGGACGGGAAAACGGCGCGCCAGCCGAACCGGAAAACGACGAGTGGCAACGAGTGGCAACAGTGGGGCGGACAGCTCACGCGCTACAAAAGGCGGATATCTTTACGCGTCACCGCCAGCCCCGTCAGGCAAGCCAGGGCGTTCACGCCACCTTGGCGTCCCGCCAGCCGGTGCCATCGCGAACCATCGCGTTGAGGATGCTCAACAGCTTGCGCATGCAGGCGACCAGGATGACCTTCTTTTCCTTGCCAGCCAGCCTCGCGGCAAAGGCGGCGATCACGGGATTGTGCGTCTTCGCCGCACTGGCGGCCATATACAGCACATCGCGCACCGCCTTGCGGCCACCCTTGATATGCCGCTCGCCGCGATGCCCGCCACTGTCATCGTCATACGGCGCCACACCGACCAGCGCGGCGACGGCGCGCCGCGACAGCCGGCCGAGTTCGGGCAGCAAGGCGATCAAGGTCCGGGCCAGGACCGGGCCGACACCGGGCACGCTGCGCAGCCGCCGATCGAGCCTGGCCCAGTCGTCGCGTGCGGCGATCATGGCCGCAAGCCTGGCCTCGACGGCGGCCTGACGGCGCGCCAGGTCGTCCTTCGCAACCTTCTCGATCTGCTTGCGCAAAGCCCTGTCGGTGAGGTGTTCGAGTTGCTGGCCGCATTCGATGGTCCAGTCGCTCAGCTGCCGCCGCAGCGTCAGGTGCTCGACCAGCGGGTCGAGGTCGTTCCGCCGGCCTGGCTTCGGGTCATCGAGCATCATCGCTGTGAACCGGGCGATCATGCGCGCGCCCGCCTTGTCATTCTTGGCCAGGCGGCCCTTGGCCTCGGCGAAGCGGCGGACCAGCAGCGGGTTGAGCCGGACGACCGCGGAACCGGCCGCCGCCAGTTGGTCCATGACCAGGCGTTCGTATCCGCCGGTGGCTTCCACGCCGACCCGCTCGACCTGATATTGGGCGAGCCAGGCGGCGAGTTCGGCAAGGCCGGCGGCATCGCGCGCCACGCGAAGGCTGGCGCGCTGGGGTATAGTGCGAGATCGAGGTTGGGCTTGCTGACATCGATGCCGGCAGTGACTACGATCTGTGCCATCTTCCGCTCCCATCCTTGCAGTCCGGTCTGGCGAGACCCTGCAACCGTTCGGGTTGTGTGAAGACAAAGAGGGAAGGCTCAGGCTGCCCCGCGGGCTGTGCCCTAGGCTCTGACGGGCTCCCCCTTCCCGGGCCGGTGCGGTGGCCACCGCACCGGCCCGCACAGCTTCTGGCACAATTCGGAGATACAAGGCTCTCTCTTCCGCTATGCGGGAGAGGTTGTCTTAATGGCGCGGTAGAGGGTGGCGTACTGGGCGGCAGGGCGGCGCCAGGAGACGTCGGTGCGCATCGCGTTGCGCTGCAACCGCCGCCAGACCTCGGGTTGTCGCCAGAGCGCGGCGGTGCGGCGCAGCGCGACTTCCAGGGCCTGTTGCGTCACCGGGGCGAATTGCACGCCGGTGGCGGTGCCGACGGCGACCGCCGCCTCGTTGGCGTCGATCACCGTGTCGGCCAAGCCGCCGACCCGCGCCACCACCGGCAGGGCGCCATAGCGCAGCGCGCAAAGTTGCGTCAGGCCGCACGGCTCGAACCGTGACGGCACCAGCAAGGCGTCGGCGCCGGCCTGGATCTGGTGCGCCACCGCCTCGTCGTAGCCGATGACGCAGCCGATCCGGCCGGGATACGCCGCGGCGGCGGCCCGGGCCGCGGATTTCCAGGCCCGGCTCGCCGGCGCCGAGCAGCGCAAGCTGCGCGCCGGTGGCCAGCAGCGTATCCAGGGACGCCAGCAGCAGGTCGAGGCCCTTCTGCCAGGTCAGCCGGCTGATGACGCCGAACAGCAGCCTGTCCGGCGCTTGCTTCAGCCCGAACCATGCCTGCAGCGACATCTTGTTCGCCTCCCGCCGGTCCGGACGTTCGGCGGAGAAGTCGGCCACCGTGAACGGATCGGTTGCGGGGTTCCACACCGCGTCGTCGATGCCGTTCAGGATGCCGCTCAGCACGGCGGCGCGCATGCGCAACAGGCCGTCCATGCCCATGCCGCCGGCCGGCGTGCATATCTCCGCGGCATAGCTCGGCGAGACGGTGGTGATCCGATCGGCGAACAGCAGCCCGGCCTTCAGGAAGCCGATGTCGCCATAGTATTCGACGCCGTCGACGCTCCAGGCTTCCGGCGGCAGGCCCAGGGCGGGCAGCAGCGCGGCCGGAAAGCAGCCCTGGAAGGCCAAGTTGTGCACGGTCATCACCGTGCCGGGCCGGCCGGCCGCCGCGGTAGTGCAGGTAGGCAGGCGCCAGCCCGGCCTGCCAGTCGTGCGCGTGCAGCACGTCGGGCCGGATGTCGCCCACCGCTCCCTGGCCCGCACCCGCGCGGCCACGTCCGCCAGCGCGGCGAAGCGCACCGCGTTGTCCGGCCAGTCGGCGCCGCCCGGCCCGGCGTACGGGCCCGCCGGCGCGGGCGTAGAGATGCGGCGCGTCGATCGCCAGCAGGTCGAGCCCCGCCGCCTGTCCGCGCAACAGCGTCGCCGGTCCGCCGAACAGGTTCGGGAATGCGTGCACCGGGGCGGCATCGACCAGCCCGCGCAGCACCGCCGGATAACCGGGCACCAGGGTGACGGTGTGAACGTTCTGGGCGTCCAGCGCGAGCGGCAGCGCGCCCGCCACGTCTGCGAGCCCGCCTGTCTTGATCAGCGGAAAGACTTCGGAGACGACCGCCAGAACGGCGGCCAACTCACCCGTGCCAGCCTCTCGATCATCGGCTGGGTGATCAGGCAGATGCCCTTGTGCGTCCGCCGGAAGCGCTTCGCCTGCCCCCCGGGTGTGTTGTCATACAGCAAAATCTCTATATCTGCTTGTCCGTCCTCGAGACCGGATATCGCTGCCCGAAGTGTCCTGAAGGCCGCTGACTCTCTGGGCTGCATCTTATACAGGACGATCACGGCAAGTACTCGCATGGGAGACTGACTGCTTGAGTTTTCCAAAGGTACTTTCTTTTGGTCCCGCAATGACCAGTGATTGCCTTTACGGCCTTGTTTGTGAAGCGAAACCCCTCTGCGTTGCCGGAAACAGACGGAACAAGGCCACCTGCTCGGCCCGCTGCGCCCTCTTGCGGTCCTCCTGAGCCCCTACACGGGCATCCCTCCTCAGTGAAAACGCCGAAAACATGCGTCACCGAGGATTCCGGCTCAGCGTGCCGCCGCCCAGAGCCAGCTCGCGTGGCCGGCCATGGCCGGCCACGACGGGGCCAGCAGCAGCCCGCACGTCTGCGCCGCCGCCAGCTGCCACCGCGGCACGCTGCCACGCCCGGCACCATCGCCGCCGCAGCGGCGGCCGCCGCGATGGCGGCGACCGCGTCCGCCAGCGGCGACCCGGCCGGGGCGGGCAGCGGCGGATCGGCCGCCAGGCCCGCCGCCAGCACCGTGAACCGCTCCCGCACCCGCTCCGCGCTCCGGGCCAGCGACCGCAGCCAGCCCCGCACCGTCGACGCCGGCCGTCCCAGCCCGGCCGCGATCACCCGGTGCCCGCTCCCCGCGGCCTTCTCCTCCAGCGCCCGGCCGATCACCGCCCCCGCGTCCGCCCGACGCGACAGGAACCGCGCAGGAAGAAGAACGTGCGTCCCCCCGCAGCCCCGGCACCGCGACCTGCGCGGGACAACCTCCACGTCAGGCCCGTCCAGGATCCGGACCCGCCGCGGCCGCGCGTTCCCCCACCCGCCCAGCACCCCGCCGCACGACGGGCAGCACAGCTGCCCCGACAGCAACTGCCGTTCGACTGCACCCCGGTCACCGTTTACCGTGAGCACGACGCCTCCAAGCGTCCGCCCGCGGCCCTCCCGTCTCGCTGCCAAACGAAGGAACGGGAGGGCCGCACCTGTCTCCAACGTGCTCACCGTGCCGTCGCACACGAAAAAGGACAACCCCTCAGGGCTGCCCTCAGCACATCCGCAACATCAGTGACGCAAACCAGCGCCTACATCGTCATCTTGAGTGACCGTGCAGAGCACCGACACCGTCCACGACGGGCCCGGTGCTATGGCCGCCCGGTGCCCGCCGCTGGTCACCGCGGCGCTGGAAGCGCAGCTGACCGCCTCCCAGCCGGCCACCGCCGCGTGGGAGGCGATGCGCCGCAGCCGGACGGTCAGCCTGGTGCGCGTGCAGGCCGTCACCCACCCCGACGGCGCGCCCGCCCCGACCGGCCAGACGGTCTACCTGCGCGTGTACGCCATCCGCGTGACGGCCAGCAGCGCGGGCCGCACGTCCGCCCCGGACGGTGTCACCGTGCAGCTGGCCCGGACGGGCGGCCGCTGGCTGGTCGCCCGCGTGCTGTTCTACTGAGGGGGCCAGCCGTCATGGTCAAGGCCCTCGCCGCCGCCGCGGCGGCCGCCGCCGGGTTCCCGCTGGCGATCATCCTGCTCACCACAGCGGCCAGTCCCGCGCCTGTCCCAGCCGCCCCGCCCGGCGGGCCGGCCGCTGCCGTCGCGCAGGCGGCGGCCGCCGCCCTGGACGGCGCGCCCGCCCCCGCCGCAGAAGCAGACATCCCGCCCGCCTACCTGGCCTGGTACATGGACGCCGCCCGCACCTGCCCGGGACTGCCCTGGGCAGTGCTGGCCGGCATCGGCACCGTCGAATCAGACAACGGCCAGTCGCCCCTGCCGGGCGTCCGCTCCGGCCGCAACTACGCCGGCGCCGAAGGCCCCATGCAGTTCCTCCCCGCCACCTTCGCCGAATACGCCGTCACCGCCAGCCCCGGCCAGCCCGTCACCCCCTACGACCCGGCCGACGCCATCTACACCGCCGCGGCGATGCTCTGCGCCAGCGGCGCCCGCGGCGGCAGCCCCGCCGGGATCGAGCAGGCCGTCTTCGCCTACAACCACGCCGGCTGGTACGTCACCGACGTCATGTCCTGGGCCGCCCGCTACGCCGCCCAGGGCACCGGGCAGCCCGACCCGGCCGCCGCGGCGATCGCGTTCGCCAAGGCGCAGCTCGGCAAGCCCTACCAGTGGGGCGGCCAGGGCCCCGCCTCCTACGACTGCTCCGGCCTGGTCTGGGCCGCCTACGCCGCCGCCGGCATCCACATCGCCCGCACCACCTACCAATGGCGCCAAGACGGCCCGCAAATCCCGCTGTCCCAGATCCAGCCCGGCGACCTGCTGTTTTCCGCCGGCTCCGACGGCACCCCCGCCAGCCCCGGCCACGTCGTCATGTACCTCGGCCACGGCCAGGTCATCCAGGCCCCCCACACCGGCACCGACGTCCAGACCGGCCCCCTCGACCTGGACGGCGTCGTCGCCGCGACCCGCCCCGCCGCCCTCGCATCCCGCCCCTGACCCGCACCCAGCCCCGGAGGCACCCATGACCGCACCGCGCCCCGCACCCCCGCTGCCCCCGCCGCAGCACCACACTGCCGCCGCCGCCGCAGTCGCCGGCGCCGCCAAAGACGCCGCCTGCGCCTGGGCACAGCCGCTGCCCCCGGCCGCACACCGCCGCGCCGTCAGCCAGCTGTACTCCGTCCTGCGCGACCTCGCCATCGCCGCCAGCGGCCTGGCCGCCTACCAAGTCACCGACCGCCACCCGGATCCCGACGCCGCCGGCTTCGCGCAGCACACCGGCACCGGGTCCGGGTGGCTGCACGACGCCTGGCAGCGCCTGGACGGCGTGCTCGCCGCCGAAGGCATCAGCCCGCCGACCGACCCCGACGAGCCCGGCGCGGTGCTGTGCCGGGCAGCACGGGATGCCATCGTGTCCTGGCGGCAGCCGGCCGGCACCGCAGCCGACCGCGACGGCACCGTCCGCCGGCTCATCACCGCCACCGCGTTCCTGTCCGCCGCGATCGCCGCCCTGGCCAGCTACGCTCCCCGCCGGCTGGCCATCGGCCTGCACACCGCCGGCGCCGCCGTCGCGGAGGCGATCGCCTACTTCAACGCAGCGGTCCAGCCGCCCGAAGACGGCATTCCACCCTGGCCCCCGGAGAGCCGGCCGTGAGCGACCACCCGCCGACCAACGGGCAGCGGGCAGCACTGGCCCTGGACGCAGTCAACCTCTACGCCCGCTCCTCAACCGCACAAGGCTCCCCCGAGGACATCTTCTTCTTCGACTTCGAGCGGGACGCGCTGCCCGGCGGCGACCAGGACCGGCTCTCAGCCCTGCTATGCGGACTCATGCACTACGCCGACCGGCGCCACCTCAGCTTCCCCGACGCGCTCACCGCCGCACGGCAAGAACATAGCCGGCAGCACACCACCTACACGCCCGGGAACGCAGTCCGGCGCGCCGGGCCGCGCTGGCGCACCCCGGCCCCCGGCGACCCGCCGCTCACCGGCGAAGTGATCGCCGCCCGGCCAGGCCGCCCCGCCGAATACCGCATCGACTTCCTCACCAGCCGCCAATGGGTCCCCGAGCCGGACCTCGCCCCCGCCCGGCCGTTCCCCGCTATCACCACCAGCCACGGCACCATCTCCTCGGCCTACGCCGCACGCCGCTGCCTGAACCGGGCCGTTTCCGAGCTCGAGCACGCCTGCCTCGACCGCCGGACCCCGGACAGCCGCCTTGTCCGGGACCTGGACACCATCCTGGCGGCACTGTCCGGCTGGAGCGGCCTGAGACGGCAGACCCTGCTCCAGGAGTTCAGCGAAGTCATCACCGAAAGAGACGGACAGCTGGTCGCCGGGGCACGCACCGGCCACCCCGTCACCCTCGCCGCGGCCAGCATGCCGTTCCCGCCGGGCGCGCCAGGGCTTCCCGGCCCGCCCGGCGCCGAAGCAGCAGTCGTGCCGTTCCGGAAACCGGAGCGGCGCCCGCGGACGGATCACCGGTGATGGCCCGGCCAGGCAGTCCCGCTGGACGGTACGACTTCTCCGCGCAGCGGGCCGCCGCCGGCCGCAGGTCGCCAGCGCGGCGCGCGGAGGCATCCCCCGATGACCGCAGCAGAACAGGAAGGCGCACCGGGGAGACATCACGATGACCGGTGAACACGTCATTGACCAGGCCATCCCGCCTGCCATCAGGAAGGACGCTGCCGTGAACAGCCCGGACGGCCAGGAGCGGCCGACGGCGCCGCGCGGCACGGCCGAGCCGGAGGCACCGCTGCGCGGACGGCCGCCGGCCGACAGCCTGATCACCATCCGGGAAATACGCCAGCTGTTCGGCCTGGGCCGCACGGCTGCATACGAACTCACCCATCGTCCCGGATTCCCCGCGCCCGTTCCTGTCTCAGCGCGCTGCTACCGCTGGTGGGCCGGCGAGGTAGCCGCCTTTGCCGCAGCGCTTCGCACCCAGAGCCGCAATCCGCGCAGCAACTCCCAGCGCCGGGCGCAGCAGCGCACCCTGTCCCGGGACCCGGCCCCGCTGCGCATTACCGGCACGGTGCGCGTTGCCCGCAGCCGGAGGGGTTCCCGGGGACCGGACCAGCAGTCAGGGACGGACGCACGTGAATGATTCGCAGCGGGACAACCACCAAAGCCGCCACGACCGCGTGCTGAACGCCCTGGACAGTTTCCAGGAAGCAGCCGGAGACGCGGCAACCGCCTGGGATGCGAATCTCACCCTGCAGCAGGGCCTCAATATCATGTGGATGCTCGGCAACGTGATTCACGATTTCCGGGTTGCCACCGGCCTGCTCAGCCGCTATCAGGCAACTGCACAGCCCGGCGGGCAGCCTGATGACTCCCTGAACGCCCCGAACGCGCTGATCAGCGAGGCATCACACTGCCTCGACGCGGCCAGGGTTCTGGCCCGGATCGGCCAGCCGGCCATGAAGGCAGGCATCAGGGAAAACCTGGCGCAGGGTATCCGCGCGGGAGGCGACCCGTCACACGACGGTCCGGCGGTCGCCGCGGTCCATGCCATGAGACAGGCGCTGGGCATATCCGACGGTATCTGGCGGCAGATGTCCGGAACTGCCGAATACCGGGACGAGATCGTCACGGAAATGATGTTCGCGATGGCGTCGCTGCAGGCTGCCGTCCTCGCTCTTGCCGAAACAGCGCCAAGGCCGTTCGGCACCACGCTCACGCTGATCGCGCGGAACTTCGATCTTTCCTGCGGGCACCTGCGCGAGTCCCTGGTCTGCTCGGCGGCCGGCAGCCATCAGCCCGGCGCCGGGGACCTGGCCCGCCAGGTGCGGGCAGCCTACCCGCTGTTCTCCGAGGCGGGGCGAGCCGGGCTGGCAGCGGCCGGGACTCCCGCCACCGGGGCAGCCGGCCTGGCAGCGGCATGCTTTCCCGCGCCGGCCAGCGATCCCGCCGCCATCCCCGCCGCCCCCCAAGACGGCGGCAGCGCCGGCAGCCAGCCGCCCGGCCACCGGCCCGGCCCGCCAAGGAGGAAGCCATGACAGATAAAGATAACCTGTCCCGCAGCGAACGCCTGGACATGGCATCGCGCCTGTTCTACGACTACCGGCAGCAGGCCGGTGACATGGACCCGCCCGCCTACGAATATCTCGCTGATCCCGCAGACGAAGACCTCGGCGACCAAGACCTCATGGCCGCCCTGATCGGCGACCTGCGGCATTACGCAGACTGGCGGGGCATCGACTTCGACAATGCGATCGCTGCCGGGAATGCCGCCTACCACCAGCGCCGGGCTGAAGAAGAACACCCGTACTCGCTCGGCGAAGAAGTAGAACACCCGCAGCGGCGCCGGGACCAGGAATCCGCGGAAGACAGCGCCCCTCTCGCCTCCCGCGGCATCATCACCTCCATTTATGCCGAACGGGACGGGACACAGACCTATTACGTCCGGTTCCTCGGAGAAACAG
This sequence comes from uncultured Actinomycetota bacterium, assembly GCA_963771985.1. Classification (GTDB taxonomy): domain Bacteria; phylum Actinomycetota; class Actinomycetes; order Streptosporangiales; family Streptosporangiaceae; genus Trebonia. The sequence goes on along the minus strand of CAVYVO010000010.1, from coordinate 366,703 downwards.
GCACCTGGCCGTGCAAGAGCGCAGACCTCCGGCCGGCGCCGGCATTTCCCCGGACCGCCGCCAGCCAGGGAACCGTGGAATCACTCGCCGACGCTGAACGAGTGCTGGTGGAGGCCGGCGCGCGGATCAGGTCATGCCAGCTGCGCGATACACCGCCGCCGACACGCGATATCACCGACCGGGACACGATCTCAGCCGCGCTCGCCCAGGCATGCGATCTGGCGGCCCCGGACATCCTGCGGCTGCTAGCGCCGCAGATCGCGGCATGGACAGCACAGATCACCAGACCATGGCGGCCAGTTCATGCCAGCCACCCGAACCAGGTCGCGGCTCTCGACTTCCCGCAGCCAGTTCAGGCCATCCTCGACCCGCACAGCCAAAGCGCGGACCTGAGGCCGCGCACGGAACCGGCCCAGAAGGCACGCGGCCCCCAGCCAGGATGAGGACGGCTGTCACGCCGGGCTTCCCTGTCCTGCGCCAAGATGAGAAAGCGCACTCAGGCAATGAATGAGCAGGCTGTTGCCTTCCGCGAAGACACGCCACAACGACCCTCGCCGCTTCCGCCGCACCGCCCAAGCGGCACGCCCGACGGCGGGGCCGTCACCGCAGCCTTGCACCCAGCCGTGGCTTCAGGCCGTCCGGTGATTGAGCTGGGGTGCGGGATTCTGGTGTACCCGCCGGAGGAGGCGGGAGAGCCGTGGCGGGCGGTGTTCACCGAGAACGGGCGGCGGCGGTTCCGGCAGGCGATGACCGAGGCGGAGCTGGCCGCCAAGCTGGCCAAGGTCACCGAGCGGCTGCGGGCCGGGGCGCCGGACATGGAGCGGCCCGGCGCGGACCTGATCGCGCACTACCTGGACCCCGACCGGCTGCCGGTGAGCAAGCGGTGGTCGCGGCGGCACGCCGACACCCAGCGCAGGCTGTGCCGGCGGTTCGCCGCCCCGGTCATCGCTTCGGTCACCTGCCAGGACATCACCGCCGGTCACATGCAGCAGATCGTCAACGCCGCGCCGACCGCCAGCGAGGGCGACCGGCTGCACAGGTGCCTGTCGGCCATGGTGACCGCGGGCATCAAGGGCGGGTACCTGACTAATCCGCGGCTGCGGGAGGTGCACTGGCAGGCCGCCGGCCGGCCCGTGCCCGAGCCGCAGGCCAGCACGTCCGGGGAGTCCGCGCTGTGGGTCGACCCGGCCGAGATCCCCGCCGACGCCGACGTCGACCGCCTCGGCAAGGCGCTGGCCGCCGGACAGCGCGGGGACCTGCACGAGCTGATGGCCAATGTCGCCGCCTACGCCGGGCTGCGGCAGGGCGAGGAGTTCGCGCTGACCATCTGGCAGATCACCCCGCAAGAGCGTGTCATCGACGTGGACCGCAAGGTGGTCGAGGTCGCCGGCAAGCAGCACACCGAGCTGCCCAAGGGCCGCAAGCGCCGCAAGACCATCTACCCCGTCCGCACCCCGGCCGGCTACCCGCTCGCGGCGAAGATCCGCGCCCGTATCGAGCAGGTCGAAGCCGAGATGCAGGCCGGCCGCAACCCGCTGGGCCTGATGTTCCCCAGCCCCCGGTTCGCGATCTGGCGGTCCTCCAACTTCGACCGCCGCGTCCTGGCCCCCGCCTACCTCATCGCCGGGTGGCGCGACGAGCACGGCAACGGCGCCTGGACCTGGCACAGCCTGCGGCACGTGTTCTGCACCACCGCCCTGTTCGGCTGGAAGCTCAACGCCACCGACGTGTCCCGCATGGCCGGCCACGCCAACTACCGCATCACCCTCGACATGTACGTCGGCACCACCGCCGGCATCCTCAACCGCGCCCGCCAGGCCACCCAGTAACCACACCCGGCCGCGCAGGTCGCGCATCCCGCAACAAAGGAACGGCACAGCCATGTGCCGCAAGAGGAAAAAGGGAAATGAGTCACCCAGAGTGGGATACCGGCCCGGCGTACCAACTCCGCCCTACGGAACACCTCGTCACCAGCCAGCGCGGCGGCTCCCGGCGCGGCTGGCCGCAACTACGGCAGTCGTGCTCCTGTGCATCACCGCCATCACGTTCGTGATGTTTCCCCGGACCCACACGATACGCATCTCACCAGCCGGCAACCCCGCCGTGGCCGTGACAGCGAGCCAGCCGGCGCCTGGCGTCCAGGGCGGAAGTACGCCTTCGGGCGCACCCGAGGCAGCCGCGCTGACCAAGGCCGGTCGGCGACTTCGCCCACCAGGGCCTTCAGTTCGTCGTTGAACTCCGTCCATGTATTTTCCCGCCTCGCCGGTGGTACCGGCGCCGCTCGCCAGGTGCCTGGGTGTCACGCGATCCGGCACGCGTCACACGATTCGAGCCCCGCGTCAAAGCGAAGCCCACGCCGGGACCCTGGCCGGCGGGAGGTCGCATTCTGGATGTGGCGGTGCCGCCTTAGACCGGTACCAGGCTCTGCCGGGCTTCGGCCATGCGGTTGCGCGCCCACCGCCGTGAGGTCTTGCCGAACATGCCCGCCAGCTTGCGCTCCGACAGCGGCTTGCCCGTCCGGAGGCTGGCCCGGTAGGCGGCCACCGCCGCGGCGATGGTCTCGCTCTCGTCGCGGCCGGTACCGGCTTGCCCGGAACCAGCCCGGATCTGGTCCGCGTCCTGGTCCGCATGGTCCGGCATAATGCCGTGGCCTGGTCCGCTCCGCTGGTCCGCTGCTGGTCCGCGGGCCTGGGCCTGCGGACCATTCCCGCTAGCAGGCGCGAGGCCGGCCCGCGCCAGGCCGGTGTCCGGCGCGGCTTCGGGCAAGCTGGCCCCCGGGCGTCCGCGGGCCGGGCGGTCCGCGTACCAGCCGGCGTGGTCCGCTGCTGGCCCGCGGTCCAGTCCGCCTGCTGCTGCGGTACGGATGATCCAGACCAGCAGCTCGTAGCTGCCCACCAGGCTGACCGCAGGCCAGGCCGCGATGACCGCGCCGACTGGTCCGTGGGACCAGCCCTGGGCCATGTTGGCGGCGAGCGTGGCGATGATGCCGAGCGCGAGCAGCCAGCGGGCCAGGGCGGGTACCGGGAGCCGGTGCCGCGCCGCGTAGAGGTTCACCATCGAGCTGGCGTAGACCAGGCCGTCGATCGTGGCCGGCTCCAGCCGGGCGGTGATGCCGCTTTCGCCGTGCGCGCAGACGACAGCGTAGGCGTGCCAGTACGAGACGTACGCCGCGACGCCTGCCACGGCCAGGACAGCGACCGCGGTGGACACGCGGATGGCCCGGTCCACTCCGGTCATCGCATCCGGCCCGTATCCGGTTCCCGTCTCCGGGGCCATGGCGAGCGCGGTCACTGCCCGGCCTCCGTTCCCCCGGTCCGGCGGCCGGTGACCAGCCGCGCTCCGCCGCTGCCGAACGGCGCTACCTGGTATCCGAAAGCGGCCAGGACGCGGCCGAGCGCGGCGTTCATGGCCTGGCGGGTATCCCGGTGACCCGTTCCGGCCTCGGCGGATACCGGCAGCAGGCAGACTCCGCCCAGCCGGAACAGCGGGTCATGGGCAGCGCAGTGGTGCACGCTAAGACCTGCCTCGGTGAGCGACCGGGCCAGGTCGCGTGCCAGCGGGCCGACGCCCGCGGGCGGATAGCCGCAGGCGCTGACTAGCCTGGCCTCCGCCCCCGCGGATTCCGCGTCCCCGGCGGCAGCACGCAGTGCAGCGAGGTCAGGCTGATCGAGATCAGTGTGAGACATGCTGGTCCTCCGTGATCGGCGAGGAGGAACCGGGCAGGCGCGAGCCTGCATGACCCTGCCCGGCTCCCCATCGCGGCCGGGTGTGGTTACTGGGTGGCCTGGCGGGCGCGGTTGAGGATGCCGGCGGTGGTGCCGACGTACATGTCGAGGGTGATGCGGTAGTTGGCGTGGCCGGCCATGCGGGACACGTCGGTGGCGTCGAGCTTCCAGCCGAACAGGGCGGTGGTGCAGAACACGTGCCGCAGGCTGTGCCAGGTCCAGGCGCCGTTGCCGTGCTCGTCGCGCCACCCGGCGATGAGGTAGGCGGGGGCCAGGACGCGGCGGTCGAAGTTGGAGGACCGCCAGATCGCGAACCGGGGGCTGGGGAACATCAGGCCCAGCGGGTTGCGGCCGGCCTGCATCTCGGCTTCGACCTGCTCGATACGGGCGCGGATCTTCGCCGCGAGCGGGTAGCCGGCCGGGGTGCGGACGGGGTAGATGGTCTTGCGGCGCTTGCGGCCCTTGGGCAGCTCGGTGTGCTGCTTGCCGGCGACCTCGACCACCTTGCGGTCCACGTCGATGACACGCTCTTGCGGGGTGATCTGCCAGATGGTCAGCGCGAACTCCTCGCCCTGCCGCAGCCCGGCGTAGGCGGCGACATTGGCCATCAGCTCGTGCAGGTCCCCGCGCTGTCCGGCGGCCAGCGCCTTGCCGAGGCGGTCGACGTCGGCGTCGGCGGGGATCTCGGCCGGGTCGACCCACAGCGCGGACTCCCCGGACGTGCTGGCCTGCGGCTCGGGCACGGGCCAGCGGCGGCCTGCCAGTGCACCTCCCGCAGCCGCGGATTAGTCAGGTACCCGCCCTTGATGCCCGCGGTCACCATGGCCGACAGGCACCTGTGCAGCCGGTCGCCCTCGCTGGCGGTCGGCGCGGCGTTGACGATCTGCTGCATGTGACCGGCGGTGATGTCCTGGCAGGTGACCGAAGCGATGACCGGGGCGGCGAACCGCCGGCACAGCCTGCGCTGGGTGTCGGCGTGCCGCCGCGACCACCGCTTGCTCACCGGCAGCCGGTCGGGGTCCAGGTAGTGCGCGATCAGGTCCGCGCCGGGCCGCTCCATGTCCGGCGCCCCGTCCCGCAGCCGCTCGGTGACCTTCTCCAGCTTGGCGGCCAGCTCCGCCTCGGTCATCGCCTGCCGGAACCGCCGCCGCCCGTTCTCGGTGAACACCGCCCGCCACGGCTCTCCCGCCTCCTCCGGCGGGTACACCAGAATCCCGCACCCCAGCTCAATCACCGGACGAGCGGAATCGCGGACGGACTCGCGGGTGTCCCCGCTCACGCGGGCCGGGCCGCGCCCGCGGACGGCCGCCTTGGCTTTGCCCGGGGCACGCCGGGCCGCGCGGTCACGCCCCGGTTGTGTTGGATGTGTGTTGATCTTGGGCTTCGCGGGCGCTGCCAGCGCCATGGGAATCCCTCTCTTCCTGCTGTCAGTGCAGGTAAGAGGGCTGCTCAAGCCGCATCAGAATGGTGGTCAGGGACAGGATCGAACTGTCGACCTTCCGCTTTTCAGGCGGACGCTCATACCGACTGAGCTACCTGACCTTTGTGACGTAGCGCTAGGCGCAACCTCAGCGGTCCTGACGGGATTTGAACCCGCGACCTCCACCTTGACAGGGTGGCGAGCACTCCACGCTGCTCTACAGGACCATCTGCTACCGCCGACTCTAGCCGACGATGTGCCCCCAACGGGATTCGAACCCGTGCCGCCGCCTTGAAAGGGCGGTGTCCTAGGCCACTAGACGATGGGGGCTTCGACGGGGCACCGTCGTAGCTGCATCAGTCCGCCGTCGGGGACTGACACAGCATAGAGGACAGACGGCGCAACCACCAAAGCGTTACGGTCATTCCCGCGAAACAAGATCCTCCGCGGCGCTCGGGACCGTGCTTCACGCTTCCAAGAAGACGATACCGCTTGGAAAGACTGACTCGATCCGACGCGTTAAGCGATATTCTGATTACTGAGCGCTCAAAGCGGGGGCGGGGTCCTGTGCGGCATGGTGGAGGCGAGGGCGATGTGGCCCCATGACGCGCCAACCGACCTTGGAGGCTGAGCGTCATCGTCGCCCTCGGGAGCAGCGGGCTTCATATCGGGAGGTCTTCGCGGTACTCGAGTTCCGCTGGCTGTGGATAGTCCAAGTGCTGTCCTTCGCCGGTGACCAGTTCGCCCAGGTAGGCAGCTACCGGACGCAAGGGATTGACGCCCTTTCGTTCGGAATATCCGCTTTTATCCTTATGACTGCAGTCAGGAGCCGGCCAGCACCGCAGCGGACCACAGGCAGCTGCGGACGCTGCTGCTGTTCGGGTGGCTGGCCGGGTTTACATCCTTCTGGAGGGTCTTGCCGCCCCGTCCGGGCGTTCGCTGGGCGGCACGGAGGTCACCGTCGGTCTGCTGATGGCCGCCGTGCCGCTTGGCACGGTCGTCGGCGGTGTCCTCCTCCAGCGGTTCGCGGCGCCCTCGGCGCAGCTCCGGATCGTGGGCTGGGGCTGGCTCGCCATGGCGTCAGGCGCCCCGCTCATTGACAGCGCATGGCAGCCGCCACTCGTCGTTGTGCTGCTCCTGTGGCTGATCGCGGGGGATGGGGGTGCGTTCCAGCTTGTCGCGGCGCCGGCGTTCGTGAGGTCGCTCGAACCTCGGGCGCGGAGCCGCGCCTTCGGCGTGGCGCAGTCGGGTCTGCGCGGAAAGTCGTCGCCGAGCAGCGGCCCTGACCGCGTGCGGTTACGACCGGCGCTTGTTGATGAGCGACTCCAAGATCGAGCTGTCCTCGCCCTCTTCGGGCAGGATCGCCCACGCGATCAGGTACAGGAGGATGCCGAGCCCGTAGAAGACGGTGAGCACCCCGAACGCGAGCCGGACGAGGTTCACATCCACCCCGAAGTACGCGGCGAGCCCGGTGCAGACTCCGGCGACGAGCCGGCTCTGCCGGATCCGGAGCAGCCGCTTGTTCCCGTTGCCATTGTGTTCGGTCATGTCAATGATCATGCCTAGCCGACGGAGGCCCTGTCATCAGGAATTCCCCTGTTAATACCCTGATGGGTAAGAGAGCGATTGGAGCCGGCATGACGACCGAGACGGACCTGCTACGCATAGACGACCAGCTTGGCGACGAGGAGCGGCTCATCCGCGACACCGTGCGCGCCTTCGTAACCGACCAGGTAATCCCTGAAATCGGCGACTGGTTCGAGGCCGGGATGCTGCCCCGGCCGGTCCTCACCGAGCTCGGCAAGCTCGGCCTGTTCGGCATGCACCTAACGGGCTACGGATGCGCGGGCACCGGCCCGACCGCGTACGGGGTCGCCTGCCGGGAACTGGAAGCGGCCGATTCCGGGCTGCGCAGCGCGGCGTCCGTGCAGGGCTCGCTCGCCATGTTTCCCATCTGGAAATACGGCAGCGACGAGCAGAAGGAGCAGTGGCTCCCGGCGATGGCCAATGGCTCCGCCATCGGCTGTTTCGGGCTTACCGAGCCGGATCATGGCTCGGATCCGGGCTCGATGCGGACCCACGCGGCGCGGGATGGGTCGGACTGGGTGCTCAACGGCACCAAGATGTGGATCACCAACGGGTCCATCGCGGACATCGCCGTCGTGTGGGCGTCGACTGAGTCAGGAATCCGGGGTTTCCTCGTGCCCCGCGGGACACGCGGCTTCACCGCACGCGACATTCACAAGAAGATGGCGCTGCGCGCGTCCATCACCTCGGAACTGCACTTGGACTCGGTCCGGCTGCCGTCGTCCGCGGTGCTGCCCGGGGTCACGGGGCTGCGGGGACCGCTGTCGTGCCTCACCGAGGCGCGGTTCGGGATCGCGTGGGGAGTGACCGGTGCGGCGCGAGCGTGCCTGGAGAGCGCGGTCTCCTACGCGACCACGCGGACACAGTTCGGCAAGCCGATAGCCGGGTTCCAGCTCACGCAGTCCAAGCTGGCATGGATGGCGGTGTCGCTGTACCAGGCCCAGTTGCTCGCGCTGCACCTCGGGCGGCTGAAGGAGGCCGGCACCCTGACGCCGGTCCAGGTGAGCGCGGGGAAGATGGCCAATGCCAGGACCGCCATCGACATCGCACGGCAGGCCCGGACCATCCTCGCGGCCAACGGCGTGACGCTCGAGTACCCGGTGATCAGGCACGCGAACAACCTGGAGGCTGTGATCACGTACGAGGGGACCGAGGAGATCCACGCGCTCGCGCTGGGAAACGCCCTCACCGGAATATCGGCTTACCGCTGAGTTTCGGTACGCTTCGTTCGGAGCGTCGTGCGGACAGGGTCTTCCTCAGGGTCTTCCCTGGGGTCTTCCTCGGTAGAGGCTGACTCTGGCGGCGCGGCGTTGCGGGGTGCTAGCTCAATGGCAGAGCAGCGGACTTTTAATCCGTTGGTTCAGGGTTCGACCCCCTGGCGCCCCACCTGCGGTTTCAGGATACTCCACACTTGTCTCGTGGACCGGTTCGTGGACCGATGTCGGTATGGCGATGTACCCTGCCGCCATGACGCATGCCCCTTCCGGTCACATAGAGCAACTGCCGAGCGGATCGTGGCGTGCCAAGGTGTACGCGGGCAAGGACCCGTTGACCGGCCGCGAGATCCGGTTCCGGAAGACCCGCAAAACCGAGGTAGAGGCGCAGATCGAACTTGGCAAGCTGCTCGAGCTCGCGCGGGCAGGACGGAACCCAGACTCGGGCGTCACCGTCGCCGAGCTGCTCGACGCGTACGTCCCCGTCGCCGGGTGGGATGTCTCCACAGAGGAAGCCAACCTCGGTTACATCCGCCGCACCATCAAGCCTGCGCTCGGGATCAAGGAAGTGCGCAAGGTCCGCGGCCCGCTGCTGGACAACCTCTACGCGCGCCTCCAGAAGTGCGGCGAGCTGGCCTGCGCCGGCAAGCCGTTCACCGAGCACCGCCACGTCCCCGACCTGAGACCCGGCCCGGCCAGCCCTGGGACAGGATGGCAGCAGGCGGCCGGCAAGCTCCGCGAAGCTATCACCTGCGGCGCGCTCGTCCCTGGTGACGACCTCCCCTCAGTAGCCGAACTCGCCCGGCTCCAGGGATTGAAGCCAGGCACTATCCAGCACGCGTTCCTCGTGCTCGCAGACGAGGGGCTGCTGGTCATCCGCCACGGCCGCACTACCCAGGTTGCAGGGGACACGCCCGCGGAAAGTAACCCCGCCTCGCGATACCGGTCCGCCCGGTCGCGACCGGGCCACGACTGCACCCTGTCTGGCTGCCAGCCGCATGCCTGCCACCCGATGAAACCCAGCACCATCCACGGCATCCACGCCATCCTGTCGGGCGCGTTCGAAGCTGCCCAGCGCTGGGAATGGGTCGACTTCAACCCAGCCGAGTCTGCGAAACCGCCCACCGTGACGAAGAAGAAGATTCCCGCCACTCCCCCGGGCGCCGTGGTCGCTGTGATCGAGCACGCCCGTAGCGTCGGTAAGCCCGCCATCGCGCTGTACGTGTGGCTGGCCGCGATCACCGGCGTGCGCCGCGGTGAGCTGTGCGGGGTGCAGATCCGTGACATCGACCTGGACAACGGCTGGCTGCACGTCGCGTTCAACTACGTGGTCAAAGGCGGTAAGAAGATCCGCAAGGACACCAAGACCCATCAGGACAGGTATCCGGCGATCGACCCGGTGACGTGCGCTCTCATCCGAGAACACCTCGACGCAGTCGCAGCCGCGCTCCTGGACACCGGGGTGAAACTCGCGCCGTCCGCCTACCTGTTCTCCAACCACCCCGCGAATACGCAACCGTGGAACCCCGACTGGGCATCCCACCGCGTCGCGGACCTGGCCGACGCGGCTGGAGTCCAGCTCAACATCAAGGCCCTGCGCCACTACACCGCCAGCCAGCTCCTCGCCGCCGGGTTCGACCTGGGCAACACCGCTGCCCGGCTCGGCCACTCCGGCGGCGGCGCCACCACCCTCAAGCACTACGCTGACCCGGTGTCGGAGGTCGACCGCCGTGCCGCCGCCTACCTGGCACAGCTCACCACAGCTACCGGGCTGCGAGCGGTCGACTAAGTTAACGACTTTCCCCCGGAGGCAATCAGCCGGACGCCATCGTGGTCCCGGATGGACGGTGCGCCACCCGACCGGTAGGCATCGAGAACACGAACCGCGTAGGCTTCTGACATTATTGCGTTGACGTCGGATTCCCGCACCCACCGAAACCCGTCAACTTCCGGGTTCTCCGTCAGAGTGCCGCCTACGGCGCGACATCTGAACACAAGAGCAACTATTCCCCGGCTCATGTTCTTGTAGACACCCGTCAGTGCAATAGGCTCAACAATGAGTCCTGTCTCTTCCCTGACTTCACGAACCAGGCCTTCAGTTATCGTCTCGTCTCGTTCAAGAATGCCACCTGGCGGTTCCCAGTGGGCGTTATCCCGCCGCTGTATGACCAGTGCGCGGGCGTCCTCGTCGATCACGACGCCGGCGACGCTCACCGAGTGGCGCATGTCCTCACCGGTCACCTTCGTAACTCCAATCAGGGCGCTGAGAGTACCCTTGACAGTACTAGACGTCCAGACAAGCTGGGTGCCGGGCTACCGCGGGAGGGAGCCTCATTTGAGCAGCGTGCTCGATGGCCTAGCTGTGGACCCGGCCAGTGACAGGGCCGTGTTCCGGCAGATCGCCGACCAACTACGGACGGCGATACGGGACGGCCGGCTGAGCGAAGGCGCCCGGCTTCCATCCGAGGCCGCGCTGATGGACCACTATGGTGTCGCCCGCATGACTGTCAGGAACGCGTTGCAGCTTCTCGAGACCGAAGGCCTAACCCGCGCGGAACACGGTCGCGGAGTATATGTGCGCAGAAAACCGCCCGTCCGGAGGCTGGCGTCCGATCGTTTCGCGCGTCGCCATCGTAAGGAAGGCAAGGCGGCATTCCTTGCCGAATCTGAACAGTCCGGTGCGCAACCTGACGTCGACTTGATCCGCGTCAGCGAAATGGACCCGCCACCCGAAATAAGCGAGCGCCTCGACCATACTGGGCCTGTAATCGTTCGTAGCAGGCGATATTCCCTCGACGGAACGCCGGTCGAAACCGCCACATCATATCTCCCGGCGGACATAACGCGGGGAACCCCAATCGCGGACCCGAACCCTGGCCCGGGCGGCATCTATGCCCGCCTGGAAGAACTGGGCCACACATTGGAACGGTTCACCGAGGAAGTCACTGCAAGGATGCCTACCGAGGCCGAAGTGAGGCTGCTGGCACTGATGCCGGGCGTACCCGTGTTCCGGCTCATCCGCACCGCATACGACGTCCAGGGCCGCGCTGTTGAGGTCTGCGACACGATCATGTCCGCTGATGCGTACGTGCTGAACTACGAGTTGCCCGCGCACTAACGGTTTGCCTTGACCGACCCCACCAACTCCTCTATACATGTTATAAGTCCTCTAGGCGACTAGAGGAGACAGAGCAGTGGTGAGGTCGGCTCGGAGCCACCAGCGCTCCGGATGTGGCACCCGGCTAGGCCTCCCAGGAGTACGGGAGGAGTCAGCCTGTGACCGATCAGCAGGTGACCGCTTCGTTGAACGAGGAGCCGGTGCCACCGGGCTTGCTGGAGGCGCTAGCTAGGGCCGTCGTGGCGGTGCTGAACCCGCCGCCGCGGTCGCTGCCTGAGGGCGCTGAAGACGCCGCGGATTTCCTGACCGCGGGCGAGTTCGCCCGGCGGCTGGGGGTCTCGCGGGAGACGGTGCGGCGGCTGGCCATCGCCGGCGTACTGCCGCACACAGTGGTGTGCCGGGGAGCCCGGCAGACCACCCGCCGTTTCCCGCGCCGGTTCGCGGACGATTTCGCCGCCAGCGGCATGGACACGGCCGATCTGGCCGCGTTCGCTGAGCGATGGCGGGACCGCATGGCGGGAGCGGCGCGGTGACCGGCGGCGGCTGGGACGAGGTCCTGGCGGACGCGGTCCGGGTCCTGACCGAGGCGGCGCGGCTGCGGCGGCCGGTGCTGACGCGAGCCGAGGATGGCGGGTGGAAGCCTCACCCCCTCCAGACGGAACCGGCCGACTGGGCCGAGTTCGTCACCCTGGCCCTCGCTGGCGCCGCTGCGAACGTTGGCAGCGTGGACAGGGCCCTAGAGGGGCGGCCCGGGTCGTGGGAGGCCGACGCGGTGCGCAGCCTGCTCGAATCGACCGTCGGCCACGATTCCGCGCATCTGATGGAGCACCGCTCCGAACCCATTCGTGTGGTACTGCGGCCCGCAGAGATCCTGGCCGACTTGGGCTACGCCGACCTGTACGAGGACTCCCGCCAGGTCCTCGCAGAACAGCAGGACCGGCACCTGTGGCGGTACCGCCTGGGCGAGGACCGGAGGTGGAGCGCGCTCGACCCCGGCGCACCTGACTGGGCCGATGTCTTCGATATCCCCGCACCTCAGGCTGAGACCGATCAACTGTACCGGCCGGGCACCATCGTCACCGTGCCCCGGTCCGCCGCGGATGAGGCAGCGCACGACGTGCTGTGCGACCGGGAAGCCGCCCTCGATGACCTGCAGTACGAGGACGACCCTCGCATCTACGGCCAGGCGCGGCAGGCGGCCGTGCTCACCGAGGCCGCACGGACCTGCCCCGGCGTCCCCGTCGAGATCACCATCGATACCGGCGAGCGGACCTGGCGCGGCGACAGCCCTTATTGGGGGGAGGTGCCCGAAGAAAGGCTCATCAACGCCGCGGCGAGCACGACTCCATTGCCCTGGTCCGGGATCGCCCCGAAGGACTACCCATCCGGGCGGTCGATCGCTGACACCGAGCGCGCCGCCGGGCGCCTGCCGCACCTGCGGCTGAGGACCCGGCCGGAAGACAAGCGGCCATGACAATGATCCGCGGCATCGTCTACACCCTGCACCTATGGCCGCCGATCGCCCACGCCAAGCACTACACCGGCTCCACCCGAAACGAGAAGCGCCTGCCTGAGCGGCTCACCGATCACGCTCTCGGCCGCGGCGCCCGCCTCACCCAGGTCCAGGTGGAACGCGGCGGCTCCTGGGTCCTCGCCCAGACCGAACCCGGCGGAGCCGACCGCGAGCGGCAGCTGAAGCAGCACGGCGCAGCCCGCAGATGCGGAGTATGCAAGGCCATCGAGAGCTACCAGGCCGGGGAACTCAGCCAGGAACAGGCACTAGCCCGCGCCGGGTGGGACCGTGCCAGCCAGCATGAACGCGGGCTCCTGCTCGACATGCTCGGCCTCTCCCAGGCCCCGGAAAACACGTCAGCACAGCCGGCCGCCGCCTCGGCCAGCCGCAAAGAGGCTCGCGTCGTACCCGGGCCACGCCCGGCCCCCGATGCGCAGCACTTCACTCCCGAAATCGTGGCGCTCGTCGACCAGCTCCAAGCCAAATGGGCCGGACCCGGACCCGCACCGCAAGCCGAGGCTGCACTCGCAGAACCGGAGGCCGGATCATGAGCGGCGGCTACGAGGTCAGCGCGGATGACCGGTTCTATGAGTGGCTGCTGTCCGACCACCCGGACGCGCGTGCCGAACGTGACTGGCGCCGCACTGCGGCCTATGAGGGTGAGCGGGACCGGGCGGCGCAGGTCCTCGCGTGGGCCGACAAGATCGGCGCCACGCCGGACGCACCCGGGAACCTGCGGGAGCTGGCCGCGACGATGCGGCCGCTCGCGGGCGAATCAGCGGCACGCGCTGAAGCTAACCATGCCGAACCGGATGACCTGTACGTCGCCCGCCTCCGCGGACAGCACGAAACCTACATGCGAGTCTCCGGGCCCATCGGCGCACACGACTACCGCTACCCCGAGCACCTGACCGGACCCGGCGCCGCCAGCTGCCCGCGACCGCCCGAACCCGAGCCAGAGGCAGGCCAGTGAACAGGCACCGCCCCGGCCCGCAGGCGGCCGAAGAACTCTGGCTCGGCGCACGCTTCCCCGGCTCGCTTCGCACCGGAAACACCCCCGCCGCGCTCAGCCGGCTCACCGCGCTGCACGACCTGCGCCAGCTCGCCACCGGGAACGGACCGGAGGCGGACCGGTGAGCCCGGAAGAAGCGATCGAGGTCGCCGAGACGATCGAGGCCGAGACCCGTTACTGCAACCAGCTCGCCCGCGACATGTACGAGGCCGGGCATGCCGACGGCTACCGCGCCGGTTACCAGCAAGCCGACGCCGACCAGGCCGCCCGGTGGAACCAGGCCGCCCGCTCCGGCCTCGGCGGCCCTGGCCACGCCGAACTCGAACAACGGCGATGGGGGCCAGGCGGCCGGGAGCACTTCGCAGACCCGCGGCCCGGCGACTTCCCCGGCCGGGAAACCAGCAGGCCGCACGCCCGGCCCGAACCCGAATCAGAAATGGAGGCAAGCGCATGAGCTTTCCCTGCTGCCCTGCCGAAAGCCCGTGTCCCGGCCACCGCACGAGCGCACCTTCCCCCGGCCCGGCTGACCAGCCGGTCCCCTACACGCTGACCGCCAGGGCCGAGGCGGTGCTCAACGCCTGGGACAGGTACCTGCAACTCTCGCGCGAGCTTGAGGCGGAGGCCGGGCAATGACGGTCGGCATCTCTCACCCCGGACCCGGCATACGGCTCGGCGCCGACCAATGCCCGGGAATCGATGAACGCGGCCACGGGCTCACCATGGCCGTCATCCACGACGCCGGATGCTGCCAGGAATGGGAAACCGGCCAGGCATCCACCCCCGCCAGGGCCGGGTCATTCCGCCAGGCCGCCGCCCGGTGGGGCACGGCCTGGCCGGGGGAGCGCCAGCCCCCCGCCGCCGGCACCGAGGCTACGGCCGAAACAGAACCGGAGGCCGGGCAGTGAGCGCCGGACACGGCCGGCAGCTTGAAGAACTGGTCCGGCTGGCCACGCTCCGGGAGTACGGCCCGGTCCAGCTCGCCGAGTTCCTCGGCCTGGCCCGCTGGCAGCTCGACCGCGCCCTTGCCGGCGGCCTGATCCCCGGCCCGGACACCCGCGGCGGGAAATGGCCGGCCGCCGTCGCACGGGAGGCAGCCGCCCGGATCAAGGACATCCGCGCCGCCGTCGGCTCTATCCCGGACCTGGGGGCGATGCGTGCCGCCGACGTCCTCACCGGGCGGCTCGGCATACCGGTAACCAGCGACGGCGTGACCGAACTGGCCCGCCGCGGCCTGATCCCCTTCACCGGCCACTACAAGGGCTTCACGGTCTATGACGGGCGCGCCCTGGAGGCGTTCACCGACGCCAGCGCGGCGGCGGAGGCAAACCGCGCCGGCCGGCTGCGCATCGCCGCCGAAGCCGCCGAGTATCTCCGGATCCGCCGCGCCGACCTCGGCCACCTGATCCGCGCCGGCCTGCTCACCCCGGCCGGCTGGGCCCACGGCCCGTTCGACCGCCGCGACACCCGCAGCGTGCCCCTGTACCGCACCGCCGACCTCGACATCACCGAGTACACCCTCACCGCATGCGGCATCGACTGGGACACGGTACGCGCCACCCCGAAAGGCCGCCGCTCGCTGCTGGCCAGCCTCCCCGACGCCCCCGGACACACCCCGGCCGCCCGCCGCCGCGCCCGCAGGACCTGGCAGGACCGGCCCGACGCCTACCGCTGGCAGCCAGCACAAGAAGCGGAAGACGACGGCACGGACGGAGGGGAGGTGACCAGCAGCATGACGCACGCTCGCGACACCTGGACATGAGCTGACGGCGGTCCTGACGGCCCGCCGGGTGGTGCCCGTCACCGCACGGGCGCCGCTCCGGGCAATCAGCCCGGGCGGAAGACCAGCCCCTTCCTACACCCGCTGGTCCTCCGTCTCCCCGCACCCGGAAGGAGAAGCAGCCCATGGCCAAGGTGACCATCGTCCACCACCCGCGGCCCGGCCAGAACCACGGACCAGGAAACGAACCCCGATCCGTCCGCGACGCCTGGGACGCCTGCCTGCAAGCCCAGCGCGAAGCCGAACCAGAACCCGAAGCCGAGGCCAGCTAACCGCCTGAACGGGGCCGGGGACGGTCCCAAGGTTCCTACACCCGCCGTCCCCGGCCCTTCCGGCAGCACCCCGGAAGGAGAACCGCCAATGACCAGCATCGCAGACGGCCTGCTGCCCACCAGAGCAGACCTGGACGCGGCCACCGCCAAGACAGCCGCCGTCCTCGCCGACCCCGCCGCCACCCGCGCCGAACGCGAGCACGCCGCCAAGACGGAACAAGCCGTCCACATGCGCTACCTGCAACGCCCCGGCGCCGACGCCGAGCTCCAGGCCGAAGCCGAACTGGAGGCAGGCACATGACCGCCCAGCACCAGCCCGCCGGCCTGCCCGCCGGGCTCAGCCGCCAGGCCAAAGGAGACAACCCCGTGAACCATCACATCCCGGACGGGCCCGGCCTGTTCGAAGTCGCACAGCCCGGCAGCCCAGACACCCGCCACATCACCAACATCCGGCGGCTGGCCGGAACCGGCCGCGCACCCGGATCAGTACTGATCAGCGCGGCAGCATGGCTGCTGGTCCTGATCGGCGGCGGCGCGCTGTATGTCAGTTTTGACGCCCAGCAGCAGTACGTGTTCGCCGTCCGCCACCACCAGGCCGCCAGCATCATCGAGGCGCTGCTGCTCGACCTGCTGATGATCGTGTTCACCCTGCTCGCTCTCGGCCTGTCCCGCGCCGGAAAAACATCACGCACCGAACGAGCGCTCATCCTGGCGTGCGCCGCCGCGTCGGCCTACATGAACGTCTCCGACGCCGACACCGCCAGCCCCCGCTCCGTCGCCGCCTACATCATCGCCCCGCTCACCCTGGCCGTCGTCGTCGACAGGGTCGTCGCCGTGATCCGCCGCCACGTCCTCGCCGACGCCGAACCCTCCGCATGGGCCACCCTCGGCCGCGCCGCAGCCGCCACCGCCAAACTGACCGGCCTGCTCGTCCTGTACTCGCTGCGCTTCATGCTCGCCGCACCCGAAACAGCCCGCGGGCTGCGCCGCGCCGTGCTCGACGCAGCCCCGCTGCCACCCGTACGACCCCGTACGAACCCGTACGTACGGACAGACGATCGTACGGGCCCCTGGCCGATGCCCGCCGTCGACAGAGAACGCCGTCATCACCCGCCTCGCCGACGAGATCCGCGACGCCATCACCGCCGGGGAACGCTGGCAGCCCGACTACCCGGCGCTCATGCAGGCCACCGGCCGGCGCCGCTCATGGTGCGAAAAAGCAGTCCGCGACGCCCGCACCACCGTCTTCGACACCCCCGGCAACCCCGACGGGAGCCCGTCATGACCATCTTCCTGATCCTCGCCGCGCTCGCGATCGCGCTCGCCGTGGCGACATCCGTCAAGCTCGCGGTCGTCCTGCTCGCGCTCGCCCTGGTAGCGATGCTCTCCGCCAGGCTCACGCTGTTTTCCTCCCAGCGGGTGCGGCGGATGCGGTGGCGGATCATGTTCCGGCTCCGCCCCGGACCCGGGTTCGCTACTCTCGCTGAACTGGCGGTCCGCTGGTCCCGGCTAGCGGCCCTGCGGCACGGCCGGCGCGCTCGTCCGTCGATGCGGCTGCATCACCGCGCCCTGTCCCGCACCACCGCCTACGCCATCCGGCTCGGCCGCGCCCAGTACTTCCGCCGCGTCTACGCCCGCGCCGAGGACCAGACCATCATCCTGTCCCTGCCCCGCTCAGGGAAATCCGGGATGCTCGCCAACCGGGTCATCGACCATCCCGGCGCGGCGCTGGTCACCGAGTCCCGCCCCGACATCTACACGGCCACCGCCGGGTACCGTGCCCGGCTCGGCCCTGTCGAGATCTTCAACCCCGAGAACGTCTCCGGCATCCCGTCCACGTTCGGGTGGGGCATGACGATCGGCTGCGAGGACCCGGCCGAGGCCATCCGCCGCGCCGCCGACCTCGTCGGCGCCGTCGCCAACGTGGGGGAGATGGCCTGGTGGGTCGAGAAGTCCGCCGCCGCGCTCGCCGCCGCCATGCACGCCGCTGCGCTGCTCGGCGGCGACATGGGCGACGTGTGGGCCTGGTCCAACGGGTACGGCACCGGCACGGTCGAGGACGCCCGCGCCCATCCCGCCGCGTCCCCGGAGCTGTTCGGCAGCCTCGCCGAGCTCGACCGGCCCGGCAAGACCGCCGACTCCATCCGGCTGACCATGAGCAAGGCGCTGACCTGGCTGGCCATCCCCGACATCCGCGCCATGGTCACCGGCTCCGGCGCCCGGCCGTTCGACGTCGGCACCTTCACCGACAACCAGGGCACCATCTACATGCTCGCCCCCGGCGGAGACGGCGCGCCGTGCGCGCCGCTGTTCCGCTGCTTCGCCTCCTACATACACCGCGCCGCCCGCCACCACGGACTCAGCCGGCCGCACCGCAAGCTCGACCCCGGGCTGCTGTTCGCGCTCGACGAGCTGCACCTGTGCCCCGTCGACCTGCCCGCCTGGCTCGCCGACTCCGCCGGCAAAGGCATCCAGGTCGCCGCCGTGGTCCACTCCACGGGGCAGCTGCGCGACAAGTACGGCGAACACGGCGCCAGCACCGTCTGGTCGACAGCAGGCACGAAAATCTTCCTCCCCGGCATCCACGACATCGCCACCCTCGAAGACGTCTCCAAGCTGTGCGGCACCCTCGGCGACGGCGACAAGGCGCAGCGGGTCATGCCGCCCGAGCTGCTGGCCCGGCTCCCCGACTGGCACGCCCTGGTCCTGTCCGTCAACCGGTTCCCCGTCGTGATCAGGTTCCGGCCATCCTGGCGGCGCATCGAAGCCCGCCTCGGCCTGGCACCCAAGCCGCTTCCCGGCTACGGCAACCCTCTCGCCGTCTCACCGGTCCCGCCGCAGGTCATCACCGACCTCGCCAGCCGCCGCATCGCCCCGGCCACCGCATACGACGAACAAGACCATGACGAATCCGCCTGAGCCATCCCCGTCCGCGAACACCGTCGCCGACCTGGCCGCGCAGGTAGCCGCCCTGCGCGGCCAGATGCGCCTCATAAACGAGCGGCTCGACCGCGCTGGGCTCACCGCAGACCTCAACCTCGCCGACCGATTCGCCGAACTCGTCCGCACCCTCACCGAACGCGAGCAGCAGCCGCGCGGCAACACCGCCCCCTCCTGGATCGGCCTCGACCCCGCCGAATACACCGCTCAGCTTGCCGGACTCAGGCAATGGACAGACACCATCCTGCGGCCCGAATACGGCGGCTACCAGCTCCGCGCCTGCTGGGCGAACCACCCCCACGCCATCTGGGAACTGTCCACCCTGGCCGCCGAATGGCACCGCACCTACAGCCGCAAACGCCCCGACCTCGACCGGGCCCTCGAATTCCACGACCGGTGGCTCCCCGGCACCATGCGCCGCATCGCCGACATCACCCGCCGGTGCAACCCCGAATGCGCTGCCCAAAGGAAGAACCCGATGACAACCGCAGGAACGCCCGCGACACCCAACGGAGGAGCCCAGAGAAGATGAGCTACGACGAGACCACTATCTACAACCTCATGCACGGCCCCGACCCTCTCACCAGAGAGCAGGCCATTGCGCTCCTCATGCCGGACGACGGTCCGGGCGGCGAGCGTGACAGGGCACTTGAGCGTACCGGCCTAGTGGAGTTCAACCCGCCTCTAGCATCTCCCCAGGCCGAGGCGGAACCTGAGGCACAGGCCGACGCGGACCCGCCCGAGGCAGGAGCCTGACCCTCCAGATACAGGCACAGCAGTGCCCGGAAAGGACACCTTTCCGGGCACTGCCGTATCCAGCAGCACTCCCAGCTCACGGTGACAGCGGACACCGGAGAATCCTGGTAGCCGGACACAGCTTCCCGGCTGGCGGACAGTCCTGTTCCCGTTCCGCGGACACTTCGTCGCTTGATGTGACTGCCCGGACGTCCGCAGAGAGGTACTGCCGCGCCGCTTCCGGTGCTCGGCCCGCAAGCGGCCCAGATAAGCGCCCCGGGTCGGCTTGCCACCGGAGGACCTTGGGTTCTGTAGTCGCGGGCTGAGGTTGTCGACTGAGGCAGTTGCGGCGGCGCCGGCGGCTGCGACTTCAGCGCCTGAGCGAGCGGGGGACGCGCCCGAAATCCGGTCGCGGACGTCCTTGGCCGACCACAGGCAAAGCACCGCGACCACCTGATTACACAGACTGCTCAGGTCACGTACAGCCAACGCACTCAACGCACTCATAGCACCGAACACACAGACTAATAATTTCTTTGATCAGCTATGATGCCGTAAGAGCATCACTCGCTTTCATCAAGTAGATGATCTTGGTACGGACGGTGACGCCGGGATGCTGAGAGTAACCGCAGGGCATGACATCGAGTACCCGCTGGAGGGGTCCGGCACCGCCATCGGGTACTACCTCCAGGACGGCAAGGAGCCGCCCGGGGTGTGGGCGGGGAAGGCCGCCGAGGCGATGGGCCTGACGGGGCTGGTCGATCCCGAGGTGTACCGGAACCTGTTCGGGAAGCTGATAGCGCCGACGGGGGAACGGCTGTATTCCGGTCGGCCGCCGCGGTACGTCACCGGCGCCGAGGACGGCAAGGAGGGGGAGGCAGCGGCGGCGGTCGCCGCGCTGGGGGAGTTCGCTACCCCGGCCGAGGCGCGCCGGACCCGGGCGAAGGTGCTCGGGTCGACCGGCGCGGCGGTCCCGTTCTACGACCTGACGTTCTCCGCGACCAAGTCCGTCAGCCTGCTGCAGGCCAGCTACGCCGCCGCCGCAGCCAAGGCCCGCCAGCGGGGCGATACGGCGACGGCCGATGAGTTCGAGGCGCGTGTCAAGGCGATCGACGACGCCGCGGTCGAGACCGCCCGGCAGGTTATCGCCCTGGCCGAGGAGCGGGCGCTGTTCGTCCGCACCGGCCACCACTCCGCGCACACCGGGGAGTTCCGCGACGGCGACGGGGCGGTCGCGGCTTTGTTCCCCCAGCATGACAACCGCAACGGGGAGCCGAACCTGCATGTGCACACGGTGCTGCTCAACCGGGCCATGCGCGCCGACCGTCAGGTGTCGGGGGATGGCAAGTGGCGGGCACTGTACGGCAAGGCGCTGTGGGATGAGCAGCTCGGCCTGGGCGCGGCCGCCGAGCGGATCTTCGCCCGCCGCCTCATGCTGCTGGGCATCCCGCTGGCCAAGCAGGATGACGGCAACGCGTTCGAAGCCGCCGGCATCGAGCAGGCCACCATGGACGCGTTCTCCCAGCGCACCCGCGGGCAGATCGACCCCGCGTTCGCGGCCGAGGAAGCCGCCTACAAGCGCGAGCACGGCAGGGAACCGTCGGCGCGCACCAAGTGGGAGTGGCGGCAGCACCTGGCCCGCTCCACCCGCAAGGCCAAGCAGCACGACCCGCCCGCCGGCGCGGCCCGGCTCGCCCAGTGGGAGGAAGACTCCCGCCGCGCCGGTGTGCAGATCCTGTCCGACCTGCACACCGCCGTGGCCGAGTACGGGGCGTGTCACGCGCCGCCCGCCGAACTCACCCAGGCGCAGGCCGAGCGGACCATCCGCATCGCCGTCGCCGAGGTCCAGGCCCGGCACGCGGCGTTCAGCGCCTCCCAGCTGCTGTGGGAACTGCACCGCGCCCTGCCGCCGCTCCCGGCCGGAACCGACCCGCTCCCGGTCCTGGAGGAAATGGCCGCCGACGCGCTCACCGGCCAGATCGACGGCGTGGACATCGTGCTGGTCAGCCCCGCCCCCGGCCGCATCGACGTCGACCACCTGGGCGTGCGCGCCTCCGACGGGCAGAGCATCCACACCGCGCCGTGCCGCCTCCGGTACGCCACCACCACCCAGCTCGATGCCGAGCAGCACATCCTCACTGTCGCCGGCACTGATCGGCCCCGGCTCGTCCACCCCGAGCACGCCGAAGCCGCCGCCAGCGACGCGGAAAGCACAGGGCAGCTCAGCGGCGACCAGGCCGCCGCGCTCACCGCGCTGCTCACCTCGGACGAGGCCGTGACCATGGTCCGCGCCGCCGCGGGCACCGGCAAGACCCGGCTCGTCGGCATGTTCGCCAGGGCGTGGACCCAGGCCACCGGCGGAGCGGTGCACGTGGTGACAGTGTCGGAGAACGCCGCCCGCGTCGCCGCCGCCGAGATGGACGCCGCAGGGGCCGAAGTGCGCGCGGCGAACCTGGCCCGGTTCCTCGGCAAGCGGCCCGACGGCCGCCCCGGCCGCCCCGCAGAGCTCGGCGCGCGGGACGTGATCGTGCTGGACGAGGCCAGCCAGGTCGCCACCGCCGACTGGCTCCGCCTGGCCGATGCCGCTGCCCGCACTAGTGCCCGCATCATCGCTGTCGGCGACGAATACCAGCTCGGCGCGATCGGCGCTGGCGGCATGTTCACTCTCCTGGCCGGCCGGCACGGCGCGACCGAACTGCACGAGGTCCACCGGTTCGCGAACGAGTGGGAAAAGGACGCCTCCCTCGCCCTGCGCGGCGGGGACACCGGCGTCATCGCCGACTACCAGGCACAGGGCCGCATCTTCCCCGCCACCGAAGACCAGGCGATGCGGAACATGGTGCTCGACTGGGCCGCCGACATCCGTGCCGGGCGGGACGCGCTGATGATCGCGGCAACCGAAGCCGAGGTCACCGAACTCAACCGGCAAGCCGCCGGACACCTGGCCAGGACCCGCCAGGCCGACGGGTGGAGCAACCCGGGACCCGAGCGGATCCAGCTCGCCGACGGCAACATCGCCCAGATCGGCGACTGGATCCAGGCCCGGCTCAACGACCACCTGATCACCGCCGACGGGCAATGGCTAGCCAACCGCGACATCCTCCAGGTCACCAGGATCTACGGAACCGGCGAAACCCGGCAGGCCGAGGTGCGCCGCCGCCAGCCCGACAGCACCTGGTCCGAGCCGTTCACCATCCCCGCCGCCTACACCCAGCAGCACGCCACCCTCGGCTACGCCAGCACCGTCTACGCCGCCCAGGGCCGTACCGCCGACACTGCCCACGCCCTGGTCACCGGGGGCATGAACCGGGAAACCCTCTACGTCGCCGCCACCCGGGGACGGCATGAGAACCGGCTGCACGTCGTCACCGGCCAGCCCGGCAGCGACCACCAGGCCATCCCCGAAGCCGTCCTCGGCCAGGCGCTCGCGACCCCCGCCAGCGACCACGCCGCCACCGCCGAGATGGACGCCGCGCTGGATGCTGCCGACCACCCCGCCCGGCTGATCTACCTCTACCAGCAGATCACCGCCGCCCAGCGCGCCGCCGACCTCGACACCGCGTTCGCCGCCGCCCTCACCCGCGCCGACTACGACCGGTACGCCGCCGACCCGGCCCGGCCCGCCCTCCACCACGCCATCCGCGAAGCCCAGCTCGCCGGACACGACACCACCGCAATCGTCGCCGCGATCACCCAAGGACCGATGATCGGAGCCCGCTCCGTCGCCGCCGTCCTCCACGGCCGCCTCCAGCACCTCAACCTCCCGCAGCGGCCCCCGCCGCTCAACTGGGCTACGCAGCTCCCCGAAGCCCGCACCGACGGCCCCGCCCACGACACCGCACAGGCCATGAACGAACGCACCCGCGTCATCGGCGAACAGATCGCCGACCGCCCCCAGCCGTGGATACTCGACCGGCTCGGCGTCCCCCCGGACCGGCCCGGCCCGCTGCGAGAGGACTGGATCCACCGCGCCGGACACGCCGGGTTCGCCCGGCAAGCCGCCGGCATCACCGACCCCAATGTCGCGATCGGCCCCCGCCCCGGGCACGACCCGGAACAAGCAGCCGCCTGGGACCACGCCGCCCGCGCCCTCGGCCTCAGCGCCGAAGAACACCACATCCGCGCCGCCAGCCGCGCCCAGCTCGAGCACGACGTCCGCGCCTACGCCCAGGCCGCCGAAGCCGCACCACCCGACATGGCCGACCGCATCGGCGCGCACCGCACGTCCGCCGCCGAGCACGAACGGCAAGCCGAAGCCGACCAGGCCAAAGGCCGCCGCCAGGACGCCGCCGACGCCCGCGCCGCCGCCGCCGAGCACGCCGCCCAAGCCGACGCGCTCACCCCCGCCCAGCAAGCCCGCACCTGGTGGGAACGCGACCACCAGCCCCAGCGGCAAGCCGCCCAAGCCGCGCGCGCCGAACTCGGCCGCCGCGGCATCCCCGCCGCCCCCGAACCCCGCCAGCCCGACGCCCGCGCCGCCGAGGAAACCCTCACCGCCAAGGAAGAAGCGGCCAGCAGCGCCGCATGGTGGCAGCAGTTCGAAACCGCCGCCCAGACCGCCGAAGCCGCCCTCGCCACCGAACGCGAAAACACCATCGCAGCAGGCCAGCCATGGCCACCCCGACCAGCCCCGGCACCCGAACCCGCAGCAGGCACCAGGCCGGTACTGGAATGGGACGAAACAGGCCCCCAGCCCGCCCACGTCGACCCGGCATGGCACGCGCGGATCAAGGCCGAACAGACCGCCGCCGTCCAGGCCGGCAAAGCCGCGCGCCGTGAAGCCTCAGCCCGCGCCTGCCCCGTCACCGACGCCGAAATCGCACTCTACGGCACCCGGCATCAGGACCCCGAGCCCCAGGCCGACACCGCACCCGAACCGCTCCTGGCCGCACCCACCGTCGGCACCGGTGCCAGTCCGGCCCGGAACAACGGCGACCTGGCTGCCGCACTCAACCAGCTCAAAACCCAGCTCGCCGACCGCCACGCCGAACAGACCTTGCGACAGGCACGCAGCGACTACGCCGCGAGAACGACCCGCGAAGCCCGGCACCAGGCCCAGGCCGAACCCGAGACACACCACGACGAACCAGACCTCCAAACCTAACCCGCGGTCCCCGCCACCGGGCCTGGCGTTGGGGCGCACGGCGTATCCGAGCGCGTGCCGATCCTCAGCGGTAGCTGGTGAACTGGACTTGCCAGTTCTGCGACCCGCTGTCTTTTCGAAAGATGTCGCTAAGCTAGCACTTCAGTTCTCAACCCTTCTCGCTGGTTCACGCGGTTTCTGGCGGTCATGTGCCCGGCCTGTGCCCTCATGGTGGTCCACCGAGCGCTCCAACACTGCGCTGGCACTTCCGGCTTCCATGTTTGGGACCTCTTGATCTGACCTAGGCAGGATGACTTTGATCTCACCTAGACAGGATGACTCGGACTACGCTTGTGCCACACAGACGGGAGTGTGATGGTTAACATCTTCTTCGCTTACCCTGCCGAGCCTGAGGCCACGGCAGAGACGATCGCACTCGCTGCCACCCATCTGGGCACCCGGCCTACCGTCTCTGCCACCACGTGGCAAGGCCTCGTCGTAGCAGGCCGTCTAGTCCTAGGGCAAATTACGGATGCGATCGACAATGCGGATCTTGTCTGCTGCGAGTTGGGATCAATTAATCCTAATGTTCTGTTCGAGCTGGGTTATGCTATCGCTAAGCAAAAGGCAGTTTGGATCCTCCTCGACACCACTGACACTGAAGCTCATCGCAAATGGAATCAATTCGGCCTTCTAGGTAGTGTTGGGTATGTAGGTTATACGCATTCTGGGGATATCCAGAGCCGGATACTTGGCGGCCTCTCGGAACTTCATCCCCTTTGGGATGATCTAGCCCATCCCACACTCCCTATACAACATGCCCGAACAATATTTTATATGCCACTAAATCATGCCACCGATGCGAGCCGAACATTGACGCGCCGCCTGGATGCAGCCGCTCGCAAAAACTGGCATATCAATCCGGCAGACACTTCAGAAATCGGTCCCGCGCCAATATCGTGGTACTTGCCTAATGTTTGGGCCGCTAGCGCCGTCGTTATTCATTTTTCGGCGCCTCGGCGAAGTAATGCGGCTCTACACAATGCGCGGGCCGCTCTCATAGCGGGGATCGCATATGGTCTCGGCAAGCAACTCCTTATGGTTGCCGAAGAGGAGTATCAGTCGCCTTTTGATTATCAAGATATTCTTCAGATACACGTGTCTAGTAAACAGCTAGGCCAGATCTTCGACGCATGGTTTGCAAACCTCAATCCTGGAATCGTATCGACTGCAGTGCACGAGAGGCGAGAACTGCAGACGGCTCTTCAACAACTAAATTTCTATGAATATGTGGCCGAGCAGGAGTCTGATACACTTGACGAATATTTTGTTCCGACCAGCGAGTATGAGTCCGTTCTGTCCAGTAGATCAGTTCTTTTCGTGGGCCGTAAGGGCGTTGGCAAGACTGCTAACATGATAGAAGCCTCACGTACGCTAGGTGAAGACAGAAGAAATTTGGTATGTGTGATTAAGCCTGTTGACTATGAGCTAACGGGTCTCGTTGATGTACTGCGCAGATACCGCGGTAAGGAGAGCCGCAACTATCTGGTTGAGAACATGTGGAAGCTTCTCATCTATACTGAACTAGCAAGAACTCTCATCCAGGGTGCTGAGACCCGTCCGTCTGGGATCGGCCCCAGGGGGGCCCTAGCGGACCTTCGAGACTTCGTTGACGAACGCATTCCAAGCGTGAGAGAAGATTTCGCTCTTCGTTTGGAGCAAATCGTGGAGTCGCTGCTTCTAGAGACTAGGCCAGAAATAAACGGTATCGGCATATCACGCGACAATATAGGGGCTGCTCTGGGTGGCGTCCTCATGCGAGATTTGCGGGAAAGGTTGGAGGCTGCGCTTTCCCATCATGAGCGAGTCGCTATTCTGATTGACAATCTTGACAAGGCTTGGGATAGACACGCAGACCTTGACGATCTCTCACAGCTAATTTTGGGACTACTCACCACGGTAGGCCGCGTGGCTAACGAGTTTCGCAAGGGAACAGGATACGACGATTTGACGTTCTCGCTGGCTATATTCCTACGAGATGACATCTACCAACACTTGATCCGAGTTGCACGAGAGCCTGATAAGATCAAAGCCGTCTCAATTACCTGGGATGATCGCAATCTCTTGTTCCGGGTTATTGATGAGCGGTTTATTGCCAGCGGCGGCGCGGAGCCTGGAGAATTGTGGACTAGATTTATATGTGCGACCGTTGACGGGGTTTCCACACGCGAGTACCTTTTCGGCCGCATATTGCCTAGACCTCGCGACCTGTTGTTCTTGATCAATAGTGCGATGACTTATGCAGTCAATGCTGGACACCAGCAAGTCCTCGCTGAGGATATCGCGAAGGCTGAGGGAAGTTATTCAAGGTTTGCGTTCGAAGCAGCGCTGGTAGCTAACAGCATTACTACAAATAAGCTTGAGGAATTGCTTTACGAATTTGTCGGGTCGTCTGCGGTGATCACAGAGCACGATATCGAATCCGCCCTCGCGCGGGCTGGCATTTCCCCGGATATGAAAGCAGATGTCACCGACCACCTGATCGCCCTGCAGTTTATTGGCCGGGAGGTCGGAGAAGGGCAGTTTAGTTATGAATCAGAAGGCCCCAAAGCCAGAGTGACCGCTGTGCTCGCCCGCAACGCTGCTAATGCCCATGGTGGCCTGAATCGGTATCGGATCCATCCAGCATTTTGCTCCTTCCTGGAGATAGTGGAAGAAGGAATTCGCCCGAACGTGTGACCCTTGGACGCGAACTATCGGCACGGCGCGGGCCCATCGTCGTTCTGCCTAGTACGGCAGCCGCACTTTGCTAGCTGACCAGGACGTAGTCCCGTTTCAGGCGTGCGCGCTGATGGAACCAGCGTGCGCGGGCCTGGTGGCGGCGGGTCCATGCGTCCCAGTGGATGATGAGCGGCGCGGGCAGCGGGCGGGTGGTGAGCGCGGCTGTGATGCGCTTGATCTCGGGGATGGTGAGCGGGATAAGGCCAGGGTCTGCCGGGGGCACCTGGCCAGGGGCATCCGGTGGAGGGACCTGGGTATCGGTGCGGGTGCGGAGCATGGCGGCGGTGACGGCGCAGACCGCGAGAGCGGCCATGACCAGCACGATGTGGCGCAGGATCGCGGTGTAGAGCCGCGCCTGGCACTGGTCCAGCCCGAAGCAGTCCTTTCCGAGTTCGAAACTCTCCTCAGCCGGCCATCTCAGTCCGGCGGCCCGGATCAGCCTTGTCTTGGTCAGCAGCTGGCCCTCGGGGACGTAGCAGTAGTGAAAGGCCAGCTCGCCGGTCTTCAGGTGCCGGCGGACGAGCAGGCAGTGCCGGGGCGACGTGGTGGCGATCCATGCCCAGGCATACCACCGCTGGCCCTTGGAGCCTTTGCCGGCGGAGCGGACCTCCCACCGCCGCTTGTCTTTCAGCAGGCGTTTGACCGCCTGGGCGCAGGTGAGCCTCGTGCCGGCGGCGAGCGTGATCATGAAGCTGGAGGCGACCCGCAGCACGTAGGCCTGGCCCCTGGCCTCGAGGAAGTCCCGCAGCTGGGTGCTGGCACCGTAGACCTCGTCCCCGCAGACGAAATCGAACGCCAGCCCGTCAGCGTACGCGTCTGCGCAGATGCTCATGGCCAGCTGGCCTTTGGTGCGGAACGGCAGGCCCGGCGGCAGCCCCGTGACCAGGGACGTCACGGGGTCGCTGACCTGCTCGCGGGGGATCCACTGCCGGGCGCCGATCAGCGCGTGCCCGGTGCCCTGCCGCACGTAGGACAGGTGGACGGTGTTGATGCCGTTGGCGACCCGGCCCGCGCACCCCAGGTACTGGCGCTTGACGCCGGCCGTGGCACTGCCCTGCTTTTCCTGGCCCGTCTCGTCCAGCGCCCCGACCCGCATCCCGCCCGCCCGGCGGTTCCGCCGCGCGGCCCCGTCCAGGCCCGCCGCCGCGAACCGGCGCACCGCGCTCATCGCCGCCAGCGTGTCCCAGCTGGCATGATTCAGCAGCCGCTGCGTCTTATCCGGCGTCCGGTCCCCGCAATGCCGGGCGATGCTCCACCCGTTGCGCTCCGGCAGGTCGCTCATCAGCGCAGCCACGTACTTGCCCGCCTGCAGCCACACCTGCGTCCGCGCAAAGCACGGCCGCAGCAGCCCCGACAGCTCGCCCCGTTTCTGAATCGCCAGCGCGGCGCCTATCCTGACGGCAGCAGCCGCCTTCGATTCTGTTGTCAGCACAAACACAATCGACAGGCGGCTGCCCCTTTATGCCCGCCCTGCAACCCCGCAGGTCAGACCCTCAAGTGCGGCTGCCGTACTAGCTCGCGCCGTTCGCTCATGGGTGGCCACGACTGCGGTCGCGAGCGCTGGTTGTTGTACTCCACCGCTGGTTCACGAGTGTCAGCTTGGGAACTGGATTGTCATGCCTCCGCTGACCAGCATGTTGCAGGTCAATTGCCGTGTCCGGTTGCCCCTGAGTACCCGCTCAGTACCGGCAGAACGCGCCCGATCGGGCACGCAGCGGGCACGCTCCCGTCCTGCCACGCTAGAACCGGCGCGCTATGCGAAAGGCCGTCACCGTACGCGTACATCTTGACACTTCGCGTTATCTCCCTGGATGATCGGGTTCGTGTTGTTTCGTCGTTCGCTCGCTCTGATGAACAGTCGCAAAGTTATCTGGGTGATGCGCCTTCCCCAGATTTACCCTCCCTTCGCCGAGGATCAGCGCTGGCGGGACGGCTGCATGATGCCGCCCATCACCCGGCGCCAGCGTCTGCTCCGCCAGGTCTTCCCGCGTCGTGGTGTCGAGGACTGCTGCCATTACCACAGGCAGGATTTCCACGCGATCGCCGCCGCTGTGATCACGGCCTACCGACAGATCAGCCGCCGCGGCCTCGAAGACGAGGAAGCAGACGAGCTCATGTTCCAGTTGGTGCGGGACGCCGGGCTTACCGAGGCCGAGCAGATGACGGCGATGCTGCTGCTGTCAGAGGACTGCGGCATCCAAATCGGGAGGTCACCAGGAAAACGACGCTGGACGTATCAGGAGGGTCGGCACCGGGCACGCGCTCTGATGGACGCCGGAGTCCGCCGCATCCTCGTCACCGCTGATGATGAGCGGCGCTTCCGGGACTAACCGAGCGGATGGGTCCCCACTCCTGTGCTGCAGTGTGAGCACCGAACCAGCGGCCGACTTGAGATAAGAGAGGGCACCAAGGCTCGACGACTGGCGTCGCGCTACGAACTTCCTATTTACAGGAGGCTTTGCCGGTCCACGTGGGTCCGCCGCGGGTCACCTGAGCGGGTTATACGCCCTGGTGGCCGCTTGCGGCGTCCACGCTCGTCGCCATGTTTCCACAACCCGTTGTCAGCACAGTGTTAGCAGGAGAGGGAGGTCCAGACCGTCTGACCTTCCGCTTCGGAGGCGGGGAGTCGGGCTTGCGATTACTCTGCCCATGCACCAGGCTGCCTGGCGAGACCAGCTGCCTCACCCTTGTGTGGGCCGTCCTAGACCGCGCCTCCCGTAGCTGGCGCGGCCTGACCATGACCGCTGACGGCCTCCGATTGCTGCAGGACCTGCCCCGCCAGCTCCGGCCACGCACCGTAGCCGCCAGCCAGGACGCCGGCACCCCAGCATCAGCGCAGGCCTGCAATGTGGCGCATGGTTAGAATGATTCTCTGCAGCCAGGATTTCGCGTTCGAGGGTTTCCTGGATATTTAGCAAATATGCTGCTGGTGTCATTTGAGCTGCTACGGCCTTCTTGCGGCCAGCCTGTCGAATGGCGACCGCTCCAGCGGCAATACCGGCCGCAGCAGCTAGTTGTGGCTGCGCTAGCAGACCGAGCGCTGTAAGACTAGCTGGTACTTCGAATTTCGTATTCACCGTCTGGAGCATCGAGTCTAGCCCCAAGGAGTCAAGACTTCGGCGAAGGTCCACAACGGGCTGGAGAGAGTATCGTTTCACCGCGTCCTGCAAGTAGGCAGACAAGACGGCGGGGGACTCGATGTCACCCAGTTGGTCAGCCAATTCGGCGCTTAGGTGGTCGGAATACTGTCGCCACCGATCAAACTCTGCATTGAAACGCCTGCGCATCTCAATTATCTTAGCGATAGGGATATTCTCTATATCTGTTGGTATTACGGCGGTAACCGCAAGTAGTCCGAATGTTGTCTCGACAGACTGGGCCGCGATGGCCTTTGGTTGGGCTTCACTTGTATTTGCGAATCCAGCTGGTAGTGAAGGACCCGACATAAACGCATGGGCCTCAAGCTGATCTGTAGTCGGCGCAAGTTTATTGCTGGAGGCTATGTCCGCAGTCAGGTGACACTTGTACAACCATGCCAACTCCGGGTGTACTCCTATCCAGTCTTCACCGACCCTACGAGCAAATCCTTCATGAATGAGGCGGTCATAAAGTCGCGGAGATATTTCGCTTATGTGTATACCGGAAACGGGCGGGGACGCCCGACGTATGTGCCTACCAGGTAGTGGCGACCGATATTCAGCGGGGGTAGCCCAGTACACGACATCTATCGGATAGATAGTCGAATGTATGCTTCTGGGACGCGTCCCCTCCATTGGCATAGACTGGTCGGGTTCCCAAGACGCATCTGCTGCTATTCGCCAGCGATCTGGCCATGAAGGGCTAATGAGCTTAGCGAATGGCTCGGCCAGAGAGTCCCGAGCACTAGATGGCTGAACGTTTACGATAAAGTCTAGTTCACCGATGAGCCGCTTGACGAGTTCCGAGTCATGAATTGGATAATCGTCGTCTACGATTCTTGCTATGCGCGGCCAATAAAGGGCGGCAGTCTTGAGCCAGCGCTCATCACGAAAATGAATGTAAGGATAATAGAGGCCAATTCTGGACAGACGGGCTGGTTGTTCCATTCTTTGTCTTTCTGCACTGCAATTAAGTTGGCGATACGCTAATTCCGGACTACCGTCGGTAGTCCGCTATGCTCATACGCTACCCCACCACGCCTATTCTCGCGTACAGGCTCCGGAGGGCAATAAGTCGACAGCTCCCGGCTTGCCGCGCTCGGAGGGTGTGGTCACCAGTTGTTCGTGAACTGGCCGTCGTCGCAGTCTCGCTACTTGGTCTTTTTTCGAATCGACGCGAAGTGCTGGTAGTTTGGTTCTGGACACTTCTCGTTGTTTTGGGCCATCTCTGAAGGTCGTGTGCCCTGGATGTGCCCTTGCCCTATCGGTCGTCTGCCTTGGACGGCTGGTGTCTGGCCCTGTTGTGGTCAGCTGTGGTGGTCAAGCTAAGACCTAACACGCCGCCTAGAGGTGCAAGATCACTGCTAGCACCGCTGCCGCAGCTAGCCCCAGGGTGAGCGGCGCGATGGTGGCTGGTTTCTTCCACGCGCAGAACGTGACGGCGATGACGCCAACAGCGAAGATGATCCATGTAAACTTAACAACGATGTACAACTCAGTACACCTGCCTAGGAGGAGCCGGGGCTGATCCCCCGGCAGTCGTAAGATCTGTTGTTGATTGTCACGTTTACATACCTGGCAGCTCCATACAGCGGCGACTATACGCCGGGATCGAGAGAGAGGCAACTCGGCCGATGACAGAGCGGACGGATGGACTCCCCACGATGACAAGCCCGGAGGCGGCATTCTCGGCCGCTCTCCGCGATCTGCACGTGCGCGCCGGAGAGCCCAGCTCCCGGGCAATGGCCAAGGAGATCGGTGGCATTAGCCATACGACTCTGTACGCGGCTTTGAGGGGAACATCTGTTCCTTCATGGCCAGTCACTCAAAAGTTGGTCGAACACCTAGGCGGAGACGTCGAAGCCTTCCGCGACCTTTGGGCGGACACGCGACCAAACGCTCAGCCACGCCGGTCTTATTCAGGACCCGAAGTCTCCGTCTTCTTGTCTTATGCGCGGATAGACGAGAAGTCGTCTTATGGTCGTATCCTGAAACTAGCGAACGACGTTGCGAATTCTTACCAGAGCATTACAGGTAAGACCGTAGGGGTATTCAAGGATGTCGAATCTATCAAGCCCGGTGATGACTGGCGAGATAGGATTCGGCTTGGCCTCTCGGACTCTTCTATCTTGTTGGCTGTAATTTCTCCAGCATACCTTCGAAGCGCTGCTTGCCGAGAAGAGCTGAGCGAATTTCTGGCGTTTCTGGATGCTAATTCCAGCACTCGGCTGATCATTCCCTTGCTGTTCGCGGCTTCTGATCGGATAGCAAACGAATTCGGCCAAGATGATCTTTGGGGTCGACTAGAGCAGCTTCAGTGGCTCGACATTTCTCAGCTGCGCTACAGCGACGAAGGGACCTCATCATGGATGGTCATCGTCGACCGGATCGCAGAAAGGATCGACGAGGTACTCGACACGCCTTCGACCGAGGATAGCGAAAATACCGAAGATGTGACAGAAAAGGCCGTTCCCCAAATTTCAGAAGGAACGTTGAACAAGCTGGCGGCTATCGAAAGTAACCTGCCAGAGATGGTCTCAAATGTGGAAAAATACGGCCGACTCATGGAGCAGCTAAACGAGGCTGTAGTCGCTGCCGCCCCAGAGATGCAGCGAGCAGATACGTTCGGCAAGAAGCTCGGCGTTTCGCAGCGCCTCGCGAATAAGTTGACTCCAATCGCTGACGAGATGGTGAAGTCTGCCGACCAGCTGGTAAAAGATCTCCGAGAAATGACCTATCTCGCCAACACTGCCGTCGAGCAGGTTCGTAGTTCTTCTGGAGACTTGCCGGAAGAAGCCATCGACGGGCTGAAGTCGATAAGAGATATGGCTACCGTATCAATACAGGCATTTTCGGTGATTGAGGAATTCACTCGAAGCATCGAACAAGTCATTGGATTTTCTCGAGAACTAGATCGACCCCTGAAAAAGATACAGAAGGCCAGTCTGAATATTGCCTCTCTTCGTGGAACGATGAGCGGCTGGCAGGAAGAAGTGGACTCTCTTAGAGAGCGTTATCCGGACTTGATGTCTTAACGCTCTCATTACTAGCCATTGACAGGGCTGATGCTTCCGGCGTCAGGTCTGAATCCGATGCTGTTGTGGTCATCATTGGTGGTCAGGCTCGGTGGTGACCGACAGCTTAGAAGGTCGTTTCACGCAGGGGGTCAACCTGCCGTCTTCCTGATCAGAGCCGGTCTGCTCATCGTCTGGCTACAGCTCAGTGTCTCCGGTTTCCACCCCGTTCTGGCATGTGGCTGGCACGGAGGGCGCTTTGAGCATGCGGCGCTCATAGCGCTAGTTGGTGAACTGGACTTGGCAGTGTTGCGAACTGCTCTTTTTTCGAAGAGTCTTAGCGATCTGCGACTTTGGTTCTCGGCTCTTTTCACTGGTTTGCACGGTTTCCCATGCTCATGTGCCCTACGTGTGCCCTTGGCCTGGTCAGCAGATCGAGCCGTCATGGGGCAACTTGCCGTACCATCTTTCTGTATAGGCAAGAGCGCGGAGGATCACATGCCCCGGACGATGGTGGGACTGCTCGCTGCAGTCTCTGTTGCCACGTCCGCGCTGGTCTCGTTGTTCCACGGTGATCTCGTCTGGTTGATGGTTGCCGATGCAGCAGCGACTGCTGGTGTCGTCGCTTACTTCACAGCCCCCGGCGTTCCCTCGGCCGGTCTAAAAAAAATGCCGAAGAATTAACATGGCCGAAACCGTCGCATCTTGACAGCAGTTTCGGTGATGTGGTAACAGGCGGCATCCCTGTCCTTCCGAAACCGTTGCCGGATAAGAGGTCCTCGGCCTGCCCCGTCCTTCCGATAGGCGCCGAGTACTTGCCGGGCAAGATCACTGCTCAGGAGTCTGCCGTTGTGCAGCAACCGACGAGCTGCGGGAGGGTCCCTTCGTCCCGGTCGACTGACCTCCTAAGCGGTGACCCACCGTTTAGGAGGTCGTTTCGCGCTCGTCTTGGCCTGCTGTTTCCCAGGTCGGACTCTACATGCCGTGTCGCTGGTGACCGCTCAATGACTTTGGATTCCCGCGCATCCTGGCACGCACGTGGCACGGCCAACCGGTGATCGCGATAGCGTCCAGCAATGCGCCGTGTCCTACTTGACTCCAACGCCCTCGATCCCCTGCTCACCAGGTCCGGCGCATTCGAGACCCTCGACCAGGCCGTCAGCTCAGGGAGCCTGGAGGTCCTTTACACCCACATCACCGTTGATGAGATCGCCGCGACACCTGACCTGGAAACGCGTCAGCGGCTGCTCAACCTGCTCGTCTTCCTTGGGCGGCCGATCCTTACGAGCGGCGCTGTTGCCAACTTCTCACGAGCAAACTTCTGCCGCGTGATGTCAGACGACGACGGCACGTTCGAGCCGCTGAGGTCCGGGAACATTAAGCACTCACGGGATGCCCTGATCGCCCACACTGCACTGAACGAGGGATGCGGCCTCATCACTAACGAGAAGCGCCTCGCTGCGCGTGCGAGAGATCAGGGCGTGGAAGTCCTGACAACAACCGAGCTGCTCGCCGAGCTCGGCTTCGTATTCTGACTTGTAAGCGGCAGGTCAGCGGTTCGAATCCGCTCACCGGCTCCACGTCAGTACCAGCGAAAACGCCTCCTTACCTGCGGAAATCTCGGTATTTTGCGAGTTCGGTCTCATGTCGCTATACGTCTTGCTATGGCGTCTCGTGGCCGCTGGTGGCCATCCGGTACTGCAACGTAGGCTGCACGAGCCAGCGACAGAACGCCGTCAAGCCGATCTTGACACCTTGCTCTACCATCCTTGTATAGGTGTGAGCGCGGGAGGGGCTATGTCTCGGAGCATGGTGGGGCTGCTTGCCGCAGCCGGGGCCACCATGTCCGCATGCGTCGGCTTCGCTCATGGCCACCTGATTCCGGGTCTTGTTCTTGGTGCCGGTATGGCTAGTGGCCTAGCTGCTTATCTGGCTCTGCCTTCTCAAAAAAAAAAATTCCCCACACAGCACGTGTGATGTGTGGGGATCGACAGGTTTGGGCGTGGCCTCAAAAAAAAAGTTGCTCGATGATCGTGATTAAAAGCCCGCTCTTGATGACCGGTGCTTGGGATGGGTACCTCGCTCTGCCTCGTCTTTCCGATAGTGCGAAGGGCTTCGCCCGTTCCTCCCCTCAACCCGACAGGCGCTTACGGGGTCCGGGGGCCTCGCGGTCAGTTGCTGCTCAAGGGTGGCGCTTGCGCCATCGCCGCAGGCGACGCGACCAGAGGGAGCGCCCTTGACGGCAACTGACCGCCCCCCGGATAATCTCGCGCCGGGTGTGAAGGGAGAAGCCCGCACGCTGTGGCACTTCTCCCGGCCGCAGGCCCGCCGACACGCCGCGACGGCTAGGCCTGGTCTGCGCGCCGCGCGGTGCCGGTGGCGCGTAACGGCGGGTCACCACCGGCCTGCGGGAAGCGGGGACAGCCGCCCGGCGCTCGGCGCCGCGTCCTCGGCGCGCCCCCGCGCAGAGAGGACGCGGCAGGCCGACGCCACGGGCGCGGACCGTCCCCCGCCCATTCCCCGCTGAGGCCCTGGCCCTGGTGGTGCTCCCCGTCTCAGTTCACGCGCTTCCGTTCCCGGTCACGTCGCGCTCTCCTGCGCTACGTCCGGGCTCAGGCCTGGCGCTGGCGTGCCGAAGGCGCGCCCTTGAAGTCGTACAGAAAGTTCTCCAGGTCCATAGCCAGGCTCGAATGCAGAATCCTAGGGTGCTAGGTGGAGTAGCTGGAGCGGCGTGGGCGGCTTCCGCCGTGGAACGGGTCGTGGAACGGGTCACCGCGAAATCCCAGCGCAGACAGCGCTATCTGTGCGATAGCTTGCGGCATCGGTGCAGGTAGCGCGCACGAAGCCTAGGCGCATGCCTCTCGTAATGCGTCGCCGGATTCCAGCCGGGTTAGTGAGCCAGGGCGTTACCGAGTTGTGCCGTTCATAGATCAGCGGCACTATTTCCTCATCGGCGGGGCCGAGCTACTCTCCGTCGCCTTCACTCGCCGCGGGTTTGATCTTTAGTCTAAGAGGCGGCCGTTCGGCTATCGACTGGAGACTCGACACGTACGGATTGAGGTTGGACTGCTCCAGGAGGGTGGCCATTAGATCGGAACTCAGGAATATCCGAAGGTCATCTGAGAATTGGAGGTGAGTGTGAGATATACTTCTGAAATAATCCTCGACCCTGTTGCGGTCAACCTCTTTTTTCCCGGAGAGTAGTTGTAGTTCCTCCCCGTAGCGCGCATGTGTAAAGTCGTAAAGTTCTACGGCGTCCTCGCGGTATTTGTTTATGGCCACGCGGAAGTCATTCGGGCGGGCACCTACCGCTTCATACCAGGGCTGCCAGTCCGGCCGGAAGGCGATGGTCTGCAGTGCGAGGACGGCGTTGGCTTTGAGTTTGGGGCGGATCAGGCTCTGCAGAGTAAAGCTGTTGATGAAGCGTTTCACTTCTCGTGGGTTGACCCGGCGCTGGACTGCTATGACTTCCAGGTACGGGCGTGCCAGCGTGTCCAGGTCAGTTCGCTGGTCGTCCGTGATGTCGGCTTCGGTGTACATGGAGTTCAGGAGGCTGTCCAGCTGGTCGGGAAGCATGACGGGCAGGGTGTAGGGGACTTGGAAGATTTTCTTGGCGTATTCCCGGCCCAGCTGCTTGTTCAGGACGACCTCGGTGGCGGAAGCCTCAGTGGCGCGCGGACTGGCCACGGTGGCGGTAAGTTTCGTTGCGATCGCGCCGTCAATGACGTTCTCGTCCAGGCCGACGACAAAGATGAAGCCGGGAAGGTCGAAGAAGAGCTTCATTGACTCGAGGACGTCGAGGGCATTAGCCGGGAGGCAGCGGTCCAGGTCGTCGACGAAGACCACGATCCGGCTCACGCCGGCGGCATCCAGGTCTTCGAATGCGGCCTTCAATACGCCGAACGCGGCGACGTAGAGCGATTTCGGCGCTATATCCTCCGAGCCTGGTTCGGGGTCCGGCGCAGCGAGAGCGTCAACTGCGCTAATAGCAGCGCCCGCGTCGAGGTTAATCGTCACCGCGCCCGGGATCCCGACTGAGCCGGAAAGACCCGTCGCCAGCGCCTTTACAACCCGGCCGACCCGTCCGGCGATCCTCTTCAGATTCACTGCCACATCCGGGGCTTCGCCTTCGTCCGGCTTGCTCGCTTCCGCTAGTCGCTTTGCGCGGTCTGCGAGGGCCCCACGGATCGTATCGAGCAGGGGCACGAGCAGTTGCGGCTCACGCTCGAATCGCCAGGCATTAAAGTCGACGGTGAGTATGCCGTCTGTGGGTAGCTTGTTCTTGATCGCCCCCATGAGCGTGGTCTTTCCCGACCCCCAGCCCCCGAAAATCCCGATCGCGAAGTTAGGTTGGCTGCCCATGATGATCTCCGCGAATGCCTTGGCGATGTCCTTATACCCCAGTGCCGGGTCGGCCGTCGGAGCGTCAAGCAAGATCTTCTTCCCCATCACGCCACACGCCTTCCTTGTACCGTATTGCACCCAACAGGCTTCCGCGCTGGACCGCGCACGGCGAGCACCACCGGCAGGCGGTAAGCGGTCACAGCCCGGTCTTATCAGAATCCGAATCGCGTTAACCCTAAGTGTCCGACTGTGGTATCCGAAGTCTGATGATGAACGGAAACTCGGTCAGACTGCCCCGTCTCCGCCAGCTGGCAGAGCTGTGCGAGGCTCAGTTGGATCTTCTGCCCGTAGTCGTCTACGAACTCGATCCGCTTCCAGTCGTTATCATGATCCCGTGACCACGATCTCCGGCGCGCGCCACCGCGCTATTCCTTCGCGTGATGGGGGAGATGTTGTGGGAACCCCTGGATGGTTGCCATCCTTAGGTGCTTACGTTGGGTAATCGTCAGGGCCCTTGGTGGGGTCTCTCGACGTGGACCGGGACGTGGACCGGCGCCCGTGGAACTCCCAGTGCCGCGTGTGCGCTCCTGGCATCCAAGCGGGGTATCGTTGCTGGTCAAGCGCGCGTTGCGCGCGAGCGTGCTTCTTTTAATCCGTTGGTTCAGGGTTCGACCCCCTGGCGCCCCACGCAGAGGTCTTCACGTTTCAGTGAGGCCTATTTTCACGTTTGGGTCTGACATTCGGGCTTCCTGGTAGCCCGTGGTCTGGTGCCGGGTCTTCGGGTGCCGTGGCGGGGCCTGGTTTCCTGGTTTGTGCTGTGTCAGGGCGTTGCTTTGGCCTGGTTGTGGCTGCCGTGCTGGTGGTGACGGGCGCGGGCTCGTGGTCGCGGGGCACCTCAGGGTCAGGGCGGTCCGGCGGCGAGGCCGGCGAGGGTCTTGCGGCGCCGTTTGCGGGTTTTCGGGGGCAGCCCGGCGGCGGCGCGGCGCCGGCTGTCTTCTTGCCGGGTGTTCCAGGCTGCCGGGATGCGCTGGTTGCGGACGATCAGCAGCGTGGCGGTGAACAGCATCGGGGGTGCGGTGCCCATGAGGCGGCACCAGCCGCGGCTGATGTCGTTGCTGGCGGGGTCCTTGGCGGTGGCGAAGCCGCGTTCGGCGCCGGTGCGGCGGGCGTAGGAGCGGCGGTGCGCTCTGGACGGGTAGTCGTGCTTTTGCGCGGTCTTGGCGAGCACGTCCGGCGGGACGGTGATGGTCTGCCGGGTGCAGCAGTCCTGCGGCTGCTGCGGGGGCTGGAGGATCTCGGGCCGGCCGCGGTCCAGGGTCATGGAGGCGGGGCGGAGCGGGCAGCGGATCTTGCCCATGGCTGCGGGGCACTGCACCCGGTGGTAGCCGTCGGCATCGCCGGCGGTGATCCGGCCGAGTTTGCAGCGGGCCGGCTCGGCGGTCTTCCCGTCGTGTGCCGTGGCCTGTTCCTTCGTCGCGTCGCGGGGCAGCGGGCCGAGTTCCAGCAGCGGGCGGGGCGCCTTGGGGCAGTACGGATTGCCGTTGCTGATGATCGCGCCGTGGTGGGTGCCCCGGGGGCCGCGGTCGTGCGGGTGCAGGTCCTGGACGAGCTGCGCCCCGGCCTGGCGGAGCGGGATGGCCCAGGCGCCGGCATCGCGGTGGGCGTACCCGGAGTCGGCCAGGATGTCACCGAGCGGGACCCCGTGTTCTGGCATCGCAATCAGGACCGGGACCAGGGCGCGGGCGGGGTCGTGGCGGCAGGAGCACATGGTCATGCGCCGGGTGAGCTCGGGGACATCCGCGCCGTTCTCCTCGCGTTCCATGGTCCCGGCGGACAGGTAGTAGCCGTAGAACAGCTCGTCTTGGCTGCGCAGCAGGTTGTTCCTTCGGTGGCCCCAGGACGCCTCGGGGTCGGCGCAGTTCCCGCCTTTGGCGGGCGGGGGGCGGGAGAAGGACTCCAGGTCCGTCCAGTCCACGGCCAGCGAGGCGCTGGCGTCCTTGAACTGCCCGGGGACCGATGCCTCGAGCAGGCCGTCGCAGATCGCCTGCAGTTCCGGTGAGGGCAGCCCGTCGGGCTCGTCCTTGGCCAGCGCTCCGGTGACCAGGCCGGAGGTGTACTCGGCCTGCCGGTAAGTCAGCCGGTGCGGGCCGCCTTTCCAGTCCGCGATGACGCCGGGCCGCCGCTGCTCGCCTTCGGGCAGGCTGATCAGCGCCCGGTGCACCCGGGTCAGATGCGCGGGCCGCCCGTCAGCCTGGGTCAGGCACATGCCGGCCAGCAGGGTGCGGACGCTCAGCTGCCGGGCGCGCACGCCGGCGGGCAGCATGGCCCCGGTCCGCGGCGCCGTGCCGGAGATGCCGGTGATCTCCCCGGACGTCGCCAGCGGGATCATCGCCGCCCGCCTCCGAGCAGCCGCACCGCCTGTTAGGCGCCATTCTTTCTGAGCATGTAAGCGCGGGTCCTCCCCGGCCAGCTCCGGCCGGCGACCAGGTCGCCGAGGCGCTGAGAGCAGCCGATCCCGGCCGCGTGCATGAACGTGGCCAGGCCCGGCAGCTGCGCGCAGCCGGCCAGCCAGGTCGCGCGTAGCCGGGACGTATCCAGCCGGGGCAGGCCCGTCCCGCCGTCCAGCGCGGTGATCAGCGGGCTGGGGGTGATCGCGCGGCGGCCGCCGGATCGGCGCTGCACGCCGCGCTGTCCGGCTCGGCGCGGAACTGGGCGTCCCGGCCGCACCGTGCGGGGCTGGCTGCGCCGCCTCCGGGCGCGGGCGGGCCAGATGCTGGCCGAAGCGACGGCTGAATTCGGCCGTCTCGTCGCCGTCATCGAGACCCCGGAGGGCCGTGATCCCTCCCCGCCGGGCCCGGCAGGATCGCCGCTGGGCGACGCGCTGGCCCTCGTCATCGCGTGCGCGCTCGCCGCGGTCACCCGGCACGGCCGGGCGGACTCGGACATGGACGCGCTGATCGGCCGGTTCGGCCTTGCCGCCGCCCTCGCGCCAGCGCCCGGAAGCTGATCCCGCAGCCCCGTCCCGGGCATCCTCGTGCCCGGAACCGGCCCGCGACACTCATCATGGGCACCCGGCGGCATCCACCCCGCACAGCACCGCCACCATGAACATCCCGGCGACACCGTGAGCATCACCGCACTCCTGCGCGCCCGAAATGCCCGTTTCCGGACGCTCATCGTGAATGACGCCGCCATGCTCATCGTGAATGTCGCGCATTCTCTCGGGGTCAAGACGGCACAAATGGGACGTCTTCGCGAATCGTCCTGGTAGAGCCATGATCAATAACTCGCCGCCGCCGCGAAAGGTGTTGCACACGTGGCAGGTTCCCACGGGCTAAGCCTCTGATCAGCAGCGACAACGAGCACCACACCAGCCGAGGCGTGTTGCAAAAGCCATCGGTCGAGCGTCTGGCGCAACGTCATGCCACAGAAAGACGACCCGCCAAGAACGCGCAACACGATGACGCCGCCGGAGCGGGCGATCACGTCGCTGCCGCGCGCATCACGCAGGTCACCGCGGATCAGCCCGGCGCCGGCGCCCAGGCAGACCAGCCCGGCCGCCCGCATCCGCCGCTCCGCCGTCGGCTGGGCGCCGGCCAGCGCGAGGAACCCGGCGATCTGCGCCGGGCTGTACGGCTTCTTGGCCCGCTCCCGCGGCAGCGGCAGATCAGCCGGATAGAACTGCGGGACGACACGCCGGCCGATGAACCGCAGGTTCGTGCGCAGCGTCCGCCGCGCGACCCCCGACAGCCCCGGCGCGCACCGGGCGAACCGCCCGGCTGACGACGGGTGCAGCAGCACCTCCGGCACCGCCGCCAGGCCCAGCGGGATCGCCCAGTCAGCGAGCTTCCCGGCCGCCCACAGCAGGTTCTTCGCCCGCTCCCGCCCCTCCGGAGCGACCTGTCTTATCACGCCCCGGGCGAACGCCGCCGCCGGCGGCGACACCGACGACGGCCGCCACCGCCCGATACAGGCGGCAGCCTCAGCACCCGCCACCGTGCCCATGCAACACTTATACTCACTGGAATACCCGGCACGGAACCCCGGCTGCGACAATGGAGAACGTGCCGCCCACCCCGGCCCGGCAGGCCCGCGCCGCAGCCATCGCCGCCGAGATCACCACCCGCCTCGCCGGCCTGCCCTTCGCGCTGCCCGGCACCGTCGCCGACCGGCTCACCCGCTGCGGCTACCCCGGCTGCCACTGCCACGCCAGCCCCCCGCAGCGCCATGGCCCCTACCACCAGTGGACCCGCAAGAAAAACGGCAAGACCGCCACCCGCATCCTGTCCGACGAGCAGCTCGCCGGCTACGGCCCATGGTTCGACAACCACAAGCGGCTCCGCGAGCTCATCGCCGAGCTCGAGGAACTCAGCCTCGCCATCGCCGAGAACGACCCCCGCTGGAAGCGGCAGCCAGACCGCCCGGACGCCGGCACGGCCCGGCAGCCCCGGAAACCGGAATAGCAGCCTCCAGATAACGTGGGCTGAGCCCGCTTAACCTGTGGGCGCGCCTCCACGCAGGCACTGTTTCCCCAGGTCAGCCCTAAACGTGAAAACCTCTCGCAGAGGTCTTCACGTTTCAGTGAGGCCTATTTTCGCGTCACCGGCCCCGCTGCGGCTAGCGCGCGCACCTTGCTCAGGCCAGCCCTCGGCGCGGGCCCGGCGAGTTCGGCGGTGTAGCGCCCTTTACGAGCAGGCCGCCCGCACCCAAGCCATGTCCCGTATTCACAGCCCGCCCACTCGCGAGTTAATATCGTTACACGATATATTATCCGGCTTACACAAGCGTCGCGAGAGAAGCGTATGATGCGTATGGGACGAGCGGACCGGCGGGCGCTCCGACGGATCGGGGCGGAGCTTCGCCGTGAAAACCCGCTGCTCGCGGCTATGCTGAGCGAGAATACTGATGTGCCCAGCGGAGGACAGCATCCCGAGAACGGCAAAGCGCGCCGTCGGCGGGCTAGGAACGCCCGGCGCGGCTCCCCGTATTTTCCGTTCATCATGTTCTGACCCCGATTCCGGTGCGGGACCCAGGCCGTGACTGACGACCGGCCGCTGACCACCGCGGATTACGAGAATCTGCTCGCGTTCCGGACCACCCTGCGGAAGTTCCTCAGCTGGAGCGAGAAACGGGCGCGCGAGGCCGACCTCACGCCCGCGCAGCACCAGCTGCTGCTGGCGGTCAAAGGCCACCCAGGTGGCCAGCCGCCGACCGTGGGCGATATAGCGGGTTACCTGCTGCTGCGCCATCACAGCGCGGTCGAGCTCATCGACCGGGCCGAGGCCGCCGGCCTGGTGGAGCGCTCCCCCGACGGGGGCGACGGCCGGGTGATCCGCGTCCGCCTCACCCCCGGCGCCGAGGAGCGCCTCGGCCAGCTCTCCTCCGCGCACCTTGACGAGCTGCGCCGCCTCGTCCCGCTCCTGGACCACCTGGCGGCCGACGAGCCCTGACCCAGCTTGGACCCGGTTCCCGCGCTTGCGCGCCCATCTGCCGGCCGGCGGCCGCCCGCGGCGGGGATGAGCCGGGCACCGGGATTATCGTGAAAGATCCTGCGCGTCCCGGGGGCTGACCCGAAAATAGGTGCTTAGCCAGGCAGGCGGCAGCAGCCGACGGCGACGGTCGATCCGCCGTCGGCTGCTTCGGGCGGGTGGGCTGGTCAGGCAGCCGCGGTCTGCCCGCCTCCTGGGGCGTCGCCGGTGTCCGGGCCGGGCCTGGGGGTGATGATGACGTCGTAGCCGAGGGCGTCGAGCTCGGCCAGGTGGTACCGGGTCTTGCGCCTGGCCTGGGCTTGCTTCTCGTAGTAGCCGGCACCGAGGTCCTGGTAGCGGGCGCCGGGGCTGGACAGGAGCTTGTGGTAGACCCTCAGCTGGGTGTTGCTGACGGCGACCTGGGCCTTGTCCTTGCCGATCCGGCGGGTCAGCCGCCGGTAGCGTGCTCCTTCCCGGGTCTGGGTGCGGCCGGCCGACACGGAGGTCTCGCCGGTGACCGCGCCGATGTAGCGGTTGCCTTTCTTGCGCTTGCCCCGGCCCTTGCGCTGGCCGGACTGGTGGTCCAGCGGGGCACGCCCGGCCCAGGAGACCAGGTGGCCCGGGGTGGCGAACCTGGTCAT
This sequence comes from uncultured Actinomycetota bacterium, assembly GCA_963771985.1. Taxonomy (GTDB): domain Bacteria; phylum Actinomycetota; class Actinomycetes; order Streptosporangiales; family Streptosporangiaceae; genus Trebonia. The sequence continues at coordinate 322,922 of CAVYVO010000010.1, read as the reverse complement.
GTCGGGCCCGGTCTCCGCGAGGACGTCCTGTGCGGCGCGGCGCTGCCAGCCGGGCATCGACTCGGCCTGCTGCAGCTGCTCTTCCCACGGGGCGAGCAGTTCCTCGATGACGGCGCTGAGCCTGGCGATGTCGGAGTCCTGGGCGTCGATGCGGCGCAGCATGGCCTTCAGCAGGGCGGCGTGCTGCGCGGTGAAGAACTCGGTTCCTTCCAGGGCCTCCTCCAGCCGGGGGATCTTCGCGCGGGCGCGGCGGCGGGCCAGCTGCGCCAGTGCCCGGGGGCCGCGCTCGCCGGCGATGAGGTGGTCCATGATGTCGCGCCCGGACACGCCGTGCAGGTCCGCCAGCACGCCGGACAGCTTGATCCCCGCCGATTCCAGGAGCTTCTCCACGCGCTGCTTCTCCCGGGTCCGCTCCTCGGTCAGGTCACGGCGGTAGCGGGTGTGCAGCCGGATCACCCGGAACTCCGGGGTGGCCACGAAGCAGGACCGGACCGCGCCGCGCTCGAAGTTCTGCGCCAGCCACTGGGAGTCGGAGGTGTCCCGCTTGGGCAGGCCGGGCAGGTTCTTGACCTGGCGGGCGTCGGCCAGCACGCACTCGAAGCCCTCGGCCTCCAGCCGGCAGAGCACCGGCTTCCAGTAGTCCCCGGTGGCCTCCATCACCACTGCGGGCACCTGCCAGGACCGCAGCCAGTCCGCCAGCGCCAGCACCTGCCGCTTCGTGGTGCCGAACGCGCGGGTCTCCTGCATCCGGCGCAACGGGTTCCTATCCGACGCCACCCGGATCGTGGCCGCTATCCCGGCCTTGCCGATGTCGATGCCACATACCCTGTCCCGATACAGCGGCTCGTCAGTTACCTCTTCCACTGCGTCCCTCCCTCCCGCTTCAGGCGGATGCCCCTCAGGGCGGGTACCGCCCGGGGGCCGGAGGGCTAGCGGACAAGGCTGACCCGCGTGCTCGAAGCAACACTGAACGGCCCTTGAAGATCCCGGTCCCGGCGCCGAACTCTGTCACGGACTCAGCCGGGCCAAGCAAAAATAGGCGTCACGAGCGGTACCCCTGCCATTTTCACGCCGTACGGCGCGGGCAGCCAGCACGGATTACTCTGTCGCACATTCCTGGATGATAACGGGAGCCCTGACGCCGCCCGCCCGCCGTATTTTCCTTATGAACGCGCCAAGATCGAACTAACGAGGAAGATCCTTCGACCTATAGGCCGTAACATCCTTCACGTTATCGAGAACCGACGAGGAGCAGGACACCGGACGGCCGCTAGCGCACGATCGGACCGTTACCTTCCAGTTATATGAGCCAGAGCCGTCCCCACTGCCCTTAAGTTATCTTTCCCCGCGGGGATTTCACCGGTCGAGTCAACTTGGGTTGCGTGTTACGACTGGCGCGGGTGTGACTGGGTCTTGGTTACTCCTCGTGTCTGGATGCCGAGTGAGGCCTGTGCGGCGAGGTCGGCGACGGCTTGCGTGTAGGCGCGGTCGGCCTGGCGGAGCGGGCTGCCGGGCGGCGGGCTGGCGGTGTTGATCTCGGTGAGTGCGGGGATGATGACGCGCCTGATCAGCCGGGTGAAGAACAGGGCAGTGGACAGCCCGCCGGCGGTGAGCTGGTAGCTGCGGCTGTGCGGGATGCGCTCGATGATCTGGTGGGCGCGGAGCCGGCGCAGGTCGTAGCTGATCTGGCCGCCGGACATGTCCCCGGGGTTTCTTCCCAGCTGGGGGGCGAGGAGGTGCCGCAGGTCGCGGCTGGTGAAGCCGGCGGGCCGGAGCGCGAGCGCGCAGCAGGCCCCGAGGAGCGCCTGGACGCGTGGATCGGGGAAGCGCATCCCGGGCACGCGGGTGCAGGTGCTGCTGATCACGGGGCTAGTCAGTGTCTCGAGGGCGGCGGTCCCGGCGGCGGGGTCGTGGCTGATCCGTTCGGCGTCCAGGAGGCGCCGGTTGGCGGCGTAGCCTGCCTTCGCCATGGCGGCGAGGTTAGTCAGCTCTTTGCCGATGCCGAGGTCGCGGGGCTGGTTCAGGGTCGTCTCTGTGCGGATCGCCCTCCCCTCTTTCAGGTACTGCTTGACCTGGGTCTTCTTGTAAAAGAGATAGAGGTAGGGGCAGGTGCCGTTCGTGATGACCTGGGTCCGGAACGTCCCCGGAGTCTGGAACTTGCCCCTCGTGCGGATCGTCCGGCCGAAGACGAGGTTCACCTTGTCCGGGCGGCCGATGTCCAGGTTGTCGCGGATGAGCTGCTCGAAGAAGATGCGGCCGTTCAGGGGGCGGTCCAAGGCCATGGTGGTGGAGAACTCGATCTGCTGGACCGACAGCTGCCAGCGGTAATCGGCCTGCTCGTCCTCGCGGGTGAACGGCTGCGGCAGCCGGGCCAGCCACTTGCCGGCGAACCGGTAGATCTTCTGATCGGTCAGCCCGTCGCAGATCCGCTGGACCGCTTCGGCGTCGCCGGCCGAGCCGAACGCGTTGTCCAGGGCCGTGAACGCGATGCCTTCCTTGAGGCACTGCTGCTTGGCGTACTCGTGGCCGTTGAAGTAGATCTGCCCGGTGTACGGGAAATAGCCGCAGAACTTTATGTAAAAGGGACCGAAGCCGGCGTCGAAGCCATAGAAATACCAGTGGTTCACCATCGCCTGGTCCTGGTACAGCCACGGGTAGCGCTTGCCGGTCACCGGATCCCGGCGCTGGGAAGTCCGCCAGATCCGGGCCTTCTCCTGCGCGACGCCCGCGAAAAGGATCTGGTCGCCACCGGACTTCCCCGCCAGGTACTCCCTGGCGACCTGGTCCTTGCTCTGCCCCTTCGCGAACCGGACCAGGTCCAGCCAGGCGCGTGTCGATGTAATGGCGGATGTCGGCGGCAAAGTGCTCGGTCATCGGCATCATCAGCGCCGAGGAGGCGAACTGGTTGCCGCGGTGATGGCAGAAGAACCCGTGGATCCCCTGTCCGTACTGCAGCCGCGGCTGCCGGAACGTCAGCAGCACCCGGTCGGTGCAGCGGACCTCCAGCGTCACGTGACCGGACAGGACCTCGGCGACAGTACGCGGTAGCGTCATGATAGGGCTCCGGCTGGAGGCTCGGCCGGCAACGGCCACCGACCGCTGCAAGCGGCAAATGAACAGTCACATTGTGAACTGCCCTGGGCCCCGGCCGGAGCCCCCACCTACAGCCCGCCCATGCGCAGACATTAGCCCCCAGCGCATGCCTCGTCGGGGTGGGGCGAAGCCCCGATATGTATTGAGGGTTGTGTCCCATTCTGGGAGATTCGATTTTTCGATGGTGATCATGTAAGTGACGTCCTCGGTATGGCCGTCACGGCGTTCGGCGGCGGTCCTCCCGGATGTCCGCTGGCGTCCGGGCCGGTGGCGGGGCAGGGCGATGATCTCGGCAATCAGGCTGCTGAGCTGGTCTTCCGTGCTGGCGGGGCGGCGCCCGCAGTGCGGGCAGCAGGCATCGGCGGCGACGTGCTCGCGGATGAGGGCGAGCACGGGGGTGAACGGGATCAGCTTCGGGTCGGTGCCGGCCGCGGCGGCGGCGCGGGCTGCGGCCGTCGCGACCATGTTGTGGACCAGCAGCAGGATCCAGGCTTCCTGGCGGGCGAGTTCGGGAGACTGGCCGCGCAGCGGCCGCCGGGAGCCGCGGACGGTCTTCTTCAGGTGCAAGAACGCGATTTCGATTTGCCATCTCTCAGCATAGAGCGAGGCGATGTCGCGGGCGGGATAGTCCTCGTGGTCCAGCAGCGTGGTGATGACCCGGATCCGGGACGCCTTCCGCTTCCCGCCGCGGGTCTCGGTCATGACGAGGAAGGTGACCAGGCGAGCGATAGTGTCCGGGTGCCGAGGGGCGGCGTGGTTGCGGGACTCGCGGCGCCGCCGGGCGAGCATCCCGTCGGACTCGTGCAGGACGACCAGCTCAGAGCCGTCGGGCAGGACTTCGAGGGTCCTGGCGGGGATGCTCTTCGCGCTGTTCTTGACGCGCCAGGCCAGGTCAGCGCCGGCCGCGGAGAACCGGCAGAACCGGTCCATGGAGAAGAAGCCCCGGTCGGCGAGGTTCAGCATGCCGGGCCGGAAAGATCCTTCCAGCTTGTCGGCCAGGTCGTTCTCCCCGTCGTGATAGGAGCCGATTTCCGCCCCGATCCAGCGGCGGCTGGCGGTGCGGACGTGCGCGACGACCCGCAGCAGCGGCAGGCCGGCCTCCGACGAGGACCCGAACTCGCAGGCCAGCGCCGCGTTACGGGCCAGTTCCATCGTGGTGCCGTCCAGCGCGGTGACCTCCAGGCCCTTCCACAGCGCCGTGAGACCGAGATCCGCGTCGCCGCGCTCGGCGCCGAGCTCGAAGACCCGGCGGGCGGCCAGTTCGCCGAGCCGCTCCCTCGCCTGGGACAGGGCGCTGCCGGACGGGACCTCCCCGGGCCGGAACCGCAGGCCCGGCAGGCCGAACGCCTTCGCCAGCACCTGGTCATAGCCCTTCTCCGGGAACAGGCAGGCCACCAGGACGCAGATGAGGGTCATCTTCGCATCCAGCGCGGAGTGGTACCGGTGACGGCCCGGGGCCTCCCGCAGCGCCCGCGCGATCACGTCCTCGGCGAGCAGGGCCTCCAGCAGGCCCTCCCGGCTCAGCTCCGACAGCCAGTCCGCCCAGAATCCCGGGCCGGCCGCGACACGGGCCGCCGCCTTGTCCGGGATAAGGGCTTCAGGAGACGCGGAATCGATGGACGGCAGGTCAAGGGGCATGGCAAACTGGCCGGGCAACAAGGCTCCAGGTGAACGATGGTCTTCGCAAACCCGTTCCTACCAGGGGCCTTGTGCCTTTTCAGGAACTGCCGGGCTCCATCACGATGCCTCTATCAACCTGCAGCCATCCCGTTACCATCAGCCAGAAACCGGACACAAAGAGCCATAACCCCGGAAACTTAAGGGCAGTGGAGCCGTCCCGGGGCGGGAAAGCTTTCACGTTACCGGGGGCTCAAGGATGGCCGCGGCTTCGGCCCGGGATGGCGTCCCGCGGGGCGGCCGGGCCGCGGCTATCCCGGCAGCTCACGTGCCGAAGTGCGGCTGCCGTGTTACCGGGCTGCCGGGAAGACCGGCCCGGAACCGGGCGCCAGCCGCGGCGGGTCCGTGCTGCACGCCGGGTTGTCGGCCTCGGGGTCGGGGTCGGGGTCGGGTGGCAGCGGGGAACCGATGGTGACGTCCGGACCGGGCGGGAGCGGGGAGCCGCTGGTGCCAGCCGGGTCAGGTGGCAGCGGGGATATGCGGCGGGTGGATCGCATGATGTCCTCCTTGTGGATCGTTCACGGCTGGGACGGGCCCTGCTGACCCGGGGGCACGCCGGAGCGGGTGCCCGCCTGGGACCTAAGTGGTGCCGCGGCCCGCGGCCTGGCCACCCTTCGGGCCGTGGCGGTCAGCCATCCCGCATTCCGGCCGCTAAGTTATATCGTGTTACGATATAACTCTATTACTGGATCACGGGTTGTCAAACCGCGAAGACTGTCAGGAACCAACAGGCACCATCCGGCCCGCGGCGCGGGTGCCGGCGTACCGCACCGGCAACTGCTTGTCGGATGGCGTGCCGTCCGGAGCGCGGTATAAGTGATGGGCCATGCAGTAGGCCGGGTAGTACCGCAGCGCCCGCGGCAGTCCGGGCGTGCTGCCCCGAAGGCTTCTGACACCCGTCCGGCGGACGCCCCGGAGTCCGGTGTCAGTCACGGCCTGAACAGACGCCACCGTCCGTTCGGAATGAATTGAATTTTTGTCCGAACGGACCGTGGCGCCTCTTCCCCCTCCAGCGGCTCGGTCAGGCGAGACGGTACAGGACGGGCATGGCGGCGAGGTGGTTGGCCTTCAGGTTAGCCAGCAGGTAGGTGCGGAACGTTTTCTTGGGCAGCTGGCGGGCCGCGAACATGGACAGGCTGCCGTCCCACCGGGCATGGTTGATCAGCAGATAGTCGGATCGCTCGCCCTCGAGGGGCGCCAGCAGCGTGGCGCTGTTCAGTCCGGTCTCAGCCTCGTACCAGCCGGAGAGATACTCCCAGAGCTCCACACCCATGTCGAGGTCGTCGCCCGCGAGGTAGTTGAATACGAACAAGGCCGGACTGGTCTTGTCCACATCGCCTACCCGGCGGACGTTGCGCGCCGCGACCTCGTGTACCCGTCGCGCCCGCTCGGTAAGCGTGCTGGCCAGCTCCTGGTAGGCCGGTTCAGCGCGCACCTCCCTTGCCGCGTCGGGAGAGACCGTCTCGACAAGGATCACCACGTCGAACCACGCGGGCCGCAGCGCCGACCGGATCGTGGCGTCACCAGAGGGCGGGGTGAACGCCACCGCATCGTAGACCGTGACAGCCTCGACCGTCTCCAGCCGGGTCAGTTGCCTCGCCTGCCACTTCAGCGCTCCGAACAGCTGCTGCTTATCCCGGCCGCGGCGCAGCACCGGGCCTGGCCGGTGCGGAGCCGCCACGTCGGCGGCCAGATGCAGGTATCCCAGCGGGGCTGGATCAACGAGGTGAGCCTTGCCATACCGCGGGTCTTGGTTGACGATCTGGACAGACACCATGACGCCGTCGTAACCGGCGCGCCCGCGAGCCGCCTAGAGGCGGAAGTCCTACGATCTGGCGAGATCGCGCCGGGCGGCGTCCGCGCGCTGCCGGGTTCCGCCGTATCGTCGCAGCGTATCCCGCAACGTCTCGAGCGCGGTGAAGCGGGGCACCCAGCCCAGTTCCTCCGTCGCGCGGGTAGTGTCCATGATCGCCGGATGGCTGGCCGCCTCCACCCACTGCGCGAATGGCGGCAGGAAGGGCATGGCGGCGACGGCCCTGGCGGCGGCCTGCGTCAGGCGAGGCGGAACGGGCACCGGGAACATACCGAGCTCATGCGCGACAGTGCCGGGAGTGACCACGCCGTCGGCGGCGATGTTGTAGGCACCGGGCGGCCCGGCGGCGACGACGCACTGCAGCAGCGCCTGTCCTACATCCGCTTCGTGTACGAGCTGGATGGGCAGTTCCGGTGCCAGTACCGGGAACGGTATCCAGCCGGACAGCCGGGCTAGGCCGCGGGCCAGCGCGCCAAGCGGACCGCCAGGCAAGCTCTTCCCGCCGACGGCGTGCGGGCCGAGGACGACGGACGGCCGCAGCAGGTACAAGGCGGGTGCGCCGGGCATCGCGGCCCGGGTCCGCAGCAGCTGTTCTAGCTCGGCCTTCTCGCGGGCGTAGAACAATCGGCTGGCCGGGCGGACCGGCCAGTCCTCGGTCATTCCGAGGGGATTGTCCCGGTGAAAGCCGTAGGCGGCCACCGAGGACGCGTAGACGAACCGGGAGACGCCGGCCGCCGCGGCGGCGTCGAAAGCGTTGAGCGTGCCGTCGATGTTGACCGACCTGATCGCCTCACCAGAAGCGGCACCGGTCACCTGGAACGCCAGGTGTACCACCACGTCAGCGCGGCGAAACACGTCCAGCAGCACATCGGGGTCGCGCACGTCGCCGCGCTGGTACTTCGTCTTCGTCCAGCCGTATGCGGCGGGGTCGAAAGGACGCCGTGCGACGCCTGTCACGTGTGCCACCCGGTCATCGGCCTCGAGCAACGGCATGAGCCCGAACCCCAGGGTGCCGGTCGGGCCGGTCACCGCGACCGTCAGATCCGTCCGCGTCTCCTGCTCCACAAGACGTCCCCCTCCCAGGCTGGCGTCGCGCACACCATAAGCCGCCCATAAGTCGCGCACACCATAAGCCGGCGGGCACAGCGGCGCGGCAGGGCCGAAGGGGCCGGGCGTGCCGGGCCAGAAGTCCTCCAAGAGACAGACGATCGACCGGGTTCTGGCACGGGTCACCGCCGCCTACGCTGCTGCTTGAGTAAGAGCGTCCCAGCGAGCCCAGACAACGGATGACGCGAAATGAAAAAGGTGACGGCATGGACAAGCTGACTCCACTGGACGCCCTGTTCGTCGATGCCGAGGACGAGGACGAGAACACGTCGATGGCGATCGCGTCGATCGCGGTGTTCGAGGGCCCGGTACCGTCCCATGATGAGAGCCTGGCGCTAATCGCCGCCCGGCTGCCTTCCATGCCCCGCTATCGCCAGAAGCTTCGCACGGTGCCATTCCGCCTTGGCAGGCCGGTCTGGGTCGACGATCCCGACTTCGATATTCGCTATCACATCAGGCGCACCGCCCTGCCGGAGCCCGGAGGGGACCAGCAACTCGCCGAGCTGATAGGGCGCGTGATGTCGCGCCGGCTCGACCGCGATCATCCGCTGTGGGAGTACTGGATAGTCGAAGGGCTCGCCCGGGATCGCTGGGCCCTCATCTCCAAGGTGCACCACTGCATGGTCGACGGTGTCGGCGGCGCTGACATGTACCGCGTGATCCTGGAATCCGCTCCCGAACCCGAGCAGCCTCCCGGGGATACGGAGACGGAGACGGATCAATTGCCTTCGGCGGCCTCGCTCATCGCTGAGGCCGGGGCGGACATGGCGCGCCTTCCGGCACGGAACGTGCGCGCGCTGAGCGACGCCATAACAAATCCCAGCCGGGCCATCCGGCAGGTAGCCGACGTGACACGGGCCGTCGCGAGGTTCACGCCTTCGCTCTGGCCCGCCGTAAGCTCCTCGCTGAGCGGGACTATCGGCCAGCAACGGCGCTACACCTGGGCCCGGTCGTCCCTGGCGGACATCAAGACGATCAAACGCGAATTCGGCGGCACGGTGAACGACGTCGTTCTGGCCGCGATCAGCAGCGGCTTCCGGGCCCTTCTCTTGAGCCGGGGCGAGGAGCCCGAGCCGCACGAGGTTCCGTCGCTGGTTCCCGTTTCTGTCCGCGCGCCCGGCGACGAGGGCAGCTTCGGGAATCAGGTGTCGGCCACCGTGGCTGATCTTCCCGTCCACATCCCCGACCCGGTGCAGCGGCTCGGCGCCATCCGGGCGGAACTGGATTCCCTGAAGCAGAGCAATGAGGCGGCGATCGGAGAATCGCTCGTAACCCTGGGCCACTACAGCCTGTACCCGCTGACGTCCTGGCTTGTCAGGCTGGTGTTCCGGTTGCCCCAGCGGGAAATCGTCACGGTCACTACGAACGTGCCGGGCCCCCAGCAGCCGCTCTACTGGATGGGACGCCGACTCGAGGAGATCATCCCCTACGTCCCTATCGCCAGTACGGTCCGCATCAGCGTCTCGATCTTCAGCTACGCCGGCAACGTCACGTTCGGCATCACCGGGGACTACGCGGCGAATCCGGACCTGGACGTCCTGACACGCGGTATCGAGCACGGCCTATCCGAGCTGCTGTTGGCGGCGGAGCAGCACGCGGTGCCCGCCAGCTGAGGCCGTCCCTGACTAGACCCGCGACCGAGGCTGGCCGGTAAGGCGGCCTTGCTAAGGCCGTCTTGCGGAGGCAGCACCGGATCCTGCGGTTCGCCGTCCGCCCACACGCGATCCAGGAACTTGGCGATCTCGGCGGTCAGCCGGGCGGGACGTACCCACAGCTCGGCGAAGGTGCGGGTGCGGATGAGCCTGGCGTCGGGGAGCTGTCGGGCGAGCCTCTTGGCGTCGGCGAACGAGTGGATGAGGTCGATTCCATGCCCGAGGACAAGCGTCGGCGCGGTGATGGCCTGGCGCTCTTCGACGGTCGGAGCCATGGGTCCCAGCAGCACGCCGTGCAGGATGGCGGAGATCTCGTCCGGATCCGATCCGACGGCGCTCAGCACCGAGTCGAGCGGGCCGATACCCGACGAGGGCAGCCAGGAGACGACCCGGGAGACCAGCCGCAGCGCGATCCTGGCGTAGTGCACCTGCAGCATCAGCGGCACGAACGTGAGCGCCGCCGCTGGCGCGGCGGACTCGAGCACTGGCATCTCCAGGATCAGGCCGCGAACCCTCTCGGGTGCCCGCACGGTGGTGAGCAGGCTCACGTTGGTCCCTAGCGAGACGCCGCCGAGCACCACCTGATCCACGCCGAGCTCATCAAGCAGGCACAGCACTTGCTCGGCGTAAAGGTCCATGCGATGGGCGCCGGGGTCCCGGGGTTTCTCGCTCCGGCCGTGCCCGAGCAGGTCGAGCAGCACGACGCGATAGCCCTTGGCGGCCAGCCTCCGGGCCAGACCACGGCTGAGGTTGGCATCGAGCAGGATGCCGTGCAGCCACACGAGCACCCTGTCCCCTGAACCGTAGACCTCGTAGCTCAGCCGGTACTGACCGTAAACGAGCGTGCGCGGCATGCCATCGCCGCCAGGCTGCGATCCGTTGCCCGCGGCCTCCGTGATGCTCCGCAAGGCGGTTGCGCTCAGTGTTCCCATGTCTCCTCGGTGGGTTGCCGCACCCCGGCACTATAGCGGCTTCAGGGAGCTGGAGGGCGGAAGACCCTTCGCTAATGCCATTCGTCCCTACTCATACCCATGTAACAGACACATTATCCAAATATGAACATCGTGCTGCGCAAGGAGCAGTAAGGGCTGAGCACGCGGAGGGGTCGCATGACCGAGACGCCGAACAAGCAGCCAGACCATTGGCTGACACTCCAGTCGGCCGGTTCAGGAACCCCCTGGGGCTGCCGGATCGAAAGCGTGGGCGTGAAGCTTCCCGCCCAGCGGCTGACGACGAAAGACCTGATGAGCAGAACCAGCCACCACACCCGCATCCAGCTGGAGCGCCTGACAGGGATCCATGAACGCCACGTCGTCGGCCCTGGCGAAAGCTCATACACCCTGGCCACCGGGGCGGCGCGCGACTGCCTGGCGCATTCCGGGCATCAGGCGTCAGACATCGAGATGGTGATCAACACCAGCATCACCCGCTCTAAGGACCGCTCCTCGCAGACTTTCGAGCCTCCCCTGAGCTTGTACGTCAAGCAGGCGATCGGCGCCTCGCAGGCCGCGAACTTCGACATCTCGAACGCGTGCGCTGGCATGCTGACCGGCGTGTTCATCCTGCAGAACCTCATCGCATGCGGCGAGATCAGCTGCGGCATGGTGGTGTCTGGCGAGTACATCTCCCACCTGAGCTGGAACGCGGCACGAGAGATCCGCTCTTTGTTCAGCAAGCAGCTCGCTTCGCTGACGCTCGGCGACGCGGGCGCGGCGGTGATAGTAGAGCGGGCGCCCAGCGGTTCGGGCATCGACGTCATCGGCTTCACCACCCTCGCTGAGCACAGCCGGCTATGTCTCGCCTTCCCTAGCTCCGTGGGTCCCGGGGCGCAGATGTACACCAAATCCCGGCGTCTGCAGCGGGTGGCGATCGAGGACATGGCGCCGCTGGTCGCCGAGGCGATCGGGGAAGCGGGGATCGACCTGGGCGACATCGACTACCTGATTCCGCATCAGACCTCGGCCCGGGCCATCCGCGCGGCCACCAAGGCATTCGTCCAGCGGCTCGGCGCCAAGCCGAAGCATGTGGTCATCAACCTGGAAGAGTACGGCAACACGTCATCAACGACCCTGTTCGTGGCGCTGCACAAGTATCTCGAAGAGCAGAAGATCCGCAAGGGAGACCGCGTGATGCTGCTCTCGATCGCCTCGGGCATCGAGATCGGCATCGCCATCTTCACCATCGACAGTCTGGTGGACAGCTATGGGCACATGCATTGAAGCCGTCTACGCCCAGGCCGGCGGCAGAGGGCGGAAGGCGACCGCGCGCGGTCTCGCCGACGCCGCCGCGCGGAATTGCTTCGCGCTGGCCGGGTGCAAGCCCGTCGACGTCGACATGCTGGTCAACGTGGGCGTCTACCGCGAAGACAACATGGGCGAGCCAGCGCTCGCCGCCCTGATACAGGAGGACATCGGGGCAAACCTGGGCCGGGCGCCGACCGGGGGATCCGGCACCTTCTCGTTCGACCTCTTCAACGGAGCCTCCGGCGTGCTCATGGCCGTCCGGGTCGAGTCGGGCCTGCTCAGGTCCGGGGTCATCCGGCTTGGCGCCATCGTGTCCAGCGACGTCCCGCCGGACCTTGAGAAGCCCGGAGCCCCTTTCCTCAAGCCGGCTGGCGGTGCGCTCCTGCTCAAGTGGGCGGACGGCCCCGCGGGGTTCACCGACTTTTACACCGAGACGTTCCCCGAGTACGAAGACCTGTTCAAGAGCGGGCTGATATGGCGGGAACGGCACGGGATGCCCGTCCCAGGGCACAATGGCGGACACAACAAGATGCTTGTCACGATCAAGCCGGGTTACCACGAGCGCCTCGCCGACTGCGCCGAGGAGGCGACCCGTCGCTTCCTGCGCCGCCTCGGCCTGAACGTCGAGGACATCGACCTGCTCGTCCCCGCGCCCTGCGCCTCGGACTTCCTTGACCCGCTGCGGGCAAAGCTCGGCGTCCCCGGCGATCGGGTCGCCTACACACCGGAGGACCTGGAAGGTGCCTACACCACCGGGCCGATCGCCGCTTTGCAGGCGGCCGTCAGGCTGGGCCGGCTGGAGGAGGCCCACAACACGCTGCTGCTCGCCGCCGGGCCAGGCATCACCATTACCCTCGCCCTGTACCGCCAGGCTCCCGAGGCCTGAGCGAGCCGACGTAAGCGGAACCCGGCTGTTCGCGGCTGAGAGGAGGCCCGTGCCTGCGCAGAAGGGCGGAAAGGGGGTGCGGATGATGAGCAGCGCCGCGCGGACCAAGACCGAGGTAGCGGCCGCCTTCGCCATCACGGCACTCATCGCGAGAGCCGCGGTCAGTCACTGGGAGCAACAGGCGGCGAGGTCCGTCCGGTGGTTGCGTGGCGATACCGGCAGGGCACCGACGCCCCCGGCGTTCCCGCCAGGCCGGGTGGTGAACCTGCCGGGCCGGGGCGAGGTGTTCGTCCGCGACTCCGGCGGCACGTCCGCGACCCCAGCCGTACTCCTCTTGCACGGATGGACCGCCAGCGCGGACATCAACTTCTTCTCGGTCTACGCCTCCCTCGCGGACTCGTACCGGGTGATCGCGATGGACTTGCGCGGCCACGGCCGCGGAATGCGGTCGGTGGAACCGTTCACCCTCGAAGACTGCGCTGACGACGCCGCGGCACTCCTGGAGCAGCTCAAGGCTGGCCGCGTGATCGTCGTGGGGTACTCAATGGGCGGTCCGGTCGGGCTGCTGCTCGCACGACGGCATCCAGGGCAGGTGGCGGCCCTCGTCATGCAGGCTACGGCGCTCGAGTGGCACGGAGCCGCCCACGAGCGGGCGGTGTGGCGGCTGCTCCCCGTGCTTGACCTCAGCCTCCGATTCGGTGCCGATGCCGGCTTCGTCGAGCGGGTCCTCCGCGAGGCAGCGGCGGAGACTCCCGGTCTCGACGGTTACCGGCCTTGGCTGGCCGCCGAGTTCCGGCGCGCGACCGCGCGCGACCTGGTGGCGGCGGGGCGCGCGCTGAGCCGCTACGACGCCCGGCCGTGGGCGGAACAGCTGGATATCCCGGCGGCGATGCTCATCACCACCCGCGACCGCCTAGTCCGCCCGGATAAGCAGCGCGAGCTGGCGAAGGCACTGCGCGCCTCCGTGCTCGAGATCGACGCCGATCACGACCTGCCGCTAGCGAAAGGCAGCGAGTACGCTCGCCTGACCAGGCTCGCGGTCGATGAGGTGGCCGCGGCCGCCGGACTCGCACCCCGGCCGCCAGCTCGCTGGCCCAGGCGTCGGCACGAGGAGTGAACTGATCGACAATGACGTCTACGACCGGCTGGGCGGTTCCTGGTGGGACGAGAGCAGCCCGCTCAACCTCTTGCACGGCAGCGTCACCCCCGGCAGGTTCGCCTATTTCCGCGACGTGCTCACCCGGCAGCGGGACGCACCGGTCAGCGGACTGCGGGCACTGGACATCGGCTGCGGCGGCGGGTTCCTCGCCGAGGAGTTCGCGGCCCTGGGCTGCCAGGTGACCGGAATCGATCCGTCGCCGGTGTCTGTCAGCGCGGCACGCGCCCACGCGAGCGCCCAAGGCCTGCGCATCGACTACCAGGTGGGCTCGGGTGAGCACCTGCCCGCCCTGGACGACGCCTTCGACCTCGTGTACTGCTGCGACGTGCTGGAACATGTGTCCGACCTGGACCGCGTGATCAGCGAAACCGCCCGCGTGCTCAAGCCGGGAGGCCTGTACCTGTTCGACACGATCAACCGCACCGCAACGAGCAGGCTGCTCGCGATCAAGGTGGTGCAGCAATGGCGGCTGACCCGCATCACCGATGTGGCGATCCACGACTGGGACATGTTCATCAAGCCCGCCGAACTGGCCGAAGTCCTGCGGAAACACGGACTGAAGACTGGCGAGACGGTCGGCCTGGGCCCGCGCGCCGGCCTCCCCGCCGTGCTCGGCGGCTTCCTCGCCGCCCGCCGGGGGCATATCACCTACGGTGAGCTCAGCCGGCGGCTGGACATCGGCCGGGTACGCGGCACCGCCGTCTCCTACATGGGATTCGCTGCCAAAGCCGCGGACTAGACGTCGAGGATGAAGCGGGCCGCCGGGGTGAGGCGGGCCAGCGTCTGCGGCCGGACGTACTTTCGCTGGTCTAGCTGCTGCCCATTGCCGCGACGGGTGAAGTAGGAGTGCATCGCCCTGCGCGACTGGGATGACCGGTTCCGGGTACCGCCGTGCCACAGGTGGCTGTTGAAGACGACGACGGTCCCGGCCGGGGCGAGCAGGAGCACCTCATCGGGGTGCGCTCCGCGGGTATCGGCCATCACGTCGCCCGGCGATTTCCCCGAGCGATGCGACCCGGGCACTACCCGGGTCGCCCCGTTGTCCGCTGTGAAGTCGTCCAGCAGCCAGATCGAATTGCAGACCTGGAACTGGGTTAGTCCGGTGACAGGACCGCCTTCGGCGTGCAGCGCCTGCAGTCCCTGGCCAGGAAGGGCGGCCCGGAAGTTGAGCGAGGACAGCTTGAAATCGCCGAGCACGTGCGCCACGGACGCCAGCAACCGGGGGTCGGTGAAGCAGATATCGAACGCCGGGTCCTTGTTGACGAGATCGGCCAGCCGGTCGGTGCCGGCTTCCTGGTGAACCTCCAGCCCGGCCTGGTCTCCCTCACGCGCGAGCAACTGGGCCAGCCGCGAACGGATGACCGCGAGCTGCCCCTGCGACAAAACGTCCGGAATCGGCGCGTACCCGTCCCGGTCAAGCCGCTCCCTGGTCGAGTCGTCGACGGATTCCGCGGCGACGCCCAGGCCGGCGAGCGCGGTGGCCATGTCCATGGACTCCACACTAGGCCGTGAGGCTGGCGGCGGCGGTGAGGACCTCAACGGCGGACGTCTGCCGGCTGGCGTCCGCCTGATCGAAGGGACCAGCCCAGCGCGACCCGAACTGATCGGCGTCGTTCCTGGCGTTGTCCCAGACCGAGTTGGCGTTGGCCAGGATGAACGCGCGGTACGCCGACTTGCCGCTGTGCAGCTGGAAGTCGTGCAGGTAGCGCACGAAGATGCCCTTGAACTGCGTCTGGTCGCCGTTAAGGCCGGAGGACTCGCCGGGCTCGGTCAGGATGCCCGCCGGGCTGGTGAGCGTGCCCAGTGCCGCGTCCGCGATGCTCTCCCCCTGCCGCAGGTAGGCCTGGTCGCCGGTGGTCTGGTACAGGGCGGCCAGGCCGCCGAGGATCACGCCCTGGTTGTAGGTCCAGGTGGTACCGCCGTTGTTCGCGCACGCCGCCGTGAGCCCGTCGTTGATCAGACTATCCGCGCCGATCAGGCCGCTCCCGTGCAGCCATTCCCACTCCCGCAGCGCCCAGGTCAGGTAGTCCCGGTCACCGGGCGTCCGCTGATGAAGCAGCGCGGCCAGCGTGAGGAACAGCTCGTTGGTGATCGCGTTCTTGTACTTCCGCTCCTGGTTCCACCACAGACCGCCGCCGCACGTACCGTCCCAGCCGGTCTGGTTGTGCGCGAAGATCGTCCGGGCCGCGCCGAGATACCGGCTGTCGCCGGTCAGGTCGTAGGCGGCGACCCAGGCCAGCGCCCACCACCCGTTGTCGTCGAAGAAGCTGTCGATGAACCCGGCGTGCTTGAACCGGGCCAGCCAGTAGGTCATCTCGATGGTCCCCGAGTGAGACCGGTCGCCCGTCTGCTCCATGTACCTGATGACAGCCGTGAGCGCGTTAGCCGCGTTCCACCAGCCGGTGGTTCGCCACTGGCCGGTGTACCACACGTACCAGCGCTGCAGCGCGTGGATCCCCGCGGCCGCCCAGGCACGGTAGTCAGGCTGTGTCTCCTGGTGCGTCATGTTCAGGAAACTATCCGCTCGGCCAGGGCCGCGCGCCCGGAGCCGGAATGTCCGGGACGGCGAAGTAACCGGGCGGTCCAGCCGCCGTCGAGGACGAACGAGGACCCGTTCGCGAAGGACATCTGCGGGCCGCAGAGGAACACGGCCAGGTCAGCCACCTCGGCGGGCTCGACGAGCCGCTTGACCGCCGGCTCGGTGAGCATGATCTTCTCGATGACCTCGGCTTCCGGAATGCCGTGGATCCGCGCCTGGTCGGCGATCTGCTTTTGCACCAGCGGGGTGCGGACGTAGGCCGGGCAGATCGTGTTGGAGGTGACGCCGCGGCCGCCGCCCTCGAGCGCGATCGTCTTGGACAGGCCCTCCAGGCCGTGCTTGGCGGCGACATACGCGCTCTTGTAAGCCGAGGCGCGCAGGCCGTGCACGGACGAGATGTTCACGATCCTGCCCCACCGCTGTTCGTACATGTGCGGCAGCGCGGCCCGCGCCAGGCGGAACGGGGCCTCGAGCATCAGCGCCAGGATCTGCCGGAACTTCTCCTCGGGGAACTCCTCGACCGGCGAGACGTGCTGGATGCCGGCGTTGTTCACGACGATGTCCTGGCCGCCGGCGAGCGCCCGCGCGTCGAATGACGGGTCCGCGAGGTCGACGCCAACGGAAACGCCGCCGAGCGGCTCAGCCACCTTTCGCGCGCCCGCCGCGTCCAGGTCGGCCACGGTGACCGAAGCGCCCGCGGCGGCGAACTTCGCCGCGCATGCCGCGCCGATCCCGCTCGCCCCGCCCGTGACGAGCACGCGCCGTCCGCCGAGGTCAACTGACATCTTCGCCTCCGTCCGCCGGATCCGCGAGCTTGGCCCGCAGCGTGACCTCGTCGATCTTTTCGCTGGTCAGCCGCGGTAGTTCGGCAAGGGTCCGGAAATGCGCGGGCACCTTGTACACGGCCAGCCGGGTGCGGCAGTGGCGCGCCAGCTCCTCCGGCGGCACAGCGCCGCGGCCGGGCTTGAAGACCACGAAAGCCAGCCCGGTCTCGCCCCAGCGCTGGTCAGGCACCCCGACGACCGCCGCCTCGGCGATCGCCTCATGGCCCGCCAGCGCCTCCTCGACTTCCGCCGGGTACACGTTCTCACCGCCGGAGATGTACATGTCCTTGCTGCGTCCGCGGATCCAGTAGAAACCGTCTTCGTCGCGCTCAGCGATGTCTCCGGTCGCGAGCCAGCCGGCCTCGAGCGCCGCCTCGGTGGCCCGCGGATTGCGCCAGTAGCCGGCGAAGACGTTCGGCCCGGCGACCAGCAGCTCCCCGGTGCCGGGGCCGTCCACGCGCCCCGAGCCGCTGAGATTCCGCAGCGCGACCCGGACGTGCAGGTAGGGGCGGCCCGCCGAGCCTGTCTTCTCCCGCGCGTACTCGGGCGGGACGCAGAGCACGTTGGGCGCCGCCTCGGTGAGGCCGTATCCCTGCAGGATGGTGACGCCGCGGGCCAGCCACGCCTCGAGCAGTGGCCGTGGCATCGGGGCGCCGCCGACGATCACCTGCCGCAGGCTGGACAGGTCCGCCGCCTCGAAGTCCGGGTGCGCGGCGAGCATCAGGTAGTTCGTCGGGACGCCCATCATCGTGGTGATCCGCTTGCTCTCGATGAGGGCCAGGACGCGCCCGGCGTTCGAAGGACTGCTCGAGCACCACCGTGGCGCCCTTCCACCAGGCGAGCAGCGGCTGGACGTTCCAGCCGCCGATGTGGCATTGCGGCAGCACCTGAAGCACCACGTCGCTGCCGGACAGCTCCCCCGTCCGGTCCAGGCTGAGGTTCTTCCAGAAGCAGTTGGCGTGCGTGAGCACCGCGCCTTTCGGTCTGCCGGTGGTGCCCGAGGTGTAAAGGATAAGGAGCGGATTATCACCGAACGGCTGCGCAGTTGAGAACTCACCAGGCGTCAGCGCCGGCCCCTGACCCGTCAGCCCCTGACTCGTCAGCGACGCTGCCTCACATCGCGCCGCGGCGGCCGCCTCCTTGCCGAGCGCCTCCAGGGACGGCTCCGCCAGCAGCACCGCCGGATCCGCGTCGCCGAGCTGATAGGCCAGCTCGCGCGCTGTCAGCCGCCAGTTCAGCGGCACCAGGACCAGTCCGGCCATCGCGCAGGCGAAGAACACCTCCGCCTGCTCGGGGCAGTTGCGGGCGAGCGTGGCTACCCGGTCACCGGGTTCCAGGCCCGCCGCGGCGAACGCGGCGGCCCGCCCGCCGGCGGCCGCGGCGAGCTCGGCGTAGCTGATCCGCCGGTCACCGAATTCGATCGCCACCCGGTCCGGGGTGAGCGCCGCCCGTTCCGGCAGCCAGCTGGCCAGGCTCAGATCTCCCGGGGGGACGACCCCCCGTACCCCCCGGCTGCCTGCCCGGTCTTCGACCGTACCGGGCAGGCTTGAGTCCGCCGGATCTGTCATCACGTCCTCCCCCATCGCACGGCGGTGGCCGCCCAGGTGTAGCCGACGCCGGCCGCGAGCAGCAGGACGACGTTGCCGTCGCGGAGGCGGCCCGCCCGTCGCAGCCGGTCCAGTCCGAGCAGGTTGTCGACGCCGCTCATGTGCCCGGTGTCCTCCAGGTAGACGGCATGCTCGTCGTCCAGGCCCAGCCCGTCGAGAAGGGCGGCCTGCATCGACCGCTTCATGTGGGTCGGGCAGACGAAGGCGACATCGCGCAGGCTCAGCCCCGACTGCTTGACCGCGCCGGCCGCGACCTGCATGAAGTTGTCCAGGCTGACCTCGGACAGGCGGCGCCGCATCCCGTCCAGATCCGTCACGTCGAGGAAATGCCGGCCCGCGGCCACCGTCGCCGCCGACGCGGGCAGGGCCGAACCGCCCGCCGGGACCCTGACGTGCATGCTGAGCGACCCGTCGGTGACCATCGACGTCTCCAGTATCCGGTTCGCGGGATGGCCGCGGACCAGCAGCGCCGCGACCGCTCCGTCGCCGAAGTTGAACATGAAGCGCGCTCGCTCGTTCGCGTAATCTACCAGCCGGGACTCGCAGCTGGCCGCGACGAGCAGCACCCGGCGGACGCGCGGGTCCGAGACGGCAAGCGCCTTGGCGACCCGCAGCGCGACCGGCGACCCGCAGGAGGTGTAGTCGAGTTCGAGCGCGAACGCCCGGTCGCAGCCGAGCTCGTGGGCGATCCTCGGCGCCGCCTGCCAGACCGGATAGTTCTTCCAGCTGGAGCCGAAGTACACCACCGCGTTGACGTCGCCAGGATCGACGCTGAGCTCGGCGAGCAGCCGCCTGGCCGCCTCGCGGGCGAGGTCGGTCACGTGCTCGCCGTCCGCGGCGACATGCTTGCCGCGCAGCCCGAACCGCTCGACGAAGACGGCCTCCGGGATGCCGCTGGCGGACGCGAGCTCGGTCGCGCTGCCGGCCGCCGGGCAGGTACGACGCGATACCCGCGATGCCGACCTCGCCGGCCGCCGGGTCAGCCATGGTCTTCCCGGGACTGCGGCGGAACTCCCAGGGCTCTCGCGACAAAGGCCATGGCCTCGCGGAACACGTCGGGAGGCACTTCCCTCGTGTCGCCCCACAAGATCCAGCGCATGCCGATCATCTCGCCGACCGCCATCAGCGCCCACGCCGTCACGACCGGGTCCCCGATCGCGATCTCCCCCTGGTCGCTGGCGTGCTGGAGCCCGGCGACGTATCCCTCGGCGAGGCGCTCGTAATGCAGCCGCAGCATCCGCGGCGACACGAACTCGGCCTGGCGGATCACCCGGTACAGCGCCGGGTGCTCGGCGGTGAAGCGGAAGAACGCCTCGAAGCCGAGCCGCTCCATCTCCAGGCGCGTGTCGCCCTTGGTGGAGGCCTCGGACATCGCGTGGCGCAGCCGCGTGTTGAGATCCTCGACGAGCACGTCGAAGATCTCCTGCTTGCCGGAGAAGTACAGGTAGAACGTGCCCTGTGACACCCCGGCCGCTTCGGTGATCTTGACGATGGACGCGTCGTGATAGCCCAGGTCGGCGAAGACCTGCTCGGCCGCCTCGAGCAGGCGCCGCCGGGTGCGCGCTCCCTTCTCGCCCACGTTACTCAACGGGTCCCCTTCCGCGTGACCTGCCTGCGCTGACGCGTCCCGCCATCCGGCCGACCAGGCCGGCGATGCCACCTGGCGCGAAGAGAATGAACAGCACGAAAATGGCCCCCAGCAGGAAATCCGGCTGTGACAGCGGCACCCGCAAGGGCGCGGGCAGCGTGGCGAACGACGGCTCAGCGGCGACCTTGAGCAGGTACTGCTGCAGATACACATAGACCATAGCGCCGACGACCGCGCCCCATCGCGTGCCGGCGCCGCCGAGCACGACCATCACGAGCAGGGACACGGTGACCGTGGTCGAGGCGACCGAGTCCGGTGACGCCGTGCCCACCAGGAGCAGGTAGACCATGCCCCCGGGCCGCGCCCGCCAGCGCGCCGCGCCTTGGTCCGCGCCTTGGTCCGCGCCTTGGTCCCGGCAGTGATCTCGGATGTGATCTCGGCAGTGATCTCGAATGCGTGCCGCCCATGTCTCCTCCACGAGATATGAGAGGTGATTCAGATATTAGGAGGACTGTAGGACGGGCGCGGGCAGGCGTCAACGGACGGCCAGGGCACGGTCTGATCACGGCCATCCGGCGCGGCGGCCGGGATATGCGTGTTTGCCAGGACGCGCCGCCGGAAGGGTGGATGATGGAGGCGGAGGGAGACGGACTTGGCACAGCCTGCCTACCTGCTGCAACGGGGCGACGCGCTGCACGCGTACGAAAGCTGGCCGGCGCCCACGGCGATCATCAGTGACGGGGCCTACGGCGTCCGCGGCTTCCATGGCGACACGATCGGCACTGACCGGCTCGCCGAGTGGTACGAGCCGCACGTCCGGGCGTGGAGCCGGCTCGCCGCCCCGGCCACGACGCTGTGGTTCTGGAACACGGAGGTGGGCTGGGCGACCGTGCACCCGCTGCTCGTTCAGCATGGCTGGGACTACGTGCAGGCGATCACCTGGGACAAGGGGACCGCGCACATCGCCGGCAACGTCAACGGCAAGACCATCCGCCGGTTCCCCGTGGTCTCGGAGGTCTGCGTCTTCTATCAGCGGCGGTTCGAGGTTCGCGGACCGGACGGGCCGATGCCCGTACAACGGTGGATGCGGCACGAATGGCAACGCTCGGGCCTCCCGCTCAGCCGGGCCAACGATGCGTGCGGCGTCCGCAACGCCGCGACCCGCAAGTACCTGACGCGAGACTGGCTGTGGTACTGGCCGCCCGGAGAGATGCTGGAGCGCCTGGCCGCCTACGCCAACGAGCATGGCGTCAAGTCAGGCTGGCCGTACTACTCGCTCGACGGGCAAAGCGCGGTGACCGCCAAGGAGTGGGACGCGCTCCGGCACAAGTGGCGGCACGCGCACGGGCTGACCAACGTCTGGCAGCTCGCGCCGCTGCACGGCGTGGAGCGGATCAAGGGCACCATGCGCCGTGCCGCGCCGCGCGTGTACAACCCCAGCAGCCTGTCCGCCGCGCACCTGAACCAAAAGCCACTCGAGTTCATGCACCGCATCCTCAACGCCGTCACCGGCCCCGGCGACGTGATCTGGGAGCCGTTCGGGGGGCTGGCCTCCGCCTCGGTCGCCGCGGTGGAGACGGGCCGCTTCCCGTGCGTCGCCGAGATAGATCACGACTTCGGGGAGCTGGCCGCGCAGCGCCTCGAGGACGCCATCGCCGGACGCGACCCGGAACATGCCGATTGCGCGACCGACGCGTTCTAAGGCTCACCGGTCTTCCCCTTGGCCGTCGTTCCGCGATCACAAGGTCGCGCGAATCCGGATATAGAGGACATTTCGGGTCAGGTGGCTACGGAACGCAACCGTTTCGGCGGGCTCGCCGCGGCTTTCCGCACCATCCAGCCATGATCGCGAAGAGTTTTCGCTGCTATGAGATGAATTATTTACATAGGGAAAAATGTTTTCGTGATCATGGTCCTAGCTGCGGTCATCGGCGATTACGGACGGTTACGGCCGTGGTGCGCGCGGGCCAGGAGCGGCTCAGGAGACCACGATCAACTGAAGCGAAGCGGCATCGAGGTGACAGAGGCCACAGCGTAAAGCGTGGGGCGGCCCCGGGCAGGCCGCCCCACGCGATGGGTTTACTGAGTGCTACGGCAGGGCCAGGAGGCCGTCCGTATTGCCCTTGGCGTCGGTGTAGAAGCCGACCAGGTCGCCCTCGTCGTTGACGCCGTTGATGGTCGTGGAGCTAGCGCCCCCGATGTTCACGCTCTCGAAGCGGCCGCCGCTCCAGATGAACCCGTGCGTAACGGCGGCGTTGCCGGTACCGGTGGTGTAGGTGCCGACAACCTCATCGGAGTCGTTGACGCCGAAGGCCTGGGTCATCGCGGCACCAGGGAAGGCCAGCGTGGTGAACCGGCCGGAGCTGAGCTTGAGGAAGGCGTCCACCTGCGAGGCGGTCTTGTTGTAGAAGCCCGCGACATCCCCGCGGTTGTTGATCGCCGCGGCGGTGAGGCTTGGCCCGGCCGTACCGCCCGGGGCCCCGGGCACGACCACCCGGGTGAAGCGGTGCGTCCGGATGTTGAACTCGTACCCGCGGTTGCTGCCCGCGCCATTGGTGTAGAAGCCGACCGCGACCCCATTGTTGTTGACGCCGAGCAGCTGGTTAACCGGCGGCTTCGCGTTGTCGCTGGTGGGGAAATTGACGGCGAAGAATCTTCCGCCGACCGCGTAGAAGCCGAAATTGTTGTTGGTCATGCTCGCGGTGTTCTGCGTCGACCAAAAGCCAACCGTGACCCCGTGATCATTGAGCCCGGTCACCTGGGTCTGCCGCGCCCCCGGGAAGTTCTCATTACCGAAGTCACGCTGGGCGAATGGCGGGCGCAGCAGGTAGCCCTTGTTCGGGTGCCCCGCGGCGCCGGAGCCGAAATACCCGGCGATTACGCCTTCGTTGTTAATGCCGAGCAACTGGTTGAAGGTCAGGTCCCGTCCATCGTTAAGTGTGATGACCTGGTAGCTGCCGACCGCGCTGCTGCTCATCTGCGTGGTAGCGCTTTCAGCTCCGGCCAGCGCCAGGGAGTCGGCACCGTTGCTGCCGGCCGAGCAGCCGGTCGCTGCGAGAGCCGCGGCCGCGACCAGCGCCCCCGAGACGAGCGTGGTCGCACCGAAGCGCGATCGCCTCCGCACGGAGAGCCGCCGCGGCGTTCGGGGGTCCGCGAGCTTCATGCTGGTGTCCTTTCGGTGGTAGGGCCTGGCGAGCGGGAAGCGGGATGGACCCGCTCGCCATGGCTCCTGGTTGCCGGACGTGACTCTACTGAATGCGCGCCAATTATCCCCGTCCGCCGCCGACTGCTTAAGGAGGCCGTAAGCTTCGCGGGCCGCCGGCCGCCAGAAAGGCCTGCCCCAGACGCCAGGCAGCGCTGGCCATAACATCTACGAAATAGCAATTAGCAAACCGGAACGCGGCAGGCCAACGGAATTCTCGAGCATGCCGATTGCGCAATCGACCCGCTCTATTGTGGTCGATTGCGCAATCGGCCCCGGAAGAGCGGGCTTGGGGGCCCGGCTGGGGCTGCGGGCGGGGAGCCGGGGGCTGGGCAGCCGGGAGGCTGCGGGGTCGCGGGCGGAGCGGGCGGAGCGGGCGGAGCGGGTCGCCGGGATGCGGGGGACCCGCCAGTGCTGGTGCAGGACTGGGGCCCGCAGGGATCGCGTAAAGGCTATGATTCCCGGGCAAAACCGAATGAACTCACACCAGACAACGCTGAACAGAATGGGATCACGTGAAGGGTTTCAGGGATTTCATCACCCGGGGCAACCTCGTCGAGCTCGCGGTAGCGGTCGTCATAGGCACCGCATTCACCGCCGTAGTGACGGCGGTGGTCGCCGACTTCATCACGCCGCTCATCGCGGCGATCGGCGGGAAGCCGGACTTCGGCGCGCTTACCTTCACGATCAACCACAGCACGTTCAGCTACGGCGCGTTCTTCAACGCCCTGATCTCGTTCCTGATCGTCGCGGCGGTGGTCTACTTCCTGGTCGTGAAGCCGATGGGCGCCCTCCTGGAGCGGGTGACCAGGGCCAAGGCAGCCACCACGCGCGACTGCCCGGAGTGCCTGAGCTCGATCCCCATCGCGGCGAGGCGCTGCATGTACTGCACGTCCGAGGTGTCGCCGGTCGCCCGGTCCGCCCGTAACCAGCCGTAGATCAGCCGCCGGTACGAGTCTGGGCTCGGGCCGGGGCCTGGCCGTCCCGAGCCCAGACGCTCGTGGCAGGGGCCTATCTCTCCGACCCCTTGCCGTCAGTCTGGCACCGGTTCCTGGTAAGAAGCTGGGGCGAGGCTGGGAAGCGCATGACCGCTTCGCGATAAAGCGGGCCCGTCAGGAGCGATCGGCTCCCGGGTCGACGCGCGTCGAGTCCGCCGGCACCGCGGCGATCAGCGGCTTCGGCGTGAAAGTTGGTGTTATGGACGGCTGGTGCACGGGCACCAGCGTCATCCCCCTGAAAGTGTCGTTGCCCGGATACGATCCGGACCGGTCCCAGTGCGACGAGCGCCGCGTACGCGGACGTTAAGAGCGCCTGCGCGAACCGCCCTCGCCTACCGGGACCGACCCCCCAATCCACCAGGCGAGCTCCATCGTGAGCATGAGACAGGCATGTTGCGAACATATGCGCTATTCCTGCCACGCTCTCGCGACGGGTGCTACTCGGAACGCTGCTGCGGGATTCCCGCGAGCAGTGCACGGACCTCAGTCTCCCGGTAGCGCCGGTGCCCCCCCAGCGTGCGGATAGATGTCAGCTTGCCGGCCTTCGCCCAGCGCGTGACGGTCTTCGGGTCGACACGGAACATAGTGGCGACCTCAGCAGGCGTCAACAGTGGCTCAGCCTCTGGAGTACGTGCGGACATTGGTGCGGCCTCTCCTCCTGGACCGGTGTAGCGATCCTCGTGTTGTTGTTGTCTGGCCTTGGTGCTCCACAGGGAGCTTGTCGTTGATGTCCTCATATGGCCTACAGAGACCATATTGCCATCACCAGCGGTAACAAGTCGACCACCAGGTGCGAAGTTTCGGAAATACTGCCCCGACGCATCACGCCCCCGCGCAGCCCAAGACCGCCCTCCCTGGCGGAGAACGCGATCGCAAAAGCTGTAGCCCCCAAGACACTGACGGTAATCTATCATGGTCGAATCGTGATATAACCACACACCTGCCCTTCTTGACCACGATCATGCGACCTGTCCCCGGAGTCAACATCACCAATTTCGGGGGAGTGCGTTGCGTGAGTACGCCGTGACAGCGGATCGGCGTAGTCATCAGGGCCGCAAACCGGGTACGGTTATATCTGTACGGAAGCTGGCGAGCGCCGAGTTCCCCGCGGGGGATCGACGGCGATTCTGTGTGTGTCACAGAGCAGGCCGGACGGCGGGCTCTGTGTACAGACAGGAAGTCAGCGACATCAGCATCGTGGGGCCGGACGGCTCCGGACGTTTCGAGGGGGTCGAGCCAATGGGGCGCGGCCGAGCCAAGGCCAAGCAGGTAAAGGTTGCTCGCCAGCTCAAGTACAACAGCGGCGGGACGGACCTTGACCGGCTGCGTGCGGAGCTGGGCGTCGGGACGGACCAGCGACGCGGGGACCACGACGACCCGTACGCTGCGTATGACGACGAGGATGCTGCCGACGAGGACGTCGGCGACGAGGATGACGACGAGGACGAGGACGAGGACGACTGGTCGCAGTCCTAGGTCAGCCGGCAGCCGCAGCCACGCGTAGGTAGGCGTTAGGTAGCCGGTGCGCTTAACCGCGCACCGGCACCGGTTCCAGTACGTCTTTGCCGCGCTCGCTTTCCGGGACCGCGACGGGATAGTGCCCGTCGAAGCAGGCGCGGCACAGCGACCCGGCCGGCTGTTCCGTGGCCGCGACGAGCCCGTCCAGCGACACGTAGCCGAGCGAATCCGCGCCGATCGAGGCGCGGATCTCCGCGACCGAGCAGTGTCCGGCGATGAGTTCCTCGCGCGTGGCGAAGTCGATGCCGTAGAAGCACGGCCATTTCACCGGTGGCGAGGCGATCCGCACGTGCACCTCGAGCGCGCCCGCCTCGCGCAGCATGGACACAATGGCCTGCTGGGTGTTCCCCCGGACGATCGAGTCGTCGACGACCACGATCCGCTTGCCCGCGATCACGTCGCGCAGCGGGTTCAGCTTCAGCCGGATCCCCAGCTTGCGGATGGTCTGACTCGGCTGGATGAAGGTCCGGCCGACGTAGGAGTTCTTCACCAGGCCCTGCCCGTACGGGATCCCGCTGGCCTCCGCGTACCCGATCGCGGCCGGCGTCCCCGACTCGGGGACCGGGATCACCAGATCCGCGGCGGCCGGGTGCTCCAGCGCGAGGGTCCGGCCGATCTCCACCCGGGTCGCGTGCAGCCCGCGTCCCCCGATCGCGGTGTCCGGCCGGGCCAGGTAGACGTACTCGAACAGGCACACCTTGGGCGCCGCGGGCGCGAATATCCGCGACCGCACGCCCCGCTCGTCCAGCGCGATCAGCTCGCCGGGGCGGACTTCGCGCACGAAGGTCGCGCCCACGATGTCCAGCGCGGCCGTCTCGCTGGCCACCACCCACCCGGTGGCCAGCCGGCCGAGCACGAGCGGCCGGAAACCCTGCGGGTCACGCGCCGCGTACAGCGTGTTCTCGTCCATGAACACCAGCGAGTAAGCGCCCTTGACCAGCGGAAGTATGCGTGCCGCGGCGTCCGCTACGCCGTCAGGCCCCAACGGTCCGCGGACGAACAGCTCGGTCAGCACGTCGGTGTCTGACGTCGCCGGCATGGTGCCGTAGCCAGTGTCCGCGGGCAGCATCGCGGCGAGCTCACGGGTGTTGGTCAGGTTGCCGTTATGCCCGAGCGCGAGGCTCGCCGTGGGCGTGGACCTGAAGGTCGGCTGCGCGTTCGCCCACACGGACGCGCCAGTGGTGGAGTACCGGCAGTGCGCCACCGCGATGTCGCCGCGCAGGGCGGTCAGCGATGGCTCGTCGAACACCTGGGCCACCAGGCCCATCTCCTTGTGGACGACGATCCGCCTGCCGTCGCTGACAGCGATCCCGGCCGACTCCTGGCCGCGATGCTGCAGCGCGTAGAGCCCGTAGTAGGCGAGCTTGGCGACGTCTTCGCCGGGTGACCAGACACCAAAGACACCACAGGCGTCCCGCGGCGGGCGGTCTAGCGAATCGAGCTCGTGCGTAAGACGCCCGTCTGGCTTAGCCACTGCCTCAGTCTATTTGCTCAGGCCACAGGAAGATACGGAGACAGATCAGCCCGCGCGCCGCTCGCCTTGACCGCCCCGGACTCGACCGCCTCCGCCCAGCCGAGCCGCCCGGTCGCGAGCCGGAACCAGGTAAGCGGATCCGTCTCTATGACGTTCGGCGGGGTCCCTCGCGTGTGGCGGGGGCCGGCGACACACTGCACCGCCGCGACCGGTACTACCCGCATTTCCACTGAACGGCCGGGGGCGTCTCTTTCCAGCACATGCAGTAGGTAACGGGCAGCGGACCGCAGGGCCGCCCGCGGCGGATCCTCCCCCCGGTCGACCGCGGCGCTCACCTCGGCGACGCGGGCAGGGCCGTCCGGATCAGGCGCGCGCGGCGGCATGGCGCCGCTCAGCCGAACAGAGCGGGCAGCGTGCCCGTCCAGACCCGGGACAGTTCGTCCAGGGGGATCTCGAAGCTGCCGTCTACCGACAGGGCAGCCCCGCCCGTCACGCCCAGCACCGTGGCGGGCACGTCGTGCGCCGCGCACAGCGCGGCGAACTCCGCCTCGCTGCCCGGTCGCACGGACACCACGGCGCGCGCCGCCGACTCGCTGAACAGGTCCGTGAACGGATCGCCGGGGAGGCGCACCCGGCAGCCGCGGTCGCCGCGGAGGCATGATTCGGCCAGGGCGATGGCTAGACCGCCCTCGGAGAGATCGTGGGCGCTGGCCAGCACCTCTTCGGAAGCGGCATCGGCGATGAGAGCCGCCAGCTTCCGTTCCGAATCAAGGTCGGGCGCTGGCGGATGACCGCCCAGATGCTTGTGGACGACATCAGCCCACGCGGACCCCCCGAACTCCTCCCGCGTGCTTCCGAGCAGCACGATCCGCGCGCCGTCGGCGGTAAAGCCGGCGGCGAGGCGCTGGCGGACGTCGTCGTGGACGCCTAGGACGCCGATTACCGGGGTGGGGTGGATGGCGTTGTTGCCGGTCTGGTTGTACAGGCTGACGTTGCCGCCGGTCACGGGGATGCCGAGCGCCGCGCACCCGTCAGCGAGACCGCGGACCGCCTCGGCGAGCTGCCACATGACCGCGGGGTCCTCGGGGGAGCCGAAGTTCAGGCAGTTGGTGACGGCCAGCGGCCGGGCCCCGGTCATGGCCACGTTGCGGTAGGCCTCGCTGAGCGCGAGCTGGGTGCCCAGGTACGGGTCGAGGCGGCAGTACCGGCCGTTGCCGTCGGTGGCGAGCGCGATGCCCAGCTGGGTCCGCTCGTCGACCCGGAGCAGCCCGCCGTCGTCCGGCATCGCGAGCACGGTGTTGCCGCGGACGTAGCGGTCGTACTGGGCGGTCACCCAGCTCTTGTCGGCCAGGCAGGCCGAGCCGAGCAGGGTGAGCAGGGTGTCACGGAGCGCTGGGCCGTCTTTCGGGCGGTCGAGGACGTCCGGCGTCGCCGCCTGGAGCCCGTCCAGGTCGGCGGGCCGGACCATCGGCCGCTGGTAGACCGGCCCGTCGGCGGCGGTCCGCGGCGGGATCCGGACGACCGTGCCGCCGCGCCAGG
Organism: uncultured Actinomycetota bacterium; assembly: GCA_963771985.1. Classification (GTDB taxonomy): domain Bacteria; phylum Actinomycetota; class Actinomycetes; order Streptosporangiales; family Streptosporangiaceae; genus Trebonia. Next base: position 294,003 of record CAVYVO010000010.1, on the reverse strand, counting down.
TCATCGTGAGCGTGCCGTCGCCGGTCACCTCGCCGATCACGGTGGCCTCGACGTCCCACTTCCGGCAGACCTCGAGGAACGCTCCGACGTTGGCGGGCGCGACGACCGCCATCATGCGCTCCTGCGACTCGCTCATCAGGATCTCGGCCGGCGTGAGGTTCGGATCCCGGAGCGGGATGTCGTCCATGTTCACATGCATGCCTAGTTCCCCCGGGGGGGCGACCCCCCCAGACCCCCCCGGGTTAGCAGAGTCGCCGCCGGCGGACAGCTCCGTGGTCGCGCAGGCGACGCCGGCCGCGCCGAGGTCCTGGATGCCCTCGATCAGCCCGCCCGCGTACAGCTCAAGGCAGCACTCGACGAGGAGCTTCTCCATGAACGGGTCGCCGACCTGGACGCTGGGCCGCTTCGCCTTGGCCGTCCCGTCCCCGTCGCCGCCGAAGGTGGCGCTCGCCAGCACCGAGGCGCCACCGACGCCGTCCGGGCCGGTGCGCGAACCGAATAGGACGACCTTGTTACCCGCGCCTTTCGCGATCGCGGCCTGCAGGTCAGCGTGCCGCATGATGCCGACGCAGAGGGCGTTGACCAGCGGGTTCCCGGCATAGCAGGGGTCGAAGGCAAGCTCGCCGCCGATGTTCGGCAAGCCGAGGCAGTTGCCGTAGAAGGAGATGCCGCTGACCACCCCCGGCAGCACCCGGGCGGTGTCGTGGGCGTCGGCCGGGCCGAAGCGCAGGGCGTCCATTACCGCGACGGGCCGCGCTCCCATCGCGAGGATGTCCCGGACGATGCCGCCGACGCCGGTGGCAGCGCCCTGGTGCGGCTCGACGAACGACGGGTGGTTGTGGCTTTCGATCTTGAACGTCACCGCGTAGCCCTGGCCGATGTCGACCACGCCCGCGTTGGCGCCGATGCCCGCGAGCAGCGTCTTCGACTGCTGTTCGTTCGGCGCGAGCTTCCGCAGATGGACCTTCGAGGACTTATAGGAGCAGTGCTCGCTCCACATGACCGAGTACAGCGCCAGCTCGGCGGCCGTGGGCCGGCGGCCGAGAATGTCCCGGATCTTCCGGTACTCATCTTCGGTGAGGCCGAGCTCGGCGTAGGGCTGGGCGAGCTCAGGCGCCGCTTCGGCTACCTCAACGGTGTCTTTGTCACTCAACTAAGCGCTCCGGCGAAGGCCTGGACGGCCGACGTAAAGAAGCCGAGCCCGTCGGCGGACGGGCCGGTCAGCGGGTCGATCGCGTGCTCGGGGTGCGGCATCAGCCCTACGACGTTGCGGCCCTCGCCGCAGATGCCCGCGATACTGTGGGCGGCCCCGTTCGGCGCGGCGCCGGCGTAGCGCACGACCACGCGGCCGCTGGCCTCAAGCTCGTCCAGGGTCGCCTCGTCGGCCGCGTACGCGCCCTCGCCGCTCTTCAGGGGTATCAGAAGCTGCTGGCCCTGCTCGTACGCCGCGGTCCACGCAGTGTGCGCGTTCTCCACCGTGAGCGTGACGTCGCGGGTGATGAAGCGCAGGCCGGCGTTCCGGGTGAGCGCGCCGGGCAGCAGGTGCGCCTCGCACAGGATCTGGAAGCCGTTGCAGATGCCCAGGACCGGCAGGCCCGCCCGGGCCGCCGGGGCGAGTTCGGCCATCACGGGAGAGAACCGGGCGATCGCGCCGCACCGCAGGTAGTCACCGTATGAGAACCCGCCGGGAAGGATCACCGCGTCCACGCCACGCAGGTCACGGTCGGCGTGCCAGAGCGGAACCGGGTCCGCTCCGGCGTACCGGACGGCGCGGGCCGCGTCGGTGTCGTCCAATGAGCCGGGAAACGTGACAACGCCTATCCGCACGAGCGCAGCCTACCCGGCACCGCCCCAGCTCAGCGAAACGGCTTTTTCTCGCGTAACGCCAGCCACTCGCTCCCCGGCCCGCGGCCACGCACGGCCCGCGGCCACGCACGGGCAGCAGCCACGCACGGCCCCCGGCCACGCACGGGCAGCAGCCACGCACGGGCAGCAGACTGGGAAGTCACAGGCCGCACAGCGGTCACACTGGTGCGCGGACCGTCGGCTCTGCCGCCACTTAGGATCTCAACCCTCCCTTTTAGCGCCCGTTTCGCCCCATTTGTCCGGCGATTTGAGGTCCTATGTCACCAGGCCATCCCAGTATGTGAGACGGCCGGCCGCCAGGTCACCGGAAATAGGGTACGGCTGAGACGGGTGAGACTGACGAGACCAGTTAGTCCGCCGAGTGGAGGGAGAACTCCTCGATGACGGGGTTGGCCAGCAGTTCGCGGGCCAGGTTCTCGATGGCCGCCAGCGCCGCGCTGTCCGCCGGGCCGTCGATCTCGAGCTCGAAGCGCTTGCCCTGGCGGATGCCGGTCACGCTGCCGAAGCCGAGGCGGCGGCTGGCGCTGAGCACCGCCTCGCCCTGCGGGTCGTGAATCTCGGGCTTGAGCATTACGTCAACGATCACTCTGGCCACGTATCCTCCCAGGGCAAACAGGGCATATATCGTCAGGTGACAACGTCCAGCCGCGGCAGCGAGCGCCCATGAAGCGTACAGCTACCGGGGCATCAAGGCCGGTTAGGCTGGCGATGGCGACCCCACCGTCCGGCCTCGCCAAAAGGAGTGGCACGTGACCGTCGAAACTGGCGGCGCGATTACAGTCGCGCCGCAAGACTCCGAGCTCATCCAGCTTCTCACCCCCGAGGGCCAGCGGGTCGATCACCCGGGATACCCCCTCGGCGACGACGTAGACCTCAAGGGCATGTACCGCGACATGGTCCTGGTCCGGCGGATCGACACCGAGGCGATCGCGCTGCAGCGCCAGGGCGAGCTAGGCATCTGGGCGTCCCTGCTCGGCCAGGAGGCGGCCCAGGTCGGCTCCGGGCGGGCCCTCTCGCCCAAGGACATGGCCTTCCCCTCCTACCGCGAGCACGGCGTCGCCTGGTGCCGTGGCCTCGACCCGGTACGGCTGCTCGAGCTCTTCCGTGGCGTCACCCAGGGCAGCTGGGACCCGGAGGAACACAAGTTCCACCTGTACACGATCGTGATCGGCGACCAGACGCTGCACGCCACCGGCTACGCGATGGGCATCCAGCGGGACGCGTCCGAGGACGAGGCGGTAATCGTCTACTTCGGCGACGGCGCCACCAGCCAGGGAGACGTGAGCGAGGCGTTCGCCTGGGCGTCGGTCTTCCACGCGCCGGTGGTCTTCTTCTGCCAGAACAACCAGTACGCGATCTCCGCCCCGCAGGAGCTGCAGAGCCCCATCCCGCTGTACCAGCGGTCCCGCGGCTTCGGCTTCCCCGGCGTCCGGGTCGACGGCAACGACGTACTCGCCTGCTACACGGTGACCCAGCAAGCGCTGCGCGCCGCCCGCGAGGGGCAGGGCCCCACGCTCATCGAAGCTTTCACCTACCGGATGGGCGCGCACACCACTACCGACGACCCCACCCGCTACCGGCTGTCCAGCGAGCTCGAGGCGTGGCGGCTGCGGGATCCCATCGAGCGCGTGCGGTCCTACCTGGCCCGCAGCGGCCAGGCCAACGCGGCCTTCTTCGAGCAGGTGGAGGCGGAGGCGGCCGAACTGGGCACGCGCATCCGGGAAGCCTGCCACCAGCTGGGCGAACCGGCGCCGCTCACGCTGTTCGAGCACGTGTACACGGGCGCGAGCGCGATCCTTGACGCGGAGCGCGCACAGTACGAGGCGTACCTGGAGGGGTTCGAGGAGGCGGCGCTATGACCAAGCTCACACTCTCCCGGGCGCTGAACGAGGGACTGCGCCGGGCGCTCGAGGCCGACCCCAAGGTGATGATCATGGGCGAGGACGTCGGCAAGCTCGGCGGTGTCTTCCGGGTCACCGACGGCCTGCAGAAGGACTTCGGCGAGCACCGTGTGGTTGACACGCCGCTCGCGGAGTCGGGAATCGTGGGCACCGCGATCGGGCTGGCCTTGCGCGGCTACCGGCCGGTGTGCGAGATCCAGTTCGACGGGTTCGTCTTCCCGGCGACCGACCAGATCGTCAGCCAGCTCGCCAAGATGCACCACCGGTCGCGTGGCCAGGTAACGCTGCCGGTGGTGATCCGCATCCCGTTCGGCGGCGGCATCGGCGCGGTCGAGCACCACAGCGAGTCGCCTGAGGTGTTCTTCGCGCACACGGCCGGGCTGCGGGTAGTCGCGTGCGCCGACGCGGCGGAAGCGTTCGGCATGATCCAGCTGGCGATAGCCTGCGACGACCCGGTGATCTTCTTCGAGCCGAAGCGCCGGTACTGGGACAAGGGCGAGGTCGACACCACGGCGCCGCTCGACGACGTGCTGCCGCTGGACAAGGCGCGGGTCGTGCTGCCCGGGGACGACGTGACCCTGCTCAGCTACGGGCCGCTGATCCGGACCTGCACCGAGGCGGCGATCGCGGCGCGGGACGACGGGCGGTCCATCGAGGTGATCGACCTGCGGTCGCTGTCGCCGCTGGACATGGAGACGATCACGGCGTCGGTGTCCCGGACCGGCCGGTGCGTAGTCGCGCACGAGGCGCCTGTCTACGCGGGGCTGGGGGCCGAGATCGCCGCGCGGGTAACCGAGCAGTGCTTCTACCACATGGAGGCGCCGGTGCTCCGGGTCGGCGGATTCGCCACGCCGTACCCGCCGGCCAAGCTCGAGGACCATTACCTGCCGGACCTTGACCGGATCCTGGACGCGGTCGACCGCACGTTCGCCTTCTGACCCGGAGAGCAGCATGAACAAGGAGTTCAAGCTCCCCGACGTCGGGGAGGGCCTGACCGAGGCCGACATCGTGTCCTGGCGCGTCAAGCCGGGCGACACGGTCCAGATCAACCAGGTCATCGTGGAGATCGAGACGGCGAAGGCGGTCGTCGAGCTGCCCAGCCCCTACGCGGGAACGGTCACCGCCCTGCTGGCGGGCGAGGGCGAGACGGTCGACGTGGGCACGCCGATCATCACGGTCGACGTCCCGGAGACCGTCCAGCCCGCCCGGCAGGCGGTGCTCGTCGGCTACGGGGCCAAGCCGGGCGCGACGACCCGGCGGCCCCGCAAGTCGCCGTCCACGCGGCCGGGGTCATATCCCGCCACTCCCTCCCAGCCGTTGTCCCCCTCTCCAGGGGGCCAGGGGGGCCAGGGGGGCCAGGGGGGCCAGGGGGGTATGGGGGGACGGGCAGTCCCCCCATTGGGGGGCCCCCGGGGGGGTCTTCCCCCCGGGGGAAGCAGAGCCAAGCCGCCGGTGCGGCGGCTGGCCCGGGATCTCGGGGTTGATCTCACCGGACTGGCAGGGAGCGGGCCGGAGGGGTCGGTCACCAGGGAGGATGTGCAGCGGGCCGCGGGAGACGCCACGGTCCGTTCTGGATATGGATCCGCGGCAACCGGCGACGGCGGGTCAGCGGTCGCGACGGCCAGCCCGAACGGGACGGAGGAGCGGATCCCGGTGCGGGGGGTGCGCAAGCACACCGCCGCGGCGATGGTGGCCAGCGCGTTCACCGCACCGCATGTGACGGAATTCCTCCAGGTGGACGTGACCGAGACGATGGCCGCGGTGCGGCGGATGCGCGACCTTCCTGAGTTCGCCGCGGTGAAGGTGTCGCCGCTGCTGTTCGTCGCCAGGGCGCTGCTGGTCGCCGCCGCCAGGCATCCCATGATCAACTCGTCGTGGGACGACGCCGCGCAGGAGATCGTCGTCAAGCACCAGGTCAACCTCGGCATCGCGGTGGCGGCCGAGCGCGGCCTGCTGGTGCCCAACGTGAAGGGTGCGCAGGCGTTGTCCGTCGTCCAGCTCGCGCGGGCGCTGGACGAACTGGCCGCCACGGCACGGGCCGGGAAGGCGACGCCGGCCGACCTGTCCGGCGGGACGATCACGATCACGAACGTGGGCGTGTTCGGCGTGGACGCGGGGACGCCCATCCTGACGCCGGGCGAGGCGGCGATCCTGGCCTTCGGTCAGGTGCGGGACGCGCCGTGGGTGCACCAGGGCGAGCTGGCCGTACGCAAGGTAACAACGCTTTCGCTGTCGTTCGACCATAGGATCGTGGACGGAGAACTCGGCTCAGCCGCCCTTCGGGACGTAGGCTCGATGTTGGAAGACCCGGTCCGGATGCTCGCGTGGTCGTGAGCCGCCGGCTCGCGGAGGAGGTCCGGAATGTCGGTACGTCAGGTGCGCGACGCGCTCGTGCTGATGGGCGCCTTCATCGCGGTTATCTGGATATTGCAGGTGTTCAACTGGGCCGACGGGTACCGGCTGGACCCGGAGTTCGGCATCATGCCGCATTCCGTGAGCCATCTCGGAGACATCTTCACCGCGCCGTTCCTGCATTTCTCCTGGCAGCACATAGAGGGCAACACGGTGCCGCTGTTCGTCCTCGGCGTGCTGGCGGCCTACCGGAGCATCGCGAAGTTCCTGCTGGCCACACTCATCATCGCGGTGGTCAGCGGGCTGGCGGTGTGGCTCTTCCAGAACAACGAGCTGACCGTGGGCGCCAGCGGGCTCATCTTCGGCTACTTCGGCTACGTCCTGATCCGCGGATTCTTCGACCGCAACCTGGTTGACATCGGCGTCGGGATCGTGGCGGGCCTGCTGTACTGGACCATCCTGCAGGTGGCCATCCCCGGCACGCCGGGCATCAGCTGGATAGGGCACCTCGGCGGGCTGTTCGGCGGCATCCTGGCAGCCTGGATCCTGCGGACGCGGACACCCGCCGCGGTCACGGCGGGCGGCTGGACAAGCGGCTGGACGATAGGCCCGGGCGGCAGGCGCCTCGGCGGGGGCGACGAGCCTAACCGGGGTGCCGCGGGTCCCGGCGGCGCGCCGGCCGGGCCGGGGACACCTGGGACGCCTGGGACACCGCGGACGCCGGGCGGCGCTGCCGCGCCTGACGCCCACCCGGGCAGCAGGTCAGCCGCGGACCTGCTGCGCGAACTGGACGACCTGGGCCTCTAGAAGGCGCCCTCGGGGACTTCCATGAGATCCAGGGTGGTGTCCTGGACGATCTTCTGGTCGGTCTCCAGGCGGGGCAGGACGGTCGTCGCGAAGAAGCGGGCCGCGGCGAGCTTGCCGGTGTAGAAGTCGCGATCCGACTCCGGCAGCGAGTCGCCGTCGTCCAGCGCGCGCCGCGCTACCTCGGCCTGCCGGGCGAGCAGCCAGCCGATGATCAGGTCGCCGAAGGCCAGCAGCAGCCGCACGGAGTTGAGCCCGACCTTGTAGATCTCCTCGGGCCGTTCCATCGAGCCGATCACGAAGCCGGTCATCGTGGCCAGCATCGCCTCGATGTGGGCGATGCCCTCGGCCAGCGCGGCCCGCTCCGTCTTGAGACGGCCGTTGCCGTTGTCGGCCGCGGCGAACTCCGAGATCTCGGCGAGCAGCGCGCCGACGGCCGCGCCCTGGTCACGGATCATCTTGCGGAAGAAGAAGTCCAGGCTCTGGATCCCCGTGGTGCCCTCGTAGAGGCTGTCGATCTTCGCGTCCCTGATGTACTGCTCCATCGGGTAGTCCTGCAGGAACCCGGAGCCGCCGAGCGTCTGCAGGGACAGCGTCAGCATCTCGTAGGACCGCTCGGATCCGACGCCCTTGACCAAGGGGAGCAGCAGGTCGTTGCGCGCCGCCGCAGCGGCGTCCACGACGCCGTTCGCCTCGGCTACCTGCACGGCGTCCTGCTGCGTGGCCGTGTAGAGGACCAGCGCGCGCATGCCCTCGGCATACGCCTTCTGCAGCATGAGCATCCGCCGTACGTCCGGGTGATGGATGATCGTCACCCGCGGGGCGGCCTTGTCCGTCTGCCTGGTGAGGTCCGGTCCCTGGACGCGGTCCTTCGCGAAGTCGAGCGCGTTGAGGTACCCGGTGGAGAGCGTCGCGATCGCCTTGCTGCCGACCATCATCCGGGCGCTCTCGATGATCAGGAACATCTGCCTGATGCCGTCGTGGACGCCGCCGACCAGCGTGCCGACGGCAGGCCGGCCCGCGTCCGCGCCGAACGTCAGCTCGCACGTCGTCGAGACCTTCAGGCCCATCTTGTGCTCGAGGTTGGTCACCTTCACGCCGTTGCGCTCGCCGGGCGTGCCGTCCTCGTTCACCAGGTATTTCGGCACCAGGAACATGGACAGTCCCTTGGTGCCGGGGCCAGCGCCTTCGGGGCGGGCGAGCACCAGGTGGAAGATGTTCTCCGACATGTCGTGCTCGGCGACGGTGATGAACCGCTTGACGCCTTCGATGTGCCAGGTCCCGTCCGGCTGCTCGATCGCCCTGGTGCGCCCGGTGCCCACGTCCGAGCCCGCGTCCGGCTCGGTCAGCACCATCGTCGCGCCCCACTCCCGCTCGATGGCAAGCTCGGCGAAGCGCTTCTGCTCGGGCGTGCCGATCTTCCACAGCACGGTGGCGAAGGTCGGGCCGTTGGAGTACATCCAGGCAGCCGGGTTGGCACCGAGGATGAATTCCGCCACGGCCCAGCTGAGCGACCTGGGCACGACGGTCCCGCCGAGCTCGGGCGGTACCGCGAGCCGCCACCACTCCGCGTCCATGAGCGCGCGGAACGACTTGTGGAACGACTCCGGCATCGTCACGGTCCCGGTGGCAGGGTCGAACACCGGCGGATTGCGGTCGGCATCGGCGAACGACTCCGCTACCGGCCCGATCGCGAGCCTGTTGACCTCTGCCAGCATGTCGCGCGCCGTTTCCTCGTCCACTTCGGCGAAGGGGCCAGCGCCCAGGAGCTCCTGACGGCCGAGCACCTCGAAGAGGTTGAACTCGATATCCCGGAGATTGCTCTTGTAGTGGCTCATCTAACGCTCCACGGGTCGGCCTGCATAGGGCAGGTCAGGTTACCTAGCCATATGTTACTCGCTAGTAGCATAGCTACGGCACCGCCGCCCGGTAGTTTTTCGGACCGCCGGCCGAGGTCCGCGGGTGCCGAGGTCCGCGGGTAACGCGGGTAACGTCGAAACACGGCGGACAGTGAGCAACTCGCGGGAGTATTGTTGCCGCTGCTGGCACGAGGGTCAGAAATCGGCAACAAGTACCTTCGCATGTTCGGCTGTTTCGGCGCTTTTGAGGCATCAAGGACACCTTGGGACTAGGCTTCCGACTCGTGACGGATGTTCGTGACCCCTCGGCAGGCCTCCCCGTGCGGCAGCCTAGCGACAGCATGCCGTCCCGGCAGCCAGGCGGGGCGCTGTCGGCACGACAGTACCCGGCTGATCTGCCCGCCAGGAGTGACCTGACCGCTAGGGGCGACATCCCCGCCAGGGGCGACCTCCCCTTGAGGCATCCGGACGCGGGCCGCCCGGGCGACGACATCCCCAGCCACGGCCCGGAGCTCCCCGGCCGCGGCGATCTCTCCCCTCGCGGTGGTGACCTCCCTGGCCGCGGTGGTGACCTCCCCGGCCGCGCCGGCGATCTCGCCGGCCGCCAGGTCATGCCCAGCAGGCCCGTGGCGCGGCCGCCCCGGCCGGCCGGACGGCACCGCCGTGCCGTCCCGGCCAGCCTGCCGCAGGGCGCGCCCGGCTCTCGTGCTGGCCGTGCCAGGAAGGGATGTCGACCTCACCGCTGGCCCGGTGGGCGAGCTCGGCATCGTGCTGCGAGTCGACAATCCGGCTGTGGACGTGCGCATCGCCCGGATCGACGGCGGCGGCCGCAGCGACCCGTCCGACCTCCGCGCGGTGCTGGCTGACGCCGCCGCGCGGCGGCCCGCGGGCGCGCCGTGCGCCGTGGTAATCCCGTTGCTCGCGACCCCGAACCCGCCAGTGACCCGGCGGCTGCGCGAGGCGATCTCCGCCAGCGGGGTCAACGCGGTCGTCTCCGGCTTCACCAACTCGAACGCGCTGATCGCGGAGGTGCTGCACATCAGGCTCGCGGAGGCGGGCCTGGCGCGGGCGGACCGGGTGCGGTTGTTCAGCATCGTCACGGCCGCCGACGGCATCCTGATCGCGACCGTCGGCGGCCCGGACTCCGCCGCGGCGGCCAACGTGACTTCGGTCCTGCTCGCCGCGCGGCTCGCGCTACCGGTCATCACCGCGTCGCTGGATAGTCCGCCATCTCTTCAGGAAGCCGCGATGCGGCTGAAGGAGATGGGCGTCAACCGGCTCGCCATCGCCCCCTGCCTCATCGGGCCGGAGGCGAGCAAGAGCGACTTGGACGCGATGGCGGCCGGGGCCGAATGCGCGGCGCCCCTGGGCGCGCACAGCAACATCGCCAAGCTCACCGCCATTGCATACGGCCAGGCCATCAGCCAGATAGAGATCCCTGGCGACGAGCTGTAGCGCGGCATGCGGGCGATATCCAAGGCGCTGAGCGTTGGCCTAGCGGTGGCCTCCGTGATGGCCTTCTCGGTGGCTTCCGCGGTGACAGCCTCCGCCGGAGCCGCCGCCGGGGGCGCCGCGAACGCGGGGACGCGGACCGCCGCGCGGGCAGCGGGTGACAGTCCCAGCGGCTTCTACTACGGGACCGACAGCTGGCCGGTATCCGGCACTGGCCGTGCCCCCTACCACGAGCCAGTCACGGACGGCGGCTACGGCGGCTACATTGGCATGGCGGGGAACTGGGCGCGGATGGAAGGCTGCGGGTCCGGCAACTTCCTCGCCTGGGCGCCGGCCAACAGCACCCAGGCGAACACCGACTTCACCAAGTACCACATCGGCGTCGGCACGGGCGTCTACTGGTACATGGGCGGTCCCGGCGTCGACCCGGACTACCGGGGCACGGCCGCCGAGGCGTCCTCGTGGGGCGCGCTGCAGGCGGCACGCGCGCTCGCGGCCATGAAAACCCGGACCGTGACCTACCCCGTGGTATGGGCGGACATCGAGCTGCCGGAAATCGCCCCAGCGCCCGACAACGGCTGGAACAGCGTCTACTCGTCGCCCTGCAGCGGCCGGGTGGTGCAGGGCTTCGTTCCGGTCAGCCTCGACCGCGCCGAGTTCAACGGGTTCGCGGCGTACATCAGGACCCACTCCAAGTACAAGGTTGGCGTCTACTCCTCGCCTCAAGTGTGGTCCTCGATCTTCGGGACCGGCCCCGCGTCGTCGATCCCGAACACGTTTGAGTGGACCTACTGGACGGAGACCGCGAACCTGTCCGACGCCCCCGCGGGGTGGTGCCTTCGCGGCGGAGCGGGATGCGCGCAGTTCTTCGGCGGACAGACCGGGTCCAGCAAGTACGCGCTGATGTGGCAGTGGTCGGGCGGCGGCGGGGTCACGAACGGCCACGGCGACTTCGACCAGATCGACGTGGCGCGGCTGAAGTAAGCGAGTGACGTAAGCGACTGAAGTAACCCGGCTACACCGTGCCCGCGAGCAGCGGGTCGAGCCGCACCGACGGGTTGTCCCGCTGGATGGCGTTCAGCCGCCACTTGTCGGCGAACAGCGCCAGCAGGGCGCCGTCAAGCCGCCGCGTGAGCACCTCGGCGCCGCGCTGGCCCGCCAGGGCGGTAACTCCGGCGGCGTCCGTCAGCCGCGCTATCGAATAATCGAGGTGGTCAAGCTCCGAACGCGCGCCGAACTCGTGCTCCAGCCTGTGCAGCACGACGTCGAACTGCAGCGGTCCGACCGCGGCCAGCACCGGCGCCTGGTCGCCCCGCAGGTCCGAGGAGAGCACCTGGACGACGCCTTCGGTGTCTAGCTGGTCGATGCCCCGCCGGAACTGCTTATACTTCCCGGCGTCCTTGCACCGGACGACCGCGAAGTGCTCGGGCGCGAACGACGGGATCGGCGGAAACGCGACCGGGACCGAGTCGAAGAGCGTGTCGCCAGGGCGCAGTGCCGTGGCGTTGACCAGGCCGATCACGTCACCCGGGTACGCGACGTCCACCGTCTCCCTGTCCTGGCCGAACATCGCCTGCGCGTACTTGGTCGCGAACGGCCGGCCCGTCGCGGCGTGGGTGACCACCATGCCGCGCTCGAACCTGCCAGAGCACACCCGGACGAACGCGACCCGGTCCCGGTGCGCCGGGTCCATGTTGGCCTGCACCTTGAACACCAGACCGGAGAACGGGGCGGCCACGGGCCGCTCGTCCCCCGTCACGGACAGGCGGGAGCGCGGCGCCGGGGCCAGCGCGCACATCGCGTCGAGCAGCCTGCGCACACCGAAGTTCGGCAGCGCCGCGCCGAACAGCACCGGGGACGACTCCCCGGCCAGGAACGACGGCATGTCCACCGACGCGCCGATCTCGTCGAGCAGCGCCAGTTCCTCGGCCGCCGCCTCGTACGCGGAACCCTCCCGCGCCAGGGCCTCGTCGGCGCTGAAGACCTCTTCGAGAGCGCGCTCGGCACCGCCGGGCGTTCTGGTATACGCGGTATAAATCCGGGTATCCCGTTCGATCAGCCCGCGGAAGTCGCCGGCGATGCCTACCGGCCAGTTCACCGGGGTCGGGCGCAGCCCGATCCGCTGCTCGATCTCGTCGAGCAGTTCCAGCGGCTCGCGCCCCGGCCGGTCCCACTTGTTCACGAACGTCACGACGGGGACGTGCCGGGAGCGGCACACGTCGAACAGCTTGAGCGTCTGCGGCTCCAGGCCCTTGGCAGAGTCCAGCAGCATGATCGCGCAGTCCACGGCCTCCAGCACGCGGTAGGTGTCCTCGGAGAAGTCCGCGTGACCGGGCGTGTCGAGCAGGTTGAGCACGAACCCGCCGTAGTCGAAGCGCAGCGCCGCCGACGTGATCGAGATGCCGCGGTCACGCTCCATGGCCATCCAGTCCGACGTGACCCCGCGCCGCCCGGCCTTGCCGTGCACGGCCCCGGCATGGTTGATAGCGGACGCGTGCAGCGCGAGCGCCTCTGTCAGCGTGGACTTGCCCGCGTCCGGGTGGCTGATCACCGCGAACGTCCGGCGGCGAGCCGCCTCATCGCGGACGACAGCATCCGACGCGGGCCGCTTCTCTACTTCTGTCACCGACACGGCGGCGATTCTCCTCACTCAGCGCGACAGTCCAGGACTCCGAACGTACAGCTCATAAAAACAATTCCGCCGAACGAACGCGTGGTTGCGCGCGCTCCTTCGTCGCGCGCTCCACGCCACGGCCGGTCAGGAAGAGATCCCCACCATGTCCAGCATCGTGGCGACCGCGTAGTCGAAGACCACCGCCCTGTCCGCCAGCCCTTCGAGGCGCCCGAACACATCGAAGTTGAGCTGGCCGAACAAGAACGCCCACACGGCCAGGGCCCGGGCGACGACCGGGAGCGGGACCCCCGGCATGACGGCCTGGCCTACAGGCTGTGCCTGCGCGGCCACGGCCGCTGAGATGGGCGGAATCTTCTCGTGCGCGATCACGTTCGCCCGCTGGGCGTCCTGCAGGATGGCGCCCAGGACCCGGGTCACGCGGCTGGCCGGGTCCAGCGTCAGGTCGGGGGCGTGATAGCCGGGGACCGGCGTCCCGTACAGCAGGGCGTATTCGTGGGGGTGCGCCAGCGCCCAGCCGCGCAGTGCCTGGCACACCGACCGGAAACGCTCCGCGGGCGTGCCCGCCGCGCCGGCCGCGGCCTCGGCCAGCTCACCCATGTCGTCGTAGCCGTCGACGATCAGCGCGGTGAGGATCTCGTCGCGGGACCCGAAGTACCGGTACATCGCCGAAGGCGCCATGCCGAGTTCCCGGGCGATAGCGCGCAGCGATAGCGCCGCCGCGCCCGTGGCCGCCAGCTGGCTGCGAGCTTCAGCGACGATGTCGGCCCGCACGGCCTCGTGCACCCGCTGCCGCGCGTTCGAGACAGGGGCTGTAGGAGGCATGGGGCCCATCTTGGCACAGAACGTGGACGGCGGCAAAAAAACATGAACACCGTTCTTGACCGTCGATCGGCCATCTGAATACATTGATCTTGTAACAAGAACGATGTTCACAGGGCGAGATCAGGGGTAGCCATGGAAACCATCTTGAGTACGGCACACGCGCGGCCTGCACATCCGGCTCGCGCCGGGGTCACCGAGAGGCTGGCCATGGCCAGCGCCCGACGGCCGTGGCGCGTGGTCGCGGCCTGGGGGGCGGCCGTCGTCGTCTCCATGTTCTGCGCCGTCACCCTGCTGCACGGCCTCACAACCGCCGGAAACGTAGTCGGAACCACCCAGTCGTCGCAGGCCGGCGCTCTCTACACCAAGGCACTGGGCGGGGCGGCCGCGCACCAGCCGACCGATGTGATCGTGCTGAGCTCCCCGGGCGCCACGGTCGGCGACCCCGGCTTCCGGGCGGCGGTCAGCATGCTCGCGGCGCACGTGGCGGCGATGCCGGGGGTGGCCAACGTTCAGGCGGACCTGAGCCAGGGCAGCCCGCTCGTGTCACCGACCGGGCATGCTGCCCTGATCGACCTGAGCGCCGCCACCGACTCCGACATCAAGCCGGTCGTGCAGGCGGTGCGGACGGCGAACGGGCGGGACGGGATATCGGTGGCGATCACTGGCGAGCACACGGTGAACAACGACTTCGCCACCCTGGCTACCAGCGATCTGCGGCGCGGCGAGATCGACTTCGGGCTGCCGATCGCCCTGGCCGTCCTCATCCTCGTGTTCGGCGCCGTGGTCGCCGGCCTGACGCCGGTGCTCATGGCACTGCTCTCCATCGCGGTGGGCATGGGTATCGCGTCGCTGATCGCCACGCAGTTCACCCTGTCGGAATTCATCGTCAACATGATGACCGGCATGGGCCTCGCGCTCGGGATCGACTACTCACTGTTCGTGATCTCCCGGTTCCGCGAGGAGCGCGGTCACGGGTTCGATACCGAGGACGCGATCCGCAAGGCCGGCGCCACGGCCGGCCGCGCCGTGCTCTTCAGCGGCAGCACGTTCGTGGTGGCGCTCCTCGGCATGTTCTTCGTCCCCACGAACATCATGCGCAGCCTCGCGGCCGGCGCGATCATCGTCGGGGCGGTCTCGGTAGCGGCCGCCCTCACCCTCCTGCCCGCGCTCCTGGCCATCATGGGAGACCGGGTCAACGCGCTGCGACTGCCGTTCGCGGGCCGCGGCATCGGCCGCGCCAACGCCGGCGAGGCCAGGATCTGGGGGGCGATGATCGGCCGTGTCCTGCGTCACCCCGCCGTCAGCCTGACCCTGACCGCCGGATTCATGGTGCTGCTGGCCGTCCCGGTCCTCGGGCTGCACATCGGCCAGAGCGGGGTAGCCACCCTGCCTGATTCGCTTCCGTCCAAGCAGGGTTACCTGGCAGTCGAACGTTACTTCCCCGGCCAGGACCCCAACCCCGTCGAGATCGTCGCGGTCGGGGGCGAGCGCACTGCCCGCGCGGACCTCGCCAAGCTCGAGACCGTGCTCGCCGCCGACCCGCGCTTCGGGTCCGGCGTTATCCAGGCCTCCGCCGACGGGAGCATTCAAACGCTGACCGTTCCCATCGGCGGGGACGCCAGCTCGAACCAGAATGTGGCGGCGATCCGCGAACTGCGCCAGCGGACGATACCCGCCGCCTTCGCGGGCTCGGACGCGAAAGTCCTGGTCGGCGGGACCACGGCGGTCACGGCCGACTACTTCAGCGCCGTTACGACGCCAACCGCCGATGTCTTGCTCTTCGTGCTGGGAGTCAGCTTCCTGATCCTGCTGATCGCCTTCAGGTCGCTGACCGTGGCACTCGTCTCCGTCCTGCTCAACCTGCTGTCTGTCGGCGCCGCCTACGGCGTGCTCACCGCGGTGTTCATCCACGGGATCGGGGCCAGCGTCTTCGGGTTCCAGCATGTCGACCATGTGGACGCCTGGGTTCCGCTGTTCCTCTTCTCGGTCCTGTTCGCGCTGTCCATGGACTACCAGGTCTTCATCATGAGCCGGATCAAGGAACGCTACGACCTGACTGGTTCCACCCGTGACGCGGTCACCCACGGCGTGGCGTCGACCGCGCGGGTCATCACCGGAGCCGCGCTGATCATCGTCGTCGTCTTCGCCGGGTTCGCCCGCGGGCAGCTCGTCATGTTCCAGCAGATGGGCTTCGGGGTAGCCGTCGCCCTGCTCCTCGACGCCACCCTGATCCGCATGGTCATCCTGCCGAGCACGCTGACCCTGCTGGGCAACCGCACCTGGTACCTGCCCCGCTGGCTCAGCTGGCTCCCCCGTCTCGAGGTGGAAGCGCCGCCGGCACCGGACACGCGCATTAGCGCTAGCTCCCGCACCTGAACCCGAAAGATGCCGATTGCGCAATCGACCCGCTCTATCGTGGTCGGTTGCGCAATCGACCCGCCGCGTCTCCCATGTTCAGGGAGTCTCACCCGCTGGGGGTGACGTGGCGGGGACGGCGGTCCTTCTAAGGTTGGGACGGCCCGCAAGACTTGCGCGTCGCGACAACTCAGCTCGGGCCAACGAACGGAATGACAATGACCGAGGTATCCCTGGATGAGCTAGGTCCCGTCGACTACCTCGTCGTCGAGTTCCCCGCGGGAGCGAGCAGCTTCACCGGCGAGATGGCGGCAGAGCTGCGGGCGCTGGCCGATTCTGGCACCATCCGCGTGATCGATGTCCTGATCCTCACCAAGGACGCGGACGGTACCGTCGAGGCGACAGAACTCTCCGATATCGCCGATCTCGGAGACTTGCAGGCGATCGAGGCCGGGCTGGGAGAACTCCTGGCCGCGGACGACGTGGACCACCTCGCTGCGGCGATGGAGCCGGGAAGCACGGCTGGGGTGCTCATCTGGGAGAACCTGTGGGCCGCGCCGTTCGCGTCAGCGGTGCGGCATTCGGGCGGTCAGCTGATCGCTGACGGGCGGATTCCCATCCAGGCGATCATCGCCTCGATCGAGGCGGACCAAGCGACTGCGACCGTAGGAGACTGACAATGCCACTGAGACCAGCACGCGTGGGCAGGGTCGGCGTCATCCGCGCGCCGGTCGCGAAGACCGCCGTAGTGGCCCGCGCCGTCACACCTGGCCGCGCGCCGGTCGCGAAGACCGCCGTAGTAGCCTCCGCCGTTACCCCGAGGGTGGGTCGCCGGCGAATTTGACCTCGATCCATTCTGCTTAGTTCCGGCTGACCGGTCACCTGTGGCGGATGATGCCCGGCGGGATGGATGGTTGGGACCATGATCGGGGAATGTGCGCGCGGATGGCTTCCGCATTCTTCTCCATTCTTCTCCCGGAACGATTACGTCCCGGTGGAGCTAGCTAACGCCTTCGGGCGGAGGGAGTGCCAAGGTGAGCGAGCCGTTCAAGGGCACGATCAACATCGATATCCGGGACTCGGTGCCGGACTGGGCGCCGTTCGAGCCGCCGAAGGCCCCCGATGGCGCGCCGAATGTGGTCTACATCGTCCTTGACGACGTGGGCTTTTCGGCCATGTCGTGTTACGGCGGCCCGATCGAGACGCCGAACATCGACCGGATCGCGAACGACGGGATCCGGTATACGCAGTGGCACACGACGGCGCTGTGCTCGCCGACCCGGTCGTGCCTGCTCACCGGCCGCAACCATACGCGCAACTCGATGGCGTGCATCACCGAGGCCGCGATCGGGTTCCCGAACGCCAGCGGCACCATCCCGCCGGAAAACGGCATGCTGCCCGAGATCCTGGGCGAGCAGGGCTGGAATACCTACATGGTGGGCAAGTGGCACCTGTGCCCGACCGTGGAGATGAACGTCGCCTCGACCCGGCGGAACTGGCCATCCGGCCGCGGGTTCGAGCGGTTCTACGGGTTCTTGGGGGCCGAAACCAACCAGTGGTACCCGGACCTGGTGTACGACAACCACCCGGTGAACCAGCCCAAGCTTCCCCAGCAGGGCTACCACCTCACCGAGGACCTGACCGACAAGGCGATCGAGTTCATCAAGGACGCCAAGACGGTCGCGCCGGACAAGCCGTATCTCCTGTACTACGCGCCCGGTGCCGCGCATGCGCCGCACCATGTCTCGAAGGAGTGGGCCGACAAGTTCAAGGGCCGCTTCGACATGGGGTATGAGGCCATGCGGGAGCAGACGCTGGCCCGGCAAAAGGAGATGGGCATCGTCCCGGCCGATACCGAACTGCCACCGGTCAACCCGATCGGCACGCCCGAGACCCGCACGGGGCCGGAGGGCCAGCCGTTCCCGCCGCTGGACTACACCAAGCCGTGGGACTCGCTATCGGCGGAGGAGAAGCGCTTGTTCGCCCGGATGGCGGAGGTGTACGCGGGGTTCCTGGCGCACGCCGACCACCACATCGGGCGGCTGCTTGACTATCTGGAGGAGTCCGGGCAGCGGGAGAACACCCTGGTCATCGTGGTGTCCGACAACGGCGCCAGCGGCGAGGGCGGCCCGAACGGGTCGGTCAACGAGATGCTCTTCGCCAACGGCATCCCCGATGACATGCAGACGAACCTGGCGATGCTCGATGAGCTGGGCGGGCCGAAGACCTACAACCACTACCCGAACGGGTGGGCGATGGCGTTCAACACCCCGTTCAAGATGTGGAAGCGGTATGAGTTCAACGGCGGCACGGCCGACCCGTGCATCATCTCCTGGCCCTCGGCCACCGGCGACGCCGCCGGGCGGGGCGAGCTGCGGCACCAGTACCACCATGCGATCGACATCGTGCCGACCATCCTGGACGTTCTCGGCGTGCAGGCCCCGGCCACGATCAAGGGCCATGTGCAGAGCCCCTTCGACGGGGTGAGCATGCGCTACACCGTCGAGATGGCCTCGGCGCCCTCCGCCCGCAAGACCCAGTTCTATTCGATGCTCGGCTCGCGCGGGATCTGGCATGACGGCTGGAAGGCCGTCACTACCCATCCCACGCTGAGCGGCTGGGGCCACTTCAACGACGACACCTGGGAGCTGTATCACACCGATGTCGACCGGGCCGAACTGCACGACCTGGCCGCCGAGCATCCGGACAAGCTGCGGGAGCTGGTGAACTTGTGGTTCGCCGAAGCCGGGGAGAACGCGGCGTTCCCGCTCGATGACCGCTCCGCGCTGGAGATCATCACGACGCCGAGGCCGCAGCTGGGCGCGCCTCAAAACCGGTACGCGTACTTCCCGGACACCGCCGAGGTGCCTGAGATGCAGGCGGTCAACGTCCGCAACCGGTCCTACACGATCGGGGCGCTGGTGGACATCCCCGCTCCCGGCGCGCAGGGCGTGCTGTTCGCGCACGGGTCGCGGTTCGGCGGACATGCCCTGTACGTGAAGGACAACCGGCTGCACTACGTCTACAACTTCGTCGGCCTGCTGGAGCAGAAGATCGACGGCACCGAAGATCTGCCCGTTGGCGAGAACCTCATCCTGTCCGCCTCATTCGATAAGGACGGCGAGGATCCCCCCGGGGTCTCCACCGGGATCCTGTCGCTCTACCACGGGGACAACAAAGTCGCCGAAGGCCGGATCAAGACCCAGCCCGGGATGTTCATGCTCGCGGGTGAGGGCCTGTGCGTCGGGCGGGACAGCGGCGAATCGGTCACGGCCGACTACCCAGGCGATTACCCGCATGCCTTCACCGGCGGCACCATTAAGCGCGTCGCGGTCGACGTCAGCGGCGACCCCTACGTCGACCTAGAGCGCGAGGCCGTAGCCATGCTCGCCCGAGAGTAACGGGCCAGCGTGCCATCGTGATGCCGGGCGCCACTGCACCGACCCGGGCGAATTGGAGAGATGGGCGTGACTGCTCAGCAGCTGCTGACTGCGTTGTTTAACGCTGGTATCGCCATTTCGATAGGTGCCACCGTCTTGTCGCTTGGCATGACCTATACCGTCGGGCAGCTGGTGGCGCCCCTGCACCGTGTCGTGCTGGTCATCGCCATGGTGGTCCTGAACGCGTGCGTGATCCCGGCTGTGGCATGGGGCATCGCCGAACTAACGCCCATGAACTCCAAGTACGTGCCGGGCCTGGTCCTGGCCACTCTGGGTGCGGGCAGCGCAGCATCCCTGAAGGCCGCCCAGCTGGCCAAGCGGGCGGACCTGCCGCTGGCCGTGTCGGTGGTCGTGGTGCTCCAGCTGGTCAACATCATCGCCGTGCCGCTATGGGCCGGGCAGGTCGTCACCGGCGCGTCGATCAGCGCCTGGGATATCGTCAAGAGCCTGCTCTTGTTGGTGCTGTTGCCGCTGGCCGCCGGGCTGATCGTCCGTGCCCGCTACGCCGATCACGCCACGGCCTGGCAGGCCGAGCTGGTGAAGGCGGCCAACCTGGCGATCACCTTCGCGCTGGTCGACTTCATCGTCCCCCTGGCCCTGGCCGTGGAGATCGGCCATCGGGCTGGAACGGCGGAACCAGCACCGGAACTGGCCCCGGCGCACTCGTAATCCGGTGCGAGGAGGATGCCTGCGCGCTGATCCCCGTCTACCTTGCCGACTGAGCCTTCGTCGTGGGAGCGGGTGACGGGAATCGAACCCGCACTGTCAGCTTGGGAATCTGTGCCGTCCGGGCCGCTATGCGGCTTGACCCTGCAGGATGGCCTGTCCGCGAGTGACCGTGAGAAACCGCTCTTTACCGGGGTTAATGGCCCGCCAATGGCCCGGCGATCTTGAGCATGACCTCGACTGTCCGTCTCCAGCCTGGGCTCCTCGCTGGGCACCGCCCTGGTCGGCTCGGTCCTGGTCGCCGTCAAGCTCCCCGAGGGAAGACCCTTCGCCGTCGCCCTCACCATGATGCTGGTCACCGCTTTGATCGGCCTGGTCATTGCGGTCCTCACTCCCGTCAGCCGGTCGAGGCCACGGCACCATCATCCTCAGACGGGCATCTGCGCCTGAAACGCTGGGCGGCCAGGTACCCTAGCCGCTCCCGGCGGCCCTCGTCCGGCCAGGGCCGGTCCTCAGTGCAGGTGGATCAGGACGAAATCCTTGAGCGCGACCATCACCAGCCCCAGCCCGGCTGCAATGGACGTGGCAACGAAGAGCTGCCAACCGCGCAGCTGGGCGGCTCGACCGGCCAGCCATCCGTGGACTGTCAGCAGGACGATCGCGACGACGAGCCCGACGTTGGCGGCCATGAGGGCAGAGGCCCCGGCCAGCCGGGCCAGCACCAGGGCGAGCAGTGGCGCGTAGGACGCGGTGACCATCGGCCAGGTCGCGGCCAGCGCTGCCCAGATGGATGCCCTGCTGGGCAGGCGACCCCCTTCAACCTGCTCGCCCAGAACCTCGGCATACTCCTCGGCGAGCCAGTACACCAGCAACGTGACCACGACCGAGACCACCAGCGCGGTGGTGGACAGGTGGCCGCCGGCGGTGTCGAGGATCGCCGCAGTGATGATGGCGCCGTAGATTCCGGCGGCGCGGCGCCGCCCCAGATTCTTCGTGGTCGGCCTCCGCTGGACTTCGCCGCCTGCCGCGATGCCTGCCATGGTCGTCCCTTCGGGCCAGGTCACCAGGACTGAGCCGAGCCAATCATCGCACGCGCTGACCCGCTGCTGAGAAGGCCGGCGGCCTGGCCGCGGAGAGCTGGCCCGTCCCAGCTCGGGCACCGAGTTCGCTTCGCCGGGAGTGACCCTGGCTCCCCTGGTTTACCGCCCGAACGGCACGCAACGAGCGCACTCACAGATCCGTAGGAGTGGGCACATCGTCCAGGACCATCCGTTGCGCTGGGCTGACATTCCAGAGTTGTCGCACGGGACAGGAGTCATCCAGCGGCTTGGCAGCAGTCACGCCGGAACGGCACTGATCCTCGACCAATCCGATCGGGCACGCGGCAGGCACGGCATTGGCTTGGGAGGCCGCGATCATTTCGCCATGCGGGACAGTGGCGGTGGCTTGGTGATAGTCAGACCGACTCGTCGGGCTGCTGGCCTTCATCGCCGGGCCAGATCCCGGTGAGCCTCTGCGTCCCCTCGGCGGCACCGCGGTCGACGGCGGCCTTGACGAGCGCGAAGATCGCGCCCTGCAACACCGCGGCCAGCAGGATTTCCCCCCAGCCCCGCCGCTCATCGGTAGGCTTAGGCGCGCCCCCCCGTCCGATGAGCTTCCAGACCTTCTTGAAGATCAGCCCGGCGAGCAACCCGCCTACCATGCCAGCGATCTGGTCCACCGGCTTGAACAACAACTTGATTATCGTCTTCAACTTGATCATTGTCTTTTCCCACCCGCCGGATAACCAGCCAGCCCGCCATCAGCCCGACGGCTCAGCAGCGAACGCGTCGAAGATCACCCGGCCGCAGCCGCGCACTGCCAGTGTGCCGCGCGATGAGGCTTCCCGGCATCACCCCCGAGGGGGTGACCTAGCCTAGCCCTGGACGGCACTACTGGCCTCGGGCCGCGCTGACACTGGCCGTGGCGGGGACCTGCACCGTCGTCGCACCCGACGCTGGCTCCACCGTTCGGGCATACTGGGACACCGCGCCACTGTACGGCCCCGGTTTAGTGCGCAGATCCGCTCACCACAAGCCGAGAATCCCAGGTCGCCGAGCCGCCTCCGCTCCAGATTGTCGAGCGTGTCACAAGTCAGGACATACAGCCCCTCAGAACCGCGAGCTAAACCCAACCTCAGACTGTCAGCTTGATCAGCCGATCGACCCCAACCGCGACTGATTCGCCCTCTAATGGCCCGATCGACTTCGGCCGATAACCGCAAGGCCTGCAGATTCACGCCTCAAGCCCCTGACCTGGGCTCATGTGGAGCGGGTGACGGGAATCGAACCCGCACTGTCAGCTTGGGAAGCTGATGTTCTGCCATTGAACTACACCCGCGCGCTCGCTCGACTCCCCCGACACAGTGGAGTCTTGCTGTACTCGCCAGGACATCGTACCGGACCGGGTAGGTTGCTCGCGTGCTCCTCTCTGATCGTGATATCAAGGCCGAGATCGGTTCCGGGCGGGTGAAGCTCGATCCCTACGCTCCGGAGCTCATCCAGCCGTCCAGCATCGACGTCCGGCTGGACCGCTTCTTCCGGGTGTTCGAGAACCACCGTTACCCGCACATCGACCCGGCGGTGGAGCAGCCCGACCTGACACGCCTGGTGGAGACCGACGGCGAGGAACCCTTCGTCCTGCACCCAGGCGAATTCGTGCTGGCCTCGACGTACGAGATCGTGACTTTGCCGGCTGACATCGCAGGGCGGCTGGAGGGGAAGTCCAGCCTGGGAAGGCTCGGCCTGCTGACCCATTCCACGGCGGGGTGGATCGATCCCGGGTTCTCTGGCCACGTGACGCTGGAGCTGTCCAACGTGGCGACGCTGCCAATCAAGCTGTGGCCGGGCATGAAGATCGGCCAGCTTTGCCTGTTCCGGACCAGTTCTCCCGCCGAGCACCCGTACGGCTCCGCTGTGTACGGCTCCAGGTATCAGGACCAGCGCGGCCCTACCCCGTCTCGTTCTTTTCTAAACTTCTACCGAACCAAAGTTTAATCCTGGAGCCTGCCGCTCGGCCGTGTCCCGCTTACTCGGGCCTTACGTCAAACTCGCCGATCTTCACCCGTGCAAGAAAAGCCCGCCACCCGTGAGCGGAATACCGAAGCATCATGCCTGTGCGGCCTGCGGAGTCACGGACCATGACGCCGTTCCGGCTGGAAGCTGCTTCTACGCAATTGCCGGCGTTCATACTGCGACGAGACTTACGCCAAGCCGCACCGTGCATATCCGGATCGCTTGCCATATGAATCACCCTGTTAGGACCTAGCAGGAAATCACATACTACCAAGCGGAGTCACAGCATGAAAGCACTGTGCGGCGCTTGCCGGACAACCGGAGATCCGTCGGCCGTCCGGCACCGCACCGACGAGGCACTGCACCGGACGGGCCACCACCTGCCAGAAGGCCACACTACAGCGAGTGAAGCTATCCACCGATAATTCTGAAACTAGGGCATACCCACTCAAACAGGCCCAAACTAGCGAAGATCGTCGAAACGTCCTATCCGCGCGGCGGCAAGGAATGAGGTCCAAGAACTGGCCGAATAGTTTAGCACCGGCCCGTGTGGATCCCGTGAATCCCGGACAACGATAATTCCAGTTCTGGAGGCGATTTCTGCGCACGCCCCAGCGTTCATGCTGCGCTTCGCTTTCCGCCAGTTAAGAGAATCCCGCCCGCCATAGGACAGGGTCATTAAAAATCCCTTCACTTCACTTAATCCGAGAATGAATATCTGCCGGACGTAATTGCCCTATGAACGAGATGCTGTCTGTCGCCTGTCGTTAACCCTGTGTTACAGAATTACCGGCAGAGAGAATTGGCGTGCCGCTGTGCCGCTTGCCAACTTCAGACAATAGCTCGATTGTTTCTTGTGAATCCAATGCGATACTGCACAAACGTTCAAAAACTTGCTGGTACTTGGCAACTTCGTGCTCGCGCTCGAGGTACAACCAGCCCATCAAGCCTTCAACATACACCACGGGCGGCGCCACGTCCGCGAACCTAAGGATGTTGAACATGTTGTCCATCCCAGGGTGGGCGCCGACGCTGTATGGTATGACCTGCAACGTAACATTAGGCATCTTTGCTATCTCAACGAGATGCCGCAATTGCGCGGCCATTACCGCGGGACCGCCGACCACACGGTGCAGCACTGCCTCATCGAGTACCGTTCGCAGTTGCAGCGGTGTTTCAGTAAGTATCCGCTGCCGCCGCACCCGGACATTGATGTGGTCATCTACTCGTTCCGGGCTGAATTCGCCGGGTAGGCTGCACTCGTACATGGCACGCGCGTAGTCCACTGTCTGCAGCAGCCCGGGGACGATCGAGGACTGGAAGTAACTGGTAGACGTCGCGGCCTGCTCGAGTCCCACGTAAGTAGCGAAGTAGTCCAGCTCGTAGGATTGCCACCAGCCCTGTTGCTTGGCTTCGGCGGCGAGCTTGGCTATCCGGGCGCGCTCCCCCGGCTCGGTGACTCCGTAGATGTCACATAGATCGCGCACGTCTCTGGCGGTAGCTCCCCGCTGACCGGTCTCCATGCGGCTCACCTTGGACGGAGAGCACAGCAGACGCGCAGCCACCTGCTCAACCGTGAGCCCCTGTTGCGTACGGAGCGCGCGTAGCAGCGCACCGAGTTCGCGTCGGCGGAGTGTAGGACTGCGCACTTCCGGCACTGGAGGTCGCTTCCTTCCGCATCCGGTTCAGGAATCTCTGGTGTGCGGATCCAGAGATTCCGCTGGTTGGCACCATGCCTTAGATACATGCCGTTGGCACATGAGTATGGCACTTGATTTTGGCACTTGCCAACTGCATGCGCCACAGTCATCATGAAATCAGACCGCAGAAGGCATCCTCAAGCGACCCGCCGACAACGGGGTCGAGCGGTGACCCAGGGGGTTACCGATCAGAGATCGCTAGCCACCTGGGCGTCGCGTGAGCCGGCGATTGAACTAGGAGGCCCTGCTATACCACTGCACCCACCGCGTCCGCTTCGGCTGTGCATGAGCGTACGCCCCCCTGCCAGGCACCGAAGGCAGAGACATCGCGTTCCGGGGAGACAGCCAGTTACCCACTGCCCGATCCCCTGGAAACACCGATGGGCCGGTGCTGCCACACCGACCCACCGAAACACCACCCGTCCTCAGGAACCACCGAGAAGGGCTAGTGACGTGATCAACGGTACCAACCTGCTTGGGAAAGACAACCCCCGATGGCTAATTGGTAACGCAACGGAAACGATGAAGGTCCTGGACGCCGTTTTGCCGGCGCCGCGCGGGCCGGCCGTACCGAGCGGATCGGTACGAGCCCGTCCGGACCGGGCCATCGCGGACGCGCTCCGCAGCACCGGGGGCCTCGTCCTCGCCTGGCTGATCGGCCTCCCGCGCCGCGTCGGCAGCCGCTTGTTCGCGATGAACGACGCGGAAGCCGGCTGGCGCGGCTGGCAGGTCACCGAGCTAGCGGGCGGCCTCGCGCGCCAGTACCGGGACGCGCGATTCGATGCGGTGCGAGGGCCGCTAGAGCCGCGCGAGGGGGACGTCTGATGGCATCCGGGCGTCCCCGTCGGCCGAACGACCCGGACGTCCTGTCCAGCATCGAGTTCGCGATCCGGGAGGTCAGCCGCCCGAACCCGATCGAGATCTGCTGGAACTGGCGGTGGGAACTCGGGCTCCTCGCCGTTACCGCAGGGCTGTCCGCCTTCATCGCGGCCAGCATCGGCGTGCTCGGGTTCGCCGCCGCCGCGGGGGCCGGGCTGGCGGTCACCGGCGCGCTGTTGCGCTGGCCGCCGGCCCGTGCGCGGATCATCGCCCGCGCCTGGTGCGTCATCACGCCGCACCGGATCCGGGCCGGCTGCGTCAACGCCTGGGTGCAAACCAGGCGCGGCAGGCTGCCGATCGTCCTGCACACCATGCCCACCGGCTACGGTGAGCGAGTCCTCCTATGGTGCCGGACCGGCATCACGGCGGACGACCTGTCCGGTGCCCGCCACGCGCTAGCCGTCGCCTGCTGGGCGGCCGAGGTGCGAGTGGTTCCCAACCAGCGGTACTCGCATCTTGTCACGCTGGAAGTGCTCAGAAACCATTATGCGGAACGGGCTGAGCTGACTCCCCAGGAGCCAGCGATGAACCCCTGGGGGAACCAACCGTCCGTTCGGGATGATCTGTTCAGGGTTTCGCTTCGGTCTCCTCACCCCGGGGGGAGCCGGAGCGGACCGACCGGACGAGCAGCTGTGCGACGTCGATGACCTCGAGGCTTTGCTTGGCCTGGCCGGTGGCCTTCTTCTCGTTGACGGCGTCGCCGAGCATGACCAGGCAGTAGGGGCAGGCGGTGGAGACGGTGTCGGGGTCCAGGGCCAGGGCCTCCTCGATCCGCTCGGTGTTGATCCGCTTGCCGATCCGCTCTTCCAGCCACATCCGAGCGCCGCCGGCGCCGCAGCAGAACCCGCGGTTCTTGCACCGGTGCATCTCCTCGGCGGTGGTGCCGGGGACGGCGTCGATGAGCTGCCGCGGCGGAGTGTAGACCTTGTTGTGCCGGCCCAGGAAGCACGGGTCGTGGTAAGTGATCTTCTCCTCGACCTGTCCGGCGGGGATGAGCTTGCCGTCTTCGACCAGCCGGGCCAGCAGCTGGGTGTGGTGGATGACCTCGTAGTTGCCGCCGAGCTGGGGGTATTCGCGGGCGATGGTGTTGAAGCAGTGCGGGCAGGACGCGATGACCTTCTTCACGCCCGCGTCGTTGAGGGTCTCGATGTTCTGCGCCGCGAGCATCTGGAAGACGAACTCGTTGCCCAGCCGCCGGGCCGGGTCGCCGGTGCAGGCCTCGGCCGGGCCGAGGACGGCGAAGGTGACGCCGGCGGTGTGCAGCAGTTCGGCGATGGCCTTGGTGGTCTTCTTGGCCCGGTCTTCCAGGGCGCCGGCGCAGCCGACCCAGAACAGGTACTCGGTGTCGGCGGGGATCTTGCCGTCGACGACGGGGACCTCGAAGTCCAGCTCGGTGATCCATTCCAGCCGCTTGTCCTCGGCCAGCCCCCACGGGTTGCCCCGCCGCTCCAGGTTGTTCAGCATGGCGGTGGCCTCTTGCGGGAACGCGGACTCCACCAGCACCTGGTGGCGGCGCATCCCGTCGATGTGGTCGATGTGCTCGATGTCGACCGGGCATTCTTCCACGCAAGCGCCGCAGTTGGTGCACGACCAGATCACGTCCGGGTCGATCACCCCGCCTTGCTCTTTGGTGCCGACCAGCGGCCGTTCCGCCTCGGCCTTGACCGCGTCCGGGAGCTTCTCGCGCTCTTCGTCGCTGCCGGCTAGCAGCCAAGGGCCCTTGGCGAAGGCGTGGTCGCGCAGGTCGAGGATGACCTGCTTGGGGCTCAACGGCTTGCCGGTGGCCCAGGCCGGGCACTGCGACTGGCACCGGCCGCACTCGGTGCACGTCCCGAGATCGAGCATCCCCTTCCAGGAAAGGTCCTCGACCTTGCCGATTCCGAACACATCCGTATCGGGGTCGGCTTCCTCGAAGTCCAGCACCTTCCCGCCCGACCGCATCGGCTCCAGCGGTCCCAGCGCGTTCGGCCGGCGGGAAAAGGCCACGTTGACCGGCGCCAGGGCGATGTGCAGGTGCTTGGAGTAGGCGATGACGATAAGGAACACCATGACCACGGCGATCTGCGCCAGCAGGAACACCACCTCAAGCACCGAGTTCACCCCGTAGCCGAGGGGGTGAAGCGCCTGCGCGATCACCCAGGACGCGAACGCCCACGCGGGCGGGTAAGGGAACACCCCGGTGTTGATCTGCGCCCCCCGGTACAGCAGCAGGGTGACGACCACCAGGAAGATCATGCCCAGCGCCACCCAGGCGGCGGTGATGTGCGACCCGAAGAACCGCGACTGGCGGCCTTCTTTATGCGGGTTGGCGCGCAGCCGGATCACCGTGAACGTGATGATCGCGGCCAGCACCCCGACAGCGGCCAGGTCCTCCAGGAACCCGATCGCCGCCCAGTGGCCGATGCCGGGGAAGGCGAAGGTGCGGGAGAACAGGTCCCCGTAGGCCTCGATGATGGTCAGCAGGAGGACGATGAACCCCCAGAAGGTGGCCGCGTGCGCCGAGCCGGGCACCGTCCACTTCAGCAGCTTGCGCTGCCCGGCCACCTCCCTCAGCTCGGTCCCGGCCTCCCGGCCCGGATGCGACCGGACATACGCCACCCGCTCCGGCGCCGGCTGTCCGGACATCGCCAGCCGCCTCAGCCACCACAGCCGCCGCCCGAAAATCGCGAACGCCGCTGCGGTCAACACCAGGCCGATGATCATGCGCAGGACCACGCGGAACCTCCTCAGTGCTCGGGGCTCAAGCGTAGCCCCGGCACCAACGCTGCCGTCGAGGCCCCACCGCCCCGGAAAAAATCGGCGCGGCAGGAGGGAATGATGCAGCCAACCCGAAAGTTGAGTGTGAGTGACTCAAGTCATTTGACACCGGGACTCGCCTGGGGCAGGCTTGAGCCCGGAAGACTCAACTTCACACACACTACAAGGACTGCTCATGGCACGTGCGGTAGGTATTGACCTGGGGACGACGAACTCAGTGGTCGCCGTTCTCGAAGGCGGGGAGCCGACGGTCATCGCCAACGCGGAGGGCTCGCGGACTACACCGTCGGTCGTCGCGTTCGCCAAGAACGCCGAGGTTCTGGTCGGCGAGGTCGCGAAGCGGCAGGCCGTCACCAACGTCGACCGGACGATCCGTTCGGTCAAGCGGCACATGGGGACCGACTGGTCCGTCACCATCGACGGCAAGAAGTTCACCCCGCAGCAGATCAGCGCTTTCATCCTGCAGAAGCTGAAGAGGGACGCCGAGTCCTACCTCGGTGAGAAGATCACCGACGCGGTCATCACCGTCCCGGCGTACTTCAGCGACGCGCAGCGGCAGGCGACCAAGGAGGCCGGGCAGATCGCGGGCCTCAACGTCCTGCGGATCATCAACGAGCCGACGTCGGCCGCCCTTGCGTACCACCTGGAGAAGGAGGGTGCGGCCAAGATCCTGGTCTTCGACCTGGGTGGTGGCACCTTCGACGTCTCGCTGCTCGATGTCGGCGACGGTGTCGTCGAGGTCGAGGCGACCAGCGGCGACAACCACCTGGGCGGCGACGACTGGGACCAGCGGATCGTGGACTGGCTCGTCCAGGACTTCAAGAGCGGCTACGGCATCGACCTGTCCAAGGACAAGATGGCGCTGCAGCGGCTGCGCGAGGCGGCGGAGAAGGCCAAGATCGAGCTCTCCCAGTCGATGGAGTCGCAGATCAACCTGCCCTACATCTCGCACGGGCCGGACGGCCCGCTGCACCTGGACACCCGGCTCACCCGGGCCGAGTTCCAGCGCATGACCTCCGACCTGATCGACCGGTGCAAGGGCCCGTTCCAGCAGGTCATCAAGGACGCCAACGTCAAGATCGCCGAAATCGACCACGTGGTGCTCGTCGGCGGCTCCACCCGGATGCCCGCGGTCGTGGAGCTGGTCAAGTCGCTGACCGGCGGCAAGGAGCCCAACAAGGGCGTCAACCCGGACGAGGTCGTCGCCGTCGGCGCCTGCCTGCAGGCCGGCGTGCTGCGGGGCGAGGTCAAGGACATCCTGCTGCTCGACGTGACCCCGCTGTCGCTGGGCATCGAGACCAAGGGCGGGATCTTCACCAAGCTCATCGAGCGCAACACCACGATCCCGACCAAGCGGTCGGAGATCTTCACCACCGCGGATGACAACCAGCCGTCGGTGCAGATCCAGGTCTACCAGGGCGAGCGCGAGATCGCGGCGTACAACAAGAAGCTGGGCATGTTCGACCTGACCGGCATCGCGCCGGCACCGCGGGGCATCCCGCAGATCGAGGTCAGCTTCGACATCGACGCCAACGGCATCGTGAACGTGTCCGCCAAGGACCTGGGCACGGGCAAGCAGCAGTCGGTGCAGATCACCGGGGGCTCGGCGCTGAACAAGGACGACATCGAGAAGATGGTCCGCGACGCGGAGGAGTACGCGGAGGAGGACCGCAGGCGGCGCGAGGAGGCGGAGATCCGCAACCAGGCCGACACGCTCGTCTACAGCACCGAGAAGTTCCTCGCCGAGAACGACGACAAGGTCCCGGCGGACGTGAAGTCCGAGGTGAAGGACGCGATCGCCGACCTCAAGAAGGCGATCGAGGGCAACGACATCGAGGCCATCAAGACCGCCAGCGAGCACGCCGCGCAGGTCAGCCAGAAGATGGGCACCGCCATCTACGCCGCGGCGCAGGCCGCGCAGCATGCTTCGGCCGACGGTGCCGAGGCCGGTGCCGAGACCGGTGCCGAGACCCCGCAGGACGAGGGTGTCGTCGACGCCGAGATCGTGGACGAAGGCGAAGGCGGAGCTGCCTGATGACAGCACCCGACGACATGGGTACCGGCCCGGTGATCCGCGACCACAGGCGGATCGATCCGGTGACCGGGCAGCCGCGAAGGGGCAAGCACGCGGCCTCCCAGCCGGCTGGCACCAGTGGTGCCGGCCGGCCGGGAGGGCCCGGCTCGGCCAGGCATGGCAAGGCCAGCGAAACCGGCGCCGAATCCGGCGAGCCGGAGCTGACCGAGGCCGAGGCGGCTGAGGGGAACGCCACGCGGGAACTGCGCACGCAGCTGGCGGAGCGTACGGCGGACTTGCAGCGACTGCAGGCCGAGTACGCCAACTACCGCAAGCGGGTAGACAGGGACCGGGCCACGATGCGCGAGCACGCGATCGCTGGCGCGCTTACCGAGCTGCTGCCCGTGCTCGACGCCATCAGCCAGGCGCGAGAGCACGGCGAGCTGTCCGGCGGCTTCAAGTCGGTCGCGGACTCGCTGCAAGCGGCGCTCGGCAAGCTCGGCCTGGTCAGCTACGGCCAGCGCGGCGACGCGTTCGACCCGAAGATCCACGAAGCGCTGATACACAGCTACTCGCCGGACGTCACGGAGGACACCTGCGTGGAGATCCTCCAGTCCGGCTACAAGGTGGGCGAGCGGATTCTCCGCCCGGCTCGGGTGGCGGTCGCGGAGCCCGCTACGGGGCCGGACGGAAGCGGCAACGCCGAGTGGTCAACAGGAGAAGAAACTAACTAACCAGCCCAGCGAGGCCAGATGAGCACGAAGGACTACCTGGAGAAGGACTACTACAAGACGCTGGGCGTGCCGAAGACCGCGAAGGCAGCTGACATCAAGAAGGCGTACCGGGACCTCGCGCGGAAGTACCACCCCGACGCGAACAAGGGAAACGCCGACGCTGAGGAGCGATTCAAGGAAATCACCGAAGCGTACAACGTCCTCTCCGACGAGAAGCAGCGCAAGGAGTACGACGAGGCCCGCTCGATGTTCGGCGGCGGGTTCCGGGTGCCGACCGGCACCCGGGGCGGCGCCAGCGGCGGGTTCGGCGGCTTCGACCTAGGCGACCTGTTCGGGGGCACGGGCGAGTCCGGCGACCGGCTCGGCGACGTGCTCGGCGGGATCTTCCGCGGCCGGGGCACCGCGCAGAGCCGCGCCAGGCGCGGCGCGGACGTGGAGACCGAGACCACGCTGTCGTTCGGCGACTCGATCGACGGCGCCACCGTGTCGCTGCGGCTGACCGGGGAGGGCCCCTGCCCGGTCTGCCACGGCACCGGCGCCAAGGCCGGGACGGTGCCGAAGGTCTGCCCGGACTGCCAGGGCACCGGCCAGCAGAACCGGAACCTCGGCGGCTTCGGACTCTCCGAGCCGTGCAAGACCTGCCGGGGCCGCGGCCTTGTGGTCGAGAACCCGTGCGAGTCCTGCAGCGGCAGCGGCCGCGCCATGAGCTCGCGGACGATCCAGGCCCGGATCCCCGCGGGCGTGGCGGACGGCCAGCGGATCCGGATCCCCGGCAGGGGAGCCCCGGGCGAGCACGGCGGGAAGGCCGGCGACCTTTACGTCCGGGTGCACGTGAAGCCGCACGCGGTGTTCGGCCGCAGCGGCGACAACCTCACGGTCACCGTGCCAGTCACGATCACCGAACTAGCACTGGGCGCGGAGATCAAGGTGCCCACGCACCGCGGGCCCGCGGTGACTGTCCGGATCCCCCCGGGCACTCCGAACGGGCAGGTGTTCCGCGTCCCCGGCCGGGGTGCCCGCAAGAAGGACGGGACCCTCGGCGCCCTGCTCGCCACGGTCGAGGTGACCGTGCCGCAGCACTTGAACACCAAGGCGCGCTCCGCGCTCGAGGATCTGCGGATCGCCACATCGGGTCCGGATCCGCGCGAGGAACTGCTTCGCCGGGCGAGGCAGGACTGAGCTAAAGAAGAAGATTTAGCTGGCAATAGAAAGGAGATGACGTGAGCAGCCCCTATGACATGTCTGATGACATGCCCGTATATGTCATCTCCGTGGCCGCGAACCTGTCCGGCTTGCACCCGCAGACGCTACGCGGCTACGAGAGGGTCGGACTCGTGACACCGCGGCGCACCGCCGGCGGGGGCCGCCGCTACTCGATGCGCGACATCCTCGCGCTGCGGGAGATCCAGCGGCTGTCCCAGGAGGAGGGGATCAACCTCTCCGGCATCAAGCGGATCCTGGACCTGGAGCGGGAACTCGAGCAAGCCCGGCTGATGGCCGCCGAGCTGCACGCCGAAATGGCGCAGCTGCGGGCCGAGCTCGAATCCACCCGCGCGGTAGCGGCCCGGCTCGCCGAGCTGCGCCGTGCCAAGGCCGACCCGGCGGCCGCCCTCGTACCGGTCCGCGCCGCGACCAGGGTGACCTTCTGGCAGCCCGCGGCGGCCAGCGACCCAGACACAAATGAATAACGTCCACAGAGGATTAGACAACCAATGGACTTCAAGCCCACCCGCAACAGCCAGGAGGCGTTGTCCGTAGCGGCCAGGCGCGCCGCAGCGAACGGCAACCCCCAGATCGACCCATTGCACCTGCTTGCCGCGCTGCTCGATCAGAGCGGCGGCATCGCGTCCTCGCTGCTCAAGGCGGTCGGCGCCGACCCCGGTGTCATCGCCAAGGAGACCGTGGAGCGCATCGCGCGACTGCCGCAGATGCGCGGTTCGACCACGAC
This sequence comes from uncultured Actinomycetota bacterium, assembly GCA_963771985.1. GTDB lineage: Bacteria > Actinomycetota > Actinomycetes > Streptosporangiales > Streptosporangiaceae > Trebonia. Next base: position 260,766 of record CAVYVO010000010.1, on the reverse strand, counting down.
CGCGCCGCAGATGTCCCGCCAGCTGCTGTCCGTCATCAACACCGCGACGAACCGCGCGCAGCAGATGGAGGACGAGTACGTCTCCGCCGAGCACCTGCTCGTCGGCCTGGCCGCCGACGGTGGTGAGGCAGCCGCCCTCCTCCGCGAGGCGGGCGCCACCGCCGACGCGCTGACCGAAGCGTTCACCCAGGTACGCGGCAGCGCCCGGGTCACCAGTGAGGATCCGGAAGGCACGTATCAGGCGCTCGAGAAGTACGGCGTCGACCTGACCCAGCAGGCCAAGGACGGCAAGCTGGACCCGGTGATCGGCCGTGACTCCGAGATCCGGCGGGTCGTCCAGGTGCTCTCCCGGCGGACGAAGAACAATCCGGTGCTGATCGGCGAGCCGGGTGTGGGCAAGACCGCCGTGGTCGAAGGCCTGGCACAGCGGATCGTGGCCGGAGACGTGCCGGAATCGCTGCGCGGTAAGCGGCTCATCGCCCTTGACCTCGGCAGCATGGTCGCGGGCGCGAAGTACCGCGGCGAGTTCGAGGAGCGGCTGAAGGCCGTGCTGAACGAGATCCGCCAGAGCGACGGCCAGGTGATCACGTTCATCGACGAGCTGCACACGGTCGTCGGCGCGGGCGCCGCCGAGGGCGCGATGGACGCGGGCAACATGCTCAAGCCGATGCTCGCCCGCGGCGAGCTGCGTATGGTCGGCGCGACCACGCTCGACGAATACCGGCAGCGGATCGAGAAGGACCCCGCGCTCGAGCGCAGGTTCCAGCAGGTGCTGGTCGGCGAGCCCTCCGTGGAGGACACGATCGCGATACTGCGCGGGCTGAAGGGCCGCTACGAGGCGCACCACCAGGTGCAGATCTCGGACGCCGCGCTGGTGGCCGCCGCGACCTTGTCCGACCGTTACATCACCGCGCGGTTCCTGCCCGACAAGGCCATCGACCTCGTGGACGAGGCCGCCTCCAGGCTCCGGATGGAAATCGACTCCTCTCCGGTCGAGATCGACGAGCTTCGCCGCATCGTGGACCGGATGAAGATGGAGGAGCTCGCGCTCTCCCGGGAGTCCGACCCGGCCAGCAAGGAACGTATCGAGCGACTGCGCGCCGACCTCGCGGACCGCCAGGAACAGCTCACCGCGCTGACCGCCCGCTGGGAGCAGGAGAAGTCGGGCCTGAACCGGGTGGGCGAGCTCAAGAAGCGGCTCGACGACCTGAAGGGCCAGGCCGAGCGCGCTCAGCGCGACGGGGATTACGAGACCGCCTCGAGGTTGCTCTACGGCGAAATCCCGACCCTGGACGCGGAGATCGCGGAGGCAGTCGCCACCGACCGTTCGGATGAAATCGACGGAAGCGGCGCGGCGGGAGGCGTGGCCGCGCCGCCCATGGTGAAGGAGGAGGTCGGGCCGGACGACGTGGCGGATGTCGTATCGGCGTGGACCGGCATCCCCGCCGGGCGCCTGCTGGAAGGCGAAACCGGCAAGCTGCTCCGGATGGAGGCCGAGCTGGGCCACCGGGTGATCGGGCAGTCCGCCGCCGTGCAGGCTGTCTCGGACGCGGTGCGCCGTGCCCGGGCCGGCGTGTCCGATCCCGACCGGCCGACGGGCTCGTTCCTGTTCCTCGGGCCGACCGGTGTCGGTAAGACCGAGCTGGCCAAGGCGCTGGCGGAGTTCCTGTTCGATGACGAGCGGGCGATGATCCGCATCGACATGAGCGAGTACGGCGAGAAGCATTCGGTCGCGCGGCTTGTCGGCGCGCCGCCCGGATACGTCGGCTACGAGGAAGGCGGGCAGCTCACCGAGGCGGTGCGGCGACGGCCATACTGCGTGGTGCTGCTCGATGAGGTGGAAAAGGCCCACCCCGAGGTCTTCGACGTGCTGCTCCAGGTGCTCGACGACGGGCGGCTCACCGACGGTCAGGGGCGGACCGTGGACTTCCGCAACACGATCCTGATCCTCACCTCAAACCTCGGCTCAGTGTTCATCGCCGACGCTGCCCTGGATGACCGGGCGAAGCGGGACGCGGTGATGACCGCTGTCCGCGCGGCGTTCAAGCCGGAGTTCCTGAACCGCCTGGACGACGTGATCATCTTCGACTCGCTGACCACGGCGGAGCTGACCCGGATCGTGGACCTTCAGATCGACCGGCTGGCGAAGCGGCTGGCCGCGCGGCGGCTGACGCTGACCGTGACGCCGGCCGCGAAGGACTGGCTGGCGCTGACCGGGTTCGACCCCGTGTTCGGCGCTCGGCCGCTACGGCGGCTGGTCCAGGCCGCGATCGGCGACAAGCTCGCGCGTTCGCTGCTGGCCGGGGAGATCGCCGACGGCGAGGAAGTCCTCGTCGACCTGGACGATAAGTCGGACGAACTCACCGTCCGGGCCGCGGCGAAGGCCGCGTAAGCACGCGGCTCCCGGCGTCAGTCCTCTCCGGTCTGGTGCCGGGAGTCGTCCAGCATCTTGTCGTAATCATCCTCGTCGAGACCGAGATCCACGCGAATCCGGTAGCGAAGGCGAAGCAGGAGCTGGAGCTCGGCGTCGTCGCCGCGCTGCAGGCACAGCTCGACGCCAGCCGTCGCCCAGTCAAGCGCGGCCGGCAGGTCGCCCTGATCCGTCATGAGCTCCGCGAGCAGATCGCAGGTGCGCGGAGTGACCTTCTCACGCTCGGCGGTCAGCCTGGCGAGCAGCTGCTGGGCTTCGGTGTCCCGGCCGAGCGTGAACAGCGCCCTCGCCAGGTGGACTCGAGGATCGGCGGACGTGGGGCCGCCGTCCTCGATCGCCGCCGTGAACTCCTCCGCTGCCCGCTGTGGTTCATCAGCGCTCAGCCACTGTTCGCCGGCACGCAGATGGGACTCGGCGCGTTCCTCCGGATCCGCCTGCTGGGCGAGTTCGCTCATGCGAACAGCGGCCCGCACGTGGTTGCCTGTACGCGCTGCCTGAAACTCGATCTCGTCGAAGTCATCGACGCCCGCCACTCTTACCACGGTACCCCAGCAGCCCTTTCCCATTCGCACGGATTAAGCGCCCGCACCAGAAGGGGTCTGCGGCACGCGATTGACGATTTAGCGGCGGGCTCGCTCCAGGGCGTCCCAGAAACCACGGCGGAGCGCATGCCGCACCTCGTCATGCAGCAGGAAGTCGATGGGCAGCGACGACCCCTGGAGCAACCTAGCCTCGAGGTCAGACGGCATCCGCGGCTTCCTGGCCAGGACCGCCTCAAGCCACAGCGCCGGCGCGTCCCGCGCCACCGACTCGCCGAACTCCTGACCTTCCTGGTGCGCCGACTGTACGGCATCGGCAAGCGAGACCGTGCCCTGCGCGCCCGGGTAGGCGACAGGGCCGACCGGGCCAGCCGGTCCGACCGGTCCGGTCGGCCCGCCGGGAACGCCGGGCGCGGTCCCTTGGCCGGTGACGTTCGCCGGTGGCGGCGGAGGCGGCGGCGGGGGCGGGCCGGGCGTATTGCCGACCAGGCCCATCGGCCCGCTTTGACCCACGGGACCCGCTAGTCCGGCCGGGCCCGCGGGAACGACTGGCCGCGGACTGCCGTAGGACCCGTTCCGCGGGGCCGGGTAGCCACCGCCAGGGGCGATCGGCACGGCCGGAGCGCCCGGCTGCACGGCGGGCTGGCCCCCGGACTGCCCTATTACCGGCTGCCCCGCGGTCGGCTGCCCTGTCGGCGGCTGGCCCGGCTGCTGGGCGAGCGGTGGCTGCACCGCCGTGGGCGGCGCGGCGGCCGGCGGCACGGCCGCTGAATACCCCGCCGCCGACTGGACCGGCGCGGGGACGGACTGAACGGCACCCCGGGTGGGAAGACGGCGAATCTGCGCCGAACTAGCGGCGACGGGCACCGGCGGCGGACCTCCGCCCGCGTCACGGGGCGCCTGCTCGCGTATCGCGCCCGGGTTGTACCCGGATAGGTCGGTCGCAGGGCGCGGCCGCGTGGCGGAAAGCTGCACAGGCTGGTCCTCTACCGCCGCGGACACAGCGACCGGAGCCGCGTAGATCTCCTGCGGCACGCCGAGATCAGGACGGGCACCCAGCTCAGGCCGGGCCGGCAGGTCAATTCGGGCAGCGTAGTCCTGCCTGGGCGGCTGCGGTTCCTGCGGGGCGGCCGCCTGGTCCAGCTGGGCGGCTGGCTGCTCCTGGCGGACCGGCACGGCGTCCTGCTGTGCCGGCGCGGGGTCGGACTGGACAACGGCAAGCTCCGGCACGCCGAGGTAGTCCGGGATCCCGGCCGGTGCCAGGCCCGCGACGGCATCCAGTGGATCGCGCTGGGCGGACGCTATCTCCTGCGGCGCGGCATCTGGCGCCCCCGCCTGCGCACCGCTCTGGGAGTCCTCGCGGGCGGCCACCGGATCTTCCGGCCGGGACCGCGACAGCTGCGGGGCCGAGCGCTGGTACTCGGCGACGACCGGCGCGGTGTAGATAGGCGGCGGCGCCTGGTAACCGTTGTCCGAGCCCGCCGAAGGCGGCGCGTACGCGGCCGCGCGCCCCGCCGGCCCGTGGCCGTTGACCGCCGGCCGGAGCGCGATCAGCGGCGCGCCGTCCCGCTCGTCCGGGCGCGGGGGCTCGGCCCCCGAGATGAGTTCCACGTACGGCCGCAGGTGGGCACTGCTGATCTCCACGATGTCATCGCACTCCTGGCGGAGCGTGCGGGAGATCGTCCAGTTTCCGTCGACCGCGATATGCAGCAGGGTGACCCGCAGGCCGAGATCCTGGACATCGGCGACGACCTGCGCCAGGTCCTCTTCGGCGCTGACGACCATCGCGTCGCTCACTGCCTTGTTCCACGCCAGGGTCGTGAGATCGCGATGGATCTCGGTCTCCACCCCTTCGCGGCGCCCCGGGCGCATCTTGGATACCCGCAGCTTGACCCCGGGCAGGTCGGCAAGCGCGTCGTGATCAGCGCTTCGCCGGCCTTCGACGGTCGCCTCGTACCAGTAGCAGCGCAGCAGCGGGAGTCCGGACCGTTCCCGCGCCAGGCTGGCGAACAACTGGAGCAGTCCCGCGTAATCCCACGACACTGACTCCCGGCGGCGCGTGCCGTGCACCGCCATGGCGCCGTCCGCTAGCACATAGCCCGCGTCCACGAACAGCGCGCAGCGATCCACGCCATACCGTCCTTCCCTCGGTGCGAGAACATGCCTGTTCAGCAGCCATCGGGACGCGACGGCTGTTCGTTCTCCGCCCTCTTAGGGTAATGAAGCCTGCGACGCGCGTTGGCGTTTCTCAGCATTCCCAGGATTCCTCAGGCATGGTCTATATGCTCTACAGCTCGCGGGGGAGACCCCCCGCACCCCCCGGATAAGCTCTGTGGCGTGAACGACCGTGAGGAACTGCTGGCGGGGATCAAGGCGAAGGCGATCGTGCACGGCGATTTCGTGCTTTCGTCCGGGCAGCACGCCAGCACGTACGTGGACCTGCGGCGGGTGACGATGGATGGGCGGCTCGCGCCGCTGGCCGGCCGGCTGCTCCTCAACGCCACCGCGGACCTGTCCTACGAGGCGGTCGGAGGGCTGACGCTGGGCGCGGATCCGGTGGCCTACGCCATAATGGCCGCCGCCGCCGACCGGGGTACCCCCGTCGACGCGTTCGTCGTGCGGAAGTCGGAGAAGACACACGGGCTGCAGCGCAGGATCGAGGGACCCGACGTCGCCGGGCGGCGGGTGCTCGCGGTCGAGGACACGTCTACGACCGGAGAGTCGGTGCTCACCGCCGTGGACGCGCTCCAGGAGGCGGGAGCCGAGGTCGTCGGCGTCGCCGTGCTCGTCGAGCGCGGCGCCCGGCAGCGCGTCCTGGACCGGGGCCTGGCCTACCGAGCGGTCTACGAACTCGCCGACCTCGGCCTCGAGGGCCGAGGCTAGCGGCCGAGCCGTTCCCGGCGGGCCTGCGCGGACTCCGCGGACTCCGCGTGGCTGGCGTCCGCGGCGGCTTCCCGCCGGAACGCGCGCAGCCGGTAGAGCACGAACCCGACGATCGCCACCACGACAACGACCACGAGAATGTAGGTGGCCAGCGTGAGCCCGTGGTTGATCTTGCTCCACTCGCTGCCGAGGCTGTACCCGATGCTGGACAGCACGATCACGTACACCAGCGTGCCGATGAAGTTGAGCACACCGAACCGCAGCGGCGGGATGTCGACCAGGCCGGCCACGATGGACGCGAAGGCGCGCACGAACGGCAGCATGCGCGCGACCGGCAGCGCCCACACGCCCCGCCCGACGAGGAATCGCTCGGCGCGGGCCACGTCCGCCTCGGTCACCAGCACGTACTTACCCCAGCGGCGCACCAGCGGGCGGCCGCCCGCGCGGCCCACGCCATAGGAGATGTACGAGCCGACCATTTCGGCCAGCGTGCCAAGGATGATCACCATGGCCAGCGACGGGTGCTGGTGCGTCCCCGCGACCCCGCCCGAGGCGATCGCGCCGCCGAGAAGGAACGTGAGCTCTGATGAGATGGGAATGCACATGGCTTCGAGCACGCCGAAGATGACGATCGCGTAGATGGCGTGCGATACGAGGAAGCTCTGCATGGCCACCTTTGTACAGCATGACTGGGGGTGCCACATACATCTTGGCGGCGGCGTGCGCGATAAGCCGGCCCGTCGCCCCTACAGGGCGGATATTAGAGTTCTGCTGAGACCGACGGATACAGGAGAGTCATCGCCATGCCGATCGCGACCCCAGAGATCTACGCGCAGATGCTCGACCGGGCTAAGCAGCAAGGCTTTGCGTACCCAGCGATCAACGTGACGTCGAGCCAGACGCTTAATGCCGCGCTGCGCGGGTTCGCCGACGCCGAGAGCGACGGGATCGTCCAGATTTCCACCGGCGGCGCTGAGTACCTGTCCGGCGCGAGCGTCAAGGACATGGTCACCGGCGCCGAAGCGCTGGCCGAGTTCGCCGGCGTGGTCGCCGCGAAATACCCGGTGCACGTGGCCCTGCACACCGACCACTGCCCGAAGGACAAACTGGACCGCTACATGCGGCCGCTGATCCAGATTTCCGCGGAACGGGTGAAAAACGGAAGAGACCCGCTTTTTCAGTCCCACATGTGGGACGGATCCGCGGTCCCGCTGGCGGAGAACCTCAAGATCGCCAAAGAACTCCTCGAGCAGTGCGCCAGGGCACGGATCATCATGGAACTCGAGATCGGCGTCGTCGGCGGTGAGGAAGACGGCGTTGTCGGCGAGATCAACGAGAAGCTGTACAGCACCCCGGAAGACGCGCTGGCCACGGCGGAGGCGCTTGGCCTCGGCGAGCGCGGCCGGTACATCCTCGCCGCGACGTTCGGCAACGTGCACGGCGTCTACAAGCCCGGCCACGTCAAGCTGCGGCCCGCCGTGCTCAAGGAGATCCAGGAGACGGTCGGCGCCAAGTACGGCAAGGAGAAGCCGTTCGACCTGGTGTTCCACGGCGGCTCCGGGTCGGCGCTCGAAGAGATCCGCGAGGCCATCTCGTACGGTGTCGTGAAGATGAACGTGGACACCGACACGCAGTACTCGTTCACCCGCCCCGTCGCGGGCCACATGTTCACGAACTACGACGGCGTGCTGAAGGTGGACGGCGACGTCGGCAGGAAGAAGGACTACGACCCGCGCTCCTGGGGCAAGGCGGCCGAGGCCGGCATGGCCGCCCGGGTGGCCGAGGCCTGCCAGGACCTCCTCTCCGCGGGCACGAAGCTCACGTAACCAGCATCCGAAGAGTCCGTATTGTCCCAACTTTAGGTTGAGACAATACGGACTCTTCATACGAGGTGACCATTTTTGTGTCCGATATGCCCGGAATGTCGGTGCGTCTCGTATGAAAAGTTGAGGGACGGGGCCGGGGCGAGCGGCGGGGCCGGGGCGCTGGGGCAAGGCGCTATTTCAGATCGGCGTAGGCTTCGGCGCTGCTGTCTCTTAGGAACGTCCAGCACCGTTCGGCTTCCGGAGTCTCGCCGATCGCGTCGGCCGCTGTGGCGAGCGCCGCCAGGCACCGCAGGAAGCCCTGGTTGGGCTCGTGCGACCAGGGAATCGGACCGTGTCCCTTCCACCCGTTCCGCCGCAGCGCGTCCAGCCCCCGGTGGTAGCCCGTGCGGGCGTAGGCGTAGGCCTCGACGAAGCTGCCCGCCGCCAGCGCCGACTCCGCCAGCATCGCCCAGGCCAGCGAGTACGCCGGGTAGCGCGCCGCGATGTCCGCGGCGGGCGTGCCCGCGGCGACAAGGCTCTCGGCCTCCGGTGCCGCTGGCAGCAGGGTAGGCGCGGGCTCGCCGAGGAGGTTGACGTGAGTGCTCATGCCGGCAGTCTGTCACAGGTCAGGAGCCCATCTTTGCTCACTCTTGACCTGCGCGGGTAATCTCACAACGCAAGAGCCCCTGTCGCGCTTGCGCCAGGGGCTTTCGTCGTGTGAAAGGCGTGAGAAGATGCCCGCCATCGTGCTGATCGGCGCCCAGTGGGGCGACGAGGGTAAGGGCAAGGCGACGGACCTGCTAGGGGACCGGGTGCAGTACGTCGTCAGGTACCAGGGCGGCAACAACGCCGGCCACACCGTCGTCATCGGCGACGAGAGCTACGCGCTGCATGTGCTGCCCTCAGGTGTGCTCTCGCCCAAGGTAATCCCGGTGATCGGCAACGGGGTGGTGATCGACCCCGGGGTCCTCTTCGAGGAAATCGACGGCCTGGAGCGGCGCGGCGTCAGCTGCGAACGGCTACTCGTCAGCGCCAACGCGCACCTGATCATGCCGCACCACCGCGCCCTGGACAAGGTCAGCGAGCGCTTCCTCGGCAACGCCAAGATTGGCACCACCGGGCGCGGCATCGGCCCGACCTATGGCGACAAGGTCGCGCGGATGGGCATCAGGGTCCAGGATCTGTTCGACCCCGGCATCCTCCGCCAGAAGCTCGACCTCGTCCTGCGGGACAAGAACCAGCTGCTCACGAAGGTCTACAACCGGCGCGGCATCGACGCGAAGCAGACCGCGGAGCAGTACATCGCCTACGGCGAGCGACTCAGGCCGTACGTGGCCGACACCAGCCTGGTCCTGGGCAAGGCCCTGGACAACGGCGAGGTCGTGCTGCTCGAGGGCGCCCAGGCCACCATGCTCGACGTCGACCACGGCACGTACCCGTTCGTCACCTCGTCGTCGCCGACAGCGGGCGGCGCGTCCGTCGGCGCCGGGATCGGGCCGACGCGCATCACCAAAGTGATCGGCATCGTCAAGGCGTACACCACGCGCGTCGGCTCCGGGCCGTTCCCCACCGAGCTCAAGGACGAGCAGGGCGAATACCTGCGCAAGACCGGCGGCGAGTACGGCGTGACCACGGGACGGCCGCGGCGCACCGGCTGGTTCGACGCCGTCGTCGCCCGGTACGCGGCACGGGTTAACGGGGTCACCGACTTCTTCGTCACCAAGCTGGACGTGCTGTCCAGCCTGGACAAGGTTCCTGTCTGCGTGGCGTATGAGGTGGACGGCAAGCGGTACGACGAGATTCCCATGACGCAGACCGAGTTCCACCACGCCAAGCCGGTCTACGAGTACCTCGACGGCTGGTGGGAGGACATCTCCCGGGCCAAGAGCTTCGATGACCTGCCCGCCGCCGCCCGCAACTACGTGAAGACGATCGAAGAGCTGTCCGGTGCCCCGGTCAGCGCGGTCGGCGTCGGCCCGCGCCGCGACCAGACCCTGCAACTAAGACCCCTGCTTTAGCGGGGGGGGGCACCCCCCGGACCCCCGGCTGCCTGCGGCGACCTTGTGCCGGTGGAGACTCCGCGTACCGGCCCCCGGTAGGCTCGCCGACGTGCGCGTACTGGTGATCGGGTCCGGGGGGCGGGAACACGCGATCGTCCGCGCCCTTAGTCGTGACCCCGTGGTGACGGATCTGCACGCCGCGCCAGGCAACCCGGGCATCGCGGAGCTGGCGCAGGTGCACGATGTGAAGGCCGCCGACCCGGCCGACATCACCCGGCTGGCCAAGGCGCTGAACACTGACCTGGTGGTGATCGGTCCCGAGGTCCCTCTCGTCGCCGGCGCCGCCGACGCCCTGCGCGAGGCGCGGATCGAGGCCTTCGGACCGGACGCGCAGGCGGCGATGATCGAGGGGTCAAAGGCGTTCGCCAAGGACATCATGACCGATGCGGGAATTCCCACCGCGCGGTCCTTCACCTGCCAGAACGAGGCCGAAGCGGACATCGCGCTCGCCACATTCGGCCCCCCTTACGTGGTGAAGGACGACGCGCTGGCAGCAGGCAAGGGTGTAGTCGTCACCGACGACCTCGGCGCGGCGAAAGACCACGCCGCCGCCTGCGGGAAGGTCATCATCGAGGAGTACCTGGACGGCCCTGAGGTCTCGCTGTTCGCGCTCACCGACGGGACGACCGCGGTCCCCCTCCTCCCGGCGCAGGACTTCAAGCGGGCCGGCGACGGCGACCGAGGGCCCAACACCGGCGGCATGGGCGCCTACGCCCCGCTCCCGTGGGCGCCGCCCGGCCTGGCGGACACGGTGCTCGACCGGGTCATCCAGCCCGCGATCGACACACTGCGCCGCCGGGGAGCGCCGTACCGCGGGCTGCTGTACGCGGGACTAGCCCTGACGTCAGCCGGCGTCAAGGTCGTGGAGTTCAACGCGCGGTTCGGCGACCCGGAGACACAAGTGATACTCGACCGGCTCGCCACCCCGCTCGCCGGCCTGCTGCGTGCCTCCGCAGCCGGAGACCTGGCCACCGCCCCGGCCCTGACCTGGCTGCCCGGCGCCGCCGTCACCGTGGTGCTCGCCGCCGAAGGCTATCCCGACAACCCAGTCCAAGGGGACAAGATCAAATTCGATCACACTGAACGGGCCCGTGGTTATCTCCTGCACGCAGGCACCTCCTGGACCGGGGACGGCCTGGTGTCCGCGGGGGGGCGCGTGCTCAACGCGGTCGGATCAGGCCCAGACCTCGCCGCCGCGCGGGCGGCGGCTTACGAAGTCGTGGAATCTGTCCAGATGCGCGGTGGCTGGTACCGGCATGACATTGCGCTTCAAGCGATCTCGGGGAGTTGAAGGGGGTCTCACGGCGATCGTGGCGCTCGCGCTGGTCGCGGAGCGGCGGGCGGGGCAGGTTACCGTTGAAGCATGATCGACAGGTACACGCTGCCCGAGATGGGGCGGGTCTGGAGCGAGGCCCACAAGTACGAGCTCTGGTGCCGGGTGGAAACCCTTGTGCTGGAAGCCCACGCCCGCGCGGGAACGGTGCCAGCCGACGCAGTCGCCCCGGTCCGTTCGGCACCCCCTCCTACGCCCGAAGCCGTAGCAGCGGTCGAAGCCGTGACAGACCACGACGTGATCGCGTTCCTCACCGCGTGGGCGGATAACACGACCCCCCGGTCGGCGGCCGCCTACGTGCATTACGGGATGACCTCCTCCGACCTCGCGGATACCGGGCTGGCGCTGCAGCTCGCCGAGGCCACCGACCTTATCCTGGCCAAAGCGGACCGGCTGGTCGCGGTGCTGCGTGACCACGCGCTCGCACACCGGGACACGCTGCGGTCCGGGCGGACGCACGGTGTGCACGCCGAGCCGGACGTCTGGGGACACCGGGTCGCCGACTTCGCGTTCGCCGCCGCCAGGTCCAGGGACCGGGTGCGCCGGGCCCGCGAAGCCGTGGCGGTCGGCAAGCTGTCCGGACCGGTCGGCACGTACTCGAACATCGACCCGGCGGTGGAGGCGGCTGTCATGCCCGCGCTCGGGCTGCGCGCGGCCGACGTCGCCACGCAGGTCGTGATGCGCGATGGCATCGCCGAATGGATATCGGCGCTGGCTATTCTCGCCACGGTCTGCGAGGCGGTGGCGCTCGAGGTCCGCCACGGTCAGCGGACGGAGGTGCGCGAGCTCGCCGAGCCGTTCCGCTCCGGGCAGAAGGGCTCGTCGGCGATGCCGCACAAGAAGAATCCGGTCCGTTCCGAGCGGATCTGCGGGCTGGCACGGGTGGTGCGGTCATATGTGACCCCGGTGTCCGAGGGCATCCCGCTCTGGCATGAGCGTGACATATCGCACTCGAGCGTGGAGCGCATCGCGCTCCCCGACGCCGCGATAGCCACGGACTACATGCTGCACCTCACCATCGGCCTCGTCGAGGGGCTCACCGTGGACGCCGCCCGGATGCACGCGAACATGAACATCACGCACGGGCTGCTGTACTCCTCGGCGGTTCTGCTGGAACTGGTCAGCGGCGGCATGTCACGGGAGGACGCGTACGCCCTGGTGCAGGCCGCCGCGATGGACACGTGGGACAATCAGACTCCATTCCGCGATTCGCTGCTCACGGAAAGCAAGAAGAGGGGCATGGAGATCGATGAACTGGCCCTTGACCGGGCATTCCGCGCCGAAAGTTACGTCGCCAGGCTGGGACACGTCTTCGAGCGCCTCGCTGGTCTCACCTGAGCACCCGGATCGGGTGGCATACTGGACAACGCGTTCGCCAGGGCGCGGTCACGAACATGACGCGCCGTTCTCGCAGACTCCCCCTCGGACAGGAGTTGTATCCATATGACCCAGGGCACCGAGATCCGCTATCGCGTCCGTGGTGGCACGCCGCTGCAGGGCACGGTCTTCATCCAGGGTGCGAAGAACGCAGCGCTCAAGATGATCGCGGCATCGCTGCTGACGGACAAGGGCCGGACCGTGCTGCGGAATGTCCCGCCGATCGAAGACGTCCGGCGCGCCGTCGAACTGTCCCAGGCGATAGGCGCCCGGGTGGAGTTCCACGAGGCGGAGCGCACCCTGGTCGTGGACGCGTCGCGGCTGACGTCGCCTGTGCTTCCCGCCGAGATCGCGCGGCGGTTCCGCGGTTCGGTGCTGTTCGTGCCGGCGCTGCTGCACCGGTTCGGCGAGGCGGTCATCGAGGGGATCGGCGGCTGCAACCTGGGCGACAGGAACCTGGACTTCCACTACCGCGGCTTCGCCCGGCTCGGCGCGACCGTGGACGAGGGTGACACGGTCATCCGCATCACGGCCTCGGACGGGCTGCGCGGCGCCCACCTGTACCTGGACACGCCGTCGCACACCGGCACCGAGAACCTGATGATGGCGGCGTCGCTCGCGCCAGGAACGACGATCATCGACAACACCGCGCAAGAGCCCGAGGTGCTCGACATGATCGCGTTCCTCACCAAGATGGGCGCGGACATCAGCGGCGGCGGCACAGGCTTCATCACGGTGCGCGGAGTGCCGGAGCTGACCGCGGTCGAGCACACGGTGATGGCGGACCGGATCGACGCCGGCGTGTTCGCCATGGCCGCGGCCGCCACAGGCGGTGAGATCAATCTCGTCGGCGCGAACCTGGACCACTTCGGCGTCGTCCGCTGGAAGCTCGAGCAGATGGGCGTCGAGTTCGCCGCCAACGGCGCCGTGCTCACGGTGCGCCGGGAAAAGCCGCTGCGCCCGATCAACGTGATCACCAGCCCGTACCCGGGATACGCCACCGACCTGCAGTCGCCGATCATGGCTGTCGCGACGCTGGCCGACGGCGCGAGCTACATCAGGGAGACCATCTTCGACGGCCGGTACTCCCTGGTGCCGGAGCTGAACAAGATGGGCGCCAAGGTGGAGATCGACAGCAATGTCGCGATCGTGCACGGCCCCAGCGTCCTGCGCGGCTGCGACGTGGTGGCGCACGACCTGCGCGGCGGCGCGGCGCTGATCCTCGCGGGCCTTGCCGCCGAGGGCGACACGGTGATCTCCAACGGGTACTACATCGACCGCGGTCACGCGACGGTCGTGGAGCGGTTCGCCGCTCTCGGCGGCGACGTGGCGTGTGAGGAGTACGAGCCCGCCGGGGCCAGCTAGCCGGCCGCCTCGGCCTGCCCGTGCCAGGTGCGGTGCGGGAAGGCGTGCGCGACCGCGAGGAAGGCCTCGTTGGCCTCGGGGGTTCCGATCGAGACGCGGGCGCCCTCGCCGGCGAACGGACGGACGGCGATACCCGAGCGCTCGCACTCCTCCGCGAACGCCACGGTGTGCTCGCCGAGGCGGAGCCAGACGAAGTTGGCCTCCGTCACGGGAACGGCCCAGCCGTCCGCCAGCAGCGCCGAACGCACTCGGTCGCGCTCCTTCACTACGGACTCGACACGCTCGAGGAGTTCGTCCTCGGCCGCCAGGGATGCCACGGCAGCCGCCTGTGCCACCGAGCTGACGGTGAACGTGAGCATCGTCTTCCTGACGGCCGCCGCGACCGGCGAGTGCCCGATCAGGAACCCGGCACGCAGCCCGGCGAGGCCGTAGGCCTTAGAGAAGGTGCGCAGCACCGCGACGTTCGGCCGCTCACGGTACAAGTCGATCCCGTCCGGCACGGCCTCGTCGCGGATGTACTCCCGGTAGGCCTCGTCGAGCACCACCAGGCAGTCCCCTGGCACCTGGTCGAGGAACTCGAGGAGCTGCCGCCCGCCGACGACGGTGCCGGTCGGGTTGTTCGGGTTGCAGACGAGGATGAGCCTCGTGCGCGGGGTGATGGCCGCGGCCATGGCGTTGAGGTCATGGGTCTCTTCGCGCAGCGGCACGCGGACCGAGGTGGCGCCCGCGAGGTCGGCGAGCGGCGGATAGGCCTCGAAGGACCGCCACGCGTAGAGGACCTCCGCGCCGGGATCACTGACCGCCTCGAGCAGCTGCTTGAGGACGCCGACGGACCCGCAGCCGACCGCGATGTGCTCGGCCGGGACGGCGAACCGGCGCGCGAGCGCCGCGGTGAGGGCTTCCGCTCCGTTGTCGGGATAACGGTTCACGCCGCGTCCCGCCTCCGCGATAACCTCGGCGACCGACGGCAGCGGCCCGTAAGGCGACTCGTTAGAGGACAGCTTGTGGGCCCGCCCGCCCGCTGCGGCCGGGACCCTGCCGGGCTGGTAAGCGGGAAAGGTGTCGAGCACAGGGCGGAACCGCGGCGAAAGCTCACTCATGCCCCTAGTCTCGCACCGTCGGCAGGGTCCCAGGACCACTGGTCACTGGCGACGCTGGGTAAATAGATCGGTTCAGCCTGTTACCGAGCCTGGCGGCGGGATCGTCCCGGGCCCCGTCGCGCTGCAGCTCAGCGACGAGGGGTCAGCCACCGCGAGGGGCCGCGCGAGGGGCGGTGGTGTCGCGAACGAAGGCTCGCACAGGTCGAGCATGTCGAGCATCGCGGCCGCGTTGGCGTCCCGGTAGGTAAGCGCGGGCAGATTCCACTTCGTCTCCACCAGCTTCAGGATGCTGGTGTGGTCGTAGACCTCATGGGAAACGAAGTGCCGGCGCGCCCACGGGGACACCAGCGCGAAGGGGACACGGAACCCGTACCTGCCGAACCCGTCGTAGGCGCTCTCGCCGGCGGGCACGTCCGGGGGGATGCTGTCTGGCGCGATGGCCCGCGGCGGCGGGACGTGGTCGTAGTAGCCGCCGTGCTCGTCGTAGGTCAGCAGGAGCAGTGTCCTATCCCACGCCGGCCCATTGATCACCGCGTTGACCACGCTGGCCGCGAACTGCTCGCCGACGGCTATGTTCTGGGGGTCCTCTTCGGACTGGGTGCTGTAGTTCGGCTCGACAAGGCTGTAGTCCGGCAGCGTGCCGGCCGCGGCGTCGGTGAAGAAGTCGGCGATCGGAACGACTCTCTTCCCTACGTTGTCAAGGTACAGCTTCGGGTAGAGCTCGACGGTCGGGAGCGTGCTGAAGTAGTCCTTCCAGGTAATCCCGTGCTCGTTGAGCTGGTCGTAGATCGTCCCATTCGCCGGGTAGTCGGTCAGCTTGGGCAGCGTGTCATCCACCTGGCCGATCGAGGTCGCGGCGAGCAGGTAGCGGCGGTTGGGATAGGTCTGCCCCAGGACCGAGCAGAAGTACCTGTCGGCGATCGGGAAGTGGCGGAATAGCGAGTAGTAGAACGGCTGGTCTGCTTCCTGCCAGTAGCCCATACCCTCCGCGCCGCTGGTGACCACGAAGCCGTCCATCCTGCCGTTGTCGAACTGCTTGTGACTCGCTCCCCACTCCTGCGTCACAGTGCCGTTCTGGCAGGTTGTCGGCATCCTGAACGCGTGCTGCAGCTGTCCGCTCGCATACGGGTTGGTCGCTGTCGGCAGGCCGTCCGGACCGAGCCGGAATCCGTCCACTCCAGGCCGCCGGAGCATGCCGAACTTGTTGTCGAATGAGTGGTTCTCCATCATGAGGACCACGATGTGCTCGATCCGCGGGATCGTGTCGGTGCCCGCCGGGAGGTGGGGATAGGGCAGCGACCCCGGCCGTCGCGGTGGGCGCTGCCCGGGCGCCGACCGCCACGCGCCGGTGCCGGCCAGCGCGCCGGCCGCCAGGCCTGCCTTCAGGACACCGCGCCTGCCCGGCCTGTCCCGCCGGCCGCCCGGCGCTCCACCCGGTTCCCGGTCCTGTCGTTCGCCCATGTCGAAGTCCTCCCGGTGCTCATCGGCGGAGACTAGCGTGCGGGACGAGTCTGCCAGCGGGCCGGAACTCGCCAGCGACCGACGGCCGACGGCCGGGTAACAGCCTAGTGGACATTCTTGTACAAAAGAATGCCGAAGATAACACCGTCGGGCGCGGCGCCGGCGTGTGCCGGGCCTTCGGCGGCACCTGGTGACCGTGCCGGGCGGCGGACTGGGCCGCGGCGGCCCGCTGCGCATTCACCTGCGTGAAATGCTCCACCTGCTGGGCGAGGTTCGTGGTCATCCACTCGAGCATCGGCTTGAACGCGGCCCGCCAGACCGGCGCCGTGTGGCCGCCGCCAGGCACGATCATCAGCGGCACGTTGGCGACCCGGGTCAGCAGCAGTTGGTGGAAGTACTCCGCGGCCTGGACATCTTGCGCGTCCAAGGCACCCGCCGCGAGCCAGAACTGCGGCACCTCGATGCCGATCGGGATCTTGAGGATGTACTCATCTGGCGTGTTCCTCGCCAGCAGCGCCGGATGGTGCGCGAAGACGTTGATGTCGTGCGGCCTGCCGCCCGGCTTGTTGCCGAGCGGCACCTGGCTCGGATCGGGCGCGAAGTAGCCGCTGAGCACGCCCGCGTACCCGAAGTCGCTGGCGTACTGCAGCGCGATGTTCGCGGTGCAGAATCCGCCTTCGGAGTATCCCGCGACGCCCCACATCAGGCCAGGTTTCTGCACCCGGAGGTGCGTGGCGACCCAGTTCGGGACCTCTTTGGCCACGAAGGTCATGTCCTGCAGGCCGCCCGGGGCGTTGAGGCACTGCAGGGAGTACTGCAGGCCGCCCTCCGTGTCCGGCATCACCAGTACCGCGGGCTGCGCCTGGTGGGTGGCCAGGAGCTGCAGGTAGGTAGGGATCACGTTTATCACGTTGATCCACGTCTCCGGCTGGCCCGGCGAGCCGTGCAGGAGCTCGATCGCCGGGAACTTGTAGTGTGCGTACGCCTTGCTGAAGTACTGCGGCGGCAGGTAGACGTACACTTCCCTGGTGATATGGCTGCGCGGGCCGGTGATAACGGTACGGAAGAGATAGCCGAGCTGAGCGTTGAGCGCCGCGTTGGTCGACCCGCCCGCCAGATTCTCCAGCGAGCCCTTGCCCGTCCCCAGGCCGGCCGACAGCTGAGGGACACTGGACTGCGCCTGCCCGGACAGGTCGCTGAACATCGCGCCCCAGGTCTGGTAGTAGTCGTAGTACTTGTTCACCGCGGCGATGCCGAACACCATGGCCGGGATGAACGCCAGGCAGGCGGCGAGCACCCGGAAGACGATCTGCTTGGCGAGTACAAGCCAGATGACCAGCGCCCCGAATACCACCATGAGCAGCAGGAAGAAAAACGTTCCCTGGGGTTCTAGCACTCGCACTCCTCGCCATAGCACGCGCCACCATCGCACGCGTGCCGTGCGGACTCATAGCCGGGCGGTGGAGGTGGGATTTGAACCCACGGAGGGGTTGCCCCCTCACACGCTTTCGAGGCGTGCGCCCTCGGCCACTAGGCGACTCCACCGCCGGTGAGCATACCTGACCTTCACCACAAACAACGAGCCGAGGGCTACCTACGTTCCGAGAAGAAAGTTTGAATTATCTTCAGACAGTCGCCGGCGAGCACGCCGGCGACGACCTCGGGAACCGGTACGAGCCGCTGATCACGTACGACGTCCCAGATTGAGCCGACCGCGCCGGCCCGGGGGTCCGCCGCGCCGAACACCAGCCGGCTCAGCCTGGCAGCGGTTATCGCGCCCGCGCACATCGTGCACGGCTCCAGCGTCACGACCAGCGTCAGGCCGTCGAGCCGCCAGGACCCCGCGGCCTTGGCGGCGGCCCGGATGGCGAGGATCTCGGCGTGTGCCGTGGGGTCGCGGTCAGCCTCGCGGCGGTTGCGCGCCCGCGCGACCACTGCTCCGTCGGCGTCCAGTACGACCGCGCCCACCGGAACGTCCGCGGTGCCGGCCGCGGACACCGCCTCGGCGAGAGCGGCCCGCATCGCGGGCTCGAAGGAGACCTCGTAACCGGTCGGCACGCGTCAGGGGCCGAGCGCCACGTCAAGCGCGCGCTCCATCGCCAGCCCGAACCCGAGCCTGGCCGCGATGCTCTCGATGGCGTCCTCGACGTGCTCCCAGGGATCGTCGTCCGCGTCGCCGTCCAGCCGACTGCAGATCGCGGCGAGTTCCATCTCGTCAAGCCCTAGATCCGTGAAGATCGACAGGTCTCCGGCCGGGAGCACCTGGTCGATGTCCTCCTCGTCAGGAACCGGGATGTCCAGGAAGTCGAGAACCTGCTCGGCCAGCGGGTAGTCCAGCGCCGCGCCGATGTCGGACAGCAGCACCGACACGTGGTTCCCGACCACCCGCACCGCGACGAAGAAGTAGTCGTCGATTCCGGCGAGCCCGATAGTCCCGGCGATGCTGGGCTGTTGCCGCAGCACGCGGATGAGGCCCTTCAGATCACCGGTCACCGCCACCGGCAGCACGTCGGCGTCCCACCGGTCGTCCTCGCGGAAGACCATGATCGCAAAGTCCGTTTCGCTTACCTCAGGCATCGCCATGCCCCAAGCATGCCTCGCACGGGGGAATGTTGTCAGATCGAGGACCGTCTACGCGGCGAATCTCACGGATGCGCCGCGGCGGATCCCCGTGACGGGCCGGCCGCGCGGTCGCATCGGCATGGCTGCTTCCGGTCTGCCGGTCCCGGCTGCATACTTCCTCGGGGGGCGGCATACTCTCAGTCGGGCGCATGCGTAGCGCCATCAGGTTCCGGGCATACTGCAGCCGACAGGACGAGAGTCGCCAGGGCCGCTCCGGCACGGACCCCCATCCAAGCCGGTCTTCGGTTAAGATAAAGGAAACTTAGCAAAGTGGAGCAGTCTGCGCTTCCAGGGAGGCGGCAGTGAAACTCAAGACGATTCTCACATATGCGGCCGTTGCGTTCGTCATATGGTGGATCATCCAGCAGCCAACCGCCGCCGCGCACCTGGTGCACAACATCGGGTCGTTCCTTACCACTGTCGCGACAGGATTCTCGCATTTCGTCGCCTCGATCTAAAGGTCTCCCATGGGCATTAGGGTTGTACCGAACGAGACGGTACCCGCGGCCGTTTACCGGGTCCTGCTGCCGCATGAGCGCCAGGTCATCACCGTTCGGTTTCACCCTGCGGTGCTGATCAGGCCGGTTGCGGAGGTCCTTGGCGGACTCGCCCTCGCCGGCCTGCTCTCGACCACGGTCGCGCACAGCAACGGCACCGCCATGCTGATCATCTGGGGGCTGTGGTTCCTCCTCGTGCTGCGACTGGTGTACAAAATCTACGTATGGCTCGATGAATACTTCGTAGTAACCTCTCAGCGGCTGCTCCTAGCCACCGGCGTCTTCACCAAAAGGGTGAATATGATGCCGCTCACCAAGGTCACCGATATGCGCTTCGAGCGGTCCCCCGCTGGCCGGCTATTCGGATTCGGCAAGTTCGTCGTCGAGTCGGCCGGGCAGGACCAGGCGCTGCAGACGGTGGACTACCTCCCCTATCCTGAGCAGCTCTACCTGGAGGTCTGCGGGCTGATCTTCAAGGACAAGGGCGACACCGACGACTGACCTCCGCACCGCCGCCCGCGCCCGTCGGCCGGCCGGACGCGCAGCATGCCCACTGCGCGATCGACCACACCGTTTCCCTCAACGCTCCAGGACCCACGCCGCGGCGGCGATGGCCGCGCCCCGGGCGCCAGCCATGTCTAGGTCGGGGACCAGCGTGATCTCCGCTATCCCGGCCTGCTCCACCAGCAGCGACGTATGCTCCCTGACGGTTTCGAGGAACCACTCGCGGAAGTGCGGCGCCGCCTCGATCACCCCGCCGCCGACAAAGTACGTATCAGGGTCGGTGAACTTGGCGGCGATCGAGAACACCTGGCCGATCGCCATCGCCTGCTGCCGGAAGATCTCCAGCGCCATCCTGTCGCCCCGCTCGGCATACCCGCGGACCAGCTTCGCCGCCTTTGCGATAGGCACCTGAGCGAGCTCATGGCCGGGGAACCTGGTCAGCCAGTACGGCAGCAGGTTGCGCTGGATGCCGGTCAGCGAGGCGACCGACTCAGCGTCGGCATTCAGCCCGCAATTACAGGACGGCAGTGGCTGCCCCTCTTGGAGCAGGCCGTACATCGGGATCGGCATGTGACCGAGCTCACCTGCCATGCCGGACGCGCCGCGCACCACATGGCCGCCCTGAATCACCCCGCCGCCTAGCCCGGTTCCCACGATCGCCGCCACCGAGCTATGCGCGGCCGAGGCAGCGCCGTACCGTACATGGTGCGCGTACAGCGCCGCCGCGTTCGCGTCGTTGTTGTAGATGACCGGGATACCGAGACGCTCCTCGAAGGCGCCCCTGATATCAAACCCGCCCCAGGCGGGGTGGCCGAAGTTAGTCGCGCCACCGGTCGCCAGTACTCCTGTCGCGCTGGCCGGGCCGGGCGTGTCGAGACCGACGGCGCGCACCTTCTCCCTGGGCACGCCGGTCATCGCCAGTACCTTGTCGAACGAATCGACTAGCGCCTGGATGGCCTTGTCCGGTCCCTCGCGCACGAGGCTGGGCAGTTCCGCCATCGTGTCCACAAGGAACCGGCCGCCCGAGTCGAGGATCGTGCCGTTGTTGGCCGTCCCGCCATTGTCGATCCCAACGGCCACCCAGTCACCCGGTACGATCACCCAGTCGCCCGATTCCAGCATGAACCCTCCTTAACCGCCAATGCACTGATGACGGTATCCCAGGAGGGCCTTACGCCGGAATGGCGCTACGCGACTCCGTTTATCTCCGTTATCTCCGGTGTCGCGGGCGATGCCGGAGACAACGGGTAAGGCCTGGTCACCGGTCAGGGGTGGTGACCGGTGACCAGGAGCGCGAGGTCATGCGCCATGTTGGCCGGCGGGGTGCTGGGAAAGAACGACTCGTAAGCCACGTTGTCGGTGCTGTAGGCGAGCATCTCCGTGCCGTGCGCGTACGCGTAGGTGCCGTCGGGCCCCTTCTCCGGGGCGCTGCCGACCGGGATGCCGGTCTGCTGCGCGGCGGACTGGATCTGCGCGAGGCTGCCGCGCAGCCCGATGAAGGACGGGTTGAAGTTCCCCAGCCAGGACCGCAGCCGGGCGAGGGAGTCATGCGTGGGGTCGACGGTGATGAACAGCACCTTGACCTTGGCCCGGTCGGCGGCCGGCAGCATCTGCAGCGCGGCCGCGGTGTTGCTCATGGTGAGCGGGCACTGGTCGGGACAGGTGGTGTAGCCGAAATACAGGAGGGTGACCGTGCCCTTCGTCATCGTCCTCATGTTGAACGGCTTGCCCGTGCTGCTAGCGGTGAAAATCGTGGTGGGCTTGTCCACCGGCGTGACGATGTTGCCTTTGTACTGGCTGGTGTTGATCTGGACCAAGCCGGGGGCACTGTTGCTCGCGTTGCTGGTGGTACCGGCGCTGCTGCTGGCGCAGCCAGCCGCCGCGACGGCCACGAGGGCCGCCGCGGCGCTGGCCGCGAGCATCCTGGTTGGGCGGATCATCGGATCATCAGGTCCCCGTCGCGCAGACGTAGCCCTCCGCGTTCTCCGGAAGGTTCTGCCGGTTGGTGCCCAGCACCTGGAGCGGGCCGAAGCCGTTCGCCCGGAGCCAGGCGCACTTAGCCTCCGGTGACGATGCCGGGATCTGCCACGGGACACACTGGTCGGGCTGCCCATAGTCATGGTCGCACCCGTCCATGTTCCATGCTTCGTGGATCCTGACGGCCCGCTTGTTCGCCACCACATGCGTCCCTGGCAGGCTGCTGGCGGCGTTCAGCACGAACGGCGCCGGGGCAGCGGTGGCTTGGGTCGGCGACACCGCCAGGGTCGCCTCGGGCTGCGCCGAGGCCATCGAAGTGCCGGTGAACACACTCACCGCGACCACCGGGACGCAGATCGCCAGTGCCCGTCCGGGATGGCGCCTGACGGCGCCGAGGACATCCTTCGTCTTCATCTGCTTTCGCCCCTTTCTCACCTGTTGGCCGCGACGCTGCTGACGTGGACCCACTTGGCGACCGACGGGACGCCGTTCGCGTTGGTGACGAACAGCATGTACCAGCCGGGCGGCGCCATGTTGTCATTGCTGGTCACGTTCAGCCCGATGTGGTTGCCGTTCACCGTCAGCGGCAGCGCGACGTACCGCTGGTTCGGGTCGGACTGGTGGGTGACCGCGGCCGGCCGGATCAGCTCGGCGGAGACGATCCTCTGGTTCACCGTGATCTGCTGGGTCGAGCCGTAGGTCCAGTACGTGTGCGCCACGCTGGTGATCTGCGGCCGGGCGCCGTGGAACAGGTAGGGCGGTGAGTAGATCGAGATCCGCATGTCGAACGAGCCGTTACCGGGGTTGTTCCCGATCGACATGACCCGGCCGTCCGGGAGCAGGAACGACTGCGAGTGGTAGGTCCGCGGCACCGGGTCGGTGGCCATCCCCGAGGTGAACTTGTTGGTCGACGGGTTGTACATCGACGCCTCGTAGACCGGGTCCTCGCGGTCGATCAGGCCGCCGCCCGTCTCGAACACCTGGCCGTTCGGCAAGATCACCGCGGACACATACATCTTGCCCTCGGAGGCGGGCTCGACCTTGCCATTCGACAGCTTGCCGCGCGGGATCAGCGGCCCCGCCGTGTAGTGCGGGTCCGCCGCGTTCAGGTCGATCAGGTCGGTGAGCCGGGTAGCGGGCTTGGTGTAGAGGATGTTCCCGCCGCCCAGCAGCAGCACCTTCTGCGACTGGGCCGGCGGCAGCAGCACCGACATCGACTGGTCGGTCATGTCCGTCCCAGGCGGGCCGCCCGGGGTGTCCTGCAGGCCGGTGACCGGTGTGACCGGGGTGGTGACGGCCGGGTCCAGGACGTTGCGGATGTCGACGAAGCCGGCGCCGCCCTTGCCCCGCGGGGTGCCGGCCGGCCCGACCGGCGTCTCGTTGTCGCCGAACACGTGGCTGCCGGAGTAGAACAGCTCGCCGTTCTGCGTGAGGATCATGGCCGGATACAGGCCCCAGCCCTCGTAGCTCTCGCTGATATCACCGACCGGCAGCCACTCGCCGTCGCTCGAGATGTTCGGGTTGTACTTGAAGTACTCGGTGGTGACGCTGCCCTCGCCGTTGCCGCTCAGGCCGCCGTAGGCGATCACGTCGCCGTTGCCGAGCTCGGTGGCCGACGGGTACCAGTGGCCGTCGTTGAGGTTGTTCTCCTTTTGGTAACTTTCGGTCACCGGGTTGAAGATGTAGGAGGTGTTCAGCCCCTCGTAGTTTCCCTTGTCGGCGGCGTCTGGGTAGGCCTTGTTGCCGCCGAGGACGAGCACCTTCCCGTTGGGCAGCTGGACGTGCCCGGCGCAGAAGAAGTCGTCGGGCGTCGGGATCACCTTGAAGGTGCCCTTGCTCGGGTTGTAGACCGCCGACATGAAGGTGCCCGCGGCGAAGTCGGTCGGGTCGTTGCCCGACCCGGCGACCAGCAGGACGTCGCCGTTGTACATGAGAATGGAGTGGATGGACCGGACCGGGGACGGGAACGGCAGGACCTGCCAGGCGCCCTTGGTGCACGCTGCCCCCGCGGAGCAGGCGGCCGCACTCGCCTGCACGGTCGCGTCGACCGTGGAGTAGTCGTCGGTGATGACCGTGCCCTTGCCGTAGACCGTGACGCCCCAGGAGATCTGGTCGGTGCCCGCCGGGATCTGCGGTGTCTGCACGGACGCGTACGTGTACGTGCCGGCCGTGTGCAGGGTCTTGAGGTCCATCCAGTACTGCCAGCCGGTTTTGACGTCGTGCCGGTACAGGGTTATGACGGCGTCCGGGGTGTTCGACATGTACCAGAGGCCCAGGTTGTACTCGTGACCAGCGGTGACCCACGGCGCGCAAGACTGGTTCTCCAGCATCTGCACGGCACGGTCGCCGCTGGAGATTTTCGAGATCGTCACCTGGATCGCCGTGGTGCTGGAGTGCGCCTTGCTGGTGGTCCCGATCGAGTACGTGTTCTTCCCGTAGCCGTACTTGCCGAAGCAGAGCGGGAAGTTACCCGCTCCCAGCTGCGCGGTGCTGGGGTTTACCACCAAGTTGACACCGGCGCTGGCGGAAGAGCTTGCCACGACCACGATCGGCAGCACCAGGGTGGCCGCGCCGAAGGCGGCCCGCAATGGCTTCAGCTTGTGCCACTTTTTAGGCAGCTGACCGCGGTGCCGACTCAATCGGTTCTTCATTGGACCTCCGCTACTGGAGCTTCTGGGACGGTACCTGTCCGGCGCCCAGGCCGCGCCAGGTAGATGAAACGGTCGGTGACGACGAAGCGGGCACCGACCGCCGCGATCAGTGTGATCGCGGTGGCCACCAGGACGTTCATATGGGCATGGGCGACCAGCAGGCCGAGCAACGGAATGCGGGCAACCAGGTCGGAGTTGGCCAGCACCAGGAACTTTCCGAAGCGCCCAGCCCAGTGGCTGTGCCTCCTGTGGTGGAACAGCAGGAGGTCGATGAGCAGGAAGTTCCAGACGATGGCCACCTGGTTCGCCAGCACTTCGGCCAGCAGGTAGTTCATGCCGAGTGGCTTTGACAATAGCCACAATGTCGCGAGGTTGGGCAGGAAGCCGGAAAGACCGATGAGTCCGAAGGCGAGCATGCTGGCGCGGGCGCCGCTGCACCGGAGCATGGTCAGGTGCCGCAGGAACCGCCATCCCTCGCTGAGGCTGGCCTTGGACTCGCCAGCGAAGCGGTCCTGGAACTGATAGGGAACCTCCGTGACCCGGCGGAGCCGGCAGCGCACGATCAGCTCCAGCAGGATCTTGTAGCCGAGCGGCCGGAGGACCTCCGCGTCGAGAGCCGCGGAGCGCACCGCGAAGAACCCGCTCATGGGGTCGCTGACCCGGCGGAGCTGCCGCCAGAACGCGAGCTTGGCGAGCCGGGTGGTCAAGCCCGAGGCGAGGACGCGGAAGCCGCCGTCGAGGCCCGCGCGGCTGCCGCCCGCCGCATAGCGGCTCGCGACCACCAGGTCAGCGCCGACCCGCTGCCCCGCCGCCACCAGCTCGGGCACCAGCGACGGGGGATGCTGCAGATCGGCGTCCATCACCACGATCCACGGCGCGGCAGCCTCCCGCAGCCCGGCGGCGACCGCGCCGCCGAGACCACCATCGGGCTTGTCCCGGTGCATCACCGAGACCGCCAGGCGGCAGTCCCTGGCGGTCTCGGCGATGACACGCGGCGTGTCGTCGGTGCTGTCGTCCACGAAGATGACTTCGCAGGGCACTTCCTCGGGCATCGCGCTGGTCAGCCGGGCCAGCAGCTCGGGAATGTTGCCCGCCTCGTTGAAGGTCGGGATCACCAGCGATACCAGCGGGGCATTGGGGTCCTGCGCGGGCAGGACCTGCTCCCCGGTGATCGATGCGGTCACGAGCCTCCCCCTCGGCTAGTCCCGGTCAGCGATTGACCTCGCGGACCTGGATCACGTTGGCTCCAGTGCCGAACGACGCCAGGACACGGGAGTGATCCAGGGCCGCCTGCACGGTCGGCATATCGAACACGTTATTCCGGACCATCGGCGTGGAGATGATGTAGTTGATCGCCTTCCAGGGGGTCTGCTTGCCGCCCTGCTTCTGGAGCGCCTTCTGGACCGACGGGTCGAGGTCCACCTTGAAGAAGTAGATCGCGCCGCGGCCCGGGTGGAACCCGTCCCGCACCATGTCGAGCCAGAGCCCGTCGTCGACCACGATGCGCTTCCCGGCCGGGTCCTTGATGTGCGTCTCGACCCAGGTGGCCGCCGCCTGGTAACCGGCGTTCGGGTCGGCCGTGTCCGCCACGCGGTCGCCGTTGAACCACCTCGGCACCACATAGAAGGCGGCCGCGAAGGCCACCACGCCCACCAGGACCATGCGGGCGACCTGCTGCCAGAAGACCGGCCGCGCCCGGTACTTCAATAGGAAGTTCACCAGCTGGTCCGCCATGCCGGCCAGCGCGAGCGCGAAGAACGGCAGCACCTGGATGACGTACATCGCGGGCAGGTAGCCGCTCGGCCGCATGGCGACCAGGGTGAGCAGCGCGGCCGCGATCGCCACCGGGCGCAGGTGCCGGAAGGCGAGCGCCAGCACGGTGGCGAGGACACCGCCCACGATCAGCACCGAGTCGTAGTAGAGCCAGGCGTGGAAGACGGCGTAGGAGGCGCTCTTCACCCCGAAGATCGACCCAGAGCCGGGCCGGTCCATCTGGTAGATCAGCCCGCCGATCAGCGACACATGCCCGTTACCGGGGAACAGCTCGCCCTTGAGCACCGCGTACAGCGGGTACTGGATGAGCACCAGGACCAGGGCGGCGAGGAAGCCGACGAAGGAGTACTTGCGCGTGTCCTTGGAGGCGTTCTGCCAGAGCGCGACCATGAGCGCCGGCACGACGATGATCATGGTCTCCTTGGACAGCACGGCGGCCGCCGCGCAGAGCCCCGCGGCCACATGGTGCCAGAGATGCCTGCGCGGGGAGAACGCGAGCGTGAACGCCGCGAGCATCCACACGACGGCGAAGTTGTCGAGGAAGATCTCGCGCTGCAGGGTGACCGACAGCGGCGACAGCGCGAAGAAGACGACCGCGAGCGCCGCCGCCCAGCGGGGCAGCGTCATCCGGCGGCCCAGGGTGTACACCAGGATCGTGCTGACCGCGGTCACCGGCAGCATGACGATCCGGGCATAGCCGACCACCAGCTGGTGGCCGTGGAAGATCAGCGCGGGAATCCACGATATGGCGGCGATCTGCATCCAGCCGAGCGGCGGGTGGTCGTACCAGTAGGTGTACGGGGCCATGCCGATGCCGTGCTGCACGGCCCATGCCTGAGCGAGGTAGGTGCCCTCGTCATCGCTGACCGTCGGGTAGTCAGCGATGTTCCACGCCTGGACAAGCAAGACGACGATCACGAGGCCGGTGCAGATCCAGAAATCCCTCGACCTGCCAAGGAAGTGGGACCCGCTGGCCCTGGTTGTGCCTGCCCGCTCGACCGGGCGCTCAAGAACAGTGCTCACATCACGCTCCTAGAAGTCGCCGTGTCAAGCGGTCAGACGGTCTGCATGGGGGATGTCGACGGTGCGGGGGCGACCAGGTGCGCCCCGACGTGCCGGGTGAGTTCCCAGTCCTTGCGGCCGGTGCTCTCCCGCCATACCGAGCGGAGAGCGGCCCCCATCAGGATGACCATGTAGAACGGGGTCCCGATGATGAGCTTGACGTAGTAGATGAACCCGATATTGAACTGGTACTGCCGCCCGAAGTCGTGCAGGGCAGCGATTTCGAACGCGAGGACAAGGAGCGCGGGCACGGCCGGCAGCCAGGAGAGCATCGCGACCTCGATCGGCACGTTCACGAAGATGCCTATCAAGATGGCGGCGGGCAGCGCGAGCCCGGACAGCGCCTGGAAGAACGGGGTCGCCAGCGTGAAGCGGGCGAGCATGCGCTGCCGGAGCGTCGGCAGGCGCTTCCAGTCCGCCTTCTTGTAGACCTGCAGGAAGCCCTGGTTCCAGCGGGTGCGCTGCTTGAACAGGCTGGTCACCGAGTCCGGAGTCTCCTCCCGGGTGACGAGCTGCGGGTCGTAGGCGACGACCACCTTGCCGCCGTCGCTCGACACGCGGACGCCCAGCTCGCAGTCCTCGGCGAGGCAGTCCGGGTCCCAGCCGCCGATCTCCCGGATCAGGTCGGTCCTGATGAAGACCGTGTTGCCGCCCAGGGTGATGAACCCCTTCTCCGCCTGCAGGTGGAGCCGGCTGCGGAACCAGAAGAAGTACTCGAGGCAGTTGCGCAGGCTGTACCAGCTCGACTGGTAGTTGATCAGCTGGACGCCGCCCTGGACGACGTTAGCCCGCCGCGACCGGAACGCGTAGTCGACGTTGAGCAGCAGGTCGGGGTGGACGATGTCCTCGGCGTCGAACACGCCGACGATGTCGCCGCGGCACAGCGGGAGGGCGGTGTTGAGCGCCTTCGCCTTGCTCTTGATCTCGTTCGTGTCGATGACCACGCGGACCTTGTCCGGCGCGAGTTCGGCGAGCTTGTCCGCGATCTGGGTCGTCTCCGGGTCGTCATGACCGGTGATGATGATGATCTCGTACGCGTCGTGCGACGACTCAAGCAGGCGGTGCACGGTGTGCTCGAGCACGCCTTGCTCGTGCCTGGCCGGCAGCAGCAGCGAGAACGACAATTCGGCCTTGCCGTCTGGCTGCCCGAACGTCGTCGACGCGAGCATCTCGGGCGTCCGCCACGCGCTCATCATCCACCACAGCGTTGCCGCGGCGACGCTGAAAAGCACGAGCGACACGACGAGTACTGCTGCAGCAAGCATTACCCCGCTCCCCCTTTGGGCCCCGGAAGTCAACTAAGCAATAGCCAGCAGCGCTGGCGGTCACGCCACGTAGTTTCTGGTCACTTTCTGCAATGCCAGCAATTGCGGCTCCATGAAGTTAACCGGCGCCGGCGACGCAAAGCAAGGCCAGTAACAGAACATTCACTGATCTGATCAATTCGTTAGATTCGAAACCAAGACTTAATAGAAGTCGATGTAAACCAAACCCCGGTTTCGCGCGTCGCATGGTCATAGCGGAATGGCTCAGGGAGACATAAGTAGGCCGACCACGGTCCGCTTCGAGCTTTTTACAACTTGTGACGAACGGGACTACAGGGGACAACTGGGGCATGAGGGAGAACGACGGCCGCAAGCTTGACCACAAGACTCTAGAGGCTCTCCGCCTGCGAGCGGTAGAGCAAGTTCTCCAAGGGGCCCGCCCCGAGGATGTCGCGATGGCCCTTGGCCTGCACCGCAAGACCGTCTACGCCTGGCTCAAGAAGTACCGCGAGGGCGGCCGCGGCGCTCTCCTCGCGCGGCCGGTCCCGGGCCGGCCGCCCCGGCTGGGCGACGAGCAGCTGCGGGAACTGTCATCGCTGCTGACGGAGACAGACCCGCGACAGTTCGATTTCGAATTCGCCCTTTGGACCGCCGACTTGGTTCGTGAGGTAATTCACAGGAAATTCGGCGTGTCCCTGTCGCCGGTCAGCGTGACCCGGCAACTCGGCAAACTAGGAATGGCTCCCGGGCGGCCGCTGCGGCGCGCCTATCAGCGTGACCCGGACGCGATGGCCTGGTGGCAGCAGAAGGAATATCCGCACATCGCCGCCAGGGCCGCCGCGGCGGGCGCCACTGTCCACTTCGCCGACGAAGCCGGCCAGCCACGCGGTATCGTGCGCCGGACGCGCCGCCCGGAATCCGGCGCGGACGACGGCGGCCGGTTCACCATGATCTCCGCGGTCACCGCCAAAGGCGGCGCGCCCCGGTTCGCCCTGTTCGACGCGGCCGCGGCTGGCGCCCTTAGCTTCACCGAGTTCTGCGCGCGCCTGATGCACGGCGCGCCCGGGCCCGTCTACCTCGTCGTCGACCGGCATCCCACGCACCGCGCGCAGTGCGTCAGGGACTACGCCGCTTCCACCGGCGGCGGCCTTGAGCTGTTCTACCTGCCCGCTGGTTATTAATCGGGCGTAACACGGCCACGTCGGCACCGCCTGGCCGAGTTCTCTCCATACAGCGCCAACCTGCGCGATACGGCTGCGGGACGGGATTCCAGCTGCGATCATGACAATGCGGCACACCATCCGCCGCATGTGTGCCGTTGGGCAACAGAGTCGGTCTACTTATGAACTACCGAAAAACGGCTTGCCGCCCGATGGTCCTGCCAACCCGGCATCCGGCCCAATTCGGATAAAAACGACATTCCGCGCCGTAAACTTAGACGTTACCAACCGGACTTGACCGCGGAACCACCATTCCGGCCTGGCGCTCGCCCTCCTTCCCGAGACCGCTCGCGGCCGCTTCCGGGTCGGCCGCCAGCCGGTCCCGGGACCGGCGAGCACGCACTCGGATTATCCAGTAAGGGCCGGCCACGAGACTCCCTCGCAGTCAGGAATCCGCCGCCCGCGAGGGGTCCCGCTTCTCCCGGGTGACGATCCCTGCCGCGGTGCGACGCGCGGAGCGTGCCGATTGCGCAATCGACCCGCTCTAGGACGCGTCGGCTTTCTAGTCGGCCATCTCGGGCGTGTCGCAGGCCGGAATCACGTCGGCTGATCGACCGGAAAACGGGCAATTAATGACAAACCTCTCTATCGATTGCGTGAACGAGAAGATCATGGATCGGTAACCACACCCGGCTGTAGTTTCTGATCCATGATCTTTTCCCAGCATCCGGCAGAGCGGCACTGGCGCCCGAATGCCCCTATCACGGCAGGCGCCCCTCGGAACGGCAAAGTCAACTTGATATCCGACGCGTCCCTACTGTGGTCGATTGCGCAATCGACCCGCGGCGGTCCCGCGCGGCGGTCCCGCGGCGGCCCGCCGACGCGGCGCGTCCGCCGCCGGCCGGACTGGAGCCGGCCGGCGGCCAGAGCGGGACCGGAGCCGGACGATCTCGCGCCGCCCGAGGATGCCCAGCCCTGACGGCATCGCACGCAAGCCGTAACGGGTTCCGGTGAACAGGCGCCACCTTCCGTTCGGAATAAAATGAATTGATTTCCGGAACGCACGGAAGTGACTCCAGCTCTTTTTATTGACTGTCCGCCAACGGCGCCGCCGAACACGAATACTCACATATCACCACATTTTCGGCCGAGGTCTTCTTATACCGGCACCGCGGTCCTACATTGTCTGGAGCGGCATCGCGCACAATACGGAGGCAAAATGAGCGGGCCATACAAAAAAGGGGCAATTCCGCACGATCCCAGCATCGTCATGCCCAAGCTCGAGGATTACATCGACGTCGGCGCGCTCGGCGGCGGCCTGCCGAACGCGCCCGGCATCGTCGACCGGGAGTCGAAGGTCAAGGCGTGGCCGATGTACGCCAACGGGCCCGACCCGGACGCGCCCCCGGTGATCGCCCAGACGGGGGTCGGCGACTGCACCTGCGCGGGCGTCGGCCACTTCCTCGCCGCGGTCACCGCGTTCAGCGGACAGGCCCCCGGCGGCGTGATGTTCACCGACAACGCCATCCTCGGCATGTACTCCGCGATCAGCGGCTACCAGCTGGGCAACAGCAACACCGACACCGGCTGCATGCTGCAGTCCGTCGCGCAGTACATGGTCAACACCGGGCTTTCCGACACGTCCGGCAAGGTCCACAAGCTCGCCGGGTACTTCGCCATCGGCGGCTACACCAACCTGGGGCTGCTCAAGCAGGTCGCCAACACGTTCGGCGGCGTCTACCTGGGTATCGCCGTCAGCGACAGCGACATGCAGGTATTCGACAACGGCCAGCCGTGGACGCTGTCCGCGACGGGCGCCAACGTGGGCCCGAACGGCATCGACCACTGCGTCATCCTCCAGTACAGCGCCTTCGGCGTGGCGGGGATCGGCAACGACGAGACGGTGATCACCTGGGGGATGGAGCAGAAGATCAACCAGGCGTGGGCCCTGACCAACATCGGCCAGGCGATGGGTCTGATTACCCAGGACTGGATCGCGGTGAACGGGACGAGCATCAACGGCCAGTCCCTCGAGCAGCTGATCCAGGACAGCAAGAACGTCCAGGCCTGACAAGGAATATGACGGTGGCGTCCAGGCCCGCCCGCGGGCTGAACGCCACCGTCATAAACAGAGCTGCGGAGGCTCCGGGATTTGAACCCGGGAGGGGCGTAAACCCCAACCGCATTAGCAGTGCGGCGCCATAGACCGGACTAGGCGAAGCCTCCATCCGCGCCCGCCCCGGCATGAAGCCGAAGAACCGCGGTGCCGAACAGCGTACCAGGCACCGGGCGTCAGTGCGGCACGGGCGCCAGCCGCGTCACGTCAAGTTCACCCGCCGCGTACTGCTCGCGCAGCCGGCTCTTCTGGAACTTGCCCACCGATGTCTTGGGCACCTCGCCGATGTAGCACCACCGCTCGGGAAGCTGCCACCGCGGCACCCGCTCGCCGAGGAAAGCGCGCAGTTCGTCAGGCGTCACCGGGCCGGCGTCAGGCCGCAGCACGACCGCGGCGAGCGGCCGCTCGCCCCACCTGTCGTCCGGTACCCCGATGACCGCCGCCTCGGCGACGGCCGGGTGCGCCATCAGCAGGTTCTCCAGCTCCATGGAGGAGATCCACTCGCCGCCGGACTTGATCACGTCCTTGGCCCGGTCGGTGAGCTTGATGAACCCGGCGGCGTCGAGCGTGCCCACGTCGCCGGTGCGCAGCCAGCCGTCGTGGAACTTCTCCGGCGCCTTGTCGAGGTAGTAGGAGCCGGTGACCCAGGGGCCGCGGACCTCGACCTCGCCGACCGCCTTCCCGTTCGACGGCAGCACCTCGCCGTCGTCGCCGGTCAGGCGCCCCTCCACCGCGCAGAACAGCCGTCCCTGGCTCGCCCGGTACTCCCAGACCGCCTCGCCCGTGACGCTGGCGGGCTCGTGGGCGATCGAGCCGAGCGGCGACGTCTCCGTCATCCCCCAGGCGTGCGTCATGACAATGCCGAACTCGTCGGCGTACGCGCGCATCACGGTCTCCGGCAGCGCCGACCCGCCGCAGACCAGGGTGCGGAGCGAGGAGATGTCCCCGCCGGCGGCGCGCAGGTGGGCGAGCACGCCCTGCCAGATCGTCGGCACGCCCGCGCCGATCGTCACCTTCTCGGTCTCGATCAGCTTGACGATCACGGCCGGGATCATGAACCGGTCCGGCATGATGAGGTCCGCGCCCGACAGCAGGGCCGCGTACGGCAGCCCCCACGCGTTCGCGTGGAACTGGGGGACGACGGGCATGATGCGGTCGCGTTCGGAGATCGCGAACGCGTTGCCCAGGCACGCGGCCATCGAGTGCAGGTAGCTGGACCGGTGGCTGTATACGACGCCCTTCGGCAGTCCCGTGGTCCCGCTCGTGTAGCACATCGCGGACGCCGACCGCTCGTCGAGCGACGGCCAGTCGAAGGACGCCGGCGCCGTCGCGAGCAGTTCCTCGTACGAATGCACCTCCCGCTCGGGACCGGCCAGGCTGCCGATCGCATCGTCGTCCGCCTGCCCCGAGACGATCACGTGCCGCACGGTTTCCGCGTGCGGCAGCACCTTGGCGAACAGCGGTATCAGCGACGCGTCCACGATGACCGCGTAGTCGCCCGCGTGCGTGGCGATGTAGCCCACCTGGTCGGCGGAGAGCCGGATGTTCAGCGTGTGCAGGACGGCGCCCATGGCCGGGATGGCGAGGTAAGCCTCGAGGTGCTCCGCGTTGTTCCACATGAACGTGCCGACGCGCTGGTCCCCGTCGACGCCGATCGAGCGGAGCGAGTTCGCCAGCCGGGCGGCGCGCTGTCCGATCTCCGCGTATGTCCGCCGCCGCGCCGGCGCCTCGCCGCCGCACGTGATGACTTCCTTGTCGCCGTACACGGTCGTGCCGTACCGCAAGATCGACGTGACCGTCAGCGGGATGTCCATCATCGTGCTTTCCACGGCCAAACCTCCTCATAGAGACCCTTAGACGGTGATAGTGCCACGAGGATCCCGGCCGCGTAACCCCTCAGCGCTTAGCTCGGCGTCCGCGCGCAACTTGGCGACGGCCCGTGCGACGGTGCTCTTCACCGTGCCGACGGACACGCCGAGCGCCGCCGCTATCTCCGGCTCGGACATGTCGTCGTAGTACCTGAGCATCACCGCGGCGCGCATCCGGCGCGGCAGCCGGTCGATCGCGCGCTGCACCAGCTCACGCAGGTCGCTGTCGTACATCTGGTCGCCGGCCGGGGAATCCGGCAGCTCGTCGGTGGGGTACTCGTCGATCCGCCGCCTGCGCCACCCGGAAATGTGCGTGTTCACCATGACGCGCCGAACGTAGGTGTCCAGCGCGGCGGGATCGGTGATCTTGTTCCAGGACTGGTAGGTCTTGACCAGCGTCACTTGCACTAGGTCTTCGGCGTCGGCGCGGTTCCCGGTCAGCGCCTGGGCTGCCCGGAGCAGCGCGCTGCCGCGGTTGCGCACATAGTCGCCAAACGATACGCGGTCCCCTACGCCCATGGGTCCCCTACGCTCATGACACAACGCTACTCAGGGTGACTTGGTGCTAACGATACGCCTCACTCAGTGACTTCCGTCACCCGCCCCCGGCCCAGCGCCGCCGGCCCAGCGCCGCCGGAACCTATCCGTAACCGATGTATCTATGTAACTCCACGGGCAGAAATCCCTGAATCACTTGACGTGTCCACGCGTATACCCGCATCGTCGGACATGACATGGCGGCGGATGCAATCCCACGGAGGGCAAGTGCGGCGGAAGACTGATTTTCGCCCCGGTTGTGACGATCTGATCGAGTCTGCCACGCCCGCCAGGTATATCCGAAGGTCTTTGCTCAGCGCCGCGGTGTCCGGCCGGCACGGCAGCTCCTATCACAGCATGTGGGACCGCTATCCCGCCAGCGGGAGGGCAGCCGTCACCGGCCTGGTCGTCGATGTCAGCCCGCACGTCATCGTCCTGCACACCGTGCACGGTGAGCGGCGGCTCGCGCTGTCGCCGCGCACGACGGCCTGGCGCGGGTCCGCGGTATCGCCCGCCGCGTTGCGCGCCGGCGACCATGTCATCGCCCGCTGCCACCCGAAGCGGAACGTCGCCGAGCGCGTCTGGGCGCGGATAGGACGGGTCGCGGGCACGATCATCGAGACGGACGGCACCGCGCTGCTCGTCGACGAGGGCCCGGCGCGCCGGGGCCGCGGGATCGTCCTCATCGACAAGGGCTTGCTCCGCCAGATCCAAGTGCGCTTCCCCCGGATTGAACCTGGTTACCTGATCGACGTGATCGGTCTGCGTCAGCGGGGCTACCTGCAGGCACTCGCGCCGGCCACCTCACAGCCGCCTTACCACGCCGGCCACCCGCCGGCGCCGCCGCTGATCAGCGGGCACATTCCGGTCCCTGTCAGCGGCACGGCGGTATGGCACGAGCCGGGTGAGGAACCGCCCGGCCTGCTCGGGCTCGCCTATCCGGCGCTCGACCCGGAGACGAACTGCGAACGGGGCGCCGCACCGGACACCCCGGCCGGGCCGCATGTCGTGGATCCGCACGCCACCGGGCCCGGGTGCGTTCGGCTGCCTTACCTGTCGGTGGGCAGCGCCGTGCGGATCCGCAACGAGTGCGCTGATCGTTCGGCTGTCTTGCCGGTGACAAGCTGCGGCGCCGCCGCGCGGCTGTTCTGCGACCGGTGCGTGGAGTGCGGCACGTCGCCCCGCGGCCGGATCGCGGACCTGACGATGACCGCCTTCGTGGAACTCGGCGGCAACCTGGAAGACGGCTGTTTCAACGCGACACTGGCCATCGCGGACTGATCAGGCGGGGAGTATGCCGGAAGGCTGATGAGATAGATGAGCGTGGGGGGAATACACGTGCTTGGCACGGCAGGCGGGAACGTACTCGGCGCGTCCAGAGAGGTCCAGGTACCGCTGCTCGCCGCCCTGCTGCTCAGCGCCTGCGCGGCCAAGGCGCGCCGCGCGGTCTCCACGCGGTCGATCAACGCCGGAATCAGCCCGAGCGTCCTGTTCCCGCTGAGGCTGCGCCGCCCGATCGCGATCGCCATGTGCGCCACCGAGCTCGCGCTCGGCGTGGGCCTGCTGGTCACCGCGGGGCCGATCAGGACCGGGCCGCTGGTGCTGGCGGTTCGCTGCGCGGCGGCGCTGCTGTTCGGCACGGCGGTGGGTGCGCTGTACGAACTGCGCATCCGGCGGCCGAGCGCGGGCTGCGGCTGCTTCGGCGACCTGAGTGACA
The DNA here is from genome assembly GCA_963771985.1 of uncultured Actinomycetota bacterium. Taxonomy (GTDB): domain Bacteria; phylum Actinomycetota; class Actinomycetes; order Streptosporangiales; family Streptosporangiaceae; genus Trebonia. Next base: position 224,663 of record CAVYVO010000010.1, on the reverse strand, counting down.
CGCCGGTGAACTGGCGGACGATGGCCCGGTCGGCGCTGCTGTGCGTGGCCGCGGTCGCCGCGATCGGCATGCCCCCGCTGCGCGAGCCCGCGTCAGCTGGGCAGGCGGTCGTGCTGGTCGGCATCGCGGCGGCCGAGCTCCTGGTGCTCGCCGCGCTGTCCCCTGAGGTCAGCGAGATCATGGTCCGGCTTGGCTACTCCGAGCCCTGCGAGGTGCGCAGGCTGCCGGTTTCCCGCACGCTCGCGGCGCTGCGCGGCAGCGCGCCGTGGCGGAGCTACCAGCACTACCTCGCGGCCAAGGAGCCGGCCGACGTCTGGCGCGAGGGATGCTGGCGGTACGTCGTCTTCCCCGGGACGGCGGACGGCGAGCCAGTCGAGGTGGTCTTCGCCGTCCACCTGAAGTCGCGCCGCGCGCCGGTCCGCGTCGCCATCGTCGGCCCGGCCGGCGCCGCGACTGATACCGCGGCCGATACCGCGGTCCCGCCGCCCCGCCAGCCGGTTGTCATCCCTGGCATTCTGCCGGTCTCTAACGGATTATAAGAAAAAACCAATAGTGGAGAATAAAATCAATATTCTCCCGAACGGAAGGTGGCGCCTGCTTTCCCGCCACCTTTTACCCTTCCCGGCACCGCCCTCAGATCGGCTGAGACCGCAGGAACTTGCCGAAGTGCGGCACGGTGAACGCGATAAGCCCGCGCTCGGAACTGTAGATGAGGCCCTTCTTGATCAGCCCATCCCTGGCCGGGGACAGGCTGGACGGCTTCCGGCCGAGTTCGTCGGCGACGCTCGAGGTGGGCACGGGCTCATCGCCGATCGCGGCCATCGCCCGCATGTACTCCCGCTCCGCCGGGGTCGCGCGCTCGTACCTGCTGCCGAAGAACCCGACGGCTAGCTCTCCTTCCGCCTCAGGCGCCGCCACGGCGACGTCCGCCGCGGTGACCGGGCTCGCGGCCGCGACGTCCCAGGTGACCTTGCCGTAGGCCTGGACGAAGTAGGGGTAGCCGTCCGCGGCCGCGTACAGCGCGTCGAGCGCCTCCTGCTTGAAGATCACGTCTTCTCGCTCGGCCGGCGCGATCAGTGCCTGGTCGGCCGCTTCCCGGTCCAGCCTGTCGATCCGGGCGTACCTGAAGAGCCGCTCGGAGTAGCTCTTGCTCGCCGACAGCACCGACGGCAGGTGCGGCAGCCCCGCGCCGACCACGATCAACGGTCCGCCGACCTGCGAGAGCTCATGGCAGGCGGCGCACAGCGCCGACACGTCCGGGGCCGGCACGTCCTGCATCTCGTCGACGAACAGCGCGATGCCGACCCCCAGGTCCCCGGCTACCGACGCGGCGTCGGTGAAGAGCTCGGTGAGGTCTACCTCCAGGTCACCTGAGTCGGCGCGCCCGCGGGCGGCCGGCACGTCGATGCCGAACTGCGCGGTGACCGACGTGCCCTTGGGCGCCTTCGGGTCGCGGAGCGCGAAGGCCTTGAGCACGCTGAGGAACGCGTCGATCCGGTCGGGCGCCCGATGCCTGGGCGCGAGTTCCCGCACCGCCATGTGCAGCGCGGCGGCGACCGGCCGTCTGATGGACTGGTCCGGCCTGGCCTCGAGCTTGCCGGTCCCCCAGAGCCGCTGCAGGGCCATAGACCGGAACGTGTTGAGCAGCACGGTCTTCCCCACGCCGCGTAGCCCGGTGAGGACCATGCTGCGCTCCGGCCGGGCGCGCGCGACCCGCTCGAGCACGACCTCGAACTGGGCTATCTCCCGGTCCCGTCCGGCGAGCTCGGGAGGGCGCTGCCCGGCACCCGGGGCGTAGGGGTTTCGTACGGGATCCACGAATCGGACTCTATGTCTTCCTCTAGCGGGAACCGTAGATTTCCGTAGACAGCGCTACCGGCGTGTCGCGGCACGGCTAGTTGTTGCGCCCGAGGAACCGTTGGTGGGCCGCGACCAGCTTCAGGTAGGCACGGGCGGCGATCTCTGCTCGCCGTTCCGCGTACTCGTGCGGCGCTACCTCGAACCTGGTAAGCCCGACCTGGACTGCCGCTAGCTCGGACTCGTACTCGTCCTCGATCGCTAGCGCGTCTTTGACATACTGGCTGTCTGCCTTACTGATGTTCGCGGTCACTGTTGCATGCCTCTCGTGCTTCTCCCCCAGCTAGACAGTCAACCTCCTGGCGTCGGCTGAGCACGCTCACATGCGAAAACTCGTATTTCGCAGCGGAAGCTCCCGTCTTTGTTGGTCACACGCGGCAACCGGGGTAGCTTCTGGCAGGTGTGATCTAGGTCACATCGGACTGGGTCTAGGCGTCCTTCTCGGCCTTCTCCACGGTGCGGCTGGCCGGACCGTTGATGCGGGCGAGGTAGGCGTTGTAGGCCGCGAGCTCGTCCTCGTCCTCGTCAAGGTTGGCCGCGCGGCGCGCGGGTGGCGCGCCGGCGGTGGCGGTGGCGGCCACGCGCTCGGCCAGGTTCGCCCGGCGCGCGGACTCCAGCCAGCCCATGCCGCCGGACGGCCGGGTCTCCCTGCTCCACTCGAAGAACGTCACCATGATCAAGACGAACATGATCGCGGCACCGCCGATCCACATGACCGCGCCGCCCTCGTGCACGTCGTCGAGCGGAGACGGCCCCCACGACCGCGGCTGCATCGCGGCGAAGGGGTACGTGCTGTAGGAGCCGAGCACCACCCCGGTGAACGCGTCGACCGGCATGGCGATGAACAGCAGGAAGAGCCGCAGCGGGTACGAGACCTTCCACTTGATCGGCTCCCGGCCGAGCAGCGGGAGGAAGTAGAGATAGCCGACGACCAGGTACAGCACGTGCTCGGCGTTGTGGACCGCGTCGTTGGTGAGCACCAGGCTCATGAAGCTCGTCAGGTGGGTCCCGACGATCGTGGCCGCGTAGGCGATCACACCGAGCGCGGGCCACGTCAGCCACACGACCGGCCTGGAGCGCACGACCCGCTTGACCCAGGTGTGCAGCGGGTTGCGGCTGGCGTGCATGAGCAGCGTCACCGGCTGCCCGACGACCAGCAGCGGAGGCGCGATCATAAGCAGCATGAGGTGCTGGATCATGTGGTCGTAGAACAGCGTGTCATCGTAGGTGCCGACGCCGCTCTGCGTCGCGAACACGATGACCAGGAGCCCTAGCAGGAACGACGCCGTCCGGAGCAGCGGCCAGGGCCGCGCCGGATGCCGCCGGGCCACCCGGATGACGCCCCACAGGTACAGCGCCGCCGCGACCGCTGTGAACACGGTGACGACGGGTGCGAACTGCCAGTTGGTGACAACCTCAGTCCAGCTGAACGGTGGCAGCTGCGAGCTTCCCATACCGCCGAGATTACCCCTACACGATGTCGTAACGGCTGGCCGGCTATTGCCACAGCTCGGTCCCCTTGCGCCGGATCAGGTCGGCGATCCGGCGCAGCGCCTGGCCCGCCGGCTGCGCGTCGAGCCGGCGGCCGTCGCGCAGCCGGAGGGCCACCTGATCGCCGGCGGCTTCTCTTGGACCGATCACGGCCTGGTAGGGCACCATCTTGCTGGCGCGAACCCGGGCGGCGAGGGTCCCCCGCTCCGGGCTCTTGACCTCAGCACGCAGTGTGAGGTCACGGCAGAGGTCCGCGACGCGGGCGGCGTCGCGGACTTCGGCGTCCGAGACGGGAAGGATCGCCACCTGCACGGGGGCCAGCCACGCCGGGAACGCGCCACCGTGCACCTCGATAAGGTGCGCGACGAGCCGTTCCAGGCTGCCGATGACGCTGCGGTGCACCATGACCGGCCGGTGCCTGCCGCCATCGGCGCCGATGTAGTGCAGGCCGAACCGCTCGGGCTGGTGGAAGTCGACCTGGATGGTGGACAGGCTGGTCTCGCGCCCGGCTGGGTCGGCGACCTGAACGTCGATCTTCGGGCCGTAGAAGGCGGCCTCGCCGTCCGCCTTCTCGTAATCCAGGCCCGCCTCGTCGAGGACGCTGGTCAGCAGGCTGGTCGCGCGGTCCCACATCTCGGGGCCGGTGACGTATTTGGCGCCCGCGCCTGGCAGCGACAGCCGGTAGCGCACTGGCTGGATGCCAAGATCCTCGTACGCGCGCCTGATCATGTGCAGGGTGCCATCCGCCTCGGTGCCCACCTGGTCCAGGGCGCAGAAGATATGCGCGTCGTTCAGCTGCATCGCGCGGACGCGGGTGAGCCCGCCGAGAACGCCGGACAGCTCGGAGCGGTACTGGCTGCCGAGTTCGGCGATCCGCAGCGGCAGCTCCCGGTAGCTGTGCTCCCTGGACCGGTAGATGAGGGCGTGGTGCGGGCACAGGCTCGGCCGCGGCACGAGCTGCTCACCGCCCACGTCCATGGGCGGGAACATGTCCTCGCTGTAGTGCGACCAGTGGCCGGAGATCTCGTAAAGCTCGCGCTTGCCGAGGACCGGGGAGTAAACGTGCTGGTACCCGGCACGCCACTCGGCGTCGCGGATGTACTCCTCGAGTTCGTGCCGCACGATCGCGCCGTCGGGCAGCCAGTAGGGCAGCCCGGCGCCGATCAGCGGGTCGCTGCCGAAGATGCCGAGCTCACGGCCGAGCTTGCGGTGGTCGTTCACGGCGGGGTCGTTCATGGTGGTCTCCTCGTGTCGTGCCCGAGACGAGTCACCACCCGTAACGCGAAGCCCCGGGGCGGCTCGCCCCGGGGCTTCGCGTTCAAGTCAGCAGTCAGCGCGCCGGGACACACTCCGGCGTCGTCGTGCTCGCGATGGCGCGCTGCATGTACAGGAGGTTAGCAGGACAGCCGCCCATCAGCTGCACTTTTTTTAATCGAACAAAAAATCTTGTCACTGCTGAAGGAGGTGATCCAGCATGGGCGCTGGTGGCGACGAAGCGCCTGGCAGCATCGCCGAGGCACTGCGCATGGCGCACGCGAGCCTGGATCACCTGAACGGCCGGACGGAGCATCGCTGGCACCTCCGCCGCGTGGCTTGGAAGCCGTGGCACGCTAACTCCGGCGCGATCGCGCCCGGCCGGGCGTGCGGCAGCCGTGCCAGTATCGTCGGAAGGAGGCGGATCCGGAGCGTGATGATGGGTACTAGCCGGGTGTCGCTGCGGGACGTGGCCGCAGCGGCAGGAGTGTCGAAGGCCACCGCGGGCTTCGTGCTCAGCGACGCTCAAGGCGTGGCGATCTCGCAGGCCACGCGGGAGCGGGTCCGAGAGGTCGCCCGGGGCCTCGGGTACGTGCCGCACGGGATCGCGCGGGCGCTGAAGGAGGGGTCCTCGCGGGTCGTCGTGCTCAGTGTCGATTCCGGCTACGAGGGCCACTACGCGCGCAGCTTCGCTCAGGGGCTGGACAACGAGCTCGACAAGCACGGCCACGTCCTGCTCGTCCGGCATGGGTACTCTGCCCTCCGGCCGGATCAGCAGGTCTTGGCGGCGATCTCGCCGCGGGCCGTGTTGCGGCTGCCCGGCAACTACCTGGAGCCCGGCCACGAGCTGGACGATGGCGGCTGGTCCGGCGGGCTCGCCGCGAACACCGCGGTGCAGCTGCGGTATCTCGCCGGCCGCGGTCACGCTCGCATTGCCATCGCGGCCCCGGATGGCGACCCGCCGCTCGGGCCGGTGCGCATTCGCTTCGCCCGCGAGGCCGCGGACATGATCGGCCTGCCTCCGCCAATCGCCCTGGCGGTGCCGCGGGAACGCGCGGCATTCACCGCCGCCGTCAGGGAGTTCCTGGCCGCCAGCCCCGAGGTGACGGCGGTCGCGGCCTTCGACGACGATGTGGCGCTGCGCGTCCTGGCCGCGCTGCGCAACCTGGGACGCAGCGCGCCGACCGACCTGGCGGTCATCGGGTTCGACGACACGGAGTACGGCGCGCTGACCGCACCCGCGCTCACGACCGTGCACATCGATGCCGAGGAGCACGGCCGCCAGGCCGCGCGCTCTGTTCTCGGGCTGGATGACGCCGGGCCAGCCGCGTACGTCCCGGCACGGGTGATCGTCCGCGAGTCAGCCTGAGTCCTGCCGCTCGGGCCCGTTCGCGACGAAACCTGCAACCTTAGCCTTCCGCAAGGCATCGTTGCCGCAGGCCCGCTACGCGCTTACGGTCGTTAGACCGATCTACTAGACCGGTCTAACGAGGACAGCGATTTCCCGTTGGTCCCCGGCAGCTGCACGGACAGCAGCGGCAAGAGCAGATAAAACCACCAACGGAGGTGCGTAATGACTGATGTAGCCGCGCGACAGCGCCGGGCATATGAGGCCTTGCTGAAACATGATGACGGCCCGTTCATCACCCAGCGGCCGGCGTACTTCAGCCCGGCCGCCGCGGCCCAGGACGAGGCGAACCTGAAGGGATGGTTCGGCCGGTTCGCGCAGATCCTGCTGCCGACGGAGTACGCCGACGGCTGGCTGGCGGAGAGCCAGGCGCACGTACAGACGGCCTACATCGGCGACTGGACCTCGCTCAACAAGGTGGCCCTCCGGGGACGGCAGGCGCCCGAGTTCCTCAGCAGATCCGGTATCCGTGACCTGTCCCGCTTCGAGATCGGGCAGATCCGGCACCACGTGCAGCTAGACGAGCACGGCTGGGTCGCGTCTGAGGGAATCCTGTACCGGCTGGGCGAGGAGGAGTTCGTCTACACCGCGGGGAGCTGCGACTGGCTGGCCTGGCAGTTCAGTCAGGGCGGGTGGGACGCGGAGATCACCGACATCAGCCCCGAGACGTTCATCTTCGGAGTACAGGGGCCAGCGTCGCTGCTCATCCTGGAGAAGGCCGCTGGGGAGAGCCTGCGCGACATCGGCTTCAGCCGCACCCGCGGCTCGCGGGTCGGCGGGCTGCCCGTACGCGTGCTGCGCACTGGGATCTCCGGCGAGCTGGGCTACGAACTGCACGGGTCGGCGGACGACGCCGACGCCATCTGGCGGACGATCACTGCGGCGGGAAAGGAGTTCGGCGTCCGCCACCTCGGCTTCCGCTCCCAGCCGGTGCAGCACATCGAGGCAGGCATCGCCACCAACGGCCTGGACTACCTGCCCGCCGCCATCATTACGCCAGGGGCGCCGCGGCAGTTCCGGCGCGGCGTGATCGGCGGCAGCTTCGTCCCGGTCAACGGGGTGACCGATTATTTCCGCAAACCAGGTGAGCTCGGCTGGGCTCCCCGGACGCTTCCCGCCCACGATTTTCTCGGCCGCGATGCCCTGGCAGCTGACGCCGCGTCCGGCATCCCGGGCCGGGTGCTGGCCGGCCTGACCTGGAACCCGGCGGACGTGGCCGGGGTGCTTACCGCGCTGCTCGGCGACGGGGAGGTGCCGGAGCAGATGGACATTCCCCGGCTGCCCGGCCCGACCTTCGACCAGGTTCTCGTCGCCGGGACCCCGGCCGGGGTATCGACCGGGCGTACCCTGAGCCCGACCCTGCGGGCCATGATCTCCCTGTGCGTGATCGACCAGCCACATGCGGTTCCTGGCACCGCGGTGACCGTCGTGTGGGGCAGGCCGGGAACTCCGCAGCGGGAAATCCGGGCGACCGTCACGGCACTTCCGTTCAAGCCTGACAACCGCCGCACCGACGTCACCGCGCTCTAGCCCACGCAAGACACCGCGCACCGTACTCAGGGCAGGCCGAGGAGGCGGCTGATCTCGGCGATGCCGGCCGCCGCATCGGTGAAGTGGACGGTGGCCATGCCAAGCTCTTCGGCGGCGGGGATGTTAGCCAGCGTGTCGTCGACGAAGACGCACTCGCGCGGCGGAACGCCCAGCTCGTCCGTGGCGATGAGGTAGATCGCCGGATCTGGCTTGCGCGTCCCGGTGTCCCCGGAGATCACAACCGCGTCGAACATGGCGTCCAGGTCGTAGCCAGCGTACGGGTCATACTCCCCGTCACCCCACGAGTTCGACAGCAGCCCGACCCGGATGCCCGTCGCGCGAGTCCGCTGGATCAGATCAAGGACCTCGGGACGGGCACGAAGTCCGCCGAGCGCACGGGTCAGGAGGTGGCGGTCGTCGACGCCGAGCAATCGCCCGATGGTCACCTCGTACTCGCGCTGGGGAATCTTTCCTGCCTCGACGGCCTTGAGTGCTTCCCGGCCTTCCGGATCGTCTCGCAGGACGCGGGCGACCGCACCGGGATCGAGGCCCTCGCGGCGGCAGAACGAGGACAACTCCGCGTACAGGTCCGTCGTGACAACGCCGCCGAAATCAAGGATGAGACCGCGGTAATCCACGCGATACAGCTTAAGAGCCGGCGCGCGGCTCTCCCTTACAGCCCCAGGACGGCAGCCGACGCGGCGGGCACGGGGATGGCCCACCCCGCTTCGAGAACCCGCGCCAAGGACGGGGCGGTTACGGCCATCACAGACCGACCATGGGACACCGGCAGTCGCGTCAATCACTCTGAGTGAATATATCATTTCATTCAGTAATCGAAGACGCGGCCGCTGCAGGCGACCGCTCCCCGGGCCGCCCGACAAGTCAGGACCGAGATATAGCGTGCGGCTATGGCGCGATGCCGTTTAGCGGACCTGGCTCCTAGTGAACCATGATCACAACGAGTTCTGCGTCGCGTGGCGATCTTCCCGGGCCAGGCGGCACCGGAGCCGACCCAGGGGTATTTAATCAGTAAATTTCGTACTTTATAAGTATAAGCAGGACAAGCCCTGTACGCATTACAGCGAAAACTTATTTCACGGCGAAGGCTTTTCGTATCTATAGTGCGAAAAAGTTACGTGATCATGAATTACTTCGAGCCAGATACCCGCTGGGGGTATGCGCGGCCCGGCGAATCCGCGGCTGGGGCTCGGGCCGGGTGGCCGGGGCTGGCCTCGGGGCTGAGGCCCGGGGCTGGCCTCGGGCTGAGGCCGGGGCTGGGCGCCCTGAACAAGCCTCCATGTCCCGGTCGCTGCCGGGGAACCGCCGTGTGCTCTCGGGCACTGGCCGCTCGCGTCACGTTTACGGACGTCAGGCGGAGGGCGTGGGATTCGAACCCACGAGGTCGGTCACCCGACCTAGCGGTTTTCAAGACCGCCGCCATCGGCCACTAGGCGAGCCCTCCTATGCGGACCAACCTTACGCGAGCGGAGCCCCTCGCGTGACGTGGGCGGCGGCACGCCGGGGCACCGCGAAGCCGTCGCCCACGATCGCCGCCAGGGTCAGGTACGCGTCCGCCGTGTCGGAGTTGAGCAGTTCCAGCTCGACTTCGGCGCCTTCCTCCAGGTGCGGGTCATACGGGATGCGGACCACCGCCCGGCAGCGGGCCGCGAAGTGCTGCTCCAGGCGGTCGATGTCCACGGTGCTCTTGCTCTTCGGCCGGATCATGGACAGCACCACCACGGCGTTCCGGACGAGGTCGCCGTAGTCGTGCGCCTCGAGCCAGTCCAGGGTCGCGCTGGCGCTGCGCGCGCCGTCGACCGACGGGGAGCTCACCAGCACGATCTGGTCGGCTAGTTCCAGGATGCCCGCCATGGCGGAATGCAGCAGGCCGGTCCCGCAGTCGGTGATGCAGATCGAGTAGTAGTGCTCGAGCACGCGGGATACCGCGCGGTAGTCGTCGGCGCTGAACGCCACGGAGACGCCTGGGTCGCGGTCGGAGGCGAGGATCTCCAGCCGGCTGGACGACTGCGACGTGAACGCCCTGACGTCCGCGTACCGGCTGACCTGGGCGCGTTCGTTCAGCAGGTCGCGGATCGTCGCCGATGTCTCCAGCCGGACCTTGTCCGAGAGCGTGCCGCGGTCCGGGTTGCCGTCCACCGCGATCACGCGGTCGCCGCGTAGGGACGCGAGCGTGGAGCCGAGCCCCACCGTCGCGGTCGTCTTGCCGACGCCGCCCTTAAGGCTCATCACGGCCACCCGGTGGTGGCCGCCCGAGACCGGAGTCCGCACCCGGTTGACCAGGTCGCGGCGCCGGAGGTCGGCCGAAGACTCACCGATCTTGATGAGGCCGCCGCTCGCCCGGTACAGCGTCCGCCGCCAGCCCACGCCGGGCGCCGCTCGCTTGCCGTGCAGGAGCATGTCGGTGGTAAGGCTCTCCGCCGTCTGCCTGGCCCACGGCTCCTCCGTCACGCGCTCCTGGAGCGTGGTGGGCGCGCTCAGCGGCTCCATGGCGGCCGGGTAACCGTGCATGTGCGGGTCCACCCCGGGTGCGGCAGGCGGAGCGGGCGAAGCATGCGGCGCCCCCGGAGGCGCCGCTGGAGCGGCCGGGGCAGGCGACCCCGCCCGGTATGACGACGGCTGGAAAGGCTGGAAAGGAGGGTGCGGGTCGGTAAGCGGCGGGGCCTCCGCCGCGTGGGCGGCCGCCTGCACCTCCCACTGCGGCACGGCCGAGCCGTGCAGTGGCGGGGCCTTCTCGGGAGCGCGCGGCGCGTGGTAGGGAGAGACCTGCTCGGGCGCGGGGCCCGGTGGCTCCTGGGCCGCGGGGCCCGGTTGCTCCTGGTACGACCCCGCCGACGACCCCGACGACGACGCGGACGACCACGACGACGCGGGCGACCACGATGCGGCTGGCGACCACGAGGGGAGTTCCGGTGGCTCGGGCTCGGCGGACGGCGCGGGCTCCGCCGATGGCGGGAAGGCCGAAGCCACCGGCGGGAACGCGTCGTAACCGGTCATGACCGGATAGCCGGGGTCGGGCAGCGCGTTCGGATCCGGCAGTTGCTCCATCGCCGGCAGTTCGGGCGAGGTCTCATCTTCGTCCGGGAACTGACGCGGCGCGAGCCGCCGGAACACGCCGGTCTCGTGGTACGCGGAAGGCAGCGGGCTCGTACCGGAGTCCGCGTACTCACCGTAGGCCGCGTATCCGCCCGATGTCGCGTACTCGTCGTAGTCGCGATCGCCAAGGGCGTCACTGTCGGGTGCCTCGCCATTGGCCGGCGAGGCTGCCGTGCCGTTGACGTGCTCCGGGGGCTGCGCCCCCTCAGTCGCGGGGTTCTCGTGCTCGTTCGGTGTCATGAATCGTCCCCCTCATCCTCACCAGACCGGGGTAGGCGGTAGGAGGTCGTTTCAGGGTATGCGGTAACAGTGCGTACTGGAACCCGGAACACAAGGTGCCCGGCAGCCGCCACTAAGCCGCCTGTCTGCTCTTGCCATACTGTTCGCGGCACGCTAGGAAGGGTTCCCGCGCGAGGAGGCAGCTATGCACGCGGTCGTTATCACCGAGCCGGGCGGCCCGGAAGTGCTCAAGTGGGCCGAGGTCGAAGACCCCGTGCCGGGCAACGGAGAAGTGCTCGTCGACATCGCGGCGAGCGCCGTCAACCGGGCGGACCTCATGCAGCGCCAGGGCCTGTACCCGCCGCCGCCGGGCGCGCCGCCGTACCCCGGGCTTGAATGCTCGGGCACGGTCGCCGCGACCGGGCCCGGGGTAACGGAATGGCAGCCGGGCGACCAGGTGTGCGCCCTGCTCGCCGGCGGCGGCTACGCCGAGAAGGTCGCCGTTCCCGCTGGTCAGCTCCTGCCGGCTCCGCACTCGGTGAGCCTTCCCGCGGCGGCCGCGTTCCCCGAGACCGTGTGCACCGTGTACTCCAACGTTTTCCAGGGCGCGCGGCTGAAGCCGGGCGAGACGCTGCTCGTACACGGCGGCGCCAGCGGCATCGGGACCGTCGCCATCCAGCTCGCGAAGAACGCCGGCGCGACGGTGGCGGTCACCGCGGGCTCGGCGGCGAAGCTCGGCGCCTGCCGCGAGCTCGGCGCCGACATCACGATCAACTACCGGGACGAGGACTTCGTCCGCAGCCTCATGGACGCCACCGGCGGCCACGGCGCGGACGTGATCCTGGACATCATGGGCGCCGCCTACCTCGCCAGGAATGTGGACGCGCTCGCCGCCGACGGCCGGATCGCGAACATCGGCATGCAGGGCGGCAGCAAGGCGGAGCTCGACCTCGGCAAGCTGATGAGAAAGCGCGGGACCATCATGTCCACCACGCTGCGCGCGCGCCCGAAGGAGCAGAAGAAAGCCATCGTGGCAGCCGTCCGCGAGCACGTCTGGCCGCTGATCGACGCCGGCAAGATCCGCCCGGTCATCTACCGCGAGCTGCCTCTTCCTGAGGCCGCCGAGGCGCATCGGATCATGGCGGAGAGCACCCATACCGGGAAGATCCTCCTGCGCGCACAGTGACAACCCGTACCCGGTAACGTGTGGATAATGAGCGTCGAAAACAGCGCAGAAGAGCCGGGCACGCCGCAGGTCGTCGTGGTGGGGCCCGACGGACTGGCCGTCGGAGGCGGCCCGGACAATCCGGAGGACGGCGAGGGCGAGCGCCCCATCACCGACATGGTGGAGCAGCCTGCCAAGGTCATGCGCATCGGCAGCATGATCCGGCAGCTCCTCGAGGAGGTCCGCGCCGCGCCGCTGGACGAGAAGAGCCGCGCGCGGCTCAAGGCGATCCACCAGAGCTCGATCAAGGAGCTGGAGGACGGTCTGGCGCCCGAACTGGTGGAGGAACTCGAGCGGCTCTCGCTGCCGTTCGCGGACGACGTCACGCCCAGCGAGGCGGAGCTCCGGATCGCGCAGGCGCAGCTCGTCGGCTGGCTTGAAGGGCTCTTCCACGGCATACAGACCACGCTGTTCGCACAGCAGATGGCGGCACGCGCGCAGCTGGAGCAGATGCGCCGGGCGCTCCCGCCCGGGCTCATGCCGGCGCCCGAGCAGGAGCAGCCGCAGCCCCATCGTGGCTCGGGCCCCTATCTTTGACTGCCTGACCTCTTCACGACCGAACCGGTCTAGGGACGGCCGTAACGCAGCCGGCCTAGCCAGGCGGCGGCGTCGGCGAACTCTGGGTCGGACGTGCCGGGGCGGACCTGCGTCCGCCCCCCGTCGCATCTGGGGTAGCTGCCGAGGAAGCGGACCTCGGCGCACACCCGGCGCACGCCCATCATCGCCTCGCCGACCCGCGCGTCGTCGATGTGCCCTTCGCAGTCGATGAAGAAGAAGTAGCTGCCGAGCCCGTCTCCGGTCGGGCGCGACTGGATCGTGGACAGGTTGACGCCGCGGACCGCGAACTCGGTGAGGATCTCCATCAGCGCGCCGGGATGGTCATCGACCAGGAAGGCGGCCAGCGAGGTGCGGTCAGCACCCGTCGGCCCCGGCAGCTCTCCCGACGGCGCCACGAGGACGAATCGCGTGACCGCGTTGGACCGGTCGTGGACGGCGGGCACCACCGCGGTCAGGCCGTACTTCGCGGCCGCGAAGTCGCCGGCCAGCGCCGCGTCGATAGTGCCCTCGGCGACCTGCCTGGCGGCTTCCGCGTTGGAAGCGAGCGGCACCCATTCGTGCCCGGGCAGGTTGGCCGCGAGCCAGCGGCGGCACTGCGGCTCCGCCTGCGGATGACCGCCGACCGTCTTGACATCAGCCAGCGCGGTGCCGGGCCTGGCGAGCAGCGCGAACTCGATGGGCAGCCGTGTCTCGGCCCGGATGAGCAGGTCACCCCCGCCGGCCAGGTCGTCGACGGTCGCGGTGACGATGCCCTCGACGGAGCTTTCCATCGGGACCACGGCTCGCTCCGCGTCCCCCGACCGGACCGCGCCGAGGGCCGCGCCGATCGAGGGGTACGGCACCGGTTCCGCGTTCTCCGATGGCTGCGAGCCGACGATGCTCGCCACCGCTGCCTCGGTGAACGTCCCTTCCGGGCCTAGATAGGCATAGCGCATAGCCTCATCATGCCGTAGCCGTGTCGAGGACGAGGCCCGTCCCCGAACGCGCCGCCTGCACGACCCTCATCTCTTCGGGCGACAGCGCCTGCACGGCTTTGCCGCTCAGCACGGGCTTGGCATAGGTCCGGGTTTCCGCGCGCCCGTTGATCGAGCTGAGCACCACACCGTCGCCGACCGCGTTGAGCAGGGCCAGGGAGAACGACAGCTGGCCGGACATCTCGTGCAGCGCGTCATAGCGGACGATCGCGATGTCGCGCAGCGCGCGCGGGTCGACGGTGCCGCGCGATCCCACGGCGCCCTGGATCAGCTCATTGCACTCGCGCACGACGCGGGCGGCCCGCCGGTGCGCGGTCAGCGCGATCGCGATGCCGATCGCCCCGACTACTACTCCTGCGACGGAGATCGCGATAGTTATCACGATCAGCACTATACCGGTCACGTTCGGTCGGCATTCGCCAGCCTCGGGCCGCCGACCGGACAACTATGAACAGAAGCAACGCCAGCACCGCGGGAGTGACCGCGGTCCTCAGCACCGGCTCCATCCATCGCAGCCCGCCGGGGATCGTGATGCCCGCCGACCGGGCCGGCAGGTACCCGAAGGCGAGCACCGAGGTCCGGGCAAGCAGCACCCAGTCGAAGCCGGACGCGGGCAGCAAGGGCAGCAGCGCCCAGGCGAGCGCGTCGTACCACGGAAGCACGTACGGCCACGCCATCAGCCAGGCAAGCACAAGCGCGAACGCCGCCCAACTGGCAGGCCAATCGCGCAATCGACCCACTCTAGTGTGGTCGATTGCGCAATCGACCTGCCGGGAACGGGGAGGGAGTGGGTCGATTGCGCAATCGGCATGATCGAGTTCGGGCGGCCGCGACAGGCGCAGCAATCGCCACGCCAGAAATACCGCGAGGGCCACCGCGCACCAGCGCACCACCTCGTCGGCGGCCGGCGCGGCCACCAACAGGCTCAGCACGGTGCGCACGACCCGCCACGGCGATCCCACCGACACCATCCCGCTCGCCCGCAACGTCTGCGCGATTCCCGGACGCCCGATCACGAGAAGATCCGCCCCCGCCACCCCCCCGAACCCGGCGATTAGGCCAAGCGCCGCCGCTCCGCCCCAGATCGCGATCAGCAGGCCCAGAGCCACCAGGAGCACCGTTGGCTTCACCGCGAACCCCAGGCCGAGGAGTATCCCGGCCAGCAGGCCGCGAAGCGCGGCCCCCGGCGGCCGGGACGCCCGGAGAAGCTGATTTCCGGCAGGGGAGGTGATCAACGGCCCGTTCGGTAGCAAAGGGGTGAGGACCGCCATCCCCGCGATGCTGAGGGCGACGGCCAGCCCGTCGACATGGCTGCCGAAAACCAGGATCTGCAGCAGCAGCGGATTGCACGTCCACAGCACCGCCGCCCGCAGCCGCGCGGCCCGCCCGCGAGCCATCCGGTCGAGCAGCACCCCGGTGCCGATGAACGCCGTGACGTTCACCACGCCGAGCGCGAACACGGTCAGCCGGGCGGACGTGCCGCCGATCACCGATGCCAGGCCGAACACGCCGGTGGCGAGCGCCCCGTACACCGACGGCGTACCCGCCCAGTCCTGCACCGCCCGCGCGACCGGATCGCCGAGCCGCGCCAGCGCGCGCGGAGCCAGCAGGTAGGGGTTATGTCCGGTGACAAGCTCGCGTCCGTAGGCGGCGTAGGAAATAAAATCCGATGTTCCGAACGGTCGCGTGGTTCCCGCCACAGCCGCCGCTAGTGCCCCCGCCAGCAAGACGTACCCGGGGCTGACTGTCCAGCCCCGCCGCATCGCGCGCAGCGTGAGCGCCACGCCGAGCGTGCCCGCGGCCAGGCCCGCGACGGCGAGGCCGACGGCCAGGTACGGGTTCAGGCCGAGGTCGAGCGCCCAGGGCGGACCACCGGGGGCGCCGGGCAGCGGCGGCTCAAGCAGCGACGGGCCCGCGGCCGCGACGGTGATCGTGCAGGCGATGCTCGCCGCGGTCGCGGCGAGGCCGGCGCCGCCAAGACGTGCGGCCGATACCGCGGGCGGGGTGATCGGCTCCGTCGCCGCCGGGGTCACAGCCGGGTGGCGAGCGCCCAGGCGACGTCGGCGAACTGGCGTCCGCGGTGCAGTTGCGCCCGCAGGTCGGTGCCTGTCGCCCGGTGCGCGAGGGGGACCTCGACCTCGGTGATCCGCAGCCCCTTGCGTTTCAGGTCGATGGTCATGGCGGTCTCGACGCCGAATCCCCGGGCCAGCGGGCGGGCGGCGTCGAAGGCTGCCCTGGTGAGACACCGCTGGCCGTTCAGCGGCTGGGCTGGCGTCCAGCCCACCGCGCGGCGGATGCCCGCGGCGGACAGGCCGACGACGAAGCCGTGGCCGCCTAGCTTCACCCGGGCCGCGAACACGGCGATGGTCATGTCCGCCGCACCGGCGGCGACCGGGGTGATCAGCGGGCCGGCCGCCGCGCTGGTTTCGCCGAGATCAGCGTCGAGAAACAGCAGGTGCCGCGGGGTATCACGCCGTTCACGCTGGTCGAGGAGCCGCACCGCCTCGGCGCCGGTCTCCATCGCCGCCGCTTTGCCGCGATTGCGGGCGTGCCGCAGCACCGCGGCGCCCGCCTGGCTGGCTACGCGGGCCGTGCCGTCCCGCGAGCCGTCATCGACGACAACGACGAGGTCCACGCCGGTGAGCGCCGCCGCGGCCGTGGCGGTGGCGCCGACGCGGTCCGCCTCGTTGTAGGCCGGGATGACAACGGCTACCTGTGACATAGGCAGATCGTAGCCGTGCTTGCGGCTTACTTGCCTGGCAGCACCACCGGGTCGGGCGCGATGGTGAACACCGCGTCGAGCCCGGTCACCTGGAGGATCTTCTTGACCGCCGGGCGCGGCGCGGCGAGTTCGAGCTCGCCGCCCCGCTCGCGTGCCTCGCGAAGGGAGGACAGCAGGACGTTCATGCCGGTCGAGTCGCAGAACTCCACGCCCGACATGTCGACGACGATCCGGGGTGCCGAGCCGGCCTTGGCGATGACTGCGGCAAGCTCCCTGTGCAGCCGCGGAGCGGTATATAGGTCGATTTCTCCCGCCGCGATCACGACCGCGTGATCCCCGTGAGACCGACTTGAGACATTGAGCTCCACGGCTGGAACCCTACCGCCACTAGCCGGTACAGCGCTAGGCGTCGCCTTCGTCCGGCATGGTCGCCGGGTCCGGACGGGGTTACCCGTCCCGCGATGCGGTTACCAGACTGATCGGTCCGGTCGGACTGCCGTACCGTACCGGCAGCTCCGCCCACACGGTCGTCTCTCCTGGCCCGCGGTCACCCGGGCAGTGCCCGTTCCCGTTACCGGACCCGTTCCCGTTATCGGAATGGCCGTTACCGGACGACTCGCTCTCCCAGTGCGCGTCGCCCGCGCAGACCCCCCAGCGCAGCGACAGCCGGTCGACGATGCCCAGGCCGCGTCCGCCGATGGACCAGTTGGTCGGCTCGTTCACCATCGGCACGGTCGCGCCGCCGCCGTCGCTGACCGCGACCGCCACGCTGTCCTCGCGCAGACTCCAGGCGACTTTCACAGTTCGCCCAGGTAGCGGGGTAGCGTGCCGCAGGGCATTACTGATAAGTTCACTAATCACTAGCCCGGCGTCACACGCCGTACCCTCGTAAACGCCCGCTTGGGCGAGGTCGCCAACCAGGCGACGGCGCGCGACGCCGACGCTAGAGGCTGTATACGGGAGCTTTAGCACGCTCGACGTAGCCACCTCCATACGACACCCCGCCCCGCCCGTGGAACTGAACGAACCCGGTACGAGCGGAAATGCCCACTGTGAAGGCCGTGAAACCGTGCACGTCATATTTCACGGGCGTTAGCTGACGCCTTGTGCATACTCTGTGCGTGCCCTGCGGGGCGCGAGCGCGACGCGGACACGGTAACGTCTGGTCGTGAGGATCGTTTTCCCGGCTGATCAACCTGGATGGGGCCATGGCTGACCCGACCGTGGTGGTCGATAACCTGCACGTGGTTTATCGCGTCTACGGGGCTGGCGGTAACAAGGGCACCGCCGCCACGTCGCTCATGCGGCTCGTCAGGCGGCAGCGCCGCACGTCCATCCGCGAGGTGCACGCGATCCGGGGCATCTCGTTCGTGGTCAACCACGGCGACGTGATCGGCGTCATCGGGCGGAACGGGTCGGGCAAGTCCACCCTGCTGCGCGCCATCGCCGGACTGCTCCCGGCCGAGGAAGGCGCCGTCTACACGACCGGGCAGGCCGCCCTGCTCGGCGTGAACGCCGCACTGCTCGATGACCTCACGGGCGAGCGCAACGTCGTGCTCGGCTGCCTCGCGATGGGCATGCCTCCCCAGGAGGTCAAGGCCCGCTACCCGCAGATCGTCGACTTCTCCGGGGTCGGCAGGTTCATCGACCTGCCGATGCGCGCCTACTCGACCGGCATGGCACAGCGCCTGCGGTTCGCGATCGCGTCCGCCAAGAGCCACGAGATCCTCATGATCGACGAGGCGCTCGCCACGGGGGACGCCGCGTTCCGGACGAAGAGCCACAACCGGATCAAGGAACTGCGTGACGAGGCCGGCACGGTCTTCCTGGTCGCCCACAACCTCGGCGAGATCGAGCAGAGCTGCAACCGGGTGATCTGGATGGAAGCGGGCGAGATCCTGCGAGACAGCGACGACGTTCCGGGCGTCATCGACGAGTACCTGGCCGCCACCGGCGGCGAGCCCAGGCACCGGGAGCAAGCGAGAATGTTATCCCGGGGGGACGACCCCCCGTACCCCCCGGCTGCGCTTCCGCGCGACATTGTGCTGGTGGTTCAGCCTGTTTCAGCTATGGCTCGACTGCACATCCGCCCCGTCCGCGCAGCGCAGGCTGAGACGCATGACAGTGCCGCCCTCGGGGCGGGACTGGGCCACCACGGTCCCGTTCTGCGCGACCGCCAAACGCCGGACGATATACAGCCCGATGCCGACGCCGCCGAATCTTCTGCGGTCGCCGGTTTCCCCCTGGACGAACCGCTCGAAGATCCGCTCGTGGTCTCCAGGGGCGATCCCGATGCCACTGTCCTCGACGTCGACCTCGATCATCGGACCGGCAACCCGCGCTCGCACCGTCACGATCCCGCCCGCCGGCGAGTACTTGAACGCGTTCTCGAGCAGCTGCCCCACGATGATGTCGGTCGCCATCGAGTCGCCGTGGGCGGGCGGCAGGTCGGCGGGAACTTCCGCGACGACCTGGTGCTTGTCCGACAGTGGCCCGAACGACACGACCGTCGCCCGCAGCAGTGCCGCCAGGTCGAACGGGCCGTTGTTGACGGGGAGCTGATCAGCGCCCGCTCGCGCGCCGAGCAGCAGCTGCTCGACCAGCCGTCCGAGCGACCCCGCGCGCTCGGCGATCGTCCGCACCGCGGACCGCCGGTCGGCGTCGGAGAGCTGGTCCCACCGGCTGGCCAGCGTGGACGCGAAGCCCTGCACCACGGTGATCGGCGTACGCAGTTCGTGGCTCGTGGTAGCGAGGAACAGGTCCTTGGCTTCCTCGAGTTCCTTGGCGGCGGTGACGTCACGGAAGTCGACGACCCGCTCGCTGCCGTCACCGAACGCCGTGCACAGCACGTCGAGCCAGCGGCCGCTGTCCAGCTTGTGCGTCCGGCGCGCGCCCGGCTCAGGCAGCGGGAACGGCGGAGGCGCCCCCATGACCTCGCTCGCGGGCATGCCGGTGATCCGGTGCGCGGCGGGGTTCCACTGCTTGACGTTCCCCTCTTCGTCGAGCACCGCGATGCCGTCGGCGCTGCCGTCGATGACGGCGCGCTCGTGCGCGCGCTGCCGCACGACCTCTTCGAAGGCCATCGCGTTGGTCAGCGCCACGCCGGCGTGCCCCGCGAGCAGCTCAAGCAGCTCAAGCTCGACGTGGCTGAGCGTGCGGCGGCTGTAGAGGGCGTACAGCGCGCCATAGGGCCGGCCGCCGACATGGGACAGGCTCAGCGCGATCGTGTGCAGGCCGGGCAGCGCGGACCAGATGAGGTCGTCGAACCCCCCCGACTCGCCGGTCGCCATCATCACGGTCTTACCGGACCGGAGGAGTTCGCCGACAAGGCTGCTGGACAGCGAGGCGACGCGGCCGCGCAGGCGGGCGGGCAGGCCCGCGGTGGAGACCAGTCGCAGCCGGTCGTCCTCGATCAGCACGAACCCGCCGGCGTCGGCCCCGGTCAGCTCGCGCAGGCTGGCCGCGATCCGGTCGAGCACGGACTCCAGGTCGCGCTGGGCGTTCATGTCGGCCACGACGTCGCCGAGACGGCGCACGACACGAGCCCGTTCGGCCATGTGGTGCCTGGCGACGTCGTCCTCGCCGGTCTGGTGGCAGATGTTGACCCAGCCGATCACCTCGCCGCCGGTGTCGGTCAGCGCGCTGGTGTCGATGCGCACGTCCAGGACGGACCCGTCCTTGCGGATCCGCCGGGTGGCGAAGGAGATCTGCCCGCCGCCGCGGACTCGCTCGAGCACCGCATTGTGTTCGGCGCTGAGCTCCTCGGGGATGATCGGCGGCTCGAGGCCCAGTACCTCGGTGGCGCCCCAGCCGAACATCCGCTCCGCCGCCGGGTTCCACAGCATCACGGTGCGGTCGGTCCGGAACGCGACAATAGCGTCCGCGGCGCTCTCGATGACCGCACGCGCGGTCGCGTCCATCCAGTCCCTGCGGCCCATCGCCTCGGCTTGCCCTGCCACCACACCTTCATCGTGCCATCTGAAACCGCGCAGGTCAGCGAAAGGCCGTTACTTCCTTTCCGAACGATCCGCGGCGCGGCGCGGCGGCGGGCGCCGGGTTCTTCCCTGACAGCCGCCGTGGCACCTATAGTGCTGCCAGCCCGGTACGAATAACCAGGCCAGTCCAGGGCATCTCATCCGGGTATGTAGGTTCCGCTTAACTAGCGGGTAGATGCTTGCTATAACAAAAATATTGACCACGTGTGGCCGCGAGGACGCGGATATGGACCAGGCAGAGCCTTACCCGGACCAGCACCACCCTGAGCAGCGCGGCGCTGGGCAGGGGGGTCCGCCGCAGCGACAGCGCCGTCCAGAGCGGCGCCGCCAGCGGGCACAGCTGCGCCCGGAAGAGCTGAGCAGCGCGCAGCAGTCGCGCCCTATCACCCTGGCCCACCCCGTCATCGCCGGCTACGACGGCTCCGCGTCCGCGCGCAACGCGCTCGCGTACGCCGCCGGCATGGCCCGGCGGCTCGACCGGCCGCTGCTCGTCGCGTACATAGCCTCACCGGGTGTCTACTGCGAACCGCTGACCGGCCAGGTGGTCGGACTACTCAGGGACTCCGACGCGCTGGAGCGCTGGCTGCTCACGGAACTGGACCAGGTCACCGATCCGGGGGGGCTGGAAGTACACGTCCGGACACGGCGTGGCAACCCGGCCAGGGAACTGGCCGGGATGGCCGCCGAGTTCAGCGCCGACGCTCTGGTGATCGGCGCCCCCAGGCGTTTCTGGCACCACCTCGCCGGCTCCGTCCCCGGCTGGCTCGCCAGGCACGCGAAGTGCCCGGTCATCGTGGTGCCATGATCATCACGGCTCCCCGGGTCATCACGGTGCCTTGACGGCCGTCGCGCGCGGCGCGATCGACCGCATCGACCCGCATAGGCGCTGCCCGCGCGGCCATTAAGCCCGCGCGGCCATTAAGCCCGCTGGCCGGCCCCTGTCCGGCCCCTGTCCGGCCCCTGTCCGGCCCCTGTCCGGCTCGTTGAATACCCGCCGGGGGTATTCAATGTGCTGGATTCCATGATCACGAATGATTCGCACTCTATAACGATAAAAAATTCTCGCCAGGAAAAATGTCTTCGCGACCAGATGGTTACTGTTGGGGCTATTTGCGGGTTAAATCAGGAAATTTCACGATTACATACCCTCGCCGACCCTGGCCCCGGCCGACCCCGGCGGTGCGGTCGCCCGCCGACGGCGCCCCGGCGGGCACCCGCGAGCACCCCGCGGGCAGCCGCGGACACCCGTACCCGGGGACCACAGGCCACATCTTTCGCGCGGGCACCACCTGACAGACCGGCACATCGGGAGGCCTGCCGGTCTCGGTTCCGCTTCACTCCGGGAAAGCGCCGGGTTATCGTCGTAAAGCCTGGGGTTGCTGCCCAGTGGGACAGGCGAGGGAGCGTGGACGTGAGCGAGCGGCACGGGATCGTGATCGTCGGGTCCGGGTTCGGCGGCATCGGCATGGGAATCGCGCTCAAGAAGGCCGGCTTCGAGGACTTCGTGATCCTGGAGAAGGCGTCCGATCTCGGCGGGACCTGGCGGGATAATCGCTACCCGGGTTGCGCGTGCGACGTCCCCTCCCCGCTTTACTCCTATTCCTACGAGCTCAACCCGTCGTGGACCAGGCTTTTCGCGCCACAGCAGGAGATCTGGGACTACCTGCGCGGGTGCGCCGCCAAGTACGGGGTCGACCCTCATTTCCGCTATGGCTGCCAGGTCGAGTCGATGGAGTGGGACGACGACGCCAGGCTGTGGACGGTACGGGCCGCGGGCGGCGACAGGTACCGCGCGCACGCGGTGGTCTGGGGCGCGGGCGTGCTGCACGTACCCCGCTATCCGGACATCCCCGGGCTCGACACGTTCGGCGGTGCGGCGTTCCACTCCTCGTGCTGGGACCCCGCCGCGGACCTGAGCGGGAAGAACGTCGCGGTCATCGGCACCGGCGCCTCCGCGATCCAGATCGTTCCCGCCGTCGGCAGGCAGGCCGCGCACCTGTCGGTCTTCCAGCGCACGCCGCCGTGGGTCACTCCCCGGCCGGATGTCGAGATCCCGCCCGGCGCGCGGACCGCGCTGCGCGCCGTGCCGGGGGCCGCACGTGCGCTGCGCTACGGCATCTACTGGCTGCTCGAGGCGCAAGGGCTCGGCTTCACTGTCGACCCGAAGCTGCTGGGGCCGTCCGCGGCGCTGGCCCGTAAGCACCTGGAGCGCCAGGTCCCGGACCCCGCGCTGCGTGCGCGGCTGACCCCGGACTACACGATCGGCTGCAAGCGGATCCTGCTGTCGTCGGACTACTATCCGGCGCTGCAGCGGCCGAACGTCAATCTCGTCACCGAACCGATCAGCGAGATCATCCCGGCAGGGGTCGTCACGGCTGACGGCGCCCGCCACGAGGCCGACGTGCTCGTCTGCGCCACCGGCTTCCACGTCGTGGACTCGATCGCGGAACTGAACGTGACCGGGCGCCGCGGCGTCAAGCTGGCCGACGCCTGGGCGGACGGCGTGGAGGCGTTCCGCGGGATCACGGTGCCCGGGTTCCCGAACTTCTTCATGCTGCTCGGCCCCAACACCGCGCTCGGCCACACGTCGGTCGTGTTCATGATCGAGAGCCAGGTCCAGCACGTGCTGAGCTGCCTGCGCAGGCTGTCGCGGGAGAAGACGAGCACGATCGAGGCGAAGCCGGCCAAGACGCGCGCCTACAACGACTCCTTGCAGCGCCGGCTGCGCCGCGCGGTATGGAGCGCGGGCGGCTGCCGGAGCTGGTACCTAGACGACGCGGGCGTCAACCGCGCCATCTGGCCGGGCTCCTCGTTCGAATACTGGGCCCGGACCCGCCGCGCCCGCCGCGGCGATTACCAGGTAACCGTCTGACCAGCGGTGCTCACATCATGAGAGTTGTAGTAGCCCTCGGCGGAAATGCGCTGCTGCGCCGGGGACAGCCTATGACGACAGAAAACCAGCGGGAGAACGTGCGGCTAGCGTGCGACCGGCTGGCGCCCATCGCCGAGCAGCATGAGCTGATCATCTCGCACGGGAATGGCCCGCAAATCGGGCTGCTGGCGCTGGAAGAGGCGGCATATCAGGAAGTGCCTGAATCCCCGCTCGACGTGCTGGGGGCGGAGACTCAGGGAATGATCGGCTACCTCATCGAGGAAGAACTCGGGAACCGGCTCCCGTTCGAGAAGCCGCTCGCGACGCTGCTGACGATGATCGAGGTCGATCCCGACGATCCGGCATTCAACGACCCGAGTAAGCCGATCGGCCCGCTGTACGACAAGGCCGAGGCGGACAAGCTGGCGACCGCGCGCGGCTGGACGTTCAAGCCCGACGGGAACCACATGCGCCGGGTCGTGCCTTCCCCGGCGCCACAGCGGATCTTCGAGCACCGGCCGATCAAGTGGCTGCTCGAGCGGGGCTGTGTCGTGATCTGCGCGGGAGGCGGCGGTATCCCCACCGCATACCGGCTGGGACGGCAGCTGGCCGGTGTCGAGGCGGTCATCGACAAGGACCGGGCCAGCGCGCTGCTGGCCCGCGACGTCAACGCGGACATCCTCATCATGGCTACCGACGCGCCAGCGGCGTTCGTCGGGTTCGGTACCGCCGGACAGCGGGCCATCACGGGGGCCAACCCGGATGCGCTGCTCGCCGGCTACAAGACCGAGTTCGCGGCCGGATCGATGCTGCCCAAGGTGATCGCCGCGTGCGACTTCGCCAAGGCCACGGGAAAGCCCGCGGTCATCGGCGCACTGTCCGACATCCAGGCCATGCTCGCGGGCACGGCCGGCACGCGCGTCGCCACTGACGTGACCGGCGTCGTATTGGGCACGGCCAGCTGATCCCGGCCAGGGTTGGAACTCGGCCGCGGCCGCAGCGGCTCACAGTGCATGACCTGCCCGATCGAGCGCGACCCGGCGTTCTGACACCCGCACGAGAAGACCCCGGGACCCGCTAGGGGCCCGGGGTCTTCCCGGTGATTCCACGCTGTGGGCGAGGAGGGATTTGAACCCTCACATCCTTTCGGACACACGGACCTGAACCGTGCGCGTCTGCCGTTCCGCCACCCGCCCCGGCAAGGACGACTTAGATTAGCACGACCTCCGGCGCACTCGTACCCCGGATACCATCAGGTACGTAAGAAGCCGAAGGGAGGCCGAACGGGTGGGAGTTCTGCAGCGCTTCGAGCGGCGGCTTGAAGGCATGGTGGAGGGGGCCTTCGCGCGCGCCTTCAAGTCTGAACTGCAGCCCGTCGAGGTGGCGAGCGCGATTCAGCGCGAGATGGACGACCGTGCCGCGATCGTCGCGCAGGGCCGCACCCTCGTGCCGAACGACTTCGTCGTCGAGGTCGCCGAGAGCGACCATGACCGGCTGGACGTTTACGCGGAGAGCCTCGGCGTGGAGCTGGCCACCCTGGCTAGGGACTATGCCAAAGAGCAGGGGTACTCGTTCGTGGGCCCGGTACGGATGCGATTCGAAGGCGTCCCCGACCTTACGACCGGGACCTTCCGCATCCGGTCTGGGGTAATCCGGGGCCATACCCTCGAGGCGGGAGAGGTCCGGCAGCCGGTTACCGACCTGCCCCAGGTGCCCGGAGCGCAGTTCTACGGCAGCCCGCGGCTGGTCGTCGCGGGCTCGCACCCGGGAACGGGCGTGGAGGCCGGCAGCACTTATGAGCTCCAGACGCCGGTAACGCTCCTCGGCCGCGGCACGGACTGCGACCTTCGGCTGGTCGACCCGGGCGTGTCCAGGCACCACGCGGAGCTGCGCGTGGAGGAGGACCAGGTGGTGCTGGTCGACCTGGGCTCGACCAACGGCACGTTCGTCAACGGCCAGCCGGTGCGCCGCGTAGCTCTCACCGACGGGACGAACATCACGCTCGGCCGGACGACCCTGGTCTTCCGGCAGGACGACAGGTATTAGACAGACGCTAGACAGGCACTAGACGACCGAGGACTGACTACCCTAAGGGCAGCAAACCGAAAGCGTCACAGAAGCCGAGGACATCGCACCGGATGAACGCCCTTACCCTCACCCTGATCAGGGTGGCCTTCCTGGCCGTACTGTGGCTGTTCGTCATCGCGGCCATCGGCGTCGTGCGCACCGACCTGTTCGGCACGGCGGCGGCGAAGGTGCGGCGGGGCCGGAACAAGCCGCCGCAGCGCCAGCCGCAGCGGCCGCCACGGCAGCCGAGGCCGAGCCGCGGAACCCCGCGATTCCTGGTCGTCACCGAAGGCGGCCTCAGCGGCATGAGCATCGATCTTACGGATCAGCAAATTACGCTCGGGCGGGCGAATGATGCCACGCTGGTACTGAATGACGACTACGCTTCAAGCCGACATGCCCGGATTTTCCCGCAGGACGGACAGTGGATCGTTGAGGACCTCGGTTCGACCAACGGCACCTACCTGGACCGCCAGAAAGTGACCCGGCCCACGCCGGTACCCGTAGGCGTGCCGATCCGCATTGGCAAGACCGTTCTGGAACTGCGCAGATGACACTAGCACTCCGCTACGCGGTACGCTCCGACGTCGGTCTCCTCCGCGAGGGGAACGAGGACTCGGCGTACGCTGGGCCGCACCTGCTCGCGGTCGCCGATGGCATGGGTGGCCATGCGGCCGGCGAGGTGGCGAGCGCCGCGACGATCACCACGATCGCCGCGCTCGACGCCGATCACTCTGGGGCAGACTTGGTTGACGCGCTCGCCAACGCGGTCGCCAGCGCCAACATGCGGCTGCAGGAGCTCATCATCTCAGACCCGTCGGTCGAGGGCATGGGCACCACGCTGACCGCGCTCCTGTGGTCGGACGGGCAGGCCGCGCTCTGCCATATCGGCGACTCGCGCGCGTACCTGCTGCGCGATGGCCAGTTCTACCAGATCACGCACGACCACACGCTGGTCCAGTCGCTGGTGGACGAGGGCAAGATCACCGAAGATGACGTGGCCACCCACCCGCACCGGTCGCTGCTCCTGCGCGCCCTTGACGGCAGGACGGTCGCCGATCCTGACCTGTCCACGCACGAGACGATGGCGGGTGACCGTTACCTGCTGTGCTCCGACGGGCTTTCCGGTGTCGTGACCGAGCAGACGCTGCACCAGACGCTCAGCTCGGTCTGGGACCCGGAGAAGGCGGCGCTGCAGCTTGTGGAGCTGGCCATCAGGGGCGGCGGGCCTGACAACATCACCTGCATCGTGGCCAACGTGGTCGATACCCAGACCACCTCGCTGCCCCCGACGCGGGTCCCGGTGCTGGCCGGCGCGGCGTCCCACGGTTCCGCGGCCGAGCTGCGTGCCCCGGCGCGGCAGAGTTCCCCGGCCACCCGGGCGATGCGGCTGACCAAGACCGCGCCGCAGCAGGCGCTGCCGGACGAGGTGGAGCCGGGCGAGTGGGGCAGCGGTTATAACGGCCACGGCGGCCCGCGCGGCGACGGCGCGGGCGGGCGCGTCGGCGGACGGCACAGCCACCGTGCCAGGCGCCAGCCCTACGACGACGATGACGATGACGACTACACCCAGCACCACGATGGCAGGCGGCGCTGGCCGATCGTGACGACGCTGCTCGTCGTGCTCGTGCTGCTGATCGGGGGCGGCCTTTACGGCGGCTGGCAGTACCTGCAGGGGCAGTACTACATCGGCGTCCAGGACGGGAACGTAGCGATCTTCCGCGGGGTCAACCAGAACCTCGCGGGCATCAGCCTGTCCAGCCTTATCGAGCGCACTGATCTCCCGATCGACCAGGTGGTGGCCGGCAACCAGGGCATGATCCGGCAGACGATCGCGGCCAGCAGCCTCACCGACGCGCGCAGCCTTGTGACCCAGATCAAGGACGGGGTCAACGACTGCCACCAGAAGTGGGTAGCCCTGGCGAACTGGCAGACAGCCGAAGTCAGGTACGCGGCCGCGGTCACCGCTTACGACGCGAAGAGGACCAAAGTCCGGCCGACGGGGAACCCGGGAGCGCAGCCGCCTGCTCCCGACGCGGCCGACTGCGCGCCCGCGTCCGCGTTCGCCATCCCGGCGAGCGCCCTCCCAGGAAGTCAGCCCATCATAGTTCCCACCATCACACCGACGACCAAGCCAACGACCAAGGCGACGACGAAGGCGTCCCCGACGGCCTCGCGGGCGGCCGCATGAGCAGCATCACGATGCCGTCTCCGGCGCTGGGCAGCCAGCCGCCGGACGACGCGCCCGTCACCCGCAGGAGCACCGAGCTGAGCATGCTCCTGTTCGCGTTCGGCGTGGTCGCGTTCGCGTTCGCCAACGTGGCGTTCAGCCTCAAGGGCCAGCGGCTGTCCAACTTCGTCGAGTACATGATCGCGTTCATGGTGATCATGATCGGCGCCCACCTGGCGCTGCGGCGGTGGGCGCCGTACGCCGATCCGCTGCTGCTGCCGCTCGGCGCGCTGCTCAACGGGCTCGGCATCGTGATGACCTACCGGCTGACCCAGGCGGGCCGGAACGGCAACCCGGGCTGCAGCCTGTGCGGCAGCGGCACCCTGTCCGTCCCGATGAGCGCGTCGGCCACGATCATCCAGATCGTCTACACGGCGATCGGCGTGGGCCTGTTCGTCGCGTTCCTGGTGTTCATCCACGAGCCTCGGGTACTGCAACGCTACACCTACATCCTCGGGCTCGCCGGCATCATACTCATCGCGATCCCCGCCTTCCTGCCCAGCAGCATCAGCGGGGTCGCCAACACCGGCGCCAAGATCCAGATCAGCCTCGGCGGCTTCACCGTGCAGCCCGAGGAATTCGCCAAGCTCGCGCTGGCGGCGTCGTTCGCCGGCTACCTGGTCGCTAAGCGCGACGTGCTGTCGCTGGCTGGCAAGCGGGTGCTGGGCATCGACCTGCCCCGGGGCCGCGATCTCGGCCCGATCGCCATGGCCTGGCTGGCCAGCCTGCTGCTGCTGGTCTTCGAGAGCGACATCGGCACCAGCGCGGTGTTCATGGGGCTGTTCGTCGCGATGATCTACATCGCGACGTCGCGGACAAGCTGGCTGCTCATCGGGTTCGTCTCGTTCGTCGTCGGCGCCTTCGTCGCGAGCAAGCTGTTCTCGCACGTCGGCGAGCGGTTCGACATCTGGCTGCACCCGTTCGCCGGCAACAACCCTAACGGCAACGCCTACCAGCTGATCCAGGGCCTGTACGGAATGGCCAACGGCGGCCTGCTCGGCCGCGGGCTGGGCGCCGGGCAGCCGTACTGGACGCCTCTCGTGCAGAGCGACCTGGTGTTCACCTCGTTCGGCGAGGAGATCGGGCTGACCGGCGTCATGGCGCTGCTGCTGATCTACGCCCTGCTCGTCCAGCGGGGGCTGCGCACCGCGATCATGGTCAAGGACCCGTACTCGAAGCTGCTGGCCGGCGGCCTTTCGTTCATGCTCGCCCTGCAGGTCTTCGTGATCGTCGGCGGCGTGACCCGGCTGATCCCGCTCACCGGCATCACCACGCCGTTCCTCTCCCAGGGTGGCTCTTCCCTGGTGGCGACGTGGGTGCTGATCGCCGCGCTGGCGCGGCTGAGCGACACCGCACGCCGGCCGCCGCCCCGCCCGATCCAGGAAGAGGGACTGACTCAGGTGGTGTCACTGAAGTGAACCGCGCGCTGAAGAGGATCTCGATAGCCGTCCTGATCATGTTCCTGCTGCTGCTGGTCAATGTGAACTACCTGCAGGGGTTCGAGACCTCCAGCCTGTCGACCAGGCCGGACAATATCCGAGCGCTCTCCGAGGCGAATCAGTACGAGCGCGGCAACATCGTCACCGCCGACGGCGTCAAGATCGCTACCACCACGCCGTCCAACGACTTCTATAAGTACCTGCGGGTGTATACCGACGGCCCGGTCTACGCGCCGGTCACCGGCTACGACACTATCTTCAGCGCCAGCGGCGTGGAGGAGGCGGAGGACTCCCTGCTGTCCGGCAACGGGTCACAGCTGGCGTTCCGCAACTTCATCGACATGATCACCAACAAGCCGCAGAAGGGCGCCACCGTCCAGGTCACGATCAACTCGAAGGCCCAGCAGGCGGCTTACCAGGAGCTGGCGGCCACCCTTCAGGGCAGCAACCGGGTCGGCGGCGTGGTCGCGCTCAACCCGAGCACTGGCGCGATCCTGGCGATGGCCTCCTACCCGAGCTACGACCCGAACTCGCTGGCGATGCACAACGGCACACAGGTGACCGCGAACGACGAGAAGCTGCTGCGAGAGTCTCCGAGCCCGCTGCTGAACAACGCCACCCAGACGACCCTCCCGCCCGGCTCGACCTTCAAGATCGTCACCGGCTCGGCGTGGTTCGATCAGAACGCGACCCGCAACACCAACAGCATGGTGTACTCGCCGCAGGTCCTGACGCTGCCGCAGACGGTCGACAAGCTGCACAACGACGGCGGCGAGATATGCGGCAACGCCGGCGTCAACGGCCAGACCACGATCCTGCAGGCGTTCGCGCAGTCATGCGACACCACATTCGGCAACCTCGGCATGGACCTCGGCGGCGGAGCCCTGAAGACCACGGCCCAGCAGTTCGGGATGAACACGAACCTGAACATCCCCGGGGTCACCGTCGCGCCCAGCCAGTACCTGCTGCCCCCCAGCCTCGCGAACACCGCGTTCTCCGCCATCGGCCAGTACAGCGACACCGTGACGCCGCTGCAGGAGGCGATGTTCTCGGCCGCGATCGCCAACGGCGGCACGCTCATGAAGCCGTACCTCATCCAGCAGGTGACCGCCTCCGACCTGTCGGTCATCTCGTCGACTCAGCCCGCGGTGCTGAGCCAGTCGGTCAACTCAGCCGTTGCTAACAATGTGAAGCAGATGATGATCGCCGTGGTGCAGCAGCCGGAGGGCACCGCGTTCGCGTTCAACGCCAATAACGAGAACGGCATCGAGATCGCCGGGAAGACCGGGACCGCGCAGAACCTGCTCAACGGAGCCAGCCCCAACCCGGACGCGGTCTTTACCGCCTTCGCCCCCGCGGACAACCCAAGGATCGCCGTCGGCGTCATAGTTCAAGGCGGAGGCTATGGTGCAACCGCGGCCGCGCCGATTGCGGTCGCGGTCATCAAGGCCTACCTGGCTACCTTGGGGATACGGTGACCGAGTACGTTCTCGACGGCCGTTACGCGCTGATCGAGCGGATCGCGACTGGCGGCATGGGCGAAGTCTGGCGGGGCGCCGACCAGGTTCTCGGCCGCCCGGTCGCCATCAAGCTGCTGTCCGCCGCGCACGCCGGCGACGAGCAGTTCCGCGCCCGCTTCCGCGCCGAGGCGCGGTATGCCGCGGCGCTGTCCCACCCCGGCATCGCGCGGGTCTTCGACTACGGCGAGTCGAGCCCGCTCGGCGGACCCTACCTGGTGATGGAACTCGTGAACGGCGAGCCGCTGTCCGCGATCCTGGAGCGGGTGGGCAGGCTTTCCCCGAACGTCACGCTCGACATCGTCGGCCAGGCGGCCCGCGCCCTGGACGCCGCGCACCAGGCGGGCATTGTGCACCGGGACATCAAGCCCGGCAACCTGCTCATCATGGACGACGGCACGACGAAGATCACCGACTTCGGCATCGCCAAAGCTCCGTCGCTGGCCGCGCTGAACCTCACCGCGACCGGCATCGTGATGGGCACCGCGCTGTACGTCTCGCCCGAACAAGCCACGGGCTCGACGGTGACCGGCTCGTCCGACGTGTACTCGCTCGGCGTCGTCGCGTACGAATGCCTGACCGGCCAGCCGCCGTTCGTGGCGGACCAGCCGCTGACCATCGCGATCATGCACAAGCACCAGCCGGTGCCGCCGCTGCCGCCGGACGTGCCCAAGCCCGTCGGCGACCTCGTGCTGTCGATGCTGGCAAAGGACCCCGAGGGCCGTCCGGAGTCGGCACGGCACGTGGCCGACCGCGCGGATGTGATCAGGGACGGCCGCGCCCGGTCCGGGACGAGCGGCCCCATCACCGCCGATCTCCCGGTGGTGCCCGACTTTCCTGGGTCGGCGGAGAATTTTTCCGATTATCCGGAACGGACCGTTGGTTCCCGCCGGGGCGCACGTCTCGCGGCCGCCGGAGTGGGGGTCGCCCTGTGCGGGGTGGCCGCGATCGCCGCGGTGGCGCTCAGCACGGGCGGGCCCCCGGCGGGTGGGGGGACCAAATCCCCGGCGGCGTCGGTCAGCCAGGTGGTCTCCCCGGCCACGGCGTCGGTGCGGGCGACCGCGGACGGCAATACGCCCCCAGGCACTAGTCTAGAGACGGCAGCGCAGACGACCGCGACCCGCTCGGCCCAGCCGACAGCGAGCCGCACGTCTCCGCGGCCAACGCAAGACGCGCCGCCAACCAGCGCCGCGCCAACGGAGACCGCGACGAAGTCGGCGTCCCCCTCGGCGTCGGCGACGACCCCCACCACGTCGACTACCTCACCGGCCCCAACCTCGACCGCGACGACTTCAACACCGACGACGGCGGCCACGGGACAGGCGACCAAGGCGGCGACAAACGAGGGATGACAGTTACGATGCAGGGTGGTTTGGAAAAGTGCGAGATGTGACACAGCCCCGGCTGCTCGGTGACCGGTACGAGCTAGAAGGCGTCGTTGGACGGGGCGGCATGGCGGAGGTCTACCGCGCCCGCGACATCCGGCTGGACCGGATCGTGGCGATCAAGACCCTGCGCGCCGATCTCGCACGGGACCAGACCTTCCAGGCGCGGTTCCGCCGCGAGGCGCAGTCCGCGGCGTCGCTGAACAACCCCTCGATCGTGGCGGTGTACGACACCGGCGAGGACATGTCGACCGGGGTTCCGGTCCCGTACATCGTGATGGAGTACGTGGACGGCCGGACCGTCAGGGACTTGCTGATCGAAGGCCACCGGCTGCTTCCCGAGCGCGCACTGGAGATCATCAGCGGGGTGCTCCGCGCCCTGGAGTACAGCCACCAGGCGGGGATCGTGCACCGGGACATCAAGCCCGGGAACGTGATGGTCACCCGCAACGGCGACATCAAGGTGATGGACTTCGGCATCGCCCGCGCGATGAGCGACTCCCAGGCCACCATGACGCAGACCGCACAGGTCATCGGCACCGCGCAGTACCTGTCCCCGGAGCAGGCCCGGGGCGAGCGGGTCGACGCGCGCAGCGACCTGTACTCCACCGGCTGCCTGATGTATGAGCTGCTCACCGGCCGCCCCCCGTTCACCGGCGACTCGCCGGTGGCGATCGCCTACCAGCACGTCCGGGAGAACCCGATCCCGCCGTCCCGGCTGGACCCGGACATCCCGCCGTGGGCGGACGCCATCGTGCTGAAGGCGATGGCCAAGTCGCCGAACGACCGGTACCAGACCGCCGCGGAGATGGAGGCCGACATCCAGCGCGCTGCCTCCGGCATGCAGGTGGCCGCCATGACGCCGCCGCCGACCCGCGCCGACTACTACGGCTACCCCGACCGCACCCAGCGGATGGGCCCGCAGACCATGATGGGCGCCGCCCCGACCGCGGTCTCCCCGTACCAGCAGACCGGCTACGGCGACTACGACGGCGGGGGCAACGAGCCCAGGCGCAGCTGGGCACGGCGCTGGCTGCCCTGGCTCATCCCCTTGCTGGCCGTGATCGCCGCGATCGCCGTGGCGGCCGTGATGCTGACCGGCAACAACAGCAAGGGCGCGTTCGTCCCGCAGGTGAACGGAGAGCCGGCGGCTCAGGCCGTCACCCAGATCAAGGCAGCGGGTCTTAACCCGGCCGTGGTCGACCAGAACAGCGCCAGCGTGCAAAAGGGCCTTGTGATCAACACCAGCCCGCCCAACGGCAACAGCGTCAGCAAGGGCAGCACGGTCACCGTCTACGTCTCCGAGGGCGCCAAGAACGTCAACGTGCCGTCGTTGCAGGGCAAGACCACGAGCGCGGCCGAGCAGGAGCTGACGAGCCTGGGCCTGAACTACAACCTGCAAAACGACCCGCAGTCGACGCAGCCACAGAACACGGTCGACCACACCAACCCGGTCGCCGGCACCTCCGTCGCCCCCGGGTCGTCGGTCACGCTGTACGTCTCGGGCGGCGGCGTCCAGGTTCCCGAGGTCACCAACATCCCGGTCAACAGCGCCATAGCGTCCCTGCAAAGCTCCGGCTTCACGTACAAGATCGATTACACCGCCGGCCCGGCCGGAACCCAGCCCGGACTGGTCTGGCAGCAGCAGCCCACGCAGGGCACCACGGAGCCGCGAGGCTACCAGGTAACGCTGCTGGTGCAGCCGCAGGCGACCGCGAGCCCGTCGGCGAGCGCCTCCGCCACGCCGTCCAGCTCGGCCAGCGCGACCGCCACGCCCACCGCGACGGCCACCGCCACCGCTACCGGCACCCCGACGGGCCCAGCCGCCAACAACGGCAACGGCACCGGCAACCCCTAACCCCTAACCGGTGCCGATTGCGCGATCGACCCGCTCTAGTGTGGTCGATTGCGCAATCGGCCCACAGCCAGCAGGAAAGTGAGGTGCGCGGTGCCGAAGTCCCGCGTCCGGAAGAAGCCGGTCTACACGCCACCGCCGACGCGGTCGTCGAAGCGGGCGCCTAGCCCGCCGTGGCTCGCGCCGACCATGATCGCCTGCTTCCTGATCGGGCTGGCCTGGATCGCGCTGTACTACGTCACGCAGGCGGACATGCCCGGGCTTTCCGCGCTTGGCGGCTGGAACCTGGTCTGCGGATTCGCGCTGATCGTGGCGGGAGTGGTGCTCGCCACCAAGTGGCGCTGACCTCTAGGGGTTGAGCTGGCCGTTTCTGATCACCACGGCGACGGCGAGGATGACAGCCACCACCACCGTCGCGGCCACCTGAAAGGCCACCCGGTGCTTGCGCGGCGCGTACGCGTAGGCCGCCGTGATGAGCGCGCCGGTGACCAGCCCGCCGATGTGGTCCTGCCAGGCGATCGTGCTGCGGTAGAGGAAGCTGAGCGCGAGGTTGAGCACGATCAGCATGACGATCCCGCGACTGTCGAGGCGCAGCCGCCTCGAGGCCACGAACCAGGCCCCGAACAAGCCGAAGATAGCGCCCGACGCGCCGAGTGCCGGCTGGTTCTGCGGGGCCAGGTAGTAGAAGAGCACGCTGCCGCCGACCGCGCTCAGCAGGTACACGGCAACGAAGCGGACCTTGCCGAGCATTTGCTCAAGGCCTGGCCCCACGATGTATAGCGCCCACATGTTGAAGGCGATGTCCAGGATCCCGAGGCTGCCGGTACCCGGGAGGAACGCGGACGAGATCAGCCGGTACCACTGTCCGGCCGCCACGCCCTGCGGCGGGCCGCCCTGGTAGTACTGCGCGTACCCGAGCATCCACCAGTCCGAGGCGAGGCTCGTGTGGGCAAGCTCGATCAGGTACAGCAGGATGTTGGCGCCCATGATCGTCCAGGTCACGACCGCGCCGCGGCTGGGCTTGCCGCCGAACACGGTCCTCGCGGGCCGGCTGGCCCGGCCCGCCCCTCGTACGCATTCCACGCACTGCTGGCCGACGGCCGCGTCACGCAGGCAGTCGGGGCACGCGTGGCGACCGCAGCGAACGCAGGAAACCCACGTTTCCCTGTCCGGGTGCCGGTAACAGGTGGGCGGGCTGTCTTGCCCTGACTGGCTGGCCTGATCGCCCGGCGCGGTCATGGTCTACCGTCACTAACCGCGCTGGATGGTGACCGACTGAAGAACCACGTCGGTCACGGGACGGTCGCCGGGCTTGGTCTGCACGCGGCTGATCTTGTCCACCACGTCCGCGCCGTTGATGACCTCGCCGAAGATCGTGTGCTTGCCGTTCAGCCACGGCGTCGGCACGGTGGTGATGAAGAACTGGGAGCCGTTGGTCCCCGGCCCCGCGTTCGCCATCGCCAGCAGGTACGGCTTGTCGAACCGGAGATCGGGGTGGATCTCGTCGGCGAACTTGTAGCCGGGGCCGCCGGTGCCGGTCCCGAGCGGGTCGCCGCCCTGGATCATGAACCCGGCGATCACCCGGTGGACGATGGTGCCGTCGTAGAGCTTCTCTTTGGTCACCGCCCGGGTCCGCGGGTCTGTCCACTCCCGGCCGCCTTCGGCGAGCTCGACGAAGTTCCGCACAGTCTTCGGCGCGTGGTCAGGGAAAAGCCGGACGGTGACCGTCCCCTGCGTCGTCGTCAGCGTCGCGGTCAGCGTTTCGGTCATTGTGATGGCTCCGGTTCTTCGCAGGCCGGTCTCTCCGGCCACTGTTCGCGGGCTTACGTCTGCACTAATCACGGTACCGGCTCCACCGTAGTGGCTCCCGACCGCGCACCCCAGATGATTGAACGCCGCGTCCCAGGGAACTTTGAGGTATCGACAGCATGACGGGGAAGGTGAACCGTGTTTAAAGCGAATGTAAACACAACGACCATCGATACCGACCAGCTCGCCAAGCGGGCGCGTGACGTTAAGGAGGCGGCGGCGCAGACCGCGGCGTCGGCCGCGCAGGCCGCTGCGCAGCAGGCGAGCGTTGCCGCGCAGACTGCCGCGCACCAGGCGAGCATCGCCGCCCAGGCCGCGGCGCAGCAAGTCAGCATTGCGGCGCAGGCCGCGGCGCAGTCCGCTGCCCAGGGAGTCAACAAGGGGGTCTTCAACGCGCGCCGCTGGGCCGCGCCACGGCTGGAGATCGCCGCCGACTACACCACCAAGACCGCCGCGCCCAAGGTCTCCGCGGCGCTGCGGACCACCGCCCGGCAGGTCCGCCCGGAAGAGACGCGCCGCGGGCGGTTTTCCTCGGCGCTTTCGTGGTCCTTCCTAGCCGCGGCCGTGCTGGCCGCGGCCGGCGCGGCCGGCGTGATTTTCCGGCAGCGGTACCGGGCCGCGATAGCCGCCGCCGAGACCGAGGAAGAACTCGCCGGCGGGACCACCGGGGCGAACCCCGCGGGTGCACCGGCGTCCGGCGACGGCGGGACCGCCGCGGATGCCGGGGTAAACGGCCGGGTGTCTACCTCTGGACGGTAGCGCCCGGATGCCGCGGGTGATCCCTTGACACCTTGCGGATGCACGTTCATTTTGAATACGGAGTCCGAGTCCCACTCCTGGGGAGGAACGTCATGGCCGGGTGGGACGAGCAACTCGCGGAGCTTGAGTCGGAATTCCCCGGGTGGCACGTCTGGCGCAGCAACACGGGGCGCTGGTGGGCCACCCGGACCGGCTCGGTTCTGCGGCGCGAGGAGCTCGGCACCGGCCGGGTCATGACGCTCGACGCGGACGACGCGGACTCCCTGCGCAACCAGCTCCGCGGCCAGATCCGGCTCGATCGCGAGGTCAGCGGGTAGCCGGGAACGAGTCGGCGCCTTAACTCGTTCTGAAGGCGTCGTCGGGTACGGTCTGTCCGTCGACAGGTGTACAAGCTAAAACACTCGCCGACACATGGACTCACCCATCTGCGGAGTGAATACCGTGAGTGACCGGAACATACGGGCAGCCGGCCAAAACCGGCTGCTCGTCTGGACCGCGACGGCCTGCATCACTGTTTCGCTTCTCGTGATGATTGCTATCTCCGTCGCGGGGCCGTCTATCAGCGTGCCCGCTATGGCGCACACCTCCGGCGGGCCGCCGTGGTGGGTGGCCCTCGGGCTGCCAGACGACTTCGTGCTTTTCACCATGTGGGGCGCCGCCGTCGTCGCGACGATCGGCGTGGGCGTCGGCCTGATCGCCGTCGCGCGCGGCGCCAGGCCGCGAGCGCGGACGCTGGTCGCCGCCTCTTTCATCGCCGTCGCTGCCCTCGCGGTGCTGCCACCGGGGGGCACCACGGACACGCAGTCATACGCCATCGACGGCAACATGGTGGTCCTCGGCCATAGCCCCTATGTGGACACGCCCAAGCAGATGGCGCTGCTCGGGGACAAGCTGGCGATCAACAGCCCGAGCACATGGCAGCACTCGCTGTCGGACTATGGACCGCTGGCCACCGCCGAGGAGTGGGTGTCGGCGGAACTCGGCGGCTCATCGATGGCCGCGATCACGTTCTGGCTGAAGCTCTGGGGCGCGCTCGCGTTCGGCGCGGTAGTGCTGCTGCTCGACCGGGCGCTGCGCGATCAGCCCGCGATGCGGCTGCGCGCCCACCTGCTCTGGTCGCTGAATCCCCTGGTGCTCTGGGAGATCGTAGCCAGCGGCCACATCGACGGCCTTGCTATCGCGTTCGGCCTCGGCGGGCTCATCACGCTGCGTTTCGTCCCGCCCGGCAAAAGACCGGCACTGCTGCGGTGCCTCGCGGCCGGGGTGCTCCTCGGCGCCGCCGCCGCGATCAAGTCACCGTTCACGCTGTTCGCGGTGGGCGCGTTGTGGGCGCTGCGGCGATCCCCGGCCGGGATCGCGTCCATGCTGGCCGGCTGGGCGGCCGTGGTCGTCCCGTCGTACGCGATCGCCGGGACGCCGGCGGTCAATGTGCTGTTCCAGCGGAGCAACCAGATCACCTGGGACAACCTTTACCAGGTGTTCTACCGCCCGTTCGGGATCGCCGGCGGCCTGGGCGCGGACCACACGCCGGCGCACCTCGCCACGATTGCGCTGATCTTGTGCGTCGCCGTCGGGCTGCTCGCGTTCTTCCGGCTGCCGGATCTGGTCCCCGGACTTCCCGGGGTGACCCCGGCGCTCGCCCTGAGCCTCGCCTGGATCTTCTTCTGGCCGTTCCAGCGCCCCTGGTACGACGTCATGATCATCGGGCTGCTGGCGCTCTACCCGCGGTCACGGCTCGACGCGCTCGTCCTTATCAGGCTGTGCTTCGGCGCTATCACCTACATGGAGGCCATCAGCATCCCGCAGCATGTCTGGTACCAGCAAGTCCAGCTGTTCGAGGGCGACTGGATCACGTCGAGCGTCCGCCTGCTCACCGCGCTCGCGCTGGTCTGGCTGTGCATAACCGGTCGCTGGGGAGCGCAGCCGAGCGAAGCGTCCGCCGAGGTCAGGCCGCCTGTGCTGCAGCCGCAGACCTGACGCCGCCGGTCCCGGGCTGTGGATAACCCTGTGCGCACCGCTGTGCGCAACCCTGTGGATAACCGGCACGGCAGGCGTTTCATTGAGAGCGTCACACGCGCGTTCCCTCAGGTTTTCCTCAGATACGCCCCCCACCCTGAAGCCGGTACCGGGTTCAGGACAATGTGTGACAGCTGCCGGGAGGCGATCGCGGATGAACCCCGACGAAGACATGATCACTATGGGCCCGCCGCGCTGGCAGCGCTGGCGGCCGCGGCGCCCGGTCGCGGTCGCGGGCGTCGCGGTGGTGGCACTGGCCGGCGGTGCGGGCATCGGATACGCCGCCACGCGTTCCGCGCCCGCCAAGGTGGGCGGCGCGGACACCGCGGTGGTCGCGCCGGCCGCGTCGCCGAGCCCCGCCGCCAGCGGACCGGCGCCCGTCTACCGGACCGGCCGCGGCTGGTCCGCGTTCCCCGGCGGTCCGTTCGAGTTCAACGGGGTCCTCGGCGGCGCGGTCCACGGCCAGCTCACCGTCCCGAAGTCCGGCGGCGGCTACCAGACCGTCGACGTGCAGGACGGCACGGTCACCGCGGTGAGCACCGGGTCGGTCACGGTGAAGAGCGCGGACGGCTACACCGCCACGTACACGGTGACCAGCAAGACCGTGGTCGACGCGGAAGCGGCGGGGATCGGGTCGGTGAAGAAGGGCGACACGATCTTCGTCACCGCGACCGTCAGCGGTTCGACGGCGACCGCGGCCAACATCCTCGACTTGACCGCGGTCAAGGCGGGCCATGCGTCGTTCCGCTTCCCGGTGCCCTCGGGCAACGTAAAGCCGATACCGGCGATGCCGGCGCAGCCGCCGAACGCCTAAGACGACCGGGGTGTTGCTACGCCTCCGCGCGGCTGAGGTACTTGAGCGGCCACCGGCAGTCGATGAACTCGTCGAGCAGCGCCGCCAGCGGACCGGCGCGCTCGATCGCCGACGGACGCGCCGTGCCGAACGCCACCTCCTCCGTCACCGGGCCGGGCAGCAGCCACCGCGGCTCGTCCGGCGGGCATAGCCACTGATCACGCTCGGTCCGGGCGCGGATCGCCGTGCACGCGTGCACGGCGAGCGCGCGCGGTTCCGGCACCCCGCGCCGCGCCGTGACCGCGGCGTCGACCGCGTGCGAGGCGGCGCACTGGCTCGCCCGGGACGGCAACTCCCTGAACCTGGCCAGGCCAGCCGGGTTGGGCACGGGCATCGGCCAGCCGGTCAGGTGGGCGAGCACGGCGAGTTCCGCCCACAAGCGGATCCACGGCAGCTCATCGAGCGCGCGCTGGGCGGCACGCATGTCCCGGAGCGTGCACGGGCGGGCCGCGCATTCCGGGCCGCAGGTGGCCGACCGCTGGCTCACCACCGGGCGGGCATCGCGGGTACGCGGGAGAGCCGCCACCTCCCGTTCGGTGCCATCGGTTACTTTCACCAGGACAGGGAAATCCATGCCGTCGCAGCAGACGGCAGCCTCCCCTGGGGCGAGCGTCACCAGGTAGCGGGACTGGGCCTGCGTCGCGTTCATCGTCGCTCCGACCGCCTCCCGGTCATCGGCCGCTGGGAGCCGGTGAGCGATCTTCACGGCTGTGTTCTTGATCACGTCGGGCACGATGCGCGCGGGAATCTGCTCGGCGATGACGAGGCCCTCGCCGTAGGCGCGGATCTCCGCGAGCAGCCCGGCGAACATCTCGACGGCGTGGCCGGCGGCGCCCCCGCCGCCCGCCTCCGCCCCGGCCGGCCGGCGGAGCAGCCGGTGTGCTTCCTCGACGACGGTCAAGTGACTCAATTCCGCACGACGGCCGACGGCGGTGCGGTGGGCCAGCCGGAGGTGCTCGGCCAGGCGGATGAGGACCGTGCCCATGAGGAACGCCTTGTCCGCGTCGTCGCCGACATCCTCGATCTCCAGGACGACGTTCGTTCGCAGCAGCCTGCCGAAGTCGACGGGATGACCGCCCTCCAGGAACCGGCCGGTGGTGCCGTGCCGCAGGCTCGCCAGCCGGACCCTGATGAAGCCGAGCACGTCGTCGGTGACCCGCTGGCTGTAGCCGACGTCGGTGACCACGCTCTCGGCGGCACGCTGCAGGTCGGTCAGCGTCGGATACGCCGCCCCGGCATCCCGCGGCTCGCCCAGCGCGAGGTCCCAGCCCGCCTCCTCGTACACGCGGGTGAGCGCGGCGCTGAGCACCTGCGGGAACGGCTCCTCGGACCGGAACGACGCGATGAACAGGGCCTTGACCATGTCCGAGTGCGTCTGCAGCGGGAAGGTGCCGCCGCCCTCGTCGCCGGCCGGCGCCAGCGGGTTCAGCCCGGCCGCTACCGCGTCCGGCTCGCCGGGCCGGATCGTGACGACCTCGGTGCCGGGCAGCCGGGCGGCCATGAGGCGGTACTCGGCCTTGGCGGGCTCGATGACGAGCCATGGGATGTTCTGCCTGGTGGCGGCCTCGAGGAGGGTCCGGACAGTCTGCGACTTGCCGGACCCGGTCGCGCCGCACACGAACACGTGCCGGTTCAGCGAATCTCGCGGCAGGATCAGTCCGCCAGCGGGCATCAGATTCCGGTCGAGGATGTCGCCCAGGGCGATTCCCGCTGGCGCTGGGGGCGTCTCGGGGGTGACGTCGAAATCGGGCCGGAGCGCCAGCCGGAGCCCCGGCACCTCCTTTTCCGGCGGCCGGGCGAGGGCGCCGAGCAGTTCGGTGGACCCGTAGCAGGACGAGAGCGGCACCGCCGGGGCGGGGCTCAGCGCGTACGGCAGCCCGTCCAGCGCGGCGGACGCGCAGAACAAGCCGGCCACGCGGGCCGCGCTCCCCTCGTCGAGGCCGCCGGCCATGACGCTGATCCGCCAGAAACCGGCGGTCATGCCCCGGCTCAGCTCCGCGTGCCGTTCCTTCAGGCGCCGCGCCTCCACCGCACGCTCCGGGAACCGGTCGGCGGTTGCCTCGGCCACGTGCTGCTGGCCGCCCGTTTCGTCGGCCAGGGACCGCAGCTCGGCTGGCGGCAGGGGCTGCGCGACAACCATCCATCCGAACGGGCCGGTC
The DNA here is from genome assembly GCA_963771985.1 of uncultured Actinomycetota bacterium. Lineage (GTDB taxonomy): Bacteria > Actinomycetota > Actinomycetes > Streptosporangiales > Streptosporangiaceae > Trebonia. Next base: position 183,352 of record CAVYVO010000010.1, on the reverse strand, counting down.
CAGCTTCCGAGCAGCCCCTCGTCGAGCGACAGGGTGGCGTGCCGCCCGGCGTGGTCGCTCTGCCGGGTTTCGCCGGCCGCCGCGAGCAGGCCGTCGCTGAGGACGGCGATCTCCCGCCAGCAGCCGAGCTGGGCGAGCAGTCCGGCAAGCGTGCCGGGAGGCAGCGGACGGGCGCGCGCCCCGCCGGGCATGGCGAGCAGGACGCCGCCCTGGCCGCACTCGCTTCCGGCAAGCGTGTCCCCAGCGGCGATGACCTGCACCGGGCCGCCCGCCGCCGTCCTGATCCACCCGAAGGCGACCGCACCCCGCCAAGGCCCCGCGCTGCTCGTGATTCCGGCATGATAGGCGGCCATCAGCGCCGCGACACGCTGTGGCCTGCCCGGATCAGGCTCCTCTTCCGGCGCGTCACGGCGGGGAATCTCTGTAATCCGGTAGGCGCTGAGCGCGCAAGGAAACGCTCGCGACCAGGGCACGCCGCTTATCCCGTCGACCGCCATCCGCTACCTCGCTTCATGACCGGTATCGGCGTTCTATCCACGATCACGTCCCGAGGGCATGAACGGCTCAGGATTGAGTAACCAAAGTCGGCGGGCGAGCGTCCAAGGTGCATGAGACTCTCATTCACCGCGGCCGCCGCCATGCTGGCCGCTGCCACGCTGGGCACGGCCGCCTGCGGGACGGCCGTGGCGACCTCGGCCGTCGCTTATCAGGTGAGCGGCGCGGCAGCGCCCGGCTGGCGGGCCGTCCAGACGATCGGTCCCGCCACGGGCAACGTGTCGGGGCTCCTGACCGCGGACTCCGCCAAGGACGCCTGGTCGGTCTGGAGCGGACCGGGTGTCACGCTGGTGGAGCGCTCGGCGGGCGGCGCCTGGTCGCGGATCAAGGTGCCGGGCAAACTCGGCGCCGACGTGGCGTCGGCGGTCGCGATCGGCGCCAGTTCAGCCAGCGACTTCTGGCTGTTCGACACCCATGACGCCACCGCGGCGCTGCGCTGGACCGGCGCCAGATGGACACTTCAGCCGGTGCCCTCGTGGGTGCTCCGCCGGGACTCTTCCGGCGCGGTCACCGTCGTGTCCGCCGTCTTCGCGCCCCGTGACGTCTGGGTGTTCAGCCTCGGCGCCGGCGCGTACGCCGCGCGGTACAACGGCCACGTGTGGGCGAAGGTGAAGCTGCCCGCTGCCCCGCTCGGGGTGAGCGCCGTCGCGCCCGGGGACATCTGGGCCTACAGCTCAAGCATCAGCTCCGTCATGCACTGGAACGGGAAGAAGTGGTCGGCGGTCGGCCTTCCCCTCCTGCCGCTCCCGTCCGGGGCCCAGGTCTCCTACTCCAGCCTGACGGCGACCGGGCCCGCGGACGCCTGGCTGGTCCGGACCATCTCGCTGCCCGCCAGGCTGCCCGACACCGCGGTGATGCACTGGAACGGCCGGTCGTGGCTCACGACGGCCGGGCCCGCGGACATCGTCGGCTCGATGGCGCCAGACGGGAACGGCGGGCTGTGGGCGGACGGCATCGACATCAACCCCGGTGGCTTCTGGAACCTCTACCACCTGGCTGGCGGACACTGGACCGAGTACACGCCGCCGGACGTCAACACGCACGCGCCGACTCCCCTGACGCACATCCCAGGCACGCGCTCGCTGTGGGCGACGGGGTCGGCCTTCGGCCCCAGGGGCTTCTCCGGGGTGATCCTCAAATATGGGCGGTAAGCCGCCGAACACCTGCTCCAGGTAGGGGTTGGCGAACCGGCGCTCCGGGTCCGTCTCGTCACGGACCCGGAGGAAGTCGGTGAAGCGCGGGTAGAGCGCGGCGAGGCGTTCGGCGTCCAGGGTGTGCATCTTGCCCCAGTGCGGACGACCGCCGACCGCGGCCGCGATCGACTCGAAGAACCTGAAGTAATCCAGGTAGGGCAGCCCGGCGTACTGGTGGATCGCTATGTACGCGCTGTCTCGCTCATACGCCGTGGACAGCCAGATATCGTCGGCCGCGGCGACCCGGATCTCGACGGGGAACATCACCGGGTGGGCGAGCCGCCGCACTCCGCCGCGCAGTTCGGCGAGCACGTCGAGGACGGCCTCGCGGGGCACCGCGTACTCCGACTCCACGAACCGGACCCGGCGCGCCGTCACGAACACCCGGTGCGATGTGTCCGAGTACGAGCGCTTGGACAGCGTGGCCGCGGCCAGCCGGTTCAGCGGCTTGATCAGGCGCGGCATCGAGCGGCCCGCGCGGCACAGCGTGCCGAACGCGGCGTTCTCCATGACCTCGTACTCCCAGTACCGCCGCCAGGCCGGCATCGGCGGCGAGCTCTCGTCCGTGATCCGGTTATTCCGCTTGACCAGGGCGTTGCGGCCGTAGGGGAACCAGTAGAACTCGAAATGATCGTTATCCGCCGCGAACTCAGCGAAACGCCCGGTGACCTCCGCGAGCGGCATCGGGCGCTCGTCGGCCGCGAGGGTGAACGCCGGGACGCAGCGCAGCGTCACGGTCGAGATCACGCCAAGAGCGCCCAGGCCGACCCGCGCGGCGGCGAACAGGTCCGGCCGATCCCGCTCCGAGCACGAGACGACCGACCCGTCGGCCAGCACGAGATCGAGGGCCGCTACCTGGGTAGCGATGCCGCCGAGCCGGGCGCCCGTGCCGTGCGTCCCGGTGGAGATCGCCCCGGAGATCGTCTGGGCGTCGATATCCCCGAGGTTCGGCATCGCCAGGCCGAGCGCGTCCAGCGCGGCGTTGAGCGCACGGATCGTGGTCCCCGAGCGGACCGTGACGAGCCCCGTCCGGACGTCAGCCGAGATCACATCGGTCCAGCCGGACAGGTCGAGCGCGGCGCCAGTCGTCGCCGCCGCGGCGGTGAAGGAATGCCCGCTGCCGAGCGCCCGTACGGTCAGCCCGGCCGAGGCAGCCTCCTTGATCGCGTCCGCGATGGCCTCGGCTGTCCGCGGCCGGTACCAGCGGGCGGGTTCCGCGGTCACCGTGCCTGCCCAGTTCTGCCAGCTCATTGGGTTGTTTTCCCACCTTAGTGGTCTGAATTTCCTGACAGCGGCTAGTGTTCCACCATGTCGGGCATTCTCGCGAGACCGGTCAGCGGCCAGGACTTGTATGAGCGGGCGACCGCTCACCTGGATCCGCCGTTCGCCGTGGTCGACCTCGCCGCCTTCAACGCCAACGCGCGCGATCTCGTCCGGCGCGCTGGCGGCCTGCCCATCAGAGTGGCGAGCAAGTCGCTGCGCTGCAGGTACCTGATCGAGCGCGTGCTCGCCCGGCCAGGATACCGGGGTGTCATGTGCTACTCGCTGGCCGAGGCGCTGTGGCTGCACGCGGCCGGCACCAGCGACGACCTGCTGGTCGCCTATCCGACAGCGGACCGCGCGGCGCTGCGCGCGCTGGCCGCGGACACCGCCGCGCGGCGGCACATCACGATCACCGTCGACTCGGCCGCGCACCTCGACTTCATCGACGCGACGCTCGGCGACGGCCACCCGGAGATCAGGGTGTGCCTGGAACTCGACGTCTCCTGGCGGCCGCTGCCCCGCGGGCCGGTGCTGCAGATCGGGACCTGGCGGTCCCCGCTGCGCGAGCCGGCGCAAGCGGCGCGGTTCGCCGAGGCAATCCTCGCGCGCCCGGGATTCGTACTAGTTGGCGTGATGGGCTACGAGGGGCAGATCGCGGGCCTCGGCGACGCTCCGCGCGGGGCGCCGGTGCGGGCCGCCTTTGTACGTTTCATCCAGGCCCGGTCCGTCCCGGAATTGCTGGAGCGGCGCGCGGAGACCGTCCGCCGGATCCGCCGCCTGACCGCCCTCGAATTCGTCAACGGAGGCGGCACCGGATCGCTCGAGTCCACTGCCACGGACAAGTCGGTCACGGAACTGGCCGCCGGGTCGGGCCTGGTAGGCCCGACGCTGTTCGAACGCGTACCGGAAGTTCCGGCCCAGGCCCGCCCTCGTCTACGCGCTGCCGGTGGTGCGGCGGCCCGCGCCTGGCATCGCGACCCTGTTCAGCGGCGGCTATGTGGCGTCAGGAACTGGCACGCCGGACCGGCTGCCCAGCCCGTTCCTTCCCCCGGGCCTGCGCCTCACTCGCACCGAAGGTGCCGGGGAGGTCCAGACCCCAGTGGCGGGGGCCGCGGCGGACCGGCTCGGCCCCGGCGACCGGGTCTGGATGCGGCACGCCAAGGCCGGCGAACTCGCCGAGCGCCTCACCGAGTACCACGTGATCGACCCCGACCAGTTGGACACGCGAAGCGTTTTCACCTACCGCGGGGAAGGACAGTGCTTTGGATGAGGCCCTCGCGGCGAGCACGGAAACCGCGCTGCCGAGCGCGCTCGCCGAGCCAACCCGGCCAGTCAGGCCCGGCTGGATAACGCTGCTCTTCCTTGCCAACATCGGCCTTTGGCTGGCGATCTACGCGCCGCTGCAGGTGCTGCTGCCCGAGCAGGTCGCATCGCTGAACCATCACCTCATCAAGAGCGGCGGCGCGCCCGGCGGGTCGGACGCCGTGCTGCTCTCGGTCGTGATGGGCGTGGGCGCCATCGCCTTGCTCATAGCGAACCCGGTCGTCGGCGCGCTGTCCGACCGGACCACCTCACTGCGCGGCCGCCGTCATCCCTGGACGATCGCGTGCGCGCTGACCGGGGCCTTCGGCATCGTCGTGGTCGCGGCGTCCCCCGCCATCTGGGTGATGGCGATCGGCTGGTTCATCGCGGCGCTAGGGCTGGGCGGCATGCTGGCCACACTGACCGCGGCCTTGCCGGACCGGGTGCCCGCGAACCAGCGCGGCACGCTCGGCGGCCTCATCGGGATCAGCCAGATGCTGGGGACCGTGCTCGGCGCGCTCATCGTCACGGTGCTCGTTACCAGGATGTCGGCGGGATATCTCACCTGCGCAGCGATCCTCATCGCGTGCGCCAGCATGTTCGTGCTGCGCACGCCGGACGAGCCGCTGCCCGCCGAGTTCAAGCCGCGGCTGCCGGTCAAGGCCGCCCTGCGGCGGCTATGGGTGTCGCCGCGGCGATACCCCGACTTCGGCTGGGGCTGGGCCACGCACTTCATGGTTAACCTCGGCAACGACCTGGGCACCCTGTACCTGCTGTACTTTCTCGCCAACGGGGCGCACTACCACGATCCGCAGACAGGACTGCTCATGCTGATGGCGCTTTACGCGGTCGCGTTGCTGATCGCCGGGGCGCTCTGCGGGACGCTGTTGGACCGGTCCGGACGGCGTAAGCCTTTCGTCATCGGTTCGGCGGCCATCATGGCGCTGGCCGCGGCGATACTGGCGGCATCGCCCACCTGGGACATGGCCTTGGTGGCGGCGCCACTACTCGGCGCCGGGTACGGCACGTACTGGGCGGCGGCACCGGCGCTGCTGACCCAGGTGCTCCCGGCCGCGGCGGACCGGGCTAAGGACCTTGGCTTGATAAACATCGCGTACAGCCTGCCCCTTGTGGTCGCTCCGCTGGTGGCCGGGGTAGTACTCGGACTGATGAACAGCTACTCGGCGCTCTTCGCGCTCGCCGGCCTTGTGACGATATTCGCGGCACTGACAGTCACTCGCGTCCGTTCAGTGCCCTGACCTATACCAAATCGATATGAAGCGGCATACTTGTCTGCAGACGCAAAGTGTGGAGGTCACCCTTGTGACGAACCGGGCCTTCCGCTCAACAAGAGGCCTCGTCGGGGGGTTGACTTCACTCCTCGTGGCTGCTCTCACCATAGGGCTGAGCGCATGCGGCGCTCCTCAGTACACGTATGTCGCGGACTCGTCGGCGGGGACGTACTACAAGGTGCCCTACGGCTGGCATCAGATATCGCAGCAGTCGCTGAACGCGGCCCTGGCAGCCGCGGGAGGCTCGGGGGCAGGCGTCTGGTTGACCGCGTTCGATGCCGGGACCGCGCCGTCGGCCACCCATTTCCTCGCGCCCGATGTCGCACAGCCGTTCGTATTCGCCGAGGTCGGAACGCTCTCATCGACGGCGAGCAACGAATTGTCCTACAACATGCTGCGCGACTTCATGCTGCCGGTGACTTCGACGACCCGGGAGCAAGACGCGGAGAGCGGCTTCCCGCTCACCAACTTCAAGCAGCTGCGGGACGACACGATCACTGCCAGTCAGGGCGTCCACGGGGTGCGGGAAACGTTCCAGTACACGTTCCCCGGCGGGGTTTCTGACACGTTCGACGAAGACGTGCTGACCAACGCCGATCAGACGGTCGTCTACTTCCTCATGGTGCACTGCACCAACGCTTGTTACAGCCAGAATCAGAACAACATAAATACCATCATGTCGTCATTTACCGTCGGGAGCCCGACATGAAGAAGGCCCAGCGGCCAGCGCAGGGACTCAGCTACGAGGGCGGCCGGCCCAGAGATACAGACAGCCTGACCCGCAAGAGACTGCCTCTCTGGGACCGGATCAAGTGGCTGGTGGTGCTGGCTGCCCTTTGGCTGATCCTGGTCTGGTCGGTCATGGCGAACGACCCGCTCGTCGGCTTCGTTGACGCCATGCGGATCGAAGTGAGCACGGGCTGGTGGGTCTTCGTCCTGGCAGGCCTTGAGGTCCTGCACCAGATCCACTTCCTGATCAGCGAGCACTCGGCGGCTTACCATCAGTTCTGGATGAACAAGGTCTGGGGCGCCTTTAGCCGCCTGACCAACCGCAAGCTTTCAGCCTGGGCGCAGTTCCGCATCGGCCGGCTTATCCGGTGGGTGGTCGTGATCGCGGTCATCGCCATCGTCGCCGGCAAGATCATGCACGACCCGCCGATCCTCGCGCTGCTGCACGTGCCTGCCATCCTGTGGCACGCACTGCCGACCGTCATCCAGTACGCCTTCCTTCTGTTCTTCACGGTCGCCCAGTTCGCGCTGCTTTTCTGGTTCCTGTCCCGGGGCGGCGTGGACGTCTACTATCCGGACGACATCAAGACCAGGTTCTCCGACGTCTGGGGCCAGGACCACGTGCTGGAGCGGGTGAAGGAGAACATCATCTTCCTGGAGAACCCGGAAGTGGTCGAGGACCGCGGCGGCTACGTGCCGGGCGGCATCCTGCTCTGGGGACCGCCTGGCACCGGGAAGACGCTGATGGCCGAGGCGGTGGCCGGCGAGACGGGCAAGCCGTACGTCTTCGTGGACCCGGGCGCGTTCATCAACATGTTCTTCGGGGTCGGCGTGCTCAAGGTGAAGGGCCTGTTCCGCAAGCTGCGCAAGCTGTCACTGCGGTACGGCGGCGTGATCGTCTTCTTCGACGAGGCCGACTCGCTCGGTAACCGCGGCATGATGACCCAGGGCGCCCCCGGCGGCGGTGGCGGCGGCGGGGGGTTCGCCAGGCCTGCCTTCTCCTCGGGCGGCTGTCACGGCTTCTCCTACCTGTCCGAGGACACCCAGTGGCGGCTCGCGCGTGACGCGATGGGCTCGGAGCTGACCGAGCCCGGCGTGCGACGGAACCGGCAGATCATCGGCGGGATGATGAACGGCGGCGGCGGGGGCGGCGGCATGGGCACGCTGCAGGCCCTGCTCACCGAACTTTCCGGCCTGAAGAAGCCGCGGGGCTTCGTCAACCGGGTGGTGCGCCGGGCGCTGGGCATGCGGCCGAAGCCCCCGCCCAAGTACCGCCTCCTGGTGATGATGGCGACCAACATGCCGTCGGCGCTGGACGAGGCGCTGCTGCGGCCGGGCCGTATCGACCGCATCTACCGGGTCGGCTACCCATCGAAGGCGGGCCGGATCCGCACCTACGAGGGGTACTTCGCCAAGGTCCAGCACGAGCTGACCGCCGAGAATATCGACAAGCTCGCCACGATCACCCCGTACGCGACCGGCGCCAGCATCAAGGACCTGGTCAACGAGGCGCTGATCACCGCCATCAGGGACGGCAGGGACGTCATCACCTGGCCGGACGTGATCAAGGCCAAGCAGCTCAAGGAGCTCGGGCCGCCGGAAGATGTCGAGTACATCGAGCGGGAGCGGCACGCCGTCGCAATCCACGAGGCGTGCCACGCCGTCGTCGCCTACCGGACCCGGCAGCACATGGAGATCGACATCGCCACGATCGAGAAGGGTAGCGACTACCTCGGGATGGTGGCCAGCGTCAAGCCGGAGGACCAGTTCACCCGGTGGCGCAGCGAGTACGAGGCGGACATCCTGGTATCGCTCGCCTCGCTGGCCGGGGAGCGGATGTTCTTCGAGAGTGACAGCTCGTCCGGCGTGTCCGGCGACCTGGAGTCCGCGACCACCGTGGCCTCGTATATGGAAGGCTTCTGGGGCATGGGCACCACGGTGTCGTCGTACTCCTCGGCCCGCCGCCTGGAGGTCGGCTCGCCCGGCGGCGGCCGCCCCGGCGCGAACAACGAGGGCCCGGCGTTGCGAGCCAGGCACGCGCTCGCCGACCGGATCGAGGACAACCTGTCCGGGCTGCTTGTACGGGCCGAGCAGATCTTGCGCGAGAACGAGCGGCACGTGCTGGCGATGGCACACGCGCTTGAGACGCACAAGACGCTCAGCGGTGAGGATGTGACGGCGGTCTTCGCGGGCGGGCGCGGCCCGCTGGTCGACGGCACTCCGTACGCGGACGACGAGTTCATCGCGCGGCTGCGCGAGTACCACCTGGCGGCCAAGCGCGCGCACCACGAGCACAACCACCCGCAGATACAGCTGCCGATAGCGACACCGCTCTGGGTCAACGGCGTGGTCATCGCGGACGGGACTCCGAACGGCACGGGCGACGGCACCGGGAACGGCACGCCGAACGGCTCCGGGAACGGGTCGTACGGCGCCCCTGCCTACGAGCCGCCGCTGTACGGCCCGCCGGACGGCTCGGGCGGGCAATCCTGACCCGTGCGCGCGCGGCATCGTGTGCGGTTCGCGGTCAACCTGGTCAACGGCTCCACGCTGGCTGGCCTGGGCGCGGCCCTCGCGGGCCGCGCCCGGCTGGCGCGCGCCGCGGACGGGTTGCTCGCCGGCACCGGCTACCGGCTGCCGGTGCCGGCCGTCCCGGCTTTCACCCTGGGCAGCGTGATCGTGACCCGCCTCGACTCGCTCTCCGCGGATACGACGCTGTTCCGCCACGAGGCACGGCACACGACGCAGTACGCCTGGTCCGGCGGAATCCTGATGCTGCCGCTGTACTTCGCCGCGGCGGGCGTGTCCTGGGTGCTGTGCGGCGACTTCGGCGCGTGGAACGTATATGAGCGATGGGCCGGGCTGACCGACGGCGGCTATGTCGGCCGGCCGCTCCGCCCTATCTGGACACGCCGGCGAGCAGCAGTTCCCGGTGGCTCCGGTCCCGGTCGGGAACCAGCCGCACCTGACGGAGCGCCCGCCACCCCTTCCCGGTGAGCAGGAGCTCGCCCGGCTGGACGAGCGCCGCGATCCCGTTCATGATCGCCTGCGGATCCGCCCAGTGGCGCTCGGCCGCCGCGTGCGCGTCCACGATGTCGGTGACCTCACCGGTGGCGAGGTCAATGCCGGCGAGATGCGCGGTGCCGGCCACGTTCGCCCAGACCAGCCCGCCGGCCCAGGTGAGGTCGTTGAGCCCCCGGACCCGGCTGCCCGCGCAGCGGACGTGGACCACGGCCCGGGGCGCCAGGGTGACCGGATCCCGCCGGACGAGCTCGCTGGTGCCGTCACTGGTCACGACCTCCCCGTCGGCCGCGCAGATCCCCCACCCGTCGCGGTTGTAACTCACCTTCTCGAGCGGCGCCAGCGTCGCGGCGTCCCACCGCAGCGCGACCCGCTCCCGCCAGGTGAGCTGCCAGATGCTGCTTCCCACCCGGCAGATTCCCTCGCCGAAGAGCTCGGCCGGCAACCGCGCCTCCGCCACGGCGACCGAAGCGCCGAGCTCGTACCGCCGCAGCAGGGACTCGCCGTAGTTCCCCGTCGATTCCCAGACCGCGCCACCCTCGGCGATCAGCCCCTGGGTAAATCCGCGTCCAGGATGCGGCACCTTCCGCATTACCCGCACCCGGTAAAACCGCACGAGCCGATTATCCCGCGCCACCACCTACCGTGGCGGCCTAAGACAAGGAACTTCTCAGGATAATGGATCGAAATGCACATCAGGATGTGCATTTCGATCCATTATCTTCGCATCCGTGTTCGTACGCTCCAGGAAACGCGTCTGATGCGAACAGTGTGACCTGTGTGGTCGGCAGACGCTCTGATCTGCCACGGCCCGCGGCTCTGTCCGGCCCGCGGCCCGCGGGCCGCAGCCCGCGGCCCCTGGGCCGCGCGGCGGAGCGCGGCTTCACGACCGGTCGCGGAGGGCCTTGACTAGGGCGGGGATCACCTCATGCAGGTCGCCGATGATCGCGTAGTCGGCGCGGGCCATAAGCGGCGCCACCGGGTCCGTGTTGATCGCGATGATGTGCCGCGCCCCCGAACACCCCGCGATGTGCTGGATGGCCCCGCTGATTCCGCAGGCCAGGTAGACGTCCGGCGTGATCTTGGTGCCGGTCTGCCCGACCTGCTGGGTGTGCGGGCGCCAGCCTTCCGACGTCACCACGCGGGAGACGCCGACGACCCCGCCGAGCAGTGATGCGAGTTCGTCGAGCGACGCGAACCCGTCCGCGCTGCCGACCCCGCGGCCGCCGCCGACGACCACCCGCGCGGTGGCCAGGGACGCGCCGCCCGTACTCGCGGGGGCCTCGGCGGCGCACACCGCCAAGTCGCCGTCAAGCAGCGCCGGCGAGACCGAGTGGACGGCGGCCGCGCCCGGGACACCGGCGGGTACCGCGGGCACCCCGTCCGTGGCGACCGTCAGCAGCGCGGCCGGCGCGTTCGAGCACGGCCTCCTCGAGGAGCAGCCCGGCCCAGCGCTGGCGGACGATCGCGTAAGCCCCGCCCGCGGACCCGGCCGAGTCCGCCGAAGCCGAGACGGCGACGCAGTTCGCCGCCATCGGCAGCCCGGTGATGGCGCCCAGATGGGCGAGCACCTCGTTGCCCCGGTCGGTGGCAGCGGCGAGGACCGCGTCCCCGTCGGAGAGCAAGCCCGCCAGCGCGCGCGCCCAGGCCTGCGGCGCGTACCCGCCGGCCCGGACACCGCGTACACATCGCCGGCCCCGTAGAGCGCCAGGTCCGCCACGGGCGGGTCACCGAAGACAACCGCGGCGAGCGCGCCGGGAATCTCCCTGGCCAGCGTCAGCGCCCGCAGCGAGGCGTCCGCGACCGCGCCGTCCGGGTCCACCTCGACCAGGCAGAATACGGTCATCCCAGCACTCCTAGCTCGTCCAGCACGGAAACCAGAGCGGGCACCGCCGCCGCGCCATGGCCGAGCACCGTCGCCGCACGGCGCGGGGCCACGGGCACCCGCAGCGCGGTCATCCGCAGGCCCGCGTCGGGCGCGAAATCCACGGGCACCCGTGTGATCGCGGCCCGCTTCGCCCGCAGGCGTCCCGGCAGCGACGGGTATCGCGGCAGGTTGATGCCCTCCTTCACGGTGATCACGGCCGGCAGCGGCACCGTGAACGTTTCGGCCACGCCCCCGTACTCACGCCGGGCCTGCGCCGTGAACGGGGCGGCGGACACCGCCAGCGCCTTGATGCCCGTCGCAGCCGGCCAGCCGAGCAGGTGCGCCAGCCGGATGCCGACCTGGTAGTCGCCGGTGTCGGCCGCCTCGTTGCCCAGCAGCACGAGGTCGAAGCCGCCAGCCGCGGCCACCGTGTGCAACGCCGCCGCGGTCGCCGCCGGCCCGAACTCCTCGCCGGCGGTCTCAAGCAGCACGGCCGACGATGCCCCCAGAGCGAGGCATGACCGCAGTTGCTCCTGCGCCTCGGGCGGCCCGAGCGACACCACGGTCACCGAGCCGCCGAACCGCTCGCACAGCCGCACGGCTTCCTCAACCGCGCACTCCTCGTGCGGGCTGATCGTGAACCCCGACATCCGGGTGTCGACCGAGAGCCCGTCAGCCGCGACAGCGATCGTCCCGCCGACCGTCGGCACCCGCTTGACACAGACGAGAACATCCATCGCGACGTCACCGCATCCGCGACCCGGACGGGTCGAATACGGCCCCGGAGCCCGCCACGGTCACCGGATACCGCTCGCCCATGTACTCCACGAGCAGCGAGGTTCCCGGCGCCGAGAACTCGCGGGGCAGGTACGCCATGAGCAGGTGCTTGCCCACCGACGGCCCGGACCCCGCGGACGTGACGTACGACGGCCGTCCCAGCGAGTCGGTCAGCCGGGAACCGTCCGGGGCGAGGACCGGCTCCCCGCCGAGCATGTACCGGGGCGTCCCGTCGGCGGACACGACGGAGTCCACGGTCAGCGTGCAGAGCACGGCGGCGGGCGCCAGCTCCCGCTGGGCCAGGTAGGCCGCCTTCCCGATGAACTCTTGCGGCTTGACCCGCGGCCGCGCCAGGCCGGCCTCGACCAGGTTGTAGTCGGGGGTGAGCTCCGCGCCGAAGGCGCGATAGCCCTTCTCCAGCCGCGCTGTCGTGGCGTACACGCCGATCCCGGCCGGCACCAGCCCGTGCGGCCGCCCAGCCTCCCACAGCAGATCCCACAAGTACCCGGCCTGCTCCGCGGGCACATACAGCTCCCAGCCGAACTCGCCCACGTAGGAGATCCTCGAGGCGAGAATGACTGCCGCGCCGATTTCAATAAATTCGAATGTTCCGAACGTACGCGGCGGACTCTCGTCCCCATCGCGCTTCACCGAGCTGAGCACGTCCCAAGCGCGCGGTCCCCACAGCCCCAGCGTGGCCCACGCGGACGTGACGTCCGTCAGCCGCGCGTCGTCCGGCAGGTGATCGGTGATCCACTTCCTGTCGGTCATCCCGGTCGCCGCGCCGGTCACGACGCGGAACGCGTGCTCGCCGAGCCGCATGACCGTCAGGTCCGCCCGGAACCCGCCGTCCGGGGTGAGGAACGACGTGTACACGACCCGGCCGGCCGGGACGTCCAGCTGCGCCACCGCGAGCGACTGAAGGCCGGCCAGCGCGCCCGGTCCTGTCACGTCGAGCACGGCGAACGCGGACAGGTCGACGAGCCCGCAGGCGTCGCGCATCGCCAGGTGCTCGGCGTTGATGATCGGCGACCACCAGCGGGACTCCCATTCGGCGGGCCGCTCCATCAGCCGCCCGGCGTACTTGTCCAGCAGGGGCTCGTTGCAGGCATACCAGTGCGGCCGCTCCCAGCGGGCGGTCTCGTAGCACACCGCGCCCAGCTCCGCCGTCCGTGCGTGCAGCGGGCTCACCCGCAGCGGCCGGGCGGACTCGAACTGCTCGGCCGGGTGCACGATGCCGTACATCTTGTTGAAGCTCTCGGCGGCGCGGGCCCGGGCGAACCCGGCCGTCCGCGACGCCCCGGGAAAGCGCGCGACGTCGGCCTCGTGCACGTCCACGGCCGGGGTCTTGCCGGACATCAGCTCGGCGACGGCGCGCCCGCAGCCGGGGCCTTCCTTGATCCAGCTCGCCGCGGCCGACCACAGGCCCCGCACCTCCGAGGTCTCGCCGAGCAGCGGATGCCCGTCCGGAGTCATCGAGATCAGCCCGTTGATCGCGTACCTAATGCCGGCCCGCTCGTCGCCGAGCAGTTCCGGCATGAGCTCGAGGGCCTGCTCGAGCTGCGGGTCGAAGTCGTCGGCGGTGAACGGCATCTCGGTCGGCGACAGCGCGGCTTCCTCGTTGGACGGGATCACGTCCGGCGGGACGATGATCGGCCGGTGCGCGTAGGAGCCCACCTCCATGTCACCGCCGTGCTGCCGCTCGTACATCCCGTTGTCCACGTCCCGCACAATCGGGTAGGAAATCTCACCCTTGGTGCCGGCGAACAGCGCGATCGGCCCGACGCTGATCATCTGGTGCACGATCGGGGTGAGCGCGAGCCTGGCTCCGGCCATCCGCGCGACCCGGGGAGACCAGACGCCGCAGCAGATGACCACGTTGCCGGCGGCGATCTCGCCCGCGGTCGTGACGACGCTCCGGACGCGGCCGCCGGACACCGTGACGTCCATGACCTCGGCGCCGGACAGCACGGTGAGCGCGCCGGCCGCCTGGGCCCGCTCGCGCATCAGCGTGCCCGCCCGCAGCGAGTCGACCACGCCGACGGTGGGGAAGTACCCGCCGCCGAGGATCACCGACTCGTCCAGGTACGGGACGAGCTTGCGGACGCCCTCCGGGGTCAGCATCTCGGCCGGGATGCCCCATGCCTTGGCCTGGGTGAGGCGGCGGCGGAGCTCGGTCATGCGCTCCGGGGTCCGGGCGACCTCGATGCCGCCGCTCTCGGTGAACACGCCGAGCTCCTTGTACTGCTCGGTGGAGTCCCTGGTCAGCTCGAACATCATCTTCGAGTACTCGATCGGGAAGATGAAGTTCGACGCGTGCCCGGTGGACCCGCCGGGGTTCGGCAGCGGTCCCTTGTCCACGAGCACGACGTCGCGCCAGCCGAGCAGCGCCAGGTGGTGGACGAGGCTGTTCCCCACGATGCCCGCCCCGATCACGACGGCACTCGCCCGCGCCGGTATGTCTGTCATTGTGACTCCTCAATTAGCTCTGCCAGCGCGGATTCCAAGCGGCTGAGGCCTGTGGTAACCCGGGTGAGCGGGAGACGGAAGAGGTCCGCGATCCGGGTGGCCGCCGCTTCGAGTTCGGGGGCCGGCTCTTGGGCGAGCCAGACCAGCCGCCGGTAGTGGCCGAAGTAGTCGTTCCACAGCTCCGGGTGCCTGTCCAGGCCGAGGCCGGCGAGCACCGTGCGGTCGAACGTCCGCACCAGGTAGTCGGTCAGCAGGTAGGTGCCGGGCTCCTCGGCGAGCAGTTCCGCGACCCGGTCCGGGCCGGCGAAGACGTCGTAGCAGTGCAGGCCCGGAAGGCGTTGTACGTTGTCGAGCGCCCCGTAGGTACCGCAGTCCGCGTACGCCACCACGGCGTGGGAACCTGCGGCCTGGGCAGACGCCAGCTTCCGTTCGGTATAAACGGGGATTTTCCCGGGACGGTTGTGCAAGCGGGCGGGCAGCGGGCGGACGGTGACCGGCCACCCGCGGCGGGCGGCGATGTCACGGATATGCCCGGCGAGCGCGCCGCAGGCGATGATTTCTGTGCTAGAAGCCGAGCTGGTCGATGAACCGGTCGTTGAAGTCCTCTCGGTCGGAGAGTTCGACATAACTCACCTCCTCGAGCAGGGCGAGGCCGGCGGCGCGCTCGCGCTGGGACAGGAGGGCCATCTTGGCGCCCTCGCCGGCCACGTTGCCTGCCGCGATGACGCGGCTGACCGGCACGTCCGGGACGAGGCCGATGCGGATCGCGCTCTTGGGCGACAGGTAGGAGCCGAAGGAGCCGGCCAGCAGGACCTGCTTGATGTCGCTCGCGGCCAGCCCGGCTTCCTCGAGGAGGATGCGCCAGCCGGTGGCGATCGCCGCCTTGGCGAACTGCAGCTCGCGGACGTCGCGCTGTGCGAGGTAGCTGCCCTCGTGCAGCATGAACACCCGCTCCTTGCCGATCATGGCGAGCCGGCCGGCCAGCCGCGGCGCGACCCGCGCGGCCTCGTCGTCGGTGACGAAGCGGCCCGAGGAGTCGAGCAGCCCCGCCTCAACCAGCGCGGTCACGGCGTCCACCAGGCCGGAGCCGCACAGGCCCTTCGGCTCGGCGTCGCCGATCACGGTGAGCTTCAGGTCGCCGGCGTCGTCGATCGTCACCGCTTCGATCGCGCCGTCCGCGGCGCGCATGCCGCAGCGGATCGCGGCGCCCTCGAACGCGGGCCCGGCCGGGGCCGCGGTCGCCAGCAGCCAGTCCCGGCCGCCGAGGACGATCTCGCAGTTCGTCCCGATGTCGATGAACAGCCGGACGCGCGGGTCGCGGTCCATGCCGCTGGCCAGCAGCCCGGCGGTGATGTCGCCGCCGACGTACGCGCCGAACGCCGGGAAGATCACCGCGCGGGCCGCCGGGTGGGCGGGGACGCCGAGGTCGAGCGCGCGGACTTCCGGGAGCAGCCGGGTGGCCATGATGAACGGGGCGACGCCGAGCGGTTCGGGGTCGAGGCCGAGAACCAGGTGGACCATGGTGGCGTTGCCGGCGAGGGCGATCTCGTAGACCTCGCCCGGCTGGACCTTGCTGTTATCACACACGGCGGCCGCGAGCTCCGCCAGGGTTTCCTGGGCGAGCTCCCGCAGCTTGTCCAGCGCGGCGGGGTCGAGCATCGTCGCGCTGATCCGGGTGATCACGTCCGCGCCGAACGGCTGCTGCTTGTTCAGCATCGACTCCACGGCCACCGGCGTGCCCGTGGTCAGGTCGAGCAGGGTGGCCACCACCGTGGTGGTGCCGAGGTCGAAGGCGAGGCCGAAGCTGCGGCCGGTCGTGTCGCCCGGCTCGACCGCGATCAGCGTGTCACCGGCGACGACGGCCGTGACCTTGAAGTCCGCCTGCCGCAGGACCGGGCCCAGGGTTTTCAGGACGCGCAGGTCGGCGCGGGGATCCAGGTCGGTCAGCCCGGCGAGCACGCGCTCCAGGTCGGTGACCTGGTCGGTCAGGCTGGGCTCCGAGAGCTCCAGATAGCGCTTGCGGACCGCGGGCCGGAGGATGACCTGGCGGCCGACGCCGACGGTCGCCGCCTTCGGCCGCGTGGTCAGCGGCGGCACCTCCACGTCGGCGTCCGTGGTGGCGGCGGTGCGGCAGGCCAGCCGCCAGCCTTGCTTCAGCTCGTCCGCGGAATACGCGCGGACGTCGAGGCTGGTGGGGACCGGCGGGTCAGCGCGAAACCGGATCCGGCATTTCTTGCAGGTGCCGTGCCCGCCGCAGGTGGAGTCGATCGCGATCCCGTTCCAGCTCGCCGCGTCGAACAGGGTGACCCCGCGCGGGACGCGCACCGGGCGGTCGTTGAAGCGCAGGTCGACCCGCTGGCTCATTGCTTTTTCCGGCGGTAGGCGGCGATCCAGGCCGCGCCCCACTCGTCGCGGCCGAGCAGCAGGTCGGCGGCCCGGGCCGCCGTGACCACCTGCGGCGAGCGGGCGTCCAAGATCGCGCTGGTCAGTCCGTTCGCCGCGGCCAGCGGCAGGAACGCCGCCGTGATCGCGTCCCGGTCCGGCATGCCGAACGACAGGTTCGACGCTCCCAGCGTCATGTTCACCCCGAACTCCTCCCTGATCAGGGCGATCGTCTCCAGGGTGCGCAGCGTGTGGCCGGTGTCGGCGCCGACCGGCATCGCCAGCGGGTCGATCACGATGTCCTCGAGCGGGATCCGGTAAGTGTCCGTGGCTACGCGGATGAGCTTTCTCGTGAGCTCGAGACGGCGTTCGGGCTCTTGCGGGATCTCCTCCTCGTCGTTCGGCAGGCCGATGACGGCGGCGCCGTACTGCTTGACGAGCGGGAGGATCGTGTGCAGCCGCTCGTCCTCGGCGGTCACCGAGTTCACCAGGGCCTTGCCCCGGTAGGTCTTGAGGCCGGCGTCCAGCACCTCAGGGATGGAGGAGTCGATGACCAGCGGCAGGTCGGTGAGCTGCTGGATGAGCGTGATGGCCGCGACCATGAGCGCGGCCTCATCGGCCAGCGGGGCGCCCATGTTCACGTCCAGCAGCATCGCGCCGCCGCTGACCTGCTGCTCGACGTCGACCGGGATGCGCGAGAGGTCGCCGACCCGCAGTTGCTGCTGGAAGACCTTGCGGCCGGTCGGGTTAATCCGCTCCCCGATGATGGCGAACGGCTGGTCATGGCCGATCGTGACGGTCCTGAGCTGGCTGGAAAGCGTCGTGTGCATGGTCCGGTCCTGGCCCTGTCAGGCGCTGACGGCCGCGCGGCGGCGGCGGATCAGTTCCTTCGCCTTGACCACCGCGGCGGAGGCGTCCGCCGCGTAGCCGTCGGCGCCGACCACGTCCGCGTACTCCTGGGTGACCGGGGCGCCGCCCACCATGACGATGACCTGGTCCCGCAGGCCTGCCTTGGTCAGGGCGTTGATGTTCGCCTTGAACATCGGCATCGTGGTGGTGAGGAAGGCGGAGAAGCCGACGATGTCCGGCTTGTGCAGCTGGATCGCTTCGACGAACCTCTCCGGCGCCACCTGTACGCCGAGGTCGATGACCTGGAAGCCGGCGCCCTCGAACATGATGTTCACCAGGTTCTTGCCGATGTCGTGCACGTCGCCCTTGACCGTGCCCATCACGATCGTGCCGATCGTCTCCGCGCCGGTTTCGGCGAGGAGCGGGCGCAGGATGTTCAGCGCGCCGGCCATCGCCTTGCCCGCGATCAGCATCTCGGGAACGAAGAAGTCGCCGCGCTCGAACCGGGCGCCCACCTCTTCCAGGGCCGGGATGAGCGCCTCGTACAGCAGGGTCTCCGGGCCGAGTCCCTGGGCAAGGCCTTGCGTGGTGAGGTCGAGCACCGCCGGGCCGTTGCCGACGAGTGTCTTGTCGTAGAGGTCGCCGAGCAGCTCATCTCTGGTCATGAGGAGCCCTTCCTGGCAGTACGTGGCCGGTAGCCGAGCGCGGACGAGAGCCCGGCCGCCTCTTCCACGCACGTCCGGGCGGCGCTCGCCATCGTTTCCCGGGTCATCCGGGACGACGGAGCCGAGACGGAGATGGCCGCCACCACTGTGCCGTCGTAGCGGAAGACCGGAGCCGCGAGCGCGATGAGCCCTGGCTCGAGCTCCTCGTCGGTGACCGCGTAGCCGCGGGCGCGGACGGCCGCCAGCTCCGCGCGCAGGGCCGCCTCGCCGGTGATCGTCTTCTCCGTCCGCTTCTCCAGCGTGCCCGGCGGCAGCCGCGCGGCGCCGTAGGCGAGCAGCACCTTGCCGAGCGCCGAGGCGTGCAGCGGCACCGAGAGCCCGACCCAGTTGGTGCCGCCGATCAGGTAGGCGCAGTCCACCTGCGCTATCTGCTCTACGCTGCCGCCGGTGGCCACGCCCAGGTTGATGGTCTCGCCGGTGGCCTTGCCCAGGCGGTCGAGGAAGGGCTGCGCGACCGCGACCAGGCTCGTGCCGGCGCCGCCGCGCCAGGCGAAGCTGACGAACATTTCGCCGGGCAGGAACCGGCCGTGGTCGTCGCGGCGGACGAGGCCGTTGCGCTCGAGGGCGAGCAGCAGGCGCGAGGTCGTCGACTTGGCGAGCCCGGTAATCGCGGTCAGCTCGGTGAACGTGACCGGGTCTGAGGAGTGCACGACCTCGGAAAGCAGCCGGGCCGCCCGGTCCACGGCCTGTGTGCCGCTGGGGTTGCTCATGTCGACCGTCTCCGCTCGCGGCACGCGGGCCGCGGGTATCGTCGCGGATCTATTCCACTTTATGGAACCAAGTTCTACGATATGGACGTGTTTGTCAATACGATGCCGCGCTACGAGATCCTGTCGCCGGACGCGATCACGGTGCTGGACAAGGGCTGGCGGCGGATCGTCTCGGAGATCGGCGTGCAGTTCGCGAAGCCGGAAGCGGTTTCGCTATTCGCCAAGGCGGGGCAGCGAGTTGACGGTGCGGTCGTGTACCTGGACCCCGAGTTCGTGCTCGAGCAGGTCGCCAAGGCGCCGCGCGAGTTCGACATCCAGGCACGCAACCCCGCCAACTCCGTGCACATCGGCGGCGACCACATGGTGTTCGGCGCGGTCTACGGATCGCCGTTCGTCCGCGAGGGTTCCGTGCGGCGGGACGCCACGCTGGCGGATTTTCACCGGCTGTGCAGGCTGTCGCAGGCGTTTCCCCAGCTCGACTCCGCCGGCGGCGTGATCTGCGAGCCGAACGACGCGCCGCTTGACTCCCGGCACCTGGACATGATCTACGCGCTGGCGACGCTGACCGACAAGATCTACATGGGGAACGTGGTCTCGGGCGTCAACGCGGCGGACACGATCGCGATGACCTCGATCCTGTTCGGCGGCGGCGACGGCCCGGCGGCCGGGCGGGCAGCGATCGAGGCGACACCCGCCGTGGTGTCGCTGATCAACTGCAACTCGCCGCTGCGCTGGGACGACCGGATGCTCAACGCGCAGTTCGAGTACTGCGCCGCGGGCCAGCCGGTGGTGCTGACCCCGTTCCTGCTGATGGGAGCCATGTCACCGGTGACGATCCCGGCCGCGCTGGCACAGCAGCTCGCGGAGGCGCTGGCCGGCATCGCGCTCGCCCAGCTGATCCGGCCCGGGTGCCCGGTGATCTTCGGTTCGTTCCTGTCGAACATCGACATGCAGTCGGGGTCACCGTCGTTCGGCACGCCGGAGTCGGCGATCGGGCTGCTGTGCACCGGCCAGCTCGCCCGGCACTACGGGCTGCCGTTCCGGACCGGCGGGGGGCTGAACTCGTCGCAGACGGCTGACGCGCAGGCCGCCTACGAGTCGCTGATGACCCTGCTGCCGACCTTCCTGGCCGGCACCAACTTCGTCATGCACGCGGCCGGCTGGCTGGAAGGCGGCCTGGTCAGCTGCTATGAGAAGTTCATCATCGACATCGAGCTCCTGCGGGAATTGCGGGTGGAGTTCACGCCCCTGGAGATCACCGAGGAGTCGCTGGCGTTCGGCGCCCATCTCGAGGTGGGGCACGGCGGGCATTTCCTCGGCGCGGAGCACACCATGGAGCGCTTCCGGACGTGCTTCTACCGGCCGCTGCTGTCGTCGACCGCGAACTTCGAACGCTGGCTGCGCCTCGGCGGCAAGGACGCCACCGCCCGGGCGGGCGAGATCTGGCGCGCCCAGCTGGCGGCCTACGAGCAGCCGCCGCTTGACGATTCGGTTCGAGCCGAGCTCGAGGATTACGTGACCCGCCGCCGACGGGAGCTCGGGGATTGATCGTTGTGGGCCGCCACAATCGGTTCGGCTCCTCCGTTGTCCCTCGGCGGGGCGCCGCTTGACGCAGGCCAAGGCCATCGCGAATGGTGGATGGCATGAACGAGGAGGAGCGAAGCGGTCTGGAGTTCATCCTGACCCTGTCCTGTCCAGACAAGCCCGGGATCGTCTACGCCGTGTCCAGCTTCCTGGTGCAGCATTCGGCGAACATCGTCGACAGCCAGCAGTTCGGCCAGCCCGACGACGGACGGTTCTTCATGCGGGTGCACTTCTCGGTGCCGCAGCCCGGCCGTCCCACGGCGGAACTCGAGCGCGACTTCTCGTGGGTAGCCGAGTCATTCCACATGACGTGGCGGCTGCATGAGGCGTCCGAGCGGACCCGCACCTTGCTGATGGTCTCCAAGCTCGGGCACTGCCTCAACGACCTGCTGTTCCGGTGGAGCTCCGGCTCGCTGCCCGTGGACATCGTCGGCGTCGTGTCCAACCACGAGGATTTCCGCGACCTGACCGAGTCCTACAAGCTGCCGTTCCACTACATCCCGGTCACGCCGGAGACCAAGCCGGCCGCCGAGGCCGCGCTCCTGTCGCTCGTCGACGAGACGAAGACCGAACTGATCGTGCTCGCCCGCTACATGCAGATCCTCTCGCCCGAGGTGTGCAAGCGGGTCGAGGGCCGGATGATCAACATCCACCACTCGTTCCTGCCGAGCTTCAAGGGTGCCAAGCCGTATCACCAGGCGCACGCCAAGGGCGTGAAGCTGGTCGGCGCGACCGCCCACTACGTGACGCCGGACCTGGACGAGGGCCCGATCATCGAGCAGGGCCTGCTGCGCGTCGACCACTCCTACTCGCCACAGCGGCTGGCCGAGGCCGGCCGTGACGTGGAGGCTCAGGTCCTCGCCCGCGCGGTCGCCTGGCACGCCGGGCACCGCGTCCTGCTGAACGGCAACCGCACGGTCATCCTGCCCTGAAACCGGCGCGGGCACGGTCGCCCCTCCCCTCCTGTTCCGTGCGGCCCTGTTCCGCGCGGCGGTAAATGTGATATCACTTAGATATGACATTGATGGAGCTGGAGCTCGACGGTCTGCGCCGTCGCTACGGTAACGTCATAGCGCTCGACGGCCTGACGTTCGGCGTCCCCGCGGGCCAGGTATTCGGCTTCCTGGGTCCGAACGGCGCGGGCAAGACCACGGCGATGCGCGCGATCTTCGGGGTGGCCAGCCTGGACGCGGGCGAGATCAGGTGGCGGGGCAAGCCGGTCGACGAGGAGGCCCGCCGGTCGTTCGGCTACATGCCGGAGGAACGCGGGCTCTACCCGAGCATGCGGCTCCTCGATCAGGTCGAGTACTTCGCGCGGCTGCACGACATGTCGCCGGCGGCGGCGACGCGGGCCGCGCGGCACTGGCTCGGCCGGCTGGGTCTCGGCGACCGCGAGGACGCCCGGGTCGACGCGCTCTCGCACGGGAACCAGCAGCGCGCCCAGCTCGCCGTCGCCCTGGTCCACGATCCGGAACTGCTCGTACTCGACGAGCCGTTCTCCGGGCTCGACCCGGGCGGCGTGGACGACATGAGCGGCATCCTCGCCGAGCGGGCCGCGGCCGGCGTCACGGTGCTGTTCTCCAGCCACCAGCTTGACCTCGTGGAGGACCTGTGCGAGGCGGTGGCCATCATCCACCATGGCCGGCTCGTCGTGTCCGGGCCGGTCAACGACCTGGAACGCGGCGAGCGGCCGCGGCTGGCCGTCCGGGTGGCCGGTGACGCCGACGGGGCATGGGCACGAGCTGTGAGCGCCTCTCTTGGGGAGATCGAAACTGTGTGGCCGGACGGAACAGTATTGATATCCCTAACGAAAGGGGCTGACTCCCAGCGGGTACTGGATCTCGCCAGGGCGGCCGGCCCGGTCGAGCACTTCAGCTTCGAGGCCCGGCGGCTTTCCGAGGTGTTCCGCCAGGCGACCGGGGCGTCGGTCGGGCAGGCGGAGGCCGAGCACGCCGCCGCGGCCGCGGGGGCCACGGCGGCCAAGCTTATGACCGGCCCCGGCGACACGGTAACGGGGGTGCGGCGGTGAACAAGCGATCGCTCCGGATGACATGGCTGGTCGCGCGCCGGGAGATCATCCAGCGCGGACGGTCGCGCGTGTTCGCGATCAGCACCGCCGTGGTGCTGATCGCGGTGGCGCTTGGCGTCGCGCTGCCCGCCGTGTTGTCGGGTAAGTCAGCGCCCCAGCGGGTGGGCATCGTCGGCGGCAGCACCGCGACGCTGACCGGCGTGGCCAACGAGGCCGGGCGTATCGCCGGGGTGGCAGTGACGGTGGTGCCGGAGCCGAGCGCTTCGGCGGCGGAGACCGCCTTGCGCGCCGGCGACCTGGACGTCGCGCTGGTGAACGGCACGGAGGTGCTCGTCAAGCAGGTCCCGATCAGCGGCGAGTCCAGCGGGTCCTTCGCCAGCACGCTCGCGGAGGTCGCGGGCCTGGCCCGGCTGTTCGAGCAGGTTCCCGGCGCGGCCGCGGCCGCCGCGCACGGCATCGCCCTGCCGGTGCGCGGCCTCGAGCCGCCGCCCGGGTCGCTGGCCAGCAGGCTGACCGGCCTGTTCACCGTTATCTTGCTGTGGGTGCTGATCAGCGTCTACGGGTCGCAGATCGCGATGGGGGTCGGCGAGGAGAAGGGGAGCCGGGTAGCGGAGGTGCTGCTTTCCTCCATCCGGCCGATCCAGCTCCTGATCGGGAAGGTCGTCGGCATCGGAGTGCTCGCGCTGTCCCAGGCGGTGGGCATGGTGGCTGTCTTCTTCATCGCCGGCTACGCGTCCGGCTCCAGCCTCGTCCACGGCGCCCCGACCGGGATCGTGATAACCGGCGGGATCTTCTTCGTGCTCGGCTACGCCTTCTACTGCACCGCCTACGCCGCGGCCGGGTCGCTGGTCAGCCGCCAGTCCGACGTGAACTCCGTGGTCTTCCCGGTGCAGATCCCGCTGATCCTCGCCTACGCGCTGTCGTACACGGTCATCTACGCCAACAAGGCGAACGCCTTCTACCACGTGCTCGGCTGGCTGCCGCCCACGTCGCCGATCGCCATGCCGGTGCTGTACGCGGCCGGCGACGTGCCGGTATGGGAGGTCGTGGTCTCCGGGCTCCTGTGCGCCGCGGGCACCGTCTGGATGGCACGGCTGGCCGCGCAGGTCTACAGCCGCTCCATTCTGCGCACCGGCGGCCGGATACCGCTGCGCCAGGCGCTCCGCCGCGAACCCGCCGAAGCGCGCTAGGCACCGATAAGCCGACTCGGGTTTACAAGCCGGAGGTGAGTTCGGTTACGATATCCGCCGCTGACTGCGGCTGTCTGGCGAGCGCGACGCCCTGTCCGGCCCACATCGAGAGGGCTTCGATCTCCCCGGTCGTTCCGGCCATCGGCGGCGCCGGCTCGTACCGGACGATCGCCTCGCCGGAGGCGAAGTGCGCGATCACGTCGCCTTCTCCTGGCCGCTGCCCGTCTGGGGGGCGGCCCGCGGCTTCCCACGCGTTGGCCGTTGAGTTGCGGAGCACGCGGTGGGGAGCATCGGGCCACCCGACGTCGTACAGGTTGGGGTACCACTGCGGGTCGGTCTCAGCCGCGGCTATCAGCCGGCGCCGGTAGTCCTCGTGGATCGGCATCTCCTGGGCCAGCAGGAACCGCGTGCCCAGCCACGCGGCCTGGGCACCCAAGGCGAGCACCGCCGCGACCCCGCGGGCGTCACCGATCCCGCCGGCCGCGATCACCGGCACCGGCGCCACCGCGTCCACCACGGCGGGCACCAGCGGCAGTGTCGCGACGGTACCCCACACGTGCCCGCCGGCCTCCCAGCCTTGCGCGACGATCACGTCCGCGCCGGACGCGACCGCCCGCCGTGCCTCTTCGGCGCTGCCGACCGTGTGCATGACGATTCCCCCGGCGTCGTGCACCGGCTTGATGTAGCCGCCAGGATCCCCCCACATGAACGAGACGATCCGCAACCCGGCCTCCAGGGCCTGGTCAAGGGGGCGGTGATGATCGGAGGTGAGAATGAAGTTGCCGCCAAACGGCCGCGCGGTGAGCGCCGCCGTCTCCCGGACGACGGCTCCTGTGTCAGCGGACCAGGTCAGCGTCACCATGCCGAGCGCGCCGGCCTCCGAGACCGCCGCGGCCAGTCCGGGAATCGCGGCCATGGGGGCCTGGACGATCGGCTGTTCAATCCCGAGCAACTCGCACAACGGCGTGCGCCCCATGTTCGCCCCTCGGTTCGCTACACGTAAGATGTCGGCGTCGACCCGGGCGACCGCCGGTCCCAGCCGTGGAAGTGCGAGTAGTCGCCTGCGTCCCAGGCTTCGCGCAGCCCCGGGGTGCTCAGATCCCAGTCTGGGCGGATCTCACTGGTGGCGGCCCGCAGGTCATGCCAGAGGTCGTAGACCGATGGGCGGCCCCAGAACCAGTAGCCGTTGTAGACGCTGTGAATGACCAGTCCCGGCTTGAGCACCAGCGTGTGGGGGATCATGGGGTTGTGCTCGGGGTCGGTGTACTCCTGGATGTCGAGATCCTTCTGGACGATCCGTCCGGGATCGGAGAGGAAGGTCCAGTTGGCGCCCACCGAGGCGCGGAACTCTTGCAGGGTGTGGTGATCGTCGGTGGCGATCGTGGCTACCTGGGTGTAGGCCACCGCGATTTTCGACTGGAATGCCGCCAACTCGAGGTGCTGCTGGTGCTCTTTGGGGCAGTAGTTGCCGCGCGCCAGCGTGAGGATCAATGGATCGCGACCCTGCAACTCGCTGAGCGTGCGGACCGTGCCAATGTGGTCGGGGAGAGCGTAATCGGGGAAGGTGCCGCCGGGTCTGATGTCAGAACGCATCGGATAACTGCCTCTCGCAACCTCGAGGGCGCAATCTGCACGGTGCCACTGTAACTCCGACACCCTGGGTAACTGAACTGACCCAGGTTCCTCGGGGCTGGACGCGCCGCCTGGCGGGGTGCTCGGCGGCCTGACGATCGCGGGCGCAGCCACGGTTGCGGTGGGCCTCCCGATCGGCGGGGTACTGGTCGACGCCTGGGGATGGCGGACCACGTTCTTCGTCAACGTTCCCTTCGCCGTCCTGACCCTGGCCATGGCTCTGTTCTGGATTCCTCGTGACACGCCAGTCACCGGGTCGAGAACGGTCCGGCAGGTCGCGACCCGCCTCGATGTGGCCGGCATCGTCGGCTTCGGCGGGGCGATGACGGCCCTGCTGGTGTTCCTGATGGGGCTGCGGGCCGACCACCCGTTCTTCGACGTGCGCCTGCTGGCTTCCAACCTGGCGCTCACCCGCACCTACCTGCCCATGAGCGCAGTATCCGCTGTCCTCATCTTGCCCCTGTCGAGGCGCAACCTGGTCCGCATGCCGCTGGTTGTCGCGGCGCTCTACACCCAGGTCACCGCCGGTCAGATCGGCACGGCGTCGGGTCTGTTCCGAACCTTCGGCTACCTCGGCTCGATCGCATCCTCCGCCATCATCTCGATCGTCTTCCACACCAGCGTCACCGACCACGGCCTGCATGTAATCGCCCTGATCATGGTCGTCGTCAGCGCCCTGGGATTGGTCATTGTGGTCGCTGACCGCAAGCTCATGTCTCAGGCCCGGGTCCGACGCGGCCCGAGCGCGGCGAGCGGCGCCCATCCTCTACCTGGCGCAGATGACCGGCCAACGGAAAGAGAGACTCTGTGGCACTCACCACCCTCGACCCTAAGCCCGCGCTCGTCGTGATCGCCCTGCAAAAGGGACTGATGGCCGTCCCCACCGTGCATCCCATCGAGGAGGTCGTCGACCAGGCTGCCCGCCTGGCGAGTGCCTTTCGCCGACATCAACTCCCCGTCGTCCTTGTCAATGCAACCGGGCGCCCAACCTGACGACCACCTGGTGACCAAGCTGCGCTGGGGGGCCTTCCACGACACGTCCCTCGACGGCCACCTCCAAGAGCTCGGGGTCACCCAGGTCGTACTGGCCGGTATCGCCACCAGCATCGGCGTCGAGTCCACCGCCCGCTCGGCCCACGAGCACGGCTACCACGTCGTCCTCGCCACCGACGCCATGACCGACCGCGACCCCGCCGCACACGACAACAGCGTCGAGCGCATCTTCCCGAAGCTCGGCGAGACCGCCACCGCAGCGGAGATCCTCGACCTCCGGCCCGCTGCGGTTGGATGGCGGAGGCTTCAGGGAGCAATCGTCGAAAGCGACCAGCCGATCATTGCGGCATCGGTGAGTGGGGCGGTGGTTGAGAGCGCGAGGTCATGCCCGGTGTCCGGGATCACCACCACTCTCAGGTGCGCACTGGGCACATGCGAAACGACTTCTGGAGACGGGGGCACGGGGACATTTACGCAGTGATGCCTTAATCGCGGGTTAAGGCCGCGCTGTCACGCTGCTGCTTACAGAAATTGAAGGGCCGAGGTCTTCAACGCAAATGGCCGGGGTATGCGGCGAGATATGTCCTAGTTTGCCCTATATTTTGCCTTCGGGTGACAGCGGCCTCGGCGAGCGGTTCCATGATCATGGGTCATAAACGGCGCTATTGGGGCTGTTGCAGGTTTCTGTGGCTAGGCCGGGGTATTCGGCGGGGCTGTGGTCGCGGCGGCGGGTTCGGGGCGTGCGCGGTGCCGCGGGCGGGCCCGGGTGACGGTTTTGCCGTTGTCTGGGTGTTGCCTGCTGCCGGCGGCATGCGGCGGCCCGGCCGCGCGGTGCGGCCGGGGCGGGGCGTGCCGGTTCAGCTGGTGGCGGCCAGCAGCCGGAGGTTGTGCGCGATGCCGGCGAAC
Organism: uncultured Actinomycetota bacterium; assembly: GCA_963771985.1. GTDB lineage: Bacteria > Actinomycetota > Actinomycetes > Streptosporangiales > Streptosporangiaceae > Trebonia. Next base: position 155,884 of record CAVYVO010000010.1, on the reverse strand, counting down.
AGGAACTCGCTGGTGGCGTTGTGCAGGCCGCGGAGGCTGAAGCGGCGCAGGCCGCCGTTGTCTTTGAGGCTGGCGTGCAGGCCTTCGACGTCGGGGGCGCGGCGTTTGTACAGGGCACGTCCTTGCGGGGTGGCCAGCCGGTGCGCGTTGGCTTCCACGGCGCCTTCGGGCGCAGGGCCTGCGGCGGGCTGGCGTGCCGGCAGGTCGCGGGTCTTGCCGTCGGCGATGAGCCGGTCCGGGCCGGGCGCGGCCAGGTTCGCCTCGCTGTGGTAGCCGGCGTCTTCGACGAGCACGCCGATGCCGCCGGTCATCGCGTGGTGGCAGGCGGCGGCGTCATGACCGGGGCGGTTCTTGTCCTCCTCCGGGAGGGTGCACAGCCGCTGGTGGCATGCCGCGAGCATGGCGGGGCCGGCGGCGTGGCCGGCGTGGGCGGCCGCGACGACCGCGGCTCCCTTTTCCGCCACGGCGGCGAGCCGCTGCGCCTGCAGGGCGTCGCCGGTGTCCTGGCAGGCGTAGCCGCCGGGCATCAGCCGGTCGTCGGCGGCGGCGTCCTGGCAGTTGCAGCCCTGGATGAACCCGCCGCCCCGCACCGGCAGCAGCCGGGAGTCCGGGTCGGTGACGTTGCGCCGCGGCCGCGGCGCCTTCTTCCCGTCCTCGCTCCCGGCGGCGGCCTCCGCGTCCGCGGCGGCCTGCAGTTCCGCCAGCCGGGCGCGGGCCCGGCGGATCCTGGCGGTGTCCTCCGGGTCCGCCGGGCGGCGGCCGAGCCGCGACCCGGCGGTGCCGGCGGCGCGGCCGGCTTCCCAGTCCGCGACCGCGGCCTGCTGTCCCGCGATGAGCCTTTCCAGCCGGACCTGCCAGGCGGCCACGGCGACGGCGGCCGGGGGCCGGCCGGCCGCGGTGCCGGCCTCCAGCGCCTGCAGGCAGGCCTGCCCCTGCTCGCGGGCCGCGGCTTCCGCGGCCTCCCGCTCGCCTTCCAGCTCTTCCAGGCAGGCCAGCACCCGCCCGGCCCGCGACCGCGGATCCGGGCCCGGCGCCGTGTCCGCGCCCAGCAGCAGGTCGGTGCCCGCCGGCACGTCCCGCTCCGCGTCCTCGGCGGCCGCGGCCTTGCGGGCATCCGCCATGACCTGGCCGGCGAGCTTGCGCAGCCCGGCCTCGGTCCGGCTGGCCTCTTTCGACGCGTTCGCGGCGATCTTGACCCCGTCGCCGGCCACCACCGACAGCCGCCCCAGCCCCGCGGCCGCGCACGCGTACAGCACCCCGAAGAACAGGTCCTCGGCCAGGTCCCCGAGCCCGAACAGGTGCTTGCGGAACCGGGAGAACGTCGTGTGGTCCGGGATCGCCCGCCCGCACGCGACCCGGAACGTCGCGTCGTAGCGGCACCGGTCCTCCACCGCCCGGGTGGACAGCACCCCGCGCAGGTAGGCGTACAGCCACACGGTCAGCAGCATCACCGGGTCATACCGGGCCGGGCCGGCCGCCGGCCCCTTCGGGGCCGGGGGCACCAGCCGGGCGGCCAGGCCCGCCGTCACGACCGCCTCAACCGCGTCGATAACGACCCGGACAGCATGGCCCTCAGGTACCCAGTCGAGCATGTTATGGGGCAAAAGCATCTCGGCGTCACGGTCCACCGGTTTGAACTGGCGTGCCATAAATCGATTCTGCCAGCAATAACGCCAGGAATCCGGGAAACCCAAATATGCAACAGCCCCTATTCGCCGCAAATGACCCACGATCATGGCCATCGTCTCTTCCGGATACCCCTCTGGGTATATGGAGGGCCGGAAACCTCGGCTATTCAACTTCTATAAGCGCGATAGTTTATGACAGGGATGGCGCCCGCTTCGGCGGGCTCCCCCTAGGTGAGGTCACCATGTACCAGCCCTACCCATCCAGCGGCCAGCCGGCCGGGCCGTTGCGGCCTGCTGCTCCCGCGCCGGTGCTGACCGCGGTCAAGCTGATGTACGCGGGCGCCGCCGTCACCGCCGTCGGGCTGATCATCGGGCTGACCCTTATCATCGTCGACATCAAGGCCGCCGCCCGCGGGCAGTTCCTGGGCCACAGCCTCACCGCGCCCCAGCTGAGACCGCTCATCATCACGGTGTGGATAGTCGTCAGCCTGGTCATGATTGCCCTGTGGCTGTGGATGGCGCGGGCCAACGGCCAGGGCCGGAACTGGGCGCGCGTCCTGTCCACGGCGCTGTTCGGCCTGGCGACGCTGCAACTGCGCGGCGACTTCAGGCAGCCGGTGAGCCATGCCGGGTTCGGCGTGACGGTGCTGTACTACGGCAGCACCGCGCTGTTCGTCGCGGCCTGGCTGGCCGGCGCTGCTGCGGTGTGGCTGCTCTGGCGCCCGGCCTCCAGCGCGTTCTTCAAGCCGCAGGGCTTCACGCGGGCCCTGCCGCGTCATGGGTGAGCCGTGTTGATCTGCGTGCCCGCGCGGGTGTGGCCCGGCGGGCGCCGGGCGGTCCAGGATGGGCCATGAAGCGCTGGGCGGCAGCACTGGGATCGCTGGCCGTGGTGTGCTTCTTGACGGCCTGCAGCCACAGCGTTGCGGGGACCACGCCAGCATCTCCGGGCCCGTTTGCTTCCCAGGCGGACCAGGTCGTGGCTGACCTGGCGGCTGGGAACTTCACGGCAGTGGAAGGCAAGTTCGACCCGGCGATGATGAAAGCCACCCGGACGCTGCCCCTGCAGAAGGCATGGACCGCCTGCCAGGATGTGCTGGGTGCGTATCGGAGCCACGGTGCGCCGACGTTTGCCCGAAAGGGCCAGTTCGACCTCGAACAGGTCCCCGTCACGATGGCCAACGGGCCGAGCGTGGTCACCATCACCTTCAACCCCAGCGGGACCATTGCCGGGTTGCACTGCGGAGTGCCGCCGTCATAGCCAAGCGGGACGGCGCATGCACGGGCGCTGGATGAGCGGATCGAGGAGTTCGGGCGCGACAGCGTGACCGCCGGGCTGGCAGCCTGCGGCCGCGGCCGGGTGTATGCGGGGCGGCGGGCTTGCTGCGGTGGGAGAGGCGGGGCGGGCGGGGAGTCAGGCGGGTCCGTTCGGGATAAAAGGGATGAGCGGCGGGGCGGCGGGTCAGCTTGTCGCCGCGATCCCGGCGTATATGCCGGTCTTCCGCAGCTCTCCGGGCCGCGGCGGGCTGCTGTCCGGGCGCCACAGCGGGGCCGGCGCGAGGCCGGGTTCGTCCAGGGTGAAGCCGCCGGAGAACGCCCCGGCCTGGGCGCGGGGCGCAGCACCAGCGGAGCGGGGCCAGGATGGCCTGCGGGGCCGCGGAGGTCGGCCAGCACGATGCGAGTGGTGCCGGTGCCGGTCAGCAGCGCGTTCGCATGCGCGTGCACGATCGGGGTCGTTGTCCGCATAGACCACGACTTCTCCGGCTATTCTCCGCGCGGCAGATCCTTAGATAGGAGCGATTCGGACCCCAACCTTTTAATCCGTAGATCAGTCTGTGAAAGGGTTATGAGAGCCCGCTAGCCTCGACCGGGGCGGCCTGCCGTGCGTACATGGCGACTTCCCTGCCCCAGTTTGGGATGATGACTTGAATCGTCGCGTGTGCCGGTCTTGCGAAGGAGCGGATGAGCCATGACGCAGCCCCCCCATGACCAAGGAGAGCCAGGCGCTGCTTTCATGCCTCGCCGATCAGCGCAATCACGTGCTCGGCATCCTGGAGGGCCTTTCCGAGGAGGACTTGCGGCGCCCCATACTGCCCTCGCGCTGGACCTGCGCTGGGCTGGTACACCATCTGACGATCGACGTCGAACGGTTCTGGTTCCGTGCCGTCGTCGCTGGCGAGCCGATCCCAGATGACGAGCCGGATAACGCCTGGCAGGTTCCTGCGGACTTGACGGCCACCGCGGTGCTGGACGCCTACCGGCGGGAGATAGAGCTTGCCGACGCCATCGTTGCCGCAATTTCCCTAGACAGCGCACCGGCGTGGTGGCCTGAGGACCTGTTTGGCAGCTGGCGGCTCGACGACCTGCGCGAGATCCTCCTGCATGTGATCGCTGAGACAGCATGCCACGCCGGTCACCTCGACGCGGCACGTGAACTCATCGACGGCCGGCAATGGATAGTCCTCACCGAATAGGCCTGGCAGGAACCCGGCTCGCCTGACTGAAAGACCGCATCTTTATCAGTTCTGGGAGAGCTCAAGTTGGTGCCGTTGCTGTCACCTCGCCGCTGTCGCTGGGTGATTGAGAACTCGCCAGCGCTTGGCCGATGAGTTGCTGGCCACTGACCGGTCCAAACCCTCAGAACAACATCAGCAGGTGATGTCCGTCCTAGAGGATGGTCCTCATCTGACAGCCAGGCCAACGGAAGGAAGTGGCAAAGTGAGCGAGGCTTTGAAAAGCGTTGGTGCGATCACGCTGTTCGTGGAGGACCTACCGGCCGCAAGATCGTTCTACGAGCGTGTTTTCGGGCGGACGGCAGCGTTTGAGGATGACAGTTCGGCCGCGTTCAAGTTTGACAACACCCTCATCAACCTGGTTGACGCCCGGGCGGCGGGCGACGTCATCGCGCCGGTAGCGGTCGCCACCCCCAGCGCCGGGTCACGCTTCCTGCTCACCATCTGGGTCGATGACGTCAACGCGGCCTGCGCCGAGCTTGCCGATCGGGGAGTGGGGCTGCTCAACGGCCCGGTGGACCGGCCGTGGGGCATGCGGACCGCGAGCTTCACCGATCCTGGCGGGCACATCTGGGAACTCGCCCAGAGCCTGGACGAGTCCGAGGGTTCGTAAGAGCTTCGGACTGGGGATTCTGTAGACCGGCAACGCCCTGTGTTGACCGGTGCTGACCCCGGCTATGGCACATTAATCGCACGGCGATCTTGGCCTGGCTTTGTCAGGGGACCGCTATGCCTGTACCACAGCAAGGAGTATCCGTCGGGCACGGGCACGGTGCTGGTACGTGTTGGCGCAGCCGGTCAAGGGCCGGTATCCGCGGGTCAAAGTTTTACCTGCTCGACGGCAATACACTCGGCCGCGTGAAGCGCGCAATCTATGTGGCGCCGTTTGGCGAGCTGGCCGACCCGCGGGTCCTGGCCGGGCTCGCGGCCGCTGCGGAGGAGCGGGGCTGGGACGGCTTCTTTGTCTGGGACCACATCGTGTATCGCGCGCCGGTGCGGGCGGTGGCTGATCCATGGGTGGCTCTCGCGGCGGTGGCGTGCGCCACGAGCAGCCTGCGGATCGGGCCGCTGGTCACCCCGCTAGCGCGGCGGCGCGTGCAAAAGGTAGCCAGGGAGACAGTCACCCTGGATCTGCTGAGTTCGGGGCGTCTTACCCTGGGGGTTGGCCTCGGCGGTGCGCGAAACGGTGAACTTGAGCCGTTCGGGGAGGTGGTCGATCCAGTTGAGCGGGCGCGGTTGCTCGATCAAGGTCTCGATGATCTGGTCAGGTACTGGGCCGGGGAGTTCCTGCCAGTCCCGATGCAGCAGCCGAGGATCCCCGTGTGGGTGGCCGCGGTGTGGCCGCACCGGCGGCCGGTACGACGGGCGCTGCGGTGGGAGGGCATGTTCCCGATCGGCCTGCCAGGCCCTGAGGCGCTAGCTGAGCTGACTGGCGAGATCCGCCAAGCGCGCCTGCGCCCGGCAGGTGATCCGTTCGACGTGGTCGTGGACATCGCGCCGGGCGGCGACACGGATTCATGGGCGCGAGCCGGTGCGACCTGGATCGTCACCGATTTCGGCATGCAACCCACCACGACCGAGGTGCGCGAGGTAATCGACGCGGGCCCGGGCTCTGAGTTACGGATAAGCCAGCCATCAAGCCCGTGCGCGGCAAGACTAATCGCAGCGCCGCGAGCACAGATTCGCTCAGCTACTCAACGGAGTCCAGCCATGTGCGCCAGTCCCCTCAGCCTGAGGACGATGCAACGTTCCGCCGCCCAGCGCCCGGGGCGCGGGCAGGTGCCGGTCCCGTGGAGGCGCCGACGCCGCCCCGCCCCAGGCACGCAGGCCATTGACGCGCACGTGAACGCGGAGCGCGGCCAGCGCGACGGCGGTCCCGACGACGGCCCCGGCGAGCTGATGGCACGAAGCATGATCGCCGACTGGCGGGGTCAGGTGCCGACCCGGTGGTCATGGGCTTGAGCTGCGGGTTTGGGTTGGATGTGGAGCTAAGGGGACTCGAACCCCTGGCCTTCTGGATGCAAACCAGACGCTCTTCCAGCTGAGCTATAGCCCCAGGACGCCCCGCCGGGGGCGCCGTTTCAGGGTACCAGCGGCGCGGCCGGGGCGGCACTCAATGCCTAGACGTGGAGGACGGTCACCGTCGCGCTGTAGACTTCGGGGTCACCGCCGTCGGCGCGTGTGACGACCAAGACGGGACGCCGGGACTCAAGCTTTTCCCTGAGGGAGAGGCGGCCGCCGACGATCTCCGCGCGGAGCCAGCTGGCGAGGCGCAGGTACTGACGGGTTTCCACTGGCCAGGCGTGTCCCACAGAGGTGGTCGACACGATCCGTAGTGTATCCAACCCGGAAGGTTAAAGAAGGGGCGTTCGCGTTTACTTGAGCAGGCGGGACAGCCGGCGGTCTGCGAGCGGCTTGCCGCCGGTCTGGCAGGTGGGGCAGTACTGCAGCGAGGAATCGGCGAAGGAGACCTCGCGGATGGTGTCGCCGCAGACCGGGCAGGACTGCCCCGTTTTCCCGTGCACCCGCAGCCCGGTCTTCTTCTCGCCTTTCAGGTCGGCCGCCGCCAGTCCCGCCGAACGTTCCACCGCGTCGCTCAGCGTGGTCACGATCGCCTCGTGCAGCGTCGCGATCTCCTCGGGGGTGAAGCTGGACGCCAGCTTGAACGGGGACATCTTGGCGGCGTGCAGGACCTCGTCCGAGTAGGCGTTGCCGATCCCGGCGATGATGTGCTGGTCGCGCAGCACGCCCTTGATCTGCGTCCGGCGGCCCTTGAGGATGGCCGCCAGCGATTCGACGGTGAAGGAATCCGCCATCGGCTCGGGTCCCAGCGTCGCCACGCCCGGCACCTGCTCCGGGTCACGGACGAGGTAGACGGCCAGGCGCTTCTGCGTTCCGGCCTCTGTCAGGTCGAAGCCGGAGCCGTCGTCAAGCACCAGCCGGAACGCCAGTGGGCTCTTCCCGGGCTTGACCGGCTTGTCCGGGATATCGTCCCGCCAGCGCAGCCAGCCCGCCCGGGCTAGGTGGATCACCAGGTGCAGATCGCCGCAGGAGATGTCGAGGAATTTCCCGTGCCGCCCGATTTCACCTATGGTGAGCCCGGCGAGCGCGGTGAGCGGCGGATCGAAAGTCTTCAGCACGGCAAACGAGGCGGCTTCGGCCCGGGCGATGACGTGGCCGCTCGCGTGGGTGCGCAGGAAAGCTGCCAGCGCTTCGACTTCAGGCAGTTCCGGCATGCCTACCAGTGTAGGCGGCCGTCGCTAGGTCATCCGCCGCCGATGACCAGGTCAGGCACTGCCACGATGTCTGCTATCACGTGTGTGGCCCCCGCCTGTCGCAGAGCGGCGAGCCGACGGGCGCCGCCACCGACCCCCGCCACGATCCTGGCGCCCGCCCGGTACCCGGCCAGTAGCCCGCTTTCGGTGGCGCTGATCATCGCGACCTCGCGGACGTCACCCGCTCCGAGCCGGAGCATTGCGGTGAGCACCGGGTCCGGCCACGGGAAACCGCGCGGCGAGTCGTCCGCGCAGAGCGCGTAATCCGCAACGCCTGCCCGGCAGAGCCGGGCGAGCATCTCAGCGCACGCGCCCCTGGACAGCGCGGAGATCAGGCAGACCTTCGCCCCGGATCCGGCTATCTTGCCGAGGACGGCGACGACATCTGGTGGCACGGCCACGCCGAACCGCTCGGCCGCGGCGCGGAATGAACGGTCGAACGCAAGAGACGCTGCCTGCGCACGCGGCTCGTCGCCGTCGAAGACCTCGAACAGCACGTCAGCAGGGGGACGGCCCTTCGCCCGGTCGAACTTGACCATGGAGCGGACGTAATCCTGCGTCCCAGCGACGATCCCCTGGGTGGCGATGGCCTCGGCGAAGGCGCGCTCCACGATGGACCCGTCGATGACGATGTTCGCCAGGTCGCAGCAGACCAGCGAAACGGCAGGGACGTCGCTCATCGCACGCGTCAGTAGTCGTCCGGTGCGGTCGCCTCACTCCACAGGTCGAGGTCAGCACGCTGCGCCTGGACCTTCCGCCATACCGCGAAACCGCCAAGCACCAGCAGGGCAAGGATGAGCAGCCTCTTCACTGAGCCAGTCCCTTTCAACCTCGATTAGCGTCCGAACGGCTCTCGCGAGCCCTATCGGCTAGCCTACCGCCCGGCCGGGTTAGTGCCTGTAGTAACTCACAGGGTGACGGGCCATGTTGGTTTACGGGATGATGCTGCCGGAGCCGCCCCATTTGGCCGAGAGGTGATAGGTGGCGAGCGCCAGCCCCAGGCCGGCGGCCAGGGAACCGGACAACAGGAGCCAGCGCGTGGCCCGGGCCGCCAGCAGGTGGCGGGCTTGATCCGTGCGCCCCGACAGGATCCTGGGCAGCTTCGGGACATAAGAGGCCAGGTGGATGACTATGAAGACCACCCAGAGAAAGAACGACAGGTGGTGCAGCCGGCCCCAGGACCCGTTGCCCGGTCCCTCGACGACCAGCATGATCCCGGTGCCCAGGACGGCCACGGTGGTCAAGATGACGAATGGCCCCGTGACCCGCTGCAGCGGAGCCGGCGGACCCTTCCGCACGTAAGCCGCTGAGCCGGTGTAGTACCTGGTGAAACGCCAGAGCGTGGATCCGATCTTCAGGCTGACCGGGCCTAGCAGCAGCATCCCGAGGAAGACGTGCAGCGTGAGCAGGTTGCCGATGTTCAGCAGGGTGAGGCACTCGGCAACGAACAGCACGAGCAGCACTGCTCCGGTCATCGCCGTCAGGCGCCCGTTGCCCGCCGGGTCAGTGAGGCGGGTCGGGTTCTCACGGATTTGCGGTTCCCGCGTGGTCACCGCCTCATGCTAGGCACCGCCCGCCCGCCGCCGCGATGGAGATACCCGCCGTCTTTAGGTAGACCTAGGTGCACTCCGGTCCTCGATCACGCGAGACCTACGTCCATGCGAGCGAAGACGACCTGAAGCTAGGCCGCCGGGCGCTTGCCAAGATCCATCTGGGGTTGGCCGTTTCATCGGTTGGTGTCCGCGGTGATGTGCTCGAATAGCCCCGCGTGGATACGAGTGCGCACCCCCTTGGCCCACGGCTCATCCAGCTCGTCGGCATCGAGGGCGGTCACGTTGTTGAGCAGCATGCCAAAGGCGAGGAACGACTTCACCGTCACCGGGTCAGCGCCTGCCGTGTCAGCAACCGTGTCCCACATGCGGGCGACTCGCGCCCGCACCAGATCACGGACCTCGCTATCACCGCAGGCGGCAAAGCCCTGCAGCTGCAGCAAGAGGGTGGTGCGGTCCGCCAGCGACTCGTAGTACTGCGCCCCCATCAGCGCCAGCGCGCGAAGGCCCCGGGCGCCCTTGGCGGCTTGCGACATGCCGTCGCTGAAACGATCGAAGGCTGCGCCGACCAGCTCCAGGAACAGCGCCTTCTTGGTCCCGAACATCCGGAACACGTAGGCCTGCGTGATGCCCGCCTCGTGCGCGATCGCGTCGATCGACGCACCGTGAAGTCCATGATTCGCGAACTCACCCGCGGCGATCCCCAGCACCTGGGACCGCCGTTCCGGTCCGCTCATACGCGCAGCCACGATGATCAGATTACTAGTTACTAACTACTAACTGGTATCCTGGCGTGGTGGGCGATGACACCTTTGCCGGTTTGGCTGACCGATTCGCCGATGAGGCTTATGCCTCAGTGAAGGGGTACGTGCGCACCTATGTGATGCACCAGCAGCTGCTGGAGCATCTCCCGGCGCCTCCAGCACCTGTGCTCGACGTCGGCGGCGGCGCGGGCCACCAGTCGTTTCCGCTGGCCCAGGCCGGCTACGACGTGACGCTGCTTGACCCGTCGCCGGCGATGCTGGACAAGGCTCAACAGTGCCTGGCGCGGCTGCCTGCTGAGGCCCGGCGGCGGGTCACGCTCTTGCAGGCCGACGGCGAGAACGCCGACGAGGCGATGAATGGCCGGCGCTTCGCCGCCGTGTTGTGCCATGGCGTGCTCGGGTACCTCGAGCAGCCGGAGCCGCTGGTCAGCCAGCTGTGCCGGTGCGCTGCTGCCGGCGGCGTGGTCTCGATCATGACGGGCAACGCCAAGGCGATGGCGGTGCGCCCGGCCCTGGAACGGCGGTGGGACGACGCCCTGGCGGCGTTTGACGCCAGAACCGAGATCGGGGTGCTGGGAGTGCCGGGCCGAGCCGACACGGTGGAGGAACTCAGCGAGCTCATGCGCAGCCGCGGCGTGGAGCCGCTGCGCTGGTACGGGGTATGGCTGTTTGTCGACTGGCTCGAGTTCAGCGGAGCCGAGCTGGACCCCAGCGATTCAAAGCAGGTAGCGGCGACGGCCGCAGTCGAACTTGAAGCCAGCCGACGAGACCCCTACCGCCAGCTCAGTCGCGTCTTTCATCTCGTGGGACGCAAAGGTCCGAGCTGACGGGACGACAGCAGCCAAGTGCTGGAGTCGCCCACGCGTTTGCGCCGTGCCTTAGAAACAAGTAATAGACATGCCCCGCATGCCCCAACGGCGCATCATCGCAGGTCAGCGGCTTAAGGCTGATGGAATCACGGACACGCTTCCCCTACCGCGGCACCTGCCTGACTTGGCTCAAAGTGGTTCGTCCCGCGGCTCCCAGCCTGGCTCCCCGTCGTGCTCGACGCGTGGCACCTCGGCGCCCTGGTCCTCGTCATCACCGCAGCACCTGTGCCGATGCACGGACGGCAAGTGACGCCGATCCTGCACAGGTTCCGCTGGCGTGGATACTCCTACAGCGGGTTCGGGGGAGGCCACCCGCACTTCCACCCCTATGCCGCGCACGCCGGTTGTGCCGCCTCGTCCGGCTGGCGTATCCTGCCAGTTGGCAGCCACGTCTGCCTGATCCCGAGCTACGCCAGCCCGGCGCTGGTGGTAGTGCCTGAGGACAAGAGCGGCACAGCCCTCGCGTGGATGCTTCCCTTCCATCGTGATTTCCTCTATGCGGTGGCCAGGCGCCAGGCCGCGGCCACCGGAGCAGAGGCACGGTGACGCACGACAAGATCAGGGCAGCAGCCCGCAAGCGCATGGCGGAAACAGGCGAGCCGTATGCCACCGCCCGGCGTGAGGTCATCAAGAATTACCAGGAAGCCGAAGCCGGAGCCTCGTCCTCCAGCGCGAGATGGTTCGCTATCAGCTACAGCGATATGGGCAAGGTCTCCCTATGGCTGGAAACACTGCTGGGTCGGGGCTCGGGACGCTGGGGCGTGGAGGTCGACTCGGCCGTGCTGCAGGTTCGGATGGCTGATTTCCATCTGGACATCCCTCGCGGCTCGGTGCGATCGGCCGCCCGCTCTGAGCACCAGACCCGGGGAACGATCGGGGTACACGCTCGCCGAGGCAGCTGGCTCGTGAACGGCTCGCATGACGGCCTGGTCGAGCTTGTCATCGATCCGCCCTGCTATCCGCCTCGACAACCCAGTACGGTTTTTCGTAAAATGAAGGTCAGCTCGTTGATCATCAGCCTCGTCGACCCCGACGGGTTCATCGCAGCAGTCGAGGGTGATGGGCCGCGCGGAGACTGAGGTTGCGGTTTCCTGCTCTTGCCTCGTCTTCTTCGCAGCCGCCGAATTCCAGGTGAGTACGAGGAAGACGGCCGGTGCGGCAGCGGCTGTCTGACGACTGAGCTTGGCCGATCAGCGGCTTCGCTGTGGCTGGGCCCGGCGTGCGCCGACCGGGGCCGCCAGGGCCGGAGGGAGGCGGTGGCGCCGGGCCCGCGGCGCCGCTGGCGCCGGGGTTAATGGCCCGCTAATGGCCTGTCGCACCGATGCACCCGTCGAGCTGTTGACGTTTGGTTAGGGCGCCTTGAGGTGGACCCATCATGACGGCTTGAACCGACACCGGAGACGGGGTGCACGGGGAACTCCTGCCGCTGTCCGCGCAGGACTACAGCGGGAGTCGCTACGGGGGATTAGTCCCCCAGGGGGCAGGGGTCCAGGGGCGACGAGCCCCGGGTGCGCGCCAGCGCGGGAGCGGATCACCGAACTTTTCGGGGTCTACCGTAAAGTGTACTTACTCCATGAAGTGCAGTAATCTGAGTTTCTCAAGTACTTGCAGGAGGGCGGATGGACCAGGCGGAGAGGGACCACATCCAGCACGAGATCGAGATCGCGGCGAACAAGCTCTTCCCCGGCCGGATACGCCGGGTCGAGTTGCTGCAACACGGCGACGCACCGATGATCGAGCCGGGCCAGCTGATGCCCAAGCTCGTCTTCGCCGATCCCTACGGTGGCCGCGAAGGGCGGGATCGCCGCGAGGTCGCCGTTGCGTTCAAGAAGGCCGTCGGCCCCGGGCTCAACCAGTTCCGGGACAAGCTGTTGCGGCGGTGGCCTGAGATCCGGTACATGGAGCTGATGTTCGAAGACGACAGCGGCCAGAGGGTGGACGGTAAAGTCGAGTTCCTCGAAGACAACCGCGCGGCCGCCGATGGCGAGTTCACCCACGTGATGGTCCGGCTCAGAACGGCCGAGCTGGACATCGTGGACACGCTGATCGCCGCGGGCATCGCGAACAACCGCGCGGAGGCCATCCGCTGGGCCCTGACCCGCATCCCCGAACGCCCCGCCTACGAGCAGCTGCGGGAGCACACCCGCGACATTGAACGGCTCAAGAGCGAGCTCTAACGCGCGCTCCTCCGGATAGCTGCCAGCCGACGCCGATGCTGCACGGCCATCCGTGGCGCCCACGAGCCGGACAACCGGACAACGGATTCCTCGCACATGGCTACCTCCGGACGTGCTTACGCGCTCAGAAGGCGCGCGGCCTCCGTTAGCTGGTTCATCGCGCTGCTGATCAAGCTACGGATCTTTTCGTCGCGGGCGAGCGCGGCGAACTCTTCCGGTGTTCCGGCTAGCAGCTAGCTGGAGTGGGGTATGTCTGCAGGCAAGGGCATGAGCCGCCACAGAGGAGATCTTCAATAGAAGCTGACAAGGAGGCCAAGACAATGGCCAACACCTCCAGCCAGGAAGAATTCCTGGCCGTCATCCGCAAGAGCCAGGAGGCCGTGATCGCCGTGGTCAGGAACTTGGCCGAAACCGTCAGGACAGCCAGCCCGAAGCTGGCGTCCGTCTATGCGCCGCTCACGGACAATCTTCCCAAGCCGCCGTCTGTCAGTGTGCCCTTCGGGGACAAGCTGCCCGGACCAGAGGACGCCGTGGCCCGCGTATACGACTTCGGCGAGCAACTACTTGCCAGCCAGCGGAAGTTCGCCGAGCACCTGCTGAAGGCGAAGCCAGAGGGCGCCGTGGCCAGCACCTACGACTTCGCCGAGCAACTACTTGCCAGCCAGCGGAAGTTCGCCGAGGACCTGATGAGGGCGGCGGCGCCGCTGATGCCTGGCCGCGCCGAGAGCGGGCCGACGACCGAGACCTACAAGCCAGGCCAGGTCGTTCCTCGCGACGGGACCGTCCAATGCGCGCGGCACCACGATGTCCGAGACCACGTGCAAGCCGGTACCCGATTCGCACCGTGCGGTCATCACCAGGAGCATAGTGAGGGCTGTACCTGGCAATACGTCTAGGGCGTGGCAGAACTCGATGCAGGCGGTTCGACCGCGCACTGACCACCCAGTCCTGGACTAGTTTCCAGTGCCCTGACCAGCGCAAATGCTAACTGGACTCTTCGTGTCGGCAATCATCGAGTGACCATGACTGCCCGTGCGTGACCGTGGTCGGGCGCTCGCCATCGCACGCGGATCGCACGCCGTGCCGCCGTGCCCCCGGATCTCGGCCGCTTCGTCCCGAAGCCAAGTACTGGCGCGGCCTGCCAGGGCTGCGGCCGGTGTGACCTGGGAACGATCGTCCATCGGTGTCCGCTGGCGTCCGCGGCTTGCGGTGGCGATCGTTGCTCAGTTGGTTACTCGATTCTTCGATGAGGACTCAACCGGCTCGGTCTGGCTTGTCCTGGTCCTGTGCAGGATGGCGAACCTACTGGACTGGGCTGGCTCGTCCTGATGCCCTTGGGTGCGGCTAGACGTCGACTTGCGCGAACGCCGCCTGAGCAAGGCGAGCGCGACGATGGCATGCTGGTCGACCATGATTTGGGAGTACTACCGTCCGCTGCATCAGTTTGACCGCGGCCTGCTGCTTAGAAGGTCGTTTCACGCAGGGGTCAAGCTGCCGCTTTCCTGATCAGATCCGGTTTGCTCGTCGTCTGGCTACAGTTCGATGTCTCCGGTTTCCGCCCTGTTCTGGTACGCGGGTGGCACGCTCTACGGCTTCTATCCGGAGTCTGCTCATGACCAGCTTGGAAGGCTAAGACTAGGCCCCGCCAGATCACCCCTTGTGCAGGTCATCGCCTTCGCGTTGGTCTCGTGAGTGACCGTGAGTGCCCTTGTCTTACTAACCGATCGGGCAAGTCACGGGCACGACATACCCGCCCAGCCAGGCCCCTTGCGATGGTCGCTCTTGACGTCCGGATATCAAAGTGATATCACTTTTATAGGTGACCGGAGTGACCGGACATCGCAGGTCACAGGAGGCATCCCGATGCACGCACCGAATAACAACACCGCTCCGAAAGGTCTGCGCGGGTGGTGGGCATCTCCCCCGCGATCCGGTAGCTCCGCTGGCTTCGCCCGGTCCTCCCCTCAACCCGACAGGCGCAATGGGGGTCCGGGGGACTCGCGGCCAGGTCCGGTCAAGGGTGGCGCTTGCGCCACCGCCTTGGCGACGCGACCGAAGGGAGCGCCCTAATGGGCCCTGAGCCGCCCCCGGACAATTGGCGCCGGATTGAGGGGAGAAGCCTGGCAAACTCCGCCTCGCCTACCTTGGCCATGACGGCGGCCACTGCCTGGTGAGTGTCGCTCAGTAGAGCGCGCACCGACTCAGCAAGGTCTGTACCGTCAGCAGCTCGCGTAGCCCGTTCAAGCTTGGGTATC
The DNA here is from genome assembly GCA_963771985.1 of uncultured Actinomycetota bacterium. GTDB lineage: Bacteria > Actinomycetota > Actinomycetes > Streptosporangiales > Streptosporangiaceae > Trebonia. The sequence goes on along the minus strand of CAVYVO010000010.1, from coordinate 140,856 downwards.
AGGCTGTTGCCGCGGTTCCTCGCCGCCGAACTGGCGGGCCACATCGCGAACTTGAAGCCTGACGATCTCGTGTTCACGACCCGCCTCAGTCAGCATCGTCCGCTCCGCGAACTGGCGGCAGGGCGTGTCCCTGCCGGTCCGCAAGCGGGCGGGCATAAGCGACCGGTTCCGTGTTCACGACCTGCGGCATGCCACCGCCGCCACGCTCAGTAAGTGAGCGGAGTTGCATCCGCCGCATCATTCGACGTTTTCTGCGAACGCGCGCTACCTACTGTGCAGCGCGCGGCCCCGAGGCGAGATCGGAGCAACGATGGCCCGCGCACCATGGGTGACCTGGGATGTCACCATCCCCTTGCATCAGGCCGGACGATGATGCAGCCAGTTCGGTTGCACCGGACGCCCGCATAATGCAGCAGGTACAGCCAAAAGGCGCAGCGACAAGGGAAGATGCCACGACCGTCCGTTCGCCGAGCTGACCCATTCAGCAGGGTTGGAACACTGCTCTCTACCAGTTTTCCAGGCGGGATACCCGCCCAAGATGCTCCAAGAGATCCTCGGGCACGCCAGCATCACCACGACCCTCGACCTGTACGGGCACCTGTACCCCGGCGACATGGACAAGTACGCCGACCGCCTCGACGATGCAGCCAGCGAGGCTACGGGCAGCAGTAAGGCCAAAGCAAGGCCAGATGACGAAGAAACGACCCGGACGAATCATGACCGGGCCGTCTACCTGCGGATACGGAGCGCGCTCGGAGGGACTCGAACCCCCAACCTTTTGATCCGTAGTCAAATGCTCTATCCGTTGAGCTACGAGCGCAGTCATTGCAGCATACCGCGTCCCGGACAGTGACCGTGCACGGTTCAGACCGCCTGCAGGGCGGGCATAGCGATGATCAAGCCTCTGATCCTCGGATCGATGCACGCCTTCGGACGTGCCGCCGGGCCGCGCGCCCTCCCGTGGACGCGTGCGGTGTTACATCCGTTGCCAGCGGGACCGCCTGCGCGGCCCGTTCCATGATCACGAATCTTTTTCGTACGTATAGGATGAATTATTTACTTTATGAAAAATGTTTTCACAATTGTCCGGCAGAGGCGCCTGGCGGCGGGCGCCGGGGAGGCTACGGGCTGTGGCGCATGCGACCAGACAGACCGCAGTGGTCCATGAGCAGCGCCAGATAACACGGAACCCCTGACACAATCCGCACGGCAGCGCACCGCGCCGACGGCTAAGCAGCCGACGACTCCCTGGTGTGGTCGATTGCGCAATCGGCCTGCCGAGCTGGCACATCGCCGACGGGCCGAGGGGGTCGGCTCCTGATAAGGCCTGGGCGACTACGGGGTGAGACGCTGTGTGGTCAGGGTCTGTCCCGCTGAAGTGAGCCGGTCCGCGAGCACGGCTCCCATCGCGGTCGCTGGTGTGAGGACGCCGGCGCGGCCGGGCAGGCGGTCGCGGTCCAGCGCAAGACAGAGCGCACTCTCCCCGAGCATCACCGAAGTGGCGGCGTAGCCCGGATCTCCTCGCGCCTCGATCCTGGCCAGGTAGCGCACCCCGGTGGAAGTGCGGGTGTGGATCTGGATGCGGAAGAGTCCCGTCCGGCGGGTCTTCTCGCTGGGACCCTCGCCCGGCGCCGGCAGGAAGCGCCCCGCCAGCGCCCGGGACGGCCCGAATCCGAGGGTCATCATCAGCGCCATGAGCGCGCCGGCGAGCGAGAAAGCCTTCACGGCTCCGGCCGGACCGGCGCCACAGCCGGTGATCTCGCGGTAGCGGAACTGGCGGCCGTAAGCCCAGTCCTGCAGAGCGTTGCTCCGCCGCACCACTCGGGTGTTCAGGCTCGCCATCACGAACGGCGCGGCCCAGATTCCTAGCTCGCGGTCGTGGCTGACCCGATCAAGGTCACGCTCGCGGCCGAGGCGGGGTTCGGCCGTGCGATCGGGGCTGAGCGCATAGGGGTCCGTGACTATCCGCCGGCTGCGCACGCTGGCCCGCGCCTCATCCCACTGCTCCATCGCCGAGGCCAGCGTCCCGCCGCTGACACCGCCGCGCAGCGCCGTCACGACCAGCGTCGTGTCCTCTAGGTCGCCGGCGCCGTCTGCCATGGCGGCCTGGTGCAGCAGCAGCACGCCCAGATCGGAGGGGATTGAGTCGAATCCGCAGGAGTGCACGATGCGCGCACCGGTGTTGGCCGCCGCATGGTGGCAGCGGTCGATGCTGTCCCGCATGAACAGCACTTCGCCGGTCAGGTCCGCGTAGTCGGTACCCGCGCTGGCGCACGCTTCGACGAGCCCGAGCCCACGCTGGTGATAGGGACCCACAGTGGTCGCGACGACGCGGGCCGCGCGGGCGAGCGCCGCCAGGGACTCAGCATCCGCGGAGTCGGCCACCAGCAGCGGCCATGCCGACGCAGAGGCGCCGAGGCCTGCCCGGACCTGCTCGAGCCGCTGCGCGGACCGCCCGGCGAGCCCGATGCGGACACCCGCCGGCGCATGACCGGCCAGGTACTCCGCCACCAGCCGGCCAGCGAACCCCGTGGCACCGAACAGGAGGATGTCTAGCTCACGCTCACCGCTCATTAACCTCATGCTAGAGAAGTCCAGCTGTCAGCGCGGATGGCGGAGCCGTTTATTTGTCCCTGATTTCCGCTGCCATAGCGACAGAACACGAGAACAGATCGAACGCCGGCGCGCCGGTGCGTAGCGGGGTCAGCTGTTCTTCTTGTCGATCATGTCGCGGAGCTTGATCGTCGCGTCCTCGATGTCTTTGTACTTCAGCCGCCCAGCGCGTACCTCAGCGGCGAGCAGGCCGCAGCGGTGCACGCGCTGGAAGTCTCCGTACGGGAACTTGTACCTGCCCTTGGTCTCCTCGGACGCTTCGTCGTCGATCCCGAGGTGCCAGTTCGCGTACTCGTCCCAGCCGTGCTTCTCGATGAACTCGTTCTCCTGGCGCGTTGACGGCTGGTGCTCGCTCCAGTCGTCCCGCTCGTCGGCCACAGCATTGCCGCTCTTGATCTGGGACTCGGCGAACTCGTATGCCTTCTTGTTCAACCTGGTAGTCATGATCGCCTCCTACCCCATAGCACACAGCTAACCCGGCCGCGATCGCAACTAGCCACCAGGGGATACTGGTCTGGTCCTTGGCTTGAGCACCGGGTGCCGCCCTCTTGGGTGATGAGTGAGGTGGTGACTTCACTGTCTGGCGGGTTCGGCGGGCGTGGCTGACGGGGTGGCGACGGTCGTCCGCAGTGGCAGTTCCCTGATCAGCATGGCGAGGACGAGGGCGGCCGCGATCACCAGCACGGCGGTAAGGAAGGCGATGTCCAGCGCGCTGGTGAAGCCCTGCCTGAAGGGCTGGGCGAGGACGGGATTCAGGCGTGCGAGGAACGCCGTGTTGTTCAGGGCGGTCTGGCCGCCGCCGAGGCCAGGCGCAGCAGCCCGGCCTGCCCGGGATGCTGGCCGCGGCGGCGCGGAAGGCGGAGGCGGGACTCGCCGTCGCGTAGGCCTTCCTGATCGCGCTGCCGTGGCGTAGGCGATGGACAGGAACACGGCCGTGCCCGCGGTGCCGGGCAGTGGCACTACTGCGGGCCGGCCTTCGTGATTTCCGCCGCGATCGCGGCTGTTGCGTGCGGGGCGAACAGAATGCTGTAGTGATTGGTGCCTGGGATGGTTTTGACGCCCAGCGCGGATGCCTTCTGCGCCCAGAACGCGGTCAGCTCTTCCGGCAGGAGACCCGGCGGCTGACCGAACATGCCGGCCGGGGCTCGTAGCAGAGGAGTCGGGCTGGTAAGCCCCTCCAGCGCGGCCGTGATCCGGGCCCCGGCGACCAGCAGCTCGCGGCTGTCTGCGCACACAGCCTCGGGATTCGCACGGGACCGCAGCGCGCCTGGTTCGCCAGCGAGGTCGTAGCGCACGTAGTCCTCAATGTCGCTGGTCCAGTCACCGAGGGCAGGATGCGCCTTCCAGAACTCGACGTAGGCCTCAGGGGTCGGGTATGTCTGTGACAGGCGGGCGATCGCGGTCCGAGGGTCGCTGCCATCACAGCGTCCAGGTCGACACCATCAGGAACCGGTATCGGCAGGCCGCCGTCGATCAGCACGAGGGTGCCGAACATGCCAGGATGGGACGCGGCGCCGAGCAGGGCGATGTACGCGCCGAGTGAGTGCCCGACCAGGACCGGGCGGTCAAGGCCGAGAGCGAGGCAGACCCGCCTCAGGTCCGCGCTGCGCTGGCCGTGACACCGTGGGCGGCCAGCACGTGCCGCTCGCCGGCACCAAATGACACCACTCGCAAGGTGCCGCCCGCGACCTCGACATCGCGGGTAGTCACGTCAGGAATCACGAATGTCAGCCCTTCACGGAGTCGGTTGTGGTGATCGTTGGCGAGCGGCTGTCAGCACGGCGTGCCGGCGGCCGAGGGTCATCCCCGGCGCGATCACCGCCAGGAACCCGAAGACCCGCTACACCATCGGGCGCGACACCGCCGTCATCGTGCGCCTCGCCCGCGTTGCCCCCGACCGGCTCCTGGATCGGCTCCTGCGCCGCAATCTCAGGCCCCACTACTCGAAGGCGTCCTCATGACTCACCAAAGCCCACGCCTGCCTTTGCCAGAACGCACGCTCAACGAAATGTCCGAACGGACACGCTCAGGACAGGTCTTTTACGAAAGGGACATCTCTTAGATCTGTCATTTTCTTCTTGCTTGGCGCGAATACCTGCCAGGGCCAGGGATCTGACTCCCGCGTCGCGGGTGAGCACGGACCGGCCGTTCCTGTTTCTTTACAGGTGATCGGGGATCGGCTGGATGAGGGAGCTTCGCCCGGCTACCGCGACCGTGCGGTCATACGACGCGCGCAGGGCTGCGGCGTCGGCGTGATCGGTGCGCCAGGCGATGCCCGCCGGGAGCACGACGAAGTCTGGGTGGCGGACCCAGATCGGCACGTAGTGAATGAAGGTGACACGTGCTCCGCAGGTGTCCACGCTGATCGTGAGCAGCACGATCATCCCGTCCTGCGTAGCGGGCGGGCCGGTCTGATCGGAGATCAGGTTGCCCTCGCCGAAGACGACGGGCTTGCCGTTGATGAAGCGGATGGGCTGGACGACGTGCACGTGCTGGCCGACGATCGCGGTGATGTCCGGTGAGCGGGAGAGCTTACTGGCGAGGGCGAGCTGGAAGCTGCTCGGCTGCGCGACGTACTCATCGCCCCAGTGCAGGTTGACGATGACAACCTGCGCGCCGTCCATGCGCGCGCGGTGCGCGTCGGACAGGATCCGCGCCGCGCTGGCCAGGTTGACCGACCATGGATGAGGCAGGGGGATGCCGTTGGTGAACTCGGTGTAGGCCAGGAAGGCGACGCGGACACCCTTGACTGTCATGATCAGCGGCTTTCGCTGCGCGGCCGCCGATGAGAACGAGCCGGTGTGCAGGACCCCCGCGTGATTCAGCGCGCGGATCGTGTCGTCGACTCCCAGCTGGCCCTGATCGAGGGTGTGATTCGAAGCGGTCGAGCAGGCTCGCCACCCGGTCTGGCGGATGGCGGTGGCGAGTTCGGGAGGTGTGTTGAACAGGGGGTAGCCGCTGGGGGGAGCCGGCGTCATCGGCGTTTCGACATGACACAGCGCAAGATCGGCGCGCCGGATGTAGGGCTTGATCTCGACGAAAAAGGGGGCGAAATTGTAGTGGCGGCCGCCGCCCAGGGCCAGCGCCCGCTGATAGACCGGGGATTGGATCAGCAAGTCCCCGCTCGCCTCCACCACCAGCTGGACGGTGCGGGTCTGGCTGTTGCGGTGCAGCGGGGGCACCGCGGCTTTGGCGAGGACATCATGGCCTACTGCCCCAGTGGCCGGAGGCGCCGAGGCGGTCCCTCCGCCTGCGGCGACAGCGAGCACGACCATGCCGGAAAGCAAGACTGCGAGCCGCCGCCATCCCGCGCGGCGCGCTCCCGCGCGCTGATGCCGCTGCTGGGGCTCCTGCCCTGACCGAGGCCCGCCCTCGGGCGCAGGCACGATCTGAGCCATCATCATCACCTAGCCGCTGGCGTAAAACTGCACTTCAATCCCGACGAATTAACCGGGCGCCAGTGCATGGCGACGCCCTTGTTAGCTTCGCGCTGCATGACAGGCAGAAAAAGAAGGCGGAGGTCCCGCTCGTTCCGCTAATGGCCCGAACCGGGCGCTGGTAACTACGAGCCGATTCCTTGTCGGCACCAGTCTCGTAGCTGGCGCGACTGAGGAGTAAAGTCCTCATATTTCTTACCATTTGCCTCTTTACAGCCCCATCGGCGTGGCGAGGCTGAAGGTAGCGGCGCTGCCTCGCATGTTCTGGCGCGCCGCCTGTCCTGGCGGGAAGGCGACGGGGACCGGCAGGACGTGGCACCCGCTAGGGGGAAGCCCCGGGATCGGCCACGTGATCACCGCCTCCGCCAGAACCTCAGCGATCCCGGGCTGTGCACGGGAGGGTTCCTGCGATGCACGTACATCTCATCCGCGCGCTGACCATCCCGGCGGCCGTGCTCGGCATGCTGGTCCTCGCCGGCGGCGCCGCAGCGGCACCCGGCCTTGCCCATCCGGCCGGGGCCCCCGGGCCGCCGCCGACGGCCTTCGTCACCAACAGCGGTTCGAACACCGTCACCCCGATCAATACCGTCACCAATAGGGCTGGCAGCCCTATCAGGGTCGGCACCGGCCCCGGTAACATCCTGATCACCCCGAACGGCAAGACCGCCTATATCGCCGGCAGCACCGGCGTGACCCCGGTCAGCACGGTCACGCACAAGGCCGGCAAGCTGATCGCGATCAAGTACGTCGCCGCCTCCATGGCGATCACCCCGAACGGCAAGACCCTCTACATCGCCAGCTTCAGCTGGAGCACGCGCAACAACACGGTGACGCCGGTCAGCACCGCCACCGGGAAGGTCGGCAAGCCGATCACCTGGCAGCCCGGTTCGCCCTCAAGCCCGGCCCGGCTGCTGGTCGCGCCGAACGGCAAGACCCTCTACATCGCCAGCACGCTGGGCACGGTGACGCCGGTCAGCATCGCCACCGGCAAGGCGGGCAAGCCCATCACGTTCGAGAGCGGGGCCCCATACGGCACCCTCACCATGGCGATCACCCCGAGCGGCAAGACCCTCTACGCCTCCATCAGCGGCGCCAACCAGGTCTATGACACGGTGACCCCGATCAGCACCGCAACCAACAAGGCGGGCAAGCCGATCAAGGTCGGCCAGTGGCCCTCAGCCATCGTGATCTCGCCGAACGGGAAGATGGCGTATGTCGCGAGCACCGGCGAGTTTAGCAATGCCTGCATCATTCGGTCGCCGCAGTGCGACACGCAGCAGTTGCCCAGCTCCGTTCCGGCCACGGTGACTCCGGTCAGCACCGCCACCAACAGGCCCGGCAAGGCGATCATCCTGGGACCCACGGCGTATGCCCTCACCATGGTGATCACCCCGAACGGCGAGGCCGTCTACGTCGGCGACTCCTGGGCGGTCGCGGACCGTAGCTTGTACGCCGTGATCCCGATCAGCACCGTTACCGGTAAGGCGGGCAAGCCGATCAAGGTCGGCTGGGCGGCGAGCGCGATGGCGGTCACCGCGAACAGCAAGACGATCTATTGCGTCGGCGCGACCAGTTCCGGCCAGGGCTACGTGACCCCGATCAGCACCGCGACGGGCGCGTTGCGCAAGGCGATCCGGGTCGGCAAGTCGCCGGCCGCCATCGCGATCGCGCCGTAACAGGCGGGCGGGCCGGGCCACGCCGAGCGGCCCGGCCCGCGACTCAACGCGTGAGAACCGGCCCGAAGACTGCTCATACGCTTGGTCCGGCACCAGTGCAGGTTCTCATTTAACTTGGCCAACGGGTAATCGCTGACCTGCGCTTCTTCGAGCCTTCTCACCGATCTGCCAGCGATCTTTCTCATCGATCTGGCCGTTTCTTCAAGTCCCGCACCCACGGCCCGGTGTGCGGCGCTGACCAGCGACTACGCAGCTCGCGCGCCGACGGGGCCTTCTCTGCCAGCGTGGAGCGGGGTCAGGTCAGGCGGACTGTGGCGATTGCCTATCGTCGTGCCGTTTGGCACGCGGGAACTGGCAGCCGTCTGGGTCGGTGTTCTCTTCCCATTCGTGGCAGCGCTGGAGGAGGGCGGATAGCCCGGCCTGGTCAGAGCGTGCGACGGCGTTCCAATCGTCGAGGCCGAGGTGCCGTGCTGTGTCGGTCGCACCGTCCGTGGCCAGGACGATCCACTTGAGCGACGCCGCAGGAAGGGTGCGGGTGATGGCGTGCGTGGCTGCTTCCGGGTCTGCGGAGGCGATCCAGTAGCCTCCGATGGCGTCGCGGCGTGCCCGCTGGCCGGCTTGGACTTCCCGGAGAGTCGCCGCGTGGGTGGTGGCTACAGAGGCTGAAAGGCCAGCACTATGAAAGGAGAGATCCGGGTCAGCGATGCAGAACGGCCGGTTCTGGCCCTGAATTCGGGACTCTGGCGCCTGGCTCGCGCTAGGGTCTTGTTCCCCGGCCGGATGGCGGAGTTTTGTGGCCTGGCCGGACGATGCCGTGTTCGTAGGCGTAGACGGCGACCTGCACCCGGTCACGCAACCCGAGCTTGGCGAGGATGCGGGCGATGTGGCTCTTGACGGTGGCCCCGCTGAGGTAGAGCCCGGCGGCGATCTCCGCGTTCGACAGGCCCTGAGCCACTAGCCGCACGACGCCGAGTTCCCGTTCGCTGAGCCGCCCGGCCGCGTCCGCGGCGGGGGCGCCGGGTGCGGGGCCTCGGCAGAAGTCCTCGATCAGCCGCCGGGTGATGGCGGGGGCGAGGAGGGTCTCGCCGGCCGACACCGCGCGCACGGCGCCGGCCAGCTGCCCGCGGCTGGCGTCTTTGAGCAGGAAGCCGCTCGCGCCGGCCTTCAGCGCGTGGTAGACGTACTCGTCCAGGTTGAAGGTGGTCAGCATCAGGATCCGCGCCCGGGACCCGGCCCGGACGAGCCGGGCGGTTGCCTCGATGCCGTTCATGCCGGGCATGCGGACGTCCATCAAGATCACGTCGGGATCCAGGAGCCGTGCCTGGGCCAGCGCCTGGCTGCCGTCGGCGGCCTCCCCGGCGACGGCCAGGTCCGGCTCGGCTTCCAGCAGCATCCGCAGGCCTTCCTGGACGAGGTCCTGGTCGTCGGCGATCAGGACGCTGATCATGACGGCCCGCCCGGTGGCAGGCCGTCGGCCGGCGGCAGCCGGGCGAGCACGGCGAACCCGCCGCCGGGCCGCGGCCCGGCGCGCAGTTCACCGCCGAATACCGCGGCCCGCTCGCGCATCCCGGACAGCCCGTGCCCGCCAGGCGCCTGGTGGCCGGGTTCCCCTGTTCCGTTGTCGGTGATCTCGATCGTGACAGTTTCCTGCGCGCAGCCGATCGTCACGTCGGCGCGGGCCGGGCCGGCGTGCTTGAGGACGTTGGTCAGCGCCTCCTGGACGATGTGGTAGACCGACACGTCCACGGCCGCGGGCAGCGCGGCGGGCTCACCGCTGATGACTAGGTTCACCGGCAGGCCGGCTGCCCGGACGCTGGCGGCCAGCGCGTCCAGCTCGCCGATGCCCGGCTGCGGTGCGAGCGCGGTCTCCTCGTCTGGGTCGCGCAGGACGCCAAGCAGGCGACGAGTCTCGTCCAGCGCCTGCCGTCCGCTGTTCTCGATCTTCTCCAGGGCCGGTCGCCGGCCGCCTGGAGCACGATCACGCTGAGGTGATGGGCGACGATGTCGTGCAGTTCCCAGGCGATCCGTGACCGCTCGGCCGCCGCGGCCTGCTCGGCCTGGCGCTGCAGCGCCGCGTTCCGCTCGGCCAGCGAGGCAGCCTGCCTGCGGGCGCGGACGAGAACGCCAGCCAGCCAGAATGCCAGGAGTCGGAGCACCGACAAGGCCACGCCCGCCGCGCCGCGATGCTGCGAAAAGGCCAGCCCAAGGCCGCCCTTATCGCTGATCTCGGCCATGACGGGAGCGGTGACGACCAGGCCGGCGACCGCGCGGGGCAGGCTGGCGTGCGCGCCCAGTGAGTAGGCGGCGGCGAACAGCACAAACGTGAACTCCAGGCCCCGCGGCGGGTCCAGGGTGAGCAGGTACTGCAGCGCTATGCCCGCCCAGATCGCTGTCCACATCAGCAGCGGCGCACGGCGGCGCAGCACCAGCGGCGCGCCCATGAGCAGGGGCAGCAGCGCCCGCAGCCACGTCGGCCCGGCGATCGCGGTGCCGACCGGGCCGGGCGGCCCCCACGCGGCGACGGCGGTCAGCCCGGCCGCGACAATCCCCATCCCGGCATCGGCGATGATGCCAGGGTCACCGCCCGCGAAGCGTTCGAACTGCCTGCATTGCCCCCGACGGTAGCGCCTGGCCAGGCCATGCGCATCAGCCGTGTGGCGACCTGGATTCACTCTTGCGGATGAACCGGTTCGTTCCCGCGACCGCAGACAACCGGGCCGGGATCCAGGGACAGTGGGCGGCGGGCACACCGGACTGGAGCATGGGAGGAGATCGATGAACGTCGTCGAGGCCAGCGGCCTGGGCAAGCGCTACGGCGGTACCTGGGCGCTGCGCGAGTGCACGCTGGAGATCCCCGCCGGGCGGGTGGCGGCGCTGGTCGGGCCGAACGGGGCCGGCAAGAGCACGCTGCTGAACCTGACGGTCGGCCTGACCGCGCCGTCCGCGGGCGCAGTCACCGTGCTGGGCGGCCGCCGGGCGGGGTCGCCGGCCGCGCTGGACGGGATCGCGTTCGTGGCCCAGGACACGCCGCTGTACAAGAACCTGCCGGTCGCGGACATGATCTACCTGACCCGCAGCCTGAACCGGCGCTTCGACCAGCCCTACGCCAAGGCCCGGCTGGAGCAGCTCGGCATCCCGCCTAAGCGGAAGGCGGGGAAGCTGTCCGGCGGCCAGCAGGCGCAGCTGGCGCTGACCCTGGCGCTGGCCCGCGGGCCGCAACTCCTGGTGCTGGACGAGCCGGTGGCGATGCTCGACCCGGTCGCCCGGCACGACTTCATGGCCACCGTGCTGGCGGCGGCGGCCGCCGACGGCGTGTCGGTGCTGCTGTCCTCGCACGTGCTCACCGAACTGGAGCGGGTCGCGGACTACCTCATCCTGCTGTCCCGGGGCCGGGTGCGGCTAGCCGGGGAAGTAGGTGACCTGCTCGCCGCCCACGGCCAGGCCAGCCTGGAGGAACTCGCCCTGAACTATCTGCGCGAGACCCCAACGTCGGAGGTGACGCGGTGACCGCGCTGACCATGCCCGCCCGCCCGGACGAGGACGACGCCGGGCTGCGGCCGGTGCCGTGGCGGCGGATGGCCGGGGTCGCCTGGCGGCAGCACCGGATCGCGCTGGGCGGCGTGGCCGTGCTGCTGGGCGCGCTGGCGGTGTACCTGTGGATCGCGGGCCTGCCGTTGCACCACGCCTACGCCGCCGCAGTCGCCTGCCAGCCGGCAAGCTCGGCTGCCTGCCAGGGCCTGGACAGCACGTTGGATGGCATGGACAACTTCCTGTCGAATGGCTTCATCCTGCAGGTGCTGCCCGTGCTGATCGGGGCGTTCGCCGGGGCGCCGGTGCTGGCCAGGGAGCTGGAGACCGGCACCTTCCGGTACGCCTGGACCCAGGGCTTCGGCCGGCGGCGCTGGGCGGTCGCCAAGCTGGCGCTGCTCGCGGTCGTGGTGACCGCCGCCGCCGCCGCGTTCGGCGCTCTGCTGACCTGGTACTACCAGCCGTTCGTGGGCAACCAGTCCCTCGGCCTGCCGAGGACGACCCCGCTCACTCCTGGCCTGTTCGACCTGCGCGGGGTCGGGTTCCCTGCCTGGACGCTAGCCGCCTTCGCGATCGGCGCCCTGGCCGGGATGCTCATCCGCCGGGTCGTTCCCGCGATCGTCGCCATCCTGGTCGTCTACGCCGGGCTCGCCTTCGCGACCGGGGGGGTTCCTGCGCGAGCACTACCTGGCCCCGCTGGTCACCTCCAACAACTTCAACCTGCCCGGCACCGCGTGGATCATCAGCCAGTGATCGGCCAAGGACGGCAGGTTCGCGTTCGCCGGCTTTCCTCCCATGAGCCTCCTCAACCAGTTCTGCTCTTCCCTTCCACCGGGGCAGGGCAAGCCTTCGGTGGGAACATTCGAGCAGTGCCTCGCCCAGCACGGGTACACGCAGTGGACGAGCTACCAGTCGGCCAGCCGGTTCTGGCCCTTCCAGTGGATCGAGGGCGGCTGGCTGCTCGCGCTGTCGGTGCTGCTCATCGCCGCAACGGTCTGGCTGGTCCGCCGCCGCGCCGCCTGATGCATCCCGCCATGCGCCCCCGCGGAGTAACACCGCCGGCCGTTTCCAAACCAGCTGTACGGTCTCACGCCACGTGACCTGTCGATCTTCGTTGACCTGGGATTTCTCTGCCGTCTCACGACGTTGGCTGCCATGATCAGTCTCAACCCCGCCGCATTTCTTCACCCGGCGCGGCTGGCCATGCCGGACCAGCGCCTCAGCGGAGGTTGCGCCGATCCGGTTCAGGGGCAACCGAGGCGGCGGCGCACGACCTCAATGGAGACGCCGCTGTAGATCAATCTCGGTGTGCCGCGTGCACCAGGGAGTCGTACGTCTCGGTAGTGCGGGTTGTCACGGCGCCCAGGGATTCGATGAGCGCTGCGAGCTCAGCCTGGACTGCCCGCGCGTCGGCGTCGTCGGGGGCCATGCGCTCGGCCTCGATGAAGCCACCGACTCCTTCAACCTCGTCGATGCACAGCGAGCAGCCGCCGATCCTGGCCGTGCGCCGCATCTTGACGATGCGGACCGTCGGCCGGTAGCCCATGTGCAGTGCGGCATGGTGCATGGCCCCGCGGTCGGTGACTTCCGTCTCGTACTCCAGGCATGCCTGGTCGTTCTGTGCCGGCTGCTTGAGGGTGAAGTAGTGCCGACCCGCGACGGTACGCAGCCGGAGGAATGACACGCCGAGCTTGCTGTCGCCGAACTGCCACCCGGCCGGGGCGTATGCCTGGTCGTCCTCGTGCAGGGGGTCGCTCACTTCGATGCCTCGGGACTTGAGGGCGGCAAGAAGGCCTTCCAGGTCATCGACTCGGTACTTAACCTCGATCTCACGCACCAGGCTGCCTCCCCGCTCGCAAGCGTGGCTAGCCTTGCAGCGGTCAGGCGGACGGCGCAGCCTGACGCGCCGGCCGTGACGTTTCCGTTACGAAATAAGGAGCGGCAAGCGTGGCCACTAGCGTGCCAGTTGGCCCGCGCTACTTGGTAAATGGGCTTTCGGCCGCGTGGTAGCCGGCGATTCCTGTACGTTCCGGCCAGCCGAGGAAACCCCGATCACGGGCGCCCTTTACGTACTTGGCTGCCGCGGGCCGGGTGACGTGCCAGTGTTCCTGGATCGCCTTGAGCGGCGGCCTTCGATGCTCCACAGCCGACTTGTACACCTCGGCCACCTGGCGGTAGTGCTCATCCGGCCATGCCTTGCCGCGCTCGCGGGCCACCTTCTCAAACGCGCCGAACGTGACAACAGGCCCCGTGCGGGTACCCCCGGCTGGCAGACTCGCCGAGTTGCTCGCCTCTCCAGCCCCGCTTCTTGACACCACGCTCGACCAGTTGCGCACCTTGCTCGCCGTGCAGGAGTCCGGCTCCCCGCTACGCGCCGCAGCCCTGCTCGGCCGCGAGCACTCTTCCGTCCGCAAGCAGCTCGACGCGCTCAACCGGACCTTCCAGGCGGCCTGCGGCGAGGCCGTCGTCGTCAAGCAAGGCCGCGGCCAGGACTACCTGTTCACCCCGACCGGCGAGATGGCCGCCGAGATAGCGGCGGGGATGTTCGGCGACTGGCTCGCCGGGATCACCGAACGACGACGACGCCTCGGCGCCGTCGTCACCGTGGCCACCACCGAATTCACCGTCGAGTTCCTCGCCCAGGTCTGGTCAGGCATCGAGGCGGAATTCACCCGCCGCGAGATCGAGCTGAACATCGTCCACGTCCGGACCCGCGACTTCTGGACCCAGCTGGAGGCCAAGAACGTCGACCTGGTCTGCGGCAGCGTCCCCACCACTTCCGGCCCCGACCCCACCCTCGACGCCTACGACGTCATCGAATGGCAGCGCGAAGACCTCGCCCTCGTCACCAACCTCCCGGTCAGGGAGCTACCCGTTGCCAGCGTCGCCCAGGACCGGCTCCCCGGCATCCCGCTCCTCGCGCCCTCAGCCGGCCTGATCGCCGACTTCCTCCGCCGCTGGTACGGCCACAACTTCCGCGACCAGCTGCACATCGTCGCCGAAATCGACAGCATCTACTACGGCCTGGCACTGCTGCGCTCACGCCTAGTCCACGGCGCGCTCATCTCAACCAGCGCAGCAGCCCAGGCCGCCGTCGAAGGCAGGCTCCCCGGAGGCCCCGGCCTCAGGCTCATCCCCCTGGCCCCGGGCTTCAGCCCCCCGCTCCAGATCCTCGCCGGCATCTTCGCCCGCAAGGGCGAGCGCGCCCTCTACCACCCGGAGCACCCGCTCAATCTGCTGTGGGAGGCCTTCGACACGCACACGCGCAACCGGTCCTGATCCCGCCGACCGTGATCGATCGCCACAGAAGGGACACATCCGACCTCCGCACGCCATCGGCCGTGAGATTCCGTCACGCGACGTGAGACCCTACAACACCAGCGACTCAGGCGGGCGCCATGTCCACGAAACGGCTGTAGTGCCCCTGGAAGGCCACCGTGACGGTCGCGGTCGGGCCGTTCCTGTGCTTGGCGACGATCAGGTCCGCCTCACCGGCCCGCGGCGACTCGCGCTCGTAGGCGTCCTCCCGGTGCAGCAGGATGACCACGTCGGCGTCCTGCTCGATCGAGCCGCTCTCCCGCAGGTCCGAAAGCATCGGCTTCTTGTCCTGCCGCTGCTCTGGCCCCCGGTTGAGCTGGGATAGCGCCACCACGGGCACGTCCAGTTCCTTGGCGAGCAGCTTCAGCGACCGGGACATCTCCGCCACTTCCTGCTGCCGGCTCTCCACCCGCCGGGAGGAGGACATCAGCTGCAGGTAGTCGATGATCACCAGCTTGAGATCGTGCCGCTGCTTAAGCCGACGGCACTTGGCGCGGATCTCCATTAGCGACATGTTCGGCGAATCATCAATGAACAACGGAGCATCTGCCACCTCGCTCATCCGCCGCGCCAGCCGGGCCCAGTCGTCGTCGCTCATCTGCCCGGTGCGCATGACGTGCATCGGCACCCGCGCCTCGGCCGACAGCAGCCGCATCGTGATCTCGTTGCGCCCCATCTCCAGGCTGAACACCACCGTCGGCAACTGGTGCCTGATCGTCGCCGACCGCGCGAAGTCGAGGGCCAGCGCGGAATTATGGGTCGGGATCATGGCGTGGCCGGCCAGGTACAGATGGTCGTCGTTGTCCACCTGGACGCACCGCACCGGCACGGCGGGCACCGGCGTGACCGCGACGACGTACCGCCAGGGCAGCGCGTCGGTAAAGCGGATCACATGGCGCCCCGGCGCGTCCGCCGTCGTCGTGGACTGGAAACCGAGGCTGTGCAGCAGTTCCCGGACATCCGCCGCCAGCTCCCCGCTCGTAACCTCGATCCGCGCCGGCCCGGCCACTCGCTCCAGGCCGAGCAGCCCGGCGAGCAGCTCGCGCCGCTGGGTGACGCTGCCCCGCAGGTACGACGGCGGGACGCGGTCATAAGCGGCATCCGCGCTCAAGGAGGTGGCGGCCGGCCCGGAGACCCCGGCGAACGCCCGCCCGGCCAGCGCGGCGCCAAGCGCGCGCGGCGGCACGGGCAGGTCGGCCGCGGGCAGCTCGAGCGGCCGGGTCATCGACACCGCGTAGCGGGACTGCCCGCCCAGCGCCGGACAGCTCAGCGCCGCGGCCATCTGCCCGGTGGTGACGATCTGCGGCGGCACGAACCCGGCCGCGTGTGACGTCCAGGTGAGCCACTGGTGGCCCTCGTCGGCGACGATCGCCGCCCCGTCGGAGAACTCGACGCGGTAGCAGGGCCGCCCGCGCATGACCTCGGTCGCCGCGACTACCCGCGTCGGCTTCCCGTCCGCCCCGACCAGCAGGTCGCCGACCGCCACCTGCCCCATCGTGGTCCACCCGCCCGGGGTCGGCAGCGGGGTGTCCAAGGCGAGGGCCTTGCCGACGGCGGGGCGGGCCGCGACGACCACCATCTGGCCGGGGTGCAGGCCGTTGGTCAGCGCGTCCAGGTCGGCGAATCCGGTGGGAACGCCGTTGATGCCGCCGCCGTGCGCGCCGATCGCCTCGATCTCCTCGAGCGCCCCCGGCATGATCTCGGACAGCGAGTGGTAGTCCTCGGCGATCCGCCGGTCCGTGACCGAGTACACCTCGGCCTGCGCCCTGTCCACGAGCTCGTCGGCGTCGCCGTCACCGGCGTAGCCGAGCTGCACGATGCGCGTGCCGGCCTCCACGAGCCGCCGGAGGATGGCGCGCTCCCTGACGATCCGCGCGTAGTAGCCGGCGTTGGCCGCGGTCGGCACCGAGGCGATCAGCGTGTGCAGGTACGGCGCGCCGCCGATGCGGGCCAGCTCACCGCGCCGGGTGAGCTCGTTGGAGACGGTGATCGGGTCAGCGGGCTCCCCGCGCGCGTACAGGTCGAGGATCGCCTCGTGCACCAGCTGATGCGCGGGCCGGTAGTGGTCGGCTGGCCGGATGACCTCGATCACGTCCGAGATGGCGTCCTTGGACAGCAGCATCCCGCCGAGGACGCACTGCTCGGCGGCGACGTCGTGCGGCGGCATGCGTTCGAACTCTTCGCCCCGCTGCGCCACCTCGGCCACGCTCACCGTACGCCCACCTCCCCGGAAATTACACGCTTGTCATCCCGTCGTCAGACACTGTCTTACCGAGGGGCTCTGACATTCTGGCGGGGTGCGCCGCGCCCAGACAACGCGCGCCTGTGGATAACTCGTGGAGAACCAGCCGGCTAACTTGTGCGCACCTTGGGGAGTTCCCTGTGGACCCGCGTGGCGAACGCCGTGCAGAACCGGCGATGACCTCAGGAAACAGGATCCACGGGGTGTGCACGGGAAAAAGTCCGGCACTTTCTTCCGCAAAGATATCCACAGAAAAATACACAGGCATGCTCCGTTTACCTGTGGAAAAAGAGTGCGGCAGCGCTCCTGGCTGAGGTTTTTTCCCCATATCCCGAACGGAAGCGGGCGCCTGTCCGGCACACATGACGGCTTCCGCGGGCGGCCCGGCCGACTGCCTGCGCCCGGGTACCCGGCTGGGCTATCCTTCGCGTGTGTGTTCGATCATGGGGGACGCGATTGACCGCATCGCGGAGGCGATTGACCAGCTAGCAAGCGACGCGCAGGGCGAAGCAAGCGGGCATGAACTCGCCGCGCGGGTGGCCGACCTGTGGTCGATGGTCAGCGCGCTCGACCCGGAACTCGCCAGGCGCCGCCAGGGGTACACGAAGCCAGCCGACGGCGCGCCCTCGGCTTGAGGGCACACCGTCGGCTGGTATATGTGGACACAGCCAGCCCTGTGGACATGGCTGTGGAAGAGACAAGCGGAAGGCTGTGGATCAGCCCGCCGCGACCTCGACGGTGACGTCGGCGCTCACGTCGGGGTGCAGGCGCACCTGGACGCGGTGCGACCCGGCCGACTTGATCGGGTCGGGAACCACGATCTTGCGCCGGTCGAGTTCCGGCCCCCCGGCGTCGCGAACCGCCGCCGCTATGTCGGACGGTCCCACCGAGCCGAACAGCCGCCCGTTGGACCCGGCCCGCCGCTTCAGCCGCACGTTCAGCTTCTGCAGCCGCGCGGCGACCACCTGCGCGTCCTCGAGGCTGCGGATCTCACGGACCGCGCGGGCCCGTTTGATCAGCTCCACCTGCTTCTCCGCGCCGCGCGTCCACGGCATCGCGAACCCGCGCGGGAGCAGGTAGTTACGGCCATAGCCCGCGGCCACGTCCACGACGTCGCCGGGCGCCCCGAGGCCGCTGACTTCCTGCGTCAGGATCAGTTTCATCGGCGTGTGAGACATCAGTCAGTCCTCCCCTGCCTTAACGAGCCGTGCTGGTGTAGGGGAGCAGCGCCATCTCGCGAGCGTTCTTGATCGCGGTCGCTACGTCACGCTGATGCCGGGTGCAGTTCCCGGTCACCCGACGGGCACGGATCTTGCCGCGGTCGGAGATGTACTTGCGGAGCAGGCCCGTGTCCTTGTAGTCGACATAGGTGATCCGCTCCTGGCAGAACACGCAGACCTTCTTCTTCGGCTTGCGTATCGCTGGCTTCGCCATCATGGTGCTCCTTAGCAGAGCCCCGCGTCGCGGGGATGGTCGGTTTCTCTTACTTACTAGAACGGGGGCTCGTCGGAGTAGCCACCCGCGTCGGACGCCCACGGGTCGGAGTCCGCCGGGCGGTTGCCGCCGGACGGCCCCTGGCCGCCACCGTAACCAGAGCCGGAGCCGGAGCCGCCGCCCTGGCCGCCGCCGAACCCGCCGCCGCTGCGCTGGGCCCGGTTGACCTTGGCGGACGCGTTCCGCAGGGACGGGCCGACCTCGTCGACGTCGACCTCGAAGACGATCCGCTTCTCGCCTTCCTTGGTCTCGTAGCTCCGCTGCTTGAGCCGGCCTACGACGACGACCCGCATGCCTCGCTGCAGGCTCTCGGCCACGTTCTCGGCCGCCTGCCGCCACACGCTGCAGGTCAGGAAGAGGCTGTCGCCGTCCTTCCACTCCCCGGACTGCTGATCGCGGACCCGGGGCGTCGAGGCCACCCGGAAGGTGGCCACCGGCTGCCCGGCCTGGGTGAACCGAAGCTCCGGGTCGGCGACGAGGTTGCCTACAACCGTGATCTGAGTGTCTCCTGCCGCCATGGTGGTACTCCCGGTCGATAGCGACGTCTGTTACTTGGGTCAGGCCTCAGCGATGCTCTGGCCGCAGGACCTTGGTCCGCAGCACGCCCTCGTTGAGGTTGAGCTGGCGGTCGAGCTCCTGGACGGTCGCCGGCTCGGCGGTCAGGTCCACGACGGCGTAGATGCCTTCCGGCTTCTTGTCGATCTGGTAGGAGAGCCGACGCTTCCCCCAGATGTCAAGCTTGCCGACCGTGCCGCCGTTCGTGGTCACGACCTGGAGGAACCCCTCGAGCGACGGCTGGACCGTCCGCTCCTCGAGGTTCGGGTCGAGGATGATCATGATTTCGTAGTGGCGCATAAGTGTCCTGTGCCTCCTCTGGACTGACGCGGTCACGGCCTTTCCGTGACAGGAGGGTGCGGGTCCCCGGCGCTAGGCCCTGGCGTTTACCCCGCGGTCACTAACTGTACCAAGGACCTACGACAGTCCGGACCACATCGAAGGTAGCGAGAGGATCTGCGAGGCCCGGCCGGTGGCCGGGACGGATGCGCCCTCTGCCGCGTTACCGCCAGCGCTCGCCAGAGCTTCTTCGGCCGGCTCCCCAACCCGGCGAGCGCCCCATTCGTTGTAGAAGATGAGGGTTCGGGTCGCTTGGGTGGTGACGTGGTGAGCTGGGAGCAGACGCTGGCCGACCTGGCCAGCGGGCGCGGCGCCGCGCTCAAGCGCCACGCGTTCCTGTTGTGCGGGGACGAGGCCCAAGCCGACAACCTGGTCCAGGAAGCGCTGGTCCGGGCGTTCACCCGGCCGCTGCGAGTCCCGCGGCCCGGCGCGGCCGAGGCATACGTGCGGGTGATTATGGTGAACCTGTTTATCGATGGCGCTCGCAGGCAGTCACGCTGGAGCCGGGTGGCGCCACTGCTGCGGCCCGCCGGGTTGACGCCGGATCCCGCCGATCAGGTGTCCGACCGCGACGCCATGCTGACCGCGCTGCGGAGCCTTTCGCCCCGGCAGCGCGCCTGCGTGGTGCTGCGCTACTACGAGGACCTGCCTGTGGCCGAAGTCGCGGCCGTGCTCGGCGTGGGCGAAGGCACAGTCAAGCGGTATCTCAGCGAGGCGGTGTCCCGCGTGGCCGTGCGGCTGTCCAGCGCGGAAGCGGATAGCGGGAGGGAACAAGGCAATGCCGATCGACGAGCGGGAACTGCGCTCGCGCCTGACGGAGACGGCGGCGCTAGCCGGACCGCCGCGCTTCACCGCTGAAGACCTGGCCGCGCGAGTCCGGCGAATCAGACGGCGACGGCGCGGGCGCGCCGGGTTCATCGCGGCGGTCTCGGTGGCGGCGGTGGTATCGGCGGTAGTGATCCCGCTTACGCGCGGCGGGACAAGCCAGCCCGTCATCAGCGCGCCCCCGCCCCCACCGCCTGGATTGTCGTACACGGTAACGGCGAACGGCGAGACACGAGCGGTTCCGGCCACGGGAACGGCGCTGCCCCTGTTCACCATCGCTCCGGGCGAGAGACTCACAATGACTGTCGAGGTGACTGTGCCCGGGCCGCAGGCGATGACGGCTCTGTGGCTGGGCATCACCAACGGCATGCTCGCACCCCGCCCCGGCGGGCCCGCCGACATGAACCCGATCCTGGCGGCCAGCACCCGCATGCCGCTGCGGCCCGGCGCGCACCGGTTCGTGCTGCACTGGACCGTGCCGGCCGGGCTTAGGCCCGGGACCAGCCGCCAGCTTTCTGTGGAGTGGGCCTGGCCGGGGCCGGAACCAGGGATGGCTGAGCGAGAAGTCGCTGACTTCGCGGTGCCGCTGCCGTCAGGTGCCGCGTCCCCCGACGCGGCGGCGCCCCGGCTCCGCACTATGGCCCTGCACGCGGTGGCGATCTGTGACGGCGCTAGGCCTGCCTGGATCCTCGCGGTACGAACGACCTTCAGCAAGGCGATGGCCATGGCGGGGGGAGGCGACGACATAGCGGACAATGCCACCGATGCCGTGTACCTGGTGCTGATGAAGGGCGACTTCACCCTCTACAGCGGCGGCCCCGTGCCGTCCTGTGCCCGCGCGCCGACCGGACACTACTTTTCGGCCATCTTCGACGCCGCCACGTTCGTGACCCTCGAAGCCGGCCTGGGCAACCGCCCGCCCCCGGTTCCGCTGCAGACCCTCAGACCGCTGCTGAACCTGACGTAGACCACTCCGAGAACAGGGC
The DNA here is from genome assembly GCA_963771985.1 of uncultured Actinomycetota bacterium. Taxonomy (GTDB): domain Bacteria; phylum Actinomycetota; class Actinomycetes; order Streptosporangiales; family Streptosporangiaceae; genus Trebonia. The sequence continues at coordinate 119,843 of CAVYVO010000010.1, read as the reverse complement.
TCCCGCGTCTGACCACATCGCGTCCCGCCATTAACAGGAACCACTACTTAAACAGGAACCACTACTTACAGGAATTGAAGCTCCGGGGTCTTTGCCTGCTTGATCACGTTCGCCGTGCGCCAGTTCACAGCGGCCCAGCGACCAGGCCGGCCTCATCTTCGGCCGCCAGCCGCCGGCACCGGCGAGACCCCGGCCTTTCCATCCCCTCCATCCCGGCAAGAGCTCGGAGTCCCGCGCTGGCCTGCCCGGTGACGGCAGGGGCGGGGGTATCAAATCAGGAAATTTCAGGACTTAACACGTAAATAGCCTCAGCCGTGCCGTCATGATCGCGAAGATTTTTATCCTGCCGAAGAACTTTTATCCTATAATGCGTAGATATCTTCGTGATCATGAACTCGCCAGGATCAGATACCCCGGCGGGTATTCGTTGCCTGGCTGTAGGCGTGTCTCCCCGTGTCCCGCGCGCCAGACGGGTCGGCCGCCCGCGGTCGTGAGCGATCATCCGCCCAGAAGCCCCCGCTCTTCCAATTCTTGTGATCCCCGGCGAGGCACTATTGCCAGTCCGGCCCGCGATCACGAACCCAGGAGTTGCCGATTGCCTTGCTGCCGCACACCCGAAACACCCGAAACACCCGTGGATTCTGGCGCTGGATGGGGGAAGAATCTGTTATGGATCCAGATGACGGAAGAACCTCCCAGGAGGCCGCAGTGGCAGGCACCATCCGCTCCGGCGGGAGCAGCCGCTTTCCGCGTGTGACACTCAACTCTGACGGGCAACCGCATCCGCTGCTGAACGCGTTCACCATCTTCACGCTCATCGTCGGTCTCGTGTCGTTCGTACTCGGCCTGGTCATCCGGAACGTCCCGAGCACCGACAGCCTGGGCATGGCGATCGCCACCGCGGCCACCGGCCTGGCCGCCTTGCTGGTGGGACTGTTCACCCAGATGATGTCCGCGACCCGCGAGCAGCGGGTCCTGATCGTCACCGGCATCATCGCGGGCTTCGTCGGACTGGCGCTAGGCCTCGCCCACGGCGGTTTCTCGTGAGTTTTCCGGGGGGGCGACCCCCCGGAACCCCCCGGCTGCGCTTCGCGCGACATTGTGCCGCTGGTTCAGCCTATGCTTCTATGGCTCTGAAACCGGGTGAGGGGCGGCCCCCGCACTAGACTCGGGCGCATGCGCATCGGAGGGCATTTCCATAGTGACGACCCGCTGGCCGAGGCGGTGGCATGCGACGCGCGGACGGCGCAGTTCTTCCTCGGTGACCCGCAAGGGTGGAAGGGGCCGGTCATTCCCGGCGGCGACCCGGGCGCGGTCCGCGACGCCTACGCCGCCGCCGACGTGGACGTGTACATCCACGCGCCCTACGTGATCAACGTGGCCACCGCGAACAATCGCATCAGGATCCCCAGCCGCAAACTGCTCGACCAGCAGCTCAAGGCGGCGGCGTCGATAGGGGCGAAGGCGCTGATCGTGCACGGCGGGCACGTCACCCAAGGGGTGGACCCGGCGGCGGGGCTGGACAACTGGCGCAAGGCGGTCGAGCGGATCGAGCGGCCGCTGCCGATGTTCATCGAGAACACGGCGGGCGGCAACGGCGCGATGGCACGGTCCCTGGACGCGATCGCCCGGCTGTGGGACGCGGTCGCGGAGGCGGCCCCGGACGGCGGCGAGGTCGGGTTCTGCCTGGACACCTGTCACGCCAACTCGGCGGGCATCGACCTCGCCGACGTGGTCGACCGGGTCAAGGCGATCACCGGCCGGATCGACCTGGTGCACTGCAACAACTCGCGCGACGAGTTCGGGTCGGGCGCCGACAGGCACGCGAACTTCGACGCCGGGACGATCGACCCCGCGGCCCTGCTCGACGTGGTGCGCGCGGCGGGCGCGCCCGTCGTCTGCGAGACCCCGGACGCGGGCCTCGCCGCGGATATTGGCTGGCTCCGCGAGCACATCGCGAAATAGCGGATAAACCCGCGGACGCCTGCGCCGGCCGCCGGACCCAGCGCTGCCAGCCCAGGACCAGCCGGTCCTGAGCGCCGTCGAGGACACCGCCCGCGGGGTCGTCGCGTCCTCCCTCGACACGCACCACGTCCCGTTCTGGATGAAGAATGTCGTGCAGGACGGCGGTGGCGAGCAGGCCTACGGCGGCGAACCTGGCGATCAGCACCACGAAATACCAGCCAGTGCTCAGCCCGGCGTAACCAGGCTGGCCCGGGCTGCTGTACAGGTAGACGAAGTACCCCCAGATCCCGAAGAAGTACGCCACCTCGGTCAGCTGCCACACCAGGTACAGCCCGAGCCGAGGCCGGGCCAGCACCGCGAACGGGACCAGCCAGATCACGTACTGGGGGGACCACACCTTGTTCAGCATCAGGAACGAGGCGAGCAGCAGGAAGCAGAGCTGCGGCAGCCGAGGCCGGCGCGACGCGGCCAGCGCCAGGACGGCGATGGCAACGAAGGCGACGGCGAAGCACCCCGACGACACCAGGTTCAGCTCGCCGAGCGAGGAGTTGCCCAGCACCGGCACGTTGAAGTGCTCGAGCATGTACCAGATCGATCCCCAGTCGGCGCCTCTCGACCGGCTGAACGCGTAGAACCTGCCCCAGCCCGCGGGGGCGATGATCGCGATGGGCAGGTTGACCGCCAGCCAGGCGAACACCCCGGCGGCGAGTGCCTGGCAGAACTCGCGGACGCGCCCGGCCCGCAGGCAGAGCAGCAGCAGCGCCGCGAAGACCAGCAGCGGATAGAACTTCGCGGCCACGCCGAGGCCGAGCAGCACCCCGGCCAGCACCTCGCGCTGCGCCGTCCAGGCGGCCAGCCCGCACGCGGTCAGCGCCATCGCCAGCAGGTCCCAGTTGATGAACGCGGCCAGTATCAGTCCCGGTGACAGCGCGACCATCAGCGCGGCTCGCACGCCCGCGCCGTCCCGTCCGGCCGCGTAGCCGGTGGCCAGCACCCCCGCGACCAGGCAGACCGTGAGCAGCAGGATCGTCACGTAATAGAAGTCCCGGCCGCGGGCGAAGGCGTCGGGAACCGAGTGCACCGCCCAGGCCGCCAGCTGCATCATCGCGCCGATCAGCACCGGATACTCCACGGGATGCCCGGCGTACGGCACCTGTCCCGAGGACAGGCCTTCGTTGTAGTACAGCGGGTAGATGTCGGTATAACAGGCATCGCGGAACTGGCCGGTAAAGCTGTTCCACGCGCCGCCTGAGCTGCACGGCAGCTTCTGGGCGTAGCCGAGCGCCGCCGCGAGCACCGACGCCGCCACGCCGGCGCCGATGAATGCCGGATACCGCATCTTCCCGATGTTCCCGTCCCCGATCCGGGTATGTCGCGGCTTAGGCTAGCCGATCGGGCCGGGCCGGCGCTTGCGCCGTCGGCGCCTGGACACGCGCGCCCAGAGCAGCGAGCCGGGCAGCACCGACAGCACGCCGCCGAGGGCGGCGCCCGCCTGGACGCCGTTCACCCTCGCCGTGTCCTTCGCGGCAGCCCCGCCGGGCACTGGCCCGCCGGTAGCCGTCGCCGTGGCCGTGGCCGTCGGGATCCCTGTGCCGGTCGTGGTCACCGTCGGGGACGGGGTCGGGGTCGCGGGGGCGGTGGTGAACGTAAAGGTCGGGGTCGGCGTCGGAAACGGATTCCGGCCGTGGCCGTGACCTCCAGGCTGTGTCGGAATCCCGCCGTTCTTCTTGTGCTGCGGCTTCTTCTTCTTCGGTATGTTCCCGACCTGGTTCCACTTCTCCCCCGTGAACACCGGGGAGAGGAACTGCTCGACCGGGAGGTTGCTGAACTCGTCGGCCATGAACGTGTGCCAGATCGCGGCCGGCCAGGTGCCGCCGAAGCCGCCGCCGCCGAGGGCGGTCAGTGTCTGCGGCGAGTTGTCGTCCTGTGACTGCGTGAAGATCCCCACGGCGAGCGACCACTGCGGGATCGCGCCGATGAAGAACGCCGACTTAGAACTCGTGGTCGTCCCGGTCTTGCCGATGATCGGCCGGTAAGGACCCAGCGACGCGGCGGTACCCGTGCCGTCGACGGTCGTGGCCTCCATCGCGTACTGGACCTGCGAGTCGAGATCCTGGCTGAGCACCACGTGCTCGGTGACGATGCCTGGCCGCACGGGGCCGCCGGGTGCCTGGTACGACTGGACGATGTGCGCGGAGTGGTAGGTGCCGCCGTTGTCGATGGTGGACAGCATCGTGGCCTGCTCGTTGACGGTCATCGGGGCGATGCCCAGCGCTATGCCGACCTGGTGCACGTAGCTCGGCAGACCCGACCCGCCGTACGCGTACGGCGCCAGGTTGACGCCGAACTGCCCGGCCATCTGGATGATGCTCTCGGTGGTGGCCCGGTGGGCGAGGTCGGTGAAGGCGGTGTTGGACGACTGGGCCAGCGCGTTCTGCACGGTCGTCGCGCCGCCCGCGCCGCCGATCACCTCGTATCCGTCGTTGTGCACGGGATACGCTCCCGGCAGGGCCGCCGCCGCGCTGGTCGCGGACAGCACCAGCGGGTCCGCGTCCGGCGGGACCCACAGTTGAGGGCTCGCGTTCAGGATGCTGGTCTTGACGTTCATGCCCTCACTCACGGCGGTCGCCAGCACGTACGGCTTGAACGACGACCCGACCTGCTCCCGCGCGTAGACCGCGGTGTTCAGGTCGCAGTCGTAGACAGCGCATTGCTTGGCCGGCATGTTCTGGCCGCGGCCCGGGTACATGGCGGCGATCGCCCCGGTGCTGGGGTTCTGCAGCTCCGCGCCGATCATCGCGTACGACGGCAGCGTGTAGCCCTCCTCGCGGATGAGCTTCACGTTCTGGTTGACCGCGCTGTAGAGCCCTTCCTCCAGCGGCCGGCTGATCGTGGTGACGATCTTGTAGCCCCCGGTGTCCAGCTGTTCGAGCGAGATGTGATCGACGCTCTCCAGTTCGTTCATGGCCACGTTCATGATGTACGGGTCCCAGAGATCGGGTCCGTAGCTCTGCTCGGGCGTGTCGTACAACGCGGGAAAAGCCATGGAGTCAGCCTGCGACTGGGACAGGTCGCCCATCGTGACCATGCCGTTCAGCACGTAGTGCCAGCGGGCCTCGAGCTCCGGCCGGAACTGCGGCTGCGGGTAGTTGGCCGGCTGCTGGATGATCGCCGCGATGACCGCCGCCTGGGCCACGGTGAGCTTGGCGACCGGCTCATGGAAGTAAGTCTCGGCGGCCGCGGCCACGCCGTAGGCGCCCGTGCCCAGGTAGATCGTGTTCAGGTAGTTCGTGAGGATCCACGGCTTGGACTTCTCCTTGGCCAGCTTCATCGACACGAAGATCTCTTTGATCTTGCGGCTCGCTGTCTGCGAGGTGCCGATGTCCTGGTAGTAGTTCCTGACGAACTGCTGCGTGATGGTGGAACCACCGGAAAGGTTGCCGCCGCTGCTGGTGAGGTCGTCGTAGGCGGCGCGCAGGATGCCGGTGGGAGAGATGCCGCCCTCCGTCCAGAAGCCGCGGTCCTCGGCGGCCACGACCGCGTCCTGCACGACCTTCGGGATCTGGTTGTAGTTGAGGATCTGCCGGTGAATCTGGCCGAAGGTGCCGATCTGCGTCGTGCCGTCGCTGTAGTACACGGTCGAGTTCTGGAACGAGATGTCCGCGACGGCCTGCGTCGGGATGTCGGTGCTGTTGTACTCGTAGTAGTAGGCCCCGACCAGGAGCAGCAGGAAGATGGCGAACGTGCTGCCGACGACGGCGAGGGCCTTCTTCCAGGTCCAGCGCCGCCACCAGCTGCCTTTGACCTTGCCTCCCGGACCTCCCGGCCCGCCCGGGCCGCCGCTCCTGGTCCCGCGGCGGCCAGGCCCCTGTCCTGGCGTCCCGTCGCGATACGCCGCCGGGGACCGGCCGCCCGCGCGCGTCGGCGCGTCCGTGCCGGCGGCTCCGTAGAAGGCGGTCGCCCCGCCGTTGGCGGTGCCGCCCCTCGCCCCGTGATCCGCCCGTGTCCGGTAGCCGGCCCTCGTCCCGTTGTCGGTGCGCGTGCCACCGCTGCCCGGCGAGTTCTCCCAGCCCTTCCCGTCAGCCCAGTAGCTGTAGCCGGCATCGCCCTGGCCGCGGCGGGCGGCGCCGTCCGGCCGGACGGCGGCGTTCAGCCCGGTCTCGTAGTCCGAGTCGATGCTCGGATCGCGCCAGAACCCGTCTGTCGCCCAGCCCTCCGGGTCGGGGTACTTGCCCTCGCCGGTTCCGTTTCCGCGCGCGTAGCTATCCCGGTTGCCGTTCCCGCTCCGGCCGGCGCCCTGGGCGCCACCAGAGTGATCGTCAGCTCTCCGCCCCCTAGCGGGCCCGTACGGCCCGTCAAAGTCGTTGCTGCTCACACGTCCTCGCTGTGGCTGAGAGCGAGCCTCTCGGGCCCGTTCCTGGCTGGAATCTGGTCAGGCCGGGTCAGGCGCGCAGGTCGCGGGAAAGGCGAGGTTGCCAGGGCCTCGCCAATCCCACACGTTACATGCTGCGCCGCGTCGACCTGGCTAATTCGACACAAGCCTCTTCGTTGACGTAAGCGGAACGTCCGCGCTGAGCGTTACCTGCCGCTCGGACTTACTGGCCGCTCCGCGCACGGCGCCCGCGGCGTGCAGGGGGCTCGCCAGTGCCGAGTACGTAGGACGAAGCGAGGTGGTTCCAGCCACAACTTTGACAGACCTCGACCACGTAGACCCGGAATTCGCCGTATTCGGCCGCCATCTCGGTCAGTTCGGGGCTCCGCTTGACGCGCCCCGCGTACTGCCCGAGTTCGTCCCCGTACACGTAGGTGACGTGCGTCAGGTTGGTCTTGCGGCAGATCGGGCACCGGATATCGGTCGGCTCGCCGTGGTACTTGGCGGCGCGCAACAGGTACGGGTGGGCATCGCAGACATCGGCGACGATGGTGTGCCCCGCGTACACGGACGCCAGGGTCGCGCGCCGGGCAAGCCCGTAGTCCACAACCGAACGTCGAGAGGCCATGTCCCTCAGGGTACGTCGGGTAGCCCGGCCCCGCCGAGCCCGGATCGCTATATGAACAACCGGTTGCCTGATGACGAACGGTTGCATATGCTGTGACCGTTGTGCTCGATATATCGAACCGAAATATCGGCTAGAGATATCGGCCTGATACATACAAACCCTACCCACCGGGGGGTGCCGTGGGCCGCAACCGGACCGCCGTGCTCGAGTTCGCCGTACTAGGGCTGCTGCATCGAACGCCCATGCATGGCTACGAGCTCAGCAAGCAGCTGAACATGCTGCTCGGCACGTTCCGCGCGCTCTCATACGGCACCCTGTATCCCTGCCTGAACAAGCTCTACGCGGAAGGGCTGATCGCCAAGGAAGACGATGAGCCCGCGGCGGACGCCCGGCAAGGTGTCCGCCAAAGCGCCCGGCAGAGCCCCCGGCAAGGAGCGGCCGCGCGGACCGGGCGGGCGGGCCGGTCGAAGATCGTCTACCGGCTGACGGCCGAGGGCAAGGAGCGGCTGCAGGACCTGCTCGCCGACTCCGGCCCCGGAACCTGGGAAGACGACGAATTCGGCGTGCACTTCGCGTTCTTCGGCCAGACCAGGGCGGACATCCGGCTGCGCATCCTCGAGGGCAGGCGGAGCCGGCTCGAAGACCGGATGGAAGGGGTCCGCGCGGCACTCGCCCGCACCAGGGAGCGGGTAGACAGCTACACCCTCGAACTCCAGCGGCACGGACTTGAGTCGGTGGAGCGCGAGGTGCGGTGGCTCAACGAACTGATCGCCTCGGAACGGCAGTCAGAGGCTAGCGGCACCGCGGGCGGACCCTACCCGCCAGCGGGCCAGACCGACATAGATCGCGGAAGCGAGAAGGAGTCATCCTGATGGGTGCTGTGTCTCCAAACAAAGTGCGCGTCGCCATCGTGGGGGTGGGCAACTGCGCGAGTTCGCTCGTCCAGGGCCTTGAGTATTACAAGGACGCCGACGACGCGGCCCGCGTGCCAGGCCTCATGCACGTGCGGTTTGGCGACTATCACGTGTCCGACATCGAGGTGGTCGCCGCCTTCGACGTGGACGCCAAGAAGGTTGGCGTCGACCTCGCCGATGCGATCTTCGCCAGCGAGAACAACACGATCAAGTTCGCTGACGTACCGCCGACCGGGGTAATCGTGCAGCGCGGTCACACGTTTGACGGCCTTGGCGAGTATTACCGGGAGATCATCACCGAGTCCGACGAGCCCGCCGTGGACGTGGTCGCGGCGCTGCGCGAGGCGCGGGCCGACGTGCTCGTCTCCTACCTGCCCGTGGGCTCCGAGCAGGCGGACCGGTTCTACGCGCAGTGCGCCATCGACGCCAAGGTGGCGTTCGTGAACGCGCTGCCGGTGTTCATCGCCTCCGACCCGGCGTGGGCGGCCAAGTTCGCCGAGGCCGGCGTCCCGATCGTGGGCGACGACATCAAGTCGCAGGTCGGCGCCACCATCACGCACCGGGTGCTCGCCAAGCTGTTCGAGGACCGCGGCGTCGAACTGCTGCGGACCTACCAGCTGAACTTCGGCGGCAACATGGACTTCATGAACATGCTGGAGCGCACCCGGCTTCAGTCCAAGAAGATCTCCAAGACGCAGGCCGTCACCTCTCAGGTCCCGCACGAGATGGAGAAGGCCGCGGTGCACATCGGGCCGTCCGACCACGTGCCCTGGCTCGACGACCGCAAGTTCGCCTATGTCCGCCTCGAGGGCAAGTCCTTCGGCGACGTGCCGCTGAACCTGGAGTACAAGCTCGAGGTGTGGGACTCGCCCAACTCCGCGGGCGTCATCATCGACGCGATCCGCGCGGCGAAGATCGCCAAGGACCGCGGCGTCGGCGGCCCGGTCATCTCGGCGAGCTCCTACTTCATGAAGTCGCCACCCGAGCAGTTCGGCGACGACGTTTGCCGCGACCTGGTGGAGAAGTTCATCCGCGGCGAGGTAGAGCGCTAAACCGCCGCAGACGCGCGGGCCGCCGGGGACGGGCGTTCCTGGCGCCCGGGCACTAAGCTGAACAGGTGTCCGAAGGGACGGAATCGGCGAGCGTAGCGACCGGCGAGCCAGACGGGACCGCGCCGCGGCGCTCCTCATTCGGCAGCGATCTCAAAGCTGTCCTCGCCGAGCGCGACTTCCGTAAGCTGTTCGCCACCCGGCTGGTGAGCCAGACCGGGGACGGGGTCATCACCGCGGCGGTCGGCACGTATGTGTTCTTCAACGCGACCACGTTCCCTAGCCCGACGGCCGGTGCCGCCGCGTTCGCGGTGCTGTACCTGCCCTACTCGCTGATCGGGCCGTTCGCCGGGGTGTTCATCGATCGCTGGTCGCGCCGCCAGATCATGGTCTGGTCGGCGCTGATCCGTGCGGTGTTCGTCGTGGCGACGGCCGTGCTCATGGCCGCGGGCAACCGGGGCGTACCGCTCTACGTCGCGGTGCTCGCGGTGCTCGGCGTGAACAGGTTCTTCCTGTCCTCCCTGAGCGCCGCGCTGCCGCACGTGGTCGCCGAGGACAAGCTGGTGATGGCCAACTCGGTCTCCCCCACGGTCGGCGGGATCCTGAGCGCGCTGGGCGGCATCATCGCGCTCGGGCTGAACGCGGGCACCGGCGATACCGAGCGGGGCGCCGCCGTGACCATGCTCGTCGGCGGTGGCTGTTATGTCGCCGCCAGCCTGGTCGCGGCAACCATGGGCAGGGATCTGCTCGGCCCCGACCGGGCGCACGCGCGCAGCGTCCGGCTAGCGGACGAGCTCGCCGTGGCAGCGGCCGGCTTGCTGGCCGGCGCCCGGTACGTGCTGCGACGGCGCGGCCCGCGGGCCGCGCTCGGCGCCACCGGCGGATACAGCTTCCTGTTCGGCCCGCTGTTCCTGATGTCAATCCTGCTGTACCGGAACTACTTCTACCCGGGACACGTCACGGTCGCGGAATCGCACGTCGGGGTGCTCGCGGTCGTCTCAGCGGTCGGCTACGCGTGCGCCGCGCTGATCACGCCGCCCGCGACGCGGCGGCTGTCCAAGGAGACCTGGATCACGCTGCTGCTCGTGACCGCCGCGGTGGTGGCCGGCGTGCTCGGGGAGACGTTCAACCAGATCGCGTACCTGGGCGTCGGGTTCCTCATGTACCTCACCAGGCAGGGCGTGGCGATCAGCGCGACCACGATCCTCCAAGAGGGGGTCGAGGACGCCTACCGCGGGCGGGTGTTCGCTTTCTACGACATGATGTACAACGCGACCTACGTGGCGGGTGCCGCGCTGTTCGCGGCGTTCATGCCGGCCAACGGCAAGTCCCCGGTGATCGTCGCCGTGGTCGCCGTCGGGTTCCTGGTCACCGCGGCCGCCTACTGGCTCTTCTCCGGAGGGTCGTCCGGCGGGCGCAGCCCTTCGGCGGACGCCCAGCGCAGCAGCTCCTGAGTGGCCCGCTCCTTGCCGAGCTCGCCTTCTTCCAGCCGCAGCTCGAGCAGGAAGTTCCAGGCCTTGCCGACCAGCGGCCCGGGCTTCAGGCCGAGCAGGGACATGATCTCCACCCCGTCGAGCTCGGGCCGGATCTTGTCCAGCTCCTCCTGCTCCCGGAGTTCCTCGATGCGTGCTTCGAGCGCGTCGTAGGAAGCCGCGAGCCGCGCGGCCTTACGCGCGTTCCGCGTCGTGCAGTCCGCCCGTGTCAGCGCGTGCAGCCTGGTCAGCAGCGGCCCGGCGTCGCGCACGTACCTGCGCACCGCCGAGTCGGTCCACTCGCCGTCGCCGTAGCCGTGGAATCGCAGGTGCAGCTCGATGAGCCGGGAGACGTCGGCGACGACCTCCTTGCCGAACTTCAGCTCCGCCAGCCGCTTGCGCGCCATCTTCGCCCCGACCACCTCGTGGTGGTGGAACGCGACCTTCCCGCCGGGCAGCAGGGTGCGGGTCTTGGGCTTGCCGATGTCGTGCAGGATGGCGGCCAGCCGGAGCACCAAGTCCGATTTAAGGCCGTACCTGGGCTCCAGGTCGATGGCCTGCTTCAGCACGATGAGGCTGTGCGTGTAGACGTCCTTGTGCCGGTGGTGCTCGTCGACCTCCATGCGCAGCGCGGGCACCTCGGGCAGCACCTGGCCGGCGGCCCCGGTGCGCACGAGCAGGTCGATCCCGTAGCCCGGGTCCTGGGTCAGCATGAGCTTGGTCAGCTCGTCGGTGATCCGCTCGGCGGAGACGATCTCCAGGCGCGGCGCCTGCGCGCCCATCGCCGCCAGCACGTCGCCCGCGACGGTGAACCCGAGCCTGGCGGCGAACCGGGCGGCGCGCAGGATCCGCAGCGGGTCGTCGGAGAACGAGTCCTCCGGCCGTCCCGGCGTGCGGATCACCCGCTCGCGCAGCGCCTCGAGGCCGCCGAACGGGTCGACGAGCTCATAGGAGGGCAGCCGCGAGGCCATCGCGTTGATCGTGAAGTCGCGCCTGGCGAGGTCGTCGGTGAGCGACTTGCCGTACCGCACGCCGGGCTTGCGCGACCGCGGCCCGTACTCCTCGCTGCGGTAGGTCGTGATCTCGAAGATGGTGTCGCCTTTACGCAGGCCGATCGTGCCGAAGTCGATCCCCACCGTCCACGTCTTGTCGGCCCACTTCCGGGTGATCGCGAGCACCTTTTCCGGCACCGCGTCGGTCGTCAGGTCGAGGTCGCCCGGGCGGTCGCCGAGGAACGCGTCCCGTACCGGACCGCCGACGAGCGCCAGCTCGTGCCCGGCCCGCGCGAACAGCTCGCCGAGTTCGGCGGCGGCAGGGGTAAGCGTACGCAGCAGCGCCGCGGCCGCCTTACGCTGGTCGGGGCTGGGTGATGGGACGGAGGTGGAGTCTGACACGGGCATTGAGGCTATCTAGCCCATTCCTTTCCAGCGAACGGCCGTAGCATGCGAAGCGTGTGCCGTGTCGTCCGTACTCTGATCGCTGTCTTCCTCGCCCTCGCCGCCCCGCTGCTCGCCGCGCCGGCCGCGCGCGCCTCCGGCCAGGAAGTTCAACAGCAATCATCCCGAACGGACGCGGCTGCCTCCCATCGGCTCACCCTCTCAATCGACGGGCTGAGCACGAACTTCGCGACCCCCACCTCGATCGTCAAGGTGACTGGGACGCTGACTAACGATACCGGCTCCGCCATCAGCGGCATCGTCGTCCAGCTGCTGACCTCCGCGCAGTACTTCGGCTACCGCGCGCAGATGACCGGCTGGGCCAGCGGGAGCACCGTGCTGTCCCTCGCGCAGGAGGGCGTGCCCGACACGCTCGCCGAACCGCTGGCCAGCGGCGCGACCACGCGCTGGACGGTCTCCTTCAGCCCGGCCCAGGCCGGTTACAGCGTGTTCGGCGTCTACCCGCTCGCGGTACAGGCCAACTCGAGCACGTCCGCCTACCAGGCCGCCGACACGACGTTCCTGCCGTTCTGGCCCGCGAGCGGCAGGCCACAGCCGCTGGCCACGGCGTGGCTCTGGCCGCTCATCAACGCGCCGCAGCAAGGCGCGTGCCCGCAGACGCTGGCCACGAACTCCCTGGCCGGGAGCCTCGCCACCGGCGGCCGGCTCGCCACCCTGCTGTCCGCGGGGACGCGATGGGCGCAGCAGGACCACCTGACCTGGGCGGTGGACCCGGCGCTGCTTTCCGACGCGACCGTGATGACGCACAAGTACGCCGTCGGCGGCAACGCGGCGTGCACGGACCGGGACACCAAGCCGGCCAGCACCGCGGCGGCCGGCTGGCTTTCCACGCTGCGGACCGAGACCGCGGGCGACGAGATGTTCCTCACGCCGTACGCCGACGCCGACGTCGCGGCGCTGACCCATGCCGGCCTCGACGCGAACCTGCGGACGGCCTACCAGCTCGGGGAGTCGGTGGCCGGCAAGATACTGGCGCGTCCGTTCGGGATAAATAGGGCGGGGACCGGCGACGGCGGGATCGCGTGGCCAGCGGACGGCACCGCGGACGCGAGCGTGCTCACCAGCCTCGCCCGCGACGGCGGAATCGGGACCGCCGTGCTGAGCAGCGGGGTGCTGCCCTCGACAGACGCTCCGTACGACAACGCTCTCGGCCTGACCAAGACGGGGATCGGCACCACGATGCGGGTGCTCCTCGCCGACTCGCAGCTGACCACGCTCCTCGGGTCGGCGCCCGCGGGCTCGCCGCCCGCCGCGCAGTTCAGGGCCGAGCAGGACTTCCTCGCCGAGACCGCGATGATCCTCGCCGAGGCGCCGTCCCTGCAGCGCTCGGTCGTCATCGCGCCGCCGCGGTACTGGAACCCGCCGGCGACGGAGGCCGCCGCGCTGCTCAAGCTCACCGCCGCGGCGCCCTGGCTGCGCACGGTGGGGCTGTCCGCCCTCGCCACCGCCGCCGGCCACCTGAAAACCCGCGGATCACTGCCCGGGACCCGGGTCGGCAAGAACGAGCTCGGCGACGATTACCTCGACCAGATCAGCGCGGTCAACGCGAACCTCGCCCTGTTCAAGAACCTGCTCTCCCAGCCGAGCGCGAGCTACCTGCAGACGCTCGACGCGGCGCTCACCGCTACCACGTCCGTCGCCTGGCGCGGCGCGGGCTCGGCCGGAGGATGGCTGGCGCTGACCCAGCTCGGCGACTACCTGACCAACTCCGAGAAACAGGTCAAGATCATCACCGGCAACAAGAAGCTGCTGCTGGCCGGGACATCCGGAAATACCCCGGTGTCGGTGCAGAACCTGCTCGCCATGCCTGTCCGGGTCAGGGTCGTGGCGACGGTGCCCGCCGGCAGTCCGCTGTCCGTAGGCAAGCTCGACCTGATCACGATCCAGGGCCTGGAGACCCGTACCGTGACTATGCCGGTGCACTCGACCGCCATCCAGACCACCACGATACAGCTACAGTTGGTAACGGAGGACGGGTCGCCGCTGCCCTGGACGACACAGTCGCTGAGCGTCCAGGTGACGCGGTACGGGCGCGCGCTGCTTGTGCTCATCGCCGCCGCGCTCGGGGTGCTCGTGCTCGCGTCAGTGGCGCGGTGGATCCGCCGCCGGTCGCTGCACGACGGCAAAGCTGATGGCAGATCTGGAGGCGCCGGATGACCAGGCCGACCCGGCCCCCCGGGCCGCCTTCTCCAGAGGAGGATCCGCGGCCGACGTTCACGCCACGGCAGCCCGCGCCGCCGCCGGAATCACACCCCTACGGGCAGGCGGCGCCGCCCGCGCCCCCGAAACCCGCGCCGCCCGCGCCCCCGAAACCCGCGCCGCCCGCGCCCCCGAAACCCGCGCGGCCCACCTTCACACCGCGCGAGGACGGCGATCGCCAGCGAGGCGGGCGGCACGGCGCGGCGCGCCGCGGGGACGACAGGCCCCGCCCGACCTTCACGCCGCGGGAGGGCTACCTCCCGCCGCCGGACAGCAGCCGGCGCGCGGCGTATCCGCCGCCGGCCGCGTACCTGCCGCCGGCGCTGGCGGGGTACCCGCAGGACTACACCCAGCCGTTCGACCTGCCGCAGATGCCGCCGCGCCCCGCGCCGAGGCGCGGGGCGCACGACAAGCGGACGGCGGACGGCGGAGAGAACCGCACCCGGATCCTGGATCGTCCGGCCGGACGGCCGGGCAGCGGCCCCCAGCCTGCCGCCGACACCCACCCCAACCTGGCGCGGTCCAGCCAGGTGATGGCGCTGGGCACGATCGTGTCCCGGGGCACCGGGTTCCTGCGCACGTTCGTGTTCGTGTACGCGCTCGGTACGTTGGGCCTCGCGAACGCGTACAACAACTCCAACACGCTGCCCAACACCGTCTACTACCTGATGCTCGGCGGCATCTTCACCAGCGTCGTGGTGCCGCTGCTTGTCAAGGCGGCCAAGGATGACCCGGATCGCGGCGAAGCGTACGCCGAGCGGATCTACACGCTCGGCGTGGTCGCGCTGCTTATCGTCACGGTCGCCGCGACCGCGCTGGCGGAGCCGCTGGTCAACCTGTACGGCGTGCACATGAATGGCCCGCCCGGCAGCGCCACCGAGTACCACGTGACGGTGATCTTCGCGTATTTCTTCATCCCGCAGATCTTCTTCTACGGGATGGACTCGCTGCTCGGCGCGATCCTCAACACGCGCGGACGGTTCGGCGCGAACATGTGGACGCCGGTGATCAACAACGTCGTGGTGATCGTCGTCGGCGGCCTGTTCGTCGCTACGGAGGGGCTGCACCGGACACCGCAGACCATCTCCCCGGCCGGTATCCAGCTGCTCGGCATCGGCACCACGCTCGGCATCGTGATCCAGTCGGTCGCGCTGTTCCCGGTGATGCGGCGCGCCGGGTTCAGCATGCGGCTGCGCTGGGACCTGCGGCGGGCGGAGATCAGCGAGATCGGCCACATGGCCGGCTGGATGCTCGGCTACGTCGCCTCGCAGTGGGCCGGGAACCTCGTGGCGCAGCGGGTCGCCAACGCCGCGGCGCGGGCGGGCGGGAACGGCTACTCCACCTACGCCTACGCCTGGCAGCTGTTCCAGCTCCCGTACGCGGTGGTCGGGATCTCGGTGATCAGCGCGCTGCTGCCCCGGATGAGCGGCCACGCCAGCGACCGCCGGTACTCACTGGTCAGGGACGACTTCTCGACCGGAGTCAGGGTGGCCTCGGTCATCGTGGTGCCCGCGGCGGTCTTCCTCGCCGCTCTCGGCACGCCGCTGTGCGAGTTCCTGTTCTCGCATGGCAGCACCTTCCCGCCGCAAGCCAGGTTCATCGGCGAGGTGTTCGCGATGTTCTCCCTCGGCCTGGTGCCGTTCATGCTGACCCAGCTGCAGCTGCGCGTCTTCTACTCGTTCCACGAGAACCGTACCCCCGCCATCATCGGCATGGTCATGCTCGTGGTCGCCGTGATCGGAAACCTGGTCGCGCTGCACATCCTGCCGCCGCGGCAGGTGGTGGTCGGGCTGGCCGCCACCTACGACATCGTCACGCTGACCGGCGCGGTGCTCGCCTGGCCGCTGCTGCTGCGCCGGGTAGGCAGCCTGGACGGCTGGCGGATCACCCGCAGCCTGGTCCGGATGTTCCTGGCCACGCTGCCCGGCCTCGTATTCGCCTTCGTGGTGATGGCCGTCACCGGCTCCGTGCTGCATGCCCCCGGCGTCGCATACGGCCTGGTGAGCACCGTTATCGGAGGCGGGGGCGCGCTGCTTCTGTACGCCATCTGCGCGAGGCTGCTTGGTATCGAGGAGTTCCGTATCCTGGTACGCTCCGTCGCTGGCCGCTTTTCGAGGTTACATAACAAAAAAACGGCAATGTGATCACAGTGCGGACGGCGAGTGATGACGGGCGGGTGACCGGTAATGAAACAAGTGCGGTACACCCGCCTTCGCATGTCACACACTCCAGATCGGGGTATGAGACATTGAAAGTATTCGCGTATAACGGAGAAACGGCCTCGCTGGGGCTGCTCGAGGGGCGACGGCGCCCGGTTGGCGCCGGACATTAGCATGGGGTATACCCGCGGCGACGCCCGCACGGTGACCGTGGACATCCGGGGTTGGAAGGAGGCCGAGAGCGGCCCCACTCTTGGCGCTTGCGTATGAGCACGTACACCTCTGAACCCGGAACCCGGCTCGCCGGACGATACCGGCTCGTGGACCAGGTGTCCGCTGGCAACGGCTGGACCATGTGGAAGGCGATGGACGAGACGCTCGCGCGTCCCGTGTCCGTGCTGACGTTCGCCCCAGGATTCCCGCGGATGCCGCAAGTCGTGACGGCGGCCCGCGCCGCGAGCAGGCTCACCGACCCGAGGCTGGCCCAGGTCTTCGACGTCGAGGACGGCGGCTATGCCTCGTCGGGGGGGGACGGGGGGGTCGTCCCCCCCGGAGCCAACGCCGCTTATGTGGTGCTGGAGTGGGTGGGCGGCGAGACGCTGACCGACCTGCTCGCCGATGCCCCGCTAGACCCGTCCCGGGCATGCGCCCTGGTAGCCGACGCCGCCCGGGCGCTGGCCGGCGCGCACGCCGCGGGCCAGGCGCACCTGCGGCTGACCCCGGACACGCTGCGCTGGACGCGCAGCAGCGGAGTGAAGATCACCGGGCTCGGCATCGACGCGGCGCTGGCCGGCGATGCTCTCACGGCCGCGGCAGCGAGCGACCCGGCGGCCACCGATACCCGGGATCTCGCCGCGCTGCTGTACGCGGCGCTGACCGGCTACTGGCCCGGCGAATCGCAGACCAGGCTGCCGCCTGCGCCGACCACCGACGGGACGGTATGCAGCCCCCGGCAGGTCACCGCGGACGTGTCGTCGGGCGTCGACGGCGTGGTCTGCCGCGCGCTGCTGCAGCGCCCGGGCCGGCAGGGACCGCCGATCCTGGCGCCAGGCGCCTTCGCCGACGCGCTGAGCAGCGTGGCGCCGCCAGTGCCGCTCCCCGAGCCCGCGCCGCCGACGGCGGGCAGGTACGACTACCCGGACCACGGCGGCTACGGGGGCTATCAGGGCGGCTATCCGCCCAGCCCCGACGATCCCGGCACCTGGGCGCTGCCGGACCGCGGTCACGGCGGCACCACTCCGTACCGGCAGCAATATCCCGCCAAGCGCGGCGGAGCGAGCCGGGCCGCGATCATCGTGGTGATAGCGCTCGTGCTCGCGGCGGTCGCGGCGACAGGGTGGGCCATCAACAGCAGCCTGCAGCACAAGACCGGCGGCAGCCAGGCGGGCACGACACCGCGGACGAAGACAGGCGGCAACACCCCAGTGGTGTCGACGGTGCTCAAGCCAGTCGGTGACAGCACGTTCAACATCTTCGGCTCGCCGGCCGGCAACACCGAGGATCCGTCGTCGGCGTCCTTGGCGATCGACGGCAACCCGAGCACCGGCTGGGCCACGGACTACTACCTGAACCGGCCGAATTTCGGCGGCTTGAAGCCGGGCACCGGGTTGCTCGTCGACATGGGTCACGAAGTCAAGCTGAGCCAGGTGGACGTGCTGTTCGGCGCGCAGTGCTGCACGACCGCCGAGATCTATCTCGGCAACTCCAACGCGATGTCCCAGACCGCGCTGAGCGACTTCAAGCTAGTCGCGGGCTTGGCGAAGGCCTCGGGCAACCACGTCTACACGACCAGCGCGAACGCCACCGGACGCTACGTACTGATCTGGATCACCAGCCTGCCCCCTATGCCCGGATCACCGGGAAGGTACCAGGCGGAGATCTACAACATCGTCGTCCGCGGCTCGCAGGTCGCCAACTCCGGCTGACGGCCGGTCACGCCTATGGTGGGGCGGCGAAGACTGGCGCGGGGCGACGCTGCCGTAAATGCGGACCCCGCGGGCGAGACCTCACGCGGCGGTGAGCCGTCAGACGCCGAACTGCTCCGTCGGCACGTGGCGGGGGACCCCGAGGCGTTCGGCATGCTGTTCGCGCGCCACAAGGACCGGCTGTGGGCCGTCGCGCTGCGGACCGTCTGCGACCCGGAGGACGCGGCCGACGCGCTGCAGGAAGCGATGATCTCGGCCTTCCGGCGAGCCGGTGACTTCCGCGGCGATTCGGCGGTCACCACGTGGCTGCACCGGATCGTGGTGAACGCGGCCGTCGACCGGCTGCGCCGACGCTCGACGCGAAGCATCAGCTGGTCCGGCGACCCGGACGCGCTCGAGACGCTCGCCCTGCAGGGCACGCAGGGCGCGTCGTCCCTGGCCAACTTGCCATCGGGCGGCACGGGCGGCTCAGCCGCCCACGTGGCCGACAGCGCCGACGCCATCGAGACCAGGCTCGACGTAGCCGCCGCGCTGCGCCTGCTGCCCGCGCAGCAGCGCACGGCGCTGGTACTCGTCGACATGATGGGCTATCCGGTCGCGGACGCCGCCGAGATCCTCGGCGTGTCCGTGGGCACCGTCAAGAGCCGCTGCGCCCGGGGCCGGGCCCGGTTGCTCCCCTATCTTTCGCATTTGCGCAGTAATTCGCCCCCGAGCGGGAACCAGCCGGGTGCCGACGGCGTCTCACCTGAGCAGGGAGGAGGCGGATGAGCGGGCAGCGGCATCCTGACGCGGAAGCGCTCGCCCGGTACCGGGCCGGGCTCGTCAGCGGCTTCCGTGGCCGGCGGGTGGCGGCGCACGTCGCGAGCTGTGCCCGCTGCGCCTCAGCCAGTGAGCAGCTCACCGGGGTCAGCAGGGTTCTGGCGTCCGTGCCCGCCCCCGACATGCCCGATGCGGTCGAGCGCCAGATAGCGGCCGCCATAGCCGCCGAGGCGGCCGCGCGCCAGGCGGCCAGCCCGGCCGCGCGACGCCGTCCCCGCTCGCGGAAACCACGGCTCCCGGTCCTGCGCGAATGGGGCATCCGCCCGGTTACGGCCTTCGCCTCCGCCGGGGCGTGCCTGCTGCTGGCCGGCTTCGGGTACCTGCTGTCCCAGTCGGGGAGCTCGTCTGGTCCGGAGTACGAGTCGACAGCCGCGGCCGCTGCCCCGGCGGCGGGATCCGCGGCGAGTCACGCGGCGGTTTCCGGGTCCGCGGGGAAGGCGGCCTCGCCGACCTTCGAGGGCCTGAAGCCAGCGGAGAACCAGCCGCGGACGTCGTTCCTGGTCGTGGCGAGCGGCACCGACTATCGCCAGGCGACGCTGGGCCTGCAGGTGCGTGCCGAGCTGCCCCGCAACGGCACCGCCAGCGGTTCGTCCGGCACGCCCGTCCCGGCGGCCAGCGCGTCGGCGGCGAGCACCGGCGGCTACGCCCCCTCGCAGGCACTGGCGGGCTGCGTGCTGCACTTGACCGGGAACGTGCCGCCGAGCCTGGTGGACCGGGCCACGTACCAGGGCAAACCCGCCTATGTGATCGCTGTGGTCGACCGGGCGTGGGTGGTCGGCTTGGGCTGCACCGCCAGCGATCCGGAGCTTGTCACGTCGATAGCGCTTCCCGCGAAGGGTTAACCGTGCCGCGCCGCGTGGAATCAAACCCTCGGGAATCTCCGCGCCCTAGGATCGGTTGAGCGGGTTGCAAGTCTTAGGAAAGGCGCATGCAGTGACCGACGTACGTGACGTCATCATCATCGGTTCTGGTCCGGCGGGTTATACCGCTGCCGTTTACGCGGCCAGGGCGAAGCTGAACCCTCTCGTGTTCGAGGGATCCGTGACCGCCGGCGGCGCGCTGATGCAGACCACCGACGTGGAGAACTTCCCCGGGTTCCCCGATGGCATCCTCGGGCCGGAGCTGATGGACGCTCTGCGCAAGCAGGCGGAGCGGTTCGGCGCCGAGCTTGTCAGCGACGACGTGGTGGCGGTGGACCTCACCGCCGAGCCGAAGGTCGTCAAGACGGAGACCGACAGCTACCTGGCCAAGGCCGTGATCATCGCGACGGGCTCGAAGTACAAGACGCTTGACGCCGTCGGCGAGAAGGAGCTCTCAGGGCGCGGCGTGTCCTGGTGCGCGACCTGTGACGGGTTCTTCTTCCGGGATCAGGACATCGCGGTGATCGGCGGCGGTGACTCCGCGCTCGAGGAGGCGTTGTTCCTCACCCGGTTCGCCAAGTCCGTGACGCTCGTGCACCGGCGCGACAAGCTGCGGGCATCCAAGATCATGCAGGACCGGGCGATGGCCAACCCCAAGATCAAGTTCCTGTGGGACAACGAGGTCGTCGAGATGGTCGGCGACCAGAAGCTGGCCGGGCTGCGGGTCAAGAACGTGCACACCGGCGAGGAGCAGGTGGTCCCGGTGGGCGGCGTGTTCATCGCCATCGGCCACTCCCCGCGCAGCGAACTGTTCGCCGGGCAGCTCGCCACCGACCCGGACGGCTACCTCCTGGTCGAGCAGCCCACCACGCACACCGCGATCGAGGGCGTCTTCGCCTGCGGTGACGTCGTGGACCGGACCTACCGGCAGGCCGTCACCGCGGCGGGCACCGGCTGTAGCGCCGCGATCGACGCCGAGCGCTGGCTGGCGGAACGCGAGTCATGAGCCAGCAGCGGCTGAGCTAGGCATATCGACAGATACGAAAACGGAAGGTGTGATCAGAAATGGGTGCGACCAAGGTTGTCACCGACGCGACCTTCGAGGCGGAGGTGCTGCAGAGCAGCAAGCCCGTCATCGTCGACTACTGGGCCGAATGGTGCGGGCCCTGCCGCATGGTCGCTCCCGTTCTCGAGGAGATCGCCAACGAGCACGGGGACAAGATCGACGTGGTGAAGCTGAACATCGACGAGAACCCGACGGTCTCGCAGCGCTACCAGATCATGGCCATCCCGACCATGAGCGTCTTCCAGAACGGCGAGGTCGTCAAGCAGATCGTAGGCGCGAAGCCCAAGGCCGCGCTGCTCCGCGAGCTCGCCGAGTTCATCTGAGCCGCCGGCGACTCCCTCTCATCCTCATCCGGCGACTGCCTCTCATTCCGCGACTGCCTCTCATTCCGCAAGCGGCGGGCGGGGCCACGGCCCCGCCCGCCGCTTCGGCTTTCCGGCCCGGCAGCGGGTCCGCCCGGGGAGGCCGCTTCATGATCCCGAAGCTTTTGACCTTCCCGGCCACCAGGCCCTGGACGGGTATAGCGGTACACATTGGGGTCCTGGCCGCGGGTCCGCGATGAGCGTCAGATGACAGCTTCAGCTTCTGCCGATTGCGCAGTCGACCATACTAGGGCAACGTTCCGGAACAAGGTGATTGTTCGGCGTGTCCCTGGGCCGTGATGTGCTTTACTCGCCCTTCGCGGCCAGCCGCCGTGCAGAGATGTCCGGAATGCGGCTTTCGCGCGCAGGGCGCGGC
Organism: uncultured Actinomycetota bacterium; assembly: GCA_963771985.1. Lineage (GTDB taxonomy): Bacteria > Actinomycetota > Actinomycetes > Streptosporangiales > Streptosporangiaceae > Trebonia. Next base: position 98,220 of record CAVYVO010000010.1, on the reverse strand, counting down.
ACGGCCGGCCAGTTCCCGCGCGCGGCGCAGCGCCCGCCAGGGGACACCAGGGGCAGACCGGGCAGTGGCTGTCCGTCCGCCATCATGATGGATCGAAAGGCACACCAGAGGGTGCCTTTCGATCCGCCATGATGCGTGAGCCTGCCCGGAGGGCCGTTCATGGCACGCGCGTGCCGTCTGCTGAGCGTGCCGCGGGGGCATGGCGGCGGGGAGCGGGGACTTCCCGTAACGGGAGACGGGCAGCCTCGTGCGACACGCCGCAAACTCAGCTTGTTCCGGTGTGTTGCCCTAGTATGGTCGACTGCGCAATCGGCACGTCGGTCCTAGGCCCGAGGGGGCGGCCGAACGCCAGGAGCATGCAACGCGGGAAGCGTACGCCCGGAGGCAGGTACGCGTCGGGCCCGTCCGCTTCCCGCCAGGCCACGTTCGCCGCGTACTTGCTCGCGTAGTCGTCGTAATCCCCCGTCGGCCGGGGTTGTTGCCGACATGACCTCGAGCATTGCGGCTAGCCAATCGTCAATGCGATCGCATTTTATTGGCTCTAGTATTCGAAATGACAAGATGTAATGTTCGACTCACTGAAACGAGGTAGCCTCATGTTTCCGGCGCGGTGCGCGGTGAGGACATGACCCGTCGGCGGTAGCTCAGTGGCGTCTCGCCGCTGTAGCGCCGGAAGGCCCGGGTGAAGCCGCTCAAGCTCTGGAAGCCGACATCGGTCGCGATCGCGAGCACTGTCGGGCCGGGCTGTGCGAGCAGGGCTATGGCTTGCAGAAGCCGGCTCTGCAGCAGGTACTGGCGCCAGGGTATGCCTGTCTCGGCGAGGAAGGCGCGCCGCAGTGAGCGCTCGGAGGTGCCCACCGCCGCGCATACGTCGCTCAATGTCACTTCCGCGAGGTGGGTGCTGGTGAAGTGCATCGCGGCGGCCACGAGCGGGTCCTGGGAGGCGGGCAGACAGAGCGGCGCCTCCTGGTCAAGCGATTGTGCGATCACATGGGCCAGCGCCTGGAAGAAGGCATCGGCTGCCGGGTCGCTTGACAGCCGGCCGATCGGCCAGCGCCGGACATACAGGACCATCTCGCGGATCACCGGCGCGGCGGCGAGGATCCGCACCCTGTCCCGGCTAGAACGCGACCTGCTCCCGTGGATTGCCTCGGTGGCTGACCTTGGTGATGACGCGCTTGAGGTGGGCCCAAGCCGGGCCTGCACCAACGTCGAGATGGTCAGCGGGAACGCGGCCGGCATGGGATTCCCCGGCGGGCGGTTTTCTGCCGCGGCCTGCTTCGCCGTCCTGCACCATGTGCCGTCGGCCGCCGTTCAGGATCAGATCTTCCGTGAGCTGTTCCGGGTGCTCCGGCCAGGCGGAGCCCTGATCGCATCCGACGCCTACGACAATGAGGGAACCCGGCAGCACCACGCAGGCGACTTGTTCGTTCCCCTCGACCCAGGGACGCTCCCGGATCGCCTTGGTGCCGCTGGTTTCACCAGCATCAGCGTCGAGCGCGCGGAATACGAGGTCCGCTTCCATGCCCGTAAGCCCGTAGACGACACAGCTGCCCAACGGCCGGAGCGTTACCCGGAGTGAGTGCTGCCGCTCACGACGGCCGGGCTGACGACGGCGGGGCGGAGGACGCGTTCCGGGGTCATGGAACCCAGCAGCCGCTCAAGCGCTACCTCTACGTCCTCTCGCCACGTGAGCGCGGTCCGCAGCTCCATCCGGAGGCGTGGGTGCCGGTGGTGGGGACGTACCGTCTTGAATCCGACCGCGAGCAGGTAGTCGACCGGCAGCACGCAGGCAGGCGCGGTCCATTGCTTGTCGCCGAAGGCCTCGATCGCCCTGACACCGCGCCGGGTAAGGTCCTTGGCCATGCCCTGAATGAGCATCCGGCCGAGACCGCCGCCGGAGAATTCGCTGAGCACTCGGGCGGTCATCAGCAGCACGGCGTCAGCGCTGACAGGGCTGGTCGGAAAGGCCATGGATCGCGGTATGTATTGCGGCGGAGCAAAGAGGACGTAGGCGGCGGGCACACCGTCAACGTAGAGAAGCTTCCCGCAGCTTCCCCACTCCAACAGCACCGCCGAGATCCAAGACTCCTTTTCCAGCGCTGGATCGGACGCCTCGGCTCGGGCTTTGCTAACTGGATCTAGTTCCCAGAAGACGCAGGACCGGCAACTCGACGGGAGGTCGCTTAGATTATCGAGCGTAATGTTGACAAGACGACGTGACATCCAGTTCCGTTCCCCGATCAGATCTGACCCGCGTGCCCGCGATATACCCCCTATTCTGGCATGGTACCCCGCCGACGGGAGGGAATGCCGTGACCACTGATCCAACGCAGTCACCGCGATCTACCATGGGATCGCGAATTGACCCCTATGCGGGACAGTACGCGAGCCGGGCGCGCGGCATGGTCGCGTCCGAAATTCGCGCGCTATTCGCGGTAGCCGCCCGTCCCGAGATCGTGTCGCTGGCGGGCGGGTCGCCGTTCGTTTCGGCGCTGCCGCTCGAGGCGGTGGGCGACATGGTCGGCGGCCTGATCGCCTCTCGCGGCCAGGATGCCCTGCAGTACTGCACCGCGCAGGGTGACGTGAGACTCCGCGAGCAGATCTGCGAGGTGATGGCCCTGGAGGGTGTCCGGGCGCACCCCGATGAGGTCGTCGTCACCGTCGGCTCGCAGCAGGCGCTGGACCTGATCACGCGGATCTTCGTCGACCCGGGAGATGTGATTCTCGCCGAGGCGCCCACTTACGTCGGCGCCCTGGGCGCCTTCGCGGCGTATCAGGCCGAGGTTGTCCACGTGGCCATGGATGAGTCCGGAATCATCCCGGAGGCACTCTCGGCGGCGATCAGCAGGATGGCGGCGCAGGGACGCAGGGTCAAGTTCCTATACACGGTTCCGACCTTCCACAACCCGGCGGGCGTGACGATGGCTACCCAGCGCCGCCTCGAGGTTCTCCGGATATGCGAGCAGGCCGGCCTGCTCGTCGTCGAGGACAATCCCTACGGGCTGCTGGGGTTCGAGGGCGACCCGATGCGGCCGCTGCGCGCGCACACCCGGGACGGCGTCGTCTACCTGGGCAGCTTCTCCAAGACGATCGCCGCGGGCCTGCGGGTCGGCTGGGCGGTCGCCCCGCCGGCCATCCGCGACAAGCTCGTGCTCGCCGCCGAGTCCGCGGTGCTGTGCCCGGCCAGCTTCGCGCAGTTGACGGTCAGGGAGTACCTGGCGACCCAGCCATGGCGGGAGCAGATCAAGGCATTCCGCGAGCTTTACCGCGAGCGGCGAGACGCGATGCTCGAAGCACTCGCCGCGACGATGCCTTCCGGATGCGGATGGACCAAGCCAGGCGGCGGTTTCTTCGTCTGGCTGCGCCTGCCTGATGGAATCGACGCGAAGGCCATGCTCCCGCGAGCCGTGTCGTCGCGTGTCGCCTACGTTCCCGGAACAGGGTTCTTCGCCGACGGCTCAGGGGCCGGGTACGCGAGGCTCAGCTACTCGCTGCCCGACCCGGGGCAGATCACCGAGGGCGTGCGCCGCCTTTCCGAGGTCATCGGCCGCGAACTCGGCCTTCAGGAAACCTTCGGGCCCATGCTCCGCAACGATGGGTGAGCTGGACTACGTAGTCGTCCTGGCCGGCGGCCTTTCCCCGGAACGGGAGATCTCGTTGCGCTCCGGGGAGCAGATCTGCGACGCGCTGTCCGAGGCCGGTGTCCAAGCTGTCCTTGCGGATGTGGACGCCGGACTGCTGAGCCGCCTCCGGACCGATCCGCCGAGTGCTGTCTTCCCGGTCGTCCACGGGGCGCCTGGCGAGGACGGCTCTATCGGGGAAATCCTGGGATTGCTCGGCGTGCCGTACGTGGGATCGCTGCCCGCCGCCTGCCGGATGGCGTTCGACAAGCCCGCCGCCAAGGTGATCGCCGCGGCGGCCGGCCTGAGCACGCCGACTTCGGTCACGCTGCCCCGGGAGATCTTCCACGATCTCGGGGCCGCAGCGGTCATCGACCTCATCATCGGCCGGTTGGGCACGCCGCTGTTCGTCAAGCCCTCCTGCGGTGGTTCCGCGCTCGGCGCGGCCGCGGCGTATAGTGCCGCGGATCTCGCGGCCGCCATCGTCGGCTGCTTCGGTTACGGCGACACGGCGTTGATCGAGCGCCTCGTGCAAGGCACCGAGATAGCGGTCGGCGTCGTAGACCTCGGCGAGGGACCGCGCGCGCTGCCGCCCGTCGAGATCGTCGCTCCCGGCGGGACCTACGACTACGCGGCTCGCTATACAGCGGGCCAGAGCGAGTTCTACGCCCCGGCCCGGCTTCCGGACGCGATCACCGCGGAGGCAGCCCGGGTAGCCGTCACCGCCCACACCGCGCTCGGGCTGCGCGACATCTCCCGTACCGACCTCATCGTGGACGCCACCGGCGGAGTGCATTTCCTGGAAGTGAACGTCGCGCCGGGCATGACGAGCACCAGCACCCTTCCGATGGCCATGCGCGCGGCGGACGTCGACCTCGGTTCGTGCTGCGTGACCCTGCTCGAGCGGGCGGCTGAGCGCGTTAGCTGACCATAACGGCCACGCGAGCCTGAAATAAGCTCACAAGCATGAACACATCAGCAACTCCTCGTTCGGCGTGTGCCTGGAGCGCCGGATGACAGCGGCGATGACACGGAAGAGCTTCGGCAGCGACAACCATGCGGCGACGCATCCTGCCGTCATGCGCGCGATCGTGGACGCCAATGCCGGCGATGCCGGCGCGTACGGCGCGGACCCGTGGACCAGGCGGGCGACCAGCGAACTGCGGCGGCTCGCCGGGGCGGAGGGCGAGGTGTACCTGGTCCTCAATGGCAGCGGCGCGAACGTGCTCGGCCTTGGGCTGCTTCTTGGCAGACACGAAGCTGTCATTTGCGCGGACTCCGCGCACATAAACACCGACGAGTGCGGGGCGCCCGAGCGCATCATCGGGACCAAGCTGCTGACCGTGCCGGCACCCGGGGGCAAGCTCACGCCCGAGCTGATTGCCAGCCGCCTGACTGGACGCGGCGACGAGCACTTCGCCCAGCCGGGTGTGGTAGCAGTCACTCAGTCCACCGAGGTCGGCACCTGCTACTCGCTGGCGGAGCTGCGGAAGATCCATGACTTCTGCTCGGCCAGCGGCCTGCGCGTCTATATGGATGGCGCTCGTCTCGCCAACGCTGCGGCGTACCTCGGCTGCACGCTCGCTGAACTCGCCGAGCACGCCGATGTGCTCAGTTTCGGCGGCACGAAGAACGGCGCGATGGGCGTCGAGGCGGTCATCGTCATGCGGGCCGAGTATGCCGTCAATGCTCCTTACCTGCGCAAGCAGCATATGCAGCTGTCCTCCAAGATGCGCTTCCTCGCCGCGCAGTTCATCGCCTTGCTTGAGGGCGATCTCTGGCTGCGGAACGCCGCCCACGCGAACGCCATGGCCGCCCGGCTTGCGGCGGGCCTGGCGGACATGACCGGCGTTGAAGTGGTCCACCCGGTCGAGGCGGACGCGGTCTTCGCGCGGCTGGACCCAAGTCATATCGCGGATCTGCAGCGTGAGTGGACCTTCCATATCTGGGATGAGGGGACATCAGTCGTTCGCTGGATGACGGCCTTCGACACTTCAGAGGCCGACGTGGACGCCTTCCTGACCGCCGTCATGGCGGTCACCGGCTCCGCGGCGACGTAGCCGGAGCGCTTGGTTTCACGTGAAACAGGCTCGATTTTGCCCGTCGGGTGTGCGCCGTTTCACGTGAAACCAAGCCGCGCGGTGCCGTTTAATTGGACTGAAGATCCGCGGCCGGGGCGCTGACAGGCATGGAAGCCCGTCTCGGGTCGCGAGCTCATGCGGTACCCGGACTCGACCAGGGAGATGTAGTGGCGCAGCAACGGCGAGGTCTCGGCAAAGGTCTGGGAGCACTGATCCCAGAAGCTCCACGCCCGGGCACGGCCGCGGTTCCAGGGTCAGTCACCGGTAACCCGGGACCGGCGCCGCTCGGCTCGCTGTCGGCCACCGGAGCCGCTGGCGGCGCCCAGCAGGGCATGAGCACGCAGGACACGGTGCCGGAGAGCTCAGGGGACACCGCCCTGCGCCAGGTCGCGGGAGCCTATTTCGAAGAAGTCGCCGTCGACTCCATTACGCCGAACCCGCGGCAGCCGCGGCGGACCTTCGACGACGACGCTCTCGATGAGCTCGCGGCTTCCATCGTCGAGGTCGGGCTCCTGCAGCCCGTCGTGGTGCGCAGCCTCGGCGGCGCTCGCTACGAACTCGTGATGGGCGAGCGCCGCTGGCGTGCCTCTCAGCGCGCGGGGCTCGACAGCATCCCAGCCATCGTCCGGGAAACGCATGACGACGACATGCTGCGGGACGCGCTGCTAGAGAACCTGCATCGCCAGCAGCTCGACCCGCTCGAGGAAGCAGCGGCCTACCAGCAGCTCCTCGATGACTTCGGCGCGACCCACGAGCAGCTGGCGCAGAAGGTCGGCCGCTCCCGGCCGCACATCAGCAACACCCTCCGGTTGCTCAACCTGCCGCCTGCCGTCCAAAAACGCGTAGCCGCCGGAGTGATCAGCGCCGGTCACGCGCGCGCCTTGCTATCGCTCGACGACTCCCAGGCTCAGGATCGGCTCGCCCAGCGAATAGTGGCCGAAGGGCTATCGGTCCGCGCGGTGGAGGAGATCGTTGCCATCGGCGACGACGTCCCGGCTAAGACCCCGCGCAGGCCAGTTTCCAACAAGCCGGTCGCCCCCGCGCTCCGCCACCTGGCCGACCGGCTCTCCGATCTCTTCGAGACCAAGGTCAAGGTTGAACTGGGCCGCAACAAAGGCAAGATCGTCGTAGAGTTCGCCACCATCGACGACCTAGAGCGCATCGTCAAAGCAATGTCCCCAGACGACACAGCAACCCCCCCACGCCCCGACGCCTAACCAGGCGAGCGGGGCTGCGGCCCTCCCGCCTCTGGGTCGATCGCGCGATCGACCCCGTGCCAGCGTGAGGGGATGGGAGTCGATCGCGCAATCGGCGTGGCGGGAGTGGGTTTCAGGGCGCTTGCGTCATAAGCATGTCCACAGGCGCGAAAGTCCGCGAACTGCGGAGAGGCGTAGGGGCGCAGCGGAGGCTCAGCGCGTCGTTCGGTGCCGCCCTTGGGCACCGACGTGACGCGCAGGGCCACCGCAAGCCCCAGCGCCGGCCAGGAAAGGGGGCCGACGAAAACCGCCATCAAGACAAGCGGTGGGCGAATTCCCGAGCCGCCTCGGCATACGCGATGGCCCCGCTAGAGGCAGGGTCGTAGGTGATCACTGACTGCCCGTAGCTAGGCGCCTCAGACACCCGCACGCTGCGCGGAATGATCGTCTGCAGCACCACGTCACCGAAGTGCGACCGCACATCCTCGGCCACCTGGGTCGCCAGCCTGGTACGCCCGTCGTACATCGTGAGCAAGATCGTGGAGATGCGAAGCCGCCCGTTCAGATGCCCGCGCACCAGCTCGACGGTCCGCAGCAACTGCTCGAGGCCCTCGAGAGCGTAGTACTCGCACTGGATCGGGATCAGCACTTCCTCGGCGGCGACGAGCGCGTTGACCGTCAGCAGGCCGAGGGACGGCGGGCAGTCGATCAGCACGTAATCGAGATTGGACAGATCCAGCTGCCCGATCGACCGTGTGAGGCGCTGCTCTCGCGCGACCATCGGCACCAGCTCGATCTCGGCGCCTGCCAGGTCGATCGTGGCCGGCGCGCAGAACAGTCCGGGCATCTCCGCCACCTCGGTCACTACCTCGGACAGGGGGCGCTCTTCGACCAGGGCGTTGTAGACGGATTCGCGGCCGACATGGTGATCTACGTCCAAGGCGGTTGACGCATTACCTTGCGGGTCAAGGTCGACAACCAGCACCCGCAGGCCGTGCTGAGACAGGCTCGCCGCGAGGTTGACCGCGGTCGTGGTCTTGCCGACGCCGCCTTTCTGGTTGGCGATCGTAATGATCCGGCAGCGCTGCGGGCGGGGCCACGATTCCCGCTCGGTAGCGCCGCGGACACCGACCGCGGCCTCGGCGGCCCGGGCTATCGGCGTGTCCGTCGGGTTGACCGGCACCTCCGGCACGACTACCGGTGACGGATCTGGTGCCATCGCTTGAGGGGGCATTTGCTCTCCTCTCGTCCCGGAGGCGCTGTCACTCTCGAGCACACTCGGCGTTCCACGTGAAACCGCGGCCGACAGTGCATGCCGCACCCGGTCAGAACCAGGCAGGGACGAGCTCCCATGTCCGTTCAACAGCGCACCTCTCGAGACCCGCTCTGGTTGGGAAGACGTTCGTTCTGGCCGTTCGCCGGGCCACCCCAAGCCGGCCACGCCCAGGAACGGTACCGTTGTGCCCCCGTCAGGCCACCCCACGCCGGCTGCGATGAGCACCAGCATGCTCCTCTCGGCCGTGTCCTCCAATGACGACACGGACTACCGTGGTCGCAGATATGACCCTATCGTGACCGACCCGCAAAACCTCCGCGCTCCGCACGCCAAGTCGCGACAACACAGGTCGCGCGGCCGCGAGTTCCTCCTCGGCGGACTGCCCCTTGATCGCCAGGAGCTGGCCGCCAGGCCGGAGCAATCCGGCTGCCCACCCAGCGAGCCGGTCCAGCGGCGCGACAGCACGGGCGGTCGCGACGTCAGCCTTGATGACTCCGGCCATCTCTTCGGCGCGGGCCCGCACCACGTCCGCGTTCGGCAGCTCCAGCTGGGTCAGGCACTCTTCGAGAAACACCGACCGGCGGAGCAGCGGCTCGAGAAGGACCACGTGAACCTTCGGCCGGAGCATCGCCAGCACTATCCCGGGCAGCCCCGCCCCTGATCCGATATCGACGAGCTCGCCACGGTCGGGCAGCAGCTCGGCCACCGCCGCGCAGTTCAGCAGATGCCGGTCCCAGAGCCGCGACGTCTCCCGGGGCCCGATCAGGCCACGCGTGACTCCGTCAGTAGCGAGCAACTGAGCGAACCGGAGCGCACTAGGCAGAGCGTTACCGAACACCTCGCCGACTTCTGGTGGAGGTGGTGGTAGGGCTTCCGCCGCCACTGCCCTCCTCGCTTACTTGGCCGGGAAGACCACCACGCGCCGGTTCGGCTCCTCGCCCTCCGACTCGCTGCGCAGCCCGGCCAGGGCAACCGCGTCGTGGATGATCTTCCGCTCGAACGGCGACATCGCGCGGAGCTTCCGCGGTTCGCCGGTGCGCTCGACATCTGCGGCGACCGAACGGCCTAGCTCCGCGAGCTCGGCGCGCCGACGCGCGCGGAAACCGCCCACGTCGAGCATCAGCCTGGCGCGCGTGCCCGTCTTGCGGTGCACGGCCAGCCTGGTCAGCTCCTGCAGCGCTTCGAGAACCTCGCCGTCATCACCGACGAGCTCGTCGAGCGTGGCGCCCACAACTGAGACGAGCGCGCGGTCGCCTTCCACGTCCATGTCGATGTCGCCGTCGAGGTCCGCGATGTCCAGCAGGCCCTCGATGTAGTCGGCGGCGATCTCGCCTTCCTCTTCGAGGGAGCTCAGGTCGGCCTCGTCGTCGAGCTCGTCCTCGTCCTCATCTTCGTCTTCGTCGCCCGCCAGGTCGTCTTCGTCGGCCAGATCGTCCTCATCGGCCAGATCGCCGTCGTCAAGCACGTCGTCGACCACGCTGTCCAGCTCCTGCTCGTCCACACCCGCGACAGACGCCATCGTGTCCTCGGGATCTACCACCGTGCCGAAACCCTCACCGCGATCATCCCTCACCGTCGCTCACCTCTTGCCCGAACGCTTGCTGCGTGTCTGCCGGACCGGCTGCTGCCGGACGACCTTGGTCTCCGGGGCAGCCGGCACCGCTTCAGGCTCCGGCTTGCCCTTGCCGAACCGCAGCAGGCCGCGCGCCGGACTGTCCGACGGCGAGGCGCCGTTCGCGCCCGCGCCAGCCGAGCCGTCCGCGCCGGCTTTCCCGTTTGCGCCAGCCTTCCCGCTCGCGCCAGCCTTCGAGGCGGCAGGCTTGGCCGGCGTGGCCGCCTTACCGGAGCCGCTGCGCTTAGCCGACGCGTCAGGCTTGCCCGCGGTGGCGGCCTTGCCTGAGGTACCGACCTTACCGGTGGCAGCATTCTTACCAGACGCGCTCACGTTCCCGGACGCCGCCTGCACCGCAGACGCACCTACCGTAGCGCTACCGACCACCGGAAGGTTACGGAACAGGATGTGCTGCTGCCCCAGCGTCCAGATGTTGGTGGTCACCCAGTAGATCACCAGGCCGAACTGCCAGTACAGGCCGGTCAGCGCGAAGAACGGCGCGATGTACATCATGTACTTCTGCATGTTCGCGGCCGGGTTGTCCGGGTCCACCGGACCCTGCTGCATCATGCCGCGCTTCGAGCTCTGCCGCATGGTGAGGAACGTCGTCGTGGCGCTCACCATCACGAACAGGAGGATCACGATCCTCGACGTCCACGACTCACCCGCGATGGGGAACAGGAACTTGTCCGCGAGCGTGGCACCGAAGATATGCGCCTGACGCGCGCTTTCCACGACCGGCTCCGTCAGCCCGTACTTCGGAACCTGCCCGGGAACCCACTCGGCGATGGCACGCAGCACGTAGAACAGGGAGTAGAAGACCGGCAGCTGCGCCACCAGCGGCAGACAGCCGCCCAGCGGGTTGATGCCGTTCTCCTTGTAGAACTTCATCGTCTCTTCGTTGAGGCGCTGTTTGTCGTTCTTGTAGCGCTTGCGGATCTCCTGCAGCTGCGGCATGTGCGCCTGCATCTTCCGCTGCGCCTTCACCTGCTTGACGAAGAGCGGCACCATGATCAGCCGCATCAGCATCACGAGGAAGACGATGGACAGACCCCATGCCCAGCCGCTCGATGCACCGAACGGCACGGCGAGCACCGCATGGATGCGCATGATCACCCATGCGACCGCGTCGAACAGCGGGTTGAGAATGCTCACCTGACAACTCCTTGGGGCCGGGGAGGCACGGGATCGTATCCGCCTGGGTTAAAGGGATGGCAACGGGCAAGTCGGCGCACCGATAGCCACAGTCCCCGTGTCGCGCCGTGGGCGCGCAGCGCCTCCACGGCATATTGACTACATGAGGGCGCGAACCTGCACCGGGCACCCAGCAGCGGACTTATGAAACGCTGGTACCAGACGATGGGGACGACGAGCACCCGTGCCGCCAACGTCGGCACGGCCACGTCCGCCGAGTCCATCTTCGACGCGCTCATTCCTGGCGCAGCGCCCCAACCTGCCGCCGCAACAATCGTTCCATCACCAGGTCAAGATCGGCGGCCAAATCCGCCTGGCGTACGCGAGCAGCTGCCGGATTGGCACGCAGTACGAGCATGCAACCCCCCGGGAGCGAGGCGACCCGCCTGCGCATCAGTTCCCGGAGCCGTCGCTTCACCCGGTTGCGAACCACCGCCGAGCCAACCGCACGGCTGACAACCAAGCCTACCTTCGCCGGGTCACCGGAGCGTACCTCTCCAGCCAGCAACAGGTGGCCGACGAGCAGGGAGCCGCCTGCCCGGCGGCCCGTGCGCAGTACGCGGCGGAAATCCTCCGGCCGTCTCATCCTCGACTGCTGCGGCAGCATGACACCCCTTGCGCAGCACGGGTGGCCAGCTTGGCGGCTAGCGCGGCCCCGTCAGCCAGAGCCTTGTCAGGCGCTCAGCTCGGCGCGGCCCTTGCGGCGGCGCGCGGCGAGAACAGCCCGGCCAGCCCGGGTGCGCATGCGCAGCCGGAAACCATGGACCTTCGCCCGCCGACGGTTGTTCGGCTGGAACGTGCGCTTGCTCACTGGAGGCTCCAGATGCAGTTCAGGGATCTGTCAGAGATTCATGGGGTCAGCCTGTTAACGGTAAGGGCGATACACGTACAGGTCAAACCGAGCGGGGAACCGCCGGCGGCGGGAGCCCCATCTGTCCGCTCTCGGGTCTACCATCGTGGAACACCGCGGTTTGGCGAACGCGTCCCGCTCCGGCGACTTAGGCTGTGGAAAATCAATATCCACAGACAGGTCACGGTCGGCTGGCGGCCGCCACGGGAGGAAACCCGCGGCACAGCGACGGCGCACGCGGTGCGCCACGGTACGGGGGGTGCCGACGACGCCACGTGCACACATGTGGACCGCCCTGTGGACAACGAGCATGGTCACTGATCAGGCTCTGCAAGACAGTGACGCGAGGGGAGCGCATCGGTGACTGACACAGATCTCGCGGATGTGTGGGCACGATCGCTGGACGGGCTCGCCGAGCTGCACGTCCAGCCCAGCCAGCTTGCCTGGCTCAAGCTGACCCGGCCTCTCGGGCTCGTCGAGAACACCGCGTTGATCGCGACGCCCAACGCGTTCGTCAAGGAACAGCTGGAGACACGGCTGCGCCCGCTGGTCACGCACGCCCTCTCCCGCGAGCTCGGGCGACCGATCCAGCTGGCCGTCACCGTGGATCCGAGCACGGCGGCGCCGCCCGAGCCCCCGCCCGGACCGCCGACCTCGCCGCTGTCGGGCGGACCGCCGGGAGGACTGCCCGGGATGCTGCCAGGAGGACCGCTGCCGCCGGCCGCGCCCGGGCATCCGGCGCAGCTGCCGCCGGCCGCTCCGCCGCTCACGATGCCGGCCGCGCATGACGCGCGTCCCCCCTTGCCGCAGGCGCAGCCGTCGCCGTACTCCTACCAGGCGACCGCGTATCCGCCGAGCGCCTACCAAAGCCAGCCGATCACCCAGCCCGGCCTCGGCCAGCAGCCGGTCAGCCATTCACTGGCCACCCCAGCGACCCAGGCGCACCCTGACACCCAGCCGATGCGCCAGGATCCGTCTCACCAACAGCCCCAGCAGCCGCAGGTCCCCCAGCACGGCATCCCCCAGCACGGGGTCCCGCAGCACGGCATCCCGCAGTACGGGGTGCACCAGCCGACCCCGCCGGATGAGGCGCCCCGGCCCAGCCAGCCGCATCAGCAGCACCAGCAGGACCAGTCGGCGCCGCGGCCGGCGTCGGCGCGGCTCAACTCGAAGTACACGTTCGAGACGTTCGTCATCGGCTCGAGCAACCGGTTCGCGCACGCGGCCGCCGTCGCGGTCGCGGAGGCCCCGGCCAAGGCCTACAACCCGCTGTTCATCTACGGCGACTCGGGGCTGGGCAAGACCCACCTGCTGCACGCCATCGGGCACTACGCGCAGACGCTCTACTCGGGACTCAAGGTCAGGTACGTGAGCTCCGAGGAGTTCACCAACGACTTCATCAACATGATCCGGGACGGCAAGCAAGACGGCTTCCGCAGAAGGTACCGCGACGTGGACGTGCTCCTCGTGGACGACATCCAGTTCCTGGAGAACAAGGAAGGGACGCAGGAGGAGTTCTTCCACACCTTCAACACGCTGCACAACGCGAGCAAGCAGATCGTGATCTCCAGCGACCGCGCGCCCAAACGCCTCGTCACGCTCGAGGACAGGCTGCGCAGCCGGTTCGAATGGGGCCTGCTGACCGACGTCCAGCCGCCGGAGCTGGAGACCCGGATCGCCATCCTGCGCAAGAAGGCGATCCAGGAGGGGCTGAACGCGCCGGCGGACGTCCTCGAGTACATCGCCAGCCGCATCTCCACGAACATCAGGGAACTCGAGGGCGCCCTGATACGGGTCACCGCCTTCGCCAGCCTCAACCGCCAGGGCGTCGACCTCCAGCTGGCGGAGATCGTGCTCAAGGACCTCATCCCCGAGGCGCAGGGGCCGCAGATCAACGCGGCGACGATCATGGGGCAGACCGCCGCGTACTTCGGGCTGTCGATCGAGGACCTGTGCGGCGCGAGCCGGTCCCGGGTCCTGGTGACCGCCCGGCATATCGCCATGTACCTGTGCCGTGAGCTGACCGACATGTCACTGCCCAAGATCGGCCAGCAATTCGGCGGCCGGGACCACACCACCGTCATCAACGCGGACCGCAAGATCCGCTCCCTGATGGCCGAACGCCGGTCCATCTACACCCAGGTAACCGAGCTCACCAACCGAATCAAACAGCAGGCGCGAACGGGCTGAACGGCGATCGCGCGTGCCGCGGCCGCGGCAGGCAACACACAGCCAATCCACAAAAGTTATCCAGTGCTGTGCACACAGCTTGTGGATAACTCTGTGGAACGGCTAGGGAGAACCGGGGGAGAACCCGTGGGTAACAAGGGGACAGCGGGGAAAGGTGCACAGCGCCCGGCCGGGCGTCCCCGCTTCCGGCACAGCCGCTGTGCACAAAGATTGGCCGGTGAACTGGGCGGACGACGGTTTCCCCAGTTTCCACGGCCCCTATGACTATGACGTTCTGCTAACTCAAGGAAAACAAGAATCAAGTAGGTTCCGGCCAGCCGGGAAATGCCGGTGAACCGGGGACCGAGTCGCCAGGCACATACCCCGCCCAGGGGAAGCCGCAAACACCGCAAAACATCACCGCCCACTCCGCCAGGAGGTAACCCGTGAAGCTCCAGGTCGAGCGTGACCCACTCGCCGAGGCCGTCGCATGGACCGCCCGCGCGCTCCCGGCGCGGCCCACGGCACCCGTGCTGGCGGGCATGCGCTTGCAAGCGGGCAGCGAGCTGACGCTGTCCACCTTCGACTACGAGGTCTCCGCGCAGGCGACGATCCCGGTGACCGCCGACGAGCCGGGCACCGTCCTGGTCTCCGGCAGGCTGCTGGCCGAGATCGTCCGCTCGCTGCCCGCCAAGCCGGTGGACCTGACCACCGACGGCGCCAGGACAACCGTCAAGTGCGGCAGTGCCACGTTCACCCTGATGCTGCTGCCCGCCGAGGAGTACCCGACGCTGCCGGGCATGCCGGAGACCACCGGCACGGTCGGCGCGGACACCTTCGCGAGCGCGATCAGCCAGGTCGCGATCGCGGCCGGGAAGGACGACACGCTCCCGGCGCTCACCGGCATCAGGATCGAGATCGCCGAGGACACGCTGACCCTCGTCGCCACCGACCGGTACCGGCTGGCGGTCAGGGAACTGCGGTGGACCCCGCTCGCCCCCGGGCTGAACACGGCCGTGCTCGTCCCGGCCCGGGTGCTCGGTGACACCGCCCGGGCGCTGACCAGCGGCGCCGAGGTCGCCGTCGCCCTGGCCACCGCCGAAGGCAACAGCAACGACGGGATCATCGGGTTCGAGGGCGCCGGGCGGCGCACCACCACCCGCCTGCTGTCCGGCGAGTACCCGCGTTACCAGACGCTGCTGCCCAGCGAGTTCTCCGCGGTCGCGGAGCTGCCGGCCGCGCCGTTCGCGGACGCGGTGAAGCGGGTCGCCCTGGTCGCCGAGCGGAACACCCCGGTCCGTCTCACCTTCCGCGCCGGCGAGGTCCTGCTCGAGGCGGGCACCGGCGACGAGGCACAGGCCAGCGAGGCGATCGGCGCCTCCTACGACGGCGAGGACATGCAGATCGCGTTCAACCCGCAGTACCTGCTCGACGGCATCGGCGCGATCGACTCCGACATCGCGCGCATCTCATTCACCACGCCCACCAGGCCCGCGGTGATCACCGGCAAGGGAGAGGCGCAGCCCGATTACCGGTACGTGCTGATGCCGATCCGTTCGGCTGGCTAGCCAGTACGCTCGAAGCGTGCACCTTACCCGGCTCGCCCTCGAAGACTTCCGCTCGTACTCGAGCGCGGATGTCGCGCTGGGGCCGGGTGTGACGATCTTCAACGGGCCGAACGGCGAGGGAAAGACCAACCTGGTGGAGGCGGTCGGCTACGTGGCGACGCTGGCCAGTCACCGGGTGGCGCACGACGCCCCGCTCATCAGGCAGGGCGCCGAGCGCGCGATCATCCGCGCCAGCGTGCGCGACGCCGTTCGTGACGCTCTTGTGGAGATCGAGCTGAACCCGGGACGCGCCAACCGCGTCCGGCTGAACCGCGCGCCGCTGACCAAGCCGCGGGAGGTGCTCGGCGTGCTCCGCACCGTCCTGTTCGCCCCCGAGGACCTCGCCCTCGTCAAGGGCGACCCGGGCGAACGGCGGCGGTTCCTCGACGACCTGCTGGTCGCGATGGCGCCGCGGTACGCCGCGGTGCGCGCTGACTACGACCGGGTGCTCAGGCAGCGGACGGCGCTGCTGAAATCAGCCGGGCTGAAGGGCTCCAGCCGGAATACTCAGGCCCGCGAAGCTGTTATGAATACGCTTGACGTCTGGGACACGCACCTGGCCCGGTGCGGCGCGGAACTGCTCGTCGCCAGGGAGCACCTGGTCAGCGCCCTCAGCCCGCATGTGCAGCGCGCGTACGCGGCGGTAGCGGGTGACCGCGGGCCGACCACGATCGAGTACAAGCGATCACTGCCGGCAGGCGCGACGGTACGTTCGGAACATCCGGCTGACATGGCGGACGACGACGGGAAAGCGGCGGACGGCGGGACGCACCGCGACCGCCTCAAGGCCGCCGCCGAGGTACTCCGGGCAGCGCTCGCGGAGGTGCGGGAGAGCGAGCTCGACCGCGGGGTGTGCCTGGTCGGGCCCCATCGCGACGAGCTGGACCTCAGGGTCCGCGACCTGCCCGCCCGCGGCTACGCCAGCCACGGCGAGTCCTGGTCGCTGGCGCTGGCGCTGCGGCTGGCCAGCTTCGACCTGCTGCGGGCCGGACGGGAGGACCCAGTGCTGATCCTGGACGATGTGTTCGCGGAGCTGGACACCGGGCGCAGGGACCGGCTCGCCGCCCTGGTCGCGGACGCCGAGCAGGTGCTGGTCACGGCCGCGGTCCCCGCGGACGTGCCACCGGTGCTCGCCGGCGCGCGGTTCTCCGTGTCCGGCGGCGCCCTGGTCGTCGGCCCTGGCGATGCGTCCTGACCCGGACCGCGTCCGGCTGGCCGCCGAGGCGCTGGCACGGGCGCGAGCGGACGCGTGGGCGCGGGGCGAGCGTCCCCAGGGGGGAAATGGGGGGACGGGTAGTCCCCCCATGCGCGGGGGGATCCCGGGGGGTCGTCCCCCCGGGGCAGCAGAGCTTACTGTCGGCGGCATCGTCTCTGCGCGGCCGCGGCGGGACGACCCGCAGCCGCTCAACGCCGCTGTCGGCGGTCTGCTGTCGGCGCGGGGCTGGCGGCAGCGGGCAGCGGTGGGCGCGGTGTTCGGCGGCTGGGCGGACATCGTCGGACCGCAGCTGGCCGCGCACACCAAGCCGGAGGCGTTCGACGACGGTGAGCTGGTGATTCTCGCGGATTCCACCGCCTGGGCCACCCAGGTCAGGCTGCTGGCGCCGCAGCTGCTCCGCCGCCTGGCGGAGGAACTCGGACCTGGCACGGTCCGCAAGGTCCGCGTCCGGGCCCCCTCCGGCCCCGTCCGCAAGGGCGGGCTGCGCGTCCGGGGAACTGGTTCAGCGGGGGACACGTACGGTTAAGGCCGCCGCGAGAGTCCGTAACCACAGCTAAAATAGAAGATAGTCACGCGGATAAGACTGCACCGTTGTTGCGGCTGCGTGCAGCCGCGCGACCGCAGCGCGTTACGGGTTTAGCGGGGGCCGGAGCGCTGCTAGCAGCAGGATGGAGTTTCACTTGTCGTACGATGCACGGTCGATCACGGTACTCGAGGGCCTGGAGGCCGTCCGCAAGCGTCCCGGCATGTACATCGGTTCAACCGGTGAGCGTGGACTTCATCACCTGGTCTACGAGGTTGTGGATAACTCGGTGGACGAGGCGCTGGCCGGGTACGCCGATGACGTCCAGGTGACCCTGCTGGCCGACGGCGGGGTGCGGGTCAAGGACAACGGGCGCGGCATCCCGGTCGACGAGCACCCGGTGGAGAAGCGCCCGGCGCTCGAGGTGGTGCTGACCACGCTGCACGCGGGCGGCAAGTTCGACGGCAAGTCCTACGCCGTCTCCGGCGGCCTGCACGGTGTCGGCGTCTCGGTGGTGAACGCGCTGTCCGCCAGGCTGGACATGGAGGTCCGCAGGGACGGGTACGTGTGGACGCAGTCCTATGAGCGCGGTGCGCCGGTCGCGCCGCTGGACCTTGGCGAGGAGACGTCCGAGACCGGGACCACGACCACGTTCTGGCCGGACGCGTTGATCTTCGAGACCACCGACTGGGACTTCGAGACGCTGTCCCGGCGGCTGCAGGAGACGGCCTTCCTCAACCGGTCCCTGCGGATATCGCTGACCGATGAGCGGCCGCAGAAAGCCTCAGAAGACGACGAGGACGCCGCGCCACGGTCGGTCGTCGGCAAGGCGCGCACCGTCGTCTACCAGTACGCGGGCGGCATCGCCGACTTCGTGCGCTACCTGAACGCCTCGAAGGAAGCCGTCCACGGCTCGGTGATCGAGTTCGGCGACGAGCAGCCGGGCATGTCGGTCGACATCGCGATGCAGTGGAACGCCACGTACACCGAGTCGGTGCACACGTTCGCGAACACGATCAACACCGCCGAGGGCGGCACCCACGAAGAGGGGTTCCGCGCCGCGCTGACGACCGTGGTCAACAAGTACGCGCGCGACCAGAAGCTGCTGAAGGAGAAGGAAGCCAACCTCACCGGCGAGGACGTCCGGGAGGGGCTTACCGCGATCGTCTCGATCAAGCTGGCCGAGCCGCAGTTCGAAGGGCAGACGAAGACCAAGCTCGGCAACACCGAGGCCAAGTCCTTCGTGCAGCGGGTCGCGAACGACCACCTGCGCGACTGGTTCGACCGTAACCCGGGCGAGGCCAAGGAGATCATCAACAAGGCGAGCCAGGCCGCGCGGGCCCGGATCGCCGCGCGGCAGGCCAGGGACCTGACCCGGCGCAAGTCGGCGCTGGAGACCAACGGTCTGCCGGGCAAGCTGGCCGACTGCCAGTCGACCGATCCGTCCAAGTCCGAGATCTACGTGGTCGAGGGAGACTCGGCCGGCGGTTCGGCCAAGGGCGGCCGGGACCCGCACTTTCAGGCGATCCTGCCGATCCGCGGCAAGATCATCAACGTCGAGAAGTCGCGCATCGACCGCGTCCTCAAGAACACCGAGGTGCAGGCGCTGATCACGGCGCTCGGCGCCGGGATCCACGACGAGTTCGACATCACCAAGCTCCGCTACCACAAGATCATCCTGATGGCGGACGCCGACGTGGACGGGCAGCACATCCGGACGCTGCTGCTCACGCTGCTGTTCCGGTTCATGAAGCCGCTGATCGAGGCCGGTCACGTGTACCTGGCGCAGCCGCCGCTCTACAAGATCAAGTGGACCGAGCGCGGGGCCGGCCCCGACTACGCGTTCTCCGACATCGAGCGGGACCGGGTGATCGAGGCGGGTATCGCCGCCGGTCGCCGGGATCCGCGACCCCGCGACGGCGTGCAGCGGTTCAAGGGCCTCGGCGAGATGAACGCCGAGGAACTGTGGGACACGACGATGAACCCGGCGCGGCGCGTGCTCCTGCAGGTCACGCTCGACGACGCGGCGCAGGCCGACGAGCTGTTCAGCGTCCTGATGGGCGAGGACGTGGAGTCGCGGCGGTCGTTCATCACCCGGAACGCCAAGGACGTGCGGTTCCTGGACATTTAGCGAGCGGAGCAACCACCTTCCGTTCGGTACGACTTGTGTTTGTCTTTTATTGAGAGGTTGCGAAGTGACCGAGGTAATGGGGCCGCCCGAAGGGGGGCACGACCGCACCGAGCCGGTCGACATCCAGGTCGAGATGCAGCGCAGCTACCTCGACTACGCGATGTCGGTCATCGTCGGCCGGGCGCTGCCGGACGTGCGGGACGGGCTCAAGCCGGTGCACACCCGCATCCTCTACGCGATGTACGACGGCGGGTACCGGCCGGAGCGCGGGTTCTTCAAGTGCTCCCGGGTGGTCGGCGACGTCATGGGCCAGTACCACCCGCACGGCGACAGCGCGATCTACGACGCGCTGGTCCGGATGGCCCAGCCGTGGTCGATGCGGATGCCGCTGGTCGACGGGCAGGGCAACTTCGGCTCCCCGGGCAACGACCCGCCCGCCGCCATGCGGTACACCGAGTGCCGCCTGGCCCCGCTGGCGATGGAGATGCTGCGGGACATCAACGAGGAGACCGTCGACTTCCGGCCGAATTACGACGGCCGGTCCGCGGAGCCCGTGGTCCTGCCGGCCCGTTTCCCCAACCTGCTGGTGAACGGCTCCGAGGGCATCGCCGTCGGCATGTCCACCAAGATCCCGCCGCACAACCTGCGGGAAGTGGCGGCCGGCGTGCAGTGGTACCTGGAGAACTACGACCGGTTCGAGACGCCGGCCGCGGAAACTTCGGGCAGCCCGGTCTCCGCGGAGGACGCCGAGGAGGCGCGGCGCTCCGCGCAGGCCGAGCTGCTCGACGGGCTGATCGAGCGCGTTCACGGCCCGGACTTCCCCACCCGCGGCCTGATCGTGGGGCGGCGCGGCATCCGGGAGGCGTACCGCACCGGGCGCGGCTCGATCACGATGCGCGCGGTCGTGGACGTCGAGGAGATCCACGGGCGCACCTGCCTGGTCGTCAAGGAGCTGCCGTTCCAGGTCAACCCGGACAACCTCGCGGGCAAGATCGCCGAGCTGCTGCGGGATGGCCGGCTGTCCGGCATCGCCGACATGCGGGACGAGACCAGCGGCCGGACCGGTCAGCGGCTGGTGATCGTGCTCAAGCGGGACGCGATCGCCAAGGTCGTGCTGAACAACCTGTACAAGCACACGCAGCTGCAGGACACGTTCGGCGTGAACATGCTGGCGCTGGTCGACGGGGTGCCGCGGACCCTGCGGCTGGACCAGATGATCCGGTACTGGGTGGCGCACCAGATTGACGTCATCGTGCGCCGCACCCGGTTCCGGCTGCGCAAGGCCCAGGAACGGTTGCACATCGTCGCCGCGCTGCTCAAGGCGATCGACCGGATCGACGAGGTCATCGCCCTGATCCGGCGTTCTGAGTCCGCCGCCGTCGCGCAGACCGGGCTGATGGCGCTGCTCGAGATCGATGAGATCCAGGCGCGCGCGATCCTGGACATGCAGCTGCGCAAGCTGGCCGCGCTGGAGCGGCAGGAACTGGTCGACGAACGGGACGAGCTCCAGGCGCGGATCGCGGACCTTGAGTCGATCCTCGCTTCCCCCGCCCGGCAGCGGCAGATCATCAGCACCGAGCTCGGCGAGATCGTCACCAAGTACGGCGACGACCGGCGCACCCAGATCATCGCCTACGACGGCGAGGTGGCCGACGAGGACCTGATCGCCGAGTCCGACATCGTGGTGACGATCACGCACGGCGGGTACGCCAAGCGAACGAACACCGACCAGTACCGGGCGCAGCGGCGCGGCGGCAAGGGGGTGCGCGGGGCGCAGCTGCGCAGCGACGACATCGTGGACCACTTCTTCGTCACGTCGACCCACCACTGGATCCTGTTCTTCACGAACAAGGGACGGGTCTACCGGGCCAAGGGATACGAGCTGCCGGACACCGGCCGCGACGCGCGCGGCCAGCACGTGGCGAACCTGCTCGCGTTCCAGCCGGACGAGCGGATCGCCGAGGTGCTCGCCCTGCGCGACTACCAGGTCGCGCCCTACCTCGTGCTGGCCACGCGGTCCGGGCTGGTCAAGAAGTCGCGACTGGGCGAGTACGACTCGCCGCGGGCCGGCGGCCTCATCGCGATCAACCTGCGCGAGGACGACGAGGTGATCAGCGCTTCGCTAGTGTCCCCGGACGAGGACCTGCTGCTGATCAGCAAGGGCGCGCAGGCCATCAGGTTCCCCGCCGACGACGAGCAGCTGCGCCCGATGGGCCGGGCGACGTCCGGCGTGATCGGCATGCGGTTCAACAACGGCGACGAGCTGCTCGGCATGTACGTCGTACGGGAAGGCGAAGACGTCCTCGTGGCGACCGAAGGCGGATACGCCAAGCGCACCCCCGCCGATGAGTACCCGATCAGGAACCGCGGCGGCCTCGGCGTCATCACCGCCCGGATCGTGGAGAACCGGGGCGGCCTGGTCGGCGCGCTGATGGTTCGTCCGGAGGACGAAGTGTTCGCCATCACGTCGGCGGGCGGGGTCATTCGGACCCGTGCCAGCGGAGTGAAGCAGTCTGGCCGGCAGACGATGGGGGTCCGGCTGATGAACCTGGCTCCCGGAGACAGCGTGGTCGCGCTCGCACGCAACGCCGAATCGGCCGAAGATGGCGTCGAAAGTAACGAATTGGGGGATGAGAGCAACGATCCGGGGGACATGAACGTCTGAAGTTCGGAGGCTCTCCCGGGGTCCCGCACCCGGATTTTCGGCGAGAGGGGTAAATCACCCTCGGTCGTATAGTCTCTGCTGAAGGCGCGAGTGGCACGAGTGGGCACCGAGGAGGACGGCGTGGACAAGGCGGGACGAGCTACAGACCCGTCCCTGATGGTGGCGCCGTCAGGTCGGGATATCGACCCGGATGAGGAGACAGTGGAATCCACCGTCGAGAATGAGGTCATGACGGACGACGCGGACGCCGACACGGCCGACGCTGACGGTCACACGCGTGTGCCCTTCCCCGCCGACGAGATCGGCAAGCCGAAGGGTGCTTCCGCCTTGGCGGACCCGGCCGATGGCGCTGGCGCTGGCAACCCTGGCGACGCTGCTCCAGCCGCGGCCGCCGCTGCGGCTCCGGCTGCGGCTGCGGCTCTGCCGGCGAACGGGAGGCTCGACAACGGCCGTCAGGCGGTCCGGCAGGCGATGGCCGCGACCAACAGCTGGTTCGCCACCCGGTCGTCGAAGAGCGACCCGGCCCCGGAGCCCGCTGCCCAGGACGAAAACGACGCTGGGCAGACGGCAAGCCCCGCCGCGAACGCCCGCGATGCCAGGCCGTCCTTTGCGCCGTCTACCTCGTCTACCTCTTCTGTGCCGACGTCGTCGTCTTCTGCGGTGCCTCAGGCCCAGGAAACTGCGGGCCCGTCGGCGGCGGCCGCGGGACGGTCGCTATGGCGGGACGCCTATGCCTCGTCGCAGTCGGCGCCGTCCGGGTCCGGATCTGGAACCGCCGCTCAGCCGTCGGGGTCGTCTTATGCTCCCTCGTCTCCCTCGTCTGGCTCGTCGAGATTCTCCGAGTCCGACACGGCCCTAGGAGGCGGCCGGCCCACCGCGGCTCAGTCCGCCTACACGAGTTCGGTCACCGCCCCCTGGCAGAATCGCGACAACGGCGGCAAGCAGCGGAAGCGGGAAGCCACCGTGCGGCGTTCCGCACGGCGCCAGGCGCAGCTCACGCTGGCGCGGGTGGAGCCGTGGTCGGTCATGAAGTTCAGCTTCGTGGTCTCGGTCGTAGCGTTCATCATCTTGTTCGTCGCGGTCGCGGTGCTCTACATGGTCCTGTCCGCCCTCGGTGTCTTCGACTCCCTGCAGCACACGGTGTCGACGATCACCTCCAGCCAAGGCTCGGCGGGGACGAACATCTCGAACTGGTTCTCCGCGTCGAGGATTCTCGGCTATACCGGCATGCTCGGCGCGCTGAACATCGTCCTGATCACCGCGATCTCCACAATCGGCTCGGTGATCTACAACCTCATCGCCCGCACCATCGGCGGCATCGAGGTAACCCTCCGCGAAACGGATTAGCCCGGCCGGCGTCGGCGTGGCGCGGGGTTAGAGCGGGTTTGGGCGGGTTTAGAGCGGGCCGATTGCGCAATCGACCCGCTCTATTGTGGTCGATTGCGCAATCGACACAAAGGCGCGGGCGGTCCCCGGACCCTATCGGCTGCGCGGTTGTTCCCGGGAGGCGCAGATGACCCGCGAGTCCCGGGAGTACCCGCTCCGGCCTGCCCGCGACGCGGTCACCACGGTCACAGCTAGTCGCTGGGCGACTGGCACATCCCCGTCTAGGCCGGCGATCGCGCAATCGACCCGCTGGTCCCCGGCGAGGGGTGCCGGCGCTTCCCGCGGCCGCGGTGCGAGTAGTGGCTGGGATGCGATAGAGTTACGCAGTCGCCGCCGCGGGGGCGGAAGCTTCGCGCGGCGCTCCCTTTGGGGGTATAGCTCAGACGGTTAGAGCGCTTCCCTGATAAGGAAGAGGTCCCAGGTTCAAGTCCTGGTACCCCCACCGGGTCTGACCAGGGATTTTGGTCGAGGTGGCCCTAGAAAACCTAGCTACTGGCCCTACGAGTTGTAGGGCTAGGGCTGATTGCGCGAGACCCCCAGGAGCCCAATTCCTGGGGGTCTCTTGCTTTGATTTGGGTGTCAAGCGGCTTGCTCGCTTGCGTCGTCCTGGACGTAGAGGCGGGTTACCGCCTGGTTCATTGCCTTGAGGATGGACGCGCGATCCTGGGCAAACAGGTGGCCGTAGATGTTCTTGGTGGTCTCGATCCTGCTGTGACCCATCTGGTTGGTCACCTGCATGTCGGTGGCGCCGGAGGCGATCAGGAGCGACGCGCAGACGTGCCGCAGCTCGTGCGCCGTGTACTTGACGATGCCGTCCTTGTGGGCCGCTGTGTAGCCGTGGGCGAGCTTCAGGTACCGGCGCCACATCGCGTAGCCGAGGTAGCCGCCGCGTTCGCCGTTGATGAGCCGTGAATAGAGCCTTCCCTCTGAGCGCTCACGTCCGGCGGCTCCGCTCTCAACGAGGCGCCGGACGGCCGGCATGGCGATATCGGGGATGGCGACGACCCGTTCGGCGGCGCGGGTCTTCAGGTCGGCGCGGATGTCCCGGTGGCCGCCTGATTCGCTGGCCGTCCGGTCCACGGTGATCCACTGGCCGTCGAGGTCGACGTTCTCGATGGGTACGGCCACGGCCTCCTCCCAGCGCAGCCCGGTGAAGGCGAGGACCAGGGCGACGTCGCCGAGGCCCGGCTTGAAGTGGTCGAGCGCCTCGGCCAGGCGCAGCACTTGCGGGATGCTGGGGATGAGTACGCGGCGCCGGACGGAACTTCCCCAGCCGGTACGCAGTTCGAGCGCCGGATTGGCGGGGATGATGCGTTCCTCGCGAGCCCAGGCGAACAGCCGCCGCAGGACGGACGCCACGGTGCTCTTGGTGCTGCCCGACGCGGGAGTGCCGTCTTGCAGGGTCAGGCCGCGGACAGTCTCGTTGAGGTCCGGAAGGTCGAGGTCGCCTATCCATGCGTTGCCGAGAACCGGGAGAACGTAGATGTTCAGGCAGGACCGCTCTTTGGCCAGCGACGACTTGGGACGCG
Organism: uncultured Actinomycetota bacterium; assembly: GCA_963771985.1. Classification (GTDB taxonomy): domain Bacteria; phylum Actinomycetota; class Actinomycetes; order Streptosporangiales; family Streptosporangiaceae; genus Trebonia. The sequence goes on along the minus strand of CAVYVO010000010.1, from coordinate 73,162 downwards.
GGGAGCCGTCCCGCTTGGTCTTGTAGGCCACGAGGTAGCGCGCCGCCACGTCGACGAACCGCACGCGCTCGGCCTGGAGTCGGCCAGGTCGGCGCTTGGCCTCGTTGAACCCCTCTAGCAGCTGCTTGGCAGCGTCGAGATCCTCGGCGGTGCGCTCGACCTGCTTCTTGAGCACCGCATCCCAGACGCGGACCCGATAGACCGGCGTCCCGTCCTCGGTCACGACAGGGACCACCTTGCCGTCTTTCGTGCGCGTCTTCAGGGTAATTCCCTTCGGAAGATCACGCGGGTTGCCTTTCGACATCCCATTCTCCTTGCTTCTCCGGCTCGCCGCCCAATGACGAGCCATTAACCTAATCCTACTATAGGTAGCGCTCTATTAGTATCAATTTGTGGCTAATTTTTTCGGTCGTGCCGCTATTCGATCAAGGATTTCGGGAGTGCTGCTGATCTTGTGACTCCTCGCCTGGATGACTGCCTTGACGTGGTGCGAGCATGGGCTCTGAGCTGCGGACTTTCCTCGTGAGCCGGATGTGACCATTCTTCGATCTCGGCTTCCGGGAAGCGGAGTAGGTGGCCTACCTTACGGTATGGGATCGCGTTTCGCTCGACCAGCTTCCGGGCGTGCCGCTCGGTTATATTGAGCCACTCGCACAGCTCGCCGAGGGTCAGCATTCGCGCGCCCTTTCCGTATGCACGGTCTACAGGCATTTCGACCACCCTCCCGTCATGCAGGCGTCCCAGTTGCCGAAATGTCGTCGGGCGGTTGGCCTTGGGCGCGTCTTCGCGCTTGGTCGAGTGCCTGTTGCCAGCGGATGCGGTCGGCGACGACGTGGAGCAGTCGTTGCGGGCCGGGCATGTGGTCGCGGTCGCCGGGCGCGACAGGTTCCCAGGCGTAGCGGCTGGGGTCAGTTGCCGAAAGCCCGAGGGTCTCGATGAGCCAGTTCTTGCGGTCGGCGCGGTGGTCGGCGAGGGTCTTGCCCGACCACTTGCGCGACACGAGCACCCGGCGCCCGCCGTAGCCGAGGTACTCGCGGCGGTGTGCCTTGCCCTTGCACGCGCCAGGCCGCATGTTGGGTTTGGCGTTCTTGGGCTGGATGCCGTAGCGGAGCCAGTTGGCGCAGGTCGGCGAGCATGGTTCGTAGCGGAGCGCGGCGGCGAGCCGGTCGGTGTGGCGCACCTGGGCGTCGGTGGCGGCCTGGTGGCAGTCGGCGACGTGCTTGGTCAGGTATTTGGTGAGGTAGCCAATGCACCGGTTGGCGTCCCTGGACCCGGCGAGCACGCCTTGGGCGTCGAAGCGATCACCGAACCGGGCGGCGTGCAGCGGCTCGTCTTGGTCCCCGATCGCGTCGAGTGCCTCCTCCCAGGTCGGCAGCCGCTCGCCGGTCTCAGGGTCGAGGTAGGTGCTGGCGCCCTCGTCCCAGACGGGCAGGTGGGCGCCGTCGAAGCGAACCACTTCGGTGGACGGCCACCACACCTGGTGGTAGGTGGCCGCGATGACCTCGCGCAGTTCGGAGCGGGAGACGGTGCCGCGGATCGCGATGTGGACATGCGGCGCGAGGCGTCGTTGCGGCTCGACAGCGGCGAAGTACTGCACGTCGTAGCCGACCAGGCGGCGCAGGTTCTGGATGAACCGGTCGAACAGCGCGGCGAAGTGCAGCGCGTCCCGTGCCGCCCGCACATAGTCGTAGCCGTTTGGATCGACTGGCGTTCCCTCGCTCGTGACACGCCCATACGACGGGCAGGTGAGGGTTACGAACAGCGACGGGCGGAAGGTCTTGCCGTCCGGCGTGGTATAGGTCCTGCCGACGGTGCGGGGGTCGACGGTGCGCTTGGGCAGCGGCGGGGCGTCTTGCCGCCGCCTGGTTGACCGGTGCCGCCGCTCCGGCCGGGCGGGGAGCACGTTGCCGCGCATGCCCGCGTTGTTGATTTCCTCGTCCAGGTCGGCGAGCAGCTCGTCCAGGTCGCTGGTGTCGTCGCCGCGCGTCTCGGCGGTGTCGCGCGTCACCTGGGCGTCGGCGCGTTTTTCGATCCACCACAGTTGCTCGTCGTTGGGGTCGTCAGGTTCGATGACCGGCTCGCGCTCGAGGTGCCAGCCTTCCCGGCACTGGGCGGCGCGCAGGTTCTTGGCCCGCTCGGCGCACGAGGGGCAGACCGAGGCGAGGGTGTGCCCGCAGGGCACCAGCACCGGCTCAGTCTGGCCCGTGGCCAGGTCGGTGCGGCGGAGCTGGACCGGGCGGATACAGGCCCCGTGGTCGACGGCCAGGTCTTTAACCACGTCACGGGCTAGCGGCATCGAGAGCCGCTCGGCCCTTGTTCCCTTGCGCCGGTCCGGGTTGGTCACCTGGCATCACCTCCGTTTCCGTCGCCGTCGAGTTCCCAGCGGTCGGACCAGCCGCACAGCCGGCATTCGGCGATCTGCACCGGCTCGCCGTGGCCGATCAGGAATAGCCCGGTGCCGCAGACCGGGCACGGCTCGTCGGTCCGCCATACCGTCAGGTCCATGGGTCGGCCTCCGCTGCCGCCGGGTAGGAGGTCATCGCAGCGGCCATGGCGTGGATGTCGCCATCGGTGACGTAGGCGGCGCGGACCCTTACCGGGTTGGGTGAGGCTTCCAGCCGGACATAGCCGACCCCGGCGCCGGTCTGCGGTAGCGGGGAGATGAGGTCGGCGAGCGCGCCGCGGTCGCGTGCCCCGTCGCCGAGCACCATGTCCACCTGGTCGGACTCATCCAGCCGCAGCGCGACCCTGGTGGGGAACAGGTTGCGGAGGCTGATCACGTCCTTGCGCGGGTCTTGCAGCGCGCCGACCACGCAGACGCCGACCGACCGGCCCTGAGAGGTGAGGGTGGCGATCGCTGCCTCGGCCCGTTTGCGGAGGTCCCGGTCAGGCTGGTAAGCGGTCAGGAACGCCAGTTCGTCGACCAGCACGACGAGGAACGGGAACGTCACCGAGGGGGTGAAGGTGCGGGTCCGGCCCGCGAACTGCGCCGCCCGGTCGTGCATCTCGGCCACGGCCGCTTCGAGCAGCCCGACCATCGGCGCGGCCTGGTCGGCGTAGCGGGTGAACAGGGCACGGCCGAACGACAGTTCCATCCGCTTGGGATCCAGCGCCCACACCTGGACCCAGCCTCCGGCGATGGCGGGCAGCATCGCGCGGATCGCCGACCAGATCACCGAGCCCTTGCCGGAGCCGGTCGCTCCCGCGATCAGCACGTGGGAGCCGAGCAGCCGCAGCAGCCACGGCGCCCCGTTCTCACACCGGCCCACGGGCAGCGCGGCCAGGTTCACCGCCGGGGGGACCGGCAGCGCGGCGATGGGGTCGGCGAGGGTGTCGGCCCGGACGAATTCCAGGTGGACCAGGCCGGGCCCGGCATCACGGACCCGGCACAGCTCCGCGCCGAAGGCATGCGCCAGGCTGACGGCCCGGTCGGCGAAATCGTCGGGAGACTGCCCGGTCACCAGGCGGACCATCACCAGGTCGGCGGTCCCCAGACTGTGGACACCGGACAGGACGGGGACCAGGACCCGGCCCCGGTAGTTAGGTGCGAGCCCGGCCAGGGTCATCGCTGCCTGCCAGCGGCGCCGGTAGAACCACCACCGCCACCGGTCCCTCACCGCATCGGTGACGAAACGGGTGAACCAGTCCGGCCGCAGCAACCGCAACGCTGCCAGGGCAGCGACGACGAGGAGCATCAGGGCGACGAGCGCGGGCCAGCCGAGGCGCAGCCAGACGAAGACCACCAGCCCGCACACCATGTCGAGCAGCGGGTGAGTCAGCACGAACCACACCAGCCGCCACACGAGCCGAAGAAGCTGAACGACCCAGATCACCGCGTGCGGTGTCCGGTAGACCGGCGACCGCCAGACCGGCGGCGCGAACGGGTCGGGGTTGTCGACCTGGGTGAGCTGCTCGCCCGCCACCGGCCGTCTGCTAGCCATAAGATCAAGACCTCTCTCGGTTCTGCTGACCAGGGAGAAACCGGGGGCGGCCGGAGGTACCAGCTCCAGCCGCCCCGCCTATCACGTGGTCAGGCCGCATCTGGCGCGGCCTTGGTGTCGCTGTCGCCGCCGCTGTCCCCAGCGTTGGCCTGCTCGGCGTGCATCCGCTCGACCTCAGCGGCGAATAGCTGCGCGTCGCGGACCAGCGCCCGGGCGAAGCCGAGCGCGGCCTCGTCGGTGCAGCGGCCTTTGATGGAGTAGGCGATGGATACCGGCCCGGCATCCACGGTTAGGATCGGCGTGCGGTCGTCGTAGGTGTGGCAGTACACTCGCCAGTCGCCGCCGACCTGGACACTCATGTGCGAGTACGATCCGCCGTTGCCACTCACGCCGCCGACTCCCTGCCCTCAGGCCCGGGACGCCCCGAGGGACGCCCCGGCGCGCGGATACCGGTTGCCTTCAGCGAGTAGCCGAGCTTTCCCGCCTGGTTGACGTATGGCGTCACCGTCAGGCCGGTGAACTCCACCGGCACGAACGGCAATCCGGCCGGCCCGGCCGGGAGCACCGGCTGCACCTGCGCGGCCACCTTCACCTTGACCGTCCGGGCACGCGCCGTCTGGTCGGCGTCGATCACTTCGACTACCCACAGCGGCAGGCCGGTCTGCTTGTCCTTGGACTGGACGAACCGGCCGTTACTGGAGGCGTCGAAGTCCCGCACCGGCTCGAACGACCCAGCCGCGTACACCCCGTCCGGGAACACCAGCCCGAACTCGACGGGGATAGGACCCTGTAGAGCCACTTGACATCACTACTTTCTCGGTCGGACCTGACTTGACTTATCAGGCTTGTCGACGACGATAGCATAGCTACCTGACTTAGCAAGTCCGGATGGCGATGAGTTACGGCGATTTCAGGCAGGCGCCTGGCTAGGCGAAGGGGTAGGCGTCGTGGATCTCGTGCCGGTCGCCCGGAAGCACCAGGTCGGTGACCTGGACCGGCTTGGCCGTGGCGTCGTAGGCGGTGACGATCACGTTCAGCACCGGCGTGTCGGCGGCCAGCCGGAGCAGCCCCGCTTCCTCGCCGGTCGGCATGCGGGCAGAGATCCGCTCGACCGCGTGGTCCAGGCGCACCTTCTTGCGCGCCTGGAGATGGTGGCGGATGCTCTCGCCGAGCAGCTCCGGGGAGGCGAGATCGGTGCCTGCGGCCAGGTCCAGCGGCAGCCACAGCGAGGCAAGCTCGACCGGCTCGCCGCCATCGTCACTGAGCAGCCGCTGCCGCAGGAACGCCTTGGCACCCGGCTCCAGGCCCAGCAGGGTTGTCACGTAGGCCGGGGCGAGCTTGACCCCGGCCTGGACGAGCTCGCCGGACAGCGCGGTCTCCGGAAGCTCAAGCGCGTTCTGGGCCGGGCGGGTCCGGTCCGCGCCCGCCAGCGCCGGGCGGCCGCGCACGAAACTGCCCTTGCCCTGCTGGGTGTCGATCCACCCGTCCTGGCGCAGCGATGCCAGCGCCTTTACGATCGTCGGGCGCGATACCCCGAACTCATCCACCAGCTGGTGCTCAGACGGCAGCAGCGAGCCGGGCGGGTAGTCTCCCTGCTCGATGCGCCGTTTTATCTCGGCGACCACTTGCGCGTATTTGGGCGGCGCGTAGTCGAATCCCATGGAGTGCCCGTTCGCAGCTGGACCAGATGACTTGTCAAGTCAGCGTAGCGGCGACAACAGGAAATGTCACCCCCGGGCGGTAAAGTCACGCCGATATCGTACCGACTACGGCTTCCTGCCGACCCCGCCCAGGATACGGATATCCCTGGCACCGACCGGCGTATCGCACTGCCACAGGGCCACGTCCGTCAGGCCCGGCTCAACGAAGTCCAGCCCGGTGAACAGGTCACGGATGGCGCTGTGGGTGCGGGGGACAGCCGGGGCGGTCGCGCCCTGGTAAGCATCCGTGATCTCGCTGACGACGCGCTTGTCGGCGCCGTCGGCGGCCACATGCGAGATGACCAGGTAGCTGCCCGGAGCCATCCGCCACCGCAGCGCCGCGACGATCTCGCGCGGTTTCTCTTCTTCGGTGATGAAATGCAGCACGGCCACGCACAAGAACGCGACCGGCTCGGCCAGGTCAATCAGGCCAGTGAGCTGCGGGTCGGCGAGGATCTCCTGCGGTCGGCGGAGATCGCCGTCAACCACGGCCACCCCGTCGTAGCCGCCGCACAGAGCCCGGCTGTGGACCGTGACCACCGGGTCGTTGTCGACATACACCACGCGTGCGCCCGGCTGGATTTTCTGCGCCACCTCGTGCACGTTGGGCGAGGTCGGCAGCCCCGTTCCGAGATCGACAAACTGCCGGATGCCCTGACCGGCGAGGAACTCCACAGCGCGTTCAAGGAACCGGCGGTTCTCTACGGCGAGCGCCCGTGTCTGCGGATAGGCCGCGATCACTTTCCCGGCCGCCTCCCGGTCGGCCGGGAAGTTGTCCTTCCCGCCGAGATAGTAGTCATACATCCGCGCCGGGTTCGGTACCTGGAAATCAGGCAGCGCCCGCTCAATCGTGCTCATTCTTATGTCCTCATCTCGAACCAGACGACGCGGCCCCGCCGGTCGCCGTTGTGTCCCCACCGGTCGGCGAGCATCGCCACCAGGCCCAGCCCGAACCCGGATTCCCCGTCCCGGCCGGGCGGCCGGATAACCGGGCCACTGTCCGACCCGGCGTCATGCACGGCAATGCGCGCCCAGTCCTCGTCGCGGCACACGGTGACCGCGAACCTCCCGCCAGCGCCTGAGGCGGTATGCACAACCGCGTTCGTCATCAGCTCGCTAGCCAGCAGCAGCGCGTCATCAGCTCCCGGAAAACCGGCCAGAGTCCGCCTGACGAAATCCCGTGCGTGCCGCACCTGATCACGCGATCCGGGAAACACCCGCACTTTCGGCCGGGCAGCCACAGCCGCGGTCATGACGGCTGCTTCCGGCCGGTGCCCGAGCACGTCAGGCACCGCACCCAGGACCGGAACAGCAACGCGCGCTCGGCCGCCCCGCCAGCGATCGCACTGGACCTGCGCAAGAACACGAACTTGCGGCCCTTGCCCCGGCAGGCCGGGCAGGCGTCCGCAGCGTCGGTCATCCTCGTCACTCCTCAGCGTCGGCAGATGGTCGGCCCATGCTCCGATGCTGGGGAAGAGACGAATTACATCGCTAGACGCATCTGATACATCACGTTTCGCGCTGTCTCATGTTGTCTCGCCAATGCGTTGCGTGACGCTACCCTGAAACCCGGACATCACCGGGAGAGCACATGCGCGAACAGCCCGTCATGCTCAAGGTCCTGCTGCGCGACTACCACTGGCAGAACTATTCGACGTTCTGCGCCGAATACGACAAGGCCGCCCGCCAGATCGACCCCAAGCTCGGGGGCAGTTACCCCAGCCGCGCCCAGCTGCACCGCTGGCTGACCGGATCAGTGCGCAGCCTGCCCTATGCCGACCACTGCCGCGTGCTGGAAGCGATGTTCCCCGGCTGGACCGCCGAGCAGCTATTTAAGCCCGCCACCACCGAACTCCCCTGGCAGGCCCCGGCAGGAAATCACCCAGGCCCGGCGGTATTCGCGACCCCGTCAACTGGATTGCGGCCATTCGTCGAGCAGGCATTCACCCGCGAGCACGTCGCCATCGACTTCGCCGGTTTCTCGGGGGAGACCCTGCACGGCGCCATCCAAGAACCGCTCGACAAGATCCGCCTAGGACACATCAAGCCCGCCACCGTGACAATCCGGCTGCTGCTGCCCGACACCACCAGGCCGATGACCCTCCCGTGCCGGGTCGAGGACCTCGAAGACGACCCCGGCTACCGTGCCCGCGTCCACCAGATCACCATCCGGCACGCCTATGGAATCCTTGAGTCCGTGGAGGAACTCGCCCGCCTCGGCCGCATCCAGCAGGCAAGCACGCAGATCCGGGTCCACCCGAACCCGCCGCTGTTCAAGCTCTACATCCTCAACGGCGAAGAAGTCTTCTTCGGCCTGTACCCCATCGTCAAGCACACCATCCCCATGGCCGACGGCAGTCAGCGCGACATGTACGACCTCATGGGCAAAGACGCCGTGGTCTTCCACCACTCCGTCAACAGCAGGAACCCCGCTGACGCTCCGTTCGTCGACCAGGCCCGAACCTGGTTCGATGCCATGTGGGACAACATCAGCGCTGAGTTCCCCGCATGACCACCGCCGACGCCCACGCCGCGGACCTCGGCGCCATCCTCGCGCGCACTCGGTACCTGCTGCTCGACTTCGACGGCCCCATCTGTTCCATCTTCGCCGGATTCCCCGCGCCCCAGGTCGCCGCGCAGCTCCGCAAACTCTTCACCGGCCACCAGTTGCCAGAAGACGTGCAGCAGACCGGCGACCCGCTAGAAGTCTTCGCCTACGCGGGCACCGTCAGCCCCGACCTCGCTGCCCGCGTCGAAGCCGAGATGGAAGACCTCGAGGTAGCCGCGGCCGCCACCGCCAAGCCCACCCCGTACGTCCACGAGGTACTCGACGGCTGCCGGGAATCCGGCCGGACAGTCGCCGTAGTCAGCAACAACGGCGCCCGCGCCGTCAACGCCTACCTAGACCGCCACGGCCTCAGCGGCGGCATCCGCCTGGTCGTCGCCCGCACCAGCCATGATCCCGCCCTCCTCAAGCCCAGCCCCCACCTGATCGAGGAAGCCGTCCGCGCCCTGGACGCCGGCCCCGCCGCAACCGCCCTCGTCGGCGACTCCATCACCGACATCGAAGGAGCCCAGCGCGCCGGAATCGACAGCATCGGCTACGCAAACAAACCCGGCAAATACGAGTCCATGACCCAGGCCGGAGCCGGAGCCGTCATCACCAGCATGGCCGACCTCGCCCTATGGCTCCGCGCCCGGCCGCTGCCCGAAAACTAAATCGCCGGTCCTCCAAGTCATTAACTTCTAGGACATACAACAATTTGCGATCCTCTATGGGGCATGTATCGAATTGATGAGAGGAAGTCGGGTAAGACGCTGTTCAATGTGATCTGAAATAAAATCAGGGATTTCACAATCGGCTTTGACCTGAGGCCATGAAGCGACCATTGAATCTACAGTCCACTTTACCTGTCCCATGACGCGATCCACCTCAATCTTAGCTCGACGGGCGAATCGTCGGAAATTTTCCGGTATAATATTGTCAGCCAGTCTACCGCCGTTTATTGCAAAGGCCAGCTGTTGTGGCTGAAATTCAGGGTAAGCCGAGACCGAAACAAAGTCATAAGCCGGCGACAGACGGGGAGACCTGCCGTCCGGATATCGAATCGTCCAGTTCTTCAGGTGTGCATCCAAGTTGCCCATAACAACCATCGCGGCCAGCCGTCGGATGTACTCATCGAGATCTTCGGGACAAACGACTTTGATGAATCGAGCTAGACCGCTGTAACTGGCTCGCTCATATTTCAGGTCTGGTGCGACTTCGCGTACTTGCGCAAAGTCTTCTTGATGTACCCGATCCCCATCAACTCGGTCGAAGCGTTTGATCCCGAATGCCAACTCATTCGGTCCCACCAGTCCTGGCGGCAACCCCGTTAGCTGACTACCCTCAAAGAGCTGTATTTCGGGTACTTCAATGCCGATAAGTCCCACCCAGTACAGCATTGCGTATTCATTTTCTGGAACATTAGGGAAGCGCCTGTCTGGCAACTTTACAATCCAGTCACCTCCTTGACCGCTCATTGGCAACACAAGCCCCTTGCCTGCCCATCGCATGGAAAATTTTACTTGGGCGCCAGCCAGCGAAAAACGGATCTGATAATCGCGCTGTATTTCGTCTTTTTTCGCCAGTTCTGGAATATTTGCTAGATCCGATTCCGGAACTACCCTAACCGCACCAGGAAGATCTTCGCCTAGAAAAGTGATGACTTGGAAGTCATGAGGGCTTTCTTGGCCCAATTCTTGCCCGATCAAGCGGCGCAGTCCACTTTCGCGCTCGGGCAATAGGTTGGCAAACCACTCGGGGACTGTTCCCGACCCTGTTCTCCGGTGATTGGGGTTCGTTTCAAAGGTTTGTCCGAGCACTGGGTGCTGTGGGGCTCGATCCTCATAATCAAACCATGTGTTTCCACCTTGATAACCAAGGGTGCCCACTCTTCTGGGCCCTAGATATACACCTGCAAGAGCGCTAGTCGACATTATCATCCTCCGCTGGATCCTCAAACAGGGTAGAGATTTCCGGGCCGTCGCGGAAGCCAAACAGGGCTCGTTGTTGGACATGATCTTTGATTACAGCCAAGAGGATCATGGCACGTCGATCTAGGAATTCTTTATATTTGCCTGTAAAGAGCATTTCGGCCGCGTAGCCGTCGATACAATGACTGTCGAGTATCTTAAAGTCGGCACTGCGCAAGCCGCGAATTATGTCATGCCCCATAGAAGGAGGGTAGATCATCCGATTAGCAACAGACCTCTCAAGGTATCCATTGCCACGAACGATAGGGATAAAGATCTGCCCTTGGTCGAGAAGCTTAGTGAAGTCTACGCGCATAGGCATATTGTCGCTATGAATCGGAAGCATCGCAGGTTCCCGTGAGAGCATTCCAAGTATATTGACTTTCGTGTACGCGCGATTGAGTGCAATCTGGGAGAGGTCAGGTTCCCAGTCTTCTGATCCGCGCGGAAGGAGCTCCAAGAGGCGATTTGCGCTCGCGATTGGATCGTCATGGATCGCAAAGGCACCTTGCCTAAGGGCAATCGTATTGCCTTGGGGCGCAACTCCCACGACTGCTCCTCGCCAGATCCACCGACGTATCAATTCAGCCGCCCAGCCCTTCGGCAAGCCGAATGACGCTACGAACCTAGCAAGCAGGGGAACGTAGAGAGAGTATGGCAACAGTCTAATATGAGGAATTTCCGCGATGTCCCGCAAGACCCTTATTACTCCCTCGATGGCTCGCTCGGTATCAATGAACGCCTGATAGCGATCGGCATTGTTGTGAAACTCACCCCGAAAGTCCCTGTCAACTCTTGGTCCTCTAATCGCGAGAAGGCTCTGCATCAGGATTCGCTCGGAGAAATCCCCGAACCCTAGTGCCTTGACATCAGCAGCAAGGGAGTGCAGATCACTAGGGTTCCGTTCGCCTGGAACGGAGTGCAGCGCATTGAAGACCTCCTCGCTCTTGAGCGACTGCCCGTAGGTATTCATTCGGTCGAATATATCGCGAAGAGCGTGGTCGTCATCGCCTGTAACTATGTACATAGGTATTCTGTAATCGCGGATAGCGGCGATAACTTGATCCGCAGTTGCGATTTGCGAATCGCTTAGTTCTGGGTGCGAGCGTATCCAACTGTTAGCCCGCGCCGTACTCAAGGTCACATATACAGGCATCCAGTACTCAAGCGGATCCTGGTTGCGAGCGGCAGATACAAATTCACCCTCGCGTAGATCGAAATATATCCTGAATCGGGGATCTGCGGTTTCAGGGCTAGCGGTCAATGCCCCGACGATGCTGATAATGCGTTGCTGACCATCTACGATCCAGTAAGCGCTGGGCGTCTCTGGTACGTCCAGGGTGAGATGCCCGAGGGTTACCTTTCCAGGCGGGGCTGAACGCTCCCATGCCAATAGGTTCCCAATAGGATATCCGCGAAATATGCTGTCAAAAAGTCTTGTGACGTCATGCCTGTCCCAGCGATATGAACGCTGGAACGAAGGTATACGGATGCGGCCACGGAGTGCCCAGTCCACAAGGTCACTTGGTAGAACGCTATCAACCTTCGGGCGCGTTACTTGGTTCATAGTGCGTGTCCAACGCCCATAGCTGACCAAGGGTTACGGTGCTGTCGTGGCATGATTGCTCCTCAGGATCGCTAGGTCTAGCGTAGGCGGTACGCGATGACGATCATGCATCTGACATGCCGGGATGTGCAGTGCTGGACGATACCGCTGGAGAGTGCTATCCGACCTGACGCCGAGAGCCTGTCAGCTACTTGAGACTCCTGATCGTGCATGGCTCACTGGACTCATCCCTTAAGCCGAACCGCTGATGCGTGAACGACTGCGTGATCCATTGTGACCACATGATCTGCCGAGTTGAGCCGTATTGGATCAAGGCGGCGACGCTCCGCGCCGCCGCGCCCGGACGCGCACGCGTCGGGCGTGCGGCCTTGGCGGCCGACCCGCCGCGGCGCGCCGAGCCACGCCTCGCAGGGCAGGCAGATCAAGATGGCTCAAACGAACACCTGCCAGAGATAGCGAGAGGGCCTTGTTCCTCGCTGACGATTGTCCAGCTCGCGGCCACAGCGTCAAGGACGGCTCTCCGGGTCGCGTGCGATGGGCTACGCCGGCCCCTGACCCGGTGCCCACTCACTCGGAACCTAGCACCTGCGAGGTGGACGGAGGAGAAGGGGCAGAGTCGGGCCTGTCGTGTTCGGTTTCCAGCTCGGTCCTTGCCCCACAGCGGCAGTTGCAGCCGTCATGGACAAGCTGGGCCCCGGAGAGTCCTGGCAGCTCTTCGGCTTCGACCAACTCGCTGTGGTCGTCGTCATACGAGATGTCGATTATGTGCTCGGGCTTGAACTTGATCTTGTCGCCCGGCAGTAGCCGAGGGATTCCGACCGGGAAGTTGTCGAGCATGCCGACCAGCTTCCGCTTCTTGACGGCGACGACTTTGACCCACATGCGTTCACCCCAGCCGTCCCTCATCTCGAACATGAGCTTGACGTCCATCCCTGGGGCAACTGCCCGGCGTTCTTCTTCCGGTGGGATGTAGAACGTGTCTGGATGCTCACGGTTGCGCCGGACGCCCGAGCTCAGATGCCAGCGGTGGATAATTCGGCCGGTGGCCGCCCAGACGAGACGCCCGCCCAGTCCCTCGACGAGGGCGACCTCCAACTGCTCGACGACCCAGAAGGGCCGCTCGAACCTCGGTACTGCGTACAGTTCGCCGAGCAACTCGTGGCGGCGAGGATCGTCTTTGGGGAGAGCAAGAACGATCAGCCGCAGCAAGACGCCGGGGGCAAAGCCGAAGACGAGAAGCGCGATCCCGAACATTGGCCAGGAGACAAACTGCAAGAGCAAGGACATCAGGCATGCCCCCCGGCAACCGGGCGAGCGATGAGGGGCGCGAACCGGCTATCGCGACGTGCTTCGGCGATCAGCGCACCAAGTGCGAGCTTGCCCTCGTCGGTCAGCTCGTAGTATCGCCGTGGGGGTCGCTTGGCTCTGCCGACCTGCACCTGGTTCTCCCAGCCGTCATCCAGCCATCCCTCGTCAAGCATCCGCTGCAAGATCGGGTACATCACTCCCGAGCGCACACCAGACCGCTTGGACAGCTCATACCCCCAATGTCGGCCGCTGGCGTCAGCCATCAGCGCCAGGGCGACCTGGACGAGCGCGTAGGTTCTCCGCATATGCTTATCCTACATAGATCGTGAAGAACTTAGGTAGCCTAGACACTAGTGCGCCAGGCCAGAACGAGGGAGAGCCTGATAGTCCGATGACAACCCGACCACGAAAAGTGAGCCGACGAACACAGAGACGGGCCGCAGAGCGCGGGGCGCGGGAGTGCCTATTCTGCGGTGTCGTCGGGAAGATGACGGAACAGCACGTCTATGATGACTGGCTCCGGAGTCTGGGATACGACGGCGAGGGGCTCCGCGAATTCATCGCAGAACCTGATCAGCCTGTTTTCCAGCGTGGCGGCCCGTTCACCAAGACGCTCCGGATCGTCTGCGAGGACTGTAACGGAGTCTGGCTGAGCGCCATGGAGGAAGCCGCAAAGCCCTTGCTGCTCAGCATGTTCAGCACGAATGGACGAATCGAACTGGACAGCGACGCCCAGCTCACGCTCGCCCGGTGGGCGTTCAAGATCGTCTGTGTCCTGTCGCAGATGGGACGCACAAAGACGTTCCCTCTCGCTCACTGTCGCGAGTTCCGCCGGACAAGTCTCCCGCCATCAACCTCGCAGATATGGATCGGCGCCGCGTCGGTCCGGTCCGAGCCCGGCCGGGAGCAGCTCGCGGAGTCCCGGTATGAGCCACGGGCAGCCGACCTGTCCTTCGGCGAGAGTACTGTTCGCGTCCCCTTCTACACCGCCAGGTTCCGCCTCCTGAATGTCGTGTTCGATGTCTTCGGTCACGGACCAGCCGAAATGGGGTTGCGTGCCGATCTCTCCGATGACCTGCGACGCGCCCTGCTGCCGATATGGCCGTCCGAGCATTCGGTGATCTGGTGGCCGCCAGTCACGAATCTGGATGTCATAGGTGGTGTTCGGGGCCTGGCCGCTGTCCCTCTTATGGGCGTCCCCACGGTTATTCCACCTCGACCGTGACTTTCCCGGCAGAGCTGTGGAGCCCCCACCCATTGTGCCCTCCAAACCCGACCGGACCAGTGCGGCCATAGGCCCGACTGACAGTACGAGACGTGCAATGCCTCCGGCGGGGACCTCGGGCTCCAGGATGGACGCCGCCGCATGGTCGAGGTTGTGGGGTGGCTGAGGTGGAAGCCTGGTCACCCCGGCACCATCGGCCCAGGACAAGCCGAGCAGACCAAGCCCCACGCGTCCAGGTCGTTCGTCCAGTGGGGCGCTCCACCTGGACCCGTGGGGCTTGGCCCGCTCCCCGGTGGGTGGGCCGACGGTGACGGGATGACCAGCCGAGCCAGGTATGCGCGGAGCGCGCATAACACCCACGATCAAGAGCGTGCCGAGTGGCCCTAGGGCTGGCCCTACAATGGCCCTAGGACAGGCAGGGCAGCACGGGGGAATCCAGGGGAATTGCTAGGGCCGCAGTCCGCCGATCCGCAGGTCACAAGCACAATAGCGCTACTAAAACGGTCAGATCGACACCCTGATAAGGAAGAGGTCCGTGGTTCAAGTCCACGTACCCCCACCAGCTCAGAGGCCATGACAACCCAGCTGAAGTCATGGCTTTTCGTCGTTGAGTAACCAACTGAGTAACTAAGCATCGGTGTCCCGCTTGGGAAACAGGCTGTCCATGACCTCAGCGCCGCCCGTGACCATGGGCCGTATCTGCTTGCGGTAGACCGTTTCCGTCGTGGTGGTCCCAGTGTGGCCGACAAGGCGAGCGATCTTCTCGATGGGGACACCCGCATCCGACATGAGCGAGACGAAGCTGTGGCGTAGCTCGCGCGGCGTCCAGTCGGCAGCGGTGAGGCCCGCAGCAGTGGCGAGCGCACGGAACGAGCGGCGGACGTTCCCCGCATTGAGCACGGTACCCACACGCGAGGCGAACACCAAGTCGTTGTCTTGCCATCTATCCCCCGCGCGCTTGCGGACCTGATCTTGGCTTTCGCGATGGAGCCAAAGCGCATCGACGCAGCGTTGCGGTAGCTCAAGCGTGCGGCGTGACTTCCTGGTCTTGGTGTCGCCGCCCGCGCGAACAGAGCGCCAGACCATGATGCACGGCGGGGTTGCGTCCAGGTCGACATGTGACCAGGTGAGAGCACGTAGTTCCTCGGTGCGGGCACCAGTGAGCAGCGAAACGACGATGTAGGCGTACAGGCTCGTGTTCTCGGCGGCGGAGAGGAGCGCGTCGGCCTGGTCGAAGGTCAGGGACTTGGATGGCCGGCCCTCCTGCCCTCGCGGGATATCGCAGAGCAGCACAACGTTGCGTTTTACCTTGTCCCGAGCCTGGGCACGGGTGATCGACCGCTTAAGAATCGAGTGAAGAATCTGGAGGGTGCTAGTACTCAGCGTCTTGGCCTTATCGGCCAGCCAGCGGGCTACGTCATCGGCGGACAGTTCGCGGAGCTTGCGGGCACCCAGGGCGGGGATGATGTGCGTGCTGGCGAGGATCGTGCATTTCTCAACAGTGTCGTCATCGCGCCCGGACAAGCCGAACTGTAGCCAGTCGCGGACAGCCTGAGCGACGGTGTAGCCATGGCCATCAGTGACCTGGCCGTCTTCGTAGTCGCGGATGATCTCCCGCAGTTTGCGCTGTGCTTCAGTCTTGGTCCGGCCGCTGCCGCGCTTGACGACCCGCTTGCCATCTGGCGTGTAGCCCACGGTCAGTGACGCGATCCAGCGCTTACGGGACTCGTCCCAGGAGAGCCCGCCGTCTCCCCGGCTTCGTCGCACGGCCATCAAGGGCGCGCCTTCGGCACGCCACGCGCCAGGCTCTCAACCCGGCGCAGCGCAGAAGAACGCGAAGTGACCGGGAACAGAAGCGCGTGCACTGAGACGGGGAACACCACCAGGGCCAGGGCCCCAGCGGGGAATGGGCGGGGGCGGTCCCCCTCCGCGCCCGTGGCGTCGGCCTGCCGCGTCCTCTCTGCGCGGGGGCGCGCCGAGGACGCGGCGCCGAGCGCCGGGCGGCTGTCCCCGCTTCCCGCAGGCCGGTGGTGACCCGCCGTTACGCGCCACCGGCACCGCGCGGCGCGCAGACCAGGCATGGCCATCGCAGCGTGCTGGCGGGCCTGCGGCCGGGAGAAGTGTCACAGCGTGCGGGCTTCTCCCCTCAAACCCGGCGCGAGATTATCCGGGGGGCGGCCAGTTGCCGTCAAGGGCGCTCCCGCCGGTCGCGTCGCCTGCGGCGATGGCGCAAGCGCCACCCTTGAGCAGCAACTGACCGCGAGGCCCCCGGACCCCGTAAGCGCCTGTCGGGTTGAGGGGAGGAACGGGCGAAGCCCTTCGCGCCTGAAAAGCGGAAGATCGGTACAGCAGCGAAGTCCCGTAACGGATCGGACAGATCAGAGCGCCGCATGCGAGCGCTGGCGTTCGCCCGAAACGCGGCTGGCTTGTGCGTGGCGAGCCATGGGTCAAGCAGAGACTGTTGCCCCGTAGCGCGGCGATCTTCGACCTTGCGCTGCCCGAGTGCCAGTCATAACCTATGTGGAGCCGAGATCGATGTCTGCCCATCGGTGTCCGGAGCAGGGAGCGCAGATGGCTGCCTTTATACAGGGCGGCGCGGCGGGTGAGAGCCGGAGACTCGCCGATGCCGACTTCGACGAACGCGACCAGAACACGGGGGAAGATCATTTTGCCCACGCCCTGGGCTTAAGTTTTAACCTTTTCCCTGTTCAGAGCCGTTTTTGCTGTGCGCGGCATGCCGGCTTCGCCGGGGAGAAGGTAGCGGGGAGCTGGGCCTTTGGTGGTGCCTTTGGGACGGCCTGGTCCGGGGCGGGAGGGTTTCGCGACACGGGCGGGTGTTCCCAGCTCGCGGCGGATGTTGCGAAACCCGCGGCGGACCCGGCCCGGTGCCAGCGGCCGGGCAGGATCGGGCTGTTTCTCCCAGGGCCAGCGCAGGCCGGCGGCCAGCGGGCGGGCGAGCAGGAGCTGGGCGTGCGCGGCCATGAGGAGCCGGACCCAGCGGCCGGCCTGTTCGGGGGTTCTCACCTTGGCGGCGGTGAGGCCGAGGGTTCCCTTGAGGGTGCGGATCGCATGTTCAATGTCGAATCTTGCGAGGTAGGCGCGCCACAGCTCGTCGAGGGACAGCGGGCCGGGGCCGGCGTGCCACAGCCACATGGCCCGGTGCGGGTCCCGGCCGTCCGGGAGCCGTTCGACGGTGACGTGGATGAGGGTGCCGCGCAGGACCGGCAGGTGTTTCCTTCCGGCGAACCAGCCGCGGTCGCCGTGGACGAGGGGGTGCACGCCGTGCCAGGCTTCGGCGCGGACGGTGCCGTAGAGCGGGGTATCCGGCAGGGTGAGCTCCTCGCCGGGTTCGGGGTTCGGGGGCAGGGGCTTGGTCCGGCCCCGCGGCCCGGGCCCGGCGGCCGCGGTGAAGTCTGCGGGCTCCAGGCAGTGCACCGCGGCGCCGCGGCGGGCGGGACGGCCGTCCTTGCCTTCCCAGGTGACGGGATCTGCGTAGAACACGCAGCCGGCGGCGAGCCGGACCAGGACGTGGGCCGGGCAGCCGGCGAGCCCGTCGGCAAGGGCGGCGGCGCTGTAGCCGGCGTCGAAGATGAACAGCGGCGCGGCTGTCTTGCCGTGCCCGGCGGCGCGCAGGCGGCGCAGCACGTTCTTCACCTGCGCGATCGTCTGGGCCGTGCGATCCGCGGGCGTGGTGCGCGCCACGTCCAGCAGGGCGGCCCACGCGGTGCGCAGGTGCCCGACCGCTGCGGTGAACTGGTACTCCCAGCCGGGCGCGGTCTTGCTGGACCCCTTGCAGTGGCAGGCGCCGTTGTGCACGTGCTCCCGGCCCGGGGAGCACCACGCGTCCGGCCGGGGATAGGCGGTCGCGTCGACAGCGAACCGCAGCCGGCCCCACCGCGCGCACGCGTCCCGCACCTGCCCGGCATCGTCCGGGGGCAGGCCGGCCAGCGCCTTGTCCAGCAGGCCGTGATCGATCACGTCGTGCTCCGCGATCCAGGCGAGTGCCTCCGGGCCGTCCACGGCCTGCGGCAGTTCCGACGCCAGCAAGGAGAACAGCCTCTCCTCCTCGATCCGCCCGGCGGCCAGCGCGTCGTACAGGGCGCCGTGGCCCCGGGTGAACTCCCGCTCCAGGCATAGCCGCACCAGCGACGTCACCGCGTGATCTGCGCACAAGACCGCGTTGGCGAGCTCGAACAGGGCATCGGCCCGCAGCGCCAGGCAGTCATACAGCCGGGACCGGAACTCCCGCAGCCGCTCCAGCGCCCGGTACCGCGCAATCGCGTCCGTGAACACGCCCGGATCCGGGGCCGGGCCGGGCGGGCACGCCGGCAGCGGGACATGCCCGGTCCCCGGCAGCGTTTGCGGCCCGGAACCAGCCCGTGGCAGGGTATGAAGCACGGCCGTTTCCTCTCGTGACGGGATGTGTCGCAACACCCAGCATGAGGGAAACGGCCATTCCTTACACCGCAATCACACATATGAGCGAATAGCCCGTAAATA
This sequence comes from uncultured Actinomycetota bacterium, assembly GCA_963771985.1. Taxonomy (GTDB): domain Bacteria; phylum Actinomycetota; class Actinomycetes; order Streptosporangiales; family Streptosporangiaceae; genus Trebonia. Next base: position 54,406 of record CAVYVO010000010.1, on the reverse strand, counting down.
ATATGTTCTGAGTAGAATTTAGGTTAAAACTTAAGCTGGGGAAGATCTGCAAAACCTGCGGACGAACGATCGAGGGCGGGCAGGCTGCTCGTCGGCGCGGCGAAATGGACTGGGTGCACGATGTCTGCCCCGTCGTTGAGGACTAATGGCGAGTACAGCAACGAGCACGGTCTGACGAGGACATCTGTGTACGTCTGCGGACGCTCTGGCCCGGCCAAACCGTGCAGACATGCACATGTGCTTTAGCTACGGATCAAGGGGTTACGAGCGGGCATGCCGAGACGCTTGATGATCAGCCACGGTGACCCGACCGCCGTGCGAAGCCGGGATGGCGGGAGCCTGAGTAACCAACTGAGTAACAGCACCCAGCGATGCCTGTGCACACCAACGGACGTGAGCGGACGGGTAACCGCAGTTCAGGTTGCTATATCGAAGGTCAGAGCGATCCCGAACCTTCCCGGATAAGGAAGAGGTCCGTGGTTCAAGTCCACGTACCCCCACCAGATCTGACCAGGCCGTTCGGCCGAGGTGGCCCTAGCAGACTTAGCTGGTGGCCCTACGGTTTGCAGGGCCAAGGCTGATTGTGAGACCCCAGAGTTCGATTCCCGGGGTCTCTTGTTTGCTGGGCGTGTCAGGCGGCCGCCCGCTCTCCGTTGATCAGCGGACATGCCGCCATAGCAGTGGTCAACGTCAGCGCCGTACGCTGGCAGCGTGCCCGACATTCGGATGGACCGACAGCGGCCGAGGGTGCAGTGGCGCAGAGAATCCGTTCCCGCCGCGGCCTTCCAGATCGCGGCGATCACGCTTATCGTGCTCAAGCTGACCGGCGTCATCACCTGGCCGTGGTGGTGGGTGCTGTCACCGGTGTGGATCGGCGGCATTCTCCTGGTGCTTGGAGTCTGCGCTCTGCTAATCGGTCTTCGTCGGCATGCGCACAGGCAAGCGCGCTTGTGGATGGATCAACTCGGGTCAGAGTGGCTCAGGGACTTCGTGGCCGGAAAAGCAGACCCGGATACCCCCGGCGGGGACCTCGGGCTCCAGAATGGAGGGGGACAAGAAGCAAGCCCGCCAGGTGACTGATGTTAGGAGCCGGGGTCATCCCGACACCATCACGGTCGTCCTTGATCAGGGCACCGACAACCTCGAGCGCATCACTCACCAGCACCACCCAAGCCTGCGCGGCGATCGTAATCAAGCGAATTACCAGGGCCTTCGCGCGCATCAACCGCCTCACCCGCTACGAATGATCCCGAGGCAGCCGAAGTCCGGCAGGCTCGGAGCATGAGCCATGTGGTGATTAGAGTCGGTAATGTTGCCCAGGCCGAGAGCGTCCGCGCATGATCCGGAAGGTTGGTGTCGAATTCCTTGGCACGGCGATCTTGGTCTACCTCGCCGTCGGAGTGGCCACGTTGATGTTCGGCTTTAAGTTCGCCGGCGGCAGCGTGGCGGCCGGAGTGGTAGCCACCGCGCTGGCGTTCGGGCTGACGCTACTGGCGCTGGTGTACATGATCGGGCCGGTATCAGGCAGCCACGTCAACCCGGCGGTCACCGTCGGGGCCCTGCTGACCGGCCGGATCCCGCTGGCCGAGGCGGTCGGCTACTGGATCGCGCAGTTCGCGGGCGGGATCGTCGGCGCGCTGGCGCTGTGGGGAACGTTCAGCACCTCGCCGCTGTACCACCGGACGACCACAGGGCTGGGAACCGATGGATACGGCAGCAACTCAATGATCCACATTGGCGTCGGCGGGGCATTCATCGTCGAGACCGTGCTTACCGCCATCTTCGTCTTCATCATTCTGCGAGTGACCTCGGTGACGGCAACCGCGGCGACGGCGGCCATCGCTATCGGACTGACCCTGACCGTCGTGCACCTTATCGGTATCCCGATCACGGGCACGTCGGTGAATCCGGCGCGCAGCCTGGGCCCGGCCCTCGTCGTCGGCGGTACGGCCCTGAGCCAGGTCTGGCTGTTCATCGTCGCGCCGCTGGTGGGAGGCGTGCTCGCGGCCGGGCTGCACCGGTTGCTCTACAGCGACGAAGGCCCCGTGCTGGCCGCCGAAGGGCAACAGGGCGAGGAGCTACCCCGCTGAGGCTGACCTGACACGAGGCGGCGCGCCTGCCACCGCCTACGCTTAGCGCGGCATGATCCACAGGCGAACGGGAGCGACGCGCGTGCGGCCGGAGCGGGTCAGGCATCCCGCCGTTCCGGCGCCCGTACTGGTGCTCGGCGGCGTCGTGGGGCTTGAAAGCGGGGCAGTCGTCGCGACCATGCTGATCCCCGCCGCGGGGATCGCGGGCACCGTCATGTTGCGGCTCGGGTTCGGAGCAACAGGGCTTATCGCGCTCAGGCGGCCGTCCCTGCGCGGCCTCGGCCGGCGCGCGGTGCTGCTGATGATCGCGGTCGGGTCATTGCTGGCGGCACACCACCTGCTCTTCTACGTCGCCATCCACCGGCTGCCGCTGGGTATCGCCGTCACCCTAGAATTCGCCGGGCCGCTGACCGTAGCGCTGGCCGGCTCGAGGCGACGCGTTGATCTGCTCTGGGCTTTCCTGGCGGCCGCTGGAGTCGCCGGGGCCGCGGGCGTCACGGGGGGCGGCGCGATCAGCCTGACCGGCATTCTGTGCGGACTGGGGGCAGGCGCCTGCTGGGCCGGGTACATCGTGGTCTTCCCGCTCCTGGCATCCGAACGGGGACGCGGTGACGGGCTAGCGCTCGCGATGGGCTGGGCTGGGCTGCCGTCCTCACGGTGCCTCTCTGGCTCGCCAACGACCCCGGCCGGATCTTCACTGCGCGGACGCTGGTGCTCGGCGCTGTCGTGGCGCTGCTGTCCGATGTCGTGTCCTACAGCCTGCAAAGCGAGGCGCTTGGCCGCATCCCCGGCAGCCTGTTCAGCATCCTGACCAGTACCGAGCCCGCGGTGGGCGCGCTCTTCGGACTGATCGCGCTCGGTCAGCGGGTCAGCCTTCCGCAGTGGGCGGGGATGCTCGCTGTCGTAGCCGCCTCCATCGGCGCCAGCGTCACCGCGTCAAACGAGGTCAAACAAGGAAGCCTGCTCCGTTAAGGTGCCTGACGTGGGCCAGATGACTATCCGCGGGACCAGCGTCGAACTTCCGGTCTTCGATGAGACGGACCTGGATCGGGTGTCCTCGCTCGGCGCCGACGGCGGCCTGGTCTCTGACTTCGAGTTCAGCGGGGTCAGCGTGAACGCCCTGACTGCGGAGAACGTCACGCTGCTTGACGGCAAGGTCCTGTCGCTGACGGCCGGGCGAGCCAGCATGAGTGGGGTGCGCGCCCGCTCTGTCGAGTTCGCTGGCTGCGATCTGGGATCGCTGCGGTGGGCGGGCGGTAAGCTCGCGCGAACCCGGTTCGACGGGTGCAGGCTGTCCGGTGCGCGGTTCGACGACGTGACCCTAGAGCACGTCGTGTTCACCGACTGCAAGCTGGATTACACGATGTTCGCACAGGTCAGGGTCACGGGCCCGGTGATGTTCGCTGGCTGCTCGCTGCGCGAGGCGGAATTCTCCGGCTGCGACCTGGCCGAAGCCCTGTTCGATGACTGCGACCTGCGCCTGGCTGCTTTCGGGCGAGGTCAGTACCGGAAGTGCGACCTGCGCGGCAATGACCTGTCCACGGTGGCCGGCGTGCACCACCTCAAGCGCGTCGTCATCGACCGGTCGCAGTTGCCGCAGCTGGCAGAGGCGCTCGTGGCGGAGCTTGAAATCACCGTCGATGACCCGGACAGGTCACACGGGTAGCAGATCCCCAGGCCGAGTCCACGCTCTAATGCACAGAATCCGTGAAAGCGCAAGACCTCAACCCACTGAACGGAAGCCTTGGTGCCAGGACACGTGTCGCATGTCTAGCATTTTGTGAACACATCACAGAACAAAGGAGCAACTCCATGGCCAACGACGCCCAGCCACCTTTCCGTGCCGACCACGTGGGCAGCCTGCTGCGCCCGCCGGAGGTACTGGCTGCCCGCGGCGACTTCGCGGCCGGGCGGATCAGCGCCGGGCAGCTCACAGAGGTGGAGGACGCCGCGATCCGCGAGATCATCAAGATGCAGGCCGAGGTCGGGCTGAAGACCGCGAGCGATGGGGAACTGCGGCGCGAGTCATGGCACATGGACTTCATCTACGCCCTCGGCGGCGTCAGGAAGGTACAGGACGACACGATCAAGGTCGCCTTCCACAACAAGGACAGGGACTACGAGTGGGCGCCGCCGTCGGCGCACGTGGTGGCGCCGGTCACCCTGCCCGAGACGATCTTCGCCGACGCGTTCGCCTTCCTGCGCGACAACGTGTCCGCGGGACAGACGGCCAAGCTCACGATCCCGTCGCCCAGCATGGTGCACTACCGCGGCGGCCGGGCCGCGATCGACGAGACCGTCTACCCCGACCTCGGACAGTTCTGGGACGACCTGGCGGCAGCCTACGCCAGCGAAGTCCAGGGACTCTACGACCTCGGCTGCCGGTACCTGCAGCTGGACGACACGAGCCTGGCGTACGTGAACGACCCTGCGCAGCGCGCGCACGTCGCGGCGATCGGCGGCGATCCGCTGCATCAGCACGAAACCTATATCGCCACGATCAACAAGGCCCTGGCGAACCGGCCGGCCGATCTCGCGGTCACCACGCACATGTGCCGCGGCAACAACCAGTCGATGTGGGCCGCCGAGGGCAGCTACGACTTCGTGGCGGACACGCTGTTCAACAAGCTCGATGTGGACGGCTTCTTCTGCGAGTGGGACGACGAGCGGTCCGGCGGGTTCGAGCCGCTGCGCTACCTGCCCAAGGGCAAAAAGGTGGTGCTCGGGATCGTCACGAGCAAGCGCGGCGAGCTGGAGAGCAGGGATTACATCATGCGCCGCGTCGAAGATGCCGCGAAGCACACCGACATCGGCCAGCTCTGCCTGTCGGCGCAGTGCGGCTTCTCCTCGACCAAGGAGGGCAACGACCTCACCCAGGCCCAGCAGTGGGACAAGCTCCGCCTGATCGTAGAAGCCGCTGCCGAGATCTGGCGCGATTAATTCAAACCCGATTATCCCGAACGGACGCGTGGCTCCGCCGCCATAGCCAGCCGTTTCTCGCCTGTGGAGAAACCGGCGGCGCCGCGATTCCGTCGCATTGTCCCGCAAGCCCCAGCGACCCCTCTACTCCTCTTTCCAGGCCGAGACATCCTCCCGGTAGGTGTACGGATTGGCCAAAACCTCGTGCTCGGGGATCTCCGGGTGCATGCCCTTCTCCCATTCCTCCGGGCCGTGCTCGGCCTGGAGGTAGGAGATCGTCTCGTCGATCGCCGCCCTGGCCTTGTCCAGGTCCACGCCGACGAGCTTGTGGTCGTACTTCACGACCTTGCCGTTCACCAGCACGGTGTGCACGTCGCCGCGCTGCGCCTGGTAGACCACGTGGCCGTATGGATGCAAGACCGGGAAGCTGACCGGCGAGCTGTCGTTCTTGACCAGCACCAGGTCGGCCTTCTTGCCCGCCTCGACGCTGCCGACGACCGAGTCAAGGCCGAGTGCCTTCGCCCCGCCGCGGGTCGCGTAGTCGACCACGTCCTCGGCCCGCAGGATGTGGTTGGTGACGGTCTTGTCCTCGGCGTGCGCCTCGAAGTGCTCCATCACGCGGTCGGCGTTGAGCGTCGCCCGCATCGCGGCGAAGATGTCGCCGCTCCACCAGACGCTGGTGTCCTGGGACAGCGAGACGGGGATCCCGTACCTGCGCAGCTTGTAAGTGGGCGGGTAGCCCTGCCCGGCGTTGCACTCGCTTTCCGTCGAGACCGACACGAAGCCGCCGGTCGCGGCGATCTTGTGATAGGAGTCCGCGGACAGCGAGGACGCGTGCACGTAGATCGTGCCCGGCGTCATGAACCCGTTGTCGTACATCTGGTTGATCCCGGTGTCGTTCGTGACCTTCCAGACGCCCGCGTGGGTGGTCACCGGGACGCCGAGCTCACGCGCGACCTCGAACGTCGCTTTCTCGGGGAATGCCTCGTCACCGGGGATGTCAAAGGCGATCTGGAAGCCGAGCATGTCGCCCTTGCCGGCGAACCGGCGGTTGTAGAAGTCCCGGAACTCTGGCGTGGTCGACCACTCCCACGACCCTTGGTGGATGTTGCCGTAGGCGAGCACGAAGCGGCCGGGGACCTCCTCGAGGGCATCGGTCGCCGCCTCGGCGTAGTCAATGGTCTGCAGCCCGTGCGACCAGTCCACCGTGGTGGTCACGCCCGCGTCGATCGACTCGATCGCCGCGAGCAGGTTGCCCGCGTAGACATCCTGCGGACGGAACTTCTTGCCCCAGGTCAGGTAGTAGTAGACGAAGTACTGGGTGAGCGTCCAGTCAGCCCCGTACCCGCGCATCGCCGTCTGCCACACGTGCCGGTGGGTGTCGATCATGCCCGGCATCACGATGCCGCCGGTCGCGTTCGATCTCCGCGGTGCCCTCAGGCACCTCGAGCCCGGTGCCGACCGCGGCGATCCGCTCGCCGTCGACCAGCACGTCAGCGCCGGTGAGCACGGTGTGCGCGTCGTCCATCGTGAGAACGGTCGCGTTCCGGAACACCACCGGCTGACCCGGCTGCGGTCCCGCTGCTGTCATGAGGAAACCTCCACTGTGAGGCGTATAGTGCGGACGATCGTCCGATAGTCGGTCGCCAGAAGCTTGATCGGAACACTGTCCCTTTCTCGGCACGGTGTCAAGAGTCCTGAACGGGCCGTCTTGACGTGTCCGCCATGCGGACAAGCAGGCGGTAAAGCGCTAGTCTTACCCGGGGGGACGACCCCCCGGACCCCCGGCTGCGCTTCCGCGCGACCTTGTGCCGGTGGTTTCTTCCCTGGGGGCGGCCCCACGGCGTTCGCTTCGGGAGGCTACGTGGTTCGTCGGGACAACAGCCCAGACTTCATCGAGGCGATCGCCCGCGGCCTCGATGTCATCCGGGCCTTCGGGCCCGGGCAGCCCGTCATGTCGCTGGCCGGGGTGGCGGCGGCGAGCGATCTGCCCCGGCCGACGGCGCGCCGGATCCTGCTCACCCTCGAGCAGCTCGGCTACGTCCGCCAGGTGGGCGCCGGAGGTTATGAGCTCACCCCACGGGTACTTGACCTGGGCATGTCATACGTGCTGTCCCGTGGCCTGTGGGAGGTCGCCCGTCCGCATATGGAGGCGCTGGTCGCCCGCACCAGGGAGTCGAGTTCGATCGCGCAGCTGGACGGGTCGGACATCGTTTATGTCGCGCGGGTCGCGGTCCCGAAGATCGTCACGCTCGCGGTGACGATCGGCACCCGGTTCCCGGCGATGCAGACCTCCCTCGGCAAGGTGCTGCTCGCGGCCATGCCGCTCGCCGAGGCCGAGCGTGTCCTCGCCGAGCCGAGCCGGGCCGGCATCACCCCGCCGTGGCAGCCTGACGCGAGCGAGCGCGCCGCCGCGCTGCGCGAGGTCCGGGCCCGCGGCTGGGCGCTTACCGATGAGCAGCTCGCCCCGGGCATCCGCTCGGTCGCGGTGCCGCTGCGCGACGGAGAGGGCCGGGTGATCGCCGCGCTGAACGTCAACTCGCACGCCGCCGAGACGCCCCTGGACGTGCTAACCGGGAAGCACCTGCCGCTGCTGCTGCAGACGGCCGGGGCCATCAGCGCCGACTGGGCCGCGTACCAGAGCGTTCCGCAGGTCACGGTGGCCGCGGCGGGCGCGGCGGCCGCTGGCGGGGCGTCTTGACAGTGGTTGGCGTGACTCACCATACTCGGCAGACGGACAGCTGTCCGTTATGCGGACAACGCCAGATCGGAAGGGCACCGTGTGAGCGGACAGAACATGAGCGATCCTGACCGGCTCGGTCCGCTTTCCGGGCTGCTCGTCGCTGACTTCTCCCGCGTGCTAGCCGGGCCCTACTGCACGATGCTGCTGGCCGACCTGGGCGCGAACGTGATCAAGGTAGAGAGCCCGGCCGGCGACGACACCCGCGCCTGGATGCCTCCGGTCACCGAGGACGGCGTGTCCACGTACTTCCTGGCCATCAACCGCAACAAGCGATCGGTGGCGCTTGACCTGAAGAACTCCCGCGACCTGGCACTGGCCCGGACGCTCGCCCGCCGCGCGGACGTGCTCGTGCAGAACTTCAAGCCGGGCGGCCTGGCCAGGTACGGCCTTGACTACGACTCGGTGTGCGTGGAAAACCCGAGCATCATCTACGCCTCGATCAGCGGGTTCGGCAGCGGCGGGGGCAAGGACCTGCCCGGCTACGACCTGATGGTGCAGGCCATGTCCGGGCTGATGAGCCTCACCGGGGCGCCGGACGGGCCGCCGTACCGGGCCGGCATCTCGGCATTCGACGTGATCGCCGGGCTGCACACCACGATCGCCGTCCTGGCCGCGCTCAACCACCGCAACGCGACCGGCGAAGGCCAGCATCTCGAGGCGAGCCTCATGGCGTCGGCCATGTCCGGGATGGTGAACCAGACGAGCGCCTACGCGGCAGGCGGGGTGGTGCCCTTTCGGATGGGCAACTCCCACCCGAGCCTGTTCCCCTATGAGCCGCTGCCGACCGGGGACGGCGAGCTGATCGTCACCGCGGGCAACGACGCGCAGTTCCGCAAGCTGTGCGATGTGATCGGGGCGCCGGAACTGTCCGAGGACCCGATGTTCGCCACCAACCCGGGCCGGACGGCCAACCGGGACAAGCTGCGCCCGCTGCTGGCGGAGAAGCTCGCGGCCCGCTCGGCGGCCGAATGGTTTGACGTGCTCATCGCCGTCGGCGTCCCGTGCGGGCCGATCAACACCGTGGACAAGGGGGTCGAGTTCGCGCGGAAAATAGGCCTGGACCCGATCGTCACCGCGGGCTCGGGAGACCGGACCAGGCCGACGATGCGGCACCCCGTCACCTTCTCGTCGACGCCGGCCAGCTACCCGCTCGCGCCTCCTGAGCTCGACGAGCACGGCGACGAGATCCGCGCCTGGCTGACGGATGAGGAGGGACGGCCATGACGCAGCAGTACCCGACGTCGCTCGGCACCTCGGACGCCGACACGATCACCTTGCTCGGCCAGAACCTGGCGGATGATCTGATGGGCAAGGTGGGCTTCGGCGAGCTGACCCTGTGGATGGTGACCCAGCGCCGTCCGTCGCCCGCGGAGGTGCGGGTCTTCGAGGCGGTGCTTGTCGCGCTCGCCGACCACGGCTTCACGCCGACCGCGATCGCGGCCAGGCTGACCTACCTGAGCGCGCCGGACTCGCTGCAGGGCGCGCTCGCCGCGGGCCTGCTCGGCGGCGGCTCCCGGTTCCTCGGGGTGACCGAAGACTGCGGCCAGTTCCTCGCCGCCGTGCTCGCGTCGGCGGGGCAGATCCCCGCCGACGACGCCGGCTACGACGAGCTCGCCCTGGCGGCCGTGCGGGAGGCGCGGGCCGCGAAGAAGTTCATCCCGGGCCTCGGCCACCCGGTGCACAAGGTCCGCGACCCGCGCACGCCGGCGCTCATCGAGATCGCCGAAGAAGAGGGGCTCCGCGGCCCGCACCTGCGGCTGTTCGAGGCGATCGGCCGGGTCCACCCGCAGGTGCTCGGCCGGACGCTGCCGCTCAACGGCGCGGGCACCTGCGGCGCGGTGCTCGCCGACCTGGGTCTGCCGCTGGCCATGCTGCGCGGGTTCGCGCTGCTGGCCAGGGCCGCGGGCCTGCTGGGGCAGCTGGCCGAGGAGCAGCGCATGCCCATCGCGAACGATATCTACCTGTCGGTGGACCGCCACGCGACTTATATCTCGCCCGAGTCATCCCCGTACTAACCCCCTTTCACGGCAAGGGAGCCGCCATGGCTACTGTCGCAGCGGTCATCGCCTCGACTCATCACCCGTTCTATTACCGAGCCAGCACGTCGACTGGCGAGGACCGCCCGCCGTTCGCCGACGAGTGGGTGTCGAAGATCACCGCCTTCAGGCAGACCCTCACCCGCGCCAACCCGGACGTCTTCGTCTTGGTCGGCAGCGACCATTTCCACCAGCTCTGGCTGGACAACATGCCGCAGTTCCTCGTCGGCAAGGCGCCGTACTACGACGCGAACTGGTACAACGAGGAGCGGGAGTTCGGCCTGCCGCGGATGTTCTTCAAAGGGCAGGAAGACCTGTCCGCGCACATCCTCCGCAACGGCCTGGACGCGGGTTTCGACCTCGCCTTCAGCAACGAGCTGCGGATCGACCACAGCGTCACCTGCCCGATGATCACGCTGCGGCCGGAGGCGGACCTGCCGATCGTGCCGGTCTACACGAACATCTTCGCGCCGCCGCTGCCGCAGCCGAAGCGCTACGTCCAGCTCGGCCAGGCGATCCGCGAGCTCGTCGAATCCTGGCCGGGCGATCAGCGGGTCGCCATCATCGGCACGGGCCACCTGTCGCTCGAGCTCGGCGGCCCCCGCCAGTTCGGCCCGCACGGCCCGGACCCCGAGTTCGACCGCAAGGCCGTGGAGTGGATCGCCAACGGCGACATCGAGAAGGCGCTCGGCGAGGTGTCGCTGGACAGCCTGTGGGAGCCGGGCAACGCCACGCACGGCTTCCTGGACTTCATGCTGATGATGGGCGTGGCCGGGGCGGGCGTGAAGGCCGACTACACGGACACGCTGGACCTCTTCCACACCATGGAGGCCTACTTCACCTGGTACCCGAACGGGGCGGGCTCATGAGCAAGTACCTGCTGAACAAGTTCCTCTACACGGTTGACCGCGATCCGGAACTGGTGGAACGGTACCGGTCCGAGCCCCGCGCGCTCGTCGAGTGGTGGGAGGCGGAACGGGCCAACACGATCCTGAACGTGCACGACGCCGAGTGCAGCACCTGGCTGAGGCTCGACGACGCCGAGCGGGAGGCGCTCGCCGCCCACGACTACCCCAGGCTGTTCGAGCTCGGCGCCCACCCGTTCCTGACGCTGACCCTGTTCATCGCCATGTTCGAGCGCGACTACGACGAGCCCCTCGGCTTCCAGCTCGAGTACGCCCGCCGCCTGTCCCAGTTCACGATGCCCTACCCCGACATCGCCACCTGACCCGTCGCGTGCCGAAGAAGCCGATTGTGCAGTCGACCCGCTCTAGGCTGGTCGACTGCGCAATCGACCCGCTGGCGCCCGGCCGCGGGCCTTGGCGCGGACACCTTCCGTCACACAGGCCACAGTGGCGGACCTCCTGCCGGGCGACCTGGCCTAGCTGTGTCCTTCGGGGCGGATAACGCCCCGGAGTACCCACCTAGAGGCCGCTGTCGGGCACGGTCTGCGGTGGCAGGGGGCCGGCCAGCGCTGCACCCGCAGACGGGTGGCCTCTGCGGCGTGGAGTGATCCGCCGGGCGAATACGAGGGCGGCGATAGGGTAGTTGCGGCCTGGGAAATAACCGGACGCTGACATGCAGGACTACCTCGCTGGCCACGTCCTGGTGGCGAGCGGGGAAGGTGAGCATGACGGTCGAGGGTGAGCGCGTCGCGGGGTTCGGGAAGCTGGAAGACGGGCTGCGGCAGGCTAGCTCCTGGTACACCTGGGGACCCTACGTCAGCGAGCGGCAGTGGGGCACGGTCCGCGAGGACTACAGCGAGGACGGGGACGCCTGGAACTACCTGCCGCATGACCACGCCCGCTCGCGCGCGTACCGGTGGGGCGAGGACGGGCTCGCCGGGTTCTGCGACGTCGAGCAGCGGCTCTGCCTCGGGCTCGCGCTGTGGAACGGGCGCGACCCGTTCCTCAAGGAACGGCTGTTCGGGCTGACCGGCCCGGAAGGCAACCACGGCGAGGACGTCAAGGAACACTGGTGGTACCTCGATGCGCTGCCCAGCCACGCCTGGAACCGGTGGCGCTACCACTATCCGCAAGGACTCTTTCCGTACGACAAGCTTCGCCAGGAGAGTTCGCGCCGGGACCGGCGCAGCCCTGAGTACGAGATCCTCGACACCGGGGTCTTCGACCAGGACAGGTACTGGATCGTCGACGTCACGTACGCCAAGAGCGATGACGCGGCCGAGGTCCTCATGTCGATCACGGTGACCAACGCGGGCCCGGACGCGGACACGGTGCACGTGCTGCCGACCGCGTGGTTCCGCAACACCTGGTCCTGGGACAACGACGCACCCAAACCCATCCTGCACGCTGCTGATAACAGCAAGAGCGGGGGTGGGGTTGGGAGTCGGAGTGAGGGTGGGGTTGGGGTGGTCGTTGAGCATCCTGATCTCGGGATGCTCGAGCTGCTCGCTGACAACGGGCCCGGTGGCGTCGCGCCGGCGGTGCTGTATTGCGAGAACGAGACGAACACGGAGCGGCTGTTCGGCTGTGGCGCCGTCACGCCCTACCCGAAGGACGGCATCAGCGACCACGTGGTCGGCGGTAAGCAGACGGTCAATCCCGGGCAGGCCGGCACCAAGTGCTCGTTCTGGTACCAGCTGACGATCGAGCCCGGCCAGACGGCCGAAGTCCGGCTGAGACTGCGTCCCGCGGGGGCGGCAGGCGCCACGAGACCGTTCGGGGAAAACTTCGGCGCCGTGCTGGACGCGAGGCGAGCCGAAGCCGACGAGTTCTACCGCGCGCTCACCCCGGAAACCGCCAGCGAAGACGAAGCGATGGTCATGCGCCAGGCGTTCGCCGGCCTGCTGTGGAGCAAGCAGTTCTACAGCTTCGACGTCGGCAGGTGGCTCGACGGCGATCCGGGGCAGCCGGCGCCGCCGCCGGACCGCGCGCTGAACAGGAACGCTCGCTGGCGTAACTTCAACGCCTTCGACATCATGTCGATGCCGGACAAGTGGGAGTACCCGTGGTTCGCCGCGTGGGACCTGGCGTTCCACTGCGTCAGCCTGGCGCATGTGGACCCGGGATTCGCCAAGTACCAGCTAGTCCTGCTGTGCCGCGAGTGGTTCCAGCACCCCAATGGCGCCCTGCCCGCCTACGAGTGGGACTTCGGCGACGTGAACCCGCCGGTGCAGGCCTGGGCCGCGCTCGAGGTGTTCGCCCTGGACGGCTGCCGCGACGTGGACTTCCTCGCCCGGATCTTCGACAAGCTGGTCGTCAACTTCACCTGGTGGGTCAACAGGGAAGACCTGCGGGGCAACAACCTGTTCGAGGGCGGCTTCCTCGGCCTGGACAACATCGGCCCCATCGACCGGTCCCACCTGCCGCCAGGCGCGGTGCTCGAGCAGTCCGACGCCACCGGCTGGATGGCGTATTACGCCCTGTCCATGGGCATGATCGCCGCCATCTTGTGGCGCCACGGCCGCCGCCACGGCGCGGACCTGGTCCTGAAGTTCCTCGAGCACTACGCCGCTATCGCCGACGCGATAGAGGGCCAGGCGATGTGGGACCCGGCGGACGGGATGTTCTACGACCAGCTGTCCCTGCCGAGCGGTGCCGTCATCCCGGTCAAGGCACGGTCCATGGTGGGCATGATCCCGCTGCTCGCGGTGGGCATCGTCGACGAGGCGATGATGAAGAACGCGCTGAAATTCGGCAAGGCGTTCGCGGATTTCCTGGAGCGCCAGAGTCTCGCCGACGTCGCCAAGCTCCGGGAGCAAGGCCTGCTGAAAGGCGCCGAGGGCGACGAGCGGCTGCTGCTCAGCGTGGTCGGCACGGACAGGCTGGCCGTCTTGTTCCGGTCGCTGTTCGACGAGTCGCGGTTCCTGTCGGAGTACGGCCTGCGCTCGCTGAGCGCCGTGCACCGGGAGCAGCCCTACGTGCTGCACCTGGAAGGCACCACCGCGACGATCGACTATGAGCCGGCCGAATCGACCACGGGGATGTTCGGCGGCAACTCGAACTGGCGGGGGCCGATCTGGTTCCCGCTGAATTACCTGGTGATCAGCTGCCTGCTGAAGTACCACAAGTTCTTCGGCGACGAGTTCACCGTGGAGTACCCGACAGGCTCCGGAGAGCAGCGGACGCTGCACGAGATCGCCGACGACCTGCGGGCCCGGCTCATCTCGATCTTCACGCGGAGCGCGGACGGGCGGCGGCCATGCTTCGGCTGGGTGGACCGGCTGCAGGACGATCCGCGATGGCGCGACAACCTCTACTTCAACGAGTACTTTCACGGCGACAACGCGGCGGGGCTCGGTGCCTCGCACCAGACCGGGTGGACGGGCCTGATCGCGGACATCATCCGCCGCCGCCACCGGGCGGTGCCCGAGACGGTGGACCTCATCGGAGATCTGCTGTACCCGAAGGAGCAGGCATGACCGACACCGTTAGCCAGACGCTCAGGGCGATCCCTGGCGACGACGCGACGCTCGGCGCCATGCCCGGCGAGGCGAATTCGCGACCAGGTTCAGCGGCTCGTCGGACCTGTACGGGCACGCCCGGCGCCGCCCCTCCTCCTCGGTAAACCTGATCACCACGCACGACGGGTTCACCCTCCGGGACCTGGTGTCCTACAACGAGAAGCGCAACGAGGCCAACGGCGAGGACAACCAGGACGGCGCTGACGACAACCGGTCCTGGAACTGCGGTGCGGAGGGCCCCGCGGACGACCCGGAGGTCGGCGCGCTGCGCGCGCGGCAGTCCCGCGCGATGCTGACCACGCTGCTGCTGTCGTTCGGTATGCCAATGCTGCTCGGCGGCGACGAGATAGGCCGCACGCAGGGCGGCAACAACAACGCCTACTGCCAGGACAACGAGATCACCTGGTTCGACTGGGCGGCCGCCGATGACGGGTTGTGCGAGTACGCGAAGCGGCTGATCGCGCTGCGCCGCGGGCACCCGGTCTTCCGCCGCAGGCGGTTCCTCTCCGGCGCGGAATCGAGCGAGCTCGCCCGGTACTCCACCGCCGGCACGCCGATGACGGAGGAGCAGTGGGGGGACCAGACGGCGCACGCCGTCGCGGTCTACCTGGACGGCTCCGATGATCCTGACCAGGCCGCCGACGGCAGTCCCATGGTCGACGACGACTTCCTCATCCTGGTCAACTCCTGGTGGGAGCCGGTGGTTTTCGCCGTGCCGGAGGCGCGGCCGGACCAGGAGTGGCGGACGGAACTCGACAGCTACGATCCGGCTGTCCCGGCGGCCGGTGAACAGCCACGCCACGGAGGCGACCAGGTGACCGTCCGTCCTCGCTCGCTGACCGTATTGCGATCACCTCGCGGGTGAGCGGCCGGTGCGGCCACCGCGGTGCGTCTAGTTCGGCCTGCTGCCGACAAGGATGACTGCACGTGTGGCACGCCCCGGCCGCGGCTCTGCGCTGCCTGATCGTAGCCGCGCTGATCGCGATGGCGCTAGCCACGACCCCGGCCACGCCGAGGGCGATCATGATCGCGGTAGCGAGGCCGACGGCCGCTAACGCGTGCCCGGTCGCGTCCCGCAAGGCCAGGTAACCGACGAGTGCGAAAGCCACGATCGCGGACGTGGATGGGGCGTAGCAGCGCAAGGCGAATCTCTCTTCCGGACACGCGGGCCGTGCGTCATTGCCGTCCACCTACATGCATCGCTCATGCGCCCGGTGATGTCAAGAGGAAACCGGCGCCTTACGCAAGGTGACAGCGGCAAGGAGCCCGGCGAGCAGGACGAGGCCTGCCGACAGGTACAGCGCCGCGTGCAGACCGTCGCCGAACGCCGAGTACGCGGCCCCGATCACCTTCTGCACGATCGGGCCGTAGGACTTGTAGTTGATGTTCGTGCCCACCTGGCCAGTCTCGATGAACTGGAGGATGAGCGATTTGAAGGCGACCGGGACGCCGAGCTGCTGCAGATGGGTGGTGAGGCTGGCGTTGAGCTGAGAGAAGACGAGCGAGCCGAGGATCGCGACGCCGGTGACGGCGCCGATCTCCCGGCTGGTGTTGACGGACGAGGCGGCCATGCCGGACCGTTCGGGCGGCACGGCATTCAGCACGGTGGAGGTGACGGGTACGACGGTGATGCCGATACCGATGCCGGCCACCGCGAGGGCCAGCGACAGCAGGACGTAGTGCGGGTGGGGGGTGATCAGCGGGTTGGCGAGCAGCAGGCCCGCGCCGAACAGGACGCACCCGATGGTGATCGGCCAGCGGGGTCCGGTCACGCCGGCCCAGTAGCCGGTGAGCAGCGACGCGATGATCATCAGCACCGTCATCGGCGCGAAGACCAGGGCGATCTTGTATCCGGAGTCGCTGGGGACCTCGACCAGGTACAGCGCGGTGAAGAAGAAGATCGCGAAGGTGGCGAAGTAGGTGCAGAACGCGACGACGTTCGGCACCGTGAACCAGGCCACCCGGAAGTACCGCATGTCGAGCAGCGGGTGCGCGGCCCGCCGCTCCCAGAAGACGAAGGCGACCGCGAGGACCGCGGCCGCGCACAGCAGCGCCACCACGTCCGGCGAGCTGAAGCTCGACGTCTCCGCGTTAATGATCGCGAACACCAGGGTCGCCAGCGCCCCGGCGCCGAGCAGGGTGCCCGCCGTGTCGACGCGCGCGGCTTGCGGATCCGCGCTCTCCGGCACGACGACCGCGGCGACCAGCAGCGCGGCCAGCCCGAAGAACAGGTTGAACCAGAAGATCCCGCGCCAGCTCCAGGCGCCCACGATCAGGCCGCCTATCACCGGCCCCATAGCGAGCGCCAGCCCGGAGACCGCCGCCCACACGCCGACTGCCCGGGCGCGGGCCCGCTCGTCGGTGTAGATGTGCCGCAGCACCGAGAGCGTGCCCGGTTCGCTGGCCGCGGCGCCCAGGCCCATGACGGCGCGGCCGACGATCAGCGTCTCGGCGTTCGGCGCGAGGGCGCAGAGCACGGACCCCGCGCAGAACACTCCGGCGCCGGTCAGCATGACCTTCTTGCGGCCGAGTTCGTCGCCGATCATGCCGCAGGCGAGCATGATGCTCGCGAAGGTCAGCGCGTAGGCGCCGACCACCCACTGCAGCTCCGCGATGCTCGCCTTCAGGTCGGTCTGTATGCTGCCGAGCGCGACGCTGACGACGGTGTTGTCGAGGAACGTCAGGAACAGCAGCGTGCACAGCGCGGCGAGCGCGATCGAGTTCGCCCGGTCACGCCCACCGCCGGTGCTGCCGGCCCGCGGCCGGGTCAGCCGGCTGAACTTGCATACCGACGGCAGCGGGATGTTCAGGTACTGCTGACCCTCCTTGAGGAGCCCGCAGAAGCTCGGGTCGCCGACCTTCCACACGCCTCCCTCGAGCACGGCTGTGCCGGTCGCGCCGCTGGCCACTGACTGGCCCGCCGCGGTGAGGTCGTATTTCACTGTCGCCTCCGTGGGCGAGGTCACGGTCACCGAGGTCACCTTGGCTGAAACAGCTGACGCCAGCGGGCTGGCGGAAAACGCCTTGACCGTGCTGGCCAGGGCCGAGCCGTTCTGCAGCAGCTCGATCCGCTTGCTGTTCGGCGTCGAGGAGCTGAAGAACGCCTCCCAGTTGGCCTTGATCGCCGCGGTCGTCGCGGCCGAGCCGCTTTCGCTGCTCGTCGCCGAACTGCTCGCGGCAGGGGCGGAGGACGACGCGGTGGTGGCGGGGGCGGAACTGGCTGCTGGGGTGGAACTAGAGCTGGAACTGCTGCTGGAGCACGCGGTTATCGCAGCGGCGAGCGCCAGGCAAAGCGCCGGAGCTAGAAAGATCCGGCGACCCGTACGGCGGAATGGCATTCGCTGTGCCTCCCTCGGTCGGCGCCAGATTACGCCGGCAACTGGTTGAGCGGTCTCTGAACGATTCCTCAACACAATTGTGGCTCCGGCCGCACCGAGGCCGCGCACGATCGCCGACACGCGCGTCAGTCCGCGCCTGCCGCCCTTGCCGCCAGCGGCGCGATGCTTCACGTGAAACGAGGGCTTACCGCGCCGCTGGCAGCGCGGGTCAGCTGCAGGCCGCTGGCGCCTTACCGCCGCTCTCGAGGGCGGCCAGGCCGCAGAAGCTGGTGGACGAGACCTTCCAGAACCCCGTCCTGGTACACCGCGGTGCCCTTCTGGCCCGTCAGCACCGGGCTGCCGCTGAGGAGGACGGTGTAGTGGACCGTCGCCTCCGTCGGCGACGTGATCGTCACCGACTGGATCGACGCGGACGCGTTCTTCCCCGCCGACTCGGTGGACTTGATCACCGACGTGAACTTCGAGCCGCCCTCCACGAGGCTTACCTTCGTGGTCACGGCCGACTTGCCGTCGAAGAACGTTATCCAGTTCTTCTTGATCGCCGCGACCGCCGCGGCCCCGCTGGTGGCTTCCGATGACGAGGTGGCGGCCGGCGAGGCGGCGGCTGTCGTCGGGGAGGCGGACGGGGACGGCGACGCGGACGCAGATGGCGACGCGGACGGGGACGTGGTCACGGCGGAGCTGCTGCTGGAGCTGCTCGAGCTGCTGGAACAGGCCGTCATGGTGGCGGCGAGCGCCAGACCGAGCGCGGGAACCAGCAGGCCCCCGCGGGGTATGTGGTGGGTTCGCATGCGTACGCCTCTCTCGATGGCTGCCAGTCCTGACCGTGCTGAGAGAAAACGTCATTCTCTCTATGAGAGATCACTATTACCCAAATGTTTCCAGTCGATCAACGTCCCGCGCGTCACATCTTGGTCACTGCTCATGGAGCTGAATGCCCGCAGCCCCGCGCCGACCGTGCCCGTCCCCGGCCCTCCCGCGGCCCGGCCGGGCCCCGGCCGCAGGGGTATCAAATCCGTAAATATCTGGATTCAGCACGTGTGCAGCCACGCCAGTATCTTCATGATCGTGAAGCGATTTTTCCTGGCGAAGGCTTTTTATCGCTATGGTGTGCTAATCATTCGTGATCATGGAATCTTGGCGGTTAGATACTCCCGTGGGGTATCTATGCGAGGAAAACGCGAGGATCCTCGCGCATCTGCACCCACTCGTGTCCCGTGGCCGCGGCTGCGAGCGCGTCCCGTGGGCCGCAGCCGCGAGCTATTATCCGCCTCGAAGGCCGCGGAGAACTCACGCGGCCGCTGTCGCGTTGCTCCGTATCGCGTCCATGACCCGCCGGTGCACCGGAGTGAGCGCCTGCTCGTGCTGGCAGATCAGCGCGGCCGAGCGGATCAGGGCCGGCCGGGCAGCGGCGGCCAGGGTGGCGTTGAGCAGCGACCAGCTGAGTTCGTCGAGCGCCTGCCTGACGGCCTGGGGTTCCTGCGTCCGCTCGCATACCGCCTCGAGCGCTGCGAGCAGCTTCGGCGGCACCGGGTCCGGCGCCATGTCCAGCCGGAACGCGTTGACCAGGGGACACGGCGAGGAGACGCTAGCGGCGGTCTCGAACGCGTTGAGCAGCGGGCTCACGTCGCCCGCGGTCGCCGGGTCGTACAGGCCGGGGAACGGCACTTCCTCATAGCCGGGGTCGTAACCGCTGAAGTAGATGGGCGTCTGCGAGCGCTTGTGCGACAGCACCCCGATAGCGACGTCCAGCAGGCTAACCGGCCAGCCGAGGTCTGTGATCGCGTGCAACCGGAACTCGCCGGGCCTGGCGCCCAGGAAGGCGAGCAGCAGCAGCTGCGCGGATTCCAGCGCCGACTGCACGTAGAACGCGATGCTCGAGCTGTGCAGCCGGACAACCCCGTCCTCGGCCCAGTTCAGCAGCCGCTCGTAGACGATCGAGTTGTCGATGACATGAGTGAACCGGGAAGCCGAACACAGCATCTCGGTGCTCGTCGCCATTGAAGCGGCGACCCATTCGGCGGTGCGCTTGGAGGCCGTGTACATCTCCGGCGAGTACGGCCGCAGAGCCTTGCCGGTGGAGGCGCACACCACCTGCGGCACACCCGCCGCCGCCGCGGCGGCCAGCACGTTGCGCGTGCCGAACACGTTAGTGGTGACCGTGCGGTGCACCTCCACCTCCGCGAGCGCCGGCGAGCGCTGAGCGGTGACGTGGAAGATCACGTCGGGGCGTACCAAGCCGATGAGCTCGTCCATCGCTTGGCGGTCCCTGACGTCGCCGTGCAAGTACTCCGCGGTGGCCAGCCGCGGGTAACCGCTCGTGAGACCGCGGCTGATGCTGACCAGGCGGCCAGGGCGCCGTGCGGCGATCTGCGCCATGAGTGTCGAGCCGATGCACCCCGTCCCGCCGGTCACGAGCACGGTCGCGCCGCCCAGCCGCTCGGCCAGGTCCGCCTCGGGCAGGCAGAGCCCCCGCTGCTTGATGCCTAGAAACCGCGCGTACTCCCCGGCAGCCTCCGGCTTCGCGGCGATGAGCGACCCAGTAAGGTCGCGCAGCGCGGCAACCTGCGTGTCATCAAGGCGCGCCTGTCCCGCGGGTACCGCGTGCAACATCGTCTCAATGATCTCCGAGGCTTGACTCACCCTCGTGGCCCTCCCGCCCACTCCGCGTTCCGGATACGGCGTCCGTATCCGGGGCTAACCCCACCCAAAAACCACTCAGCAGCCCGTCCGCGGGGTGAATCGGACGCCAGCGTTAGCAGGAAACCATAGATCGCCAGACCTAGCTCATGCCACGTTGGAAATAGTTGTAAACGTGTCATGGCAGTGTGACCGCCCCGCTTTGCAGTTTCGTGACCGTTTGCTGACTCATAGGTGCCAACTGCACCCAGGCGTCGCTAAAGTACCCGCTCACGCCTCCCCATTGGCGCAGCCCGAGCCCGAACCTGAACGCTCTGACCGGGCAAGTTTAGGTTGGAGTATATGGTCTGTGCAAACTCTCAGGGTCACCGCAATAAGTCGGTTTACTTCCGTATGGCACTTAGTGCCCGCTGCGATTACCCGCCGGGTTGCTATTTCCTACCGCAGTACCGGGAACCCGCGGCTGCCCATCCTCACTTCCAACGGAAGTGCACGAACAGCCGGCCGAAGTTCTTGGAATCCTTCTCCACCCGGTGGTAAAGCGGCTTGATGTCCTTGCGCTCGAGGAACCGTAGTACGTGCTTCTTGAGCTGGCCCGTCCCCTTGCCGGGGATGATCTCGATCACCGGCGCCTTCTTGGCGGCGGCCTCGTCGAAGATCCCCTGCAGCGCCCGGTCGATCTCGCCGCCTCGGTTGTAGATATCGTGCAGGTCCAGCGTGAGCTTCACGGACTCAGGCTACGGGTCCGGCTGGCCGTGTGGCCAGAGCAGCGCGATGATCTTGGCCGCGGTCTGCGCGGGATCCCCGACGACCTCGACGCTGTACACGCGCTCGTCCGGTGCCGGCGGCTCCAGCGCCGCCAGCTGGCTATCCAGAAGCTTTCCTGGGAAGAAGTGCCCGTGCCTCGCGGCCAGCCGCCGGGCCAGCACTTCCTTGTCTACCTCCAGGAACACCAGCGTGGCCGCCGGCCGTCCGGAGAGCAGTTCGTCGCGGTAGGCGCGCTTCAGCGCGGAACAGGCGAGCACGGCCGACTGCCCGGCCGAGATCCGCGCGTCCATCCAGTCAGTGATGGCGCGCAGCCAGGGCGCCCGATCCTCATCGGCAAGCGGAACGCCCGACCGCATCTTCGCCACGTTGGCCTCTGGATGGAAGCTGTCGGCATCGGCGAACTGCCAGCGAAGCAGCCCCGCGAGCAGTGCACCGACAGTGCTCTTGCCGCTGCCCGACACCCCGGCCACGATGAGGATCACGAGCCGGAGTCTAGCCCGCGGCGAACGGGGAAGGAGAGATGGAAGAGCCCGCGGGCATAACGTTGGGAGCGTCATCTGGTCCGCCCGCGGGCCTTCTCCATACTGCTATACGCAGCAGGTCTGTCACCGGTTCAACCGGTTTCCGGAGAATCTCTACCGTATCAGCGCACCCGTCGCTACCGCGGTGAACAGGAGCGTCAGGTACACCAGGGACAGATGGAACAGCCGCATGGTGACCAGCTTCTCCTCGCCGCCGGCCTGGCGGCGCGACGCGCGATGGAGACGGTGCACCTCGTACAGGAACGCGCCACCGAGAACCGCTGCCACGACCTCGTATACCGGCCCGGTCCAGTGCCATAGCGCGAGCGAGGCGGCCACCATGAGCCAGCTGTCGATCACCGACTCGGCGAGCACCCGGCGGACCGAGGCCACCACGGGCAGCATCGGGATGCCCGCCCGGCGGTAGTCCTCGCGGTACTTGATCGCCAGTGCCCAGAAGTGCGGGGGCTGCCAGAAGAACACGACGAGGAACAGCAGTGCCGCCGCCCAGGACAGCGACCCGGTGGCGGCGGCCCAGGCGATCAGCACCGGCGCCGCACCGCATACCCCGCCCCACAGCGTCGACTGGGATGTGTGGCGCTTGAGCAGCATGGTGTAGATCACGACGTAGTAGACGATCGCCGCGAGGGTGAGGCCCGCCGCGAGCAGGTTCGTGGTCACGGCGAACAGCGCCACCGAGATCACCCCGAGCGCCAGCCCGAAGACCAGCGCCGACCGTGGTGCCACCGTCTGCTTCACCAGCGGCCTGCTGCTCGTCCGCCGCATGATCTCGTCGATATCACGGTCGATATAGCAGTTCAGCGCGTTCGCGCTGCCCGCCGCCAGTGCCCCGCCGACAACGACCACCACCGTGACGAGCAGCGAGGGCAGCCCGCGGTAAGCGAGGAAGAGCGTGGGCACCGCGGTGATCAGCAGCAGTTCGACGATTCGCGGCTTGCAGAGTGCCACGTAGGCGCGCACCGTGGCGCCCAGCCGCTGCCGCTGCCGCTGCCGTGGGGCAGCGTTGACTTGGGGACGGACGTTGACCGCGCTCACCTGGGATAAGACCACCTTCCGGCACGCGGGGAGGCCGGGCACCTCAACGAGACTACATGGCGTCGTAATGTGCCGGGGCGGCAGGTCAGCCCCGGGTGATGACCGCCGGGAGCCGCGGGTGATGACCGCCGGGAACAGCAGGGAACTCGTGGGAGTGGCGGCTGCGAAGCTGGGAAGGGCTCTGGGGGAGCCAACTACGGGGAGGAATGTGTCGCCGGGTACGGTGCCGGTCTCTACTTACCGGCTGCAGCTCACACCTGATTTCGGGTTCGCCCGGGCCGGCGAGGTTGGGGAGTACCTCGCCGGGCTCGGCGTCACCCACGTTTACCTCTCGCCGGTGCTCGAGGCCGCCCCTGGATCGCGGCACGGGTATGACGTCACCGACCACTCGCGGATCCGCGCCGAACTCGGCGGAGAAGATGAGTTCCGCGCGATGGTCAAGCGGTTCCGGTCGCACGGGCTCGGCATCGTCTTGGACATCGTGCCCAACCACATGGCCATTCCGGCCCCTGAGACGCTGAACCGCCAGCTCTGGTCCGTCCTCGGCGAAGGCCGCGGCTCGGCGTACGTGAGCTGGTTCGACATCGACTGGGCGGCGCAGGATGACCGGATGCTGCTCCCGATCCTGGGCGGTCCGGCCGAGGACTGCCTCGGCGACCTCACCGTCGACCACGGCGGCGGCCCGGACGGCGAGCCGGTGCTGCGGTACTTCGACCATGTGCTGCCGCTGCGGCCGCAGACCGCGCGGCTGCCGGTCCGCGATCTGCTCGAATCCCAGCACTACCGGCTCACCTGGTGGCGGGACGCCGCCACCGAGCTGAACTGGCGGCGGTTTTTCGACGTCACGTCGCTGATCGGGGTACGCGTCGAGGACCCGGAGGTATTCGAGGCGACGCACTCGCTGATCATCCGGCTCGTGTCCGAAGGGCTGGTGGACGCCCTGCGCGTGGACCACTCGGACGGCCTTGCCGACCCCCGTGAGTACCTGCGCCGCCTCGCGGCGGCGACCGGCGGCACCTGGGTGGTCGTGGAGAAGATCCTCGAAGGCGACGAGCGGCTGCCGGACGACTTGCGGTGCGCCGGGACGACGGGGTACGACGCGCTCAGGCTCGCCGACGGGCTGTTCCTCGACTCGGCGGGCGCGGACCCGCTCAGCGGCGAGTACGCCCGTTTCCGCCGCGCTCGCGGCGAAAACGCCGCCCCGCGGTTCGCCCAGGTCTCCGGCACGGCCAAGCGGGAAATCGTCACCGGGGCGCTGCGCGCCGAGGTGCTGAGGCTGGCCTCTGTCGTCCGCGGCGTCGTCCCGCGGGCGGACCCGGCGGACACGGTCCCGGTGCTGACCGAGGTGCTCGCCGGCTTCCCGGTGTACCGCGCGTACGCACACCCCGGTGAGCCGCCACCGCCCGCGTCGGTATCGGCGATGAAGACCGCGGTCCATGCCGCGCGGCGGCGCCTGCCCGGGGGGCTGCATGAGCTTGCCTCGGACATCGGAGCCGCGGCGCTCGGCGGCCGCGAGCCGGCCGGGCCAGCCGGGCCGGCCGGGCTGACCGAGTTGGCCGGGCCGGCCGCTGAGCTGATCGTGCGGTTCCAGCAGACGACGGGGCCGGTGCTGGCCAAGGGCGTCGAGGACACAGCCTTCTACCGCTGGCCCCGGCTGGTCTCGCTGAACGAAGTCGGGGGCGACCCGGACCGGTTCGGGGTCCGGCCCGCGGAGTTCCATGCCGCCGCCGGCCGCCTGGCGGCCGACTGGCCGGCCACGATGACCACGCTGTCCACGCACGACACCAAGCGCCAGGAGGACGTCAGAGCCCGGCTGGCGGTGCTCGCCGAGATCCCAGACGAGTGGGGCCAGCGGGTCAAGGAGTGGCATGAGCGCGCGGCGCCGCCCGGATCGGACGCGCCGGCCGTCGACCCAGATACCGAGTACCTGATCTGGCAGACCCTGGTGGGGGCGTGGCCGATCAGTGCCGGCCGGCTGACCGGGTACCTGACGAAGGCGGTCCGCGAGGCGAAGCGGCAGACGTCATGGACCGACCCGGACACCGGCTACGAGGCCGCGGTGCTCGGCCTGGCGCGGCGCGCGCTCGACGACGCCGGGCTGGCCGCGTTCGATCGGTGAGTTCGCCGCCTCGATCGGGGATCACGCGCTGGCGAACTCGCTCGGAGTCAAGCTGGTGCAGCTCACGATGCCCGGCGTCCCGGACGTGTACCAGGGCTGCGAGCTGGCCGGCTTGTCGCTGGTGGACCCGGACAACCGGCGTGCCGTGGACTACGCCAGGCGGCGGTCACTGCTCGGTGATCTCGACGCGGGCCGGCTCGACGCCGGCGCGGGCCTGGACGCCGCGAAGCTGCTCGTCACCTCCCGGGCACTGCGGCTGCGCCGCAACCACCCGGACTGGTTCGCCGGGAGTTACACCCCGCTGGGGGCGGAGGGCCCGGCGGCCGGACACGTCGTGGCGTTCGCCCGCGGCGGCAGCGCGGTCACGGTGGCTACCCGCCTGCCGGCCGGCCTGCGGCGGCGCGGCGGCTGGGGCGAGACCGCGCTGCCGCTTCCCGCACCGGGCTGGGCCGACGTCTTCACGGGTGAGAGATACCAGACAGATCAGGTGCCGCTCGCGGAACTGACGCGGCGGCTCCCGGTCGCGCTGCTCGTCGCGGAGGCACGGTGACCGTTTTCAGCGTCTGGGCGCCCGCGGCTCACCAGGTCGAGGTGGAGGTGGCCGGGCGGCGCCATCCCATGGAGCCTGGCGGCCGCCCGGGGTGGTGGCGGGGGGAGGCGGACGCGCCGCCGGGGACGGATTACGCTTTCCGGCTCGACGGCGGCGAGCCGCTGCCCGACCCCAGGTCGCCGCGCCAGCCCTACGGCCCGGGCGGGGCGAGCCGCACCTACGGCCATGCCGCCTTCGAGTGGACCGACGCTCGCTGGCGCGGCGCGGTGCTGCCGGGGGCCGTCAGCTACGAGCTGCACGTCGGCACCTTCACCCCCGAAGGGACCCTGGACGCCGCGATCGGACGGCTGGACCACCTCGCCGCGCTGGGCGTGACCGCCGTGGAATTGATGCCGCTGGCCGCGTTCCCCGGCGAGCACGGCTGGGGGTACGACGGCATCTGCCTATGGGCGGTGCACGAACCCTACGGCGGGCCAGACGCGCTGAAACGGTTCGTGGACGCCTGCCACGCCCGCGACCTCGCCGTCATCCTCGATGTCGTCTATAACCACGTCGGCCCGGGCAACAGGCTCGCGGACTTCGGGCCGTACTTCACCAACGCGTACATGACGCCGTGGGGGCCGGCGGTCAACCTCGACCAGGCCGGCTCGGACGAGGTGCGCGCCTTCATCATCGGCAACGCGCTGATGTGGCTGCGGGACTACCACATCGACGGACTGCGGCTCGACGCCGTGCACGCGCTCGAGGACCACCGCGCGGTGCACCTGCTGGAGGAACTCGCGGTCCATGCCGACGGCCTCGAGGCTTCGGCCGGCCTGGCCGTGCTCATCGCGGAATCCGATCTCAACAACCCGCGGCTGGTGACCTCGCGCGAGGCCGGCGGCTACGGGCTGTCCGCGCAGTGGGACGATGACTTCCACCACGCCGTGCACGCCTCGGTGACGGGGGAACGGCAGGGGTACTACGCGGATTTCGGGACGCTCGCCGCGGTAGCCAAGACTCTGACCAGGGCGTACTTTCACGACGGCACCTGGTCCTCGTTCCGCGGCCGGACCCACGGCCGCCCCGTGGATGTCTCGTCCGTCCCGGCGTACCGGTTCGTCTGCTTCGACCAGGATCACGACCAGGTCGGCAACCGCGCGATGGGCGATCGCATCGCCGCCACACTGGCCGGCGACCCGCACCGGGAGGGGCTGCTGCGGGTGGCGGCGGGCCTGGTGCTCACCGCGTCGTTCACTCCGATGCTGTTCATGGGCGAGGAGTGGGGCGCCGACACGCCATGGCAGTTCTTCACCGACCACACCGACCCGGAACTCGCCCGCGCGGTCAGCGAAGGCCGCAGGGCCGAGTTCGCCGAGCACGGCTGGGGCGCCGCGGAAGTCCCCGATCCCCAGGACAAGCAGACGTTCCTGCGCTCCAAGCTCGACTGGAGCCAGCCCGGCCGCGAACCGTACCGCTCGCGCCTTGACTGGTACCGCGCCCTGATCGCGCTGCGCCGCGCCCGCCCCGAGCTCACCGACCCCCGCCTGGACCAGGTCCGCGCCGACTACGACGAGGACGCCCGCTGGCTCCTGGTCACCCGCGGCCCGCTCCGGATAGCCGCCAACCTCGGCGACCTCCCCGTGAGCGTCCCCCTCGCCTGCTGGCCGCCGGCCGCCTCCGTTCTCCTCGCATCCGATCCGGACATAAGGATCGAATCGGGCGTGGTATCCCTCCCCCCCGCCTCTTTCGCGGTGGTGAACGTCCGCCGTGAATCATGATGGATCGATAGGGCCTCTCCTGTGTACCTATCGATCCATCATCCTGGCCGACCGACCTGACAGCCGGGTCTGCGGCACGGGTGGGGCTGGCCTTGCCAGCCGTTTCGCCGAAGTGAGGCGGCGACCATAGCCGCGCTGTCGCATGCTCGCTCGGTGACATGGACAAAGGTGAAGCGATAAGTGCGAACGTCGTCGACCGCGAGATTAGCGTTGTCCCTGTCATGGTCACGTCGCATCCGCTCAGCGGGGTGGTAGGCGACGCCGTCGAGTTCTACGCAGATGCCGTATTCGGGATACCAATTGTCCTTGTAATGGATCTTGCCGTTGATGGTCCGGCGCGCTTGGCGCTCAGCCTTGGGCAGACCGTGGGCTCGTTCGACGTCACGAGCGTAGCGCCGCTCAAGCGGGAAGGAGATGCCCTCGTCCGCGTCGGCAAGCGCCTCGGTAAGCCACACACGCCAGCGGATCCGCTTGCGCGTTGCGAGCGCCGCGCACAGCATGCCGACGGTCACCTGCTTCTCCGACAGTGCGCGGGAGATCCAGCCGTAGGCATCGTCGAAAGTCTTCGCTGTCGCGACCAGGTCGAGAACCGTATCCTCGATCCGGGTTCGCGGCAAGCGCCATTCGGGTAGTCGTGCCGGCAGGCTCTGGTCCGAACGATGGATCACGACACCCGGTATCGGCTTGTGCTGGGCTGGGCGACGGCACGCCGGCACCATGACGTGAATCTTGGCGGCTGGCTTATCGGTCAGGCCGTGTACTTCGGCGGCAGTCTCATGGCTAAGCATCGCGCCCTGCCCGGCGCGCCGCACGGCGGCCCATAGTCTGGCCTCGCGTTGCGGTGGTCCGGTGTAAGTGGCGTACACCCCCCGGTGGATCCGGCGCCACTGTCCTGTCTTCAGCCGATGCGCGACTGCTCTCTTCGAGAAGCCCGCTTGCTGCACCTGAGAGCGGTCAACGATGCCGCTCTGCGAGTCCACCGTCATGACCCAATCGTCATAAGTGTTCTGGTCCATAGGTAAAGCGTGTAAATCCTGGGTGCCGAGCGCCAGTCCGATCTCGATTCTGTGGATAACTAATCCCTGAGCCTGTGGATAACCCTGTCCGGAAATTACGACGGATCGTTGGGTACACCATAGGGGTCTTAACGATCCATCATCATCGGCGCTGTTGCTGGATTGCCTGGTGAGATAGCGCGGTGGGCGGTGCGGTGGGCGCGGGCGGCGGCGAGCAGGGCATGTGCTGGGAGCAGGGCATGTGCTGGCCGGCTAAAGGACCACCGGTCAAAATGTGCGCTTCGCCACTTCTCAGGCCGGCCGGCGGCGGGTAGGCCGGTACTAGCACCCAGACGACGATGTCCCAGGAGGCTGGCGATGGCACAGTTCCATCACTCCGACGTCATTGGCTCGCTCCTGCGGCCCAGGTACCTGCAGCAAGCCCGGGCGGCACACGAGGCCGGGCAGCTCAGCGCGCCTGAGTTCAAGCGGATCGAGGACCGCGCGGTCGATCAGGCCATCGCCATGCAGGAAGGCGCGGGACTCGACGTCATCACCGACGGCGAGTTCCGGCGGTTCTCGTTCTTCGACCAGATCATCGGCGAGCTGAACGGGGTGGAGCCCATCGAGGGCGCGGGCGTTCACTTTCACAGCGCCACCGAAGAGTGGGAGTGGCACTCCCCGTTCACCGTGACCGGCAAGATCAGCCAGCGGCGGAAGCTGACCGTCGAGGAGTTCGCCTACTCCCGCGCCCGGGCGGCCAGGACCGTCAAGGTCACACTGCCGAGCCCGCTGTTCATCTACTCCCTGTGGTCGCCGGAGCTGACCGGCGCGGTCTACACGGACGCCTATGAAATGTTCACGGACGCCGCCGCGATCATCAAGGCGGAGGCCGAGGAGCTCGCCCGGCTCGGCTGCACCTATATTCAGATCGATTCGCCCGACATCGGCACGATGGTCGATCCGGAGAACCGGGAACTGCGCGAGAGCCTGGGCATGCCCACTGAGCGGACCCTCGCCGAGGGCCTGGACATCATCAACAGCGTGGCGGACGTCCCCGGCGTGGCGTTCGGCCTGCACGTCTGCAAAGGCAACAACATGAGCCAGTGGATCGGCTCCGGCGGTTACGACTTCACCGCCGAGGCGGTCTTCGGCCGGCTTGCCAACTTCGGCGTGTTCCTGCTCGAGTACGACGACGAGCGATCAGGCTCGTTCGAGCCGCTGGCCAAGGCGCCGGACGACAAGGCGATCATCCTGGGGCTCGTGTCCAGCAAGACCACCACCCTGGAATCCGTCAAAGACCTGACCGCTCGCGTGCACGAGGCGGCCCGCTACACCGGGCTGGAGCGGCTGGGCGTCTCCACGCAGTGCGGGTTCTCCTCGACCCTGCCCGGCGCGAACCTCACCAACGAGGACGTGCAGGAGCGCAAGCTGGAACTCGTCGCGGAGGTGGCGCACCAGATCTGGT
The DNA here is from genome assembly GCA_963771985.1 of uncultured Actinomycetota bacterium. Classification (GTDB taxonomy): domain Bacteria; phylum Actinomycetota; class Actinomycetes; order Streptosporangiales; family Streptosporangiaceae; genus Trebonia. Next base: position 24,977 of record CAVYVO010000010.1, on the reverse strand, counting down.
AGCCGCCGGCGGTCGCCGTTAGGGTGACTAATACGAACGTGGTCATCGACCAACTTAACCGGTAAAGTAGCGCTGAGCGTCCGATGTCAGCGGTGACATGGCCGAGTGCCGTGCCCGCTCCGAAGTCAGCAAGGGAACGCGATGCGCTACGGCTATTTCGACGACGATCGCCGCGAATACGTGATCACCCGGCCGGACACTCCCGTGCCGTGGATCAACTACCTGGGCACGGACGGATACTTCGGCATCATCTCCAACACGGCCGGCGGCTACTCCTGGCATCGCGACGCGCGACTGCGGCGGCTCACCAGGTACCGGTACAACAACGTGCCCGCCGACACCGGCGGCCGCTACCTCTACCTGCGGGACGACACCACGGGCCAGTACTGGTCACCGTCGTGGCAGCCCACCCGGACCGGCCTTGACGAGTACGAATGCCGCCACGGCCTGTCGTATACCGAGATCAGCTCCGCCAGGCACGGCATCCGGGCCAAGACCCGCTACTTCGTGCCCCGCGGTGAAACTTTCGAGGTCTGGCGGCTGTCCGTCACGAACGAGCGCGCGCGGAACGTCCAGCTCTCCCTCTTCTCGTCCGTCGAGTTCGCCCTCTGGGACGCCCAGGACGACGCGACGAACTTCCAGCGGAACTACTCCACCGGCGAGGTGGAAGTCGAGGACGGCGTCATCTACCACAAGACCGAGTACCGCGAGCGGCGCGACCACTTCGCCTACTTCGCGTGCTCGGAGCCGCTGGCCGGCTTCGACACCCAGCGGGAGGCGTTCCTCGGCCCGTACCGGGGATTCGACAGGCCGCTCGCCGTGGAACGCGGCCGCACCAGCGACTCAATCGTCCACGGCTGGGCACCGCACGGCGCCCACCATGTCAAGCTGAACCTCCAGCCCGGGGAGACCAAAGAGGTCATCTTCCTCCTCGGCTACTGGGAGAACTCGCGCGACGCCAAGTTCGAGGCGCCGGGGGTCATCAACAAGTCCATGGTCAAGCCCCTCATCCAGCGCTGGCTGCGGCCGGAGACGGTCAGCAGCGGTTTCGCGGACCTGATCAGCTACTGGGACGAGCTCCTCGCCGTCCTCACCGTCGACACGCCGGACGAGGACACCAACCGCATGGTCAACATCTGGAACGCCTACCAGTGCCTGGTGACGTTCAACATGAGCCGTTCGGTGTCGTCGTTCGAGACCGGGATCTCCCGGGGCATGGGCTTCCGGGACTCTTGCCAGGACCTCCTCGGCTCCGTCCAGCTCGCCGCCGAACCCGCCCGTCAGCGCATCATCGACCTCGCCGCCACCCAGTTCGCCGGCGGCGGCGCCTACCACCAGTACCAGCCGCTCACCAAGACCGGCAACGACGCGATCGGCTCCGGCTTCAACGACGACCCGCTCTGGCTCGTCCTCGGCGTCGCCGCCTACCTGAAGGAGACCGGCGACACGAGCATTCTCGACGTGGAAGTGCCGTTCAGCGACTGCGGCGATGCCACCCTCTACGGCCACCTGGAACGCTCCGTCCGCTACACCCTCGACCGCATCGGCCCGCACGGGCTGCCGCTCATCGGCCGGGCGGACTGGAACGACTGCCTGAACCTGAACTGCTTCTCGCTCACCCCCGGCGAGTCGTTCCAGACCACGGAGAACCTCGAAGGCGGTGTCGCCGAGTCGGTGTTCATCGCCGGCCTGTTCACGCTCGCCGCCAGGGAGTTCGCCGCCATCGCCGACCTGGCCGGACGGCCGGAGGACGCGGACAGCTACCGGGCCGACGCGGAGAAGATGGCCGCCGTGACCGCCGAGCACGGCTGGGACGGCGAGTGGTTCCTGCGCGCCTACGACCACTTCGGGAATCCGGTAGGGTCTTCGCGCAACCTGGAGGGGCAGATCTTCATCGAGCCACAGGGCATATGCGTGATGGGCGGCATTGGAATTTTCAGCGGAACGGAAGGTGGCGCCTCCCCAGCGCCCACCCTGGCTACCCGGGCGCTGGCGAGCGTGCGGGACCGGCTGGCCACGGCCCACGGGGTTATGCTGCTGCAGCCCGCGTTCACGACGTACCACGTCGAACTCGGCGAGATCTCGTCCTACCCGCCGGGGTACAAGGAGAACGCCAGCGTGTTCTGCCACACGAACCCGTGGGTGATGATCGCCTCGGCGATGGCGGGGGACGGCGACGCCGCCTTCGACTACTACCGGCGGATCAACCCCTCGGCCCGCGAGCCGATCTCCGAGGTGCACCGCTGCGAGCCCTACGTCTACGCGCAGATGATCGCCGGGCGGGACGCGCCCACGCACGGGGAGGCGAAGAACTCCTGGCTGACCGGAACGGCCGCGTGGAACTTCGTCGCCATCACCCAGTGGATCCTCGGCATCAGGCCCGAACTCACCGGCCTCCGCGTTTCCCCGGTGCTGCCCTCGACCTGGCCGGGGTATACGGCCACGCGGCGGTTCCGCGGCGCGACCTACACGATCACCGTGCGGCGCGGCCAGGTCGGCAAGAGCCGGCTCCTCGTCGACGGCGAGCTCCTGGAGGGGACGCTCGTGCCGCTGGCGGCGCCGGGCGCGACGGTACGGGTCGAGGTGGTCCTCCCGGCGGGATGAGCCGGCCGGTTTATGCCGGCCGGAAGAAGGAGAATTGCTGGACGGCGGGGAGACAGGCGCTTCCGTTCGGGATAATGGATTTTTGTTCCAGCCGCACAACCGGACAGCCGCCGAATCGGCGCTCGCGACCTTCTCCCGTCGGCTGGCCGCACGTTACGCTCGCGGAATGTCGGTGCGGTTTCCTGAGGAGCCCGGGTTCGCCGGCCGGTTCGCGCCGGTGCGGATGGAAGGCGAGATCCGCGGCCTCGAGGTGACCCAGGGCGAGGTGCCCGCGTCGCTGCGCGGCACCTTCTACCGGGTCGGCGCCGACCCGGCGTGGCCGCCGTCCGCCGAGCGTGACTTCTACTTCAACGCCGACGGCATGGTCGCGATGTTCCGGTTCGAGAACGGGTACTGCGACTACCGGTCGCGATATGTGCGGACGCCGCGGTTCCTGGCCGAACGGGAGGCGCGCCGCTCGCTGTTCGGCGCGTACCGGAACCCGTACACCGACGACCCGTCCGTCGCGGGCCTGTCCCGCGGGCTCGCCAACACCAACGTGTACTGGCACGCCGGGCGGCTGCTGGCGTCCAAGGAGGACAGCGCGCCGGTCCAGATCGACCCGGACACCCTGGACACGGTCGGGGAGTGGACGTGGGAGGGCGGCCTGTCGTCGCGGACCGCGACCGCGCACCCGAAGATCGACCCGCGGTCCGGGTCGCTCGTGTTCTTCGGGTACGCGGCCAAAGGAGAGACGACCCCGGATATCGCCTACTACGAGGCGGACGCGTCCGGCCGGATCACGCACGAGGCCTGGTTCGAGGCGCCGTACGCCAGCATGGTCCACGACTGGGCGGTGACCGAGAACTTCGTCGTCTTCCCGATCATCCCGCTGACGTCCGACCTGTCCCGGCTGAAAGCGGGCGGTCCGTACTACGTGTGGGACGGGTCGCGGGACGTGTACCTCGGCGTGGTGCCCCGGCGCGGCTCGTCCGTGCGCTGGTTCCGCGGCACGAACCGGTTCGCCTCGCACATCATGAACGCCTTCGACGACGGGCGGTTCGTGCACATCGACACGCCGGTGGGTGAGAAGTCCGCGTTCCCCTGGTTCCCTGACATCTCCGGGGCGCCGTTCGACCCCGAGCGCATCAGCGCGTACCTGTCGCGCTGGACGATCGACACGCAAGGACCGCCGGACGGCGGCGACGGAGTGACCACGTTCAGCGAGCGGCGGCTGACCGGCTGTTCCGGGGAGTTCCCGCGCACCGACGACCGGTGGGCGACGCGGGGATACCGGTTCGGTGTCATGAACCTGACGTCGGTGCCCGGGGAGAAGCCGTCCGACGGGCTGCCCGGGTTCCGCTGGCTGGCGTCCATCGACCCGTCGACGGGTGCGCTTAAGCGCCGGTTCGCGGGCGAGGACAGCACCGTGCAGGAGGCGATCTTCGTGCCGCCTTCGCCCGGTGCCCCGCACGGCGAGGGCTACGTGATGCAGCTGGTGGACCGGCACGCGACCGGGACGACCGACCTGCTGATCCTGGACGCCCAGCACATCGACGCGCCGCCCGTCGCGACTTTGAAGATCCCCATCCGGATGCCGGGCGGCCTGCACGGGAACTGGGTGTCACACGAGCAGCTAGCCGGGAGGCTTTCGTGACGGAAGACAGAGTCGCCGAGCTCGAGCACCGGCTCGGCATGGTCGAGGACGCCCTCGCGATCCGCAACCTGCAGCACGCCTACGGCTACTACCTGGACAAATGCCTGTACGACGAGGTGGTCGACCTGTTCGACGAGGACGGGGAGGTCATCTTCATCGGGGGCGTCTACAAGAAGCGCGCCGGGATCGCGCGGCTGTACGCCGGCCGGTTCCGCAGCCGGTTCACCAGCGGCGTGAACGGGCCCGCCTACGGGCGGCTACTCGATCACCCCATGCTGCAGGACATCGTGCACGTGGCGCCGGACCGGCGCACCGCCTACGCCAGGTACCGCACGCTGATGCAGGCCGGCACCCACGAGTCGGTCGCGTCGGAACAGGCGCCGGTGCGCCAGTGGTGGGAAGGCGGCCTCTACGAGAACGTCTACGTGTCCGCCGACGGCGTGTGGAAGATCAAGAAGCTGTTCTACCGGGCGTTCTGGCACGGGACTTTCGAAGACGGCTGGACGCACACGCCGCCGGACTACGTGCCGAACGCGACGGTCATCTACCCCGAGGACCCGTACGGCCCCGACGAACTGCTCGCCGACGCGCCGAGGCTGTGGCCGGACACCACGACGCTTCCCTTCCACTACCGCCACCCGGTCACCGGCAAGGAGGTCATCCCGGGCACCGCGGGAAGCCAGCCCGCCGGATGACGCCCTTATGAGGCTGACGGGACGCTGTCCTCCGGCGTCACCTGGGGCGGTGGTGACTGCATGCCAAGGCGGTTAACGACGTCAACCACGCCGTCGATGTCCCACAGCAGCCGGATCGCGACCGGGACCAGGTCCGTGTGCTGACCCGCCATCGGCTTGAGCGTGCCGGTCAGGGTCACCACGCCGCTCCGCACTGTCACGGCGGCGTCGCCAGGCTCGGCGAGCAGGATCTCGCTCAGGACCGTTGCCGCGTCCTCGGCGATCTCTTTGTCCGGCCGGAGAAACACGCTCAGCAGGTCGCGGCGGCTCACGATCCCGATCAGCTTGCCGTCCGGATCGACCACCGGCAGCCGCCCGACATGACCCGCGTTCATCGCGCGGGCCGCGGCGGGGATCGTCGCGTCCGGATGGATCGTGACGGCCGGGCTCGTCATGAGGTCGCCGGCGACCAGCGCGGCAGGCTGGCGCCTGCCGCGCCGCCACCGCTGGCCGCTTGCGCTCGCGGCCCTTGCCTGCCGCGCTTGCTTGTCTTCCGCGGCGAGCAGGTCGGCCTCGGACACCACGCCGGCCACGTGCCTGCCCATTGTCAGCACCGGCAGCCCGCTGATCCTGTGCTCGGTCAGTATCCGGTCAATCTCTTTATACGGGGTAATCCGGTCAACGCTTACGACGTTAGTCGTCATCACATCCCTGACCCGGCGGGCCCACCGGCGGCGGTGCGGCCGGGCGCCGTCCCCGTCGTGTTCTCGCGGCGCGGGCGGCGGGACGGGCGCGGCGGCGGGCCGCTGCTCCCCCTGCTCCTGCAGGTGCTCCTCGACCGTGTCCAGTGCCCTGGTCAGGTCAGACCGGGTAGCCCTGCCGTGCAGCGATTCGTAATACGCGGCGCCCAGGTGACGGAGCATCGCGTCGAGGTGAATGTCTGTTCGTGGCACGTCCGCTCACCTCCAAAGAACTTAGCCGACTTCGGCGAGGATTTCGATGTCAGCTCCGTGCGGTGCGGTGGGGTCTTCCACACGCGCGCCGGCAAGGAGCAGTGCCGCGCGGGAGGCGCGGTAGTGGTGGCCGCACAGCCACAGGTCGACCGGGTGCGGTCGGCCGGGGACGGGCGGCATAATGACCTTGACCACGGGCCTGGCGGGACAGCAGCAGGCCTTCGACGGAACCTCGGGGTCCGCCGCCGGGCGCCATTCCTGCACCGGGTCGCTGAACGCTGGATGCCTGCCAAACATGCTTCTAGCATCCCGCCGCCGCTGGTCCCCGGTCAGGGCCGTAAGTCCCCGCAGGCCAGGACCCTCAGCGGGCGGATAGCCGGCGCCCGGAGATCTGGTCCGGGACGATCCGCACGTAGACGTCGCGGTCGCCGCCGGGCCACGGCAGGATCGTGGCCTCCTCCCGGACGTGCCGCAGTTCGCCCGCCTGCAGCACCCGGTGCGCCTGCCCGAGGACCAGGACGCTCCAGCCCTGGCGCAGCACCTCGTCGACGTGGTCGACCTCGAACGCGGCCCGCTCGTCGCCGTGCGCCTCGATCAGCGTCCCAGGGTTGGTCCTGACCACGATGGAGCCGCTCACGACCGTGAAGTTGACCGGCAGCACGACAGGGCCGGAGACCGTGCAGAACGCGATCCGGCCGATTCCGCCCGGCGCGATCAGGCTGCGGCAGTCGGCGGATGTCAGCTTCTGGACCACCGCCGGCTCCGGCCGCGACGCGTGCCCGGGCGGCGTCTCGGCGCCCGCACCGAGCAGCGCGGCCGGCGTCGTCCACAGCGCCGCGGCCAGACGGCGCAGCACCGGGGGCTCCGGCGAAGCCGGATAGCGCTCAAGATATTCAAGGTAACGTCGGCTGATCCGCGCCCGGGCGGACACCTGCGTCGTGGACAGGCGTAGCTCGGTGCGCCGCCGCGCGAGCCGCTTGCTCAAGTCGCCGGGGTCCGGTGGGGACGGCCACTCCGGTTCGGCTGGACGCTCCGGCTCCGGCCGTGCAAAGACGCTCATTGTGACTCCTCGCTCGGTCCTACCTGCTTTCTTAGATTCCGCTCCCGGGAAAGGTGACAGTCAGGGCCGAAAGGCCTTAAGTGCGGGCCGGCGCGCCGCGAGAGGAAGCGAAAGCTGGCGGCGGCACCGCCGTTCGTTCGGAATAATGTACGGGTGCGCTTTTACGCGGACCTGCACATTCACTCGCGGTATTCCCGTGCCTGCAGCCGGGACTGCGATCTGGAGCATCTGGCCTGGTGGGCCGGGCGCAAGGGCGTCACCGTCGTCGGAACCGGCGACTTTACCCATCCGGCCTGGGCGGAGGAACTGCGGCAGAAGCTGATCCCGGCCGAGCCGGGCATGTTCCGCCTGCTTCCGGACCTGGAGCGGGAGGTCCTGGGACGGCTGCCGGCGGCGTGCCGCACGCCGCCCCGGTTCGTGCTGTCGTCGGAGATCTCCACGATCTACAAACGCGACGGCCGGACGCGCAAGGTACACCACCTGCTCTACGCGCCCTCGCTGGAGGCGGTCGGCGAGATAACGCGCCGCCTCGCCCGGGTCGGAAACCTGGCCGCCGACGGCCGGCCGATCCTCGGCCTGGACTCCAGGGACCTCCTGGAGATCACCCTGGCCGGCGGCGACGGCTGCTACCTGGTGCCCGCGCACGCCTGGACGCCGTGGTTCGCGGTGCTCGGCTCGCAGTCGGGGTTCGACCGCGTTGCGGACTGCTACGCGGACCTGGCTGGGCATGTGTTCGCTCTTGAGACGGGGCTTTCGTCTGATCCGGAGATGAACTGGCGGGTCTCGAGCCTCGACGGCTACCGGCTGGTCAGCAACTCCGACGCGCACTCGCCGCCGATGCTCGGCCGCGAGGCGACGGTCTTCGACTGCGCTGTGGACTATTTCGCGCTGCAGCAGGCGCTGCGGACCGGTGACGGGTTCGGCGGGACCGTCGAGTTCTTCCCCGAGGAGGGCAAGTACCACCTCGACGGTCACCGGGCCTGCGGCGTGCGGACGACGCCGGAGGAGACCCGCGCCGCCGCCGGGAAGTGCCCGGTCTGCGGGAAGACGCCGACGATCGGCGTGCAGCACCGGGTGGACGCGCTCGCCGACCGCCCGGCCGGGTACCGGCCGCCCGGCGCCGCGGGCTACCGCTCGTTCGTGCAGCTGCCGGAGATCCTGGGCGAGATCGCCGGGGTGGGGCCGAAGTCGAAGTCGGTGACCGCTCAGGTCAGCGCCTTGGTGGAGCGGTTCGGGCCCGAGCTGGCCATCCTCGGCGAGGTGCCGCTTGACGACCTGGCCGCGAAGGCCCCGTCGATCGTGGCCGAGGCGATCGCCCGGCTGCGGCGCGGCGAGGTGCGCCGCGAGGCCGGGTACGACGGCGTGTACGGGACGATCAGGCTCTTCGACGCCGGCGAGCTGGCCGGGGCCGCGCTGTTCGACCTCGCGCCGTCGCGGCAGGCGCGCGCGCAGCGTCCGTCCGCTCCGGCGACGGCGGCTCCGGGGGCGGCGGCTCCGGCGGCGCCTGCCCCGGTTCCGGCGCCTGCTGTGCTCGACCCGGAACAGCAGGCGATCGTCGCCCACGACGGCGGCCCGCTGCTCGTCGTGGCCGGCCCCGGCGCCGGGAAGACACGGGTGCTCACGCACGCGATCGCGCACCGCGTCGCGCGCGGCCTGGCGCCGGAACGCTGCCTCGCGGTCACCTTCACCCGCCGGGCACGAGACGAGCTGCGCGACCGCCTCGCCGCGCAGGCCGGCGACGCGGCCGGCCAGGTCACCGTCGCCACCTTCCACGGCCTCGGCCTGCTCATCCTCCGTGAACAGTGCAAGCGCCTCGGCCTCGACGCCGGGTTGAAGGTCGCCGACGAGCCGACCCGCCTCGCCGTACTCCGGCAGCTGTCCGCTGGCGACAAGCCCTTGGCTTTGGCAGCCCGGATTTCCTCCTCGAAACGGACCGCGGCGGCTGTCCGCGGCCTGGCTTCAGCGCCAGAGGCGGACGACGCGGACACGGCGCTCTGCTCGCGGTACGACGCGGCGCTTCGCGAGCGGGGACTCGTCGACCTGGACGACCTGCTCACGCTGCCGGTCACGCTGCTCGCCGGCGACGACACGCTCGCGGCGGCGTACCGGGCACGGTGGACCGACGTGTTCGTGGACGAATACCAGGACGTGGACGAGCTGCAGTACCGGCTGCTGCGGCTGCTGACCGTACCCGAGTCCCGGGTGTGCGTGATCGGCGACCCGGACCAGGCCATCTACGGGTTCCGTGGCGGGGATGTCGGCTACTTCCTCCGCTTCCGTTCGGATTTTCCTGGCGCGGAGACGGCGCGGCTGTCGCGCGGCTACCGCTCGGCGCCGACGATCATCCGGGCCGCCATGCAGCTGATCCGGCCGGGAACGCTCGTGCCCGGCCGGGAGCTGGTACCCGCCAGGACGGACATCCCGGACGGCCCGGTCGCGGCCGTCGCGGCTCTTGACGAGCGGGATGAGGCCGAGGCGGTCGCCGCGGAGATCGAAAAGCTGCTGGGCGGCGCGTCGTTCCACGCGCTCGACAGCCGCGCGGTCGACGGCCGGGACCCGTCGCGGCATCAGCTGTCGTTCGCCGACTTCGCCGTGCTCTACCGGACGACCGCGCAGGCGGCGGCGGTCGGCGAGGCGCTGAGCCGACGCGGGTTCCCGTTCCAGCGGCGGTCCCATGAGCGGCTCGCGGACATGGCCGGAGTGCCGGAGATCCTGGCGGCGCTGAGCACGCCGGTGCTTGACGCGGCCGCGGTTCCAGTGGCGCAGCGGCTCGAGGAGGCCGTATCGGCCACGCTCGCACCGCTGCTCGCCGGGGTCGCCGGCGACGCGACGGCCGGCGCGGTGACCGGTGACGCGGTGACCGGTGACGCCGGGCGGTCGCGCGCCGCGGCGATCGCGGCGATCAAGACGGCCTCGGACGTCCTCGCCCCGCTCGCCGCCCGCTGCGGCGCCGACCTCGACCGGTTCCTCGACGAACTCGCGCTCGGCGCCGAGGTCGACACCTGGGATCCCCGTGCCGACCGGATCTCCCTGCTTACGCTGCACGCGTCCAAGGGCCTTGAGTTCCCCGTGGTGTTCATCGTCGGCTGCGACGACGGGCTCCTGCCGCTACGCCCGTGGCACGGCGCCGAGGTCGACTACGCCGAAGAACGGCGCCTGCTCTTCGTCGGCATGACCCGCGCCACCACCCGCCTGGTGCTGGTGTCCGCGGCGCAGCGGTCCATCCGCGGGACTATGACGGCGTGCGCACCGTCCCCGTTCCTCTCCTCGGTCGATCCCGCCCTGCTTGACCGTGCCGGCGGAGCCGCCGCGGCCGGCCGGGCCCGGCGCCGGGATCAGGCGCAGCAGGCGAGGCTCTTCTGATCCCGATTGCGCCTATTTGTCCGCAACCGCGTGCCTGTGTGCGGAGTCTCAGTAGGCACTGAACGTGGATACGCGGATACGCGGATACGCGGATAAAGGAGACGGGATATGACATGGCGTACGAGCGCGCCGCCGTGGTGCCTGGCGATCCTCGCTGTTCCCGCGGCTGTTCTCGCGGCCGGCTGCGGGAGTGCTGCTAGCACGGTGACTCCGGGGCAGACCCCGGTCTCCGCTGTCACGGCCCATCACCCGGGCAAGCCGATGTGGCTTGAGTCGCTGCAGATGACCTCGGCCAGCGCGGGATGGGCACTGGATTACCCGGCGAACCCCTCTAACCCGTCGGCGAACGGGCACACGCTACTCGCCCGGACCGCTGACGGGGCGCGGACGTGGGCGGACGTCACCCCTGCCGCCGCGCGGCCGCTGCTCGCGACGCCAAACGCGGGTGACGTCCTGGACGCGATGAGCGCGGAGCGCGCCTACCTCGCGGTGACCGGGTCGGCGCAGGAGAGCGCCACGGCGGTCAACACGACCGTGGTGTTCGGCACCGCTGACGGCGGCCGGACCTGGACGGAGTCCGCGCGGCTGCGGGCACCGGGCATCGTCAGCCTGCTGAGCTTCACCGACGCCGAGCACGGCTGGCTGGTCCTTGACGAGGGGGCCGCGATGGGGCAAGACGCGGTGCGGATGTACCGGACCGCCGACGGCGGACGGCAGTGGTCGCTGACCGCGGCGAGCCCGCCGCTGGACAGCGGCGCGAGCGGCGGGATTCCGGACACATGCGACAAGACCGGGGTATCTTTCGCGACCGCCACGACGGGCTGGCTGACCAGCGGCTGCACCGTCGGGCTGACGGACGAGCTCCTGGTCAGCCACGACGGCGGCGTCTCCTGGGCGCCGCAGCCGCTGCCGCTGCCCGCCGGCGTCTGCGGCGAGGGGTGCTCGCTGACCGGACCGCGGTTCGCCGATGGCACCGGGTTCCTGACCGTCGGGGTCGCGGGGGGCACGCCATCGTTGCTGGCCACGCGGAATCTCGGCCGGTCCTGGACGCGCCTGCCGCTGCCCGCGGATACGGGCTGGTATCCGCGGATCACGTTCTTCACCCCGTCGGCGGGGATCCTGGTCCCGGCGGGCGCGCAGGGCACGCTCGGCGACGTCTGCTACACGACCTCGAACGGCGGCCGGTCGTGGACGCCGGTCCGGCAGGGGACACATTTCACCCAGCTAGGCGCGTCGATCAACTTCGTCAGCCCCGCGGTGGGTTTCACCTGGATCCTGGGCGGCGACGTGACCAGCGGGTCAGCCCCGGCCATGTACCAGACCGCCAACTCGGGCCGTACCTGGAAATCCTTCGCGCCTGAGCTCAGGAGTTGACGATCGGCTCCCGGTGCTATCGCGCGGAGTTCAGCGGCGCGGACGCGTTGCGGGCCTCGGTGAGGGCGGCGGTCATCATGTCCGCCGCCTGGCCGGCGGCCGCCAGCGCTTCGATGACCTCGGTCACCAGGCTGTCGGGGTTCAGGCCGGAGCCGTGCGCGAGCTGCCCGTCCTCGTGCTGGGTGACAAGGAACCGGGCGAGCTGCTCGCACAGCTGGGGCAGGCCCTGGCCGACCAGCTCGAGGCTGGTGACGATGTCGCGGACGTCGTCAGGGCTGGTGAGCTCGCCGCCGCCATGGGTCAGCTCGTTCAGCACGCGGATCGTGTGCGCCGCCTGGCTAGCGAGCTCGCACGGTGTCATCGTGCTGGCTAGTTCGGTCACTGGCCGGCCTCGATGTCAGGTGTGCAGGGCCGCGCTACCTGCTCAGGCATCCGTCTCCTCAGGGATTTTCGCAACGGGGTCCCGGGCTACCGGATGGTCTGCCCACAGGGACGCTCTTCTAACGATAAGGCCCGGTGCGGCCCAAACCGCAGTCCACTAGGCATTCCATCGCCAACCGGGCCCTAGGGAGGAATGCGCCGGGCGGTCCGGAAATTCCATCCCGCGCCGCGCTCGCTACGATGGCACCGTTTTCGCGCCACCCCCGCGGCGCCCGAGCAGGAGGACCGCCAATGACCGCCGGATCCGTGATGGCAGCCGAGCTCGCCGAGCAGCCCGACGTCCTGGGCCGCCTCGTCGGCAGGCACGTGGCCGACCGCGACCAGGTACGGGCGGTGCTGCCCGGCCGCCTGCGCTCCGGGAGACTGGCCGGCACGGTCCTGCTCGCCCGGGGGTCGTCGGACAACGTCGCGGTGTATGGCCGCTACCTGATCGAGCTGGCCTCCCGGCGGCCCGCCGGGCTCGCCGCGCCCAGTATCCACACCAGGTACGAAGCCGACATCGACTACAGCGGCTACCTCGCGGTGGCGCTCAGCCAGTCCGGGGCCACGCCGGAGATCGTGGAGACCGCCGCGCGCATCCGCCGGGCCGGCGCCGTGGTCGTCGGCATCACCAATGAGCCTGGCAGCCCGCTGACGCAGGAGTGCGACCTGACCCTGCTGACCGACGCCGGCCCGGAGCTCGCCGTTCCGGCCACCAAGACCGTCACCGCCCAGATGCTCGCGGTGGCGGCCATCGCCGCCGCGTACGATCCCTCGCTCGTCGCCGTCACGGACCTCGCGGCGCTGCCGGACGCCGCGGCCACCGTGATCGCCGACTACGCCGCGGCCGAGGCGGTCGCGGCGCGATGGCCGCAGGCGCGGCGGCTGGTTGTCACGGGCCGCGGGCTCGCCTACGCAGCGGCGCTCGAGACGGCGCTGAAGATCAAGGAGACCGCGCGGGTACACGCCGAAGGGCTCTCATCCGCCGACCTGCTGCACGGCCCGATCGCCGCGCTGGACTCCCGGCTCCCGGTGATTATCGTCTCGGGCGGTGAGCGGTTCGCCGCCGACGAGGCGGCGCTCGCCGCGAGGCTTGCCGCCGAGGATGTGCCGTACGCGGTCTGCGGGGCGGCACAGGGCGCGGACCTGACGCTGCCCCCGGACGCGTCCGAAGTGACCGCGCCCATCCTGGACACAGTCCGCGGCCAGCAGGTGGCCCTGGCGTCATCACTGCTGCGCGGCCTGGACCCCGACGCCCCCGCTGGGCTATCCAAGGTAACCGCCACCCACTAGGGAGTCGCCGCATGCGGTTGGTCGAGCTGTCGGATCACCCGGCGCGGATGCTGCGGGACGTCCACGAACAGCGCCTCGCCGACGAGCGGCGGGCCGGGGCCGGGTACGCCGCCGCGCGGGCCCAGCATGAGTCCCTGCTGGCGGAGGCGCGCGCGGAGCGAGACGAGGCGTTCGCGCGGTACCGCTGGTGGCGGTGGATCCGGGCGGTTTTCGCCGTGTGGGCGCGGCAGCGACGCGCTCCGCGCCGGGCGGCCCCGGTCGCCGGCACGGCGGACAGGGAAGAGTCGATCGCCGCCGGAATCGCCGGCGAGCGGCAGGTGGCGATCGAACTCGGCCGGATCCTCGACGACGACTGGGTACTGTTCCACGGCTACCGCAATCGCCGTGGCGAGATCGACCACCTGCTGCTCGGTCCCCGCGGGCTGTTCGCGATCGAGGTCAAGCACCGCAACGCCACGGTGTACATCGACGGCGACCAGTGGCGGTATGAGAAGTTCGACCAGTGGGGCAATGCCGTCGAGCACGGCAGCATCGAGGACCGCACCGGACGTTCGCCCAGCGTGCAGCTCAACGAGCCCGCGAACGAGCTTGAGCGGTTCCTGCGCACCCGCGGCCAGCCGGCCGCGATTACCCGCGTCGTCGTCCTCAACCATCCGCGGTCGAAGATAGGCCGGTACCGGAACCTGACCGTGCAGGTGGGCACGTCGACGGATTACATCATCCGGCTGGCGAACGACTCGCGGACGGAACTGCCGGACTCGCGCAGGGCCCAGCTCGAGCGCCTCATCGAGCGGGATCACCGCTTCCACGCCGCCCGGCGGCCACTGAGATGAGATCAGGCGGCGCCGCGTCTGCCGGCCCCCGGAGGCGGCGGTCGGCAGACGCTCGCCGTGGCGCTACTTGATGTGATGCAGGCCGTGCAGGCTCGCGATTACTCCCAAGACAGTGGTCGCGATCAGGATGATCGCGACCACCCGGAGCGCCATGCGCCAGTAGATGACGCACAGGATGGCGACGAGGATGACAACCATGATGATGGCTTGGTTGTCTTCCGGCTGGGTGGATGGGACCGGCATGCTGTTCTCCTGGCACGCTTAGCCGTCGTCGTTTTGCGACACACCGACTCGTGCGCGGATCGCCGGCGGGTATGGCACCGCCGGTTCTCAAGAGGCCTGCCGTCCCGCTTATCCGGCATGTCCAGACAAGAGGGCTGAGGGGGCTAGGCAATATCCCCGTGGACGGGTAGGGTTGCTAGCTGTATCAGGACTAGGCCTCTTCACGGGTCTGTGTTCCTTCAGGCGCGGTCGATGTGGGCGCATCGGCCGCGCTTTTATGCGGCCCGGGGAAGTGACTGGCGCGATGGCGGCCGGCGGACTGCGCGCGCGCACGTGACAGCGGTTCCTGGCTAGTGGGCGGCCGCCATGAACCGCTGCCGCAGCGGCCGGGCCAACAACGCTGTTGGAGACCGGCTGATTGCCCCGTATGGTCTCCGTGAGAGCCCCCTTGAAGTGCAGGAAGCCTTATCTGTAACCTCATTGTGAGTGTCGGCGAGAATTTCATCAATACTCCGCGAGGATTTTCATGAGAACACTTGGTGACAATCCCGTGAGTGTGGGGAATCCCCATGTCAGACTGTTGTCGAGCGTCACCCGAGCGACATGGGAGGTTGATGTGACGACGTCGAGTAGCCCTACGGTACGGCGACGTCGTTCTCGCAGCCGAACTGCGCCGGCTGCGCGGCAGTCGCACGGGCACCGTCGTCGCCAAGGCACTTGGCTGGTCTCCGGCGAAGATCAGCAGATATGAATTGGGTCGCAGTAGTTTTCCACTGGACGAAGTAGAAAAATTGCTGGACTTCTACGGTGTTGCCGAACCCCGCCGAGCCCAGTTGCTGGCGCTCGCCGAAGACGCGAACCAGCGGGGGTGGTGGGAGGACTATGCCGACGCGCTCCCCGCGGAGTACATGGAGTTCATCGGGCTGGAGGCGGAGGCGGCTTCGGCAGCGCACTGGCAGGCTCAGCTGGTACCAGGCCTGCTTCAAACAGCGGAATACGCCCGGCGCGTGATGTATGGGTACAAGAGCGCGATACCGACACCGCCGGGCATCCTCGATCGCCGCGTGCAAGTCCGGATGATCCGCCAGGAGGCCCTGACCGCCCGCGAGCCGCGCCTTGAGCTCTCGGCTGTTCTCGATGAGAGCGTCTTGCTGCGTTCGTTCGGCGGGCGCAAGGTGATGTACGAGCAGCTACGGCATCTGGCAGAGGCGGCTAAGCTGCCCAATGTCGACCTGCGCGTGCTGCCGCTGCGGAGCGACGCTTCGCTCATCGCTGACTCGTTCGTGATATTCGGCTTCGGCGCGTCGCGCGAGACGAGCAAACTCGGAGATGTGGTCAGCACCGAGAGCCTAAAGAGCGAACTGTACGTCGAAGGCGAGACAGACACGTACATCTATCATCAGTTCTTTAGCGCCGTAGCTGATGCGGCGCTGCCGCCCGAGGCCTCGCGGCAGTTGCTCGAGGAAACCGCGGAACGGCTCTGGGGGTGAGCTGGGCTGCCCGGCTCGCGCCAGGGGCAGCGTGCCGGCTCCCCAGCACGAAAGAACGTGGGCAGGCGCCCGTTTAACGAGAACCCGCCCACGTCAATCGGCGAATCAGAAATTTGTTACAGGCGGTCGAACGAGCCCTTGCGGATGCCGCCGACGAAGGCGTCCCAGCCCGTAGGGCTGAACCGGAGAACGGCGCCCGCAGGGTTCTGGCTGTCGCGAACGCGGATGAAGTCGCTAGCCAATCCCGCCACCTCGACACAGTTGCCATTCGCCATGCTCAGCGAACTTTTAATCCAATTTTCGGCAGAACCGTCACCGGAGCGGTCCACCCGGTCCTGGCCAGCGGAAATCCCCATCGAACTCCTATTCTAATCCCGTCCTTAATACAGCATCGTAAAATAGCGCATGCGGACTGGCCGACGCGCTACCAATGACAAACCTGTAATCTCGGCCCTGCCCGGAAGTGCGTGCCGTCCATGTCAGTTCATTTCCGGAGCATTGCGGAGATTGAACGAGCGCGGTTCCGTGGCGGTAAGGCAACGACGCCCGCGCCCCATGACCATGGCCCGCGGCCTCCCGCCCCGCGGCCCGCCCTCCCGCCCCGGCCTCCCGGCCTTCCGCCCCGGCCTCCCGGCCTTCCGCGAGCGTGGGTCGATTGCGCAATCGACCACAATAGAGCCGGACGTGCCGATACCCCAACGGCTGACGCCCGGATTCTGCCGGGCCTGCTGAGAATCGAAGCAACCTGTGAGCCGTGAGCGTCTGCGGGTGCGGCGCTAGCCGACCCCCTGCCACCGCGGACCGTGCCGGCTGTCCTTAATGCCTCAATGTGAAGTTGAGACATTAAGGACAGTGGACTCTAGGTGGGTACTTCAGGGTGATATCCGCCCCGAAGGACACAGCTAAGCTGGGTCGCCTGGCGGGAGGTTCGCCACTGTGGCCTGTGTGACGGAGGGTGTCCGCGCCAAGGCTCGCAGCCGGGTGCCAGCAGGCCGATTGCGCAATCGGCATGTCCGCAGGCGCGCGGAACGTTGCCGTTTGAGGTCCTAAGTCCTATCTCGGATACTGGTTGTGAGACACCGTGCGAGAAAGGTGACTTCAATGCGGCTCAGCACGCGTCGGAAGAAGGCCATGGGCGCTGCGGGCGAGTCCGCCGAGACTTGGCGGAAAAGTTCGTGGAGCCTGGCCAACGGCAACTGTGTCGAAGTCGGATCCCCGGATGGTGAGCGGATCAGGGTCCGTGACAGCATGCACCCACGCGGTGTCGTGCTGCGGTTCAGCCCGGGAGAGTGGGGCGCCTTCCTCGATAAGGTCCGCACGGGCGAGTTCGATCCACGGTAGCGAGTTCGATCCACGGTAGCGAGTTCGATCCACGGTAAAGGTCCGGAACGCGTTGACAGCGGGGTACCCGGCTGCCAAAATCGGGTCCAATCTGGGGGCGCTTTCGATCGTTGTCGATTTAGCGCCCGGGCCATCGAAACGGCTATCGTCAGCGGCTGCCGAACGTGGAGAAGCGCCTTTTATGTCTGCCAGTACCGAAAGCAGCCAGGTCCCGCCTGCGGCGCCGCTCGCGGCGGGGCCGCCGCCGGTGGGAACGGTCTTCGCGCTGGGCTGGCTGATGGCCGAGCTGTTCGACGGCCGGCGGCGGGATGGCTTCCTCGTCCGCGAGCCGGTATTCAACGCGGCGGTTCAGCTGCCGCTTGTCGCCGACCTTGACGCCGCCGAATTGCTGAACTTCCTGGTCATCGACCTGCGTGACCTGCTTACGGCGGCGGCCCTGCCCGTTTCCGACGCCGCTGTGCGGGCGGAGGCGGCGAAGATGCAGCCGGGCAGCCAGGAGCAGTTCGACCAGCGTGGCTTCGACCGCGAGGTGCGCGCGCTGCACCTGGCGATCCTCGACCAGTTCGCCGACGATCAGCAGCAGCTCAACGCCTACCAGCTTGGCCTCGCGCTCAGTGACACATGCTGGCTGCCCGCGGCCGACAGCCTGGATTCCTTCATCGCCATGTTCAGGAGTGGCCAGGTAGCCGCCGCGCACACATTGCTCAACGGCGCGGGCTCCGCCCTTCCGCCGTCGACCGCGACCATCGTCGGCCAGTCGCTGACGCACTGGGCGGACTGGGTCGACGTCAACGTGCCGAAGATGAGGGCGGGGAGCGCGGGTACGGCGATCAGCGCGCTTCGCGTGCAGGGCGCGGTCTGGCATGGCGTGCTCACCGCCGATCCCGACGTGAGTCTTGACCCGGGAATGGGCGCCTGGGTCCAGGCCGCATCCGCCATCGTGCGGGCGGCGAAAATGCTGAGCTCCGCCATCCTCCGCCGCTTCTGGCCGCTCGTCGTGGTGACCATGGCGGCGCTGGCAGGGCTGCTCTACCTGGTGATCTCGAACCTCAGCGGAGCAAGCCAGGTGTGGGCGAGCCTCGTGACGGTCGCCACCGTGCTCGGTTGCGGCGGGGCCGGGCTCAGCACGGGCGTCTCCCGGGCGCTCGGCGGAGTCGGCTACGAGATCTGGAACGCCGCCAGACTCGAGGCTCAGGCCTGGAACATCACCTGGCTGCCGCCCTTGCCGCAGGGCCCGGCGCAGCGTGCCAGGCTGGAAACCCACGGTGTCGCCTCGCCGCGGGTCAGGAAGAACATCGACACGGCCAAACCGGGGGGTTGAAGGGGGCCTCCCCCCAAGGGCAAGCAGAGCGTGGTCGGCGTCAGCTTTCGGCGGGAGCGTCGCCGCCCGCTTGCTGCCGCTCCACCTCGGCGCGAACCTCGTCCATGTCCAAGTCGCGCACGGCCTTGATGACCTGCTCAAGCGCGGCGGCGGGCAGGGCGCCGGGCTGGCGGAACACCAGGATCCCGTCGCGGAATGCCATCAGTGTCGGGATCGAGGTGATCCCCGCGGCGGCCGACAGATCCCGCTGGTCCTCGGTGTCGATCTTCCCGAACGTGACATCCGGGTGGCTCTGGCTGGCCTCCTCGAATACCGGCGCGAACATGCGGCACGGGCCGCACCATGAAGCCCACCAGTCAACCAGGGTGATTCCCGGCTTGATGACGGCGTCCTCGAAGATTTCGCTGGTCAGCGCGATGGTGCTCATTGTCCTCCCTTGGTACGGGGGACGCTCTATGCCCCCGGCCGTATAACACTGGGAGGAACGGCACATTCCCGCTGGACAGTCCACATCGCGGCCGTCAGCGCCTCGAACCGCTGCAGCCGCTGCCGCAGCGCGGCGATGTTGCCGCCGTGCGCTGCCTCACGGGCGGACGCGATCGCGTCCGCCGCGGCATGCTCGAGCCTCGCCTGCCTGGCGGTCAGCAACGACAAGCTCGCCGGATGGTGGCCGTTCCCGGTCATGGCGGCCAGGGCGGCACGCCCGGCGGCCTCGGCCTCGGCGAGGACCGCTCCCGTCGCCCGCGTCACCTGCTCCACGGCATCGGACGGGAGCGGCGCGTCGGCGGCGCGGCCGGCGAACATGTGCAGCATCGCCATGTGCGGCACGCAGCGGGCCTGGTGATCACGCAATTCATCGGTCTTGGCCATGGCGCACCCCCTCGTGCTAGCCAGGCCACCATCCCAGCCTCCGTCCAGGCGCTTCTCCAGGGACCAAGGTCCCAGGTCAGCGGTTCACGGAGTGTGACGTACGAGACATTCGTTAGCATCGTTGCCATGCCGGAAAGCCTGGACGCCGAGGACACCAACGCAGCTATCTGGAAGACGGACATCGGCGTGAACTTCTGGAAGTCGACCGCCAGCGACAGGGAGCGGCGCCGCGCGGGACACCGTGTCCTGATGGCCGAACTGCTGCCGTTCGGTCCGGGTGATCCCTTCGCGTTCGTCGACCTCGGCGCCGGCACTGGAGCGGCCGCGCGGACCATCCTCGACCACTTCCCGGCCGCCCACGCGATCCTGGCTGACTTCTCGCCGCAGATGATGGCCCAGGGAGCCCTGGAGCTCGCTCCGTACGAGGGACGCTACAGCTACGTCGAATTCGACCTGACACGCGCCGGCGGCTGGCCGGCGCCGATACCGGTCCCGGTGGACGCGGTTATCAGCTCGCTCTGCGTCCACCACCTCAAAGACGACCGGAAGCAGGCGCTGTTCCGCGAGATCCACGACCACCTGGCGCCTGGCGGCTGGTACCTCAACTACGACCCGGTCACGGCCCCGGACCCGGTGGCCGAGGAGGCCTGGCTGCGCGCCGGGGACCGGCGGGACCCGTCGGCGGCGGCCAAACGGGCCCACCGGACCCCCGAGGAACAGTTCCGCTACGAGAACCACGTCCGCTACATGGTCCCCCTCGAGCCGCAGGTCGGTTACCTGCGCGCGGCCGGCTTCGAGGGCGTGGACGTGTACTGGAAGGAACTCGACTTCGTCATCTACGGCGGCAGGCGGCCTACCGTGTGACGGCGGCGGCGATCGCCTCCACGCCCGCGATGAACACGCTGACCCCCACGTCGTAGTGGAAATCAGGATCGTCGCACGAGGTCATCGGGACGGCGCACTCCACCAGCCGCGGGTACCGGGCGGCCGGCAGCGTCGCGAACACGATCTGCTTCACGCGCTGCTTCTCCGCCCGCTCCTCCGCGGACAGCGACTCGATTCCCGGCTCGCTCATGATCAGCATGATCCCGGTCCACAGCACCGAGCGGGCGATCTCGCTGGCATACGCGGCATCGAACCCGGCGCCCCGCAGGATCTCCAGGGTTATCTCCGTCGCGCGCAGGAAAGCCTCGCCCTGCTTCTCCGACTGCAGCAGCAGCTGAGCGGCCGCCGGATGAGTGCGCAGCACCCGCAGCAGGGATTCCAGCAGTCCGCGTAGCTGGGCGCTCCACGTCGCGGCGGAGTCGACGTCGGTGTCGATTTCGGCCCAGACCCGCTCGGCGAGCCCGTCGAGCAGCTCGTCTTTGCTGCGGAAGTGCCAGTACAGCGCCATCGGCGTGACGCCGAGCTCGGCCGCGAGCTTGCGGATCGTCAAGGCGTCCAGGCCGACGGCGTCGGCGAGCCGCAGTGCCTGGTCGACCACCGCATCCCTGGTCAGCCGGATGCGCTCGCCGTCGTCGCGGGTCGCTGCCGACTCGGATCGCACCTGCTGTGAAGAAGTCACTTGACAACTATACGACGTACAGGCCATCATCGGCAATGACGACATGTACAACGTATAAGAACGCCATACAGGTACGCCATACAGGTACGCGGTACAAGTACTAATGGGAAGGACCGGAGCCGTGACGGCAAGGGCACGGTGGTGGGCGCTGGCCGCGGTCAGCCTGGCCACTCTGATGAGTTACCTCGACAACAACGTGACGAATGTCGCGATCCCGACCATCCAGCGCAGCCTGCACCTGTCGATCACGGGGCTGGAGTGGATCGTCAGCAGCTACCTGCTGGTGTTCGCGGGGCTGCTGCTCGTCGGCGGCCGGGTCGCCGACGTCTACGGCAGGCGCCGGGTGTTCTTCGCGGGTCTGACGATCTTCACGCTCTCGTCGCTGGCCGCCGGACTGTCCGGGAGCGGCGGCGAGCTGATCGCCGCCAGGGCCGTGCAGGGGCTGGGTGCGGCGTTGCTGACGCCCACGACCCTCGCGATCATCACGCACGCCTTCGATGACGCCAGGGAGCGCACCGCGGCGATCGGCATCTGGAGCGCGATCGGGGCGCTCGGCCTCGCGCTCGGCCCGGTCATCGGCGGTCTCATCAGCCAGCACGTGCGCTGGGGCTGGATCTTCCTGATCAACGTGCCGATCGGCGTGATCACGTTCGCGATCGCCGTCCCGTTCGTCGCGGAATCGCGCGGCGAGTCGCGAACGCGGCGGCTCGACCTGCCCGGACTCGTCACTTCCGCGCTGGCCCTGTTCGCCCTGACCTTTGCGCTGATCGAAGGGCATGACCGCGGCTGGACGTCGCCGCTGATCGTGACCGCCTTCGCGGTCGCCGCCCTCGCCGTGGCGGTCTTCCTGGCCATCGAGGCCCGGGCCCAGGAGCCGATGGTGCCGCTGCCGGTCTTCAGGATCGGCGCGTTCAGCGGCGGGACGGTGACGATGATGATCTGGGGATTCGGCATCCTGGGGATCTACTTCTTCACCTCGCTGTACCTGCAGGGCATCCTGGGATTCTCGCCGACCAAGGCGGGGCTGTCGTTCGTGCCGATGGCGCTGTGTCTGGCGGTCGCGGCCACGGTCGCGCCGCGGGTGGCCGCGGCGCTGGGGTCGCACCGCACGGTTTCGCTGGGGATGGCCCTGATGGTCGCCGGCCTCGTCCTGTTCGCCCGCCTCGGCGCCGGCGCGGGGTTCGGCGCGCTGATGCCCGGGTTCGCGCTGTTCGGCGTCGGCGCCGGGCTGATGACCGTGCCGCTGACCAACTCGGTCCTCGAGGCGTCTCCGAGGGGTCAGGCCGGAATCGCGTCGGCCCTGCTGAACGCCTCACGCGAGGTGGCCGGGCTGCTCGGTGTCACGGTGATCGGCGCGGTGCTGCGCTCGCGGCAGGCGGGCGCGCTGCGCGGCGGGGCCTCGGCGCCGCAGGCGTTCCTCGACGGATACCACGCGGGCCTGTGGGTAACGATCGGCCTGCTGGCCGCCGGCGTCGTGCTCAGCTACGTCACGCTGCGGCCGCGCCAGCAGGCGGTGCCTGAGCCAGACGGCGCCGCGGTCGCCCTTGACGCGGCGGCGGCCGTCGACGTGAGCATAGGCGGCACGGAGCGGTAAGAAGGCAGTAAGCGGGGAGGAAGGCAGTAAGCGAGGAGGAAGGCAGTAAGCGAGGAGGAGCAGTGGCCGGAGCGGACGGGTTCGACGCGGTAGTGGTGGGCTCAGGCCCGAACGGGCTGATCGGCGCCACCACGCTGGCCGAAGCCGGGCTCCGGGTGCTGCTCCTCGAAGGCGCGGACGAGTTCGGCGGCGGGCTGCGCAGCGCGGCGCTCACCCTGGACGGGTTCACGCACGACATGTGCGCTACCGTCCTCCCGCTGGCCCGCGCGTCCGCCGCGCTCCGCGACCTGGATCTCCCGGTTGAGTGGTCGTTCCCGGAGGTACAGGCCGCGCACCCGCTTGACGGCGAGGACGCGGTGCTCGTCCGCAGGGACATAGCGGAAACAGCCGCGGGCCTCGGCTCCGCCAGGGACGCGGCCGCCTGGCGGCAGAGCGTGGGTGCCGCCGCACGCGGCGGGTTCGGCCTCGTCGACTCGCTGCTGTCGCCGCTTTCTGTGCCCCGGGCGCCGCTGCGGCTGGCCAGGTACGGGGTCCTGGGCGCGCTGCCCGCGACCGCCCTGGCGCGCGCCGTCTTCGGCGGGGAACGGGCCCGGGCGGTGTTCGCGGGCATGGCCGCGCACTCGATGATCGACCTGCGCCAGCCGATCACCGGCGGATACGGGCTGCTGCTGGCCGCGCTCGCCCACCAGGTCGGCTGGCCCGTGGTCTGCGGCGGGTCCGCGCGGCTGGCCGCCGCCCTGGTGGATCGCCTGGTCACGCTCGGCGGCGTCGCGGAGCCCGGCGCCTCGGTACGGGACCTGGCGGACGTGCCGAAAGCCCCCGTGATCCTGCTTGACCTGACCCCCCGGCAGGTCCTGGCGGTCTGCGGCGACCGGCTGCCGGCCGGGTACGCGCGGCGGCTGCGCCGATTCAGGTACGGTCCGGGAGTTTTCAAACTCGACTGGGCGCTTTCCGGCCCGGTTCCGTGGCAGGATCCCGCGGTCTCCGCGGCGGCGACCGTGCACCTGGGCGGCACGCTGGCCGAGATCGCGGCCGCGGAGGCCGCGGTGGCGGTCGGCCGGCACCCGGAGCGGCCGTACGTGCTCACCGTCCAGCCGTGCGCCGCCGATCCCTCGCGCGCGCCAGCGGGGCGGCACGTCCTGTGGGCCTACTGCCACGTGCCGAACGGCTCGACGGTGGACATGACCGCGGCGATCGAGAACCAGATCGAGCGGTTCGCGCCCGGGTTCAGGGACCTGATCCTGGCCCGCGCCGCGCACGGCCCGGCCGCGCTCGAACGGCACAACCCGAACCTCGTCGGCGGCGACATCGGCGGCGGCTCGGCCGCCTGGACCCAGTTCGTCAGCCGTCCGCTCCTGTCGGCGCACCCGTGGGCGACCCCGCTGCGCGGCGTGTACCTGTGCTCGGCCAGCACGCCGCCGGGCGCGGGAGTCCACGGCATGGGCGGCTACCACGCCGCCCGCCTGGCACTGGCCAGGACGGAAACTTACAGAAAATCCTAAGAACTAGTAATCCCAAGGTCTTGCGCCATCCGGTGACCGGCAGTAAGAAGTCCTCGTGGGGAGGGCCGGGGGCAGCCCCGGGGAACTGGAGATACGCCTCGCTGGCGAGTTCGGCGTCGTCCGCGAGGGCACCGCGCTGCCCGCGGGCGAAGTGGGCAGCCGCAAGGCGCGGATGCTGCTCAAACTGCTCGCGGTCGAGCGCCAGCGGCGGGTTCCCGTCGAGCGGATCATCGAGACGCTGTGGGACGGCGACCCGCCCGCGGCCGCGGAGCGGAACGTCGCGACGCTGGTCTCCAGGCTGCGGGCGGCACTCGGCCCGGGGGTGATCGAAGGCGGCGGGCAGGCGTACCGGCTGGGCGGCGGTCCGGGCGTCATCGTGGACCTCGACCAGGCGGCGCTGTTCTGCGACCGCGCCGAGCAGCATGTCGGCGCGAGTCCGGCCATCGCCCTGGCCGCCGCCCAGCGGGCGCTGGCGTCGCTGCCCGCGGGCACGGCGCTGGCCGACGAGCCCTACGCGGAGTGGGCGGACCCGGCACGGGACGAGGTGCGCCTGCTGCTGTGCCGGGCCCGGCTGGCCGCCGCCGAGGCGGCCCTGGCGACCGGCGACGCGCGGTCGGCGATGGCGGACGCCGGGCAGGCGATGTCCGCCGATCCGCTGGACGAGCAGGCGCACCGCCTCTACATGGCGGCCGCGGCGGGGGCCGGCGAGCACGGCAAGGCGCTGACGGCGTACGCGGCGCTCAGCGCCAGGCTGGCGGACGATCTGGGCGCCGACCCGGCGCCGCCGACCAGGGACCTGCACCTGGCGATCCTGCGCGAGCAGGACACCGGGCGGCAGCCGGTTATGTCCCGGGCGGGCCGCA
>CAVYVO010000009.1:0-22125 GCA_963771985.1 uncultured Actinomycetota bacterium | reverse complement strand
CACTGTCCGGCGGTGTTCACCGATAGGGAGACCGGAGACCTGCTGGTCCAGGGCTGGACCGTCACTGACCCCGCGACGCTGGCAGAAGTAGACGGGCGCAGCAAAGTCGCGGCTAACGAGTCTGTGGTCAGGCTTCCGCGCGCATGCGGGTAATCATCCTGGAGGCGCTTAATGGCGAAGATGCCGCCGTTCAGCGAGCTGATCGCGGCGACGACAAGCTCGGCGATCCACCTGGAGACTCGCGACAGCTACACGCCTGACGACCCCCAGTTCCTGGAGTGGAAGTCTGGCAAGCCCCGGCCGGTGCCTGCGAGTCCGGTCTGGTATGACCTGGTGCGCTCTCATGTCGTGAGGGGTGTCCAGTTCCGGCGCGCCCGGATCGTCTCGGAGCCGGTCTCCGATTTCATCTGGTTTGAGTATGAGGCTACGGCTGGACTGAACATCGCCGCCGGAGAAGAGGTCCGCTGGCTTCCTCGCAGGCCCGCACCAAGTCTGTGTGTGCCACTCTGCGACTTCTGGCTCTTTGACGACCGGCTCGTCAGGTTCCATCACTTCTCAGGTGACGGTGACATCGTGGAAGATGAGTTGGTCTCCAACCCGCACGTGATCGCTGCGTGCGCCAGCGCGTTCGAGCGCGTATGGGAAAGAGCGATACCGCACGCCGACTACCACCCGGCCTGATCAGTAGTCTCCTCGAATGGGGATTTCACCGTCCTCCAGCGTCCAGCGCGCCAGGGAGCAGCTTCGCCGAACGGCTCCGCGACATCCACCTCAACGCGCGCATGACCGCCCGAGTGCTGTCTGCGGCCGCCGGCTGGCACGAGGCGAAAACCAGCCGGATTGAGTCAGCCAAACAGGCGCCGAGCGAAAACGACATCCTTACGTGGTGCCGGGTCTGCGGAGCCGATCGAGAAGTGCCCGACCTGATCGCTGCGTCGCGCACCGCAGACTGGATGTTGCGTCGAGTGGCGCAGGCTCAACCGTACAGGGATGCGCAGATTGCAAGAGGTCAGGCAGCCGCTGTACGAGCGAACCCGGCTGTTCAAGTCGTACTGCGGAACGGTCGTGCCGGGATACCTGCAGACCCCGCGCTATGCGCACGCGCTGATGTCGGCGATCACCGAGTTCCGGGAGACGCCTGACGACGTTGAAGAAGCTGTCCGCGTGCGGATGAACCGCAACTGGGTCGTGCGTTCAGGCGATCACCGGTTCTCGCTCCTGGTCGAAGAGACAGTCCTGCGCTATCAGATCGGCGGCGCGGATGTCCTAGAAGAGCAGCTCCGGTCACTGTTGGAGGCCACCGCGCTGCCATCGGTGTCATTCGGGGTGATCCCGTTCTCCACGCCAGGGCGCGTGGCGTGGCCGCTCGAGTCGTTCACGATCTACGACGATGAGCGAGTGCTTGTCGAGCTGTTGTCGGCGCAGGTCACCGTTACCGCGCCGAGTGAAATCACGCTCTATGTCCGCGCATTCGAGAGGCTCGCGGCCCTGGCCGTCTATGGGGAAGAGGCGCGGGGGCTGATCTCCGCCGCGCTCGCCGCATTTGCCTGATTCGTGCGCAAGTTCACGCAAGTCCATTTACCCGAATCTGGCCCCTGCTGTTGGCTGGTCGTAATCGTTGGTGCGCGATAAGAATCGCATCAGATGGCGGGTGGTCGGCATGAGTCACGTCATGAACGGCGAGATCACGGTCACGATGCTCGGGCGAGACCTTTCCTCGGTGGCGAGTCTTCGAGCTTGGTGGTATCTGGTGGGCGGCTAGGGGCGGGATACAGGTCTGGGACGGGCCGCGGTCGCTGCTTCTGCGGTCGCTGACCGCGCCCGACTTGACGACGCTCGCTGACCACCTGTGCATGCAGGAATGGCTGGATGGCTTGGATGACGACGCGCTAGGCGCTGTGTACCGGGGCAACGCCGAGGAGATCACGTCAGGACCGGGTAACTGCTAGCCGAGCGCTTGGCGGAGGTCGTCGATCAGGTCGTCGGTGTCTCCTTCCTTGCCGCGATCACCCGGCAGGCCTGCCCACCGGGAGCGAAGCGTGGTTTATCACCGGCGAGCAGCTAACCAGGGCTACCGGAATGGCGTGCATCGCGTGCATCTTCAAGCTGCGGCGCGAGGGCAGCGGCGGGCGCAGGGCACTGCGGCGGGCGCGGCGACTGCGGCGGGAGGCGCAGCTTCGGCCGCGGCTGCGGAAGGCGGCCCTGAGTTCCGCAAGCCGCTGCCGGGAGGGCAGCAGAACAATCGCGAGGATCACACCGAGACCGAGGACTGCCGCGGACACCGCGAAGGCCACGGTGTAGCCGTGGGTGGCCGCGATCGCCGGCGCCAGCGGCCCCGTGAAGTGCGCGGCGAAGTAGCTGGCCGTCGCGGTCAGCGCGATGGTGCTCAGCGCGGACGTCCCGATCGATCCGCCGACCTGCTGCATGGTGTTGACCAGCGCGGAGGCTACGCCTGAGTCCTGGCGCTGGACGCCGGTCGTGGCCGTGTTGATGGCCGGGGCGAAGATCATGCCGAAGCCTAGGCCCAGGATGAGCAGGGCGGGCAGGACCCCGCCGGGCGTAGCTGGAGGTCACCGTTAGCTGGGTCAGGTACGTCATCGCGCAGGCGCCGAACAGCATGCCGGTGGTGATCAGGACGCGCGGCCCCACCCGCGGCAAGGTCACGATACTGGAGACATTGGAGCTGAGCAGGATGCAGCCGATCATCGGCAGGAAGCACAGCCCGCTGGTCACCGGGCTGTATCCCTTGACCACCTGCAGGTAGTAAGTGAGGAACAGAAAGACGCCGAAGATCGCGATTCCGGACAGGCCAACCGCGACGTAGGAGCCGCCCCGGGTGCGGTCGAGTATCACACGCAATGGCAGCAGCGGATGACTACTCTGCCGCTCGGCGAAAACGAATCCGGCGAGCAGGAGCAGTCCCAGGACCAGCGAGCCGATCGTCAGCGCGGCCGTCCACAGGCCGTCTCGGCATGGGAAAAGCCGAACACTATGAGGAAAAGCCCGGCGCAGGCCAGCACGGCGCCCGGCCAGTCCATCCGCGGCCGGATGATCAGCAGGCTGCCGCGCATGTACGCCAGGGCGCCCGCCACGGCGATCACGGCGAACACTAGGTTGGTCTTGTAGAGCGTCCAGCGCCAGGACAGGTATTCGGTGAGCAGCCCGCCGAGGATCAGGCCCACGCCTCCGCCGCCAGCGGCGACCGAGCCGAAGACCCCGAAGGCCCGCCCCGCTCGCGCGGGTCCTGGAAGGTGCTGACCAGGGTGCCGAGGGCGGATGGCGCGAGGATGGCGCCGAACGCTCCCTGCAGTGCCCGGGCCGCCACCAGCATCTCGAACGAGATTGCGGCACCCCCGATGGCCGAGGAGACGGCGAATCCGACCAGGCCCGCGATGAAGACCCGCTTGCGGCTGTACATATGGCCGATCCGCCGGCCGCCCACCAGCAGCAGGCTGCCGAAAGGCCAGGGCATAGGCCGTCACCACCCACTGCCGGTCGCTGTTCGGGAAGCCCAGCGAACGCTGGGCGGACGGCAGCGCGATGTTCACGACCGTGGAATCCAGGACCACCATCAGCTGGGCTACAGCTACCACGACCAAGACCAGCCAGCGCCGGTCGACGGGGGCCGCCGGACGGCCTTGGGTGGCAGACGACATGGGATCTATGCCCTTCGCGTGGAGCGCACTGCACGGATCGCTCCAGCCACGATAGGCATACCGGAAACGCCACGTCCACCCGCGCCGGGCCGCGGGTCCGGGAAGCCTAAGGCACGACCACGAGGGGCACCGGTCAGCGGCGGGCGAGGCTGACGGCGACCGAGCCGACCACGCGGTGCAGGGCATGCGATGAGCTCCCGACCACGATCACCACAGTGTCGCCGGGGTGGGCATCGCGGATGCCCCGCGGCGGCGGCGATCAGCTCGTCCGGGATCAGGCCCTGGCGCCGCTCGAACCGCCAGCGCTCCTCACGGCCACGCAACTGCTCGCTGGCCGCGGCGTGCAGCTCCCGCGCGATATCGTCGAAGTTGGCTTCCATTTCGGCCACGGCACCTGCCGACAGCATGTCGATGCTGGGCAGGTGGGCGACGTACACCACCTCGATGCTGCCGGTCCGGCCGTGCAGCAGCCTGACCGCCGGCGCTGGATGGCCGGGGGTCGGCCGTCATACCCGACGACGAGGTACAGGTTCCCGGCGGGCGGCGCGGTAGCGTTCATCGCGGCTAAGGCTATTCGGTTCCCTGGCGCGGCGTCCCAGTATCCGGCGGCCGTCCTTCTATTTCCTCCGAACGGTCGGTGCCGTCTCTGATGCGCTACCAGCGTTGCGCTTGGCCCGCGACTCAACCACACCCGGCTTTATCGACATGCTCCTAGCCGAGCGCTTGGCGGAGGTCGTCGATGAGGTCGTCGGCGTCTTCGATGCCGACCGACAGCCTGATCAGGTCGGCGGGGACCTCGAGCGGGGAGGAGCCGACGGTGGACGCGTGCGTCATCCGGGCCGGATGCTCGATCAGCGACTCCACGCCGCCGAGGGAC
Source organism: uncultured Actinomycetota bacterium (assembly GCA_963771985.1). Classification (GTDB taxonomy): domain Bacteria; phylum Actinomycetota; class Actinomycetes; order Streptosporangiales; family Streptosporangiaceae; genus Trebonia. The sequence goes on along the minus strand of CAVYVO010000009.1, from coordinate 17,592 downwards.
TCCCCCAACGTGAACAGCCGGGTGCGGCCGACAGCGGCGACCGCCTCACCTCCCGCAGCGACCCGGAACGAGACCATGCCACCGAACGCGCGCATCTGGACGGCGGCGACCTTGTGGCCGGGATGTTCGGGCAGGCCGGGGTAGAAGACCTGGCTGACCGCGGGATGCCCGGCCAGCATCTGCGCCACGCGGGCGGCGTTGTCGCTGTGCCGGTCCATCCGTACCGCGAGCGTCTTGATCCCGCGCAGGGTGAGCCAGGCGTCGAAGGGGCCCGCAACGGCGCCGGTGGCGTTCTGGTTGAAGGCGAGATTGGCGGCGCGCAGAGCTCCTGTGTCTTTGACGACCACGGCGCCGCCAACCACGTCGGAGTGGCCGCCGAGGTACTTCGTGGTGCTGTGCACCACGGCGTCCGCGCCCAGGTCGAGCGGGCGCTGCAGGTACGCGCAGGCGAACGCGCTGCTCTGCGACGAGCAGCGCACCGGCGTCGTGCGTGGTCTCGGCCAGGGCCTGCAGGTCGATGACCGACAGCAGCAGCGGGTTGGTGGGGGTCTCCGCCCAGACGACCTTCGTCTGGCGGTTGTCGAGCGCGTCGCGTACCGCCTCGAGATCGGTCTGCGGGACGGCATCGTAGCTGATCCCCCAGTGAGCGAGCACCTTCGAGAACAGGCGGAAGGTGCCGCCGTAGGCGTCCGCTGGGATCAGCACGTGGTCGCCGGGGCGGCACAGGGTACGGAGCAGGCAGTCCTCGGCGGCCATGCCGGAGGCGAACGCGAGCGCGTGCGCGCCGTTCTCCAGTGCGGCGAGGCACTCTTCCAGCGACTTCCTGGTGGGGTTGGCGGTGCGCGAGTACTCGTAGCCGCCTCGGGTGCCGCCGACACCGTCGCTGCTTGTAGGTGGAGGTCTGGTAGATAGGCGGAACGACCGCGCCGGTCAGCGGGTCGGGGTCCTGCCCGGCGTGAATGGCTAGCGACTCGAACCTCATTGGGCTCCTCCCGCGTAGAAGGCGAGTAGGTCTTGGCGGGTCAGCACCGCGGCGGGCTTGCCGTCCACGTGTACCAGGGCGGCGCCCGCCTTCTCCAGCGTGGCCGCCGCGCGGCTGACCGGCTCGCCTTGCCCGATTACCGGCAGCGGCGGTCCCATGTGGCTGGCAACGTGGTCATGCGGGCTGGCGCGGCCGGTTACCAGGGCGTCGAGCAGGTCGCGCTCGGCGATGGAGCCCGCGACTTCGGCGGCCATCAGCGGCGGCTCCTGCCTGACGACAGGCAGCTGCGAGACGTCGTACTCGCGCAGCAGCGCGATCGCCTGCGCGACGGTCTCGTCCGGGTGCACGTGGACCAGCGCGGGTATCTTGCCGTTGTCTTTCGCCATCAGCACGTCCTTCACCGTCGGCTCGCTGGTCTCGGCGCGGAGGAAGCCGTAGTCCGCCATCCAGTCGTCGTTGAAGATCTTCGACAGGTACCCGCGCCCGCCGTCGGGAAGCAGGACGACGATGACGTCATCGGGAGCGGCCGTAGCGGCTACTTTGAGGGCGGCGACCACCGCGAGCCCGGCGGAGCCGCCGACCAGCAGCGCCTCTTCCTTGGCGAGCCGCCTCGTCATGAGGAAGGAGTCGGCGTCGCTCACCGCGATCACCTCGTCGGCGATGTCGCGGTCGTAGGTGGCGGGCCAGATATCCTCGCCGACGCCCTCCACCAGGTACGGGCGGCCTGATCCGCCGGAGTACACGGAGCCTTCCGGGTCAGCGCCGATGATCTTCACCTTGTTGTCTGAGACCTCTTTCAGGTACCGGCCGGTGCCCGAGATGGTGCCGCCGGTGCCGATGCCCGCGATGAAGTGGGTGACCCGGCCCTCGGTCTGCCGCCAGATCTCCGGGCCGGTCGAGTGATAGTGCGCGGCCGGGTTGTCGGGGTTGGCGTACTGGTCGGGCTGCCAGCCGCCCGGTGTCTGGGCGGCGAGGCGACGGGCGACGCTGTAATACGAGTCCGGGTGCTCCGGCGGGACCACGCCCGGGCAGACTACGACGTCGGCGCCGTAGGCGCGCAGCACGCTGATCTTGTCCTGGGCGACCTTGTTCGGGGCAGACGAACAGGCACTTGTAGCCGCGGTCCTGGGCGACGATCGCCAGCCCAACGCCGGTGTTGCCGGAGGTCGGCTCGATGATCGTGCCGCCTTTTTGCAGCTTGCCCTGTTTTTCGGCGGTCTCGATCATCCGCAGCGCGATCCGGTCCTTCACCGAGCCGCCCGGGTTCAGGTACTCCACCTTGACGAGCACGTCCCTGGTGTTCGCTACGCCGCGGGTAACGGACTTCAGCCGGACCAGCGGCGTCTCGCCCATGATCTCGGTCAGCGAGTCATATACCTGCATGAGCGCTCCCCTCCCTCTCCGCCTATCCCTTTGCTCAGGACAGACGCTATCCGCTGCCGGGACCGGCGTGCTGTTAACGTGGGTGTGACACGGTTTATGAGGAGGCACCGCCATGCCTGAGGCAGTAATCGTCGCGACCGCCCGCTCACCGATCGGCCGGGCGTTCAAAGGATCGCTCACTTCGATCCGGCCGGACGATCTTACGGTGCAGATCATCTCCGCGGCGCTGGCGAAGGTCCCGCAGCTCGACCCCGCGGACATCGACGACCTTATGCTCGGCTGCGGCCTGCCCGGCGGCGAGCAGGGGTTCAACATGGCCCGGGTCGTCGCCGTGCTGCTCGGCTACGACCACCTGCCCGGGACCACGGTCAACCGATACTGCTCTTCCTCGCTGCAAACCACCAGGATGGCGTTCCACGCGATCAAGGCCGGCGAAGGCGACGTGTTCATCTCCGCCGGGGTCGAGTGCGTGTCCCGGAGCGTGAAGGGTTCGAGCGACACGCTGCCGGACACGCGCAACCCGCTGTTCGGCCCCGCTGAGGGCCGCACCGCGGAAACCGTGGCGGCCGACTCGCCGTCCTGGCATGACCCGCGCTCGGACGGTGAACTGCCGGACATCTACATCGCGATGGGGCAGACCGCGGAGAACGTGGCGGCGCTGCGCGGCATCAGCCGCCGGGAGCAGGACGAGTTCGGGGTCCGGTCGCAGAACCTGGCGGAGAAGGCGATCGCGAACGGGTTCTGGCAGCGCGAGATCACGCCAGTGACGCTGCCGTCTGGCGACGTTGTGTCGGCGGATGACGGGCCGCGGCCGGGCACCACACTAGAGAAGGTCGGGTCCCTGAAGCCCGTGTTCCGTGAGAACGGCACGGTGACGGCCGGGAACTGCTGCCCGCTGAACGACGGGGCGGCCGCCGTCGTCGTGATGAGCGACATCAAGGCGGCGGAGCTGGGGATCACCCCACTGGCCCGGATCGTCTCGACCGGCGTCAGCGCGCTTTCCCCGGAGATCATGGGCCTCGGCCCGGTCGAGGCGTCGCAGCAGGCGCTGCGCCGGGCGGGGATAGCGATCAGCGACATCGACCTCGTGGAGATCAACGAGGCGTTCGCGGCGCAGGTCATCCCGTCATACCGGGACCTGGAGATCGACGACAGCCGGCTGAACGTGAACGGCGGGGCGATCGCGGTCGGGCACCCGTTCGGGATGACGGGTGCCCGCATCACTACGACGCTGCTCAACAGCCTGCAGTTCCACGACAAGACGATGGGCCTGGAGACCATGTGCGTCGGCGGCGGGCAGGGCATGGCCATGATCGTCGAACGGCTCAGCTGAGGGTCTCCCCACGGTGCCTTCCTCGGGTCCCTTGGAGGAAACGGGACATTACGGGAAGGTTGCAAAGTGGGTCTTGTCAGGTGCTCTCCAGTAAGGCAGTCTCATGGGAAAGCGGCTTCCCCTGGAGGTGCCAATGTCGCTGATGCACACGCCCGACATGCACAAAAGCCTCATCGCGCGCATCCCGTTCGTAACGGGCCGCGAGCTAGCCGAATGGTTCAGCCACCTGGAATCCGGTCCGGCCTTCCTGCGCCGCGAAGAGCGCGCGAACTGGCTTGCCGACGAGCACGGCATCTGCGACCACTACGCCGCCGCCATCTGCCACGAGTACGAAGTCCGGCGCCGTCTGCGCCTCTCGGGCGCCTAGCCCCTTAATCTTGCCCGCCTCGGCGCGGGCGTCCCCCTGTACCCGCCGGCCGACATGCCCGCGGATGTACTGCGCAGCCCCGTTTCGCCCGATACCATCATCCGGTGAAGTCGCTTGGCGTCGAGGGTGCCTGGGTGTTCACACCGCAAGTGCACCACGATGAACGGGGAAGTTTTCTGGAAGCCTTCCGGGGTGCCGAGTTCGCGGCTGACCTCGGGTACAAGCTTGACGTCGCGCAGGTGAACACCTCGGTGTCACGGCGGGGCGTGATCAGGGGGATTCACTACGCGGCCGTTCCGCCTGGACAGGCGAAGTACGTGACGTGCGTCGCCGGCGCGGTACTCGATGTGGTGGTGGACCTGCGGGCTGGTTCGCCCGGGTTCGGCACGTGGGAAGCCGCCCGGCTCGACGATACGGAACGGCAGGCCGTGTTCTTGTCGGAGGGGCTTGGCCACGCATTCATGGCGCTCACGGACCAGGCGACCGTTCTGTACCTGTGTTCGACGCCCTACGCGCCCGGCCGGGAGCGCGGCGTCCACCCATTGGACCCCGCGCTCGGCATCAGCTGGCCGCTGGACGAGACTCCGTTGCTCTCGGCCAAGGACGCGGCCGCGCCGACCGCGGCGGACGCGCTGGCCTCTGGTGCGCTGCCACGGTACGACGAGTGCGTCACCTACGGCGCGCAGTTGCGCTCCCTGCATTTGCGTTGATCCCAGCCGGGTCACCCGGGAAGACGATACCTTTGCCCTTATGAAGGCCCTGGTACTGTCGGGGGGGTCCGGGACGCGGCTGCGGCCGATCACGCACACCTCTGCGAAGCAACTGCTCCCGGTGGCGAACAAGCCAGTGTTGTTCTACGGCCTCGAGGCGATCGCGGCGGCCGGGGTCACCGACGTTGGCATAGTGGTCGGCGACACCGAACCAGCCATCAAGGCGGCGGTCGGCGACGGATCGAAGTTCGGGATCCGGGCCACGTACCTCCGCCAGGAGGCGCCGCTTGGCCTGGCGCACGCGGTGCTCGATCGCACGAGAGTTCCTCGGCGACGACGACTTCGTGATGTACCTGGGCGACAACTTCATCGTCGGCGGGATCACCGACCTGATCGACGGATTCTCCGCCAAGCGGCCCGACGCGCAGATCATGCTGACGAAGGTGGCCGACCCGCGCTCGTTCGGGGTCGCGGAACTGGACGGCGACGGGCAGGTCGTGGGCCTGGAGGAGAAGCCACAGACCCCGAAGAGCGACCTGGCCCTCGTAGGCGTCTACCTGTTCACCCCGGCGGTGCACGAGGCGGTCGCTGCCCTCAAGCCCTCCTGGCGCGGCGAGCTGGAGATCACAGAGGCGGTCCAGCGGCTGATCGACGCCGGGCGCAAGGTGGACTCGACAGTGATCACTGGGTACTGGAAGGACACCGGGAACGTCACCGACATGCTGGAAGTCAACCGGCTGGTCCTCGAAGGGCTGGATCCCCGGCTCGACGGGGTAGTGGATCCTGGCTGCGAGATCATCGGCCGCGTGGTGGTGGAGCCTGGTGCGCAGGTCAGCGGATCCCGGGTCGTCGGCCCGGCGGTGATCGGGGCTGGATCGAAGGTGTCGGGATCGTATATCGGGCCGTTCACCGCGATCGCGGAGAACTGCACTGTCGATGACAGCGAGATCGAGTACTCCATCGTCTTGTCCGGCGCCTCGATCCGCGGCGTGCGCCGGATCGAGGCCTCCTTGATCGGGCACGACGCGGAGGTTACGCCTGCATCCCGAGTGCCGCGGGCGCACCGGCTCGTGCTCGGCGACCACAGCAAGGTGCAGATAAGCTCATGAGAATCCTGGTAACCGGCGGCGCGGGCTTCATCGGCTCGCACTATGTACGGACGATTCTGTCGGGCGGCTATCCCCGCTTCGAGGACGCTGCCGTGACCGTACTAGACAAGCTCACCTACGCGGGCAACCTGGCGAACCTCGATCCGGTGGCGGGACGCTTCGAGTTCGTGCGCGGGGACATCTGCGACGGCGCGCTGCTCGCGGAACTGCTGCCCGGCCATGACGCGGTGCTGAACTTCGCCGCCGAGACGCACGTCGACCGGTCCATCGCGGGTGCCGCGGAGTTCGTCACGTCCAACGTAACCGGCGTGCAGGTGCTGCACGACGCGTGCCTCGTGGCGGGCGTCCCGCGCGTCGTGCACGTGTCCACAGACGAGGTGTATGGGTCGATCGCCGAGGGATCCTGGGACGAGAGCGCGCCGCTGGACCCCAACTCGCCGTACTCGGCCGCCAAGGCGGGCGGGGACCTGCTGGCTTTGGCGTACGCGCGCACCCACGGACTGAACGTCTCGATCACCCGGTGCTGCAACAACTACGGCCCCTACCAGTACCCGGAGAAGGTCATCCCGCTGTTCGCCACGAACCTGCTGGACGGCAAGCCCGTCCCGCTGTACGGCGACGGGCTCAACGTCCGCAGCTGGATCCATGTCGACGACCACTGCCGTGGCATTCAACTCGTCCTCGAACGCGGCGAAGCCGGACGGGTCTACCACATCGACGGGGACGTCGAGCTGTCGAACCGGGAGCTGACCGCGGCGATCCTGGAGGACTGCGGCGCGACCTGGGACATGGTCGTGCCGGTGACCGACCGCAAGGGCCACGACCGCCGCTATAGCCTCGATGACTCGCTGCTCCGGTCGATGGGCTACGCACCTCAGGTGCCCTTCAGCGACGGGCTCAAGGCGACCATCGAGTGGTACGCGGGCAACCGCGAATGGTGGGAGCCCCTGCACCGGCCGACGCCTCCCGTCCGGACTAGCGCATGACACGGTGGCTGGTCACTGGCGCGGGCGGCATGCTCGGCCGGGACCTGACCGACCTGCTCGTCGCGGGCGGAGCAGAGGTCACCGATTTCACCCGGGATGACCTCGACATAACTGACACTGCCGCAGTCACCGCTGAGCTGCAGGCCGCCAAGCCGGAACGTGGTCGTCAACTGTGCCGCGTGGACGGCGGTCGATGACGCTGAGGCGCACGAGGAAGCGGCACTGGCCGTCAACGGGCATGCGATCGCGGGACTGGCTACCGCGTGCGCCGACTTGGGCGCGGCCTTGGTACAGGTGTCCACTGATTATGTCTTCGATGGCGCGGCTTCCTCGCCTTACTCTGAGGACGCAGCACCCGCGCCTCGCACAGCGTACGGCCGCACCAAGCTCGTCGGCGAACAGGCTGTCCTCGCTACTCTCCCAGATACCGGTTACGTGGTACGGACCGCGTGGCTGTACGGCGCCCACGGCCGGAACTTTGTGCACACCATGATCAGGCTGGCCCGCTCCGGTGTCTGCCCGACGGTCGTCGACGACCAGCACGGCCAGCCCACGTGGAGCGCGGACGTCGCGCGGCAGATCCACGCGCTGATCACGAGCGACGCGCCGACCGGGATCTACCACGCGACTAGCTCCGGTGAGACGACATGGTTCGGGCTGGCTGCGGAAGTCTTCGCGCTGTTCAACGCCGCCGAGCCAGCTGGGGAAGGGACGATGCCACCCGCTCCGGTTCCCACCACAAGCGCCGCCTACCAACGGCCCGCACCGCGGCCTGCGTACAGCGTGCTCGGCCACGATGCGTGGACGGCGGCCGGCATCCCCCCGATAGGCCACTGGCGGGAAGCGCTGGACCGGGCATTCCCCACCATGCTCGCGGCTGCCGAGAACAATTAACACCAGGCTCCTGCGTCACTTTTGTACTAAATTGATGCCTAAGATCGCGCTCTCGGGCGTTGAGCCGTGTGTCCCATTCAAGTCAGCACCGCGCGGGCGCGGCTCCAGGGACCCATTCGGTGATTGTGAGCAGGCTGGGACATGAATGGATTGATCCGCCGTAGCGCTGTGCTATTGGCTCGACACATCGGCGTGTTGCCTGCTATGTGGCGCCGTGGCCGACTCACCGTCGCGCTGGCCGTGGCCGTGCTGCTCGCCGCCATGCTGTCCGGTGTACCGCAGGCGGCGACGGGCGCGACTTGCGCGAACCCCGTCGCCTGCGAGAACCTCCTGCCCGGCACGCCGCAGTCGGTGTGGGACATCAGCAAGGGCGAGGGCACGACCATTCAGGGGTTCGCCGCGCCGTTCAGCGTCAACATCGGGCAGACGATCCAGTTCAAGATCGAGTCCCCGGCGACCAGCTATGCGATCGACATCTACCGGATGGGCTACTACGGCGGTGACGGGGCGCGGCTGGTCACCAGCCTGACGCCGAACATATCGGTCTCGCAGAACCAGCCGGCCTGCAACACCAACACCACGACAGGCCTTGTCGACTGCAGCAACTGGGGGGTCTCCGCAAGCTGGGCGGTACCGACCACGGCGGTGTCCGGGGTTTACTTCGCGCACATCTACCGCACCGACGGGTCAACCGACGAAAACCAGATCCCGTTCGTCATCCGCGATGACGCTAGCCATTCGGACATTATCTTCAAGACCTCCGATGAGACCTGGCAGGCCTACAACGACTGGGGCGGCTACAGCCTGTACTCGGGAACGGCCACCCAGACCGCGAACAGCCCGTCAGCCGCCGGCCGCGCGGTCGCGGTCAGCTACGACCGGCCATTCGCGACCCGCTTCGACACTCCCTACGGTCAGGACTTCTTCTTCTACGCCGAGTTCCCGATGATCGAGTTCCTCGAGGAAAACGGCTATGACGTGACCTACATCGACCAGGGCACCGTAGCCTCGCCAGAGGGGGCCTCGCTCATCGAGCAGCACAAAGTCTTCATATCCGCCGGCCACGACGAGTACTGGTCCGGCCCTGAGGTCGCGAACGTGACGGCGGCCCGCAACAAGGGGGTCAATCTCGCCTTCTTCAGCGGTAACGAGGTCTACTGGAAGACCCGCTGGGCCTCGGACGCCGCCGGCATGCCCTACCGGACACTCATCACGTACAAGGAAAGCCTCGACAGCGCCCAGACCGATCCGTCGGATCCGCCGACCTGGACGGGAGAATGGGCGGACCCGCGGTTCAGCCCGCCCGATGACGGCGGTCAGCCGCAGAACGCGCTGACCGGCCAGCTCTGGACAGTCAACGAGGGTACCTACGCCATCCAGGTTCCCTACCAGTACTCCAAGCTGCGGTTCTGGCGAAACACCGCCGTGGCCAACCTGCAGCCCGGCCAGACCGAGACGCTGGCCCCCGAGACACTCGGCTATGAGTGGGACGAGGACATAGACAACGGGTTCCGGCCACCGGGTCTCATCGACATGTCGTCGACAACCGAGACGCCGCCGCAGGTCATGGAGGACTATCAGGAAGACCTGGGACCGCTCACCGCCACGCACCACCTAATTCTCTACCGGGCCGCCAGCGGGGCCCTGGTCTTCGGCGCCGGCACGGTCCAGTGGGCCTGGGGGCTGGAGTCCGACCACGACGGAGACTCGAGGAACCCGCCGAGCCGGGTCATGCAGCAGGCCACCATCAACATCCTGGCCGACATGCATGCCCAGCCCACGACGCTCATGGCGGGCCTGGTGCGAGCCACGGCATCCACGGACACCAAGCCGCCGGTCTCGGTAATCAGGTCACCGGCACCGGGCGCCCATCTAAAAGACGGCGCGAGGATCACGGTCTCGGGCACCGCGACCGACCGCGGCGGCGGTGTCGTGGCGGGCGTCGAGATCTCGACCAACGGCGGTGCTGCCTGGCACCCGGTCACCACGATGTCACCCGCCGCCAAGAGCGTCACGTGGAGCTACACATGGATCGCCCACGGCAGCCCGACCGCCACCATCGAAACCCGCGCGACGGACGACAGCGGCAACATCGAGAAGCCGTCGGACGCCGAGAAGGTCAAGGTCGGCTGCCCGTGCTCGATCTGGGGGCCGAACGTGGCTCCCGCGACCCCCGACTCCGGCGACGGGAACTCGGTCGAAGTTGGCGTCAAGTTCACCAGCGATGTCTCCGGCACGGTGAACGGCATCCGCTTCTACAAGGCGAGCACGAACACCGGCACGCACATCGGCAGCCTGTGGACGGCCAGCGGTCGGCTACTCGCCTCCGCGACCTTCACCAACGAGACGGCGAGCGGCTGGCAGCAGGTTAACTTCGCCCACCCCGTGCACATCAGTCCGCACACGACGTACATAGCGTCCTATTTCGCACCCAACGGGCATTACTCGGAGACCGATCAGTACTTCGACCCGCCCCTGCTCGGCGGCGCGACGCTGAACTCGCCGCCGCTGCACGGCGTGCGCAACACCAAGGCGACGTCGAACGGCGTTTACATCTACACCAAGAGCGTCGCTTTCCCGAACCTTACATACAACGGCGCGAACTACTGGGTTGACGTGTCGTTCACGCCGAAGACATAGTTTGGCGTTCCCGTCCAACACCACGGCACGCCAGGATACGGAACGGCGACGAGCAGTATCGCTCGCGCAACAACATCCTTCACTTTTGCCCTTCATATCACTTTTGTATGCCGAATCGACATCAAAGTCCGTGATCTTGATGGCTCCGCTAAACGTCTAGTTCTTGTTAAGCACCACCGTGCGGGCGTGGCTCACGAGATCCCGCTCGGTGAGGAGCGGGCTGAGCCAGAGGGTTGGAATATGAATAAACGCTTCCGCGGTACTGTCGCGCTGTTGATCTCGCTGATCAATAGGTTGACTAGCACCGCGCGACGGAGCCGACTTGCGTTTCCGTTGGCAGCCGCCATTCTGCTATTCGCGACGGTGTCCGGTGTACCGCAGCAGGCGAGGGGCGCGACTTGCGCCAACCCGGTCGCCTGCGAGAACCTCCTGCCCGGCACGCCGCAGTCGGTGTGGGACATCAGCAAGGGCGAGGGCACGACCATTCAGGGGTTCGCCGCGCCGTTCAGCGTCAACATCGGGCAGACGATCCAGTTCAAGATCGAGTCCCCGGCGACCAGCTATGCGATCGACATCTACCGGATGGGCTACTACGGCGGTGACGGGGCGCGGCTGGTCACCAGCCTGACGCCGAACATCTCAGTCTCGCAGAACCAGCCCGCGTGCAACACCAACGCGGTGACGGGACTGACTGACTGCAGCAACTGGGGGGTATCCGCGAGCTGGGCGGTACCGACCACGGCGGTGTCCGGAGTTTACTTCGCGCACATCTACCGCACCGACGGCACCAGCGACGAGAACCAGATCCCCTTCGTCATCCGCAATGACGCTAGCCATTCGGACATCATCTTCAAGACCTCCGACGAGACCTGGCAGGCCTACAACGACTGGGGCGGCAACAGCCTGTACTCGGGAACGGCCACCCAGACCGCGAACAGCCCGTCAGCCGCCGGCCGCGCGGTCGCGGTCAGCTACGACCGGCCATTCGCGACCCGCTTCGACACCCCTTTCGGTCAGGACTTCTTCTTCTACGCCGAGTTCCCGATGATCGAGTTCCTCGAGGAAAACGGCTACGACGTGACCTACACCGATGGCGCGAGCGTGGCCGCAGATACCGGGGGCGTGATTCTCTCCCAGCACAAGGTGTTCATGTCGACCGGCCACGACGAATACTGGTCAGGCCCCGAGGTCGCCAACGTGACAGCGGCTAGGAACAGGGGCCTCAACCTCGCCTTCTTCAGCGGCAACGAGATCTACTGGAAGACCCGCTGGGCCTCGGACGCCGCCGGCATGCCCTACCGGACACTCATCACGTACAAGGAAAGCCTCGACAGCGCCCAGACCGATCCGTCGGATCCGCCGACCTGGACGGGAGAATGGGCGGACCCGCGGTTCAGCCCGCCCGATGACGGCGGTCAGCCGCAGAACGCGCTGACCGGCCAGCTCTGGACAGTCAACGAGGGTACCTACGCCATCCAGGTTCCCTACCAGTACTCCAAGCTGCAAATCTGGCGCAACACGAGCGTAGCGAGCCTACAGCCCGGCCAGACCGCGACGATGCCGGCCAACACGCTCGGCTACGAGTGGGACGAAGACATAGACAACGGGTTCCGGCCACCGGGCCTCATCGACATGTCGTCGACGACCGAGACGGCCCCGCAGGTCATGGACGATTACCAGGAAGACCTCTCGGCACAGACCGTGACGCACCACCTCACCCTCTACCGGGCGGCCAGCGGAGCACTGGTGTTCGACGCCGGCACCGTTCAGTGGGCATGGGGGCTGAACGCGAACCACGACGGAAATACGCACTATGCGGCCAGCTCGGACATGCAGCAGGCCACCGTCAACATCCTGGCCGACATGGACGCCCAGCCCACCACGCTGATGGCGGGCCTGGTCCAGGCCACGGCGTCCACGGACACCACGCCGCCCACGTCGACGATCACCTCACCCGCCCCGGGCACGAGCGTGAGCGACGGCGCGAGCGTGACGATCACCGGCACGGCGACCGACAGTGGCGGCGGCGTCGTCGCGGGCGTCGAGATCTCGACGGACGGCGGTACCACCTGGCACCCCGTCACCACGATGTCCGCCGACGACACAAGCGTGACGTGGAGCTACACCTGGATTGCCCACGGCAGCCCGACGGCCACCATCGAGACCCGCGCGACCGACGACAGCGGGAACATCGAAACGCCGTCGGACGCCGAGACCGTCAGCGTCGGGTGCCCGTGCTCCATCTGGGGCCCGAACGTGACCCCGGCGACACCGGACTCAGGCGACGGCGGCTCGATCGAAGTCGGCGTCAAGTTCACCAGCGACGTCTACGGCACGGTGAACGGCATCCGCTTCTACAAGGCGAGCACGAACACCGGCACGCACATCGGCAACCTGTGGACGGCCAGCGGCCAACTGCTTGCCTCCGCGACCTTCACCAACGAGACGGCCAGCGGCTGGCAGCAGGTTAACTTCGCCCAGCCGGTGTATATCAGCCCGAATACCACCTACATCGCGTCCTATTTCGCGCCTAACGGGCATTACTCGGAATCCGACCAGTACTTCGACCCGCCACTGCTCGGCGGCGCTGCGCTGGACGCGCCCCCACTGCACGCGGAGCATAACACCCAGTCGAATCCGAACGGCCTGTACATATACAGCAAGACCAGCGCCTTCCCCACCCAGGCGTACAACGGCGAGAACTACTGGGTCGACGTGTCATTCACACCCGCCGCAGCGCCTGGCCAGCCTACCAACGTCACGGCAACGCCAGGGTACGGATCGGCCGCAGTGAGCTGGACCCCGTCGTCGTCTGGCGGGGCGGCGACCACCGTCGTGATCACTCCGTATATCGGGACAACCGCCCAGACTCCGGTCACCGTGACCGGGAATCCGGCGCCGAACAACGCGACCGTCACCGGCCTGACCAGCGGCACGCCCTACACCTTCACCGTCACCCCGTCGAACCCGACGGGGACCGGTCCGGTCTCGGCTGCGTCGAACGTGGTGACGCCGACTGCGCCGACGGCGCCCGGGGCGCCGACCGGTGTCACCGCGACCGGGGGCAACGGGTCGGCGAAGGTGTCGTGGACGGCCCCGGCAAGCAACGGGAGCACGATCACCAGTTACACGGTCACTCCCTACCTGTCGGGTGTGGCGCAGGCCGCGACGACGGTGACGGGGACGCCGCCTGCTACGACCGCGGCGGTAAGCGGGCTGACCAACGGTCAGTCCTACACGTTCACGGTCACCGCGGCCAACTCTGTCGGATCGGGGTCGGCGTCACAAGCGTCGAACGCTGTCACGCCGTCTTCCGTCGCGGTGCCGGCCTTCGTCCAGCAGGCCAGCACGCACGCCGGATCGGTAAGCAGCCTCTCGGTTACCCCGTCCCAGCCGCTGGGCACCGGGAATCGCCTGGTCGTAGAGGTCGGCGTGTGGAGCGGTTCGAAGGCGACGACCAGCAGCGTCACCGACACCGCCGGGGACACGTTCACCGAGGTGAGCCACTTCACCGGTCCGGATCAGACCGAGCAGAGCGTGTGGACCGCGCCCATCACCGCGGGAGCGGGCGGCACGCCGACGGTGACGGCGAAATTTACCTCCGCCGGTGACGCGGCGATCACGGCACTCGAGTACAGCGGGCTTTCCACCGCCGCGGGCGCAGCCGCGGTCGACACCGAAGCCAGCGCCTCGGGGACCACGACGACCGCTGGCACGGTGTCCTCCGGCTCGACTACCGCGACCGGGGCCGCCAACGAGCTCGCCGTCGGCTTCTACTCCGACTCGGGGTTCGGCGACAGCCTGACCGCGGGATCCGGGTATACCGCCAGGACCAACATCTCCAACACCGGAGACATGGAACTCCTGGCCGAGGATCAGGTCGTCAGCGCCGGCGCCACGCCATCCGCGAGCGTGGGGACGGGCGCGAAGACCACCTGGGAGATGGCGACGGTGGTGTTCAAGACGGGCAGCCAGGCGCCGCCCACGGTCCCGGCCGCGCCGGGCGGCGTGTCCGCGGTCAGCCGGCAACGCCTCCGCCACCGTGAACTGGACGGCACCGTCGAACGGCGGTAGCGCCATCACCGGCTACACCGTGACGCCGTACATCGGCGGCACGGCGGAGCCCGCTACCACTGTCGGCGGTTCCGCGACGTCGGCGACCGTGACCGGGCTGACCAACGGCACGAGCTACACGTTCACGGTGACGGCGACGAACGCCGTCGGGAATGGGCCAGCATCGGCGGCGTCCAACTCCGTCACGCCCAGTGCCCAGACCACCTCGGCCGCCTTCGTGCAGCAGGTGTCCGCCCACACTAGCGGGGCGACCAGCCTCTCCGTCACTCCGAGCGCCGACCTGACCATCGGGAACCGCCTGGTCGTCCTGGTAGGCGTCTGGGGCAACGGGAGCCCCACAGCCGGTAGTGTCACCGACTCCGCTGGTGACACGTTCACCGAGGCGCTGCACTTCAAGGCAAGCGACGGAACAGAGATGAGCGTGTGGACCGCGCCCATCGTCGTAGGCGGCGACATGGAGCCCACGATCACGGTGACGCCGACAGCCAAGGCCGACATGGGAATCGACGCCATGGAATACACCGGGTTGTCGACTGCCGCGGGCACAGCCGCGATCGACCAGATGACCGACACATCCGGCACGACCGGGTCGTCGGCGACCACAGTGCAGTCAGGGGTCACCGCCGCGACCACCGCCGCCGGCGAGCTCGCCCTGGGCTTCTACGTGGACTCTGGGTTCGGCGACAGCTTGACTCCGGGAACAGGGTTCACGCAGCGCGGCAACGTGTCACCGGACGGAGACATCGAGTTCCTGACTGAGGACGCCCCCGTCGGGCTCGGCGCGACGCCATCCGCAGGCGTGGGAACAGGTGCCAAGACAGTGTGGCTCATGGCCACGATCGTGTTCAAGGCATAAGGCACAACAAGCGCGGGCCCCTGCCCGGACCAGATTCGTCCTGGCCGGGCAGGGGCCCGTGGCGTACAGCTCAATGGCCTTGCGTTAAGACTTTGTCTGGTATCGTTACCGTTTCGTGGCACATGATGGTTCTGAGGGGATCTCCCCGGACGGCTGGCTGCCGGACCGGATCTCGGTCGGGGTACTGACCAGGGTCTTCACACCGGAGCTGGTGGACGCCGCAGTGGAGGATGCCGGGGCGCGGGAGCAGCGGCGCCGGCTGCTGCCGGCGCGGCTGATGGTGTATTTCGTGCTGGCGCTGTGGCTGTTCCGCGGCCGGAACTGCGGATACGGGCAGGTGATGACCAAGCTGGCGGACGGGCTGTACCACCAGCGGCGCGCTGCTGACCTGCTGGCCGGGCAGCAGCTGGACCCGGGCGGCTGGGTCGGTGCCGGGGACGGGCGGCGGTGGCGGCAGCCGAACATCTCCTCGCTGTCGCGGGGCCGCGGCAAGCTCGGCCCGGCACCGGTCCGGTTCCTGTTCGAGCAGGTCGCGGGGCCGATCGGGGACGAGGGGACGCCGGGGGTGTTCTGCTGCGGGCTGCGGGTCGTCTCCATGGACGGGTCAACGTCGGACGTGCCGGACAGCCCGCCGAACGATGAGCACTTCGGCCGTCCGTCCAACCAGACCCGTGACGGGGCGTTCGCGCAGGTGCGGTGGCTGGCGGCGGCCGAGTCCGGGACCGGGAGCCTGCTGGGCGCATCCCTGGGCCCGTACCGGGACAGCGAGCAGGCCCTGGCCCGCGACCTGCTGGAGCAGGGCTGCTTCGGCCCGGGGATGCTGGTGCTGGCGGACCGCAAGTTCCTGTCCTGGGCGCTGGCCCGGGAGTTCCTGGCCACCGGGGCGCACATCCTGTGGCGCGCCTCGGCGTCTTTCACCCTCAAGCCGGTGAAAGTCCTGGCCGACGGCACCTATCTGGCGGAACTGACGCCGCCCCGCAAGAAAGACGGCCCGCCGCTGACCGTCCGGGTCATCGAGTACACCGTGCACACCATCCCCGAAGACGGCAAGGAAGAGCCCTCGGAGGTGTTCTGCCTTGTCACCAACCTGCTGGATCCCGGGGAATACCCGGCGCTGGACCTAGCCTGTGCTTACCCCTTGCGCTGGGGCTGCGAGACCGTCATCGGCCACCACAAGACGGACATGGGTGACGGGCAGCCGGTCCTTCGCAGCAAGGACCCCGCCGGCGTCGAGCAGGAAATGTGGGCACTTTTTGCCGTCTACCAGGCGACATGCAAGATCATCGGGATCGGGGCGGCGGCCGCGGGCGTGCCCCCGGACACGATCAGCTTCCCGCACGCCCTGGCCGCCGCGACCAACACCGTCGCGGCTTTTTCCCCCTGAGCAGGCCGATCTCGCGCTCGCCACGTTCCTGCTGAAGATCCTCGCCCCCGCCACCTTCGTCCGCGACCGGCCGGACCGGGCCAGCCCCCGCAAGACCAAGAAATCCGGCGACTTCCCCGCCCGCAAGCCCGGCCAGCCCAGCGTCACCAACGTCACCCGGAAAATCGAGTTTCACCTGCTCAGCCCGCACATGATCACTTAAGGCAAGGCCATTGGGCGTACAGCTAAGCGCGCGGCTGCCCGGAACAGGCTAATCGATTAAGTAAGTCCCATATACGGATATGAAGCGTGCAGATGCAGTACCGTATGCAGATGCAGATGCACGCTCGCCCGGCCTAAAGCGCCTTATCCCAATCAGTGCCCCCGGTCGGAGTCGAACCGACACCAGGGCCCTTTTAGGGGGCCGGCCTCTTCCCTTGGGCTACGGGGGCGCCCTAATAGTACCCTTCTTTCGCCATCTTTCTGGCAAGTAGCACTTTGAAAGAGAAAGCACAAGGCGGACGAAATGTCTATTTCCCCCGCGCTCTAGCTGCTCACCTTACGGAGAGTAGTCAATTCGGGATTCATAAATACAGAAGGTAATTGCTTGATTACATGCGCCCACGCTTAATCAGAGGCTCCGAAGGTCACCCTCAGACACTCACAACACGAGAGCCAATAAGCCGCACTGAAGACATCCTGTACTTTCTGCCCGCAGTGATGCACATGGAAACATGAGGCGCGATCGGGGCAGTTAGCCGGACGCCCTGCCCATTTCGCACGTCCTCGCCATAAATTCTCAGGGCGGCCTGGAATCGGCATGCCTGCCCGGGCGCGGGCTCGCGTGAAGATCGCGTCGAGCATCTCGCTCGTGACCCGGCCGGTGAACGTATTC
>CAVYVO010000008.1:0-5986 GCA_963771985.1 uncultured Actinomycetota bacterium | reverse complement strand
CCGCCGCACCGGCGCTGGACCTGCTGACCTACTGGTTCGGTTGGTCTTGCTCTTCGGCGGCTTCCAGCGGGTCGGCGCACTGCTGCCCGGCGCGCCCGCCGGCGCGGCCAGGACGGCGACGATCACGACCACTGCTGACTACAAGCTGCCGTGGCTACCCGATGTGGCCGGAACCACCGGCTTCTCCTTCGGGGCAGCCGGTTCCCGGGCGGCGGCCGGGTTGCGCTACAACGTCGCGACCGCGACCGGCATCATCCCCGACGATATGCCTACCGAGCTGAGCTACACGGTCAGGTACGTGCCCACGCCCGCCCCTGACCAGACAGCGCTGGCCAACGCCGACCCCGGCGGCACGCCTGACGTGTGCACCCAGTACGAACCCGGATGTATCCAGGTCCCGTCCGCGGTCCAGCAGTTCGCGAACCAGTACGGCGCGGCAGCGAGCACGCCGATGGGCAAGGTTCTCGCGCTCGCCACCTACCTGCTTAACCACGGGCGGTACAGTGACGGCGCCGGCGCCGAGTCCTTGATCCATCCAGGGCATGGCGCGGGCAGGCTCACCACGTTCCTCGAAACCTCGCCGATCACCGGGGACGGCGAGCAGTACGCCGCCACGATGGCGCTGCTCGCGAACTGGGTCGGCGTTCCCGCCCGGGTCAGCCTCGACGCCCTGGTGCAGGCCAACGGCAGCGTCTACGGCAAGGACGTGCACGCCGATGTGGAGCTCGACACGTCGCAGTACGGCTGGGTGACCCTGCCTTACAGTGCGTTCACTCCCACGAAGAGCCCGATCATCAAGCAGCAGACGGAAAATACGCCGCCCGTGCCGGCCAAGGTCGTCCCGCCCCGGCATAACCAGTCGGCGCCGGTCGCCGCGGCCAACTCAGGCAATGTCGTGGCCAGGACCGCGTTCCGCACCTGCCACCAGTCCCGGCTTCATCATCCCGGCGATCGTGCTGGTCGTGGCCAGGGACGCGGGGATCCCGGTCCTCGCGCTCGCGGTGCTCGCCGTCACGCTGGCCGGCGCCAAGGTGCTGCGCCGCCGTCGCCGCCGTGTCCTCGGGCCGCCAGCGGCGCGGGTCGCTGGAGCGTGGCGCGAGCTCATCGACCTGGGCCGCGACCTAGGCCTCGAACGGGCTACCCCGGTGACGCCGGGTGTCTCCGTAACGCCGGGCCCGGCCGCTTCGGCCGCTGACGCAGGTGCGATGACGCGCCGCGAGTTCGCCGCATACGCGCAGGCGCGCGGCCTGTCGGCGGCATCCGCGGTCGCGGTCGCAGCCGATGCCGCCACCTCGGCCCGGCGGACCCGGACGGCACGGCGGTGGCGCGGGTATGGCAGCTTGTCGACACGTCGCGGCGCGACGCCATGGCGCCGCTGTCCCGGTGGCGGCGCGCATGGGTCACGGTCAACCCGGCGAGCCTGTGGGCCTACCGCGCGGTGATCCAGCGGGCTGTCGCCCGGGGGCGTGGCGGGCCGATTCCCGGGGGTGCGTAACGGTGAAGCTCAAGATCACACTGGAACGTCCCCAGGGCGCGACCGACCTGGTGCTGACCGCCGCAGCCGACGCGACGATCGGCGATGTGGCCACGGCGCTTATCGTGAGGGACCCCGACGGCCGGGGACCTAGCGCGTCGTGGCCCCCTAGCGAATCCGGCGGTACCGGTCCGGCGGGCGCCGTCACGCTGACCGTGCTCGATGGCCAGCGTGTCACCCTGGATCCCGCGCTTCCGGCCGCCGACGGCGGCATCAAATCGGGCGACCGTGTCACCGTCGCCCCGGCCGGAGACCGGTATGCCGACCGTGCCGCCCGGCTCGTGGCTCAGGTGACCGTCCTTCAGGGGCCGGACGCCGGGCAGCGCATTCCGCTCCCCGGGGGAAACATCACGATCGGCCGGGGTAACAGCTGCGACCTGGTGCTGTCGGACACGCTCGTGTCCCGCCGCCACTCCGGGTCTTCCTCGCGCCTGGTTCGGCCGAGATCCTCGACCTGGGCTCGGCCAACGGGATCACGCTGAACGACGAGCCGGTCACCCGCGGCGCGTGGCTGCCGGGAGACAGGCTGCGGATCGGCGAGACGGTGCTCGGCATCGAGTTTGCGGGCGCTCCACCGGCGGCACCCGCCCATGCCGCAACCGCGGCGTTCAACCGGTCGCCCGTGATCACCGGCAGCTACACGGTCCAGCCGCTGGAGACGCCGGAGCTGCCCGAGACCGAGCGCCCGCCTCGTTTCCAGCTGCTGCCGCTGCTCGCGCCGATCGTGCTCGGCGGCGTCCTTTCGCGGTCCCAAGACCCCCGTGACGCTCATCTTCGTCGCCCTCAGCCCGCTGATGATGGTGGCGAACGTGATCGAAGGCCGCATGAACGCGTCGCGCGGTACTAAAGGCTCGATGACTGCGCTGCACCGCGAACTCGGAGAAGTCGGCCAGGCGGCCGACCATGTACACGCCGCCGAGTGGCGCGCCCGCAACGCGGAGCACCCGCCGACGGCGCAATGCCTCGACGCCGCCGCGCGGCGCTCCCCGCTGCTGTGGTCGCGACGTCCGGGCGCGCCCCGGTTCCTCGATATCCGGGTCGGCGCGGCCACCCTGGACTCGCGGCTGGGTTTCGAAACGCAGCGCAACCGCCGCGCCATGCCCGCCGCGCAGGCCGAACTCGACAACCTCGTCACGAGGTACCGGGCGATCCGTGACGTACCGTTTACCCTCTCGCTCACCGAGCACGGGGCGGTCGGCATCGCCGGGCGAGCCCGATCGCGGCGCTTGACGTCTCACGCGCCGTGCTCTGCCAGCTCGCCGCGCTCCACTCGCCCGCCGAGGTGGTACTGACCGCGTTCTGCGGCGCCCGGTCGGCCAATGACTGGGACTGGCTGAAGTGGCTGCCGCACACCTCCTCCGCACACTCGCCGATCACCGGCCCGCACCTGGTCGCCGGGCCTGAGTCGGTGCTGCTGCTGGCCCAGCTTGAGGACCTGGTGCGGGCACGCCTCGTCAGCGCCCGGGGCGGCCCGGCCAGGGGGCCCGCTGGCGAGCCAGGCGGGCCAGGCGGCAGCAGCCAGGCCCGTGCCGCGGACACCGGCACCGCGGTGGTCGTGCTCATCGACAGCCGCACCCCCGGCGACCGGGCCAGGCTCGTCGAGCTCAGCCGGATGGGCCGGGCGGTCGGCGTCTACTGTGCTCTGGCTGGCGCAGCGCGCCGAGCACCTGCCCGCCGCCTGCACCGCCTTCGTCGACGTCCGAAGCGACCGGAGCGTGAGCGTCGGCGACAGCATCACCTCCACGTCTACCGCGGGCATCGCCGCCGACGGCGTTGACGAGGCGACCGCCGCCAGGTTCTCCCGGGCCATGGCACCGCTCGTCGACGCCGGCGCGGTGATCGCCGACGACAGCGACCTGCCGCACTCCGTCTCCTGGCTTGAGCTGAACGACCCGAGGATCGCCGACGACCCCGGCGCCATCATCGAGCGCTGGCAGGAGTCCACCTCGATTCTCACCGGCCCCGCCGCCCCGCCCGGCGGTTCCGGCCGCCCCGGCACGCTGCGCGCGATCGTCGGTGCCACGGCAGACGGCCCGCATGCCCTGGATCTGCGGCTGCACGGTCCGCACGCGCTGGTCGGCGGGACCACCGGTTCGGGCAAGAGCGAGCTGCTCCAGACCTGGATTCTGGCGATGGCAGCAGCGCACAGCCCGCAGCGCGTCACGTTCCTGCTCGTGGACTACAAGGGCGGGTCTGCATTCCGCGAGTGCGTCCACCTGCCGCACACGGTCGGCCTGGTCACCGACCTGAGCCCGCACCTGGTCAGGCGTGCGCTCCGGTCGCTCGGCGCGGAGCTGACCTACCGTGAGCGCCTATTCGCGACCAAGCACGTCAAGGACCTGCAGGAACTGGAGAAAGCCGGCGACCCGGAGACCCCGCCCTCGCTGGTCATCGTCGTGGACGAGTTCGCGGCGCTGGTGCAAGGAGGTACCCGAGTTCGTGGACGGCGTGGTCAACGTCGCCCAGCGGGGGCGCTCGCTCGGACTGCACCTGGTGCTCGCCACCCAGCGCCCGGCCGGCGTGATCAAGGACAACCTGCGGGCGAACACGAACCTGCGGCTCGCGCTGCGGATGGCCGATGAGACCGACAGCACGGACGTGCTCGGCTCGCCCGAGTCCGCGCACTTCGATCCGGCGCTGCCTGGCCGCGCGGTGTCCAAGACCGGCCCTGGACGGCTTGTGCCCTTCCAGACCGGCTACGTGGGCGGCTGCACCGATGCCGGCGGGCGCGACCCCGACGTGAAGATCGAGGAGCTGGTCATCGGCGAGGGCCGGACCTGGCTGCCGCCCGAGTCGGCGGTCCGGCTGACGCACCCGAGCAAGGACGCAGCGACATCGCAAGGATCACGGACTCGATCAGGCGCGCTACCGAACTGGCCCAGCTGCCGCTGCCCAGACGGCCGTGGCTCGACGAGCTCGCGCACCTCTACGACCTGGCCAAGCTGCCGACCCGGCGCCGCGACGACGAACTGGTCTTCGGCGTCATCGACGAACCTGACCAGCAGCGGCAGTCGGTTGCCGCGTTCTACCCCGACCACGAAGGCAACCTCGCGATCTTCGGCACCGGCGGCGCGGGCAAGTCCACGGCGCTACGCTCGCTGGCGATCGCCGCCGGGCTCACCGCGCGGGGCGGCCCCTGCCAGGTCTACTGCCTGGACTTCTCGTCCCGCGGCCTTGACATGCTCGCCGACCTGCCGCACGTGGGGGCGGTCATCGCCGCCGACGAGGGCGACCGGGTGCGGCGGCTGCTGCGGACCCTGCTCGCCACGGCTGATGACCGGGCTCGCCGCTACGCCGCGGTGCGGGCAGGCACCATCACCGAGTACCGCAGCGGGGCAGGCGCGCCAGAAGAGCCGCGCATCATCATCCTGCTCGACGGCTTCACCGCGTTCCGTCAGCAGTACGAGTCGGCGGACGGCGGACGCTGGTTCGATGCGCTCGCCAACCTGGCGGCCGACGGCCGGCCGCTCGGCATCCACCTCATCCTAACCGCCGACCGCCCGGCATCGCTGCCGTCAAGGTTCTCCTCGCGGGTGCAGCGACGCCTGGTGCTGCGGCTCGCCGACGACAACGACTACTTCACGGCGGGCGCCGAGGCCGGGGCGCTGACGCTGGACTCGCCACCGGGCCGAGGGCTGCTCGGCCGGGCGGAGTTCCAGGTGGCGGTATTCGGCGGGGCGACAGGGACCACCGCGCAGGCCCGGGCGATCAGCCAGCTGGCCGCCGCGATGCGCCGCCAGCACGTGTCAGACGCCCCACCGGTGGAGCAGCTCCGCAAGATCGTCAGGCTGAGCGAGCTGCCTGCGACGGCCGACGGACGGCCGGCGATTGGCGTGGCGGACGACAGCCTGGGCCCGGTCGGCTTCAAGCCGGAGGGCGTCTTCCTCATCTCGGGACCGCCAGCCAGCGGCCGGACCACAGCGGCCGCCACGGTGATGATCGCGCTCGACCGTGCCGCCCCCGGCGTCGTGCCGGTGTTGTTCGGCGGCAAGCGGTCGCCGCTGGCCAGCCTCGGCATCTGGCAGCAGATCGCAACCGACCCCGCCGAGGTGGCGGAGGCCGCCGCGAAGATCGACCAGGCGGCGGCCATCGGCGGTGCGGGCGTGCAGCGGTACGCGGTGGTGATCGAGGCGGTCAGCGAGTTCCTCGGCACTCCGGCTGATGCGCCGCTCGTCGCCATGATCAAGACCCTCACCAAGCTCGGTCACGTGGTGATCGCCGAGGCGGAAACCTCCGCGCTCGGCGGCGGCTGGCCGCTGCTGAACGCGGTGAAGTCCGGGCGCACCGGCCTGGCCCTCCAGCCTGAACAGGGCGACGGGACGATCGTCTACAAGACCGACTTCCCGCGGAGTCGGCGCGCCGATTTCCCGCCGGGCCGTGGCCTGCTCGTCGAGGGCGGCCGTGTCCGCCTCCTGCAGGTGGCGATGCCCGAATGAAAAACAACGATCATTC
>CAVYVO010000007.1:0-210409 GCA_963771985.1 uncultured Actinomycetota bacterium | reverse complement strand
GTCCACCGCAGCCGCAACCCGGGCCGCGTTCCGCCGGTAGGCCGTCGGTGCGGCAACGGAACGACGGTGGTTCGTCAGCGGCGCGCCGGATGTCTCGCGTGAGGGCGCCCGTAGAGGTCCCGGAGGACATCGCCGGGCGGGTCCGCACGCTATGCCTGGCGCTGCCCGAGGTGACGGTGCGGGTCGACGGCTGGGCGCAGTCGTTCGACATCCGGCGCAGGTCGTTCTGCTTGCTAATGGCACGGGAGGGCCCGGCCGGCAAGCCCGTCCCGCTGCTGGTGTTGCGTGCAGACCCAGACGAACGCGAGGCGTTGCTGTCCACTGGCCGCCCGTTCTTCGCCTCGCGAGCCGACCGTGATCGCATCGGGGTGCTGCTCACCGGCGACACGGACTGGGAGGAGATCCGTGAGCTCGTGACCGAGAGCTACCGGGTCCTCGCGCCGAAGAAGCTCACCGCACTGCTCGACTAGCACACGCGCCGGCCGCCGGGCCCGCAGTGACCGCGGGCAGAAGCCTAAGGCGCGCAGCGGGGAATCTAAGGTGCCCTGCCCGGCAAAGGGGTGCAGTTGCCCGATCGGCGGCTCTGCCACTGCGGGTCGGCGGATCCGCTGATTATGGGCATCGCGGGCGCTGGCTCTGGCAGCCGATGCTCAGGCCGGCTGGATCATCTTGCTCACGATCCAGGCGTGCTTGCCGGCCTGGCGGACGCGGGTGAGGCCGTTCTGCTCGAAAGAGCGGGCGCCGACGACAAGGAGGAGGACCCACGGTTCTGGGAGGCAATCCCGCCGGCAAGCGATTGATTGCGGCGAGCGTTCCGGCAAGACTGGTTGGACCACCCACCAGTAGGAGCTGGTTGCCAATGATCTTCGATGCGGACAGCCACGTGATGGAGGTAGAGGACTGGCTTCCCGGCTACGCCGAGCCGGGCGTGCGGGAGAAGCTCGGTTCCCTGGGCCTGGAGAAGGCCGGCAAGGACGCGGCGACATTGATGGCGTCCCTGCCTGGGCTGTGGGAGCGGCAGCGCAGCGAGCAGGTCAGCGCCGATGTCATCGTCGGCCCCAAGGGATGGCGGGCGCCGGGCGCGCTGGATCCGGGCGTGCGCTCGCGGGTGCTCGACGCGCTCGGCATCAACGCGCAACTGGTATTCCCGACGTTCTCGCTCGGGCAGTTCGCCCGTTCCGATGATCCGGACGTGCGCTACGGCGGCACCCGGGCCCTGAACCGGGCGATGGCCGGGTTCTGCGCGGCCGACGAGCGGCTGCTCGCCGTCGGCTACCTGCCGCTCAATGAGCCGGGCCGGGCGATCGAAGAGCTCGACGTCGCGCTCGGACTCGGCGTCGCCGCCGTCTGGTTGTCGTCCGAAGCGCCAGGGACCTTCTCGCCGGCGCATGTGGACCTCGAGCCGGTCTGGGCCCGTCTGGCCGAAGCCGGCGTCCCTTTTGTGCTGCACGTCGGCGGCGGCAAGCTGCTCCCCAGGGAATTCCACCAGAACGGCCGCGCGCTCCCTGCCGACTGGCTCGGCGGCGGCGAGAACCTGCGGGGCAAGGACTTCCCGGTGCTGCACCACTCACCGGAGCGCTTCCTGGCGTGCCTTGTTCTCGACGGTGTCTTCCACCGTCATCCGCAGCTGCGGGGAGCGGCGATCGAGCTGGGCGCCAGCTGGGTCCCCGGGATGCTCCGCAACCTCGATCACGCGCACCGGTCGTTCTCGAAGTTCGAGCCGTTGCTGCAGGAGCTCGAGCTCAAGCCGTCGGAGTACATCCGCCGCCAGGTTCGGTTCACGCCGTTCCCGTTCGAGGACACCGCCTGGCTCATCGAGCAGTGCGGTCCCGGGCTGTTCATGTTCTCGACCGACTACCCGCACCCCGAGGGCGGCCGGCGGCCTTTCGAGATCTTCGGCGATGCCCTGGCCGGCTTCGGCGACGCCGCGCACGACCAGTTCTTCTGGCGCAACGGAGCCGAGCATTTCGGGCTGGCCTGACGTGGCAGGGTTCGCGGCGATCCCGAAGATCGATCTGGCTGCCGCAGCGGTTGGCCAGATCCGCGACGCGATCCTCTCGGGTGCCATCGCGGCCGGCGGCGAGCTGCCGTCCGAGCGCGAACTCGCCCTGCAGCTCGGCATCAACCGGACCACCGTCCGCGAGGTCCTGACGCACCTTGAGCTGCTCGGCCTGATCGACCGCCAGCATGGCAAGCGGTGCCGTGTCCTCGATTACCGGCGTAACGGCTCGCTCGAGCTGATCCCGCACCTTGTCCGCCTCGGCATCCGGGGGATCGGCAGGTCCATCCGGGAGGCAACCGCCATCAGTTACGAGGGGACTGCGGCGCTCGCCGCTCAGCGCCGGTCAAGGGAGGGGCTGGCAGAACTCGAGCGCGCCGTGGCGGCGCTAGAGGAAGCGGTCCCCGACGGATCCGACGAGGACATCATCCGCGCTGACCGAGAGTTTCACCACACCGTGGCCGCGCTGGCAGGCTCCCTGGCACTCGAACTCATCGTGAGCGACTTTTACCGTGCCTTCGACGCATCCCTCGACACCGGCGGCGAGATGAAACGGTCCATCGTCACCCTCCTTCGAGCGATCGGCGCGCGCTCGAAGCCGTTGCCGCACCGCCGCCTCACCGAAGCTATCCGGGCCGGGGACGAGGAACAGGCACGCGTGATCGGCCGCGCAATGATCCTCGGCACCCCCCGGTAACTGGCCAGGCTCTCGCTACGCTGAGCCGCGCGATGGCTGACACGCGGACCCTTCACAGGCTGAAAGCTGATCGTGAAGCCGGGTCGAAGTACGACCCGCACCTTCCCGCCGTCGCAGACCGCCCAGGCCCGGACCGCCGCCCGCGACAGCGGTCCCCGTGTCGTGGCCGTGCCAGGCCGGCCGCTCCCGCCTGCTGCCAGCCGCACTGGTTACCGCGGGCCGCCAGCTCCCGCATAGGCCGGGCCGCCGGCCCCGTGCGCGACTGCCGTAACCGGAGCCGACTGCGCGACGACCGGCGCAGCGACGGCTGTCGCCGCGATCTCGGCGTGCTTTGCCTTAAGCTCGGCGTCCCAGCGGTGAGCGTATGCCACAGCGGGATCCCCGCCCAGCAGCAAAGGAACACCACCATTAGCGGGATGTTCAGCCAGAACCAGCTCATCATCGTCCCCCCTCAGCCGCCGTCGCGGCGACTCTGGAGACGAGCATGCCAGCCCTGCCCTCCTTCGCGATTAAGGCATGATTGAGGCCGCCATGACCGCTGTGCCGCGTATGCACCCAGGCCAGAGGGCCACGTGCGCCGCCGGCGACCGCACGCAGGAAAGCGCCCATATCAATCATCCGGGTGCGACACGGCCCGCCATGCTCACGGTGATCGCCATCGGTGCGCTGAGCTGCCTGGTCATCCCGCTGCTGCCGCGCCAGGCCCAGCCCAGCGGCCCGCATAGACCAGCTGGCCTCATCCTGGGCCTGGCCGCTGTGCTGGAGGCGTACTGGAGGGCCGGGCAGGCGCCACGGTCCGTTATGGGAAAAGGGTTTGGTCTTTTACCACCGCGAGGGCATGGCGGGTAGCCGTCACGCTGCTCGTGCTCACCGAGACGTGACGCGGCTAGGAGCGGCGGGTGAGCAGGCCGCGGTTGAAAGCCTCGGCGACGGCGCGGTCGCTCACGCCGAGCTTGGCGTAGATGTTCATCAGGTGGGTCTTGACCGTGGCTTCGGTGATGAACAGCCGGGCGGCCGCCTCCCGGTTGGTGGTCCCGGCCGCCACCAGCTCGAGGACCTCGAGTTCCCGCTGGCTGAGCGGACCCGGGGCGGGAGCGCGGACCCTGCTCATCAGCCGGGCCGCCACGGCGGGCGAGAGCACCGGCTCGCCGTGGGCCGCGGCCCGGACCGCCCGCAGCAGCTCGGCGCGGGGGGCGTCCTTGAGCAGGTAGCCGGTCGCGCCTCCCGCTGCCGAATACGAGCGGCTGATTGCCTTGCCGGTTGTCTGGGTGGGTGAGCGCAGATCAGTCTTTTGTGCGCTGGAGGGCTGTGGCCGGCTCGGTACCGGCGGTGGCTGGTCGCCTGCGGCGGCATAGCAGCCAGTAGACCAGGGCCGCTGGGGGGTGGACGCACAACAGGATGATCAGCAGGCGCTGGTCCGGGACCATGCCAGACCGTGGCGCCTGCTCCCGGGCGGCGGGCAGGTCGGCGGTGAGATCGCGCAGCCGGGCCCTGGTCTGCGCGGCGTAGGCGGCACCGGCTCGTTCCTCGAGCTCGGCCTGGGTCAGCCGGCCGTCGGCGAAGCTGCGCTGCAGCAGCGCCACGGTCTGCTCTCGTTCGGCGTCGGAGGCGCGGACGGCCGGGCCGGCGTGCTGTGCGGCGGCATCGTTCATGCCGGGCTCGCTGGCGGGGGGCCGGCATCCGGGCGGTCTTGCAGGTCGACGAGCGCCAGGACCACCCGGGTCCAGGTTCCGTCTGCGCCTGGATCGGCGAACCGGGCGGTGAGCTGCTCGATGTGGCCGCGCAGCTCGGCCAGCGCCTGATCGGTGAGCCGGAGCGCGCCGCGGTGCAGGCCGACCTCCCGGCGGCGGCCCGCCTGCCTGGCCCGGTAGGCCGCCGTGATGTCCATCGCGGTGGCCTGCAGCACCGATCCGAGGAACGCGGCTGTTTCTTCCGGGCCGGCATCGCCGGGCGGCTCGGTCTGCGCGGGCGCGTAAACCCGCTCGGCCTTGCCGCGGGCCAGCCGCCGGTACTCGGTAACCTCGATCAGTCCGGCCTGCTCCAGCTGGCCGAGGTGGTAGTAGAGGCGGTCAGCCGGCAGCCCGGCGCAGCCGGCTAGCTGCCGCGCCGACCGGGGCGCTTCGGCCAGCCACTCCAGTAGCCGGATCCGCAGCGGGTCAGCCAGCGCCTTGTGCACCTCATGCCAGGGCTTGCGCGGAGCGCCGGCCCGGGACAGGCTCCTCGGATCCTCCGGCTCTGCTGGACTATCCTCCATTCAATGAAATTTATTACAGTGACTGCTGCTCGTCAACCCGCCCGGCCGCTGTGCGGCATCGGGGCCCGGGGCGCGCCGTGCCGGATGACCAGGACGCCACCTATAAACGGTCCACACTCTCCCAGCCGAATATTCGCGGGCGGAGGTGCCGCCTGCCCGCGCGCGGCGCGCAGAACGTCCAGTTCGGCGTAACGCAGCTCACCAGAACGCTTCCTTGAGCTCTGGCATGCATTCTCATTCGGGCCGCAAGACCGTCACTCCGGGCGTCAATTGCAGATTTGTGCCCACGAGGGCGCACGGGCAAGGCCGACGGTGCGCCTACGGAGATATAGCCGTCCGGGTAATGCCGGATCATCCGGCTTGACGCGATAATGCTGTTGTGGATTCCCGGGGGAGGGACCATGATCCGTACCGGCCTGGCCTACCCTGGCGATGCCAGGCCGTCTGCCCGGCAGTTCAGGTTCCGGCGGGCCATGCTGGTCGTGGTCTTGCTGTCGCTGGTAGCGCTGGCGGGCGGCGGCCTGGGCTGTTCTAGCCCGGCGGCGGCACCGGTGCCGTTCCGTGTAGCGTGGGCGTTGTCTCCTGCCTCGAATACCGTGACGATCCGGGTGACTCCCCCCGCCGGGACGGCCGGCCGACAGGTCCTGGCCCGCAGCCGGCTGACCGTGTCAGAGACCAGTAATGGGCACACTGAGCGCTGGTCGCAGGCCGGCGGGACGGTACAGGTGCCGGTGCCCGCAGGCGCGCGGACCAGCCTGCTGGTCCGGCTCACCGGCCCGCAGCCGCTGACCAGGATGCTCACGGTCAGCGCCCCGCCGCCGCTGCGGATGGTCACGTCCGGTGCCAGTTCCGGCCGGTGGCTGGTCTGGACGTCCGCCCCGCTGCGCGCCGGCCTGACCCAGACGCTATGCGGGATCGATAAGGTCGCCTTGGTGGCGCCGTCGCAGGTGGCGGTGTCCGAGAGCGCGACTGCCTGCCAGGCCCGGCTGCACCTGGCCGCGCAGGACGGCGAACAGGCGATCGTCCTGGTCACGATCCCCGCCTTGTCCCTGGCTAAGGCTCACGCCGTGTCCGTGGCCCGGTTGTACTGCTTCGCGAACCCTGCCGGGCGGGCGATTTACATCACCATCGATGACGGCTGGACTCCCAGCGCCGAAGTGCTGGACCTCATGCACCGGACGTACCTGCCGATCACGGCCTTCCTCATCTCCGAGGCCGCCCAGGAGCACCTGAGCTACTGGAAGTCTTTCGTCGCCGCGGGCGGGATGATCGGGGACCACACGGTTTCCCATCCCTACCTCACCCGGCTCACCGTGAGCCAGGCCACCGCGCAGTGGGGGCAGGCGCGGACGGCGCTCGGCCGGTGGCTGGGCCAGACCCCTATCATGGGGCGCCCGCCGTACGGAGCCTTTGACAGCACAGTGGAGGTGGCGGCAGCGCGGGCGGGGCTGACGGACCTCGTGGGCTGGAGCGCCACCGTGTCCGGCGACCGCATCCAGACCTGGGACGGCAAGCCGCTGAGCCCAGGCGAGATCGTCATCCTGCACTGGGTTCCCGGGCTTGGCCACCAGCTCACCGTGCTGCTGGCGGCGATCCGGGCGCTGCACCTGAACCCGACGCCGCTGACGCCAGCCAGCTTCGCCGGGATCGCCCCCCAGCAGCGCTCCCTCAACGGCGACTGACCTGGCCGTAAAGCAGGGCAGGGGATCGCCTTACCCGAGCCGCGCTCCCGGCACAGATCGCATCTGCCGACTACAAGCGGCTGCGCTCGGCGTGCCACAGTACGGCGCGTGCGCACAGACGTTCCAGCTCCGCACGCCGCTTGTCATCGAGCGGGAATCCTCATCGCACGCAGAAGAGGGCGTCCCGGTCGGCAGTTGGGCTATGGCGTAGGCGGACACAGTGGACCACACGGTTCGGCGTGGTGCCAGGCGGCCATCTCAGTAACCGGGCTGCCGAGCAGATTGGCGGTCCGCGCGCGGCCATGGCCCAAGCGTTCCGTAGGTACCGTGACAGCTGACCGTCCCAGGCACTGGTCCCGACGGGCCCGGGTGTGCCCAGACCGGATGACGGCGGGCAAGCTGTGCCGCCGGTTGTTTCGCTCGCGGAGCGCCAGACCGCAGGGCTCCAGCGCGGCCGCGAGCGCCGGCGCGCGAGTTCGCTCGCTGATGCCTCGTTGACCACGGATGATCGTCGGTTCTCATGGCCGCGCCATCCTGACGCTGTCCACGGGCACATCACGCATGGCCAGAAGGGATCCCAGGCGGAGAACGTCAGGTTATCGGCTGGACGTATGGGCCGGGATCACCTCCTCGGCGCTGCGCGATTCCCGGGTCCGGCGCGAGGTAACGGCCCTAGCCTGCCGAGGGGGTCACGGCATCATCGACAGGAGCGCGCGGAGCGTGGCGCTGAACCCGCATCTCTCGTCCAGTCGGCCCATCACGGCCTCGATCAGCTCGTCGTCGTCGAGCTCAACGATGCTCGACCCATCTATGACGGTCGTATGCGCGTCGGCATGCCGGATCTCCAGCTGGGGTTTTGCTTCCGCAAGCGCGAACCGGGAGTAGCGGGCCCGCCAGGCTGTCCGCTGCCCATGCTCGCCGGGTGTGACGGGCACGCCGATGTCGTCGGCGTGGGTGGCGAGCTCGGCGGCCACGTGGATCGCCTGCCAGCGGCACGGGTAGTCGCCGATGGAGGTGTCCACGAGGCCGTCTCCTCGCTCGCGGAACCAGCGGCGGTTGTCTGCGCTGGCAGCACGCCAGCGGGCGAGCACCTCTGCCGGGGACAAGGCGGCGTAGTCGGCCACGCCGAGCGCGTTCACCGAGTCCAGGTCAGTGCCGCCGCGCTCGGCGAAGCCGACCAGAAACGCCGCGACTGTCCCATCCAGGCAGGCCCGGTGGTAGTCCTCGCCCGCGGCCAGGTGCCCGAGTACGTCCCGTACCGTCCACCCAGCGCACCGCGATGCCCGCTGCCAGCCAGCCTTGCCGAGGCCGGAAAGGAACGCATCCAAGCGCCCTGCCTCGTTGTCGAGCAGGGCGAAAGGATCGAGCCCGGTCAGCTCCCGATCATCGGTCATTCCGCCTCCCGCTCGCCGACCTCAGCCACCTAGGGGCAAGCCGAAGGCGTGATGCAGCGTGCCGGCTCAGCTCTTGCTGGCGATGATGTAGGTATTGACGATATCGCCGTCGAGATGCGCGGTCTCGATGGAGGTGAAGCCCGCCTCGCCGAGCATTTTCCGTGCAGTCTGCTCTCCCCACATGGTACCGAGGCCCATCCCGCCGTCGGCAAGGGAAACGGTCATGCAATGCATGCACGATACGGTGTACAGAAACGGCCCGAGCGGGTGGTTCAGGTTCTCCGCGAGATTGCTGGAGGCGGAGGTCTCGACGCAAAGGTAAACGCCACCGGGGCGCAGTGCCTTGGCGATCCCGGCCAGCACCAGGTCCGGCCGGGCCTGGTCGTGCACCGCGTCGAAGGTGGTGATGAAGTCGAACCGGCCGATCTCGCCGAGGTGGGCGGCGTCGCGTTTGTGGAAGCGCGTGTTCGCAAGGCCTTTGCGCTCTGCCTCTAGGCGGGCCGCGGCGATCCCGGCGCCGGAAAAGTCAAAGCCAGCGAACTGCGAACGCGGGAAGGCCTCGGCCATCAGGTTGGCGGCATGGCCGGACCCGCACCCGACGTCAGCCACGTCGATGCCCTGCCTGAGCCTGTCGATCAGCCCGGGTACCAGCGGCAGCATCACGTCGATCAGGGTGGCGTCGTGAACGGCACCGCTGTCCTCGGCCATGACCGCCTGGAACCTCGGGAACGCCGAGTACGGGACCCCGCCGCCGCGGCGGAAACAGTCCACGATCTGATCCTCCACCAGCGCCATCAGCCCGATGTACTGCATCCCGGTGGCGAGATTCTTCATGCCGGCTGCCCGGGTGAGCCAGGCGCCGTGATCAGCGGGCAGCCAATAAGATCCCGTCGCGCCATCGTGCTCGACGATCCGGCCGGTGGTCATCACCGCCAGCCATTCCCGGACGTACCGCTCGTCGAGCGAGGCGCGCGACGCGATCTCAGCGCTCGTCGCCGCGGGCATAGTCGCCATGACGTCGAACAGTCCGGTGCGGTGGCCCACGCTCACCATCAAGGCCAGCGCGGCCTCGTTCATCGTGCGCAGCATCCGCTCGGCGAATTCCGTCGAGCCCTCAGTCCGTGCCTCGCTCATCCCGGCCTTCTCACCTTGGAGGATGGGGGTTATCGTAGCCGGGCTGCACCCTCAGCTGGGTGGCAGGAGGGACCAACGTGAGGAGGAGACCGAATGCTGCCCTGGTCGGCAGATCTGGCCGGACGTATCGATGAGCACGTGATCACCAGCGGGCTGCTGCGGGACAACCCGCTGGGCGACCCGTGCGAACGACCGCTGCTCGTCTACGTGCCGCCAGGGTACGAGGACGATCCCGGGCGCCGCTACCCGGCCGTCTACGTCATCCAGGGTTATACCGGGCACGTCAGCATGTGGCGCAACCGGTCGCCGTACCGGCAGCCGTTCCCGGAGACCGCCGACGCGGTGTTCGCCCGTGGTGAGGCTCCGCCCGCGCTGGTGGTGTTCGTGGACGCGTGGACGAAGTACGGCGGCAGCCAGTTCGTCGACTCGCCAGGCACCGGCCGGTACCACTCCTACCTGTGCGATGAGGTCGTGCCCTGGGTCGACGCGCACTACCGCACGCTGGCGGCCGGCCCGCACCGGGCCATCACCGGCAAGTCCAGCGGCGGCTTCGGCGCGATGATCACCCCGATGCTGCGGCCGGACCTGTTCGGCGCGCTGGGCACGCACTCCGGTGACGCCCTGTACGAGTACTCCTACATCCCCGGGTTCGCCAAGGCCGCCCGGCACCTGCGTGAGTACAACGGTGACATCTGGTGCTGGTGGGACGCCTTCCAGTCCCGCCCCTCGTTCACCAAGCCCGAAGACCACGACCTGCTGATGCTGCTCGGCGTCTCGGCATGCTTCTCCGCGAACGAGGACGGCTCGGTCGAGCTGCCGTTCGATCCGGACACCGGCCAGCTCCGGCCGGACGTGTGGCAGCGCTGGCTGGACTGGGACCCAGTCCGGATGGCCCCGCAGTACGCAGACGCCCTCGCCGCCCAGCGCGGCATCTGGATCGAACGCCGGCACCCGGGACGAATGGTTCCTGGACCTCGGGGCCAAGGCGTTCCGCGAGACCCTGCGCGGCATCGGCGTCGGAGACGACATGATCCAGTTCGAGCTGTTCGACGGAACGCACATGGGCATCGACTACCGCTACCCGCTGTCGCTGGCCTGGCTGTGCCGCCGCATCACGGAATAACGGAGTCCGCAGTCATCACCACCATCTACTTCAGCGCGCTGGAGGCGTGCTGGAGGGCCGGGCAGGCGCCACGGTCCGTTATGGGAAAAGGGTTTGGTCTCTACCACCGGGAGCGTCACGATGCTCGTGCTCACCGCTCCCCCGCGCACCGAGGGCTACAAAAGTTGCAGCTGCTCGCCGTGCTAGGTCACGAACACTTCGCTGAGACAAGACACACAGGTCAAGAGCGGCGGGTGAGCAGGCCGCGGTTGAAAGCCTCGGCGACGGCGGCGGCGCGGTCGCTCACGCCGAGCTTGGCGTAGATGTTCATCAGGTGGGTCTTGACCGTGGCTTCGGTGATGAACAGCCGGGCGGCCGCCTCCCGGTTGGTGGTCCCGGCCGCCACCAGCTCGAGGACCTCGAGTTCCCGCTGGCTGAGCGGACCCGGGGCGGGAGCGCGGACCCTGCTCATCAGCCGGGCCGCCACGGCGGGCGAGAGCACCGGCTCGCCGTGGGCCGCGGCCCGGACCGCCCGCAGCAGCTCGGCGCGGGGGGCGTCCTTGAGCAGGTAGCCGGTCGCGCCCGCCTCGATCGCCGGGATTACGTGGCTGTCGGTGTCGTAGGTGGTCAGCACGAGCACGCGTGCGGTGACGCCTCTGGAGGCCAGTTCGGTTATCGCGGTCACGCCGTCCATGCCGGGCATCCGCAGGTCCATCAGGATCACGTCCGGCCGCAGTTCCTGGGCGAGCCGGACCGCCTCGGCGCCGTCGGCCGCCTCGCCGAGCACATCGAACTCCGGATCACGGGCGAACATGCTGCACAGCCCGTCCCTGACCACTGGGTGATCGTCCGCGACCAGCAGCCTGATCGGGGCGCTGCCCTGGGCGGCGCCCGCGCTGCCGCCGGTCTGCCGGGGGGCGCCGGGACGGTTCACGACCGGGCCACCGTGGGTGCGGCGGGGATGCAGGCCGAGATCCCGGTCCCGGCGCCCGGCTCCGATTCGATCTGCAGCGTTCCGGCCAGGTCCTCGATCCGCTGCCGCATCGCGACCAGGCCGAACCCGCCGTCCTTCGGGGAATCCGGGCCACCGGGGATTCGGGGGCCTCCTCCGGCAAGCAGGGTCCCGTGGAACACTGTGTCTCCCCGGGGTTGTCCGGCCGCCGACCTCGCCGGAGCCAGGGCACCGTTTCCGGCGGCGCTCTCACCGAGCCGGGCCGGATCGAAGCCCCGGCCGTCATCGCGTACGTCCAAGGCCACCTCGTGCTCCATGTACGACAGCGTGACACCGGCCCTGGTCGCCTGAGCGTGCTTGGCGACGTTGGCCAGCGCCTCCTGCGCGGTCCGCAGCAGCGCGGCCTCGGCCTCGGGGCACAGCGGCCGCTCGGTGCCGGTCGTCGTGACCCGGACCGGGATGCCGTTCAGGGCCGACCAGCGCGCCGCGGCACCGGCCAGCGCCTCGCTCAGCGAGGCTTTTTCCAGCGGCTCGGGACGCAGCGCGTCCACCGACCGCCGTGCCTCGGACAGGCTCTCCCTGGCCAGCCTGGTGGCGGCGGCGAAGTGCTTGCGCCACTCCGTCGGTTCGCCGGCCGCGTGCTCGGCCGCCTGCAACTGGGTGATGATCCCGGTAAGCCCCTGCGCCAGCGTGTCGTGGATCTCCCGGGCCATCCGCTGCCGCTCGTCCAGGATCCCGGCTTCCCGCGCCTGGGTCAGCAGCTGCTGGTGCAGGCCCGCGTTCTCGGCCAGCGCCGCCTCCAGCCTCCGGTTCGACTCCCGCAACTCGTCCAGCATCCGCCCGCGCTGTTCGTTCTGCGTTTCGATGCGGTGCAGGAACCAGGCAACGCTGCATATGGCAAGTATGTTGCCGGCGATAATGCCGGCGTAGGCGGCCATGCCGGCCGGCGCCGCCCGGTCCAGGCACGCCGACTGCGCTGTGGCCGCCGCGACGGCGGTGGCGGCCACGCCGGACAGCTGCCATGGCCAGGGCAGCAGCACGATCGAATAGCTGTAGCCGACGTAGGCGTCGAACCCGAACCACGGATCCCTGATCACCAGCGCGAACAAGATGGCGATCACCCCGGCGACGAACACCGCCATCACAAGGGGGCGCTTCCGTAGGTCCGGGCGCAGCGCCACCAGGGTCCACACCGCGGCCGCCAGGCACAGCGCCAGGTTGATCCGCGTCGAACCCCAGTGCCCGCCCAGCGCGGAGGGGGCCAGGGCCCCGAGGATGACCAACTGCGCGATCGCTATCCGGACCGGCGCTCCCCGCCGCCACGTTTCCAGCCGGTAGCGGGATCCCAGACTGCTCATCTGATCTCCTCCGCTTCGGAATCTACTCCCAGCGGAAGAATCTCACCGCGGCCAGCCCGAACGCCACCGCGTAGCCCGCCATCGTCACCAGCTGCAGCCAGGTCGGCCACTGCCCCTGGGTCGCGTTCTGCAGCGCGGGCACCGCCGCGCCCAGCGGGGTGGCGTGGCTGATGTGCTGCAGCACCGCCGGCATGTTCGGAATCGGAAGCCACAGCCCGGCGAAGAACATCAGCAGGTAGAACACGATCGCCCCGATGCCCCGGGCGAGGCCGGCGTTGGGCGCCACCGCCGAGATGAAGAGCCCGGTCGCCATCAGCGCGGCAGCGGCGACCACGCCGGCCACGATGAACCCGCCGGCCTGACGGGGCGCCGCCACGCCGTATCCGCCCCTGGCCACGGCCAGCAGCACGATCACGATGGCCGCGGCGACGACCAGCTTGACCGCGAGCTCGGCGACCAGCACCCGGACCGGCCCGGTCGGAGTGGCCTTCAGCCGGCGCAGGTAGCCCAGCTCCCGGTAGCCGGCCAGCGTCGCCGGCATGGCCATGAGGCACAGCAGGCCCATCGCGAAGACCAGCAGGATCGGTACGTACACGTCGAGCGTGGTGAGGCCGCCGTATTTCCTGACCGGCGTGTTGAAGGAGTGGATGGAGCCGAAGATGATCAGCAGGAGCAGCGGAACCCCGGCGCCTGCCAGCAGGCCAGCGACCGCACGCCCCCGGGTGAACAGCTTCAGCTCGGTCATGATGAGCTGGGTCATCGCGGAACGCCGGCGCACGGCTGGCGCCGCCACGGTGGTGGCTGTCATGGTTACCTCCCCTCGTCGGCACGTGAGTGCCTGCCGGTGAACGTGAGGAACGCATCCTCCAGGCTGGCCTGCTCCACCCGCAGCTGCTCCGCCACGATCTGGTTGCGGGCCAGCACGGAGATGACCGCGTTGAGTGCCGTGCTGGTGCCGGTCACCACCACGGCATCGCCCTTGTGGATGACCTTGGTGACCTCCGGCAGGCTTTCCAGCAGCCAGTCGTCGACCGGAGCGGACGGGCGGAACTGGATCCGCTGCTCGGTCTCCACCCGCTCGGCGAGCGCGGCGGGGGTGTCCAGCGCCACGACCTGGCCCGCGTCGATCAGCGCCACCCGGTCGCACAGCCGTTCGGCCTCCTCCATGAAGTGGGTGACGAGCACGATCGTGACGCCGCGTTCGCGCACGCCCTCGATCAGGTCCCAGGTGTCCCGCCGGGCCTGCGGGTCCAGGCCGGTGGTCAGCTCGTCCAGCACCGCCACCCGCGGGTTGCCGACCAGCGCCAGGGCGATGGACAGCCGCTGCTGCTGGCCGCCGGAGAGCTTGCGGAAAGGGGTTCTGGCCTTGGCCGAGATCCCGAGCACCTCCATCAGTTCCCGCCAGTCGGCCGGGTCCTGATAGAAGGAGCTGTAGAGTTCCAGCGCCTCGGCGACCCGGAGCTGGTCGGGCAGCCGGCTCTGCTGTAGCTGCACCCCGAGCCGCTGGGTCAGCTCGGCCCGGTCCCGGAGGGGATCGAGCCCGAGCACGCTGATCTCGCCCCGGTCCGGCTCCCGCAGACCCTCGATACACTCCACGGTCGTGGTCTTGCCCGCGCCGTTGGGGCCGAGGATCCCGAAGATCTCGCCCTCATGCACGGTGAAGGAGACATCGCCGACCGCCACGGTGTCCCCGTACCCCTTGTGCAGGTGCTGCACCTCGATAACTGCTGGCATGCCTTCAGCGTCGCGGACCAGGCCAAGGCGCGCATCGCCCGAACGCCCGGACCGCCGGCTGAACCAGGGAATGAACCAGACGGCCGAGCCGATCCACCGATCGGCTGACCCGCTTCAAGACCGCTTAGCGAGCAGGTACCCCTGCGGGGAGCCTTCTTGTCCCTCGGCGGGTCGCCCGCCCCAGAACACGGTCGCAAAGCCGGCGCTGGCCGCCCGGCGCTCCATCTCCTCCGGAGACAGCCAGTAGACGTCGAATTCGACGCCGAGGCCGGTGCTGCGGCCGCCGCGGCGGACCCGGCTGTCACCGGCCTTGAACGCGGTCACCAGGTAGCCTCCCGGCTTGACCACGCGGGCAAGCTCGCCGAAGGCGGCCGGCCTGTCGGCCGGCGCGAGGAACATGAGGGAGTACCAGCAGACCACGCCTGCCAGTGAGGCGTCCTCGAAGGGCAGTTCACGCAGGTCGGCAACGTCGAAGCCGAAGCCGGGATGGTCGCGCCGGGCCACATGGATCATCTCGGGCGACAGATCGATCCCGTGCGGGGACAGGCCCTTGGACGCCAGGTAGGGCGCGAGCCGTCCTATCCCGCAGCCGATGTCCCCGACGCTGATGCCGAGGCCTGCGGCCAGCGTCAGCTCGCAGAACAGGCCGAGTACCGCCCGCTCGGCGGGCATGCGGTCCAGGGCGTCCGCCAGGCGGGCGGCGTAGAACTCGGCGAGGACGTCATGTGCGGCCCTCAGCTCTTCGGTCTTGGCGTCCATGACGGGACCATAGCTGGCCTTGCCGGTTCCTGTGGATCTTGGTGCCCGCGCGAGGTCCGTACCGCGTGGTAGCGTGCGGGCCTGCCCGCCCAGGGCTTGGACTTCCGCCGATTTGTATGACGAACTCAATACATGGCTGCACGCTCCTCCTCAGTGCCTCCAGAAGCGGCGATGACCCGCGGCACCGGCCGTGCCGGTGCCAGGCGGCGGGCAGCGGGCGGGACCGTGACCATGCAGGCAAGGATCGACGCCAGCTTCGCCCGTGAGCTGGTAAATCACGATGCAGCCGTCCTTGGTCTTGAAGGACCTTCTGAGCTAGTCCGGGAAGGCCTGCGGCTGGTGCACCGGCGTGCCCGGGAGATGGACCTAGCGGCAGCTTACGATGAGTTCTACGGGGGTCAGGCGGCTCCGCTGCCGGACGGAGTGGCTGCCGGCGACGCCGACTAGTCAGTGGACCCGCTCCGGGGCGATGTCTGGGATGCCCGGCTGCCGAGGGCAGGGGAGCATCTGGTCGTGGTGCTGACGATCAACGTGCTGATCCCGCGTCTCAGCGCGGTGACGGTCGCCGTCGTTACCGGAACTGAAGGGCCGCCGCAGACCCACATCCCCTTGGATCGCGATGCCGGCCTCACGGGTTACGACGTCAGCTATGTCAACGCGACCGACCTGCACTCAATCGACAAGTCGCGACTGCGGCGCCGACGAGGGAGACTCCATCCGCGTGAGCTGATGCGCCTGGAAGAAGCCGTCCGTCTCTATTTGGGCCTCTTACGGGCGATGCCATTCTTGCGATCCGGGTTGAAGCGTCGCCTACGGTCAGCTGACCGCACCCAGCGCGGCGCTGACGCCGACGCCGATCGCGGTCGCCAGCCCGGCCATCGCCGGCTGCGCCCGCTGGAGCAGGAACGATCGCTGGTCGCGCTGTCCGCGTGCGCGTGCCATGGCGGGCATGCTAGCTGCCGGCCAGGTCAGCGCGGCGGACGCGGATCACGGTTATGGCGACCACGAGAATGAGTACGGCGATCGCGGCGGCGACCAGGAAGGCCCGGTCGAAGCCGGCCGTCAGCGCGTGCTGGTACGCCGCTGCCTGCCAGGTGGCGGCCGGCGTCGGCGAGGCCGCGCGGGCAGCGGCGCGGGCGCTGTCGGCGACCACCGTCCAGGCCACGGTGCCCAGGACCGCGAGGCCGATAGAGCCGCCTACCTGACGGCCGGCGTTGAGCAGGCTGGCGGCCGCCCCTGAGTCCGCGTCGGCGACGCGGGCCAGGGCGGCCAGCGGCAGCGGGACCAGCAGCAGGCCGAGTCCCACCCCTAGCACTAGGCCCGGGCCGAGCAGTCCGCCCGCGTAGGTGCCGTGCTCGGTCACCCGGGACAGCCAGTACAGGCCCCCGGCGCTGGCGGCACCGCCAGCCAGCAGAAGCGGGCGCACGCCAGTCCGCGGCACGAGTGCGGCAGCGGCGGCAGAGGCGGCGAGCAACGCTGCGGTCAGCGGCAGGAACGCCACTCCCGTCCTGAGCGCGGAGTAACCCCATACGTCCTGCACGAACAAGGTGACGAAGAAGAACACGCCGAAGATGGCGGTCCCCGCACCCAGCATGATGAGGTTCGCGCCGAGGCGGTCACGGCTGCGCAGCAGCCGCGTCGGCAGCAGCGCATGGCGGCTGCGTGCCTCGATGACCGCGAACGCCGCGAGCAGCACCGCACCGGCCGTCAGCGCGGCCACCACCTTGGCATCGCCCCAGTGCGATGTCCCGTCGGGGCTAGTGGCGGCGTTGGACAGGCCGTAGACGAGCGCGGCCACTCCCCCCGTTCCGGTGATCGCACCGGGCAGGTCGAGCCGGGCCTGGCCGGCGCGCGGCGCCGGGCAGCACGGCCGGGGCAGCGAGCGCGGCAGCGATGCCGATCGGCACGTTGACGAACAGCACCCACCGCCACGAGGCATACGTGACGAGCAGGCCCCCGGCGATCAGCCCGGCCGCGCCGCCGACCGCGCTCATCGAGGCGTACACGCCCATCGCCCGGCTGCGGCGGGGGCCTCCCGGGAACGTCGTGGCGATCAGCGCCAGCGCGGCGGGCGCGATGATCGCGCCGCCGGCGCCCTGAACGGCGCGGGCCGCCAGCAGCCATGCCGGAGAGGTGGCGAGCCCGCCGGCGAGGGACGCGGCCGAGAACAGCAGCAGGCCGGTGACGAACATCCGGCGGCGGCCGAACAGGTCACCGGCGCGGCCGCCGAGCAGCAGCAGCCCGCCGAACGCCAGGGCATAGGCGTTGATGACCCATTCCAGGCTGTTGCCGGAGAATCCGAGAGCCGCCTGAATGTGCGGCAGCGCGACGTTGACGATGGTCGAGTCCAGTACAACCATCAGCTGCGCGGTCGCGATGACGAGCAGGGCCAGGCCGAGGCGGCGGCCGTCATTCCTGACGCCGGTGTGACTGATTGCGGAAGATGTCGTTGCCATACATGCGATGCTGCCGACCGGGCGGCTCGCTGTCGTCGGGCGTGGAGAGCGTCTTCTGCCTGCTCAGCGTGGCTACAATGGCCTGCGCGGGTACTCCGCGAGGAGTAGCCGCAAATGCGGCCGACGGACGTTCTACGCGGCCGGATGGCTCATCTCGGGGGGCTAACCCTACGATCGGGTGTCATGCCAGCGAACCGGATGAACCGTGACGAGTTTTACGCCGCGATGGCGCCGCACGACGACGCGCGCCTCCGCAAGATCTTGTGGACCGTCTACTGGCGCGGGAACGCTCAGCTCCGCGAGCGCATCGAGGACGAGCTGCGCCCGCAGGATCAGCCGAAGGTGAAGCCGAAGAAGGAGCTGCCAGACCCGATCGGTGTCCTGGCCGAGGTGACGACCTTCGTCGAGCTGGCCAAGGACGGCGCCTATATGGCGGGAGACCGCCGGGTGCATCACACCGAGCGGTCGAAGTGGCGGTATACGTTCCGCCGGCTGGTAGCCGACGCGCTGGCGGCGCTGGCGGCCAGCGACCCCGCACCGGCACGGCAGGCCGTCGCGAAGATCGTCGATCTGGCCTGCGATATGAAGAGCTACGACTATTTCCACTCCGACGATCCGGTAGAGGCCGCCAAGTTCGTGGTGTCGGAGGCCGTGGCCGCGCTGTGGGAGTCGGTACTCCGGCATGACGGTTTCGCGGCGTTCGCCGGCTCCGCGCCGGAGCAGCTCATCCGCTGGGAGGCAGGCTACGGCTGGACCCGCCGGGGCTACGGGCAGGTGGCGGAAAAGGAGACGCTCTTGGCCGTCCCGCTTGCCCGGCTGCTCACGACGCCGGACATGTGGCGCACGTTCGCCGAGTCCTACCTGAAGGCGCTGGAGGTGGCCGGACGAGCGGACCCCAAGCGGCCACGGACCGTGTACGGAACCTTCGATGAGACCGGTTACCGGCGCAAGGACCGGGCGGACTCCCTCGCCGCGTGGCATGAGATGCTCCTCGACCGGTTCGCGGGTACTCCCGAGGACGAACTGTTGGACCGGCTCGCCGCCAGCCCCGCACTGGCCGGGCCGGAACTCATCTTCCTGCGCGCGAGGATCGCGGAGCGCCGTGGTGACGTTTCCCAGGCCGCCGCACTCGTCACCAAGTGCCTGAAGGAGATGCCCGGCCGTCAGGCGTACCTGGACTTCGCCGTTGAGGTCGGCGCCGAACTGCCGTCCCGTGCCCGCGAGATAGCGGCCGAGCGCGCCCGGGTAGCCAGATACTCCGGGTGACCTGGCCAGATCGCGCAGCGGAGCCGGACACCGTTCAGATCGTCCAGTCCTCCCAGCTCAGTCCGGTAACCCGGCTGAACTCCGATGTATTCGCCGTGACGACTGTCAGGCCGCGCCGGAGTGCCTGACCAGCGATCAGCAGGTCGTAGGCACCAATCGGCGTTCCGATCTTCTCCAGGGCAGCGCGTACCCGGCCGGCGGTCTGGGCGTCTTCGTCATCGAAGTCCAGCAGATCCAGGTCACCAGAGAGCAAAACGCGCAGGCGCTCTGTATTCTCCTGGACCCGGCCGCTCTTCTCCACGCCATACCACAGCTCGAACAAGACGACGGATGAGACAGCCAGATAGTCACCGGACTTCTCCGCCTCCCGGTACCGTTCCCGCACTCCGGCGGGCCTGTTCCGCAGCAGCGCGACCACGGCGTTGGTGTCCAGGAGGTAGTTCACACGAAGATGTCCTCGCCAGGAGGCACAGGCGGCTGGTTCCTGCCGTCCTCGAACAGCGGCACGTCCGCGAAGCGGTCCAGCTCAGCGAACCATGCATCGACATCGGAGGCGATCGGCTCCAGCAGCACACCGTCTCCCACGTGCCGGACACGAACCCGGTCGCCAGGCAACCGGAACTCCTTGGGCAGCCGCACGGCCTGGCTCCTGCCGTGGGTGAAAAGTCTCGCGATCGCCGTGTCCGCCATGACACCTCCCTCAAATGATAGCTACCAATAGTGTATATCAAGCTGTTCCTGTCGCGCGTTCCCGGCCGACACATATCGGAGAAGGGTTCCACGCGAACGGCCGGAATTGTCTCACAATGCGGACTCTGTCTCACAATCTGAGAAGAGATTCCGTCGGCCTGCGGGTCGGCGACGCTTAGGTCATTTCGTCCGGTAATCAGAGGGTTTCATACT
Source organism: uncultured Actinomycetota bacterium (assembly GCA_963771985.1). Taxonomy (GTDB): domain Bacteria; phylum Actinomycetota; class Actinomycetes; order Streptosporangiales; family Streptosporangiaceae; genus Trebonia. The sequence goes on along the minus strand of CAVYVO010000007.1, from coordinate 190,719 downwards.
GTCGGGAGAGCATCGCTGCAGAAAGTCCGCAGCCTGCGCGGGTGTCCTGAGGGCAGGACCATCACCCGACCGCGAGGAGGCGGACACGTTGAAAACCAGACTGGGCAAGATCATGATCGGCACCGCAATCGGAGCAGGTGCGCTGGGCGTGGGGTTCGGTGCCAGCATGGCTGTCGCCAGCGCCACGACCACGCACATGTCGACGTCGACGTCGACGTCGGCCGGAACCACGGCGGTCACCGCCGCCACTCCCTCTCCCGCACCGTCCGCGACACATAACACCGCGCACAAATGCCCGAACATGAGCGGCACGCACGGTAGCGCGCAGGGCGTCCCAGGGAACGCGGGTACCGCCAGGTAGCCCAACACCAGCCGGCCCTCCTTCCCACGGTCCGGGAGGGCCGGTCCTAGCCTCGATGATTCACGCCGGATCATCGCCATACATAACTTGGCATCAGCAGTGATATCGGAATGGCGCCCATAAGGCCGACCCCGAGCCCTCCGGTGTTGGGCCGCGCAAACCCTGATGCAGGTGGTAGTTAATCAATTACCATGCGGTGGTATGACGATTGGGGAGCGTAGCACGCCGGGCACGCGGCGGAATACGGCCAGGTTTTTCGCCGAGCCGCTGCGCGAGTACGTGCTGCAGTGCCTGGGACGGCCGGTCAGCCTGCTCCAGGCGGGCTGCCTCGCGCCGCTGCGCGAACTTGACATCGGCCAGCTCGCCGACGGCGGGTTCAAGATCTCGGTCACCGCCGTCAACGCCGATCACCCGCTGGCCAAAGCGGTCCTGCGGGACGCGGGGACCGCCTACGACGACGTGCTCGTCGGCGACCTGCGCACGGTGCCCATCCCGCAGCGGAACTACAACGTGGTCTACTGCGGGCTGCTGCTCGAGCGCGTCCAGCACGTGGAGCTGGTGCTCGACCGGCTGGTCAGCGCCCTCCGGCCGGGCGGCCTGCTGCTGCTGCGCACCGGCGACAGGTACAGCGCGGCGGGCCTGCTCGACCGGCTGCTGCCAGGCCCGGTACGCAAGGCCATCTGGTCCCGGCTGCACCCCGGCGTCCCCGGCCCGTTCCCCGCCGTCTTCGAGAAACCGGTCTGCGACCAGGGCATCGCTTCCTACGCGCTGCTGCGCGGCCTCGTCATCGCCGCGCGAAGCGCCGAGCTTACGTTGCCGGAGAATCCGGTACGACTATCATCGTCGGTGCGTATCACCTGCGCTGCCATCTCCAGGCTGACCCGGGGACGCTTCAGCGACGGCCACGATGAGCTGCTGTACGTGATCCGCAAGCCGCAAGACCGCTTCGCCCGCGTCGTGTAGCGACACCGCGGCGACGCAGAACACATCGGAGGGGAACACGTGACGGCTGAGCAGCTGCCCGCGGAGCTGGCCAGCTGGCCGGCCTGGACACCCACTGACGCGCAGCTCGGCGAGCTCGAGCTGCTCACCTCGGGCGCGTTCGCGCCGCTGACCGGCTACCTGACCACCGCCGACCTGGCCGCGGTCGTGGCCCGCGGCGAGCTGGCCGACGGCACGCCGTGGCCGGTGCCGGTCACGCTCACTGTGCCGGCCAGCGCGGTCCCCGAAGAGGCGGATCACCTGGTGCTGCAGGACCCGGAGGGCTCGCCGCTCGCCGTCGTCGAGATCACCGAGCGGACGCCTATTGGGGATGCCTCCGCCGCTACCTTGCGGATCGCGGGACCGGTCACGGCGCTTCGCACGCCCGAGCACGGGCCGTTCCGCGCGCTGCGGCGGGCGCCCGCCGACGCGCGAGCCGGCTTCGCCGGCTCCCCGGTGCTCGCGTTCGCCACGAGGCGGCCGCTCGGCCAGCGGCAGATCGGCCAGCTGCGGCACCTGGCCAGCCAGCAGCGGGCGCGGATCCTGCTGCTCCCGCTGGTGGCGGGGCCAGCTAACGTGGTCCGGCGGGCGGAGGCCCTGGTCCGCGCCGTGCTCGCCGCGGCGCGGCATCTCCCGGAGGGCACGCTCGTCATCCCCGTGCCGCTGCCGTCCCGGGCTCATCAGGACGAGGAACTGCGCGCCCGGGTCGTGGTCGCCGCCGCGCACGGGGCGACGCACCTGCTGGCCGAGGAAGTCAGCCCGGTCCGTTCGGAAGAATGGAATTTTGAAAAGTTCGGCGTGGAGGTTCTCTCGGAGGGCGAGTGGGCCTACGACCCGGCGTCCGAGGTGTGGCGGCCGCTGGGCCTGATCCAGCCGGGCATCGAGCGGGGAGAGCTGTCCGCCGGGGAACTCGGCGCGCTGCTCGACTCCGGCGACCCGGTGCCGGCGTGGCTGATGCCGCCGGACGTGGCCGCCGAGCTGCGCCGCACCCGGCCGCCGCGGTCCGCGCGCGGCCTCGTGGTGTTCTTCACCGGCCTGTCGGGGTCCGGCAAGTCCACCCTGGCCAGGGACCTGCGCGACGCGCTGCTCGAACGCGGCGACCGGACCGTGTCGCTGCTCGACGGCGACCTAGTGCGGCGGCTGCTGTCGGCGGGGCTCACGTTCTCCCGGGAGGACCGCGACCTGAACATCGCCCGGATCGGCTATGTGGCCGCCGAGGTGGCGCGGCACGGCGGGATCGCGATCTGCGCGCCGATCGCGCCGTACGCGGCGGCGCGGGCGGCCGTCCGGTCGATGGTGCACGAGGTCGGCGACTTCGTGCTCGTCCATGTCTCGACACCGCTGGCGGTCTGCGAGACACGCGACCGCAAGGGGCTCTACGCGAAGGCGCGGGCCGGGCTGATCGGCTCGTTCACCGGGATCTCCGACCCGTACGAGGAGCCGACGGACGCCGACCTGACGCTGGACACGTCGGTCGTGTCGCGCAAGGACGCGGTCGCCGCGGTGCTGACCCTGCTCACGCGGGGCGGGTGGCTGGCGCCGGAGGACTAGCGGACGGTCGGTTCCGCGTCGGCGCTTTCTTCGGCCGCGGCATCCTCTTCGGCCGGGTCGTCTTCGGCGGCGGCGCCCTCGTCGAGCCGCTCCCGGAGCTCGGCCGCCTTGCTCGTGACCCGGCTCAGCCGGCGGTTCAGCGCCCCGGCCAGGACGTCCCGCTGCCTGGACAGCAGCACGTAGCTGGCCAGCGCGCTGATCACGAAGGCGAGCGCGAGCAGCAGGATGCCGCGCGCGCCGACCACGTAGAGCAGTACCAGCGCGATGACGAGGAACAGGATCCGCGCGGACGTGTAGGCAAGTCCAGTTCGCATAGCACTACCGATTGTAGGACCTGGTCGCTGGCTTCAAGACGTCGGCCAGCAATACCGGGTCGATGTTCCCGCCGGACAGCACGGCCACGACGGGCGCGTCCCCGTCGGCCAGCCCTAGCTCACCGGCCGAGCGGAACAGGGAGGCGGCCACCGCGGCCGCGCCGCCCGGCTCGGCCACCAGGCGCGCGTGGAAGGCGAGCCGCCTGATGGCCTCGAGCATCTCGTCCTCGCTGACCGTGACGATGTCGCTGACCAGCTTCCTGATGTGCGGGAAGGTCAGCTCGCCGACCTGCTCGACGCGCAGGGCATCCGCCCTGGTGCGGGCGACGTCCTTGGCCGGCCACGCGACGCGGGTGCCGCTGTGCAGGGACTCGCGGGCGTCGGCGGCGAGTTCGGGTTCGACGCCGATGACCATGGTCTCCGGCGACAGGGCCTTGACGGCGACGGCGATGCCGGAGATGAGGCCGCCGCCGCTCACCGGCACGAGGACGGCCCGCGGCGGTTGCTCCGCCAGGTCCTCGGCGATCTCGAGGCCGACCGTGCCCTGCCCGGCGATGACCTGGCGGTCGTCGAACGGCGGGATCTGCGCGTAACCGCGGGTCGCCGCGATGTGCCCGGCCGCCGCGACCCGGGCCGCCAGCGTGGGCTCGACGCGGATCAGCTCGGCGCCGGCGCGGGCGATCGCGTCCGTCTTGACCGCCGGGGCGTTGTCGGGCACGACGATCGCGGCCTTGACCTTGAGCAGGGCGGCCGCGTAGGCGACGGCGAACCCGTGGTTCCCGCTCGAGTGGGCGACGACGCCCTTGGCCTTGGCCTCGCCAGGCAGGGCGCTGATCGCGTTGTAGGCGCCGCGCAGCTTGAACGCGCCGGTCGGCTGCAGCGACTCGGGCTTGATCAGCAGGTTCAGGCCGGCCCCGGTGAAGGGGATCAGCGGCGTGCGGACGGCGACGCCCGCTAGCCGCCGCGCGGCGGCGCGTACCTCGTCAAGCGAAACCAGCTCAGCCACCCCGTCACCATAACCGAACACCCGCGTCACCCGGATACGACCGTGTGACCAGCCGTCTCTACCGGGATGCCCGCCCACGCGCGTCCCGGAGAGCGTCGAACCTACTCGCGAGTCACCGTAAGCGACCGGCGAATCGCTGAGCTAATTTCCCGAAATCTAGGCAGAAAGTACCCGTATGTCGCCAAACTAGGGGCATACTCCGACCGAGTTCGAGGAGATGGAACGTGGACGGCAACAATGAGCGGCTGCTCACCCCCGGGGAAGTAGCCGCCCTGTTCCGAGTAGATCCGAAGACCGTCACCAGGTGGGCGGCGTCAGGACGGATAACCAGCATCCGCACGCCAGGCGGGCACCGACGGTTCCGTGAATCGGAGGTGCGCGCGCTGCTGCGCGGCGACAGTCAAGAAGCTTCACCCGAAGGGCACCCGGTCGCCTGACGCTGCGGGCTCTTCCCCGGGCGCGCCGCGCTCACCGGCGGCGCGCCTTCCCCGGGGTTCCGGCTACTCCGCGTCTGGCTCCAGTTCCTGGCCGGGCCAGTACTGATCGCCGACCAGCCGCGCGAACTCCTGGAACTCCCGCCGCAATGCCTCGTCGCCCGCACGCCAGCCCAGCTTGCGCTGCTCAACCTCGTCGGGGGTCAGGGCCTGCTCGGCCAGCCGTGCGTAGTCCGCGTCCTGCGGCCCGATCTCGACGTACACATCGCCCATGACCCGTCCGTCGGAGCGGATCGCCGTCTGCGGAACCTGAAGGTTTCCGTTTGGTAGTCGAATGACAAACATCGCACGATCACCCTAGATGCCATAGCGCCGGTTGAAGTACAGCATCACCCTGAGCGCGATGCGCGTGTTACCGCTCAGCATGTCGACCAGCGCGGGCCGTTGCGCCGACGCGATCGCGGCGAAAGCATCGGCGAAGAACTCTTTACGGCCAAGTCCGCCGCGCTGGCGGTGAAAGTCACTTGCGATATATGGCTGGCATTGATCATAGATCATCCTGAACTCAGCAGAGTCAGATTGCCACTTTCCTGGCGGGCTGTCGAGATCATCGAGCGCGTGTCCGACCTCATGGCACATCACGTCGGGCGTCGGCGAGGGCCGCGAGCCGACCACGATCTTGCGCTCGCCGTAGGCGCCGGCACAGGCGTCCCAGGTGGCCCGGCCAGACGGGAGCGGGACCTCGTGCAGCGCGGACATGTCGTCGAGGTCCGGCACGCCGCCCGCGCCTACATAGATGCCTTCGAGCCCGGCGGCCAGCTTCTCCTGCAGTTCGCGCGGGAAATCCGCCAGGCGGTCGATGGCGGCGATCACCTCCGGCGGCGGGGCGGTCTGGGCCTCGTCCCACTGCCGCCACAAGATGGTCTCGAGGGCGCCGCAGTTCCGCCTGCCGTCGGCGGTCAGCGGCACGCCCTGCGGGTGCGGACGCGCGAACGGCAGCGACGCCTGGCGCGCGCCGCGGGGCGTGCGCGCGGTACCCGCAGCGGCCGCGGGCCTGGCGGCCGCGCCGGCGGCGGCATTGCCAGCGACCGCGATGTCGCCGGCGGTCGCCGCTTCGGCCGCTTCCTGCGTGCCGGCGGCGGCCGCGTTCGAGCGACTGCGCCTGGCGGTCGCCTACCACCTGATACCAGGGCTGCTTGGCGGCCGCGGCCGCGGCCGCCGACGCCTGCCGGGCGGCTTCCTGCCCGAGCGCGACCGACTCCCTGGACGCCGGCAAGGTCGCCGGCGCCGCGCCGAACGGCGCCTCCCGGATCCGCGCGCGCCCGACCCCGCCGCGCCCGGCACCGCGCCCAGCGTCCCTGGCAGGCGGACGGCCGCCGCCGCTGACGCCACCCCCGCCGACCGGTCCGCCGCCGCTGCCGCCCGCACCGACTGGTTCGCTGCCGCTGCCGTTGCTGGGCACGCCGCTGGGCACGCTGCTCGGGATGCCGCTCAGCGGACCGCCGCCACCGCCCGCGCCAGGGGTGTAGTTCCGCGGCGCCGGGGGTCCCGCCGGGGCGCCGCCGAGGCCGTCGGCTCCCCGGCGCGGGAGATCCGCCGGCGGCGCGGCCCGGCCGGCTGCTGAGAGAGCATTCCCGGCGACTGCGAAACTACCTGCGGCGGTTGCCGCGAAAGCCCCGCGGGCTGCTGCGACAGCCCCGCCGGGGGCTGCATCGGGCCGTCACCGGGCAGCCGCGATCCCTGTGCCGGCCCACCGCCGGCGACGCGCGGCGCAGCCGCCCCCCTGCGGTGCTTGCCCGCTTCCTCGCGGGGACGGGAGTCCTGCGCCCAGCCACGGCCTTGATCCTGCGATCCGAAACGCCAACTGGCGAGCCGGCGAAGCCGCTCGAATAGGCGTAGCCGCATTATGGATACTCCCTGTTTTCTCGCCCAACGCCCAGAGTATTCCCAAACGACGATCGCGTCACCCCGGGTGACAGACGGTGATTAGACACGCTGGTGGTAAAAGATGGCCATTTAGCGCACGGGGCTGCATGCAGGAGGTTAGGCTTTCGCCATGCTGCTGTCAGGTGTCCTGTTTGTCCTATTTCTGGATGGCTGCTGGCTGTACTGCCTCGCCGACGCGGCGCTGACGCCCGCCTCCGAATACCGTCGCCTGCCGAAGACCGCCTGGCTCATCATCATCATCGCGACGTTCATCGTGGGCGCGATCGCCTGGCTGATCGCCCGCCGGGCATGGCGAACCAAGTCCTGGGCCGCCACCCAGCTCAACCGCGGGACTTCTCCTGCCGGCCGCGACACCGGCCTCACCTGGTACATGAACGGGACGGCGGCCGACGCGGCCGTCGCCCGCCACCCGGCCGGCCGCTCAAGGCAGGCCGACCCCGACGGGACAGTCATGGACGGGCAGGCCGCGCCGGGCGGCTGGATCGTTCCCAAGGGCCCGGACGACGACCCGGAATTCCTGCGCCTGCTCGACCGCCGCATTCACGGCACCTCCGCCGACCCCGGCGAGTGACCCCGGACCGGCAGGTCGATTCCGTTCCGCGAGTACTCCATCGCTTGCTGCGGTTACCCGGCCGTGCCCGTGGAGAGGTGCTGCCGCGCCGCTTCCGGTGCTCGGGCCTGCGTCCTTGCCGCCTGCTGCCGTCCGAGGTGCAATAGGTGCAATAGAAGGCGCGGATCGTCGCCTGGCGGTATGGAGTGGAGGCAGACGTTGACACCAGTGGAACTTCGCGCGATGGGCAGGCTGGGCGGCCTGGTGTTTGCCGGGCTGGTGGCCCGCATCGAGCGGGTGCACCAGGTCATCGCCGACCGGGCCTTTGCCCCGGCCGGGCTGGCGGGGACGCCGGCCCGGCTTGTTCATGACGGCGTGGCGCGCGGCGCTTATCGCGCGGTCCGGGGTGCCGGCCTGGCGGCAGGGACGGCGGGCGGAGCGGCCGGGTCTGTCCTTGGCGCCGCCGGCCGACCTGCCGGACGTGAGCCGGGAGGCAACCTGGCGCTCGCCGTGCTGAACGCGGTCGCTGGTGACCGGCTGGGCGCCGACCTGGCCCCGCTGGCCATCGGCATGGCGGTGCGGGCAGACGGATGCGATGTCGGCCTGACCGCTGAGCAGATCGCGGCCGCCTTCCCGGACCCTGCGCCCAAGGTCGCGGTCTTCATCCACGGGCTCGCCGAGACGGAGGACTCCTGGCAACGGCGAACGGGCCAGTCGGTCCCCTATGGCCATTGCCTGCAGGCAGAATTCGGCTACACCCCGGTCTACATCCGGTACAACACCGGCCGGCACATATCCGCCAGCGGTCACGACCTGGCCGATCTGCTGGACGGTCTGGTGGCGGCCTGGCCAGTGCCGGTGGATGAGATCTTGCTGGCGGGCCACTCCATGGGCGGCCTGGTCATCCGCAGCGCCTGCCACTACGGCCGGGAAGCACGCGCCGCCTGGACAGAACCATGTCCACCACGTGTTCTACCTGGGGTCGCCGCACCTGGGTGCCCCGCTTGCCCGCGCCGCCGGGCTCGCCGGCCGGGCGCTGGGCCAGATACCCGAAACTAGGCCGTTCGCGTCCCTGGCCGCCGGCCCGGCCTCGGTCAAGGACCTGCGCCACGGGTACCTGCTCGATGACGACTGGACCGGTTGCGACCAGGACCGCTGCCTGCGCGATCACCGGGGCGGCGTGCCGCTGCTGGAAGGCGCGAACCACTACGCCATCAGCGCCACCGTGACCGCCGATCCGGCCAGTCCGGTCGGTGCCGTCGCCGGCGACCTGCTGGTCCAGCCCGCCAGCGCGCACGGGCGCCGCGGCCCGCGCCAGACTATCCCGTTCTCCGTCGAGCTGAGCCGCGGGCTCGGCGGAATGCACCACTTCGACCTGCTCAACCACCCTGACGTCTGGCAGGCCATGCGTGGCCTGCTGAGCCCGGCCGGACCCTAGCACACGCGGTTGCCGGGCGAACGCTCACGCGGCCCGGCTCATGCGCCCATCCCAGCGACCGGGGACGGGCACCCGCCGGGACCCGTGACCTGCATCCGCGGCTACCCGCATCCAGCCGCACGACAGCCGACGCGTGCCAGCACAGGTGCCGTCCAGGTCACCGACGGCGCCAGAGCAGGCCCGCCAGGCCCGGGATTCAGGATCCGGCCTGTTCTCATCTCACACCTCCCGAATCGCGGAGGCGGCGGCCTCCAGGAACGCGTCGACCGTCGCGCGCGTCTGGTAGGAGGGAACCGTCTCCCAGTGCTCGCAACACAGGCCTGCCACGGCGCTGGCGAAGATCGCCGCATCGGCAAGGCCCTTCCCCTCGGCGAGAGCGACAGCCAGCCCGGCGTTGAAGCTGTCACCGGCACCATTGGAGTCGATGACCGCGACCTGGAACGGTGCGATCTCAGTCGTCCGCGCCGCGCCGCCCGCGCCGGCGTCCGGGCGCTCGAACAGGGTCGCGCCCTCGCCGCCACGTGTGACCACGACCGCTGAAGCGCCCTGCGCCAGCAACGCCTCGGCGATCTCCGCGTCATCGCGGCCGTCGTCCGGCGGCAGGCCGAGCAGCAGCCGTGCCTCGGTCTGGTTCGGCGTCAGCACGTCCACGGTCGACAGATCGCAGGAGCGCAGGTCGACGGCCGGCGCCGGGTTCAAGATCGTTCGCGCGCCGCCCTGCTTGGCGACCGCCAGGCCGTAGAGGGCGGTGTCGAGCGGGATCTCGAGCTGCGCGAGGACGACGTCGCAGCCGGTCAGCAGCTTGCGCGCGTCATCGATGTCCCGCCTGCCGAACAGCTGGTTGGCGCCCATATCGACGACGATCACGTTCGTCCCCTGCTCGTCCTTGACGATGAAGCCCACCCCGGTCGGCTGCTGATCGGTCACGCGCAGGTGGCTGACATCTACACCCTCGTCCCTCATCAGTGACGCGAATTCCGCGCCGAACGCGTCATCGCCGACGACGCCGGCGAACGCCACCGAGGCTCCCAGACGCGCCGCCTGTACCGCCATGTCCGAGCCCTTGCCGCCGAACGTCTGGCGGTAGTCGCGCCCCAGCAGCGTCTCGCCGGCCACAGGGATCCGATCGGCGGTCATCACGAGAGCCTTCGCGTAGCTGCCGATCACGCCGACGCGAGCGTGCCAGGCCCGCGGCCTTAGTAGGCATCCGGATCGCCCGCGACGCCGTCGACGATCGCCGGTCCTGAGCTCGTTCCGACCAGCTCCGCGCCAGCCTGAAACAGCGACTGCATCTTTTCGACCGTGTTGACCTTGCCCGACACCTTGACGCGGCACGGCGGCGTGATGTTGGCCCTCAGCAGCGCCACGTCCTCGACCGTGGCGGCGATCCCACCCCGTCCCCAGCCGCTCGATTGCTTGACCCAGTCGATCCCCGCCTCGCAGGCCAGCTGCGCCGCCCGCGCCTTCTGGTCCTGGTCCAGGAACCCGAACTCCAGCATCGCCTTGACGACGAGCCCCTCGGCATGGGCAAGCCCGGCGATCTCACGCAGTTCCTGCGCGTACTCCGCTTCCATACCACCGACCAGATATCCCGGATTCGGCGGAAAGTCGAACTCCTGAGCACCGGCCCGCACGAGCTCGCGCAAAGCGGCGAGCTTCATCGCCAGCGTGTCGTTCGCCTGCGGGAAGTTCAGCGTGCTCGCGATCCGCACACCGGTGCCTCTCAGCACATCGACGGCCAGCGAAACCCAGCACGGCCCGATCATCGCCGCGTTAAACCCGTAGCGCACGCACGTCTCCAGGTGCGCCACGACGCCCTCGCGGGTCAGATCGGGATTGACGTTTGTGTACTGGATCGCGCCAGCCACCTGAACGCGATCCGAGAAGTCGATCATCAAGCCACTCCTTACAAGCCCACGACAGAATTATTGACCGCTTGCCGGCCGTCCGGTGGCGCTGCTGCCGCCCGCCTTCGCGTTCCACCTCACCTTCCCGACCCTGCCGGCGATCTACTACGGCGACGAGATCGGCATGCGCCATGTTCCCGGCCTCCGCGACACCGAAGGCAGCGTCATGGCTTCCGGCTACAACCGGGCCGGCTCACGCACCCCCATGCAATGGGGCTCGAGCCCCAATGCGGGATTTTCCGCCGCCCCGGCCGCAAACCTCTGCCTGCCGGTCGATCCGGACCCGCGGCGCCCCACCGTCGCCGGGCAGCGTGCCGACCAGAGCTCGCTCCCGCGCACCGTCAGGGACCTGATCGCGCTCCGGCGCGCGCACGCCGGACCCGGGCCCGGCGGCGGGGCTCTGGCTCATATAACTGGAAAGTAACGGCCCGATCGTGCGCTGGCGGCCGTCCGGTGTCCCGCTCCTCGCCGGTTTTCGATAACGTGAAGGATATCACGCCCTATGAGGCCGGTTATCTTTCACGTTAGTTCGATCTCGGGGCGTTCATAAGGAAAATACGGCGGAGGGCGGCGTCAGGGCTCCGTTATCATCCAGAAATATGCGACAGAGCCGGCGGCGGCCTGGAGATCCTGCACGACGCATATCCCCTCGCCTATCTTCGCGGCGGCCGGTTCCTGGTGATCATCAACCCCGGCGGCCGCGCTCACATCCTGCCGCACGACCGCCCCGGACTGGCCAGCGCGACCGCGGTAAAGCACACCGGCGTCACTGTGGACCAGGCAACGATCACCGCAGGACCGTTCTCCTTCGGAATCTTCCACCTGTAAGGCCAGTTGAGCGTGCCGTCGACGATCGCGTTCAACTACCAGACCACGCCCGCCGTGGACGCCGACATCGCGCGCACTCTGGTCACCGACCCCGATTACCGCCTCGCCGGCGTCAAGCTGAAGCGCGCTCGCCCCTGCGGATGGCCGGCCCGCTCCGCTGGAGGCGTGCTGGAGGGCTGGGGAGGCGCCACGGTCCGTTATGGGAAGAGGGTCTGGCCTTTACCACTGCGAGGGGATGGCGGGTAGCCGTCACGTGGAACAGCCCTGAACGTCTGCTGGAATTGCGCGCCCGGCTGAGGTACCTGTCATAGCTGCTTCAGGATGCTGCCGGCCCAGGCGGCCCTGTGCTCCGGCTCGGCTTGCCATCGGATCACCCTTGGTTCTGTAGTCGCTGTGGCGCTATGTCGGCGGGCCGGGTGGGGTGACGTTCGTTGTGGCAGGCGGTAGTGGCGCAACGGCCTCGCGGGAACGAAGATGGCCACAGGCGCGCGAGAGCGTGCGCGAGAGCGGAGCAGGCAATGGCTGCGCGGACCGTCGCATTGGTGCAGATGAACCGGTGGGTAATCCTGGCTGGCTTCGCACTGCTGACCGCGTGCACCCAGTGGCTGTGGCTTGCCTACGCGCCGATCACGACGCAGACCCATCAGCTCATGGGGGTGTCAGAGGGAGCGGTGGGCGATCTGGCCGGGATCTTCCCGCTGGTGTACGTCATCCTGGCGCTGCCAGCCGGCCGTTGGCTCGACGCCCGGTTCGGGCGGGCGCTAAGCCTGGGCGCGGCCTTGACCGGCGCCGGCGGCCTGCTGCGCCTGGTCGGGCCGACGTCGTACGGCTGGGCGATCGCGGGCCAGTTGGTAACCGCGGCCGGCCAGCCGTTCGTGCTCAACTCGATCACCAAGGTCGCCGGCCGGTACTTCCCGGCCAGGGAGCGGACTTTGGCGGTCTCGGTCGGCAGCGTGGCCTTGTATGCGGGCATTCTCGCCGCTGTTCTGTCGGGCGAGCCGCTGCTCCGCGCCGGAGGCCTGACGCTCCTGCTGCGGGTCCAGGCCGTGGTAGCGGTCGTTGCCGCCCTGTGGGTGCTGGCCGCGGTCCGCGCGCCTGCGGAGGTCGCGGGCGATCCGTCGGTGGCGGTGTCCCTGCGCTGGCTGCGGGGCGACGGGTTCATGTGGGTGCTGGCCGGCCTGCTGTTCGTCGGGATGGGCGTGTTCAACGCGGTCGCGACGTGGCTCGACTCCATCCTCACGCACTTCGGGCACGGCGGCGCGAGCGGCGCCCTGATCGCGATCATGACCGTGGGCGGGGTCGCCGGCGGCGCGCTGCTGCCGGGCATCGTCGCGCGCCGTGACCGGCGGCGGGGCATGCTGGAGACCGCGGTGGTGGTGACGGGGGCGGCCTTCGCCATGATCGCCGTCGTGCGCACCCCGGTCTTCGGCGGCGTCGCCTTGTTCGTCGCGGGTTTCTTCCTGCTGGCCGGCCTGCCGGTCGTGCTGGATTGGTCGGAACTTCACGCCGGACCCGAACGTGCAGGCGGGGCGGCCGGGTTCTTGCTGCTCGCCGGGAATCTTGGTGGCGTGGTCCTGGTGCTGATCATCCAGGCCACGCTCGGGAACCCGTACCTATCGCTCGGTGCCCTCTCAGTGGCATGCCTAGCCGGACTCGCGCTGGCCACCAGGCTGCCAGCACGAGGCGTGGGAATCACACGTGAAGGGGGATCCTCGTGACCGATCCGATGGCCGATCTGGAACACCAGCTCAAGCCGTACCGGGACCAGTTCCCGTCCTTCCGGGAACTGCCGGCCGAGGGCCTGGCCAGATCCGAGGTGACCGGCCTGGTCGAGCGACTGGCCTCGGCTGAGGAACGCACATGGCGGGAGGGCTATGCGTCCGGGGCTGTCTACCACGGCGACCCGGAACACGTGGCGTTCCTCAGCCGGATATACACGGTGCAGTCGCAGAGCAACCCACTCCACCCGGACCTATGGCCAAGCGCCACCAAGTTCGAGGCGGAGATCGTCGCGATGACCGCGGCCATGCTCGGGGCCGGCCATGCCGCACCCGAGGCGCCGGTAGCTGGCACGGTGAGTTCGGGCGGGACCGAGAGCATCCTGCTGGCGATGAAGACCTACCGGGACTTTGCCCGCGAGCGCCGCGGCATCGCCGCGCCGGAGATCGTCGCGCCGGTCACCGCGCACGCGGCGTTCGACAAGGCCGCCCGATTCTTCGATATGCCGCTGGTGCGGGTTCCGGTCGGCGATGATTTCAAGGCCGATCCGGGCGCGCTGGCCGCTGCCGTGACCGAGCGGACGGCTGTCGTCGTGGGGTCGGCGCCGACGTTCCCGCACGGCGTGATCGACCCGATCCCTGAGATCGCGGCGCTGGCAGCCGACCGTGGCGTCGCCTGCCACGTCGACGCCTGCCTTGGTGGTTTCATCCTGCCGTGGGCCGAACGGCTGGGCTACCCAGTGCCGCCCTTCGACTTCCGGCTGCCCGGCGTGACCTCGATATCGGCCGACACACACAAGTACGGTTACGCGGCTAAGGGCTCGTCGGTAGTGCTGTACCGGGGCAGGGAACTGCGTCAGTTCCAGTACTACACGCTGACCGACTGGCCGGGCGGGCTATATCTGTCCCCCACCTTCGCCGGCAGCCGGCCCGGCGCCCTGTCCGCTACGTGCTGGGCGGCCATGGTCTCGATCGGGGAAAGCGGCTACCTGGAAGCGGCCCGGCGGATCCTGGAGACCGGCGCGAGAATACGGGACGGGGTCGCGGCCATACCCGGCCTGCACGTGCTCGGCGACCCGCTGTGGGTGACCGCGTTCGCCGCCGACGACGATCTTGACGTCTACCAGGTCATGGAGAACATGAGCCGCCGCGGCTGGAGCCTGAACGGCCTGCAGCGGCCAGCCGCGGTCCACATCGCGGTCACGCTGCGCCACACCTTGCCCGGGGTGGCCGACCGCTTCCTCGCCGACCTGGCCGAATCGGTCCAGGAAGTCCGGTCCAATCCGGGTGTCAGCACCGGGATGGCTCCGGTCTACGGGATGGCCGCCGCGCTGCCCGCGGAGGTCGTCCGCGAGCTGCTCACCGGTTACCTCGATATGCTTTTCGAGGTATAGGCATGACACGTCACGTCCTCGGCATCGACCTGGGCACCTCGGCGCTGAAAGTCGCCCTGGTATCCATGGAAGGCGAGGTCGTGGCCTCCGAGCAGGAGACGTGCACGGTGACCCTGCTGCCCGGGGGCGGCGCCGAGCAGGACCCGCAGCGGTGGTGGGAGCAGGTCACCAGGGCGTCGTCCCGCCTGATGGCACGGGCCGCCGTCCCGGCGCGATCGGTGGCGGCCGTCTCGTGCACCGCCCAGTGGTCGGGGACCGTGCCGGTCGATGAACACGGCCAGCCCGTCCGCGCAGCGATCATCTGGATGGACTCGCGCGGCGCGCCGTACGTGCGGCGCGTCACCGGCGGTGCCGTGCGGGTGCGGGGCTACGGCGTGGTCAAGCTGGCACGATGGCTGCGCACCACGGCCGGGATCCCCGCGCAAAGCGGCAAGGATTCCATCGCCCACATCCTGTGGCTCAAGCACGAGGAGCCGGAGACCTACCGGCGGGCGCACCTGTTCCTAGAACCCAAAGACTGGCTGAACGTCTGTCTCACCGGGCGGGCGGCGGCATCATTCGACTCGATCGCGCTGCACTGGGTGACCGACAACCGCCACCCGGACCGCATCCGCTACGACCCGGCGCTGCTGCGGCTGGCCGGGATCGAGCAGTCGCGACTGCCGGAACTGCTGGCCGCCACCGACATCCTCGGCCCGCTGTCACCCGGGCCAGCGGACGCGCTCGGCGTCCCGGCGGGCATCCCGGTCGTGGTCGGCACGCCTGACCTTCATTCGGCGGCGATCGGGGCCGGGGCCACCCGGGACTACCAGGCGCACCTGTACGTCGGCACATCATCCTGGCTGACCTGTCACGTGCCGTTCAAGAAGACCGACCTGCTGCACAACATGGCCTCGCTGCCCTCGCCGATACCACAGCGGTACTTCGTCGCCGACGAGCAGGAGACAGCGGGCGCCGCCCTGGAGTTCCTGCGCGACCAGGTGATGTTCAGCGGCGGCCCGCCCCCCGCCTACCGCGAATTCGACAAGATGGCGGGGCAGGCCCCGGCCGGAAGCGGCGGAGTGATCTTCACCCCGTGGCTGTACGGCGAACGGACCCCCGTGGAAGACCGGTCTGTGCGCGGCGGATTCCACAACCTGTCGCTGTCGGCCAGCCGCGACGATCTGGTACGGGCGGTCTTCGAAGGGGTGGCGCTCAATACCCGCTGGCTGCTCGGGGCTGTCGAGCGCTTCACCCGGCACCGGCTCGAGCCGATCCGGTTCATCGGCGGCGGCGCGCGCTCGGACGTGTGGTGCCAGATCTTCGCCGACGTGCTCGACCGCACCATCGAGCAGGTCGCCGACCCGGTGAACGCGAACGCGCGGGGAGCTGGCCTGCTGGCGGCGGTCGCGCTCGGCGAACTCACGTTCGACCAGGTACCGGACCTGGTCCGGGTGGCAAGGAGCTATGAGCCAGACCCGGCGCAGAAAGGGCTCTACGACAAGCTGTTCCGGGAGTTCGTCGGGTTCTACCAGCGCAATCACAAGGCCTATGCACGACTCAACCGCGAACGCGCGAGCATGTGAGAAAACTCAGCACAGGACACTCCGGAGCCGCTGCCGGATCCCCGGCGAGGACCATCCCCGCATTCTGTGGACGGCCATCAGGATCTACCCTGTGACGGTTACGAACGCGATGCTGTAGCCATCACAGGAAGTGATCAGATTCGCTGGCCGTGATGCCGCCAGCTTTGTGCCGAACGCCGGATCGGGCGCGTGCTGGCGATGAGTTCTCGGCCCGTCGCACGTCCTAACCTCGTTCCTGCCTCCGTGGCAGAGGAGGCGGGAGCAGCTACCTCAGACCCAAGGACAAGGACACTACGATGGCGGAACTCCTCATCGACTTCATTACTTCGCTCGATGGCTGCGCAGCTGCCGACGGCTGGCCGGGCTGGTGGGGGCTCGAAGGGCCCGAGTACCTTGCGTGGCTGGGAGAGCAGCCAGAAGCGGACTACACGGTCTTGATGGGTGCGACCACGTACCGCGTCATGCCGGGATTCGCCGCCGAGGGCGAGCCAGGCACCGGTGCCCTGGCGGCCCTGTCGAAGGTCGTCTTCTCGACCACGTTGAGCGAGCCCCTTTCCTGGGCGAACACGCAGGTTGTGGCTCAAGACCCCGTTGAGGCCGTGCGGGAGATGAAGGACAAGGCCCCCAAGTCGATGCGCACCATAGGCAGCCTCACCCTGTGCCGTTCTCTCCTCAGGGCCGGTCTCGCGGACCGCTTCCGCGTGGTTGTCTTTCCCGTTATCACCGGAAGCAGCGGCCGGGAACGGATCTACGACGGCTATCCCGATGTTGCACTAGAGATGATCAGCAGCCGCACCTTCGACGGCCGCATCCAGCTGCTCGAGTACGTTCCGACGATTCTGGCTGGGCCGCCGGGCACCGGCAGGGGCAACGCCTGACGGGCACCGCCTGGCGCAGCGAACCCTCGGTCGATCTCACGGGCCCTGTTGACGCGCCGGCCGACAACCAGGTCCAGATCAACAGGGTCAGGAGCCTCCGGCACCGCCACGCAGTCACAATCCGTGACCAGCTGGCCGTCACCGGCACTTCCTCATGGCCGTCGGCGGGCAGATCTCGACGGCCGCCCACACATTCTGGCCTCTGCCAGCAAACCTGGCTAATGGCATGCGCGCTTCGCAGGTGCAGGCATTGGGACTTGTGGCCCTATCGGGCTCGATGGCCCGGGACGAACATGAGGACGCGCTCGCGCCGTTGGCGGGCGATTGAAGGCGCTTGTCAAACCAGGGAACACCTTAAGGCCGGAGTCATCATCCGGGGCACTATCTCATTCCCCATCAGGGGAAGGCTAGTCCCAGACGCTGGGCGACTGGTCGAGGAGTGGCATATCTACCAGGTCTTCATCAGTGCTCGGACTAGGGGGCGGCGGCAGAGCTGCGGCAGGGCGCAGGAAGGAGCATGGTCATGACGGCACCAGCAGAAAGCCCGGAAAGCGCGGCAGGCCCCGAAAGCGCGGGGCCGGAATTGCTTGGCCCGCGGATCACAGCCGACCTGCTCCACCGGCTGGCAGCGCGCGCCGCCGTGGCGGGTCGCAGGGACCAGGTGCCTATCGAGATGCCGGCGACCGGCAAGATCCTGGGGCATGTCCCGCATGGCACCGCGGAGGATGTCGCGGCCGCCGCCGAGACGGCCCGCGGCGCGCAGCCCGGCTGGGCCCGGATGGATGCTGCCGGCCGCTCGAAGGTGCTGCTCCGGTTCGCCGAGCTTCTGCTCAGCCGGCAGGATGAGGTGCTGGACCTGATTCAGCTTGAGAACGGCAAGGCCCGTCGGCATGCCTTTGAAGAGATCATCGACGTGGCGCAGACGAGCCGTTATTACGCCCGTACGGCGCCGCGTTATCTGCGCCCGCAACGGCGCGCGGGGGCCATCCCCGGGCTGACGCAGACCTGGGAGTGTCACCGCCCCAAGGGCGTGGTCGGGGTGATTTCCCCGTGGAATTACCCGCTGACGCTGGGCATCAGCGACGCCCTGCCCGCGCTGGTGGCGGGCAATGCGGTCATCGCCAAACCAGACGGGCAGACCCCTTACTCGGCGTTGTGGGCCGCGGAACTGCTGGCCGAGGCCGGCCTGCCGCCAGGCGTGCTGCAGGTGGTAACAGGCTCGGGACCGGAACTTGGCGGGCCGCTCATCGAGCACTGCGATTTTCTGATGTTCACTGGCAGCACCCGGGTCGGGCGGATCGTCGCCGCCCAGGCTGCCGGGCGGCTCATTGAGTATTCGATGGAACTAGGCGGAAAGAACGCCATCCTGGTGCTCGCCGATGCCGACCTCCGCCGAGCCGTGCCCGGGGCGGTGCGCGCCGCGTTCTCCAGTACCGGCCAGCTGTGCATCTCGATGGAGCGAATGTACGTCGAGGACGCGGTGTGGGATGCCTTCGTCCCGCGTTTCGCCAAGGCCGCCAGGTCGCTTCGGCTGGGTCATTCACTCGACTACAAACCGGACATGGGCTCGCTGATCTCGGCGAAGCAACTGGACACGGTTGCCTGCCACGTCAGCGACGCGGTTGGCAAGGGCGCGAAGCTGCTGGCCGGGGGCAAGGCCCGGCCCGATATCGGGCCCTATTTCTACGAGCCCACCGTGCTCACCGACACCTCCCCTGGCATGGACCTCTACGCCGACGAGACGTTCGGGCCAGTTATCTCCCTGTACCGGGTCAGTGGAGCGGAGGAAGCCATCAAGCGCGCCAACGACAGCTGCTACGGGCTGAACTTCTCCGTCTGGACGCGCGACGCCCGGAAGGGCCGCCGGATCGCGAGCCGGCTGGAGGCTGGCACCGTCAACATTAACGAGGCCTACGCAGCAGCCTGGGCTTCAGTCGACGCCCCCATGGGCGGCTGGAAAGACTCGGGTGTGGGCAGCAGGCATGGCGAACACGGGATACTCAAGTACACCAACGCCCAGACTGTTGCGCTCCAACGGCTCCTGCCCATCGCACCGCCGGGCCCCACGCCACCCGCGATCTACGCCAAGGCCATGACGGTGGCCATGCGGGCCCTGCAACGGCTGCCCGGCCGCACCTAACGATCCGGCAGAACCAGCGCCGACCCGGTTTCGAGCGTCACGGACCCCTATGGCCGCGTGCACGGCCTGGACAATGTCTACGTCGCCGACGGCTCCGTCTTCGTCACTTCCGGCGCGCACAACCCGACGAACACGATCATGGCCGTGGCCGTGCGCAACATGCGCCACCTGGCGGGGACGCCAGGCTAGGTGCGCGGGAAAGTCACGCTCGTGGCTTACTGGTGGGGTTCTTGGCGATGGCCTGCGCCCGGTCTTGCTCGGCATGTTCAAAGGCGGGCTTCATTGCCTCAATCTCTGCCGGCCGCAGTCCGTGCGAGGCCGCGCTGGCGCGCCAGCGTCCCACCGCGCTGTTGACGTGCGCGAGCACACCGGCTGCTTCGCGGACATTCAGGCGGAAGTGTTCGGCGACTCCCATGAGAGTGTCGATACTCGCACGGGAATCGTAGAAGTCGATGGCGGTGCTGAGTTCCTTCGGGCCAGGTTCCGGATCGGGGTTCAGGTCGAATGCTGGCGAGAGCATCCAGGATTCAGCCCGCTCGTGCAGGAATCCATGGTTGCGGAGATGATCGTCGGTGTTGGATATCAGGATCGAAAAGCATATCCGCCGCCAGAGCTGGTGCAGGTCGGCCGTCACGGTCGTTGACCGCTCCTCGATCACCCCGGCGATCTCCAGGTAGCTGCGCTGGTCGCCGTCGCTGGCCTCGAGCATCGTCATCGCGCTGGCGTAGCCGATACGGGCCGCGCCCTGCCGGTCGAAACGGTCGACGATCAGGACGCTGCGGTCTCCCACCCGGATCAATCTGGAATCCGGGACGCTGATCCCAGCGTCGCGCGCGAGGTCGAGTGCCACTTTTTCCCATGCCATCACATTCCAGGTGTCCGAGCCCGCACTTGGGAACTTGGCGATGGCGATACGGCCATCGCTGTCCATGACGTGCGCCTTGGGCCGGGCTCCGCCCAGAGAGCTGCCCGCGCGCAGCAGGCGGCTGAGCTCGGCGTAGCCAGCGGTGTCCGATTCGGCTCGCCCGGCGATATCCAGCAACGCCGGAAGATCAGTAAGAACAGGGATTCCCGAGTCTTCGGCCGCCAGGAAAGGACCGTCCCCGCCAGCGCGGAAGCGCAGTGCCCCCTGACGCAGGTCGTCGCGCACGCCGAGCAGCACGTCGGCCTCGCTCAAGGAGCGGAGAGCCGTTCCCGCCGGCTTTGCCCGCGCCATCTCGGCGCGCGTAATCAGCGTTCGTCCCCAGCGGTCCGGCGCGCAGTCACGGAACGCCCCGAACAGCGCACGGCCCACCGGAGTCTGCAGCGCGCCCGTGACCAGGGGCAGCGCGGGGTCCAGCGCATAGGCATCCGGATCGGCCAGGTACCTGCCGTCATAGACGAAGCTGGCCGACTCCACCCCCCGGCGGCGGCGGGGGTACAGGCGGCCGGCGAGCAGATTCCTCCCGCCGACGACGGCATAGACGGCAACATCGCCGCTCACGTTGGTCTCCTGGTCCTAGGCGGTCGCACCCGTTCCGGCAGGGACTCCTGAGCCCGGAGCCGCCCTACGTCGGTCGCAAAGGGATCGAGCGCCGCTGTCAGCATGTCCAGCACACCCAGCGCCCGGGCGACCCGGAGCAGATTCTCCATGCTGGCGCCCTCACCGTTCTCAAGCCGCATGACGGTATAGCGGGAGATCCCCGCCCGGTCGGCTACCTGGGCGGCAGTAAGCTGCCGGAGCTTCCGCCAGGTCGCCAGCTGCTCGCCTATGCGCCGCCGGCCGCTGGCCACCACAGCCGGCGTCTTCGCAACAGCCATGACCATCCTAAAGTCGCTACTTTGAAACTTTGACTCTAATAACGTTGTGTTCATTCCACTTAATCCACGCCCAAGCCGCACAATCGCATCGGCGTGAGACGACCGAAGACATGCTTCCATGGAGGCCCGGAAAGTCATGGATGAGATCAGTATGTGCGACTTTAACGATTATAGAGTTGCTAATCTGCGACTCAATGCACGTCACCAGCGACCAGGCCGGCCTCTGCCAGGGGATCCCCCGTGGCCGCCGCCGTGGGGCACGTAGCCGCCAGTCCAGCATCCCCGGCGCAGGTCGCAGTGGTTCCAGATCGCCCAGATCAGGGCGCCTGAACGACAGTGTCCGTCACCGACGCCGCCTGGCCGCCGATGGGCAAATTTCGATGACCGCCAACGATCGCCGCGGAAGGTTTGAGATGGGGTGCGGATGGCCTCGGTTCTGGGGTTGTGGGCCACAGCCCCGGAACGCCTCGACGGTGACGCCGCACAAGAACCGGACATTCCGGACCAATACCTCCCTTGCGGCGGATTGCCCCGCGAGATGGCATGCGAGCGGCGCGGATACCCTGCCGTGCTGACTCCTGGACCTGACCAGCACTAATGTCTGAATACAGGCTTCAGAGATTTAGGATAAGCCGCTGTGTCGCCGGGGTGCGCCTTCCCGTGGGCGTGTGTGGTGTGACATCAGATGCCAGGGGGACTGCCCGTGCGAGCCATTTCATGATCACGAATGTTTTTCGTACGTATAGGATGAATTTCTTACATCAGGAAAAATGTTTTCGTAATAGTGCGGCATGGCGGCCTGCTGCCGGGCCCGGGAGGCTGGCCGGCTGCGGCTGATGCGATTGGAGAGGCCGCAGGGACGAGTGATCGGAACCGGATACGGGCACGGAACCGTAGCACAATCCCGCCCGCTCTGTCCTGCAACGCCAGGTAAATAGCCGACGGTCCATAACGCCGGAAGGGACACCCAATGATGAGACACTCTCACGGGCGGCTCACATGCCGCGATCCCGGGTCCGGCCGACGGCCGGGAGTGCCGGGGAAGGTCAGCTGACGCCGGCGTAGGAGTGCATGCCCGTGATGAAGACCTGGACGACGAGAATGTTGAACGTCAGGCTCGCGAACCCCAGCAGCTGGATGTAGTGCGCGCGGCGGCCTCGCCAGCCGGCGGTGGCGCGGGCGTGGAGATAGGCCGCGTACAGCACCCAGGTGATGAACGCCCAGGTCTCCACCGGGTCCCAGCCCCAGTACCGGCCCCACGCCTGGTCCGCCCAGATGGCGCCGGCGATGACGCCGAACGTCCAGATCGGGAACCCGAACATCACCGTCCGGTAGGTCAGCTTGTCGAGCTGGGCCGGCGCCGGAATCCGCTCGAGCAGCCCGTTGCCGGGCTGGGCCTTGCCCGCCGCGACACGCGCCCGGTAGCGTTCGGCGACCAGGTACATGATGCCGAGGACCGCGGCGACGAAGAAGATGCCGGTCGCCAGCGTCATCGCGGTGACGTGAATGCTCAGCCAGTACGACTGCAGGGCCGGCACCAGCGGGCCCGCGGCGGTGTAGATGACGGTCTCGGCCAGGCCGAGCGCGATGACGACCGCGCCCATCACGAACACGCCGAGCGCCCACGCCCGGTACCGGACCATGACGTAGCCGAAGAAGATCGCGGCCACGCAGGTCAGCGCCGTCACGAACTCGTACATGTTGCCCCACGGGGCGCGGTGCACCGCGAGCCCGCGGGTGACGACCGCGATGACGTGGGCCAGGATGCCGACCGCGCTGAGCGCGACGGCGGCGCGGACCCACGGCCCCGCCGCCCAGATGTCGCGGAGCACGGGCTGCCGCCGGGCAGGCAGCGTCCCAACAGAACCGGTGCCGCCAGACCCGGCAACGCCGGCCCCGGCACCATCCGCGCCGCCGGCGACCGTGGACGCGCCAGCCGGACCGCCGCTGCCGGTGCCCCCGGCGCTGGCCGCGCCGACCGTCGTCAGCTCGGCGACCCGCTCCGCCGCCGCGCCGCGGGTCGCCGCCGCCCGGCGCGGCCGCCCGAAGGCGAAGTCACCGGCGAACCCGAGGACAGCCAGCGAGTAGATGACGAGCGCCGCGATCATGAAGTCGCCGCTGACCTGGGCCAAGGCCTGGTTTACTGACACGAGCCTCACGCTCCCGTTTCCGACTGATTGCTAGGCTCAAGTTTTTCCGAGGCGGGACCGGCGGGACCGGCGGGACCGGCGGGACCGGCCTCGGCGAGGGACGCGGCCAGCGAGGCGAACTCGTCCTCGAAGCCGCCGCTGGCGTCGGTGCGCGCCAGCCCGCCGACCGTCACGATCGAACCGCTGCCCGAAGGCACGGCCCGCACGAACACCCGCCGCCGCCGCACGAGGAACGACAGCAGCAGCCCGCCCAGCGCCAGGATCCCGCAGACCAGCGCGGGCACCTGGCCCGGGTCGTAGGTGATCGCGAGGCTCACCCACTGCTTGTAGCCGGTGAAGGTGATCGAGCCGCGCCCGCCCGGCAGCTTCCACGTCTGCCCGGGCAGCAGCAAGTGCGGCGACCCGGCGAGCTCCGTCATCCCGTTCGTGTTCAGCTGGTAGACCGACTGCGACACGGCAGAGTTCATCCCGAGGTTGCCCGAATAACCGACCAGCGACACCGCCGGGGCGTCGGCGGCCGGGAACACCGACTCGATCACCCCGTCCACTGAGATCGCGGTCGGCACGAACACGCCGATGAAGCCCAGCGAGGCCTCCGGGGCCTTGACGACCCCGTCGGACAGCATGCTGCCCGTGTTGGCCGGAATGAACGGCGTCGCCCCCTGATAGGACACCTGACCCCGCGCGTTCGTCACAGTGAACACCGGCGCGTAGCCGTGCCCGATCAGGTACACCTTCGTCGAGTCCACCGACAGCGGGTGGTTCACCTGCAGGTCGAACGGCTTCGCGGGCGAGCCGGGCGACGACGCGTACGTGATAGCGGCATGGAAGGCCGCGGGCTGGCCGCGGGACGCTCCCGAGGTGATGTAGCTCGCCGAGAAGGAGTTCAGCGTGAGGTGGAACGGAGCCAGGTCCGAGCTCGTGACCAGCCGGCCGGGATGGAACTCGTCGAGCGCGGCCGTGGTGTTGTAGAAGCTCTGTCCTTCGACGAGCAGTTTGTTCGCCTTGTAGCCGAACAGGCCGCCCGCCGCGATCGACACGAGCACGCCGAGCAGCGCGAGGTGGAACAGCAGGTTGCCGACCTCGCGCAGGTATCCCTTTTCGGCGGACACCCAGTGCGCCGGATCGCCGGCGGCGGGCCGACGCAGCCGGAACCGCTGCCGGCCAAGCACGGCGGCCGCCGCGTCGACCGCCGCCGGCGGCGGCAGCGGGGAGGCGTACGACGCCGAGTGCGGCAGCCGCGCCAGGTTCCGCGGCGCCCGCGGCGGCGGCGTCCGCGCCGAGCCGGCCAGCCGGAACGTGCGCGGCACCACGCACCCGACCAGGGAGGTGAACAGCAGCAGGTAGATCGCCGCGAACCAGGGCGCGGCGAACACGTTGAACAGCCCGAGGTGGTTCAGCCACGGGGCGAGCGCGGGGTGGGAGGTGAAGTACTGCTGCACCGCGGCCGGGTCGGTACCCTCCTGCGGCAGCACCGACCCCGGCACCGAGCCGAGCGCGAGCAGGAAGAGCAGCACCAGCGCGGTCCGCATGGAGGTGAGCTGCCGCCACGCCCAGCGCGGCCAGTCGGCGCCCGCCGCCGGCAGTCCTGCCGTAGCGCCGCCCCCCGTCGCGTCCAGTTCTGTTTCGTTTGTACGGAACGGTCCCATGGCTTCCGCCTCAGCCGTACCCGGCTCCCGTGGGGTGTGTACGTCGGTCATTTGCTCACCGCCACGTCACTGAGAAGAGTGCTGAGCGCGGAGTAGGTCGCGGGCCCGTAGATGTAGCCCGCGACATGCCCGGTCCGGTCGACCACGATGGTGGTCGGCGTGCTTGAGATCGGCACCACCTGGCTGAAGTCCTGGGTCACCGCGTAGCCGGAGTCGTTCACGCTCGGGTAGGTGATGCCGACGCTCCGGGTGAACGCGAGCGCGTTCTCGGGGGTATCGCCGACGTCCACGCCGAGGAAGGAGACGCCCTTGGACCGGTACTGCTCGGCGACCACCGCGAGCGTCGGGGCCTCCTGGCGGCACGGATCGCACCAGGAACCCCAGAAGTTGACGACCACGACCTTCCCCCGGTAGCTGCCGAACGTGATCGCCGTCCCGGTCAGCGAGGTCGCGGTGAAGTCGGGAACCAGGTGGCGCTGGCTCGCCGGGTAGAACACGTACCCGGCGTCGGCGGCCTTCCCGCTGCCCTGGGTAAGGGTTACCACCAGCGCGCCTGCCAGCAGCGCGGCAACGACGGCCGCCACAGTGACGACCGTCCGGCGCTTGGCTTTGAACACCGGCGGTTCCTCACGGTCTCCTACAGGGGGTAGTACGCGACTATTGTGCCGTATCGGGATCGCGGACCTGTCGCCGGGGCGGCACCGCGTAGACAAGGCCGCTGAGCTCGTCTTCGGTGAACGTGAAGCTGGTGACGCTGCCGAGCGCGCACTGGCGGTGATTCGGGTCGTGCCACAGGTGCCTGTGCTCGGCGGCGAGCCGGCTGACCCAGATCGGCAGCTGGTGGCTGACGCAGACCACTTCGCGGCCGCGGCCGGCCTCGCGCGCCCGGTCTATGGCCGCGCGCATCCGGGCCACGACCTCGGTGTACGGCTCGCCCCAGGACGGCTGGAACGGGTTCCACAGGTAGCGCCAGTTCCCCGGGTTCAGGGCGAGCCGGGCTAGGGAGACGGTCCCGCCTTCGAGCACGTTTCCGGACTCGATCAGCTGGTCGGTGGTGACGATCTCGAGCCCCAGGCGCGCGGCTACGGGCTGCGCCGTCTCCTGCGCGCGCTCAAGCGGGGACGCGAAAACAGCCGCCACCGGCCGTTCAGCGAAAAAATCGGCGGCGGCGGCGGCCATCAGCCTGCCGTTCGCCGACAGGTGGTAGCCGGGCAGGCGTCCGTAAAGGACGCCGTTCGGGTTGTGTACTTCACCGTGCCTGAGCAGGTGGACGACAGTTGTCTCGGCCATGGCCCCGCCAGCTTACCGTCGCTGTTCCCCGCTCAGGGCATGACCTCGACGTATCGACGCCGGTCGGCGATCACGTCCGTGAGCCGGCGCACCCGCCGCTGGACCTCGGCCGGGTCGACGGCCGCCAGGTCCGCCGCGTCCGCCAGCAGGCCGGCCAGCTCGTCCGCCTCACCGACCAGCGTCCAGTCGAACTGCAGCAGCTCGTCCAGGCCGCCGCGGCGCACCCGGTCCCAGACCTTGTCCTCCGGCAGCAGCGGCAGCCCGCGGACGGTGATCGCCACCTCGTCGATGTCCCGGCCGAGCCGCTCCGCCTGCCGGAGCGGCGCCATCGCCTCAGCGGGCGGGAACGGGTTCTCCCTGGTGGACGGCGGCACATGGTCCGCGCGCCACTGGCTGGCCAGCTCGCGCAGCCGGGCGGTCGCCGCCGCCAGGCTGCGGCAGACGCGCTCCCTGACGAGCAGGTCGTCGGCGCGCAGCCTGCCCTTCGCCGAGTAGACGTCGGAGGCGAGCAGGCTGCGCAGCCGGTCGGCGATGGTGTCGGTCACCCGGTCACTGGCCCTGCGGGTGCGGGGCGACGGGCGCCGCGGTCCCATTGGTGGCGCTGGGCACGCCAGGCACGCCCGCCGGCGGCAGGCCGGTGAGACCGATGTTGAACGGCTGGCCGACGGCCATGTTCGGCGCGGACACCAGGCCGTTCTCCGCCATCTTCATGGCCACGTAGTAGCGGACGGCTTCCAGCTCGTTCAGCCCGAACGCGCGCAGCGAGATCAGCTCCCGCATCCGCTCGTCCCGGGGCCTGATGAGCACCTTCACGTCGTTCAGCGTGACCCCGTAGATGGACAGGAAGTCCTGCAGGTGGCCGCGGACCAGCTCGGTGATGTCGTGGATCCGCTCGTTGACCTGCTCGAGCGGCGTGACCTGGACGAGCTGGTTGACCGCCTGCTCGACGACCGGCCCCGCGTAGGCGTTCAGCGCGTCGGTGGTCAGCACGTGCCCGGCGTACGGCATGTGCGTGACCAGCTTCACCGCGTCCTGCGCGTTGTCGACGTGCACGTAGTAGTCCACGTCGTAGACGAGCTCGGCCAGCTCGCGGGACAGCGCGACGCCCTTGGCCTTGGCGACGCTCTTGGCCCGGGAGACGAACAGGGCCTCGTACTGCCAGGGCGACTGGCCGCCGTAGAACGCCTGCTGGAGGTTGCCGATCAGCGGGCGCTGCGGCGTCTCCACCGGATACTGCCCGGTCTCGTACACGTTCAGGATCGCGCCGCGCGACTTCAGCACGCAGAAGTGATTGCTCTCGACGGTCAGCAGGCTGCCGTTCACGATGTCGTTGCCCGGGTAGTGGTACATGAGCACGCCCGGCCCCATGACCTCGGTCCCGTCGAGGTTCAGCGTGCTGATAACGTTGCGGACCGCCATGGATCCGGCTCCTCCCGTCCCGTCCGGGCCCTGTGCCCGGCGCTCTAGCCCATCCTGGCACTGGCCGCGAGGGCCTGCTACGCGTCCAGGGCGGCGGCGGCGGCCCGCGCGGCGGCCGGGAGGGTGTCGGCGATCCGCGACAGCGCGATGTCGTCGTGCGCGGCGGAGACGAACCACGCCTCGAAGGCCGACGGCGGCAGGTAGACGCCCCCGGCGAGCATCGCGTGGAAGAACGCCGCGTAGGCGCCGGCGGACTGGGCCTTGGCGTCGGCGAAATCCGTCACCGGGTCGGTGCGGCCGAGGAAAACCGTGAACAGGCTGCCCGCCATCGACAGGTAGTGCGGAACCCCGGCCTCGGCGAGTGCGGACGAGACGAGCTTGGCGAGCGCCCCGGCGAACGAGTCGACCGCGCCGTACACGTCGGGCGTGCAGGCGCGCAGCGTGGCCAGGCCGGCGGCGGTGGCCAGCGGGTTCCCCGACAGCGTGCCGGCCTGGTAGACGGGTCCGGCGGGGGCGAGCCGCGACATGATCTCCGCGCGCCCGCCGAACGCCGCGCACGGCAGCCCGCCGCCCATCACCTTGCCGAACGTCACGAGGTCGCCCCGCACGTGATCGAGCCCGTACCAGCCGGACGCGGTGACACGGAAGCCGGTGAGGACCTCGTCCATGATCAGCAGCGCGCCCGCGGCGTCGCACAGCGACCGGAGCAGCTCGTTGAACCCGGCGGCGGGCGGCACCACGCCCATGTTCGCCGGGCACGCCTCGGTGATCACGCAGGCGATCTCGTCGCCGCGCGCCGCGAACAGGGCCCGGACGGCGTCCGCGTCGTTGTACGGCAGGACGACCGTGTCGGCCGCGGACGCGCCGGTGACTCCGGGCGTGTCCGGCAGGCCGAGCGTGGCCACCCCGGATCCGGCCGCGACGAGCAGCGCGTCGACATGCCCGTGGTAGCAGCCCGCGAACTTCACTACGAGCGAGCGGCCGGTGTAGCCGCGGGCCAGGCGGAGCGCGGACATCGTCGCCTCGGTGCCGGAGTTGACGAGCCGGACCTGCTCGGCCGGCGCGCGGGAGACGATCTCCTCGGCCAGTTCGACCTCGCCCGGCGTGGCCGCGCCGAACGACGTCCCGCGGGTCAGCGCCGCCGCGACGGCGGCGACCACGGCCGGGTGGGCGTGCCCGAGGATCATCGGCCCCCACGAGCACACCAGGTCCACGTACTCCCGGCCGTCCACGTCGAACAGGTACGCGCCGGCGCCCCGCTCGATGAACCGGGGCGTGCCGCCGACAGGGCCGAACGCGCGGACCGGCGAGTTTACGCCGCCCGGGGTCACCTCGAGCGCGCGGGCGAACAGTTCGGCGGAGCGGTCTGTCACGGCTAGCTGCCTTCTTCCTCGCAGGCGTCGACCAGGAACTCCAGCAGCCGCAGCGCGTCCGGCAGCGGCCGCGCGGGGGGCTGGCGCACCCAGCGTACGTCCTGGCCGGTGCCGTACCGGGACGGCGGGGCCAGTACGTAGCTGTCCCGGCAGTGCCAGCGCAGCGCATCCATCTGCGTGAACATGTCCGGCGAGGAGTCGAGGCCGCAAGACCACCACTCGTCCTCGTCGACGGGCGCGCCCCTGGTCGCGACGAAGAACAGCATCCGGTCGGTGCCCTGGACCACGACCGGGCCGGGCTCCACGTCGCCCGCGACCATCGTGGCCAGCGCCGTCGCGCCGGCCAGCGCCGGCACGTCCAGAACGTCAAAAACCCGCCCGGTGACGAGTATCACGTTCGCCTCCGGGCGGGCTTCCCACCATTGCCTGATCGTCTCGCTGTCCACGGTCGCCTGCATCTGCCACGTCGGCGATACCGGATGCGCGCCGGGCGCCGGGCACCCAACCCGGTCACATGAGCACGCGCGGCCGGGCTCGGGTGTCCCGTCCAGACCGCGGCTGGGATGCACACCCGGGCATACCGGCCAGCCCATCGCGGCGTACTCCAGCGCCGCCGCGCCCATAGCCGGCGGACGCTGCGCTGCCGCCCGCCGACGGCTTCGTCGCCGCATCATCGTCACCATCAGGCCCCGGAACTCCTACTCGTCGCCACCGCCCACTCCGTCGGCAGGTATGCCGAAGCGCCCGCGTCATGCCGGTCGGTGGGATAGCCGAAATGGTACCCCTGCCCAATCCGTCATTCCGGCGGACCGATGGTGACCCTCGCCACTCCTGGTGGTTCCTCGGGGTTCGGGGCTAACGGAGGCGGCGGGCGACCTCGGTCGCCCAGTAGGTGAGGATGACGCTCGCGCCGGCGCGGCGGATGGCGGTCAGGGTTTCCATGATCGCCTTGTCTCGGTCCACCCAGCCGTTCGCGGCGGCCGCCTCGACCATGGCGAACTCGCCGCTGACCTGGTAGGCGGCGACCGGCACCTGGACCATGTCCGCGACCCGCCTGATGACGTCGAGGTAGCTGAGCGCGGGCTTGACCATCACCATGTCCGCGCCCTCGGCGAGGTCGAGGCCGACCTCTTTCAGCGCCTCGAGGACGTTCGCCGGGTCCTGCTGGTGGGTGGCGCGGTCACCGAACTTCGGCGCGCCCTCGGCGGCCTCGCGGAACGGGCCGTAGAACGCCGACGCGTACTTGGCCGAGTAGGCGCAGACCGGGATGCTGGCGTAGCCGGCCTCGTCCAGGGCCTTCCTGATCGCGCCGACCTGGCCGTCCATCATGCCGCTCGGGGCGACCATGTGGGCGCCCGCCCGGGCCTGCGCGACCGCGGTGCTCGCGTAACGGCCGAGCGTCGCGTCGTTGTCCACGTAGCCGTCGTCGGTGACGATGCCGCAGTGGCCGTGGTCGGTGTACTCGCACAGGCAGAGGTCGGCCATCACCACGAGGTCGTCGCCGGCTTCTTTCCTGATGTCGGAGATCGCGACCTGGGAGATGCCCGCGGGGTCGTCGGCGGCGCTGCCCAGGCCGTCCTTGGCCGCCGGGACGCCGAACACGATGATCCCGCCCACGCCGGCCTCCGCGGCCTCGGCGGCCGCCTTGCGCAGGCTCTCCCTCGTGTGCTGCACCACGCCCGGCATGGCGCTAATCGGGACGGGGTCGGCGATGCCTTCCTTGATGAACACCGGAAGGACCAGTTCCGCGGGGCGCAGCGCGGTCTCGGCCACCATGGCGCGCAGTGCCCTGGTGGCGCGCAGCCGCCGCGGCCGGACGTCCGGGAACCCAGCGTTCATGATCCTCCTGTCTGTCTACCGCAGCCGGCGGCGGGCGCCGCGGCGGCGTTCGCTCGGGCGGCGCAGCGGTTCGCCGGCCTCGATGGCGGCGTCGCGCTGGGCGGCGCCGAACTCCGCGAGCGCGTCGACGAGCGCGGTGACCGACGCCTTGGGCGACGTCACGTCCACCCGCAGCCCGAACTCGGTCGCGGTCTTGGCCGTCTGCGGGCCGATCACGCCGATGACCGTCACCGCGTGCGGCTTGCCCGCGATCCCGACCAGGTTCCTGACCGTGGACGACGAGGTGAACAGCACGGCGTCGAACCCGCCGCCCTTGATCGCCTCCCTGATGGGGGCGGGCGGCGGCGCGGCGCGCACGGTGCGGTAGGCGGTCACGTCTTCCGCTTCCCAGCCGAGATCGGTCAGCCTGGCGACGAGCGTCTCCGTGGCGATGTCCGCGCGCGGCAGCAGCACACGGTTGATCGGGTCGAGCAGGTCGTCGTACGGGGGCCACGCGTCGGCGAGCCCCTCGGCCGACTGCTGGCCGTCTGGCACGAGGTCCGGCCGGATACCGAAGTCGAGCAGCGCCGCCGAGGTCTGCTCGCCCACCGCCGCGATCTTCACGCCGGCGAAGGCGCGCGCGTCGAGCCCGTATTCTTCGAGCTTTTCCCTGACGGCCTTGACGGCGTTCGTCGAGGTGAACGCGACCCACTGGTACCTGCCGGTGACCAGGCCCTTGACCGCGCGCTCCATCTGCTGCGGGGTGCGCGGCGGCTCGACCGCTATGGTCGGCACTTCCTCCGGCACCGCGCCGTACTCACGCAGCCGGTCGGAGACCACCGAGGCCTGCTCCCTGGTCCGCGGCACCAGCACCCGCCAGCCGAACAGCGGCTTGGTCTCATACCAGGAGAAACGGTCCTTGGCGGCCACCGCGCCGCCGACCACCGCGACCGCGCCGCCGTGTGTCGTCGCCACCGTCACCCCGGCGGCCTTGAGATCGGGCCCGATCCGGCCGAGCGTGGTGACCACCGTCTGCTGGTCGGTGGTCGTCCCGTCCCACGTGATGGCCAGGGCGGTCGTGTCCGGCCAGCCAGCGGCGATCAGCATCTTGCCGAGATCCTGCGGAGCCGTCTCCGCGTCGGCGATCACCAGCGTGCCGGGGGTGTATGCCACCTGGCTGGCCTCGCTGGCGTGGATCACCCGCAACTCGCCCGCGCCGTCGCCGGTAAGCGCGATGCCCGCGTAGGCGGGCACCCCGGTAGCGGCCGGCACGCCGGGGACGATCTCGAACCGCACCTTCGCCCTCGCGCACGCCTGCACTTCCGCGGCGGCGCCCGCGAGCAGCGGGTCACCCGCATGCAGCCGGACGGCGAGCCGGCCCACGCCGGCCGCCCGCAGCAGCACGTGCGCCGTCCCGGCCGCGTCGGACGGCTCGACGACCTCGACATCCGCGTTGAACAGGTGCCGTACCCGGTCCGCTACCTCGGTTTCCGCCACGACCAGGCCAGCCGCGCCGAGCAACCGGACAGCGCGCATGGTGAGCAGGCCATCGTCTCCTGGGCCGGCGCCGACGAACGCGACCCAGCCTTCCATGTCAGTCATGCGCATCATTCCTGTCGGTCTTCGCGCCTATCAGCTCCGCCGCGCCGAGCGCCAGCATCCGGGCCGCGAGCTCATGCCCGAGGCGCGCGGCGTCCGCGGCGTCCGCGGCGTCCGCCTCGCCGCGCTCCCGCACCACTATTGTGCCGCCACCTGCGGCTACGTCCAGTCCGCCGGGCTGGCGGCTCGCGGCGGGAACGCCGAGGACCACCCCGTGCAGGCGCAGGCGGCCCGCGCTCAGCGCCGCGTAGGCGCCGACGGGCGCGCTGCAGCCGGCCTCGAGGGCCGCGAGCAGTCCGCGCTCCGCGGTCACGGCGGCCCGTGTCATCGGGTCGTCTACGGCCGCGAGTAGGCTGGTGAGCTCGGTGTCCTCGCTCCGGCACTCCACGGCCAGCGCTCCCTGACCGGGCGCGGGGACCATGTCGTCCGGCTCGAATATCTCGGTCACCAAGTCGGTGCGGCCGATCCTGGCCAGTCCCGCGTACGCGAGCACCACCGCGTTGAGTTCGCCATCGCGGACCTTGGCCAGCCGCGTGTTCGCGTTACCGCGGATGGGCACGCACGTGATGTCGCCGCGCAAGACGGTGAGCTGCGCGGCACGGCGCGGCGACCCGGTGCCGATCCGCGCTCCGGCCGGCAGATCGGCCAGTTTCGCCCCGTCGCGTCCGATCAGGGCGTCCCGCGGGTCGTCGCGGGCCGGGATGGCGGCGAGCGTGATCCCCCGGGCGGCGCCGGTGGGCAGGTCCTTGAGGGAATGCACGGCGAAGTCCACGTCGCCGCGGAGCAGGCTCTCCCGCAGGGCGCTGACGAACACGCCGGTGCCGCCGATCTGGGTGAGGTGCTCGCGGCTGACGTCGCCGAGCGTGGTCACGCCGACGATCTCCACCTGGCGGCCAGTGCGCTCGGTGATAAGCCGGGCTACGTCGCCGGACTGCGCGATAGCCATGGGACTCCGGCGGCTGCCCAGCCGCAGCGCTTGCGCGTTCACTGGGTCCCCTCCTGATCGGTGGCGTTGGGGGCTTCGAGTTCGGCACGGATGACGGCCTCGACCGTGCGCGGATCGAGATCGAAGAGAACTCGCAGCGCGACCGCGTATTCTTCACCGCCCGGCGAGGACGCGAGTTCCTTCACCCGGACCGTCGGTGCGTGCAACAGCTTATCTACCACTCGGCGGACGGTCTGAGCTATTTCTTCCAGCACATGGCCGCTCAGGCCGTCCTCGCTCAGCCGCCCGGCGAGCCGTGCCAGCTCGGCGTCGACGACCGTGGCGGCCTTGGCCCGCAGCGCTACCACGGTCGGCGTCACGCGCGCGGCGCGGACCGCCGACCCGTAGGCGGCGAACTCCTCGTCGACGATCGCGCGGACCGCCGCCACCTCGTCGGCGCCGACCGCCGCCCCGCCGCTATCGCGCAGCTCGTCCAGGCCGATGACGCTCACCCCGGGCAGCGCCGCGACGGCCGGGTCGACGTCCCGCGGCATGGCCAGGTCAAGCAGCACGAGCGGGCGCTCCGCGGCGCGCTCGCCAAGCGCCGCCAGAGCCATGGCCTCGGTGATGACGAGCCCGCCGGCTCCGGTGCAGGAGATGACGAGGTCGGTCCCCGTCATCGCGGCGGGCAGGTCAGTCAGCTCCGCGACGTCGCCGCCGACGCTCGCGGCCAGCCGCTCAGCGTGCGCGCGGGTCCGGTTGGCGACGACGACGCGGGCCGCACCCGATCGCGCGGCGGTGGCCACGGCGAGCCCGCTCATCGCGCCAGCCCCGACGACGAGCACGGTGCGGCCGGAGAGCAAGCCGGGTCCGTTCGGGATAATCGAGGTGCCTTCGCCGGAGCGGACGCCGGCGCTCCGCGCGGACATCAGCCCGGACGCTAGCTCTAGCCCCACGCTGACCAGGCTGATGCCAAGCCGGTCGACGCCCGTCTCGGCGCGGGCCCGCTTGCCGGCGCGCAGCGCGAGGCGGCCGAGGTCACGCAGCGACCGGCCGAGCGTTCCGTGGTCGCCGGCGACCTTCAGGGCCGTCCGGACCTGGCCGAGTATCTGGTCCTCGCCGACCACCATCGAGTCGAGCCCGCTCGCCACGGCCAGCAGGTGCTGGACGGCACGGTCCTCGTAGTGCACATACAGGCTCGCGGTCAGCTCCGCGGCCGGGATGCCCGAGTACTGGGCCAGCAGTTCACACACCCCGTTGACGCCGCCGTGGAAACGCCCGACCTCCGCGTAGACCTCGACCCGGTTGCAGGTGGAGATCACGAACGTCTCGGCGATGTCCGGGAGGTGCGCGACATCCCGCAGCAGCTTGCCGACCGTATCCTCGCCGACCGCGGCGCGCTCGAGGATTGCGACCGGTGCGCTCTTGTGGCTGAGGCCGACGACGAGAACGCTCACTGCTGCACCGCCTACGCCTCCGCCGCTGCCGGTCCCGCGACCTGTCCGAAGCGCTCGGCGGACCGCCGCTGCGCGTGGAAGGCGAGAATCTGCAGCTCAATCGAAAGATCGACCTTACGCACATCCACGCCCTCGGGCACTGTCAGCACCATGGGGGCGAAGTTCAAGATGCTCGTCACCCCCGCGGCGACAAGCCGGTCGCACGTTGCCTGAGCCGCGCTGGCCGGCACCGCGATCACGCCGATCGCGACGCCGCTACTGGCCACAACCGCCTCCAGTTCGCTGACGTGGCGGACGATAACAGAACCGAGCTTGCGGCCTACCAGGCCCTGGTCGCTGTCCAGCACGGCCGATATCCCGAACCCTCGGGAGACGAAACCGCCGTAGTTCGCGAGGGCGCGGCCGAGGTTGCCGGCGCCGACGATCACCACCGGCCAGTTCTGCGTCAGCCCCAGTGCTCGGGAGACCTGGTACACAAGGTACTCGACGTCGTAGCCGACGCCCCGGATCCCGTAGGAGCCTAGGTATGAAAGGTCCTTGCGGAGCTTGGCTGAGTTGACGCCGGCGGCCGCGGCGAGTTCGTCGCTCGCGACAGTTCCCACGCCTCGTTCGGCCAGGGTGTAGAGGGCACGGAGGTAGACGGGGAGCCGCGCGACGGTGGCTTCGGGGATCCCGCCGGGGCAGGGGCGCTCGGCGGGCAGGACGTCCAGGTCCGCCCGGAGCAGCTGGTCCCCCGGCGCATCGTCGCCCGGCGCACCGTTCCCCGGCGCACCGTTCCCCGGCGCACCGTTCCCCGGCGCACCGTTTCCCACGGGGGCGATCGACGATCCGCCCGCGGCGGGCATCGCGTCGGCGGGCACCGCGTCGGCCGCGGACGCCGTGTCGGCGGGCGGCTTACTGGCTAGACTGGGTTTCTCACCGGAGCCGGGCACCTCGGCAGAGCCAGACAACTCGGCGGCACTGGGCATGCGCGCGCTCCCGTGGGCGGATCGACGCTGTGGCGGGCAGGTACAGCCGCGGCCACGCAGACGGCGTTTAGGTTTACGCCGGCCACCATCGGTCACTGTGGTCGATCGTGGCCACTGCCTACGATACGCCGTTTGTGAACAAATGCACAAAGTCAGCTCCCAGCCCGCGGCCAGCGCACAGCGCCGCAGGCGGGCTCACGCGGCGCCGCAGCCAACTCCAGCCCGTGGCGGTCCTGGAGCCAGCACCCCTGCGCTTGCCCAGCCCTGCCGCCCCAAACTCTCCATGCCCGCTCCCGCCGCCGCTGTGGGCGGCCGCCGCCGCCCGCCGACCCAGTGTGCCGATTGCGCAATCGGCCCCGGAAGAGTGGGTCGATTGCGTAATCGACCCACCCCGTCGTCCGAGCATCCCGGCCTCAGCGCGCTCCTGACCGCTGCTCCCGTGCCCTACACCGCCGCTGCTTACAACTGTTGTTGCTGTGGAAGCTCGCGGTTCCGTGGAGGCCCTCGTGCACCTGGATGCACCTCTCCTTGGGCAGGCAAACGCCATGATAACGAAAATATTTTTTGTGACGTAGAGAATTGCGTGCTATGGCACAATGCCGCTTAGCAACGGTTGATCTTGGTTGGTCGCCGGCTGCCCTTGTCGGTAAGCCTACGCTGCGCAAATCCGGACATTAAAGGCATAACGGGCTAGTGCGCTACAGAGCGTAACCGTTTCGCGCGCCCCGCCGCGGACTCCCGGCGCGGCCGGCCATGACGGCGAAGAGTTTTCGTCGTTATAGAATGATTTACTTACGTTGAGAAAAATGTTTTCGGGATCATGGCGCTAGCTTCACAATCGGCAGTCACGGACGGTTATAGTGGCGGCGGACGCGTCCCAGGGAGCGGCCCCGGAAGCCATGATCAACGTAGGCTAAGCGGCATTGTGCAATGGCATGTAAAAAACTTCGCGATCATGCTCTGACAGGTAAGTTCGTCCCTTCGAATGGGGCGAAAGGCCCAAACCGGGCACGGCTGGGGCGCGCACGCTGGAGTCACCGCCCGGCCGCCCGCCTCCGACAACGCCTCGTCCCGGACACCGGGCTTCCCGGGCGGCTCAGCGATGGCGCCGCGCCGGGCGGCGGTCCGGAACAAGTGGCGTTGCAGACGACGGACGTGCCTGGATGCACGCTGGATGGACGTAGGCGGCGGAATGGGATCAGGGTGTCCAATGGGCTCAGATGGCACAAGGATCCGATTGCGCATGAACTGTTGCAGACGACCGGACGTTGACGCAGTTGCCTCTAATCACACAGATCCCAAGCGAATAACCTCCACAAAAGAATGCCGACACTTCCACGGCTCGCGGGCAGCACCGAAGGCAACGAATGCCCAGTGTTAATGAGCAGCCCGCAGCAATTCGGACGGACGGCATCATTCGCTAGCAAGATCCGCACAAGGATCCCGAACGCGACATTTCACGCGCCGCTATCAGACTTCTGTTACCGCAAGTCATCCTTCGGGTGTAGCGAGTGTCTGCCGCGGCGAGAAGTGGGCGAGAAGTGTCAGCCTAAGCTCTGGACGGCGGAGTCGCGGGTCAGTGCCGCGCGAAGGCGGTCTTCTGACACTCGCCAGAAGTCGTGTTGAATGCCGTCCACCAACGTAACCGGGATCTTGTCCCAGTACTCACGCGAGTCATCTTCTGATTGGGTGATATCGCGCTCCTCCCAGGCAACGCCGAGATCGTCGGCCACCTGGCGGATCACCTCGCGTGCGTCGTCGCAGAGATGGCAGCCTGGCCGACTGAGCAGTGTGATCCTTGTCGCGGGCATCTAGCGTCCTCCGGAGTGCTGCCCCTGGTAAGAGGGCTGGCCCCGGCCCGAAGCCCGCGCCAGCGACGAACGATCCTCCGTACCGTCGTAGCCAACGTGGTCCGGCTCAGGGAACTGGCCATACCCGCCGCTCTCCGCGTACTGGCCCGCGCCTTCGGGCTGGCGTCCAGTGCCGAGCTCGGGGTACCGCCCGCTGTCCGGGGACGACCCGTTCCCAGCCGCGCTGTACTGACCGGCCGACGGATCGGCGGACCATGACGGCACGCCGCCAGAGCTCCCGGCACCGGCACCGGCACCGCCAGCCCCGCTGACACCTGAGCCGACGGCACTCGGGCCGGCGTAGCCGTTCGGGCTGCTGTAGCCGTTCGGGCCGGCGTAGCCGTTCGCGGTGCCGTAGCCGTTCGGGCTGCTGTAGCCGTTCGAGGTGCCATAGCCGTTCGCGCTGCCGTAGGCGTTCGAGGTGCCGTAGGCGTTCGCGCTGGCGTAGCCGTTCGCGGTGCCGTAGGCGGCCGCGGCGGCGTAGCTCACTCCGGTGGACTCGCTGACTCCGCTGGGCCCCACGGGCTGCGGGCCCCGGGTCGCCTGGGTTTCCTGGACTTCCCGCGCGGGCTGCGATTCCTGGGACGCCGGAGGCCCGGCGAGCGCCGCGACCTTCGCGTACTTCAACCGCAAGTCAATAACGTTGGTCGCCAGCACGTATGCCCTGCGGTCAGCCTCGAATCGCTGAATATGCGGCTGCCGCTCGTGGCTCTCAAAGGCCGCGCGGTCCCGGTAAATCTCGTAAATGATGCGCTGCATTGGCGCCTTCGGCACCACGTGGATAACGTATACAAGCGTATCGGGCTCTGTCTTCCGGACGCCTTCGGCGGCTTGTTCAGCGAGCCGGTCGAATTCCGCGGCTTTGTCGTCGAGCAACGTGAAGATGGAAAGCCGGCCGTACGGACGCGGAGTGCCCGCGGAGTTCCCGTTCGCTGACGTCGCCGCGTCCATCTCCGCGAATGCGGGAATACTCAGTTCAGGTTCCCGCGGTGACGACAACCGCCCGTACTGGGCGGTCGCCGTCGAGGAGTCCGGGAATTCCCCGTTGACGCGCCCAGGCGCGCCGAGGCTGGCGCCTCCTTGATAAGACGATCCAGTCGCCTGGTCATTGGCCGCGCCGCCGTAAGCGCCATATGCGCCGTTAGTGCCGTAAGCGCCAGTTCCGCCATATCCGGCGGTGTCGTAGCCGCGCTGCCCATGGCCCTGGGTCTGGAAGGTTCCAGACTGGGCCTGGTCTCCGTAGGCAGACCCTCCCGGCCGGCCGTCACCGTAGCCCGCGGTGCCGTAGCCCGCGGTGCCGTAGCCCGCGGTGCCGTAGCCCGCGGCACCGTACGCCGAAGTACCGTTTTGCGGGCCGCCGTACGCCGGAGCGTCATAGCCAGCGGTGGCGTAACCAGCACCAGAGCCGCCAGCGCCGGAATAGCCCGCGCCGCCGTACCCGGGGCTAGCGGGCCCCTGACCGGCATAGCCGGAGCCAGCGAAACCTGGCTGGGCATCTGGCCGCTGGTAGCCGTTCCCGGCTGACTGGTAGCCGTTCCCGGCTGACTGGTAGCCGTTCCCGGCTGCCTGGTAGCCGTTCCCGGCTGACTGGTAGCCGTTCCCGCCTGACTGGTAGCCGTTCCCGCCGGACTGATAACCGCTTTCGCCCGACCGATAGCTACTGTCGGCTGGCCAGGCACTCTGTCCGAGCGGGCGGCCACGGCTGTCCCAGTCCTCCGGGACGCCGTCCGACCAGCCGTCACGCCGGTCGTCCTGCCTGTCCGGGTGCCCGTCGCCCCACCCATCGTCGCGTCGCCGTCTACCCCTCATATCCGCCCCGCTCTCGACGTAGGCCATACCCCTCGCACCATTGTTAGCCGATTTGCCCAGCGCAGCCGCCCTGTTTGGCAACACTGGCCGACACCCGCGCTCGCCGGGGACACAATGAGGGCAAGCGAGCCGCGCCCGCCAGCGGAACCGCCGGACCACGCGGCGGACAGGCCGGGTACTCCAGGTACCAGGCAAAATGCCTGCCTAGCGCGCGCCCAGCGCCAAGGCGCCCAGCTAACGCACCCAGCGGCTGGGCTGCCCACAAGGCGCGGCCCATCCGCGCATCGCGGATGGCGCGCCCTGCGAGCGGGCAGGTCACCGCGGCCGCGACACGCGCGCCCGCGGAACCCACCGTTACTTCTTGTTCCTGCGCTGGATCCGCGTCTTCTTAAGCAGCTTGCGGTGCTTCTTCTTCGCCATCCGCTTCCGGCGCTTCTT
The DNA here is from genome assembly GCA_963771985.1 of uncultured Actinomycetota bacterium. Classification (GTDB taxonomy): domain Bacteria; phylum Actinomycetota; class Actinomycetes; order Streptosporangiales; family Streptosporangiaceae; genus Trebonia. The sequence goes on along the minus strand of CAVYVO010000007.1, from coordinate 151,162 downwards.
TATGACTGAGCCCATCAGGCACCACCCTCCTCGGCACAAGGCAGACCGGGCATGCCGTCACGCTCACCCGGGACGGGGGCTGGGCAGACACCCGAAATTAGGACAGAACGCGTGAACGCCTGCCGCTCACGCAGTCCCCTAGACTACCCGTTACCACGCAGCGCCGTCGCGGAAGCCCCGCGCCGACACTCGGAACAGGTGCCGGTCGCCAGGCGACCGGCACCCGCCGCACCGTACAGGCCGAGTGCAGAGCCGACCGAACACTTGCCCCCCCCAGGTTGCCGCGCTGGTTCCGGTCCCCCCGCACAGCAGCCAGCGGGGAGTGCTCAGCCGGTGCCGACGAAAGCGGCCCGCAGGTACTGGTTGACTGCCTGTTCCGGAACCCGGAAGGAGCGACCGACCCGTATCGCTTCCAGTTCGCCCGAGTGCACCAGCCGATAGACGGTCATCTTTGATACCCGCATGATCGTGGCTACTTCGGCGACGGTAAGGAATCTCACGTCGCTTAGGGGAGTTTCGCTTGCCATCATTGCCCTCTTCCGCGCGAAGCCGAGCACGCCTGACCGGATTCAGCGCACCAGTCACGTACGTATCCCAGGGTAAGTCTCGTACAGAAAAGAGCAAGCCCCCCGAATAGCCTCATTGTTGTTACTCTCCGGGCTGAAGCAGTCGGCCGCCTCTTCCGCCCGCCTGCTGATTCTCTGAAAAATTCAGAAAGAAGCACGTCACGGGTGCGCATGCAGCCCATGCGAGGCAAAGACCGCGCTGCGGGTTCGCATGATGGCGCGGTCAACAGGATCGCCCGGATCCACCCCAGAACTAAAAGAAACATAGCGTGCCGACGCACCGTCGGTCATCGACACCGGGGCCGTTTCACCGGTCAAGGAGCGGGCGACTTCGCGCCACTTGACAGGGGTCTCGATTACCGGGTCGACCGGCACGTCCGCCGCGATCGCCAGCAGGTGCGTCCATGTCCTCGGGACCACCTGGACCAGCGCGTAGCCGCCGCCGCCGGTGAGGACCCACCGGCCGTCGCACAGTTCGTGCGCCAGGTCGTGGAGCATGACCTGGGCGAGGCGCTGCGCGTCGACGGTGAGCTCCAGGTGGGCGAGCGGGTCCAGCCGGTGGCTGTCGCAGCCGTGCTGGCTGACCAGCACCGTCGGCTTGAACGCGCGCAGCAGCGGTGGCACCACCGCGTCGAAGGCGCGCAGCCATCCCGCGTCGCCCGTCCCGGCGGGCAGCGCGACGTTCACGGCGTAGCCCGCGCCGTCCCCGGAGCCGGTCTCGCCGGGCAGCCCGGTGCCGGGGAACAGCGTCGCGGGGTGCTCGTGCAGGCTGATCGTGAGCACCCGCGGGTCGCCGTAAAAGGCCGCCTGCACGCCGTCCCCGTGGTGCACGTCCGTGTCGACGTACGCGACGCGTTCGGCCCCGGCCGCCAGCAGCCACTTGATCGCGACCGCCAGGTCGTTGTAGACACAGAACCCGCTCGCGGTTCGCCGCATCGCGTGATGCAGACCGCCCGCGATGCTCGCGGCGTGCAGCGCCGAACCTGACCAGACGGCCTGGGCGGCCGCCAGCGTCGCCCCGGCCACCAGGGCGGACGCCTCGTGCATGCCCTCGAAAACCGGGTCGTCTTCCGTCCCGAGTCCGTACCTCAGGTCGGGCGCGAGCGACCGGCCGGCCTTGCGCACCGCGGCGATGTAATCATCGTCGTGCACGGTGGCGAGTTCCGCGTCCGTGGCCGGCGGCGGGGAGACCATCGTCACCGAGGGCGCCGACAGGACGCCGAGCTGGCGGGCGAGTTCCATCGTCAGCGCCACGCGCACCGGCGCGAGCGGGTGTCCCGGGCCGAAGTCGTACTGGGTCAGCGCGTCATCCCACGCGACCGTCAGCGAACCGCTCATCCAGGACACCTCCCCGAAAAGGCTAGTTTGCGGTGCCAGCGCCGCCCGTGCTAGGGACCTCAGTCCCCGCCCAGCTCCCGGCCGCGGTCCCTGGCCGCCTCGATCGCCGCGAGGAACGCGGCGCGCACCCCGTGCTTTTCCAGCTCCCTGATGGCGGAGATCGTCGTGCCGCCCGGCGATGTCACGGCTTCCCGCAAGATCACCGGGTGCTCTCCGGTATCCCGGAGCATCGTCGCCGCGCCGTAGACCGCCTGGGTCACCATCTCCAGCGCGGTCCGTCGCGGCATGCCGAGCAGGATGCCCGCGTCCACCATGGCCTCGACCAGGTAATACACGTAGGCGGGGCCGCTGCCGGACAGGGCCGTCGCCGCGTCCTGCTGCGTCTCGGGGATGCGCAGCACCTTGCCGACCGGCCGGAGCAGTTCCTCGGCGAGGCGCAGATGCGACTCCGAGGCGTAGGCGCCCGCCGAGATCACCGACATCGCCTCGTCCACGAGCACCGGCGTGTTCGACATCACACGGACCACCGGTACCTCGGCTCCCAGCGACCGCTCGATGAATGATGTCTTGATACCCGCGGCGACCGAGATCACGAGCTGTGACGCGTCGACGAATCCCGCGATCTCGCCGAGCATCCGGGCCATGTCCTGCGGCTTGACCGCGATCACCAGCGTGCGGGCGTTCTTGGCGGCTTCTTCCGCGCTGATGACCGGTATCCCGTACTCCGTGCGCAGCTCCTCCGCCCGCTCCTCGCGGCGCACCACCGCGGCCACGTCGGACGGCGGCCGCCCGGCCCGGAGCAGCCCGGACAGCAACGCCTCGCCCATCTTGCCGGTACCGAGTATCGCGATCATGAAGAGGACCTCAGCGAACGAAGGAAGAACGCCAGGTTGGCCGGCCGCTCGGCCAGGCGCCTGACGAGGTAGCCGTACCAGTCGCTGCCGTACGGCAGGTACACCCGCACCTGGGCGCCGCTCGCGGCCAGCTGGTGCTGCTCGTCCGCGCGGACCCCGTACAGCATCTGGTACTCGAAGCTGTCCGGGGCGCGCTGCAGGCCGAGCGAGCGGGTGATCGCGATCAGCCGCGGGTCGTGGGTGGCGATCATGGGGTAGCCAGGGCCCGCCATCAGGATCCGCAGGCACCGCGCGAACGACTTGTCGACCTCGTGCCGCGTGCTGAATGCCTCCGACACCGGCTCGGCGTAGGCGCCCTTGGTCAGCCGCACGCGGACCCCGGGAACCGCGAGGTCCCGCACGTCGGTCTCGGTGCGGCGCAGCGCCGCCTGCACGACGCTTCCGATGGAGGGCAGCCGCGGCCGCAGGAAGGCCGCGATCCGCAGGGCCGAATCCGTCGTCCGGTGGTCTTCCGCGTCCAGCGTCACCGTGGTCCCGGCGTCCCTGGCGGCGACGGCGATCCGCTCGATGTGCTCGGCGGCGATCCGTTCACCGATCGCGCTGATCCCGCCGTCGGGCCCGGAGGCGTCGAGCAGCAGTCCGACCGCGGTCGGCTTCACCGACACCTCCACCGCGCCGTCTTCGGTCAGCCCCTCCGCGGCGAGCTTGCCGAGCAGCTGGACGTACTGGGTGGCGGTCGCGGACGCCCGCAGGGCGTCCGTGGTGTCCTCGCCCAGGTAGTCGAGCGTGACCAGCAGGCCCGCCTCGCGCAGCGACCTGGCCACCCGCACCGCGTCGCCGATGCTCTCCCCCGCCACGTACCTGTCGACGACGGCGCGGGTGGCCGGCGTAGCCGTCACGAACCCGCGGATCTGCTTGCTGGCGGCAACCGCCAGCAGCGCCCGGCGCAACACAAGACCCTCCCAGTTTCGCTTCTAGAGCAGCTTGCGAGCCGCCGGAGGCGGCGGGGGGACACTGTCCCGCCGCAGCGTGACGCGCACGTTGGCGCCTGCGTCCGGCGGGACGATGACCTCCTGCGCGGCGGCGACTCCGTCCGCGAGCAGCGTAGCGTCTACCGGGACGGCGCGTTTGATGAGGCCCAGCCCGATGGGCCCGAGCTCGAAGTGACGCGCGGCCGAGCCCACGAACCCGACCTGAGTGCCGTCCGCCAGGGTGACCGGCGAGCCGTGCGCGGGCAGCCGGTCGGCGCTGCCGTCCAGGTGCAGGAAGACCAGCCGCCGCGGCGGGTGGCCGAGGTTGTGGATGCGGGCGACGGTCTCCTGGCCCCGGTAACAGCCCTTGTTCAGGTGCACGGCGGCCCCGATCATGCCCACTTCGTGCGGCAGCGTCTTGTGGTCGGTGTCCAGCCCGGGCCGCGCCACCCGGCCCGCGATCCGTGCCGCCTCGAACGCCCACATCCCGGCGACCGTAGTCCCCAGCTTTCCAACCGCGTCCCTTTTAACGATCACGTCTATCCCGAACGGACCGGTAGTGACTGCCTCCGCCAGGCCCTCTGCCGCAGCCGGGATGAACGGGACCGAGGATGCCGCGTCCGTTCGGAATACTGGGCCTCCGTCAGCTGGGAGCGGGCCCGCCAGCGTTTGCACCGCGAACTCCGAAGTGACATCCGCCACTTCCACCCGGAGCATGAACCGCATCGAGTTCAGGTAATCGACCAGCGCCGGCGCGGTGCCCGGCTCGACGTGCGCCCAGACGGTAGCGCCGTCGTCGGTCAGCGTCAGGTAGTGCTCGAGGTGGCCCTGGGGACTCAGGATGAGCGCCTCCGCGGTGCTGCCCGGCGCGAGCCGCTCTAGCTGCTGACTGGTCAGGCTGTGCAGCCAGGTCAGCCGGTCCGGGCCGGTCACCGTGACGATGCCGCGGTTGGCGCGGTCGACGAGCACCTGGCCCTCGGTCATGGCGCGCTGCTCGCGCATCGGGTCGCCGTAGTGCGCGGCGACACCCTCGTCCGGCCAGTCCGCCTCGACGGCGCCTTCGATGTTAAGCATCGGTTCGCTTCCCCCTGCAGTCTTTGCAGCGCCCGAACACAGTCAGGTGCGCCACGTCGGTCTCGAACCCCTGCCCCTCGTCCAGCGCCGTGATCAGCGGCCTGATGGCCTCGGGGCTCACCTCGCCGACCTTTCCACAGTCCTGGCAGACCAGGTGCACGTGGTCGGCGTGGCTGGCCAGGTGGTAGGTCGGCGCGCCGTGATGCAGGTGCGTGTGGGTGACCAGGCCAAGGTTGTCCAGGAGCTCGAGGGTCCGGTAGATCGTCGAGATGTTCACGCCCTTGGCGGTTTTCTGGACGCTCGCCGCGATCTCTTCGGGTGTCGCGTGGTCGAGCTTGGCTACCGCCTCGAGGACGAGCTGACGCTGCGGCGTCACCCGGTAGCCGCGAGATCGCAGCTCCTCGTCCCAGGTGCGCGGCAGATCGTGCTCCATGCTGTCGAGTTTAGTTCCGGATCGGGGCTGCCGGCCGTCCCGTCACGCGGGTCGATCGCGCAATCGGCCTGTAGGTCACGCTAGCGCCGGAACTCGAATCTAGGTTCGCCACCAGAGAAATCTCTTGCGCCGACGGCGGTGGCTCACGTAGCGTTCTTGGTACGCGGAAAGGAGGTGGTCCGAAGTATGCATAGTCATCGGACTTGCGAGGTGGCTGTCAGCTAGCCGCCGCCCCCGCCGAGGAGATCTGTCACAGGTCTCCGGCCCTGACGGGGTGGCGGCGGGCTAATCAAAGGCATACACCGGACCCCCGGGCTGACCGGCCTTGTCCAGCCGGTCCCGCGAAAGCGCGAGTCGCCCGGGGGTTGCCTTTCTCAGATCAATCCGTCCAGACCCACTTGAGCTGCGCCGACAGGTGCGGCTGCAGCTCCTGCCCGACCGCCGCCATGTCGTAGGCGTAGGCGAGGTCCTCGCCGATCAGCCCGTACAGCCGCTTGCCCGCGGTCACCGGCTTCGCGGACTCGGTCCGCGCAACGACGTCGGTGGCCAGGTCGATCCGGGTCCCCGAGACCTCGCCAAGGTAGATCTCCACGATCCCCGTGGGATGGGCGAGCAGCACCTCGAGCTTGCTGTCCGGCCGCGGGCGCCAGAAACCGGTCTCCATGGCCAGCGGCTCGACCTTGTTGCCGTCGTCGTCCAGCCGCCAGCTGCGGCTGGTGTAGGTCAGGTAGGGCTTCCCGATGTGGCCGAAGACGATCTCCTGGCCGAACCGGAAGCTCTCGATCGTCGGGTAGCCGCCCACGCCGGCTCCCTCCCAGCGGCCAAGCAGGAAGCTCAGCGGCGCGATCGCCGGATGCTCCTCCGGCAGGCCGTTATCCGTCATGCGGTCCTCCCCGGAACACCTTGACCGCCGCGTAGCCGGCGGCGATGGCCACCACAGCGTAAGCGACGATCATGATCACCGCGCTCAGCATCCCGTGCACAGTACGTGAGCCTAGTGCGCGGCGTCCGGTTTGTGCGCTGCGGCACGCCAGAGAGGTTAGAGTTAACCGTGGCACGGACTCTCGTGATCAAGGTCACGGCGGGCAAGGATGAACCCGAGCGCTGCAACCAGGCCTTCACCGTGGCGGCCGCCGCCGTGGCCAGCGGCGTCAGCGTGTCGCTCTGGCTGACCGGCGAGGCCGCCTGGTTCGCGTTGCCGGGCCGGGCGTCCGACTTCTCGCTGCCGCACGCGGCGCCCCTGGCGGACCTGCTGGCCTCCGTGCTCGCGCTCGGCACGGTGACGGTGTGCAGTCAGTGCGCCGCGCGGCGGGACATCACCACGGCGGACGTCATCGACGGCGTGCGGATCGCCGGCGCCGCGACGTTCGTCGCCGAGATCATGGCCGACGACACCCAGGCGCTCGTCTACTGACCGCTGACGGCCGTCAGGCGTTCGTCGCGCAGCCGCTGCGCGAGCTCTTCGTCCTGCGGCGGGAGCGGCGGCAGCGGCCCGACGGCCCAGTAGAGCAGCAGGTCGGCCAGCCCGGGGTTGCGCACCAGCGCCGGCCCGTGCAGGTAGGTGCCGAGCACGCGGCCCGCGTAGGCGCCCTCGGTGCCGTCCCCGTTGCCGGTGCCGAGCGTCGTGCGGGACAGGGGCCGCGCGCGCGGCCCGAGCCGGGTGACGCCCTGGTGGTTCTCGAACCCGGTGAGCCTGGGCACGTTCAGCGCGGGGTCCACGTCGGCCACGATCTCGCCGACGGCGCGGCGCTCGCCGCGTCCGCTGCGGATGTCCAGCAGGCCGAGCCCTGGCACCGGCGCGTCGTCCGCGCCGCCGAACTCGGCGCCCAGCATCTGGTAGCCGGCGCAGACCGCGAAGACCACCGCGCCGCGCCTGGCCGCCTCGTGCAGCCCGCCGTCCGCCTGGAGCCGGCGCGTGGCCAGCGTCTGCGGCAGATCCTCACCGCCGCCCATCAGGTAGATGTCGCCGTCCCACGGCACCGGCTGGTCCGAGTTCACCTCGAGGATCTCGGCCGGCACCCCGCGCAGCCGGGCACGCCGTTCGAGGACGAGGACGTTGCCGCGGTCGCCGTAGGTGCTGAGCAGGTCGGGGTAGATCCACACGAGTCGCAGCGGGGTCATTCGGCCCTCCCGAGGACGGCGCGGTACTGCTGGAAGGCGGTGTAATTGGCCAGCACCTCCAGGCTGGGGGCGCCGGCCGCGTCGATCGCTTCGTCGATGTCCTTCACCAGCCGGAACGGCACGTCGTCGGCCTCCAGCCGGACGGCGAGGTCCAGTTTGCGCTCACCGCCGACCAGGACCGCCCGGCCGCGCAGCCGCCGGTAGTCCACGTCCCAGAGCCATGAGGTGTCACGGCCGTCGGGGCCCTGCGCGTTCACCGAGAGCAGCACCGGCACCGGGGGCGGGGCGAGCACGTCGAGCGCCTCCAGCCAGCCGGCCGGGTTCTTGGCCAGCAGCAGGCGGATATCGCAGCCCCGCCTGCGCACCTGGGTGTAGCGCCCGGCCACCGAGGTGACCGCGCGCAGTTCGCGGAGCGCGCGGGAGATGCTCACGCCGAACGCGTCGGCCACCGCGAGCGCGACGACCGCGTTGGACCGGTTGGCCCGGCCCGGCAGCGCCAGCTCGAGCGGACGTGCCCGGCCGGACGGGTCGATCACCTGGTCGCCGGTGAGCACCCAGCTGACCGGCGGACGCCGGTAGGCGCACTCGCGGCAGGACCAGTCGTCGCCGTCCCGCTCCAGGTGCGCGCCGCAGTGCGGGCAGCACCACGAGTCGTCTCGCCAGCGCTGCCCGGCGGCGACCCAGGTGACCTGGCGCGCCGAGCCCGCCGCCCAGGCGACCAGCGGGTCGTCGGCGTTCGCCACCACCCGGCAGCCGGGCGCGCTGCCGAGCGCCTCCCGCCAGCGGCGCGCGAGCAGCCAGATCTCGGCCGCGCGGTCCATCTGGTCGCGGCTCAGGTTCAGCAGCACGACCACCCTGGGCTTGGTCGCCCGCACCATCGCCGGGATGTACTTCTCGTCCGTCTCGAGGACGGCGATCGGCGCGTCCGGCGCGCGGCTCAGCGCCGACGTGAGCCCGGCCTCCATGTTCGCGCCGTAGATGTTCGTCGCGATCTCCTGGCCCAGCGCGCTCAGCGCCGCGGTGATCAGGCGCGTCGTCGTCGTCTTGCCGTTGGTCCCGGTGACGAGGACGACCTGGCGCCCCTGCGCGAGCAGCGACAGCAGGTCGGGCTGGAGGCGCAGGCCGATGATGCCGCCGATGACCGAGCCGTCGCCCTTCCCGGCGAGGCGGGACACCGTGGCGGCGGCGCCGCCGACCGTTGTCGCGAGCCTCGCCCGCATCGGCAGCCTCGCACGCTGCCGGCTGGTCTGTGCCAACGGGGAAGAGTTGTTGTCGTCCATCGCGGCCGATGCTATCCGGTTACCGGCCGCGCCAAGGCCCCGACGAGCCAGTCGCCGGTGCGGCCGCCGATTCTCGTGGGTTCCGACAATCGCCCTGCCGTTCAGCGCTTACGCCAGTCCAGGCGGGCGGACGGCGGTCCCACGTTGGGTTGCAGGACGGCCTGCCCGCTGTCTGGCGGCTCTTGCCCGTCCGGCGCTGCGGCGCGGACGATGCCCGCCTCCGCGAGCGGCGTCATCGTCGCGGCGGCCAGGCCGCCGATCGCCGGGTTGGCGTCGGCCAGGAATACCTGGCGGCCCGCCGCGGTGCCGTAGCTGACGATCATCGCGGTGGGCGGCAGCCGCTGCAGTTCGGCGGCCTCGACGATGAGCTCCCGCGAGCGCTGCAGGGACTGCGCGAGCGAGTGGCTGTCCCCCGCCGCCAGCGTGGTCGACACCCCCCACGCCGTGCTCGTGCTGAGTCCCGCGGTGAGCGATCGCGACTCGCTCGTCCCGCTTGACGCGCCTGTCTCGGCGGAGCGCGAGCCGCCGTCGGCGAACGGCAGGAAGCCGCTCTCGACGGGACGCGAGCGGCCAGCGCCCCGCGAGACCGACTCGCTGTCCGAGAGCGCGACGGCCTCCGCCGACGAAGCGCCCACCGTGCTGGTGTAGGAAGCTCCGGTCGTGTCCGTCACGGAGGTTCCGACAGTCTCGGTGAGCTGGGAGAGCACGAAGCGGTGTTCGGTCCCGATCTGCTCGCTCGCCGCCTTGGCGTCCTCGGCGTTGCCGAGCCGCATGAACGCCACCGCGGCGTTTCCCCTCCCTATCCGCTGCCGCACCGCGGGCGGGACCGACCGGTACGCGATGACGAGTCCCGAGCGGGAGTTCTCGCACGCGTCGGTCAGCCGGTCAAGCACGTCGCCGCGCAGTCGTTCCGCGCCGAGCAGGACGAACGTGTGCTGCCAGGGCTGTCCGGGCGGCGCCTGGCCGAGCAGGTGGGTCAGGGCGGTGATCACGAAGCTGCCGAGGATCCTCGCCGACAGCGTGCCGACGCGCTTGTCCAGCGCGACCACGCGCAGCCTGCTGCGCGGGACGGGCAGCGCCTCGCTGCCGGTGGCGGCCAGCTTGCGGAGCAGGGACTCGATGCCGAGCGCGCGCTCGAGAACCACCCGGTCGCTGGCGCCCCGGCCGTACAGCGTGCTCAGCCGGCCGACCTCGCGCTCGGTGAGCAGGCCCGCCGCCACGTCCGCCCGCGGGTCGCCGACCTGCGCCAGCGTGCGCAGCGCGGCGGCCACGCTCGCGAGCCGGACGCCGCCGCCCTGATCGAGCACGCCCATGACCCGCTCGAGGATGGCGCTGTCCACCGCGAGGTCCCTGGTGGACTCCCGGTCCTCGGCCACGCTGACGGACAGAGCGAGAACGTCGGCGAGCTCACCGATGCCGAGGGAGGCCGTGAAGTCCAGCCGCGGCAGGTCTCCCGGCAGCACCCAGACCGCGGGCGCGACGCCGGCCTCGCGGGCGACCGTGAGCAGGTCGGCCGCCACCGCGCCGCCGGACAGGTCGAGGACGGTTACCTCCCCGCCCGCGGCGAGCCGGTACGCGGCGGTCATCGTCAGCAGCGCCGACCAGCCGGACAGCGTGCCGCCGGCCACATCCACCCGGTCGATCCCGGCCGGGAGCGACACGGCGTACCAGCGCTTCTGGCTCTCGTAGGCGAGCCGCCGCCCCTGCCACTCCTTGACCTGCCGGGCGTGCTCCGCCTGCCATGCGAAAAGACGGCTGTCCTGGTCCGCGCGGAACCGCTGCACGCGGAGCCGCTCCGCCGCGACCCGGGCCCGCAAGGCCCGCTCGCCCTGCCAGATGGCATATCCGCTCAGCCCGCCGACCAGGACGCAGGCGGCGATCACCGGCGCCGCGACGATACCGGGCAGCCAGCCGGCCGCGGCGCAGGCCACGAAGACGGCGGCGACGGCACCGGCGGCGGCGCACGCGATCCGCAGCGGCCTGCTGATGAGGTTCTCTTCCCGGCGCTGCGCCGCCAGCCAGGCGTCGGAGACCTCCTCTCGCTCCGGCGGCACGGGGCGCCGCGGCGGCGGCCCGGGCTCGGGGTACAGCGTCGCGTACTGCCAGCCGAGGTAGAGCCGGCCGGGCAGCGGACGGGACAACCCCGGTCGCGGCGTCACGGCCCGGCTCCGCGCGGCAGCCGGGCGCGCGCCGCCTGTCCCAGTTCGACCAGCCGACGGCACGGCGTCGTCACCGCGAGCACGAACTGCCCCGGCGCCAGCGACAGCAGCGCGCGGGGGGACACCGCCGGACGCGGGACCAGCCCGGTCGTGGCCAGCGGAGCGGCCTCCTGCCCGGCCGTGCCCAGCGGAGCGGTCTCCTCGGCGTCGAGCCACGCGGGCACCAGCCGGGACCCGGCACGCGCGGCGAGCCGGGCCGCCGCGCCCGCGTCGGTGAGCCGGTGCGTCAGCACAACGTTCATCTGCCCGGCGATGTCCGTCGCGGCCTCCGGCGACGTCGTCGTGACCACTACCGGCAGGCCGGCGGCCGTGCCGCCGGCCACCAGCCTGGTGAGCGCCCCGTCAGGAAGGGCGTCGCAGCCGTGCAGCCAGACAAGGCCGTCACCGTCGACCCCGATCTGGCACAGGCCCTGTCCCACGGCGGCGATGTCCGCGCAGGCCAGGCGCGCCACGTCGGCGGCGTCGAGGCTGAACAGGACGGCGGACCGCTGCCTGATCACGCGCTCGAGGTCGATCCCGTCCGGGTCCGGCGACAGCCGGCGCCCGGCCGGCGAGCTGCGGATCACCTCAAGCTCGCGTGCGGTCGCCAGCAAGTCGTCAGGGGCCGCCTGTGCGGTCCGGGCGGCCGCGCCGACAAGCTCCGTGAGCTGGTCCCTGCGGGCGCTCGCGGCCGCGACCAGCCCCAGCCGCGCCCGCAGGGCCAGCGGGTTGAGCAGATGCAGGACGTCGTCGAGTACCGGGGTTCGCGAGTCGGCCGGCACCTCGTCGATCAGCTCGAACACGGCGCGCAGGTAGGCCCGCACGCCGGGCGCGGATCCGCCGAGCATGGCCAGGGTCATCGCCAGCCGGCGATCCGGGCCGGCGTGCCGGAACGGCTCGTAGTGGCCTTCCCCGGTGCCGAACACCTGAAGCGGGACGCCGGTCGCCCGGCAGGCCGCGGCCACCGCGCTGGCGACCGCCGCGCCGGCGGTCAGGTCCACCGCGATCACCGGCTTGCGGCGGCGCAGCGCGGCGTGCACCACTTGCAGGCTGGTCACCGTGATCTCCTGCGCCACCGCGCCGGTGACGAGGAACCCGCCGCCGACCTCGGCCCAGCTGAGCAGTACCCGGGCGCCGTTCGCCGGGGCGACGCCCAGCGCGAACCCGTCCCTGGTGACCATGGCCCCCGCTCGGATAGCGCGCCTGGCGACCGCGCCGCGGGCCGACGCGACCATGCCGGGCCGCGGCGGGGGCACCGCCCACTCATCGGTGTGCATCCAGTCGAGCCAGCCCACCAGGGCCGCCTCGGCAGACGCGGCGATCAGCGCGAGCGGGAACTGGCGCGGCAGCCAGCTTCCCGCGCCGACGAACGCTCCGTGCGGGTGCAGCAGGCGCACGAACGGGTGGGGACCGCCGCTCAGGTAGCCGAGGATCGCGGCGGGCCCGGCCGTGAATCCGGCGGCCGCCGCCCGTGGGCCGATGGCGAACGTCCAGGCCAGCCCTGCCGCCGCGGGCACGATCAGCCACGCGAGACGCCACCTGGTCGTCTTGCTCACGACGACGAACGCGGCCGCGAGCACGAAGGTGAGCTGCGCGAACAGCAGGTGCCCGAGGAGAAGGAGGACAGCGCAGGCGGCGATGACCTCCCCGCGGCGGGGAAGCTGTGCCGGGATCAGGTGGCGGGCACGCCGCGGTACACGTCCCGCCCCTGGCACCACCTCAGCCGACATATCTACTTTAGGTTGCCAGGTATGTACCGTACGTGTCCAGACATCCCGTGTCCTGCCGGTTTGCTCACGCCGCGCCCTAAGCGACACGGTACCTCAGGTCCGGCCGCTCAGGTCGCCTCACGGCGAAAGCGGCCCGCCCGCCTCGATCACAACGCGGAACTGATCGGGCTTCAAGACGACGACGGTCAGGCCGACCGGCGTTCCGCTGGCCTGGTCGTCGAACCTAATCGTGACCGAGACGGCCGACTGGCCGGGAACGAGCCGCAGGCTCCGCGCGACCGACGGCTGGGGTGGTGACATCTCCAGGTCCACCGCCCTGGCGTACGCCGGCTCGCCGCCCGGCCCGGCCGGGGGGACGGCGCGCAGCATCGCCTCGAAGGACTCCGTGTCCGCGCCGGCCAGCGACTCGGCCATGGAGTCGGGCACGTAGGCGGTCGAGATGGCGACCGGCTCGGTGCCCGCGGCCCACACGCACTTGACGATCCGGACCGGCGCTTCGCCGTCCACGCCGAGCGCCCAGGCCACATCCTGCGGGGCTTCCCGCTGTGATACGTGCCTGGCCTGGCAGCTGATCTCGCCGCCCATAGGGTCGAGGCGGGTGCTCAGCCCGCCGATCCCCTCCACCGGGATGAGGTACTCCGCCGGGCTCGCCCGGTAGAGCTGCCCGTCGGGCAGCCTGCGGATGAGCGAGCGGCGGGTGAGCTCGCCGATCGCGGTGTCGATCTCGGCGATGCTGACGTTGTAGCGGCGGGCGAGCGCGCTGCGCCTTGGCAGCCGCCAGCCTGGTTCGCGGTGCACCAGGGCGGCCGCTATCCGGTCGGCGAGCACACCGCTGGCCGCCCGCTGCGGCGGCACCTCGGCGTCCACAGCGATGAGCTTGCGCTGACCGCGTGAGCCCGCCGGGTTAGCCCCCGTGCCCACCGGTTGCGATGGCACCTGACCGCTGCTCCCCCCGGAGCCAGATGTCATGCCGCATGTCGCCGCGACGACGCCGCGATGCCCACAGTGCTGCCAACGACCCGCCCGGCTGGCTCAGCTCGCCACATGCCTGCCCGTGCCTCCAGCCTGATCAGGGATGGCCATCGCCATCACCATAATTGGATTTGCGCTCGTCCGGTATCCACGGACAACGTGCCCGCGCTCGCGGCCGGCCCAAACAAATGAAAAATGCCGCCCGTACCACGCCATTGATATTCACCCTAGGTTAACATGAGTTGAATTAAAGAGGAACAAAAGCAATCTTTTAGATGTCATATAAGTAAACATGGTATCGAGCGACGGGCGTTGGCCCACGTCGCGAATTGCGCTTCACATATTGCGCTACCGGGGACGATCCTGTTATAACGCGACCAGGAAGGCCGCGTCCAGGGCGCGCGGCTATCCTCGAGGGGAAGCGGCGTTCCGCCGCGGGCGACCACGGCCGCGAAGGGACGCCGGCAAGCAGCGGTCCGCGCGACCAACGGCCCATGAGAGCTAGGACAAATGCCTCGATCCGGTTTCTTAGCCTGATTCACGGCCTGATTCACGGCAATATTCCGCTAAGTCCCGTGACATCTTCGTTATTTTCTCGGGCCTGGAGTGTCAAGACACCAGAAGTTAACCTTCTAGTCCCTTCCAGTCCACCTTGCGTTTACGAATAGGTACCACCTGCGCCGCAAGACTGTACTCGGACGCCACGGTTCGCGGGCTTATCGGCCCGCCCGGGGTTGGTCATCGCGCGCGAGCAGCGCTAATAACCCACAAGGAGAAACCAGATATGCAACTTCGAGGCAGCAAGCAGATCGCGGCGGTTGGAGGTGCCGTCGCCGTAGCTCTCCTCGCCGCGTGTTCCTCGTCGAGCTCGTCGAGCTCGTCCTCAACGCCGGCGGCGAGCAGCAGCGCGTCGTCGAGCGCCCCGTCCAGCAGCGCCGCGGTCAGCGGCACGCTGAACGGTGCCGGGTCGTCGTTCCAGAACACCTTCCAGGAGTCGGCCATCCAGGCCTTCAAGTCGGTCGAGTCCGGCATGACGGTCAACTACAACAGCGTCGGCTCGGGCACCGGACGCACGGACCTGGCCTCGGGGGTCGTCGAATTCGCCGGCTCGGACTCGCCCATCCCCTCCACGGAGCAGGCGAGCTTCAAGGGCAAGACGGTGCTGTACTTCCCCGTCGTGATCGGCCCGATCACCCTGTCGTACAACCTGTCGGGCGTCAGCAACCTCAAGCTCACCCCGGCGGTCATCGCGCAGATCTTCTCGGGCAAGATCACGAACTGGAGCAACTCGGCGATCGCGTCGATCAACCCCGGCGTCAAGCTGCCCAGCGAGGCGATCACCCCCGCCGTCCGCTCGGACTCCTCGGGCACGACGCAGAACTTCGCCCTGTTCCTGCAGACGGCCGCGCCCAGCGACTGGTCGCTCGGCGACAGCTCGACGGTCAAGTGGCCCGCCAACGCCCGTGCCGGCGCCCAGAACACCGGGGTGGCCCAGATCGTCAAGTCCACCCCAGGTGCCATCGGGTACGTGGACTACGCCGACGCCAAGGCCTCCGGCCTGACGTTCGCGTCGGTCCAGAACAAGTCCGGCGCCTATGTCGCGCCGTCGGCGGCCGGGGCGTCGGCGTCCGCGGCGGCCGTCACGGTCGCGCCGGACCTCACGTTCCACGCGGTCTGGGGGTCGGGCGCGACCGCGTACCCGATCACCTACCAGTCGTGGGTCTTGGTCTACGAGATGCAGCCGAACGCGAACGACGCCGCGATGCTCAAGGCCTACATCGGCTACCTGCTCGGTGATGGTCAGAGCCTGCTCTCTGGCCTGGGCTATGCACCGCTACCGTCGAACATCGACTCGATGGCCAAGGCGCAGCTCAGCAAGATAACCTCGTGACGATGAGTTTTCCGATGCGGAAAGGCAAGATCGGTCCGTCATCATGAGCGTGGCTGCAAAGGCGGATCCGGTCGTTCCGGCCGGATCCGCCCGCCCCCTGGCGCAACGCCGGCCGATCGGCGACCGCGCGTTCGCGATCCTCGCGCTCGCGGCCGGCCTGCTGGTGCTGGTGATCCTCGTGCTGATCGCCATCACCACCACCAACCAGGCCTCGTCGTGGTTCAGCACCGAGGGCCTGAAGATCTTCTCGAACAACTGGAACCCGGGGGCCAACCAGTTCGGCGTGCTGGCCTTCATTTACGGCACGGCCGTCACCGCGCTGCTCGCGGTCATCATCTCCGTGCCGGTCAGCATCGGCATCGCGCTGCTGCTGACCGAGGTCGTACCACGCCGCTTGGGCCAGCCGATCGTGTACGTGGTCGACCTGCTAGCGGTGGTTCCCTCCGTGGTCTGGGGCCTGTGGGGGATCCTGGTGTTCGCGCCGTGGGCCCAGCACATCTACAACTCGATAGCCTCCGGCCTTACCGGCGTCCCGGTGCTCAGCACCTTTTTCGGCGGGACGAACATCAGCGGGGCCTCGTTCTTCACCTGCGGCCTCATCCTGGCCTTCATGATCACGCCGATCGTGACCTCGCTGTCCCGCGAGGTGATCGCGACGACGCCGTCGATCGACAAGGAGGGCGCCTACGCGCTCGGCGCCACCCGGTGGGAGATGATCCGCGGCGTGGTGTGGCCGCACAGCCAGGGCGGGATCGTCGGGGCCGTGCTGCTCGGGCTGGGCCGGGCGATGGGCGAGACGATCGCGGCGGCGCTCGTGATCGGCTCGTCGGCCACGATCACGTCCCACCTGTTCGCGCCCGGCTACAACATGCCGGCCGGCATCGCGAACCTGTTCGGCGAGTCCAGCGGCGTGTTCCGGGCCTCGCTGATGGGCATGGGCGTGCTCCTGTTCGCCTTCACGATCATCATCAACGTCATCGCCCGCGGGGTCGTGGAACGCTCCGCCCGACGCGCACGGGGTGCCTGATGACTGTCGCCGCGCAACCGCAGGCCGGACCGGAGAAGGCCAACCTGCGCGAGCCGCCGTCCTGGCGGCGCACCAAGAACCAGATCATGACAGGGCTCATGGTGCTGGCTTTCGTCTTGACGATGGTCCCGCTCGTGTTCGTCCTGGTCACGGTCATCGCCAAGGGCGCTTCGGTCATCAGCTGGCAGTTCCTGACCAGCTCGATCCCGCCGAACGTGCTGCCCGCGAACGTCGGCGGGATGGGACCCGCGATCGTCGGCACGCTCGAGATCACCGCCCTCGCCACGGTCATCGCGGTGCCGATCGGCATACTCGGCGCGATCTACATCAACGAGTACGGCGGCAAGGGAATCCTGGCGCGGGTCATCCGGTTCATGTCTGACGTAATGACCGGCGTCCCGTCCATCATCATGGGCCTGTTCATCTTCACGCTCTGGACCTTGCGCTTCCAGTACTCGGGCCTAGGCGGCGCGCTCGCCCTGGCCTGCCTCATGCTGCCGATCGTGATCCGCTCCAGCGAGGAGATGCTGAAGCTGGTGCCCGACGCACTGCGGCAAGGGGCCTACGCGCTCGGCGCCACCAAGGCCCGCGTGACGATGACGGTTACCTTGCCGGCGGCGCTTGGCGGCATCGTCAGCGGCGCGCTGCTCGCGGTCGCCCGGGCCGCGGGCGAGACCGCGCCGCTGCTGTTCACCATCGGCATCGTCACCTCGGTGAACCGGAACCCATTCAGCGGCGCCACCACCTCGCTGCCCTCGCAGATCTTCCTGAACGCGACACAGCCGTACACGGGCGCGCAGGACCGCGGCTGGGGAGCGGCGCTCACGCTGGTCGTCATCGCCTTCATCTTCATGATCACTGCCCGCCTCGTCACCGCCCGGTTCGCCAAGTTCCAGCGCTAGGAATCGTCATGGAAGAGTCTCAGCAGGATGTCGTCGCCAAGGCCGAGCAGATGGCGCGCACCGAGCCGCTGATCAGGCAGCCGGCGGAGCCTGTCGGCACCGGAAAGCTCATCTTCGACACGAAGGACGTCGCGATCTACTACGGCCCGTTCAAGGCCGTGACGGACGTCACTATGCCCATCTACGAGAACGAGATCACCGCGTTCATCGGCTCGTCCGGGAGCGGCAAGTCGACGATGCTGCGCGCGTTCAACCGGATGAACGACCTCGTGCCCGGCTCCCGGATGGAAGGCGACATGCTCTACCGCGGGGCCAACCTGTACGGTGCTGACGTTTCCCCGATCGCCGTGCGCCGGCGCATCGGCATGGTCTTCCAGAAGCCGAACCCGTTCCCGAAGTCGATCTACGACAACGTGGCGTACGGGCCGCGCATCAACGGCGAGCGCAACAAGAAGAAGCTAGACGAGATCGTGGAGCGCTCGCTGCGCGGCGCGGCGCTGTGGGACGAGGTGAAGAACCGGCTGAGCACCTCGGGCCTGAGCCTGTCCGGCGGGCAGGCGCAGCGGCTGTGCATCGCGCGGACGATCGCCGTCGAGCCCGACGTGGTCTTGATGGACGAGCCCGCCTCGGCGCTGGACCCGATCTCGACCGGCGCCATCGAGGACCTGATGCAAGAGCTCAAGACCAGGTACACGATCGTCATCGTCACGCACAACATGCAGCAGGCCACCCGGGTGAGCGACCGTACCGCGTTCTTCTACGTGCTGACCGACACCAAGAGCGACACCCGCACGGGCGTGCTCGTCGAGTACGGGCCGACCAAGCAGATCTTCGAGGACCCGCAGGACCCGCGCACCCAGGCCTACGTCAGCGGCCGGATGGGGTGAGCCACCGCCCGGGTGCTAGCGGATGACCGCGACGGGGCAGGCCGCGTGATGCACGACCTTGCTTGACACCGAGCCCAGCAGGAGCCTGGTGAACCCGCCCCTCCCGCGGGATCCGACGACGAGCAGGTCGGCGTCACGCGACGCCCCGATGAGTTCTTCGGCCGGGTCCCCGATGCTCGCGGTCACCGTGAGCTCGGCTACGTGCTCCGTGACATCTGCCGCCACCTTGTCGACGAACTCCTGAAGCTTCGCGGCGGCCGCCCGTTCCGCTTCCTCGCTGAGTTCGCCCGCGGGCAGGTCAGGCACCGCCCAGTAGACATCGGTAGCGGGGTGAACCGGTGCCGGGCGCACCGACATGACGGTCAGCGGCAGACCACGCTGCGCGGCCTCGCGCAGCGCCCAGCCAAGAGCAAGGCGGGAATGGTCCGAGCCATCCACCCCGACGACGATTCCGCTCATCTGGCACTCCTTAGTCCGTTGTCTCCAGCATGCCCCGGAAGTGAGGCCGAAAGGGGGAGCCGACGGTCCCGGACGGCCGGGACCGAAGGCCCTACGCACGGCGCGGCGACCGGAGTCAGTTCTCCGGGGGCTTGTTCGACGCGGTTCCCGCGAGGTACACCACCCGGCGGGCGATGTTGACGGCGTGGGCGCCGAGGCGCTCGTAATCGCGTGCCACGAGCGTCATCTCCATCGTCACCGGCACCGACATCCGTCCCGAGGCGAGTTCACCGATCAGGCTGGCGTGCAGCTCGTCCATCTCCTCGTCGCGTTCCCTGAGGGCGGCGGCGGCCGAGCGGTCGCGCTGGTACCAGGAATCGGCCGCCTGGCGCCACATGGCGGAGGCCAGGTCGCCCATCCGCTCGACCAGCCCCCGGGTGCGCGGGGACAGATCCGCGCCGAGAATGTGGTTGGCCCTGGCGGCGATCTGTACGACGAGATCGTGGGAGCGCTCGAGTTCCGGGACGATCCGCAGCACGGAGAGCAGGAAGCGCAGGTCCACGGCCACGGGCGCCTGCAGCAGGATCTCCCGGTTAGCGAGTTCTTCGATCTCGGGATAAAGGGCGTCAATGGCCTGCTCGCGTTCGACTAGCACCGCGAGCGCTCCGCTGTCACCGGTGAGCAGGGCGTGCGTGGCCGTGGGCAGGTCCTCGGCCACCATCGCGAACAGTTCGATGACCTTGGCTTCAATGGTTTCCAGCTCTCGCTGGAATTCCTGTCGGTGCTCAACCATAAGCAAAGCCTAGGCCCCGGAGAAGCGGTTTCTAACTCCCCGGGGCCCAGGCTTTGCCTGAACTTCACTCTGAACGTCGCTAGACAGCTACCTCGACGTTGGTGATCTGGCCGATGTCCGCCGAGACCGTGCGCTCGGCACGCACCCCGCCGGGCGCCAGCACGCGCAGCGTCCACTCGCCGGGCGCGGCGAAGAACCGGAAGCCGCCGTCCTCGCCGAGCGGCACTTCGGCGACGAACTCATCGCCGGTGCCGAGCAGCCGGGCGTAGCCCGAGCCGACGGGCGCGCCGTCGCGGAGCACGCGGCCCTCGACGATCGCCTCCCTGCTGGCCTTGTCCTTGGTGATCGTCACGCCGCCCGCCGGCGCTCCGCAACCGTCCGTGCTCACTTGCCCTCCCCGAGCTCGATCGGCACGCCCACGAGCGAGCCGTATTCGGTCCATGATCCGTCGTAGTTCTTCACGTTCGGCTGGCCCAGGATCTCGTGCAGCACGAACCAGGTGTGCGCCGAGCGCTCACCGATCCGGCAGTACGCGATCGTGTCCTTGCCGAAGTCGACGCCTGCCTCGCCGGCGTAGAGCGTCTCGAGCTCGGAGTCGGACTTGAACGTGCCGTCCTCGTTCGCGGCCTTGGACCACGGCACGTTCTTGGCCGTCGGGATGTGCCCGCCGCGCTGCGCCTGCTCCTGCGGCAGGTGCGCCGGGGCGAGCAGCCGCCCGGCGAACTCGTCGGGAGACCGGACGTCGACGAGGTTCCGCTTGCCGATCGCGGCGATCACCTCGTCGCGCAGCGCGCGGAGCGAGGAGTCCTGCTCGGAGGCGGTGTAATTGGTCTTCTCGCGGCTCGGCACGTCGGTGGTCAGCGCGCGGGAGTCCAGCTCCCACCTCTTGCGGCCGCCGTCGAGCAGGACGACGTTCTGGTGCCCGTACAGCTTGAAGTACCAGTACGCGTACGCGGCGAACCAGTTGTTGTTCCCGCCGTAGAGGATCACCGTGTCGTCGTTGGAGATGCCGCGCTCGGACAGCAGCGCCTCGAAGCCGGCCTTGTCCACGAAGTCGCGGCGGACCGGGTCCTGCAGGTCCTTCTTCCAGTCCAGCTTGATCGCGCTGGGGATGTGTCCCTTGCCGTAGGCACTGGTGTCCTCGTCTACCTCGACGATGACGTAGCCGGGCTCGCCGATATGGGCCTCGACCCAGTCGGCGTCGACTAGGACGTCGGAACGGCTCATGACGCAGATTCCTCCTTGTATGGCCCCCGCCTCATGCGGCTGGCCGGATCCGTTGAATGAGTAGGTACATGTGGCAGCCGAGGCAGAGATCGAAGGCCGCGTTCAGGAACGCCGCGGCCAGGGCCAGCGCGGCGAAGACCATCCCCGCGACGGACACGCCGGCCGCGAAGCAGACGCAGCCGATGCCGGCGATCACCATGCCGACGCCCTGCGCGAAGCGGGGCGGCGCCTCCGCCTCGGTCCTCGACGGTGGTCCGAGCCGCGGCCGGACCAGGTATCGGTACAGGAGCCCATAGGGCTGGTAGCGCAGGCCCGCGAGCGCCCCGACGGCGAACACCAGCGTCTGGGCGAGGAGCAGCCAGCCGCTCCCGGTCAGCAGCACGACCGCGAGCACGAGCGTGGTGATCGCCGCGCTGAACCGCGGCCCTCGCGGGTCAATAGTCATGGTCGTGCTCCCAGTGCAGATGAGATGTGTCAAGTTCGCCGCCTGCCCGCGGCTGCGCCGCGCTCAGGCGGCAGGCAGGGCCGTGGGCCGACAGATCGCGGTCGCCACACGGCAGAAATCGACAGCACGCCGCTTGGTCAGCCACCCCGCCGTCGACCGGGGGGGTTTGGGGGGGTCGCCCCCCCGGGCTAGCAGCTGCGCTGCTTCGGAAGACACACACCCGATGCTATTCACCAGCGGAGCCGCTGTCACCTCCAACCTGGGGACAATTGTCGCCTGGCCTGATAGGAAATTCAAGAGGTGCCATCCGCGCCGAGGACGCTGCCGACCGCCGCAAGCACGTCGGATTTGCGCTGCCGGCCGGAAGCCCGCCGCGCGATCGAGCCGTCCGCGGTGAGCACCAGGACCGTCGGAGTGCTCAGCACGTTCAGCCGCCTGGCCAGGTCAGGCCGCCGGGTGGCGTCGATCTCGACGAACGCGACACCCGCCCGCCCGCGGGCCACCTCCGTGAGCAGTTCCCTGGTCGGGCCGCAGTAGGTGCAGAACTCCGTGGAAAACTGCACGAGGGTCGCCCGCTCTCCGAGCGGCGCGCCCAGGTCGGCGGCGGTCAGCGCGGTGGCAGCGGCGGTGGCCGGGGCGGAGTCAGCCGCGACCGTTCGGGATACTGCTCTTGAAGTTCTTGAAGCGCCCGGTGCGCGGAATCGTCCCTGCCGCAGGCGCGCCGCGAAGCCGGCCGCGGACGACGCGGCCAGCACCAGCACAAGGACGATGACGCCAGCGATCACGCAGGTACCAGCGCCGGCGGCGCGCCGGGCTATTCCCGCACAGGGCTCAGGCCGACACCGTGATCGGCTGTGCCTTGTTGACGGTGATCATGAATGACCGGACGTTCGCGCTGGAAACGGCCGCGGACGACGGGTACCAGACATGGCCCTCGTTGTCGTCGACAACCCAGCTGCCGGCCAGCATCCGGCTGCCGTCCGGCTCGACGACCCACATCTGGCACATGGTCCCGACCGGGATGCCGGTGACCTTGGCCGCGAGCTGGGTCCCCCAGCCCATCGGCCGGTACATCACCGTGGCGGTCATGTCCGCGGTCTGCCCGGTCTTTGTCTCCCATGGACCGCTCGGGGTACCGACGGCCAGGCCAGACTGTCCGGCGCCAGCCGAATTGGAGCTCAGCCGCAGGCCGCCGAACACGCCGACCGCGATGATCAGCGCCGCGGCCACGCTAAGGCCGGCCTCGCGCCACCGGCGCCGCCGGCGGCGGGCCGCCGTCAAGTCGATCACCGTGCCCAGCAGCTCGCGCGGCGGCGCCTGCTCCTCGTCTTCCGCGGGCGGCGGCCCGTCGGTCTCCGCGAGCGCTATCGCCTCCTCGGCGCCCACCCGGGCGAGCAAGGCGGGGAGCCCGGCGAGCCCGGCGAGCTCGTCCCGGCAGTCACGGCAGCTAGCCAGATGGCTGTCGACCAGCGCGCGCTCGGCCGGGTCGATGGCGCCAAGAACGTAGACGCCAAGCGACACCCGTGCCTCGGAACAATCCATCATCTGCTGTGTCATGGCGCGAGTCCCCGTTCCTGAAGGGCGAGCTTGAGCGCCTTCAGCGCGTAGAACGTACGCGACTTCACCGTTCCCGCCGGTATCCCGAGGGTGGCGGCCGCCTCAGCCACCGAACACCCCCGATAGTAGGTTTCCACGATTACCTTGCGATGGTCGGGCCGCAGTGACGCCAGGGCCTCCGCGACCGCCCACGACTCGAGCGTGCGGTCCGCGTCGTCGTCGGCGGGCAGCGTGTCGAGCACCGCCTGCCCCACCTCGGGCGGCCGTGACTGGCGCGCCCGGTACTGGTCAACCGCCAGGTTCCGGGCCACGGCGAATAGCCACGGCCGGGCTGGCCGGTCGGTGAGCGCCTCTGGATGGCGCCACGCCCGCACGATCGTCTCCTGCACTAGGTCCTCCGCCCGTTGCCTGTCGCCTCCAGTCAGGTGCAGGGCGTACCGGAGCAGGGCGCCGCCGTGTTCTGCGTACAGCGTCCTGATAAACGCTTCATCGGCCACGCGTTCCTGCTTGGCGGCCGTTCCAGCGCTCGGCACATTAGCTAGAACGTCGCCGGCGTCCGGCCGGTTCACGTCGCCCGGGGGATTTTCCTGCCCGGCCGGACCGGGGTCGTTGCTCACGGTCACTGACCGGGCTCCTTCTGCGGAGAGGCTCCGTGGCGTTGGGAAGGCTTCTCTCGATATACCCGCCCGACCCACCGCAAAGCAACTGGAGCGGGCCGATCCGTTACCGCCCGTGGCGAATGTGCCCGATGTTCCCGGACAGGGCGTCCGTCCGGTCTGTCCCCTAGTGCGCCGCGGCGTGGCGTGCCGCGGCCTGGTGCGACGTGAAACGCGTCACGCGGGCCGGTCACGGCTCATCCGCCGGCGAAGGGAGGCAGCACTTCGATCACGGCGCCGTCGTCTAGCAGTATCGATTCCCGTGCGGCACGCCCGACGGGAACGGCATCTACCAGGAAAGACGACCTCGCGAGAACCTCCGGCAGGCGACTGCCGGATTTCCGGCCGGCGACGGCCGCGTTAAGCGCGTCGGCGAGCGTCAGCGCCTCGACAGACTCCTCCGGCATGCCCGCGGCGGCCTTCGCCGCTGCCCAGTACCTGATCGTGACCTTGGCCATGTCGGATATCCTCACCTCAACGGGACCTGGGCGATGTTGCCCCCGGGTCCCGTTTGTGTTTATACAGAGATAATGATGGCGTCCACGCGCCGCAAGACTGGAGGTGGCATCAGGTGAGCGAGCTGCTGTTGGTGACCGGTGTCCTAGAGCCTTCCGCGGAGGTTCTGCCGGCCCTCGGCCTGCTGCTGCACTCCGTCCGCGTGCTGCCTGCCGACGCCTCGGCGCTGGTAGAAGCTCCGCCCGCGGATGTCGTCTTGGTTGACGCGCGACGCGACCTCGCGCATGCCAAGAGTATCTGCCGGCTGCTGCACACGACGGGCCTTGACTGCCCCATGCTCGCCATCGTCACCGAGGGCGGCCTCGCCGCGGTCAGCGCCGAGTGGAACGCCGACGACGTGATCTTGAACACGGCCGGCCCCGCCGAGGTGGAGGCCAGGCTGCGGCTGGCCACCGGCCGCCGGGCCATGCGCGCCGCCGCCGACGCGCCGGACGAGATCAGGTCCGGCGACCTGGCGATCGACGAGGCCACGTACTCGGCCCGGCTGCGCGGCCGCGTGCTCGACCTGACGTTCAAGGAATTCGAGCTGCTGAAGTTCCTGGCGCAGCACCCGGGCCGGGTGTTCACCCGGGCACACCTGCTCCAGGAGGTCTGGGGTTACGACTACTTCGGCGGCACCAGGACGGTGGACGTGCACGTCCGGCGGCTGCGCGCCAAGCTCGGCCCGGAGCACGAGGCGCTGATCGGCACCGTCCGCAACGTCGGTTACCGGTTCGTCCCGGTCAAGGGCGTCCCTGAGGACCGGGCCGGCAATGGCGTCCTCGCGTCGGACTCAGCGGAGTCCATCACGGCGGACCGGTGATCGGGTCTTCGGCACAGATCACCGAAGGACCGCTGGCGCCCGGCCAGGCCGCCCAGGTTCTGGAGCTGGCGGCGGCGGCGCGGGCGGCGGACGGCGTCGCTCCGTTGTCCGAGCACGTCTTGCTGCACCTGCGGCACGCGGGCGGTACGGCGTCGCGGGACCTGGTCCTGGTGACTCCCGGGGACGCGCCGGATGGCGCGGCGGACGACGTGGTGGCCGGCTACGCGCATCTGGACGCCCCGGATGAGGAGGCTCAGGCCGACGACATGAGCGGCGAGCTCGTCGTGCATCCCGCGTACCGGCGGCGCGGGCACGGCAGCGCGCTCGTCCGGGCGCTGCTCGCCGGCGCGGACGGCCACGGCGTCCGGCTGTGGGCACACGGCGACCTCCGCGCGGCCGCGGAACTCGCCCTGGCGGCCGGCTTCACGAGGTTCCGCGCGCTCTGGCAGATGCGCCTGCCCCTCGCTGGCCGGGCGCTTCCCGAGGCGGTTTTCCCGGCGGGGGTGTCGGTACGGACGTTCCGGCCCGGTGCCGACGAGGAGGCCTGGCTAGAGGTCAACCGGCGCGCGTTCGCCCACCATCCGGAGCAGGGGTCCTGGACGAAGGCGGACCTGGCGCTCCGGGAAGGCGAGCCGTGGTTCGATCCCGCCGGCTTCTTCCTGGCCGAACGGGACGGCCGCCTCATCGGGTTCCACTGGACCAAAGTGCACCCGGCCGACGGAGCCGGCTCACCCGTCGGCGAAGTCTACGTCGTGGGCGTCGACCCCGGACAGCAGGGCGGCGGGCTCGGGCGCGCGCTCACGCTCACGGGCATAGCGCGCCTGCAAGCCCTCGGCCTCGACCAGGTGATGCTCTACGTTGATGAATCAAACACCCCGGCTATCAGGATGTACACATCCCTGGGGTTCGGCCGGTGGAGCACCGACGTCATGTACCGGCACTCGTAAGGAGCAGTACACTCGCCTGACGCCGAGCACCTCGTCAAGCTCGGTCGCCGATAGCGGCCCGTCGCTCGCCGCGACCGCGGTGAGCACCTCGGCGTAAAGCTCGATCTCATCCAGGGCCACGTCGTCGTGAACACGAAGATCGACCTGCCTGGGAATCGTGCTCACCTCCGTTGACCGGGCACTTTCTCTTTTTCCGCTGCCCTTCAGGTTACGTCGTGCCACTATTCCTCCGCATGACCCATCGGGGTCATTCGCACCCCACCCTTATGTACGGTCTTACCCGCCTTCCCGGTAACGACTCCGGGAAAAGCTGGGTGGGACGCGATCCGATCCTGGTACCGGACATCTGGTTACAGCCGGAACCACACTCGCTCCACGGCCCCCGTGGATCACAAGCCCCCGTCCTAGCATCTGTCGCGTTATATTCCGGAACATGCCTCTATGTCCGGCTATCGTATGGTAACTACCTGACTACAGGCTACGTCACGGAACGCGTTCGCGCCACGCCCATTTACGCGAGTGCCGCAGTTCGTCCGGGTTTACCGCCGAAAATTGGTCACTCGTAGTCATCGATCACCGCAGCCACGAAGGCAATCCGCGCTAGTTCAGGCCACATTGGCAACTTCAGCGTTCCATGCACGTCGGCGGGAACGCGCACCCCCGGATCACGCCCGCGCGGCAGGCCTGCCGCAAGCTACCGCGCGGCGCGGTTCGGCGCGGCGATACCGGGGTATGGCCGAAACTACGCACAACCCCCCTGCGACCACAATCTGGCACAGAGATCAACTGTGACAACTTCTGTCACTAAGCGAGTTGGGATATAACGGGACACTCAGTCGTTTCGGTTGCGGGGGTAGGTCTGACGGGAGAAGAGTCGGGTGGGTAACTGTTCCCAGAACTACGCTCGTGCCGTACATCCGAGACGATCCGGTGGGCCGTACGACCGGTCGCGTCCAAAGGTCCGCTACAGCGGGCTGCAGCGCGCCCAGGGACGGCAGCCTGCCAGTCCGTCCCGTTTCTCCGGGCCTGCTACGGGCCCGGACCCCGTTAGACTCCGGACATCCCTTCCGCAGACACTGGATGCAAAGATTCTCGTGATGCCATGAATGAAAATAGTGACCTCCTGCCCAACCTCCTGCATGAAGAGTTTGAGATGCAGATGCGCGGCTATAGCCGCCGCCAGGTTGACGACTTCGTAGCACGCCGCAACAACGAGATCCGCGAGCTGGAACAGCGCCTTGCCCGGGCACTTGACGAGACCGAGCACATGCGCCGTGAGCTTTCCACCGTCCGGCAGCAGGCGCTGGCCGGCCTGGCGCACGAGGAGGTCAGCGAGCGAATCGCCCAGATCCTCAAGCTCGCGGACGACGAGGCGAAGGCCCAGCAGAACAAGGCCGACGAGGACATCGCCCAGCAGCGCGCCGATGCGCAGCAGGAATCGGAACGGGTCCGCGCCGACGCCCGTGAGCAGGCCGAACGCATGCTCACCGCCGCGCAGGAGCAGGCGGAGCGGACCATCGCCGCCGCCCGCAGCGAGGCGGACAAGACGCGCACCACGGCACGCACCGAAGCGGACCGCCTCACCAGCGACACGCGCAAGAAGGCGGACGCCGCCCTGGCCAACGCCAAGGCTCAGGCCAAGAAGGTGCTCGACGAGGCGACCGCGCGCGCCACGGCGATTCACGACGGCGCCGAGCGCAGGCTCAACCTGCTCAGCACCAGGCACGCGGAGACGGTGCGACGGCTCACCGACATCCTCGACGGCGTCCAGGGCCTGGTCGCCGCGGAGGCTGCCCGCATGTCGCTCGAGGAAGAGGTCAACCAGACCGTCACCAAGGCGATCAGCCTCGCCGAGGCCGCCGACGCGAGCGGCGAGCCGGCCGGCGACGACACCCCGGACCCGGACCTGGACCTCGCCTTGCTGGCACCGCCGGCGCCGGAGACGGTCGCCGCCGGCGCCGGCGCGCCGCCGCGGAACGGCGACGGCCGGACGGCCCAGCCGGGACGCCCGGAGCCGGCCGTTCCGTCACTTCCGGCGCGGACGAGGTCCGCGACGCGCCATCCGGCGGTGGCACGCCGGCCGGGGCCGGGCGTATTCCGGCGGGACGTCCAGGTGCCACGCCGCCACCGCCGTCCATGTCCAGCGGGCCGGGGCGCCTCGGCTCCCCGATGTCAGACGGCTCCCCACGGCCAATGCCGATGCCCAGCGGCTCGCCGCGACCCGGTCCGGTCCCGGGCGCGTCAGGCCGCGCGGACACGCGGGCGGACCGCGGCGGCGTGCGGGATTCCAGCCGGCCGGGACTCACCGACCCGGACGAACCGAACGAGGGCCTGCGCCTCAGGCAATAGCAGAAGACCGCCGATGACGGGCGCCCCGGAAGTCCCCGGTGGCGCCCGTCGCTGTTACGTGCGGGTTCGCGGCGGTGCGGCTTTCAGATTTGTCCGAACGTACCGTGGCGTCTGCCCGGGCGCCCCGCTGTTAACGTGAGCGTGTCGAGGCGCTTGAGTATGACGCCTTCGCGCAGCGCCCATGGGCAGATCTCGAGCTGGGCGGCGCCCATCAGGTCCATCACCGCGTCCGCCACGATGGCGCCCGCCGCCATCTGCCCGGCGCGGCCCTCGGAGACGCCGGGCAGCCGGATGCGCTCGGTCATGTCCATCGCGGCGAGCCGCTCCGCCCACAGGCTGACGTCGGCGTGCTTGAGGAAGCGCTTCACGTAGAAGCCCTCGGTCGAGGGTGCCGCTCCGGCGATCCTGGCTAGCTGGCGGAACGTCTTGGACGTGCCGACCGCGTGATCGACGGCGCCGCCGCGGCGCAGACCGCCCGCCTGCCTGGCGATCTCCGCCCGGACGAACTTGCGCATCGCGCGCACCTCCTCCGGCGCCGGCGGGTCGGTGCTCAGCCAGTCCCTGGTGAGGCGGCCCGCACCCAGCTGAAGCGACATCACGGCCTCGGGATCCTCATCCGGACCCGCGGCTATCTCCAGCGAGCCGCCGCCGATGTCGACGACGAGCAGCCGCCCCGACGACCAGCCGAACCAGCGGCGGGCCGCCAGGAACGTCAGCCGCGCCTCGTGGTCGCCGGCCAGCACCTTGATCTCCGCCCCGGTCCGCTCCCGCACGCGGGCGAGCACGTCGTCGCCGTTGACCGCCTCCCGCACGGCGGACGTGGCGAAGGCGATAACCTCCTCGACGCCCTTGTCCTCGGCGATCCGCATCGCCTCCGACACGACCGTGGTAAGCCGCTTCTCCCCGACCGCGGACAGCGTGTTGTCCGGTTCCAGGTGGGCGGCGAGCCGCAGTTCTACCTTGTGCGAGAACGCCGGCAGCGGGCGGGCCCCTGGGTAGGCGTCGACCACAAGGAAATGGACCGTGTTCGAGCCGACGTCCAGCACCCCAAGCCGCATATCTTAGACGCTACCTCGCGGATGTCCCCGATCAACCGGATCTGACCTGATCAGCGGGTGATTCTGCGTCCCGCGCGTCGCTGAGCGGCCGCTCCGGGGTCCGAGCCGCCACCGCGGACGCGCCACTCCCAACTCCCCGCCGGAGAGAACGCCCCACCCGTCCCCCACTCCCCGTGGGGGGCACCCCACCAGCACCTAGACCCACTTCCGCCTCCGGCTAGCCAGCCTCGATCATCAACTTTGCAGTGCTGGCGAATGTGGCCCGGGTCACGGCCCCTCGGCTCGCGGAGAGGGCGATCGGGTACCGTCCGACCATGCATAACGGCGAAGTGTCCTACTGGTGGCGGGCGCTCGGCGGCTTCCCGCCCCGGCGTCCGTCGCTGCCCGGCCCGACCGAGGCGGATGTCTGCATCGTGGGCGGCGGGTACACCGGCCTCTGGACGGCGTACTACCTGAAGGGGCTGAACCCGCGCTCACGGGTGGTCGTCCTCGAGGCGGCGTTCGCCGGGTTCGGCGCGTCGGGGCGCAACGGCGGCTGGGTGACCGCCGAGTTCCCCGGATCGCGCGACCGGTACGCGCGCGGACCGCGCGGCGCCGCCGGGGTGCGTGACCTGGCGGCCGCGCTGCGGGACACGGTCGACGAGGTCGGACGGGTATGCGCGGACGAGTCGATCGCCGCCGACTTCGTCAGGGGCGGACGGCTGTCGGTGGCGACGTCGCCGCCGCAGCTCGCCCGGCTGCGGGCCGGGCTCGCGCACGTCCGGAAGTGGGAGGACGGGGACGATGTGTACGCGTTCTTGTCCCGTGACGAGACGCGGGAGCGGATCAACGTGGCCGGCGCGCTCGGCGGCGTCTACGCGCCGCACAGCGCGCGCGTTCAGCCGGCCGCTCTCGCCGCCGGGCTCGCCGCGGCGGCGGAACGGCGCGGGGCCGAGATCTACGAGGCCACGCCGGTGACCGGGATCCGGGGCGCCGGCGGCTCCGCCGCCGGCGCGGTCGCGCAGACCGTCTTCGGCGACGTGCGGGCGGCGTCCGTGCTGCGCTGCACCGAGGGGTTCACTGTCGGCTTGCCCGGCGCGCGGCGCGCCCTGCTGCCGATGAACAGCTCGATGGTGGTGACCGAGCCCCTGCCGGATTCGGTGTGGCGGGAAATCGGCTGGGACGGCTTCGAGACCCTGTCCGATGAGGCGCACGCGTACATGTACGCGCAGCGCACGGCCGACGGCCGGATCGCGCTGGGCGGCCGCGGCGTGCCGTACCGGTTCGGCTCGGCCGTCGATCACCGGGGGGCGACCAGCCCGGCGACGGCCGTCGCGCTCGGCCAGATCGTGCGGCGCATGTTCCCCGCCGCCGCCTCGGCGCGGCTCGACCACGCGTGGTGCGGTGTGCTCGGCGTGCCGCGCGACTGGTGCGCGTCGGTGAACTACGACGCGGCGTCCGGCCTGGGCTGGGCGGGCGGCTACACCGGGCACGGCGTCGCCGCCGCCAACCTGGCCGGCCGGACGCTGGCTGATCTGGTGCTGGGCGTGTCGTCCCCGCTGACGGCTCTCCCGTGGGTGGGGCACCACAGCAGGCAGTGGGAGCCGAGCCGGCCCGGTGGGCCGGCGTGCACAGCTTGTACGCGCTGTACCGGCTGGCCGACCGGCTGGAGGCGTCGGCCGACAGCCCATCGCGCGTCGCGGCCGGGGAAGCGCTCGCCCGCGTCGGCGACCTCGTCTCCGGAATCCCGCACTAGTTTGACACGCCGGCCACACTGGTGCTGTGGCTGGGACCAGCGACGGCGACGTCCGCCCCGGACCGTCGGACGGTCAGGCGGCGCCTCCTGCTAATGCGCACGTCATCGAGGGGATCCGGTCGCTGCACGACCGGATCGACGAACTGCAGCACCTCGTCGGGCAGCGCCTGACGGCAGAGGGTGTGCAGGCAGGCTCATGGCTGCACGGGCACTCCCCGGTGCAGCATCCGCCGCACCTAGCGCCTGCCTGGCGGCGCCGGACCAAGGGCGAGACGCGGTGGCAGGTCACGCTCTGCGTTGCCGTAGCCATCGCGATGCAGGTGGCGGTGCCTGGGCGGCTCGTGCTGGTGCGCCCGGTGTGGGTTCTGCCGGCCCTGCAGGGACTGCTGCTCGTGGTGCTGGTCGTGGTGAACCCGCACCGGATCAACCGCGAGTCCCGGGCGCTGCGGACGCTGAGCCTGATCCTGGCGGGCCTGCTCACGTTCGCCAACGCCTGGTCGGTGGAACGGCTGACCGTTGGGCTGGTCCGCGGCACCGAGGGGAGCCAGGCCGGCCCCCTGCTGATCACCGGCGGCGCCATCTGGCTGACCAACGTGGTCGCCTTCGCCATGTGGTACTGGGAGTTCGACCGGGGCGGCCCGGTCGCCCGCGCGCTCGCCACCAACCCGTACCCGGACTTCCAGTTCCCCCAGATGGTCAGCCCGCCGGAGATGGTCCCGCCGAACTGGGAGCCGATGTTCGCCGACTACCTCTACCTGGCCTTCACGAACGCCTCGGCGTTCAGCCCGACGGATGTGATGCCGTTGTCCCGGTGGGCGAAGATGGCGATGACCGTGCAATCGATCATCTCGATCATCACCGTGGCGCTAGTCATCGCCCGGGCGGTCAACATCCTGCAGTGAGATACTGAACGCCCATGGGCAGGCGGGGGGCTATTTCAGCGCGTCTGGGGACCCGCCGCTGGCGACTGGTGCTGTCAGCGGCGGCGGCTATTTTCGTCGTTTTCTGCGCGGCCACGGCGCGTCTGTTCATCTGGCCCGCGACGGGCATGCCGGCACGCGTGGACGCCATTGTCGTACCGGGCGGCCAGGGCTCTCGCCTGGACTTCGCCGTCCAACTGGCGAGTGCGGGCCGCGCGTCCTACTTGGTGCTTTCCGAGGGCCTGCCCTGGATTCGGCCCGGCTTGTGCACACAGCACGTGGGGCGCGCTACCGTCATCTGCTTCCAGCCGGATCCGGATACCACGCAAGGGGAGGCCGAGGCCACCGCCCGGCTGGCGAAACGGTACGGCTGGCGCTCTATCGTCCTCATCACCACGCCGGACCAGACCTGGCGCGCCGAATTGCGGTTCCGGCGCTGCTGCAGCGGCAAGATCTACGCTGTCGCCACGCCGCTGCCGAAGGACCAGTGGCCGTACGCGATCGCTTTCCAGTGGGCGGCGACCGTCAAGGCCGAGGTCGTCAACCGAAGCTGCTGAGTCCAGCCAACGGACACTTGTCCGATAGGCGTATACACGACTGACCTTCCGGCGTAACGTGCATGTCATGTTGCTGCCTACGTCACTTGTTGGAAGCTACCCACAGCCTGACTGGCTTATCGACAGGGGACGGCTGGCCGACCGGTTCCCGCCGCGCGTGCGCGCCCGCGAACTGTGGCGCGTGGCGCCCGAGTTCCTTGAGCAGGCACAACGGGATGCCGCGCTGCTCGCGATCCGCGCCCAGGAGGACGCCGGCCTCGACATCATCACCGACGGCGAGATCTGCCGCGAGAGTTATTCCAACCGGTTCGCGACGGCGCTAGACGGGGTCGACATCGACAACCCTGGGACCGCGCTGGACCGCAGCGGCCACCCGAACCCGGTGCCCCGGGTCGTCGGCCCCATCCGGCGCAAGCACCCGGTCGAGGTGGAGGACGTCAAGTTCCTGCGGGCGCACACCTCGCGCACCGTCAAGATCACCGTGCCCGGGCCGTTCACCATGGCACAGCAGGCTCAGGACGACTACTACGGAAGCAAGGAAGCACTGGCCTTCGGCTATGCCGAGGCGGTGAACGAAGAGATCCGCGACCTCTTCGCGGCCGGGGCGGACATCGTCCAGCTCGACGAGCCGTACCTGCAGGCGCGCTCGGCCGAGGCACGGCAATACGGCGTCAAGGTGGTCAACCGGGCGCTGGACGGCGTGACCGGCACGACCGCGCTGCACCTCTGCTTCGGCTACGCCGCGATCATCCACGAACGGCCCGAGGGCTACTCGTTCCTGCCGGAACTGGCGGGGTGCGACGTCCAGCAGATCTCGATCGAGACGGCGCAGTCTGGACTCGACTGTTCGGTGCTGTGCTCGCTGGAGGGCAAGACGATCATCCTGGGCGTGATCGACCTGGCCGATCCTGCCGTGGAGTCGCCCGAGACTGTGGTCGAGCGGGTCCGGCGGGCGCTGCCGTACGTGCCCGCCTCGCGGCTGGTGCTGGCGCCCGACTGCGGCATGAAGTACATCCCTCGCGAGACGGCATTCGGCAAGCTGGCCGCGATGTCCGCCGCAGCGGTCAGGCTGCGGGCCGAGCTCAGCGACTGACCCGAAGGCGCACCCTGCCAGGCCCACCGTGCCAGGCAGGCACCCCCTGCTAGGCGGGCACCCCTGCTAGGCGGGCACCCGTGCCAGGCAGGCCCCCCGTTGCCCCGGTACCGCGTATCCCCACCCACACCGCCGACGCAGCCCAGCAGGCCGATCGCGCAATCGACCCCAACCCCCCACGACCCCAGCAGGCCGATCGCGCAATCGACCCCAACCCCCCACGACCCCAGCAGGCCGATCGCGCAATCGACCCCAACCTCCACGGCCGCAGCGGGTCGATTGCGCAATCGACCAGATTAGGGCAACGTTCCGAAACAAGGTGATTCTCCGGCGTGTCGGGTGCCCGTGATGTGGTTCACTGGCCCTCCGCGGCGGGTTCCCGGCCAGGGATGCCCGGAATGCGGCTTTTGTGCGTGCGGCCTGTAGCTCTGATTGCGATTTCCGGTGCCATGGCGCGGGAATCTGCAATCAAAGCCTGGCGGATGCCGGGGAACGGAGCTTCACGTAACGGGAGATAAGGGTGTGAAACGGGCGGTGCGCCCGACACGCCGCAAACTCAGGTTGTTCCGGTGTGTTGCCAAGAGCGGGTCGATTGCGCAATCGGCATGTTCCACGTCGCTCTGATTCCGTCCCAGCTTGCGCAATCGGCACTCCTCTCCCGCGTCACGCACCGCGGGATCGCGCACTTGTCAGGCTTGAACTGACAATGTAAGGTGAGGACTGACAATGTCAGTTTCAAACTTACAAGCAGGGGTGCCGTTCATGGCGAACACGCCTGGCCCGGATGCGGGCCCTTTCATCGCCTCGTGCTCGTTCTGCGCCAAACCGAACACCGACGTCGCGGCGCTAGTCGCCGGACCAGGTGTGTTCATCTGCAACGAGTGCGTGTCGCTGTGCCAGCAGGTGATCGACGCGAAACCGGCCGTAATCCCCCGGCTCGCCCCATGGCAGGCGGCTAACGACCTCGACGCCGTGCTGGAGAACCTGCCGCGCATCGCTAAGGCTGCCCGATTGGTAGAAGAGAGCCTCGCCGGATGGGTCGGCCGCAGTCGCGAGCTGGGAGCCACCTGGGCACGGATCGGCGAGGCGCTCGGAATGACCCGCCAGTCCGCGTGGGCGCGCTTTTCCGGCGAGGAATGAGGAGGCCGCCCAGCGAGACCGCCCCACAACGCTCGGCCCCGGCTGTGCCCTACCGTGGGGACGTGACCAGAATGCGGACACATGCGGGCACGGAAACCCTATCGTCCCTCTTTTCCCTGGTCCTGCTCTGTGCGGTGGCGGCATGCGGCGGGAGCAATCCGGCTAGACCGTCGGGGCACGCTGCCCTGGCCGCGCCACACCGCACTGAGCGGTCCGTGCGGGCCGTCGCCTCTCGCGCGGCGGCCTCCTCCCCTGCCGGTGTCCAGGCCGCGGGCAATCCTGGGTCGCCGTTGCCGCTGCCCGCCGCGCTCGCCCCGTTCGGCAGGCGAGCCTTCGCCGGGGAGGGAGTGTGGCACCCTGCGGGGCGGTTCGTAGACGGCGTGCCCGCGGTCTACGAGACGACGGTTGTCCCGCCGGGAAGCACCTGGCACGCCGGGATCGCATGGATGGACACCAAGCTGCTGTCCGCCCGGCTGTACTCGGGCTCCAAGAGCCCAGGTGGCGGCCCGTACCGGTACACCGCGCCTATCCGGCCAGCTCAGGCCGCATCTCTGGTAGCCGCGTTCAATGGCGGGTTCAAGATGGCGGACGCTCACGGCGGTTACTACACCGAAGGCCGCATGATCTACCCGCTAGTGCTGGCAGCCGCCTCGCTCGTGATCTACGCGAACGGAAGTATCACCGTCGGCGCCTGGGGCACTGACGTCTCGATGACCCCCGACGTGGTGGCCGTCCGCCAGAACCTCGTGCCGCTGGTCGCGGACGGACGGCCCACACCGCTGGCCGCGAGCAGCGACTGGAAGGCCTGGGGCTCGACCTGCGGCGCGTCCTCGTGCGCCGCCTCAGTGCCCGGCATCGAGCATCAATGGCGGTCCGGACTGGGCGTCACCGCCGACGGTGCCCTGGTCTACGCCGCCGGCCCGACGCTGGATCCGCTGCAGCTGGCACAACTCCTGGTACGCGCCGGGGTGGTGCGCGGCATGCAGTTGGACATCA
Source organism: uncultured Actinomycetota bacterium (assembly GCA_963771985.1). Lineage (GTDB taxonomy): Bacteria > Actinomycetota > Actinomycetes > Streptosporangiales > Streptosporangiaceae > Trebonia. The sequence goes on along the minus strand of CAVYVO010000007.1, from coordinate 115,689 downwards.
ACCCCTCCTGGCCCGTCTTCGCCAGCTACGATCCCGCCACCCCGCACGGCCTCGCCGCGGCGTACAACGGCAGCAAGCTGCTTCCCACCACGAAGCAGGGACCCTGGACGTTCTTCGAGCCCTGGTGGGCGCGCGACTTCATCACGATGTCAGCACGCTTCGCTGCCTGACCGGCGCTGACGCCGAAAACTACTGGCTAGCGGCCGTCCGGGCGCGGCAGAGTACAGACATGCGCCGGCCAGGGCTTGATCTCGATGGGTTCATCGAGCGCGAGGGCGCCCTCGAGCGGGTCCCGCGGACGTTCCAGCCCGTCGTCGACACGGCGAAGTCCGCGATCGTCAGTGCCTTCGGACCCGAACGCCTCCACAGCGCCTACCTCTACGGCAGCATCCCACGCGGCACAGCCGTACCCGGGGTATCGGATCTGGACGTCCTCCTGGTGTTGCACGACGAACCCACCGCAGTGATCGGCACCGCTTTGGCATTCCTGCCGATCGCCGGCTCGGTGTATATCGTGACCGGGCTAGTGCGCCGGTCCGCCGCGATGAGCCTGCGCTGGACCTACGGGCGTCCGGTCCGCCGCCTCCTGGCCACCGTGGCCGGCCTGGCCTGCCTAAGCGCGCTGGCCGCCTTCTGGATCATGGCGGGCCAGTTCCGCGGCTGGTAGCGCCCAGAACCGGGCGCCGCGATTAGCCTGCGTGCCGCCGCGCGAGTGGATCGGCCATTCCAACGAGGAATGGTCTCCCGCGCCGGTACAGTACCCACCAGATCGGGGCTGAAGGCACCCGCGGGAGGTGCCAACCGTGGCCGACACGGCTATCGGCGCATGGCGAAAAGGACGGCTGCATGTTCCACCACCACGATGATGGGGACGACCACCACGCTGGTCTGCCGCACTTCGGCCATCGGCAATGGGAGCAGGTAACCGGGAACGTCGTCGACATCCGCCTGAAGCACACCAGCGCTCAGCCGCCGCATCCGAAGATCTTCGTGGTCCGGCTTCACCCCAAGGGCCGCGAGCCGCTCTCCGCCGAGGTGCACGTGAGCCCGCACGAGCGGATCTGGAATGACTTGTTCCAGCCGTCAAAAGGCGACGTCAGAGGGTTCGTCTACGACCCTGCCTCGGGCAAGACGCACTTCGACATGTCCGACAAGCGCAACAGTTGGAAAGCGCAGAACGCGAAGATGGACGCGCTCCGGGAACGACTGCTCGAAGACGAGCCCGCTGAAGACGACTCGGTCACAGGACCGCCCTGGGTCGTGCCCGCCACGTGTCACATCTGCGGCGCCGCGGTCGACAAGGCGAAGGCGGAGATGGAGCCCGAGCCACACTGCAGGTTCTGCCACCAGCCCCTGCCCGTGGAACCACGTGCCCATTTCTGACCCAAACCGGGCGGCCGCACGTCGGATCCGCCGTCTCGCGCTCCCAGTTCCGCCCCAGCTTTGCACGAAGCCGTACTACAGGAATTGAAAGATCTGGGGTCTTTGGCTGCTTGATCACGGCCGGCGACGGCGAGGGCCAAGGGTATCAAATCAGTAAATTTCCGGATTTAACGCGTAGATGGCCTCAGCCGTACCGTCATGATCGCGAAATCTTTTATCCTGCCGAAGACCTTTTGTCCTATAATGCAATGCCGCTTAGCTTATTTTGATCATGCTGCGACCTGGGCTTTTACCGGGTTGGCGAGCCTGATCGTGGGCGGTCCGTCGTGCCGGGTGCCGTGGTCACCGGGTTTCTTGACGCGGTAGGCGTTATGCCGTCCGCGTTTGATGACCCGGGGGTAGGTGCGGTGCCTGCGGCGCGGGTTGAGGTGCCTTGGGCTGGTGATGTCGGCCATCACGTGCTCCAGGGCGGCCCGGGCGCGGTCAGGGGGAAAAGCCGGGCCGACGGCCCGGCGGACGATCCGTACAGTGCGCTTGAACTTGACCCGGTCCGGGTCGATCCCGGCCGCCGTGGCGGCGTCGCAGATCAGGGCGCTGATCGCGTAGTGGGTCAGCAGGTATCCCCAGATCTCCTGCTCGATCAGCTCCGGGCTTCCCGAGCGCAGTACCTTCCCGGGGCCGCGCAGGTACGTCTTGAGCTGGGCGTTGCCGGCCTCGTGCTCCCACCGCTGGTGATAGGCCTCCGCGAGGGCCCTGGCCGGGGCCGCCCGGAAATCGGTGATGGTGGTGACCAAGACGATCAGCTCGTCCTTGCCGTCTCCCTCGCGGTCCGGGACGTCATACTCGATCACCCGCACGTACCGGGCCTGGCCGTCATCCAGCTCCTGGCCGCGCCGGGCGGCGCCGGTGAGCGCCTCCCGCTTCCCGCCGGTGATCTTCGGGTCGATGAGCACGCTGCGGTAGGAGCCGTCGGGCAGCATCTCCAGCACCGGCAGCCGCGCGTTCGCCTTCACCCGCCACAGCAGCGCCGCCCCGGTACCGGCCGCCGCCCGCCAGTCCTTCCAGGTGTAGAAGTTCCGGTCCGCGATCACCAGCCAGTCCTCCTCCAGGGCCGGGTACAGCCGGCGGGCCAGCGACTGCTCCCCGCTGCCCTTCCCGCCCCCCGACGGCCCCACCGCGGCCAGCACCGGCGCGTGCGAGGCGCACTCGCTGACCGTCACCACCCGCACCTTCGGGAACGCCTGCCCCGCATCCCGCGCCCCGAACGCGGCCCGGTTCGCCGCCGTGTCCGGGACATCCCACTCCATCCCGTCCACCGACATCAGCCGCCAGCCCCCCAGGAACGCCCCGGCCGTGTCCAGGCCCGCCACCGGCTCCGCGACCTGCGAAAACACTTCCGCCGCCGGCTCGGGCCCGAGCCGCTGCCGGGCCTGGGTGATCCCGCCCGACGTCGGCACCTCCCACTCCCCGTCCCAGCAGCCCCACGAGCCCAGCGTCTGCGTCAGCCGGGCCGCGACCTCTTCGTAATCCTCATCAGCGAACAAGGCCAGCGCCATCACGAAATACACCATCACATGCGGCGGCAGCTTCCCCCCGGCCCGCCGCGCACCCTTCCCCGTCACCGTGACCGCATCATCGACCACATCCCGCGGCACCCGCGACGCCAGGACCCCCAGCGAGATCCAGTCCGTCAGGACACCGCCGCCAGCCACCAAACCAGTCTCTGCCATGCCGGCATAACCACGCTCACCCCGGCCCTGATCCCGGCGTTCACGGCAGGCAGAACCCGCAGACCAAGATCAACTTAAGCTAAGTGGCATTGTCCTATAATGCGTGAATATCTTCGTGATCATGAACTCGCGAGGACCGCATACCCTGTGGGGTATTCACTGCCCGGCTGTCAGCGCGTCTTTCCGTGTCCCGCGCGCTTTCCGTGTCCCGCGCGCTTTCCGTGTCCCGCGCGCCAGACGGGCCGGCCGCCCGCGGTCGTGAGCAGTCACCCGCCCAGAAGACCCTGCACTTTCAATTCGCGTAATTGTGTCGTCCGGGGCGGATATCGCCCCGGACGACACACCTAAGCCGCCTCAGGCTGGGCGGGCCGGGCGCGCCGGCACACGCGGCGCACCAGTCACGGCAGGTCGAACGCGTGCTGGCGGCTGACGTGCCCCGGCGGGTCGATCGCGCGATCGGCAGGGCGGTCTCGCAGCGCGGCGAGCCGCGCGGACCTCAGTCGTTAGCGCATACGCTGCCGTTCAGGTAGAACGCCGCCGGGGCGGTCGTCTGGCCGGTGTCGCTGCCCAGGAACCCGAACGTCACCGTGCCGCCGCCCGCGCCGATCGTCCCGTCGTAACTGGCGTTGACCGCCGAGACCGCCGAGCCCGTCTGGGTGTAGGAGGCTCCCCACATCTGGGTGACCGCCTCGCCGCTAGATGGCCAGGTCCAGGTCAGCGTCCATCCGCTGACGGCTGTCGAGGCCTTGTTCGTGATCGTCACGCCGCCCTGGAAGCCGCCGGACCAGCTGCCCGGCACCGAGTAGTGGACGGCGCAGCTCGCGTTGGCCGGCGGCGGCACCGTGAACGTGACCGGCGGGGACGGCAGCGACGGGTTGCCCTGGCTGTCCACAGCCACGATGTCGTAGGTGTAGGAACTCCCGATCGTGAGCCCGGTCAGGGCCACACTGGTCCCGGTGGCAGTGGCCGCCAGCGTCGAACTGCCGCCCGCGCCTACCTGGTACACCTGGTAATCCGCCACCGGATAGGTACCGGCCGCGGACGCCGGCCAGGTGAGCGTGGCGGTGCCCGACGTGCTCGACGAGGTGGACGACGACAGGCCGGACGCGACGGGCTGGCCTGGCGCGCCGGGCGCGGTAACGCCGGTCCCGCCGCTGCCGGGCACGTGGACCACGGTCAGCGAGTACGGCGCGACGGTGACCGAGCTCGCGGACCCCGCGGCGCTGGTGATCGAGGTGGCGTTGTTGCCGAGCGTGTACACGGTGGGCGTCCCCGCGGGCGTGAAGCCGCTGTAGGCGAGGCTCACCGCGTAGGAGTTCGACGGATCCTCGTTGTCGATGAGGATGTTGAGGTTCCCCGACGTGTCGCGGACCGCGTGGACCTTCAGCAGGGACTGGCTCGCGGTCGCGGTGACCATGGTGTCGCCCGGTGCCGCCAGCTTGGACAGCATCTCGATGCCGTAGTACGGCGCGAACGGGGTATCAACCGAAGGCTCCGCCGTGCCCCCCGAGTTGCTGTTGTTCGAGAAGATCCCCTGGTCGCCGTAGTCCGTGGCGCCGTCCACGGTGCTGACCGTGCCCTCTCCGTTGTGCTCGTTCCACCAGTCGACGGTGGCGACGCCGTTCTCCAGCCACGTCATGTACATGTCCGCGGCGAACAGCGCGGCGGGCTGGGTGTCCATGTCGATCGAGGAGTTGGTCTCGGTCACCAGGATCGGAACGCTCGCGGCGTCTGCGATCCCCGCGTACTGGCTGATCTCGCTGTGCAGCGTCGACACGATGCCGGCGATGTCGCTGGGATCGGTGAGCATCCCCGCGGTCGACGACCCGCCGGGGTAGTAGTGCACGACGACGCACTGCGTCTGGCTGCCGAGCGCGGTGAGCACGGTCTGATTCCACCCTAGCGGGTACTCGGAGTTCGTCACGCCGTCCGGCCAGAACCCCGGGGTGGTCAGGATGGCGCAGACCTTGGCGTTCGGGTTCACGGCGTGGATGGCCGACTCGTACGAAGCGACCCCGGCCGCGTACTGAGCGGGCCCGCAGTCGTAGGTCTGCGACGGCTCGCTGCCGATCGTCACCGGCGGCCCGTTCAGCGAGGTGTCGCAGTGGGCGTCCGCTTCCCAGTTGGCGCCGTAGGTGCCGTTCCCGTACACCTCGTTGCCGACTTCCCAGTAGCCGACCGAATCGCTGGCCGCCGCCTGGGCCCAGGCGGCGGCCAGGCTCGGCGTTCCGGTGCCGTAGTTCACCGTGATGATGGGCTGGGCGCCGGCGGCGTTCGCCGTCGTCATGAAGTCAGCGAAGCTGGTGTTCGGCGCGACGTAGCCGCCAGCCGCCGCCGTCTGCGTCTGCCAGTTGTAGATGTCGGAGTACGATCCGCCCGGATACCGCAGGGCGTCGATCCCCGCCGCCCTCAGCAGCGGCGGTACGCCTGAGTCGTTCATATCGCTGTCATAGACGGCGGTGTTCAGGCCGATCGCGTGGGCGGGTACCGTGCCGAGTCCCGCCGTGGCGCTGACCGTGACGCTGGCCGTCGATGTCTGCGCGTACGCGGGCCGTGCCTGCGCCGACGCGAGCACGGTCGTCAACAGCATGGCCGCGAGCAGCGCGATGGGCGTGATCACGGATCTCTTCCTGGCCATGGCCGAGTCCTCCAGATGTCGGGCGAATTGAGTTCATTAGCCGCGCCGGAGGACCCGCCGTCCAGCCACCGCCGGCGCCGCTTCCGTGAGCCAGGCCAGGAACCGCAGGTCACGCGCCAGGAAGGCGGCGCCATGAAATGAAAGCCGGGGAACCTCAGGCGGAGCCGCGCAGGATCAGCTGGGTGCCGAGGACGACATGGGACGATTCCCGGCCGGGATCGGCGATCTGGGCCAGGATCTCGCTCACCATGTGGGTGCCCATGGCGTCGACCGGCTGGCGCACCGTGGTGAGCCTCGGGTCGGTCTGCAGCGCGGTGGGCAGGTCGTCGAATCCGATGACGGCCACATCGTGCGGGACGCGCCGGCCAAGGCGGCGCAGCGCGTGCAGCGCGCCCGCGGCCATGAGATCTGAGGCCGCGAAGACCGCGTCGATGCCGGGACGGTGGTCGAGCAGCCGGAACAACGCGTGCTGCCCGGACATGTGGCTGAAATCGCCGTAGGCGATCATGCCGGGGTCGAGAGCGCCAGCCACGGCGAGCGCCTGCCGGTAGCCGAGCAGCCGGTCGATGCCCGGGGCCATGTCAGGCGGCCCCGCGATGGTGGCGACGGCCTTGCGCCCGCTGTCGAGCAGGTACCTGACCGCGGCGCCGGAGCCGCCGATGTTGTCGGCGTCGACGTATGACAGCGTGCCGCCGCTGGCCACCGGCCGGCCGCACAGCACGAGCGGTATGCCGAGGCTCGCGTAGTCGAAATCCGGCCTGCCGTGCATGGAGACGAACAGCGCGCCGTCCACGTGCCCGCTGCGCAGGTACCTGGACACCGTGTGGTAGTCGCGGGGCGAGTGCAGCGTGAGCATGACGAGCTGCACGTCCGCCGAGGACAGCGCTTTGCTGACCGAGCGCAGCAGGCGGGCGAAGAACGGGTCGGCGAAAACCTTGACGGTCTCCTCTCCCATGACCAGCGCGATCGACCCCGCCCGCCGGCTCGCCGGCGAGCGGGCGGCCCGGTTGCGCACATAGCCGAGCCGCGTCATCGCCAGCTCGACCTTGTCTCGTGTCTGCGGTCGTACCCGGGCCGAGCCGGTCAGGACGCGCGATGCCGTGGCCGACGACACGCCGGCCAGGTGCGCGACATCAGCGAGCGTGGGGGGCCCCACAGGATTCGTCATTGGATCTGTGACCGTCACCGCGTTCTCCTAAGCACATCAGCTGCTGTTCAGTGCCCCCCGAAGTCCCCGGTTGAGTTGTGTGAATCATTTTGAAACGTTGCTGAAACGTGTGCAATAGGCATGCCGTTCGAAATTATTTGGTGATTACTTTCGGAGTCTGCCGGAAAGCGGCGCGCGAGAATGTAAGTTTCATAGCCCGGGCGCAACCGTGATAATTTCTTTTCGGATTATCCGCGGGCTCAGGCCGCCGACGGTGGCAGCGCGGAGACGACGTCGACGACGAACACCACCGTGTCGGTGCTGCCCACGTAGGGCGCGTCTCCCGTCCGGCCGTATCCCAGCGCCGGCGGCACGACGAGCAGCAGGCGACTGCCGACACTGACACCGCCGATTCCGTCCTCCCAGCCCGGAATGACCTGTCCCGCGCCGAGCACGAACGACTCGGGGAACCCGCGCTGCCACGTGGAGTCGAAGACCTTGCCGCTCTTCCACACCACACCGGTGTCCTGGACGGTGACCGTATCCCCGGCGAGGACGGGCGGCCCGCTCCCGCGGACCAGGACCCGGCGCACCAGAGACTTGGGTGGGATGCCACCGCGGGGCACCGTGATCACCGGCCCGCGGGAGCCCCAGCGGACGTCCGGCAGCGCGGGGCCGGCGCGGTAGGAGGCGGGACCGGCCGCCGTCGCGCCCGGCGCCATGGTCGCGAGCACGTCGAACACGAACACGAGCGTGTCCGTGCCGGTGACGAGGGCGGCCGGGTCGCCGGCGCGGCCGAAGCCGTCCGCGGGCGGCACCACCATGAGCACCCGGCTGCCCACCCGCTGCCCGGCCAGTTCGCGCCAGGCGGGCATGGCGTCCGCCAGCGGGAGCCCCTGCGGCGTGTGCTCGGTGAAGCTGTCGACGACCTGCCTGCTGCCGGCCCAGACCTCGCCCTCGACGTTGAAGACCACATAGTCGCCCCGCCGCACGACCGGCCCGCTGCCCGGCAGGAGGGTCTTGACGATGAGCCGGCGCGGGGGGCTCGCGTCCGGGATGGTGACGACCGGATTTTTACCGAACGGGCCGGTGATGACTGGCACCGGTACACCCGGCTGCGGCACCGGGCTGGCACACCCGGCGAGGAATGCCGTCGGCGCGGCCACGGCGAGCACGGCCAGCGGGGCCAGCCACCGCGCGGAGGAAGTGAAGGGGGAACGCAACGCACGTCTCCGTTCTGGATGATCAGGACCGGTGCTGTCCCCGGCCCGCACGTGGCCAGGGACAGCACCGGACGCGGACCTAACTCTGCTTGCCCCGAGGGGGGACGACCCCCCTTCAACCCCCCGGCTTTACCTGGGTCGAGAAGCCAGAGGGCGGGGCCGTCGACGGGAACAGCTGCGCGAACGCGTCGAACGCGGTCGCGATGTCCACCTCGGCCCAGAACCGGTGGTAGTTGAAGACCGGCGCGGGACCGCCGTTGAGGTACGACTGCACCTTGGACCACTCAGGGTCGCCGATATACCACGGGCGGATGGACAGGAAGGTGTTGGTGGACGAGTTGAGCGGGATGTTGCCCGGGTACGTGCCGGTCCACCCGGACGGGATGTACACGCCCTCGTAGTTCGTGGTGTTGTACGGGGACGTGAGGTTGCTGTAGTCGGTCCGGGTCTCGGGCGCCGAGTAGCCGAGGGAGTCGGCGTAGAACTTGTGGATCACGTCGATGATGTTCTGCGCGTCGGCCTCGGCGGTGGTGTCCCCTGACTTGGCCGCGTAGTACGCGTAGACCTTGGCCAGGGACGCGGAGACACCGAGGTCGCTCGAGCAGCCCGACACCGCGACGCTCAGGCCCGTGTTGGCCGGCGGCTGCGCCGATCCCGACGTGCCGGTCGTCCACGACTCGGACGGCTGGCCGGACCAGGTGAGCGTGCCGGGCAGGCAGATCGCCCCGGTACTGGTGTTGAACGAGGCGACCGACTCGGCCCAGGCCACCCACTTCTTGAGGACGGCGGCCGCCTGGGCGCTCCCGGTGTCGTAGTAGTACTCCGCCAGGCGTTCCATGGGCCAGGTCTGGTAACCGAACCACTGGTTGCTCGGCGGGTTGGCGTACTCGGGATCGGGTGTGTAGTACATGCCGTCGAATGTGACGTCGCCGGACGGCGGCTTGGACACGTCGCCGTAGTTGCCGCCCCAGTTGTTGGTGATCCCGCCCGCGATCGCGCCCTGCGAGGACTGCAGCCACTGGAACAGGTTCAGCTGGGTGGTGAGGCTGGTCGCCCAGTCGCTCTTGGCGGTCGGCGACAGCGGGATCAGGCTGGAATCGGTGGACAGCGCGTAGGCCGCGACGGGGTTCTGGTAGCCCTCGTGGATCGACGAGCCGCTGATCCGCCAGGACCAGGCGCCGGTGGTGGATCCGCCCCACGCGTAGTACCAGGACAGCAGGTAGGTGTCCTCGTTGGCCTTGCTCGTGCCCGCCGGGCAGGCCACCGAGCCGTCCTGGCTGCACGCGGCGCTGATCTGCTTGAAGTACTTGTCGAACATGGAGTAGCGCAGGTAGTCGCCGAGCTTGGCCGCGTCGGCGAGGGTGCCGGCGATCGCGGATTCCTTGCCCTGGGCCTTGGCGTAGGTGTCCGCCAGGTAGGCGGCCTGCACCATGCGCGCGTCGGCGTCCGGCGCGTCCGTGTACTTGTACTGCTGCGCGAAGCTCCCGCCGCCGTTGTTGAACAGGTCGAGGAACCCGTTCGGGCCGCCGAACTTGAACTCGTCGCAGTCGGGCTGCGGGATCGTGTCCCAGACCGACTCCATCGGACCGCGCTGGTAACTGTTGATGAAACTCGGGGTCGAGGTGCCGTCCTCGCACTGGCCGAAGCCGTACCGGTTGTCGGTGTCCATGATCCAGATCGGCGCGTAGATGTTCGACGTGCCGTAGGTCGAGGACAGTTCGGCGGCGAGCGGGTCGGAACCGACCGGCACGCTCGAGTTGAGCGCGACGGGATAGTCGTTCGGGTATGGCTCCTCGGGCCCGTATGTGGCGGGCGAGCTCGCGTTATAGGTCGACTGGCCCGGCTGCTGCGAGGCGGACGGGATCATGTCGTTCTGCATGCTGGTCCACGCGTTGTTGAACGGCGTCCAGTTGCCGGTCACCCGCCCGTAGTCGGCGGTCAGCCACAGGTAGTAGCTGTAGGTCTCGGACGTGGTCTCGTGGCCGTAGTCCGGGGCCTCGACGATGAGCGTCTCCACCGAGTGGTAGGGGATGCCCTTGGGGCTGAAGTAGCCGTTGTTCGGGTTCATGATCGTGTCGTACAGGTCGAGGAACCACTGGTCGTAGACGGACTGCGAGCCGGCCGGAAGCGCCTCGGTCGCGGTGACCGTGCCGCCCGAGTAACCGGTGGCGGTCGCGGTGATGGTCCCCTGCGTTCCGCCGTCGGCCGCGGTGGAACCGGAGGTGACGGTGACCTGCTGCGGGGTGGCGTAGTTGGCCGTCGTGAAGGTGAGTGTCGCCGGCGACAGGGTGAGGTCGGAGTCGCCGCTGACGGCCAGGCTGACGGTGGTGCTGGCCGACGGCGGCGCCGACAGGGACACGCCGAACGTCTGCGTGCGGCCCTGGGCGACCGTCACGTTGACCGGGTTGGTGACGACGGTGGGGTTCTCCACCGTGATCGCGACCGGGTAGGAGGTGACGGACTCGGTGCCGTTGCTGGCCACGGCGGTGATCGAGTAACTGCCCGCCGGGACGTTCGTCCACTGGTACGTGAACTGGCCGGCGCTGGCCGCGCCGACCCCGATCAGCGTGTCGTTGGCGGCGTCGGTGCTCTCGTAGAAGCTGACCGACGTCACGTTGCCGGAGCCGGCGACGGGCGCGGCCGTGAGCGTCACACTGGAGCCAGGCGTGGTGATCGTGCCCGCGGTCGGGCTGCTGATCGATACCACGGGCGCGGTGCCCGAGCCGGTGGTGGCCTTGGTCGTCTCCGTGGCGGTGACGGTCGCGGCCGTGTACCCGGTGGCGCTGGCGGTGAAGGTCGTCGTCCCGGTGCTGCTGGCGTCGGCGGTGACGGTGACGGTCTGCGGGGTGGCGTAGTTGGACGGGGTGAACGTCAGCGACGTGGGCGAGGCGGTGAGCCCGGTGTTGCCGCTGGCCGCGATGGCGACGGTGAGGTTCGCCGTGGGGGCGGAAGACAGGGCGAGGGTGAACGTGCCCGTGGCGCCCTGGGCGACCTGCAAGGTGGTCGGGGTGGCCGTGACGGACGGTGTTGGCGGCGGGGTTGTCGACCCGGCGGGGGTGCAAGTGACCGTGGCGGGGGCGGTATTGGTGCCGCTGTAGGTGAAGTTGGCGCCGGCGGTGGTGGACTGGCCCGCGGACAGGCTCCCGTTCCAGGAGGCGTTGGCGACGGTGACCGTCTCGCCGGACTGGGACCAGGTCCCGCTCCATCCTTGTGCGAGCTTCTGGTTGCCGCTGTAGGTCCAGGTGACCGTCCATCCGGTGATCGCCGCGGTGCCGTTGTCGGTCACCGTCAACGACGCGGTGAACCCGGTACCCCAGTCGCTTTGCACGCTGTAGGCGGCGCTGCACGACGTGGCGGCGGCCGCGGCGGCGGCGGCCGGGACCTTCGCGGTGGCTGCCTTGGCAGCGGGGGCCGCGGTGGCTGCCTTGGCCGCGGGCGTCGCGCCCGCGGTGCCGACGGCGCCGAGCAGGGCGACCGCGGCCAGCGTCACGCTGGCCAGGACGCCCATCAGCATGCGCCGCCTTGGTTTTCTCGTTTTCCGCATCAGCATCTCCTCGCTGGATCGCGCGGTGGCTGGAATGTCCAGCCGGCTGACCGGAAAGCGCCTTCACACTCGGCCGCAGCGTAAGCTCGGCGGCCGGGCGCGGGAAGAGAACGGCTCGCCAGCCAGTCGCCAGATATGCGCGCGCGTGAAAGTTCCATTTCCCGATAGCGCCGCAGCGTCCGCTTTCGCCGCGTCACGCCGCCTTTTACTTGACCGGTATAGTCCGCCGATTTAGCTTGTCGCTGGCTTCCGGAAGGCGCTTTCACACCCATCGCTCTCCGCCGTAGCCGAGCGCTGTCCCGATTTCATGGAGGTGCATGCTGATGAGACTTCTGCCGAGAAAATTGCGAAAAGCTGTCGCCGCGGCATCGGCGGCTTCGCTGGCGGCGCTCGGCCTGGCCGTCGCGGGAGCCGCCGGGGCTCCGCCGGCCGGGGCGGCCACCTCGTCGTGCAGCGCCGCCTACAGCGTGCAAAGCGACTGGGGTACCGGGTTCACCGCGTCGTTGACGGTGACCGACAACGGCACCGCGGCGATCACCGGATGGACGGTCACCTGGACCTACAGCGGCAACCAGCAGCTGTCGTCGGGATGGAGCGGGACCTGGTCCCAGTCCGGTTCGACGGTGACGGTGACCAACGCGTCCTGGAACGGATCGCTGTCAGCGGGCCAGTCGACTTCGGCCGGTGCCAACTTCACCTACAGCGGCACCAACACCGCCCCCGCCACGGTCACCTGCACCCCCGCTGGCTCGACGACCCCGCCGCCCACGCCCGCGGTCACGGCCAGCGCGACCAGCCTGCAGGTCCTCCAGGGGAGCACCGCGAGCGTAGGCATCGGGCTGTCGCTGCAGCCGTCCGCCAACGTGACGGTGTCGGTGGCGCGAAGCTCAGGCAACACAGGGCTGACCGTCGCGCCGACGACGCTGACGTTCACGCCCGCCAACTACGCGACCCCGCAGACCGTGACCGTCACCGCCGACAGTTCGAGCACCGGCGCGGCCACCTTCACCGCGAGCGCGACCGGATACACCGCGGTGTCGTTCACGGTCACCGAGGTGACGGCGACGACGAGCGCGGCTCCGCAGCTGCACGTGTCGGGCAACAAGCTGCTCGACGCCAGCGGCAATCAGGTAGTGCTGCACGGCGTCGACCGGTCCGGGACGGAGTACGAGTGCGTCCAGGGCAACGGCATCTTCGACGGCCCGAACGACCAGGCATCCATCACCGCGATGAAGAGCTGGGGTCCCGTCAACGCGGTGCGCGTACCGCTGAACGAGGCCTGCTGGAACGCCGAGTCGTACGTCAACTCCGCCTACGCGGGCGCGAACTACATCAACGCGATCAAGAGCTACGTCAGCCTGCTGAACACCAACGGCATCGTCGCCATCCTCGACCTGCACTGGACCGACGGGGCCTACACCGGCCCGTCGGCCGGGTGCTCGTCGGCGGAGGCCGTCTGCCAGAAGCCGATGCCGGACGCGGCCGAGGCGATCCCGTTCTGGACGTCGGTGGCGAACACGTTCAAGGGCAACGACGCGGTGATCTTCGACCTGTTCAACGAGCCCTACGCCTCGCGCGCCGACAACAGCAACTCGGCCGAGGGGTGGGAGTGCTGGGAGACCGGCAGCCCCTGCACCGGGATCTCCTACCCGGTGGCCGGCATGCAGCAGATGATCAACGCGGTCCGCTCCACCGGCGCGAACAACGTGATCATGCTGGGCGGCGAGGAGTACGCCAACGACCTGACCGGCTGGCTCCAGTACGAGCCCACCGACCCGGACCACAACCTGGTCGCGTCCTGGCACTCTTACAACTTCAACACCTGCAGCACGCAGTCGTGCTGGACGTCGCAGGTCGCGCCGGTTATCGCGGCCGTCCCCGTGGTCGCCGGGGAGATCGGCGAGAACGACTGCGCCGGCACCTACGTCGACCCGCTGACGACGTGGCTGGAGTCGGAGAACACCAGCTTCCTCGCCTGGACCTGGGACGACTGGTCCGGCGGCTGCTCCTCCGGCCCCACCCTCATCACCGACTACACCGGAACGCCGACCGCTTACGGCGCCGCGTACAAGGCCATCCTGCAGGCCCTGCCCGCCGGCTGAGGCCGGCCCTCAGCGCGCGGCACGCGCCGCGGCGCGTGCCGCGCCGCCCGGCCAGGCGACCCACCCCCGCCTGGCCGGGCTCGTCTCCGTTCTCCGTGCGGAGATTTCGACTGGAAGGAGCCCGACCATGACATTCGCAAGACGCCGGCATCTCGCCGCGACGCTGGCAGCGGTCAGCTCGGTAGCGCTCGCCGGCGGGATGATGCTGCCGCTCATCTCGGCCGGCGCCGCGGGCGCCGCGACCCCCGCGGCGGGCGTTGGCGCGGGGTACTGGCATACCAGCGGAAACCAGATCCTTGACTCGAACGGCAACCCGGTGCGCATCGCCGGCATCAACTGGTACGGCTTCGAGACGCCGGACGAGATCGCGCACGGCCTGTGGGCACAGGATTACCACACGATCATCAACGACATCGCGGCGCTCGGCTACAACACGATCCGCATCCCGTTCTCCAACCAGATGGTGGAGGACCCGATCGTGCCGCAGAACATCGCGTTCAACAACAACTCCGGCCCGATCAACACCGACCTCAAGGGCCTGAACGCGCTGCAGGACCTGCAGAAGATCGTCACCGCCGCCGGGCAGGCCGGGCTCAAGGTCATCCTCGACGACCACCGGTCTGAGGCCGGCGAGTCCGCCGAGCAGGACGGCCTCTGGTACACCAGCACCTACACCAGCCAGGACTGGGTCAACGACTGGGTGACGCTGGCGAAGATGTTCGCGGGCAACCCGACCGTGATCGGGTTCGACCTGCGCAACGAGCCGCACACCCCAACGGGCGACACCTACGCCGAGGGCGCCACCTGGGGCACCGGCGATCCGAACACCGACGTCCGGCTCGCCTACGAGCAGGCCGGCAACGCGATCCTCGCGGTGGACCCGGACGCGCTGATCTTCTGCGAGGGGATCAGCGAGTACCCGGACGCGTCGGCGTCCGGCGGCTACGACACCACCTGGTGGGGCGGCGACCTGCAGGGCGTCGCGCAGTACCCGGTCGTGCTGAGCTCCCCCGGGCACGTCGTCTACTCCGCGCACGACTACGGGCCGAACCTGTTCCAGCAGGCCTGGTTCAACTCCAGCACCACTCCGGCCAGCCTGGACGCCGTGTGGAACAAGTACTGGGGCTACATCTACACCCAGGACACCGCGCCGGTGTGGGTCGGCGAGTTCGGCACCGACAACACCGCGTCGGATGTCTCATCCAGCGCCGCGGGCTCGCAGGGCCAGTGGTTCTCGAGCCTGGTGTCGTACCTTCAGGGGAACCAGTGGATGGGCTGGACGTACTGGGCGCTCAACGGCGAGGACTCATACGACCTCCTGGACGGCAACTACGACGCCACGCCGGTCAGCGCGCTGAAGCAGTCGCTGCTCGCGAGCATCGAGTTCCCGCTGCCCGGGGCGGGCAACGGGTCTCCGCCGCCTTCTTCACCGCCGCCCGCCTCGCTGTCGTGCGCGTACTCGGTCGTGAACTCCTGGTCCGGCGGTTTCCAGGCCCAGGTGGTGATCAGCGACACGGGCAGCTCCGCGTCCAGCGGCTGGACGGCGAGCTGGACATGGCCTGGCACGCAGCAGGTCAGCAGCGGCTGGAGCGGCGTGTTCTCCCAGTCCGGGGCGAACGTGACGGTGACCAACGAGCCCTACAACGGGAGCATCGCGCCGGGAAGTTCGGTCACGATCGGCTTCACCGCGACGGGCACAGTCCCGTCAACCTTGGCGGTAACGTGCTGACCTGAATTCCGGCTCCGCCCCCACCACGTCGATTGCGCAATCGACCCCGAGCCCCCTTCCCTCAGCGGTCGGTTGCGCAATTGACCACACTCGAGGGGTACGTGCTAACACCCCGGCGGATAACGTTCCGGCATCAGCGCGCCGGCGCTGGCCGGACAACGTGAAAGATCCTCGCCGCAGGAGGGGCTCTGGCTCCTGCTCCTCGTCGGTTTTCGATAACGTGAAGGATGTTACGGCCTATAGGTCGAAGGATCTTTCTCGTTAGTTCGAGCTTGGCGCGTTCATAAGGAAAATACGGTGGGCGGGCGACGTCAGGGCTCCGTTATCATCCAGAAATGTGCGACAGAGCCGCGGGAGGGCACAAGATCCTGCACGTAACCGCCGTGCCCAGAGTGTCTCAACCAGAGATCCCGGCATTCCGCCCCGCTCATGGGAGGAAGGTGGGCGGGCGGGAGTCAGGCGGGTACGTTCGGACTAATGAGCTTGTTTCATCCTCGTTTGCGCAGCGCAGCGGCTGTTTGACAGGTCGCGCGGATCTCTTTGCCGCTGGCTAGTTCGGGCGCCGGGCCAGGCATGGCGGTACGCGTGCGGGCAGCGGGCCGCTGGTAACGATCCGGCTGGATGATGATCACGTTACGGCAGCGCCCGGTGATAACGCTGTGAACGCAAGCGGCTCCTGGTACACGGGCTGGTGTCGAATCACCCCGTGCCAGGAGCCGTCATGACTGTATATCAGGGAACGTCGTTCACGCCCGAGCTGACCTCGACGGGGTATGCCCTGTTCCGTGCCGGGGCGAAGGTCAGCGCCGGGACCTGTGAGGACCTCGCGGAGTCGCTGCGGCGGCGGCATGAGCGGAACGGGACGCGGTGGCGGCTGCTGGGCCCGCTGGCGCAGGCGGTGCTGGTGATCGCGTTCCTGCGCACCAGCCTGACCTATGCGGAGCTGGCCGCAGGGTTCGGGATCTCGCCGTCCACGTGCTGGCGGGACATCGCCGAAGGGATCAGCGTGCTGGCGGACCGGGGCCGGCGGATCAGCCTGCGCGACGTGGCCCGGCTGGCCGTGAAGGCGGGCTGGGACTACCTGATCGTGGATGGCGTGCACGTGCCCGCCGTGACGTTCGGCCGGAAAACAGGAGGCCAGCGGGCCTTCTACTCGGGGAAGCACAAGCGGCACGGGCTGAACGTGCAGACCGTCTGCTCCCCGGCCGGGGAACTGCTGTGGGCCGCTGCGCCGCAGCCGGGCGCGACCGTGGACGTCACGGCGGCGCGGAAGGCCGGGATCGCCGCCATCCTCACCTCAGTGACCGGCGTCCTCGCTGACCTGGGCTACCTCGGCTGGGACAAGGCGGTGATCACCGGCCGCCGCAAGCCGCGGGGAAAGGACCTGACTCCCGCGCAGCGGGCCGCGAACCGGCTGCAGGCCCAGCTCCGCTGCGTCGGCGAGCGCGGTAACGCCCGCCTGAAGTACTGGAAAGTCCTGGCCACCGAGCTGCGCTGCCGCCCGGAGCGCTGCACCGCCGTGATTAAGGCCGTCCTGGCCCTGCACTACATGGAACACGACCCGTTCACCGCTCTTCGCGTTGCCTGACCCGTCCGCGATCGTTACCGGGCCGCAACACCGCTACCGCCGGGACCACCGTACCCCAGACCCGCCCCGCGCACCCCCGAAGACCAGCAGAAAGAACCAGGACCAGGCCTGTCAAACCGCCGCATACCCTGCGGAAACCCAGGATGAAAGAAGCTCAATAAAGACAGGAAGCGGCCGGGACGGGATCGGCGCGGGCGCGGGCAAGCGGCAGCCGCCCCCGTCTGTCCGGATCATCCCGAACGGACGGGGGCGGCTCTCCCTGCTAGGCCGCTACGGGATCGCGGGGTAGGCGTCCTGGACTAGCTGCTGGAATTCGACCGGGAACCAGTGACCCGCTGGCGGCGAGTCCGGGATGGCGTCGGTCGGGTAGGTGTTGCCGCTGCCGTCGGTCTGGGTTCCGTTCGGGTCACAGTGCGGATCGCCGGTGCCCGAGTAGGCCGGGTACGTGCCGTCGGACTCACCCGGCGGCTTGACCCAGACGTAGGCGTACAGGTGGGTGAACGAGGAGTCGGGGTTGGCTTGCGGCAGGGCGCCGATCCCGGCGTTCTCCGGGTTGCACCAGTCGCCGCGGAAGGGGCGCTCGTCGACCTTCGACTTGTTCACGAAGTCGGCGGTGCTGGTGTACGACGTGGCCGCGCCGGTCGGCCGGGCCGGACCGCCCCAGCCGTCGCGGGACGTGTCGATCAGCATCCCGATCGTACTGGGGAACCCGGCGCTGACCAGGTTCGAGTACATCGCCTCGTCGTAGGTGAACTCATCGATGTACGGGTCATACGAGTAGTACTGCACCGAGTCGACGGGGTTGCCGTCGACGACCTGGGTGGCGGTCATGTACGGCTCGTGCACCGGGATGGTGTTCGCGGTGTCGCTGATGAAGCCGTCGACGCTGTTCACGCCGGCCGTGGTAGCGGACGCCACCTGCTTGTACAGCGACACGGCCGGGGTCATGTTGCTCGGCCAGCCGAGCCACGCCGAGTGCGCGATGTCCATGTAGTTGTACACGTTCGGGATCGCGTGCAGCTTGTTCAGCGCGTACTCGATCCCGCTGGTGTAGACGCCGCTGGAGTTCGCCGCGGCGCAGTTGGCCGAACTGCTCGTGTTGGTGACCAGGTTCGGCAGCGAGTCGGGCTCGATGACCGCGACGACGCGCAGGTTCGTGTCCGCGTAGTTGGAGAGGATCTGCGCGATCGGGTCGATGTACGAGTGCTCGTAGTACGACAGGCCATTGTTGCTGATCGACAGCTCGCCGTTGGAGGCGAGTGCCGCGCAGTCACGGTCCGGCAGGTCGTAGATCACGATCGGGAAGATCTCCGGTGTGCTGCCGGAGACCTTGGACAGCGCGTCCTGGAGCTGTGCCTGCAGGCTGAGCCTGCCGGCACCGCCGGCCCCGCTCGCGTTGTCCGAGCCGCCGTAAACGGCCCCGATGTGGTCGAGCCAGATGAACGTCGGCTCGTTGCCCACGTAGGTCATCTGGGCCGCGAGGGTGCCGCTGGCGCTCGCCGCGGACGTGGCGACCTCGGCCGTGTAATCGGGGTTCACGTACCAGTTCGCACCGGTGAACGGGTTGGTGACGTGGCTCGGCGCCGTGGTCGCGCTCGCCGCGGTCTCCGTGACGGTGACGGTCACCGGGGTGCAGCCGGTCGCGCTGACCGTGAACGTCGCCTGGCCAGTGCTCGAGCTGTCAGCAGTGACGTAGACCGGCTGCGGCAGGTTCCAGTCACTGGACGTCAACGTCACCGAGGCTCCGCTGGACACGGACAGCCCGGTGTTTCCCGACGTACGGGCAACGCTGACCGCGATGCCCGCCGACGGTGACGCGCTGAGCGAGACACCGAAGACCTCGGTCTGACCTTGGGCGACCGACATCGTGCCGGGGTTCGCCTGGAGTGTGACCCCCGACCCGCAGGAGCCGCCGCCTCCGCCCCCGCTGGACGCCACTTCGGTGGCGGTGACGGTGGCGCCGGTGTAACCGCTGGCGCTGGCGGTGAAGGTGGTCGCTCCGGTGCTGCTGGAGTCGGCGGTCACGGTGACCGTCTGCGGGGTGGCGTAGTTGGACGGCGTGAACGTCAGCGACGTGGGCGAGGCGGTGAGCCCGGTATTGCCGCTGGCGGCGACGGCGACCGTGACGTTCGCGGTCGGCGCCGAGGACAACGCGAGGGTGAACGTGCCGGTGCTGCCCTGTGTGACCTGCAGGCTCGCCGGGGTGGCGGTAATCGAGCCGGGCGGCGGCGGGGTTGTCGAGCCGGCGGGGGTGCAGGTGACCGTGGCGGGGGCGGTATTGGTGCCGCTGTAGGTGAAGTTGGCGCCGGCGGTGGTGGACTGCCCTGCGGACAGGCTCCCGTTCCAGGAGGCGTTGGCGACGGTGACCGTCTCGCCGGACTGGGACCAGGTCCCGCTCCATCCCGACGACAGCTGCTGGTTGCCGCTGTAGGTCCAGGTGACCGTCCATCCGGTGATCGCCGCGGTGCCGTTGTCGGTGACGGTGAGGGCGGCGGTGAACCCGGTTCCCCAGTCGCTTTGCACGCTGTAGGCGGCGCTGCACGACGAGGTGGCCGCCCCGGCCGGCGGAGCCCCGGCGGCACCCGCGACGGCCAGGCCGAGCGCCGCCAGCAAAGCCGCGGCCGTCGCCGTGATCGTTCTGCGCAACCGCCGCGTCGCGGGTAGCGCTCGTAGTCTCATGTCAGCACTCCTCCAGGTGTCATGGCGTCCTCCTCCAGGGCGGTGTCCGCGGTGGGCTTGACTGCCGTGACCATAGGCGGGGCCTGAAAGGGTGTACAGGCTAGAGCGCTCCTGCCTGCGCAAAGCTGTCCGCGTGGGCGGAAAATTACATGGCGGGCCCTCATGGCCGGGAAGGTGCGCCGCATGACGGATGAAGACGTGGCACGGGCATGGGACGCGGAGTACGCGGCCGGGCGGTATGCCGGCGAGCCGCCGGTGGGGTTCGTAGCGGATATCGTGGCGGCGGCCAAGGACGCGAAGGCCGATCGCGGCCTCTACATCGGCTGCGGGAACGGCCGGAACTACATTCCGCTGACCGGAGCCGGGCTGGACCTGACGGGCCTGGACATCTCGGCCACGGCGATCGCCCAGCTCGCCAGGCGCCTGCCTGAGCGGCGGGACCGGCTGGTGACCGGGGACTTGTCCGTGCTTCCGGCCGGGCAGCGGTTCCCCCTCGTGGTGGCCATCCAGGTGATGCAGCACGGCACCCGCGAGCGGGTGCACAGCATGCTCGCGGAGTCACTGGAGCGGGTCGCGGCGGGTGGCTTGTACGCGATCCGGGTCAACGCGGTGGGAACCGACGTGGACTATGCGCATGAAGTCATCGAGCGGGACGCGGACGGATCCTATTCGGTCCGGTACCTGGACGGGCCGAAGGCGGGGCTGACCGTGCACTTCTGGGCGGCCAGGGAACTCGACGCGGTGATCTCCGCGGCGGGATTCGCCCCGGTTCTGGCGCCGCGGCCGCAGGGGACCTGGCGGCCGTCCCGGGAGCGGGGCCAGTGGCTGCAGTGGGAGGGCATCTACCGGCGGATGTCATGATCAGGGGCGTTCGGCGGCGAGATGACGGGAGAGCAGCGTCGCGCCGAAGTCGTCGCCGGGCCTGCGGAGCACGGTATGGGCGTGGTTGGCGTTTCGCTGGGTGTTGTCGTACTCGATCAGCAGGCCAGGGGCCTGGATACGGTAATAGCAGCCGTCGCCGTCGCGAAGGCCGCCAGCCCATGCGAAGGTGGTGTTCGTTTCGGCGATCCCCTGCCGTTCGGCACCCGCTAGATCCGGGGCGAGCCGGTCCAGGTAGACGCCGAGCAACTGGCTGAGCATGCCACGGGCCTCCTCCGGCAGCCGGGAGGCGGTGATTCCGGCTGGCCGCAGCGGGCCGCTGGCGGTAACCGCGGTCCCGGTGACGATGTCGGCCGGAGCGGTTCCGGTGATGATGGCCTGTCCCCGGAGCTGGGGCGGCAGCCCGGTGATGATGTCACGGGCGAGTTGTTCCTCGCGCAGCAGCGGGGCGATGACCACGCGGCCGCCCTGCCGGACCTGCGCGGGATTGGCGCCAAGGAACAGCGGCGCGACGATGGGCTGTCCGGCGACGACGGTGGTGTTGACGGACACATGGTGGCCTTCGAACCGCCATGCCCAGGCGTCGTCTCCTGGGCTGCCGAAGATGGCGACGTGATACCCGTCGCTGTGCCGCCCGAGCTGCCCGTCTTCATCAAGATCGAGGACCTCTTCGAAGGCCATGATGGTGACGGCCTGGGCGAACGCGGCCCGGGACAGCGCCGTGGCGAGCAGGCGGTGGGCCGCCTTGCGCCCGGCGGCGCCGAGTTCGGACAGCGGGATGCCACGCCGGGAACCGGGCAGATAGGACCACTGAGTGCGGGCCGGCCCGGTGAACGGATAGCAGGTGTGCTCCCGGCCGCCAGGCGGCAGAGCCGACAGCAGGCGTTCGGCCGCCATGGTCATCGCGTGCTCAGTGCCGTTCATTCATCATCCATAACACGGACTGGCCCATTATCCGCTGGCGGCCCGCCTGGCCGTACTGCTTGACTTGTCTTGTGGCCTCCGAGCTGGAGCTGTCTTCGTGGCTGGAACGGTACTGGGGCCTTACGGCCGCTCAGGCGACTGCGCACAATGGCGGCATGGGATCGGCGACATGGCTCGTCGGGCCGTTGCTCTACGACCTCGCTTCCGCTGTCATGTACGTCGGCGGAAAGCGGAAAGGAGTGCGCCGCGGAACTGATCGAGGCGTACCTGGCGCATGGTCTCCTCGGACGGCCGGAGATAACGCGTGGCCTCGACGCGATGCTGCGGTTTCGGTGGGCCGTCCAGGCTGACCGCACCCTGACGCCTCTCACCACTTCCATGGCCTATCTGCGGCCGACATTCGGCTCCCGCAGGCTCCGCAACGACGCACTGAAGAACGCCAGGCGGTCTCGTACGACGGCCGCCAGCGAGCTGTCGGCGGTACCGGCGGCCCGCTCGGTGTCCATAGCGGAGCGTGCCGCCTGCAGCGACGCGAGCACGTTCGAGATGCGGACGCGATCCTGCTCGTCCGTCGCGCTTTCGCGCAGCATGTAGAGCAGCTGTCCGAAGTCGTCGGCGCGGCGTTGAATGTCGTACCAGCGCGCGGCCGCGTCAGGCGCGGCGAGCGCGCCTGGCACCTCCGCCGCCGCCATGGCGTCGTACAGTGCGGCACCCTTCGCGTACGCGTCGATGAGCTGCTTCTGCCATTCGGCTGAAGCTGCCGCGCGGTTCCGGCTCGCGTGCCCGATCCAGGCGAAAAGCGCGATGAGCAAGGCGATGACGACCACCGCGCCGAGAACCACCCATAGCCAGGGAGACACAGAGCCGGACTTTCCTGGAGCTGTCGTGGTCGCAGTCGCTGACGCGGACGCGGTAGCCGGCGTGGTAGCGGTAGCGGTGGCCGGCGTAGAGGTGGCCGGCGCGGTCGGCTGCGTCGGGGTGGCTGACGGCGTCGTGCCCCCACCGCCTGTAGGGGTCGGTGTTGGCGTGGCCGGCGCGGTCGCGGGGGTTGTCCCGTCCGCGGGAGACGTCGCGGCGTCCTGGCTCGGCGCGGCGGGCGCCCCGGAAGCGGCGTGTGTGACGGTCGCGGCCACACTCGACGCCAAGCCGCCGACGGCATGCTTGATTGACTCGCTCTGGCCGCATGCCGTCACCATGCAGATAGCAATGATCATCCACCCGGCGAGAACGCATTTCGCGGCTGTCCTCCGCATAGTCCGGCTCCTTCTCTGGGGTAGCTCGCGAGTTCCATCCAGCCTCGCTCAGCCGGCCCTCCGTGCCATCGCCCAAGAAAGGTGACCCGCCCAGAGCTGGCTCTGTCGCACATTTCTGGATGATAACGGAGCCCTGACGCCGCCCGCCCGCCGTATTTTCCTTATGAACGCGCCAAGCTCGAACTAACGAGAAAGATCCTTCGACCTACAGGCCGTAACATCCTTCACGTTATCGAAAACCGACGAGGGGCAGGACACCGGACGGCCGCTAGCGCACGATCGGACCGTTACCTTCCAGTCATATGAGCCAGAGCCCAGAGCTTGCCGTTTAACCTTCATGTTTGTCTTTCCTGGGGCTCTAGGCCGGCCTGCGTTTCTCCGGGCCGGCCTTCGCGTGCCGTCAGGCGACGCTGACCACACCTCCTGCGGCCCCCGGGCCACATACGGCACAGTAGGCAGCCCCGCCCGCAACCGAGGTCACACCAGGGACCCCGCGAGACGGCGCACGCCCCGGCCGGCCGGCCACACAGCCGGCCAGTCCGTGTTCGTCGGCTAACCGCACGGGCAGCCGCCGGCGGGCGCCGCGCGGGATATCGCCGACCGCCGGCCCGGCGCCCCGGCGCCCCGCGGCCGCCATCGTGCAGTACTGGCGCTCCTTCCGGCTGCCCCGGGCGCGCTGAGCACCTGGCTGACCTGTTCCCGTTGTCCCGGCACCGCGCCCGCGCCATGATGAAATAGGAACAGGTTCTCGCGGAAGGTGCCGGGTGATGACTGTTGCGGGGATAGACCTGTCGGCCAACGAGTTCTGGGGGCTGCCGCTGTCCGAACGCGCGGCGTCCTTCGCCCTGCTGCGCGCCCAGCCGCGACCGCAGTTCTTCGCCGAGCCCGAGGTGACGTTCGCCGAGACGGGCCCGGGGTATTACGCCCTGGTCCGGCACGCCAACGTCGTCGAGGCGAGCAGGCACCCGGAGGTGTTCTCCTCGAGCCGCGGCGCGACGGGCATCGCGGACCTGCCCGCCGAGTTCAACGAGTACTTCGGCTCGATGATCAACATGGACGACCCCAGGCACGCCCGCCTGCGCCGGATCGTCTCCCGCACGTTCACCCCGCGGATGATCGCCCGCTTCGAGGACGACGTGCGCCGGGCGGCGACTACGATCGTCGACGACCTGCTGGCCACCGGACCGTGCGATTTCGTGTCGCGGGTCGCGGCCAGGCTGCCGCTGAAGATCATCTGCGACATGATGGGCATTCCCGATGACCAGTACGAGATGGTGCTGGCCAACAGCAACATCATCTTGTCCGGGTTCGACCCGGAGTTCCTCAGTGAGGATCCGGACGAGGTGGCCCTCCAGTTGCTCGGCGCCGGGCAGGCGCTGGCCGACCTGGTCACCGGCCTGGCCGCCGTCCGCGCGGAGGCGCCCGCCGAGGACTTGGTCTCCGCCCTGGTGACGGCGAACATCGACGGGGAGCAGCTGACTAGCGCCGAGCTCGCCTCGTTCTTCATCCTGCTGGTGGTGGCCGGCAACGAGACCACCCGCACCGCGCTGTCGCACGCCCTGATGCTGCTGACCGAGTTCCCGGAGCAGCGCGCGCTGCTGCTGGCCGACCTCGAGGGCCGGCTCGGCGGTGCGGTCGAGGAGATCGTGCGCTACGCCTCGCCGGTCCTGTTCATGCGGCGCACCCTCACCAGGGACTACACGATGAACGGGCAGGACTACCGCGAGGGCGACAAGGTGGTGCTGTTCTACTACTCGGCGAACCGCGACGAGGCCTTGTTCCCCGACCCCGAGCGGTTCGACATCACCCGGTCGCCGAACCCGCACGTCGGCTTCGGCGCGCCGGGACCGCACTTCTGCCTGGGCGCCCACCTCGCCCGCCGCGAGCTCACCGTCATGCTCCGCGAACTGCTCACCCGCGTCCCCGACATCACCGCCGGCGAACCGGACCGCCTCCTGTCCAGCTTCGTCAACGGCATCAAGCGTCTGCCCTGTCAGTTCACCGGCTGATCCTGTCTCACTGTGGCTGGTCCGTCCTGGCCTCGGCGGCGAAGCGCTCCATCGCGCGGAATCCCTCCCGCATGACCTTGGAGTAGCTGCCGGGTACGTCCACGAACCTGGCCGCTAGCCGTATAGCGCCCTGCGGATCGGTCCGCCAGCGCGTCGTGACCCGCGTGTGTTCAGCGTCGACCGGAGCCAGCGTCCATTCCTCGGTGCCGCGGAAGTCCCCGGTGAAATACTCCAGGATCAGCCGCCGGTCCGGCTCGAAAGCGGCCACCCTTGCGGAAAAATGTGTGGTCCCCCATCCGGTAACAGTGATGTCCACCATCGCTCCGATCTCGGGAAGAGGCTTGTCCCCGCGCTGGCGCATCCGCAGGTGAGGCTGCCACCACTGGCTGCGGCCGGCCGCCTCCGCCAGGAAGGCACCGACAATTTCGGCTGGCGTCGCCGCAATAGTTGCCTCGTTCACAACGTCATACTTGGTCATCTGGCCTCCTCACCCCGGCCGGAGACGCGGCCGTGCCGCGACGGCCTCGCCACTCCATCCATCCCCCGCTGCACCGAGGCGAACCGCACGAGTAGCGAAGCCAGGAAACGGCTACGGCTGGAGGGGAACCACGGGTCCGTTCGGGCTAATGCTTTTTATTTTCCCGAACGGACGGGGGTGACTGCCGCGGCGTCCGCTGGGACCCGCAGGCGGCGGCCGGCGCCGGGATGCCAGGATTGAGCCGTTCACCGGACCGCCGCGGCCAGCAACCCGGGGAGGACATCATGACCACACCACTGAGCTGGGACGGGGTGTACGCGCCTGACGCCGCGCCGCCGCCGTGGGACATCGGCCGGCCGCAGCCGGCGTTCCTCCGCCTGGCCGACCGCGGCCTGCTGTCCGGGCGACTGCTCGACGCAGGCTGCGGCACCGGGGAACACGCGCTGCTCGCGGCCGCCCGGGGCGCGGAGGCCATGGGCGTGGACATCTCCCCGCGCGCCATCGCAAGAGCCCGTGAGAAAGCGGCCGAACGAAGCCTGCCGGCCCGCTTCGAGGTCGCGGACGTCCTGAGCCTCGGGGATCTCGGCATGACGTTCGACATGGTTATCGACAGCGGCGTGTTCCATGTTTTCGACGACGCGGAGCGGGCCAGGTACGTCGCCAGCCTGGCCTCGGTGCTGCGGCCCGGCGGCAGCTGCTACCTGATCTGCTTCAGTGACCGCCAGCCCGGCGGCTACGGTCCCCGCCGGGTCAGCCAGGACGAGCTGCGCGCCGCCTTCAGCGACGGCTGGGGCGTCACCAGCATCGAGGCGGACACCTTCGAGCTCAACCCCGGGATGCCCACCGCGACCGCGCGGGCCTGGCTGGCCGCCATCCACAGGCTGCCAGTTCGCGGCCACCTGTAGGCTTCCGCGCGTGAGGCTGGGAATTATCGCTGACATCCACGGAAACGATGTCGCGCTGCGCGCGGTGCTGAAGGATGCGGACCGGTTGGGCGTGGACCGCTGGTGGGCCCTAGGCGACCTCGTCTTGTTCGGCCCGCGCCCCGCCGAGGTGCTTGAACTTCTGCAGGGCCTGCCCGGCATCGGCATGCTGAGCGGAAACACTGACCGCTACGTCTTGACGGGAGAGCAGCCCGCCCCGCACGCGACCGCCGCGGATGCCGCCGGAGATATCGACCTAGTGGAGCGCTACGCGGCCGTGGCGGCGGGCATCGCCTGGACCCGCGGCGTCCTGGACCAGGCCGGCCTGCTCGCCAGCCTGACCAGCCTCCCGGCGCATGCGGGCCCTCAATCCCGGCAGCACAGGTATGCCCCGGACCTGCGGCGCTGCCAGCTGGATCCTGCTTGACGACGACGGCGACGCCTTGGCCGTCACCCACCGCAGCGCGCCTTTCGACGTCGATGCTGTTGTCAGCGACCTTCGGCGGCGACGCCATCCCAACGCGGAGTTCGTCGCCTCCATCCTCACCGGACAGCGCCAGCAAATACGGGCACCTGTCCGGGAGTGACCGGGTTACTTTCCCGCTGCGCCTGGCGGCGGCTACCGTACGGCGACGCCGGATGGCTGCGGACCTAGGTCCCGGCTGGACAGGATCTTCGGTCCTGCGCGGTTGTGACCGCGCGCCGTGAGCATTGGTGTGCTCCAACGTTCAGCCCCATGCTCAAGGAGGATGCCATGAAGGCGCTCGTTTATCACGGACCCGGCCAGAAGACCTGGGAGGACGTCCCTGACGCTGCGATCAAGGACGATACCGATGCCGTCGTGCGGGTCGAGACCGTGACGATCTGCGGCACCGACCTGCACATCCTGAAGGGCGACACCCCCGAGGTGGCTGACGGGCGCATCCTTGGCCACGAGGCCGTCGGCACGGTGATGTCGGTCGGTTCCGGCGTCAAGACGGTCGCGCCCGGCGACCGCGTGCTCCTGTCCTGCGTCTCGGCCTGCGGACGCTGCCGGTTCTGCCGGGAGGGCCGGTTCGGCCAGTGCCTCGGCGGCGGCGGCTGGATCCTCGGATACATGATCGACGGCACCCAGGCCGAATACGTCCGCGTGCCGTTCGCCGACACCTCCACCTACAAGGTCCCCGCGGACGTGAGCGACGAGGAGATCCTCATGCTCGCCGACATCCTGCCTACCAGCTACGAGGTCGGGGTGCTGAACGGCCGCGTGGCCCCCGGCGACACCGTGGCGATCGTGGGCGCGGGGCCGATCGGCCTGTCGGCGATCCTGGGCGCGCGGATGTTCTCCCCTGGCCACGTGATCGCGATCGACCTGGCCGACACCCGGCTGGAGGCGGCCAAGGCCTTCGGTGCGGACCTGACCGTGAACAACGGCCGGGCGGACGCGGTGTCCTTCGTCCATGAGGTCACCGAAGGCCTCGGGGCGGACGTCGCCATCGAGGCAGTCGGCGTGCCCGCCACCTTCGAGCTGTGCACGCAGCTGGTGCGACCCTGCGGCCATGTGGCGAACATCGGCGTGCACGGCGCGCCCGCCACCTTGCACCTGGAGTCGCTGTGGATCAAGGACATCACGATCACGACCGGCCTGGTGGACACCTACTCCACGCCGACCCTGCTGCGCCTGGTCGCGGCACGGCAGATCGAGGCGTCGCGCTTCGTCACGCACCGCTTCGCACTCGGCGACATCATGCATGCCTATGACGTCTTCGCCAACGCGGCCGACACCGGCGCGATCAAGGTCGTCATGACCCGCGGCTGACCGGCACGCGGTCTGCTGACGGCCGCCCCGTCGTCCGTTGACGGCGGCGTGACAATGGGGTCATGAGACCGGATGCCCGCCTGACCGGGCAGTGGACGCCGGCCGAGCTGGGCGTCCACCCGGTGGCCGGCGGCGGCCCGCCGCCCGCGTACGTCCGCAGGCCGCACGACGAGCGGCTGCGGGTGATACTGGCGCCGCCGGTGGCCGGCAGCCGGCTGGTCGTGGTCCGCGGCGAGCCTGGCACCGGCACGAGCCGGTCCGCCTGGGAGGCGGTCGCGGACGTGCTGGCGGAGTGGCCGCTGGAATATCCGCGGACCTCGGCCGCGCTGGCCGCCCGGCTCCAGGCGGGCATCCCGCCTGGGACCGTGCTGTGGCTCGGTGAGCTGGGCCGGTACGCGGACGCGGACGACGGTGCGGCCGCGCTTGAAGGCCTGCGCGACCTCCTCGACGAGGACGGCTACCTGGTTGTGGCGACGATCTGGCCCTGGCAGTGGGACGCCTATATCGCCGCGGTCGGCGCCGGGCGCGGCGCGGGCGACCCGGCCTGGCTGGCCGGGCGGATGCTCGCCCGGCTGGACGAGCTCTCGCTCTATGCCCTGTCCTCGATCAGCCCTGACTACGGTGGCGGGTTCTTGGACGTGCCGGATCGGTTCACCGCCGCCGAGCTGGCCGAGGCGGCCGGGAGCGGCGACCCGGTACTGGCCGCCGCGGCGGCCGCGGCCGGACCGGACGGGCAGGTCACCCACTACCTGGCCGGGATCCCGGGGCTGCTGCAGCGCTACACCGGCCCCGGCGGCGACCCGCAAGGGCAGGCGGTCCTGACCGCGGCGATGGACGCCACCCGGTTCGGCCATGCCGGACCGCTGCCGGCGACCCTGCTGGAGCAGGCCGCCGTCGGCTACCTGTCCGGCGGGCCGGGCGGCGGCCAGGCGGGCGGCGGCCAGGCGGGCGGACCGGGAGGCGGCCTGGCCTGGGCCTGCGCCGTGCTGGACGGCGCGGTCGGCCCGGTTCGCGCGCTCAAGCCGGTCCCGGCCGCGGAAGGCGCGGGATACGCGGGATACCGGCTGGCCGGTGCGCTCGACCAGCACGGCCGGCGGACCCGCCAGGATCAGGCCGGGCCGGGCGTGCTGTGGGACGCGCTGGTCGCGCACGCGGCCGACCCGGGCGCCGGCACCACCGCTGTTCGGGGGGCTGGTGCGGGCGACGGCCGCGAGGCCGACCTCGGCGTCTTGGATACGACGCGGCTGGGGCAGGCGGCTCAGGACCGGGGGCTTTACCGGTATGCCGCCGCCTTGTGGACCGCGGCGGTGAGGCGGGGCAGCGCCGACGCGGCGGCCCGGCTCATCGGCCTGCTCAGCGAGCTGAGCCCCGAGGACGCGGTCCGTGCGGCCGGCTGGGCCGCGGGCCGGGTCCGGCTGGACGATCCGTGGGGCGTCGCCCGGCTGCTCGAACGCGATGCGCGCCGCCGGGACCGTCGAGGCGATCCGGGCCCTGGTGGCTCGCGACCTGGCCGGGCAGGCCAACGTCGGCCTGCGGTGGGACGCGCTCAGGCTGCTCATCGCGCTGGGCGCGGCCGGGGCCGGCGACGCGGCCGAGGCGCTCGGCGCCCGCCTGGTCGAGTGCGCCGACCTTGGCTACATGCCTTACCTGGCCGCGCTGCTGCGGGCGCTGGGAACGGCCCGGGCCGACGGCGCGGTTCGCGCCCTGCTGGCCCGCGACCCCGCCCAGTACGCCGACCCGGAGGACCCGGGGGAGACCGGCCTGCTGGTGACGGCGATGCAGTCGGCCGGACCCGAAGCCAGCGACGCGACCCGGGCGCTGGCCCACTGGGCCGCTGAGCACTGCGCGATCGACGGCGGGCAGGCCACCGCCGGCCTGCTGCGCGCGATGCGGGCGGCCGGCCAGGCGGGCGCCGTCCGGCGGCTGCTGGACCGCGACCCGGTCGGCCAGGGCCGGTTCGATGACCCCTGGGAGGCCGCCGCGCTGCTGGCCGAACTGCGGGCGGCCGGGGCAGACGACGCGGTCCGGCGGCTGCTGGACCGCGACCCAGCCCGCCTCGGCGAGGTCGACTCCGCGGATTCGGTCGCCTGGCTGCTCACCGAGCTCCGCGAGGCCGGCGAGGGCGAGGCGATCCGCAGCCTGCTCGCCCGCGACCCGGCCAGCCACGTCGACCTGTACGACCCGCAGGCCATCGCCTGGCTGGTGGCCGAACTGCGGCTGGCCGGAGACGTCGAGGCGATCCGGACCCTCGCCACCCGGGTGGCGGACGTGGGCGGCCTCGACCACCTGGCTTACGCCGCCGAGTGGCTGGAGCAGTTCCGGGCCGGCGGCGACGAGGCGCTCCGGATCCTGCTGCCCAGCGACCGGGTCGAGCGCGCCGTGCCCGGCCCCCCTGGAGCCATGGCCTGGCTGCTGGAGCACCTCCTCGCGGCCGGGGCCGGCGACGTGGCCCGGGCACTGCTGGACCGCGACCCTGCCGGGCAGGCCGGCCTGGAGGACCTGCGGGACGTGGCCCGCCTGCTCGCGGCGCTGCGCGCCGCCGAGGACCACGACGCGGCCCGCGCGCTGGCCGCCAGGGCCGTCACGAATGCTCCGCAGGCTAGCCTGGCCGACCCCGGCGGCGCCGCCGAGCTGCTGGCCGAGCTGCGCGCCGCCGGGAACCACGACGCGGCCGGGGCACTGCTGGACCGTGATCCCGCCCGGCAGGCCCGCCTCGACCGGCCACAGGATGTCACCCGGCTGCTCGCGGCGCTGCGGGCGGCCGGAGCCGGGGACGCGGCCAGGGTCCTGGCCCGGCGGGCGGCGGGGGCGGGGATGTTCGGCGTGTTCCTGGCGTACCACCCGGGCGGGGCGGTCAGCTACCGGTACGGATGCGAGCCGGACCTGGCGCCGGCGCCACCATGGCGGTGGGCCCCTGCGTCGGGCTTCCAGGCGTAACGACCGAATCGTCGTCACCGTCGAGGCCACCTCAAGGTCGCTCGCTGCCTACCTCCGCTACAGCCTCCAATTCGGGCGCGTCGAGGTGCACGGGGCCCACCTCGGTGACCCGCCGCGGGTCCCGGGCGTACAGGTACGCCAGGTAGATGACGCCGAGGACCATGAACCCGGCCACACCCGGCCCCATGTACGACGACGGGGGCAGTCAGCGGTGCGACGAAGGAGAACACGCGTATCCCGGCCGAGGTCAGCCAGACCCGGCGAACCCGGCGAACCCGGCCGCCCCGAAGGCCACATCCACCGCGTACGTGGTGAACACGTAAAGCAGGCCGATGCCCAGCATGGCCAGCAGAACCGCTCGAAACGGTTCCGCCAGTGCCTTCTTGTCCTGATGCCCTCGCGGCAATCCCGGATCCGTTTCGTCCGCGAATCGTTCTACCCTGCAGCCATGACCGAAGCCGAGACGACGGTATGCGAGTACACGATCAAACCGCTCGCCCCTGACACCTGGGAGGCCTTCGCGCAGCTCGCCGAGCGGCACAACGGTGTCTGGGGCGGCTGCTGGTGCACCTGGTTCCACACGACGCACGCGGAGAAGAGCTTCACCGCCGAGGGCAACTGCGCCCTCAAGAAGCGGCTGACCAGCGAGGGCCGGGCACACGCCGCGCTAGTGTTCGACGGTGAGATGGCGGTGGCCTGGTGCCAGTACGGCGCCCCAGAGGAACTGCCGAATATCTACCACCGGAAGGAATACGAGGCCGGTCTTGACAGATTGCCTGACTACCGGCTCACCTGCTTCTTCGTGGACAAGAGGTACCGCCGCAAAGGGGTTGCGGCCGTGGCGCTTCTTGGGGCTCTGGGCCTGATCGCGCAGGCGGGCGGTGGCGTGGTCGAGGCGTATCCGCAGGACACGCAGGGCAAGAGGATGTCGGGCTCGTTCCTCTACAACGGCACGCGCGGTCTCCTCGAGAAGGCTGGCTTCAGTTACGAGCGGCCCAAGGGAAAGAACCACTGCGTAATGCGCAGGACGGTCTCGCCCAGCTAGGCACAGCGCCACGGCTTGTGCCCTGGTCTTGCCCGCTTTCCCCGGGGAAAGCGGGCCCGGGCCGAGAGTATCGTCAGGTCCGGCAGGTCCCGGGCGGCCTGGGATAGCTCGCCGTGCGTGGCAGCAGTCAGCGTGGCATAAAGTCGCGCGCTCAGTTCATCGAGTGTCAGCCGGCCCTGCGCGAAGTGCTCGCCCAGGGCCGCGGCAGTGCCGCTGCAGGTGCCCTGTGGCTCACTAGCTACCCGCCGGGCGCCGACATGAGCACGGCAGCCGGCACAGCGCGGGAAGTCAGCGTCGCCAGTGCGTCGGCCGGGCCGCGGTTCAGGCTTCCGGCCGGGTATGTGATCTACCAGGGGACAGATCCTGGCCTGCTGCTGGCACCGGCAGCACCCTCCGGAACGGCAACCTACAAGCTGTGGAGCCCGGCCGCGCCGCAGGCCGTGAGCCGCACCTTTCATGGGGTACTGGCGGCGAGCGCGAGCCGGATCGCCTGGGCGACAAGCTGCGACCCGGTCTGCCGTGTGGAGGTGCTGGACCTGGCGACAGGCCAGCACACCGTGGTCGGCCTGCCTGGGGCGAGCTCGGCGGTCAATGGCGCGTTCAGCCCAGACGGGAAGTTCCTAACGCTCCAGGTGAGCTTCAACAACCTCGGCGACGATGGCGCACTGGCGATGCAACTCGACGTAGTGTCAATGGCCAGCGGCAACTCGGCGGCCACGCCGGCAATCCGGGTCAGCAGCGATGCCCTGGCCGGCTTCGGGTGGCCCGTCGGCAGCGACGACCTGGTTGCCGAGCTGAACTTCATGACCAAGCTCCAGGTTGCGTCATGGCGCCCCGATGCGCATGGGCTGGCCGTGGCGGTCATCAGCCTCGGACCGGAGTCGGCCTCCCTGATCGTCGGCTAGTACGCCACTGCCGACCGGTGACAGCCCGCAACGACCCGCCTCCCGGACAAGACAGATGTCTACTTGATGA
This sequence comes from uncultured Actinomycetota bacterium, assembly GCA_963771985.1. GTDB lineage: Bacteria > Actinomycetota > Actinomycetes > Streptosporangiales > Streptosporangiaceae > Trebonia. The sequence continues at coordinate 82,705 of CAVYVO010000007.1, read as the reverse complement.
GCGGGTCGCGGGGGAGGCCGAGTATCCGCTCGGCTATCTGGTTCCGCTTGATCTCCGACGTGCCGCCGGCGATCGACATGGCCCGGTTCATCAGCACGAGCGTGGCCGCCATCGCGCCGTCACCGTCCAGGAACGCCGCGTCCGGTCCCGCGAGTTCCGCCATGATCGCGGCCGTCTCGTGTCCGATCTCGGACAGCAGCAGCTTAGCGATGTTGCCCTCCGGCCCTGGGCCGCCGCCCGCCACCGCCCGGAAGGCGCTGCGCTGGTTCAGCACGCCCATCGCGTGCGTGCGGGAGATCTGCCTGCCGACCCGCCCGGCCCCGCCGGCCAGCCGCTCCGGGTGCGCGTCGAGCGGGGCGATGAACGCCTTGGCCGGCATCGTCATGGTGCCGCCGCCGTCGCCGCCGCCGATGCTGACGCTCTCGTTGCCGAGCGTCGCACGCGCCACGGTCCAGCCATCATCGACCGGTCCGACAACGTCGGCGTCGGGGACGAAGACGTCGTCGAAAAAGACCTCGTTGAAATCCGAGTTCCCCGTCGGCATCTTCAGCGGCCGGACGGTGACGCCGGGCGCGTGCATGTCGATCACCATCGTGGTGATGCCCTCGTGCTTGGGCGCGTCCGGGTTCGTCCGCACCGTCGCCAGGCCGAAGCTGGCCATGTGCGCGCCGCTCGTCCAGACCTTCTGGCCGTTGATCCGCCAGCCCCCACCCGCCTCCCCATCCCCCTTCACCCTGGTCGCCCTCGTCCTGATGCCCGCCGCGTCGGACCCGGCGCCTGGCTCGCTGAACAGCTGACACCAGATCACGTCCTGGTTGAGCGCCGGGCGGACCCAGCGCGCTACCTGGTCCGGGCGTCCGTGCTGGATCAGGGTCAGGATGACCCAGCCGGTGATGCCATAGCCGGGCCGCGTGATCCCGGCCGCGGCGAACTCCTGTTCGATCACGAGCTGCTCGACGGCGGACGCGTCCCGGCCCCACGGCTTCGGCCAGTGCGGCATCACGTAGCCGGTCTCGATCAGCGCCTGCTTCCTGGCCGCGCCCGTCAGGTCACGCAGCCTGGCTACGTCGGGCCTGATCGCCGCCCGGATCGGTTCCGCCTCGGCGGGCAGGTCGATCGCGGCCGCCCGGCGCACGCCGCGGCGGACCAGATCGGTCACGTCGATCGCCGCCTGCTCGGTGTCCACCACCGCGGCGATCGCCGCGGCCCGGCGCAGGTACAGGTGCGCGTCATGTTCCCAGGTGAACCCGATCCCGCCATGCACCTGGATGTTCAGGCTGGCGTTGCCGACCGCGGCCGGCACGGCCAGGGCCGCCGCGATAGCCGCGGTGTAACTGAGCTGATCACCGCCGCCGATCCCGGCCCGGCCCGCATCCCAGGTGGCGGCCGCCGCGAGTTCGGCCGCCACCAGCATGTTCGCGCAATGGTGCTTGACCGCCTGGAAGGTCGCGATCGGGCGGCCGAACTGCTGGCGGGCCTTCGCGTACTCGGCCGCCTGCTGCGTGGTCTCGCTGGCGATGCCGGCCGCCTCCGCCGCGAGTACCGCCCGGGCCACGCTGGCCAGCAGCCCGCGCGCGCCCGCCAGCACCGTCGCTGGCGCCGCGTCGAGCCTGACCCTGGCCGCACGCCGGCTCGGGTCCAGGTTGGCGGGCACCTCGGCCTGAACGCCGCCGGCCGACTTCTCGATCACCAGCACGTCGTCACCAGCAGCGACCAGGAGCACGTCCGCCAGGTGGCCGCTGATAACCACGCCGGCCTCCCCGGTCGCGGCACCGCTGGCGAAGCTCACCTCGCCGCCCAGGGCGACCGCGCCGATGATGCTGCCGTCAGCCAGCCCCGGCAGCAGCCGCTTCTGCAGGTCACCGGGCCCGGCCGCGGCCAGCACCGCGCTGGCCGCGACGGTCGGGACGAACGGCCCCGGTGCCAGGTACCGGCCCATCTGCTCGGCCACGACCAGCGTCTCTGGCAGCCCGAAGCCCGAGCCGCCATGTTCTTCTGAAATGTGCAGCCCGAGCAGGCCCAGCTCGCTCAACTCGGCCCAGAAGCCCGGCAGCGCATCCGTCTGCGCCCCGAGCAGGCTGCGGGCCGCCGCGCGGGACTGATGCTTGGTCAGCAAGCCGGCGACGGTCTGTGCGAGGGCCCGGTGCTCTTCGGTGATGGCGATCGACATAGCTAAATAGTTCCTTGCTTATAAGGCCCTGGCTATCGGGGGCGAAGCAGCCGGGCTGGTGGCTCCAGCGGCCATGGTCAGCCGATCCGGAGCAGAAGGGTGCGCGGTCCGCGGATCTGACCCGCGGACCAGGTCACCACGCCGGGGTCTTCGAGGGTGAACGCCGGGATCCGCTCGAGCCACACCTCGAGGGCGACCCGAAGCTCCATCCGCGCCAGGTGTGAACCCACGCAGCGGTGGATACCCAGGCCGAAGGCGGCATGCCGGTTGACCTCGCGGTCGATGACGACCTCACCCGCCCGGTCGAACTGCGCCGGGTCACGGTTGGCCGCCGGGAACGACAGCAGGATCCAGTCGTCGGCCTTCATGTCGACGCCGTGCCAGTGGATGTCTTCTTTGACCAGCCGCGCCATCGTGACCGGCGCGTAGGCCCGGAGGAACTCCTCCATCGCGGTCGGCAGCAGCCCAGGTTCGGCGACCAGACGCTCACGGTCGCCGGGAGTCTTCGCCAGGTGCCACAACGACGCGCCGATGGCACTCCAGCTCGTGTCAATGCCGGCGATGAGCAGCAGGGCCATCGCGCCAGTGACAACAGACGGGTCGAGCTTGCGGCCGTAGAGTTCTGCGTCGATCAGGTAGGTCGTGAGGTCATCACGCGGTTCGTCCAGGTGGTCGTGGACCTGCGCGAGCAGGTAGTCGAACAGCCGTGAGACCCGCTCGACGCGGTCATCCGGCGGCAGGTTGATGCCTTCGAGCAGATCCTCGACGAACTCACGGAACCGCGGCCCGTCCTGCGGGGGGAAGCCGAGCATGTCGGCGATGACCCGCATCGGGATGTGCTGCGCGTAGTCATGGGCCGCGTCGACCACATCCCGTCCCGAGAACGAGTCGATGAGCGAGTGGCAGAACGCCCTTGTAGCCGGTTCCTGCCTGGCGACGGCCTTCTTGGTGAACGCGGCCAGCAGCAGCTTGCGCGCGTCGTGGTGAAACGGCGGGTCGGAGGAGATCGGCGGCGAGCCGCCGACCGGCGCTAGCTCGCGGGGTGGCCGGAAGTTGCTCAGGATGATCGACCGCGACGAGAAGCGTTCGGTGTCGTACGCGATCGCCGCGACGTCTTCGTAGCGTGTCGGGAGCCATGCGCCGCCGAACCGCTCGGTATGGGCGATCGGGCAGCGCTGCCGCAGGTCGTCCTGGATCGAGTAGGGATCCGCGGACCACTCCGGCTCGAGGTGGGAGAAGTCGGTCGCCCAGTCGCAGACCGGGCCGGTGATGATCTCGCTACGGGTGCCGAGTACCTCGTCCTCGCCAGTTTCCCGGGAATCCTGGGTGAAGCGGTCATCAACAGCCATGTCACCCCTCCTCGAGCAGCTCGATCGCGTGTTCAGGACAGTTGAGAACGGCCAAGCGTGCGTCGCGCTCCGCCTCCTGCGGCACGATGCCGTCGCCGAGGACCTGCCCGTAGCCCTCGTCGTCATCTCCGAACAGGCCGGGGGCGAGGTCATAGCAGCGGCCGTGCCCCTGGCAGAGCTCGGGATTGATCTGCACTTTCACTGCGCTGTTCCCGTCTGTGCGGTAACGGCGGCCGGGGCGAGGCCGGCAATCACCCGGGTGAGCAACGCGGCCCACTCCTCCTCGGTGACCGCATGGAGGTCCGGCGTAATGAGCGCACTGCCCATCGCGAGCAGGAGGCAGAAATGGGCCAGCGCGCTGGGCGACAACGACGGGTCGAGTTCCCCGCCGGCCTGGGCGACGCGCACTAGTTCGGCGAGCCAGTCACCGCGTTCGCCCACATAGTCGCGCATCGGCCGGGCGACGTCCTCGTCGCGGCGGGCGGCGACCAGCGCCTCCACGATGAGATACCCGCGGGCGTTGCGGCGGCGGGGGAGCCGCCGGCCGATGAGCAGAAGCAGATCCGTGACCGGCCGACCGGGATCGGCGGCGAGCACCTCGGCGAGCAGCTGCCGACCGTGCGTGCGCAGCGCGGCCACGAGCAGTTCCGCTTTCGAGCCGAAGTGCGCATACAACGCGCCGCTGCTCACGTCGGCGGCCACGGCAATGTCGGCGACCCGCGTGCCGTCGTATCCGCGCCGGGCGAAGACGTCCGCAGCCGCGAGCAGCAACCGCTCGCGGGTTTCCGCAGCGGTGACGCCTGCAATGCGTCCCATGACCAGAATTAAAGAACTGTTCATTTTATTAGTCAACAGGCGCGCTGCGGCCGGGCTCCTCCTGCTCGCCGATACGGAGAAGGGCCCGGCGATGCGCCGGACCGGCGCACCGGTGGACGAGTTCCTGGCCCGGGTGCCCGATGAGCAGCGCGGGGATGCGCGCCGGCTGTGCGCCCTGATGCAGGACATCAGCGGCGAGCCGCTGGCGATGTGGGGAACCAGCATCATCGGCTTCGGCACCTATCACTATCGATACCCCAGCGGCCGCGAGGGCGACTCCCCGCTGGCAAGCTTCTCACCCCGCAGCCGGCACCTGGCCATCTACTTGATCGGCGAGTTCGAGAGCCGGCACCAGTCGGTGCTGACCCGGCTGGGCCCGCACAAGACCGGAAAGGGCTGCCTGTACATCAAGCGCCTCGACCAGGTGGACCAGGACGCGCTTCGCGAGCTCATCGAACGTTCAGCCCGGGTACGCAAAGGCGTCGACCGGACTTCCCGCTAGCTAGATCACCAGACTGCCCGCAAGATCAATGCCCGCTCAGACGATCCCCGAACGCTTACCCTTGAAGTGCCCGGCGTGGCGCTGGAACCCGGCAGCCTCCTGCGCGTCGTGCGCGACAACGGATTACTCTGCGGTCATCCAAGGAAAGTTGTTCCGTAAAGGCACCGGGTCAAGAGCCAATGCCGCTTAGCAACGGTTGATCTTGGTAGGTCGCCGACTCCCCTTGTCGGTAAGCTTACGCTGCGAAAATTCGGACATTAAAGACATAACGGGCTAGTGCGCTACAGAGTGTAGCCGTTTCGCGCGCCCCGCCGCGGACTCCCGGCGCGGCCGGCCATGACGGCGAAGAGTTTTCGGCGTTATAGAATGATTTACTTACGTTGAGAAAAATGTTTTCGGGATCATGGCGCTAGCTTCGCAATCGGCAGTCACGGACGGTTATAGTGGTGGCGGACGCGTCCCAGGGAGCGGTTGTTCACGCCCAGCCACAGCTCAGGCCGGTGCGCCAGCGCATGCCTGGCCCAGCTGGAGGCAGCCGAGGCCGAACTGGCCCGAGTAATCGGGATCGGCGACGCTCCCCCGCCCGCCAGGCCACTCGTCCTGGAGCGTATCGGCTGCTGAGTAGAGCAGCGGGAGAGTTTCCGGCGCCGCAGACTCGCCGTACGGACCCGAGCACCACGGGCCCGTTCGGAAGATAGAGATTTTTCCTGGCGAACCGTGGTGCGACAACCTCTGGCCAGGAGGACGCAGGCGGCGGTGCTCAGGATCCGATCCGCCGGTTGTGGATCCGCAGGGCCAGCACGGCCAGGTCGGTCAGCGGGGTGGCGGTCGCGGGCGTGCGCGGCGAGGTCGGCCAGCACCGCCTCGACCTCGGTGCGGCCCGCGATCAGGTCGCGTGTGAGCGACGATGCGGCTGGCGACCCGCTGTCCTCCGGGCACGGCCGCGATGGCGCCGAGGCTGGCGATGGACACCCACTTGGCCCACATCGCATCTGCGTGCCGCCGCCGGGCCGCTTGCTACCAAGTCGCGGGGGAGGGCGGCGAACCTGTCATGGGTCTTCGGGGTTTGGCCGCTCGAGGAGGATGCCCCCATATTGGTCACGCAGCGTGGTCTTTTGGAACTTGCCCACGGTGGTTCGCGGAATCTGCGTGGTGAAGACGAACTCGTCGGGCAGCCAGAACTTCGCGAACCTCGGCTCGAGGAAGGCACGCAACTCCTCGGCGGTGGCCGAGGCACCCTCCTTGAGGACCACCACGGCGACCGGGCGCTCATCCCACTTGGGGTGCTTAGCAGCGATGACTGCTGCCTCGGCCACGGCGGGGTGTCCCATCAGCGCGTTCTCCAAGTCCACACTCGAGATCCACTCACCCCCGGACTTGACGAGGTCCTTGGTCCGGTCGGTGATCTTCACGTATCCCTCGGGATTGATCGTGGCCACATCGCCGGTGCGGAACCATCCGTCGTCGGACCATTTGTCGGTATGCTCGGGCGCCTGGTGATAACCCGAGGCCACCCACGGGCCGCGGACCTCCAGTTCACCCATGGTTCGGCCGTCCCAGGGCGCCTCCCCGGCCAACGTCATGACGCGTGTGTCAACCAGCGGGACGGGCAGTCCCTGCGTGGCGCGATAGGCGTACCGCTGGTCTTCTGGCAGGTCTTCGAGCGAGCGCTTGAGCCAGCTGACCGTGCCGAGCGGGGTCATTTCGGTCATGCCCCAGGCATGCACCACCCGCAGGCCATGACGGTCAAGCCCACGGATCAGGCTTTCCGGCGCCGCCGATCCCCCCACCACCATCCGGACCGGCCCGAGTTGCCAGCGATCAGGCTCCTTCTCCAACGCCTGCAAAATGCCCAGCCAGATCGTCGGCACCCCAGCGCTGATCGTCACGCCCTCGGCGACGTACAGGTCAAGCAGGCTCTCGGGGTCCAGATGCGGACCTGGAAGCACCTGTTTACATCCGACCATGGTGGCTGTGAACGGCAACCCCCACCCGTTGACGTGGAACATCGGGACCACCGGGCACACCACCTCCCGCTGGCCGATCGCCAGCCCGTCGACCATGGCCGAGGCCAACGAGTGCAGCACGATCGCGCGGTGAGAATACACCACGCCCTTGGGGCGGCCTGTCGTGCCCGAGGTGTAGCACATGCAGGCTGCCTCGCGCTCATCAAGACGCGGCCCGGCGAATTCGCCCGGCTGCGATGCGATGAACTCCTCGTAGTCGATCATGCCTGCGGGAGCGCTGGTGCCGTTGGTCCAGACCACGACGTGCTTGAGGCTCACTCGGTCGCGCACCCGTTCCAGCGCCGGCAGAAGGACATCGTCCACCAGCAGGACCGAGTCACCGGCATGACTCATCACGTACGCCAGTTCGTCAGCCGACAGGCGCGGGTTCAGGGTGTGGAGTACCCCGCCCATCAGCGGCACACCGAAGTAGGCCTCCAGGTGGCGGGCGTGATTCCAGCCAAGGCTCGCGACCCTGTCACCGCGGCCCACGTCAAGCCGGGCCAGGCCGCCAGCGAGCTGGTGAGCGCGGCGGCAGACTTCGGCATAGCTGGACCGGGCGATCGACCGGTCCGGCCTACGGCTCACCACCTCAACGCCGGGGAAGTAACGGGCCGCCCGGTCCAGCAGGTACGGAACCGTCAGCGGGTAATCCATCATCAAGCCATCCACCTGGACCACCTCCGCCAGACATCGGCAGACGCCGCCTTGCTACCTCACGAGCCGCCCAAACGTGTTTTGTGACAGCGGGCGACGTAGAGCGACCGCCACACTGAATCGCAGCGTAGGCGAGCGCTGCGAGTAAATGCAGGGACGAACGTCCCGCCGACACAGACACCCGGCATTACGCGAGCAGCTTGCCGAGCCCAGCGGGGGCTGCTGCTCGTTCAGCAGTTGCTTCGCCTGCCTGAACAGGGCATCTGGGTCTCTCCCTGGGTACCGTGGCTAAAGTGCGCGCCGGTTCGCCGCTCCGCCCTATCCGGAAGAGCTGGGGTGCCCGCAGGTCAAGCCGTCAACATGAGGGTGCCGTTGCGGTACTGAGTCTGAGATGGGCTTCGTCCCCCTGTTTGCCGGGACGTATGACTTCCACCCGGCGACTAGCGTCCCTACCGGGCCCGCCCATCGGCGGCGAGCGTGACAGTCAGTACACGCAGCGTACAAATACACGCAGCGTACTGATGGTGGGCGGCCTGCGCGAGAAGCAGCCTCCCAAGCGCTTCCTGAAGGAGGCAGAAATGGCAACTCCAAGTCTTACTCCGGGCCCGGCACCCGAACAGCCCGTCCGGCTCGTCCCGCCGGTCGAGGAACCTGCCCGGGGACCACTGGCCGGCGAGCCGACCCTGGTGGGGCTCCCCAGCTTCATCGTGGGCGCGGTGGCGTTCGGCATGGTGCTGATCGGCGTCGTGCCGGTCGGCGCGGTCGGCGCCGCGGTGCCGATCCTCATCGTGGCCGCGGTGGGGAGTTTCGTGACCACGATCTGGGCGGCGAGGCTCGGCCACAGCGCGGAAGCCGGGATATTCGGCATCGTCGGGGGCTTCTTCCTGAGCTATGCCCTGCTCGTGCTCGGCCTGAGTCACAGCTGGTTCGCGCTCCTGCCGACCGCGGTGCTCAGCACCCAGAAGGTGTTCGTGATCAGCTGGATGGTCATCATCACCATGCTCGTCCTGGCGATGCCCCGCCTGCCGCTGGTCTACACGGCGCTATTCGTGATCGTCGATGTCGCGCTGTTCCTTGACCTGCTCTCGATCATCCAGAACTCGGCAAACCTGTCGAAGGCCGCTGGATGGGTCACGATGGGGTTCACGGCTCTTGCCGTATACGCCTTCTTCAGCGCGGCGTCGCACGCCACGGGCGGCAAGGAATTCCCGCTGGGCAGGCCGCTCATGCGCACCTGACCGGCAGACCCAGCCCTCCGTCAGCAGCAACGATCGGAGAACCGAGCCGACCGACCTGGGCCGATGCGCTCCGAGAGCACGCGGCCCAGGTCAGCGGTATGCAGGGGTCATTAGCCCGCGACGGCGAACTGAATCGTGCCGCCCGGGCAGGCGGCGTTCTCCCCCTGCCAGTTTGTATAGCTCCTCTTGGCGATATGGATCTCCACCTTGCCGGTCCACGCGGTGACTTTCCATAGCCCCGCGTCAAGCCCGGCCTGGGTCGCGCGGATCTGGAAGCTCAGCGTGTCCCGGGCGCGGATAGGGTGTGCCGAGTAGCCGGGGCAGACCTGCAGCGAATCAGGTCCCGACCCGAGATACACGCCCTGTGATAGGCGCAACGGCACGGCGAAGTGCACGGCCTCCGACACCCTGCCGGCGATTCTGCCGGCGAGCGTCACTTCCGCGCACGCGCCGGAATCGCAATCCGGCGTGATATCCCAGGAGGCGCCTGATGCGAGGCCCCGGACGAAGATTTCCTGGTCGGATGACGCATCCGTGACCATGTACCGAACAGGCCAGCTGCCTGTCAGCAGTCCCTGCCAGGGCAGCGGGGTAACGGTGCTCGCCGGTGCGGGGGCCGACTCGGGGGAATTGATCCTGTCCCGGATCGCAGTCACCCGGAAGCTGTAATCCGTGGCCGGGGTCAACCCAGTGACTAGGTATGAGGTCCTCGTGCCCGGAACCAGGAAGACCTTCTTTCCGTCCAGGTCCTCATCGAGGACGATCCGGTACTGGTAAGGCGGCGGGCCGGCGGCGGGCCCCGCCCAGTCCAGCTCCATGGACGTCTCTTTACTCCAGCCGACCCTGAGCCCCGTTGGACGGAGCACCGGCGGGGTTCCCGACCGTGCCCAGACGACCCCGCCGACCGCTGCGCAGACTATGGCGGCAGTAATCCCCATGGCCGCACCGCGGGTCCGGCGTGACAGCTTCCGGCGGTGCTTTTCTGCGACAGGGACCAGCGGCTCGGTGACGACCGGCCCGTTATCCACGGGCTGCCCATCGGCAGGAACTTCCGCCGGGCCGGCGGGCAGGGCAGGGACCGGTCCACGACCCGGGAAGATGGATTCCATGTCCCGCCATGGCGGGAGCATGGTCAGCTGGACTTTCGGGCCGCGGCCAGTCACCGCGAAAGGCTGAGATCCATGGATGCGGAACGGGCCGGGCTGACTCCAGAACCGTTGATAATGCTCTCGTGCGACATCGCGCACGCGATCCAGGTCCGCGGTTCCGATGGCAAGCCGAGCGCATTCTTCCGAGAAGCCCCGGAACACGAGGCCCTCGAAGATATCGATGCGACGGCCGACGTGATCGGTGACGGGCCCATCGCCGCCGAGACCGAAGTCTCGCAGCCGGGCATCCGATACCCGGTAAACAATGCAGAACCGCCCCCCGGCACTGTCAACCTCGCGCAGTGCCGTCCCGCTGGCGGCGCCCCCGAGGTGCTCCGGGGATGCCCGCAGGGCTCCGAGGGCATCAGAATGGCCGAGCATAAAATCAGGCGCGACAACCAGCCGGTAGCCCGACGTCCGGGTGGCGGCCAGGAAGAACGGCCAGGCGCGCTCCGTCATGTTCATTCTTCGGTCTCGCGCGGCTTGAGGATGCCGCCGTGCTTCTCGTCCTTCGCGAAGTACCTGGCGCGCGCCGACCAGCTCGAGATGATGTGCTCGAGCGCGGTGGCGACATCGCTGGTAGCGGTCGCGTGCTTCGGCCGCCGCCACGGGAGCCGAGACCCCGGCTTCCTGGACTCGTGCTGCGTGAGCAGCCTGGCCAGGTGGACGAGCGCCGCCGCGGTCGTGTTCGCCGACAGGTCGATAGGGCCCTTCGCGATCGAGGTGTCGACCGTGAAGATAGACACTGCCCAGTACAGCGCCTGCGAGTAGTTCTCCCAGCGCAACCCCTTGCTCTGGGGTGTCGGCCGGTAGCCGGGTGCCGCCCGGCCCACCTTCGCCAGCTCGGTCTCCAGCACGTCCGGCAGCGTGCAGACGAGCGGCCGCTCCACGGACCTGGAGTCCCATTTGACGGCAGGATTGATCTCCATTTTCCCGTCAGCGCCTTCACGGGCGAAGCCATTGGTGCCCAGCGCCGCCACGGGAATCAGCCGCTTCTTTCCCATCCGGGGAAAGTCACAGAACTGCTCGAAAGGCTGATACTTGCTGCGCAGCTTCTCGACTATCTGGCCGAGCGTGTACCGCCCTTCCAGCAGGTCAAACTTCGTCAGGAGGAGATGAACCGGCTTGTCGCCCTGCCCGGCGATGAGGAAGAACAGCTGCTCCAGCCACACCGCGTAGTGCGGGTCGGGGTTGTCACGCATGATCTCGGCAATCTTCGCGCCGTCGAGCATGCCCATGATCACGTCGTATTCGTCAATCGCCTGACGCACGCGCGGATCCGGCCGCTCGAGCGGGGCGGTCGCGTCACCGGGCGCCTCGAAGGGCCGGTCGAGCTCGTGGCCGTCATAGTCGATGTAAATCAGCGTGAACGCGTCGGTGAGGTTGTTGGACAGCCCGCGTGCCTGCACCGTGAAGCTCCACTCCTTGGTCGTGGCAGTCTGGGTGGGCATCCTGCCCGTGATCAGCTCACGGCAGTACCAATTGAGGTACTGGGCCGAGTACTCGTCGGTCGCGAACTTTATGCCGTCACCATCCCCGTAACCAAAGTAATGCCACATGCCGGCGAGAAAGGTTGATTTCCCCGACGCGGAAAAGCCCAGCATCATGATCCGCACGAGGCGGTCATGCCGATCCGCTGGCAGGCGGATGCCCGGTGTTTCCCGAGGCCAGCCGACCGCCCCCGGCGGCGTGGGCGCGCTGGGCACCCCAGTCCTGTCTTCAGCGAGATCAGCGTCTTCCGCCTCGGTGCCATTGAAGTCCACGGCGACCCCGTTCGCCGCCAGCCGCGGGCGGACCACTCGCCACGACGCGGCGAGCGCGGATAGGATTACCGGCAGAATATGCGGTTCCATTCACTCCTCCGTAGGCGCTTAGCTTGATATCGATACCAGTGTCCCTGCCGCGGCGAGCAGCTAGCATAAGAGGAACCCACGGGATACCCACGGTTTGGTCACCATGAGTGCTTTCGCCGGCGAACTCAAGAGGCTCCGGCAGCTTAGGCTGCTCACGCAGGGAGAACTTTCTAAAGCCGCGTCGGTCCCGGTAAGGACCATCAGCGATCTTGAGCGCGGCATAAGTCGGCGGCCACACCCGGATACCATCCGGAGACTGGCCGAGGCGCTCGACCTGGTCGGTGCGGAATTGGCAGCCTTCTATGTTGCCGCTAGGGCGTCGGCGGTCCCTTACCAGGACGAACAGGTCGCCGTTAGCGCGGATACGCAAGCCGCCGGGGCAGAATCTGCACCCGGTCCCGCAGCCGCCAGCGGGGATCGCGCCGGGGGCGTGGCGGCGGCGGCGCGAACGCTGCCACGCGATATCGCTTCGTTCACCGGCAGGGAGCAGGAGCTCACGGAACTTCTCGGCGCTGCGGAAGCCGACGCGCCGGTGGGCATTTGCGTGGTGGACGGCATGGCGGGGATCGGCAAGACGGCCTTCGCGGTGCACGCGGCCCATCGGCTCGCTGATCATTTCCCAGACGGTCAGATCTTCCTGGAGTTGCGCGGGCACGTGCCGGGTCAGGCGCCCGCCGATCCGGCGGACGCGCTGACCAGCCTGCTGCAGACCGTCGGGGTTGATGCCCGGCAGATCCCGCAGGGAACGCAGGAGCGGGCACGGCTGTGGCGTGACCGGATGGCTAGCAAGCGGCTGCTCATGCTGCTAGATGACGCGGCGGACAGCGGGCAGGTACGGCCGCTGCTGCCGGGCACCGCCGGGTGCCTGGTGCTGGTGACCAGCCGCGCCCGCCTTGCCGCGCTCGAGGACGTGCGGGTAATCAGCCTCGACACCCTGACACCCGATGAGGCCTCGGTCCTGTTCGTCCGGCTTGCTTCCCGGCCGGGTCTGGCACCCGCCGACCCCGCCGTGGCCGAGATCGTCGGGCTGTGCGGATACCTGCCGCTGGCCGTCGGGATACTGGCCGCCCGGCTGCGCCACCACAAGGCCTGGACACCGGCCTGGCTGGCTGCCGACCTGGCCGCCGCCCGCAGCCGGAGGGAATTGATGCGGGCGGAGAACCTGTCGGTCGCTGCCGCGTTCACGCTCTCCTACAAGGATCTCGCCACTGGCGAGCAGCAACTGTTCCGGCGACTCGGCATATACCCCGGCATCGATATCGACAGCTACGCTGCCTCCGCCCTGAACGGCACCGCCCTGACTGTGACCCGCCGTCATCTGGACGGCCTTTACGACCAGCACCTGATCAGCGAGCCTGCTCCGGGCCGCTACCGCCTGCACGACCTGCTCCGCGAGCACGCCCGCGACCTGGCCGAGACTGACCAGCCAGCCGAACGTCAAGCAGCCACCGGCCGGCTCCTGGACTACTACCTGAATTCCGCGCGCGCGGCCGACCGCCACTATGCCAGGCGGGCGCTCCAGGCCGCCCGGGGAGATGGCGCTGCACCGGAAACACCGTCCCTGGCAACCCGGCTGGAGGCAGCTGACTGGATGGAAGCAGAGCGCCTCAATCTGCACGCGGCCGTCACCGCCGCGCTCTCAGGCAGCCCTGCTCATGCCGCCACGATCCCGGCCGCCATGAACACCTTCCTGTGCGCCAAAGGCTACTGGGACCAGGCCCGGACGCTCAGTCAAACTGCCTTGGAAGCGGCAAGGCGCACTGGCGACCGGCACGGGCAGGCAACCGCCCTTGGTAACCTCGCCACGGTGCAGCGCCTGACCGCGGACTTTCCCGCTGCGACCGCCAGCAATCAGCGCGCGCTCCGGCTATACCGCACCCTCGGCGACCGGGCCGGGGAAGCCGATGCTCTCACCCACCGGGGCTGGGTGCAATACCTGACCGGCGACCTTTCCGGTGCCGCCACCAGCCTGTCCCGCGCGCTTAAGCTGTCCCTCGCCGACCACGACCCGGTCGGCGAGGCCGGCGCCCTTATCCACCTAGGCCATGTGCAGCAGGTAACCGGTGACTCGCCAGGGGCCGCGAGGAGTTTGTCCCGCGCCCGTGAACTCTGCCGTGCCGCCGGCGACCAAGCCGGCGAAGCCGATGTCCTCTATGGCCTGGGCTCGGTGCAGTCCCAGACCGGGCAGTATCCGGAATCCACCGTCTCCCTCACCCAGGCGCTGGAGCTGTACCGCGCAATCGGCAACCGGAACGACGAGGCCTGGACCCTCACCTACCTGGGTTACTCGCAGATCCTGATGGGCATGCCTACTGCTGCAACCGCCAACCTCACGCAGGCACTAGAAGTCTTTCGCAGACCCAGTAACCAATACGGGGAAGCCACAGCGCTCAACTTCCTCGGCCTCGCTCTCCGGCTGGCCGGTGACTATCCGGCTGCCACCGCCAGCCAGAATGAGGCACTGAAGCTGTTCAGTATCCAAGGCAGTCAGGCCGGCGAGTCCAACGCACTCAGGGAAATCGGCATCCTCCAGCAACTGGCAGGCGACACCCGAGCCGCCGCCGCCAGCCAGACCCAGGCGCTCAGGCTTTGCCGGAGCCTGAACGACCAAGCCGGCGAAGCGGAATGCCATAACAACATGGGTGACCTGCTCCTCACATCTGACCCTAGCCATGCACGGGACAGCTACGAGAATGCTCTCCTCATCTGCCGGGGCATCACCGCGCCGCTTGAGGAAGCCCGCGCCCTGGAAGGCATCGGCCGATGCGACCTCTATGACGGCAACCCCGACCTAGCAAATGCACAGCTACGCAAGGCGCTAACGATCTACCGGCAGCTTGGTGCTCCTGACACTGAGCGCGTGGAAGCACTCCTGAGTGACCAGCCGCCCCCTGCGTAGGCCTGCCGCCCGGGCGCCTGGAATGTCAGAACAGCGAGAAGATCCATGCCAGGATTATGTCCCAGGCCGCCTTCCAGACCGTCTTCACGACCTTGTCCAGCCACGGGACTCCTGAGCTCGACGGCGCTGGTGACGGCACCGCCGACGGGGCGGGCGTGTTGCCCGTCTGCGGGACGCCGGCCGGCGTCGGTGCCGGGGTTGGCACTGCTCCGCCGAAACCGGTTACGGTCAAGGACGCGGGCGCCGATGCGGCGAGCACGGTGTTGTTCTCGGTGATGAGGATCCGGAACTCGTAGTCTCCCTCGGACAGGGCCGCGATGTTGGCCGTGGCCTGAGTGGAGGTGGTTTTGCCGATGGTTTTCCACTGCTGGCCGCCATCGGCGGACTCCTGCAGGTAAAGGAGCGTGCCGGACGGGACGTTCTGGCTCATGAACGTCAGCTGCGGCTGCGTGCCCGCGCTGATCGTTGCCGGGTCGAACGACAGCTGCGCGGTCGGGGCCGGCGCTGCCTGTGCGCTGCCAGCCGCGAGCGTGCCGATGACGGCAGCGGCGGCGAGCGTGCCGCCGAGCATGGCGCAGGTGCGTCGGCCCCGTCCGATTTCATGGCGGGTGTTCAGGTAGCTCGACCTGTTCATTACCTGTCCTTTCAAGTAGTCATCTGCTCGGGTTGGAGAGTCGGCGGCTAGGCCGCCATCACAGAAGGTTCGCGAGCCCGCCGCCTGGGCAGCTGCGAGGTACGGTTCAGCCCGGCTGGGATCCGTCGTTAGCTGGGTGCGGTGCCCGCCACCTTGTCAGTGCCGAAGACCGGTGCCATTAGCGCCAACGCGCACCGGCGGATCACGTGATTTCTTTTGCCACATTGGCTGCCTCTCCCTAAAACTTGATTTCTGCGGTGAGCATTCTTGGAAAATAGTCCGGATTTAATCGATTAACGTCGGACAGGGGTGCCGACCGTCATCTGCCTCGGCGTCGGGTATTGCTGCGCTAGAGTTGACAGCGAGCATGCTCAGCGCGCTGATTGCCGTACATCCAGCGGGACTAGTGGGGATGGCACGCCTAGATGAGAGGGCCTGACGATAATGCATACCGCGGGCAGTTCGGGTCCTATGGCGAGGGACCGGGTGAATGCCGGACATGGCACGCTGCGAATTCCATTCCGTGAGCTCAGCTTGCTGTCGGAATCAGTGTTCCTGCCGGAGCAGGCGATTTCCACGCGTGGGATGCACGGAACAACCACGGTTTCGCTGTGGTGAGCGCT
The DNA here is from genome assembly GCA_963771985.1 of uncultured Actinomycetota bacterium. Taxonomy (GTDB): domain Bacteria; phylum Actinomycetota; class Actinomycetes; order Streptosporangiales; family Streptosporangiaceae; genus Trebonia. The sequence goes on along the minus strand of CAVYVO010000007.1, from coordinate 66,810 downwards.
TTCGGGGTCGAACTCAGACGGCTCAGGAAGCTCAGGCTGCTCACCCAGAACGAGTTCTCCGAAGCCGCGCTAACGCCGATTTCCGTACCGTCACTCCCACCCCAGCCGTGAGCGATCAGCTAAAGTCCTGACCTGCTGTTTTGCAAGCGCCGGGACCTATGTCGGGCTGTCTTCGAGGGCCAGTACAGAGGCGGCGGACGCCTTGCTCACCATTGTCCGTCCGGGTGACACCTCGTCGAGTGCGCGAGAACGCCCAGTCTGAATCACCTCAGATAAGTATGAACAGGCACAAGAAGGGATCAACCGGGCACGGTCGCATCGGGATGGCCCATTGGCAGAACAGCCATACGACCGCTGTACCGACCCCACGGCTGACCCGGAAGTTGCCAGGCCGAACGCTACCTAGCCTCCGCGATCACCTTGTCCAAGGGGTCAAGGAACCGGCGCGGAAATCCGCGCTAATCCCGCTTAGGACCATCAGCGACCTCGAGCGGGGCAGAAGCCAGCGACCGCATCCGGCCACGGTCAGGAAGCTGGCGGCGGCGCTTGGCCTGACCGGTGCGGAACTTGCCGGCTTTCAGGCGGCCGCCAGGTCGGGCGGGCCCGACGACGTCGATCAGGCGCCCGGTAGCCCCGCATCTGAAGCAGAGGTCACGGTCCGGAGCCGCGCTGCCGGGGTAGCGGCGGTGCGGACCCTGCCGCGCGACGTCGGCTCCTTTACCGGGCGGAAAGAGCAGCTCGCGGAACTCCTTGACGCCAGGGGCGCCAGCGCGCAGGGGAACATCTGGGCGGTGGACGGGATGGCGGGAGTCGGCAAGACCGCTTTCGCCCTGCACGCGGCCCATCATCTTGCCGAGCGTTTCCCCGATGGCCAGCTCTTCCTGGAACTGCGCGGGCACGTGCCAGGTCAGGCGCCCTCCGATCCGGCGGATGCCCTGGCGAGCCTCCTGCAAACCCTCGGGATGGACGCCAGGCATATCCCGCAAGGGACGCAGGAGCGGGCAAGGCTATGGCGTGACCGGCTCGCCGGCAAGCGACTGCTCCTCCTGCTCGATGACGCGGCCGACAGCGAGCAGGTCCGCCCGCTGCTGCCCGGCACCGCCGGATGCCTGGTGCTGGTGACCAGCCGGGCCCGCCTCACCGCCCTGGAGGACACGCGGGTGATCACCCTCGATACCCTGTCGCCCGATGACGCCGCGCTCTTGTTCACTCGGGTCGCTGCCCGGCGTGACCTGGCCCCCGGCGACCCCGCGGCGGCCGAGATCGTCCGGCTGTGCGGGTACCTGCCGCTGGCCGTCGGGATACTGGCCGCCCGGCTGCGCCACCACCAGGCATGGACTCCGGCCTGGCTGGCCGCCGACCTGGCCGCCGCGCGCAACGGCACCGAGCTGGCCGCGACCCGCCGCCAGCTGGACGCCCTCTACGACCAGCACCTGATCAGCGAGCCCGCCCCAGGCCGCTACCTGCTGCATGACCTGCTCCGTGAGCACGCCCGCGACCTAGCCGAGACCGATCAGTCCGCCGAGCGGGCAGCCGCCATCGGCCGGCTTCTGGAGTACTACCTGTATGCGGCGCGCGCGGCGGACCGGTACCTGGCTAACCGGGTGTCGCCGGCTGCGCCAGGAGATGGCATTTCCGCGGAAACGCCGCCGTTGGGGGACCCGGCAGCAGGCGCTGCACTGGATGGAGGCAGAGCGCCTCAATCTGCACGCGGCCGTCATGGCCGCGCTCTCGAGCAGCCTGCTCATGCCATCGCGATCCCGGCTGCCATGAACGCCTTCTTGAACGGTCAGGGGTACTGGGAGCAGGCCCTGGAACTCAGCCAGGCCGCACAGGAGACGGCGAAGCGCACCGGCGACCGCCACCTGCAGGCAACCGCGCTCGCAAACCTGGCCACGGCGCAGCGCCAGACCGAGGACTTCCCCGCCGCGATCGCCAGCGATCAGCGCGCTATCACGCTATACCGCGCCCTCGGCGACCGGGCAGGCGAAGCCGGCGCCCTCACCAACCTCGGTTGGGCGCAGTACCTGACCGGAGACTTCCCGACCGCCGATGACACCCTGTCGCGTGCCGTCGAGTTGCACCGCGCCCTCGGCGACCAAGGTGGCGAAGGCGCCGCCCTCGGCCACCTGGGTTTCGTGGCCCTTACGACCGGTAATACCCTGCGGGCCGTCAGCACTCTGTCCCAGGCACATGAACTCTGCTACACGGTCGGCGACCAGACCGGTGAAGCCCAGGCGCTCAGGTACCTGGGCACGGTTCAAAACCAAACCGGGCAGTATACAGAAGCCACCGCCACCCTCACCCGGGCACTTAAGATAGCTCGCGATCTCGGCAACCGGAATGACGAGGCCTGGACTCTCACGTACATGGGCTTCGCGCAGACCCTGGCAGGCATGCTCGCTCCTGCGGCAGTCACCCTCATGCTGGCAGTTGAGATGTTCCGTACTCTCGGCGCCCAGTACGGCGAAGCCTCCGCGCTCTCCTACCTCGGACTCGCTCAGCGCGTGGCCGGGGACCTTACTGCCGCCACCGCAAGCGCGGAAGAATCGCTGCGGCTGTACCGCATAACGCGCAGCCAGCACGGCGAAGCCAACGTACTGAAGGAAATCGGCATCCTCCAGCGCTTGTCCGGAGATGACCAGGCCGCCATGATCAGTCAGACACTAGCGCTCAACGGGACAGCTATGAGCGCGCATTGCAGACCAGTCGTTCTATCGGTATCCCGCAGGAGGAGGCCCGTGCCCTGGAAGGCATCGGCCGGTGCGGCCTTCGCAGCGGCCAGCCAGATCAGGCGATCGCGCCACTGCGCGAGGCACTCAGTATCTACCAGCGGCTCGGATCCTCAGATTCCCGCCGCGTCGAAGCACTCCTGCGCGACTGGCATGAGTAAGCATAAGCAGGAAATCGTGTCCTGTGACGTGCATGTCGTGTCCGAGCAGAATAACCTGAGGCATTATCAAGCCCTCCTCCAGAGGCCCCTTTCCCGCTGGGCGAGCGGAGCTTCGTATGGGCGCGATTTGCCTCTTTCTGCGATTTCAGCTTTGTCCTTGCCTTCGTAGGGAGTTTCGCGCGTACGCCTCCTGGTAGCCCTTGCCGGTCAGGCCTGCCGCCTCCAGTTTCAGGCCATGGGTTCCTGGCCGGGACCTCCCTCGCTGGTTATCCGATAGCAACCAAATGTTCCGGGCATGTAATCGTGTTCGTCTGGCCGAACTGGCATAATCGTCGTCGCTCACGCCTAACCGCAATGATCGCGATCGCATAGGACGGTGCACGGGAAATGATCCGTATGAGAAAGGCCCGGCTGACGGCCGGGATACTGCTCGGGGTGGGGGTGGGTGCGGTCGTGGCTCCCCTGGCGGGCGCGCCCGGCGCGGCCGCCGCCACGAGCGCAGGCCCCAGCACGCCGACCCAGGTGCCTTCGGGTATCAACGCGGCTGCACTGCCCGGCGCCACGGTCTTCGGGAACACGCCAGCTGACACGCCGGTGACCGTGTCGTTCATCCTTAAAGAGCAGCACATGCAGTCGCTCGAAGCCCAGGTCGAGGCGGGCATACCGAGCTCGGGCTACCTGTCGGTCGGCCGGTTCGCCGCCGAGTACGGCCAGCCCGCGTCCAACATCAACGCGCTGACCAGCTACCTCGCTGGCTTCGGCATCACGACCACCGTCTACGCGGACAACCTGGACGTGGTGGCCAACGGCACCGCGGGTGAATTTGATCAGGCGCTGACCATCACCGAGGAGAACGTCGACGTACCCCAGCAGCCGGGCTCCGGCGGGTTCGGTCCGATACGCGCGCAGAAGGTTTACACCAACGAGCAGGAGCCGCTGCTGCCGTACCGGCTGGCCGGCTTCGTGACGGCCATCCTCGGGCTCTCGAACTACGGGCCTTACGTCAGCGACGTCGCCAAGCCCGCCAGCTACGACCAGCCGCAGCAGGGCAACTCGAGCAGCTGCGCGGCGGAGTTCGGCCTGACCAACGGCTGCCACCTGCCGTCCTTCTTCGCCAAAGCCTATGACCTAGCGCCGTTGTACGCGCGCGCGGACGGCACCGGTCAGAGCGTCGGCATCGTCACCCTGGCCGCGGTCGACCCGGGTGCCCCGGAGTACTTCTGGAGCAATATCGCGGACGTGAACCGCACCGGCACCCTTACCGTCGACAACGTCGACGGTGGCCCGGGCGCGGCGAGCGCCGTCTCCGGCTCGGGCGAGACCGACCTGGACATCGAGCAGTCCGGGGCCCTCGCTCCCGGTGCCAACGTGATCGACTACCAGGCGCCCAACACCGACTACGGGTTCGCTGACGCGTTCTTCACCGCGGCCAGCCAGAACATCGCCAGTGGCGTCTCGGCGAGCTGGGGCGAATCTGAGACGGTCATCGAGGCGGCCATCCGGTCCAGCGAAGAGGCCGCGGGCTACGCGCAGTCGTTCGACGAGGCCTTCCTCGAGATGGCCGCGCAGGGCCAGTCCGGGTTCACCTCCTCCGCCGACGATGGCGCCTACACCGCTATCGGGGACACCGGCACCACCAACCTGTCGGCCGACAACCCGGCGGACAGCCCGTTCATTACCGCCTGCGGCGGTACCACGCTGCCCGGAACTACGTACCTGTCCGGCCCGGACGGCACGGCCACGGCCACGACCACGGTCCAGCGCATCTGGGGCTGGGACTACCTGTGGGGGCCGGCCGCGCAGGTCACCGGTGACCCCCTGGCCTATGTCGCCGAGAACCTGGTCGCCGGCAGCGGCGGCGGCTACAGCGTGCTCGAGCCTGAGCCGTCCTACCAGCAGGACGTGGGCGGCACGGCCGACTTCCACGCGGTGGAATACCTGACTCCGACCGACTACATCCAGGTCGCTCCGGGCCTGACCGAGCCGACCGAGTGGAACTTCAACCCCACGCCCAGCGTGACCTTCGGCATCGGCAGCGGCGGCCGAGTCGTCCCGGACCTGGCCGCGGACGCCGACCCGCAGACCGGCTACCTGGTTTACGGGGCCTCGGTCGGCGGACTGAACGAGTACGGCGGCACCAGCTTCGTCGACCCGCAGATGAACGGCTCCGCCGCGGTCATCGACTCGTACCTGGGCCACCGGATCGGGTTCTGGAACCCAGTCATGTACCACGCCGTTGCCAGTGGTTACGACGCGTTCACTCAGATCAACACGGTCGGCACCAGCAGTGACAACATCTACTACACCGGCAACCCCGGTCAGCCGTACAACGAGGGCATCGGCCTTGGCCTGCCGAACCTGGCCAAGCTGGCCGACCTCTTCGGCGCGGGTCAGCCCTTCTAGTCCTTTCCGCCGCTAGGTACCTCCCTAGCCCTACCAAGTGAATCCCGGGCCGCCGGCCAGGCGGCCCGGGATTCGTCGTTCGTGTCGGCATCCGCGACCTCAGCCGGCGGAGGATCCCACACCTTCTCCACGGCTCGCAGACCCGGCTCGGTCAGAGCAGAGCCCGGCCCGTTCGTGCGGTACTGCCGACAGCGGCGGATCAGCAAAGGCCGGGATCTCCACCGCGTCTGCTTTCTCAACCCCGACGACGTCGCTGATGGCGTGCGTACCGCACTCGGTGAGCGCGAGCAGCCTGACCCGCTGGTTACCTCCCCGGGGCACGCCGAACTCGCGTCTCGCGGAACGCCGCCCGTTTCGGAATCCCGCGCAGAGCAGACGCCCAGATCAGCCTGATCTGCGCACCTCAATGAGTGACTTCCTGCTTGGTCCGGCCGGTGACCTTGCGCCGGATCCGCTTCCCCGTCCGGCCCGAAGCCAAGCGAGACCGCACCGACGTACCGGTTCTTGGTCTCATCGAAGTAGATCGCGTCCTCGTCGCAGCCGCGACGGCGCGCTGCGGAGTCCGTCATGGTCGGGAGCGTAACACTTTGGCTCCCTGTCAGGCTCCCTGCGATGAGAGCGAATCGCCCGATAAGGCCGCTGATCTGGTGGTCAGGGACAGGATCGAACTGTCGACCTTCCGCTTTTCAGAAGGTCTGTCGCCTTTTGCCCACCGTCCCGGAGATGGATGATCAGCCCAGCTCACCTGCGTTTCCGCTGGCAAGGCTGCCAAGTTCGCTGGCACGGCCATGGTACTACGAGTGCCGCCGTGTGCCGGGGAATGCCGTTTTGTCCGTGTTACATCCGTGTTGATCTTCGCCCGAGCCCCGGGCTTGTGTTGCTTTAATGCTGGCGCGAAACCCGGCCACCCAGATGGATATCTGCCCCGCAGCCGGCTCGCGCCAAAGACCTTCCGCAGGGCGCCCGGCGGACCCGGTGACCGGCCTGCCGCCAGGGGATGCGCCGGTCCCGGCCGGATGACGGTTCCCTACCGCAACGCGGCGCGCCGGCGGATCCGTCGGCGCCAGACCACGCGAACGCTTTCTGAGCACCACCGTGCGCACCCGGCGCAGCCCTCCATCACCACAGCGCCCCGGCCCGGCGGCCCAGCGCCGATAGGGACTACGCACAGCAACGAGAAACGCCTGCTCAGCATTTCAAAATCGCGCAGAACGCCGATTATTTGTGTCTCGTGAAGCACTCAGGTGGCCGAGCGGCGATGCGCAGATTGACCGTATATGTGCACGCGGCTAACCAATCGTCGACGTCTCCGGACGGTGTCTGCCGTATGGGAAGTAGTACAGCTGGTCGCGCGTTCGGGTGAGGGCAGCGCTCCATTGGTCATGCGCATGGGGTCAGAGGGAGAACTCCAGGCTGTGCCCGGGTGCGAGATCGTGCAGCTGGCCATGGTAGCCGACGCGGATAGGCGGGAAGCTTCCCGGCCGGCTGCTGACCCGGGCGGTGTGATCGCTGACGTTCACGGTGATCACGTGGTCGCGGTAGATGATGGGGAATTCGAGCGTGCCGAGGCTTCCCGGCCAGGATGGATTGAGCCAGAGAACGTCGCCGCGCAGTTCCACGCCGGCGAAGCACCGCAGCAGCACGTCGATGGTGCCGGCCATCGCTCCCAGATGGATGCCTTCGGCGGTGGTGCCGCCCTGGACATCGGCGACATCGCTGCGCAGCGCCTCGACGAAGAACTCAAGTGCCCGGTCCCGGTTGCCCCGCGCCATCACCCACGCGTTGACGACGTGGCTGAGCGTCGAGCCGTTGGATGTGCGGGCCATGTAGTACTCGACCGTGGACGGGATGCTGCCCGGATCCCAGGCGTAGCCGAGGTGGTGGAAGAGCCCAGCGAGTTCCTCGGCGGACAGCAGGTAGAACAGCATTAGCACGTCGGCCTGCTTGGAGATTTTGTACCGGTTCGGCGAGTCATTCTCAGCCTCGAGGATGCGGTCGAGGCGGCTGATGTCGCCATACCTGGCGTAGTAGTCCTCCCAGTTGAGTTCCTTCAGATCCTCGTATCCCTCGAATTGGCTGATGATGCCGTCGGCATGGAACGGGACGAACATGCGGCGGGAGAGGTCTTCCCACCGCTGGAGTTCCGCCACCGACAGGCGCAGCTTCTCGGTGAGCTCGGTTCGGCGATAGCCGGGCAGCAGGCCGATCACCTCGATGGCGCGCAGCAGCAGCCAGGTCGTCATCACGTTGGTATAAGCGTTATTGTCGATCCCCGCGTCGGGGCAGTCCGGGTAGCTGGTGTGGAATTCGTCCGGGCCCACCACTCCCCGGATCACGTACCGGTCGCGGTCGCGATCGTAGGCGGCGGTGCTCGCGAAGAACCGGGCGATCTCGAGGATCATCTCGGCGCCCTGCAGAGCGAGGAACTCGCGGTCACCGGTGGCCTGGTAGTAGTGCCACGCGGCGTAGGCGACCGCGATACCCACGTGGCGCTGCAGGTACGTCGTGTCGGGCAGCCAGCGGCCCGACTTGGGGTTCAGATGCAGCAGCGCGCTTTGCTCACTGCCATCGCTGCCGGACTGCCAGGGGTACATGGCACCGACGTGACCCGCCTCCTGCGCCGCCCTTCTCGCGGCGGGCAGCCGGCGGTAGCGATAGGCCTTCAAGGACCGGCTCAGCTCGGGCAGCCGCAGGTTGATGGCCGGGAACACGAACATGTCATCCCAGAAGACATGCCCGCGGTAGGCCTCGCCGTGCAGCCCGCGCGCGGGAACGCCGACGTCACGGTCCATGCTGTTGGGCGAGATCGTCTGCAGCAGATGGAAGATGTGCAGCCGCAGCACCGGCAGCACCTGGTCGTCCTCGCAGCCCCGCAGTTCGATCGCGAACCGCGCCCATAGGTGAGACCACGCCAGCACGTGCTGCCCGAGCATCTCCTCGAAGGAGTTCGCGGCCTGCAGCCACCCGGCCGCCGCCACGGCCACGTCCGAGACCGCGCGGTCCCGCGAGGTGGCGATGGCCACGATTTTCTCGACCGTGACCTCGTCCTCCCGGTCAACGTCGATCCCGGCTTCGTGGCCGATCCGCCCTGGCTCACTGAGCACCGCCAGGTCCTGGCCGATCTGCGACCCGTTGCGGAATATGCGGACCCGGGCTGCCTCCGCAATGCGGATGTGCGACTGGCTGGTCTCCACTACGAGCAGCACGGTCGCGGCGTCGAGGCTGCGCGCCTCGACGGGCAGAAGGTGGCGGCTGGCCAGCTCGCGGTAGCGGGGCACGCCGGTGTTTTCAACCGTGCCGTCGAGCCCAGCCCGGACCCGCAGTCGTCCTGACCAGTTTTCCGGCACGATCGTCGCTTCCATCGCAGCCAGGTGGGCAGCGCCCATGTGCACGAACCGGCGGCACGTGGCCCGCGTGATGCGGCCCTGGCTGTCACGGACCCGCAGCTTGCGAGTGAGCACACCGCGGCGCAGGTCCAGCTCCTGCCAGTGCTCAAGCACCTCCATCTGGTCGAGATCGAGCCAGGGCCCGTCGGCGGCGGCGAAGGTCAGCGGGAGCCAGTTCGGGGCGTTGACCAGGCTCTCGTTCTGCGCAGTGCGACCCGCGACCTCGGTCCGCAGCTCGTTGTAGCAGCCCGCGATGTAGGTACCCGGGTAGTGGATCCCGTCCGCTGCCGACTCCGGCGCCGCGCCGCGGGTGGCCAAGTAGCCGTTGCCCGTGACGCAAAGCGCCTCACGCAGTCCTTCCTCGCGCGGAGAGTACCCCTCATAGCGAACCGTCCACTCCGTGACGGGGACGGGCCTGCCATCCTGGCCTATCATCTCGCACACCTACAGGTCGTCAGGATCTCACTGGCCACGCGCACGAGGCACGGCCGTCTCGCACGCCTGCGGCCTGCCCTCCAGCCTCGCACGGCGCCGCCCTGGCACCCAGCCGCCGTCCGGCCCGAGCGCAGGGACCGAAGGTCCCGTGCAAGCACGTCACGGGACCACATCACAACCTGCGTCCGAAAAAGCTGACCACTCTGCCAGCAGGAGGCCACCGCCCGGTCATCGGCAGGCCGCGGGTGCCGTCCGCAGCACCCACCCAGCCGCAGCCAGCGGGCTACGACGCCCCGGCCGCGCCGCCCATCGGACGATCGCTGCCGAAGGCCAGCCCGCGCACCCTGATAAGCGCCGACGCCCACGCGTACACTCCGCCACCCGCGGTCAACTGGCAGCAGGCCAGCGAGCTCGAGCACGCACACGAGTTGGCACGACACGGCAGAATGTTCGTTCCGGCGCGCTGTGGTGACTACGCTGCCCGGCCACCAAGAACGCGCCAGATCGGCGGATACTTGCGCACTGTGCCCGGGCCAGCGCCCCTCACTGAGTGTGATTCGATCTCAGGGTCGGCGTGTTGCCTGCCGACTATGCGTGCCGCAGCAGGTGTAGACCTGTGGCTACCGCAGCCAGTCCTTGTCATCCTCGTCAGGATGCTTGATCAACGGCAGGGTCGTCACCTGCTCGTGCTGGAGCAGGTCCGCCGTCCTGATCTGAACGGATTCGGTCTGGCTCCCTGCAGCAAAGACCACCGTTTCGTGTTGGAGCAGCTCTTGATCGACGTAGACGGGCGCGCCTAGCAGCGAGCCGAGCGGCGGCAGGGCGCCCAGCTCGATGTGTGGAAAGTCCCGTAGCAGCTCCTCTTCGGTGGCAAGCCGAACATGACGACCGCCCACTGCTGCTTGGACGAGATGCATGTCGAGGCGACCGGTTGCCGGGACCGCCATCAGCGCATAGCCGTCTGCGACGCGCATCGCGACCGTCTTGAGAACCTCGCTAGCGTCGATGCCGAGCGCCCTCGCCTCGGCGATCGAGGTATAGGTCTGCTGGTGCGCGATGGGCTCGAACGGGACGCCGTGGGTTTCGAGATGCTCCGTTACCTGCGTCATCACCCTGCCCCTCATCTCGCTAGGGAATCGAGCATAACGCGGATGCGCTCGCGGCCCATGGCAGTTACCGGCCCGCCGCGACTGGCGCGGCGGCCGCATGATCGCCGGCAGCCTGCGGCCGTTCACGACCAGGGCGTGACACAACGCCTCGGGGTCGTCTCACCTGCCCGGCGGTTAAGGCGCCGGGCGTGATCGCGGCAATGACGAGCGTGACCGCGCCACATCGGGGCAAGACTCGCTCATGCGGTACGTGGAACTGCGCCGGCACACCGATAACGAGGGTGACCGCCTGACACCAAAGGGAGCGGCAGACGCCGAGATGATCGGCCGGGACGGGATGCACCCGCCCTACGCCGCGTTCGTTTCTACCGGCGCGGCCCGCGCCACCCAGATGCTGGAAATCTTGCGGCACGCGGCCGACCAGGACGACACCCCGATCACCGCGGCGACGGGGCTGCGGTCCTCGGTGGAGAATCGCTGGCGCGACGCAGCCAAGGCGGCGGGCAAGCGAGCGGACCTGAAGGACATCCAGGCCATCGATCCGGACCTGGTCGAGCGGGAGTCTTGGCTGCTTGGCTCGGCGTTGCGGCAGGTGGTGGCGGGGCTGCCCGAGGGCGGCCGGGCGCTGGTGGTGGGCCACAGCCCCACCACCGAGGCCGCCGTGCTCGGGCTCACCGGTCAGGTCGTCCCGCCGCTGGGCAAGGGCAAAGGGGTTCTGCTGGTCGAGGACGGCGGGGACTACCGGGTGGAGCCGTTGGACTAAATGGCGGTGAGCGACGGCGGATCGGCGCGCGTAAGCAAGGAGCAAAGCTAATCACGGAAAGTGACGTTGAGCCTGGGCGGCCTGCGGCCGGATCGCCGAATATTCGCTCCATGTGCGATCCGGCGGGCTCAACGCCACGCGAGCGCAGATCCGCCGCTTCGGCGCGGGGCACCTTTCTAGGCTTGCCTGGAACAACGACTGACCGCAAACTGGTAACTCCAGGTGTGCGCCGGTCCGGGCTGCCAGCAGGGGTACGGTCCGCGGACGCGGGCCGTATGTCCGCTGGCCGCTGCCCGGCCTATGAGACCATCCAGAACGTCATGGTCGTGGGCTGTCCCGCCCTCAAGCCCGAACGAGCCGAACACTCATGACAGGCAGCTTTCTCGGGGACCCCCCGGTGTCCCCCCAGGTCCAGGCGCTCTACGACGAAGACCTCGCAGGCGGCGGCTACGTGTCGAACGGGTTCCTGCTGTGGGCGCATCAGCCAGACACTATGAAGGGGTTGTTCGAGCCGATGTCTCAGGCATTTAGGCCGAGCGGCCTGACTTTCCGCCAGTGCAGGATCCTGGTGACCGCCGCCTCGGCCCTCGGTGATTGGTACTGCTCGCTGGCGTGGGGCGGGAAGCTGGGCAAAGCGTCGGACGCCGCCATCGCGGCGGGCGTCCTGAACGGCGGCGACGCCGGCCTGACGGACTAGGAGAAGGCCATGGCCGCGTGGGCCAGGAAGGTCGCCAGGAACCCCAGCGCCACGACGCCCGCCGACGTTCAGGCGCTTCGCGACGCCGGGCTTGGCGACGGGCAGATCTTCGCCATCACCGCCTTTGTGGCTCTCCGCCTGGCGTTCTCCACGATCAACGAGGTTACGCGGCAGGTGCGATCAGGCACTGCCTGTGGCAGTGTTCTGGCTATGAGCGTCAGCGTGGTGAGCCCGGTCTTCATCGGCCGCCAGCAGGAGATGGCGTTGCTGGCCGCGCCGATGCGGCGGGCCGAGGACGGCGAGCCAGCGGTCGTGCTGATCGGCGGGGAGGCCGGGGTCGGCAAGACACGCCTGGTCGGTGAGCTCGCGGGACTGGGGTCGGCGGCGGGGTTCTGGGTGCTGACCGGCCAGTGCATCGAAATGGGCGCGGAAGGGCTGCCGCTGGCCCCGCTGGTCGATGCGCTGCGGGCCCTGGCCCGCACGACCCCTGCGGACGAACTGCGCGAACTGCTCGGCCCGGCTGGGTCAGGGCTGGCCCGGCTCCTCCCGGAGCTTGGACCCGGGCCCGGCGCCCCGGCGGCTGGCGAGGGCCTTAAGGCCGGGCAGTTGCTGGAGCTGGTGCTGGGACTGCTGGGGCGGCTGAGCGCGGACCGGCCGGTGATGTTCGTGATCGAGGATCTGCACTGGGCCGACCCGTCCACGCTGGACCTGGCCGCGTTCCTGGTCCGGGCGCTGCGGGCGGTCCCGGTGCTGATGGTGATCACCTACCGCTCCGATGAGCTGCACCGGCGCCATCCGCTGCGGCCGCTGGTGTCCGGCTGGGAGCGGGTCCGGTCGGTGGATCACATCGAGCTGCGCAGGTTCGGCCGCGATGAGGTGGCGGCCCAGCTGGCGGCGATCCTGGGCGGTGCGCCGGCCCCGTGGTGGCGGAGGAGGTGTTCGACCGCTCGGGCGGAAACGCCTACCTGGTCGAGGAGATCGCCGGCGTGCTCAGGGACGGCGGGGACCCCGGTGACCTGCCGCCGTCGCTGCGGGATGTGCTGCTGAGCCGGGTCGATGCGGTCAGCCCCGCCGCCCAGCGGCTGCTGCGCACCGCCTCGGTCGCGGGCCGCGTCGTGCCCGACCGGCTGCTGGCGGAGGTCGCCGGGATGGGCGAGGGCGAGCTGTTCGCCGCGCTGCGCGAAGCGGTGGAAAACCACCTGCTGCTGGTGGATCACACCGGGCACGGCTACGCGTTCCGGCACGCGCTGACCCGGGACGCGGTCTATGACGACATGCTGCCGGGCGAGCGCGGCCGCCTGCACGCCGCCTACGGGGAGGCGCTGGAGCGCGACCGGACCCTGGCCGGTGATCCCGCGGTGGTGGCCGCGCTGCTGGCGCATCACTGGTATGCCGCGCTCGACTTGCCCCGGGCCCTGCGCGCCACGATCGAGGCCGCCACCAGCGCGACGGCTTCCTACGCGCCGGCCGAGGCGCTGCGCCACCTGGAACGGGCGCTGGAGATCTGGCCGCGGGTGGCGGATGCCGGGCAGCGCACCGGGCTGGACCTGGTGGAGGTGAACCGGCTGGCCGCCGAGGCCGCCTTCCGGTCCGGAGCGGTGGGCCGGTCGCTGTCCCTGCTGGAGGCGGCCCTGGACGGCCTGCCGCCAGACGCGGACCCGGTGCGGCGGGCGCTGCTGCTGGAACGGCGCGGATATGCGCTGGTGGACGCCAGCCCGGCGGAGGCGGTGGCGGCGCTGGAGCAGGCACTGGCCCTGCTGCCGCCCGAGCCGGCGACCCGCGCGCACGCGACTGTGCTGGGCACGCTGGCACGTTCGCTGACACACGTCGCGGACATGCAGGGCGCCGCGGATATGGCTGCCCGGGCGGTGGCCGCCGCCCGGGCCGCCGGGGCCAAGGACGTGGAGGCCCATGCCTTCATCGCGCTCGGAGTAGCCAGCACCTATCTCGGCCCCAGCGACTCTGGCCTGGACTCTTTCCGGAAGGGCCTGCGGCTGGCGCTCGACATCGACGCCCCGACGATCGCCACGAGCGGCTACATCAACCTGTCGGACACGCTGGAGTTCCTGGGGCGGCACGAGGAGGCCGCCCAGACCGCGGCCGAGGGGCTGGACCTGGCCCGGCGGGCGGGGCTGATCCGCTCGGAGGGCCTGTACCTGCTGATGAACCAGGCTGAGCCGCTGCTGCGGCTGGGCCGCTGGGCGGAAGCGGAGCGGGTGCTTACCCAGGGACTAGCCGTCATGCCGGAGGGAGTCTTCGTCGGCGGCCTTGAACTATGGCGGGCGGAGCTGGCCGCGATGCGCGGCCGGCTCGATGAGGCGGCCACCGCCTTGCGGGCTGCCCGCCGGGCGCTCGGCGACACCGCTGACATCCAGTTCCTCCAGCTGGTGCGCTACAGCGATGCGCTGATCGCTCTGGGGCAGGGCGACAGGCCGGGCGCACGCGACACCGTTGCGGCCGGGCTGGCGGGCGGGCCGGCCCTGTGGGGGTCGCGATACGCCTGGCCCCTGCTGTGGCTGGGAATGCGGCTAGAAGCCGACGAGGCGACGCTGGCCCGCGACCGGCGAGAGCAGATCCCCGCAGTCAGCCAGCAGCGCCGCAAGGAACTGGCCGCCCTCACCGAGGGCATCCCCGCGCCCACCCCGGCCACCATGGGCTATCAGGCCCTGACGGCCGCCGAGCAGGCCCGGGCAGCCGGCAGCGGCGGCCCCGGCCCGTGGTCGGCGGCCGTCACCGCGTGGCGCAGCGCGCGCGAGCCCTACCCGCTGGCCTATTCGCTGCTGCGGCTGGCCGAAGCACACATGGCCACCGACGACCGCGACGCTGCGGCCGCCGCCGTCCAGGAGGCATACGCAACCGCGGGCCGGCTCGGCGCGCAGCCGCTCGCCGCCGAGGCGGCCGGCCTGGCCCGCCGGGCGCGCCTCAGGCTGGTTCCCGCGACGTCCGACGCCGGGCAGTCAGAGCGGGCCGGGCAGCCGACGGCGGCCGACGAACTGGCCCGGTTCGGGCTTACCGACCGCGAGCGCGAAGTGCTCGCGCTGCTGGCCGCGGGCCGGTCGAACCCGGAGATCGCCCGCGCCCTGTTCATCAGCGCTAAGACCGCCAGCGTGCACGTGTCCAACATCATGGCCAAGCTGGGCGTCAGCCGGCGGGTGGAAGCCGCCGCGGTCGCGCACCGCCTCGGAGCCGCCGGCCAGGCCTGAGCAGACGGCGCGGCCTAAGGCGGGTGAGCTGGAATCTAAGCCGCCGCCTGCCCGGGAAGGGCGCGATCGCCCGATCCGCGCGCCGTCGCCTTAGCCGCATCCTCGGAATTAAGTCACCCGACCGCACCCGAGGAGAAAATCACAATGCACCCCTACCTCCAGCACCAGATCATCGGCACCCGAGTCGCGAAGAAGCGCTGGCGGGGCACGCCGGCGCTGGCAGTCACTGTCTTGGTGGCCGGGATGCTGGGGGCCACGGGCCTTGCGGCATCGCCGGCCCTGGCCGCGAATTCGCCGGCGGTGAGGACTGCCTCGCTTCCGGCCGCCCCCGAAGGCGCCGTCTACCGGGCCAGGCTGGCCGCCGCCGGCGGGGCTCAGCCCTACACCTGGTCGATCATCGACGGAACGCTGCCGGCCGGGCTGACCCTGGTCCCTGCCACCGGCCTGATTACTGGCATCCCGTCCCTCCAGGCGCCCGTCAACGACCAAATTACCGTGCAGGTATCCGACTCGGAAACCTCGACCGCCACCGCGAACCTGTCCATCCAGGTCCAAGTGCCACCGCCGCTGAAACTGACTACTACCAGCCTGCCGGCGGCCACCGCAGGCGTGCATTACTCGCAGAAGCTGGCCGCCGCCGGCGGGGCTCGGCCCTACACCTGGTCGATCGTCAGCGGAGCGCTGCCGGCCGGCCTGACGCTGCAGCACGGCACCGGGGTCATCTCCGGCACCCCGAAGACCGGCGGCAACTTCCGCTTTACCGCGCAAGTCAGCTGCACCGTATACGGAAAGACAGGACCCGTCACCGCCACCGCCACCGCGGACCTGTCCCTCACCGTGGACGTGGCACGGCTGTCGGCGACCACCGGCGTCCACTTGCCCCCTGCCATCGTCGGCGTGCCGTACTCGGTGAAGCTCGGGGCGGCCGGCGGCATCACGCCCTATACCTGGGCCTTGAACGTAGGAGAGCTCCCTCCCGGGCTCAAGCTGCATCCCGCTACGGGGGTCATCTCCGGCACTCCGACGGCCGCCGTCGCCTATGCCTTCGGGGTCAAGGTGAGCGACTCGGAGTCGCCGCCCCAGCTCGCCGACGCGAGAACGAGCATAGTGGTGGAGCCGTCGCTGGCGGTCACCAGCACGAGCCTCCCCGAGGGCAGCCCCGGCTCCCCTTACACGGCGCAGCTGACCGCGTCCGGCGGCGCGGCGCCCTACACCTGGTCCCTGACCGACGGCAGCCAGCTGCCGGCTGGCCTGGCCCTCAGTCCGGACGGGTCCATCACTGGCGTCCTCTCCGCGGCAAACGGCGGCACCGCCACGTTCACGGTGGAGGTAACCGACGCCGAGGACCCGCCCGCCACCGCCACCGCCACCGTGTCCCTCCCGATCGGCTTCAACATCCAAGGTTAAGATCGCCCGGCCCGAACCGGGAGTTGCCGGCGAACCGGTCGCTGCCGGAGCATCCCGCGTTCCTCGTGCCGGAGGGCTGCGCGCCAAGCGTGCAGCCCTCCGGTGTACCCGGAGTCAGACGGCGCCGAACTCGCGGGTGGCCCGGACCCAGGTCTCATCAGCGTCAAGACCGCCAGCGTGCACGTGTCCAACATCATGGCCAAGCTGGGCGTCAGCCGGCGGGTGGAAGCCGCCGCGGTCGCGCACCGCCTCGGAGCCGCCGGCCAGGCCTGAGCAGACGGCGCGGCCTAAGGCGGGTGAGCTGGAATCTAAGCCGCCGCCTGCCCGGGAAGGGCGCGATCGCCCGATCCGCGCGCCGTCGCCTTAGCCGCATCCTCGGAATTAAGTCACCCGACCGCACCCGAGGAGAAGATCACAATGCACCCCTACCTCCAGCACCAGCTGGCCGACGCCCGGGTCGCTGATATGCACAGCCGGGCCGAGCGTCAGCAGATCGCCCGGGCGGCCCGGCGCGCGCGTCGCGCGGCCCGGCGGCCCGCCGCCCAGCCGGTCGCCGGTCCCGGCTCCCTGCTTCAGCACGTCCTGTCGGCCCTGCTCGCCACCTACGGCCAGCGCCGGCAACCTGGCGCGCTGGCCGCGCAGGTGCCTCAGGGCCTGCGTACCTGAGGGCAGGCGGCAGTGGAACTAATCCCGCACCCGGTTAAGGAGACAGCCGTGAACCTGCACCACCCGCCGGCCCCGGCCATCTGGGCGCCTAGAAGCCGGACACTCCTGGACGCGCACGCCGGCCAAGACAGCACCCTGGCCGTAACACTGCGCCTGCCCGGCGATCGTTCCCCGGCCGGCGCCTGCGCCCTGAACCCTGACCACCCCGCGGACGTGGCCGGGGCCGCGGGGCGTGCCCGGCCGCTCCGGCTGCCCCGGCCGGCCGCCGGGCGGCGCGTCACCGGCGTGGCCCTGGCCGCCGCGGGCTGCGCGGCCACCTGGGCAGCGGTCACCGCCAGCGGCCCGCTAAGCCGCGGCGCGGCCGTGCAGGTCCTCGTGGCCACCGTCATGATCGTCTGCGCCCTGGGCGAGACCCTGCTGTCCCCGGCCGTGCCGGCGATCGCCGGCGACCGGGGCCGGCCAGGTACGGCAGGCCGCCGCAAGAGGCCAGGCGCCTGCGCTTTGGCCGCCGGCTGCCTGCTCGGCCCGTCTGCCGGCGGGGCCGCGCTCGGCGCTGGCTGGGCCGCCAGCCTGCTTACTGCCCTCGCAGTGGCCTGTGCCGTCGCCGGCATCGCCGCCCAGCGCCCTGCCGGCCGGCACCCGGCGCCAAACCGTATCCCGGTAATGGCCGCGCACCACACTGCGGACAAGACCGCACGCACACAAGTGAGTACGCCACCGCCAGCATAAAGATGCGCAACGGTCATTGAAGATCATGCCGCGGCCGGCTGCAGGAATGGGCCGCCGAGGAAAAGGGCTGTTTCACGGCCGAAAGGCTCGAGTACAGCTTGGTGATCAGCGGCGACTACGGCGTCGGCTCGGTCCAGCGGGACGGCGCCGGAGAAATCAAGACCGGCGCATCCGAGACATTCGGTGCCGGCAGCGACGGCGCCGACGGGACTGCCGCTAGCTCCGCTCCGCCCGGCGCGCCTGAGCGGGCAGAAGCCTAAGGCGCGCAGCGGGGAATCTAAGGTGCCCTGCCCGGCAGTTGCTGGCCAGGGCGCGGCCGCCTGCTGTTCCGGCTGGCGGTGACGCTGCCGCTGGCCGCCGCCGGGCTGGGCGCGGCGGCGCTGGTCCCGGCACCAGCGCAGGCCGCGGCCACGACCACCACCTTCACCTACACCGGCGGCGAGCAGACCTATGCGGTGCCGGCGGGGTGACCGCGGTGACGGTGACCGCGGTCGGCGGGCAGGGCGGCTTTGGTTCCGGCTTCGCGGGCTATGGTCCGGCCGGGCGGTGGTGACCGCCACCGTGCCGCTGCCGGCGGCACCACGACGCGGTACGTCGAGGTCGGCGGCAACGGGAGCAGCGATCCCGCTCCTTCCGCGTTCAACGGCGGCGGACCCAGCACGCTGGGCGGCGGCGGGGGCGCCGACGCCGGCACCAACGGCGTCGGGGTTGCAACAACCCTGACGGGTCCGGCGGCACGCCCGAGCCTGACCTTCACCGTGACCGCGCCGGTGGGCCCGCACGCCCACGGCACGGTGCTCGTCGCGGCCCGCGCGCTGTCGGCCACCCCGGACCCGAACCTGGCTATAACGAGGCCATCAGCCAGCTACGGCTGGGCTAGCCGCGACGAACGCCGTCCCCTGGCGCCCCGGCGACCGCCAGGGGAACGGCGGCGGCCGCAGCCTAGCAGGCGGGGAAGATCCGCAGCCTCCCGTGGGCACGGCGCTCGACGGCACCGCTCCGATCACCCTGATCTGTATGCGCACCAGTAAGCGCCGGAGCGTGCCACTGTGCGCCCATAACGGCAGGGAGGATCAGAGGAGCTTCGACACGAGTCTTGCTTACGCGGTTTCGCGGCGGTCTGGGCGTAGCGTCGGAGCCTGGGACCCGGCCTGACCCGCGATTCGGCCGACGCCGTTGAGGTTGTCCTGTTACCGGCTTGCCGGCCGGGTCCCAGTTCCTGGCACCCACCGGCGCTGCCGGTCTGATCTGCCCGGTCTTGCCAGAGGCCGGGGTTCACGGGTCCGACGGCCAGCGGGTGCGTGCCATCCCTCAACCATGAAAGGGACGGCAATGACCATCGTAGAAGACAGACATGCCATCACCGGCGGCGTGGACACCCACGCGGACGTGCACGTGGCCGCCGCGCTGGATCCCATCGGCGGGCTGCTGGGCGTGCAGGAGTTCCCGGCCACCGCAGCCGGGTACGCTGACCTGCTGGAATGGCTGGGCGAGTTCGGGACTGTCGCCCTAGTCGGCGTCGAGGGCACCGGCAGCTACGGCGCGGGCCTGGCCCGGTACATGGCCGGTGCCGGCGTCCGGGTCGTGGAGGTGGACCGCGCCGACCGGCAGGACCGGCACCGGCAGGGCAAGTCCGACCCGCTGGATGCGGTCAGCGCCGCGCGGGCCGCCCAGTCCGGGCGGGCATCGGGCGCGCCGAAGGGCCGGGACGGGGCGGTGGAGGCGATCCGGGCGCTGATGGTCGCCAAGCGCAGCGCCCGCCATGAGCGGACCCAGGCGATCAACCAGGCCCGGGCGCTGATCGTGACCGGCCCCGATGAGCTGCGGACCCGGTTCACCGGGCACGGCACGGCCGCGCTGGCAGCCGCGATCGCGGCGCTGCGCCCCCGTCCGGGGGACGTGCCAGGCTACGCCACCCGTATCGCGCTGCGCGAGCTCGGCCGCCGCGTCCAGTTCCTGGACGCCCAGCTCGAGCGCCTCGATGAGCTCATCATCCCCCTGGTGACCGCCCGCGCGCCGGGCCTGCTCAGCCTGCACGGCGTCGGCCCCGATACCGCCGCGCTGCTGCTGGTCGCCGCCGGGGACCACCCGGAGCGGCTGCGCAGCGAAAGCTCGTGGGCGCACCTGTGCGGCGTCGCCCCGATCCCGGCCTCCTCGGGCAAGACCAGCAGGCACCGGCTCAACCGCGGCGGGAACCGCGAAGCCAACAGCGCGCTGTGGCGGATCGTGATCACACGGCTGAAATCCCACCCGGCCACCCTCGCCTACGCCGAGCGGCGCAGCAAAGAAGGACTGTCAAAGAGGGAGATCATCCGCTGCCTGAAGCGGTACGTCGCCCGCGAGGTCTACCACCAGCTCCGCGACGGCGCCTGACGCCCGCAGCTTCCCGGGGCGGCCTGGCCCTCATATCGGCTGCCGCACCCGTCGCTGGCCTTGATCCGATCTGCCGGCCGCCCCGGGACCCTCTCCGCCCTGCTGACCTCGTGACCTGATAACAGCCCGCCTTCCACCACGGGCGATCCGCCGCCGGGCTCACCCGCGCCCACCCCCTTTTCTTCCAGGAGGCATCACCATGAACGGCACCGCCATCGGCGTCCAGGAGCTGACCTGCCAGCTCCTGGACGCCGCCGACGGCATCCCCGCCGACACCGCCGCCGCCGGGCTGATCATCAGCCACGGGCACTTCCTGCACCGCGACGCCTTCCGCCGCACCATCACCGCCGGCACCAGCATCAGCACCGGCCAGCCGCTCGCCGCCATCAGCTGGGACGCCGCCCTGCACGCCCTGGAGGCAGGGCTGCTGGCCTGCGCATCCTCCGAGCAAGCCATCTTGCGGATCGCCGCGAGCCTCGGCGACCCTGCCATCCCCGTCTACCTGCGCACCGTCCTCGGTACCCTCGACACCCGCAACATCGCCCTGGTCACCACCGCCATCACCACCGCCAACGGCTAAGCCCCGCAGCTCCCCGGGGCGGCCTGGCCCCCATAACGGCTGCCGCACCCGTTGCTGGCCTTGATCCGATCTGCCGGCCGCCCCGGGGCCCTCTCCGCCCTGCTGACCTCGTGACCTGATAAGAGCCTGCCCTCCACCGCGAGCGGCCCATCCCTGTCGTGTCCGCACCTCAGCAAACCCAGGAAACACCGACTCCCAGAGCAGCAAGAGGAACGCCTTGACAAACATAGGAGCATCGGTTACTTGCGCTCGCGGCGCTGGGGTGATCAGTCGGGGTGGTGGCGTTGAGTCTCCGACCCTGGATGGGTCATGGGTTGTCGGTCATGATGCGGTCGTAGGTGCGCCGGGCGCGTGCGCTGCGGGCGCTGGCGCCGTAGCGGGCGAGCATCTGCGGGGAGGACCAGCCGTTGAGCTCCATCAAGTCGCCTTCCGGGCCGCCCCGCTCCAGCCATGCATGTGTGTTGCCCCGGCTGATGCCGGCCCGGCCGGACCGCGATCGTCGGACCCGGGCCTGCTGCAGCTAGGCCGCCGATTCCCGGCAGGCCAACGCGGCACCCGTCACCGAGAGTGATCGCAGGCCAGGCGCCTTCTACGCGAGGAGGACGCCTGCCGACTATGCGCTACCTGTCGATAAGGCTTTCGCAGCTGGCCGGGCGGCACGGAACGGCCAGTTCTGGGCCGCATCCCCATCGGGAGATCCCTGGGCGATAACGGGTCCTGAAGGCGACAACAGGTCCTGGGAAGACGGTGTCCATGCTGTGCACGCGGTAGCGGCCGGCTCGCATCACCGGGAATCCGTGGCCTGGGTCAGGCTGACTGGGCTGTTCGCGGCGGCGCTGCCGCGATCCGGTCCGCGAGCGATTCCAGCGCCGGCAAGGCGGCAAGCAGCGCCGCCGTTTCCTCGGGCTCCAGCAGCGCCAGGCCGGCAGCCAGGCGCGCGGTCCTGTCGTGCCGTACCGCATCGAGGATCGCCTCGCCGGCCTCGGTGATGCTGATCACGCTGGCACGGTGATCGGTTTGGCCGATGCGCCGCTGCGCCTGCCCGCGCCGGACGATCTCGTCCACGATCCGCGACATCGTGGGGAGCGCGACTCCGGCCCGGGCCGCGAGATCGCCGCCGCGCAGCGGTCCGGAGGCTTGCAGGATCGCCAGCGCGGTGAACCTGCCCGGAGTAGCCTGTCGTGCCCCGGGGCCGCTGAGCCCGGAATGTGCGAGCCGTTGCACTACGACGTCGAGACGCTCAGGGACCCGGGCCGGGGCGGCAGGATCTGCCCGCTCGCCGGCCGGGCAGTCCGGTGCCGGCTGCGGCGGACGCGGGCGGGCCGCCCGTGCTGCCGCGCCCTGAGCTGAGGAGATGGCCGGTCTCGCTTCGGCGGCGGCTGTCTGGCGCGGCGCGGCCGCCTGCTCGCCGTGGATGTATTTCCCGCCCCGTAGGAGCGAGGCGACGGCGGCGACCAGGCAGGCGATGATGGCGAAGTCGAAGGCTACCGACAGGCCATGACCGAATGAGGCGGTGATCAGGGACGGGAAGAAGCTGTGCCCGGTCAGGTAGGCGGCGCGGGCCGGGGCCAGGTGGGTGATGACGGGGCCGAGCAGCGTCTGCACCGGGTTGTAGCCGAGCAGCGAGGCGAACAAGACCGAGACTGGCGGCAGGGCCGCGACCCTGGCCGCGTCGGCGGCGGGCACGCCCTGGGCGGTCAGCCCGTGCAGCAGGGCGGACGGCAGGGTCGCCGCCAGCCCGAGGATGATCAGGGTGAAGAAGATGCCGATGGACAGCACCATGGATGAGTTCTGGAACGTCGTGGCCATGCCGGAGCCGGCACCGCGCCGTTCGGGTGGCAGGCTGTTCATGATGGCGGCCCGGTTCGGGGAGGCGAACAGGCCCATGCCGATCCCGTTCAGCAGCAAGATGAGCGCGAACTGCCAGTAGGCGAAGTTGACCGGGAGGACCTCCAGCAGCCAGAAGGAGCCTGCGGCGACGACCATGCCGCCGGTGGCGAACGGGCGTGCGCCGAAGTGATCCGACAGCCAGCCCGACACCGGCCCGGCGAGCAGGAACCCGGCGGTGAGCGGAAGCATGTAGATGCCCGCCCACAGCGGGGTCCGGTCGAAGCTGTATCCGTGCCTGGGCAGGTAAATGCCCTGCAGCCAGATGATCAAGATGAACATCAGGCCGCCGCGGCCGAGCCCGGACAGCAGGCCGGCCAGGTTGCCGGCGCTGAACGCCCGGATCCGGAACAGCTCCATCCGGAACATCGGGTGCCGCACCCGGGTCTCGATGAAGCAGAAGGCGGCGAGCAGGGCCGCGCCGCCGGCCATGGCGGCGATCACCCAGGGATTGGTCCAGCCCATGATGTGCCCGCCGTAAGGCTCGATGGCGTAGGTGATGCCAGTCAGCAGCGCGATCAGCCCGACGCCGAACGTGAGGTTCCCCCACCAGTCGAGGTTGACCGGCCGGCGCTCGGCCAGTTCCCGGAGCTTCAGGTATGCCCACACGGTGCCGAACAGCCCGAACGGCACGGACACCAGGAAGACCAGGTGCCACTCCACCGGGCCGAGTAGCCCGCCGAGGACCAGGCCGATGAAGGACCCGGCGATCCCGGCCACCTGGTTCAGGCCGAGGGCGAGCCCGCGCTGGTCCGGGGGAAAGGCGTCGGTGAGGATCGCGGCGGAGTTCGCCATCAGCATCGCCCCGCCGACCCCCTGCAGCACCCTCATCACGATCAGCCACAGCACCCCGGCGGTCCCGTGCATCCAGGTCAGCGACAGCAGCACGGAGAACAGCGTGAAGACGGCGAAGCCCAGGTTGTACATCCGCACCCGGCCGTACATGTCCCCCAGGCGGCCGAAGCTCACCACCAGCACGGCGATGACGACCATGTAGCCCATGATCAGCCACAGCAGCAGGCTGGAGTTGCCCGGCTGCAGCGGGTTGAGCCCGATGCCGCGGAAGATGTCCGGCAGCGCGATCAGCAGCACCGAAGCGTTGATGCTGGCCATCAGCATGCCCAGCGTCGTGTTCGACAACGCGATCCACTTGTAGCCCGGTCCCGGCGCGGCAGGCCGCGCAACTGCTGTCCGCGACGCCATCAGCCACCCCTTCCAGGTGTCCTGCCGTCAGCCTGACGGTGATATTTGCTAAATATCAACTAAATAGTCGGGGGGCGGCCCGCGGCAGAGTCGAGAGTCCCGGCCGCTGATGGCCCGTGGTCACCTGACACGCCGTGCCGCGTTTCCGCGGAACGCGGCAGGGGCCGCACTGGCCGTCGCCCGCGCCTGCAGGCCCGGGCCCCCCGCGGCGAAGCCCGCCGATAGGTCCTGCAGGGGTCCCGGGAAGGACCTCCGGCCTTGCGGCCCGGCTGCGGCGCGGGATGGGCTGAGGGTGGAGGACACAAGATGGCCCGGCGGGACGCGATGCCACGGCCGCGGGACAGCCAGGACGGCGCGGCTGCCCGGCCCGCGCGCCGGTGGCTGAAGGCTGCCCTGATCGCCGTCGTGTCCGCCGTGCTGGCGGCGGCCGGGGCTGTCTGGCTGTACCGCGAGTCCGCCGCGCCGCTGGCGCCGCACAGCATCGGGAAGGCCCAGATGCTGCCCGCGGCGGTGCGGAAGATCGCCGTGGCCAGCCCGGCGCTGGGCGGCTACCTGGACACCTGCTACGTGGTGCTGCCGCCCGGGTATGCAAGCCATCCCCGGCGCCGCTACCCGGTGCTGTACCTGCTGCACGGCTTCACCGGCAAGCCCGCCGACTTCCTGGACATCCTGCATGTCCAGGATGCGGAGACGGCGCTGGTGGCAGCGGGGAAGATGCAGCCGCTGATCCTGGTCATGCCGACCGGGACGCGCTCGTTCTTCACCGACACCGAGTGGGCCGACGGCATCGGCCCCGGCAACGGCTGGGAGACGTTCGTCGCCCGCGACCTGGTGCACGCGATCGACGCGCGCTACCGCACCATCAGCAGCGGCGCCGGCCGCGGGATCGCCGGGCTGTCAGAAGGAGGCTACGGCGCGCTGAACATCGGCCTGCATCATCCCGGCGAGTTCACGCTGCTGGAAAGCTGGTCCGGGTACATGCGCGCGGACGATTTCCCCGCCATCTTCGGCCACAGCGCCGGGCTGCTGCGGTACAACAGCCCCGCGGACTGGGTCCGGTCGGTGGCCGCGCAGCTGCGG
Source organism: uncultured Actinomycetota bacterium (assembly GCA_963771985.1). Taxonomy (GTDB): domain Bacteria; phylum Actinomycetota; class Actinomycetes; order Streptosporangiales; family Streptosporangiaceae; genus Trebonia. Next base: position 41,996 of record CAVYVO010000007.1, on the reverse strand, counting down.
GCAGAGCGGGCCTTCATCTGGTTCTACTGCGGACGCTCCGACTTCATGCGGGCGGGAAACCGTGCCTTCAACGCCGGACTGACCGCGCTGGCAGTGCCGCACCGCTACTTCGAGCCCGCCGGTGTGCACACCTTCGCCATGTGGCGCAACCTGCTGCCCCGGGCACTCATCACCGCATCGGAGCACCTGGGCCCCGGGTGAGCGCCCGCGTCACGCGGCAACCGCCGCGACCCGGACAGCCGCCCTGGTACTGGCCATCACCCTGTGTACCTCGATCGCGGCCGGCTGTGCCCACGGCCTGGCCGCCATGGCTGGCAAGGCCCGTGACCTGCTGCCAGTTAGCGACCGAAGGATGAGTGCGTCCGGCCGGCCCGGCGCCGGACACGCTGAGGATGTTGCCCGTGATCCGCTGCACCTCAGCGGCAGCACAGATCCGGCCGGCCACGCGGCAGCCGCCGTTGCCGCGGCCGAGCGCTGGTATCCAGCCGTTGGTGCCAACGTCCAGCACCCCGGCCCCGCTGGCTGGATCGGTGTAATAAGTCATGTCGGAGTAGAAGGGGCCGATGCTGGTCTGCCCCATGTCCGCCGGGACAGGCGTGTGCGCGAGTATCTGGTCGTCGGCGGGCTGTCCGTAAGCCGCGTCGAACTTGTCCACGTCCAAAGCCACGATTCCAGGGATCACCGAACCGTCGCGCAGGCCGGTGCCCTGGAAGACCCAGGATGACGCGTCGGCGACCCGCAAGCCCACCGACAGCCCCGGCTCGAGAAAGCCCGCGTAGGTGTCCCCCACGAAGTCGTACTCGGGCCAGCTCGCCGGCGGTGATCCCCACTCGTTGCCCGTTACCTGGAGCGGGTTTCCCTTGCCGTCAAGCGGGTCGGCGGCGGAGTCCCGGTAGTCCGCCAGTTCGCGGTCCTGGCCCAGCGGGGAAGCCTGCGTCCTGACGTGCCGCAGGATCGGGCTGGCGCCGAAGAACACGATGTTGACGCCAGCGTCATGGGCGCGCACGGCGTCCTGCCGTTCGCCTAGCGACCAGGCCTCGTCGTGCCCGAGTGACAGCAGGGCCTTGTGACGGAGCAGCCAGGCCGGGTGCTGCTGCAGGGTCAGGTCGGTGGCGTAGGCGACGTCCAGGCCATGTTCTTCCATGAACCGGACTAGCGGGTATTCCAGCTGGAGGAACGATCCGGCCCCGTCCCCGGTCGCGTACGGCCGGTCGCAGGAGACGACCCGGGCCCTGGAGCACAGCGGGTACACGTCCGCGGGGCAGCTGCCCTGGCCTGTGTAGTAGTCGTAGCCGCCGAAGTAGTTCCAGGCCTGCCAGGTGAATACGTCGTTCTTGACCACGTACGCCGCCGTGCTGGCCGGATCCCAGACAGTCAGCGGCACATAACTCTGCCGGCCTCCGGGCCCGGCGAGCTTGATCACGTAGTCGCCCTGCACGAACGCGCTCGTCACCGTGAACGTTACCGAAGGGGACCAGTTGTCGCAGGACACCATGTTGATCCCCGGCGTGACCGGGCAGCCGGGCTGCCGCCTGCCCGCGATTCTTCCCGACTGCCAGATCAGCCGCGCCCCCTTGCCCTGGTAGTAGCCCATACGGAAGGCCTCAGCGCGGAACCACGGGCCGGCCGTGCTGACATACAAGGTCACCCTCTGCCCCTGCTGTGCGTACACCTGGTCAGCGAAGCCACTGATGCCGCCGGCGCGCCCGTGAATCTCCCACGCCGTGGTGCCGGGGAGGCTGTTCTCCTGGATCACCCACCGGGCCCGCATCCCGTCCGGGCCCGCGAATGTCGCCGGTCCTGCGGCGCCGGGCTGTGCGGCGGGCGGCGAGGTCACTGGCGCGCGAGCCGATCTTGTGCCTGCCTGACCGCCGCCGCACCCGGCCGTTGCCGCGGTCAGTGCGGCAATCACCAGTACGCCCAGGATTGGGCTGCTCCGCATGATGACACCTCCCGCGGACCCGTCGGGGAACGCCACAGCCATGTTGCGCCGTTATGCGACAACGCCAGCAGGTGCTCTTCCTAGGGCCGATCGTCCCGCCCGTGCCTCCGCCGGACCGAAGCAGCGGCAAACCTGGTTCTGATTTTCGGAACGGAAGGTGGTAACCGGACCGGAAGCCAGCCCTCCCTGACCCATCGCGACCCCGGCAAAAGGACCTACGTCCCGGCAGGCGGGGGGGTTAAGACCCTGCCTGGCATCCGGACGGACGCGGAGGCTGAGAGTACGTCGTTCCCGGCGTGCCGGGTTGTCTGCCCAGGGGCGGCCCGGCAGCCGGTTACGGGAGATAGATACCGATGGGAGCACCGCGAGTCTGCGGCGTTCATCACCTGGCTGCGGGAGATTCTCATCAGGTACCCGCGTGGAGGCGAGCAGCCATGAGCACCGGGCAGGAGAGCCGCGGCCAGCGCATCGTGGTCGGCGTGGACGGGTCGCCATCGTCGATGGCGGCGCTGCGGTGGGCCATCCGCCAGGCCGAGCGGACCGGCGCTGAGGTCGAGGCGGTGACAGTGTGGTGGTACCCGCCGGGCTATGGCCTGGCGCCAATGCCCGAGGGGGCGGGCGACCTCGAGGGCGAAGCCGCAAAGACGCTCGCCGAGGCGCTCGCGGAGGTCAGCGGCCTCGCGCCCGACGTGATAGTCTGCCCGCGCGTCGTGGAGGGCAACGCGGCCGAGGTCCTGCTGCGGGCGGCCTGCGGCGCGGAACTGCTCGTGGTGGGCAGCCGGGGACACAGCGGGTTCGCCGCCACGCTGGGCTCGGTCAGCCGCCACTGCGTTCGCCACGCCCCTTGCCCGGTGGTCGTGGTGCGCGGGAGCGTGTCTGTGCCGTCGTAGGCCGCAGCGCTTGCACTGAGCTCGCCTCCATGGTGCGGAGCAGAGCGATTATTCCGAACGGACGCGGCTGACTCCCCAGCGCCCGCCCGTTCAGAACGCCTGAGTGCCGTCGGGCGTGCCGAGCCCCGCCGGGGCGTTGTATCCCGTTCCGGCGACGCATAGATAGTCGTAGCCGGATTGTGCGCCGGTACCGGTCGCCAGGTCGTTGTTGCCCGTGGTGACGTTGAACAGCGACCCGGCGTGGGAGTAATCGAAGCCGGATCTGACCGTCGCGGCATTGCCGGCCAGCGCATACACCCCGGCGATCAGCGGCGCCGCGATACTGGTGCCGCCGATCTCCAGCCAGCCGCCGAAGTCCGCCTCGTAGATGGCGACGTTCCAGGCCACCGCAGCGACATCCGCGGTGGTCCGCATCGGACAGTGCGGGTCGTGCTGCCAGGGCGGCTTCGGCTCGTAGGCTGAGCAGCCGCTGCCGCTCGCCTTGCGGCCGGTGTTCCAGACCTGCTCGGTCCAGCCGCGCTTGTTCTTCGCCCTGGCCAGTCCGGTACCGCCGCCTGCATGAGCTGCTGCTGTGGATCGCGTGCGAGGAACTCCACGCAGGCATGACATACTGCCGCCGGGCGCCCCGGCGGCTGATGTCCTTACGCGCGAGGCCGTCGGCGCGGCGATGCCCGCGACCGGCGCGCTTACCTGTCAGGGCGCAGACCAGGCGCAGTTAGTGATCTGGGCGCCCAAGGCCCGGCTCGCCACCTTCGACCAGGCAACGGCCAGACTGCAGCACGACGTAGCAGCCCCTCATCCCAGACGCCTGACAACCAGCCTGCCTCCCTGTGGCGAGTACAACAGGTGCACAATATTCCAAAGCAGCACATAACGATGCTCCTATGTTTGTCAAGCCCGTTTAGGAAGGTTTTCCGGCTACAGGTCGTAAGGCCATCTTGGGTCGGCGATTGGGGATTGAGGATCGAACCGCAGGCGGGCTTCGTCGGGGCTGGTTGCCAGGGCATGGGCGATCTGATCCCAGGTGTGCCCGTTGAGGCGGGCGTTGGTGACCAGCTCGGGCAGGCAGCGTTCGGCCTGGTCGATGAGGCTGGCGAGCAGGGTGATGACGGCCAGGTCATCACCGAGCCGGGCGCCGCGGCGCTGGGCGAGCTCGGCGAGCGCGTCGCCGGTCAGGTCGCAGGTGTCATCGCCGCTGCGCGGGCCGGGGCCGGGAGTGGTCATGGCTGTCTCCGTGCAGGCTGAATCGCGGCGTGCCCGGCCTGGCCGGGCACGCCGGGGCGGACCGGGCACGCGGTGGCGGGCCGGTGTGCCGGGCTGATAGCAGGCAGCCGTCAGGACAGGGAGGAGCCACTGGCGGGCACGCTCTTATCAAGACAGGCCGGCCTGGGTCCGGTGGGTGAGTGGCTGGCGGCGGGCCGGCGGATCGTTCTCAGGACAACCCCGGGGGTGTCAGCCGATTATCGGGCCAGGCCCGCCGTCAGGATCAGGGATGCTCAGGCCCGGGGCAGGTGGTGGCAGGCCTCCCGGGCGATGTACCGCTTGAGGATCCGGATTACCCCGGGCTTGGAGCGGCCTTCGGCCAGCCGCCGGGTCATGTAGGCCTGGGTGCGGGGATCGTTGCGCAGCCGGGTAATCACGATGCCCCGCAGGGCGCAGTTGGCCTGCCGGCCGCCGCCGCGGTTGAGCCGGCAGCGGGTCACCTTGCCGGAGGAGGCCGGGATAGGCGCGGTGCCGCACAGGTGCGCCCAGGCGGCCTCGGACCGCAGCCGGCCGGGGTTGTCCCCGGCGGTGACCAGCAAGGTCGCCGCGGTGCCGGTCCCTGCCCCGTGCAGCGCCAGCAGGTCCGGGGCAGTCCGGGTCACCAGCTCGGACAGCAGGGCGTCGATGTGCGCTTTCTCCTCATCCAGCGCCAGCACCCGGCGGCCGAGGATCCGCAGCGCGGTCTTGGTGGCCGCCAGGACCGGGTCCGCGCCTTCCCGCTGAGAAGGCCGCAGCGCCGCCGCCCGGGCAGCCAGCTGCTGGCGGGAGACGCCCTTCAGACGCTCCCGCAGCTGGTCGGGGGCGGTGTAGCTCAGATGGCGGATCTGGTTGAGGGTCGCGATCTTGGTGGACCGGGCCGAGCGCTTGGCCACCACTAGCGCCCGGATCGCCTCGACGTTCCCGTCCCGGGTCTTGGCCGCGCCGCAGGCCCGGCCGGACAGCGCGGCCCGGGCCGCCTCGATGGCATCCAGCGGGTCGGACTTGCCGGCCCGGCGGCGGGCCTGCCGGTCAGGGCGGCCCGGCCACCTCCACCCCCGCCGCCCGCAGGCAGCGGGCCAGGCCCGCGCCGTAGGAGCCGGTGCCCTCCACGCCGACCCGGGCCACCGGCCCGAACCCGGCCAGCCAGCCGAGCAGCCGCCGGTGCCCGCCGGAGGTGGCAGGGAACTCCGCTACCGCCAGCAGCCCGCCGATCGGATCCAGCGCGGCCGCCACGTTGAGGTCCAGATGAGTATCCACGCCGCCCGTCACGGGGCGCGGAGCATCTACGATGGTCGCTAGTCATCCCTTCCGCTTGCGAGGTGTCAAGGGATGGCACCGGCCGCCCGATAGCGCGGCGGCGGTGTGATCGCCCTGTTGGCGCAGGGCGATCCGCCGCATTAAGGGGCTGGGCTGGTGCCACATCAGCCCAGGTTCCGGCCGGCGAATCGTTCTGAGGACAGGATGACCGTCAGCCGATTCTCGAGCCAGGCCGGAACCCGTGCGAGGTCGATGGTACTCGTCCACAGTCCACAATGTGAGACAAATGCCCCGATCGGCCTCTACCTACACACTCCCTGCCGACTCTGAGCGGTTGGCACTTGCGTCAGCAGCGTTGGGCCGGAAAGGCAGATCGTTCTGGGCGCCGAGTGCATGGTGACGGCACGCGGATGTTGCCTGGCTGGCCACGGTGGCTGGCAGGAAGCCGCCGGCTCCTGCCTGTGTGCCGGGTGGTGACCGGACCTGGCCGGTTCCCGGAAGGGCTTGAGAGTGAATTCAATCTCCCTCTGCAGCGCGGAGGCTAGTGGGCCCTGGCTGAAGATTGCCCGGGTGATCAGCGTGCCGCTGCAGGTCACGTGGACCGCTTGGGCCAAGGGGTTGCACTGCCTGAGCTCGCCTTGCCCGGCAGGCGAGTCGGGAGGGCCGCTGGTCAGCCTGCGCAGGCCGCGGCCGAAGCCACCTGGCTGGCGGGTAGCCTGCGGCGGGATGGGCGGGTGTTCGCACCATCAAGGCCCAGGCCACCTTGCCGCTTGCTTCGCCCGCCACGGCCGAGGTGACCGGTGTCTCGGTGATGTCACCGGCCGAGGCGAAGGTAACCTGCCCGGTCCTGGTCAGCGGCACCCTGGCGCTCAGCAACGGCGTCGCGGTCTGCCAGGACGGCAGCTGGAAGGCGGGGACGCCTGCTTCTGTCGGCTGCCCGCCGCGCGGGAAAAGGCGGCAAGACCTCCGCCCTTCCCGCGGCAGGCCAGGCCGCCGGCTGATCCGGCTCGCGGGCGTGAGCCTGTGGAAGGCCTGCCGGGACGACCGCGGCCGGGAGGCGGCTGACGGCTACACAAGCGCAGCGGTGCTGGCGACCTCGGCGCCGTAGTAGGTGCGCAGGTAGTGCAGCGCGTCGTCTTGGGCCTGCTGGTAGCGGGCGCCGGCGAAAGGCTCGTAGACAGCGGTGGCGTCGCTGACGACGGTCACCTTGATGCCGCGCGCGAAGGCGTCGTAGCTGGTGTGCCGGCAACAGCAGTCCGTGTGCTGCCCGGTCACCACGAGCCGGCTGATGCCGTGTACCCGGCAGGTGGCATCGAGATCTGTCTGGGTGAAGGCAGAGTAGTAGCGCTTGGGAACGATCACGTCGCCGGGCTGCGGGGCCAGCTGGTCAATGACAGCCGCTCCCGGGCTGCCGGCCATGGCATGCTCGCCGAAGACGGCAAGCTCGAAGTCACCGGGACGGTGCGCGTCGTTACCGTAGATGACCAGCCAGTCGTCACGTTCGCGGGCCGCCCGGGTGAGCGCGGCGATGGATTCGATGATCTGCCCGGCGGCCGGGTTGGCGAGCTTACCGCTGGTGAAGTCGGTAAGCATGTCGAGCACGAGCACGGCGGTTGCCACTGGGAACTCCTCCCGTCGGGGCCGTTTGCCGGGCGGCGCGCCGCGGCGCCTCCGTGCGGCTGCGGATCATCTGCACCAGCCCGCGGCCGCGCCGAGTGTACTCTCACCGTAGCTCCCCATCCTGACCTGGATCCGGCCGAGCAGCGGCGCCGCTGCTGCCAGCATGACGTTCGGCCCGCCTGGCCGGGACCTCAGCCTCTAGGCAGCCTTGTGCCCGCCGGGCACGTTACAGGGTCTGCGAGGCGAGAGAGGGAGCTGGACCGTACCAGCCGGCGGGTAACCGGACTGGCGGCGGGAAGGCTGAGAAGCCCGGCGGCCAGGAGGCTGAAGGGCGACCCCCAGGATCTGATCCGGGCAATGCCGGCGAAGGGAGATCGCCCCGCAGGCCGTTTTGTAACCGGCGGCGGTGTCAGCATCAGTTCAGCGACTGCGACGCGCCGGGGCGCATCACCGCCCGATGGTGACGGATCGGCCACCCGGGCCGTCTTCCCATTCTTCGGCGTGCAACATGCATATCACCGGGTGAGTAACCTCCGCGCCGGTCAGGGCCACCGGTTCCGGATGAGAGCCGGGTTCGTGCGCTTTACCCTCCCCGGCAGGCCGCCCCGGGTGCGCTGCCGGCGCCTTTGCCGGAGCGGGCCGCCGCGTGCCTGCCGGGCTGGTCAGCCCGCGCAGGCCGGCACGATCTGGTATCCGGCCGCGCGGATGCCGCCGATGATGGCGGGCAGGGCGGCGGCGGTCTGCGCGCGGTTACCGCCTCCGTCGTGCAGGATCACGATAGCGCCGGGATGCAGGGCGGCCAGCACACGCCGGGCGATCACCGCGGCGCCCGGCCTCAGATAGTCCGACGGGTCGACGTCCCAGCCGAGTTCGGCCAGGCCGCGCACGCGCAGCCGGGCGTCCACCTGCGGATCGCCCAGGCCGTACGGCAGCCGCAGGCACCGGACCGGGTGGCCGGTGACGCCGCGCAGCAGGCTGCCGGTGCGGTCGACCTCGGCCGGCCATCTCCAGGCAGGCAGCAGCGCGAGGTCGGCATGGGTCCAGGTGTGATTCACCAGCACCATGCCCGCCGCGTTCTCCGCACGCAAGATGCCCGGGTAGGCGGCGCCGTCCAAGCCGATGATCTCGAAGCTGGCCGGTGCCCGGGCTGCGGCGAGGATCCGCAGAACCTGCGGGGTATAGACCGCAGACGGCCCGTCGTCGAAGGTGAGCGCGACCACCTTCTCCCCCCGGTGGTACGGCGACCCGGGGGCGGTGTCGAGGTTGCGGATCACCGATCCCGGCACCGCCCAGTCTGCCCGCGGCGGTGAGCTCGGCCGTGACGGACGCGAACCGCCCGGCGGCGAGGTCGGCGACCCTGCGGCAGACGTGCCCGGCGGCCCTGCCTGCCGGCGGCTCACTGCCGGTGCCGGGTGAGCCGACGGGCCTGCCGGGCCGCCGCAGGCGGCTGCCAGCTGCGCAAACGCGCACAAGGCGGCGACCGCAACCAGGCGGCCTGCCGGTAGCCGGGTCCTCATGCCCCATACGTGCCCCGGGAGGTACCACCCGCCAGCCGCCGACGCGGCACGACTCCGCAACGTGAAAATTACAAATCAGCGACATCCCCGCCACGAATGCCACCTCCCAGCGGATCCATCCGCCCCCGGCCGTGCGGCCGACCCGGCCTCCCGCTCAAGTCTTCAGCCAGCAAGCAGACCAGCGAACCTCTGCCGCCCGCCCATGGGCGGCCCTGCAGAATGCCCAGATATGCATCACCCAGGCCCTGACCGGAATCACAGCCGACGCCCGTGCATAACGGCAGGGAGGATCAGAGGAGCTTCGACACGAGTCTTGCTTACGCGGTTTCGCGGCGGTCTGGGCGTAGCGTCGGAGCCTGGGACCCGGCCTGACCCGCGATTCGGCCGACGCCGTTGAGGTTGTCCTGTTACCGGCTTGCCGGCCGGGTCCCAGTTCCTGGCACCCACCGGCGCTGCCGGTCTGATCTGCCCGGTCTTGCCAGAGGCCGGGGTTCACGGGTCCGACGGCCAGCGGGTGCGTGCCATCCCTCAACCATGAAAGGGACGGCAATGACCATCGTAGAAGACAGACATGCCATCACCGGCGGCGTGGACACCCACGCGGACGTGCACGTGGCCGCCGCGCTGGATCCCATCGGCGGGCTGCTGGGCGTGCAGGAGTTCCCGGCCACCGCAGCCGGGTACGCTGACCTGCTGGAATGGCTGGGCGAGTTCGGGACTGTCGCCCTAGTCGGCGTCGAGGGCACCGGCAGCTACGGCGCGGGCCTGGCCCGGTACATGGCCGGTGCCGGCGTCCGGGTCGTGGAGGTGGACCGCGCCGACCGGCAGGACCGGCACCGGCAGGGCAAGTCCGACCCGCTGGATGCGGTCAGCGCCGCGCGGGCCGCCCAGTCCGGGCGGGCATCGGGCGCGCCGAAGGGCCGGGACGGGGCGGTGGAGGCGATCCGGGCGCTGATGGTCGCCAAGCGCAGCGCCCGCCATGAGCGGACCCAGGCGATCAACCAGGCCCGGGCGCTGATCGTGACCGGCCCCGATGAGCTGCGGACCCGGTTCACCGGGCACGGCACGGCCGCGCTGGCAGCCGCGATCGCGGCGCTGCGCCCCCGTCCGGGGGACGTGCCAGGCTACGCCACCCGTATCGCGCTGCGCGAGCTCGGCCGCCGCGTCCAGTTCCTGGACGCCCAGCTCGAGCGCCTCGATGAGCTCATCATCCCCCTGGTGACCGCCCGCGCGCCGGGCCTGCTCAGCCTGCACGGCGTCGGCCCCGATACCGCCGCGCTGCTGCTGGTCGCCGCCGGGGACCACCCGGAGCGGCTGCGCAGCGAAAGCTCGTGGGCGCACCTGTGCGGCGTCGCCCCGATCCCGGCCTCCTCGGGCAAGACCAGCAGGCACCGGCTCAACCGCGGCGGGAACCGCGAAGCCAACAGCGCGCTGTGGCGGATCGTGATCACACGGCTGAAATCCCACCCGGCCACCCTCGCCTACGCCGAGCGGCGCAGCAAAGAAGGACTGTCAAAGAGGGAGATCATCCGCTGCCTGAAGCGGTACGTCGCCCGCGAGGTCTACCACCAGCTCCGCGACGGCGCCTGACGCCCGCAGCTTCCCGGGGCGGCCTGGCCCTCATATCGGCTGCCGCACCCGTCGCTGGCCTTGATCCGATCTGCCGGCCGCCCCGGGACCCTCTCCGCCCTGCTGACCTCGTGACCTGATAACAGCCCGCCTTCCACCACGGGCGATCCGCCGCCGGGCTCACCCGCGCCCACCCCCTTTTCTTCCAGGAGGCATCACCATGAACGGCACCGCCATCGGCGTCCAGGAGCTGACCTGCCAGCTCCTGGACGCCGCCGACGGCATCCCCGCCGACACCGCCGCCGCCGGGCTGATCATCAGCCACGGGCACTTCCTGCACCGCGACGCCTTCCGCCGCACCATCACCGCCGGCACCAGCATCAGCACCGGCCAGCCGCTCGCCGCCATCAGCTGGGACGCCGCCCTGCACGCCCTGGAGGCAGGGCTGCTGGCCTGCGCATCCTCCGAGCAAGCCATCTTGCGGATCGCCGCGAGCCTCGGCGACCCTGCCATCCCCGTCTACCTGCGCACCGTCCTCGGTACCCTCGACACCCGCAACATCGCCCTGGTCACCACCGCCATCACCACCGCCAACGGCTAAGCCCCGCAGCTCCCCGGGGCGGCCTGGCCCCCATAACGGCTGCCGCACCCGTTGCTGGCCTTGATCCGATCTGCCGGCCGCCCCGGGGCCCTCTCCGCCCTGCTGACCTCGTGACCTGATAAGAGCCTGCCCTCCACCGCGAGCGGCCCATCCCTGTCGTGTCCGCACCTCAGCAAACCCAGGAAACACCGACTCCCAGAGCAGCAAGAGGAACGCCTTGACAAACATAGGAGCATCGGATCCGGCGTCCCTGGAACCGGGCCTGCCTGGCAGGGCCGCGACGTTCGGTGACAGGCCGCTGCGACCGGGCGCAAGTTCCACGGCATGGACGCCCCTGACCATGGCCCGTATTCGCTGCGTGCCAGGTACCGGCCGTGCGGCGAGGATTGCCGTCTGGTCCCGTCGCCTGCCGGCCAGTCCTTGGCTTTGCGATCCGGGCCTGCCGGCACGCGCCGTGAGCGAACTGCCGGACAGCATCGCCGGGCATCCTGGCGGACGGCCCGGGACGGCCGTCGGCAGGTGGCCGCGCCTGGACTTCCCCCGGGCTCACGTCGGGGTGTGCGGGAACTCGGCGGAGCGCTGCTGGAACGAGAGAATCTTGGGATTGCGGATCACGCCGTCGCGGATCTCGATCGCCCGGCGGATGGTGTGGTCGCGGTCCCAGGCGCCGGGCCCGTCCATCACGGTACGCAGGTGCGGGATCAGCGCCTCGCCGATCTCCCAGGTGGCGGAGTTCCACAGGTAGGACGGGCTGTGGTCGACTCCGTAATAGTGCGCTGCCTCGCCTGCCGCGAACATCGGCTCGGCGAATGAGGTGGGCCGCGCCCACTCAAAACCCATGCCCTCGTCGCAGGACACATCGACGAACAGGCTGCCGGGCGCGAACAACCGCAGCTCGTCACGGGTGACGAACATCAGTGGCGCATCGGTGTCCTGCAGCACGCAGTTGACGACGATGTCGTGCCGGGCGAGGAACTCCGCGATCGGCACCGGCCCGCCCGACGACAGCACCAAGATCCGTGCCGGGTCTTCAGCGGCGGGCTCGAAATGGACCATGCGGACCGACGGGATCGGATCGGCGACGGCAGGCACGCTGCGATGGGTCAACACGGTCACGTCGGAGATCCCGAGCGCTGTCAGCGCGGTGACCGCCCCGCGGGCGGTCGCGCCGAAGCTGATCACAGCAGCCCGGACGCGCCGCCCGTACGCCCCGGTCATGCCCAGCAGCTGCAGAGAATGCAGCACCGAGCAGTATCCCGCGAGTTCGTTGTTCATGTGGAAGACGTGCACGCCGAAGCTGCCGTCGGCCGTCCAGTAGTTCATCGCCTCCCAGGCGATCAGGGTCAGCCGGCGGTCGATGCCCAGCTGGGTGACGGCGTAGTCCTGGACGCAGTGCGGCCAGCCCCACAGCACCTGTCCCGCCCGCAGGCCGGCAATGTCGTCTTCGGTGGGCTTGGGCAGCACGATCACCTCGCATTCGGTGATGAGCTGCGGCCGCGAACGCACGCCGGCCACCAGCGGGGCGAGCTGCGCGTCAGCCATGCCGAACCGCTCGCCGTAACCGCGCTCAAGGAAAATCCGCGCTCGCAGGTCCGGTTCGATCCGGTCCAGCTGCAGCGGGTGGACCGGCAGCCGGCGCTCGTTCTCCTTGCGGGAGGTCCCGAACATGCCGAGGCTGAGTTGTTCCATGAGCGCTCCCATCCTCTCCGCCGGGCACAACCGGTATCTGACGACGATGCCGCAGCACCCAGGGCAGCGGCTGCTAACTAGCGTTGCCGCGGCCTGGCCCCTTCTCCCGCGTGCGCAGGCGGCTCCGATATCTATACCCATGGCCAGGCCCGGCCCGCCGGATGCAGCGCGCACCGCCTCACTGGCCAGGTCCGGCTGGACACCATCCGGGCGATCCCGCGGCGCTGACAGTGCCTAGCCGTGCCCGCGCCGGCGTGAAGGCGCCCGGCAGGCCTGGCCCAGCCGCATGGAAGGAGCGGGCAGGTCAGGGATCTCCCGGTGGCCGCATTGCGCATGCCTGCTGCCGCTGGGCAACGGGTTAAAGCTCGTCACCCAGTGCCAGGCTGGGCCGACGGTCCCTGCTACGGAGGGTGAACATTGCAATAGTGCCCAGAGCCCTTCAGGGAAGGTCTAACGCCGAATCGGCGTCGCTGATAACTGCGTCTGCCGGGTGGGTCGTGGGGTGCAGATCATCCGGTTATGGCATGCCTTTGCCAGTGGCGCGGCCGGGTAGCCGGGCGTGGTCATGCAGCTGGTTCAGCGGTTGGTGCCGGAGCCGGGCGCGGCACGGTCAGCCACACGGCCTGGGCGGTGGCGAGCACCTGGCCGCCGGGCCCGAGCAGCGCGGATCCGGCGGTGAGCTTGCGGCCGTTGCGCGCGACGGGCCAGGCGATCACCTGGCACTGGTCCCCGGCCGCGGGCAGCTTGGCCAGGCGGGCTGTCATCCGGCCGAGCAGGATGACGGTATCGCCGCTCAGGCCGGAGGCCTCTGCGGCGGCGATTCCGCTGGGGCAATCGAGCGCTGCCCAGACCACTTCCGGCCGTGTCCTGCCGCTGGCGCCCGCGACCGAAGGGTCCGGTGTCCACGGCGCCGCCCACAACGGCCTGCCGGCCACTGGCCCGGGGAAGATCCGCAGCCCGTCGCCTGGCCGACGGTCCATCCCGCAGACAAAGCAGTCAGGGAAAACCGGATCGGCATAGTAGCGTGCGCCGCCGGCCGCTGCGTGCGCCTCGGACATGGAGACCGGGTCCGGGACCTCCGCTGCCGGGCCGCCCGGCGAGGAGGTCGCCTCGGCGATCAGGGTGGGGCCGTCGTGGATGCGGACGCAGCCCTGCCCGTCCAGTTCGACGGCCATGACGGTGGCCAGCGGAGCTGGCCACCGCAGCGTGACTGTCACCGGGCCGTCGACGTAAGCGGCGATGGGTGTAGCTCTTCCGCAGTGACCTGGCCGGTCAAGCGATGAGATGGTATTCGTCTTGGTAGCGGGCCTGGTGGACGCGGTCGTGCTCGCGGCGGACATGGAATCCCCAGTACGCTTCGAAGTCCCCGTTGTCGATGACGGCTCGGAGCCGGAGGATGGCCTCGGCTCCTTCGACGCTCCACCGGGAGCCGGTGATATCGAGGCGGTCGCCGGCAGGTGGCGGCAGGCTCCTTCTATCACTCCGGTGGCGATCGGCCACCCGTCGGCGAGTGCCTGGTCGTAGCGCAGGTACTCCTCGTTGTTGGTCAGGTAGCGCACGCACGTTTCCACGCCGGTCCGCTGGCTTTCGGTCAGCCCCCGCTGGGCGGCCTGCGCGGTGAGGGACCCGGTGACCTGCCGGGCCCGGCCGGCCAGCACCGCCAGCGCCTGGACGGCCACCCAGTCTTCGGCGGCCGGGTCATCCCTGGCGTGGAAGCACCAGGCGGCGGTCCAGAGGTACTCCAGTACGTGCACGAGGTCGAGGACGAGATGAACTTCAGCTTTCCGGCGGGCGGCCTCGGCTTCGATCAGCTCGATCTGATAGCGGTTCCCGTCCACCAGCACTACCCAGGTGCGCGCGTGTCCGGGGTCGCGGGCCTCGGCCTGGCCGAAGGCGGCGCCGATGACCTCCCTGGCATCGCAGGCGACCGAGCCGGTCAGCCACTTCGCTTCGGCGTGCGGGCCGCGCCGTATCTCGCGTTCGCCGCTGCGCCCGCCGGGCACGGCGATCACGTCGTGCGGCCGGCGCGGTGCCGGGGCCGCATCATAGACACACGCCAGGGCGGCCATCCGCTTGCGGCACGGCTTCTCCCCGGAGGCCAGCCGGGTGCGGAAGACGCCCCGGCCCCCGTCCTTGGCGGCAGCGGCCCTGCGGGTGGCCGGCCGCAGTCCCTCCGGCCGCATCACGATGCCCTTGCTGTCTGCGCTGAGGACCAGCAGTACCTCGCTCGTGCACGGCACCGGGACGCGCCGGGCGTAGAAGGCGCCGATGTCGGCGGCGGCGGCCTGCACCAGCTGTTCAAGCTGCCGCTTGCCCGCCACCGGTCCGCACCGTGCGCTGATCGCCGCCTTGGCGGTGTCGTAGGAGCCGCGCACCGCCTCGCACACCGCCGCCCGTCGCAGCCCGTGGCTGTGCCGCCTCACCGGCAGCGACAGCGCGGCGCCGGCCGGGTAGATGTTGGGCTGCCCGGGTGCCCGGTAGGCCAGCCGGCGCACCGTCACCGGGCCGAACACGGTGGCCAGCCCCCGTTCGTGGCCGCGCTCGACCCGGCCCCGCCCCTCCACGCGCCGCGCCTCGCCCTCGGCGGGCAGCGCCTGCTCCTCCCGCAGCGCGCGCAGGTCAAGGTGGTCTTGCAGCAGCTGCCGCTGCACCTCGCGGCCCCGGGCCCCGACCAGTTCCTCCAGCTGACCGTGGGTCATCTCCCCGGCCCGGCCGCCGGCCAGCTCCCCCGCCAGGGACTCAAAGCAGATCCGCGAGCGGGCAAAGGGGTCAGCCGGCGCGGGCATGCCGTAGGTTTCCATCGGGCTCTTCTTTCCTTTCTGGTTCGCATTTGGTTCGCACCCTCGAACCTAAGGAAGAAGAGCCCGCCCACCCTCAGGCGGGCGGGTATCACGCGTCTTGCGCGCCGCGGCGGGGCAGCGAGAACAGCCCGGGACCGTCCTCGGCCAGCCAGCCGCGCTCCGCCAGCCGCTTCAGCTTCGAGCGCAGCCCCTCCACCTTGGACTTGTCGGTGCTCAGCCCGGCCGCGGCGGCGATGCCCCCGGCCCGCAGCGGCCGCCCCGCATCGGCCAGGACCTCCAGCAGGTCCCGGTAAGAAGGCGGCAGCACCGACAGGGCAAGGCCCGGCCGCCACGGCGGCACCGCCACCACCCCGACCGGCGAGCCGCCGGCCAGCCGCGAGCCGACCGGTGCCAGATCAGCCGCCCCCGCCGCCGGCTCCGCTTGCCGCCCCGCCGCCGCCTCGTCCGTGCCCACCCCGCCGAGGATCTCCGCGACTGTTTCCCGGGTGATCTCCAGACGCGACAGCCTCTCCTCGGCCCGCGCCAGCCGCTCGCTCAGCCGCGCGATCTCACCGCGCAGCTCGTCCACCTCCTGGCGGGCTGCCGCCTCACGCCGCCGCAGTTCTTCGATCAGCGAACCCATCGGGCATCTCCTCGCTCCTACCTGAAACGGCAGGAGATGCCCCGCCCCCTATGGTCGGCCAGCCCGCATCTCCACAGCTCAGCCAGTCCCTACAGAAGAGCTACACCCACGCCATTGGGTGTAGCTCCTTTGGAGGGAGTTCTGACCAGCAGTTTTGCCTGATTTCCGGTTGATCGGTGATGCGGTCTTCTACCGTCGTGTGCAGGGGGAAGGAGACCGTGGATGGGGTCGCTGATCGAGGAACTCAGGCGGCGGGAGGCGGCTGCCCGGGCCGAGGCGGACCGGCTGCGCAGCCGGATCGAGGAGCTTGCGGAGGACCTGGCCAGGGCGGAAGAGCAGGTCTCGCGGCTGGCGATCGCCCGGGAGGAAGTCACGCGGGTACTGGAGCAACCCGCCGGCACGGGGCTGTCCGGGGATGCGGGCGCGCCGGCGGAGGAGCCCGGGCCGGGCTCGCCGATCGGGCTGGTGACGGTGCCGCCGTGGCAGGAAGGCGCCGGGGCGCCGGTGCTGCCGCAGGCCTATCAGGACCTGCTGGAGGTGGCCGCCGATGCGGGGCGGCCGCTGCGGGCGGCGGAGTTCGCCGTCGCGGCGGGGCTGGGCACGGACCGGGCGAAGGTGGAGGCCCTGCGGTCGAAGCTGAAGCGGCTGGCCGGGCGGGGCTGGCTGGCCGGGGAACCCGGCGGCCTGTTCACCCTGCATGATCACGAAGGGAAAACAGCGAAACCCGGGCAGTAACGGGTTCTTCTTCCCAGGTTCGGAGGTGCTAACCCGATCCGGGCCTCACGGAAGAAGAACCTTCATGGCAGCGTACTGCGCGGTTCCCCCTGATGATCCGTTCGCGGTCTCCAGGGACCTGTCCGGCGGGCTGGCCGCCGAGCTCGCCGGCCCCGCGGCGGCCGGGCTGACGGCCTGCGAGCTGGAGGAGCTCCTGGACGAGCGGGGGCGGGAGGTGCTGCGGCAGCTGCTGCAGGACCACCTGGACCTGCGCCAGATGCGGGAAGAACAGCAGGCCCGCGAGCGCCGCGCCCCGGTGACGGGCACCGACGGGATCACCCGGAGCCGGCTGGAGACCGGGCACGGCAGGGGGCTGGCCACCCTGTTCGGCGCGGTGCGGGTCACCCGGTGCGCCTGGCGGCAGCCGGGAGCGGGCAACTTCTGCCCGGCCGGCGCGGCCCTGTCCCTGCCGGCCGGCCTGCACTCGCATTCCCTGGCGAAGCTGGCCGTGCCGGAGGCGGCCCGCGGCTCCTTCGATGACGCGCACGACGCGGTCGCCCGCCGCTGCGGCCCGGTCATCGGCAAGCGGCAGCTCGAGCAGTCCGTCGTGCATGCCGCCGTCGATATCCCCGCGTTCTATGCTGCCCGGATCCCGGAGCCGTGCACATCGCCGCGCTGCTGGTCATGCCGGCCGACTGCAAGGGCATCGTGATGCGGCCCGGGGCGCTGCGGGCCGCCACCGCGAAGGCCGCGGCGCGGCCGGGGAAGATGCGGACCCGGCTGTCGTCCGGGGAGAAACCGAACCGCAAGAGAATGGCCGCCCTGGTCACCGTCTACGACGCCGAGCCCGGCCAGGCGCCGCCCGCATGACGTGATCGCCCCGCCCGGCGGCCGGCACGGCACCCGCGCGCTCCGGCCCGGGCCCAAGGCCCGGGGCAAGTGGCCGGCCGGGTCCGTGCGGCGCGACCCCGGCGAGGTGGTCGCCGCCGCGTTCGACGAAGCCGAGGCCCGCGACCCCGCTCACCTGCGGACCTGGGTCGTCCTGGCCGGCGGGGCCGAGCACCAGCTGGACCTGATCCGCGGCGAGGCCGCCCGCCGCGGCGCCGCCATCCACATCGTGATCGATATCGTCCACGTCCTTGAATACCCATGGGGTGCCGCGTGGAGCCTGCACACGGCCGGCGACCCCGCGGCCGAGGACTGGGTCGCGGCCAGGGCGCTTGAGGTGCTGGCCGGCGGCAGCGACCGGGCCGCCGCCGCGATCACCGCCGGGGCCGACGCCGCCGGCCTGGCCGCAAGCCAGCCGAACGGCGCGGACGCGTGCACCCGGTACCTGGGCAGCAAGCGGGAGTTCCTCCGCTACGACCAGGCCCTGGAGGCAGGCTGGCCGATCGCGACGGGCGTCATCGAGGGCGCATGCAGGCATCTCATTGCCGACCGTCTCTCAATTGGCGGGGCGAGATGGGGCCTGGACGGCGCCGAAGCCGTCCTCACCCTGCGCGCGGTCATCAGCAACGGCAACTTCGAGGAGTACTGGCGATTCCACCTCGCCCGCGAGCACCAGCGGCTCTACCCCGGCACTGATCAGGGGAAATACACACTCGGCGCCTGACCGGCTACCTCACTCCAAACGAGCTGCACCCAACTCGGTGCAGCCTGCGGCCAGGTAGGGCGCGAGGAAGGCGGCGACGTCGTTGGCGGTTCCGTAGGGGCAGTAGCGTTCGAAGCGCTCGAACGGGAGCTGGTAGAAGGCCTCCATCGCCGGCGCGAGGCAGGCGCGAGCGGCCGGCCTGGAGTCAGCCAGCCCGCACCACACCTGCATGGCGTGCCGGCCCGGCGGGTCGGACCGGGCGGCGCGGGCGGCTTCCTCTGCGGCCATCTCGATGGCGGCGGCAAACCGGCGGGCCGAGTTCCAGATGCCGAGCCAGCCGTCACCAAGCCGGCCCGCGCGCCTGATCGCCGCGTCGGAGCGGCCTCCGACAAGGATGGGAATCTGCTGGGCCGGCGCGGGGGCGATGACCGCCTCGTCCAGGTCGAAGAACCTGCCGTGGAAGGTGACCGCCTTACCAGTCAGCAGCCGGCGCACGATGGCCAGGCATTCATCCATCCGCCGGCCCCGGGTCGCCGGATCCACCCCGCAGGCGGAGACTTCCCGGCGGTCCTCGCCGCCGATGCCGACGCCGAAGACGAGCCGTCCGGGGGCGATCTGGCTGATGTCTGCGAGCTGGCGGGCCACCAGAACGGGATGGCGCAGCGGCAGCAGGTACACGCCGGTGTGGACGGGCAGCGCGGGGTGGAGCATTGCCAACGCGGTGGCCTGCACGAGGCCGTCGAACCCGAGGCCGGCCACGAAACTGACGTGGTCGCCGCAGCAGATGTGGTCGATGCCTGCCTGTCCGGCCTGCGCGATGAACGCACGGGCAGTCTCGGGGCCCTGCTCGAGCAGCCCGGCCGGGGCGAACATGCCGATCCGGGCGGACGCCGCCGCGCGGCCCGCGGCCCGCGCTGGGCCTGCGGCCGGGCTGGTTACCGGCGTGCTGCTCATGCCGCCTGCCTCCTGTCGTTGTCGTCGCGTTGCCCCGACCCAGGCGAACGATGACGCCGGGGCCGGGGGATCAGCGCAGGCACCCGGGCCCGGTAGAAGGTGTAGTCGTCGCCCAGGCTGCGGATCAGGTCGTGCTCCTCGAAGGCGATGCCGGCCAGGATGTAGCCGGTCGCGGCGGCCGCGAACAGCAGGTGCCCGGCCGTCATCGTGGGCGCCGACCAAAAGACCACCACGAACCCGGCCAATCGTTGATCCTGTTTCCTTGCCGTTGGCTAGACGGGTGATGCCGCAACGGGTTCCCTGGAAGCGCGGAAAGCTCCTTGTGTCAGCTATCCTCCGGCCGTGACTGACCGTTCATGACGGCTCGATCGGATACGCGGGAGGCACGGCGGCGGTGCCCGGTCGCTCATTTGGGGTTGCCGGTCACACCGGCATCAGCCCGTGCAGGGGGAAGACCGCGTTGCGGGTGGCCATGATCGCCCGGTCGACCGGATGGCCTGGGTCGTAGCCGGACTCCCACGGCCTGAACACCGCGGGTGCCCCCTCGGTCATCTGTTCGGGTGCGGTCAGGTCGGTGCGCCGCGCGACATACTCTCGCCACGAGGCGGGGGTCGGCGCCGCCGGGTCGATCGGCTGGCCTGCGGCCTCGGCGAGCAGATGGGTCCAGCTGCGTGGTACGACGTGGACCAGCTCATATCCTCCTCCGCCGGTGAGCAGCCAGCGCCCGCCGGCCTGGTCGTGGGCCAGCGTGTGGATCGCGGCGTGGGCGGCGCGCTGCCCGTCAATGCTCAGCTCCAGGCGGGCCAGCGGATCCAGCCGGTGGGTGTCGGCACCGTGCTGGCTGACCAGAACCTGCGGCCGGAACTGGGCCAGCAGCGGCGGGATGACCGCGTGGAAGGCGCGCAGCCAGCGGGCATCACCGGTCCTGGCGGGCAGCGCGACATTGACCGCAAACCCCTCCGCGCCGGGCCCGCCGGTCTCGGCGGGCAGCCCGGTGAACGGGAACATGTCCGCCGGGTGCTGGTGCAGGCTGATGGTCAGCACCCGCGGATCGGACCAGAACGCGGCCTGCACCCCGTCGCCGTGGTGCGCGTCGATGTCCACGTAGGCGATCCGCTCGGCGCCGTGTCCCAGCAGCCAGGCGATCGCCGCCGCGACGTCGTTGTAGACCCCGAACCCGCTGGCGCGGGCGGTCATCGCGTGATGCATGCCGCCCGCGATGCTGGCCCCGTGCCCGGCCGAGCCCGACCACACCGCGCGGGCCGCGGCCAGGGTCGCCCCGGCCACTAGCGCCGATGCCTGGTGCATGCCGGCAAATACCGGCTGGTCCCCGGTGCCCAGCCCGAACGCCCGCGCGTAGCCCTGCTGGGCCGCCTCCAAGCCGCGGGCACCAAGCTCACCGGCCCAGCCGCTAACCGTCCGCACCGCCGCGACGTACCCGGGGTCATGCACCAGCTCCAGGTCGGCGCCGGTGGCCGGGACCGGGGCGGCCACGGTCACGCCGGGCTGGCTCCACAGCCCGAACTCGCGCGCGAGCCGCATCGTCAGCTCCAGGCGCACCGGCGCCAGCGGATGGCCAGGCCCGAAGTGATAGTCAGTAAGCCGCTCGTCCCAGGCCACATGCACGGTGCAGGTCATCCAGCCACAACCCCTCTGCCGCCGTGCCGGTTTGCGGCTTCGCCGACCAGGCGCCCATCTTAAGCCGAGCCTGTCCGATAGCGGGTTTCCAGGTCCTGACCAGCCAGGGCGACTTCCTCTGCTACCGCGGCGAGAGCCCCGGCAGCGGCGACGATCCCGCTGCGCCACTCCTTCACGCGTTCCACCTGGCATTGCAGAGCCTGTTCGCGCCGCACAGATGCGCCGGTCTTTGCCCATTCCGGTGCGACTCTCGCCGCCGCGTGCTCGAGCACGGCCACGAACCGATCGGCCTGGTCCTTGCTGGCGGACAGCAGATCACCTGACTGCTCCAGGGCCTGGGACAGGCGTCTTTGCTGGCTCTCCACGGACGCGTAGAGCTCCAGTGTGCGCTCGTCCGGCCCCATCTCCCGCAGACTGGCATCGCGCGCGCGCTCGTCCCGGGCCGGTGCCTGTGCGGCGCGGGCTGACGGACGCCCGCCGCGTATCGCCCTGACCGCGTCAAGGTGCTCTTTCACCTGCCGCAGCATCGGGCTCACGCAGCCCGTCTCGGTGCTGCGCCACCCGCACGAGCAGGCGGCGAAGTAGTCCTCATCACCGGTCAGGCGGCGCCAGCCATCCCAGCGGTGCCCAGCCGCCTTGCCCCGCAGCAAGTCGAGCTCGTCGTACGCCGGTTCGTATGATTCTCCCAGGGGGGCCAGGCTCGTCCTCGCGCCTGGGCCCATAGCCGGGCCCCATGGCTGCCTGGTTATGGTGGCCTGCTCCTCTAGGTCCCTGGCCTTGGCGTTCTCATCCATGGGGCTCATCCCCCAGACCGTGTCACTGAATGCAGCACCTAGAGGACAGCGGTCTTTCGATCGACCACGTCCGTGTCGATCAAGCTATGCCCGGGCGCAGCTGAGGCAAGGGTCCTTGGTCACGTCGCACCAGAGGCTAGGGTCCATGGCTGTATCCGCTTCTGCCCGAGGCCCGCAAAGCCGCGCCCGGCTAGATCGCCCGCTATCTCGGCACTGGACCTGGCCGATGCCCGCCTCCCCGGCTAGGAAACGGACGGCGCGAGCCAGGAAGTTCTTGCTGGCCCGAGCCGCTGCCCGGGCGTCGGGCACCACGGCAAGCAGGCGCTCCGCGAAACGCCGGTCGTCTTCATAGTTGTCCTTGCCGCCCAGCCAGCAGTCGCAGGCACGGGCGATGCTCGGCCGGGTCACGTCGATGCCCACCGCGGGGTTCTCGCCCGTCACGACCACAGGCTACTCAGCCTCGCCCGCCATGGTGCGCGAGGGCGGACGGCCGGCATGGGGTGCTAAGAAACCAACGTGTCACCAGAGGCAAACGAACGCGACCAGGAGCGTTGGGCGGCCGGGTGCCGATGGCGGCGTGGTAGTGCTACGGGGCATCGCGAGGGCCAGGCGAGAGTTGACGGGTCTGACCCGTCGGGCACCCTGCTTGCCAGACCGGCCGGTAGTGCCTCGTTACCGACCGTGACAGCTCGGCTAGTCGTCGGTACGCGATATCCGCCGATCTGCACGCGGACCTGCGCTTCACGGCATGGCCCGCGCCTGGCGCAGATCTGGATGATCGGCGCGGCCGCGCTCGCGCTGAAGAGCCCAGCCCTGGTCATTGCGCTGGTCCGCCCAGCGTCATGTCATGGCCGACGCGGCGAGCCCGCCGGTCAGGGCAGCCGCCACGGCGGCACGCGGCACGGGGAACCTCGGACCTGACTGGTTCATGGTGTCATGAGTGAGCTTGACGTCATCGTCATCCGCATCCGCGCCGGCCAGGCCGCGGAACACGAACGCCTGTTTGCCCAGCGTGAAGATCTCGCCCGACGGGCAAGCGATATCGATTGAAAGCACGATTGGCGCCATGTCCTGCTCCTATTCGTGAGGTCTGTGAGGGATGGCCGCAGCCACGCTGTCATGATGGATACAGCCCGCGGC
This sequence comes from uncultured Actinomycetota bacterium, assembly GCA_963771985.1. Taxonomy (GTDB): domain Bacteria; phylum Actinomycetota; class Actinomycetes; order Streptosporangiales; family Streptosporangiaceae; genus Trebonia. The sequence goes on along the minus strand of CAVYVO010000007.1, from coordinate 19,415 downwards.
ATTTCGCGGCCCGCGAGCAAGCGCCGGCGACGGGGCCGCCACACGCTGGCAGGCGGCCGGGGGCAGGATAACGGTGATCGGGACGGCGGCAACGCCGCTGGCTGCTTCCGCCTCCCCGATGCGCCGTGTCGGCCCGGCCCGTCGCCCGCATCGGCCTGTCTCCGGCCGCAGATGGACGGCGCCCGCCATACGACCGACTGCAAGGACTTCACTCAGCCCGTGACCAGGCGATTCCGGCCAGCCCACACTGGACCGTGTTTGCGGAAGCCGTTGTTTTTGGTGCACGCTGGGCATCCTGATCTTGGGAACTTGCCAAGGTGACCGGAGCCTCCGCGACCTCTGGCAAGGCCGCGGAGTGGCGACGGTCTGGAGGAGACGCATAACACGCTGGCACAGCCGGGATCAATGCGGCGGGTAGCACGGGGTTCGGTTCGCCGGGATGTGCCGGTTCCTGCCGCCGAGAGCCGCGTTACGCTGTGCTTTTAAGACGGAACGGAGCGTGAAGATGGCCGAAGCTGGACAGGAAGTCCCCAGGTGCGCGTATCCGGGCTGCGAGAATGAGGCGCGGCCGAGGGAGGCGGGGGTGGCGGAGCCTGGGTACTGCGGGCTGCCGGACCCGATGACCGGGGAGCCGCACACGGCGCTGACCGCGTTCCGGCGGCGCCAGGTGCTGGCCCGGCAAAGTGGCAGGGCGGCCGGGCCGGGTGATCCGGACCCTCCGGGGTTCGCGTTCTGGCGGCGGCGCCAGCGGGCCGAGGCGGAGGCCGGGCAGGCGCGTACTGCCGCGGCCCAGGCCGAGGCGCGGCTGGGCGAGGCGCTGGCGGCGACGGCGGCCGCCGAACAGGAGGCGGCGGCCGCGCACCAGGCTGCGCAGGCACGGGCCGACGAGGCCGAGCGGGCAGCGCGGGAGCAGGTGGCCGCGGCGCGGCGGGAGCGGGACGATGCGGTGACCGCCGCGGAGTCCCGGGCGGCCGAGGCCCAGTCAAGGGCCGACGAGGCCCGCCAGGAGGCCGCGCGGGACCAGGCCGAGCTGCGGGCCGGACTCGAAGCGCAGATCGCGGCGGCACAAGAGGCCCGGGCCGGGCTTGAGACCCGTGCCGAACGGGCCGAGGCGGAGGCCGGGCAGGCGCGTGCCGCTGCGGCCCAGGCCGAGGCGCGGCTGGGCGAGGCGCTGGCGGCGACGGCGGCCGCCGAACAGGAGGCGGCGGCCGCGCACCAGGCTGCGCAGGCACGGGCCGACGAGGCCGAGCGGGCAGCGCGGGAGCAGGTGGCCGCGGCGCGGCGGGAGCGGGACGATGCGGTGACCGCCGCGGAGTCCCGGGCGGCCGAGGCCCAGTCAAGGGCCGACGAGGCCCGCCAGGAGGCCGCGCGGGACCAGGCCGAGCTGCGGGCCGGACTCGAAGCGCAGATCGCGGCGGCACAAGAGGCCCGGGCCGGGCTTGAGACCCGTGCCGAACGGGCCGAGGCGGAGGCCGGGCAGGCGCGTGCCGCTGCGGCCCAGGCCGAGGCGCGGCTGGGCGAGGCGCTGGCGGCGACGGCGGCCGCCGAACAGGAGGCGGCGGCCGCGCACCAGGCTGCGCAGGCACGGGCCGACGAGGCCGAGCGGGCAGCGCGGGAGCAGGTGGCCGCGGCGCGGCGGGAGCGGGACGATGCGGTGACCGCCGCGGAGTCCCGGGCGGCCGAGGCCCAGTCAAGGGCCGACGAGGCCCGCCAGGAGGCCGCGCGGGCGCCGGAGGTCGGCGCAGAGCACGCCGAGACTGAGCCGCAGCGTACCAGCGCCAACCACGACGAGGCAGCCGGGCAGGCCACCCGAAGACAACCCAAACGCGCAACGCGACGCCGACGCTCTCAGGGAAGGTGAGCGGCGGGCACCTGCGAGCACAGCTTCTTCCTGGGCCAGTGCGCTGTCCAGCAACCTTGACAACCTGGCAATCGCCTACCCGCAGGACCTTTGACACACAGGTTCACGGCGGCGTAGGAGCGGCCGCGGTGCACACCTCGCGGCCACCCGCACCGAACCGGACAATCTGAGCGCCTGCAGCACTACAGCCAATCGAAGGCCCATAGCTGAAATATTCGTTCGTTCTGCGTGATTTATGCGTCGGATGCCGCTCACGGGATCGGCAAAGTCATTTGTGATATGGGCCTCATATACGGCAGCTGTAGTTCGTGACCGCGGAACCGTTGGCGCAGGTCAGATAGGTGACCGGGCAGAGATGCGGCTGCCGCGATGATGATGGGTTTGTGGAACACAATCAAAATGCGGCAGCCGCTGCTGTCACGGTAGCCGATGATGCCCGGTCCGCGCTGCTGGCGGATCTGCTCGGACAGGTGGCCGGGTGCTTCCCCCGGCGGGAGACCCGGCAGTCCTGCGGCCAGATGGCGCGCGGGCTGCTGATGGAACTAGACGATCACAACTGCTGGACGATCGCCGAGGCGGCCGGGCATCGCGGGCCGCACCGGCTGCAGCACCTGCTGTCGCGTGCGGTCTGGGACGACGAGCAGATGCTGGACACTGCGGCGGTCTGGGCAGCGGAGCATCTCGATGACGGGGGCGGGGTGCTGATCGTGGACGAGACCGCCGATGAGAAGTCCTCCGCTAACTGCGCCGGCGCGGCCCGCCAGTACAGCGGCACGGTGGGCGGCATCGCATTGTGCCAGGTCATGGTCACCGTGACCTATGCCACCCGTCGCGGGCATGCGCTGATCGGCCGGGCGCTGTACCTGCCCGGGGCCTGCGCTGCCGATGAGGAGCACCGGGAACTGGCCGGCGTGCCGGAGGAGGTCATGTTCGCCACCAAGCCGCAGCTGGCCGGCGCCCTGCTAGACCGTGCGCAGTCCCTGGGGATCCGCGCCGCCTTCGTGGCTGGCGACGAAGTGTACAGCGGGCGTGAGCTGCGCCGCGCCATCCGCGCGCACGGGATGGGCTACGTGCTGGCAGTCCGCGCCAATCACGTCGTTACTGTCGGCTCGGGCCGCGCCGTGACCGCGGCCGCCGCGGCCGGCATGATCCCGCATCAGGCCTGGCACCGCATGCGCACCGGGTCCGGGACCAAGGGCACCCGGCACTACGACTGGGCGATGCTGGAAGTGGCCAGCGACGACACCCCCGGCGGGCACGAGGACGGGTACGGCGTGCTGCTGGCCCGCCGGCACCGCCACACCGGCCAGCTGTCGTTTTACCGGTGCTGGACCCCCGGGCCGGTGCCGCTGTCCCGGCTGATCGCCGTCGCGGCAGCGAGATGGCGGGTGGAAGAAGATCACCAGCTCAGCAAGCAGGTGGCCGGCCTGGATACCGGGCAGGTCATCCGCTGGAAGTCCTGGCACCGCTGGACCGCGATCTGCCTGCTCGCCTATATCTACCTCGCCGTCGCCGCCGCCTTGCAGCGCCAGCACGACGCCGGCTCAGATGCCGATGCCGGGCTGATCCCGGTCACCATCCCGGAACTGCTGCGGCTGCTGCGCGGCACCGTCATCCCGCCGCCCCGGCGGGACCCGGCCCACCGCCTGCACTGGTCCACCTGGCGCCGCCGCCACCAGCACCGCGCCCGGCAAGCCCACCAACGCTGGAACGCCTACGCCGAGACAACACCATGATCACAACGAACTACAGCTGCCGTATCATAGCGGTAGGTAGTTGAGCATTCGGGTTCGGTCGCGTCCGATGGCCTGGAGAGTGCGGGTGATCTGGGTGACGCCGGCGAGGCAGAGCAGGCTGACGGCCAGATTCCGGAACGTGGCCATGACCTGCGGGCCGTTTCCGGCGTAGCCGGTGCTCGCGTCTTCCGCGTAGGCCGTGCCGCGGAGAACGCAGCCAGTGCACCGATTCGATGCCCCACTGGCCGCTGGCGATCCTTGCGAGGTCTGCCGCGCTGGCACGGTCTTCGTCCAGGCTGGTGACGGCGTGCACGATTTCCTTGCTGATCGGTGTGCCGGTGATGTCGTAGCCGTCGCGGCGGATCCGCGCGACGCGGGCGGCGTGCGGGAAGTCCAGGTTCCCGGCATCGGTGACCCAGATGGAGCGGCGGATGATCCGGCCGTGTCCGTAGTCCACTTCAGTGTGGTCCGGCTCGCGCGGGCCGTCGTGCTGGACGGCGTCGTAGATGGCGAGCTGCAGTGACGGCCGGTTGGCCTTGAACAGGAAGTAGTCCGATTCCCGGTTCCCGTCGTCTTTGCTGCCGGCGATGTACTCCGCGGTCTCCCGGTGGGCGTGGGCAGCGTCGCCGGTGACCACCGCGTTCTCCAGGTCCACGGGCTCCAGCAGTTCCCTGACCTGGGTGGTCTCGGTGGTCTCGTCCGGGATCCGGTGCTGGGCGATCATGACTTTCTCTTCGTGCAGCATCGCGGCGAACAGCTTGACCTGCCCGTCCGCGACGCCGCGCAGCCATTTCCCGTCGATCGCGATCGCGGTCAGCAGGTGATCCGGGCGGCCCGCGTCTGCCAGGGCGCGCAGCCAGCCGCCGATCAGGTCATCGAGGGCGTCCGCGCCGATGGCATGGACCAGGGTGCGGATCCGCTTCTCGCTGGGAGCGATGATCGTGCATCGCAGCGGGCGGCGCGTCCCGCCCAGCCTCCGCAGGACCTCCTGCGGCAGGTCAGCGGCCTGGTCGCCGATCTCCCGGAAGTTCTTCGCCCCGGCCGGCACGCACGCCACCGCGACCGCGAGCACGAACGCCAGCAGGTACCGGCGGCCGCGCCGCTTCCGCGGGTCCGGGACCTGCGCCAGCACCTCCAGCAGGCCGGGAACCTGTCCGGCTGCGTGTTCATCGGCGCTGGTCACGGCGGTAGCGCGGGCATGCGACACTGGCATCGGCGGCCTTTCGTCCCGGTCAGATCTGGCTTAGACACCCGCGATCAAACCGGACGGGAGGCCGTTCCCGCGAAGCACGCCCAGCTACCGCGTCGGGCAACGTCCGCCCCGCCCGGATGTGCCATGGGCCGCCCCTCCGGTAGCCTGGCCTCATGCCCGCGCCGCCTGGTGGTGCAGCACCCGCCGGGGAGACCGTGCGAATCCTGGAAATCGCCGGCGCGCTTCTAGCCGACGAAGCTGCCTGGGATCGCTCCCCGATACGTACCGACGATCCGGTCAACGGCCGCTACACCCTGTATTCAGCGCTGGCTACCGCATGCCACCAGGTCACCGGTCGTTACTCTCACCGCCATCCAGCCCTTGAGGCAGTCCGTGCTGAGATCCAGGACCGGGTTCCGGGACGACGATGGAAGCATCGCCTGGCCGAGTTCAATGCGGAGGCCAGCTTCGAGGATGTCAAGGCCGTGCTGACATCAGCGATCGCTGCAAACGTTGTCTGACACGCCTTTAGCCGGCAACCACCCCGCAGTCAAATCAGGCACTCGCATACACGTGGCTGCACTCAGTCACATAACACCAACTCGCCGATCCCGTGGGCGAAATCCCGGGACGTATAGTTGCTGCCGCGATCGGAGTGGAAAATCGCTTTCTCAGCGAGAGGATGATTGCGGGCAGCCATCTCGATGGCCTTCTCGATGAGCGGGGTCTTGTAATTATCGTCCGTCGCCCAGCCGATCACGGCCTTCGTGTGGCAGTCGATGACCGTCGCCATTCTGTGGAATGCTCCTTCGTCGCAGTCCACAGAATCCGTGTTACGTGGAATCCTCGCAGGTGAAGACGGCCTGCGGCCGACAGTGCCCTCCGCGCTCGGATTCCACGTAACTGATAGGTAAAGCCAGCCCTGCCAGGTCGGAATGCAGGTAATATCGCCGACCATTTTCCGGCCGGGCGCGTCAGCGGTGAAATCCCGTTTCACGTAATCAGGGATGTCGTGCTCCTGGCCGTCGCCCTCGGTGAGGCTGAACCGCCACGGCCGCGGCTGGCAGGGCTCCAGGCCCAATGGCCTTGCTTTAAGGTCTGAGGTGGTATCGTTGCTGTTTCGTGGCGCATGATGGTTCTGAGGGGCTGTCTCCGGACGGGTGGCTGCCGGACCGGATCTCGGTGGGTGTCCTGACCAGGGTTTTCACGCCGGGGCTGGTGGATGCGGCGGTGGACGCGGCCGGGGCGCGGGAGCGGCGGCGCCGGCTGCTGCCGGCGCGGCTGGTGGTGTACTTCGTGCTGGCGCTGTGGCTGTTCCGCGGCCGGAACTGCGGGTACGGGCAGGTGATGACCAAGCTGGCCGACGGGCTGTACCGCCAGCGGCGCGGGAAGGACCTGCTGGACGGGCAGCTGGACCCGGACGGCTGGGTTGACGCGGGCGGCGGGCGGCGGTGGAAGCCGCCGAACATCTCCTCGCTGGCGCGGGGCCGCGGCAAGCTCGGCCCGGCACCGGTCCGGTTCCTGTTCGAGCAGGTCACGGGGCCGATCGGGGACCTGGACGTGCCGGGGGTGTCCTGCTGCGGGCTGCGGGTCGTCTCGATCGACGGGTCAACCTCGGACGTGCCGGACAGCCCGCCGAACGACGCGCACTTCGGCCGCCCGTCCAATCAGGCCCGGGACGGGGCGTTCCCGCAGGTCAGGTGGCTGGCAGCGGCCGAGTCCGGGACCGGGAGCCTGCTGGGGGCGTCCCTGGGCCCGTACCGGGACAGCGAGCAGGCGCTGGCCCGCGGCCTGCTGGAGACCGGATGCTCCGGGCCGGGGATGCTGGTGCTGGCCGGCCGCAAGTTCCTGTCCTGGGCGCTGGCCCGGGAGTTCCTCGCCACCGGGGCGCACATCCTGTGGCGCGCCCCGGCGTCCTTTGCCCTCAAGCCGGTGAAAGTCCTGGCCGACGGCACCTACCTGGCGGAGCTGACGCCGCCGCGCAAGAAGGACGGCCCGCCGCTGACCGTCCGGGTCATCGAGTACACCGTGCGCACCACGCCCGAAGACGGCGGCGGCGAGGAGACCTCCGAGCTGTTCTGCCTGGTCACCAGCCTGCTCGACCCCGGGGAGTACCCGGCGCTGGATCTGGCGTGCTGCTACCCGGCCCGGTGGGGATGCGAGACCGTCATCGGGCACCATAAGACCGACATGGGCGAGGGCCAGCCGGTGCTGCGCAGCAAGGACCCGGCCGGCGTCGAGCAGGAAATGTGGGCGCTGTTCGCCGTCTGCCAGGCGATCTGCAAGATCACCGGGATCGGGGCGGCCGCCGCGGGCGTCCCCCCGGACCAGATCAGCTTCCCGCACGCCCTGGCCGCCGCGACGGACACCGTCGCGGCTTTTTCCCCCTGAGCAGGCCGATCTCGCGCTCGCCGCGTTCCTGCTCAAGATCCTCGCCCCGGGCACCTTCACCCGCGACCGCCCGGACCGGGCCAGCCCCCGCAAGACCAAGAAATCCGGCGACTTCCCCGCCCGCAAGCCCGGTGAGCCGAGCGTCACCAACGTCATCCGGAAAATCGAGTTCCACCTGCTCAGCCCACATATGATCACTTAAAGCAAGGCCATTGGGCTCCAGGCCCAGCTCGCGCATGATGGACCGGACCAGCTCCGGCCCGGCGGGCACGCCCCAGGCGACGAGGTTCTGCGTGGACCCGGCTGTACCCGTCAGGACTCCTGACATAGAGCCAAGGGTCGGGTGATCTTGACGGGCTGATCTGCATGTACGGCGTGTCTCTCATGCTCTGCGGGCCCGGGTTGTGAGAAAATTTATGCAAGATGATCAGCCGGGCGGATGGAGTGGATGATGGCTCGTATGCTCAGCCAGCTCCCTCTCCCGCTGCTGCCCGCCGGGGCGGCTGAGATCGCGCCGGGCGTGGGCCTGCTGGCCGGCGAGGACGGCGGGCTGGTCACGGTGCACGGGCTGGCGACCTTCGCGTGGGATGCCGGGGACGAGGCGGGCCGCCGGCTGGCCGCGGTGCAGCTGGTCCGGCTGCGGGCCGCGTCGCAGGGCCAGGTGGCGGAGGCGTTCGGGGTGGACCCGGCCACCGTCTGGCGGTGGGACCGGGCGCTGGCCTCGGGCGGGGTGGCCGGGCTGGTCCCGGCCCGCCGCGGGCCGAAGGGCGCGTCGAAGCTGACGCCCGCGCTGGCGGCCCGGATCGCGGAGCTGGACGCGGCCGGCCAGACGCTGCGGCAGGTCGCGGCGGCGGCCGGGGTCTCGACGTTTACCGTCCGCAGCGCGCTGGGCCGGATCCGGTCCGGCGGCCAGGCCCCGGCGGCCGGGGACGCCGGCCAGGACAGCGCGTGTCAGCGGGACGGCGAGACGGCGGCCGCGGGCGGGCCGCTGCCGGTGCTGCCGGACCCGGTGCCCCGGGACGGGGAGCGGGCGCTGGCCCGGTGGGGGCTGCCCGGCGAGGGCGCCGGGCCGGTCTTCGCCCCGGGGGCCCGGTACCCGCTGGCCGGGCTGCTGCTGGCGCTGCCCGCGCTGGAGGCCACCGGGCTGCTGGAGGCCGCCCGGCAGGTCTACGGCCGGCTCCGCAACGGCTACTACGGGCTGGCCGCCACGCTGCTGACCCTGGTGTTCCTGGCCCTGGCCGGCGAGCCGCGGGCCGAGGGCGCCACGAGGGTCCCGCCCGGGGCGCTGGGCCGGGTGCCCGGCCTGGACCGGGCGCCGGAAGTCAAGACCATCCGCCGCAAGCTCGGCGAGCTCGCCGCCGCCGGCAAGGCCAGCGAGCTGGTGATGGCGCTGGCCCGGCGCCACGCCGCCGCCCGTGCCCGGACGCTGGGATTCCTCTACGCGGACGGGCACGCGCGCGCCTACCACGGCACCCGGAACGTGCAGAAGATGCACGTCGCGCGGCTGAAGTTCCCCGCCCCGGCCACCACCGAGACCTGGGTCACCAGCCAGCACGGCGACCCGGTGTTCATGGTGGCCGCCGAGCCGTCGCAGTCGCTGGCCGGCGAGCTGCGCCGGCTGCTCCCGCAGCTGCGGCAGGTCGCGGGCGAAGGCCGCCGGGTGACGGTGTGCTTCGACCGGGGCGGCTGGTCCCCGGCCCTGTTCGCCGACATCACCGCGGCCGGGTTCGACCTGCTCACCTGGCGCAAGGGCCCGGCCCCCGACCTGCCCGCCGCCGCGTTCACCACCATCACCTGCGCCGATGACCGAGGCCGGGAGCACGCCTGGGACCTGGCCGACACCACGATCACGCTGACCATCACCGAAGGGCCGCGCAACGGGCAGACGGTCGGCCTGCGCCAGGTCAGCCGCCGCGTCCCCGCCCGGCACGGCGCCACCCGGCAGATCCACGCCCTCACCACCCGCACGGACCTGGCCGCCGGGGAGGTCTGCTGGCGGATGACCTCGCGGTGGCGGGAGGAGAACTACTTCCGCTACGCCCGCACCCACTTCGCCCTGGACGCCCTCGACTCCCACGCCGCCACGCCCGACGACCCGGACCGGAAAGTCCCGAACCCGGCGAAGAAAGCCGCCGCCGCCCAGCTCCGCCGCGCCGAGACCCTCACCGCCGCAGCCGAGGCCCAGCGCGGCACCAGCCTGGCGGCCCTGCGCAACCCCGCACCCGGCCAGCCGGTCACCATCACCAACCAGATGATCAACGCTCTCAACACCCCGGCCGAGGACGCCAGGCGGGAACTCCAAGCCGCCCAGGACGCCGCGGCCGCCGTCCCCGCCCGCATCCGCCTTGGCGAGATCGCCCCGGACATGATCCGCCTGGAGACCGAGGTCAAGCAGATCACCCACGCCGTCCGGATGGCCGCCTGCAACGCCGAAACCACCCTGGCCCGGGCGCTGGACGGCCGCTACGCCCGCGCCGGCGACGAAGCCTACGCCCTCATCCGCGAAGCCCTCGTCACCTCCGGCGACATCATCCCCGGCCACGGCGAACTGCTCATCCGCCTCGACCCGCTCACCGCCCCACGGCGCACCCAGGCCCTGGCCGCGCTCTGCAGCCAGCTCAGCCAGGCCCGCACCCGCTACCCCGGCACCGGCCTCGTCCTGCGCTACGAAGTCAAGCCCCACCCCGGCACTGCATGATCCTTCTCCCTATGTCAGGAGTCCTGACCCGTATGTCTCATCCGATTCGTCGAATGACTTCCGGATGATCAAAGCGAGGATCCCGCGCCTTTTCGCCGTCGCCCATTCCGGCGCGCTCCGCCATTCATAGAAGCCGGACCGTGACACCTCCATCCACCGGCACATTTTCACGATCGACGGCACGTGCTCATCATCAGATTCCTGGTAAGCCGCATACTCCGCGTCGATGAGCTCGAATTTGTCGGTCACCGATGGTCGCGGGCGAAGTATGCTGCGGCTTTTTCAGGAACTCGTTTTCCATCTTCAGTTCCCGGGTTTCCCGCTCGAGCTCGCGCAGCCGCGCCCGCTCATTCAGGGACAGCGGCGACTCCTCGCCGGCGTGCTCACGGCGATAGGAAGCAACCCAGTTACCGAGGGTGCCTTCGTTGATTCCGAGCTCCTTCGCTACTCTGGCAATCGGGCGCGACGTCTCGATCACCATCTTCACGGCTTCATCCTTGTATTCCGGCGAGAAGCTCTTCTTCGGTCGGGGCAAAATCTCTACCTTTCCAGACATCCATCCTAATGGATGGACTGTCCGGAAGCTTCGGGGCATCTCAAGTTCTGCGGGCGCGCATCGCCGCCGATCTGCGCTGTGGGCAGCGGTGATGGCGTTGATAGGCGGTAAGCGCAGATCCGGGAGATATGCGGGGTGATTGGGCAGACAGCCTCGCCGGGGTGATCCATTCCCGGTACTCAATCGGCGCCCACTCCGGACCTGCTGGCCTGGCAGATGCCACCGCCAGCATGGCCGCGCTGATGTCACTGGCCACCACGCGACCGCCAGGTCCTGTCGCCGCGGCGGCCAGCCGGGCGACCGGGCCCAGCCCGCTGGCCACGTCCAGGACGCGGCACCCCGGCTGAAGCCCGCGCGGGCGACCAGGTCCGCCGCCCATGGCTCGAACAGCTGAGCCAGCATGAACTGGCTGTAGCCGTCAGGGACCGAAACCTGAGTAAAGCCCCCAGTCCGCGTACCGTCCATCACGCCCGCCTCCCCAAGCGGCAACCAGCCAGCGGTCAAATATACAACCCGGGCTGTCCAGCACCACGGGCGCCGCGCAGCGCCGGCAGTTCCCCCACTGCGGGAAGATCCGCACCTGCCAGATCAATCCCCACCCGCTCCAACCAGCCCACCTGCGGGCCAGGCCAGGCTAGCCAGCACCCAGTGCTCCGAACAGGTTGATCTGCGCGCAGCATCCCAGGCAGTCAGGCCAGCCACCGACCGCACGTAATCGGCGTCTGGGGTATTCACTTAACCGGAGTAAGCTCTGGCCATGGAGTGGCCGCGGGCCGGAACCCACTACCCGAGGTCGACTGGCGAGTTCCAGGCCTGGTTCCGTACCGATGCGGATCGCTGCGCCCGTTCGTCGCCGGCGCCGTCGAGCCGGGCAGCACCGTCGTCACCGACGCCTGGATGGGCTACTACGGGCTGGACGGCCTGGGCTATGCGCATGAGCGGCGCAGCCAGCGCGCCGCCCGCGCCCGCGGGGAGGATCCCGGCGAGCTGCTGCCCGCCGTGCACCGCGTCGCCTCGCTGGCCAAGCGGTGGCTGCTGGGCACCCACCAGGGATCGGTGGACGAGGCGCATCTGCCTGCCTACCTGGATGAGTTTGTCTTCCGCTTCAACCGGCGCCGCTCGCGAAGCCGCGGCCTGCTGTTCTACCGGGTGCTGGAGCTGGCCGCCGGGCACGAGCCAGTCCGCTTCGACGACCTTCTCGCGAGCAAGAAGCCGCGCCCTGCACCGGTAGCGCGGGGCTGGGGTCACCCGCCAAGCCTGGACCGCCCGACGGCGAACCGGCCGTGGAGGAACGGCGAGCTCCAGCTGCAGCTACCGATTCCACTCCGGTTAAGTGAATACCCCAGATCGGCGTTATACGGGTCATCGAAGGCCGCCAAAGCCGTTCGGGCCGTGTAACGCGACATACACGGGTAATCATCGCCAATTTTTCGATCTGAGATGCGGAGATCATCACCCGTGCAGCAAGCGATCTGCGCGCTTGCACGCGGCCCAGGATCAGGCACTGGTCCGGGTCCAGGCTGGTCGGGCGCCGCCGCGGCGGCAGGCGATCTCGGTGTGCAGCCGCAGCAGCAGCGGCGTATCCGGCTCGGGATCATCGCCCGGGCTGCGGCAGCCTCGTTGATCTCCGCCAGCCGGGCATCCCGCACCGCCTGCCAGGTGGAGGCAGGGGGCGCGGCTTGGCCACTTTCGCGCCGGGTTGTCCGCCTTCTTGATCAGCCCGTTGTCCGCGGCGCGCCGGTACAGGCAGCGGAGCACGGCCACCAGGTGCTCCTGCGCGCTGCGCCCGCCCCGGGTGTTGCGGCGGGCCGCGGTATTGACCTCCACGTGATCCATGAGCTGCCGGATCTCCGACGGGGCGGGCTCATCCATGCGGCGGGCGGCCGCCCCGGTGAGCTTGCAGGTGCCGAGGCCGAGCGCGGGCAGCGTGGTCCTGTCGTTCAGCGTGAGCCCTGGTATCGCGCGCTCTGGAAAAGAATGAGAAACGATGATCCCGAACGGGCGGTGGCGTCTCTCGCCGCCAACGAAATCCCGCGCCCCTGATCGCGGTTCGGGTTAGCCTGACCCTATGCCGGAACACGCGCCCGACTATCAGGCCCGCGAGTTCGCGGCGGCCTTCCGCGAATTTCTTGACTGGATCCACTCGTCCGGCACCGAAGAGGGCAACGAGGTGTCGGTGCTTGTCCGCGATTTCCTCGGACCCGACGGCATGCACCATTCCGTGGTGACGCGTGAGCTGCCCCCGTTCGAGCACGTCAACCTGCAGACCGCCTTCGACGCCTGGTCAGCGCGCGCGGGACGGTCGGCGGAGGTCCGCGGCATCGCCCTGCCGCCGCACTATGGCGGCCTGTCACTGCAGCAGCTGGTAGCGGGCGAGGCACTGCCGCCGCTGCGGCTGACCGCGCCCGCACTTACCGACCTGCCGAACGGCCCAGGGTCGACCCTGGGGTGTCTGCGGCTGGCCCTGCTGCTGGTCACCGACTCACACGGCCGCTATGTCGTGATGATCCAGGCCCCGAACGAGCATCAGCCGGGACTCGAGGTTGAGGTCGCGGGCCTGCCGGTGAGCCTGGCCCAGGGGCTGCTCGCCGAACTGGACCAGCTGCGCGCGGAGCTCAATGTCTACCGCGGCCACCTGCTCGACGTGTCGCTGGATCCGTTTGGCGGCGTTGCGCTGAACTTCGCCGCCCCGCCCGGAATCAGCCGGGAGGACGTCGTCTTGCCCGGCACCGTGCTGGCGCGGATCGAGCGGCATGCCCTCGCAGTAGCCAGTCACCGGGACGCGCTGCTCGCTGTCGGCCAGCACCTGAAGCGCGGTCTGCTGCTGTACGGCCCGCCCGGCACCGGGAAGACGCACACCACCCGCTATCTGCTCGGCCAGATGAGCGGCTACACGCGGCTGGTGCTTACCGGCCGGTCACTGGTCGCCATCGGGGCGGTGACGGATCTGGCGCGTGCCCTGCTGCCCGCCGTCGTGGTGCTCGAGGACGTCGACCTGGTCGCGGAGGAACGCTCGCTCGGCCCGGCGTCCAGCCCGGTCCTGTTCGACCTGCTCAACGCGATGGACGGCGCGGCGCCCGACGCCGACCTGCTGTTCTTGCTGACCACCAACCGCGCTGACCTGCTGGAACCCGCTCTGGCCGCACGGCCGGGCCGGGTGGACGTCGCGGTCGAGATCGCCCTGCCGGATGCCCCCGCACGGGAACGCCTGATGTCGCTCTACGGCCAGGACGTGCCGTTGGCCCTGACCCCGGAGGACGTGAACGTCGCCATCGAGCGCACCGGCGGCACCACGGCGTCCTTTCTCAAGGAGCTGATCCGGCGCAGCGTCCTGGAGTCACTGCACGAGGACCCGGCGCTGACCGCGGTCACCGGAAGGCACCTGACCCGGGCGCTCGATGACCTGCTCGACGCCGCGCAGGCGGTGACCCGCACCCTGCTGGGCGTGGGCGTCGGCCCGGCTGACCTGCCAGCCGGCGGCGCACTGCAGGCCGGCCCGGTGCCCGGCGCCATGATGGCTTACCGCCGTCAGGTGATGGTGCGGCGCATGGGCCGCTTCCGCGGCTGAACTCCGGGAAAAGACAAACCAGATCGGTTAAACGGCAAGCAAGGGGCATCGGACTGAAACGTGCCCGAACTGCCGTTTTGTACGGTGGTAGTGGCTTCGGGACAGGTCGGCGGCACTGCACAGATCTGGTCGTTCTGTGCAGTCCAGCCGATGTGAACTCGCCATCCATCGCCAGCGCATACTCGGCAGGCGCTGACGAATGCTGCGAGTCGCCTGCCCTCATGTCGCGCAATGTGGTCAGCGTGCCCGCGTGTCGAAGTCGGCGGCGGCGGCCCTCGGGCTAGCCGCGAGCGGGGGTGGACTGGGCCAGCAGGACCTGGCATGCGCAGGACGTGCCCGCCGCGCCGGCAGCTGCCGGACGGGCGGTCAGTAACTGGTGATGATAGTCGTGACCGGCAATCCGAACCGGCGCTCTGCCTGATGGGGCAAGTCGGCCCTGAGCCAGCGGGAGACGTGCCGGGGCAGGGTGGTCACGATGATCTCGTCGAACTGGCGATCGGCGCGCACCTTCTCGATGGCCTCCAGCGGGTCGGAGCTGCCCAGATCGCCCTCCACCGGCACGCCCAGCGCGGCAAGGCCGTCCAGCATCACGCTGAGCCGCTGCCGGGCCTGGGCGGTCGCCTCCTCGTCGGTGGCAGGGGGAGCGTAGTACGTCGCCCACCACCACATGCCGGGCTGCGGGAGCACGCCGCCGGCCGCCACGGGATCATGCTGTGCGGCTTTGGTGTCCGGCACGATCACGAAGAACGAGCAAGGCCCCGCACTGATCCGCTTGCGAAGCTCGTCCCGCAGCTCTGCCGCCTGCAGGGTCTGGTTCGCGACAACAAGATACCGGCGCATGACAACCACCCCGCTTTCAAGTATCCCGCAGAACCGCCCCCGGGGACCGGGCGGCGGCCCCCCGCCACATCCGGCACCTGCGCCAGGTGCCCGGCGATGCCGCGGGCGCGCGCATGCCGGGCGGGTGAGCGTCACGCTTTATAACAGGCTCTTTCGGCACTTGCCGACCTATATCCGCCTTCCGGTGCTGCCGTCAGCGTCCCCAACGGCGCCCCGACGCTGTAGCCGATCGAGCCCCAGATGACCGACGCGACGACGGTGCACTTGGGCGGCAGCTGGAACCCGAAGATGGCATACGACGTGCCGTTGTCAGTCAGCAGTAGGTCCCCGGGCCGCAGATAGCCCTGGAGGGCTTCCCAGTACGCGGCCCGAGTCAGCCTGGCCGAGCGATCCGCATGATGACCCGTCGCTGCCGGTGCTGCCGCAGGCTGGCCCGCCGGGCGGCCGGTGCCTTGCGGGAACGCGTCGAGGACGCCGCGCAGGACTTCCTTGAGCGTCACCGCCTGGTAGTTCCCCTCGCCGATATCCACCGAGTGGCCGCGGGCGCGGATCGTGTCGGCAGGCAGCGACGCAGTGAAGTCGCCCGGGGTCCCGTCGATCGGCCGGTAGCCAATGAGCTTCTTTCATCCTGGGTTTCCGCAGGGTATGCGGCGGTTTGACAGGCCTGGTCCTGGTTCTTTCTGCTGGTCTTCGGGGGTGCGCGGGGCGGGTCTGGGGTACGGTGGTCCCGGCGGTAGCGGTGTTGCGGCCCGGTAACGATCGCGGACGGGTCAGGCAACGCGAAGAGCGGTGAACGGGTCGTGTTCCATGTAGTGCAGGGCCAGGACGGCCTTAATCACGGCGGTGCAGCGCTCCGGGCGGCAGCGCAGCTCGGTGGCCAGGACTTTCCAGTACTTCAGGCGGGCGTTACCGCGCTCGCCGACGCAGCGGAGCTGGGCCTGCAGCCGGTTCGCGGCCCGCTGCGCGGGAGTCAGGTCCTTTCCCCGCGGCTTGCGGCGGCCGGTGATCACCGCCTTGTCCCAGCCGAGGTAGCCCAGGTCAGCGAGGACGCCGGTCACTGAGGTGAGGATGGCGGCGATCCCGGCCTTCCGCGCCGCCGTGACGTCCACGGTCGCGCCCGGCTGCGGCGCAGCGGCCCACAGCAGTTCCCCGGCCGGGGAGCAGACGGTCTGCACGTTCAGCCCGTGCCGCTTGTGCTTCCCCGAGTAGAAGGCCCGCTGGCCTCCTGTTTTCCGGCCGAACGTCACGGTGGGCACGTGCACGCCATCCACGATCAGGTAGTCCCAGCCCGCCTTCACGGCCAGCCGGGCCACGTCGCGCAGGCTGATCCGCCGGCCCCGGTCCGCCAGCACGCTGATCCCTTCGGCGATGTCCCGCCAGCACGTGGACGGCGAGATCCCGAACCCTGCGGCCAGCTCCGCATAGGTCAGGCTGGTGCGCAGGAACGCGATCACCAGCACCGCCTGCGCCAGCGGGCCCAGCAGCCGCCACCGCGTCCCGTTCCGCTCATGCCGCCGCCGCAGCGACTCCGCGAGGTCCTCACAGGTCCCGGCGCTGACCTTCACCCCGGCACGGAACAGGGCATACCCCGTCGAGGTCAGCTCGGGCGTGAACGACGTTCCCTGATATACAGTCATGACGGCTCCTGGCACGGGGTGATTCGACACCAGCCCGTGTACCAGGAGCCGCTTGCGTTCACAGCGTTATCACCGGGCGCTGCCGTAACGTGATCATCATCCAGCCGGATCGTTACCAGCGGCCCGCTGCCCGCACGCGTACCGCCATGCCTGGCCCGGCGCCCGAACTAGCCAGCGGCAAAGAGATCCGCGCGACCTGTCAAACAGCCGCTGCGCTGCGCAAACGAGGATGAAACAAGCTCAATGGACAGCAGGCAGTCGCTAGCCTCGATGGCCTCACGGGTGCGCGGATCGCTTCCCTTGCCGTTGTAAATGCCGGCGTAGTACGGGAACGTCTGGTCGATCACCGCCTTCGCCGGGCCGGTCACCGCTACCGGCATCTGCAGTCTCTCGGCCAGCCCCACGACCTCGGCAGCGGCGCCGTACCGGTCGACGTCCTGGTCCACCAGGATCGCCGGTGACTTGGCCTGCGACAGGCGGCCCGCGATCGCCCCGGCGCTCGACCGCAGCCGCTCAGGGTCGCTGGCCGGCTCGGCCAGCACCAGCGGCGCGCCCGGAACCTCGACGTCGAGGTAAGCGATGTCGGACGGCAGCTCCATATGCTGTCCACGTGGATGTGCCCGCCGTCGCTGGCCTGTCCGCCCGCATCGTGGCATGGGGACGCGAGCTCGACGCCCGGCCTATCACGACAGCCTGAGAGCTGACCGATGCGAGTGAGGGCGCCAGTCCGACGGGTCGGCGTGCCGATAGTCCGCAGACTTGTCAGAATTCTGTCGTGGACTACGGGCGCAACACGCCCGAGGCAGAATAGATGAAGGGTCATCTTTAGCTAATGTCTCATCATTTCGACACCGCCATCGCCCGGGAAGACCCGCGGCTCAACCTCCTTGACTTCTATCTTTTCCGCGGCCAGCCGGGTACCACGGTCATGGCGATGACGGTAAACCCGAACGCAGGAACCAAGGCGCCGGATACCTTCCACGAGGAGGGTCTGTACGCGTTCCGTTTCGATGTGAACGATGACGCTCACGAGGAAGTGACGTTCAAGATTCGCTTCGGTGAGGCTGGGCATGCCGAAGGCGAGGGGCCCGAAGGCCGGCACGTACAAACTCTCGAGGTGCGCCGGGCCACCGGGAGGGATGCCGCAGAAGGCACGGAGGGCGAGGTCATCGCTTCGGGCACTACCGGCCGGATCGTCGCGGGCGACGCGGGTGTGCGGATCTTCGCTGGCCTGGCCCCGGATCTGTTCGCTGCGAACCGGACAGGTGCGGTCGCGTTCCGCGCCGCACTTGCCGCGGGGAAATTCGCACCGGAGGTGTTTCGCGACGGCGCGAACTACTTCCAGAACCGCAACGTCACGGCTATCGTGATTGAGGTGCCCGCGCAGTCGATCGGTGACCCGGCCGCGACGGTGCGCGCGTGGGTCACGGTGTCGCTGTGCGGACACGCGCCCGAGATGCAAGTGTCCCGGTGGGGCCTGCCGCTGATGACACATATCTTCATCACGGACCCCGCAGTGAAGGACGACTACAACCGGTCCCTTCCCGCTGCGGACGTGCCGCGTTTCTCCCAGATCGTCGCGGACGCCCTCCCGCGCATCATCCAGTTGGCGGGCTCGACCGACGACCCGGCCGCCTACGCACAGCGTGTGGTAGAGCGTCTGTTCCCGACCACTTTGCCTTATGTCCTCGATTCGGCGGCCTCATTCGGTTTCGCAGGCTTCAATGGTCGCGCTATGACGGACAATGTGGAGAACGTGATGCTCTCGCTGCAGGCCAACACTCCTATCGACCAGGGCGCGGCTGTCGCTAGGACCAACATCCTCGATGAGTTCCCCTATTTCGGCGCACCGCACGCCGATCCCATCGTCGATTGATCCGCGTTGGCCTCGTGAATCCTGGATCGGACCGAGCGTGCCGAGAAGTCCATCCGCGCTGGTCACCATCTGGACCTGCGACCCCGACGACATCCACGCCCTCGCCGAGGAATCCGGCGCGAACCGCCTCTTCGAGGTTGGTCGTGCTTGGCGGTTCCCGTGCCCGCCTGAGTGAATCAAGGCTTTGCTGAAAACGGGGCACCCGCAGCTCTGTGTGATCTTGTCTGATGCTGAGTCAGGACGAGATACCGGGGAGCTGCGGGTTGAACAACTGCCGACACAGCTCATCGCACGGCAGGCCACACCTGCCGCGCTCACGCAGGAACATCGTCCACCTGCTCGTGTCCAGCCTTTCACGCCGGACACCCTGCGCGGGAGGACTCTCGGCCGCCGGTGATGCTCGGCCCGCGCCCAGGCGCCCGAGCCCTCCTCGCCCGTCCGTTCAACGGGCTGTCAACCGCTTGTATACCTCAAAGGCGTTGCGCTCGACCTGATTGGACAGCAGCATTCCGTCGTCGCGCACGGCCGAGATTGCGGTGCCGGTCAACTCGATGGGGCTGCCGTCAGGCTTTGTGCCGAAGGCTCCGTTGTTTGTGCCAGTGATCCGCCACGTCGAGGCGACCCGGGACCCGTCACGGTTCTCGAAAGAGTCGACTACCTCGAACTCCAGGTTCCCGATGGCCGCGCCGAAGTCCTCGGCCCACTTCTTGAATGCCTCGCGACCTTCGATCCTGCGGCCCCCGGAAATGAAGACGAAGTCCTCGACGACGAAGTCCTCGACGACGAGGTCGTCGATGGCGTCGTAGTTCTGGGGCGACTGCCACACCTGCTCCCAGAAGTTGTGAACCGCGTCGATGCCTGAGCACTTCTCCATGATCGCTCCTCAGTTTTGGCCGGTGTCGGGGCAAAAGCCGTAAAGCTTCATGGATCCCGGGGACTCGTGATCCAGACGGCGCTATCCATATCCATGTTTACCATCTTCTCGGGGTCTAAATTGGCTCTGTCGCACTTTCGGTGGTGACGGCGTGTCGGGATGCCTCACGATGAGCTGTGCGTGTGC
>CAVYVO010000006.1:0-208904 GCA_963771985.1 uncultured Actinomycetota bacterium | reverse complement strand
CACCTGTCCGGCGATCGGATCTACCACCCTGGCCTCGCTGCGGGACGGCCCGCTGGCGGTGCTGTGCGATGGCCCGGTCAGCTCCTTCCTGACAAGCGAGTGGGCGATCTCCAAGACGAGGACGTGCAGCGGCGGTTCGTGGCGCTGATGAACTTCACGCTGCGGGCCGCGCATCACGGCGAACTCGTCTGGCACCCGGGGAAAAGGTCGTCTACTACCAGGCGTCCGCCGACCTATCGAAGCGGAAGGTCCGGGGCCGCTACAAGGGCAGCAAGGGCCGCGCGTTCTTCACCCCGTACCACGGCAAGGACGACGAGACCAAGGTCAGGTACTGCCGTCATGACGCGGCCGGGCTGTACTTCCGCAGTGGGCCGGGCAGTGGTACCTGGAGATCAACCCGACCTACCACTTCACCATCGACGGCCGCCGCGACTCCGACGATGACGCCGAGTACGTGGCGACAATCAAGCGGATGGAGCGCAACAGCGCCGTCTACCAGCTGGTGCGCGCGTGGGCGGACTACCTGCACGGCGAGGACACCCTCTTCAAGAGCAGGGACGAGCGGGATCTCGTCGGCAACCTCCTCACAGTCGACGCCGACGCCGCGATTGACGAGAGGGTATGCGCAGCGCCGCCCGGACCGCCCACCCTTGTCCCCGGCGACGCCAGCCTGGTGGCCGGCCTGTGGGACCTGCCGTGAAGGCGCGGCTGATCGGCGAGCCGGAGCTGGAGTTCCGGGCCAGGAACCGGCACATCGACCCGCGCTACGGCGTCGCCGTGTACGGGCCGGTTGACGCGGACTCCCCGTCCTGGCGCCGCGCGACATCATCGTCGGCCTTGTCGGCCCGGCCGCCGCCATCGACGGGATGCGCAGCTGGCTGGAGCGGTGCCGGACACCAATCGAGGCGAAGGAGGCCAAGCCCGGGCAGGAGAACCTGCACCAGCCCTTCCCCGGCTTCAGCACCGACACCAGCTTCGGCGCCCAGCTCGTCTTCGACGACGCCCTGGCCCGCGAGATCCCCGACCGGCAGCTCCGCCTGCTCGCCAAGACGGACGTGAAGGCCGCCATCGCCGAGGGCGCCGCCCTGTATGCGGACGCGGCCCGGTCCCTCGCCGAGACCGGCCGCTGCCGGGTCATCCTGTGCGCGCGGCCTGAGGAGATCCGCGAGCACGAGTCAGAGCCGCCCGCGCCCGGCGGAGACGCCGCCGACAGCGAGGAGGAAGCCGGCGAGACCGAGATCGGCCGCGACTTCCACGACATGCTCAAGGCCCAGACCCTCGGCCTGGCGTGCCCGCTGCAGATCATGCGCAGGGAAACCTGGGAAGGCACCGTCAGGCGCGGCGACGCCCCGCGACCCCTGCAGGACGAGGCGACCCGCGCCTGGAACCTGCACATCGCGCTGTACTACAAGGCTGGCGGGACGCCCTGGCGGATGCCACGCCGCGACTCCGACCTGGCCGCCTGCTACATCGGCGTCAGCTTCTATCGGACCACCGACGGCGAGGAACTCCACATCGCAGTCGCCCAGGTCTTCAACGAGCGCGGCGATGGCGTCGTCGTCCGCGGCGGCACCGCGACGATCTCCAAGACAGACCGCAGGCCTCATCTGGCCGAGGCCGACGCCCGCAAGCTGCTCAGCGACGCCCTCACCGAGTACCGCCGCACCCACGGCCACCAGCCGGCCCGCATCGTGCTCCACAAGACCTCGCAGTTCAGCCCCGCCGAGGCCGCCGGGTTCCAGGGAGCGGCCGACGAGCGGGAGATCGACTTCCTCGAGCTCATCTGGATCCAGCGGCGCGCGCGCGCCCGACCTGTTCCGCACCGGGCAGCTCCCGCCGCTGCGCGGCACCAGCGTCCAGCTCGACCCTCGCACCCTTCTGCTGTACACCCGCGGGGCTCGATCCCCTACTTCCGCACCTACCCCGGCCTTTACGTCCCCCAGCCGCTGCTGCTACGGCCTGGCCGGGGGACGGAACCGACCTCCAAGCCGTGGGTGCCGACGTGCTTGCCCTTTCCAAGATGAACTGGAACAACGCCCAGCTCGACGAGCGCGACCCGCTCACCCTCCGCACCGCCCATAAGGTCGGGGCCATCCTCCGGCACGTCCCGTCAGACGCCCAGATCGCCACCCGCTACGCCTACTACATGTAGGAAACGATTCGACGTGCCGGACACGATCTTCGCGGTGCTGTCTGCTACCACGATTGCCTCCGTCTCGCTTTGCTCTGCCCCGGGTTGGCCGCTCACGTGACGATGAAACCGCGTGCTCTTTTGGACCTCAATCGCACGGTGAGATATCCCTGTGATTGCCTCGCCCAGAACCTCGAGCCTGCTGCCGACGCTACTCTTCCCGCGCGCACTGGCCGGGCGGAAAGCGAAGGCGAAGGCGTGCAGGAGTGGCTGCCCTTCCGTTACCGTCCGGCGTGCTCAACCCCATCAGCTGAGGGATCTTCCTGGGACACATAGGAGAAAAATGCTCTGCTTCAGTACGCTTCGCGTAGCGGCGTGACCGTATCGACACTGTACGTGATGTAGCGCTAGCCCTGCGTCACGTGCGGGTGCAGTGCGCGGTAACGAGGACTCGGGAGGGTGGTCCATGACGGCTGTTTCAGCCGAGGCCTCTGGCGCACGGGGCGCCCCCTCAGGGAATCCGGACGTGCCGGAGGCCGGTCAGCTTGTCCGGGTCCGCGGGCAGCAGTGGGTGGTCAGCAGCGTCAGCAACAGTCGCCAGCCGCAAGACGAGCTCGCCGCGACAAGACTCCCCGGCCGTACCCTCGTCACCCTCACCAGCGTCAGTGACGACGACCTCGGCGATGAGCTGACCGTCGCCTGGGAGATCGAGCCCGGCCGTGAGATCGTCCCCGCCACCCAGCTCCCGGCAGTGACGCCAGCGAACTGGGATGATCCGCAGCAACTCGGCGCCTTCCTCGACGCCGTCCGCTGGGGCACCGTCGCCAGCGCCGACACCCGGACGCTTCAGGCCCCGTTCCGGTCCGGCATCACGATCGAGGAGTACCAGCTCGAACCCGTCGCCCGCGCTCTCGCCATGCCGAGAGTCAACCTGCTCATCGCCGACGACGTGGGCCTCGGCAAGACGATCGAAGCCGGCCTCGTCGTGCAGGAGATGCTGCTCAGGCACCGTGCACGGCGCGTCATTGTCGTCTGCCCGGCGTCGCTCACGCTCAAGTGGCGCGAGGAGATGGAGTCCAAGTTCGGCCTCGGCTTCACGATCGTGGACACCGCCCAGCTCAGGGAGCTCCGGCGGTCTCACGGGCTCGAAGCCAACCCCTTTGCCGTCTACCCGCGCACGATCATCAGCCTGCAATGGCTGCGCACTCCCCGCGTCCAGCGCATGCTGGATGAGGTCCTGACGAACGAAAGCAGGTTCCCCGGCTTCTTCGACCTGCTGATCGTCGACGAGGTCCACCACTGCGCACCCGCCGAGCCGCCGAAGCCCAACGGCTATCCGGTCGAGAGCAAGCAGACGCAGGCGGTCAGAAGGCTCACCGAGCACAGCCAGCACCATCTCTTCTTGTCCGCGACCCCGCACAACGGCTATTCGTGGTCGTGGCAGGCGCTGCTGGAGATGCTCGACCCGCAGCGCTTCTTCAAGGGCCAGGAGCCGGACAAGGCCATGCTCGACCAGGTCATGATCCGCCGCCTCAAGACCGACATCAAGAATGACGACGGCACCGAGCGCTTCCCCGCCCGCACGATCAACGCGATCGACATCACCTACACCGACGCCGAGCGCGAGGCCTACGACCTGCTCCAGCTCTACACTGCCGCTCGCCGCGCCAAGCCCGGCGCGGCTCAAGCCCGGGCCGGCGATCTGGTGACGCTCATCCTCAAGAAGCGCCTCTTCTCTTCACCCGCGGCCTTCGCCCTGACCCTTGAGGCTCATCGCGAAAGCGAAGATCAAAATCATCATCCCGAACGGATGGTGGCGGCTCCGGAAACCGCCGATGACCTGGACTGGATGGATGACGTCCTCGGCTGGGACACTGAGCCGTCCGACGAGGATCCCGGCAGCGACGACGAGCGGGAGGTCTTCGGCCGGGTCGCCACCCTGCCCGGCATCGTGGACGACGTGCGGGAATCCGGCGGCTCCGTCATGGAGGCCGCCTACCGGCGCCAGCTCGCCGAATGGGCGCAGCGCCATGCCGAGCCCGCCGACACCAAGGCCAAGGCTCTCGTCGCCGAGCTCAACCGCGTCTGCCGCCCGGATGGCGACTGGGACAAGGGCGAGCGCGTCATCGTCTTCACCGAATACAAGGCCACCCAGCAGTGGCTGGCCGGCATCCTGACCGTGCGGGGCCTGGGCGGGGACCGGCTCGGCCTGCTGTTCGGCGGCATGGACGAGAACAAGCGCGAGCACCTCAAGGCCGCGTTCCAGGCCGGCCTGGAACGCGACCCGGTGCGCATCCTGCTCGCGACAGACGCCGCGAGCGAGGGCATCGACCTGCAACGGCACTGCCACCGGGTGATCCACTACGACATCCCGTTCAACCCCAACCGGCTCGAACAGCGGATCGGCCGCGTGGACCGGCACGGCCAGACGCACGAAGTAGAGGTCTCCCACTTCGTCGGCGCCGGGTGGGACAAAGAACCCGAGGGCTCCTACGCCGGCGACCTTGAGTACCTATCCCGGGTCGCGCAGAAAGTCGCGACCGAACGCCAGGACCTTGGCAGCGTCAACCCCGTACTCGCGCACGCGGTCGAGGCCCGGATGCTCGGCCGGCCGCAGCTCATCGACCCGCTCCAGGTCACGCCGAAGGCGTCCACCAGCCTGCTGCGCGCCGAACGTGACCTGCGCGACCAGGTCCGCAAGCT
Source organism: uncultured Actinomycetota bacterium (assembly GCA_963771985.1). Lineage (GTDB taxonomy): Bacteria > Actinomycetota > Actinomycetes > Streptosporangiales > Streptosporangiaceae > Trebonia. Next base: position 204,070 of record CAVYVO010000006.1, on the reverse strand, counting down.
GCACGATCAGCTCGACGCCAGCGTCCGGGAACTGCACGTCGCCCCGGCCAACGTCCGCCGCGTGGTGGACACGGCCCTGGCCCTCGCCGACCAGCCGCCGCTGGCCGACGAGCCGGACGGCCTGATCGCTCCGCCCGCTCTGCGCGTCGGGTGGGAGCGGACCGTGACCGGGCTCGCCGATCCGCTCGACGGGCACCTGCGGCCGTTCACGTTCGACGCGAAGGTTGCCGAGGGCCGGGATGACGTCGTCCTCGCGCACCTGGAGTACCCCCTCGTCGCGCAGGCGACGCGGCTGCTCCGCTCGGCGATCTGGGGCGGACGCGCGGCCCTTAACCGGGTGGCCGCGCTCAGGTTCACGCCGCCTGCGGACGCGGGGGTCAACGGGTCGCTGGTCGCAGTGTTCGCCCGGCTCGTGCTGGTCGGTGCCGATGGCCGGCGGCTTCATGAGGAGATCATGCTGTCGGCCCGGATCGTCCCGCCGGCCGGACGTTCCCGGCGCGTGGAGCTGGAAGAGCGGCGGCACGAGGCGCTGTATGCCGCCGTGGAGGCCGCCCTCGAACCGGACGCCTGCCGTCTCGCCCCCGAAGCGGCGCGGCTCGACTTCGCGAACCGGTGGAGCGAGCTTGAGCCGCTGCTCGCTGGCGACGTGGAGCAGCGCGCGAAGGAGCGCAAGGAGCGCCTGCAACGGACCCTCGACCAGCGCGAGGCCACCGAGCAGCGCAACGTGGACACCGTGTTCACCCAGCTCAAGGCGAACCTGGACACCGCGCTGGATGGACCGGGGCCGGTGCAGCTTACCTTTGACCAGCTCGATGAGCTTGAGAAGCACGCCTACGACCGGGACCGCCAGGCGTGGGCCGCGCGCCGCGACGGGCTCGCCGAAGAGAAGCAGCGCGAGCTTGCCGCGATCAGGCGGCGCTACGAGAACGTCCGCGAACTGGTCTTCCCGTTCGCCGTAGCACTGTGTGTGCCGGATGAGGTGGCCGAATGAGAGCGCAGGGTGTCAGCGAGGAGGTCCGCAAGCGCCACGCGTGGCTGGAGCTGCTGCAGATCTCCGGGCCGTTCCTCACGCTGCCCGTGGCACACCGGGTCTTCCCCAACGGGCTGCCGGAAGTGCCCGTCCAGCAGCGCGCCGCCGTCCGCGCACTTGTCGCCCAGATGATGGACGACCGCGGCGCCAGCAGGCACGCGGTCATCACGGCAATGCTGCGCGACGTCTTCGACTGGCAGCAGCACCTCGTCATCGACGCGATGCCGCAGACCCTCACCGAGATCGTGGCTGACCATGGAGTCACGCTCCGCCCGGACTTCGGCTACTTCCACGAGACCGAGGACGACGCCGGCGAGGAAGCGGACACCGACGACGATGACGGCTCCGACCTATCGGATACGTCCGAAGACGGGGCGCAGGAGGACGACGAAGACTCCGAAGGCGACAACGCCGAGGCGAACGGTGGCGGCACGAGCAGCGGGCCGTGGAAGCTGCTCGGCATGGTCACCGCGTGGGGAACGCATCCGCTGACCCGGACCACGACCGGGACCTGGACGGCGAACGCCGTCGAGCGGCTGGCCGTGCTGCTCCATGCCCGGAACGTCCCGGTTGGGATCGTCACCGACGGACGCTGGTGGGCACTCGTCGCCGCGCCGCGCGGCGGCGCGACCGGTGCCGCCGTGTGGGATGCGTCCCTGTTCAGCGAGGAGTCGGCGTCCCTGGAAGGCCTCGTCGCTCTGCTCACCCGCTCTCGCTTCCAGGCAGCACAGCCGAAGGACAGACTCCCGGGTCTATTCGCCGAATCCCTCGAACGCCAGGAAGAGGTCACCGAGCAGCTCGGCCGCCAGGTCCGCGAGGCCGTCGAGCTTCTCGTCACCACGCTCGACCAGCTCGACCGCGAATCGAATGGCACGCTCCTGGCCGGCGTCAGCGACGACGACTTCTACGCCGGCGTCGTCACGATGATGATGCGCGTCGTGTTCCTGCTGTTCGCCGAGGAACGCCGCCTGCTGCCAAGCGACGACGACCTGTACGTCACCGCCTACAGCGTCGGCCACCTCGTCGAGCAGCTGGAGCAGGCCGACAGCCTCGGCGCCGTCCTCGGCCAGCGCACCGCCGCCTGGCACCGGCTGCTGGCCGTCACCCGGGCCATCCATTCCGGCGTCGCGCACGAGGACCTGCGGCTGCCCGCCTACGGCGGCGGCCTGTTCGACCCCGACCGCTACCCGTGGCTCGAAGGCCGCCCAGACGCCGACACACCCGCCGCCGCGGCCCGGCCGCCCGCCGTGGACGACCGGACCGTGCTGCGGATGCTCCGGGCCGTCCAGTACGTGGTCATCGGCGGCGAGCGCCGCCGCCTCACGTTCCGCGCCCTGGACGTGGAGCAGATCGGCTACGTCTACGAAGGCCTCCTCGAACTGGAGGTCCGCACGGCCACCGAGACCGTGCTCGGCCTGGCCCGCCCGTCGAAGTGGCCGCAGAAGATCAAGGAAGACGCGGAGATCACCCTCGCCAGCGCGGCGGACCTGAAGGTCAAGGACTTCACCGACCGCACCGGCTGGTCGGCGAAGCGGGTACAGGATGCGCTCGCGAACCCGACGTCCGATGCCGAGCGGGTCAGCGGGCTCCAGCGGGCTGTCACCGGCCCCGAACTGACCAATCAGATCACGCCGTTCCTCGGCCTGCTCAGCTTCGACGAACTCGGCCTGCCCGCGACCTTCCTGCAGGGCAGCCGGTACGTGACCCGCTCCCACCGCCGCGCCGCGACCGGCACCCACTACACGCCCCGGTCTCTTGCTGAAGAGGTCGCCGAAGGCGCTCTGCAGCCTCTCGTCTACCGCCCTGGTCCACTGGAGACGGCGGACACCACGCAGTGGCGGATTCGCCCGTCCAGGCAGATCCTCGACCTCAAGGTCGCGGACATCGCGATGGGCTCCGGCGCGTTCCTCGTCGCCGCCTGCCGCTACCTCGCCGACCGCCTGGTCGAGGCATGGCTGGACGAGGGTGACGCCGAAGCCCTCGCCATGGACCTGCACCGCACCGTCGGCCGCGTTGGCGCGGACGCCGAAGCCGACCAGCTCCTGCTCAAGGCTCGCCGCGAGATCACCGAGCACTGCCTGTACGGCGTGGACATCAACCCGCTCGCGGTCGAGATGGCGAAGCTGTCGCTGTGGCTGATCACGATGGACACCGAACGCCCCTTCGGCTTCCTCGACGACCGCCTCGCAGCCGGGGACTCGCTGCTCGGCCTGGTCAGCCTGGAGCAACTGGAGACGCTGCACGTGGACGCGCGGGAGGGGCGGCGGTTGCACCACGGGACCCTCGACTTCGCGATGGAGTGGCGCGACAAGCTCGCCCAGGCCGCCGACCTCCGCCGCAAGATCACCGCGACCGGCGGCGTGACGATCCGCGACATTGAGCACAAAGCGCGGCTGCTCGCCCAGGCGGAGAAGCTGTCCGGCGAGATCACCACGGTCGCCAACGCGATCACTGCGGTCGGCCTCGCGAACGCGAAGCTGAAGGGCAAGAAACTCGACCAGGCGTTCTTGGCGCTGTACGTCTCGGTCAGCAATGAGAAGGACCTCGCCCCATACGTGGAGAAGAACCTCCAAGACCCGCGCCCGGCGGGAACGGTCGAACGCGAACCCTTCCACTGGCCGCTGGTGTTCCCCGAGATCTTCGCCGACACGACGACTCCAGGCTTCGACGCCATCATCGGCAACCCGCCGTTCCGGGGAGGCAAGAAGATCTCGGGGCTACTAGGTGACGACCTCCTCGCGTGGCTCCAAAGGTGGGACGGTACTGATGCCAAGGGCAACGTAGACCTCGCCGCGCGGTTCCTGATTCGAGATGAGCGACTCCTGTCTAGGCGTGGACAACTTGGCCTTGTAACGACCAACACTCTTATCGAAGGTGACACACTCGAAGTTGGGATGGAGCGGATTGGCCTTGTTGTGCGTGCGGGACGATCCCCTCATCCGTGGCCGACCAAGAGCGCCAGCCTGCAGATCGTCGAGTTTTGGGCTGGCAGGGCCAAACCATCTAAAGCAGCCGCCTACTGGTTGGACGGCGAGGAAGTCCCTGCAATCGGACCAGATTTGGAGCCGTATGGACGCATACGAGGCCGCCCGAAGCGCCTCCGCGAGAACGATGAAATAGCATTTATAGGATCTTACCTACGTGGTTCAGGATTCATCCTTACCCTCGACCAGAAGAGGCAATTGGTAAGCCGTAATCAGCGGAACGCTGAGGTGATCCAACCTTATGTTAACGGAAAGGATCTTAATACCCGTCCTGATTGCTCCGCGAGTCGGCTGGTCATTAATTTTCAGGACTGGCCTCTTGGGCGGGCGGAGGAGTACCCAGATTGCTTGGAGATCGTACGCAACCTCGTCAAACCTGAGCGAGAACGCAAGCGCGACAAACTCGCCGGTGAGATATGGTGGCGCTTTTTTCGGCATCGTCCAGAGCTATACAGGGCGATCGGCAGGCTTGATTACGTACTTGCTATCGCTCAAGTCAGCAACACCCTTATGCCTGGTCGGATCCCGACTGGCCAGGTAATCGATCAGAAGTGCATTGTCTTTGCCGTTGACGATTTCGCAAGCCAGGCTTTCTTGTCATCCAACGTTCATGCGTCGTGGGTAGTTCGCTATACCTCAACGATGCGGACTGACATTAACTACTCGCCATCTGACGTGTTTCTCACGTTGCCGCGCCCTCAGCAGACTCCGGAACTCGAAGATCTCGGGCAGCAGCTCGACCAGACCCGTCGTGATCTGATGCTCACTCGAGCCTGGGGCCTTACCAAGACCTACAACCGGATCCACGATCCCGACACTCACGAGCCCGCCATCGCGGAACTCCGCGACATTCATGTCGCGATCGACGAGGCGGTCATGCGGGCCTACGGCTGGGACGATCTCGATCTCAAGATCGGCCACCACCCCACCAAGATCGGCATCCGCTGGACGGTCAGCAAGGAGGCCCGGTTCGAGTTGCTTGACCGACTGCTCGAAGAGAACCACCGCCGCTACGCACTGGAGAACCCGTCGTGACCACGCCAGACGTCACCTCGTTCCAGGTCCGGGCCGAGCTGGAGGACCTCCTAGAGCGTGACCTGCTCGGCCCGTGGGGCGGCCCGCAGGAGGAGCTTCCCCCGGGAACCTCGCCCGCCGAGCGGTACATGCTCGGGCGGCTGGTGCCGAGGCAGCAGTCGGAAGAGCCCGCTGACGACGAGGACCTGGATCCGGAGCTTGTCGACCGGGAGGTAGCCTCCCCGGCGTCCGGCGACGGCGGAGAGGAGGAGGGCGCCGAGGCAGATGCCACCATTCGTTCCGGATCTATGTCGGCCTCAGCCATCGGACTGGCGTTCAGCGTGCCGGCGACCGTCGATGTGATCAGCGTGACCGCCAAATGGGGCCGGTACGAGCGGTCTCCGTCGGAGACGCACGAGACGCCGACCGGGCGGGCCGCGACCACCTGGCACCGAGTCCCTGCGGGCGGGTCGGTCGAGGTGCGGACCGGCGCCGAAGGGTCTGACTCGCTCGTGCCGGACGACGAGCAGCCGGGCGTGGTCGTCCGGTACACGGTGCGGCATCGGGGGGCGCGGCGCGTCGTCGAGCTGGCGCTCGTCAACGGGCAGCGGACGCCCGCGAAGACCCAGGACACGGCGCGGCTGTACCAGGTGGGGCTGACGGTGACCGCGTTGGACGGGAACACGGCGATCTTCTGCGGGCACAACGACCCGGACGCGGTGACGCCGCTGCCGGGGTCGGACGACGAGCGGCTGCACCTGGAGCTACTGCACCGGGCGACGCGCATGTACGCGAACGGGCGGCAGTGCGCGGTCGATGCTGCCGTGCGTGATGGCGAGACGCGGGCGTGGCAGCTCTCCACGACTTGTTTCCCGGCGGCGGAGGTGCGGCTCGTCGTGCCGGGGCACGTGCCCGGACTGGTGCTCGACATGGCCCGGCTCGGATCGCCGGAGCTGGGGCGCGATGACCTGGTGCGGGCGCTGCGGCCGCTGGTGACCGGGTACCGCAAATGGCTGACCGAGCAGGCTTCCCGGGTGGAATCGGACCCGGAGATCGCGCGGTACGGGGACGCGGGGGAGCGCGCGGTGGCGGCGGCGCGGGACGTGGCCGGCCGCCTGGAACGGGCGATCGAGCTGCTGCGAACCGACGGGATCGCGCGGGAAGCGTTCCGGTTCGCGAACCAGGCGATGGCGCTGCAGCGCGTGCGGTCCGAGGTGGTTCGGGCGCGGATGTCGGCGCCCGGCGCGGATGTGGCCGGGCTGCTGCGTCGCCTGGACGTGCCGGAGAACCGGTCGTGGCGGCCGTTCCAGCTCGCGTTCGTGCTGCTGTGCCTGCCGGGGCTGACCAATCCGGCGCACGCCGACGCGCACCGGGGGCTCGGCGATCCTTCGAATGCGGAAGTGCAGCTCCTGTTCTTCCCGACCGGTGGCGGTAAGACCGAGGCGTACTTGGGGCTCGCGGCGTATACGTTCGCGATCCGGCGGCTGCAGGGCGTGGTCGGGTCGGGTCCTGACGCCTATGACGGGACGCGCGGGGTCGCGGTGCTGATGCGGTACACGCTGCGGCTGCTGACGGCGCAGCAGTTCCAGCGGGCCTCGGCGCTGGTATGCGCGTGCGAGATGCTGCGCCGGGAGCGGGTCGACGCCGGGGACTCGCGGTGGGGAACGACGCCGTTCCGGATCGGGCTGTGGGTCGGCTCGTCGGTGTCGCCGAACTCCTTCGAGGAGGCCGAGCGGCAGATCACCGAGTCGCGCGGCTCGGAGCGGGTGCTCGGCGGCGTGCTGCAGTTGCCGGTGTGCCCGTGGTGCGGGTCGCGGCTGTCGTCCGCCAACGTGCAGACCAGCCGGCTGCGGCGGCGGGTGCTCGTGTACTGCTCGGATCCCGAGGGGGACTGCGCGTTCTCGCCGCGGAACTCTCCCGATGAGGGGCTGCCGGTGCTCACCGTGGACGAGGAGATCTACAGGCTGACTCCCGGCCTGGTGATCGCCACGGTGGACAAGCTGGCCCAGTTGCCGTGGAAGGCGTCGACCGCGACCCTGTTCGGGCTCGTGGACACCGAATGCACCCGGCACGGGTGGCAGAACCCGGATTTCTCGTCTTTCTGCGGGCCGGGCGGGCATCCGGCGCGGGCGGACTTGCCGCGCGGCGTGATCCAGCCGGCGATGCGGCTGCGGCCACCGGACCTGATCATCCAGGACGAGCTGCACCTGATCAGCGACGCCCTCGGCTCGATGGTGGGCCTGTACGAGACCGCGATCGACCGGCTGAGCTCGCGCGGCCCGATCCGGCCCGTGCTCGTCGCCTCCACCGCGACCGTGCGGCGGGCGCGTGATCAGGTGGAGCAGGTATTCGCGCGCGGGCTTACCGTGTTCCCGCCGCCGGTACTCGACGCGGGCGAGACGTACTTCTCCGCGACCGTGCCGCCGTCACCGTCCACACCGGGGCGGCGGTACCGGGGCATCCTCGCACCGGGCGAGCGGCTCAAGTCCGTGGAGATCCGGGTCGCGTCGGCGCTGATGGAGCACGCGCAGTTCCTCTTCGACAGGCACGGTTCCGCAGCCGACCCGTACATGACGCTGGTGGACTACTTCACCGCCACCAGGGAACTGGCCGGCATGCGGCGCCTGGTCGAGGACGACATCACCGACCGGCTGCGCAGCCAGCAGGTCCGCACCCGGCGGCGGGCGCCGATCGTGCAGGAACTGACCGGGCGGATGCCATCCAGCCGGATCGCCGAAAGCCTGGCCGACCTGGAGCACCGCTTCGACCCGCAGTTCGATTCGACCGCGGCGCTGGACGAGCTGCGCCGGGATCCGGAGGGGTTCCGGGGCCGATCCGAGGGACGGATGCGCCCGATCGACGTGCTGCTTGCCACATCCATGCTTCAAGTGGGCGTGGACGTGCAGCGGCTCGGCCTGATGGCCGTCACCGGTCAGCCGAAGAACGCGGCCGAGTACATCCAGGCCACGTCCCGTGTTGGCCGCTCGGTGTCGCGGCCGGGGCTTGTCGTGACCATCTACCAGTGGTCGCGGCCCCGCGACCTGGCCCACTATGAATCGTTCGGGTACGACCACGCGACGTTCGGGCTCCGGGTTGAGGGACTGACCACGACGCCGTTCAGCGACCGGGCACTGGACCGCGGGCTGACCGGGGTGCTGGTGACGCTGCTGCGGCATTCCGGGGTGTCATCGCTGCCGAACGTCGCGGCGAACTCGGTGCCGTTGTCCGGGCCGTTCGCCGCCGCGCTGCTCGACGCGGTTAGCGCGCGGGCCGAGGTCGTCACCCATGAAGCGCAGCGGGGCGCCTCGGTCCGGGCCGAGCTGCAGCACCGGCTGGACCGGTGGTACGCGCGGCGGCGGGCCGTGCAGACCGGGCGCCTCGGGTACAAGGAGGCACCGGACGTCAACGGGCTGCTGCGCGAACCAGACGAAGGATCGTGGGACCTGTGGTCCGCGCCGATGTCCATGCGCGAGGTAGAGGCGGAGATCCTGCTGCAGCTCGACCGGGACGACCGCAGCGTCGGTGACGCGCCGGCCTGGAGCTACGAGCGCTCGACCTCTGGAGGTCCCGCATGACCATTCCGGCGGCTGCCGCGTCTGGCGTTTCTAGTGCCGGGCAGCGCGGCGCTCCCACCCGGATCGGGCAGGCACGGCCGAGCCATCTCATCACGACCGCCGGGGTGGGCGCGACCGTCGACTTGCCGTCAATAAGCGTGATCGTGCGCGGCCTGGACGCGTGGAACCCGGAGCAGCAAGATCCGGTCGACGAGCCGCGCCTGCTCGAGGCGGTGCAGCGGGTACTCGGACCGCAGGTCCGGGCGCTGCGGCACGCGCCGTGGGACCCGGATGCCAACGATGACCCGCTCACGCGTACCGGCGTGCCGGTGACGCCGTTCCCACGATGGGTGCGCTGCCCGCGCTGCTACCGGCTCGGACCACTGGACCCGCCCGGCCAGTTCGAGCTGATCCACCGCTGGGGCCGACGCCCGGACCTGGCCAAGTACGTGCACGCGCAATGCCTGCGGCAGGCATCGCTCCGCGTGGCGAGCAGGCGCGCGTGCGTACCGGCGCGGTTTCTTGTCGTCTGCGAGGACGGTCACCTGGACGACTTCCCGTACGTGGACTTCGTTCACGCCACTCGGGCCGAGGGCGTCTGCGACGGACCGCAGCTCACCATGTCCGACGCGGCGTCCACCCTGGGGCCACGGGTGACGGTCCGGTGCGTGACGTGCGATCATAGCCGGTCCATGCAGGAGGCAGCGGGCAGCGACGGCTGGCAGAAGCTGCCGGTCTGCCGGGGTCGCCATCCCCACCTGCAGCGGTTCTACCAGTGCGGCAAGCAGCTGAAGCTGATCGTGCTCGGCGCGAGCAACCTGTGGTTCGCGGTATCGGCGAGCGCGCTGCACCTGCCGCAAGGGCAGACGGTCGAAGACCTGGTGGCGGCGAACTGGAACATCCTCGGTTCGCAACAGGAACCGATCGCCGCCCAGGCCATCATCAACGCCGTGCCCGCGATGCGTGCCCTGCGCGTCTACCCCTTTCACGAGGTGTGGGGATGCATCGAGAAACTGCGCGGCCAGGGCGGCCCCACGGTCCCGGAATCGCCCGATAACCTGCGGGACGCCGAGTGGCAGCTGCTGTCGCGCCCGACAACGGAGCGGCAGGACGCGGACTTCCGCGCCGTGCCGACCGACTCGCCGCGCGGTTATGACAGTCTCATCGACCAGGTGGTCCTGGTATCGCGGCTGCGCGAGGTCCGCGCCCTGCTCGGGTTCACCCGGCTGTCCGCGCCGGAACGCGACGAGCTCCGGCCGGTCCGCCGGATCCCGCTCGCACGAGGCCCGGCGGAGTGGGTACCAGCCGTCGAGCAGCGAGGCGAGGGCATCTTCCTGGAGCTACGGGAGCAGCACGTCGCGCGATGGGCGTCGTCCATCGCCGAACACGAGCACATCACCGCGCTGGGGCGGGCCTACCGGCAGTGGGCTCTCGACCGGGACCAGACACCCTCGGCGGCCTTCCCGATCGCCCGGTTCCTGCTGATCCACACGCTGAGCCACATGCTGATGCGCCAGGTCGCGCTGGAATGCGGGTACTCGTCGGCCTCACTGCGGGAGCGGATCTACCTCGGCACCCCGTCCTCGCCCGCAGCCGGCGTACTGATCTCGACGGCGGCCAGCGACAGCGAGGGCACGCTCGGCGGCCTCGTGGCGCTGGGCGAGCGACGCTACCTGGAGCGGATACTGCGCCAGGCGCTCGACGACGCTTCCCACTGTTCCTCGGACCCGCTATGCGCGGAGCACGTACCGGAGTACCCGTCGGCGGTACTGCACAACGCGGCGTGCCACGCGTGCCTGTTCGCCTCGGAGACGAGCTGCGAGGCCGGCAACCGGTGGCTGGACCGCGCGGTGCTCGTCGACCTCACAGGCGACGGCTTCGCATTCCCGCTGCGGTGAGCGGACCTGGCGGCGGCTCCGTCACGGACCCGCATGACGGCATGGCGGACTGGGCCTGCCGGACAGCCGAGCGACTCCCGACCGCCGATGTCAGCCGCCTGGCTGATGCCGCGGCCGCGGGCGAGCCGGGCGTGCGGCAGCTGCGGGCCACCACCGGCTCCGCGATTCTGCGAGACGCGTGCCACCAGCTGCTGCACCGGCTTCGCTACGCCGAACCGGCCTACCTGGCAGGCCTGCTAACGGGTACCGCCCGGGCCGTCGAGCGGGCCCGGCACCACCAGTCGGTGTCGGTCGTCTGGACCGGCCCGGAATCCGGCGTGTCGACGTCGCGGCTCACCGCGGCGGCCGTCATCGAGCTGATCAACGCGGCACGGTCAGAGATCCTGCTAGTCAGCTATGCGGCCCACACCGAGCCCTCGATCAGCACCGCATTGTCGGCCGCCGTCGCGCGAGGCGTAGAAGTCACGCTGCTAGCTGAACGCCACCAGGACAACCCGTCCTACACGGCGCTGGGCACCCCGTTCCCGGGCCTCGACGCACTTCGTCTGCACTGGCCCGCTCAGTCGCGCCCGCCCGGCGCGGCCCTGCACGCGAAGATCATTGTGGTCGACGACCAGGTCGCGCTCGTCGGCAGCGCGAACCTCACCAGTCGCGCCATGGAGTCCAACCTTGAATGCGGCATCCTCATCCGGGGCGGCCCGCAACCCCGAGCCGTGCGCGACCACATCACCGGCCTGTACGCAGCCGGTCTTTTGCTTCGATTGTGATCTTCAACGGCCTGCGAGTAACACTGCCACGGCTGCCCAGTCACGTCACCGACATGTTCTGATACTGAGAGAAGGTAAAGCAATGACAGAATCGCCCGCCGCTGAACCGCTTCGCGTCGGAGGGACCAGCATGCCCTTCAAGGCGGCGCACGGGATCGTCAAGAGCACCGGCCTCGCGTTCGAGCACGCCTACACGCTTGCCAGGCTGGTCCTTGAGGAGGGCGGCGGGCCGGTCTCCTGCAGGGGCAGGAGCTCCTTCATCAAGAAGCCCGCAGAGACCGCGCTGATGCGGCTGGGGCTCATCGAATTGGACGCTTCATCTGAGTTCACCCAGCGCTATTACATCGAGCTGAATGTCGACGGGCGAATCAGCGAGCTTCTCGACGCCAAGTTCGCCAGCGTGAAGCTCACGGCACGGGAAGCGACGGAACGCGCCAAGTGGGCCGCAGTCGCAACCCAAGCCGCCTTCGACCTGGTGGCCATTTCACTTTGATCTTTCGACCGTCCCGAGCGAAGATCCTTCAGATAAGGGATCCCAAGCGAGACGATGCTTCAACGGGCCGTCGAGGTTGATCAACCGACTCTGTACGCTGCGTAATGCGAGGGACCACGTGCAGTACTTCGGACGCGAATTCGTAACATGCTGGGGTCAGGTCGGTGACCCCTCGGATTGCCTTGGGCGAAGTGTGTCAAGCTCAGGTCATGCCTGACGGTAGAGATGTAGATCAGGTGGCAGACCACTGGCGCGGCTTGTTCGGGCGCGCCGATCGCCTGCCAGCGACCGCGCCCGCAGTAGAAAGGCGTAAGCGGGGCCAGATTTTCGAGCAAGTCCTCCACGGCATGCTTGCCGAAGCCGGACTCGCACCGCGGATCAGATTCCGACCGCGTGGCGAGGAGATCGACGGTTCTTTCTTCCACAGAGGTAGGATCCCACTGCCCTTAAGTTTCCGGGGTTATGGCTCTTTGTGTCCGGTTTCTGGCTGATGGTAACGGGATGGCTGCAGGTTGATAGAGGCATCGTGATGGAGCCCGGCAGTTCCTGAAAAGGCACAAGGCCCCTGGTAGGAACGGGTTTGCGAAGACCATCGTTCACCTGGAGCCTTGTTGCCCGGCCAGTTTGCCATGCCCCTTGACCTGCCGTCCATCGATTCCGCGTCTCCTGAAGCCCTTATCCCGGACAAGGCGGCGGCCCGTGTCGCGGCCGGCCCGGGATTCTGGGCGGACTGGCTGTCGGAGCTGAGCCGGGAGGGCCTGCTGGAGGCCCTGCTCGCCGAGGACGTGATCGCGCGGGCGCTGCGGGAGGCCCCGGGCCGTCACCGGTACCACTCCGCGCTGGATGCGAAGATGACCCTCATCTGCGTCCTGGTGGCCTGCCTGTTCCCGGAGAAGGGCTATGACCAGGTGCTGGCGAAGGCGTTCGGCCTGCCGGGCCTGCGGTTCCGGCCCGGGGAGGTCCCGTCCGGCAGCGCCCTGTCCCAGGCGAGGGAGCGGCTCGGCGAACTGGCCGCCCGCCGGGTCTTCGAGCTCGGCGCCGAGCGCGGCGACGCGGATCTCGGTCTCACGGCGCTGTGGAAGGGCCTGGAGGTCACCGCGCTGGACGGCACCACGATGGAACTGGCCCGTAACGCGGCGCTGGCCTGCGAGTTCGGGTCCTCGTCGGACGGCCGCCGGCCGCTGCTGCGGGTCGTCGCGCACGTCCGCACCGCCAGCCGCCGCTGGATCGGGGCGGAAATCGGCTCCTATCACGACGGGGAGAACGACCTGGCCGACAAGCTGGAAGGATCTTTCCGGCCCGGCATGCTGAACCTCGCCGACCGGGGCTTCTTCTCCATGGACCGGTTCTGCCGGTTCTCCGCGGCCGGCGCTGACCTGGCCTGGCGCGTCAAGAACAGCGCGAAGAGCATCCCCGCCAGGACCCTCGAAGTCCTGCCCGACGGCTCTGAGCTGGTCGTCCTGCACGAGTCCGACGGGATGCTCGCCCGGCGGCGCCGCGAGTCCCGCAACCACGCCGCCCCTCGGCACCCGGACACTATCGCTCGCCTGGTCACCTTCCTCGTCATGACCGAGACCCGCGGCGGGAAGCGGAAGGCGTCCCGGATCCGGGTCATCACCACGCTGCTGGACCACGAGGACTATCCCGCCCGCGACATCGCCTCGCTCTATGCTGAGAGATGGCAAATCGAAATCGCGTTCTTGCACCTGAAGAAGACCGTCCGCGGCTCCCGGCGGCCGCTGCGCGGCCAGTCTCCCGAACTCGCCCGCCAGGAAGCCTGGATCCTGCTGCTGGTCCACAACATGGTCGCGACGGCCGCAGCCCGCGCCGCCGCCGCGGCCGGCACCGACCCGAAGCTGATCCCGTTCACCCCCGTGCTCGCCCTCATCCGCGAGCACGTCGCCGCCGATGCCTGCTGCCCGCACTGCGGGCGCCGCCCCGCCAGCACGGAAGACCAGCTCAGCAGCCTGATTGCCGAGATCATCGCCCTGCCCCGCCACCGGCCCGGACGCCAGCGGACATCCGGGAGGACCGCCGCCGAACGCCGTGACGGCCATACCGAGGACGTCACTTACATGATCACCATCGAAAAATCGAATCTCCCAGAATGGGACACAACCCTCAATACTTAAGGGCAGTGGGTAGGATCCTGCTGCTTGAGGCAAAATGGACTAAAGATTCCCTGCCAGCTTCGTCTATCTATCAGTTCCGCGGCAAGATCGAAGGCAAGCTAGTTGGGACTGTAGGTGTCTTTATTAGCATGAGCGGTTTCTCTGCAGATGCTATAGACGCTCTCGTCGCCGGGAAGGTCATCAACACTGTCCTTTTTGATGGCAATGACGTGCGAGCAGTTGCCGCTGACCAAGTCGATTTCGCCGTCGCGCTTGACGGGAAGCTGAGAGCTGCCGCAGAGAGCGGCACCCCATTCTTGCCGTTGCGAGATCCAGTGAGCGAGCGTACCTTCGACATCGGTCATGAAGTAGGCGAACCCTATCCGACGAAGACAGTCGTTGTGGAAGGACGCTTCGATGCTGTTCTTGTGCATGCTCTAGCCGATGAACTCGGCCCTTCCACCTACCAGATCGAGGTCTTGCTCGCTGGCGGGACGTTCAATCTTGCTGCCTTGGCAAATGCCGCACGCTGCGTGAAGAATGGCGAATCAGTCCTCATCATCGCTGACGGTGACGAACAATCTGATGCTGTACGCCGGCGGATCGAAAATGATCTCAACTCTCTCGGTTCGGAAGCCGCAGGCCAAGTAGATGTTTTGGTATTCGAGCCGACATTTGGAGAGGCGCTAGGCGTAGCAAATGGCTTCGCGGCAGGACAGCAGGGGGCCCCTGACCTCGGTCGCAGCCTCATGCGAGAGAAGGTGCGCGCGGCAAACATTCCTCTGTTGGCCGAAAATAACCGAAAGGTCAAAAAGCTCTTGCGTGCTCTTGGCCTCGACCAATAATCCGAGTGCTTGTCAAATCACTCGCTCAGTACTTTATGCAACGTCTGGGTTGCGGCTTCCCCTCACGCTAACGATGGAGCTCAAGTAGCAAAGCGGTAATGGCGGGCGGAGCTGCGGCCACGACGTGATAGCACAAGCGTATCGTACGGTCATTGGAGTCCAGGGCGTACCGTATGGTCGCCCATCGACCGACCTCTTCGGCCTGGCTGAAGTACGCAGCGCGAAGATGGTCCTGGCCGGTGACACCGGTCAGCTGCAGGCAGTCGAGAACGGCGGCGCCATGTCCCTGCTCGCCGATGCGCTGGGATATGTGCGGCTCGCCGATCGTGTTCAAGCGCCGGTCGGGTCAGCCCAGGTACGGTCTCGCACGGCCCGCGTGGAAATGACCGATACGCAGCCCCATCGACCGGTCCATCGAGTAGCCGTCAAGGTCATCGCGCGGCACCCACCGCACCTCGCTGCTCTCATCACTGCACGTCGGCGCGCCGCCCGTCGCGCGGGCGGTCAAGACGACGGAGAACTCCTGCCGGACTTCGCCGTTGCTGGCGTAGAGGATCACGTGCTTCGGGTCAATGTAGATGCCGACCAGCCCGGTGATCTCGCACTCAATACCGGTCTCTTCTTTCGTCTCCCGGACGGCCGCCTGCACCATCGATTCACCCAGGTCGATGGCGCCGCCGGGCACCGCCCAGTTCTGGTTGTCCGAACGCCGGATGAGCAAGACATCGCCGGCGGCATTGGTCACGACCACGTTGACCGACGGCACAAGACTGCTGGCCGCGGGCGTGGCGGGGTTGTCGTAGAAGTCGATTCTGCGAGCCACATGTCCTAGCTTCCCTCGGCCGGCGCCACCGATTCCCGGACTCGCCTCACATCAACGAGACGACGCAGCTTGACGTCAGAGGAGCGCTCGGTACTCATATGTCCTATATGCCCGTTTGGCGCGTTTCTTGTTTCTGATCTTGATCGCCCGTTTTGTCACCCTTGTCTTATGACCCTTAGCTGCGTCACACCCATGCACCACCTGACGATCGTGGTCAGTTCAGCTGCCTCCGGCCGCCGGAGGTACAGCTCCGCTTGGCAGTAGTCGCGACCCTGACCAAGGGCTATGACCTTGACTACATCTGGCGGCAAGTTGACCGCGGTCTGACGAAGGACGCGGCCGGTTATTACATCCAAGCCAGCGAGAACGGGGGAGAGCCGCCGGGCCGCTGGTGGGGCCCAGGCGCGAAAGCACTCGGCCTCGAGCACGGCCAGATAGTGGAGCGCGCCCCGTACGACCTCCTGTTCGGTGAGCGCAAAGCGCCAGACGGCACCCAGCTCGGCAGGCCTCCGGCCAGCGGCCAGAAAGCTGCGGATATCTACGCCCGCCTGCTGGCCGCCGAACCGCACGCGACAGCCGAACGCAAGCGCGAGCTGCGAATAGAAGCCACCCGCCAGGCCCGGCAGAGCCCGCTGTACTTCGACCTCACCCTGTCGCTCTCCAAGTCCATCTCGATCTTCCACGCCTCGCTGGGAGAGAACGCCCGCCTGGCACGCGAGGCCGGCGACGACGCGGGGGACCAGTACTGGTCCAGCCTGGTCGCCGAGTTCGACGAAATGATCTGGCAAGCCACATGGGCAGGCTTCGACTACTTCCAGCGCGAGGCCGGCTACACCCGGACCGGCTCGCATCACGCGCGGGTAAACGGCCGGGAGACCGGCCAGTGGCACGAAGCCGAACTAGCCGTGGCGCACTGGCTGCAGCACACCTCCCGCGACGGCGACATGCAACTGCACGTCCACTCCCAGATCGCCCACACCGCTAGAACCACCACCGACGGCAAGTGGCGCGCCCCGGACTCCCTCGGCTACAACGAGCACATCGGCGCCGTGGCGGCAATCACAGCCCAGCACCTGGAGGAAGCGCTGACGCGCCGCTTCGGCATGCAATGGGTAGCGCGCGACGACGGCCACGGCTTCGAGATCAAGGGCATCACCGGCGAGATGATGCGCGTATTCTCCTCGCGCCGCGAATCCATCACCGCCGACCTGCGCAAGCGCGCGGCGCGGTTCGAGCACCGGTACGGTCGCAAGCCGTCACAACGCGAACTGGCACAACTCGCGCAAGCATCAAACTTCAAAACGCGCGCAGCCAAGGACGGCGCACTGGACTTCGCGCACCTCCACAAAGACTGGGCCGACAAGCTAGCGCGCACCCTTGGCGTCTCACTGGCAGAAGTCGCGCCATCGGTCTGGCACGACACCGACGTAAACGCACCCGCGCGCACGCGCGACCAGGAACCTCCTGACCCGCGGGAGCTGGCCCGCGCCGCGCAGAAGGCCGTCGCCCTGGCCCAGCAGGAAAAGAGCACCTGGACCCGCGCCGACCTGATCAAGTACCTGGGCCGCGTGCTGCCCAGGACCGGCATGAACCCGGCCGCGGCCGCCGCGCTGCTCGAAGACCTCGCCGACCGCGCGCTGCGCTCGGAGTTCGAGCCGGTGCTCTGCCTGGAAGCGCCGGAGGCGGTCGAGGTCCCGCGCAGTCTGCTGCGCGCCGACGGCCGCAGCATCTACCAGCGCCACGGCGGCGTCCGGTACGCCACCCGCGCGCAGCTGGCCATGGAACAGCGCCTCGTCGCGCAGGCCAGTGCAGCCGCCGCGCCGTGCCTGACCCGCGCCGACGCCGCGCAAGCACTCGGCGCCGACCCCGCGCAGCTCGAGGACACGCTGACCGGCCGCGCGCAAGAAACTCAAACCAATCATCCCGAACGAACCGGCCTGACTCCCAACCAGACCGCCGCTGTCCTGTCAGTGCTGACCGACGGACAGCGCGTCTCGGTCATCAACGCGCCAGCCGGCTCCGGCAAGACGCGAGTGATGACCGAAGCCGCCCGGCTCTGGTCCGAGTCGGGACGCGGCCCAGTCATCGGAATCACTCCCTCGCAGTCCGCCCGCAACACCCTGGCCACCGGGGTCGCCGAGTCCTACAACACCGCCCAGTTCCTCGGACACCTGCCCGGCCAGCGCGGCGCCCGCGGCCCCATCGACATCACCGAGGGCACCCTGCTGCTGGTCGACGAGTCCTCGATGATCCCCACCCCCGACCTGTCGGACCTGGTCAGCCTGGCCGAAGCGCGCAGCGCCAAGATGGTCCTGGCCGGCGACGCCGAACAACTCCAGGCAGTCGAAAACGGCGGCGGCATGTCCCTCCTGGCCGACGCGCTCGGCTATGTCCGCCTCCCCGCCCCGGTCCGGTTCCGCGCCGCCTGGGAACAAGCAGCCAGTCTGCGGCTGCGCACCGGCGACTCCTCGGTCCTGGCCGAATACGACCAGCACGGCCGCATCATCGCAGGCAACCCCGAGCAGATGACCGACGCCGCCGCTGCCGCCTACATCGCGCTCACCCTCGACGGCACCGACACCCTGCTCATGGCCGCCGAACACAGCCTGCGCCGCGAACTATCCCGCCGCATCCGCGACGACCTCATCCACCTCGGCCTAGTCCAAGCCGACGCCACGGTACACATCGCCGACGGAACCGAAGCCAGCACTGGCGACCTGATCGTCTGCACCAAGAACGACCACTCAGTCGAAGCAGGCGAACCCGGGCGGTCTCTCGCGAACGGCGACCTGCTGCGCATCGAGGCGATCACCTCGGCCGGCCTGCTCGTCCGCCGCGCCCTTGACGCCGACCCGCGAACGGGCCAGCGCCGGTGGACGGACCGGAACTTCCTGTACGCCAATTACCACGACGCCGAACTCGGCTACGCGGTCACCGACCACGTCGCGCAAAGCCGCACCGTGCACACCGGCCTGGCGGTCATCACCGGCACCGAGGACCGCCAGCACGCCTACGTCGCCCTGACCCGCGGCACCACCACCAACACGGCCTACGTCTTCACCCTGTCCCCGAAGATCGCCGACCCGGCCCCGGGCCCGCGCCCGGCCCCCGAACTGGCCCGCTACGACCGCCTCACCAGCGAACACGACAGCGAGCCTGTTGACGCGACCCAGACGGCCGGAACCGGCGACGCGCTCGGCGTGCTGTCCGATGTGCTGGCGCGAGACGGTCAGCAGCTGTCCGCACTCCAGACACGGCAGCAGGCCCTGTCCGACGCCGACCACCTGGCAATCCTGCACGCCATCTGGACAGCTGAGACCACCCCCACCCGCGAGCAGAACTACCGGAAGCTGCTCATGGACGCCCTCCCGCCCGGCTACCGGCAGGAGCCGGGTCACCAGGCCAGATGGCTATGGCGCACCATGCGCGCCGCCGAACTGGCCGGCCTGGGCCTCGGTCAGGCCCTGGCCGCCGCCATCGCCGAGCGGCCCCTGACCGGAGCCCGGGACGTTCCCAGCGTCATCAACGCAAGGCTCCGGCATCGTGTCCACTCGCTCGTCCCGCTCCCGCCCGGCTCCTGGCGCGGGCAGGTGCCCGACATCGCCGATCCCGAACGGAAGGCGTTCGCTGCCCAGATCGCCGGCATGATGGACGCCCGTAAGGTCCGAATAGGCGCGCACGCTGCGGAGAACTCCCTGCCATGGGCGGTCAACGCACTGGGCCCGGTACCCGAACACCCGCTGGACCGGCTCAAGTGGCAGCGCCGCGCCAGCTCGATCGGCGCGTACCGGGAACTGTGTGGCCACGACCATCCCACCGAGCCGATCGGCCCCGAACCCCTAGCGGCCGACCCCGACAAGCGGGCCGCCTGGCACGAGGCCTCCGCCGCTCTAGGCCCCGTCGACGGCCCCGATGTCCGCGGCCTGCCAGACGGGACGCTGCTGCATCTGCGCGACACATACCCCATCGAAACCGCCTGGGCGCCGCAGTGGGTCGGTGACGAACTCCGCCAGGTCCGCCTTGGCGCCCAGGAAGCCCGCCTGGCCGCCATCCGGGCCGACGCAGAAGCAAAGGCAGCCGCCAGACGCGGCGACGACCACGCGGCCGCCCGCCAGCAGACCCTGGCCGCCAGCTACCAGGCCATGCACGACGCCTACCGCCAACGCGAGACCGTGTTCGCCACGACCATGGCCGACCGGGCCGAGTGGGCGCAAGCAACCCAACAACAGCGTCAGATGGCCGTCGCCGCCGACGCGGAGCTGCGCCGCCGCCATCCAGAGCAGCGGTTCACGCCACTACGTTCGGCCGAACCTGAGCCCGTAACCCAAGCCCAGCGGGATGAGCTCGCTATGACCGCAGGGGAGGAGACCGAGGAGATGGGCCAGTGGATCAAGGATCTGGCTGCCGAGCACCACACGTTCGCGGAAAAGCTCGCCGAACGGCAGAGCATGATGATCCCTTCCGAAGATCCTGACTACGGCGATCTTGGCCAGGCGTTCCCGCCCTGGAATGGACGCAGCAAGGACGCGATCTTGCAACCTCCCAAGCCGGAGATCCGCCCATCAGCCCGGGTACTGGAACGTGCCGCCGACCGCGACCGGGACATCGAGGCCGCGAATTGACGGCAGCCGGGTGCATGCTGGACGTGGGGAAGGTGAGCGCGTAATGACAAGTACCACCATCACGGCCCCAGGACTCAGCGGCGTCCTGCGGATGACTTGGCTGCACGATGACCTGGCCCACGTGCTGGAACACGCCGACGTTGACGAGCCGTCAGGCATCTGGATCGGCCTGGCATGCCCCGATCACGAACTGCCGCTCGGCGGCGACGTTGACAGCGCGACGCTGCACCGCCTAGCCGCCGACGGCAAGATCGCCGACCTCGTGTGGGAAGCCCCCGAAGAACTCACCGCCGAACACGTCCAAGCCTTCCAGACCGCGATGGAGGCCTACCACGCCGGGAACGGCGAGCTGGCCGAGCAGCAATGGCAGCAGGTGCAGGCAATCTGGTCACGCGCCTGGAAGGCGAACTATGCGGCGCTCGAACTGCTGCAGAACGCAGGCATAACGACGTTCTCGCCGGTCAAACCGCAGCGCTGGGTCATCGCCTCCTTCGAGCACCACTGCGGCCCTCACGGCCTCCCGGACCCGCATGTCCATAACATCGTCATCACCAGACTGACGACAAGCGATCGCGTCAAGCTAACGTGAGCGGTCGTTTCCGCACCTCGCAGCGGTGTGACAGCGCGCCGAAACGGGTGCGATGACCCTCTCTGTCAGCGGCAGATGAGTGCGTCAATGAGTGATGCGCGAGGCGGGCGCCCATGGATGGTCAACGGGAATGTCGGCAGCTGTCGTTATGGTATTCGGCATGCGGACGAGATGGTCAGGTGCGACGGGCCGTTACCAGGCAAGATGCGAGCAAGGTCATTGTGCGTTGACCGGGGATCAAGCAACATCGAAGCTCCAAGGTCAAATCTTCACGTTGGTCGACTACGCGATTGGTCCAGGCCATCAAGACCAGCGTTTCTACATCGGTCGGCGACAGACTCGGCTTGAAATGGTGTTCCAGATGTCTGGCGATAGGGCGCTAGTTGTGGAATATGACGGCGCCTACTGGCATCAAGGCCACGAGGAACGGGACTTTCTCGAGGCACCTATGGTTGAGCAAGGATGGCAGGAACGAGGGTGTGTCGTGGTCCGCATCCGGGAAGATCCACTCACTCCGCTCTACCTCTTGACGTTCAGGTGCCTGTCCGCAGTGATGCCGGAACCTGTGCCCGACTCCTCCTTCTTCATCTGACGCCCATGATGATCTATCCCGAGTTCGAGGACCGTCGCGGAGAAGGGAAGGTGGTCAGCTTTCTGCGGTCCACCTCGCACCGCTTGATGCGCACCGACGTCAGGTGTAAACAATGCTGGGTGGTTGCGGAATACTACTTGCTGACCGAGGCCTCCGGAGGTCCGCGGCAGGATGGAGGCTCCGCGGTATGAGCGGTAAATCAGCCGATCTCTCACGTTGTCTGCCCTACCGGTGAGGCAGTGACGGCCGACCGCAAAGCGGCATGAGAGAACGTCGGCTGCAGGATCAGTCTGTTCGGGAAGTCACAATTGCGGCAGGCTCAGCCCGACGTTACTGCTCCTATCGCTACCCCCGCCACGCTGGTGAGGAAACCAGATGCTATTGCCCTTACGAGCAATCTCGTTTCCGCATCTTTAGCGTTCGTAGCGCGTCCTCCTGTCTTACCGGGCCCGCCGGTCGCTAATAACCGAATTGACGGTGTTGCAGCCGAGGGCGATAAAGAACAGGAACGCGGAACCCGGCAATGCCAGGCTCGGCCTGCGCGTCCAGGCTAGCGCGTGCTCCGATGACCTCAAATGCCAGTAAAGATCGTGTCTGGATCGGCAGTAGGCGCCAGCATTATGGGGGTAGCGCATAATATTCGTATGACGCGCACCGGCGGGCGGCGAAACCAGGTCCTCGGGCTCATACGCCAAAGCCATGTACCACTCGATGACGATCAGATCGCCCAGGCGGCGCAGATGAACCGCGTCTACGTCAACGCGGTCTGCCGACAGCTCGCCGTGGACAAGCTGATCGTCCGCAGCCACAGCGGCACGGGCAAGATCGTAAATGTCGCGGCTGACCGGAGGGAGTTCGCGCAACCTGGGCAGGTAGCGGCCAACTCATCTGACGAGCCAGGCCGACGGCAGGGTGCACGTCAGCGGGCGGGAGAGCGGGTTGAACAACTCATCGCCGACTTCGCCGGATACGTTGCGGCGTTCGAAGCCAGACAGGCATTCCCGGGTCCGAGCCTGTACTTCCATCTGCGAGCCATTGAACGGCGGCGAGAACACCACACGGCCAGCTCCTTGCTCGACGACAATCTCTTCCTTGAATACGTGTATGCCGTCCTTCCCGCTTGGGGCATGCATAGGATGGGACCGCAGGCAGCGAAAGTCGCTGACTTCAGGCAGATCACCACTGCTCTGAGGGAAACAGCGCCCGCGCTGCAGCAGCTGTGGCCTCTGCGTATCACCACGTTGAGCGGGCAGGCATCCCGCGAGGCCGCCATCATCGCCTGGGATGTGATCGCTCACGTCAAGGTGAGCACGTCGCGGACCCAGATCGTCGCGGGGAGCAAGTTCCTCCATCACGTCCTGCCTGATTTGATCCCGCCCATCGACCGCCAGTACACCTTTGGTTCGCCCCGGCAAGTCTGGAGGCCGCTATGTCTGCGAACTGCTTGATAGCTTAGCAGATTCCTGCGCTTTATAATAGAGTTCCTCGAACCTTTTCGGCGCAATATCACCGCAGTACGAGTGAATCCTCTCCTCGTTATACCACGACACCCACTCCATCGTGGCAATCATCACATCATCGACACCTTCCCAGCCTTTCTCGAAGTCGATGAGCTCGCGCTTGTACAGACTGTTCAGCGATTCCGCAGCAGCGTTATCATAAGAATCTCCCTTGCTGCCGACCGAGCGAACCGCCTTCGCTCCCTCAAGCCGTTCCGTGTAACGAATCGCGGTATACTGGACACCGCGATCAGAATGATGCACCAGGCCGCCAAGATCATCGTGACGGCGTTCCCAGATCGCCATTTCAAGCGCATCGAGGGCAAGATCGGAACGCAGGTTGTCAGCGACCTGCCAGCCGACAATCCGGCGTGAATACAAATCCATGATGAACGCCGTGTACACCCAGCCGGAAAATGTCATCACGTACGTGATGTCCGCCACCCAGCGGCGGTTCGGCGCCGGCGCGGTGAAGCACCGACCCAGCAGGTCCGACGGCCGCCCCGCCGGGTCGCCCGGCACGGTCGTCCGCGGGCGCTTCCGCCTGGACCGCACGCCGCCGATCCCCAGTTCGCCCATCAGCCGCTCGACAGTGCACCGCGCCACCTCAATTCCCATCTGATTCAATTTCAGCCACATCTTCCGCGCACCGTACACTTCCCGGCCCTTCTTCCTGTCCTTCCACACCTCCATGATCTTCTCCCTCAGGATTGCATCTCGGATTTCCCGCGCCGTCGGCTCGGACTCGCGCTTCTTCGCGTAGTAATACGACGACACGGGAAACTCCAGGACCGCACAGACCGGTTCGATGCCAAACTGGCCCCGGTGCGCGTCAATGAACTCGACTAGCGCGGCAGCCTCGGGTCGAGTTCCCTAGCGAAATACGCGGACGCGGCCTTCAGGATCTCATTCGCCCGCCGCAGCTCGCGGACTTCCCTCTCCAACTCCGCGATCCGCTGCCTTGAGTCCGTCGTCACACCAGGCCGAGAGCCGCCGTCAATTTCCGCCCGCTGCACCCACGACCGGAGAGCCTCGCGGTGAACACCCAGCTGACCTGCGACCCGGGCGATCTCGCCCCGGCCCTTGCCCTCGCGTTCCCGGATCTCGATGACCATCTTCACCGCGCGTTCGCGCAGCTCATCCGGATACTTCTTCTGTGCTGCCATG
The DNA here is from genome assembly GCA_963771985.1 of uncultured Actinomycetota bacterium. Lineage (GTDB taxonomy): Bacteria > Actinomycetota > Actinomycetes > Streptosporangiales > Streptosporangiaceae > Trebonia. The sequence continues at coordinate 180,082 of CAVYVO010000006.1, read as the reverse complement.
AGCCTGCATCCTTCCAGGTTTCATGGCCTCCAAGGTTCCCGGGGTGATCCACCTTCGCGTTCTTCACGGGCCAGAAGATGGTGCCCAGTGACCGGGCTGCGTTCTTGGACTGGTTCCCCAGGCTGGCAGACATTGGGGCCCGTTGCCGCGACCCGATCCAAGACGCGATTACCCGAGGAGGCTTCATGGCCACCGGGGAGGCAAAGGTCATCGACAATGCCATCATGGGCTTCATGCAGCAGCGCCAGCGCGGTATGAGCATCCGCGCACAGTAGCTCCCGCACGCGTGGACGCGTCCACCCGCACATCCCACGGTAACGGTCCGGCTCGACCGCGGCAGATCCAGGCGGCCGGACAGCGGCAGATAGTGCGCTGGAAAGGCAGACAGTGGCGACTCGATCCGCTGGTTCGTGTTCACCAAGTAGACGTCGACGCGAGCATCACGCCCATGATTCTCATGCCGCGGTGGCATCTTGTTGCCCCTGGGACGGGAAGCTGATTAGGTGAACGAGTGCGTACGTGCGTCGTCCTCGACACCAACCTGTGGGATCGCATGCCGATGCTTCGGCACCAGATGGCCGCCGCACTGCTGTTCGGCCTACACAATCAGGCCGACGCATTCATCGGGTTGCCTAGCGTGGTTCGTGATGAAGTCCTGCTCCATCTCATGGAGAAGCATCAGGCAGCCCAGAGGGACATGTTGCGCGCTTCTGGTGAGATCCGACAGATTCTTGGCCTCGCTCGCGAGGTTGAGAGACATTCGGATGACGATGTTGAGGAGGCGTTTGACAAACGGCTCCGCGAGCTCTCACCTCTGGTGGAGATTCTTGCGGTTACGGATGATGATCTCCGCGCAGCAGGACGGATGGTTCTTGAGTGCTGCCCTCCGAGCTCTCGGGGGAGCCAGCAGTACAAAGACTCAGTGATCTGGCGGGTCGTACTCAGGGCAGCAGAGCACAACGATGTCTACATAGTCACTGACGATGGAGGCTTTTATAGCGGTAAAGACAGCAACGAGCTTGCTGCTAAGCTTGCGGAAGAAGTACGTGGGCTCGGTCGCCCGGTAAGCCTCTTCCGAAATGTTGAAGCTTTGCTTCAACATTGGTCAACCAACGAGCCTTCCTTGCAGACTCAGGCGCTACGTGAAATAATTTCGGAGGCCGTGGCAGAGGAACTCTCTACCATACTGCCCGCTCATGGCGGATTCATCGTCCAGAGCTGCATTAGTGCTAAAATCGAGGTGTTCCTTACGGAAGTCCACGATCAGGTATCTGTTTCTGGAGTTTTCGAATACTACCTAGTGGAGCCTGAGTTCCCTGACGTGGCTGAACCACCTGCTGCGGCCGAAGTTCGCGCGAGTGCTACAGTCGGGCTCGACGGTCCTGAGGCGCGGGAAATTACTCTAGACAACGTGCAAATCAATGCTATTACTCCTCACGGTGAACCGAGCATCGCAAATGTAATCTTCGGCCGGGCCGCCCTTTCTCTTGGAGTCCGCTACGAGCCCTATCGTCTCCGCGCGAAACTAGACTTGCCTTAAAACGCTTACATAAGATGATCTTTCTTTTTGCTGGTGGCTCCCTGGTGCAATATGACCGTTGCACGTGAGTATCCGATTGTCGCGTCTATTGGTGAGAAAGTGCTGGACCAAGTCGGAGGACAGCTACGAACGTACACCGCCCGCACATCGGCAGATCCATGTCGGGTAGCCGTCCTCTGCGTCGCCGGACACAGATGACCCGGTTCGGTGTAGCGTCAGCGCGGTTGCTTGGCAATCAGGTTGCCGAGCATTATCGGCGCAAGCGCATCGCTGTGATCTGGTGCTTTTTGTTACCGCCTATCGTTAACACAATGCGGGTTGTCTCAAGGCCGACCTGTCATAGTGCGGTCGTAGGTACGCCGGGCGTAGGCCCCGTACGGCGCAGCATCTACTGAAGGAACCAGCCGTTCAGCTCGATCAATTTCCCTCGACGCTGTTGCCGTCCAGCTAGGCGTGGCTGAAATGTGCTGGAACAGAGTCCACCCAGGCTTCCATCCCGGACTGACGCGAGCCGGCGCGCTATGGGCATGATAGTGTGCCACCGACGAGTAGCCGGAAATGATAACCTAAATGCCGAGCGTGCATGACTTGATAGTCATCCCATTCACTGTTTCCGATCTGCGTCCAGAGAAAATTCATTTCTCTTCAGCTTTCCCGGTCACGCGCGTATACAAATTTCGCTGGTTCGACCCACTTATTCACAATAAGGCGTTCCTGATTACTGCGCGTCCATGGCTTGGCTCTGATGGCCTGCCCGCAGTATTCAACAAATTGAGTCTTGGCGGAGCTCTCCGGACGGAAGCCATCAGTCAAGCAGCTGAACGCACCGAGCAGCACATCAGCGAGCTGTATTAGATCCGCATGCGCCGAGTCGAGTTCTGCCGTTCCGCGGATTATTCTGCTTGATTTAGGGCCGAATGCGACCTTGTAGGTTCGACTGAAGAGAAAACCAACTCGTTTGAGTACGGTCTCTCGCGAGAACATGCCGGCATCATGATATACGTGCCAGCGCCGAGAGTCTCGCAAGGGGCCGAAGGTGACGATCAAGAACTGATGATACGCCGAAGCAAGACGATCATCAGACGAGGCCCTCCGGTCGGATCGGGGCCGAAATGAATTCCACTCACGGCCAGATGTGTCGATTTGAAACAGCGAGAACCGCGCAAACGGATCATTGAAGAATACGTCGACCCAATTACAATATGAAGTAAGATAACGTCCAGAGATCTTTTCCCACTTCATTTCGCTTGTGAGATTATGATCAAAGCGCACCTTTGAAAGGCCTTCTCGCAATCGGGCACCTCCGGGCTCGGTGCACACAAGGCCTCCGAGCCAAAACCATTTGCCAGGCTTGCTAGCTTTGGATGTCATACGTTCATCTGTATAGAGCTCATATTCGTCAGGCATTACAAGGCCTTCCGTAGTTCAATGCTTACTAAAGTGGTACCTGACTCAACCTTGATTTCACTAGACTTTGCAGCTCGGCCTGCGGGCAGCGGCGACGCAGCCCTGATGACGGCCTCGAACCGTAGCTAGTTCCGTTCCGCTTCGAGTCGCAAATGCCCGGCTGACACCGACCATGCTCGCGTGACAATTGAGACTACATCAACGCGGCAGAGGAGGACGCTGAACTCGGAGCGGTTTCGTCCCATGAACGCCCACAGCGAAGACGGATCTGGGCGGCCGGGCCGTGCTATGTGAACGGCGCAGCGGTAGCCCACATGCGCTCGAAGCTGTCGAAGTAGAGCGCTGCCATTTCTCCGCCCTCAGTACCGTGTATGCGAAATACCGGCGCATGCGCCGCCGGGATGCCGTGCGCGTGCTGATTGACCAGCAGCTGGTCGTCGGCGCGATAGATCGAGTTGTAAAGCACAGTCTGGTGTAGGCGGATCTCGACGTTCTCCAGCTCAGCTACCGACCGGTACAGCGTAAGCGCGTTTCGGATCTTGGCAGGCATGGAGTCACCGGTACCCTCTTGATCCCCGCGCTCCGCCGCATGTCGGCCCTCGGGGTCTCCGAGCGCGATCCGGATGCTGACGCCTGCGCGCCCCTTGTTGGCGAAGATGCGCAGGATCTCCGCGTCTTCGGCGAGGAACAATGCGCTGTACGCCAGGACGCCGATCTCGCGTTCGGCTGAGGCAAAAAACTGGATCCAGATTTCGCGCGGCACGGCCCACCGGTGCGGGTACACCGTACCCAGCCCGTCGGGCCTTACTTTCGCGGTGAGGGTGCCACTGGCGCCAGGCCACAGGTCGGCTTCCTCCGCGCCGAGAAGGCCGGCGATCGCAGCACGGTTATGCGGGTAGGGGACGCGCCCGTTCAACCAGCGCCTGACCGTTTTGGGGTCTACGCCCAGACGGGCGGCGAGGTCATCTTCGCGGAAGCCCGCTTGCAGCATGACCCGGCGTAGTAGCTCGTTCACCTTCCGGTCCTCTGATTGCGGCAACACCACCGACCGTAGCAGAAGACGTCCCTAGAAGTCCCTAGCCGTTGTTTAGAAGTTCTACCTTGCGCGCCAGGCTGATCACCTAGTGCGAAAGACAAGCGAGGCGATCGTCGGCAGGACGAAGGGCCTCCCTCTTCGACGACAGGGATTCGCGAATGACACAGCAGTCCGGGGCTGACGATGGGCGAGATGATGCCGCCACGGATGCGGTTGGTCATGGCATCCACGAGAGCAGTCAGGGCTCAAGCGGAGCCAGGGATGACCCAGGGAATGCCTGCGACATAGAGTCGGCGCTGACACGGCAGCCCTCGTTGCATCTGAACGACGCCATGCGGGCGTGGATGCGGACTCATCTGGCCCGGCTGGAGTCCGCGTTCCCGGCGTTTTCATTCGCGATCTGCAGTGGATGGCACGGCCCGAGGTTCGAGGCATGGCGCGACACCACCCGGAGCGGCTTGTACGCCATCATTACCGACGACCCTGATGAGCTGTGGCGCGAGTTGGATATGGCCCTGCGGTGACCGGGACGCGACGTAGTTTCGGCGCAGGTGACGAAGTGGAGGCGCCGCGGCCGACTCCGAACGAACGCGGGGTGGTAGGGCCAGCGCTGTTCGATCCAAACAGGCCCAGCATTGCCCGTGTCTACGACTACTGGCTCGGTGGCAAAGATAACTACCCGGCCGACCGCGCTGAAGCCGAGCGGCTGATCGCGGTCTACCCGCGGCTTCCGTTGCTCGCCCGGCAGAGCAGGCTGTTCCTAGCCAGAGCCGTCCAATGGCTGGCGAAGCAAGGCGTCACTCAATTCCTTGATCTCGGCTGCGGATTGCCCACGGGGCAGAACACGCATGAGATCGCCCAGGCGGTACATCCCGACTGCCGCGTGGTGTACGTCGACGCCGACCCTATCGTGGTCTTGCATGCCCAGGCCCTTCTGTGTGGTCCCGGCGTTACCGCGATCCGCGGGGACATGGCCGAGCCAGGTGCCATCCTCGCCGATCTTCGCGCACGACACCTGATCAACCTGGCCGAGCCGACGGCGGTGATTCTCGCGATGGTGCTCCACTTCTTCGATACCGCCATCGCCCACGACATCGTGGCCAGCTTCGCTCGCGCCGTAACGCCAGGCAGCTACTTCGTGCTCTCACTGGGATCCGGGGATGAGAAGACCGGAGACGCTCTGGCCCGGGAATACCACGCGAGCAAGCTTTACAACCATTCCCTCGCGCAGATCGCCGCGTTCCTTGAGGACTTGGAGCCGATTCCACCAGGGGTGACCGACGCCGTGGCATGGATGCCCGGATCGCCAGGTCAGCCGCCACCGGTGCAGTCAGGTGGGCACATCCTGGTGAGCGTCGCCAGAAAGCCTGAGGCAGGGACCCAAGCATTCCCGCCGGTATGACGAGCGCTCCGACCTTGCGTGTAAGCAGCCGATCCTGTCGAGGCTGTTGAATGTGTGACGCATGAAGGCTCCAGGGGCGTTTCAGACGTCTCCAGACGGCACATCACGTCCGTGAACGTCCCAGGCTGCGTGCGTAGCCTGAGGTTATGCACTCCCTACCCGCCTGGGCCGAAGCCCTCGCCTGCAACCTCTTGGAGGAGCCACTTCCCCGGCGCTGGTCGCACGTCCAAGGCGTGGCCGCCCGCGCACGCAGCCTCGAGGCCGCCTTCGGTGCCGATAAAGAACTGCTCGAGGCGGCCGCGTGGCTGCACGACATCGGCTACCTCCCCGAGCTCGCCAGGACAGGGTTCCATGGCCTGGACGGCGCCCGCTACCTCCGCGATGTGCAGCACGCTGACCCGATGCTGTCCCGCCTCGTCGCCCATCACTCCTGCGCCATCGTCGAGGCCGAAGAGCGAGGACTCGCCGACGTCCTCTGCCGTGAGTTCGCAGCGCCGCCGCAGCCCCTCGCCGACGCGCTCACCTGCTGCGACATGACTACCAGCCCAGACGGCGAGCCCATGAACGTGGACCGGCGCCTAGCCGAAATCCGCTACCGCTACGGGTCAGGCCACGTCGTGAGCCGGTCAATCCGTCGCGCGACACCGATGATCCTGCAAGCCGTAGGCGAGGTTCACGCGAGGGCGGCCAGCACTTCATAGAGTCGGCCTCTTGCGATCGGACTATTTATCTGGGTATAGATCGTCGTCAGCGAGCGGTCGTTGGCGCCCAGAGGTTCCGTTTCCATGACGGCTATCACGGAGCGTGATTGATTCGGTCGGCCCGGCAGGTGCCGAGTTCGCGCGGATTGCCGATTCCGGCGCGTCGCAGCCAATCCAAGACTTACGTTTCCTGACTAATTAATTAGGACGCCGCCGCACTCGTAGCAGACATCTAGGGCTGTTCCACGTGACGGCTACCCGTCATCCCCCTCGCGACGGTAAGAGACGAAGCCCTTGATCGATAACGGACCGCGGTGCTTGCCCGGCCCTCAGCTTTCCTCCGGCACGGCGGTCCGGCCCTTAGCTCTGCTGCGGGAAGGCAGACATGTCTCAGATGTCGGGCATGCAACGCAGCCGGTCGGGTCGATGGTCGTGTTCATTTTCTTCATTTTCATAGAAACAGCGGGCTTGGCCAGCGGCCGGTGCGCCATTATGGTCGTCGTCCTGCGCAGGAGCTGGAGCTGGGCCGTGAAGCGGGAATACGCGCCGCGGGGGCGACACGGATAATGATCAGGGATAGCACGTGAGTCTTCATGAGACACCGCTGACCGTCGGGTACTGGCAGGCTTTGGGCGAGGGAACGCTGTATGAGGAGTTCCCCGTCGTCAAGGCCCAGCGGGGAGTGCGGCAGCGCCGGGTCGTTGACGGGCTGGTCGTTCTGGGCACGCCTGCGTGTCGCGTGCCCGAGGGTCCTGCCGGGCGCAGCGCGCACGCTGCGGCGGACCTTGATGGCCGGAACGTGGTGGTGATCCAGACGAAAGCCACGCGCCTCAATCCGCACGTGTTCGGTCAGGCGCTGCTGAGCATGGACCTGATCCGGCAGCGGTGGTCCCCGCGGTCGCTACGGTCGGCGCTGATCTGCGTCAGAGACGATGCCGAGCTGGTGCCGATCGTCGGCCGGTATCCGGAGCTGGAGGTGCGCATTGAGCGGCCGGCCGCCGGTGAGCAGTCTTTCCGCCTGTCCCGCCTCCCCGGCGCGGCGGCTATCGTGGCGCGGCGCCTGGGCGGGTTCGCGCTAGCGCCCGCGCCGGTGAGCTCCAACGTGACGATCGATGGCGTGGTGATCACCGGACATCGCGCGACCGGTGATTCTTTGCGGGAGGCGGTCGTCGGCCGCGACGTGGTGAGCGTTCACAGCCATCTTGCCAAGGGCGGCGCTGCGCGCTTTGGGATGTACGTCGGCGGTGAAGTGATCATGGCGCAAGCCCTGCTGACCCGGATGGGAGCCGCATCGGTACGGTCGGTCATCGTCGCGCACAGCCGCGATGCTGCTATCGAGGCGGCCCTGGCCCGACACGCCGACTTCGAGGTCCAGCACCCGTAACTGCTCAGCCGAGGGAGTTTAGGTCGTGAGTAGCGGCAACGATGAAAGCCGGAAGAGACGCCAGCATCTTTTCCGCGGTCGGCGGGTGAGGATCCGGGATCTCGTAGATGCCAAGCTCCTCGAAACAGGGACGACTCTGGTATGGGACCGTCCGTATGAAGGTGAGTCTCTGCAAGTCACCGTCACCGAGACCGGTCAACTCCGGCTGCCGGACGGCCGGGAATCCCGAACCCCCTCGGGAGCGATCAGGGACTTCACGGGGAAAGCCGTGGACGGTTGGTATGCCTGGCGGACAGCAGGTGAGGGCGTACTTATCCATGACCTTCGGCAGCAACTGCTCGACCGGGTCGTCGCGGAGGAGCCCGATGAGGCATCTGCCGACCTAGAAGCGCGCCAGGATGAGTTCCTGGCCTCGGCACTGGCAGCCGCAGATTCAGGATCTCCTCGGCAGATGACCGTGCGAGAGTTGATTAGTGTCTGGGGCGCTCGGGGGCGTGACTTCGGTGTCAACGAGCAGGTGGACGCAGATCTGAACAACCGCGGACTCACCACAGTCCCAGATTTCCGCGCGGTCACGCTAGATAATACGGTCACCATCGTCCGGACCACACAGACAGCCGACGATGCGGCTCATGCCCCGGTCGAAGTGCAGGCGTCCGCGATCTTGACCGCCACACCGAACATCAGCGTCACTGCCGAGGACGAAGAGACAGCCTGGGATCACGGCCTGACGATCGGCAATCTTCCGTCAGCTTCAAAGGCCGTAACGTCAGTCGCACCGGATGCGGATCTCAGTAAGGCCATAACTTTGATGCTGCTTGACGACTACTCACAGCTGGCTGTGATGACGGGTACTCGGGATCTGAAGGGCGCGGTGAGCTTGAAGTCCATCGCCAAGGCGCGGAACGCCAACCCGGAAGCCAGCCTGTCGGCGGCGATTATTAAGGCCGATGCGGTTCCCTACAGCGCGGACTTGATCAGCACGTTGCCACTGATCCAGCGGAACGAGTTTGTCTTCGTCCTCGGCGCGGACCGATCCGTGACAGGCATCGTGACGCTTGCGGACGTAGTGGAGGTCTACGGTCAGATGGCGTCGCCGTTCTTCATGATCGGCCGGATCGATCAACACCTCCGGCGCATCGTCGAGGCCGTCTTCCCGATGAACACGATCGCTGGCCTATGTGACCCAGACGGCCAGCGAGGCCTCAACCGATGTGACCAGCTCACGATGGGCGACTACCAGCGCATCCTTGAGAATCCAGAATGCTGGAACAAGCTCGGCTGGTTGCTGGACCGGAAGTCAATCTGTGCCCGCCTCGATGAGATCGCCAAGATCCGCAACAATCTCATGCACTTTAACAACGATCCGCTCCCGGAGGACGTGATCTCTATGCTGCAGAATTTTCTCGACCTGCTTCAAGACTATGGCGACTAACAGCCAGTCGCGGCAGGCTCCTGCAGTAAACGTTTCGGCGCGGCACTCTCCGCTCTGCCGCTGATCTGCGAGCCACCCAGGTCACCAGTTCTGAAGCTGCCGGAGCGCCCGAATTCGCGATCGGCAAGCACGCAGATTAAGCGGATATCGCACGTTAGGTACTATCCTGTCCGCCACAACGCGTGACCATGATAGCCGTCACCAGGCAGTCTTATTCCGCGACTGCACAGGTTGCGGTGACAGCCGAACAGGGCTCATTGAGGGCGGCGAATGTATCAGCGGTGCTCATCACGCGTTGCCGAACCGTGCTCACGGAGCGCTGCCGCTACATCACCAAATGACGGAGGGTCGCTAGTGCCCCTCACCCCAGGTACGGCTCAGCACGACCTTCAAGGAAATGCCCGATGCGCAGCCGCATCGATCGATCCATCGAGTACCCCTCAAGGGCATCGCGTGCCACCCACCGCACCTCGCTGCTCTCATCACTAGGCGTCGGCGCCCCACCAATAGCCCGAGCAGTCAGGAGAATAGAGAACTCCTGCCGCGCCTCGCCGTTGCTGGTGTACAAGATCACGTGCTTCGGATCGGTATAAATCCCCACCAGCCCAGTGACCTCGCAGTCAATACCGCTCTCTTCCTTAGTCTCCCGAACAGCCGCCTGCACCATCGACTCACCCAGGTCGATAGCCCCTCCAGGCACCGCCCAGTTCTGATTATCCGAACGCCGGATCAACAACACATCCCCGCCAGCGTTCGTCACGACCACATTGACCGACGGCACCAAGCTGTTCGCCGCGGGCGCGGCGGGGTCGTCATAGAAGTCGATCCTGTGAGTCACGTCCCCTAGCTTCCCTCAACTGGCGTCGCCGATTCCCAGACGCGCTCGAAACTGTCGAGGTACAAGCTCGTCAACTCACCCCCGGCCAGCTTATGCAGGTGCCAGACAGGCGCCTGCGCCGCCGCCACCCCGAAGACGTGCGTGTTGACGAGCACCTGGTCGTCAGCGAGGTAGATCGAGTTGTACAGCACCGTCCGGTGAAACCGGAACTCCACGCCCTCCACCGAACGCAGCGGCCGATACAGCGCAAGCGCATTACGGACCTTCGCAACCGTGGCATCCCCGACGCCTTCATCCACCCCGCGGTCAGCCACCACCTGGCTATCCGGGTCCCCGAGCAAAATCCGCACCCGCACGCCAGACCCGGCCTTGGCCTTGAACATCCGCTGCACCCGCGCGTCCTCGGACAAGAACAGTCCGGAGTAGACCAGGACACCGATCTCCCGCTCGGCCGACGAGAACAGATGCTCCCAGACATCCCTCGGAACCTCCGACCGATGCGGGTACACGGCAACGATCTCGCTCTCGGAGACCGCCGCGACCTGGTCCCGGCCCAGCGCGTCAGGCCAGATGTAGGACTCATCCACGCGGAGGAACGCGGCGACCGCGTACCGGTGCGCTCGGTACGGAGTGCGCCCCTTGGTGACCCACCGCTCGACTGTCTTGGGGTCCACGTGCACGGCTTCGGCGAGCTTATCGGGGGTTTCCCCGCGCTCTAGCAGGAGCGCTCGCAGCCTCTCGTTCGGCATTTCACCCATGTCCGCAGGACGTGTAAGGACGGCTTCACCTTAGCGGGGACGTCCCCGCGCGTCCAGCACTGGTCCTGCCGCGTAGTAACCGCGTCCTGACGCTCCGACGCATCCTGCCATTCGAGACAAAGCAGGCATCCCGCCCCCGGAAGGAACCGCCCGTGCCACCCGCGACTGAGCTGGTCGTCCTGTTCGCACCGCCCCCGCAGCAGCGAAGGAGCCATCAACTGACCGCCCGCCCCCGGCCACCTGACATTATCCCGAACGGACCGTGGTCTTCGCCCCCACCGGACCCGGCTAACGCCCGAGCGCGCCGGCCGATCGACGCAGTGCTCCCGCGCGATCGGTCGGTCATCTGGCTCCGCAATGCCGCCGTCGGGCTGTGCGCGCTGGCCGCGGCAGCAGCCGCGGTGAGCTTCACCGCGCAGTACCGCATGGTCTACGCCGACCGCCACCTGGCCGCCGTGGCCGGCCTGGAAGCTGCGATCCCCGACGCCGCCGCCCTGGTCTTCGCCTGCCTCGGCGTCGCCCTGGCGCTGCACGGCCGCCGGGCGCTCCGGGCCCGGGCGCTGAACGTCGCGTCGGTGAGCGCCAGCGTGTTCATGAACGTCATCGCCGCGGCCCCCGGCTGGCGGAGCCTGGCGGTCTGGGCAATGCCCCCGGTGGCCTACGCCCTGGCGAGCGACACCCTGATCGGCGTCGTCCGGAGCTGGGTGCTCGCCCGGCACAAGCACCTGAACACGACGCTCGCCACCGAGGAAGTTACTCCGCTCGCGGTGCTCGGCGGTCTGCTGCTGTGGCTGCTGCGCCTGACCCTGGCGCCCGCGTCCACGCTGGCCGGCTTCCGCGCCTGGGTGCTCGACGAATGCCCCATAGCTCCCGGCCGCCGCGCCGACCGCCCGGCTCCAGCAGCCGCGTTCGACGGCCTTGCCACCAGCGATCAGCCAGCCGCGGCGGCAGGGGAGAGGCCGCCGACGCGGTGACACAAAGTCCGCCAGGTTCCTGGCCCTGGTCACCGAACACCACGGCCCGCTAGCCGCCATCCCGCTGGACAAGGCGGCCAAGATCGCCGCCGCCCTTGCACCCCAAGTCGACCTCAACCCTGGCGCCGCCAGGACCGTCCTTCGCCGCGCCGTGCTCGCCGCGCGCACCCACACCGGAGAGCCATCATGATCATCAAGTACGCCATCGCGCTAGCCGTCCTGCTCGCGGTAGCCGCCGCACTGTCGTGGGCGTTCCTGCCCGCGCGCTACCTGCCGAACAACCGCGCCCGATATCTGCGACTCCGGCTGCGCCTGCGGTTGCACCCCGGCAGAGGCTTCGCCACGGTCTTCGCCCTGTGGCTGCACTGGGGCTGCCTGGCAGCGCTGCGTCGCTCCCGCCGCATCCGCCATTCTCTTCCGCTCTGGCTGCGGCTCTTGAACCCGCACGCGCATTCGGTGTTCCTCGGCCGGGCCCACTACCGGCATGGGCTACGGGTCCCGTTGGAAGAGCACCTGCTGCTGATGGCGCCGCCGCGGACCTTCAAGACGGCGTTTCTCGCCGACCTGATCCTGAGGTACCCGGGGCCGGTGATCGCCACCACCACGAAGGCCGACGTGTTCGGCCTCACTGCCGCCGCCCGGGCGCGCGGCGGCCCCGTACACGTATTCAATCCGCAAGGCATCGGCAAGGTCCCCTCCACATTCCGGTGGTCGCCTGTCGCCGGATGCGAGGACCCAGCAACCGCCATCCGCCGTGCCGACGCATTCGCTTTCGCTGTCTCCCAGAAGGGCGTCGAGGACGGTTCGTTCTGGTCCGCCAAGGCCAGCGACTACCTGCGCGGCTACTTCCACGCGGCCGCGCTGATAGGCGCCGACCTGCGGACGGTGGCGTCCTGGGCATCCGGAGCTGACCTGCACGTCCCCGAACAGATCCTGGCCGCCGCCGGTGCACGCCAGTGGGCGGTAACCATGGCCGAGCTACGCGGCGAGGCACACAAGACCGTGGCCACAGTCCGAATGGTCATGACGAGAGCGCTGTCCTTCATGGCGGATCCGGTGCTGGCCACCTCTGTTCTGCCCGGACCCGGCGGCGGGTTCGACATCGCCGCGTTCCTTCGCGACGCGGGCACGCTCTACCTCATCGCCGAGGCGGTCAGCCAGGAAGCTCCAGTCGCGCCGTTGTTCGCCGCGATGGCCTCAGAGATCCACTACGCGGCCGCGCAGATCGGCCAGGCCTCGCCGGGCGAGCGGCTGGACCCGCCGCTGCTGATGGGCCTGGACGAGGTGACCCAGATCTGCCCGGTGCCGCTGCCGTTCTGGCTGGCGGACTCCGGCGGCAAGGGCATCCAGGTCGCCGCGGTGGCGCACGGTGAGGCCCAGCTTGTCGAACGCTGGGGCGAGCCCGGTCGGCAGGTCATCCTCGACACCTGCTCGGTGAAGGTGTTCCTTCCCGGCATCACCGACACCACCACGCTCGACGCCGCCAGCAAGCTGTGCGGCCAGGCCTCCTGGCGGGTCCGCGGCCAGGACCACGCCAGCCGCCACGACGTCGCCACTCCCGACATGATCCGCCAGCTTCCCGCCGGATACGCGCTCGTCATCCGCGGCGGCTGCGCGCCTGTCATCGCCCGCCTGCCGCGCGCCTGGAAGAACCCCGCCTACCGCCGGGTCCGTCACGAGCAGGTCCTCCTGCCGCCCATCCTCCCGCCCGCCGCGCCGATGTTCGCCGGCCCGCCACCCGGGCCGGAGATCCCAGACCACGTGCCGCCCGCCTGGATCCCCGAAGACGGCCCCTCATTCCCATGGAACTGAACATGACTCCTGACCTGATCACCGCAGCACTCGATCAACTCGCCGCCCACCACGAACAGCTCGCCCAGCTCAACCGCACCGTGCAGGACCTCCAAGGGTCCGTGGCTGAGCTCACCGATTCCGCCCTGGCCGATGGAGACGCCGACGACCACACCGCCAACCCGGTACCGAAGTGGTGGAAGCTCTCAGCCGAGCAGCGACACGAACCGCTGTCCCGCCTTCGCGCCTGGGTCGAGCAGGTCTACCGGCCCGGATACGGCCACCTGGCCGCCGCCCTCGGCCCATGCTGGGAAGAGCACAACCTGTGCCTGTACGGCCTCGACATCCTCGAAGAACTCTGGTCGGTGCTCTACCTCCAAGACCAGCGCAACGCCGGGCTGTTGTCCGCCCAGGCCGAATACCAAGCTCGCATCCTTCCCGCCCTATCCGCACAGTTCATGACCGAGACCAAAGGATGCGGTCACCCCAGGCCCGGTAGCGCCCGACTGCGGGGTGAGCTATGACCGACGACACGCTCCGCGAGGCCCTCGACTACGCTTCGCGCGGTTGGCCAGTATTTCCCTGCCAGCCGGGCCAGAAGATCCCGGCAACCCGCCACGGCTACCGTGACGCCACCACCGACCAAGAGCGGATCACCGAATGGTTTGGCCGCGGCCCCGCCTGGAACCTGGCCATCGCCACCGGAATGCCCGGCCCGGACGTCCTGGATGTCGACCAGCACGGCAAAGCCGGAAACGGATTCGCGGCCTTCAAGCGGCTCAGGCAGGCCGGACTGCTGGACGGCGCGAGCGCGTACGTGCGCACCCCGAGCGGTGGCCTTCACGTCTACTTCGCGGGCTCCCGCCAGCACAACGGACACCTGCCCGGCCAGCACGTGGACTTCAGGTCCGCTGGCGGCTACATCGTCGCCCCGCCCTCACGGGTAGACGGCAGGTCTTACCAGCTCGTCAAGACACTCCACGGCCAAGGCCATCTGGACTGGGCAGCGGTCACCAAGTTGCTGCAACCACAGCGACAACCAGATAGACCCCAATCCGGCCGCGTCATGGACGGTGACGTCGATCGTCTGGCGGGCTGGGTCGCGCGACAAGCCGAGGGAAACCGTAACGCCGGCCTCTTCTGGGCCGCCAGCCGCGCCCTCGAGGCTGACCCGACTGCCGACTTGAGCCCGCTGGCCGATGCCGCTCGGCATGCCGGCCTGACTGAACCGGAGATCACGCGCACGTTGAGCTCGGCGCGCAAGACGCGCGAAGCACGCCCTCGCCAGCCGGATCACGATGCGGAGGCGCTGAGCTGAGATGACTGCCGACCCCGACGCCCTCCGCGATCACCTGAACGACCTACGGCAGCACGGCGGCACGTACCGAACAATCGCCGCGGCCGCCGCGGTCGCGCCGACGACAGTCCACGACCTCGCCGTCGGCCGCCGCGACGGAACCGAGAGCATTGCCAGGTCGCTGCTCGCCGTGACCAGCGAGGCCTTGCCGCAAGGCCGCCTAGACGCCGGAGGCGCCCGGCTGCGGCTGCGCGCCCTGCACGTCATGGGCCACAGCTCGGCCCGCATCGCACGCGCCGTCGGCGCGAGCGACAAGACAATCCGCAGGCTGGTCCGCGGCGACGCGAAAACGATCAGCCCGGAGCTGCACGACGCGATCGCCGACGTCTACGACGCATGGTGGGACAAGCGCGCCCCCGGACGCACCCGCGCCGAGCGCACCGCGGCCACCGTCGCCCGCCGCCGCGCCATCGCCGGCAACTGGTGCGCCGGCGCCGCTCTCGACGACGACCATCTAAAGAGGCTTCGCCTCGGACCGCCCAGTTCTGTGGTTCTGGCTGCACGGAACTGACTGCTGGTTCACCCTCAAACCATAGGGGCTTGTACTGAGGGTGGTCAGGATGGGACGCAGTGAAGCTGCGGCGGCCGTGCCGGCGGTGACCGCTGCGGAGATGGTGGCCGGGCATGTCGCGCTGGATATTTCCTGCCTGGACCGGGTGTACCTCAACGGCTACGTGCCCCGGCTGCAGACGCCGGGCGGGGTGATCTACTTCTTCCACGATCACCGCGGCAGGCCAATCGTGTCCCCGGCGCTGTTCGAGCCGATCGGGGAGAAGTTCCGCAAGGACATGAAGGACTGGGCGCAGGCTAACGGGGTGCCGGTGATCACGTTCCGGGCCGGGGAGCGCAAGGCGGACGTGATGGCCCCGTACCTGGAAGCCGCCGCCGCGTCCGGCCGGTCGCAGGTGGCGGCGATCGGCTGCGCGCAGGAGTTCCAGCTGGTCTGGACGGCGCGCAAGCGGGACACCGACCCGGGCAGGCCGCCCCAGTTCTCCTTCACGAAAGAACAGCGCCGGGTCTCGGTTTTCTACGTCTATATCTGGGACAGCCAGATGGGCGGCGGGTTCATCAAGATCTGCACCTACTTCCCGTATCCGCTCAAGGCCTGGGTGAACGGGCACGAGTGGGCCAAGCGGCAGGCGCTGGCCGCCGGGCTCGGGTTCACTGAGCTGTCCAACGGGTTCGCGTCCTGCGACGACCCGGCCGCGCTGCAGGACATCTGCGACCGGTTCGGCCCCGGGCACGTGCAGGCGTGGTTCGAGCGGTGGATGGCCCGGCTCCCGCTGCCGCTGACCGCCGCCGACCGCGACGGCGGGTTCTGGTGGGAGCTGTCCATGCGGCAGATCGAGACCTCCCGCACCCTGGTCTTCGGCCAGGACGTGCACGCCCGCGCGTTCTTCGAGGCGCTTTTGTGCGAGAACATGGACCTGGGCCGGCCGGAGAACGTGGAGCTGCTGTTCCGCCGCGGGGAGCGGCGCGGGAAGAGCAGCCCGCCGCCGGGCGGGTTCAAGACCAAGATCGACGAGCGCTGCGAGCTGGTCACGCTGAACGTCTTCTACAAGCATTCCCGCCTGAAGCAGTACCTGAAGGACGGGATCGCGCTGCGCATCGAGACCGTCGTCAACAGCCCCAAGGACCTGCTCTGCAACCGGCAGCTGCGCAACCTCCCGGAGCTGCAGGACAAGGCGCGTGCGATCAACGCGCGCCTGCTGCACACTGAAACTGCCGGCCAGGACACTGTGCTTGTGAGTCCAGTCATCGAGCGGATCACCAGGCCCACCGTCACAGACGATGGCAGGAAGGCGCCCGCGCTCCGGTTCGGCGACCTTCGGGTCCAGGCCCTGGCCGGCGCTGTCGCCGCCATGCTGTTCACGGTCACCGGCATCACGAACAAGACCCTCCGCGGCTTGATGACCGGCCTGCTGAACCGCCCCTACAGCATGAACCAGGCCAGCTACGACCTGGCCAGGCTCGCCCGCAACGGCCTGATCGAGCGCGTCCCGGGACGCAACCGCTACACCCTCACCCGCGACGGGCTCCTGTTCGCCTCCTTCTACACCCGGGTCTACGACCATGTTCTCCGGCCGCTCATGGCACCCGGCCGGCCCAACGCGCCCCCCGAACTCGCCGCCGCGCTCGACACCCTCGACCACCTCGTCACCCACCACGTCACCAGGGCCCGCGTCCCCACCGCGGCCTGACCATCCGTCACCGGCAGCACCCGATCTGCACTGCCGCCCACAGCCATGCCCGCCAGCCCGCCCGTCCGATTACCAGCCGTGACACTCAGGACTAACGTCAAAGCCGTGGCATCAAAGGTGCTCTAGACATCCCCAGCTACCGCCCCAAGAGCGGCTGGAAGCCCGCGACCGGCACGGGCACAGCGCGGGACATCCACCCACCCAGGCGATCCCGAAAGAACAGGCGCGCATGAGCCTGAGCATCCAGGACGAGAGCATCAGCAGCGACAACACCAGGCACACTGCTCGCCGGGCACCCGGCCATGAGCGCGCATGGCAAGTGTCCTGGCTGCCCGGACGGCTCATGGATCGCAACAGCGCAATCACAGCGATGGTGCTCGCCGACGTGGCAGGTACGGACGACCTGCACACCAAACACCGACTCTGGCCCCATATCGAAAGCTGGGCTGCCGAACTCGGCCTGTCGGCTCCCGACGCCCTCGCCTGGGCATCCCAGCCACCGGCCCGCGTAAGCACCGAGAAGGACGCCATCGTGCCGGAAGACCCCGAAGCAGCTGGTTCATGACCACTCAAGACGGGAGCCGCGACCGCCCAGATCTGCAGCTGTACGAGCGCCTGATCGAGGACGGCATCGCGGCGGCCAACGGCCGAGGTGGAGTCGTCGACCACGTCACCGCGCGACGCCTGGCCATCTGGCTGGCTTCCCGCCCGCAGGCACCAGACTTCACCCACGGCCTTCTCCGATTCGCCCAGACGGGAGCGATCAGCCAGAACCTGAAGACGCAGCTGCGCGTCCACGCCCGGTCAGGGACCTACCCGGACCAACCCCAGGCCGCCAGGCTCATGGAATACAGCGTCGCCCGGGGCGCCGATCTAGGCCCGATCGGCTTGAACTTCGGCAAGGCCTGCGACGAGATCGACCGCGCCGACATGATGCTCGCCGACCTACGCGACCGAGTCAGGGAAGGTCAGCGACCACAGGAGCCAACCTGGCCGGACACCGAAGGCCCCCAGGTCGTCGCCCTAGCACGCCGAGATCCAAAGGGCCGTACGGTCAGCCTCATCCTCGATGCCGCGACCGCCAACATCACCATGTTCGCCGTTTCCGCATACGCCGGCGACAGAGAGGCCCACGTCCGCGAGGTCGAGCATTTCGGCGAGAAGCTGCCAGAGGACTCCTACGGCAGACGCAACCGCCAGTCCATCGCCGCCCGCGAAACCCGCGTAGCCGCCCGCCTACGAGCAGTAGAACGCGCCTACCGCACCGCCATCGAACGCGATGCCGTAGTCAACCCTGAGCCTGCCCTGACAACACGCCCCGCCGACCACGAGATGGAGCTGGACTAGAACGCATCAGCCACCAGACGTCCCCAGGTCAAGGGATCCGATGCGACTATCAGTACTGGCCCGCTGCTCAGCATGATCAGTAAGGGTAATTTACTACTTTAAGTAACTATTTGATTCGGCTGCGCTACTTAACATGGCGGCAGTATCGTTAGAACGGCGATCCCACCGCATACCGAACCTTTCTTGGCGCGCGCCGCCCATCATCGCCGCCGACATCTCAATACTTGTACTCGCTGTCCCCGAACGAACAGCGAGTACACAGCAGGTGCGGGTTCTTCGCCGCTATCGGGCGATCACAAGTTTCACCTAGCCTCTTTCACCTAGCCTCGTCCTGAGTCATTCTATGATTGAAAATGTATCGAAGGGTGGGAAACTATGGGCGAACTTGTCGGCAAGTGCTGGTCCAAGCAATCGGACACATAGCATGGCCGCATGTAGCGCGCTGCACTTCACTCGCGGGCTACGAGAACCGCTTTCTGCCAGGCTCAGATACCTACCGTATGCCGCAGACCCATGGCATCCTAGAGATTGACCGAGGCTGTGGTCCCGTTGTAGCCAGGCGACGTCCTTAGCTGGTCAGGCAGCGCGGGAGGCAACGTGTGGAGCTTCATAGGCTGGGTCTTCCTGTCCCTCGTTCGCTACATGCTGAGCCTGGGGATCGTAGTCTTCATTGTCTCGCCACTAGTCAAGTTCAGTCTCATACATCTCTTTGAACGCCTTCCGAGGAGCGGGGCTGGGCATGCGCTAAGGCAATCCATGGCAGTCCCTATTGTCGGATTGCTCAGCAGAGAACGTCGCGCGCGGCGCGGCGATCACAAGAGCTTGTTTCAGCTATTTATGCTCGAATTGTCCACAACGTTCGTCATAAGCTTTCTCATGCAGGGGCTGCTGGCTACAGTAATCTTCACTGGTATTTTTGCCAGCTGGGCGTATTGGCTGTTGCGCAACATGAGGTCATAAGCTCCCTAGAACGGGAGCGCAAGCGGAAAGCGCGGTTAAATGGATGCGGAGATAGAGATCGCTGGTCGGCCAGTTTCTTTCCATCTTCAATATGGTGCAGATAGTACCAGGGGTCGCGAACTCCGGCCGACATCGACCGCCCAAGTCGGGCTTATGGTGGCGGAGGCTATAGCTGGAGCACTTCATTATACGCTGGCGGCTACTGTGTACGCAGTTACGATGGTCATTGCGCGGACGGCAACGCTGATATCCATAGAGCTCGAGGACGAGCGGACGAGAAAGCGAATTCAGCTCCAGGTCAGAACTGCGCGCTCGTACAGTGATGCATTGCTTGAGATATGTGCGGATGATTCCTGGAATCATGAGGTTAAGGCCGACCTTGTAGATTCATTGAAAGCAGACCTCAGGGATCAACTCAGGCGGATCAGAAGCTAATCCAGATGTCATCCTCAATCATTGGTGTGGAGAAATGGGGCAACTCGATAAGTCTTCAAGATATCCACTCTCGCGGCACCCTGAAAAGCGCGGCACAATTGCTGTGCTGGCTCACATGGCTGGTAGTTTTGAAAGGACTGCGGCGGTGGTGGCTCAGCAGATCCTAGTGAGGCTACGCATTGCTGAGCGCCGAGCAGAAGCGGAGATCAGGCAGAGAAAAATAGATCTGCGGAGGTAACATGGACGAAGTCGAGGAGCTTGCACGGCTCATAGAAACGCAAATTGACGGGCAGGCCATTGAAAAGCTCTACGGACTATACCAGCAGGGTGCGCTCAGTATGAGTGACATTGATAAATTCAAAGTATCCGTACAGCAATATAAGGCTGTCTTGCTTGCGCAACATGATGGCTGGGACGAAAGCGTAAAACATGAACTGCTTAAATCTTTGCTAACCGATTATCAGGCCACGATAGACAGACTAGTCAATGACATAGTCAACCGAACCTCGCCTGAAATAATTCCAGCCCTGGAAGCCGATGGCACACCGAGGCGGAGGCGTGGATTCCATTTCAGCAAGAAACCAGTCACTCCTGATTTGGCTGAAGGGTCAAGTTCTGACGTTAGCTCGGGGCGCATCAAAGAATTATGAGGGTATTCACCCACGCGCACCCGGCAAGCTGAAAGACGCTGCGTTGGGGAGGCGTGTCGCCTGACGCGTGAGGTCCCGCATCGCCATGTCGATGTACTACTGGTGGTCTTGTCGCCGTTGCCGTCGCGACCTCGCCTCAGGACGCCTCGGACGGCTTGCCACTTCTAAAGACGTCCAGAGGCGTCCGGCACTGGTCCCTTCGCGTAGTAGCCGTGTCCTGACACTGCGGCGCATTCTGCATGCATAACTGACTTTCCGCCTACCTGGCAGAGAGCGCTCAGTAGAGAGAGCCGCCCATGCCTCCCGCCGTAGTAGCACATTTCAGAGACTGTTGCGGGTGCTGTCGGCCACCGGCAGTCAGCACGCAGCCCGGTGACCAGCGCGGCCGCGCAGTTCGTATGGCTCGGCTGCGCGGGACAAATCTTTCGCCCACGCATGCGATCCATCAGCGCGCAAGCTCCCGACTCCACTACTCACCGCCGGCCTTCCCAGCGCATGTTTCTCTACGGCATGTCATAGCCGAAGGAGTTGGAAGCTAATGACTACCATCCTCATCCTTGTTCTCGGGTCCGTGACCGTCCTCGTGGTGCTGCTTGTCATCGTAGTCATCGGCATCCGCCTAGAGCCTCCGACGGAGGAGTTGAGCGAGCAAGCGCCGAATCTCACGACTGTGTTCGTTCGTCGCTTGCTTGGCGTATACGTCCGCAAGCCGGACTCGCCGCCACGTACGACCTCGCTCGTCGGCCCAATAGACAAGCCGAACCTCAAATGAGCGCTAGACGGACACTCTTGGACGCGAGAGCACGTCACGCCATACGTGTGAAACCCCTGGCTGAAGCGAGCCACTCGAGCCGAACGCACCGGAACCCAGATGCTCAGGGAGGTGAAAGAAGCTATTCAGGCGTACACGGTGGAGCAAGTAGCCGAGATGCTGCATGTCGGCCGCGACAAGGTCTACTACCTGCTTAGGACCGGCCAGCTCCGCAGCATCAAGATCGGCAAGCTGCGCCGTATCACCGAGCAGCATCTAGCCGAGTTCATCGCGTCCCGCGAAGACGTAGCCGACGCTTCCTAAGAGGGACGTCTAGGGACGTCTTGAGCTAGAGTCGTGGAGGGGAACACGCCCAACTGAAGGGAGCAGACGCCCTATGGGCACTCAGGAACCGAAGAAACGACGACGTGACCGCGGCGATGGCTCGATCACGTGGGACAAGATCAACAAGTGCTATACCGGCAGGATCTCGATTGGTTACAACGGCGACGGCACCCGAAATCGACCCACCGTCCGGGGTAGGACCAAGACGGAGGTCAAGGAAAAGCTCGACAAGCTGCGCGAGGAGATCAACGCCGGCGTCCGCCCTGTAGCCACTTACACAGTTGAGATGTGCGTCAAGGACTGGCTCGACTCGATTGAGCGAGACCCGCACACAATGAAAACGCTCACTGGCCAGGCAGAGAACTGGATCTATCCCAAGATAGGCGCGAGGAAGCTCAGGGACCTTACGGCTACTGAAGCCGACAACTTCTTCAAGGAACTCGGCCAGAAGCTCAGCAAGCGAACGCTCGTGATGATCAAGAGCACGCTTCGCCGATCAATCCGCCGAGCGCAGGTCCACAACCTCATCGCGCGGAACGTCGTCGAGCTGATCGACTTGCCAAGCGGCCAGCCCGGTCGCCCATCACGCGCCATGACGCAAGCGCAAGCGAGCAAGGTCCTCAAGGCTGCGAGCGGCCAGAAGTCAGGCTTTGTCAAGGTGGTCAGGGCGAGCAAGGGCCGGTACGGCGCGACCCACGCGGCGACGGAGACCGCCGAACTAGCGTGCGGAAACAAGCCGCACCCAGACGCAACCGTCACCGACGTGTCCGCCGAACTCAAAGACACGACGTGCCGTACGTGCCGCTCGCAACTCGGCCTGGACGACAGCGACGAAGCCAACAGCAGGCTCCAAGCGCTGTTCGTCATCTCGATCACCCTCGGCCTGCGCCCCGGCGAGCTCCGCATGCTCACATGGGATCACGTAGACCTCAGCAGGGGAGTGATCCACGTTTGGCGCTCGGCTAGCAAGAGCGGCGACACCAAGACCCCCAAGTCAAAGCGCTCGCTCGAACTCCCCAAGCGCGCGATCATCGCACTGACGGCGCACCAAGCCAGGCAGGTCAAGGAACGCAGAGCAGCCGGCGAAGCCTGGCACGACAACAACCTCGTCTTCTGCCACGAGAACGGCGCCCCGTACACATCCGACCAACTCAACTGGCGCTTCTCCAAGATGACCAGGAAAGCGGGCATCGGCCGCTGGCACGCCCACGAGGGTCGCCACACCGCCGTGTCGATCATGAGCAGCAACGGCGTCCCGATCCAGGAGATCAGCGACACCGTGGGTCATAAGTCCACCCACGTCACCGAGACCGTCTACCGCCACGTGATCGTCCCTGCGATCCGCGGGGGAGCGACCGTGATGGACGGCGTCTTCTACGACGACGAAGACGACACAGACCTGGGTAACGAAGAAGCCGAGACCAGTTAGGGTCTTGATTAGGGTCTTGACCATCGAACAGAGGTCCGGAAAACCGGTGGAGCTAAGGGGATTCGAACCCCTGACCTTCTGCATGCCATGCAGACGCGCTACCAGCTGCGCCATAGCCCCGCAGCCCCACCTAGTAGGTGGAACGCAGACAGCATACCGGTTCTTGGCGCGTGTGTCGTACTCGACCAGTACACGACCAACACGCGACCGAGCCGACGCCCCAGACGCCGCCAGCCCAGCACTCCAGGTAACCCAGCACTCCAGGTAACCCAGCTACCCTGATCCCGTGACCACCCAGGCCCCCGGAGAAAAGCCGCACGCGCCGAACAATCCCCACCTCGTCACCCCCGTCGGCAAGCCGCGCGCCCGCTCCCTGGGCCTCCGCTTCCGCGGCACCCCCGGCGCGCACAACGCGATCACCGACGTCCCGGGCATCGAAGTCGGCTACCAGACCCTGATACAAGGAGGCGACGTCAGGACCGGCGTAACGGCGATCCACCCCCGCGGCAAGGCCGACCCCGGCGACCCGGTGGCTGCCGGCTTCCACTCGCAGAACGGCAACGGCGAAATGACCGGCGTCTCCTGGATCGAAGAGTCCGGGACCTGCCAGGGCCCGATCGCGATCACCAACACGCACGCCGTCGGCATCGCGCACGCCGGCATCATCGCCTGGATGAACTGGTATCACGCGGACCTCACGGACGTGTGGCTGCTCCCGGTCGCCGCCGAGACCTGGGACGGCTACCTCAACGACATCAACGGCCACCACGTCACCGAGGAGACCGTGATCGCCGCGCTCGAAGCCGCCGCACACGACCAGCCCGACGAGGGCTCGGTCGGCGGCGGCACCGGCATGAACTGCTACCAGTACAAGGCCGGCTCTGGAACCGCGTCGAGGCTGGTCGACTACGCAAAAACCACCTATACGGTAGGCGTCTTCGTCCAAGCCAACTTCGGCAGAAGAGACGAGCTCACGATCGACGGCATCTACCTCGGCGAGGAGTTCGCCGACGACAATCCCATGCGCGACAGCCGCGCAACGCCGTCAGGCGCAGGGTCGGTCATCGCTGTGGTCGCGACCGACGCGCCGCTGTTCCCGAGCCAGTGCAAGGCATTCGCCCGCCGGGTTACCGCAGGCCTAGCCAGGACCGGCGCCAGCGGCTCCCATTTCTCCGGCGACCTGTTCCTCGCCTTCTCCACGGCCAACCCGCGGGCCTTCACGCCCGGCGACCCGCGCACCCCGAAAAGCACACAAAACTACGACCAGCTCACCTTCATCCCATGGGGCTACCTCGACCCCTTCTACGAGGCCGTCGTCCAAGCCACCGAAGAAGCCGTCCTCAACTCCCTGGTCGCCAACGAGGACATGACCGGCCGGGACGGCCACCGCTCGCCGGCCCTGCCAAGAGGTCGGCTCGCCGAGATTGTCAAGCTTGTGCGGCGGCTGCCAACTAGCTGAACGCCAGCCTAAGCGTCGTTCGCGCGCCAGGCGGCTCTGCCATCATGACCCGGGAACGCGACCCCTGTCACCCTTACGTTGACATCTGTCGATATCCTCGTTTACCGTCGTTCATCTGGCGTCAATGTCCTACGGGGAGCCGAGCATGCTGCGCACCTCTGCGGTGTCCCGCCCTGCCTGGGCAAATGTCATCGGCGGTACTGGTTCGAACCGGAAGTCTCCCGTAGAGATCCTCGCGAACGCGGCGTCGGTCGTCACCCGGAGCCCGTACGCCGAAGCCTGCGGCATCCGCAACGGGAAGTTCGGCCACTGGACCGACGGCGTGGCCGCGATGCGCCAGGACTGCGTGAACTTCGCCGCCTACTGGCACTCGCACAACGAACAAGTCCTCCGCGAGATCGAAGAAAGGCCCGGTCCGTTGTGGGTAGCGCTCGGCGACTCCACCGCCCAGGGCCTCGGTGCTCCGGGGCCGCACGGCGGCTACGTCGGCCAGGCGCTGCAGCAGCTGCGGCGCACTACCGGCCAGCCGTGGCGGGTGCTCAACCTCTCAGTCTCCGGCTCGCTCATCCGCGATGTCATGACCGGGCAAATCTCCCAGCTTCCCGCCGCCCCCGACCTCGTGACCTGCGGAGTCGGCGCCAACGACATCCTTTACAGCTCGCCCGCGAAGCTGTTCGGCGACATGCGCGCCCTGCTGGCCAAGGTCCCGGACGGCACCGTCCTGCTCGACCTGCCGCTGCCTGCGGGGTTCTGGTGGATCGTGGGCCGCATGAGCGTGCCGTACATCAACCGGATCAACCGGGTCATCCATGAGGTGGCCCGCGAGCGTGACCTGCCGGTCGCCGCCGTCTCCCAGCACTTCACCGCGCCATGGGTCGGGAAGTTCTCCTGCGACAGCTTCCACCCGAGCCAGGACGGCTACCGTGACTGGACGCGAGCCCTCCTAGCCGCCCTCCCGGCCGCCTAACCTCGCAGGCATGAGCCTGCGCCCCCAGACGAACGCATGCCGGACGGCTGTCGACCTCTCCGGCATATGGACGCTCCGGTTTGACGACCGGGACTGGCACGACGGCATCCGGCACGGGATCCCGGTCGGGGTGCCCGGCTCGTGGAACGATCAGGTGCCCGGTGCCCGGGACGAACTCGGCCCGGCCTGGTATGAGCGGCGTTTCGAGGC
This sequence comes from uncultured Actinomycetota bacterium, assembly GCA_963771985.1. GTDB lineage: Bacteria > Actinomycetota > Actinomycetes > Streptosporangiales > Streptosporangiaceae > Trebonia. The sequence continues at coordinate 154,705 of CAVYVO010000006.1, read as the reverse complement.
CCCGCCGCTGGCCGGCCGGGAGGCCGCCATCCGGTTCGGGTCTGTCTGCTACGCGGCCGAGGTGTGGTTTAACGGCACGTGGCTCGGCAGCCACGAGGGCGGCCACCTCCCGTTCGCGGTGCCGTGCGCCGACGCGCTCGCCGAAGGCGAAGGCGAGAACCGCGAGAACGTGCTCGTCGTCCGCGTCGACGGACGCCTAGGCCGGGACCGGGTACCGCCCGGCCTGGTCCCCCCGGAGCAGACCCACGGCCGCGCTTTCCACCCCGACGTGCCGTTCGACTTCTTCCCGTTCGCCGGTATCCACCGGCGAACGGAGCTGGTCATCACGCCCCGGAACGGCATCAGGGACGTGCGCCTGGACACGGTGCGTGATGGCGACGCGGCGATCCTCTCCGTCCACACAGAGACCGGCGAGGGCGACATCGCGCTGACCCTGGACGGCGAGCCGATCACGTCGCCGCACCGCGTCGGCAGCGCCGGCCTGTGGTCTCCGGTGAGCCCTCGGCTGCACGTGCTGGACGTGGAGCTGCGCCGCGGCGGAGCGCTCATCGACAAGTACACGCTGCGCTCCGGAATCCGGACGGTCGAAGTCGACGGCGACGGGCTCCTGCTCAACGGCGCGCCGATCCGCCTGCGCGGCTTCGGGCGCCACGAGGACTTCCCGGTCCTCGGGCGCGGCACGCACCCGGCCCTCGCAGCGCGCGACCTGCATCTCATGCGCGATGTCGGCGCGAACTCGTTCCGCACCGCGCATTACCCGTGCGACGAGGAAACGCTCGATGTGGCCGACCGGCTCGGGCTCATGGTCATCGCGGAGACACCCGCGGTCGGCCTCTACTTCGGCGACGGAGGCGACGGAGGCGACGGAGGCAACGGGGGCGACGGGGACACCGAACGGCGACAGGAACTCACGCTCCGCTTCCTGGCTGAGGTGATCGCCCGCGACCGCAACCGGGCCTGTGTCATCGCCTGGTCAGTCGCGAACGAGCCCCGGATGAACCATCCCCTGGCGGCGAGGGCGATGCGCGAACTGTGCGACGCGGCGCGCGCACTCGACGGGTCGCGTCCCGCCAGTTACGTGACGGACCTGCCCGATGCCCCCGGAATCGAGACCGCCGACATCATCTTCCTCAACAGCTATCCCGGGTGGTACCGGCACCCAGGGCGGCTCGACGTCGCCGAGGCCGTGCTCGGGGACACGCTCGACCGCGTGCACGAGCGCTACCGGAAGCCTGTCGTGCTGACCGAGTTCGGCGCGGACGCCATTCCGGGCACGCACGCCGATCCGCCCGCGATGTGGACGGAGGAATATCAGGCCGAACTCATCGAACGCTTCCTCCGTGTCGCCGCCGAGCGGGACTCAGATCTCCGGCGATGGCTGTGCGTCTGGGGTTAAATGCCGGGTCGCGGGGTGAGCTGGTAGGTGATGGGGCGGGTGTCGCCTGGCATGGCGGGCGGGGTGGCGTTGATCTCGTCGATGAGCAGGGTCAGGGCGCGGGCGATGCGGGGGGCGCCGGGTTGTTCGAGCCGGACGGTGATGGCGTCGGGGGTCCAGGTGATGGTGCCGGCCAGGCCGCGGATGATGGTTTCGCGGGTGATGGCGCGGTATTCGTCGTCGTCGCGCAGGTAGGCGTTGAGGTGGGCTGATAGCCAGTGCTCGGCGTTGTGGGCGAGCAGCCGCAGGACCATCTGCAGGCCGCGCCGCCCGGCGCGCAGCAGCGCGGTCTTCGCCTCGGGGTCGATGGCGTTGGCCGGGAGTTTCGCGGGGACCTTGTCGCGGGCCGCGGCGGCGGCAGCCAGTTTCTTGCGCGCCGCGCTGATTTTCTTCTGCGCGGCGGGGATCAGCCTGGTGTTCTTGGCGGCGGGGGCGATGGCCGGGTCGGCCAGCAGTACGGCCAGGCCGCGCTCCGCGGCGGCCAGTGCCTTCTCCGCCTCGCGGACGGCCGCGTTCGCCTGCTTGCGGGCCGGGTTGCCGGTGATCTTGGTATTCGCCTCGATGCCGGCGAGGTAGTCGCAGATCTTGCCGATCCCGTAGTTCTCGCTGGCGTACTTGAGGAAGTTCTCCTCCCGCCACCTCGACTTCAGCCAGGCCAGGATCTCCGCCGGGCACGCATCGAAGTCAGAGGTGAGGATCTGCAGCGCCACCTTGCCGTGCTCGAAGAGGGTGATCTGCCGGGCCTCGCCGTAGTCCTTGATCTGGACGGTCTCCTCCGCCCAGGCGATCTGCCGGGCGCGGCCGGCGTAGCTGACCGTGGTGATCACCGGCAGCATCGCCGGGACCGCCAGCGGGGCGCGCCGGTAGGTGACCCAGTGCACGTCCTGCTCGCGGCAGTGCCGGAACACCTGCGCATACGCGCCGCCGCGGTCGAATCCGAGCATGATCTTCGCGCCCGGCCCGGCGGCCTTCTTCAGTTCCGCCAGCGCCTTCGGCAAGGTGACCGTCAGCCCGGACGGCTCGCCGGTCACGAAGCACACCGCCCGCCCGTCGTGCGCGGTGACGTGCGTGTCCGCGCGGCCCTTCTCTGCCCGCCCCCGCTTGTTGTTCCAGCCCTTGCCGACCGGCTTGGCGCCGGCATAGGGGACGAAATGGTCATCGACGTAGTACACCCCGGAGGTCACCGGGTCCGCCGCCGGCATCGCGGACGCGAACATCGACTGCAGCCGCAGCGGGTCGGTGCGGTCGGCGATCGCGGCCAGCTGAGGCCGCAGCGCCCGCAGCCCCGGCAGCACCGCGAGCCCGGCCAGCGGCCCTGCCTCCGCCGCGGCCAGGTGCTTGAACTGCTCAGTCGTCGCCGCCCCCAGCGCGAAGCACATGCTGACCGCCGACAGCAGCGCCGCATCCCCGGGCCGCCCGTCCTCCCCGCCCGCCGCAGCCGCCAGGATCTCCCCGGCGCCGGCCCGCCCGCCGAAGGCATGCAGCAGCATCGCCCCCGCATACCGCGACCTGAACACGCCCCCCGCGGGCAGCGGCCACGCCCGCAGCCCCCCGGCAGGAGGCAGGCCAGCACCAGCACCAGGCCCGGGTTCCGGCTCGGGCTCAGGCTCCGGCCCGGGGCCGGCGAACAGGGGTTCCGCCGGCGCCCAGCCGGGCTCGCGTTCCCGGGCCGGCGCCTGCTCGCGCGGTCCCGGGGCGCGGCCGATCGTGGTGTGCGCCACCTGCAGCCGCCGCCCGATCTCCGCGTCACTGGCGCCCTGCGCCCGCCACGCCCGGGCCTGCGCCCACTGCTCCCCGGTCACCTTCCCCGGCGTGCCGCGCCGGTCCTGCATGACCAGCGCCGCCGACCCGTCCCGCAGGGCCGCGTTGTGCAGCGTCGCGACGTAGTTCTCCGTCAGCCCCAGCACCGCGGCGACTGCCCGGCCCTTGAACCCCAGCTGCCGCAGCACCGCCAGCGCGATGTTCCGCATCACCACATCGCCGGCGGCATACTCGAACAGCACCACCCGCCCGGCCGTGATCACGCACCGGCCATCGTGCTCGTGCATGCGAAGGTCGCGGGGCTCTGGCATGCCCTCCAGGATCGCCGCAACCGCCGCTGACATGCCACTATCCTATCAGAGCTTTAAAAAATACGCACAGGAAAGCCCGGACAAAACAGCATGTCACAGACCTATGGCTGTCCTATCGCCGGAGATCTGGGACTTCGTCGCGGGCACCCACGTCTGGGCGTTCGCCGACTTCGCCACCGCGCAGGCGGACCACCGGCCGCAGTCGGTCAACTTCAAGGGAGTGTTCACCCGCGACCGCCGGCCAAAGCTAGCCGCCCGCCGGCTGCGTGACCTCTGGCGAGCTACCTCGACTGGACGCGAGCCCGCCTAGCCAAGATCAAACTATCGAAATGTTCGTGTTAAGTGCTACCAGAGCGACACTTACAGGAATTGAAGGTCCGGGGTCCTTGCCTGCCTGATCACGTTCGGCGCGCGCCAGTTCACAGCGGCCCAGCGGCCAGGCCGGCCTCGCCTTCGGCCGCCAGCCGCCGTCGCCGACGGGACCCCGGGCCTTTGCCATCCCGGTGAGCGTCCGGAGTCCCGGGCTGGCCCGGCCGGTGACGGCGGAGGCCAGGGTATCAAATCAGGAAATTTCCGGATTTAACGTAGAGATAGCCTCAGTCGTAACGTCATGATCGCGAAACCTTTTGTCCTGCCGAATACTTTTTGTCCTATAATGCATAAATATCTTCGGGATCATGAACTCGCCGTGATCAGATACCCCGGCGGGGTATCCATTGCCTGGCTGTAAGCGCGTCTCCCCGTATCCCGCGCGCCAGACGGACCGACCTCCCGCGGTCGCGAGCGATCATCCGCCGCAGAAGACCCTGCTCTTTCAATTCGTGTAACACGAACAATTCGTGTAACACGAACATTTACCCGAAGAGCCCCGGACTCAGCCGCCGCTGCCCGCCTGCACCACGCCGATCGAGAGCAGGCCGACGGAAGTCGAGGAGCACCCCGTCGACTTGTATCCCAGGTACACCGGCGTCGTCTGGTTCGGCGGGTAGATCTGCAGGTAGGTCGTCGCTACCGGGTGACACTTCGACGACGGATAGTTGAGCGCCTGTGTGATCCGCAGCAGGGCGTTCGCGGTGGCACCGGCGGCCAGCGTGACCAGCGAGGCCGGGCTGGCCGCCGACCGTGACGCCGCCGTGCCCACCTGGGTGACCGGGGAGCCGCCCGCGAGCGCCACGCCCGGGTAGCCGTACAGCGTGCACGGCGCGCCGGAGATGTTCGTGAAGACGATGACCTGGTAAACCGAGCCGGCCGCGCCCTGCGCGACGCCCGCGGCGAGCTTCAGGTCCCTGGTGGCGCAACTCGGCGTCCCCGCCGCCCCTGGGGTCCCGCCAGACCCCGAACTCCCGGACCCTGCCGACTTCGAAGGCGACGCCGAAGGAGCCGGGGCGGCAGTCGTAGCCGCCGCGGACGACGGCGACGCGGCAGGCGCCGACGAAGCCGAAGCCGAAGCCGCGGACGACGAAGACGACGAAGGCGACGACGAAGACGTGCACCCGGCAACTAGCGCGACCACCGCGCTCACCCCGGCGAGAACCCCGGCAAGAGGAACCCCGGCAAGAGAAACCCCGGCAAGAGAAACCCCAGCATGCGTTGTCCGGTGTGTCGTCATAGCGGCGCTTCCTCTCTCAAAGCATCCAGGCATGCATCCAACCCAATACATCCCCTTAGGACGCCGCCTCATAGGCTGTGGTTGGCGTGAGATTATGTCAGTTCCGTGACGGGGATGAGGGAGCCATGACCGTTCCGCTGTCCGGCAGCCTGTTCAAGCGGATGTCACTCGCACCCGGCGGAGTGCGGATCAACACCCTCGTCAGCAAGGAAAGCGCCAAGAAAGACAGCGGCAGAACAGACAACAGCAGCCCGGTCCTGCTCCTGCACGGCTACCCGCAAACCCACGTCATGTGGCATCACGTCGCCCCCATCCTCGCCGAACACCACACCGTCGTCCTCACCGACCTCCGCGGCTACGGTGACAGCGGCAAGCCCGCGGGCGGCCACAACCACGAGGCGTACGCCAAGCGGACCATGGCAAAAGACCAGGTCCAGGTCATGCGCGAGCTCGGTTTCGACGAGTTCGCCGTCGTCGGCCACGACCGGGGAGCCAGGGTCGCCCACCGCATGGCTCTCGACTACCCGCAGGCGGTCACCAAAATCGCGGTGCTGGACATCGTCCCCACCAGGCACGCTTTCGGCAACGCCGACAGGACGTTCGGCCTCGGCTACTGGCACTGGTTCTTCCTCGCCCAGCCTGAGCCGCTCCCCGAGCACATGCTCGCCCTCGACCCGGACGGCTGGATCCGCGGCCGGATGAGCGCCCTGCGCCGCGGCGGCCAGCCGTTCGACCCCCGGGCGATGGACGAATACGTCCGGTGCTTTCGCGACCCGGGGATGATCCACGCCTCCTGCGAGGACTATCGCGCCGCCGCCGGCATCGACCTGGCCGACGACGACGCGTCCGCCGCGCGCGGCGAGAGGGTGACCGTCCCGCTGCTGGCCCTGTGGGGCGAGCACGGCTTCGTCGGCCGCCACTACGACGTCCTCGAGGTCTGGCGCGAGTACGCGGACAAGGTCGAGGGCCGGCCGCTGCCGTGCGGGCACTACGTGCCCGAGGAGGTGCCTCTGGAGACGGCCGCGTGTCTCCTGGAGTTCCTTCTAGATTTTTTATCCGAACGGAAGCGGCTGACTCCCAATCCCACCCCGCTCGTCCAATCCATCTCGCCGCGCCGCCCGTAGTACTGGCCATGAGGACCACGCTTGCGCGCTGGCCGCTCCGGGTCGCCGGAGCGGGCCTGCTCGCCGCTTCGGCGGCCATCCATCTCGACCTGTACCTGACCGGTTACCGGACCATCCCGACGATCGGCTGGCTCTTCCTGTTCCAGGTGATCTCCGGCTTCGCGCTCGCGGCGGCCATCCTCGCCGCGCCGCTGGTGCTGTCGTCGCGCCCCCTCCTGGACGCGGGCCTGTCCGCCGCTGGCGCCGGCTTCGCCCTCGCCACGCTCGGCGGGTACCTGCTGTCGCTGTGGGTGGGCCTGTTCGGCTTCCGGGAGATCCGCACCACGGCCGGCGTCGTCGTCGGCATCCTCGACATCGCCGCCTTCGCCACGCTGGGCATCCTCGCCGTGGCCCGCTCCGCGAACCGAGGGGGCGCGGAGCGGGCCGGTGACCTGGGCCGGCTCGCCGCGCTCTCGGTCGCGGGCGCGACCGTGGGCGCGATCGCCTTGTTCGGCGCCTCGGCCGCCGCCGCGAGCGGCGGTCCGGTGGCGCCCGCCGCCAGCGGCAGCACGCAACTGCGGACGGCGATGATCAGCGGGGTTTCCGTGCTCACCAACGCGAGCGGCCGGACGCTCTACTGGTTCGCCCCGGATACGCCCGACCGTTCGGCCTGCTACGGAACATGCGCGGCCTACTGGCCCCCGGTCACCGGCTTGCCGACCGCCGGGCCGGGCGTCACCCTCAGCAAGCTCAGCACGATCCGCCGCACCGACGGCACCCTCCAGGTGACCTACGACGACCACCCGCTCTACACCTACATCGGGGATACCGGGCCCGGCCAGGCCAGCGGCAACGACATCAACCTCAACGGCGGCTTCTGGCACGAGGTGCCCGCCGCCGGCTAGGGCTCGGCGGGTCGGCTGGCCAGGCCGCAATGGCTAGCCGGCCCGCCGTAGCAGGTACTCATAGCCCGCCCGCAGCTGCGCGGGAGACCAGACGTCGGCCCGCTTCGCCAAGGTGTCCCACTCCTCTCCCCAGCGGCGAAGCGGGCCGGCTCCCATCGCGGTCAGCTGGGTCTGGCAGGCGCGGTCGAGCAGCACGGCGGTCATGATCGCGGCCGGCATGTCCGGGCCGGCCGCGACGATGCCGTGCTGCGGCATCAGGCACGCCACGGCGTCGCCCAGCGCCGCGGCGAGCGCCTGCCCGAGGGCCCGGTCCTTGATCAGCCCGCCGGTCAGCGTGAACCGGGGGATCTCCGGATAGCAGAACAGCGACCCCGCGTGGTCCAGCGGCCGCAGCGGCACGTCCAGCGCGGCGAAGGCGTTGGCGGCCGCCGAGTGCGTGTGCACGACCGCCCCGACGTCCGGCCGGGCGGCCATGATCTCGGTGTGGATCGGGTACTCGATATGCCGCGGCCCGTCCCCCTCGAGGACCTCGCCGTCCGGGCTGACCAGCACGATCCGGCTGGCGTCGACCTCCTCGAACCCCCACCCGGAGCATTTCATCCACACCCCGCGCCCGCCGGGATCCCGCACGCTCGGATGCCCCCACACCATGTCCGCCTGCCCCCCAGCGCCCAGCGCCCGGCACCCGTCCACAGCCACCCCGATAGCTTCAGCCGCCCCAGCTGGCACATAGCTCATACCCGCACTTATACCCCGGAGAGGTCTGTTTCCGCCCGCTCGACCGCGCCGCGCAGTTCGCGGACGAACAGCCGCGCTCGGTCCGGGGTGTAGCGGACCGATGGGGCGGAGACGGACAGCGCCGCGAGGGCCTCCCCGGCGCGGTCGCGGACGCAGATGCCGACCGCGCAGACGCCAGACTCGGATCCTTCGATGTTCTCCGCGTACCCCTGCTCGCGAACGCGCCGCAGCTCGCTGACCAGCGACCGGCGCTCGGCGTCGGTCATGCCGTCCGGCGGGCGGCCCGCCGCGGCGCGCAGCAGCGCGGTGAGCTGCGCGTCGGGCAGCTCCGCGAGCAGCGCCTTGCCGCCGGACGTCTTCCAGGCGGGCAGGATCGTGCCCTGCCGGTCGCCGACGCGCAGAATCTGCGTGCTCTCGACGGTGTGCAGGAACCGGGTCTGCGTGCCCAGGCGCACCATGAGGTTCACCGTCTCGCCGACCTGGGCGCACAGCGCTTCCATGTGCGGGCGCATCACCTGGCGCAGGCGCTGTGCCGGCTCGCCGCGCAGCGGCCGCGCGGACAGCGCGGGCCCCGGAATGTAGGAGCGGTCTTCGGCCTGGACCGCGAAATCGCGGTACACGAGCATGGCCAGCAGCCGGTGCGCGGTGGAACGGGCGATGCCGAGCTCGGCGGCGAGGTCGGAGACGCGCACCCGCCCGGAGTCGCGCAACGCCTGCAGGATGCGCAGCGCGTTGTCGACCGACTCGATCGCGTACGGTGGCTTGTTCTTCACCCCAGAATCGTAAAACCCGCTCTCCGGAACCCCAAGCCCGAGCTACGACGCCAGCCCCAGCTCGCGCACCGCCGCGGACAGCACGGCGCCTAGCGGCGCGTCCAGCGTCGCGACCGCCAGGCCGTCCCCGCGCGTCGCCCCCTGGTTCACGATCACTACGGGAATCCCCAGCGACGCCGCGTGCCGGACGTACCGGAAGCCGGACATGACCGTCAGCGACGAGCCGAGGACGACCAGCGCGGCCGCCGAAGACACCAGGTCATAGCAGCAAGCCACCCGGTCCTTCGGCACGTTCTCGCCGAAGAACACCACGTCCGGCTTGAGCAGCCCGCCGCAGGAGTCGCAGTCCACGACCGTGAACCCGCCGGTCTCCGCCAAGGCGACGTCTCCGTCCGGGTTGACCTCCGCGCCGGCCAGGTCAGACCAGGAGGGGTTCGCCGCCCGCAGCCGCTCGTCCAGCGCGATCCGCGGCGTCCGCCGCCAGCACGACAGGCACACCACCCGGTCCAGGCTCCCGTGCAGCTCGGTCACGCGGCACGCGCCCCCCGCCTGGTGCAGCCCGTCCACGTTCTGCGTGATGATCCCGCGCAGCAGCCCGTGCCGCTCCAGCGCCGCGACCGCCCGGTGGCCGGCGTTCGGCGCCGCCCCGGTGATGTGCCGCCAGCCGAGATGGCTGCGCGCCCAGTACCGCTGCCGCGCCGCCGCGCTCCCGGTGAACGCCTGGTACGTCATCGGCTGCGCGCGCCGCGCGCGCCCGCTCGGTCCCCGGTAGTCCGGGATGCCGGACTCCGTCGACAGCCCGGCGCCGCTCAGCACGACCGCCCCGCCGCCCCGGAAGATCTCAGTCATTATCCCGAACGGACGCCCCTGACTCCCCGTGGCCACTTCCTCTTCTTGTCGGCGCAAACCAGCAGGCTCTCCCCGTTGTCCCAAACTGGCCGGCTCCGTGAACGTCACCCTTCCATGCTGCCCGATCCCGCGCGGAACACGTAATGATGGAGGCATGTGCACCGTGGTCCTCAGCTTCGATCCGCGCGAGCCGGTCCCGCTGCTGCTGCTCGGCGTCCGTGACGAGCTGACCGACCGTCCGTGGCGGCCGCCGGCGCGGCACTGGCCCGGCTCGCCGCTGATCGGCGGGCTCGACGAGCAGGCCGGCGGCACCTGGCTGGCTGTCCAGCCGGAGGTACCGCGCGTCTCCTGCCTGCTGAACGGCCGCGGCGTCCTCGCCGAGCCCGCCCGCCGCCGCAGCCGGGGCGAGCTGCCCCTGCGAGCCGCCGCCGACGGCGCGGGGACGCTGAAGGAGCTCGCCGACGACCCGGCTGCCCTGGCCGCCTACGACCCGTTCCACCTGGTCTGCGCCGACATCGGATCGGTCCGGCTGCTGAGCTGGGACGGCGAGCGCGCGCCGGTCAGGGAACTCGGCGCGGGCACGCACATGCTGACCAACGCGGGCTACGCGTACCCCGCCGACCCGGTCGCAGAGCCGAAGGCCGCGCACTTCGGGCCGAAGTTCGCGGCCGCCCGCCCGTCCGCCGATCCGGCGCTGCCGGCCGCGGCGGCCTGGGGGGAGTGGCTGACGCTCGCGGCCGGCGACGGGCTCGATCCCGGCGACCCGCGCGCGATCATCGCCTGCCGGATCCTGCCGGGCGGCCGGCTCTGGGGGAGTACCTCGGTGACCCTGGTAGGTCTTGCTCCCGGTGGCCTGCGCTACGATTTCCAGCCGCGTGCCGGGACCGCCGCCGGCTGGTATCCGGTCAATGTTCCCTTGTGAGCCGGCCGGTTTGGCTATGGTCGGTAGGCAGTTACGCTCGTCGAAGGCCGGCTGGTTTGTGCCAACAGGAGAGAAAAGCAGGATGTCCCATATGCGCAAGGCAAGGATCGCCGCGCTGGCGGCAGCCGCCGGCATGCTCGCCGCCGGCGTGGTCGCGGCCGCGGCGTCGGCCGCCCCGGCGGCCGGAACTCCGGTCGGCGGCCAGCCGCGGCTGGTGATCAAGCCGGGGGTCGTCCGGCTGGGCGTCACGGACCGGGCCGGGCCGACGAGCACCGCGCAGTGCGAGCAGTCCTATGGCATCGCCTGCTACGGGCCGGGCCAGATCCGGACGGCGTACAACCTTCCGCCGCTGTACGCCAAGGGCATCACCGGCAAGGGCGCGACGATCGTGATCGTGGACTCGTTCGGCTCGCCGACGATCAAGGGCGACCTGGCCGCCTTCGACAAGCAGTTCGGCTACCCGGCGCCGCCGTCGTTCAAGATCATCGCCCCGGCCGGGCGGATCCCCGCCTACAACCCGAACAACCAGGACATGGTCGGCTGGGCCAGCGAGACCACCCTGGATGTCGAGTACTCGCACGCGCTGGCGCCGGGCGCGAACATCCTGCTGGTCGAGACGCCGGTGTCCGAGACCGAGGGCGTCACCGGCTTCCCGCAGATCGTCGCCGCCGAGAAGTACGTGATCAACCACGGCCTCGGCGACGTGATCAGCCAGAGCTTCAGCGCCACCGAGGAGACATTCAAGAACTACGCTCAGCTCGCGCCGCTGCGCGCCGCGTATGAGGACGCCTACTCCCACCACGTGACCGTGCTCGCCGCCTCGGGCGACACCGGCGCCGCCGGCGTAGGCCTCGACGGGAGCACCTACTACCTGCGCCCGGTGACGTCCTGGCCGGACAGCGACCCGCTGGTGACCGCGGTCGGCGGGACGCAGCTGAAGCTGAGCGGCGGCAAGTACACCTCGGTGGCGTGGAACGACACCTACAACAGGGCGACGAACGAGTTCTTCGCCCTGGACGCCGGTCCGAACCCGTTCGCCGGCGGCGGCGGCAAGTCCGAGTTCTTCACCCGCCCGTCGTATCAGAACGGCGTGAAATCCGTGGTGGGCGCCCGCCGCGGCGTGCCCGACATCGCGATGAGCGGAGCCTGCGACGGGGCGGTGAACGTGTACACCACGTTCGGCGGGCAGACGCCGGGCTGGTCGCTGATCTGCGGAACCAGCGAGGCGACGCCGGAGTTCGCCGCCATCGTGGCGCTGGCCGACCAGGTGGCCGGGCACCCGCTCGGGCTGATCAACCCCACCCTGTACGCGCTGTCCGCCAGGCACGCGCGCGGCATCGTGAGCGTGACCTCGGGCAACAACACCGTGTCGTTCACCCAGGGCCCGGCGGCCACGCTGTACACGGTCAAGGGGTTCTCCGCCAGGGCGGGCTACAGCATGGTAGACGGCGTGGGCACGGTCAACGCCCTGTACCTCGCCTACGAGCTCGCAGGCGTCCCCGGCCACTAACCGCGACCGCCCCGGGCTCCGCCCGCCCGCACCCGCCCCGCCCCGCCCCGCCCCAGCCCCGCCGAAGCCCAGCCCATCGTGGGCCGATTGCGCAATCGACCCACTCTTGGCAACGTTCCGGAACAAAGGTGATTGTTCGGCGTGTCCCTGGGCCGTGATGCGGTTTACTCGCCCTTCGCGGCCAGCCGCCGTGCAGCGATGTCCGGGATGCGGCTTCCGCGCGCAGGGCGCGGCACGGCCGGCCAGTTCCCCGCGCGCGGCGCAGCGCCCGCCCGGGGGACACCGGGGGCAGACCGGGCGGTGGCTGTCTGTTCGCCATCATGGTGGATCGAAGGGCACACCAGAGGGTGCCTTTCGATCCGCCATGATGCGTGAGCCTGCCCGGAGGGCCGTTCATGGCACGCGCGTGCCCGTCTGCTGCGCGTGCCGCGGGGGCATGGCGGCGGGGAGCGGGGACTTCCCGTAACGGGAGATAAGGGGGTGGAACGGGCAGCCTCGCGCGCGCCGCAAACTCAGCTTGTTCCGGTGTGTTGCCCTTCCAGGCCCGATTGCGCAATCGACCTAGGGCGGGGCGCCTGGCAGCGAGCGGACGAGGGCGGCCAGGCCACTCGGATAGATGGCCTCGCCGGTGGCGTTGAGTTCGGCGAGGGTCCACCAGCGCGCCTCGTGGATGCCGTCGCTGGCGTGCATGGCGGCCACCTCAGCCAGCGGACGAAGCTCGATCGCCACCCGCGCGACGAAGTACCGGTCGTGCTGTCTGACCAGCCGGTGCGGGCTCCCCGCCCATTGCACGTTCTGCTCGCGGTGGACCTCGCCCGGCGTCACCGGGACGTCGGTCCAGCCGGTTTCCTCGGCCAGTTCCCGGCACGCGGCCGCGTAGAAGTCCTCGTCCGCCTCGAGCCCGCCGCCCGGGGTAGACCAGTGCGGGCCCTTGGGCGGCGGGTCGTCGTACCGGAACAGCAGCAGGCGGCCGGCCGGGTCGATCGCGATCACCCGGCCGGCCAGCCGCACCGGAAGCTCCGTGTCCGCCACACTCACCATTGTCCCGGACCGGTAGCCTGTCGCGCGTGCTTGAACGCGTGACGGTCACCAGGTACGTGACCCCGCTGCGCGAGGGCGGCAGCCTGCCCGGGCTCGTCGAGGCGGACAACCTCGGCACCTACGTGCTGAAGTTCCGCGGCGCGGGTCACGGCGCGCTCGCCCTGGCCGCGGAGATCATCGCCGGCCAGCTGGCCCGCCGCCTCGGGCTGCGCACCCCGGAGTTCGCGCTCGCCTGGCTGGACCCGCGGATCGCCGCCAGCGAGCCGGACCAGGAGATCCAGGACCTGCTGCTCGCGAGCGAGGGCTTGAACCTGGCGGTCGACTTCCTGCCCGGCTCGGCCGGGTTCGACCCGCTCGGCTGGACGGCCGACGAGGGCTTCGCCAGCGAGCTGCTCTGGTTCGACGCGCTCATCCAGAACGTCGACCGCACCTGGCGCAATCCGAACCTGCTCGTCTGGCACGGCGACATCTGGCTGATCGACCACGGCGCCGCCCTCTACTTCCACCACGACTGGACCAGGCAGGCCGACCCCGCCAAGCCGTTCGACGCGCGCCAGCACGTGCTCCGCGGCCGCGCCACCCGCCTGGCAGAGGCGCACGTCAAGCTCGCTCCGCTGGTCACCGAGGCCCTCCTCGCCGAGGTGACCACCGATGTCCCGGCGGAGTGGTTCGGCGACCGCGGGGCGGACGCCTACGTGGAGTTCCTGACGCGCAGAGCCCCGCACGTGCCGGAGGTGATCCGCCGATGACCACGCCCCCGCCAGCCGCCGAGATCTTCGAGTACGCGGTGATCCGCGTGGTGCCGCGGGTGGAGCGCGGCGAGGCGATCAACGCCGGCGTGATCGTCTACTCCAAGTCCTTCCGCTACCTGCGGGCCAGGATCGAGCTGAACGAGGCCCGGCTGCTCGCCCTCGACCCGGGAGTGGACCTCGTCGCCGTCCGCGGCGCCCTGGCCGCGTTCGAGCGCGCCTGCACCCAGGGGCCGCTCGCCGAGCGTCCCCTGGGTGAGCGCTTCCGCTGGCTGACCGCTCCCCGCTCTGGCATCGTCCAGCCCGGCCCGGTGCACGGCGGCATCACCACCGACCCCGCCGCCGACACCGAGCGCCTCTTCGCGACCCTAGTGAGCGGCTAGCTGCCAGTTCCTTCCGTTCCAGAGCCCGGACAGCAGCCTGAAGGTCGTCCCGTTCGGCGGGCCGATCGTGCCGACGGCGACGCAGTGCGCAGAAGACAAGCAGCTGACGCTCTCGAAGCCCGCCGACAAGCCCTTGCCGGGCGCCGGGACGTGCTGCGCCGTCCACGTCTTGCCGTTGTAGGACACGGCCGTGGCGGCGCCGCTGTTCGCTGATCCGGCGTCCCCCACCGCCACGCAGGCGCGGGCGCTGGCGCACGAGACGCCGAACAGGAAGGAGGAACTGGTCCCCTTCGGCTTCGCCAGCCTGGCGGCCCGCCAGGCCCTGCCGTTCCACACCTCGGTGAACGCGAAGCCCGTCACGCCCGAGGAGGAGGCGTTGATGTTGTCGCCGACCGCGACGCAGCTGTTCGCCGAGGCGCACGACAGGTCGGCCAAGATCGGGTTGCTGACGCCGGCCGGAAGCGGCGCCTTACCCGCCGTGAGGGTCCTGCCGTTCCACGAGGCGAGAAGCACCCCGGAAGCGGCCGTCGTGGCGGAGATGGATTGGCCGGCCACGACGCAGCGCGTGAGCGAGACGCAGGAGACGCTGCTGGCGCTCAGCAGGACGGCGCCCGAGGTGTCCGGCGACGTGCGGAGGGCCCACTTCGCGCCGTTCCAGGTCTCCATGAGCACGGAACTGGTGTTCCCGAACGACGTGCCGACCGCGACGCACTTCCTGACCGCCACGCACGACACGCCGCCCAGCGATCCGTCCGTAGCCCCCGCGGGCAGCGGCGGCGCGGGCGTCGGCGTCAGCGAGTGTCCGTTCCAGGTCATGGCGAACGGGCGGAAGTCAGCCGACTTCGTATTGGTCAGGTACTCACCGGTCGCCAGGCAGTACGTCGGCGACTTGCAGGATACGCCGGCGAGGAGGGCGAAGCTGGCGCCCTTGGGGGCGTGCACGGCGACGGACTTCCACGCCGTCCCGTTCCACGCCTCCGCGGTCGCGGTCCCCGGGCCGCCCGGAGTCACCCCGACGGCGAGGCATGCCTTCGCCGAGCCGCACGAGATCCTCCCGAGACCTATGGCGACGGCAGTGGGCAGACCGGCCGGCTGCGGCCGTATGACCGCGGGCACGATCGGCGTGCTGGCGGCCGCCGGCATCGTCCCGCCGAGGACGGCCGCCAGCGCGACCAGGCCGGATATGGCGATTCTGTGCACTGAGCACCTTTCCTGAAGGTTTTCTGAGGCAATGCACCAGATTGCCACTTTTCCTTACGGGCCACTAGGGAAATAACGGTAACGACGTCGGCCAGCCGGCCAGCCGGACGGGCGGTGACGTTGCCGTGGACAGGCGCAACCGGCCGTTCGGGATAATGGGTTTGCTCTGTTTACATGCGCGTAGCATCAGCCCGCCGGATTTGAGGTACCGCGCTGGCACCATCATGGATGTGGTCGTGCTGCGTTCTCCTGTCCGGACGCTCGTCGCCGGGTATCCCGAACTGGCCGCCGTGCTCGCCGCGGCCGCCCTCGGGCTGTCGCTGCAGCGGCCGCTGGCCTGGCTGGCCGCCAGGCAGGGCATCAACGTGCTGCTCGCGGTGCTGGTCTTCGCCACCGCGGTGACGATCGAGCCCGCGGCGCTGCGCCGGCTGGCGACGGCCTGGCGCTCGCTGCTGGCCGCGCTGGTCACCGGCATCACGGTGCTCCCGCTGCTGTCCTGGGCTGTCTCGCTGCTCGTCGCCGCCGGACCGCTGCGGGACGGGGTGCTGGCCATCGGCCTGGCGCCGTGCGAGATCGCTTCCGTGGCGACCACCGCGATGGCGGCCGGCGAGGCGGCCCTCGCCGCAGGTGTGCTGGTCGGCTCGACGCTGACGGCGGTTCTGTGCGCCGGGCCGATCCTGCGGCTCGCGGCCGGGCACGCGGACGTGTCTCCCGGCGGGATCATCGCCAGCCTCGCCCTGGTGGTCGCGCTCCCGCTCGCGGCCGGCATCGTGTTGCGCGCCTGTGTGCCGCCGGCCGCGCGAGTGCTTTCCACCGGACGCGGGCAGCGGGCCGCGTCGTCGGTGGCCTTGTTCGCGGTCGCCGCCCTGGTCGCGCTCATCGCCGCCGAGGTGCACCTGTCCGTGCGCTACGTCGCCGTAGCGGGCGCGCTCGTCCTGTTCCTGCTGTGCTCGGCGGTGGTCGGGTGGCTGCTGGGGTTGCGCTCGCGGCCAGCGGCGGCGACCGCCCTGCTGCTGACCACGTCGATGCGGGATTTCGCGATCGCGGCGGGGCTGGCGGCGGCGGCGTTCGGCCCGGCGGCGGCCGCGCCGCTCGGCCTGTACGGCATCCTCGTCCTGGTCTGGGGCACCGCCGTGGCCGGCCTGCTGCGGCAGCGGCGCTAGGCGCCGCGAGCGCTCAGGATCACCCCCGAGCCATGCGTGAGCTCGACGGAGGTCAGCTCCGGTACGGTGAGCAGGGTCCGGCGTACCCGCTCTTGCGCGGCCCGGTGGCTGTCCGTCCAATCGGGCAGCGGGGTCATGTCATCGACGATCAGCATGCCGTGCCGGCCGAGCGCGGCGATTGTCCAGTCGAGCCCATGCCATTTCCCGCCGGGAGCGTCTGCGAATATTAGCCCGAACGGGCCGCCCCGCTCCACAGCGTCCAGCGCGTCACCATGGCGCAGCTCAACGAAAGGCGGCCAGTCGCCGCGCGCGGCCAGTGCCGCTGTCTTCTGGTCGTTCTCCACGGTCAGCACTGTGACATCGGTCCTGGGCAGCAGCCCGGAAACGATCCAGGCCGTGCCCACACCGGCCCCGGTGCCGAGCTCCAGGACCCGGGCGCTGTCAGGCAGCTGCGCGGCGAGGACCGCGAGCAGCCTGCCGACCGCGGGATCGCAGGACATCGGGAACCCGGCCTCGTCGGCCCGGGCCACGGCCGCCTGTACCAGCGGTGGCGGCTCGTTGCTCTGGTGGCCCATCTGAACGCTCATCGGCGCGTCAGGCCAGCCCGAAGGCGCGCATCGCGGTGCCGCCGAGGATCGCCGCCCGTTCGGTGTTGCGCAGCCCGGGCAGTCCAGCCACCCGGTCCGCCGTGCGGACCGGGTCGTACCGGGGGAAGTCCGAGCCGAGCATTATCCGGTCCGCGCCGATGTGGCGGATAAGGGCAGACAACTCCGCGGCACTCGGCGCGTGCGGCGCGCCGGTCCACTCGATGATCTCCGACAGGTCGAAGAAGAGCTGCGGGAACTCGGCCGCCACCGCTGCCGTCTCCTGCCAGGACGCCCCGCCGAGGTGGGCGAGCACCAGCCGCAGATCCGGCCACTTGCGCAGCACGGGTGCGAAGTCGCTGGGCCTGGCGGACCCGGCTGCGCCGGCGTGGCCGGGGCCCGAATGCGACAGCACGACCAGCCCCGCGTCGGCGCAGAGTTCGTACATGGGGTGCAGCCGCGGATCGTTCGGTGCGAACGAGTGGGTGACGGGGTGCAGCTTCACGCCGAGCACGCCGACGGCGGCCAGTTCGGCGAGGTGCGCGCTGATCGCCTGCGGGGCAAGTGCCGTCGGGTCGATGCTGATCAGTACCTCCGCCACCGGGTCAGCGTGCGCCACCGCGGCGATCCACTTGTTGGAGGCGCGCATCGCCTCGGCCACCGCGACGGCCGCTTCGGCCGTGCCGAGTCCCGCCGCCTTGGCCTGCTCACGGGCCAGCGCCGTGTCGAACCGGTGCACCACGATGGCACGGTCGAAGCCCGCCTTCTCGTAGACCGACGTCAGCGCGGCGACATCACCGGGGGAGGCGGAGAACGTCACGCCGGGGTCGCTCCCATATTCCCAGATCACGTACCTGTCTTTGGCCTGCTGCCCAGCCGCCGCGTCCGCGTACAGGTGGACGTGGACGTCGACAAGCGGTTGGCCGTTCACGGCTCAGGCTTCCCGTGAGAACATGTTGACCAGCGCAACGGAAGTTGCGCGTGGCGAGAAAAGAGCACAGGTGTTAGTCACGAGGAAGAAGTTATTCTGAAGTGACGATGAACGTTGGGTGAACACGCCGATGATCGCGTTGGGTGTTCGCGTCGGCTGGCACGGTGCCTCCTAGGCGGAAATCGTTCAATTTCACCCAAGATCGCCTATATTGCCCCTACTTTACCCCAACGTAAACAAGCGCCCCGCTCGTGTAAAGACCCCGGCGCGGCAGGGCTCTGGGGCGGATCTCGTGACCGTAACGGCTTCAGGCCAGCTAGACAAGATCATTAAGAACAGGCCCATGGCGTTTCCGCCGCTACAGCGCAATGCCGTTCAGCATAAGTTGTTCATGGCCTCTTGAGGTGTTCCGCTCGTCCGCGCCATGGCTGTAACCGCTCGTAACCGCATATAATTGCAGCTAATGCCATTATTACGAAAACGTTTTTCTCGATGTAAACAATTCACGCTATAGCGACGAAAATTCTTCGTGATCATGCCCGGGTGCGCCGGAAGGCCGTGGAGAGGCCCGCCAAACTGGTTACTCTGTGTAGTTTCTAGCCCGAAATATCCTTAATATCCGAATTTGTTTACGCAGGCCCGGCGCCCAGGGCGGCCAGCGGCCGACCAAGATCAACACAAGCTGCACCAGAGCCAACGAGCCTGCCGCTGACAGCGTGCCGCTAGCAGCCAGAAGAGCTACGAGCACGGCTCGTGGTACGCCACGTCGGGCACGTACGCCGACCATTCCTTCGTGGTGAGCGGCTGGCCGAGGTTCGCGCAGATGGCCGCCTCCGCCGTCGCGGGGTCTGTGTCCCACAGGTGAACGGTGCCGTCGTCGCTCGAGGCGGCGAGCTGACCGCCGGCCGGTGCGAACGCGACCGAGTACACGTGGCCGGCCGGCCCGGTGAGCGTCGCGATCAGCGCCGGATGCGCCGGATCGCCGACGTTCCACAGCCAGACGGTGCCGTCGGTGACGCCGGCGGCGAGCGTCTTGCCGTCCGGGCTGAACGCCAGCGCCCAGACGTACCCGGCGGGCCCGGTCAGCGGCGCGCCGACCTGGACCGGGTGCGCGGGGTCCGCGACGTCCCACAGCCGTACGGTCTTGTCGGCGCTGCCGATCGCCAGCAGCTTGCCGTCCGGGGTGAACGCCAGCCCGATCGCGTAGCTGGTGAACCCGCCGAGCGGGCTGCCGAGCGGGGCGGGAGCCGACGGCCGGGAGACGTTCCACAGCCGGGTGAGGTTGTCGGTGCTCGCGGCGGCGAGTGTCGCCCCGTCCGGCGCGAATGCCACGGTGTACACGTATGTCCCCGAGTCATGGACCGAGCTCAGCTGGCGCGGCCGCGCCGGATCGGTCACCGACCACAGCCGGACGGTCCCGTCGTCGCCGCCGGTGGCGAGCAGCTGCCCGGAAGGGCTGAACGCGACGGTCTCGCCGTTGCCGCTCGCCGTCACCCGGAACGGGGCGCTGAGCGGCTCGAGCGTCCTCGCGTCCAGCAGCCCGGCCGTGCCGTCGCTGTAGGCGGCGGCGATGACCCGGCCGTCCGGCGAGTACGCCAGCCCGTTCACGAACACGCCGGGGGCCAGCGGGTGCGTCGCGATCAGCGAACGGCTGGCGGCGTTCCAGGTCTGCACGCTCTGCCCGCCGACGGCGATGACGCGGCCGTCCGGACTGTAGGCGACGGACGACGGCGCGTTGCCGGTGGGCAGCACGGGGGTCGGCACCGTCCACAGCGAGACGGTCCCGTCCGCGTCGCTGGACACGATCCGTCCGGGGCCGTCCCAGGTCACCGACGTGACCGGCTGCGTCTGCGGCAGCGTCGCGGTCAGCCCGCGGGTGGCCAGGTTCCACACGAGCACGCTGGCGTCGGAGGTGCCGGCCGCCAGCGACCGGCCGTCCGGGCTGAACGCCACCGTGTTTGCCCAGTTCGTCGCGCCGGTCAGCGTCCCGTCCGGCACAGGCGCGGCAGCGCCCCCTCCAGCGGCGGTCCCCCCAGCGGCGGTCCCCGCAGCGGCGGTCCCCGCAGCGGAGCCGAGCTTCCACAGCCACACCTTCTTGTCCTGGCTGGTCGCGGCGAGCAGCCCCCCGGAGGGGCTGAACGCGACCCCGGAAACCGGCATGGCCGGCCCGGTCAGCGGCATGCCCGGCAGCGCCACCGCGCTGGCACCGCCTACCTTCCACACCCAGACCTGGTCCGTCACGGTGCCCGCGGCGAGCAGCTCCCCGGAGGGACTGAACGCCACCGACTGCACGTGCGCGCCCGTGCCCGGCACGGTCAGCGGCCTGCCGAACGGCACCGGGTGTATCGGGTCGCCGACGTTCCACAGCCGGACCGTCCCGTCCGCGCTGCCCGCGGCGAGCAGCTCCCCGGAGGGGCTGAACGCCACCGAGTAGATGGTGTCCGTCGGCCCGGTCAGCGGGGAACCGAGCGCGACCGGATGGGACGGGTCCGACACGTCCCAGAGGCGGACCACCTGTCCCGCGCCGGCCGCCGCGAGCACCTTGCCGTCCGGGCTGAACGCCGCCACGTACAGCGGATCCCGAACATCGGCCTTGACCAGGGTGGCGATACGTGAGGGGTGGCCGGGCCTGGCCACGCTCCACAGCCGCAGCGACCCGTCGGCCCCCGCCGCCGCGAGCAGCCTGTGGTCCGGGCTGATCGCCGCCCACTGGACGATGCCCGCGGAATCGACGATGCGCGCGGCCGACGGCGTGCCGGAGGACTCGAGCAGGCTCGCCGTGGCCAGCTGCGTGTGCATCAGGCCGTACGCCGAGACGCTGAGCTGGGCGGCGAGCGGCGGGTTCTGGGCGCGTACCTGGTCCGCCTCGAGCGCGGCCTCGCCGGAACTCGTCGCGTGCTGCGCGGTAACGACCACCTGCCGCTGCCGGAACACGTAGGCCGTCAGCCCGGCGACGACGACGACCAGCGCGGTCAGCACTGCGACGATGGCCTGCAGACGCCGCGTCTGACGCCGCTCCGCCCGCTGGCGGACGGTGTCCTCCGCGATCGAACGCGTCGACGAACTCGGCGGCGACGGCGGGCAGCGTGGCGCGGTTGTCCTCATCGGCCGACCACTCCCTGGCCAGCGCGAGCTGACTGCCGCGCCACAGCGCGGCGGTCTCCCGGCCGGCCTGCTCCCACGCGCGGGCACCCTGGGTGATCCGCCTGCGGGTCCGCAGTCCCTCCATGCCGCCTTCGATCCAGGACCGCAGCCGCGGCCAGGCGACCAGGAGCGCGTCGTGCGTGATCTGGGCGGTGTCCGCGTCCACGGTGATCATCCGCTCGCCGACGAACGTGGCGAGCACCCCGTCGGTGTCGCCGCACTCGCGCAGCTCGCCGAGGTCGACGGTGGCGCGGCTCGGCGGCAGATCGTCGGCCACGTGCACCAGGCGCAGGAACAGCCGCCTCGCCAGCCGCTGCTGCTCCGGCGTGAGGCTCCCGTACGCCCGCTCGGCGGTCTGGGCGAGCGCGTCCTTGATCCCGCCGCTGGCGAGGTAGTCGGCGACGGTGAGCACCCCGCCACGACCCTGCTCCCAGGTGGCGAGCATCGCATGCGACAGCAGCGGCAGCGCGCCCGGCTCGTACGCTCCGTCCGCGCCCCCGCCGCCGCCCGGGCCCGTGCCGCTCCCGCCCGGGCCCGTGCTGCTCCCGTCCGGGCTGGCTGGGGCCAGGTCGGCCAGCAGCAGCGCCACCAGGCCGTCTTCAATACTCACCCGGGCCAGCCGGGCGGGCTCGGTGACCGCTGCCCGGACCTGTTCCGCGGTCATCGGACCGAGCACGACCTGGCGGGACTGCAGCGCGGCGGCCAGCTCGGGATAGCGGATGGCGTGGTGGTAGAAATCGGCGCGCAGCGCGAGGACCACCAGCGCGCTGCGCGCCAGCTCGCCGAGCGCGGTGATGAACTCGCGCCGTTGCGCGTCGTCCGGACAGGCGGTGAAGACGGCCTCGAACTGGTCCACGATGACCGCCGGCCGCCCGTCAGAGCCCCCATCGAAGTCCCCGTCAAAGCCCTCGCCGGAGCCCCCGCGGCCGGGCCCGGCCGTGAGCTCGGCGAGCCGGGCCTTCAGGTCGGCGACCGGATTCGCCGACGGCTCGAACACCGTGACCGGCCCGGCGATGCCGGGCGCGGCGTCGGCCAGGTCCCGCAGCCGGGGGAGCAGTCCCGCGCGCAGCACCGACGACTTGCCGGCCCCCGAAGCCCCCACGAGAATCAGCGGCAGCGAGGACTCCTGCGCCCCGAGGGAGACGAGCTGCTCCGTGACATCCTCCCGGCCGAAAAACCAGCGCGCGTCCTCGGGCTCGAACCTGGCCAGCCCCCGGTACGGCGTGTCCGTCCGCCTGCCAGGCAGCCGCCGGGCCCGCTGCAGCGCGGCCTCCCACTGGGCCACCCGGCCAGGGTCGGTCTCGCCGCAGACGGTGAGGATCCGGATCAGCTGCTGGCCGCCGGTCGGCAGATGGCGCCCAGAAAAATAGTCGCCCGTGGTGCTGACCGGGATATCCGCCGCCCGCGCCACCTCCCGGATCTTCAGCCCGGCGCGCTCGCGCAGCGCCTTGAGCTCGCGGCCGAAGTCCGCCTGAGTGGCGATCCGCTCTGGCTCCGGGAACGCCGGATCGAACGCCGGATCGACAGTCATTGATCCCCCCACGATGTCCCGCCCCTACATCGATTCCCGCATGCGAGGGATACCGCCTACACAACCTCCTGCCTGCGAAAACCCCCGCAATCAGATGACACCGCGCACGGCCGGACAAGTGCACGCGATACCGGATATCGATGCGAAATTGCGACCCGCGCACATGCGCCTCGCGCGTGTCCGACCTTGTCCGGACATTGCCGCAGGCCCGACAAGCGCCCCCAGGAAGCGTGAGAATGGGACGCCAGGGGAGGGCGCCGGGGGCGCCGTACGGTCCCGCGGGCCGTCTTTCCGCCTTCGGGCCGCGGGACCGTACGGCCCAGTGCTCACGACCCGCTCGCGCATGACCGCCATCCGCACGCGCGGGTCGGTGCCGTGGTTGGCCATCTCCTCCCGGTTCCAGCCGGCGCCGACGCCGAACTCGAACCGCCCGCCGGACAGGAAATCAACCGACGCGACCTCCTTGGCCGTGATGATCGGGTCCCGCTCGATCACCAGGCAGATGCCCGACCCGACGCGCAGCCTGCGGGTGCCGGACAGCGCCGCGGTCACGGCCACGAACAGGTCGAACGTGTGCGCGTACTTATGCGGCAGCGCCCCGCCGCCGGGGTACGGCGACTCCCGGCCCGCCGGGATGTGCGTGTGCTCGGGGAAGAACAGCGACTCATGCCCGCGCTCCTCGGCGAGCCGCGCGACGTCGCCGGGAGCGATCCCGTCGTGGGTCGGGAAGATAGCCACGCCTATGTCCATGATCCAAAATCCTTCTATCCGGAACGGAAGGTGGCGCCTGTAACCCGCCTTGTGTTACCCGTCAGGCGGAGGCCATGCTGGTAACCGGCAGCCTCAGCGGCGAGGGGAGCAGGTCAGATGACGGAGAAGAGCTACACGTCGGCGGTCTCGGACGCGCCCCTGCTTGGTGACACGATCGGGGAGAACCTGGACCGGACGGTGCGCAGATTCGGCGACCGGGTAGCGCTTGTCGACGTGCCGGCCGGCCACCGCCTGACCTATGCCGAGCTCGCCACCGAAGTCGACGCCCTCGCGCTCGGCCTGCTGGCCGCCGGGATCGCCAAGGGGGACCGCGTCGGCATCTGGGCGCCGAACCGCGCCGAGTGGGCCTATACCCAGTATGCTACCGCGAAGATTGGCGCGATCCTGGTCAACATCAACCCCGCCTACCGGACCAGCGAGCTCGAGTTCGTGCTGAACCAGTCCGGCGCGCGGCTGCTGATCGCCGCCCAGCGGCTGAAGACGTCCGACTACGCCGCCATGATCGCCGACGTCCTGCCGCGCTGCCCCGACCTAGAACGGGTGGTGCTCCTGGACACCGAGGAGTGGACGTCGCTGCTGGAGACCGGCCGCGGCGGTGACCGCACCGCCCTGGCCGCGATCGAGCTGAGCGCCGACGACCCGATCAACATCCAGTACACCTCCGGGACCACCGGGTTCCCGAAGGGCGCCACGCTGTCTCACCACAACATCCTGAACAACGGGTACTTCGTCGGCGAGCTGTGCGGCTACACCCACGAGGACAAGGTCTGCATCCCGGTGCCGTTCTATCACTGCTTCGGCATGGTGATGGGGAACCTGGGCGCGACCAGCCATGGCGCGGCGATGGTGATCCCGGCGCCTTCGTTCGACCCGGTGGCGACGCTGGAGGCGGTTCAGGCCGAACGCTGCACGTCCCTCTACGGCGTCCCCACGATGTTCATCGCGGAGCTCGCGGTGCCGGACTTCGACCGCTTCGACCTGTCCAGCCTGCGCACCGGGATCATGGCGGGCTCGCCGTGCCCCGTCGAGGTCATGAAGCAGGTCATCGAGCGGATGGGCATGTCAGAGGTGTCGATCTGCTACGGCATGACGGAGACCTCGCCGGTGTCCACGCAGACCCGCGTCGACGACTCGATCGAGCGCCGGGTGGCGACGGTCGGCCGGGCCGGGCCGCACATCGAGATCAAGGTGATCGACCCGAAGACGGGTCTGACCATCCCGCGCGGCACCCCCGGCGAGCTGTGCACCCGCGGCTACTCGGTGATGCTCGGCTACTGGCGCCAGCCCGACAAGACGGCCGAGGAGATCGACGCGGCCCGCTGGATGCACACCGGCGACATAGCCGTGATGGACGACGACGGCTACCTGTCGATCACCGGCCGGATCAAGGACATGGTGATCCGCGGCGGGGAGAACATCTACCCGCGCGAGGTCGAGGAGTTCCTCTACACCCACCCCGACATCATGGACGCCCAGGTGGTCGGCGTGCCGGACGCCAAGTACGGCGAGGAGCTCATGGCCTGGATCCAACTGCGCCCGGGCGCGGTGCCGCTGACCGCCGAGGCCCTGCGCGAGTTCTGCCGGGGCAAGCTCGCCCACTACAAGATCCCCCGCTACGTCCACATCACCGAAGAGTTCCCGATGACCATCACCGGCAAGGTCCGCAAAGTAGAAATGCGCGAGCAGGCAACAGAAATCCTCGGCCTAACCGAGTAACCAGCCCCCGCAGCTCGCCCGCCTCGCAGTCCCTCGTACCCCCATGAGTTCCACCTGCCCCACTAGGCGTGCCAACCCCAGCGGTGCCGCGTGATCGCGAAGACTTATTTCTCCCCGAAGACTTTTGCGGCCTGTGGCGCGTAAAACCCTTCGCCAGGACAGGAGTCTGCACGGTGCGGACTGCGAATGCCGTCGCCCGGTCACAAGCGCAACACGAATTCCGGCAAATCGGGCGCCACGTGTGGCGCGCCCGAGATAGCGGATCAAAAGGCACACCATGATGTGCACGGCGATCCGCTATCTTCGCAAACCGCCAGCGGGCCACTGGAGTTGCCGACAAAAGCACAGACTTCTGATCATGGCGGGACACGTGAGAAAAATCAGCCCTCGCTACATCCATTGTTCGCTGGTGGTCCTCGACTTACGATGCGGGCGACATTTCCTCATGGAGGAGGGGCCATGTTCGCAACGAAGCGATTCCGGATGCTCTCGGCCGCGCTGGCGGTCATCCTTACGTCAAGCGGCATCGCCGTCGCGGTCACCACGTCCGCCTCGGCGACCGCGAAGCCGTCGCACGCGGCAACGCCCGCCTGGCATCACCGCCACCCCAAGCTGAGCCTGAACCGGTTCGACCTCAACGGCTACGTGATCAACGCTGACTACAGCCTCGGCCGCAACACGGGGAACACCTTCCAGCAGACCTACACGAACTCTATGGTCGAGGGGGTCCCGATCAAAGGCCCGTACGTCGGCACGAAGTTCCCGCCGGAGGACTACGTGGCCATCCCGATCAGCCACGACCAGCTCTACATCGCCTGGCTCGACCCGAGCACGTTCGCGATCGTCGACGTCTTCGTCATGAACTTCAGGACCCACACGGTCTACGACTACGCGCCCGGCAGCGCCCACCCCGAAAGCGCCGGCACGATCAAGGTCGTGCACTGGGGCGCCACCCCGCTCCCGTAGCCCCCGTCCCAGCCCAGTAACTGCGCCGGGCAGCCAGCCGCAATTCCGGGCGGAATGTCATACCCCGCCCCACGATGTCCCCATGTCGGGCGGGACGACTTTCGGCGAGCTCGGCTGGCCGCGCGCCAACAGCTCAGCGTGGTGCCTGCCGCGCCCAGACAGCGGCGGGTGCCGCGCCGGGGCAGGCCGACAGGCGGCTGATGAGGCCTGTGACCCACAGGCCTCATCGTGCGAGGCCAGGGGGCCACAGGCCCCGAACTTGCCCGGCGCCCGGCGCCCGCCGGCGTCCGGGAGCGTACAGCGAACGCTGGTGGCCGGTGTGACGAAGGATGCTCGCGCCAGGCCGGCCGACTGGCAGCCGCCATGCCAATCGCGCAATCGGCATGCTTCGACCCGGATCAGCGCGCCCGCGCAAGGCGGGATGGGCGGGAAGGGTATGTGCCGTCGCGCCGCGGGGTGGCGCCTCGCCGGGCTCGTCCGCGCCGCGGCCCGTGCAGCAGCCGGGCGAGCCCGGCGGCGAGCTGTCCGATCCGGATGTCCTCTTCTCGCTGTTCCCGCGGGGTCTTGGTGCGCTCTGCCTGGTAAAGCGTGTATGAGTAGTACATTTCGTTACCTCCTGACCAGGACGTTAGGGAGGTGCTGTTCCCGCGGTGTTCCCGCCAGAGCGGTGCGCCCGCCACAGCGGCGTGCCCGCCGAAAACCCCGTCGGGAATGTCGGACCTCGCCGCGATAATGGACGCGTGGCCGCGGGAACCGCGCAGGGCGCCCAGGAGGCGCCGGTCGGGCAGGCCGTGCAGGTGAGGCTGCTCGGCCAGTTCGCCATCACGTCCCGCGGCCGGACCGCCGGCTCGTGGCCGCGGCCGACCGCCCGGCGCCTGTGCGAGCTCGTCCTCGTCAGCCCCGGCCACCGGATCAGCCGCGACCTCGCGTGCGAGGCGCTGTTCCCCGGCCTCGAGCCGCGCGCGGCGGCCCGGTCGCTGTCGAAGGCGCTGTCTATGGCGCGCAGCACGCTCGCCGGGCTCGGCGAGCCGGGCGCCGCGCTGCTAGCGGCAGACCTCAATCACATCTGGATTTCGCAAGCTGTCGAGGTGGACGCGGAGAGCCTGGCCTTCAGCCTGCACACTGGGCTGGCGATGTCGCCCGGCCAGGACCGTGACGACCGGCTCTCCGCCGCCCTCGCCGTGGACGAGGACGGTGCCGGGGACGGCGAACTACTCGCCGACGAGCCCTACGCCGACTGGGCGGAACGGGCCAGGGAACGGCTCGCGACCCTGCGCCAGGAAGCCCGGCTGGCCCTGGCCAGGGACCGGGCGATGGGAGCGGGCCGGTCCGGACGCCACGACGTAGCCGCGGCCTGGAAGTCCTGCCTTGACCACGACGCCGCCTGCGAGGAGGCCGCGGGCGCACTCGTCCGCGCCTATGTCGCCCAGGGCCGTCCGGAGCTGGCCGCCCGCGTCTTCGAGCGCTGCCGCGCCGCACTCGAGGACCTCGGGCTGAGGATCTCCCCGTCACTCGAGCGCGTGTACGCCGCCGCCCGTGACGTCGCCGCCCGTGACGTCGCAGCCCGTGACGCCGCCGCCGCTCCCAACGCCGCCAGCACCCCCGTCGCCGCGCCGGCCCCGCCGCCGCCCGCGTCCCCCCGGGAGGAACGCAGGCCGGTGACCGTGCTGTTCGCCGAGGTGGCCGCCCCGGCGGGCCTGGCGGGCGCGGTCGGCCTCGAGGCGCTGCGCGAGCTCGTCGGCGGCTCACTGGCGGCGGTGATCGCCGAGGTAGAGGCGCTGGGCGGGACGGTCACCTCGGTGTCCGGCCGCGGGCTGCAGGCGATGTTCGGCGCCCCCCAAGCTCACGAAGACGATCCGGAACGGGCCGTCCTGGCTGCCTTCCGCGCCCTGTCTGTGACGGCGGGGACCGCCGACGGTGCCCCCGCGCTGCGTATCGGTGTCGAAACCGGCCCGGCGGTCGTGGGCCCCGTCGGCGGCGGCGCCAAGGTGGAGTACGGAGCGTTCGGCGACGCGGTGAGCGTCGCGGCCGCGCTGCAGTCGGCGTCGCGGCCGGGATCCGTCCTGGTCGGCCCGGCGACGCGGGCCGCCGCCGGGCACCTGTTCACATGGGGCGCCAGCGAGGAGCTAAGACTCAGCGAGACCGGGACCGCACGTCCGCTGGCCGCCAGCTACCTGGAGGCGCCGAGGGCGCGCGCGGCGGACCGGCGGCCCCGGGTCGGCGGCCGCGCCCCGCTCATCGGCCGCGACAGGGAAATGCGGGTCCTCGACAACGCCCTGCGGGCGGCCGTCGGCGGCCGCGGCTCGGTCGTCGTGCTGACCGGGGAGGCCGGGCTCGGCAAGACCCGCCTCCTGCAGGAGTGCCGCAAGCGCTTCATCGCCTGGGTCGGCGCGGGCAGCGGCCGGCTGCCGCTGTGGCTGGAAGGCCGCGGCACCTCGTACGCGTCCGCCACCCCCTACGGGCTGTACCGGCAGCTGGTGGCCAGCTGGGTGGGCGTAGCGCCGGACGAGCCGGAATCCCGGCTCCGGCCGGCCTTGGCGGCCGCGCTGACGCGCCTCATGGGAAACGCTAACCTGCTCCCGCCGCTGGCGCGCATGATGGGCCTGTCTCAGGCGCCGCCCATGACCGCGCGGGAGCGGGTAAGCCCCGCAGACGCGCGGGAGCGGGTAAGCCCCGCAGACGCGCGGGAGCGGGTGAGCCCCGCAGACGCGCGGGAGCGGGTGAGCCCCGAAGAGCTGCAGCGGATGACGTTCGCCGCGATCCGCTCGGTGGTGTCGCGGTTCGCGGTCGCGGGACCGGCCGTACTCGTCCTCGAGGACCTGCACTGGGCCGACCCGACCTCGCTGCGCCTCACGCTGGAGCTCGCCGAGCTGACCGCCGGCCGGCCGCTGCTCCTGCTGGCGACCAGCAGGCCCGACGCCCCCGAAGCCGCCCTCACCGCCCTGGCCGCCGCGCCGGCCGCCCGCCACGTCCTGCTCCATCCGCTGCCCGCCGACGCGGCCGCGGCGCTGGCCACCTCCCTCATCGGCCACGCCGGCCCGGACGTCCTCGCCGCGATCCTCGCCAGCGCGGACGGCAACCCGCTGTTCCTTGAGGAACGCCTGGCGTCGCTCCTGGAAACGCGGCACCTGGTCCGCGACCAGGGCATCTGGCAGCTGCGCACCCCGACGGGCCCCCAGCTGCCGCAGCTCCTCGAGCGCCTCGTCCGGTCCCGTGTGGACCGGCTCGGTCCCGCGGCGCAAGAGGCGATCCGCGCCGCGTCGGTGCTGGGCACCGAGTTCACCGCCGCGCTGCTTGCCGCCATGCTCGGCACCGAGCCCGTCGCGCTGGCCCCGGCCCTGGATGACCTGTGCGCCAGTGACCTTATCCACCCCGACGTACCCGCCGCCGCGTTCAAGTTCCGCCACGCGCTCATCCAGGAGGCCACTTACCTGGGCCTGCTGCGCGCCGAGCGCCGCGGCCTGCACGCGCGGGCCGCCGCCGCGATAGCGGCGACCACGACATGCCCGCCAGCGGAGGTGGCCGCCGTCCTCGGCCGTCACTACGCCGCCGCCGGCAACGCCGAACAAGCCGTCCGCTACCTCGAGATGGCCGGCGACGCCGCGACCGGCGCGTTCGCCAACGACGAGGCGATCGCGTCCTACAACGCCGCCCTGGCGGCCGCCACGCGAGAAGCCGCACCAGAAGCCGCCGCCCGGCTGCACGCCAAGCTCGCCAACGTCCTGTGGCGCGTCGCCAAGCGCGGCGAGGCCCGAGCGGCCTTCCAGCAAGCGCTGCGCATGGCCGGCCCGCTCGACGCCAAAGACCGGGCGCACCTGTATACCCGCCTGGGCCGCCTGGAGCTGACCGAACTCCGCTACGAGGCCGCTGAAGCCGCCTTCGCCGCCGCCGAAGCCCTCCTCGGCGACGATCCCGCCGCCATGGACGACGCCGCGGCCGACCAGTGGCTAGAGCTCATGGTCGACGGCCGGACCGACATGCACGTCATGCGCTTCGAGACCGATCTCGCCCTGGCCACGCTGGAAAAGGCCAGGCCGGTGCTCGAGGCACGCGGCACGCCGGCCAGAAGGTCCATCTTCGACCGGCTGATCACCATGCAACGGCTGCTGCGAAACCGTCTCCGGATCGACGACACCGACATCGCCGCCCTGCGACGGAGCCTCGCGGCCGCCGAGCAGACCGGGGACGCGAAGGACATCGGGTACGCCACCGACTTTCTCGGCTGGGCCCTGTGGCTGCACGGTGACCTCGCGGAAGCCGCGGAGCGACTGGAGCAGGCGCTGGCCATGGCCGACCGCATCGGGGAGACGTTCCTGCGCGACCTCGCCCTGCTGACGCTCACCCTCACCGCGCTGCGCCGCCACGACACCGAGGGGGTCCGCGCGCTGATCCCGCGGGCGGCCGCGGCGACGGTGGACATCGGCGACCGGATCGCCGGGGTGACGGCCGCGCGCGCCTGGCTCGCCTGGCAGGACGGCCGCCCGGACGAGGTGATCGCGCTGGCCGCCGACATCGCGGGCAGGGACCTGACCACGGTCGGTTCCGGCGCACGCTGCCGGTGGGTCTACCTGTTCCCGCTGATCGCCGCCCGCCTGGAACAGGGAGCCCTCGATGAGGCGGTCGCCGCCGCCAGTCAGCTCCTCGACCCGGCGCAGCAGCTCCTGCCCGACGAGCTCATGGCGGCCCTGGCGGCGGCCTGCGACAGCCAAGACCGCCAGGCAGCGGCCAAGAACCTGACGGCCGCGCTGGACCTCGCGCACGGCCTGCACTACTTCTGAGAACGCGGCGGTAGGGTACGGGGTCAGATGGACGGGACGGACGAATACGCGGCCAACTCGCTTGACCTGGACGCCCTCGCGGTCAGCGACCGGTTCCGGCTGTTCAACTTCACCAGGCGTGATGACCACATCGCGTACCTGTGGGTGCTGCGGGCGCTGGAACGGCTGCGCGCGGTGCACCAGGTGCAGGCGCACAGCGACGACGTCGCCCGGGCCCTCGCCGAGCTGGCCAGGACGCATGCCGACGTCCCCGCGATCGAGGACGGCAAGCTCCGCGAGCGCCTCGACGCGCTCGCCGAGGACCAGATCCTGCATCGCCTGGAGGACGCGTCCCGCGCGGGCAGCCTGGCCAGGTACCGGAACCGCCAGTCCGTCTACCAGTTCAGCGAGCTCGGCTACCGTGCCTACGCCGCCGTCGAAGACGTCCTGACGGCCCGCGTCAACGACGCGAACCTGTCCCGGCTGGTCTTCTCCGACATCCTCGAAGACCTCAGGACCCTCGCGAAAGCGACGAAGGAAAATGACAAGGACCAGGTGTACCGGCGGCTGTCCAGGCTCGATACCGTCCTCGACGACATGTCCCGGCGCGCCGCGCAGTTCCACCTGACGCTCGGCGAGATCGTCCGGTCCACGGACACCTCGCCGGACACCTTCATGCGGTACAAGAACGCCCTGCTTACGCACATGACCGACGTCATGGCCGAACTCGACCGCTACCTGCCCAGGCTCGCCGCGGCGATCGGCGACGTCGACGAAGAGCAGATGATCCAGCTCGCCGCCGAGGCCGACGACCGCCCGTTCCTCGGCCATGGCGACAGACAAGACGACTGGCGGCGCCGCTGGGCCACGCTAAAGGCCTGGTTCGCTGATAACAGCAACAGCGAGGACGAGAGCAGGGCCGGGGCCCTGCGCGCCGCCACCCGTTCGGCCGTCTCCGGCGTGATCGCGCTGCTCCGCCAGGTCACCGAGGCGCAGCGCGGCGGGGTGAACCGGTCCTCCCAGCTGCGGCACCTGGCCGAGTGGGTGTTCAACGCGCCCGACGAGCCGGCCGCGCACGCGCTCATGACGGCGGCGTTCAACCTCAGGTCGGCCCGCCACCTCGGCGGCGCGCACGATGACGCGGACCTGATCTCCAGCCGTGCCACCTGGTGGGACGCGCCGGGCGTGGAGATCTCGGTCACGCTGTTCAGGCGAGGCAAGGCGCCCACCCCCGGAGTCCCGCAGCCGGCCCGCGCCAACCCCGCCATCAAGGCCGAGCTCGCCAGGCGCCAGGCCGCCGAACGCCAGGCGCAGCGCCAGGCCGCCCGCAGCCTCCTCGACAATGGCGCGCACCACAGAGTCCTCGACGACAACGAGACGAAGGTCCTGCTCCGCCTGCTGACCCTCGCCACCGAGGCCCGTACCGTGGTCAGCGGCCGCCTCACCACGGCCACCGGCGGCAACGACGTCCTCACGATGCGCCTGATCCCGAGCGACAAGGGCAGCGCCGTGATCACCCGCAGCGGTGTCCTCCACCTCCCCGGCTTCGAACTCGAGCTCACGCCCGCGGCGAGGGGGCGCTGACGCGATGCCCCCGAAACTCGCCGCCGCGACCGTCCAGCTCAGCGACCTCGGCTCCTACCAGCACGCGGTCCGCCTCGTGCTCACACACGACGTGATCACCGCCACCAGGCCGCGCCCGGGCACCCTCGACCAGGTGCTCCGGTGGGCCGACCAGCTGACCGCGGATCTTCGCGACCTGCTCGGCTACACGCTGATCGCGACGACCCGCCAGGTCCGGCTGACCCGTCGGCTCGACGCGCTCGAACGCCAGCCAGACGGCGATCTTCGCCGCCAAGTCCGGCCGGCCCTTCGACCGCCGCCGCCTCGCCTACCTCTGCCTGGTGCTCGCCTCCTTCCAGCGCTCCCGCGTCGAGATCAGCCTCGCCGACCTGGTCCGCACCTTCACCCCGCACGCCAACGCCATCGAGGACTTGCGCTTTGACCCGACCGTGACCCAGCACAAGGCCGCCGTCGTCGACGTGCTCGACTGGCTCGTGGACCGCGGCGCCCTCAAGCTGTCCGACGGAAGCGTCGAAGCCTGGGCCACCGACACCGAACGCGGCGACGCCCTCTACGACATCGACCACGACATCTGCGCGACCCTGTTCCGCCCCGCCCGCCCGGTGCAGCACCTCACCAGCGCCGCCGGGCTGCTCAACGCCACCTTCACCAGCGCCAAGCGCCAGGCCCAGCGCGAAGCCGCCGCCCAGCGCGCCGCCCGCGCCCTGGTCGAGTACCCCGTCGTCTACTACGCCCAGGTCGAGCCGGAGGTCGCCGACGCGCTCCGCCGGGAAGGGGTCGCCGAGCACCTCGCCCGCCTCACCGGCCTGGTCGTCGAGCGCCGCGCCGAGGGCGTCACGCTCGCCGACCCCGGCGGCCGGTTCACCGACCGTCCCTTCCCCGGCCGCGGCGGCGCGGTCAACCGGGCGGCCGGCCTGCTGCTCGCCAAGATCGCCGACCTCCTCGAGGACCCCGGCGAAGAGCCGGCCACCCTGGAGGTGCCCGCCCTGGCCGGCGACCAGCGCGACCTGCTGGAGAGAATAGATTCGGCGCTGCCGGCGGCCGGGGTGGTCACGGAGCTCGCCTGGTCCGCCCCGGCTGAGCTCCCTCATTACGCGGAACGTACGCATCAGTCTCCCGCCCCGTCCACGCTCCAGGCCCCGTTCGTGCCCGGCACAAGGCTGCGAACCATGATCGACGAGCTATACGACGAGCTCGGCGCGGCGTCGTTCACGATCACCTGGCAGCACGACCCGCCCGGCCTGCTCGCCGCCGCGGTGGCGTTCCTCGCGGACCTGCGGCTGCTGCGCCCGGTCCCCGGCGGCGTGCTCGTCCTCCCCGCGGCCGCCCGCTACCGGAACATCAAGCTGGCCCTCCCCGTCAGGCACGCCGACGGCCAGCTAGCGCTGGATCTGTTCACCGGAGACCCCGAATGACTAGGTTCAAGCCCACCCGCGCCGGCGTCATCAACGTCTGGGACTACATCGACGAGGAGTGGGCCTTCGCCGACGGCCGCCTGGCACTGCGCGGCCATAACGGCTCGGGCAAGACCAAGGCCCTGGAGGTCCTCTTCCCGTTCGTGCTCGACGGCGTGGCGGACTCCCGGCGCCTCGACCCGTTCAGCGGCGAGAACCGGACGATGAAGTCCAACCTGCTGTACCGCGGCCAGGAGTCGGAGTACGGCTACGTCTGGATGGAGTTCGCACGCAAGGCGCCGGCCAGCCGGCCTAATCCGGAAACGATCACCTTGATCATCGGCATGCGCGCTCACCGCAACACCGACGGCGTGCGCATGTCGTTCTACGTGACCGGCAAGCGCCTCGGCGCCGACTTCGGCCTGCTGTCCGCGGATTCCCGCCCGCTGACCGAACGGCAGCTGCGTGCCGTCCTCGAACCCGACGCCTGGCGGCGGACCGCGACCGAGTACCGGGACCTGGTGGACCGCTTCCTGTTCGGCCTCGGCAGGGAGCGGTACGCGCAGCTGCTCGACCTGCTGCTCGCGCTGCGCCGCCCGCTGCTGGCCAAGGACCTGGATCCCGGGAAGGTGTCGGACACGCTGACCTCGGGGCTGAGCCCAGTCGACGAGGACCTCGTCCAGCAGGCGGCGCGCGACTTCGAGAACCTCGCCGCCGTGCAGAAGCTGTTCGACGACCTGACGGCCGCGAACGCCGCGGTGCGGGAGTTCCGCGCCCACTACGAGGCCTACCTGCGGGCGCACGTGAGGTTCGCGCTCGAACGGGGTCCAGCAGCGGGCAGACTCGGCCGCCGCGCACGCGGCGCAGATCACCGAGGCGACCGCGGCGCTGCGCGCGGCGGCCGAGGCCGAACGCGCGGCCGAGGCCGAGCGGAACGCCCGCCGCGACGAAGGCGAGCAGCTCCAGGGCCGGCTGGCCGGCCTGAAGAACTCCGAGGAGTACAAGGCCCAGGGCCGCATCGAGGACAAGCGCCGCGAGGTGGCGCAGCGGGCGCAGGAGGTCGCGGGCCAGCGCCACCGGCTGGACCGGGACCGCCGCCACATCAAGGACCTGGAGGGCGAGGCGGCCAAGCTCAGCCGCCGCGCCGCGCAGGCGCGGGCCGAAGCGGCGCGGCTGAGCGCCGAGCTGGCCGACGCCGCGCAGCGGTCCGGCATCGCCGACGACGGCTTCGGCCCCGTCGCTCAGTTGCTAAGCGCGGGAGGCGACGACCTGATGCTGACGGCACGGGCCCGCGTCGCGGCCCGCCGCGACGACGTGGGCGAGATCCGCAAGCTCTTGGAGTCGATCCGCGACGCGAAGGCCAAGCGCGCCCACGCCGAAACGGACCTGGACCGCAAGGACGCCGCGCAGCAACGCCAGCAGCAGGAAAGCGAAGCCGCCGCCGCCCGCCTGACTCAATCACGCGCGGCTGCCGCCGCCGACCTGGCGGCTTGGACCGCCCGCTGGAGCCCCGAAGAAACCTCCGCCGCCCCACCAGTCCCATCCGCCCCGATCACCCCAGGAGACGCTGACGATCTCTCTGCGGCACTCGAGCAGATCGGCGAGCCTGGCGCCGCCAGCCTGACCGAGGTCTTCGACGCCAGGACCGCCGAGCGCCAGGCCGCCACGATCACCGCCCGCGCGAACCTGGAGTCCGCGCTGCGCGAGGTCAGGAAGCGCCTCGCGGCGCTGCGCGCCGAGCGCGACGCGGTGGCCGCCGAGAAAGACGACGCGCCGCCAGCCAGCGACCTGCGGCCCGCGCCCCGGGAGGGCCGCCTGGGCGCCCCGCTGTGGCAGCTCGTCCGCTTCGCGGACGGCGTCCGCGACGGCGACGCGGCGGCGATCGAGGGCGCCCTCTACGGCGCGGGCCTGCTCACGGCCTGGCTGCACCCCGACCCGGCGCAGACCCGCCAGGCCCTGGCCGACGCCGAGCCAGACGGCTACCTGCTGCCCGCGCCCCCCGCGCCCGGCCGCACCCTGGCCGACGTCCTGGTCCCCGAAGACCAAGCCGACGTCCCAGCGGACACGATCACCGCCGTCCTCCGCTCAATCGCCCTCACCGACGACACGACGACCCCCGGCGCCCCCGCCACCCCCGGCGCCCCCGCCACCCCCGCCACCCCCGTCACCATGAATCCCACTAGCCTCACCAGCCCCACAGTTTCACTCAAGGCTCAGTTCACTTACGGCGTCCACGCCGGCGCCCGGCCCAAGGCCGCGCCCGAGTACATCGGCGCGACCAACCGGGCCAGCCGGCGCCGTGCCCGGCTCGCCCGCTACGACGAGCTGATCGCGGACACGGTCGCCGAGGAAGAGCGCGCCGCGGCCGAGCTCGAACCGGGTCGCCGCGCTGCTCGACGACTTCCGCCGCGCCAGGCGCGAGCTGCCCGACACGCGGCCGGTCGCGCGGGCGGCCGAGGCGGCCGGCCGGCACGCGGCGCTGCTCGCCCGCGCCCGGGACGAGGTCGCGCTCGCCCGCAAGGACCTCGACACCGCGATAGCCGAGCTGGACGGCCGGGTCAGGCAGCTGCGGCAGGCCGCCGCCCAGCGCCGGATGCCAACCGAGGGCGAACAGGTCGACGCGATCGCGCGGGCGGCCACCGAGTTCGAGAACGCCGCCGCCCAGCTGCACGCCGAACGGGCCAGGCTCGGCCAGGCCGAGGAAGACCTCGCCGCGCGGGCCGAGACGATCGAGCGCAGCAAGCTGGACTGGGCCGAAGCCGATGCCGCGCTGGCGGAGGCGCAGCGCCTCCAGGACGCCATCGAGGAGGAGTTCCGCACGCTCGAGGAGACCCTGCAAGCGGACGTCCAGTACGTCCTGGACCAGATCAAGGAGACGGACCGCCTGATCAAGGCCGCCCAGCAGGCGTACGCCGAACTCGACCGGCGCGCCCGCGATGAGCACGACAAGGTCACGCGCGCGGAAGAAACCGTCCGCGCCGGGCGGCAGTCCCTCGCCGAGGCAGTCGGACAGCTGTACGAGCAGGCCGCGCGGTTCGGCGAGCTCACCCGCCCCGACCTGCGGCCGCTGGTCGGGGTCACGACCGCGGTGCCCTGGCCCGAGCCGGCGACCTGGCCGGCTCCTGACCTGGAGGCGCCGGTCCCGGACACGCTGCCGCCGGCCGTCTCCGAGATCCTGGACGCGTTCACCGCCGCCACCCGCGGCGGGCGGCAGGTCACCGACGCCACGCTGAAGAACACCGCGGACCGGATGTCGGTCGCGCTGAAGGACTTCACCGAGGCACTGGCGGCCTGCGACCAGGACTACCGGGTCGACTGGGAGCCCGGCGCCGTGGTCACCGTGCACGTCATCGACGACGAGGGCCGCAAGCCGGTCGCCCAGTTCGCCACCCGGATCGCCGAACGCGCCGCCGACCAGGGCATCCTGCTCGAAGACCGCGAGCGCAAGGTCCTCGAGGACGAGCTGCTCGCCGCGCTCGCCCAGCAGATCCACGGCCGGGTCCTGGCCGCGCGCGACCTGACCCGCGACATGAACGCCGATACCCGGTCCAAGCCGATGTCGTCCGGGATCGCGGTCGGCATCCGGTGGGGGCAGTCCGACAAGATCACCGACACGCAGCGCGTCGCCTCCCGGCTGCTCGAGCGGGACTCGCCCGGCCCGGAGCGGCTCGCCGAACTGCGCGGCGTGCTGCGCGAGATGATCCGCGAGTACCGGGCGGGCCACCCGCGGGCCACCTACCGGGAGGCGCTGGCCAACGTGCTCGACTACCGGTCCTGGCACGCGTTCGAGCTGCTGCTTATCAAGACGGGCGAGCTCGAGGCCCGGCTGACCCGGGCCAGGCACTCGGTGATGTCGGGCGGTGAGAAGTCCGCCGCCATCCACCTGCCGCTGTTCGCCGCCGCGAACGCGCTGTACTCGTCGGCGAAGGCCCAGTGCCCGCGGATGATCGCCCTCGACGAGGCGTTCGTGGGGATCGACGAACGGTACAAGCCGGACTTGTTCGGGCTGGCGGTGAAGTTCGACCTGGACCTGTTCATGACCGGCCACGACCTGTGGGTGACCACCGCCACCGTGCCGATGATCGCGCACTACGACATGTACCACGACAAGGTCACGCGCACGGTCTCCGCGCTGCTCATGCTCTGGGACGGCACGCAGCTGATCGACGCCGCGGCGAACTTCGGCTCTGCTGGCTCCGGGGGGGACGACCCCCCCGAGCCCCCCCGCGGATACCCCGACAGTGACGCCCTCGTCACCGAACTGGTCGGCTTCCGCCCCACCCGCCACACCCCCCTCGGCACCGAGTCAACCCTCCGCTTCACGGCCCCCGCCATCGAGGGCGCCGACACCGACGATGACGCGGACGATGACCTCACGTAATCGAGACAAAACGGGCATTGGCCGCCGCGCGGACAAGATAACGGATCACTAGGTACACCATAGGGTGCCTAGTGATCCAGCATCTTGCAGGAGCCGCCCGCGCCGACTCGTGGCCCGGGACGTGGGAGCAACAGCAGGCAATCGGCGTCCCTTCCATCACCGCCGCGACATAAGCAATCGGTCGCCGACATCGGAGCTCGCGCCATAAGTCGTCACCGGCGCGTGGACGGTCCGTCCGCTCTACCATGGGACGCGATACCGGGCCGACTATCAGGGCGAGGATCGTGGTGATGACCAGCCGTGACGCGGTGGAGCGGTTCGGGGAGCGGAGTACCGGCGGCTGCTCGCCGCCGCCCGGCGCTACCTTGAGCGCACCGGCGGCGACCTCACCGGCACGGTCAGCGTCAAGAACCCCGACGACGCCGAACGCAAGGCGATCATCGGCCTGACCGGCAAGCACCGCCCGGCCGGCGTCGGCCAGCTCGCGGTGCGCCTCGCCGACCTCGACGAGTCCGTCCGCGAGGCGACCGGTAGCGGGCTGACGGAGTTGCTCGAAAAGCTCGGGCCCCCGCTACGGGATCTGCCCGCGGACAGGGAGCGGCTTGTCGCCGGGCGAGACGCCACCTTCCGTTCGGCCGAAAAAAGCTCTTTGCACGCACTCGAGTGGTACCAAGCGTGGCTCGCGGAGATCGCCCGGGACGGGACACTGACCCGGCTGGTGAACGCGGGCGAGAGGGAGCGGGCCGGGCAGGCGGCGCGGGTGCTCGAGGCTCTCGATGCCCGGGAGCGGCGGGCCGGGCCGGTGCAGCTCGCCGAGCTGGCGGCCGAGGTAACCGGGGACACCAAGGCGCTGAACCACGGGACCGTGCTCGGCACGCTGGTGCTTCGCGCGCTCGCCATCCGTGCGGGCCTCGCGCGGCCCGGGTCGGCCGAGGACCGCCGGGAGCTGTGGGACTCGTGGGGCGTGATCGTGGACGACCTGGCGAGCCGCGTGCTGGTGCTGAACCTGCCGGCCCGCGGTGACGGCCTGGGGGAGTGGCTCACCGCGGCGGCGCGGCTCGGCACGCCGTTCTACGTGACCCTGCAGCAGCTGGTCACGCTGCCCGTGGAAGTCGACGCCCCGGTCGTCTACGTGTGCGAGAACCCGGCGGTGCTGCGCCGCGCCGCTGAACTCGGCCCGGCGACGGCGCCGCTGCTGTGCACCGAGGGCCGCCCGTCGACCGCGTTCCACCGCCTGGCCGCGGCGGTGCGGCGCGGCGGCGGCGAGCTGCGCTACCACGGCGACTTCGACTGGCCGGGTATCGCGATCGCCACCTCGGTCCTGACCAGGCACGACGCCCGCCCATGGCGGATGACCGCCGCCGACTACCGCGCGGGCGTGCGAGCCGACGCCGACTACGTCCCGCTCACCGGCCCGCCCCAGCCCACCCCCTGGGACCCGTCCCTGAGTAAAGCGATGGCCGCCTCGGGCCGCGCCGTCTATGAGGAAAGCGTCGCCGACGCGCTCATCGCCGACCTATCGGCTTGCTGACCCGCTGCCGCGCCGCACCTGCCCCCGAGAGCGCGATGTCGATTGCGCAATCGACCCGCTCTATTGTCGTCGATCGCGCAATCGACACACTCGAATTCAGCGTACTGGTTGCCGTAAATAATTCAGTTGCCCTGGAGGCTTATGCAAAACTCTCTTTAAAGAAGTACAGTCCAATCGCAGCCCGGAACGTCGACGAGAAGGTCTTCAGCGGCCTTCTATAATCGGTGAAGAGAATCCTCCAGGTCTTCAGCTGGGCGACGGCGCGCTCTATTGGCGCGCGCAGGGAACTGACCTGGTTGTTGTACTCGCGTTCACGTATGTACAGTTCACGTTTCTTCGGCTTTCGGACCGGAGTAGTGATGTAGTCGGTTCCTATAAAACCTTTGTCGCCAATGACGCCGCCTGCCTGCTTGAGGATCTTCTCGCATTCCGACTCTTTAAGCTTTGCCATGTCATGCTGATTGCCGGGAACTGGCTCGGATACGAAAGTTATGCGGCCAGTGAGAGTCGCGATGATAAGCGACCCGTGACCTGTCGTCTTGTGTTTGCCGGACCACAATTCACGTTCGAATGCCCAGGACCAGCACGGCCACAGGGTGCCGTCTACCAGCGCGATCGCTCCCTGCGTCGCCTCCGCAGCCTCCTCCGCGGACGGCCTGTCGCCAGCGGTGGCCTCGTCGATAAGCGGCGTGAATTTCGCGATGATCCGCGAGACGCTCGACTGTGATGTGTCGAATATTTCTGCCAGAACTTCCTGGATGATGTGCTGCCGCGTGTACGCGCAGGTGATGACGATAGCTTCTCTCAGGATGAGACTTCTCGGGCAGCCGATTCCCTTGTCCCAGGGTTCTTCCAGCAGTTCTTCGATATCCATCACAAGCACGTTGAGTTGCTCTGGGCTGAGACCTGACATACGATCGTACCGCAACGGCTTCTCCGTCTTTGGAAGGTTTGGTTGGCACCTCCTTTCTATCGGGCAGAGAAGCCGTTGTCTTTTAGGCGCGCCGACGCGGGATGTACGTTTTGCAACGATTATGCCACGTCGATTTCGTGACGCCGAACTGGGAGTTTTGAATAATCCTCCTGGATAATGCGCTAGTGGCATCCTTTTCTCGGCAGTTACGCAACGAGAAAGGGGAACGCCAATGAAGCTGGCCGAAGCCCTCGCGTTGCGCGCTGAAGCTACCCGCCGGATCGAACAGCTCCGCGGCCGGATCGTCGCTAACGCGCGCTACCAGGAGGGTGAGGAGCCGAGCGAGGACGCCGCGAGCCTGCTGGCGCAGACCCGCGGGGCATGCGAAGAGCTCGAGTCGCTGATCCGCCAGATCAACCGCACCAACGCGTCGGCGCGGCTGGGCGCGGGGACGATCACCGACGCGCTCGCCCGCCGTGACGTGCTCAAGATCCGGCACAGCGTGATCATCGCCGCCGCGGACGCGGCGGCCGCGCGCCGTGACGGCGGCTGGGCCCGGCAGCTCCGCTCGGAGCTCACCTACATTTCCGCGCTGCCGGTCGCCGAATTGCGCACGCAAGCCGATGACGTGGCGCGGCATATCCGCGAACTGGACATGGATATTCAGCGCACGAACTGGGAGGTCGACCTGGTCGAGGATTAACCGGAATGGCGGCAGCAGAAGGTAGCCATTCAGGAGGCGAGCACGAGCCATCGGATCTGATACATCCTTCAACGGTGGCGGAGGGCAGCGAAAACCGCACGGCGCAGCCCAGCACACCACACAGGTAATGGCTCATCCCGCACGATTCATCACCACGTGCTGATCCTGAACGGCGAGGGCGGGTAAGGGGCTCTGCTGCAAGCGCGGTCGGGTCGCTGTCCGGACCGCCGCTCACCCCGATTATCCTGAACGAACGCGGCATCCTCCGACGGCGAAACGTTACATGGAACCCTCGATCGAACTCATCCGCCAGGCTATTCGCGAACGCAAGCTCCTTGAGTTCCGTTATCATTCCCTTCCGCGCATAGTGGAGCCGATGCGCCTGGGGCAGGTGAGACGCGGTATCTGGGAGCTTCGCGCGCATCAGATCAGCGGGAAGTCTGCCTCGGGCCGGGTGGCCGACCAAACCCCGAAGCTGTTTGCCGTAGCGGACATGGCCGACATTTCTGTTCTTCCGATAACCTTTGAGATCCCCGTGTTCTACACACGCGGTGACGAGACGTTCATCCGTATAGACACGGAGCTGTAAGCCCTCACAGCCCGCTCTGGTCGAGGATCTTCATAAGGTTGCGCTTCTGCATCATCCGCAGCAGGACCATGTACTGGCGGAACTCCTCGATGGTGCCCAGTGCCTCGTGGCAGGCGCGGGCCTGGATCAGGTGGTCGGCGATCTGGCGGTAGACGGAGTCTCCGGTGTGCTGCGTGAGCCGGTGTACCTGTCGGCCAGGTAGGCGACCAGCCTGGCGTCCGGGCGCGCGCAGTCGCGGACACCGCGCTGCGCCCACTCGAGCGCCTCCTCGGCCCGCCCGGCCTCGTCGAGCTTGTTCGCGATGTGCAGATGCTGCCAGCCGAACTGGTCAAGATGGGCGGCGTAGACAGCGACGAGCGCGTCGATGTCGCCGTCGGATTCGAGGACGGCCTCCATGACGCGCCGGACGTGCGAATCGTCGGGACTGGCCTTGTAGGCGCTGGCGACGCGGTCGCGCAGCGCGGCGGCTCCGGTGCCGCCGAGCAGTTCCGCGTAGTCCGTGAGCGCGGGCACGAGCCCGTGGCCGTCGCCCAGCCACTGGCCGGCGAGGTAGCCGGCGAGTTCGACCGGGTCCGGCGGGGCGGCCTCGCAGGCGAGCAGGTGCACGTCCAGCAGATCGCAGGCCGCGTCGCCGACGTTGC
The DNA here is from genome assembly GCA_963771985.1 of uncultured Actinomycetota bacterium. Taxonomy (GTDB): domain Bacteria; phylum Actinomycetota; class Actinomycetes; order Streptosporangiales; family Streptosporangiaceae; genus Trebonia. Next base: position 112,117 of record CAVYVO010000006.1, on the reverse strand, counting down.
CCAGGGAGTCGTCGATCGGGGTCGCCGTCCACGAGCTCCAGCAGCTCGGCGAGCAGCTCGTCCTTGGTGAGCGAACTGAGCCAGGAGACGAGCGCCTGGCGTCCGGGATCCGCCCCGGCAGAGCGTCTCGGTCGCGAGCCGTCGCTCTTGAGCGCCGCGAGCCCCGCCGCGACGCAGTGCTTGCAGAAGTTGCCTTCGGCGCCGAACGGACACGAGCAGGTGCCGCTCACGCCGCGCCTGGAGTCGCTGAAGCTCAGCCGGACCTCGTACACGTCATTGCCGCTCACCGTCGCCGTGATCCACGTCCCGCCGACCGCCAGGTACTCCACCTGAGCGAGGTAGTCCAGGCCGCGCACGTACGAGGTAGCACCGGCGGCGATCCTGAGATCGTCTTCGGTGAAGGGAAGATCCGCCGCCATACCGCCCATTGAACACCAGCCACCCCCGCCGCACCCCGCAACTCACCGGAGCCGCCAGGCCGATTGCGCAATCGACCCGCTCTATTCTGGTCGATTGCGCAATCGACCCGTTCCCGCGCTCGTCCGCTACACCGCCGCGACGGCCGTGTTGGCCGCGGTCAGGATGAAGTGAGCGGGGTCGTAGCCGCCGCCCGCCCACTCCAGCATCTCATCACGCTCGGTACTGGGCGGCCCCGCGAGGAGCTCCTTGAAGTCCGCGAAACCGTAAACGCCGCCGCAGTCCTCGGGCGGGCACGCGCCTTCGCCAGTGACGCATGACGGGTAGATGTCTCCATCTTGCGCGGTCGTACGTGCCTCGATGACGAGCTCGTGCTCCCAGCCGTCGCCGAAGTCGTACTCATACTCGATCCGGTCCGCTGTCGCCGCCAGGTCACCGAGCCGGACTTTCCTCTCGTCGAGGAATCCCAGTTCGTCATACGGGTCCGGCGGGCCATAGCTCACGTCGCCGATCCGGAACGCGTGCATGTGGCAGTTCTGCCAGCCCATCGCGGCCTGAATAACCGCATGCACCCGGTCGAGTGGGTAGGCCGCCGGGATGAGCACCCGCCGCCACACCGGCGGGCCGTCCACCTCCATGAGCGTGATCCGCACCTGGAGCACCGGCTCGCCGGCTTGCGCCATGCCGCGGAGCCGGCGGATCGCGTACCGGCCGAGGGCGGTGAGTTCCGCGCTGTCCTCAGCCCGGTCGTGGTCCGCGCCGCGGTCCAGCACGACAATGCCTAGGACGTGGAGCGCCGACATCGCGATCGTGACGTCGACGGCGATCATCCGCCGTAGCGTGTCGTGCTGTCGTTCGGTGAGATCGCTGAGCACGTACCTGGCCTCGATCAGGCCGTAAGCCGTGTCGCTGAGCGCTGACAGCAGGCACGGTCCGGGGTTGGCGAGCAAGGCCGTGAGCAGTTCACCGCTGATGTCGGTGAACTCGTCCCCGACAAGGGAACTCCGCCACGTGTTCCGGGGGAACAGCGACTTCCCGAGCTTCGGATAGGCGGCCAGCATCGCCAGCACCAGGTCAAGTGGCTTGTCTGCCAGGCCGGCGTTCTTCCGCACCGGCACGAGCTTGGTCCCGGTCACGCGGACAATCCGCGCCGCCTTCGCCCACTCCGCGATCTTTGTCAGGTAGGCAAGCTCTTCGCTGGACTTGGTCTTGAACACCCGGCCGCCGATCTCCGGGTCGATCTGGTCGCCGGTGCCAAGGAACTCCACAAGGTACCGGGCGTCGGCCAGCCCGATGCGGCCGGTCTGGGTGAGCTTGCGGCCTTCGCCGAGCCAGGTCAGAAACAAACGAATCTTGCCGGTCAGTTCCGCCTTGTCGGCATCGGCCTCGAGATCTGTCACGAGTCAAGTCAAGCACTACCGGATGCCAGGCTCGGGGAAATGCGCAATGCTATGGAACCATGCCTAGTCCGGAACTAATCGCGCGTGTCGCCGAACTCCGCCGCGACGGCCGCACCCCCAAGGAGATCGCCCGCGCGCTCGGTCTCAAGCCCGCCGAGGTAACGCCGCTCATCAGGGCCGCCGCCGCGGCCGCTCCCAGACAAGAAGCGCCGCTCGCCGGATGCTGGATCAGTGACGACTGGGCCGCCGGGCTCACCGTGCACGGCCATCCCGAATGGCCCGGTGTTCACGCCACAGCGGACGGCGGATCCGGCCTGGCGGGGGTCCTCATCGCGCGGGAGCACGGCAGCAGCGTCTCCGCGTGCGGGTATCTGGTCGACGTCTGGTGCCTGGGCGTCAAGGATTGCAGCGGCCCCAAGACCATGGACAGGCGCAAGCTGCCGGACTTCGTCGCGTCCTTCTTCAGCACTTTCGGACAGCCGCCGGCGGCGGTCCCGCTTGAACTGGCGCGGCAGGTGGTGTTCGGCGCGGTCGACTACGCACGCGGCATGGGCTTCGAGCCGCACCCCGACTTCGCGAAATGCGCCGGTCACCTGGGCGAATGGAACGGACCCAGCGACATCACCTTCGGCCGCGACGGCATGCCGACGTACATCCAGGGCCCGCACGACGACACATTCCGCATCATGGCGACCCTGCGCAAAACGGTCGGCGACGGCAACTTCCACCACCTCACCCAGCTCGGCTGACCCGCCGCGCCGGCTGAGCTTTCCCATTATCCCGAACGGAAGGGGCTGGCTCCCAGCCTCACAACCGTTCTAAGGCGGCGAGTGATGGCCGGGGCATTGCCGGTTTTGCGTGACACTATGGAGGCGCAGTCGGGCGTATTACGGCTGCCTGCACGGCAGGGAAGCGGAGGTCACAGTGACGGCTATGGACAGCGTGACGGGAGAACCCGCGCCGCGCCCAGGGGAGATGCCGCCCGCTGGCGGCGCCGGTGTTCCGGCTGCCAAGCCGCTGCTGCGCGGCTGGCTGCACCTGATCTCGTTCGAGGCTTCGCTCGTGCTGGGGACCTTGGCACTGGCCCGCGCGCATGGCGGGGTGCGCATCGCGGCGCTGGCCGTGTTCGCGGCGAGCGTGAGCGCGATGTTCGGGACCAGCGCGCTCTATCACCGCGGCAGCTGGGCTGGTGCGTGGCATAGGCGCCTGCAGCGGCTGGACCACGCGATGATCTTCCTGCTCATCGCCGGCACGGCGACCCCCGCTTTCCTGATCGCTGCCCGCGGGGCCGCCCGGATGGTCGGCCTGATCACGATCTGGGCGCTGACGCTGACCGCGGCTGCGATCCACATGGCATGGATGAACGCGCCCGAGCGTGTGGTAGGCGGGACGTTCGTGGGACTGGGCTGGGCAGCCGGTCTCGCGCTACCGGGGGTGTGGCTGCATTCCGGGGCCGCGGCGGGAGCGCTGATGCTCGCGGGCGGCCTGCTCTACACAGCCGGGGCACTGTCGTATCACCGGCGCTGGCCTGATCCCTATCCGACGGTTTTCGGCTACCACGAGGTCTTTCACGTCTACGTCGCCGCCGCCGCGGCGTGCCAGTACACCGCGATAGCGCTCTTCATCACCTGAGCCCGCCGAGCGTTTCGGCCAGGTCATGGCGCAGGGAGTCCAGGGCAGCGCTGATTGTGACAGGTACTGGCGTGGACGCGCGGAGGGTGCGTGCGTGCGCCGGGAGCCAGGCCAGGTTCGCTGCGCAGCGCTGCCTCATGACTGCTACCGGCTCTGGCGGGCCGAGCCGGCGTCCGTCGCGCATCACCGGGATCAGCAGTGGCTGCTGACCGGGGGGCGCTGGCTCGTCCCGGAGGGCGAGGAGGTCACCCGCGGCGGACCCGCGGAAGACCTGCTTCGGACCGGGAAGCGTCATCTTCCCCGCTGACAGCTTCATGACGGGCCGGCCACCGTAGGCGACGAGCTTGAAGGCGCTGTCCAGGTAGGGCGCGTCGGCGGAGACACCCATCTTGGTGCCGATCCCGTAGGCGTCGATCGGGGCGGCGTGCGCGACGAGATCGGCGATCGTGTACTCATCGAGACTGCCGCTGGCGATGATCCGGGCGCCGGGCAGGCCAGCATCGTCCAGCAGGCGCCGCGCGCGTACCGCGAGCACGGCGAGGTCCCCGGAATCGAGGCGGACGCCGACCGGCCCGGGCAGCCTCAGGCGCCTGGCTACATCGGCGGCGGTGCGCACCCCGCGGCTGGTGTCGTAGGTGTCGACAAGGAACGTGGTCTTGCCCGGGAAGTCCTCGGCGAACGCGGTGAACGCCGCTTCCTCGTCGCCGTGAACCGAAGCCTGGCGAACGCCTCCAGATCCCGATCCTCAAACCCCTGCGTTTCCCGCAGCCAGGCGAGGTCGTCCTCGGTAAACGAAAACGCCTCAAGAAACTCGAGGCAGTCCGCCAGCCCCGCGGCGATCAGGAATCCGCGATCGGCGGGCAGCCGCCTGGCGAAAAGGCTGAACGTGGCCGGGGCGGCCATTGACCGTCGCAGGTAACTGGCCGCCATGTTCAGCTCGTACAGGTCCGTCAGCAAGCCGCCGGGCATGGCACCCAGGCTGCCCCGGACCGCTGCAGGCGGGCAGAGGCTTTCGTCCCCGGGACGGTCGTCACGTCTTCAGGTGCGCATCGAAGAATGCGATGATCCGGCGGCGGGCATCGCGTGCGGATGCCTCGTGGTAGCCGGCGTGGGTGATTCGCGCCAGCACGCCGGCGACTGGGCCTGACTGGTCCGCGGACTGGTGGAGGAAGGCGTGCCCAGCGCCGGGGTACACCTTGATGTCGTGCTCGACGCCGAGCGCCTCGAGTGCCTGGCCCAGCCGCTGCGGCGCTTTCCGCAGAGCCCGGTCCCGGGCCCCGAAGCTGGCCACGATCGGGCAGGCTCCGTGCAGCGAGTCTGCTGCGTTCTTGCGCACCAGGCCATAGTTGACGGCCGATACGGAGAACCCGTGACCGGCGGCCATCAGCAGGGCGAACCCGCCGGTGGCGCAGAATCCGATCACGCCGAGTCGGCCGTTGCAGCCGGGCTGGTCGGCCAGCCAGGCCCGCGCCGCATCGACCTGGCCGAACGCCTGGCCCTGGCCTGCCCGCAGGTCACGGAACATCTTCAGCAGGCACGCTGACGGGCGTCCCCAAAAACCCAGGTCAGCAGACAAGACCAGGTACCCGGCGTCGGCTAGCCAGTCCGCCTGCTCACGCACCGCCGCATCGATGCCGAACCCGTCGTGCAGCACCACCACCCCCGGCCATGGGCCCCCACGGTCCGGGCTGGACACATAGCCAGGCATGCTGCCTACGGACGTGGGGATCGTGACATCTGCCACAGCCCGCCCTCCGTTCGCCCGTAACCTCCGCCAGACTTCATCGTCCGGGCTGGCCTCTGGCTAATGTTCCAAAGCCGAGGGGGCGACCACCGGACAGGGGAGTGGGTACCCCTCGACTTCAGCCTCGACACGGCCGACGAGGAACAACTCGCCGCTGATTGCGATTTCCTCGCCGAAGAGATGGCGGACCAGTTGCCCGACGAACTGGCGCTGCTCATCCTGCGCAGGCCGGGCCCGGCCGAGATCAGCGAGGTGGACCGCTGCGTGTTCCGCATGATGTGCCAATCCATGACCGGCCGCGAGACCGGACCTTGGACGTTCTATGTGACCGGGCCGGACGGGGGCTCGCAAGGTTAGCCAACTGTAGCGGTCAAGACAGCCTATCGAAGATGCTCAGTAATTTTATTAGTGCCAGAATTCGATGTAGTAACTTGTTAACGCAAGACAGGTGATCGCATGTCGCAGCCGCCGGGCTCCGGGGACGGGACGGGCGGCCAGCCCGCCCGCGACCCCCGCCCGCCCGGCGGCGCTCCCGGCGGTCCCGGGCTGCGGCTGGCCGATTTCGGGAAAGACGGCGCCGGGGACACCCGCCCGCCCGGACCGGCGCTGGTGACCGCGCTCGATGCCCTGTCCGGTGCTGACCGGCGGTGCGCCGGGGCCACCGACGATGAGCTGACCGGCCTGCTCGGCCGGTGGGCGACCGCCGAGTCCTGGGCGACAGCGGGGAAGCTCGGCGTCGCCCGCGAGCTGCTGCGCCGCCGCGCCGTCCCCGGCACCGTCCGGCCCGGCGGGCTGCCCGAGATCTGGGAGGACGGCACCGGGCATGAGGCCGCCGCGGCGCTGGCCGTGTCGGTGCCCGGCGCGGATACGCTGCTGAACCTGGCCTGGACGCTGGAGGCGCGGCTGCCCGGCACCGGCGGCAAGCTCGCCGACGGCACGATCACCTCCACCAAGGCGAAGATCATCGCCGGCGAGCCGGCGGTCCTGGACGACACGCAGGCGGCCGCCGCCGGAAAGCTGATCCTGGCCGACCTGGCAGGCAAGACCCCGGGCCAGGTCGGCAAGCTCGCCGCCCAGGCCGTGGTGACCGTCGACCCCGACGGCGCCGCGAAGCGGCGGGAGCGCGCCGAGCGGGACGATGCCCGGGTCCGGCTGTGGCGCGAGCACACCGGCGCCACCGCGCTGGCCGCCTGCGGGCTGCCCGCCGGCGCCGCCCTGGCCGCCAACGCGAACATCGAACAGCGCGCCGGGGTCTGTAAGAAGTCCCGCGCGTTCCCCGGCCACACGATCGGGCAGCTGCGGGTGCTGGCGTTCTGCGACATCCTGAACGGCGTCACCGCCGGCGCCCGCATCGCCCAGGCCCAGGCGCAAAGCCGGGACCGGGACCGGGACCAGCCTCCGGCCGGCGCCCCGGCCGGGCGGCCCGAGGCTACCGCCGGCAACCCTCCAGCGGATGACCGCCCGGCCGGGGATGACCCGGCCGGCGGCGGCCCCGGCAGCGGCGATCGCGACGGCAATGGGCCCGGTAACGGCGGTTCCGAAGGTCCGGGTACGGACGGGCCCGATGGCAGCGGCCCTGGGAACGGTCCGGACGGCGGCCCCGGCGGCGGCCCCGCCGCCGGGCCGCCCGCCGGGCTGCGCGCTGCCGGCCAAGTCCCACCTGACCTTCCCCCTCGCCACCCTGCCCGGCCTGGCCGAGCGGCCCGGCGCCGGCTACGGCCCCGGCCCCCTCGACCCGGCCCTGGTCCGCGACCTGGCCGCCGCGGCCGCCCGCAGCCCGCACAGCGACTGGTGCCCCACCATCACCGACACCCGCGGGCACGCCATCGGCCACGGCTGCGGCACACCCGTGAAAACCAGGCAAGCCAACGCCCCGCCGCCCGGCACCCGCGACGGTCCCTGGACCCTCACCCGCCAGGATGACCCCGGCCCGCCCGGCGGGTCCGGCACCTGGCTGCTCACCCTCCCCGACGGGAGGCAACTCGCCGTCAAACTCGGCCCGATCCCGGTCACCGATTGCGACCACCGCTACGAGTCGCATGCCTACCAGCCCAGCGGCACCCTCCGCCACCTGGCCGAGATCCGGGACGGCGAATGCACCTTCCCGCCATGCTCCCGGCACGCCCGCAACGGCGACTTCGAACACGCCGTCCCCTACGACAAAGGCGGAAGAACGTGCGCCCGCAACGCGGGCGCGCGCAGCCGCCGCTGCCACCAGGTCAAGCAATCCAAACAATGGAAAGCTACCCAGCCCCGGCCCGGCTGGCACCAGTGGACCGCCCCCAGCGGACGCAGCTACACCCAAGGACCGATGCGATACCCCGCCTGACAGCAGCGCCCACCAAGATCCCGACTGTCCTTCGCTGCCCCTACTCGCCTGGGTTGACCAGCGTTCGTATCCGCTCCACAATCCGCGAAGCTTCCTCTTCGCTGATCGGGACGAAGTCGAACATGGTATCCCCGCGTTCAGCCGAGTAGAGCAGGGGCGAGAATTCCCATCTCAGATCGCGCGAGAACACCTCATCGACTTGCCCTTCGTCATTCATGACGCGGCGGAGTACCCCCCCTGGACGATCGCGGCTGCTGAATTCGTCGATGATTGCGTAGTAGGTGATCTTCTCAGCCATCGTGGTTCTCCGGGAAGTCTTTGATCTCGGCAGTGCCAGGGGGAGTGACGATAAGGACATTTACCCTGCGCTGGTAATCCTCAAGTTCCTCACGCTCAGTGGGCGTTGCCTGCGGGCTGCGGATACGCTCGTACGCCTTGTGCGTGAGTTCCTTGGCCTCCAGGCTTTCCGGCGTGTGGAACTGCATCTCGAAGCGCAGTCCCGTCTCCGGCCTGCGCCATTGACTGTTGATTCCCTTGTACTGGTCGTCGCTCCACAGGTTCTTCAGCTTGATCAGCTCGAACCCCTCCGCCTTGAGCCGCTCGACGTCGGTGCGGACACCGTCAGCGTAGCGTTCCGTGGCGTAGGTAAAGGTGTATCGCACAGGATCGGGCACGATGCTCAGTGCTTGCCGCACTGTCAATTCTGGCCGCGCGCGCAGGGCATCCGCGATCTTCTCTTTGAGGCGGTCTTCGCCCTTGAGCATGTGCTCCAGTCCGGCAAGGTGCCGTTGCGGGTCGGCTGCTTCGACTCGCCGCATCGCGGGCAGGACGATTTCCCTGCCTTCGTCGCGGGTGTCGGCACATGCCTTCGCGGCCTCGGCGTTCTGCTCGGGGGTCAGCTCGCGGCCCGGGCCGGCCGCCCAGGAGCCGTCGGGCTGGGTGCGGGGAGTCAGCCGGGTCCGTTCGGGATATTTCTCTTCGTGCTGTTCCCAGGCGGACCGCAGGCCGGGGACCGCGTCTGCCCAGGCGCCGCGGGCGGCGGCGTAGACCTGTTCGACGGTGGCCCGGTACCCGGCGTGCTCGGCGATCCGGGCCGCGGGGTCGAGCAGCGGGGCAGCGTCGCGGCCGTCCCCGCGGCCGTCCACCCGGTCGGGAGCATGATCGGGCGTGTCGCCGTCGTCGGGACGGTCGATCCCCACCGGTCACCACCTAACGCCGCCGCCACCTCACCCTTGGCAACGGAATCGATCACCAACCGGTTCTAGCAAGGGATCAGATAGTGACGCCTTCCGCCCGGCACCACGCGATACCCTTACATCACGTGACGACTGCGTTCGTGCTCGGCGGCGGCGGCCTGCTCGGCGCCCACGAGGTGGGCATGCTCCGCGCCCTCGCCGAGGCCAACGTACAGCCCGACCTCGTGGTAGGCACCTCCATCGGCGCGGTGAACGGCGCCTTCGTAGCCGCCGACCCAGCCGGTGCGGCCGAACGCCTCGCCGATCTCTGGCAAGGCGAGTCCCTCCAGGTGGTGTTCAGCGAGACCCTGTTCGGCCGCGCGGTCCGCCTGGTCAGGTCCGGCACACACCTGCACGCGATCGAGCCGCTGCGCAAGATGCTCGCCGACAAGCTCCCGGCCAGGGACTTCGACGACCTGAGGCTCCCGTTCCACTGCGTCGCCGCCAGCATCGAGGACGCCACGGCCCACTGGTTCCAAAGCGGCCCCGTGGTGCCGGCGGTCATGGCGTCGTGCGCCGTGCCCGGGCTGCTGCCGCCGGTCGAGATCGAGGGCCGCCATTACTTCGACGGCGGTCTGGTGGATTCGATCCCGGTCGGCCGCGCGATCGCGCTCGGCGCCACCACCGTCTACGTGCTGCAGGTCGGACGGATCGAGAGCCAGCTCAGCGTCCCGAAGCGCCCGTGGGAGGTGGCGCTGGTCGCGTTCGAGATCGCGCGCCGGCACCGGTTTCACGAGGAGATGTCGGCCATCCCGCCCCACGTGCGCGTCTACGTGCTGCCCACCGGCGGGGACCGGCTGCCCCCCGGGTTGCGCCAGTTCCGTTATCGCGGCCGGAATAAGGTAAGTACCAGCATTGACCGCTCGTATGCGGCATCGGCGGAATACCTCGCTCAGGTGGCGGGGCGCCGGTGACGGTCAGGAGGCGCCAGTGCTTCCGCCCAGGCTGGTGCGACGCCTGGTCGCCGCACCGCTCGTCGTCGCGATCGCGGCCGCCCTGGCCGTCCTGGCCCCGCCGGTCGCCGTCCTTACCGTCGTTTTCAGCCTCATCAGGCGACGCAGGGGGCGGATGCGGCTGCTGCGGCTGCTGTGCTTCGGGCTGGTCTGGTTCCTCGGCGAGACCGCCGCGGTGGCGGTCTTCGGCTGCCTGTGGATCGTGAGCGGCTTCGGCGGGCGGCTCGACACCGAGCCCTACCAGAGCCGCCACTACGGGGTCATGCGCCGGTTCCTCGGCCTGATGTACCGCACCGCCGAGCGCACGTGCGGCCTGCGCGTCGAGGTCACCGGCCCGGCGGACGAAGCGGACGAAACCGGAGCGGGCAGCCAGCGCCCCCTCATCGTCCTCAGCCGTCACGCGGGCCCCGGCGACTCGCTGCTGCTCGTCCATCACCTGCTCAGCGTCTGCGGGCGGCGCCCGCGCGTCGTCATGAAGGCCACGCTGCAGCTGGATCCGAGCCTCGACATCGCCGCCAACAGGCTGCCCAACGCGTTCGTCCACCACCGCGCCAAGGGCGACAATCACCACATCGGCCAGATCAAGCGCCTGGCCGCGGGCCTGGACCCGAGGGACGCTCTCGTGATCTTCCCCGAGGGTGGCAACTGGACTCCCCAGCGCTGGCGGCGCGCCGTTGCCCGTCTGCGGCGGCAGGGCCTTCTTGATTTGGCCGAACGGGCCGGTGCGATGCCCAATGTCCTCGCGCCTTGTGTCGGCGGGGCGCTCGCGGCCGTCGCCGCCTGCCCGGCCGCGGACGTGGTCTTCGTCGCCCACACCAGCCTGGACCGGCTGGTCAGCGTCCGTGACGTATGGCAGAGCCTGTCTACCGACGTGGAGATACGCGCGCAGTGGTGGCGGGTCCCCGCCGCCGAGGTGCCGCGCGAGGCCGGCCGGGATGCCCAGGTCAGCTGGCTCTACGATTGGTGGCAGCGCATCAACGCCTGGATCAGCGCGCAGCACGCCGAGCAAATCGCGGCCGTGAGCGGCCTGGATCCCCTAATTTAGTCATTCAAGCGTAAAGGTGGCGCAAGGGGGAAATCAGTTGGCCGATCTGCAGCCGGGGGACCCGCAGCGTATTGGACCGTACGTGCTGCGCGGGAGGCTGGGCAGCGGCGGGATGGGGAGGGTGTACCTGGGGCAGTCCCCGGGCGGCCGCCTCGTGGCGGTCAAGGTCATCCACGGCCACCTCGCAGATGACGACGGCTTCCGCGCCAGGTTCGCGCGGGAAGTCGCCGCGGCCCGGAAAGTCAACGGCATGTTCACCGCGACGGTCGTGGGCGACGAACTGGACGGGCCCGTGCCGTGGATCGCCACCGCCTACGTGCCCGGGCCGTCGCTGGCCGCCGCGGTCGACCGCCACGGCCCGCTGCCCGTCGCGTCGGTGGCGGCCCTGGCCGCCGGCCTGGCCGAGGGGCTCGGCGCGGTGCACGACGCCGGCGTCATCCACCGTGACCTCACGCCCTCCAACGTCATCCTCGCCCAGGACGGTCCGCGCATCATCGACTTCGGGATCTCGTCGGCGGCGGGGGCCACGGCGCTGACCGGGACCGGGTTCACCATCGGCTCTCCCGGTTTCATGTCCCCCGAACAGGCCGAAGGCAAGCCCGTCGGCCCCGCGAGCGACATCTTCAGCCTCGGCGCCGTGCTCACCTTCGCCGCCATGGGTGAAGGGCCGTTCGGGACCGGCAGTTCGGCGGCGCTGCTCTATAAGGTCGTCAACGGCAAGCCGAACATCGACGGCGTCCCCGACCCGCTCCGCCAGGTCCTGAAGCGGTGCCTGGACAAGGACCCGGGCCGCCGTCCCACCGCGAACCAGGTCCTCGCGGACGTGACCGCCGTCTACCCGCCGATGCACGAAATGGGCAGCTGGCTGCCGCCCCAGATCTTCGACATGTCGTCCTACAGCGCCGAGCCCAGGAACCGCGCCGGCGTGGTGCCGCCCGGCCCCCGCACGGTTCGCGACACGCACGATGAGCAGACGCATAACGTCGCCGTGCTGCCCCGGCCGGCGGACGGCGGCGGGACCGTTGCGCCGGGGCCCGGCGGCGACGTGCGGCGCAAGCGGCGCCGCTACATCATCGGCGGGGCAGTCGTGGCAGCGGCGGCGATCGGCGCGCTCATCGCGCTCGCGGTCCCCGGCCCCAAGCCGCCGCCGCCCGTGTCTCGGATGCTGGCCTATACCCAGCTCCAGACCGGCGACTGCCTGACCGGGGCGAACCTGGCCGCCACGCTCGGCACGAGCAATCCCTGGCCGGTCAAGGTCAAGTCCGTGCCGTGCGACCAGGGCCACCTCGCCGAGGTGTACTACGCGAACATGAATTACTGGTCGAAGAACACTGTGTTCCCCGGCTATGACACCCTGGCCAGCGAGGCGAACACACAGTGCGAGAACCAGCAGGCGGCCTACACCGGCGTGCCCTACGCGCAATCGTCTAAGACGTACCGGGAAAACGTGATCGGCCCGTTTTCCAGCGACGACTGGTCGCAGGGCGAGCGGGATCTGATCTGCGTCGCCTACCACACCACCGCGGCGCAGCCGGACGGCACAACAATGACCGCCTCCATCAAGGGCACCAGCTGACCCCCCGGTCAGACTGGTGCGTTCACCGGCGAAGACACGCCGGAGCGGTTCAGAATAACGCGCTATTTACTGCCACCGGTGTAACCTGGCATCATGGGCGAACAGCAACAGGTCATCGCGGAACTCGGCGCCGCGGGCGTCCTCGCCGGCATCCGCTGGGCGTATGAGTCGGCCACCCGGCGGTCGCTCGAGAGCTACTCCGAGGCCGACGGGCACGACATCGCGTGGCTGGGCAACACGCGGTTCACGCTGTTCCGCGACCGGCTGGACCGGGTCTTCGCCTGCGGCCGGTACGCCCTCTCCGCCGATGCCGAGCTGGACCTCGACGTCCTCTACGCCGAGCTCTCCGACCAGGACCTGGTGACCATGCCCCGGCTGACGCCCGGCCTCGCGCGAAGGGCGGACCTGCACGGCAGCGCCGGCTGGGCGTACCAGGAGCGCCGGTTCCTGCTCGCCTCGGCCGAGTTCGGCCGCCTCGACACCCTGCCGTGGCTGCAGAAGAGCCTGACCAAGCAGCTCGTCGCCATGCAGCGCAACCCCGACACCCGCCAGCCGTCGCTGTTCGAAGCCATCTTGGACGACCAGAGCCCGCCCGAGGTGTTCGGCGACCTCAACGCGGCGCTGCTCGCGGCCGACCGGGAGCTCGACCTCGCGACCTACATCGTCGCGCACAGCCTGGACGCGGACAGCGAGGAGATCGAGCTGGTGTTCGGCCGCCCGCGGCTGAACCTGGGCGGCGGTCCGGCCTGGTACTGGCGCGAGGACCTGCGCGCGGTGCCGCTCACCGCGGCCGGTCAGGAATCTGGCACCGCCGCCCCCGTGCCCGTCGACACGTCCTGGGTGCCGGACGCGCCTGTCCGCCTGCGGCGCGGTAACCGGGACGGGCGCAGTGACGTCGCCCGCTGACGTCGCCCCGTTCTTCGACGGCGCCCGGCTCACGCTGGCCCGGCACCTGGCCGGCCTGCGCAAGAGCGACCTCGCCGCGCGGATCGACATGAGCCCCACTGCCGTCGCCGCCTGGGAGTCCGGCGCCAAGCGCCCCACGGCGGGCACGGTGGCGAAGCTCGCCCTGTGCCTGCGGGTCGAGCCGGGCTTCTTCGCCATGCGGCCGGACGACGTGGCCGCGCTGAGCACGACGCCGCATTTCCGGTCGCTGCGCTCCACCAGCCAGCTCGCCCGCGACCAGGCGTTCGCCTACGGGCAGCTTGCCGTGGACATCGCGACGAGCCTGGAAAAGCACGTCGAGTACCCCGAACCGGACGTCCCGAGCGTCCCGGTGCCGATCGACAGCGCCGCGGGCGGCGACGCGGGGGGCGACGGGCCCGAGCGCGCCGCCCGGCGCGTCCGGCAAGCGTGGGGGATAGGCCCGGGCCCGGCCGGGCATCTGGTCCGGCTGCTGGAGAACCACGGCGTGCTCGTGGTGTTCAGCCCGCCGCGCGCGGCCTCCGTCGACGCGTACTCCTTCGACAGCCGGCTGCGCCCGGTCGTGGTGCTCAACCCGGTCAAGCGGGACTACTACCGGCAGCGGTTCGACGTCGCCCACGAGCTCGGCCACCTGGTCATGCACAGCGACGCCGAGCCCGGCGGGCGGACCGTCGAGGACCAGGCACACCGGTTCGCCGCGGAACTGCTCATGCCCGCGGCGGAGATCAGGAACCTCCTCCCGGCCACGATGAGCGCCGCCGCCTGGCAGACGCTGGCCCGCCTCAAGGAGCAGTGGGGGACCAGCATCCAGGCGCTGCTCTACCGCGCTCGCCGGCTCGGCGTCATCTCCGACGTCTCCTACCGCAACGCGATGACGACGCTGACGGCCCGCGGCTGGCGCCGGAACGAGCCGGGCCTGATCACCGTCCTCGAACAGCCGTCGCTGCTGCCCCGCGCGCTCGAACTGCTGGCCCGCGAGGGCATCGGCGAGCGGTTGCTCGTCGAGCAGTGCCGTGTCCCGGCCGACCTGTTCCGCACGGTCACGTCCCGCGTCCCGGCAGCCGCGCCGCCGCCGCCGGACCCGGCCGCCGCGCATGACCCTCGCGCCGTCGTATCGCTGCTCTAACCTTTTATCCCGATTATCCCGAACGGAAGCGCCTGACTCCCATCCCGGCACGCTGTGCCCGGCCGGGAGACGCCACCTTCCGTTCGGGATAATTTCGCTGTTCATCGTTACTCCGGAAGGTGGCAGACCGCCTCGACGTTGTTCCCGTCCGGGTCGCGCACGAATGTCCCGTAGTAGTTCTCGTGGTACTCCGGCCACACCCGCGGCTCGTGCAGGACCTCGGCGCCAAGCCCGCGCGCCGCCTCGAAGAACGCCCGGACCGCGGCCCTGTCCGGCGCGCTGAACGCGATATGCGACTCGCGGAAACCCTCCCCGGTCTCCTGCGCCCCGATCCAGAAGTCCGGCCGGGGCGGTGTCCCGTAGCCGATCGCGACGCCGAAGTCCATGATCCGCTCCCCGCCGAGCGGCGCCAGCACCGCGTCGTAGAACGCCGCGCTCGCCGCCATATCGGCGCACTGAATCCCCACGTGATCAAGCATGCCGCCCATTCTGGCAGCCGCGCCGGGACAAGGCCGTGCGGACGGCGATCTCGTACCTCTGGCAGTTGGTGTGCGCGTCGGGCAGCGTGCTCATTGACATGATCACGAAGACATTTTTCCTGGTGAAGACTTTTTATCGCTATAGCGTGCGAAATCTTCGTGATCATGGAATACCGACCTGCCAAATACCATATGGGGTATCGACGCGCAGCAACGGTCCGAGGCTCTCCGGCAACTCATACCCCGTAAGCACCTCGCGCCCCGCAACCGCGATCAATCATCAGCCTCGGAGACCCGCCCGGCGATATCCGCTGGGAACTACGCGCCTCATGGCTTCATCCTGAATGTTGCTACTCCCGGGGGAGTACGCCGCGGTCTCCCCCCGGAGGATGGCCGCTTACCCGTCTTGGGCCTACGCTGCGATCATGACCAGCTTGCGGCCGCCGCTGCGCGACGCCGCGATCGCCGCCGCGCTGACGGTGATCGCGGTCGTCGCCGCGTACGGCGAGGCGCACCCGACGCAGCCCAACTCGTACTTCGGGCCCGGCCACCATCCGCCGTACACGCCGGACGCCGCGTTCCTGCTGGTTATCGCGGCCGGCGCGGTGCTCGCCTGGCGGCGCCGCTACCCGCTGGCGGTGCTGGGGATCTCCACGGCCGCGGTGGTCGCGTTCAGCCTGCTCGGGTACGTCAACGGCGTCGCGCTGCTGCTGCCGGCCGTCGCGATGGGGACCGTCGCGACGTTCTTGCCGATCCGTCAGTCGGCGGCGTGGGCGGTCGCGGTGACCGTGGTCCTGATGGCCGCCACGGCGGCGCACAACCCGTTCGGGCCGACCGGCGGCACGTTCATCATCATCCCCGCGGACATCGCGGTCGCCCTGTTCGCGGGCATCGCGGTCGGCAACCGCCGCGATTTCGTCGCGGCGCAGCGCGAGCGCGCCGAACGCGAGGCCCGCCGCCAAGTCGACGAGGAGCGGCTGCGGATCGCGCGGGAACTGCACGACGTGGTGGCGCACACGATGGCCACGATCAACGTCCAGGCCAGCGCCGCCACCCAGTTGCTGCGCGACCGTCCCGAGCAGGCCGCCGAGTCGCTGGCCGCGATCCGGGCGGCCAGCAAGGACGGGCTGCGCGAGCTGCGCGCCATCCTCAGCGTGCTCCGGCACGCCGACGAGGCCGCCGACCCGACCCGCCCGGCGCCCGGTCTCGCCCGGCTCGACGCGCTGGCGGCGGGGGTCCGCGCGGCCGGGCTGCCGGTGACCGTCACCGTCACCGGGCGGCCGCGCGAGCTGCCCGCCGTGACCGACCTCGCCGCCTTCCGCATCATCCAGGAGGCGCTGACCAACGCCGTCAGGCACGCCGGCCCCGCCACGGCGGCGGTGACGGTCGCCTACGGCGCCGGCGACCTGGACATCGAGATCACCGACACCGGCCGGGGCAGCCCGGACGGCGACAGGACCAACGGCGCCGGCCATGGCCTGCGGGGAATGCGCGAGCGGGCCGCCGCCGCGGGCGGGACGATCGAGATCGGGCCTGCCCCGCCGGGAGGATTCCGGGTGGCCGCGCGCTTGCCGGTCAGCGGCGGCGCGATGCCCGTCGCGCCGGCCCGCCAGGAGGCGAGCCGATGATCCGCGTGCTGCTCGCCGACGACCAGGCGCTGATCCGCGCGGGCTTCCGCGTGCTGCTCGAGGCGGCCGGGGACGTGGCTGTCGTCGGCGAGGCGGTCAACGGCGCGCAGGCGGTGGACCTGGCCCGCGAGCAGCGGGCCGACGTCGTGCTGATGGACATCCGGATGCCCGAGGTGGACGGGCTCGAGGCCACCCGGCGGATCGCGGCCGACGACGACCTGGCCGGGGTGAAGGTGATCATCTTGACCACCTTCGAGTCCGACGAGTACGTCTACCAGGCACTCCGCGCCGGCGCCAGCGGGTTCCTGGTGAAGGACACCGAGCCGGAGGACCTGATCCGCGCGGTCCGGGTGGTGGCCCGCGGCGAGGCGCTGCTGTCCCCGAGCGTGACTCGCCGGCTGATCACCAATCTGGCCGCGACCCAGCCGCGCCGGCCGCCTGCGTCGGGGCCGAGCCTCGCCCGGCTCACCGAACGCGAGCGCGAGGTCCTCGCCCTGGTCGCCGAGGGCCTGTCCAACGAGGAGATCGCCGTGCGGCTGTTCCTCAGCCCGCTCACCACGAAGACGCACGTGAGCCGCATCCTGACCAAGCTCGACGCCCGCGACCGCGCCCAGCTGGTCGTCATCGCCTACGAAAGCGGCCTGGTCGTGCCCGGCTCCGCCGCCTCGCCCGCGTGACCCCGCGTGACCCCGTGCAGCCTAAGCCGCCCGGGCTGGAGACCTTAGGAATTTTCCCAATGCGCCCGCACCCGTCTTACGGCGAGCCTTAAGAGGTAGGCAGGCTATCGAGGGAGGCAGCCCGATGAACACAGACCAGCTCCGCCGGGCGGCGCGCCGGGTCGCGGCGGCAGTTTCGGAGATGAACGAAGCCCAGCGCCGGATGGCCGACCTGCGCACCACGCAGGACCGGTACCTGATCAACCCCGATGAGGCCCCGGCGACCTACGATGAGTTCCTCGCGCGCACCTCGGGCCGGCTGCTGCACGAGCCTTCGGCCAGCCGCCGGACTCAGCGCGGGTGCCCCCGGTAGGTCCCGAACGACCAGTGGTTCCCCTCCGGGTCGAGCACCGCGAACTCCCGGGACCCGTAGTCCGTGTCGTTGAGCTCGCGGACGACGACGGCGCCGTGCTTGACGGCCTGAGCGAACAGGTCATCGGGGTTGTCGCAGACCACGTACCCGCGGAACGAGCCGGGTGCCAGGTGGCCGGGGTCCGCCGACGTCGCGGAGCCGAGCATCACCCCGCCGCCTGGCGGCCAGGAGAGCTCGGCGTGATTGACCGTGTCTCCCTCCCCGTAGACGACGGTTTCCTCGAAGCCGAACGCGTCGACGAGGAACCTGATGAGCGCGCGGGCGTCCCGCGCGCTGAGGGTGGGCCACACCTGCGGTGGCGGTGCCTGTGTCATGCCGCCCATCATTCCCCGAGTTCAGCGGGCATGGCTTGGACGAATCGGAACTCCTCGGCGAGCCACCGGCTCGGCGGGCATCCGGCGAGGGCGCGGAACTCGCGGGCCAGGTGCGCCTGGTCGTAGTAGCCGCAGTCGGCGGCGAGGCCGGCCAGGGGCACCCCGCCGACGGCGGTCGCGCGGGCGATCCGGTGCCTGGCCCGGTCGAACCGGAACACGCGGGCCGCGGCCTTCGGCGCCAGGCCGGTCTCCGCGCGGAACGCGGAGTTGAGGTAGCGGGCGCTCCACCCGGTCTCGGCCGCCAGATCCGCGACGGACACCGCCCCGCTGGTGTCCCGCAGCAGCCGCCACGCCCGCGCAACCTCCGGCCGGATCCCGCGCCCCCGGCCACCGTCCGCGGCGGCGTCCAGCGCCGAAGCGCGCCGCCCGAGCAGCTCATCAAGCACGGCGAACCGCCCGGCCCACGTCGGCTGCGCGCGCACCCGCTCCCGCAGCTCCGCCGCGAACCCGCCGATCACCCGCGTCGCGTCCTCGTCCACGTTCGCCAGCTCCCCGGCGGGCATGCCGAGCAGCGCCCGGGCGCCGGGCGGCGTAAGCGCGAGCTGGATGCCGGACTGCCGGCCGCCTTGCGTGATCAGCGCCGGGGTGGTGTGCAGGCCGCCGAGCAGCGTGTCGTAGGACCCGGGAGCCTGCCCCGGGTCCGGGTGCGCCTCGATGACCAGCGGCTCGTCCAGCGTGATGATGAACGTCAGCGCCGGTGACGGCAGCCCGCGGTGCCGCTCCGGACCGCCGCCGTCTTGCCGGTATCCGACGTACGAGGAGACGAACGGCCGCAGCCGCGCCGCCGGGACCCGCCACGCGCGGGAGTCGCTCACAGCTCTTCCGGCGGCGTCGCGTGCTCCACGGATTCCACGGTATCGGTGATGAAGATCCATGTCTGCGACGCGCCTGGCCGGTCCGGGCGCGGCCGCCGCTCGGTTCGCCAGCCGGATCCTTCCGGCCCGAGGATCTCGATCAGCGTGGGCCGCACGACGTGGTAAGCCCAGTCGAACCGGTCGCCGACAACGGCCTCCGGCGGGGCGGCCGCCGCCAGCCAGCGCTGCACCAGCCCCCACGG
Source organism: uncultured Actinomycetota bacterium (assembly GCA_963771985.1). GTDB lineage: Bacteria > Actinomycetota > Actinomycetes > Streptosporangiales > Streptosporangiaceae > Trebonia. Next base: position 93,109 of record CAVYVO010000006.1, on the reverse strand, counting down.
CACGCCCTGCCCGCTGGCCAGCCGCTGCCCGAATTCCGGGTGCTTGCGCAGCGCCGTGACCGCTGCCGCCCGGTAGGCGCCTTCGGGGTCGAGCGCCGCTCCGGCGGGCACCGCCGCCTGGAACTGCGCGCGCAGCGTCGCCGCGTAGCAGGCGACCGGCCCGCCGCTGTAGGAGGGATCGCGCCTGCACCGGTGCTCCGCCTCGAAGCTGAGCACCCGGACCGGCAGCGGGTAGGGGCGCGCGCTCGTGTCGGTGCCAGGCGCGCTGGACCAGAACACGCCGTGCCCCACCAGCGGCTCGTTCAGCAGCGTCGCCAGCAGGTCGTCGGAGAAGTGCGCGTTGGCCCGCTTCAGCGCCGCGAGGTCGCCGGACGACAGCAGGTGGAAGACGAAGAAGTTGTCCCCCTGGCTGAGCAGCTCGGCCGGGATACTGCCCGGCTGCTGGGTGATGAGCACCGCGCCGAGCCCGTACTTGCGCCCTTCCTTCACCCAGGAGACGAAAGGTCCGTCTTCGGCTGAGGTGGTGCCGGGGGAAAGGACCGTCTGCGCCTCCTCAACCACCGCGATGCACGGAACGGACCGTGGCGACTGTTTAGTGAACTCGCTCGCGTTGTGCGCGAAGATGTCCGCCAGGATGATGCTCGCCAGGTGCAGCCCGCGCTGCCCGCGCAGCTGAGAGATGTCCACCACGCACAGCTTCCCGGCGGCGAGCGCGGTCTTCAGCGCGCGCAGCAGCTGGCTGGCCGGGTCGTGCAGCGCGTCCACGACCCGGACCATGTTGCCGATGATGGCGTTGGTCTGCTGCTCCTCGTTGGCCGGCTTGATGCCGCAGATCCGGCGGACCTCGGCCGGGTCCACGTCGTAGCGGTGCGCGGCGATCAGGTCCACGAGCCTGGTCCACCGCTCGGCCGACAGGCCTTTGAGCTTGGTCACGTTCTGCTGGTCTTGCCGGTCGGCGGGCAGCGCGATGCCGAGCACCCGCTGCGCGGACAGCTGCCTGATGTCGAGCTTCACCTGGTCGACGACGAACGACCGGTACGCCGCGCTCGGCGCCTGCTGGCTGGTGAACACGACAAGCCGGTCGGTCAGCTCCGGTACGTCGGCGAGGCCCGGGCGGCCGTGCGCGTCCGGCCAGAAGTACTCGCCGTCGGGGTCGAAGATGACCGTGCCGACGCCGACCGGGCCGGACCGGGAGCGCAGCACCGGATCGGTGGCGTACAGCCTGGAGAACAGCAGCTTGATCAGGTTGGACTTGCCGAACCCGGCCCGTGCGAACACGAAGCTCCGCCGCGACACCAGCTGGGACACGTGGAACCGCGGCAGGATCGGCGGGTGGAGGAGCACCATCCAGTCCTCGGCGCCGGCCCGCGGGTCGTCGCCCGCGTACACGAACTCGCCGAAGGCGAGGAACCCGATTTCCGCGGCGTCCGCCGCGTTCCCGGCAGTGCCGTCGGCGCCGGCCGCGTTGGCGACCTCCGCGAGGACCTCGGCGGAGCACAGCGCCACCTTCGCACCGACGTGCGGCAGCCGCCGGTGGCTGGGCACGAAGATCAGCTTGTCGCCGACCGCCCGCTCGAACGCCGAGCACACGGATGTCCACCCGGTACTTCAGGTACTGATCGCGGAGCTCGTCGGGAATGGGCCGGTCGTCGCGGACCGCGCGGATCGCGTAGTCCTCCCCGATGGGGGAGACGAGCCTGCCCTCGGCGGCGACGGCGGTGATCCTGCCGAGCACCGCCTCGTTCTCGTGCTCGAGCTGGACGAGCACGAACTGGCCGTGCATCGGGATGGACTGCAGCTCCTCCCGGTAGGGCAGCACGAGGTCGGCGTGGAACTCCATCCCGCTGTCGGAGAAGCCGCGGAACACGCCGACCACGTGCTGCCTGCCGAACAGCCTCACCCGTACCTCCGCGCCGCCACGTCGGTGGCCATCCGCAGCGCGTCCACAACGTGAGCGCGATCCCGCCCCACCAGCTCACGCACCGCGTCGACCAGGCTGTCCTCGATGAGCTCGACGTCCAGGTCGCCGACCCGTGAGTAGGCGTCCGCCTGCTGCAGGCTCAGCGGATAGAAGGGGACGGGAAACCCGGCCGCGGCGTCGGCCTGCAGGTACCCGAAGATCACCTGGGCGTCCGCCGTCTGCCAGGCCAGGACGTCGGCGGTCCACACCGGGTCCCCGGCGTGCGGGCCGAAGCGGACGAAGTACATCCGCCCCAGGTTCTGCCGGGCCGGACCGCCGCCTGGCCCGGCCTCGTCCGGATCGCGCAGGTACTCCTGCGACCGGTACACGCTCTCCTGAGACGCCGCCGGCACCGCCACGAAGCAGGGCGCGCCGCGGTCGAAGACGCCGGCCAGCGACAAGGCGAGCCGGTACCTGTCGAGCACCGCGGTGCGCTTGGCGAGCCCGCAGAGCCACACCCGGCGATGGCTGGTGCGCGCGGCCCGGTCGATCGCCTCATGTATCAGCCTGCCCATCCGGATCAGCAGGTCACCCGCGAAGACCGTGGAGCGCAGCAGCCCGTCCCGCACGACGAGCGTGTCGGCCGCGAACTCGTGGTGGCACACCAGGTCGTAGAGGGTGGCCCACTCGCACACCTCCCGGTATGCCTCCACCCACCTGCGGGACCGCCCGGCGAGCACCGGCGACAGGTCCCGCAGCGACCGGACGCCCAGGTCGGTCATCAGCCTCCCGAGCACGGTCTGGCCGGCGAACTGGGCGCGGCTCAGCTCCGCGATGTCCGTGGTCGGCGAGACGACGTCGAGGAACAGCTCCTTGCCCTGTGAGTCCACGATCCGGACGATCTGCAGCGCGAACGGGTTGAACGCCACCGCGTTGTTCCCGCCGTCCGCCGCGGTCAGCGCCACCGACGTGGCCGAGCGCGGCCGGATCGGCCGCACGTCAGGTGCCATCGCCCGCGCCTGCGCGACGAGGTCCGCGAGCACCCGGTAGTCACGCGCGGCCTGGGCGCGGATCTGCCGCCGGAGTCCAGGAAGCTGCTCGGGCAGGAACATGCGGCCTCCGGAGCCAGCCGATGCGATTACGCACCGCTATATATCATTCACAAATAGTTTATCCGCGCGTCCCCCTCCGCGCCACCACCTTCTCTGGCGGCCAGCACGCCCCCCCGTGGCCTTCTCTGGCAGCCGGCACGCCCCTGCGGCCTTCTCTGGCGGCCAGCACGCCCCTGCGGCCTCTGCAGTCGCATGCGCCACACCCGGCAGCCTGCCGGGAGCCTGCCAGCCAGCCCGGAAGCCTGCCAGCGTCCCGCCAGCCCCCATGATCACGAAACTTTTTTCTACGATGTAAATAATTCATCCTATACGTACGAAAAAGATTCGTGATCATGAAATGGCGAGTCGAAATCAAAGCCGGGAGTGCTCGGCTCTGTCGCACATTTCTGGACGATAACGGAGCCCTGACGTCGCCCGCCCGCCGTATTTTCCCTATGAACGCCCCGAGATCGAACTCGTCTTTCCGAGTTTCGCGGTAAGTGAGCGTTCTCGCTGGCGTGCGTGACGGCGCGCTGGCACAACAGCTGTGACGGCTGCGACGTGGGTTATTTGCCGGTAACGGCGTGATACGGCAGCATCGGCGGTGCTTAGCACACCGCCGATGACCGGGAGTGTCCGCCGATGCTGCCTGACCAGAGCCTACCCGTGCCCATGCCGCGGGAATGGCGCGGGCTGCTGGACGAGCTCGCGCCGGTGTTCGCCCGGCGGTCGACGTTCCGGCTGTTCACGGCGCTGGCCTGCGGGATGATCCTGGCCGACCGGTCCACGGTGGTCGCGATGGCCGCCGCGGCGGGGATCGGGCAGGACTGGCGGCGGGCGTGCTGGTTCTTCGCCTCGGCGGCATGGGACCTGGACGCCCTGGGCCTGGCCGTGGCCCGGCTGGTGGTGAAGTACCTGCTCAGCGACGGTGATCCGATCGTGGTGGCGGTCGACGGGACCTTCTTCCGCAGGTGGGGCCGGCATGTGGCGCAGGCGCGGTGGGCTTATGACGGTTCCGCGCAGGGCGGGAAGAAGATCGCGTTCGGGAACACCTGGGTGGTCGCGGCCCTCGTGGTAAAGCTGTCCTTCTGCCCCTCGCCCGTGGCGCTGCCGGTCCTGTTCCGGCTCTGGCGCGGCAAGGGCACCGCCTCCCAGGTCCGGCTCGCCGCTGAGCTGCTGGAACTCCTCGCGAAGGCGTTCCCGGGCCGGGCGGTCCACGGCACCGGCGACGCTGCGTTCCACGGCGGGGCGCTTGCGGTCAAGGGCACGACGTGGACGACCCGGCTTCCCGCCGGCGCCGTCCTGCACGGCCCCAAGCCGCCGCCGACCGGGAAACGGGGCCGGCCCCGGGCCAAAGGAGACCGGATCGGCAAGTGCAAGGACGCCGCTAGCACCCTGACCTGGGAAGACACGGTCATCCACGTCTACGGCAAGGACCAGAAGGCACAGCTCGCCTCCTGCCCCGCCCTGTGGTACGGCAGCTTCAAGTCCGCGCCCGGCCAGCTCATCCTGATGCGCGAACCGGACTCGAAAAAACCCTACGACCTGGGAATCTTCACCCTCGACACCACCCTGGCCCCGGCCCGGGCCATCGAGCGCTACTCCTGGCGGTGGCCCATCGAGCCATCCAACGCCGCCGGCAAGCAGGTCCTCGGCGTCGGCGACGCCTGCAACCGGACCCTGAAGGCCGTCGAGCGGACCGTCCCGTTCGGGTTCCTCATCCAGACCCTGCTCATCACCTGGTACGCCCGCTCCGCCTGCGATCCCGCCGACATCGAGCGCCGCCGCCGCGACTGCCCCTGGTACCTCACCAAGACCGCCCCGTCCGCCGGCGACATGGCCGCCCGCCTCCGCCGCGACCTCCACGACGCCCGAATTTCTGTCAACCTGCCAGGCCAGGGGCAACCCGGCCAAATAGACGACCGAGACATGACCTGCGAGGCCATCGCCGCCTGACTCAGAAACACGAGATCGAACTAACGTGAAAGATAACCGGCCCCATAGGGCGTGAAATCCTTCACGTTATCGAAAACCGGCGAGAAGCGGGACACCGGACGGCCGCTAGCGCACGATCAGACCGTTACCTCCCAGTTATACGAGCCAGAGCCGAGTGCTCCACGTGGAACTTCCACGCCAGTTCGAGCTGGTCGAGTTCGCGCAAGCGCTCCTCGTCCGACGCGGCGCGGCGTGCCGCCCTGATGATCTTCCGGACCACGAAGACCAGCGGGACGGCCGTGACCATGCACAGCCACCAGGTGCCCTCCAAGGCGGCGGCAAGGCCGATGGCAAACAGGGAGATCGAGAGGAACAGCCAGGGCGGGCGCTGATCGCGGCCCTTTCCAGCGCGATTCGGTCCAGGAAGTCGTCCCAGTTGGTGGCGTCTTCCGGTCTCAGCAGCTCGCGTGCCATCGGCATCGCCTTCATTCCGCCGCCACTTCGCCTAATAAAGCATAGGCCGCAGATTCCGGCGGTGACCAGCGCCATCTATACGAGCGCAGATGCGCCGCGGCGAACTCCCTCGCGCAGCCCGTCCCCACGCACCTCACTTCACGAGCAGGTAGAGGAAGCTCCCGATGCCCGCCACCAGGCAGTAGATGCCGAACGGGTTGAGCGACTTCTCCTCGCTGAAGTATTTGGTCAGGAACCGGACGGACAGATAGGCGCCGATGAAGGACAGCAGGCTGCCGACGAGCACCGGGCCGTGGATGCCCTTCCCCATCGGCCCGACCAAGTCGTGTGCCTTCAGCACCCCCGCCGCCAGGATCACCGGGGCGGACAGCAGGAAGGAGAAGCGCACCGCGTCCTCACGGCTCAGCCCGCGCCACATGCCGGTCACGGTGACGATGCCGTCCCGGCTGATGCCGGGCAGCAGCGCGAGGATCTGCGCGGACCCGACAAGAACGGCTCGCCCGTAACCGATCGTGGACAGCCGCCGGTCAGCGGCCACGGCACGGTCGACCTCAGTCCGGCCGGCCTCAGCGCGGCCCGCCTCAGCGCGGCCCGCCTGGGCGCGGTCGGCCGCGGTCGGCTCCCGGTCGTCCGCCCGCCCCGCCCGCCGCCCGCGAGGCTCCTGCGCCGCCGCGGCATTGCGCCCGCCGCGGTAGTCCCGCGGGTCCTCTGTGTCCCACGGGGCCTGGCCATAGCGCGGGTCCTGCCCGCCCCGCGGGTCACGTGCCTGCCTGGCCCCCCGAGAACCCCACGGTTCCTGCCGGTATCCGGGTTCCCGCCCGTCCCGAGAGTCCTGCCCGTACCCGGCGTCCCGCCCGTACCCGGCGTCCTGCCCGTAGTGCCCGTCATACCGCTCGTCGCGGTCGAACTGCTGCCGCCCGTCCCGGTTGTACTGTCCGTCTTCGTAACGGTCGTACTGCCGGTCCCGGTTGTACTGCCAGTCGTCCTGCCCGTACCGTGGATCGGGTCCTTGCCATTGCTGCTGCCTCGGCTGCTGCGAGTATCCCTCGTAACCGTAACCCCCGCGCGCCGGGCCGCCCATCGGTCCGCCAACCGGACCGCCGACCGGCGCCGCGGCACGCGCCGAGACCGCCCCGGCCGCGGTCGCCGCGGTGCGGGCGCGCCGCTGCCGTTCGGCGTAGAGCAGGATCAGCCCGTTCGCGGCGAGGAACAGCGCGGTCAGTTCCGGCCTGGCGAACACGTGGGTGAACACCTTCTGCAGCGCCGCCCCGACGATGCCCACCGGGATCGTCGCCAGAATGATCATCCAGGCCAGCCGCTGGTCCGCGGTCGCGATCTCGCGCCGCCGCACCGAGGAGAAGAAACCGCGGACGATGCGCAGCCAGTCCCGCCAGAAGTAGGCGATCATCGCCAGCGCGGTCGCGACGTGCAGCCCGACGATAAACGCCAGGTACGGCGAGTTCGGCGCGGACACGTTGAGGGCTTGCGCCCACTGTCCGCCGATCAGCGCCGGCAGCAGCACGTTATGTCCAAGGCTGGAGACCGGAAACAGCTCAGTCACGCCCTGGATGAGGCCAGTGACGACCGCCTCGGCATACGTGAGGTGGTGCGACATCAGTCAGGCTCCCTTTCTGCTGTGTCGGAGGTCAAAAGCAGTCATTCCGAACGGGCGGTGGCGTCTGCGTTGCCCTCACGGCACCTGCCCTAGTTTGCCGCCGAGCGACCAGGTTAGCCCGTCACGCAGGCGCCGCGTGGCAGACTGGCGGGATGCGGACCGGTGCCGCGCTATAATTTCTACAGACTCGTAGATTTTAGCCGACGGAAGGGGGCAGATGCGGGACTATGCGCAACGAAGCCGAAGACTCCGCCGCTGCCGTCGGCCGCCGCGCGGCCGGCGAGCTCGAGGCCACCGTGCTCGCGGTGCTGCAGAACGCCGGATCCGCGCTGCCCCCCGCCGAGGTACGGGAGCGGATCGGCGGCCCGCTCGCGTACACCACGGTGGTGACGATCCTGTCCCGGCTGCACGCCAAGGGCGTGCTCGAGCGGCATAAGGCCGGGCGCGCCTACCTGTATGCCCCGGTCGCCGACCAGCCTGGCCTGGCGGCCCGCCGGATGGCCCGGGTCCTCGACGGGGAAACCGACCGCGAGGCGGTCCTCGCCCGCTTCGTGTCCTCGCTGTCCGACAGCGACGAAGAGCTGCTGCGCCGGATGCTGGGCGAACCAGGGCCCGGCGGCGCGAGCGGGTAGGCACGAGCATGCACCTGGTCGTCTACCTCCCGCTGGTGATCCCGCTCCTGGCGGCACTGGCAGCCAGGCCGCTCGCGGACCGGCTGCCTCCGGTCGCGGCGACCTGGCTGCTCACCGCAAGCTCGCTGGCGCTCGCCGCGGCGAGCAGCGCGGTACTCGGCCTGCTCGCGGTGTCCGCGCTCGTCCGCATTCCGTTCGTGGCCGCGGTCGCCAACATGTCCCTTCAGGCGTTCAGCCGCGGCGACACGGTGTCGCTGCCCGTTGCGATCGCCGCGGGCGGGCTGCTCGCGGCGGCGGCGGCCGCCGCGACACGTGCCCTGGTGCGGCGGGGGAGGGCGATCGTAGCGGCTGGCCGCCAGGCGCGGCGGCTGCCCGGCTCCGGGCAGGTCGTGGTGACCGACGACGACGCCGCGGACGCCTACACCCTGCCCGGCTGGCCATGCCGGATCGTTATCACCGCTGGCATGCTGCGCGCGCTGAGCGCGCCGGAACGCCAGGTCCTGCTCGCCCACGAACGGGCGCACGCCGGCGGCTCGCACTACCTGTTCACGTCCGCGGCGCGGCTCGCCGCGGCGGCCAACCCGCTGCTGCGCCCGGTCGCCGCTGAGGTCGGCTACACCGTGGAACGGTGGGCCGACGAGCGTGCCGCGGCGGCCACCGGCGACCGCCCGCTGACCGCCCGCGCGATCGCCCGGGCGGCCCTCGCCACCTCCGCGGCGCCGCCGCACCGCACCGGCCCGGTCACCACGCTAGGCCTGGTCACCCCCGAACAGGACAAGCCCGGCGACGAAGACGGGCACCGGTTCCGGCGGCGGGGCCTGCGCGGCGCGGGCCCGGTGCCGCGGCGGGTCGCCGCGCTGCTCGGCCCCCCGCCGCGCAGGCGCCTGCTGCTGCTCAGCTCGTGCGTCGCGCTTGTCGCCCTCTCCGGGCTTTCCGCGCTGGACGCGGCAGGGAACCTGCACGCGCTTGTCGAGCTCGCCCAGGCCGGGCGCTCCTAGCGGCCGGCTAGCTCCGGCCGCTGTTTGTGGCATATTAATAATGTGATTCCGCGCCATTAGTGGCGTCGCCCTAAAGGTTAATGTATTCGAAAGTTCAATATCTTCGGCCGCAGAATTCCCCCGTGCTTTTTGGCGCGCGGCCCATGGACCTGCGGCTAGGCGGGAGAGCGACAATCGCCTCAGCAGAGCCGTCGGAACGGGCCGGAGGTTAACCTGCCATGGCGATGCCCACCGCGCTGGAGATTGCCCGCCAGGCGACGCTTAAGCCAATCGCTGAAATCGTCGAGGACATCGGCATCCCGCCCTGGCTGGCGGAGCCGCACGGCGAGCACGTGGCGAAAATCGACCTGCGAGCGATCGCCGAGCTGGCTGACCGGCCGAAGGCGAAGTACGTCGTCGTGACCGCCATCACCCCGACGCCGCTCGGCGAGGGGAAGACCACCACGACGATCGGCCTCGGCCAGGCTTTCAGGCACATCGGCAGGCGCGCCACGATCTCCATCAGGCAGGCCTCGATGGGACCGACGTTCGGCATCAAGGGCGGCGCGGCGGGTGGCGGCTACAGCCAGGCCGTGCCGTTCGAACTGCTCAACCTGCACCTGACCGGTGACATGCATGCCGTGACCGCGGCGCACAACCAGCTTTCCGCCATGGTGGACAACCACCTCTACATGGGCAACGAGCTTGGCATCGACCTGAACCAGATCACCTGGCGGCGGGTGCTCGACGTCAACGACCGGGCGCTGCGCAACATCGTGATCGGCCTCGGCGCGGCCGGCGACGGCGTGCCGCGGCAGGCCGGGTTCGACATCACCGCCGCGTCCGAGGTGATGGCGGTCCTCGCGCTGTGCAAGTCCCTGAAAGACCTGCGCGAACGCCTCGGCCGCATCGTCGTCGGCTACACCAAGTCCGGCGAGCCGGTGACCGCCGAGCAGCTCAAGGCGGCCGGCGCGATGGCCGTGATCATGCGCGAGGCGCTCAAGCCGAACCTGCTGCAGACGCTAGAGAACACCCCGGTGTTCGTGCACGCCGGGCCGTTCGGCAACATCGCGCACGGGAACTCGAGCGTGGTGGCCGACCTGATCGGCATCCACACCGGTGATTTCCTCGTCACCGAGGCCGGGTTCGGCGCGGACATGGGCGCCGAGCGGTTCTTCAACATCAAATGCCGGGTCTCTGGCCTCAAGCCGGACGCGGCCGTGGTGGTCGCCACGGTCCGGGCCCTTAAGTCGCATTCCGGCAAGTACCGTGTGGTGGCCGGCCGCCGCTGCCTCCGGAGATGCTCATGGAGAACCCCGAGGACGTCCAGGAAGGTGCCGCCAACCTCCGCAAGCAGCTGGAGAACGTGCGGGCGCACGGCGTCGAGCCGGTGGTCGCCATCAACGCGATGCCCACCGACTTCCTCTCCGAGCACGCCGCTATCCAGGAGCTGACCGCCTCGATGGGCATCAAGTCAGCGGTCTGCACGCACTTCACGGAGGGCGGCCGCGGCGCGGCCGCCCTCGCCGAGGCCGTTGCCGAGGTCGCGTCGCAGCCGAATGACTTCCATCACCTCTACCCATCGCAAGCGTCGCTGAGAGAGAAGATCGAGACGCTCGCGACGAAGATCTACGGCGCCGACGGCGTGGACTACACGGCGCTGGCGAACAAGCAGCTCGACGGTTACGAGAAGAACGGCTTCGGCAATCTGCCGGTCTGCGTCGCCAAGACCCAGTACTCACTGTCCCATGACGGGAACCTGAAGGGCGCGCCGACCGGATTCAGGCTGCCGGTCCGCGAGGTCCGCGCCTCGGTCGGCGCCGGCTTCATCTACCCGATCTGCGGCGACATGCGGACCATGCCGGGCCTGGCCTCCCACCCCGCCGCCGCCAGCATCGACCTCGACGAGAACGGCGACATCGTCGGCCTTTACTGACTGCCTCTCTTCACACTGTGAGCCCGCCGGACAGCACGCCCGTAGCCCACGTGTCCCCTTGCCGGTACAGTTCATGAACGTTTTTGTTGATGTCGATGTAAAAGACATGCTGGGTGTGGTCGTTTACCCACGAGTATCCGGTCAGGGGAGTTCCATCGATTGGCGGCGTCGCCACTATCCACGGAAAACCGCTCAGGTTGGTCGTCGCCCAGCTGCCCCGGATGTTGTACAGCTCGTACAGGTCGCCGTCGCTCCCCACATAGATGACATGCTCCGAACGTTCCCATTCGCACGAGTAGCCCGCTAGCGCACTGTTGGCCGCGGGCATCGGCGCTCCGGTGGTTCGCGTCAGGTCGGGCTGACCCGCCACCCAGCCGGTCCGGCTCGACCACCAGAGTTCCTGAATATCGCCGTTCCCCGCGATATAGATCACATGCTGGGTGCTATCGTATTCGTTCACGTACGCAACCAGCGGGCCGTCCGCCATAGGGGACGGCGCTTTTGTTTCGAGGCTAAGATTGTGCCCGGACCATTTCCCTGAATAGGCCAGTTCACGGACGGTGTTATCCTGGGCGATGTAGAATACATGCTGGGTTTCCTGGTTCTCGAAGGCGTACCCGGCCAGCGGACTTTTTCCCCTGGGGGCACTGGTCCCTGTATACCCCGTATGAACTGACAGGTTGTTGTAGCTCCAAGCATAGTTCGAGTGGACACTATACAGTTCGCTAACATGATTGTTATTGTCAACGTACACGACATGTTGAGACCCTTGTCCCAGCCAGCCCCACCCGGCTAGCGAGCTCCATGCCGCCGGGGGATAATCCTGCGTACTCGACGCCTGCGTGAGATTCAGCGGATTTCCCAGATCCAGGTAGACCGCCTCAACGACTGGATTACCGTCGTTGCCGCCGATGTAAGCGAGCACGTTGCCTACAGACTGGACGTTATAGGAACCCATGCTGTACTCTGGCGAGGTGAAAACAGCCAGGGCGCTGCCGCCTCTGGGAGTCGCGGCATTTGAAACCGGCTGTGGCATTGTCGCCTGTGCTTGCTGTTCCCCGGTCACGGTAATATCGTTCAGGAGCCATGGATAGCTACCTGGGTTCGATCCACCGTCCCAGAATAGGACATCGTACACGTGGTTATCGTCACCGACGACTACGACATCCTGCGTTAGCCCCCCGTTCCACCCTGCACCGGCGAGATTGGTGTTAGGCCTGGGAATCATCAGCCAGCTCCTCATTAAGAATCAGTAACATTCCGCCCCGACGGCTACCCTGGACCAGCTTAGCCGTTCCCGGTAATGGTGCTGATCTTGAACGACGCGTACTGCCGTGGCAGCAGGCCGAACCGCAGCATGGCGTCCACGAGGCGCTGCAACCGCACCGGGTCCACCCCGATCGGGAAGCTGGGCAGCGAGATGAGCGAGGCGGCGAGCGGCGGCAGCTGGAGGAACTTCTCGACCGCGCTCTCGACGGCGGCGCGGTCGGTGTCGGCGATCTGCTGGCCCTGCGCGTAGGCGCGCTCGAAGGCGGCGAGCGTGTCCGGGTTGTCGCGTGCCCAGGCTTGTGTGACGGCGACGCCCTGGACCGGGAAGTCCGTGGTGGCGCCCTGGTCGAGATCGGCCAGCTCCTGCACTCCGCCATTCATTTCGTTGAGGCTGACGAAAGGCTCGGGAGCGAACGCCGCGTCGACCTTGCCGTCGGCGAGGTCGTTCCCGACGACCGGGAACGCGACGTTGTTGTTGAATCTGACGTCGCCCGGCGAGATTCCGTTCTCGGTGAGCAGGGAGTCGACCAGCAGGGTGCCGATATCTTTCGGCGCGTTGACGGAGATTACCTGATGCCTGAGCTGTCCGATCGACTTGATGCCGGATCCCGCCTTGACCAGCAGCGCCAGGACATTGGGCTGCAGGAATGAGGATTCGGCGACAATTCGCAGCGGTGCCTTGTCGAGCAGGACGTTATCGACGTACGTCACGTAGTCCGCGGACGTGATGTCGTATTTGCCCGCCAGTTGGCCGCTGATCGCCTCCTGACTGTTTTGGGCCAGTTTGATCGTCACGTTCAGGCCCTGCGCCTTGAACAGGCCCTCCTGTTGTGCGATGAACAGGCCAGCCGAGTCGATCGCCGGAAATGCGTCGATAACGATGTTTGTCTTTTCAAGTCCCCCGCTCGCCCCGCTTGACGTGCCAGAACATCCCGCTACCGCGAGGAGCGCCGCCGTCGCGGCAATCCAGAATTTCATCTTCTGCTCCGTACCAGGGCAAGCTGCTACCGCAGCACGCGACTATGGGCATGCTTCGAATCAACGTTGTTGGTGAGCCCCGATCGTATTGATCCGCGTCGCCAGGCACAGGAGAATCTCTAGGCGGTAATAAAGACGCCATAATGCAAACGTTTGTGTTTAACCCCAGACCTTTTGCGCGGTGTCGACGACAAGCTCCAGCTTGCGCTTTTCCTCGTCGAGGGTCAGCACGTTGCCCTGCGAGGTGGAGGCGAAGCCGCACTGCGGGCTGATCGCGAGGTTTTCCAGCGGCACGTACCTGGCGGCTTCGTCGATGCGGCGGCGCAGGTCGTCCTGGGACTCCAGTTCCGGCAGCTTGGAGGAGATCAGCCCGAGGACCACCACCGTGCCGGGGCGGATGAAGCGGAGCGGCTCGAAGCCACCGGCCCGTTCGGTGTCGTACTCGAGCAGGAAGCGGTCGACCTCCACCTCGCCGAAGAGACGCTCGGCCACCGGCTCGTAACCGCCCTTGGCCATGAAGGCGCTGCGGTTGTTCCCGCGGCAGATGTGCATGCCGACGGTGACGTCGGGATGCTTGGCCTTCACGGCGCGCACGGTCGCCGCGTCGGCGGCCACCGAACCCTCGAGGATCAACTGGGGGTCGACGCCGGCGTTGCCCGTCGCCGCGCGGAACTCACTGTCGAAGACCTGGTTGTAGGACAGCGAATCGAGCTGCACCCAGCGGGTACCGCGCTCGATCAGGTCCCCGATCTCCTCGATCTGCAGCGCCACCAGGTCCTGCACCAGGTCCGCGGGGGAGGGGTAGGCGGTGGAGCTGACCCCGGGGCGCCAGACCATTCCGCCCATCGCCGCGCTCATCATCGTGATCTTGAACTGACCGGGCACGTGGCGGGCCATGAAGTCCGCCTCGACGTTGGTGAGCGGGGTCCTCCGGTACACCTTGGCGGTGGCCGCCGTCATCTCGAAGTCGGTCTCCTCGGTGGGCGGGATCTCGCCGTCATCCCGGCGCCACGTCACCGAGGGGGTCTCGATCACGCTCATACCACCGGTCGACTCAAGGATGCCGGTCATCCAGTTGGTCCGCCGCACCTCGCCGTCGGCGAACACTCTGATGCCGGCTTCCCGCTGCAAGGCGATGTTCTCAAGCGCCGCGCGGTCTTCAACGTCGCGCAGCCCGGCCTCGGTCAGCGTGCCCTGCTTGTACGCCGTCCGGGCCGCCAGCAGCCAGGGCTGGCGCAGCAGGCTGCCAACGTGCTCAGCGTGATAGTCCGTCGCCATAGCGTCCGTCTCCTTTGCCGGATGCCCGCGCCGGACTCCCGCCGCACCGGACCGATCGCGGAGTGCCTACAGATCCTGATATATGCCCACTCTCCCGCCGGCACGGCATCGCTGTCCATAGCGCAACCTACAAGTCCGCCGCCTGCCCGGCTGCGGCCCGCGATAGCGCGCCGACGCGGGCGTCGCCGGCCGGGACGGCTAGTAGAACTCGAAGTACTCGCGCATTTCCCAGTCGGTGACCTCGTCCGCGGAGTCCGCGGCGTCGGCCGCGGCCAGGGCGGCCTCGTACCGCCCGATCTCGGCGCGCTTCATCATCACCAGGTAGTCGATCAGCGTGTCGCCGAACGCCGAACGGTAGAAGCCGTCCTCCTCGAGCGCCTTGACAGCCGTCGCCAGGGACGTGGGCAGCATCGGCGCGGGGGCGGCGTACGGGTCGGCCTCGACCGGGGCCGATGGCGTCAGCCCGCGGGCGATCCCGTCGACGCCAGCGGCGATGTTCGAACGCCAGGTACAGGTACGGGTTGGCGGCGGGCTCGCCGGAGCGCATCTCGACGTGCGCGCTGGTGTCTCCCGGCGAGCCCTGCACCCGGACGAGGGCGCCGCGGTTCTCCACCGCCCAGCACGCCCGGTCCGGCGCGAACGAGTACGGCCGGTACCGCTTGTATCCGTTCACCGTCGGCGCGGCGAAGACCAGCGAGGGCATCGCGTGCTCGAGCAGCCCGGCGACGTAAGAAGTCCCCAGCGGCGACAGCGGGTCCGCCGACGAGGCGAACGCGTTCACGCCGGAGGAACGCGAAACCAGCGACTGGTGCAGGTGCCAGCCGGACGAGAAGAAGTTGGGCAGCCCGGGCCGGCACATGAACGTGGCGAGCAGCCCGCGTCGCTGGCACACCTGCTTGACCGCGGAGCGGAACAGCACGGCCGCGTCCGCGGCGGCCAGCCCGGACATCGGCGCGAAGGAGAACTCGAGCTGGCCCGGGCCCCACTCGTCCTCCATGGACCGGGGCGGCAGGCCCACCGACGCCAGTACGTCCCGCAGCGCCTCGAGCGTCGCCGACATCGAGTCGAGCCGGACCTCGGACAGGTACTGATACCCCCGCTCGAACACATGTACCTGCGGCGGCGGGGGAGTGAACCCCGCGTTCTCCGGATTCAGCGGGCGATCGGCGAGCGAGACGATGTAGAACTCCAACTCCAGCCCCGCCACGTAGTCGTACCCCAGCTCAGCCAGCGCCGCGAGCTGCGAGCGCAGCACCCGCCGCCCGTCCAGCGGCATCGGCTGCCCGTTGCCGAAGTACACGTCGCACAGCATCCAGCCGGTCCGGTCAGCCCACGGCAGCACCTTGAAGGTCGCCGGATCGGGCACGAGCACCACGTCAGGGAACCCGGTGAACTCGTCGATCCCGAAGCCGCCGCCGCGGGCGAACGGCGGCACGAACACCTGATTGCCCGAATCCAGGCTGTAGATCGCGCCGGAGAAGTCCAGCCCGTTCGACATCGCGGCGATCGCGGCATCCGGCGACAGCGCCTTGGCGCGCGGCACGCCGTGCTGGTCGACCACGGCCAGCCGCACCGTGTGCAGCCCGTCCACGAGGATCCGCTCCGCGACCTCCCGGGCCAAGGAGATGGCCGCCGCCGACATCAGCCCGTGCCGTTCGACGAAGCCGGGCTGCCCGACTCCCATGTCCGCTGGATTGTCCATGAAGCATGGTTCTCCCGCTTCACGCCGCGAATGTCAAGCCCCGCCGGCAGGCTGTAAGAGAGCCGGAAGAACGCGCGCCAGGTCGATTGCGCAATCGACCACAATAGAGCGTGCCGATTGCGCAATCGACCACGATTGAGAGCGGGTCGTATCAAGTGCTCAATGGGGAGCGTCCCGGGTTCCGGTGCGTCGCCTCATGATTGAACGGTCTAGACACTCTGACTGCACTAGACAGTCTGCGCAGGTCGTACGGCGGTTGCGATCGTGGTGCGCGTGCCATCTGGTGACCGTCGGACCGCGCAACTGCCGAGCAAGCGCGTCGAGTCGGCGATACGCGCACGGCTGGCGGCCGGCGAGGGGGACCTGGTGAACGCCTCCCGGCCGTCGCCGAGTTCGCCACCGAGTACGCAGTAGCGCGCGGCACCGTCGTTGCCGCGCTCCGCAGGATCGAGACCGACGGACTAATCGAGATAGTGGCCAACTGGGGAACGTTCCGGAGAATAAGCAGGCTGACGGCTGCGCGGGACGCCAGGGACCGGGCGCCGACGGCGGGCGCGAGTTCGCCGCGAAGGTCCCCAGATCACGCGCACTTTTTCCCGGAACAACGCAGGCGTACAGCGCCCGAACATCCTGGCCGCGACTTGTCCGGGCCTTGCCCGGCCGTTGCGCGGCGGGTATGTAGGAGCCGGGCACACTCCAGGTCCGCGTGGAGCTTGAAGGCAAAACCATGGATGGCCGGTGACGATGTAAGAACCGGCTTCACCGGGACGCCCTGCCCCTGGGACCGGGGACTATGTGTCTATGTGCCTGTGCCTTCCGGCTCGCCCGTCACGGCAGCCAGATACTTTCGCGCCGCTTTCGTGTTCGGGTGATCAGCGCCGAGCACCCGCTCGCAGTCGGCGAGCGTCCGCTCAAGCAGCAGGATCGCCTCGACCGTCCGCCCCGCAGCCCAGTAGCTCATCGCGAGGTTGTTCCGCAAGGTCAGGGTGTCCGGGTGGGCGGCGTGCAGCACCCGCTCGCAGCCGGCGAGCGTCCGCTCAAGCAGCAGGATCGCCTCGGCCGTCCGCCCCGCAGCCCGGTAGCTCATCGCGAGGTTGTTCCGCGACCTAAATGTGTACGGGTGGTCAGCGCCCAGCGCCCGCTCGCAGTCGGCGAGCGTCCGCTTATACAGCCGGATCGCCTTGGCCGTCCGCCCCGCAGCCAGGCAGTTCATCGCGAGTTTGTCCTGCGGCCTAAAGGTGTTCGGGTAGTCGTCGCCCGGTACCCACTCAAACAGCGGGGTCGGAATAATAATCAACGAAACTCCAGCGCTACACCCAGCGAAGCGAAGCCGTCAGGGGGGAGCAAGGTACCATATCCTCGCCTCCAGACGTATGAGATCTACAGAAGATCGTACTACCCCGGATGACTTTGGCTCAGCGGGAGAGAGCGCCTTCGTTCACACCGAGGGGTCACTGGTCCGGCGCGGCGCGGGGGCGGCATATGTTGCGCCTGGACACGCGCGTAGCTTAATGACCGTATGTCGCTTCGATCGTAAGGCCGCAGTGTGTTGGGGTATTGGCACGTACCGGAAGAGCGTGCCGATTGCGCAATCGACCCAAAGGACGGCGGGGCCCCAGCGGGCACGCGGTCACACCAGGAGCTTGGTCAGCGCAGCGACGCCGACGCAGATGATTACCAGGCGCAGGGCCCAGGGCGAGAGCCGCCTGCCGACGTGCGCGCCGGCCTGGCCGCCCAGGATGGACCCGGCCGCGAGCAGCGCGGCGGCCCCCCAGGCGACGTGCGAGAACGCGATGAACACCACCGCGGCGACACCGTTGACCACGGCCGCGAGCACATTCTTCACCGCGTTGACGCGCTGCAGGGTGTCGTCGAACGCGACCCCGAGCAGGCCGATCAGCAGCACCCCCTGCGCCGCGCCGAAATACCCGCCGTATATCCCGGTGCAGAAGACCAGCAGCCACAGCAAAGGCCCGCCCACCGCGTCCGACCCGTGCCGGTCCAGGTGCGGCCGGTCCGCGACCCGCACCTTCTCGGCCGGCCCCGCCGACCCGGCCGGCCCCGCGAACCCAGTCGGCCCCACCGGCCCCGAGGAGGCCACCGCGGCTTCGGACGCCGCGGAACGGTGCCGCGCGGCCACCCACGCCGCCAGCCGCGGCTGCAGGACCACCATCACCAGCGCCACGCAGATCAGCGCCGGGACGATCGCCTTGAACGCCTCCGCGGGCAGCACGAGCAGCAGGATCGCCCCGACCAGCCCGCCGCACAGCGACGCCGTGCCGAGCCTGCGCACACGGTCCCCTTGGCCGACCAGCTCGGCCCGGTACCCGTGCACGCCGCTGAGCACACCGGGCACGAGGCCGACGTTGTTGGTGACGTTGGCCAGCACCGGGGGATACCCCAAGGCCAGCAGCGTCGGGAAGGTGATCAGCGTGCCCGAGCCGACGACCGCGTTGATCGTGCCTGCCGCCATCCCGGCCCCGAACAGGGCGAAGGCTTCCACGACGGCGTGCGACACCTACCCACGCTAGCCCTCACATCCGCCCAGTTCATCACGGGCGAGGTGTGAGAACGGTCGCATTCGGGACCACCACGGGCGCGGTGGCGACGTCACGCACGAACCGCCGGATCAGCTCGTGCGCGCGGCCCGCCGCCGCGCCTTCCAGCGCCTGTGTCCGCGCCATCAGCGCCGAAGCGTCCACCCCGCTGGAAGCCAGCTGCGCCGCCCCGCCGTTGGACAGCCAGCACTCGAGGACTGAAGAGTCCAGCTCCGGATGGAACTGCAGCCCGAGTGCCCGCCCGCACACGAACGCCTGGTTCGCGAGCTCGGTCCGCGCCACCACCGGCACGTCAGAAGGCAGCGTGAACCGGTCGAAGTGCCACTGGAACCACGGTCCGCCCTCAATCAGTCCGGGAACCGGCGTATCCACAGAACACCAGCCGATCTCCGGCGCCGACGCCGGCGCCACCGAGCCGCCCACCGCGGCGGCGAGCATCTGCCCGCCGAAGCAGATCCCGAGCAACGGCACTCCCAGGCCGAGAGCCGAACGCGCGAACGCGATCTCATCCCCGATCCACGTCCCGATCGTGTCCTCGTACACCGACCACACCGCGCCGAAGAACACGATCGCGTCGAACTCAGCCGGATCCGGGAATACCGCCGTCACCCAGGGCGAGTCATAACGCGACGCGGGCACCACGGTGAACGAGGACACGTCGTAGCCGAGGCCGGCGAACGCGTCACCGACGAGCCCGGCCGGCGACGCATGGTCCTGCTTGACGAAAAGAACATGCACCCGTCAATCATCGATCGCCGCGTACGCGCTGGTCCAGAAGTCGCGGCAGATGGCGGGCGGCAGGTGTGACGTCCAGGCCCGCTGTGTCATCAAGATCAGCACCAGGTCCTCGGACGGGTCGTTGTACCACGTCGTGCCGAGCCCGCCGCTCCACCCGTACGCGCCGGCCGACGGACCCAGGCCGGTCCGCCGGGTCACCACCGACACGCCGAACCCCCAGCCCATGTCGTCGAAGTCGCCCGGCGCGAGCCCCGATACCGCCTGCACAGCGGGCGACAGCTGGTCCGACGTCATCAGCGACACCGACGGCCGCGACAGGATCCGCACGCCCCGGTACACACCCCCGCCGAGCAGCATCAACGCGAAAGCACAGTAGTCCCCGACCGTGGACACCAGCCCGCCCGCACCCGACGGGAACGCCGGGGGAGCGGACCACTGCCCGTCCGGCGGATCGGACACCACGAGATCCCCGGACGAAAAATCCGTCGCGTACTGCGGCAGCAGCCGCCCCGCCGACTCGGCGGGCACGCTGAACCCCGTGTCCGCCATCCCCAGCGGCGCGAAGATCCGCTCCCGCAAAAAGTCCTCGAACCGCTGCCCGGACGCCCGCGCGACCAGCACGCCGAGCACGTCCGAGCCGGTGTTGTACAGCCACCGCTCGCCCGGCTGATAGACCAGCGGCAGCTCGCCGACCCGCCGCATCCACTCGTCGACCGCGGGCAACGCGGCAGGGGCCGGCGCGCCCTGCCCCAGCGCCATGAGCGCGTCCATGATCGGAACCGACCCCGGCGGACCAAACATGCCCTGCCCGAACCCGAGCCCGAACGTAAACGTCAGCAGGTCCCGCACCGTCACCGGCCGCTGCGCGGGCACGGTCGAACCCAGCGGCGCGTCGAGCCGCGTCAGCACCTGCCGCGAGGCCAGCTCCGGCAGGTACTCGTCCACCGGGTCGTCCAGCCGCAGCACGCAGTCTTCCACCAGAACAAGCGCCGCGACCGCCGTGACCGGCTTGCTCATCGACGAGATGCGGAAGATCGAGTCCGGCCAGGCCTCGCCGGCCTTCTCCACGTGCGTCTCGCCGCCGCGGGACGCCAGCGCGACCACGCCCGGCACCTCGCCGCGCCGCACGTATCCCGCGAGCACGTCGTGCATCCGCTCCAGCCTGGTCTTCGAGAAAGCGCTCATGCCAGGCAGACGACACGGCGCCGGAGAAATCATCGGCGGCGCGGCAGCGGACCTAGTCCAGGTGGAGCGGCA
This sequence comes from uncultured Actinomycetota bacterium, assembly GCA_963771985.1. Classification (GTDB taxonomy): domain Bacteria; phylum Actinomycetota; class Actinomycetes; order Streptosporangiales; family Streptosporangiaceae; genus Trebonia. Next base: position 72,769 of record CAVYVO010000006.1, on the reverse strand, counting down.
AGCCGAACAGCGGGTACATCCGCGACGTGTCAAGGAACCAGGTGAGGCGGCTGAGCCTGCCGCCGCTCACCTCGTGCACCTGCAGCCCCCACGGCTGGTAGCCGCCGTTCGGGTCGGGCTTGTACTGGGCCCACGCCTGCATGCCGTTGGCCTGCACCGGCACCAGGATCGAGCCCGCGCACTGGCTCGGCGTCGGCTGGACCATCCAGGCGGTGATGTCCTCGTTGCCCCGGACCCAGAACTCGAACGGCGGCATCGTCATCACCGCGTCCTCGTGGATGAGGGCGAGCAGCGCCTTCATGTCGTAGCGCTGGAACGCGTCCACGTAGCGGGCGAGCAGCTCGGCGTTCTCCGGGTCCACCTCGGCCGGCCGCTGGTCGTCGGGCAGCTCGGCGAGCGTCGCGCGGGCCCGCTGCAGCGCGCTGTTCACCGACGCGACCGAGCTGTCCAGCACCCCGGCGGCCTCGGCCGCGGGCAGCCGGAGCACCTCGCACAGGATCAGCGCGGCGCGCTGCCGGGCGGGCAGGTGCTGCAGCGCGGTCACGAACGCCAGCCGCACGGAGTCGCGGACCGCCGCGATCTCCGCGGGGTCGCCGTGCTCGGGCATGATCTTGGCGTCTGGGATGGGAGTGACCCAGATATCCTCAGACGGCCAGGGGCGCAGCAGCGATTCCAGCGGCGGCGACGACGGCCCCAGATCCATCGGCAGCGCGCGCCGCTTCTCACCGCGCAGCGCGTCCAGGCACACATTGGTGGCGATTTTGTACAGCCAGGAGCGCACGCTGGCGCGGCCCTCGAAGCCCTCGGCGTTCTTCCAGGCGCGCAGCATCGTCTCCTGCACGGCGTCGTCGGCTTCGAACGCCGACCCGAGCATCCGGTAGCAGTACCCGGTGAGCTCCCGCCGGTAGGTTTCGAGGTCCTGCCCAGCTACTGTCACGGACATAGCTTCACCATACGCCGGGGGTCCGACATTTATTATGCCGAACGGAAGCGGCTGACTCCCGGCCGTGCACGCGCTCTCCCGCGGGACGGCCGCCCGCCAGCGGCCGCTACGCCAGTTCCAGCAGCAGCGCCACGAGGTCGGCCGGCTTGTTGGCGAGGATCATGTGGTCGGTGCCGATCTCCCGGTAGCGCCAGGCGGGGTCGGTCTTCGTCCGGTCGGCCGCCCGCCAGAACGCGCTCGGCCGCGCCCCGTCCAGCGGGCGCGGTTCCTCGGTGGCCTTGATGTAGGTGCGGGTGAACGGGTAGTCCTCGAGCGGCTCGCGCAGCCGGACCGGCTCGGTGAAGCAGCCGACCGGGTGAGGCGAGCGGCGCGCCGTGTGCCAGGCGGCCTCCGCCGGGTTGTGCAGCGCCCGGGCCAGCGGCGGCACCAGCCATTCCGTGCCCGGCCCCACCGCCGCCAGGCCGTAACCGGCGCCCGCGAGGTCGTCGAGGGACTCTCCGTCGGCTGGCAGGAAGGCGTCCAGGTAGACCAGGTGGGCGACCCGGTCCGCGACGTGCTCCAGGGCGCCGGTGACCACCATGCCGCCGTAGGAGTAGCCGAGCAGCACGATGTCCGTCAGGTCCTCGAACAGGATCGTGTTCACCACGTCGGTGACGTGCGTGGTCAGGTTGACCTGGGGACTCGCCAGGTGAACCCGCTCGCCGATCCCGGTCAGGCTCGGCGTGAACACCTCGTGTCCCGCCGACCAGAGCGGCCCGCGCACCGTGCGGAACCCGTACGAGCCGCCCCACGCCCCGTGTACCAGAACAAACGTCGTCATGCCGCGGACGTTAGCCCGCCACCGAGACCCCGGCAATGTGGGCGCGGCCCAAATCTGGTGGTGCATACCGTGATGTCCCGCCGGACCGGCCGGGCCGATGCTTGCTCTGACGTCAACCTCTGACGTCAACCGCCACGGGGACGCGGAGCGGGTTCCGTGGCCAGTACCAAGGAGGGGTACGTATGCGCACGGGGTTCACGGGGCACAAACGCGCGGCTGTCTTCGCCATGTCCGGGGCTACGGCGGCCGCGGTCGCGGGCATCGCACTCGCCGGCCCGGCCGGCGCCTCGCCGGTCGCGCCGCACCAGGCGGCCGCGGTTACCGGCACCTTGCACGTCCAGATCATGACCACGTTGGCGACCGCCACCACGGCGAGCGCCATCGCCTGGGGACTGTTCACCGCGGGCGGCGTCGACCATATGGGCAACACCATCGACACGATCGTCTTCCCCGGCGGAACGGTGCGGGTCAAGCACCCGGCTGGCGGCGGACCGGGGACCGTCAACCCCAAGACCTGCCTGCTCACGGCCAGCGAGCGCGTCGGTTACTCGATCGTCGGCGGCACGGGCAAGTACAAGGGGATCAGCGGGCACGGAACGGCCGCGGTGACCATCGTGGCGATCGCGGCCAAGGTCAAGGGCGCCTGCTCCGAGACGGCGAATCCGGTCGCCTGGCAGCAGGTAATCGCCGCCTCCGGCCCGGCCAGGCTCCCGTAGGGAGTCCGGGACCGGTCTGAGCGGCCGGGGATCAGCCTTGGTGGCGCCATCCATCACCCCAGGGCTGATCCCCGGCTTTTACGCGTCTGCGGGCTTCCCGCGCTCAGGACTCAGCCCGGCAGGTTCTCCTCGATCGCGGCGAGCACCGCGGGGTCGTCCGGCGCCGTCCGCGGCCGGAACCGCGCGGCTACCGTGCCGTCCGGGCGGATCAGGAACTTCTCGAAGTTCCACTGGATGTCGCCCGCCTCGCCGCCGGCGTCGGGAAAGGCCGTTAGTTCCGCGTAGACCGGATGCCGCCCGGGCCCGTTGACCTCGATCTTCTCGAACATCGGGAACGTCACGCCATAGGTCGCCGAACAGAACTCTGCGATCTCCTCCGCCGTCCCCGGCTCCTGCCCGCCGAACTGGTTGCACGGGAAGCCCGCGACCGAGAAGCCGCGCTCGCTCAGCCGCGCGTGCAGCGCCTCCAGAGCCGTGTACTGCGGGGTCAGCCCGCACTTGGAGGCGACGTTCACCACGAGCAGGGTCCTGCCCGCCAGCGTGCCCAGCGACGAGTCCGAGCCTGAGAGGGTTTTCACCGGAATGTCATAGATGCTCACCCCCACAAGGTACCGCTCGCCTGAAAAGGCGCCTTGCCCGCGTCACCCCGCCCGACTTAGACTGAACGTTCAGTCAATAAGAAGAGGCACAGGAAGCAGGTACCGCGGTGCTCACCCAGGCCGACACCAGTCTCGCCGCCGTCATCGCCGGACAAGAGGCCATCTTCATCCGCCGCCAGCCCGCCTCCGCGCGGCTGGCCGCGAGCGCCCGCCAGTACCTCGCCGGCGGCGTGACCTCCAGCTGGCAGATCACCGAGCCGCAGCCGGTCTGGCTGAGCCACGGCATCGGCTCCAAGGTCTACGACGTGGACGGCAACGAGTACGTCGACCTGCACGGCGGGTACGGCGCGGCCCTCGCCGGGCATGCCCACCCCGCGATCGTCCAAGCCGTCCGCGACCAGGTCGGGCACGGCACGCACTTCGCCCAGCCGACCGAGAACGCGATCGTGGTCGCCGTGGAACTCGCCCGCCGGTTCCGCCTGCCGCAGTGGCGGTTCGCCAACTCCGGCACCGAGGCGACCATGGACGCGGTCCACCTCATGCGTTCCATCACCGGACGGGACCTGATCATCAAGGTGGAGGGCGGCTACCACGGGCATCACGACTCCGTGCAGGTGTCGGTGATGCCCGCCGAAGACGAAGCGGGGCCGAAAGACCGCCCCGCCCAGGTCCCCTCCAGCAGCGGCATCCCCGCCGCGATCACCGGCCTGACCCTGGTCGCCTGCTTCAACGACCTCGCCAGCGTGGCACGGCTGCTCGAGGAACATCCCAGCCAGGTCGCCGGCATGATCGTCGAGCCGGTCATGATGAACGCCGGCATCATCCCGCCGCTGCCCGGGTACCTCGCCGGCCTGCGCGACCTGCTGCACGCCCACGGCGCGCTGCTCACGTTCGACGAGGTCAAGACCGGCCTGACCGTCGGGCCGGGCGGCGTGACCGCGCTGAGCGGGGTGACGCCGGACATCGTTTGCCTGGCCAAGTCGCTCGGCGGGGGCGTCGCCGTCGCCGCGATCGGCGGCACCGCCGAGGTCATGGCGCACGTCGCCAGCGGCAGCTACGAGATGGTCGGCACGTTCAACGGGAACCCCCTGGCGATGGCGGCGGCGCGCGCGATGCTGCAGGAGGTAGCGACGCGGGAGGCGTACGAGCGGATCGAGGGCTTGCGTTCGCGGGCGGCCGCCGGCATCAGCGCGGCGATCGAGGAATTTACCCTGAACGCTCGCGTGGTGACTGCCGGGGCCAAAGGCTGCGTCGTCTTCGCCGCTGACTCTATCCGTGACTACCGTGGTTTTCTCGCGGCCGACGACTCGCTGAGCCACGCGCACTGGCTGTTCCAGCACAACGGCGGGGTGTTCTTGCCGCCCTGGGGCAAGATCGAGCAATGGCTGATCTCGGTGCAGCACGACGAGTCGGACATCGACCGGCTCGTCGGGAACTTCCGCTCGTTCGCCGCCGCAATCCATTCTTAACCGGCAAAAACCTTGCCACCGCGCGCTGCGGAGAGTTCAATTGACCGAACATTCAGTCAAGCTCTGCCGACTCGCGGGGGACGACCCCCGCATCCCCGATAAAGCAGGGCTGATGCTCCGGGGAGGTGACCGGCGGTGCACCCGAGAGAAGGCTGGCAGGGCCATGGCATGCCGCGCCGCTCGTTCCTTAAGGGCAGCGTGACCGCCGCCGCCCTCGCCGCCCTGGCGGGCTGCGCGTCTGACCTCACCGGATCGGGCGCCGTGCCGCTCCCGCGGCCGGACCACCCGGTGACCTGGCCGGTCTTTCAAGGCAACGGCCCGGTCGCGTCCGGGCTGACCGCGGAGCGCGACGCCACGCTGCAGATCTACACGTGGGAGGCCTACATCAACCAGGCCTGCGTCAACGCCTTCGCCAAGAAGTACAAGTGCAAGGCGCAGGTCACCACGTTCAACACGATGGACGAGGCGATGTCCAAGCTGCGCAGCGGCCTGTCCTTCGACGTGCTGGTCGGCGCCACCGTGGACGTGCTCGGCCAGCTCATCGAGGGCCAGCTGTTGCAGCCGCTGAACCACTCCTACCTGCCGAACATCGCGCAGGCCTGGCCCGACTTCACCAACCCGTTCTACGACCAGGGCTGGCGGTACACGGTCCCGTACACCATCTACACGACGGGAATCTCCTGGCGTAAGGACCTCGTACACGAGAACCCGTACACGATGGCCAACCCGTGGGCGATGCCCTGGCAGCCCAAGTACAAGGGCCGGGTGGCGATCCTCGACGACTACCGCGAGGGCATCAGCCTCGGGCTGATGAAGAACGGCATCTTCAACCTGAACACGACCGACTACCGGCAGATCGGGATATCCAGACAGGCGCTGCAGGACCTGTCCGGCCTGGTGAACCTGCGGATCGCCAACACGGACTACTCCGACGTCCCCACCGGTCAGACCTGGATAACGAACGCCTGGTCCGGCGACATGGCCGCCGCGGCCTCCTACATGCCCAAGGGCGTCAACGTCGACGTGGTCGGCTACTGGTTCCCGACCGACGGCAGGGGACCGGTGGGCAACGACACCAACGCCGTCCTGAAGTCGTCGGCCAGCCCGGTGCTCGCGCACCTGTTCCTCGACTACATGCTCGACCTGCCCAACGTGCTGGAGAACATCAGCTGGAACGGCTACATGCAGCCGCTGACCGGGGTGACCCCGCAGGTGCTGGTCAAGGAGCAGATCCTGCCGTCGGCCCTGATGTCCACGGTGGTCCTTCCGTCGTACTTCCGCCGCGGCCTCGGCGAGCTGCAGCTTCCGGTGGACGCGGACGCGCTCTGGCAGCAGGCCTGGCTCGTGGTGAGCAACGGGATCTGAGCCGGCTGGTTTGTGCCAACGGGAAAGAGGAGGTGACCATGCGGAACAAGAAGAACGCCTTCTGGATCGCCCTCGCCGCGCCGGGGATCATCTGGCTGGCCGTGCTGTTCGTCGTGCCGTTCTACGCGGTGCTCTCGATCGCGATGGGCAAGCTGAACCAGCTCTACGAAGCCCCGGTCGCGGTGTGGAACCCGCTGTCATGGAGCTCCTCGAACGTCATCAACGTCTGGCGCGACCTGTTCGGCGGCGCGTCGTTCGCCGGGCCGATCCTGGGCCGCACGCTCGTCTACGTGGCCGCCGCCTCCCTGCTGTGCCTGATCATCGGCTACCCGGCGGCGTACTTCGTCGCGCGGTTCGCCGGGCGCAGGAAGGGGCTGTTCCTGGTGCTGCTGATAGCGCCGTTCTGGATCAGCTACATGATGCGCATGCTCGCCTGGATCGACCTGCTGTCCACCGGCGGTTACGTGAACAAGGCGCTCGGCTGGCTCGGGATCTCCCCGGTCAACTGGCTGGGCGGCAACTCGGTCACGGTCGTCCTGGGCCTGGTGTACGGGTACATCCCGTACCTGATCCTGGTGCTCTACGCGGGGCTTGACCGGATTGACCCGGCGCTGATCGAGGCCGGCCGGGACCTGGGCCTCGGCCGGATCCGCACCTTCGTGCACGTGACGCTGCCGCTGAGCAAGCAGCCCATCCTCACCGCCCTGCTGATCACCGTGCTGCCGATGCTCGGCGACTACTTCACCAACCAGATGCTGTCCGGCGCGGCGTCCACCTCGATGATCGGCAACCTCATCCAGGGCCAGCTGGGCACGCCGGGCCTGGAAGGCCAGGGCGCGGTGCTGTCGCTGCTCCTTTTGCTCGTGCTGCTGATCCCCATGGTCTACTACGTGATCGCGACGAACCGGGAGGCGGCCAGATGACCGCGACCAACGCCCCCGACGGCCCGCGCGCCACCACAAGCGCCCCGGCACCGGACACCGCCCCCGCCGCCACCTCACCCGCCGCCACCTCACCCGCCGCCACCGGCGCCCCAGCAGTCATACAGGCCACTGCGGTAACGGCATCCCCGGCGGCCACCCGGCGTCGCCTGCCCCGGCGCAACCCCTGGGGACACCCGTGGTTCCTCGAAGGGTTCACCTGGCTGTACCTGGTCTGGTCGCTGGTGCCGATCGCGATCGCCGTGCTGTTCTCGTTCAACAACGGCCGGTCGCAGTCGGCCTGGCAGGGATTCTCCTGGCGCTGGTACTTCAGCGACCCGGTCAACTCGGTGTGGCACGACCCGCAGCTGCACGCCGCGGTCATCCAGACCGTCCGGCTCTCGGTGCTCACCACGCTGATCGCCGTGCCGCTCGGCGTGGCGTTCGCGCTCGGGATCAACCGCTGGCACGGCCCCTTCCCCGCGACGTTCAACTTCCTGATGATCTTGTCCTACGTGATCCCGGAGCTGATCTTCGGCGTCTCGATGTTCTTCGTGTTCACGACCCTGTTCAGCACCGTGCACCTGGGCACGCTCGCGGAGGTGCTCGGCCTGGTCACCTGGAACGTGAGCTGGCCCGCCATCGTGGTGCAGGCCAGGCTGGTCACAATCGGCCGCCAGTACGAGGAGGCGGCCGCGGATCTGGGCGCCAACCAGTTCCAGGTCATGCGCCGCGTCCTGCTGCCGCTGCTCGCACCCGCGATCTTCGCCAGCGCCGTGCTGGTGTTCTCGGGGGTGATCGACGACTTCGTGATCGTGGACCTGCTGTCGTCGAGCGCCGGGAACACCCCGATGTCGGTGATCATCTACTCCACCCAGCACGGCGGCAACGGCGGCCCCGCGCTCAACGCGCTCGGCTCGATCATGCTCGCGATGTCGCTGTTCATCGTGACCATTGGCTACGTCGGCTACCGCCTGCTCACCCGCGGCGAACGCGGCAGCGGCCTAGCCGCCCTCACCACGATCGCCGGCGAGGGCTAGCCGCCCCCCGCCACCCGTGCCCACTGCCCCGCCGTCTCGAATACTGAGACGCTGGCCGGACATAGGGCCTCAAACCTCCCTTCTCAGGCCCTATATGTCCTATTTGTCCGGCGGTTTGAGATCCTAAGTGCCGGCCGGGGCCGGCAGGAACGGTAGGAAGGGGGCATGAATCCCTATGCGCGTGGTGAGCTCGTCGTCGTGGTGGACTGCGCCGACCTGGAGCGGGCGGCGCGGTTCTGGACGGGCGCGCTCGGCTACGTCACCGAAGGGTCGGCCGGCGGCCCGTATCAGACCCTGCTGTCGGCCGACGGGTTCGGGGTCGAGGTGCTCCTGCAGCGCACGGCGGACGCCAAGCACGGCAAGAACCGCGTCCACCTCGACCTCCGCACCCGTGACCTAGACGCCGAGGTCGCCCGCGTCACCAAGCTTGGCGCCACTGTGCTAACCAACAGCCCTATCGTCGAGAACGGCATGACCTGGCACGTGCTGGCCGACCCGGACGGCAACGAGTTCTGCGTCCTGCGGCCGCCGCCCGGGTACTGGGCAAACAGCTAGCGCGTCGCCGCTGCCAGCGCCGCCCGGATGACGTCTTCGCCGGCCGGCGTGCCCTTCTCATCGTCGAAGGACCCGTACGGGGCTCCGTACACCGGCGTGCCGGGGAGCTGGCGCCAGCCGTCGGCCAGGGACCCCGCGTCGACGGTCCCGTACCCGATCGAGTCGAGGAACGATGTCACGGCCGTCTTCGCCGCCGCGCTGTCTCCGGCGATCGGCAGGCAGGACCGGTCGGCCGCGCCGGCCGGGCGGGCGAGGTTCAGCAGGTGCTTGAAGAAGATGTTGTTGAACACCTTCACAACCTCGGCGCCGGGGAGCTCCTGCCGCAGGTACTCGCTGTCGATGAGCGTCCCAGCCTCCAGCTCCGGGATCTGCCCGTCGCGCGCCGGGTAGTAGTTGCCGGTGTCCAGCACGGCCTTCCCGGTTACCGGCGCGCCCGACAGCTTCGAGTAGGCCTTCACCGGCGTCGACACCACGACGATGTCGCCCGCCGCCGCGGCGTCCGCGCAGGTCGCCGCCTGGGCCCGCGGCCCTAGTTCCGCGACGAGGTCCCGCAGCGTCTCCGGCCCGCGTGAGTTGCTCAGCACCACGTCATGCCCGGCGTCGACCGCCAGTCTGGCCACGGTGCTCCCGATACGTCCGCTTCCGACAAGCCCCACAGTCATCATGTCCACCGCCAACCCCGCGAGATCCCCGGACATTCCGCCCGCCCCAGGCCTGCACGATCCCGATCGCGCGATCGGCATGGTCCAGGACCCGCCGGCTATTCGTCTGGCGATGCTGGGCGGAGCGGGCGGGATTGTGCGAGCGGTTCAGTGCCCGTATCCGGTGGTGACCACGGGCCCCTGCAGCCCGTCCGGTCACATGAGTCACAGCGGGCAATCTTCCCGGGCCCGGCGGCAGTCCGTCAGCCCGCATGATCGCGAAAACATTTTTCACGACGTAAATAATTCATCTTATACGTACGAAAAAGCTTCGTGATCATGGAACGGGCTGCACGGGTGGTTCCCATGGGCAACTCATGTACCACCGTGCACAGCCAACGAGGCGGCGCGTGCAGAGCTGTCCGGAATGCGGCTTTTGTGCGTGACGCACGCTGCTCTGATTGCGATTTCCGGTGCCATGACACGGGAATCTGCAATCGAAGCCCGGCCGGTGCCGAGGGAACAGAGCTTCCCGTAACGGGAGATAAGTGTGGAACGGGTGGCCGTGTCCGGCACGCCGCGAACTCAGGTTGTTCCGGTGTGCTTGCCCCAGTGTGGTCGATCGCGCAATCGGTGGGCCTGGTGGCCCGGCCCCAGTGGGCCCCGGCGGGGTGCTAGCTCGCCAGCGGGGGCGCCGCCGGCGCGGCGGCGGCCGCCGATTCCGGCAGGACGCGGAGCGCGTCCGGGGGGAGGTAGGCGTGCACCGGGGTGCCCTGGGCCAGGGTTCCGGCGGCGGAATCACCGTCGTTCTGCAGCAGCGCCTGGAGCGAGGCGCCCGTGGCCAGGCGGAGCATGACCTGGGTGGCGGCGCCGAGGAAGACGACCCGCTCCACCATGGCCGGCACGCGGTTGTCGCCGGCCGAACCGTGGGGCTCGACGCGCACCCGCTCCGGGCGGATCACCGCGTGCGCCCGCTCGCCCGGCGCGGCCGCGCACGCGTGCGACGTCGACAACGCCACCTCGCCCAGCTTCAAGATCGCGGCGGAGCCATGCGTACGTTCGGAAACAAGGATGTCCATCAAGTTCGCCGCGCCGAGAAAGTCCGCGACATAGGAGTCGGCGGGCTCCTCGTACACCTCCCGCGGGGTGCCGATCTGCGCGATCCGGCCTGCCTCCATCACGGCCAGCCGGTCGGACATCGTCAGCGCTTCCTCCTGGTCGTGGGTGACGTAGAGGAAGGTGATCCCGACGCGCTCCTGCAGGGCCTTGAGCTCGACCTTGAGCGAGCGGCGCAGCTTGGCGTCCAGCGCGCCGAGCGGCTCGTCCAGCAGCAGCACCGCCGGGTTCAGCACCAGGGCCCGCGCCAGCGCCACCCGCTGCTGCTGGCCGCCGGACAGCTGCGACGGGCGCCGGGACGCGAACCCGGTCATCGATACCAGCGAGAGCGCGTCGCCCACCCGGGTCCGCAGCTCGGCCTTGGTCGCCCGCGCATAGCGCAGCCCGAACGCCACGTTGTCGAACACCGACAGGAACGGGAACAGCGCGTAGCTCTGGAACACCGTGTTGACGTTGCGCCTGTGCGGCGGCACCGCGGACACATCGGCCTCGTCCAGCAGGATCCGGCCGGCCGTCGGCTGCTCGAAGCCCGCGATCAGCCGCAGCGTGGTCGTCTTGCCGCAGCCGGAGGGGCCGAGCAGCGAGAAGAACTCGCCGCTGGCCACGGACAGGTCGATGCAGTCCACCGCAACGGCGTCGCCGAACCGTTTGCACAGTCCCGCGAGCTCGATGCTTCCTCCGGCCATGACTGTCATCTCCGTTTCCGCGACCGCCTGCCCGCGACGGAGGCGGCGGCTGGGTCCCAGTTGAACTTGAGCTGCCCGGCGGCGTACCGCATGGCGAGATCATAGGCACGCGACGGCGTTACGTCAGCGTCTTCCAGCGCGATTTGTACGGCCATGCCATCGAGCAGCGCCGAGAGGGTGACCGCGAACTCTTCGGCGTCGACCGCCGCGAACTCGCCGGCCTCCTGGCCGGCCAGCACGATAGTGCGGATCGTCTCGCGCCACCGCTCGTCGAACTTGCGGCGGACGGCGGCGACGCCGGCGTTGCGCGGCGACAGTGCCCACAGGTCGAGCCAGAGCAGCCATTCGTTGCGCGGCGCCGGGTCGGTGTCCGGCAGGCAGGTCATCGCGATCAGCTCGGTGAGCTGCCCGGCCGCCGTCGTGATCGACTCCAGGCGCTGCACCCCGGCCGCGTACCACGCGTCCTCCGAGTACCGCAGCGCCTCCGTGAGCAGCTGGTCGCGGGTCTTGAAGTAGTAGATGACCAGCGCCGGGCTGGTGCCGGCGCGCTCGGCGACGTCGGCGATCCGGGTGTCTGCGTAGCCCCGCTCCACGATCACCGTCAGGGCGGCCCGCAGCATCTGCTCGCGCCGCTGTTCCGCCCCCTGCTCCGCCGCTGATCCCTGTGCCATCGACCCCGTCCCGAGCCCGTGTCCCCGCGGCGCCTTCACCCGGTGACCTTGTCGGTATCGTAGCAGGCTTCTAGACTGAATGTTCAGTCAAACGTTGCAGCGGCAGCGCAGACACCCGGAAAGCGCAGACACCCGGAAAGGGCGAACACCATGGCAACCGAAAGCTACGACGCGATCGTCGTCGGCGGCGGGCACAACGGGCTGGTCGCGGCCGCCTACCTGGCGAGATCCGGCGCGAAGACGCTCGTCCTCGAGGCCCGCCAGCGTGCCGGCGGCGCCGCGACCACCGAGGCGCCGTGGCCGGACGCCCCCGACTTCAACGTCACCCGGCTGTCCTACGTGATGTCGCTGCTCCCGCCCACCATCGAAAAGGACCTCAACCTGGCCAGGCACGGCTACAAGGTCTTCCCCATGGGCCCGTACTACCAGGCGTTCCCCGAGGGCGGCTCGCTCACCCTGTACGAGGACGACTCCCAGCGCAGCTACGACGAGATCGCCCGCTGGTCGAAGAAGGACGCGGACGCGTACCCGCGCTGGAACGCCTGGCTCGCGGGCCTGGCCGACGTCCTGGGCCCGCTGCTGCTGACCGTGCCGCCCACGATCGGCTCGCACAAGCCGGGCGACCTCCTCAGCACGCTCAAGCTGGCCTGGCGCCACCGGGGTCTCGACGTCCGCACCGTGGCCGACGTCACCCGGCTGATGACGATGTCGATCGCCGACCTGCTCGACGACTGGTTCGAGTCACCGCAGATCAAGGGCGCCCTCGCGGTCAACGGGGTGATCGGTACCTGGGCCGGCCCCTACGAGCCGGGCACCGCGTACGTGATGGCCCACCACTCGATCGGCGACGTGGGGGACGGGCGGCTGGGCAGCTGGGGGTTCCCCGAGGGCGGCATGGGCGCGGTCGCCGCGGCCATCGCCGGCGCCGCGCGCGAGAACGGCGCGACGATCAGGACCGGCTCATGCGTCGCCAAGATCATCGTCGACCCTGCGACCGGCCGCGCCAAAGGCGTCGCCCTCGACACCGGCGAAGAGATAACAGCAAGAATAGTCGTCACCTCCCTGCACCCCAAGACGGCGTTCCTCGACCACGTAGGCCGCGAGCACCTCCCCGACGACTTCGCCCAGGACATCGAGCGGTGGAAGACCCGCTCCGGCGTCGTGAAGGTCAACCTCGCGCTGGCCGAACTCCCCGACTTCACCGCCAACCCCGGCACCCGCCTGCAGGAGCACCACACCGGGTCGGTGGAGATGGCGCCCAGCATGGAGTACATCGAGCGCGCGTTCATCGACGCCCGTGAAGGCCGGCCCGCCCAGCGGCCCTTCTCCGACGGCGTGATCCCCACCGCGTTCGACAAGACCTTGTGCCCCGAGGGCTACCACATCATGTCGCTGTTCACCCAGTGGGTCCCGGCGACCTGGAGTACCCAGCCGCACCGCGAGGAGCTGGAGAAATACGCCGACCGGGTGATCGATACCTACAACGAGGTCGCGCCCAACTTCAAGAGCGCCATCATCCACAGGGACGTCGTGGGCCCCTACGACATGGAGCACGACTACGGGCTGATCGGCGGCAACATCTTCCACGGCGAGCTGTCCCTCGAGCAGCTGTTCCACATGCGCCCGGCGCCCGGCTTCGCGGACTACCGGACACCGGTCCGCCACCTGTACTACGCGAGCTCGGCCACCCACGCGGGCGGCGGGGTGTGCGGCATCCCGGGCATGCAGGCCGCGAAAGCGGCGATCGCCGACCGCCGCGACGAGCGCAAGAACGAGCGCAAGAAGCGGCGGCGATGACAGCGGCGGCGATGACGGATAAGGACCCGCTCACGGTCATGCTCGAGGCGCGCAGCGTGGCACTCGTCGGCGCCTCGCCGCGGCCGGGCAGCCTCGGCTCGCGCATGATCGGCGAGGTCGCGAAGTCGCCGAGCAACCCGGCGATGTACCTGGTCAATCCGCGCTACGACACGATCGGCCCGTACCGGGCCTACCCAAGCCTGGCAGCGCTGCCCGGGCCCGTGGACCTGGCCCTGCTCGCCGTGCCCGACGCCGCGCTCGAGGATCAGGTGAAGGCGTGCGCAGACGCCACGGCCCGTTCAGTGGTGATATTCGGTTCTGCCTTTGACCCGGCAGACTCCCCGGGGCTGAGAGACAGGATCTCGGCCATCGCGCGAGACGCGGGGCTTCCGGTGTGCGGCGCGGGATGCATGGGGTTCGTGAACGTGGCGCGCGGGCTGCGGGCGATCGGGTACGCCGAGCCCGATTCGCTGCCGGCGGGCCCGGTCGCGCTGGTCACGCACTCCGGCTCGGTGTTCTCGGCGCTGCTGCGCTGCCGGCGGGCGTTCGGGTTCTCGGTCGCGGTCTCGTCCGGGCAGGAGCTCGTCACGCCGGCCGCCGCGTACGCCCGGTACGCGCTCGGCCTGCCGGAGACGAAGGTGCTCGCCCTCGTGCTTGAGGCGATCCGCGACGGGCCGTTGCTGCGGGACGTCCTCACTACGGCCGCCGGCCGCGACGTCCCGGTCGTGCTGCTCGCCGCCGGGGCGTCCGCGACGGGCCGGTCGATGGTGGCCGCGCATTCCGGCGCGCTCGCCGCGGGCGACGGCGCGTGGCAGGCGCTGGCGTCCGCCTACGGCGTGCACCTGGCCGGCGATCTGGCGGAACTGGCGGACACGCTCGAGCTGCTGTGCGCGGGCCGCCGCGCGACCGCGGGCGGGCGGCTCGCGACCGTGCACGACTCCGGGTTCGAGCGGGCCCATGTGGCGGACGTGGCGGCGGCGACAGGCGTCGAGTTCGCGGCGCTGTCCGCGACCACCAAACGGCGGCTCGCGGACGTGCTCGACCCCAGCCTCGAGCCGGCCAACCCGCTCGACGTGTGGGGGACCGGCCGGGACGCCGAGGAACTGTTCACGGCCGCGCTGACCACGCTGGCCGACGATCCCGGCGTGGGCGCGGTGGCGCTCGCCGTGGACCTGGTGCCCGAATTCGACGGCGACGACTCCTACCCCAGCGCCGTGCTCGCGGCGGCGGCGCGGACCGCCAAGCCGGTGACCGTGCTCGCCTCGGTCCCCGCCGCGATCAACGCTGATCTCGCCGCCCGGCTCCGTCGCGGGGGAGTGCCGGTGCTGGAGTCCACCAGGAGCGGGCTGCTGGCGCTGCGCCACCTGCTGTCGCCGCCCCCCGCGCCGCCTCCCGCGCCGCCGCCGCCCGATGTCGCCCGCCGTGACCGCTGGGCGGCCCGGCTCGCGGCCGGCCTGGCAGGGGCTGGCCTGCTGGACTTGCTGCGCGACTACGGCATCCCGGCCGCGGTGGCGCGGCCGGCGAGTACGCTGGCGGCGGCGCTGGCCGCGGCGGACGCGACCGGTTACCCGGTCGCGGTCAAGACGGACGAGCCGGGTATCGCCCACAAATCGGACGTCGCCGGCGTACGCCTGGGCGTCGCTTCCCGCGCCGAGCTGACCGCGGCCTACACCGATCTCGCCGCCCGCCTCGGCCCCCGCGTCACGGTCTCCCCGATGGTCACGCCCGGCCCTGAGGTGATCATAGGGATGGCCCGTGACCAGGCGCTCGGCGAGCTCATCGTGACTGGTCCCGGTGGCCTTCTCGCTAATTATTTTCCTGAACGTACCGTGGCGCTTCCCCCGCTTCACCCCGCTGCCGCCGCTGGCATGATCAGCCGGCTCCGCTTCGCGGAGGTGCTCGCCGGGGTGCGCGGCAGCCCGCCGTGCGACACCGGCGCGATCGCCGCCGCCCTCGTCAGCTTCAGCGTGCTGGTGTCGGAGCTCGGCCACCTCCTCGATGCCTTCGACATCAACCCGCTGATCTGCGGGCCAGGCCGGCGTCGTCGCGGTGGACGCGCTCGCCGTCCCGCGCCGTCCCTGAGCTCGGCCAGCCCGGGACAGGAGCCCGCTAAGCTGACGCAGGCAGTCACTGTCGGGTGACCAGCGCGCCCACTTCCGCGAGGCGCCGCACCGCCTCGGCCCGGGTACGGCAGCCGAGCTTGAGCAGGCAGCTCTGCACGTGCATCTCCACGGTCCGGGGGCTGATGAACAGCGCCGCGCCCGCTTCCTTGGCGGTATTGCCGTCCGCGACCAGCCGCATGACGTCGAGCTCGCGGGCGGTCAGCCCGGCGATCGCGCGGGCTTTCCTGTCACCGCCACCGCCACCGGCACCGCGGCTCCCGCTCCCGCCGCGAACACCAGCAGAACCGGCAACCTCATCCTCAACAACAGTCCCACCAGTCTCGCTGTCACCGAGCCGGCCGAGCGCGGCGGCGCAGCCGTCCAGCAGCTGCCGCGCGCCGAGGCGCTCCGCCGCCTGCCGCGCCGCGAGCAGCAGCTGCCTGGCGGCCGGCGTGTCACCCGACGCGATTGCCGCGGCCGCCCCCCGATGCCGCGCCTGCGCGGCGGGGAACGGAAGGCCGAGGTCGTCGAACATCGCTGCGGCCCGGCACAGCTCACGGGCGGCCGCCGCTGGGTCATCCGGCACGAGGGTTTCACCGAGGGCATGGGCGAGGGCCGCGATGGCTTCGGGTTGTCCGGTGGCCTCGCTGATCGCCGACAAGGCGGCCGCGCAGGCGTGGGCGTCGTCCGCGAGGCCGTGACGGCCGAAGAACGTGGCGGCCCACTGCAGCGCCGGAACGCAGTAGTGACGCTCCTGGGTCCGGTTCACCCGGGCGAGCACCTGCCGGAGCCGGTCGGTCGCCGCGGTCCGGGCGCCCGCCTGGTCTTCGAGGACGGCCAGCCCCCAGGCCGAGAGCAGCTCCACGGCCGTGAGCTCGATCCGCGTGCTGAGCACGCTGGCCTCGAGCAGGTGCGGGCGGGCGGCTCCGGCGTCACCGCGCAGCGCGCGGACCAGGCCGAGCAGGCAGGCGCCCACGGCCCGCGCGTGCGGCGTGGCGCCGGTCTCGGCGAGCACGTCGTCGCAGACGGCGGCCGCCAGATCCCACTCGCCGCGGGTGAACAGCACCGCGGTGGCGCAGGCCCGGCACAGCTGCCCGACCGCGTCCTTGCCGAGCGCGTCGCAGTACTGGTACGCGGCCCCGTAGGCCGCCGTCGCCGCCTGGTAGTCGCCGGAGTGCTCGAGGGAGTCGGCGAGCCGCTGCTGTAGTTCGGCGGCGGTGTCGGTGAGCTCGGCTTTCAGCGCCTCGTCGAGCGCGGCCCGGACGGCGGTGACGCCCTCGGCGGCGTTCCCGAGGCGCGATAGCAGGTTGCCGCGTAGCCCGTCGGCGCGCAGCAGCAGGTCCTTGCGGCCGCTGGCCCGCGCGTCGCCGCGCGCGACGCTGAGCGTCGCGAGGGCCGCGGAGTAACTCGCCGCCGAGCGCAGGTGCGTGGCGACCGCGAGCCGGTCGGCGGCCGCCTCGTCACAGCGGCCAGCCCGCGCGTAAACGCTGGCCGCGGCCTCGCGCGCGGCGAGCGCGGCCTCCCACTGGCCGCGCAGCTCGTGCGCGACCGCGATCCGCCGGTGCGAGCCCGCGAGCGCGGCCAGGTCGCCGCTGCGCTCGTGACCGTCGGCGAGCTCGCGCAGCAGGGTCACGGCATCGGCGTATTCGGAGCACATCTCGGCGCAGCGGGCGAGCCGGCCGATGACCGCGAGCCGGTCAGCGTCGCCGTCGGCGTCGGCGTCGGCCGGCCAGTGTTCGAGCGCCGTGCGCAGCGCCCCCGCGGCGTCCCGGTAGGCGTGCACCGCGCAGTGCTCATCCGCCGCGGCGATCAGCGCGTCCCGCGCCGCGCCGAAGTCCCTGGCCGCGAGCAGGTGCCGCGCGACAAGCGCGGCACCGCCGGGGCGCCCCGCGCTCGCCGGGCGGCCCTCGGTGAGCGCGGCGGCGAGCGCCCGGTGGAGTCGGCGGCGGCGCGACCACGGGATGTCCGCGTACGCGGCCTCTCGAGCCAGCGCGTGCCGGAACGCGGAACGCCCCTCCGACAACTCGGTCAGCAGCCCGGCGGCGGTGAACCCGTCGGGCCAGTGGTCACCGCCGCGGGTACCGGCCACCGCGGCCGCGGTGGCCGCCGTGTCGATGTCGAACTCGGTCCCGGCTACCGCGGCCGCCTCGAGGAGTGCCCGCTCGGGTTCGGTCAGCCGGGACGCCCGCAGCAGCACCGCCTCCCGGACGCCGTCGGGCACCGGGGCGGCGCCGTCCCCGGTCAGCGTCACGGTGCCCCCCTGGTAGGCCAGCCGGCCGCTGTCGCGGAGCGCGAAGGCGAGCTCTTGGACGGCGAACGGCAGGCCGTCGGCCCGGCTGGCCACCGCGTCGGCGAGCACCGGGGCGACGGCGGCCCCGAGCAGTCCGGTGAGCATCCGCCCCACGTCGCCGTCGCTCAGCGGGCGCAGGTCGATCTCGGTCAGCTGGCCGGCCTTGCGCAGCTGGGCGCGGACGGTGCGCAGCCGATGGCCGCGCGGGAGTTCGTCGCTGCGGTAACAGCCGACGACGGCGATCCCGGCCGGGCCGTCGGCGCCGGGGCGGCCGGCGCCGGGGTCGGCGTATCCGGAGCCGCTGGCGGCGTCGGCGAGCGGCGGCAGCAGGCCCAGGGTCGCCTCGTCCGCCCACTGCAGGTCATCGAGGAACAGCACGGCCGGCCCAGGGGCGAGCACCGCGCAGACCGCCGCCGCGAGCGCGCCGGTGTCGGGAGCGGGCGTTGGGGTGCCGAGCTCGGGCATGACCTGCGCGAGGATGTCGCGCTCGGGATGCCGCTCACGGTGGCGTGCGGTGACGGCGGGGCGCAGTGCCCTGGCGAGCGCGTCGTACGCGGTCCCCGCCCACTCGGCCGGGCGGCCGCGCAGGACCAGGGCCGGGACCTGCGCGAGGACTCGCTCGGCGAGCGTCGTCTTCCCGGCGCCCGCCTCGCCCG
This sequence comes from uncultured Actinomycetota bacterium, assembly GCA_963771985.1. Taxonomy (GTDB): domain Bacteria; phylum Actinomycetota; class Actinomycetes; order Streptosporangiales; family Streptosporangiaceae; genus Trebonia. The sequence goes on along the minus strand of CAVYVO010000006.1, from coordinate 54,383 downwards.
CGACCAGGATGACGACGGCGCCGCGTGCCTCCCTCGCCTGCGTCGCCTGCGTCGCCGCGGCGATGGCGCGGCGGAGCGCGGCGCACTCGGCGTCGCGCCCCACCAGCATCCCTGTCATTTCCCCAGCCTGTCAGGGACGCGCCTCGTACACCAGGTTGAACGGCGTCTCCGCGGCCCGGCGGAACGCGCTGAACCCGGCGCCGAGCGCGACCTCGCGGATGGCCGCCTCCCCGGCCTGCGCGCCGAGCGCCGTACCGCCCGGCTGCGAGCGCGCGTTCGGCAGGCACAGCAGCGTGGAGAAGTTGTAGTACACCCGGCCTACCGGGTTGAGGTTTCCTTCCAGCGTGTCGGACGCCATCGGCTCGACGATCAGCCAGCTGCCGTCCGGTGCCAGGGCCTGCCGGATGTGCCGCGCCGCACCCGCAGGATCGCCCATGTCGTGCAGGCAGTCGAACGTCGTCACGAGGTCGTATCCGCTCCCGGAGAACGTCTGCGCCGTCGCGGTCTCGAAGCCGACCCGGTCGGCCACGCCCGCGTCCGCCGCCCGCTTGGTCGCGAGGGCCACCGAACCCTCGTGGTAGTCCGAGCCGGAGAACCGCGACCCCGGGAACGCCTCGGCGAGCAGTACCGTGGACGCGCCGAGCCCGCAGCCGACGTCGGCCACGTATGCGCCGGCCCGCAGCTTGCCGGTCACGCCGTCCAGCGCGGGCAGCCAGTCCCGGACGAGGTGGGCGGCGTAGCCGGCCCGGAAGAACTGCTCGCAGCCGACGAACACGTCGGGATGCTGTTCGTGCCAGCCGAACCCGGCGCCGGTGCGGAACGCCTCCGTGATGGCCGGCACGGCCGCCAGCGCCCCGAGAGCGAGCGTGAAGGCACCGGGGACGCTGACCGGCCCGTTCGGATCGGCGAGTGCGAGCGCCTGCTCGGGGGTGAGCTCGTAACGCCCGTCGGCGTAGGCGACGTACCCGCCGGCCGCCTGGCCGGCGAGCCATTCGCTGACGTACCGGGCGTCGGTGCCGGTCTTGGCCGCCAGTTCCGCGCCGGTCGCCGGACCGTCGGCCGCGAGCGCCCGGTACAGCCCGAGCCGGTCCCCGATGACCACGTTCCCGGCCGCGACGACCGCCCCGAGATCCCCGGCGAACTTTCCCACGAATTCCATGAACACGTCGAGATCGACAGATCCCACTGTGACCACCCCTTCTCTCTGGCTTGGATGACCACACGCTAAAACGGACCTGACCAGCGCCGATACCGTAAAACTACGGTACCGGCTACGGTTACTCGCGCACGACATCGAGGATCACGATATGGGCGTATCTCTCGCTCGCGGATACGACTATGTCGGTCGCCCAGCACGCGGCGCAGAGGACGTCGGCAGCGTCGTCGAAGTCCTCGAGGCTGATACCGGCCGGGCACCAGATGTAGACCCGCTCGCCGTAGCACTCCGGTCTGGTCAGCAGGATCACGGGGAGCCGGCCGGACCGGGTCTGTATCCAGGCCTGCGCCAGCCCGGTCCGGACCCGGTGCGCCGTGACGATACAGCGGATGTGCGCGAGCAGCCAGTAACGTGCCTCTGGCCAGCCGGCCACGACGGCGGCTATCGCGACCACGACGGGGGCCGTCAGCCAGCCGAGCCGGGTGATCAGGAACGTTAGCACCGCTGCCAGGCCGACGATGATTCCGATCTCCCAGCGCCACCGCCACAGGATGGCGAAAACGTTGGGAGGCTTGAGCGGCATCAGATCTTGATGCAGCATCCTGGCGAGTTCCCGGCGGTGCGCCCGGCGGCGCCGCCACGCGGTCATGCCGACCCCCACGGCAAGCCTGCCTGCGCCTCATCGCCGGGCACGAGCGCGTCGAAGCGGCTGTCGCGGTATCGACGACCCAAACCCCAGTGCGTGGCGGTGACTTGCCAGTTAAGTTCGCGTGCGACGGTATCGGTGTCATCGAACAACCGCTCCGTCAGGGCCGTGAGACGCGACCTTGGCCTGGTAAGCGGCAGCGCGCGTCCAATAAAGTTGCTTGTACTCCGGAGAGTGCTACGGTGGGCCATGTCGCCACATCCCAATGGTCCAGACAGCCTGTGGGGTTGGTGTGCAAGGGCTGGGCCGGTGTTGCAGCACCGGTCCAGCTTGGTGCTCGGGAGCCGGGATCGCTTGCGGAAAACCCGGGTCGAGCCCGAGTGAAGCGATGCCAGGGAGCCTCCGGCTGCGGATGGCGGCCGTGGCGGCTGTCAGTGTTACTCAGAACAGCCTCCTTCACGGCGCCGCGTTCGCCGACTGAGAAAACGAGTGAAGTTTCAGTGCTACTTGCGCCCTGCTACTTGCGCCCGCGTCTTTCTTCTGCTTTGATCTTGAGCCGCGAAAGCACGAAGCGCAAGTGCGAATTTGGCTTGCGATTCGCAGGTGCGTAACGCAAGGTCCGAACTGTATCACAGTGTGTCACCGCGAACATTCTGGGGCGAAAGTGGCAGGTGAGGGCAATCCAACTCTGCGCAGGCGGGAGTTGGGGTTCTTGCTACGTCAACTGCGGGCTGATAGAGGTATGAGCATCGAGGATGTCACGGCACTAGCGATGTTTTCGTCTACCAAGCTGAGCCGGCTCGAGACGGGACGGGTGGGCGCCAGCCCGCGAGACATACGGGACCTGTGCATCGTTTACGGGATCACTAACCCTGCCGAGCGCGAGCGCCTGATGGCCCTGGCCCGGGAGGGCAAGCAGCGCGCCTGGTGGCAGCAGTCTGACCTCCCGTACGCGACCTACATCGGCCTGGAAGCCGAGGCCGCCTCGATCAGCGACTACAACACCGATGTCGTGACAGGGTTGCTACAGGTTGAGGGCTACGCTCGCGCGATCTTCGAATCCGGTGATCCGCCGCTTGATTCAGCCGTCTTGGAGCGGCGTGTCGAAGCCAGGATCAGGCGACGGTCCTTGCTGATGAGAGATGACGCGCCGCCATTGCACTGCATCATGGACGAAAGTGCCTTGCGACGCCCCATTGGCGGCCCCGTCGTTATGCGGGCCCAATTGGAGCGGATCATTGAAGTCGCCAGCCTGCCCAAAGTCACTTACCAGCTGATACCATTCGCTGTAGGTGCGCATCCTGGGCTGGACAGTAACTTTGTGATCCTTGAATTTGGCAAGGCGATGGTGAATAACGTCGTCTACGTCGAAGGCGTAGTGGGCAACATTTACCTGGAAAGCATTGCTGAACTGAAGAGATATAAACGAATATTCTCCCGGCTGCAATCCATAGCGCTGGACACGGAAAGTTCAGTTGCGATGGTCGAGAGGATAGCTGCAACTTATGAGGGCAGCTAGCAATCCTCGCGAAATATTCCTATAGGAGCCATGAAGATCGTGGCAGCGGCGCAGCGCGATTCTCGCTGGCCGTGGCGAATGACTCAAGGGGGTGATAAAGAGCATGAATACGGCAACGACTGGGGAAATAACTCTGAGCGCGGCGGAACGCGCCAGCCTGGCCTGGCTCAGAGCACGGGCTAGTACCCACAACGGACAGTGTGTTGAGGTTGCATCGACCCGGGGAAAGATCGCCATACGTGATTCAAAGGATCCGGCTGGGCAGATCTTGTTTTACGCGCCTGCAGAGTTCAAGGTGTTCCTTGAGAGTGCCCGAAGCGGAGAATTTGACGATCTAGTTTGATGAGATGATCTAGTTTGGTGATTCGACTGGATCTACTGGATACTAATCGTAGGTGAGAGCCGTATGTTAAATCTGCATGCGGCTCTTCATCTATTTACCATCCTCTTTCTGCGTTCTGTAGAGAATCTTTTATGTACCGCTAGTCAGGCCACGTGTACCGATATGAATCGGTTATGGACATGTCGGATGATCGGTTAGGTCCAATTCAAGCCGAACCTCCAACGGGTGGCTGTGAGAGGCTCGGGCTGGTATTATAGTTTCGACCGGCTGGTTGTTAGCGAGATCGTCGTAATAGCTCCTGCAATGACTCCGTTGGAGCGATATCACGTGGCGCCGGAAATTGAATACGGCTGCACTGGTTGTCGCTAGCCACTGGATAATTGCCACCTTACGCATGACACGTCACCGAAAACCGAGAAGTCGCATGAAGCTGTAGTGACGCTTGCATCTGCGCTCCTCTTCTGATTCGATAGGCGCCGCGAAAGCGTGAAAGCAAGTGCTAAATCGAGTCGTGATTCGCGGATGCATAACACAAGGTTCAATCTGTGCCACGGTATGTCACGGTTAACGTTGTGAGGCGAATGTGGTGAGTGAGAACAATCCCACCCTGAGGAGGCGGGAGTTGGGCTTCTTGCTGCGCCAGTTGCGCACCGAGAGAGGGCTGAGCATCGATGAGGTGACTGAGCGAGCGATGTTCTCGGTGACCAAGCTCAGCCGACTTGAGACGGGCCGGGTGGGCGCCAGTCCGCGTGACATCCGGGACCTGTGCACCGTCTACGGGATCACCGACCCCACCGGACGCGAGCGGTTGATGGCCCTGGCCCAGGAGGGCACGCAGCGTGCTTGGTGGCAGCAGTATGACTTGCCCTGCGAGACCTATATCGGCCTAGAAACCGAGGCCGTCTCGATTAGCGACTACAACACCGATGTCGTCACCGGACTGCTGCAGGTCGAGGGTTACGCCCGCGCCATCATGGCGGGCGCACCCGATGACGCGCCGCCCTTTCACTGCATCGTGGACGAGGGAGCGCTGCGCCGCCCCGCCGAGGGCGCCGTCGTCATGCACGCGCAGTTGGCGCGAATCATCGAGGTCGTCGGCCTGCCGAATGTCACCCTCCAGCTGATCCATTTCGCCGTCGACGTGCATCCTGGACTCGACAGTAACTTTGTGATCCCTGAATTTGGCAAGCCGATGGTGAACGAAGTCATCTACGTCGAAGGCGTAGTGAGCAACATTTACCTGGAAAGTATTTCTGAACTGGAGAGATACAGACGGATATTCTCCCGGCTGCAATCCATTGCGCTGGACCCAGAAGGCTCAGTCGCAATGGTCGAGAGGATCGCAGCATCCTATAAGGACAGCTAGCGCGTCCTCGTGAAAGATCTGGGAAACAGGAGAGGATGATAGATAATGGGAACGGCTAAGGTCCGCAAGATAACACTTACTGAAGGCGAGCGCGCGAGTCTGACTTGGCTGAAGGCACAGGCGAGCACCTACAACGGGCAGTGCGTTGAGGTCGCTTCGACCCCGAGCAAGGTTGCTATGCGGGATTCGAAGGACCCGGACGGGCCGGTCCTCGTGTATACACATGCTGAGTTCGAGGCATTCCTCGACGGTGCGCGGAACGGAGAATTCGACAACCTCGTGCAGTGATCAGTAGGAATTTTCTGTACACCTAAAGTAGGCAGGGGCCGCATGCATATTCTGTATGCGGTCCCTCTCCTGGCCGGCTAGGTTCACACTTATGAGGTTCTTCGAAACTTATCGTCCGTGGAGTGTCCGTGGCCGTGGTGAGTTATCTCCCTGAGGCGCGGATCAGCGCGGATCGTCTGGACATCCGGGAATTCGGCGCCGCGGACGCCGGTCTCGTCGCGGAAGCGCTGAGCACCGGAGAGCCGGAGGCGCTGCCTCCCGGAGCCCCGTCACAGCTGGACGAACTGCCCGGATGGCTGGCCGACGGCGTGCACCAGCTCCGGCGCGCCGGAGCGGGAGTGCACCTCATGATGCTGGACCGTGCACGCGGGAAGATCGTGGGCGCGATCGGGCTGTTCCACATCGACTGGGAGGTCCGCTCGGCCGAGATCGGCTACGGCGTGCGCAGCGACGAGCGCGGCCGGGGTTACGCGACCGAGGCACTCGCGGCCGTGAGCAGGTGGGCGCTCACCGCGGGCGGTATCCAGCGCGCCTGGCTCACCGCCAACGTGGATAACGTCGCGTCCGTCCGGGTCGCCGAGAAGGCGGGCTTTCACCGGGAGGGCACCCTGCGCCGCGCGGCCGCCGAACCCGACGGCCTGCACGACCAGGCGCTCTTCTCGCTCCTCGACGACGAGATCTAGATTCTTCCCATGGCGATCGCGCGATTCAAAGACCTGTGCCTGGACGCGGGCTACCCGGCCCTCCTCGGCGCGTTCTGGGCGGCAGTGCTCGACCGTACGCGGGAAGCCAAGGATGACGGCGGCGGCCTCCTGACCGGGCCGACGCCGCAGCACACCATCTGGATCAACCGGGTCCCCGAGGCCAGGACCGCCAAGCACCGGGTCCACCTCGACATCTACGCCCGGGACCTGGCGGACCTGGAGGCGCTCGGGGCGACCGTCCTGGAGCCGCGGCACGGCACCCGGACATGGACGGTCATGGCCGACCCCGAGGGCGGGGAGTTCTGTGCGTTCCTGCGTGACGACGTCCCCGCGGAGCGCCTGCACGGCCTCGTGGTCGACAGCGCCGACCCGCAATCGCAGGCCCGCTGGTGGGCCAGGGTGTACGGAGTCGACGTCACGGCGAACGACGGCTGGTCTACCCTCGAAGGCGTGCCCGGCATGCCGATCCTGACCATGGACTTCGTTCCTGTGCCCGAGCCGAAGACCGTCAAGAACCGCGTCCACTGGGATGTCACGGTTCCCGCCGTGGCGTCGCTGGTCGAGGCCGGGGCAGCGGTGCTGCGCGAACCGGACGACGACATCAGCTGGCACGTCCTGGCCGATCCTGAGGGCAACGAGTTCTGCGCGTTCACCGAGTGATGGTCATGCCTGCGGCGGCCCGTAGCCCCCGCCGCCAGGGGTCTCTATGACGAAGGCGTCTCCGGGGCCGACCGTGGCCGAGTCGCAGCCATCCATCGGAATGGTGGAGCCGTCGGCCCGCTCGATCCAGTGCCGGCCCAGGCTGCCGGGTTCGCCTCCGGCCATGCCGTAGGGAGGTACGCGCCGATGGCCGGTCAGCGTATTCACGGTCATGGCCGCCAGGAAGCGGATGGCGCGGCGCCCGCCGTTTCCGCCACGCCATCGTCCGGCGCCGCCGCTGCCGAGGAGGATCTCATAGCTTTCCAGCCGGACCGGGTAACGCCATTCCAGCACCTCGGGGTCGGTCAGGCGGGAGTTCGTCATATGGGTCTGTACGACGTCCGTGCCGCCGAAGCCGTCACCGGCTCCCGAACCGCTGGCCACGGTCTCGTAGTACTGATAACGGTCGTTGCCGAACGTTACGTTGTTCATGGTTCCCGAACCTTCGGCCATGACGCCAAGCGCCGCGTACAGCGCTCCGGTGATCGCCTGGGAGGTTTCCACGTTGCCGGCGACGACCGCCGCGGGGTACTCAGGCGAGAGCATGGTTCCCGGGGGGATGATCACTTTCAGGGGTTTCAGGCAGCCCGAGTTCAGGGGTATCTCGTCATCGACAAGGGTCCGGAAGACGTAGAGCACCGCGGCCATCGCCACCGACGACGGAGCGTTGAAGTTGCTGGCCAGCTGCGCCGACGTGCCGGTGAAGTCGATTTCCGCGGTACGTTCCTGTCTGTCCACCCGGATCGCGACCTTGATCACGGCGCCATTGTCTAGTTCATACGAATAGGATCCGTCGCGCAGCACCGGAATGACCCGGCGAACCGACTCCTCGGCGTTGTCCTGGACATGTCCCATGTAGGCGCGCACGACATCGAGGCCGAAATGGCCGATCATCGCGCGCAGTTCCTGTACGCCTTTCTCATTCGCGGCGATCTGCGCGCGCAGGTCCGCGATATTGGTATCCGGATTCCGTGACGGGTACGGCGCCGTGCGCAGCATCTCGGCTGTTTCCGTCTCCCGGAGCCTGTTGTTCTCGACCAGCAGCCAGTTCCGCAGCAGGACTCCCTCTTCTTCGATGCGCTTGCTGGCGGCTGGCATCGAGCCGGGGGTGAGCCCGCCGATTTCGGCGTGATGACCGCGCGACGCGACATAGAAAAGCACCTGAGCCGAGTCGCCGAAGACGGGCGTGATGACGGTGACGTCAGGCAGATGGGTGCCGCCGTGGTATGGATCATTGAGCGTGTAGACATCGCCGGGCTTCATATCGCCGGCCCGGTCCCTGATGATCTGTTTGATGCTCTCGCCCATCGAACCCAGGTGGACGGGAATGTGCGGCGCGTTCGCGATGAGGTTGCCTTCGGCGTCAAAAAGCGCGCAGGAGAAGTCCAGGCGCTCCTTGATGTTCGTCGAATGGGCGGTGCTCTGCAGCCGGTATCCCATCTGCTCGGCGATGGACATGAAGAGGTTGTTGAATATCTCCAGCATGACCGGATCGGCTGTAGTGCCGACCGCCCGGCGGCCTGGCGGGGCGGCCACGCGGAGCAGCACCAGGTGATTGAGGTCGTTGACGGTCGCGGCCCAGCCCGGCTCGATGACGGTCGTGGAATTGGCCTCGGCGATGATAGCCGGGCCGGGAATGACGCGGTCGGCGGCTATATCGGCCCGCTGGTACAGTCCGGCGTCCGCCCAGTCGCCCGCGGCGTATATGCGGACGCTCTGGACGGGGACGGGGACGGGGACCGGGGCCGACGGGGCAGCCGGCGCCGCCGCGGCCGCCGTGGCCGCTCCGGAGCCCGCGAGCGCGGCCTCGCTGGTGCTCGCGCCGCTGATGGCCTCGACGGAGACCGCTTCGACGACGATCGGCTTGTCCGCCATGAGGAAGGAGAAACGCTGCTGGTAGTTCTCCTCGAAGTCCCGCACCATATCGGCCGCCGGCCCGACCGGGACCTCGAGCGCTGTGTCCGTCCCCGCGTAGCGAAGGTGTGCTCGGTACAGCACGCGGATGCCTTCGGCGAGGACGCCTTCCTCCGCTAGTTCGGCCCGTGCCTGTGATTCCAGTTGTGCCAGCACTTTGCTCATCTCTGGCCGCAGTTCCTCGGTGAGCGGCGCTTCAATCGCCGCCTCCCGTGTCGCTGTGACATCCGCCAGCCCCATGCCGTACGCCGAGAGGACGCCGGCCAGCGGATGAATGAGCACGCGCTTGATACCCAGCGCGTCGGCGACCGCGCAGGCGTGCTGGCCGCCGGCACCGCCGAAGGTCGCGAGCGCGTACTGGGTCACGTCATAGCCGCGCTGGACCGAGACTTTCTTGATGGCGTTGGCCATGTTGGCCACCGCGATCTCCAGGAAGCCGGCGGCTACGTCCTCAGGGGAGCGCCCGTCTCGGATCCTGGCGGCGAGCTCGGCGAAACGCTCCCGGACGACCGCGGCGTTCGAGCGGCTGGTCGCCGGCGGGACCGAACACGTGCGGGAAGTAGCCGGGCTGGATACGCCCGAGCATGACGTTGGCGTCGGTGAGGGTCAGCGGCCCGCCGCGGCGGTAGGCCGCCGGTCCCGGGTTCGCGCCGGCCGATCGCGGACCGACCCGGAACCGGGCGCCGTCGAACTCCAGGAGCGAACCGCCGCCGGCCGCGATGGTGTGGATGCTGAGCATCGGCGCGCGCATCCGGACCCCCGCCACCTGCGTCTCGTACTGGCGCTCGTACTCGCCGCTGTAATGCGAGACGTCGGTCGAGGTGCCGCCCATGTCGAAACCGATGACCCGGTCGAAACCCGCTGCCTCTGATGTCTTGGCGACTCCGACGATGCCGCCCGCCGGTCCGGACAGGATCGAGTCCTTGCCGCGGAACTTGCCCGCGTCGGTAAGGCCGCCGCTGGACCGCATGAACATGAGCCGGACGCCGGAGAGCTCACCGGCCACCTGGGCGACGTACCTGTCGAGGATCGGCGACAGGTAGGCGTCGACCACCGTTGTGTCGCCCCGGGAGACGAGTTTCATCAGGGGGGTTGTCTTGTGCGAGAGCGACACCTGCGCGAACCCGATCCCGCGGGCGATCTCGCCGACGCGCAGTTCATGGTCGGGGTAGCGATAGCCGTGCAGGCAGACCACGGCTACCGAGCGCAGCCCCCGGCCGTAGGCGTCTCGCAGGGCGTGCGTCACCGACTCCTCGTCGAGCGGGAGGATGATCTTCCCGTCCGCGCCGACCCGCTCGCCGACCTCGATCACCTCCGAGTACAGGAGTTCGGGGAGCAGGATCTGGCGGTCGAATATCCGCGGGCGGTTCTGGTAGGCGATCCGGAGCGCGTCGCGGAAGCCTCTCGTGATGACCAGGACGGTCGGCTCGCCGTTCCGCTCGAGGAGAGCGTTGGTGGCCACCGTGGTGCCCAGCCGCACCGACTCGATGGACTCGGCGGGAATGGGAGCATCCATGCCGATGCCGAGCAGCTGCCTGATTCCGGCGACGGCGGCGTCGGAATACCGCTCGGGATCCTCCGACAGGAGCTTGTAAGCGCGCAGTGTCCCGTCGGGCTGGCGGGCGACGATATCGGTGAACGTGCCGCCGCGGTCGACCCAGAATTGCCAGCGCCCGCTCATCACCGGACCGCCCTGACGACGTTTGCTTCGGCATCGTCGAGATACACGGCCAGTTCATTCCGGGCCTCGCTGAGCTCGCCGGTCATCATGAGCTCGTACATCCTGCGGTTGCGGGCGAGAAAAGGGCCGTGAAACGAGGCGGGGTCCTCATGGGCTAGGAAGCCGAGTCGTAGTTCTGTCATCAGCCGGCGGAAGGTGTCGTTGATCCGCTCGCTGCGGTGCATCTCCACCAGTAGCCCGTGGAAGCGCAGGTTGGCCGTTCCCACCGCTGCCCAGTCACCGTTCGCGGCCGCCGTCTCCGCCTCCGCTAGCAACGCCTCGATCTCGCCGAGCTCCTTCTTCGCCAGCTCCATCTGCCCTTGGGCGGCGAGGTCGAGCACGCTCAGCTCGAACATGCGCCGGATCTTGTAGATGTCGAGCACGTCTTCGGGAGTGAGCCATCTGACCGTGACTCCCTTGTGCGGTTCGTGGACGAGCAGATGCTCGCTCATCAGCGTCCAGAACGCCTCGCGGACCGTGTTGCGCGAGACCTGGAGCGCCGCCGAGAGGCTGGCCTCGGGCAGGGGCGTGCCAGGCGCGAACCTGCCCTCGAAGATGTACTGCCTGATCAGGTCGGCGGCCCGTTGCGCGGCAGTGGGCAGCGGCTGGATGGGTGGCAGGCCGGACAGCGGTGACCGGGAACCTTGCTCAGACGGCTTGACCATCCCGCCTCCATTGTTGAACAATCGACAGAAGACATCTAGCAGTCCACTATAAACCGGTAGCAGCGAACCATGGAACAGTCTAGATCCGTCGCCGGACGGAGGCCTGGAGGCAATGCGTGATAATTGACGGCATCGCGGAGCGGCGCGCCGGGCAGGCGGACCGGGTCGTCCGGCAGGCGGCGGAGTCGGCCCATCAGGCCGCGGCGTCTCTCGCCGCGGCGCCGTCTGGCGCCCTGGATGAGGCGCTTCGCGCCATGGCACGCCTCCTGCTGGCGAACGCCGCGCCCGTGCGGGCGGCGAACGAGCACGATGTCAGCGCCGCCAGGGACGCCGGCATGTCGGGGGCCTTGCTCGACCGGCTTCGGCTGGGCGAAGAACGCCTGGAATCCATGTCGCGGCAGTTGCTCAGCCTCGCCGCCGTCCCGTCGCCTCCCGCCCGCGACAGGATCCGTGAGCTGCCCGGCGGCCTCGTGCTTGAAGAACACCGGCGGCCTGTGGGGGTGATCGGCGCGAATTTCGAGGCCCGGCCCAACGTGGTGGTGGATATAGCGTCGCAGTTCATCAAGTCGCGAAACGCTGGTGTGCTCAGGACAGGGTCCGCGGCCCTCCGCTCGGCCATCAGCCTGGCGGACGATGTTATCGCCCCGGCCCTGGCGCAGGCCGGCCTCGACCCGCGCCTCATTCAGGTCATCAGGGAACCGGGTCATGAGATGGCCGGCGCTCTCGTCCGCCAGCCAGCGCTGCTGCCGCTGGTCATCGTGCGCGGCAGCGGCGCCAGCACCCGGTCGCTCGCCGCTGAGGGGGCCCGGCATGGCGTCCGCATCCTGGCGCATGCCGATGGCGGTGCCGTCATCTACGTGGATGACTCCGCCAGCCCCCGGCTGGTGCGCGCGATCATCGAGGCCAGCCTCGACCGCCTCGGCGTCTGCAACCGCCTGAACCTGCTCCTCATCAAGGACACCAGCTGGCCGGACACGATCACGGACATCCAGTCCCTGCTCGGCGGGCTGGGTGTCACCGCGTCCCTGCCCCCGCATTCGCACCCGCTCGGCCACGAGTGGGCGCTGGAGCCGGGGAGCGAGGCCACCGTCACCGTAAGCCCGGTCCGCGGGCCGGCCGACGCGGCCCGGGTGGCCAACGCGGAGACATCCGGGCTGGCGGCGGCGGTTATCGCCGAGGACGAGGCGGCCGCGGCCGAGTTCATGAGCGGCTACAGCGGCACCGGCGTCTTCCATAACGCGACCCCGCGGCTGCTGGATGGGTTCAAGCTGTTCGCCGTTCCGGAGACGGGCATCAACATCGACCGCGTACCGGGGCCGCGAGGGCCAGTCACCTTCCGCGACCTTTACCTGCGGCAACTAGTGGTCAGGCCGGCGCGGTAGCGCGGCGTCCGGAACGAGTCCGCGAAACACAGCGACGGCCAGTGCTGGAGGTGTCCGCGAATGTCCTGGCAGGGGAGCCTCGCCGTCGCCATCCTGAGCGGCGTGCTCGTTCCGGTGATCCTCGCGCTCGGCAGGAATATGTGGCACTTCGGCCCCATCCCCAGGGCGCTGTCTCGCACGGTTCGCCGGCCGACTTACCTCAGCGCCGTGCTCGCCGCGTCCAATCGCGAGGAGACGGTTACGCTGGACGTGCTGGCGCCGCGCCTGCTCACGGCCAACTCCGGCGCGACGATCAGGAAGATCCAGGTTGCCTGGAAGCACGTCAATGAGCGGGGAAGGGTGCGGGTCCTGACGCTCGACTCGGACGCGTGCATCGAAGCGGGCGCCGAGCTGCTGAAAAACGACATCGAAGTCAGGGTCGCCCGCCGCGATATCGGGACCGAGAGCCTGAGCTTCCATCTTTTCGAAACCGCGCCCGCGGTCACGGCCAGCGCGATTGTGAATCACCATGAAAGAGGCCTGGACCAGCCTGTCCTGCTCCGCGGCGAGGCCACGACGGCGGTCTTCCGCGCCCATTTCGAAACACTGTGGGAAAAGGCGCACCCGCTCGAATCGGTAATCACCGAACGGATACTATCCGGGACAGATGGTAACTACGATTTGCCGGTGGTCCTGCGCTCGCTCAGCCAGGCCACGGTCCGGCTGAAGCTGGACCCGCTGTGCGTCGAAAAAGTGCTGCCGCACTTGGCGTTCCAGCACACCTGCCCCGTGGTGTTCATCGTCGGACAGCCCGGCGCCGGAAAGTCGTTCGTCCGACGGCGCCTCGCCCAGCAGCTCGAGGCGCTCCACATCGGCAGCTGCTCGCTCACGGATTACGTCTACGCGTACCGCGATCACCTGCATTCGCTCCTCAAGCTCGAGCCCGCCCGCGCGCCCGGTTTCAAGGCCTTCGATGGCGGCGCCTTCATCGTGCGCGACGAGAGCGTGCTCGCGCCGGCGCTCCGCGCCCTCGCGCTGGCCGTCCGCGACAGGGCGCAGAACAGCGAAGTCACGCTCGTGGAATTCGCCCGCTCGGATCTTGTGAGCGCGCTGCGCGTCTTCGACGAGGCCGATCTTCGTTCGGAGGTGATCTACGTGAGCGCATCCGGCCAGCTTCGCGGTGACCGCTTGCGGCGCCGCGTCAGCCCGCCGGTGACCTATATCAGCGGCGAATGCGTGAACGTCAGGCTCTCCGACAATCACTTGCTGCCGAGCAACGCGGAGCGTTCCCTGTATAGCGCCGACGGGTTCCAGCAGTTGAAGGTCGCGTCCCGGTGGAAGGATCACATCTTCGAGATCGACAACAGCTTCGATGACGACGGCAGCCGTGTCGACGCCCAGCTCCGGGAGTTCACGGAGTACGTCGTGAGCCGCTACCGCGCGAAGAAGCCGTTGTGGGGCTCCGGCCAGCAACTGGCGTCATGACCGGCGCAGCCGACGCCGCCACCGCTCGGCGCGCCGGTCGGCGAGGACCTGCCGCACCACATTGCGGCCCGGAATCCCCGTGACGCCGCCGCCCCCGTGCGTCGCCGAGCCCGCCTGGTACAGGCCCCTCACGGGCGTCCGCAGGTCGGCGTATCCAGCGGCCGGGCGTGCGTGGAACATCTGCCCGAGCGACAGCTCGCCGTGGAAGATGTTGCCCCCGACCAGTCCGTACTCCTCCTGCATGACATGCGGTCCGATCACCTGCCGGTGCAGCACGGAGCCGGTGAACCCCGGTGCGACCGCCTCGACGCGGGCGACCACCCGGTCGGCGTACGCCTCCAGCGCCGCATCCGACGGCGAATCCGCGTAGGTGGCCGGCACCCATTGGGTGAATAGCGACATCACGTGCTTGCCCGCGGGCGCCAGCGAGTCGTCGAACACGCTGGGGATGCAGATATCCGCGAACGGCAGCGTGGACGGCTTCCCGGCGACCGCCTCCTGGAAGGCGTTCTCCACGTCGTCGAGGCTCTCGGACAGCACGATCGTCCCGCCATATACGTCGGGATCGGGCGAGGGGCGGGCGGTGAAGACCGGCAGCCGGTCGAGCGCCAGGTTGATCTTCACCGTGCCGCTGCGCGTCTGCCAGTTCTCGATGTCGGCCACGAACCCCGCGGGGAGGTCCTTCGGATCGATCAGGCGCAGGAACGAGATCTGCGGGTGCGCGGTGGTGATCACGACCGGCGCGTCGATCTCTTCGCCGCTGGCCAGCGCCACCCCCGTCACAACACCGTCCCGCGTTCGAATCCGCGCCACCTCGGCGCTCGTCCGTACCGTGGCGCCGAACGACCTCGCAGCCCCCGCCAGGGCCGCCGCGACCGCCCCCATCCCGCCGCGCGGGAACCCCCAGGCCCCACCCGCCGCCCCTCCCCCCTTCCCTAGCCCGTCGGCCTCGCCGATGTGGTGGTGCAGCATCACGTACGCGGTCCCCGCGCTGCGCGGCCCGGCCCACGTCCCGATCACGCCGGATACCGACAGGACCCCCCGCACGGCGTCACTCTCGAAGTACCGGTCGAGCAGGTCGGCGATGGATCCGGTGAGCAGCCGGGTGATGTCGACCGCGCCGCGCACGTCGACCTTCCGAAGGTGGGCCGCCAGCATCGCCGACGACAGCAGGTCGGCCGGATGCCGCGAACCGAGCTTGGGCGGGATCTGATGCAGCAGGGGCTCGAGTACCCGCGCGATGCCCGCGAGGTGCGCCTCGTACTCGTCGTACGCGTCCGCGTCGCGCAGCGAGAAACGCGCGATCTCCTCGTGCCGGCGCGCGGCATCCTGCGGCAGCCGCAGCGCCCGGCCGTCGCGCCGGGGGGCGAAGTAAGGCCCCTGCGGATAGATGGTGAGATCGAGCTTCAGGTCCCGCCTTATCTCCGGCGGCAGCAGCGAGAGCACGTACGACAGCGAGGTGACCGTGTACTCAGGCCCGAAGGGATGCTCGCTCACCGACGCGCCGCCGATCACCTCGCGCCGCTCGCACACCAGCGTGTCCAGCCCGTTCTTGGCCAGGTAGGCGGCGGCCACCAGCCCGTTGTGCCCGCCGCCGATCACGACGGCGTCCCACTGTTTCGTCACCGGTCTATTGTCGCAGGCCGCGCGGATCCCGGTACCGTGCAAGGCATGGCGAGCGTTTTCGTGACGGGATCAGCGGATGGGATCGGCCAGGAGACGGCACGGCAGCTGGTCAAGGGCGGCCACCGGGTCGTGCTGCACGCGCGGGATGACAGACGGGCGAAGGACGCCGCCGCCGCGGTCCCGGAGGCTGCCGGTGTCGCCGTAGGCGACCTGTCGGTCATCACCGGCATCAGGGAAGCGGCCGGGTCGGCCAACGACCTGGGCCCTTACGACGCGATCATCCACAACGCGGGCGTGGGCAGCGCGGCCGCCCGCCACCGGACCCCTGATGGCACTGAGCGGATTTTCGCGGTCAATGTGCTCGGCTCCTACCTGCTGACCGCGCTGATGCCGCTGCCGGGACGGCTGATCTACCTGTCCTCAGGACTACAGGCGTCCGGCCGGGTGAACCTGGACGACCTGCAATGGGAGCGCCGGCCCTGGAACGGCTCGCAGGCCTACTGCGATTCCAAGCTCTACGACGCGATGCTGGCGTTCGCGATAGCCCGCAGATACGAAACGCTGCGCAGCAACGCCGTCGACCCAGGCTGGATCAAGACCAAGATGGGCGGCCGGGGTGCCACGCACGATCTCCCGGTCGGTGCGGACACCCAGGTCTGGCTCGCCACGAGCGACGAGTCGGCCGCCCTGGTCACCGGCCGCTTCTTCAAGTGGCGCCGCGACCAGCGCGCCAACCCGCAGGCGTACGACACCGACCTGCAAGACGCCCTGCTAACCGCCTGCGCCGCTCTCACGGGCACCGAACTGCCCCATCCGTTCTGATCGCCGTTTCGGCCGCTATGGGTACAATAACCCAGCGCGCTCTGAACGCTGAGCTCCCACTGAACGCTGAACGGAGGGTGGCGTCGCTGAAGACGCTGATGACCCGCAGGTCCGTGCCTGGCGATTCCGCAGTCAGCCTCGTGTCACGGCGGCGTGCCCATCACAGCCTCTGTGCGGGCTCAGGACGCGCCTCGTCTCAGGCGGGTGCCGTGTCACGGGCGGCCGCGGCATCGGCGGGCTCGAGCTCGAAGTGCAACGTCACGGCCAGCCTTCCAGTCGGGCTACGGTGCAAGTGCACCTCAACCTGGCTGGTCTTCGCTGCGAGCAGTTGGAGCGGCTCGAGCACTGCGGTGATGTCCCACCGCTCACGGTGACGGCGGACGTATCCGGCCATCTGCTGGCCGAATTCTAGCCGTCGTTGCCTGTTATCTCGCACAAAGCTGGCGGACAGATCCTCATCCACGCGAAAGCCCCATGCTAGCCCACCTCCCGCGCTGACTTTCCGGCTCATGGCATCCCAGGCTGGGACATAGGGGTAGGGCCGAAGGACCCCAGGCCGGCGACCAGGACCGGTCGGCCACACCCGCATGATCCACGTGCACCGCGAGTCCGGCCTACGGCACGGCGTCGACCCGAAGATGACCATGGTCCCCAGCGGCACAAGCCCGGTTGTGATCGGATACCTGCGCGAGCACCGGATCACCCTCACCTGGGACCAGGCCGCGGGCACCCTGCATGCAGGCGGCACCGAAGCCATCAAGACCAGTACTGGGAAAGCAAGCTAACCGGGGCTGAGAAGCTCCGTACCGGAAGGAGGAGAAGAAAACCCGCCGTTCACCACGCTGCCCGCCGCCACCAGCCACAGCCCGCTGGACAGCGACAGCCCGCTGGACAGCGACAGCTGGGCGTAGATGAACAGCGCGATGACCTGGATACTCAGGCCGGCCGTCGCCGGGAGCACCGGGCCCGCCCGGTCCGCGGCCCGGCCGGCGAACGGGCCGACCGCCGACCCGATAATGTACCCGGGGACCAGCAGCAGCGAGGCGTGCAGCGGCGACAGGCCCCGGGGTCCTTGCAGGTACATGATGACCAGGAACAGCACCGCGAAGTTGGCCAGCCCCTGGAACAGGGCGGCCAGCAGCGACGGCGCCATGGTAGGGATCTTGAGCAGGGACAGGTCGAGCATGGGTTCGCTGTGATGCCGCGCGGGACGTTGATCCAGAAGACCCACCGCCATATAGGCCGCTTCTCGTTGCCTGGCTCCTCACCCTGTGCGCGCCCTCCGGTTAGTCGGGCTTGCCGAAGCCGGTGACGGCCAGAGCGAGAAACACCACGGCGAAGGCGCAGGTGATGCCGATGCACGCGGCGTTGGACAGCGTGCAGCCGAACAAGGTGACGCTGCTGGAGAACTTCGCTGCGGCCGCCGGGGGCATGTGCTGGGCGGCGAAGATGAGATCGCGCAGCGGAGCGACGGCGTAGGTGAGCGGGTTGATCCGAGTGAGCACGGTCAGCCAGCCGGGTAGGCCGTTGAGCGGGAACAGGGCCCCGGACAAGAACAGCATCGGGAACAGCAGCAGCTGCATGACGACCGAGAAGCCCTCCATCCGCTGGATGTGGCTGGCCACGAACACCCCGAACGCGGTGAGGGAAACCGCCATGAGCAGCTCGAGGCCGATGACCTCCACCACCAGCAGCGGGGTCAGGTGCACTCCGATCAACGGGGCGAGCGCCAGCATGATGGTGCCCTGGACGGTGGCGATGCTGGCGCCGCCGAGGGTCTTGCCGGATACCAGCGCGGTGCGGCTGACCGGGGCCACCAGCATCTCGCGCAGGAACCCGAACTCCCGGTCCCACACGATCGAGATCGCCGAGGAGATAGCGGTCGACATGACGGTCATGGCCACGATCCCGGGGAACAGGAACTTCTTGAAGTCGAACCCGGCGGTCGCGCCAACCAGCGTGCTCATCCCGTAGCCGAGCACGAACAGGAACAAGACCGGCTGGATGAAGCTGGACAGGACACGGGCACGGGTGCGGAAGAACCGGATCGCCTCCCGTTCCCATACCATGCCGACCGTGCGCAGCTCCTCGGTGAGGCTCTCCCGCTCATCGGCCAGCGGCCGGCCGGGCAGGTCCAGGGCAGTGACACTCATCGCAATCTCCTAATGCCGCCGCGCCATGCGCGCGCGGGCCCGCGGGGGCAGGGCGCGCTCGGCATGCTCGTCGCGGATCTGGCGCCCGGTGTAGTGCAGGAACACGTCATCGAGGGTGGGGCGGCGCACGTGCACGCTGCGCACCCGCACCCCGGTGGTCTCGATGAGCCGGGGCACGAGGGCCTCGCCGTCCTCGGCGAACACCGCCAGCTGCTCCTCGCCGCGGCGCACCCGGAAGCCAGCCGCCTCCAGGTGGGCGGCAGCGGCCGGGTTGTCGGCGGTGACCAGCTCGATAGTGTCCGCGCCCACCTGGCGTTTCAGCTCATCCGGGGTGCCGGTGGCCACGATCGAGCCATGGTCGATGATCGCAAGCCGGTCAGCGTACTCGGCTTCATCCATGTAGTGGGTGGTCAGGAAGATCGTCATCTGCTCCTCCTGGCGCAGCCGCAGCACGTCCTCCCACACCAGGGTCCGCGTCTGCGGGTCCAGGCCGACGGTCGGCTCATCCAGGAACAGCACTGCCGGCGTATGCAGCATCCCGCGTGCGATCTCCAGCCGCCGGGCCATGCCACCGGAGAACGTGGACACCAGATCATGCCGGCGATCCTCCAGCGCCACCAGGCGGAGCACCCGCCCGATCCGCTCCTGCACCTGCGCGGGCGGGACGTGATATAGCACGGCGTGGAAACGCAGGTTCTGCTCTGCCGTCAGCCGGTCATCCAGGGTCGGCTCCTGGAACACCAGCCCGATCCGGCGCCGTACTGCCTTGGGCTGACGTGCCACATCGAACCCCGCCACGGCCGCATAGCCGCCGTCCGGCCGGGTCAACGTGCACAACATCCTTACTGTCGTCGTCTTCCCCGCCCCGTTCGGCCCCAGGAACGCGAACACCTCGCCCCGTTCGATCGAGAACGACACGTCCCTGACCGCATTCACCGTCCCGTACCGTTTGCACAACGACGCCACCGCAACCGCCGCACCCGCGCCAGAGCCCGGACCGCCAGCCATGCGTTCACGCGGCGCGATTCTCATGCCGACCATGGCAGCCCTCCTCCACGCTTTGCCCATGGCGTCACCTGGCCACGCCCTAGCAGCCGATTCCAGCCTGGCTGCTGGCCGACAGCCCTGGACAGGGCCGGACGTCACCCTGAGCGGGACCACCTGCCCCGCCCATCAGCGGCGGGGGCAAAATGTGCTGCAGCGCGCACGAGCCGTCTTGGGGGATACGCCACAGCTCATCCGGCATGATGTCGTTGATCTTCGGCGCGCCGGGCGGCCGCGGAGCGCACACCAGCAGTGGGCGCCGCCGCCGACGGCAGCCCGTGGCTGTGTGGGCAACTGCGCATCATCCTGGTACCAGCGGTCCAGGCTATTTAGTTTGCATATAACAAATATACTCTAGTCTTATAGCAGGGTGGCGCGCCTGGCGGTCGGGTCCATCCAGGCTCCGGGCGTCACGCCCGCGCCGGTCGGCGGCGGCGCGGTCACGCCACGCCCTGCTAACTTCCGCGACCGACAGCAGCGTGACCAGCCCCGCGGCCAGCAGCAGCGCGAACTCAGCCGAGGCGTCCCACACCGAGGCGGCGTAGCCGATGACCAGCGACGCGATCGCCGCCCAGCGCCGCCCGCGCAGCACCGCGGTGACGAACGCGACGACCAGCCCCAGCCACACGAACTGCGCGCCGAGCGCCTTCGCCCCCAGCGTCGCCGCCAGGACGACGCCGAGCACCGCGCCCGGGTACCGTCGCCGTGCCGCGAGCGCGCCGCCGCTGATAATCAAGAGCATTATCCCGAACGGACCCGGCTGACTCGCAGCAGCGCCATGCCATCTCAGATGACCGAGCGAAACGGCGAGTTCCACGCCAACCACCAGCGCCGCGAGCGCGGCGTCGGCCGCCTGCCGTCGTGCCGTCGTACTCATCGCGTCTCCGACGGTACCCGCGCCCGGCCCATGCGGCAGCGCCTGGGCCTGGCCACCGCGCTGCTGGCCGACCCGGACCTGCTCATCCTCGACGAGCCGGCCAACGGCCTCGACCCGGAGGGCATCCGCTGGCTGCGCGGCCTGCTGCGCGGCTTCGCTGCCGAGGGCGGCACCGTGCTGGTCTCCAGCCACCTGCTCGCCGAGATGGCGCAGACCGTCGACCAGGTCGTGATCGTCGATCGCGGCCGCCTGGTCGCCCAGGGCCCGGTCGCCGGGCTCACCGTCGGCGGTGCCGGCCTCGAAGACGCTTTCTTCCAGCTCACCAAGGAGACAGCCCCATGATCCGCCTAGTCCGCATCGAGTTGCTCAAGCTGACCAGCACCCGGCTCAGCTACAGCCTGCTCGCCGCCTCGCTCGGCCTTACCCTGCTGTGGACGACGCTGGAGGCGTCACGGGCAGGCAAGGCCAGCGGGCCCGCGCCGCTGTATACCGCCGCCGGTCAGACCTCGATCGTCACCGGGGGAGTGTGGGGCCTGATCCTCGCCGCGGTCCTCGGCGTGATCATTTCGAGCGGGGAGTTCCGGCACCACACCGCGACGCTCACGTACCTGGCCACTCCCGACCGCAACCGGGTGCTGGCCGCGAAGGCGGCCGCCGGGGCGGCCGACGGCGCGGTCTTCGGCCTCGCCGGGTACGCCGTCACGTGCGCGGTCGGCCTGTCGTTCACCGCCGCGCACGGCTACCGGGTCGCCATCGGCGCCGCCACGTTCGCGGACTGGGGCTTCGGCCACCTGGTGGCCGCCGCGCTGCTCGCCGTGATCGGCGTGGTCGCGGGTTCGCTCGTGCGCTCGCAGCTCGCGGCCGTGATCGGCGTCTTCGTGTGGGCGATCATCATCGAGTCGCTCGTCGGCGGGCTGTTCAGCTCGGTCCGGCCGTACCTGCCCTACACGGCCGCGACCGCGCTGGCCGGCACCCCGCTCGGCTCGGCCAACTTCGGTCCCGCCCGCGATGTCACCGGCGTCAGCCCGCTCCCGTTCGCGGCCGCCACGGCCCTGCTGCTAGCCATCGCGCTGGCGGGCGCGCTGCTCGCCGCCCGCACCGCGGTCCGCCGCGACATCACCTGACTACTCCGCTGGCGGGCAGTCGCTGGCCTGGATCAGCCGCTGGCCGAGGGCCGCGACGGCCTTTTGCAGCTCGGCCGACCCGAGCACGCGGAACGACGCCGGGATAGCGGCAAGCCGTCCCGCGTACCAGTCGGGGTCGTCGGTCGTCGCCCGGATGCGCGTCCGCCCCTCGCCATCTGATTCCAGCAGCCCCATGCTCCGCGGTATCCACCGCGACGTCTCCTCGACCGAGGCGTTGACCTGCACGTCGACCGGGTAGGTCCAGTCCTGGGACAGGTGCTCCTCGAGGGTGCGCAGGGCGTCCAGGTCGGGCGGCGGCGTGAACGTGTCCGGCAGCGCCTCGATCCCGGCGATCCGGTCGACGCGCAGCACGCGGCGGCCCCGCGCCGTGTGCGACCAGCCCAGCAGGTACCAGCGGCTGTGCCGCAGGACGACGGCCCACGGATCGACCTCCATCGCGCGGTCCACGGTCCCCCTCCGGTATGTCACCCGCAGCCGGCGGGCCGCCGCGCAGCACTCGATCAACGCTGTCGTCAGCTCGTGGCTGACCTGGGTCTCCTTCCCAGCCGGTGGCACCGTGACCGCGCGGACGGCCCGCACCGGGGCCGCTACCCGCTCCGGCAAGGCACGGATGATCTTGGCCAGGGCGCTGCCCACCAGGTCGGCCGGATCCGCCGCGTTCCTGTGACCTTCCAGCACCGCCATGACCAGGCCCATCGCCTCGGCGGCGGTAAACGTGAGCGGCGGCAGCCGCATCCCGCGGCCCACCTGGTAGCCCCCGTAGGGGCCGCTGACCGACTCGATGGGCAGCTCCGCTTCGCGCAGGATCGCGACGTAGCGGCGCGCGGCGCGCTCGGTGACCCCGAGCCGCTCGCCCCGCCGCTGCGCGGTGATGCCGGGACTGTTCTGAATAGTCTCCAGGGCGAGCAGGGCCCGAGCGGTGGGACTCACGTCGTATGCCATTCTCCTCACCAACCCGGAAGCAGATCGTCCGGGACTGACGATACTGTCCCAGACATGGGTAACGACAGCGACGCGATCTTGCGTGAACCACCAGTGGCGGGCAATGAGACCGACACGCTCCTCGGGTCCCTGGAACGGCAGCGCCGTACCTTCGCGTGGAAGTGCGGGGGCCTGGACGCGGCCGGGCTGCGGGCGACCCTCGGACCGTCGACGATGACCCTGGGCGGCCTGCTCAAGCACCTGGCCGTCGTCGAGGACTACTACTTCTCCGTCAAGCTGCACGGCAGGGGCCAGCATCCGCCCTTCGACACCGCCCCCTGGGATACCGACCCGGACTGGGAGTGGCACTCGGCGGCGCAGGACAGCCCCGAGGAGCTGATGTCCCTGTGGCAGGACGCCGTGGCCCGCTCCCGCGTTCTGCTCGCCGAGGCGCTCGCCGACGGCGGCCTCGACCGGCCCGCGGGGTTTACCTGGCCCGACGGCCGCACGCCCAGCCTGCGGCGCCTGCTCATCGACCTCATCGAGGAGTACGCGCGGCACACCGGCCAAGCCGACCTGCTCCGCGAGTCCGTCGACGGCGTGGTCGGCGAGGATCCCCCCGAATGACGCCCGCGCCGGCGGAACCGATCACTGCGGAACAGCTCACCATCGTCCCGGCCAACGAGGCCTCGTGGGCCGACCTGCAGGCGATCTTCGGCACCGCCGACTACCCCGGCCGGTGCTACTGCCAGCGCTTCAAGAGCGAAACGTGGATCTGGTCGATGAACGCCGCCGACTGCCGCAGGCGCCTTCGCGAGCAGACCAACTGCGATGATCCGTCGGCGGACACGACGACCGGGCTCGTGGCCTACCTCAGCCGCCACCCAGCCGAACGAGAACCGGTGGGCTGGGTGGCGGTGGAGCCGCGCACCGAATACACGCGCCTGGCCAAGACCCGCACCGTCTGGAGCGGCCGCCACGAGGACAAAGCCGACGACAGCGTCTGGGCCGTCACGTGCTTCACAACCCGCAAGGGATACCGCAAGCGCGGGATCACCTACGCGCTGGCCGCCGCGACGGTCGGCTACGCCAGGAAGAACGGCGCCCGGGCGCTGGAGGCGTACCCGATGATCACTCCGCCCGGCAAGGAGATCACCTGGGGCGAACTGCACGTCGGCAGCCGCCAGGTCTTCGACGAAGCCGGCTTCACCGAGGTCCACCGCCCCAGCCCCCGCCGGGTGGTGATGCGCGTCGACTTCCCAGAGAACGCGTAGTCAGCACCGCCGTGCCAGGTCTGGAGGTCGATGCCGCCGGATACCAGAAAATCCGGGCAAAACGGGCATCAGCAGCTGGGCCTGCCATCATAATGGATCGCCGGGTACCCCAGGATGTGCCTTTCGATCCACTATCTTCCGAAAGCACGTTCGTGCCCCGTCCCGTGTCACCCCTCCAGGCAGAACTCGTTGCCTTCCGGATCGGCGAGAACGATCCAGGCCGCTCCCGGCGGCTGATCCTCGAGCACGGTGGCGCCGAGCCCGGCCAGCCTGGCCACTTCGGCGTGCTGGTCGCCACCGGTCGGCAGCAGGTCCAGGTGCATCCTGTTCTTAGCCGCCTTCGGCTCGGGGACGGTGGTGAAATACAGCCTCGGCGTCCCCGGTGACACCGGCATGACCACCCACTCGACGTGACCGGGCGTCCCGTCTTGTTCCCGCGCGGTCCCGCCGGTCACCGCGGCCCAGAACATGGCCTGCGCCTTCGCGTCGGCGCAGTCGAACGTGATGTTGTGAATGCTCGCATGCATGGCGTGCTCCACTTTCGTCGCGGGCGCCCGCCGCCAGGGAAGTCAGGACCAGGCGGGAGGCGCGGAAGGAATACCAGACATAACCGGCACCTCCTTCTCAACCTCGCCGAAGATGACTCCAGACGCGACTATCCCACAGTCGGCCCGCGAGAAGCCACGCGTTTCCGTCTCCCTGCCTCATCCGCGCTTGCTCATGGCTTCCTATGTCCACTCCAGTCGCTCACATCACAGAGCCCGATGTTGACGGAAGCCCGATGAAGCCTGCCAGACCGCATGATCACGAAAACATTTTTCCTGATGTAAATAATTCACCGTATAAGAGGCTGTCGGGCGACTCTTCCCGTGATCCCGTCAAGCGGGTTCCGGTAAGTCGATTATGCCGGGATAATCATTGTCTCTATGCGTTTCGGCCACTTTATGGCGTTTTATGTAAGATAATGTTTTCCATGGGGCGTAAGTTCAGGGACGGGAGCGGGCCGGACCAGATGATGCTGATGCCGGCGGACCCGCGGGAGTGGCTGCCGGACGGCCACCTGGCGTGGAAGGTGCTGGACCTGGCCGGGGAGATGGACCTGTCGCGGTTCGGTGCGCGGTACCGGCCCGACGGGCAGGGCGGGCGGCCGTATCACCCGCAGATGATGGCGACGCTGCTGCTGTACTGCTACTGCCGGGGCCGGAAATCGTCGCGGGAGATCGAGATGGCCACGTTCGACGACGTGGGCGCGCGGGTCATCTGCGGGGGCCTGCACCCCGATCATTCCACGGTCGCGGAGTTCGTCCGCCGGAACACGGGCGCGGTGCTGGCGCTGCTGCCGGAGTCGGTGAAGGCCTGCGCCCGGGAGGGGCTGGTGTCCCTGGAGCTGGTCGCCGGGGACGGCACGAAGCTGAAGGCGAACGCCGCGATGGCCGCCAACCTCACCGGAGAGCAGCTGGACGCCCAGATCAGCGAGCTGGGAGCCTGGATCGACGCGGAGTTCCGCCGCTGGGTCCAGGACATGCTGGACGGCGAGGGCACGGCCCCGGCCGGCGCGGGCGCCGCTTCCCGCGACGGCGGCGACGGTCCCGGTGACGGCGGCGGGAAGGGGAAATGGAAGAAGAAGCCGGGCCGGGCCGCGCAGATGCTGGAGCGCCGCCTGGCCGCCCGCGCCGCGCTGGACGCCCTGCAGGACAAAGACCAGGGGAAACTCGACGCCCGGATCGCGGAGCTGGCCGCCCGGATCGAAAGGAAGGAAGCCGCCGTCCGCAAATGGGAGACCGCGGCCGCCGGCCGGCTCGAGGCCCGCGCCCGCAAGACCGCCGCCGGGCAGCGCATCGGCGGCGCCCGCCCCATCGCCTCCATCGGCGAGGACCGCGATGTCAAGCGCGCCCGGCAGGCCCTGGACAAGACCCTTGCGGACTACGAGGCCGCCTGCCGGGAAGCCGCCGCCCCCGCCGCAGACCCGACGGCCAAGGTCAACCCCACCGACCCGTCCAGCCTCGTCATGCCGCTGAAGAAAGGCGGCTTCGGCCAGCTGTTCAACGTCCAGGCCCTGGCCACCGCCAGAACCCAGGTCATCCTCGCCATCATGCGCCATCCCAGCCCCGCCGACGTCCAGGCCCTGCTGCCCCTGCTGGAGGAAGCCCGCCGGGTCCTGCTCGCCGCCGGCATCACGGACGAGATCATCAGCGCCCTGTCCGGCGCCGGGTACGCCAGCGACGCCAACTTCACCGCCGGCATCCCCGAAAAGCTCTACGTCGCCGTCACCCGCGAGGCCCGCCAGACCGGGCGCTCCCAGGACGGCCGCGCACCCCAGGCCATGCTCCCCAGCTGGGAAGAAATGACCGAACGCCTCCAGGCCGGCGAAGGCAGGGAACTCTACCGGCAGCGCGCCGCCACCATCGAGCCCGTCTTCGCCCAGCTCACCGCCCGCCTCGGCCGCGCCCTGCACTACCGCGGCAGCGCAGCCGACGCCGAACTCGCCCTCTGGGCCGCCAGCCACAACATCCTCAAGGCCATCACCGCCCGCGGCAAGCGCCCCGCCCGCCCGGCCCGCACCGCAACGGCACGAGTCCCCGCCCCCGCCGTCTGACCCCGCCGCAAGAACCCGCCGCCCTATCCACAGCCCGGCCGCCAGAACTAACCCGCAGACAGCCAGGCCGCCACCATGCACGAAAACCCGGCACCAGCCCCGCTGCCACGCCAACCCCGCGGAAACACCCCCAGAAAACGGCCGCCACCCGCACCCGCTCATCGTCAAGCCGAAGCTGCCCGCCCATCACATGCCAACTTGCCCGCCGGCCCGGGCGTTCTCGTGACGGCGGGCCGGCCTTCGTGTCTACACGGCCTGACCAGCGGAAACTGCCCCTGATGGTAGCGGAACCCGCTCCTGGTTTTAATGGCCGCTAAGAACCTGGCTGTTGCAACGTTTCTCCAGCTCAGCGGGCGATTCCGTCGCCGAGGGAGCGTAACTTCGGGTTAAGGCAACCCGTCCAGAGTCACCCGACAGCCTCTATACGTACGAAAAACCTTCGCGATCATGGGAAGGCTCGCACGAGCAGCCCCGCTGGCACCTGATGTAACATCACGCCGCGTCCACGGAGAGCACGCCCCCGCGGTGCGTCCGAGATGGCCAAGAGAAAAGACCGGTTTCCGGCCGCCAGCCTTGCCCGATGGTCGACCGGAGAAGCTTGGTAATCGGCAACGTGAGCTCGCCGTAATTGAAGTCCGAGTAATGTCCCATCCCGGGTTCCATGATCAGCTGAGCCGTCGGCGGACCGCCGACTTTAACAAGCGCGTCGTAGAACTCGACAGCACCCTGGTACGGCACGATGCAGTCGTGTGTGCCCTGCGCGATGAGGAACTTCGGCAGCTGCCTGCCGGCTGCCAGGTACGTCATCGGGTCGGCGGCCCTTGCCACCCCGGGCACGGATTGCACCGGTCCGCCGAGGTACCTCGAGGCCGCCGAGCTGGGCAGGTTGGGGTTGCCGAACTTTCCGGCGCACGCCGGGATCTCGGACAGCCATGTCTCCTCGGCCAGGAAGTTGACATCGCCATAGACCACAATGGCTGCCTTGACGCTGCTGGACACGCTCGGATTGCCGAGCTGTGCGCCCTCGAGGCTGGGAACGCCTTCGGACGTGCCCAAGAGCGCGACGAGCTGACCTCCCGCGGAATCGCCGACCGCCGCGATCTCATTGGGGTCGTAGCCGTACTGGCCGGTGTGCGCGCGCAGCCATCGCACGGCCGTCTTCACGTCCTCGATCTGGGCCGGGAAATGCGCCTCGTTCGACAGTCGGTAGTCGATCGAAGCCGTCGCGTAGCCAATGGACAAGAAGAACTTCACGATGCCCATGGAGAAAAAGTCCGACCTATCGCCCTGGCCCGGAAGCCACCCGCCGCCGTGCACATAGACCACCAGGCCCGGAGCCGCCGGGTGCCCGGGGCGCGGAATGGGCACGTAAAGGTCGAGTTTCTCCGCACTGGAAACGCTGGCATAGGCAAGGTTGAGCCACTGCCGGTGCGGGGTCGGTATCGCGGACGCGGAAGCGGAGGCCGAGGGCTTGGCCGCCGGAACGCTCGCCGGCCGCGCGGGGCTCTTGGCAGCGCTCGGCGCTTGAGACGAGCCAGACGAACAGGAAGTCAGCGCTACAGGGATTGAATGGCCGAGGTCTGCGTCTGTCTGTCTGATCACAGTCGGCGCGCCTGCGTGATCGGGGCGGGTGGCGGGTCTACGCCGGGAGTATGAGATATCCCGATGGTGGTGGCCTGACCGCTGCGGGGAGGGCGCGGCGGGAGAAGGTGCGGCTGACGGCCGCGGCGATGTTCGAGCAGGATATGGACCCGGTTCAGGTAGCCCATGAGCTGCGGGTGAGCACGAAGTCGGTGTATCAGTGGCGGCGGCGCTGGCGGGCGGGGGGCACCGCGGCGCTGGCCTCCGAAGGCGCGGGCGGGGCGGCGGGCCGGCTGTCGCCGGCGCAGCTGGCCCGGCTGGGCACTGAGCTGGACAGGGGCCCGGCGGCCTGGGGCTGGGCCGAGGACCAGCGGTGGACGCTGGAGCGGGTCACGACGATGATCGGGCGGCTGTTCCATGTCCGGTACACCTTGCGGGGCGTGTCGTACCTGCTGCACCGGATCGGGTTCACCCCGCAGGTCCCGGCGCACCGGGCGGCCGGGCGCGATGAGAAGGCGATCGCGGCGTGGCGGGACGTGACCTGGGTCCGGCTTCGAGGCTAGCGGCGGCGACCGGGGCGTACCTGTGCTTTGAGGACGAGGCCGGGCAGCGGCTGCGGCCGCCGAAGGCCCGCACCTGGGCCCGCCGCGGCCGCACGCCCGTCGCCGTGGTGTCCGGCAAAGGCTCCGGGCGCGTGTCAGCGGCGGGAATGACCTGCTGCCGGCCCGGTACCCGCAGCCGGTTCTTCTACCGGATCCGGGTGCACACCGGGCGCAGGGGCGAGCGCCGCAGCATGTCCGAAGCAGACTACGCAAGCCTGATCACCGCCGCGCACAACCAGCTCCATGCCCCGCTGATCCTCTGCTGGGACAACCTGAACACCCACATCAGCGGGGTAATGCGCGAGTTCACCGGGGTGCACCCGGACTGGCTGACAGTGGCCCGGCTGCCGGCTTACGCGCCTGAGCTGAATGCGGTGGAGGGCGCCTGGCCGGCCATGAAAAACAGCCTGGGCAACCTCGGCTCATGCAGCGCACCGCGCCAGCTGGCCGCCATCATGAAGAACCGGCTCAAGCGCATCCAGTACCGGCCCGCCCTCATCGACGGATTCCTCGCGCAGACCGGACTCAGCATCGAACCCGAACCGCCGTAGACCCAAACCCCGGCCTTTCAGCCTCTGTAGCAGCACCGCGATAACCGCCAGCGCAACTGATCTCAGGGAGCGCATAACTCACCTCCCCGCAGACTTCTGCACTTAATCGTCTGCCGCCCAGGCCGGTCACAGCCAGGGTCTAAGGACCCTTGTCGCAGGGCTGATAGGCGGCATACTCCTCCTCATGGGCCTCGCCGGCGTGGAGAAGGTTTTCGCTGACATCAATGGCACACGCCAGGGGATGTTCATCCAGGCCGCGGACCCCGGGCGCCCGGTGCTGCTCTTTGTCCACGGCGGCCTGCCAGAGTACTTTCTCACCGATCGGTATCCGACGGGTCTGGAAAATCTATTTACCGTGGCGTGGTGGGAACAACGCGGCGCCGGACTCTCTTACAGCCGAAATATCCCGCCAGAAACGATGACGATAGAGCAGTTCATAGCCGACACGCTGACGGTTACCGATTACCTGCGGAACCGTTTCCGCAAAGATAAAATCTATCTGATGGTCCACTCGGGGGGCACGTTCATCGGGCTGCAGGCCGCGGCCCGGGCGCCGGAGGCGTATCACGCCTACATCGGCGTGGCACAGGTGGTGAATCAGCTCAGGTCCGAGGCACTCGCGTACGAGTACATGCTCGGACGGTTCCGGCAGGCCGGCGACCAGCGCATGGTGCGCAGGCTCGAGGCGGCGCCGGTGACTATGGCGGCGGGGACGCCCCGCCGGTACCTCGCGGTGCGGGACCGGGCCATGCACGCCCTCGGCGTCGGCACGGCACATGACATGCATTCGGTAGTCCGCGGCGTCTTCTGGCCATCGCTGCGCAGCCCGCATTACACGCCGGGCGAGAAGGCCAGGCTGTGGCGCAATGCCAGCGGCTTTAAGGCGAAACGGTTGAGCGTCGGTTCCGCTCCTGGTTGCGCTGTGTGATCGTTCCTGGCCGCAGGCTTGTTGTTCAGGTTTCCCGCGAGACGGGCGAGGCTCCGGATAGAAGAGGGATTGTCTGGATCAACTCTTCTCAACCGGAGCCTCGCGTGTCTTCTTACCCTGTCCCGTCGTCTGCCGTGCCCGTTTCCGCGGGGATGATCGTCGCGGTGCCCGCGGAGCTGCTGGCCTCGCCGCTGAAGAGCGGCAGGAATCTCGGGGACGCGGACCGGTCCGCGCTGGTCATCGGGGGCGCGGAGAAGATCCGCGCATGCGGCGCGGTGGTGTTCTGCAAGGTGGTCGCGGTCGCGGGGGCGCAGGTCAGGAGGGACGGGCAGGTCCGGGCCAAGGGCAGCCCGGTGCATCACGCGACGCCGGGGCCGCTGGAGGACAAGGCCGGGCCGGGTGCCATCGGCACGATCGCGGGGCGGGCGCCGCTGGGCGCCCGGTTCGTGAAGGGGGAACGGGAAAGGCTGCTGGCCAGGGCGTTCATGATCCGGGTGATCGTGCTGATGACGCTGATGCCGGACGCGCGGCCCGGGGACGTGATCGCCGCCCTGGCCGGGGACCTGGCGCTGGTGCCGTGGGCGCGGCCGTGGCGTCCGGCGTCGGCGCGGGCGGCCGGGGACTGGCGGAAGTCGCTCGGCCCGGTTCCCCTGGAAGAGCTGCGGGACCTGGTGCTGGGATCGGCCTGGCGGGAGCACGCCGGCGGGGGCTGCCCGGGTGCGGTGACCATCGGGAAGAAGAAGCCGCTGAAGGCGGGATCGCTGGACGGGACGCTGGTCCGGGTGCCGGACACGCCCGCGAACAGGGCGTTCTTCGGCACCGTGGGCACGGGTGACGATTCGGGCCCGTACCCGTGCCTGCGGGCGCTGCCGCTGACCTGCTGCTCGTGCCGGGCGCTGTTCGCGATGCCGCACGGGCCCGCCGGCACGGACAAGGCAGAATCGGAGCAGGCCCTGCTCGATGAGGCCATGGAACAGTTCCCGTTCCTGTTCGCGCCGGACTGGATCTGGCTGATGGACCGCAACTACCACGGGGCCGCGCGGATCGCCCGGATGATCCGGTCCGCGCACGTGCTGATCAGGCTCAAGAGCGACATCCCGCTGAAGCGGACCTCACAGATCCTGCCCGACGGCTCGTACCGGGCGGAGCTGTCCGGCGACGGCGTCACGGTCGCGGTCCGCGTCACCGGGTACTGGGTCACGGTGGAGGGCCAGGAGGTGCCAGAGATGTTCTGCCTGGTCACCGACCTGATGGACTGGGAGGACTACCCCGGCCCCGAGCTTGCCTCGCTCTATAAATGGCGGTGGGACGGATCGGAGACCGCGCTGCGGGAGGCCAAGGCGCCGCTGCGCGGCGCCGGCCCGGTACGGGGCCGATGCTCCGCTCCGGGTCCCCGGACCTGGTCCGGCAGGAACTCGCGGCCTGGGCGGCCGGGGTCGGGATGACCCGGGGCGTCGTCTTCGATGCCGCGCTCGCCGCCGCGCCCGTGAGGAAGGGAAGGACGGCCGGGCTCCCGGTCCGGCCCCGTGACCTGTCCTTCGCCCGTGCCCTCCGGGCGGTCCTGTCCGCAATCCGCATCGGGAACACCTGCTACCAGGCCGTGACCAGCGAGATCGGGAAATACCGGAACGTCGTCGGCCGGGACCGGCACCGCGCCCGCAAGTCCAAGTCCCCGTCATCCTTCGCGCACGCCACCCCGAAGGACACCGCCACCCGCATCGCCCCCGCCATCATCACCATGGCCAACACCCCCACCTGACCAGCGAAGACACCGTAGAACCAGCCGAGAGAGAACCTTGCCGGACCGTGGACCCGGCCGCCACCGGCACGACACGCCGGCCTTCGGCATGCCCGCCGGAAGGCAACTACCAGCAGTAACCAAAAACAAGAACTACCCACAACCGGTCAAACATCTAAAGCCCGCGGCATTGAGGCTGTGGCGCGGCAAGCTTTCGTCCGGCGTGAGCGCGCTGTGGGACGAGATGCTCGCCACTGACGTGACTGACCGTGTGCCGCGGCTCGCCCTGCCCGCCTATTTCTTCCACGGCATATACGATTACACCGTAAATTATCAGCTCGCGAAGACGTACGCGGCAACACTGCAGGCACCGCGGAAGGGTTTCTACACGTTTTACGAGTCCGCGCACAGCCCGATGCTGGAAGAACCGTGGAAAGCGCAGGTAATACTGCGCCAGGATGTGCTGGCGGGAACCAGCCGCCTTGCTGATGCTTCTTGCCGCTGAAGACGCGGACAGACTCCCTTCCCCGGACTCTGCCGATAACAGCGCGTAGTCACCAATATTTGAATCGAGTCCACGATCCCGAAAACATTTTTCCTGACGTAAATAATTCGTCCTCTATACGCCCTATGAAAACCTTCGTGATCATGGCAAATCATCGCCGAAGGACTCCGGCAACGCTCACAGGCGGTTACGCCAGCCCTCTCGATGGCCAGAAATGCGCCCTTTGTCCATATTTGCCCCTTGCGCTAGCCGGGCAGCGGCAAAGGGCCGGCGACCTCGCCGCTCCGCCGCCTGAATTCGGAACGTGTCGATTGCGCAATCGACCGCACTAGAGCGGGTCGATTGCGCAATCGACCCCCAGGAGACCCCCGGAGCCCCCAAGTAGTACAGTCACGGTTTTCCGATCGGTGATCGCGTTGCCGCGCAGCGTGACGTGAGGTTCCTAGGCCGCTGGTTACATTGCGTCACCTCCTTTCGTCTGGCGGGGGTCAGGTGATGCCGGGCAGGAGGCGGCTGCTGTAGTGGTGCCAGCGGGCTCTGGCCTGGTGGCGCCGGCGGCGGGCGGACCAGCGCAGCGCGAAGGCGAGCCGGGCCTGGTCGATGAGGCCGGCGATGTACTGTGCCGCCAGGTGCGCGAGCCGGTTTGCCTCGGCGACGGATAGCTTGATGGCGCTGATCGCCGGGGGGCAGGGCAGCCCGCCGCGGGCGGGCACCGGCGCATCGCCGAGGGGTATCAGCAGGTCAGCGTCGTCGATTGGGTCCGCTTCGCTGCCACTGTCAGTGTCGCCGGAGCTGGTGTCCGGCCCGGGTCCGGCCTCTGCCGGCTGGCCGGCGGGCGGGACCGGGGGCAGGGTGATCTGGCCGGTCAGGGCGTTGCGGATGGCGGTGTTGCGGAGCTGGGCGAGGGCGGACAGGGCGGTGTGCCGGCAGATCCCGTCGTAGCTGCGGACCTGGCACTGGTCCCAGCCGAGGACGTCTTTTCCCGTTTTGAACGTTTCTTCCGCCTGCCAGCGCCGCCCGGCGATGGTGACGAAGCAGGTCAGGGTCGCGGGCCTGTCCTCAGGGGCGTAGCACAGGTAGAACGTGTACTGATCGGGGCGGGAGATCAGCCGCCGGATCAGCAGGGACTCCCGCGGGTCCGCGGTCGCCGCCAGCGACCAGTCACTGTACCGGGGGCCCTTGGAGCCGTTGCCGCAGGACCGCCGTTCGAAGACCGCGTCCGCGACGGCCTCTTCGGCGGTGATGGCGGTGCCAGCCGGGGTGGTGACGGTGAAGTTGCAGGGCACGGTGAACACCGACGCGATCCGGGCTTTCTTGCACGCTTCCCGCAGCTTGCTGCTGCGGCCGTACACTTCGTCGGCGGCGGCCCACCGCAGCGGCAGCCCCGCCGTGACCAGCCGTTCCAGCTGCTTGATCGCGAGCTGCGGCTTGGTGGCGAACTCCAGGTCGTCCGGGATCCCGGCCTCGCGGCGGCGGGGCATGTCCTTGGCCCAGCGTTCGGGCATGTACACGTCGAAGTCGGCC
Organism: uncultured Actinomycetota bacterium; assembly: GCA_963771985.1. GTDB lineage: Bacteria > Actinomycetota > Actinomycetes > Streptosporangiales > Streptosporangiaceae > Trebonia. The sequence goes on along the minus strand of CAVYVO010000006.1, from coordinate 20,630 downwards.
CAGGCCTGCCCGCCCGGGGTGACGTAGGCGGAGAACACGGTGGTCACGCAGTTCTCCACCGAGTTCGTGACCCCGGCGTGCTGCGGTGCCACGCACGCGGTGAAGTCCCCCGCCTTCAGGTCCGCGGTCTCGTCGATCGCGATCCCCGGCCCGGTCAGGTCCGCCCCGTCACCCGGCAGCCACGCCGCCGCCAGCGCGGGCAGCCCGGCCCGCAGGTCCTTCCAGTCCCACACGTAGCTGCCGAGCAGCCCCTGCATCCGGTGCCAGCCCTCATGCCCGGCCGCCTCGGCGATCGCCCAGCAGTTCGCCCGGGTGCCCGGCGACAGCGCGACCGCGTAAGCGAACGCCACCTCCACGCTGCGGCGCTGCGCCATCACCCGGCCCAGAAGGCGCTTGACCTGGGCATCAACCTGCGCCGCGCAGTCCGCGACATCCTCTATCCTGGCCGGCACGGCCGTGTCTGTGTTGTTGGTTTCCACAAAGCAAGCAACGCGACACGGCCGCCTCAAGATACACGAGTGCAATTCCGGTTAACCCCTGTCGCAGGACTCCCGGGAGCCGCGGCAGAACCAGCCACGCAGCGTGACCGAGGTCGCGGGTCAGCCTCCGCCAGCCTGAGACGGCCGGTAACAAATCGAACCTGCGTCACCGCTCAGCGTGAAACAGGAACTGTAATACAAGCGAGCCTCCAAGCGAGACCCCCCGAAACCCCCGCAACCCCGCGTCAGGACACCTTTTCCGGGAACGGCAGCGCGATCGGGTCGGCCGCCAGGCGGCTGCGCCCGGACTCGTCGAACCGGTCCAGCCCGAGCGACGACACGTCCACCACCGAGGTAGCCCCGGAAACTGCGACATCCGCGACGGCCCGCGCCACCGCCGGCCCCCACATCATGCCCGCCCCGCCCGCCGACGCGACGAACACCCGGTCCAGCCCCGGAGCCGGCCCGATGATCGGCAGGTGGTCCGGCGTGTAGTCGATCGTCGCCGCCCACACCCGCCGCAGCCCGAGCCCGGCGGCCAATGGCACCAGCGAATCCAGCCGTGAACGCATCAATGACAGGTACGACCAGTCCACGCACCGGTTCTCCCCGGGCGGTTCCTCCGGGTTACTCATCCCGAACAGCAGCCCGTCCTCCTCCGGCCGCCAGTACAGCCCTGACGCCACGTCGAACACCATCGGCGTGTCCGCGAACGCCGGATGCTGCTCGGTCACCGCGACCTGGTGCCGCGCACCGCCCGCCGGCACGCGCACCCCGGCCAGCGAACCGACAGCAGCCAGCTTCGGCCCCCCGGTCAGGATCACCAGCCCCGCGGACACCGTTCCGCGCGAAGTCAGCACGGACAGACCGCGCAGCCCGGTGAACGCCGTCCCCTCGCAAACCACCACTCCGCTCGAGATCAGCGCGGCGGTATACGCCGCCACGTTGCGCGGCGGAGCGATGTACCCGTCGTCGGCGCAGTACGACGCGCCCAGCGTCCGCCCGGGCTCAAAAGTCGGGTTGAGCGCGTCCACCTCGGATGACGACACCCAGCGCACAGCCACGCCAGCGGCCCGCTGCATCGCGATCCGCTCCCGCGCCGCGGCCACTTCCGCGGAAGTGAAGCACGGCAGCAGGTACCCCTGCGCCACGAACCCCGAGTCCGTGCCGATCTCGGAACGCTGCCGCAGGTAGAACTCCCGCGACCAGCGCCCCAGCGCGACCGCCTCCGGCGTCCCGCCCTGGAGCCGCACGACGCCCGCGGCCCGGCTGCTCGCGCCCGCGCCGAGCAGCCCCTTCTCGAGCAGCACGACTCGTGGCAGCCCGGCCGAACGCAGGAAATAGGCAGCCCAGGCCCCCACGGTCCCGCCGCCGACCACGACGGCGTCCGCGGCCCTGGGAAGCTCCGCACTCATTGGCATGTCTTCGATGCTCACATAAACTGAACATTCAGTCAATGACTACGAGAGGCGCCCACGACCATGTACGGCTTGTCAGACGAGGACCTGGACATCCAGGCGCGGGCCCGCGCCTTCGCGGACGAGCTGATCCCGTTCGAGGTCCGGGCGGAACTCGAAGGCCTGCCCGACGACGTCACGAGCGCCCACAAGAAGCGGGCCATGGAGCTCGGCCTCTACGCCACGAACATGCCCAGGGAACTCGGCGGCGGCGGGTGCACGACGCTCCAGCAGGTCCTCGTCCAGGAGCAGGCCGGCCGCGTGACCAACGCGCTCGGCTGGGTGGCGGCCACGCCGCCCTCCTGGTTCCCGCCGGTCGCCACCGCCGACCAGATCGAGCGCTACCTCAAGCCGACGATCCGCGGCGAGCGCGAGGAGTGCTACGCGATCACCGAAGAGGGCGCGGGCTCCGACGTCGACGCCATCGAGGCGACCGCCCGGCGGGACGGCGCCGACTGGGTGCTGAACGGCGTCAAGTGGCACGTCACCTCCTTCAACTCGGCTGACTACTGTTTTTTTCAAGCCAAAAGCCTTTGTTCCGAACGGAAGCGGCATCCTGTCCCAGCCGAGCACTTGATGTTCCTGGTCGACCTGCCAAGTCCCGGCGTGCGCGTCGTCAGGACCCCGGAGTATTCGCACACGATCAGCCACCACCATCCGATCGTGGCCTTCGAGGATGTCCGCGTGCCCGCGGCCAGCCTCGTCGGCGCCGAAGGCGACGGGATGGCCTATTCCCGCGAGTGGTTCAGGTTCGAGCGGCTGATGGTCGCCGCCCGCTGCGCCGGCGCGGCCGAGCGGCTCGCCGCCGAGATGACCGCCTTCGCGACGGCCAGGCACGCGGGCGGCGGCCCGGTCAGCGAGCACGGCCTGGTCGCCGGGATGCTGGCCGACAGCGTGACCGAGCTGTTCGCCGCCAGGTCGCTGCTGTATGAGACGGCGCGCGGCATCGACCGCGGCGCGGACGTCAAGACCGCGCACGCGCAGTGCTCGATGGCCAAGCTCTACTGCTCGGAGATGGCGGGCCGGGTGGCGGACCGCGCCGTCCAGGTCTTCGGCGGCCGCGGCTACATGCGGGAGAACGTCGCCGAGCGCTTCTTCCGCGAGCTGCGCGTGGAGCGAATCTGGGAGGGCACCAGCGAGATCCAGCGCATGATCATCGCCCGCCAGCTGACCCGCCGCGGCCCGGCCGCCCTGGCCTGAGCGGCTGCTATGCCACGCGCTCCCCGAGGTAGCCGCGGGCGACCGTGGTCACGAACGAGTAGACCGCGTCCTCGTCCGGGGCCAGCGGCCCGGGCGAGGCGAACGGCGAGGACAGCCCGCGCTGCACCGACTCGCACGCGCCCCAGTCCTGCCGGTTGGTCAGGTCCCAGAAGTCGACCGCGTACGCGGGGTCGAAGCCCGCCCGCGAGGCCGCCTCCGGCGCGAACGCCCAGCTGCACTCGATCAGGGTCCGGCCCGCGGCGAGGGGGACCAGCCGGTGGGTCATCACGTAGTCGGGATGGAGACTGAGCAGTACGTTCGGAAAAATAGCTATATAAACGACCGTCCGGAGACCCTCGCCGGACAGGCCGCGGAGCGGGACCCCGCCGCTGCGCCCGTCCAGCGACATCGTCGCCATCCCCTCGCGCAGCGACATCCAGCCGCCGATCCACGCCCCGGAGGCGGGATAGTTCTCGCCGCTGCGCGGCGGGCTGACATGGCACAGCTCCGGGTGGATGGTCGAGCAGTGGTAGCACTCGTGGTAGTTCTCGGTGAGGATCTTCCAGTTGGCGGCCGCGTCGTAACTGTGCACGGCGGCGGTGACCAGCCGCGACGGCTCGTAGGGGGCGACGATCGCGGCCAGGCTGTCCAGCGGCAGCGGCCCGGCCGCGCCGCCCGACCCGTCGACGAACACCAGGCCGTGCCATTCCGCGGCGGGCAGCGGCACCAGCGACCAGGCGGCGGCGTTGAGGCCGCGGAACCCGGGAGCGCCGCGCAGCTCCCCGGACAGGGAGTACGCCCACGAGTGGTACGGGCACACGATCGCCCTGGCGCTGGCGGCCGAGCCGCAGGGCAGCAGCTCGTGCCCGCGGTGCCTGCAGGTGTTGGCGAACGCGCGGACCAGCCCGTCCTCGCCGCGCGTGAGCAGCACGCCGCCGTTACCGGTATCGGCGGCCAGCTGGGCGCCGGCCGACGCAAGCTGGTCGCCCCTGGCGACGCACATCCAGCCGCCGCCGAAGAAATGGCGCCGCTCCCACTCGAACACCGCCGCGTCCGTGTACGCGGCGCGCGGCAGCATCCTGCTCTCCCCGAACGGCCGCAGCGTCTCCGCGAGCTCCCCAGCATCAACCGGCGCAGGCGGATACCCAGCAACAGGCGGATACCCAGCACCAACATCTTGACTGACCATACAGTCAAGCCTAAATACCCCCCGCGCCCCTGTCCACCCCGCCCGCCCGCAGCCCCCGCCCGCCCGCAGCCCCCGCCCGCCCGCAGCCCCCGCCCGCCCGCAGCCTCAATTGCGCAATCGACCCACTCGGCCTCAGCGCGCGGCGCGGACGATCCGGGTGGCGACGCCGTGGATGACGATGATCCGGGTGGAGCACGCTCCCGGGGACGGCGCGCAGACGGTGAAAGCCGGGCTCTCCGCGGGGACAGTGACTCCCGAAGGCGCGCCCGGCACGAATCCCGCGCCCGCACCAGGCGTCCCGCCAGCGTGCCGCGTCACAGTCGCCGCGACGACGACGACGGCGACGGCAGCGAGCACGGCGACGGCGAGCACGCCCGCGGCGCGCCACCGTCGCGAACGCGGCAGCAGCATCCGAGAAGCCCGGAAATCCCGCTCCGGTTCCCGGCCATGACCGATGACATCCAACCGCCGCACCCGTCCTCGACCGGCAGTCCGCGCGGACCGCGGACTGGTGACCTGCAGGTGAGGCTATGGTCGGCTACCCAAATGCCCCCTGGCAACCGTTTCGCAAATTTTCGCGGCGTTTGCGATCCAGCGGGAGTCACCCCTGGATCACAGACGTGTTCCGCACCGCGGGCAGCAGCGCCGAGCCCGCCGCCCCGAGCCCGGCGACGCACCCGAGCACGACCCCGACCGTGTGCAGCGCGGCCACCGGCCCGCCGCCGGAGCGCGCCTGCACCGCGTACAGCGACGCGAGCAGCCCGATCCCGAACGATCCCGCGATCCGCTGCACCACGTTGAACAGCGTGCTCGCGTCCCCCATCCGCCGCGGCGGCAGCGGCCCGGTCAGCGCGGCGAGCAGCGGGCTGATCACCAGCCCGATCGCGGCCGAGCGCGCCGCCAGGATCAGCGCGACCGCCCACAGCGGCGTCCCCGGTCCCACCAGCAGCAGCATCAGGCTGCCCGCGCCCAGCACGACGAACCCGGCGCCGACGGTCACCCGCACCGTGAACCGGGCCAGCACCCGCGGCCCGAGCGCGGCGGACAGCCCGGTGATCACCCCTTGCGGCGCCATCGCGACTCCGGCCGCCAGCGCCGAACGTCCCTGCACCGTCTGCACGAACACCGGCACCAGGAACACCGCCGCCCAGGTCACCACGGCGGCCAGCGCGCACAGCCCCATGGACAGGGCCGCCGTCGGCTCCCGCGCGAGCGACACGTCCAGCGCCGGCTGCGCGCGCCCGGCCGCCCACCGTCCGTACGCGGCCAGCAGCGCCGCGCCCGCCGCCAGCGGCGCCCAGCACGCCGCCGAGCCCCAGCCGTCCGCCCCGCCCTGGCTGGCCCCGAGCAGCACCAGCGTGACTCCCGCCGCCAGCATCACCAGCCCGTAAAAATCAAATTCAATTCTTTCGTCCGAACGGGCCGCGCTGACTCCCGCCGGCAATCGCTTCGCCGCCCACCCCGCGAGGACCCCGAACGGCACGTTGACCGCGAAGATCAGCCGCCAGCCGCCCGCCCCGATCAGCGCGCCGCCGACCGTCGGCCCGAGCGCCGGCGCGGCGAACAGCAAGATCCCGGCGGCCGGCGAGATGGACCGCGCGCCGCCTGACTTGCCGAGCAGCATGGACATGGCCAGCGGTACCAGCGGCGCGGCCACCAGCCCCTGGACGGCGCGGAAGGCGATCAGCGCGGTCGCGCCGGGGGAGAGGGCGCACAGCGCGGAGGCGACGGTGAACGCGATCAGGCTGGCCCGGTACACGGGCACCGTGCCGTACCGCCGCGCCAGGTACGCGGTGCCGGCCAGCCCGGTCCCGAGCGCGAGCAGGTACCCGCTGACCGTCCACTGCACCGTGCCGAGCGAGGCGTGCAGCGCCCGCGCGATCGACTCGGCCGCCACGTTGACCACGCTGGAGTCCAGCATGGACAGTAGCGGCCCGGCCAGCAGCGCGTACTGGACGACGGCGCCCATCCCGCGGCGGCCCGTGAGCGTGGCCGTCAAGGCTCGGCCGCGAGCACGCGCAGCTCGGCTATCCAGGCGCGCTCCCGCTCGTCGCGGCGGATGAGCTCGGCGGTCCCCGCCTCCGCCCACTGGTCCCCGGCCGCGAGGGCGTGCATCTCGGCGAAGTGCGCGAGCCGCTCTTCCAGCGCCTTGTCGCGGGCGTCGAGGACGGCCAGCCGTTCGGCGGGGTCGAGGAGGACGAACTGGCCGAGCCGGGCCATGAACTCGTAGTCGTCGGCGGCCTGGTCGGGCGGCAGGTCGGCGAGCATGTCGTGGAGCAGCTCGCGGCCGAGCGGGGTGAGCGCGTACACCAGCCGCGGCGGCCTGCCCTCCTGCGGCTCCTCGATGCGGGTGACCGCGCCCGCCTCCTCGAAGCGGCGCAGCGCCGGGTAGAGCGAGTTGTTGTTCAGCCGGACGCCGGTGGTGTGCTCCACCCGTTTGCGCAGCTCGTAGCCGTGTGCCGGCCGACGGGTGAGGTGCCTGAGGATGAGGATCTCGATGTACGACATATAGTCCAGCATAACCTAAGTAAGACTGGACTAGGTCGAGAGGTCTATCCTGGTCGGAACTGCGCCGAGCGAACCAGGAGAAGCCATGCGGTTCGCTACCCTCATCAGCTGGCTGCTGACCGTCGGCCTGGGCGGCTACATGCTGCGCACCTGGCTGACACGCGGCGGCCTGCACCGGGAACGCGCCCGTCCCGGCGGCCTCCCGCCGCAGCTGATCTTCGGCCACGCGAGCCTGGCCATCGGCGGGCTGTTCGTATGGGTCCTTTTCGTGGCCACTGGAGCGAAGCCGCTGGCCTGGACGGCGGTCGGCATGGTGATGGTGACCGTCGGGCTTGGCCTGGCCACGGTGACGCTATGGACGCCGTACCCGGCGCGCAAGCCCGGCGAGCGGCGGGCGCCCGCGCCGTGGGACGAGTCGGCGGTCGTCGTCCCCGACACCCCCGCCGCGGCGGCCGAACAGCCGCGATCGGCCTTTGAGATCACCGACGAGATGATCGCGCGGCTCATGGAAGATTCCTACTCCGCGGGCGGGCACCGCCCCATTCGCCCGAACCCGGCGGTGCTTGTTCCGATCGCCCACGGCTTCGCCGCGATCAGCACATTCGTGCTTGCTGTGATGGCCGCGAGTATGTGAATTGCGTGTGTCAGGAGCTGACGAACGGTTGCTGAGTCTTGCGGATGGAGACCCGCGCTGCCGATACTTCTGGGATGGGCGACCGAAATGTACTGGGCGGCGAGCTTGAGCCATGCGGATCTGATCCGCTGACGGGGTTCTACCGGGATGGCTGCTGCACCACGGGGCCCGAAGACGGGGGAAGCCACACGATCTGCGCGGTCGTGACCCAGGAGTTCCTCGAACACCAGCGGCGCATTGGCAACGACCTGACCACCCCGATGCCGCAGTTCCGCTTCCCGGGGCTGGTGCCGGGTGACCGGTGGTGCGTGACGGCCGCGAACTGGCTGCGCGCTCATCAAGACGGCGCCGCCGCGCCCGTCGTCCTCGCGTCGACGCACGAGCGCGCGCTGGAGATCGTGCCGCTATCGGTGCTGCGGCAGCACTCGGTCGACGTGCCCGCGGACGCCAGCACCCTCGAGGACACCGAGCGCTGACTGGCCCGCCCGCACTCCGCACCCCGCACTCCGCACCCCGCACTCCGCACCCCGCACTCCGCACCTACCGGCACCGCCGCACCTACCGGCACCGCCGCACCGCGTGCCTCAGGAGTTGAGGTACCGGACGACCGCCATGACCCGGCGGTGGGTCTGCTCGTCGTCCGCTGGCAGGTCGAGCTTCGTGAAGATGCTCGCGACGCGCTTTTCCAGGGCGCCCGTCGACAGGAACAGCGCCTGGGCGATGGCCGAATTGGACCGTCCTTCGGCCATCAGCGCCAGGACCTCCCGCTCCCGCGCGGTCAGCCGCGCTAGCGGGTCTGACCTGCGGCTGCGGGCGAAGATCTGCCGGACGACCTCCGGGTCGAGCGCGGTCCCGCCGGCCGCGACCCGGCGCAGCGCGTCGATGAACTCCGCGACGTCGGCGACCCGGTCCTTGAGCAGGTAGCCGATGGCGCGAGTGTCGCTGGCCAGGAGTTCGGTGGCGTAGCGCTCCTCGACGAACTGGGACAGGACGAGCAGCGCGACGTCGGGCCAGCGCCGCCGGATCTCGATGGCCGCCCGCAGCCCCTCGTCGCGGTGCCCCGGCGGCATCCGCACGTCGATGACCGCCAGGTCGGGCTTATGCGTCTCGATGGCGGCCAGCAGGGAATCGGCGTCGCCGACGCCGGCGACGACCTCGATGTCGTCCTCGGCGAGCAGGCGGGTGATCCCTTCGCGCAGCAGGACGCTGTCATCGGCGATCACCGCCCGCACGGCATAACCGCCTCTACCAGGGTCGGGCCGCCCGGCGGGCTGATGATCGTGAACGTCCCGTCGATCGCGGCGACGCGGGCGGCCAGGCCGGCGAGGCCGCCGCCCGGTTCGGCCGCGGCGCCGCCCTTGCCGTCATCCGCGACGAGCACGCGCAGGAACGTGCCGTCATCGGTGATGGTCACCGACGCCGACGAGGCGCTGGAGTGCTTGGTCACGTTGGTGATCGCCTCGGCGGCGACGAAATAGGCGACCGCCTCCTGCGGCCGGTCCGGGCGCCCGCTCAAGCTGACGTCGACCTCCACCGGCACGGCGCAGCTGGCGACGAGCGCCGAGAGGGCCGCGTCGAGGCCGCGCTCGTCGAGGACGGACGGGTGAATGCCGCGGACCAGGCTGCGCAGATCCTGGATGGCTATCTTGGCTTCCTCGTGCGCCTGCTCGAGCAGCGAGCGCGCGTAGTCCGGGTCGCGCTCGAACCGTGCCCTGGCGATGCCCAGCTCCAGGGCCAGCGACACCAGCCTGGGCTGCAGTCCGTCGTGCAGGTCCCGTTCGATCTTGCGCCGCTCGGAATCGGCGGACTCGACCGCGTGGGCGCGGGCGGCGCCGAGGTGCTCGACCTCCGCGGACAGCTGGCCGGTGCGGCTCGGCCCGAGCAGCGCGCGGGCGAGGGCCGCGTTCGAGCGCGGCCCCCAGCCTGACCACGACCGGCCAGAGGAAGACGCTGGCGATTCCGATCGGCACACTCAAGCTGGCCCCGAAATACGGGTTGCCGTCCCACAGGCGGCCGCCAAGGCCGGCGACCATGAGTATGAAGGCGCCTACCACTGCGGTCCCGATGGCGACGATGGCCGGCGGCCGGGCGAGCTGGTAGAGGGCGCCCCGCCGGATGACGGGCGACTCGAGCCAGGCACGCCCCCGCTGGCGCAGCGGCAGTCCGGGCACGGGGCGGGGCCACGGCACGGGCGCTATCGGGGTTCCGGCCAGGTGCCGCGTCCGGCTCCGGTCCAGCTGGGCGAGCTGCGCCGACACGCGGATCGCCGCCGAGTACAGCAGCACAGCGGAGTCGCCGGCCCACTTCAGGCGCGGCCCGGCTTTGCGGGACCTGGCCGCGCGCGGCGGGTGCCTGGCGGCACGACGGACCGCCCGCCAGACCAGGCGTGCCGCGAAGCCGACGGCGATGGCCAGCAGCCACAGCAGCACCGCGGCGAGCCACGCGAGGCCGACGGCCAGCGCGCACAGCAGCACGGCCGCGAACGAGGCGCTCGCCGCGAGCGACGCGATCAGGCTGGCGAGGGCCCGCCAGGTCGCTGGCAGGAACGGGCCGAGCAGCACCCACTTCGCGGCACGGCCCGCCCGGCCGGTCTCCGTCGCCGCGAGCGCGTCCCCCGCCGCGGACGCGGTCTGCTCTGCCACAGGCCAACGATACGCAACGCGGGCTCTCCTGGACGGGGGGCTAGCCCCCCTTATCGACGGGGGCTGGGTACAGCCCGGATTCGGAGGCCAGGCCTATCGATCCGCGCGGCGCGGACCGGAATGCTGCTGCCTATGCTCATCATGACTCCAGCGGGGGAGGTCAGGCGCCGGCTGTCCGGCGCCCTGCGGCGGCCGGCCGCGTGGTACGTCGGCTTCGCGGTCTACGCGGCCGGGGTAGCCCTGTTCAGCGGCCCGGGCCTGGATCACTGGTGGGGTATCTGGGCGGCGGGCGGCTACGCCGTCGCGGCGGCGCTCGCGCTCTGCTGGCGCGGACGCGGGGGACAGCTGGCCGCCCTGTCCGCCAGCGTGGCCGGGGCACTCGTCGCCCCGCTCACCTGGCTGGCGACGCGGGAACCGGCCACCCCGGACACCACGGTGGTCGCCAGGTCCGGGGTCCTGCTGCTGCACCACGGCAGCCCGTACCTGCCGCCCGCCGAGCTCGCCCACGGCGGCTGGCTCGCCTATGACCCGTACCTGCCGGTCATGTCGGTCTTCGGCCTGCCGAAGGCCCTTGGCCTGCCCGGCATCCTCGGCGACCCGCGGCCCTGGCTGGCGGCGGTCACGTTCGGCGTGCTGTACGCCACCTTCCGGGTGACCGCGGGCCAGGTGACCGCGGGCCGGGTGGCCGCGGGCCAGCCCGCCTCCCGCCGTCGCGCCGCGCTCTGCCTCGCCGCCATCGCCGTCTCGTCGCCGGTCATGGCGTTCCCGCTCGCCATGGGCATCACCGACCCGCCCGTGATCGCGCTGACCTGCCTGTCCCTGGCGCTCCTCATCCGGCTGCGCGGCGACAGCTGGCAGCCGGCGGTCGTGCTCGGGGTCGCCTGCGCGATGAAGTACACGGCCTGGCCCGCGCTGGCCGTTGTCGCCGTCATGGTCGCCGCCCGCGACGGCAGGCGCGCCGCCGTCAGGTTCGGCGTCACCGCGCTGGGCGCCGCCGCCGCGCTGGCCGCGGCGCTCGCCCCCGCCGCGCTGGCCGCACCGGCCGCGATCGTGCAGAACACGGTCGCCTATCCGCTCGGCCTGACAACCGCGCCCTCCCCGGCGCAGAGCCCGCTGCCCGGCCACATTCTCGCCGCTACGTTCGGGCCGGCCGGACACGCCGCCGCGATCGCGCTGCTGGCCGCGGCGGCCCTGACCCTGGCCGTGTCGCTGGCGACCGCGCCGCCCGCCACTCCGGCGAAAGCGGCGCGGCGGATCGCCCTCGGGCTGACCGCGCTGTTCACCTTGTCCCCGGCGACCCGGTTCGGCTACTTCATCTATCCGCTCGCCCTTCTCGGCTGGGCGACCCTCAGCGTGTCAGAACGCCTTGTGACCAGGGGGAGTAGCGTCCACGCCGAGCGGCACCCGCCGTGCCGCCAGGTCAGGATCGGCGAGGAACTCGTCTATCAGGACGGCGGGGCCGCCGACGCACGTCCAGTCGTCGTCGGCCAGCGTGGCGACCAGCCATGAGCGGTCAGCGGGAAACATCAGGCCGGGCAGCCCGCCACGCCACCACAGCGACCGGGCCTCGCTCCGCCCCAGGGCGGCGGCCTGCCACGGTCCCGCCGCCACCAGCACGTACTCCCACCCCGCGTACAACGCCACCGTGGGCGCGCCCGCGAGAAAATCCGGCGGATTGAGGTATCCCAGCCACCATTCCTGGTGCCCTGACTGCTCACCCAGCAGCGCCAGCACGGCCCGGTTGTGCCGTTCCCGCTCCTCGCCGCCGTCCGGCAAGACGACCGTAGCGTAGGACTCGAAGACCGGCGGGATCGCGGCGGTGATGGCCAGGCCCGGGGACGTCCCCTGCGCGATCCACGCCACGTCGGCGTCGGTCCCGGCCCGCCAGGAACGGCCCCGGGCGTCTCTGAACCGCGGGGCCCGCGAGTTCCGATCACGTCCCATGCCCTTACGGTAGGCACGCGCGGCCGCTCAGGTCCACGTCAGGCGCTCCAGCAACCACCATCATCGGCGGAGCCACCAGGCCGTTTGCGCAATCGACCCCAACCCCACCCCCGCAGCGTGCCATTCGCGCAATCGACCCGCTCTAGCGTGGTCGATTGCGCAATCGACATGCTCCCTTTCCGCGCTTGCTGCCGATGGCGGGGCCGCGGGAACTGGGTAGTTACCCCCACTGGCCCGGCTGGTAGTCCCCGCCCGGCCCCGGCGATCACCCCCACTGGCCCGGCTCGTAGTCACCGCCGGGTCGGCGGGTAATGACGTTGACGCGGTTGTAGGTGTTGATGAGCGCGACTAGGGAGACTAGCGCGGCGAGCTGGTCGTCGTCGTAGTGCTTGGCCGCGTTCGCCCAGGCCTCGTCGGTGACACCGCCAGCGCCATCGGCGATGCGGGTGCCCTGCTCGGTCACCTCCAGGGCGGCCCGCTCGGCCTCGGTGAAGACCGTCGCTTCCCGCCAGGCCGCGACCAGGTTGAGCCGTACCCGGCTCTCCCCAGCCTGCTCGGCGTCCTTGGTGTGCATATCGAGGCAGGTGGAGCAGCTGTTGATCTGGCTGGCCCTGATCTTGACCAGCTCCTGCGTGGTGGCCGGCAGGGTCGATTCGGTCACAACCCGGCCGGCCGAGTTGATGTACTTCGCGAACTTCGCCGCGACTGTGCTGCCGTGGTAGTCGAAACGAGCGTCCATGGTGTTCTCCTTTCGTGCGGACTGCTTACACCTGACTGACGGATCGGCCAGGGCACGATGTGACAGCTCGTTGACCGATGATCTCCGCGCCCGTGAGCTGTCTAGTAAGGGTGAGAAGGGTGCGGGCCGGGCAGCTGACCGGTCGGCACGACCGGTTCCTCGACAAGGTGGTGATCCTGATGGCCGATCCCGCACAGGTGATGGAGCTGCCGATCGCTCGGCAGCTGCTGCGCGATGAGGTGGTGCTGCACCTTTCCTATACGGCGCCGGACGGCGCGCCGCGAGTGATCCCGATCGGGTACGTCTGGGACGGCGGCAGCTTCCGCATGTGGACGATCCCGGACTCGGCCAAGGTCCGCGCACTGCGGGCCGACAACCGGGTCGCGCTCACGATCGACGTCATCGGCCCGCCGCCGCGTGTGCTGCTGGTCCGGGGCCGAGCCTCCCTCGAAACCGTCGAAGGCGTGCCCGACGGCTATCTCGAGGCCTCGCGCCGTGCGATGCCGCAAGAGGCCTGGGCGGGCTTCGAGGCACAGGTCCGGGCCCTGTATGAGCGGATGGTCGCCATCACGGTCACGCCCGAGTGGGCCAGGCTGCTCGACTTCGAGACGACCGCGCCGGAGGCGGTCGAGAAGCTCGTCCGTGAGCGCGCGGCCGGGGACACGGCTCATGCTCAGCATTGACGTGGTCCAGGCCGCGTCCGAGGCCTACCTCACCCAGGACCGCGCCGCCATCGAGCGGCTGCTGGCCGACGACTTCGTGTTCACCAGCTCGCAGGATGATCACATCGGCAAAGCGGCGTTCCTCGAGCGGTGTTTCCCTACGGTGGACCGCCTGAGCTCGCAGCGGATCCTGCGGCTGACGGACGCCGGTGACGGCGACGTGTTCATTCTGTACGAATACGAGCTGAAAACCGGCGAACGGTACCGCAACACCGAGTTCAGCACCGTCCGCGACGGCAAGCTCGCCGAGACCCAGGTCTTCTTCGGCGGCCGCGTCTAGCGCGCGGCCCGCCAGCGCCCGGGGCTGGTCCGCGTGTCAGTATGGCGGTATGGCCGATCCGCGTGCGGGCCAGCCCGCTGCCCCAGATGACCTCGTGAACGTCGCGAAGCTGGTCACCGCCTACTACGCGGTGCATCCCGACCCGGGCGATGTCGCACAGCGGGTGTCGTTCGGCACGTCTGGTCACCGGGGATCGGCGTTCACGGCGACGTTTAACGAGGACCACATCCTCGCCACCACCCAGGCGATCTGCGATTACCGGGCCGGTCATGGTATCGACGGGCCGCTGTACCTGGGCGCGGACACGCACGCGCTCTCCGAGCCGGCCCAGGTCAGCGCCCTGGAGGTACTGGCCGCTAACGACGTCCGCGTGCTGGTCGACGCACGGGGCGGGTACACGCCGACCCCGGCGGTGTCGCGCGCGATCCTGTCGCACAACGCGTCTGGGCAGGGGTCCCGTGCCGACGGAATCGTGGTCACCCCCTCACATAACCCTCCGTCGGACGGCGGGTTCAAGTACAACCCTCCCGATGGCGGGCCGGCGGGCACCGACATCACGAAGGAAATACAGGACCGGGCGAACGACCTGCTCGCCAGCGGGCTGAAAGAAGTGCGCCGGATACCGTACGCCCGGGCTACCGCGGCCGGGACGACCGGGAAGTTCGACTTCCTCGGCAGCTACGTCTCGGCCCTGGGCAGCGTGGTCGACCTGGCCGCCATCAAGGATGCCGGGGTACGCATCGGAGCCGACCCCCTCGGCGGGGCGAGCGTGGCGTACTGGGGCGAGATCGGCGAGCGCTACGGTCTCGACCTGACCGTCGTCAACCCGCTGGTGGACCCGACGTTCCGGTTCATGACCCTGGACTGGGACGGCAAGATCCGGATGGACTGCTCCTCCCCGTTCGCGATGGCCAGCCTGATTGGCCGCCAGCACGAGTTCACGATCGCGACAGGGAACGACACCGACGCCGACCGGCACGGCATCGTCACGCCCGACGCGGGCCTGCTCAACCCCAACCACTACCTCGCGGTCGCCATCGACTACCTGTACCGGCACCGAGCGGGCTGGTCGGCCCGGGCCGCCGTCGGCAAGACGCTGGTCAGCTCCTCGATGATCGACCGGGTGACGGCCGGCCTGGACCGCAAGCTGCTCGAAGTGCCCGTGGGGTTCAAGTGGTTCGTACCGGGCCTGCTCGACGGCTCCGTGGCCTTCGGCGGCGAGGAGAGCGCCGGAGCGTCATTCCTGCGGCGTGACGGATCGGTGTGGACGACCGACAAGGACGGGATCATCCTCGCGCTGCTGGCCTCGGAGATCACGGCGGTCACCGGCCAGTCCCCGTCACAGCTCTACCGCGGTCTCACCGAACGCTACGGGGCGCCCGTCTACGCCCGCATCGACACCGCGGCCACCCGGGAGCAGAAGGCGGCGCTGGCCAAGCTCTCCCCGGAGCAGGTGCCGGCCACCGAACTCGCGGGCGAGAAGATCATCGCGGCGCTCACCACGGCCCCCGGCAACGGCGCCCCGATCGGCGGCCTGAAGGTGATCGCTGAGTCCGGTTGGTTCGCCGCCCGCCCCTCTGGCACCGAAGACGTCTACAAGTTGTACGCCGAGTCTTTCCGCGGCCCGGATCACCTGGCTGCCATCCAGGAACAGGCGAAGGAGATCATCGCCGCCGCCATCGGCAGCTGATTTCCGTCCGATGCCACCCGATACGGCACGATGCTGACATGGCCAAGCCACCTGAGTCCACGAAGATTTCACTGCGCCAGCGGCTCGCCGCCCGAGCACGCGAGCGGTGGCCCGAGCTCGCCGACATTACCGTCCGCTGGCACGGCGCGTTCGCCTACGTCAGCGGCCAGCTCCCCGACGGTATGACGCTGCCGCTGTTCCGGCTGCGTTACGTCGACTCCGCCAGCACCTGGCGCTTCGCCATCTACCGGGCCAGCCACGATGACTACGAAGACTCCATACTGCCCAGCGGATACCCGGTCGGCACCCCGCAAGAAGCCCTCGACTGCGCCTGCGGCCTCTACCTGAACGACCCCACCGCCTGGCTCAGCCAGTTGCCCCCGACGAATTAGCGAGCGCTCCCATTAGGCGGGGTATTGCATTGGTCCTTGGGTGTAGCTGCGTCCGCTGGGGGCGGTCCACTGGTGCCAGCCGGGCCGGGGCTGGGTAGCTTTCCATTCTTTGGATTGCTTGACCCGGTGGCAGCGGCGGCTGCGCGCGCCCGCGTTGCGGGCGCACGTTCTTCCGCCTTTGTCGTAGGGGACGGCGTGTTCGAAGTCGCCGTTGCGGGCGTGCCGGGAGCACGGCGGGAAGGTGCATTCGCCGTCCCGGATCTCGGCCAGGTGGCGGAGGGTGCCGCTGGGCTGGTAGGCATGCGACTCGTAGCGGTGGTCGCAGCCGGTGACCGGGATCGGGCCGAGTTTGACGGCGAGTTGCCTCCCGTCGGGGAGGGTGAGCAGCCAGGTGCCGGACCCGCCGGGCGGGCCGGGGTCATCCTGGCGGGTGAGGGTCCAGGGACCGTCGCGGGTGCCGGGCGGCGGGGCGTCGGCTTGCCTGGTTTTCACGGGTGTGCCGCAGCCGTGGCCGATGGCGTGCCCGCGGGTGCCGGTGATGGTGGGGCACCAGTCGCTGTGCGGGCTGCGGGCGGCCGCGGCGGCCAGGTCGCGGACCAGGGCCGGGTCGAGGGGGCCGGGGCCGTCGCCGGCGCCGGGCCGCTCGGCCAGGCCGGGCAGGGTGGCGAGGGGGAAGGTCAGGTGGGACTTGGCCGGCAGCGCGCAGCCCGGCGGGCGGCCCGGCGGCGGGGCCGCCGCCGGGGCCGCCGTCCGGACCGTTCCCAGGGCCGCTGCCATCGGGCCCGTCCGTACCCGGACCTTCGGAACCGCCGTTACCGGGCCCATTGCCGTCGCGATCGCCGCTGCCGGGGCCGCCGCCGGCCGGGTCATCCCCGGCCGGGCGGTCATCCGCTGGAGGGTTGCCGGCGGTAGCCTCGGGCCGCCCGGCCGGGGCGCCGGCCGGAGGCTGGTCCCGGTCCCGGTCCCGGCTTTGCGCCTGGGCCCGGGCGATGCGGGCGCCGGCGGTGACGCCGTTGAGGATGTCGCAGAACGCCAGCACCCGCAGCTGCCCGATCGTGTGGCCGGGGAACGCGCGGGACTTCTTACAGACCCCGGCGCGCTGTTCGATGTTCGCGTTGGCGGCCAGGGCGGCGCCGGCGGGCAGCCCGCAGGCGGCCAGCGCGGTGGCGCCGGTGTGCTCGCGCCACAGCCGGACCCGGGCATCGTCCCGCTCGGCGCGCTCCCGCCGCTTCGCGGCGCCGTCGGGGTCGACGGTCACCACGGCCTGGGCGGCGAGCTTGCCGACCTGGCCCGGGGTCTTGCCTGCCAGGTCGGCCAGGATCAGCTTTCCGGCGGCGGCCGCCTGCGTGTCGTCCAGGACCGCCGGCTCGCCGGCGATGATCTTCGCCTTGGTGGAGGTGATCGTGCCGTCGGCGAGCTTGCCGCCGGTGCCGGGCAGCCGCGCCTCCAGCGTCCAGGCCAGGTTCAGCAGCGTATCCGCGCCGGGCACCGACACGGCCAGCGCCGCGGCGGCCTCATGCCCGGTGCCGTCCTCCCAGATCTCGGGCAGCCCGCCGGGCCGGACGGTGCCGGGGACGGCGCGGCGGCGCAGCAGCTCGCGGGCGACGCCGAGCTTCCCCGCTGTCGCCCAGGACTCGGCGGCGGCCCACCGGCCGAGCAGGCCGGTCAGCTCATCGTCGGTGGCCCCGGCGCACCGCCGGTCAGCACCGGACAGGGCATCGAGCGCGGTCACCAGCGCCGGTCCGGGCGGGCGGGTGTCCCGGGCGCCGTCTTTCCCGAAATCGGCCAGCCGCAGCCCGGGACCGCCGGGAGCGCCGCCGGGCGGGCGGGGGTCGCGGGCGGGCTGGCCGCCCGTCCCGTCCCCGGAGCCCGGCGGCTGCGACATGCGATCACCTGTCTTGCATTAACAAGTTACTACATCGAATTCTGGCACTAATAAAATTCCTCAGCGTTGTCGATAGGCTGTCTTGACCGCTACAGTTGGCTAACCTTGCCCCGGTTTCCCGGTTGGCGTGGGGCTGCGTGTGCTTTGGCTCCCCGACTCACCGGGACGAGACTGATGCCGTATCACCTCAGGACGCTCGACGGCGAACTCGGCACAGGAAAGCGCGAATCCGCGGTCGAGGCCGCACGCCCGCGTTCCGGAGTATCGCACCCGCTGCCGACAAAATGGGCACGCCGCGGGTGGCCCGGGTGTGCGACACGCATGTAGGGGTCCCGCCCGTGACCGAGCCGTCGCTGCCGGAGCTGGAGGCCGAGCGGGATCGCCTGTATGCGCAGCTCAGCATGGTCGGCGACTTCCGGCGGGGATCGGTGAGCGAGAACTGGCGCAAGTGCGGCAGGTCGAACTGCGCGTGCGCGGCCCCGGATCATCCCGGGCACGGGCCGCGGTTCCTGTGGACCCGGTCGGCGGGCCGCCGGAAGACGGTCGGCCGCCAGCTCGCGGCGGCGGAGGTGGAGAAGGTGCGCGGCGAGGCGGCCCGGCATGCGGAGTTCACGGCGGCCGTCGAGCAGATCATCGAGGTGAACGAGAAGATCTGCGAGGCCCGGCCCGCGTCTTTCCCCTGGAAGGCGTGAAGAAAGACGAGCCGGACACCGCCCTGGGCTACTTCGAGGCCAACGCCCCCCGCATGCGCTACCACTGGTTCCGCCAGTGCGGCCTGTTCACCGGCAGACCAGATCCGGTATGCGCGCCGCAACCAGGCTCCAGCCGCCTGACCAGCCCAGCCCGCTAACCCGAAGTTACGGCTGGTTCGGTAGGCGGTTCTGGCCCTGACCTGGTGTTTTGCCGATCTGGCCGGGTTTTGTTCTGGCTACTTCAAGGTGAGCGGTACCGGGGCGCCGATGAGCTCGAAGGCCTGCCGCTGGGTGCTGGTGGGCTCGGCGAGCATCGGCACGGTGATGCTGGTGCCGGCGAACCGGACCTGGTTGCGGGTCAGGGTGGCCAGGTGCTCGAGCAGGGTGCGGAAGCTGCGGTAGGGGCGGCCGGCCGGGTCGTGCCGGGCTGAGGCCTTGGCCTGGGCGGCCGCGGAGCGGCGGGCGGGGGCGACCGGGTTGCCGGGGGCGGGCGGGTTCTCGTCGGTGAAGGCCAGCGGCGCCCAGGCTCTGCGCAGGTGCCAGGTCAGGTAGGCGGCGAGCATGCAGATCAGCACGTGCGCTTTGACGCGTTCTTCCAGGCGGTGGTAGACCGGGCGCAGGTCCAGGTCGTCGGATTTGATGGAGCGGAAGTCGCGTTCGGCGTTCTTGAGGTTTTTGTAGGCGGTGACCGCGGCGGGGGCGTCGAGTTCGGCGGCGGGGACGGGGGTGCGGATCACATACAGCCCGTCCAGGGCGGCTTCCTCGCTGATCTGCGCCTGGCGGCGGGTGACGGTGAGGCTGTCGTCGGTGATGGCGACGTCGAAGTGCTTGCCGGTCTTGTACTTGCTGATGACCTTGCCGGCCTCGACGCCGATCTTCGCGGCGCCGGCCAGCCGCCCGGCCTGCACCCGGGCGAGGAGCGGGGCCAGGAGTTTCTCGGTCGCCTGGAGCAGGTCTTCGCGCGTGCGGGCGCGCTGGGCGGCGAGTGCCGGGTTGCGGCAGGCGATCAGCCGCTCGCCGGGGAAGTCCGGCGAGGTGATCTCGGCCAGGTCCTGCTGGTCGAACAAGCTGAGCTGCAGCGGCCCGTCGTCGGCCATCAGCTTCTTGATGGCGGGGGCGCGCAGCGCGGTGATCCACCCGTAGGGGGACGGCTGTGTCCCGTCCTCCTCCGGCTGGTTCAGCGCCTCGATCCGTGCGCTGGTGATCATGCCCCGGTCCCCGACCATGACCATCCTGGCCAGCCCGAACTCCTCCCGCACCACCTGGACGATCGCGGTGAACGCGGCCGGGTCGGCGGTGTTCCCCTCCAGGACCCGGACCGCGACCGGGCGGCCGTCGGGGTCGGTGAGCAGCCCGTACTCGATCTGCAGCGTGCCCTTCTTGCCGTCGCGGGAGTAGCCGCGGGCGGCCAGCGGGCAGTGCGTGCCCTCCAGCCACGAGCTGGACAGGTCGAACAGCGCCATCCGGGCCGGGTTGGCCGCCGGGGCCAGGTGGCGGCGGGCCAGGTCTGCCTCGATCGCGTCCTGCCGACGCGCCAGCCAGTCCATCGCCGTGTAGATGTCGTCGGCGGGCGCCTGCTCCACGCCCAGGTCGGCGCCCAGCGTGGTATCGGCCCACCAGGCCAGGGTGGACAGCTTGGAGGCCGGGGCCGCCACCCGGGAGATG
Source organism: uncultured Actinomycetota bacterium (assembly GCA_963771985.1). Classification (GTDB taxonomy): domain Bacteria; phylum Actinomycetota; class Actinomycetes; order Streptosporangiales; family Streptosporangiaceae; genus Trebonia. Next base: position 512 of record CAVYVO010000006.1, on the reverse strand, counting down.
ACCAGCGCCAGGGCCAGGTCCCGGGCCCGGCCGGCCGGGCCGAGCAGCGCGGGCAGCCCCAGCTTCGCTGCCATGGCGTGCGCCGCGGCGGCGTGCCCGTGCGGCACCGACCGGGCGATCGTCACCGCTTCGCCGGCCGGCACCAGCAGCTGGCCTTTCAGCCCGGCGTCAACCAGGTCGATGACATGGTCCGGCAGCGCGGACAGGTTCGCCACGGTCTCGTTCTTGACCTGCCCGGCCTCTCGGTAGGTGCGCCGCAGGTAGGCCGAGGAGTAGTCCCGGGCCCGGCCCTGCTTGTCGACATAGCCGGTCTTCTTGACTCTGACTACGTGAACCTTCCCGGAGTTCCCTGCCATACCCGGGATTATATAAGTTTCCATGCAAGCAAGCCTGGCATGACACGCCGATATTCTGACTACACCTTTTAGCCAGATTGCACCGAAACCGCAGTTCAGGATGCGATGCCTACGGAGAGCTACGGCAACTCCGGGCTAAACGATCTTGATCACCTG
>CAVYVO010000005.1:0-173077 GCA_963771985.1 uncultured Actinomycetota bacterium | reverse complement strand
CGCCGCCGGACGGCAGCGTCGCCATCGTCGGGCGCGACGCCGAGATCGAGGCGCTGCGCGAGGCCTGGTGCAAGGCGGCAGGCGGCGAGCCCGGCCTGGTCGTGATCGTCGGCGAGGCGGGGATCGGCAAGACCGCGCTCGCCGAGTACGCCGCCGCGGCGGCGGCCACCGACGGTGCGACCGTGCTTCGGACGCGCTGCTATGAGACCGAACGCTCGCTGTTCCTGCAGCCCATCGTCGAGGCGCTGGCGTCGGCGGTAGCGATGTTGCCCGCGGGCGCGCTGCCGGCCATGCTCGGCGACCACGCGCCGGCCCTGGCCGCATTGCTGCCGGAAACCGCGGCCCTGCTCGGTCCCTCGCCCCGGTGGCGCGGCAGCGCCGGCATGGAGCGCCGGCGCGCCTTCGAGGCCGTCCTCGCGCTGCTGCGCGGGCTGGCGCGGCGCAGCCCGGTGCTGCTCCTCGTCGACGACCTGCAGAATGCCGGGCGCTCCACCATCGAGCTGCTGCACTACCTCGGCCGGCACAGCGCGGGGTCGCGGCTGCTCGCGCTCGCGACCGTCCGCGCCGAACACGACGGGCAGGTCGGCACCGCGCTCGCCCCCGTCGCCAGCCGAATGGAACTCGGGCCGCTCGGCCTCGAGGGAGTGGCGAGGCTCGCCCGCGCCGCCGGCCAGGAACCCCTCGCGGAGCGCATCCTGCAGCGGACCGGCGGGCATACGCTGTTCGTCGTCGAGGTGCTGCGCGCGCTGGCCGCGGGCCACACCGGCGTGCCCGAATCCCTGCGCGTCGCCATCACCGAACGCGTCCGGCGCGCCGGCCCGGCGACCGACGCGCTGCTGCGCGCGGCCGCGGTGCTCGGCGCCGCGGTGGACCCGCTCGCGCTCAGCTCCCTGCTCGGCATCACGTCGGCACGGGCGGTGGAGCTGTGCGAGCTGGCGCTGGAGGCGCGGCTGCTCGTGGTCAGCGACCGCGACTTCGAGTTCGCCAACGACCTGGTACACGAGGTGCTGTACGAGACGACGCCGGCACCCGCGCGGCTCGCCTACCACCGGCGCGCGGCCGACATGCTGACCGCGCATCCGGAATCCCTGGCACGCCACGCGGCGGCGGCGGGTGACTGGCCGCGGGCCGCCCGTGCCTGGCTGCTCGCCGCGGAGGACGCCATGCGGCGCTGGGCGACCACGGACGCGATCGCGCTGGCCACCCAGGCGCTCGGTGCCGCCGAGCACGGCGGGGTCAGCGAAGTGGCCGCGCGGGCCGTCTTCGTCCGCGGCCGCGCGCGCGAGGTTTCTGGCGAGGCCGCGGCGGCGCTCGCCGACCTGAGCAGCGGGGCGGACGGCGCGCGCGCCGCCGGCGACCGCCGCCTTGAGATGCTCGTCCTGCGCGAGCTCGGCGGCGACGTCCCGGCCTCGGTCGGGCACCCGGTATCCGGCTACGCTCCCAACCTCGAGCGCGGACTGCGCATCGCGGAGGCCCTGGGCGACCGGACCGCGCAGGCGGACTTCCTGGCCAGGCTCGCCATCCTCGCCGCCAACCGGCTCCGTTACGACATGGCGCTCGATCAGGGGACGCGCGCGGTAGCCGTCGGCCGGGCCGCAGCCGACGACCAGGCCCTCGCGGTCGGCCTGGACGGGCTGAAGACCGTCTACGGCGGCCTTGGCGATGTGGCCGGCCTGCAGTCGGTGCTTGACGAGCTCAGCCCGCTGGTGCGCCGCCTCGGTGACCTGTTCCGCTTGCAGTGGGTGGAGTTCGAGTCGGCGTTCACGCACGTCGCGGCGGCGGACTGGGCGGGGGCGGCCACGGCGATCGAGGCGGGTATCGAGGCCAACCGCCGCGGCGGCTACCCGTACTGCGCCGCCTGGTACGTTGCTCACCTGGGCTGGCTCGCCCGGCTGCGCGGGCGCGACGACGAGGCGATCGCGCAGGGCCAGCGCGCCGTCGAACTCACCGAACGGTACCCGCATAAGTGGTGGCAGGCCGCCGCCCACACCATGCTGGGCGGCACGCTCCAGGTGGCCGGTGACCGCGCCGGGGCGGTCAAGCTCTTCGAGCGCGGCCTCGCGGCCGCCGAGACGTCAGGGGTGGAGGCCTATGTGCTGCGCTGCGCGGCGCCGCTGGCCGCGGCGACCGGGTCGCGGACGATGCTCGACGAGGCGGCCGGGCTGCTGGCGGCCGCCGCGTTCCCGCCGGGCGGCGCCTGGGTGCTCGGCGACGAGTGCTACCTGTCGCTCGCCCGCGCGTGGCTCGCGGCCGGCGAGCCGGACCGTGCTCGCGCCGTGCTCGCGCCGCTGCTCGCCGTCGCGGAAAAGGTGCCGTGGATCCCCGCGCAGGCGGCGGCCCTGGCCGTGGACGGGCATGCCCTCGCCAAGCTCGGCGACACGGAGAAAGCCGCGGCCGCGCTCCGCACGGCCGCGGAGCTCGCCAGGGAGCACGGCCTCCCGCACGTGCTGGACGAAGCGCTGAGCTATATGAGCTCGGCCAGGTAGGCCGCGGCCCGCGCGGCGCCGTCGGTCTCGACCGGCCGGTAGCGCACTAGCCGGCCGGTCTCCTCGGCGATCGCCTGGGCGAGCCCCTGCGGTGTGGTGTCCTCGAACGCCATGCAACGCCCCGCGCCATACTGGGCCAGCCGGTGCCTGACGTGGAAGTTCTGTTCGAAATGATGCCGCAGCGGGACGTAGATGAACGGCCGCTGGCACGCCGTGAGCTCCATGGTCGTGGTCAGGCCGCCCTGCACGACGGCGACGTCGCAGGCCGCGAGGTGCCGGTACAGGTCGGGGACGAACCCGTGCACCTCCAGGCCATCGCCGGCGCTCAGTGATCCCGGATCGATGCGCGGTCCGGTCACCAGCACCATCCGCAGGCCCGGCACGAGCTCCCGCGCGGCCGGGAAGGCGGCCGCGGCCCGCCGCAGCAGCGCGGCCCCGACACCCGAACCTCCCACGGTGACCACGCAGACCCGCTCGTCCGGCCGGTACCCGAGCGACGCCCGCAGGGACTCCCGCTCGTCGCCGGCGACCGGCGTGAACCCGGAGACGTAACCGCTGAACGCGAAGTGGTCCCCGACCCAGTCGCGGATCGCCGGCAGTCCCTCGCCGAACCCGTCCGGCACCACGTCGCCCGGGTTGCCGACGAAGATCGCGCGGTCGCGCACCCGCGGGAAACGGGCGATCTGCTCGATCATCTCCGCGTTGTAGTCCGTGGTGAGCGCCCGCTCCCGGTCGTCGCCGTCTGGCATCGGCAGCCAGCCCACGAAGTCGGTCAGCCACGCGTAGGCGGTGCGCTTGAGCTCGGGGTTCTCGTGCAGGAAGTAGTCGACGTCCCAGGCCTCGTCGCCGGCCCACAGGTCGTAGTGCTCGCGTTCGACCAGGTCGGAGAAGACCATGAAGTTGCTGACGAGCACCTCGTCCATGGTCCGGACGGCCTGGAACGCGTGCAGGTCGTGCTCGGCGGCCTCGCACTCGAAATGCCGCGACTCGCTGGCCAGGAACGCCGAAGCCGGATGCACGTACTCGCCGCGCCGGGTGAGCAGTTCCGTCACCGGGTGCTGGGTCAGCCAGTGGACTTCGAGCCCGGGCCGCAGCTCGCGCAGCGCGTCGGCGATCGCCAGGTCTCGCCGCGCGTGCCCGAGGCCGATCGCTGACGACAGGTACAGCACCCGGCGCGGCCGGTCCAGCGGCCGGGTCCACCTTCGTACGGCGGGCCCGGCCGGCCGGAACCTGTCGGCGAAATCACGGATCGCGTGGTTGATGACCACGGGCTCGCGTGCCTGCGGCAAGTGCCCGGCACCCTCGAGCAGCAGCAGCTCGCCGCCGGTGAGTTCGGCGACCTGCTCGCTCCGGGACACCGGCTGGCAGGCGTCGCCGGTGCCGTGGATAGCCAGCACCGGGCAGCGGACCCTAGCCAGGATCGCCTCGGTCTCCGCGCGGGAGGAACTGCCCACCGGCCCCTCGTCGTGCAGCAGCATGGTCCGTGCGCCGATCTCCATGGCCCAGCCCACGCAGTCCTCCCACTGCTTGCTCGAGTGCGGCTCGCTGAGCAGCTCGCCGAAGAAGAACTCGGCGTACCCGCGCCAGTCGCGCAGCCAGTAGTCCCGGGTGGCCTTCGCCCAGCCCTCGTCGGTACCGGGCACCGACTCGAAGTCATAGACCGAGCGCCACGAGTGCGGCGGGGACAGGTGCGGCGCCCAGGTGGCGATCGACACGACACCGAGCACCCGGCCGGGGTGGTGTACGGCGGTCAGCAGCGCCCGCCAGCCGCTGGTACACAGGCCGACGAGAACCGCCTTGTCCACCCCGGCCGCGTCCATGACCGCGATCGTGTCGGCGACGAACTCGGCGTCGGCGTAGGCCTCCGCCGTCCGCGGCCGGTCGGAGCGCCCGTTCCCCCGCGGGTCGATCGTGACCACCTTCGACCGGCGGGCGAGGTACGGGACCTGCGCCTTGAAGCACCGGGAATGCACGATCGCGTCGATGGGCGGGAACACCACCGCGGGCTCGCCGCCGCCGAAAACCTCGTAGCCGACCTTGACGCCATCCCGCTCGATGAAATCCGAAACGTCCGGATACAGCGCGCGCATGCGTATCGCCTCCCCTCGGCACAGGCATATGCCGCGCTGTTGCAGCCCGGTTGCAACACCAGCGCAACGGCTCGCCGCAGCCTGGCTGCACCAGCGAATCACCCCAGCATGGGAGGCACATCATGGCTCTGGACATGGACAAACTGCAAGAGTTCCTCGGCAGGTTCGTCGGGGATCTGGGCGCGACGGTCGCCGCGGGCAACGTCGTGATCGGCCATCGGCTCGGCCTGTACAGGGCGCTGGCGAACGGCCCGGCGACCGCCGGCGAGCTGGCGGCGGCAACCGGCACCAACGCCCGCTACGTCACCGAGTGGCTGCGCGGCCAGGCGGCCGGCGGCTATGTCACCTGCGATCCGGCCACCGAGACCTACTCGCTGACCGAGGAGCAGGCGTTCGCGCTGGCCAACCCCGACGGAGGCGTCTACGCGCCGGGCGCGTTCGTGCTGGCCCTCGGCGCGCTGCGCGCCGAGCCGCGGATCACCGAGGCGTTCCGTAACGGCGCGGGCTTCGGCTGGCACCAGCACGACAGCGACGTCTTCACCGGCTGCGAGCAGTTCTTCCGCCCCGGTTACATCGCCAACCTGATCCCGTCGTGGATCCCGGCCCTCGAAGGCGTGCCGGACAAGCTCGAACGCGGCGCCAAGGTCGCGGACATCGGCTGCGGGCTCGGCGCGTCCACGATCCTGCTCGCACAGCGGTACCCGAACTCGCGGTTCACCGGCTCGGACTACCACGAAGGCTCGATCGAGATCGCGCGCAAGCGGGCCACCGACGCCGGCGTCGCCGACCGGATCGCCTTCGAGGTGGCCGCCGCCTCGGAGTTCTCCGGCACCGGCTACGACCTCGCCGCGACGTTCGACTGCCTGCACGACATGGGCGACCCGCTGGCCGCGGCCAGGCACATCAGGCAGGCGCTCAAGCCGGACGGCACATGGCTGGTGGTCGAGCCGATCGCCGCCGACGACGCGGCCGGCAACATGAACCCCGTCGGTCGCGTCTACTACAACTTCTCCACGCTGCTGTGCGTGCCGAACGCCATGTCGCAGCCGGGCGGCTACGCGCTCGGCGCCCAGGCCGGCGAGGCCGCCATCCGTCAGGTCGCCACCGACGCGGGCTTCACCCGGTTCCGCCGTGCCGCGGAAACTCCGTTCAACCTCGTCTACGAAGTCCGGCCGTAGCCGGGTGCGGCGGGGGGAGACGCAACCGTCCGTTCGGGATAATAATCAGAATTTAACCGAACGGACGGTGGCGTCTGCGCATGGGAGACCGCATGGCCTTCGATTTTTCGCTCCCCCCGCGGGTGGCGCGGTGGCGGGGCCGGCATGGCGGGTGACCTGCCCGGGCTGCCCGCGGCGGCAGCCGAAGGGTGGCTGCGCGCCGCCCTGCCCGACCTGATGCGGGACGGCCCGTGGGACGCCGAGGTGATCTCGGGCGGCCTGTCGAACATCACCTACCGGCTCCGGCTGCCCGGCGGCACGGTGATCTTGCGCAGGCCGCCGCTCGGGCACGTGCTGCCGCGCGCGCACGACATGGCGCGCGAGTACCGGGTGCTGAGCGCGCTGGCGCCGACCTCGGTCCCGGTGCCCGAGGCGCTGGCCCTGTGTGACGATCCTGACGTCCTCGGCGTCACGTTCTACGTGATGCGCGAGGTGCCGGGCACGGTGCTGCGCACGCCGCTGGACACCGAGGCGCTGTCGCCTGGCGAGCGGGCGGCGCTGGCGAGCGACCTGATAGCGACGCTCGCCGACCTGCACGCGGTGTCCCCGGACGCCGTCGGGCTCGGCGATTACGGGCGGCGCGACGGCTACTGCGTGCGGCAGATCCGGACGTGGGGCGCGCAGTGGGACCGGTCGCGCACGCGTGACCTGCCGGACATGGACGTCCTCCTGGCGCGCCTGGCGGAACAGGCGCCCGCCGACAGCGGGAACACGATCGTGCACGGGGACTACCGGCTGGACAACACGGTGGTGTCGCTGCCGCCGGGCGGCGCGCCGCGGATCGCGGGAGTGCTCGACTGGGAGCTGTCGACCCTCGGCGACCCACTGGCCGACCTCGCGGTCACGCTCTCGTACTGGCACGATCCGGGTGACGTCGACCGCGCGGAAATCCCGGTGTCGGCCGGGCTGACGGACAAGCCGGGCTTTCCCACGGCACGGGCGCTGGCCGCGGAATACGCCGCGCGCACCGGGCGTGACCTGGACAACCTGTCCTTCTACATGGCGCTGGCGTGGATGAAGCTCGCGGTCATCTGCGAAGGCGTGCACGCCCGCTACCTCGGCGGGCAGACCGTCGGGCCGGGCTATGAGAAGGTGGGCCCCGCGGTGCCGCTGCTGGCCGCGCGCGGCCTGCGGGCGCTCGGCTCCGCGCAGCCGTCCTGAGCGCCGCGCGTGCCGATTGCGCAATCGACCCGCTCTAGTGTGGTCGATTGCGCAATCGGCCTGCTGGGGCGGTGAAATCGAATAGCCGAAGATTATCGGTATGCGCCGCAGTTCACATTCATTTAACCGATGCGACGCACCGGAATTGATTACTGATCCTTAAGCAATCCTATGGTCACCGGCCCGGAATAGCCTTATGATCACACGGTGCCCGGTACGCGGGGCTGATTGTGCACGCCCAGCCGACGTCGGCGAACCCAGAGGAGAATAATGACGGAGCCCTCCGCAACCGCCCTCCCCGGAACCGCGACGGCGCCCCCTGCGCGGCTCGAGCCCGATGCCATCGGAGTAGCACAGGACACCGTCATCGGGATGGCCACCTCCGCGCCGGCCGCGGTCGTGGCGATCACGCTGGCGTCGCTCGCCGCGACGGCTAATTACGGCGGCGGGCCCGTCCTCCTCATCAGCGCGATCCCGATGCTGATCATCGCCAACGCCTACCGTCGGCTGAACATGTGGAACGCCAACTGCGGCGCCTCTTTCGAATGGGTCGGGCGGTCGATCGACCCCTATCTCGGCTTCCTGACCGGGTGGCTGATGATCGCCGGGTACGTGCTCGGCACGCTAAGCGGGGTGGAGGTGCTCGGGCCGTCGGTCCTGGCGGTTTTCGGCGCCTCATCGACAAGCACGTGGGGGAACGTGGCCATCGCCACCGCCGTCGGGCTGGTCATGATGGTGATCGCGATCGTCGGCATCCGGATTACCGCGCGTACCCAGGTCGCCATGGCGCTGGTGGAATACACGATCCTCGTCGGCATGTCCATCTGGGGCCTGTTTTACGTGCTCGGCCACCACCCCGGCACGGTGCCGGTCACCAGCGGCTGGTTCAGCCCCACCGGAGTCGGCGGCCAGGGCGACCTGGTAGGCGGGTTCCTCATCGCCGTGTTCGCCTACAGCGGCTGGGACGGCACCATCTACGTCAACGAAGAGGTCAGGCACCGCCGGGTCAACCCGGGCCGGGCCGCCCTCATCGCGGTCGCCCTGCTGGCCATTCTGTACACGCTCGCCCAGGTCGGTTTCCAGGGCGTGGTCTCGTCCAAGAACCTCCAGGCCAACTCGGCCTCCGCGCTGGTCTACGTCGCGCAGGCGCTCGGCGGCACCGGCTGGGCCAAGGTGATGGCGCTCGCCATCGCGCTTTCCGTCATCGCGACGACGGGGACCGGCATCGTGGTCGGCGCGCGGATCATCTACGGGATGGCCAGCTACCGCGCGCTGCCCGAGTTCCTCAGCAACGTCCCGCGCCGGTTCCGCACCCCGGCCGCGGCCAGCCTGGTCTTCGGCGTCGTGGTCATCGCGCTCGCGTGGGTGTACCTGCTCGCCACCTCGGTACAGAACGCCTTCTCCTACGTGGTCGACCTCACCGGCCTGCTGTTCGCGATCTTCTACGTCCTCACCGCGCTCGCCAGCATGGTGTACTACCGCCGCCGCGTCGCCTCGAGCGCCTGGGACGCCGTGGTCCTCGGCATACTGCCGCTCGCGTCCGCGGCCTTCCTAGTCTGGATGGTGGTGAAGTCGCTGATGTCCGCGGCGGCCCCGGAGCGCTGGTCGATGGTCGGTATCGTCGTCGCGGGCCTGCTGCTGATGCTGGTGGCCCGGTTCGGGCTGAAGTCGTGGTTCTTCCAGATCCAGCGCGAGCGCGACCCGGGCCCGACGATGTCGTCGGTCAGGTAAGCGCACGGCGCGGGCCGGTGTCGCCTGCCAGGTCGTCCACAGCGGCCGGTATCCCTGGCGGTTCCAGAACGGCGCCGAAAGCGGGTTGAGCTGCTCGTAGTGCAGCAGGGTCACCGCCACGCCGGCCGCGTCGGCTTCGCGGTGAAACTGACCGGCGAGCGCGGCGCCGACGCCGCTGCCGCGCTCCGCAGGCCGGACGAACATCAGCATCAGATAGGCGGCAGGCGCCAGGCCCACCATCGGCGCGATCCAGCCGGCGGCCGTCGGCCGCTGCGCGGCCAGCATCGCGACGGCCTCGCCCTCGCGCTCGGCCAGCCAGGTCCAGGGCGCGGGCCCGGCCACCAGCCCCGCGGCTTCGCGCCGCAGCGCGTCGAGCGTGTCCGCTCGTTCGTGCACCGTGCCGAAGCGCGAGTCGAACCGGATGATCTCGATGCCCAGCCGGGCGACGGCGTCGGCGTCGTCCGGCCCGGCCCGGCGGATTCGCAGCCCGCCGCCGGCGGGGAGCACGGGGGCGGCGGACGGCGCCCCGGCGCGGCGGGGGGCAGTTCGCGCGGCGATGACCTCAAGCGGGTCAAGCCCGTGCCGCAGCAGCGCCGCTATCCCGTCCACGTCGCGGCTGGGCCAGGTGACGACGGCCGCGGTGTCGTCGTCGCCCGTGCCCGGCAGTTCGGCCAGGTGATCGCGCCACTGCGACAGCAGCCGGCCGAGCGCGCCGGCCACGTCCGGGTCCGCGACAGCGGCGGAGAGCTGAAATCTGCGGGCCGCGCCCCAGGACAGGTCCAGGGAGGCGGGCGCGCCCGCCCAGTGCTCGCACCTGCCGGCGGCGACCAGCCCGCCGTGCCCGCCGTGCCCAGCGACGACCAGCGGCGCGCCGCAGTGCGGCGCGCGCGGCGCGGGCGGCGGCAGCAGCGGATCGATCGCCCGCCAGCGGCTGGCCACCGCGGTGTCGAGGCTGGTCAACCGGTCCCGCTGATGTTCGCCAGGCTGCTCCGCACCGATACGGTGAGCGGGTCGCCGGGCGGCAGGTTTACCTCGCAGCGTTCGACGGTCTCCTGGAGCAGTTTCGTCGCGTCCGTGATGCGTCCTACTCCGTAGTAGGCGTGCGCCAGGTTCATGCAGGCCGTCAGGGTATCCGGGTGGTCGGCGCCGAGCAACCGCGTGTACTCCGCCCGGGTCTGCTCAAACAGCCGCACGGCGGATGCCATCCGGCCCGCCGCGTGGTAGGCGGAGCCGAGCGCCCCGCGCGCCGCGGTCGTGTGCAGGTGACCGGGGCCGAGGACCCGCTCGCGGTCGGCGACCACCCGCTCGTACTGCGAGATGGCTTTCTTGGCCTGTCCGTCCGCGAGATATGCCTCGGCGAGCTTCTGCCGGGTCGCCGTGGTGTCCGGGTGCCGGGCGCCCTGCGTCCGCTCGCGGTCGGCGAGGGCACGCCGGTACAGCGTGATCGCGTCCGCGAACCGGCCCGCGGCGCGGTAGGCGCCGGCGACGTCTTCCCGCGCGGTCACCGCCGCGAGGCTGTTGGCCCCCTGCGACCGCTCGCAGCCCTCGACAGCCTCGGACAAGACGCCGATGGCGTCTTCGTACCGGCCCGCGCTCACCAGCGCCAGGCCCAGGTCACGGGTGGCTTCTACCGTGCTCGGATGCTCTTGCCCGAGCCTGCGCGCCCGCTCGTCCCTGACCCACTGGATGAGCGAGATGGCCTCCCCCGGCCGTCCCGCCGCGAGGTAGGCCCGGGCGAGCCGCTCGTTGATCTCGAAGGTCGCCGGATGCTCGGATCCGAGCAGTTGCTGGCTCGTGGCGGCGAGTTCCTCCCAGTAGCTGACCGCGGGACCGGTCAGCCGGGCCGCGTCAAGGCTGCGGCCCGCGCGCAGCAGCAGCGCGTGGCAGCTTCCCTCCCACAACAGGTCCCCCGCCGTCTGCCGCAGGCTCTCGGTGCACGAGCGCAGGCTCCGGGCGAGCCACTCCGGCGACTCGTCGGCCGGCCATGCCTCGAGCACCGCGTCCGCCGCCGCGGCGGCGGCGCCCTTGACCATCCGGGCGGGCATCGCCGCCCGCACCGTCGCCTGCACCAGCCAGCTCATCTGGAGCGCCGGCGCCGCCGCGGCCAGGTCGCCGGTGAGCAGGCCCGATTGCTCCAGGGCGGCCAGCCCGTCCGGCACGGTCTGCCCCGCGATCACTCCGCCGCCTTGCGCGAAGTAGGCCAGGTAGTCACGCGCGGCTGAGGTCGCGAACACCGCGCCGGGTATGCCGTTGCCGTCGAGCAGCGCGGCGAGCACGAGCAGGGAATGGGCGGTCCCGGGCGATAGCAGCTCGGCATGATCCATCGCCAGCGCCCACGTGATCGCCCCGGGCGCGGGCTCGCCGCCGCGGGACGCGGCGATCACCTGGTCACGCCGGCGCAGGTAGTGCTGACGGTAGTCGTGGCACGTCAGCTCGGAACTGGCGATCACGGCGCTGGCCATGGCCAGCGCCATCGGCTCGTTGCCCAGCTCGCCGACCAGGTCGATGGCCCCCTGCCGCTGATCCAGGTCCGCGGTGAGGCGGCCGATCAGGTAGGTGAGCGCCTCGCGGCGGCTGAACGGCCCGACCGGCACGGCGTGCGCGCCGCGTCCGCGCAGGGCTTCGGCATCTGACGTCGTGACCAGGACACGGCCCGCCGGGCCGGCCGGCCAGAGCTCATCGCCGGCGCCGACGGCGAGGTCGTCGAGCACCACGAGCCAGGGACGGGGCGTATCGCGGAGCCAGCCGAAGAAGCGGGTGCAGACCGACTCGGCGTCGCCGGTCAGCGGGACCTCGACCGCCGCCGCCGCCTCGACGTAGCCGGAGAGCACTGACGCCCGGCCGCTGGCGCTCACCCAGATCACCAGATCGACCGCGCCGGCCTGCCACAAGGACTGGGCCAGGCAGAGCGCGAGCTGGGTCTTGCCGCACGAGTCTCGCCACGACCGGGCCTCCTGGCTGAAGTGCTCGGACACGAGCGCGACCGCTGATTCCTGGCGGAATAGGGTCTCCAGCGACTGGCCGGTCTCCGGCCTGGTGATGAAGCCGCTGGCGAGCGCGGGCGCCGGCCCGACCCACACCCGTCTTGGTTCACTATCTACTGGCGCCATCACTTGCACCTACGTCTCTGCTTGCTCGCGGGGGGACGACCCCCCGCGCCCCCCGGAGGAGGTGACGATATGTCCGGCGGGGCCGGACCGGTGGGCCGCGATGGTCTCCACCAGGGTGATCAGCACCTGCTTCACCGACGAGATGTCCCGCGCGTCGCATAGCACCAGCGGGACACCGGCGTCGAGGTCGAGCGCGAGCCGCACTTCCTCCGGGTCGTAGCGGGGAGCCTCATCGAAGCAGTTGATCGCGACCACGAACGGCAGCCGTCGCCGCTCGAAGTAGTTGACCGAGGGAAAGCAGTCGGACAGGCGCCGGACGTCGGCCAGGATTACCACGCCCAGCGCGCCGTAGGACAGTTCGTCCCACATGAACGAGAAGCGTTCCTGTCCCGGCAGGCCGAACAGGTACAGCACCACCCGGGAGCCGATCGTGATCCGGCCGAAGTCGAGCGCGACGGTCGTCGTGGTCTTGGCGCCCACGCCGGCCAGGTCATCGAGGCCGACGCTCGCGGTGGTGAGCGTCTCCTCTGTCCGGAGCGGCCTGACCTCGCTGATCGCCCCGACGAGCGTCGTCTTCCCCGAGCCGAAACCGCCCGCGATCAGGATCTTGTGCGCGGTGAAAGCCGCGGCGCCGTCAGAGTGCGCGGAGCCCATTCAGTATCTCCTGGAGCACGTCATTGCCAGTCCGCTGATCGGCGGGTCGTTGTCGCACCACGGTGATCGCTCCTTGCTGGATCAGGTCGGCGAGCAGTACGCGTACCACGCCCACAGGCAACGCTACGTCGGCGGCGATGTCGGCCACGGTGGCCTGCTGGCCGCACATGCCGAGGATCTTGCGGTGCTCCGGGGTAAGCCGCGCGGGATCGTCGGCCGCCGCGGGCTGACCGGTAGTGACGACGACGGTGAGGAGGTCGAGCGTCTCGCCGTCGGCGGGCTGCGTCCGGCCGCCGGTTACGGCGTACGGTCGCACCACCGGCCCGGAATCACGGGGCCGCCACTTATCGCCCGGAGGCACGCCACTCACTCCAGCGGGCTCTCAGCCGCCGGGAACCGCGGCAGCGCCGCCAGGTGCGGACGGGCACGCTTGGCGAGCATCGCCATCTCGTAGGCGACGGTGCCCGCGTCGGCGTTCGCGGGGCAGAGCGCCGCCAGGCAGCTGCCCTCTCCGGCCGCGATGACGAAGAAGATGCCCTGTTCCAGTTCGATGATCGTCTGCCGCACTCCGCCGGCCTGGAAACGATCCCCTGTTCCCGCCGCCAGGCTCTGCACCGCGGCCGCCACCGCCGACAGATGCTCCGCGTCCTCGCGGGACAGGTCGTCCGAGGCGGCGATGAGCAGGCCGTCACGGGACAAGATCACGGCCCGGCGGAAATCCGCCACCCGGTCGGCCAGGTCGTCAAGCAGCCAGGCGAGATCTCGTGCCGGCGTGCCGCCCTCAGCCATAACAGCCATTACCCTTCCTCGTTATCTGGTTCGCTGTCCTGTGCCATGGCGTCCCGCCGCCTCGCAGGCAGCTCGCTGGTCGCCGGGTCGTCCGGTTGCCGGCTCCTGTGCCAGCTGCTCTGCAAGGAAGCCGCGAGGCTGCGCGCGTCTTCCGGTGCCGGGGCCTCCACGCGCGCGTGCCTGGACCCGTACCCGGGCTCCGGCTCCTCGGGCATCGTGTCGTCCCAGGGCGGCCGGCTGTCGGGGCGGACGCGCCGGGGCAGGCCGTTGACGGTGCTGGGCGCGACGGGCTCCGCCGGTGCTTCCGCCGCCGCCAGGCCGTCCGCCGCGGCCGGCCCGGGCAGGACCGCGCCCGCCAGGGACAGCACCCCAGGCGCTCGAAGGTTGAGCTGCGCGGAGTCACGCAACGTCCGTTCGGGATGAGTGCTCTTATTCAGCGTCGCCGCGGTAACGATGCTGTCCGGCAGGACCACCACCGCCTTGGTGCCCCGGTAGGGAGACGGGGTGAGCGAGACGTACACCCCGTGCCGGGCGGCGAGCCTGCCCGCCACGAAGAGGCCCAGCCGGTCCGCGTCGGCGAGATGGAAGTCGGGCGGGTCGGCGAGCTGCGCGTTGAGCTCCCGCAGCTGATCCGCCGGTATGCCCAGGCCCCGGTCCTCGACCTCGATGGCGAGGCCGTTGGCGACGCGCTCGGCGCGGACCTCCACCCGCGTGCTGGAGGGGGAGAACAAGGTCGCGTTCTCGATCAGCTCGGCCAGCAGGTGGATCATGTCGGTGACCGCGGGAGCGGCCACCGCGTCGGTGGTGTCGGAGACGACCGCGACCCGCGTGTAGTCCTCGACCTCCGCCGCGGCGGCCCGCATTACGTCGATGATCTGCACGGGCCCGCTCCAGGCCCGCCCGGATGCCGCGCCGGACAAGATCGTCAGGCTCTCCGCGTGGCGGCGCATCCGGGTGGTGAGGTGGTCGAGGGAGAACAGCTCCGCCAGGGCGTCGGGGCTGGACGCCTGCTGTTCCAGCGTGTCGATGATGCGCAGCTGCCTGTGCAGCAGCGACTGGTTCCGCCTGCCGAGGCTCGCCAGGATCTCCCGGAAGCCGGTGCGCAGCCCCGCCTCGGCGGTCGCCGCCGCGATCGCGGAGCGGTGCAGCCGCGCGACGGCGGCGGCCGCGGCGGCGATCTCGCTGACCGACGCCTCCGGCAGCGGCGCCTCGGTGTCCGGCGGCGCCTGGCCTCCGTCGCGCATCGCGTGCACGGCCTGCGGCAGCCGCTCGTCGGCGAGGTAGCGCGCCGTCGCGGCCAGCTGGCCGGCTTCGCGCGACAGCCGCCGTGCGAACCTGCCCATCATGATCACCGCGGCGAGGACGATGACGAGGCCGGTGCCGGCTATCACCGCCGAGCCGATCAGCGTGCGCTGATGCGGCGCCACCGACTCCAGCAGCCGGAGCCGGTACGGCGCGCCGCTGAGCACGACCCCGGTTATCACGCCCCAGACCGCGAGAAGGCAGACGACCGGCCCGATCAGCCCCGCGCCGAAATAGAAGTCAATCGAACGATCCGCCGAGTGCTGGGCAGCCTGGCCTGGGGAGCTGGGAACGCCCATATGGTCACTCCTGCTGATTTTCGCCGCACGCGGAACGGGATGTCTCAAATAGGGTCACGAGACGCCATTGGGTCTGAGCCTACAGAAACGCCATGCCGTCATGCCGGGCTGTTTGATAGGTCAATCGCGACAACCTGGAATTGGCCGGCACCCACGTGCGAAGATGCCGCTCCTGTGACGGGAGAAATGAAAGATATTCATCCATAACGGACTGTGGCGTCTCACGATGCGATACACCGCTCTTGCGCGCCTGGCGTATGTTACGCGCGCCCCGGGCCGGGGGCCCGTTCCCTTGTCCGCTCGTCAGCGCCCCTGACCGGCGGTCCCGCTGGGGCCAGTAACGAGGGCGTACCCCGGAAATTCGGGTCTCTCAACAGCGACAACGTGCCGGCCGAAGTCCATGATGGTCCGTGGGCCACCGGTAGACGCTGTATCCGGCTGGCCGCGGCAACGCGGAAGACAAGGAAGGCAGGCAACCATATGACGCAGCGAAGCCTTGAGGATCTGCTGCAAACAGTTAACCCAGTTGAGCTGCTGCGAAGCTCCCAGGAGGGAGCGTACGTCTACCCAGTCGTCCCCACTGAGTTCACCAACTGGCGGACCGAGCAGAACGCGTGGGCGCAGACCTGCGTGCTCTACGACCAGAGCCACCACATGGCGAACCTGTACATCAAGGGGCCGGACGCGCTCAAGCTGATCTCCTACCTGGGTGTCAACTCCTTCAAGAACTTCCCGCTCAACAGAGCCAAGCAGTTCGTTCCGGTCAGCTACGACGGCTACGTGATCGGCGACGGGATCCTGTTCCACCTCGAGGAGAACGAGTACGAGTGGGTCGGCCGCGTGCCGACCGTGAACTGGATCCAGTTCCACGCGGAGACCGGTGACTGGGACGTCGAGCTGGTACGAGACGACCGGTCGCCGTCACGTCCGATGGGCAAGGCGGTCACCCGCACGCAGTACCGCTTCCAGATCCAGGGCCCGAACGCCGAGCAGGTGATCGAGAAGCTGAACGGCGGCCCGTTCCCGGACATCAAGTTCTTCCACACGGACTACGTCAACATCGCGGGCCGCCGCGTGCGGGCGCTGCGCCATGGCATGGCGGGCCAGCCCGGCCTCGAGGTCTGGGGTCCCTACGCGGAGTACCTCGAGATCCGCGACGCGATCATGGAGGCCGGCGAGGAGTTCGGCATCAAGGCGGTCGGCGCCCGCGCCTACGCGACCAACGCCCTGGAGTCCGGCTGGATCCCCTCGCCGCTGCCCGCCATCTACACCGGCGACCAGATGAAGCCGTACCGGGAATGGCTGCCCGCGATGGGCTACGAGGGCTTCGCCGGCTCGCTCGGCGGCAGCTTCGTCACCGGCAGCATCGAGGACTACTACGTGACGCCGTACCAGCTCGGGTACGGCCACATGGTGAAGTTCGACCACGACTTCATCGGCCGCGAAGCGCTCGAGGCGATGGACAAGGCGGCCCAGCGGCGCAAGGTGACCCTCGCCTGGAACGGCGAGGACGTGGCCAAGATCTACGCGTCGCTGTTCTCCGACGAGGTGCCGTACAAAGTCCTCGAGCTGCCCGTGTCGAACTACGCGGCGTCCAACTACGACAGCATCCTCTCCGGCGGCAAGGTCGTGGGCCTGTCCATGTTCACCGGCTACACCCACAACGAGCGCAAGGTGCTGTCCCTGTCCACCGTCGACCACGACCTGCCGGTCGGCGCGGAGGTGACGCTCGTGTGGGGCGAGCCAGACGGCGGCTCCGCCAAGGCGTCCGTCGATCGGCCGCACCGGCAGATCGAGGTCCGCGCCACTGTGGCGCCGGCTCCCTACACCAAGGAGGTCCGCGAGCACTACGCGGAAGGCTGGCGCTCGGCGCAGGGCTGACCCTCACGCGCGTGTGCGGGGCTCCCGCCGGACCTTAGCGGACCTTAGCGGACCTTAGCGGTCAGGCGGGAGCTCCGTCTCCTCTCAGGGCAGCCACTCGCGGGCCCTGCCGTGCGCGGCGCGCCGCCACGCCCGCCTGGCCTGGTCCTGGAGCTCGAGGGCCTCATGGTCCGCGCGCTCGTGCAGCAGGCCGTAGCTGAACGCGTTCTCGCCGCCCAGATGCGCCTGCACGCCGATCTCACGGGTGACCGCGCGCGCGGTCACGGCGTCCTGGTGGTCGCCGAGAACCGACTGGACGGCCTTCATGCGCTTGGCGAAGCGGCGCGCCTTCTTGCCGGCCGCGGGCCGTGCGGCCTCCGCCGCGTACCGGGCGCGCTTGGCCGCCTTCCGCGTCTCGTGCAGCGCGACGTCGCGGGCGGCGCAGGCCGGCGCCCGCCTCGCGCGGCGCATGCGGCGCCTGGTCCGCCGGTAGGCCCGCGCCACCGCCCGCGGCAGGACGTCACCGGCGGCCGTCGCCGCCGCGGCGGTGACCGGCGGATCGTCGATCAGCCTGTCCAGTTCGTCCAGCATGGTGAAGTAGCGCTGCGCGTCGAGGGCGGCGAGCACGGCGCGCTGGGCGTCGGCCTCCCTAGGGGCGAAGTGCGCCCTGACCCTGGCCTGGACGGGTCCCATCACCAGCTCCACGGGGGTATCGGCGAGCCTGCTGAGCAGGTAGTCGCTGAGCACCTCGTCGTCGCGGGCCTCGCCGAGCACGCCGCCGAGCCACTTGAGCTCATCCCGCAGGTGCCGCGTCGACTGCTTCGGCAGGACCGCCCCGAACGACTGGAGGGTGCTGCGCAGTCGCCTGACCGTCACCCGCATCTGATGGACGGAGTCCGGTACGCCGCGGCGGACCGCGGGATCGAGGGACTTGAGCCTGGCCGCCTGCGCGCCCAGATAGGCGAGCACGACGTCGCCCGCCGGCGAGTGCCTCGTGAGCGGCACGTCGGCGCGGGACGGGGAGAGGTCGGCGGCGAGCGCCCGCGCCAGTTTCGCGGGGTATCCCGCTGGCCGCAGCCCGCCGTGCCGGAGCTGCTTGTCCGCGGCCCGCAGCAGCCGCGGCCCGCCGCCGGTCAGCTCCACTTCGATCTCGTTCCAGTGGGACAGCGTGGTGGCGTCGCCGAACGTCTGCGCGGCGACCTCGTCCGCCAGCACCTCGGCAAGCGATGTCCCGGCATTGTCCCGCAGCGTGGTCCGGACGCGGCGTGTCTCGACCCGTGCCACCGGGCGCAGCACCGCGCCGCGCGCGTGCACCCGGACCAGGCGCGCGAGCTCCTCGGGCACGGGATCGCCCGGCGTGCCGGCCGGCAGCCGGATCTCCAGCCGGGCGGCCGCGCCTGCCCCGGCCGCTGCTTCGCCTGCTTCGCCCGTTTCGCCCGTTTCGCCGGGGAGCTTCAGGTGCCACCCGTCGTCCGCGCCGCCTTCCCGGCGCCGCAGCATGGCGCCCGCCTTGAGCAGCCGCAGATCGTCGGTGTCGTAGTACTCCGCGACGAGAGTCTCGGCCTCCGGTCCCGACACCTCGGCCACCTCGGGCAGGCCGTCGAACGGCGGCAGCGACACGCCGGGCTGGGCCTCGTACTTACGCTCAGTTTCGAATATCTCGGTAGCCATGCTGTTCCGGCTACCCGGCACATGTCCGATTTCACCTCTAAGGAGCTTTGAATTCGGTTTTCGTTCACCATGGGTTGTCCGGGTGGCGTGCGGGTAGCGAGGTATTCCGGGAGGTGTCGGTGATGGTGACCGGATCCGCGGAATCGTCCGGCCGGAGGGCTGAGGCCGTGCCCGCGCCCGCCGACGCGCGGCAGGAGACGGGGGCGCAGCGCGACGATCGCAACCTGGCCGAGCTGGTCCAGGAACTGCGGGTGGTCGGCCTTGGCGTGCAGGTGCTGTTCGGCTTCTTGCTCTCGCTGCCGTTCACGGTCAGGTTCGGCCGGCTCACCGCCTTCGAGCGTGACCTGTACCTGGCCTGCGTGGTGCTGGCCGCCGTCGCGACGACGCTCCTGATCGGGCCGGTGGCCTATCACCGCCTCGTGTTCCGCCGCGGCTTGAAAGAGGAGCTGGTGCGGTTCGCCAACGTGATGGCCATCTTCGGTCTCGCCGCCGTCGCGGCAGCGGTCCTGGTCGCCGTGCTGCTGATCACGGACTACGTCGCCGGCACGCTCGCGGGGACCCTGATCACCGCGTTCCTCGCGTGCATGCTGGCCGGCCTGTGGTTCGCCGTGCCGCAGACGCGGCGCCAGGAGCGCCGGTAACCGGCCGCGTCACGGCGTCCGCGACGACCGCCACCTTGACCGTCGCAGGGGCCAGCGAGCACACCACCGCCAGCGTCACGCTCGCCGCCGGGACAGTGCGCACGCTCGTCGTGCTCGACGGCGCGCATGGCCTGGTGCTGGACAACCTGGTGGACGCGGCGGGCAGCGGTGCCGTGCCGGCCGGCGGCGCGTCGACAGGACTTGGCGGAACCGCGCCGCACGCCCCGCCGTCGCCCCTGCCGTGGCTGGCGGTGATCGGCGCCGGGAGCCTGCTCGCCGTGGCTGGCGGCGCACGCATGCGCCGTCTCGCGCGCCCCCGGCCCTGAGCATGCTTTCCGGACGGCTGACCGCGGCGCTCACCCCCGCGGCCGGCGTCTTCGTCGCCGCCGCGGGCGCCATCGGGCTCATGCTGACCCATCACACGGTGACCATGCCGGTTCCCGCCGCGGCGGTGCTCCCGGCGCCGACCGGGCCGATCGCGGCCGTTCCCCGCCCGGGGACGCCCCAGGTCCCCCCGCCGGTCGCGCTGACCATCCCGGCCATCGGCGTCCAGACCGCGCTCGTCGACCTGGGCCTGACTAGCGCGGGCACCCTCCAGGTCCCGTCCGCTACGTCGGTGGCCGGGTGGTACACGGGAAGCCCGCGTCCCGGCGCGATCGGCTCGGCGGTTATCGCCGGGCACATCGATTCGCGCCTGGGCCCGGGGGTCTTCTTCGAACTGTCGCGGTTGCGTCGCGGCGATCGCGTGTACGTCCGGCGCGCGGACGGCAGCCTCGCGGTCTTCCGGGTCACGGCGGTACGGATGTACGCCAAGGACAAGTTTCCCACCGAGGCCGATTACGGCCCGTCTCCTGACGCGGAGCTGCGGCTCATCACCTGCGGCGGCGTCTTCGATCCGGCTCTCGGGTCCTACCTCAGCAACACCGTGATCTATGCCACCGAAATTTGATCACAATCCGGGACTAGTCAATCACTCTCTGCATAGTTACAGTAGACGTATATCCGAATACTCCACGTGATATATGTACAAATGGGCAGAAAGTGGGAGACCCGTGACCGTCAAGCAGCGCACTCAGGTCGGGATCGTCGGCGCCGGGCCGGCCGGCCTCCTGCTATCACACCTGCTTGCCCTGGCCGGGGTGGACTCGATCGTGGTGGAGAACCGCAGCCGGGCCTACTGCGAGGCGCGGCAGCGGGCCGGGATGCTGGAGTCCACCACGGTCGAGCTGCTGCGCGCGGCCGGCCTCGGGCACCGGCTGGACGCCGAAGGGCTCGAGCACGACGGCATCTACCTGCAGTTCGGCGGCGAACGCCACCACGTGAACTTCCGCGAGCTCACCGGCGGCCGCTGGGTCACCATCTACGCGCAGACCGAGATCGTCAAGGACCTCATCGCCGCCCGCACCGCCGACGGCGCTGCCCTGGAGTTCGAGGCCAGCGACGTGGCGGTCGCCGAGCTCGACTCCGACCGGCCTGTGCTGCGCTACACCGACGCCTCCGGGGTCCGGCACGAGGTGACCTGCGACGCGATCGCGGGCTGCGACGGCTTTCATGGCATCACCCGCCGCTCCATCCCGCGCGGCGGGCTGCGCACCGTGACCGAGCGGACCTACCCCTACGGCTGGCTCGGCATCCTCGCCGCCGCGCCGCCGTCCACCGACGAGGTGATCTACTGCCGCCACGAGAACGGGTTCGCGCTGCACAGCATGCGCACCCCCCAGATCGGCCGCCTCTACCTGCAGGTCCCCGCCGACGAGGACATCCGCCGGTGGCCGGACGAGCGGATCTGGGCCGAGCTGCGGCACCGGATGGCGGTCCCCGGCTGGGAGCTGACCACCGGCCCGGTCCTGGAAAAGAGCATCACCCCGATGCGCAGCTTCGTCGCCGCCCCTATGCGGTATGGCAGGCTGTTCCTGGCCGGCGACGCGGCGCACATCGTGCCGCCCACCGGGGCCAAGGGCCTCAACCTGGCCGTCGCCGACGTCGCGGCGCTGGCCACCGCCCTGGCCAGGCTGCTGCGCGACGGCCAGGCCGACCTGGCCGACGCCTACTCCGGCCACTGCCTGGAACGGGTCTGGCGGGCCACCCACCTGGCCTGCTGGATGACCGCCATGATGCACGTCCTCCCGGACCAGGACCCGTTCGAATCGGCGCTGCAACTCGCCCAGCTCCGCAACCTGGTCACCTCACGGGCAGCCGCCACCATGCTCGCGGAGAACTACACCGGCTACGCCCCGCTCCACTACGACCCCACCACACGGCTGGACCCGGCCACCTTGTGGACGTCCGTCGCGTGACGCACCACAGGAATTGAAGGGCGGGGGTCTTTGCCTGCTTGATCACGTTCGCCGTGCGCCAGTTCACAGCGGCCCAGCGGCCAGGCCAGCTTCGCCTTCGGCCGCCAGCCGCCGTCGTCGGCGAGACCCCGGCCTTTTCCATCTCGGCAGCGCCCGGAGTCCCGCGCTGGCCGGCCGGTGACGGCGGGGGCAGGGGTATCAGATCGGGAAATTTCCGGATTTAGCATACAGCTAGCCTCAGTCGTACCGTCATGATCGCGAAGATATTTTTCCTGGTGAAGGCTTTTTATCGCTATGGCGTGCTAATCCTTCGTGATCATGAACTCGCGAGGATCAGATACCCGGCAGGGTATCCATTGCCTGGCCGCAGGCGTGTCTCCCCGTATCCCGCGCGCCAGACGGGCCGGCCGCCCCGCCAGCCGCGAGGACCCCAGCCGTCCCAGCCCCAGCCGGGAGAACCTCCTCGCCAGGGTCCCCGCCCGCCAGGCGCACCTCGTCTCGGCCCCGGCCAGCCGGGACCCGGACCAGGTGGGCCCGTGACCGGCGTGGGCGCGGCTCCCGGCGCGGCCCCGGCTCCCGGGGCCGGCGAATGGGATCCGATGGTGGCCGGCTGGCGGTCCGCGCTCGGAGTCGTGTCCGCTGCCGTGGACACGTGCCGGATTCCCGCTGGCGCGGAGGGCTGGAAGGCGGCCTTCGCGCGCGCGTGCTCAGGCGCGTGTGACGGGGCCGTGACCGCGCGGGCTGTGGCGGCGATCGCGGGCGAGCCAACGACGGTCCGTGAACCCAGCGCGCCGGTAGCCGCGCCGCCGCCGCCCAGGGCCGCGAGGATCAGTGCGGTCGCCGCGGCGCCCGCGAGCACGAGGAACACGACCGCCCCGGTAACGCCCGTCCGGAAGCTGATGTCCTCGAGCCGGCCGTAGACAGCCGATTTGAACCCGCCGCCCCTCACGACACCGGACGATACAGATGAAACGTGGCCAAGGTGGCATAACCAGCGATTCTCTGCCAGGGATCAGGCCACTGCGTTCAGGCAATTCGGGAGCGACGTATTGGTGAACTGCGTCCTCCCGTCGCTGGTCCAGATCTTGTCGTTAACCGACGCGCTCGTAATGCAGTTCTTTAACGCCTCCTGCTTGTCGGGCGGAACAAGGCTCTTGAGGCAGTTGATCAGCTCGCTGCGGCCGGACGAGGTGAGCAGGCCGCTCGTCCCGGTCTTCTGGACGCAGGCGGTTACCTGTTCTTTCGCCTTGGCGACCGCCGACGAGGACGCGATGGGCGTCGCGGCGGACGAGGTGCCGCCAGCGGAAGCGCTGCCGCTACTGCTGCTACTGCAGCCGGCGACCACGACGATCCCTAGCGTAGCGACGACGGCCGGGATGTACTGTTCCCAGGCATAATGACTCCCCACGTGAACGCTCGCCCGCCCCCGCGCTAGGTACTCCTTACGAACGTGACCTAGCGTAAGCGAGACTCAGTGCAGTGTAAGGACCACGCCCAAGCGATGCCCTTGAGATCCAGCCGGCTGAGATCCAACGGGCGGAGTCTGCGGGCCGATTGCGCAATCGACCCACGATCTCCTCACCGCTCATCCGGGGGCGGGTCAGCCTCCTCTGGCGGGGGCTCCCGGTCCTGCGACTCGCCGAGCTTCAGCATGCCGGAGACCGCCGACCGCGCGGCCCGCAGGCCGGACTTCGGTTTCACCTTCAGCGACACGTACGCCAGAGCGCCGGTGGGGATCGGCAGCCAGAAGTTGACCAGCCGCCAGCCGATCACCCCCAGCGTCGCCACGCTGCGGGTGATGCCGAAGCCGACCAGCAGCAGCGGGGCCGCCGAGTCGACGACTCCCAGGCCGCCCGGCGTTATCGGGAGCGCGCCCGCTATGTTGGCGATCCCGTAGGCCGCGAACAGCTCCACCGGGTTCATCAGGTGGCCGAACGCGGCGACGAAGCACCACAGCGAGGCCGCGTCCAGCAGCCAGTTGAGCGAGGCCCAGGTCAGCGACCAGAACAGGATGCGCTTGTCGCGGCCCAGCATCTTGAGGGTGTTGCTCGCCTCCCGGATGGCGTGCTCGACTTTTTCGCCGCTGAGGCCGGGGATCTTGTCCCCGACGGCGCGCAGCACCCGGGTAGCCAGGCCGACGCCCCGGGTCACACCGACCACCAGCGCCCCTATCCCGAGCAGGACGACCGTCCCGATGATGGCGACCGTTCCGTAGATGGGGTGGAATCCCGCCAGCGGAATGGAGATGACGAGGGACAGCCACAACAGCACGTTCAGTACCACCGTGGAGCCCAGCCCCTTGGCGGCCATCATCACCCCGGCGTCGTTGCCAGAGATGCCCTCGCTGGTGAAAAGGCGGTACCCGAGCGCCGCGGTGCCCAGCGTCCCGGCGGGGATCACGTGCGCCACCGCCGCCGCGGACAGGTCGATCCGGAACAGGGTCCACAGGTTAGGCTGGCGGCCCTTGGGCAGCAGCACCTTCGTCAGCACCGCGTAGCAGAACAGCGACACAGCCTCCAGCACCACGCCCGCGGCGAGCCAGACGGCGTTCACCCGGCCGAGGAGGTACAGGTCCTTGCTGGCGCCGACAAGCTCGGGCACCACCAGGTACTCGACGATAAGCACCAGGGCGAAGAGGAGGACCCCGCGGCGCACCGGCTTGACGAGCTTCGGCAGCCACGCCGGCCGGCGGTGCCGGCGACCAGGCGAGGCGTTCTCGCCAGTGTCCTCCTCGCTTTTCACGACGGGTTGGCTTTCGCCGGGGCCGGCACGCATGACATGCGACTACCCCGATTCTCGCGACATATCGCCACCAGGCTGGCCTCATCGTACTGGCCAGCCGCGGCGGGTTTCGCTCAGGTCGTAAACCGCGTCGGCGCCATGGCTACCCAGCCCGGACCCGATCAACCCGCTCAGGGCCGCCCGGCGAGGCGCTATGCTCACGTCAGTTGAGCCCGCGACGAAGCGGGGAGGGAGGCCTCCCATGCCCCTAGGCGATCTCGATGTCAGCAAGCCGAACATCGCCCGTGTCTACGACGCCATGCTGGGCGGAAAGGACAACTTCGCCGCCGATCGCGCCTTCGTGGCGGCGGCCGTGCGGATGGCGCCCAAGGCGCCGCTCGCGGCGCAGGCCAACAGGGCCTTTCTGCGCCGGGTGGTGCGCTTCCTGGCAGAGGAGGCGGGGATCACCCAGTTCCTTGACCTCGGTTCCGGGCTGCCCACACAAGGCAACGTAAGCGAAATCGCACACGAGGTCAGCCCCGAAGCGCACGTCGTCCACGTCGACAACGACCCGGTCGTGTATACGCACAGCAAGGCCTTGCTCGCCGACGCGCGGACGACGGACATCATCGTCGGCGACGTCCGCAAGCCCGCGGAGATCCTCGCCGACCCGGTCGTCCGGTCGCTGCTCGATTTCAGCCGGCCCGTCGGGCTGCTGTTCTTCGCGATATTGCACCACGTCGAGGACGACGCTCACCCGGAGCGGCTCGTGGCCCAGTTCCGCGACGCCGTGCCGAGCGGCAGTTACCTGGCCATCTCGAGCTTCCGGATGCCGGGACCAGAGTTCCCTGAGCTCCGCGCCGTGACTCTCGAGGGGGAAAAGCTGCTCACCGGGACACTGGGCACCGGGCGCTGGCGTGAGCAGGAAGAGATCCTCTCCTGGTTCGGCGACTGGGAGCTGATCGAACCCGGCCTCGTGCCCCTGTCGGAGTGGCGTTCGCCTGTCCAGGGCTACCTGCCCGAGCCCGAGCTCTACCACAGCTTCTCCGGTGGCGTCGCCAGGAAGCGCTGAGACTCCCACGGCACCGCCGGCGCGCACGGTGCCGCGTACTCTGCTGTCCGGCCGGGTGCGCGTGCATCTTTGCAGTGGTGGCGAACTTTGCCCGACTACCCTTGGTAGAGTCGCATTATCATTTTTGTAGAACGGTCTTATCAAGGACTCGAGGAGGCGCCGCGGCGTGACGATGCCCTTGTCCATGTACCGCGAACGGCCGGATTACCGCGTCGACCTGCTCGCCCGCACCAACCACTGGCGCGCCGCGGACGGCGAGGGGCCTGACATCGCGTGGAGCTATCCACAGCCGTTTCCTGAGGTAGCCCGCCTGGCAGGCTATGTGGCATTCGATCAGGACGCGGTCCGGGTGACAATCGGCAAGGGAACGTTCACCGGAGTGCGGCCGTGACCGAATCGACGCTCGAACGCATGCTCGCCATCTTCGACGTGGAACCGCTCGATTCCGCCCTGACCCGATTCGGGGGCGACAGTGACGGCGGCGGGCGCCAGGTGGTCGACGGCAGCCAGATCCTCGCGCAGTCCCTGGTCGCCGCGAGCAAGGCCTTCCCGGGCAGGACGGCCCGCTCGGCGCACGCGCTGTTCGTTGCCGCCGCCGACCCGGCGAAACCGCTCGAGTTCACCGTGACGCCGGTGCGGGCCGGGCGCTCGTTCGCCAGTGCCACGGTCACGGTGCGGCAGGGTGCGCGGACCTGCACGACCGCCACGGTGCTGCTTGACTATCCGCGGCCCGACGTCATCCGGCATGACCAGTGGGCTGGCCCGCCGGCCGCCGGGCCTGAGGCGGCGCATCCGGCCGCGATGCCGCTGCGGGGCCGGGAACTGCGCATCGAAGGTGTCAGGGACCACAGCAGCCCCGACGAGGTGGGGCCGCCGGCCATGGATGCCTGGCTGCGCTACGACCCGGTGCCATCGCGCGACGACCTGCGCCGCGCGCTGCTGGCGCACTTCACCGGTCACCTGTCGATCTCCGCCACGATGCGAGCCCACCCGGGCATCGGCACGGCCCAGGCGCACCACACGCTGTCAACCGCGGTGATGGGCATCGGAGTGAGCTTCCACGATCCCGTGACGTGGGACGGCTGGATCCGGTATCACCACGACAGCACCTACGCGGGAGCGGGCATGAGCTATGTTCGCGGACAGGTAGTCACGGCGGACGGACGCCTCATCGCGTCGTTCACGCAGGACGCCATGATCCGGGCCTTCGAGCCGGACGGGCCGGCGGCCGCCGTGCCCGCCGGGTCCCGGCTATGACACCACCGGCTATGACACCATCCTGACGAGCTGGCGGACCCGGAGCGCGACCTGGAGGGTGAAACGCGCCTCCGGATCGCTGAGCTTGTCGCCGAACAGCCCGGTGAGCTGCCGGAGGCGATAGCGCACGGTCTGCGGATGGACATGCAGGTGCCGCGCGGCCGTCTCGGCGTTGTCCGCGCTCTCCAGCCAGGCGAGCAGCGTCTCGGCCAACCTGTCGGCCTGGTCAGGCCGCAGCCGCCGCAGCGGGGCGAGCGCCTGGCCGCTGAGCACGCCGGCGAGTTCGGCGTCGGCGAGCAGGACCAGCGTGGCCAGCTGCTCATCGCACCGGATGATCCCGTCGGCGCCGTGGGCCAGCCCGCGGCTGGCGAGGGCGAGTGCCTGGCGCGCCCAGCGGAACGAGCGGTTCGCGTGCCCGAGCGGTACCGCAGGCCCGATGGCGGCCAGGCACCCGGACGCGGCGCCGTCGGCCGACCAGCCCGCGACCCGCCAGCCGTGCAGCCCCGTCTCGAGCAGCCGGGGCCTGCCGGGACCATCAGGGTCAGGTATCAGCAGGCAGGGCTCTCGCCTGGCCAGACCGACCAGCGCGTCCGCCGGCAGCGACGGCAGGGGGCCGGGGACGCTCCTGCCCCGGCCGGCGAACGCTACCACGGCCACCCGCCGCGGCTGCCGCCAGCCAACCGCGCGCGCCAGCCTGGCGACCGCGTCCGGCGGCGCGGGCGGGTCAGCCAGCAGCATGTCAAGCAGCCGGCGCTTGAGGAGTTCGGTCTCGCCGGCGAACTCGGCTTTGGCCTCGGCGTATCCCGCCGAACACGCGGCGGCCAGCTCGTCGAGGTAGCGGAAGATCGCTTCGCCGATCCGGGCGAATACGTCAGCGTCCCCGCCGCCTTGCCTGGTCTTCTCGCGCAGCCGCTGCCACATGACGCGGGCGCCCACACGGAGCGCGGCGTGCAGCGCGTCGAGGCTGCGTCCTTCCGCCGCCTCTACCCGCCCGATGTCGTGGAACATCCGGGCCGTAGGTTCCCAGGCCGCGGCGGGATCCGCCATCCGGGCGGCGAACTGGTGCACGGTGTCCTTGGCCACCTGGTACACGATCTTCGCGTACGAGTCATCGTCCGGCCGCGCGTACTCGGGCACCTCGCGGAGGATGGCCGCGGTCATGTCATGGGCGAGCGAGTCCAGCTCGGGCAGCATCCAGCTGACCGCCTCCGGCGGAACGGGTGGCCACTCGGCCACGAAAACGCCCGTATCCCGCACGATTTGGATGTTACTCGTCAGTAACGCACATGTCACCGGCATGTCGCACAACCGTCCGCGGCGGTTGTCATCGCCGGACAAGACGGCCGCCGCGAAGGCTCAGCCCGGTGAGCAGACGCGACGCCGGACCGGCCGTCTAATCAGGGCATCCAGCTCTCCAGCGTGAAGGAGGCGCCGATGCCTTCCCTGCCAGCCCCTCGCGGATCCAGACGACGAGGGCTCGCCCGCGCGCTGTCCGTCGCCGGCGCGAGCGTCGCCGCGGGCACTCTGCTCGCGGCGACGTCGTTCGCCGCGGCGGCACAGGCGGCCACTCTGCCCGTCAACTATGACTTCATCGCCGGGGCCACGGCGACCGCGTTCGCGCCGACCACGCCGCCGCCCGGGGCCGATAACTTCTCCTGCAAGCCGAGCGCCGCTCATCCCTACCCGGTCATCTTGGTGCACGGGACCTTCGCGAACATGGACGACAACTGGCAGGCCGCCTCCCCGGTGCTGGCCAACCACGGCTACTGCGTCTTCGCCTTCAACTACGGCGGCACGTCAGCCACCGCCGCCATTCAGGGCACGGGTGACATCGTGTCGTCGGCGGCGCAGCTCTCGTCGTTCGTCGGCACGGTGCTCGCGGCGACAGGCGCGTCCAAGGTCGACCTGGTCGGCCACTCCCAGGGCGGGATGATGCCCCGTTACTACATCGACTTCCTCGGCGGCGCGGCGAAGGTGGACAAGCTCGTCGCTCTCGCGCCGTCCAACTACGGGACCACCCTCGACGGGCTCACCACGCTCGCCAGCCTGCTCGGCGCGAGCAGCCTGATCAACGGCGGCCTCAGCGCCGTCTGCGAGGCCTGCGTGCAGCAGGAGGAAGGCTCTTCCTTCCTGGCTGGCCTCAACGCCACGCCGACCGTGCCAGGCGTCGGTTACACCGTGATCGAAAGCGTCGACGACGAGGTGGTCACCCCGTACACCAACGCTTTCCTGCCCGCGGCACCCAACGTCACCAACATCACCGTCAACAGGCAGTGCCCGCTGGACCTCAGCGATCACCTTGAGATCGCCGCCGACCCGGTGGCGCTCGCGGACGTGCTCAACGCGCTGGACCCGGCCAGCCCGGTGCGGGTGCCGTGCCTGACGGTCCTGCCCCTGACGGGCCCGGTCGGCCCGGTCCCCGCGTTCTGACGGAGCCGGGCCAGGCTTTCCGCCCGATCCGGCTGCTCTTTTCAGATTTTCCCGAACGTACCCGGCTGACTCCCCACCGTCCCCGTCACGACGAGGGGACGGTGGCGACCGGACCGTGCGCGTGGTTCAGGACCGCGTGCGTTACCTTTCCCGGGCCGTGCACGCCATGCTCGTGCGAGCCGTGCTTGCCGAGGACGACCAGGTTGGCGCTCGCGGACAGGTCCGCGAGCGCGCGGCCGGGGTGACCGTCAACGACGTCCCCGGTGACGTGGACGCCGGGGTACTTGGCCCGCCATTCGGCCATCAGGTCGCGTATCTCCGGCACCGTGCCATCTATCCCGAGCGCGGGCGCCGGCCTGGTCTCGTCCTCAGGCGGTATCTGGAGATGGGGCGCGTGCCAGGCGTACAGGACCGTCAGGCTCGCCTTCCTCAGCGCCGCCTCCTCGAACGCGAAGTCCAGCGTCGACGCGCAGCCGTCCTGGTCGCGGATGCCGACGCCGATCCGCCCGCGCACCGCCTCGGCCCCGTCGCGCACGACGACGACCGGGCAGGAGGCGTGGGTCGCGGCGTACCTGCTGACGGATCCGAGGATCATCGCCGCGAACGCGCCGATGCCCCGGCATCCGAGGACGAGCATCAGCGAGCCGGCGCCGCTGTCGGTCACGGCCTGGGCGATCTGCCCGGACAGCGGGCTGGTCTCGATGGTCAGGTCCCGGATACCCGCGCGGCCCGTTGCGCCGCGGTGTCCAGGGCGCGGTCACGGTTCTTGCGCAGGGCGTCGGACACGGTTTCCACGTCGCCGGCGCTCCGCTGGCTGCTCATCCGGGGCAGTAGTTCGGCGACGGACACGATCCGCAGCGGGGCGCCGTACAGCGCGGCCTCCCTGGCGGCCCACTCAACCGCCCGCAGTGATTCCTCGGAGCCGTCCGTGCCTGTCACGACGGGCTTGGGTGCCATGGTGGACCTTCTCGTAAACTCTTCCATGCACATCATGCGCCGCGCAGGTCTCGTCAGGTAAGAACGTTCGGGCATAGGGAGTCAGCGCCTTCCGTTCGGGATAGTGAATGCCGAGCCGCGAAGGAGCAGAGCCATGACCGCACCAGTCAGCGAAACCGTCCCCGGCGTCGATGACTTCGCCGTCGAATGGGACGCGTGGCACCGCCAGCATGAGGCGCGGCTCGCCGACCCGCACGGGTTCCTGGCGATCACCAGCCTGCACTGGCTGACCGGCGAACCGGCGCGGTTCCCTGACGCGCCCGGGGAGTGGTCGACGGGGCCGGACGGCGTCGTCGTCACGCTCGCCGCGGGGGAGGAGCTCGTGGTCGGCGGGTCCCCGGTACGCGGACGCTATTCCTTCGGGCGCATCCCCGAACGCGGCGGCGTGAACGCCGTATGGGGTGACGCGGTGATCGAGGTCGCCAGGCGCGGCGGGAACGATATCGTCCGGCCGCGGCACCCCGGGAACCCGCTGCGCACGGCGTTCCGGGGAACGTCGGCGTACGCGCCGGACCCGCGCTGGGTGATCACCGGCCGCTACGTGCCGTTCGCCGGGCCGCGCCCGACGGCGGTCGGATCCGTTGTCGACGGGCTGGAGCACGTCTACGAGGCGCCGGGCCGGGTGGAGTTCAAGCTGGACGGGCGCGACCTCGCCCTCACGGCCTTCCCCGGGCACCAGCCCGGCAGCCTGTTCGTCCTGTTCACGGACGCCACTTCGGGCGTGACGACGTACGCCGCCAACCGCTCCCTGCAGATGCCCCGGCCCGCCGCCGACGGCACGGTCGTCCTGGACTTCAACCGGGCGGCGAACCTGCCGTGCGCCTACACCGACCTCGCGACGTGCCCGCTGCCGCCCGCGGAGAACCGGCTGCCTGTCGCGGTGGAGGCAGGGGAGAAGATCCCGTACGAGCACGGCTGACCCCCGCTCGGGACCCGGCTCCACCCCGAGGCTCGCTTCGGGCCCATTGCGCAATCGACCACACTAGAGGTGCGGCGTCGGCCGGCCCCTCTGCCACCGCAGACCTGCTTTAGGTGTGTCCTCCGGGGCGATATGGAGCCGTCGGCTATTTACCTGGCGTTGCAGGACGGAACGGGCGGGATTGTGCTAACGGTTCGGTGCCCGTACCCGGTTCCGATCACGGGCCCCTGCGGCCTCTCCCATCGCATAAGCCACAGTCGGCCAGCCTCCCGGGCCCGGCAGCAGGCCACCGTGCCGCATTATCGCGAAAACGTTTTTCCTGATGTAAGAAATTCATCCTATACGTGCGAAAAACGTTCGGGATCATGAAACGGCTCGCACGGGCAGTCCTCCTGGCATCTGATGTCACACCACGCACGCCCGCGGGAAAGCGCGCCCGGCGACGCCCGAGACGGCCAGCTAGATAACCGACAGACCCTATCCGCCCCGAAGGACACAGCTAAGCCGGGTCGCCCGGCGGGAGGAGGCCCGTTTCCCGCATCGGGCTTCCCCGCGCTCCACTGCCCAGCCCGCGGTCGCCGCGTCTAGGCCACCCTTCGGGCTCGTCATCTGATTGGGCTTCGCCGGGTCCGGACCCGGCGAAACGGTTGCCATAAAGCACGGACCCGGGCGCGGCCGTCGCCGTGCCGGGGAATTCACGCCGGTCAGCGATCCAGGTGATCGGCGTCGGGAGGATGCATCATGCGGGCGACGGACAAGACTCCAGGCGGTTCGGGAACTGAGCCGACGACACAGTCGCGGGACGCCACAGGGAGCAAGCAGCAGTATGCCGGGTCCTGGGCTGAATATCTGTGGCACGGCGGCCTGTCCTTCCGGGCCGCGGTCAGGGAACCGCGGCGGGCATCATGACCGACAGCACCGGCGTGGCACCACAAGACCAGGTCGAGGCCCGTCCCTTATCGGCAAGGTCGCGTGGACAGTACTGCGAGCGGCAGGGTCGGTCGCCGCGCTGGTGGCCCTGTATTACCTGCTGCCTCTGGATCACTCCTCGACTCCGGCCGCCGTCACGATGCTGCTCGTCGGACTGGCGGCGTTCGTCGCCCTGGTCGCCTTCCAGGTCCGACTGATCATCCGGTCGCGGTTCCCCGGGCTGCGGGCGGCCGAGGCTCTAGGCACCAGCGTCCCGTTTTTCCTGCTGCTTTTCGCCGGCACCTATGTCGTCCTGGCCGCGATATCGGTCAGCAACTTCTGCGGCCGACGACGACGATGAACCACAGGTTGAGAAGCAAGGCCGCAACGAACCTGCGGGAACTTCATGCTCGTTCTCAGACGCCCTCAAGCGCTTGCAGCCGTCCGGATTTGACGGCGTTCACGAACTCCTGGTAGTCCTGCTCGTTCTGATCCGCGTACGCGAGCGAGAAGTCGGTGATCGACCGGTCGAACGCGTCGGTCTTGCCCAGGTACTCGGCGATGGCGACCGGGTCCCCGGAGCGGGCGTGCGCGCGGGCCAGGGTCCACCCGCAGGTGCGCGCGTAGAAGCTGAGCCCCACCGGCAGCAGCGTTTCGGCCTCGATCGAGCCCTTCATGTCGCGGAGCTGCCGCCAGTAGTAGTGGCGGCGTACGTCCAGCCCCTTGGTCCAGCCGAGGTAGATGTCGCTGGCGGCCTGCATCATCCGCTGTCCCTGTACCACGCGCTCGCCGTGCTGCCGGTACTTGCTCTTGCCCAGGTGTTCTTCCAGCACCGAGGCCGTCGCCTCCTTGATCTGCAGGAAGAGCGGGTCGCGCGCGTCGCGTCCCTGGAGAAGGACGATGAACGCGCGGGTGCCGACACTGCCGACGCCGACGACCTTGCGGGCTGCGTCCACCATCTCGAAGCGCTCGAGCAGGTGACGCCGGTCGTCCTGCAGGGTGGCCCGGTACGAGCGGAACTGCTCGCGGATCGCATGGTCCGCCTCGTCGGGGGACAGGCCGAAGGTGGCGAGCAGGTCACGCTCCGGGACGACGACCGGCGGCTGGCTGACGATGCGGTATTTCCCGTCGACAACCTCAGCGAGCTTCGACAGCGCCTGCAGGCTGTCGCGGGTATGAGCCTTCTCGCGGGTCTTTTCCGCGACCTTCTCGCGCTGCTTCGCCCACTTCTTGTCCGCTCCCCCCTTCTTCCCCTTCTTCCCCTTCTTGCCCTTCACCATCCCGGCCACCACGCTGCGGACCCCTTTCATGAGCTCGTCCTCGTCCAGGTGGGCGTACCAGATGTCCATCGTCCCCATCTGCGCGAACGAAGCCATCGCTTCCCGGTACGCCGTCACCGACGCGAGCGTCGCCGCGCGGGTGTCCGCCTTGGAGAACCCGTTGTTGCGGGCGGCGATCGTGAAGCTCGCCGCCATGCGCTTCACGTCGTACTCGAACGGCCCGGGAAGTGTCTCGTCGAAGTCGTTCAGGTCGAACATGAGGATGCGTTCGGGCGAGGCGAACAGCCCGAAGTTCGACAGATGGGCGTCGCCGCACAGCTGGGCGTCAAGGCCGGCCACCGGCGTGTCGGCCAGGTCGGCCGCCATGATCTTGGCCGCGCCGCGGTAGAAGGTGAAGGGCGAGACCATCATCCGGCCGTGCCGGACCGGTATGAGGTCCGGCTCGCGGGTCAGGTTCTGCGCCTCGAGCAGGGCGACCGGGTCAGGGCGGTCCGCGGCGGGCTTCCAGCCCGAGTGGATCGACGGAGGCGTCAGCCCGGCGGCCTCCCTGCCTCTGGCCATACGCTCGTCAACGTTCGGATGCGCCATCTTTTGCATCTCTTGCACCGGCATCGTCCCCACCCCCGGGGTCTGGTCGTGACGCCGCCCGGCGCCGGGTCACGAGTGCCCCGGTCCGCGGCAAAGCCGGGACGGCGGGGCCGCTGGTTATCAGCAGCCCTTCGCCCGCGTCCCGATGAGGGCATCGTGCGCCGCGGTAACCGGCGGGACATCACCCGGTCGGGGTGAGTTCACCGTGACGTCGCTGTTTGATCATCGAATATGACCACGGAGCGGAGGCCGGCCCGCGAGCCCGCGGTTGAGCTCGGGCCAGCCGAACCAGCCGAGCGGGGCGAGCACTGGTGGCCGGTCATCCTGGCGATCATTGTCGCGGCCGGCCTGCATGTGGCGCTGCCAGCCCGCTACCGGGTCCAGCCCGCCTGGGTGGTCCCGGCCGTACTTCTCGGGCTGGTGGCCGTGCTGATTGTCGGGGACCCGGGCCGCATCGACCGGCAGAAAACCTGGCTGCGGGTTGTCACTGGCGTCGTCATCGCGTTCCTGACCCTGGCGAACCTGCTCGCCGCCGGCCGGCTCGTCGTGGAGATCCTGACCAACAACAAGGTCTTCGCCGCGCACCCTGGCGGTCTGCTCGCCGCTGGCGGCGTGGTCTGGGCGACGAATGTGATCGCCTTCGGGCTCTGGTACTGGGACCTCGATCGCGGTGGCGCCGCGTCCCGGGCCCATCATCCGGACCGGAACCCGGCGTTCGTCTTCCCGGAGATGCAGCACACCGAGTACGTGCCCGTCGGCTGGGTACCCCGGTTCGTCGACTACCTGTCGCTGGCCTTCTGGACCGCGACCGCGATCAGCCCCACCGATATCTCGGCGATCAAGCCCTGGGCCAAGCTGCTCATGATGCTCGAGGCGGGCTGCTCGATCGTCCTGGCCGCGCTCGTCATCGCCCGCGCGATCAACGTCCTCTAGCTCAGGCTGGCTGCGGGGCTGGCTGCGGCGGCGCTGTGGCGGTGCGCTTGGCGAGCAGGCCGGCGAGCAGCATGACGAGCACACCGATCCCCGCGCCGCACAGCGTCCACAGCACCCGGTAGCCCTCGGCAGCGTAGTCGGAGGGCTGCGGAAGGTCGACCAGGATCAGCACTCCCGCGGCGATGGCCGCACTGTAGAGCGCGTAGTTCCAGAAGCGGATCGCCGCCCCGTGCATCAACAAGACGAGCGCGACCACTTCCAGCCCGCGCTCGACCGCGAACAGCCTCAGTCCGTGCTCGCTGACGGGTATCAGCAGCACCAGCGCGGCCACGGCGGCGCCGATCAGCGCGCCGGCCAGCCGCTGGACGGCGACCAGCGTGGCCTGCTCCAGGCTCGGCTTCATCGCGACCATGGCCGCGATCGGCAGCCAGTAACCGTGCGACAGGTTCAGCCCGAACGCGAGCGCGACGGTACCGGCCATGACCAGAGCGCGGATCACCGCGAACATGATCATCGGCCGGGTCAGCTTGTGCCGCGAAATGTCACCGGGCAGCTCCGCGACCGGCTGGGGCCGGTCCGCGCGCCTGCGGATCAGCCACTCGATGAATGTCACCACTATCCACAGCGCCGACCCCCCGGCCCAGGCGAGCACCTGCGCCCAGGTGTAGCTGGTGACATGGGCGTAATGATGGAAGCTGGAGGCGAGCCCGAGGGCGACGATGAACCACAGGTTGAGGAGCAGGGCCGTCACGAACCTGCGCACCCCGAACGCGGCCGTCAGGCCGGCTGCCAGCGTGACCGCGAAAGCCGCGAGCGCCAGCCAGCCCCAGGCGTCTGCGCCGATGCCGAACCCCAGCGCGGTCAGCGCCGCGCCGGCCAGCGCGAAGACGGCGATGCGCGACGCGCGGTACCCGTAGCCGCCTCCCGGGTCGGCCAGCCCAGCGAACAGCACGCCGAACAGCGCGCTGAGCAGATACTGCTCATACCCGATCGCCCAGAAGACGACCAGCGGCACCAGCGCGACGTCCAGGAACATCACTGCCCGCGGCCAGTTGAGCCCCGCGGGGTTGAACTCGAACACCTTCGACAGCCAGCTCGCGACCTTCCCTCCGTGACCAGGCTGTCCCTCTCGTCCGCCTGCACTGGCCATGGCCGCCCCCACTCGCGCCGATCAAAGACAGCGCCTCCGCCGGTCATACGGCAAAGCGAGCCGTCGTCCTGCGAGCCTCTTCCGCGCCTGGCTCGCGAGCCAGGGCCAAAA
This sequence comes from uncultured Actinomycetota bacterium, assembly GCA_963771985.1. GTDB lineage: Bacteria > Actinomycetota > Actinomycetes > Streptosporangiales > Streptosporangiaceae > Trebonia. Next base: position 137,403 of record CAVYVO010000005.1, on the reverse strand, counting down.
GTCCCGTCTACCTCGGCCCGGCCCTCCGAGAAAACGCACAGATTGCCAAGCTCGAAGGCTCGGACCGCCCTTACGCCGCGCTGAGATAGGGCGCTGCGGAGTCGGCCAGCAGCAGCTCGGTAACCGGTCGCCGCGAGCGCGGCGCCGCCTCCCGGGCCGCCAGGTGTTCGGGCAGTTCGGCGTCGGGATCGGCGCGGCCGACCGCGATGACGACCACAGGCGCGAGGCTGTCGTCCAGCCCGAACTCGGCGCGGACGGCGGCGGTGTCGAAGCCGCCGATCTGGTGCACGGCCAGTCCGCCCGCCTGAGCCTGCGTCACCAGCGAGGCGACGGCCTGTCCGGTGTCGTACAGCGCCCACGGCTGCGGCGTCCCGTCGTCCCCGGCGACACGGGCCGCGACGAGGACAAGCGCGCTGGCCGCTCCGGCCCATGCCTGGTTGCCAGGATTGAGGGCCGTGAACAGCCGGGCGTTGGCCTGCTCGCCGCGCCGGGTGACCAGGAACCGCCATGGCTGGCTGTTCCCCGCCGACGGCGCCCACCGCGCGGCCTCGAGCAGCGCGGTCACGTCGTCGTCACCGATCTCGTGGGCACGGTCGAACCCCCGCGGACTCCAGCGCTCGGCCAGCAGCGGGTGAACCGGGACAACGGTGCTTGCGGTCTTCCGCAATGCCACCCCTTTCCATCCTCCAGCGTCTGGCGGACGCCGGAACCTTACAGACAACGCGCCCTCCAACATCAATGACACATCATCTATTCCGGCGAGGCGCGGGGCAGGCCGTCGGGCGGCGGCGAGCCGTTCGAGCGCCGCGCTTGCCCGGGCATCCAGGGACGGTGCCGCGATCGACATCAGGCCACCTCGAATGTCGTGCCAATGCCCATGCCGGTGACCCATTCGGGTACCGGCTCGTAGCTCGTCCACGCCAGCGGCCGGCCGGCCGCGGCGAAGCCGATGAGCCAGGTGCGGATCTCGTGGCCGCCGCTGCCGGCCCGCTCCTCGAGCCCGTCGTCGCCGAGGCCGGTCACCGGGTCCAGGTCGGCGGTGACCAGCTGCTTGAGGAACCAGGCGTCCCAGGTGGCGTTGACCGGGGCGTCCGGGTTGCCGGCCAGGGCACGGACGCCCGGCTCGCGGGCGGCGGCGAAGGCCCGCACGTCGCGCCGTCCGTGGATCATCGCGGCGCGGCGCTCAGCCGGGACCGACGCGTCACGCGGGTCGTTGGACGGCAGCCAGTGCGACAGCCCGCCGCTGGCCACGACCAGTACCCGCCCGGCATCGGCCGCCCGGATCGCCGCGCCCAGCGACCGGCCGAGCGCCACGCAGCGGGACATCGACGGCAGCGGCGGGGCGGCCGTATTGACGACGAGCGGGACCAGCGGGAGATCGGCCCGGCCGCGGACCATCTCGTAAGTCTGCACGATGCCGTGGTCGACGGTGAGCGCGTAGGACAGGGCGATGTCGAACCCATCGCCGGTTAGGCCGTCGCGGACCGACCAGGCGAGCGCGGACGCCACCGGCAGCGGCCCCGGCCGGCTGCCGAAGTCGCCGAACGCCTCGGCTTCCGCCACGCCGATCATGAACGGCGGCATCGCGTCGTAGAAGTTCGCGTGGAAGTGGTCCGGGCCGACGACCACCAGCGCGTCGGGGGCCAGCGCGGCGACCGCGGCGGCGACCCGGGCCGCGCCGGCCAGGAACCGCCCGCCCGGTGCGGCCGCGTCTCGCGGCGGCAGCATCGTCGCGAATGGCGAGTGCGACATGCCGACCATGCCGATGATCTCGCTCACGGTGTTTCCACGGCCTCGATCGTGCCGTCCAGCAGGAAGTCGCGGTGGACGCGCAGGAACTCCTCGCGCTTCTCCCACTGCGGCCAGTGCCCGGCGTCTTCGATAACGTGCAGGCTGGCGTCCGGCAGCCAGTCCAGCAGCAGCTCCGCCTCATCCAGGCCCCCGGTCGGGTCGTGGTCGGTCCACAGCAGCAGCGTCGGTGCGCCGATCTTGCCGACCCAGCCCGGATCCCACGCGAAGTCCTTGCGGACCGCGGGGTCCTGCAATACGAGGGTGTTCGTGATCGCGCGCACGAAGCCGGGCCGGCTGTAGACGGCGCGGCGCAGGTTGACCAGCTCGTCGGTGACCATCTCGGTGTGGTGGAACAGGAACTCGACCCGGCGGCGCACGGTCGCGTCACTCGGGTCCCGGACCGCGGCGAGCGTGCTCTCCCGCAGCCGGGTCATCACCTCGGGTTTGTTGGCGATGTTGCCCGGGGTGTTGAGCACCAGCCGCCGCACGCGGTCGGGGTGGTGGGCGGCGGTCCACGCGGCGACCCAGCCGCCCAGCGATTCACCGGACAGGTGCGCGGCGCCGATGTCCAGCGCGTCCAGCAGCCCGATGAGGTGATCGCAGAGCACGTCGATGGTGTACGGCTGGTCCGGCAGGCCGGACCAGCCGTGGCCGGCCATGTCGTAGGCGGTGACGCGGAAGTCCGCGGCGAGGCCCGCGACGTCACGCGCATAGGCTTCCAGGTGGCCGCCGGTGCCGTGCAGCAGCACCAGGTCGGGCCCGGTTCCCGCGCGCAGCACGCGCGTGCGCACGCCGTGCACGTCGACGTGACGCAGTTCGTGGTCGGTATCGGCCAGCTCCCCCCAGATGCTGATGTGCTCGGGCAGGTCGCTCGTAACGTGATCGCTCATGACTGGTCCTCCGGGAATCGGGCGCGCGCCTCGGCGACAGTGCACAGGCCGGCGCTCTGCCGCCGGGTGATGCCGAGCGCCTGCAGCAGGCGGGAGTTCTCGATGGTCAGGAACTCGACCGGTTCGCCGGGCGAGTCGTTGTAGTGGCGATGCCAGGTCCACGGCGGCGTGTAGATGAAGTCGCCGTCCGCCCAGCCTTGCGTGTCGTCCTCGATGTCGCTGTGCCCGCGGCCGGAGATGACGAAGTGGACTGTCTCGTGGTAGTGCCGTTGCATGTCCGAGCTCTGGCCAGGCGGGATCGTCTGCCTGAAGAGCTCGAACGTCGTGGCCGGCAGGCGCCCGGCGATCGCCAGCGTGGTGGGGTTGTGGACCTGGCCGGCCGGGAGCGTCTCCAGTTCCGCGGCGTGCACCACGACCGGGCGGGCGGTGCCCGGCCGGACAGCTGAGCTGAGCGCGCCGAGGAAGTCGGCCATGGTGAAGTTCGCGCCAGACAGTCCCATCAGAACGATTCCGTCCTTCCTCCGTCGACCGTGAGCACGGTCCCGTTGACGTAGCCGGCGTCGGCCGACGCGAGGAACGCGACCGCCGCGGCGATCTCGTCCGGCGTGCCGGAGCGGCCGGCCGGCACCTCCCATACGTCCAGCTTGTCTACTTCGGCGGCCGGCCTGCCCGTCCGCGCGGCCCGGGCGGCGAGCACCTCCCGGCGGCGCTGGGTGTCGGTGGCGCCGGGCGCGACGCAGTTGACGGTGACGCCGTCGGCGGCGTACTCCCGCGACAGGAGCTTGGCGGCGGCGGTGACCGCGGCCCGCAGCACCACCGAGATGGCCAGGTCGGGCTGGGGCTGCCGGACCGCGGTCGAGGTCACGAACACCACCCGGCCGAAGCCGCGGGACGCCATGCGCGGCAGCGCGAGGCGGGCCAGCCGTAGCGGCCCGAGCAGCAGCAGTTCAGCGCCGGCCCGCCAGGCGTCGTCGGCGATGTCGAGGATCCCGCCGGGCGGCGGGCCGCCGGCGTTGAGGACGAGCACGTCCGGCGGGCCGTACCGGGCCGTCATCGCGTCCATCGCGGTCGCCGCCGCGTCGGGCGCGGCGATGTCGCTGACCAGTGTGTCCACGGTGGCGCCCGTCCGCTCCCGCAGCCGCGCCGCCGCCGTCTCGAGCGGCTCGGCGCGCCGTCCGGTGATGACCACGCTGTGCGTCGGCGCGAGGCGCGCGGCGATCGCGTAGCCGATGCCGGCGCCGCCGCCGCCGATCAGTGCGGTCCGTGCGGTGATGGTGGCCTCCCGGGGGCTCGTGCGCGCTACCGTGTCGGGCTTAGCCTGACCCCTATGACCCCGTGGAACCAACCGTGAGTCCCACCCAGCGGGACACGGCGCTGACGCCGGGCGGGCCGCCCGAGGGCGGGCTCGACCGGGCGGCCGCGATCCTCGGCGCTTTCGACGCCGCACACCGCGAGCTCACGCTGGCCGCGCTGGTCGCCCGTTGCGGGCTGCCCCGCTCGACCACGCACCGCACCGCCGAGCGGATGATCCGGCTCGGATGGCTGGAAAAGCCCGGTGACCGGTATCGCATCGGCAACCGCCTGTTCGAGATCGCGAGCCTGGCCCCGATCCGGCTGGAGCTGCGCGAGGCGGCGCTGCCGTTCCTGCAGGACCTGCACCAGGCGACGAAGATCACCGTGCAGCTCGGCGTGCTTGACGGCACGCAGGTGCTGGTGGTCGAGAAGATCACCGGGCACCGGGCCATGCCGATGCTGTCCCAAGTCGGGGGCATGATCCCGGCGTACGCCTCGGCGCTGGGCCGCGCGATCCTCGCGTACTCGCCGCCGGAGGTCATCGACGCCGCGCTGGCCGGGCCGCTGCCCGCCCGGACGCCGCGGACGCTGACCAGCCGGATCGCCATCATGCGGGAACTGACGGCGGTGCCCGAGCGCGGCTGGGCGGTCGACCGCGAGGAGGGCAACATCGGCGTCAGCTGCGTCGCCGCGCCCATCTTCGGCCCGCTCGGCGACGTGGCCGCGGCGCTGTCGGTCACCGGTCCCAGCCAGCTCGTGCGCGCCGACCGCATCGGGCCGGCGGTGCGGATGGCGGCCGCCGCGGCGTCCCGCGCCTACACCAGCCGTCCCCGGCCGCAGTCCCGCTGAGTGAGACAAGTCGTTGCGCTGCCGGCCGCGCCGCCGCACGCTGTGGCATTACACACACGCGAAACCGCGGTGTGCGACTAAAGGAGGCGACGATGAGTCTTGGCGGCGGATATATGCTGCCCTCCCGTGCGGGCGAGCAGATCGCGGCGATCGGCCTCGGCATCACGATGAAGACCGACGGCAAGTCCACGCGCGACGCGTACTCCCTGTTCGAGTACTCCATTCCGGCGCGCACCGGCGGTCCCCCCGCCCACATCCACACCCGGGAGGACGAGTCGTTCATCTGTCTGGCCGGCAAGCTCGACGTCCACCTCGGCGGCGAGGACTTCACGCTCGGCATGGGCGACTACCTGTACCTGCCCCGGGATGTCGTGCACACGTTCCGGAACTCCTGCGACGAGGAGGCCCGCGTCATCTCGGTCGTGTCGCCGGCCGGCCTGGAAGGCTACTACCAGGCGCTGGCCGAGATGCCGCCGGGTCCCAAGGACATCGGCAAGATGAAGCGGATCATGGCTGACTTCGGCATCATGCTGCAGCTGCCGCCCGAGGTGCGCTGACGATGCGCGCCGGGATCATCGGCGCCGGCGTAGCCGGGCTGGTCACCGCCAAGGTGCTCACCCAGGCCGGACATGAGGTCGTGGTCTATGACAAGGCACCCGACGTCGGCGGCGTGTGGAGCCGCACCCGCCGGTATCCGGGACTGACCACGCAGAGCCCGAAGGCGCAGTACTCCCTGTCGGACTTTCCGATGCCGCGCGACTACCCCGAGTGGCCGACCGGCCCGGAAGTGCAGGCCTACCTGGCGGCGTACACGCACCGCTTCGGCCTAGACCCCGCGCTGCGCCTGTCCACCGAGGTGACGTCCGCCGTCCCGGCGCCCGGCGGAGGCTGGACCGTCACCGCCGCCGGCGTGGCCGAACACGTCGACAAGCTCGTGGTGGCCAACGGCGTGTTCTGCGAGCCGGCCGTGCCGCGCTACCCAGGTGCGGCCGAGTTCACCGCGGCCGGCGGCCAGGTGATCGCCGGCACCGAACTGCACGACGAGGAGCAGGCCCGGGGCAAGCGCGTGCTGATCGTCGGCTACGGGAAATCGGCCTGCGACGTCGCCGTGCCGGTCAGCCAGGTGGCGGCGAGCACCGACGTGATCGCCCGGCACCTGCTGTGGAAGGTACCGCGCCGTGTCGGCGGCTTCCTCAACTTCAAGATGCTGCTGCTCACCCGCATGGGCGAGGCCCTCTTCAAGTACCTGCGCCCGCGTGGCGTCGAGAAGTTCCTGCACGGTCCGGGCAACGGCATGCGCGGCCGGATGATCAACTCGATCGGGTCGGCGTCGGTCCGCCAGTTCGGCCTCAAGCGCCTCAAGCTGGTGCCGCCCGGGCAGATGGAAGACATCGTGCGCGGGGCGATCGGCCTCGCCACCGAGGGCTTCTTCGAGGGCGTCGAGGCCGGCCGCATCGTCGTGCACCCGAACCGGACCATCGTCCGGCTGCTGTCCGACAACGGCGATCCGGCCGCCGAACTCGACGACGGCACCCTGCTGCACGCCGATCTCATCGTGTCCGCGACCGGGTTCACGCAGGGCGTGCCGTTCCTGCCCGCCGACGTGACGCGGCGGATCCTCGACGAGCGCGGCAACTTCATGCTCTACCGGCAGATCCTCCCGCCCGATGTGCCCGACCTGTACTTCAACGGGTACAACTCCTCGTTCTTCAGCCCGCTCAACGCCGAGATGGCCGCGATCTGGATCGCCGCCGACCTGGCGGGCGCGGTCGCGCTGCCCGCATCGGAGGCGATGCGCGAGCAAGTCGTCGAGCAGCTCGCCTTCATGGACGCCGCCACCGACACCCACCACTGCCACGGCGGGAAGATCATCCCGTTCTCGCTGCACAACGTCGACGAGGTCCTCGGCGACCTCAACGTCAACATCAGCGCCGCGGTCCGCGCCTGGCACTGGCTCATGCCGGTCGACCCGGCCGCGTACCGCCACATCACCCCGGCCGTCCTCAAGCGCCTCCCGCCCGTCCCGGCCGCCACGCCGGCAACGGCCGCCACGCCGGCAACGGCAGCCGCACGGCTGCCCTGAGCCCGTAGCATGCCGATTGCGCGATCGACCCGCTCTAATATCGTCGATTGCGCAATCGGCATGCCTGCCAAGGAGGGACAAGCATGACTGCGGGAGAGACCACCATCGCGAGCGGCTTCGGATTCCTCGAGGCGCCGCGCTGGCACGACGACCGGATCTGGTTCTCCGACTTCTACACCCACCGGTGGACCCCGACGGCACCGTGACGGAAGTGGCCGCCGACCTGTGGTTCCCGAACGGCAGCGTGATCACGCCGGAGAACGTGCTCATCGTGAATGAGACGTTCGGCAACCGCTCCACCGCCTTCGACGTGACGGCGGACGGACGGCTGGTCAACCGCCGCGTCTGGGCGGAGTTCGGCCCGCTGCCGGCCGACCGCGCCATCGGCAAGATCCTGTCCCAGCCGAAGGTCGCGGGCGACGGCGCCTGCCTCGACGCTGAAGGCGCTCTCTGGATCGCGGACGCCGCGGGCGACCGGCTGCTCCGGGTGAAAGAGGGTGGCGAGATCACGGACGAGGTGCGGGCTGGGTCTCCGGTGTACGCCTGCGCGCTCGGAGGCGCCGACGGGCGGACCCTCTTCGCCTGCGCGGCGCCGGACTTCGACGAGGCGAAGCGGACGGCCGCGCAGGAGGCCAGCCTCATCGCCTTCCGCGTGGCGGTGCCCGCAGCCTGAACCGGACTCGGAAGTCCCGGTGCCCGCTTGCGGCCGCTCAGCCGGCGCTATCGTCGCGGCCCATACCGGAGGTGAGAACCACGCTGGGTGGGTATCAGAAAGGGACGGTGACCATGATCGTGGGTCATTTGCGGCGAATAGCGCCGTTTTCGATCCATGATCATGAAGGCGCTAGCCGAGCCCGCCGTCATCCGAAGGCAATCGGCATGCTCGGAAGGCGGCCGCCACGTCCGGGCGCGGGTGGAACCGCGGTCAGTGAGGGTCGGCGGGGGCCTTGGCCAGTTCGAAGGTCGAGTCCACCGCGACGCCGTCGCGGAGGGTGCTCAGCACGACGGAAGCTCCCGTACATTGACCCTTGACCGTGGCATGAGCCCTCCTTTCAACGCACCCTTGACCTATACAAGCTGCACGGCGAGACCGCTGTCCAGGCGGGAAGGGGAGGCCAGTGGGGGAGCAAGATCTTTTCACGCTGGCGGTCGCGATCGCCGTGGTGATGATCGTCGGACGGGCGGTCGCCAGCCGGCTCGCGGTGCCTGAGGCGATCGTGCTGGTCGTGCTCGGCGTCCTGGCCGGCCTGATCCCGCAGGTGCCGACCATCGACCTGCCGCCGGACGTCGTGCTGGTGGTGTTCTTGCCGCCGCTGGTCTACTACGCCGCGTTCCTGAGCGCTCCCCGGGAGACCCGGGAGAACGCGGTGCCGATCACCGGGCTGGCGGTCGGCACGACCGCGGTCACGATCGCCGGCGTCGGCTGGGTGATCCGGCTCCTGCTGCCGGACATCGGCTGGGCGCCCGCGCTGGCGTTCGCCGCCGCCGTGGCGCCCACGGACGCCGTGGCCGCCACGTCCGTGCTGTCCCGGCTGGGCGCGCCGGCGCGCGTCGTCACCATCCTCGAAGGCGAGAGCCTGATCAACGACGGGGTGGCGCTGACCGCGTTCGGGCTGGCCGTCGAGGCGATGGCGCACCCGTTCACGTTCGGCCACGGCGCGGCCAGGCTGGCCGAAGTGGTCTTCGGCGGGATCGCGTACGGGCTGGTCGTCGCGGTGGTGATCGGACGTATCCGGCGGCACGTCCGCGACCCCGGGATCCAGATCCTGGTCTCGCTGCTCACCCCGTTCATCGCCTACATCCCCGCCGAGCAGCTGAATGTGTCGGGCGTGCTGGCGGCTGTGGTCACCGGGGCCTACCTCGGCACCCGGACCGAGGGCCTGATCCAGCCGGCCTCGCGAGTCTCCGGCACCCTGTTCTGGCAGGCGCTGATCTTCCTGCTGGAGTCGGCGCTGTTCGTGCTGCTCGGCATGGAGTTGCGGTCTCTCGCAGAGCACCTTCCCGCCACACACACGGCGGCCTGGCTGGCGGGCGCGTCCGCCGCGGTCGTGGCCGCGATCATCGTGATCCGGCTGGGCTGGGAGGTGGCCCTGTCACAGGTGGCCAAAATCCCGCGCATCCATCGCTGGGGATTCGTGCGCCTATGCTGGCAGGAGCGGGTGATCATCGGCTGGGGCGGCATGCGCGGGGCGCTAACGCTGGCCGTCGCGCTCACCCTGCCGACGACCTTTCACGGGCAGCCGTTCGCCGAACGGCCCACGCTGATCTTCCTCGCCGCCGTCGTCGTGATGGCCACCCTGGGCGGCCAGGGCCTGACGCTCGCGCCGCTGGTCCGCACCCTGGGCCTGGCCCAGGGCGAGGCGCGCCAGCGGGCGGAGGCAACCGCGCGCGCCAAGGTTACTCAGGCCGCGCTCACCCGCCTCGACCAGCTGACCGAGGCGGGCGAGGTCGATGAGGACACCGCCAGCCTCTACCGGCAGCTGTTCGAGATGCGGCTGGACCGGGTGCGCGCGGCACTCGGCGATGTGAGCGAGGAAGACGTCACCGACACCAGCGAGCTCCGCCACGAGCTCATGCGCGCCCAGCGGGACAAGCTCGCCGAGCTCTACCGCGACGGCAAGATCAGCGACGACGTTCGCCGCGCCATCTCCCGGACCCTCGACTTCCAGGAACCGCGCCCGTTCCGCTGACTGGCGTATCTTGGTGATCCGACGAGGAGAGGGCAGATGATCTTCGGCAACGGACGCAGCCCGGAGAACGCGGGCGAATCCGAGACCGGCCGCCTGGAAGCCTTCAGCGACGGCGTGCTCGCGGTGATCATCACGATCATGGCCTTCGACCTCAAGGCGCCGGCCAGCGGCAGCTTCAGCAGCCTGCACGGCCGGCTCCCGGCGCTGCTTGTCTACATCCTGAGCTTCACGTTCATCGGGACCTACTGGAACAACCACCATCACCTGCTGCGCGCCGCCCGCCGGGTGAACGCGGGGGTGATGTGGGCGAACCTGCACCTGCTGTTCTGGCTGTCGCTGATCCCGGTGCTGACCGAGTGGGTCGCCGAACACTACCGGCAGACCGCCCCGGCCGCCACCTACGGCTTCGTCTGCCTGGCATCCGCGGTAGCCTTCACAATCCTCACCGTCGCGATCATCCGCTGCGACGGCCGCGACTCGGTGGTCGCCGCCCGGCTCGGGCGGAACGACAAGGCCCGTGTCTCGCTGCTGCTGTACGCGGCCGCGACCGGGCTGGCGTTCGTGAGCCCCTGGATCTCCTATGTGCTCTTGGCCGCTGTGGCGGTGCTGTGGTTCATCCCGGACCGGCGCCTCACCCGGCCGTGATGCGAGACTAGGGCTGACTCGCCGACGGAACCGACTGACCCAGGGGCTGCCAGATGCATCCTGCCGCGCCGACGTCCGCTGCACCGGTATCGAGGCTCGAGCGCGAGTCGGTGGAGCTGCGGACGCGCCGCCTGGCCGCCGCGCGCCGCCGGGCCACCGCCCTCCTCGCGGGGGTGACGGTCCTGTTCGCGGTCGTGACCGCGGTCGGCGTTCACGGGACTTTCCTCGGCTACGTGCAGGCCGGCGCCGAGGCGGCCATGGTCGGCGGCGTGGCGGACTGGTTCGCGGTGACGGCACTGTTCCGCCGTCCTCTTGGCCTGCCGATACCGCACACCGCGCTGATCGTCGAGCGCAAGGACCAGTTCGGCGTCACGCTCGGCCAGTTCGTGCAGGAGAACTTCCTCAACGCCGATGTGCTCGCCGAGCGGATCGCCTCCGCCGGGCTCGTGCCCCGCATGGCCGCCTGGCTGGCCGATCAGGCCAACGCCGCCCGCTTCGCGGGGCACGCCGCGGATGTGGCGGTCACGGTGGCCGAAGCGCTGCGCGATGAGGACGTCCAGCGCGTGCTCACCGCCGAGCTGACCAGCGCGGCGGAAGCCCTGGATGTGGCCCCGCTGGCCGGGCGCGCCCTGCGGGTCATCATCGCCGGAGGCCACCACGCCGAGCTGTTCAACACCATCCTGTACGGCGCCGATCGCTACCTCGCCGATCACCGCGACGAGCTCCAGGAGCGGTTCGAGGTCGAAGCGCCCCGCTGGGTGCCCGACCTGGTCTACCGGCGGGTCTTCGAGCGCCTGTATACCCGGCTGCGGGAGCGCCTGGAGGCGATGGCCGCCGATCCCGACGACGAGACCCGGCGCCAGTTCGACGAATGGATCGCCGGGCTCCCCGACCGCCTGGAGACATCCCCGGAGCTGCGGGAACGCGGGGAGCGCATCAAGCGGGACGTGCTGGGCAGCGCGATGCTGCGAGACTGGTCCTCCTCGCTGTGGAAGAACGCCAAGGAGACACTGCGGATCCAGGCGGGCGACCCAGAGTCCGAACTGCGCCGCCGGCTGGCCGGCGTGCTGGCGGCGGCCGGCCGGCGCCTCGGAACCGAACCTCGCCTGCAGGAAGGCCTCGAGCGCATGGTCGAGTCCGGGGCCAGGGCGCTCGCCGACCAGTTCCACGACGAACTCGCCGACCTTGTCACGGGGACCATCCAGCGGTGGGACGCCGCGGAGACGTCCAGCCAGCTGGAGCTCCTGCTAGGCCGTGACCTGCAGTTCATCCGCATCAACGGCACGGTGGTGGGCGCCGGCGTGGGCCTGGCCCTGCACGCCATCGCCCTGGCCCTGGCTTAACTCGGCAGCGCTAGCCGAGGGTGGCGCGCAGCGGGTCGGCCAGTGCGCGCAGCTGCTCATATTGTGGATCATTCGATCATCATCGTCTGATACATGGAGTGTAGAGATGGCCGAGGTCGTGCTTTTCCATCACGTGCGGGGACTCACCGACGGGGTGCGCGAGTTCGCCGATGGGCTGCGGGCCGGCGGGCACACCGTGCACACGCCGGAGCTGTTCGGCGGCGAGCGGCCGGCGAGCATCGACGACGGCATGGCGCTTGTCGAGAGCATCGGGGACGAGGAGCTCAGCGAGCGCGCCGACCGGGCCGTGGCTGGCCTGCCCGCTGGGGGCCTGGTCTATGCCGGTTTCTCCCTCGGCGTCGTCGCGGCGCAGCGGCTCGCCCAGACCCGGCCCGGCGCGCGCGGCGCGCTGCTTTACGAGGCCTGCCTGCCCATCAGCGGCGAGTGGGCCATCGGTCCCTGGCCCGCCGGCGTCCCGGTGCAGATCCACGGCATGGACAAGGACCCGTTCTTCGCGCTGGAGGGTGACATCGACGCCGCCCGCGAGCTGGTCGAGACGGTCGGGCCAGAGCTCGGCGAGCTGTTCGTCTACCCGGGCGACCAGCACCTGTTCACCGACAGCTCGCTGCCGTCATACGACGCGGACGCGACGGCGCTGGTGCTGCGCCGCTCGCGGGAGTTCCTGGACCGGGCGGCCCGGTTACCGAAGCGCCCTCCCGGGCCGCCGATCCGTTACCAGGGGCCGCGTTCGGGGCGTGCCTCATCGAGGGTGCCCGGCCAGGGCGGGATGGTCGCCGCCACGACGCGCAGCCCGTCCTGGCCAGCGCGGAACTGGAAGGCGGTACCCAGCGGAATCGTCAGGCACACGCCGACCGCGAGCATCGTGATCTCGGCGCGGCCGTCCTGACTTCGCCACATCTGCCCGCTGCCGGCGACGATGTACCAGATCTCCTGGACGGTCGCGTGGGACACCGCCTGTGACACCTGCCCCGGCGCCAGCTCGAACTGCGCGAAGCTCGCGGCGCCCGGCAGCACGCACAGCGGCCGTACCGCCGAGCCGTCCGGGGCGGTCACCTCAGCCGCTTCGCCGGCCCGCATCGTGGTGAACCCGACATTCATGCCCGCTCCCAGCCCCGCCGCTCGCTCCCAGCCCCGCCGCTCGATGAGTCGATTGCGCAATCGACCCGCTCTATTGTGGTCGATTGCGCAATCGACTCACTGGTGTGGGCTGGAGGGGCACCCTGAACGGGTGATGTCTGTCCGGTTACCGCGCCCGCAGCGTGGTCACACCGGGACGCAGGCGTAACCGGGAAGGGGAACCTGATGACCCAGCAGACAGACCAGGACTCGCGTACAGAGGCCGCTCGGGAAGCGGTCCAGCGCGCCGAGGTCGCGCTGCGGTCGATGGGCCAGCCGAACTCGGTGGCCAGGCAGTTCGACTTCTGGGACGACAGGTACGAGGGCCGACGGCTGTTCTCCGAGTTGCTGGGAACATTCTTCCTGGTACTGGTCGCGGTGGGCGCCGGGATGGTCAACGCCCGCTTCGGCGGCCAGGCGGTCCCGTTCACCGCGCGGGTGGTCGCCCCGGCGCTGATGGTGGCCGCCATCATCTTGTTCATGGGTGCCGTCTCCGGCGCTCACCTCAACCCCGCGGTGAGCATCGCGTTCGCGCTGCGCGGCGACTTCCCCTGGAAACGTGTGCCCGCGTACATCGTCGCCCAGTTCCTCGGCGCGATCCTCGCCACCTGGTGCTGTGGGCGCTGGTCGGCAAGCAGGGCAGCGCCGGCCTGACGCTGCCGGGCCACGGCATCTCCACGGGCACCGCGCTGTGGTGGGAGGTGATACTGACCGCCGGGCTGGTCAGTGTGATCCTGGGTACCGCGTCCGGTGCTCAGCAGCTAGGGCCGCTGGCCGCGATCGGCGTCGGCAGCTACATCGCCCTCGCGGGGCTGTGGGGAGCGCCGGTCAGCGGCGCGTCGATGAACCCGGCTCGGTCGCTGGGCCCCGCCCTGGTGCTGAATGACTGGACCGCCTGGTGGGCGTACCTCGTCGGGCCCGTGGGCGGCGCGGTCATCGCGGTCGGGATCGCCTACGTGCTGCGCGGCCCCGGCGGCGGCGAGAGCGGAACGTATGCCGCGAGGGGAACACTGGGCACCCGCTGGCGTCCCGTCCGCATCGGGGCTCCGAAACCGGAATCCACGGCTCCGCCGCCTCCGCCAGCGCCCTGAGCTCGCTGTGTGCCCTTGCGGAGGATGCCGCTTCCGTTCGGTATAAATGATTTTTTTATTCGGAATGGAAGGTGGCTGCTCCGCTTCCGGACAGGCAGCCTCTCCGTGCGAGTATTCCGCGTTCCCCCGGGCAGGATGGGATACGTCTGATTTAATCTAAAATCTCTGTTTTGCGTTAAGGGCTGACTAACGAGGAGCGATCAGATGGTGCCGCGGCGAAGCCGAAGGCGAGCGCTGCGCGCGAGCGCCGTCACGGCGCTCGCGGTCCTGGTGGCAGTGACAGCGACGGTGGCGGCATCGGCCGCCGCGAGCCCGGCCACACCGGCGGCTGCTCCCCCGCCGCCGGTGGTGCTCTCCGCGGCGCCCCTCGGGGTCAACGTCGCGACGTGGGACTACGCCTACTATGCGAGCGACAGCGTGGCCGTCATGCAGCCGCTCCTCAAGGCGGCCGGCATCCGCCAGCTCCGGTACGGCGGCGGCTCGGTCGCCGACGCCTACGACTGGCAGACGAACACCGACATCGAGAACTGCCTGCCGAACGACCCCACGGCGTCGTTCACCAAATCCAGCTGCGCGTCCCGGGACGCGCTCGACTTCGCCCAGTACTCGCGGCAAGCGCGGGCGATCGGCGCGCAGAGTTTCGTCACGGTCAACTACGGCTCTGGGACGCCCGCCATGGCCGCCGCCTGGGTCAAGCAGGCGGCGCACGCCTCCGGCCAGGCTGTCGGGCTCTGGGAGGTCGGCGACGAGGGCTACGGGTGCTGGGAAGTCAACAACGAGCTTGCCGGTCCCCCCGCTAACTACCACGGTTACGTGCCCGTGGGCGGCGACAACACGACCTGCCCGATGGCGACTAAGGGCGTCGCGGCCGGCATGCAGCTGATGGCGACCTCCTACGCGGTGAACGCGAAGCGGTTCCTGACCGCCATGAAGGCGGCGAACCCCAAGGCCGTGATCGGAGTGCCGTGGTCGTTCGGCAGCGGGGTGCCGGGCGCGTCGGTGGCGGACAACAACGAGTGGAACAACACCGTGCTCAAGACCGACGGGAAGTACGTGAGCTTCGTGGACGCGCACTACTACCCGTTCGGCTTCTCCGGCAGCACCGGCGGGTCCAATCCGACCGACGAGCAGGTCCTGCGGTCGCTGTTCGAGATTCAATCGGCGGACTGGCAAATCAAGAACGAACTGCACTATTACGACCGCGGTGCGGGGGTCGTCGTCGGCGAGACCGGCGTGTCGTACAACGAGACCATGACGACGTGCACCCCGGTCGGCGCGGTGTTCGCCGCCGGCGACGTGCTCTCCTGGCTCGCGGTCGGGGCGAAGAGCGTCGACTGGTGGGACATGAACAACTACGGCAACACTGGCGCGCAGTGCACCAGCCCAGACGACGGGCTGTTCACCTCGGCCGCCAAGCCTGTGCCGGAGACCCCCTACTACGGCTACCTGCTGGCCTCGCTGCTGGCCCAGCCGAACGCGCATTTCAGCACGCTGAGCACCTCCGACTCGTCCGACGTGCTGGCCTTCATGTCGGTGCTGCCGAACGGCAAGCACGCCGTGGCCCTCATCAACACCAATACGGGCGGCGCGAAGCGGGTGACCTTCCGGGCGGCGCTTTCCGGGACACTCCAGAACGTGGTCCTACAGCGCCGGCAACCAGAACGGGTCGCACTCCAGGATCGTGACCGGAAAGACCTCCGCGACGACGGTCGCGCGCGGGATCACACTGCCGGCCGAGTCGATAACGGTCCTGGAGACACGCTAGCCCCGGGAGTCAGCATGGCGGAGGGCGGGGGACAGGCGGTCGCGGCGATCTCCAGGGCCTTGGCGGTGTAGACGCGGTAGCCCAAGTCGGGCCGGTAGCCGTGCACCTCGGGAGTATCCAGGCTGCGCATGAACGACAGGATCTGCCGGCTGAACACTTGGCCGGGCACCAGCACGGGATAGCCCGGGGGATAGGGAGTGACGTAGGTGGCGGATACGACCTGCTCGCCCATATCTATCCGCTCTTCGACCTGGTCCTGTGTGAGGTACTCGCAGAAGCTGTCGTTGTAGCCCAGGTAGAAGGCCCGCCGGACGTCGCCCTCGGGCGTGGTCGATCCCAGGCTATCGGCGAAGCTGGGGTCGAAACCGCTGAAGTCGGGCAACGGCGCCGAAGGCGCGGTCAGCCGCAGTACGGCGCGCTCATGGGCGGCGCGCTCGGCCGGGCTCATATCGGCGACCTGGGCTTCCAGGTCACGGGCGATGGTCACCAGCACCTCGATCAGGTAGGCCACCGAACTGCGGGTGGTGCCGATCGTGGTCATGAACAGCACCGTGTTCCGCGAGGTCTTGTTGATCTGCACGCCGTAGCGGTCCATCAGGTAGCAGCGCTTGAATACGTCGCCCTCGATGCCGGTGGCGCCGATGGCGATCGTGATCCGCGACGGATCCAGCACGAACTCGTCGTTTTCCCACGCGCTGATCATGCTCGCCAGCCCGGAACGCAACGGCTGGTCGATGCCGGTCGGCCGGTACCGCGCCGGGATCAGGTCGGCGGTGGTCAGGCAGCGCATGTACTTAGACAGCAGCGGATGGTGATCCACCGCGTCGCGCAGCCGCATCGCGTTCTCGATCTGCTTCTGCACCAGCTCGAACCCCTCCAGCGCGGCCTGCCGGCGGCCGAGGTCCAGGGAGGCCAGGATCTGGTAGTTCGGTGAGGTGGAGGTGTGCGTCATGTAGGCCTCGTGGAAGGTCTCCTCGACCTTCTGGCTGAAATCCTGGTCCCAGACGTGGATCATGGAGCCTTGCCGCAGCGAGGTCAGCGTCTTGTGAGTGGACTGGGTGGCGTACACGCGGACGCGGGCCCGATCAGGATCGGGGGAGAGCCGCCGTGCCAGGAGCACCTCGTCGTCCGCGGCGTCGATCGGGCCGACTTCGTCGGTGAGCGTGCTGAAGCGTTCGCGGTATTCGGGCAGCCGCAGTTGTTCCGCCAGGGTGCGAGCCGCCCGCATCGCGGTCCGCGGCCGGTACACCGGGTGGAAGCGGGCAAAGGCGAACCAGGCCTCGTCCCACAAGAACACCAGGTCGGGCTTGATCGCCAGGCATTCCTCCATCGTCCGCTGGACGTCGTAGACGAGCCCGTCGAAGGTGCAGTTGGTCAGCAGCAGCATCTTGACCCGGTCCAGCTTGCCTGCTCGCCGCAGCGCGAGCAGCTGGCGCTTGATCTCGGTGAGCGGTACCGCACCGTACATCGAGTACTGGTTCAGCGGATAGGCGTCCAGGTAGGTCACCATCGCGCCGGCCAGCATCAGCCCGTAATGATGCGACTGATGGCAATTCCGGTCGACCAGGACGATGTCGCCGGGCTGGATCAGGGCCTGCACCACGACCTTGTTGGCCGTTGAGGTGCCATTGGTGACGAAGTAGGTCTGCCGCGCGCCGAACGTCCTGGCCGCCAGCTCCTGGGCGTCGCGCAGCGGACCGGTCGGCTCGAGCAGCGAATCCAGCCCGCCGCAGGTCGCCGACGTCTCGGCCAGGAAGATGTTCAGGCCGTAGAAGTCCGCCATGTCCTTGATCCAGTGCGAGTTCAGGATCGACTTGGCGTGCGAGATCGGCAGCGCGTGGAACACGCCGGTCGGCCGGTGGCTGTAGCTGCGCAGCGCGCTGAAGAAGGGCGCCCGGTAGCGGGCCGCGACGCCATCCAGGATGGACAGATGCAGCTCGAGCGATCCTTCCTGGGCGTGGAAGATCCGCCGGAAATGATGGCTGAGCCGGCCGGCCAGATCCTCCACCGAGATTTCCGACATCAGGTACAGGTCGAGTTCCGGCCTGATCCTGGCCAGCGCCCTGGCGAGAATCTGGGGGCGGTCGTCCGGCGAGTGCTCCATCAGGTCATCGGAGCCGATGATGCCCGCGAACTGCCGGAGCGACGGCGACTCGTGGCGAGACCGGTGGGCGAACCGGCGGCGGACCACGCACGCTTGCAGCCTGATGTTCAACCGCGTGGCCATGAGCGCGTCGTCGAAGCTCGGGACCACGACGATCTCATAGACGAACTGGTCATCCGGACGGCGCCACCGCCGGAGCTCCTCGCGCAGCGAGTTCTCCTGTTCCTCCGTCATGTCCTCGACGATGAGAACCTCGAAGTACGGACGGTCGGCCTGCGGCGACTTGCCCTGCGGGGACTCGTGATCGTACGCGTCATCCTCGGCCCGCGGGTCCCAGGCCTGGCCGTTGCGGTAGGACTCGGTGACCAGGGCCCGGTTGACCCGGCTCACCAGCGCCGCGAGGCGGCCGTACTTGCCGGCGGCGAACAGCCGCTGTACCTCGTGGATAGTCCGGGCGCCGGGAAACGCCCAGTAGCGCTCGATGGGATCCAGCACGTCCAGCAGCCCTTTGACCGTCTCGGCCTGCTGCTCAACGGGACGCTGCTGCGCACTGGCGAGGGCCAGCTGAGTCGTCGATTCCTCCAGGCTCGACCAGCTGTCGCCGCGGACCTGCCACAGGCTGTTGTATACGGGGTTCGCGCTGACCCGCACGGTAACCACCTCCGCGACCTGCTTGGGCGAACTCCGCGACCCGCTTGGGCGAAGCAGCCTCTTCACCAGCCATCTCTAGGCCATCACGCCTCCGTTAACCGCAGGCTGACAAGAGCTTGCCACGAGGTGCATGATCGTGGCCAGTTCGGGTGCCTGGTACGCCCGGGACCGCGGCGATGCCCGCGCTGCACGAATTGAAAGAGCAGGGTCTTCTGGGCGGATGATCGCTCACGACCGCGGGCTGACGGCCCGCCTGGCCCGCGGGATACGGAGAGACGCGCTTACAGCCGGGCAGTAGATACCCCACCGGGGTATCTGATCCTCATGAGTTCATGATCACGGAGATATTTGCGCATTATAGGACAAAAAGTCTTCGGCAGGACAAAAGCTTTCGCGATCATGGCGATACGGCTGAGGCTATCTGCGTACTAAACCCAGAAATATCACAATTTGATACCCTCACCCCTTCGCCGTCACTGGCCGGGCGGGTCTAGTGGGTGGTGCTGGAGGCGGCCGGGCTGAAGGTTCAGCATTTCCGGTCAGAGCAGAAAGGAATCATGATCACGCGTCTTTGCGGGAAGGACGTAGCCCGTGCCGCAGGACAGCCTGGCGGCGGAAAGGAGCCGACCGACGATGGACTCCCCGAACAGGCCCGTAACCGAGTCGTCTGTCCCGGATCGCGTTCCCGCGGGCGCGACCGCGGAAGGCGACGGGATAGTCGTCGGGCA
Organism: uncultured Actinomycetota bacterium; assembly: GCA_963771985.1. Taxonomy (GTDB): domain Bacteria; phylum Actinomycetota; class Actinomycetes; order Streptosporangiales; family Streptosporangiaceae; genus Trebonia. The sequence continues at coordinate 118,343 of CAVYVO010000005.1, read as the reverse complement.
CGGCCCAGTGCGCGTCGATGCCTTCATCGACTTCATGTGCCCGTTCTGCCGCCGGTTCGAGCTGGCGGCGGGACCGACGCTGGCCCGGCTGGTGGCCGACGGGCGGGTCAGCCTCGTTTACCATCCCATGAACTTCCTGGATCAGGCGTCCACGACGAGCTATTCCACGCGGGCGGCCGCGGCGTCAGGCTGCGCCGCCGACCAGGGACGGTTCGCCGAGTACGCGCACGCGCTATTCGCCAGCCAGCCCGCTGAGGGGGGCCCTGGCCTGAGCGACGGGGACCTAGCCGCCCTAGGCCGTGCGGCGGGACTGACGGACGCGGCCTTCACGGCCTGCGTGTCCGATGCGCCCTACCTGGACTGGCCGCAGTACGTGACCGCACGCGCCGTCGCGCTGGGGGTCGAGGCGACGCCGACCGTCTTGGTGGCGGGCGAGGTCGTCAGGCCTGAGGCGAAACCGATCGCTGACGCGGTCGCCGCTCTTCAGTAGCATGAGTGCCTGCCTTGTCGCCAGCGCGCCGTGCTCGGTGCAGTGGGAGGGTTGGTGGACATCACCCAGCTGATCCTTGACGATCACCACGAGCAGCGCAGGCTGTTCGCGATCCTGGAGCAGGTCGACCGCTCTGACACCGAGGCGCTGTCCGCCGTCTGGGGGCGGCTGGCGGTCTTCCTCGAGGTGCACGCGGCAGCGGAGGAGGCGATCTTCTATCCCGCGCTGCTGCGAGTCGGGATCGCCGCGTGTCGGAAGGCGGGGGTAGAGGACGAGACCCTGGACGCCATCCACGATCACAACGAAATCCGGGACGCGGTCGCGGAGGTCGCACGGCATCCGGTCAGCAGCGACGACTGGTACGCGGCTGTCGCCGGAGCGAACGTGGCCAACGGCGATCACATGGCGGAAGAGGAACGCGAGGGCCTGACCGATTTCCGCCGCCTGGCCGGGCTGCAGCAGCGCCACGACCTCGCCGTCGCTTTCGCCGCCTACGAGGCGCGGAATATCACGGGTGTCCAGCCCGTGGACAAAGACCCCGCGGCCTATGTCAGCCAGGTGGAGGAAGGGACGCTGCCGGGCGGCGACGGGTCGCTGCGCATCGGCGGCCTCAAGCGCGCCTGATCCCTTGCTCCGGCCGCGTCAGACCAGGACGCAGGGGATGTCCGTGTTCTCGTCGACCCAGTAGCTGGCGCAGACCCGGTGATAGCCGTCGGCGACGATGAGCGGGTGATGCCCGTCGCCGCGCAGCAGCAGAATCGGCGACAGCGACGTGCCGGACGAGATTTTGCGAAGGTCGGACGCGACGTGCTTGTTGTCTTCAGCGAGCAGGGCCAGCTGGCTGGCACGCAAGATGTCCTTGGCCTTCCGGTGGGTGATATCACCGGCCGCGGCGGACAGCTTCATCCGGCAGTCGGCGGCCTCCTTCGGCGACATGGTCAGCGACAGGTAATCCTCCGCGGCCTGGAAGTCGTGCTTTTCCGGCTTCGGCAGCCACAGTACGGTGTCCGGCATTCCGGCCTCCTCTCATCGCGCTCCCCATCCCGGCAGCCTACGACGTACCGAAGGCCGCTTCCGGTCAGCGGGCGTCAGCCCACGTCGCGGGCACGTCGGAGCCGCCCTCCTCGCTGATCCGCGCACCGAAGCGGAGCAGTGCGGGCTGCGGCGAGATCTTTCCCGCGATCAGGGCCTCTCCCTGGTAGAAGGTGACCGCGCGATCGATCAGGCTCGCGGGAACGAATGAGAACGCCGCCTGGGTGAAAGCTGTGTCCGCGAGCGAGTTCAGCCGCAAGAGCACGAGGTTGTCGGCCTGGGAGAGCACGTTCTCGGCGACCTTCTGCGGACGCTGTGTCGACACGAGCAGGTAGAGCCCGAACTTGCGGCCTTCGGCGGCGATCCGGATGGCATGCTCGGCCGCCTGCGCGACGAGCTGGTTCGGCGGATCGGCTGGGCAGACATTGTGCGCTTCGTCGATGACGATCAGTACCGGCTCGCGCTCCTGCCGCCGCCGCCACAGGTCGCCCAGCACCGTCCCGGCGACGAGTGACTGCTCCTCACGGGTCGGCAGCGAGCCCAGGTCGACGACGACGCAGCGGATGCCCTGATCGTGGACGGCGTCGAGGACCGAACCGGTCTCGTCGGGTGCCCACACCGTGAAACGGTCGATGCCCAGATTGCGGACCCGCAGGCCGAGGCGGTGCTGCTCGGGACGGTCGCTGTCCGGCAGTGCCTCGACCGCGCTTCGGCTCGGGCTCGCGAGCAGCTCGGCCAGTGCGGCGTATTCCTCGCGGTCCGCGATCGGGTCCAGCCGGAGCACAGCCGCCTGGATCGCCGGATCCACTTCAGGCGCGTGTAGCCGCAGCCTTCGTTCTCCCGGGGAGCTGGCGGAGTAGACCGCGACCCCGCGCGCCGCTTGACGGTAGCGTTCGGCCAGCGCTGGATCGGCCCCCTGCCGCACGGTGGCCAGTCGCACGAAGTCGGAATTCGGATCGAGAATCACCATGCGCAGGTCGGTCTCGAGCAGCAGCCGCTCGAGGATCACCCCGAGCGAGTAGGTCTTGCCTGACCCCGACTGACCGCAGAGGAACGTGTGCCGGTCGAAGCCGCTGGCTTCCGCCGCGCAGGGGACGCCTGCGACGAGCGCCAGGTCGCCCAGAGGCAGCTTCGCGCTGTGGCGTCCGCTGCGCTCGAGCCACGCTCGCACCTCTGGACCGGTCGCGGTCCGGACCGGTACGTCGTGGAAGGGTGCCGGGCTGCCCTCGAGGATGACGCCCTCGCCCCGCGCGTACTGGATCGGAACCTGCGTGCGGTTCTCCGGCGCGCCGCCGGCGTGCGCCGGCAGCAGCAGGTCTGTGCTCAGCCGGTCGAGGCCGACGGTGATGACCTGGCCGAGGCGCGGGCTGCCGCCATCGTCGAGCACGACGTATCCGCCGACCTGAAATTCCAGGCCGTACAGCGAAGCCTGGAACGAGAAGCGGCGTCCGTCAACCGAGGTCGCCAGCGGCAGGACCGAGGCTTCTAGCTTCCGGCGCGCCGCGCGGAAGCTCTCCAGCTGAACAGCGAGTTCTGACTCCATCGTCATGACAGATCTGTAACGCGAGCCGGGCCGCCGGCGCATCACACCGCCGGTATGAAACCCGGCATGCCGACCCAGCCGGCGCCGCGGGCATCCGGCTGGGCTGAGTGCACGCCGAGACTTATGATTCCCCCTCCGTCCTGCCGTGCTCCGTATGCCGGGCGCGGTTGCTCAGGACGCGCAGGTGACGGCGGCCGGGCTGGGTCACCGCGGGCGCGGTGAGCGCGGCGGCGGCTCCCTCGTCTGCCGGCGCGATCTCCGCTGGCCCGGTGATCTGACCGGTGCGCTCCCGCCACGCCGCGATGAACGCGTAGATGATCACGCCGGCGAGCACCAGGACCATGGCCTGGTAGACGGCCGCCCAGCCCGCGGCGAAGGTGACCCACATCGAGAACAGCGCGCCGATCCCGGCGATCGACAGGTCGCGGGCCAGCAGCCAGCCTTCCACCCGGCGACGGCGCGACACCAGGTAAGTGAGCTGCGCGCAGGCCGACATCAGGTACGGTATCGCCACGGTGACCACGGTCAGGTCCACCAGGTAGGTGAAGACGGTCAGGCCCGTCTTGGTGTTGTAAGACCACAGCATCAGCAGCGACGGGAGGATGGCCGCCAGCAGGATGCCGAACCAGGCCGTGTCCTTGCGGTCGGCCCACGAGAAGAACTTCGGGAACAGGCCGTCGTCGGCCACGGCCCGCGACGTCTCGGCGGTGACCAGCGTCCAGCCGTTCAGCGCGCCGATGCCGCTGACCACCGCGACCGCCGCGACAAGCTTCCCGGCCCAGGTGCTGTGACCGAAGATCGCTCCGAATGCGGGGACGAACGGCGCTGTGCTGCCGGCCAGGCTCTTGTGCGCGACCAGGCCCATCACCGCGGCCGAGACCGCCACGTACAAGATCGCGCAGGCTGCGGTGCCGTACACCGACGCGCGCCCGACGTTCTTGCGCGGGTTGCGGACCCGCTTGGCGGTGATGGCCGCGACCTCAACGCCGATGAACGAGAACAGGGCGACTCCCGCCGCGATGCCGATCGCGGTGTAGAGGCTGCCGCCGGAGGCGTTGAACGGGCCGAAGTTCGCCGCGTGGACGAAGAACCAGCCCACGGTCGCCACGAACAGCAGCGGCAGGAACTTCAGCACCACCGTCAGGTTCTGGAACCAGGCCATGTTCCGGACGCCGGCCAGGTTCACCACCGCCGGCACCCACAGCCCGATCAGGGCGATGCCCCAGTTGGTCCACGGTGACGGATGACTGATGCTGAACAGCGAGTCGACGTAGAAGACCCAGGCGGACACGATGGCCGCGTTGCCCGCCCACGCCTGAATCCAGTAGCACCAGCCGGTGACATAGCCTGCGAAGTCGCCGTACTCGTGCCGGGCATAGGCGTACAGGCCGCCGTTGGCTTTGGGAACCCTGCGGGTGAGCTGGCCGAACATGATCGCCAGCAGCATCGCGCCCACCGCGATCACCCCCAGCGTGATCAGCGAGCTGGTGCCCGCGTAGGCCAGCACGGCCGGCATCGCGAACACCCCGGTCCCGATGATGCTGCCGATCACTAGTCCGGTAGCCGAGGTAACGCCGATGGAGCGCGCCTTGAGCTCATCCTTCGATGGCGCGTGCTCCGCCGGCTCTTCATGCTGCCCGCCCAGTGGCTGGGCTGCAGCGGAACTGGACATGAGACCCCCTCGGAAAGCGATCATGGCCCGTCCGCGGTCACCCGCGGCGAGCCCGATCCATACAGCCTTGCCCTACCTAGGCTTGTAGCTCTCGCGCCGGGCAGATAGGGGACTAAGGGTTGATGACAGCGATGAAGGTCCCGGCTGGTGATGGCGCAGGGCATCTCGGCGCGCGCGGACGGTGACCCGGGTGACTAGCGTGGCGGGGAATGAGACGCCACCTTCCGTTCCGTATAAATGCGGGACCGCCAGCGCTACCGGTTCTGTGCGCGCATGGCTATCCGCAGCAGCGCCGGATACCGGGCCGGCGCGAGGCGGGCGATCACGTCGGGGATGCGTGCGCTTGATGCGATGAGCAGTCTTGGGCGACGGCCCTCAACGGCGGCGACGATCTGCTCCGCGGCGCGCTCGGGCGGGTAGGTCAGCAGCCGTGCGAACGCGGCCTTCCCGGCCGCCTCTTCGGCAGCGGTGGCCCTGGCGGCGACCCGTGCCGTCTCGGCGATCCGCGTGCGGATGCCGCCGGGATGCACCACGGTCACGCCGACATCGCCGGCCAGTTCGTCGCGCAGCGCCTCGGTGAACCCTCGGACAGCGAACTTGCTGGTGGCGTACGCGACCTGGCCGGCCTGCGCGATCAACCCGAAAAGGCTGGAGACGTTGACCAGATGCGATCCGGGATTGGCGCGCAGCACCGGCAGCAGCGCCCGGGTCAGGGTGATCACGGCACGCAGGTTGATCGCGAGCAGCCAGTCGAATTCCTCCTCGCTGACCTGCTCGAAGGTGCCGCCGAGAGCGACTCCGGCGTTGTTGATCAGCAAGGTGGTATCCGGGTGCTCGGCGGCGAGCTTGCGGCCGAGGGCGTGGGTGGCCGTGTCGTCGGCGAGGTCGGTGACGTAACAGGTCACCGGCCGCCCGCTGGCGGACCACACCTCCTTGGCGACCAGTTCCAGCCGGTCGGCGTCCCGGTCGACCAGGGCCAGCGCGCTGCCGCGGCGGGCGAGCACATGGGCGAGCTGCTCGCCGATGCCGCTGGCCGCGCCGGTGACAATCGCGGTGCCGCGCGTGAAGTCGAACCTGTTCATCAGGCGACGACCTTCGTTTTGCCGGCCGCCTTCTCGTGCGCCTGGCTGCGGCTCAGCAGCAGCTCCGGGTCCTGGACCGGCAGGCGGCGCAGCAGCCTGACATCGCTGGCGTAGCTCATCGACGTCAGCCACGGCGCCCGGTCACCCTGGCGCGGCAGCTGGCCGATCGCGCGCTGGATGTAGCCGGCGCCGAAGTTCATGAACGGCCGCGTCGGCATGGCCGGGCCGGCGGGCTCGGGCCGCGCGGTGTCGTAGCCGTGGGCGTCCATGTAAGCGAGCAGCCGGCAGAAGTGCTCACACAGCAGCCCGATCTTCAGCGTCCAGGAGGAATTGGTGTAGCCGATCGCGTAGGCGAAGTTCGGCACGCCGGACAGCATCATGCCCTTGTAAGCCACCGTGTCGGGCAGGCTGACCGGCCGGCTGTCTACGGTCAGCGAGATGCCGCCTATCATCTGCACGTTCATACCGGTCGCCGTGATGATGATGTCCGCTTCCAGCTCGCGGCCGGATTCCAGTAGCACGCCCTTCTCGGTGAACGTCGCGATGCGGTCGGTGACCACCGACGCGCGCCCCTTGCGGATGACCTTGAACAGGTCACCGTCCGGCACGGCGCACAGCCGCTGGTCCCACGGGTTGTACGGCGGGTTGAAGTGCTCGTCGACCGGATACCCCGCGGGCAGCATCTTCACGTTGAAGCTGCGGATGACCCGGCGTGCGGCCTTCGGGTATTTCTGGCAGAACCGCCAGATGGCCTGCTGCCGGATGATGTTCTTGCGGCGTGTGATCGCATAGGCGCGGTCGTCGCCGAGCAGCGTGCGGAGCCGGTTCGCGAGCTTGTCCTGCAATGGCAGCGGCATGACGTAGCTCGGCGTCCGCTGCAGCATCGTGATGTGCGCGGCAGTGTCCGCCATCGCCGGGATCAGGGTGACGGCCGTGGCGCCGCTGCCTATCACCAGGACCCGCTTGCCCGCGTAATCGAGATCCGCGGGCCACTGCTGCGGGTGGATGATCAGTCCGCGGAACCGCTCGCGTCCCTCGAAATGGGGCGTGTAGCCCTCGTCGTAGCGGTAGTAGCCGCCCGCGCAGAACAGCCAGTTGCAGGTCAGCGTCGTCCGCTCGCCCGTGTCGGTGTGATCCATCTCGACCGTCCACCGGGCGTCCCGAGACGACCATGACGCGCTGACCACCTTGGAGTGGTAGCGGATCTTGCGGTCGATGCCATACTCGGCCGCGGTCTCGCGCAGGTACGCGAGGATCTTGTCGGCGCTCGCGATCGCATCCTCGTCCCGCCACGGCTTGAACTCATAGCCGAACGTGTACAGGTCCGAGTCCGACCGGATGCCCGGGTACCGGAACAGGTCCCATGTGCCGCCTGAGGCGTCACGCGCCTCGAGGATCACGTAGCTGCGCCGCGGGTGCTCACGCTGCAGGTAGTACGCGGCGCCGATGCCGGAGATTCCGGCGCCGACGATGAGCACGTCGACCGAGGTCGTGTCGAATGCAGCCGAGGACATGCGGTCAGCTCCCAAGAGCGGAAGAGGTCACCCTTCACTACCCATGGTGCCATCCAGGAGGGCTGCGGCATAGCACAATGTGCAGCGATTTATTGAGTCTACGTTGCAATCTGCACCTTCCGTGCCTAGGCTAGCCTCCGTGTCATGGGATCTCCCGTCGCCGCGTGTCCGTGAGCTGATCCGCCAGGGCGCCGAGATCGCCCTGCACCCGCCGGACGACTGGCTGGCGCAGCTCGACGAGGCGACACTGGCCGGGCCGCATCGGCGGCAGATCGCCGATGACCCGGTGCTCGCGGCGGCCGCACGCCGTACGAACCGGTCCAACCTGCTGCATTGGGCTGCCGCCAACGCGCGGGCCCCCGGCGAGCGCGTGTCGGCGAACCTGGGGAGCGCGCCGCTGGCGATCGCCCGCGACCTAGTCCGCCGCGGACTCAACGAGTCCGCGCTGGACGCCTACCGCGTCGGCCAGGCTGTCGCGCTCCGGCTGTGGATAGACGTCTGCCTCTCGCTCACCTCCGACCCCGACGAGCTGCGCGAACTGCTCGACGTCTCCTGCCGCTCGATCTCGGCCTTCGTCGACGACACCCTCGCCGCGATCTCCGACCACGTCGCCCGTGAGCGCGACGAGCTCACCCGCGGCACGCACGCGGAGCGGCGGGAGACCGTCAGCCTGCTGCTGGACGGTGCCCCCATCCCGCGAGCCCGCGCCGAGCAGCGTCTCGGCTACCGGCTCGCCGGCCAGCACACCGCGGCCATCGTGTGGAGCGACGACCCGGACGCCGACCTCGGTGCACTGGACCGGGCCGCCGACCTGACCGCCGCCTGCGCCGGCGACGAACGGCCGCTCACGGTGCTCGCCAGCGCCGCCACCCGGTGGGTTTGGGTGCACGGCCGGCCCGACACGGCCGCACTTCGCACCGCGATCGGTGCCATGCCAGCCGTGCGCGCGGCGGTCGGCTCCGCCGCTCCCGGCATGGACGGGTTCCGCCGCAGTCACCTCGACGCCCTCACCGTGCAGCGCATGCTGGCGCGGCTCGCGTCCCCGCAACAGCTCGCGACGCACGACGAGGTGGAACTCGTCGCCCTGCTGACCGTCGACCCCGAAAGCGCGGAGGACTTCGTGCGGCGGACGCTCGGGGAGCTCGAGAGCGCCGGGACGGAGATCACCGAGGCCGTCCGGGCATTCATCGCCGCGCAGTGCAACGCCTCACAGGCCGCGGCTAGGCTCTACACGCACCGCAACACGCTGCTGCGCCGTCTCGCGCGCGCCGATCAGCTGCTGCCCCGCCCCCTGTCCGAGAACGTCCTCAACATCGGCGCCGCACTCGAAATCCTGCGATGGCAAGGGGTGAGCGACGCGGACGGACGGTTCGGTCGGCGGCCGCGTGCCAGGCGCGGTACGCGGTTAGGTGGTTAAGCGTGCTCAGGGAGGGCCAGATGTCGAAGTTGGACTACGTGGCGATGGGCCAGGTCGGCCTGGCAGGCTGGAGAAGGCAGGCTGCCCGGCCAGTTGCCCGCTTTGTCGCTCGCAGGACAGGGCGGCCGGAATCGGAGATTCTCTCGCTTATCGGCGCGGGGTTCCTGGTGATCGCGGTTATCGACTTCCTGCGTACGGTCGATGACGTTATCGCGGCCGGGCGGGCTGCAGGTCAGGCTTCGGGTGGCGTGCCGCGGCAAGGCAATGCTGGGCCGGATATGAGACGCCCATAGGCCTGTGTCCCTCCTGATCCCCGTGCCCGGGCCACCAGGCGCGGTGCCCGATCAGCGCCGTGATGCCGGGCGAGAAGAACATCGCCATCACGAACGGGGCCAGCACGATCCCGCACGACACCGCGAACCCTATCTGGGACAGGATCGTGTTGCCCGCCTACGAAAAAGATTCGCGATCATGAAGCGGCTAGCGTCATGTGGCCATGACGACCGGCACCGGGCTGACGCCTGCGGCCGGGTCGTAGCCGGACAGCGTCGCGCGGGCGAGCGCCTTGATGAACACGGGCGTGGACGCGGCGCCGGTAAAGAGGACTCGCTGACGGTCGGCCCCGGTCCCGCCCTCGTCGAGCTGGCGCAGCAACGTGGTGACGGTCCCGATGTCGTCGCGTTCGCTGAGCGCGGGGTGGACATGGTCGAGGAGGCGGGAATGGAGGCTGCGCGCAGCGATGGCCCGCCCGGTAAACGGGTCGACTCCTGCCCCGGCGAGTCCGTGCTGTGCCGCGGCGGCCAGGGCCGCGGCAACCTGCGAGGCCGACGCGGCTGGCACCGGCGTCCCGCGGCGGGCCTCGGCCAAGGCGGTCGCTACCAGGGCGCGGGTCAGCCCGGCCACAAGCACCGCGGTATCGACGTCGAGGCAGACGTCCGCGACCCGGACCTCAACCGTGGGGTAGCGGGGGGAGAGCCGGGCGAAGAAGTAGATACTCTGCTCATCCAGCGCCGCACCTCGCGCGAGGATGCGCCGGACTGCCGCGTCGTAGGCGGCGCAGTCCGGCCACGCCGCTGGCGCTTTTCCCGTCGGCCAGCGTGACTGGATCATGTACCGCCAGCTGGCCCATCCCGTATCGCGCCCGTCCGCGATCGGCGAGTTGGCGGTGATGGCGAGCAGCGATGCAAGCCAGGGGCGCAGCCGAGTCAGCACCTGGACGCCCAGGTTCCGGGAGGGAACCCCGACGTGTACGTGGCAGCCGCAGGTGCCTGAATCGGCTGCCAGCGGACCGTACTGGCGGGCCAGCGCCCGGTAACGGATCTGGTCGGTTATGGCGGCCAGCCCGGGTGTCGGCCATGGTGCGGTTCCCGACGCCACCAGGCTGCAGCCCAGGCGCGCTGCGCCTCCGGCGACAAGCCGCCGGAGGCGGGTCAGCTCGTGGCCGAGATCGTCCAGGCTGGTGCACACCGGGGTCGCGATCTCCACCTGGAACTGCATCAGCTCCTGCTGCACCCCCGGCTCTCCGTCGAGCATCCGCACCAGATCCGGAGCGGCCAGTGCGACCGCCCCGGTGGACGGGTCAAGGAGCACGAACTCCTCCTCCACGCCGAGTGTGATCTCGGGTATTACCACGACTACCTTGTTCCTCTCCGGCTCTCTGACACCGATCGTGCGGGGCGCGAAAACTCGCGCCCAGAGCCGAATGGCCTGGCAGGCCGGGTCGTTCGGCGGCTGCTGCCGGAGACGGCTCGCAGCCTTCAGCAAGGTGCATGCGGCGGAGGAGGCATCGTGCCGGAATCCGCAGCGGGTCGCCGCGGCAGGCGGGCAGGCCGTCTAGGCGTAAGGATGTGACCTTGTCCGTGCGGTGCGGCAGCTTCCAGCCCGGGCGGACGAAGTGGCACGTATACCCGTCGGGGTAACGCTCCAGGTAGTCCTGGTGCTCGGGCTCGGCCTCCCAGAACGGCCCGGCGGGCGTCACTTCGGTGACCACCTTGCCTGGCCACAGGCCGGAGGCGTTGACGTCAGCGATCGTGTCCTCGGCGGTCCGCTTCTGCGCGTCGGTGAGGTAGAAGATGGCTGACCGGTAGCTGGTCCCGATGTCGTTGCCCTGCCGGTTCAGCGTGGTCGGGTCGTGGACCTGGAAGAAGAACTCCAGCAGGTCCCGGTAGGAAAGCCTGTCGGGGTCGAAGGTGATCTCGATCGCCTCGGCGTGGCCGTGGTGGTTCCGGTAGGTCGCGTTCGGAACGTCGCCGCCGGTGTAGCCGACCCTCGTCGAGAGCACGCCGGGGAGCTTGCGGATGAGATCCTGCATGCCCCAGAAACAGCCGCCGGCGAGGATGGCCTTCTCGGTCGTCATGATGCACTCCCAGTGTCGTGTGCCGGTTCGAACAGCTTGCGGTAGGCGCCGTAGCCCTCGCGCTCCAGGTCATCGAGCGGGATGAAGCGGAGGGCGGCCGAGTTGATGCAGTAGCGCAGGCCTCCGGCTTCCGCGGGCCCGTCGGGGAACACATGGCCTAGGTGGCTGTCGCCGAGGGCGGAGCGGACCTCGATCCTGCTCATCCCGTGACTTGTATCCCGGCGCTCGACGACGTTGCCCGGCTCGATCGGCACTGTGAAGCTCGGCCATCCGGAGTGGCTGTCGTACTTGCTGACCGAGGCGAATAGCGGCTCGCCAGACACGACGTCGACGTAAATGCCAGGCTCTTTGTTGTCCCAGTAACTGTTGTTGAACGGCGGCTCGGTGCCGTTCTGCTGGGTGACCCGGTACTGCTCCGGCGTCAGCCGGGAGATGGCCCCAGGGTCCTTGCGGTAGTTGTCCGACACGTCAGCTCCTTCGCTGATGGCGCCGCCCGCTGGGTGCGGGTGCGCGGTGCACGTCAATGCAACTCCGCCGCGCCGCCCGGTATTTCACATGGTGCCCGCCGGCGGGCGCTGGTATCCCGCCGAAGGACAACTGGCACCGCGTGGGCGCCGTGGTGCATCGCCGGCGCCGGCATGCAGGCGGGCGAGCAGGCGCACGCTCGCCTCACCGGCCCAGAAGCCGTCATCCATCAACCCCCGTTCGCACAGGGCGGCGGCGGCAACCCGGTCTCGGCTGAGGTTCTTCGACTCCCTCCGAGGGGCCATCCGGTAATTACCCGAGCGCTCTCGGGATATTCTGAATTACTTCGAAGACCCATAGCTGATTGGCCCAGAACTGGTGGCCGGAGGTTCCTTTACAATAGACGCCGCCCGCGCGCGGGTTGTTTATCTGGAAGTTCATGATGAAGACGAACGTGGCTGAGCCGTCTATATAGAGGCCCCAGTCGCCGCGGAACGTATAAACGTTGTAAAGGTTCAGCGTTCCGCAGGCACCGTCCATACGGATACCGCCGATCCCGTTGCCGATTGTCGTCGTGATGGTGCAGTTGGTGACGGAGAGCGCGTTTCCCTGGTTAATCCAGAATCCTTGAGTCTCGCCCAGGACCTGGCAATCATAGATGTCCGACTTATTGTTGCCGCAGAACTCACACGCGGTCGTGACGCAGTAAGGGGCCTGGTCTTTTCCTACACTGCAGTTGCGGATGACCGCCCACATGCAGTGATTCGTTTAGACCGCAACATAATCGGAGGCCGGGGCGTTCGGAACCCCGGGATCATCGATGCAGATATCGATGTACTGCAGCTCAAAGTAATAGCTATTGCCATATCAAGGACATGGCCGGGGTGAAAGTACACGTGCAGGACGGTGCCGCCGCAGTTACCCGCGTGATTCTGGGTAATTTCTCCCCTGATGATCAACGGCTTGGCTGAGGTCCACGTCAAAGGCGCAGTGATCTTGTAATTTCCGCGCGGTACATGCAGGCATCCCCCGGTAACGGCCAGGAAATCTAGCGCATCCTGAAAAGCCCGCGTGTCGTCATGGCAGCCGTTGCCTACCGCGCCGTAGCACGCAGCCTTAACGTTGATGCCGGTGGGGAGGGTTGGCATATCCGGGACATTGTTGTCATCGGGAGTGCCTCCGGTATTGCCGGTGAATCTGCTGTTCGGAGGAATGGTGATGCTCATGGGGAATCAACCCCTAAGGCGGCAGTCGAACCATCCCGGGATAGTAAGATGCGTCTCCGCCTCCTCTTCCCTGCCCAACTCGACGATGCGTCGTTGACATGCTTCGCGGCAGATGCATTGGTCCTGCGGACTGGCACTTCCGGGCCTACAGTAATTGGACCAGATACCCTGCCAGGGTATCTGGTTAACGGAATTTCATGATCATGGAATAATTTGCTCACTAAAGGACAAATAGTCTTCGCGAGGACAAAACTCTTCGCGATCATGGAGGTGCGGCTGAGGCTGTTTGTGGGTTAAGTCCTGAAATTTCCTGATTTGATACCCTCGGTATTCTCGTCGCGCCTGGCCCGGCCAATGCGGGACCCAGGGCTTTCAAGCTCTAATCAGGACATTCAAGCTCTAATAAGGCGGTTATCGCGCCTCTGGCATGGGCGCCTGGGTCATCCCGGCGAATAGCTCGGCGTAGTCGTAGGAGGCCTCTGGCCTGGCGCGCACCGCCGCATCGATCATCTTGGCGTCCTCGCCGACGAGGATCCGCCAGGCCCCGGAGCGCACCCCGTCGAGGATGGTGGCCGCCGCGTCAGCGGCACTGACCGGGGCTTTGTCGCGGAAGTCGGTATTCATCCGGACGAGTATCCGCCGCACGTCGTCGGCGGAGGCGCCCTCAGGCAGCGCGCCGGCCTTGATCAGTTTGGCCCGCGCGTCGTCAGGGATAATCTCCGCTAGCTGGGCGTCAGTCATCTGCTCCGGATCCTTGCCGTGGGCGCGCAGGCTGTTGCCGACGATGTCGGTGCCCACGTGCCCGGGTATCACGAGGGCGACCCGCACCCGCGGCGCGTGGCTGCGCAGGTCTTCGATGAGCGCCTCGGTGAAACCCCGCACCGCGAACTTGGCCGCGCTGTAGGCAGTGCTCGCCATGCCCGGCCCGAGCGACGCCCACAAGCCGTTCACGCTGCTGGTGTTGACCAGCACCCCGTCGCCGCTGGCGATCAGCAGCGGCAGGAACGCGCGGGCGCAGTAGTAGACGCCCCACCAGTCGACGGCGAACGTGCGCTCCCACTCTTCCCGGGTATCGGTGACGAAGCTGTTGCCGCCGCCGATGCCCGCGTTGGCGAAGACCAGGTTGACGTGATCGCGGCCGTGCTCGGCCAGCAGCTCATCGCGGAACCGCAGCACCTGAGCCTCGTCGGAAACATCGCAGGCATGGCCGCTGACCCGGACGCCGGACGGCGAGGCCCCGGCCCGGGCGGCCGCCGCCGTCTCCGTGACCGCCTCCGGGTGCCAGTCGCAGGCCGCGACCGAACATCCCTGCGCCGCCAGCTGGCGGACGAGTTCGCGGCCCATCCCTGAGCCGCCGCCGGTCACCACCGCGAGCTTCCCCGCGAAGGATCCGGGAACGCTTTGCGCCATCTGACCAACGTACTCCCACCGCGCTAGCGGCGGCATTGGTGCTTCCGTAGCCAGACCCCTTGTACCCCCGCGATCGAAGGACTTTAGTAGTCTCATCGTGACTACCTAGCCTGCAGGAGCCTGCCGTGTCCGTCGAGATGGTCAGCGACCGCCGCAGGACCGCACCGCCCGGCTCGCGCGCGCGGGCACGTGTTTTGCGCCAGATCGTCGGGGTGCTCGATGACGGGACGCCATACTATGCTCCGGTCGGCGAGATCATCGTCGGCGGCGCACGGGTGATTTGTCACCTGTGCGGCCGGGCGCTGCGTTCGGTCGTGGCCCACCTGCCTTCGCATGGCTGGACGAAGGAGCAGTACTGCGAGGCGTTTGGCCTGGAGCGCGGGCAGTCGCTGGAAGGGCCGGAGACGCACCGGCTCCGGGCAGCTCTCTTCACGGCCCGCCTGGCGGCCGATCCGGCGATTCGCGACGGCGCCGCCGCGGGCAGGAAACGAGCGCGCAGCGGCGAACTGGTCCAGGCGGCCGCCGCGGCAGCGCGGGGCCGTCCCTTCCCCGAGCAGCGTCGGCGGAAGTCCCGCCGGGCGATGTCGGAGATACCCCGGGAGGCAGTCGCGCGAGCGAACCGCGACCGTGCCGACCGGCACCTAGCCGATGTCGCCTCCGAGGTCGCCCGCAGCCACGGGTATCCGGATATCCGGGCATTCGTCGTGGCGCGAGCAAGCACGGGGGCCAGCCTGGCGATGATCAGCCGCGAGGCAGGGCTGCACAAGGACTGGCTGTCCCGCCACCTCGCCCGCGTCGACCCGGCCGCCGAGGACGCGGTGCGACAGCAGAGCGCCTGGCGCCACGACGCTCGCTGGCTCCCGGTGATCCGCGGCCTCGGGTTCGCCGACGTGCCCAGCTACCTGACCCAGCGGCACCTCAACCAGCACCAGACCATCAACGCCATAGCGGCCGAAATCGGCGTCAGCAACCATGCCGTCAAATCCGCGCTGCGGCGGCACGGGCTGCCCAGCACCGGCCATGCCGCCAAGCGGCATGCCGCCCGGGAGCGCGCTGCTGACGTCGCCGCGAAGCTCGGCTACGCGACCGTCGCCGATTACATCAGCCAGCGCCGGGCCGACGGCTGGACCTGGACCGCTATATCGGCCGAATCGGGCCAGCCCCCGACATGGCTGCGCCGGCACGCCACGGGGCAGATCGATTAAGAGATCGCTTAATCCAGGCTCGTCTGTACCGGCGTTGCCGGGTTACAGTCGTGGACACGCGTTCCGGCTGGAGGGATGTCCGATATGAGCGCAGAAAGCGTCGAGGCGCTGGAAGTGCTGCGCGAGGTCTGGCGCAGCACGGGCCAGACGACCGCCGATCTCGACGACGGCTGCGAGAAGTCCTGCAAGCGGATGACCGATGCCGGGGTCGGCTTCGACGACTTCGCCGGCGAGACGGACGCGGACCGCATGGAGGCGTGGCGGGCCAGGCTAGAGCGCGAAGGCAAACTCAGCCCGGTCGGCAGCGTGCGCGACCTCGTCATGGGACCGCGGCGCGCCGAGGAGATCCGCTGAGTGGAGTACCCAGCCACCGTCACCGACCTCACCGACGGCCTGCGGCAAGGCGGTTACCTGGCTGATCGCGGGCTCGCGACGACGCTGCTCGTGTCGCTCTCGCTGCACCGGCCGGTGCTGCTCGAGGGCGAGGTCGGCGTCGGCAAGACCGAGGTCGCGAAGGTGCTGGCCAGCACGTACGGCCGCAAGCTGATCCGGCTGCAGTGCTACGAGGGCATCGACACCAACCAGGCGCTGTATGAGTGGGACTACGCCCGCCAGATGCTGCAGATCCGGGCTCTGTCCGAACACCAGCTAGCCGATGAGGCGGCCGTCGACAAGCTGTTCGGCCCGAAGTTCTTGCTGCAGCGGCCGCTGCTCGAGGCCGTCCAGGCAGGCGACCAGGCGGTGCTCCTGATCGACGAGGTCGACCGGGCCGACGACGAGTTCGAGGCGTTCCTGCTCGAGGTGCTGTCCGACTTCCAGATCAGCATCCCGGAGATCGGCACCATCAGGGCGGAATCCCGGCCAGCCGTGATACTTACCTCCAACCGGACCAGGGAGCTGCACGACGCGCTGCGCCGACGCTGCCTGTATCACTGGATCGGGTATCCCGCGGCCGAACGCGAAGTGGAGATCGTCCTCGTCCGCGAGCCCGGCGCGGCCGAGCAGCTCACCAGGAAGGTAGTGCGCGCGGTGCACCGGCTGCGGGAGCTGGACCTGGCCAAGCCTCCCGGCGTGGCCGAAACCATCGACTGGGTCCGCACCCTGGGCTTCCTGGGCGAGACCGATCTCACGCCGCAGGCGGCCGACGACACCCTCGGTGCGGTCATCAAGGACCGCGATGATCTGGAGGTCGTCCGGGAGAACCTGGCGGAGATCACCTCCGGTGGCTGACCGGGCTCCGTTTGCCGGGGTGCTGGTGGACTTCGCGCGCGAGCTTCGAGCCGCGGGGCTTGTCGTGGGCACAGGTGACGTGCTGACCTACTGTTCGGCCATGACACCGCTGGATCCGTCGGACCTGGTGGATCTCTACTGGGCGGGGCGGGCCACGCTCGTCAGCCGCAAGGAAGACATCGCGGCCTACGACGCGGTGTTCCGGCGGTTTTTCCTGGAGGAGGGCGCACCTGGCGCTGCGCAGTTGCTGCTGCCCGCTCGGGCGGTGGCTGAGGCTGAGGCGGCGCTGGTGATGCCGGGGGTTGAGCCCGAGCCATCGGGCTCGGAAGAGGAGAAGCCTCTCCTTGGCTGGATGGCCTCGGACGTAGACGCGCTCAAGCACAGGTCGTTCGCCGCGTGCACGCCGGCGGAGCTCGCCGCGCTGCGCAGGATCATGACCAGGATCCGGCTGACCCCGCCGCGACGGCGCACGCGCCGGACCAAGACCGCCGCGGCCGGGCGCGCCCCGGATATGCGCAAGACGGTCAGGGAGTCGATGCGGATGCACGGGGAGCCGGCCGAGCTGTTCTTCCGGCAGCGCCGGACGCGGCTGCGGCCGCTGATCCTGATACTCGACGTCTCCGGTTCGATGGCCGACTACTCGCGGCACCTGCTGCAGTTCGCGTACTCGGCTTCGCGGGCGGCCGCGCGGGTCGAGGTGTTCTGCTTCGGGACCCGGCTCACCCGGATTACCAAGGCAATGAAACAGCGGCAGCCCGATGCCGCCCTGGAGCGGGCGGCCCAGGTGGTCGTGGACTGGGACGGCGGGACCAGGATCGGGCAGTCGCTGGATATGTTCATCAGGCGGTGGGGGCGCAACGGGCTGTGCCGGGGCGGTGTGGTGATCATCTGCTCGGACGGACTGGACCGCGGGGATCCCGAGCTGCTCGCGGGGGCCATGGAACGGCTGTCCCGGCTGTGCTACCGCATTGTCTGGCTGAACCCGCACAAGGGCGATAACGTGAATTTCCGGCCGAGCACGCTGGGCATGATGGTGGCAGCGCCGCACATCGACCTCCTGCTCTCCGGCCACGACCTGGCCAGCCTGGAACAGCTCGCGGACATGCTGCCGGTGCTGAACTGAGCGTTTTGGATGGGGAGGGCGCTGTGCGGTGGAGCGTGGGTATCGAGGCCGAGGGCGACCGGGTCCTCGCGCTCGAGGAAGTGGTCGAGCTCGCGGACGCGGTCGCGGGCAGCGACGGCATCGCCACCGGGATCGGCACCACCAGGTACGGCGCGCAGCTCGTGGTCGAGGCGGGCAACCGCGACGAGGCGATCGGCAAGGCTACCTCGTTGTTCCTGGCCGCGGCTAAGACCGCCGGGCTGCCGGACGCGCCGATCGTCCGGACCGAGGCGATCAGCGAGCTCGATGAGTCTGGCGAGCCGCTGTGATCCGGCTCGGCTCGCTCGCGGGGTACCCGTTCGAGGGACCGCGGCTGCTCGGCGGCTGGACCCCGCTGCAGGCCGCCGCCGTGTACGCGATCTGCTACAAGCCGGCCCCGGACACCAAGCCCGAGCAGTATGCGGTCATGTATGTCGGTCATGCCGACGACCTTTCGGCCGCGCGTTTCCCGTTCCAGCATCCGCGATCGCCGTGCTGGATCAAGCGGGCCGGGTCCAAGTGGAAGGTGTACATCTGCACCTACGAGGTGCCCGGCGGGACGCGGTCGCACCGCGAGCAGATCGCCCGTGAGCTCATCGCGGTCTACCGGCCGAGCTGCAACGAGGAGCAGTACGACCAGGCCTGGAAGGACGAGTGGATCGGCGAGTACTCGGCGCCGACCACCGGCCCGGTCGCGCGGCGCGGGCCGGACCAGCGGCCGCGCGGCTAGCGCGGCGTCGCGTTAACGACTCAGCACGCTCTGGCCACACAATCCGCGAGTCAGGTTCCGGACCGTGGGCAAGCGCGGCGAGGTGATCGGCGTGGAGGGCCTGTTCGGTCCCGGACGGAAAGTGCGCAGAGGCGTAGCGCGGCAGGCGCGGCGCATCCGGATCGAGTCCGTAGCGGCCCGGATCGCCGACTACCGTCAGGGTCAGGTCTGCGATGTCGGCTCCGAGCGCGTGGACGATGAGGTAATGGCCAGCGGGATCGGCCGTAAAGCCTGACTGCCAGCCAGCGAAGGAGCTGGTGTACACCCGGACGCGTTCTGCAGCGGTCCCGCGCTGAAGGGTCCACGCCGTCCGTGGCCAGTTTCCGCAGTCGCGTGCCTGCCGCTCCGCGTACTCGGCCAGCCGTCGTATCAGCTCCGGAGCGGAGTCGATGGCGGGCCGGGTGAGCATGGCGAGGCTGCGATTGACCTGACCATGCGCGACATGGAATGCCAGCTCCCTGGCTCGATCGCCTGCTATTCCCATGGCGTCGTCGAACTGCTGGCGGCCGAAGGTGGTCACGTCGATCAGCCGGCTGCCGTCACCGTGGCCGAGAGTGACACCCCAGGGAGGCCGCCCGCCGCCAGCCTCGATCATCTCCAGCCACTCAGACGGCCAAGTCTCGGCAAGCCCGTACAGTTCGAAATCGACCATCGGCTTACCTCTAGCTCCCCTAGCTCCGATCCGAGGGGACGACCCGGCCATCGTATCGGGTCACAGGCCTAACGTGCCGTTGCGGCAGGACGCAGTAAACCACATGCCCGATGCCAGAAATCGATAAGAAATGTTTTCGAATTCTGACTCACATATCGTACTGATAACGATGCTTTCGCGGCCTCGCCGCCAACGGATCGCCCCGTACGCCTGTTTTGCCCCTTATGCCTGAACCTTGAACTCGGACATTTCGCTCCTGCGTGATGAGGTGTCCCGGGCGGAGCCGACGTGACTTGCCCGAGACCGCGACGTCACCGTCACGAGATTCGAACCAGATCCTGTTTTCGGGATCATGCTACGCCGCCTGCCTGACGCGGGCGGCGCGGTGCTGGGGTGGATCGACGGTGCCAGAGTGGTGGGAGTGCGCCGCGCTGGCTTTGATTGCGATCAGCGGGCCTGCGGTGCGGTGGGCGTGGCTAAGACGGCGGGAGGGAACGCTGGGGGGTGGGGAGGCGCGACCGTCCGTTCTGGATAAGCGGGGGGCGAAGCCGACGGCGTCGAGCAGGCGGGAGCGGCGGGTACCGGACGCGGGGCGGGCGGGTTCTGGGACGGCCGGGCGTTCGGGCTGCGGCGTGACGTCGGCGACGATCTCCTCGGCCATCCCGTACAGCAGGGGCAGGGCGCCGGCGACGACGCCGCCCGTTTCGTTGATGTGCTCGAACGCCCGGGCCGATGAGCGCGGCGTCGGCCACGATGCCGCGCACTATCTCCGCACATTCCTCCAGGTTCCCTGCGATTCGCGCGAGCAGGGTGCCGACCCAGAACAGGTAGAACGCGAGGGCCGCGATCAGCACGACGATCTCGAGGACGGTCAGGACGACCAGCACGGTCATCAGGATCGCGGCGTGTAGACCCCGGCCTTCAGGCCGGGGAGGAAACGCCGCTCCCTCCCTCCGGATGATGATATAATCGAATATGTCTGCGATAGCCAAGCGGGCATATGCACTACCTGGCACGGAACCGCGGCAGGGCATGCCGTGGCTGCGCGGGGAGGCAACGGGGCTGCCCGGCCTGTGAACCGCGAACCAACAGCGCGGCGCCAGCCGCGGCTGGAATCCCCCGTCTTCAGGCGGGTGGAGGATGTCAAGACTTCACCTTTCCGAGCACCCGGCCGAGGAAGAGATGGTGCTGCAGGCCCTCGTGGAGAACCGCGTCCACGCCGGCGGCGACCTGCGGGATCAGCACGGTGTCGGCGGTGTTCGCCTTCGCGGCCTTGAGCGTGTCCCGGACGGTCACCACCCGGCGGTCGATGTTCTTTACCAGGTAGATAAGCAGGCTGAGCAGGGCCGCGACCGCCACGAGGACGACGAGGCCGACGATTAGCGCGCTCACCCACAGGGTGTGCTCAGTGGAGTTCATGGCTAGCCTCCGAGCCTGGCCCGGCCGCGCTGCAGCCCGGCGATGATGATGGTGGCGTGCTCGATCGTGGTGCGCAGCGCGGCCAGCGGCGCGGTGCTCCGCACCGCCTCGGTCAGCGCGTCGTTGATCTTCGGCGCCTCGTTGCCGATCGACCTGGCGAGCAGCAGGATCGGCACTACGAGCGCCACGACGACGAGGACGATCACGCCGCCGATCGTGAAGCCCACCACCCAGCCGGTGGTGCTGTACCCCGCGGCGAGAACATGCGGTTGCACTGGACGGTCCCCCTCAGATCGTTTCGCAGAAGTCGCGGACGGGCTTCAGGTTCGCGTTCACCGAGGTGAGCCGCTCGGGCACCGGGCTCGTCAGGCTGGCCACAGCCTGGACTCCGCCGGTGGTCGCGACCAGCGTCTTGTTGACCGCCCGGAGGTGGAAGATGACCCGTAGCAGACCTATCGCGGTGATCGCGATGATCAGCGCGGCGACGATCAGTGTGAACCAGGCGACTGCCGGCATAGCTTTGCCTCCTTATCCGCTCAGCCGAGAAGCTTGGCGACCGAGCCCGCGTACCGGACCGCGCCGACCTTGACTTCCTCGATGGTCTTGTCCGTGACGGCAAGCCCGTCCGGGACTCCCTCGAGCTCGCCGACCAGGGCGACCCCGCCGGCCAGGATGTCGTCGGCCGCGCCGCGGATCCGCTCCGTCGCCGCCAGTACGCGGTTGAGCAGGTAAATGACGACGGGCAGCACCACGACCAGCAAGATCACGCTGCCGATCCACCACAGGACCATGGTCTTCTCCTCTTATCAGCTCAGCTTGTGGCGTGGTACGGGACGAAGAACCGGCGGAAGACCCGGGTCAGGGCCATCCAGGCGGCCCGCAGCGCGATCGCCAGGCCGCTCGCCGAGGAGGCCGACGCGGCGATCTGCTCCGGCGACTCGCCCCGGTCGATCCGCTCGATCCGGTCTTGCAGGTTGGCCGAGAAGTCGCGCATCAGCACGGAGCTGACGTCGGAGACCATGCCGCGCCCGTACTGGGCGGCGGCGCCCGCCAGCTGGAGATCCTGGGTGACGTCGACCCGGGTGCCGCGGCCGGCCCGGGCCAGCGTCGCCGTCACCACCATGCTGGCCTGTCCCCGGCCCTTTTCCTCGGCGCCGGCGGCGTTCACCACGATCCGTTTGGCCGCCTCGTCGCGCTCGGTGATGTCGGCCGTGCCGGCGAACTGCAGCCTGACCGGGCCCATCCGGATCGCGACCCGCCCCTTGTACTTGTCGTCGCCCAGGTCGTCGGTCAGCTCGGTGCCGGGCAGGCAGGTCGCCACCTGCGGGATGTTCTGGAAGAACTCCCACACCTTCTCGACCGGCTCCGCGACCTCGAACTCGTTCTTGATCAGCATCGGGTCTCTCTCTTCACCAAGGGGTTCACCGTGGGGCCCGCGTATAGCTCGCGGGGTCGTTCTCGAATGCCCGGCGGCAGCCGACGCAGCAGAAGTAGTAGGTGACTCCCTCGTGGTCGAGCCGCATCCCGCCTTCGCCCGTCTGGACGGTCATGCCGCAGACCGGGTCGACCGCCTGCTCGTCGGGGGGAGGCGTCTCGCGTCTCGCCCGCCACGGGGGCGCCGGCGCGGCGGCGCTCGTGGTGATCGCGCCGGCGGCGCGCAGCTGGACGAGCTCGGCCAGGATGGCGACCGCTATCTCCGAGTGCGTCGTGCTGCCCAGGTCGAGCCCGGCCGGCACCCGGACGTGATCTAGCTGCTCGGCGGGCACGCCCCGGTCGGCGAGGTAGCCGAGCACCGCCGTGCCCCGCTTCTGCGACCCGACCAGGCCCAGGTAGGCCGGCCTGGCGGCCGCCGCCCGCTCGAGCACCTCCTCGTCGTTGTGTCCTTGGGTGGCGACGACCACCATCGACCGCCGGTCCGCGTCCCCGGCGGCGAAGTCCTCGCCCGCGATCAGGTCGGCGTGCCAGCCCAGCGTCTGCGCCAGTTTTGTGAGCGTCTGCGCCATCGGCGAGCTGCCCACGACCACGAGCCGGGGAGCGGGCAGTACCGGCTCGATGTACACCTCAAGCGCTCCTTCGCTCTGGCAGGAGACGGGGACGACGGCCATTCCCTCGGGCACGGCGCCGCCGAACTGCTCCGGGCTGCCGAGGAGCAGCAGGCGAGCGGCGCCGGTCTCGATCACCCGGCGGGCCTCGCGGATGACCGCGGGCTCCGCGCAGGCGCCGCCGATCCAGCCGTGCAGCTCACCTCCGGCGGTGATGATCGCCCGCGAGCCCTCCTTGCTCGAGGACGGTCCCTGCCGCCACACCACGGTCGCCAGCGCGAACGACTCACCGTGTCGCGCCAGCTCCGCGGCCTGCTCCAGGACATCCCAGCTGTCGTTCATGGCCGTTAGTCCGCCCGGACCGGCGGCGCGCCGGAGACGTCCCGGTGGTAGGTGAGGGCCTCCCAGAACCCGGTCGGGCAGCAGCGGCATGTCGATGTTGCGGACACCGGTGCCGGACAGCGCGTCGATGACGGCGTTCACGAACGCGGCCGGGCCGCCGACGGCCGCGCACTCGCCGATCCCCTTGGCGCCGAGCGGATGGTGCGGGCACGGCGTGACGACCTCGCTGTGCAGCTCGAAGCCCGGCGTCTCCCAGGCCGACGGCAGCAGGTAGTCCATGTAGTTCGAGCCGACACAGTTGCCGTCGGCGTCGAACGTGATGAACTGCATGTTGGCCATCGCGTACGCCTCGGTGAGGCCGCCCATGATCTGGCCTTCGACGATCATCGGGTTGATCCGTACGCCGCAGTCGTCGACCGCCACCATGTTCAGCACATCCCACACGCCGGTCTGCGGGTCCACCTCGACCGTGACGATGTAGACGGCGAACGGCCAGGTGAGGTTCGGCGGGTCGTAGTAAGCGGTGTTCTCCAGGCCCGGCTCCATCCCGTCGGGCATGTTGCTGTACGCGGCCATCGCGCATTCCTGGATGGTGACCCCGCGGTCCGGGGCGCTGCGCACGTAGAACCGGCCGAGCTCCCAGTCGACGTCCTCTTCCGAGACCTCCAGCAGGTGCGCGGCCAGCTTGCGGGCCTTAGCGCGGATCTTGCGGCACACCATCGCCACCGCCGCGCCGGCCACCGGCGTGCTGCGGGACGCGTAGGTGCCCATGCCGAACGGCGCGGTGTCCGTGTCGCCCTCCTCGACGACCACGTCCTCGGCCGGGATGCCGAGCTCATGGGCCACGATCTGCGCCCAGGTCGTCTCGTGCCCCTGGCCCTGGCCTCGTGCCCCGGTCCGCACGATCGCCTTGCCCGTCATGTGCACCTTGAGCTCGGCCGAGTCGAACATCTTGATGCCCAGGATGTCGTACTCCCGGCTGTTGCCGGCCCCGAGCGGCTCGGTCATCGTGGAGATGCCCAGGCCGAGGAGCCGGCCCCGGCTCCTGGCCTCTTCCTGGCGCTTGCGGAAGTCCTCGTAGCCGACCGCCCGCAGGCCGACGTCCAGGCACTTGGCGTACTGGCCGGAGTCGGTCAGGAAGCCGAACGGCGTCCGGTGCGGGAAGTCGTCGTCCGCCACGAAGTTCATCCGGCGGAACGCGGCCTGGTCCATGCCCAGGTCGCTGGCCGCCGCCTGCATCATCCGCTCCTGGAAGAACATCGCCTCGGTCACCCGGAACGAGCAGCGGTAGGCGACCCCGCCGGGCGCCTTGTTGGTGTAGACACCGCGGGCGGTCAGGTGGGCGACCGGGATGTCGTAGGCGGCGAAGGCCGAGTGCATCAGGCCGATCTTGAACTTGCTCGGCTGGGCGTCGGAGAAGAACGCCCCGTGGTCGGCGTCGGTGTGCATCCGGACGGCCAGGATCTTGCCGTCCTTGCGCAGCGCCATCTCGCCCTTGAGGTACACGTCGCGGGCGAACCCGGTCGAGATCAGGTTGCCGGACTTGTCCTCGATCCACTTGACCGGCCGCTCCAGCAGGATGGAGGCGAGGATCGAGCAGACGTAGCCCGGGTAGACCGGCACCTTGTTGCCGAAGCCGCCGCCGATGTCCGGCGAGATGATCCGGATCATGTGCTCGGGCAGCTCGGCCACCATGGCGACCGCGGCCCGGATGATGTGCGGCGCCTGCGTCGTCATGTAGACGGTGAGCTTGGAGGTGGCCCGGTTGAAATCGGCGATCGAGCCGCAGCATTCGATCGGCGACGGGTGCGAGCGCGGGTAGTGCAGCTCCAGCTTGGACACGAGGTCGGCCTGCGCGAACGCGCGCTCGGTGCCCGCGCCGTCGCCGACCTCCCAGTTGTAGATCACGTTGTCCGGCTGGTTTTCCTTGTCGTCGCGGATCAGCGGCGCGCCCTCGGCCAGCGCCTGGAACGGGTTCACGATAGGCGGCAGCGGCTCGTAGTCGACCTCGATCGCCTCGCACGCGTCCTTGGCGATGTACGGGTCGTCGGCGATGACGCAGGCGACCTCCTGGCCCTGGAACCGCACCTTGTCGGTGGCCAGCACGGCCTGCGTGTCGTAGGACAGGGTCGGCATCCACGCCAGGTTCCTGCTGGCCATCGTCTCGCCGGTCAGCACCAGGTGGACGCCGGGGATCTGCCACGCCTTGCTGGTGTCGATGGACCTGATCCGCGCGTGCGGCAGCGGGCTCCGCAGGATCTCCATGTGCAGCATGCCGGGCAGCACGATGTCGTCGGTGTAGTTGCCCTTGCCGCGGATGAAGCGGTCGTCCTCGACGCGCTTACGGCTCGCGCCGATCCCGCCGATCTTGATCTCGTCTACTGCCTGCGACATGTCCCGCCTTCCTTACTCGGCCCGCAGCTTCGCCGCGGCCCACAGCACCGACTTCACGATGTTCTGGTAGCCGGTGCACCGGCAGAGGTTGCCCGACAGCGCCCAGCGCACGTCTTCTTCGGTCGGGTCCGGATTCCGGGCGAGCAGGGCCTTGGCGGCCATCATCATGCCCGGCGTGCAGAACCCGCACTGCAGGCCGTGCTCCTGCTTGAAGCCCTCCTGCAGCGGGTGCAGTTCGCTCGCTGTGGCGAGGCCCTCGACCGTCTCGATCTCCCGGCCGTCCGCCTGCACCGCCAGCATTGTGCAGGACTTCACGGCCGTGCCGTCGACGAGGACGGTGCACGCGCCGCAGTTGGTGGTGTCGCAGCCCATGTGCGTGCCGGTCATGCCGACACCACGGCGGATCAGGTGGGATAGCAGGAGCCGCGGTTCGACCTCGGCGATCTTCTTCTCGCCGTTGATCGTGAACCTGATCCGGCGCATCGGCACCGCGCCCGTCGCCTCGTCGCCGAGGTCGTCGTACACCATCGTCATCTCAGGCCGCCCTTTCCGCTTCCGCCGCGTGACCGGCGCGGCTGAGGATGCGCTCGACGAACGTCCGCACCATGTGCCGCTTGTACTCGGCGCTGCCGCGGTGGTCGGTTCTCGGCTGCGCCGCCGCGGCGGCGAGATCGGCCGCCTGTGCGATGGAGTCGGCGCTGAGCGGCTTTCCCACCAGGGCCTGTGCCGCCTCAGTCGCCGGGATCGTGGCGCCGCCAACCCCGGTCAGGGCGATCCCGGCCCTGGTCACGGTGTCGCCTGAGGTTTCGATCGAGACCGCCACGCCGACCGTGGCGAAGTCGCCGACCCGCCGCTCCAGCTTGAGGTAACCGCCCGCGCGGACCCCCTTGGCGGGCGGGATGACCGCCTCGACCGCGATCTCGTCGGGTTCGAGAACGTTCTGGAACGGCCCGGTCACGAAGTCCGCGACGGGGATCGTCCGCCGGCCGGCCGGGCCTTGCGCCACCACGGCTCCGCCGAGTGACAGTACGACCGACGCCCAGTCTCCCTGCGGATCCGCGTGGCAGAGCGAGCCGACGAGCGTGCCCCTGTTCCGCACGATCGGGTCCGCGATGAGCGGCGCGGCGGCGGCCATGGTCGGCTGGGTTCCCGATAGCAGGTCCGACCGCTCGAGATCCGCGTGCCGGCACAGCGCCCCGATGCGGAGCGTGCCGTCCGGGTCGGCCTTGTGGTAGCTGAGGCCGGGGATGTTGTTGATGTCAACCACAAGCTCCGGCGACGCGAAGCGCAGCTTCATCAGCGGGACGAGGCTCTGGCCGCCGGCGAGCACCTTGGCGTAGTCGCCGCCGTCACGCAGCAGGCTGATCGCCTCGTCCAGGGAATGCGGTGCCTCATAGCGGAACCGCGATGGGTACATTCGCTGTCCTCCGGTCAGGCGGTGCGGTCAGGGTCGGCAAGCGCTTCGGCAGGGTCCGCGGTGGCGGGTGCCGCGGTGGCGGGTGCCGAGTGCGGGTCGGCTACCGCTACCGGGCCAGCCTCGTAATCGGGATCAGGCCGCGGCTCCTGGTGCGGCGGCCACGGCCCGGAGACCGGCTGCGCCGCGATCTTGAGATAGTCGACCAGCTCCGGCCAGGCCCACACAGTCGGGCTCTTCCCGCTCTTGGGCGCGTGCTCGATCAGCTCATAGAGCCGCGGATTGTCCTTGCTGTGGCCGCTGGACTCGATGCGCATGCGCTCTATCTCCTGCCGACAGGGCGATGCCAGCAGGCTGGCACCGTCACCAAACGAATTCATCCGTATGGTGCGCCCAGCTATCTCCTGCCGCAACGGGCAAATAAGCTATCGCTTAACTGGACCGTTCGGCTTGGTGGCGCATGATGATTGGAGCCGGGTTCTCAGCTCCAGATGGTGACGTACACCGGGGGCTTGAACCGGGATGGCGGGACGCCCGCGGCGGGCGACCGCATCACCTGCATGGCGTCAGGCGTGCCGAGGAAGCGGCGCAGCGCGCCCGCGGCGCTGCTGCGGTAGTCCCGTTCGAGGAACGTCGCGTACCAGCACTCCTCCGCCGGGATCCCGGGTATCTCGACGAGCGACAGCTCACCGCGCCGCAGCTGCTGAGACACCAGGTGCTCGATCGCGGGCGCGACGCCCGTCCCGTCCGCGGCCGCCGCCCAGGCGGCGGTCTGGCTGGGCAAAACCCCGATGTTGCTGTCCGGGATGCCCAGCCGGGCGAGCAGCCTGGCCGTCGCGCTGCCGGGATCGGTCCCGGACGGGTCCACCAGCCACCGCCACTGCTTGGCCGGCCCGCGCAGCCTGGCGTGCCCGGCGGCCACCACGGCCAGCCGGTACTTGAAGATGGGCTCGCTGACGATCGGCATCGAGTTCTCGCCGACCACGCTCGGGCCGAAGGCGACGTCGGCGAGCCGGTTCGCGACCAGCACGGCATGCTCGCCGGAGGCCGCGACCCCCGTCGAGACCTCGACGGCCCCGCCGTACCGCCTGGTGAACGCCTCGACGAGCGGCCCCACCATGAACTCGGCGAACGCCGAGGTCGCGACGACCCGCAACTGCTCAGGCGCGCCCTGCGCGGCGCGGACCGCGGCATGCGCCTCGGCGCCGAGCACCACGATCTGGGACGCGGTGCCGAGCAGGCGGGAGCCGCCGGGTGTCAGCGTCATGCCCGCCGGGCCGCGGGTGATCAGCTGGTCGCCAAGGTAGTTGCGGAGCGCCGTCAGCGCCTGCGACACTGCAGGCTCGCTCACACCGAGCGCGCTGGCGGCCGCCCGCACCGAGCCCAGGCGGGCGACCAGGACGAACGCGTTCAGCTGCGTGAGTGTCATTTCATGTCCAGTCTTGGCGCATTCGCGGGATCTGGCAAATGAGCCATGGGGGAGGTCATAGTGCAGGTTCCCGCGAACGTCGATTACGAGAAGGCCACCAGCGTGCAGCACGCGCTCGCCCTGCTCGCCAGGTACGGGCCGGAAGCTAAGGTCCTCGCGGGCGGGCACAGCCTGATCCCGATGATGAAGCTGCGCCTGGCACAGCCTGAGCTGCTCGTCGACATCAACGGGCTCACCGACCTGTGTTATATCACCAGGGCGGGCGACGAGCTCCGGATCGGGACGCTGACGCGGCACGCTCAGCTGCTGGATTCGGAACTGGCGGGTGAGCACTTCGCGATCATGCACGACGCCGAGCGGGTGATCGCCGATCCTATCGTCCGGAACTGGGGCACCGTCGGCGGCTCGCTCTGCCAGGCCGACCCCTCCGAGGACCTGTCGGCCGCGTTCGCGGCGATGAAGGGCACCATGGTCATCCACGGTCCCGACGGCAGCCGGGAGGTATCGGCCCGGGGGTTCCACACCGGCCCGTACGAAACCGTGGTCGGCCCGTCCGAGTTGCTGACCGAGATCAGGCTGCTGATCCGGCCGGGCGGCGGCAGCGGGTACCTGAAGGTGTCCCGCCGGGCGGGCGACTGGCCGGTCGCCGCCGCCGGCGCCGCCGTCTGGCTTGTCGGCGCCGGTGGTGGCAAGCACAGTATCGCCGACGTCGGCATCGGGCTGACCGCGGTCGGCGCCACGCACTACGTGGCGGCCGAGGCCGAAGAGTTCCTGAAAGGCCGCCCCGCCGACGAGGAGAACCTGGCCAGGGCGGGCGAGATCGCGGCCGAGCACTGCCGCCCCGTCACCGACCAGCGTGGTCCGGCCGACTACAAGCGGCACCTCGTGCAGGAGCTCACCACCAGGGTGCTGCGCGTCGCCGTGTCCCGTGCCCGCGGGCTGGCGTCATGAAGCTCACCCTGACCGTCAACGGCACGGAGTACTCGGCCGTGATCGAGCCGCGGCTGCTGCTCATCCACCTCCTGCGCGACGAACTCGGCCTGACCGGCTCGCACTGGGGCTGTGACACCTCCAACTGCGGCGCCTGCGTGGTGTGGCTTGATGAGACGCCGGTGAAGTCCTGCACGGTGCTGGCCGTGATGGCCGAAGGCAGGCGGGTCACGACCGTCGAGGGCCTGGCCCGCGGCAATGCGCTCGACCCGGTGCAGGAGGGCTTTTCCGTGTGCCACGGACTCCAGTGCGGATTCTGCACACCGGGGATGATGATGACCGCGCGGTGGCTGCTCGACCGCAATCCGAATCCGACCGCGGCGGAAGTGCGCGAGGCGATATCCGGCCAGATCTGCCGCTGCACGGGGTACGAGAACATCGTCCGGTCGGTGCTGTGGGCCGCGAAGCACGAGGGAAGTGATGACGATGCACGCTTACGGATCACTTCCCCGTAAGGAGGATGCGCGGTTCATCCGGGGCCAGGGGACCTTCGTCGACGACATCTCCCTGCCGGGAATGCTGCACGGCGCGATCCTGCGCAGCCCGCTGGCGCACGCCAGGATCGTCTCGGTCGACGCGACCGCGGCCACCGCCCACCCGAAGGTCATGGCCGTGCTCACCGGGGCGGACCTGGCCGAGCGCGGCCTGGCCTGGATGCCGACGATATCCGGTGACGTGCAGGCTGTGCTGGCGACCGACAAGGTGCGGTTCCAGGGCCAGGAGATCGCCTTCGTGGTCGCGACGGACAGATACGCCGCGCGGGACGCGCTTGAGCTGATCGCGGTCGACTACGAGCCGCTGCCGCCGCTGGTCGACGCCCGGACCGCGCTCGACCCCGGCGCCCCGGTTGTCCGGGACGACCTGCCCGGAGACCCCGGCAACCGCGTCTTCGACTGGACTGCCGGGGACAAGGCCGCCACCGACGCCGCCTTCGCCGCCGCGGACGTGGTGGTGGGCTGCGACATGATCTATCCGCGCTCCCACCCTGCCCCGCTGGAGACCTGCGGAATCGTCGCCGACATGGACGCCGTCACCGGCAAGCTGACCCTCTGGTCGACCAGTCAGGCCCCGCACGCTCATCGCACGATGTACGCGACGATCACCGGAGTGCCGGAGCACAAGATCCGGATCGTGTCACCCGACCTCGGGGGCGGGTTCGGCGCCAAGGTGCCCCTCTACCCTGGCTACCTGTGCGCGATCGTCGGGTCGATGGTGACCGGGCGGCCGGTGAAGTGGATGGAGGACAGGTCCGAGAACCTGATGTCCACCACGTTCGCACGCGACTACCACATGCACGGCGAGATCGCCGCGGCCGCCGACGGGAAGATCCTCGGCGTGCGAGCGCGGGTGCTGGCCGATCACGGCGCGTTCAACGCCACGGCACAGCCGACCAAGTTCCCGGCCGGCTTCTTCCACATCTTCACCGGCTCTTACGATATACAGGCGGCGTTCTGTGAGGTCACCGGTGTCTTTACGAACAAGGCGCCGGGTGGTGTCGCCTACTCCTGCTCGTTCCGCGTCACCGAGGCTGTGTACCTGATCGAGCGGCTCACCGACATGCTGGCCCGCGAGCTCGCCATGGACCCGGCCGAACTGCGGATGCGTAACCTGCTGCGGCCCGAGCAGTTCCCCTACACATGCGCTACCGGCTGGCAGTACGACTCCGGTGACTATCCGCGCGCGCTGCAGCTGGCGCTGGACATGGCCGGCTACGACGAACTGCGCCGCGAACAGGCGGAACGGCGGACCCGCGGCGAGTACATGGGCATCGGGCTGAGCTTTTTCACCGAGGGGGTCGGCGCGGGCCCGCGCGGCCAGATGGACATCCTCGGTCTCGCCATGGCCGACGGCGCCGACCTGCGGGTGCACCCGACCGGCAAGGCGGTGCTCGGCATCTCGGTACAGACCCAGGGGCAGGGGCACGAGACGACGTTCGCGCAGATCGTGGCCCACGAGCTGGGGCTGCCGCCGGACGACGTGGAGGTCGTGCACGGCGACACCGACCGGACCCCGTTCGGCCTGGGCACCTACGGCTCGCGGTCCACGCCGGTCTCCGGGGCCGCGGCCGTCATCGCGGCCCGTAAGGTGCGCGAGCGGGCGCGCCTGGTGGCGGCGGCGATGCTCGAGGTGGCCGCGGACGACCTCGAGTGGCTGGACGGCAAGTGGCGGGTGCGCGGAGACCCGGACCAGGCCTTCGGCATCGCCGAGATCGCGATGGCGGCGCACTCGTCGCTGGAGCTGCCAGCCGGAGTCGAAGGGCACCTGGACGCGTCGGCCGTCTACAGCCCGCCGAACCTGACGTTCCCGTTCGGGGCCTACATCTGCGTGACGGACGTGGACCCGGGCACCGGCGAGGTCAAGGTGCGGCGCTTCATCGCCGTCGATGACTGCGGCGTCCGGATCAACCCGATGATCGTCGAGGGACAGGTGCACCGCGGCCTGGCCGACGGCATCGGCATCGCGCTGATGCAGGCCATCGTGTTCGACGAGCTGGGCAATTGCCTGGGCGGCTCGTTCATGGACTACCTGCTGCCCACGTCGCTTGAGTGCCCGTCACCCGAGCTCGGGGAGACGGTCACACCGTCACCGCATCATCCGATCGGAGCCAAGGGCATCGGAGAGTCAGCCACCGTCGGCTCTCCTGCCGCCGTCGTGAACTCGGTCGTCAACGCGCTCGCCCCGTTCGGTGTCGTGCACGCGGACATGCCGCTGACCCCGGCCAACGTATGGCGCGCCAGCCAGGGCCGGCCGGTCCGCCCCGACCTGGCGCTCAGCTGATCCGCGGCTGAGGAACCGACGGCCCGTTCGGCTGAAAAGTCTTTTTTATCCGGAACGGAAGGTGGTTCCTCCCGCTGCCTCACCAGTCTCCGGCCCGGCCACGCCGCGCTGTCAGATCGCGAGGCGGCTCGCGAGGCGGTCAAGGTAGGCCTCGACCGCCTCGGCAGGAGCGTCCGGCAGTCCCCAGAGGAGCTCGGCGACGCCGGCCGCCGCCCATGCGGCGAGGTCGCCAGGGGACGGTTTCGCGGTGACCAGCACGCGGATGTCGGGGGTGCCTGGCCGGTTCCCGGCGGCCCACGCCTGCCGCAGCGCCGCGGCCTTGCCGCTGATGTCCTGCTCATCGGGGACGGTCATCCAGCCGTCAGCGTGCCGCGCGATCCAGGCGAACGTCTTCGGGCCGCCGCCCGCGCCGACGATCAGCGGCACATGCGCCTGCACGGGTTTCGGGAAAGCCCAGCACGGCCCGAACTTCACGAACTCTCCGTCGTATGCCGCTTCCTCCTGCGTCCACAGCGCGCGCATCGCCTCGATGTACTCGCGCAGCACGGTGCGCCGCTTCCCGGCCGGAACGCCGTGATCGGCGAGCTCATCGGTATTCCAGCCGAACCCCGCACCGACAGTGACCCGCCCGCCCGACAAGTGATCAAGGGTGGCGATGGTTTTCGCGAGCGTCACCGGGTCGGACTCCGCCGGCAGCGCCACCGCGGTGGCGAGCCTGATCCGCGACGTGACCACGGCCGCGGTCGCCAGGCAGACCCAGGGGTCGAGGGTCCGCTTGTAGCGGTCGTCGGGCAGCGCCTCGCCGCCGGTGCGGGGATGCGCGGCTGCCCGCTTGACGGGGATGTGGGTGTGCTCGGGCACGTAGAACGCGTCGAATCCGCGCTGCTCCGCAGCCTTCGCCGCCTGAGCAGGCGTGATCCCGCGATCGCAGGTGAAAAGGACGATGCCGTGACGCATGGCACAAGACTAGAACGTGTTTCAGTTCATGCGAAGGTGTCCCTAGGTCGCGTCCGCCGCGACTATGACCGTCCGTGACTGCCAATTGTTTGAGCTAGCACCATGATCCCGAAAACACTTTTTTCGATGTAAGTAATTCGTTCTATGGAAACGAAATCTCTTCGCGATCATGGTCGGGTGCGGCGGAAGTCCGCAGCTGGGGCACGCGAAACGGTCACATTCTGTAGTTCACTGTCCTAGTATGTCTTTAATATCCCGATTCACGGATCGTATAGTGGGAGCGTGCCGGTGACGGACACCCTGGTCACGACAGGGCGCCCGACGCTGGCCCGCTGGCGGTGGACGATCATCGTCGACCGCCTCGGACGCGTCCGCAACATCCGCGTCACCACCGCCCTCGGCATCATCGGCGTGGCGCTCTTCATCCAGGCCGGGAACCGCTGGATTGCCCTGGCCGGCGTGCTGCTGTGGGCTGGCTCATCGCCGCCGACGCCCCCAGCCCCGGGACCTGACCTCGCTGTATCACCGCTGCTCTATCACCGCTTGGCGTGATTTTGCCGTCGGCTGGAACGTTCGCGCCGGGTTCTTCGTGCTTGGTTTGCGGACTGGGAGGAGACCCGGATGGCAGCCGACCGGAGCACAGCTGAGCTCGAGCGCTTCCTTGCCGCGCGCGCCGATCACCTGCCGTTACGCCGATCCTGCAGCGGATCCCCGGCGGGCCCTTGCCAAAGCCAGCCCTCCGCCTGATGTTCCTGTGCCCCCGGGCAGCCATCGGCTGCCGTTCCACCCCATAGCCGCGGCCGGACAGTTTGTACCGCTCTGCTGGGGTAGTAGTCCGGGGCCATAGCCGTTCAATGAGAGGAATCACTCGTGTACATCGGCATCGGAACACTCGTGGTCATCGTGATCATCGTGATCATCGTCTTGGCGCTCCGGCGGTAGCAGGCCCGGCGCAGCGCGTGCGCGGCTTGAACTGGATGGGAGGACCGAAGCTCAGCCGGCATACAGGGCCTAAAGCCCGGGTGCATCAGGACGATCGCCTCTGACCCCGGGCCGGCCCGGGCCGCCATCCTGGCCGCAGGTGCGAGGCGACGCGGCACATGCGTGCGTCCCAGAGCCCGGCACAAGCGAGAAGGGCAACAGCCGGTGACGTTTGCTCGAGCCCAGTACGAGCGATTGCGGCAGCTCATCTCCGAGTTCGCCAAGTTCGCTGTGGTCGGCATCGCCGGCGTGTTCATCACCAATGCCGTCTACGACCTGCTGAACCTGCACCTGAGCGTAGGGCCGGTCACGTCCGTCACGATTGCCACCGTCATCGCGGCGATCGCCACGTACCTGGGCAACCGCTACTGGTCATTCCAGACCAGACAGCGCACCGGCGTCCCGCACGAGCTCGTCGTCTTCGCCGTGCTCAATGGCATCGGCCTGCTGATCCAGGACGCAACGGTAGCCTTCAATTCCTACCTGCTGCATCTCGGGCACGACAAGACGGCGGCTTTCATCGCGCTGAACACCGGCATCGCGCTCGCCACGCTCTTCAGGTTCTGGTCCTACCGGCGGTTCGTCTGGGTCGCGCCGCCCGCCCCCCAGGCCATAGACGCCGCGGACAATGAAGGCCAGCCACCGCCAGCGAGCAGTCCCTCTCCGGCGGCTCCGCTGACCGAGCGGGAACAAGACGGCCGCTCCCGGCTCAATCACGCCTTAACTGGTAGCCAACCCCTTGCTGGCATTCTGTGGCCAAAGGCATCGACAATCGGGGGGGGCCACGATGGACGCCGATTCGATTTTTCTCGACTGCCCGGCCTACACGGACCGGAACGGGACCACGCGCTGCGGCCTTCCCACGGCTGTGGAGGACCGCTACACGCTGGGCTCGACCGACGGGGCGGTAACAGGTGTGCGGATCCGCTGCCCGGCAGGCCACTGGTTCAGCGGCCCGGTCGACGCGCTGACCATTCACGCCGCCTCGGCGCCCGACGTCGCCGCGCCCGACGTCGCCGGGGACGCCTCGCGAGCGGGCGTCTGAGGACGCTAGCATGCCCAGCCAGGCCCGGCCTGTTATCCGCCGTCGCCGTTTCGCCGGCCGGCGCTTGCACCGGTCGCTGGCTTGCCTCGCCGTCAAGCCCGCGCGCTGCGTGAATTCGGACATTAAAGACATAACGGGCTAATGTACTACGGAGCGTAACCGTTTCGCGCGCCCTGCCGCGGACTTCCGGCGCGGCCGGCCATGATCGCGAAGGTTTTTCGGTGCCATGAGATGAATTATTTTACCTTGAGAAAAATGTTTTCGAAATCATGGCGCTAGCTTCGTAAACGACGGTCACGGACGGTCATAGTGGTGGCGGACGTGTCCCAGAGGCCATGATCAACTTAACTCCAGGCCTGATCGCGCCGGTGCCCTCAGGGGCCGAGAGCCGGAGCGTGCTGGGATTCATCGCGCCGTAGCGGTTGCCACCTGTAGGCGCCACCGTGCCTGGCGATCGTGGGCGGCGGTCATCGTCCTTGGCGCCGCTGCTCCGCCGCCCGCGGTCGCTCACGTCAGCGCAGTTGCCGGAAGAACTGGCGTATATCGGTGACGAGCAAGTCGGGTTCCTCCATGGCCGCGAAGTGGCCGCCGCGGTCGAACTCGGTCCAGTGCACGATGTTGTTGGACAGTTCGGCGAAGCGCCTGATCGGCGGCGCGATCTCATAGGGAAACACGGCCACGCCGGTTGGCACGGTCGACTGCGCGGGCGGCCCCCACGCCCCGCTTCGCGCGGCTTCGAAGTAGAGGCGGGCCGACGACCCCGCGGTCCCGGTCAGCCAGTACAGCGTGACGTTGGTGAGCATCTGGTCGCGGTCGACGGCATCGTCGGGCACCTCACCGTCGGTCCACTCACGGAACTTCTCCACGATCCAGGCGAGCTGTCCTGCTGGTGAATCGGTCAGGGCATAGGCCAGCGTCTGCGGCCGGGTCGACTGGATCGCGCCGTATCCCATCCCGGCGTTCCTGAATTGCCGCATCCGGTCGAGGCGGGCTTTCTCCGTGTCGGTCAGGTCAGGCGCGTCGAACGGACCTTGCGGAATGAGCATGTTCAGGTGCACGCCGATGATGTGCCCGGGAGCGGTTATCCCGAGTTCCCTGGAGATCGACGCGCCCCAGTCTCCGCCTTGAGCGCCGTAGCGCTCGTAGCCCAGCCGCGTCATGAGCTCGTCCCATGCCAGCGCGATCCGGTGCACGTTCCATCCGGGCTCGTGCGTCGGACCGGAAAAGCCGTAGCCCGGGATGGCGGGAACCACCAGATGAAACGCGTCGGCCGGGTCGCCGCCGTGCGCCCTGGGGTCGGTGAGTGGTCCGATGACCTCGGTGAACTCCACGATCGAGCCTGGCCAGCCGTGGGTCATGATCAGCGGCACGGCGTCCGGCTCGGGGGAGCGTACGTGCATGAAGTGCACGCGCTGCCCCTGGATCGTCGTGGTGAACTGCGGGAAGTCGTTCAGTCGTCGTTCGTGCACGCGCCAGTCGTATGCCGTGCGCCAGTACTCGGCGAGGTCGCGCAGGTACCCGAGCGGTATGCCGTAGTCCCAGCCGACGCCCTCGAGTTGGTCGGGCCAGCGCGTTCTCGCGAGCCTGGTATTACAGTTCCTGTTTCACGCTGAGCGGTGACGCAGGTTCGATTTGTTACCGGCCGTCTCAGGCTGGCGAAGGCTGACCCGCGACCTCGGTCACGCTGCGTGGCTGGTTCTGCCGCGGCTCCCGGGAGTCCTGCGACAGGGGTTAACCGGAATTGCACTCGTGTATCTTGAGGCGGCCGTGTCGCGTTGCTTGCTTTGTGGAAACCAACAACACAGACACGGCCGTGCCGGCCAGGATAGAGGATGTCGCGGACTGCGCGGCGCAGGTTGATGCCCAGGTCAAGCGCCTTCTGGGCCGGGTGATGGCGCAGCGCCGCAGCGTGGAGGTGGCGTTCGCTTACGCGGTCGCGCTGTCGCCGGGCACCCGGGCGAACTGCTGGGCGATCGCCGAGGCGGCCGGGCATGAGGGCTGGCACCGGATGCAGGGGCTGCTCGGCAGCTACGTGTGGGACTGGAAGGACCTGCGGGCCGGGCTGCCCGCGCTGGCGGCGGCGTGGCTGCCGGGTGACGGGGCGGACCTGACCGGGCCGGGGATCGCGATCGACGAGACCGCGGACCTGAAGGCGGGGGACTTCACCGCGTGCGTGGCACCGCAGCACGCCGGGGTCACGAACTCGGTGGAGAACTGCGTGACCACCGTGTTCTCCGCCTACGTCACCCCGGGCGGGCAGGCCTGGGCCGACTTCGACGTGTACATGCCCGAACGCTGGGCCAAGGACATGCCCCGCCGCCGCGAGGCCGGGATCCCGGACGACCTGGAGTTCGCCACCAAGCCGCAGCTCGCGATCAAGCAGCTGGAACGGCTGGTCACGGCGGGGCTGCCGCTGCGGTGGGCCGCCGCCGACGAAGTGTACGGCCGCAGCAGCAAGCTGCGGGAAGCGTGCAAGAAAGCCCGGATCGCGTCGGTGTTCACCGTGCCCTGCAACTTCACCGTCACCACCCCGGCTGGCACCGCCATCACCGCCGAAGAGGCCGTCGCGGACGCGGTCTTCGAACGGCGGTCCTGCGGCAACGGCTCCAAGGGCCCCCGGTACAGTGACTGGTCGCTGGCGGCGACCGCGGACCCGCGGGAGTCCCTGCTGATCCGGCGGCTGATCTCCCGCCCCGATCAGTACACGTTCTACCTGTGCTACGCCCCTGAGGACAGGCCCGCGACCCTGACCTGCTTCGTCACCATCGCCGGGCGGCGCTGGCCGGCGGAAGAAACGTTCAAAACGGGAAAAGACGTCCTCGGCTGGGACCAGTGCCAGGTCCGCAGCTACGACGGGATCTGCCGGCACACCGCCCTGTCCGCCCTCGCCCAGCTCCGCAACACCGCCATCCGCAACGCCCTGACCGGCCAGATCACCCTGCCCCCGGTCCCGCCCGCCGGCCAGCCGGCAGAGGCCGGACCCGGGCCGGACACCAGCTCCGGCGACACTGACAGTGGCAGCGACGCGGACCCAATCGACGACGCTGACCTGCTGATACCCCTCGGCGATGCGCCGGTGCCCGCCCGCGGCGGGCTGCCCTGCCCCCCGGCGATCAGCGCCATCAAGCTATCCGTCGCCGAGGCAAACCGGCTCGCGCACCTGGCGGCACAGTACATCGCCGGCCTCATCGACCAGGCCCGGCTCGCCTTCGCGCTGCGCTGGTCCGCCCGCCGCCGGCGCCACCAGGCCAGAGCCCGCTGGCACCACTACAGCAGCCGCCTCCTGCCCGGCATCACCTGACCCCCGCCAGACGAAAGGAGGTGACGCAATGTAACCAGCGGCCTAGGAACCTCACGTCACGCTGCGCGGCAACGCGATCACCGATCGGAAAACCGTGACTGTACTACTGGCCAGCAGGTCATCCAGATCGGCCTGCGGAATCTCGATGCGGAAGGGGTAGATCTGTGCGTCGTTTGTCATGCCACCGACGCTAGCCGGTGCCGGGGGACCAATGTCCTTAAACCGCTGCCCGGACGGTCCTGTTACCCGGTGTCCCGCGTTCCTAATGTTGGTGACAGAGGAATTGGGGGATCCATAAAAGGAGAGGACTGAAATGCCTGGAATTATCGTTGGCACGGATGGTTCTGGTCATTCCCGGCGTGCCCTTGAATGGGCAATGAAAGAAGCGGCCCTCAGGCAGGTGCCGCTCACGGTCATCACCGTTCACCAAGCTATGGTCGGCATCTACGGCGGTGTCTCCAATGACCCGCAAGACCCAGAGCGGACCGAGAAGGCCCGCGCGTCGGCACAGGCGGAAACCGATAAGGTGCTTGCCGAGCTAGACGGACCCCACCCGGAGTCGGTCACCGTCAGGGCAGTTCACGGCTTCGCGGTTCAGGAACTCATACGCGCGAGCAGTGATGCCGACATCCTCGTCCTCGGCTCCCGTGGCGCGGGCGGATTCGCCAGGCTGTTGCTAGGATCGGTCGCCACCCAGGTTTCCGCGCACGCGCACTGCCCGGTCCTTATCGTCCCTCCGGAGGACCAGAATTAAGTCCGCAAAAGAGAGGCGAGGGTCATGTACGACAAGATCCTGGTCGCGGTCGACCAGTCACCGGTTTCCGACCGCGCGGTGCTGGCGGCCCGGGACTTGGCCCTGCTGTCCAAGGGTGAGGTGTGGGTGCTGCACCTGCGCGAGTTCGGGTTGGGCGGCAAGGCGGGCCCCCTGCCTCCTCACGAGACCCCGGGTGAGGCTGACGCAGAGGTCGCGGCCTCCGTCGAGATCTTGACCCAGGCCGGGGTCAAGGCGCACGGCATGGTGAAGAACACCGTGACCGGCCACGCCGCCCGCGAGATCGTCGCCGACGCCATCGAGCTTGACTGCGGCGTCATCGTGATGGGCTCCCGTGGTCGCGGCGACCTGGCCGGGCTGGTCATCGGCAGCACCGCGCACAAGGTAATCCACCTGGCTGACCGACCTGTCCTGATCGTCCGCTAGGCGCAGTCACCGTTGACTGCACCGCGTAGACAACCGTATTGCTGAGGTAGGACTCGAGCTGGGGATCGAAGGTGCCGCCGCAGGTGATGAGACGCAACTCCGCGTCAGGAGTCGGACCGTACACGGCCGGCGTGGGAAAACGATCCTTGGCATACGACCGGACAGCTGTAACGCGGAAGATCGCCAGCGTCCCGTCCGCTCGCCGCACGTACACACGGTCGCCGGGCCGCAGCTGCGACAGGTGGAAGAAGATGCCGGGACCGGTATAAGAGTCGATATGCCCGGCGATCACCGCTGGCCCGATGGCACCGGGTCGCGGACTGCCGGTATACCAGCCCGCGACGGCTGTCGATGACGGCACCTGAAGCGCGCCGGCAGCGGTCAGTCCGAGGTGAATCAGCCTGGTCTGTACGCCGATGGCGGGAATAGTCAGCGCGACGGGCAGCGGGATCTTGGTGTCCTGCGAGTGCACGACGCCGGCGATCGGCCCCACCGGAGCCGGAAGGACAGCGGCGGTGCCCCACCGCGACGCGCCCGGGTGACGAGTCATCGCCAGCCCGGCGGCGCCTGCGCCCGCGACGAACAGGCCTGCCACGAGCGCGAACGCGGCGAAGCGCTTGACGGGGTGGCGCTCAAGCCAGAGCCGCACCGTGGTCGCGATGACCGTCGGCCACGACGGCTCTGGGCGCGGCGTACGCCCCGGCGGGCTCATGCCGCGGTACTCCATTCCGCCCCCTCACCTGCTATCGCGCAAGACTCACCCCGATGACAGGAACCACGTTATTGGCATTTTTGCGCCTAGATCACGGCAGCCGCACTTTAGCGTGTGACTTGCGGCGATGGGGAAATCTTCCCGCCCTTGCGCGCCCGTCTCCCGGCCGGGCGGCCGCCCGCGGCGGGGATGGGCCGGGCGCCGGGATTATCGTGAAAGGTCCCGCGCGTCCTGGGGCGGGAAAGCTTTCACGTTATCGCGGGCTCCGGGATGGCCGCGGCTTCGGCCCGGGATGGCGCGCCCGGCGCGGGCGCCCGGGCCGCGGCTGGCCCTGTCGCCGCCGGGGCGGGCTGGCCGGCCGACCGCCTCGAAGCACTCATTTTTCACCAATTAGCAATACAGACTGATTAAGACCCATTTGTATGGTTGGCTACCATGCATCGCCTCAGGTCATGCCGCAGGCCAAAGGGGTGGCCGATGTGACTACCGAGAATTACCGGCCGGTTCAGCCAAGAAGCTCGCTGGGGGGTGCCCCGAGGTCCCCCACCGCCGCTATGGCTTCCTCGCCGCGTCAGCACGTACCGGGCCAGGTACCCGGAGTCCGCCCCGTCCGGGCGGAGCCCTCGTGGGGCCGTGTCCTGCTCACCACCGTAGAGCTGTGGGTGTCACGGCGGCGTCGGCGCCTGCAAAAGCTCGCCCTGGCAGTGGTCGCGGCGGCAGTGGTCGCGCTGGCCGCCCTTCAGCTCACAGGCCCCCTCTCCAGAGCCGCGCCGCGGGCCGTGCGGCCATCCGTCTCCGCGCATCCGGCGGCTCGTGGCATTTCCTCGCGGCCAGCCGCGACGGCGCAGTCCGAGGCCGCCGCCTGGATTACCAGCCAGGTAAGCAGCGCCGCGATCATCGGGTGTTACCCCGCCATGTGCGCCTCGCTGCAGGCGCAAGGGGTCAGTGCCAGCCGGCTGGTGCCGCTGGGGTCAACGCTGACCGGCGTGCTCAGGACCGACGTGATAGCGGCTCTCTCCTCGGCCGGCACAAGGCTGGTGGATCACTACGCCCCCGCGCTTATCGCGAGCTTCGGTTCGGGCACCTCCCGGATCGAGATCCGCGCGGTGGCGCCAGCCGGGGCAGCGGCCTATCAATCCGCCTTGCGGGCCGATTTGTATGCCCGCAAGAGTGCGGGATCCCAGCTGCTCCGCAACCCCCGCATCAGGTTCAGCGCGGCGGACGCCGCGCCCCTGGCGGCGGGCGAAGTGGATTCTCGCTTGCTGGCGACGCTCGCAGCGCTGTCGTCCCAGTTCTCGCTCCGGGTGATGGCGTTCGGGGATTCGTCACCCGGCGCCCCGCTGCTTTTCCGGGAGGTTACTGTCGCCAGCGACGGCGACGGCAACGGAGCAGCCAGGCTCGCCGCGGCGCTGGCCATGGTCAACGCGCAGGAAAGTCCATATCTGCCCGCGCACGCCGCGATCGGCCACCTTGGCACCGGCCAGGCCGTGCTGCTCATCGAGTTCGCTTCGCCGAGCCCGCTCGGGTTGCTCACCGCGGTCCTGACCGCTGACGTGCGGTAATCGGATGAGAGGTAATTAGCATGAAATTGCTGCGGTATCTGGCCCGGCTAGCCGCGATCCCCATGATGCTCGGGGGTTTTGCCGCCGTTATCGCGGCCGCGTCGCCCGCCGCGTCCGCGGCTCCGCTTGCCGCGCAGGACGGCTGGGTTCGGATTGCCCACCTTTCCCCTGAGGCGCCCGCCATGGACATCTACCTGTATCCGTTCGGCGACCCCGCTCATCCGACCGTGCTCAGGGACGTTAGTTACGGCGATGTCTCCGCCTACATGGCGCTTGGCCCGGGTCAGTACACGGTGGCGATGCGGGGCTTCGACGCGCCCGCGACAAGCCATCCGGCGCTGGTCTCGAGTTTCATGGTGAACGCCAAGACGGCTTACACGGTGGCCGCCCTAGGCCCCGACCCGGGCCTGCGCGTTGAGGTGCTGAAGGACCAGATGACCACCCCGCGCGGGAAGACCCTCATCCGGGTCATCCAGGCGTCACTCAAACAAGACCGCGTCACGGTTAGGTACGGATCCTTGGTTCTCGCGAACCAGTTGACCTTCGGTTCGGTCACCCAGTACGCGGCAGTCTCGCCGGGCGTGCACGCGGTGAAGGTCACCGCGTCAGGTCAAGACGCGGCCATGCCGCTCGGGCTGACCGCCGATACGGTGCACACCATCGTCGTGCTCGACGGCGCGTCAGGGCTGAAGGCCGATGACCTGACCGACGCGGTGGGGACCGCGATCATGCCCACGGGCGGGGCGGCCACTGGCTTTGGCGGTACCGCGCCACGGCCGCCCGCGGATCTGGCGCCGTGGCTGCTGCTGGTACTGGCGGGGTCACTCCTCACGGCGGCGGGTGTCGTCGGGCTGGGCTGGCCACGCCGTACCGCCGTGATTCATCGGTGAACAGCCGGTTGTAGGAGGATTTGGCGGTCATCGAACGCTCGCTGCCTCGGTTCACTGCGGCTGTCAGACGCCGGACCGGTTACGCTGACGTTGGAAGGCGCCGAGCCGCAGGCCGACGAGATGCTGT
The DNA here is from genome assembly GCA_963771985.1 of uncultured Actinomycetota bacterium. Classification (GTDB taxonomy): domain Bacteria; phylum Actinomycetota; class Actinomycetes; order Streptosporangiales; family Streptosporangiaceae; genus Trebonia. The sequence continues at coordinate 75,558 of CAVYVO010000005.1, read as the reverse complement.
TCGTCTTTTTGATGATGCCGTGCTCAGGGGCCACGTTATGGATAAGCAGGCGGCATTGAGCACTGATCCGGGCAAGGTCACCCTGGCTAAGCCGGGTGCGTTGCGGTTGTACCGCTGGAACGACCGGGCCGTGGTCGGTGCGGCTGTCGCCGCCTTTGCCTCGGGATTCGGGCAGTTCGGGGTCGTGGCCGCCCTCGGCGACGTGGCCCGGGGGTTCGGCCAGGTGAACAGCGGCACGACCCTCGCCGCCCAGGCCGGGCTGTCGGGCACCGACCTGGGCATCGGGCTGGCCATCATGCGCCTGGCGTCGCTGGCCGCGCTTCCCGTCATCGGCCTTGCCGACCGTTTCGGCCGCCGGAGGCTGCTGCTCACCACGGTCGGTGCAGGGCTGGCCATGACCGCGCTGGCCGCGGCCAGCCCCACCTACTGGTGGTTCGTGGCCATCTTCGCCTGCGGCCGTCCTTTGCTGGCCGCCACGAACGGGCTGGCGCAGGTCACCGCGGCGGAGGAGACCGCCTCGGCGGACCGGGCCAAGGCAGTGGCGTTTATCGCCGCTGGATACGGCACCGGTGCCGGTACGATCGCCATCGTGCACAGCCTGGCGGCGAGCACGCTGGGGTTCCGCGGCGTGTTCGTGCTGGCGCTGGTCCCCCTGGCCCTGCTGCCGCTGCTGCGGCGCTGGCTCGTGGAGCCTGACCGGTTCATGGTGGCCGCGGCTGGATCAGAGCATCCGGTCCCGGTGCTGGACGCAGTGGCCAGGCCGTTCCGGCGCCGCCTGGTGGTGATCGTGATACTGGGGTTCGCGGTGTCGGTGATCACCGGGCCGGCCAACAGCTTCGTCTTTCTTTTCGCGCAGAATTTCCTTCACCAGGCAGGCATCGTGACCGCCGGCATGGTGGCGGGCGCCGGCGTCGCCGGGCTGGCCGGGCTGCTGGCCGGACGGTGGCTTGCGGACCGGGTAGGCCGGCGCCTGACCGGTGCGCTGGCTATGGTGGCCGTGGCGCTCCTCGCCATCGTGACCTACGCCGGTTCCGTCCCGGCGCTGGTGGTCGGCTACATCCTCGGCGTGTTCGCGGCCTCGGTTTTCGCCCCGGCGGCCGGGGCACTGGTCAACGAGTTGTTTCCCACATCGGTCCGGGCCTCAGCGGCGGGCTGGTCGCTGGCCGCGGGCGTGCTGGGGGCCGTCACCGGCCTGGTCGTCTTCGGCGTGGCAGCCGGCGCCGGCGACCGGTTCGAACTGGCCAGGCTGGTCACCTTCCTGCCGGCCGCGCTGATCATGGGGCTGTTCTGGCTTCTCCCCGAAACCCGCGGGCGGGAACCGGAGGATCTCTGGCCCACGATCAGCGGTCAGGGCGCTACCGGGGTCAGGAAGGACTCCACCAATGACGTGTAGCGTGCCCGGTCGCTGTTCCATGACTCCAGGTGGCCGGCGTCCGGGAACACCTGGAGGGTGACGAGGGAGGGCCGCAGCTCTTTCAGCGTCGCGCTGATCGAGACTGGCACTCTCATGTCATCATCACCGTGAGTGATGAGTGCCGGGACCTTGAGCCACGTGGTCTCATCGAGATACGCGGTCGCGGACCAGTCGACGCCGAATCGCAGGCTGGCGATCCGCTCAGCTGTCCAGATAAGCGGAGCCAGGACGCGTCCGATCACCGGAGCGGTGTGGCGGGCAACTTGGTAATCGACGGCCCGCTGCAGGTCGAGCATGGGCGCGTCGAGCACCACGCGCGCCACCGCCTGGGCGAGCGGCGAGTGCTTGAGGAACGCGGCGACGACGCCGCCTCCCATCGACTGCCCTGCTAGGACGATGCTCCGGGCGCCATGCGCCAGCGACCACCGCACGGCCGCGTCGATGTCACGCCACTCCGTCTGCCCGTGCCGGAGGTAACCCGACGGGTCGGGCGCGACGCCGAGGTCGCCCCGGTAGGTCACCGCGAGCGCGGGAAATCCCATGTGGTGTACGATGTCGACGATGCGCAGCACGTCCTTGCGGGTCCCGTTCTGCCCGTGCACGCCGATGACCAGCGTCCTGCCCCGGCCCGGGAAGTACCACGCGGGCAGCGGCCCGACCGGACCCGGTATGACAACGTCTTCCACCGGGATTCCCAGCGCCGTATTTACGTCGCCGAGGAAATAGGCCCTTTCGAGCGCGGCGAGCTGCCCCGCTCTGGGCGCCAGCCCGGACGTCACGGTCAACGGACGTGTGACCGCGCCGTTGGACAGGGCTGCCGAGGCTCCGAGGTGCCCGGTGCCGCCCTGCCAGGCAATCCCGTAAAGTGCCGGCTTCGACAAGGCCGGCTGGTCGCCGATAGCGATCAGCCGGGCCTGCCCGGGGGACAGCCCCACGAAGCGCGCATCGTCGTAGGCGGGCATCGCGGTGCCAGGCTCGACCGCCAGGGCCTCCGCCCGGATCTTCTCGGCGAAGTACCAGCTGCTGCCGGCCAAGATCGCAACCATGAGACTGGCCGCCTTCGTGAGCACGGACCACTCCAATCGCTGCCGGCCGCGCTATCAAGCTGGCCGCCCAGAGGCGCCACCGTCCGTTCCGAATCTAAATCTTTTTTTATCCGAACGGACGGTGGCTCCTCATCTGCCGTGCTACTTGGTGCGATACGGGAGCTAGCCCGGTCGCGGGGCCCTGGCGGCCGAACGCCGCGCTTTCCAGCTTGACTCCGGATGCCTTCGCATAGTTGCGTATCAATGCCAGCGTGGGGACGGCGCTGGACGGGACTGCCGCGTAGAGGCGGCGCGCATCGCGAGGGGGATCGGATGTTCAGGTTCGCGCCGCAGCGCGGAGCCGCTGCGAGGCTGGCTGCTGCGAGCCTTGCTTGCGTCTTTGCCTTCACGCCGCCGCCCAGCGGCGGCATCAGCCCCGGCGGGGGCACCGGCGGCAGGAACTTCTGCGGCAGCCTATGGAAGGACGTGAACGTGCCCGGCGCCCCGGGCCAGCAGGCGAAGGTGCTCAACGACGATTTCGGCTCACTGACTTGCCTGAACAACTCGGGCAACGTCGGCTTCGATGTCACCAAGTCCACGGCTTACGGCGCGTGGACGGAATTCCCGAACATCGCGACGGGGTGGGAGCAAAGCGAACTGCCCGGGCATCACGCGGCCTGGAGGTTCCCGGTCAAGGTCAGCGAGGATGGCACGCCTTGGTCTGACGTGAGGACCGGGATCGTCCGGCTGGACTACGGCTATAACGCCGCGTACGACATCTGGTTCGACAAGACCGGGCGGGTGCCGGTGCCGGTCCAGGCCAATGGCGCGGAGGTGATGATCTGGCTGCAGCACGAGCACGTGCTTTCCCCGCCGCCCGGCAGCCCGGTGTACACGATTGATGGCATCCGCTGGCTGGAGATGAGGTGGATCACCTCGCACGGCGGGGCGTCGTGGCACTACATCGCGTTTGTCGCCGTGACCCCGCGCACGTCGGCCAACCTCTGGCTGAACCCGTTCTTCCGCCGGGCTGAGCAGTTCGGCTGGCTGTCGCCCGACTGGTACCTGACGTCGGTGGATTTCGGGTTTGAGATCACCCGGGGTGGTGCCGGGCTCCGGGTGAACGACTTCCGGTTCGGCGGCGTGCGGTAATCGCTGGCGGTCACGCTTCATTTGCCTCAGTTGCCGGGCTGGGCTGGCAGCGTGCTGACGTTGACGATCTGAACCTGCGGGGCACCGCTGTCCGAGACGTACAAGTACTGGCCGTTAGCCGACAGCGCGAAGTCGAGCGGCGATCGCCCGCTCGGGATGTACCCGACCAGGGCGGGTTTGCGGGCGATGGCCGCTGCGACGTTGACAACGGCGAGGTTGTCCGAGCCCGGCAGGCCGTTCAGGTTGGTGTCAGCCACGATGATCTTTGTTCCGCCGTCCACCAGGATCGCTCCCGTCGGCGTCTGGCCCACCCGGACCTGCGCCGTCAGCGCATGCTCCGGATCGGTGCGCAGCTTGGCAGCCGAGAAACCCAGAAGTTCATTGCTCGCCTGCGCCGTTACCCAGACCATCTTCCCGTCCGGCGAGGCGACCACCCCGGCCGGGCCGCAGCCGGCCGTCGCCTGTCCGACCAGCGCGGAATTCGGGTTGGTCTCCAGCTTCTGGATGCTCAGGACGCTGACAAGGCCTTCGCTCGGGCCAAACGCCGTCGTGTGGCTCTTCGCGGCGCTGACGACGTACAGCCACTGACCGTCCGGCGAGACCGCCATTCCGGTGGGCTGGATGCCCAGCGTAACCGTCCCGACGAAGACGCCCGGCTGCGTCTGCCCCCTGGTGAGCGCCTCCTGCATGTTGAAAACGGCGAGTTTGCCGGAATTCCGCAACGTCACGAAGGCGAATCGATCGTCTGGTGAGAGCGCGACCTCGTCGGCATCGGTGACCGGGTGCACGCCGGGAACTATCAGATTCGCGGCGTTGGCGGTGCTGGCGTCCTGCTCCGCGGGCACTGTGCCCTGTACGTTGATCTGGTTGCCGACGGCGACCGCGGCGTATCTGCCGTCCCCGGTCAGGGCTAGGCCCTCGGCCGTCTCGCCCGATGAGGCCACGTAGTAGTGATATTGAGTTACGGCAGTCTGGTTCGGGTTCATGATCAGCACGCTGAGCGTTGCCGGGTTAGTCGCGAAGACGTACTTGCCGTCACGGCTCACCGCTACGCCGTACGGGTTGCCGTAGCGGAGCTTCAGGGTGTTGGTGGCCGCCGCCAGCGTCTTCCCCGCTGCCGCGGCCGTGCTGCAGCCGGGCGGCGGGAGGAACGCCACGGGCGGCGGCGCCGCGTTTCTCTTCTCGGCCGGTTTCTGCTGGGCATGGTACGCAGCGCCGCCGACAGCCAGCAGCAGCACCACGAGGCCTCCAGCCAGCACGGCCGGAGAACGCCACGCTGGTCGCCGGCGTCTGGAGACCGCGCCGGGCCAGGCTTCAGCACCACTTGCTGACTGTGCCTCGGTCAGCGCGGAGCCCAGTTCCGCCGGATCGATCGACATGTTAATCGTCTCGGGCCCGTCGGCAGTCCCAGCGAGAACTTTCGTTGGCGGCCCGGCCGTCGGCGCGGTACTTCTCTGGATTGCCTGCTCGCCAGAGTCATATGGAGTGATCCCCAGGGATGCCCGCAGTGCCTCGGCGAACTCCTGACAGCGTGCCCATCGATCGCCGGGGGCCTTGGCCAGGGCTCGATCGAATGCCGCGTCTACCGCAGGCGGAAGATCAGGCCGGCGACTGGTCACCGTTGGCGCCGGCTGCGACAGTTGCGCGTACATCACCGCCATGGCTTCGTCGCGCCGGAATGGTGGCGCTCCTGTCAGCAACTCGAAGGCGGCACATGCCAGCGCATACTGGTCCGCGCGCCCGTCCACCGGCTTGCCCTCGATCTGCTCCGGCGAGATGTAGTCGAGGGTGCCGAGGAACGTCCCGGTACTGGTCAGACCGCTCGTCGCGAGAGTGCCCTTGCTGAGTCCGAAGTCCGATAGGTAAACATGGTCCGGCCTGCCGCTGCCAGCACGGGAGTCCAGCAGCATGTTGGCCGGCTTGACGTCCCGGTGCACCAGTCCCCGCTCATGGGCAGCGTCCAGCGCTGAGGAAACCTGCGAAATGATCTCAGCAACGCGGGCCGACGGCAACGGGCCGGACTCCACAAGCAGCGACCGCACGTCCCCGCCCCTGACGTAGCGCATCGCGATGAACAGCACGCCGTCTGCCTCCCCGGCCTCGAAGACCGGGATGATGTGCGGATCGTCGACTGCGGCCGCGGCCCGGGACTCGCGGATGAACCGCTGACGGAACGCCTGGTCCGCGGCGAACGCGGGCGCCAGGATCTTCAGCGCGACCTGGCGATCGAGGCGTTCATCGTGCGCACGGAAGACGACAGCCATTCCGCCCGCGCCGATCTGTTCCGCCAAGACGTAACCGGCGATACGCGAGCCGGGTCCGAAGCCAGCCAGCGCTCCGCCAGATCCCTCGGGGACGTCCTCGCTCACGCTTCCTCCGCTAGGCAGGTCGCCGGTTGGGGTCATCGCCGGCACGGTGATGCCAGGCGCGGGAAATGGGAGATCAATCGCATGAAGTCGCAGCTCAGCGGGCTGAAACGTGCGATTCGCGCTATTGTAGGGCAAGAGACCGCAGCGCACAGGGCCGAATCGGATTCCGCACGAGCGAGCGACCCGCCGCAGGTCCGGGATGCGGTGACCTGCAACGAGGGGGGAACGGCTATGGCGGACATACATGGCGTGTGTGCGGGGCGGTTCGAGGCGGTGCGCGGCGCGCTGGCGCGGAACCTGGACTCAGGCGAGGAACTGGGCGCGTCGCTTGTTGTGGACATTGACGGTGAGATTGTCGTCGACATGTGGGGTGGCTTCTGCGATCAGGCCCGGGTGATCCCGTGGTCGGAGCACACGATCACAAATGTCTGGTCCTCCACCAAGACGGTGACCAGCCTGGCCGCGCTGATGCTGGCCGATCGCGGCGAGCTGGATGTTGACGCCCCGGTCGCGGCGTACTGGCCGGAATTCGCCGCCAATGGCAAGCAGGGCGTCCTGGTCCGCCATCTGATGTCACACTCCTCTGGCGTTTCCGGGCTGGATCAGCCCGCGGTGGTGGAGGATCTCTATGACTGGCAGAAGGCGACTTCCCGGATGGCGGCCCAGGCTCCGTGGTGGGAGCCGGGCACCGCGTCGGGCTACCACGCGCTCAATTACGGGCATCTGGTCGGCGAGCTGGTGCGGAGGATCAGCGGCAAGCCGCTCAAGCAGTTCGTCGCCGAGGAGATCGCCGGGCCGCTGGGTGCCGATTTCCAGATCGGTGCCGCCGAAAGCGACTGGGCACGGATCGCCGACGTGGTCCCGCCGCCGCCGCTGCCGTTCGACCTGGAGGCGCTCGGCCTGGACAGCCCGGCGGTCAGGACGCTGACCGGGCCGGCCGTCGAAGCCGGGGTCGCCAACACGCCCGGCTGGCGGCTTGCGGACATCGGCGCGGCGAACGGGCACGGGAACGCCCGTTCGGTGGCACGGATCATGTCAGTGGTCTCGCGCGGCGGCCAGATCGACGGAGTTCGCCTGCTCAGCCCCGGCACCATCGACCTGATCTTCCGTGAGCAGCTCAACGGCGTCGATCTGGTGCTCGGCGTTCCGCTGCGGCTGGGCATCGGCTACGGGCTGCCCCGGCCTGACCTGCTGCCCTGGCTTCCCGACGAGAAAATCTGCTTCTGGGGGGGCTGGGGCGGCTCCATGATCCTCATGGATACCGGCCGCCGCATGACGATCTCTTACATGATGAACAAGATGGGACCGGGAGTTATCGGCTCTGAACGAAGCGCCGCCTACGGGCAGGCCATCTACAACGCCGTCCGGAGCAGGCCGTCTCCTGGCCAATCAGCGAGTTGATGATTGACTCTTGGCCCCGGTCGATCTTGAATTAACGGCCTAGGGAGTAGTTGCCGTGGCCAGAGGGGCGGCTGCAGCTAGGCGGATAGAGGGGAATTGTGATGCGCTACCGAGTAAGCGGTGTCCGGCGGTTGATCGGTATCGGGCTGGCCGGGACGGCGATGGTGGCGGCGGCGGGCTTGATGCCGGCCCTTCCTGCCTCGGCCGCGCCAGTGACCAGGCCAGCCGCCAATGGCACTTATCTAGCCCTAGGGGACTCGGTAGCGTTCGGCTATGTGCCGCCTCAAGCGGTGCCGGCGCCGAACTATTTCGACCCCCGCTCCTTCGTCGGCTACCCGGAGGACGTGGCCCGGAAGCTGCACATCCGGGTGTCGAATGCCTCCTGCCCCGGCGAGACCACGGCCAGCTTCCTGGTGCCTGGAGCACAGAGCAACGGCTGCGAGAACAGCCCGGGCTCGTCCACCGGCTACCGTACCGAGTATCCGCTGCACGTGCGATACCGGGGCACCCAGATGCGGTACGCCCTCAGGTATCTGGCCACGCACCGTCACACCCGGCTGGTGACGATCGACATCGGCGCCAACGACGTGTTCCTGTGCCAGGAAACGACGGCAGACCACTGCACCAGCCCAGCCGAGCTTGAGGCCGTGCTGAAGGAGATCCAGGCGAACCTGACGGCCATCTACACGCTGATCCGTGACGTCGCCCATTACCATGGCCTTCTGGTCGCGCTGACCTACTACTCGCTCAGCTACAGCGATCAGAGCGAGGTCGCCGGCACTGAGGCACTCAACTCGGTGATCGCGTCGGTCACCGAGAAATTCGGCGGAAAGGTCGCCGACGGCTTCGCCGCCTTTGAAGGGCCGTCCGCGGCCTTCAAGGGCTCTCCGTGCGCGGCGGGACTGCTTATCAAGCTTCCCGACGGGACCTGCAACATCCACCCCTCGCCTGCCGGGCACCTATTGCTGGCTCAGGCAATCGAGGACGTTATATAGGGAAGGCCCGGCTCCGGGATCGTAGAGTTGCCTGCGTGAGCGACCTGAGGAATCGTGTCCGCGATCTTCTGCCTGGCCTGATAGGCGACCTTGAGGCTCTCGTCCGGATCCAGTCTGTCAGTGCTGACCCGGAGCGCTTGGGAGAGGTGGAGAAGTCGGCTCGGAAGACGGCTCAGCTGCTGGCGGCTGAGGGTGTCGGGGCCGAGATCGTCCGCGCCTACGCTGGTGCCCCGCCGGCCGTGATCGGCGAGCGGAAGGGACCCGAGGGCGCTCCGGTCGTCCTGCTTTACGCGCACCACGATGTCCAGCCGGAGAACGACCCTGCCGACTGGGACAGCCCGCCGTTCGAGCCCACCGTCCGCGGCGAGCGCCTCTACGGGCGGGGCGCGGCCGACGACAAGGCAGGAATCGCGGTGCACGTGGGTGCGGTCCGTGCCTTGGGCGATGACCTGCCGGTCACCGTGCGGTTCTTCATCGAGGGCGAGGAGGAAGTCTCTTCTGAGACCCTCCCCGATCTGCTGCGCCGGTACCGCGACCGCCTCGCCGCGGACGTCATCGTCATCGCCGACGCGGGAAACTGGGACATCGGCGTCCCGTCGCTCACGACCAGCCTGCGCGGCCTCGTCCGGGTGGACGTCGAGGTCCGCACGCTCACGCACGCCGTTCACTCCGGCATGTGGGGCGGCCTGGTCCCGGACGCCATCATGGCGCTGACGGGGCTGCTGGCGACGTTGTGGACTGAGGACGGCAGCCCGGCCGTGGAAGGCCTGGTCTCGGCTCCCGCCGCCGACGTGGACTACCCCGAGGAACGGCTGCGCGCCGAGTCCAGCGCCGCGCCCGGGACCAGCTGGATCGGCACCGGCTCCGCCGTCGGGCGGCTGTGGGCCCGGCCTGCCATCACGGTCACCGGGTTCGACGCCCCGAAGGTCGCCGGTGCCTCCAACACCCTCGTCCCGGTCGCCCGCGCCCGCGTCACCGTCCGCCTCGCGCCGGGGGACACCAGCGCGAACGCTCTCACCCGCCTCCGGGAACACCTGGGAAAGCACGTCCCGTGGGGTGCCCGGCTCACGACCACGGTCGTCGACGCGGGCGAGCCGACCGTGCTGCCGACGGCCGGGCCGGCCTATGCCGCCGCGCGTTCCGCCCTCGCCGAGGCCTGGGGCGGCGTGGCGCCCGTCGACATGGGCAGCGGCGGCTCGATCCCGTTCATCGCGGAATTCCAGGAGACGTTCCCCGGGGCGAGCGTCCTCGTCACTGGCGTCGAGGACCCCGACACCCGCGCGCACGGCCCGAACGAGGGGCTCCACCTGCCGGAGTTCGAGCGCGCCGTTCTCGCCGAGGCCCTGCTGCTCCAGCGCCTCGCTGGTCAGCTCACTCGGGCGACCGCGCAGTAGGTGTAGGCGTCGGCGGCGGTCGGCCGGGGCTGAGGCTCGGCATCCGCTCGCCACTGCGCCACTGACACGATCCCCGGCGGGACCAGCTCGAAGCCCTCGAAGAACCGGGTGAACTCGGCCTCGCTCCGGGCGAAGAACGCACCATACCGGCCCGCGACGATCTCGGCTACCTCCTCCGGCGTGAGGAAGTCATTCGTGGCGTGCGACAGGACCAGGTAGCTGCCCTCTGGAAGGGCGCCGACCAGCCGGGCGACGATACCGTACGGGTCTGCCTCGTCCGGGATGAAGTGCAAGATCGCTGCCAGCATGAGCGCTACCGGACGGGAGAAGTCGAGGGTGTCCAGCAGCTTGGGATCGGTGAGGATCTTGCCGGGGTCACGCAGGTCAGCGTCGATGTAGGCGGTGGCGCCCTCCCGGGAGCTGGTGAGCAGGGCACGCGCGTGCGCGAGCACGATGGGGTCGTTGTCGACGTAGACCACCCGGGACGCCGGGGCGATTGCCTGGGCGATCTCGTGCACGTTGGGGCTGGTGGGGATGCCGGTGCCGATGTCAAGGAACTGCTGGATCCCCGCGTGCCCGGCCAGGAAGGCAACCGCGCGGCGCACAAACCGCCGGTTCTCGATCACCGCGGCTCGCACGGTCGGGAACGCGGCGGCGATGGCGTCCCCCGACTCCCTGTCAGCGGCGAAATTGTCCTTGCCGCCAAGCCAGTAGTCATAGCGCCGGGCGGAATGCGCCACCGTCGTATCGACCGTCGGCGGCCATTCGGTGTCATCCGGCTCCAGTTCCTGCGGTCGGATGCTCATCCAGGATTCCTGCTGCCGGCCGTTCATCGCAGACCTCCGTCCCGTCCGTCCGCCATCTGTGAACCGGACGGGAAACCGTGCCCGGCCCGGGGCGGGGTACAGAAAGTCATCGTAGTGCCGTGCCGGCCGGCCACGCTGCCCACCTGGGCAGGTACCTGCGGGGACGGGGGAACCACGGGTCCGTTCGGTGTCATACGTCTCTCCGGCTGAGCACGACCGCGGCGGCCAGCAGGATAACAGCGGGCCAGGCGATCAGGACCAGCAGGGAAAAGCCCGGGGAGAGCGAGCCCGCGGGCGGGTGCGCGGTTACCTCCGCGTAGGCGGCGAAGGGCAGGGTGAACCTGCCGAGCCGGATGTTCCACGGCGTCGGCAGGGCCAGGCACGCCGCCGCGAGGAGGTACACGACGGTGACCGCCGCCGCGATCCCGCCCGCCGTATGCCGGATGGCCGCGCCGGCGCCGACGCCCACCAGGGCGCAGGCGACGAGCGTGAACCCGGCCGCCAGCACGGCCCGCAGCGCGCCCGCGTGGGTCAGGGACACGCCGCCGTGTCGGCCGGACAAGATCGCCTGGGTCAGGAAGAAGCACGCGAACGCCAGCACTTCGCCGGTGACGAGCACCGCCGCGCCGGTGACCGCCGCCTTGGCGGCCAGCACGGTGCGGCGCCGGGGCACGGCGGTGAACGTGGTGCGGATCAGCCCGCTGCCGTACTCGGACGTGAACACCAGCACGCTCAATACGGTGACGGGCAGCACCGTGTACTCGGCGTAGGCGAGAAAGCTGCTGGCGATCCGGTCGACCGGGCCGGCGTGTTGCCCGGTGCCGGGCGCGGCCGCGAAGCTCTCCGCCACGACCCCGGTCAGGACCAGCGTCACGACGACCGCGACGCCCAGCGTCCAGCGGTTCGAGCGAAGCGACCGGAGCTTGGTCCACTCGCTGGCAAGCACGTCGCGGGCGAGGGCAAGCCGCGAAGGCACGGGCTGGCCGAGGGCCTGGAGCTGCGATGCGGTCATGGCACGGCCTTTCCCGTTACTGGTCCTGGTACCGGCGGCGCGTCCGGCAGGCTGCTTCCGGCGCGGTATTCGGCGCTGGTGCCGGTGAGCGCGAGGTAGGCCTCCTCGAGGGAGGCGTGCCGCGCCATGAGCTCGTGCACGGCGATGCCGCGGGAGGCGGCAAGGTCGCCGACGGCGGCCGCGTCCATGCCGGTCACGGCGAGCCCGCCGTCGTCTTCCGGCGTGACGACCGCCCCGCTGGCGGTGAGCAGGCTGGCGAGTTCCCAGGCCCGGGGAGACAGGACCCGCACGTCTTGCCCGGTACCGGACACGAACTGAGCCGTGGAGGTATCGGCGAGCAGCCTGCCGCGGCCGATGATGATGAGGTGGTCGGCGGTCTGCGCCATCTCGCTCATCAGATGGCTGGAGACGAGGATCGTGCGGCCTTCGGCGGCCATCGCCCGCAGCAGCTGGCGGATCCAGCGGATGCCTTCCGGGTCCAGCCCGTTGACTGGCTCGTCGAGCAGCAGCACGGGCGGGTCGGCCAGCAGCGCGGCCGCGATGCCCAGCCGCTGTTTCATCCCGAGCGAGAACTCCCCGGCTCGCCTGGCGGCCACCGTCTCGAGCCCGGTCAGTTCCAGTACCTCCATGACCCGGCGCCGCCCGATCCCGTTGCTCTGCGCGAGGGCGAGCAGATGGAACCAGGCGGCGCGGCCCGCTGGCAGGGCGGTCGCGTCCAGCAGCGAGCCGACCTGGTGCAGCGGGCGAATGAACTCCTGGTAGCGGCGGCCGCCGACCAGGGCCGTGCCGGACGTGGGCGCCTCCAGGCCGAGGATCACGCGCAGGGTGGTGGTCTTGCCGGTGCCGTTCGGCCCGAGGAAGCCGGTCACCGTGCCTGGACGGACGGCGAAGCTCAGGTCGTCAACGGCGGTGACGGGACCGAACCGCTTGGTGAGCCGGTTCACTTCGATCACCACCGGCCCGGCCGGGACCCGCTGCGGGATGGTGTACGGGCGGCCCGGCCGGCCCGGCCGGGCCGCCGTGACGTCCGGCAGGGACGGTGGCGGCGGGGACGGTGGCGGCGGGGCGGGAGCGCCCGGCCTGCTCCAGTCCCTGCCGAAAATGAGGTAAGCCAGGCCGCCACCGGGGATCTGAACGCAGATGATCACTGCCCACGCCCACTTGGGCAGCCCGCGCACCCGGGCACGGATCAGGTCGATGAGGCAGCCCGCGGCGAAGGCGACGGCCAGGGCCACCACGAGGAGCAGAAGACGAGGCACTCGGCAATGCTATCAGATCTGAGAATAATCGCAATGATGAAATCGTTAGTTATGCTTGTCTGCGTGACGACCGCTGATCTCCTGCTGCACCCTGTACGGCTCCGCATCGTCAAGGCGTTCCTCGGCGACCGGGCGCTGACCGCCGGCCAGCTCGCCGCCGAACTCGACGACGTGCCCGCGGGCAGTCTCTACCGCCACATCGCCCTGCTCACCAAGGCGGGAGTGCTCCAGGTCGTGGCCGAGCGGCGGATCCGCGGCGCCGTCGAGCGCACCTACACGATGCGGCTGTTCGCCGCCCAGATCCAGCAGGGTGAGGCCAGGGCCATGACGCTCGACGAGCACGCACAGGCCTTCACCGCCTACGTCGCCGGCCTGCTCGCCGACTTCGACCGCTACGTCGCGAGCGCCCCCGCCAACCCGGTCGGCGACGGCGCCGACTACCGGGTCGCTGCCATGTGGCTCACCGACGAGGAGTTCATGAGCTTTATCCGCGACCTCGTGGCTGTTGCCGGGCCCCGGCTGGCTAACGCCCCACGGAAGGGGCGCCGGCGCCGGATGTTGTACACCGTCATCCTGCCCGCCCCAGAGCCGAAATCTTCCGGCGCGGCGGACTTATGCTCAAGGTGAGGGGGCGGCACAGGCGGGCGCCGCGCGGCGCGCCACATCTCCAGCGGAGCGACATATGTCGGAGGCGAGGCAGCGCAGGCACTGCCGACACTGCGCGGGCGACTGCCCTGGCGACTGCCTGCGCGGCGACGGCCAATGCCTCCACGGCTGGAACGAGAAGCGCCCGCGGCAGTTCACCTGGCAGGTACTGCTGACCCGCCGGTGGTGGGACCGCGTGCTTTGGGGCCTGCACGGAAAACCCCCGCGGGGTTGAATGGCGGCTAACCCGGCGTCCCACCCCGGAGCCGTGACCTTGGGGAGGCCGATTGCGCAATCGACCTGCTCTAGGCAACGTTCCGAAACAAGGTGATTCTCCGGCGTGTCGGGTGCCCGTGATGTGGTTCACTGGCCCTCCGCGGCCGGTTCCCGGCCAGGGGTGACCGGAATGCGGCTTTTGCGCATACGGCCTGCCGCTCTGATTGCGATTTCCGGTGCCATGGCGCGGGAATCTGCAATCAAAGCCTGGCGGATGCCGGGGAACGGAGCTTCACGTAACGGGAGATGAGGGTGTGAAACGGGCGGGCGGCGGCGCGGACACGGCGACACCCAGCCGCCATGGCGCCCGGGTCCCGGTCAGCGGGTTAAGAGAGAGGAACCACGGTACGTTCTGAATAATGATCTTCTCGCAGTGCGGCGCGGAACGATTGCCCGGCGCGCGGCGTGACGCCGAGCGGGACCTTGTCCCGGAACCGGGTGAGCTATGACACCTGTCATTGCCCGCAGGGGGCGAACCGGTTCCTTAACGATTGAACCGGTAGTCCACGCCAGGTTCGGTCAGCAGGTGCTTGGGTGAGACGACTCGGGGTCCAGGACGGCCGCAGGCCCGGCGAGGCGTGGCTCTTTCCTCTGCGGCGGGCTACGATTCGGGTCGGGAGAGAAGATGGGCAGCAGGCGGCGTCGGCTTGACCCTGTGGGGCCGTTTGGCAATCCGGACGGGTCACGAGCCGACATCGAGGATGTGATCAGCGAGTTCGTCGATTTCGGCGGCAATCCGGCGTATGGGCACCTCGCGACCCGCGCGAACGACTCGATGGTGCGGGTCATCGTGGGGAAGCTCGGGGCTGGCAAGACTGTCTACCTGCGGCGTCTTCAGGATTTCCAGGCACATCAGGACTCTGTCTACGCCGATGTGCCGCAGCAGAGCCTGCCGAAGACCGAAGTCATAGTGAAGGCGTGCCAGTGGTTCTCGGACCGTGTCCTGGTCGAGAAGTGGATGCAGATCTGGGAATGCGCGATCATGCGGTCGCTGGCCTCACACCTGCTGCGCCGTCCCGAGTTGCGTCAGCAGTTGCGCGACGAGGAGGCAGCGGAGATCGAGCAGTCGTACGCGCGGCTGCTCGATGACTTCCGCCGACCTCGGTCGATCTACAGCCACGTGCGCGACATCATCAATCAGCGGCAGACCGCCCATCAGCTGTCTACGTACCTCGACGATCCGCTCTGGGACGACCTCGAGGATCTGCTGAGCGAGGTTGTCAGCCACTGCAAGCCGATCTATTTCTACCTCAACGCAGTGGACGAGGAGTTCAGCCACGCCCCGATGTACTGGCTGAAGTGTCAGGAGGGGTTGTTCTATCAGGTCATGCGGCTGCTCCGCGACCAGAAGCTGGGCGGCCGCCTACACGTCGTCGTCTGCATCCGCGACATCGTCATGTCGTCTGTGTACAGGTCAGAACATGCGCCGCGGTACTACAACGAACCGCACATACGCGTCTTGACCTGGGACCGCGGCTCGCTGCTTTATCTACTCGGGCAAAAGCTGCAGCGGCTGCCGCCGTCACTACTGATGCGGCGCGCCACCAACGGCCCCCCCACGATCGGCGACTGGCTCGGAGTCAACGGCGACTGGCCAGGACCTGATGCGGACGGAACAATCGAGGACTACCTGCTCAGCCACACGAGGCTGATCCCGCGCGACATCATCTCACTGGGCAATGAGCTGAGCGAGGAGGTCTTGCGCCAGAAGCAGGCCGGCCGTGAGGGCCTGCCCGCGGCGGCTCTCCAAGGGGTGGTTCAACGCTGTGCCAAGCGGTTCGGCGATTCCCAGCTCGCGCAGTGCGCCAACCAGATCTCATCGGACCTGATGCCGAAGAACGCCGCCCTGCAGGAGTACTCCGAATTGTTCACCAGTACCCAGGCTTACATCACCGGGGTGCAGGAGGAACTTCGCTCCTTCGTCCGGATGATGGGCGTTGACCGATTCTCGCGTGCGGACCTGACGGCACTGCAGGAAGTGGCGGATCTGCACTTCGAGAAGGCGACGGACCTCCCTTCCGTGCTGTGGCAGAACGGCCTGCTGGGGTATGTTGACGAGTCCGGGCGGCGCCGGTTCTACTCCATGGGCGACGTCGAGCAGTTTCACTTTCCGCCAGACGCAGGCACATACGTGCTGCATCCGTGCCTGGTGTACGCCGTCGGGGGGATCCAGCACGTGCGGGAGGACTCCGCTCCCGCCAGAGGTGCGCGCCGCCGCACTCGCCGGTTCCCATCTCCTGAGCGATCCTCGACCCCGGCCAAGGCGGCTGACTATGCTGTCGGCGATGTCCTCGACGGCCGCTTCAAGATTCTCCAGATACTCGGGCAGGGCGGATTTTCGAAGGTCTATCGCGTACGCGATGACGTCGAGGGTAAGGAGCGAGCGCTCAAGCTCTTCGACAGCGCCGCCGGGGATGAGGCGGTGCGCCGCGAGATCGGCGCCCTGCGGGAGATCCATCATCCCAACGTGGTGGAGGTCTTCTGGGCCGACAAGACCAACGCGGGCGACTGGTATCTCATCACCGAGTTCATTGACGGGGAGTCACTGGATGAGTTCGTCACCGGAAAGAGAAACCTTCGTGACCGGGAGGCAGTAGACGTTGCACTCGACCTGCTAGATGCGCTCGTCGCTTTTCATCCCGATGCGGCGCGGCTCAAGCAGTTGGATGCTAAACGTTGCCAAGGCGACCTGCCGGAAGCCGAGACGCGCGAGTGGACGGAACTGACGGCCAGGGGGCTGATCCACCGTGACATCAAACCGCGCAATGTCATGCTCACCCGCGCAGGAGCGAAACTGCTTGACTTCAACATCGCCTCGCGGTTCGGCGACCCTGTGCATACGCAGTCCGGTACACCGCCCTATCAGCCGCCCGACGCCGATCTCACCCGCTGGGACGTTTCCACGGACCTGTTCGCCGTCGGCGTGCTGCTCTACCAGCTGCTCTGCAACGGCAACCACCCGTATCCAAATGCGATGCCCGTGGTCGACGGACTGGTAATCGACCCGAGGACGATTCGCTCCGACCTCGGCCCTGATCTTGCAGAATTCCTCATCAAGGCATGCGCCCCAGCCAGCCGTGACCGCTTCTCCACGGCTGCCGAAATGCAGCTCGCCTTGCGTAACGTCCGCGCTCACCTGTGAGCGGCCAACCTTGCACGTTCTAAGGACGGCGGCTCACTATCGATATGTGACCACCCTCATTGAACGCCTCGCAGAAACTGCTTACGAAGCCCACCGCGCTGCCCTTCCCACATCTGCCCCGCCGTGGGAAGACATCACTAAGCAGGAGCAGCAGGCTTGGAAGGCAGCCGTGTCAGCCGTCGCCGGGCAAGCCGGCGGCACCCTCCCTGAGCCGCCGCACGGCAAGTCCTTGGTCATCCAGATCGGAGACCAGCGTCATACCTTCGGTACCGACTTCACCGTCGGCCGTGAAGGCAGCCTCGTTATCGACGACGACTTCGCTTCTGGCCAGCACGCCCGTTTCCAGACTGTTCGTGGCCTGTGGTACGTCCAAGACCTCGGCTCCACCAACGGCACCCTGCTCAACGGCCGCCGCATCCTTGCAGCCCAGTTGCTGAAGAAACGCGACAAGATCAAGATCGGCCACACGGTAATGACCGTAGTGTCGGCATGAGCCATCGCAGTATCTAAGAGCGGGGGCTGCGGCCGCAAGGCGTGGAAGTCCTGACGACGGCCGAACCGCTTGCCGAACCTACCCTGATCGGCCGGGTGACCGGGACCTGGCTGAGCTTCGCCCTGACAGCGTCTTAGAACTGCTCGCCGGCGGGGTCTTAACGCGGCTCACCGGGCCGGATACCTTAGCCAGGTGGATGCGCTGGGCGACACCGGCGGCTAGCCCTTTTCTTTCCGGCTTTCGCGTTGTTGGATGCCGTAAGGAGGTCCAGATATGTCGAGTGCCCCAACGCCGGGCTTTCCTGTTGGCCCTGTAATGGCCCCCGGCCCCAAGGATGCCGTCACAACTGGCCTGGGTAGCGGCCACGCATGGGCGACTGTGGGTCAAGGCATCCTCAATGAGGTGTACTGGCCCACGGCCGGCGAACCGCAGATTCGTGACATGGGTTTCATCGTGGCTGGTGACGGCTGGTGGTATGAGGTGAAGGCAGTCGCGGCCTACCAGGTGCAGACCGCCGATCCCGCAGTGCCCCTGGCGTCTGTCGTCCATACCGGCCCAGCGCAGCATCCCTACCAGCTGACATTGCAGGTCATACCCGATCCCGGACGTGACGTCGTGCTGGTCAGCTACACGCTCGACGGTGTTTCCGGCGCGCAGCTTTACGTTTTCCTGGCAAGCCATCTGCAACAACATCCGGCCGTAAATGCCGACCAGGATTACAGTGGCGGCTCCGGCAACACCGCCTGGGTGGCCTCAGGATCTTTGTTCGCGCAGGGTGCCGGGCGGTTTTTGTGCTTGTCGAGCGCGCCGGGGTTCGGCCAGGCAAGCGTGGGTTACTTCGGATCCTCCGACCTCTGGCAGGATTTCAGCCGTAACGGCTCCATGACCTGGAATTTCACCGACGCCGGGCCGGGTTTCGTCGTCCTCGGCGGTGAGCTTTCCGCGACCTCCGGGGCGATTGCACTTGCATTTGCGACGGACGCCGGGACCGCGGGTGCGCTCGCGGCGGCAAGCCTCGCCGCGGGCCCGGCGGCCGCCAGTGCCCAGCTGACCAGAAACTGGCAGGCCTGGTCCGGCACCTGCAAATTGCCGCCGTCTTCCGGAAGCGACCCGGCGGACCTGGCGGACGCCCTCACCCAGTCGGCCACCGTGCTGCGGGTGCACCAAGACTGCGCCTCCTACCCGGGGGCCATCGTGGCCGGGTTGTGCACGCCGTGGGGCGACACGAGCAACAACGCGGGGGGATATCACCTCGTGTGGCCGCGCGATGCCGTCGAGGTCGGGTTCGCGCTCACGCTGCTGGGGCATCTGGACGACGCGGCGCAGCTGCTCGACTATCTCGCCACCCGGCAATCGCCGGACGGGCACTGGGGGCAGAACTTCTTTCCCGACGGCACGCCCTTCTGGACAGGCGTGCAACTGGACGAGACCGCGCTGCCGGTCATGCTGGCCGCCAAGCTCGACGACCTGGGGCAGCCGCCGTCCGAGACGATCACTGCGATGATCAAGGCCGCCATCGGTTACCTCGTCCAGAATGGGCCGCTGACCCCGATGGACCGGTGGGAGGAAGATGCCGGGGGAAGCCCCTTCACTCTCGGGATCATGGTGGCGGCAATGGTCGCCGGGGCCAGATATCTCGACGCCGCCTCCAGCCAGTACGCGCTCGCGCTCGCCGACGACTGGAACGAGCGCATCGAGGAATGGTGCTACGTCGCGGGCTCATCGCTTGATTTGCTGTTCGGGCTCGACGGCCACTATGTGCGCATCGGACCCGATCCGCAGTCCGGCCTGGCGCGCATCGCCAACCAGCCCTACCTGAACTACGAGATCGCGGCCTCGAGCGTCCTCGGGCTGGAGTTCGCCTACCTGGCCCGCCTTGGCCTGCGCAGCGCAACCGACAAGAAGCTGTCCGACACCGCCAACCTGATCGATGTCATGCTCGCCAGAAACGTCGGCACCGGCACCAGCTACTACCGCTACGACTACGACGGCTACGGCGAGCAGGTGGACGGCGCGAACTTCTCCAGCGTGGGAGTCGGCCGCGTCTGGCCGCTGCTGGCCGGAGAACGCGGCCACCTCGCGGTCCTCGTCGGCGAAGACGGGCTTGCGCAGCTCACTGCCATGCTGAAGATGCGGACGCCAAGCGGGCTGCTGCCGGAACAGGTCTGGGACCAGTCGCCGCTCTACCCGCAGAACGGGGTACCGACCCTGCCGCTCACCACCGGGCAGCGCACGCTCAGCGCGACACCGCTCGCGTGGGCGCACAGCGAGCTGATCAAGCTGGCCTGGACCAGGACGAGCAAGACTCCCGCGGAGCAGCTCACAGCCGTCACGGCCAGGTACGGCGGCCAGCCGCCGACGCCGTCGACGTCTCACTGGCGGCTGACCGCGCCGCTGACCGGGCTGGTGGCGGGCCGTAACCTGGTCGTTGAGGATACCCAGCCGTTTACCCTCCACTACGGTTTCGGCGACCCGGCCAACTGGACGGGTGTTACCGATGCGGACTCCGTATCGCTGCCGTTCGGAATGTACGGCGTCACTCTCACAGCGGAGCAGCTGAGCGGCCAGACCGAGCTGAACTTCATCCGCCGGTACGGCAGCACGTGGGACCCGAGCGGCAACCACGCCGTCCCGATCGTGGCTGCCGCGACGTCGCACCTACAGCACCAGAGCGGCCGCTGACACCGGGCATCATCGCGGCTGGAAACCCGGCCAGGGCCGCCGCGGCTACCGTTGCGAGTGAGCCGTTTCCTGCTTCATCACCCTGCGCCTTGCGCGTGATGGCCGGGGTTCATGCGTCGCCTTGCCGGGGCTGGTGCACTGTCAGGCTGACCGCCTGGGTCTGTCGCTGGCGGTCGTAGCCGATCAACTTGATGAAGCAGTCCGGATGGGCTTCCTTGCAGGCACGGATCTCGGTCAGCACGTCCTCGACGGCCCGGGCCTGGAACAGCGGAAGGTTCCACATTCCCCAGTAATGATCGCGCGGATCGGGGTGGCGTACGTACTCGATCGCCGGAACGAAGCCCTCGTTCAGCAGGTAGCGGATCTGCCTGGCCAGCTGGTGTTCGTCGAGCTGGGCGAGGTAGGAGCTCATCGGGGTGTCCTCCGTTCCGGTGACTGCCCGGCGTCGGCCAGGTCGAGGCGATCGACTTCGTCGAACTCGAACTTGGTCTCCTTCCACAGCGCCAGCGCTTCCTGGAGCTCCGGCGACTGCCGGGCCGCCGCGGCGAGGATCTGCGGGCCCTCTGCGGACAGGTCCCGGCCTTCGCCGCGGGCCCGGACCACCGCTTCCAGGGCGACCCGGACCGCCGTGGCGCCCGCCCTGTTGCCTTCCGGATGTCCTTGGGTTCCGCCGCCGAACTGGAGCACGCAGTCGGTGCCGAAGATGGCGACCAGTTCCGGCATGTGCCAGGCGTGAATGCCGCCGGACGCCACCGGGAAGACCGCGGGCATTGATGCCCAGGCCTGATCGAAGTAGATGCCCCGGCTCTTGTCCGCGGGGATGAAGTCTTCGCGCAGCAGGTCATTGATCGCCATCGTGGCTGTGCGGTCGCCTTCGAGCTTGCCGACCACGGTCCCGTTGTGCAGCTGGTCGCCGCCGGCCATCCGCAGCCACTTAGCCAGGACCCGCCAGTGGACACCATGGTTGGGCTGCCGGTCGACGACCGCGTGCATGGCCCGGTGGCAGTGCAGCAGCATGCCGTTGTCCCGGCACCAGAGTGACAGCGAGGTGTGCGCGGTGAAGCCCATCGTGAAGAAGTCGGACATGATGATCGGCGCGCCCAGTTCCCTGGCGAACTCGGCCCGCCGGTAGACATCCTCCATCGTCCCGGCGGTCACGTTCAGGTAGTGGCCTTTGCGCTCGCCGGTCTCGCTTTCCGCCTTCCGTACGGCTTCCATGGTGAACTCGAAGCGGTCGCGCCAGCGCATGACGGGCTGGGAGTTGACGTTCTCATCGTCCTTGGTAAAGTCCAAGCCGCCGCTCAGCAGCTCATAGACCGAGCGGCCGTAGTTGCGGGCCGACAGCCCGATCTTCGGCTTGATCGTGCCGCCAAGCAGCGGCCTGCCGTATTTGTCGAGCTTGTCGCGTTCTACCGCGATGCCGTGCGGCGGGCCGGGAAAGGTCTTCAGGTAGGCGACCGGGAGGCGCAGATCCTCCAGCCGCAGTGCGCGCAGCGCCTTGAAGCCGAAGACGTTGCCGACGATGGAGGACAGAAGGTTGACGATCGAGCCCTCCTCGAACAGGTCGAGGGGGTAGGCGATGTAGGCGATCAGCTGATCCGGCTGTCCCGGCACCGGCTCGATCTGGTAGCAGCGGGCCCGGTACCGGTCCAGGTCGGTGAGCAGGTCCGACCACACCGTGGTCCAGGTGCCCGTTGATGATTCGGCGGCGACGGCTGCCGCGGCCTCCTCCGGTGGAACCCCCGGCTGGGGAGTCACCCGGAACGCGGCCAGGATGTCGGTGTCCGCCGGGGTAAAGCCGGGGTCGTAGTAGGCGTCGCGATACTCGTGCACCCCCGGCTGGTAGGCGTCCCGCACGGCCGTAGTCTCCGGGTCAGACATGCTGGTGGTCATGGGCGGTATCTCCTCGCAGCTCGCGGGCGTGGACCATCTCTTCGTGGACGCTGAGGGGCACCTTCAGCAGCATCGACTTGCGGGCGCTGAGGATCCGGTGGACCAGCAAAAGCTGGACGAGCGCCAGCGGGTCGCTGTGATGCTTGCGCATGACGCCATCGGTAAAGTCGCCGAACTGGTCTGGCGCCAGGTGCCGCAGGTAGTGGTGACGGGCGTCGAAGTGTTCCCAGATCCGGTTCTCCAGCTGGCGGACCGTGCCGGGATCGATGGTCCCGTCGATCTCCAAGACGGTCTCGTCTGCGTCTTCTCCCTGTTTGACGCGGAACCCCGCGCACGGCTCGCGCAGAATGCCCTCCAGGTTCAGGCGCGGCAGTGTGGCCCGCTCGATGATCCGTGCGCTCAGGTGCTCGTCGCCGGACCCGCCCACCTCTGGCCGGTAGAAACGGACGATGAGGTCCGCGAAACGGCGCTGCGGCGTGATGTAAGCGGCCACGTCCGGTTCCCGTGCCGCGATCTCCGCGTAGACCTGTTCCCGGGTGTAGCCGCGCCTGGCCACGTCCCGCTGCACCTTCCACTTGTGCTTGAGCTCTGTCTCCGGGTCAAGCCAGACATTGAGGTCGAACAGGCCACGCAGCCCCGGCACGAGGAAGGGATGCAATCCCTGGACGATGACCACCTGTCTCGGCTGGATCTCCTCTGGCGGCCCGAAGGTGCCATCAGAGTGGTCGTAGACCGGCTTCATGATCGGATTCCCGCGCTTAAGCGCAAGCAGCTGGTTCTCCATCAGGGCGAAGTTGTTGGCGCGGGGATTCAGCGCCGTGATCCCGATCAGATTGCGTTCCCGCCGGTCCAGCCCGTGGTAATCGTCCAGGCATACGCTGGTGATCTGATCGTGCGGGAAGATCCGGTAGAACCCCGCTGTCAGCGTCGACTTGCCGCTGCCGCTGTCACCGCCGATGGCCACGAAGATCGGTCGCTGCTCCCCGTGTTGGCTCACGCTAACCATTACGGCCTCCCGTGCTCATCGGGATCACCGATCCCGGCCTAGATCCGGCCCGGTCATTACCTGCGGTCTCACGCAGCTCGCAGATCGCCGGCCCGCCGCCAGCTGCGCGAAGTCAGCGTCAAGCGTTGAGGGCACATTCATCAGAGCCCTTTCAGCGCCAACCCGTCCACAGGCCATGACAGCAGGCTGCGTCCCGGTAACTGGCCGAAGCAGTGCCGGAAGACTCCCTGGCACAGGGACGTTAGTCCCTTGTCCGGGCAGCGACGTCCGCGGACGATTCGAGGATGACCGGGCCGATCGGGAACCTCCCATGAGCCGCGTGGTGATCCTGGGCGCGGGGATCTCAGGCCACACGGCGGCCACCTTCGCCAGGAAATGGCTAGGCCGGGATGACACCGTGACGGTCGTCTCGCCCAACGACTCCTACAACTGGATCCCGTCCAACATCTGGGTCGGCGTCGGCCTGATGGGGCCGGACCAGGTCCGGTTCCCGCTCGCGCCGGTCTACGAGCGCCACGGCATCGAGTTCAAGCAGGCCTGGGCACGCGAGATCCACCCAGAGGGCGACGCGGGTCACACGGCCGCGTATGTCGTCATCGAGCGGGTGTCTGGCGGCACCGAGAAAGTCCCGTACGACTTCCTGATCAACGCCACCGGGCCGCGGCTGCGCTTCGACAAGACCGCAGGGCTCGGCCCAGACGGCCACAGTCTGTCGGTCTGCACGGTCGAGCACGCCCTCCAGGCCTCGGCCGCGCTCGGCGAGGCGGTCGAGCGAATGCGCCGCGGAGAGCGGCAGCGCTTCCTTGTCGGCGTCGGCCACGGCACCTGCACCTGCGAAGGAGCGGCGTTCGAGTACATCGTCAACCTCGAATTCGAGCTGCGAGCCCGCAAGGTGCGCGACAAGGCGGAGATCGTCTGGATCACCAACGAGTACGAGCTGGGCGACTTCGGCATGGGCGGCATGCACCTGAAGCGCGGCGGCTACGTCGTGCCCAGCAACCTTTTCACCGAGTCCCTGTTCGCCGAGCGCGGCATCGACTGGATCACCCGCGCACACGTGAGCAGGGTGGACAAGGACCGGGTTCTATTACGAGACGCTGGACGGAGCGCAGCGCGAGCAGGAATTCGACTTCGCCATGCTGCTGCCGCCGTTCTCCGGAGTCGGCCTGCGGGCCTACGGCCGCGACGGCGGCGACATCACCAGCCGCCTGTTCCTGGCCAACGACTTCATGCGAGTGGACGCGGACTATGGCGCCAAGCCCCACGACCAGTGGGCCCCAGGCGACTGGCCGCGGACCTACCAGTCACCCGCCTACCCCAACATCTTCGCCGCCGGGATCGCGTTCGCCCCGCCGCACGCGATCTCCGTGCCGCACACCAGCCCGAACGGCACCCTCATCGCCCCGGCGCCGCCGCGGACGGGGATGCCCTCGGCCGAGATCGGCAAGGCCGTCGCCCGCAGCATCGTCGATATGATCCGCGGTGCCGAGCGGCCGACCCACTCGGCGTCCATGGCCGAGATGGGCGCGGCGTGCGTGGCGTCGGCGGGCGCGCACCTCCTCACCGGCACGGCCGCGTTCGATGACCGTGTACCCGATCGTCCCGGACTTCGCGCGCTACCCGCAGTACGGGCGCGACCTTAACCAGACATTCGGCGAGATCGGACTCGCCGGGCACTGGATCAAACTCCTGCTGCACCACATGTTCTTGTACAAGGCCAGGCTCCGCCCAGGCTGGGCCCTTATCCCGGAGTAATCGACCATGGCCGCCAGTGACCCTCCCGTCAAGCCGCCCGCCCAGGCGGCCGATGCCGCAGCCAGCAGCCCCGCGAAGGTGACAGCTGAAACCGCGCGCTACGTCACCCGGCCCACCCGATTGACGCTTTTCCTGCGGACATTCGTCCCGTGGCAGCTCTGGCGCTTCGCCCGCATCAACTCGAAGATGATACGAATCATCCGCCGCTCCCGTACGTAGCTGAGCGGCCCAGTTGTCGGCACCAGTCCCGCCCCAGCCCGGCTCGAGGAACCATGATGGCCTGCGACGACCCTCGCCCGCAGACAGGCGAGCCGGCTGGTGCAGAAGTACGCCTGACCGCGGGACGATTATCACCGCCCGCGGAAGCCTTGCCACGATTATGGCGGCTGCCGCGGGCGGTATACGTTGCGCCGCTCGGCTACCTCTTGCTCGTACTTCTGGTGCCGGGCCGTGACCAGATGAGAGCGCGCTACCGTCAGGAACAGGCCGATTGCTCCTCCGGCCAGCAGTGCCATCATGATGCCGATGCCGTAGATCACGGTCATGATGACCACTCCTCTTCGTTGGCTGATGCCTGCGGCCAGTCTGGCGGCTGAGGTGGCTCCCCCGTGACGATTGCTAGCTCACGGATGAGGGACTCGGCGACGATACGGGCATGCATCGCCTCGCGTTGCCAGTAGTGGACCTTGCGTTGCATTCGTTCTTGCCACCACGAGATCTCTGCCATCTTGAAGGCTGTCCGCAGTATCCAGGCGGCCGCGAAGCCGGTCACGAAGCATCCCAGTGCCAGGACGCCGGTCATGGCACGTGCATCCGATCAGGCCGGGACTTCCGGCGGGTCGGGGGTTCCGATCCATACGGCCTGGTTGTAGACTCTATGGGTTGCACATCAGAGCCCTTCTACGATTTGTGGTTGTGGACTTGGTGGCAGATCGAGTCGATGGAGGCACCCATCGGCTCGATTTGTGTATGCGGGCGGTGGCGGTCGCGCCCGGCAGCCCCGGAGACAACGATGGGCCACAGCTACGAAGCTGCGGCCCATGGCGTCGTACCTCTCATCAATCGCGAGAGCTACGCGGGAGGGCGGTTCTGGAGGTACGTGTAGCCAGTCCATGTGTAGCGCCGTCCAAGAAGTTCTCTGCAATTCCAATGATGGGATTCCCAGAACAGATCCGGCCGAAACCGTACGCTTGAGGCAGGAACGCCCTTAAACCGCCGGCTGTCGGCAGTGCGACGGCTCCGGCCAAGGGAGCTGCTGTTATGCTGCCGCTGCTCGCCGCTTAGAGCTGCGGCTTTGGCCCCTCTGGCGTTCGGGATGCGGAACGGTCGCGCCTTACTGTAGGTTTTGCGACATGGGAATCCCACAGTGAGCCGACGTTGGCGGGGGCTGGATGTGCCGCGTGCAGATGGGTCCGCGGCGTGGATAAGGTAACCGGGCCGCTGGGCCCACGGCGTGCCATCGCCAGTACGCTCCGGCAGCTGAGAGATGAGCGCGGCAAGCTCTTGAGCGACGTCGCCCGGGATCTGATGATTTCCACCAGCAAGCTGTCCCGGCTCGAGACTGCCCAGGGCAAGCCGCTTCCCCGCGACATCAGGGATCTGATCCGGTACTACAGGATCGAAGGAACCCCGCAAGCTGCGCAGCTCGAGGAGTGGGTGGAAGCGGCGCAGCGCCCCGGCTGGTGGACTGACTACAACGACGAGGTCGTGGCGGGGGCACTAGACGCTCATCTGGCCTACGAGGTGGATGCGGTCGTCGCGCGCGTCTACACGATCCCGTTTGTGCCCGCGTTGTTGCAAACGCTCGACTATGCTCGAGCTATCTTCAGGGACATGGAGCACCGCTCCGAGGGGGAGATCCAGCAACTGCTGGAGATCCGTGTCCGGCGTCAGGAAGCACTGCGCAGGAGGGAGGGTCTGAAACCGCTGAGGCTGGTGGCGGTGACGCACGAAACGGCCCTACGTCAATTCGTCGGATCCCAGAGCATCATGCGCGGGCAGCTGGACCAACTGCTCGAGCGCTCGACGGCTCCCAACGTAGACCTGCGGGTGCTGCCGTTCACGGCCAAGCCGACGTTCTCAATGACGTGTATGTGGGCTCATTTCGAATATGCGGATGCCGGCGAATCCGACATTGTTCACATCGAGACGCATGCGGGCTTCTTCAGCGTGGAAAATGCCAAGGACGTCAAGAAATATCGCGATGCCCACGACGCCCTGATGAGCGCGTCGCTCAGCGAGGAGGAGTCGCGGGAACTCATCGGTTCCGTCCGCGATGGTTAAATGTCTGACGGCACTTAACCAAATTCGTCGAAACTCCTTCCCGCTGGGTGTACCTTAACTGCCAACAAGCGCGAGCGCCGTATCGAGCACCAATCACATCCGGTTGCGGCGCTCTTACCTATTGCGAGTATCCCCTATGAATGATGGCCCAAGCCGCCATACGCCCGCAGAGCATGCGAGAGTGCGGACTTGCCTGAGTACGGACGGCTATGCGCTGACCAACGACCGGTCGATCGGGCTTCCCGAGAAGTTCCGGCAGAACTTCCGTGACGCGTACTTCAATTCCTGGACACTCCGACACGATGAGGGCGATTTTCCCGTAGACCGTCAGCGCGCCCGGGACGTCATCCGCTACGAGTGGCGCGGCGAAGACCTTCACTTGCGCAGCCACGAATCGATCACCATCACCGATCGGGCGGGCATTCAGGGCAAGCGGGACCATGCGCGCGTCGAGCTCATGGAGGACGCTCAGGCCGTCGAACTGCTGCACGCCTTCCTCCGGCTCGTGCCGCCGGACCGGCGGCAGCCCGACGGTACCTTCGGGGTCAACCTTTTCCGGACCTTCACCAACGTCGTGACGAAACCACATCACGACAACGAAGAATTCATCATCATCTACGTCATCGACAGGACCGGTGACGGCGCGGAAACCCGCCTCTACCATCCCGGCGACGTGACCGAGGACGGGCGAGTGACCGGGCCCGTGGTGCTCAAACAGCAGCTCAATCCCGGCGACATCATCATTTTCGATGATGGGCGATTCAAGCATGACGCGTCACCGCTAATTAACCCACCGGGCGGGAATGCGATGCGGGACGCGCTGGTATGCACGGTAGATGATCGAAACACCTATCTGGGTGCCGCCGGATGATTTGGCCGATGCTGTGATGGTTGACTCACCGGGCGTGCTGTCGCAGAACTTCTGTGGCTAGCGTTTCTAACGCGACTATTGCATCCATTAGTTTACTGGAGTGATAGATTTTTCAATCGCACTTATTGATCTGTGGTCGAACCTTCCGTATCGTGCCGTGGATGGGGGAAAACAAGGCGCCAGCAGTCTGCTGCGCCAGCGCCACGCACTGCGGAGGGGCTGAGACTTGCACCATGAGCTGAGCCCGCAAGCCGCCAGTGCCACGGTAGAAGAGATATTCCCGCACGTCCGCCGCGAGCTGGAGCAAGCAGTCCGGACACCGTTGATCAGCATGCCGGGGTTTGACGCCGGGCAGGTGCTGAATTCAGCCGGTGAGACAGCTGAGTGGCTGAAGGACGCGGGCTTCGGTGACGTCGAGCTGCTGGACGTGGACGGCTGTCATCCTGCGGTATACGGCGTCGTGCCAGGTCCCGTCGGATCGGGCAGGGTCCTGCTCTACGCTCATCACGACGTTCAGCCGCCCGGCCCTATTGAGCTCTGGGAGTCACCTCCGTTCGAGGCGGCAGAACGCGACGGCCGTTTGTTCGGCCGGGGCACCGCCGATGACAAAGGCGGGATCGCCGTGCACACCGCGGCGCTGCGAGCGTGGCAAGGCAAGCCGCCGCTGGAAATCGCAGCCTTCATTGAAGGGGAGGAGGAAATCGGGTCCCCGCACCTTCTCCAATTCCTTGAAAAATACAAGAACAAGCTGCGAGCCGACGCCATCGTGATAGCGGATTGCTCGAACTGGAGTATCGGCCAGCCGACGTTGATCACGTCACTGCGGGGCATTGTCGACTGTATAGTCGAAGTGCGCACGCTTGAGCACAGCGTACATAGCGGAAAGTACGGTGGCCCGGTGCCAGACGCGCTCACCGCATTGTGCCGGCTCATCGCCACGCTGCACGACTCAAAGGGCAACGTCGTGATCGAGGGCTTGCACGCGGGGCCGCCGCCTGCCGTGAATATGGAGGAGTCCGATCTGCGGCAGAACGCCGGATTGCGGCCTGATGTCGAACTTATCGGCAATGGCTCACTCTCCCAGCGGATCTGGGCTCTGCCTGCTATCTCGGTCCTGGCGATAGACGCCCCTTCGGTGACCGATGCGGTCCCCAAGCTCGTGCCCTGGGCACGGGCCATCATCAGTGTGCGTCTCGCGCCAGGCGATGACGCCAAGCGGGCGTTTCTCGCGGTGAAGGAGCACCTCGACAGCCATCGACCCTGGAACGTCGAGGTGACCGTTACCGAGCGGCACCTGGGCCAGCCATATCGAATCGACGCGTCGGGGCCGGTCTTCGACGCTTTCCGCCGCTCCTGCGCCGACACCTGGAACCTCCCTCCTGTGGAGGCTGGCAGCGGGGGCTCTCTCCCGCTGGTAGCCGCTCTAGCGGATGCCTATCCAGACATGGCATTGCTGCTCACCGGCATCGATGACCCCGACAGCAAGGCCCACTCCGAGAACGAGAGCGTGCATCTCGGCGAGCTCAAGAAGTGCTGCGTCAACGAGGCGATATTGCTCGGCTATATAGCAGCAGAGTGCCGAGGATAATCGCCGTTTGCCTGAGTTCCTCGCCCTGGAGCTTCAGCACGCGGATCTGCTCGGCGTTGACCTTGCGGTCCTCGGCTACGGACACCTGCCGCCACTGACGTGGTCATCTGGCCGCTTCCTCCACGTCAAGGCAACCGTTGGAACATCCCCTGATCAGCGGTCGGGGCCGTCAGTCATCCATAACGGTCCCGGCTTGCTCCCTGAAGTTCCGCTCCTCTGGCAGGCGCGTGAACGCGTCCGGGGTTGTCCGGAGAGATTCGGTCAGGCCGGCCATTTCCGCGCTCCCGCGCATGAGGCTAGCTATTGCTGATCCCGGCGATTGGCGATCCCGCTCCGGGCGTACCTGGCGGGGCTCAGATCTCCGGCGTTAAGTTATCCACAGGACCGTGACGTGCGGTTCCGTTTCGCCCGCAATGTGCGTAATTGTTAAAACTCTGGTAGGATCGGTGGCGTGTCAGCGGCCGTTGCGGCGATCCTGGAGGGCATGCCAGAGCCCCGCGATCTCCGCATGCACGAGCACGGCGGCCGGTGCGTGATCATGGCCGGCTCGACGGTGCTGTTCGACTAGGCCGCAGGGGACGCGGTGATGCGGAACATCGCGCTGTGCTCGCTGCGGCAGCTGGGGTTCCGCGGCCGGACGGTCGCCGCGGCGCTGGGCTTGTCAGAGGCGTACGTGGCAACGCTGTACAACGCGGCGCAGCGGGACGGGTCGGCGGCGCTGGTCAAGCAGGACCGGCGCGGCACGCCGGGGAAGATCACCGCGGAGCAGTGGGAGCAGGCCCGGCAGTGGCGGGCCGGCGGCGTCAGCGACGCCGAGATCGGGCGGCGGCTGGACGTGGCGCACACGACCGTCAGCCGCGGCCTGGGACCGCGCGGGCAGGCCCCCGCAGCCGGCGGCGAACCCGGCCGGGCGCCGGCGGAATCCCTGTTCACCGAGACGGAGGCCGAGACGGAGGCCGGGGCCGGGGCCGTGGCGGCGGCTGAGCCGGCAGCGGAACCCGCGCCGGAGGCTGAGGCTGGTGCCGGGCTGCCGGCGGGCGGGCCGCCGCCGCGGCCGCAAGCGCCCCGCGGCGTGCTCACGTCCCGGTATGCCGGGTCGATGCTGCTGCACGCGTTCTTCGCGCGGGCAGCAGCCGGGACGGTGCTCGCGGACGCCGCCGCGGGACCGGCAGACGTCCGGCTGCTGACGGCCGTCAGCATGTGCTTCGCGCTGGGGGCCGCGACGACGGAGCAGTTCAAGCACCTGGCCGCCGCCGAGGCCGGGCCGCTGGCCGGGCTCGGTACGCTGCCGGGGCTGCGGGCGCTGCGCCCGGAGCTAGCCCGGATCGCCGACGCCGCCGACCCGCTGCGGCTGCAGACGCTGTTCGCGGCGGCGATGCTCGCCGCGGACCCGGTGACCTCCGGCGTCTACTACGTCGATGACCACTTCGTGCCGTACACCGGCGCGAAGCCGGTGGCAAAGGGCTGGAACAACAAGCGGGGCCGCGCCGAGCGCGGCCGGGCGGACACCCACGTCACCGCGCATGACGGGCGGGCGGTGTGCTTCGTGTCCGGGGAGCCGTCCGGGCTGACCGTCACGCTGCCGCTGGCGCTGGCCGAGCTGAAGAAAGCCGCCGGCCCCGGCGCGAAGATCATGGTGGGCTTCGACCGCGGCGGCGCCTACCCGCAGGTATTCGCGCACTGCCGCGAGCAGGGCGTGCACTGGGTCACCTACCGGCGCGCCCCCCTCGCCGTCCCCGCGATGCTGCCCGTCCTCACGACGGTCACCTACGGCGGCCGGGTCCGGCAGATCGCCTGGGCCGAGGAGACAGTGACCCTGAAGGATTACGGCGAGGCACGGCAGGTCACCTTGTTCGAGCACGGGCGGGTCGCCCTGCAGATCCTGACGTCGGACTTCGAAGCATGCCCGGCGGAGATCCTGTCCTGGCTGAAATCACGGTGGCGCGAGGAGAACTTCCTCAAGTACGCATCGGAGAACTACGGCATCGACAAGATCTGCGACTACCTCGCCGAGATCACCGAGAACACCAAGCTGACCCGCAACCCCGCCCGCGACAAGGCCAACGCCGCCGTCCGCGGCGCGGAGAAAGCCCTCGCCAGCGCCGAACGCGACTTCGCCGCCCTGCTCGCCAGCCCGGACCTCACCCCCGCGGCCAAGAACGACCGCATCCCCGGCCTGCAGGCGAAGATCACCCGCGCCCGCAAGGACCGGGCCGCCGCCGTCACCGCCCGCGGCCCGGTCCCCGCGAAACTGCCCGCCAACGTCATCGACCCGGACGCGCAGACCGCGGTGCTGCGCGCCGGGCGGCGCGGCCTGCAGATGATCCTGCGGCTGCTGGCGCACAACGCCGAGCACTGGCTATCGGACCACCTCAACGCCTACCTCGGTGACGACGACGAATACCGGGCCATCACCCGCGAAACCATCATCCGCGGCCTGGCCGGCACCATCACCAGCACCCCCGATGCGATCACCGTCACCCTCGCGCGGCCCGCCTCACGGCGCATCGCCCGCGCCCTGGACCTGCTCATCGACGAGATCAACGCGACCCCGCCCGTCATGCCCGGCGACACCCGCCCCATCACCTACCAGATCACCGCGAACCCCGGCATTTAACACACGGCGCACAACCATCGCCGGAGATCTGGGGCTTGTGCCGAGGACATGCGTGAAATGGCGGCTCAGATGCGACTGATCGTAGAAGCCGGCCTCGGCCGCTGTCAGACTTGGCGGCATTCCGTCGAGCAGGAGCCGGGCGCGCCAGGTCGACCCGCCGGCTCGTCATGTACTGATGCGGGCTGATCCCGAACTCCCGGCTGAACATCCGGACCAGGTGGGCAGGGTGGGCGTGGAGGGCGTTCGATGCCTCTCGGAGCGTCACCTTCTCCCGGAAACGGGCGTCGATCAAGTCACGCAGGCCATGTGCCACGTTGGCGTCCGGGTGCGGCACATCGGGGTCGCGGTGCCGGCTTTGGTGGCCGCGGAGTCGTTCGACGATGAAAGCCAGGCGGTTCTCCGCCTCGAATTCCTCGCCCGGCTGATCGAGCACACGATGCAGCAGGTGGATGCGTTGCCGCAGGAGCGGGTCGGACAGCAGGGGCTGGTCGACGGCTTGGCCGATGAGGCTCACTGGCAGCTGCGACAGGTCGAGGTAGACGACCCGCTTGCCGAAGCCTGCGGACGTGGCGGCGCGCCCGTTATGCGGGACCTGCGGGGGCAGCAGCGTGACGGCTTGGCCTAGGGCACCGTGCTCGTGACGGTGCAGGTCATACCTGACCATGCCATCGTCGACGATCAGCAGCGTCCACGACTCGTGCGTGTGCATGGGGTAGATGTGGCTGGTCATGTGGGCGTGGAAGACCTCAACGACGCCGGGAGCCTCCGGTCGCCAGGCACGGACCCGGGTGTCATGGGCCACGCAAAAATCGTACAAGACCTCTCATCGGGCGACGGTGTTCGATCGCTGGCATGGATGCAGACATCGAGCCGATCCGGTTCGACACGAAGATCGCTGTTCTCCTGCGTGACGACCTGGAGGTGTGGCAGCGGCTCAACGTCACCTCGTTCCTGGTCAGCGGGATCGGGCGGCGGAATCCGGAAGTGATCGGCGAGCCCTACGCGGACGCGGACGGGACGGAGTACCTGCCGATGTTCCGCCAGCCGGTCCTCGTCTTCACGGGAAGCAAGGAGACCCTGGCGAAATCCTCCGAGCGCGCCGTCAGCCAGGGGGTCGCCCTAGCCGTCTTTACCGCAGATCTCTTCACGACAGGCAACGACCGGGACAACCGGGCCGCAGTACGTGCTGTGCGCAGGGCAGACCTGGATCTGGTCGGCATAGCCATATACGGCCGACGTGGCGCCGTCGACAAGATCATCAAGGGTGCGCGCATGCACCCGTAAGCGCCTTCAGGTGCTCTTAGCGCCGATGTGTCCGAGGGGCGTCTGCACCCAAACCCCATGCCTTCTCACCGCTGAGTTCGCGCTGGACGACGGTGTACGTAGGAGGACGGTGTACCTAGGAGAGTGTCCGAGGCCCGAGGCCTGCCAATTACGCATGCTAACGCTATTGCCCTGACCAGGACATTCGTGGTCGGCGGTGCAGTGACGGCCGGCGATGGACGGCTGGCCTGGTGCCGCTGACGGTGGAGTTGGCGGACCTGCACCTGGGGACCGTAGGGACGTGGGTGGCCTCCGTTGATGCTTCCTAGCGAGCCTTCAGCTTGGTCCGGCCGGACCGGATGTAGTCGAGCAGTTCGCTGGTGGAGCGCAGCGGCCTGCGGCTGCGGCGCTTGCGGAAGCCGTTGACAAGCGTAAGGAGTGCCTTGAGCCGGCGTTGCATCAGCGCTTCCTTCTCGGCGAGGAAGGCGCGGTAGTGCTTGTCCGCGGCGTTCTGGTAAGTGGCGAGGGACTGCTGCACGCCTTGCATTGATTTCCTGAGCCAGGCTTTCCTGTCGTTTTCCCAGGCGGGCCCGACAGCGGACAAGCCCGTACTCAGCTGCGCCCAGTCGACGGTGATGAGCTCGTCGAACTGGTTCACCAGTGCGCGGTTGATGGTGATCGTGAGGTAAAGCGCGTCCAGGAACTTTCCGGCGGCCATGTCGCGCGCGGCCGCGTCGAGTTCGCCGAGCCACTGATCCCGGCGTCGCCTGAGCTGGGCACGGAGCAGGTGCCGTTGCCTGGCTGTAAGGTGCCCGGGGAACTGTCGACGCCGCGGCAGGAGCAGGACGGCGTTCCTGGTGGCGGTGAAGGTGGCCGTCGCGGACTGTCGGATGTCCGGGTAGTCGCCCTCCTCTGGCATTCCCGCGAGGGCGCGGGCACAGTCGGCCCGGTACTGCGTGCGAAACCCGCCGATCTGCTGATTGAGTTCGCGGCATAGATCGCCGAACGCGGCGTCGCAGGCTTCCCGCTCCGCCTGGTAGACGAGGTTGTCCCGCTCGCCCTGCCAGGTCCGGTACGCGGCGCGCGCAGCGGTCGCGGCGAGCACGCCGATCACCGCGCCGGCCACGGCGCCGATCGGCCCGGCTGCCATCCCGATGCTGCTTCCGATCGCGATGGCGACCTGGTTCTGCGTCGCGTTCATCACCCGCTGCCCGAGCCAGTTGACGAGCTCGATTTCCCCGTTGACCAGATCCTTCCAGTCGAGGATGGCCACCCATAGCACGCTGATCGCGATGCCGTCGGCGAGGCTTTCCAGGGTGAGCCCGCCTAGGCCGCCTAGGTCCGCGCCATCGACCGGCGCGCCGTCCGCGGGCAGGCCGGCCGGGTCGGGGATGCCCTGGGTAGGGTCGCCCGGGGCGGAACCGGCATTGGCTGCGGCATGAGCGTAGTGCTGGCGGACCGCCTCGGCGAGATCGATGGTCTCCCCTGTCAGCAGCGGTGTGACCATGCGCAGCGCGTTGAGGTAGTTCTGCAGCAGGTCATTCGGCATCCCGGTCCACTTCGCCAGGTCGTCGATCAGCGCCGCGTTCGGGCTGATGCCCGCCTCGACCGCGGCCCGCAGGCTTTCGTGATCCACGGCGGTCAGCCTGCGCTGGTCCGTGATCGCCTGCGCGTACGCTGCGACCTCCGCGAAGTGCAGCCGGTCGGCTAGCGTCGGCTGGCTGGTCCACTGCTGCCCGGACAGAGCGAGCAGCCAGGCCTGGTAAGCCTGCGCCAGCCGGCGCGCCAGGGGGTGGGCCATCAGGGGCTGTTCGGGTTGTTGCCGCTTCCGGGCACGGCCTTCCTCACCCAGTCGTCCAAGTGCGCCCGGAAAACCTGCTTCTGTGCTTCGATGATTTGCTCGTTGAGGATCCGCGCGGCCTCGAGCTGGGCCATTTTCTGCGCCAGCGCGGTCTCCGACACGACGTCCATCCGCGTGTTGTGTATCCGCAGGCTGGTCTCGTCGATGGAGGTGACCGCCTCCTCGTACTTGGTCTTGGAGCCCCAGAGCTGGAACGACTTCATCAGGATGGGCAGCAATTCGATGATGAAGAACACCATGAACACGAAGAGGTGACTGATCCGGGCGGCGGGCTGGCTGCCGCCAAGACGCCATAGCGCCTCAATCCGGGCGAGGAGCCCGTCGGAACTCGCCGTGGTCTTCGCGTAGGCCGCGACCTGGGCCGCCTGCGCCTGCTTGATGGCGCTGATCTCGCCGGTCAGGGTGGTGTCCTGGGCCTTGAGTCGCTGTGTCTCCTGATTCTGGTAGGTGGTTTCCGCCGCCTCGTCCTGTTTGGTCTGCTTGACCGCCGCGTTGTACTGGTCGAGGGCTTGCTGCACCCCGGCGCTTTCCACTGCGCACACCGGCCCGCAGCCGGGCCGGTGGGTGCCGCTGGTGCCCTCAACCTCTCCCTCGACTCTCGCCACCTGCTGGAGGTAGTTCTGGTAAGCGGCGTTCTGCAGGATCAGGTCCTCGCTCACTTTGGCGGCGCCGGCCTTGTCGATGATGGTGCCGCTGTTGAGCGTGTTCTCGTTGGCGGTCAGCTGGTTCTCGTACCCGGCGAGCGTCTTGCCCTGGGTGTAGGTGGCGAGCTGTGCCTGGTAGGCGCTGTCCTGGGCGGCCTGCGTGACCGCGAGTTCCTGGTTGATCTCCTTCTCGAAAATGATCAGCGTGACCGGAGTCGAGATGGCCACCGCGAGGCAGGCAGCTAGGGCGACCCGCATCAGAACGCCAAGGATCTTGACGCGGTTCGAGTCGTCCTTCGACAGCGTGACTAGGAGCAGACGGTCGAGGTTGAAGATGAGCAGTCCCCAGAAGATGCCGAGGACGATCGCTACCCAAAGCCGCGCGTGCAGGGCGATGGTCAGCGCGGTCGCGGCGGACAGGCCCGCGACGACCGAGGTGAAGGTAAGCGTGGCCGCCATTCCGATGTACCGGTTGGCCGCGCCAGGGATGGCCGCGAGCGCGTCGGCCCGGGCACCGCCGAGGACCGCCAGGCCCACCCCGATCTGACGGGGCGACGGCAGGCGGAGCCTGGGGAGACGGAACGACGGCAGTCGTGGCCGGCGGCGCGCGCGGGCTGGCAGGGCTGCCGGGGGAACCGGAGGCTGGCCGAATACGGGCACCCCGGGAACAGGCCGGGGGATGGTGGGCGGCACCTGCCCGTTGTGTGCTGAACCGTTAGCGGTTGTCATTCAGATCGTCCCTAGGGGTTCGGATACGGGCGTGGCGAGGAGGTACGCGAGAACCTGAGGCAGGACATCCGGCGGGAGCGCCAGCGGGGGGAGTGGGAGCGCGGCCAGTCCCGGAGGCTGGGGGAGCAGGCGCGGCGGTTCGGGGAGCCAGGCGGGGAACACCGCTGGCAGGCTGGCGATGCCGTCACGCAGTTGCGCGAGTTCCACCAGGGTGGTGCGGGCCGGCTCGCCGACACGCACCTCGTGCGCGTCGATCTGCACCGCCGGTATGCCGAGGCTGTGATCGTCAAGGCGCGGACTCGCGAACGGCGGGAGGCTGTAGGTGCGGACGGGAACCACGCGCGGGGCGGATTCGCCAAACGGATTGGCCGCGGTGGCCGTCGCGGGATCGAGCGCAGTGACGGAGATGTCCCCGCCGGATGCCGCGGTGGTATGAAAAGTCTGAGTTCCGCTTGGCGGAATAGCGGGAAAATCATGGTGAACACCGTCTGGCCGGCGGAGCCGGATCAAGACAGCGTTCCGGTACTCCACGGTGATATCGACCCCGCCGCCCCGCTCTACCAGCGGCGGATCGACGCTGAGCGCCACGATCTCGGGACCGATATGAGGCAACTGCTTTTACTCCCCTTATCCTGCACTCCGCCGGTATTTCGCCGGCATATGCTGCTAGTTTTACGAAAAATAAACCTGGAAATGATTTTTGACGCATGACCTAAATGCGGTCGTTGATGCTTTCTTTTGAGTCGGCGTTCGACATCTGGTTCTCTTGTTGCGCTTGAGTACGCTGCCCACGTGGCCGGTGTCTGTGACGCGGATCCGTCGTCGGTATTCTCATTACAGATCCGCCGAGGTTCTCCGGGGAGAGGCACTTGGTTGCACTATGTTGCGGACCCGCACGGCCTCGCAGAGCGCAGGTAGGCGCTGGTGCGGGAGAGGGCGCATGCTGATCTCATGGCCCAGGATCTGGAGTTGCCTCAGGGTATTTCGGGGTTCGGCAGCTGCCTGTTGTGGATGATCGCGACGCGTGCTACCGAACTGGTCGATGAGGTTTACGAGTCGCGCCTGGCGAGGGGGTCCCGCGATTACGGCTGGGTCGACGGCCACGGCGTCCCGACGCCGTCCCTGGTTGCGTGGCTGCTGGTGGCCGCCGAACTGGGGCTTCCTCCGGATGCCCTGCCGCGCGATGATCCCGGCCTCGCGCAGCGCCAGCACACCCGGCGATCGCAGGTGAGCCGCGCGCTGAACGGTGAGCCGCACACGTTTCAAGTCAGGTGGTTGCGGCAGCTCGCGGTCATGTGCCACTTCAGTGACGCCGACTTGGAGTTCCTGCGCACGCATCGGACTGATTTCACGCGCGAGGGTGCGGAGGGGAGAGAGGAACTCGCCAGGCTACGCCGGGCTATCGAGGAGACCCTGAGGTCCGCGCCCCCGGCGGATGCGCGGCAGGTGGCCGATGCGGACGGGCCTGCGATCATCGGGGAGATCCCGCAGGAATCGGTCGCGTACCAGCCACGCAGTGATCTCCTGGCTGAGTTGGACGGGACGGGACGGGCCGGGCCCGGCGCGCGGCGGTGCGCGTGCTGACTGGGCTGCACGGGGCCGGGAAGACACAGCTGGCCGCGGCATACGCACGGACACGGCTGGCTGCCAAGTGGCGGCTGGTCGCCTGGATCAACGCGCAGGATCCTGGCGGCATCCTCGCGGGCCTCGCCGAAGCGGCGGCAGGACTCGGGATAGGCGCGGGCCTGGACGCGCAGGCGGCCGGCCGTGCGGTGCGGCACTGGCTGGAGGCCGACGGCGAGAACTGCCTCCTCGTGTTCGACAACGCCATCGGCCCCGAGGACATCCAGCCGTATCTGCCGGTGGGCGGTGCCGCGCGGGTTATCATCACAAGCAACCGTCAGTCGGCCGCCGCGCTGGGTGTCGGCATGGCAGTGGACGTCTTCACGGAGTCGGAGGCCCTGGGGCTGCTTTCTGAGCGCACCGGCCTGGCCGACCTGATCGGGGCCCGGACGCTGGCCGGCGAGCTGGGCTTCCTGCCGCTGGCCCTGGCGCAGGCCGCCGCGGTCATAGCCACCCAGCGGCTGGATTACCCGACCTACCTGGACCGGCTGCGCCGGATGTCGGCTAGCGAAGTCCTGCCCCCGGTGCCGGGCGGACAGTATCCTCGCGGCGTCGCCAGTGCCATCGCGCTGTCTCTCCAGTTGGCCGCGAACGACGATGAGACCGGGATCTGCCATGCGCTCATGGACCTGCTTGCCGTGCTGTCACCCGGCGGCGTTCCCCGCGTGCTGCTCCGCGCCGCCGCGCGGAGACTGTCCGGCGGCGCCGGGGAGAGGCCACGCGAAGAGACGGCAGACCGGGCGCTGGGGCAATTGGCCGAGGCTTCACTGCTGGACTTCACCGTTGACGGCTCCAGCATCGTCGCCCACCGGCTGGTGCTCCGCGTGGTCCGCGAGCAACTCGCCTCCGACGGCCACCTTCCGGCGGTGTGCCATGCAGCGGCCGCGCTCCTCGACGAGCGGGCCGAGGCGCTGCGCGCTCACTGGTACGACCATCATGCGGCGGTCAGGGATCTGGTCGCGCAGATCACAGCCCTGCATGAGACATCCAGCTCGTGCGCGGATGACGGACTGACCCGGGCGATGCTCACGCTCCGGTTTCACGCCGTCTGGTTCCTGAACGAGCTCGGTGACAGCGCCGCGCAGGTCATTACCGTAGGAGAGTCCCTGCTGGCCGACCAGCGGCGCATGCTGGGCGGAGACGATCCCGAGACCCTGCGGACCGCCAACAGCCTGGCATTCGCCTACCAGGACGCTGGTCGGCTAGCCGATGCCACCGCCCTGCATGAGCAGACCCTAGCCAGCCGGGAAAGGACCTTGGGGCCCAGCCATCCGCAGACGCTGATATCGGCTAATAACCTCGCCGCCGTCTACCTGGAAGCGGGCCGGACCGACGAGGCGATAGACATATTCGAACGGACCCTGGCCAGCCGGGAGCGGATCCTGGGATCCGGGCACACCGATACCTTGGCCTCACGCAACAACCTGGCCGCCGCTTACGAGTCCGCCGACCGGGCCAGCGAGGCGATCCCCCTGCACGAACGCAACCTGGCCGAGCGCGAGGAAACGCTAGGCCTCAGCCATCCCAGCACCTTGACCACGTGCACCAACCTCGCCAACGCCTACCTGGCCGCGGACCGGGCAGACGAGGCCATCGCGCTGCACGAACGTGCGGTCGCCGGACTGGAAGTGGTTCTGGGTGCCGATCATCGTGACACCTTGGAAGCCCGCAGCGACCTCGCTGCCGCCTACCTGAAAACGGGACAAGCCAGCAAGGCGGTCCCGTTGTATGAATCCACTCTTGCCCGCCGCGAAAGGATCCACGGCGCGAGCCATCCGCGTACACAGGCCTCGCGCAGCGATCTCGCCGCCGCCTACCAGGCCGCGGGCCAGTCCGCGAAGGCTGGGGCGATCGTCGGGACCGACACGCAGGCGGCTTCGCACGCGGTGGATCGTCACGACTAGGGGGAAGCGGGGGAAATACGGTCCATTCCTCCGCCGCCGATCCCTGATGGGTGTAGCTCTTCTGTAGGGACTGGCTGAGCTGTGGAGATGCGGGCTGGCCGACCATAGGGGGCGGGGCATCTCCTGCCGTTTCAGGTAGGAGCGAGGAGATGCCCGATGGGTTCGCTGATCGAAGAACTGCGGCGGCGTGAGGCGGCAGCCCGCCAGGAGGTGGACGAGCTGCGCGGTGAGATCGCGCGGCTGAGCGAGCGGCTGGCGCGGGCCGAGGAGAGGCTGTCGCGTCTGGAGATCACCCGGGAAACAGTCGCGGAGATCCTCGGCGGGGTGGGCACGGACGAGGCGGCGGCGGGGCGGCAAGCGGAGCCGGCGGCGGGGGCGGCTGATCTGGCACCGGTCGGCTCGCGGCTGGCCGGCGGCTCGCCGGTCGGGGTGGTGGCGGTGCCGCCGTGGCGGCCGGGCCTTGCCCTGTCGGTGCCGCCGCCTTCTTACCGGGACCTGCTGGAGGTCCTGGCCGATGCGGGGCGGCCGCTGCGGGCCGGGGGCATCGCCGCCGCGGCCGGGCTGAGCACCGACAAGTCCAAGGTGGAGGGGCTGCGCTCGAAGCTGAAGCGGCTGGCGGAGCGCGGCTGGCTGGCCGAGGACGGTCCCGGGCTGTTCTCGCTGCCCCGCCGCGGCGCGCAGGACGCGTGATACCCGCCCGCCTGAGGGTGGGCGGGCTCTTCTTCCTTAGTGGGTGACACCGTAAGTTCGTCGGGGGTCGTCAGGCTGCCTCCGGTAGTTTGGCCGGTTTTCGGGCGGTTTGCTCACGGGCGCTGATCCGGTCGAGGAGCCGGCCCAGGTCTGCGGCGGTGAACTTCCAGTTGAACGGCCGGGCGGTCTGGTTGTAGCGGTTCACGAAGGCGAGCAGGGTGCGGGCGAGTTCATCCAGGCTGGCAAAGTCGTTGGGCGAGATGACTTTCTTCTGGGTGATGGAGAAGAAGGTCCCCGTTAACCGGCCCTCGTCCCGGCGACACGCCCGGTTTGCCTGAGGTCCCGTGGCCGGGCGCTGGGAGCTGTCAGACTCGGCATAGGCGTCCTGAGGGAGCGGCCGATGCGGCAGCATGTTGTGCTGGCCAGCGACGGTCACCGCGTCGAGGGATGCGGCGCGGACGGTGAGCTGGTCAACCAGTTCCTCACCCATCTGGGGTCACGGGCGTTCTCTCCGTCCACGGTGCGTGCGTATGCCTACGATCTGCTGAATTTCCTGCGGTTCCTGGCCGGGCGGGATGCCCGGCTGGCCGGCGTGGTGGCGACGGACTTGTTCGACTACCTGGACTGGCAGCAGCGCCCGGCGGGCACCGCGGGCCAGGCGGTGGTCCGGCTGGGCGCCGGGCGGGGAGCGGCGCCGGCGACGATGAACCGGCGGATCGCCGCAGTTCGCGGCCTGTTCGAGTTCGCGGTGATGACCGGGGCGCGGGCGGAGAACCCGGTGCCGGCGGCGCGGCGGTCCAGCGGGTTGCGGCCTGGCCGGCGCGGCCTGCTGGGGCACATCGGCCGGGCCGGCCGCGCAGCGGCGGGCGGCTGGTGCGCCAGCCGCAGCGGCTGCCTGAGGCGCTGGAACCGGAAGATGTGGCGGCGTTCGCGGCGGACTTGCGGACCTTCCGGGACCGGGCGATCACGCTGGCGATGCTGCTGGGCGGGCTGCGCGCCGCGGAGGTCCGGTCGCTGCGGCTGGCCGATGTGGACATGGGGCTGCGCCGGGTGCGGGTGACCGGGAAGGGCGGCAAGGAGCGTGTCGTCCCGGTCGATGCGGCGTTCTTCGCCGGGCTGGCCGCCTACCTGCGGGAGGAACGCCCGGCGTCGTGCCGGGCGGCGGAGTGCTTCGTGGTGCTCCGCGGCCCGACCGCCGGGCAGCCGCTGGCCGAGGCCGGGCTGCGGCGGATCTTCCGCACCCACCGGCTGGCCTCGGGGGCGCTGCGGGTGCGGCCGCACCGGCTCAGGCATACCTACGGGACCGAGCTCGCATCCGCGGGCATTGACCTGCTGGCGCTGCGTGAGCTGATGGGCCGCGCCAACCCGGAGACTACGGCCGCCTACGTGCACCTGTCACCGGAGACGCTGGCCGCCGAGTACGCCCGGGCCCGGGCGGCGGCCCGGTGAGCGCCCCGGCCGCCGTCACCTTGCGCTGTCAGGGGGCGCCGGACCTGCTGGTCGGCTACGCCGACGCGGTCGCCGCGCTGCCGGTCGGCCCGGGCGGCCGGCGGCTCCGGCGCAATGCCGCCGCCCGGCTGCTGGCCGCCCGTCCGCAGCTGGCGGCGTGGATGCGGCGGCCGACCCCGGCGCGGCTGGCCGACCTCAAGCGCACCGGCGCATGGCCGTTCCTGACCTGGTGCTTCGTCGAAGGCCACCTCACGCCCGACCTTGATCTGCTGCTCGCCAAGACTCCCGGCGCCCATCCCGACGTCCGCAGCCTGACCCAGCTGTCCCGCGAGCACATCGAGGGATTCCTGGCCCACAACCACAAGCGGCCCTGGCGCGGCCGCCTCGCCCGCGACCAGCCCGTCTCCGCGGTGGTCAGCAAGCGGGCCGTCATCGACCTGCGCTGCTTCTTCGACGACCTGGCCCTGTGGGGCTGGGCCGAGCGGCCGCCCCGGCGGCTGCTGTTCCCCACTGACATTCCCCGGCTGGACAAGCCGCTGCCCCGCGCCCTGCCCCCGGACGCCGACCGGGACCTGATGACCGCCGTCAGCGCGCTGGCCGACCCCTTCGCCCGCACCGGGCTGACCGTGCTGCGCGGCACCGGCATCCGGCTGGGCGAGCTGCTCGACCTCGAGCTGGACTGCATCTGGGATTCCGCCAGCCACGGCAGCTGGCTGAAGGTCCCTCTCGGCAAGCTCGCCACCGAGCGGACCGTGCCGCTGGATGAGCCCACCCTGGCCGCCCTGGATGAATGGATGACCCGCCGCGGCCCGCAGCGCGCGCTGCCGCATCCCCGGCTGAACCGGCCCGCCGACTTCCTGTTCACCGAGCGCGGCCGTCGCCTGACCGCCTTCCGGCTGCGCCGCGGGCTCGGTGACGCCGCAGCCGCCGCCGGGCTGCGCGGCCGCGACGGGCAGACCATGCGCGTCACGCCGCACCAGCTCAGGCACACATATGCGACAACCCTGATCAATTCGGGCATGTCATTGCAGGCACTGATGGCCCTGCTCGGCCACGTCTCCACCGAGATGACCCTGCGCTACGCCGCGCTGGCCGCCCCGGCCGTCCGCACCGCCTACGAAGAGGCGATGGGCAAGGCCCGGGCCCGGCTGACGCTGGCGATCGCCCCGGCCGGCCAGCCCATCATCCCCGGCCGGGTGGAATGGCTGCGCGCCGAGATGCTCAAGACCCGGGTCGCCCACGGCTACTGCTCCCGCCAGCTCGCCGCCGAGGCCTGCCCCTACGCCAACATCTGCGAGCAATGCGACAACTATGCCACCGCCCCGGAGTTCATCCCGCAGCTGCAGGCCCAGCTCGCCGACATCACCGCGCTCCGCGACGACGCCGCCCAGCGCGGCTGGCACACCGAAGTCGCCCGGCACTCACGCGTGATCGCCAGCATCCAGGCTCACCTGCAACGACTTCAACGAGCCGCTAAAACGGACATAACGGCCGATATTGACGAAGGCCGGTTAATCTCGG
Organism: uncultured Actinomycetota bacterium; assembly: GCA_963771985.1. Taxonomy (GTDB): domain Bacteria; phylum Actinomycetota; class Actinomycetes; order Streptosporangiales; family Streptosporangiaceae; genus Trebonia. The sequence continues at coordinate 31,796 of CAVYVO010000005.1, read as the reverse complement.
CTTGATTCAGCCAGGAGGCGTGGACCGGGGCGTGGATCATGATGGCGTTCGGCCAGGCGTCATGCAGCCGCTTGACGGCGGCCTGGCCGCGGTGGTCGGAGCCGTTGTCCACGATGACGAACACCCGGGGCGCGTCCTTGTACCCCGGCAGGCTCATGACCTGGCCCATCAGGTCCATGAACGGGGCGATGCCGGTGGTGGGCGGGGTGGCGGCGAACACTTTCCCGGTGTGCACGTCGAGCGCGGCCAGCAGGGCGAGGGCGCCGTGGCGGACGTATTCGTGCTCGACTCGCACGGGCTTGCCGGGCCCGGCCGGGGCGGTGGGGCGGCAGCGGCCACGGGCCTGGATGGACGGCTTGGCGTCCACGGACAGGATGCGGTCGCCGGGCCGCAGCCGCTTGCCCTGGTAAAACCCCTGGTACAGGTCGAGGATGACAGATGCCCGGGCGGCGAAGTCGGGGTCGCGCGGGGAGATCCACGACTGGTACTGCCAGGGCTTGACTGGGTGCTCGGCCAGGATCCGCAGCACCGAGGACGCGGAGAGCCTCTCGCCGGTCCCGGTCCTGGTGATCTCGGCCAGCAGTTCCGGCCCGGTCCAGTGCGACAGCGGCACCCCGGTCGCGGCGGGCAGCTGGCAGGCCAGCGCGACGACCGCGGCCCGGGTCAGCTCGCTGATCCGCCGCGGCCGCCCGGAGCGAGGCAGATCAGCCAGCCCGGCCAGGCCGCGGCCGGCGAACCGGCCCCGCCACTTGCGCACCGTGTCCTGGCTGATTGCCAGGTCACGGGCGATCCGGGCGTTGTCCCGGCCGCGCGCGGCAGCCAGCACGATCTGCGCGCGCAGCCGGTCCCGGCAGGCCGTTTTCGCTCCCCGGATGCGTTTCTTCAAGGTGGTGCGCTCGCCGGCGCTCAGTATCACCGGCACCGCGCGCAGCAGCGGCATGGCAGCCCCCGGGTCAGATCACAGCGACGTAATCCGCTCCCGGGCACGGGATCCTAACCGGCCCGGGCACCAGCGCGCGGCATGATGGGGCCCATGCCCGCCATCCCGGAATCGACCCGCAGCTCGATCACCTTGCGGCTGCTGGACCACGCCGAGAAGAACTGGCCCCAGCTGGCCAAAGTCCGGGCCAGGTACCACGGCAGCTTCGCCTACATCACCGGCGTGCTCCGCGACGGCAGCCAGATCCCGCTGTTCCGGCTGCGCTACGGCGGCTCCGCCCACTCCTTCGGCTTCGCGATCTACTCCGCCGCCAGCGACCGCTACGAAGACGCCCTCCTACACACCGGACTCCCGACCGGCACCCCGCAAGAAGCCCTCGACACCGCCTGCACCGTCCACCTGGCCGACCTGGAACCTTAAAACCCCCGACGAATTAACGGGGCCTCCCACTTAGGTTCGAGGGTGCGAACCAAATGCGAACCAGAAAGGAAAGAAGAGCCCGATGGAAACCTACGGCATGCCCGCGCCGGCTGACCCCTTTGCCCGCTCGCGGATCTGCTTTGAGTCCCTGGCGGGGGAGCTGGCCGGCGGCCGGGCCGGGGAGATGACCCACGGTCAGCTGGAGGAACTGGTCGGGGCCCGGGGCCGCGAGGTGCAGCGGCAGCTGCTGCAAGACCACCTTGACCTGCGCGCGCTGCGGGAGGAGCAGGCGCTGCCCGCCGAGGGCGAGGCGCGGCGCGTGGAGGGGCGGGGCCGGGTCGAGCGCGGCCACGAACGGGGGCTGGCCACCGTGTTCGGCCCGGTGACGGTGCGCCGGCTGGCCTACCGGGCACCCGGGCAGCCCAACATCTACCCGGCCGGCGCCGCGCTGTCGCTGCCGGTGAGGCGGCACAGCCACGGGCTGCGACGGGCGGCGGTGTGCGAGGCGGTGCGCGGCTCCTACGACACCGCCAAGGCGGCGATCAGCGCACGGTGCGGACCGGTGGCGGGCAAGCGGCAGCTTGAACAGCTGGTGCAGGCCGCCGCCGCCGACATCGGCGCCTTCTACGCCCGGCGCGTCCCGGTGCCGTGCACGAGCGAGGTACTGCTGGTCCTCAGCGCAGACAGCAAGGGCATCGTGATGCGGCCGGAGGGACTGCGGCCGGCCACCCGCAGGGCCGCTGCCGCCAAGGACGGGGGCCGGGGCGTCTTCCGCACCCGGCTGGCCTCCGGGGAGAAGCCGTGCCGCAAGCGGATGGCCGCCCTGGCGTGTGTCTATGATGCGGCCCCGGCACCGCGCCGGCCGCACGACGTGATCGCCGTGCCCGGCGGGCGCAGCGGCGAACGCGAGATACGGCGCGGCCCGCACGCCGAAGCGAAGTGGCTGACCGGCTCGGTCGCCTGCGATGCCAGGGAGGTCATCGGCGCCGCCTTCGGCCAGGCCGAGGCCCGCGACCCCGGACACGCGCGCACCTGGGTAGTGCTGGTGGACGGGAACCGCTATCAGATCGAGCTGATCGAAGCCGAGGCCGCCCGCCGGAAAGCTGAAGTTCATCTCGTCCTCGACCTCGTGCACGTACTGGAGTACCTCTGGACCGCCGCCTGGTGCTTCCACGCCAGGGATGACCCGGCCGCCGAAGACTGGGTGGCCGTCCAGGCGCTGGCGGTGCTGGCCGGCCGGGCCCGGCAGGTCACCGGGTCCCTCACCGCGCAGGCCGCCCAGCGGGGGCTGACCGAAAGCCAGCGGACCGGCGTGGAAACGTGCGTGCGCTACCTGACCAACAACGAGGAGTACCTGCGCTACGACCAGGCACTCGCCGACGGGTGGCCGATCGCCACCGGAGTGATAGAAGGAGCCTGCCGCCACCTGCCGGCGACCGCCTCGATATCACCGGCTCCCGGTGGAGCGTCGAAGGAGCCGAGGCCATCCTCCGGCTCCGAGCCGTCATCGACAACGGGGACTTCGAAGCGTACTGGGGATTCCATGTCCGCCGCGAGCACGACCGCGTCCACCAGGCCCGCTACCAAGACGAATACCATCTCATCGCTTGACCGGCCAGGTCACTGCGGAAGAGCTACACCCATCCCTGATGGTCGTGACTGGCGGGGATCAGCCTTTCAGGCCAGCGGGTACCGGAGCGGTGCCTGCGCCAATTCCGGCGGCCATACCACGCGCCGCGCACCGTCCTGCCATTGAACAGTCAGCATCTGATGCCCGATCCGGCGGCGGCTTTACCCGGCGGTGACCAGCTCTGGTGAGGAGCACGGAGCCCGGAGTCGGCCGCCGCAGAACGGACCGGTCCATCCGGGACAGGGCCGGTGAACCGTTGCGAAAATCCGCGCTGGTCGGCAGGGCGCGGGCCCTGCCGGCCAGCGGCTGGTTGGTGCCGGAGCGGGCTGGAGATCCGGATCGGGAATCCGGCCCGGCGCCGGGCGTTAGTTCCCCCAGGGTCAGAAACGCTCCGGAGTGTTCCGCAAGCTGGTCATCCGGGTCTGGGCGTAGTTGCACTCGGCGACGATCGTGGCGACGCGCCGGCCGATGCGAGCCAGTGGACCCCGTATGCCCTGCGCCATGTTGTGGTTCATCGTTCCTCCTCGGTTTCCGGCCATGTCATCGCCGGTCACCATTGAGTCTGGCCGTAAGGCCCTCCCCGGCGCATTGGAGGAATTCCCTATTTGTCTGCTGAGATGGGTCTTAGCCGACCTGAAACCGGCTTACCCCCAGTCAGCGCGCCTTAGTACTCCGGCGACACGTCGTGCTGAAGGCTGCGGTGCCGGTGTGGTTACCAGGAGCCGGGTGGTTTGGCCGGTACCTGGAGGTCGGCGACCAGGCCGAAGTGGTCGGTGGCGCACACGTCTCCGGCTGGCTCATCAAAGGCGAGAAAGCAGACCGCCACCTCCAGGGCCGGGCCGTGGACCCCGCACCGCACCACAACAGCACTATGGCCCCGGACCCTGGCCAGGCGAAGAACGTGTACGTCCGTGAGGACAAGCTCCTGCCGCACCTGCCCGCCATGCACCTGCTCCTGGTCGGCGAACAGGCCGCAGCGCGGACAAGGCACCGCACCGCCGTGGGACCGACGTCAGGCCCGGCGCGAACCCGGAGGAGGTGCCCGGCTGCCTGCGCCAGCACGAGATCACCCTCGCCTGGGACCAGTCCGCTGCGACGCTGCAGGCACGCGCCACCGGGACTGCCAAGACCTTTCACCGTGAAAGCAATGTAAACCCAGGGCCAGAAAGGCCCCGTGCAGAGGGGAGGAGAAGGCAAGAAACGCCGAACGCCCGGCGCTAGCAGAAGCCTGCACCCGGGTGACATCCTGGCATGCCCGCGAACAGGCCGATACGGGGTTTGACGTGTCCGAGGACTTGAACACGAAACCGCGGGAAATCTCCCCGGATCGGGGAAATCATGCGGCCACCATAGCGGGAAGAATCCCGCACCCGCCAGGTGCTGCCGTCAGTCGGCTTGGCGCGGGGCAGGCCGCGGCCCTTTTCCCTGCCTCGGCGGCGGGCCGGGCGACTCGCAGTGAGAGCCTTCCCTCCTCCCGACGCTGGCCATCGAGACTGGTCGCACCAGGTCGGCTGGATGACGCCGGTCCCGCGGTCCGGGTGCCAGGCAGTGCCGGATACGGCATGCCAGTGGCCAGACACAGGCCCCGGTTACGCTCTGCGCTGCCAACGGATCCCGGCCGCGCGAAATATCCGCCTTATTGAAGAATTGGTTGCAGACGTTGCGACTGTGACAGGCGTAGCGTTCAGAGGTCTGGCGGGCTGACTCTAATATCCGCTGCCGGCTGGCTTGCCGGTCTGGCTTTCGAACGACGTGCCAGCCCGCCGGGCCTTGCCGTGGCGTGGCTCATAAGAGGCGTGACGAACGGTCCGGAATAAGGCATGCCCGCCACGGTCCCGTCTTGCTGGAACGGTGAGGAAGGGGCAGGTCATGGCGGTGGTGATGATCGGGGTGGACCCGCATAAGGCCTCGCATACGGCGGTGGCGGTCAGCCCGGCCGAGGAACCGCTCGGCCAGTTGCGGTGCGGGCCTCGGCGGTCCAGGTGAAACGGCTGCTGGAGTGGGCGGACGCCTGGCCGGAGCGGACCTGGGCGGTCGAGGGCGCCGGGGGCCTCGGGCACCTGCTGGCCCAGCAGCTGCTCGCGGCCGGGGAACGGGTCCTGGACGTGCAGCCGAAGCTGGCCGCCCGGGTGCGACTGCTGGCCGATGAGGCGGTGAACAAGAACGACCCGAACGACGCCCGCTCGGTCGCCGTCACCGCGCTGCGGTCCAGAACCCGGCGCGAGGCCGTGGCCGATGACCATTCCACGGTGCTGAAGCTGCGGTCGAAACGGCGCCGGGACCTGGCCCGCGGCCGGACCCAGATCGCATGCCGGCTGCACGCGGCGCTCTGCGAGCTCGTCCCCGGCGGCATCGGCAAGGAGATCACCGCGGCGCATGCCGCCCGGATCCTGGAACAGGTGACCCCGTCAGACGCCGTCCAGCGGGTACGCCGGGAGCTGGCCGCCGACCTCGTTGATGACCTGCGCCGGGCCGATGACCTGCTGCGCGAGGCAGACAGGAAGCTGGCCACCGCAGTGCGGGCCGCCGGCACCACCCTGACGGAGATCTTCGGCGTCGGCCCGGTCATCGCCGCCACTGTCATCGGCGAGGTCCGCGACGTGGCCCGGTTCGCCAGCCGGGACGCGTTCGCCGCCTGCAACGGCACCGCGCCGATCGAGGTCTCCTCCGGCAAGCGGAAGGTCTACCGGCTGTCGCGGCGCGGGAACCGCAACCTGAACCACGCCATCCACATGGCCGCGGTCACCCAGGTCCGCTATCCCCGCAGCGAAGGACGTGCCTACTACGACAAGAAACTGGCCGAGGGCAAGACCGGCAGGGAAGCCCCTGCGCGCCCTCAAACGCCAGGTCAGCGACGGGATCTACAAGCGGCTGCGCGCCGATGCCGCCCGCGCCCCCGCGAACGCCCAGGGCCCGGGAGGGCACGCGGGGAACGACTCCATTGCCAGCGCGGCCAGCTCACACCCCGGATGCCAGCTCTTCGGCACAGCCACTCCCGGGCCACTGCTCACCCTACGGCCACAGCCATGCTCAACGAAAAAGACCAGCTCACCGCGTCACAGGAAAGCCATCAGCACCCCTTGACACAAAGAGGCATCGATATGTTCGGCCTCGGGGCACTCGGCATCCAGCAGTTGACGCATGCAGAACAGGTCGATCTGGTACGCCGCGATCGGCGCCGACCGCGGCCGAGCAACCGCACATGCCGATGAGAGGAAGTATTTCTTCTGGTGCGCATGCGCCAATTGAGGCACTATTAACTGCCAGCAGCGCTGCGAGGCTCATTAGTTCTATAGAGGTTCACTCGCCTAAAACGATGATTGGCGGACAGAGGGGGCTGGATGAGCGAGCGATTCTCTTCTCAGCGAGATGATTTAGGCTAGTCAACAGCCTCTAGCAACAGTACGCTTGTGTTCGGAGTAGCAAGTCAGCTGCACTCGCTCTTCTTCACCAGCCGACTTACAGTCGGAGGCCGAAGCGTTCCTAAGGGGGCCGATCATGACCGAACAATCAGGAGCTTCGGGAAAGCTACCAGGAGCTCGTGAAATCGAAATGTTGACCCCAATGGCGCGCGCCTATATGAGGTGCGCCATGGCAGGGTATCTGGTAGGCGAGGATGATGAAGCAATCTATGTCGCCGACCTGCAAGGGACATGGGTTCTTCCCCATGGAAGCTACGATAATCTAGGCGATTGGGAAGGCGGCCGCGAGCCGCCGGAAATGTTTCAGACAACAGGGCGTCCTGTTCAGCTAGTGCTAAAAGAGGGCGCAGTAATCCATGAGCTTCGACCCTACATTATCCGCACGGGCGGGGATCCAATCGTCGCAAGAAAAAATCGCAGTTTGATCCGGAAAATTTTCTCTGCCGACGGCGCCTTGCCAGAGGCAGAGGTCTCTCTTCTCGGAGAGGAACGACTTCTCGCCCTCGAAGAAGCATTCGGCCGTCGGCTAGGCTGGGATCCCGAGAGGTCAGTAAGAGAACAAGTCTTCTTCGAGCACCATCTTCAGACCGCCAGCTGGGACTGCGGCGCAGACGGGGGCGGTGGTTGAGACTAATGTCTTGGCCTGCCGTGTGCGGGCAAGCGTTACTTTCTCTATCTACGCCTGACGGAGGACGGCTATGCCTTCCTCAAGATCTCTGCTGATCATCGCACCATCGATCGACCTGCACGCTAGAGGCGTTCGGGCGGAGGCGATGGAGCGCGGCGTGCGCGCCGTGTGGTTCGACTTGGCCGAGTTGGCCGCAGGCGACACGCTCCAGCTTCGAATCAGCGAGGCTGAAGCGGCCATACTTACCCGTCGCCGCGGCGATTCTGTAGATCTACGACAGATCACGACGATCTGGTGGCGCCGACCTAATCCTCCGTCCGCTCTTAGGGCCGAAGACGACGTGAGAACGAGGTTCCTGACAGACGAATGGAGCTCCTTCTGTCAAAGTCTTGAGTGGTGTTTGGACGCACGATGGGTCAATGTTCCTAGCCATGAACGGGCCGCTTCGTCGCGCGTTCGTCAGCTGTACGAGGCTAAAACGGTGGGGTTGCGAGTTCCGCGTACTCTCTTGACGAACGACCCGCAGGCAGTTGTTGACTTCATGTCCACAGAGGAATCTGTGATTTACAAGCGGATTGGTTCTTCGCGTGCGGCACCCCCGGTTCCGACAAGGCTGCTCGTCCCTGACGATCTTCCTCGGCTAGAGGCATTGCACGACTGTCCAGCGATCTTTCAGGAGCATGTTCCCGCTAGGGCGGACATTCGCGTGACGTTCATAGGCAACGAATGCTTCTCTGCCGAGATCCATTCCTCCAAAGGAGGATACCCTGTCGATTCCAGATTGGATCTATCCGTTCCGATCCTGATACACAAATTGGACTCCAGCGTAGCCGCTCAGTTGCAAGCACTGATGTCGCGGCTCGGCCTGTCTTTTGGCACCATAGACTTGCGCCTGACACCCGATGGTGAGTATGTATTTCTCGAGATAAACCCTAGCGGCCAGTTCCTGTACATTGAGTTGCTTACCGGCCTGCCATTGACAGGACACCTTGCCGACTTTCTAATAAACGACTGTAATAACCGCTGATGTTTGTCAGCCATTCGACATCCCGGTGCCCGTGTATCGGCTGCCAGCCCGTCACCAAAGCCAGCAATCTGGTCGGCGAATCGGGGCACATCAGAGTCAGCCGAAATATTCGGCGATGGGCGGGGCCGCGCTCGGAACGCCCGTGATTATGCTTCGTGGTATCCCTTGCCGGGCGCGGTCGGCGCTGGCGGGATATCAGGTGGCTGGGGGCAGGTCGATATCGAGGGTGACGGTCCATTTCTCACTGTCCGCGATGCAGTCCACGCGCAAGTGTGCGAACGGCGGCCAGTCCATGGCGGGAAAGCGCTTGATACGCCACACGGCGGCCCCGCCGACATCCAAGCGCATGCACGTCTCGGGGCCGACATCGGCGTCAACTGCGGGGTCTGCGGGCCACCAGGCACGATCACGCAGCCCGGCCTGCTGGTAGCGGCGGGGCCCGTCCCAGGCGGAGGAGCCGTCAGCGGCCCAGCGCGGGACGCCCCACTGGCCAGGGGTGAACCCGACCGGGCAGTCGATGGGAAACCCGTCGGCCCGGTCGAGCAGCTTCACGTCAATGCGGTCTAGAGGCTCTTCGGACAGCAGCCCCAAGTGTACGTACATGGACGTGCTGCCGTCATTCCGGGTCAGTACGTCAGCCCGGAACCGTGGAGTGCGCTGGCGGCGTTCGGCCTGCCGGGCGACCAGCTCCTGGTTGTGCAGGATCTTAAGCTGGCTCTCATTGAAATCGGCCTGCCGTCGGTTGAAGCCGCGCTGCTCGCGCAGCTGCTCGGCCTGGCTGGCGAACGTCTTCTGCGCATAGAACGCGGTGACCACCGCGCCGGCGAACAGCCCAAGCGTGGCCCCGGCCGTGATCCACGTCGGGATGACCATCCAGCTCCACCGCTGCCGGTAGGCGATACTGAGCCCCGCGAGCACCACCAGCGCCGCAGCCGTCACAGCTAGCCCCGCGTACACCCATCTGCGCACTGTCCCATCCTGCCACCGGGAATCCCCCGCGAGGTACGTCAGCCATCGGCTAGTGGCGGATTAGACGTGTCCATTCAGGGGTGTCCGCTGCCTGCGGCTTTACGCTGCAAGCGGGTCGGCTGGCGGGACTGCGGGCAGCCAGGGCTTCCCAGCCAGCGCGGAGCTGACGGCGTTGAGGGCGGTCAGGCCGTGCGCGACGGCGGAGTCGAGGTAGCTGCGGATGCGGCACCAGCGGGCCAGGGTGGCCTGGGTGTGCCAGTACCCGGAGACGGCCTGATGGCGCTTGGCGGCCTTAGCGCCCTGCTCGGAGACGTTATTAGTCCACTCCACAGGCTCGCGGGTGAACAGCCACACCTGCTCCTTGTGCTCGCGCAGCCAGCAGCCCAGCACGTACCCGGGGTGGTTGCCGCCGCCGTCCCAGTCCCGCAGCCGGTTGTGGATGATGCCGGAGGCCACGGCCTCGTCGTAGCGCCGGCGGAGCTTCTCCAGCTGCTCCGCGTCCGGGGGATCGCCCCTGGCCCGGGCTTCTCCGGTCAGGCGGCGGGCGTCGCGCAAGATCTCGATGACGTCGGCGGCCCAGGACTGCAGCCCGCCGGGGCCGAGCTTAGTCACGGCCCTGCAGCGGCGGATTATGTGCTGGCAGCATTGCTGCAGGCCCGCCAGCTGGGGCAGCAGTTTCGGGTAGGCCTCGTAGCCGTCGCTGATCAAGAACCCGGTGAAGAACGCCAGGTTCTTGATGATGGCCTCGTGCCGCCGCGAGCCCATGGCCCGCAGCCAGGTCAGCTTCCCGCCCGGGGGGCGGATGATGAGCACGTGCGGGGATCCCGTCTCCGGTTCCCCGGTCTCCGGATCGGTGTCCTGGGCCAGCACGTTGACCGGGGTCTCGTCCGCGCCCAGGACCGGCTCTTCCGCCAGGGCGGCCTGCATCGCCTCGTCGAACCCGGCGTCCTGGAGCCGCTCATCGAGCCGGCTGCTGGCCTTGTCGACGAACCCGGGCGAGACCGGCATCCCGAGCAGCATCGCGATCAGGTGCGCGGTCCGCTCGGCGGGCACGTTCCCGTACCCGCTCAGCAGCACCGCGGCCGTGTTGATGCCCGGCCCGTAGGAGATGGTGCCCGGGTGCAGCCCGGGCGGCGCGGCGGCCGTGCTCACCTGCCCGCAGCACGGGCACTCCAGCGCCGGCAGCAGCCACTCCGTCACGAACCGGGTGATCCGCACGTCCCAGGCCTGCGCCCACGACGAGCCCGCCATCCTCGCGCCGTCCAGGGCGGTCCCGCACCGTGAGCACTGCGCCGGCGGATCCGCGGTCTCCTGCTCATCCGGACCGGGATCACGGGACAAGCCCGTGCCCGGGTGGCCGGGCTGGCCGCCGCGCCTGCGGTCCCTGCGGCGCTCCCGCTCCGAGGAATCCCGCTCCTTCCGCTCCGCCTTGCGGCGCTCCTTCGCCCCGATCTGCTCTTTCGAGCCCGGCGTCCCGGAGTTGCTGCTGTCCATCCCCAGGCGCCGCTCCAGCTCCGCGATCCGCAGCTCCAGCCTGCGCCGCAGCTCCCGCTCGGCCGCCAGCTCCGCCCGCAGCATCGTGTTCTCGGCGTCCCTCGCCTCCACCACGGCCCGCAGCCGGGCCAGCAGCTCGCGCTGCTCCCCGGCGCCGGCAGGCAGGCCAGGCTCATCGGGCACAAGCCCCAAGCCTGCTCAATCTGAACTAAAACTTCAAGCATCAGCCAGCCGACGTGTCGTCCCGACCAACGACGGCCTCATACCCCTGAATGGACACGATTAGACTCGCCATCCTGATCTTCAGCGCACAGACCCTCATATGGGCGCACGCCAATCCTCAGAAACCGTTACTGTTCGCAGGGGAGCACGTAAGATCCGCCGATATACCCAGCATCGATTCTCGCGTCACCGGTCAGTGGCTTGCGCGCAGACCGGACATGCGGTTTCGTGGACAGCAACAGCAGCGCGGCAGGCTTGGATGGCACAAATAGGTGACGGCGAGGGTGCTGGATGTCGGCGGTGGTGCGGGGGTCTACGCGGTACCGCTGGCCGCGGCGGGTTATGCGGTGTGCCTGATCGATCCGGTGCCGTTGCACCTCGAGCAGGCGGCAGCGGCGTCCCGGGATGCCGGCGCCGCGCTGGCGGGCATCTGGGCCGGTGATGCGCGGGATCTGGGCGCGGCCGGGGACGGCTTCGATGCCGTCTTGCTGCTCGGCCCGCTGTACCACCTGACGGGCAGGCAGGACCGGGTCACCGCGTTGCGGGAGGCGCGCCGGGTGCTGCGGCCGGGCGGGATCGTGGTCGCGAAGGCGCTGTCGCGGTTCTACCCGGTCTTCGGGGAGCTGGCCGGCGCCGGGCCGGCCGAGGCCGGCCGCGGCCGCACGGCCCGGTTCCTGGCGGACGGGCAGTACCGCAATCCGGGCGGTGACCCGGCGTGCTTCACGACGTCCTACTTCCACTGCCCGGAGGAACTGGCCGGCGAGATCACGGACGCCGGCCTGGACCTGCGGCAGCTTGTCGCGGGCAGCGGGTGCGTCAAGCTCTTCCCGGGCCTGTCCCGGCTGCTGGATGTCCCGGAAGGCCGTGAGCACGTGCTGTCGGTGCTGCGGCTGGTGGAGGCCGAGCCGTCGCTGCTCGGCGTGAGCCAGAACTTCGTGGCCATCGCGCAGGCGCCAGCCGGGAGCTGACGTCCGCCCGCCGCTGCCGGCTGGCGCGCTGTGCTGGAGGGGGCTGGAGGGCCGGGCAGGCGCCACGGTCCGTTATGGGAAAAGGGTCTGGTCTTTTACCGCCGCGAGGGGATGGCGGGCAGCCGTCACGCGAACAGCCCTGAACCTCTGCTGTCAGTGCGGCGGTGATCTGTGCGTCAACGGCCCTCGGGAAGTCTGCGCAGGGAGCAAGCCGTTAGCGGTTGCGGCTGACTTCGCCATCGTCGTGCACAGGCTTCGCGTCGGTCGTCGGCTGGCCAGGGCCGGGCGGCGAGAGCCATTATGCGCGCGTGCGCAAAGTTATCCGCGTTGGACGATAGCTAGCGATGATGTCGCATAACTCCGCGTAATAGGGGCTGGAGCATGGAGACGCCATCGGACCTGGCAGCGCGCTTGCCTGCGCGTGTCGCGCGATGGATCGCTGGCGGGGAGACCTATGAAGTCGAGTTCAAGGGCGAGCAGCGGGAACGGCTGAACGACCGCGACCTAGTCGAGGCGGTGGCGTGCCTGGCCAACGGGACCGGCGGGGTGCTCCTCGTCCCGGGGGCTTCCGGAGCGGCATAAGGCTGGACAACGTGAACGCAGTCGTCAGCTGTTGAATGTGTACGTAGGCAGACGCCCGAATCTGGCGCTATACGCTTGGTGCAGTTCTTCCTCAGCGGCAGCCGGCCTGCTGGTAACCACCCACCGGATCACCAGCCTCGATACGTCCTCCTGCTCCCGGAGGCGCCTTCCCCCAGGGTGCGGCAGCTTGCCTTTCACTAGGCCTTGGCGCACGCGTAGCCGCAAGTCCCTCGCCTTGCCGATATATAGGCGGTCGTCAGCCTCGTTGTCGACTGAGCGGACCTCGTAGACACCGGCGATCATGTTGGGGATGGATACTCCCGCTCCACCCCGGTTGTCGGCCGATACGTCGCTCCACGTCACCCAGTCGCTCCAGTCAAGCCTGATCGTGCCTATCTCGAGAACTGTCTGCTCGCCCATGTCAGCATTCCTCCGCAGCCCCTGAGTCGCACGGTATGTATCGCACTCACATGCCGCAGACGGGACGTCGGCCCATGTCGTCATAGCACTAGTCGCCAAGTCCATGACGTTTCCGCGGAAGCGCCTCGTGCAGGATTTCACAAGCCGCTTCCGCGGAAACGCATTCATCTGCCGCGAGGCGTGCGTGCGGTGTGAGCACCGTGCAAGATCAGTCCGGCGGGCCTGACATCATAGAGGCAAATGAGCAAGTCGCCTTCCCGCCGCTTCCCGGTGGCCGTCACCCATCTGCCGGTCACCCGCTGCCAGATCTGCCAGCGCACCGTGGCGTACCGGCCCGGCAACCTCACCGAGGTCCTGACCGGGCACTACCGCCGCGACCATCCTGAAGCACTCGGCCTCGCATCCCGAGAGCCTGCCGCGGAGACTCCGCACTAACCCCGCAGCTGCCGACGCCGACGTCGGTCGGCCCCCAGACAAGCCTGCCACTGGGACGAGCTCGGAAATCGGTAGCGGATGACGCAGCGTAGCCGAATTCTGGAAGGGCTAGCGCGTGTAACCGTTATGCATGGTTCTCCAGCCAGACTCTCTTGCCACCGTCATCGCGCATAATTGGGTGTTCTGGTGATGGGGAACCGCGTAGGGGGCCGTGGCGGGCTAGGCCCGTGGGGCCCGCGGCAGGTCGCCTGACACTAGTCACCGGGCGCCGGTGGCTGGCCTGGCCGTCCGGCGGTCTGGGCCAGCCGGGCGGTGGCTGCGACGCCCGGCGAACTCCAGCCACCGCAGCCACGGCGGCAGCAGGGCAATTCGACGCACCGGGCGTCGGCCATCGGCGAGCGCGGCCGGGACCGCCTCCAGCACCGCCACCCCGTTGCCGTGGCCGTCGGGGGATCAGCCACCGTCAGGGAACCTTCGGGGTTCGGCCCCTTTGGTCCGCCTCGAACCAGGGGTTACGCATCTGTGGCACTTTGTGCGCGGTCGCGTTGTGCTGCATTATGGGTGGGGTGTGGCCGGTCAATGGCGGGCGGCAGAGGTGACGCTGGCTTCGGAGGGCGGCGGCGCGCGGCTGCTGGTCCGGGATGTGCTGTTGCGCGATGGGTCGACACTGCGCTTGCAGGCTCCGGTGCCGTCGGATTTCGGGGACATCAAGGCGTTCTACAACGACCTGTCGCCGGAGAGCCGCTATTTCCGGTTCCATGGCTATGGGCGCACCGACGCGGCCGCGCGGGCAGTGGCTGGGGCTAGTGGCGTTGATCGCCTGGCGCTGCTGGGTCGGCACGACGGCCGCGTGGTGGCTGTCGCGAGTTATGACGGGCTGCGCGAGCCCGGTGTGGCCGAGGTCTCGTTTGCGGTGGCCGATGATCTTCAGCGGCACGGGATCGGGACCCGGATGCTGGAGCAGCTGGCGGCGATCGGGGCGGAGCGCGGGTTTCACCGGTTCGACGCGGAGGTCATGTCGGACAACTACCCGATGCTGGGGGTGTTCGAGCATGCCGGGTTTGCCGTGCGGCGCCGGACGTCGTTTGGTGAGCTGACTGTTTCGCTGGATATCACGCCGACGGAGGCGGCGCGGGAGCGGATCGATGAGCGCGATCATTTCGCCGCGATCGTATCCTTGCGGCCGATCCTGGCGCCCGCGTCGGTGGCGGTGGCCGGGGCCGCGGCGGTGCCGGGCAATGTCGGCCGCGCGGTCCTGGCGAATATCATCGGCGGCGGCTTTCGGGGTGTGGTGACGCCGGTGAACCGCGCGGGGGGTGTGGTGTGCTCGATGCGGGCCGCTCGCAGTGTGGGTGAGCTGGAGGACGCTCCGGAGCTGGTGATCATCGCGGCTGCGGGTGATGAGGTGCTGGAGTTCGCCGCCGATGCGGCGGCGAGCGGGGCGAGGGCGCTGCTGGTTGTCCCTGCCGGTGCCGAGGAGGACGGCGCGGCGTCGGCCGGGCGGGAACAACGGCTGCTGGAAATCGTCCGGGGCGCGGGCTTGCGGATGGTCGGGCCGAACTCGTGGGGGGTGCTGAACACCGCCGCGGAGGTCAGCTTGAACACCACGTTCACCGGCGTGGTCGTGCGCGCCGGGGCGCTGGCGATCGGATCACAATGGGGCGGGCTGGGGCTGCTCGGGCAGGCGGCGGCCCGGCAGCTGGGGGTTTCGATGTTCGTCTCGGTCGGCGACCGCGCCGACGTCTCGACCAACGACCTGCTTGAGTGGTGCGAGGAGGACGAGCGGACGGCGGCGGTGATGCTGTATGTGGAGACGTTCGGCAATCCCGGGCACTTCATCCGGATCGCGCGGCGCGTGTCACGCAAGAAGCCGATCCTTGCTCTTAAGGCGCATCGCGGCGGCGGGCTGGCGCGCGGCGAACCGCTCTCGGACACAGCCGCGGCGCTGCGCGGCGACGCGGTTGCCGCCGCGCTGTTGCATCAGGCCGGAGTGCTGCGGTTCCGCGGCGGCGAGGAGCTGTTCGACGCCGCCGTGTTCTTCGAGAGCCAGCCGCTGCCCAACGGCCGGGAGATCGGGATCGTGAGCAACTCACCGCGCCTGGCGACCCTTGGCGCCAACGCCTGCGCGGCGAGCGGGCTGCAGGTCGGGCAGCCCGGCCAGGCGGGCAACCCGCTGGTGCTGGGGATCAGCGCCGGGCCGGGCGAATACGCCGCGAGCATCCGCCAGCTGCTCGGCGATGCCGGCATCGACGCGCTGATGGTCTCCTACTCCGACCGTCTCGGCGGCGACCCGGAGGCCGTGCTGGAGGCGATCTGTGCCGTCTCGGCGGGGCAGGCCAAGCCGGTGGTGGCGTCTGTGGTGCGGTCCGACGGCCGGCTGCCCGCACGGACGGGCCCGGGCGTGCCGAACTTCTTGTTCCCCGAGTCGTGTGCGGCCGTGCTCGCTCGCGCGGCCGAGCGCCGCGGCTGGCTGTCACGGCCGCTCGGCCAGCCTCCGCGCTACCCTGACCTGGACGGGGCGGCGGCGCGCGCGCGGATCGCTGCGCTGCTGGAACGCGAGCCCGCGGGCGGCTGGCTTCCGCTCGATGAGGCACAAGCGCTGCTGGCCACGCACGGCATCCCGATGGCCGCCTCACATCGCTGCCGCGAGCTTGACCGCGCGGTCACCGTCGCCGGGGAAAGCGGCGGCCCGGTGGCACTGAAAGCCGACCTTGCCGCTCCCGCGCAAGCCAGCGACATCGGCGCCGTGCTGCTCGGGCTGGAGGGCCAGCCGGCGGTGCGATCCGGCTGGCGCGAGCTTCAACGGCGGGTGCGGGCCTCTGGCCGGGACTGGGCCGGAGCGATCGTCCAGCCTCTGGCGCCGCCCGGCGCCGATATGCTGGTGGGCACGGTCAACGACCCCGATCTGGGCTCGGTGGTCGCGGTCGGCCTGGGCGGGCTCCAAGCCCGCCTCACCGAAACGGCTGCGTTTCGCCTGCCGCCGGCGACGGACACAGAAGCCGACGAGCTGATCGACTCCGCCAAGGGCGTCGCCGCCGAGCTGAATGGGTTGCGCGGCAGCGCTCCGCTCGACCGGGAGGCGCTGCGCGAGCTCATCCTGCGGTTCACCCTGCTGCTCGCGCAGGTCCCCGAGGTCGTCGAGGCCGACCTCAACCCCGTCCGGTGCATGACAAGCGGCTGCCTCGTGCTGGACATGCGACTGCGAATCGAGCACCAGCACCCCATCGACCGCGTCAAGACCTGGTGACCGGCGGCTGCGGGTAGCGGAGCTGCTCAGCCAGACGCACCTGCGAGCCGTCGGCCTCGGCTGGACTGGGCCGACATCCGGCGGGCAGGGGCCCTGATCGGGACCATAGCCGAGCCCGCGGCCAGCGCGCATGAGCGCCGCCGCGGCAACAGCCTGGTCTTCGAGGTCGTCACCGGCGTCCCGTACGGCTCCGGCCAGTTCGCCAGCCACGGTCACACGCTGCGGCTCACGCTCGTGCCGGCCAGCACTCCGTAGCCGCCATGCCCCCGGCCACCATCATCATCTGACCCGTCGACGGCAGGTACCGGCCTGCACGCGGCCCATCAGCACGCGTCCGGCCCCAGGACACCATCTGATGGTCATCGCCGGCGTGCGCGGGTGGGGCTTGGTCCTGGGCATGCTGGCGGTTACTCGCCGCCGAACTTCCTGATCTCCTCGAGTTCGGATTGGGTCAGCTGCCTGGGCACGTCGTTGCCGGCGACCTTCGCGTTTTGCACGTGGTGCCGGATGTCGTCGACGATCTCGGGGTTGGCCAGCGTGGTGACATCTCCGACGTCGGCGAAGTTGGACACCGACGCGATGACCCGGCGCATGATCTTACCGGACCTGGTCTTCGGCATGTCCGAGACGATCCAGACGTTCTTCGGCCGGGCGATCTTGCCGATCTCGGTCTCGATCGCCGTGCGGACCTTGTCTTCCATTGCCTTGCCAGGGCTGAAGCCGGGCTTGAGGGAGACGTACACCTCCACGGCACGGCCCCGGATGTCGTCGATCACCGGCACGGCCGCGGCTTCGGCCACCTCCGGCACGGTCAGCGAGGCGGACTCGATCTCCTTGGTGCCCAGCCGGTGCCCGGCGACGTTGATCACGTCGTCAACCCGGCCCAGGATCCGGAAGTAGCCGTCCGCCGCCTGGACGGCGCCGTCGCCGGCGAAGTACGGCCAGTCGCGCCAGTCCTTGCTGTCCGGGTTCTTGTTGTACTTGGCGTAGTAGGTCTGGATGAACCGCTCCGGCTGGCCCCAGATGTCCTGGAAGATGCCCGGCCATGGGTTGCGGATGCAGATGTTGCCCGCCTTGCCGCTGCCTGCCGGGACCTCGTTGCCGTCCTCGTCGTAGATCACCGGGTAGACGCCGAGCACGCCCGGTCCGCAGCTGCCGGGCTTCATCGGCTGAATGGCTGGCAGCGTGCTGCCCAGGAATCCGCCGTTCTCGGTCTGCCACCACGTGTCAACGATGACCGCCTCGCCCTTGCCGACGGTCTTGTAGTACCAGCGCCAGACCTCCGGCTCGATCGGCTCGCCGACCGTGGTCATGTGCTTGAAGTGGTGGCCGTACTTCTCCGGCTCCTCCGGCCCGACCTTGCGCAGCATCCGGATCGCCGTGGGCGAGGTATGGAAGATGTTCACCCCGAGCTTTTCCGCGATCCGCCAGGGCCGCCCGCCGTCGGGATAGTTGGGGACGCCCTCGTAGACCACCGTCGTGGTGCCCAGCGCGAGCGGCCCGTAGACGATGTAGGAGTGGCCGGTGATCCACCCGATGTCGGCCATGCACCAGTACACGTCTTCGGGATGGATGTCCTGGTAGTACTTCGACGTCCCGGCCACGTAGGCGAGATACCCGCCCGTGCTGTGCACGCAGCCCTTGGGCCGCCCGGTGGTGCCGGAGGTGTACATCAGGAACAGCGGCGCCTCGGCCGGCATCGACACCGGCTCGACGGTCTCCCCCTGGTGGTCGGCGAGCAGCTCATCGACGAATACATCCCTGCCCTCGGCCATCGGCGACTGCGACGCGTACCGGCCCGGGTGCCGTCGCCACACTAGCACCCTGTCGACCTGCTGGCCCTCCCGGCTGGCGGCCGCGACCGCCTCGTCGGCCTTGACCTTGTGATCGGCCAGCTGGCCGGCGCGATAGTAGCCGTCCATGGTGATCAGGACGCGGCTACCGGAGTCGGCGATCCGGTGCCCGCAGGCGGTACCGCTGAACCCGCCGAACACCTGTGAGTGGATCACCCCGAGCCGGGCGCAGGCCAGCATGGTGACCGGCAGTTCGGGCACCATCGGCATGTGCAGCGTCACCCGGTCGCCGGCTCTCAGCCCGAGGGAGCCGTGCAGCACCGCCGCGAACTCGTTCACCTGCCGGAGCAGTTCCGCGTAACTGATCGCCACATGGGCGTCGGATTCCGGCTCCGGTACGAAGATGATCGCGGTCTTGCCCGGGGTAGCCGCGGCGTGCCGGTCCACGCAGTTGTAGGAGGCATTCAGCCTGCCCCCGACGAACCATTTCCAGAACGGCGGGTTGCTGGTGTCCAGCGTCGTGTGCCACGGCTCATCCCAGGTCAGCAGGTCCGCGTACTCCTTGAAGCAGTCCGGGAACCGGTCCTCGGCGAACCGGCCGAAGATGGCCGGGTCGCTGGCGTTGGCCTGCGTCACGAACCCCGGTGGCGGCGGGTATCTCTCCTCTTCCCGCCAGTGCACGGCGATCTGCGCCTCCGACACCTGTGTCCGAGGGCCCTCTTGCTCGGTGCTATCAGCCATTGTCTTGTCCTTTCACCGGACGATAACCACCCCAGAACGCAGGGCAGAGCTGCCTAATCGTCATCGAGCAAGCCGGAGCACACGCCGAAATCGTGCAGTTCAGTGCAGACCGCTGCCTGTCGGCGGAACGCGGCCGTGTCGCCCTCGTTCAGCGAATCCCAGCACAGGCTCTCCGCCAATGCCAGCGCGCGCACGGCCACCGGGCCAAGGGCCAGGACCGGCTTGGTCTCAGCCGTCTGCCGCAGCGACCACGCCTCGCGCCCGGACGCCTCGCTCGTGGTCACCGCCTGCAGGTGCCCGAGCAGCACAGACAGCTCCCCTGCCACGTACTGCCGGGTCATTCCCATCGCCAGCTCGCCCGGACGCGCCACTCCGCCCCGCCCCCGCAGCAGGCAGCGACCACTGGTGTGCGCGACGCTGCGCTGCTGTCCATGCCAGACCATCTCCCGGGCGCCGGGAATAAATCGACTCTACCCCCGGCCAGCACCGCCCGCCAGGGCCCCGAAACCGCGTCCACATCACCGGTGACCTGTGGCTGAGCGGGGTTAGCCTGCCCCACGGCAAACAGCACCGTCAGGCCCCGGTCCCAGCCGATCCGCTCCGCGATCACCGTCGTCGGCAACTGCGGGTACGCCTGCAGCAGCTCCCGGATCCGCGGCCCGACCGCATCCACGATCGACCCTGCCGCCATGCGCGCAAACTTCGGCGGCCCAGCGGGGCGCTGTTCGACGCGGACGTGTAGGGCATTGCCAATCCCCGGGAAGGATTATTTGCATGCACGCTCGGACGCTGCGATCGCGCTGTTGCGGCTGGCCCAGCGCTTGCACGCGTGTCAGCTGGCCGACGCCGAACTCGCTGACATGCGGGTGTTCGGTGCGCTGCGCGCTCGGAATCGCGGTGCGCGCCGTGATTACCGGCTGGGCCTAACGGCGAAAGCGACGACATGGCCGTCCGGATCAAGACAGTAGGCCACATCGTCCCCCCACGACCGCCGGGCCAGCGGGGACAGTTCGGCCGCCCGGCCGCCCGGGCCCGAGCGTGGTAAGCAGCCGCGTCGTCCACGACCAGATAGAGCTCTGCACGCGGGATGCCACGGCCCGCAGCAGGATCAGGCAATGCCGGCCCAAGAAGGGATCTGATTCCGGTTTCTGGCATCAGGCCAAGCACTACCCCTGTTCCCAGGGCAAACTCCGTCATCCTGAGCACGTCAAGAGTCGGCGGGCAGTCAAGGACAGCCTGCCAGAAGGCTGTTGCCGCAACCTGGTCGGTGACATAGAGGATCAGATGCACGGAGCCGATCACCTGATCGACGACAGCCGCGATGGCCTCGCTGCCATACCCCATCACGGGATGCCCGTGCGGCGGCTTATCCCAGAGCGCCCGCCACGGCTACTGCGCACAGATCACTCGTTCTTTGCGACGTGAGGTCGCATGTTGTGAGTGAGTACGTCGAAGGAGGCTGGCTGATGCCAGAGACGTAATCCAGGCAGTGTCCAGGCCTGTTCCCGCCTTGACGTGCGTTGCCGGGTCCTGCCCGGCTGGGTGCGAAGCTCAGGGAAAAGCCCGAGGACCCCGTTCCGCCCGGGGTCACAGGCGAGGGGAAGGCTGGGGTGGGGTGAATGACAGTGAACCCTTGCTGATGCCTCGTCAACGATGCGTCCCGGGGCGGGTTGCAGTCCGGGGCGGCAGGGCTGGCCGCTGAGAAGCGGCAGGCGGCGGCCGGGAAGAACTCCGGTCGTGAGGACACCGCCGCCCCGGGGTACAGAGGGCACCCTGAGCCAGCCGGGTCTCACGCGTGCGGAACATGGAAACCCCGCTCGGGTCCGCGCCGTCTGCGGCGCGGCAGGCCGATCGTGAGAGGGGCACAAGCCCCGGGCGGGACAGGATGCCCCAAGAAGCGAATGCCGGCGGCCGGAAGGCAGCGGGAAACCAGCGCCGTCATGCCCGGTCCTCCGCCGGGGGTGCTGCATAACTGGCCGGATACCGGGCTTGGTGCCCGGGCGCGAAAGCGCGCTGACGTGGGCAGGTGAGCCGTTGAAGCGATGCGGTCATGATCGCCGGAACCGAAGGGCAAGTTAGACGCGATGACGGGTTACAGCTTTACCACCCCGGTATGGGAGGGCGGCCGGTGGGTCGTCCCCGCCGTGGCCGAGGTGAAGAGCCAGGCCCGGATAGCGAACGGACCAGAGGGCCAGCCCCGCGATGAGCCCGTCCAGTGGGACAAGATCAACTGGCGGGAGCAGGAGGGGCAGGTACGGCGGCTGCGGCAGCGGATCTTCAAGGCGGCGCGGGAGCAGGACCGGGCGAAAGTCCGGAACCTGCGGAAGCTGATGCTGCGCAGCCGCGCTAACACGCTGGTCAGCGTGCGGCAGGTGACGCAGCGCAACACCGGGCGCAGGACCGCCGGGATCGACGGGGAGGTCGCGCTGACCTCCGAGGCCAGGGCGCAGGTGGCGGTGCGGGTGCACCAGTCCATCGCGTCGTGGCGTCCCCGGGCGGTCCGGCGCGTGTACATCCCGAAGGCATCAAACCGTGCGAAGCTGAGGCCGCTCGGGATTCCGACGGAACCCGCAAACTGCCCGGTCGCGCAGGGATCGTGGGGTTCCGGAATCGTTTGTCACGGTGACGCACCCGTTCCACCCGCTGTCGGGGCAGCGGCTGCGGGTGCTGTTCGAGCGGAAGACCCCTGATGGCCTGGCGGTGAGCTGCGAGGGCGGGCCGCTGGGCTCGGTGATGCTGCCGCTGGCGTGGACCGACCGGGGTTCCGCGGCGGCGGACCGGCCTCTGACCTATGAGGTCCTGATCGAGCTGGCTGCGGCGGTCTCTGCGGTCAGCGCGCGACACGCGGGGTGAGCTCGTTGACTTCAGGTCCTCTTGCTGGGAGTTTCTTGTGTGATGAATGCATACAAGAACGATCTCCGGGTGCTGTCCTCGGCGGAGCTGCGGTCCCGCCGGGACCGGCTGGCCGCGTCCGTGCCGGGCGCGGCCGGGTTCCTGGCCGGGTCGCTGGCCGAGCAGCGCCGCAGGTGCGGGAAGGAGGGATGCCGGTGCGCGCAAGGCGAACTGCACGGCCCGTATGCGTACCTGTCAGTTGCGGGGCGGATGGTCTACGTGCCCGCCGTGCTGGGCGAGGCGGTCCGGGCGCGGCTGCAGGAATCAGCGCGGCTGCGGGAGGTGCTGGAGGAGATCTCGGCGCTCAACCTGGAACTGCTGGCCAGACGGGAACTGGACTAGGCCGTGCCCGCTGCCCGCGCTGTGCTGCTGCCGCCGGATCCGGCGGCAGCAGCACGTGCGCGGGCAGAGATGATCGCGGTGCTGGCCAACATGGCCGAGTCGGTGCTCGCCGCCGGGACCGGGCAGGGGCGGGTGAGGAGCGGTGATCCGCGGGGAGCAGAAGGTGACCGGCTCGCATCTGGAGCGGGCGGCGATCGTGTATGTCCGCCAGTCGACGCTGGTGCAGGTCCGCGAGCACACCGAGTCCACGCTGCGCCAGTACGACCTGGCCGGGCAGGCCGCCCGGCTGGGCTGGGCCGGCACTGCCATCGAGGTGATCGATGCCGACCTGGGCCTGTCCGGGCGCACGGCGTCGCACCGCGACGGGTTCAAGCAGCTGGTCGCCCGGGTGTGCCTGGGCGAGGTGGGCGCGGTGTTCGGCCTGGAAGTCTCCCGGCTTGCCCGCTCCAACGCGGACCTGGCCCGCCTGCTGGAGCTGGCCCGCCTGACATCCACCCTGGTCATCGACAACGACGGCGTCTATGACCTGTCCGACATCAACGACCGGCTGCTGCTGGGGCTCAAGAGCCAGATGTCCGAAGCAGAGCTGCACTGGCTGACCAGCCGGATGAACGAGGCCAAGCGGGCCGCCGCCCGGCGCGGCGAGCTGCGCGTCCCGCTGCCCGTCGGGCTGGTCTACGACGACGACGGCGGCGTGGTCATCGACCCTGACGAGGAGGTCGCCGCCGCGATCAGCGACGTGTTCGCCGCGTTCACCGCCACCGGGTCGGCCTACGGGGTGGCCGGGGCGTTCGCCGGGCGGCGGTTCCCGCGCCGCGCCTACGGCGGGACCTGGGCCGGGCAGCTGCGGTGGGGCAGGCTCACCCACGCCCGCGCCGCCGGGATCTTGCGCAACCCGGCCTACGCCGGGGCGTACGTGTTCGGGCGGCGCCGCTCCCGCCAGGTTGTCGACCCGGACGGGTCCGTGCGCTCCTCGGTCACCGAACTGCCCCGTGACCAGTGGGAAGTCCTGATCCCCGGCCACCACCCCGGTTACATCACCTGGGAGGACTACCTGGCCAACGAGGCGAAGCTGGCCGCCAACCGGACCAACGCCGGGGCCCGCCCGCCGCGGGAAGGCACTGCGCTGTGCCAGGGCATCGTGTCCTGCGGTGCCTGCGGGCGTGCCATCCAGGTCCGCTACCAGGACCGGTACCCGCGCTACGAATGCGCCCATTCCCGCGCCGACCATGTCGCCACGCCGCTGTGCGGGTCGGTCCGCGCCGACACCATCGACCAGGCCGTGGCCGCCGCGCTGCTGGCCGCAGTCGAGCCCGCGCAGGTCACGCTGGCGCTGGCGGCCGCCGAGGAGGTCACCATCCGGCGGCAGCGGTCGGTCCGCGCCGCAGAGCTGGCCGTCGAGCGGGCACGGTATGACGCTGACCGGGCCGAGCGGGCGTTCCTGGCCTGCGAGCCGGAGAACCGGCTGGTCGCCCGCACCCTTGAAGCCCGGTGGGAGGCCCGGCTCGCGGACCTGGCCGGCACCGAGGCAGCGCTCGCCGCGCAGCGCTCCGCCCGCCCCGAGCTGCCCGGCCCGGACCAGCTCGCCGCCACCATCGCGGACCTGCCCGCCCTGTGGTCCGCCCCGGCCACCAGCGACAAAGACCGCAAGCGGCTGCTGCGCACCCTGCTGGCCGACGTCACCATCACCCCGTCCGCCAGCGACCCCGCCCAGATCACGGTCGGGCTGCGCTGGAAGTCCGGCGCCAGCCAGCAGGTCCAGGTCACCCGGCGCCGCAGCGCCGTCCAGCTGCGCTGCACCGACCCGGCGGCGATCGAGCTCGCCCGCCGGACCGGCCCCGGCCTGGACAACAACGCCCTCGCCGCCGCGCTGAACGACGCCGGGCACCGCACCGGCACCGGGCAGCCCTTCGACGGGGTCGCCGCCGCCAACCTGCGCAGCTACCATCACATCCCCTACCCCGGCCTGCTCGAAGACGGCGAGCTCACCCCGCGCCAGGTCGCCCAGATCACCGGCGTGTCCACCGGCACCGTCCACTACTGGATCAACGCCGGCTACCTCACCGCCCGCCGCGGCCCGGCCGGGCGCTGGTGCATCCCCTTCCCGCCCGGCGTGGAAGCCGCATGCCGTGAGCGCGCCGCCGGCTCTGCCCACCAGCACCGCAACACCGACCCGGCACCCCGCCGCGAACACGAGCTCAGCATCGCCGAGGTCGCTGCCCGGCTCGGCGTCAAGCCCGACGTCGTCTATGCATGGGCAGAATGGGGCCACATACCCGCCCGGCGAAGCGACGCCGGGCGGCTGTGGATCGACTTCACCCCCGCCGTCGAGCGCGCGTGCCTCGAGCGGATCACCAGGTCATACAAGCTCCCCGCCGACATCAAAGCCCAAGCCGCACAACGCCTGGAAAGGACAGCAGTATGAAGCACACGTCCCCGTGCTGATGGACCGCTGTCACCAGCAGCGGGTCCGTCACGCGCTGGAACCTGAGTGGGAGGCCCGGTTCGAGCCCAGATCGTATGGGTTCCGGCCGGGCCGCGGCTGCCATGACGCGATCGCGGTGATCTACAACGCGTGCAAAGGCCTGATGGCCAGGCGCGTGCGGGCGCTGGACGCGGACTTGGCCGCGGCGTTCGACCGCATCGATCACGACCACCTTCTAGCTTCTCCGGGGTCATTCCCGGCCAGGGACATGATCCGGGGCTGGCTGAAGGCGGGCGTGTTCGAGGCGGGCAAGGGCTTCGCGCCGACCGGGGAGGGAACTCCATAGGGCGGGTTATGCAAAGCGTTACATAAGCCGCCTCTGGGGTATTCACTTAACCGGAGTAAGCTCTGGCCATGGAGTGGCCGCGGGCCGGAACCCACTACCCGAGGTCGACTGGCGAGTTCCAGGCCTGGTTCCGTACCGATGCGGATCGCTGCGCCCGTTCGTCGCCGGCGCCGTCGAGCCGGGCAGCACCGTCGTCACCGACGCCTGGATGGGCTACTACGGGCTGGACGGCCTGGGCTATGCGCATGAGCGGCGCAGCCAGCGCGCCGCCCGCGCCCGCGGGGAGGATCCCGGCGAGCTGCTGCCCGCCGTGCACCGCGTCGCCTCGCTGGCCAAGCGGTGGCTGCTGGGCACCCACCAGGGATCGGTGGACGAGGCGCATCTGCCTGCCTACCTGGATGAGTTTGTCTTCCGCTTCAACCGGCGCCGCTCGCGAAGCCGCGGCCTGCTGTTCTACCGGGTGCTGGAGCTGGCCGCCGGGCACGAGCCAGTCCGCTTCGACGACCTTCTCGCGAGCAAGAAGCCGCGCCCTGCACCGGTAGCGCGGGGCTGGGGTCACCCGCCAAGCCTGGACCGCCCGACGGCGAACCGGCCGTGGAGGAACGGCGAGCTCCAGCTGCAGCTACCGATTCCACTCCGGTTAAGTGAATACCCCAGAGCCGCCTTATGAGCAGTGCCGGGTTATGCGCAGCGCTGGCCTTCTGGCCCTGGTGACAGCGACGCTGGGGGTCGAGCACTGCGCATAACCGTGTGTGTGATGCGCTGGCTCACAGGCTGGCGAGCCAGTTGAGCAGTCCCGGGTTCTGGTTCCATTCGGGCAGGTCGTCGGTGACGATCTCGGTGTAGGCGGCCTCGAGGGCCTTGCGCTTGGCCTCGGTGGAGGCGCGTGCGTAGATCTCGGTGGTGGACAGGTCGACGTGTCCGAGGATGTCGCGGATGTAGGGCAGTGGGATACCTGCCTCGCAGAGGTGCATGGCCTTGCTGTGGCGTAGCACGTGGGGGCTGAGGTCGGCGCCGGCGAGTGCCGGGTCGCCGGCCTGGGCCTGGTACTTGCTGATGATCCAGGCGATCCCGCCGCGGCTGAGTTTGCTGCGATGCTGGCTGACGAATAGCGGGTGGTCGTCGTGGCCGGGCTTGTCAAGGCAGTGCTCGGCTAGGTAGGCGGCCAGCAGTGCCGTGGTGTTGTCGCCGAGTGGCACGTGGCGGGTCTTGCGGCCCTTGCCGGTCAGCACGGCCAGCGGCGGAGGCTCAACGCGGATGTCGCGCACGGTCAGGCCGGCGAGTTCTGAGACCCGGGCGGCGGTGTCGTAGAGGGTGGCCAGCAGGGTCGCGTCGCGCCGGCCGCGCCGGGTGGACCGGTCGGGCTGGGCGAGCAGAAGGCGGGTCTGCCCGGCCGTGAGGTGGTTCACGCCGGGCTGGGCCTGCTTCTTGGCGGGGATGGCCAGAATCTCCTGGCAGCTGGCCATCCGGGCCGGGTCTTGCGATTGCATCCACCGGAAGAAGGAGCTGACCGCTGCCAGCCGCTGGTTGCGGGTCGCGATGCTGTTGTGCCGTTCGGCCTCCAGCCAGTTCAGGAACCCGGCGATGGCGGCGTCGTCGATGCGGTCGAGGGTGAGCTTGTCGGGCGGAATGGACCTGACGTCGCTGAAGAAGGCGATCAGCAGCTTGAACGCGTCCCGGTAGGACGCGATCGTGTTCGGTGAGCAGCCGCGCATCCCGGCCAGGTGCGAGGTGAGAAAGCGGTGCAGCATGACCGCGAAGTCAGTCGCCATCGCACAGCCCCGCGGTGAGGGGAGGGACGATGTCGCCGAAGGCGCGCTGGATGGCCGCGGCGATGTGCGGGTAGGACTCGGCGGTGAGCCTGAGGTAGTAGTCGGTGCCGGCGATCGAGGAGTGACCCATGTAGGCCTGCAGGACCGGCAGCAGCGCGCCGGCGTCCTCGCCGACGGCGAACCACGACCGCAGGTTATTGACCGCAAAAACATGCCTTAGATCATGGACACGGGGGCCGTGACCCTTGCCGCCGTGGGGGATGCGCGCCTGCCACAGGAACCGGCGGAAATTCTTGTCGACGTTGGCGAGCGTGAGCGGCTGCCCCGCCGTGCCGGGGAAGAACCAGTCCCCGCCGGTTCGCCCGGCCACCCGGGCGTGGTAGTCAGCGAGCCTGTCGCGCAGCGCCGCGCTGACCGGGACCTGCCGGTCCTTGCCGCCCTTGCCGTCGCGGATGGTCAGGACGCCGGCGTCAATGTCGACGTCGTCAAAGCGCAGCAGCCGGGCTTCGGACGCGCGCAGCCCGCAGGCGTAGATCGTGCGGAACAGCACCGGCATGACCAGGTGCCGGAACGGGACCTGGGAGTTGTAGTGGCAGCGGTCGGTCTGAGTGAACAGGGCCGCCAGTTCCTGGTCGGTGTAAATGTGCGGGACGTAGCGAGCCGGCCGGGGCAGCGCCCCGGTGGGCAGGACATAAGCCGGCACGCCCCGTCGGCCCAGCCAGCGGGCCAGCTCCCGCACCGGCGCGGCCAGGCCCTGCAGAGTCGCCGGCTTGACGCCCCGCTCGCGTGCCGAGGTGATCCACGCCTCGACCGAGGCCCGGGTGGGTGCCTCCAGCCCGGGGAACTGGCTGCCGGAGAACGCGGCGAAACGGGCCAGCACCCGCTCCTCGGTGTCGTACTTGTAGCCCGTAGCGCGTTTCTCAGCGGCCAGGGCCGTGATCGCGCCGGTCATCGTGATGGCCGGGCTCACCGTGACACCTCACTCGCCAGCTCGTCCGGGTCCAGCGCGCACCTGGACAGCAGCCCCAACGAGGATTTCAGGTAGACGCCGGTCGACTCGGCTGACTGGTGGCCGAGGATGTCGGCGATCTGCTCGACCGGGGTGCCGTTTTCCATCAGCCGGGTGGCCAGGGTGTGACGAAGCGAGTGCATGCCATGACGGCGTTTCTCGCTCACCCGCACGTGCGCCACCCTGGCGTGCTTGACCAGGATCTGATGCAGATGATCCTGGTCGGAGAACGGGCCGATCGGCGCCGTGTGCCGCACGAACACCTGCGGGCAGTCGCAGTCCGGCCGGCCATGGCGGATGTAGTCGATCACCGCCCAGCCGACCTCCTTCAGCAGCGGCAGCTGCACCGGGTGCCCGGTCTTGGCCTGCGTTACGAATAGCCGGTTGCCCCGCCAGTCGAAGTCGGCGAACTCCAGCCCCCGGATGTCCACGCCGCGCAGCCCGAGCCTGGTGACCAGCAGGATGATCGCATAATCCCGCTTCCCGCACGGATTGTCCCGGTCGATCGCCTCGACGATCCTGGCCACCTCGCCTGGATCCCACACCGACGGGATCCTGGCCTGCCTGGCCGAGCGGGCAGCCGGGACCGCCAGCAGACAGGCGGCATCCACGAGGCCGTCGGCGGACGCGAACCGCAGAAACGACCGCAGCGCGGCCAGTTTCTGCTCGACAGTCTTGGCCTGGTAGCCGGCCAGCGTCGCGACGAACGCCTCGATCGTCGCGGCGTCACAGGCGGCCAGTCCGCCGCGGGTGCCGGTGAAGGCGATGAACTCCCCGGCGATCGTCCCGTAGGTGCGCACCGTCGACACCGAGCGATCAGCGGCACGCAGCCACGCCTGGAACCGGGCGACCGCCTCGGCGCCGGGACCGTCCAGCTTGCTCACCGACCGGTTATACCGGCGCAGCACCGCCCCGTGAGTCTCGTACTCGCCCAGCATCTGGGCGACCCTGAACAAGTACACATCGGTTCGCTTCAAGGTGCCGGCCTGCTCCTTGCCGAAGAAGCCGCACGCATCATCGACCCACGCCATCGCCGCGTCCAGGGAAAACTCCTCGATGCCGCGGGCAGCGAAGTGTTTGTGCATGCGGCGCCAGCAGCCCCGGTACCAGACGAGCGTCGAGTCCTTGTAGCCCAGACGCCGTAGCTCCGCCTCCAGGCCCGACACCAGCGCAAACAAAGTCGCCATGACAGCTGACCTCCGATCATGCTGGCCCGGCACCATGCCGGACCGCCTGATCGGATCCTCCGCGCATTATGTGCAGTGACCGGCCCCCAGCGTCGCTGTCACCAGGGCCAGAAGGCCAGCGCTGCGCATAACCCGGCACTGCTCATAAGGCGGCGTGATCAGCCCGTGCCTGCTGAACGTCGCGCTGCACGGGCTGGAGGAGGCCGCCGGGGTCCGGTACCGGACCCGCGGCCCGCGCGCCGGGGACACCGAGAGAGGATCCCCGGTCGCGGTCAGGTACGCCGACGACGTGGTCGTGCTCTGCCACAGCCAGGAGCAGGCCGGACACGTCAAGGCGCGGCTCGCGGAATGGCTGGCGCCCCGGGGCCTGGCCTTCAACGAGGACAAGACGCGGATCGTCCACCTCAGCGAGGGCTTCGACTTCCTCGGGTTCAATGTCCGCCGTTACCCCAACCGCAAGCTGCTGATCAAGCCATCCCAGGCGGCCATCAGGCGGGTCCGGGAACGGCTCGCGTCCGAACTGCGCACCCTGCGCGGCGGCAACGCGATGGCGGTCATCGCCAGGCTCAACCCCATCGTCCGGGGCTGGGCGGCCTACTACCGGGGCGTGGTGTCATCCAGGCTGTTCGGCTCCCTGGACCACTACCTGTGGCACATCACCTATAAATGGGCCACATGGCGCCACGTCAACAAACCGAAGCACTGGATTACCAGCCGGTACTTCGGCAAGTTTAACAAGTTCAGGAATGACCACTGGGTATTCGGCGACCGTGACACCGGCGCCTGCCTGGTCAGGTTCTCCTGGACGGCCATCGAACGGCATGTGCCGGTCAAGGGCGCGGCATCCCCCGATGACCCTGCCCTGGCCAGCTACTGGGCCGATCGGCGCAAGAAGGTGAAACCCCCGCTCGACAGGTACAGCCTGCGCCTGCTATCCAGGCAGGACGGGCTGTGCCCGCTCTGCGGGGACCACCTCCTGTCCGCCGATCAGCCACCCCAGTCTCCCGAGCAATGGGAACGGTGGTGGCTGCACGTCACCCGCAAGGCGATAGCCGCCAGCTATCTCACCCATCACGGCAGACCCGGCCCAGCCGACGGTGACCAAACCCGCCTCGTGCACGCATCCTGCCAGCGGGCGCTCAATGCCCGCCAGCGCAGCAAGCCCGCGCTTCAACCTGCAACGCCCTCGCGGCTTGCTTGAGCCGTGTGCCGCGACGAGTGGCACGCACGGTTCTGAGGGGGCCCCGGCGCGGCAACGCGCCGGGGCTACCCGGCGTGTGTCGGCCTGTCAGATGCCGGGAAGCGGTTGGGCTCAGAACAGTCGGTCGCGCCGGGTGAGCCGGTTCGCGGACCGGAAACCCTCGCCGGGCCGCAGCGATCATGTGGCCGCTGGCCTGTGGTGTGGCCAGATATGCCCGCAGGTCGCTGTGCGTCTTGTGTGCCGTGTCCGCAGAGCACCTGGGCCTGGCAGGGGCAGCGGGCGGACGACGGATCGCCCGCATGAACGTCACTCCCAGCGGAGCGGCACCATGGTGCGGGGCCTCAGCCGGTTGCCCGGCGGCGGGCACCTCGATCCAGGCGGTGGCGCGGCTCAGCGGCGGCACCACCTCCAGGCGCATCGCGATCTCCTCGTTCATCCCGCTCCGGCCGCGGGTGCGCGTGGCATGCCAGCGCCCGCCGCTGTCGCGTATCAAGATCACCGGCCGGGGCGTGCATGTGCAGGAGGGTGCCACCCAGGCAGTTGTGCAGGCCCAGGACCGCGGGCTTGATCCCGTCGAGTTCGGGAAACGGGACGGCTGCGGCGGCGCAGCCGTCGTGCGCCGGTGCCGCCCCTGGTGTTCCCGCGGCGGGAGGGCGCGAGCGTGCTCAGCCATGGTTCTGCAGGTCGCGGGCGGGCTCCGCAGTGATGCTGTGGCTGCTGACGTTCGAGTGCGCGCACTCCTGGATGAGCATGCCGCGCGCTAGAACCAGCATCGCCCGCGCTCCGGGAAGCTGCGGCCCACCGGACTGCGATGAGATCACGCCGGCCGCGCCCACTGGTCTGACGGCGGCCAGAATACGGTGGCACAGGGTCCTTGGCGGATTGACCAGCCAGGACGAACGGGCAGCATGACGTCCCAGCTCAGCCCTCACGTTGCAGGTCAGAGACCGTGACGGGGTCATGGAACCCTACAGGCTCCTCCAGATCGCGGAGCCGCCCCCGCCCTCATCGCGTAACGCCGCGGGGAGGCAGGCAGCACCGGATCCGGGCGGTCTCATACAGCATCCGCCAGAAGGTGCGCTCCCGCAGGCTGCCAGACGGTAAAGCCCAGGAGCTGGGCATCAGCGGACGCTCGTCCACCCGGCCCGGGCCAGGTCAGGGCTCTTGCGGGGTGATCACCGCCCGGCCGTCGATCTTCCCTTCCCGGAGCTGTGCGTAGACGTCGGCGACCTGGCTGAGCGGGAACCGCCGGATGCGGGAGCGGATCTTGCCCTCGCGAGCCAGGGTGAGCACCTCCATCAGCTCCACCGCGCTGCCCCAGTAGGGGACGGTGATCGCGCAGTCAAAGGGCAGCGCGCCGAACCCGAACGGGAAGCTGCCGCCGGCCAGGCCGACCACGGTCACCTCGCCGTCAGGGCGCGCGATACCCGCCGCGAGTTGCATGGTGGCATCGGTGCCGACGAAGTCCAGCACCACCGTGGCCCCCAGCCCGCGGGTGAGGTCGCGGATCTGCGCCGGCGCCTCATCGCCGGAGCGGACCACCTGGTCGGCGCCGACCTGCCGCGCCACTGTCAGCTTCCCCTCGTCGATGTCGGCAGCGATGACCTGGGCGGCGCTGATCGCGCGCAGGATCTGCACCGCCATGTGCCCCAGGCCGCCCACGCCGATCACCACGACCGATGTG
>CAVYVO010000004.1:0-1038412 GCA_963771985.1 uncultured Actinomycetota bacterium | reverse complement strand
TGCCGATTACCTGGGAGACAGCGGCGGGTACGCCGCCGCCCGGGATCTCCAGGAAAGAGTCCTTGACGCGCGGGAACGGGTCCTCGGCCCGGAGCACCCCGACACTTTGACCTCCCGGCATCAGCTCGGCTTCTGGACCGGCGAGGCAGGAGACCGGGCCGCGGCCAGGGACCTGTTCGTCAGGCTGCTGCCGGTGCGCGAGCGGGTTCTCGGTGCCGAGCACCCGGACACCCTATGGACCCGGCATCAGCTGGCCCGCTGGACCGGGTACTCAGGGGACCCGGCCGCCGCCCGGGATCAGTTCGCCGCGCTGCTGCCCGTGAATGAGCGGATCCTCGGCCCGCATCACCGGGCGACTCTAGGCGCCCGCTACCAGCGGGCCCGCTGGACCGGGGAAGCGGGGGACGCGGCCGCCGCGCGAGACCAGCTCGCCGCGCTGGTGGCCATCGAGGAACGTGTCCTCGGCCCTGAGAACCCGCGCACCTTGTTCGCCCGCGTGACCCTGGCCGGCTGGACCGGGCAAGCGGGGGACGCGGCCGCCGCGCGAGACCAGCTCGCTGCGCTGCTGACCGTGGATGAGCGCGTCCTCGGCGCGGAACGTCCACGCACCCTGGCCGTCCGCGCGAACCTGGCCCGCTGGACCGGTCAGGCGGGGAACCCTGCCGCCGCCCGGGACCTGCTCGCCGCGCTCCTTCCCGTGGACGAGCGGGTCCTCGGCCCCGGGCACCCGCAGACCCTGGCTGACAGGCACGAACTCACCCATTGGACAGAGGAAGCGAGGCATCCTTGAAATGCGTGAAGCAGCTTGCTGTTGTTTACACCCGAGCCGACTGCGAGTGGCCCGCTGACCTGCGCGTCGTGTCGGGTTATCGGCCGTCTCGACCGTAGGGCTTGTTTGTACCACCGTAGTGCGCAGCACCTTGCTGATACTTCTGAGCCCGCGAAGATGGCTGCCTCACCCATAGCTGGATCGTTGCCTCAATGGTCAAGCGACTGCGGGTTTCTCGCAGTTAGCTTGGGCTCTGGCCGCCAGCTGCAAGCCCAGAGCGGACCACGTCCGGTCCGCGGCATGAGCGCGCATTCCCGTACGGGACGGTCATGAATAATCATGCAGTTGGCATCGGCCAGGCGGCTTCGGCGCATCCCTGGTGGATCATTGGCTGCGCGCACGCCGGGGCTTCGTCCGAGGTTCCTCACCGGGCTCTGGCATAACGCACACATTACGACGGATGCGGCGCTGCTCTGGTGAAACCCCCTCTGACTAACTGGGCTCGTATGCCGGGGCGGACCACATCCCGTGCCCGGAGCGGGCTGTACAGTGCCGTCCCGCACGATGTAGCGTTCAGGGGCCCGCCCGGGAGGGGGGCAGTCAACCCTGGGGGGGTTCCGCCATGAGTGTCACCGTTATTATCCGTTTCCCTGTTTCCGATGTCGCCAAGGCCGTCGAGGGCATGAGGGCCCGGGCATCGCTCCTGGAGAAGATCACGGAGAGCAACAAGGACTCGGGAAATGTTCACCACCGAGTCCTCACGGGTGACGGAGAGCTCGTCGTGCTCGACGAATGGGGAACCGCGGAGCAGTTCCAGAGCTTCTTCGAGGGGAGCTCGGATGTCCAGCAGGTCATCTCTGAGCTCGGTGTCGCGGGCCCTCCCACGGTATCTGTGTTCAGCTCGGTTGACGTGCCCGGCACTTTCTGAAGGGCCGCCGAGCCGGACTTGGTGCCGTCGCTGGATGCATGGCAATGCCAGGCCGCGAATCTTCGCAAAGCGATTAGGCCGGCCCGCATAGCTGCGACTGCAAATGCCGGGCGGCGGGCGGCCAGCGGATCGAGACCCCGCTCAGCACACCGGGTGAGATAACAACGCAGGTCGGATTCGGTGTGCTCGCGGGAGGGGCCCTTGAACCGGCTCCAGATGGGCAGCGGCTGCCAGCCGTCCATGACCGGCTGGCTCGCCGCTGGCGGACGAGATGGGGATTGGCCCGCTGAAGTGCCTCATTCTCCGGCAGTCCACCCGGTCGGTGAGTGCGCAAATCAAGTCCGCCCGCACCCGGCGCGGCATGAGCGTGCATTCCGTGGCGAACGGGTTATGCGGCATCATGGCGCCATTGTCAGGATTTCGTCGCTCATCCGCGAGATCACCGGATCTGGTGTCATTCTCTGAGCGGCACACTTGTCTTCAGGGCGCCCGCTCGCGGGTCTGCACGGGCGGGACGGGCGAAGGGCCGGGAGGCTGGGTGATCCGGGTGTTCCTGATCCGTCATGGTGAAAGCGAATCCAGCGCGGGACTGCCGTCGGCTGATCCGGGCCCGGCCCCGCTGACCGCGGACGGGCACGGGCAGGCCGGGCAGATCGCGCGGGTACTCGCCGACGTCCCGGCGCTGATCGTGACATCGCCCTGCCTGCGGGCACGCCAGACCGCACAGCCGACGATCAGCCGGTTCCCCGCCGCCGCGTGCCGGCAGTGGCCCGTCCACGAGTTCACCTGCCTCGGTGACCTGCACGGGCGCGCCAGCACTCCCCGGGAACGCGAGCCCTGCGCGCGGGCGTACTGGGACCGGGCCGGCCCCCGTGCCGCCGGCCCGGGGCCGGGTCCTTCACCGGCCTGCCGGCCCGCACCGCAGATTTCCTGAACCGGCTCGGCACGCAGGAAGCCGGACCGGTCGTGGTGTTCACCCACGGGCTGTTCATGCGGGCCGTCGCGTGGTCGCTGCTGACCGGCATCACCACACCGGATCACGACCAGATGCGCGCCTTCCGCGGCTTCGCCAGCCGCTACCTGATCCCCAACGCCGGCGTCGTCGAACTCCGCCACGCCGGCAACGACGCCCCCGTCCTCCCGGGCGGCTCCACCATCCACCTGCCCGCCGCCCTGGCCCAGCGGCCGCGATGAGACCAGCGATCATCATCGCGGCATGTGAGCGCGTTTCCGCGGAAGCGGCTTGTGAAATTCTGCACAAGGCGCTCCGGCGGAAACGTCATGGACGTAGCTACCAGCGCCATGACGATCCGCATCGACGCCCTGTCGGCGGCATGTGCGGATATTCCTGCAGTCGGCCGGGGTGCTCCGCCCCGGCCATTGATCCCGGCAGGCTACAGCGGTCGCCTGGTGATCGCCTGTACCGGACCCGGGCTGGCCAGCCGGGGCGGGTACTCCTGCAAGCGGCTATGGTCAGAATGCGTCCTGGCCGGGCATGCCGGGAAGATGACCCAGGCGCAGGCGGTCGTGATCATCGCAGCTGAGCTGAGGCTGTTCCTGCGGCCAGGCCGCCGCGGCACCCCGGTGGCCGTGACCGTGGACGGCACGTCGACGCTAGGCCACGTGGTGGAGTCGCTGGGGATACCGCTGACCGAAACCGGCCGCCTGCTGGTCAACGGCGAGCCGGCCGCGCCCGGGTACCGGCCGCGCGCCGCAGATGCGGTGACCGTCGAGGCCGTGCGCCGCCCGCAGCCGGCGCCGGCACGTTTTGTCCTTGATGTCCACCTGGGCACGCTGGCGCGCCTGGCTGCGGCTGGCCGGCGTGGACGCCGCCTACGCCAACGACGCCGGCGATGATGCCCTGATCGAGCAGGCGAACGCCGGCCGCCGGGTGCTGCTGACCCAAGACCGCGGCCTGCTGCGCCGCCGGGCGCTGTGGCTGGGCGCCTACGTGCGGGGCGCGCGCCCTGATGACCAGTTCCGGGACGTGCTGGACCGGTCCAGGCCGCCGCTGGCGCCCTGGACCCGGTGCCCGGCGTGCAACGGGCCGCTGTCCCCGGCAGCCAAGGCAGCCGTGGCCCCCGTGCTGCCCCCCGGCACCCGGCGCACCTACCAGACCTTCTCCCGCTGCCGCGACTGCGGCCAGGTGTACTGGCACGGCGCCCACAGCAAACGACTCGAGCAGATCATCGACTCGGCAGTCCGCGCCGTCAGCACTGGCGCAAACGGATAAGAGCTACCAGCGGCAGAAGCGGGCACTCGCGCCGAGCGCGGCGCCGCATAAATATACAGGTCTGGCCACATGCCTGCCCGGCCTTAGTTGGCATTGTCAACAGTGCTAATAGCTCTTGATAACCGTGCGCCGACCCGCCGCTATGCACGGGCGAACTCGATAATGCGTGGGACGCAGAGCCGTCCAGATCGAGCGATCTGGGACGTCGTCGCGATGGGTGAGATCGCGTGAGTGGCAGTATTCGTTAGCCATCGGCCACACCGAGTGCTAACTCGTGCAAGCGTTTGGGCTCGCGACCGCGGCCATCCAAGGGAAACTCCGGATTTGCCCTGTCCTATTTGATATTTAATGTCACGCTCGCTCCGGTCGCTAAAGGAGATCGATCCGAAGAAGCTCGGCTGTGGTGGTGATCACTAGCCGGTCAGTGGCGGAGGCAACTGACAGCACCCGGTGCTGGAGCTCAATTCGCAAGGTGGCGTGATGCTCTGCCTCGAGGTCCCAGACCTGCACCGTCCCGCCGTGGCCGCTGTTGCCGCCGGAAACGATCACCGGCCGGCCCTGCCACTCGCCGACCGCCACCGCGGTCACCAAGCTTTCGCCGCCTGTCAGCGGGCCGAGCACCGGCTCGCCCGATTCCAGGTCCCATACCCGTACCGTCCCGCCGTGGCTGGTGCTGCCGCCGGAAACGATCACCGGCCGGCCCTGCCACTCGCCGACCGCCACCGCGGTCACCGTCACGCTTTGGCGGCCTGTCAGCGGGCCGAGCACCGGCTCGCCCGATTCCAGGTCCCATACCCGTACCGTCCCGCCGTGGCTGGTGTTGCCGCCGGAGACGATGACCGGTCGGCCCTGCCGCTCGCCAACTGCCACTGCGTCCACCCCGAGGTCATGGCCTGTCAGCGGGCCGAGCACCGGCTCGCCCGACTCCAGGTCCCACACCCGCACCGTCCCGTCTCCGCCGCCGGAGACGATGACCGGCCGGCCCTGCCGCTCGCCAACAGCCACCGCCCTCACCCCGCCGCCGTGGCCTGTCAGCGGGCCGAGCACCGGCTCGCCCGACTCCAGGTCCCACACCCGCACCGCTGCATCTCTGGGTATCCAGTCTCTATCGCCGGAGACGATGACCGGCCGGCCCTGCCGCTCGCCAACAGCCACCGCCCTCACCCCGCCGCCGTGGCCTGTCAGCGGGCCGAGCACCGGCTCGCCCGACTCCAGGTCCCACACCCGCACCGTCCCGTCTCCGCCGCCGGAGACGATGACCGGGCGGCCTTGCCGCTCGCCGACCGCCACCGAGTGCATCCGGTCGTCGTAGTCGGTAACCGGGCCGAGCGCCGGCTCGTCCGACTCCAGGTCCCACACCCGCACCGTCCCGTCTCCGCCGCCGGAGACGATGACTGGCCGGCCTTGCCGCTCGCCGACCGCCACTGCACTCACGCCGCCGTCATGGCCCGGCAGCGGGCTGAGTGCTGGCTCGCCGGACTCCAAATCCCACACCTGCACCGTCCCGCCGAAGCCGTTGCAGACCATCACCGGCCGCCCATGCCGCTCGCCGACCGCCATAGTGTCCACTGCCGGGGCAGGGAGCAGGCCGAGTGCTGGCTCGCCCGACTCCAGGTCCCACGCGAGCACCGTCCCGACGGCGCCGGAGACGACTACCAGCCTGCCCTGCCGCTCGCCGATCGCCACCGCGAGCACCCCGCCGTCGTGGCCGGTGAGCGGCTTGAGCGCTAGCTCGCCCGACTCCAGGTCCCACACGAGCACCGGCCCGACGCTGGCGGAGACGATCACCGGGCGGCCTTGCCGCTCGCCGACCGCCAGCGCGCTAACGTCGTGGTCGTGGCCCCTGAGCGGCCTGAGCGCTGGCTCGCCCGACTCCAGGTCCCACACCCGCACCGTCTGGTCTTCGCCGCCGGAGACGATCACCGGCCGACCGTGCCGCTCGCCGACCGCCAGCGCCCATATCTTTCCGTGGTGGGTGGTGAGCGGGCCGAGCGCTGGCTCGCCCGATTCCAGATCCCACACCCGCACGGTCCCGTCTCCGCTACTGCCGGAGACGATCACCGGCCGGCCCTGCCGCTTGCCGACCGCCAGCGCTCTCACCCCGGAGTGCGTGAGCGGGCCGAGCGCTGGCTCGCCCGATTCCAGATCCCACACCCGCACGGTCCCGTCTCCGCTACTGCCGGAGACGATCACCGGCCGGCCCTGCCGTTCGCCGACCGCCACCGCGTCCACCTCGCCGTGGTGGCGGCCAGCGATGTAGTGCGGGTGGGGTCGCTGACCGCGGACCCAGCGAGCTGTCCACAGCTGGTGAAGCGGCAGCTGGTCGAGCTGGTCGGCGAGGTGGGCACGGTGAAGTCGAGCGGCGAGCTGCAGGTAGCTGGCCCGTTCGGCCGCCATGTCGGCCCCGTGAGGCAAGTGCGGGTAGGCATACCGGTAGATCTGCGCAGTCCCGCCGGATGGCTGCCCCGGACTTTGCAACGCGGCGAACAACCCGTCCGGGTCGGCGGCGACGAGGAACCCCGGATCATCAAGGACACTGGTGAGCTGGCCGGCGTCGGCAGCGTATCCGGCCAGCTGGCTATGCAGGTAACGGTGAGCGGCCTGCCAGTCGTAGGTGTCGTCGGGGCGGCGTACCACGGTGCCGAGCAAGCACCGATAGACAGCCAGCTCGGCGCTGACCGGCCGGGAATGCTGCTGATCGCGTTCGCGGAGCCGGTCGGACAGGGCCTGATGGTAGAGCCGGTAATAGGCGGCCTGCCCGGTAATGACGGACTCGACGAGGTAATCGGCGGCGGTGTCCAGCAGCGTTGCGACATCGCCGCGGGCGTAGCTGCGGCCAGGCCGGGCCAGCGCGGTCGCCAGCCGTGGCCAGAGCCCGGCATCGTCGAGGGGAAGGCCGTCGCCGCGGGCATAGGCCAGCGGGCGGAGCAGGTCTTCGAACGCGGTCCTGCTCCTTCTGGTCACCAACGCCGGCGAGATAGTCATCCATGGCCGCTGCGACCGTGGTCGGCAAGTCCTGCCAGCCGGGATCGTCTGGGCTAAGCGGCTGGCCGCGCAGGAGCAGGGCGCGGCTGACAAGCTGGCAAATGAGGAACGCCGGGTAGGCGGCACGGGCGACAGCGGCGGCGACCTGGCCAGCGAGGGCCTCCCTGCCCCGATACGGGGTCGGCGGGATGTCGGTAAATAGCAGCCGACGCCGGACATACTCAGCGAGATCCTCACGGGACAGGTAGCAAGGGTCGTCGAGGTCGATCAGGGCCGGGTGGTCGCCGCGGGCGGACAGCCCCAGGGCGGTGATCAGACGGCGGTCCGGGCCGCCGGGCCGGGTGCCCACTAGCAGCCGGACGCTGGCATCGGCGGTCTCGCTCGCCAGCTTGCGCAGCGCCCGGGCGAGCGCGGGCGGGTCAGCGGCCTCATCAAGCGCGTCCACCGCGATCGTGAACGCCTCCTGCCGCTCCAGAAGCGTTTCGATCAGACCGTCAAGATCGGCCAACGGTGTCCCGGCGGCGGCGGCGAGTGCGCTCACGACCTCGTCGGCCGAGACGGCGCGGGCGTGGACCGCGACATCGATGACACCGGAGGGAAGATCGGCGACCGGGTCGTCGGAGGCAAGCGGTCCTGGCATCCGGGCGCGGTACTGCGGATCCGACATAGTGACCAGGCGGGCCAGCACCGCCGATTTCCCCGACCCCGGACCGCCGGTGACCACCCGCAGGTTCTCTGCTGGGCTAGGTGCAGCGGTCAGCCAGGCCACCAGCTGCGACAGCGCCTGGCGGCGCCCGGTGAAGAACCAGCCGGACCGGGCCGCCTGTTCCACCCCGCGGCCGCGGGGATCCCAGTGCTCTTTCAACGCCCGCCCACCGCTCACCCGGGACCTTCGCTGTGCGGCCGCCGACAGAGGCGGCCGGACAGGCAGTGCATCTGGGTCACCTACGCCCAACTGATGCCACCACTGGGCCGCCGCCGGCAGCGCGTTGACGGCAGTGATCGGCACGAGGGTCAACGCCGACTCACCCTCGGAGGGGTGATGCATGATGACGACCCCTATGGCCTGCTCACCATCGTCAGGGTCAGTGGCGAACACGAGGGCGCCAGACATGCCCTCCCACTCCGATCCGGCCAGCACCGCCGGCAACGGCCGCGGGGTGCTGGTCACCTGGAGGGAAAACAGCCCATCCCGCTGCTTCGTACCCGGCAAGATGTCGCCGCGGACCTCCCAGGTGTCCTTGCGACTGCCCTCCGGCAAGACGGGACCGGCTTCGCCGAACCGGGGGAAACCGACCGCCCAGCAGCCCGAAACCGGCGCAGGACTGCCCCGGTTAACCCGCGCGAAACGAACAGACGGCATTTGTTCATCGAACCGAGGGTCGGTGATCTCCAGCAGCGCCAGATCCTTCTGGGACAACTCATCGCAGACCAGCACCACCCGGGCGGCGAACTTACTTCCCGCAATGGTGCGTACCAGCAGCTCTCCATCATCGCTTGGATCCTGCCGGTAATCGACGTTGTGCGCGGCAGTCAGCACCAGCCGGCCACCGATCAAATAGCCCGACCCGCTGGTCCACCGAGCGTTACCCGGGGCGGCTGAGCCCCGGTCGTGGAGTACTTCCACGGCTCGGCCAGTCCCTATCGTCGGCGCTATCACGCTAGGAACCTACCCTGGTCAGGGCATCTCGGCGGAGCCCCGGTAGATCTTGACCAGGTCGCCGTTGTAATCTACGGGCGCCCCCAGCGTCACCGTTACCGTCTGGATCTCTTCCCGGGCGTAGCCGCCCGACCCGCCCAGCTCCACCACCCAGAACTTCACTCCGGCCTTGCCTTCGCCGGTCTTGGTCACCCCAACGTGGAACTCCAGTTGCACCCCGGCCACGGGGAACTGGAACGCCGACCCCGCCCCGGCCGCCGCCGCAGCGGCCAACTCGGCCCGCAGCGCCTCCATCGTCTCCGCAAGCTCCAACTGCTTCACAGCCCGACCTCCCCAGCAACCCGGAGCGGCCAGAGGATCCCGGCCGCTACCATCACCCGTTTCAGACCACGACCTATTAACCCACGATCTCCAGGCCCTTGGCCATCAGGATCATGCCCGTCGAATCGGGGCCGACGCCGCCCGCGAGCACCAGCTGTCCGAACCCGCTTGCAGCTGCAAACACGCAAGACCCGTCGCCGGGGTCGGCGCAGGTCAGGCCGCCTGCAGACCGACTGACCTGTGTGTTCCACGCGCATGAGGCCGCGGGAGTAAAAAGGCCACAAATTCGGCAGGGAGGTCTCTGTGCATCTCCTCAAAAGGTTGCGTAGCAATTGCCGCAGCGACGTAAGGGGACGGCTGAATCATGGAAAATTATGCATGCCTGTGCATAAACGCGGGCGGCGGCGACGACCTCATTTCGGCAGAAGAGGGCGTCTTGGTCAGCAGTGGCTATGGCGAAGTCGGCACAGATCACACGGTTCGGCGTGGCGTCAGTCGGGCGGCCATCTCAGCAACCAGGCTGCCGAGCAGGCGGTCACACGTGCGGCTCTGGGTCCCTGGCTGGTCACGCTGTGCGGCCGGCGGCCGGGCCGAAGAACTGGTCCGCTGCTTCTGGCGGCCGAACTCGAGCGCCGTGTTTGGTGATCTCCAGAGCGGGGTCGTT
The DNA here is from genome assembly GCA_963771985.1 of uncultured Actinomycetota bacterium. GTDB lineage: Bacteria > Actinomycetota > Actinomycetes > Streptosporangiales > Streptosporangiaceae > Trebonia. The sequence continues at coordinate 1,028,852 of CAVYVO010000004.1, read as the reverse complement.
GTCCTGAGTTCTCGCATTTCAACGCGGGGTTTGACAGATGTGCTCGAACAGGGTGGCACTCTACAGGTGGCGGATGGATTCGGTCGGAGAAGCGCTGAACCTGAGGGGCAGTTTGAGGGGCAGAACGGTGCCTGGCGGCGCTGATCCGGGCTTGTCTCCGCTCGCCTGTGCCAGCGTATTGCCTGGTCAGGTGCTGTACCTGGGCCGCGGGAACCGTCCAGCGGGACATGGTAAGGAGAAGGTCTACGGTTCGATTCCGTAACGGGGCTCCACAGGAATTAACCTGCGAGGCCAGGTCAGAAGCTCACTGGACAGCTCTCATCCTGCGCGGCGGATGGGGCTGTTCCCGTGTTGGGAGGAATCTGGGAGACCGCTTTCTGCAGGGTCGGCCTGGCGGGCCTAGCGGGAGTCGGCCGGGAGCGTTAGCGGCCTCGTTATTTGGAGATCCAGCGGCTGGATTCTGTGAGGACGCTTCGGCACGGGTCTACGAGCATCCCACTCTCCTCCGGCTGCTCGGTCTCTCGCTGGGCCTCGTGTTGTCTGCCATCTGCCCACCGGCGGCCATGAGCAAGTGTCCTGAGACGGACAACCCGATCGATCGCGAAATGTGACTGCGTACGGAGCTACGCCGCTCCCAATCCGCCGATCCGCCGGCAAGTCTCAATCGGGCGACATGCCGTCCGAGCCGCGTCCGAACGGCCGTTATCTTAAGTCCGTCTTGGGGTGTCTCCGATGTAACTTACGGGGGGTTTTTGCCTCGTCGTGGACACGTTCTCTTAACTGGTGTCCCGACTGTCGCTGATGTAGCTCATGAGCTGCTATTGTCGGATTTCTGTTCCTGTGGGTGCCGAAAATCTGTGCCACCTGGGCGGATGTCCCACGGAACGCGGGCGGTTCGGTCAAGCGCTCGGCGTCGGCCGGGCCGGTCTTGGCCCGGCCGGGGGTGGGATGATCGTCGGCTTGTGGGCTTGAAGCTGGTCTTCCTGGTCGTGTCCGGTGTCATGTCGCTGCTCAGGCTGTCGCACCGGGGTCGTGGTGGAAGGACGCCGAGATCTTGATGCTGCGCCATCAGCTCGCTGTCGCCGGGCGTGAGCGGCCGAAGGCGCGCGCCCGGTTGACGTGGCCGGACCGGGCGTGGCTGGCGCTGCCCGCCGGGACGGTGCCGGCCGGGAGGCTGGCCGGGATGCGGCTGCTCGTCACTCCGGGCACTATCTCGCGCTGGCATCGCAACATCGTCCGCCGCCGGCGGGGGCGCCTGCCGCGGCGTGGCCGGTCCGGGCGGCCGGCCGCGCACCGCAAGGTGCGGTCGGCAGTGCTGCGGCTCGCCCGGGAGAACGGGTCCTGGGGCTACCGGCGGATCCACGGCGAGCTCGCGGGGCTGGGCATCACGGTGGCGCCGTCCACGGTCTGGCAGATCCTCAAGAACGCCGGGGTCGGCCCGGCGCCGCGCCGCGACGGTCCGGGGTGGGCCGGGTTCCTGCGATCGCAGGCGCAGGGGATCTTGGCCCTGGACTTCTTCACCGCCGACCTTCTCAACAGCGCCAGCGTGCACGTCCTTGCCGTGATCGAGCACGGCACCCGCCGCGTCCGGATCAGCGGCATCACGCTCAGTGACAGCAGAGGTCGAGGAGAACGCGCGCAGTCCCGTCGTTCGGCGCGGCGGCGAGGACCCCGGTGCTCATCGCGGGGGCGCGCGAATCAGGTTGATCTGTGCTGACAGGCTTGCGGGGAGCAGGTACGCCCGTGCTCCACGGGGGACGACGAGACACAACCGCTGTCGTTACCGTTGGGCTGTTCCGGCCGGACGGCGGCGGGCTGAGCGGGATCGCGGTCAGCCTCATGAGGCGTGTCGGGTGATCCGGGCGGCGGCCAGGTCACGCAGGCTAACTACGCCGCGCACCTCGCGGCCTTCCAGCACTGGGAGGTGCCGGAAGCCGTGCAGCAGCATGAGCTGGAGTGCGTCCGCGACTGTGGTATCCGGGGACGCTTGCTCCGGGTCCTTGGTCATCCACGCGGACACCGGGGAATTCGTCAGGTCGGAACCGGATGCCGCAGCGCGCAGCACGTCCCGCTCGGTGAGAATGCCAGCCAGGAAACGGCTCTGCATGATGAGTGCTGATCCGACCTTCTGCCGGACCATGGCTGCGGCGGCGTCCGCAACCGGGTCGTCAGGGCTGGTCGTGACCACGCGGGTGGTCATCACGTCGCGGACGGTCAGCGCGCGGCTAGGGCGGTTAGGACTGTAAGCCACTTTCGCCGACCTCATCGAGTTCCGGGTCCGTGTGCGGAGCGGATGGGCCGGACAGTTCCTCGGACAGCATGCGCCACAGCGACCCGGTCCATGCGGAAAGCTGCGGCCAACGCATCCAGAAGATCTGCAGGGTTGTCTCATCGAACTCGGTGTGCGCTTGCTCGGGGGAGACCGCGTCGGTGAAGTCCTCGAACTGATGGATGAGTTCGAGGAAGCTGTCTGCGTTAGCTTCCATGTGATTACCTTCGGCAGGCGACGGACGGCAAACTGGGGCAGGAGCCAAAGCGGCTGTTTGCGCCGAGTGCGATGGTCTATACCCTGAAAGAGCACGGCCGAAAAGCAGGCAAGCCAAGCGATGCGGCCATAACTGGCTATGACGGCTCCGATTGGCCCCACCATGACGGCTTGAAGTGGCCCCACCGCCTGATGGCGGTTTGCTGCGGGATGGTCGTGTCGGCTTGAAGTGGCCCCACCGGGGAGCTTGACGTGGGATGGTTGGGGTGCGTGCAAGCCTGAGGGGGTTCTGTGGCGGCCTCCAAGGTCGAGTTGTTCGAGCTGATCCGGCGTGATTCGTGGCACGGGGGCTTGTCGGTGCGGGCGCTGGCGGGCAGGTACGGGGTACACAGGCGGCTGGTGCGGGAAGCGCTGACGCATGCCGAGCCGGACCCGCGCAAGGTGCCGGAGCGGCGGTCCCCGCAGCTGGAGCCGTTCAAGGAGCTGATCGACGGGTGGCTGCGGGCGGACCTGGACGCGCCGCGCAAGCAGCGGCACACGGCGACCCGGGTGCACGCCCGCCTGCTGGACGAGCACGAGGCGGCCGGCGTGTCGTACGGGACCGTCCGCGATTACGTGGCCCGGCGCCGGCCGGAGATCCGCATCGAGGAGGGCCGCGGCCCGGCGAAGGTGTTCATCCCGCAGCATCACCCGCCGGGCATGGAGGCGGAGGTTGACTTCGGAGAGCTGTGGGTGCGGCTGGCCGGGACGCTGGTCAAGTGCTACCTGTTCGCGTTCCGGATGTCCTATTCCGGCAAGGCGGTCCACCTGGTGTCGGCGACCTGCGGGCAGGAGGCATTCCTTGACGGCCACGTGCACGCGTTCACGGTCCTGGGCGGCGTCCCGGCCGGGCAGGTCCGGTACGACAACCTGACCGCGGCCGTGGCGAAGGTGCTGCGGAAGGGCCGGGCGCGGGTAGAGAACCCGCGGTGGACGGCGTTCCGGTCCCATTACCGGTTCGCGGCGTTCTACTGCGAGCCCGGCATCGAGGGAGCCCACGAGAAACCTCAGGCTGCATACTGCACCTCTTCGGGATAGTTCGCGAGGAGTTAGCGTGTGGGCTGTTCAGGGGCCCTGGGCCGGCGGCCGATCTTGGGGCGGTTGGGCGGGTTGTCGGGGTCGGGCGGGTAGTAGAGGTGTTCTCCTTTGTCGTTATACCGCTGGGCACTGACAATTCCGGCTCGTCGCCAGGCCTTGATGGTGTGCGGGTGGACGTGGTGGGCGGCGGCGGTCTCGGCGAGGGTGAGCAGGCCCTGGCTGCGGAGGCGGTGGCGGCGGGTGGGGATGCGGTAGGCGCGGATGATGTGGTCGATGATGAGCCTGTGGAAGGGCTCGCCGGTGCCGCTGGCCATGCCGCGCTGGTTGAGGATGTCGGCGATCTCGCCGGTGGTGTGCTGGTCGAGCAGTTCGTCGATGGCGGCGGTGACTTCGGCGGGGGTCCGGCGCTGGTCGCCGATGGGCAGGGGGGCCGGGATGGCGAGGGTGCGGTGCTGTCCGCCGGCCAGGCGGACGTGCGCGGTGATGGTGTCGCCGTCGCGGGTGGCGGTGACGTCGGTGAGCAGCAGCCGGGCGATGCGCTTGCGCTCGCGGGCGGGGGTGGCGGGGTCGTTCCAGATTCCGGGCAGGTCGGTGACGAGCTGGGCGATGCGGGCCTGCTGGGCGCTGGTGAGCTGCCCGGCGTGCTGCTCGCGGGCCTTGTCGTAGGCTTCCTGCGCGTCGTTGAGCGCGCGCAGGGCGGTGTTCCAGTCGGCTTCGAGGGTGCCGGCGACGAGCCGGTTGGCGGGGTCGACGGCGAGGTAGCGGCGGCGGGCCAGGTCGGCGTGGTAGCGGGCGCGCTCGACGTGGGCGGCGCGCAGCGCGTCGGCCTCGGCGGCCCGGTGCTCGAGCTCGGCGGAGACCTGGAGGGCGGCCTCGACGGCGAGCGGGGTGAGGGTGGTGATGAGCAGGCCGCCGATGGCGTGGTCGAGGTCGCCGCCGGGGATCGCGGCGCAGGCCGGGCGGCCGTTCTCGATGCCGTCGCGCTGGCACATGTAGGTGGGGACCTGCTGGTCGCGGCGGTGGTGGTAGCGGATGGTCATCCGGTTGCCGCAGCGGCCGCAGATGATGATGCCCTGCAGCAGCGCGGTTCTGCACGGTCACTCAAGATGACGATGTAGGCGCTGGTTTGCGTCACTGATGTTGCGGATGTGCTGAGGGCAGCCCTGAGGGGTTGTCCTTTTTCGTGTGCGACGGCACGGTGAGCACGTTGGAGACAGGTGCGGCCCTCCCGTTCCTTCGTTTGGCAGCGAGACGGGAGGGCCGCGGGCGGACGCTTGGAGGCGTCGTGCTCACGGTAAACGGTGACCGGGGTGCAGTCGAACGGCAGTTGCTGTCGGGGCAGCTGTGCTGCCCGTCGTGCGGCGGGGTGCTGGGCGGGTGGGGGAACGCGCGGCCGCGGCGGGTCCGGATCCTGGACGGGCCTGACGTGGAGGTTGTCCCGCGCAGGTCGCGGTGCCGGGGCTGCGGGGGGACGCACGTTCTTCTTCCTGCGCGGTTCCTGTCGCGTCGGGCGGACGCGGGGGCGGTGATCGGCCGGGCGCTGGAGGAGAAGGCCGCGGGGAGCGGGCACCGGGTGATCGCGGCCGGGCTGGGACGGCCGGCGTCGACGGTGCGGGGCTGGCTGCGGTCGCTGGCCCGGAGCGCGGAGCGGGTGCGGGAGCGGTTCACGGTGCTGGCGGCGGGCCTGGCGGCCGATCCGCCGCTGCCCGCCCCGGCCGGGTCGCCGCTGGCGGACGCGGTCGCCGCCATCGCGGCGGCCGCCGCTGCGGCGGCGATGGTGCCGGGCGTGGGCAGCGTGCCGCGGTGGCAGCTGGCGGCGGCGCAGACGTGCGGGCTGCTGCTGGCCCCGTCGTGGCCGGCCATGGCCGGCCACGCGAGCTGGCTCTGGGCGGCGGCACGCTGAGCCGGAATCCTCGGTGACGCATGTTTTGCGGCGTTTTCACTGAGGAGGGATGCCCGTGTCAGGGGCTGAGGAGGACCGCAAGAGGGCGCAGCGGGCCGAGCAGGTGGCCTTGTTCCGGTACCAGCTGATCCGGGAGGCCGCCGACCCGGGGCTGACCGTGCGGCAGCGCGGCCGGATGGTCCGCGAGATCGCGGGAACAGAGCATCCGGGGCCGTTCGGCGAGCCGGTCACGGTGTCGCGGGCGACGGTCGACCGGTGGATCCGGGCCTGGCGGTCCGGGGGGTTCGCGGCGCTGGCGCCGCCGGCCCGGCAGGTCACGCTGCGGACCGACCCGGAGGTGCTGGAGCTGGCCGCCGGGCTGAAGCGGGAGAACCCGGAGCGGACCGCGGCGCAGGTGGAGCGGATCCTGCGAAAGTCGTGCGGCTGGTCGCCGTCGGTGCGGACGCTGCTGCGGCACTTCGGCCGGCTGGAGCTGACCGCCCGTCCCGGCGGGCGGGCCCCGGCGGTGTTCGGCCGGTTCGAGGCGCCGGCGCCGAACGACACCTGGACCGGGGACGCGCTGCACGGGCCGCAGGTCGCGGGCCGCAAGGCCTACCTGTTCGCCTTCCTGGACGACCACTCGAGGGCGGTGATGGCGGCCCGCTGGGGCTATTTCGAGGACAGCGTGCGGCTGGCCGCCGCGCTGCGCCCGGCGCTGGCCGCCCGCGGCATCCCGTCCCGGATCTACGTCGATAACGGCTCTGCTTTTGTCGACGCGGCGCTCAAGCGGGCCGCCGCCAGGATGGGGATCAAGATCACCCATAGCGCCCCCGGCCGGCCTGAGGGAAGAGGGAAAATAGAGCGGTTCTTCCGGATTGTCCGGGAGGAGTTCCTGGTCGAGATCGGTGACGGGTCCCGGGTCGCGGACCTGGCGGAGCTGAACCGGCTGTTCACCGCCTGGTGCGAGCGGGTCTACCACGCCCGGCCGCACGGCGAGACCGGCCAGCCGCCCCTGGAGCGGTGGCTGGCCGGCGCCCCGTTCCCCGTCCCGGAGCCGGCCCGGCTCCGGGAGGCGTTCTTGTGGTCCGAGACGCGGCTGGTCCGCAAGGACGCCACGGTCCGCCTGTTCGGCGGCGCCTACGAGACCGACCCGGTGCTGGCCGGGCGGAAGGTCGAGTGCGTCTTCGACCCGTTCGACCTGACCGTCTTGGAGATCTTCTGGAACGGGTCGCCTTACGGGACCGCGGTCCCCCGGGTGATCGGCCGGCACTCCCACCCGAAGGCGAAGCCCGAGGAGCCGGGCACCCCGCCGCCGGCGACCGGCATCGACTACCTCGCCATCATCGCCGCCGAGCACGAGGAAGCCGTCCGCCGGCACCGCATCCGCTACGACGCCCTCGACAGCGACAGCGGGGACGGGGACACGCGGGAGGCCGCGCAGTGAACACGCAGCAGCCGGCCGTGCCGGCCGGCCAGGTCAGCGCCGTGCTGGCCTGGGCCGCCCGCCTCACCGCAGCCGGCCCCGGGCCGGCGCCGCCGAGACCGCCGCCTACCTCACCGCCAAGGCCGCCGTCCTGGAACGCATCGCCGCCGAGCGCGCCGCAGGCGGCTGGACACCCGCGGACATCGCCGCCGCCCGCGACGCCGCCGCCCGCGCCCGCGAGGCGGCCGACGCCGCCGCCCTGCTGGCCGCCGCCGGCATCACCGCCATGAAAGAGGACTGAGATCATGATCGACCTGAAGAGCCACTACGGGTTCACCCGCACCCCGTTCGGCAAGGACCTCGCCCCGTCCATGCTCTGCCGCTACCCCGCCCACGCCGAGGCCGTCGCCCGCATCACCTGGTGCGCCCGCGAGCGCGCCCTCGGCGTGATAACGGGCGAGGTCGGCGCGGGAAAAACGGTGGCCGCCCGCGCGGCGATCGCCGCGCTCGACCAGACCCGCCACACCCTGCTCTACCTCCCGGACCCGACGACCGGCACCCGGGGGATCCACCACCACGTGGTCACCGCGCTCGGCGGACGGCCCGCCCACGGCTCCGCCGAGCTCGCCGCCCAGGCCGCGTCGCTGATCGCCGCCGAGCACGGCGAGCGCGGCCGGCTCCCGCTGCTGGTCATCGACGAGGCGCACCTGCTGACCCACGCCCAGCTGGAGGCCATCAGGATTCTGACAAATTCAGAAATGGATGCCGCCAGCCCGCTCGCCTGCCTGCTCATCGGCCAGCCCACCCTCAGGCGGATGCTGCGCCTGGGCGTGCTCGCGGCCCTGGACCAGCGGATCGGGCTGAGATACGCCATGCCCGCCATGGCCCCCGAGCAGACCGCCTCCTACATCACTCACCACCTGCAGCTCGCGGGACGGTCCGACACCATCTTCAGCGACGACGCCATGGCCCTCGTCCACGACGCGGCCCGCGGCCTGCCCAGGTCCGTCAACAACATCGCCACCCAGGCCCTCGTCGCCGCCATGGCAGGCCGCAAGAACATCGTCGACGAGCAGTCCGCCCGCGCCGCCGTCAACGAGATCACGGCAGACTGACCACCACCACGCCACCACGCACACCAAGGCCCCGCCGGCTGACGCCGGCGGGGCCTTCCTCACACCCGCACATCCTCACCGCCAATGACGCCGCCATCCTCACCTTGAATGACCGTGCACACGCGGTGCCCTCGCGGGGCGGCCCGGCGGTCCGGTCGCGGCCGTGGGCTGTGGCGTTGCCGGCCAGGCGGGCGAGGTTGGCGTCGTACTGCTCCAGGGTGATGTATCCGGGGTGGGCGCCGGGGATGAAGGAGATCCATTCCTCGCGGGGCAGCTTCAGCCGGCGGGCGTGGCTGCTGCCCTGCTGCCCGCCGGGAAGGGCCTGGTAGCGGTGCCGGCCGTAGGTGAAGCAGCCTGCGTAGCGGGGGTTGTGCAGCACGCGCAGGACGGTGTGGTGGCCCAGTGGCTGCCAGTCGGTCTCGCCCTTACGGGGGCCTTTGAGGTGGCGCCAGGGGAAGGTCAGCCCGGCGGCGCGGAACGCCTTCACGACGGCAGTGGCCGATCCGGTGGCCTCGAACGTCGAGAACAGGCGGGCGACGGCGCCGCGGACGGCGGCGTCGGGGTCGAGGACGACGTGCCCGGCGGCGTCGTAGGCCAGCCCGACTGGCAGTGGCGTGATGAGCTCGCCGCGGCGGGCCTTGGACAGCTGCCCGCCGCGCAGCCGGGCCTTGATGAAATGGAGCTCAGCTTCGCTGAGCTGGCCTTTCATGCCCAGCAGGAGGCGGTCGTTGAAGTTCCTCGGATCGTAGAGGCCGTCTTCGTCGCAGATCAGCGTGCCGGTCACGCCGCATAGCTCGAGTAGCTGATGCCAGTCGGCGGAGTTGCGGGCCAGCCGGGAGCATTCCAGGCCGAGCACGATCCCGGCGTGGCCGAGGGACACCTCGGCGACCAGGTGCTGGAACCCTTCCCGGTCGGCAGCCGACGCGCCGGAGTGGCCCTGGTCGATGTCGATCACGGTGATCTGATCGGCGGCCCAGCCGAGGCTGACCGCCTTGCCGCGCAGGTCGTACTGGCGGATGGCGGACTCGGTGTTGTGGATGACCTGCTTGAGGCTGGACTGGCGGACATACAAAAGGGCCGTCCTGGACAGGTGGGCGGCGGTCACTTTCGAGGCCGCGGTATCGGGGAGCATCGGGTCTCCTTCTGCGGGGGCAGTAGTTAAGGGTCCGGGGCCGTCCCGGCGAGCACGGCGGCGGCCAGGACGCTGATGAGCTCAGCGGCCAGCCCGGCGGGCAGCGGGCCCGGCCTGCCGGCGGGTGCCGCGGGGGCGGCCGGGACGAGGCTGGCCAGGGTGCGCTGCCAGGCGGTGACGCCCTTGGCGGCCAGCACGCCCAGGCCGAGCGGGAACGCCGCGCCGCGCGCGTGCAGGGCGGCATGGCGGAGCTGCTCGTAGCGGGCATCCAGCCCGCCGCCGGGGGCACTGTCCTGGCCGGCATCCGGGCGGGCGCCCGGTTCAGCAGCCGCGTGGCCAGGTGATGGGAGCAGGGACGGGGACGGGTCATCCTCCTTCGGTGTCTTGAGGGCGGTCAGTTCCGCGGCTTTTGGAGTGGCGCTCCCGGCGGCGGGCCAGCGCTTTCTCGACCGAGCGGGGGTGCACGCGCACGCCGAAGGCGTCCTCGATCAGGCCCGGCAGCTGCGCCGGGCGCAGCGCCGGGCTGGCGGCCAGCTGCTCCTCGGCCCAGGCCAGGACCTCCTCCGTCAGCTTGTGCCCGCCGCGCGGTCCCGGCCGGGCCTGCACCAGCCCTTCCAGCCCTGAGGACTCCAGCGCGGCGGCCGCGGCGTAGTACGCGGGCCGGGAATACCCGAACGCCGCGGCGGCCTCGGTGACCGGGGCGCCGCCCGCCTTGACCTTGCGTACCATTTCGTACTTGACCTGGACCGCGTCCCGGGCGTCGAAGAAGTTGCTGGCCAGGAACTCCGGGTCGGTCACCTGCTCGGGGTGCGGGTTCAGGCACCGCGCCGCCGCCAGCGCTGCCTCCTTGGGGTCCTGACCGCCCTGCTGCCTGGTCATGCTGCCTCCTGACCTTGATGCCTGTCAGGATGATTCTGCCGCAGCATGCCAGCTGAATCACACACTGTGGCCAGCGTGTCGCGACATCTTGCAGGAAAATAAGGCATCCTGCTTCGGTAACGGCCGGGAGGGCGATCAGTAGCGCCAGGAAGACCGGCATAATTTCACTGACACTCACGGCATAATCTTCTTTACGGCCCCGGTGCCGTCCTGCTGCCCGCGGAGCCGGTCCACCAGGTCAGCCAGTGCCAGCAGGCCAGCCGTGCTGAACGGCGCCCTGCCCGCCGCGACCACCACGAACGGGTCCTCCGATACCGCGTCGGTCCACGCTGCAGGCAGCGAGAACAGCTGCCCGTCCTCGTCGTGCAGGTGGACCCGGTCCTCGCCCCAGTTCTGGCGGTAGACGACGAACTCGAAATCCCGGCCGGATAGCGGGTGGAACGGGTGCGTCACCCGGACGCGCTGATACCGATCGTGCGGATCAGGTGTAGTTGACGATGCGGGGCAAGGGCGGCGTCGAGGGCCAGGTCGGGTACTTCTGCCGTAATCACCTGGTCCCGGTGCCTTCTCTGAACTAGCCGTTTCGTTACCTAGTGTCCGCTTTGGTCTCTCGTGCCGGATGGTGGAGGTGGAACTGTTCTGCGCGGTCAGCTTTCAGCCTGCCCGGCCGTCAGGGCTTCAACGACCTTGGCCATCGGCACAGATGGGTCGCCGGTCATCGAGCGGGCGATGCGCTCGACCCGGTCCGGGTTTGTTCCGGCCACTACGGCAGCGAGCCGGCCTAGCGCCTCTGCCCTCCGGTTCTCTAGTGCGATCATGGTGGCGATCCGCTCGGCCCGGTCCGGGTCCCAGTCCTCGAACGGCTCGCCCACGTAGAGCAATCTCAAGCTGGCATTGAGGTCATCCTCTGAAAGGAACGCCTGGGCAGCCTGCTCAGCTTGATCGGCCAGACGCGCCGCCCGGCCCGGGTCATGGCTGGCGACCGCACTGGCCACCCAGCCCTGGGTCGACGGATCGCCGGTTCGGCCGTCCGCGCTCATGGCACTCTCAACCTCATCAGCCAGGCGCGCCGCGCGGTCAGGGTCAGTCCTGGCCACCACTGCGGCGACCCTCGCCAACCCGGGCCAGTCCGTGTTCCCGGAAGGAAGGGCGCGCGCAATGCGCTCCGCGCCATCAGGATCGCGGCTGGCAGCCGCCTGGCCCACGTTCCGCAGCGCCCAGTCCATCTTCTGCCGACTGGTGATCGTGCGGGCAATGCGCTCTGCCTGCCTTATGTCGCAGGCAGCCAGGGCGCTGCTCACCTTGCGCCGCGTGTCATCTCTCTCCGGATCGGCCGAGATGAAGCCGATGATGGCCATGGCGAGGTCCGGGTCGCGGGTAGCTGCCGCCAGCGCCAGTTTCTCCAGCGCTCTGTCCTGTTCAGACTCAGCGGTCCATGAAGGGTCATCACGTCCGGCGCGGTCGATGAGGCGCTTTGCGCGGCTGGGATCGTGGGTGACCTGCGCCACTGCTGCCTCGCGCCATGCATCCCGCTGATCCCAGTCGGGCAGCGCGCTGGCGGCGTCCTCGGCCTCACGGGCAAGGCGTGCCGAGCGGCCAGGGTCATACCCGCCTGTCATCACTGACAAATCGGCCAGGTACTGCGCCTTGTCCCTGCTGGTGGCCGCCCTGATGACATCCTCGGCCTCGTCAGCGAGCCGCGACGCGAGGTCGTAGCTGCCTGCGGCTGCCGCAGCCGCCGCCTGTCCCAGCGCCTTCACCTGGAACATGTCGTCGCGCCCCGAAAGAGCGGCCTGCCTGGCCTCATCAGCCAGGCGCGCAGCGCGCCCAGGGTCGCTGGCAGCTGCCGCAGCCGCCACCCGGGCCAGCGCAGGAACCCTCAGCCACCAGACGGGGATCGCATGAGCGATCCGCTCCGCCCGCAGCAGGCGGGCAGCGTGATCCTCCCCTAGGGCATCACCCCGGGCCCGATGCCGCGCTGACCCCGGCGGGGCGTAATTGTTGATCGTCACGTCGCGGCCGGCGTGATACGCATCCCGGCCGGCGTGATGCTCATCGTGCGGCCCGAGGTTGTCCGTCCCCATGACACTATGAAAGCAGCTGCCCCGATCTGGGCCATCCCTCCGACAAGCACGGGTCGCCGCCTTCCCGGCGCCTCGCAACTGCCTCACCTGCGGTCGCGTGAGCGATGGCCCCGACCACGAGGCTGGCGTTGCGGCGGTCGATACCGGGCAGGGTGTCGTAGAGGCTGACGGGGACTCCGCCGGCGATGCTGGCGGCGAGGAGGAGCAGGCGCCGCTCACCGCTTTCTCTGAGCCAAAAACGATCATCGATATCCGCCGTTCCCGGGCCGTTTCCCGGACGCGTGAAGGACAGCGGTGACGAGCCGGGCAATATTGCCGTCGTCCAGGCCGGTGACGGCGTTGCGCAGATCGACCGGGATGCCGCCCGCGAGGCTGGATGACAGCATGAGGACACGCCGTTCCCCGCCGGAGCAGGGCAGCTCGCCTGCGTGCAGGGCATTGACCGCGGCGTCCCAGTCGATGGCGGCCATCAGGGTGGTGCCGTCGCTGATGCTGGTGCCGGCTGTGATGAAGCGGCGGGTGAAGTCATCGCGGCGCAGGAACGTCCCGTTGCCGGCGAGCAGGTCGACGCCGGCTTCGAGCGGGTAGAGCCCGGCGGCGCAGGCCCGGAGGGCGGCGGTCAGGTCGTCAGCGGTCATGGCGGTCTCCGGGAATGGCGGCGATGTCGCGGTAGGCGGGGATGCCGAGGCCGACGGCGGCGGCCCGGCGGGCGAGGAGCCCGTCGGCCTGGGCGAGCTTGTCCTCGGCGGCGGCGAGGCTGACCCTGAGGCCCTCGGCTTCCCCCGTCCAGCCTTCGCGTGCGGCCTCGTCGATGCGGGCGATCAGGTTTGCGCGGATATCCGCCAGCCGGCTCCGCTGGGCAGGGTCGATCCTCAGGAGGGGGCACCTGACACATGAGTGTTCATGGATGCAACTGGACCCCCAGGCCCGGGCGCAATCGCCGAGGGCAACCCGGCGGCGCTCGAAGTGACCGAGGAACTCGTCCCATTCGGCGTCGGTCGGAGTACGGTATTCCTCGCTGGGCCGCAGCGCCCGGCGGCGGACGAGGAACGCCCGGTGCCCGTTGATCGCCTCCTCGGGATAAACAGCCTTATAGCCCATTGTCGTCCTTATGTCCTTATGTCCGAGTATTAGCTGGGCAATGTGCGGCGGCATCCCGTTCAGGATGGCCTCGGTGGCAAAGACCCTCCGGAAATCGTGGGGGGCCATATCGAGCGGCTTCCCGTCGGTGCCGGTGATCCCGGCGGCGGTGAGCGCCCGGGTGATCAGGGTGCGGACGCCGGAGATCGGGATCGGCCGGTCCTCCAGGCCGACCTGGTGCTGGAAAAGCAGCGGCATCGGCGGGTTCCAGGTTTTCTCGTACTGGTCGTAGGCGATCGCGAGCGGGACGCCGCGGTCGGGCTTGCGGATCCGGCAGATGACTGCCGAGAGCACGTCCGCCAGCTCGGGCGCCACGACGAGCAGTCTCTCCTCATCAGTCTTGGACGGGGCGACCGACAGCAGCGGGACGAGCTCGCCGGAGGACGGGACCCGGTACTGGACCAGGCTGTGATGCGAAAGTTCTGTCAGCTCCTCGATCCTGATGCCCGTGAGTCGCAGTACTTCCACCGCGGCCCAGGCCCAGAACGCGTTGTCCTCCTCGCGGGTCAGGTCACGGCGCCTGCCGTTCCGCGGGTCCTGGGCCCATACCCGCGGCGAGGGCCGCTGCAGGACGGCCCGCCTCATCGTGGCGCCGGCCGCGGTGAACGCCTCGCCCGGTTCCGCCTCGGACGCCGCCTTCAGCCGGGTGGCGGCGTCCCGGCGGTGCCGGTCGGCAGCGGCGGCGAGGGCGGGCATGACGGGCAGGCGTTCCCGGGTCCGGGCGTCCATGCGGGCCTTGCGGCGGGAGGCCATCTTCCGGTACTGGACGTCATCGCCGCGGACCGGGCAGGGAACCGCCCACGGCCCCCAGCGGGCCGGGTCGTCCAGCGCCCACTGCGATAGGTCGAGATAGAACGCCCGGACCGTGATCAGGATGTCGGTGGCGCCCTTGCGTTCCTCGGTCGCGCCGTCCCGGCCGGCGTGCCCGCGGACGGGCTTGAGACGGATCCGCTGCTTCCAGGCGGCGGCGATGTCGGGTGCCAGCCGCAGCGAGCCGATGCCCGGGTGACAGGTTTCCAGGTCCTTCCAGAACCACAGCCCGAGCGTGGTCGCCAGCGAGGTCAGCGAGTTGTAGTCGATGCCGGGCTGCCGTTCGCGCAGGTAGCCCGCGAGCAGGTCCCGGACGGGCCGGCAGGCCAGGTCGTAGCGGTCGACCATCTGCCCGACGGTCAGCTGCCCGGCGAACAGGCTGCTGAACATCCGCACCGTCGGCGGTGCCGTGGCGGGGAAGGTCCCGGCGGCATGCAGCACCTGGTAGAAGAACGGGCTGTGATGGGTGCTCCGCGACGGGCCGGGGAACACGTTCCTGCTGGTCTTCACCAGTTCCAGGCAGTCCCCGACGGTGACGTCCGTGACCGTGCCGCCCTTGGCGGCCAGGATGAGCGCGACTTTCTCCAGCGCGGGGACGACCGCAGCGTTCCCGAACGTCCCGGTATCTCGGACTTCCCGCAGCCGGGCGAATCCGGCCGGGTCGCGGACCCGTTCGGTCTCGTTCGCGATCCGCTGCGGCGACGGCGTCGTCATCAGCCAGCTCAGGGACGGGCGGATGACATCGGCGGTGATCAGCTGGGTTACTCCCGGGCCGAGGACCTTGAACAGCCGCTCGCCGCGGGCCCCTAGATTCCCCCGGTCGGACAGTTCCCTCATGAGGACGTCCCGCCAGTCCCGGTCACCGCTCGTGGCGTGCCCCCAGCGTTCCTGCCAGGTCCGGCCGGGGTGCAGCTCGAGCCAGCCCAGGACTTTCAGCAGCGCGAGCTTCCGGTTGCAACGGTCCTGGGACGTGGCCGCCTCGAACGGCGGCGCGAGCAGCCGGGACACCACCTTGCCCCTGGGCTGGAGGGTCTCCGGCCAGCTGTCCGGGACCGGCCGCGGCGGGAACCTCTCCAGCAGCGTCCGGGCCTCGGCACTGAGCTGCCACGGCCGCCCGCCGGTTCTCTCCTCGGTGACGGCGGTCACGGCCGCTCCTTCCCGAACAGGACGTCCAGGCTCTCCGGGCGGTAACATGACGGCGGCAGCTCCGGCCGCGGCTCGGGCTGACCGGCCCGCCGGTGATGCGCCAGGGCGCTCGCGATGACGTCCTCAGCCGTCGGGACGACGTAAATCTGAGTGGACGACAGCGACTGGTGACCCAAAATCCACTGCACGTCGCTGATCGGGACAGACGGGTCACGGGCGAGGCGGTAGGCCGCAGTATGGCGCAGAGAGTGAAGCGACCATCCTGTCCCGACGGCGGCGTTCGCCCGGTCGAACATCGCCCTGGCCGCGTGATAGGCCAGCGGCCGGAACGGCCGCCGCAGCGTCCACCACAGCGGATCGTCCGGCCCGGACGGCACCAGTCCGTGCATCTCCTGCTGGTAGAGGCGCAGCCACACGAACGCGTCCGGCGACGCCGGGAGCTGCTGCACCGCCCGCGATCCCTTGCGGATCACGGTGATGAGCTGCTGCCCGGGATCCGCTCCCGAGCACACGGCGCTGAGCAGTTCCGAGGCGCGGGCGCCGGTGGACACCCAGAACGCCACCAGCGCCCGGTCGCGATGGGAGGGCAGCCGGGCGAACAGGTCGTTGAACACGTGGTCCGGGATCTGCCTGGGGATACGGCGGGGCACCCGCGGCCGGAACAGGCCCGCCTTCTGCCGCGGGAACGGGTCCATCGGGTTATGGTGCGCGTTCGCCCGGCCCGGCCTGGCCAGCGGGAACGGGTTCACGATCGGGCCGGTTCCGGCCTCCAGGTGATACGCGTAAAACCCACGGCAGACCGTCTCGCAGTGCGCGACCGTCGACGGCGCGTACTTTGCGGAACGCGGTCCGCTTGCCCTGCACCGGAGCCGGCACGGCCCGCTCGCGGCCAGGCTTGTCGGCGAGCTGGAGGTGCCGGCAGAAATCGCGGGCCTCGATCCGGGTCGCCTGGTCCCACGGGACGCCGACGGCCCACGTGAACCTGAACCAGCGAAGCAGCACCAGCGAGTACGACCGCTGCGTCGTCGCCGGGCGGCCGGCCGCCTGCAGGTCCCGCAGGAACTCCGACACCGGCTCGACCCTCCCGCCATCCGGATCGCTCAGGAAGTACGGCTCCCACGGATCCCCGGTCTCGACGAGGGCACCGGCCGCAGGGACCACGAGCGACCCGAGATCCCGGTAACTCTCCTCTTCTTCAGCCATGAGCAGGGACCGTAACCACCGTCATCCCCGCACGTCCGGCCAACGGTCACGGCCCTGGAGCTAGTTCAGTCAACACACCGGAGGTGGGCTCGCTCGCGGAGCTGAACGCGCGGATCGCCGTCGCCGAGCAGGCCGAGGACGCCCGGCGGATCGGGGCGCGGATCCGCGCCATCGGCCAGGACTTCGCCGCCGAGGTCCCGCTGCTGGTCCCGCTGCCGGAGGAGCCGTTCGAGACCGGGCTGCTGCTGTCCCCGCGCGTCGACCGCTACGGCCAGGTCACGGTGCGGATGAACCGCTACTCGGTGCCGGTCCGGCTGATCGGCCGCAAGGTGCGGGTCGTGCTGCGCTCATCGGAGCTGGTCGTCTACGACGGGCGGCAGGAAGCCGCGCGCCACGAGCGGATGGCCGGCAAGGGCGCCGAGACGCTCGTCCTGGACCACTACCTGGAGGCGCTGATGCGCAAGCCCGGAGCCATGGCCGGGTCGGTCCCGCTGGACCAGGCCCGCGCCGCCGGGGCGTTCACCGGCGCCCACGAGGCGCTGTGGTCAGCGGCCCGCCGGGCGTCCGGCGAGCCCGCCGCGACCCGCGTGCTGGCCGAGGTCCTGCTGCTGCACCGGCACATGGACGCCGCCGACGTCATCGCCGGGATCGAGGCGGCGCTGTCGGTCGGCGCCCATGCCGCCGACGTCGTCGCGGTCGAGGCCCGCAGGGCCGCCGACGGCCGCGCCGGCGCGGCCGTCCCGGAGCACGGCGGCGGCGGGCCGCCGGCGGCGCCGCCGGTCGCCAGCCTGACGCTGCGCCGGCTCGCCGCGCTGCCCGCCGGTACCCGCCCGCTGCCCACCGTCAGCGCCTGCGACCAGCTGCTCACGCGGCCCCGCACCAGCAAGGAAGGCCGGCCATGACACGAGCGCGAGGCATCACCGAGGAAGCCGCCGACGCGGCGGCCGGCACCGCCTGCCGGGTGCTGCGGCTGCCCACCATCCGCGGCCAGTTCGCCGCGGCCGCCGACAAGGCCGAGCGCGAGCAGCTCAGCTACCGCGGGTTCCTCGCCGAGCTGCTCATGGGCGAGTGCGAGGACCGCGACCGCCGCCGCGCCGAGCGGCAGGTCCGCGGCGCGGGGTTCCCCCGCGCGAAATGGCTGGCCGACTTCGACTACGACGCCAACCCCGGCATCGTCCCCGCCGTGGTCGCCACCCTGGCCACCTGCGACTGGGTCCGCAAGGGCCAGCCGCTGTGCCTGATCGGCGACTCCGGCACCGGCAAGTCCCACCTGCTCATCGCGCTGGGCACCGCCGCGGCGATGGCCGGGTTCCGGGTCCGCTACACCCTGGCCTCCAAGCTCGCCAACGAGCTCGCCGAGGCCGCCGACGACAGGCAGCTCACCAAGACGATCGCCCGCTACGGCCGCGCCGACCTGCTCTGCATCGACGAGCTCGGCTACATGGAGCTCGACCGCCGCGGCGCCGAGCTGCTGTTCCAGGTCCTGACCGAGCGCGAGGAGACAGCCAGCGTCGCCATCGCGTCCAACGAGTCATTCAGCAAAGCGCATATGTTCGCGTGAACCTGTGTCAGGCGGCGGCGGAACTGCACGGGTTCAGCCGAGTCGTCCCGGTTCCCGTTCAGCCCGTGGTGGCTGGCATTCTCCCGGGATCGACGCGGTCAGCAAGGTAGATCATGACGCTCTCGGCGTCCATGCCGAATGCGGCTGCGACGAGTTTGGGGTCCATGGTGTTGACCAGGTCGATCAGCCGGGTGCTGCGGAGCATCCGGGGCGGGACGCCGCACGGGTCGAGCACGTGGCTCACATAGGCGACTGATGCCGCGCACATCCTGGCGCGGGTGACGCGGGTGACCATCACGTGCGGGTTCTCGGTGGCCTGGGCATCGCGGTGGGCGAGGCAGCGCTGCAGGGCGTCCCAGCTGGCGGGGTCGAGCGGCACCGGGTGCGGTCTCTTGCCCAGCCGGACGGTCCGGGCAGCGTGGTCAACGTCGTCCAGGCGCAGGCCGCGGGCCTCGAGGCTGGACACTCCGTGCACCAGGGCGAGGATCCCGAGCAGGGATTCGTGCGGGTGAGCGTCGGGGCCGGCCGTCCAGCGGCGGAACAGCTCGCGCTGCCTGGCCAGCAGGACGGTCTGTCCGGTGAACCCGGCGGGCCGCCTGGCGGACAGCCCGCGGGTCGGGTCGGTGAGCACGATCTTCTGGGCCCGGGCGAAGCGGAAGAACTGGCGGAGCACCGTCAGCCGACGCTTGCGGCCCTTGGGCAGGGTGGCCAGGAACGCCTCGATGTCGTGCACGTCGGCCAGTGCCCAGTCGCGCTTGCCGAGATGGCCGTCCATGAACCGGGCGAGGTCGCGGACGGTCGCCAGCGCGGTCTCGATCGTCTCGTCTGCCCGTGGCCTGGTCCCTGCCCGCAGGGCGCGTTCCCGGGCCCGGAGCATGAACACGGCGAACGCTTCGGCGGCCGGGCGCAGCGGCCCGGGGACGGCGTTGATGCGGCTCCGGCGCCGTCCGGCTGCGAGCCGCTCGTCCTGGTCGGTCGGCAGCGCCAGGCCGCGGGCGGTGAAGAAGCCCTCCAGGGCCCGGGCGAGGGAGCCCATCGACCGTCCGGGGCGGCGGGTACCCTCCAGGACGGCCTGCGGGTGGCCGGGGTGCCCGTCTTCCAGCAGCCGGCCCAGCACGGTGATCATTGTGCAGGCGCGGGCGGGGCCGTGCCGGGCCGCGAGATGGGCGATGAAGTCGCCCAGCCAGTCCGGCGGGTGCGGCAGCCGGGCGGCGAGGTTGGAGCCCTGGACGAACGGGCGGTCTGGATGACGCTGCCAGCAAGGCGAGCACAGGCCCAGTCCGGCATGGCGCCGCAGTTCGCCACAGCCGCTGCAGACGCGGGGCGGCTGCCTGCCCTGACGAGGGCGCGAGCAGTGCCCGCACCATCCGGTGGCCTCGCGCAGCAGCCCGGGCCGGCCGCACCTCGGGCAGTCCTGCCGGGCTGCCTGCTGGCGCACTCCGCGCCGGCAGTCCCGGCACAGGACCGTGTCCTTCGAGCGGACCGGGTGCCCGCAGCCCGCGCACGCCCGCGAGCATGAGACGCATCTGCCGGTGCCGTCCTGCAGGACCCGCTGCTTCCCGCAGCCGGGGCAGGGAGACCTCGCGGCGTCCTCGGCCAGGCGCCGCGTGCACCGGCAGCACAGCTGCCTGGCGAGGAAGCCGACCGGGGCGCCGCAGTCCGTGCAGTCCCGCTGCCGCTTACCCACCGGCGCCGTCCGCGATGATCACAGGGGCGGCATGGACCGGCCCCGGGCGGAGGCGGCCCTGGGCTGGCCGGCGACGGGAAGGGCTGGCCGGGCCGGCTGCTCGACGGGCGTGGTGTCCACGTCGAACAGGTCGTTGGGGGTGCATTCCAGGGCGGTGCACAGCGCCGCGAGGGTGGACAGCTTCACCTGCGAAGGCTCCCCGGTGAGCAGCGCGGACACCGAGGCAGCCGACATCTCCAGGCCGGCTTTGTCGGCCAGCAGCCTCCGCAGCTGCGCGCCGGTCCACACCTCCCGCTGGGCCGCGGCCATCCGCAGCTTCCACCGGACTCTCATGCCGGGCCCTCCTCTCCGGTCAGCTCGCTGAGTGTCGCGGTGACCGCGCGCCGGTAGGCATCCTCGATGAACGTGGCCGAGGGCCGGACATACCGCATCGTCGAGCTGACCGTCCAGTGCCCGAGCAATTGCTGGATCGCGACCAGGTCCACGCCCCGCTCATAGTTGTGGGTCGCGCACGCCCTGCGCAGGGCGTGCGGGCTGAACCGGTCGGCGGCGGGCCGTCCTTCCAGCTCCATCAGGTAGCGGAGCCGGTTGCGGATCGTCCCGGGATGCAGCGCCCCGCCGGACTCATCAGCGAACAGAACGGCTGAGTCGGGGAACTTGCCGCGCACGTCGTCGGTGAACCAGTGCAGCACCAGGTCCAGCCCGTCCAGCATCGGCACCCACCGCGGCCGGGGCCCGGAGGTCCGGGCGCCCTTGCCGAACCGGACATGCAGCTTCCCGAACGGGCCGCGCCCGAAGTGCACGTCCGGCTGCTCCAGCAGCGCCGACTCCTCCGACCGCAGCCCGGCGTGATAAAGCGTGCGGAACAGCGCGTAGTCACGAGCGGCCGGCCCGTACTTGCGGGCGGTCCCGATCCGGATCTTCAGGAAGCCGAAGAACTCCTCCACCCGCTCCGGGGCCGGCGGCGGCAGCTGAGCCGGGGAATCGTCGCCGACATGCCGGGAGGCGTTGAACTCATCCACCGGGCAGACCAGCCGCACCCCGAACGCGGCCTCGATCTCGATCGCCTTGCGGGCCTGCAGGAACCGGTGGAACCCCTTGAAGATCTGCACATACTCCCGGCGGGTCGACGACGCCCGTCCCGTTACCGCCAGGTCCCCGACGACCCGGTCGATATCCTCCGGCGTCACCTCCCACGCGGGCAGCCCCAGCGCCTTCAGCGTCCGCTCCAGCAGCCCCGTGTCGTTGTCGATCGTCACCGGGCTGAACCCGCGAACCCGCCACGACGTCACGAACGCGTCCACGCACTGCGCCTGGTACTCCCACGGGTCCGTGGCCAGCGGCCCCCGGGGGGCGGCGCCGCCCTCCACCACGCGCAGCCGCGACGACACCACCGGCACACCTTCCTCACACCTGAACTATTAAGGTGCTGCCTAACATACGGCACTCACGCCTCAAAGATCACGGAACCGCGAAAGACCGGAAAAGGCCAGGCAGCAGGCCAGATCCCCCAAACGGAACATGTCCCAGCCCCGGTTGGCTGGACCAAGACCTTCACCGACCCCCGCCTCTGCGCCGCGATCGTCGACCGGCTCACCTTCAACGCCACCATCATCGAGACCGGCACCGAGTCCTACCGCCTCGCCCGCGCCAGGGCCGGCGCCGGCAAGCCCGCCGCCTGAGGCGGCAGCCATGGCCGCCAGCCCGCAGCCGCGCAGCGGCGACGACACCTGCGACCTCACCGGCGACGCCGTCGCGGCACTCGCCGGGCGCCGCGGCGTCTGGCCCGGCGACGACATCGCCGCCATCGCCCTGACCGCCAGCCTCATCGACCAAGCCGAACGGTGGCTCCCCCAGCACGTGCACGACGCCCGCGGCAACGGGCACGGCTGGAACGAGATCGCCCGGGCACTGGCCACCAGCCCTGCCGAGGCCCGCCTGCGGTCCGGCCCGCAATCCCCGGTCACCGACGGCAGGTGGCCCTACGACTTCTGACCCGGCAGAAGGTGGGGCCACTTCAAGTGTCCTGTCGCTGATAAATCGGCCCTGTCTCACTGAATCCGGCCCGTTATCGCCTCGGTCTCAGTATTGTTGGCCCAAGGCCGGTCGGGGTCACTGATAGCGGGCGGGGCTGCTATGGCTGTTGCTGCGTTGGACCTTGAGCCTGGCGCTGGTCCGCGGTTCTTCCTGGAGTTCACACGGGCGGACGGGACGCGGCGCCGGGAGTCGCTCGCGGCGTGCGTGGCCGAGCGGTTTGAATGCGCGCTGCCGGCGCGGTCGTTCCACTGGGCGAAGGGTGCCCTGCATTTCCCGGGTTCCTGGTGGTCATCGACCACGGGAGATCACGTGGGCTTCGAATCGTGGCTGGAGCGCGACCACCTTATGCTCATGGACTTCGATCCCGCTATCACGGGCATCGCGTCCCAGCCGTTCTGGCTGCACTGGCAGGACGAGGACGGCCGGGACCGGCGGCATGCGCCGGATTTCTTCGCCCGGCGGGCCGACGGCAGCGGCCTGGTGGTGGACGTGCGCCCGGATGACCGGATCCCGGAGGAGGACGCCGGGGTGTTCCGTATGACGGCGATGGCCTGCGGGCAGGCGGGCTGGGAGTTCCGCCGGGCGGGCTCGATCGACCCGGTGGTGCGGGCCAACATCCGGTGGCTGTCGCGATACCGGCACCAGCGGTGCCGCCGCGAGCCGGCAGCCACGGAACTGCTGGAGGCGTTCACGCCGGGTATGCCGCTTCTGTCCGGCGCGGCGCAGGTCGGGGACCCGGTTTCGGCCCTGCCGGTGGCCTATCACTTGCTCTGGCGGCGTGAACTGGCCTGCGACTTGTCCGTCCTGCTCGGCAGCGCCTCGATGGCGTGGCGGGTCCCGGCCGGAGCCGCGCAGTGACCGCGGCTGACCCGGTCAGGGCCGGGGACCGGGTCAGCATCGACGGGCGGCCGCGGGTGGTGCTGGGTGCTTCCGGGCCGCTGATCCGGTTCGCTGACGATGACGGCGCCGTCGAGGAGGGAGCGGTCGCGGAGCTGGTCGGCAGCGGCCGGATGCGGCTGCAGCCGCGGGGACCGGGCGGGCGCCCGGCGGCGCAGACCGGGCTGGCCGGGCTGCCGCCGGAGGCCGTTGAGCGGGCCCGGTGGTGGGAGGCCCACATCATTGAGGTCGTGGACGGGACGCCTCTGGACGCGCCTGCCGGGACGCCGCCGCGGCCGGCCTATGACGTGGAGCGCACCAGCCTGGCCGAGCGGGAGCAGGCCAAGGCCGCCGAACTGTCCGCCCCGGGCCTGCCGGTGGCGGCCTCGACCGTCAAGCACCGGCGGCAGCGGTGGCAGGCTGAGGGCCTGCCCGGGCTGGTTGACAAGAGGGTCCAGCGCAGGCGCAGCCCGGCCGGGAGGGCTGATCCCGCGGTTGCCGAGGCGATGGAGCAGGCGATCGCCGAGGCGGCCGACGAGTCGTCGCGGGCCGCGACGTTCATCGTCTGGCGGACCCGCGAGATCCTTGCCGAGCGGGGGCAGGCGGGCACGGAGCCGTCGCGGGCCACGATGTTCCGGCTGTTCTCCCGGCTGTCGGCGGGAAAGCACACAACCGGGTCGGCGGCCACCCGCCGGGGCCTGGCGGGCCGGCCGCAGCGGAAATTCTCTCAGGCCCACCCGGCGGCGCCGGGCGAGCTGATGGAGATCGACTCCACGCCCCTGGACGTCATGGTGCTGCTGGACGACGGGGTGCCGGGGCGGGTGGAGCTGACCGGGATGATCGACGTGGCGACCCGGACGGTGCCCGCGGCGGTGATCCGCCCGACGACGAAGTTGGTGGACGCCAGCGTGCTGCTGGCCCGCGCTCTGACACCCGAGCCGATGCGGCCCGGGTGGCCGGCCAGCCTGGCGATGGCGCACTCGGCCCTGCCCCATGACCGGCTGCTGGGCATCGACGAGCGGCTGCGCCATGCCGCAGCCCGGCCGGTGATCGTGCCGGACACCATCGTCATCGACCACGGGTCGGTGTTCGTCTCGGACAACTTCCGGGCTTCGTGCCGGCACCTGGGGATCAGCATCCAGCCGGCGCGCACCTGGCGACCGGCTCGGACAAGCCGCACATCGAGAAGATGTTCTCCTCGCTCGGCACGCTGTTCTGCCAGTTCGCCGCCGGCTACCTGGGCCGCAGTGCCGACCGGCGGGGCCGGCACGTGGAGAAGCAGCCGCTGTGGTCCCTGATGCAGATGCAGGACCTTCTCGACGAATGGCTCATATCGGTCTGGCAGAACAGGGAGCACGACGGGCTGCGGGAGCCGCTGCACCCGCAGCGGGCGTTCTCCCCGAACCAGAAGTACGCAGCGCTGATCGAGACGGCCGGATACATCCCGGTCCCGCTCAGCGCCGCGGACTACATCGAGCTGCTGCCCGCGGTCTGGCGCGCCGTCAACGCCTACGGCATCAAGATCAGTCACCGGACCTACGACGCCGAGGAGCTGAACCCGGTCCGGCAGCAGAAATCCGGGGTCACCGCCCGGAAGGGCCTGTGGGAGGTCCACCACGACCCTTACGACGTGTCACGGGTGTTCGTCCGCGGGCCGGACGGCTGGATCACCTGCCCGTGGAAGTACCTGGAGAAGGTCCCGGCACCGTTCGGGGAACTGGCCTGGGACCACGTTTCCGGTCAGCTCGCCGAGCAGGGACAGCCCGCCCTCAGTGAGCTGGAGCGCGCCCTTGCCGTCGATGACCTGCTGCGACGCGCCTACCACGGCCCGCCGGACGACACGGCGGAGCCGCAGGCCCCCGCCAGGAAATCCCGCCGGCAGTCATCAGCCCGGGACCGGCGGGTCGCAGCCCGCACGCGTGCCGGCACGGCAGCCCGCGCAGGAACCGGGGTGACCGGAGAGCCGGATCCTGCCGTGGCCACGGACGATCCGGAAACACCAGAACACGACGGCGACGAGCCGCTCGCCAAGGTGATCCCGCTGGGCATCTTCGACCCCTTCGAGGAGGCGAAGAAACCATGGTGAAAGGCGATAGCCCCGGCGCCGGCGATCCGCACAAGCACCTGTCCACCTTGGACGGATGGAGAGAATTCACCGCCCTCTCGGCAAGCCAACCCGATCTCCTGGCGGAAGCCGAGTTCGCGGCCCTCGGCAGCGACGCCAGGGCCGTCTATGACGAGGAACGGCTGGACTACCACACCCGTCTCGGCGTGGTGGGAACCTCGGTGCTGCGGCAGGTCGTCACCACGGGCCGGCGGCTGACGCTGCTGAACCGGCACGCCATCAGCGCCCGCCGCGGCCTGATCCTGTCCGGCGCCGCCGGGACCGGCAAGACCACCGCGATCACCCAGCTCGGCAAGACCCACGAGGCGACCGACCGGGCACGCCACCCGGGCCGGGAACGGATCCCCGTCATCTACGTGACCGTCCCGCCGGCGGCGACGCCCCGGATGCTGGCCATGGAATTCGCCCGGTTCCTCGGGCTCCCGATCCCGGCCCGCGCCAACATGACCGACATCATCGAGGCCGTCTGCGGCGTCGCGATCGATACGTCCGCCAGCATGGTCCTGGTCGAGATCCACAACATGCAGCTGGCCACCCGCAGCGGCGCCGAAGTCTCCGACACCCTCAAATACCTGTCCGAAAGAATCCCGGCTACGTTCGTCTACGCGGGGATCGACCTGGAACGCCAGGGCCTGTTCTCCGGCATCCGGGGAAGCCAGATCGCCGGGCGCTTCACCCTCATCCCCACGCTGCCGTTCCCGCTCGCCGGCGAGTGGCGCGGCCTGGCCGCCACCCTCGAAGACGCCCTCCGCCTCCGCCGTCACCACGCCGGGACCCTGGCCTCGCTCGACCGCTACCTCCACCAGCGCACCAGCGGGATGATCGGCAGCCTGTCCCACCTGATCCGCGGCGCGGCCATCGAGGCGATCCAGTCCGGAACCGAGCAGATCACCAGGAGGCTGCTGGACACCATCGACATCGACCACGCCGCCCAGCAGGAACCAGGCCCCGGGACGCCGATCGCCCGCCGCACCGCAGCCCGCCGGTGAGCGCCGAAGCAGCGCAGCCGCCGCTGCGGCCGCTGCCGATCCGGCCCGGGCCCGTCAGCGGCGAAACGACCTTTTCCTATATCCGCCGTCTCGCTGTCGCCAACCATCTGCGCCCGCTGCACCTGCGCCGCTACCTCGAGGACCCCGGCCCCGGCGGCGGCTTCCGGCTCAGCTGGCTTGCCGTCCTGGCCGGACGGCCCGTCGCCTCCTTGCAGCATGCGCTCGCCGACCAGGAACCTCCCGCCGGAACCGCCTCACGCAGCCGCCCGCCCGACGCGCGCCGGCGCAAACGGTCAAAGGCAGAACTGTTCACGCTGATCCGCCGCGACGCCCGCGAGCGCGGCCTGTCGGCACGAGCGCTCGCCGACAAGTACGGAACCGGCAAGCGAATCGTCCGCGAAGCGCTCCGGTCACCCCGTCCGCCCCCGCGCAAGCCGCAGCCGCCCCGCGGGTCACGGCTCGACCCGTTCACCGCCACCATCGACGACATGCTCCAGGCCGAGCTGCAGGCCTTCCCGCCGCAGCGCCAGCCCGTCATCAGCATCTACCGCGACCTCGTCACCACGCACGGGGCAGACGAGATCTCCTACCAGATGGTGCGCAAATACGTCGGCCGCCGGCGGGCAGTCATGCAGCACCAGTCACTCTCCCCGGCTCATCAGGCAGTTGAGGACCACGACCTGAACCGCCTGCGCGAACTGCTCGACGACGGCCACGGCATCGAGGACGACAACGGCGACGGGTGGACCCTGCTCCGCCGCGCTATCCATGCCGAGGCCGACCGTCATGCCAGGACGGGCCAGCCCCTGCACGCAGACATGACCGCGTTCCTGCTCGCCCGCGGCGCCAGCCCGCGCGAAGACGGCACCAGCACAGCAGCCGAAGCCGAACTCCTCAGACACTGGCTGGCAGCCGAGATCATCTCCGCCTGGGCCAAGCGGGCCGAATTAACTGAGACCGAGGCGATAACGGGCCGGATTCAGTGAGACAGGGCCGATTTATCAGCGACAGGACATCAAGCCGTCACCCCTGCCCCGAATCAGCGCCAGCCGGGGCCACTTCAAGCCGTCATGGTGGGGCCAAATGAAACCGTCCTAACCACATAACCCCGTGTGGTCCCGCCCGCCGATGTCGCGACCACGGCGGGGGCGGCAGGCACGCGCAGTCGTGGATGTTCGGCCGATGCGTCACCGAGGTCCTTACTCTCCGCTGCGGACAGGGTGCCAGTCTGGATCGTTCGCGTAGGCCCGTATGCCGATGACATTTCCGCATAAACGCGCTCTCAACTCGCATAGCGCGCGCTAGTACGGCAGCCGCACTTTGCTAGCTGACCAGGACGTAGTCCCGTTTCAGGCGTGCGCGCTGATGGAACCAGCGTGCGCGGGCCTGGTGGCGGCGGGTCCATGCGTCCCAGTGGATGATGAGCGGCGCGGGCAGCGGGCGGGTGGTGAGCGCGGCTGTGATGCGCTTGATCTCGGGGATGGTGAGCGGGATAAGGCCGGGGTCTGCCGGGGGCACCTGGCCAGGGGCATCCGGTGGAGGGACCTGGGTATCGGTGCGGGTGCGGAGCATGGCGGCGGTGACGGCGCAGACCGCGAGAGCGGCCATGACCAGCACGATGTGGCGCAGGATCGCGGTGTAGAGCCGCGCCTGGCACTGGTCCAGCCCGAAGCAGTCCTTTCCGAGTTCGAAACTCTCCTCAGCCGGCCATCTCAGTCCGGCGGCCCGGATCAGCCTTGTCTTGGTCAGCAGCTGGCCCTCGGGGACGTAGCAGTAGTGAAAGGCCAGCTCGCCGGTCTTCAGGTGCCGGCGGACGAGCAGGCAGTGCCGGGGCGACGTGGTGGCGATCCATGCCCAGGCATACCACCGCTGGCCCTTGGAGCCTTTGCCGGCGGAGCGGACCTCCCACCGCCGCTTGTCTTTCAGCAGGCGTTTGACCGCCTGGGCGCAGGTGAGCCTCGTGCCGGCGGCGAGCGTGATCATGAAGCTGGAGGCGACCCGCAGCACGTAGGCCTGGCCCCTGGCCTCGAGGAAGTCCCGCAGCTGGGTGCTGGCACCGTAGACCTCGTCCCCGCAGACGAAATCGAACGCCAGCCCGTCAGCGTACGCGTCTGCGCAGATGCTCATGGCCAGCTGGCCTTTGGTGCGGAACGGCAGGCCCGGCGGCAGCCCCGTGACCAGGGACGTCACGGGGTCGCTGACCTGCTCGCGGGGGATCCACTGCCGGGCGCCGATCAGCGCGTGCCCGGTGCCCTGCCGCACGTAGGACAGGTGGACGGTGTTGATGCCGTTGGCGACCCGGCCCGCGCACCCCAGGTACTGGCGCTTGACGCCGGCCGTGGCACTGCCCTGCTTTTCCTGGCCCGTCTCGTCCAGCGCCCCGACCCGCATCCCGCCCGCCCGGCGGTTCCGCCGCGCGGCCCCGTCCAGGCCCGCCGCCGCGAACCGGCGCACCGCGCTCATCGCCGCCAGCGTGTCCCAGCTGGCATGATTCAGCAGCCGCTGCGTCTTATCCGGCGTCCGGTCCCCGCAATGCCGGGCGATGCTCCACCCGTTGCGCTCCGGCAGGTCGCTCATCAGCGCAGCCACGTACTTGCCCGCCTGCAGCCACACCTGCGTCCGCGCAAAGCACGGCCGCAGCAGCCCCGACAGCTCGCCCCGTTTCTGAATCGCCAGCGCGGCGCCTATCCTGACGGCAGCAGCCGCCTTCGATTCTGTTGTCAGCACAAACACATGATCGACAGGCGGCTGCCCCTTTATGCCCGCCCTGCAACCCCGCAGGTCAGACCCTCAAGTGCGGCTGCCGTACTAGTAGGCTCACTACCGCTAATAACGAGCAGAGCCTGGCCTGCATTAGCCATCTTGTGGATATTTTCTCTGATAGTCTGGATAGCCTTCTTTAAAAAGACGCAGTGCGACCTCGAGCTTGATAATGGTGAAGGATGCGGCAATACCGCATACGGCCGACTGCGAGCCTGCCACCTAGTCAAGCACAGGAGGGCTAAGAACGACGCCTTGTGGGCGATGATGAAGCTCAAGAATCCTGCTATACGTTATCGCATTAAATGGGCACAGCCACGATCTAGTTACGGCCGAGAGTCTCCGAGACTGGAAGAAGAATCGGCACAGGTAACGCATCCCCTGTATGACGGCACCATGCTGGCGGCGACTGTAATCGGCTCAATAGTTACAGTGATCACCCTTGGGCTTCAACTTGGCTCAATTAAGTAAGGGGCAAGCGCACTGAGGTTTTCCCAGCAAGGCTGAGTTGGGCAGTCGGCACGTAACCGCCTGATCGGGCAGACACGCGGACATAACAGGAGATCACGGAGCGGGCGCGGAGCCCTCGGTACAAGAGGTCTCACCACAAGTCCGTCCGTCCGAAGGCTCCGCGTGATCACCTATCGTGTCACTCTTGACGTCCCGCTCCAACTCATGCTCAAGGTTTCGAATCTCCTGAAGAAGCACCGGAAGGAACTCGGCACCAGGAAGGGGACCCGCGCCCTGACCTGCTGGCAGCAGGCGAAGTTCCTCCTCGCCTGGTTCCGCGGCAAGCCGGATCTCCGCCGGCTCGGCCAGGGCTTCGGCATCTCGCAGTCCACCGCCTACCGGTACAAGGACGAGGGCGTCGAGGTCCTCGCGCGGGAGGCCCCGTCTCTGGAGCAGGCCCTTGAGAAGGCCGCTGAGCAGGGACTTCCCTATGTCATCCTGGACGGCACCCTGATCTCCTCCGACCGCTGCTCGGACAAGAAAACCAGCAGGAAAGGGACGGAGATCGACAAATGGTACTCCGGGAAGGCGCACGAGCACGCCGGCCTCGTCCAGGGCATCATCTCCCCGGACGGGATCCCGCTGTGGGCCTCGGGCGTCCTGCCCGGCAGCACCCACGACATCACCGCCGCCCGCGAGCTCGTCCTGCCCGGGCTGCGGCCCTGGCTGACGGCCTTTCCCTGCCTCGCCGATTCCGGGTACGAAGGTGCCGGCGCCGGAGTCCTCGTCCCGGTGAAAAAGCCCCGCGAAGGCGACCTCGACACCGACACGAAATGCCGCAGCATACTGCTGCGCGGCCTCCGCTACCAGGGCGAACGCGGCTTCGCCCTCATGAAGGAACGCTGGCACGCCCTCCAGCACGTCACCGTCAGCCCGACCCAGATAGGCGACATCGTGAAAGCCGCACTCGTCCTCACACAAATCGAGCACAAGATGATCAGCTGAAAGTCGCTGGGAAAACCTCACTGACCTCAGTTGATCGCCATGAACTCATGACCTGCTACAACGACCGGCATCGACCTTGCTGCCACTAGATGGTAAGGAGAAGGCCTACCGTTCGATTTCGTAACGGGGCCCAGATCAAGAGGATAATCCGAACGCCTCGAACGCCCTTGGGGTCATTCCGGGGGGCCGAGTGGAACCCCGCTTGAGCCAAGACCCAGATGCCCTCGCGTTGTTGTCCGGTCCCATCCAATCTGAGTCAGGCGTCGTGGATCTGAGTCACCGTGTATCTGTCGGTGGTTCCGGGCCGCAAGGATGTCCTTGATACTCCAGCAGGACGGGTCGCCGAATGCGTTCGTCTCGGCGCAGGCGGCATGCAGGTGACGAGCTGCCTGGCCTGCTCAGCCCGGCTGGGGCAGGATGCCCTGGTGCTCTAGCCAGGCCCGCGCCTCGGCGAGCACGTTGTGGCCCGCGACCGTGATCTGCCGGTTGAGGTTGATCAGGTCGCTGGTGGTCAGCCGCGCCGACACCGCATCGAGCGCGTCGGACAGCCGCGCCCCGTACCGTGCCGCCGCGCTTGCGTGGACCACGGGCACGATGTTGCCGGCCGGCTGCAGCTTGCGGTCGTCAGCGAGCAGGACCAGATCACCACTGGTGAGGTAACCGCTGGCAGTGCTCGTTACCACCACGTCCGCCATGCCGTGCCCGAGGGCCTCGATGCGTTCCCGCTCGGTGTCCAGGGGCACGAACCCGGCGAACTCCAGGCCGTAGACCCGGCGCAGCCCGGGCAGGCACGACGGCCGCCGCGGGCACTCGGGTGCGCCGCCGAGAACCATCTGCGCCGCGACCGGACCCAGATCACTGATGGTGCGCAGCCGCAGCCGGGCGGCCGTGGCGCGGGTTACCGCCAGGCCATCCCGGTCCTGGGCCACAGCGGGCTGCAGAACCTGCACAGGCCAGCGGGCCAGGGCCCGCACGAGCGCACGCCGCACCGCCGCCGGGTCGGACATAGCCACGTCGGCCGGGGGCTCAAGGCTGGCCAGCGCGGTTCCCAGGTACTCGGGAACCACGTCGACCAGGCCCTGCGCCAGGGCGGACTGCACGAGCTCGCGAGGCCCGAGGCCAAGCCGCAGGCGCGCCGGGATCCCAGCCTGCAGCAAGGCCAGCGTGTAGATGGCGGCGAGCAGTTCGCTCTCGGGGAAGTTGAACGACGCCACCACGACCGCGGTGCCGGGCGCGCGCCCAGGCGATGGCGCAGCTGTCCCGCCGAAGACGCAGAAGGCGAGCACGCCGAGCGCGGTGAGCGCGGCGGCGATGGCCACCGGGCTCCAGCGCCATCGCGCACCCCGCCTCGGCATGGCGTCAGCTCCCCGACCCGGCCGGCACGCCGCCTGCCCGTCCGCAGGCTGGCCCGGCCGCGACACGCCCGTGACCGTTACCCCGGCCGCGCAGGCCGGCAGACCAGCACTCCCCTCACCTGCCGGCACCCGCGCTTGTTCCGCCACACTCGGCATCGTCCCAGATTGAACCCCTGCTGACCAGGAAGCAGACTGCCACGCCGCACTGGCTGCCACCAGGGCGGCTCGCGTCCGGATGCACCTGGATGTGACCGCAGACGGAAGATAACCACCACGAGGCGGGATCGCACCCATGCAGAAGCGGCAGGTGGCCGGCGGGGCCGGTAGGGGTCTGCGTGATGGGGCGCGCGGGCGGGCCGGTGTGCCATCGCGTCGCGCGCGGCTGGGATAAGGGCGGTACCGGGCCAGGCATCGGCGGCGATGGCGCGCGGGCTGTCAGGGTTTCCGGGTAGATCAGCCCGGTACCGGTGTTGAGCACGACCACTTGGTCGGTTTCCGACAGCCAACCGCACGCGCGCAGGCGCCGTACGGCGGCGAAGCAAGCCGCGCCTTCGGGGCAGATGAGGCTGCCCTCAAGTCGCGCCACCAGTCGCTGGTCGGCGAGCAGCGCCTCATCGGTTACGGTCACGGCGGTTCCGCCGGTGGCATACAGCGCGTCGAGGACGAGGAAATCGCCCAGGGCTTTCGGGACCGTGAGGCCGAACGCCACCGTCTTGGGGTCCGGCCACGGCTCGCTTTCGGCGGCGCGGGCCTGGAAGGCTTTCACGATCGGCGCGCAGCCATCGGCCTGGACGGCGACCAGCCGCGGGAGGTCACCGGTCACCCAGCCGAGTTCGAGCAATTCGCGCAGGGCCTTGTAGATGCCGATGATGCCCACGCCTCCGCCGGTGGGGTACACGATCACGCCGGGCAGCTGCCAGCCGAGCTGCTCGGCGATCTCCAGGCCCATCGTCTTCTTGCCCTCGATCCGGTAGGGCTCCTTGAGCGTGGCGACATTCTGGTAGCCGGGGCGGTGCTGGAGGGCGTCGGCGACGAGCTGGCCCGCGTCCCCTATCCCGCCGTCGACCAGGTACAGCTCGGCGCCGGCCGCGGCGCATTCGGCCCGGGTGACCGGCGGGGCCGCGGCGGGCATTACGATCAGGCTCCGCATCCCCGCCCTGGCCGCGTAGACCGACCAGGCGGCCCCGGCGTTGCCGTTGGTCGGCATCGCGATCGCGGTGACGCCGAGCTCGGCGGCCCGGGAGACGCCGACCGCGGCGCCGCGCGCTTTGAACGTGCCGGTGGGCAGCAGGCCCTCGTCCTTCATCAGCAATTTCGGCACGCCAAGCGCCTTGCCGATCGTCGGCATCGGGAGCAGTGGCGTCATTCCCTCGCCGAGGCTCACCACGTGGGCGGCCTGGCGGACCGGCAGCAGTTCGTGGTAGCGCCACAGATCCGCGGGCCTGCCCACGATGTCGCGAGCAGATGCCTGGCTGGCGACGTGCCGCAGGTCGTAGCGGGCCAGCAGCGGGGACCCGCACGAGCAGGTGCCCTGCACCCGGTCAGCGTCATACCGGATCCCGCAGCGCGGGCAGTCAAGGTGCGACAGGGCGGAGTACGGCATCGGCACGGCCTGGTTACTCGATGGGACTGGTCTGGCTCAGGCGCCGGGCGCCCGCACGGTGAGCCGCTGCCTCGCGCGGTTCTGCCGGTCCAGCGCTTGCCGTCCCGCCAGCCTGGCCATACAAGCACACATATCACGGTCGGCTTGCACTTGGTGGCTGGCCTGCGATCGCAGCTGAACATCGACAACCGGGAGACGCTAGTTCCGGGGATCCGGGCTCTTGGTGCCTAGGGTGGAGCCGGTGCTCGCGGTGATCACGATGAGGACTGCCGCGAGTGCGGCAGGTGCGGTGTGCTGGCCGAGTAGGAGCCAGCCGGCCATCGTCGCGACGGCAGGCTCCAGGCTGAGCAGGATGCCGAATACGCGCTTGGGTGCCCGGCGCATGGCCGCCAGCTCCAGCGAGTAGGGCACAACCGAGGCCATCATCGCCATGCCGGAGGCCAGCGGCATCAGGTCCGGCTGCCCGGTGATGTGCCAGGCGCCGCGCGCCCCGAACGGCACGAGGACCAGGGCGCCTGCGGTCATCGCCACGGCGAGGCCGCCGCGGCCGGGTACCGCGGCGCTCGCCCGCGCCCCCGTGACGATGTACATGGCCCAGAACACGGCGGAGACCAGGGCGAACGCCACGCCGGCCAGGCTGAGCGACCCGCCGGCCGCGGTGCCGTGGCTTTCGGCGAGGCCGAGGATGGCCACGCCTGTCACGGCCAGCAGGACCCAGCCGAGGTCGCGCATGCGCCGGGACAACGCCGCGGAGAGGCTGAGCGGCCCGAGGAACTGGATGGTTACCGCCGTGCCCAGGGGGAGCCGGGCGAGGGCGGCGTAGAAAAACGCGTTCGTCCCGGCGAGGCTGATGCCGTACAGCAGCACGGCCTGCCACTGCGTCCGCCGCCAGCCGCGCACCCGGGGGCGGGTCACGGCGAGCAGCGCGACCGCGGCCAGGCCGAGGCGCAGCAGGGTCGCGCCGGGCGCGCCGGCAACCGGGAACAGGCGCATGGCCAGCGCCGCGCCGACTTGGAGCGACGAGCAGGAGCCAAGCACGAGCAGGATCTCTAGCCCGGGAAGGCGTCCAGGCTTCCCGGGCTTGGTGGCCGCCCGGCGGCTGCCGCGCGGCGCGGCGCCAGAGGACGGGGCCGTGGCCGGAGGCGGAGGAATCACGGAAGCGGCTGATGTGACGAATGCGCTGGTAGTGGTCATCGGGGCGGTCTGTTCGTGCATGCCTCTACAGTCGTCAATAAGGACTGTTTCGTCCAGCGAATGTTTCCGAGCGATACTGGTAAGGAAAGCTGACCAATTACGTGCGGGGCGAGGAGGGGCGCGGGTGATGCTCGACGTGCACAGGCTGCGGCTCCTGCGCGAGCTGGACCACCGCGGGACCCTCGCCGCCGTAGCGCGGGCCTTGTCCTATAGCCCGTCAGCGATCTCTCAGCAGCTCAGCCAGCTGGAGACCGAGACGGGAGTGGCCTTGCTCGAGCCCGCGGGGCGCGGTGTCCGGCTTACCCCGCAGGCACGCATCCTGGTCGAGCACACCGAGGCGATCCTGGAACGGCTCGAGGAGGCCGAGGCCGACCTGCGCGCCTCGCTGGCGGAGGTGCGCGGCACCCTGCGGGTCGCCTCGTTCCAGTCGGTGCTGTTCGCACTGGTTCCCTCGGTCCTGACGCACCTCGCCGGGCGGCACCCCGGACTGCGTGTCGAGATCGCGCACCAGGAGGCGGGGCCGGCGTTCGCAGGCCTGCTCGCGCACGACTTCGACATCGTCCTCGGCGAGGAGTACCCCGGCACCGCGCGGCCGCCGGTGGCCGGAGCCCGCACCCAGCAGCTGGCGGATGACGAGCTCTTCGCCGTGTTCCCTGATCACGGGCGGCACGCCGCTGGCGGCGAGCCGGACGCGCACGTTCGACTCGCGGACCTGGCCGGCGTCCCGTGGATCTTCGACCCGGCGGACACCGGGCCCGGCCAGTGGGCGCGCAACGCCTGCCGGGAGGCGGGCTTCGAGCCGGACGTCCGCTACGTTGCCTCAGACCTGCTGCTCCAGATCCACCTGGCGGAGACCGGGCACGCCGCCGCGGTCATCCCCGGCCTGCTGCTGGCCGCCGTGCCCCGCCCGGCCGCCCGGATCATGCCACTGCCCGGCCGCCCGCACCGCCGCCTCACTACCGGCGTCCGCGCCGGCGCCGCCCGGCACCCGGCGATCCGCGCCTTCCGCGAGGCCCTCCGCCAAGCCGTCCGCGAGGCGCGCCGAGGCCAAGCACGGAGCTGAGCATACGCGCCCGACGGGATTCGCCCCGCGCAGCAGCACCACGCTGCCGGATCATCCGGCTCGCGAGTAGGTAGTCCAGCTACCGGAGCTGTTGTCGCGGTTACGCCTGGCTGGGCAGCCTGACACCGAATCCGGTGGCAGCGAGCTTGAGCAGGACCTGCCCGGGTGCCTGCAGCGCCGTGACCTTGGCGGCGCTGAGTTCCTCCAGCTGGGCCAGAACCGCCGCGTAAGCGTCCGGGCCCTGCTTGCGCGCCCGGCTCAGCGCGATCGCGTTAGCCCACACCTTCTGCCGCGCCTCCCGCAAAAAGCGCTGGCTGCCCAGCCGGTTGAACGGCCGCAGGAGCCGGTCGAGCACTGGGGCGGGTCCGGAGAGCCTGGTCAGCTCGACATCCTCGGCAGCGACCCGGGAGGCGAGCACATCATCGATCGCCCGGTGATCGGCCTCCCGCCGGGCCAGCAGCGCCGCGTCGTCGAATTGCTCGTCCGTGATCACTGCCACCAGGGCCTGCGGCAAGTCGTAGTTGATGTGCGCGTTCATGCCGAGCAGCACGTGCCGGAGCGGAGGCAGGCCGGCGGGAGCAGCAAACGCGATCGCCCAGGGCTGCGTCGGCCTCCGGCCCGCCATGTCAGCCTCCAGGGCCTCCAGGTACAGATCGGCGAACGCTACGTCCCACCGCTCGACCCAGTTGGTGTCGATGAAGCCGCCGCGCTTGAGCTCCTCGGCCACCGCGATGGTGGTGCGCTGGTAGGTCGCGTGGAAGTACTGCCGATGATCGCCCGCAGCCCGCAGCGGCTCGAGCAGGGCCGCCATGCGGGCGATCAGCTCTTCGATCACGCGGCCATTATGACCGAAGGTGATCCGGGACCGTATCACTGCGGGCGGACGTCTCCCCCCTGCTCGTCGCGTGGAAGGTCGAGGGTAGGAGAGGCGCAACGGTCCGTTCGGGATAATTTGAAGCAGCGATCGCGTGTGCCGGTGGGCGGCGCAAGGGCGTGCGCCGCCCGTATCTGCCTGGTTAGCGCAGTGTCCGGAACGCGGCCCGCATCTCGGCGGCGAACAGGTCTGGCTGTTCCCAGGCGGCGAAGTGGCCGCCTCGGTCGAGCTTGTTGTAGTAGATGAGGTTGTGGGGATAGGCGCGTTCTGCCCAGCTTCGCGGGGCTTCGTAGAGCTCGTCGGGGAAGACGCTGATGGCGAACGGGATCGAGATGTTCTTGGCGTTCGAAGAAGTCCGCCTTGTTCTCCCAGTACAGGCGGGCGGAGGAGACCCCGGTGTTGGTCAGCCAGTAGAGCGTGATGTTGTCGAGGAGGTCGTCTCGGGTGAGGGCGCTGGCCAGGGTTCCCTGCAGGGCCTGTTCGACAAGCCCGGGCTGGCCGGTCCCGTCGCCGTGGTCCAGCATGAACGCCGCGAGGTCGGCGGGTGAGTCCGCCAGTCCGTACAGCGTTTGCGGGCGCGTCGTCATGATCAGTGCGTAGGCCACGTGCTTGGCGTAGAAGTTACTCAGCTGCTCGTACGCGCGTTTCTCCTCGGCGGACAGGTCCGGTGGCGGCGGGTCGCCGCGCTGGACCGCCTTGTTGATGGCGGCCGGGGCGGTCCCGGGCATGTTGGAATGAATGCCAGCCAGTTCCGGTGCTGCCTGTTCGCCCATCGCCTCCGTGACGGCCGCGCCCCAGTCGCCGCCCTGCGCGACGAACCGGGTGTATCCGAGGCGCTTCATCAGCTCTACCCAGGCACGTGCGGTGCGGGTCGGGTCCCAGCCGGTGGCGGTCGGCTTGGCGGAGAACCCGTAACCCGGCAGGGAAGGAATCACCAGGTGGAACGCGTCCGCCGCGCTCGCGCCGTGCGCGGTGGGGTTGGTGAGCGGCTCGATGATCTTCAGCTGCTCGATGATCGAGCCGGGCCACCCGTGCGTGACGATCAGCGGCAGCGCGTCCTGGTGCTGGGAGCGGACGTGGATGAAATGGATGTCCAGCCCGTCGATCTCGGTCATGAAGTTCGGCAGGCCGTTCAGTTTCGCCTCGCACTTGCGCCAGTCGTAGTCTGCCCCCCAGTAGCCCGCGAGCTGCTGCATCATCGCGAGCCGCACGCCCTGCGAGTCATCGGTCACCGTCTCGCGCTCGGGCCACCTGGTCGCGTTTACGCGTCTGCGCAGCTCGGTGAGCTCCGCCTCTGAGAAGTCGACACGGAAGGGCCGGATTTCAGTTTCGCTGGGCATAAGAGCTGCTCCCTTTCCCGGATGAGCTGACGTGGCGGCGGCACAGCTGGTACTGTCCACGATCGCGGATCGGGCGGGCGCGTCGCACCCGTGACATCCCTGGCCTGTGCCCTGGTGTCCTCGGGCTAGGGCCCATTCGGATCGCTAGGCGGCGTGGCGGCGGACCAGCCAGACGGTGCCTGCGCTGAGCAGCGCCGACAGGAGCATGAGCCAGCCGGCCTCGAAGAACTGCATGGGCCAGAACGTGCTGACCGGGTAATGGTTGCGCAGGTAAAACCAGGTCGCCGCGGCGAGGGCGGGGTAGAGGATCAGCGTGGCAGCCATCGCGGGGAGGATCCTCCGCACGAGCATGCCGAGGAACGCGCCCATGCAGAACGCGGTCAGCGTCCAGGCAGCGAACGAGACGCCGCGCGTGGGGAACACCGACCCGGACAAGACGGTCATGTGCTCCGGCAGCATGAACGGGGTGAAGAACCAGGTGAACAGCTGGCTGATCGCGAACGCCGGGATCGTGATCACGGCCCCGAGGAAGATGAGCTTGGCGACCGTCCAGCGCACCCGGCCGATGCCCTGGGTCCAGGCGTAGCGGAACGTGCCGTTCTCTAGTTCCCTGGCGAGTATCGGCGGCCCGGCGAACCTAGGTCCCTGGCCTCGATGATGTTCATGCGACGCCCTCCACCCCGCGCGTTCCGCCGCTCGCTGGGGCATTGGCGCCGGATCGTTCCTTATAAAAATCCCGCAGCACGCTCGTGAAGAGAGCGGCCACTCCGTCCTCGTCGAGGCCTGCGGCGGTCGCGGACCCGAGCCAGTTCGTCAGCGTCCGGCGCAGCGCAGCCAGATCGGGCAGCGTTACCTGCTCGAGCGTGGCCTTGATGAACGTGCCCTGGCCCGGACGGCCCTCCGTGAGGCCCTTGGTCTCCAGTTCCTTGTAGGCCTTGAGCACCGTGTTCGGGTTGATGGTCAGGGCGGCGACCACGTCCCTGACCCTGGGCAGCTGGTCGCCGGGCTTGAGGTAGCCCAGCCGGAGCGCGTGCTCTACCTGCTGCACTAGCTGCAGGTAGGTCGGCACCCCGGACGATGGATCGAGCCGGAACTCGATCGGGCTACTCTCTTTATCTATGGCCATAAGACAACAGTACAACAGGTCAGGGGTGGCGCAGGCGTAAAGTTTCTTGCCCGGCTCCTGAAGGGCTCGGGCACTAGGCCGGCCCGGACCTGGTTGATGGGATTTCGTCTCAGACTGTGAGACGGAGTCCGCATCGTGAGACAATCCCGGCGGTTCGCGCGGAATCCCTCCCCGTGGAGGCTTTTTCCGTCGCGGTCAGAGGATGTACGGGATGAGCATCTTCGTGGCGCCCTTATAGGGCGGGTAGGCGGCGGGGAAGAGCTTGGCCATGGTGCGTTCCTCGATGACGGCGCTGACCAGGAAGTAGGCGCCGAGGATCGCGACCGCGATCAGCCAGTAGAGGCTGACCGCTATCGCCGTGCCGACCATGCCGAGGATGATGCCGCTGTAGATGGGGTGGCGGATCCTCCCGTAGGGGCCGGTCGTGACCAGCTCGGGGTCGGCCTTCTGAGACATCGGCATGCCCCAGTTGCGGCCGAGGTACACCCTGGCCCAGACGGCGAGCGCCAGGCCGAGGACGAAGATCGCCAGGCCGGTGCCGAGCAGCCACGGATTGCTCGTAGCCGCCTCATGGCCCTTGAAGACCCGCAGCCGGATCAGGAGCAGGATGACGAGGATGATGCCCACCCGGACCCCCGCGAACTGGGTCCACCGGGACCGCCCGGCCTTGGCGGTGGCGGCCATCACGAGCCAGTAGGCCCAGAAGACGATCCAGCCGGCTCCGATGATGATGTCGATCGCTTCCATCGCTCTCGCTTCCTCCCCGCCAGGTGGCCGCCCTGCCCGTCCGGCCGTGCGGCCGACGGCTACTTCCCGACGGTAAGGCGCACCAGCACGCCGCGCGTCAACCCACGGGTGGGCTTGCGGTATGAGGCGGGGTGGAACCAAGGGACCGCATGGCCGCGAACCCGCGGCCGCGATGCGGGCAGGCGTTGATGTCAGCGAATCCGGGACACGCCGCGTGGCCGCGGACATCATGGAGACCGCCTGCACGTACTCGCCGCGGAAAGACGCGCCCACGTGAGGGTTCTTCGTACCACGGCCGCACCGAAAGGCCCGCGCAGATGAGACGCACACTCCTGGTCAGATCGCTTGCGGTCGGAGTCGCCGGCCTCGCCGTGACCGCCGGGACCACGGCCGCGTGGGCCGCGCCGGCCGCGCCGGCCGTGCCGGCCGCGCCGGGGGCCCGGGCCGCCCGGCAGGTCGCCGCGAACTGGCCGTTTGCCGGCGGGAACCTGGATGACACCCGTGACGCGGCGGCCGAGCACATCATCAGCCCGTCCACGGTCCCCACTCTCAAGCCGCGCTGGACGCTCACCACGGGCGGCGACGTCAGCGCTACCCCCACCGTCGTGAACGGCACGGTCTACGTACCCGATTGGGGCGGCAATCTGTGGGCCGTCAGCGCGGCCACGGGGAAGGTGGTGTGGAAGAACCCGATCACCCGCTACAGCGGCATCGCGGGCGATATCTCCCGTACCTCCCCGGCGTACTGGGACGGCCTGCTGGTGACGGGCGAGGGCGTGCAGACCATGCCTACCAAACTGGGCGCTTACATGCTGGGCATCAACGCCCGCACCGGCGGTCCGCTATGGCGCACGCGGGTTGATTCCGACCCGACCGCCATCATCACCAGCTCGCCGGTTATCTCGAACGGCGTCGTATACGTCGGCGTCTCATCCAAGGCCGAAGGGGTCAACGGGCCGGTGACATTCCGCGGTAGCGTGGTCTCGCTGGACGCCCGCACGGGCAAGATGCTGTGGAAGCGGTACACCGTGCCGACGGGCTACACCGGCGCCGCGGTATGGGGCAGCACCCCGGTCGTGGACACCAGCCGGGGCCTGTTGTACGTCGATACCGGTAACAACGAGAGCGTCCCTCCGGGCGTGTGCGAGTCGCCCACCCAGACCGGCTGCGCCCCCGTCTCGCCGGTGGACTACGTTGACTCCATCCTGGCCCTCAGCCTGCGCACCGGCCGCGTCGTCTGGGCCCGCCGCACCCTGGCCTCCGACACCTCCACCGACTTCCACCACTACGGCCCGGACTACGACTTCGGCGCGGGCCCCAACCTGTACCAGACAACCCTGAAAGGCAAGCCGCTGCAGTTGCTCGGCGCTGGCCAGAAGAGCGGCCTTTACTGGGCCCTTAACCCCGCCACCGGCAAGGTGGTGTGGAAGACCGAGGTCGGCCCCGGCAGCCGAGGAGGCGGGATCATGTGGGGCACCGCCACCGACGGGCGCCGCGTCTACGTCTCCATCGGCAACCTGAACCACGTGAAGTACACGATCGTCTCCGCAACGGGAAAGAAGTCCACGACCACCGGCGGCTTCTGGGCGGCGCTGGACGCGGCGACCGGCAAGATCCTGTGGCAGACCGCGGACCCGCAGCTCGCCGCCGACACCGATGCGGTCACTGTCGGCAACGGCGTGGTCTACGTCGGTTCGATGGCCGCCACGGGCGACACCATGTACGCCCTCGACGCCGCCACCGGCGTGATCAAGTGGCGTTTCGACAGCGGCGGTGCGGTCGTTTCCGGCGCCGCGGTGGTGGACGGCACGGCCTACTGGGGCTCCGGCTACCATGCCGCCGGCAACGACAAGCTCTACGCCTTCGCGCCGACCCTGCCGCGGTTAAATGTGCGCATCGTCACCGCTCCCCGCCGGAGAAGATCTCCAGGAAGAACAGGAAGACGTTCAGCACGTCCAGGAAGATCGAGGCGGCCAGCAGCGGCGCGGCGGTGGCGTCGGTATTGGTGCGCAGCCGCTGG
Organism: uncultured Actinomycetota bacterium; assembly: GCA_963771985.1. Classification (GTDB taxonomy): domain Bacteria; phylum Actinomycetota; class Actinomycetes; order Streptosporangiales; family Streptosporangiaceae; genus Trebonia. The sequence continues at coordinate 987,664 of CAVYVO010000004.1, read as the reverse complement.
AAGTCGAACATGGTGAACCCGGCGAAGATCACCAGGCCGAGCACCGAGTAGACCAGGTCGCCGCCCGGGATGTGCACGAAGATCAGCACGATGCCGGCCACGATCAGCGCCAGCAGGGCCCAGAAGCACACCCGCGCGACCGCGGTCAGGTCGCGCCGGGTGGCGTAGCCGGCCGCGCCGAAGCCGGCGATGAACAGCGCGGTCGCCCCGCCGGCCTGCCATAGCGCCCGCGGGTCCATGCTGCCGTAGTAGGCGATCGTCGGCGCCACGGCCAGCCCGATCAGCAGGCCGAACGCGGCGAGCAGCCCGACGGTCAGCTGTATCGACCGGCGGGCGGCGGACCGCATGGCGAGCAGGGCGGCGAAGGCGGCGATGAACGCGACGATGCCCACGCCTCCGGTCAGGTTACGGCCCAGCCAGGCGCCGAGCGCGAACAAGGCGGCGGTGATCGCGACATAGCCCATGGTCTGCGCGAACAGCGCGTGCGCCTGATCGCGGGCCGTCCGTCCCATTTGCTGATAGGTAAGGGTCTGAGTCATGTGCTGCTCCTGGGTGTCGGCGGCCTGTTTCCGGCCACGCGGTCGGCGCTGATATCCACGATCGCGTTCAGAAGCGGCGGTCGTACCAGGGAATACCCTGGCCGGTGCCCTGGTCTTGACCGCGGCGAGACCGCGCGAGCGGACGGCCGGGTCGGTCAGCTGCTCTGGCCCCGGACGCTGCTACCACGGTCCGTTCGGTAAAGGAATTTGAATTATCGGAACGTACCGTGGTTTTACCGTCCGCATCCTGCTCCTGGCAGTGCGGGGCCGCCGTCTACGGGTGCCGTCCGGCACTAGCCCGTCGCACGCGGGACAGGCCCCACCCAGGTGGGGACCAGTGATCGGGCCAGGGTCTTCACGGGTGCGGCGGACCGCTACCGCGCGTGACAGTGATGCGAGCCGGAGTCGGCCATCGACGCCGGGTCGTCAGGAGCGCGGCCGTGAATGCGAGCAGACACGAACCGGGACGGTGTGAAATGCCTACCACGACACGGCCCGCGATAAGGCGGCGTGACGTCAGCGACGCGTGGTGCCAGACGTTGCCCCGGCGCGCGGCCTGGGGCGGAAGCACGGACTGGCGCGATCGCGCCGCGTGCCGCGACGTCGATCCCGACCTGTTCTTCCCGGTCGGGAACGCCTGCCCGGCGCTGGTTCAGATCGACCAGGCCAAACAGGTATGCGCAGGATGCCCGGTCCGCGCCCCCTGCCTGGAGTGGGCCCTGGCCAGTGGCCAGGAGGCCGGCGTGTGGGGAGGCACGAGCGAGGAGGAGCGGCGTGCCCACAGGGTGGCGTCAGGTCAGCCCGTCACGGGTCAGGAGGTTCACCGATGACGCGCACCCACCAGCCAGGGCAGGCCGTCTTCAGGTCGGTCCTGCCGGAGGACATCGACTGGCAGCCGTTCCCGGCGTTCCCGCCACCGGCCCGCCTGGCGGTCGTGGTCGGCCAGCCCGCTGAGCCCGGCCCGTACGTGATCCGGGTCAAGGTGCCATCCGGGGTCAAGCTGATGCCGCACCGGCACCCGGAAGATCGCGTCTACACGGTCATCTCCGGCGTCTTCTACATCGGCCTGGGAGAACAGTTCGACGACGAGAAGCTGGAGGCCTATCCGCCCGGTTCCGTCATCGTCCTGCCCGGCGGAACCCCTCACTTCCACTGGGCGAAATCCGGCGAGTACGTCACCCAGGTAACGGCGATCGGGCCGCTTGGCCTTGAATACCTGAACCCGGAAGACGACCCGCGACACAGCTGAGCCATTGCGAACTGACATGCCGGTGTCACGCCAAACCGGCGGCACGGATCAGGGTCTGCCCGGTAGCCGAGTTATGGCCGGCCCGCAGGCGCTGCAACTCGGGCGCCGCCCGACTCTACCCAGATGATGCTCTACAGGAGTTGAGTTGAATAGCCGAGATTTTCTGGCCTTCCGTATACCTGGATGGGTATCAGAGAGGGACGATGGCCATGATCTTGGGTCGTTGGTGCCGTATAGGCTGCGCTGGTTATCTAGCTGGCCGTCTCGGGCGTGTCGCCGGGGCGCGCCTTCCCGCGGGCGTGCGCGGTGTGACATCAGATGCCAGGGGGACTGTCTGTGCGAGCCGTTTCATGATCCCGAATGTTTTTCGTACGTATAGGATGAATTTCTTACATCAGGAAAAATGTTTTCGTGATAATGCGGCACGGTGGGCTGCTGCCGGGCCCGGGAGGCTGGCCGGCTGTGGCTTATGCGATGGGAGAGGCCGCAGGGACCCGTGACCGGAACCGGATACGGGCACGGAACCGTTAGCACAATCCCGGCCATTGCGTTCGAAGACCTCGGCCCTTCAAGTCCTGTAAGGCCACCTGAGTCAGGCGAGCTGGCGGTTCTGGTCGAGCAGCGTCAGCGCGGCGCGCAGTTCGCGGCGGGAGCCTATGCCGAGCTTGGTGAACACGTTTCTCAGGTGCCATTCGATCGTTCGTGCGGACAGGAACAACTGGGCGCCGATCTCCGCGTTGGTCCGCCCGTCACGGGCCAGCCTGGCGATGTGAGACTCCTGCGCGGTGAGCGTGCTCGGAGCCTCGGTCGTACGCTTGCGTATCGTCTCGCCGGTGGCTCGCAGCTCGTGCCGGGCGCGCTCGGCGAACGCCGCCATGCCCATCGCGTCCAGCATGTCGTGGGCGGTCCGCAGCTGTGCGCGGGCGTCTGTCCGCCGGTGCTCCCGGCGCAGCCATTCGCCGTACAGCAGGTGGGCGCGGGCGAGCTCGGGCCGGAGCTGGGTGCGGCCGAGCCAGTCAATCGCCTCGCGATACAGGGCCTCGGCGGCCTGCGGATCGCTCACGAGCGCGCGTGAGCGCGCCTCGATGCCCAGTCCGAAGTCGGTCCCGCTGGCCTGTGTGGTTTCCGCGAGCCGGGCCAGAGCATCGCTGGCCATATCGGTATTCCCGCTGCGTGAGGCGGCCTCGATCAGCTCGGGCAACGCCCACATCGAAACGTAGAGCCCGGGTGTGTCCTCGCTGGCGTGCTTGGCCGCCGCCAGTGCCTCGTCATACTGGCCGAGGCCGTTGTAGAGGATGGCCGCGGTCCAGCGCGCGTACGTCACCGCGAGTCCCTGACCGCCGGCTGTGGCCTCGGCGATGGTGGCCTCGATCAGCGGGATGGCCTCGGCTTGGTCGCCGCGAAGAGACGCGAGCATCATGGCGGCATGCGGGGTGGCGCGACTGCCGGTCGCCTCGCAGACCGCATCGGACTCCGCGATCAGAGAGCCCGCCGCCGCGAAGTCACCGCTCCACGCGGCGCTCATGCTCAGCGCGCCCAGGTCGACCGGCAGCTGGTCCAGCGCGCCGGCGTCACGGGCGAGCTGGACCTGCCGCGCGAGCAGATCGCGCCAGGCGTCGTCGTCCCACACAGCGCTGGCCGCCGCGTGAGCTATCGATCCCCACCGGAGTCTTTCTGCCATGGCGATCTCTGCGCCGAGAAAGGCGCGCGCCGCTTGCCGCAGCTTCTGTGCCGCGGTGGCCGGTCCGTCGGTGACCAGCTGTGCCAGGCCGTCGAGGATCGAGTCAACCGGACGCGGCGGGTCCGACAGCGGGGGCAGGGCCCTGGCCGCGTGGGAGACCTGCAGCAGATCGACCGGGCCGCCCAGGCGCCCGGCGAACAGTGCCGCCATCCACGCGCCCAGGTAGGTTTCGCGGGCCAGATCGAGGTTAAGTGGCTCGAGCCGCCTGGCCGCCTTGAGCAACAGCGGGGGAGCGTCGCTGCCCAAGCCCGAGGCAAATGCGATCTGCCCCCGTAGCAGGTCCACCCGGGCCTTCTGGAATTCATCCAGCGGCCCGGCCTCTGCCGTAACGAGCAGTTGCAGTGCGTTGCCGAACGCGCCGGCCTGCAGGTTAGCCTGCGCCGCCGCCAGCGCGCGCTCGGCGTGGCGCGCTGGATTGGACGTGAGCAGCACTGCGCGCTCCAGGAACGCCGCGGCCGCGGCGAGCCCCGCGCGGGCCTGCGCCCGGTCGGCCGAATTCTCCAGCTCGACGGCGACGTCCTCGTCCGGACCCGGCGCGGCCTGGGCCCGGTGCCAGGCCCGGCGATCCGGATCTGTGGCCGGGTCGGTCACTTCGGCCAGGACCTCATGCCCCTCTTGCAGCTCCGTGAACGACGCCAGGCGATAGGCCGCCGAACGCGCCAGCGGGTGACGGAATCGCACCCGGGTGCCGAAGTCCACCAGCCCCGCCTCCACCGCTGGCGCCGCCGCCTGCAGCGGGATGCCCAGCCGCCCGGCCGCCCGCCACATCAGCGCCCGGTCGCCGGACGGATCGGCCGCCGCCAGCAGCAGCAGCCGCCTGGTCTGGGCCGGCAACGCCTCCAGCTGGCGGACGAAGCTGTCTTCGATCCGCCCTGGCAACGACACCGCACCCGGCAGCCCGAACCCCCCCGCCAGCTCGGCAGAGGTCAGCCCCCGCGGCAGCTCAAGCAGGGCCAACGGGTTGCCCTGCGTCTCGGCCACGATCAGATCACGGACCCGCGCATCCAGCGGCCCTGTCAGCGCCGAATCTAGCAGCGCCCGCGCATCATTCTCGCGCAGCCCTGCCACCTTCAGTTCCGGCAGCCCGGCCAGTTCCGCACCCGGCACCCGGGCCGCGAACACCATCCCGACCGGGTCGGCGGCCAGCCGCCGCGCCGCGAACCCCAGCGCCTGCGCCGAGGCCCGGTCCAGCCACTGCTCGTCGTCGATCACGCAGACCAGCGGCCGCTCCCCGGCCGCCTCCGACAGCAGGCTCAGAAGGGCCAGCCCCACCAGGAACCGGTCCGGCGGCAGGCCGGGACTGAGACCGAACGCCACCCGCAGTGCCTCGCGCTGCGGCACCGGAAGGCGGGCCGCGCGGCCCAGCATCGGCGCGCACAGCTGATGCAGCCCCGCGAACGCCAGCTCCATCTCCGACTGCACGCCCGCCACGCGCGCCACCTGGCATCCCGAATCCAGCGCCCGCCCGGCCAGGTACTCCAGCAGCACGGTCTTGCCAACGCCCGGATCGCCGCGCACCACCAGGGTCCGCCCCTGCCCAGCCCAGACCGCCTCGACCAGCCGGTCCAGCGCATCCCGCTCGCTGAGTCGGCCCATCAGCTCCGTCGCGCGGCGAAGCCGCGAGGAATCCTCGGTCATCGATCCGGCACTACGCCGCGTTCCGGTCGCCTGGCTTGCGCATAGGCACTCATACGGCCTCCCGGCTGGTCCAGATCAGCCCCGATAAATCCAAGACCGGCCGCCACGAGCAACGATGGTGCCGCCCGCGGAGGCTGCCGCTCAAGACCACGCCCAAGCACGTGTCGAGGTCATGGCCGCCAGCCTGCCCGCCGACGCCTCACCATTGCCTCGACCGAAGCGTAAACCGGCGAGGAGGAACCGGGCAATCCCTCGCCTCGGCCCGGTTGCCCGAGGCCAACGCGACGATCTGCGGGTGCGGCACCGGCCGGCCCCCTGCCACCGCAGACCGCGCCAGCCTGCCGATTGCGCAGTCGAGCACCCTGGAGCGGGTCGATCGCGCAATCGACCCATTAGGGGGCGGGGGGCGAGGGGCGGCTGCGAGCGGGCGGGTGGGCGCGTTAAGCGGTTGCTAGCTTGGCCGCGATCAGCAGCATCGTCACCGCGATAAGCAGGTCAAGGATCTGCCAGGCCCGCGGGGCGGCGAGGAGCGGGGCGGCGAGTCGCGCGCCGAGGCCGAGGCTGGTGAACCACAGCGCGCTGGCCGCTCCCGCGCCGACCGCGAACCACCAGCGGCCCGACGGGCCGTGCGTGTTCGCGATCGAGCCGAGAAGGACCACGGTGTCGAGGTAGACGTGCGGGTTAAGCCAGGTCAGCGCCAGCGCCCGGCGGACCGCCGCGCGCCGGGAGCCGGCCGTGTCCCGCGCGGCGGTCAAGGCGGACGGGCGGCGCGCGCGCCATGCTGAAGACAGCCCGTACCAGGTGAGGAACGCTACCCCGAACCAGCGCACGACCTGCAGCGCCCACCCGGCGTGCTGTATGACGGCGCCGATGCCGCTCACCCCGGCGGTGATGAGCACGAAGTCGGAGAGCATGCACACGGTGGCGACGGCGCCGGCGTGCGTCCGGCGGAGCCCCTGACGCAGCAGATAGGCGTTCTGCGCTCCGATGGCCACGATCAGGGACAGGCCGGTGAGCAACCCGGCGAGAGCTGCGTTGATCACGGACGCGACGCTATGCGCGAACTTGGATGAAGTCCAGCGAATGTTTTTACATATCCATTAGGGATGCTTAACTGGCCCTGTGGACTTTAATACGGGCCAGCTGGACGCGCTCGTGGCGATCGCCGACCACGGGAGCTTCGAGGCGGCCGCCCGGCAGCTGCACGTCACCCCGAGCGCCGTCAGCCAGCGCATCCGCGCCCTGGAGGCCGCGGTCGGTCAGGTGCTGGTCAGCCGGGGCACGCCGTGCCGTCCGACCGCGCAGGGCGAATGGCTTGTCCGGCTGGGACGGCAGACACGGCTGCTGCAGGAGGAGACGAGACAGGCGCTCGCCGCGGCCGCGTCCGTCGGGCTGCCGGTGGCCGTCAACAGGGACTCGCTGGCCTCGTGGTTCCGCGACGTGCTTGCCCAGGTGGCGGGCTGGCCCGGCACCGCGATCTGGGTGCACGCGGAGGACCAGGCGCACTCGCAGGAGCTGCTGCGCAGCGGCGACGTGCTCGCGGCGGTCACCAGCGATTCGGCGGCCGTGCAGGGCTGCGCGGTGGAGCCGCTTGGCGCCCTGCGCTATGTTCCCGTCGCCGCCCCCGCGCTCGCCGGCCAGTGGCGGCACGGGCAGTCGCTGGACTGGGCCGCGATGCCGACCCTGATCTTCGACGACAAGGATGAGCTACAGCACGAGCTGCTGCGGCACCTGGGTGTCGAGCGGCCGCCTCCGGTCATCCACCGGATCCCGTCCTCCGCCGACTTCTGCGAGGCTGTCTGCCTGGGGCTGGGCTGGGGCATGCTCCCCGAGCCGCAGGCTCAGCCCGAGCTGGCCGCCGGCCGGCTCGTCCGGCTGTCGCCTGACACCCTCGATGTGCCGTTGTACTGGCAGCGCTGGCGGCTGGACTCCCCGCGGCTGACCGCGCTCACCGGCGCGGTGCGCGAGGCCGCCCGAAGCCACCTGCTTCGGCCATGATGAGCGATGGACGCATCATGGTATATATGCGTGCCTTCCGCTGGTGGACCGGGCTGAGCCCGCGGCGCAGGATCCTCCTCGGGGGGCTTGCCCTCGCCGTTGCCGTGGCCGCCGTCTTCGCCGGGGTACAGGTGTCGCGGGGCGAGCCGGAAGCGGTTCCCGGGCGGCCGGGCGCGGTGCTGCTTGTCCCGGGATACGGCGGGTCGACCACGTCGCTGGACGAACTGGCCGCGCGGATCCGGAGCACCGGACGCACCGCGATCGTCGTGCAGCTGGCGGGCGACGGCACGGGCGACCTGACGGTGCAGGCGCGCGTGCTGGACGGATACGTGAACCGGGCGATCGGCGCAGGGTCCGGGCCGGTCACGGTGATCGGTTACTCGGCGGGCGGCGTCGTGGCCTGGCTCTGGGACGTCGACTACGGCGGCGCGGGACGGGCGGGCAAGATCATCACGCTGGGCTCCCCCCTGCACGGCGCGCGCATCGCGGCCGTGGGCACCGCGTACGACCCGGCGGAGTGCCCGGTCGCCTGCCAGCAGCTCGTGCCTGGCAGCGCCCTGCTCACCCAGCTGCAGCAGTCCACGCGGCCGAGGCCGCCGTGGCTGTCGCTGTGGAGCACCGACGACCAGACGGTGCAGCCGCCGGATTCGGCCCGGCTGCCCGGCGCGGTGAACGTGCCGCTCCAGTCCGTCTGCCCCGGCGTGGACATCCAGCACAGCCAGCTGCCCACCGCCCCGCTCGTCGTCGGCATCGTCCTGCGCGCGCTGGCCAGCGACCGCGTCGCCGCCCCCGCCGCCAGCGACTGCGCGGCCATCCAGTCCCTCGGCGGCTGACCCCGGCAACCGCGTCAGCTCAGGTTGTGATGTCCCGCGTCGCGAAGTTCGCCCAGGCGGCCGCGAGGAAGACCGCCACGTACACCGCCTGGATGGCGAACCCGCGCTGGATGTCACGCCAGAAGATGGGGTCACGGAAGAAGTCGATCCAGGCCAGCCAGTACCGGGTCGGCAGGTACGGCTGCACGGCGCTCGCGGCGTTCAGCGTGACCAGGATCTCGCTGATGACCAGCGCCGCCAGGGCGCCCATCGCGGCGCCGATCGCGGAGTCGGTGAGCGTGGACAGGAAGAGCGCGATCGCCGCCACGCCGAGCATCGAGACGGTGATGAACGCCATCGCGCCGAAGACGCGCTCGATCAGCTGAAAGGTAGTCAGCGGCGTGCCGGACAGCGACGTGATGGCCGCGCCGGCCTGCAGCCCGGCCGTCGGCGCGCCGCCGGCGCCCGGCGTGATCGAACCGGAGATCCCGCCGGGCGCGGTGCCGACGGCCGCCGCGCGGGACGGGCCGAGGATCAGCACGCCGGTGGCGTACGAGGTGACGGTGACCGCGACGACGGCGAGCACCGCGAAGGTGATCACCGCGACGAGCTTGGCGACCAGCAGCCTGGTACGGCCCACCGGCCGGGCCAGCAGGTAGCGCAGCGTCCCCGCCGAGGCCTCGCCCGCGATCGAGTCGCCCGCCACCACCGCGACGGCGACCGGCAGGAACACCGGCAGCACGAGGGCCAGCGCCGCCGCCGGGTAGAGCTGCCCCTCGTCGAGCACCGCGGAAAGGAACGCGCTGCCCTGCCCCGGCGGCGGCGCCAGGTGCGTGACCGCGATGAAGATGGCCACGACCAGCGGCAGCGCGCAGATCAGCCCGATCGATATCCAGGTCCGCAGCCGCCGGACCAACTTGAACAGTTCGACGGCGATCACGATGGTTCCGGCTTCGCGGCGGCGGGTAGCGGGGCGGCGGCGCCGGAGGCCGGCACGCCGAACTGGTCAGTGCCCGCGCCCGTCACGTCCAGCACGATCTCCTCCAGGCTGCGCCGCTGCGCCGCCAGCGACCTGACCGGCACGCCGGCCGCGACGAGGCGGGCGTTCAGCGCCGCGGGGTCCGAAGACCGGACCACCAGGTCCGCCCCGTCCCGGCGCTCGACGAGGCCGTCGAGAGTCGCGACCGCCCGTTCCGGATCATCGGTAGAGACGAGGACGCGACCCGTCGGCTTCTGCAACTCCGCCAGCTGATCCTGCAGCACCAGCTTGCCGGAGTCGAGCACGCCGACCCGGGTACACAGCGCCGAAACCTCCGGCAGCAGGTGGCTGGACAGGAAGATTGTCACGCCGGAGGCGTTCAAGCCGATCAGCAGGTCGCGGATGTCCCTGATGCCGCGCGGGTCGAGGCCGTTGGTCGGCTCGTCGAGGATCAGCAGCCTGGGCCGGCGGACGAGCGCGGCGGCCAGGCCCAGCCGCTGCCGCATGCCGAGCGAGTAGGCGCGCACCGGCCGCCGGTCGATGCCGGCCAGGCCGACCTGCTCCAGGGCCTCGTCAACGCGGCGGCGCCGGGTGCGGCGCGCCGCGGCAGGTCCCGCCGCGTCCAGCAGCCGCAAGTTGGCGCGCCCGGACAGGTGCGGGTACGCCGCGGGTTCCTCGATCAGCGCGCCGATGTCTGGCAGGACGCGGCTGGTGTGCCTCGGGATCGACTCGCCGAGCACCGATATCGACCCGCTCGTCGCGTACACCAGGCCCAGGAGCATGCGGACGAGCGTGGACTTGCCGCTGCCGTTCGGGCCGAGGAGGCCGTATCTGTCGCCCTCGCGGACGTCGAGGCTCACCTCGCGGACCGCCTCGACGTGGCCGAAGCGCTTCGTCAGGTCCCGCGTCGTGATCATTCGCCGAAATCCTGATCCGGTTTGGCGGCCAGCACCGCGGCGGCCTGCTCGAGCGTGGTCTTGCTGACGAGCCCGACCAGCAGGAACGTATCCGGCGAGGCGTAGGGGTGGACGAGAACGAGGTTGATGAGCGGGGCACTGGCGACCGCCCCGATGCCGTGGGTGAACGTCAGTTGCGTCGCGCCCGCGTCCAGCGCGTCGCCGAGCAGTTGCCCGCCGGTGCCGCGGCGGAAGGTGAGCACCGCGAACGTGGTCAGGCCGGTGCCGTACACGCCGATCTGGACGACCGGCGACCGCTCCCGGGCGAACCCGGCGAGGCTGCCGGGCAGCACCTCGTCGTCCAGGTTCTTCAGCACCCCGGCGAAGTCGCTTGGCGTGGTCGTGGTGAACCCGGCGCCGGGGCCGATCTGCGGGGTCAGCACGTCGCCGGACGGCGTCCAGAGGCTGGCCTGGAGGAACTGTGTTTCCAGCGCCGGCTGCGCGGAGCCGCGGCCGAAGACCTCGACGAGCAGCGGCAGCCCGGTCGTCGGCGACGCCCAGATGTCGGCCCGCTCGATCGTGGACTGCGGGCTGGCCGGGCTGATCGCCAGTCCCGCCGCGCTCTGCCCGGCCACCCGCCGCGGCGGCAGCGGGCTCAGCCGCGCGCCCGGTCCTGCCTCCGTGATCAGCCGGTCGGCCAGGGCGGACGGGACGAGGTCAGCCGCTCGGGGCAGCCGGATGGTCTCGGGACCGTAGATCCCGGTGAGCAATTGCTCGCCCGAGTCCCAGACGAAGGTGTTGCCGCGGATCTGGTACGTGTCGTTCTCGCCGGCGTCGGAGAGCGTGTCCACGCGCCAGCGATCCGGCGCGGCCTGCCAGACCCGCATCCGCGTCACCCCGTCCAGCAGCGGCGTCACGCTGGAGAAGGCGGGCAGCGGCGGCAGGCCGAAGGTCGCGTCGCTCTCGGCGTAGCCGTCGAACGACAGGCGCTGCGCGCTCAGGATGCGGTTTTCGAGCTGCCGCGGCGTCAGCGCCGGCACGCTCGCCGGAAGCGCGCTGGCCAGGACCGGCAGGCAGCACAGCACCGCGACGCCGGTCAGCACGGCGATCCAGCGCCATCCGTTGTGCCACGCGTGCCGGGGGAGCACCCAATCACGATACGGTAACCGCCTCGGCGCGGGGCCGCGCGCCCGATCTTCACGCGCTTCTATCTGCGGTGCCGCTACGGGAAGAGCGGCGGATACTTGTTGAAACACAGCCAGACGAATGGCACGACATGATCGCTGAGGAAGACGACCCTATTCCCCCGGCCGCTGAGCAGGCGGCCGCCGAGAACGGCATCGCGCTGCTTGAGGTGACCGGCGGCACCGAGCCGCTCGTCGTCGCGCTGCCCGCATTCGGCCGCTCGCTGCGCCTCAGCCTGGTCCAGCCCGGGGTGCTGGCGGCCCTGCGGGGCTGGCGGCCGGCCCGGGAACCCGCGGTGCTCGACAGCCTGAAGATGATCGCCAGCTCTCTTGTCGGGGAAGGCGTGCTAGCGCGTCAGCAGGGCAAGGCCGAGCTGGCGTTGCGCTTGTACCGGCTGCCGCTCGCCGTGACGGTTCTGCTCGGAGACGACGAGGGCCTGAACACCGTCGCCGAAAACCTATGGATCGCCGCCGAGATGACACAGAACGCGGCGGTCCTCGACCTGATCCGTTCCGACGCCGCCGCGGTGCTGGGCGATCCCGGCGCGGCCATCGCCGACGGCTCGCTGCTGCGCGTCGACGGAGTTCGCATGCTCGCCGACCTCGCCGGCGACTCGCGCGCTCGCCGGGAGCTCTTGCTCCGGCTCTGCCGGCGCGCGGACCGGGATGCGCGCAACGAGCGGGAAATCGTCCTGCGCGGGCTGTATCAGGAGCTGAGCCGCTTCCGCGCTACCGATGATCCCGATGCCCGCGACGCCAGCTTCAGCGACGCCAGCTTCAGCGAGGTGGCCGCCGCGTTCGCGGATTACCGCGTACGGTCGCTGTCCGGCGACAACTCGCCTATTCTGGCGGGCCCGGCGATGGCCGCGTTCGACCGGGTGGAGCAGGAGTGGATCGCCCTGACCGCGGCGGACATGCCGTCCGGGCACGAGCGGCCGGCCGCCTGCGCGGGCCTGCTGCAGGCGATCGGGCACGACGCGGCCGCGCTGGTGTACCTGGCCGGGCATTCGGTGCAAGCACTGTCGGTTATCGAGCGCGTTCGCGCGCGGGCCATGGTCGACTGGATGGGGCGCGCCCACGGCGCGCACCTGTCGCCGCACATATTCGCCGTGGTCAAGGCGGCCGGGGGCGGGGCGCTGAACGCGACCGAGGTGGCGAGCCTGGCCGACGTCGCCGGCGTCGTGTCCCTGCTCGGCTGTCCCATCCTGTACCTGTTCGTGATCGGGCACGACGTCCTGATCATGTTGGTGAAGCCCGACTCATCGGTCGAGATCGAGGTGTCGGCCCTGCCTGAGGACACAGCCGCTCTTGCCGCGGGCGCAGTGCCGGAACGGTATGAAAGCGCATTGCGGGCGTGCGGCGATGCTTTGCTGCCCGCGCGCATTCGCGACGCGGTCCGGGCCGCGGGGCGTGTGGTCCTTGTCGCTGATGAGGCCCTCGAGGACTTTCCGTTCTGCGCGCTGCTGGCCGAAGACGGCCGGTTCCTGGTCGAGGATGTGGTGCTATGGCAGTGGCCCTCCGTGACGGCCGGGATCATGCTGGAGCAGAGCCGGGCCGCCCGTGCGGTGATCGGCAAAGCCTCCCTCCTTCCCGAACGGGGGCATTTCGTCGCCGCTGTACAGGGTTTCCCCGATCGGCCCGATTCGCCATGGGCGCGGACCGAAGCCGAGGAGGTCGCGGCTCTTCTTGGCACCGCGCCGCGCCTCGATCCGGACGCGACAGCGGCGGCGCTCTTCGCCGGGCCGGCGCGAGCGAGCTGGGGCGTCGTCCACCTGGCCACCAGCGAACTGGAAGCCGCCCGGCTTTGCGGTTCTGACCGCTCTGACCGCGCGCTCAACGCGCGTCTGGTCGTGCTGAGCACCTGCCAGACGACCGCCGGGGAAGTAGCTCCTACCGGGCTCGCCGACGGCTTTCTCGTCGCGGGCGCGCTCACGGTGCTCGCCGCGTCGCGGCCGCTTCCTGATCCGGCTGCCAGCGAGCTGATCAGGCAGTTCTACGACTTGCTTGGCGCGGACCGCCCGGTGCCCGAGGCGCTTGCCGAAGCCCAGCGCGCGGTGCTCCGTGATCCGTCCCGCCGGCATCCGAGGAACTGGGCCGGATTCCGGGTGTCCGGCAGCCCCGGGAATCCGCTGGACGGGACGCCTGTCGACGATCGATGGCGTCAATTCATCAACCCGTGGCTCTGGGGGGAACATGGAGAAAGCGGAGCGGCAGCGGCTGATAGCGGAGGCGACCCGCCTGTATGACTCGGGCCAGTATGCCGAGGCGGTGGCGGCGTTCGGCCCCCTCATCGGAGAATTTGAGGAAGACGAGAAACTCTCGGAGGAGTTCGCCTGGTTCTGCGGAAATTACGGCTCCGCGCTCGCCGAGTCAGGCAACCTGAAGCTAGCCGTGTGGATGATGAATTCATCCCTGCTCGGGTACACCGCGCTGGGTAAAACCGCCAACGTAGCGAAGACCTATCTCAATCTCGGGAATGTCTACCGGTACATGAACTCGCGTCAGTCCACGTCGGATTCCTATCATGCCGCCTTGGACGCGTACCGGGAAGCCGGGGACCGGCACGGCGAGGCGCAGGCCCTGCTGGCGCTGTCCGTGACGATGCGCTCCATAGGCGCGTCCACGCGAGCCGACGAGTGGCTCGACGAGCTGACGGCGCTGCAGGACGTCATCGAAGGCGATCCGCGGCTGCGCTGGTCGATGCTGTTTCAGCGGGCGAGATCCGCGCTCGCCAAAGGGGATCCCGCCACCGCGCTGGACCGGCTGCAGGAGGCCCTCGCCTGCCTGGACGCGGTGCCGGACGCCACCTATCGGCAAGAGACCGAGGGCGCCATCATTGAGGTCAAGGGGCAACTCGGCATGGAGCCGTCCGAGGAGGAACTCGATAGCGCCGCGGCGTCCGCGTCGGCCGCCGGCCAGAGTCGGCGCGTCATCCACGACAAGCAGGCCCTAGCCCGGATGTACCGTGACCGCGGCGACCGGGCCAAGGCGGAGCGGCTGTTCGAGGACTGCCTGGCGACGATCGACTATATGCGGGGACAGCTGGACTACGCTGAGCGGTTCCATTTCATGGAATCGACGGCGGAGGTCGCGCACGAGTACAGCGCCGCCCTGCTGGCGGACGGCAAGGCCGGGCGGGCGCTGGAGGTATCAGAGCGCGGGCAGGGCCGCTCGCTGCTCGACCTGATGTTCCGCCACCAGATAAAGCGCCAGGGCGGCCGCCGTATCCGGGCGGCCACGAATGGCCGGGTCATCCTCGATACCCCCGATACCGGGGACATCATCGCCTTCTGCGCGGACCTTGGCGTCCACGTCCTGAAGATACTGATCGGCGGTGGTACGTCGATCGCCTGGTTTGTCGATGCCGACGGCCGCGTCGATGGCTGGGACGCCACCGCCGCGCTCGCCCCGCTCAGAGAACTGCTCGACGCGAGCATCTGGGCGGTATTCGGCGGCGAGGCCCCCGGCCGTCAGCGCACGCCGGACCCTGACGAGACGGCCGCGGCCCAGCCCCCGCCGTGGGAAGACATCGAGGGCTTGCTGGCCGGCGTGTACACCGCGCTGCTTCCCGAGCACGTGCGCGCGAAGCTGGAGAGTACGTCGGGGCGGCTGCTCATCGTCCCGCACCGCGAGTACTTCTACGTTCCGTGGTCCGCGCTAGGGCCTTCCGGCGCGCCCCTGGGCGAGCGGTGGGACATTGGCGTCGCGCCGTCGATCGGGATCGCCATGCAACTCGACAGGCGGCGCGACGTACAGGCATGGGCTGGGCTCGAGTCGTTCATGATGCCCGCTATCGCCTTCGGCGGCGTCGCGGAGCAAGACGTGAAAGTGCCGTTCCTGCCGCAGGAGGTCAACGACGGCGGCGGGGTAGTCACCCATTTCGGCGACCTCCCGTGGACGCTCGCGGAGGCCAGGAAGGTGGCGGAGACCACCGGCGGCGGAAGCATCACCGGAGACAACGCGACACCGGAGGCCCTGCTGCTAGCGGTCGGCGGCGTGGCCGGGATCGTCCACATCGCGAGCCATGGCTACTGGCATCCCATGCCCGACTTGTCCTTCGTCCTGCTCGCGCCGAGCCGTGTCTCCGGCAAACCCATGCTCTACCAGCATCAGGTGATCGACCTGGTCACGCACGCCGAGCTTGTGACGCTATCCGGCTGCCAGACAGGCCTTGGCTTCCCGCATCCCGACACCTACCTCACCTTGGCTAACAGCTTCCTGGTGGCCGGCGCCCGGTGCGTGCTCGTCAGCCTCTGGCCGGTCCGCGACGACGCGACCCTTGCCTTCGCCGAGTCCTTCTACCGGCACCTGCGCGAAGGAGCCTCCCCGGCCGGCGCGCTGCGCGCGGTGCAGGCGGAGTTCGGCGGGATGCTCAGCCCGTGGGACTACGCCGGGTTCGTGGCCGTCGGGAACCCGTTCTTCCCGATGGCAGCCGGCGATCATGCCGAGCCGGCGCCCGGGCCCGCGTTCTGCGGCGGCGACACCACGTGGCTTGGCGCGCGGGCCGGCGACCTCATGGACCTGGGTACGTTCTCCCACAAGATGCAGAACTCCGGTGAAGCGTGGCTCCTCGACGGGGCCGATATCAAGGTGATCAGGAAGTCGTGACCCCATGCCAGACGCACTAGTCGCCACCCTCAACCGGGCCGGCTTTCAGCCGATCTTCCTGCCGCAGACCGGGCTGGTCCCGCCCGACCTCTACAACTTCACGAGCAAGAACCGCAAACCGCTTCTCGTCCGCCGCGGGCCGTTTAGCCACTACCTTCCCCAGGCGGCCGCGTTCACCGTCCACCGCAGTTCCCTGGCCGACATCTCCCACCAGCGCAGCACCGGCAAGAGCCTGTCCGCGTCGGCTGACTTCCTGTCCCAGTGCCTGGCCTGCCTTGGTATCACCGGAGCCCCGAAGCTGGACCTCAGCTTCGCGGGGACAGCCAAGCTCGCTTTCGCGTTCCGCGGCGTGTTCAGCCTGCGCGTCGACCCCGCCGAGATCGACCACGCGCTGACCGGCCTGGACCTCGGCGCGATCCCCGCCGAGTACGTGGAACGCGGTTTCCTGCACATCGCCTACGAGTACGCCTTCGCAGCCGCGGTGGTGATGCAGCGCGAGGACGGCCACGACTTCGGCGTGCACGGCGATGCCCACATCGCGAGCCTCGTCAACGTGGGCGCCGGCGTCAAGGCCAGGCTCGCGGACAGCAATACGATCAGCTTCGACACCGACGAGAAGGCGGGGCTGCCCGCGTTCGCCTACCGGGCCGGGCGCCTCATGCGCGACTCGCGGTGGCGGTTCTACCCGGAGGAGACCTACCGGTCCGGCGGGACGACGCAGCAGCAGCCCTATGTGCTGCGCCGCGGCATCGTGCTTGACGCTGAAACAGTGCCCTGAGAATCTGTGGATAACCTGTGTGCAACCGTTTGCCGCTGTGTGGATAAGTGTCTGTCGCGCGCACCCGCCGGTGGTGCGCGCACGGCGCTCCCGGATCGGGTACCCTTACATGGTCCGCATGGCGGAGTAGCTCAGTCAGGCAGAGCAAGCGGCTCATAATCGCTGTGTCGCCGGTTCAAGTCCGGCCTCCGCTACCCGAATCAGGTACACGCACCGAGTTCTCGTAAAGAAAGGCACTCCACCGTGGCTGCCACCGACGTCCGGCCGAAGATCACGCTGGCTTGCCAGGAGTGCAAGCACCGGAACTACATCACCAAGAAGAACCGGCGGAACGACCCGGACCGGCTCGAGCTCAAGAAGTACTGCCCGAACTGCCGCTGCCACCGCCCGCACCGCGAGACCCGCTAGCCGGGCGCGGGCGCCAGGTGGCCCTCAACACCGAGTTCGTCGGGCGGGTCTTCGGCCCGACGAAGCCTTACGAGGTCAGCCGGGTCAAGATCGCCGACTTCGCGGACGCGATCGGCGAGCCGAGCGAGTTGTGCCGTGACCGGGAAGCCGCGCAGAAGGCGGGCTACCCGGACGTGATCGCGCCGCCAACGTTCGCGATCGTGATCAGCATGGCGGCCACGTCGCAGGTCGGGGCCGACCCGGACCTCGGGCTCGACTACTCGATGGTCGTGCACGGCGAGCAGAACTTCAGCTATTCCCGCCCGCTGCACGCCGGCGACATCGTGGTCGCGACGTCGACGGTCGAGTCGATCAGGGCGGTCGGCGGCATGTCGATGATGGTGACGTCCACGGACATCAGCACGGTGGACGGCGAGCACGTCTGCACCGCGAAGTCCACGATCGTCGAGCGCGGGAAGTAGGGCAGCCGCGATGGCCGTCACGTACGCCACTGTCGAGCCGGGCACCGAGATCCCGCCGAGGAGTTACCGGGTCAGGCGCCTGGACCTGGTGAAGTACGCCGGCGCGTCCGGGGACTTCAACGTCATCCACTGGAACGAGCGGATCGCCCGGAGCGTCGGGCTGCCGAACGTCATCGCGCACGGCATGTACACGATGGCGCAGGCCGGCCGCTACGTCAGCGAGTGGGCGGGCGACCCGGGAGCGGTCACCGAGTTCGGCGTGCGCTTCTCCGCCATGGTCCCCGTCCCCGACGACGACCAGGGCGCGACCATCGAGGTCAGCGGCACGGTCGCGGAGAAGCTCGGGGACAACAAGGTAGTGGTCGACCTGACCGCGCGCGCCGACGGGAACAAGGTGCTGACCCGCGCCCGCGCCGTCGTCCGCCTCCCGTGACCGATCTCGCCGACTACACGACGCTCGGTCTGGGCGGCCCGGCGAAGAACTTCGTCGTCGCCGCGACCGAAGCCGACCTCATCGACGCCGTCCGGGCCGCCGACGCGGCCGGCGAGCCCGTGCTCCTGCTCGGCGGCGGCAGCAACCTCGTGATCGCCGACGACGGCTTCCCCGGCACGGTCATCCACGTCGGCACCCGCGGCGTCAGCTACATTGCCGCCGGCGGCCAGGTCGACGTGACGGTCGCGGCCGGCGAGGACTGGGACGACGTGGTGGCCGCCGTGATAGCCGAGGACCTGGCGGGCCTGGAGTGCCTGTCGGGCATCCCCGGCCGCACCGGCGCGACTCCCATCCAGAACGTCGGGGCGTACGGCCATGAGGTGGCTGAGGTCATCACCACCGTGCGGGCCTTCGACCGGCTGACCGGTCAGATTTCGATTATCCCGAACGGAAGGTGCGGCTTCTCCTACCGCACCAGTCTCTTCAAGGGGGAGCGGCCTGGCCGGTACCTGGTACTCGACGTGACGTTCCGGCTCGCGCGTGATTCGCGGTCGATGCCGGTGGAGTACGCGGAACTGGCGTCCGAGCTCGGCGTACAGCTGGGGGAGCGCGCGGGAGTCAGCGAGGTACGTTCGGGAGTGCTGAAAATAAGAGCGCGCAAGGGGATGCTCCTTACCCCCGGAGACCCGGATAGCCGGAGCGCCGGCTCGTTCTTCACGAACCCCGTGCTAAGCGCGGCGCAGTACGCCCAGGTGGCGGCGACCGCGGCGGGTCCGGTGCCCCGGTTCGGCGCGGGCGAGGGCCGGGTCAAGGTGCCGGCCGCGTGGCTGATCGAGCACGCCGGCTTCGGCAAGGGATACGGCGCGCCGGGGCGGGCGCGGATTTCCTCGAAGCACACCCTGGCGCTCGTCAACGCGGGCGGCGCGACGACCGCCGACCTGCTGACACTGGCCGGCGAGATCAGGGCCGGGGTGCGGGCCGCGTTCGGCGTCACCCTGGAGCCCGAGCCCACCCTGGTCGGCGTCACCTTCTAGGGCTCGCCTTCGCGCTCGCGCTCGCCCTCGCCTTCGCCTTCGCCTTCGCTTTCCAGCGCATGCAGGAAGGCCGCCACGGTCGCCAGCTGCTCATCGCTGAAGCGGGCGAGGACGCCCGCGGCGCCCGGGGCCTTGGCCGCGTACAGGGGCAGGATCCGCTCGTCGTGCTGCTTTGTGTTGAGCTTGACGATGACGCGCCGGCGGTCGGCGGTGTCGTGCTCGCGGGTGGCGAAGCCGCTGCGCTCGAGCCGGTCGATGACCGCGGTGGTGGCGCTCGTGGTGAGGCCGGTGGCCTTGGCGAGCGCGCCGGCGGCCATCGGCCCGTGCAGCTGGAGCAGGCCCAGGAACTGCAGGTCGGTGGGGTTGAGCCCGGTGTGTTCGGCGACCTGGTAGTTGAAGACGGTGGCCCGGGCGATGAACGCGCGCAGGCCGGTCCGGACGGCCTCCTCAAGCTCCGCCCGCGCTCTGGCCTCCGCCCGCGCACCGCCCCCCGCCCGCGCTCTGGCCTCCGCTCGCGCACCGGCCTCCCCGTCCCGTCCCGCGCCTGGCAAATTATCTCGATTCATCGTAATATCCCAATCGTCGAGCAAAGTGATACGTCGAGAGAAATGAAGGCAGCATGACCATAGCCGACGTCCGCAAGTCGATCACTGTCCCGGCGCCCGCCGACGAGGCGTTCCGCGTCTATACCGACTGCGCGATCGAATGGCTGCCGGCCGGGCACACGTTCCTCAATGACCCGCGGCTGATCGCCATGGAGCCATGGCCGGGCGGCCGCTTCTACGAGCGCGGCGCCGACGGTACGGAGATCACCCGCGGCACGATCCTCGAGTGGAAGCCGCCGCACCGTGTGGTGCTGACGTGGCGGATCGGACCGAACTGGCAGCCGGTCTTCGACGACGAGCACGCGAGCCGCATCGAGGTCGAGTTCATCCCCGCCGAGCCGTTTGCCGAAGCCGGACCGTCGACCGAAGTGGTGCTGACCTACACCGATCTTGACCGGCACGGTGAGTTCGGCGCGCAGCTCCGCGCGGCTATCGAGGGCGCCGGCGGGACCCTGGAACAGTATGCGGAGGTCGTCGCCAGGCAGTATCCGGCCTGACTATTGTCAGTGACTGTGACTCTGATCGCTCGCTTCAAGGTCGACAGCTTCGAGCCGCGGCAGGTGACTGGGCTGGCGGCGGACTGGGTTGGCCTGCTGACCTTCGAAAAGACCTTCACCGCCGGGATCATCGGGCAGGCCACGACGCTGTTCATGTCCGCAGGGACCGAAGAAGGCTCCCGGTCGTACGTGGCCACGGAACGGATCACGGGCCGCACCGAGGACGGCGCCGAGGGCGCGTTCACCGTCCAGCACGGCGGCCTGGAATCCGACCCCGGTACCTGGTTCGGCCACATCGTCCCCGGTACGGGCACGGGCGCCTTCGAAGGCTGGACCGGCTCCGCCCGCATCATCCACGACGACCAGGGCCCCTACTTCGAGATCAACCTGAGCTGAGCGCCGGTTCCGCCGCCGCCCGTCCCGAGTGATCGTCTCGGATGGTGAGACACCCTGACGACTTAGGATCTCAATTCGCCGGACAAACGGGACAAAATGGTCATAAGAATGGAGATTTGAGATCCTAAGTGGAAATCTTCTCATTGGCGGGTGCTGGCGGATGGGGGGAGTGCGGCTTGAGAGGGTCGTGCGGGTCGGGGTGCGGGGGTTAGCCAGGCGTCGATGCCGGCTAGCAGCCGGGTGCGGACGGCTGCGGGGGCGGCCGAGCCCAGGATGGACATCCGGGCGAGTTCGGCCAGTCCGGCCGGAGTGAAGTCGTGCACGTCGCGGGCGATCTCGTACTGCATGACCAGCCGTCTGCCGAAGAGCAGGGGATCGTCGGCGCCTAGGGCCACGGGTACGCCGGCCTCGAACAGGGTGCGCACCGGCACCGCGGCGGCGTCGGGCGCGACGCCCAGCGCGACGTTGGAGGACGGGCAGACCTCGAGGGTGACGCCCGCGGCCGCGAGCCGCTTGACCACCTCCGGGTCCGCCGCCGAGCTGACGCCGTGCCCGATCCGGTCGGCGTGCAGCCGGTCCAGGGCCATGGTGACGCTGGCCGGGCCGAGCAGTTCCCCGGCGTGCGGCACGAGCAGCAGGCCGGCCCGCGACGCGATGCTGAACGCCCGCTCGAAGTCCTCCGCCGGCCCCCGCCGCTCGTCATTGGACAGCCCGAAGCCGACGACTCCGCGCCCGGCGAACTGCGCGGCGAGCCTGGCGAGCGTGCGGGCGTCCAGCGGGTGCCTGGTCCGGTTCGCCGCGACGATGACCCCGATGCCGACGCGGGTGGCCTGCGCGGCGGTGGCGGCCGCGTCGAGCAGCAGCTCGGTGAACGCGGTCACGCCGCCAAACCTGGCGGCGTAGCCGGACGGGTCGGCCTGCAGTTCGAGCCAGCCCGATCCTTCCGCCTGCTCGTCTTCGGCCGTCTCCCTGACCAGCCGGTACACGTCGTCGTGTGTCCGCAGCACCGAACGCGCCGTGTCGTAAAGGCGCTGGAACCTGAACCACCCGCGCTCATCGGCGGTGCTCAGCTGAGGCGGCCACTCCTCGGTGAGCGCGGGTGGCAGGGCGACTCCGTGGGTGCGAGCGAGCTCGACCATCGTCGAGTGCCGCATGGCCCCGGTGAGATGCAGATGCAGATGCGCCTTAGGCAGCGCCGACAAATCGTGCGGCATGCTCTAAGACTCTAGAGGCGCGGGGACGCAGGGACGCAGGGGAGATTCCCGCCGGTGTTCCGAAGGACTGCCGGCGGGAATCTCCCCAAGCCCCAGCGCCCCGCTCTAACGCGCGTCGGCGAGGAGCTTGCCGATCCGCGAAACGCCCTCTTCAAGGTCCGCGTCCCCGAGCGCATAAGACAGCCGGAAATATCCGGGCGTGCCGAACGCCTCGCCTGGAACCACGGCGACTTCGGCCTCGTCCAGGATGAGGCTGGCCAGCTCCGCGGAGGTCTGCGGCCGCTGGCCGGCGATCTCCTTGCCGAGCACGCCCTTGACGCTCGGGTAGGCGTAGAACGCGCCGAGCGGCTCCGGGCAGACGACGCCGGGAATCTCGTTGAGCATCCGGACCATCGTCTTGCGCCGCCGGTCGAACGCCTCCCGCATGGCCGCCACCGCGGCCAGGTCGCCGGAGACCGCGGCCAGCGCCGCCACCTGCGAGACGTTGGCCACGTTCGAGGTCGCGTGGCTCTGCAGGTTGGCCGCTGCCTTGATCACGTCCTTCGGGCCGATCATCCAGCCGACTCGCCAGCCGGTCATGGCGTACGTCTTGGCCACGCCGTTGAGCACCACGCAGCGGTCCGCGATCTCGGGAGTCTCCACCGGGATCGAGGAGAACTTCGCGTCGCCGTAGACGAGGTGCTCGTAGATCTCGTCGGTGACCACCCAGATGCCCTTGGCGGCGGCCCACTCGCCGATCGCCTTCACCTGCTCCGGCGGGTAGACGGCGCCGGTCGGGTTGGACGGGGAAACGAAGACGAGCAGCTTGGTCCGCTCGGTGCAGGCGGCGTCCAGGGCCTCGACCGAGGCCAGGTAGCCGGTGGTCTCGTCGGTGTGCACCGGGACGGGGACACCGCCGGCGAGGGCTATCGCCTCCGGGTAGGTCGTCCAGTACGGGGCGGGCAGCAGCGCCTCGTCGCCCTCGTCGAGCAGCGTGGCGAACGTCTGGTACACGGCCTGCTTGCCGCCGTTGGTGACGAGGACCTGGTCGGCGGTCACGATGTACCCGGAGTCGCGGGCGGTCTTCGCGGCGATCGCCTGGCGCAGCTCGGGCAGGCCGGCGGCCGGGGTGTACTTGTGATAGCGCGGTTCCGCGGCCGCCTTCTGCGCGGCCTCGACGATGTAGCCGGGCGTCGGGAAGTCGGGCTCGCCGGCGCCGAACCCGATAACCGGCCGGCCGGCCGCCTTGAGCGCCTTGGCTTTCGCGTCTACGGCCAGGGTCGCGGATTCGGAGATGGCGGACACGCGGGCCGATATTCTCGTGGTTGGCATGACTCCATGGTGTCACCTCGCGATAGTTGACCGGCAACTGGTTTGACCAACCGACCAGCGGTGACATCAGGAACCAGAGTTACCACCAGCACAAACTCGCGCGAAGCGCAGCCGGGGGGTCCGGGGGTCGCCCCCCGGGCAGACTCAGTTCGACGTAAGGGGTGCGTTCGACGTACACTCTGGTGATTGCAATCCGGAGGGCAGTAGCTCAATTGGTAGAGTCCCGGTCTCCAAAACCGGCGGTTGGGGGTTCGAGTCCCTCCTGCCCTGCCAGTGCTGACCGGCTGGACCAGCTCGGTCCGGCAGGCCCGCGCTTGGTGATCCGTTCAGTGCTGCACAGGTGAGGACATGGCGACCCAGACGCGAGGCCAGGGCGCGGAGCGACGAAGCGGGCCCGGGCGTCCCGCTAAGCGGGACCGGACCACCCCTGCCCTGTTCACCAGGCAGGTGGTAGCGGAACTCCGGAAGGTAATCTGGCCGACCCGTAAGGAGCTCGTGACCTACACGGTGGTCGCGCTGGTGTTCATAATCGTCATGAGCGCCATCGTCTTGACCCTGGATTACGGGTTCACCAAGCTGATGTTCTGGATCTTCGGCTAACGCCGGATCCCGGACGGCCCCGGGCGGCGCGCCGCGCGGCGCGATGGGCACCGGGGTTCCTCGCGGGGCGAGTGGCCGTGCGAGCACTGGCCTAGCGAGCAAGAAGAGAGTGAGTGACCGTGTCCGAATCCCAACTGCACACCGATGATTACGCGGCGACCGGCGCAGTGGATGGGGAGGCAGCCGACGTGACCGACGAGACTTCCGGCTTCGCTGACGAGCCTGCCGACGACGAGGTTGCCGAGGTCGCCGAAGTCGCTGAGGTCCTCGAGGCCGACGATGATGTCGAAACGGCCGAGGCCGTCGAAGAGACCGACGGTGATGTCGAAACGGCCGAGCCCGTTGAAGAGGCTGACGTCGTCGCCGAGTTCACCCGGGAACTTCGCATGCTGCCCGGCGACTGGTACGTGGTCCACTCCTACGCCGGATACGAGAACCGGGTGAAGACCAACCTGGAAAGCCGCATCATGTCGCTCAACATGGAGGACTACATCTTCCAGATCGAGGTCCCCACCCATCAGGTGACCGAGATCAAGAGCGGTAAGAAGCAGACGGTCAACGAGAAGGTCTTGCCGGGGTACATCCTGGTCCGCATGGAGCTCACCGACGAGTCGTGGGCCGTGGTCCGCAACACCCCCGGCGTCACCGGTTTCGTCGGGCTGTCGAGCAAGCCGTCGCCGCTGCCGCTCAGCGAGGTGGCCGCGCTGCTCGCCCCCGCGCCGGCCGAGGGCGCGAAGCCGGCCGAGACCACGAAGAAGTCGACTCCGGAATACGAGGTCGGCGAGTCGGTTACCGTTATGGACGGACCGTTCGCGACGCTCCCCGCGACCGTGAACGAGGTCAACCCGGTCACGCAGAAGCTCAAGGTACTCGTGTCGATCTTCGGCCGGGAAACGCCTGTCGAGCTTTCGTTCGACCAGGTCTCGAAGATCTGAGAGGAATCCCACCACAATGCCGCCAAGAAGGAAGAAGCTCGCTGCCGTCGTCAAGGTGCAGCTGCCCGCGGGCGCGGCCACCCCGGCCCCGCCTGTCGGAACCGCGCTGGGCCCGCACGGCGTCAACATCATGGACTTCGTGAGGCAGTACAACGCCGCCACCGAGTCCCAGCGAGGCAACATCATCCCGGTCGAGATCTCGATTTACGAGGACCGGTCGTTCACGTTCATCACCAAGACGCCGCCTGCTCCTGAGCTGATCAAGAAGGCCGCGGGCGTTGACAAGGGCAGCAAGGAGCCGCACAAGACCAAGGTCGGCTCGCTGACCGCGGCGCAGCTGCGCCAGATCGCGGAGACCAAGATGCCCGACCTGAACGCGACCACGATCGAGGCCGCCGAGAAGATCATCGCGGGCACCGCCCGGTCGATGGGCATCAAGGTCGAGGGTTAACCAAGAAAGCACCCATAAGGGAGTGGCAGGACCTAGCGCGGGTCCTTCAGGACCACGACTTCCATCTAGGGAGAGCACTATGAAGCGCAGCAAGGCATACCAGAACGCCGCGGAGAAGATCGACCGCGAGCAGCTCTACGCCCCCGCCGACGCGGTGGAACTGGCGAAGGAGACCCAGGTAACCAAGTTCGACCCGACCGTTGAGGTCAACCTCCGGCTCGGCGTCGACCCCCGTAAGCAGGACCAGATGGTCCGCGGCACCGTCAACCTGCCGAACGGCACCGGCAAGACGGCCCGGGTCCTGGTGTTCGCGACCGGCGCCCGTGCCGAGGAGGCGCAGGCGGCCGGGGCCGACTACGTGGGCTCCGATGACCTGATCGAGCGGATCCAGGGCGGGTTCCTGGACTTCGACGCGGTCGTCGCCACGCCGGACCTGATGGGCAAGGTCGGCCGCCTCGGCCGGGTGCTCGGTCCGCGCGGCCTGATGCCGAACCCGAAGACAGGCACCGTCACGCCGGACGTGGGCCGGGCGGTGACCGAGATCAAGGGCGGCAAGATCGAGTTCCGTACCGACCGGCACGGGAACTTGCACTTCATCATCGGCAAGGCCTCCTTCCCGAAGAAGGCGCTGCTCGAGAACTACGCGGCCGCGCTTGACGAGGTCATCAGGCTCAAGCCGGCCGCCGCCAAGGGCCGCTACCTGAAGAAGGTCACGTTCACCACGACGATGGGCCCGGGTATCCCGGTGGACCCGAACAAGACCCGCGGCTTCGTCGGGGAAGAGGCGCCGGTCGCCTGAGACCCGGCACATGTGAGCGGCGGCGGTCCCACCGGGGAGCGCCGCCGTTTCGCGATTTGGATGTCAGGTATACCGTCCGTACAATTGTCAATGCCGAAGACCGCTGGATGCTGGCTCGCGAGAGCTGGCCGAAGGTTCCGTACGGACATCCCGCGCAGGTGACCGTGAGCTTCAACCGCCGTGTGCGGTTATCGCCCCGTGCGCCCTGCGCCGGGGCGTTTGTCGTCTCCGGCGCCATTTGGCAGGCACGACAAAGGGAAAGGAGGCTCATGGCAAACGCCGAGAAGACGGCCGTGGTCGAGGAGCTCACCGGCAAGTTCCGGGACTCGAGCGGCGCGGTGCTGACCGAGTACCGCGGGCTGACGGTGGCCCAGCTGTCGGAGCTGCGTGGCTCGCTCAAGGGCAACGCCACGTTCGCCGTGGTGAAGAACACGCTCACCAAGATCGCGGCCACCGAGGCGGGCCTGGGTGACCAGGTCGGGCCGCTGCTGTCCGGGCCGTCCGCGATCGCGTTCGTCGACGGGGATGTCGCCCAGGCCGCCAAGGGCTTGCTGGACTTCGCCAAGGCGAACCCGCTGCTCATCATCAAGGGCGGCGTGCTCGACGGCAAAGCGCTGACCGCGGCCGAAGTCGGCAAGCTGGCCGACCTTGAGCCGCGCGAGGTGCTGCTGGCCAAGCTGGCCGGCGCCATGAAGGCCTCGATGGCCAACGCGGCGGCGACGTTCAACGCGCTGCCGACGCAGATGGCGCTGCTCGCCGACGCGCTGCGCGCCAAGCTCGAGGCCGGCGCCCCGGCGGCGGCCGCGTCCGACGACGCAACCGACACCGAGTCACAGACCCAGTCCGCTCAGGACTCCCAGGACTAAGGAACGAAGGGAAACGATCATGGCGAAGCTCAGCAGCGCCGAACTGCTCGACGCGTTCAAGGAGATGACCCTCCTCGAGCTGTCCGAGTTCGTGAAGGCTTTTGAGGACACGTTCGACGTCAAGGCGGCCGCTCCGGTCGCGGTCGCGGGCGTGGCCGCCCCGGTCGGCGGCGCCGGCGGCGCGGAGGCCGAGCAGGCCGAGGAGCAGGACGAGTTCGACGTCATCCTCGAGGCCGCCGGCGACAAGAAGATCCAGGTCATCAAGGAAGTGCGTTCGCTGACCAGCCTGGGCCTGAAGGAGGCCAAGGACTTGGTGGACGGCGCGCCGAAGACCGTCCTTGAGAAGGTCAACAAGGAGGCCGCGGACAAGGCCAAGGCCGCCCTCGAGGGCGCCGGCGCCAGCGTCACGGTCAAGTAGTTCGCTCGCCGCGCACGGCGGCGATGGCACCATGAAGGCGCCGCCCGGAGTCTCCCGGGCGGCGCCTCGCGTCTTCCGGGGGTGATCCCGGTCACGGCCGGAATAACTGTGATACCCAGCAGTGTTACCCTCTACACATCCGCATGCGTGTGGTATCCATCACGCGGCGAACCCCTTCGAACCAGGCGGTTCGGACTTGACGTTTCGTCCCCGACAGGGGATGCTGCGGAGCAAGGTGAATCACATATTGGCGTACCGTTGACAAGCAGTGCAGTCTTTGGCTACACTGGCCATTTGCGCTGCACTCTAACGTCCTCGGTGTCTCTGTCGCCTCTCTGGGGTTCTTGCCGCGGGGCGTTTGGCGTGCGTGCGGTGATAGTTCCGCGACAAGTTCGGAAGGACCCCTGTTGGCAGCATCGCGCAGCGCCTCCGCCACGAATCTTGGTCCCCACCGCGTGTCCTTCGCGCGGATCAGCGAACCCCTGAAGGTTCCGGATCTCCTTGCCCTGCAGACTGAGTCGTTCGACTGGCTGCTCGGGAACGACAAGTGGAAGGCGCGTATCCAGGCCGCCAAAGAGTCGGGACGCAAGGACATAGCCGAGCAGTCGGGCCTCGAGGAGATCTTCGAGGAGATCAGCCCGATCGAGGACTTCTCTGGCACGATGTCCCTGTCGTTCCGCGACCACCGGTTCGAGCCGCCCAAGTACTCCGCCGAGGAGTGCAAGGACAAGGACATGACCTACTCCGCCCCGATGTTCGTGACGGCGGAGTTCATCAACAACACCACCGGTGAAATCAAGAGCCAGACCGTGTTCATGGGTGACTTCCCGCTCATGTCGTCCAAGGGCACGTTCATCATCAACGGCACCGAGCGTGTGGTGGTCAGCCAGCTCGTGCGCTCGCCTGGTGTGTACTTCGACCGCCAGGTCGACAAGACCAGCGACAAGGACATCTACTCCTGCAAGGTGATCCCGAGCAGGGGCGCGTGGCTTGAGTTCGAGATCGACAAGCGGGACAGCGTCGGCGTCCGCATCGACCGCAAGCGCAAGCAGAGCGTCACCGTCCTGCTGAAGGCGCTGGGCTGGGACGACGCGCGGATCCTCGAGCGGTTCGGCGACTACGAGTCGATGCGCGCCACCCTGGAGAAGGACCACACGGTCGGCCAGGACGACGCGCTGCTGGACATCTACCGCAAGCTGCGGCCGGGTGAGCCGCCGACGCGCGAGTCGGCGCAGGCGCTGCTCGACAACCTGTACTTCAACCCGAAGCGGTACGACCTGGCCAAGGTCGGGCCGCTACAAGGTCAACAGGAAGCTCGGCCTGGAGCTGCCGATCCGGCAGGGCACGCTGACCGAGGAAGACATCGTCTCCACCATCGAGTACCTGGTCCGGCTGCACGCCGGCGAGGAAGAGCTCGCGCGAGCCGATCGCACCATCGTGCTCGAGACCGACGACATCGACCACTTCGGCAACCGGCGGCTGCGCACCGTGGGCGAGCTGATCCAGAACCAGGTCCGGCTCGGCCTGGCCCGGATGGAGCGCGTCGTGCGGGAGCGGATGACGACCCAGGACGTCGAGGCGATCACGCCGCAGACCCTGATCAACATCCGTCCGGTCGTGGCGTCGATCAAGGAGTTCTTCGGCACCAGCCAGCTCTCGCAGTTCATGGACCAGACCAACCCGCTGGCCGGCCTTACCCACAAGCGTCGGCTGTCCGCGCTGGGCCCGGGTGGCCTGAGCCGGGAGCGGGCCGGGTTCGAGGTCCGTGACGTGCACCCCAGCCACTACGGCCGGATGTGCCCGATCGAGACGCCGGAAGGCCCGAACATCGGCCTGATCGGCTCGCTGTCGAGCTACGCCCGGGTGAACGCGTTCGGGTTCGTCGAGACGCCGTACCGCAAGGTGACCGACGGCGTGGTGACCGACCAGATCGACTACCTGACCGCCGACGAGGAAGACCGGCACGTCATCGCGCAGGCCAACACGCCGCTCCAGGCTGACGGCTCCTTCGCGACCAACCGCGTGCTCGTCCGCCGCAAGGGCGGCGAGGTCGACCAGATCCCGCCGGACGAGGTCGACTACATGGACGTGTCCGCGCGGCAGATGGTGTCCGTGGCCACCGCCATGATCCCGTTCCTCGAGCACGACGACGCCAACCGCGCGCTGATGGGCTCCAACATGCAGCGCCAGTCGGTGCCGCTGCTGCGCAGCGAGTCCCCGCTGGTCGGCACCGGCATGGAGTACCGTGCCGCGACCGACGCCGGCGACGTCATCCTCGCGGAGAAGGCCGGCGTGGTCGAGGAGTCCTGCGCGGACTACGTCACCGTCATGAACGACGACGGCACCCGCACCACTTACCACGTGCAGAAGTTCCGCCGGTCCAACCAGGGCACCTGCTTCAACCAGAAGCCCATCGTCGACGAGGGCCAGCGGGTCGAGCAGAGCCAGGTCCTGGCCGACGGTCCGTGCACCGACGACGGCGAGATGGCGCTGGGCAAGAACCTGCTCGTCGCGTTCATGCCGTGGGAAGGCCACAACTACGAGGACGCGATCATCCTCTCTCAGCGGCTGGTCCAGGACGACGTCCTGAGCTCCATCCACATCGAGGAGCACGAGGTCGACGCCCGGGACACCAAGCTTGGGCCTGAGGAGATCACCCGGGACATCCCGAACGTCTCCGATGAAGTGCTCGCCGACCTCGACGAGCGCGGCATCATCCGGATCGGCGCCGAGGTCGTCAACGGCGACATCCTGGTCGGCAAGGTCACCCCCAAGGGCGAGACCGAGCTGACCCCGGAGGAGCGCCTGCTCCGCGCGATCTTCGGTGAGAAGGCGCGTGAGGTCCGCGACACCTCCCTCAAGGTCCCGCACGGCGAAGAGGGGAAGGTTATCGGCGTCCGGGTGTTCACCCGCGAGGACGGCGACGAGCTGCCGCCCGGCGTCAACCAGCTGGTGCGCGTCTACGTGGCCCAGAAGCGGAAGATCACCGACGGCGACAAGCTGGCGGGCCGCCACGGCAACAAGGGCGTCATCTCCAAGATCCTGCCGGTCGAGGACATGCCGTTCCTGTCCGACGGGACCCCGGTCGACATCGTGCTCAACCCGCTCGGCGTGCCCGGCCGGATGAACGTCGGACAGGTCCTTGAGACGCACCTCGGGTGGGTCGCCAAGGCCGGCTGGCAGGTCGCGGGTGACGACGAGGAGTGGAAGGACCGGCTGCGCTCCATCGGCGCCGACGCCAGCGCGCCTGGTACCAACGTCGCCACGCCGGTCTTCGACGGCGCGCACGAGGAGGAGATCACCGGCCTGCTCGGCTCGACGCTCCCCAACAGGGACGGCAACCAGCTGATCGGCTCCAGCGGCAAGACGATCCTGTTCGACGGCCGCACCGGCGAGCCGTTCAAGGACCCGGTCTCCGTCGGCTACATCTACATCCTGAAGCTGCTTCACCTGGTGGACGACAAGATCCACGCGCGGAGCACCGGCCCGTACTCGATGATCACCCAGCAGCCGCTGGGCGGTAAGGCGCAGTTCGGCGGCCAGCGCTTCGGTGAGATGGAGGTGTGGGCTCTGGAGGCCTACGGCGCCGCCTACGCGCTGCAGGAACTGCTCACGATCAAGTCCGACGACGTCCTCGGCCGCGTGAAGGTGTACGAGGCGATCGTCAAGGGCGAGAACGTGCCCGAACCAGGTATCCCGGAAAGTTTCAAGGTGCTCATCAAGGAGATGCAGTCGCTCTGCCTCAACGTGGAGGTGCTGTCCAGTGACGGCGCCGCCATCGAGATGCGCGACACCGATGAGGATGTCTTCCGCGCGGCGGAAGAACTCGGTATCGACCTGTCCCGGCGTGAGCCGAGCAGCGTCGAAGAGGTCTGACCAAGAAGGGGGAAACCAACCAGTGCTAGACGTCAACTTCTTCGACGACCTCCGCATCGGCCTGGCCACAGCTGACGACATCAGGCAGTGGTCCCACGGTGAAGTGAAGAAGCCGGAGACCATCAACTACCGCACGCTCAAGCCGGAGAAGGACGGGCTCTTCTGCGAGAAGATCTTCGGCCCGACCCGGGACTGGGAGTGCTACTGCGGCAAGTACAAGCGCGTCCGGTTCAAGGGCATCATCTGCGAGCGCTGCGGCGTCGAGGTCACTCGTGCCAAGGTGCGCCGTGAGCGGATGGGCCACATCGAGCTGGCCGCGCCGGTCACGCACATCTGGTACTTCAAGGGTGTGCCAAGCCGGCTCGGGTATCTGCTTGACTTGGCGCCGAAGGACCTGGAAAAGGTCATCTACTTCGCCGCCTACATGATCACCTACGTGGACGACGAGGCCAGGCAGCGCGATCTGCCGAGCCTGGAGGCGCGGATCACGGTCGAGCGGACCCAGCTCGAGCAGCGCCGGGACAACGACATCGAGACCCGGCAGAAGAAGCTCGAGGCCGACCTCGCCGAGCTCGAGTCCTCCGGTGCCAAGGGCGACGCGCGCCGCAAGGTGCGCGAGTCCGCCGACCGCGAGATGAAGCAGATCCGTGACCGCGCCGCCAAGGAGATCGACCGGATCGACGAGGTGTGGTCCCGGTTCAAGGGCCTGAAGGTCCAGGACCTGGAGGGTGACGAGCTGCTCTACCGCGAGATGCGGGACCGGTTCGGCCGGTACTTCCGCGGCGGCATGGGCGCGCAGGCCATCCAGGACCGGCTCGCGACCTTCGACCTCGACGCCGAGGCGAACGACCTGCGGGAGACCATCCGCACCGGCAAGGGCCAGAAGAAGGCCCGCGCGCTGAAGCGGCTCAAGGTCGTGTCGGCGTTCCTGAACACCCGCAACTCGCCGATGGGCATGGTGCTCGACTGCATTCCGGTGATCCCGCCGGACCTGCGGCCGATGGTCCAGCTGGACGGCGGCCGGTTCGCCACGAGCGACCTCAATGACCTCTACCGAAGGGTCATCAACCGGAACAACCGGCTGAAGAGGCTGCTCGACCTCGGCGCGCCCGAGATCATCGTGAACAACGAGAAGCGGATGCTCCAGGAGGCCGTGGACAGCCTGTTCGACAACGGCCGCCGCGGCCGCCCGGTCACCGGGCCCGGCAACCGCCCGCTCAAGTCCCTGAGCGACATGCTCAAGGGCAAGCAGGGCCGGTTCCGGCAGAACCTGCTGGGCAAGCGCGTCGACTACAGCGGTCGCTCCGTCATCGTCGTCGGCCCGCAGCTCAAGCTGCACCAGTGCGGCCTGCCCAAGCAGATGGCGCTGGAGCTGTTCAAGCCGTTCGTGATGAAGCGCCTGGTCGACCTGAACCACGCGCAGAACATCAAGTCCGCCAAGCGGATGGTGGAGCGGGCCCGTCCGGTGGTCTGGGACGTGCTCGAGGAGGTCATCACCGAGCACCCGGTGCTGCTCAACCGGGCGCCGACGCTGCACCGCCTCGGCATCCAGGCCTTCGAGCCGCAGCTGGTCGAGGGCAAGGCGATCCAGATCCACCCGCTGGTCTGCACCGCGTTCAACGCGGACTTCGACGGTGACCAGATGGCGGTGCACCTGCCGCTGTCCGCCGAGGCGCAGGCCGAGGCGCGGATCCTCATGCTGTCCACCAACAACATCCTCAAGCCTGCCGACGGCAAGCCGGTGACCATGCCTACCCAGGACATGGTGATCGGGCTGTTCTGCCTGACGCGGGAGGACGAGGGCGTGCCCGGCACCGGGCGCGCGTTCGCCAGCCTGGCGGAGGCCCTGATGGCCTACGACAGGAACGAGCTCGACCTGCAGGCGCGGATCAGGATCCGGCTGGAGAACGTCGTGCCGCCACAGGGCTACGAGGTCCCCGAGGACTGGCACGCCGGGCAACCCGCTCCGGCTGGAGACGACCCTGGGCCGCTGCATCTTCAACGAGGCGCTGCCGGCCGACTTCCCGTTCGTCAACTACAACGTGGGCAAGAGGCAGCTCACCGGCATCGTCAACGCGCTCGCCGAGAAGTACCCGAAGGTCCAGGTCGCCACGGCGCTGGACAACCTGAAGGACGCGGGCTTCCACTGGGCCACGCGCGCGGGCGTAACGATCGGGATCGAGGACGTTGTCGCCCCGCCAAACAAGGCGAGCATCCTGGAGAACTACGAGCGCCGCGCCGACAAGGTGCAGCGCGAGTACGACCGCGGCCTGATCACCGACGACGAGCGCCGTCAGGAGCTCATCGAGATCTGGACGCACGCGACCGCCGAGGTCGCCCAGGACATGGAGAACGCCTTCCCCGCCACCAACCCGGTGTGGATGATGGTCAACTCCGGCGCCCGTGGTAACCCGATGCAGGTCCGGCAGATCGCCGGCATGCGAGGCCTGGTGTCCAACCCGAAGGGCGAGACGATTCCCCGGCCGATCAAGTCGAGTTTCCGCGAGGGCCTGACCGTGCTCGAGTACTTCATCTCGACGCACGGTGCCCGCAAGGGACTGGCCGACACCGCGCTGCGTACCGCGGACTCCGGGTACCTGACCCGGCGACTGGTGGACGTGGCGCAGGACGTCATCGTCCGCGAGGAGGACTGCGGCACGGACCGTCGGTTCCCGATGCAGATCGCCGCGCGAGGTGCCGACGGTACCCTGCGCAAGCTGGACAACATCGAGAACACCGGCACCGGGCGCAGCATCGCCGAGGACATCGAGGTGGATGGCGTCGTCTTGGCCCGCGTCAACGACGACACAACCGAGACGATGATCGACCGCCTCGTCAAGGCGGGCGTCGACACGATCCGGGTGCACAACGTCCTGGTCTGCGAGGCGAAGATCGGTGTCTGCGCCAAGTGCTACGGCCGCTCGCTGGCCTCTGGCAAGCGGGTGGACGTGGGCGAGGCGGTCGGCATCGTCGCCGCGCAGTCCATCGGCGAGCCCGGTACCCAGCTGACCATGCGTACCTTCCACACCGGTGGTGTGGCGGGTGCCGACATCACGCACGGTCTGCCGCGTATCCAGGAGCTGTTCGAGGCCCGTATCCCCAAGGGCATGGCCCCGATCAGCGAGGTCGAGGGCCGGGTCAAGATCGAGGAGACGGAGAAGACCCGGAAGATCATCGTCGTCCCCGACGACGGTGCCGAAGAGGTCGCCTACCAGGTCCCGATGCGGTCCCGGCTGCTCGTGCAGGATGGCGGGCACGTCACGGTGGGCCAGCAGCTCATCGCCGGCGCCGTGAACCCGCACGAGGTGCTCCGCATCCTCGGCTCGCGCGCGGTGCAGCAGCACCTCGTGCACGAGGTGCAGGAGGTGTACCGCTCCCAGGGCGTGTCGATCCACGACAAGCACATCGAGATCATCATCCGCCAGATGCTCAAGCGGGTGAACGTCCTGGAGTCCGGCGACACCGAACTGCTCCCCGGCGAGCTCGTGGAGCGGCCGCGGTTCGAGGAGCTCAACCGCGCCGTGGTGAACGACGGCGGCACCCCGGCCGCGGGCCGTCCGGTGCTCATGGGTATCACCAAGGCGTCGCTGGCCACCGAGTCGTGGCTGTCGGCGGCCTCCTTCCAGGAGACGACGCGGGTCCTCACCGACGCGGCGATCCACGCCAAGTCGGACTCGCTGCTCGGCCTCAAGGAGAACGTGATCATCGGCAAGCTGATCCCGGCCGGCACCGGTATGCAGGTGTACCGGAACATCCGGGTGGAGCCGACCGACGACGCGCGCTCGTCCGCCTACCCGGCGGCGGCCTACCAGGAGGCGGAGAACTACGCCTTCGGCCAGGGCTCTGGCGAGGCGGTCCCGCTTGAGGAGTACGACTTCGGCTCCTACAACAGGTAATCCCTGGTACCGCGTCGAGCGGCCGGCCCTCCGCGAGGAGGCCGGCCGCTCGGCGTTCCATGGTGCGGGTCCGCGCCAGGCCGCTGTTCTCAGTTATCCCGAACGGAAGGTGGCGCCTCTCCCCCGAGTCCTCTCCGGCCGCACGCGTCACGCCGGGCACCCGCCGGAGCCCGGCGGCACGCTGCAAGCCGCATGATCACGAAAACATTTTTCATTATGTAAAGAAATGTGTGCTATGGCGCGCAAGAAGATTCGCGATCATGAAATGGCCCGCGTGGCGCAGCCCCGCCCGCAACCGATGTCACACCAGACGCGGCCTGGGGAGGGCGCGCCTCGCCGGGAATGAAACCTGGGCGAGGATCGTTGGACAACCCGACGGGAAACTTCGCTACGTCCGCGTGCGGCTCGGGAAGCAGCTAGACTGGCTGACGGGTAAGCCGTGCGAGTGGCCATGCGAATTTGGCCGGCGGGCATGCGGATGGTACCTTTTACATTCGTGCCCGTTACCGTGCGGGTGCCTGCGTGCCAGCAGTCAGCGAGACGTTGGTCCATTGGACCGGATACGGGTGGCTGCGCGGCTGGCCGTGTGGACTATCTCCCTCCACAATCGCGAGATTGTGGGCTGCTGACTCCGAGGGGTGTTAGCCGTCGGCCTAAGGCCGAGCGCGACACACCCGACCTCGGGGGTCGGCGGGGGGCGTAAATTCGCAGGTCAAACGGGCGGAAACGGCGGGAAACCGGCGATTTTCTGGGTGTCGCACGCGAGCAGCCCGGCTAACGGGCGGGCGCGCGGCGAGCACGCAAGCTTGACATAGGAACACGACGGAAAGACGGAGACTCGGTTGCCCACGATCCAGCAGCTGGTCCGCAAGGGCCGCCAGGACAAGGTGTCGAAGAACAAGACGCCGGCGCTCAAGCAGAGCCCGCAGCGCCGTGGTGTTTGCACGCGCGTCTACACGACCACGCCCAAGAAGCCGAACTCGGCGCTGCGCAAGGTCGCTCGTGTCCGGCTGACCAGCCAGATCGAGGTCACCGCCTACATCCCCGGTGTCGGGCACAACCTCCAGGAGCACTCCATCGTGCTGGTCCGCGGCGGCCGTGTCCGCGACCTGCCCGGCGTTCGCTACAAGATCATCCGCGGTTCGCTCGACACCCAGGGTGTCCGCAACCGCAAGCAGGCACGCAGCCGCTACGGCGCGAAGAAGGAGAAGAGCTGAGATGCCGCGCAAGGGTCCCGCGACGAAGCGGCAGCTTGTCACCGATCCGGTCTACGGCTCGCCGCTGGTTACCGCGCTCGCGAACAAGGTGCTCAGGGAGGGCAAGCGCTCGCTCGCCGAGCGCATCGTCTACGGAGCGCTCGAGGGGTGCCGGGAGAAGAACGGCAACGACCCCGTGGTCACCCTCAAGCGCGCGCTGGACAACGTGAAGCCCACGCTTGAAGTGCGCAGCCGCCGGGTCGGCGGTGCGACCTACCAGGTGCCGGTGGAGGTGCGCGCGTCGCGCAGCACCACGCTGGCCCTGCGCTGGATCGTGACGTACGCGCGGCAGCGCCGGGAGAAGACGATGACCGAGCGGCTGATGAACGAGCTGCTCGACGCCAGCAACGGCCTTGGGGCGAGCGTCAAGCGCCGCGAGGACACGCACAAGATGGCGGAGTCCAACAAGGCCTTCGCGCACTACCGCTGGTAAGACCAAGCAAGAACGAGAACGAAGGACGCTTAACGTGGCCACCCAGACCGCAGTAGACCTCGCCATGGTCCGCAACATCGGGATCATGGCGCACATCGACGCGGGCAAGACGACGACTACCGAGCGCATCCTGTTCTACACCGGGATCAACTACAAGATCGGTGAGGTCCATGAGGGCGCGGCCACCATGGACTGGATGGAGCAGGAGCAGGAGCGCGGCATCACCATCACGTCCGCCGCGACGACGACGTCGTGGCGTGACCACACAATCAACATCATCGACACGCCGGGGCACGTGGACTTCACCGTGGAGGTGGAGCGGTCGCTGCGGGTGCTGGACGGCGCCGTCGCCGTGTTCGACGCGGTGGCCGGCGTCGAGCCGCAGTCGGAGACGGTCTGGCGGCAGGCCGACAAGTACGGGGTGCCGCGGATCTGTTTCGTGAACAAGATGGACCGCGTCGGCGCCGAGTTCCATCGCTGCGTGGAGATGATCACCAGCCGTCTGGGCGCCGCCCCGCTGGTCATCCAGCTGCCGTGGGGCGTCGAGTCCGACTTCCGCGGCGTGATCGACCTGGTCCGGATGCGCGGACTGGTGTGGCAGACCGAGGGCAAGGGCGACAAGTACGACGTCGTGGACGTCCCGGCGGACCATGTCGACGCGGCCCGCGAGTGGCGCGACAAGCTGCTTGAGACCGTCGCGGAGAACGACGACGAGATGATGGAGCTGTACCTCGAGGGCACCGAGCCCACCGAGAAGCAGCTCGTCGCCGCGATTCGCCGGGCGACGGTCGCCAGCGCGCTGACCCCGGTGCTGTGCGGCACCGCGTTCAAGAACAAGGGCGTGCAGCCGATGCTGGATGCCATCGTTGACTACCTGCCCAGCCCGCTGGACATCCCGTCCATCCAGGGTCACGCGGTGGGCCACGAGGAGCAGGCCGTCGAGCGGCACGCCGACCCGAAGGAGCCGTTCGCGGCGCTGGCCTTCAAGATCATGGCCGACCAGCACCTGGGCAAGCTCACCTACATCCGGGTGTACTCCGGGACGCTGGAGACCGGCACTCAGGTGCTGAACTCCATCAAGGGGCGCAAGGAGCGCATCGGCAAGATCTACCAGATGCACGCGAACAAGCGCGAGGAGCGCCCGTCCGCGCACGCTGGGCAGATCGTCGCCGTGATGGGCCTGAAGGACACCACCACCGGCGACACGCTGTGTGCGCAGGACGCCCCCGTGGTCCTGGAGTCGATGACCTTCCCGGCGCCCGTGATCAACGTGGCGATCGAGCCGAAGACCAAGAGCGACCAGGAGAAGCTGGGCACCGCTATCCAGCGGCTCGCCGAGGAGGACCCGACCTTCCAGGTAAGGACCGACGAGGAGACCGGGCAGACGATCATCGCGGGCATGGGCGAGCTGCACCTGGAGGTGCTGGTCGACCGGATGCGGCGCGAGTTCAAGGTCGAGGCGAACATCGGCCGTCCGCAGGTCGCCTACCGGGAGACCATCCGCAAGAAGGTTCAGAAGGTCGAGTACACGCACAAGAAGCAGACCGGTGGTTCCGGCCAGTTCGGCCGCGTGATCATCGACCTGGAGCCGACCGGCGGCGACGGCGGCGGCTATGAGTTCGAGAACAAGGTGACCGGCGGCCGCATCCCGCGGGAGTACATCCCGTCGGTGGACGCCGGATGCCAGGAAGCCGCCGAGTTCGGCGTGCTGGCCGGGTTCCCGATGGTCGACGTCAAGGTGACGCTGACGGACGGGGCCTACCACGAGGTGGACTCCTCGGAGCTCGCCTTCAAGATCGCCGGCTCGATGGCTTTCAAGAAGGCCGCCGCGCAGGCCAGCCCTGTGCTGCTCGAGCCGGTGATGAGCGTCGAGGTCACAACGCCCGATGACTACATGGGCGAAGTGATCGGCGACCTGAACAGCCGACGCGGTCAGATTCAGGCCATGGAGGAACGATCCGGGGCCCGGGTGGTCAAGGCTCTCGTCCCGCTATCGGAGATGTTCGGCTACGTCGGTGACCTGCGTTCCAAGACGCAGGGGCGAGCGGTCTACAGCATGCAGTTCGATTCGTACGCCGAGGTCCCGCCGGGCATCGCCAGGGAGATCATCGCCAAGGCGCGCGGCGAGTGACACAAGCCGCGCACCAGCAGGCATAAGGAACCAGGAAATACTCCAGACCCACCATGGTGGGCCGGATCGCAACGAGGAGAAATCAGTGGCGAAGGCAAAGTTCCAGCGGACTAAGCCGCACGTCAACATCGGCACCATCGGGCACATCGACCACGGCAAGACCACGCTCACCGCGGCGATCACCAAGGTGCTGCACGACAAGATGCCGGACGTCAACCCCTTCACCCCCTTCGACCAGATCGACAACGCGAAGGAGGAGAAGGAGCGCGGTATCACGATCTCGATCTCGCACGTCGAGTACCAGACCGAGAAGCGGCACTACGCGCACGTCGACTGCCCGGGTCACGCTGACTACATCAAGAACATGATCACGGGCGCCGCGCAGATGGACGGCGCGATCCTCGTGGTCGCCGCCACTGACGGCCCGATGCCGCAGACCCGTGAGCACGTGCTGCTGGCCCGTCAGGTCGGTGTGCCGTACATCGTGGTCGCGCTCAACAAGTGCGACATGGTGGACGACGAGGAGATCCTCGAGCTGGTCGAGCTCGAGGTGCGTGAGCTGCTCACCGAGTACGAGTTCCCGGGCGACGACGTCCCCGTGGTCCGCGTCTCGGCCTTCCAGGCCCTGAACGGCGACGCCGAGTGGGGCGAGAAGATCCTGGAGCTCATGACCGCGTGCGACGACTCCATCCCGGAGCCGGTCCGCGAGGTCGACAAGCCGTTCCTGATGCCGGTCGAGGACGTGTTCTCGATCACCGGCCGCGGCACCGTGGTGACGGGCCGTATCGAGCGTGGCATGATCCACACGGGCGAGACCGTCGACATCGTCGGGATCAAGGAGAAGGCGCAGTCCACGACCGTCACCGGCGTGGAGATGTTCCGCAAGATCCTCGACGAGGGCCGGGCCGGCGACAACGTGGGCCTGCTGCTCCGCGGCATCAAGCGCGAGGACGTGGAGCGCGGCCAGGTCGTCATCAAGCCGGGCACCAGCACCCCGCACACTGAGTTCGAGGGCCAGGTCTACATCCTGGGCAAGGACGAGGGCGGGCGGCACACGCCGTTCTTCAACAACTACCGGCCTCAGTTCTACTTCCGCACCACCGACGTGACGGGCGTGGTCAACCTGCCCGCCGGTACGGAGATGGTGATGCCGGGTGACCGTACCGACATGACGGTGCAGCTCATCCAGCCGATCGCCATGGAAGAGGGACTGCGGTTCGCGATCCGGGAAGGCGGCCGCACGGTCGGCTCCGGACTGGTCACGAAGATCCTCAAGTAGGCAGCGTGCAGCGGCGGCCGAGCCGCCAAGGCTCGGCCGCCGCAGCATGTCAGCTCCACCACGCAAGACCAGACAGCGGCTCGCAACAGAAGTGAAGGAACCGAGGCCACAATGGCGGGACAGAAGATCCGCATCCGGCTTAAGGCATATGACCACGAGATCATCGACAGTTCGGCGCGCAAGATCGTCGACACGGTGACCCGTACCGGCGCGCGTGTCGCCGGTCCCGTGCCGCTGCCTACCGAGAAGAACGTGTACTGCGTCATACGCTCGCCGCACAAGTACAAGGACTCGCGCGAGCACTTCGAGATGCGGACGCACAAGCGGCTGATCGACATCATCGATCCGACGCCGAAGACGGTTGACTCGCTGATGCGGCTTGACCTCCCGGCTGGCGTCTACATCGAGATCAAGCTCTGAGGACTCACTGATCATGGCAATGACAGGGATCCTGGGCACCAAGCTTGGCATGACCCAGGTCTTCGACGAAACCGGACAGGTGGTGCCTGTCACGGTGG
Source organism: uncultured Actinomycetota bacterium (assembly GCA_963771985.1). GTDB lineage: Bacteria > Actinomycetota > Actinomycetes > Streptosporangiales > Streptosporangiaceae > Trebonia. The sequence goes on along the minus strand of CAVYVO010000004.1, from coordinate 947,425 downwards.
TGCAGGCCGGCCCGTGCGTGGTCACGGCCGTCCGCACTCCGGACAGCGACGGGTACTCCGCCGTCCAGATCGGGTACGGGGAGATCAACCCCCGCAAGGTCACAAAGCCTGTGGCCGGCCTGTTCGAGAAGGCCGGGGTGACGCCACGCCGGTATGTCGCTGAGATCCGCACCCAGGACGCCTCCACTTACGAACTGGGCCAGGAGATCTCGGCCACGCTGTTCGAGGCCGGGCAGCGCGTCGACGTGACCGGCAAGTCCAAGGGCAAGGGCACCGCCGGCGTCATGAAGCGGCACGGCTTCAAGGGTCTGTCGGCGTCGCACGGTACCCAGCGCAAGCACCGCTCGCCCGGCTCCATCGGCGCCTGCGCCACCCCCGGCCGGGTGTTCAAGGGCGTGCGGATGGCCGGCCGGATGGGCGCCGAGCGGATCACCGTGCAGAGCCTGACCGTGCACGCCGTGGACAGCGACAAGAACCTGCTGCTGATCAAGGGCGCCGTGCCCGGTCCGCGCGGCGGGCTCGTCATGGTGCGCGCCGCGGCCCGAGAGGGGACCCGATGACCACCGTCAACGTCGTCTCGCCGACGAGCGAGCCGAGCGAGCAGACACGCACCGTCGAACTGCCCGACGCGATCTTCGCCGCCAAGGTGAACGTGCCCCTGATGCACCAGGTAGTGGTCGCGCAGCGCGCGGCGGCCCGGCAGGGCACGCACGCGACGAAGACCCGCGGCATGGTCAGCGGCGGCGGCAAGAAGCCGTACCGGCAGAAGGGCACCGGCCGGGCCCGGCAGGGCTCGATCCGCGCGCCGCAGTTCACCGGCGGCGGCGTCGCACATGGCCCGCAGCCGCGGGACTACGCCCAGCGGACGCCCAAGAAGATGAAGGCCGCGGCGCTGCGCGGCGCGCTCTCTGACCGGGCGGCCAGCGAGCGGGTCTACGTGGTCACGAACTTCGTCGAGGGCGACGTCCCCAAGACGAGGGAGGCGCTCGCGGTCCTGAACACGGTCACCGGCGGCGCGACCAGGAACATCCTGGTGGTGACGCTGCGCGATGACGAGATCACCTGGAAGTCGCTGCGCAACGTTCCCGTCGTGCACCTGCTCGCCGAGGACCAGCTCAACACCTACGACGTGCTCCTGTCCGACTACGTGGTCTTCACCGAGGCCGCGCTGAGCGCGTTCGTGGAAAGGGGTTCGGAGTGAGCAGGATCTACAACCCCCGGGACATCCTGCTGCGCCCGGTGGTGTCGGAGAAGAGCTACGGCCTTCTCGACGAGGGCAAGTACACGTTCGTCGTCGCGCCCGACGCCAACAAGACGCAGATCAAGCAGGCGGTCGAGGCGGTGTTCCGGGTCAAGGTGACCGGCGTGAACACCCTCAACCGGCAGGGCAAGCGCAGGCGCACCCGGCAAGGCTGGGGCAAGCGCGTGGACACCAAGCGCGCGATCGTGACCCTGGCCGAGGGCGACCGGATCGACATCTTCGGCGGACCGGTTAGTTAAGGAGACGCAGGTGAGTATCCGTAAATACAAGCCGACCACCCCGGGCCGGCGCGGCGCCAGCGGCTCCGACTTCGCCGAGATCACCCGGACCGAGCCGGAGAAGTCGCTGGTCCGCCCGCTGCACAGCAAGGGCGGCCGGAACGTGCACGGGCGGGTCACCGCACGGCACCAGGGCGGCGGTCACAAGCGCGCCTACCGGCTGATCGACTTCCGCCGGCACGACAAGGACGGCGTTCCGGCCAAGGTCGCGCACATCGAGTACGACCCGAACCGCACCGCGCGCATCGCCCTGCTGCACTACGTGGACGGCGAGAAGCGCTACATCCTGGCGCCGCAGGGCCTGTCCCAGGGCGACCGGGTGGAGAACGGCCCGGGCGCCGACATCAAGCCCGGCAACGCGCTGCCGCTGCGGTCGATCCCGACCGGCACGGTCATCCACGCCATCGAGCTCCGTCCCGGTGGCGGCGCGAAGATCGCGCGCTCGGCCGGCGCTGGCGTACAGCTGCTGGCCAAGGAGGCCGGCTACGCCGCGCTGCGCATGCCGTCCGGTGAGATCCGGCGGGTCAGTGTGGAGTGCCGCGCGACCGTGGGCGAGGTCGGCAACGCCGAGCAGGGCAACATCAAGCTCGGCAAGGCGGGCCGCAACCGGTGGAAGGGCAAGCGGCCGTCTGTTCGCGGTGTGGCCATGAACCCGGTCGACCACCCGCTCGGCGGTGGCGAGGGCAAGAGCTCCGGTGGCCGCCACCCGGTGAGCCCGTGGGGTAAGCCGGAAGGCCGTACCCGCCGGGCGCACAAGCCCAGTGACCGGCTCATCAGCCGCCGCCGCGGCAAGAACAAGCGGTAGGAGCAGCCTGAAATGCCTCGTAGCCTGAAGAAGGGCCCCTTCGTCGACGACCACCTGATGAAGAAGGTGGACGTGCAGAACGAGAGGGGCAGCAAGACCGTAATCAAGACGTGGTCCCGGCGGTCGATGATCGTTCCGGCGATGCTGGGCCACACCATCGCCGTGCACGACGGCCGTAAGCACATCCCGGTGTTCATTACCGAGTCGATGGTCGGGCACAAGCTCGGCGAGTTCGCGCCCACGCGGACTTTCCGCAGCCATGTCAAAGATGACCGGCGCAGTCGGCGATAAGCCTGAAAGGGAACGGATCAATGGAAGCCAGGGCTAAGGCGCGGTACGTGCGCGTCACGCCACGGAAGGCCCGCCGAGTAGTGGACCTGATCCGCGGGCTGCCCGCCGACCAGGCGCAGGCGGTTCTGGAGTTCTCTCCGCAGGCCGCCACCGAGCCGGTCGGCAAGGTACTGGCCAGCGCGATCGCCAACGCGGACCACATCGGCGGGCGCGACCGGGGCATGCTCTGGGTGCGCCGGGCGTGGGTCGACGAGGGGCCGACGCTGAAGCGTTTCCGGCCGCGCGCGCAGGGCCGTGGTTACCGGATCAACAAGCGTACGAGCCATATCACCGTCATAGTCTCTGACGACACCGAGGGAGGAAACCGCTAGTGGGACAGAAAGTGAACCCGCACGGGTTCCGCCTGGGTATCACGACCGACTTCAAGAGCCGCTGGTACGCGGAGAAGAAGTACAAGGACTACGTTGCAGAGGACGTGGCCATCCGGCGCATGCTGCAGCGCGGCATGGAGCGGGCCGGCATCTCCAAGGTGGAGATCGAGCGGACCACCGACCGCGTCCGGGTGGACATCCACACGGCACGCCCTGGCATCGTGATCGGCCGCCGCGGCGCGGAGGCCGACCGGATCCGCGGCGACCTGGAGAAGCTCACCGGCAAGCAGATCCAGCTGAACATCCTCGAGGTCAAGAACCCCGAGGTCGACGCCCAGCTGGTGGCGCAGGGCGTGGCCGAGCAGCTGTCCAGCCGCGTCTCGTTCCGCCGTGCGATGCGCAAGGCCATGCAGAGCGCGATCAAGGGCGGCGCCAAGGGTATCCGGGTGCAGTGCTCCGGCCGCCTCGGCGGCGCTGAGATGTCGCGTTCGGAGTTCTACCGCGAGGGCCGGGTCCCGCTGCACACCCTGCGCGCGGACATCGACTACGGCTTCTACGAGGCGCGGACGACCTTCGGCCGGATCGGCGTGAAGGTGTGGATCTACCGCGGCGACGCGGCCCCGACACGGGCCGGCCGCGAGGCCGCCCAGGCCGCGCTGCGCGCCGCCGGCCAGCGCAGGGACCGGGACAGGCCGGGCCAGGCCCAGCGCCGCCCCCGGCGCGACCGTCCGGAAGGCCGTACCGGTGCCGACCGTCCCGAGCGGACCACCGCCCCCGCGGCGGAGCCGCAGGCGGAAAGTACAGGGGAGGGCTGATCAATGCTGATTCCGCGCAAGGTCGCCCACCGCAAGCAGCACCGGCCGCACAGGACCGGTATGGCTAGCGGAGGCACCCGAGTTACGTTCGGTGAATTCGGAATTCAAGCTCTTGAGCACGCCTACGTGACCAACCGCCAGATCGAGGCGGCCCGTATCGCGATGACCCGGCACATCCGGCGTGGCGGCAAGGTGTGGATCAACATCTACCCGGACCGCCCGCTGACCAAGAAGCCGGCCGAGACCCGGATGGGTTCCGGCAAGGGCTCACCGGAATGGTGGATCGCCAACGTGAAGCCGGGCCGGGTCATGTTCGAGCTGTCGGGTGTGGCGGAGCCGGTGGCCCGCGAGGCGCTGCGCCGCGCGATCCACAAGCTGCCCATGAAGTGCAAGATCGTTCAGCGAGAGATGGGTGAAGGCTGATGGCCACGGGCGTGACCGCCGCGCAGCTGCGGTCCTCCAGCCCGGAGGAGCTCAGCAGCAAGCTGGCCGAGGCCAAGGAGGAGCTGTTCAACCTCCGCTTCCAGGGCGCGACCGGTCAGTTGGAAAGCCACGGCCGCCTGCGTGCCGTGCGCAAGGAGATCGCCCGCATCTACACCGTGATGCGGGAACGCGAGCTCGGCATCATCACCGACGTCGAGGAGGAGACACCAACGGACGTCGAGGGGAGCGCTGAGTAGTGAGCACGACACCAGCGGAGACAGCAGTCGAGGAAAGCACCGAGGAAAGCGCCGAGGCGCGGGGCTACCGCAAGACGCGCGAGGGTTACGTCGTCAGCGACAAGATGGACAAGACCGTCATCGTCGCCGTGGAAGACCGCGTGAAGCACCCCAAGTACGGCAAGATCATGCGCCGCACTAAGAAGTACAAGGCACACGACGAGAAGAACGCCTGCGGCGTCGGCGATCGTGTGCTGCTGATGGAGACCCGGCCGCTGTCGGCCACCAAGCGGTGGCGCGTGGCCGAGATCCTGGAGAAGGCTAAGTAAGCAGGAAGAACCGCCGGCGAAACACTCCGGCGTGACGAAGCAGGAGTTGACGTGATCCAGCAGGAGTCGCGGCTCAAGGTCGCCGACAACACGGGTGCTAAGGAGATCTTGTGTATCCGCGTGCTCGGCGGCAGCGGCCGGCGATACGCGGGCATCGGTGACGTCATCGTGGCGACCGTAAAGGACGCGCTGCCCGGGGCTGGCGTCAAGAAGGGCGACGTCGTCAAGGCGGTCGTGGTGCGTACCCGCAAGGAGCGCCGCCGCGCAGACGGTTCCTACATCCGCTTCGACGAGAACGCCGCCGTCCTGATCAGGGATGGCGGGGATCCGCGCGGCACCCGTATCTTCGGCCCGGTCGGCCGGGAACTCCGGGAGAAGCGGTTCATGCGGATCATCTCGCTGGCGCCGGAGGTGCTGTGATGAAGATCAAGAAGGGCGACCACGTGGTGGTCGTGGCCGGCAAGGACAAGGGCGCGTCGGGGACCGTCATCGCGGCCTACCCGGACACGCAGCGTGTCCTCGTGCAGGGCGTGAACATGGTGAAGAAGAACAATAAGGTGACCAACCGGGGGGCGGTCGGCACCGGCACCAAGGAAGGTGGCATCACCACCCAGGAGGCGCCGATCCATGTGAGCAACGTCCAGTTGGTCGACCCGGAGACGAAGCGCCCGGCGCGGGTGGGCTACCGGATCAACGAGGACGGCAAGAAGGTCCGCGTCCTGCGCCCGAGCGGGAAGGAAATCTGATGGCGACCGAGGCGCCGGCCAGGCCCCGGCTCAAGGAGAAGTACCGCACCGAGATCGCCCCCGCCCTGAAGGACGAGTTCGGGTACGGCAACGTGATGCAGATCCCGGGGCTGACCAAGATCGTCGTGAACATGGGCGTCGGCGAGGCGGCGCGGGACGCGAAGCTGATCGACGGCGCCGTCAGGGACCTGGCCGCCATCACCGGGCAGAAGCCGGCCGTGGCGCGGGCCAAGAAGTCCATCGCCCAGTTCAAGCTGCGCGAGGGCATGCCGATCGGCGCGCACGTGACGCTGCGGGGTGACCGCATGTGGGAGTTCCTCGACCGGCTGCTGTCGATCTCGCTGCCGCGCATCCGTGACTTCCGCGGCCTGTCCGACCGGCAGTTCGACGGCAAGGGCAACTACACGTTCGGGCTCACCGAGCAGGTCGTCTTCCACGAGATCGACCCGGACAAGGTGGACCGGCAGCGGGGGATGGACATCACCATCGTCACCACGGCAACCAACGACGCTGAGGGCCGCTCGCTGCTGCGGCGTCTTGGCTTCCCGCTCAAGGAGGGCTGACAAGTGGCGAAGACGGCCCTGATCGTCAAGGCCAAGCGCAAGCCGAAGTTCGAGGTCCGCGCGTACACCCGGTGCACCCGCTGTGGCCGCCCGCGCGCCGTCTACCGGAAGTTCGGCCTGTGCCGGATCTGCTTCCGCACGATGGCGCACCGGGGCGAACTCCCCGGCATCACCAAGTCCAGCTGGTAACTATCAACACGCCGTAGGTCCGTGCCCCCTGAGGCAAGCACGGAAACCGCGGCGAGGAAGGCCAAAACGGCCATGTCAATGACCGACCCAATCGCGGACATGCTGACCCGTCTGCGCAACGCCAACTCGGCGTACCACGACACCGTGGGCATGCCGTACTCCAAGATCAAGTCGAACATCGCGGAGATCCTCCAGCAGGAGGGCTACATCGCCGGGTGGCGCGTCGAGGACGCCGAGGTTGGCAAGAACCTCGTGGTTTCGCTGAAGTACGGCAATAGCCGGGAGCGCTCGATCGCCGGGATCAAGCGGGTCTCCAAGCCCGGCCTGCGCGTGTACGCGAAGAAGGACAACCTGCCTCGGGTGCTCGGCGGGCTCGGCGTCGCGATCATCTCGACGTCGGGCGGTCTGATGACCGACAAGCAGGCCAAGAAGAACGGTGTGGGCGGGGAAGTCCTCGCCTACGTCTGGTAAGGGAAGGGAGCTGAAGAAATGTCGCGTATCGGACGTCTCCCAATTCCCATCCCCAGCGGAGTGGACGTGGCCATCGACGGCCAGGCGGTCAGCGTCAAAGGGCCGAAGGGCGCCCTGAACCTCACCGTCGCGGAGCCGATCAGCGTGGTCAGGGAAGACGGCGTCATCCGGGTCAGCCGGCCGAACGACGAGGGCAAGAACCGCGCGCTGCACGGGCTGTCCCGGACGCTGATCTACAACATGGTGACCGGTGTCACCCAGGGATACAGCAAGACCCTGGAGATCGTCGGTGTCGGCTACCGTGTGCAGGCCAAGGGCAAGGACCTTGAGTTCTCCCTCGGCTTCAGCCACCCGGTGCTGGTCACGCCCCCGGAGGGGATCACCTTCCGGGTCGAGGCGCCAACCAGGTTCGTGGTCGAGGGCATCGACAAGCAGCTGGTGGGCGAGACGGCCGCCAGGATCCGCAAGCTCCGCAAGCCCGACCCGTACAAGGCCAAGGGCGTGCGTTACCAGGGCGAAGTGATCCGGCGCAAGGTCGGGAAGGCTGGTAAGTAGTCATGGCTGGTACCCAGGCCAAGAGGTCGTCGCGCGAATACGCCACCGGACGGGTGGGGCCGCGGACGGCGACGAAGACGCGGGCGCGTGTCCGGCGTCACCTGCGGGTGCGCAAGAAGGTCACCGGCAGCGCTGCCCGCCCGCGGCTGGTGGTGAACCGGTCAGCGCGGCACATGTTCGTGCAGATCGTGGACGACACCGTCGGCCGCACCCTGGCGTCCGCGTCCACCATGGACGCGGAGATCAGGACGGCGGACGGAGACAAGACGGCCAAGGCCAAGCTGGTCGGCGCGCTCATCGCCGAGCGTGCGAAGAGCGCCGGGATCACCGCTGTGGTCTTCGACCGCGGCGGCTACCAGTACCACGGCCGCGTGGCCGCGCTCGCGGACAGCGCGCGGGAAGCCGGGCTGACGCTGTGATGCCGGGCAAGATCTTTACAGGAAGGAACAGCTAATGCCAGGAGCTCCGCGGCGCGGCGGTGGCGGGGGCGAGCGGCGGGAGCGCCGTGACGACCGCCGCGGCGGTCAGGCCGAGAAGCAGAACGTCTACCTGGAGCGCGTCGTCACCATCAACCGCGTTGCCAAGGTGGTCAAGGGCGGCCGCAGGTTCAGCTTTACCGCGCTCGTGGTGGTCGGCGACGGCAACGGCATGGTCGGCGTCGGCTACGGCAAGGCCAAGGAGGTGCCCGCGGCGATCGCCAAGGGCGTCGAAGAGGCGAAGAAGCACTTCTTCCGCGTGCCGCGGATCGCCACGACCATCCCGCACACCGTGCAGGGCGAGGCCGCGGCGGGCGTGGTGCTGCTGAAGCCGGCCAGCCCCGGTACCGGCGTCATCGCCGGCGGCCCGGTCCGCGCCGTCCTCGAGTGCGCGGGGATCAGCGACGTGCTGTCCCGTTCGCTCGGTTCGTCCAACCCGATTAACGTGGTGCACGCCACCGTGGCGGCGCTGAAGGCGCTGAGCCGTCCGGAGGAGATCGCGGCCAAGCGCGGCCTGCCGATCGAGGACGTGGCGCCGAAGGCGATGCTGCAGGCGCGTGCCGCCGCGGCGGCCAGCGCGTAACCAGGGGACACGTGATGACACAGCTCAAGGTGACCCAGGTCAAGTCGAAGATCGGCGGGAACAGCGCGCAGCGGGACACGCTGCGTTCGCTGGGCCTGCGCCGCATCGGCCAGTCGGTGGTCAAGCCGGATCGCCCGGAGTTCCGCGGCATGATCCACACTGTCCGCCACCTGGTCCGGGTAGAGGAAGTGGACTAACCAATGCTGAAGCTGCATGACCTGCGGCCGGCCCCCGGCTCACACAAAGAGAAGACGCGGGTCGGCCGAGGCGAGGGGTCGAAGGGCAAGACCGCGGGCCGCGGCACCAAGGGCACCAAGGCCCGCTACCAGGTGCGGCTCGGGTTCGAGGGCGGCCAGATGCCGCTGAACCGGCGGATACCGAAGCTGAAGGGCTTCTCGAACGCGCCGTTCAAGACCACCTACCAGGTGGTGAACATCGGGCGGCTCGCGGAGCTGTACCCGTCCGGCGGCGACGTGACGCCGGAGAGCCTCGCCGCGGGCGGTGCGGTGCGCCGCGGCGAACTGGTCAAGGTGCTCGGCGCCGGCGACCTGACCGTGGCGCTGCGCGTGAGCGCGCACGCGGTCTCCGGGTCGGCCAGGCAGAAGATCGAGGCGGCGGGCGGAACAGTCACGCTGCTCGGTTAGGTTGAACTGGGTCCGCCCGCTGCTAGCTGGTCTGTGGGCGGACCTACGGGTAGGATACGGAAGCCGCTGAAACGCAGGTTTCACTGATGAAGAGGGATCACGCATGCTGACCGCGTTCATCCGGGCGTTCCGGACGCCTGACCTGCGCATGAAGCTGCTGTTCACGCTGGGCATCATCGTCGTGTTCAGGTTCGGCTCGTCGCTGCCCGCACCGGGCATCAACGAGAAGAACGTGACGGTCTGCTCGGGCATCGCGTCGCAGAGCGGCGCCGCGAACGTGTACCAGATCGTCGACCTGCTCAGCGGCAACGCGCTCAAGTACATGTCGGTGTTCGCGCTCGGCATCATGCCCTACATCACCGCGAGCATCATCCTGCAGCTGCTCACCGTCGTGATCCCGCGCCTCGAGACCCTCAAGAACGAGGGGCAGGCCGGCCAGGCGAAGATCACCCAGTACACCAGGTACCTGACGATCGGCCTGGCGATCCTGCAGTCCACGGGTTACATCGAGCTCGCCCGCAGCGGCGAGCTGTTCCCGGGCTGCTCGACGAGCCAGTACCCGATCATCCCCGGCGCGTCGGTGTTCCGGATCGCGACCATGGTGATCACCATGGTCGCGGGCACCGCGGTGATCATGTGGTTCGGCGAGCTGATCACCGACCGCGGCGTCGGCAACGGCATGTCGATCTTGATCTTCACCCAGGTCATCGCCGTCATCCCCGGCGAGCTGCTGAACATTTTCGAGACCAAGGGCCCGTTCACCTCGGTCATGTCGGTCGTGGTCGTGATAGCGATCGTCACGTTCGTGGTGTTCATGGAACAGGCGCAGCGCCGTATCCCGGTGCAGTACGCCAAACGGATGGTCGGCCGCCGGATGTACGGCGGCACGTCCACCTACATCCCGATGAAGGTCAACCAGGCCGGCGTTATCCCGGTCATCTTCGCCTCCAGCCTGCTGTACATCCCCCAGCTGGCGGTGTCGCTGTTCGGCAACAGCAGCCATCCGCAGGGCTGGGACTCGTGGGTGCAGACGTACTTCGATACTGGCACCGGCTACAGCAAGTACTACATGCTGGCCTTCTTCGTGCTGATCGTCGCCTTCACCTTCTTCTACGTGTCGATCACGTTCAACCCGACCGAAGTCGCCGACAACATGAAGAAGTACGGCGGCTTTATCCCGGGCATCAGGCCAGGTCGGCCGACCGCCGAATACCTTGGTTACGTGCTCACCCGGCTCACCACCCCCGGATCGCTCTACCTCGGCGTGGTCGCCCTGTTCCCGCTTGTCGCGCTCGGCTTGATCGGCGTGGCCAACCAGTTCCCATTCAGCGGCGTGAGCCTGCTCATCATGGTCGGCGTTGGCCTGGACACGGTCAAGCAGATCGAGAGCCAGCTGCAGCAGCGTAACTACGAGGGTTTCTTGCGATAGTGCGCATCGTCCTTGTCGGGCCCCCCGGAGCGGGCAAAGGGACCCAGGCCCACTTCATCGCATCCCATCTGGCGATCCCGCGCATTTCGACAGGTGACATCTTCCGTCATAACGTCACGCACAGCACCGAGCTCGGCGCCAAGGCCAAGGAGTACATGGACCGCGGCGATCTGGTTCCCGACGAGGTAACGGTCGCGATGGTGCGCGACCGGCTGGCGGAAGACGACGCGCAGACAGGCTTCCTCCTTGACGGCTTCCCGCGCAACGTCCCGCAGGCCGAGACGCTGAAGAAGATGCTCGCCGAGTTCGAGACCAGGCTCACCGTTGTGCTTGAACTCGTGGTGGACGAGGACGAGGTAGTCCGTCGGCTGTCCGGCCGCCGCACCTGTCGCCGTTGCGAGCGGGTCTGGCACGTGCTGTATGACCCGCCCGCGCAACCCAGTGTCTGCGATGAGTGTGGCGGCGACCTCTTCCAGCGCGACGACGACAAAGAAGAGGTCATCAGGCACCGGCTCGAGGTGTACCTCAGCCAGACGTCGCCGCTGATCGCCTTCTACGCGGACGAGGGCATCCTCGTCGGCATCGATGCGACCGGGCCGGTGGAAGAGGTCACCAGCCGCGCGCTGACCGCCCTGTCCCCCTACCTTCGCTGATGGTCCGCGCACGACGGTAGCGTTATAACCGGAGGTGTGTTGGCATGCGGTTGCGGCGCGATCGGGTGATCGAGATCAAGACCCCGGAGCAGTTCGATCGCATGCGCGCGGCCGGCCTGGTGGTGGCGAACACGCTGCGGGTCCTCGCCGACGCGGTGCGGCCCGGTATCAGCACCGCCGACCTTGACGCGATCGCCGAGCGTGAGATCCGCGCCGCTGGCGCCGTCCCCTCCTTCCTGGGCTACTACGGGTATCCAGCCACGATCTGCACCTCGGTGAACGAGGAGATCGTCCACGGCATCCCCAGCGAGAACCGGCGCCTCAGCCCGGGCGACATCATCTCCATCGATTGCGGCGCGATCGTCAACGGCTGGCACGGCGACGCGGCGATCTCCGTCGGCGTCGGGGAGATCGGCGAGGCGGACCAGGCGCTGCTCGACGCCTGCGAAGCGGCGCTGTGGCAGGGCATCGCGCAGGCAGTGCCGGGGCACCGGCTCAGCGACATCTCCCACGCCGTGGAGGAATCGATCAGCGCGTCCGGCGACTACGGCCTCATCCGCGAGTACACCGGGCACGGGATCGGCACCGCGATGCACATGGAGCCCGCGGTCCCGAACTACGGACCACCCGGTCACGGCCCGCGGCTGCGCGCGGGCATGGCCCTGGCGATCGAGCCGATGATCACCTGCGGCGGCGAGCGCACCGCCGAGCTTTCCGATGGCTGGACGGTCGTCACCGTGGACGGGTCGCGTGCCGCCCACTTCGAGCACACGGTGGCCATCACTCCCGACGGTCCGTGGGTGCTGACCGCGTCCGATGGCGAGACATCCGATTTTTCCGAACGGGCCGGGGCGGCTCTCCGCCCTCAGCGCGAGGCTGCCGACGGGGATGGTCCCCATGCCGAGTGACCCGCGGATGCGCGCCTCGGACGCCGACCGGGAGCGGACCGCGTCGCTGCTCCGCGAACATCACGCCGAGGGAAGGCTGACCGTCGAGGAGTTCCACGACCGGCTCGATAAGGTGTTCGAGGCGAAGACCATCGGCGAACTGGACGCGCTGACCGCCGACCTGCCAGGCATCGACCTTTACCGGCTGCCCGCGGCGGGCATCCGGCCAGCCCCGCCCGGGACGCTGCGGCCCCGGGGCGGCCGGGGCTCCGCCGTGAACCGGCGCAGCGACGGCACCGTGAGTCCGCAGCGGGTCGCCACGTGGGTTACCTGGGCCGCGATCAGCTCACTGCTGTTCGCCGCCTGGCTAGGCGTTGGCCTGATCTCCGGCGGTGCCGCGTGGTTCCCGTGGTTCCTGCTCGTCGTCATACCGTGGGCGATAGCCATCGCCCGCCGTCCGGGCCACCCGTAGCCCAGTCGCGCCAGATGAGCACACCTTCCTCGATCGTCTGGAGGCGCTGCCCGGGTTAGACAACCGGGCTCGATGCCGGGTCGTCGGGACTCGGGGTCGGGGTCGGGGTCGGGGTCGGGGTCGGGGTCGGAGTTGGAGTTGAGGTCGGGGTGGGCTGGCTTGCGGGCGGGGCCGTTGGGCTCGGGGTTGAACCAGTGCTCGCGGTCACCGTCGCGCTCGGGGTCGCGCTCGGGGTCACCGTCGGCTGGGGAGTGGCCGGGACGATCGCGTTCGCGCCGGTCCGGGGACGGATACCCGCCTGCCAGACCGGCGCGCTTACCGCCGCGCCGTGGGCGGCGGTCGCCCGCAGGACGACCCGGTAATCCGTGCCCGTCACGCTGAGCGGCATAGGGAAGATCGCCCGGTGCGCCGAGTCAAGCGTTTGCGTCGCGATTGCCTGCCAGGCCCCGCCGGAGAGTTGCTCTAGAACCACTGTGTCACCTGGGTCGGCAAACGGCACAGCGGCTACAAGGCGATCGGTTGCGATTCCATGCACGAGCCGCAGGCGCACGTGCGGGATCACCGTGACGGTCAGCTGAGCACTGTCCGCGCCGCCTGAGACGGCGAGCTGGAAGACGGCGTTCCGCGTGATGCGCAGGGCGCCGAACCGGACCCTGCCGTGCCCGCCGGTCACCCGGGTGCCGACTGGTTCCCAGGCCGGCGCGCCGGCCGCTTGCTCGAGCAGTCGCACCCGGACGCCCGGCTCGGGACGGCCGTGGTAGGTCAGCTCACCGGAGATGACGTCGGTCCCGCCAGCCGGGAGCTGGACGCGTCCCGCGGTGAGGACCAGGGCGGAGCCCGCGATCGCGTGGGACGATGTTGCGGTCGGGCACGGGCACGCGGCCGATGGCGACGCCGTGCGGTGCGTGGTGGCCGTGGCGGAGCCTGGTGCCGATCCCGGCGCCGCACCGGACGGCTTGGGAGAGGCGGGGCCCTGGCTTCCCGGCACGCCGAAGGGGGAAAGCACGCTGTGCGCGATGTCCTGCATCTGCGCGGGAAGCGCCTGGGCGTATGCCGCCGCGGTGACTCCGGCCAGCCCCGCGACAAGGGCGGCCGTTACGGTGCTCAGCCGCGTGGGCGTACGCAGCCAGACCGGTGCGGAAAAGCGCGCCCGGCGGCGCGGTTCGCGGCTGGCGGCCCGGAAGGCCGCGAGCGCGGCGTCCCGTCCCGCGAGCTCGTGCGAGTGCCCGCCGGCGGTCAGCGCCTTGATCAGCTGATCGAGCCCGGGCTCGCGAGAGCCGGGTTCGATGGGAAACCCCGTGCTCACTGCTCCACCTTCTCGATATCGCGGATACGCGGGTCGTCGGACAGCGTCCGCAGCCCGCGGTGCAGGGCGACCCGGACCGCGCCTGGCGACTTCCGGAGGATCCGCGCGACGGCGTTGGTGTCCAGGCCGGCGATGACCCGCAGCGCCACCACCTCGGCCTGGTCCCGGGAAAGTCCGGCCACCAGGGCGACGGCCTGCCGGGTGGACAGCCCGTGGAGCACCTCGTCTTCCACCGGATTCCCGGCTGCCGTCGGCGGGGGCACGACCTGCCCGGTCAGTACCTTGTCGCGGAACCGGGCGCGAGACCGCGCGGCGTTGACGGCGCGGTGACGGCCGATGGTGAACAGCCAGGCGCGGAAGTCGTCCGCGCCGCCCTTCTTGAATTTGTGCAGGTCGCGCACTGCCTGCAGCCATGTCTCGCTAGCCACGTCATCGACGTCGTCGCAACCGAGAACCTGCAGGTAACGGAGCAGCCGTGGGTGCAGCGCGTCCCAGAGCAGCAGGAAGCCGGTCTCGTCCCCTGACTTCGCCCGGGCAAGCGCCTCGTCGAAGCCGTCCGCCTCGGTTTCCATCGCGTCAGCATGCTCCCACATCCGCTATCCCGAATGCTGACATACGCGCGTGTGGCGTCCTGGTCCATCGCGCCGGTCAGCCGCGGGCCGGCGATCCCGGGGATGCCAGGTCGCCGGCCCGCGAGCCGTCATGCCATCGCGGTTACTGCGTCACCGTGATGGTGGCGACGCCGCTGCTCGACGGGAGCAGGTGCGACGTGCCGCGGAAGAGCAGCTCGTAGCTGGTCGTGGCGGCCGGCTTGACCGTGTAGAACACGTGCCCGAACTTGCCGGTGAGGTCGACCTCCGCCGGAACCCACTTGTTCGCCTTGGTGCTGAAGCGGTACAGCCAGACGACCTTTCCGGTGACGGGCTTGGTGCCGGTCAGCAGGGTGCCGGTGATGAGGTCCTTCTGGCCGGCGGTGATGGTGGGCGCGGACACCGCGATGGACAGCGTGGTCGACGCCCGGGGCACCGGAACCACCAGCACGGTCGCGACGCCGCTGCGGCTGGGGGCCAGCTTCTGCGTGCCGCGGAAGATCAGCTCGTAGCGGGTCGTGACGGCCGGCTTGACGACGAAGAACACGTGCCCGAACTTGCCGGTGAGGTCGACGTCAACCGGGATCCACTTCTTGGCGTTGACGCCGTAGCGGTAGAGCCAGACGACCTTTCCGGTGACGGGCTTGGTGCCGGTCAGCAGGGTGCCTGTGATGAGGTCCTTCTGCCCGACCACGATCTTGGCCTTCGCCTCCACGATCGACAGCGTTGTCGGCGTCCTCGGCGCGGTCCCGCTGGTGGCGGCACTGGCGGCCCCCGCCGCCGTCAGCAGCGCGGTCGCCGCGATCGCCGTGCCGGCCACCGCCCGGGTCAGGAACTTACGCATGGTCTTCCTCCCAAGTCGACCCCGTGCCATCCATGGACGGGGTTTCGAGCCAACAGCGCTTAACCCCCGCAATCCGTTACTCGGCCCCCCGCTGTCCCCGCTGACCGCGGTATCCCGCCGGGGCGCCAGAACGCTCGCCCCCCGGGCTTGGGCAGGCCGATTGCGTAATCGACCAGGCTAGAGCGGGTCGATTGCGCAATCGGCACAGACCTGCGGGCGGGCCGGCGTTGCCTGGGCGGGGTGTTCCGGATAACCTGGACTGTCGGCAGCTTCTCCTCGCGGTAGCTCTACCGCGGGAATAGCAGGGCGGCTGGCGGTGTTATGCTGCCAGTTCGCGCTGCCGGGATTGGTCTAGTAGACTCTGCTGCGGCCCATCGGCTGGCTTTCCGTATGGCTTTGTGCCACGGGGGAAGTACATCATGCCTAGCCCAGCGTTCTCGCCGGGACAGCTGCGAACCAGCACGATACCAACCAAGACTACGCAGGACGAAGCGCGGAGGATATGCCCAAGAAAGACGGCGCCATCGAGATTGAGGGCACGGTGGTCGAGACGTTGCCGAATGCCTTCTTCCGAGTGGAGCTGGACAACGGGCACAAGGTACTCGCCCACATCAGCGGGAAGATGCGGATGCACTACATCCGGATCCTTCCCGACGACCGGGTGGTCGTGGAACTTAGCCCGTATGACCTAAGCCGCGGTCGCATCGTCTACCGGTACAAGTAAGAGCGTCCTGGCGGCTAGCCGACAGGAGCTAACCGGCCCGCCTGGCGGGCCAGAGGAGAGTTTGCCGTGAAGGTCAAGCCGAGCGTCAAGAAGATCTGCAGCAAGTGCAGGATCATCCGTCGCCACGGCCGCGTCATGGTCATCTGCTCCGACCCTAGGCACAAGCAGCGCCAGGGCTGAGTAGGTCTGGACGCGCGCACATAATCGAATACGCGAAGTAGTACGCGCACCGCGAGCGGCATGGCCGTTGCCCCCGGTTGGAGGCCGGGGCCCGATCCTGGGCAGGGACGGGAAGCGGTGCGGAGGACCTCCACCACACGAAGGAGAACTGCCCGCATATGGCACGTCTTTCTGGCGTCGACCTGCCGCGTGACAAGCGGCTCGAGATCGCGCTGACTTACATCTACGGGATCGGCCACACCAGGTCCCTGGAGACGCTCACCGCCACCGGCGTGAGCGGTGACGTCCGGGTTCACGACCTCACCGAGGACGACCTGCTGAAGCTGCGTGACTGGATCGACGCCCACTACCAGGTCGAAGGCGACCTCCGCCGCGAGGTGCAGGCCGACATCCGCCGCAAGATCGAAATCGGCTGCTACCAGGGCATCAGGCACCGCAAGGGACTGCCGGTGCATGGCCAGCGCACGCAGACGAACGCCCGTACCCGCAAGGGCAAGAAGAAGACCGTCGCCGGCAAGAAGAAGGCCGGGAAGAAGTAAGCAGCAGTAGTCCGCGCTAGCCGGGGGCGCTAGCCGGTACCGATCACCTCAGGAGTCAGGAAGCAGATGCCGCCAAAGAGCCGCAGCCAGCAAGGCGCGCCTAAGAAGCTGCGCCGCAAGGAGCGGAAGAACGTAGCCCACGGGCACGCCCACATCCGGTCCACGTTCAACAACACCATCGTCTCGATTACGGACCCGACGGGCAACGTCATCGCGTGGGCGTCCTCTGGGCAGGTTGGGTTCAAGGGCTCGCGCAAGTCCACCCCGTACGCCGCCCAGCAGGCCGCGGAGGCCGCGGCGCGCCGTGCCATGGAGCACGGCATGCGCAAGGTCGACGTCTTCGTCAAGGGGCCGGGCTCCGGCCGGGAGACCGCGATCAGGTCGCTGCAGGCGACCGGCCTTGAGGTGGGTTCCATCCAGGACGTTACTCCCGTTCCGCACAACGGCTGCCGTCCGCCCAAGCGGCGCAGGGTCTGAGGAGAGGCTGATGGCTCGATACACAGGGGCGGACTGCAAGCTGTGCCGCCGCGAGAAGGTAAAGCTCTTCCTGAAGGGCTCCAAGTGCGACTCGCCGAAGTGCCCGATCGAGATCCGGCCCTACCCGCCGGGTGAGCACGGCAGGATCCGGCAGAAGGACAGCGAGTACCTGCTGCAGATCCGCGAGAAGCAGAAGGCGCGCCGCATCTACGGCGTGCTCGAGAAGCAGTTCCGGGGCTACTACGCCGAGGCGGCCAAGAAGTCCGGTCGTACCGGTGAGACCCTGCTGCAGATCCTGGAAAGCCGCCTGGACAACGTGGTGTACCGCGCCGGGTTCGCCAAGAGCCGGGACATGGCCCGCCAGCTTGTCCGCCACGGTCACTTCCTGGTGAACGGCAAGCGCGTGGACATCCCGTCCTACCGGGTGAGCGAGAACGACGTCATCGAGGTCACCGCCAAGTCCCTTGAGCTGACCCCGATGATGGTCGCGCGCGCCGAGGTCGGCGAGCGCACCGTGCCCGCGTGGCTCGAGGTGATGCCCGATCAGATGCGCATCCTCGTGCACCAGCTTCCGGCCCGGGCGCAGATCGACACCCAGGTCCAGGAACAGCTGATCGTCGAGTATTACTCGAAGTAAGGAAGAACCGGCGGGCGAAAGAAGTCCGCCGCCGTTCGCGGCTTCAAATAGCGGTTGCCGCGGAAAGGAAAGTCCCATGCTCATCGCACAGCGTCCATCACTTGGTGAGGAACAGATCGGTGACTACCGGTCCAAGTTCACGATCGAGCCGCTGGAGCCAGGGTTCGGCTACACGATCGGGAACTCGCTTCGGCGGACCCTGCTGTCCTCCATCCCGGGGGCCGCGGTCACGTCGATCCGCATCGAGGGCGTGCTGCACGAGTTCACCACCGTTCCCGGGGTAAAGGAAGACGTCACCGACCTCATCCTGAACCTCAAGCAGCTGGTCGTCTCCTCGGAGCATGACGAGCCCGTGGTGATGTACCTGCGCAAGCAGGGTCCGGGCGCGGTCACCGCGGCCGACATCGCCCCGCCGGCGGGCGTCGAGGTGCACAACCCGGAACTGCACATCGCGACGCTCAACAGCAAGGGCAAGCTGGAGATGGAGCTCACGGTCGAGCGCGGCCGCGGCTACGTTTCCGCTACCCAGAACAAGCAGCCAGGTCAGGAGATCGGCCGCATCCCGATCGACTCCATCTACTCGCCGGTGCTCCGCGTGACCTACAAGGTGGAAGCCACCCGTGTGGAGCAGCGCACCGACTTCGACCGGCTCATCCTTGATGTCGAGACCAAGCCGTGCATGCGTCCGCGGGACGCGGTGGCGAGCGCCGGCAAGACGCTGACCGAGCTGTTCGGCCTGGCGAGGGAGCTCAACGTCGACGCCGAGGGCATCGACATCGGCCCGTCGCCGACCGACGCCGCGCTCGCGGCCGACCTGGCGCTGCCGATCGAGGACCTGAACCTCACCGTGCGCTCCTACAACTGCCTCAAGCGCGAGGGCATCCACACCGTGGGCGAACTGGTCGCGCGCAGCGAGCAGGACCTGCTGGACATCCGGAACTTCGGCGCCAAGTCGATCGAGGAAGTCAAGCAGAAGCTGGTCGACATGGGTCTCGCGCTCAAGGACTCCCCGCCCGGGTTCGACCCGAGCAGCGCCGTTGATTCGTACACCGGCGACGAAGACGAGAGCTACGTCGAAACTGAGCAGTATTAGCCCGGGGGGACGACCCCCCGGAACCCCCCGGCCGCGGGCCCGATCCTTCGGATCTTATCGGGCCCGCGGCGCCGGGTGCCGAACGTCGAAGGCGGAATTAGAGAAAGGGGCAGGCGACATGCCCACGCCTACCAAGGGTGCCCGGATGGGTGGCAGCCCGGCTCACCAGAAGCACATGCTGGCGAACCTGGCTACCGCACTCTTCGAGCACGGGAAGATCACCACGACCGAGGCTCGGGCGCGCAGGCTGCGTCCCTACGCGGAGAAGCTGATCACCTTCGCCAAGCGCGGTGACATGCACGCCCGCCGCCAGGTGCTCACCGTGGTCCCGGACAAGGGCATCGTGCACTCCCTGTTCACCGAGATCGGCCCGAGCTTCGCCGACCGGCCCGGTGGCTATACGCGCATCACCAAGCTGGGTCCCCGTAAGGGCGACGCGGCCCCGATGGCGGTCATCGAGCTGGTCCGGGAAGAGGTGACGGCCGCCAGGCCGCGCCGCCGTACCCGTCGCCAGGCTCCGCAGGCCGCCCCCGCGGCGACCGCCGCGGTCGAGGAGGCCACCGCCGCCGAGACCGCGGAGCCCGAGGCCGCCGAGGCCGAAGGCACCGAGGCCGAGGCGTCCGCGGCCGACGCGCCTGAAGCGGAGACCCCGGAAGCTGCCGACGCTGAGGCCACCGAAGCCGACGAGGACGAGGACGCCGAAGCCGAGGACGAGGACGAGGACGAGGACGACGAGGCGACCGCCGAGGCCGACGCCAAGCCGGAAGCCTCCGCGTAAACTTCCCTGCAGCATGCCGATTGCGCAATCGACCACAATAGAGCGTGTCGATTGCGCAATCGGCATGTTCGGCTCCGGGGTGGAGTCGCGGCCGATTGGGGCTGGCGGGGCACGATGGCGGTCGGGAGCAAGACGTGTGCGCGGATGACGCGTCCGTCGCGGCAGGGCTGTCGCGGCACGCGGAGTCGGGTAGGTCCGGAGAGTCGGGCGCGGCTGCGGTAGGCGGGGCATCCGGCGCGGAGTCGGGTGGGGCCGGGGAGTCGGGCGCTTTCGTTCGGATCAAATTTGATCTTGCCTATGACGGGGCGGGGTTTTCTGGCTGGGCGGCGCAGCCGGGGCGGCGGACAGTGGAGGGTGTGCTCGCCGAGACGCTGGGGCGGGTGCTCCGGCTCGGAGAGGCGCCGCGGCTGACCGTGGCCGGCCGGACCGACGCGGGGGTCCACGCGCGCGGGCAGGTCGCGCACGCCGACCTTCCGGAGGGCGTCTGGACGGCCCGGCCGGACGCGGCGATGCGGCGCCTCGCCAGGGCGCTGCCGCCCGACATCCGGGTACGCGGTCTGGGGCTGGCGCCCGAGGGCTTTGACGCCCGGTTTTCCGCGCTCTGGCGGCGTTACTCCTACCGGATCTGCGATGACCTCGCCACCGCGGATCCGCTGCGCAGGCACGACACCCTCTGGTACCCGCGCGGACTTGACCTGGGCGCCATGAACGCCGCCGCGGCGGCGTTGCTCGGGGAACACGACTTCGCCGCGTTCTGCCGCCGCAGGGAGGGGGCGACGACCGTTCGCGCGCTGCGCCGCCTCGACTGGCGACGCGACTCCGATGGCGTCGCCGTCGCCTGCGTGGTCGCCGACGCGTTCTGCCACAACATGGTCCGCGCACTGGTCGGGGCGCTGCTTCCGGTCGGCGAGGGCGGCCGGCCGCCGTCCTGGCCCGCCGCGGTCCTCACCGCGGCCGTCCGCGACCCCGCCGTCCGGGTGGTGCCGCCGCACGGACTGTGCCTGGAGGAAGTGCGCTACCCCGAGCCGGCCCAGCTCGCCGAGCGAGCGGTGCTGACCCGGCGGGTGCGCACGGCCGGCGGCGTCTAGCCCGTGGCGGTCGCCGGGCGACCGGTAACCATCCGCTGGCTGAGGCTGATGTTGACCGTTCCGGCTACTAGGTCGCTTTCGAACGCCTCGAGCTGCTGGTCCTGCGCCTTGGTGGCGGGCGCGTTCGTGCTCGTGAACTCCGCCCAGGTCAGGATCAGGTAATGGCCCTTGTACTCCGCCTCGACGACGCCGGTTCCCTTGCCGAGCTTGCTGGCGACGCCTTTGGTGGTGCTGAGCGGCGTGATGAAGTCGTTGGCGCCGACCACCTTCCCGGCGTGGTGCGCTGCGTTGGTCGTATCCAGGTTGACCACGCCGATGGTGCCCATGATCTTGCTGTTCTCGGACACGTAGCTGGCCCGCAGCACCTGCGTGCACTTGCCGCTCTGCAGGGCGCTGACCAGGTCCTGGCCGATCACCGCGGTCGAGCACGTCTTGTCGAGCTTGGCGGCGACGCGGGTGAAGGAGTTGTGGTCGGTCTCGTTCAGGAACTGCGGCGGGAAGAGCTCGGCGAGCGTGAGCGGGGCCGGGTCATCGGTGCGCAGCGTGATGTGGCAGTACGGGCCGAACTGCTTCACGCAGTCGGCGGTGGCCGCCGACTGCGTGCCCGCGGTCGGGAGCGGGCCCGCCGTCGCCGACGAGTTGCCGCTGGAAGGCTTCGGCTTGAACACGAACGTGTAGGCGGCCGCGCCGACAACGACCACCGCGACAACAGCGAGAGCGGCGATCAGCAGCGGGCGCCTGCCGGGTCCCCTCGTGCTGGCGGTCCTGGTCTTACCGGCCTTGCCTTGCCTGGGCTTGTTCCTGGGGGCGGGTCGCGGCGCGGTCCCGCCGTCGCCGTAGCGGTCGTGATAGGGATCGTCGCGGTCCGCGTAGTCGTCGTATCCGCGGTCGGCGTCGTGGTCTGGGTGGCTCCCGGGATCATACTGGCCGTCGTAGCCGGGGTAGGACTCGTAGTCGTCGTACCGTTCCTGCTGTCCGGTGTGCACCATGTCCGGCGGGTCAACCATCGGCGGCTGGCCGGGCCGGGGCCCGGGGCCGTACGAGTCGATGATCCGGGCGTCCATGGCGTGCGTGCCGGTGTCCGCGAAGCCCGAGCCGGGTGCCGCGCTCGGCTGGCCCTCGTACCAGTCGCCGCCGGCGTAGCGACCGGGGAAGTCGCCGGAATCGGTGCCTGCGGCCGGGTAGCCGCCCGATTGGCCGTATCCGCCGGGCTGTGCTGGATATCCGCCCGACTGGGGGTAGCCAGGCGACTGCGGCTGGGCGGGGTAACCCCCGGAACCGGCATACCCGGCTGGCGGCAGCGCCAGTTGGTTGCCGGGACGGGGGTACTCGGATCGCTGAGCCGGGTAGTCGCCGGAGGGGTGGTAGCCGTCGCCCGGATAGCCATCGCGGTAGCCCCCCTCGCGGGCCTCGTAACCGCCCGGTGCCGACTGGCGGCCATAGCTGGGGTCCTCTTGGGGCTGACCGTACCCTTGGGGCTGGCCGTAACCGGAGCCCGCCGCGTACCCGTCGTCCTGGGGGTGCTGGCCGTACCCGTCCGGCGCCCACTCGCCGTAGCCGGGGCCAGGACCGTACCCGTCGGCGTCGTAGCCGAATTGCTGACCGTGCTGTCCCGGCTGGCCGTACCCGTCGTCTCCGTAGCCGGATTCTCCGTGCCCGGCGTAGGGGCCGTCCTGCGGATAGCCGCCGTACTCGCCGGCGGGCGGGTAATCCCCGTGCTGGCCGTAACCCCGTGAACCGTCGTCCCCCGGCCACGCGGCGCCCGGCCCCGTGCCGGGCGACTGCCGAGGCGGTTGGCGCCGGGAATCCATTCTTGTGCGGGAGGCGTCCTCACCCCGGTATCCCATAGCAACGAGCGTAGCGTCCATACCAGTTCGGCAAGGGTGGTCGCAGAACTTTCAGCACTCCGTGACCATCAGATGCCAAATAGTGATGCGACGCGGATCGCCTGCTGGTCCGGGCTGCGGGGCGGCGCGAGCCGCTTCCGCAAGATAATGGATCGTTAGGCACACCACAGTGTGCCTAACGATCCGCTATCTTCTTCGGGCGGCATTTAATGCCCGAATTATCCGGATTGTCCGAAGCTTGCGGCCGCGGCGCGGCGTGTGCGGGTGCTGGCAGGCGCCTGAGCCGAGGGACTTAACCGCCGCCATCTGCGCGAACGGCGCACGCGCCGGGGCGGGCTGTGAGCGGGCGTGCGGGAGGGTGCGTCCTGGAGGCAGGGTTGCGGTAGACTGGCTTGATCCTGCGGCAGGGGATCCGCGCGCTTTGGCACTGGGCGCTGATTACGAGTATGCTGCATTGGCGTCATCCGTGATGAGCAGTGTTCAGCACGCTGCGCGAGTCGCGGGGACGAGTGGAGCGACGGACTTCGTCGGCAGGGTCTCCTGGATCACGAACCACATGCGAAGGCTTAACGACTGTGCGCACTTTCAGCCCGAAAGACAGTGACATCACGCGGCAGTGGCATGTCATCGACGCCACTGACGTCGTGCTCGGCCGGCTGGCCAGCCATGTGGCGGTGCTGCTGCGGGGCAAGCACAAGCCTATTTTCGCTCCGCACGTCGACACCGGTGACTTCGTCATCGTGATTAACGCGGACAAGGTTTCTCTCAGCGGCGCGAAGCTTGAGCAGAAGCGCGCGTACCGCCACTCTGGTTACCCGGGCGGCCTGCGCGCGGTGAGCTACGCGGACCTGATGGCCAAGCACCCGGAGCGTGTGGTGGAGAAGGCGGTCAGGGGCATGCTGCCGAAGAACTCGCTCGGCCGCAAGACGCTGAGCAAGCTGAAGGTGTACGCGGGCCCGACCCATCCGCACCAGGCGCAGCAGCCGCAGCCGTACGAGATCTCGCAGATTACCCAGCAGTGCCGCAAGGAAGCGTGAGGATAGCAACGTGGCCGAGCCCACTGGCGTAGAGACGCCCGCAGACGACGCGGCTTACTTCCAAGAGGAGTACGCCGACGACGGTTTGGACGCCGACACTGAGGATGCTCCGTCGGAGTACACCTCGGAGTCCCCGGAGGCCGCCGCGTCCCGGCCGGCGCGCCGGCCGGTGGTCACCGGCCACGCCTCCGGCACGGGCCGCCGCAAGGAGGCCGTCGCCCGCGTCCGGATCGTCCCGGGCACCGGCCAGTGGAAGATCAACGGGCGGACCCTCGACTCGTACTTCCCGAACAAGGTGCACCAGCAGATCGTCAGCGAGCCGTTCGTGCTGATCGGCGCCGAAGGCAAGTTCGACGTGATCTCGCGGATCGTCGGCGGCGGCGTCACGGGGCAGGCCGGCGCGCTGCGCCTGGGCGTCGCCCGCGCGCTGACGCTCGTCGACCCGGAGAACCGGCCGCCGCTGAAGAAGGCCGGCTTCCTCACCCGCGACGCGCGGGTGACGGAGCGGAAGAAGTACGGTCTCAAGAAGGCCCGCAAGGCTCCGCAGTACTCCAAGCGCTAACGCTCACTGGTACGCGGGGGGCACACCGACATGGGCCGAATCTTCGGTACTGACGGTGTTCGAGGAGTGGCTGGCCGCGATCTAACCGCGCGGTTGGCGATGGACTTGGCCATAGCGGCGGTGCCGGTGCTCGCACCGGCCGCCGCCGGGCCGAGCCGTCCAGTGGCCGTGATCGGACGCGATTCCCGCGCCTCAGGCGACTTCCTCGAAGCAGCCGTCGTCGCTGGGCTAGCCAGCTCGGGAGTTGACGTGCTCCGGCTGGGCGTGATTCCCACCCCTGGCGTCGCTTATCTCACCGGGGCGCTCGGCGCTGACTTTGGCGTGGTGCTCTCCGCGAGTCACAACCCGGCCGCCGACAACGGGATCAAGTTCTTCGGGCGCGGCGGGGTCAAGCTTCCGGACGAGGTCGAAGACGCGATCGAGGCCGAACTGCGCTCCGGCGCGCCGGACGCGCCAGGCGTTGAACCGCCCGCTTTCGGCCGGGTCACCGACGCCTACTCCAAGCACGAGGCTTACCTCGACCACTTGCTCGGCACCCTCCCGGTAATGGCGGACGGCCGTCCGCCGCTGCAGGGGCTGCGGGTCGTCGTGGACTGCGCGCATGGCGCCGCCTACAGCATCGGGCCCCGCGCGCTGCGCCGGGCCGGCGCGGAAGTGATCGCGATCGGCGCCGCGCCGGACGGGCTGAACATCAACGCGGGCGTCGGATCCACCCACCTGGACACGCTCGCGGTGGCGGTCGTCGAGCACGGCGCGGACGCGGGCCTCGCCTTCGACGGTGACGCGGACCGGTGCCTCGCGGTGGACGCCGACGGCGCCCCGCTGGACGGCGATCAGATCCTCACCGTGCTCGCTACCGAGCTCAAGCAGGCCGGACAGCTCGCGGGCAACGCCGTGGTGGTGACCGTGATGTCCAACCTCGGCTTCCACGACGCGATGCGCGAGGCAGGCATCACCGTCATCCAGACCCCTGTCGGCGACAAGCACGTCTACGCGGCCATGCGGGCCGGCGGCTACGTGCTCGGCGGAGAGCAGTCCGGGCACATCATTCAGATGGGCCACGCCACCACTGGCGACGGGGTCCTGACCGGCCTGCACCTGCTGGCCTCGGTGAACCGCAGCGGCTTTCCAGTATCCGCCGCCGCGAAGATGATGACGAGGTACCCGCAGGTCCTGATCAACGTACGCGGAGACAAGGCCCGCGCGATGGCCGATCCCGCGCTGGCCGGAGCCGTCAAGGCCGCACAGGACGAGCTCGGCGACGCCGGGCGCGTCCTGCTGCGGCCCAGCGGTACCGAGCCGGCGATCCGGGTGATGGTCGAGGCGCGGGAAGCGAGGCTGGCCGATCACATCGCGGGCCAGCTCGCGGAGGCGGTACGCCTGGCGATGCGATGATCGTCGGCATCGGCATCGATGTCGTCGAGATCAACCGCCTCGCGCGAGCCCTCGGCCGTACGAAGGGCCTTGCCGGCCGGCTGTTCACCGAAGGGGAACGCGTGCTGCCCGTGTGGTCGCTGGCCGCTCGTTTCGCCGCCAAGGAGGCGCTGGCCAAGGCCCTCGGCGCGCCGCGCGGGCTGCAGTGGACCGACGCCGAGATCATCACCGGTCCGGATGGCCGGCCTGAGCTCGCGACCTACCGCACGGTGGCCGACGCCGCGGCACGGCTGGGTATCACGCGCTGGCACGTGTCACTCAGCCATGATGGCGGCTTGGCCACGGCCGTCGTCATCGCCGAAGCCGACCCCGCCGCCGTACGCGGGGCAGGTGGGCTTGGCTGGGTCTGACTAGGGCAGACTATGCAGCGTGCGTGACGCTTACCAGGTAGCCAAGGTTCGGGCGGCGGAAGCCGCCCTGATGGCGCTGGTCCCGGACGGTGCCCTCATGCAGCGGGCGGCGGCGGGGCTGGCATCAGTGTGCGCGACCGTGCTGCGCGCCGTTCCCGGCGGGATCTACGGGTCGCGGGTCGCGGTGCTCACGGGCACGGGCGACAACGGCGGCGACGCGCTGTACGCGGCGGCGCTGCTGGCCCGGCGCGGTGCCGCGGTGACCGCCATCCAGGCCGGATCGCGCATCCACGCCGGCGGTGCCGCGGCCCTGGTGGCCGCGGGCGGCCGGATCGTCCCCGTGATGGCGCCACGCGCCCCGGATGAGACCCGGCCCGACCCGGGCGCGCGCTACGACACCGGGTACGACACGCGGCGCGTGATCGGGCGTGCCGACCTGATCATCGACGGGATGCTCGGCATCGGCGGCAAGGGCGGGCTCCGCGATCCCTACGCGACGCTGGCCCAGCTCGCCGCCAATTCCCCCGCGACCACGGTCGCGGTCGACCTGCCCAGCGGCATCGACGCCGACACCGGCGCCGTCGACGGCCCCGCAGTGCGCGCGGACGTGACCGTGACGTTCGGCGCGGCCAAGCCAGGCCTGCTGGTCGACCCGGGCGCCGGCCACGCGGGGGTCGTCGAGGTCGTCGACATCGGGCTCCGCCCGCACCTGTTCGATCCGCCCGACGCGTGCGCGCCGCAGCGTGACGACATACGGGACCTGGTGCCGCGTCCCACCCCGGAGTCGGACAAGTACCGCCGCGGCGTCCTCGGGCTGCTCGCCGGCAGCGACCGGTTCACCGGCGCCGCCCTGCTCGCGACCGGCGGAGCCGTCCGCGGCGGCGCCGGGATGGTCAGGCTCGTCACCGCTCCCGCGGCTGCCGCCGCCGTGCGGCTTGAATGGCCGGAAGTGGTGATAACGGAACTGCCGGGAGACAGCCGCTCCCGTTCGGATGAAAAGAATGAATCCGCTGACGCGGACGGAAAGCTGCGATTCCCCGAGGCCGTGGGGCGGGTCCAGGCATGGACGGCGGGCCCGGGGATGGGCGTGACGGACACGGCGGCGGACCGGCTGGCGGCCGTGCTGCGGACCAGCCTGCCAGTGCTCGTGGACGCGGACGGCCTGTCGCTGCTCGCCCGGAACAGGGACCTGCTGCCCCGCCCGGCGCCGACCCTGCTCACCCCGCACGCGGGCGAGCTGGGGCGGCTGCTCGGCGCCGACCCCTCCGACGTCGCGGCGCGGCGGCTGGAGTACGCCCGGCGGGCCGCGACCGAATTCGGCGCCTGCGTGCTGCTCAAGGGATCCACCACCGTGATCGCGCCGCCGGACGGGCTGGACCCGGTGCTCGTCAACACCACCGGGACCCCGTGGCTCGCCACCGCGGGCACCGGCGACGTCTTGTCCGGGCTGGCCGGGGCGCTGCTGGCGCAGGGGCTGCTGCCGCCGCAGGCCGCGCTCACGGCCGCGTACCTGCACGGGCTCGCGGCCAGGCTCGCCGCGGCGGACCTGGCGGGCACGGGGCTGGTGCCGGACGCGGACTCCGCCGGCGCGGGCGAGGGCGCGGGCGGCGCGGCGCCTATCGGCGCCTCCGACGTGGTCAGGGCGCTGCCGATGGCTTTCCGCGCGCTTTACTAAAGCCTTTAGCATTGATGGTCATGGATAGCCACGCGGAGGCTCGCGTCGATCTGGACGCGATCTCGGGTAACGTCGCGGCGCTGCGCGAGCACGTGTCGCCCAGCGCCGTCATGGCGGTAGTGAAGGCCGGCGGCTACGGGCACGGGGCGGTCGCCGCGGCCCGCGCGGCGCTGCTCGGCGGTGCCCGGTGGCTCGGCGTGGTGCACGTGGCCGAGGCCCTCGAACTGCGCGCCGCCGGCATCGATGACCCCTTGCTGTGCCTGATGGCGATCCCCGACCACGCGCACGGCGACGCTATCGGCACCGGGGTGGACCTCAGCGCGGGCTCGCGGGACATGGTGCGGCGTATCGCCGCCGCCGCGGCGCGGGCCGGGCGCCCGGCCCGGGTGCACCTCAAAGCGGACACCGGGCTGAGCCGGGGCGGGGCGACCGCCGCCGACTGGCCGTCGGTGGTCGACACCGCGCTGGAGGCGCAGGCCGCGGGCCTCGTCAGCGTCGTGGGCCTGTGGTCGCACTTCGCCTCGGCCGACGAGCCGGGCAACCCGTCCATCGCGGCGCAGCTCGCCGCGTTCGGGGACGCCCTGGCGGTCGCGGAGAAGGCGGGGGCCGCACCTGAAGTGCGGCACATCGCGAACACGGCCGCCGCGATCGGAGTGCCGGAGTCGCGCTATGACCTGGTGCGGATCGGCGGCGGGATATACGGCCTGTCTACGCTGCCCGGCGGCGCGCCGGGGTGGCTGCGGCCCGCGATGACGTTGCGGGCACGGCTGGCGCTGGTGAAGCGGGTGCCGGCCGGGACCGGCGTGTCCTACGGCCACCGGTACGTCACCTCCAGGGAGACCACGCTCGGCCTGGTCCCGCTGGGCTACGCCGACGGCGTGCCGCGGTCCGCCAGGGGCCTGCCGCTGGTGTTCGCCCGCGGCCGGCGGTGGCCGATCGCCGGGACGGTGTGCATGGACCAGTTCGTCATCGACTTCGGTGACGAGGCGGTGGCCGCGGGGGATGAGGTCGTGTTGTTCGGGCCGGGGGATGACGGGGAGCCGACCGCGCAGGAGTGGGGCGACACGCTGGGGACCATCTCCTACGAGATCGCCACCGGAATCGGCGCGCGCGTGCCAAGGTCGTACTCGTGAACGAAGAGGTGATCGTCGCGACGGCGGCGGACATGCGCGCCCTCGGCCGGCGTCTCGCTGGCCTGCTGCGCGCGGGGGACCTGGTGATACTGAGCGGACCGCTGGGCGCGGGCAAGACCACGCTCACCCAGGGCATCGGCGAGGGGCTCAGGGTGCGCGGGCCGGTGACATCGCCCACCTTCGTGATCGCCCGGGTGCACCCGTCGCTGATCCGCACGCAAGGCCTGGCCGCTCCCGGGCCGGCGCTGGTGCACGCCGACGCGTACCGGCTCGGCAGCGTCCTCGAGATGGACGACCTCGATCTCGACGCCGACACCGCGACCTCGGTGACGGTCGTGGAATGGGGGGAAGGGCTGGCCGAGGGGCTGTCGGCGGACCGGCTTGAGATCGTGATCGCGCCGGAAGGGCCTGGGGAGGCGGAAGGGTTTGACGGGGCGGAAGAGGCGGGGGAGTCCGAAGGTGACGTGCCGCGGGCGGTGACTATCTCGGGAGTTGGCGAACGCTGGCAGGGCATTCAGTTGCCACCCGCGGATCTCGCTGATCGTCTATAGTTCGGCGTTGTACAGTTTCGGTTTCGGACGTTCTACCTGGGTCTCTAGGTCACGAATCTCGCATCGCCAACCCCCCCACCGGAGGCACGCCGTGACTCATCATGGGTCATTCCCCGGTCGGCCGCGTGGCCGCCGAGCACGTCCCGACAACGACGTGCCGGAGTGGGCGGGGTATGACGCGGTGCCGCAAGACCAGCGGGAGTTGCCTGATCTGACGCCGATCCGCGACCAGGACGCCCGCACGCGCGACGGCCGGGTCCAGGGCGGCTACGCCCAGGGCGGCCAGGGCGGCCAGGGCGGCCAGAGCGCGCCGGGCGGCCCCGGGCACGCGCCGGGGCACGCGCCGTGGGAGAACCAGCCCTGGCCCCCGCAGCAGGGGCCGGGTCAGGGAGCGGGCCAGGGACCGGGACAGCCGTCGGCCCCGCCGTGGGCGACACAGCCGCAGGCGTCGGCACAGCCACCGGCGTCGGCGCAGCCGCAGGCGCTGGGGCGGTCGCACCGGCAGTCGCGGCAGGGGCGGTCCGGCTGGGCGGACTCCGCCGACGCCGACGCCGACCCGATGGAGGCATTCTCCGAACGGTGGCGCCGTCGCGGCAGCGACTCGCGCGAGGACAGGCGCGCCGACCGCCGTAAGCGGCGACGGCAGCTGATCGCGGGCGGCGGCGTCGTCGCGGTGGCGATCGCGGTCGCGGTGTACTTCTTCACCGGAAACAACGGCAGCTCCGCTAACCTCGGTCTGAACAACCTCGTTACGACCTTCCTGCCCGGTGAGCTCCAGCAGGTGCCGGACGCCTGCACGTCCGTACCGCAGGCGACGCTCGGCCAGTACCTGCCGGGCCAGCTGAAGATGGCGTCCCCGCCGCTGAACACCGGCGCCACCAGCCAGTGCACATGGACGCTCGACAAGCCGCCGATGTACCGGGTGCTTGAGGTCAACATGCAGGCGTACTCGCCAAGCGGGCTCGCCTCCGGGGACGGCAGCGCCACCTTCGCCGCCGAAGACGCCTACGCCGAGTTCGAGACCGCCAAGCAGAACCCGGGGCCGCACAGCGGGCAGCCGCCGGCGTCGGTCACCGACCTGTCCAGCCTGCCGGGCGGCAATGACACGGTGGCGTTCGAGGCGGCCCAGGTATTCAACGTCAACGGTGCTACCACTGACGTCTCGACCATGATCGTCCGCTACCGCAACGTCATCGTCACCGTCGTGCTGAACGGCCTCGACCACGCCAACACGGGCAACTACGGGCCGGTCTCGCCGGATGCGCTCAACTCGGCGGCGCAGACCGTCGCGCGGCAAGTGACCAGCGAACTCGTGCACTGAACCGGGTCGCGTCGACTACCCTCTAAGGTCGTGCTGCTACTCGGACTCGACACCGCCACACCCGCGGTGACGGTAGCGCTCCATGACGGCGGCCAGCCGCTGGCCCAGCTCATCACCGTCGACGCGCACCGCCACGCGGAGCTGCTCGCGCCCGCGATCGCCAAGGTGATCGCCGACGCGGGCGCGGACCCCGGTGACCTCACCGGTATCGCCGTGGGCGTCGGCCCGGGGCCGTACACCGGGCTCCGGGTGGGGATCGTCACGGCTAAAGTGCTCGGCGCCGCGCTCGGCATCCCCGTGTACGGCGTGTGCACCCTCGACGTGATCGCCGCCGACGTCGAGCACGACGGCGACTTCCTGGTCGCCACCGACGCCAGGCGCCGCGAACTCTACTGGGCGCGCTACGACCGGGCCGGCAACCGGATCGCGGGCCCTGACGTCAGTTCCCCCGCGGCCATTCCAGATCGCGAACTGCCGGCGGCCGGCGAGGGCACTCTGCTCTACCCCGCTTTCCTGCCGAACGGGCGCGGTCCTGCCTACCCAGCCGCGGTCACCCTCTGCCGGCTGGCTACCGCCGCCCTCGCCGCTCCCGTCGCACGGGGCACGGCGGGTGCCGCCCGCATGGCGGCGGGCGAGGTGCTGCTTCCCCCGGAGCCGCTGTACCTGCGTCGGCCGGACGCGCGCGAGCCAGGCGCGCCGAAGCGGGTGTCGCGATGATGACCCGGTGGCGCGGCCGGAACACGGCGGCCAAGCAGGGAAGCCAAGCCGCCTCGGCCGGTTCGGCCGGCCAGGGCGCCGGCCCGGCCGCGCGGCTGCGTCCGCTGGTGCCCGGCGACTTGGCGGATGTCATGGCGCTGGAACACGAGCTGTTCCCGGATGATCCGTGGTCCGAGGAAATGTTCGCCGAAGAGGTCGCCGCGCCGCCGGGCAGCCGGCTGTACCTGGTCGCGGAGGGCGCCAAGGGCGTCACGGCCGGGTACGCGGGGATGATGTTCGTTCCCGGCGGGGTCCAGGCCGACGTGCTGACGATCGCCGTCGCCCCGGAGTACTGGGGCCGGGGCATCGGTTCGGCGCTGCTCGGCGCGCTTATCAAGGCCGCCAGGGACCGCGGCTGCACCGCTGTCTTCCTCGAGGTGCGCGAGGACAACCCGCGGGCCAGGGGTCTGTACCTGCGACGCGGGTTCGAGGAGATCGGCGTCCGCCGCGGCTACTACCAGCCGTCTGGAGTTGACGCGATCGTGATGCGGAAGGACCTGTTGCGGTGAGCGGCCCGCTGGTACTGGGAATCGAGACCTCCTGCGACGAGACTGGCGCGGGCATCGTGCGGGGCCGCGAACTGCTCGCGGACGAGGTGGCGTCCAGCATGGACCAGCACGCGCGGTTCGGCGGTGTGGTGCCGGAGGTGGCGAGCCGGGCGCACCTGGAGGCCATGGTGCCGGTGCTCGAGGGCGCGTTCGCCAAGGCCGGCGTCAAGCCGTCCGACATCGACGCCGTCGCGGTGACCGCCGGGCCGGGGCTGGCCGGCGCTCTGATGGTGGGCGTGGCGGCCGCCAAGGCGTACGCGTACGCGCTGGGCAAGCCCCTGTACGGCGTGAACCACTTGGCGGCGCACGTGGCCGTCGACCAGCTCGAGCACGGCCCGCTGCCGTCGCCGTGCGTGGCGCTGCTGGTGTCCGGCGGCCACTCGTCGCTGCTGCTCGTGCCGGACGTGACCGGGGAGGTGGAGCCGCTCGGCTCGACGATCGACGACGCCGCGGGCGAGGCGTACGACAAGGTGGCCCGGGTGCTCGGCATGCCGTTCCCCGGCGGCCCGCCGATCGACCGCGCCGCGGCCTCGGGCGACCCGGACGCGATCAGGTTCCCGCGCGCCAAGGTCCACGACGGCACGCTGGACTTCTCCTTCGCAGGCCTGAAGACCGCGGTGGCCCGCTGGGTCGAGGCCCGCCAGGACGCCGGGTCACCGGTGCCGGTCGCGGATGTCGCCGCCTCGTTCCAGGAGGCCGTGGTCGACGTCCTGACCCGCAAGGCGGTCGCGGCGTGTCAGCAGCACGGCGTGCGCGACCTGGTGATCGGCGGCGGCGTGGCGGCCAACTCCCGGCTCCGCGCGCTCGCCGGCGAGCGCTGCGAGAAGGCCGGCATCCGGCTGCGGGTGCCGCGCCCGCGGCTGTGCACCGACAACGGCGCGATGGTCGCCGCCCTGGGCGCGTCGATCGTGGCCAGCGGGCGGGCGCCGTCGTCTCTGGGCCTGCCCGCCGACTCCTCGCTCCCGGTCACAGAGGTCCTGGTCCCGTAGCGATCCTGGTCCCGTAGCCTCTGCCCCCGCCTAGGACTTGCGGAGCTTGTTGCGGAGGAGGCGGCCCAAGATGGCGAGCAGGGCGGCTCCCGCCACCATCGGGACGACGCGCTTGAGGATCGGGAAGCCGACCAGCTTGATCAGGTTGAGCGAGTCCTCCTGCTGCGGGAGTATCACCGATGGCTCGGTTGGCGTCCGGACCGTCACCGGGCTGGCCGTCTCCGTGGCCTCGGTCACGCCGACGGCCGCCGCTGCGGCGGCCTCCCCGCTAGGGGCCGCGGTGGAATCCGCCGCGGGAGCGGCCCCGGTCGGCGCGGCGCCATCGGCGGCGATCAGGGCGTGCAAGTTATCGGCGAACTGCGCGATGAGCTTGCCGCTCACCTCGGGCAGCAGGCTGCGGCCGAACTGGGCGGGCCGGCCGGTGACGTTCAGCGACGTGTGAATGGACACCAGGGTCGCGCCCTCCGTGTCGGTCGGCTTCAGGCCGGCGTGCACGGTCGCCGAGGCG
This sequence comes from uncultured Actinomycetota bacterium, assembly GCA_963771985.1. Lineage (GTDB taxonomy): Bacteria > Actinomycetota > Actinomycetes > Streptosporangiales > Streptosporangiaceae > Trebonia. The sequence goes on along the minus strand of CAVYVO010000004.1, from coordinate 913,981 downwards.
GTGCCCGCCCCGCGGGTCTCCTTGCCGGACGCCTCGATCGCGATCGTGTGGTTGTCCTGGTCCTTCTGGGTGAACTTCGCCGTGCCCTTGTAGCTCAGCGAAAGCGGGCCCAGCTTGACCTTCACCTGGCCGGCGATCTCATCTCCGTCGACCGAGGTAACGCTGGCACCCGGCATGCAAGGAGCGATCCGCTCCACGTCCAGCAGGACGTCCCAGGCATGCTCAGGCGGCACGGGAACGGTGAACGAGTTGTCAAGCTCAATGGGCATATGACGCTACCTTCTCACTGGTTCGCTACTAGATCGCAATTGTATGCATACGCCTTTTCCCCTCCTGGGGCAGGCATAACGTCCGCCGGCGCTGGGGACCGCCTGTGTGGCGGTCCCCAGCCCGCGGGCACTCGCGGTTGTGGTTACGAGGCACCTGCCTCCTACGAGGCACCTGCCGCCGCGGCCAGCGCCCTGCCGGTCAGGACGCGTGCCAGATGACGGCGATAGTCGGCGGCGGCCCGCAGATCGCTCGGCGGGTTCGTCCCCTCGTCGGCGTGCGCCGCGGCCGCCGCCAGGCCGCTCGCCGACGCCTCCGCGCCGGCGGCTGCGGCCTCGACGGCAACCGCCCGCACCGGCACCGACCCCATGTTGGTGAGCCCGACCCTGGCCTCCGCGACGTGGCCGTCAGCCCGCCGCGCGACCGCGGCCACCCCGACGGTCGCCCATGCCTGGGCGGTGACGTTGAACTTCTCGTACCGGTAGCCCCAGCCGTCGAGCTTGGGCACCCGGATCGACGTCAGGATCTCTCCAGGCACCAGAGAGGTCGTCAGGTAGTCGATGAAGAAGTCCCCCGGCTTGATCTCACGGGTTCCGGAGGGGCCGAGCGCGACCAGGGTCGCGTTCGAGCGCGGTGACGACCGCGGGCAGGTCCCCGGCCGGGTCGGCGTGCGCCAGCCCGCCGCCGATCGTGCCGCGGTGCCGCACCGCCGGGTCCGCGATCGTCGACGCGGCCTGCGCGAGCAGGCCGCAGTGGGCTCTGATCAGCGGATCCCGCGTAACCTCGTAGTGCGTGGTCAGCGCGCCGATCTCCAGCGCGCCGCCAAGGTCGCGCACCCCACGGAGTTCGACGAGCCCGCCGAGGTCGACGAGCCGTTCCGGGTAGGCGAGCCGCAGTCGCAGCAGCGGCAGCAGCGACTGTCCGCCCGCGATGGCCTTGGCGTCGTCGCCGCCGGAGGCGAGCGCGCGCACCGCCTCGTCCACCGACGAGGGCCGAACGTAGTCGAACTTCGCCGGGATCATCGCCCCGCTCCTTCCGAGTCCGAAGCCGAGTCCGAAGCCGAGCCCGAAGCCGAGCCCGAGCCGCCCGAACCGCGGGCTTCCTGGATGGCCCGCCATACGCGTTCCGGCGTGCACGGCATCGGCACGTCCGCCACCCCGAGGGGGCGCAGCGCGTCGACGATCGCGTTGACCACGGCCGGGGTGGACGCGATCGTGCCGGCCTCGCCGACGCCCTTGACGCCGAGCGGGTTCAGCGTGGACGGCGTTGTCGTCCGGGATGTCGTGAACGTCGGCAGGTCGGCCGCCGACGGGATCAGGTAGTCCGCCAGCGTCGCCGTCACCAGGTTGCCCGAGGAGTCGTACGCGGCTTCCTCGTACAGCGCCTGGGCGACGCCCTGCGCGATCCCGCCGTGCACCTGGCCGTCGACGATCAGCGGGTTCACCACGACGCCCACGTCGTCGACCGCGACGTAGGACCGGATCTTCACGGCACCGGTCTCGGTGTCGATGTCGACCGCGCACAGGTGCGTGCCGTGCGGGAACGAGAAGTTGTCCGGGTCGTAGGTCGCGTCCGAGTCCAGCGACGGCTCAACGCCCTCCGGCAGGTTGTGCGCCGCGAACGCGGCGAAGGCGATCTCGCCGATCGTCTTGCCCTGATCCGGGTCGCCGCGCACCGACCACCGGCCGGAGTCCCATTCCAAGTCGGAAGGAGCGACCTCAAGCAGGCCCGCCGCGATGACGCGGGCCTTCTCCCGGACCTTGCCGCAGGCCATCACCAGCGCGGTGCCGCCGACCACGAGCGACCGGGACCCGTAGGTGTCCATGCCCTTCGGCGACACCTGCGTGTCCCCGTGCAGCACGCGAATGTCCTCGAAGGGCACGCCGAGCTCGTCGGCGACGATCTGCGACCACGCGGTCTCGTGCCCCTGACCGTGCGCGCTCGACCCGGTGACCACCTCGACCTTGCCGGTGGGCAGCATCCGGATCGAGGCGTTCTCCCAGCCGCCGGCCGCGTACGCGAGCGAGCCGAGGACCCGCGACGGCGCGAGACCGCACATCTCGGTGAACGTCGAGACCCCGATGCCGAGCCGGACCGGCGACCCGGCCGCGGCACGTTCGGCCTGCTCCTTGCGGAGGTCGTCGTAGTGGAACAGCGACCGCGCCTGAGCCGTCGCGGCCTCGTAGTTCCCCGAGTCGTAGGTCAGCCCCGCGATCGTGGTGTACGGGAACTCCTCGTGCTTGATCCAGTTCCGCTCGCGGAGCTCCAGCGGGTCGACGCCAAGCTCAGCGGCGAGGTCGTCCATGATGTGCTCGATCGCGAAGGTCGCCTCGGGCCGCCCCGCGCCGCGGTAGGCGTCGGTCGGGGTCTTGTTGGTGAAGACTCCCGTGCAGCTGAACCGGTAGGCGTCCATCTTGTAGATGGCGTTGTACATGAACGCGCCCAGCAGCGGAACACCGGGCGTTACCAGCATCAGGTAAGCGCCCATGTCCGCGAGCAGGTCGACGTCGAGGCCGCGCAGCCGCCCGTCGGAGTCAGCCGCGATCCTGATGCGCTGGATCTGGTCCCGGCCGTGGTGCACGGCGACGTTGCCCTCGGACCGCGACTCGGTCCACTTCACCGGGCGGCCGAGCTTGCGGGCGAGCAGCAGCGCGAGCACCTCTTCGGCGGTGACCTGGAGCTTGGAGCCGAAGCCGCCGCCCACGTCCGGCGCGATTACCCGCAGCTTGTGCTCGGGGATGCCGGTGACGAGGGCCAGCATGATGCGCAGGATGTGCGGGATCTGCGTGGCGCTCCACATCGTGTACTCGTCGCCGACCGGCGCGCAGACCACCGCTCGCGGCTCCATCGCCGACGGGATCAGCCGCTGCTGCCGGTAGGTGCGCTCGAGCACCACGGGGGCGTCGCGGAACGCCGCCTCGATATCCCCGTTCGCGAATGGCCACGTGAAGGACTTGTTGCCCGCCTCGTGGACCTTCGTCGACTCCGGCCGCAGGGCGGCCTCCATGTCGAGCACCGGCTCTAGTTCCTCGTACGCCACATCGATCAGCTCGAGCGCGTCGGCGGCGGAGTACCGGTCCCTGGCCACGACCGCGGCGACGATCTCGCCGCCGTACCGCACGGTGCCGGTGGCCATCGGCGGGTGGTCCGGCATCACGATGTCCGGGGTGACGGGCCAGGCGCAGGGGAGGCTGCCCTGTTCCGCGGCGAAGTCGGCGCCGGAGAAGGCGGCGATCACGCCGGGCGCCTGCCGGGCCGCCGACACGTCGACGGACGTGATCCGCGCGTGCGCCTCCGGGCTGCGCAGGAACGCGACGTAGGCCTGTCCGGGCAGGGTGATGTTGTCCGTCCAGTTGGTCTGCCCGGTGATCAGGCGGGCGTCTTCCTTGCGGGTCCGGGCCTTGCCGACCTCGTGATCAGCGGTCGTGGTCATGCGGTCACCTCCGCGTGCTCGCCAGATTCCGCGTGCGCCCCGTTCCCCGCGGCCGACAGCACGGCCCGGACGATGTTCTGATAACCGGTGCAGCGGCACAGGTTCCCCTCCAGCCCGTCCCTGACCTGCTCCTCGGTCGGGTGCGGGTTGTCGCGCAGCAGGTCGACGGCGGCCATGATCATGCCGGGCGTGCAGTACCCGCACTGCAGGGCGTGCTCTTCGTGGAAGGCGCGCTGCAGCGGGTGCAGCTCACCGTTCGCCAGCCCCTGGATCGTGGTGATCTCGGCCCCGTCAGCCTGCACGGCGAGCACCGCGCAGCTCTTCACCGATACCCCGTTCAGCAGCACGGTACAGGCTCCGCAGTTAGAGGTGTCGCATCCGATGGGCGTACCGGTCCGCCCTAGCTGGTCCCTCAGATAGTGCACGAGAAGCAATCGCGGTTCAACGTCGTCGTCGTACCGCACACCGTCGACATTCACCGTGATCTTCATACGCGGCCTCCTTGCCGTGGCAGATGCGCCTGAGGTCCACCGTAAGACTTCGATTACACGGAGCACTAGACCTTGACCAGCGATGAGACGCCCGCCTGCCCGGCTGGGCGCCGTTCCCCGCTTTCCGCCCGCGCCGCCCCTCCTTCCAGTTGTCCCGAACGGAAGCGGCTGACTCCCCGGCCGCACACGCTGTCAGCCGAAGCGGCCGTGCACGTAGTCGGCGGTGCGCGGGTCTTGCGGGTCCTCGAACAGCTGCTGCGTCGAGCCCGATTCCACGATGCCGCCCGGCGTTCCCTGGGCGGCGAGGAAGAACGCGCAGTTGTCCGAGACGCGCTGCGCCTGCTGCATGTTGTGGGTGACGATCACGATCGTGACCTGGGAGGAGATATCCGCGATCGTCTCCTCAACGCGCCGCGTCGACGTCGGGTCCAGTGCCGAGCACGGCTCGTCCATCAGCAGCACGTCCGGGGAGACCGCGAGCGAGCGTGCGATGCACAGCCGCTGCTGCTGGCCGCCGGACAGCGCCCCGCCGGGGGTGGACAGGCGGGTCCGCACCTCGTCCCACAGGCCGGCCCGCAGCAGGCAGGACTCGACGAGGGAATCCTTGTCGCGGACCTTGATGCCGGCCAGCTTGAGGCCGCTGATCACGTTGTCGTAGACCGACATCGTGGGGAACGGGTTGGGCTTCTGGAACACCATCCCGATCCTGCTGCGGATGTGCTGCGGGCGCTGGCTCGGGTGGTAGATATCCTGCCCGGCGAGCAGCACCTCGCCCGCTAGCGCGGCGCCCGGGATCATCTCGTGCATCCGGTTGAGGATCCGCAGGAACGTCGACTTCCCGCAGCCCGACGGGCCGATCAGCGCGGTCACCGTGCTGGGAGGCATGTTCAGGGACACGCGCTGCAGCACCTTGTGCTTGCCGAACCAGGCCGATACCTGCCGCGCCTCGAGCCCGGCCGGCGGAGCCTCGAAAATCTCGGTCTGCGCGCCTGCGGTTTCAGTCATCGATGAAGTCCTCAGTACAGGTTGGGAAGGAGTCCCGACAGGCTCTCGTACAGGTTCCAGACGATGGCGAGGATGACCGGGATCGTCGCGATCCAGGCGCCCCAGCGAGACCACCGCGCGGCGAGGAGGCTGCCGGCGAAAGCCGCGGCCGCCAGCGCGATGGCCCACGCCATCGCCGGGATCAGCGCGTACGGGTCACGGCCGAGCGCCACCTCAGCGGGACCGACGAGCGGCAAGTAACCCGATTCCGGCTGCGGGCTCGACAGCAGCTTCGCCTCGACCTCGATGTAGTGCGCGGGTGCGATCCGCGAATCGGCTGTCACCAGCAGCAGCTGATCGGGGATTTCGCTGAACGGGACCGGCTTGCTGCTGTCGGACACCGTTATCACTTTGTAGCGGGCCTGGCCCTGGCTGGTGGTCGTCGTGATCAGGTCACCCTTGGCCAGTTCCGGAATGTCGCTGAACGGGGCGCCGAACGTGGCCCGCCGCCCGAAGATCACCGAGATCCCCGCCTGCCCGGGAAACGGCGTGTCCCGCAGGTGACCCGGGCCGAGCGTCATGTTCTCCGGGCTCGTGCCCTCGACGACCACGACGTTGCTGAGGTGAATCGCCGGGATGTCCAGCAGCGCGATCGGGTCGCCCGGGGCCGCGGCGAGGCTCGCGGGTTGCGCCGGGTGCCCGGGAATCACCGGGCCGGTCGGCGCGACTGCCTGGCTGAGCTCGCCTTGCATTCGGGCGTACAGCGTCGTCTGCGCACGGGCTTCCTGCACGCCGGACAGGACGTAGAGATAGCCGACGAACCCGAGGATCAGCAGCGCGAGCAAGGTCAGCGTCACCCCGATGGAGCGGACGACGTTGTCGGAGGAACGCGTCTTGTCCGCGGCCGCGGCCGCGGGCGTGGCCGGATCGCCTGGCATCGCCGAACTGCCGGACGGACGCACGGCCTGCGTGGTCACCGCGGAGTCCCGTTTCGCCTGCGCCGCATGTAGGCCGCCACCGAGGGCGGCGCGGCGACCGCCGCCGCTACGCCGATCGCGGTGATCACGGCGAGCAGGACACGGTCCGCTCCGTTGCCTGGCACGTTCACCACCGAGCCGGTGACGTCCGCGTTCTGCGCGACACCTGTGCCGCCGTTCGTCCCAGTGCCGGTTCCTGTGCCGGCGCCCGTGCCGATTCCCGTGCCTTCGGTCGCGCCGCCCGCGGTGGACGTCGGGTTCGCGTCCTTGCCGGTCTTGCCTGTCTTAGTGGTCGTGCCGCTCGTCGTGCTCCCGCCGGTGGTGCTGCAGTTCAGTGGTTCCCCCACCTTCTGGCATTTGCTCGGGTACGCGGCGGTCTGGAGCAACGTCAGGACCCCGTTGGTGAACGTCGGGTTAGCGCATCCCGCGAGCGTGGTCGGGTTCGGCCCTGGCACGGCTCCAGGGATGAGGGACGCCTGATGCAGCCCGCCCTCAACCAGGTTGAGGGGCAGCGGAGAGTAGCCGAGCTGCCCCGCCTGCTGCTGCCCGGCGCACAGGTAGAAGTCGATGTAGGTGCTAAGCGATCTGCCCACGTTGTTGTTGAAGATCGGCGGGATCTTGGTGCCGTCCCGCGGCACGATCAGGTAGCTGTAGCTGGACAGCGGGTAGCTGCGCGGGTCCGTGTAGGTGTACACGTTGTTCAGGTTCTGCTGCAGGTAGTCAGGACTGTTCTGGTCCTCGTTGATCTGCGCCTGGGTAAGCGCGACCGCGACGTTGGACGGGCTCGGCAGCACGTAGTAGCCGGCCGGGTTCTCCATCTGGACGACCGGCCAGCGCGCGTTCAGCGCGTAGGCGTACTCGTCGTACCCGATGGCCCCCTCGCCGTAGCTCGACGTAACGTAGACCGAGACGGCTTGGGACCCGTTCTCCGCTTTCGCGTTGCCGAACTGCGGGTAGAACTCCGTCTGCGGGCACGGCAGCTTGATCCCTGGGTGGACCCGCTGGCAGAACGCGTTCCAGTCGTTCGGGAAGACGTGCTCCATCCACCGGGTGAAGAAGAACGTCGCGCCGGATCCGTCGGAGCGGATCACCGGGATGATCGGCTCGTTCGGCAGCGGCGCGCCGTAGTCCTTCGTGATCTCCGGGTCGTCCCAGTTGGTGATCTGGCCGGTGAAGATCTTCATGATCGTCTCGCCGGACAGCCGCAGGTTGGTGACCAGGTGGCCGCCCACGGTGATGTGGTACATGAACGCCGTGCCGCCGCCCACGTCCGGCACGTACGAGTAGCCGAACTCCGGCACCTCGGCGCCTGTATTGGCGAGTTCGTCTTCGCCGTTGCGGAATGGCGGGTCGGAAGCCGCGAAGTCCACCTGGCTGCCCTGGCTGTAGTCGCCGCGGCCTGAGGCCGACCCGTCCGGGTTGAAGTTGACCGTCAGGCCGTTGGGCGCCAGGTCCTGCGCCCACTGCTGGAGCGCGACCGAGGCCCAGGACGATCCGGAACCGGAAATCGTCGCGTACGTGCCCGCCATCGCCGGAGACTGCCCCAGCAGCAGCGCGAGCACCGTCACCACGACGGACGCGCCCGCCCACACCGCGCCCCGGCACCGGGCCGGATACCTGATCATGGTTTCCTCCGGATACTGGTGCCGAGCTGCTTCATCTTCAGCGCGCCGGCACCGACGGCCGCACGTGCCCCTGGGCTGCTGACGAGCAGTGCCGTCGGCCCGGCGACGAGCAGTACCAGCCCGGCGAGGAGCAGGGCCGCCACCACCCACGACATTCCAGTGGAATCCGGATGGCTGAACGACACCGCGATCGAGTGTGCCGTGGCGCCCGCCGACGACGGCGAGGGTGACTTCGATCCCGATGGGGATGCCGAGTGCGACGATTTGGAGCCCGACCCCGACCCGGACTTGGACCCCGACCCTGACGTGGACGTCTTCTTGGGGTTGCTGGTCTGGTTGAGCACCTCGTCGGCGGCCTTGAGCGTTTGCTCGCGCAGCGCCTGCGGCAACGGCAGATAGCCGGGGGCCAGCTCGCCCGGCTGGTTCCCGGGCTGCTGTCCTTGGCCGGCCACGTAGTCGAGGAACTGCGCGATCTTGGCGGCCTTGGTCTTGGAGATCCCGCCGGTGGGCACCATCGCGTAGATCACCATCGTCAGCGGGTACGCGGCCGGGTCGTTCTTGGTGAAGTTCATCGACCGGACGCCATTCGCGCTGACGGTCATGTCCTTGACCGCCGCGGCCATCGCCTGATCGGTCGGCAGGACGAACTTGCCGGCCGCGTTCTCGAGCGCGGCCGTCGGGAACAGGAACCGGACGGCGTCCGCCTCGTCGAGGACCGCCCATAGGTCCCGCTGGCCGACGATCTGCGCCGGCAGCGAGTCAAAGGTCTGGGTGGTCGGGTCCCTGACGTCCTGGTTGCCCGACGGCTGGTTGACCGCCTGGTCCGTGGCCACCGTCGACAGCGGGTAAACGGGCACGTACTGCGACGACACCGGCAGGTACGGGTCCGCCGGCAGGAACCCGTTGACCGGGTACTTCAGGCCGAGGTAATCCGTGTTGACGTGCATGCCCCACGGGTCGAATTGCCCGGCGAGGAAGTTCGTCGCGTCCTTGTTCGAGGCGAGCCAGCTCGTGGTCACCCACGTCATGTCGCTGTTTCCCGAAACGAGGTTGGGGATCTCGTATTCGGTCCCGCCGATGTTCCACTGCCCCGGGTTGAGCTTGAGGAACTCCGGATCTTCGAAGAGCCCCACGGGGTTGCCGTCCACCGCGTTGTCGCAGCCGAACGCGGTGCCCGCGGCACCCGGGCAGGCATCGGCGGTGTAGGCGTAGGAGGTGGTCAGGATCTTGGTGATCAGCCGGGGGTTCAGCTTGATGTTCGTGTACGGCTGGCCGGTCAGCGCATTGTCCACCCAGAAGACGACAGATACGGCGGACACCGCGACCGGGGCGTAGGTGAACGGGTGCGGTGCGGTTCCGGTGAGCGGCTGGGTGGTGAGCGCGACGTCGAGGGTGCCCTCCTGGAAGTAGCTGCGCGCCTCGCTCTCGTTGAGCGCCCCGTTGTAGTTGAGCTCGACCGAGTCGGCGCCGGTGCACAGGCCGGTCTGCCACTGCTCCATGGCGTCGGCGAGCATAGGCGAGCCGCCCGCGGTGAAATCCGCGGCGCGCAGCGGACAGCCGTTCGGCGTCGGCGCGAAGTGCAGCGGTATGACGACCCGCTTCTGCCAGGAACAGAACCCGTTCGCCGTGCCGGACGCGGATGTGGTCGGCCCGAAGTCGTACTGCCCGGCGCCAAGGCCATCCGCGGCGCCGCCGGGGTCGTTACTGTGGTCGTTGCAGTGCGGCGGGCTGTAGTCCAGGCTGTCGCCGCCCTGGCCGTCCACGACGACGAGCGAGCAGGGATGGGCCGGGTCGCAGCCCAGGAACTGGTTCTGCAGCTGGGTGTACAGCAAGATGTCCATCTTGCCCGTGCCGTTCGGCTCGGTGGTGTTGTACACGGTGTTGGGCGGGCCGTAAGGGTTGAAGGTGGGAGCTATGCCGCCGTTTTCCGCGTCATAGCAGTCCGCCGGAGTGGTCGGGTCCGTTCCCTTGCACTCGGCGATCATCACCGGGTAGATCGTCTGCCCGCTATCGTAAGTCGGCTGGCTGCTCGGGGTGAAACCGGTCCAGCTCACCTGGACCATCTGGTTGGTCAGGTTCGTGGTCTGGCTGACGGTCACCGTGCTCCCGTACTTGAAGTCCGAGCCGTTGACCGTGCCATTCGCGTTGACCGAACAAATGCACATGTGCGGCCCGGTCACGGTGGTGCCATAGTGGTGCGCGGACTTGTGAGGCTTCGGCGCGGGCTTTTTGGACGGTTTCGGTGTGGGCGTCTTGGACGGTTTCGGTGCGGGCCCTGCTGTCTTACTCGGCGTCACCGACGGTGTCGGAGAGGCGGTCGGTGACGTGGACGCGGTGGGAGTGCGCGTGGGACTGGCGCTCACGGAGGTCGTCGGGGACGGCGACGGCGCCGGACTGCTCGTGGCCAGCGCGGCGCCCGGCAGCCCGACGATGACGGCCAGGCCCGCCGCTACCCCCAGGGCCAGCAGCCTCCTCATGCTCCTGTCCCTCCCGCGGCCGCGTCCTGCCGCTCCAGGCGGCGGCGCTGTCGCCTGGTGAGTTCGCCAGGTGCCCCGCCGCCGAGCCGTCGTGCGATCGTGAACAGGATCAGCACCAGCACAATAAGCGCGAAGCCGCCGCCGAAGGCCCGGACGTGGTCGTTTGGCTCCGGGCTTTGGACGTAGTAGTAAATGTACAGCGGCAGGCTGGTCTGCCAGTTCGCGAACGGGTTCGTGTTCATGTTCCTCGCGAAGCCGGCGACCAGCAGCACGGGCGCGGTTTCGCCGATGCCGCGGGCCATCGCCAGGACGACCGCGGTCGCCAGGCCGGACCGGGCCGTGGGCAGCACGACCATCAGGACCGTCCGCCATTGGCTGGCGCCCAGCGCGTAGGCGGCCTCCCGGAGCGTGCCGGGGACGATCCGCAGCACGGTCTCCGACGCCCTGGTCACGATCGGGAGCATGGTGATGGCCAGTGCCAGCGAGGCGGCGAAGCCGCTCTTCGGCAGGCCGATCGTGAGGACGATGAACGCCAGGATGAACAGGCCCGCGATGATGTCGGGCAGCGAGGTCATGGCATCGACGAGGGTCCGCACCGGCCGGGCCGCCCGCCCGCCTACCTCGGCGAGGTAGACCGCCGCCGCGATGCCGAGCGGGACTGACATGAAGGTCGAGAGCGCGAGCATCTCCAGCGTGCCGACGAGCGCGTGCGCGATTCCGCCCACGGTGATCGGGCTGAGCGGCCCGGCGTTGACCATCGTCTGGGTGAAGAACGACCGATGCCGCACGGCCGCGAAGCCGTTGACGAGCGTGTAGGCGACCTGGTCGATGACGATCGCCGTGGCGAGCAGCCCGAACGTGGAGAGGGCGACCTGCACGACCTTGTCCCGGACAGCCAGCCGGTCCCACTGCAGCGACGCGATGCTGGTGTAGAACACCAGGAACAGTGCGTACCAGCACACCCAGAAGCCCAGCGCCCCCGAGAAGGGCAGCACCCGCTCGTAGAGCACCCAGTCGAGAGCGAGGGCGCCTGCTGCGGCACCGGCGAGGGTCAGCATGTCTTCGGCGGTCACGCTGCGGATCCGCAGCGGCACGTCGGCTGCGGGCGGCTGCGTCGCGGGCTGCGCGGTCGCGATTTCCGTTGCCATCGCGGGTCAGCCCGTCGCCTGTCCGGACCGGGACCGGCCGATGACGATCGCACCCAGCGTGTTGACGATCAGTGTCATCCCGAAGAGCACGAGTCCGGCCGCCATCAGCGCGGACAGGCCCATGGACCCCGCGTCGGGGTAGGAGGAGAAGTCGACCGCGATCCGCGACGCGATGGAGTTGCTGCCGGACTGCAGCGCGTTGAAGCTGAAGTGCCAGGCCGGCACGATGATTAGCGTGACGGCGATCGTTTCGCCGAGCGCCCGCCCGAGGCCGAGCATGGTCGCGCCGATCACGCCGGCCCGCCCGAACGGCAGCACGACTGCCCGGATCATCCCCCAGCGGGTCGAGCCCAGCGCGTACGCTCCCTCGCGTTCCCCCTGCGGCGCCTGCGAGAAGACCTGCCTGGACAGCGACGTGACGATGGGGATGACCATCAGGGAGACCACGACGCCCGCGATGAAGGTCGAGTTGGCGTAGTTGGACGCGAGTGCTGGCTGCGGCTTGTAGAAGCCCAGGTGGCGCCCTAGCCAGCTCTCGAGCCCGAGGATGCGGGGCATCAGGAAGAACAGCCCCCATAGCCCGAAGATGATGCTCGGGATCGCGGCCATCAGGTCGATCAGCGAGATCAGCGACCGCTTCACCGACGGCGGCGCGTACTCCGAGATGTACAAGGCGATCGCGATGCCGGTCGGGACCGCGATGATCATCGCGATCAGCGCGATCAGCACGCCGAACGGCAGGATCGCGGCGATGCCGAAGTGCAGCGGGCTCTGGGTGATCCACGACGAGGTGGTGATGAACCCGAAGCCCATGAACTTGAAGGCCTTGGCGGCGCGCAGGATCAGGAACACCAGGATCAGCCCGGTGATCACGAACACGGACCAGCCCGACGCGCGCAGGATGCCACGGAAGATCTTGTCGCCCGTGGACGGCTGCGCGACGATTGTCCGCGGTACGTCGTCAGGAACCGCGGGCATGATCCGGGTGTGACCCTCAGCGGGCATGACGATATCCCCCCCGCTCCTTCCTTCAGGCGGCCGGGCGACAGCTTCCGGCGGCACCGTCCGCCAATGGTTCCTGATGGGGTGGACAAGCTCTAAGCGTCATGGTGTATAAAACTCGACCTGCGGATGAACAGAGAGCAAAAATCCCTATTTATGCGATCTTGTTAAGCAATAACCTATCTGCCAGTATGCGCGCGAGCGGGCCCCGGCCGGATGGCCGGGGCCCGCTCGGTGACGTCAGGGACGTCAGGAGGTGCTGCCGCACGTGTTGGTGTTGATGAACCCGTAGTTGACGATTTCCTTCTGCGCGAGCGGGCTCTTGCACAGGAACCCGGTCTTGGCGAAGAACGGCTCCAGGTAGGCCGGGATGTTGTCCTTCGTGGCAGAGGTCCACCGCACGACGTTGTACACGGTGCGGAAGAAGTCGGCCGGGAAGTTGTGGTTGATCACCGGTACCTTGGCGGAGGTCGTCGGGCTGATGCCGCTGATCTTGTTGATCCCCAGGAAGCCGGTGACGTTGCAGCCGAACAGGTTCTGGCCCGCCTTAGGCGTGTGACCACACGCGGCGGAGTGGTACGTCTGCGCGATCCAGTCGCCGATCGAGTAGATGTAGACGGCGTTCGCGCTGTTGAAGCCCGCGAACGTGCCCTCGTTCTCCTCGGGCTTCTGGCTGACGCAGCTGCCGACGGTGGTGATGCCCATGAACTTCTCCCAGGTCGCGAGCGTTCCCGACCCGTTCTGCGGCAGGAAGACCTGGATCTTGCCGGACTTTCCGCCGACCTGCTTCCAGTTTGTGGTCTTGCAGGTGAAGATGCCCTCGAGCTGAGCCTTGGTGAGGCTGGCCGGCGCGTTGGAGCCGCCGTGCGCCTTGGTGCGGGTCGACCAGGTGATCGCGTCCTTGGCGAACGCTACCCAGAGGAGACCGCCAGGGCCCGCCTTCGGGGCCTTCGGGTTCCGGGCGCCGGAAGAACGGGAGAAGTCGAAGCAGAAGTGGCCGGTCTTGCCGTCGAGCACGTTCGCGGCCAGCGCCCCCCACCCGGCGGTCGACCCGTTCGGCCGCGTGAGGACTGGGCAGCCAGCCTTGGGCGTGATCTTGGTGGGCGCGGACGAGGTCGAACCGGGCGGCACCGCGTCCCAGCTGAACAGCCACGGGTGCGTGGCGTTGTGCGTCTTCACGGTGGCGTTGTAGTTGACCGAGAGCTGGTCCATGAGCGGCGTGGTGGTGTCCGACCCGCCGCCGACGATGTCGAAGGACTGCGGTGTGATGCCCTTCGGCGGGTCGTTCGGTGCGGCCGAGGCGGTGGTTACCGTGCCCGCCACAAGGGCGGCGGCGGCGGCCATCGTCGCGGCAGTGGCAAACAGCTTGCTGAGTTTTCGCATTCCCTCTGCCTCCAGTTTGCTGCCCGCCCGTGAGTCCTGTGCGGTCCCGGTGCGCAGGCCGGGCGGACATGCCGTTCAAGACTTTGCCTGGGAAGAAGCTTGGGGACAAGGGAACGGATGGCGGCGGGAAGCTGATCTCTTGGCGGCTGCGAATGGGCTAAAGAGTTAATTCCAGATGACAGAACAAATGATCATGTACGATGCAACCTTTTTTCCGTGTCCGCCTGGTTAACAGTCGATTATGGGTGTGCGGAATTGTCTAATAACGATGGTATTTGCCTTGAAGTTTGAGTAAATTGCCGGCGGCCATCCAGGTCCCACGCCCGCGGGGCACAGCACTGTCGGGCCGGCAGTCACCACGCGTACGTTCGGAATAAAAAATCCATGCATCCCGAACGGAAGCGCGTTTCACCTGAAAGCAAACGCTGCTTACAAGCGCGGCGGCGCATAAGGCGCGCCTTATGAGTGGCTGGTGACGAATTCCGGTAAAACCGACCGGCCCGGTCGGGGGTAGCCGGAATCAGTCGACGGCTCAGCGCGCCCCTGAGCAGGCAGTGCGGGCACATCAGGCTATAAGCGGTTCCTTTCATAAAGGGTTCACGGTGCCGGCCATCATAGGACACGGGATGGTGTCGGAAATTTCACTCCGATTCGGTCTTATGATGCCGCTATTCCGGCCCTTAAATGAAGGAGGGCGCAGGTTAATGGCCAGCCGTACCGCCGCGACACCAGGGCCGCCGCCTCCCGCCGGGCGGGTGCGCGTACCGTCCCCGCTGATCCGGTCGCGGATGCCGTCCGGTCGCGGAGCCACCGAGCAGCCCAACGCGACCGGTGACGGCGACGCGGCGCTGACGCCGGTGTTCTGGCTGATGGTGGCGCTGACCGGGGTCGCGGCCGGGTTGTTCGGGGACCTCATGATGCTGATCTTGTTCAGCGTGCAGGACCTGGCGTTCGGTAGTCAGGCCGGCGGGTCGCTTGACGCCGCGGCGGCGCATGCTCCTGACGTGCGGCGCATCGCGGTGCTGCTGACGGCCGGGGCGTTCGGCGGGGCGGCGTGGTATCTGCCGCGCCGCCTGACGCCGGGGGAGAAGACCGAGATCGATGACGTGGTATGGGGGGAGGGAGAGCGGCTGTCGTTCCGCCGGTCGCTGGGCACCTCGGTGATCTCCGAGGTCGTCATCGGGATGGGCGCCTCGATCGGGCGGGAGAACGCGCCCAAGCTGATGGGCGGCGCGGCTGTACCTCCCCCGGCGGCGCAGCCGCTACAGCAGCGCGGGCAGGCTCCGGGACAGCGTGTAGGCGGCTACGGCGATCAGCAGCACCGTGAACGCCGCGGTGAGCCGGGAAGCGCTGACGCGGGAGGCGACGCGGTTCCCGCCGAGCGTCCCGGCGAGCGCGGCCAGCGTGAATATGCCGATCAGCGGCCAGTCCAGGTGGACGCCTTCGCCGAGCCGCGCGCCGAGCGCCGCGGCGCTGTTCACCGAGATGACCAGCAGTGACGTGCCGACGGCGATCGGCATATCGAACCCGAGGGCGAGCACCAGGGCTGGGACGATAACGAATCCGCCGCCCACGCCGAAGAACCCCGTGAGCAGCCCGACGCCGGTAGCCGCGACAACGACCTTGAGAGCCCGCCGGACCGCCGGGGCACTCCGCGGCCCCCAGGCGGCCCCCGCCGGCCGTGGTCCTGGCACGGCAGTCGCCGGCCTGTCCAGGGTCGCCGCCCGCGCCTGGCCGGCTGAGCGCGGGGATGGTCCCGCGGTCCTGGCCGACCGCGGGCAGTGGGCTACCGGAAGCCGGGCTACCGGAAGCCGCTGCGACTGCCGCGGGCGCGGGCTCGCCAGCGGCACGGCGCCGACGGCGCAGCATCGCCGCCGCGGCGACCAGCATGAGGCCCGCGAACAAGGTGAGCAGCAAGTCGGGGCGGATGCTCGCGGACAACCTGCTGCCCGCGTAGGAGCCGGCGACGCCAAGTACGCCGAACGTGATCCCCTGGACGACACGGACCCGGCCCGCCCGCCAGTGCGCGGTCATCCCCGCCAGCGCCGTGATCCCCACGATGATCAGTGATGCGGTAGTCGCGGCATGCGGCCGCTGGTGCAGCAGGTAGACCAGCGCCGGAACGGTCAGGATCGACCCGCCGCCGCCCAGGGCGCCCAGCGACAGGCCGATCAGCAGGCCGGCCGGGATGGCGATGACAGCCAGCAAGCGGCTTCTCCCCACTCTCGAATATACCCCATGGGGTATCCTTCGATCACACGATATCCGCTCGCGGCCCTGCTCGGCAAATACCTCCAGGGGTATATTCCTGGAGCAGCCGATGTGGCTAGCCGGGTGAGCAGGGTGCCTGATGCGCCCGGGAACGCGGCAGTTGCCCGGCGGCATCGCCGCAGGGGTGATAGTCGCCGGTGCGCGGGTCCTGGCGGTACCGGACCGGCGGCGGGCTGCCGTCGGCGATGCGTGCCACCGCGCTCAGCAGGCGCGCCACGTCCTGCTCGGTGGTGTTGATGCCCGCGCTTGCCCGCACCGCGCCCGGCATGGCGCTGCGGTCGCCGCGGCGGACCTGGTCGCGGTAGCGGCGCACCTCCTCGCGGGTGTAGCCGAGCAGACGCGTCAGGTAGGGGTGCGCGCAGAAGCAGCCGTGCCGCACGCCGATCGCGTCCTCGGCGGACAGCCGGGCGGCGGCCAGCGCGTGCGGGATTCCGTCGATCGTGAACGTGGCCACCGGCAGGGTCTCGGTATCCAGGCTGGGCCCGAGCAGCCGGACGCCGGGGATCGCCGCCAGGCCGCCCCGCAGCGCCGCCGCGATGCGGCGCTCATGGTTCATCAGGGCGTCCCAGCCGATCCCGGTCAGCGTGTCGATCGCGGCGTGCAGTGCCACGGCGCCGATCACGTTGGGGGAGCCGGCCTCCTCCCGTTCGGGGGGCGCGGTCCACAGCACCTCGTCGAGGTCGACGAGGTCCACGGCACCGCCCCCGGCCAGGAACGGGTCTCCGTCGGCGAAGGCCTGCCGCGGGCCGAGCAGGATGCCCGCGCCGAACGGCGCGTACATCTTGTGGCCGCTCCAGGCCACGAAGTCGGCGCCGGCGGGAAGCGGCCGGTGCGGAGCCAACTGCGCCGCGTCCACCGCCACGGGGATGCCGCGGTCGTGCGCGGCCGCGATGATCGCGGCCAGCGGCGGCATCCAGCCGGTGATGTTGGACGCGCCGGTGATGGCCAGCAGGCGGGCCGACGGCCGCTGGTCGAGTGCGGCCGTGACGTCGTCAGCCCTGAAGGTCCCGTCCTGCCCGCATTCGACATACCGGCAGGCCGCGGCCCGGGACCACGGCAGCAGGTTGGCGTGGTGTTCGGCCACGGTGGTGACGACGACATCGCCGGGGGCCAGCCGCAGCCGGTAGGCGAGGTGGTTGAGCGCCTCGGTGGTGTTGCGGCAGATGATCGCCACGTCGTCACCGGCCGCGCCCGCCGGGCGGCCGGCGAACGCGAGAGCGGCCGACCGGGCGTCCTCGTACGCGCAGGTAGACACTTGCGATTTGAATCCGGCCCCGCGGTGCACGCTGGAGTACCAGGGGATGAACTCCGCTACCCGGGCCGCCACCTGCGGCAGAGCCGCCGTGGACGCCGCCGTGTCCATGGACAGGTAGGGCCGCTCAGCGCCGTCGGCGCAGGGCACGGGGATGCCGTCGCCGGCCAGCGGGACAGGCGGCGCCGTCGGCGGGTGGCTGGATGTGCCCATGACGGCCTCCCGGTTTCACGGCCCTCCTTGCGGGTGCTTCCAGCATATAATACCCCCATGGGTATTTGGGAGAGCGATACGAACGCATCCGTGTCCGCGCGGGCGCCGACCGGGCGGCCGGGGCGGCGGCTGCCGGCGTGGCCGAGCGTGCTGGCGGTGGCCGCGCATCCCGATGACGAGAGCTTCGGCCTGGGTGCCATCATCGACCTGCTCGCGGCAAGCGGCGCGGAAGCGCACGTCTTGTGCTACACACACGGGGAAGCGTCCACTCTCAACGAGATTCGCGCCGACCTGCACACCGCGCGTGAGTCGGAGCTGTGCCGGGCCGCGGACGAACTCGGCGCGGCCAGCGTCACCCTGCTGGACTATCCCGACGGCGGGCTGAGCCGCATCCCGGCCGGCGAACTGGCGGCGCATGCCGCGGCGGCGGCAGACCGCTGCGGGGCCGCGGGCCTGCTCGTCTTCGACGACACCGGGATCACCGGGCACCCCGACCACCGGGCCGCCACCGCCGCCGCGGTGCTTGCCGCCCGGCATGCCGGGCTGCCGGTCCTGGCATGGGCGCTGCCGGGCGCCGTGGCCGCCCAGCTCAAAGCCGAGACCGGCCAGGACTTCGCCGGCCAGCCGCCGAGCGCGATCGATTTCTGCGTCCGGGTCAGCAGGACCCGGCAGCGGCGCGCCGCGCTGATGCACGCCAGCCAGGTTTCCCCCGGGGCGGTGCTGTGGCGGCGGCTGCAACTGCAAGGCGAATGCGAGCATCTGCGCTGGCTCGTCCCGCCGACCCATACCCCTGGGGGTTTGCATTAGTCGCCGAACCTGTGGCAAAATACCCCTACGGGTATACAATCACGTTGTTCGTCAACTCGGAGGGAGTGCTCTCATGTGCCGTGCCGTTAAGTGCCGGACCTGCGGAAAGACCACATGGGCCGGATGCGGCCAGCACGTTGAGCAGGTTATGCGGGGCGTGCCCGCATCGCAGCGCTGCTCCGGTCATCCGCGTGAGCCCAGAGTCCGCGGGGGTGTGTTCAGCCGCATCTTCGGCACGCCCTCCGCAGGGTAACCGGGCCGGGGCAGCGCCAGCGATGTGCGCGAGCACCGGGCTCCTGGACAGTTCCGGGCCGCCGAGCGTGAGGCGGTACCCGATGCGCGGGGAGAACTCGGCGAGCAGGGAGAACCGGTCACCCCTGATCAGCGTGTGCCGCCATTCCACCGGCCGCCCGCCCGCGTAACCGAGCCGGCCGATCGCCAGCGCTCCCGTCGTGGGCTGGATCTGCAGGTGGCGCTGTTCGGCGCGGGTAGGCACCACCGCGCGGATATGCTCACGGCCGCCTTCCAGCCGGACGCCGGTGCGGACGGCAAGCTCATCGTAGAGGCTGGTGTGGGAAAGATCCGCATCGAGCAGCGGTGCGCCCAGGTCGGCGGGCAGCCAGAACGGTGTCCAGGGCGAGCGGCTCGCCGTCGGCGAGGCGGAGCCGCTCGAGGCGGAACAGCGGCGTCGATGCCTCCAGGCCGAGCCGGTCCGCGATAACTCCGTCGGCGCGCAGGTCACGGGCCCGGACGATGCTGGTTTGTCGCAGCCCGGCCGCCTCCACCGAGGCGAACAGTGAATACAGGGCGCCGAGCGGCTGGGTGATCGCCATCGGTTCGGCGAGCCGCGGGCGCCGGCCGCGCTCGGCTACGACCACGCCTTCCGCGCGAAGTTCGCGCAGCGCCGACCGTACGGTCTGGCGGCTTACCTGGTATTCGGCGACCAGCGTCAGCTCGCCGGGGAACGCGTACTCGAAGCCGCCTGCCCGCAGTCGCCGCTGCAGGTCGGCGTGCAGTTGTGCCCACAGCGGCACCGGGCTCTGACGATCCATGGGCCGTGGCCCTGACACGCGCTGGTCCGCGCCCGATCCGCTCATGGATCCTCCTGCCCGCGAATGCCTGGCTGCGAAGTCTTGTCATCAATGTACGAATGATCGTACATTTGCCTCCTAGCCGGGAGGTGCATCGGCCATGATGGAAGTGGTCCCGGTCGAGACCCCGAGTCTCGGTGACCGCAGCTACCTCGCGCATGACGGCGAGGTGGGCCTAGTCGTGGACCCGCAGCGCGACATCGACCGGATCACCACGCTCGCGGCCCGGCTTGGCGTGCGGATAACTCACGTCGCCGAGACGCACATGCACAACGACTATGTTTCCGGCGGCCTGGCCCTTTCCCGGGCCTGCGGGGCCAGTTACCTGGTCGGCGCCGCCGAACCGGCCGGCTTTGCCCGCACCCCGGTCAGCGAGGGCGACAGCATCGACGTCAGCGACGCGTTCCGGATACGAGTGGCCGCTACCCCCGGGCATACGTTCAACCACCTCGCCTACGTGCTTGAGGCCGGGAACGAAGTAGCGGGTGTCTTCACCGGCGGGTCACTGCTGTTCGGTTCCACCGGCCGCACCGACCTGCTCGGCGCGGACTATGCCGCCGCGCTGGCCGGGGCCCAGCACGCCTCGGCGCGGCGGCTGGCCCGCGAGTTGCCCGATAGCACCGCGGTGTTCCCGACGCACGGGTTCGGCAGCTTCTGCGCCGCCACCCAGGCCGCGGCTCAGTCGTCCACGATCGGGCGGGAGAAACTCGCCAACCCCGCGCTCACCGTGAATGAAGAAGCCTACGTCGAGGCGCTGCTCGCGGGGCTTGACGCGTGGCCCGCCTACTACGCTCACATGGGCGCGGCCAACCTGGCCGGGGCTGACGCGCCGGACCTGACCCCGCCACGCCAGGCCGGCGCGGCAGAACTCCAGCGCCGGATCGACGCCGGCGAATGGGTCGTCGACCTGCGGGACCGCGCCGCCTTCGCCGCCGGCTTCGTGCCAGGCTCATTCAGCTTCCCGCTGGGCGGCAGCTTCGCCACCTACCTGGGCTGGCTCATCCCGCACGGAACGCCCGTCACCTTGCTCGGCGAGACGCCGGAACAGGTCGCACTGGCCCAGCGGGAACTGGTCCGGATAGGGATCGACCGGCCGGCCGCGGCGGCCACCGGCGCGCCGCGGGACTGGGCAGGTGCCCTGCCGCTGGCATCCTTGCGCCTGGCCGGGTTCAGCGACCTGGCGGTTGCCATGGACCGCCAGGGCAGCGCCGGGCTCGTGGTGCTGGACGTGCGGCGCCGCCTGGAATGGGAGGCGGGGCACATCGAGGGCGCCGTCCACCTCCCGCTGCACGACCTGCCCGGGCGGCTGGACGCGGTCCCGCCCGGTGAGGTGTGGGTGCACTGCCGCACCGGCTACCGGTCCATGGTGGCCGCCTCGCTGCTGGCGGCACACGACCGGGCCGTGATCAGCATTGACGACGAAATCGGCAACGCCATGACCGCAGGGCTGCCCGTGGTCCCAAGCCAGGCAAAGGAGGCGCGACGATGAGCGCTCCGAACCAAGAACGCCACAAGGTCTTGATCATCGGCGGCGGGACGGCCGGCATTACGGTCGCGGCCCGCCTCGGGCGAGCCGGGGTATCTGACGTCGCCATCGTCGAGCCGTCCGGCACTCATTACTACCAGCCGTTGTTCACGCTGGTCGGCGGCGGCCGGGCCCCGTTGTCGGAGACGGTGCGGCCGGAAGGCAGCGTCATGCCCAAGGGCGTCCTGTGGGTCCGCGAAGCCGCCGCCAGCATCGACCCCGCCGCGCAGACCGTGGCCACCATGTCCGGCCGGGTGCTGGGCTACGACTACCTGGTCGTCGCCCCTGGGATCCAGCTCGACTTCGGCAAGGTTCCCGGGCTCACCGAGACGCTCGGCGAGCGCGGCGTCTCCAGCAACTACCGCCCAGACCTTCCCCCGCGCACCTGGGAGTTCATCCGCGACCTGCGCGGCGGCACCGCACTGTTCACCATGCCGGCCGGGCCGATCAAGTGCGCGGGCGCGCCGCAGAAGATCGCCTACCTGGCCGCCGACTGGTGGCGCTCCCAGGGCGTCCTTGACCGTACCCGGGTCATCCTCGTGCTGCCCACCGCGGCCATGTTCAGCCAGCCCGACTGGGCGAAGGTGCTCGAGGGCGTCGCCGCGGGCTACGGCATCGAGGTCCGCAAGGAATCCCAGCTGACCGAGGTGGACGGCGACAACAAACGGGCCGTCATCTCCGACACCAAGGCCGGCACCAAGGAGACCATCGACTACGACATCCTGCACGCCACCCCGCCGCAGAGCGCACCCGACTGGCTCAAGGCGACGCCGCTGGCGGACCCGGCCACCCCGTTCGGCTACGCGCGAGTCGGCAAGCACACCCTGCAGAGCCCGGACTGGCCCAACGTGTTCGCCCTCGGCGACGCGTCGAACCTGCCGACGTCCAAGACCGGCGCCGCCGCGCGCAAGCAGGCGGTCGTCCTGGTGAACAACGTGCTCGCGGCCATGAATAACCGCCCGCTGCCCGCGAGCTACAACGGGTACACGTCCTGCCCGCTGGTCACCTCACGGAACAGGATGCTGCTCGCCGAGTTCGACTACGACCTCAAGCGCACGCCCACGTTCCCGTTCATCAACACCCTCAAGCCCCGGTACGACATGTGGCTGCTCAAGCGGTACGGGCTGCCGGCCCTCTACTGGAACGTTATGCTCAAGGGCCGCCTGGACTAGTGCCGGTGGTCCGTCGGGGTATCCGCCGCCGCCCCGGCGGGCGCGCTGTTTTCGGCGGACGTCGGCAGCCGGGCGGAGTAGATAGAGTATCCGTCGACGTGGAAGGCGACGAGCGTGGCGATCGCGGTCGCCGCCATCATGGGGACCATCAGGCCGAAGCCGCTGTGGGTGAGCTCGAGCACGAGAGCCAGGCCGGATAGCGGCGCCTGCATGGCCGCACCGATCATGGCGGCGGCGCAGACCATGGCGAACGCGCCGGACGGCGAGCCGGGCCAGGCCAGGTTCCAGGCGATGCCCAGGGCGCCGCCGAGAACCGCGCCGGTGCTGAGCGTCGGGGTGAACAGGCCGCCGGATGCCCCGCTGCCCAGGCACAGGGCCGTGACCAGCGGCTTGAGCGCGGACAGGGTAAGCATCAGGCTGAAGCCGCTGAGGCCGAGGAACGCGTCCCGGGCCATGTCCAGGCCATTCCCGAACAGCTGCGGGTACCAGATGCCGATGATCCCGAGGATGCCGAAGGCTATCACCGGCGCGAACAGCGCCCTGGTTCCCCCGACCCGGTGATACGACACCCACCCGATGAGCCGGATGTAGCCGGACGAGATCAGCCCGATGACCGGCCCCGCCAGCAGCGCCCACGTCATCAGCGACCAGGTGAAGCGGTAGTCAGGGATGCCCGGATAGATGGCGCGATCGGGCAAGTATATCCATGCCGTGGCGGTCGCGATCCAGGAGCACACGATGGCCGGCAGCATCACGGGCAGGGTAATGCTCCCGATGAGGATCTCGGCCGTGAACAGCGCGCCGGCCAGCGGGACGTTGTAGACGGCGGCGAGCCCGGCGCCGCCACCGCACGCCACGAGCAGCCGGCGCTGCTGTGCCGACAGGCCGGCCCAGCCGGAAAGGACGCTGCCCGACGCGCCGCCCAGCAGCTTGGGCGCGGCTTCCCGGCCAATTGACGCGCCCATGCCGATGACCACCTCGGAGATCACCGATGAGCCCAGGCTGCGGCGGAACGACAGTTGCCCGTCGCCGTTCCAGATCGCCTCGTCGATCTCGGACGGCTCACCCTTCGTGTAACGCCGCAGCAGGAACCACGCGACGCCGCCGAACGCGCCCGCGATCAGCAGGGAGCCCACCCGCCGCGCCGCGGATGCCTGCGCGACGCCATGCTCCAGGCTCCCCGCGTGGTAGCCGAACGCCGCGTACTGCACGTTGAACAAGATCAGCATCATCAGCGCGCCGAGCAGGCCGGCGGCGATGCCGCACGCGACCACCATCGCCCAGAACCGCAGCGTGAGGATCCCGGCCCCGCCGCTTGTGATGTTCGGCTGCTCCATCGCGCCGCGGCCGGACGGCATGCGCCGCTTCAGCAGCGGCTCCGGTCGTCGTGCGCGCTCGCTAACCCTGGCCTGCTGCCAGCCGCGCGCGGCGCTGAGCCAGCGCGGCGGCCCGGGACGGCCTGCCTGGCCGCCGTGACCGTTCATGCGGGCAACTCCAGAGTGGCGATCCCGTACTGCATGGTTCCGGCCTCCCGGTCAGGCGAGGGTCAGGAACTAGCCTCGCGCGTAGCGGAGCCGACTCAGCACAAGGCCCGCGGCCCGCTCGTCGATCGTCGATCGTCGATCGTCGCTCGTCGCTCGTCGCTCGTCGATCGTCATCAGCGTATTACTTCTGCAACCGCACGAAGTTGGAGCCATGGCCGGGTCCTGTACGCCGCGTTCGCCGCGCAGGCGACAGTGCCGATGGTCACGCACATTCGGGCCAGACGACCTGAATATACTGTGCGGGGGTATGGTAATTAGTAAATGGAGGGCGGCGTGCACGGATACACCCCAAGCAAAGACGAGTACCTCAAGCGGCTGCGCCGGATCGAGGGCCAGGTCCGCGGCCTGCAGAAGATGGTCGAGGACGACAAGTACTGCATCGACATCCTGACCCAGGTGTCGGCGGCGACCAGGGCGCTGCAGTCGGTGGCGCTGGGCCTGCTGGAAGATCACCTCGCGCACTGCGTCACCGAGGCCGTGGCCGAGGGCGGTGACGTCGCGGCCGCGAAGATCCGCGAGGCGTCCGACGCAATCGCCCGCCTGGTGAAGTCCTGACGACAGCGCCGGGTAAGCCGCGCGGCGGGTGAGAGCGCAGGTCCTCATGCAGTCGCCACCGCTCGTTCGGACTCGTCTCGATTTTCCCGAACGGGCCCGTAGTGACTATGTGCCGCACGAAGGGAGCACGCACCGATGACGGCCATCGCGGGCGAGAACCGTTCCGTCGATCTGGAGATCGGCGGGATGACGTGCGCCTCGTGCGCGGCGCGGATCGAGAAGAAGCTGAACAAGCTCGACGGGGTCGCCGCCACCGTCAACTTCGCCACCGAGAGGGCCTCGGTCAGCTTCCCCGCCACGGTCAGCCCCGAGGACCTGATCGCGGTCGTCGAGCAGGCCGGATACACCGCCGCGCTGCCCGCCCCGCCGGAGGCTCCGGCGGCCGGGCCCGTGCCGGAGGCGGACGAGACCACCGCGCCGCGGCGGCGGCTGCTGGTTTCCCTGGTCCTGGCGGTTCCGGTGGTGGTGCTTGCCATGGTGCCGGCGCTGCAGTTCCGCGACTGGCAGTGGCTGTCGCTGGCGCTGGCCGCGCCCGTGGCCGTGTGGGGGGCGTGGCCGTTCCACCGCGCCGCGCTGGTCAACGCGCGGCACGGCACCGCCACCATGGACACCCTGATCTCGGCCGGGGTGACGGCCGCGTTCGCCTGGTCGCTGTACGCGCTGTTCTTCACCAGCGCCGGCCTGCCCGGCATGCGGATGAACTTCACCCTGCTCGCCCAGCACTCCGGGGCATCTGACATCTACCTGGACACAGCCGCGGGCGTGACGGTGCTGATCCTGCTCGGCCGCTACTTCGAGGCCCGCGCCAAGCGGCGCTCCGGCGCCGCGCTGCGGGCGCTGGCCTCTCTCGGCGCCAGGGACGCCGCGGTGCTTCGCGACGGCCGGGAGACCCGCGTCCCGGTGGAGCGGCTGGCCGCCGGGGACCTGTTCGTCGTCCGGCCCGGAGAGAAGATCGCCACCGACGGCATCGTCGAATCCGGCAGCTCCGCGGTGGACACCTCGCTGCTCACCGGCGAGCCCGTCCCCGCCGAGGTCACCGCCGAGGACGCGGTGACCGGCGGGTGCGTGAACATCAGCGGCCGGCTCGTGGTCCGCGCCACCCGGGTCGGCGCCGGCACCGAGCTTGCCCGGATCACCCGGCTGGTGGAAGAGGCACAGCACGGCAAGGCGCCGGTGCAGCGGCTCGCCGACCGGGTCTCCGCGGTGTTCGTTCCCGTCGTCATCGGCGTCTCGCTCGCGACCCTGGCCGCCTGGCTGGCCGCCGGGCAGTCTCCCGGTGCCGCGTTCACCGCCGCGGTGGCGGTGCTGATCATCGCCTGTCCCTGCGCGATGGGGCTGGCCACCCCGACCGCGATCCTGGTGGGCACCGGGCGCGGCGCCCAGCTCGGCATCCTGATCAAAGGACCCGAGGTACTGGAGTCCACCCGGACCGTTGACACGATCGTGCTGGACAAGACCGGCACCATCACCACAGGGCAGATGTCGCTTGCCGACGTCGCCGCCGCGCCTGGCGAGGATGTCTGTGAACTGCTGCGGCTGGCGGGTGCGGCCGAGGACCCATCCGGGCACCCGATCGCCGCCGCGATCGCGGACGGCGCCCGGGCCCGGCTCGGCGCTGAGTTGCCAGCCGCGGAGGAGTTCACCAGCCACCACGGCCTCGGCGTCACCGCCGTCGCCGACGGGCACGCCGTCGCGGTCGGCCGGGCTTCCTGGCTGGAGGACGAATGGGCGCAGCGCATTCCGCCCGCCCTGGCGGCCCGCGCGGCCGAAGCGGAGGCGGCCGGGCAGACCGCGGTGTTCGTCGGCTGGGACGGCCAAGTGCGCGGGGTGCTCATCGTCTCCGACACCGTCAGGCCCACCTCCGCCGAGGCGATCCGGCGGCTGCGCGAGATGGGGCTGCGGCCGGTGCTGCTCACCGGTGACAACGAGCGCGCCGCCCGCGCCGTGGCCGGCCAGGTGGACATCGACGAGGTGATCGCCGGCGTGCTGCCGGCCGGCAAGGCCACCGCGGTCAAGGAACTGCAGGCCGCCGGGCGGGTAGTGGCCATGGCCGGGGACGGGGTCAACGACGCCGCCGCCCTGGCCCAGGCCGACCTCGGCCTGGCCATGGGAACCGGCACCGACGCCGCCGTCGAGGCCGCCGACCTGACCCTGGTCCGCGGCGACCTGCGCGCCGTGCCCGACGCGATCCTGCTCTCCCGCCGTACGCTGGCCACCATCAAGGGCAACCTGTTCTGGGCTTTCGCCTACAACGCCGCCGCGATCCCGCTCGCCGCGCTGGGGTTCCTGAGCCCGCTGATCGCGGGGGCCGCGATGGCGTTCAGCTCCGTGTTCGTGGTCACCAACAGCCTGCGGCTGCGCCGCTTCCAGCCTGCCGGGCAGCCGCGCACCGCCGTCGTGTCAGGCGTCGCGTCAGGTCAGTGGCCCGCGAAGAAGATCTCCCGTACTTCCCGGGCGGCGTAGTAGACCAGCACGTAGCCGGCGGCGGGGTCGGCCCACCACCAGCCGGCCGCGGCGTTCAGCACCAGGCCGGCCAGCACCGCGACGGCCAGGATGCCGTCGATCATGGTGACCCGGCCTTCGGTGCGCAGCACCGGGTTATCCAGCGCCCGCCCGGTCGCGGCCTTGCCGCCTGCCAGCCCGAACATGACCACCGCGGTCACCGCGGTCCACACGATCCCGGCCACCGAATGCCGGGGGTGGTACCCGGCCGCCAGCACAACGGTCGACTGGGCGAGCAGGTACACGGCCAGGGCGGCGAACGCGTACCCGATCAGCCGCAGGCCCCGGCGCTGCCGGTCCTCGCCGGTGCCTGACAGCTCCCAGATCACGACGGTGGACGCGCCGATCTCGATCAGGGAATCCAGGCCGAACCCGGCCAGCGCCACCGACCGGGCCGCGACCGCCGCGACCGCCAGGACGACGATCCCGGCCACATTCCAGCCCAGCGTCACGTACTCCAGCACGAACCCGCGGCGCAGCAGCCGGGCGCGCACCGGATCGTCGACTATCGCCACGCCAAGATCATCACCGCTCCGTCACCCGCGTGCCTAGCCTTGGCGCCTGTCGTTCACGGAGAATCCGCCGTCCGGAAACCGGGCATCACATGATCATGAAACCGGCAGCCGGGGCCTGCCGTCACCCTGAAGCCGAAATATGGGCAAACTAGAACATATCTCGCCGCATACCCCGGCCCATTTGCGCCGAAGACCTCGGTCCGTCAAGTCCTGTAAACGCGTTGGCGGGGGATACGCGCGCTCGGCGCGGACCAGGGTGTCGATCGCCGTCCGCTCGCCCTCCGGCGTCTGTACGTGCCGCTCGACCTGCTCTGCCTTGCGTATATCCAGCCCGTCCAGTTCCGCGGTGACCAGCGCGGGGGTGTACAGTCGGCCGGGATCCTGCGGGCCGCCATGCCCGTGGGCGATGTTGTCGCGGTCGTGGCCGATCACCAGCAGGGTGCCGCCTGGCCTCAGCGCCGCGGCCGCGGCGCCGAAGATCCGCGCGAGGCTTTCCGATGGCAGGTGAAGGTAGGCGATGAGCACGAGGTCGTAGCCGCCTGGGGCAGGCTGGTAGTCCAGCAGGTCGGCTCGCACCCAGTCGACGGTGACCCCGCGTTCGGCGGCCAGCCGGGCTGCCCGGGCCAGGCCGACGGCGGAGAAGTCCACCGCGGTGACCTGCCAGCCGCGCTCGGCGAGCCAGATCGCGTTGCGGCCCTCGCCCGTCGCCAGGTCGATTGCCCGGCCTGGCCGCAGCACCGCCAGCTCCCCGGCGACGAAGTGGTTCGGGCCCGCGCCCCACACCAGGTCCGGTCCCGAGTAGCGCTGGTCCCAGGCCGCCTGTTCGGTGGTTTCCACTGGTGTGTTCAGGCGAGGGAGAGGAAGAGCTTCTCGAGCCGTTCGCGGTCGGCGTCGGCGGTGCCGTTGCCGTCGAGTGCGCATTGCTGCAGGCCGGTCGCGATGATCTTGAAGCCGGCCCGGTCGAGGGCGCGGGACGCCGCGGCGAGCTGTGTCACCACGTCCGCGCAGTCGCGGCCTTCCTCGATCATCTTGATCACGCCGCCGATCTGGCCCTGCGCCCGCCGCAGCCGCCTGATCACGCTGGCCATCGTCTCGCTGTCTGTTTCCATGCCGGCTCCCGTGGGTGCGCTTCGCGTAGCCTCCACTATACCCGACGGGGTATCTGGCCGGCATGCGGGACCAATGGGCATCTCCGGGGTGACTTACGGCTGCTGTGCGGTCCGTAAGACCCGTGTGATCCTGTGTCCAGACGTGCTGACACCGACCCAGGAGGAGCAAGCGATGGGTTACGGGAAAGATGTCCGGGAGGAACTGCGGGTGCCGACCCGCGAGCTGCGGCATGCGATCCCGCAGGTGTACGAGGGTTACCGGCAGCTGCATGACTCGGCGCTGGCCGCGGGCGCGCTTGACGCCCGGACCAAGGAGCTCATCGCGCTGGCGATCGCGGTCAGCAAGGAGTGCGACGGGTGCATCGCCGCGCACGCGCACGCCGCGGTGCTGCACGGTACGACCCCGGCGGAGGCCGCGGAGGCGATCGGCGTCACGTTCCTGATGAACGGCGGGCCGGCCACCGTCTACGGCGCGCGGGCGTTCGCCGCGGTCCAGGAGTTCTACGCCGAGCGGGCCGCGCACCCGGACGGGCGCCAGCCTGCCGCCCGCTGACCTGTACCCCTAGGGAGTCACTCGTCCGGTTGACTTCGCTCGGCTGGCGATGTGCGCGATCAGGTCCCGGGCCGCGCCGGCAGGCGGGCTCGCCGTGTCGGCCCAGATGACGCGCAGGGACCGGCTCAAGTCAAGCTCGGATGTCCGGACCTCGGCCAATCGGCCCGCGGCCAGGTCATCGGCGACGGCCAGTTCGCTGATTACCGCGGGCGCCGCGCCGGCCAGCACGGCCGCGCGGACCGCCGCGGTCGTGGAAACCGACAGCGCGGCGGGAGCCTGGGCGTAGCCCGCGCCGAGGGCGGCAGCCAGCGCCGCGGCCAGGGTATCCCGGGTCCCCGAGCCGCCTTCCCTGCTGACCAGGGGAGCAGCGGCCAGCTCGGTAGCGCTGATCCCGCCGCGACGGCGTGTCCAGGGATGGCCGGGAGCGACGACGACGGCCAGCCGGTCATGGCCGATGACCCGGCTGCGCAGCCGGGCCGGCCGCCGTGGTCCCTCGATGAAGCCCAGATCCGCGGTCCCGTCTGTGACGTGGCCAATGACCGTCTCGGAGTTGACCGCGGTCAGCACGATGTCGGGGGCCGGCCCGCCCGGGTGGCCGGCCGTGGCCCGGAAAGACGCGAGCCAGGTCGGCAGCAGCTGCTCGGCGATGGTGGAGCTGGAACTGACCCGCAGCCGGCTGCGCCGGTCAGTGCGCAGCGCGGCGATCCCGGCGTCCAGTCCGGCCGCCACATCGAGCAGCCGGGACGCCCACTCCGCGATCACCTCGCCCTGGGGGGTCAGGCTGGAACCACGCGGGCTGCGGCGCACCAGCGGCACGCCAGTCTGCGCCTCCATGGCCCGGATCCGCGCCGAGACCGCCTGCTGGCTCACGCCCATCTGCTGGGCGGCGCTGTTCAGGCTGCCGGTCCGGGCCACGCCGAGCAGCACCTCGAGCGCGCCGAGTTCGGGGACGTGGGCGCTGAGCGCCATGCGGCCAGCATAACCAGATACAAGCCAGCCTTGTATCGCGTCAATCACGCGGCCCCTACTGGCGGCGGGCGGCGGCGGGCAGCCTCGAATCAGAACCAAACGTAACCCGGAAGGAAGTACCCGCCATGGACGGATCCACCGCCTCCCTCATCGCCATCCCGATCGTGGTGACGCTCGCGCTCGCCGCGTGGCTGATCCTGGTGGCGTACGCTGCCGCCCACCCGCGATGGAAGCACGGTACCGTGGCGGCCGGGCCGGAGAGCTCCGCACCGGCAGACAGTGATGTCCGTCCCGCCGAACACCGCCCGGCCGCCCTGGCCGGCACTGGCCAGGACGCCATCCCGGGAAAGCCCGCCAAGCTAGCGGCCTGAACTGAGCCCGGCGAGCGCGGCCGTGAGCCTGCGCGCCACCTCGTCAGCTACCGGCTTCAGCTCAGGACGCCCGGTCAGGGTGACCATGACCTGCGGGTCGAGCGCCTCCACAATGGTCCCGTCCGAACCGGCGCGCACGACGACGTTGCACGGCAGCAGCAGCCCGATGCTGCGGTCGATCCCGAGTGCCTGATGCGCGAACGGCGGATTGCAGGCCCCGAGGATCACGTAGTCCTCCATCTGCTCGCCGAGCTTGGCCTGCAAGGTGGCGGTGACGTCGATCTCGGTGAGCACCCCGAACCCCTGGGCGATGAGGGCGGCGCGCACCCGCGCGACCGCCTCCGCGAACGGCGCGTCCAGCGTGACGTGAGATCCGTAGCTCACTGGCTCGCCTCCTTCTCCTGCTGTGCGAGCTCCTGCTGTGCGAGCCGGTCGCGGATATCGTCCATGTCCAGGTCTCGGACGGCCTGGATCACCTGCTCGAGCGAGGCCGCGGGCAGCGCGCCGGGCTGGGAGAACACCAGGATCCCGTCGCGGAAGGCCATCAGCGTCGGGATCGAGCTGATCCCCGCGGCCCCGGCCAGCGCGGGCTGGTCCTCGGTGTCGATCTTGCCGAACGTGACGTCCGGGTGCTTGTCGCTGGCGGCCTGGAAGACCGGCGCGAACATCCGGCACGGCCCGCACCAGGACGCCCACCAGTCAACGAGCGTGATTCCCTCCTTGAGGACCGTGTCCTCGAACGTTTCCCTGGTCAGTGCGACGGTGCTCATGTTTCGCTCCTTTGCTTGCCGCGATGTCTAATACCCCCCAGGGTATAACGCTGGCCAGCGGAAGGCATTCCCGGAGGCGGCCGGGCCGTACGCGGGGCGCTCAGCCGCGGCGGGCGGCCACCTGGGCCAGCAGCTCACGGGCCGCCCCGGCAGCCGGCAGGCGCCCGCCCGCCCAGATAGCGCGCAGCGCTCGGTGCAGGTCCACCCCTGCTACCGGGATCCGGGCCAGGCGGTGGGCGGTGATGTCGTCGGTGACGGTCAGCTCGCTGAGCACGGCCGGCCCGGCGCCGGCCAGCACGGCTGACCGGACCGCGGCGGTGGTGGACAGCGCGAGAGCCACTGGCAGGGTCACCCGCCTGCCGAGCGCGGCGGACAGGGCGGCGGCGAGCACGTCCCGGGTCCCGGAGCCCTCCTCGCGGCTGACCAGGGGAGTGGCGGCGAGTTCAGCCGGGCTAACCGGGTTGCGGCGCCGCGCCCAGGGGTGGTCGGGGCGGGCGACTACGGCGAGCTCGTCGTGCCCGATAACGAGGCTGCGCAGCCCGCGCGGGCTGGCGGGTCCCTCGACGAACCCCAGGTCGGCAAGTCCGCCACTCACCTGCCTCGCGACCGTTTCGCTATTGGCGGCGGTCAGCACCACCTCCGCAGGCGGCTGGCCGCGGTGACGGGCCGCCGCCTGCAGGGACACCAGCCAGCCTGGCAGCAGCTGCTCGGCGATGGTCAGGCTGGCACTCACCCGCAGCCGCGTCTGGTGGTCGCGCCGGAACGCCGCCAGCCCGGCGTCAAGTTCGCCGGCCACCGCCAGCAGGCGGGCCGCCCATTCCGCGACGACAATCCCTTCGGGAGTGAGCGTCGAGCCGCGCGGCGTCCGCGAGATCAGCGCCACCCCAGTCTGCGCCTCGGCGGCCCGCACCCGGGCGGACACTGCCTGCTGCGTGATGCCCAGCTCACGGGAAGCCGCCGTCAAGCTGCCCGTGTGGGCGACGGCGAGCAGCACCTCGAGGGCGGCGAGGTCGGGAACCCTGGAACTGAGGGGCACACGACCACTGTAGATCTGCCACAAGCGATGCTTGTATCACCCGGCGGCCGCCAGGCCGGGGTCCGCGGCGGCGGCGCGCAGCACCGCTTCCGTGCGGCGGGCGCGGTCCGCCCACCAGCCCTGGACAGCATCACCCTCAGGCAGTGCCGCGCTATCCCGGGCCGTTGCCGCGTGCCGGCTGGCCCAGCGTGCCGCCTCACCCCGCAGCCAGCGCAGCGTCCCGGCGGGTGCCTGTTCGAGCATGGCGCGCAGCGTGAAGCGCCGTTCGCCGATCCGGTGCCCCGCGCCGACCGCGCCCGCTCCGGCGGCCAGGGCGCGGCGGGTGAGGATCAGCCCGCTCCGAGCGGGTGCCGTGAGCCCGCCCGCCAGGTCGCCGGGCGCGCAGTCCGGCGACAGCGAGGGAGGGGCGGCCCGCAGCGCCAGCGGAAGCCAGCCGCCGGGATGGCCGGCGCGCTCGGCCAGCACCGCCCGCCGTGTCAGGACCGCCCACTCGGCCATCGCGGGGGCCGCGTCCGCGAGTGCGGCCACAGCCGTCAGGTACGCGGGCAGCCAGGGCCACAAGTGCTCCCAGAACAGCGCGTGGCGTGCCCGCGTCAGCGCCCCGCGCGAGGTGGCCGTCCGGGCGCCGGCGGCGGCTTCGCCGAGGCTCGCGTACAGGCTCAGCAGCGCCGTGAGGTGATCGGGCTCGGCGGGCGGCGCGACGTCGATGGCCCGCCAGAAGCCGGCCACCCGGTCGGCGGCGTCGCCGCCGAGGCCGCCGTCGGAGCTCAGGTAGACCGCCGCGTACGGCGGGCAGTTGAGCACGAACACCTCGGTGTGCTCGGCGTTGTCCGGGGCGGGCAGGCCGAGCGCGCCGCAGGCGGCGCGGGCGTCGGCCGGGTCGCCAGCCACAGCGCCGAGGGCCCGGAACAGCTCCCACCGGGCCGCGCTCACCGCTCGGGTCCCACGGGGAGCGCGGGGAGCGCGAACGCCTCCGCGGTCGGCTTGACCGGCCGCATCAGCCAGCGCGGGCGGCGGGTGCCGTCCGGCGAGACGGACCCGGCCGGCCGGGTCCGCGTCAGCCATTCCTGGTAGACCTCGTGCGCCCTGGCGGTGTCGACGGCGATGTCGCCGTGCTGGTCGCCGGGGTCGGCCGGGCGGACGCGGACTGCCTGGTGCCAGCAGTGCATCCCGGAGATCGGGTCCGGGTGGACGGCGAACGTGAGGTTCTGGTGCACACCGGTGTCGCTCCACCAGATCCGCTGGCTGTCCGGGTCCGCCGACTCATAGGGCCCGGCCGGCGCGCGCCGGGAAACCGCCCAGCCCCCGCCGTCCGGAGAGTGCCGCAGGCCGACGGTGGCCATCATGCCGCCGGCGCCGCGCGGCCCGCCGTCCAGCCGCCACCGGCCCATATGGTGGCTGCAGGCGACGACACCGGGCCGGATGCCCTCGGTAATCCACGCCTTGGCCACGAAGTAGCCGATCTCCGTCGACACCCGCACCAGGTCGCCGGTGCGGGCGATCCCGAACCGCGCGGCGTCGCGCGGGTGGATCCACACCGGGTTGGTGTGCGCGAGTTCGTCCAGCCACTTGGCGTTCGCCGAGCGGGTATGGATCTGGGTCGGCAGCCGGAACGTCGACAGCAGCACCACCTGGTCAGCGTCCAGCGACGACGGGTGGACGTGGCTGCGGATGTAGCCGGGCAGCGCGTGCTCCGGCCACCCCCAGGAGGCGAGCGTCGAGGACCAGAACTCCAGCCGCCCGGACGGCGTGGGGAACCCCCGCCGCGCCACGCCGTCGACCATGACCCCGGCCGCGCGCCGCCCCGCCAGATCGGGGGATGGCGCGCCGACAGGCACGATGTTCGGGTTTTCCGGCGCCGGTGCCGCCGTGTACACCCGCCCGGACGGGTCCACGTGCGCGTCCGCGAGCTCTGCCAAGGGAACCTCCTGCTCGTGCACCGCGCCCTGCCCGCGGCTGATCTCGAACGCGCCGTACCGGCGCATCCACTCCAGCGGCGTCAGCCCCTCTTCCGCGGCCCGCGACGGCAGCCCCGGCACCGAATGCGCGAACATCCACCCGTAGTACTCGTCCACGGTCAGCTTCTCGCCGGGCCGCTCGGCTGACTCGTAGTACCGCCGGATGCCGAGCGACCCGTCCGGGTCGATGCGCCAGGACAGCTCGATCCAGAACTCGTTCTCCTCCCACACCTCGCCCGGGTTCACCTCCCGCGTATCGCCCGCCGGCGCACCGCGCCGCGCCCGGAAAGCCCGCAGCACCGGCTGACGGAACGCGATCCACTGGCCGTCGTACTGCTCATAGGAGTGGGTGTCATGCCGTTCCGAGCCGACCCCCATGGGCAGCACGTAGTCGGCGAAATAGGCGGACTCGTTCCAGGTCGGCGTCAGCGCCACGAAGCAGCCGACCAGCGACTCATCGCGCAGCACCTCCATCCAGGACAGGCCGTCCGGGTTGGTCCACACCGGGTTGTAGACGCGGATGAAGTAGGTATCCAGCCGGCCGCGCCCGTCCTTCAGGAAGTGCGGAAGCAGGAACGACATCTCGTTCTGCGCCAGCGGGTACTCCAGCGGCCAGGACAGCTCCTGCCACACGCCGGGGTGCGGCGGCACGTGGATGGGCCGCGGCACGAACTTGTTCCACGCGTTCGGGAACGTGCCCCCCGGAGTCGCGACGGCGCCGAGCAGCGCGGAGATGAGGAACAGCGTGCGCGACACCTGCCAGCCGCCCAGATTCCCCGCCGCCGCCGAACGCCAGCTGTGACACGAGAACCGGTGTCCCGCCCCCGCCACCACCTCAGCGACCTCGGCCAGCGTTTCGGCGGGAATCCCGGACTCCGCTGCCGCGAACGAGAACGTGAACTCCGCGTACAGCCCGGAAAGGATCTCCTCGAACACCCCGAACGTCACCGGCACCCCCGGATGGCACGCGGTCAGGTACTCGGCCCAGTTCCACCAGCGCCGCACGAACTCCCGGTCGTATGCCTTCGACTGGATCAGGTGATTGGCGATCGCCAGGTTGATCGCCGCCTCGCTGCCCGGCTGCGGGGCCAGCCAGTAGTCGGCGTGCGTGGCGGTGTTGGACAGCCGGGTGTCCAGCACGATGACCTTCGCGCCGTTCTCGCGTGCCTGGGTGATCCGCTGGGCGTGCGGGTTGAAGTAGTGACCGGACTCCAGGTGGGCGCTGATCAGGTAGATCACGCTGGCGTTGGCGTGGTCGGGGCTGGGCCGGTCGATCCCCATCCAGAACTGGAACCCGGTCCGGCCGCCGCTGGAGCACACGTTGGTGTGCGAGTTGTGCCCGTCCACCCCCCAGCTCGCCAGCACCCGCTCGGTGAACCCGTCCTCACCGGGCCGCCCGATGTGCACCATGATCTCGTTCTGCCGCGATTCCAGCAGCGCGGTCCTGATGCGGGCGGCCAGCGCGTCCAGTGCCTCGTCCCAGCTGACCCGCTCCCAGCCGCCGCTGCCGCGCGGCCCCGACCGGCGCAGCGGGTACAGGACGCGGTCCGGGTCGGTGACCTGGTTGATCGTGGCCGGGCCCTTGGCGCAGTTGCGGCCGCGGGAACCAGGGTGCTCGGGGTTGCCCTCGAACTTGCGGACCTGCCCGGTCTCGGCGTCCACGTAGGCGAGCAGCCCGCAGGCGGACTCGCAGTTGAAGCACGTGGTGGGCACCAGCATGTAGTGCCTTTCCTCCCGCGCGGGCCAGGCGCGCGAGGACAGTTCCACCCAGTCGTCCCAGCGCTCTTTCGGCGGGAACGCGGCCAGGTGCACCCGGCTCGCCCCCTGGTAGAACGTCTCGCCCCTGGCCTCGGTCGCCGCCCGCGCCGCCGACACCCGGCGGCCAAGCTCCTCGAGATCGTCCATGCTCCCCCTTCTACGCCAGCGGAACGGATTGCCCGGCCTGCACGTAGGCGTGCTCGTAGGCGAGCAGCCCGGCGAGCGCCAGGGCGGTGGCCGGGGTCCCCATCCACGGCGCGGCGATCGCGGCCAGGATGAAAATCACGCTTATCCCGAACGGAAGGTGCTGACTCCCGCGGGTCATCTCGCGCGTCGCGAGGCGGGCATGCGCGGTCACGTGCGGCTGCGAGACCTCGCCCGCCACGAGCGCCACGTGGACGGCGGCCGCGGCGGCGAGGATCACCTCGTCCGCGGTCACCGCCCGGCCCGGCGCGAGCCAGGTCAGCAGCGGAAGCACCGCCGCGGCGCCCGCCAGCACCGCCTGCACGGCCAGGTGCGGGGCCAGCAGCGGGCTCTGCCACAGATCACGGCCCTTCGCCTGCCCGAACAGGTACGCGGTGTAGATGGCGGCGGCCAGCGCCAGCGGCAGCCCCGCCCAGCCAAGTACCTCCCACCCGGTGCGTGCTCCCGCCAGCGCGGTGAGCAGGTACGCCGCCGCGACCGCGCCGAAGCCGCCGAGGATCACCGCGCCGCGCACCAGCCAGCTCCGCCAGTGGTGCCGGGTGAAGATCAGGTAGCACCGCGCCGGGTGCTTCAGGTCGGCGACCAGCAGCGCGCCGGTGACCGCGAGGAACGCCAGCGCCAGCAGCGGAGCCGCCCAGCGGACGACATCGTTTCCCCAGCTCAGGTACCCGGTGCCGGCCAGCAGGACCGGGACGGCGAAGCCGCCGGCCGCGACCGACTTCGTCCAGGTGTACAGGCTCACCCGCCAGCCCCACGGCGCCTGGTGCGGCACGTCGTAGGACAGCAGCGCCGCGGCCTGGGACGTGCCGGTGCCGGGATGACCTGAGGTGACCGCCTGCGGGCCTGACGCGCCCTGCTCCGCCCACGCGAACAGCCCGCCGTCGGGCCGTCGCGCCGCCAGCGGGTCGAGCGTGGCCGCGTGCGCGCCCTTGTAGTAGACGCCCGGCCGGGTCCCCTTCTCCGGCCGCCGCACCTGGACCGGCTCGCGGTTGATGACCTGGGACACCTTCGAGGCGGGGTCGCCCAGGTCGCCGACGATGATCGCCTCGGTGGGGCAGACCGTCACGCACGCGGGCTCGAGGCCGACATCGAGCCGGTGCGCGCACAGGTTGCACTTCTCCGCCGAGTGGTCCTCGGGGTTGATGAAGATAGCGTCGTACGGGCAGGCGGCGATGCACGCCTTGCAGCCGATGCAGATCCGCTTGTCGAAGTCGACGATGCCGTCCGCGCGCCGGTACATCGCCTCGGTGGGGCACGCCGCCACGCACGGCGCGTCCTCGCACTGGTTGCAGCGGTTCACCTGGAACGCCCGCCGCGCCTGCGGGAAGGTGCCCACATCCACGGACTTCACGTAGGTCCTGGTCACCCCGACCGGGACCTCGTTCTCGCTCTTGCACGCGGTGGTGCACGCGTGGCAGCCGATGCACCGAGACTGGTCAAGCAGCTTCACCCAGCGCGGGAAAGGCAGGTCCGTCTCTGCCATGACACGACCGTAATACGCGCCGTGGCCGCACGGTAGCCAGGGGTTTCTTGTATCACTCACAAACGCCGCTTGTAGGTCTCGCCGGGCATGTTTGCGCCAGACGGCGCTGCCGCTTAGATTGGAGGGCAGGTCATATACCCAGTGGGGTATTGGATAGGAGTGGGCGCATGAGTATCACGGCTGGATCCGGCGTGGAGGTCATCCCCATCGACACCCCGGCACTGGGTGACCGCAGCTACCTCGCGCATGACGGGTCGGTCGCGCTGGTGATCGATCCGCAGCGGGACATCGACCGGGTGCTCGCCCTGGCCGCCGCCCGCGGCGTGCGCATTACGCACGTGTTCGAGACCCACCTGCACAACGACTACGTGACCGGCGGCCTGGCGCTGGCCCGCCTGGCCGGCGCCGCCTACCACGTCAACGCGGCCGACCCGGTCGCCTTCGACCGGGTCGCTGTTCGCGACGGGGATGTCATCGACATCAGCCCGGTGATGAGCGTCCGGGTGCTGGCTACCCCCGGGCACACGTTCACGCACCTGTCCTACGCGCTGGAGGCCGCGGGGCATCCGCACGCCGTCTTCAGCGGCGGCTCGCTGCTGTACGGCTCGACCGGACGCCCGGACCTGCTCGGTAAGGCCCACGCACACGAGCTGGCGCGTGCCCAGTACGCGTCGGCGCGCCGGCTGGCGGCCGAGCTGCCCGGGGACGCGGACGTCTATCCCACGCACGGGTTCGGCAGCTTCTGCTCGGCCACCCAGTCCGAGGGCACCTCCTCGACCATCGGCCGGGAACGGGCAGTCAACCCCGTGCTGACCCTGGATGAGGACAGGTACGTGGCCGAGACGCTGGCCGGCCTGGACGACTACCCCGCCTATTACGCGCACATGGGCCCGGCCAACGCCGCCGGCCCGGCCGGCCCGGACCTGAGGCCGCCGCGCCGCGCCGAGGCCGGCGAGCTGCGCCGCCGGATCGAGGCGGGCGAGTGGGTGGTGGACCTGCGTGCCCGCCGGGCATTTGCCGCCGGGCACCTGGCCGGCACGCTCAGCTTCGACCTGGACGGCAGCTTCGCCACCTACCTGGGCTGGCTCATCCCCTGGGACACGCCGCTGACCCTGCTCGGCCAGACCCCCGAACAGGTGGCCGAGGCCCAGCGGGAGCTGGTGCGGATCGGCATCGACCGCCCGCAGGCCGCCGCCGACGGCGGGCCCGCCGCCTGGGCAGCCGGGCAGCCGCTGCGCGGCTACCCGGTCGCGGACTTCGCCGGGCTGGCCGCCGTCCGTCACCACCGCCCGGTCGTCGTCCTCGACGTGCGCCGCGACTCCGAGTGGGAGCAATCGCACATCGACGGGGCCGTGCACATTCCACTGCACGACCTGCCGGACCGGATAGGGGGACTGCCCGGCGGCGAGCTCTGGGTGCACTGCGAGGCCGGCTACCGGGCGTCGGTCGCCGCCTCCTTCCTCGACGCCGCGGACCGGGTGGTCGTAGCCATCGACGATGACTTCGACCGCGCCGCCAAGGCCGGCCTGCCCGTCGTCACCCCGGCAGCCGCCGTGTCCTGATGTCCCGGGACAGTGGGCCATGCCAGTGCGGGACAATCGTCTCTATACCCGCCCCGGTATCCGCCGCATCCTGGGACCGTGGAAAAAAGAATCGTCATCCTGGGCGGCGGTACCGGCGGGACGCTGGTCGCTAACCGGCTGCGGCGGACGCTCGGCCGCGGCGCCGCCGAGATCGTCGTCATCGATCCCGATGACGAGCACGTCTATCAGCCGGGCCTGCTGTTCGTGCCGTTCGGCAAGGCCGAGCCCGGCAGCCTGACCCGCCCGCGGCACCGCCAGTTCCACCGCGGCGTGACCTTCCGGCAGGCCGCCGTCGACCGCGTTGACCTCGACAAGGACGAGGTGCTGCTGGCCGACGGCACGCTGGTCGGCTACGACGTGCTGGTGATCGCGACCGGCGCCCGGCTGGTACCGGAGGAGACCGAGGGTCTCACCGGGCCGGGCTGGATGGAAAAGGTGTTCACCTTCTACACGCTGGACGGCGCGGTGGCACTGCGGCGGGCGCTAGCGGGGTTCAGCGGCGGCCGGCTGGCCGTGACGGTGCTGGACATGCCGATCAAGTGCCCGGTCGCGCCGCTGGAGTTCTGCTTCCTGGCTGATTCCTACTTCCGCGAGCGCGGCATCAGGGACAAGGTCGAGCTGACCTACATCACCCCGCTCGACGGCGCTTTCACCAAGGCCGTATGCAACCGAGAGCTCAGCGGGCTGCTGACGGACAAGGGGGTCAGCCTCGTCACGGAGTTCAACACCGGTGAGGTGGACGGCGCCGGCGGGCGCCTGGTCTCCTACGACGGGCGCGAGGTTGGCTTCGACTTGGCGGTCGTGATCCCCCTGCACAGCGGCCAGGACTATGTCAGCCGCTCGCCCGGCCTGGGCGACGAACTCGGATTCGTGCCCACCGACCAGCGGACCCTGCAGTCCAAGGCCAGGCCGAACGTGTTCGTGATCGGAGACGCCGCTGACATCCCCACATCCAAGGCGGGGTCGGTGGCCCACTTCGAGGGCGACATCGTCGCCGGGAACATCGCCAGGTACCTGGCGGGCGAGCCGCTGGACGCGGCGTTCGACGGGCACACCAACTGCTTCATCGAAAGCGGGCACGGCAAGGCGCTGCTGATCGACTTCAACTACGACAACGAGCCGATGACCGGGCATTTCCCCGGCCGTGCCGGGCTCCCGCTGCTGCGTGAGTCACGGCTCAATCACCTGGGGAAGCTGGCGTTCGGCTGGCTCTACTGGCACGTACTGCTACCGGGCAGGGAGATACCCGCCGTGCACAGCCAGATGTCGATGGCCGGGAAGCACCTGCCCGGCACCGGCTCCCGGACGCGATCAGGAAAGGGACGCTAATGCCCACGATCACCTACGCAGGCACCGAGGTCACGGTCAACGACGAGGGTTTCTTCACCGATCCCGGCCAATGGCGCGAGGAGATGGCGCCGCTGATCGCCGGTCAGGAAGGCATCACCGAACTGACCGAGCGGCACTGGCAGGTCATCAAGTTCATGCGGCACGAATACGAGACCAAGGGGACCGGCCCCACCGTCCGCGTGCTCGGCAAGACCTCCGGCGTGTCCGTCAAGGAGCTCTACCAGCTGTTCCCGAAGGGCCCGGCGAAGGAAGCGGCGAAGATCGCCGGGATTCCCAAGCCCCGCGGCTGCATCTGAAAGGGATGATCACATGGCCGCCAAGATCGAGAAAGTCTCCATCATCGTCTCCAAGGGCTCTCTCGAGGGCATCTACCCTGGCCTGATCATGGCCAATGGCGCCCGCGCCGAGGGGATGGAGGCCAACGTGTTCTTCACCTTCTTCGGCCTGGACGCCGTCCACAAGGCACGCCACGAGCACATCAAGCTCGCCACCGTCGGCAACCCGGGCCTGCACCTGGCCACCTGGGCGGGCGGACTGCCCGGCGTCTCGTCGGTCATGACCCACTACATGGCCCGGAAGATGGACCAGCTCGACATCCCGTCCATCCCTGAGTTCGTCGAGATGATCGCCGACACCGGTGCCGGGCTGTACGCGTGCAAGGCGTCGGCCGACCTGTTCGGTATCACCAAGGAAGACCTGATCGACCAGGTCAAGGACATCATCACGGTCGGCGAGTTCTACGACCTGGCCGCCGGGGGCGAGATCATCTTCACCTGAGGCCTTTCATCACGGCAGCCACATTTTTAGCGTATGACCTGCGGCGATGGGCGGCTCTTCCCGCGCTTGCGCGCCCGTCTCCGGCCGCCTGCCGCCGGCGGCGGGGATGGGCCGGGCGCCGGGATTATCGTGAAGGATCCCGCGCGTCCCGGGGGCTCTGTCTCATATAACTGGAGGGTAACGGTCCGATCGTGCGCTGGCGGCCGTCCGGTGTCCCGCTCCTCGCCGGTTTTCGATAACGTGAAGGATCTCACGCCCTATGAGGCCGGTTATCTTTCACGTTAGTTCGATCTCGGGGCGTTCATAGGGAAAATACGGCGGGCGGGCGGCGTCAGGGCTCCGTTATCATCCAGATGTGCGACAGAGCCGTCCCGGGGCGGGAAAGCTTTCACGTTACCGGGGCTCCGGGATGGCCGCGGCTTCGGCCCGGGATGGCGCCCCGCGGGGCGCCCGGGCCGCGCCCCGGGCCTGCCGCCCGGGGCGGCGCGCTGACCGCGGCTATCCCGGTAGCTCACGTACCGAAGTGCGGCTGCCGTGTTTCACGCCGTCGGCGATGACGAGCTCCCGGTGCCCGGCCCGCCTGGTCCGCGCGCCCGGACCTCGAGGAAACCCGTGGCGGTCATCGGTACGGTGCATGGCATGGAATCAGGAATTTCTGGATTTGAGGCCGCCCCACCAGTATCTTCATGATCGCTAAGACATTTTCCCGGCGAAGATTCTTTCTCGCTATGGTCTCGTTGGGAGTTAAGTTATTGATGTCTGGTTTCCGGTCAGCCATGTG
Organism: uncultured Actinomycetota bacterium; assembly: GCA_963771985.1. Lineage (GTDB taxonomy): Bacteria > Actinomycetota > Actinomycetes > Streptosporangiales > Streptosporangiaceae > Trebonia. Next base: position 872,045 of record CAVYVO010000004.1, on the reverse strand, counting down.
GTTTACCGCGCCTTGCCGCTGCGGCAGGGTTTAGGTCGGTGGCCCACAAGCCTCATCTTGTGAGGCCAGGGGCCACAGACCTCATACGGCAGGCAGTGCCGCCGGGCATCATTAGTTCGCATAGTTCTATAAAGAGAGCAATTCGGGCATAGGTCTGCCGGGAGGCCTGCCACGACACGCCCAAAGTTGATAACAGCCGCGGCCTATCGTGCGCTGAAGCCCGCACTCCGTGCCCCCACTCGTGCCCGCTGCCCGCGACCGGATCAATCAGCGGCACCTTCCCATGGTCTGGCCGGTTCAGCGCGCTGGCGTAGGCCGGAATAATGACGGCCGGGTCGTTGCCTATACCCATGAGGGTATAGCAACGGCATCGGCGGTCACGCGATAGCCAGGAGGTGCACGATGAGGCCAGATCCAGCCGCAGGCTCGGGCTCTGACAGAGAGCACGACTATGTGCGCACGAGCTGCGGGCGGCAACTCACGGTCGGCAGGCTCGCTCTCGGTGACGCCCGCCATCCCGCCGCGCGAGTCTTCGTCGACCTAGGGGAGTACTCCGGCTGCCAAGGTGCCGCGTGGGCAGGCCTCACGGTGGCCGAGGCGCGGCAGTTCGCGCAGGCGGTGCTAGCCCAGGCCGCCGCCGCCGAACGAGAATGCTGGACGTCCGCGGCTCAGTGTCCGGCGAAGAAGATCTCTCGTACCTCGCGAATCGCGTAGTACACCAGCACGTAGCCCGGCGGCAGGGTCCGCCCACCACCAGCCCGCCGCCGCGTTCAGCAGCAGGCCGGCCAGCACCGCGACGGTGAGGATGCCGTCGATCATGGTCACCCGTCCCTCGGTGCGCAGCACCGGATTGTCCAGTGCCCGCACGGTCCTGGCCTTGCCCGCGGCCAGCGTGAACATCACCGCCGCGGTCACCGCGGTCCAGGCGATCCCAGCCACGGGATGTCGCGGGCGCAAGCCGGCCGCCAGCACGAAGGTCGACTGAGCGAGCAGGTAGACCGCGAGGGCGGCGAACGCTCACCCGATCAGCCGCAGGCCCTGCCGCTGCCGTTCCTCGCCCGTGCCGGACAGCTCCCAGATCACGACGACAGACGCGCCGATCTCTACAGCTGAATCCAGGCCGAACCCGGCCAGTGCGACCGACCGGGCCATCACCGCCGTGATCGCCAGCACGTTGATCCCGGCCGCTGGGTTCATGCCTCGCCGCCTGGTGCCGCGTCATGGTGCTCCCCGGCTCGTGCGGCACGCCCGGTCCAGGCCGCGGCCAGTGCCAGGGTCGCCAGCGTGAGCATGGCCGGGCCCGGTCTGCTCCCGGCGTGTAGTGCCAGGGACACCGCTACGACCCCGAGGGCGGTGCCCAGGCCGCGGGCCATGCTGACGAGCCCGCCGACGGCGGCTGAGCTGCTGGCCGGGACCGCCGCCATGATGGCCGCGTTGTTGGCCGGGATATAGACGCCCAGGCCGAGACCGAGGACACCCAGCAGCAGCGCCGTCACCGCGGCGGAGCCGGGGACGGCCAGGCCCGCGGCGCAGCCGGCGGCCAGGATCCCGCCCGCGGCGCAGCGGTACCCGTTTGGCCAGCGGGCGGGCAGGACCCGCTCGGCGGCGACGGCGGCCACCCCGAAACCAGCGGGCAGCGCGGCCAGGATCAGCCCCGTCCGCAGCGGGCCGTCGCCGTGCGCCGACATCAGCTGGGGGAAGAGCACCAGCGGGCCGAACAGCACCATGTAGGCGCACAGCGCCCCGGCAAGCCCCGCCCCCAGGCCACCGCCTGTTAGCAGCGGCATGTCGATCAGCGGCGATGCCGCCCGCCGTTCCCACCACACCAGCCCCGTCGCGGCCAGTACGGCCACCGCGCCGCACCCGGCTGTGGCGGCGGCGGGCATGCCCAGGCCGGAGATGGCGGACACCGCCAGCAGCCCGGCGGTGAGGGTGGCGGCCAGCAACACGAGTCCCGCCGGGTCCGCGCCTGCCCGGCTGGCGCGCTGCCGGGTGCGCGGGAGCAGGAACCAGCCCGCCGCCAGCGCCACCACGCCGACCGGCACGTTGACGAAGAAGATCCACCGCCATCCGGACGCTGCCAGCAGCAGGCCCCCGGCGACCGGGCCGAGCGCGAGGCCGAGCGCCTGCGCCGCCGCCTGGATCCCCAGCGCCGCCCGCCGCTTCCTCGGCGGAGCACTCGTGGCCACCAGCGCCACGCTGTTGGCCTGCAGCATCGCAGCCCCGGCCGCCTGCACCACCCGCAGCGCGATCAGCGCGCCCAGCGACCACGCCAGCCCGCACCCCGCCGACGCGGCCGTGAAGATCACGAACCCGTACAGGTACACCAGCTTGCGGCCGGCTCGGTCGGACCAGCGGCCCACCGGCACCAGCAGCACCACCAGGGCCAGCAGGTACGACAGCGACACCCACTGCACCCCCGCCAGGCCCACTCCGAACTGGCGCTGCAGCGCCGGGAACGCCAGCGTCACGATGCTGGCGTCCAGCTGGCCCATGAACGCGCCGAAGCACACCGTGGCCACCGCGAACCACGGCGCCATCCGGTGCTCGCGCACCACGGCCGGACGCGCCGCCTCACGCAGCAGCATCACCACGCGGCCCCTTCCGGCACGAGCGGCGAAATCCGGAGGCTCTCACCATGCACTCCCAGTTAATTCTGTGATAGAATCATTAATAGTTCTATCACAGAATCGACACAGGATGAACGGCCGGCCTCTGGTCAGCACCTCGGCTACGTCCCCCTGCCTCCCGCCATCCAGCACCTCGCAGCCGCTACCCTCGCCCGCGTCACCGGCCCGGACGGGCAACCGCTGACTGGGTGACAGGCAGCGTCTGGCTCGTCCTGCCGCGCATCCGGCCTGTCCGGCCTGATGCGCGGCAGGCGCCTGGACGTGCGCGCTACATCCGAGGATGTAGACACGCTCCGACCAGGGACGGACGCGCCCGGCTGGCAGCCGGGACTAGCCTGAGACCATGCCTGGCAGTGACCGGCCGGACGACATGCCGCGGCCGCCCCTGACGTACCGGATCCCCCCCGGGCAGTGGCTGGCCATCGACATCGGGGCCGCTGTCCTGACCGCGATCCTGCTCACGTCCGGGCTGCACGTGATACACGCGCCGCATTTCAGGGTGCCGAGCGCCCCGGTAGCGGCCCTCTTCGCAGCGGCGACGCTGCCCGTCGCGGTGCGGCGGATCTGGCCGCTGCCGGTGTTCATCGTCGTGGTGGCGGCCGTCGCGGCCCTGACGGCACTCGGGCGGGCGCCGCTGAGCGCTGACCTGATGCTCGGCATGGCCGCGTACATGGCCGCGCTGCGCCTGTCCCGTCCGGTCGCGGTGGCCGCGCTCGTGGCGGCCGAGACGGCGATCGGAGCCGGGCTGCTGTCCGCGGCGGCCGCGGGCCGGACCGATTCTGAGCTGCTGCACAGCATGCTGGCCGCGGCGGCGATGTGGTTCGTGGGCGTAGGCGTGCGAGAGCGCCGCAAGTACCAGGCGGGGGTCGCGGAGCAGGCCGCGCAGCGGCAGCAGGCCGAGGCGGCGCACAGCCGCCGCGCGGCGGCCGAGGAACGGCTCCGGATCGCCAGGGAACTGCACGACGTGCTGGCACACACGCTCAGCGTGGTCGCCGTGCAGGCCGGAGTCGGCCGGAGGGTCGGCCCGGCCCGGCCGGCCGAGGCCCTGCGGGCCCTGGCCGTGGTCGAGGATTCCAGCCGCGGCGCGCTTGACGAACTGCGGCGCATCCTCGGGCTGCTCCGCGGCGACGACGAGCCCGACGTGCCCTGGATGCCCGGACATGCTGGCCATGCCGGTCAGGACCAAGCCCTGGCGCCTGCACCAGGACTTGCCGACCTCGGCGACTTGGCCGCCATGGTCCGTTCCGCCGGCACACCAGTCAGCCTGGCCTTCACCGGGGACGTTACGGCGGTGCCTCCGGCGGCGGCGCTTACCGTGTACCGGATCGTCCAGGAAGCGCTGACCAACGTCGTCCGGCACGCCCCAGGGGCGGAGGCGACGGTACGGATCCGGGTCAGCGCGGATGGGATACGGATCGGCGTGACTGACACCGGTCGCGCCCGTGACACCGAAGCCCCGCCCCGCTCTGCCGCCCCGGCCGGCCAGCACGGGATCGTGGGGATGCGGGAACGCGCGGCCGCCTTCGGCGGCACGCTCAACGCGAAGGCCGCTGACGGCGGCGGCTTCCAGGTGACGGCATTCCTCCCGCTGGCGGGCGGCAGGCAGGCCGCGTGAGCATCGGCGTCGTGGTGGCCGACGATCAGGCCATCGTCCGCGCGGGCTTCCGGCTGCTGATCGACTCCGAGCCCGACCTCAGCGTGCTCGGCGAAGCCGCGGACGGCGCCGAGGCGGTCGCGGTGGCGCGGAAGACCGCACCCGATGTCGTGCTGATGGACATCCGGATGCCGGTCATGGACGGCATCGCCGCGACAAGGCAGATCGCCGCGGGCGGTGACCTGCCCCGGGTACTGATCCTGACCACGTTCGACCTCGACGAGCACGTGTTCGCGTCACTGCGGGCGGGCGCCAGCGGGTTCATGCTCAAGGACCGCCCGCCGGAGGAGCTGCTGTCGGCCATCCGGGTCGTCGCCGCCGGCGACGCGCTGCTGGCGCCCAATGTCACCCGGCGGCTCATCCGGCACTTCATCCGCCAGCCCGACCCGCTGCGCCCGCCGCCGCAGGCGCTCGGGCAGCTCACCGTGCGCGAGCGTGAGGTCCTCGCGCTCATCGCGACCGGGCTGTCCAACACCGAGATCGCCGAGCGGCTGGTGATGAGCGTGCCGACGGCCAAGACCCACGTGAGCCGCATCCTCGCCAAGCTCGGTGCCCGCGACCGCGCCCAGCTCGTCGTCATCGCTTACCAGTCAGGCCTGGTCAAGGCCTAGCGCTACATCCGGCGGTGCACGCCGCCCGCACCCGTACCGGGCGGCAGGCAGTCAACCCGCATGATTGCGAAAACATTTTTTACAAAGTAAATAATTCATCCTATACGTACGAAAAAGATTCGTGATCATGGAGCGGGCCGAGCGGGCAGCACCCATGGGCGACTCGTGCACCACCGTGCGCAGCCACGGGACGGCGCGCCCCCGGGCACGCCCCGGGATGGCCAGCTAGATAACCGGCAAGCCCTAGTCTGGTCGATCGCGCAACCGACCCACAGGCTCGCCTGTCCGGGGAGCCCGGGAAAGCCGCTGGTGCCGCTTCGGGCGGTGTCTGGTCGGCGCCGATAGCCGCCCGGACCTCCTGGATCGTCGGCCACCGCGCGGATCGCGGCGCGCCGGTGAGGGGTGCGGCTTCCGTTTCCGAAGGTTGACCTAGCTTGTGACCACTGAATACCTCGTTTTTAATCGGTTTTTGTGCTAAAACCGTCGCATAGCACCGTAGAGAGGGGTGAGGCATGGCTACTGCTGAGGGCACGTCGCCGGTCGTCGTCGAACAGCAAGTGGACAAGGGCCTGAAGTCCGGCGCGCTGGGGCTGGTCTCCAGCGTCGTCATGGGGGTGGCCTCTACTGCTCCTGCCTACAGCCTGGCCGCCACGTTGGGACTTATCGTCGCGGCCGTCGGGCTCGGGGCCCCGGTCGTCGCGCTGTTCGCGTTCATCCCGATGCTGCTGACCTCGATCGGGTACAGCGAGCTGAACAAGGCGGACCCCGACTGCGGCACGACGTTCACCTGGGCGTCACGCGCGTTCGGGCCGAAGACCGGCTGGGCGGGCGGCTGGGGGATCGTCGCCGCTGACGTGCTGGTCATGGCCAGCTTGGCGCAGATCGCCGGGCAGTACGTGTTCCAGCTCTTCGGCGCTCACGGCATCGGCCAGGACCCGACGAGCGGCTGGGTGCTGCTGGTCGGCGTGCTCTGGATCATCGCGATGTCGTACATCTGCTACCGGGGCATCGAGGTGTCCGCGATGTTCCAGCGGGTGCTGCTGAGCATCGAGGTGGTCATGCTGCTGCTCTTCTCGGTGGTCGCGCTCGTCCGGGTGGGGACCGGTCATCACCCGAGCACATCGATTCACCCGACGCTCTCGTGGTTCAACCCGTTCCACATCTCGAGCTTCTCCGCGTTCGTGAGCGGCCTCATCCTGATGCTCTTCATCTACTGGGGCTGGGATACCGCGGTCTCCGTCAACGAGGAGACGGCGGACAAGGAGCGGACGCCGGGGCGCGCGGCGATCATCTCCACGTTCATCCTGCTGGTCACCTACGTGATCACGATCCTCGCCGCGCAATCGTTCGCCGGCGTCGGAAAGACGGGGACAGGCCTGGGCAACCCGGCAAACGCGGGTGACGTCCTGTCGATACTCGGGACCGAGGTGTTCGGCGGCTCCGGCATCGGGTCGATCCTCGCCCGGCTGCTGATCCTCATGGTGCTCAGCTCCGCGGCGGCGTCGACGCAGACGACGATCCTGCCGACGGCGCGCACCACCCTGTCGATGGCGGTCTACGGGGCGCTCCCGAAGATCTTCACCAGGATGCACCCGCGCTACCTCACGCCGACCGTCTCGACGGTCGCGATGGGCCTCATCTCGATCGCGCTCTACGTCCCGTTCAACTACCTGGCACACGGGTACATGATCTTGGACGCGGTGACCGCGATCGGCCTCTACATCGCCTTCTACTACGGGCTCACCGGGTTCGCCTGCGCCTGGTACTACCGCAAGACGCTCACCTCGAGTGCCCGCAACCTGTGGATGCAGGGCATCCTGCCGGTGCTCGGCGGCCTGATCATGTACTTCGCCGGCGGCTGGAGCCTCTGGGAGGACTGGGACGTGGCGACGGCCAACAGCTACACGTCCTGGCTGATGCCGTTCTGGCCGCACTGGTACATCGGCGGCGTGTTCCTGATCGCCTTCTTCGCGGCGCTGGCAGGCCTTATCGCGGGCATCTGGATCAGGTTCGCCAAACCCGCATTCTTCCGTAAGGAGACCCTGACCCGGGCCACCCCAACCCTTGTACCCGAGGAAGGGTAACAGCACCCGAGTGATCGACGAGGCCCCGCCCGGAATCCCGGGCGGGGCCTCGTCGCGTGCGTACGGTCAGAGGTTATCGTAGGCGGCCTTGAGGATTTCCGGCGTCTTGGCGGCCGGCTCGGCCTGGAGGCAGAGCTGCTCCATTACCTCGAGGTAGCTGTCGACCTCGGCCGGCTTGTCGAGGTAGAGGGCGCTTGTCAGCTGCTCGATGTAGACGACGTCGCGCAGGTCGGGCTCGGAGAACCGCAGGATCGTGAACGGGCCGCCCATCGCCGGGTGCGCGCCGATCTGGAACGGCAGGATCTGCAGCGTCACCGCCGGGTGGTCGCACATGTCGATGAGGTGCCGGATCTGCTCGCGCATGACGGCCTTGCCGCCGATCGAACGGCGCAGCGCGCCCTCGTCCATGACCGCCCACAGCCGTGGCGGGGTGTCCCGGCTGAGAATCTCCTGCCGGGAGAGCCTGGCCTCCGCACGGCGCATGACGCCGTCCTCGGTGGCGGCGTTGCCAAGCCGGATGAGCGCGCGGGCGTAGCCTTCTGTCTGCAGCAGCCCGGGAACGAACTGCAGCTCGTAGTTCCGGATGAACGACGCCGCGGCCTCCAAGCCGAAGTAGGGCTCTACCCAGTGCGGCAAGATGTCCGAATAGCCCTGCCACCAGCCCGGTGTGTTCGCTTCCCGTGCCAGCGTGAGCAGTGCCTGCCGCTCTTCCCCGCTGGTCACCCCGTAGAGGGTCAGCAGATCAGCGATGTCCCGGTCCTTGAACCCGACCCTGCCGTGCTCCATGCGGCTGATCTTGGAGTGGGACCCGCGGATCGCGGCAGCCGCTTGCTCCGTCGTGATGAAGGCCTCTTCACGGAGTCGGCGCAGGTGGCCGCCGAGCACCAGCCGCTGCACGGTCGGCCCCGCGGAGCGCGGGCCGAACAGTGATTGCGGGGCCTCCCAGGCGGAGTCCTCAGACGACAGCATCGCGCCCCTCCTCGCTCGCCCAACGTCCGGTCATAGTGATGGGCATGCGTCAGTGTCGCATGCAATCATGCCATTGCGAAAGGGGAGCGGATGACAATTAAATAGATATCTGAAGCCATCCATGTTTCCTGCGATCGTTTGCATATATGTGGCAACCGCTTAACGCGCTGCTTAAAGGGGTGATGACAGCACGTAGTCGAACTCGCCGTCTTTGGCTCCGGCGAGGAATGCGGCTATCTCCGCACGGGTGTAGACCAGCACCGGGCCGCTCGGGAAGCGGGAGTTCCTGACGGCGATTTCGCCGCCCGCCAGGGTAGCCACCTCGACGCACGCCCCGTTGGGGTTGCTGTGCTGGCTCTTCCGCCAGGTAACGCCGGCGAGTTCTGAGGCTGGCATGCCGTTGTAGGTGTGACTCATGTTCCTTCCAGTGACGCATCGGGGAGCTTCTGCTAGGACACCTCCCATTGATCACTAAAAGTGATCAGTCGATCACGTATCGTTAAACACGTGGCCCGTTGCCGTCATCCGGCTCTTGGCGTGAGGCGTGCTAGGTGTGTCAGCCGATTCGGCTGGGGTGCCTCGCGACTACGAACCCCACCGTCCCTCCGTGACGTCGCCCAGCGGCGAGGCAGGCCCTCGGTAGCGGAAGCCATACGGTGCATGGATCCCGTGTGCACGTCCGGATGAACGTGCATCCGGGTCTTGCATTTGCACAATATATCAGGCACCATACAAGCGAGGCATACCCCACATAGTGCGACAGACAAGGCTTTTAAGGCCCCCATGACGATGCAGAAAGCGGTTGCGGTGGCTCACCTGAGGGTTGCTTACGAGCCGGGGGATGATGACGACGAGGTAGTCAGCATCCCCGTCCCGTCGGCGTCCCCGCCGCAATACCTGCCGGTGCCATCAGCCTGGTGGGAGACGCCTGCCGTGACCAGCCGACCGCTCAGCCCCGTCCCTGAGGAGGCCAGGACCGCACGGCAGTTCGTGCGCGAGCTGCTGACTGGCTGGGGTCTGGGGTACCTGATCGACGACGCCGAGCTCATCATCGCCGAACTGGTCGTGAACGCGGTCCGGCACGGACTGCGCACCGCCCCCCAGGTCGTCTCGCCTGGGTCGGGCGCGTCGTCCGCGCTGCGGCTGTGCCTGCTCCGCCGGGTCGGCGAGGTCATGCTCGCGGTCACCGATCCGAGCGATGAGGCTCCGGCGCCGCGGGCTCCCGGCTGGACGGGGGAGAGCGGTCGCGGGCTGCAGATCGTCGGCGCGCTGAGCTACGTCTGGGGCTGGTCGCCCATCGAAGGCCACGGCAAGGCCGTCTGGGCCGTCCTTCGCTGTTCCTGAGAGAAACACGCCTGAACAAATGAGCCCGCCGGAGATTGGCGGGCTCATGGGCGGGAACTAACGCGTCCGTTCGGAATAAAGGAAATAAGCCGCCCCTTACCGGGAGACTTGGCTCGTCCGCCACCGTGAGCACGTGCTCGACCAGCGCGATCAAGACCTCTTTAGCCGATTCCCGCGACCGCGCGTCGCACGTGACGATCGGCAGGCCCGGGTCGAGATCGAGTGCGACGCGGACATCTTCGACCGCGTACCGGCGCGCGCCGTCGAAGCAGTTGAGGGCGACGATGAACGGAATTTCGCGTCGCTCGAAGTAGTCGATCGCCGGGAAGCAGTCGGAAAGCCGCCTGGTGTCGGCGAGCACCACGGCACCGAGGGCGCCGAGGGCGAGCTCGTCCCACATGAACCAGAACCGCTCCTGCCCTGGTGTGCCGAACAAGTACAGCACCAGGTCTTCTCGCAGCGTGATCCGCCCGAAGTCCATCGCGACGGTGGTGGTGGTCTTGCGCTCCACGCCCGCGGTGTTGTCCGTCCTGACGCTGTTTTCGGTGAGCGGCTCCTCGGTGCGCAGTGGCCGGATCTCGCTCACGGCGCCGACGAGAGTCGTCTTGCCGACTCCGAAGCCGCCTGCTAGCAAGATCTTTATCGCGCGGTGGCCGCGCTGGGCAGCGGCACTGGCGTCATAGCCCCCGTAGGCCATGGAGGACCTCCCTGAGCGTATTCCTGTCAACCTGCTGCGCCTTCGTCGAGACAGGTGCACGGATGGCGACAAGGCCGAGTTCACGTAGGTCCGCCAGCAAGATGCGGACCACGCCGAGCGGTAGGTCGACATCTGAGGCGATGTCCACCACCGTTGTCGGCGCACGGGCGAGTTGCAGGACGGATATGTGTTCGGGCGCCAGCGCGGTCGGGTCCAGCACTCCCGTGCGGGTGGCGGTCACCGTCGCGACGAGGTCGAATGCCTCGCCGGAGTGCCGCGTCCTGCCCCGGGTCAGCGCGTACGGGCGGACCACGGGGCCGGCCTGCGCGTCGAGCCAGCGCTCGTCGTTTGACGGCATGGCGCTTCTTCCTAGCTACCCGGTAAGGCGGAGGGCGTCCGCATGGTGACCTGCAGGTGCTCGCCGGTGCGCTGCACGAGGACCGCCATCTCATACGCCACCAGGCCCACGTCGGCCTCGGCCTCGGTGAGGACGGCCAGGCAGGTCCCCTGGCCGGCCGCCGTCACGAAAAGGAAGCCCGAGGTCATCTCGATGATGGTCTGCCGGACCTCGCCCCCGCCGAAGTGCCGGCCGGCGCCGCGCGCTAGCGACTGGAACCCGGCGGCGAGGGCGGCCAGGTGCTCCGCGTCCGCCCGGTCGAGGCCGCGCGAGGCGCCAAGCGCCAGCCCGTCCTGGGACAGGAACACCGCTCGCTGGATGTGCGCGACTCTGACCACCAAGTCATCGAGGAGCCAGTCGAGCTGGCTCGCCGGATAGTGGTGATTAGTCTCCATCAACGCTGCCTTCCGTGTCCCGTTGCGACTGCGAGCGGCCTTGCTGCCAGCCGCGTTGCATGGCCGACAACGTGTTCCGCATGTCCGATAGCGATGGCGCGGCGGCTTGCGGAATCCCCGTTGACCCGGAGCCCGCCGCGGAGGAGCGAAGTTGCGGAGCGAGGTTGGCCTGGCGCACGCGGCGCGGCAAGCCCTTGTAGTCCTCCGTGCCGCTGGCTGCGGCTCCCCTGCCGTACTCAGGATAAGACTCCGCGTAGGGAGCGTCGGCGGGACCGCCTGGTGCCGCCGGACCGCCTGCGGCGGCCGGGGCGTCCGGCTCACCACGGTGCAGCGGGGTGAAGACATCGAACGGGGACTCTGGCGGAACCGCGGAGCGCGAGACCGGAACCCCGGTTACCACCGGTACGTCGGCGGAGCTGTGCCGCCCGCGGCGTCCCTCGGATGAAGCACCGCCGCCCTGGTTCGTCGGCGGGTAGCTGAGGTCGGACGGCGGCATCGCGAACGCCCCGGAGCCAGCGGGCGCCGACGGCGTGAAGCTGGGCGCTGGCCGGTCGGGATACGACGACTCGTTTCCGCCGGGACCCGCGGGGCCGCCGCCGTAGGACCCGCCGTTGCCGTAGGACCCGCCGTTGCCGCCGTACGGCCCGCCATTACCCGCGTACGGCCTGCCGTTACCCCCGTAAGAACCCGGGGCCGGACCGGCGTAAGCGCCGTCGTACGGCCCCCCGTACCCGCCGTACCCTTCGGCGGGTGCGTAGGAGCCGTTCGTCGCGCCGTATCCGTTGCCGTTCGGGCCGCCGTTCATGATGATCGGCGCGTAGGGGGCGGTCGGCGACGGTCCCGCGCCCATCGGGACGCCCCCGGAACCGCCGGCGGTGATCGCCGCGGGGCCCTCCTCGACGATCAGCCGCTGCGGGATCAGCGCGACCGCGGTCGTGCCGCCGTACGGGGACTGTCGCAGCATGACGCTGATGCCGTGCCGCCTGGCCAGCTGCCCGACCACGAACAGGCCGAGCTGCTCGGTGTTGGCCGGGTTGATGTCCGGCGGGTTGGACAGCCGCTCGTTCAGCTCGGCCATGCGGGCGGGCGTCATGCCCAGGCCCCGGTCCTCGATCTCGATCGCGAAGCCGTTGGCGACGGTCTCCCCGCTCACCCGGACCTGGGTGAACGGCGGGGACAGCGAGGTGGCGTTCTCGATCAGCTCGGCGAGCAGGTGGATCACGTCGGTCACCGCGGAGCCGGCCAGCGCGGCCTTCGACTGCGACGCGACGGCAACCCGGGCGTAGTCCTCGACCTCCGCGATGGCGCCGCGCATCACGTCGATCAGCCGGACCGGAGCGGACCAGCTGCGGCCCGGCGGCGAGCCGGACAGGATGATGAGGCCTTCCGCGTGCCGCCGCATCCGGGTGGTGAGGTGATCGAGCTTGAACAGGTCCTCGAGCACGTCCGGGTCGGTGGCCTTGCGCTCCATGGCGTCGAGCGTGGTGAGCTGGCGCTGCAGCAGGGACTGGTTGCGCCTGGCCAGGTTCCGGAACACGTCGTTGATTCCCTGCCGCAGCCGCGCCTCTTCCACGGCGGCCCTGATGGCGGTCTGCCGCACGGTGTCGATGGCCTGGCCCACCTGGCCGATTTCGTCGCTGCCGGCCCGCAGCGGCGGCGCCTCGGCCGCGACGTCCACGCTCTCGCCGCGGCGCAGCCTGGCCACCACGGCGGGCAGCTGCTCTTCGGCCAGCGTGAGGGCGGAGCGGCGGAGGAAGGTGAGCCTGCGGTTGATGGACCGCGCGAGCAGGATCGTGACGATCAGCGTGAGGATCAGGCCCGCCGCGCCGATCGCGGCCGTAATGAACACCTGCCTCTTGGCGTCGATCGCCACATTCTGGTTGCCGGCAAGCACCGCGCTGGCGGCGTCGGTGCCCGCCGCGCTGCTCGCCTTCTCCCACGTGCCGGTCAAGGTCTGCCAGGAGGCAGGCGACAGGCCCTGCCGTTCCATCACGCTCAGCGGGACGCCGGCCGGGACTGCCTGCTGGATGGTGGTCAGGTCATTCTGCAATGCGGCCGGCGCCAGACTGTTCAAGGTGGTGTTGTAGGTCTTGAGTTCGGCCGGGGAGAGTAGCGCCTCAGCCGACAGCATGTCGCTTTGTTCCCGCCCCGCGGCCTGGCTGAAGGCCACCCGGTCGGGGCCCGTCAGCGATCCGCTCGCGAGCGCTCCGGCCAGCACCGCGTCCTGTTCCGACACGTCTTCCTGGACGCTGACTACCGAGATCAGCCCGAAGCCCTGCCTTGAGCCGGCCGCGTCCGTGATGCTGTTCGCCGCGGCCTGAAGCACCGCTCCTTGGCCGACGATGACATTCGTGTAGGCCGCAAAGGCGTCTAGCGGGGCCAGTTGCCTGCCGATGACCGAGGTGCGCAGCGGGGTCATGCCGTTGATCAGGGCGGTCATCTTGCCGATGGCCGCGGTCTCCGCCGCGTTCGCGCTGCTCTTGGTACCCGGTGAGTTGAACGCCACCGCGAGCTGCACCGCATCGCTCTTGGTGGCCATGATGGCGTTCTGGTAGGCGGTGAGGTTGGCGGTGTCTGGTCGCGACAGGTACACGACCGCGGTCCTGCGTTCGGCCTGCAACACGTTGGCGAAGTTCGTCAGCGGTTCGGAGGTGGCCCTGATCAGGTTCGGCGCCCGGTCCTGGTTGAGCCAGTTCGTTACGGACGTATACGCAACGTAAGCGAACAAGCCGAGCATCGTAATCAGCGGGATGGCTACCAGAAAGTAGATTCTGAGCCGGATGGATCGGCCGCGCGACCCCATGAGACCCCCTGCGGGTTACGGGTTAGGGCAAGCAACGATATCGCGTTAGCATCTTGATCGTAGTCAAATTGGTACAATTAGCTGGTAATCCTGATGGCAACCGACCATACTCGAACATGCCGGCTTCTCGGTGCGCGCGTCCTTTTGTCGGTGCCAGGACCTAGGCTGGACGGGTGACCACGACCGCGACGCATCACTTGCCCGTTGGCGGAAACCAGCCGGCCCTCCTCGACGGGCTCAACCCTCAGCAGCGTGCCGCAGTCGTGCACGCCGGCGGGCCGCTGCTGATCGTGGCCGGCGCGGGCTCCGGGAAGACCAGGGTCCTCGCCCACCGGATCGCCTACCTGCTGGCCGAGCGTGCGGTCTCGCCGACGGAGATCCTCGCGATCACGTTCACCAACAAGGCGGCCGGCGAGATGGCGGCCCGGGTCGCGCAGCTGATCGGCGACCGCCGCGCGCGGGCCATGTGGGTGATGACGTTCCACTCCGCCTGCGTGCGGATCCTGCGCCGGGAGGCGAAGCGGTTCGGCTACCCGCAGAACTTCTCGATCTACGACGCCGCCGACTCGCAGCGGCTGATGGCGCTTGTCTGCCGCGAGCTAGAGCTGGACGCGCGCCAGTACCCGCCGAAGACGATGGCGGCGGCGGTCTCGAACCTCAAGAACGAGCTGATCGACTACGAGTCGTTCGCGTCCCGCGCGCGGACGTCCCGCGAGAAGGCGCTGGCCGAGGCGTACGCGGAGTACCAGCGCCGCCTGGTGGCCGCCGACGCGATGGACTTCGACGACCTGATCATGGTCACGGTCAATCTCTTCCAGGCATTCCCTGAGGTGGCGGCTGCGTACCGGCGCCGCTTCCGGCATGTGCTCGTGGACGAGTACCAGGACACGAACCACGCGCAGTACGTCCTCGTACGCGAGCTGGTCTCCGGAGGTTCTCCTCTTTTTCTTCCCGAACGGAAGGTGGCGCCTCCGATTCCGCAGACGAGGTTCTCACCGAGTGAGCTGTGCGTCGTAGGCGACGCGGACCAGTCCATCTACGCCTTCCGCGGCGCGACGATCAGGAACATCGTCGAGTTCGAGCAGGACTACCCGGACGCGACGGTCATCCTGCTCGAGCAGAACTACCGGTCGACGCAGACCATCCTGAGCGCGGCCAACGCGGTCGTGTCCCGCAACCCCGGCCGCAAGCCGAAGAACCTCTGGTCCGACGCGGGCGCCGGCCCGCCGATCGTCGGCTACGTCGCCGACAACGAGCACGACGAGGCGGCGTTCGTCGCCGAGGAGGTGGACCGGCTCACCGACGCGGGCGAGGCGTCACCCGGCCAGGTGGCGGTCTTCTACCGGACGAACGCGCAGTCCCGTGTCTTCGAGGAAGTGTTCATCCGGGTCGGCCTGCCGTACAAAGTGGTCGGCGGCGTGCGGTTCTACGAGCGGCGCGAGGTCCGCGACCTGCTGGCCTACCTACGGCTGATCGCCAACCCCGCGGACGAGGTGTCGCTGCGCCGGGTGCTCAACGTGCCCAAGCGCGGCATCGGCGACCGGGCCGAAGAGTACGTGGCGGCGTTTGCCGCGCGGGAACGGATCTCGTTCGCCGAGGCGCTCCGCTCGCCTGGAGACGTGCCTGGCCTGGCGGCCCGGTCGGCGGCGGCGATCGCGGGGTTCAACGCGCTCGTCGACGACCTGCGGGAGCAGGCCGCGGCCGGCGGGCCGGTCGCGGAGCTCGTCGAGGCGGTGCTCGACCGGACCGGCTATCAGGCGTCCCTCGAGAACTCGCCGGACCTGCAGGACGCGACGCGGGTGGAGAACCTGCAGGAAATGGTCTCGGTGGCGCGCGAGTTCGACGGCAGCGTGCCGGACGGCACGCTCGCGGACTTCCTCGAGCGGGTGGCGCTGGTCGCCGACGCGGACGAGATCCCGGACGGCGAGAACCATGGCGGCGTGGTGACGCTGATGACGCTGCACACGGCGAAGGGCCTGGAGTTCCCCGTGGTGTTCCTCACTGGCATGGAGGAGGAGGTGTTCCCGCACCAGCGGTCGCTGACCAACCAGCGGGAGCTCGAGGAGGAGCGGCGGCTGGCCTACGTGGGAATCACCCGCGCCATGGAGCGTCTCTACCTGACCCGCGCCGCGTCCCGCAACTGGTGGGGGCGCCCGGCGTTCCACACCCCGTCCCGGTTCCTGTCGGAGATCCCGGCGTCGCTGATCGAGTGGAAGCGCGACGCGCAGGCCGCCGCCACCGCGTCGTCGCCGGCGTCGGAGCGGATGGCCTCGCGGCCGGGGGTGACCGCGGTGGGCAACCGGCCTGTCCCGGTCCTGGCGCCGGGCGACAGGGTCACCCACGATAAGTTCGGCCTCGGCACGGTGGTGTCCGCCGACGGGTACGGAGACCAGGCCGAAGCCAAGATCGACTTCGGCGGCGAGTACGGCGTCAAGCACTTGGTGCTCCGCTACGCGCCGCTAGAAAAGCTCTAACGCCCGCCCGCCCGGCCTGGCCCAGCCCGGCTGTCCGCCCGCCCCGCTGTCCGGTCCGCCCGGCACGCCGCCCAGCCGAAGGTGACGCGGGTCGATTGCGCGATCGAGCACCCTAGAGCGGGTCGATTGCGCAATCGGCCTGTTGGCTCCGCGGCGTGCGGGTCGTCAGCGCTTGCCCCATGGGTCACGTGAGTCGCGCTGGCCCCGGGTGGGGCGCCGGTTCCTGGTTCCGCGAGGATCCTGATCGTCCCACGGCTCGCGTGGGCCCCGGGTGCGGCCGTCCGGCGGCAGTGCGCGGTTACCGCCGGCTTGGTTGCCGCCGGGCGGGACGGTGCCGCCGGGCGGGACGGTGCCGCCGGGCGGGACGGTGCCGCCGGGCTGGTTGCGTGCTCCGGGCGGGGCGGGCCGCGGGCCGGTGCCAGGCTGACTGGGCCGCGGGCCCGTGGCGGGCTGGCCGGGGCTCGCCGGGCGGCGGCGATCGCCCCACGGATCCCGGGCGTCGCGCTGGTCGCGGCTCGCCCGCTGGCCTCCGGTACCGGGACGGTCATCCCACGGATCCACGGGTGCCCATGGATCCCTGTCACCAGGGCGCTGGTCGGGGCGCGGGAGTCGCCCTGCCGGAGCGGGCCGCGGGCCGCGGCCGGATGGGAGTCGGTCGGCGGACATCGGGAACTGGCCGGAGACCAGTTGCCTGGAAAGCAGCCAGCGGCCGCCGGCGATGACCAAGACGATGATGGTGGTCGCGCACATCGCGAAGAAGACGTTGGCGATCCACTGCAGGAAGCTCGCGCCCAGTACTGTTTTCGAGGTGTCGATGCCGCGGTCGTGAATGGCGCCGGACACCACGGCCCCGATGAAGTTGGCGAGCGCGGGCAGCGGGAAGATCACGTAGAGCGCCCTGCGCCGGACGCCGAGCGCCGCGACGACGGAGCCGACGAGAATCAAGAAGCCCAGCAGGAAGCCCGGCTCATTTCCGGTAATCACCGTGCCGAGGACCCCCAGGAGGGTGGCGGCGAGCACGATGTAGATCGCGACCGCGGTGGATAGCGTGCCTACCCAGCGAAGCGCCGGGCCTGCCCGCAGGCCGCCTGCCGTCGGCGCCTGACTGGCGGGAGCCTTGCCGCCGAGCACGCCGCGCCCGGCGGGTCCGCCGCGTGTGTCGCGGGCGCTCGGCTCTAGCGGATCGGGGCCGCGGCCGGCCGGGCCACGGCGGGGAGCAGTCGTGCCCCGGTCGCTCTCCCGTGGCGCTCGCTCAGCCGGGAAACGCCCGCCAGTGCCACGACCGCCCTGCGGGCCGGTGCCCCCCGAGTCGGCGCCTCGGGCTATCCGGTCACCGCTCTGGCCGTCGCCCCGGCCGCGTCCTGCCTGAGTGGAGTCACGGGGAGCCTTCTGCCAGGGGTCGGAATCGTCACGCCCAGATCCACCCATGCGCCCGCCGCTCCTGGCGTTGCCGCCATTGTCACGTCCGCGGTCGATGCCATCCCGGTCCCATCCATCTGAGCCGTTCCCGGCACCGCCGCGACGGCCGTCTGGACCCCCCGGTGGCCAACCAGGATCAATCCCGCGCGGCGCTGGGCGGGCGGGACCGCCGCGCGCGGGACCTGATCGGGGCTCCTGCCCGGATGGTGTGGCCATTGCTGCAGAGATTAATGCATCGATGCCTAAGATCGCCCAAACGAAGGCTAGGTGAGCACAAGGTCGTCGGCCGCGTGCTCATCGCCGGCCCGGAAGCGTTACGTTTTGGTAACTATACGTAGTGAAAATCTGCGTGAATTTCGAATGTCGTAATCACAAGCAGGCTGGTCTTCAGCTTGACCAGGTAGTCTTCGCGGCAATGGTGGCAGCCAGCGCGGAGGAGTCGCATGTTCGGGGCGCGCGGGGGGGCGGCGATAGCCGGTAAGGCCGGATACGCCTTGGGCTGTGTGTTCGCCTCGCTGATCATGGTGGCGAGTGGCTTCGCGTACTACGTGAAGAGCGAGGTCAGCAGCATCGGCGGCTCGAACGTGATCTCGGGGAGCCCGTCGGTGGGCGCCATGAACATCCTGCTGATGGGGCTGGAGAGCCGCACGTACTGGAACGGCGAGCCGCTGCCGCGCGGCCTTGAGGACATCATGCACATCGGGTCCGTTGGCGGCAACGCGACGAACACCTTGATCCTCATCCACATCTTCGCCGGCGGCCAGCGGGCGGTCGGGTTCTCCATTCCCCGCGACAACTGGGTCACGATGTACGGCACCGGCGGCTACGGCGGCGCGCAGGGCAAGATCGACCAGGCGTACGGCTTCGCGCTGGCGAACAAGGAGAATCAGCTCGCGAGCGCGCACCTGAACCAGGACGAGCTCGCCTATCAGGGCAACGAGGCCGGGCTCGCGGAGATCCAGACGGTCGAAGCGCTGACCGGGGTGCAGATCAACCACTTCGCCGAGCTCAACCTGGACGGGTTCTACGAGCTGGCCAAGGTCTTCAACGGCATCGAGGTGTGCGTGAAGTCGGAGAACGGCGGCCAGAACCTCACGGACGCGAACTCCGGCGCCGACCTGAAAGTGGGCTACCAGCACCTCGATGCCGCGCAGGCGCTGGCGTTCGTGCGGGAGCGGGACAACCTCGCCAACGGGGACCTGGACCGGACCCATCGTCAGCAGGCCGTCCTCGACTACGTGATCTGGAGGCTGCGGACCCAGGGCATACTCACCGACCTCGGCCAGCTGTCTTCGCTGCTGACCGTCGCCAAGCAGTACCTGATCACCGACCGGAGCTTGAACCCGCTGGACTTCATCTCCGAGATGAGGAGCCTGTCCGGCAAGAACCTGACCTTCAGCACGCTGCCCATCACGGACTACCAGACCATCGACGGGCAGGCCGCCAACGTGGTGAACCCGGCTTACATCAAGCAGGTGGTGCACAACGCGTTCTACCCGCCCGCGACCCCGGCGCCGGCCGCGCAGAAATCAGCCACTGGGAAGACCGCCAAGTCGGCCAGCGCGACGTCCCGGAGATCGACCACCGTGGACGTCTACAACGGCGGCGACGCGACCGGGCTGGCCGGGGAGCTCTCCCGGGCGCTGGTCTCGGTCGGGTACAAGGCCGGCAAGGTAGGCAACATTCCCATTCAGTCGTCCACCGAGGTGCTCTACGGCACCGGCGCGGCGGCGAACGCCGCGAAGATAGCCGGGTACTTCGCAGGCGTGACCGCGAGCCCGAGCGCTACGGTCGCGGCCGGCCACGTGGAGGTGCTGCTCGGGACGGACGCGACCTCGGTACCGGCGGCCATCGCCGCATCTTCGACGGCCACTACCTCGACGTCCGCTAGCTCGCCGACCCCTTCGCCGACCAGCTCCCCGCTCAATCCGTCTGACAGCAACGGTGCGAACGGGGGAGCGGTGACAGTGCAGCCAAACGCGCCCTACGGGATTCCCTGCGTGTACTGACGCAGGCACCGCCGCTACCCTGATTCCGGGAGGCACTGTGGCAGATACATCGGGCAAGATCCGCGTCATCGTTGCCAAGGCCGGGCTGGACGGCCACGACCGGGGGGCGAAGGTGGTGGCGCGCGCGCTGCGCGACGCGGGGGTCGAGGTCATCTATACCGGGCTGCACCAGACGCCGGAGCAGATCGTGGCGGCCGCCATCCAAGAGGACGTGGACGCGATCGGCCTTTCGGTGCTGTCCGGTGCGCACATGACGCTGTTCGCCCGCGTCATCGAACTGCTCAAAGAGCAGGACGCCGAGGAGATCGTGGTGTTCGGCGGCGGGATCATCCCGGACGCCGACATCGCCGAGCTCACTCAGATGGGTGTCGCGCGGATCTTCACCCCGGGCGCGCCGACCACCGACATCGTCGCCTGGGTGAACGAAAAGCTAGGCCCCCGCCGCGCCGCCTGACGGCGCTGACGGGGGCCCATCCGGGCAGGAGGACGCTGCCCCTAACCCTGAGCTAGAGCGTGCGGACAACCTCGCGGATCAGCGCCGCGGTCTCGCTGGGGGTCTTGCCGACGCGCACGCCGGCCTTCTCCAGCGCGTCCTTCTTCGCCTGGGCAGTGCCCGCCGAACCGGAGATGATCGCGCCCGCGTGACCCATCGTCTTGCCTTCCGGCGCGGTGAACCCGGCCACGTAGCCGACGACCGGCTTGGTCACATTCTGCTCGATGAACGCGGCGGCCCGTTCCTCGGCGTCGCCGCCGATCTCGCCGATCATCACGATCGCCGACGTCTGCGGGTCGTCCTCGAACGCCTGGAGGCAGTCGATGTGCGTGGTGCCGATCACCGGGTCGCCGCCGATCCCGACGCAGGTGGAGAAGCCGACGTCACGGAGTTCGTACATCATCTGGTACGTCAGCGTCCCTGACTTGGACACCAGGCCGATCCGGCCCTCGCTGGTGATATCGGCAGGGATGATGCCCGCGTTGGACTTGCCGGGGGAGGCGACGCCGGGGCAGTTCGGGCCGACGATCCGGGTCTGGTTGCCCGCCTCGACGGCACGCGCCCAGAACTCGGCGGTGTCGTGCACCGGGATGCCCTCGGTGATCACGATGCACAGCGGGATCTCGGCCTCGATCGCCTCGATGACCGCGGCCTTGGTGCCGGATGCCGGGACGAACACGACGGACACGTCCGCGCCGGTCGCCGCCATCGTGTCGGCGACGGTGCCGAAGACGGGAACCTCGGTGCCATTCAGCTCGATGGTCTGGCCCGCCTTCTTCGGGTTGGTGCCGCCCACCACCTTGGTGCCGGCGGCCAGCATCCGCGCGCCGTGCTTGCGGCCTTCGGAGCCGGTGATGCCCTGAATCATGACCCGGCTCTCAGCGGTCAGGAAGATCGCCACCTCATGCTCCCTTCGCGGCCAGCTCGGCCGCGCGGCGCGCCGCGCCGTCCATCGTGTCTACCTGTTCGACTCCCGGCAGGTTCGCTTCACTGAGGATGCGCCGGCCCTCCGCCGCGTTGTTACCGTCCAGCCGGACGACGATCGGCCGGTCCACGTGCTCGCCCCGCGCCGCGAGCATGCCGAACGCGGACACGATCCCGTTGGCCACCGCGTCGCACGAGGTGATCCCGCCGAAGACGTTCACGAACACCGACCGGACCGAGGGGTCGGACAGCACGATCTCCAGGCCGCTGGCCATCACCTCGGCGGACGCGCCGCCGCCGATGTCGAGGAAGTTCGCCGGGCGGATGCCCCCGAACTGCTCGCCCGCGTACGCCACCACGTCAAGCGTGGACATCACCAGGCCGGCGCCGTTGCCGATGACACCGACCTCGCCCTCCAGCTTCACGTAGTTGAGGTGCTTCTCCTTCGCGCGGGCCTCGATCGGATCGGTGGAGCTCGCGTCGGCGAACCGCTGGTGGTCCTGGCGGAAGGCGGCGTTGTCGTCCAGCGTGACCTTGCCGTCGAGGGCGAGCACCTGGCCGTCTGGGGTCAGCACCATCGGGTTCACCTCGACGAGGGTGGCGTCCTCGTCGGTGAACATGGCCCACAGTCGCTCGGCCAGCAGCGCGGCCTGCTCGGCGGCCTCGTCTGGGATGCGGCCGGCCTTGATGATCTCCAGGGCCTTCGCGTGATCCACCCCGGCCAGCGGCGATATCGGGATGCGGGCGATGGCGTCCGGGTTGCTGTGCGCGACCTCTTCGATCTCCACGCCGCCCTCGACCGAGCAGATGGACATGAATGTACGGTTCGCGCGGTCCAGCAGGAACGAGAGGTAGTACTCGGACTCGATGTCCGTGGCCTCGGCGATCAGCACCTTGTGCACGGTGTGGCCTTTAATGTCCATACCGATAATGCGCTGGGCCTTCTCGTACGCGTCGACCGGCCCGTCGGCCAGCTTCACGCCGCCTGCCTTGCCGCGTCCGCCGGTTTTTACCTGCGCCTTCACCACCACCTGGGGGGTGCCCTCCGCCGCGAATGCGGTGGTGATCTCCCGCGCTTCCTCGGCGGTATCGGCGACCTTGTCCTTGGGCACCGGAACGCCGTATTCGGCGAAAAGTTCCTTAGCCTGATACTCAAACAGGTCCACTGGGGGTCCGATCTGGGTCCGTTGCTTTGCGTCTGCTTGTCGCCGCGTGACAAACGGCGCCACATGCAGCGTAGCCCGTGCCCAGTATCGGGCGCTGCCCAGGTCACCGACGGCCCCGATGTGAGCTGACTCTCAGCGGCGTGGCGGCGTGCGGTTTGCCCGGCCGGTTGCCAGGATGGGCGTTGTGAGTGCTCTGCCGGCCCCGGGGGACAACCCCCCGGGGACCCCCCGGCATGGGGGGACTGCCCGTCCCCCCATACCCCCCTGGCCCTGGCCTAGTCGGCCGATGCTCATGGCGGGCGGGGCCGCTGCGCTGGCGGCGGCCGGCGGCGGCCTCGCGGTTCTCGTCACGCTGACCGCCATCGGGTGGATCACGGCGCCGCACGTGGGACTCGGCGGCGGCCTGCCCGGTGTGCTGCGCTCCGCCGGCCTGCTGTGGCTGGTCGCGCACCATGTCGAGGTGACCGTGCGCGGGGTCGGCCGGATCGGGCTGCTCCCGCTTGGCCTGGTCCTGCTGCCCGGCGCGCTGATCGAGCGCGGCGGACGGTGGATGACGCACGCGGGTCACGTGACCCGGCTGCGGGACGTGGGCCACGCGGCGCTGGCGATCGCTTTTCCCTACGCGCTGTTCACCGGCGCCGTCGCCGTAGCGAGTCGGAGCCCCGTCGCCGCGCCGTCGCTGTGGCAGGCGGTCGCCGCGGGCTTCTTGCTTGCTTTGGTCGCCGGCGGGCTCGGCGCCGCGCGGGGCCTCGCGCCGTGGCGGCGACTGGCTGCCCTGATCCCTCCGCGGCCGCGTTCGGTGATCATGGGCACGGTAGCGGCGCTCGCGGTCCTGGTCGCCTGTGGCGCGGTGCTGGCCGGGGCATCGCTGGCGGTGCACATGAACGCCTATAAGCAGGCGGTGGCCGCCCTCTCCCCGGGAACCGGCGGAGGTGTGCTGCTGCTCCTCGCCGGGCTTAGCTACCTGCCGAACTCCGTCATCTGGGCGATCGCCTACATGCTGGGCCCGGGTTTTTCCTTCGGGATCGGCACCGCGGTCTCCCCTTCCGGTTCGGCGCTCGGTGCCATTCCCGCGTTCCCCATGCTCGCCGCCCTGCCGGTCGGTGCGCGGGCGGCGTTCCCGCCGTGGCTGGGTTTCTTCGTGCTGGCCATACCGTACCTGGCCGGAGCGCTCGCCGGGCTGATGACCGTCCGGATCGCGCCGACGCCGTTCCTCGAGGCGGCCCCGCTGTGGGGGCTGCTCACGGGGTCGCTGGCCGCTGTGATCATCGGGTTCGGCGCGAAGTTCTCCGGCGGTCCCCTCGGCGCGGGCCGCCTCGCCTCGGTCGGGCCGGTCGGCGCGGAGGTCGGCCTGGTCGCCGTCCTGGAGGTGGGGGTGACCGCCGCCCTGGTGGCCGGGGCCGCGAACTGGCTCCTGCTCCGCCGCCACATCCGCCGCCTCGCCGCCGAGAACGCGGTGTTGGCACGAGAAGCGACTCTTGCGGCGCACCTGGACCCAGGAGCAGACGGTTCCCCGCCGCTCGCGGCAGCGCCGGCTCCCGGCCAGTCCGACCAGCCCCGCCAAACACGCCAGTCCCGCACCAGCGGCCCGATGCCCACCCTGGTCGTCGACGAAACAGACGACGCGGGCGGCCACCGCATCTTCTACGACCCCTGGGCAGCCGACCGCGACGACGACTGAAACACGGAGCAGGCCGATTGCGCAATCGACCACAATAGAGCGGGTCGATTGCGCGATCGGCACAAATGGTCTGCGGCTGCTAGCCGCCGAGGACGCTGACCTCGTTGCCTACCGACTTGTTCAGTTGCTGCTGGCAGGCCTGCTGCGCCGACACCGTGTTGGCGCCCGACAGGCAGTTGGAGTACTGCGTCAGCTGCGGCCAGAACATCGCGAAGCCGGCCAGCACGAACGCGCTGAACGCGAACCCGACCACGCCCAGGACCGTGGCGAATACCGCACCGCGAGGGCGCCCGGTGCCGCCGCGGCGCGCGCGGGACATGGCCGAGATGGAAAGCCACAGCGCGATCGCGGCGATGACCAGGGCGACCGCGACCACGATCACGCCGCGCCGGACGTTCCCGATCATCATCATGGCGATCAAGCTGATAACGGCGAGCATGAGCGCCGCCCAGACGCGCTGCTGCAGCGCCGGGTCCGCGGGCGGGCGCGCTGGACGGAACCCGGACGGTGATCGTACCGGCGGGGGCGGGGTCTGCTGCCGGTCTGTGAGTTTGGCCATCGAGTCTATTTTGCCGTACCCGTTAGGGTTGCTGCCATGAACGCCAGGCTGGTCGTGCTCGTTTCGGGCGCGGGGACGAACCTGCAGGCGCTGATCGACGCCTGCGCGGATCCGGCCTACGGCGCGACTGTTGTCGCGGTCGGCGCTGACCGCGACAACATCGGCGCGCTCAACCGCGCGGCTAAGGCGAGCATCCCGGCTTTCACCCTCAAGGTCAAGGACTTCGGCTCCCGGGAGGAATGGGACCAGGCGCTCGCGGCCAGCTGCCAGCAGTACGAGCCGGACCTCATCGTCTGCGCGGGGTTCATGAAGCTCGTCGGCAGGTCGTTCCTCGGCCGCTTCGCGGGCCGCTGCCTGAACACGCACCCTGCCTTGCTACCGTCGTTCCCGGGTATGCACGGGGTGCGGGATGCCCTCGAGTACGGCGTCAAGGTCACCGGCTGCACGGTGTTCATCGTGGACGAGGGCGTGGACGCGGGTCCCGTGGTCGCACAGGCGTGCGTGCCCGTACACGACGATGACGACGAGCCGACGCTGCATGAGCGGATCAAGGTCGCCGAACGCGCGTTGCTCGTCGGCACGGTGGGCAGGATGGCTCGCGAGGGCTGGTCGGTCGGCGGCCACACGGGCAGGAAGGTAAGGATCGGCAGTTGACTCGGATTGCGATCAGGCGGGCGCTTATCAGCGTCTACGACAAGACCGGCCTCGCGGACCTGGCACGCGGCCTGCACGGCGCGGGCGCGGAGATCGTCTCCACCGGCAGCACCGCCAAGGCCATCGAAGCCGCCGGCGTTCCGGTCACGAAGGTGGAGGACCTCACCGGCTTCCCCGAGTGCCTGGACGGAAGGGTCAAGACGCTGCACCCGAAGGTGCACGCGGGCCTGCTCGCCGACATGGGCAACCCCGCGCACGAGGCGCAGTTGCGGGACCTGGGCATCGCCCCGTTCCAGCTGCTGGTGTCCAACCTGTACCCGTTCGAGCAGACGGTCGCGTCGGGCGCGAGCCCGGGGGAGACGATCGAGCAGATCGACATCGGCGGCCCCGCGATGGTCCGGGCCGCCGCGAAGAACCACGGCAGCGTGGCGGTCGTGACCAGCCCCGGCCAGTACCCGGAGACCCTCAAGGCGCTGGCCGAGGGCGGCTTCACGGAAGCGGAGCGCCGCCGCCTCGCGGCCGCGGCGTACGCGCACACCGCCGCCTACGACGCCGCGGTGGCGTCCTGGTTCGCCGCCAGTTACGCACCGGACGAGACCGCCGAGCGGACCGGCTGGCCGGATGTCACCGCCGCGGTGTGGACCCGCGCCGACGTGCTCCGCTACGGCGAAAACCCACACCAGCAGGCAGCGCTCTACAAATCAGTATCCGTAACGGAAGCGGCAGTCTCCACCGGCACAATGTCGCGCGGAGCGCAGCCGGGGGGTACGGGGGGTCGTCCCCCCGGAATAGCTAGCGCCGAGGTTCTCCATGGCAAGCAGATGTCGTACAACAACTACGTCGATGCCGACGCCGCGCGGCGCGCGGCCTATGACTTCGGCGAGCCGTGCGTCGCGATCATCAAGCACTCGAACCCGTGCGGGATCGCGATCGGCGCCGACATCGCCGACGCGTACGCTAAGGCGCTCGCGTGCGACCCGCTCTCCGCGTACGGCGGGGTGGTCGCGGCCAACGGCACCGTGACCGGCGCGATGGCCGTGCGGATGACCGAGAGCTCCGCCGACGTGGTCGTCGCTCCGGACTACGACGCCGAGGCGCTCGAGGTCATCACCGGGAAGTGGAAGAACGTCCGGCTGCTGCGCTGCGGAGCACCCACCTTCCGTTCGGGACAAAAGGAATGGCGGCAGGTGAGCGGCGGGATGCTGCTGCAATCTGTCGATTTGATCGATGCTCCCGGCGACGACCCGGAGCGGTGGGAACTCAAGGCAGGCGCCCCGGCCGGCGCCGCGGCGCTGGCCGACCTGGCGTTCGCCTGGCGGGCGTGCCGCTCGGTGAAGTCCAACGCGATCCTGCTCGCGTCCGGCGGTGCCTCGGTCGGCGTGGGCATGGGACAGGTGAACCGGGTCGATTCGGCGCGGCTGGCTGTGGCCAGAGCCGGAAATCGGGCGGCCGGATCTGTGGCCGCCAGTGACGCCTACTTCCCGTTTCCTGACGGCTTCGAGATACTCGCGGAAGCTGGTGTCCGCGCGGTGGCCGAGCCGGGCGGCTCCATCCGGGACGACAGTGTGGTCGCCGCCGCGCAGGCGGCGGGCGTGACGCTGTACTTCACCGGGGTCCGGCACTTCTACCACTAGGGGGCCCTTATGACTGCTTCCATCCTGGACGGAAAGGCGACCGCCGCGCTGGTCCGGGCGGACCTGAAGGAGCGTGTGGCCGCGCTGGCCGCCCGCGGTGTCGTGCCTGGGCTCGGCACGATCCTCGTCGGGGACGACCCGGGTTCGCACGCGTACGTGGCGGGCAAGCACCGGGATTGCGCGCAGGTCGGGATCGCGTCTATCCGCCGGGACCTGCCGGCCGACGCGTCGCAAGCGCAGGTAGAAGCGGCGGTGCTCGAACTCAACGAGGACCCGGCCTGCACCGGTTACATCGTCCAGCTGCCGCTGCCGCCCGGGCTTGACGACAAGCGGGTGCTGCACTTGATGGACCCGGCCAAGGACGCCGACGGGCTGCACCCGGTCAACCTGGGCAAGCTGGTCCTGGGCGACGACGGCCCGCTGCCGTGCACGCCGCGCGGCATCGTCACGCTGCTGCGCCAGTACGGTGTGGAGATCGCGGGCGCCGAGGTCACCGTGATCGGCCGCGGCATCACCGTGGGCCGCGCGCTGGGGCTGCTGCTGACCCGGCGATCGGAGAACGCGACCGTGACGCTCTGTCATACCGGGACCAAAGACCTTGGCGGGCACACGCGGGCGGCGGATATCGTCGTAGTCGCGGCTGGTCGGCCGGGACTGCTGACCGCCGATATGGTCCGCCCGGGCGCGGCCGTGCTCGACGTGGGCATCACCCGGACCGAGGCGGGCCTGGTGGGTGATGTCGCGCCAGAGGTGGCGGAGGTGGCGGCCTGGCTTGCCCCGATGCCTGGCGGGGTAGGTCCGATGACGCGCGCGATGCTGCTCGCTAACGTAGTAGAGGCGGCCGAGAGCCGTCTTGCTACTGACGAGTAACATAAACTGCGCGTGAGGAGAGTTTCCATCACGCAGGAGGGCAGCGTTGTCCATGAACATCGTGGTCTGCGTTAAGCAGGTGCCGGATACGGCGTCGGAGCGGAAGCTCCGGGAAGATGGCACGGTTGACCGCCAAGCGGCCGATGGACTGATCAACGAGCTGGACGAGTACGCGATCGAGGAAGGCCTGCGGATCGCCGAGGCGCACGGCGGTGAGGTCACCATCCTGACGATGGGCCCGGAGAAGGCGTCGGAGTCGATCCGCAAGGCGCTGTCGATGGGCGCGGACAAGGCGATCCACCTCGTCGACGACGGCCTGGCCGGATCCGATGCGCTGGAGACCTCCTACGCGATCGCCAAGGTGCTTGAGACAGCCGGGTTCGACCTGGTGATCTGCGGGGCGGAGTCGACCGACGCCCGCACCGGGCTGCTGGCCGCGATGCTGGCCGAGCGGCTCGGCGTGCCCCAGCTGACGCTGGCCGGCAAGGTGGACATCGAGGGGTCCGGTATCACGATCCGCCGGGTGACCGATGAGGGATACCAGGTGGTGACGGCGCAGCTGCCGGCGGTAGTCAGCGTGATGGAGAAGATCAACGAGCCGCGCTACCCGTCGTTCAAGGGGATCATGGCGGCGAAGAAGAAGCCGGTGCAGACCCTGTCGCTGGCCGACGCGGGCATCGACCCGGCGCTCGTGGGGCTGGGCAACGCGGCGACGGCGGTGGCCGATTTCGCGGCGCGGCCGCCACGGCAGGCCGGGGTGGTCGTGACGGACGAGGGGGACGGCGGCGTCAAGGTGGCCGCGTTCCTCGCCGAGCGGAAATTCATCTGAGGGGACAGGATCCATGGCTGAGGTACTGGTTTTCGCGGAGCACGCTGGCGGGGACGTCAAGAAGGTCACTTTCGAGCTGCTCACCGCGGCCGCCCGGCTGGGCGAGCCGTCGGTGGTATGGACCGGCCCGGGCGCCGAGGCGGCGCAGCCGCGGCTTGCCGAGTTCGGCGCGGCCCGCGTCTACGTGGCTGACTCGGGTGAGTTCGACGAGTACGTGGTGGCCCCGAAGGCCGAACTGCTCGCGTCGCTGGTGGCGGACAAGTCCCCGGCGGCGGTCCTGGTGGCCGGAACCGCCGAGGGCAGGGAGATCGCCGCCCGGCTGGCGGTCAAGACCAACTCCGGGGTGCTCGCCGACGTGATCGACGTGACCGCGGGCCCGGACGGCGCCGCGGTGGCCGAGCACGCCAACTTCGGCGGGTCGATCACGGCGCACGCCAAGGCGGTCAAGGGCACCACGATCCTGGCCGTGCGGCCGAACGCGATCACCCCGCAGCCCGCGGCAGGGGCGGCGGAGCTGGTCCCGGTGGACTTCGCCGCCTCGGCGGCGGCGAAGACCGCGAAGGTGACCGAGCATGTGAGCGCGGAGAAGGGTGAGCGGCCGGAGCTGACCGAGGCGCAGATCGTGGTCTCCGGCGGCCGCGGCACCGGGTCCGCGGACGGGTTCAAGATCATCGAGGACCTCGCGGACGCGCTCGGCGCGGCGGTCGGCGCGTCCCGGGCGGTGACCGACGCGGGCTGGTACCCGCATTCCTTCCAGGTCGGCCAGACCGGCAAGACCGTCTCTCCCCAGCTGTACGTCGCGGTCGGGATCTCCGGGGCGATCCAGCACCGGGCCGGGATGCAGACCTCCAAGACGATCGTCGCGGTCAACAAGGACGCCGAGGCCCCGATCTTCGAGATCGCCGACTACGGCGTCGTCGGCGACCTGTTCACCATCGTCCCCCAGCTCCTCGAGGAGATCGGCAAGCGCAAGTAGGCTCTGCTTCTCCCCGGGGGGCGACCCCCCGGTGACCCCCCGCATGGGGGGACTGCCCGTCCCCCCATTCCCCCCTGGCCCCGATTAAGCTGAAGCAGCCATGAACACAAGTCCGGTCGTATACCTCGACCATGCCGCGACAACGCCGATGCTGCCTGAGGCGATCGACGCGATGACCGAGGAGCTCGCGCGGCTGGGCAACCCCTCGTCGCTGCACAACGCCGGGCGCCGTGCCCGTCGCGTGGTTGAGGAGTCCCGGGAGCGGATCGCCGAGGTGTTCGGCGCCCGGGCCAGCGAGGTGATCTTCACCAGCGGCGGCACCGAGGCGGACAACCTCGCGGTCAAGGGCCTGTTCTGGGCGCGGCGCACCGCGGACGAGCGGCGCACGCGGCTGCTGACCACGGCGGTCGAGCACCACGCGGTGCTCGACTCCGTGCGGTGGCTCGCCGGCACCGAGGGGGCATGCGCGGACTGGCTCCGCGTTCGACGGGGCCGGCGCGGTCACGCCGGAGGTGCTGCGGTCCGCTCTCGAATGCGACCCTGGCAGCGCGGCGATGGTCAGCGTGATGTGGGCCAACAACGAGGTCGGCACCGTGCAGCCGATCGGTTTGCTGGCCGAGGTCGCGCACGAGTTCGGGGTGCCGTTCCACACGGACGCGGTGCAGGCGGCCGCGCAGCTGGAGGTGAACTTCGGCTCGTGCGGGGCGGACGCGCTGACCGTGACCGGCCACAAGCTCGGCGGCCCGGTCGGCGCGGGCGCGCTGATCCTGGGCCGGGGCGTGACCCTCGTGCCGGTGCTGCACGGCGGCGGCCAGGAGCGCGACATCAGGTCCGGCACGCTGGACGCACCGGCGATCAGGGCGTTCGCCGTCGCGGCCGAGATCTCCGCGCGCCGGCGCGCTACGGAAGGGGCCCGGCTGGCCGAGCTCCGGGACGACCTCATCCGACAGGTGCTCGCCGCCGTCCCCGACGCGATCCTGAACGGCCCGCCGCCGGGCCCGGACCGGCTGCCGGGCAACGCGCACTTCTCGTTCCCCGGCTGCGAGGGCGACGCGCTGCTGCTGCTGCTCGACGCGCGCGGCATCGCGTGCTCGACGGGCTCGGCCTGCACCGCGGGCGTGGCCGAGCCGAGCCACGTGCTGCTCGCCATGGGCGCCGACGAGGACCGCGCGCGCGGGTCGCTGCGCTTCTCCCTCGGCCACACCACCACGCAGGCCGACGTCGACGCCCTGGGCGCTTGTATCGGCGAAGCCGTAGCCCGCGCCCGCCGCGCCGCCGCCCGCTAACACCGAGCCCGAGCGGTCCCCCCGTAATCTCAAAACATGCCGAAGGTCCTGGTCACCGGAATGTCTGGCACCGGCAAGTCCGCCGTCCTCCAGATGCTCGGCGAGCGAGGCCACCGCGTTGTGGACACCGACACCGACCAGTGGAGCCACTGGGTCACCCTGCCGGACGGCTCACCGGACTGGATCTGGCGCGAGGACGCCATCACGGCCTTGCTGGCCAGCCACCAGCACGGCCACCTGTTCGTCGCCGGCTGCAAGACCAACCAGGGGACGTTCTACCCCCTGTTCGACCATATCGCCCTGCTCAGCGCGCCCGCCGACGTCCTCCTGGCCAGGATCGCGGTACGGGCCAGCAACCCGTACGGGAAGCAGCCCGGCGAACGAGCCCTGATCCTGCGGCACCTCGCCGAGGTGGAACCACTGCTGCGCGCGACCGCGACCATGGAGATCGACGCCACCACACCCCTGCCACAGGTAGTCCAGCAACTCGAAGATCTCACCTGACGTGATGGGCCCGGATCAGTGAGACAGGGCCGGCTTGTCGAGAATAACGATTTTAGGTTCGAGATTGCGGATGGGTATCGCTCATTACATCCCATTTCACAGGTCCAACGGCCGTCTCGATGTCTAGTATCGTAGATGATCTTGATGCTACGTATTGTGCTATTCGAATGAATGAGCTAATATAGAGACATGCCCCGTTTAGCGTCCTCCGGAGGGAGGTGGTCCGGCATGTGCACCGGCGATCAGCTGCCCGGCAGCGCCGCGGAGGCGCTGCGGCTGGCGCACGCGGGCCTGGACTTCCTGAACGGGCCGGGCGGGGAGGTGCTGGATCCGGCTGCGCTGGGCGGGGTGCTGCGGTCGCTGGGGGAGCTGCGGGCGAAGTTCGCCGCCGCGCACGCGGGGTTCCTGCGCCGCTTCGACGCCGCCGATGCTCATGACGCGGACGGGTACGGCACGTCCGCCGCGTGGCTAGCGGCGATGACGAAGGTCAGCCGCAGGGACGCGAACGCCGCGGTCCGGCAGATGCGCCAACTGGGCGCCCACCCCCCGCTGGCCGGCGCGATGGCCGGCGGTCAGCTCTCGCCGTCATGGACAGACGAGATCGCCGAGATAACCAGGAAGCTGCCGCCGGAACTGCGCGGCGAGACCGACCAGATCCTTCTGGAGGCCGCCGCGGCAGGCGCAAGCCTGCACGACCTGAAGATGCTGGCTAACTGCGCGGTGGAGCAGTGGCTGGCCCAGCAGCCCAGCCCGGACGACGGCGATGACTTCGACGAGCGGTTCGTGCAGGTCGGCACCATGTTCGGCGGGGCCGCCTGCATCCGCGGCAACCTCACCTCCGAATGCGCCGCCGCCGTCCAGGCCGTCTTGGACGCGCTGGGCAAGAAACGCGGCCCGGAAGATAATCGCACCGCCGGGCAGCGGTTCCATGACGGGCTGCAGGAGGCGTGCGAGCTGCTGATCCGGGCCCGGATGGTGCCCGCCCGGGCCGGCGCCGACACGCAGGTGATCACGCATATCCCGCTGTGGTACCTGCGCGGCATGGAGGGTGCCTCGGAGCTGGAGGCGGCCTGGATCGCCGCCCATCTCGGCGAGCCCGGCTACCTGACCGGCAAGGATGCCGAGGCGGCAGGCTGTGATGCGCTGATCGTGCCGGTGGTCACGGGGACGCCGGACATGACGGTCATCGACCGGATCATCGAGCTGGCGCTCGCCTCCGTCGGCCACCGCACCGGCGGGACCGGCGACCCGGACCCGGTCGGCGCGCCCGCCGGGGCCGCCGCGCCCACGCCGTCTCCCGAGGCGCACGCCGCGCTGCGGCACGCGATCGCCCGGCTGGCCATCGACTTCGTCTCCGGCCCCGCTGGGATCGCTTCTCTCCTGCGCACCAGGCTCCTAGAGCCGCCGTACAACACGGTCAGCCTGCCTCTCGACATCGGCTACTCCGACAGCATCCCCGCGCACATCCGCCGCGCCGTCGCCCTCCGCGACCAAAAATGCGCCTGGCCGCGCTGCGGCAAGCCCGTTTGGGTCTGCGACGTGCACCACATCGTGCACAAGAAGGACGGCGGCAAGACCTCTGTTCGAGATTGTGTTCTACTTTGCCAGTTCCATCATGACGTTTGCGTGCACCGGTGGGGCTGGCAGATCATCTTGCATCCCGACGGCACCACAGAAGCACGCGGACCCGACGGCCAGATCCTCAGAAGCCACTCGCCGCCAACGCTTCGCGCCGGCTAGCTCGGCTCAGGCGCCATCTCGAAGCAACCCGACGCGGGATACCGCGGTGCGCGGTCGCGGATAACCTTGAAGCGTTATGGGGCTTCGGGTGCTTGCCGCCATGTCCGGCGGGGTGGACTCCGCTACCGCGGCGGCTCGTGCGGTGGACGCCGGTCATGAGGTGACCGGCGTCCATCTGGCGTTGTCGCAGAATCCGCAGTCGTACCGCAGCGGCGCACGGGGCTGCTGCACGCTGGAGGACGCGCGGGACGCGCGCCGCGCCGCCGACGTGATCGGCATCCCGTTCTACGTCTGGGACATGGCGGAGCGGTTCAAGCAGGACGTGGTAGACGACTTCGTCGCCGAGTACGCGGCCGGCCGGACGCCTAACCCGTGCTTGCGATGCAACGAGAAGATCAAGTTCGCCGCCGTGCTGGACCGCGCCATGGCGCTCGGTTTCGACGCGGTGTGCACCGGGCACTACGCGCGGATCGACGGCGACGGAGCGCTCCACCGGGCGGCCGACCACGGCAAGGACCAGTCCTACGTACTGGCCGTGCTGACCAGGGACCAGATCGCGCACGCCATGTTCCCGCTCGGCGACACGCCCAAGGCGCAGGTACGGGAGGAGGCGCGGGAACGCGGCCTCCTAGTCGCGGACAAGCCGGACAGCCACGACGTGTGCTTCATCGCCGACGGCGACACCCGCGGCTTCCTGTCCCGCCAGCTCGGATCGGCCCCGGGAAACATCGTCGACCAGGACGGCACCGTGCTCGGCCAGCATGACGGCGCCTTCGGCTTCACCATCGGCCAGCGCAAGGGCCTGCGGGTAGACCGGCCTGCTCCGGATGGTCAGCCGCGGTACGTGCTGAGCATCGAGCCGATAACCAAGACCGTTACCGTGGGAGCGGCCAGTGGCCTGGAGGTGCGCGAGATCATTGCCGAGCGCCCTGTCTGGACCGGCTGCGCGCCGCCGTGTGAGCCCATCGAGTGCGACGTCCAGGTGCGGGCGCACGGCGAGGTGCACTCGTGCGTCGCGTGGCTCGATGGAAACGAGATCAGGATTCAACTTCGAGCACCCGCGCGTGCCGTGGCCGCCGGCCAGGCCGCAGTTCTCTACCGCGGCGACAAGGTCCTGAGCAGCGGCACCATCTCTGTCACGCGCTGAAGCGACCTAATAGTCGTCACCGTATAGGTGTTTGTTCAGCTCCATGGGCCGGGTCGACTCGGGGTAGGAGTCGGTGTAGAAGTTCATGACGGCGACAACCCGCATGTCGGACTCCGCTGGGAGCGGGCGCGAGTAGTGCGGGTGGCGGCGGGCGTCGAAGAAGATCAGATGCCCCGCCTGCGGCCTGATTATGGAACAGTCCAGCTCTATCTCCGCGATGTCCGCCGCCGTCGCGTCGTGCGCGATTACCAGCTCGCCACCCGCTGAATGATCCGTGCAAAACAGCACACCTGTTAGAGGGTTAGAATCGATATGACATTCGAATCTCATATTTGTTCCACGCTGGACATTGAGGACAATGCCATAGCGATCATCGAGGGCCGTCATGACCCGCTCTCTTTGTGTCTCAGCCGCCAGTGCCAGGAACACACCGCGGTAGGACTTGTATAGCCAGGGCAGGCGCAGCCGCACCTGATCGGCATGGACGCGCCCGCGAGGAATGTTGAGAACATCGGGTGCCTCGCGGGACAGGATTGGCGTGCGAGGAAAGTCCCGGAAGTCCGCGGCCGAGGCCACCGTGCGGATCTGCTGTTGCCATCCTGGCGGCAAACTGCTGGTCACGTCGAACGTGGTCCAGTAGAAACGTGACGGCATGGGTCCTGTTCACTGTGCGTAAGAAGACTCAGGGAAGGCGGCAGCCCATTCCAGGTCCGGGGCTTTGGGGCAGGCTGTTGCGTTGTGCGATCGTGTTGGCGGGGTCACTCGGCCGAGCGCCGCCGTCCTACGGCACCATTGGCGCTACGCGTTGGGGTCGTAGTGCTCCTAGTGATGCCGAGCCGACGGATGGGAGTGGTATTTCGCCACGGCTGTGCCTCCAACTCTCGGTATTGCGGCGACTTAGCCGCTTCCCGCGCCCGGATGGGGCGTGGCCGGGTTAAGATCCGCCGTTCCTCCATAGACGATTATCAATGAGGGGACCTATATTGTCATCTGTCCACATCAGACCCGGCTGGAGCCAGGCCGTGACAGCAGGTCGGTGGTGTCGGTCGCCCTGCCCATGCAGCGTCGCCTCGATCGTGGCGCCTAGTTCCTGTTCTTGTGCCACCACGCCATGCGCTCGGAGCAGGTGACGCTCAGCGCGACGGTACCACTCCATCGATTCCAGCCTGCTCTGTCCCCTTGCTAGCCAGTTACCTGGCTGGGGTTTCCATCTCCGCATTACGAGGACGGAGATCATCAGCCAGACGAGTATCGTGAGCGGCACTAGGGCGGGCAAGGCGAGCAGGAATCCTGTCAACCTCAGGCCGACGGAACCGGCCAGCAGGCCGTCAGCGAGCGAGGCGAGTGGCTTGCTGCCCGCCCACGCGATCGCCCACACGGCCATCACGCTGGCCTCCCTCTCTCGTCCCGCGTGCTTGGTGAGCAGCGTACGGGTCGCCGAATTGGCTATGAGGCAAGCGACCCCGGCCCCGAAGGCGGCGAGCAGACTGCCCCACACCTGGGGTGAGATCACAAACACCACCATGCACACCGCGAGAGCCCCCAGTGCCGAGGCAGCGAGCGGAAGCGAGGGATTGTGCCGTGATGGCCGAAGCGAGCCGACGACGGTGCCGGCGCCGAGTGCCGCGATGAACCATCCCGACCAGCTAGCGGCGACGTGCAGATGGCTGGCCAGTGCAGGCCCGAGCACTTGGACCGGGTCGTCTGCCAGGGTCACAGCCGCCACCATCAAGAGCAGGACTGCGATTTTCCAGTT
Source organism: uncultured Actinomycetota bacterium (assembly GCA_963771985.1). Lineage (GTDB taxonomy): Bacteria > Actinomycetota > Actinomycetes > Streptosporangiales > Streptosporangiaceae > Trebonia. The sequence continues at coordinate 836,340 of CAVYVO010000004.1, read as the reverse complement.
GCCGCGGGCAGCGATGAAACCATCTTTGAGTTCTGATTTCTTGTGCTTCTCAGGCTCGAGTTCATGATTGAAACTGTCCTTGCCCGCCAGCGTGAGGCACCCTGCGAAGACAAGGAACGAGGCCGCGTTCGCCGCGAACGCCCAGCCGAAGCCAAGCGTCGCGACGGTAAGCACACTCAGCGGCGGCGCGGCGGCGCGGCCCAGGTTGTACGAAACCGAATCCATAGCGAAAGCGGGCTCGACGTCTTCCTCCGCGACCAGGCGACGCACCGTCACATTCCTGGCGGGCAACGCGAACGTAAACGCCAGGCCACTGGCGACGGCCCCCATACCAAGCCACCACGCGTTGATCGGACCGCTGAACAAGAGACCTGCCATCACCCCCGCGAACGCGGCGGCCATTATCTGGGTAAGCAGCAGTGTGCGGCGTCCGCCGAATCTATCGGTCACCACGCCGGCCCACGGGCCGAGCACCAGTGGGCTGGAGAACTGGGCGCATGTGACCATCCCCACGACCAGGACCGAGTGCGAAAGCCGGTATGCGAGCAGCACTTGGGCGGTATTCTGCAGCCACGTCCCGAAGTCCGACAGGACGCTCCCGGCGAAGTAGCGGCTGAAGCTCCGGTTGCGGAACACCCGCCAGGAGGTGGACCGCCGTGATTCTTCCGGTCCCTGAGACGGCAGCCGGTCCCTTCTATCCGAGAGGCCGAAATACCTGGACGTCGCCACTATGGGCAAGCGGTGTGTGGCCAAGTGCAATCGGACCACGGAACTCCTCGCGGATGAGCGTCAGCCTCGGTCCGCTGCGGACAGCGCCGACCAGGCATGTAGCGGGGTTCTGCCAGGGCAAGGGGGTATGCGGAAGATCCCGAAAGGCGGCCCTGTGTCTCAGGTGGCTCGCCAGAGTGCTCCTAGTACTGAGGGTCGGGGAGATCGTCCCCGACATCAACGATGAACTGGTTCCGATCAATGGGGAAGACCGTCACAGTGACGCGCGTCGGCACCTTGTCTTGGTCGAAGGCGGTGCGGAAGATCTCGAACATCGGCGCCTCAGGCCCTACCCCGAAGAACCGCTGTTCGTTGTCGTCGGAGGCGCGCGCGGTAATCCAGTCCCGGTAACCGATCTGCCTGTGGCCATGATCGGCCAGGTAGCACACTGCGCCCTCAGCGATGTCCTCCGCGATCAGCAGCCTGGAAGCGCCGTCCTCCGTGACAAAGCTCATCGGGTAGAACGACGTCTGCAGCGACCAGGGCACTCCATCGATGTAGCGCTCCTGGTGCCTGAGCACTACCTGAGCGCCAGGATCGATGCGCAGCCGCAGGAGAATGGGGGTGGGCGGGACTTTGATCTCCACCCTAGGCGGGGTTTGGTGCGGCTGCCGATGTTCGTCGCTGACCTGGGACAGGTATGTGGCCCCCTCGCCGCCGCCGAAGCCGGTCTTGGCGTCCGCGGTCAGGACGGTGACGAACGGGTCGACGCGCATTTTCGCGAAGGTGCCCTGACCGGGCCTGGTCTCCACCAGGTTCTGGGCGGTCAGTCGCTTGATCGCGTCCCTGATCGTGTTCCTGGAGGCCTGGTACTTGTCGCCCAGTTCAAGCTCGGTCGGAAGTTGGCCGCCCTGGGCAAGTTCGCCGGACTCGATCTGCCTGCGGAGATCATCGGCAATCCGCTGGTACATCGGTTCGCGTGCCATGCATCCTCCGTAGATGCCGACCATCCCGGTGAGCCTGATCACCAGCTTCATCAGGATATCCGGAACTGCCTGATTTACGTCCGCCTAGACACGGTGAGCGGCTACATGCATCCCGTAGGTTGGGATGACTGGGACAATCTGGGATGCCGATGTGAGCTTAGCAGGTTGAGCTGCCGACTGTAGCGCATCTCGGCTACTCAATGTATTCTAAGTCTGGCAGATTGTCGCCGACATGGGCGATGAGCTGGTCCCGGCAGGTTGGAAGTAAGTTGGAAACCGAGCGGCCGCCCCCGGAGACACGCCCGAGTCGCAGGCCCGCGAGAGAGGCGGAAATCGCTGTTGCGGACCTTCCGCCACGAGAGGGCAGGCCGTATTTACGGCGAATGCTAAGTGATGCGAAGCAGATTGTGATAGCGTACTGATTGACTCTCACCCTCAGCGCTGTCACTTCCGCGACAGCGCTGAGGGTGTCTTATGTTTATGCCGAATAAAGCCCTCGTGGGAGCCTGTCCCACGCACCACGCAATAACGGCGCGTCACATGCGGGGGTCGTAATGTTCGTACCGATACTGCAGGGAAGGACGCGAGTGGTGCTTGGTCATGGCACCTCCTTCAGTCGATAGTCGGTTTATCTAGGCCCCGGCACACTTCCGAGACACGGGACATCCAGCACCGTGTCTCGGACCCGCCGATCACCGGGATTGGGCGGGAGTCTGTTAACCCGGCGCGCGCATCCCTTTAGCGCGTTCCGGAGTGATGCACTGAAACCCTACCGCAACAGCGAAATAGCTTGAGTCAACTTATGAGGTGGCGTTACCCCTCCGGGCCGTACTGAGGCTCCGGTACCTTGCCGGAATCCACGATGAATTGATTCCGGTCGGCGGGGAAAATGGTTACTGTGACACGCATTGGCCTACCTGTTTGGTCAAAGCCAGTGCGGAAGATCACGAATACCGTGGTATCGCGTGCCAGCCCGAAGAACTTTTGCTCGTTTTCGTCCGGCGCGCGGGCAGTGATCCAGTCCCGGTAACCGGTTTGCTTGAGGTTCATCGCCGTCTTCAGGTAGCGGACGGCCCCTTCTTCGATATCGTCCGCCATCAGTAGGCGCGTGGCCGTACCGCTGGTAACGAACTCCATAGGATAGAAGGACGTCTGCAGCGACCACGGAAGTTCGTCGATGAAGCGCTCCTGATGCCTGCTGACTACTTGCTGGTTGGGGGGGAGACGGAGTCGGCGGGCAACCTCTGGGGAAGGTGTCTGGATCTCGACTCTAGGCTTACTGACCCGCGCTTGCCTGTGTTCCATCTTTACAGAGGACAGGTACATGGCGGATTCCGGATCCACGCTGCCTTCGGCGGCGTCCGGATCTGGAACTGACGACAAGATGGTGACAAAAGGGTCGGCCTTCACGATGACGAAGGTGCCTTGGCCAGGCCTGGTCTCGACCAGGTTCTCGCTGGTGAGCTGCTTGATGGCGTCCCTGATCGTGTTCCTGGAGGCCTTGTACTTGTCGCCCAGTTCAAGCTCGGTCGGAAGCTGGCTACCCTGCGCGAGTGCGCCAGACTCGATCCGCCCGCGAAGTTCGTCGGCGATCTGCTGGTACATCGGCTGCCGCGGCATGCCCCCTCCTAGGTACCAATGATCCCAATGAACCTTACTGTGGAGTCCACCAGAATATTCAGGATCGTTTGGTTTGTACCCGCTTTTTGGCGGGCAAATCGTTACATACATCCCATATGTTGGGATGACTCGGACGAGATGGATGACAGGGTGTGTCGGGTAGATCCTAGCAGGCCAGATGCCAAGGTGTGGGATCTGCCATACAAGTCGTCCAGCTCCCCGGGTCATGGAGCACCTGCTACGCCTACATCCGGGGACCTGCGGCATCGGCCGCGGAAGGAAAAAGCTGGGAACACCATGGCCAGTCTCGCAGTGATCGCAATCAGCTTGTCGGTCGCGTACGGCGTCCTGTTCGGCGCCTTCTTCGCACTCTCTTTCGCCATCCGCCGGGAGGATCACCGGGGCACGCTCACGGGCCAGGCGCCGAGCCGGGCATGCCAGAGCGCGCGGTACTTCACGGGATGGCGGCGGCTCCGCTGGGACCAGTACGGCCCAGGCTCCGGCGTCGCGACCGCATAACCTCGTCTCGGCATAGCGCTAGCCCTCGGCCGGGCCGGGCGGATCCTTCGGGACCTCGCCGGAGTCGATGACGAGCTGCTGCCGGTCGGCGGGAAATACTGTGTAGGTCACCCGGAGCGGCACCGGTCCGTCATCGCCGTCCCGGTACCCGGTCCGGACGACCGAGACGACACAGACGCGGCCGTCGTCGGGGAGCCGGAAAAACCGTGCCTCCTCCTCCTTCGGCAGCCGGACCAGCAGCCTGTCCCGGTGGCCGACCTCCTTCAGGCCGAGTTCCTGGCTGACGTAGGCGACCGCCCCTTCCGGGATATCCTCCGCGGTCAGGAGGCGGGTAGCGCCCCGCGTGACGAGTTCCATCGGATAGGCCGTCGTCTGCAGGGAGTACGGCGCCTGGTCCGTGTACCGCTCCTGGCGCCTGATGAGGATCTGTGTGCCTTCGGTGACGTGGAGCCGGTCTGCGATATGGCGCGGCGCGCTCCGCACCTCGACCCGCGGTGCCGTAGCCATCGCGTGCACGCCGCGCGCGCTCACTTCGGCGAGCCATCCGCTGCCCTCCAGGCCGGAAAGACCGGTCCACACGTCTATCGACATGGTCGTGACGAACGGCTGGGTGCGCTGGGCCACGAACGTCCCCTGGCCGGGTTTGGCCTCCACCAGCCCGCGAAGGACGAGCCACTGCACGGCGCTCCTGATCGTGTTGCGGGAGGCGCTGTACTTACGCCCGAGTTCCAACTCGGTGGTCAGCTGTTCCCCTGGTCGCAGGGCGCCGGACTGGATCTGCTCAAGAAGATCCTGGGCGATCCTCCGGTACTTGGCCTGGGTCACTGCCGCCTCCTCGCTATCTGGCCCCGCTATGTCTTGCGCGGGGCGCGCCGCCGAGCATGACGCTCTATCCATGCCAGTCATACCAACGGCTGGTATGGCTGGCACTAGTAGCCCCATAAGAATGTATCGCATGTATCGCATGTTTGGTTTGAGCCAAATCATAGACGGGTATGGAACCAGCAGTACCAACAAGGGGAACAAGTCCTACCGACCAACTAAACCCTATGGATTAGGCAGCCCATCCAGGTCCTACCAGGTGGGATGCCGCGGGCTCGCGGGGAGGCCATCATGAGCGGCATAGAGGTGGGAACGGCGATGGTGATCCTGTTCACCTTCGCCATCGGCACCGTGATCGGGGTCGTCTTGATCGTCTCGATCGCATCACGCCGGGAAGACCGGCTCCTCTCACTGTGGGGCGCGGCACCCGACACGGCCTGCCGGGGCGTGCGACGGCTGATGGGCATCTGGGTTCGCGGGGACAGACCGGACCGGGAGTTCGCCGGCCGCGACTGGGGTGACGGCGCGCTAGGTCAGGAGCCCTACCGGTGAGCGGCTTCGAGCTGGTGGCGGGCGTCATCGCCGCGTTCTTCGCCTTCGGGATCATGATGGGCGTACTCGCCATGATCGCGCTGGGAGCCACGCGCCGTGACCGCTTGGCCAGGCGCCTGGACTGGGAGAACCAGTTCTACTGGGAAGAACCGCCAGGTCCTGATGGCGACGAGGGCCCGCCGCCCTGGCCCGGATACCGCGGCTTACTCGCCGGAGGCCGCTGACAACCACAGAGCTTGGCGCGTGCGCCGGGGGCCGCGCCAGGGAAGGCGGCCCGCGGAGTCCCAGGACACGGGACGACGCGGGCCGCCCACGCGCGTGGGCGCATCCGCGGCCTTGGCCCGCACCCCCGATAAGCGCTCTGCTGGCTTGCGGGGGACGACCCCCGCACCCCCGATAAGCTCAGGGATGTGGCCGAAAACAAGGCGTTTCCCTGGGCGCCGGGCAGTGCGACCGGGGTCGGGTCGATGCCAGGGACCAACCCGATGGAGGCGGCGCGGATCATCGCGGGCGAGCTGCCGGACTTCCCGCACCTCGCCGAGCTTCCCGCGCGCGGTCCCGGCGCCGACATCACCGGCCGCACGGCCGCGCTGCTGGTGGACATTCCCGTCGAGGTCACCCCGCGCGGCTGGCGCATCGCCGAACATCCCGGCCGTGACCTCCGCCGCGCCCGCGCCATGCTCTCCTCCGACCTGGACGCGATGGAGGAGACCCTGCACGGCTACGAAGGACTCCTGAAAGTGCAGCTCGCAGGGCCGTGGACGCTCGCCGCGACGATCGAGCAGCCCCGCTCGCTGAACCCCGCGCTCGCCGACCCGGGCCTCGTCGCGGACCTCGCCTCGTCGCTGGCCGAAGGCACCGCCGCCCACGTCGCGGAGGTCGCCAAGCGCCTGCCGCGGGCCACCCTTGCCGTGCAGTTCGACGAGCCCGCGCTCCCGGCGGTGATCAGGGGCTCGGTCCCGACCGCGAGCGGCCTGTCCCGCGTCCGCGCGGTGGACGAGGAGGTACTGCGCGAGCGCCTGCGCGAGGTTCTCGCCGCCCCCGGCAGGTACACCATCGCGCACTGCTGCGCCCGCGGCTGCCCGTTCGGGCTCCTCGCCCAGTCCGGGGCGGATGCCGTCTCGTTCGACATCAGCCTGCTCGAGCGCGGCGACTACGACGAGGTCGCCGCCATCGCCGAGGCCGGAGCCGGTCTCCTGACGGGAGCTATTCAGGCGGGGGGCTCCGGGGGGTCGCCCCCCCGGGCTAGCAGAGCCGATTATCCCGAACGGAAGGGGGTGACTCCCACGGACACCGCGCGTGCCGTCGCCGAGGTGTGGCGGAGGATGTCGCTTCCTCCCGCGCGGTGCGCGGAGCAGGTCGTGGTCACGCCCGCCTGCGGGCTGTCGGGGGCGTCGCCCGCGCAGGCCCGGGAGACGCTGCGGTGGTGCCGTGAGGCGGCGAGCATCCTGCCGGAGATGATGGGGGAGATGGCCTAAGTGGAACTAGACGAGGCGCGGCAGCGGCACGCCGAGCTGAGCGAGAAGCTGTCCGACGCGCGGTACCGGTACTACGTGCTCGAACGCGCCGACCATCTCGGACATCGCGTATGACACCGACATGCGCGCGCTTGAGGGGATCGAGGAGCAGTTCCCCGAGCTGCGGACGCCGGACTCGCCGACGCAGCACGTGGGCGGCGGTCTGTCGACGCTGTTCACCCCGGTCGAGCACCTGGAGCGGCTGCTCAGCCTCGACAACGTGTTCTCCGAGGAGGAGTTCGCCGCCTGGACGGACCGGGCGGCGAAGCTCGGCGGGACCGGGCCGTACCTGTGCGAGCTGAAGATCGACGGGCTGGCCATCGACCTGGTGTACGAGCGGGGACGGCTGGCGCGGGCGGCCACCAGGGGAGACGGCCGGACCGGCGAGGACGTGACGCTGAACGTCCGGACGATCGGCTCGGTACCGTCCCGCCTCGCCGGCGACGACGTGCCCGAGGTCCTCGAGGTGCGCGGCGAGGTGTTCCTGCCGGCGGCCGCCTTCGAGCGGCTGAATGAGTCCCTCCAGGAGGCCGGCAAGCCAGCGTTCGCCAACCCGCGCAACGCCGCGGCCGGCTCGCTGCGGCAGAAGGACCCGCGGGTGACGGCGTCCCGTGCCCTGGACGCGATCGTGCACGGCATCGGCCGCGTGGTGGGCTCCGACGAGGGCGACATCAGCGGCGCCGCCCCGGGGCCCAGCGAGGGCGGGCACCTGACCGGGGCGCCGGACAGCCAGTCCGGCTGGTACGAGCGGCTGCGCGGGTGGGGGCTGCCGGTCAGCGACCGGTACAAGGTCGTGTCCGGCCTGTCCGACGTCCGCGCCTACATCGAGTACTACGCGGATCCGGGTCACCGGCACGAGACCCCGTATGAGATCGACGGCGTGGTCGTGAAGATCGATCCGCTCGAGGTTCAGCGCGCCATGGGCGCGACCAGCCGGGCGCCGCGCTGGGCGATCGCGTACAAGTACCCGCCCGAGGAGGTGAACACCCGGCTGCTCGACATCCGGGTCAACGTCGGGCGCACCGGCCGGGTCACGCCGTACGCGGTGATGGAGCCGGTGAAGGTCAGCGGGTCCACCGTGGAGCAGGCGACCCTGCACAACGAGGACGAAGTCAAGCGCAAGGGCGTGCTCATCGGCGACATGGTGATCCTGCGCAAGGCGGGCGAAGTGATCCCCGAAGTCCTCGGCCCGGTGGTGGAACTGCGCACTGGAGACGAACGCGAGTTCCAGTTCCCCCGCGAGTGCCCGGCCTGCGGCACGCCGCTCGCCCGGGACGAGGGCGAGGTCGACTGGCGCTGCCCGAACACCCGGTCCTGCCCCGCCCAGCTCCGCGAGCGGCTGTTCCACCTGGCGTCCCGCGGCGCGTTCGACATCGAGGTGCTCGGCTACGAGGCGGTCGTCGCGCTGCTCGACTGCGGGCTCGCCGGCGACGAGGGGGACTTGTTCGACATCACCGAGGACAAGCTCGGCACCTGTCCGTTCTTCGTGAACAAGGCCGGCGGCCTCAAGGTCAACGCGCAGGCGCTGCTGCTCAACCTGGCGGAGGCCAAGACCAGGCCGCTGTGGCGGGTCCTGGTCGCGCTGTCCATCAGGCACGTGGGGCCGACCGCGGCGCGGGCGCTGGCCGAGGCGTTCGGGTCCGTCGACGCGATCGCCGCGGCCTCCGCGGACGCGCTGGCCATCGTGGACGGGGTGGGCCCGACGATCGCCGCCTCGGTCGTCGAATGGTTCACCGTCGACTGGCACATCGCGATCGTGGACAAGTGGCGGGCGGCCGGCGTGCAGCTGGCCACGCCGGGGTTCGACCCGTCAGCCGCGTCGTCGCGGCTGCTCGCCGGGGTGACCGTGGTGATCACCGGGACGCTGGCCGGCGTCACCAGGGACGAGGCGGCCGAGGCGGTCCGCGCGGCCGGCGGCAAGGTCTCGTCGTCGGTGTCGAAGAAGACGAACTTCGTGGTCGCCGGGGAGAACGCCGGATCCAAGTACGACAAGGCCGTGGAACTCGGTGTCCCGATCCTGGACGAAGAGGGACTCCGCCGCCTGCTAGCAGGCGGCCCCGAGGCTGTTAACCCCGGGGCCGCGAGCGCCTAGCTGACTAGCTCTCTATCGTGCGGAGGGCGTAGATGAAGTTCTGCCCTGCCGGGGTGCCGATGCCGGTCATGTTGTCGTAACCCTTGCGGGTCACCTGGCCGGTGTATCCGAGCATGCTGTAGCTCTCGTCGTCAAACGTCGTCAGCGCCAGCGCGCCGCACAGGGCCACGTCGCACGCGACGCCGTGGTAGCGCGCGGGCGACTTGGACGTGATCGGCAGCGTGTCGTTGATCGCGCTCGTCCCGGCCAGCCGGTAGAGCGCCGGGTTGAGGAACCCGAACGAGTGGTGCTGATTCTGCTCGGCGGCCGCCACTATGCCCGCGACGAGCGGGGACGCGAGGCTGGTGCCGCCGACGTCGAACAGGCCGAAGCCGGTGACCCCGCCCTTGCTGTTGAACGACAGGATTCCGACGCTCATCCCGGTGAACGGGTCGGCGTCCGCGCTGATGTCCGGCACGGCGCGGACCAGCCCGGGACGGTTGCCCGGCGCCTTGGCGAGCCAGCCGGGCACGACGCCGCGCTGGTAGGTCGGCTGCTCCCACAGCACACTGGGGCCGCCGCCGCTGGCACCCTGCTCGCCCTCGAAGATCCACTTGTTGTTGACGTCCGCCGAGATGCCGGTGGACCAGCCCGTCTCGAAGAGCCGCGCGACCTTGTTGCCGATGCCCAGCGTGGTGCCGCCGACCGCGGTGGCGAACGGGTCGTCCGACGGCGTCTCCACGCCGGAGCCGTCGCCGGCCGAGAACAGCATGCTGACTCCCTCGGCCGCGGCCCGGATTAGGTAAGCGTGCTGGATGTTCACCAGGTTGCCGGGCTCGGCCTCGTCGGACCCTTCCCACGAGTTCGACGCGATCTGCGCCAGCGGGTGGCCGCCCACGCCGTTGAGGATCGACGTGTCGGCGTTGAACAGCGCCTGCAGGCCGAAGAAGCCGTTGTTGCACGAGTCGCCGCCGACCACGAGCTGGTTCGCCAGCGGCGCCATGTCGTAGGACGACTCCACGTCCAGCTGTTCCTCGACGTCGAAGGGGTCGCCACAGGCCGATCCCTTGCCGAGCGACAGCTCCGAGTAACGGCTGGCGGACGGGGCCTGGATGTGATCGGCGGCGGCGTAGTCTTGCAGGGTCAGGAACATATCCGGGGTCAGGCCGACCTCCACCAGGGCGATGGTCACGCCCTTGCCGATGTTGTGCCTGTTGTAGCCGTAGGCACGGCGCAGCTGGCTGGCGCTGTACCCGCAGATCACCGTCGGCCAGTTGATGCTGCCGTCCGTCCGCGGCAGGCGGCGCGCGTAATGCTGGGCGTAGTACGACGAGCAGGGGAACGAGATCGGCTTCCCGGCCGGCGCTAGGCTCGCGGCGGCCGAGTCACCCGGACGTGCCCACGTCTGCACTGGCGCCGCGTTGTCGAGGCCGGTGACGCCTAGCACGCTGCCGGCGATCGAGGACGGCAGCGTGACGGCCCGGTCGTTTGCGCGCAGCGCGTACTTGCCGGCGTTGGCCTGGCTGGTCGCGCGGTAATACTTCAACTGGACCTTAAATGCCGTGTTAATTGTCGACACGGCCGCGGTCGCCTGCACGTAGTCCCGGCCGGAGTCGGCCGCGACACCGCTGAACCCGGCGGACTTGAGCCACGACTCGACGCTGGCCGCCGCCGCGCTGGAGGCACCGAACCGCGCCGCGTAGGCGGCCGGGCTCAGGTAGTGCTGGTACAGCGGGCTGCCGGGCGTGCTCACCGCGGTCGCGTAGTTTTCCGCCGCCGCGGTCCGCGGCTTCAGCCACACCTCAACCGTCAGCTGCTGAGATCCGGCGACCGCGCCCAGCGCCCTGTTCGCGGTGGCGAACGGGACCGCGCTGTCGGGCAGCGAGGTCGTCGCTGGCCCGTGTCCTGCCGGGAGTGTCGCATCCGCCTGCGCTGCTGTTCCGCCGGCTATCGCGACGGCAGTCATCGTCGCCAGCGCAGTGGCGGCGATGACGGTGATGGGTCGTTTCATGGTCTCCCTGTCGTGACGGATGTTGTGCTTTACTGGGCTGGGCTTAGCGAGGCGTACGACAGAATACGGAGAAAATCCGGAAAAGTCCCTTAGGCATCACAGAAACTGTTTCGCCGCTTTTGGGCGGCCTGGCAGTCTAATCCTTTACGGGTTCGCCCGAGCCGCCCCCTAGGATTGAGCGTATGTCCATCACCCGCGACGAGGTCGCTCACCTGGCCCGGCTGTCACGGCTCGCGCTCAGCGACGAAGAGCTCGATCATCTGGCGCCGCAGCTGGACCAGATCATCTCGGCGGTCGCCCAGGTGCAGGAGGTCGCGGCGGACGGTATTCCGCCGACCTCGCACGCGACCGGCCTGACCAACGTATTCCGCGGCGACGAGCCGGCCCCCTGCCTGACGCCCGAAGAGGCGCTCAGCGGCGCGCCAGCCGTCGAGATGCAGCGCTTCAAGGTGCCGCGGATCCTGGTCGAGGAGTAAGGCGAGAGTCATGGACGAGCTCATCACGATGACCGCGGCGGAACTGTCCGCCGCGATGGCCGCCGGCGAGGTTTCCGCCGCCGAGGTCACCACCGCGCACCTGGACCGGATCGCCGCGGTCGATGACCGGGTCAAGGCCTTCCTGCACGTGGCGGGGGAGGACGCGCTCGCGCGGGCGCGCGAGGTGGACGCCAAGCGCGCGGCCGGGGAGCCGCTCGGTCCGCTGGCCGGCGTGCCGGTCGCGGTGAAGGACCTGTTCACCACCGTCGGGATGCCCACGACCTGCGGGTCGAAGATCCTCCAGGGCTGGCATCCGCCGTACGAGTCGACGATCACCAGGCGGCTGCGGGACGCGGGCGCGGTGCTCATCGGCAAAACCAACATGGACGAGTTCGCGATGGGCTCGTCGACCGAGAACTCCGGGTACGGCCCGAGCCATAACCCGTGGGACCTGGACAAGGTGCCCGGCGGCTCCTCCGGCGGCTCGGCCGCCGCGGTCGCGGCCTACGAGGCGCCGCTGGCGCTCGGCACCGACACCGGCGGGTCGATCCGCCAGCCCGCCGCGGTGTGCGGGATCGTGGGCACCAAGCCCACCTACGGCGGCTCCTCCCGGTACGGGGTCGTAGCGTTCGCGTCGTCCCTAGACACCCCCGGCCCGTTCGGAAGGACAGTGCTAGACACCGCCCTGCTGCACGAGGCGATGTCCGGCTACGATCCGATGGACTCCACGTCGATCGACGCCCCGGTGCCGCCTGTCGTCGAGGCGGCCAGGCACGGGGACGTGGCCGGCCTGCGGATCGGCGTCGTCGCCGAGTTCTCCGGCGACGGCTACCAGCCGGGCGTGATGGCGCGGTTCACCGAGACGGTGGAGCTGCTTGAGGAGCTCGGCGCGAAGGTCACCGAGATCAGCTGCCCGCACTTCAGGTACGCGCTGCCCGCGTATTACCTGATCGCGCCCAGTGAGGCGTCGTCCAACCTGGCCAGGTTCGACGGGATGCGATATGGGCTGCGTGCGGGCTCAGGCTCCGCCGAAGAGGTCATGGCGCGGACCAGGGAGGCCGGGTTCGGCGCGGAGGTCAAGCGCCGCATCATCCTCGGCACGTACGCGTTGTCCAGCGGCTACTACGACGCCTACTACGGCAAGGCGCAGCAGGTCAGGACCTTGATCATCAGGGACTTCGACGCGGCGTTCGGGCAGGTGGACGTGCTGGTCTCGCCGGTGACGCCGACCACCGCCTTCCCCCTGGGGGCGCGCGTGGACGACCCGATGGCGATGTACCTGGCCGACCTGTGCACGATCCCGACGGACCTGGCGGGCAACGCGGCCATCTCGGTGCCGTGCGGCCTGGCCGACGAGGACGGCCTGCCGGCCGGGCTGCAGGTGATGGCGCCGCCGCTGGCCGACGACCGGCTGTACCGGGTGGCCGCGGCGGTGGAGGCGGCGTTCGGGCAGCGCTGGGGACACCCGCTGCTCGCCGAGGCGAAGGGGCTGGCGCGATGACCGTCACGTACGAAGAGGCGATAGGGCGCTACGAGCCGGTCTTCGGGCTCGAGACGCACGTAGAGCTCGGGACTACGACGAAGATGTTCTGCGGCTGCCCGACGACGTTCGGCGCGGAGCCGAACAGCCAGACGTGCCCGGTGTGCCTCGGCCTGCCCGGCTCGCTGCCCGTGGTGAACCGGCGGGCGATCGAGTACACGATCAAGATCGGGCTCGCGCTGAACTGCTCGATCGCGTCGTGGTGCCGGTTCGCGCGGAAGAACTACTTCTACCCGGACATGCCGAAGAACTTCCAGATCTCCCAGTACGACGAGCCGCTCTGCGTGGACGGCTACCTGGACGTGGCCATCGGCGGGAAGACCGTCCGGGTCGGCATCGAGCGGGTGCACCTGGAGGAGGACACCGGCAAGTCGCTGCACGTCGGCGGCGCGACCGGGCGCATCCAGGGCGCCGAGTACTCGCTGGTCGACTACAACCGGGCCGGCATCCCGCTGGTGGAGATCGTCACCAAGCCGGTGCCGGGGACCGGCTTCCTGGCGCCGGAGGTCGCGCGCGCGTACGTCACCGAACTGCGCGACGTGCTGCGTACCCTCGCCGTCTCCGACGTGCGGATGGAAGAGGGCTCGCTGCGCTGCGATGTGAACACGTCGATCGCGGCGCGCGGCTCGGACGCGTGGGGGACCAGGACCGAGACCAAGAACGTGAACTCGCTGCGGTCGGTGGAGCGGTCGGTGCGTTCGGAGATCTCCCGCCAGGCCGGGGTGCTGAACGGCGGCGGCCGGGTGATCCAGGAGACGCGGCACTTCCACGAGGACACCGGCGTCACCACGTCCGGGCGGTCGAAGGAGGAAGCGCAGGACTACCGGTACTTCCCGGAGCCCGACCTGGTGCCGGTGGCGCCCGACGAGGACTGGGTGAAGTCGATTCAGGCGTCGCTGCCCGAGCTGCCGTCGGCGCGGCGCGCCCGGCTGATCGAGTCGTGGTCGCTGTCGGAGCTGGAATTCGAGGCGCTGCGCAACGCCGGCGCGCTCGACGTGGTGGAGGCGACGATCGCGGCCGGGGCGTCCCCGGCCGACGCGCGCAAGTGGTGGCTGGGCGAGCTGGCACGCCGGGCGAACGACATGGGCATCGAGGTCTCGGAGCTGCGCATAACGCCGGCGGATGTGGCTCGTGTCGCCGAGCTCGTCGCCGCCGGGACGCTGAACGACCGGCTGGCCCGCCAGGTCATCGAGGGCGTGCTCGACGAGGAGGGCACGCCGGACGACGTGGTCGCCGCCCGCGGCCTAGCCGTGGTCAGCGACGATTCCGCGCTGCTCGCCGCGATCGACGCCGCGATCGACGCCAACCCGGACGTGGTCGCCAGGATCCGCAGCGGCAAGATGCAGGCGGCTGGCGTCCTGGTCGGCGCGGTCATGAAGGCCACCGGCGGCAAGGCCGACGCGTCCCGCGTCCGCGACCTGATCATGGAACGCCTGGCCTAGCAGCCAGGTACCTGTCCTTTTTTATCCGGAACGGAGTCGGGGTGACTCTCGCCAGTCACCCCGACTCCGTGCAAACCGGACAGGGAGCTTAACGTGAAAGATCCTGTGACCCCATAGGACGTGAAATCCTTCGCGTTATCGAAAACCGGCGAGGAGCGGGACATCGGACGGCCGCCAGCGCACGATCGGACCGTTACCTTCCATAGCCGCTTGAGCCGGGCGGCGGGATCCCGCAGCGCCCACCACCACAGCAGCGCTCGCGCCGCCCGCGGCAGCCGCCCCGGTCGTCGTACATGTCGCCGCGGACTGCCTGCCGCAGTTCGTTGTCGATTACAGCCAGGCTCTTGCGGTTCGCGCCGCGCGATGTACGGGACGGGAACCATCGTGCCGTCCGGCTTGCGCTTCTCGATCAGCATGTTCACGGATGACCCCGCTCCTACCGGTTCCGTTCCGCGAACGCGTCCATGAAATCGACAAGCTGGTCCACCATCTCCTGGGTGACCCCGTTGAACAGGCTGGCCCGGCAGCCGCCGGTGCTGCGGTGCCCGGCCAGTCCCGCGAAGCCGGCCTTGTCGGCGTCTTCGAGGAACCGGTGGTGCAGTTCCGCCGACGGCAGGGCGAACGTCACGTTCGTCACCGACCGGGAGTCGTGATCCGCCAGGCACCGGTAGAACGGGGTGTCGTCGAGGAAGTCATATAGCGTCGCGGCCTTGCGGCGGTTGAGCGCGCCTAGGATAGCCAGCCCGCCGATTTCCTCCTCGATCCAGCCGAGCATCAGCCACATGACGTAAATGGCGAACGTCGGCGGCGTGTGGTAATTCGAGCGGTGCAGCGCGTGGGTGCGGTAATCGAGGATCGCGGGCAGTTCGCGCGTACCGGCGATGCTGTGAGCAGCGCCCGGCGCACGATGACCACGGTCACGCCCGCGATGCCGATGTTCTTTTGCGCGTGCGCGTAGGCCATGTCGCAGGCGCTCGCGTCGAACACGTCCGTCATCAGGTCCGAGCTCATGTCGGCGATCAGCGGGATGCCAGTGCGCGGCAGTTCGCGGAACTGGGTGCCCTCGACGGTGTTGTTGGTCACGAGGTGCAGGTACTTCGCGCCGGGCCGCGGCCGGATCGACGAGACCGGCGGCACATAGCGGTAGGACCTGTCAGCGGACGAGGCTACGACCGCGACGTCCCGTCCCATCCGCTCGGCCTCGGCTATCGATTCGCGCGCCCAGTAGCCGGTGTCCGCGTAATCGACCGGCTCTCCCGGCGCGGAGAAGTTCATCGGGATCATGCTGAACTGCAGCGACCCGCCGCCCTGAAGGAAGAGCACCTCGAATTCCGCCGTCAGGCGCAGCAGCCGTCGCACTCTGGCCGCAGTGTCAGCTATCAGGCCCTCGATCTCGGGCGCTCGGTGGCTGATTTCCATGATCCCCATCCGGGTGCCATGAAAATCGACGATGTCCTCGCGCATGCGCTCGATGACCGGCCATGGCAGTGCGGTAGGACCGGCGTAGAAGTTCAGCACGCCGCGGTCCCTGTTCCTGGCAGACAAACCTAACTCCCCAGTTCCCGGTGCTTTTGCGACACTTTGACACGCGCCGATTGCGCCGGAACTAAACAGGAATTAAGCCAGCGGCTGAGAAGCGGGTGGCGGCAGCTTCAGCTGATCTTGCTGGGATTGACGAAGGCCTCGTGGCGGAGGTGGTCCTCCTGCCCGACGAACGCCTTGAACGCGCCGAGCTTGTAGGCGTCGCCGGCCTTCCTGTGCTCCACCTCGATGTGGAAGTCCCGCTTGAGGTGGGACAGGTGCCGCTCGAACGCGGGGATCTCCATCGGCGCCGCCAGGCGACGCAGGATCTGATCCATGGTCAGGAACCCGCCGTCGTCGCGCAGGACCGCGTACACCGGGTCGTGTGTGACGCTGGTCTGCTCGACGAGCTGCCGCGGCTCGCCACGATGGTCGAGGGCGCGCCGGATCCGCTCGCCGATCGCGCGGGCCACCGGCGGCGGGAAGGCGTTGCCGATCTGCCGATAGTTCGCGGTCTTGCGGCCGGTGAACGTCCACAGGTACTCGGCGTCGTCCCAGCCCTGGAGCCGGGCGACCATCTCGCAGGTCAGCTTCGGCAGCAGGCTGACGGGGGCGTCCGCCGGCGGGGCGGCGTCCGCGATGCCGAGCGCGTCCACGCCCATCTCGCGCCAGGCCCGCTTGGCCCGGGTCGGCCCGAGGTCGGGGCCGCCGTGCTTCTTGGAACCGCCGACGATCGTGGGCGCGATGTCGTTCGCCTTCTTCGCCCAGGCGGCGGCGCCGCGCCAGCCGTTCGCCGCCATCAGGTCGCGCAGCGTCTCGCCTACCGTAGCGGGCTGGGCCTGCGGCTCCGGCCAGGTGAAGTACGCGAAGTCCGCGGGGGGCATCGCGACGAGGACGAACCGGGGCCGCAGCTGCGGGACGCCGAAGTCCGCGGCGTGCAGCAGCCGCCAGTCGGCGACGTAGCCGAGCTCGGCGAGACGGTCGAGGACGCGCTGCCGGTAGGCGGCGAAACGCGGCAGGCTCAGCCCCCGGACGTTCTCCAGCAGGAGCGCGCGGGGCCTGACGACCGCGCACAGCTCGACCGCCCAGGCGAACAGGTCGCGCTCGTCGGTGGCGCCGAGCTGCTTGCCCGCCACAGTGAACGGCGGGCAAGGGACACCGCCGGCCAGCAGGTCGGCCCCCGCGTACTCGGCGGGGTTCCACACGCCGGGGCTGGCGACGTCACCGACGGCGACCTTCCAGTGCGGCCTGTTATAGCGCAGCGTGGCGCACGCGTCCTGGTCAAGCTCGACGGAGAGCTCGTGCTCGAACCCCGCGAGCTCCAGGCCGAGCGACTGCCCGCCCGCTCCCGCGCAGATCTCCACGAACCGGTACCTCGACACCTCACCTCCCCTGCCCGGCATGCCTAACATCTTGGCGCATCACCGGCCCGCCGCGGCGGATCGAAGGCACTTTTGATCCCGTGTCCCCGCTCCCGGGCCGTGCGGGTCACGCTTTCGTGCCGGGGAGTAGCGGCGCTGGTTCCACCGGGTCGCCCGGCAGCGCCGCCACCCAGCGCTCACCGCTCAGAGTGATGAACGGCAGCCCTTCGTGGTGCGCCCGCCGCCGGGCCAGCCGGACGCTGACCGACTCACCTGACCCCGGTGCGGGTACCGGCAGCCGCAGTTGCTCCGCCACGCCGCGGTGACTGTCGTAGTGGCCGAAGATCACGATGCCCTCGGGGCGCAGCCTGCTGCGCGATCCGCCGTTGCCGCGGACGCGTTTCATGTAGTCCTCCTGCTGCGCGACCGTGGCGACCACCGTGCGGCTGATGATCCGGCGCTGCGCCAGCCGGAACAGCATGTCCACGCGCTGGGCGCCGTGCGCGGAGCAGGTGAAGACCCGGTCCACGTCTCGCGGCGGGATGCGCAGCAGGGCGTTCTCCGGCAGGGGCCTGTTCCTGAAAAGCCACGTCACCGACGCCTTCCCCGCCGGGGAGAGCCACCGTTTGCGGTCCCGGTTCCCGGTCGCGCTGGTCAAGACCGCGTCGGCCGCCCGGATCAGGCCCAGTGACCACAGGCCCTGGTCGTCGCTGGCCCACAGGCCGAGCACGAGCTGTCCCAGCGCCTCCGGCGGGATCATCCAGTCCGCCGGGGTCTGCGAGAACTTGCAGTCCACGTCGACGCCTCGGATCGCGAAGTCCATGGCCTGCCCGTCGGCGAACCCGAACGCCCGCTGCATGTTGATCTCGACCAGCGTCCCGAAGTGCGTCTTCTCCGTCTTGAAGAGCTGATCCCACCGGTACCGCCCGGTGTGCTGCCCGTCGAGCAGCATGTCGTACGTCCGCCGCAGCACCCTAGCGACCCTGGCGCCGGACGGGTCGCGTTCGACGAGTTCTTCGGCCACGGCCCGCAGTCCGGCGTCCGCCGTCGGGATTTGCGGCCCAAACAGTGCGGGCTGCACGGTCACGAAGGCAGGCTACAACTCAGGCCGGGTCGTCCTCGTCGATGACTGCCTGGTAGAGGCGCCTGTTGATGTCATCCGACCACGCTTGCGCCCACGCGCGAAGGTGAGCAATATCCTCCTCGGACAGGCCATAGTCAGCGAATGCCTGGTTGTCGTACCATTCCGCGCCCTCAAGGCGTGCCTTGAGGTCTTCGAGGCTGAAGTTGCCCTCACGGGCGTGTCGTCGGCCGAGAGATTCCAGTTCGGTGTTCGAGCGCTGGCCTGACGCCGCGTGAATGTCAATCAGGTCGCGTGGGAGGCCTCTGTCGGCTAGGGCCCGGACCTAGCTCGCACCACTCGCCGGTACTTGGGTCAGAGGCCATCATGCGTGCGGAGAGCGGGTCTATGCCGAAGATTTGCACATCCCAACCGCGCCTAGTCAGCCCCTCCGTCATGGCGGCGACGATGGCGTCCATCGGAACGTCGGTGTCGGTCGCGACATCAATGTCGCGGCTGAAGCGGTCGACTAGACGGTGTGCCTGAACCGCGTATCCACCGGTGATGACCAGTGGAAAGGAGTTGCCAATCTCAAGTGCGTCATTCAGTGTATGCAGGGCTTGGGCCGGTCGAGGTCGAACGCCGTCTGGCCGGACCACGCGACATGTGGGGGCAGTTGTACGGTCCCGTGCGACGGCCCGCTGAGGGCGTCGAGCGTCGGCGGCAGTCTGCCCTGGTACCGAGCGCGCAGTATCTCGGCTGGCGGTGCCGGGAGCCCTAGCGGCATGGTGTCCACGCTTCCGATTATCTCCCAGCCACTCCGAACAGTGTCCGAAATCCTAGTTGTGCAACCTATTGTGTGTCGGGGTAGAGGCTGTTGACGCGGCGGGGCCAGGTGGCTTCTAGGAGCTGGACCAGCTGGGTGATGAGGGTGTTCAGCGGCGCCTCGATGCCGTGGGCCGAAGCACGGGACGCGATCGCGCCGTTGAGGTGGGCGATCTCGGTGGGGCGGCCGTTCATCAGGTCCTGCAGCGTGGATGCCAGGTGCGAGCCGGAGGCCGCCGGGTCGAATTGGGCCTTCATCAGCCGCAGCGCCACCGCCGTGTCCACCGCCACGCCCTCCGCCGCCGCGACCGCGGCGACCTCTCGCAGGATGCCCGAAGCGACCGCGTCGAATTCCTCGTACAAGCCGAGCGCGGACACCGGTATCGAGGCGATCGCGCACAGGCTGTTCATCACGCAGTTGAACGCGACCTTGGCCCAGATCACCGCGAGCGCGTCGGCCGCCACGCGGGCCTGGAGACCGGCGGCTGAGAGAGTAAGAACCGTCCGTTCCGCATAATCGGAAGACCCCGGCCCGAGCGCGCCGAGCACTGTCTCGCCGGACCCCAGCGCGCGGATGTGCCCTGGACCTAGGAGCTCCGTGCCCAGCGTGGTGGTCCCGGCGAGCAGCCGGGCCTCGGGCGCGTATGCCCGGAGCGCCTCGATGTTGCCCAGGCCGTTCTGCAGCGTGAGGACCAGCGTGTCCGGGCCGATCGCGGCCGCGGTCGCGGCCGCGACCGCGGCCGTCTGCGTGGCCTTGGCGAACACGATCACGAGGTCAGCGGGTTCCGGCGTGGCCGGGAAGAGCGTCGCCGGAACCGCTACGAGCCGCGAGCCGGTCTCGTCGGTGATCCGCAGCCCGGATTCGTTGATCGCGGACACGTGATCCCGCCACCCGTCGAGCAGCAGCACCTCGTGCCCCGCCTCAAACAGCGCCCCGCCGAACCGGCACCCCATCGCCCCTGCCCCGGCGACCGTGATCCTCACTCGTCCAACCACCTTCCGTCAGGGGCTTCCGGCACGCCTGGATTCCGGCTCAGAGGGGTTTGCGAGGGGCGGGGTGCCGTAGGTGCGGAAGGTGTCCGGGAGGCGGGCGCCCCAGCCGGGCTTGGCCGCGTACTCCTCGGCCGTCCAGATCACGGGGTTGTCATCTGGGTCGAACCACAGGTACCCGCCGCTGCACACCTCGATCCTGTTCCCGCCCGGCTCGCGGGTGTACAGGTAGAAACCCTGGACGGGGATGTGCCGGGACGGCCCGGCCTCGATCGGCACGAACGCGTCGGACATGATGTCGGCCGTGCGCAGCACCTCCTCCCGCGAGTCCACCCAGAACGCCAGGTGGTGCAGCCGTCCCCGCCCCGCACGGTAATCCCGCACGTAGATGACCTCGTGGCCCTGGATCGTGCTGCTCAGCCACGCCCCGTCTTCCGAGTCATCGCCGCGCCGGATGATCTCGTACGTCCGCAGCCCGAACCCGGTTTCCCAGAACTCCCGGCAGGCCCGCACGTCCGCCGCCATCAGGTTCACGTGCTCCAGCCGCCGCACGTTCGCGCCCCGCCCCGCGTACCGCTGATGGTTCGACTTCATCGCGGGCCGCGAGTCAGCAGGCGCCGCGTACTTCTCGGTCTCGTAGTAGAGACGGCACGAATGCCCGTCGGGATCGCGGAACTCGAACGCGGGCCCCTTGCCCGCCTCCGGTGATACCCAGAACCCCGTCGACCCCGGCCGACTTCAGCCACGACACCCGGCGCTGCAAAGCGGCGGCGCTGCGAGCGCGCAGCGCCATGTGCCCCAGTCCCGCCGCCGCGGCGGCGGTCAGCTTGAGGCTGTACCGTTCGTAGTCGCCGTGCCCGCGCAGGAACCACGCTCCCGGCGCCTCGTCCACCACGGTCATGCCGAGCAGTTCGGTGAAGTAGGCGAGGCTCAGGTCCGGCACCGGGGTCAGCAGCTCTGCGTGGCCGAGGTGCGCCACCTCACCGCGCGGATGCTCCGTCATTTCTCCTCCCGGAGTGCTCGCACCGTGGCTAGCCCGGCCGCGGCCAGCATCGCCAGGTCGCTGGACACCGCGAGCAGCGTGGCCCCGCGCGCTGCCCAGGCGGCGGCCTCGGCCGTCGTCGCGCAGGGCACCCCCAGCGGCATGCCGCTGCCCGTGATGACCCCCGCGGCGCCGGTGAGCGCCGCCGCGACCTCCGGATGCCCGGCCGCACCCGGATGTCCCAGCGACACGGACAGGTCCAGGGCGCCGAGAAACAGCGCGTCGAAGACGCCGGTCTCGATCACCGGGCGCAGGGCGGCGAGCCCGGCGGCCGACTCGATCTGTCCGATGAGCACCGTGCCTTCCGCGCTCGCCGCGATGTGCTCGGCGGCGGCCGCCAGGCCGAACCGCCCCGCGCGCGTCGCCAGCGAGAGGCCTCGCGAGCCCCGCGGCGGGTACCGCGCCGCCGCTTGCGCCGCCGTGGCCGCGGCCGCCCCGGTGACGTCGCTGACCTGGATGCCGGTGACGCCGGCGTCGAGCAGCGCGCCGCACACACCGAGCCCGGACGGCGGCACCCGCGCCAGCACGGCGGCATCCCAGGCCGCGCATGCCCGGACGATGCCCTCGACGTCGGCGGCCGAAAGCGGCGCGTGCTCCAGGTCCGCGAGCACGAAGTCGTACCCGGCGGCGGCCAGGGCTTCCGCTGCGGACGGGTCGCGTGACTTGACGAATGTCCCGATCAGCCGCTCGCCGGCGGCCAGCCGGACGCGGAACCCGGCGCGGCGCTCAGGCGTCACCTTCGTCGATCGCGAAGTAGTCGTCGCGCCGCGGGTTGAACACGCTCAGGTCGACCATCGGCTCGTCGCCGGCCGCGACCGCGTAGTGCAGCACCCCGGACGGCACGACGAGCATGTCGCCCTGCGCCACGTCGACGGTCTCGTCGCCGACGGTGAAGGTCCCGTGCCCGGAGACGATGTAGACGATCTGCTCGTGCGGATGGGTGTGCGGCCGCGGCTCGTGTCCGGGGCTGAGCGTGCCCCACGCCAGCGTCGCGCCCGCCCCGGAGAACGACCGCCGGGTCACCCCGTGCCGCACGTCGCTTACCTTGAGCTCGTCGATGTTCGTCTTCTTCATCGGACCTCCCGGAAATAGGAGATCACGGAAGAGCGGAGCGCCGCCAGCCCTCCGCCGACGGGTGCGCGGCTGTCCGCATCAGCCGGGATTTTTCATTCCAGTTATTCCGAACGGAAGTCGGCGCCTCCCCGCCGTGCACCCCGCTCCGCGCCGCGGTGACGGCCACCACGGCGGCGACAAGCGCCGCGATCTCCTCCGGGCTCGCATCACCCCGGACGACGCGCAGGAACGGTGTCTCACCCACGGGACTTGCCTACCCCGATGCCGAACTCGCGGTGCACCCGCGCCCAGAACGCGTCCCGCAGCCATTCGCGGGCTTCCTGGTAGGGGCGCAGCGACTGGCCGAGTTCCTTCTCCGCCTCGACGAGCAGTTCCTTGTCGATGACCGGCGGCAGGATCGGGCCGGGCAGCAGGTCGCGGATGTTGTCCGCGCCGCGGGTGAGGATCCACTTGTGCGCGACGTGCTCGCCGGCCTCCTCGACGTGGCGCCGGTCCGGGCCGAGCCGCGGCATGGGGCCGGTTGAGGAGAGGTGCGTGTTGCGGCCGAGCGGCACGGGCGGGCGCAGGTGCCGTTCGCCGAAGAGCTGGGCCGGCGACGGCACGGTCGCCTGGATGTCGGCCCGGGGCTGCTCGACGACGGGATTCTTGGTGAAGTACGGGCGCAGGTACGCGGCGTCGAGCACGTCGACCGTGTCGGACTCCCAGACCAGCCGCTCGGCCTGGTTGGTGCCGTACGGTGGTTCGATGCCCCACAGGTGGACCCGGACGCCGTAGGCCTGGGCGGCCTCGACGGCCGGCACCATGTCCTCGTCGCCGGCGATCAGCACCGCGTCGGTGATCGCCCGGTGCCGCGCGAGGGCCTCCATGTCGGCGCGGATGTTGGCGTCCACGCCCTTCTGCTGGCCGCGCGCGTTCAGGTTGCCGAGGCGCAGCTTGACCCAGGCCATCTGGGCGACGACGCGCTGGTCGATGGTGGGCACCCGGTCCCTGGCGGCGTCATACCAGTAAACGCGCAGGAGCTCGCCGCGGAACAGCTCGTCGGCGTGCTTGGTGACGGACTGGATGAGGCCGACCGCGTCCACCCGGAATTCCCGCCGCGAGCTGGTACCGAATAGCAGTTCGCCAGCGGCCGCGTAGATATACCCGACATCGACCATGACCGCGTATCTGGCGAGGACGGGCATCGGGGCGGCGAATTCGCTCATCGTCTTCTGACTCTAGGGCAGCTCTGGCCATGCGCGGGCCATAACCTTCACCGTATGTTCACAGCGGGATGTTGCCGTGCTTCTTCGCCGGCAGCGTCTCCCGCTTGGTGCGCAGGCTGCGCAGCGCGCGGGTGACCGCCACCCGCGTCTCCGCCGGGCGGATGACCGCGTCCAGGTAGCCGCGCTCGGCGGCGATGTACGGGTTGGCGAGGGTGTCCTCGTACTCCGTGGTCTTCCGCGCGCGCAGCTGCTCGGGGTCGTCGGCGGCGGCGAACTCGCGCCGGTACAGGATGTTGACCGCGCCCTGCGCGCCCATCACCGCGATCTGCGCGGTCGGCCAGGCCAGGTTGATGTCGCCGCCGAGGTGCTTGGAGCCCATGACGTCGTAGGCGCCGCCGTAGGCCTTCCTGGTGATCACGGTGATCTTCGGGACGGTGGCCTCGGCGTAGGCGTAGATCAGCTTGGCGCCGCGGCGGATGATCCCGCGCCATTCCTGGGTGACGCCGGGGAGGAAGCCGGGCACGTCGACCAGCGTGAGGATCGGGATGGAAAAGGCGTCGCAGGTGCGGACGAAGCGGGCGGCCTTCTCCGAGGCGTCGATGTCCAGCGTGCCGGCGAAGTGCATCGGCTGGTTGGCCACCACGCCGACCGGAGCGCCGGCGACGCGGCCGAAGCCGACGACGATGTTCGGCGCGAAGGCCGCGTGGATCTCGCAGAACTCGCCGTCGTCGAGCACGGTCTCGATGACCGTGTGCATGTCGTAGGGCTGGTTCGGCGAGTCGGGGATGAGGGTGTCGAGCGCCTCGTCGTCCTCGGTGACGGACAGGTCCGGGTCGACGGTTGTGACCGGCGCCTCGTCGAGGTTGTTGGACGGCAGGTAGGACAGCAGCTGCCGGGCGAAGTCGATGCAGTCCTGCTCGCTTTCCGCCTGGTAGTGGGCGACGCCGGACTTGGCGGCGTGCGCGTGCGCGCCGCCGAGTTCCTCGAACGTGACGTCTTCGCCGGTCACGGTCTTGATGACGTCAGGGCCCGTGATGAACATGTGGCTGGTGCCCTCGACCATGAGCGTGAAGTCGGTGATCGCCGGCGAGTAGACGGCGCCGCCGGCGCACGGCCCCATGATCAGCGATATCTGCGGGATCACGCCGGAGGCGCGGACGTTGCGGAAGAAGATCTCCGCGAACAGGCCGAGGGCGACCACGCCCTCCTGGATCCGGGCGCCGCCGCCGTCGTTGATGCCGATGATCGGGCAGCCGGTCTTCATCGCGTGATCCATGACCTTGACGATCTTCTCGCCGTAGACCTCGCCGAGCGACCCGCCGAAGACGGTGAAGTCCTGGCTGAACACGGCGACGGGCCGGCCGTCCACCGTGCCGTACCCGGTGACCACGCCGTCGCCGTAGGGGCGGTTCGCCTCGATGCCGAAGTCGTGCGCGCGGTGCTTGGCCAGCTCGTCGAACTCGGTGAACGAGCCCTCGTCGAGGAGCAGGTCGATCCGCTCGCGGGCGGTCAGCTTGCCGCGGGCATGCTGCTTCTCGACGGCTTGCGCGGAGCCGGCGTGCACCGCCTCGTACCGGCGGCGCTCCAGGCCGGCGATCTTCCCGGCGGTGGTGTGCGGGTCCGGCAGTTCGTCCGGAATGCTTTCGGCTGCGGTCATGTGGGAAAGGTTAGCTCTATTGCCCCCGGGGGGATGACCCCCCGGTGACCCCCCAATGGGGGGACTGCCCGTCCCCCCATACCCCCCTGGCCCATACCTCCCCGGCCCGGGCACGGGGGGACTGGACGTCCCCGTGCCCGGGAACGGTCCGCTGGTGCCGTTAAAGTCGGTGTGTGAGCACCGCCAGCGTAGACAGAGAGCGCGATTCGGCCGAGCTGCCCGACCTGATGCGCCGGGACGTCCGGCTGCTCGGCGACGTCCTCGGCGAGATCATCAGCGAATCCGACGGGCCGGACCTGCTCGCGGACGTGGAGCGGCTGCGCCGGGCGGTGATCGGGGCCCGGCGGGTGCCCGACCGCTCGTCGCCGGCCGCGGCCGCGGCCGGCGACGAGATCGCCGCGCTGGTGGCGTCCTGGTCCGGGGAGCGTGCCGAGCAGGTGGCGCGCGCGTTCACCGTCTACTTCCACCTGGCCAACCTGGCCGAAGAACAGCAGCGCGTCCGCACCCTCCGCGACCGCGACTCCGGCGACAAGCCGCCGCGGGAGTCGCTCGCCGACGCGGTCGCCCGGATCAGCGCCGAGCAGGGCCGGGCGCACGTGGACGAGCTGCTGGCCGGGCTGCGGGTGCACCCGGTGTTCACCGCGCACCCGACCGAGGCGCGCCGCCGCGCGGTCGTCGAGTCGCTGCGCCGGGTCAGCGGGCTGCTCGCCGCGATCGACGACAGCCGGGCGGGGGCGGCACAGCTGGCTGAGGTGCGGCGGCGGCTGCGCGAGGAGGTCGACCTGCTGTGGCGGACCGCGCAGCTGCGCGTGGCGGGGATGACCCCGGCGGACGAGGTCCGGACGGTGATGGCGGCGTTCGACGAGACGCTGTTCCGGCTGGTGCCCGCGCTGTACCGGGCGATGGACCACGTGCTCCTCGGCGAGGACAGCGGCCGGGTGCCGTCGCCGGCGCCCGCCTACCTGCGGTTCGGCAGCTGGGTCGGCGCCGACCGGGACGGCAACCCCAACGTGACCGCCGCGGTGACCCGCGAGGCGGCGGTGATCCAGGCCGACCACGCGCTGCGCGCGTTCGAGGCGGCCTGCAGCCGGATCGGCCGGGCGCTCACCGTCAACGAGGGCGCCGCGCCGCCGTCGGCGGACCTGCGCCGCGCGCTCGCGGCGGCGTCCGCCGCGCATCCGCAGCTGCTTGGCGAGATCTCCGCCCGCTCGCCGCGCGAGCCCTACCGCACCTACCTGCTGTACGCGGCCGACCGGATCGCCGCGACCCGCACCCGCGACGCCGACCTCGCGTACGCGGGGCCGGCTGAGTTCCTCGCCGACCTGCGCCTGGTCCAGTCGTCGCTGGCGGCGGCCGGGGCGACCCGGCAGGCGTACGGGGAGCTGCAGCACCTTATCTGGCAGGCCGAGACGTTCGGGTTCCACCTGGCCGGCCTGGAGGTCAGGCAGCACTCCAAGGTGCACGCGCGCGCCCTGGCGGAACTGAGGGCCGCGAACAGGGCATCGCCTGACCAGCCGCCGGTCCTCCCGTCGGAGATGACCCTCGAGGTCCTGGACACGATCCGGGTGATCGCGTGGATCCAGCGCCGGTACGGGACCGACGCCTGCCGCCGCTACGTCGTCTCGTTCACCACCTCCGCCGACGACATCGCGGCGGTCTACGAGCTGGCGTGCTGCGCGTTCCCGGACGGCGACGGCCCGGTGCTCGACGTGGTGCCGCTGTTCGAGAGCGGCGACGACCTGGCGCGGGCGCCGTCCGTGCTGTCGTCGATGCTCGCCATCCCGGCGGTCGCCGCCCGCCTGGCGGACAGCGGGCGGCACATGGAAGTGATGCTCGGCTACTCGGACTCGGCCAAGGAGCTCGGGCCGGCCTCGGCGACCCTGCGGCTGTTCGACGCGCAGGCGGAGATGGCGGCGTGGGCGGCCGAGCACGACGTGCGGCTGACGCTGTTCCACGGCCGCGGCGGCGCGCTCGGCCGGGGCGGCGGCCCGGCCGGGCGGGCGGTGCTCGCGCAGGCGCCCGGGTCGGTGGACGGCCGGTTCAAGGTCACCGAGCAGGGCGAGGTGATCTTCGCGCGGTACGGCAGGTCCGCGATCGGGCTGCGCCACCTGGAACAGGTCACTTCGGCGGTCCTGCTCGCGTCGTCGCCGTCGGTGGGCGCGCGGAACGGCGCCGCGGCGGCGGCGTTCCGTGGACTGGCCACCGAGATCGACGACGCCGCGCGCGCCGCGTTCCGCTCGCTGGTGGAGACCGGCGGCTTCGCCGAGTGGTTCGCCCGGGTCAGCCCGCTCGAGGAGATCTCCGGGCTGCGGATCGGCTCACGGCCCGCCCGCCGCGGGCTCGGCTCCGGCCCGGTGGGACTCGAGGACCTGCGGGCGATCCCGTGGGTGTTCGCCTGGGCACAGACCCGCCTGAACCTGCCCGGCTGGTACGGCCTGGGCAGCGGCCTGGCGGCCGCGGCGGCCGGGTCCGGCATCGCCGAACTCCGCCGCGCCTACCGCGAGTGGCCGCTGCTCGCCACGCTGCTCGACAACGCCGAGATGAGCCTGGCCAAGACGGACCGGGCGATCGCCGCCCGGTATCTCGCGCTCGGCGGCCGCGGCGACCTGACCGCACAGGTGCTCGACGAGTACGACCGCACCAGGCGGCTCGTGCTGGCCGTCACCGAGCACGACCGGCTGCTTGCCGACAGGAACGTCCTGTCCCGCGCCATCGTGCTCCGCGACCCGTACGTGGACGCCCTGTCGTACCTGCAGCTCCGTGCCCTGACCGCGCTCCGCGCCGGCGCCGCCCGTGAAGACAGCGAGGCGCAGGAGCGGCTGCTCCTGCTCACGGTCAGCGGCATAGCCGCCGGCCTGCAGAACACCGGCTGACCGCCGCCCGGCCAGCGGGCATGGCGAGCGGTCTATCGGGCGAGGGCAGCCGCCACCGACCGTTCGGAATCATGAAGGGGCCAGCAGGGGAAGCGAGCGTCAGCTTCCGCACCGGCGGCCAGCCTGGCGAGGGCCTTTTCGCTCGGCTCATCGGCGGGGGTGTAGACGACCATCCGGGCGCCGGGCATGGCCTGCACGCCGAAGCTGGTGGACGTGGTGGTCATCAGGCCAACGCCGGGATGGCGGAAGACTTTCACGTAGCTGGCCGGCTGCGCCACGTCGTGCGCTGCCCACGCCTTGGCGAACGCCGGGCTCGCCGCCTCGAGGCCGCGGATGAAGTGCGTCCAGGCGGGATCGCCCACGTGCTTGCCGTAAGCGGCGCGCAGCTGCGCGACCATCGCGGCGCACTGCGCCTCCCGGTTCTCCAGGGGGCTGCAGCAGGGCGGACCGGTGAGGATGGAAAGCAGCGTGTTCCGCGCGGCGGGCGGGGCGGAGGTGATGCGCGGGAAGAGCCTGGCGTACACCTGGTTCCAGGCGAGCAGGTCGAACCGCTCGGTGACCACGCTGGCGGGCAGCGGAAGCGCGTCGAGAACTTGCTGGACTTCGGCGGGCAGCGGGCAGTCGTCGCAGCTGGCGAGCCCCGCCCCGGCGCCGGGGACCTCGGCCAGCTGGAACAGGTGAGCCCGCTCCGTGGCGTCGAGCCGCAGCGTCCTCGCGACCGCGTTGAGGACCTGGACGCTGGCGTTGATCGGGCGGCCCTGCTCCAGCCACGTGTACCACGTGACGCCGACCCCGGCCAGCTGGGCGAGTTCCTCGCGGCGCAGGCCGCTGGTGCGGCGCCGGGTGCCGCCGGGCAGGCCGACGTCCTCCGGGCTGATCCGCTCGCGCCGGGTGCGCAGGAAAGCCGCGAGCTCGGTCCGGCGGGCGCTGGCTGCGTTCGCGGTGGCTGTGGTCACGTAATCCATCCTCCCGTAGGGACGCGCGCCGTGCCAGGTGGCAGCAGTACCAGGATAACCAGGCTCTTGGTACCAGCATCAGAACCTCGGCAGACTCGATGTCATGACCGATATCACCGAACGTCTTCCGTTTGTTCCCACGCGCTCGTCCCGCTCGTCGCGCTCGTCCCGCCGGCTCGCGGCGCGGGCCGCGCGCCCGGGGACCGTGCTGGCGATCGTCTTGACCGGGCAGCTCATGGCCGTGCTTGACGCGACGATTGTGAACGTCGCGGTGCCGTCGATGCACGCCGACCTGCACGCGTCCGGCGCCGGGCTGCAGCTCATCGTGGCCGGCTACACGATCGCCTACGCCGTGCTCCTGGTCACCGGGGCGCGGCTTGGCGACATCCTCGGTCACCGGCGGATGTTCCGCGCGGGGGTGACGCTGTTCACGCTGGCGTCCCTGGGGTGCGGGCTCGCCCCGTCGTCGGGCGCGCTGATCGGGCTGCGCTTCGCGCAGGGGGTGGGCGCCGCCGCGATGATCCCGCAGGTGCTGAGCCTGCTGCAGCGGACCTACACGTCGCCCGGCCCGCGGGCCCGCGCGATGAGCCTGTACGCGACGGTGATCTCCGGGGGCGCGGTGCTCGGCCAGGTGCTCGGCGGGCTGCTGATCAGCGCCGACCTGTTCGGTAGCACGTGGCGGCCGATCTTCCTGGTCAACGTGCCGGTCGGGCTGGCCGTGCTGGTGTTCAGCAAGCGGCTGCCCGACGGGCGCGACCTGTCCGGCCGTGTCCTTGACGTGCCGGGCCTGCTGGCTCTCACGCCCGCGGTGCTCGCCTTCGTGCTGCCGCTGGTGCTCGGCCAGCCGCTCGGCTGGCCGGCCTGGGGCTGGGCGCTGCTGGCCGCCTCCGTCGCCGGCTTCGCGCTGCTCTTCTCCGTCGAGAACCGGGTGGGCGCCCGCGGCGGGCAGCCGATCCTGCCGCGCGCCCTGCTGGGCCTGCCCGGCGTTGGCGCCGGGATCATCGGGCTGTTCGCGGCGATGGTGGTGTTCGGCGGGTGGCTGTTCGGGTTCGCGCTGCAGCTGCAGGACGGGCTCGGCGATTCGGCGCTGCGGGCCGGGCTGACGTTCGCGCCGTCCGCGGTGGCGTTCGCGCTGGTGAGCCTCAACTGGCAGCGGCTGCCCGCCCGGTTCCACGCCGGGCTCATCATGACGGGGTTCGTGGCTTACGCGGCTGGCCTGGTCGCGCTGGGCGTGCTGATGCGGTCGGGCGGAACCGGCGGCTGGCTGGTCTATGCCGCCGCGGTGGTGGCGGGCGCGGGCATGGCGGCGGCGTTCGGGCCGCTGATGACGCGCGTGCTTTCCCGGGTGCCGGTGGCGATCGCGGCGGACGCCAGCGGGCTCATCGTGACGGTGAACCAGCTCGGGATCGTCGTCGGGGTCGCGACGTTCGGCACGCTGTACCTGAACCTGGCCGGGCGCCTGCCGGTGCACGCGTCGGGCGCGTTCACGCTGTCCTCGGCGCACGCCTACCTCGCCACGTCCGCGGCGCTCGCGGGCCTGGCGCTGCTGGGCGCGGTGCTGGCCGCCGCGCACGTCCGCGGCGCGGCGCTTGTCCGCGGTGCGGCGCTTGTCCGCGGTGCGGCGCCCGGCAGTAGGCTGCCGGAATGAGCAGGACACACCGGCTTGAACTTGACGACCAGACGCTGCGCGAGTGGGACGCGGTAGTGCTTGAAAGCGGACCGGACGGGATCGTGCTCGACCGGTCCGCCTTCTACCCGGGCGGCGGCGGCCAGCCGCCGGACCACGGCGTGCTGCTGTGGGGCGGCGTGCAGACCCGGATCGTGGATGCGCGCAAGGGCGACGAGCTCTACCTGCTGCCGCTGGACGGCGACCCGCTGCCGCCGGCCGGCACGACGGTGCGCGGCGCGGTGGAAGATCCCCGGCGGACCGCCCTGATGCGGACGCACTCCGGGCTGCACGTGCTGTGCGGCGTGGTGTTCCGCGACTTCGGGGCGCTCGTCACCGGCGGGAACATGGATGTCTTCGCGGCGCGGATGGACTTCAACCTGGAGGCGGTGCCGCCGGGGTTCAAGGAGACCGTCGAGGAGGCGTGCAACGCCGAGTTGCGTGCCGACCGGCGCATCGTGGTGCGCTCGCTGGCGCGTGACGAGGCGTTCCAGATCCCGGACATCATCAGGACGGCGACCAACCTGGTGCCCGAGGACGTCAAGGAGGTGCGGATCGTCGACATCGTCGGCCTGGACCAGCAGGCGGACGGCGGCACCCACGTGGCGTCCACCGGGCAGGTCGGGCGCATCTCCGTGGTCAAGGTGGAGAACAAGGGCAGGGGTTTCCGCCGCCTCCGCATCGCCATCGCCGGCTGATGGACGCCTTGCCTGGGGAGCTCGGAGAGCTCTGGACCTCCGTCACGGTGGTGGAGACCACCGGATCCACGAACGCGGACCTGCTGGCGGGCGGCGGTCCCGAGGGACAGGTGCTGGTCGCGGAGCAGCAGACCGCCGGGCGCGGCCGGATGGGCCGGTCCTGGGTGAGCCAGCCCGGCGCCGCGCTGACGTTCTCGGTGCTGCTGCGCCCGGTTTCGATCCCGGCCGGCCGGCGCGGATGGCTGCCGCTGCTGACCGGTGTCGCGGTCGCGACCGCCGTGCGTTCGGTGGCGGACGTGGCGGCTGTTGTCAAGTGGCCGAACGACGTCCTCGCCGGCGACAGGAAGCTCGCCGGCATCCTGGCCGAACAATCCGCCGCGGACACCGTAGTCGTCGGCATCGGCCTCAACGTCGCGACCCCGGAAGACGCGCTCCCGGTGTCGCCCGGCGGCCTGCGCGCCACGTCGCTGCTGGCCGAAGGCGCGGACGTCGCCCGTGAGCCGCTGCTCGCCGAGATCCTGCGCCGCCTCGGACGCTGGTACGTGACCTTCCGGTCAAACCCGGACCCGTCAGCCTCCGGCCTCCTCGCGGAGTACCGCGCCCTGTGCGTCACCCTCGGCCGCCCGGTCCAGGTGGAATTGCCAGGCGGCCGCGTCCTGGCGGGCACCGCGGAAGACGTTGACGTAGACGGCTGCCTTCTGGTCCGCGAGATAGGCGCCACGTCAGTCACGCCAGTCTCAGCAGGTGACGTCATCCATCTCCGCTAAGGGGCGTCTTCTCTTTGTCCCTGTTTTTCGCTGCCATAGCGACAGAAAACAGGGACAAATAAACGGCTAGCAGGAGAGCGCCTGGCGGATCTTGGTGGCGATGTATTCCGGGTTGTAGCGGACCATCCACGCGGGAAATCGCAAAACCTGGTGGTGGCCAAGGATGAGGTCGTTGCTCCGGTCCATATCGTCCCAGTACGTGAAGACGTCGATGTGCGCCGCGCCGTCGATCTCGACGACAAGCCGGGCATGATCCCAGCATGCGTCCAGCCACCTGCGGCGGCCGTTCTCATCACGGCGCGGCACCTGCCGATCTGGCTCAGGCAGATTGAACTGGCGTACTACGAGCCTCGTGAAATCAAGTTCGGACAGTGCATTAGCGCCGCCCGCTATATCGGCTAGCGCGGCGTTGATGAGACGGCGCCGGTGCAGGCGCGGATTGCGGTCGACTTCCCTGGTGAGATCTGTGACGCGGACGAGTCGTTGCTGCACTCCCGAGGCCAGCACGGCTAGGGCGCCCCGGTCGGTCCTCATCCACGCGGCGGCGTCAACCAACGAGCGAGCCATTCGTGTCTGCGCTGGCCGCCTGGCCGGGTGGATATCGGCCTCCGTCAGATGCCGCGAGTAATGGACGACCAGTCGCAGCGGCGGACGAGCCGCTTGTGCCGTACGCGACGCGGGTAGCAGCAAGTGAATGAGATCGGCCTTTTCGTCGAAACCGCGAAATCCGGCCAGGCGCGCGGCGGTGAGCCCGGCGAGAGCCGCGCCCGGACCCGCCCATAGCGCGGCGATCCATAGGATCTGCGTCCGAGTAAGCGGTCCTGAATGCGCGACGACCACTCCTCGGCACGGTTGCTGCCATCGGTCGGAGGCCAACCGCCACCGGAGGGTGGCTGGAGATAGGTATGCCAGTGCCGTCTTGGTTTTCAAGACTCCATCTTGGCGGGCCAGCAGCTCGTCGAGCGGTATCAATGATTCACGTAGTGCGGTCATAAGGACACCATCGGCGAATTACTGGCATCAGCGCATCGCTGACCGCCGACCTGTGGATAACTACTTCGTTATCCACAGGTCGAAGAAGTCATGCTTGTGCTAAGGCGGTGGATCTGATATTTGTTCCTGTTTGCTGTCGCCAGAGCAGCGCAAACCAGGAACAAAGGGGCCCAATCCGTAGGGAGGGAGGGCCTACCATGGTTCTTGTGAGTTATGACCGGTCGCTCGCCGTGGGCGAGGCGTCTGTTGAGGTGTTGCACCCGCACTGGAAGACGCTGGTCCGGCCGATCGCGCTGGCCTTCCTGGTAGTGGCGGTGCTGCTCGTCGTCGAAGTGATGATCCCGGCGGGCAAGGCCGCGGGGACAGAGCGCCTCGCGCTGGGCGTGGTGGCCATCGTGCTGCTGATGTGGTGGCTGATCTACCCGCTGCTGAGGTGGCGCACCACGGTCTACGAGCTGACCACCCGCCGGATGCGGCTGCGGGACGGGATCATCGCGCGCCGCGGCCGGGACATCCCGCTGTCGCGGATCACCGACGTCTCCTTCCGCAAGGGACCGCTCGACCGGCTGGTCGACTCCGGCACGCTGGTCGTGGAGTCGGCCGGCGAGCACGGCGAGCTCGTGCTGACCGCCATCCCGCACGTGGAACGCGTCCAGGCCACCCTGTTCCAGCTCGTCGAGGACGAGCGGCTGCGAGCCGGCCGGGAGGAGCGGCGGGCGATCGACTAACCTTCCGCGCTATGGACTACGACGGGATCACCGTGCGGCGGCACGACGGGTTCGTCGCCGAGATCGTGCTCGACCGCCCCGCGGCGATGAACGCGCTGAGCACCGCGATGGCGGAGTCGATCGCCGCGGCCTGCGCCGGCCTGGGCACCGACAGGGACGTGCGCGCCGTCGTGCTCAGCGCCGCGGGGACGAAGGCATTCTGCGCGGGCGCGGACCTCAAGGAACGCAACGACATGACGGACGCCCAGCTCCTGCGCCAGCGGGAGATCTTCCGCAAGGCGTTCGGCGGTGTCCTGGGCCTGCCGCAGCCCACCGTGGCCGCGGTGCACGGGTACGCCCTCGGCGGCGGCTGCGAGTTCGCGATGAGCTGCGACATCATCGTGGCCGACGAGACGGCGGTATTCGGCCTGCCGGAGGTGACCGTCGGCCTTGTCCCCGGTGGCGGCGGAACCCAGCTCGCGCTGCGCCGGCTCGGCGCCGGCGTGGCGGCCGACATCATCCTCACCGGCCGCCGCATCCCCGTCGACGAAGCCGAACGCATCCGCCTTATCTCCCGCCGCGTCCCCGCCGGCCAGGCCGAAGCAGAAGCCCGGAAGGTGGCGGCCGCGATAGCGGCCAACTCCCCGGTGGCGGCGAAGGCGGCGAAGCGGGCGCTGCGCAACGGCTGGGGGGTCGCGCTCGAGTCCGCGCTCGACATCGAGGACGCCGCGTGGCGGACCGCGGCGCTGTCAGCGGACCGCCGGGAGGGGATCGCGGCGTTCGCCGAAAAGCGCGCCCCGCACTGGCCGGGCGAGTAGAGCTCAGCGCCTGATCGACGCCGCGCTCGCCAGCGCCACTCCGAGCAGCGCGAGCACGAATGCCACCGTCTCGGGCCACCCGCCGCGTCCGTAGAACACCCCGCCCGCCGACCCGGCGACGCTGCTGCCGATGTAGAACGCGCACATGTACAGCGCGGACGCCTGCGCAGGCGCGACCTTCGCCCGTGCTCCCACCCATCCGCTGGCCACCGAATGCGCGGCGAAGAACCCTGCCGTCATGACGATCAGCCCGAGGATGATCAGGACCAGTGAACCAGACAGGGTGACCAGCACCCCGAGAGCGGTCACCGGCACCCCCGACAGCAGCACCCGGTACCGCCCGAACCGGTCGGCCAGCCGCCCCGCGGCCGCGGAACTGTACGTCCCGGCGAGGTACGACACGAACAGGAGCCCGATGACCGTCGAGGACAGCCGCAGCGGCGGCGCGCTCAGCCGGAACGTCAGGTAGTTGTACACGGTCACGAACGCGCCCATCATCGCGAACGCGATCAGGTACAGCCGCAGCAGCCTGGTGTCGGTCACGTTCGCCCGCAGGCTGCCGAGCAGTCCCCGCACGCGCAACGGGGCCGGCCGGAAGTAAGAAGACCTCGGCAGGATGAGCGCGAACACGACGGCGCAGGTGACGGAGATCGCGCCGACCCCGGCCAGCGCGACCCGCCAGCCGCCGTGGTCGGCCAGCGCGCCGGCCGCGATCCGTCCGGTGAGCCCGCCGATCGAGTTCCCGGCGATGAACAGCCCCATCGCCCGGCCGAGCGACCCGCGCTCGACCTCTTCGGCCAGGTAGGCCATGGCCACCGCCGGGACGCCGGCCAGCGCGAAACCCTGCAGCACCCGGATCCCCACGAGCACCGGCAGCGACGGCGCCAGGGTGGCGGCCAGCCCGAGCACCGACGCGGCGAGCGCGGAGACGGTCATCACCCGCCGCCGCCCGAACACCTCCGACAGCGAGCTGACCGGGATGACCGCGATGGCGAGCGCGAACGTGGCCGCGGACATGGCCAGGCTCGCCGTCGCCGGGTCGGCGGCGAACGTGCCCGCGATCTGCGGGAGCAGCGGCTGCGGCGCGTACAGCAGCGCGAACGTGGCCAGCGCCGCCGCGAACAGCCCGAGCCGCACCCGGCGCATCCCCGGGTCGGTGTGCCGCAGCTTCCGCGCCGCTTCCGGCGGGGCCGCGGGACCGGCGGGGCGCCGCGTCGGGTTGTCCAGCACGACGTCCACGGTAAGCCAGCCCGGTCTGATACGTCCAATGCATGATCTGTGCGTTTATCATGCGAATATGCATGACACAGAGCCTGGCCGGGGGGTTGAAGGGGGGTCGTCCCCCCTAGGGCAAGCAGAGGCCGCCGCCGGGCTCGACGCGCTCGCCCCCCGGCTCCGCCAGTTCGTCGCCGTAGCGCACGAAGAGCACCTGACCCGCGCCGCGGACCTGCTCGGCGTCCCGCAGCCCACGCTGTCGAGGTCCATCGCCCGTCTGGAGGCCGAGCTCGGCGTGCCGCTGTTCGCTCGTCCGGGCCGTTCCGTGAAGCTGACTCGCCATGGGCGTCTTCTTTTGGAAGGTGCCGAACGGGCGGTGGCGACTCTCACCGGTCACCTCCAGCTCCTCGCGGACGAGGCGGATCCCGCGCGCGGCCGCGTGGCGCTCGCCTTCCTGCACACGCTCGGGACCGAGGCGGTGCCCAGGCTGCTGCGCGACTTCCGCGCGGAAAAACCGGGCGTCCGCTTCGCGCTGGTCCAGGGCAGCGCGGATGTGCTGCTCACGCGGCTGCGGGCCGGCGAGGTCGACCTCTGCCTGACCGCGCCGCTGCCAGACGAGCCCGGCATGGTCGCCAGGCCGCTCGACTCCCAGCGCATCGACCTGATCGTCCCGGCCGGGCACCGGCTCGCGCGCCGCCGCGGCGTCCGGCTCGCCGAAGCCGCCGCGGAGGACTTCATCTGCCTCAAGCCCGGCTACGGGCTGCGGGTGATCACCGACGAGCTGTGCCGCGCCGCGGGCTTCGAGCCCCGGATCGCCTTCGAGGGCGAGGAGGCGGCGACCTGTCAGGGCCTAGTCGGCGCCGGTCTCGGCGTGTCCCTGCTGCCGGCGACGCCGGGCGCGGCCGCCGACCCGGAAGTCGCGGCCGTCCGCATCACCGCGCCGCGAGCCGCCCGCACGGTCGGCCTGGCCTGGATGAGCGACCGCC
Organism: uncultured Actinomycetota bacterium; assembly: GCA_963771985.1. Lineage (GTDB taxonomy): Bacteria > Actinomycetota > Actinomycetes > Streptosporangiales > Streptosporangiaceae > Trebonia. Next base: position 799,662 of record CAVYVO010000004.1, on the reverse strand, counting down.
CGCTGCCCGCCCCGGTAACCGCCTTCCGCGACTTCACCCTGGACTACCGAGGCAGGTTGCTTACCGCCACCAAGGTTTACCCTAGCTTTACTACTATTCATTTATGACCCGTGTGCTGCTCGCTGAGGACGATACCTCTATTTCTGAGCCGCTGTCCCGAGCGCTGCGCCGTGAGGGCTACCAGGTGGAGGTCACCGAGGACGGACCGACCACGCTGGGCCGGGCGCTGTCGGACGGGATCGACCTCATCCTCCTGGACATCGGCCTGCCCGAGCTCGACGGGCTCGAAGTATGCCGGCGGGTCAGAGCCGAGGGGCACGCGGTGCCGGTGCTCATCCTCACCGCCAGGGCCGACGAGGTGGACACGGTCGTCGGTCTCGACGCGGGCGCCGACGACTACGTGACCAAGCCGTTCCGGCTGGCGGAGCTGCTCGCGCGGGTCCGCGCGCTGCTGCGCCGGGGCACCGCGGAAAGCCCGGGGGCGGTGCGCGGCGTCCGTGTCGACGCGGACGCGCGCCGCGCCTGGCACGGGGACGTCGAACTCGACCTCACCACCAAGGAGTTCGACCTGCTGTGGATCTTGCTGCGCGACGCGGGGAAGGTGGTCACCCGCGAGCAGATCATGCGCGAGGTCTGGGACGCCAAGTGGTGGACGTCGACCAAGACCCTGGACATGCACATCTCGTGGCTGCGCCGCAAGCTCGGTGATGACGCCCACAACCCGCGGTACATCACGACCGTGCGCGGCGTGGGATTCCGCTTCGAGCGCGACGACTAGGGCGACCAGGGCGACTAACAGGAGGACTGAGGCCAGTGCGGCGGCGCCTGTGGCTTTCCACGGCGATGGTCGCGGCGGTCGCGGCGATAGTGGCCGACGTGCCGTTGCTCGTCGTCGCCGCCGACAGGGATCCCGCCATGCTGCTGCTCGGGGTGCCGCTGCTGGCCGTGGCCGGCTGCGTGGCGGTGGTCCTGGCCGGGCTGCTGGCCCGCTGGGTGGCCAGGCCGGTCGAGGATCTGGCCGAGGCGGCCGGGCGGCTCGGCACCGGCGACCCGCGGCCGATGGGCCGCCGGTACGGGGTGACCGAGCTCGACCAGGTGGCCGACGGCCTGGACAGCGCCGCCCGCCGGGTTACCCAGCTGCTGACCGCCGACCGCGAGCTGGCGATCGACGCCTCGCACCAGCTGCGCACGCCGCTGACCGCGCTGTCCATGCGGCTCGAGGAGATGATCGCCTCGGCCGACGATCCGGAGGTCGTCCGCGATGAGGGCACCGCCGCGCTGCACCAGGCCGAACGGCTCGCCGACGTCGTGAGCCAGCTGCTGAGCCCCGGCCGCCGGGCGGCGGTCGGCTCCGCGGCGCTTATCAGCGTGGACAAGATCGTGCTGGAGCAGATCACGGAGTGGGAGCCGGCGTTCCGCCGGGCGGGGCGGAAGATGGTGCTCATCGGCGAGTCCCGCCTGCAGGCGTACGTCACCCCCGGCGGGCTGGCTCAGGTGATCGCGACGCTGCTGGACAACGCGCTCATGCACGGCAAGGGAACGGTGACGATCCGGCGGTCGCAGTCGCCGCGTTCGGTGGTGATCGAGGTCGAAGACGAGGGCAACGGCGTGCCCGCCGAACTGGTGACCCGCATCTTCGAGCGCAGCTTCAGCGGACGCCCCGAAGGCACCGGCCTCGGCCTCGCCCTCGCGCGCACGATGGCCGCCGCCGACGGCGGCCGTATCGTACTGGCGCGGCGGAAGCCGCCGGTCTTCGCCGTCTTCCTGCCGCGCAACCCGCCCGGCGACCCGGCCAAGCCGGCCGGCACCGGCCCCGCCTGAGTTAGCGGGGCTTGCGATGACGGCCGGGGGCGCGCTGGCCGGCGGACGCCGAACCGTCCGAAGACAGCGCGCTGGGCGCGTCCCAGGACGGCTCTGGCTCTTCCCACCGGGGGCCGTCCCACGGCGAGTCATCCCGCCGCGGGAGCTCCCACACGTTTTCCTGCGTGCGGGCTTCCTGCGGCGTTGAGTTCTCCCACCGGGAGCTGTCCCACACCGGCTCCTCCCAGGAAGGGCCCTCCCGCGGAGCGGTTTCTCCCGCGGAGACGTCCTGCGCCGCGGTGGCTTCCCGCGCATGAGCAGCGGCGGTGACAAGGGGAGCCGTCATGCGTTCGTTCTGGATAAGCGGTTCTTCAAGCGGCATCTGACGGGAGTAATCGCTGGGCTGGTCGAAGAACGACGGGTCCAGCTCCCACGGCGCGTAGTCGAGCCCGTTCTCGGGCAGGACGCCCGTCGCCGTGGTCGGTGCCGACTGTTCGGCGGGCGCCAGGAACACCCACTTCCGGTACGCGTAGAACCGGAAGATCGTGCCCAGGCCGGTGCCGAGGACGCTCGCGGCGTTGTACGCGAGCGGGCTCTTCAGCCCGAGCGCGTACGTGGTGATCCCGATCACCGCCTCGGCGATGATCAGGCCGATCACGTTGAGCACGATGAAGAGCACGGCCTCGCGGTGCATGGCCTGGTTCTCCCGGTGCCGGAAGGTCCAGAACCGGCTGCCCGCGTACGTGACCACGGTCGCCGCCGTGATTGAGATCGCCTTCGCCTCGAGCGGTTCCACGTGGTACGAGCTGTGCAGCACGGCCGCGCCGCCCAGGTCGACGACGGCACCGATACCGCCGACGACGCCGAACTTGACGAGTTCCGGCCCCATATGACGGACACGTTGGTACAGGTCGGCAATAGCTCGGGCCATGCGCAGGGCGCCCCTTTCGTCATGCTGCGCAGCTACGGTAGTCGACGCTTTTTGCCGGGGCGTTACGAACGTTCTAAATGTTACGTAAATACCTAATGCGCCCGTGACTCCGCGCTTATCGCCGCGCGGGCCGAGCGGTCCGCGACCAGCCGCCAGACGAGGTAGATCACGGCGGTGAGCACGAACCCGACCTCGAACGTCAGGTCGCCAGCGGCCGGCCAGTGCTTGGGCACGATACCAACATATTCAGTTTGGTTCGCGAAGAGCCAGATGGAGATGCCCGCCCCGACCGCCATCGCCACCGGACCCGCCCAGTTAGCGTACTTCCTGGCGAAGAGCAGGTGCTCGATTTCGTCCTGAGATTGGCCGCGCCGGAGATATTCATCACAGAACACGACGGCCAGCCACGGCGCGATCCAGTAAGCGATGATCAACAGGAAGTTGTCGTACTTGGTGCCCGCGTTGCTCAGCCCGGACCAGGCGAGGAAGAAGCCGATCGTGCCGAAGACGAGCGTCACCAGCGCCCGGCGCAGCGCCAGCGGCAGCTTGAAGCCGAGGGCGGTGAACGAGATCGCGCCGGAGTAGATGTTCAGCGCGTTGGCGGCGACGGCGCCGAGCGCGATCGCCAGCAGCGTGAAGTCGCCGAGCACGCTCGGCAGCAGGCCGGTGAACGCGCCGGTCGGGTTGCTGCCGAGGAAGACGCCGGAGTTCTTGACCGCGGTCCCGGCGGCGGCACCGACGATCTCGAGCACGGCGCAGGACAGGAACAGGCCGAACCCGGACCACCACGCGATGGCGACCTTGCTCGTGTCCGGCTTGAAGTACCGGGTGTAGTCCGACGCGTACGGGTTCCACCCCACCGCGTAGCCGAACGTCGCGCCCAGCGTGATCAGGAAGGCGCCGGGGATCGTCGAGTGCGGCGCGCTCGGGTGTGCCTTCGACAGGACCACGCCGCTGGCGATCAGGAAGATGATGGCCAGCACCGGGAAGGCGTACCGCTCGAAGACGTGGATGAGGTTGTGCCCGAGGAACGCGACCGCGATCTGCACGACCACGATGATCAGCAGGCACAGCACCTGCGGCAGGTGGGTGAGCGTGTTCAGCGCGAAGGCGCCGCTGACGCTGTTCACCGCGAACCAGCCGATCCCCGCGGTGACCGAGTTCAGCCCGGCCGGGAGGATGTTCCCCCAGTACCCGAAGCCCAGGCGGCTTAGCACCATCTGCGGCACGCCGAACTGCGGTCCGCGCATGGAGAGTAGTCCCTGGGTGAGGCCGCCGAGCCCGCTGCCGAGCAGGACCGCGAGCACCGCCGCCCAGAAGCCCAGGCCGAACGCGGCGACCGCGAGCACGCCGACGAAGATGGTGGCGAACTCCATGTTCGGCGATGTCCAGGTCCAGAAAAGCTGGAGCGGGCGCCCGTGCCGCTCGTTCAGCGGGATGAACTCCGCGCCGCCGGGCTCGACGGCGATGACCTTGTCGCCGTACGTTCCTTCTCTTACTTCAACGTCGACGTCGCTTACCGTCGTCATCCGAACTCCTGTAACAGACATACCTGGCCGTAACCAGCGTAGTTGGTTGGATGGCTGCGATCCGGCTCGCTCCGTCGCGCTCTCGTGTCGCTCAAGATCAGTTGTACCCGGGATTGGGCGGTTCGCGTAGGCTACAGCCCGTGCTTTCTGCCTCGTCACCTGCTGAACGCGCGCAGTCTGTCCGGCAGGCCGGCCCCGCTGGGCCGATCCCGCGGAAATCGGTGACCGGGATGCCGGTCGTCGGCATGGTCGGCGGCGGGCAGCTGGCGCGGATGACGGAGCAGGCCGCGATCGGGCTTGGCGCGCGGTTCCGCGTCCTCGCCGGATCGCCGTCGGAGAGCGCGGCGCAGGTCACACGCGACGTGATGATCGGGTCGCACTTGTCCCTGGCGGACATCTCCGCGTTCGCTGCCGACTGCGATGTGCTGACGTTCGACCACGAGCACGTGCCCGCCGACGTGCTGACCGCCCTGGAATCGTCCGGCGTGCTCGTCAGGCCGGGATCCGGCGCGCTGCGCTACACCCAGGACAAGCTGGCGATGCGGGAGCGGCTGACGTCGCTGCGGGCACCGTGCCCGCGGTACGCGCCGGTGTCTTCGGTCGCGGAGGTCGAGGCGTTCGCCGGCGGGGCCTGGCCCGTGGTGCTCAAGGCCGTGCGCGGCGGGTACGACGGCAAGGGCGTCTGGGTGTGCGCCTCGCCGGCTTCGGCCGCGGAGGTGCTCAGCCACGGTATTGCGCTGCTCGCCGAGGAGTTCGTGCCGTTCCGGCGGGAGCTGGCCGCGCTCGTCGCCCGGTCGCCCTCCGGCCAGGGGGCGGCCTACCCGGTCGTGCAGACCGTCCAGGTGGACGGCATCTGCCGGGAGGTGATCGCGCCCGCGCCGGGCCTGGACCCCGAGGTAGCGTCGACCGCGTCGGCGCTGGCGCTGCGGATCGCCGCGGACGTCGGCGTGCTCGGCCTGCTCGCGGTGGAGCTGTTCGAGACGCCCTCGGGCGGACTGCTGGTGAACGAGCTGGCCATGCGGCCGCACAACAGCGGGCACTGGACGATCGAGGGCGCGCGGACCTCGCAGTTCGAGCAGCACCTGCGGGCGGTCCTCGACCTGCCGCTCGGCTCCTGCTCCTCCTCGGGCGCTGTCACGGTGATGGCGAACCTGCTGGGCGGCACCGACCCGGACATCTACGACCGGTACATCCACGTGATGGCGGCCGACCCCGCGGTCAAGGTTCACTTCTACGGCAAGGACGTGCGCCCCGGGCGGAAGATCGGCCACGTCACGATCGTCGGCGAGCCCGGGGACGACACGGCGGCGATAGCGGACCTGCGAGACCGGGCACGGCGGGCGGCGAGCTACCTCCGCTGGGGCACCGAAGACGGCGACTAAGAGTGGGTCGACTGCGCGATCGGCACACTCCGACATGGGGGAGGCCGGGCAATATCCGCGTTTAGGTCCAGCTGAAGATCATCTGCAACTACTCTGTCCCGATATTACTGGTTCGGGAGTGGTTCGTGGAGGCTTCGTGACCGTCGGCGAAGCGTTGGCCCAGGCGCGTTACCGGGCGGGCCTTTCGGTTGACGAGCTCAGCGAGCGGACCAAGATCAGAGAAGCGGTCATCCGCGGTATCGAGCAGGATGACTACGTTGCGTGCGGCGGCGACCTCTATGTACGCGGCTACCTCCGGGCCATCGCCGGCGCCGTCGGCATCGACGCTCAGCCTCTGATCCGCCAGTACGACCTCCGCCAGGCGGACGTCGCGGCGCCCCCGCAGACCCGGCAGACCCCGCAGGTTCCGGAGGCCCCGCAGACTCCGGAAGCCGAGAGCACGCCGGCCACGGATGCCCTGCCCGCCGTGCCCGCGGTGCCCGCGGTCACGAGACCGCAGCCGATCCTGACGCGTGACGCCACATCAGCCCCGCTTCCGGCCGAACTCCTCGCAGACGACCCGGACCCCGACCGCGGCCGCCTGCAGCGCCGCGCGGCGGCCATCGTCGTCCTCGCCCTGATCGTCGCCGGGACCGCCGCCGGGCTGGTCGTCTCCGGCCTGAACCACGGACAGCACACGAAGGCCGCCGCCGCGAGCGCCGCGTCCTTGCAGCGCGCTCGCCACAGCGCCGGCACGCAGCAGGGCGCGGGCAGCAAGGCGGCGGCCCAGGCCGCCGCGTCGTCGCCGGCGGCAAGCGTCAGCGCCACACCTAAGGCCAGCGCGGCGAAGCCGGAGCCCGAGCATGCCACGACTCCGGCCAAGCCGCGTGCCGCCGCCCCCGCGCGCGTCAGGGCGCTGCCGGTCAAGCTCGCCATGGCGTTCGGGCCCGACGGCGTGGCCGACGGCGACAACCCGCAGATCGCGATGTTCGCGGTCACCCGCGACTCGCCGCTGCCCTGGCAGAGCCAGTGGTACGTCACCCCGGCCTTCGGGATGCTCAAGAGCGGCACGGGCCTGCTGCTCGACATGGGCCACCGGGTCACGGTCACCAGCGTGCGCATCGAGCTCGGCCCGTACGCCGGCGCGGACCTGCAGCTGCGGGTCGGCGACAAAGCCGCGCTCTCCGGCTTGCGGGTCGCCGCCCGGGCCGACGGCGCGGGCGGTTCACTGCGGCTGCGGTTCCGCTCCGCGGAAACCGGCAGGTACCTGCTGATCTGGTTCACGCTCCTGCCGCCAGACGGCGCGGGCACCTACCAGGTGTTCGTGCACCAGGTCACGGTCCAGGGACAGCCGTAGTTACGCTAGGGCCGTGCAAACGCGAATACCCGTCGTCGGCGTCGTCATGGGCAGCGACTCGGACTGGCCGGTGATGCAGGCCGCGGCCGACGCCCTGGCCGAGTTCGACGTGCCCTTCGAGGCCGATGTCGTCTCGGCGCACCGCATGCCCAGGGAGATGATCGCCTACGGCGAGCAGGCCGAGCGGCGCGGCCTGCGGGTCATCATCGCCGGCGCGGGCGGCGCCGCGCACCTGCCCGGGATGCTGGCGTCGGTGACGCCGCTGCCGGTGATCGGCGTCCCGGTGCCGCTGAAGCACCTGGACGGCCTGGACTCGCTCCTGTCGATCGTGCAGATGCCCGCGGGCATCCCGGTGGCCACGGTCGCGGTTGGCGGGGCGCGCAACGCGGGACTCCTCGCGGTGCGCATCCTCGCCGCGACCGACACGTCGCTGCGCGCCCGTATGGTCGACTTCCAGGCCAGCCTCGCGGAACAGGCCCGTGCGAAGGGCGCGGCTTTGCGCTCCATGCTCTAGCCATTTTTTCCCGAACGTACCCTCCTGTCTCTCAACGCTTCTCCTCTCACACTGGTTGATATCGGTTTGAACACAGCGCCTCTTGACGGTGTTTTGCGCGTGACACTCGGGGCACTCTGTGATTAGCGCGGGTAGCCGGAACGGGACCGGTTACAAGTAACCGATGGGGGAAATCGGACACACTGCGCCGTTGAGGGGCAAGGGGGAGATATGTCGTTCTCGGTCACCAAGAGCCACCCGCTGCGTTCGCTCGGGCTGTTCCGGAGGACCGGCAAGCACGCCGCGCCGCGCGGGACAGTGCAGGCGGTGCCGAAGCAGTCGGCGGCCGGTGCGGCGCACCGGCCAGCGCACGCCGCGACGATGCCGCGGCTGACCGGCCCGCACGCGAGTGAGAAGAACGACAAGAAGGCTGCCTGAGACCGCAGGCCGGGCGGTAGGCGGAGCTGGCGGCGGCCCGGGAGCGCGGGGTTCAGCAGTTGGCTGGGCTAGCGTGTTCTGGCAGGCAAAATAACGTTCTATAAACTAGACTTGCCATGTGTCAACTATAGAACAAGTTGTCGCGAATGATGGTGCCGGGTGAGCGGGCTGCGGGAGATCGCCGCCCCGCTCGTGGCGGCTGCCCCGGCCGGGGCCAGGGTGCGGACCCGGCTGCGTGTCTCGCCTGCCGATGAGAGCGTGCCGCGCGCGGCCGGGTCGCATCTGGGGTCGCTGGCCGGCCGTGACCTGGCCGCCCGGGTCCGGGAGGGGCGGCTGGACGCGAAGGGCCGGGCGGTGTCCCGTGCGGCGCGCAAGCGGGCGCTGACGGCGGCAGCCTCGTCGCGGTGGGCGGGGGCGGTCACCCGGACGACCGAGGACCAGTGGCAGCTCGCGGAGCGGAACCTGCGGGCATAGGCGGCGTCCTTGCGGGCGCGGGCCTGACCGAACAGTAGTGGCGGGCGCAGTGGGAGGCGGCCCGGGCACCCGCCCCGTGCCTGGACGAGCTGCGCCGGTACCCGGTGGTGGCGGTCGACGTCAACGCCGGGCATCTCGCCGTCGCCGTCGTCGCGCCCGCCAAGACCGGCAGGCCTCACCGGATCATGGCAGGCAACCAGGCAGCCCAAGACCGTGCGGGGCCGCCGGCCAGCCAGGACCATCTCCTGCTAGCTCACTAGGAACGGTTACCATCGGGCAATGAGCACCTTCGCCCTGTCCGAAGAACACGAGGCGCTGCGCCAGGCGGTCCGCGCGCTTGCGGACGACAAGATCGCGCCCCGGGCCGCCGAGATCGACCGGACCGCCGAGTTCCCCTGGGACGTGCACGAGGCGCTGGTCAAGGCGGACTTCCACGCCCCGCACATCCCCGAAGCCTACGGCGGCGCCGGTGGCGACGCCCTGGCGACCGCGCTCGTCGTCGAGGAGGTCGCCCGGGCCTGCGCCGCCTCCTCGCTGATCCCCGCGGTCAACAAGCTCGGCTCAATGCCGCTGCTGCTTGGCGCGTCCGAGGACGTGAAGCAGCGCTTCCTCCCGCCGGTGGCGCGCGGCGAGGCGTTGTTCTCCTACGCCCTGTCCGAGCCGGAAGCAGGCTCGGACGCGGCCGCGATGCGCACGAAGGCGGTGCGGACGGGCGACGGCTACGTGCTCAACGGCGTGAAGCGGTGGATCTCCAACGCCGGGGCGGCGAAGTTCTACACGGTGATGGCGGTGACCGATCCCGCGGCGGGCGCGAGCGGAATCTCCGCGTTCGTGCTGGTAAACGGCGATCCGGGGTTCACCTTCGGGGCACCCGAGCACAAGCTGGGGATCAAGGGCTCGCCCACGCGTGAGCTGTACTTCGACAACTGCGAGATCCCCGCCGACCGGCTGATCGGCGCGGAGGGGGAGGGCTTCAGGATCGCGCTGCGCACGCTGGACCACACCCGGATCACGATCGCCGCGCAGGCGCTCGGCATCGCGCAGGGCGCGCTTGACTACGCGGTGGGCTACGTAAAGGAGCGCAAGCAGTTCGGCCGGCCCCTGGCGGACTTCCAGGGCCTGCAGTTCATGCTCGCCGACATGGCGATGAAGCTCGAGGCCGCCCGCCAGCTGACCTACGCGGCGGCGGCCCGCTCGGAGCGCGCGATGGCCGGGGAGCAGGTGGACGACCTGACGTTCTTCTCCTCGGCGTGCAAGTGCATGGCCTCCGACGTCGCCATGTCGGTAACAACAGATGCCGTCCAGCTGCTCGGCGGCTACGGCTACGTGAACGAATACCCGGTCGAGCGCATGATGCGCGACGCCAAGATCACCCAGATCTACGAGGGCACCAACCAGATCCAGCGTGTTGTCATGGCCCGTCAGCTTCTGAAGTAGCCTGGACGGTCCAGGCGCGGTCGTGGGAGGACGGAGCAGGTGGGCGACCCCTCCGGGCGAGCACGACGCTGGCATAGTAGTGGCGGAGCTGGTGGATACCTTCCGGTCGATGTGCCGCCGGATGATCTGGATGTCCCAGTCAGACAGACCTGTGGGCGGACGCGGACGATCTTCTCGTCCAGGTCGAAATCCTCGGCCGCGAGGCCGTACAGCTCGCCTTCGCGCATCCCGCTGGACGCGGCCAACTCTGGTATTGCGCGTAGCTCATCAGGTCTCGGCTACCTCGAGGTAGCTCAGCGTCGGGCCGTCCGCGACGGCCAGGAAGCGCTTGCCCGCGGCCTCGGGCGCGGCCATCGCGCGGATGTGCAGGTCGGCTACGCCTCTGCGGCGGCGTCGCCGCACGCGCGGGCGTCTCACAGGGCCGCCTTCTCGCGCAGGTAGTCCAGCCGGGTGCGCTGGGCGGCGATCTCGGCCTCGATGCCCACGCGCTTGAAGTCAAACCCGGGCGATCAGCGGGCGCGAAGGCACCGGCGCATTACGGCCTTGACGAACACCGAGGACGCTGGTAAATCACGACTTAATATAAGCTCTGAATTAGGAGCCGCTATGCGCGTGCGACCCATCGGCCGCGGCCTCCGCCGGGCCGTCCGCCGAGTCAGAGAAATGGGATCAATTCACGTCCCGCGGCTGGCTCGGCCCCGGCATGGCAGGCCACGCCGGGGCCGCATGGGCCCGGTGGTCCTTGCGGTCGCGGCCATGGCCGCCCTGGTGCTGGTGGGCGGCACGCACTACGCGGCCTACGGTGCCACCGAAGGCCCCTATGGCGGGATCCCGGCGACGGTGCCGGGCACGGTGCAGGCGGCGGACTACGACACCGGCGGGCAGGGTGTGGCCTATAGCGTCAACGCGGTCTACGGCACCGCGGACAGCTACCGGTCCGATGGGGTCGACCTGGAGGTGTGTTCGGACACCGGCTGCGGGTACGACCTGGGCTGGACGGCATCCGGGCAGTGGTTCAACTACACGGTGGACGTGGCCTCGGCCGGCACCTATGCCGTGAGCCTGCGCCTGGCCTCGCCCAGCGGGGTGACCGACGCGCTGCATATCGCCAACTCCGCTGGGACTAGCCTTTCCGGCCCCATCAGCGCGCCAGCGACCGGCGGGTGGCAGAGTTGGACGACCGTGACGACGACCGTGACGCTGTCGGCTGGCCAGCAGACCCTGACCGTTGACCAGGACAATGGCGGCTGGAACATTCACTACATGTCGTTCGCCGCGGCCGGGATCAACACCTCGGCGTGGTATGAGGTGGTCAACGAGAACTCCGGCCTGTGCGCCAGCGCGGTCGGCGGGGGCACCGCCAACGGCACCGCCGTGGAGCAACTGGCCTGCACCGGGGCGACGAGCCAGCTATGGCAGTTCGTGCCGGTGGCCAGCGGCGAGTACGAGGTGCTGAACGAGAACGCCGAGTCCGCCGGCGAGAGCTGGAATATCACCGGCGGGGTATCGGCCACCGCCAGCGGGGACCTGCTGCAGATCTGGGCATACGGCGGTACCGGCAATACCAACGAGCTGTTCGCCGCCGAGCAGCAGGCCAATGGCTACTACGACTTCGTGGCCGACAACTCAGGGCTGTGCATCGACACCCCCGGGGCCTCTACCGCCAGCGGGGTGCAGTTGCAGCAGTACACCTGCAACGGCACCGGCGCCCAGGAATTCAGCCTCGTGCAGCCTTCTTCCAGCGGCTCTGGAGGCTACGGCGGATTCCCGGCATCGTTCTGGGGCAACACCAGCAGTATCCCGAGCGCGTCGGGCGCCATCGAGTTCGATTTCCTCAACGCCACCAATGGCCAGTACCCCGACAGCGAGGTCTACTGGGATGTCAACGGCGTCGAGGAGTCGATTGCCCAATCGCCGTATTACACGGTGACCTCGTGTAACTCCTGCCGGATCTACTTCTATCTCGGATCGCCCAACAGCCAGTACTACGACTTCATCGAGCTGAACTCTAACGGCGTGGCGATCAACGCCGACACCTCACGTGTCGACGCGTTCAGGCTGCCGTTGGCGATCCACATGCATAACTCCGACGGCAGCGACGTCGTGGTGGGAGAGGACTACCAGGTGTTCTCCGAGAGTAGGTCGGCCCTGTTCCGGCAGTTCGAGAACTCGGTGCCCGCGCCGTTCCAGCAGCTTGCCACGGTGGATGCGCCCTACAGCATCCCCGCGCCCGGCGATGTCGCGGCCTTCCAGCCGGGCGGAGCGGACGCGAGCTACATGACCTCGTACGCGGCGTCGGTGGGAGCCACCGAGACCACGCAGGAGGTCTTCGGGTGCTCCGGCGGAGGAAGCCCGGATCTCAGCGGTGACCCGAGCCTGTGCGCGGCCCTGAACCGCTGTGTGGCGCAGTTCTCGACGACGGTGCAAGACATGCCGTCTGACTACTATCAGAACGCTCCGTGCAACTACTACTCCTGGTTCTGGCACTCGGTTGCGGTGAACGGCCTGCAATACGGCTTCGCCTACGACGATGACAACGGCCAGTCCTCCGATTTCAATAGCACCGACGCGCAGTACGTGCAGGTAGCCGTCGGCTGGTAGTTAATTCGGACGCCGGAAGATAGACCGCCTGCGATCAGCTCTCCGGAATCCCGCCGAGCGCGGTGGGCAGCAGGTGCTGGCATTCGTCCTCCTTGGCTCCGAGCCGCGGTGAATGCGCTTGCTGCCGGCTGAAGCCGTGGCCGCTGAGATTGAAAACAGGGCGCCCCTCGGAATCGGTGCTGGGGTCGGGCCAGTTCGGCACCCCGTGGGAGCGCATGCACTGGCTGAATTGCCGCATGCCGCTCAGCAGCAGCGGCACCTCGGCCGGTGGAAACTGGTCGTCAACTCCCGCTGGGAGCAAGTGCTGGCAGGCGTTCTCGGCCGCGCTGAGCACAGAGCTGCTGACCTTGAGTTGTTGCGCGCTAGGGAACTTTGCGTTGTCGGCGCCTGGCTGGGGGTCGGGGAAGTCCGGCACGCCGTGCGAGCGCATGCACTGGGAAAAGGCGAGCAGCGGGGAGTTCGCTGACCCTCCCGCAGTGGATGAGCCGCCGGGATCGGTGGATGACGGGCTGCCGCTGCATGCCGCCAACAGGACCAAGGCGGCCGTGGCGATGATGGCGGCCGCGGTTCGCGCTGTCGGCGGCCATGCCCGCCTTGGCCGGCGCATGACGCGGGTGCTGTGATTCATCATGCCTGCGGTTCTACGCCTGGGCGGGTGACGGCAGCGCTGCCGGCGATGTTGCACGGTTGTCATGCCGGCCGACGCATGATGGTGAGGTGCGGGTGCTGGTGGTCGAGGACCATGCGACGCTGGCCGGCCGGATCGCTGAGGGGCTGCGTCAGGCCGGGATGGCCGTGGACGCCGTGCACGACGGCGCGGCGGCGCTGGACGCCGCCGCGCAGACGGCCTACGACGTGATCGTGCTCGACCGCGACCTGCCGGTCGTGCACGGTGACCGGGTGTGCCGCACCCTGGCCGGCTGCGGCCCGCGGATTCTCATGCTCACCGCCGCCGCACGCATCGACGACCGGGTCGACGGGCTGGAGCTGGGCGCGGATGACTACCTGCCCAAGCCGTTCGCGTTCGCCGAGCTCGTCGCCCGGGTGCGGGCGCTGTCCCGCCGCGCGCCGTCGGCGCCGCCGGTCTTGCGCCGCGGGGACCTCACCGTGGATCGCGCCCGGCACCGCGCCAGCCGCGGCTACCGTCCGCTGTCCCTGACCCGCAAGGAGTTCGGGATCCTGGAGATGCTGCTGGCCGCCGACGGCGCCGTTGTCAGCGCGGAGGAACTGCTCGAGCACGTGTGGGACGCCCATGCCGATCCGTTCAGCAACATCGTCTCGGTGACGATGACCCGGCTGCGGCGCAAGCTCGGCGACCCGCCGCTCATCGAAACCGTGGTGGGCAAGGGGTACCGGATGTGAGCCGCCCGCGGCCGACCGTCCGGGCACGGCTGACCCTGCTGTATACCGGCCTGTTCGCCGTGTGCGGGGCGACCGTCGTGGCGGTCAGCTACGCGCAGGTGGCGCGGCTGCCGGCGCAGGGGCAGGGGAATGGCCGACAGCCTTCTGCCGCCGATCTGGCCAGGTTCGCGGCGCAGTGCCGGTCCGAGGAACAGAGCGCCCATCCCGACCCGCACGTCCTGGCCAAGTGCGCCTCGTACTTCCAACAGCAGGGCGCGCAGGGCCAGCGTGACCTCACCCTGTCGCACCTGCTGCAGTACTCGCTGATCACGCTTGCCGTGGTCATCGCCCTCGCCGCGATCCTCGGCTGGATCTTCTCCGGGCGGGCACTGCGCCCGGTGCACCGGATCACGACGGCCGCCCGCGCCGCGTCGGAACACAATCTGTCGGCGCGGGTAGCGCCGACAGGTCCCCGCGACGAACTCCGCGAACTGGCCGAGACGTTCGATGAGATGCTGGGCCGGCTCCAGGCCGCGTTCGAGGGCCAGCAGCGCTTCATCGCCAACGCCTCGCATGAACTACGCACCCCGCTGGCCATCATGCGCGCGACGGTCGACGTCGTGCTGGGTAACCCGGATAGCACGCCCGGCGACCTGCGCGGCATGGCGGCGGACATTCGCGCCGCGGTGGATCACGCCGAGCACCTCATCGGCGCGCTGCTCATCCTCGCGCGCAACGAGCACGGGCTCACCGTCCGTGAGGAGGTCGACCTGGCCACGGTCGCCGAAGACGTCCTCGACACCGCCGGCCTGGGCGACCGGCGGGTGCACGCCGCGCTGGAGCCCGCCGTCATATCGGGCGATCCGGTGCTGGCCGAACGCCTCATCGCGAACCTGGTCGATAATGCGGTCCGCTACAACGCCGCCGCCGGCGACATCTGGATCAGCACCCGCACCATGGCGGGCAGCAGCCAGCTGACCGTGGCCAATACCGGCCCGGTCATCAGCCCGGCGGACGCCCGCCGCATCTTCCAGCCGTTCCAGCGGCTCAGCGACCGCACGTCCCATGACGGCTTCGGGCTCGGCCTGGCCATCGTCGCGTCCATCGCCGCGATCCACGGCGGCACCGCGACCGCCCGCCCCCGCGATGACGGCGGCCTGTCCGTCACGGTCACGATCCCCTCGGCCCGCGCCCGGGCCCAGGACACCCGGAGCAGACACGGCGCAGCGTGACTTCCAGGCAGGACGCGATGCCGCAAACGCGGCGGCTGTTAGGGTTCGCGGGTGGCTCTAAGCGAACCTGAGGAGTTGTTGCCGGCTATGCGGCGGGCGCTGCTGCGCCGGGTGAACTGCGGCCCTCGCTTGACGATATCTTCGGTGACCGGGCGCAGCCGCTGCCCGCCGGACGTCAGTTCCACTACTCCAACCCTGGGTTCGCGCTGCTCGGCGCGCTCGCGGGGCAGTTGCGCGGGCACAGCTGGGACGAGGCGGTGCGCCGCGAGATTCTCTCGCCCCTCGGCATGACGCGGACCACGCTCCGGGCGCAGGCACCTCACGCGGGCGGCTTCGCCGTGCACCCGTGGGCCGATGTGATGCAGCCCGAGCCCGCCGAGCACACCGGGCACATGGCGCCAGCCGGGGACCTGTGGTCGACGGCCGGCGACCTGTGCCGGTTCGCCGCGTTCCTGCTTGACGGTGACGACCGGGTGCTGCCCGCGGCGACTTTGACGGAGATGCGGGCGCATGCTGCGCCGCCGCCCGGAAGCGCGGTCGGATATGGCTTCGGCGTTCAGATCCTGGAGCGCGAGAACCGGACCCTGTTCGGCCACGGCGGGTCGATGCCCGGGTTCCTCGCCACCTTGTGGGTGTCCCCGGACGACGGGCTCGGCGCGGTCACCCTCTCCAACGCCACGGCGGGACCGGCGATCGGCGAGATCGCCGCCGACCTTATCGATATCGTCGCGTCGAACGAGCCGCGCTTGCCGGAGCGGTGGAAGCCGCGGCCTGACATCGGCCCGGAACTCCTCGCGCTCACCGGCCTGTGGTACTGGGGGCCGCGTGCGACGGTGCTGCGGGTGCTGTCCCCTGAGACGCTGGAGCTGACACCGGCCGCCGGGCCTGGCCGCGGGTCTCGTTTCCGTGCTGCGGGCGACGGAACCTGGACTGGGCTGGACGGCTATTACACCGGTGAGACGCTTAGGCTGGTCCCCGCCGCCGACGGTGTCGCCGAGCACCTGGACCTGGGGACGTTCGTCTTCACGCGGGAACCCTACGGGCCCGGGTCTCCTGTCGCGGCACGGCCGCACGAAGACGGATGGCAGGCGGGCTGATCGCGGAGGGTTGATCCTGGCCGGTCGTCGGCTCCCCTTGTCGGCAAGCTCGTACTGTGCTAATTCGGATATTAGAGACATAACGGGCTAGTGCGCTACAGAGTGTGACCGTTCAGCGCGCCTCGCTGCAGACTTCCGGTGCAGCCGACCATGATCGCGAAGAGCTTTCAATGGTATAGAATGAATTATTTACGAAAATGTTTTCGAAATAATGACACTAGCTTGGTAATTGACAGTCACAGACGGTTATAAGCCGACCTGGATGACCTGCACGCCCGCCTGGCCCGCACCAGCTGGCCCGCTCAGCTGCCCGGCGAGGGCTGGAGCCGTGGCGTCCCGGTGTGCTACCCGCGGGAACTGGCCGAGTACTGATTCTCACCCACGGCTGGCCGAGCTCGGCGGTCGAGTTCACCGAGTTGATCGGCCCGCTCACCGGCCCGCGCGCTCACGGCGCAGACCCCGCGCAGGCCTTCTACGTCGTGGTGCCCTCCGTTCCGGGGTTCGGGTTCTCCGCGCCACCGCGGGAGACCGGCTGGACCGCCGCGCGGGCGGCCCGGATGTGGGCCGAATTGATGCACCGCCTCGGCTACGGCCGGTACGGCACCCAGGGCGGCCACCTCGGGGCATACGCGGCACCCGAGATCGCCAAGATCGCGCCCGACCGCGTGGCCGGCGTGTATGCCGGCGTCTACAGCGGGCCGCCCCGGGATCCGGCGGCTTGCGGAACGGCTCGTGCCCGGGGCCGCCGGGCGCAGGCTGACCGGGTCGTTTGGCATGCTGGATGCAGGGCTTCGAAAGGGGCGCGGGAAATGGCCACAGCTACCCGCGAGATCGCGGACGACGTTCCCGTCGTGCCGGGGGAGCGGCGCGTGCTCGGGCACGCGCTGGAGTTCCGCCGCGACCCGCTCCGGCTGTTCCAGCGGGCGCGTGCGCACGGGGATGTGGTCCGCATCCGCTTCGGGCCTTATCCGATTTACGTGCTGAACAGCCCCGACGTCATCAGGCAAGCGCTGGTCAGCCAGGCCAGGAAGCTGGAGAAGGGCATCGATTTCGGCCGGACCAGGCAGCTGATCGGCAACGGGCTCGTGCTGTCGGGCGGCGAATACCACCGTCGGCAGCGCCGCCTCATGCAGCCGGCGTTCCATCGCGCCGAGATCGCCCGGTACATGGGCACGATGCGGGATGTCGCGGTGCCCCGGATCGACGCGTGGCCGGACGGCGGGACGCTCGCCTTCGACCGCGAGATGCGGTCCATCACGCTCACCGTGCTGACCCGCACGCTGCTTTCCAGCAGCGTGGGCGGCGAGGCGATCGGGGAGATCGAACGGTCGTTGCGCATGCTGCTCGCCGGGTTGCTGCCCAAGGGCATCATCGCGAACATCCCGCTGTTCGCGCGGCTGCCGACGCGGTCCAGCCGGCGGTTCGACGCCGCCAGCCGGCGGCTCGAACGCCCTGCTGACGGAGATCATCGACGGGTACCGGGCGACGGGCGCGGATCACGGCGACCTGATGTCGATCCTGCTGCACGCCCGCGACGACGAGACCGGTACCGGAATGACCGACAAGCAGCTGCGCGACGAAGCGACGACGCTGGTGATCGCCGGCTCAGAGACGACGGGCAACACCATCGCCTGGGCCTGCTACCTGCTGACTCAGCACCCGGAGATCCAGGAACGGCTGCAGCGGGAGGTCGACCTCGTCCTGGCCGCTGGCGACGCCGGCTACGAAGACCTGACCAGGCTCCCTTTCACCCGCGCCGTGATCACCGAGACGCTGCGCCTGTACAGCCCGGTGTGGATACTGCCCCGGCAGGCCGCCGCCGACGTCGAGCTCGGCGGCCACCTGCTCCCCGCCGGAAGCAGGATCCTGTTCAGCCCGTACGCGCTCAACCGCGACCCGCGGCTGCACCGCGACCCCGACCGCTTCGATCCCGATCGCTGGGCCACCGACTACACGAGGAGCGACATGCGGGCGTCGTTCTTCCCGTTCGGGCAGGGCATCAGGAACTGCATCGGCGAGGGGTTCGCCTGGACCGAGGCGCTGCTCCTGCTCAGCGCGATCGCCGCCCGCTGGCAGCTGCGGCTCGCCGGCGGCGCCGCGGTCCGCCCGGTGGTCAGCAGCACGCTGGTGCCGAGCGAGCTCCCGGTCATCGTGTCCCGGCGCCGGGGACGAGAGGGGGCTGGCGGCAGGGGGGAACCACGCGACCGTTCGGAATAATGAATTTACGGTTTTCTTCCCACGCCGCCCATGTTGTTGCTCAGGTTCGCGGGCGGGCCGAACGGCGAGTGGTCGGGGCGCCACTGCTGGATCGGGACCACGCCGGGATCGACCAGCTCCAGGCCATCGAAGTGGCGGGCGATCTGATCGGGCCTGCGCACGCGGTAGGGGGCGGCGCCGGTCTCGTTGTACTTGCGCAGCGCGTCGTTGAGATCGGGGTTCACGTCGGACGAGTCGTATATCGCGAGGTAGCCGCCGGAAGGAAGGGCATCCTTGAGCTTGCCGACGATCTCGCGGGCGACGCGGTCGTCGTCTGCTTCCGGGTTGCCGATGTGCGAGAGGATGCCCATCAGCATGATCGCGACCGGGCGGCTGAAGTCGAGCTTCGTCCTGGCGATGCGCAAGAGGGTGCCGGGGTCGTTGAGATCGGCGTCGATGTAGTCGGTGCTGCCTTCGGGGCTGCTGGTGAGCAGGGCCCGGGCGTGCGCCAGGACCAGCGGGTCGTTGTCGACGTAAACGATCTTGGAGTCCGGCGCTACCCGCTGGGCGATGTCGTGTGTGTTGTCGTGGCTGGGCAGCCCGGTGCCGATGTCGAGGAACTGGCGAATCCCCGCCTCGCCCGCCAGGTAGCGGACGACCCGGGCGATGAAATAGCGAGACGCGCGGGCTCCGTCGAAGATGCCCGGGTAGATCTGCGCGAACTGGTCGCCGGCCTCCTTGTCGACCGGGTAGTAATCCTTGCCGCCCAGCCAGTAGTTCCAGATCCGGGCCGATACGGGCACTGTGGTGTCGATCTTCGCCGATGGCGGGGAGGGGAAATCGGGGTCCATAACCACGGCTCTCCAGATGTCGCGCAAACCAGCACTCACAACATAAGGGCACTCGCCAGTCGCGTGCATCTGCCGAGGCCGGTTTACGGCAGTGACCAGTGCTGGCTGGCGGTGTTCTTGCAGGCCGCCAGCGTCAGCCCGGTTCCGTTCCGCTTGGCTGAAGCCGGGTCGGTGAGGCACTTTCCGTTCGCCGCCAGGACGTACTCGCCGTTGGCGAGCCGCGTCCACGCCTGGTTCGACGTGTCCGTGCACGGCTCGAGGAACGTGGTGCCGCTGCCCGTCACGCACTTGCCGAGCACCTGCAGCTCACGGTTGGCCGCGAAGGTGAGCTGCTGCGGCGCCTTCCCGGTGCAGGACCAGATGTCGATCTTGTTGCCGTTGCCGCTCCGGCCGCCCGCGGAGTCGACGCACTTGGCGTCGTACCCCCTGACCGCGCCGGGCGCCGAGCTCACGAACCACCTGAACCCGATGGTCACCGACTTGGCGTAGTCAGAGATCGTGATCCTCGGCTTGAACGTCCCGGCGGTCACCGTGGGCTTCCCGCTGATCCTGCCCGTGTTCGCGTTGACCGACAGGCCGTCCGGCAGCCCGGTCGCCTTGTACTTCTGGAAGCCGGTGTTCGTCACGGCGGTCAGCTGCAGGCTGGCGCCCTGCCCCAGGACGGCCTTCTGCGCGGGCGGTGCGGCGACGTACAGCCTGGGGTTCGTCGACATGACGCAACGGCCGGCCGCGTTGCTCCACAGCGATTGCATCGCGAACGTCCCCGTCGACAGGGTGATGTCGCCGTACGGGTCGTTGAGGCCCCACGGCGACCCGCCCCACACGCACTTGTCGGCGACCTCGCCGCCGCTGGCGGTGGTGCCGCTCTCGTCTTTCGTGTCGATCCAGCCGGTGGCGGGGGCCGGGTCGGTGACCGTCTCGGCGTACTCGTGGCCGCCTACCAGGCTCCAGCCGTCGAACTGGCCGGCGCTCCCGCCGTTGACGAAGTTCTCGCCGCAGCCCTGCTGGGCGTCGAGCTGCCACGGCAGGTTGACGTAGGGCAGGTAGGCGGTGGTGTTAGGAATCTGGACGTCGTCGTGCCAGCCGCAGTAGTCGTAATTGTTCTGGGGAGTGCAGCTGGCGGAGTCGCCGGCGAACCCGTCGTCGAAGCACGTGCCCGACTGCGAGGCGACGACGACCTGGGCGTCGGCCGTGTCCGTGATGTGGGACAGGAGCGTCAGCGCCTCGGCGCCGATGTCTGGATCTGTGAGGCCGTCACCGGTGGACGGCGGCGCGCTCGTGTCGTTGTAGATGTCAGTGGCGGGGTCGAACACCGACTTGCCGAACGTGGGGTGCGCCGTCTTGTCCGTGTACTGCGAGGTGATCGTGGACCAGGAGTCGTGCGAGGTCTGCCCGAGGCCGGCGTAGAAGTTAGCCAGGTAGCTGGCGACCTCGGCCGGCAAACCCGTGGTGGTGTTCCAGTCGGGTCCCCACAGCAGCAGGTAGACGTGCGGTGACTGCTGCACCGGGCCGCCCTGCCAGGTGAGGTCGCAGTCGGGTTCCTTGCACTTCTTGGTCGTAATCAGCGCGGTCGTGGCGACGGTCCCGCGCCCGCTCAGCGCCGGGACGACCCCGGCTTGCGGGCCGGCGACCACGGGCTTCCTGGCCAGTGCCTGCGCGAACTGCTGGTGCAGGTTGAGGACATGAATCCGCATGCCGGGCGGCGGGACGGCGGCGGGCACTACCGCCTGCGTCGCGGCTGCCGACGACAGGTTCTCCGCCGTCGTACCCCGGTGGATCAGGCTCGGCCCCGCGAACGCGGCAGCGGCCACGGTCGCTATGGCGGCACCTGTGGTCAGCAGTGCTCGGAACTTCACGAATGCGTCTCCCCGCTCGTTGGTCTGCAACTGGCCTACCGCCGGCCCGCAGCGCAGACTTCCATATGTGCGACTATCTCGCCATATGTTTGGTTTATTCGGAACGGAAATTAACTAGCCGGGTGTCGATCGCGCAATCGACCCGCTTGCCCGTCCTCGCGGATGTGTCGATTGCGCGATCGACCCGCTCTAGTGTGGTCGATCGCGCAATCGACACCATGGAATCCAAGGGGGAGCGGCCCGGTTCGCCGGGGCGGCCGGTCACATGAGGGTTAACTTTTCCTGAATGTAATCCAATGGCCCCCGAATGGCCCGGAGACTATGACCTGTCCGGATACCGCTGCTGGATGCCGTCGTATCGGGCCGGGCCGCTAGGGGGAGCGTAGGTGCAGTCAGCGTGGCCGTAGGGGGACGGGCTTTCTGGGCCGCGGCCGCGATCGGTGCCGCGGCGGCGATCGCGGGCATCTGGGACGCGCTCGCGCTGCCGGTCCTGCCTGCTGTCCTGCTGGGGATCACCGCGTTCAACCTCGTGGTCGGCGCGACCGAGGCGAGCTGGCGGCTTTATGGATGGCGCACCCCCACCGCCGGCGACCAGATCGCCTGGCCGGATCCGGTCCCGCCCGGACGGGAGCAGCTTGCCTTCGACCTGATCGTGCCGCTGCGCGACGAGGCGAACGTCATCGCCGACACACTGCACGGCCTGATGCGGCAGACCCATCCCCGCCATCGCATCGTGGTGTCGCTCTGCGACGACGACGAGCCGACCATCGAGGCCGTGCGCGCCGTCGTCCGGGAGAACCTGCACGACAACGTGCAGCGGACCATCCGCGACAACCGGATCACCGTCATCGTCGACCACTACGCGAACCCCACGAAGGCCCAGCAGCTCAACCGCGCGCTCGAGGTCTGCATGGGGGACGTGGTCGGGGTCATCGACGCTGAGGACGACGTGGCGGAAGACCTCCTCGTGCACACCGAGGCCCTGTTCGAGCGGACCGGCGCGGACGTGGTGCAGGGCGGCGTCCAGCTGATGAACCTGGGACACGGCCTCGCCAAATGGTTCCAGGTGCACAACGTGCTGGAGTACTACTTCTGGTTCACCAGCCGGATGGCGTTCCACGCCGACTCCGGGTTCGTGCCGCTCGGCGGCAACACGGTCTTCGTCCGCCGCGGGCTGCTCGAGGCGGCGGGCGGCTGGCCGCTGAGCATCACCGAGGACTGCGCGCTCGGCGTACAGCTGTCCACCGAGTTCGGCGCCAAGGTGGCGACGGCGTACAGCGCCGCGCTGACGACGCGGGAAGAAGTGCCGCCGTCGATCTTCAACAAGAAGGTCGGCTCGCTGTTCTGGCAGCGGGACCGCTGGGTGCGGGGCTTCCTGCAGGAGTTCATCGCAGGCCGCTGGCTGAAGATGCCGACGCTGCGGCAGAAGGCGCTGGCCGGCTACATCCTCGCCACGCCCATCCTGCAGGCCATCTCGTTCATCCTGATGCCGGCCGCGATCATCGTGGGGCTCACCGTCAAGACGCCGATCTCGGTCGCGCTGCTGATGTTCACCCCCTACGTTCCGCTCGGCATCATCCTGTGCACCCAGCTCATCGGGCTGCATGACTTCTGCGCGCAGTACGGTAAACGGGCGAGCCGCTGGCATTACCTGTCGATCATCTTCCTGACGCCGCTGTACCAGCTGGTGCTGTCGGGAGCGGCCGCGGTCGCCGTCTACAAGTACGCGACCGGCGACACGACCTGGTACAAGACGGGACGGCTCGCCGAGCACCGCGAGGCCCGCAGCCGCGAATACGAAAGCGCCGCGTGACCGCCCCGGCGGACGCGCCGCCGACGGCCCCGGTCGACGGCGCCAATCCAGACACCGGCGAGGCCGCGGAAACCCGCGACGTCCCGGACGTCTGCGGACCCCTCGAGGAGCGGGTGCCGCGCTGGCGGGCCTGGGCCCGCGCCCAGGACTGGTACCGCGTCCACCGGGCGAGCTTGCTCGTCCTCGGCCGGGTGCTCGCGGTCGTCGCCGTGGTCAACGCCTGGAACATGCAGGGCTGGCCGGGCCGGGTCGACGACGACGAAGGCACGTACGTCGCCGAGGCGTGGGCGATCGTCTACCAGCACCATCTCAGCCACTACACCTACTGGTATGACCACCCGCCGCTGGGCTGGGCGCAGCTGGCCGGCTACATCTGGCTGACCGGCGGGTTCCACTGGTATCCGAGCGCGGTCATGGTCGGCCGCGAGTTCATGTGGTGGATCACGCTGGCCAGCTGCGCGCTGCTGTTCGTGCTGTGCCGGCGGCTGGAGTTCCGCCGGACCACCGCCGCCGTGACCGTGCTGCTGTTCGGGCTCAGCCCGCTGGCGGTCTACTACCATCGCATGGTCTCGCTGGACAACATCGGCACGATGTGGCTGCTGGCCGCCATGGTGGCCGCCGCGTCCCGGCGGCGCAGCCTGGCCGCGGCGTTCTGGTCGGCGGTGTGCGTGGCAATCGCCGTGCTTAGCAAGGAGACGCTGGCGATCCTCCTGCCGGTGGTGGTCTGGATGCTCTGGCAGCACAGCCAGGGCCGGACCAGGAAGTGGCATCTCGGGGTCTTCGCGACGACGTTCGTGGAGCTCGTCGCCTTCTACCCGCTGTTCGCCGCGCTGCGCGGCGAGCTGTTCCCCGGCCGCGGGCACGTGTCCCTGAGCTGGGCCCTGTGGTGGCAGCTCCTCGGGCGGGCGGGCAGCGGGAGCGTGCTCGACAGCCACAGCGCCACCCACGGCCTGGTCGTCCTGTGGACAGGCCTCGATCCCTGGCTGCTGTCCGCGGGCGTGGTCCTGGTGCCGGCCGGGCTGCTGATCAGGCGGCTGCGACCGCTGGCGCTTGGCATGTTGATCCAGGTCGCGTTGCTGATCCCCGGCGGCTACGTGCCGTACTTCTACGTGACGGCGATGCTCCCGTTCGCCGCCTTGCTGGCCGGCGGCGTCGCCGACACCCTGTGGACCCCGCTCACCTGGCGATGGCGCGTGCTGGTCCGGCTCCTCCCGGTGGCCGCGGGCGCGGTCGTGCTCGCCGCCCTGGTCGCACCCCAGTGGGGGACTACCCTGGTGGACCAGTCGAAGGTCGACGGCTACGCCGGCTCGCTCGCCGCGACCAACTGGGTCGAGCAGCACGTCCCGCGCCACGACGTAGTGGTCGTCGATGATTACATGTGGCTGGACCTGAAGCTGGCGGGGATGAACCCGCTGTGGTCCCAGAAGACCGACACCGACCCGCAGACGAGCCAGCGGGAGCTGCCGCACGGCTGGCGGAGCATCCAGTACATCGTGATGACGAGCCAGATCAGCGGCGCCCTCGGCCAGTTGCCCGTCGTGGCGGCCGCGGCCAGCCACTCGGTGGTCGTGCGCAGCTTCGCCGACGGCGTGCGGGTCCTCCGGGTGATCCCCGCGTAGGCCAGACTGGGCATCGTGAGGATCAGCGACGCCGATGATCCGAGGCTGGCGGACTACACCCGCCTCACGGACGTCGGCCTGCGGACGCACCTGGAGGCCGAGCACGGCCTGTTCATGGCGGAAGGCACGAAGGTCATCACGCGCGCGCTGGCGGCGGGATACACGGCGCGTTCGGTGCTGCTCGCGGAGAGCCGCGTAGGTGACCTGGACGCGCTCCGCCTGCCGGTGCCCGTATACGTAGTCCCCGACGAGGTCGCCGAACGGCTCACCGGTTACCGTGTCCACCGCGGCGCGCTCGCCTCGTTCAACCGCAAGCCGCTGCCGGCCGTCGCCGACGTGATCGAGGACGCCCGGCGGATCGTCGTCCTCGAGGACCTGGTCGACCACGCCAACGTCGGCGCGATCTTCCGGTGCGCCGCCGCGCTCGGCGTGGACGCGATACTGCTCTCGCCGCGGTGCGCCGACCCGCTGTACCGGCGGGCGCTGAAGGTGTCGATGGGCGCGGTGTTCGGCATACCGTACGCCCGGATGACCGAATGGTACGGCGGCCTCGCCCAGCTCAAGGCCAGCGGCTTCCGCGTCCTCGCGCTCACGCCGGACGAGCGCGCGACCCCGGCCGCCGCGGCTCTCGCGGAAGCGGCGAGCGGGCGGGTCGCCCTGCTGTTCGGCACCGAGGGCGACGGACTGTCGGTGCGCTGGCTGCGCGAGGCCGACGAGGCCGTGCGCATCCCCATGCGTAACGGAGTGGACTCGCTCAACGTGGTGGCCGCGGCGGCGATCGCCTGCCACCTGCTGGCGAGCGGCGAGGCGGACTAGCCTCCGCTATTCAGCGCTGCGCCCCCATGGCGATGTGGGTGGGTCGATTGCGCAATCGACCCGCTCTAGTGTGGTCGATTGCGCAATCGACATTTTGCGATGTGAGACTCTGCGCGGTCGTGGGCCTCTGAGAGTCCGGCCGGGTGGTGTGCGATAATTAATTAAGTGCGGTACATCATCATTGGGGCGGGCGGGGTTGGCGGGACGATTGGCGGTTGCCTGTTCCAGGGTGGGCACGAGGTCGTTCTGGTGGCTCGAGGGGCGCATTTGGACGCGCTGCGCGCGCACGGGCTGCGGCTGGCGACCCCGCTGGGGACACACCAGCTGCGCATCCCCGCCGTAGGCGGGCCTGACGAATTGGAACTGCGCCGGGACGACGTGCTGATCATCGCGACGAAGACCCAGGACGTCGCCGGGGTGCTCGGTGACTGGGCATGGCAGCCGGTGGCCGGTGAGACCGTGGCGGCAGCCGCGCTTCCCGTTGTCTGCGCGCAGAACGGGGTGGCCTCCGAGCGCTTCGCGCTCCGTCGTTTCCGCCAGGTCAGCGCGATGTACGTGTGGCTCCCGGCCACGCACCTCGAGCCGGGCACCGTGCATGCGCAGGGCACGCCGCTGGCCGGGGTGCTCGGCGTGGGCCGCTACCCGTCCGGGACGGACGCGACGACCGAGCGGATCGGCGCGGACCTAGCGGCGAGCCGGCTCCTCGCCCCGGTGGTCCCGGACGTGATGCGCTGGAAGTACGGCAAGCTCCTTGACAACCTGAACAACGCGATCGAGGCGCTGTGCGGCCGCGCCGCCGTCGGCTTCGGCAGCGAACCCGCGGCCGAAGATGCCGCTGAGCTGTACCAGCGCACCCGCGCGGAAGGCATCGCCGCCTACGCCGCGGCGGGCATCGCGTTCGCCGCTCCCGAGGAACTCGCCGCCGTCCGCGGCGCTTCCGTGCGCATCCAGCAGGTCGACGGCGCGACCCGGACGGGCGGCTCGTCCTGGCAGAGCCTGATCCGGGGGACCGGCACGATCGAGGCCGACTACCTGAACGGCGAGATCGCGCTGCTCGGCCGCGAGCACGGGGTGCCGATACCCGTCAACGAGGCGCTCCAGCGCCTCGCCAACCAGGCGGCCCGGGAGCGCAGAACCCCGGGTTTCATGACCCCAGGCCAGATCCTCGCCGCGGCGTCGGCGAGCTGATCCGGAGTGCCACCCTGAGTGGGCCGATCCGGAGTGCCGCCCGGCGCCGGCGTGCCCGGCGTATGAGGTCTGCGCTCGCCTCAGGAAGGGCTGCGGAAGTAGTGGCCCTGCTCGAGATCGTCGATGAGTCCGGGACGCGTCGGTTCCCAGCCCAGCAGCTCGCGGGTCAGCGTGCTCGACGCCGGAGAATCCATCCCGAAGAAGGCTCCCAGCCAGCTGAAGTGCTCGCCCGCCTCCTCGGCCGGGATGGAGACCACCGGCACGTCCAGGTGACGACCGATGACCTCGGCGATCGCGCGGGTCGGCACGCCCTCGTCCGCGATCGCGTGCAGCACCGATCCCGACGGCGCCTTCTCCGCCGCTAGACGGAACAGGTGCGCCGCGTCTAGCTGGTGCACCGCAGGCCACCGGTTGGACCCGTCCCCGATGTAGCCGGAGACGCCCTTGGCCCGGGCGATGCCGACCAGGACCGCCATGAAGCCGTGGTCGCCGTCACCGTGCACTGTCGGCGGGAGCCGCAGGATGGACGAGCGCACCCCGCGCTCGCCGAAGGAGAGCGCCGCCCGCACGCCGGCGAGCCGGGGCGCCAGGTTAGGGGCGGGATCGGGCGTGTCTTTCTCGGTCCCTACGCGTCCCGGCGCGAGCCCGAGCATTCCGGACGCGATGACGAGCGGCCTGCCGGAACCCTCGAGCGCCGTGCCCATCGTCTCGATGGCGCGCAGGTCCGCTTGCGCGCTGGCCGCGAACTGCGAGAAGTCGTGTTTGAACGCGAGGTGGATCACCCCGTCGGACGCAGCGGCGCCGGCCTGCAGGCTGCCCAGGTCGTCTAGGTCGCCGCGCAGCACCTCCGCCCCGGCGGCGGTGAGTGCCGCGGCCGAGGCATCCGAACGAGCCAGTCCGACTACCTCATGGCCCGCGCTGATGAGCTCGGGAACGACGGCGGAACCGATCCAGCCGGACGCCCCGGTGACGAATACGCGCATGAGAAGAACCTCCGGTGCTTAAAGCGATGTCAGTCACTGTCATCACCACCATATGCGATGTCAGCCACTGTCATCAAGTACGATCATTTCATGGGTCGATGGGAGCCGAACGCGCGCGGCCGGCTTGCACAGGCCGCCATGGAGCTCTACATCGAGCGCGGGTTCGAGCAGACGACGGTGGCGGAGATCGCCAAGCGCGCGGGGCTGACGGAGCGGACGTTCTTCCGGCACTTCGCCGACAAGCGCGAGGTCCTGTTTTGGGGCTCGGACGCGCTGCAGGAGTCCCTGGTGAGTGCCGTCGTCGGCGCGCCCGATTCCGCCGCGCCGATCGACGCGATAGCCGCGGCCCTCGAGGGCGCCGCCGCCCGCTTCCAGGACCACGAGCACTCCCGCCAGCGCCAGGCTGTCATCGCCGCGAACCCGGAGCTGCAAGAGCGCGAGCTGATCAAGCTGGCGTCGCTCGCCGCGTCGCTCGCCGGCGCGCTGCGCGGGCGCGGCGTCACGGATCCGGCCGCGACCCTGGCCGCCGAGGCGGGGATCACCATCTTCAAGGTCGCGTTCGGACAGTGGGTCAGCGGACCCGGCGACGGCGACTTGTCGCTGCTCATCAAAGAGTCGCTTGACGAGCTGAAAGCCGTCACCGCGGGCACATAACCCGGTCACGCCACCCTGGTTGGCGGAGAGACGCGCACCCCGAGAACCGGCTGGCCGCCGCGCACACCGCGGAACCCTACCTCCCACGGCCAGTGGCCCCGGTCGTCCGCGTGTACCAGCTGCAGCGCCTGTATCTCAGATCCGTAGAACTCGACCGCGGTCAGCAGGTGCGCCGCGGGTTCCGCGACCGTCACGATCTCGATCAGCGGCCCGCCGACCAGCGGTATCCGCTCTCCTGGCCGCGGCGCGTCGGCGTGCAGCACATGCGCTGCGACATCGTCCAGCAGCTGAGTGGCGCGGACGAGTGGCATGCCGGTCACCAGCAGTTCAGGCTTGCCGCTTGCGGTCAGTCCCACCGTGTACGCCCAGGGCGGGTGAATCCGGTCACGCTGAACGCCCTGCACAGCCCAGCCGTGGCAGGCGATGAGCTCCGCCACGTGCGTTAGGTAATCAAGCCGCGTGCTCCCAGGGTGATCACATAGCCAGCACATCAGTTGTCCTCCTCTATATGAGCGACTAATACGGCCACTCTAACCAGAGGTACCGACATTCTGTTCGATACGATCACGAGGACGTCGCGGACCTCATGCAGCAGTTCGCCGCCGCCATCGCTGAGATGCCCGGCTGGCCGGCTTACCACGCGCGGACCCAGCTGGCCTACGGTAAGTGGCTGCGGCGGCGGCGCCATGCCGCCGAATCCCGCGCACCGCTGCGTGCGGCGGCGGAGGTGTTCACCGCGCTGGGGCTGACGCGGCTCTCCGACCAGGCCCGGCGGGAACTCCGTGCCTCGGGTGAAACCCTCTGCCAGCGTCAGCCGGAGATATGGGATCAGCTGACCCCGCAGGAGCTCCAGATCGCCCAGCTGGCGGCGGACGGTCTGACCAACCGCGAGATCGGAGAGCGGCTCTATCTCTCCCATCGCACAGTCGGGTCCCATCTGTACAAGCTCTTCCCCAAGCTCGGTGTGACCTCACGGAGCGAACTCCGAGCCGTGCTAGGGCCAGCTCCTCGCGACCGCATACACAAGCGGATGTAGCGGCACGACCCGCTACTGCTGCAGTCGGAGACGAAATCGGTCGCGTGGACGGATGACACGGGCGGTCACGGCGCAGACCATGGGTCGCGAGCTGTGACCCGAAGCGAGGAGGGACCGCGACATGAGGCACAGGCAGACCGCTATAGCCATTGTGCTGGCAGCGCCGCTGGCGTTCGGCACCTGGTACGGCAGCGGCGTGAGTGCCGCCGCGGCCAGTTCAGCTAACTCATCCGCCACCACCGTCTACCGGTGGGGCGTGCCGGGAAGCCTGGGCGCGGTCAAACAGCTGGAGCGCACCACTCCGGTCCCTGTGGCCGGCATCAAGGGGAAGGTCGTGCAGATCGCGACCTCGAACTCCGACGGCTACGCGCTGACCTCGAACGGGGAGGTCTGGGCCTGGGGCGTGGACAACTATGGCGAGCTCGGCAACGGCACGACGAGCCCCTACAGCGTCCGGGCGGTCCGGGTCAGCTTCCCGGCCGGCGTCCGGATCGGCGCGCTGCCGAACCCGATGCCGTTCGACGGCGGCCTCGCGATCGACTCCCGCGGCCACGCGTGGGGCTGGGGCTTCAACCTCGACGGCGACCTGTGCCTGCCGGGCCCGGCCGAACTCCGGCCGCAGCAGCTCCCGCTGGGCGGCGTGACGCTGGCCACCGGCGCGCGAGGCCACTCGCTGTTCTATGCCAAGGGCAGGGTATATGCCTGCGGCAGCGGCACCGACGGCGCGCTCGGCACCGGCTCGACGGGTGACAGCCCGAAGCCGGCCCGCGTCACCGGCCTGCCCGCCAGGACGCGCGTCGTCGCGCTCACCTCCTCGTGGAACGGCTCGGGCGCGCTGCTCAGCAACGGCGCCTACTACGACTGGGGCTACAACGCCGCGGGCCAGCTGGGCGACGGCAGCACCGCCAACAGCGACGTGCCGGTCAAGGTCCGCCTTCAGGCCGCGGTCCGCCAGGTATCCCAGGGCGGCAGCAGCGCCGGCAACGGCCAGACCATCGCGATCCTCGCCAACGGCTCGGTCTGGAGCTGGAGCGCCAACAAGACCGGTCAGCTCGGCGACGGCAGCACTGCCAGCAGCGACGTCCCGGTGCGCGTCCATGCTCCGGCGGCCGTGACCTTCGTGAAAGTGAACTCCGGCGGTTATGCCTGTTACGCGATCGACCGGCAGGGCCGGCTGTGGGCGTGGGGCAGCAACAACTACGGGCAGCTCGGCATAGGAACCAGTGCGCTGCTGAAGACCACGCCGGCCGACGTGGGCATCCACCTCACCCAGGTCTCATCGACCGCGCGTAATGTGGCCGGATTCGTGTCGTAGACGAACTCGACGCTCCCGTCGGGGTGGACATGAGGTTCGCCCAGCAACGGCAGCCGGCCACCTAGGGCCACGTGGACGTCTTTCGCCGCCTCGGGCTTCCCCGCACGCTGCCAAGGGACTGACCGTCGCGATCAGGAATGTGCCGCGGCATGACCACCCTCCAGGGCGTTCCGCGTGCTGGCACGATATGACGTATGCGGTACAAGCGCGCGGTAGAGAAGCTCAGGCTCCTCGCCGATAAGTGCGAGTGGATCGGCGACTGGCCTCCGGAGGATGAGCCGTTCCTAGTCGCGATGTACGCGTTCGGCGACGTGCTGGAGGGCGCCGATCCACTGGAAGAGGTGCAGGTCGTCGGCGTCATCCGGCTGCCGCCCGAGGAGGTGCCATGGGGTTCGTCACCCCACGGAACCGAATGGCTGGCCGACATGCTGCGGCTGAGCAAGGGCGGTTACGAGTACTGGTGGCGCTCCTACCTGGACCCGGTGTGGAACCACTACGTCCGCTCGCCCGTCCGGATCTGGTCCCAGGACGGTCCCGACACGGAAACTCTCGACGCCCTGGCCGAACGCCGCTTTTCCGGCCTCCGCCGCCTGACCGCCTCGCCCGTCGACGAGCGCCTGCAGGTACGCGATGAACTAGACGCCGCGCTCCGCCACCTGCGCCAGGTCCACGACTCGTACTGGGACTACGAGTGGCGCCGGGACCACCGCGGCGGCGGCCGCTATCCCGAACACGAGCTATGGGACGCCGTTTACGGCTACCTGAACCTGCTCGGCGCATCCGAGTCCGCGTACCGAGATGGGCCGCCATCCGAATGAGCCATGTTGGGCACTAATCTCGGGAAGGCGGAATGACGTGAAGTTCGGGCTGGCCTACAACACGGCGTACTACGGCGCCGATCCCGATCTGATGGCCGCGGTGGCGCGGCATGCCGAGGAATGCGGTTTCGAATCCTTCTGCGTGCCCGAGCATATCGTGATGTACCCGGGGGCGGCCGTGGGCCCGGTGGCGTTCCCGCCGGATCTGGCGGTCGCCGATCCGCTGGACTGCCTGGCGTACGTCGCGGCGGCGACCAGTACGCTACTGCTCGGCACGGCGGTGCTGCTGCTGCCCTATCACCACCCGGTCGTGCTGGCCAAGCGGCTCGCGACGATCGACGTGCTCTCGCGGGGCCGGATGAGCCTTCTGACGGTCGGCCTGGGCGTGCTGCCCGGCGAGGCCGCCGCGGCCGGCGTCGACTTCGCCACCCGTGGCCGGCGGGCTGACGAGGCAATCGACGTGTTGCGGCTGCTGTGGAGCGGGGACGCGGCAGGCGTCAGCTTCCAGGGGGAGTTCTTCACCCTTGCCGCGGCCTGCAGCTTCCCTAAGCCGCATGACGGGCGCATCCTGCCTGTCCATGTCGGCGGATCGAGCCTGGCTGCTGCCCGGCGGGCGGGCCGCCGTGGCGACGGCTACTTCCCCGGTGGCAGGCTGACGCTGGAGCAGCGTGCGGAGCAGATCGCCGTGATGCGGGCAGAATCTGCCGCGGCCGGGCGGGACCCCGCGGCGCTTGAATACACCCGCTGGGGACAGATCGACATGACGGTCGATGAAGTCAAGGCACGGGCCAGCCAGGGCGTCACCCGGCTGGTCGTCGGCCCCGGATCAACGGAACTGGCGGGAATGCGGGCCGAGATGTCGTCATTCGCCCGCCGCCTGGGCCTCAGCTGAACCGTGCGCCAACGCGACCGGGTCGATTGCGCAATCGACATTCTCCCAGTGCGCAGGCGATGCTTGGGGCTTGATGTCAGGGGTTCTTGCGTGGCCCGGTGTTGAGAATGCGGGCCGGGATTCCCCATTGCTGGCAGAGAGCGAGCAGGCCAGTGCCGTCGATCAGGCTCAGTGGCTTACCGGCAGCGAACTTGTAACTATCCGGGCCGTAGCCGGACGTGGTAATCATGATCCCTTTGGTCGCGCCCTCGTGCTGAACAGTGCCCCACAGGTCACGGACATGGGTCGGCGCGACGGTCCGGGTGTACAGCTTTGCCTGAACGGCGATCTTCCCGCCTTTGATGGGATCGGGGTCGTAGGCCATGCAGTCAATGCCGCCATCGCCGCCGGCCCGATAGAGCTTCGTGTCCAGGCCCATCTTTGTGAAGAGATTCTGGATGAATGCCTCGAACTCGCTGGGCGTGAGCTCTAGGAGATTTGGCCGCTTGTCTATGCTGGATAGAACATCGATGGGCTGGATAATGCGCGGATCGGCCATGCTGAAATGCATCACCGGCTCAACTGGGATCAGCTCTTCCGGATGCTCGGAGACGTCAGCGTAGAAGTACCGGCGGACGCACGCGACGGGACTGAACTTAGGCTGGTCCAGGACCAGCCTCGCGAACTCCTCACGGGGGGCCCGCAGCGTGATGAAGTGCGGCTGAATAACGCCTCCGGTACGGGGATCGATAGTGCTGACGAGGCCGTTGAAGACGACCGTGCTGACCATGTCCTCCGGCGTAGCGCCGAAGACCTCACGCACTGTCCGGAGCGCGACCTGGGCAATGACGCTCAGATAGAGCTGCTGCACCTCGCCGGGTTGCCGCTTGACCGGCTCCACAACCTTGCGGGTCTTGATGTGCCGGAACGCCTTGTACTCCGGCACGATGTCTATGGTTGGCAGGTACCACTCCACGGCCAGCAGCGACGACTCGGGTACGTAGCCAGCGTGCCGCTCGGCAGGGAAACCTGACGGATACGGGGACCGGTCCAGGAGCAGCTGCACGTACTCGCTGACCGCGAACCGGTCATGTTCCCGAAAGCCAGCGGCCAGTTCGTCAATGTGCGCGTTGTGCGCTGCTACCTCACGCTTCGCCTCGGCGATCTTCCTGTCCCTGGACGCTTCCGCCTCGGTGACCTGCCGCCGCCTGGCGGCTTCCTGACGTCCGTGATCTTCTTGGGCCTGGGTGAAAGACTTTTTCGCCTCCTCGTATGCAGCCTGATATCGCTGGGTACCGCCGAACATCCGTTGTAGTCCGCGAGGAGCTTCAGGCTCGAAATCTGTCCAGCTAGGAGTTGGAATCGGGGTTGCTAGCGACCCGAGGTTCAGAGGCTTAACCACCACTTGGCGCTTAAGCGAGGCAAAGCTGACCCGCGGATCTCTGGTCAAGGACGACCGGAGCAGATTTTGCAACTCCGCCACCCGCTGGTCGAGGGCGTTGGTCTTGCTAACGGCCTCTGCATCCCGGGCAGCTGACTCGGCGGCGGCACGCTCGCGATCATGCTGCCTGCGTTCTTGCTCAGCCTTCTTTTGCGCCCGTTGCTCGGCAAGGCGCGCGGCTTCCCATTCCCGATACGAACCTGGCGACCCCGAACTGCGTGTCATCGCCCACCCGCCGACCTTAGGTAATCACCTCTTGGTCGAACGTAACTCGTCAGAAGGGTAAGCGGCAATAAGGATTGCGGGTTAACACATTGCGGTTGTCGTCCGATAGGGGTATTTGATCATGTGTGTGCAGAGAGGAGCCTAAAGAATTTTGATTGTGCGATGTGACGCAATGTGCCGCGAAGTCACTTGCCTGCTTCCGGGTGGTCCAGAAGTACCTGGGGCGGGGGTTAGCCCGCTCGAGCGGAGGGCGGCCCGTGACTGCGCAGGATCTCGCCCTGGGGGCTGCGGGCTTCGCTGGTGCCGTCGGGGTGTAGGCGGCGAGGCGTCCGGGCCGGACATGGCGTCGGCGGCCAGGGACAGAAGGGTGCGGCGCAGCTGGGTCTTCTGTTCTTCCGTGAGCGGGGGCGGGGACTGGCAGGTGCAGCCGCCGCAGCTACAGGTGCCAGTCCGGCTCGTAGCAGGACTGGGCGGTGAACGCGGAAGCACCACGGCGTTGACCGCGGTCAGCTTGGCCTGCGCCCCCGGCAGGCAAGCCAGCATTCCCCGTGCGCCTGCGCGCCCAGCGAGGCGCCCAGTCCACGGTGGCGAGGGGCTCACGGAGACTTTGGCATAAATCGATGTGACGCGGTTAAGAAGCATCGCTTCAGTAGACGCAGGGGATTCCGAACTTCGCGTTCGCCCCGACTGTGACAGCGCCGCCCGTCGCGCCGTTGTCAGCGCCCGCCGTTGACGAGGGGGAAGGCGAAGACGAGGCACCCGAGGCCTGCGTGCCCGCGGACTCTGTGCTCGTGGACGCGGTGCCAGCGGACCCGGTGCTCGAGGTCGACGTGCTGGACGACGCGAGCCCTGCGGGCACCTCGGTCACGGTCGAGCCGAGCAGCACCTCAACGTGACCGGCGGACAGGGATGTCAGCGCCGTTGCCTTCGCGCCGAACTTGGCCGCGATGCTCGCCGCGTTCGCCGACGCTCCGTCGCCGTAGAACACCTGTGTGGCCGACTCAAGAGTCTGCGACTGCTGTGACGCGTTGGCGACAGCGCCGGCCTTGTAGCCGATGGCGGTGAGCGCCTGTGAGACTTCGCCGGCCAGCCCGGGCGTGCCGCTGCCGTTGTATACGTCCACCGTGACCGTCGAAGGCGCTGGGATCGAGGCGGTCTTCTTGGTGCTGGCTTTCGCCGCGGTCTTCTCGGTCACGGGGGTGACAGACGGCGGATAGAACGCGTTTCGCACGTAGTTGTGCAGGTAAGGCACGTTGATGATGTTGACGTCCTGCGCCGAGCCGTTGAGCGGCATGTCGTTCACCTGATTGGCGAACGGCAGCGTGTCGAACACTATGTGGCGGCCGGTGAGCGCGCTCATGTCGGTCGCGAACTCGAACGGGTTGAACGTCTTGTCTGTGATGAGGTACTTGCTCGCGGTGCCGAGAAGGGAATTGAGCGTGCTGAGATCGCTGAACACGCCCCTGTGCTTCAGTTCCCAGATCACGTAATCGATCACGGCCTGCTGCCGTTTCGTACGGCCTATGTCGACCCCGGGGAGTGTGTCACGCGACCGGACGTACGCCAGCGACTGCGCCGATGACAGGTGCAGGTACTGCGCGCCACCTTTCTTGCGGTTGTAGCCGTCGTGGTACGCGTTGAATCCCGAGTTGTCGGTGCCGGTGAGCGGGTCGTAGTCGGTCAGGTTCGCTCCGGCGGGGAGGCCGCCCTGGGCAGGCGCTGGCCTAATGCACACCTCGATGCCGCCGAACGCCTGGGCCAGGTAGTAGAAGCCAGCCAGGTTCACCTCGACGAAGTGACTGATGGGAACCCCGGTGACCGCCTCTACCGTGGCGATCTCGAACGTCTGGCCCGCCTGGTTCGCCTCGAGGTAGCGCTCGTCCTGGCTCATGGACGACCCGTAGGTCTGGCCCAGGGACTGGTTATAGGCGAAGTCGTAGGCCTGGTCGATCTTCCCCTGGGTGATGCCGTCGTAGGTGGCGTGCGGGTAGGTGACCAGGTCATCACGGGGGATCGAGAAGCCGACCGCCCGTTGCCCGCCAGGGTAGATATGGATCAGGATCAGCGTGTTGGTGTCCTGGGCGCCAACGTCCCCCGCCGAGACGGCGGACGCGTTGCCCGCGTGCATGGCGGTCAGCAGGCTGTTCGGCAGCGTGTTCCCCTGATAGTCGGTCCGGCTCTCCAGGCCCATCACCAGGATGTTCATCTGACCGACCGAGGGGCTGTTGTTGATGGTGATGCCCTGGCCGGTCATGCCGACCAGACTGACCACCTTGTGGGCGTAGCCCGATATGACGAGCGTCACCGCCGCGGCGAGGCAGGTCGCCCCGTACACTGCTTTGCCTGCGATCAGCTTCCCGGCATGGGACGAGAACACTGCTGTTCCTCCTGAGGGCTAGTACGCGCAGGGGACTCCGTGTGCCGAGCAATCTTGTTCTCTTCCGGCTGTTCATGTCGCCGCTGCCACAACGCTACTCGCTCAATCACCGTAAGGCGGGTATATCGCGCGGTTACCCCGCGGTTATCGCGCCGTAGCAACCTCGCCGGCCGGGCGGATACCGAGGGATTCCAGCCGCTCCCAGAGGCTGGTCAGCGCCTCGCCGGGGTCGCGGTAGTAGGCGCTTCCCCGGATGCGGTGGAAGGTCCAGCCGAGCCGTTCCAGGATGGCCTGCCGGTTCCGGTCCTCCTCCCAGCGGTCGGCGCCGTGGTAGGCGTCGCCGTCGAGTTCGACCGCCAGTCGGCCGCGCTGTCCCTCCACCACCAGGTCGATGCGGTAGCGGCCCACCCGGAACTGTGTCTTGACCTGGTAGCCGCGGGCCACGATGTGCCGGTAGACATCCCGCTCGAAGTCGGAATCGAAGGTGGCCGAAACAGTCACCAGATCGACCCGCGCCGGGTTCTGGCAGTAGCGGATGAAGCGGCCGCGGACGTCGTCCGGGTGCAGTTCGTCCGCCGAGACGGACCGCACACACCACATCTGGTCGCGCGCCCGGCTGGCCGCGACGTTGATCCGCTGCCGGTCCGCCTCTCTCGTCATCGCCCCGACGCGACGGCCCTCCCCGGCGGCGACCACCAGGGACAGGAACATGACATCCCGTTCATCGCCCTGGAAGTGGTAGGCGTTGCCGCAGCGGATCCGGCGCCGTTCTACCTCCGCCTCGCCGAGTTCCTCGATGAGCTTCCCCTCGATGAGAGCGGCCTGGGCGTCGCCGAGGAGCGAGATGACGCCGAACGTCTTGCCGTCATAGCTGGCACGGCCGCATAGTTCGGCGATCTTGCCGACGATGAAGCCGGCCTCCGCCTCGTTCGTGTCGGTGCCGGGCTCCCGGAACCCGTCGCGGACGGGAACGTCGATGACGCTTCGCCAGGACAGGTCCGCTGGCTGCTCCCGGAGCGGGAGGATGGCGCCGTTGTAGGCCAGCTGGTTGGAGAACTCGATAATCTCCGGGAGGCAGCGGAAGTGCTCGCGGAGCATGATGACACCGGGGAACCGCATCTTCGCCAGGTCGTACAGACTGCTCTTGATGTCCAGCAGCGCGGACCAGGGAAGGTCCGGGATGTGCTGGGTGATCAGCTCGTGGACTGCTGACTCGTCGGTCCCGATAGCCTGCGGGCTGATCTGCTTGTCGTCGCCGACGATGACCGCCTTGTCGGCGATGCTGAGAGCCGCCAGCCCGAAGAGATCGCACTGCGAGCTCTCGTCCACGATGACCACGTCGAACTTCGCGGCCGCGTCGAAGGATTCGACGACCCGGTGCGCCGGCATGATCCACACGGGTACCGCCGTCTGGGCGTCCTTCATGGCCCGCTGTGCCTCTGTGCGCCAGTGCGCGGCGTACTTGCCCGTGCCCTTCCCGACCTTGCGAAGGGCTTGCACCCAGGCAGTCAGGGCCCTCCGTTCGGAATCCGAAAGACGTTCAGCGACGCCAAGCCAAGCCGACTCCGCGGCGAGCTCAGCCGTCACCCGCTCCGCTGACCGCAGCTTCGTCTCGAGCTGAAGCTGGAGCACGGCCGGGTCATCGGCGGAGGTGATCGCGCGGAGCCAGGTGTCGGCCTGCCGCCACTCCCAGGCGCGCGACATGGTGCCCGCGGGCCCGGTGACCGACTCTTCGCCGCCCGACCCGGCGATCCGGCCAGCCCACAGCGGGGCCACCAGGGCGAGGCGCCCGGCCAGGTCGTCGAAACGGGCCACTCCGCCGGTGAGCTCGCTCAGCCGGCGCACCTCATCGACGACCTGTCCCCACCGGTCCCACGCGGAGACGGTGAAGGCCTCGAGCAGCGCGCGCCACAGGGAGCTTGCCCGCGGCTGGGCGACGCCGTCCGCCAGGTACTTAAGCAGGGAGTCCAGCCATCCGCTGAGCTCCTTCTCCCTGACGTGCAGCGCGGCGACGCGCAGCGTGCCGGCCAGCGAGGCGAGGTCGCCGGACGCGGGGACTCGCGGGGAGCGGACGCCGGAAGCGTGCAGCCTGTCCCGCAGGGAGTACCACTCGCCCTCCTCCCAGCCGAACGCCCGGTCGAGCCCCGCCACGTGCTCGGTGAGCTCGTACTCAGGGAAGACGGTCGCGGCGGCGAGCACGGGACCGCCGACCCGGCCGACGGCGTCGTTCCAGCGGCGGATCAGCTCGTAGCGGCGGCGCCTGGAGCGTGCCTCCATGATGCACAGATCGACGTCGTCGGCGCTGCGCGGCGGTTCCTCGTCGACCAGGCACGCTTCCCGGATCCGGTACAGGTCGCGGTGGAAGGTCTTGGAAACTCCCCTTCCCGCCGCGAAACGCCCGCGGATCTGCTCGAGCTGGACGATGAGCTCCTTCGAGGGCAGGCCCTCGCCCGGCAGGGCGATCGCGTGGCCGAGGAGGCGGTTGCGCCAGGTGGCCAGTTCCTCGATGCCCTCGCGGACGGCTTTGATCTGGTCGCGCCACCCCGCGGCGAACGCGGCGTTGCGCAGCTCGCCGCGGATCGTCGCCAGCCACGGCTGCTCGAGCTGTTCCAGCCGCTTGCTGGCCCGCTCGACCGAATCGATGAGGGCGAGCAGCTCGTCTTGCCCGAGACGCTCCAGCGCTACGCGGTCCTGGATGACGCTCTCGGTCCCGGCGAGCCGGTCGCGGACGTCGCGCAGTTCCGCGGCGGCGGACGCGAGCTGGGCAGGCGTGGGGAGGCTCGCCGCCTGGGGGAGCGGCAGCCGCGCCTCGGCGCGGTCGGCCGGGGCGAGGCTCTTGGCGAGCTGGCAGAGCTCGGCGAACTCGGCCGCGCTCAGCGGGCACGCGTCACCCGGTGCCATCTCGTCGGGGATATAGCCAAGCTCGGACTCGTGCGCGGCCAGCCACTTGCCCAGCGTCGAGGGAGTGTGGGTCGCCGTGCCGACGGTGTAGCTGTCCCGCTCGCGGGCGATCGAGGCGCTGATCCGGCCGCGCAGCGAGCCGATATCGCGCTGGATCTCGGTGAGCCGGGTGTCCAGCGAGCTGATCCGTGCGCGGGCGGGCCCGTGGTCAAGCGCGACGGCGTTCTCGTAGATTGCCTGCACGGACTGGTCGAGCTGCGCGAGCGAGGTAGCCGAGGCGCCGAGCACGGCGACCGACAGGTCGCGGATGGACTCGGGGATCTTGTCGCGCAGGACGGCCAGCGCCTGTTCCTTCTGGCTGGTGACCAGGACGCGCTTGCCGTGTCCGACGAGATGGCTGATCAGGTTGGCGATCGTGTGCGTCTTGCCGGTGCCAGGGGGGCCTTGGACGGTGACGCCGCGATGCTCGGCCAGCCGGCGGGCGACGGCTTCCTGCTCGGGGTTCGTCGGCAGCGGCATGAGCAGCCGCTCGGTGGCCGGGTGCCATGGCTCCGCCGCGCTTCCGCGGTCCAGCTTGCTCGGTTCGTCGGCGACGACCGCGACGAGCGGTGCGGGCACGTCGAGCTCCCCGGATTCCAGCGCGTCGCGCAGGCCGCTGAAGAACCGCCGGTACAGCGTGCTGCGCCGGCGCACCATCAGCACCCAGGTGGCCGTGATCCGCGGCGTCGCGTCCGGGGTGACGGGCATCGCGGCATCGACGATGCCGCCGTCCTGGCTGAGCGGGGTGAGCAGCCTCTCGTAGAGGATCCTGTTCTCGGGGTCGAACGGCCCGGCCGGGGCGTTGCGGAACCCTTCGCGGACGTCGAGCAGCAGGTCGAAGCCGTCCAGCTTCAGGCCCTGCAGCAAGTCGATGTCCATGCGATGCGGGACGAGCGCTTCCGGCTCGACCGTGATCGAGCCGGTCTCGGCGTCGAATGACAGCTGCACCTGGGTCGTGATCAGCGGATGGACGATCCGCGCGCCGTTGACGTCCCAGCTCAGCACGCCGTGGCCCCACACGAGCTCGATCAGCGCGGAGTCCCGTTGCAGGCGCAGGCGCAGGTGGAAGAGATCGTCATACAGCTCGCGTGCCCTGAGCGCGACCTTCGCTGGCGGCGTCCACGCTACCCAGGGGCCGTCCACGTAGTCGCGCAGGATGTTCTCCAGCCGTTCCGCCTCGTCCGGGGCGCCCGCGAAGGTCTCACGGAAGTCCTCGGCGAATCGCGGCGCGCGCTCCGGGTCCGTTACTCCCGTCACCAGGTAGCCCTCAATCTCGGCTGGGACCGGAGGTGGCGGCGGAATCCGGGCTTTGGAGACGCGTAGCCACGGCTCGGCACCCGTCGGGGTGACCGCGCACGACGGATGGTCGGGGATGTCACCGGCCCACCAGCGCTTGTCCCTGTAGTCGGCGACGTCCCGGACAGGCTGTTCCTTGAGGCCGCGCACCGCTTCCAGGTACTCGAGCAGGCGAACTACCCGGGATTGCACGACGGGATCGTTATCGGTCAATGGCTCCCCAGCTGAACGTGCGGGATGTGCTGATCCGAGCGAGACAGGCGGATCCGTTATCAGACGATGCTAGGCGGCATCTCTGACATTTTCCCGGTGGCGAGCCCGGCGACCGCCTGGTCGCGCAGCATGGGGGGCGCTTGGGGGACCGGCGCGCCTGGATTCTGGCGCTGCGCCGCGGTGCGGGAGCGGCGGCTGAGCCGGATGGGCCACGGGCTGCGTTTCCGGCTGGTCGGCGGCATACGCCGGACGCGCCTTTTCCGGGGAAATGGCTCGCGGACCATGATCGCGAAGGTTTCGTGCACCTATACGGCAATGCCGCTTAAGCTAACCATAGTCTCCTGGGTGCCCCTAGTACGGCAGCCGCACTTGAGGGTCTGACCTGCGGGGTTGCAGGGCGGGCATAAAGGGGCAGCCGCCTGTCGATCATGTGTTTGTGCTGACAACAGAATCGAAGGCGGCTGCTGCCGTCAGGATAGGCGCCGCGCTGGCGATTCAGAAACGGGGCGAGCTGTCGGGGCTGCTGCGGCCGTGCTTTGCGCGGACGCAGGTGTGGCTGCAGGCGGGCAAGTACGTGGCTGCGCTGATGAGCGACCTGCCGGAGCGCAACGGGTGGAGCATCGCCCGGCATTGCGGGGACCGGACGCCGGATAAGACGCAGCGGCTGCTGAATCATGCCAGCTGGGACACGCTGGCGGCGATGAGCGCGGTGCGCCGGTTCGCGGCGGCGGGCCTGGACGGGGCCGCGCGGCGGAACCGCCGGGCGGGCGGGATGCGGGTCGGGGCGCTGGACGAGACGGGCCAGGAAAAGCAGGGCAGTGCCACGGCCGGCGTCAAGCGCCAGTACCTGGGGTGCGCGGGCCGGGTCGCCAACGGCATCAACACCGTCCACCTGTCCTACGTGCGGCAGGGCACCGGGCACGCGCTGATCGGCGCCCGGCAGTGGATCCCCCGCGAGCAGGTCAGCGACCCCGTGACGTCCCTGGTCACGGGGCTGCCGCCGGGCCTGCCGTTCCGCACCAAAGGCCAGCTGGCCAT
This sequence comes from uncultured Actinomycetota bacterium, assembly GCA_963771985.1. Taxonomy (GTDB): domain Bacteria; phylum Actinomycetota; class Actinomycetes; order Streptosporangiales; family Streptosporangiaceae; genus Trebonia. The sequence continues at coordinate 758,025 of CAVYVO010000004.1, read as the reverse complement.
GAGCATCTGCGCAGACGCGTACGCTGACGGGCTGGCGTTCGATTTCGTCTGCGGGGACGAGGTTCTACGGTGCCAGCACCCAGCTGCGGGACTTCCTCGAGGCCAGGGGCCAGGCCTACGTGCTGCGGGTCGCCTCCAGCTTCATGATCACGCTCGCCGCCGGCACGAGGCTCACCTGCGCCCAGGCGGTCAAACGCCTGCTGAAAGACAAGCGGCGGTGGGAGGTCCGCTCCGCCGGCAAAGGCTCCAAGGGCCAGCGGTGGTATGCCTGGGCATGGATCGCCACCACGTCGCCCCGGCACTGCCTGCTCGTCCGCCGGCACCTGAAGACCGGCGAGCTGGCCTTTCACTACTGCTACGTCCCCGAGGGCCAGCTGCTGACCAAGACAAGGCTGATCCGGGCCGCCGGACTGAGATGGCCGGCTGAGGAGAGTTTCGAACTCGGAAAGGACTGCTTCGGGCTGGACCAGTGCCAGGCGCGGCTCTACACCGCGATCCTGCGCCACATCGTGCTGGTCATGGCCGCTCTCGCGGTCTGCGCCGTCACCGCCGCCATGCTCCGCACCCGCACCGATACCCAGGTCCCTCCACCGGATGCCCCTGGCCAGGTGCCCCCGGCAGACCCTGGCCTTATCCCGCTCACCATCCCCGAGATCAAGCGCATCACAGCCGCGCTCACCACCCGCCCGCTGCCCGCGCCGCTCATCATCCACTGGGACGCATGGACCCGCCGCCACCAGGCCCGCGCACGCTGGTTCCATCAGCGCGCACGCCTGAAACGGGACTACGTCCTGGTCAGCTAGCAAAGTGCGGCTGCCGTACTAGGCCTCGCGCGTCGCCACTATAACCGCCCATGACTGTCGGTTAGCAAGCTAGAACGATGATCCCGAAAACACTTTTTTCGGCGTAAATAATTCGTTCTATAGCAACCAAAGCTCTTCACGATCATGGTCGATTACGCCGGAAGTCCGCAGCAGGGCAAATGAAAAGATCACACTCTGTAATGCCTGGCCTGGCATGTCCTTAATATCCCAATTCGCGCAGTGCGAGCTTGCCGATAAGGCCGTCCGGTGTCCCGCTCCTCGTCGGTTTTCGATAACGTGAATGATTTCACGCCCTATGAGGCCGGTTACCTTTCACGTTAGTTCGATCTCGGGGCGTTCATAAGGAAAATACGGCGGGCGGGCGGCGTCAGGGCTCCGTTATCATCCAGAAATGTGCGACAGAGCCCCCGGCCCTACCCGCACTTGGCCGCTGAGGACCGCGCAGTCGGCACTACGTAGGCCTCTGGATCGACAGCCGGGGTCCTATCACGGTATCGAATCTCCACTGTCCCACTGTGCACCAAACGCTGACCGCGGAGCCCACCCGTCTTCCCGGGTGCCCCTGCCCTCCCCACGGCAGATGGTCGTCGGCAGGATCCGGTCAGAAACCGCCGCGACGGAGTCCGGATTCAGGTCGCAGGCCGCGACCGAGCAGCCCTGCGCCGCCAGCTGGCGGACAAGCTCGCGGCCCATGCCCGAGCCGCCGCCGGTGACCACCGCGAGCTTGCCGGTGAAGGAGTCCACGGCCATGATCGTTAGCTGCTGTGCCATTGCTTGTCAACGCTCCAGGGCGCCTGCAGCTCGACGACCCGCCGGGACGCGTAGTTCATCTCCGCAACGGTCCTGCGGATCCGCTGCCACGCACCCCGGAGCCGCCCGCGGCCGGCCGCGGTGGCCGGCCGTGTCGTCTTGGCCTGGATTCCCTCGTGGGTAAGTTGTGCCGTCATCGTCTTGTCCTATTCTGCTCGGAACTGGCCGGTTCTCCGGCCCTCAGCCATAGGTTCGCCCGCCCCGCCAGGTCCGCGGCAGGGGTCGTTTCGCCCCTCTCGCCATGTGGCCATGGCCGGGGTGGAATCACCCACACCGCCGCGTGGCGAGCGGCTGCCCGGCCAGGCAGGCTGTAAGACCAGGCCGCGTTAGACCAGGCCGGCGCTGAGGGCCAGGCGGGTGAGATCGGCGCGGCGCCGGCATCCGGTCTTATCGCGGATGCGGTCCAGGTGCGAGCTGACCGTGCGCACGCTGATATACAGCTGGCCGGCGATCTGCGCATCGGTGTGCCCCCGGGCGACCAGGGTGACCAGCTCCCGTTCCCGGGGGCTGAGCCCTTCCAGGCCCGGTGCCGCAGCCGGCGGGTGCGGGCCGACGGCGGTGAGCATGAGAGCGTACTCGGCCGCGGTGGCCAGGCTCATCGCCTTGCCGCGTTCCTCGGCCGCCCGCGCCCGGTCCGGTCCGAGCCCCAGCCGCGCCTCGCGCAGGGGTTCCTGCCGCTCGAACCAGCCCTCGGGCACATCCGGGTGCGACGGGACCGAGAACCCCTCGCGTCCCTGGAGCACGACCACCGCGGCCCATACCGTGACGGCCTCGGCACTGCGCCCGGTCAGGGCGCACAGGTACCCGGAGCAGTCCAGGTCGTCGAGCACCCTGGCCCGTGAGCCGGTCCGCAAAGCGGTCTGGAGTCCTTCCCGCAGGTGCGCGGCGGCGTCCTCGTAACGGCCCGCGCTGAGGTCGAGAACCACCATCTTCTCCAGCAGGTTCCCCAGACTCCACAGGTCGCCCGCATCCCGGGCCCCGGCCAGCGCCGGCCCGCAAACTCGCTCGGCGGCGGCCGGGTCGCCGGCCGCGATGAGCACCGTGGTCAGGACGTGGCCGCACACCCGGGCCATCGGGCCGTGCAGGCCGGCCATGATCTGCTCTGCCCGCCGGGCCAGCTGCACGGCGCCGACGCGGTCGCCGGCGACGCAGGCGACCAGGCCGAGGGCCGCCAGGGCCAGCGCCTCGCCGAGCGGGTAATCACCGTCCCGGGCCAGGGCCACGGCACGGCGGGCATCGCCGGCCGCCTCGGCGATCCGGCCCATGGTCAGCAACGTCGCTGCCCGGCCGCTGAGGCACCTGGCCAGCAGCGGGGACGGCCCGCTGTCGCCGATGGCGTCACGGACCGCGGTGAAGTGGCGCAGCGCCCCGGCCGGATTGGCCGAGTCCAGCGACGCCTGACCGAGCCAAGTGTGCCCAAGGCACCACGCGTCGCTGCCCGCAGCGGCGCGGCCGACGGCCTCGCGCAGCAGCGGCACCTGACCCGCCAGCCGGCCCCGGACCTGCCACCACCACGCCAGCGCGGCCGCCAGCCGCGGCGCCACGGCCGCGTCGTGCTCCATGGCCCAGTCCAGCACCTGGCGCATAGTGGTGCCCTCGGCATCCAGCCACCGGGCCGCGGCCACCTCGCCGATGCCTGCCATCAGCCCCGCCATGGCGTCCTCGGCCACCCGCAACGCGTACCCGGCCAGCGCGGCCGCGACGGCGTCACCCTCGCCAGCCTCGGCCAGCAGCCCCGCCCCGTAGGCCCGCAGCGTCTCCAGCATCACATACCGGGACCGGCCATCCGGACCAGCTCGCGGCGGGACCAGCAGCGAGCAGTCCACCAGGTGCAGCACGGCCGGCCCGGAGCCAGCCCCCGCGACCGCCTCGGCCCCCTCCAGCGTGAACGGTCCCGGGAACACCGACACCGCGCGGAACACCCGCTGCTCTCGTTCATCCAGCAGCCGGTAACTCCACTCCACGGTGGCCGCCAGCGACCGCTGCCGCGCCGCCGCGAGCCGGTCCCCGGCCTCCAGCAGGGTGAACCGGTCGCCGATCCGGCCCAGGAGCTGCGCCACGCCCAGCGCCTCGACCCGCGCCGCCGCCAGCTCAATCGCCAGCGGCATCCCGTCCAGCCGCGCTACCAGCCGCGCCACCACCGGGGCGGTCTCCCCATCCAGCGCGAAACTCGCGTCAGCGCGGCGGGCCCGGTCCGCAAACAGCGCCACCGCCTCCGACCCGTCAGGATCCGCCGGATTATCCGGGTCGGGCAGGGTCAGCGACGCCAGCCGGTACCGCGTCTCCCCGGCTATCCGCAGCGGCTCCCGGCTGGTGGCCAGCACCCGTACATCATCGGCGCCGAGCAGCAGCCTGCCGCACAGCTCCGCTGCCGCGCCGATCACATGCTCGCAGTTATCCAGCACCAGCAGTAGCTGCCGCCGGGCCAGCGCGTGCGCCAGCGCATCGGCGGCCGCGACCGAGGGCAGCTCCCGGATCCCAAGCGCCGCCGCCACCGCGGCCGCCACCTGCGCCGGGTCCTGCACCGCTGCCAGCTCCGCCAGCCACGCCCCGTCAGCGAACCGGCCGGCCACCTGTCTGGCTACCTCGCCGGCCAGCCGCGTCTTCCCGGCACCCCCGGGCCCGGTCACGGTCACCAGCCGGTACTGACCCAGCTGGCCAGCGATTTCGTCCACCACCGCGGCCCGGCCCACGAAACTGGTCAGCGCAGCCGGAAAGCCGTGCATGCTTCCCGCCGCATCGGCCATCGCAGACCGCTCCACAGCGGTTACCTTAACTGGGGCCTACCGCTGTGGTACAGCCCAGGCCAACGGCACAGCCAAGCCCGAAAGCCGCATCGCCGATTTAATGCGGCTCAGACCGCACATGCCCAGCATGGCGGCCCACGTGCAGACAAATCAGTTCTATGCTCGCGGGCGCTGAGGCTCATCGCGGCATGTATTACATTTGCTGTTTCTCGCTCTGTGAGCGCGCTGCAGCTCAGCGTGGCACTTGGTTCACGGTGTCCGGTTACATGCCGTCACCTCCTTTCAGCCGGCGTGGTTTACCCAGTGACGGGAGCGAGGCGGGCGCTGTAGTGGGACCAGCGTGCGCGGGCCTGGTGGCGGCGGCGCCAGTGTGACCAGCGGAAATGGAACGCGAGCCGGCCGCGGCTGAGGAGCCCTCCGGTGTAGGCCCTGGTCAGGGTGTCGATCCGGGCGGCCTCGGTGTCGGACAGGCGGACGGGCGGGATGCCGGCCGGGCACGGCAGTCCCGCGACGGCGGGCACGGTATCGGCGCCGGGATGAATGCGCAGGTCAAGGCTGGCGCCGACGGCGTCCTCAGTGTCACCGGCCGGGGAGGGCAGCGGTTCCGGGTCCGTGATCCCCCTGGTCAGGAAGCTGCGGAGGAAGATGATGCGGATCATGGCCAGTGCGGTCAGGAGGGTGTGGCGGTTCTGCGCGGTCCAGGTGGTGACCTGGGACTGGTCCCATCCGAAGCCGTCCTTCCCGCTTTTGAAACTGGTTTCGACCGGCCAGCGCCTTCCGGTGATGGCCACGAAATATCCCAGGGTCGCTGGGCGGCCGGGGGCAGCGTGGCACAGATAGTACGTGTACGGGTTCTTCTCCCGGTCCAGTTTCCTGACCAGCAGGAACTCATCCGGGTCTTCAGTGGCGAGCAGGGCCCACAGACCCCAGCGCGGGCCTTTCGTCCCGTTTCCCGCGGACCGCTGTTCGAACACGGCGTTCCGCGCCGCATCCTTCGCGCGGACCTTCGCGGTGCCCTTCGCGAGGGTCACCTTATAGTCGCAGGGGATGATCACGACGTAGGACAGGGACAGGGCCCGGCACGCGGCCCGGAAGTCCCCGGCCCGGCCGTACACTTCATCGGCGGCGACCCAGCAGATCCGGACCCCGCGCTCGATCACCGCTCTGAGCTGCGCGATCGCGAGTTCCGGCTTGGTCGCGAACCGCAGCCCCCGCGGGATTCCCGCCTTCTTCCGGCGTGCCGGGTCCGCAGCCCAGCACTCGGGCATGTACAAATCAAACCACGCCCAGCACTGCCCGGCCGCGGTCACCAGCGCGGAGAACACCCAGGTCACGCAGTTTTCCGTCTTCCCGGTCACCCCGGAATGCTGCGGGGACACGCAGGCAGTGCCCGTGCCCCGCTTCAGGTCCGTGGTCTCGTCGACCGCCAGGCCCGGGCCGATCTCATCGCCCGTGTCCGGGTCCGTGCTGAGGGCCTCCTGCGCCAGGAGAGGCAGCATCTCCCGGCCGCGTTCCCATGACCAGCGGTAACGTCCCAGCAGCCGGTGGAACCGGCCATCGCCCGGCTCCAGCCCGGCCTTCTCCGACAGGTCCCAGCAGTTCGCCCGCACGTCCCGGCCCAGCGCCAGGATGTACATCAGCGCCGCCGCGATACTCCGCTTCCGCTTCAGCAGCCCGGCTAGCAACGCCGTGACCAGTGCGTTCGCTCGCTCGACCGCCGCGACCGGATCCCCTATGCTGGCCGGTACGGCCGCGGGGTCGTCTTCTTGTTTTTCCACAAAATGCGAGAATGCCTCGCGGCCGCCCCGCCTTCACGCCAGTTCCGGATTCCTCCAGGAGTTACTCACCGTCACCGCAGCCACGGCAGCATTTGTCACCGCAGGACGACAAGACAGCTACTCACCGTGAAGAGGCAAATGTAATACATGACTGGGCGCATCACAGGTGGCTATCCCCACGTCTCGGACGCTGGTGCTGTGACGCCCCCTCTGCGATAGTTGGCAGCGTGAGTGCGTGGGTACCTTTTGCTATTCTTGCGCGGACCGCTTAGGGCGAGTGTTAAGGCAATCAGTGAGCGGATAGCAGGCGGTGGCGCAGTCAACTTCTCCGTTGGGAGTGTTTTCCAGCTAAGGCTCGAACAGCCCCTTCTCGCCGAGGTCCAGATTGGTTCGATATATTTGTTTTCATCGTAGGTCCCAGGCGGGCTCGGCATGGTTTCCCCGACGACATGTCGGATGTTGTCAAGACTGAATTCTTTCTGGGCCGCTACTGGGGGAATAAGATATTCACCGTGGAGAACGTCGACTTCGAGATGGCGCCAGCAATCGCCGACCAGCAGGGCTACGCAACTAGCTCCCGGAAGTGACGCGGGCCCTCTTTTCAGCGGCATGCGCGGACGTCGTTCGGGTCGGTGCCAATGGGACTTAACCAGGGCGGCTTGAGCCGCCCGCTCCGTCTGGTCCGGCCCGGGCGGCTCTTGCTTTGCCTGGCAGCTTCTCCTGTTGCCCGGCCCGGCTTACGCTTGTCTCGGCATCACCCCGCCTGTCTGCTGGAGGTCGCCATGCGCGGCAATCACGTCTGGGCCGGGTGGCTGGTCGCGGCGGCCGCCGTCGCGCTGACCGGCGTTTTGCCGGCGAGCGCCGCCGCGCTGGCCGCCGGCACGCCCGTGGCAGCGGCGCGGGCCTGGGGTGCCCCCCAGCACCTGCCGGGCCTGGACAAGCTCGCGCCCGGCGGCGCCGACGTCATGTCCGTCTCCTGCGCCGCGCCGGGGGACTGCGCGGCAGGCGGATGGTATAACGACGCCAAGGGCGCCTCGCAGGCGTTCGTCGTAAGCGAGGCCAGCCGACGGTGGGCCACAGCGGTGGAGCTGCCCGGCAGCGCCGCACTGAACGCGGGCGGGAACGCGGCGATCAACTCCGTGTCGTGTCCCTCCCCGGGCAACTGCGTCGCCGGCGGGTACGCGAGCCCGGGCGTGAACCCTGACGGGAGCGGGCGGATTCAAGCGGTCGTGGCCGCCGAGGTCGACGGCCGCTGGACCAGCGCCAGGATCCTGCCGGGCAGCGTCGCGCTGAACACCGGAGACTATGCCGAGGTCAGCGCAGTTTCCTGCGCCGCGCCCGGCTACTGCGCGGCGGGCGGGTTCTACACCGACGAAACGGACCCCGGCGATGGCTCGAGCGACGTCACGCTGGCGTTCGTCGCCACCGAGACGCACGGCGTGTGGGGCAGCGTCATCCCGGTGCCTGCCGCCCAGGACGCAACGGCCATCTCCTGTCCGAAGGCGGGCGATTGCGTCGTGGTCGTGTCCAGCTTGCCCGGCGGCAGCGAGCAGGTATTCGTCGCGGTCGAGAGCAACGGACACTGGCGGCCCGCGCACGCCATCCCCGGCGTCGCGTCCGGTTCCGGCCAGGCGAGCGCGCTGTCCTGCCCCGCCGTCGGGTACTGCGCCGCCGCCGGGATCGTCCAGGACAACGTTACCGGCGACGAGCGGCCCTTCGTCGCCGATGAGGTCAAGGGCGCCTGGCACTCGGAACTGGTGCCCGGCTACGCCAGCCTCAACGTGCACCCCGCCGCCGCCGGGCAGTCGATGACATCGGTCTGGTGCGTCTCACCCGGCAACTGCTCGGCGGGCGGTACTTACGCCGGCGTCGCCACGCCGCATGATGGCTCGACCGGCGTCTTCGTGGTCAGCGAGACGCGGGGAACCTGGGGGAAGGCGGCACGGTTGCCCGGGATGACCGACGGCGCGGATGATCAGCTGACGTCGGTATCGTGCGGCACGCCGGGCAACTGCAGCGCGGGCGGGCTCACCGACCGGGGCCAGGCCTTCGTGGCCGACCAGGTGCGCGGCACCTGGCGCAAGGCGAAGGTCATACCGAGCATGCACGAACTCAACACGGTTTCCTGTGTGCGCGCGGGCGCCTGCCTGGCCGGAGGCAGCTTCGGCGCCATCATCCCCGGCGGCCCCGGTGCCGTCATCGCTAAGTGAGCCTACTGGGTGGTCGCGCGTGCTTCATGGACGCGCGGGGACGGCCGCGGGCGCACGCTCGCTAGGGGACTCCGAACGGGTGCTGGGCCCGGACTACCCCGGCACCCTGACCTCGCGGAACAAATCCCGGACATAGCGCCGGGCGGGTTCACCTTCAACCAGTTCCTTATCGACGCCGACGAGCCGCTGCTCTACCACACCGGGATGCGGGCCCTGTTCCCCGCCGTCCGCGAGGCGGTCGAGACGGTGATGCCGCTGCCGCGGCTGCGCTGGATCGCGTTCGCTCACCTGGAAGCAGACGAGTGCGGCGCGGTGAACGAGTTCCTGGCCGCCGCCCCGCACGCCCAGGTCGCGCACGGTGCGCTCGGCTGCCTGGTGTCCCTGGATGACCAGTGCCTGCGGCCGCCGCGCCCGATGGCCGACGGCGAGGTCCTCCAGCTCGGCGGCGCCTCGCTCGCCCGCCGGGTCATCGAGATCGCCACCCCGCATGTGCCGCACAACTGGGAATCGCACATGTTCTTGGAGCAGGAGACCGGCACGCTGTTCTGCGGTGACCTGCTTACCCAGCTCGGCGACGGCCCGCCGGTCACCAGCGGCGACATACTGGACGCCGCGATCGCCGCGGAGGAGACGTTCCACCAGACCTCGCTCGGGCCCGCCGTGCCCGCGACCTACCGCCGGCTCGCCGGCCTAGGGCTGCGCCAGCTCGCCATCATGCACGGCTCCGCCCATGCCGGCGACTGCCCGGCGCTCCTGCGCGCGATGGCCGACGTCTACGAACAGCGGTTCGGGTGCGGCGCCGCCGGTGCCCCGGCGCAGCCGCTGCCCGGGCACGACGCAACGGCGGGAACCCGGCGATGACCCGGCAACCCGAGCTGCCCGCCACCGCATGCAGGGGCGACCCTAGATCACCCGTCAGCCAGGATTGCCGATCGCCGCAGCGACCGAGCGATCTTCTCGCCGATGACCGTGGTCGGCATATTGGTATTGCCGGAAGTGACGGCCGGCATCAGCGACGCGTCGGCTACGTGCAGGCCTTCGATTCCATGCACCCGGCCCTCGGCGTCGACGACCGCATCCGGATCGCTGGCCGGCCCCATCTTGCAGCTCCCGGCCGGGTGGTAATAGTGCACGGCAGCGTGATCGAGGAAGCGCTCGATCGCCTGTCTCCCCGAGACTTCCGGGCCCGGGTGCGTCTCCCGCCCCAGCAGCCGTCGCAGCTCTGGCGTCTCCGCCACCTCGCGCACGCGCCCGATACCCTCGGCGAGCCGCGCGCGGTCGTACCCGCCGGGGTCACTGAGATAGCGGTGATCGATCACCAGCCGGTCACCGAGACCGGGACCTGTCAGGCGCACGCTCCCGCGGGAGAGCGGCGCCAGGCACCGGCGCCCAGGAACCAGTACCAATTCGAGGCGTCCTTGCTGTAGCCGCCGACCGGGTAGATGTGCAGGTCGAACCCCTGCCGGCAGCCGGCCGAGGGGAATTTCGCGATCACCTGCTCGTCGGGCCGCCAGCCTGTTTCCGCCTGATGGCGCTCCATCTGCCCGGCCAGGTCGGCGCTTCCCTCGTACCAGACCTCAGCGCACGGCTGGTCGTGCAAGTTGCGCCCGACGCCGGGAAGGTCCAGCACGGGCTCCACCCCGATGACGGCCAGCTCGCCGGCAGGCCCGATACCGGACCGGAGCAGGATCGCGGGACTCCCGTAGGCGCCAGCAGACAGCACTATCCGCGACGCGCCGATCTCGACCAGCTGCCGGCCATCCCGTACGGCCACGCCGACAGCGCGGCCGCCGCGGACAAGGACCCGCTCGACTGGGGCATCGCCGGCCACGATGAGCCGGTCACGGACGGGGTCCACGTACCCGAACGCGCTGTTGACCCGCATACCACCGTCGATGTTGACCGGGAAGGGGGCGACGCCGGCGTCCTGGCCGAGGTCGTTGAAGTCCTCCACCGCGGGGATCCCGTTGGCCGCGATCGCCTCCCTGCATGCGCGCTGGAACGGGGTCAGCTCATCGAGGCCCACGCACCGCACCCGCAGCTGCTTCCACGCCGAGGCGAACAGCGGCAGAAGTTCCCGCGCCGACCAGCCTGGGTTGCCCGCGGCTGCCCAGCCGTCGTAATCGAAGCGGCTCCCGAACACGACCGCGCCGGCGTTGTGGGCGGAGCAGCCGCCGACCACGCGCGCACGGTTGAAGTGGATCACCTGGCCGCCGAACTCGCCCGTATAGCCCCAGTCATGGGACCACATCGGAGCGCTCGCCGCGTCGAGAAGGTCGTGCGGCCAGCGACCGCTATCAGCCGGACCGTAGTCCGGCCCGGCCTCCAGCAGCAGCGTCCGCCCGGAGCTGCCCGCCGCGAGGCGGCCGGCAACCACCGCACCCGCTGTCCCGGCCCCGACAACGACAGTGTCCACCGCCACGGGGAAACGTCTCGTGACGCTCACGGCGTCGATCGGGGATTGCCCGCGGTCATTGAGGCCTGCGCCATCGGCCTGCTCCCTTGCTGGCGAATCGGCATCCTGCGAGACATATTCCACATTGTCTCGCCGGGCGATATCTGGTCCACGGTTATGGCGTAACCGGACAGGCGCGGGCGATGCCCAGGCCCCTAAAATCATGCGGAGGAAGGGGGCGGGTTGAGTCAGTGCGGCCCGTTCGGAAAATTAAAGCCTTGAATATTGCTGCCGGATCAGCGGCCGTGACCCGCGAGACAGCTGAGGAGATGTGTGATGAACCGCCCGGTCAGCGGCAGTAAGCGCGGATGAGCCTGGGCATGGAGACGATCCACTGGGGGTCTCGGGCGTGGCGTAAGAACCTGGACGAGACCGCTGTTGACCCGCAGCATCCACAGGCATTTCCGGCGCGCCGACGGCGAACCTGATAGCCGGTTCGGTGCTCACGCTGGCGCTGCCGTTCCTGATCTGGGGGCTGGTGGTGCGGATACGACGGCGGTGGTGGCTGCGGGACGCGGACTTCCTCGAGGACATCGTCGCCGGCGGCACATGACCGGATCAGGCCTTGGCGCGGCCGTCCGCGCCGAGGGCTGCCGCGCTTGCCTGCAGGTCGCGCAGCGTCGCGTGCGCGATCTCGGTGAACGGCTGCCGGTTTCCGGGAGCTGCCCAGCGGGCGTAGGCGGTGCTGAACGCGAGGACGCCCAGCTCGGCGGCTAGGCGGGCGGTTATGTCGTCGGCGTCGCGTGCCCGGAGGGCATCGGCCATGGCCGAGGCGAGGCGGGCCCGCTTGAGCAGCTCGCGTTCCTGCAGTTCGCTGTTGGCCGCGATCACCGCTCGCCGCTGCGGGGCGAGGTCGTGGCGCTCCGGGGTGAACGCGGCGGCGGCGGACTCCAGCGCCGCGGCGAGGCAGTCGGCGGTCGTCGCCGCGGCCGGAGCGGTCCGGATCGCGTCGGCGAAGCGCTCCGTCAGGAAGTCCTGCCCGCCGAACAGCACCTCGCGCTTATCGGCGAAATGCCGGAAGAACGTGCTCTTGGTCAGTCCGGCGCGGTCGGCGATCTCGGCGACGGTGGTGGCGTCGTAGCCGCGCTCGGTGAACAGGGCGAGCGCGGCGCGCTCGAGGCGCTCCCGCGCGTTCGGTTCCCATCGGCCCATGAGGACATCCTAAGTGATGGCACCAAGTCGCATCACTTGCTAGAGTGATGGTACTTAGTCTTATCATTTAGGAGTCTCCATGCGCGTCTTCGTCACCGGTGCGTCCGGCCACATCGCCTCGGCCGTCGTCCCCGACCTCATCGCCGCGGGGCACGAGGTCACCGGCCTGGCCCGATCGGATGCCGCCGCGGCGGCCGTGTCCGCGCTCGGCGCGACGGCGCTTCGGGGTGACCTTGCCGATCTCGACGGGCTTGCCGCGGCGGCCAAGGGCTCCGACGGCGTCATCCATCTCGCGTTCAACCATGAGCAGATGCGCTCCGGAGACTTCACCGCCGCGGTCGCCGCGGACCTCGCCGCGGTGCACGCGTTCGGTGACGCGCTCGCGGGCACCGGGAAGCCGATCGTCACGGCGTCGGGCACGCTCGCGGTCGCGAACCTCCGGCGGCCGGGGACGGAGGAGGACGCGGGCGCTCCCGGCGGCCGTACCGAGAACGAGAACGCGGTGCTCGGCCTCGCCGGGCGGGGCGTGCGGTCATCGGTCGTGCGCATCCCGCCCATCACCCACAGCACGCTGGACCGGCACGGCTTCGCGAGGACCCTGATCGCGATCGCGAGGCAGACGGGCACTGCGGGCTACCCCGGCGACGGAGCGAACCGGTGGCCCGCCGGGCACACCCTCGACGTCGGTCATCTCTTCCGCCTGGCTCTCGAGGACGCGCCGGCGGGCACCCGGTGGCACGCGGCCGGGGACGAAGGCATCCCGACACGCGAGATCGCGCAGAGCATCGGCGACCACCTGGGCATACCGGCCGAGAGCATCCCGGACGACCGGCTGGGCGCGCATTTCGGATTCCTCGCGACGGTGATCACCCTCGACAACCCGGTGACCACCCTCGCGACCCGGCGGATCCTCGGCTGGGAACCGGTCCACCCCGGCCTCCTCGCCGACTTCGACAACGGCGACTACTTCGCAGCGCCCTAACTGGCTATTCGGTGCTGTCCCGGCTGTCCCGGCGGCCCGCCAGCGGCCTGGGTCGATCGCGCCGAATCACGCCGCCCGGATAGGCGCCCGGCTGTCCGGCAGCGCTTCCAGATGGGCTACGACTCGAACGACGGGCAGGTAGCGTTTGGCTCCGTGTGACTCAAGAGTCTGCTGCTAACCACGGAGCTTGATCGTGGTCTTCTGAGGCGTTGCCAGGCCGTCTGCGTCATGATTATCACCGTCCGTAATCGCCTATGTCCACAGCTAAGCCCATGATCCCGAAAACGTTTTTTCAATGTGAATAATTCATTCTATAGAGGCTGTCGGGCGACTCTTCCCGTGATCCCGTCAAGCGGGTTCCGGTAAGTCGATTATGCCGGGATAATCATTGTCTCTATGCGTTTCGGCCACTTTATGGCGTTTTATGTAAGATAATGTTTTCCATGGGGCGTAAGTTCAGGGACGGGAGCGGGCCGGACCAGATGATGCTGATGCCGGCGGACCCGCGGGAGTGGCTGCCGGACGGCCACCTGGCGTGGAAGGTGCTGGACCTGGCCGGGGAGATGGACCTGTCGCGGTTCGGTGCGCGGTACCGGCCCGACGGGCAGGGCGGGCGGCCGTATCACCCGCAGATGATGGCGACGCTGCTGCTGTACTGCTACTGCCGGGGCCGGAAATCGTCGCGGGAGATCGAGATGGCCACGTTCGACGACGTGGGCGCGCGGGTCATCTGCGGGGGCCTGCACCCCGATCATTCCACGGTCGCGGAGTTCGTCCGCCGGAACACGGGCGCGGTGCTGGCGCTGCTGCCGGAGTCGGTGAAGGCCTGCGCCCGGGAGGGGCTGGTGTCCCTGGAGCTGGTCGCCGGGGACGGCACGAAGCTGAAGGCGAACGCCGCGATGGCCGCCAACCTCACCGGAGAGCAGCTGGACGCCCAGATCAGCGAGCTGGGAGCCTGGATCGAACGCGGAGTTCCGCCGCTGGGTCCAGGACATGCTGGACGGCGAGGGCACGGCCCCGGCCGGCGCGGGCGCCGCTTCCCGCGACGGCGGCGACGGTCCCGGTGACGGCGGCGGGAAGGGGAAATGGAAGAAGAAGCCGGGCCGGGCCGCGCAGATGCTGGAGCGCCGCCTGGCCGCCCGCGCCGCGCTGGACGCCCTGCAGGACAAAGACCAGGGGAAACTCGAACGCCCGGATCGCGGAGCTGGCCGCCCGGATCGAAAGGAAGGAAGCCGCCGTCCGCAAATGGGAGACCGCGGCCGCCGGCCGGCTCGAGGCCCGCGCCCGCAAGACCGCCGCCGGGCAGCGCATCGGCGGCGCCCGCCCCATCGCCTCCATCGGCGAGGACCGCGATGTCAAGCGCGCCCGGCAGGCCCTGGACAAGACCCTTGCGGACTACGAGGCCGCCTGCCGGGAAGCCGCCGCCCCCGCCGCAGACCCGACGGCCAAGGTCAACCCCACCGACCCGTCCAGCCTCGTCATGCCGCTGAAGAAAGGCGGCTTCGGCCAGCTGTTCAACGTCCAGGCCCTGGCCACCGCCAGAACCCAGGTCATCCTCGCCATCATGCGCCATCCCAGCCCCGCCGACGTCCAGGCCCTGCTGCCCCTGCTGGAGGAAGCCCGCCGGGTCCTGCTCGCCGCCGGCATCACGGACGAGATCATCAGCGCCCTGTCCGGCGCCGGGTACGCCAGCGACGCCAACTTCACCGCCGGCATCCCCGAAAAGCTCTACGTCGCCGTCACCCGCGAGGCCCGCCAGACCGGGCGCTCCCAGGACGGCCGCGCACCCCAGGCCATGCTCCCCAGCTGGGAAGAAATGACCGAACGCCTCCAGGCCGGCGAAGGCAGGGAACTCTACCGGCAGCGCGCCGCCACCATCGAGCCCGTCTTCGCCCAGCTCACCGCCCGCCTCGGCCGCGCCCTGCACTACCGCGGCAGCGCAGCCGACGCCGAACTCGCCCTCTGGGCCGCCAGCCACAACATCCTCAAGGCCATCACCGCCCGCGGCAAGCGCCCCGCCCGCCCGGCCCGCACCGCAACGGCACGAGTCCCCGCCCCCGCCGTCTGACCCCGCCGCAAGAACCCGCCGCCCTATCCACAGCCCGGCCGCCAGAACTAACCCGCAGACAGCCAGGCCGCCACCATGCACGAAAACCCGGCACCAGCCCCGCTGCCACGCCAACCCCGCGGAAACACCCCCAGAAAACGGCCGCCACCCGCACCCGCTCATCGTCAAGCCGAAGCTGCCCGCCCATCACATGCCAACTTGCCCGCCGGCCCGGGCGTTCTCGTGACGGCGGGCAGGCCTTCGTGTCTACACGGCCTGACCAGCGGAAACTGCCCCTGATGGTAGCGGAACCCGCTCCTGGTTTTAATGGCCGCTAAGAACCTGGCTGTTGCAACGTTTCTCCAGCTCAGCGGGCGATTCCGTCGCCGAGGGAGCGTAACTTCGGGTTAAGGCAACCCGTCCAGAGTCACCCGACAGCCTCTATAGCGACGAAAATTATTCGTGATCATGACTCGGTGCGCCGGAAGGCCACGGAAAGACCAGTGAAATGATCGCGCCCTGTAATCGCGCACCGTAACTAGCGCGACCGGAATGCCAGCTGAACCGCCCGAGCCCGAGCCCGCGCCCGCGTCCGCCGACCCGCGCCAGGCCACGGGGCTGCTCGGCCGGATGATCAGCTACCTGGAGGAAAGCGGATCGTCGGGTAGCCGAACGCGCTGATGGCATCCACTGACGAAACGGAGCGAAGCGGACGAAGATGCCGGATTCATGCCTGTCCGGACGTCACGGGCGCTTATCTTCCGCTGAGTATCAGGCGGCTGAGAGGAATGACAGAAGTTCCGTGACCATACTTGGCTCGGAGCCGGTCCCCTCGGGCCCGCAGCGCAGCAAACCGGTCGCCGTCCGGGCCACCGTATACCGTGGCCCGTCGTCCGGGCCCTGAACCACACAGGGAACCGCTATGTCTTTCACGAGGCCACGCCACTGGCTGAGATGGCTTATCGGGGCAATCGTCGTCATCGCGGTCCTGGCGGTGGCCGGGCCGTTCGTCTACATCCACTTCTTCAACGGCAGCACGCCCGCCGCGCTGTCACTGCCGTCGTCCGGCGCCACCTCGTCCGGGGCGAGCGACACGAGCACCCCGAGCGCCAGCACCGCGGCCGCCAGCGGATCGGTGGCCGGCGCCTGGACCGTCGGCTCCGGCTCCATCGTCGGCTACCGGGTCAACGAGGTCCTGCTGGGTCAGAACGCCACTGCCGTCGGCCGCACCACGTCGGTCTCCGGGCACATGATGATCAACGGGACCACCGTGACCGCGGCGACCTTCAGCGTTCCGATGGACACGGTCCACAGCGACAAGAGCCAGCGTGACGCCCAGTTCGACGGCCGGATCATGAACGTGGCCCAGTACCCCACGGGAACGTTCACGCTCACCTCCCCGATCAGCCTGGCGCCGCTGCCCGCGCAGGGCGTGATCAAGGACTACACCGCGCACGGCAACCTGACGCTACACGGCACCACCCGCCCCGTAACGTTCACGCTCACCACCGAGCGCAAGGGCGCGCAGATCGACGCGGTCGGTCACATCCGGGTGCTCTTCTCGGACTGGAACATCCAGAACCCGAGCTTCGCCGGCTTCGTCACCACGCAGGACTACGGCCAGCTCGAGTTCCTCCTAGTCTTCGACAAGTCCTGAACCAGTCCTGAGCCAGTCCTGAGCCAGTCCGCCGGAAGCATCGCCATCGCCGTAATCTGGCAGCGGCTTGCGCCTACCCGGAGGATGCCGATGGATGACCAGACCATGCTGGCCTACCTGGACCGCGTCGGCGTCGCCATGCCGGCTGCTTTTGACGCGGCGGCCTTGCGGATGCTGCACCGTGCGCACCAGCTGACCGTGCCGTTCGAGAACCTGAGCATTCACCTGGCAGAGCGATCTCGCTGGACGAGCCCGACCTGACCGGCAAGATCGTGCATCGTCGCCGCGGCGGCTTTTGCTATGAGCTCAACGGGGCATTCGCGCTGCTGCTTGAGGCGCTCGGCGCGCAGGTGAGCCGGGTCGCCGCCCGGGTCTGGGGCCCGGCCGGCCTGGGCCCCCGTTCGACCACCTGGCGCTCATCGTGCGCCCGGCCGACGGCAGCGGGCCATGGCTCGCCGACGTGGGCTTCGGCAGCCACAGCGTCTATCCGCTGCTGCTGGCGGCCAGGGACGACCAAGACGACCCGGCCGGCCGGTTCCGGCTAGCCGACATCGATGCGGGAGACGTCGATGCGGGGGACATCGACGTGCTGAAGGACGGCAGGCCTCAGTACCGCATCGAGACCCGCGAGCGGTCGCTCGCCGACTGCGCCCCGACGTGCTGGTGGCAGCAGACCTCGCCGCAGTCGCACTTCACCCGCAGCACGATCTGTTCGCGGCTGACCCCAGGCGGCCGGGTGACCATCAGTGGCCGGACGCTCATCCAGACACAGGGCGAGACCCGGACCGAGCAGCAGCTGGACGCAGACGACGACCTGCTGGCGGCGTACCGGGATCACTTCGGCATCACGCTGAGCCGGGTACCGGACGACCCCGCGGCCGAGCCGCATAGCCAACCATGACCGATCACTATGCCGACGGAACCTGCCGGTGGTGGCATCTGTCGCGGCCGCCGCCGGAGCGCGCCGCGGTACCCAGCGACACCCGCGTGCTCGAGGTCATCATCGCCCGCCTGTCAGCCGCAAGGCAGTCGTGACAGCCAGACGGGCCAGGATCCAAGGATGCACTCGGCTATGGTCGGTCACGTGATCGGCCCCGTGCATCTGATCTTCTATGTCAGTGACCAGGCGGCCGCGACAGCCTTCTGGCAAGCCGTCCTCGACTGCCCGCCGACCCTCGACGTGCCCGGGATGACGGAATTCGCCCTGGGAGCGCAGGTGGTGCTCGGCTTGATGCCGGAAACCGGGATCAGGTCCCTGCTCGGGCCGTCATTGCCTGATCCCGCTGCCGCCCGCGGCATCCCGCGTGCCGAGCTTTACCTGGTCGTGCCGGACGCGGCTGCCTACCACGCCCGGGCCCAGGCGGCCGGGGCGACCGAGCTGTCCCCGCTGACCCGGCGGTCCTGGGGGGATGACGCGGCCTACTGCCTTGATCCAGACGGCCACGTCGTCGCCTTTGCTGCCAGGCCTGCCGAGTGGTCAGAGTCGGCCTGAACTCCGAGCATGCCGATCGCGCGATCGACCCGCTCTAGTGTGCTCGACTGCGCAATCGACCCCGACCCCTCGCCCCCCGCCGCATGGCGGCACAGTCCGGCGATACGCCCGCAAATTCCAGATGTCTGGAAGCTGGCCGCATTTCGTTGACTGACGCACACTGCGCCAGCATCCTCTGTTCACGGGAACTGACCCATTGGTCGGCAGGTGAACCGGCAGGTGAGCTGGCGGGTGAAAGGGGCGGTGTTCGATGACTCAGGACGGGAGGCTGAACGGCGGAAAAGGCAGGAAAGCAGCGAGCGCGCCCTTTCCGCGGCGAAGCCGGAGACGCTGGACCGTGGCCGGGGTCGTCGTCGCTGTCTGGCTCGTACTCCGCCTCGTGTCAGGTTCCGCCCTCTCGGCGACCATGCTGCTGGCGGTCTTCGCGGCGGCTGGCGCGATAGCCGTCCTCTTCCTGCGGTCCATGGGCGTAACGCGGGATCATCCGTGGATACGCCGGCTGGCGTCGCGGCCCTGGCGGGACGGCCAGGCCGTGCTGCGGGTGGCCGTGAGCCACCTCCGCGACGTGTTCGTGATCACGCCCAGTGGCTCCCTGTTCGCCCCGAACAGCGTCGAGATCCAGATGAACCCCGAAGACCTGGCATCGCTGTGCGATCGGATGGAATTCGGCGTGGTCATCGCGAGCGTGACCGAGGTCTATGAGGACCAGGTTATCCAGTGCGGCGCCCGTTTCCCGGCACCAGGACCAGCGGAGGTATACGTGGTCGCGGACGAGTGGATTCCGCGGGGCCGCTACCGCCTCCGGCAGGGGCACCCGGCTACCGCCGCCGCTCAGCGCGAGATGCCTGACGCCAGCCACTACATGAATCCCGCGCCAGAGTTCGCTTACGCGGTACCACCGTACGCCGTCTCCGCCGAAGCCGAAGCCGAAGACGAAGCCGAAGACGAAGACGAAGACCAATGGGTGTGGCGCGAATCAGACCCGCCCCGCACAACCGTCAACGCGCCCCGCACAACCGTCGACGCGCGCCCGGTCGTCGATGCCGGCACGGCCACGGTCCTGGAGAAGACGTTCACTCCCGTGCCCGTCCTGCGGCTGGTCACGGGCGATTCGGTAGCGCAAACCCAGATGACTGGTGCCCGGGCCGGACGCGGGGCCGTTGAGCTGGTCCTGCCGGACGTGCCCACGGTATCGAGGCAGCACGCCAGGTTCGTCTTCTCGGAGGGCCGCTGGTGCGTGACCAACCTAGGCGTAAACGGCCTCGCCGTGAACGGTGCGCCCGCGGCGGCTGACCATCCCCTGCGCGATGGCGACACCATCCGCTGGGGCTCGCGGCCGGATGCGCTGGTCTCCCGGGTCGAGATCGGTTGAGGTTCGCGAGCCCGGCTATTGTCGCTGTGGTGGTGACTGGTCAGCTCTTTCTCTGGTCGGCGAAGCGTGGCGAGTGGACGAACTGCCCGCATGAGGAGATCATCTGGCTGGACCGGGCGTTGCTCAGCGGCAACGAGGATCTCACCTTGCACCGCGCCCCGCGATGCGCGGGGCTTCGCTACGTCCATCATCGCTGGGAGATCTTCAGCCGTGACACGACCCACCGGGTCTACCTGGCGCCCGATGCCGCCGGGCCGATTCCGGGCGCTGGCCCGATTCCGGGGACCGGGCCGATTCCGGGCGCCGGGCCGGTGCCAGGCGCCGAGGCGGTCCAGCGGGCGGCGCGCCACGTGCTCCCCGTCGCCCCGGCACGCTATGAAGCGCTGCCGGTCGCGCTCGAACGCCGGCCTGTGGCTGGTCAGCGTCGGCTCCTGGGTAGTACGGCTGCGGCACGAAGTGCCCGAACGCCCGCGCGACGAACCAGCCCGCGGCCGCGACAGCGAAGTGATCACCCGGGAGAGCGAATTCACGCTGCGCGGCGTTGCCCCCCGGCCAGACGCGGCGGCCCGCGTCCTGTCCTACTTCCAGCGGAACGCCAGAGCGCGGCTGGCGATCGCGTACTACTACCAGGAATTCATTCTCGGTCTGCCCGCCCCGCAGCCTGTGCCGATGATCAACGTGGTCATCGCGCTCGACCTGAGCGGGGAGGGCGCGGTGTCTGACTACAAGAAGCTGCTGCAGGGCTTCATCTGGGAGGAGCGGGGGCACGCCCGGGACCTCGCCGGCTTCCTGCTCGGCAATGACCTGCTGACCCCGGCCGATCTCGACGAGGCGAGGCGGGTCGCCGCGGAGAACGAACGCGCCGGAATCTGCGAGCAGGCGCGGCTGCGGCTCAAGTACCGGCCGAAGGAAAGCTAGGCCGGCTCGTCCTCCGCCAGGCGGCCGAACACGCCGGGATCCGCTGCCAGCAGGCTGGCGGCGGCGTCCCGGTCGCCCCGCACGCACGCCCCGGCGAACCGGGCGGCATCCGTGACGCCGCTGGCGCCGCCCAAGAGCCCGGTGAGATCGGTCCGCCCCCGGATGGCCGCCAGCCAGGCGGCCGTGTGCCCGTCCGGCCCCGGCAGGTCAGGGTCGGCCCCGTGCGCGATGAGCAGGCCGATCAACTCGGCCGGGCAGTCGGCCCGCACGGCGGCGTAGACGGCTGATTCCGGCTGGCCGGGTGCCTGCGCGTAGCGTCGCGGATCGAGGCGGTGCCAGCGGGAGGCGCACACGGCGTGCAGCGCCGTCCAGCCGGTGCGGGGATCGGAACGGGTCACCGCACCGGGATCGCGCTCGATCTCATCGCCCACCCGGGCCGCATCGCCGCGCACCAAGGCGGTGGAGAGGCTGTGCCCGGCGATCGCGGGCGTTTCGGCGAGCATGCGGGCGGCCTTGCCGGTCCAGTCCGCCACGCTCGCCACGCAGAACGCCGCCGCCTGCTCATCGAGGCTCGCCATGGCGCCTCCTTCACCGGCCCGCGGTCCGCATAAAACAATTTCAAATTATCCCGAACGGAAGGTGGCGCCTCTCCAGCCTCCAACCCTCCGCCCATCCCCGTGAATAACCAGGGGCGGCCGGGGGCCGCGAATACGGTGTCGCGGATCTGGCGGATGATGCCGTCGAGATCGCCGAGCACTGCCTCGATGTGCTCTCGGCCGGCGGCTGCGGGCAGCGAGTCCACGGCGGTTTGCAGGCTGAGCCCGGCGTGGAACAGGCCGGCGATGACCGCATCGAGCAGCTGCAGGTGCTCCTGCCGCGCCGCGGCGGCGTCCTGGGCCAGGACGGCGAGGCCTTCGGTCTGGCGGGCTCCGGCGGCGTCGCGGATCACGGCGAGGGTGAACGGCCCGGCTGTCGTGCTCACCGGGGTGAGGCTGATCCGGACCGGGAACGTGGTGCCGTCCTTGCGCAGCCCGGCCAGCTGCGCGCCGTCGCCCATCACCCGGGTCCGGGGAGCGTGCGCCCAGGCGGCCCGGTGGCCGCGGTGCGCCTCCTGCAGTCCGGCGGGCATCAGGGACTCGGCCGGGAGGCCGGACAGCTCGCCGGGGCCGTAGCCGAACATGTTCTCCATCCGCGCGCTGGCCGCCGCGATCATGCCGTCGCCGTCTGCCAGCGCCACCGCGTCCTGCAGCGCGTCCAGCAGCGCTGCCGCCTGGACCCGGGCGGGGGCTGCCCCGTTCCCGTCCGCTGCCGGCGACCCCGCGGCGACGGCTCCCTCCAGGGACGGGTAGACCGACACCAGCCGGTCCAGGCCCCGCTGGTCCAGCACCTGCGAGACGGTCCTGGCGGTGACCACCAGCCGCAGCTCCGTGCCGCTGACGGCGGCCCGCTGCCAGGCGCGGATCACCGCGTCCGCGCCGGCGTGGTCACAGGAGACGGTCGCGGTCATGTCCGCGATCAGCACCTGCGCGCCGCGGTTGATGACCGACAGCAGTTCCTCCCGGACCTGCCCGGCATTCGATGCCCCGATGTGCTCCGGCAGCGCCACCACCGCCAGCCCGCCGGCCCACTCCACCGGGTAAGCATCCTCAAGCATGACAGCGGTCCCGGCGCGGTCGGCGCGTCCATGGAGATGGAACGAGCGTGACCACGCACGCGGGAGACGACCCGTGCATCGCTGAGCTACCTTGATCCGATCCGGCCAGGATCAGCCGTGCCGCCCAGGGTCCGGGAGAGGCGTGGTCCCTGCACTTCGCATGGCCCGTGCAGGATATATGCGGAAACGCACCTGTCCCTTCGACCATACGCCCGCTACAGCGGCCTGGACAGCCGCGACCCGGTTAACCTCAGCTGGCACGACGGTGAACGCCCGTGCCCGCCGTCACCACCTCCAGAAACCCTCCGCCCTTTCCGTGGCTAACGCTCCGAGGGCACTCAGTCCAGCGCGAGCGCTGGCGCCGCCGCCAGTACCATGGCGGCGCGATCGGCGTCACCGGTGATGTACAGGCCGAGCCTGTCGGGGGTGGTCCGGTTCGCGACCAGCCGGCAGAACCCGACCGCGTCGGTGACGATCCCGACGGGGGCGGGGGAGGGCCGGCTGTCACCGACCCGGATGTCCCAGGTGCCGCCGCCGGGCCCGGTCAGCACAAGGTGCACGCTGGCGGGCTCGCGCAGGCCGGACCGGGCCGCAGCGTGCGGAAGCAACTGGGCCGCGAGCTGGGTCATCAGGCTCAGCGTGGACGGGTCGGGGACCGACGCGGGCAGGCCGGCGGCCTGGCGGATGTCGTTGTCGTGGACCCACAGCTCGAAGGCCCGGACCACCAGCAGCGCGCACAGCGGCAGCCGAATGCCGTGCACCGCAACTTCGGCGCTGGGATCGCTGACGGCGTGGACCATCTCGAGGGTGCGGTCGGCCGTGCGCCGCCACTCGGCCCGGGTCTCGGCCGGGGGGCGCCCGGCCTGGCGGTCTGCCGCGGACTGGGACGATTCGACGTGGCTGGCCTGTGCCACCTGCGGGTCTCCGGCCAGGGCGCGGTGCACGTCTTCCTCCACGCCGGCCAGGTGACCGACTAGGCCCTGAATGTCCAGGCCGCGCAGCGCCGGCCTGCGCCAGTCCTCCTCCGGCAGGACGCCGAGCATGTCCTGCGCGGCCGCATGGTGCCTGAGGACGCGCAGCGCGCCACTGTAAACCGCCGGTGCCAGGCGATCGAACACCTCCGCCAGAGCAAGATGGTCTCCGGCAGCCAGGCGCGCCGCCAGCAACGCGTCCGTACCCCCCACCTCCTAGACGCTAGACCGGCTCCCGGCCACCGGGCAAGACCCGGCCGGAGTTGGCCGGATCGGCCGCTGCCACCTCGGTCAGCCCTGGTAGCTGCCCGGTCAGCGGTGGTACGCGCTCGGCGAGTGCCCGAACGCCGAGACAGGCCGGGCAGGCCGCCTCCGTCCACGCCGCGAGCACCCGGCTCCGCTGCTATCGCGTCGGCGAAGGCCGACCCCATTCGCGAGGTGCCGAACGTTTCGATCAGCGATGACAGGAAACCGCGCGGTTCTTCGGACTTCCCCAGGATGACGACTTCCCTAGGACCGGCTGACGGATCGGACGAGTCAGCCGACCGAGTCGATCCAGTCGAACACCCGCGCGTTGATTGGCACCGCCTCCATGATGTCCAGCACGGGGACGACGTGGAATTCCAGCATGTCGGCGAACGCCGCGGTCGCCTCGAACGCTGCGGCCGCGCTGTCGGCCTCGGCGATGAACATTCCTCCCATGCCATCGGCCGTGGACCAGTGACCCTGGAAGGAGAAGCCATCCGGAGGCTTCCAGGCCTGGAAACGCTTGAGCCCGATCCGCTGGTCAACGCCTGTACGGAACCGGTAGGTGCCGCCTACGAGCATCGTGGTGCTCCTTTCCCTGCGAGATTCTTCGGGAACTTCTAAGACCGGGTACGTCACTGGGGTGCCGCTCAGATCACTCTTGCTCGTACGCGGTCTGGATCCGCCCATCGCGCCAGTTCAGCGGCGCGGCCATAATGGCAGCGTGATCGAGGAACTGATCGCCCGCATGGCGGCCCTGCTCGAGCCGCTGCGGGCTGCGGGCGATCATCGGCAGTACTTCCACGCGACCTACCAGCGCACCACCATCGCGGTGGCCGAGGAGCTCAAGCGCGGCGGCTTCACCGACACCGACTGGGTCGAGCGGTGGGACGTCGCGTTCGCCGATCTGTACCTGGACGCCCTGGAGGCTGACATGGCGGGCCGGAGGCCGACGCAGCCCTGGGCGATCGCGTTTGCTGCTCCCGCCGGCCTGCCTCCGCTCCGGCACGTGCTGCTCGGCATGAACGCGCACATCAACTACGACCTGCCGCAGGCCCTGCTGGCGGTGATCACGGACGAGCAGTTCGACGACGCGGCGCTGCTGGCCCGGCGGGAGGCCGATCACCGGGCGATCGATGATGTGCTCGCCTCCCGGGTCGCTGCCGAGGATGTCGAGCTGACCAGGCTCTCCGGACCCGCCCCAGTGCTCGACCGGCTCCTGCGGCCGTTCAACCGGCTGGGCAGCCAGCGCTTTTTGCGGGAGGCGCGGCAGAAGGTGTGGGCTAACGCGATCGCGCTGAGCCGGGCGCGCAGGCAGGGCCCGGACGCGTACGCGGCGGTTCTGGCCCAGCTGGAGGAACTCAGCGCCGCCAAGGTCGCGGCGCTGCAGGCACCCGGGCAGGTCCTGCTCAAGCTGGCCGCTACCGGATTCGGTGTCAGGCTGCCCGGCTAGGAAGCGCGGGCGGCCCGCCGGCCGGATGATCCTGTGCCGCTACCGGCGACGTACCTCCATCGATAGCTGCGCGCCGGCGCGGCGTACGGGACTCAGGGAGGGTTCGAGAGTATGAGCGTGATCGTCGTCGCCAAGATCCAAGCCGACACCGCTAAGTTCCAGCAAGCGCTCGGTGACCGCAGCGAGGAGTTCGCGAAAATCGCCGACACCGCGCGGACGCAGGGCGCGATTCACCATCGCTTCGGAGTCGGCGACGGCTTCATCATGGTTGTGGACGAATGGGAGACCGCCGGGCACTTCGAGCAGTTCTTCGCGGAGCCGGCTCTGCAGGCCTTCATCGCCTCGGCCGGGGCCGCCCCGGTACCGCCAGAGGTCACCATCGCCGCGGCGATCACCTCGTCGGACCAGTTCTAGTCGGCAACGGAGGCGGGGCCGCGTTGGCCTCGCCCCGGCCCGGCACCCGCCACGAACAAGAAGGCGCACGGAGAACCAGCCATGTCACGGGTAAGCCATCACTTCGTCGTCGACCGTCCGGTTCAGGCCGTGAAGGCTCGGGCACGTGGGTGGTGGTGGAGCACGACCTCCCCGCCGCCTGGCCCTGGAGACTGACCTCGCGGTAGGCCACCTGCGCATCGCCTACGAGCTCACCACGGCAGCGGATGGCCGCACGCGCTTCCAGCGTGACCTGGAGTTCCCCGAACTAGGCCCGCAAGTCGATGCTGTCATGGAAGCTCAGTCCGCGGAGGGGATCGCCAGGCTCGCCCGCCTTGTGCGGCGCGAGGTCCCGGTACTGGCGTAGACGTTCATGCTGGAACAACAAAGTCCGGATCGGTCACTGTCAGCCCCTTCGGTTTCAGGCTCACGCAGGTACCGCTGGAATAGCTGCTCCCGGGGCACTGGCAGGGAAGTTGAGGACTGCGAACTCACCGAAGATCTCCAGTGCCCCGAGCGCGAGCTGCCTCTCCCGGGTTGTCGAACCGCGCGCGCCAAGCGAGCTTGCCGGCGACGTTTTGTTACGTGGTGTAGGTGATCGCGACCGCCGTGCGGGTGCTTGACACGCTCGTGGCGGTGAACGTTCCCGTGGCGCCCTTGAACGCGCGGGCTCCGCCCGTTACCTTCCCGTGCGTGATCGCGCCGGTCTTGAGGTTGAGCGTGAACGTGGCGTATATGAAGCCGCCGTCGACGTCCAGCGTGACCCACCCGGCGGCGGTGGTCTTCGAGGTGGCGAGGTAAAGCTCGTCGTACCCGATGACCTTGCCGGTGCTGCTGACGTCGGTGTCCTGCTGGGCGAACATCGTCTTCGAGAGATTGACCGAGGCCTTCTCCACGGAGATGAACTTCAGGGTATGCGAGGCAGTGCCCGCGCTGGCGACGGCTGGGAGCATAAATGCCCCAGTGCCGACGAGGACGGCGGCTATGGCTGCTGCGATAGACGTGCGGACCTTCATTGAACCCCCCAAAATGGTGACGATCGCCAAGGAAGGCGATCTCCCCGCCAGTGTGGCAGTTGTCATCGGTCCCGTCGAGACCTATGAGAAAGGCGAGATCGTTCCATGTAGAGGAGGGCGGAGGTATTGGTAGAGACTGTGCGTTTAGACACCTCAGATGGTGAGAGATGTGAATTTTGCGAAACTCTGCTGCGCGGCGACAATAGCCTCTCGCGGGGTGAGCGTGAATTGATCGTCACATATTTGTCGCGGCTTAACGAGTGTGATTTTGCGTGGCACGCCGGCGAGCCGGCGTTCAGCCCTCGGCGAGGTAGCCGTACCGGTCGCGGAAGGCCTCGGGCGTGAGCCCCGCGGCCGCTGCGATCGGGCGGAGCCTCTCCGGGTCCTCGAAGTCCCCGCGGTTCAGCCGGATCATGTACTCGCGGGCCACCTGGTAGGAGCTCGACTCGACGTTCACCAGCCGGATTCGCACCCGCCCCGTCTCGGGGTCGCTGAACGACCCGAAGGGCAGCGGCACCATGTGCCCCTCCTGGAGGGTGATCATGCCGCCGGGCTCGCCGTTCGCCAGGATCCGCTTCAGATAGTCGACGGCGCCGTAGCCGAGGTCGCGGGTGTACTCGATGTCGAACGGGATGGGGGGCGCGCACCGGAGCTCGTAGCCGATGTTCTTGCCCTCGACCGTGACGTTCTTCCCCCGCTCCTTGAAGCGGTCCTTGACCAGCTTCGCCAGCAGGCGGTCGAGCTCGAGCACGGCCAGCCGGACGTGGCCGTGCTCGTCCAGTTCGATCTCCGGCATGGCCTTCTGGAGATCGTCCTGGGGCAGCCGCAGGCCGATGCCTTCGGCGAGCACCGCCACGCCGAAGGGGCGGTCGTGAGCGATCCGCTTGAGCATCGAGGTCTCGATGACGTCCACCAGGTGCGACAGCCGGATGGGCTCGTCGCGGGGGAACTCCTCGGCGATTATCGTGAGGGTGGCCCCGGCCGACTTCCCGATGCCCAGGGCCAGGTGGCCGGCCGAGCGGCCCATGGCCACCACCAGGTACCACCGCTGGGTGGTGATGGCGTCGGTCATCAGGTTGTTGACGACCTGGACCCCCACGCTCCTCGCGGTCTCGAAGCCGAACGTCGGCGCGCCGCCCGGTAGCGGCAGGTCGTTGTCGATGGTCTTCGGCACGTGCGCCACGCGCAGGCTTCCTCCGGCCGCCTCGGCCAGCCGGGACGCTGAGAACGCGGTGTCGTCCCCGCCGATCGTCACGAGCGCGTCGATCCCCAGCTTCCGCAGCGACTCCAGGCAGGCGTGCAGCCGCCAGTCCGGGTCAGCGGCGCCGTCGTCGCGCACGGTCGGGTTGGCCCGCGAGGTCCGGATAACGGACCCGCCCAGCGCATGGATTCTCGAGACGTCCGTGATGGAAAGCGGCCGCACCTCCTCGATCCGGCCCTCGATGAGATGCTGGAACCCGTCCATGATCCCCAGGACGTCCCACCCGGACTTGCGCGCCTCGATCGTGGCTGCGGAGATCACAGAGTTCATCCCCGGTGCGGGGCCGCCGCCGCACAGAATCCCCAGTTTCACGGCCTCATCGTTCCAGCAATGAGGCGATGCTGGCAAGCGAGCCCGGAAGGCGCCATCCACGCGGCGCGTCCGCAGCCGAGCCCGTTGACCGGGCGAGGAACGGCTCCCACGCCCGCCAGCTCGATTGCGCAATCGACCACATTAGAGCAGGTCGATTGCGCAATCGACCCGAGAGAGCCCCCGCGATCCTGGGGGCAGCAGGACCAGGCACGCGCCCGGGGACCTGCCTAGGCTTTACTCATGGCCGACGACACGAACATGCTTGGCGAGTACCTGCGCGCCCGCCGCGAGCTCGTCACGCCGGACAGTGCCGGTCTCCCGGAGTTCGGCATCCGCCGCGTTCCCGGCCTGCGCCGCGAGGAAGTCGCGATGCTCGCCGGCATCAGTGCCGACTATTATCTGCGCCTCGAACAGGGCCGCGACCGCAACCCCTCGGTCCAGGTGCTCGAATCGCTCGCCCGCGTGCTCCAGCTCGATGAGGCCGGCACCGCCTATCTGCTCAGCCTGGGGTCCGCGAAGCCCCGCCGGGCACGCCGGCCCCGCAGGGAGGCAGTGCCGTCCGGTATCCGCAAGCTGCTCGACTCGCTCACACTGCCTGCCTTCGTCGAAGGCCGCTACTTCGACGTGCTTGCCGCCAACCCGCTGGCGACAATGCTCTCGCCCCGCCTCATGACCGGCCGGAACCGCCTGCGCGATGTGTTCCTCGATCCCGCGGAGCAGTCCCTTTATCCGGATTGGGAGCGCGCCACCATGGGCTTGGTCGCCGGCTTCCGGGAGTCTGTCGGCACGGATACCGACGACCCCCGGTTCGTCGAACTCGTGGGGGAGCTCTCGCTCGCGAGCGACCGCTTCCGGAAGCTCTGGGCGCGCCATGACGTCAAGGTCCGCGAGGGCGCACCCGTCACGCTCGACCATCCGCAGGTTGGCGAGCTCACCCTGAACCGGGAGAAGCTCTCGATCGGCGGATCGGCCGGACAGCTCCTGGTCGTCTACCACGCCGACGCTGGCACCGCCAATGCCGACAAGCTCAGCCTGCTGGCCTCCTATCAAGACACCCAGGCTGTCAGCTGGCAGCGTCTTCGGCGCGGCCCCGTACCGCGTTGAAGACGATGTCGGGCACACGCAGCCGTTCGTCGTCTTCGTACACTTGGGCGAGCAGGGGCGGCGCGAAGTCGGGGTCGCGGGTGAGCGCCGCGAGACGATCGAACAGCGCGGCGCGCTCGTCATCGATCGGCTCGCCGGCTTTCGGCATCGCTCCCCAGCAGTCCCAGGGCAGCATCTCCATGCTGTTCAGCGCGGCCACGTCGCGGACGAGGTTGGCGGCGATCCACCAGTCACCGCCCTCCTTCAGCACGCTGAGCCCGAAGCTCGCCGGGTCGGCCTCCCCGGCCCGGCACTGCGCCCACGCCTGGCCGGCCACGACGAACCCGTCGCGCGGCACGTCCAGCGGATCGAAGTCGACGCCGAACAGCCGGCGCTGCGTCTCATCGAGCTGCGCGTCGGCGAGCACCCAGCGTCCGGCCTCGTCGTTCCAGTACTCGCACACCCAGTGGTCGTCGAACATGCCAGAGCCGAAGTAACCGCCGAACCCGCAGCGCGCCCTGGCGGGCGTGCCCTGCGCCCGCAGCATCGCGACGGTGAGGACCGTGAAGTGCCGGCAGTCTCCGGCGAACCGCGCGCTCGGCTCGCGGGCGGCGGTGAGCGGGCGGCTGTCCTCGGCGACGATGTGGTCCAGCATCGCCTCAACCGGGCGGACGTGCACGGTCGCGCGCCGCTCGTCCGATAGTTCGAAGCCGTACTGCTGGGTCAGGAACTCGTGCACGATGAGACCCTGGGCGATCTCGCAGAGGGCTCCGACGCCAGAAGGCAGGCCGTCGAAAAGCGTTTCGTGGCGTCCCGGTGCTGTCATGCGACCAGGGGTCGCGTAGAACGCGTGCATGCGGTTCCTCCGCCGGTAGCGTACGTGGACGCAAACTATGACGATAACCGGCAGCACAATTCATCGACCAGGCCGGCCGAGTGCGACTTGCGGTGTAGCCCGTGCGCCTGAGGTCGCATGCGGAGCGGTTCAATACGGTGCTTCCGGCCGACGCGACGGAGTTTCCCGCTGCCTAGCGTGATGTCCGCAGGCCGATTGCGCAATCGACCCGCTCTAGGACGCGTCTGACATCAACTTTGGGCGTGTCGCGGCGGCTCGCCCGGCAGACTCATGCCCGGATTGCACCTTTTGTGACACTATGCCCGCTCCTGATGCCCGGCGCCGCCGCCTGCCGCATGAGGTCTGTGGCTCCCTGGCCTCACAAGATGAGGCCTGTGGGCCACAGGCCTCAAACGTGCCGCCGCGGAAGGGCGTATTAAACCACATGGCGCACGACAGAAACCGGACATCAATAACTTAATTACCGACGTGTCCCTATTGTGGTCGATTGCGCAATCGGCCTGCTGGCTCCATACGCTGGCGGCATGCCGACAGCTGCCTGCTATCGCCTCACACCAGAGCATCTGGCGGCCGCGGGCGAGCTGGCCGCGGAGTTCCTCGGCCAGTCGGGTGCTGATGCGCTGACCGCTGATTTCGCCGCCCATCCCGGGCTGGCGATCGCGCTGACCATCGACGGCACCGTCGCAGGGGTGGCGTTCGGGCATCCCGATG
The DNA here is from genome assembly GCA_963771985.1 of uncultured Actinomycetota bacterium. Lineage (GTDB taxonomy): Bacteria > Actinomycetota > Actinomycetes > Streptosporangiales > Streptosporangiaceae > Trebonia. Next base: position 727,586 of record CAVYVO010000004.1, on the reverse strand, counting down.
GTGCGGACGGCGCGACGCTGGAAGGCATAACAGTCGATTACGCGCACACCGCTCACGGTCTGGGATCGCTCCTGCTCGCCCGCTTCGAGCGGGCCGCCGCGGACGCCGGATACCGCAACGTCAATCTCGGCTCCGGCGGCGGCTACGTCGAGCATTTCTACGTTAAGAACGGCTACCAGCAGACCGAGTACATGATCGTCATCCCGGACGGCGACCGGCAGCACCTCGACCTCGACGGCCTAACCGTGTTGCGCGAGCGGCACTGGGAACCGAACGAACTCGTGCTGAACATCGCCGCGCCCCACGGATACTCCCCAGCCGTCAAGGCCGCGCTTGAGCACCGACTGCACGCCAGCGAGGTGTGCTGCATCTTCTCCAAACCCATCACGCCATGACGCTGGCGACCAGACGGGCCGGCCATTCCTCGCAATTACGCCCAGTCAAGTGCGGGAACGGCCCGGGTCAGACCGGGACAGCTTAAGGTTGGCCGGCGAGTCACGCTTATGAAAGGGCCGCGTCGATGCACGGGTATGACCCCGCCGCCTGGGCGGCGTTCTTCACCGCGGTAACCGGGGCCGCGGCGGCGCTGGCCGGGCTCCTGTTCGTCGCGGTGTCGATCAACCTTGACGGTGATCACGGTCCGGAACCAGCTGAAGTTCCGGCGGCAGAACCCTGACTCGCCGCTGCTGTGGTCGCTAACGCGGATGACCGCGAGCGGCGTCGCGCTTGTCCCCGGCACGATCGCTGGCGTCTCCCTGGCGGCGCACTGGGGCGGTGACCTGTACTGGCTCGTGCCGACGCGCTGTTCGGCATCGTCGGCGCCGTCTACAGCGCCTGGGTCCTCCTGATCGAAATCATACCGAAGCCTGTGCTCTTCGGTACGGTTGCCATGTGGACGACGATCTCGCCGCATTGGCCGACGAAGCGCGCAACCTGCTGACTGCCAAGGGGCCGCTGGCGTTCGGCGAGCTGGCCACGGAACTGGGTGCCTGGCCGACAGGGCTGCGCAGAGCGCTGGACGCGCACCCGCAGCTGTTCGAGTCCCCCGGCGGGGATTGGGTTAGCGGGCTGCGCCTTGCCAACGGGGTGGTGCTCACCCATGAGCTGAGCGAGGCGGAGGTGTCCTCCGGGATGCTGAGCGCCGACGACGATTTGGTGCTGTGGGCCGTGTTCGCGGCAGCGCCGGGTGGGCTGCCGCTCGCGGGCGGCGGCGTGGCCGGGACGACGATCTTCCTCGACCTGCCGCCCGGCGAAGACGACGACCTGATTCCCGGGCAGGGCTTCGTCGCGCAGTACATCACCGGGCCGGACGGCTGGCTGGCGGGGTTCGCCGCCGGCGACCTGCTGGCCGCGCGGCTGTGCGACGGCGCCCTGGAGCTATCGGCGAGCCAGCCGGTGCCGCCGGGTCCCGGCGCGGCCCGGGTGGCTGAGGCCTGTGCCGCCGCGGCGGCCGAGGCGCTCGAGGGCTACGGTCGCGGGGCGACGGCTACCCCGTTCGGGGCCCTGCATGAGGTGCTCATGCGCCTGCTGTTCACCGAGCGGGAAGCGTTCGCGTCCCCGCAGCCGCCGCTGGCACGCGCACTGCTCGAGATCGGGCTTGAGACGTTCGCGGGGAGCGTCGGCGTCCGGGGCACCTCATGGAACTTGTCCCGGCTCTCCCGGCTCAGCCGCGCGGAAGCCGTCGCGGGCACGAAAGCGACCGGCCTCCTGCTGGACCCGGCTCCGCTGACGGACCAGAAGGCCAGGCAGGCACTGGAATACCTCACGTCTTCTCCAGCCGCGACGGATTTCGTCGGCGGCGAGGTCGAGCGGCGTACGGCGCAGGGCACCGACCTGGGCGACCAGCTGGCGAGAATCGCGGACGTCGCGCAGTCAGCACCGGAGCGTTCGGCGGCATGGTTCCTCAAAGCACGCGGGGCGGAAGGCGGCGGGGACTCCGGCGCGGCGGAAACTCTCATCGGCCATGTGCTCGCCGGGCAGCCGCGGCTGCCCGGCGCGCTGACGGATGCGGCGGAATACGCCCTATGCCGCAGCGATGCGCGAGCCGCCGACGGCTATCTGCGCCAGGTCGACCACCCGGTGCCGGACGCCTTGCGCGCCGCGCTCGGGCGCCTGCTCGTCCCGCCGAAGACGGCCACCGCGCGCAATCAGCCCTGTCCCTGCGGCTCCGGGCGCAAGTACAAGGTGTGCTGTCTCGGCAAGGAAACACACCCGATCGCCGACCGGGCCGAGGCACTCTACGCGCTGCTGGCCACCCACGCGCAGCGCCCCGCCTACACGGAGACGCTCGGCGTGCTTATCGCCCGTAACGGCGCCACCGAACGGGCCGCGCTGTTCTGCGTCGATCTGCTGCTCACCAACTGCGGCGTCACGGATCGGTTCCTGCGGCTGCGCGGCGGCTGGCTGCGCGACGACGAGCGGGAGCTGATCGAGTCGTGGCGGCAGATTCCGATCGGGGCCTTCGAGGTCAGGGATGTTCAGCGCGGCACCGGGGTCACCATCCGGGCGCTGCCCGGCGGCGAGCCGTTCTTCCTCAAGGACCGGCTGTTCTCTTCCTCGGTCCGCCGCCTGGACCTGTTCATCGGCCGTATCCTGCACGACGGCACCCGGCCGCGGCTGCTTGCGCTGCCCGTGCCGGTCGATCGCGGCGAGCGCGTAGAGCTGCTCGACCTGCTGGAGCGCCAGCCGTCGGCGCAGGAACTGGCCGAGTTCGTCGCGCCGCGCCCGGAACCGTGCCTGCGGAACGCCGACGGGCACGACTACTACGACGCCGAGGCGACCTGGGAGGTGCCGGACGGGGCGGCCGGGTGGGCGCGGCTGGCCGAACGCATGACGTCAACCAGCGACGACTCGCTGGAACTGCTTGCCGATAAGGACGGCAGCCAGGCCTGCCGCGGCCAGGTGACGCGGGACGGCCGCCGGTGGACCCTATCGGCCAATTCCAGGGAACGGCTGGCCGAACTCGCCGAGATCGTGCGCCAGGCGGCGCCGGGCGCTCGTGAGGTGAGCAGGACAGCGCGCCGTATGGGCGGTGTGCCCCATCGCCGGGCGAAGACCATCATGGCGGAGAGCTTCCTCGTCACACAGGGGGCCGAGCCGGAGCGGGAGGGAATGCGCGGGCACACCAGGGCCTGGGTGGACATGACGATCGACCCGCTCGGGATGACACCCCGCGAGGCGGCCCGCGCCGGCGGGCGGGCCAGGGACGGGCTGGAGATGCTCCTCGACGACATTCAGTGGCGGGAGAGCCGCGAGGCCGAGGCCGGCGAGCCGCCCCTGATGGATGTCGCCTGGGCGCGCCGCGAACTCGGGCTCGCCGCTGCTACCGGGCTGGTGTGATTACTTCCGCGAGACCGGCGAGCGCCCCGGGCGGGCAGGCCAGGTGCGTCATTTGACGCACTCGTGAGCCGCTGTGACCCATCCCGTCGTAATCGAAGTCGACGGGCCGTTAAACGTCAGCACTACGGGTGGCGGGCCCCGGACATCAGCCAGCCGACGCAGTCCGGCATTACACGGGAGAGAACAGCTCATGAGTTCCACCTTCAATTCGAATTTCTACGTCACATCCGCCGCGGCGATTCCGCTGTTTTACCTCGCCGCGTTCGTGCAAGAAGGTAATGTTTCAGGCGCCACCGGACAGATAAAAAATGGGATCGCTTCCACCTTCGGACTGGCGAAAATCGTGTGGGAGTCCATGCGGAAGTATCTTCAGGGTCGGGGCGGGCCGGGGATTCGGGGCATAGGATACAGGTCAGGCCTGATCGCCGCGTTCCTGATTCCATTGATCCTGATCCTATCCGTTCTATTCGTCCTGGCGGCGGTCGAGTGCCTGCTCCTGACGGCAGTATTCGGGGGAGTGCTGTCCGAAGGAATTTCGATTTGGGCATTGTTTTACCAGTCCGATAATCTTCTTTTCCGGGAGATTGTCCTTTGGGCAATGCTGGGTTTGCTCGCCGTAATGTCAGTCAACCCCACCGTCCACGTAGTGAAAGGCCTTTCCCTGTCTTCGATCTTTCCTCGCGGGCCCGCACCCGAGGCCGCAACCGACGTCGTAGGCGGCGGCAGTGAAGACGTGTCCGCGGATCGCGTCCAGGGCCATGGCGGGCTAGTTTCCGGGGCCCGCGATCTGCCGCAGGCCCCGCGGGTCGATGATCGTGATGCGGCGCTGGCCGGTGCGGATGAAGCCGCGCTTACGCCAGTTGCTTAGCGCGCGCGTGACGGTGGCACGAGACGTGCCAGCTAGGCTGGCCAACTCTTCCTGCGACAACGGCACCGCGACCTCGATGGCGCCGCCGACCCGGCTGCCGTGCCGTCCCGCGAGATCGAGAAGGACCCCGGCGAGTCGCTGTGCGCCGCTGGTGACCGCACGCTTGCGCAGCATCAGGCCTGCCTCACTCCAGCGCTGGGTCATCACGCGCCGGTAGGCGCGGCCGGGCTCCCGGATGGCTGTCGAGGAATGAGCTGAACTGATCGTGACCCACAACCAGGGCGTGCACGGTATCAATCGTCCGCATCGTGGCATTCCGGTGCCCGGTGGTGTCGCCAGCGATTTCCCCGGCAATATCGCCGCCACCGCAGAGCGCGAGAACGTTCTCACGGCCGTCATCAGTCACGGCAAGGATCTTCACCCAGCCATCCAGGAGGATGAACACATGCGTGGAAGAATCTCCCTCGACACACATGGTCGTACCGGGCGGATATTTCTTGTCCGGGCCAAGATCCGCCAGGACGCGCTGCTCATCACCAGTAAGCAGATCCCAGAATCCGTGGTCAGAAGCCATTTCCCCGCATGTTCACGTCGCTCGGAGTGCCTGATTCTGGATCCTAACTGGCCGATGACCCCCCAGGTAGGGGCGAGGCCCTCGGCGCCGCCCGGGCTGGGCGCCGTGGGAGATGCCATCGTGCGCGGCGTGGCTGTCGTGGGCGGTTCGAGAACAGGCTCTGACGACCCGCGACATCAGCACAGGGGCCATTCGCCTGTCAGGGCGGCGTGGCGGCGGGGATGATGCCTAGTGAAGGTCTTGGTCCAGCCGCTGAAGCACGGCAGCCGCGCTTTAGCGCAACCTGCGGCGATGGGCGGCTCTTCCCGCGCTTGCGCGCCCGTCTGCCTGCCTGCGGCCGCCCGCGGCGGGGATGAGCCGGGTACCGGGATTATCGTGAAGGATCCTGCGCGTCCCGGGGGCTCTGTCGCACATTTCTGGATGATAACGGAGCCCTGACGCCGCCCGCCCGCCGTATTTTCCTTATGAACGCGCCAAGCTCGAACTAACGAGAAAGATCCTTCGACCTATAGGCCGTAACATCCTTCACGTTATCGAAAACCGACGAGGAGAAGGACACCGGACGGCCGCTAGCGCACGATCGGACCGTTACCCTCCAGTTATATGAGCCAGAGCCGTCCTGGGGCGGGAAAGCTTTCACGTTAGCGGGGGCTGCGGGATGGCCGCGGCTATCCCGGCAGCTCACGTACCGAAGTGCGGCTGCCGTGTGAAGGCATCACGCGAACGGCACTGCGAAGTCGCACTCAGGGGCGCTCGTCTCGCTCGGCGGTCGGCTGGCGAGGTAGGTGATCCGCACACCAAGATCCTCCGGCTTCAGCGACAACTGCTCCGGGTCGATGCCCTGCGCGTCAGCCCAGTTCCGAAGGGCCTCGTCGGCGAGCTGCCACTGCGCCGGGCTGATCTGCCCGCCGGGCCCGAGGTCGACATACGCCTCGCGATGGGCGGGCTCGACACGCAGGGTCAGCTCGGGGAACTGCGCCGCGACTCCTTCGGCCTCGGCATCGGGGACCGGCTTGCACCACTCGATCGGCCCGTCGCTGTCCGCGCTCACCTGGCCCCAATAGATGGAGAACACGGCGCCCTCCCGGCCCTCGATCCTGGGCAGCCGCTGATCGCGGATGAGGGCGATGAACTCCTTGCCGAGCGCCCACGCGCCCGATTCGTCGACGTTGCGCTTCAGGCACAGCAGGCTGCGCTGCGGCATCTCCCTGGTCGTGACCTCGTACATGACAGTCTTCCCTCCGGTGAGTCGGTCAACGAGGGCGGTGACGAGTTCCCGCTGTCCGGCGTGCCGGGTCTCGGCTTCTCGCCAAAACGCCGTCACCTGCTCAGCCATCTCCGCTGGGTCGAGCGCTAGCAACGCTTTGACGGTGGTCATCGGGACCCCCGCCTGGCGGAGGGTCGCTATCAGCCGTGCCTGTTCGAGCTGGGCGCCTTCGTAGTAGCGGTAGCCGGAAAGCTCATCGACGCGTGCCGGCGACAGGAGACCGAGTCCGTCGTAGAGGCGAAGTGCCTTCGGTGACAGGCGGGATCGCCGTGCGAATGCGCCGATGCTCATCTCCTCCACAAGCCATCTCCCTCGTTCTCGGGCAGGCTGCCCGATAGGCCCAGTGTGCGGGTTGCCCCAAGGGAAAGGTCAATCCGGCAAATCCGCGATCACGACGCAGAACGATCACCATCGTTCCGCCTACAATGACCGCGCAGGGGCCAATGCCGCTTAGCTAAGTCGATCATGGTCTTCTCGGGCGCCGCCTAGGCCGCGCGCCGTCGTTTAACCGTCCGTGACTGCCATCTGGGAAGTTAGAACGATTATCTCGAAAACATTTTTTTCTATGTAAATAATTCGTCTTACAGCAACGAAAATTCTTCGCGATCATGGTCGGCTGCGCCGGGAGTCCGTGGCAGGGCACGCGGAATGGTCACATTCTGTAGCATGACTGCCCGATATGCCCTTGATATCCCAATTCGCATAGCGCGAGCTTGCCGACAAGGGGGAGTCGGCGACCGGCCAAGATCAACCTTCGCTGAGCGGCATTGACGCAGGGGCACGCACAAGGCGAGCCGGGCTCGCCCGGTACCCGAGAGCTGCTAAAGCTAACCAACGTAAAGTACGTTTCGGAGCGGTGGGTAGCCGAGGGAGGTCAACGTCGTGGCTGGTCTTCCGCCGATCGGCGACCGGACGATGCGCGCGTCGTACGAGCGTTCACCGCGGCTGGCGGCCGTCTTCGCCGCGGCCGGCATGCGGCGCCAGGAACCCGCCGCGCTGCTGCTTGATAGCTCCCTCGACCAGGTGCCGGTGAACACGGCCTACAAGGGCGCGCTGGCCGGCCGGTTCCGGATCATGCCATTCGCCGATCTCAAGGTGAGCGAGTGATCAAGAAGCTGCCTTACTTCATGGTGCCCCGCTGCCTCGAGTTCGCTGACGAGCTGCCGAAGACCCCGACCCAGAAGGTCCACAAGCACGTGCTGCTCGAGCGCGGCGTCGGGCCGGGCGTGTGGGATCGCGAGGCGGCAGGCATCGTGCTGCGCCGGAGCACGGCCAGGTGAGGCTGCTCGTCGCCAACCGCGCCGAGATCGCGGTGCGGATCATGTCCACCGCGGCCGTGGCGGGCATCGCGACCGTCGCCGTCTACCCGGACGACGACGCGGCCTGCGCTCACGTGGCCCGGGCGGACGCCGCCGTCCGGCTGCCGGGCGCGGGGCCAGCCGCCTACCTCGACGCCGGCGCGATCGTCGATGCCGCGGTGACCTCCGGCTGCGACACGCTGCATCCCGGGTACGGCTTCCTGGCCGAGAGCGGGGCGCTCGCCCGGCGCTGTGCCGCGGCCGGCGTCCGGTTCGCCGGGCCGCCGCCCGAGGTGCTCGACCTGTTCGGGGACAAGACCGCGGCCCGGGCCCGGGCCGCCAGCCTCGGGGTGCCGCTGGCCCGGGCATCCGACGGCCCGGTCGGGCCAGCCGAAGCGCACGCGTTCGTGGCCAGCCTCGGGCCCGGCGCCGCGGTGATGGTGAAAGCGGTGGCCGGAGGCGGCGGACGCGGAACGCGGCCGGTCACCGACCCGGCCGGGCTTGATGACGCGCTGCGGCGAAGCGCGGCGGAAGCCGCGGGTGCGTTCGGGAATCCGGCGGTTTATGTGGAGGAGCTGCTGACCTCCGCCCGGCACATCGAGGTGCAGGTGATCGGGGACGGATCCGGGGTGGCCGTGCTCGGCGACCGGGACTGCAGCCTGCAGCGCCGCCGGCAGAAGCTCATCGAGATCGCCCCGGCCGCGCTCGGCGACGGGCTCCGCGCGAAGCTGCACGAGGCCGCCCTGCTGCTCATCGGCTCTACCCCCTACACGGGGCTGGCCACGGTCGAGTTCCTGGTCACCGGGAGCAGGTTCGTGTTCCTCGAGGTAAATCCCCGGATACAGGTCGAGCACACGGTGACCGAGGAGGTGACCGGCCTCGATCTGGTGGAGCTGATGCTGCGCGTCACCGCCGGCGCCACGCTGGCCGACCTGGGCCTCTCCGGCAATGGACGGCCCGGCGCACGGGGCTGTGCCATCCAGGCGCGGGTCAACGCCGAGACGCTGCGGCCCGACGGGACCGTGCTCCCCGCCAGCGGAACGCTCACCCTGTTCCAGCCCCCGGCCGGGCGGGGCGTCCGGGTGGACACGCACGGCTACCCCGGCTACACCGTCAGCCCGCGGTATGACTCCCTGCTGGCCAAGGTGATCGCCACCGGCCATGACCGCGCCGCCGCCGCCAGCCGCCTGCGCGGTGCGCTTGGCGAGTTCGGCCTCGATGGCGTAGCGGCAAACCTAGGGCTGCTCCGCGCGCTCGCCGGCCGTCTCGATGAACCCGACCTGGACACCACCTGGCTCGACCGGCACCCGGACCTGCTGTCCGCGCCCGCGCCGGACCCGGCACCCGGGCAGGACCCGGCACCCGCGCCGGCCGCCGCCGGGGTCGCGGTGCGCGCGCCGCTGCACGGCACGGTCGTCACGGTCGCGGCCCAGGCCGGTGACCTGGTGGCACCAGGCGCGGAGCTGCTCGTGCTTGAAGCCATGAAGATGGAGCACGTCGTCGCCGCTCCCGGCGCGGGGGTGATCCGGCACGTGGCCGTGCGGGCCGGGGAGACGGTCGCGGCCGGGGCGCTGCTCGCCACCATCAACGCTCGCGACCACGACGGGCCCGGCGGCCCCGGGGGAGCCGCGGTGGATCCTGACTGGGTCCGTCCGGACCTGGCGGAGGTGATGCGGCGGCACCACATCGGGTCGGACGAGTACCGCAGTGACGAGGCCGCGCGGCGCCGCGCCAGCGGGCGCCGGACCGCACGGGAGAACATCGCCGGGCTGGTGGACGAGGGCAGCTTCGTGGAGTACGGCGCGCTCACCATCGCCGCCCAGCGGCGGCGCCGCTCGCTGGCGGACCTGATCGAGCGGACCCCGGCAGACGGGCTGGTCATGGGTACAGCCACGGTTAACGGCATGCCGGTCGCGGTGATGTCTTACGACTACACCGTCCTGGCCGGTACCCAGGGCATCCAGAACCACCGCAAGTCGGACCGGCTGTTCGAGCTGGCCCGCCGTGAGCGGCTGCCTCTGGTGATCTTCGCCGAGGGCGGTGGCGGGCGGCCAGGTGATACCGACACCGCCGCGGTAGCCCAGCTCGACGTGCCCACGTTCCGCCTGCTCGCCGGGCTGAACGGGCATGTGCCGCTGATCGCCGTGGTCTCTGGCTACTGTTTCGCGGGGAACGCGGCGCTCGCCGCGGCGTGTGACGTGATCATCGCGACCGAGGGCAGCAGCCTGGGCATGGGCGGGCCCGCGATGATCGAGGGCGGCGGTCTCGGCGTGGTCGCGCCCGGCGACGTGGGGCCGATGGCGGTGCAGGTCCGCAACGGCGTGGTCGACGTGCTCGTCCCCGACGACGCGGCCGCGGTCGCCGCCGCCCGGCAATACCTGGGCTACTTCGGCGGCCCCGCGGGCAAGCCCGCCGAGCACCGGGACCAGCGGGTGCTGCGCCACCTGGTCCCGGAAAACAGGGTGCGCGCCTACGACATCCGCCCCGTCATCGAGGTCCTGTTCGACCCCGGATCCGTGCTCGAGCTGCGGCCGGAATTCGGCCTGGGGATCATCACCGCGCTGGCCCGGCTGGACGGCCGGCCCGTCGGGATCCTGGCCAACAGCCCTCGCCACCTCGGCGGGGCCATCGACGGCGACGCCGCCGACAAAGCCACCCGGTTCCTGGAGCTGTGCCAGGCGCACGGGATCGCGATCATCTCGCTGTGTGACACGCCCGGGTTCATGGTCGGGCCGGAGGCCGAGAAGACCGCGACCGTGCGGCGCTTCGGCGCGATGTTCGTGGCCGGCGCCCGGCTGACCGTCCCGCTGTGCATGGTGGTGCTGCGCAAGGCCTACGGCCTCGGCGCGATGGCCATGGCCGGCGGGGACCTGAAGGCGCCGCTGCTTTGCGTGGCCTGGCCCACCGGCGAGTTCGGCGGGATGGGCCTGGAAGGGGCGGTGCGGCTTGGTTTTCGCAAGGAACTGGAGGCGATCACCGACCCCGCCCGGCGCCAGCAACGGTATGAGCAGCTCGTGGCCGAATATTACGAGAAGGGCAAGGCGCTCAGCACGGCGGCCGCCTTCGAGGTTGACGATGTGATCGACCCGGCGCAGACCCGTCAGGTCCTGATCGCCACACTGGCCCGGACCAGGTCGTGACCTGAGGCCTCTCCCGCCTCAACCCTCCGCCCATTCCCATGGCAAACGCCTACGTCCAGGTCTCGCATCAGCTGGGCCAGGTGCGACGAAGGCTACGGGGGGCGACGTTGGTCACTGGCGGTGGAGGTCGTTTGGCTCCTTGCCTGGCGGATGCGCTCCGGCTGCGCTGAAAGCACGTGCCAGCAACGGGCGAAGGATGTGGTCATCATGCGGGCGCTGGTGGTTTACGAATCGATGTACGGGAACACGCATGTCGTCGCCGGTAACATCGCGGACGGCTTGCGCGCCACTCACGATGTGACACTCGTCCCCGTGGCCGACGCCACCCGCGAGCTTGTCGCCGCGGCCGACCTCCTGGTCGTCGGCGGACCGACGCACATGCATGGGATGTCAAACCCGGCTTCGCGGCGGATGGCGGCCGAAGCGGCCGCCAAGAAGGAGAGCGAGCTGAGCATGGATCCGGGCGCAGGCGGGCCCGGGCTGCGCGACTGGCTTGACGGCCTCGGCGAGGCGCACGTGTTCGCCGCGGCCTTCGACACCAGGATCAACGGCGTTCCCGCGTTCACGGGCCGCGCCAGCCGCGCCATCGCCAGACTGCTGAGGCGCCATGGCTACCGCCTGGTCACCGCGCCGGAGAGCTTCCTGATCGGCAAGCACACCACCCTGGTCGACGGCGAGCCCTCCCGGGCCCGCAGCTGGGGAACCGCGCTTGGCGCCGCCGCGAGCAGCGCATACTCTGCCGGAACGGCTCGGCCCGCAGCGTGAAAGTCAGGCCGCCGTCGCCGAGGGAGGGCCGGGAAGCGCGCTAAGCGAATGCACTCACGACGTCCGAGGGCTGCTAGCGAAGCGCCAGCTGACCAGCGGTCGCTTCGGCGAAGCCTGCCCGGGACACCGCGACCAGGGCTGTGTCACCGTGCTCGAATCCAGGTACCTGCCCGGCACCCCGTTGGAGCGCGGCCAGGTCGCGCGGGTCGAACGGCTGGTCGAGCCATTTGACGGAGCCCGCGTAGTACAGCTTTCTGGCCACAGGCGCCCGGTCGGCGCCGATCAGGTCGATCTCGGGGTCGAACGCGCGGTTCCACCAGCCGCCGACGGCGCTGGCTTCGGGCCAGGGAAGCTCGTCCGCCGCCAGCGACAGAGCCTCTCTGATGACCGGTTCGACCGCGCGGCCCCGCCACGACGCCCACCGGCGACGGATCAGCGTCGCGGCGGACGCGGGTCGCCCGCGCCTAGTCAGTTCGTGCGCGGACCTGCCCATCGCCAGGTAGAACCGCAGGCTGCTGTCGGCCACCCGGTATAGGGCCGGTCTGCCGGGCTTGGCGGACAGCGGCTCGTCAATGGCCAGCACGTGCTTGTCGTTCACCAGCCGGTGGAGCACCGGGGACAGGGTCCCGGATGGGATCGCGTCTGTCCGGCCGCCCGCCTCGGCCGCGATGTTCGCGTGCGTCCGGTTGCCGCCGCCCACTGCCTCGATCACCCGGCGCGCGGTGTCGGGGACGGGAAATTCCGCCAGCAGCGCCGCTTCGGGAACGCCGAACAACGGGGATGCTGGATCCTCGCACTCCCGCTCGGCGAACTGCAGTGCCGGAAGGCCTGCTGGCCAGGCTCGCAGGATTCCCGGCAGCCCGCCGGACAGCAGGCTGGCGTCGATCGCGTCTGTCGCGTCGAGGCCGAGCGCGTCGCCGACTTCGGCCGGGTTCAGCGGCCCGAGCAGCAGGTTGTCGGCGCGGCCGAAGAACGGGCGGTCGTGGGCGGTCAGCCGTTCCATCATGTGCAGGTCGCTGCCCAGCAGCAACAGGAGCACGGGCCGCTGGGACAGCAGCCGATCCCATGCGGTCTGCAGCGCACCATCGAAGACCTCGTCTTGCTCGGCCAGCCAGGGCAGCTCATCGAGCACGATGACCACAGGGCCGTCGGGGAGCACTGCTGCCAGCACGCGGAAGGCGTCTGGCCAGCTCCGCACCGGCTCGGCGGGGACAAGCCCCCGGTCGCGGGGCAGCCCCGAATCTCGCAGTTCGGCGAGGAACGCCGCGACCGCCTCAACCGGCGATGCGCCTTTAGTCGCCGTGTAGAACAGGTATGGCGTCCCGGCTCGGTCGCAGAACTCCTGCGCCAGGCGCGACTTCCCTACATGGATTAGAGCGGCCTCAGCCTTGTTCTTGAACGATCGTTCGCGTATTGTCGCTGTCATGGCACGGCCGCGAGAGTTCGAACCCGACGACGTTCTCGACTCGGCCATGCGGCAGTTCTGGGAGCGCGGCTACCGTGCCACGTCCGTGGACGACCTGGTTCGCGCGACCGGTGTGAAACCCGGCAGCCTCTATTCGGCCTTCCCGGGGGGCAAGCATGCCCTGCTGATGGGATCGCTCGACCGGTACTCCAAGCTGGTCGTGCCGCAGAAGCTCGGCGACCTCGGGGAACCCGGCGCGTCCGTGGCGCAGATCAGGGCGTACTTTGACGGGCTCGTGCGCGACCTGCTGAGTCCGGAGGGACGCCAGGGTTGCCTGCTTATCAACAGCGCGATCGAGAACGCCGCGGCCGACCCCGAGGTGGCCGCCGTCGTGCGCGGTCACATGGCGCGGATCGAACGCTGCTTCACCGACGCGCTGCGCACGGCCATCGACCTCGGCGAGATCCCGGCCTCGGTCAACGTGACCGCGGCCGCCAAGGGCCTCGTCGCGACGGCCTCGGGCATGATGGTCATCGGCAAGGCGAACCCCGACGAGGAGGTGCTGCGGATCATCGTCGATAACGCCTTCGCAGGCTTGATGTAAGAACCTCGGCCGCCGCATGGCGGCCTTTTCTGTACCGCAATAGATGAACGACCACTCAAGAAAGAAGACAGCGGATGAAAGCCATCGTCATCAGCTCCTACGGCGGCCCTGAGGTGCTCACCGTCACCGAGCTACCCGATCCCGTGCCCGCGGCCGACGAGGTGCTGATCGCAGTAAAGGCGTTCGGGCTCAACCATGCCGAGGCGTACATGCGCAGCGGAGCCATGGGCGAGGTGGCCAAGGTCACCGGCATCGAGTGCGCGGGAACCGTGGTGGCCGACCCGAGCGGCCGGCTAGCTGAGGGAACCACGGTGGTCGCCATACTCGGCGGCATGGGAAGAACTCGCAACGGCAGCTACGCCGAGCTCGTCACCGTGCCGGCCAGCAACGTGGTCGAGGTCAGCACATCGCTGCCGTGGACCGACCTCGTCGCCCTGCCCGAGGTGTACGCGACCGCGTGGGCCGGCCTGCGCCAGAACCTCGGCCTGCGACCCGGTCAGACCGTCCTGATCCGGGGTGCCACCTCGGCGCTTGGCCAAGCCGCGGTGAACGTCGCCGCCGAGCAGGGGGCCACCGTGATCGCGACGACCCGCAGGCCAGACCGCGCTGCCCTGCTCGAACGAATCGGCGCCAGGACCGTGCTGATCGATGACGGGCGGCTGGCCGACCAGCAGGCCGGCGTGGTCGACTGCGTCTTCGATCTGGTCGGGAATAGCGTGCTGCGCGACTCGCTGCGCGTCGTCCGCCCGCGCGGCCGGGTCTGCCAGCTCGGCTTTCTCGGCGGCCTTGAGCCGGTGGCGGACTTCAATCCGATCGCCGACGTGCCGAGCGGCGTGCAGCTCAGCTTCTACGGCAGCGCGTTCGTGCTTGGCACGAGAGACTTCCCGCTTACCGAGATCCCGCTCACCGAGCTGATCGGCAAGGCCGAAAGTGGCCTCTACCAGGCCAAGCCCGCGAGGGTATTCGGCTTCGATGACATCGTCGAGGCGCACAAGGTGATGGAGTCAGGCCTGGCCGGCGGCAAGATCGACCGTGTCGGTACCCTGACGCCGCGTGGCACTCTCGGCCGTGATGAACTCGGCGGGTCGCTGACTTGCTGGTTCGCTGTTCGCCGCCGCTGTAGTTGCGCGCTATACGGATTGAACATCTGGGGTTCCGCGCCGACTGCGCCCGACCACGGCCGAAGCAGTAGGGGTATCATATGGGGACATATCATGATTTAGGATAAAAAGAGCCCCATCAGTACCGCTATGATCGCGAAGACGTTTTTCCTGGTGAAGGATTTTTATCGCTATAACGAGCGAAATCTTCGCGATCATGGAATCCAACTCACCGAATACCCCGGCGGGGTATTCGCGCCCTACAAGGATGCGAGACTCTTCCGGCAACCCGTACCCCGTCCGTACCTCACGCCCCATAACCGCAATCAATCATCACTCTCGGAGACCCCGCCCGTCCAATCCCCTAATCCTGGCCTGCGGGATGGGCGGTTATCCAAGCTCGACGAAGAGCTGGCTCATGACCGCCGTCGGCGCGCTCGGACCTGAACCTGTTGCTGAGTCCGAAGTACGGTCCGGTCCGGCGGCGGTGACAGTGGCACCTTCGCTGGGCTCTCGCCCACGAGGCACTCGAGTGCTTGCTGAATCAGGATTCGCCGACACCGCAGCCGCCCTCGCCGCCTGGACGGGCACGACCATCATGCACGTCGCCTTCGAGCAATGGATCGACGACCCGAACCAGACACCGTTCCAGCAGATCGCCAGGGACGCCCTAGCGCAGCTCCGGGAGATCGCCTCTACCGGATAGACACGGCCAGGCACCGAAATCAGTCAGTGCCTGGCCGCGCACAGCTACCTTGATCATCCGCCTTCGCCGTGCAGCGCGTCGATGTCGGCGCGCAGCGCCGCGAGGTTGACGTTGGCCGCGTCCTCCTGGGTAATGATCACCCAGGCCTCATCCAGGCAGGCCGCTGTCCACTGCAGCGTGGACTCCTGAACGGCGCCCCAGGTCACCCAGCCGTCGTACTGGCTGCCATCGGCCTTCACCTTCACGATGCAGTGCCCTTCCTGCGGGTCGGGCTGCTCGCCGTTCGCGGTGGTCCACGGCTGCTGCTGCTCGAAAAGCTGGTCGGCGTCGTCGGTCAGGTTCACGCCGACGTAAGCGCCGTGGAACGCGGCCACGGCCGAGTCCACCTCGGCCGGGTTGGTGTGGTCGACCGGGGCGAAGGCGAGGATCCTGTCGGCCTTGTACCAGTACAGGAGCAGGTCGGCGATGTTCGCCCCCTGGTCCTTCCCGTGGTCGTACTTGAGATACTCCGCGACCAGTTGATTGGAGGTCTCCCACGTCTCGGTTTCGCCCGCGGCGGCGGCCTTCGCCATCCGGTAGTGCTGGCGTCCCGCGAACGTGCAGTCCCCGACCCCATTCGGATGCGTCGTGCAGGTGGGGTCGGGGCCGTTGCCGAGCATCCGCCAGTCGGTGATCCCGGCGGTGACGTCGACCGGGTACGCCGGCGCGGGCAGCGGCGAGGCCAGGTAGGCGGACAGATACTGGATGTTGAACCGCTGGGCTGGCGGCTTCTTGGGCAGCCGTCCCCGCAGGCCGGCAGTGCGTGTTGGTGGCATAGCCATTCCCCCTCGCTCTTTCTGGACTTGCTACACAGGACACTACTCCCCGCGGAAAAAGCCAAGCTTAAGCCAGTATTAACCCGTGAAAATGCCTTCGAATTATCCCGAACGGACGGTTGCGCCTCTCCGACGCAACCCTCCGCCCGTTCCCATGGCTAACCCCCGCGACGCGCTCACCGGACGGCAACGCCGGAGCGTTCGAGCCAGCGGTTGATGTCGAGCAGGAATGCAGCCGGCGCGGTCCTGCTCGGCCGGATGGCCATCATGCCGGGCAGCAGGGGATCAGCGGCGTATGCCGCCGCGAGCCGTTCCCGGCTGATCAGGCTGAACAGCGGAGCACGCGGCTGGCGCAGCAGTAGGCGCATCTGAGCGTCCACGGCCCTCTCATAGACCGGGTCGGCCGCCCCCGGATAGATGCTCTTGCGCCGGTTGAGCAGGTCCGCGGGAAGCAGGCCGGCCGCGGCAGCGCGCAGCAGCCCCTTTTCCATCCCACCGGTCTCCTTCATCGCCCACGGAACATTCCATACGTACTCGACCAGCCGGTGATCGCAGAACGGCACGCGGACCTCAAGCCCGCTGGCCATGCTGAGCCGGTCCTTGCGGTCGAGCAAGAGCGGCAGCCAGCGCGTCAGGCCGAGATACAGGACTTCACGAATGCGCCGGTCTTGAGGGCTTTCGCCGGCGAGCCGCGGCACCTCCGCCAGCGCTTGCGCATACCGGTCGGCGGCGTACTCGCCGAGCCGTACCCGTTCTCTCACCTCAGGAAGCAGCAACGGCTCCCACGACCCGCCGAAGGCCCACGGAAAGGTCGGGGCGTCAAGCAGCGCTGTCACGTGGTACCAGACATATCCGCCGAACACCTCATCCGCCGATTCCCCGGACAGCGCGACGGTCGACTGCTGGCGGATCTCGCGGGACAGCAGGTACATAGACACCCACATGTCGCCCATCGTGGGCAGGTCATGCGCGGCGAGCGGCGCCCACTGCGCCGTCACCAGGTCGTCTGCCTTGAGGGTGACGGTAGTGTGCCGCGAGCCGATGTACTCGGCGGCGGCGCGCGCGTACGGCTCGTCGTGGCTGGGCCGTAGCTGATCCGGCACGAAGGACTTCATGCTGCCGGCGAAGTCCACCGAGAACGTGGCCAGCTTCGCGCGGTCCCGCCGCCGCAGGCTGTCGGCCGCGAGCGCGGATACAACACTTGAGTCCAGCCCGCCGGACAGCAGACTGCACAGCGGCACGTCGGCGACCGTCTGCCGGTGCACGATGTCGGCGAGCAGCTCCCGGACCGTCCCGGCCGTGCTCGCCACATCGTCGGTGTGCTCGCGAGCTTCCAGCGTCCAGTAGGCAGACGACCGCACGCCGTCCCGGTCGACCCGCACGATCGTCCCCGGACGGACCTCGTGCAGCCCCCGGTAGACGCCATGCCCCGGCGTCGCAGTTCCGGCCTGGCTGAACAACTCGGCCAGCCCGTCCGCGTCGATCTCGGCCCGGAACCCCGGATGGGCGAGAATGGCCTTCGGCTCCGACCCGAACAGCACACCGTCCGCCCGCGGCGCGTAATACAGCGGCTTGACGCCCAGCCGGTCGCGGGCAAGCAGCAGCTCCTGCCGCCGCCCGTCCCAGACGCCGAACGCGAACATCCCATTCAGCCGGTCCACGCAGCCCGCCCCCCACTGCAGGTAGCTGCGGAGCAGCACTTCGGTGTCCGACCGCGTCCGGAATTCATGCCCGCGCGCCGCCAGTTCGCGCCGCAGTTCGGTGAAGTTGTAGATCTCCCCGCTGAACGTCAGCACGACGTCGTCATCCCCCGGAGCGCGCATCGGCTGCTCGCCCCCCGGCAGGTCGATAACCGACAGCCGCCGGTGCCCGATCGCCGCGTGCGCCGAGACCCAGATTCCACCGGCGTCAGGCCCCCGGCAGGCCATCGTCGCCGTCATCGCCTCGACCGCCCCCCGCTCCCTCCGCAGGTCACGCCCGAAGTCCACCCACCCGCTGATCCCGCACACGCCCTTCACCCTCCTCGCCGGCGACACTTGTCGTTACGACGATAAAAGTTGGTTGTTAAGCGTTGCTTGAGTCCCAAACCGGCGATCATCGACGGATCTTGTGCCAGCGTGTTAAGACACGAGGCACCGGACCGGGTTGCCTGCGCCACCGGATCCTACGAACTCGGAATGACCCGCCCAGCCCGGCGCGCGATCTCGGAATTGCTCCCGGAGGACGTAGCCGCCGCGGCTGTCGACTTCATCACCGGGCCGCTCCTGGAGGCGCCTTACCGGGCCGGCAAGCCGCTCCGGGATACCCTGTCCGGGTTTCACAGCGCTTGGCTTGGCACCCAGTGGCGCGTGCTGTACCGGATCGACGAATCAAAGCACGCGGTCATCGTCCAAGACATCCAGCATCGCTCAACCGCCTACCGCCGCCGGTAGCCCGCGACGCCGTAGCCGGGCGCCTCAGTTACCAGTGGCGGGCGGGGCGAGCCCTCGGGCCAGGAGTTCCAGCACGTCGTCCAGCACATCCTCCGGGACCTGCCCGCCCGCGGTCCAGTCGGCCCAGCGCATGCCGACGAAGTTGCCGATGCCCGTGTAGGCGTACGCGATGACCTCCGGGTCGTAGCGGACGTCTACCTCGCCGGCCAACTGGGCGGCGCGCACGCCGCGCGCATAGCCCCGGGCCAGGTGCTCGTAATACTCGCGGAACACGCCTGGTGCGACGAATTCCGACTCGCGCACGATCCGGTCTATCCAGGGACGCTTCGACATCATCTCGAAGTAAACGCGGAAGCATTCGCGTTCCCGCGTACGCTGGCCGCCATCTGCCTTTTCCAGGGCCGCCTTCATGGCCGTCCTCAGGTCCGCGTTGATCGCCCGGACCACAGCGGCGAAGATTTCAGCCTTGGACCCGAAGTACGCGTAGAAGCTGCCGGTAGCCATCCCGGCCCGGGCGCAGATGTCCGCGACCGCTGTGCGGCTGTAACTGCGCTGGCCGAAGAGCTCCTCGGCGGCCGCCAGCAAGCGCTCGGCTGGCGGCCGCTCGTCAGTTGTCATGCTGCATTCATCAGAGTGGGTCAGGGCGCGGGGATGCCGCTCGCCGGTGCCTGCTGCTGGGTCCCTGTCACGGTCGTGATCGTGCCGGACGCGGACGTGTCCGTGGTCAAGACCGATCCCTCCTGGGTCAGGACGCCGTTGTTGATGACACCAACGTAGGCGCCGGTAACGCCTGCGTGGTCCGTCGAGGAATAAGCGTACGGGGCGACCGCGGGACCTTGCGGAAGCCCGCTGTTGATCGCCGACACCAGGTCGGCCCGGGTCGGGTTCCTGCCCGCCTTGAGCATCGCCTGCACGAAGGTGTACGCGACTGCCTCGCCGTAGAGCACGTTGCCGTCGAACGGTGCTTTCGCGTCGTACTGGTCGTGCACCTTCTTGAACAGCGCGATCCAGCTGTCGCTCGTGTCGCCGAGAGTCGGCAGGTAGCCATCGGTGATGATCCCCGCCGTGAGCTGGTTGCCGTTGACGGTCGCGCCGCCCTGCTTCGCGAACGCCTCGAGCAGCCCGGACAGGGTGATCGGGTCGGACCCCACGTTGCTGACCACCAGCGTCGGGCTGAAGCCGAGCTTCAGGCTGTTCAGCTTCAGCAGCGCGGTGAACGCGGGAATCGAGAACGAGACGACCACCTGGGCGCCGGACGCGCGCAGCGCGGCGACCTGCGGTGCGATGTTGACGTTGGTGGGGACGTAGGTCTGCCTGCTGACCACCATCGAGTGCGGGATCTCGTAGTCGAGTCCCTTGACGCCGTCCATGCCGAACTCGTCGTCCTGGTAGAAGTAGCCGATCTTCTTGCCGGCGAAGTGCTTGGCGATGTACTGCCCGAGGATCTTCCCCTCGCGTATGTAGTCAAGCTGCCAGCCGAACGTCTCGGGATCCGTCGTCGGCTGGTTCCAGCAGTCGCACCCGGACGCGACGAACACGTCGGGGACCTTCTGCGCGTTGAGGAAGCTCTCCACCGCCAGGTGGGTGGGGGTCCCGAGGCCGTCGAAGATCGCGTACACGTTGTCCTGGAGGACGAGCTGGCGCACCACGGTGGCGGTCTGGGTCGGGTTGTAGGCGTCGTCGAGGTACTTGTACACGATCTTGCGACCGTAGACTCCGCCGTTCGCGTTGACGTAGGCGAAGTACGCGGCCGACGCGGGAGCGATTTCGCTGTAGCCGGGCGCCGCGGGCCCGGTGAGCGGCTGGTGGCTGCCGATGGTGATCGTGGTGGCGGTGATGCCCGGCGCGGATGCGGTCAGGGCCGCGCTTGAGCTGCTGCTCGAGCCTGCGCCCGGGGTAGAGCTGGAACTAGAACCCGAACTGCTGCACGCGGCAACGGCGAGCGCGGCCGTCGTTACGACGGCGAGGGCTGGCAGGCGAAGCCGGTGTGATCTCTTCATTGAGTGCCTTCTTTCTCGTGAGTCCTGGCATCGGGCATGGATGCCGTGCGCCAGGTGGGGGCAGGGGAGATCCCGACGAGGCCGAGAAGCCATCGCACTCCGCCCTGGAGCCCCTGCGGGAAGATGAGCATGACGAGGATGAGCACCACGCCGTAGGCCGCGACCGGGATGTTGGACGCGACAGAGCTGGACAGGCCGTGACTCGTGGCCACGTCGGTGGCATAGGTCGGCACGAGGACGATCACCAGGCTTCCCCAGACCGCGCCGGGCAGGGTGCCAAGGCCGCCGATCACCGCGGCGGTGAGCAGCGCGATCGAGAGCGTGATCGTGAAGGCTCCCGGCGCGACCAGTTCGGTGACGATGGCCAGCAGCGCGCCGGCCATCCCGGCGCAGGTGGCGCTCACGACAAAGGCGAGGACGCGCGCCCCGGCCACGTTCACTCCGGCCAGCGCGGCGGCCACCTCGTTGTCGCGCACCGCGCGCCAGTTGCGGCCGACTCTGCTGCGCCCCAGGTTCGCCAGGAGTACCAGGGTGACCAGCGCCACGGCCGAGCAGACCCACGCCTGCCACCTGCTCAGCGGAAAGTTCACGCCGAGAAAGGCCGGAGTGGTGAACACGACGTTCAGGCCCTGGTCGCCGCCCAGAATCCCCGGATAGACGTATGCGAGCGAAGGGAGCGCGACGCCCAGCAAGAGCGTCGCGCCGGCGAGGTAGGGGCCGTGCAGCCTGGCCGCGGCGACTCCGACGATCGCCCCGGCGGCGGCGGTGACGATGGCGGCGATCACGAGGACGGCGATGAACGGCCAGCTGAGATGGAGCAGCAGCAGCGCGGTCGTGTAGGCGCCGATGGCCATGAACGCCCCGTTACCCAGCGAGATCTGGCCGCTTAGCCCAGTCAGGACGGTGAGCCCGGCGACCGCCGTCACGTCGATGGCGATCTCGGCGATCTGGTAGTCCCGGAACGCGTTCAGCTTGATCGACAGGATCGCGACAACCGCGGCCGTCACGAGGGCGGCGCCGAGGATGCGTGGCAGGGACCGCATGTTCATATCCGCCGCACCCGGACTCCGGAGAAGATCCCGGCTGGCCTGAGCATCAGCACCACGACCAGGATGCCGAGGGCGACCAGCGAGGTCGCCTGGGAGCCCAGGTAGCCGCCGGCGTAGCTGAGCGCGACACCGAGCAGCAGCCCGCCGATGACCGCGCCCGCTGGGCTGTCGAGGCCGCCGATCACCGCCGCGGTGAAGCCGAACACGAAGATCGCGTCCATGCTGTTGGGGTAGAGGAACGTCGAGGGCGAGACCAGCACACCCGCGAGGGCCCCGAGCAGGCCCGCCAGCGCCCAGCCCACGGTGATCACCCGCGCCACCCGGATGCCTGACAGCCGCGCGACGGTGGCGTTGAACGCCGCGGCCCGCATGCGCAGTCCCGCGCTTGTGTACCTGAACCCGACGGCCAGCAGCAGCGTGGTGGCCAGCACCGCCGCCGTGACGAACACGTCGAAGCGCGATATGCCAAGCGGTGTCGAGCCCGCTCGCAACCCGGTGACGGAGAACGCCGCGGGGAAGGACCGGTACTGGCCGCCGTAGAAAATGCCGGCCAGGCCCTCGAGGAGGATGAGCAGCCCGATGGTGACGATCACGGCGTTGAGCTCTGGCCTGCCCAGGGTGGGCCGGATGACGACGAGTTCGGCCCCGGCCCCGAGCACGATTCCGGCCGCGAGCGCGACCACGAATCCGGCCCAGTAGGAACCCGTGTGATAGATCACCTCGAGCGCGATGTAGGTGGTGAACATCGCCATCCCGCCCTGCGCGAAGTTCAGCAGCCGGGTGCCCCGCCAGATCAGCACGAGCGAGAGCGCTATCACGGCGTAGACCATCCCGAAGCTGATCCCGCTGAGCGTGAACTGAAGGAATTCGACCACTAACTTCCTCCCCTTAGAACCCGAGGTAGTGATGGCGGAGCGCGACATCGGCGGCGAGCTCCCTGGCATCGGCCGCGGCGACGACCCGGCCGAGGTTGAGCACCACTCCGCGGTCCGCGATCGCGAGTGCGCCGCGCGCGTTCTGCTCGACGAGCACGATGGTGATGCCGTTCTCCCGGCTGAGCCGCACCACCATGTCCATGACCTGCGTCATGATCCGTGGCGCAAGGCCGAGTGACGGCTCATCGAGCAGCAGCACGCGCGGGCGCGCCACCAGGGCGCGCGCTATCACCAGCATCTGCCGCTCGCCGCCGGACAAGGTGGCGGCCAGCCTGCGGCGGCGATCGGCCAGCGGGCTGAAGCGCTCGTATGCCTCGGCGAGCGCGGCGGCCCGGTCCGCCCGCCGCGGGATGATGCCTGGCCAGGACATCATGCCGATCCGCAGGTTTTCTTCCACGGTGAGTTCCGCGATGACGCCCTGTCCCTCGGGAACGTGCGCGATTCCGGCTCTGGCCATGTCCTCGGGGCCACGCCCGGCCCGGTCCGTGCCGTCGAGCAGGACCCGCCCGCTGCGCGGCCGCACCATGCCGCTGATCGCCCGGAGCAGCGTGGTCTTGCCCGCGCCGTTGGCGCCGAGCACCGCGGTGATAGTGCCCGCGCCCGCGGTGATCGTGACACTGTCCAGCGCCCGAACCTGGCCGTAGCCCGCTACCAGGTCCTCCACCGCGAGCGACGCCGCGCCGTCCGCATGGGTCCCGGCCGGGCTACTCACCCTCAGCCCCGCTCACGCCGAGGTAAGCGGCCGTCACCGCGGGATCAGCCTGTATCTCCTGCGGGGAACCGCGGGAGATCACCTTCCCGAAGTCCAGCACGACGAGCGAGTCACAGACGGACATCATCAGGTCCATGTGGTGCTCCACGATGACGAGGGACATCTCGCCGGTGAGTTCGCGAATGAGCCCGCCCAGCTCATCGAGCTCGCCCTCGGCCAGGCCGCTGGCGGGCTCATCGAGCAGCAGGATCTTCGGCTGGGCGGCGAGCGCTCGCGCCAGCGCGACCCGCTTCCGCATGCCATAAGGCAGCTCGCCGGGCCGGGCGTCTGCCACCCCGCTCGCCCCCACCCGGTCGAGTACCTCGCCTGCCTCCTCCCGCAGCCTGCGCTCGTCCCGGTCGGAGCGGGGCAGCCCCAGCAGCGCCGACCAGAATCCGGCCGTGGCCCGGCAGTTCGCGCCGGTCATGACGTTCTCGATGGCGGACAGCCCCTCGAACAGGCCCACCCCCTGCATCGTCCTGGCGATGCCAAGCCCGGCCAGCCGGTGCGGGCGCAGGTTGCTGTAGGCGCGGTCGTCGATGAGCACCTGACCCTCGTCGGGCCGGATGAACCCGCACAAGACGTTCAGCAGCGTTGTCTTGCCCGCCCCGTTCGGCCCGATGACGCCGACAACCTGCCCGGGCGCGACCGTCAGCGATACGTCGTCGAGCGCCGTCAGCCCGCCGAAACGCACGCGCACGTCGCGGACCTCAAGGGTTGAACCGTGCTTCATTACACAAGTTCCAGCTTCGCTAGGCACTGCCTTCCCGGTTATGAACCCTCATTCAAGGCATCGCTTGAAGATCCGACAAGTCCGCCTGCAACAGTTGTTGCCCATTCGTGCCTCAACCGCAACGCGCAGCCACCGCGTCGCCGACGTCCCGGCCGATCGCCGCTGACGCTACCGTTGCGCCCGCGCCTGGCCGGGGCAGGCTGGGCCTGCCCAGAGCCGCGTTGGGTTCCGGAGGCCTGACTCATTCCGCGGTACATCCGCCCGTTGCCCCGTTGCGGGGGCAGCGCCGGTGACGTTGTTCTAAAATCATGAAGAACGTGGTGCGGGGTGAGACGGCCCGGCCCGTTCCGAATCCAAAAGCCTTGAATCCGCCAAGTGAGAGTCTGTGACTGTCCGCAGGCAGCCCGTCGAACCAACCGAGGAGCAGCAGCAGGCGCGCGACGCGTTCGTGGCCGGCGGTGACCTGGCGGTCGTCGCGGGAGCGGGCACCGGCAAGACGTCCACGCTGATGCTGATGGCGGCGGCCACCCGCAAGCGCGGCCTGTACCTGGCGTTCAACCGGGCGACCGCTGAGGACGCCCGCCGCCGGTTCGGCGACAACGTCGAATGCCGCACCGCGCACTCGCTCGCCTTCGCGGCAGCCGGGAGAGCCTACCGTGACCGCCTGAACTCCTCGGCGCGCATCCCATCGGCTCAGGCAGCGCGCATCCTGGGGATCACCCGAGACCTTGACATCGAGTCCGCCCGCATCAGCCAGGTTCACCAGGCACGCCTGGTGACGGGCATGGTCCGCAGGTTCTGCTACAGCAACGACGCCGAGCCGATGGCCAGGCACATGGAACCGGTCAACGGCCTGTCTCCGCAGGCAGCGGACTATGTGGCAGGAACCCTGGTCCGTTTCGCGGTCAGCGCCTGGGACGATATCCGCGCGCCGTCAGGGAAGCTGCGGTTCGAGCACGACCACTACATGAAGATGTGGGCGCTGACCAGGCCGGTGCTGCCGGGCGAGTTCGTCCTGCTCGACGAGGCTCAGGACACCAATCCGGTGCTGGAGGAGATCTTCCTCGCGCAGGCGGCGCAGCGGGTCTGCGTCGGTGATCCGGCCCAGCAGATCTACGCCTGGCGCGCCGCCCGAGACGTGATGACCGGATTCCCGGCGGAACATGTGCAGCTGACGCGGTTGTTCCGGTTCGGGCCCGTGATCGCGGAGGTCGCCAACCGGTGGCTCCGGCACGCCGAGTCGGACATGCGGCTGACCGGCGCGGGTCCCGCCGAATCGCGGGTGGCTCCAACGCGGTCAGCCGAAGCCGTGCTGTGCCGCGGCAACGCCGACGTGATGACAGAGGTCCTGGCGTTCCTCGAGTCAGGCGTGCGGGTCGCGGTCACCGGCGGCGGCGAGGCGCTGCGGAAAATCGCCGAGGCCGCGCAGCAGCTGAAGGCCGGGCGGCGGACCAGCCACCCCGAGCTGTTCCTGTTTCCCAGCTGGGGCGCCGTGCAGGAGTACGTCGAGAACGACAGCGCTGCCCAGGATCTGAGGTCGCTCGTGCACCTCGTCGACGCGCACGGCGCGGAGACGATCATCGATGCGGTGCGGCGCCTGTCGCCGGAGAGCGACGCGCAGGTCACCGTCTCCACGGCGCACAAGGCGAAGGGCCGCGAGTGGGCCAGCGTGCGCATCGGCCCAGGCTTCGGCCCTCCTTCGGTGGACGACGACGGGCTACAGCACCGGCTCAGCCTGGAAGAAGCGCGCCTGATCTACGTTGCCGTCACCCGCGCCAAGCTGACGCTTGACGTCGCGGGGCTCGCGTGGGCGGACGACTACGAGAAGGCGATCGCCCGGGCCGGGAACGACTCGGTCGCGGGCGTGGCGCTCATCGACCTTCCGCTCACCGGCCAGCTCAGGTACGGGGCCTCGCCTATCTCACGGTTCCTCGCGGATCATCTCCCGGGCACCCGGCGCGCCGTCTGGGATTACCTTGGCCGGATCGGCGACCTGCCCCGCCCAGTTCAGCCGGCGGACGTGCGGTACCCGGCGTGGGCAGCGCTCGGGCACGCCATCGATTTCCGGCTCCGCCTCTCGCTGGGCTGGCCGCTCGGCGATTCGGTCGCGGTGGGGGTCGCGGCCGTCGGCGCCAGCGGATCGCTTCGCGGAGCGCCGTCGCGCGCGGGCAGGGACGCGCTGCACCGATGCGGGCTCGAACTGCTCGCGACAGTGAACGCCTACCTCTGTGATCCCGGCAGCCTGCCGGACGATTACCTGGCGCGGCTGTGTTTCGTGGCCGCTTTCTACGAAGACGTGTACCGCACCGGCGAGGTGCGCCGGTACAGCATGCTCGCCGAGGGAACCCCGGACACCACGTTCGACGGCCTCGTCGCGGCCGTTCCCGGCTACGCGGTTGACGATGTTGGGCAGCAGATGGCACTCGCCAAGACCGCGTTCCAGGAGTTCCTGGCTCTCCCTCGCCAGGCGGTAACGTGCGGCCCGGTCTTCGCGGGCAGCGCGGACATCGGCGGCGCGGACGCGGACTTCATCCTCGGCGGCTTGCTGCTCGACTGCAAGGCCACGATCACACCGCGCAAGCTGGGCGCGGACGAGATCAACCAGCTCGCCGGGTACCTGCTGCTGGACTACGACGACGAGTTCGGCATCCGGCAGGTCGGACTCTACCTGTCCCGGCAGGGCGCGACGATCACCTGGGACGTGGCCAGCTTCCTGGAGCTGCTCGGCGCCGAGGAACCGCTGCCGGAACTGCGCAGCGGCCTGCGAACGTACCTGCACGCCTGCCGCTCGGCTCGGAGATGACCAGCGCGCCGCCTGGGACGGGTTAGCCCGCCCTGGCGATGGGGCTTGGTTCGCCGGTATCGGACAGGCGCAGCCCGCTCACCCGCGTGCCTGAGATCAGTCCGCCCAAAATAGATAAAATCCAATTTTCCGAACGGAAGGTTGCGCCTCTCCCACCCCACAGCCTCCGTCCATCCCCGTTGCTAGCCCCTACCACGGCAGCCTCACTTCGGTACGTGAGCTCCCGGGATAGCCGCGGTCAGCGCGCCCCGGGCCGCGGGCCGAAGCCGCGGCCATCGCGGGGCCCGCGATAACGTGAAAGCTTTCCCGCCCCAGGACCCGCAGGATCCTTCACGATAATCCCGGTGCCCGGCTCATCCCCGCCGCGGGCGGCCGTCGGCCGGCAGACGGGCGCGCAAGCGCGGGAAGAGCCGGGCACCGCCGCAGGTCGCGCTAAAGTGCGGCTGCAGTGCTACGGTCCCTTGCCGGTTGCGCCGAGAATAGCGCGACGGTCGTCGAGCAGATCTCAGGTGCCGTCGGCGCTGAGTTCTTCTGCGGGCTCGGCTGGCAGGCCCATGGCCTCCAGCAGTGCGGCCAGATCTTTTCGTTCCGCGGCGGTCACCGGCCGTCGCGCTGCGCTCAGACACGCTAGCAACGCTGACAGGCTGGAATCCCGCCGCACTCCGGCGAGCGCCTGGACCTGCACCTGGCCATCTGGACCTGCTTCGCCAACGCCAAGAACCAGGCCGCCCGCCGCGAGCGCGAACGGGCTCTAGCGGCCTGAACGCCCCGCCTCACTGGCCAGTTTGGTCACGATGTTTCTCCCTATCTTTTCTTCCGCTTTCGCGGGCGGTGCCGGGCGGTCTACCATGCCGCTCTGGACAAAGCCAGCTCAGGGGAGAGCTGGCAAGGGGGGAGGGCATAGCTGGTGGCTCGTCTGGCGATCGCGAAGAGCTTCCTGACTGACTACGCGAGGCTGGACAAGGACACGCAGCGCGCCGTCGATGCGGCGGTCGCCAAGTTCGCCAAGAGCCCTGACCCCGGGCTGTACCTGGAAAAGCCGCAGCGCAGCTGGGACGACCGGATCCGAACCCTCGAGGTGGACAGCCGCTGGCGCGGCGTCGTGCTGGCTCCCATGATCGGTGACACGTACTGCCTGGTCGCGGTCCTGCCGAAGGACAAGGCGGACGCCTACGCCACCAGCCGCCGGTTCAGCGTCAACCGGGCGCTCGGGGTACTAGAGGTCCGCGACGAGGAAACGATCCAGCAGCCATCTCTTCAGCAGACCGCCGAACTAGCTGGCGAACCCCTGTTCGCGGACGTCAGCGACGCTGATCTGACCCGGCTGGGCGTCGACGCGCAGCTCCTGTCCAGAGTCCGGCTGCTGGCCAGCGAGGCAGATCTGGAAAGCCTGCAAGACGCGTTGCCGGAAGCCCAGTACGCCGCGCTTAACGCGCTGGCCTGCGGCATGACCGTGGACGAGGCCCGCGAGGAGATCGCCCGGCTTTACGCTACCGGCGCGCTGCCCGAGCAGGTGGATCCCGACGACCTCATCTCAGCGATGGAGCGCAGTTCCGGCCAGGTCACCTTCATATCCGGACAGGAGGAGCTGCGGGCGATTCTCGCCCACCCGTTCGCGGCATGGCGCACGTTCCTGCACCCGAACCAGCGCAAGATCGCTTACCGGCCAAGCTACTCCGGCCCTGCTCAGGTGACCGGCGGCCCTGGGACCGGCAAGACGGTAACCCTGCTGCACCGCGCGGCCTTCCTGGCTTCGCGAGGAGAACCGGGCGCCGGTCAGGTGCTGGTCACCTCCTTCAACGGCACCCTGGCCGACGCGCTGGCTGCCCAGCTGGATCTGCTGATCCGTGACGACGACGTGCGCCGCCGGATCGACGTGCTCAACGTGGACCGGCTGGCCTACGCCATCATCAAGGCGGCCCGCGGCGCTCCCGTCATCGCGGACGAGCGGGCACTGCGCACCCACTGGGCGAAGGCCGCCGCGCCTGACCTCACCGCGGCGTTCCTGAAGAACGAGTGGGAACAGGTCATCCTGGCTCAGGACCTGCACACCGAGACTGCCTACCTGACCTGCCTGCGCACCGGCCGGGGACGGCCGCTCACCAGGGCTCAGCGCAGCCGGGTCTGGCAGGCCGCACAGCAGGTCACCGACGAGCTCGCGGCCGCCCGCCAGTCCACCCACCTGCAGCTGGCCAACGAGGCCACGCACCTACTCCGCCAGACGGGATCTCCGCGTTACCGGCACATCCTCGTGGATGAGGGCCAGGACCTGCACCCATCCCAGTGGCGGCTGCTTCGCTCAGTCGTGGCACCGGGTCCGGATGACCTGTTCATCGCGGCCGACCCGCACCAGCGCATCTACGACAACCGGTTCTCCCTCGCCAGCATGCGGATCGACGTGCGGGGACGAAGCCGGCGCCTGTCGCTGAACTACCGGACCACTCAGGAGATCCTCGACTGGGCGGTACCGCTGCTCGGGACGGATCCGGTGACCGGCCTGGACGGCGAGGTGGACTGCCTGCTCGGCTACCGGTCGCCCATGCACGGCCCCCACCCGCGGTACCAGACGGCGGCAACCCGATCCGAAGAGTTCGGGCAGCTTGCCGAACGGATCCGCTCATGGCTGGCTGCCGGCATCGAACCGCAGGCCATCGGCGTGACGGCCCGGTCCGCCAGCCTGGTCCGCGAGGCACGCGAGACGCTGAAGACCGACGGCATCATGACGACCCCGCTAAACGGCCGCGGCAGCACGCAAGGTGTCCGATCCGGAACCATGCACGCGCTGAAGGGCCTGGAGTTCCAGGCCGTCGCGGTCATCGGCGTCGAGCAGGGGCTGGTTCCCGAGCCAGCGGCGGTCACCCCGGAAGGCGAAGACCCCGTCGCGCATGCCCAGGACCTGCAGCGGGAACGCTGCGTCCTGTTCGTGGCCTGCACCCGGGCACGGGATCATCTCTACATATCCGGGACCGGCGAGCCGAGCCCATTTTTGCCGGAAGAACTAACGAGCACGATCCCGGCCGCCCCGCGCAAAATCAGCATTCCCCGCCCAGGTTCGCCCGCGGGGATGCCAGCGTCGATATCGCGCTAACCAATTCAAATTATCCCGAACGGAAGGTTGCGCCTCTCCACCCCCAACCCTCCGCCCATTCCCGTGAATAACCCAGACGAATACCGCGACACGCGTGTAAGCGGCTACGTCGCTGGTGTGACCACCTCTGCTAGGTCCGCGAGCGCCTCAGTTACGTCAGCTGGGTCGAAGCTGCTGCCTGGAAAGCCGTCTCGCGCGCGTTCTTCGTTGAACGCCCAGATCCCGCCACTGTCCTCGGCTGGCGTCTCGCCGCGCCCGCCGGTGCAGCGAGGGTAAGCGACGCCTGGTACGGCGGGCACGATCTTCTCCACAACGATGTCGTGCCGCCAGTCGTCGCCGAAGTCGTAGACGTACACGACTTTCGTTTTATCCGCAGCGGCGACCTGGGCGAGCGCGACCGCCGACTCATCGCCGGACTCGCCGCGCCCGGACCAGTCATCGTTTTGGGACGGGTCGCCGAATTCGCCGCAGACGGTCTCGAAAGAGTGCAGATGGTAGCCGTGCCAGCCGAACGCGATCTGCAGGACCTCGTGCACCAGGTCGAGCGTCATCGCGCTGGAGATCTCCAGCCGCCGCCAGACCGGTGGTTTCGCGCCGTAAAGATTCACCTTGACGACGTGCACGGTGGTTTCCGCCCGCTTCGGGAGCTTGGGCAGTTGCTGCTTGATGACGCGCTTGCCCCCGACGAACGTCTCCTTGGCCAGCTCTTCCCGCAGCCTGTCCTCGAAGGAGTCGCCCGCGTACGCGAACAGCCTCCGTAGGAGGTCTTCAGGGGAATCAGGCTTGTCCGTCACACCCCTCATTATCGCAACAGTCGGTCGGGCCGTTAGCCCATTCCGTTCCGCGGCGCGCGGACTCACCCATGGCGGATGATCCGGCCAGGGCAGCCGGGTCCTATCGTCTGGTCCCATGACCAGCACGACCCCGAGAGGCGGGGAGGCGGCACCCGAAAGGCCGGTGGCAGGCAGCGAGCTGCGCACGCCACGCGCCGCCGCCATCGCGGGGATCCTCTTTGCCCTCCTGCTCGGCCTAGCCTTCGCGCTCATCCTCATCTCGCAGCCCGCCAATCCGGCCAAGCCCGGCGCGTGGCTGTCCGACCCGTCGCGCCGTGGCGCTGTCGCCGTCGCGCTGAACCTCGTGCCGTTCGCCGGCATCGCCTTCCTGTGGTTCATCGGAGTCGTACGGGACCGGATAGGGCAGCAGGAGGACCGGTTCTTCGCTACCGTGTTCCTCGGCAGCGGCCTGTTGTTCACCGCCATGCTGTTCGCCGGAGCCGCCTTCGCCGCCGGGCTGGGCTCGCTGGTGACGGTGACGCCGTCGGCGTCGGCGTCCACCCCCGGCACGCTGGTCATCGGCCGCGAGATCACCGTGCTCCTGCTGCGCGTGTACGGGATGCGGATGGCCGCGGTATTCACCATGAGCGCGGCTACGATCACGCTCCGGACCAAGGTCATCGCGCCATGGATAGGGTTCGCCGGGATCGCCGTCGCCATCGTCCTGCTGATCAGCATCGGCCTGACGCCCTGGGTGGCGCTGCTGTTCCCCGCGTGGATCCTCGTGCTCAGCGTGGACATCCTGCGGACGGGTTTGCGGCGGCCTCCCGGTGCGGCTGAGGCGGCCGCGGACGCGGCATGACCTATCCGGCCGGGCGCGACCTGGCCGCACGGAACCCCGCGGCCACCTCCGCGAAGTCGCGGAACGGCCCGGCCTGCAGCGTGAAGGTCAGGCTGCCGTCGGCGCCGGGGGAGGGCCGGAACCCCTCGAAGAAGTCCTCGTAGGTGTAGGACGGGTGGAACTGGACGAGCCAGCTCGGCGGCGTCCATGAGAAGTTCCGCGGTCACGGGGCTCAAGCTCAGCGTCCGGTGCGGCTTTTCGATTGCCCGAACGGACGGTGGCTTCTCTTCAACGCCCCGCGGAACCAGCGCCGCAAGCTGGTCGTAGGCCAGTCTTGTGAGATGCTCGGCTTCTTTGAGCAGGTGCTGGTGCGTGCGCGGCAGGGCCGTTATCAGCGGGCGCGGAGCCGGTCCACGAGGGCGTCGGCCTCGGCCAGCGTGACCGGCATGCGGATCTCCGTGATCGGCACTGACCGGCTCCCGCCGTCGAGAAACACGACCTGGTCGCGCAGGCAGCCGCGGAGGTCGGGGTACCGCTCGACGATGGCGGCCTGCTCGTCGCGGGACTGCTGCCACTGCTGCCGCGCCTGCGCTGCCCGGGCCTCAAGCGCCGGGCCGATCCGCTCCTCGTAGGCCCGCTGCATCCGTTTGCCGATGGCCCGGCCGGCGAACTTGAAGGCCGCCCCGAGCACGGCGCTAGCGATTTCCTCGGCCGGGTCGTCGCCAAAGTCACTGTCCATCGTCGGGCGGCCTCGCCGGTTGTTCGGGTAATCCGGTCCTTGGTAGGCCGGGGCCGGGCCTTGGTCTGGGTAACTCTGAGTAGGGAAGCCCGGTCCCTGGTAACTCTGGTACGGATAATCCGGGTTGGTTCCGGCGCTGTCCGGTCCCTGGTAACCCTGGGCCGGGTAATCCGGGTAGGTTCCCGGATAGTCCGGGCCCATTTGCTGGTGCAGGTACGCCTGCTGCATGGCGCCGTCTTGCGCGCCGTTCAGCATGGCGAAGAGTTCGGCGACTGTGCGCACGTCGGCGCCGCTGCCGCACTGCGGGCAGACCGACTGCCCCATGCCGTAATTCACGCCCTCATTGTGCCGTCCCCAGGGGCGGCGCGGCTAGCTCTCTTCGCTGCTGAGACGGGGCGTGGTCGGCTGAATTTGGCCGCGGCCGTGGTCCGCTCACATTCATGTACCCGCCGTCGACCCCGAAATAGGAATGTCATGAAAGGGGCTCGACCTTGATGTTGGCGTGTTCGCGGGCAAGTGATCGCAGGTCGTCTGGGTCTCCCGTGGCGACGATGCCGCCGCCGAGGCGGATCGCCGTGGCGACGACGAGGGCGTTGACGGTGTGGCATGAGTTCAGTCGGTCGCGGTATCTGAGGTGGCCAGCCTGCCGGGCGGTCGCTTGCCCCAGCGTGATTACCCTTATGCCGCGCCCGAGCACTCGGTCAATCACGGCGTCAGCAGCGGTTCCGCGGTAGGCCTCAGCCAGCACCGCGGTGGGCACGCGGACCGGTATGCCCATCCGGTCAGCGGAATCGAGCATGTCCCGCATCCGCTGGGCGGCTTTCAAATCGGCCTTAGGGTCGGCAACGACCTCCAGTGCTCTGCTGTCTAGCACAAGCGCGGTCATGAGGATACTTACCTGCCCGCCTCGGCCGCGGCAGCGGAGGCAGCGAACAGTTCGCTATACCTGGCGACTTCGGCTTCGTCGGAGGGGCCGAGTTCGGCTACTAGTTCCCCTACGAACGCGTGCAAGCGCCGCCGGTCGAGTTCGTGCCGGACAGCGGCGGCGACGAACGCACTCACGTTGTCAGGGGCAACCGCCTTTAGGTCCCGTACCAGATCGTCGGGGAGACTGACGGAAAGCTTAGCCACACAAGCAATCCTACCTTGGTAGGAACGTCGATGCCGGCGAACCTGCTTGCCCGCATCAAGCACCCATGCGATCACGATCAACCTCCGTTTTATCTGATGGCGCCTGGACTTCCGAGCGTGTATGCCCACGCCGGGTGGATCCGGTCGCCCTCTACGCCCGCCACGGCCCAGCCGAATCGGTCGATGAGGCCCTGCATGTGATCCAGGTAGTCCTGGTGAGCGCTCCCTGGGTGATCGCATTCCCGGCACATGATCGTACTCCTCCATATGAGCGATTCATGCTGCCACTCTAGCGATGGTTACCGAAATTACGTTCGATAGAGCCCGTATCGAAGGTAATGGCGTTGGTCCGCCCAGAACGTGACCTCCCCCGCGAAACTGCCAGGGAACGTCCTGTGCCCTGCCCGGCCGAGGGCTGGCGGGCTGGACAGGACCACGTTCTGCAAGCTCAAATAGAACGGTATGAGCGACCGGATTGCAGCAGTCGAGGCGTACCAGAACGGCATCATCAAGGACGACGACAGCGTTGCCGGTTACCTGGCCGACGACGTCGTGGTGGAGACCAACTTCGGGCGGGCCGAAGGCGTCGCGGCGGCGCTCGCGCTGCTGCACGAGCCGCGCACGGCCGGATTGCTCGCGGCCGGCGCGCAGTGGTCGGCGCCGGCGGAGCGCGGGGACACGGTGACCGTCATCGCCGAACTGCCGCCTACGGCGCCGTTCGGCGGGGTGGAGTTCGTGTTTACGTTCGGCGGCCAGAAGATCACCCGGGTCGAGCAGCAGACCCTGCCCGCCGCGCCGGTAGCCCCGACGGAACTGCGGCTCACCGACGAGATCAAGAGCGCGGTGGACGGCGCCCTCGACAACCAGACGCCGATGATGATCGCCTACAGCGACAACGACGCGGAGATCCACCTGTCGTTCCGCGGAACGATCCAGGCGTACTCCGACGACCAGCTCGCCGTCTGGGCACGCGACCCCGGCGGTGGCCTGCCGCGGCACATAGCCGCCAGGCCCAAGGTCACGCTGTTCTACCACGACCCGAAGACCAGGACCACCTACACCTTCTACGGCCGGGCCTGGATCGCGGACGACCCGGGCATCCGCGCCGTGATCTTCGAGAACTCACACCCGCGCGAGCAGCAAATGGACTTCCGCCGCCGCGGCGTCGCCATCGTCGTCGACCTGGACAGGCTCGAGGGCCGCGGCCCGTCCGGCCGCCTTTTGATGCTCCGCCGGTAACAACCCGATCGGCTGAGAGCCGGGGCGGGACCGTATCAGGGTCTGCGCGCTACGGGAGGCGACGGATCGCACATGACCGTCGAGGATGCCGTGTCCGCGCAATTCGCAGCGGATATCCCAGCGTTTGCGAAGCCGACGTTCGAGAGGTTCCGGCGTACCCGCCACTCGGCACAGGAGTTAAGGCGTTGCTGGCGGCCTCGCCGCCCGGCCGGTTCGTCAGCGGCGGGGAAAATCAATCCTGAGCAAGGGGCGGCTGGCGACGGTGTCGTGGAAGGCGCCAGAGCCTGATTCCAGCCAGGCGGGCTCGCGGATTGTCGCCTCGACGGATCTGCCTAGCCGCTTTTCGGCGGCGCTGAGCGCTTCGTAGAGTTGATCCCGGTCCGGGTCGCCGAGTATGAGCACGTCGATGTCGCCGACGGGCCGCGGCCCGGCCTGCCCTTCATATCCGGCGGCCCACGACCCGTAGATGTAGGCGGCCGCGATCCCTGGCACCGAAGACGGATAGCCGTCAGCCGCGGATGTAGACCGGTGTGCCCGGCGCCGGTACGAGAGTGTGGAAAAACTCAGCGACATCCATGGGGATCCGCACGCAGCCGTGCGAGACCGGCTGCAGCGGAACGTCGGTGTCGCCATGGATCGCGTAGGCGGTGTCGATGAAGAACACCGGGTTGTACATCTCGCCGAGCGGCACCGTGACCCAGCCGGGCATGAAGGTGGTGGTGGTGAAATCGCCGACCGGGGTGATGGCGTAGCCGCAGCCGCCTCCTGGCGAGCAGTAGTAGTAGCCGCCGCCGGTTGAGACGTGGCTGATCAGCGCGACCTGGTTGCCGCGGTAGAGGACCAGGACCTCATCTGCCAAGTTGATCTCGATCCGCAGGCTCCCGCCGCCGGGGACGAGCACCGCCGGGGGTCGCGGGTTAGCCAGGGCGCGTTGCATCGCGGCGTCGACCGCATCCTGCGCGGGCAGGCCCTGGACCTCCTGGAACGCCCACACTGCCTCAAGGGTGTCGGTGCCGAACTGGCCGTCGACCGGCCCTGGGTAGTACATCAGGGCGGCCAGCCGCCGCTGCAGCTGCGCGACGGCTGGCCCGCTCATTCCCGGCTGGAGCAGCTGACCGGCTGGCGCCGACGGTGAGGCGGGCGCTGACGGCCGGGCTGAGGCCGATGGCGACGTGGGCGCGGTCGGCGCGGCGGATTGCGCGGGAGACGGCGCAGCGGAAGGTGATGGCGCGCGGGCCGAGCCGCAGGCAGCCATGGCCAGCACCAGAACGGGCAACACGAACATCCAGGGGCACCGCATCGTAACCTCCGCGAGCACCTGAGATAACAAGACAGATCTTTAGCGGTCTTTGCATCTACAGTGCGCCAGCTGATACATGCCGCACAGGGTCGAACGTCGCGCCTGCCGCGCCAAACGCCTTTATGTGACCGGGAACGCGACCCGGGGCGGGATAGCGAACTTCGTCGGCCGGAAGTCAAATTATCCCGAACGTACCGTGGTGCCTCTCCCGCCGTCAGCGGCGTGCCAGCGGCGTGTACGCGCCATGCCAGCGGCCCCCTTCAGGCTGAGACCATGACAGATCTAGCCATTGAGGCCACGGGGCTTACCAAGTCCTTTGGCGACACGAAGGCGCTGGCGGGGGTGGATCTCGCGGCGCGCACCGGGACCGTGCTCGGCATCCTCGGGCCGAACGGCGCGGGCAAGACCACGGCAGTGCGCATCCTCGCCACGTTGCTGCGCGCGGACTCGGGGACGGCCCGGGTCAACGGGTTCGACGTGCGCACTCAGGCCGACAAGGTGCGTGAGAGCATCGGCCTGACCGGCCAGTTCGCCTCGGTAGACGATGACCTCACCGGGATGCAGAACCTGGTCATGATCGGCCAGTTGCTGGACCTTTCGAAGAAGGCGGCCCGTGCGCGGGCGGCGGAACTGCTGGAGTGGTTCGACCTGACAGAGGCCGCGGGCAAGCAGGCGAAGAACTACTCCGGCGGCATGCGGCGGCGACTGGACCTGGCCGCCTCCCTGGTCGGGCGGCCGTCGGTGATCTTCCTGGACGAGCCGACCACCGGCCTGGACCCGGCCAAGCGCGAAGACATGTGGGACGTGGTCCGCGGCCTGGTCAGCGACGGCTCGACAGTGCTCCTGACGACGCAGTACCTGGAGGAGGCCGACGCCCTCGCCGACGAGATCACCGTGATCAACCACGGCAAGGTGATCGCGCACGACACCCCGCACGGCCTCAAGCGCGTGGTCGGCGGGCAGCGGCTGACGGCCCATCCGATCGACCCGGCCCGGTACGACGACCTGGTGACGGTGCTTTCCGGGATCGCGTCGGCCGACGGGCGCCCCCCGAAGGCCGACGGGCGCGGATCGGTGACGATCCAGGTCGACAGCGACGAGGTGCTGCCGGACGTGGTGGCCCGGCTGCGCGCGGCCGGGATCGCGGTGGACGAGCTTTCCCTGCACCTGCCGAGCCTGGACGAGGTGTTCTTCACGCTGACCGGGACCCGGGCCGGCGACTCGCGCGCTCCACAGGAGGTCCTGTCATGAAAAAGAGGTTCAACCCGCGGCACGCGCTCGTGCTCGCCAAGCGCAACATGATCAAGATGGTCCGCACGCCCGAGCAGTTCGCCGACGTCACGCTGCAGCCGATCATCTTCCTGCTGCTGTTCACGTACGTGTTCGGCGGGGCGCTGGCAGGCGGCTCGCAGCACGCCTACCTGGAGTTCCTGCTGCCGGGACTGCTGGGCCAGACGATCGCGATGAGCAGCATTTCCATTGGGCAGAACATGAACGCCGACATCGCCAAGGGTGTTTTCGACCGGTTCCGGTCGCTGCCGATCGCCCGCTCCGTGCCACTGGTCGGCGCGGTGCTCGCGGAGTTTTCCCGCTACGCGACCGTGTGCGCGGTCACGATCGCGTTCGGCTACGCGCTGGGCTTCCGGATCGAGACGAACCCGCTGAAGCTGCTCGCGGCGCTGGCGATCGCGATCTGCTTCGCGCTGTCGTTCGCGTGGATCTCGGTGTTCGTCGGCATGACGGCGCGGACGGCCGGCGCGGTGCAGGCCATGATGTTCCTGCTGGTGATGCCGCTGTCGTTCGGCAGCAACACGTTCGTGCGGGCCTCGACGATGCCCGGCTGGCTGCAGGCCTTCGTGAACGTGAACCCGCTCTCGCACCTAGTGTCCGCCGTGCGCGGCCTGATGCTCGGCGGCCCGGTTGGCGCGCAGGTCGGCTGGACGTTCACCTGGTGTGCTGGCCTGCTGGTCGTGTTCTTCCCGCTGGCGCTGCGCGGCTACATCCGGCGGGCCTGACCGGCTTGCCGGGTTCAGAGCGTGGCCGGGTCGAGGAGCGCGAGCGCCTCGGCCCGGCTCAGCGCGGTTCCGGCGGCGTACGCCCGGTCGTAGGCGCCGGGGCCGAGGGCATCCCGGAGGCGGGGTCCTAGCAGCGTCACCGCGAGGTCGGTGGGGTCCTCTTCGCCGCGCACGGCGGCGCAGGCCCCGAGCATCTCGGCGGCCCGCTCGGGCTGGCCGAGCGCGCGGGCAAGGTGCGCCAGCGCGCCCGCCATGGACGCGAGGAGCGGCATGTCCTCCGACGCGACCCCCTCCCGGTACGCGGTCGCGGCGCGCTCCCTGGCCAGTGGCAGATCCGCGTCGGCGAGGGCGATCATCAGTCCCGAGGCCGCCACCACGGCCGCCAGGTGATGGCGTGCCAGATGCGCGGGGCTGAGCCGGGCCACCCCCCGCTCGGCGGCCGCATTCAGCGATCGCGCCAGCTCAACGTCGCCCACCGTGGCTTCGAACATCGCGTACCCGGCCGACACGAGCGACATGTCCATGCCTGATACGTCGGACTCGGCGGCCGCCAGCGCGGTCTGGTAGAGCTCGCGGGCGGCGGCCAGGTCGCCGCGCCTGGCGGCGATGTTGGCGAGCTGCAGTGGCCGGTGGGCCTCATCGTCGCGGGAGCCCATCTCCTGCAACAGGCGGCCGGACTCGGCGTAGGCGGCGGCGGCCCCGTCCAGGTCGCCGTCGAGCACCCGGATGCCAGCGGCCATCCGCAGCGCGCTGGACAGTCCCCACCGCTCGCCGATCGCGCGGAACCGCTCCAGGGCCTGCGCCGAGGCCGACCGCAGCGTGCCCAGGTCCCCGTTGTTCTCGGCGAGGCCGGCTGACATCAGCCACGCCACGGCGACCAGCCACTCGTCCCGGCTGGCCAGCGCCTCCTCCATGTACCTGCGAGCGCGCTCGGTGTCCTGAGTGACCATCGCGTACGCGGGACGCAGCAGCCCGGCCAGCGGGTATCTCTCGAACTCCAGCGCCTCGACCCGGTCTGCCAGGCCGGGGAAGCCGCGGGCATCCACCGGGCCCGCCTGGCCCGCCTGGATCGTCAGGGTGACCGCGTGCAGCGCATCGGCCATGGTGCGCAGGTCCGGGTCCGCCTCCCCGGGCACCGCGACGGCCTGGCTGATCAACTCCGCGATGTCCGCGTGGTTGCCGAGCAGGAACGCCAGGCCGCTGACCGACACCGCCAGGGCGATCGCGCGGGCGGCGTCCTGCGCGTCGCACCAGTAGCGCAGCGCGGCGAGGATATTGTCACGGTCCGCCGTGACCGCCTTCAGCCAGGTGATCTGGTCGCGGGTCAGCAACCGCGGTGCCGCCTCGTTCATGAGGTCCGAGTAGTACTCGGCGTGGCGGCGCCGCACCTCGCTGACCTCGGCGCGGCCGGCGAGCTTCTCGGCACCGTACTCGCGGATGGTCTCCAGCATCCGCAGCCGCGCGCCCCCACCCGCCTCCCCTTCCCCCTTCACTGGCTGCAACAGCGACTTGTCGACTAGTGATGACAGCACGTCGTCTGTGTCGCGCTGGTCGCCGCATACCTCGGCGACCGCGTTCCGGCGTCGCCCCGGCGGGGAAGACGGAGAACCGCTCGGCCAGCAGCCGCTCGGCGGGGGTGAGCAGGTCCCAGCTCCACTCGACGACGGCGCGCAGCGTGCGGTGCCGCGGCAGGGCAGTACGGCTGCCGCCGGTGAGCAGCCGGAACCGGTCGTCAAGGCGCCGGGAGATCTCGGCCAGCGGCAGCGTCCGCAGCCGGGCGGCGGCGAGCTCGATCGCCAGTGGCAGGCCGTCCAGCCGCCGGACGATGTTGGCCGCGAGCGGCAGGGTCTCCTCGTCCAGCGCGAAGCCGGGGCTGACCGCCGCCGCCCGGTCGGCGAACAGCCGCACGGCGGGATCCTGCTCCAGCGGCGGGACGACGAGCAGCGACTCCCCGACGATGCCGAGCGGCTCCCGGCTGGTGGCGACGATGCGCAGCCCAGGGCTGTGCGCGAGCAGGGTGTCGGCCAGGTGCGCGCAGGCGTCGATGAGATGCTCGCAGTTATCGAGCACGAGCAGCGCCCGCGCGTCGGCCAGGCCGTCGAGGAGCCTGGCCTGCGCGTCACGGGTAGTCACCCGCTGCGTGCCGTCCAGCATGATGCGTGCTTCCCGCATGCCAACCGAGCCGAGCACCGCCTGCGGCACGTCGGCGGCATCGGTCACCGACGCGAGCTCGGCCATCCAGAACCCCGTCGGGCGCGAGCTCGCCGACGCCGACGGCAGCCACCTGGGCAGCGACTTCGGTGGCCAGCCGCGTCTTGCCCGCGCCGCCCGGCCCGACCAGCGTGACGAGGCGGTAGGCCGCCAGGGCCTTGCCCGCCCGGCTGACCTCGTCCTCCCGGCCGACAAAGCTGGTGAGCTGGGCGGGCAAGTTGGTGCGCCGGCTTGCGTGCCCGCCGTTGCCAGCGGTCGGGGTCACCTGCACTTTCCCGCGAAGAACCGCCAGGTGGACGGCCTGCGCCTGCGGGCCGGGGTCGATGCCAAGCTCGCCAGCGAGGCGGCCGCGCAGGCTCTCGTAGGCGGCCAGCGCCTCGGCCTGCCGGCCGGTGGCGGCGAGCGCCCGCATCAGCAGCGCGGTGACCTTCTCGTTCAGCGGGTTCCCGGCAGCTAGACCCTCCAGCTCGGCGACATGCGCGGCGGCCCGTCCCGCCTCCAGTTCGCGGGCCAGCCAGCTGACCGTCGCGTCGAGCCGCAGGTCGGTCAGCCGCAGGGCGTAGGGCGCGGCGAACTCGCCGACGTCGTCCAGGGCGGGACCGCGCCACAGCCCCAGTGCCTCCTCGACATCCCCGGTGGCGACGAGCCGCTCGAAACGGAGCGCGTCCACGTCATCCGGCCTGACCGCGAGCCGGTACCCGGCCGCCGACTGCTCAACGGCGGCCGCGCCGCCCAGGGCACGCCGGGCCCGGGAGACGAGGGTCTGCAGCGCGTTCGGCAGGTCCGCCGGCGGGTCATCCGCCCAGACCGCCTCGGCCAGCGCGGACGTGCTCACCGGGCGACCGCCCGCGAGCGCCAGCCGGGCGATCAGAGCACGCAGGCGGGCACCGGCGACGGGAAGACAGTCGCCGGTGTCGTTCTGTACCTCGAAGGGACCGAGCAGCGCTATCCGCACACGGCCATTGTCGCCGACCCGCGCCGGTGTCGAGGCGGCGGTTGAGCGCTCGGCCGTACCTCCGAAATGGCGCAAGACCCGCCGAGCCCGGCGTGGCCCACTGTCGTCACCTGAGGTTGGCGGCCTTGAGGACCGCGTTGGCGATGACCTGGTAACCGGCCGGGTTGGGGTGCTGGTTCGGGCCGCGAGGCGAGGGCGCGCACTGCCAGGTCCATGTGCAGATCAGCGCCACATTGCGGGGCAGCGTACCGATCCCGGGCACCGTCATCGGATCGCCGAAGTTAGTGGTGTCGAAGGCATTGAAGACGTCGGCGACGGCGACGCCGGCCCAGGCGTAGGCGCCGTCCAGCAGGCTGTTGTAGGCGACGGCGAGCTGCACACTGAGCCGGGCGACCTCCTGCCCGAGCCCGCCCTCCCGCCATTCGGCGAGCACCGGCAGGTAGTAGTTCATCCCGACGATGGGTACGCCTGGTCCGGCCGCTGCCCGCAGGCTGGCCAGTATCGAAGCGAGGTTCGCGGCGGCGTCGGGGGTCTGGCCCATGCATGAGGCGAGCTTGGACGGGCTCGGCTGGCTGCCGCATCGCTCAGGGTCGTTGGCACCGACATCGATGGTGACCAGGAACATGTGGCCACGGTGGGCGCGCAGGAAGGCGACGGCGGCTGCCAGCTGTGAACCGCCCGCGTAGCGGCAAATACCGCCGTGGATCATCGTCTTGGTGGTCTCGCCAGGGCACCCGAGTTGCACCAGCTCTAGCGTGGGATGGTCACGGCGGAGCGTGGCGTACACCAGGTTCGGGTAGCCGAACGGGGTCTCGACGCTGGCGCCGGCCGTGTTCGGCTGGACTCCCCGGGACAGTGAGTCGCCGAGGGCAAGGTAGTAGACCGCCGGGCCGGGTTCCGAATGTCCTGAGCACGCGGTGACTGCCACCGCAGCGGCGGCCAGGACAGCCGCGACGGCCACCCGGAAGTAGCGATCCCGGCCACCCGATGGCCGCGGTAGACGGCGAAACCCGCCCACGAGCGCAGCATATCCCGCCCGCTGAAGTACACCGCCTGTCCGATGGACCGCTCCGGCGGCAGACAGGTCACATCGCCCGTTGAAGCAGCGGCCCTGGTCGAGGTCCGGAATCAGGCCGGCGCCGTTGCTCACTCCCGGCGGCGGAACAGTTCGTCGTCTCTCTCCCCGGCTCCCTCGTCTGCCTCCTCGTCGACGAGCGCGGCGGCCTCGGTGAGCGCGGCATCGCGTGACCGCGCGGCGAAGTCGCCGGTGAGCCCGCTTCGCTCGATGCACCACTGCGTCCACTCCGGCAGTAGCCGGAGCGCCGCGTTGGCATAGTCGGCGCGGTAGCCGTCGCG
This sequence comes from uncultured Actinomycetota bacterium, assembly GCA_963771985.1. Lineage (GTDB taxonomy): Bacteria > Actinomycetota > Actinomycetes > Streptosporangiales > Streptosporangiaceae > Trebonia. The sequence continues at coordinate 685,354 of CAVYVO010000004.1, read as the reverse complement.
GATCAGGAGCGCCGTCATCTCGATGCGGTGCGGTGAACAGGCGTAGAACCAGCTCTGGTCGGGGAGTTTCCGCGGGCCCCACTCCTGGATGATCGTGCCCACGTCCTCGCCCTGCGGGGTGATGCCGTGCCGGGCCGTGTACCAGGCCAGGAACGCCTCGCGCAGCTGCCCGGCGTTGTCGGCGTCGAACGTGTCGAAGGCGCCGGATGTGCCGCCGGACGTGCCGGGCGATGCCGTGCCGGCGCTGCTGGCCGCGGCGAGGACGCGGGCACGCCGCCGGAGCCGGTAGTACTCGCGGATCAGCTCCCTGGGTTCGCTGCCCTGCAGCCGGTCCGACAGCGGCCCGGTCTGCAGGCAGGGCTCAAGCAGCAGGGCGGTCGTCCCGGGCGGGCTCGGCGACAGCGTCGCGCCGGAGGCCGAGGGCCCGACGGCGTCCTGCCATTCGCGCAGCGCCTCCGCGGCCAACCCGGTCGCCCCGGCCCCCACGACCGTGTCTGTCCAGCACCAGTCGATGTCCCACGCGTACCAATGGTCCGGGCCGTCCCCGGACCCGCCCTGGTCCTGGCCGTAGCCGAACGGCGCCGCGACCAGGAACCGGCTGCCGTACGCGTCGCGGGCGACCAGCGGCGCCCCGGCCGGCCGGCAGCCGTCCGCCAGGGCGCCGATGCCGGGAACCAGTCCCCGGTCCGCTAGCAGCTTGGCGCCCTTTCCGGCTTCGGCCAGCGCGGTCTCGTAGGGGTCCTTGATGTCCGGGAACTGCTCGCGGGCCAGCTTGGCCGACTCGCTCGCGGTGTCGCCGGCGGGTGCCGTCAGGGCCAGCCCGCACAGCAGTGCCCAGAGCTGCTCCCAGTCACCATCGCCGTTGCGGATGGCGGTGTTAAGAGCCGCCCCGGCCTTTTCAGCCAGCGAGACCAGCCACTGGGCCGGGGCCAGCCCGGTCACTGCGGAGTTGAGCATCTCGTAGAATTCATCGCCCACGATCCGGCAGGCCTGCGCCTCCACGTCGAGGGTCTGTGCGGGCCAGTCGAGAGCGCGCGCGGAGGCGAGAACGCGTTCGTGGGACGCGCTCCACCAGGGCGCGGGTTTCGCGCCGCCTGCCAGGGCGTAGGCCAGCTCCCGCATCGCGGAATTCTCCGGTTTACCGGACCGGAAGTCCATCACCAGCGGGGGGAGATCCGGCCCGCCCCTGATCGCCGGCCGCCGCTGAGCCAGCTGCTCGGCGCGCCGCTGCGGATTGCCGCTGATGCCCAGGCGCGGACTCTTGCTCTTTCCGGAACGTCGCTTCTTGGCTGCCACAGCGTCAGCGTACCGATCTTATTTTCCCGAACGGACGCGGCCGTCTCCCGCGCGCAACGGACTACTCATCGGGAGTGGTCGACGTGTTATTGCCGGGGCAGGCCGGCCTCGTCGAAACGAGACTGCAGGCCGGGCCTGCCCGGGTACTGGGCGCGGATGTCCAGGACGCGCTTGGCGAACCCGGCCTCTTCTCCTTGCCGTTTGGCGAGCGCCCGCAGGTCGCGCAGAAGCTTCACGGCCAGGTCGTATTCACTGGTCTTCTTGGTCGCGATCATCTCGTCGATCTGCTTCCAGGGCGCCTCCCCCTGGGCGGCGAGGTCGTCGAGGCGCTTGGCGTGCGCTGCTGCCCTGGCGGCGGCCTTGCGGGCCTGCTCTTCGCGCTGCCGCTGTTCCTCGGCCTGCTTCCGCTCAGCCGCGCGAGCTTCGGCTGCCGCCCGTAGCTGCGCGGGAGTCCGGGGTGGACCGGAACGTCCGGCAGGGACGGCGGTGTTTCCGCGGAAGCGCCGCAGCAGCAGTGCCTGCACCTGAGCGCCGTTGCCGACGGCGACCATCGTCAGCAGCGTGTCCTTTTCCGCCGCGGGGAGCGAGGCGACCCAGTTGGCCAGTCCGTCGTTCCCGGGTTCCTCAAGAGGCAGGCTCGCCTCGGCCGCCACGGCTATCAGGTCCTTGTCGATCTCCAGGAAATCGACGATGGCATCCAGGGACGCGCTGAGATCCCCCAGACCCGCCGGTACCGGCGGCTCGGTGTCGCCGGTGTTTTCTTCGTCGTCTTCGTCGGCCCACTGTGCCCCCAGCAGCCATGCGAGGTACAGCAGCCGCAGGTCCCCGGTGGCCAGGTCGGACCGCGCCTGCACCATCGGCCCGAGCCGGTCGTCCGCCTCTACCCAGTAGCCGTCGGGGTCGCGGTCCAGGTAGAGGCTGATGATCACGTGATCGCTGGTCTCGGTCACGGAGGCGGCGTCCGTGTGGCAGTACTGCCGTGCGACCTCGGCGTCGAGGAGGGCACGCGGGAAGCGGAACATGAGCCGGCGCGTGCCCCAGTTGGCCAGGTAGAGGAACGCGTCGAAGTAGCGTTCCATCAGCTTCTCGGGACTGCCGCGGAAGTCGCCATAGCTGTACTCGTTGACGAACCGGGTCGCGGTGATCTCCGCTCGGCTTGACAACTTCCGCAGCTCGGCGCGCTGCTCGTCGGTGAGCGGCTTGTCGAGCGCGAGGAACTCGTAGTACTGATACTCGCTCATGCGCACCTGGCCCAGTGACGGTTGTCTTCGATCATCACGGCGAAGCCGCTGAGCTGCTCGTCATCGCCGTAAGCGTCAATCGTGGCCTCTTCGACCAGTGCGTCCAGCTCTTCCTCGCTCAGTTCCGGCACGGGCGAAAGCTTAGGTGGATAGGCGTCCTTCTCGCTCCTTATTAGGCCGATCGATTATTGAACATAGGTTCGAAGTCGGGGAGAGTTATGGCGTCGAGGGGGGCAAGTCCCTACGCTGACGCCATGGTCTCTGGCAAGTCGGAGGAGCATGTGGCGCTCGTTGCGCTGCTCCAAGCCCGGCCGGACGGGCTGAGCTGGCCCGAGATCGCTGCTGAGCTTCTGGAGGTTGGCAGCGCGGTCGAAGTCTGGGAGCGTCACGCCCCGGCGCCGGCATTGATAGACCTTCCAGGGCAGATCACGCCCGCGTCCGCGGCTGGAGACGTGCAGTCGTGGGCTGCTCAGGGATACCGGCTCGTCTCCATTCTTGATGAGGACTACCCGGCGCGTCTGCGCGGGATTCACCAGGCGCCGCCGGTCATCTTCACGCTGGGCGCTGTCCTGACAGACGACCCGGCGGTTTCCGTGGTCGGGTCGCGCGAGGCCTCCGCCCAGGGCCTGGCGGTGGCTGCCGAGGTGGCCCGCGAGCTGACGGCGCGGAAGATGACGGTGGTTTCGGGACTGGCGCGCGGTATCGATACGTCCGCGCTTCGGGCGACGCTCAACGCGGGCGGTCGCGCTGTTGCGGTGATCGGCACGGGGATCGGCCGTACGTACCCAGCGGAGAACCGCGTTCTTCGGAAGGAGATCGCGAGGCGCGGACTGGTGCTGTCGCAGTTCTGGCCGGACGCTCCGCCGCAGAATCACACGTTCCTGATGCGGAACGCCACCATGTCCGGCTACGGGCTGGCCACGGTGATAGTCGAGGCAGGGGAGAAGAGCGGCGCGCGGGTACAGGCGCGGATGGCGGTCGAGCACGGCCGCCAGGTGATCTTGACCGATCAGGTGGTTGTCCGGAACGAGTGGGCGCAGGCGCTGCTCGGCCGGCCCGGTGTGCACGTCGCGAGCGGCGTGGATGGCGTGCTGGAGAGCGTCGAGCAGGTGTCGGCCAGGTGGGACGAACTGGGGAGGCTGGTGACCCCCTGACATGTCCGACCCGGAGTTCGCGCCGCGTCCCGATCTCATCCTTGTCGCCGTCGGCGGCGGGTATTTAAGAAATCCCGTTCGTATCAGGAGCGTCACGTGCGCTGACTGCATGACCCCGTCGCGGGGTACAAGCTGTGTTTCGCTTGCAGCGCCCACCGCGCCCGATCCGGGCTGGCGGACGCAACCGCATTCCTCACCCACGCGGTGGCGGCCCGGGAGTCCGGTCACGTGATGCGGGGTTACAAGGCGCGGCCTCCGGTGGCCGAGCATCGGATGGTGGTCGGGCTGCTGCCACTCCTGGCTCTCGACCGCCAAGGAGGCTCGATAATGTTCGCCCGGTCAGCCGAAGAGTTCCCGGAGAACGGCGGCAGACCTGGGCGGGATAGCCTCGTCCGGGAAGAACTCTGCGCATATCTGCATGGCCGTTTCGGCAGATTCCACCCCGATCATCTCGGCTAGGAGGCGGAGGTCGTCGATGTCGCGGGTCCGGGCCGCCAGCGCCTTCATCGCGAAGATGTGGCGCGGTGAGGCTGCGGTCACTCGAAGGCCCGGATGGTCAAACACGCGGCGCTTGTCCGGGTCGTCCTTCCCCGAGATGTAGACGCTGGCCTGCTCGTTGAGCCACCACGCGGGTAGCCCGAGGTCTTTCGCGACGCTGCCGGGCTCGGTCATGCCGCCTCCAGGTCGGCGGCCGACAGATACACGCCGTGCTTCCGGAATGCGGCGGGCGCCCGGACTAGGGCATCGGCACGCTGGACGCGAAGTTCGGCCGGGAACCATGGCCGCTGCAGGACCCGCATCTCAGCCCAGGCTGGCGGTGCGAGATCGTGCTGAGCCGCGAGATGCTCTGCCAGGGCTGCCAGAAGGACGTCCCAGCGCTCGTCACCAACGGGAAGGGGCTCATCTCGAAGCAGAATCGGCTGGATATCGCCCGGCTCCCACCGGTACTCCTCCAGGAACTCCCACACAAGCTTCCAGCGGGTCTTGTCATCGGCCGCCTGCACCAAGTGCGAAGCGAGATCGCTTCTCTTCTGTTCGATCTTCTCTATTGCGAGGATACAGGGCCGTGCTATCCCGACTTAGGAGGCGTAAGCGGGCGGCTTGGGACGGTGCTGGGCAACAGCCGGTCGTTGAGTCCGAGCGACACTATGACCGCATTGCCTATGGACCACAGCCCGACCGTCCGAGGCTGCGAGCATCCGCAGCCGCGCTGATCCGGTCCCGGCGGCGATCATGCTTTCGCGTCGTGGCTTCACTCTGGGCGGCGGAACGGCGTGTCGTCCCGCTCAGCGCCCTGCTTGTCTGTCTCTCCGTCTACGAATGCCGCGGCTTCGGTGAGCGCGGCGCTGCGGGACCGGGCCGCGAAGTCGCCCTTGAGCTCGCCTTGCTCGATGCACCACTCCGTCCACTGCGGCAGCAGCCGGAGGGCCGCGTTGGCGTAGTCGGCAAGGTACCCGTCGCGGATCAGGTGCGCCGTCATCTCGATTCGGTGCGGTGAGCAGGCGTAGAACGAGCGTTCATCTAGAGGATTCCGCGGTCCCCACTCGTAAAGGATCGTGCCCGCAGCCTCGGTCACGTCCACGGGGACATCGTTGTTCCGGGCCGCATACCAGCGCAGGAACGCCTCACGCTCAGGATCGGCATCGAAGGAGGCCGCGCCGGTGCGGGCGGTCGCGGACCCGATAGCGCCAACGAGGTCGCGGGCACGCCGCCGGAGCCGGTAGTACTCGCGAACGAGTTCCCGGGGCTCATGTCCCTGCAGCACGTCCGACAGGGGGCCGGTCTCCAGGCACGGCGCCAGCAGCCGGGCAGTCATCTCGGGCGCACTTGGCGACAGCGTCGCGCCGACGGCAGCGGTTCCGGCGGCGTCTTGCCATTCGCGCAGCGCGTCCTCCGCGGACCCGAACACTCCGGCCCCCACGACGACATCGATCCAGCACGAGTCGATGTCCCATGCGTACCAGTGGTCCGGCGCCTCCTGGTCATAAGAGAACGGGGCCACGAGCAGGAAACGGCTGCCATAGGCGTCGCGGGCGATCAGGGGTTCTCCGGCCAGCCGCCAGCCGTCAGCCGGGTTGCCGATGCCGGAAGCGAGCCCTCGGTTCGCCAGCAGCTCCGCGGCCTTGCCTGCTTCGGCGATCGTGGTCTCGTAGGGATCCTTGATGTCGGGGAAACGCTCGCGGGCCAGCCGGGCAGTCTGGCTCTCGGCGTCACCCGGCGGTACCGTCAGCGCCAGCCCGCGCAGCAGCGCCCAGAGCTGCTGCCAGCTGCCGGCGTCGCCGCCGAGGTCCGCGCGCAGCGCCGCGCCGGTCTCCTCCGCCAGCGCGCACAGCCACTGGGCTGGATGCAGCCCGGTCGCCGGCGAGTTGAGCCGCTCGTAGAACTCGTCGCCCACGATCTGGCAGGCTCGCGTCTCCAGGTCAACAAGGCGAGACGGCCAGGTGAGGGCGCGGGCAGCGGCGAGAATGCGCTCGTGGGACTCGCCCCACCACGGTGCGGGCTTCGCGCCGCCGGCAAGGACATAGGCCAGCTCCCGGCGCGCCGAATCCTCCGACTGGAAATCCAGCACCAGCGGGGGGAAATCCGGCCCGTCCGCGACCGGCGGCCGCCGCTGAGCTATCTGCTCGGCACGACGCAGTGGGTTGCCGCTGATGCCTTGCCGGGGACCCTTGTTCTTGCCGGAACGCCGCTTCTTAGACGACACGCCGTCAGCGTAACGGTCTCGGCCGGGGCCACGCGCAATTCCGCCGGGGTGGACCGCAACGAGTTGCCGAATCAGCTACAGTTCATTCCGTGATCGTTCGGATTCACCCTGTAGCGATGGTGGCCTGTGCGGATCGACCGCCCGGCTGAGGACGACACGCCGCGCGCCGGACCCGAGAGCCGCACCGCCGACACACCGTCGGCTACCGTCGGACATGAGACACCGGACCGGGTGGCCTGCGCCACCGAATACCGGGCGACCGTCGACGCCGCCTACCGCGAGTACCGTGCCGCGCGCGAGTGGGACGAGGCAGTCCCCGCACTGCGGGAATCCTGGGAAAACCACGAAAAGAAATGGCCGCATCCAGAACGGACCGGGCCGGCTCTCCACCCCGAAACGCCTGGCGCCTGGCGCGGAGACGGCGGCCGTTACCTCGCCCCTGACGCGAACGCCGAAGTCACCCGCAGTTGCGCACGAATCCGTGAGATCGGCGAGACCATCATGACCCCAGCGATGCGCCGCATCGAATCCGAAGACCCCGGCCGCCACCTGGCAGGCCTGGACCATCGCCTCAAGGGCGAGGACCGCCTCAAGGAAAAGGTGGCCGACGAGCTGGAAGTCAGGCCAGGGCTTACCTCCGCACAGGTGCTGTCTTCGGTTCCCGACGCGGTCAGGTTCACGTTCCGCTATAACGAGGAGCGCTACGCTTCCGGAGTCCGCGCTGATCTGACACGTCTCCGCGCGGAAGGTTTCGAGCTGGCCAAGCCGCTAAAGAACTCATGGTCAAGCGATCAGTACAAGGGGATCAATACACAGTGGCGTGAGCCAGAGACCGGACAGCGCTTCGAGGTGCAGTTCCACACTCGGGTGAGCTTCGAAGCCAAGCAACTTTCTCATAGTGCCTACGAGAGAATCCGAAACCCGCAGACCTCGGAATCCGAGTTGGATGAGCTGAGAGATTTCCAGCGCCAGGTCTGCGGCAAGATCCCGGTCCCTCCGGGAGCCGCCGAAATCGATGACCCTCCACGGAAGGAACGCGATGGCTGAAGAGGTCACTTATTACGCGCTTGTCGATGACTACAGCAGTCGCGAGAAGCCCGGCGGAGTTGTCCGGCGGGTTAGGCATGATCAAGGACAGCGGGACGAAGCGTTCAGCAAGGAACTCACGTGGAAGCGGACATCGCTGCTGTACGCGGCTGAGCACGGCGACACGATGAACGACTTCGTGCCGATCACCGAAGAAGAGGCCATGCGGATCGTCGACCGCATCCGCCGGGAAGCCGCCGCGTCCGATTGATCCGCCGGCGGCTGCGACGCTGACCACATCCCCGTGATCGGCTGGCGCTCTGCCGCGGGCACCGCCGGTACCTGTGCTCTTCGGTACGGTCGCCATGTGGACGATCCCGCCGCATTGGGCAACGAAGCGCGCAACCTGCTCACCGCCAAGGGACCGCTGGCCTTCGCAGACCCGTCAGGTCCTGATCGCCGCACTGGCCCGGACGAGGTCGTGACCTGAGGCAGGGGCCCGCGAGATCGCGCTAGCCGTCGATCCGGTCACCCCCGTGCTGCCGGGAGCGGGACCGTCGGCTCGAACGGTATGGCGTCGATGAAGCCCGACAGCCCCGTGCCCCGGTGCAGCCCGTTCTGGTTATGCCTGTCGGCCAGGGAATGCACGACGAGCACGCGCTCCTGGTCGCCAGTGGCCTCGGTGAACGGCCTGTCCCACGGCCCGTGCGTCGCGAGGCGCCGGAGCATGACAATCGGAAGCCAGAACGCCGTCCAGCTCAACCCCGTACTCCACGACCATCCGCTTCCTGATCTCCACCCCGCCGGGTGCTACCTGCTCATCGCCACCGCTGGTCATCACAGCCTCCACGCGGTCACCGCGCCCCGTAACTTCCCCTTACTTCTACTGTTACCACTGCGCGGACGCTGCACCAGCCGCAGCCGGTCCCGCACCTGGCCCGCATAAACCAATTCAAATTATCCCGAACGAAAGGTTGCGCCTGGTGACCTGAGGTGGCTCAAGATCATGGGCTCCGGCTCGACCCGTCCCTGGACTGGCCCACACGCCATCACCGGCTGGGGTCGGGAGGAGACGCGCCTGTACGAACCGGCCGCAGGCAGCGGCGGTTGTAGGACAATGGCGCGGTGGCAGCTGATTACGACGGCACCGACGCATTTCGCGGTGCCAGCTTCACAGGCGCTGACTTCACCGGCGCGAAATTCCGGGACTGTGACCTACGCCGGGCCAAGATCACTGACTCGTGGCTCATTGACGTCAGCCTGTCTGGGCTCGTCGGCAACCTCGTCGTCAACGACGTCGATGTCACAGCGTACGTGGAACGCGAACTCGACAAGCGGCACCCCGAACGAGTGCAGCTGAGAGCAATGCGGACCGCTAGCGACTACCGCGCGATGTGGGACACGATCGAGAACCTATGGTCGCAGACCGTTGCCCGCGCCGAGCGGCTACCCGGCCCTGCCCTGCACCAGCGGGTCGACAACGAATGGTCCTTCGTAGAGACGCTGCGCCATCTCGTCTGCGCCACCGACAAGTGGGCCGGCCACATGATTCTCGGTAAGCCGATGCCGTACCACCCGCTCGGCCTCCCGAACACCGCCTATCAGCCCGCGGACGCCGCATCGCTCGGCATCGACCTCGACGTGCGCCCGCCTCTGGCAGAGGTGCTGGAAGTCCGCGGCACCCGCATGACGATGGTACGCGGCATCGTCGACGGGCTCACCGATGACGACCTGGAACGGGAATGCCCGCGCTTGCCCGCACCCGGCTACCCCGAAGGGACATACACCCTCAGCCGCTGCCTGAACGTGATCATGGAGGAGGAATGCGAGCACCGCCGCTACGCGGTCCGCGACCTCGCGGCGCTGGAAGCGGACACGGGCGCCGGGGCAGCACATCATGACGCGCCACCCTGATAACCCCCGATCGGCTGCGAGTATCGCCCATGAACGCAAGGGGGCTGCCAGTCCGGGTATGGCGGACCCAGCGGCAACGAACTCGGCAAGGTCGCTCATCTGCTTGAGTAGCTGATCCGGCGGCTGGTCCAGGTCGACGGCGTGGCACAGGATCTCAATGCCGGACTGCCGGACCACGTGCCGCGCGGGCGAGGCATTGCCGCGCGCGTAGACCAGGTGCCCGACAGGGAGACCGAGGATGGTGCAGTAGGCGAGGAGCTGGTAGAGGTCGGCGTTCGGGTAGCCGGCGGGTTTCTGGGCCTTGTACTTGGCGTCGATGACCGCGGCCGTAGCGCCGCCGACCTTCTAGATGATGTCCGGCCGGAGCGGCACCTGGCCGGCCTGGTCCAGGTAATACCGGACCTGACCCTCCACCCGTTCACCGCGACGTTCCCGGTCTGATGCTCAACGGAGGTCGCGTCCAGCACCAGCGACGCCAGCCGGAGCGCGGAGTGGGACTCCGAATCCACCCGCGGCACGGAAAGCATGCGCTCGCAGGCGGTCCGCAGGATCTGGTTCTCCGGAATGTCCTCCGCGGTGAGTGACAGCTCCAGCGGCGGGCCGAGCTCATCCAGCTCGATGGTGCTCACGGCCCGGGCGGAGCAGGCGCGGAAGCGACCGCCTTGCGCAGGCTCTCCAGCCCATAGGCCTCCGCCAGGTCACGCTGCCCGTAGAACAGGTCCTCGAGCAGCGGCATGATCTCGTACTGCCACACCCGCTCCAGGCCGTCCGGCCGCGCGTAAATCGACCCCTTCATCAGGTACGACGGCCCGATGGCAGCGTCGGCATCCTGGAGGCGACGGTTGAGCTCGTCCAGGAGTCGCGCCGGTTCGTTCGGAAAATTATTGAATGAAAGCCACCGGGCGAGCAGCCCTTGCACCGGGGGAATGCGCGGGTCCAGCTCGACAAACGAGAAGCGGCGCCGGAGAAGGCGGCGATCACGCCGGGCGCCTGCCGGGCCGCCGAACACCTTGGCCAGGTTCGCCCGGTTGATCTCGTCGATGATCAGGATGTAGGCCGTGGGCGGGTTCGCCGCGGCCACCCCCGCGAAGGTTGTCGATGCTTGGAAACTTCTCGATGTCGGACGCCCGGAGTTCAGCCGGCTCGGCGAACTCGGGCCATCACGGATCCAAGGCGCAGCGGGCAAGGGACTGACAACCCAGCGGGGCTGGGCAGCACCGCCAGTTGTCGGGCGTCGCCACGTCCGGCTGATTCGCCCGATCCAATCGTCCGTCACGGCAAGGGCTCGCCGCGGCGGGGACCCAAGCAGCGGCTGGTGCCGCTGATCAACGGCGCTGACGTGTGCCCGCGTCCGGGCGGGACTGGAAGAAGACGGACTGGTCGTTCAGGGAAATCCAGGGCGGGGGAACGAGGGGGTCGCCGGCGATCACCACCTCAGCCGCTGCCCGCATCAGGTCAACCGACCGGTCGCGGTGCCGGGCGAACGCGTCAGCGGTCATCCTGCCCAGGCGGCTGCGATTGCATGCCATCGCGAGTTCGGTCGCGGCGAGCTGGTAGTCCGTCATCGCCCGTATCCCGGCGGCCCCCAGGTGCAGCCGGGCCCAGTGCCTGCCCAGGCGGCGCCGCTGCAGGCTCGCGAGCATCGTGATGTCGGCGGCGGTCACCACGGCCGGGTCCTTGTAGCCGGGCAGGAACTGCGCGACCATCCTGACGATACGCCGCCTGTCGGCGACCACCAGGATGACCACCACCACCAGAGCGGCGACCAGGATCAGGTAGGTGACGGCCAGGCGGCCCGGGCTGGCGGTCACCGCGTCGCTCCACAGTGTGTCGAGCGCGACCGCGGCCAGCCAGCCGGCGCCGATCGCCCAGTACCGCTCGGCTCCCGGGCGCGAAGCCGCGTACGCGACGCCGAGCCCGATCATGGCGGTGAGCGGCTCCCACAGCGGGCCGAACAGGCCCCGGCGCACGAACGTGGCGGCCAGCGCGCTGACGCCATTCCTTTCGGCCTGATCGTAGGCGTAGGCGTTGGCGATCAGCGCGAATCCGAGCCCGAGCATCGATGCGTACACCACGCCGCCGTGCGCGCCGTCGATCCCGGGGCGCCGCGTGGACAGCAGCGCCACCATGACGGCGGCCTTCAGCGTCTCGGCGACGATCGCACCGCCGACGGCAGCGCTGAGCGTGACCGCGACGGCGCGGCCGGCGTGCGGTCCCAGTTCAGGGCTCGTGATCACGCCGGTGTGCGCCGCGCGCCCGGCGAGCACGGTGATCGCGGCTATCCCGGCGCCTGTTCCGAACATGGCGGCGAGCAGCCCCCGTGGCTGCGGTCCGAGCCGGTCCAGGTACAAGATGGCCACCAGGACCAGCGGGACTGGTAGCAGGGCGAGGAACAGCCCGGTCAGCGCCGGAACCGGCCCGCCGTGGACGAACGCCACGAGCCCTGCCAGCGCGATCAGGCAGCAGGCCGTGAGCAGGGCGATGAAGGCGACCGGCGTGCGCCCGGTCCGGCGCCGGGCGGGCCGTGCTGCCATATCGGCAGCGTAGCCGGTCGCATACCCGCGGTGCCAGACGCTCTACGCGACCGTTCGGTAGCAGCGCGGTCGCTGGCATCGCGTTGCACAACCGGGAGGTGCAGACCCCGCCCGTCCTCGACTTCCGCGAGTCGATCGACTGTCCGTTCGCGGTCCCACTTCTCCCTCTTATCCCGAACGTACGCGCCCGTCTGTGATTCGCTCACCGCTTGTTCCGCTCTCGCAGTGTCCCGGCAGGAGCCCATAAGTATCTCAAGCTTATAAGTCATGTGCTTATAATAGAAACGTGCTTATGGAGGTCATGCGTTCACTAAGGGATTCCGGCATCGCGGTTGAGTACCACGACATGCCGACGGACGCGCACGCCCAGGTTGATGAGGTCTTGGACGTGCTTGCCGACGGACGCAGAGCACGGTTCGCCCTACAGATGAAGAAGCGTGCACCCTACCCGGGCGAGCTTCAACGCCTTCAGATCTCGTGGGAGAGACTGTCCCAGCTAGGGCACCCGCTGCTCGTTGTTCCCTTCGTATCCGACGCTCTCGGCGCTACCCTCAGCAACGCAGGCTGGTCATGGGCTGACACTCAAGGAAACTTCGACCTGCACGCGCCAGGCCTGTGGCTGCGGCAGAGACGTAGTTTCAGCGCACCTGCTGCCAAGAAGAGAACCCTGCCGCGGGGCGCTGGCAGTTTCGCTGTCATTCGCGCGCTGATTCGCTTCCGAAGAGATGATGAGGCCGAAGCCGCCGGAGGGACGGCCCTAGCTGAGCAGGTGGGTGTGTCGCAGCCAAGAGTTTCCCAGGTACTTCACAGGCTGCGTGATCTGGAGCTCGTCGACAGCATCGGGCACGGCCGGTGGAGGCCGCGGCGCGAGGCGCTACTTGATCGCTTCCTCGCCGAATACCCGGGACCTGGAGGCTCGGAATCGTATCTGTATGGGTTGGACTCACCGGCCGACATCAGCGTCCGCGCCAGCGACGCCATTGCTCCGCGGAATCTGATCGCGGTCTCGGCTGATGTCGGTCCTGATCTCATAGTGCCGTGGCGTCGCCCGAGCATCGTGATTCTCTATGCCAAGCGCCCGCTCGATCCAACAAGCCTTGGGCTAGTCGAGGCGCAGGGCAAGCATGATGCGAACGTCATCGTGCGCATGCCGGAAGACATGTCTGTCTTTACAGCACCACCGACGTTCACTGCCGAACTGGATGGCCGTGAAGTTGAATTGGCCGACCCCGCGCAGCAGATCTGGGATCTACAGGATCTAGGGGGAGCCGACCGGATGGAAGCCGCTGAAAGGTTGCGGGAATGGCTGCTGGCACGCCCCTGAACCGGCTCGTACTTGTGGCACGTTCGGTCGCTGACGACCTCGGCTATGCCGCGCTTGCGGACGTGGCTTGCGCGCTCGAAGGCGTGACCGAGGACTACCGGATCATTGGCGGGCACATGGTTACCATGCTCGCCGCGCGGTGGCAGCTTGGCGCCGAACTCTACCGTGAGACAGGCGATGTCGACCTTGGCGTACCGCCGGTCGTTGCGCGAGACTACGGAGTTGTAGGTCGGCTGAGAGAGTTCAACTACGAGCAAGTGGCCGGTAACCGATTCGCCAAGCCCCTTTCGGACATCCCCGCCGGGTTGTCTGATAAGATTGCCGCCCACCTTCCCGAAGCGGTCATCGATGTCCTGATCCCGGCGTACACAAGTCGGGCTCGTGAGAATGTCGCGGTCAGCGAAGACCTGTTCACTACCGAGGTCCCTGGGCTCTCCGTCGCTTTGAACCGTTCGCCGGTGGAACTCAGACTGGACCTCAGGAGGCTCAACGGCGAGACTCGGCAAGTCAACCTGCTGTTTCCCGATGAGGTGAGTGCTCTTGTGCTGAAGAGCCTCGCTACTAAGGTCCGGCACAAGGACACCGACGTAGCGGATATCTGGCGATGCCTTGAGATAGCTTTCGCCGCAGGCGTCACCCCTGCGGACTTTCGCGGCGGCATCAAGGCCGAGAGCGCCGCCCGCATCCGCGATCTCTTCAGCAGCCGCCGCTCTCCGGGTATGACCAACCTGGCCGCCGGGCTACGGCTACCAGCCAAGTCGGCTGACGAACGCTTCACGAGGATCCGTGCACTGATGGACCGGATACTTGGACCCGCATAACCGGCCGGACCGTACCACCGTGGCGAGGATGACGCGTGGAACATTGCCGCGCTGATCCTGCAGTTGAATGCACGCGGCGAATGGCCTGCCCCGGCCAAGCCATGCCCATGGTCCGCCCGATCAAAGGTACAAGCAACGGTCCGGGACGATCGGGACGTGTGCTTCATACTGCTGTCCTTTCCAGGCGTTGTGCGGCTTGGGCTTTGATGTCGGCGGGGAGCTTGTATGACCTGGTGATCCGCTCGAGGCACGCGCGCTCGACGGCGGGGGTGAAGTCGATCCACAGCCGCCCGGCGTCGCTTCGCCGGGCGGGTATGTGGCCCCATTCTGCCCATGCATAGACGACGTTGGGCTTGACGCCGAGCCGGGCAGCGACCTCGGCGATGCTGAGCTCGTGTTCGCGGCGGGGTGCCGGGTCGGTGTTGCGGTGCTGGTGGGCAGAGCCGGCGGCGCGCTCACGGCATGCGGCTTCCACGCCGGGCGGGAAGGGGATGCACCAGCGCCCGGCCGGGCCGCGGCGGGCGGTGAGGTAGCCGGCGTTGATCCAGTAGTGGACGGTGCCGGTGGACACGCCGGTGATCTGGGCGACCTGGCGCGGGGTGAGCTCGCCGTCTTCGAGCAGGCCGGGGTAGGGGATGTGATGGTAGCTGCGCAGGTTGGCGGCGGCGACCCCGTTGAAGGGCTGCCCGGTGCCGGTGCGGTGCCCGGCGTCGTTCAGCGCGGCGGCGAGGGCGTTGTTGTCCAGGCCGGGGCCGGTCCGGCGGGCGAGCTCGATCGCCGCCGGGTCGGTGCAGCGCAGCTGGACGGCGCTGCGGCGCCGGGTGACCTGGACCTGCTGGCTGGCGCCGGACTTCCAGCGCAGCCCGACCGTGATCTGGGCGGGGTCGCTGGCGGACGGGGTGATGGTGACGTCGGCCAGCAGGGTGCGCAGCAGCCGCTTGCGGTCTTTGTCGCTGGTGGCCGGGGCGGACCACAGGGCGGGCAGGTCCGCGATGGTGGCGGCGAGCTGGTCCGGGCCGGGCAGCTCGGGGCGGGCGGAGCGCTGCGCGGCGAGCGCTGCCTCGGTGCCGGCCAGGTCCGCGAGCCGGGCCTCCCACCGGGCTTCAAGGGTGCGGGCGACCAGCCGGTTCTCCGGCTCGCAGGCCAGGAACGCCCGCTCGGCCCGGTCAGCGTCATACCGTGCCCGCTCGACGGCCAGCTCTGCGGCGCGGACCGACCGCTGCCGCCGGATGGTGACCTCCTCGGCGGCCGCCAGCGCCAGCGTGACCTGCGCGGGCTCGACTGCGGCCAGCAGCGCGGCGGCCACGGCCTGGTCGATGGTGTCGGCGCGGACCGACCCGCACAGCGGCGTGGCGACATGGTTGGCGCGGGAATGGGCGCATTCGTAGCGCGGGTACCGGTCCTGGTAGCGGACCTGGATGGCACGCCCGCAGGCACCGCAGGACACGATGCCCTGGCACAGCGCAGTGCCTTCCCGCGGCGGGCGGGCCCCGGCGTTGGTCCGGTTGGCGGCCAGCTTCGCCTCGTTGGCCAGGTAGTCCTCCCAGGTGATGTAACCGGGGTGGTGGCCGGGGATCAGGACTTCCCACTGGTCACGGGGCAGTTCGGTGACCGAGGAGCGCACGGACCCGTCCGGGTCGACAACCTGGCGGGAGCGGCGCCGCCCGAACACGTACGCCCCGGCGTAGGCCGGGTTGCGCAAGATCCCGGCGGCGCGGGCGTGGGTGAGCCTGCCCCACCGCAGCTGCCCGGCCCAGGTCCCGCCGTAGGCGCGGCGCGGGAACCGCCGCCCGGCGAACGCCCCGGCCACCCCGTAGGCCGACCCGGTGGCGGTGAACGCGGCGAACACGTCGCTGATCGCGGCGGCGACCTCCTCGTCAGGGTCGATGACCACGCCGCCGTCGTCGTCGTAGACCAGCCCGACGGGCAGCGGGACGCGCAGCTCGCCGCGCCGGGCGGCGGCCCGCTTGGCCTCGTTCATCCGGCTGGTCAGCCAGTGCAGCTCTGCTTCGGACATCTGGCTCTTGAGCCCCAGCAGCAGCCGGTCGTTGATGTCGGACAGGTCATAGACGCCGTCGTTGTCGATGACCAGGGTGGATGTCAGGCGGGCCAGCTCCAGCAGGCGGGCCAGGTCCGCGTTGGAGCGGGCAAGCCGGGAGACTTCCAGGCCGAACACCGCGCCCACCTCGCCCAGGCACACCCGGGCGACCAGCTGCTTGAACCCGTCGCGGTGCGACGCCGTGCGCCCGGACAGGCCCAGGTCGGCATCGATCACCTCGATGGCAGTGCCGGCCCAGCCCAGCCGGGCGGCCTGCCCGGCCAGGTCGTACTGGCGCAGCGTGGACTCGGTGTGCTCGCGGACCTGCACCAGCGTCGACTGGCGGACATACACGATCGCCGCCCGCTCCAGATGCGAGCCGGTCACCTTCTGCTCCCCGCGGATCACCGCTCCTCACCCGCCCCTGCCCGGTCCCGGCGGCGAGCACCGACTCGGCCATGTTGGCCAGCACCGCGATCATCTCTGCCCGCGCACGTGCTGCTGCCGCCGGATCCGGCGGCAGCAGCACAGCGCGGGCAGCGGGCACGGCCTAGTCCAGTTCCCGTCTGGCCAGCAGTTCCAGGTTGAGCGCCGAGATCTCCTCCAGCACCTCCCGCAGCCGCGCTGATTCCTGCAGCCGCGCCCGGACCGCCTCGCCCAGCACGGCGGGCACGTAGACCATCCGCCCCGCAACTGACAGGTACGCATACGGGCCGTGCAGTTCGCCTTGCGCGCACCGGCATCCCTCCTTCCCGCACCTGCGGCGCTGCTCGGCCAGCGACCCGGCCAGGAACCCGGCCGCGCCCGGCACGGACGCGGCCAGCCGGTCCCGGCGGGACCGCAGCTCCGCCGAGGACAGCACCCGGAGATCGTTCTTGTATGCATTCATCACACAAGAAACTCCCAGCAAGAGGACCTGAAGTCAACGAGCTCACCCCGCGTGTCGCGCGCTGACCGCAGAGACCGCCGCAGCCAGCTCGATCAGGACCTCATAGGTCAGAGGCCGGTCCGCCGCCGCGGAACCCCGGTCGGTCCACGCCAGCGGCAGCATCACCGAGCCCAGCGGCCCGCCCTCGCAGCTCACCGCCAGGCCATCAGGGGTCTTCCGCTCGAACAGCACCCGCAGCCGCTGCCCCGACAGCGGGTGGAACGGGTGCGTCACCGTGACAAACGATTCCGGAACCCCACGATCCCTGCGCGACCGGGCAGTTTGCGGGTTCCGTCGGGACCCCTAGCGACCACTACCGGCCCCTAGCGGTGGATGCGGGAGCAGGGGACGGTCAGGTTAGGGGCATCCCAGGTGTGCAGTGAGATCTCGCCGGTTTTGCTCCTGGCGCAGGCTCTCAGCCAGTGATCCAGGGTGTGGGTCCAGTAACCCTGGCTGACGCGGTCGGGTGAGTAGTACCTATAGTCAGTCACCCAGCCGAACGCGAGCGCACAGGTCAGCGTCGCGACCGCGACCAGCGCCCACGGTCGCAGGCCCCGCCAGGCGCGCAGCGGTGGCGTTGGGGTTGGCGTGACCGCGCTCCGGCGGCGAATGAACGTGTCGACCGCGATGATCACCATGGCGTCCAGGAGCATCACCGGGACGGCGTCGTAGCGGGAGCCCGGCTGGAAGGTCGGGATGGCCACCTCATGCGCCACCCAGCCACCGCCGGGCGGGCCAGGGACGGACGCGACGGCGATCACCTGCACGAAGCCGATCACGGTGGCCAGCACGGCGAAGACGCGGACCTGACGGTCGCCGGTGATCAGGACCCAGGCGAGGACGGCCAGCAGAAACGCGCCGACGACCGCCGTGGCACCGTTCAGGCCAAGCGGCCTCTGCAGCCACCACGACAGGTGCCAGCCGACGGAGCGCAGGACGAAGCCGTGGAAGTAGAACTTGACCGAGGCGAGCGGTTGACCGTAGCCATTGAGCCGCTGTGCGTGCTGGGCGTAGGTCGACAGGATCGCTGGTACCTGCGCCAGCAGGCCGAGCAGGAAGCCAATCGTGACCGCGTGCTCCCGCCAGCGCGGCAGTGCGATGACCCGGATCACCAGCAGCGGAATATAGATGATCGCGACGATCTCCGACGAGGCCGCCGCGAAGGCCATGAGCCCGGCGGCCAGCATCCCCCAGCGCGTCCGGGGCCGCCACATCACCGCCCAGAACACCGTCGGGAGCAGGTACCACGGGGAAGTCACTCCGGCGTCGGCCATCTCGATCGGCGCGAGCGGCAGCAGGATCAGGGCGGCTCCCAGCATGGCCCGCAGCCAGGGCGACCGGATGTATCCCTCACTCGCGTGATACGTGAACAGCGCGCAGACGGCTGCGATGAGGGCTCCAGAAACCGCGTAGATCCGCGCGGCGTCCCTCAGTGGCAGTAGTGAAACGATCTGCCCGAGGATGCGCGGCACCAGCTCCAGGTAGCCGCCAAACGGGGCGAGCAGGTGCCACGGGTGCGCGAGTGCCTGGACAAGGAAGACGCCGTTGTCCTCGGCATAGACCAGGTCCCAGGCCGGAATGTGAGCGACGCGCGGCAGCATCGCCACTGCGGCGGCAAGTACGGCGAGGATCTCGATGGCGACGCGCACCGGCCGCTCGCGCAGCAGCCCACGTGGCGCTGGCGACACACTGGGCGCTATGGGGAAGAGCGTGGCGAGCGCGGCCCGGAAACCGCCAGCGCGCGGGTCGCCCGCGGGATCCCCCTGGCGGGGGCGGAACAGGAGTGTCCTGGAAACCACGCGATTCCCCCCAGAACAGGCAGCTTGAGGTAGCCAATTCGCCATCGCTAGATCGACCGGTACGAGCGTGCTGACCAAGGGTAGCGCGACGGATGCCGATCCGAGGGGATTCGATCTGGGTGACGGTCGGCCAGTCCTGAGAAGCACGCCGCGACGGCGTCTACGGGCGGCCAACAAGTACGTCACCCGGACCAGAGAGTTCAGGCCCTACCAGGTGAGCTGGGCACCGTCAGAGCGGATGTGACCACGGCAGCGCCGCGTCGGGCCCCCAGCGCGCGCAACTGGCCGTCCGCGCCCTTTCATTTTCCCGAACGAACCGAGCCTGACTCCACAGCCGCCTGCTATCTCTGGATGTAGGTTTTCCCCACACCTTGCGCAGCGGCAGCCGCCCATCTAGCCGCGGTAGCGTGACCAGGCGGTGCGCCCGGGTCCGGCCGCCTGCCGGCGACGGCGGCGGAAGGGGGGACGGGAGGCAAGTGCTGGGGATTGTTCCGCTGAGGAAACTTGGCTTTGCTCTTGGGCGTTCAGGCCGTTCCGCGGGCGCGGAGGCGGCGGAGTGTGCGGGCGTCCTGGAAGCCGACGGTGCGGGCAGCGGCCTCGACGGTGGCGCCGTGGCCGATCAGGTGCTCGGCCCGCTCCAGCCGTAGCAGCTGCTGGTAGCGCAGCGGGGTCAGGCCGGTCGCCGCTGTGAACCTGCGGGTGAGGGTGCGCTCGCTGACGCAGCACTTGCTGGCGATCTCCGCGAGCGGCAGCGGGCCGGCGAACCGCGCCTCGATGTGATCCTGGGCGCGGTGCGCGGTGTCGCTGAGGTGGTTACGGTGCCGCAGCATGGCGCTGGCCTGCTGCTCATCCCCGTTGCGGCGGGCGTAGACGACCATCTCGCGGGCGGCCCGCGCGGCTGTGGCCGGGCCGTCCCGGACGGCGATCAGGTGCAGGGCCAGGTCGATGCCGCTGGCGATCCCGGCGGAGCTGGCGACCCGGCCGTCGATGATGTAGAGCACGTCGCGGACGACCGTCGCTTTCGGGTAGCGCTTGGCGAGCTCCTCTTGGATGTCGTGGTGGGTGGTGCAGCGCCGGCCGTCGAGGAGGCCTGCCCGGCCGAGGGCGTCGGCCCCGGCGCAGACGCTGGCGACGGCACCGCCGTTCGCGTGATGGGCGGCGAGCGCCTCGAGCGTGGCCTCGGCCAGCGGCCCGGTGCCCGCGATCACGGGGCTGGCCCGCCAGCCGGGGACGATGATCAGGTCGTCTGCGGCGAGCGCGGGCCAGCCTGTGGCGGCCCTGATGGTGACGCCCTGGGCGGTGGGGACGTCCTCCTGCTCGGCGACGTAGGCCAGCTCGTAGCCGCAGCCGAGGCCGGCGGCGGTGCCGAACGCCTGCGCTGGCCCCGCCAGGTCCAGCAGGTGCAGCCCCGGGACGAGCAGGAAGACGACCTTAGTCACGATCTGGTCAGCATAGCCTGGCCGGCGGCCTCCGCGATCGTGGCGATGGTCGCGAACCGTCCGGCGAGCGCGTACTCGGTCCGCTCGATGACCGCGCTGGCCGGCAGCGTGCGCGGGTCCGCGGCCAGCTGTACGGCCGTCTGACCTGGCGGGGCGTCGCGGTGCGCGATCGGGCCGGTGGCGGTCGCCTCGGTGACGAACGTGACCTGGTAGCCGAGGTCGAAGGCGACCCTTGCCGTGGTCTCGCAGCATTGTTCGGTCCTGATGCCGCAGACGATGACTTCGGTGATGGCCCGCTGGGTGAGCAGCTGCTGGAGGTTCGTCGTGGTGAACGCGTTGTGCGAGGTCTTGGTGAGCTGCGGCTCACCGTCTTGCGGCTTGAGCGGGCCGATGTAGCGGACGTGGCCGCTGGCCGGGTCGAATGGCGTACCCGAGCCAGGCTCGGAGTGCAGCACCCACACAACCAGGTCGCCATTTGCCCGCACGCCGTCGACGAGGCGGGCGACGTCGCTGGCGATGCCGGGGTTGGAGATGGCCGCCCACAGCGGCCCTTGCCGGAACGATTCCTGAACATCGATGACGAGAAGAGCACGAGTCATGACAACAAGCATCTGGCCGGGACGGCCCGGCGCGTAAGGCCAGATCAAGTCCCGGACCGGACCGATCCGGTCACGTCCTGGCCCAGGATATGTCCCGCCGCGGCTTAGGAAGACGGAACCCGCAGCAGCCTCAGGTCGTGGGCTCCGTCGGCGCGTGTCATCTCGTAGTAGATCCACCATTGGCCGTCCACGATCACAGCGTCGAGGTAGCGGGCGGAACCGCTGCCGTACGGGCCGGCGAGCCAGGGTCTCCTGGTGGTCAGCCGCTGCCAGTGCCACAGGTCTCCCGAGACGGCGACGCCGCAGCGTTCCTCGTAGTTCTCGCGGACGCTGGCCGAGCCGTCATAGAAACCGATGTAACCTGCGCCGACGGGGATTACGCAGGTCAGCCGGGACTGGTAGGCATCCCAGTGCTGGCCGACGTCCAGCACCGGGCCGTGCCATTCGAAGCTGGCGCCGTCCAGGCTAGTGGCTAGCCCGGTGGGGTGCGTGGTGACCCCGGTGTTGTAGATGTCGGCGGTTCGATGCGCGAGCTCGCGCTGGTCCGCCGTAAACGAGCGGGCGGCCGCGAAGCTGGTGAACATGTAAGTGACCGGGCCGATGCGCAGCGTGCAGGGATCCTTGATTCCCTCCGTGCCCGTACCGGCAGCGGTCAGTGCCGGGCGCGCGGATCGTGCCGCGAAGCCGCCGGGGTCGGCGGCCTCCAGCACGTCGATCCGCCACCGGTTGTCGGCCGGGTCGACGTAGCTGATGTACAGGTGATACCGCCCGCCGGGCGCCGGGACCAGCGAGAACCGCTCCATCGACGCCGTCGCCAGTTCCTCCTTGCGGATCTCCCAGATGTCGTCGAACACCACCCCGTCGGTGCTGGCGGCCAAGGCGCACCGCCATCCCCGGTCCTGCGCAGCGCCCCGTGGCCGACGCTGGCGGTAGCTGAGCAGGAAACGCTGCTTGCCGACCTCGTACCAAACCGCCGGGCATCCGGCCCAGTAACCTGGCTCAGCGCGCTCGGGTTCCCGGATAACTATGCCGCGGCCGGGATCTAGCGGCGGCAGCGGCGCTACGGCATGGTGCACGGCTCCTCCTCGCGGCCACATGCCGTTCGGCGGCCGCCGTCCCCAGGGCCTCAGACGCGCGGTTGAAGCGTGTCGTCCACTTTACAAGCGCGCGCAGCAGCAGGACTGCGCGAGCCGTGCCGGGAGCCTGTCACGAGACCAGATCCGGCATCCTGCTGCTCGCCGCCGTCGAGGCCGGTCCGGAGGCCGCCTCCGACCCGTTCGAGTGCGTCACCCAGATGCTCTACGAGGCCGACTGGGCAAGCAACGACGGCACACCAGCGACAAAGTGGCGGGCACGCGACGCCGCCACGAACACGTACGTCCCACTGATCCGTCTCGTCGCACTCACTCCAGACCGGCTACGCTCGGCCCCAATGCCAACCCCGACGGCGCCCTATACACCCGCGCCGCCTTCCGCGCCTGGCCCGCATAAGGCAACTGCCGCAGTCGCCTTCAATTCATATTTTCCCGAACGTACCGTGGCGCCTCTCCGACCCCACCCCTCAGCCCAATCCCGTGGCTAGCTCTTCAAAATACCGTGAAATAGCATGTCGATATAGTAATTCGAACTCACAACCGTTATAATTGCCCTAACCCTAAACTAAGCGGGCCGCCCAGGTGGTGATGCACCCAAGCGGCCCTCGATCACCCATCCACAGAGGAGAAAAGGTGACCGTACCCGAAATCATCCCCCAACTCAGGCGAGTCTCCGACGCCGAGGCCCGAAAGCGGCTAACCCGCCTGGCCACCCTCGACACGGACCGCATGGCTATGGCCCTGACCTGGCTAGCCGACTACAGTCCCACGGCCTTCGACGCCACGCTAGACGCCACCGAACCGTGCACCGACGACGACACCCCAGACCCCGCCGACAACCCGGAGCCGTTCTGCGCGGTCTGCGGCGCCGACGTCGGAATCTTCCTGCGCTTCGGCCTGGACTGGCGCCATTACCGCGGCGACGGCACCACGGTCGGCCAGATCGAAATCTTCGACCCCGGCCACGCCCCCGTCATCGCCTGGCGCCCCGCGCTACCTATCAGCGAGTCACCTTCTCATTAGCCGCAGGAACTGGGCGCGCGTGGTTCGCGAGCCACGCGCGCCCGTCCGGCTCCCGGCCTTCCTGCGCCCTTGACGGACCGGCTGAAGTGGGAGAGGGTCGATGGTGCGCAAAAACGTGCAACAAGACGAGCCGAGGAGTTTCTCATGGCGCTACTCTTTGTCGGTATCGACCCGGAGACCGGCGGCGACAACTGCCCGGCGGTGTTCATCGATGAGGAGACCGGCGATTTCCTGCTTCAGGGCTGGACGGTCACTGACCCGGATACGCTCGCGGAAGTTGCCAGGCGCAGCCCGATCGCGGACAACGAGTCGGTGGTCAGGCTCCCGGCCCGGATGCGGGCGATCCTCGAGGAGGCGGTTAGTGGGCGCGGTGCCACCGTTCCGCGATCTGATCGCGGAGACGACGACCTCAGCGGTACATCTGGAGACGCGGGACGCGTACACGCCTGACGATCCGCAGTACCTGGACTGGCTGGCGGGCAAGCCGATCCCGGAGCTGGTGCTGCCGGACTGGCATGCGCTGGTACGTGCTCACGTGGCGCGGGGCATCAGGTTCCGTCGCGCCAGGGTGGTTTCGGAGCCGCTCGCGCCGTTCATCCGCTTCGAGCACTTCATGACCAGTGCAACCAACGTCGCGGCAGGCGAGGACGTTAGATGGCTGTCGCGACGGCGGGCACGCGAACTCGCCATACCCGCCAACGACTTCTGGGTGTTGGACGACCGGCTGGTCCGGTTCGGCTACTTCGCGGGTGACGGTATCTTCCTGGAACACGAACTGTCGGACGACCCTGCTGTGGTGTGCGCCTGCGCTCAAGCCTTCGAGGCGGTCTGGGAACGCGCGATCCCGCACGCCGAGTACCAGCCTTTCTGACGTCTGCATCGATCGTGGCGGTTTCACCCTCGTCAAGCGTGCAGCGGGCCAGGCAGGAGCTGGCCGACCGGTTGCGCGATCTCCGGCTGGACGCCGAGCTATCCGGCCGGGCGCTGTCGGTTGCCGCGGGCTGGCACGAGGCGAAGACAAGCCGGATCGAAACGGCGAAGCAGGCGCCAAGCGACTCCGACATCAGGATCTGGTGCCAGGTCTGCGGGGTACCGGATCAGGCCGTCGACCTGATCGCCGCATCCCGGGCCACCGATGGCATGTACCAGGAGTGGAAACGCCTGCACCGCACCGGCATGCGCCGCCTGCAGGAGACACGCGGAACCCTGTATGAGCGAACGCGGCAGTTCAAGGTCTACGTGTCCACGGTGGTGCCGGGATTCCTGCAGACGCCCGGGTACGCGACCGCGCTGATGTCCGCCATCACGGCCTTTCAGGGCACGCCGGACGATGTGGAAGAGGCTGTCCGGGCTCGGATGAACCGCAACCGGATACTCAACTCGGCGAGCCGTCATTTCACGATCCTCCTGGAAGAGTCAGTACTGCGTTACCGGGTGGGCGACAAGGAGGTCATGACGGCGCAGCTCGGCCACCTGCTGAGCGTCACGGCGCTGCCATCCGTGCGGCTCGGCATCATCCCGTTCACGGCGGAAGCACGGCCCATGTGGACCTTGGAAGCCTTCACGGTCTTCGATGACGCCCGCGTCCATGTCGAACTGCTGGCGGCGCAGGTCACAGTCACCATGCCGGGCGAGATCGTCGTCTACCTACGGGCATTCGATCAGCTGGCAGGGCTGGCGGTCTACGGCGCCGAGGCCCGCGCCCTGATCACCAACGCCATCAACTCGCTTGGCTGAATTGCCTCGCAAACTCTCGCAAACCCTCTTCAGCTGTGGCTCGGTGTCAGGCAGCCTGCAGTTACGACGTTGGCGATCGCTCATCGGGAGGGCGAGTCATGGTGAGGGCATCGGCAGGTGGCGCGCATGGTGACATCGCATACGGCGAGATCACCGTCGAAATGCTCAGGCAGACCTTTCCGCAGTGGCGGATCTTCCCGAGCGACGGCACGTGGTGGGCGATACGCGGTGGCGTTCAGACGTGGGATGGCCCGAGGTCGCTGCTCCTGCGGTCGCTCACCGCGTCCGACTTGATGACACTCGCCGACCGACTGTGCGCACAAGAGTGGCTGGATGGCCTAGACGACGATGCGCTGGAGGCCGTCTACCGGGGCGATGAGATGGAGAGCGCGCCGTGATCGAGTGGCTCATCGCGGCCTTGCGTGCTGAGCAGCTACAGGCTGACCACCCCGGCTGGCGTGTACGCCCGGTCCGCCGTCGCGACGGCACAGGAGGCGGGGCGATCCGCGCCGAAGGCGGCTTGTGTTCGCTAACTGGAAGCGTGTCAGAGGTCCGGGAAGCCCTCGCCGCGACAGCTCAATGCAGCAGTGACGCCGGGAGACCGGCTGACCTCCGATTTCACCCGGCCGCTGGGAACGCGGGATAGAGGTTCCACGGAGGTAGATTACTGATTGCCCTCAGATAGATACAGATCGATGATGTGGCTATGGCTGATTCGGGCGAACAGCGCTGCAAGCATGGCGAAATCGCCGAATGGTGCGGCGAGTCCGAGTGCCTTGCCGCCCGTAAGGGGCTGCCAGTCCGGGTATGGCGGACCCAGCACGGGGAGGCCTATCACCGTAAGCCGACGTGTGAGGCTCTGGTAGCCGGACAGCGCCTGGCCGTGCAGGATGGCAGGGGAGCCTCGGCACCCGAGAAAGTGCCGCTTTCCGACGCTATGTCAGCCGGCCTGGCTGAGTGCTTCCACTGTTTCCCGGAGAATGTTCCGCTTGACGCCAAGCCGTGCAAGGTCCTGGTGGAAGGAACGTGGGTTGATGGCTTCCTGCTGGAGTGGCGGCGTGGTGCTGACAACCGGTGGAAAGGCCTCGTGAACTACCGGTGGAAAGCCGGGCGGTGGGTCTCGGTCAAAGACCAGGCCGAACTCAGACCGGATACCGACAAGAGGTAATCGCCATAGCGGCGACGAGCCCGCCAAGGTTGCTCATCTGCTCGATCAGCTGTTCCGGCGGCTGGCTAAGGTCGATGGCGTGGCAGAGGATCTCGACGCCGGACTGCCGGACCACGTGCCGCGCGGGCGATGCGTTGCCGCGCGCGTAGACCAGATGCCCGACAGGCAGGCCGAGGATGGTGCAGTAGGCGAGGAGCTGGTAGAGGTCGGCGTTCGGGTACCCAGCGGGTTTCTCGGCCTTGTACTTGGCGTCGATGACCGCGGCCGTAGCGCCGCCAACCTTCCAGACGATGTCCGGCCGGAGCGGCACCTGACCGGCCTGGTCCAGGTAGTAGCGGACCTGACCCTCCACCCGCCCGCCGAAGCGCGCGGTGATCGCCTCGCGCAGCGCGACGGTGACGAACTGCTCGAATAGTGACGGCATGTCGAGCAGGAACCCGTTCACCGCGACGTTTCCGACCTCCTGCTCGACAGAGGTCGCGTCCAGCACCAGCGACGCCAGCCGGAGCGCGGAGTGGTACCGAGCATTAAGGCGGGTGGGCTCCCACAAAGGGTCAGGGAAGCCGCGGGGGATCACCGTCACGTCGCCGAAATCGCGCAGCAACCGCCGCAGCATCCGCTGGGACTCCGAATCCACCCGCGGTACGGAAAGCATCCGTTCGCAGGCGGTCCGCAGGATCTGGTTCTCCGGGATGTCAATGGTGAACTCGTCGTGCCGGATCTCCAACGGGAGTGGCAGCCCGTGATGGACATGCAGCTGCGCGCTCTCGCGCAGCCGGCCGCGCAGCACCTGCGAGCTTTCCTCGACGACGACGTATCCGGGTAGCAGGCCCTGGTGAATGGCCCGTTCGGTCTGCCGCCACAGCGCCTGGGCGATGACCGGGATGAGGTCGGCGGCATCCGCGACGCGCACGGTGTCCTGCTGCCAGGCACGGCCGTGTTCGGCATAGCCGAGGAGGAACAGCAGCCGGGCGATCTCGACCTTCGGCCGGATGAACACCTCCACCGGCCCGATCCGGGCCGCGCCGACCTTCCCGGCCGGGCCGGCCAGCCAGATCCCCGGCCGGTACGGCGACGGGACAGCAGACACGACACCGGAAAAAGCGAGCGACCGCCCTTCTTCCGCGGTGAGCGGCAGCTCCAGCGGCGGGCCGAGCTCGTCCAGCTCGATGGTGCTCACGGCTCGGGCGGAGCAGGCGCGGAAGCGACCGCCTTGCGCAGGCTCTCCAGCCCATAGGCCTCCGCCAGGTCACGCTGCCCGTAGAACAGGTCCTCGAGCAGCGGCATGATCTCGTACTGCCACACCCGCTCCAGGCCGTCCGGCCGCGTATAAATCGACCGCTTCATCAGGTACGACGGGCCGATGGCGGCGTCGGCATCCTGGAGGCGACGGTTGAGCTCGTCCAGGAGTCGCGCCGGTTCGTTCGGAAGATTATTGAATGAAAGCCACCGGGAGAGCAGACCTTGCACTGGGGGAATACGCGGGTCCAGTTCGACGAACGAGAAGCGGCGCCGCATGGCGGTATCGATGCGCGCGATGGACCGGTCGGCGGTGTTCATCGTGCCGATGATGAACAGGTTCTGCGGAAGCGTGAACTCCCTGTCCGGCGAGTACTGCAGGCTGATGGAGGAGTCCCGGTACTCAAGCAGGAAATACAGCTCGCCGAACACCTTGGCCAGGTTCGCCCGGTTGATCTCGTCGATGATCAGGATGTGCGCCGTGGACGCGTTCGCCGCAGCCACCTCAGCGAAGTCGCGGAACGGCCCGGCCCGCAG
The DNA here is from genome assembly GCA_963771985.1 of uncultured Actinomycetota bacterium. Taxonomy (GTDB): domain Bacteria; phylum Actinomycetota; class Actinomycetes; order Streptosporangiales; family Streptosporangiaceae; genus Trebonia. Next base: position 657,739 of record CAVYVO010000004.1, on the reverse strand, counting down.
CGTGAAGGTCAGGCTGCCGTCGCCGCCGGGGGAGGGCCGGAACCCCTCGAAGAAGTCCTCGTACGTGTACGAGGGGTGGAACTGGACGAGCTTGACCGCCCCGTCTTCGGTCAGGTGCCAGGCGAGCCGGGTGGCCAGGTAGGTCTTGCCCGTTCCCGGCGGCCCGTAGAAGATGACCTGCCTGCGCTCCCAGAGCAGATCCCTGATCTTGTCCAGCTCGGCGGCGTCCATGAGAAGGTCCGCGGCCAGTTCCGCGGTCACGGGACTCAAGCTCAGCGTCCGCTGAGGCTTTTCGATTATCCGAACGGACGGTGGCTTCTCTTCATCCCTCCGCGGCACCAGCGCGGCGAGCTGGTCGTAGGCCTCGGTGAGATCGACCACGTAAGCCTGACTCTGCAGCAGCGCCGGCACGGGAGCGTGCAGCTCGCTCCCGTCGATCGGCTCTTCCGCGTTGTACCAGCGGACGTCGCGACGAAGGTTGTCGACGCTCGCGGACTTCTCGAAGTACGTCGGGGAGGCGACCTCGCCGAGGTACACCATCCCATGCCACGGCGTCAGTACCAGGTCGCCCTCGCTCATCCGGCGGATGAACCGGTCGAACTCTTCGAGGCGCTGCCCGCGGTATGCATACGACTTGTGCTGGTAGGCCGCCTCGACCTGTTGCTTGAGGTCGTCGTAGCTGACTCCGGGATCGACGTTGCCGAATTGCGTGGCGCTGAGCGAGACATGACCTTCGGCCAGCCACTGCGGGACAAGGTTGAACCCATCGACGCTGGTACCGCGGACCATCCAGGCCCGACGCGCTGGAGCAGGCGCCCCGTCGCCGGGCCCCTCGGCGCGCTCAGACAGCAAGGTCTTCAGGGTGGTGGCGGTCAGGCGCTGCTCCGGCTTAGCCCGACCACTCGCGTCGAACCCGATGCCCTCACCGGCCAGCCTGCGTTGCAGGTCACTGCCTCGGTAGGCGGCGTTCAGGAACTCCTCGGTCGGTATGCTTCCGTCCGCGTTCAACACGCGGTATGAGGTGGGTAGCTTGACTTTGGTGCCTGCGAGGAAATCCGCGACCTGGCGCGGTGACGTGTCTGCTAGCTCGGCGAGATCATCGTGGGCAGTCCATGAGCCAGGTTCCACCAGTTGCAAAGTCGTGGCGATGAACTGCTCGACTTCACTGAGTGACTGCAACGCTTGCTTACGACGCTGATCGATCTCCCGGTAAAGGCGGTCGAACTCCGTCTTTAGAGCGTCGGCGTCCGGATAAGTCTCCAGGGCTTCGATGCCCGTGTCCGTGATCGACCATCCGCCGATCTTCGACGTCCAGCCGACAGTTGCCGCATACCCCGTTTCGAATCCAACCGCTCGGTCGTAACGGGGTACGCCGCTGTTGTCCAGGCTCAGTTCGCGGGGAGTGAGGACTACCCGGTTCCGGATCTCTTCCAGCACCTGGTTCGGCTGGAGCTTGGTCCCGGCGTCACGCAGGATCTCCAGAGCCGTCTTGAGCAGGAGACCCCGCCTGACCTTCTCCTCCGCCATGGCCTGCGCGCCCTCCCGCTCTGACGTGCATTCGCGACTTAGCGTGAAAATCTTATGCCCTTCCTCGTAGCGATGACGGTTCCAGCCGAACCTCAGGCCTGACATGGGGCGCGCAAAGGCAGCCATTGGAGCTTCCGGTTGCAAATCTGTAGCGGAACCATCGCTCTGCTGTAGGAGATCCCGAGGCGCGGGCTAGCGCAGCAGTTCTGGCCAGACGCCATGCGCAGTACCGACCGTACCCACGCCCTGATGCGCTTATCACATCTTCGGCTGCGACGACATCGCCGGTGAGGGCTAGTGGTGCGTTCTCCAGCGGGTTCGGTGGGCAGAGCGGTCTTGCCGAGCGCACTGACACAACCGATTTCGGTACAGAGACTGCGGCCGGTGTACCTGTCGTGATTGATCACCTAAGTTGGATGGCGTCAGACTAGTCGATCTTCAAAAGGAATTCACGGATGAGCTGATCGTGTCGTCCTTGGCGACCTCGGCAATCTCCTTGTTGAAGTCGAACCTCGGTGTAGACAGTGGTCCCGACGTCCGTCAGCTCCTTGACCGGGCCCTGCGCGGTTGGAGCTGCTGCAGATCGTCGGAGTTCCTGCCGAGGTCGACGGTCCATAACAGGGTAGACTCCTAAGGCAGGCAGGTTTGGAACTAGAATAATCGCGAGGAGAAGTCGTGGCGCTAACGGCAATGTATTATCCGTACTCGCGCTCGCTTAGAAAATCAACCCTAAGAAAAGCTGCCCTACTCTTTGACACTCTTTACTTCCTTGACTCTGAGCCGTGGTTCATCAGGGCGGCCATTACTCGCGATAAGATAGTAGATTCCAGTATGAGCGCTGAGGCTGATCAAATTGAACAGGATTATAATCTCCTGGCAAGTGAAGGGTTCATACAAATCGCAGATGCCACTAACATTTCCCGCGATTACAATGAGCTCTTGACCGTCAATGTCATCAATGACATCAGCGAAGATGAATTCTGCAGATTGGCCATAGCTCATAGCGCCGACACCTGGAGTATCCTCCGGGACCGGATTCCTCCGATGCTCCTGGAGACTCTGTATCCGGGAGCGGGGACATTTTCAGAGGCAATTTCACTCCAGGCAATCATCAACGCGAGTGGCGATCTTAGCCGTATAACAAATGAAAATGTCAGGAAATTCGCAGAATTTCGATGGAGCGGTAAGAATCTTGATCCCGAGTCTGCCATCCGCCTGTTCCTGGAAAGAAGAGGCTACCGATATGTAATAGGCGGCAACCCTCACATTGAACTTCCCGCTTACACATTTCCGTTCATGCATGCATCGAGCCTTCGGGTAAACGAGTGCCTGGTGACTGCGGCCTTGTATGGCTGTGTCCCTTATAGTGATAGCCTTGTTCATGATTCCATGCTCAGGCTTAAGGTGGGCCGCTCTCTGAGTGCAATCGACACGCAACCGGAGTTGAAGAGGGCGCTTTCTATTGATATGCCCCTAAGATTTCCAAAGCAATCCTTCGCTCTTGAGATATTGGATCGATTCATTCCTGATGACGCGCTTAACCTAGTGGATATGGATGAACTGCTAGCATACCGACTCCGCAACGAAAGGCTGCTTTCCCGATTCCATTCCTACTTGGAGATGCTGTCCGGTGAGATTGAGGACGTTACGCCTGGGGATGAATACGAAAAACGAATTTCCCGGACTGTATCATCGAAAGTATTGCCTGAGCTTGTGAAGGCGCGTGATGATTTGATGGCTTCGTATGAAGATGCATTTACTGGAATTGTTGCACCTTCATCTGCTGCAATCTTCTCGTCAGTTAGCGCGACCGTTTTTAGCGGCTTGGATTTGTGGCACGTCCTGCTTGCCGGAGCGCTCGCAGAAGGTGCTGTTCTAGTCGCGAAGGCTCCAGCTGAAATACTTAAGGCGTGGAAAGGAAAGCGTGCAAGCAATCGGTCGCCTCTGGCCTATATTGCGGGCATCGACAGGCTGTCCTGAAAGTTACCCTTGAGTCAGTTTACGGTTGGTGGGGCTGTCGCGAAAATAGAACAGCGGATCAGAACGTACCAGAATAGGAATACTGGACTGAGGAGACGGTCGGCTTGTAGGCCGTGTGGGATCAGCGTGCGGGGTGGCGAGGGCCTTCGCCTGGGGATGGGTCGAGGATCGTCTGGTAGGGGTTGCCGGTGCGAGTGGCCTCGGCCATCGCATCGTAGATCTGGAGGATCAGGTTCTTGGTGCGGAAAGCGCCGTGCTGCTGGATGTCCTTGCGCTTGACGATCGGGAACGTCTCCATGATGTAGTCCACCTCGTCGCGGTCGATGCCGTAGAGGTGGAAGAACGCGGCGTTGAGTTCGGCCCGCATCGCGAAGCGGCGCTCTTCATCCCAGCGGAATGGTGGACCATCGTCGCCTACGTCTCGCGCGAATGGCTCGATGTCCCACGTGGTATAGGTGAGCTCGAGGACGCGCGACTCGATGAACGAGCGTAGCCAGTCTTCGTCGTAGGCGCTGGGCTGAAGTACGGGCCATTGCGTCACGAAGCCAAAGGTTAGATGCGTGCCGGCCATCTTCTGGCGGGCTACGTAATCGAGAACAAACGAAGCTAGGTTGGCGTACAGGCACGGTAGGCGCTGTGACGTAGAGAACATAAGCGGATTAGTGTGCCCGACGGCGGATCGCGGCAAAACGCTGCAGATCATCGTGCGTTCATTTGTAGCGTTAGTGACGTCCCTCCATCCAAACAACCAATCTCTATCCCAGCTGCGGCGTGCAAGACGTTTAAAAACTTCTGTACGATCCACCCAGTATCGTGGCTCTACGACGCAATTCGGGTCGTTCTTCTGTTCAAGGGTAAGGCGAGGTAGGGTGCCCATATTTGCTTGGGACTCGGTTTGCTCTTCGTAGGTTCCGTATCGATGATCGAAATGGTATATCATCTTTGCTTCGTAGAGCGGTAGTGTAGAGTCTTCATTACTAGTTCGGAACAACCCGGAATCCGTGTTCATCATAAACATAAGCTGGAACGAGAGGCCCCATGAATTTTCCTCTGGCTGTTCTCTCCATAGAACGGGAACTCTCCTGTAGATTCCTATGGTAACCTCAGCGTCCCGTCGGGAGCGAAAGACAGGAGCCGTTCCGCTGTTGGGGTTGACCAGAAGGATCTCGTCGGGCGGCATAGCGAATTTGCGTGCAGCAAGGTCACGCATATATCGTACATCGAAAGCGAACTCGGCGAGATGCACTTTTGTCGCTCGCCCGCATGTGGTCAGAATGCAGAACTTAACAAAATGATGGACTGCCCGGCTGAGCAAGAAGGCCTCGTTCTCGAAGCCCAGGAACGACGCGAGCTTACTGTTGCGAACAAGATCTCCGAAGAAATGCCGGTTGAACGAATCTGTCGCAATCCCTGTTGGAAGTACTAGCCCGGAGCGGCCTGTGGCACATATGATGGTCCTGCTCGTCTCGGCAAAAAGAGAGTAGGTGTTTAGGCGGCCATAACTCGTGAGGGGGAAGCGGTTGGATTCATGGACGAAGTGTTTGATTCCGTCATTGATTCGTTGTTCTGCTTTGTATTCCGCGTATAGTGGCGCATCGTCGTCTGCAAGGCTGGCGATTCGGGCATCGCGGTCCGTCATATTTTTGGCATTTGCGATCGCTGGGCAACGGGAAGCGAAGAATTCTCGTGGATCGAGCTGGACTTGTTCCCATGGAGGATTGCCTATTACACAGGAGAAGCCGCCCGACCAGCCGGCCTTCGGGTCGAGGTCGGTGGTGCCGTTGCCTACGCGGAAGATGTGGGGGAACTCCACGTGCCAGTGGAAGAAGCGGTACTGGCGGATGAGTTCGGTTACTAGGCGCTCTGCGGCGGCAAGGTTTAGCGAGCCGTCGTCGGTGCCGAAGTTCTCAAGGACGGCGTGAGTGATAGCGATGGAGCGAGTCACGTCCGTCTTGCGCTGGACGAATGCTGCGCACCAAGCGTCGGCCAGGAGCTTCTGGATGCGGCGTTCCGAAGATGCCGCTAGTTGTTCGGCCTGGCGTTGCTGATGGATGTGGAGGTCTTCCAGGCTCTCCGGGAGAGTGTGGGTGATCTCGGCGGAGCGCTTGGACAGAACAACGTTCGATACAGGGATGCCGGATTGGGAGAAGAGATCATGCTGGCCCTGGCGTTCGGCGGCGTTCTGCTTCTTCAGAGCCGCGCAGACCTTGCGATCGTCGCCTTCGATGGGGGTGAAGGCGGCGTCAGGGAGGCCATCGGCCAGCAGTGCGGGGGTGACGCCGAGGAGGGAGTTGCCGACGCGGATGTTCTGGTCCAGATAAGAGAGGGGCTTGCCGGGTTCTAGGGCTTCCAACCAGAGGGAGACCTTAGCCAGCTCTGCTGCCATGGGGTTGACGTCTACGCCGTAGATGCAGCGGCCTACCACGCGGCGGAGGGCCCTGCGGATCTCGGGCTCGGGAGGCTCGGATTCGCCGGTTTCTTCGGCGGCAATGCGCTTGGCGATGCGGCGGGCTGCTGCTACCAGGAAGTGGCCGGAGCCGCAGGCGGGGTCGCAGACGGTCAAGGCAAGCAACGCCGCGACCTTCTCTTCGGCGGTGCCGTGGGCTGTCGCCTCGTCGAGCAGGGGATCTAGGGCGGAGTCGAGGAGGCATTCCACCAGGGAGGTGGGCGTGTAGTAGGAGCCCGACTCCTTGCGCTCGTTGCCGGGGAGCACCGTGAGCGTGTAGGAGCGATTGTCGGGATCGTAGTGGGGGATCAGCTCCAGCAGGGACTCGTAGACGCTGCCTAGCTCCTCCGCGCCGAGGTTGCCGAAGTCGACGCGGCGCATCGGGCCGCCGTCGCGGGGCTTGACCAGGGACAGGGCGCGGATCGCGCCGACGAGGGCCTCGTTGGACAGGCGGGCGCCTGCCAGAGGCTCGTCCAAGGCTAGGGCGGTGCCGTCGTCGCGGCGGGACTCGAAGATGCCGCCAATGCCCGGAAGGGCCAGCTCGGGGACGCCGCCTTCGGAGCCCAGGCCGTCGAAGACGAGCTGGACAGCCTCGAAGAGGTCGGTGTGGCGAGTGCCGCGCTGGTGGCGCGCTAGGTGGCGCAGCCGGCCCGCGGAGAAGTAGTGGTGGTAGCGGTCGCGGGCCTCGCGGAGGCGCGCCCGCGTTTCCGCGGAAACGCCCGACGCAATTGCGTGAGACGTTTCCGCGGAAACGTCGGGGTCTGGCTGCAGCAGCGCATCGCGGTCTTCGGCGACGAACCAGAAGAGGATGCGGTACACCAGGCGGAGCAGCGCGCGGTTGAGGTCGTCCAGGCGCAGCTCGTCGTTGGCGAGGCGTAGCCGCAGTTGCGGGTTGCCAGGGTGGGAGATGAAGCCGGTGCCGAGGATCGAGATCGCCTGGGTGACGCCGGTACGGAGCTGGTCGAGGGCGCGCTCGCCTTGGGCGGCGGCGAAGGCGCGCCACTGTTCCAGGTAGCACGACTCGGGGCCGCCTTCGCCCTGGACGGCGAAGCGGGACTCGTGGCAGGCCAGGTACAACAGCACGAAGTCAGAGAACAGCTCACCGTCGAAGATTGCCTTGAGGTCGAACTCGACGTACGAGGAGCCGACCAGCGTCGCGGAGTCGCGCAGCAGCCGCAGCGTAACCCCGTTACACAGGATGCCCCACAGCCGCGTGTCGTCTCGATTCAAAGACTCCTGCATCACCGACTGCGGCGCGCGGGCCTCGCGGTGCGGAGTCCGGTGGTCCAGGTCCACGTCCCAGCCGAGCGTGCGGAAAGCGATGTGCGGAGGCATCTGCTGCGTGAAGCCCAGTTCCCGCAGCAGGATGCGCGTCCATCGGTCGCGTTTCTTTTCGTCCTGCCAGGTCTCCAGCAGGTACGGCCAGGACCGGGACGCCTGGCGGCGGACCGACTCGCCGCGCTCCAAGCCGTAGCTCTCTGGGCTCGTGCCGGGCACCTGCGAATCGCCTGCGAAGGCCCGGCCGAGCAGGTCCGACGACAGCAGGCCGCCGACGATCTTGAGGGAGCTGAACTCGGTCATGCGGCACCGCCCGGCAGGTACACGTAGACGCCGAGGATGTCGGCGGGTTTCTGGGCGCGGACCGTGACCTGGCGGCGGATGCCGCGCTGGGCGCCGGCCTCGCGGACGCGGATGTGGTCGTCGCGGAGTTTCACCGCCAGCTCGTCTGCCACGTCGGATAGGTGGGGGAGGAGAGGCGGGAGAGACGCCACCGCCCGTTCGGCGAAATCTCGGGCCTGATCGGGCGGGACGTTGCCGGTCGGTACGGCGGCCAGCAGCGAAGCCACCTCCGAAAGCGACAGCCACTCGGCGGCGGCCGGCTGGCCGCGGTAGGCGAGGACCTGGGCGTCTTCGGCGACGAGCTGGCGGGGGCCGTCGCGGCCGGGGAGTTCCAGGTGCATGCGGAACCGGACTAGCAGCAGCGTGGTGCGGCGAGGCACGGCGGAGGTGCGCATGACCCCGCAGCGACGCGCGGGGCGGTCGCGGGGATCTGCCGGGGTGACCGAGTCGAGAGCGGATTCCAGGACATAGCGGGCGATCGCGGCGACGTTCGTATCGGTGCGGTCGAGGTACGCCTCCCGCGGCTTCACCGGCAGGTCGATGCGGAACGGCAGCGGCTCCACGTGGCCGGGGACCAGCGCGTCCTGCAACCCGGCGGGCAGGGCGCCGGTGGTGGCCGTGAAACCGTCGGACACTGAGGTGACATCCGCGCGCAGCGCGCGCAGCGCCTCCTCGGCGAAACCGCGGACGTCGGAGGCGGTGCCGAGGCTGGCGCGTATCTCGTCGAGTTCGCGGGCGACCTCGCCGGGCTGGATGCCGGACTGCGCGTACTTGGTGCGGGACAGCTTCTCCTTCTCGGCGGCGCTGTCCCACTCCTTGTGCAGCTCCTCGCGCCGTTCCAGGCCGATGTCCAACGTCAGCTGCTCACTGGCCGCGTCGCGCAGCAGCAGGCCCTCCAGGATCGCCTCGACCACGTCGTCGGACCGGTCCGGGACCGGGACGGAGATGCCAAGGGCCTTGCGGATCTGCTCGTGCTTGCGGAGTAGCACGTTCAGGACGATGCCGTCGATGCCGTTGTCCGCGCCGTAGATCGTGACAGCCCGCACCACGCGATACTGCTGGCCGAACCGGTCCACGCGGCCCTCGCGCTGTTCGTGGCGGGTCGGGTTCCAGGCGAGGTCGTAGTGGACGACGGCCTGGAAGTGTTCTTGCAGGTTCACGCCCTCCGACAGGCAGTCGGTCGCCACCAGGACGGGGCGCTTGGTTTCGTCCCTGGTTAGGCTGTCGATCCGCGCGACACGCTCGTCCGGCGGCAACGTGCCTGTGACGGCGGCGACCGCGTAGCCGTTGCCCAGGCGCTTGGACAGGTGCTCGGCGACGTACTCGGCAGTGTCGATGAAGCGGCAGAAAATCACCGGGTTGAACCCCTCGAGCAGCAGCTCCTTCGTGGTCTGCTCGATCAGCTGGAGCTTCTTGTCGCCGGCGCCTTCGAGCTGCCGGGCGCGGGAGGCGAACCGGCGCAGCCGCCGCCGGTGCGGCGTGTCCCCGTCCGACGTGTCGGCGTCCGCGCCGGGCGTCGCGTCGGCGGACTCGACGGTCTCCTCGTCGGGCAGGTCGAGGACGGCGGAACGGCCGAGCCGGTCGGCCTCGCTCACGTCCTCGGCATCCAGGTTGTCCGCCCTCGTGGTCAGGGTGGCGGCGGCCGCTCGCGGTGATGAGGCCAGCGCCCGCAGCAGGGCAAGGGCCGACCAGTACCGCACCCGCTGCCGGAGCTTGCCGCCCTCGGGGTCGCGGACCGTCTCGCGGGCGTACGTCAGGACGTTATCGAACAGCTCCTTGTACTCCCGCGACAACGCGTACTTGCGCTCCTGGGTGAGACGGTCCTCGGGGAACGGGGTGGACTCATCCAGGTACTTCCTGATGTCGCGGCGGCGGCGCTGGACGAAGTACCGCGCCAGCAGGTCGCGGCCCGTGACCGTCTCCAGGCTTACGTACGACAAGCTCGGCTCCAGCAGGCCGAGGAGGTTGCGGAAGCCATCTTCCTTGCCGCTGTGCGGGGTGGCGGTGACCAGGACCAGGTGCCGGTTCTCGTTCGCGGCGAGGCCCGTGACGAGCTCGTGCCGCAGCATCCGTGATTTGCCGCCGGTGCCGTCGGACACGCAAGTGTGCGCCTCGTCGATGATCAGCAGGTCCGGGCAGCCGTGCCAGAACTGCTCCCGCAGTCCCGGGCGTTTGATGAAGTCGGTCGAGACCACGATGTTCGGGTACCGGTCGAACAGCGTCTCACCGAGCAGCAGGCCGCGTTCGAGCCGACGGATCGTCGACGGCAGCACCAGCTCCGCCTGAATGCCGAACTTGGCCCGCAGCTCCCGCTGCCACTGCTCGGCCAGTGCCGGGCCGCACAGCACCGCCACTCCGGCAGCGTCGCCCTGCTCCAGGAGTTCCGCGGCGATCAGGCCCGCCTCGATCGTCTTCCCGATGCCTACGTCGTCGGAGATCAGCATCCGCACAGTGTCCTGCCGCAGCGCCATGAGCAGCGGGACGAGCTGGTAGGCGCGGGGCTCCACGGCAAGCCTGGCCAGCGAGCGGAACGGCCCGGCGCTGGCCCGGAAGCCGATCCGCAGCGCGGTCCGCAGCAGGCCCGCGCTACTGGCCGGGCCGGCGTCCTCCGGATCGGGCGCCGCGAAGGTCGCCGGCTTGACCTGCTCCAGCCTCGGGAATACGCCCGCGACCTCGTCGTCACCGCCGCCCAGCGGTCGCAGCACGAGGAAGTCCGGGGCCTTCGATTGCGGCAGCACGACCCATTCCCGGCCGCGGGCGGTGACCAGCGTGCCGACCTCGTACGTTGCCGTCACGGCGTTCCTTCCTGCTCGCTGCCGAACACGCTCGGATAGCGTCCCGCAACCTGTTGCCAGTCGTCTTCGAGTCCGATGAGAATGACGCTCCAGCCCTCGTCCCGGAGCACATCGTGCGATTCGTGATCGGCGTCGGCGAAGAAGACAGCCACGTTGCTGTCCGGCAGACGGTAGACGAGGTCGGGACAGACGCCGAAAACCTCCTCGCCGACCGCGTCGGGCTCGCGAAGACCCGCTGCGCGGAGCCAGGCGACGAACTCGCCCTCCGGGGAGTCGGGCTGGGCGGGGAGAGTCGGACCGGTCCGTTCGGGATGATCTGATTTTTTATCCTGAACGTACGCGTGTTCCACCTCGGCGGCCGTCAGCCTCAGCATCAGGTCGCGGACCAGGTGGCGGTCGATCATTTCGTGCAGGGACTGGTTGGCGTACGACAGCAGGCAGTCGTAGCACGCGCGCACGCAGCGCTCCCGGTCGGGCAGGGCGGCGTTGTCCTCCTCGCCGGTGTCCGGGTCGAAGTGCATGATCTCCAGGGCGGTGCGGGCGGCCTTACGGAGGGCCCCGGGGTCGTCGACGAGGCGGCGGAGCACGCCGGCGCCGCCCTCGGCGCTCTCGATGAACAGCGCGCGGCCCCGGCGGTCCTGATCGGGCAGGCCTTCGCTGGACAGCTCGCTGTCCTCGAGCTGGAAGGCCGCCTCGATGCCGCGCTCCAGCGCGATCGCGGCGGTGATCGCGGTCTCTAGGCTCACTGGCCCGGCCAGCCGGGTGACCAGGACGTTGCGGCGGTCCTCCACGTAGGGGATGACCCGCTGCTTGCGCTTGATCTTGTCGGCGGCCTCCAGGCCTTCTTCCTCTGGTGCTTCGTCCCGTTCGTTCTCTTTCAGCCAGCGGCCCGTGGTCACGTCGATCAGGTAGCCGTGGACGTCGGGGTCGGCGCGGCGGCGCCGGCCGATGTTGGTGACCCGGATCGTCGCGGAGTCGCCGTAGGCGAGGCTGAGGATCTCACCCGCGTCGTCGGTGGCGGTGGCGTCGATCCGGCCGGGCTTCGCGCCGTGCTGTGCGAACCGGTAGGAGGTCTGGAGCTCGAACCCGGCGCGGCGGCGTTCTTCTTCGTCAGAGGAGATACGGTCCCGTCGGGCGGTGCGGACGGTGGTCAGCCGGAGCAGGTCCCTGGTGGTCTCGCGCAGCGGCTCACGGCAGCTCTCGCACAGGTCGATGCCGACTGCCTCGCGGTGCAGGTACCCGCAGGCTGCGCAGCGGCGCGCGGTCGTGGTGACCGTGCCTTCCTTGCCGACCTCCGACGGCGGCAGGGTTACGGAGACGACCTGGTAGCGGGCGCCCTCGTGGTAGATCACCGCGCCCGGACCGAATTCGGCGATCCCGATGAATCGTGGCCGCTGGATGTAGTCGCCCTCACGGCGGCCGGTCAGGCCGGGGATGTAGGCGGCCAGCGGCAGCCGGGGGAACGAGTAACCGGGCAGGAACCCCTCAGAGGCGAAGTACCGGTAGGAGTAGAAGTCGGTCTGGAAGTCGTCGGAGTCCTCGTTGCTGAGCAGGTTCAACTGGATGCGGGCGTCGGCGGCGCGCCGGGCCGCCTGCTCGCGGTCCGTGTGTCGGATCGACGTGTCCACGGACCGCGCGGACTGTGCCTTGAACTCTGCCAGCGCGACCCGGTACAGGTCCCGCCACCGGTTGCACGCATCGTCGAAGGCCTGCGCTGCCCTGCTGGCAGCGTCATCGATCCAGGAGTCCCGCCACCAGGGTGCTCGTCGCAGCTCGGGCAGCATCGCGGCGAGCAGGGTGGTGGCGCGGGCGGCCGCGCGGGCGGCCGCCGCGTTGTCCGTGAGCCGCTTGCGGACGTCGGCGAGCAGCTGCAGGCTCGGGTTCTCGCCCGCCACGTCCAGGATCTGGGTGAGCGACCCGTGCAGGTCTTGGCCAGTCTCGGCAAGCCAGATCGCCTGCACGTGTGACTTGATGAGGTCCTCGTTGGCGAGGTCGAGCCGTGGGGGGGCCACGCTGCCGCCGACCATTTCCGCAGGCCGCCGGAAGTAGTACTGGTCATGGGCGTTGCCGGTCGCGCAGTAGGTGACGACCAGCGCGGGCTGCCCAGAACGGCCGGCTCTCCCCGAGCGCTGCGCGTAGTTCGCTGGGGTGGGCGGCACGTTCCGCAGCCCGACCGCGGACAGCGCGTTGATGTCCACGCCAAGTTCCATCGTCGGCGAGCAGTACAGCACCGGCAGGGTAGCCTCGCTGAACTCTGACTCCCGCTCCTGCCGGTCTAGTGGCGGCACCTGCGCGGTGTGCTCCTTGGCTCGCAGCCCGGACAAAGTGGTGGCCACGCCCTTATACAGATCGCGGAAGAACGGGTTGACCCGCGGGCCTTCCTCGTTGTCGAGGGTGCGGCGCACCCGGTCTTCCGCGCCGGACAGGCCGTTGCCCGCATGCCAGTGGATGACCGCTGCTCTGAGCCGGTAGCCGGCGGTGTCGTCGCCGTCGGCCTTAACTGTCTCAATAAGCAGCCCGGCCTCGCTGAGCACCGTGAACAGGTCTTTGATGATCTCCCCGGCGTCGGTCGCCTTGAGGTTGCGCTTCGCGTACTCGCGGATGATGAACCGGCCGAACTGGCCGCGGCCCGACACGTAGATGTTGCTGCGCGACTGACCGCGCTTGCCGGGGCCGGGGAAGGCCACCCCGGCGAGCGGCGGGCGCTCCCGCTCGGGCAGCGACCACGGCTCCTTCAGGTGCTGTGCGGACAGGCGCCGGACTAGGTCGAAGCCGTCTTCGGTTAGGTACTCGACGTCGATGGCCAGGTTGCGGCGCAGCTCGTCGAGGAGCGCGGCGGCTATCTCCTCCCGGTGCTTTGGCTCGTCGTCCCGTAGCACCTGGTGCGCACCTTCCCAGGCTTCCTCGTCTTGCGCGACTTCGGGCAGGTCGCGGTACTGGATGCGGAGCAGCCCGGTCTGCTCCAGGTTGGGCATGGTGACCCGCCAGCCGCGCTCCAGGTCCAGGTACAGCCGGTATCCGGTCACCTCTCTCAGGGCGCGCAGCGCTTCGTCCTTCTGGGAGTACTTGGCGTCAGGCTTCTGGGCGAAGTCCGCCATGGTCAGGCCGAGCTCCTCGGTGACCTTCCTGGCGACGATCTCGTCGGTGAGGCCGTCTTCGGCGTTGGTGAGCGCCCGGTACAGCGCGCCTCGCAGCTGGGTGACCTGCACGAAGTCGTTGAAGTGCCCGGCCTGCAGGCTTGCGTCCTGCCGGTTGTCGACGAAGGCGAGCAACTTGCGCGCCCTGGCGTCCAGGTCCGCGGTCGCGCGCAGCGTGCGCACGACGGACGCGGTGATGAGGGACATGGCGCTGCTCCGGCCCTCGGCGGAGAGCTTGGCCAGCTTGGCGAAGTCGCTGCCGCGGGCCTGCTCGTAGGAGGTTCGGCAGCGCAGGCAGAACCGGAACGGGCTCGGCAGGTACGCGGCGTAGGTGCCGTGCTCGGCGTCGGACTCGCGGCCGGTCACGTCCACGTAGACGGGCTCCGGTAGATGGCTTGCCTTAGCCGGGTCGATGACTGGGCCGCCGGTCGCTGGGTCGTACGACACCCAGGAGTACGGCAACCTGCCGTCGGTCAGGGCCTGTTCTTGCGTCTCGGGCCAGGGCTGGTCGTCGCTGATGAAGAGGTAGCCGCTCTTGTCGTTGCCGCCGCTGGCGTCGTTGTCCCGTCTTGGGGTGTACCTGGTTGCGCCATCCTGGTCGACCTTGGTTACCGCCAGATACTCCTGGCCGCACTCCCGGCAGAACGCGGTCGGGACGAGGATGCGATCGGGCCCGTCCATCTCCGCGGCCGGGGCAGCCACCTGATAAGTGCTCGTGACGTGCCGTCTGGTCGGCGGCTCCAGGGTCACGTATACGTTGTCGCCCTTGGACAGGAACTGGTGCAGCCGGAACGCGAACACCGGCCGTCCCGCCGATGGGTCGACGATCCGCGCCCCCGCCTGCAGCGTCTCCTTGATCGCGATCGCGCACGCCAGCTCGTCGCCGTTTGCCTGAACGGCCAGTTGCTTCGCTGCCTCGGGCAGCGTCGGCGGACACCGTCGCCGGCGCGGAGTGTCCGGCGGCGAGCCCGGCTCGAACCCGAAGACCTCCTCGATCCAGGTGCCCAGCGGATCTGCGGTGAACGCGTCGAAATCGCTTGGCGGAACTGGGTCCGCGACACGCTCGCGGAGTGCCGCTGCCGAGATAGCCGCCGGATCGGTGATCCGCTGCAAGGTCTCGCCGATGACGTTCACCGGGTCGACTGGAACACCGAACAGGGTCTGCGCTGTTCTCGCGACTTCCTTCCGCTGGTCCTCGGCGTCGCCCTCGGTGGTCATGGTGGCCGACGTGCCGATACACTGCACGCCCGGCGCGTCACAGGCGTCCCTGAGTCGCCTTACGAGGAGTGCGACATCCGCTCCCTGGCGTCCGCGATAGGTGTGCAGCTCGTCTAGGACGAGGAACCACAGCCCTTTGGCCGCTTTGACGAGGCCGCGCTCCCGCGGGCGGGTGAGGACCAGCTCGAGCATCACGTAGTTGGTGAGCAGGATGTCCGGTGGGATAGCGATGATGCTGGCGCGCTTGTCCTGCGACTCTTGCCCGGTGTACCGCTCGAATGTCACCTGCGGGTTACTGGTGCCCAGGAACTTCTCCAGCTCGCCGAGCTGGCTGTTGGCCAGAGCGTTCATTGGGTAAACGACGATCGCCTTGATACCTGGCCGGTAGGTGCCTGTGGCTTTGGCTTCGAGGACCTTGTCCACGATCGGGACGATGTACGCCAAGCTCTTGCCGGAGCCGGTGCCGGTCGTGAGGACGTAGCTCTTGCCGGTGCGTGCGGCCTCGATGGCTTCTTTCTGATGCTTGTGGAGGCGAAGCTCCTGACCGTTCGGAAGCCGGAAGATGTCCTTGTTTCCCGGTTGGAGGAGGCCCGCTTGGATGAGCTCAGAGACCGTCCCGCCGGACGCGAAGCTCGGGTTGAGCGACAGCCAGGGGTCCGGCCACTGGTAGCCGTTGGCCATCCGCTCGGCGACGTGCTCGCGGATCGCCTTGTCATGGATGTCGACGAAGCTGCCGGTGAACTCCCGGTAATCCTCGATCAGCCGGTCCCGGACCCGGAAAATATCCACGCTTGCCCCACTCCGACATGCGCTAGCGACTTAGGGTGACATCCTATGCCCGTGCTGTGCCACCTTCTTGGTTAATCGGACCGTTAGGAGAAAGCGATGGTTCGCTGGGAGAAAGGCGAGCGGACTGTTCAGTACCTTCTCGGCAAGGGGCGTCTGGAGAGTATAGAGGCGGAGAATCTTGGTGCCCTGGCGGATGCCTTGATCAGGCGTGCAGCGCTGCGAGTTGACACCACTGCCGCGGCTGCCCTTGCAGGAGGTGATGTTGACGGCGCTTATGTCGCTTCTTACGACGCCTACCGGATGGCCGCGGAATCCCTCCTTGCGCAGCAGGGCCTGCGCCCGACGGGAGGCGACGGATCGCACATGACCGTCGAAGACGCGGTATCCGCGCAGTTCGCCGCAGACATTCCGGCGTTTGCCAAGGCGACCTTCGAGCGGCTCCGGCGCACCCGTCATTCAGCACAGTACTTCGATCCGGATGCGGCCCCTATTACGACAGCGGATGCATCATGGGCGATCGAGAAGGCGACAGCAGCGTTGTCCGGGGTGAGAGCTCTGCTGGCAGATTCGCCGCCGGATCGGTTTGTTACTGATGCGGCAGGTCAAGCCTGACCAGAGGACGGCTGGCGACGGTGTCGTGGAATGCGCCGGTGCCTGATTCCAGCCAGGCGGGGTCGCGGATCGTTGCCTCCACGGGCCTGCCCAGGCGCCGCTCGGCAGCACTGAGCGCGTCGTAGAGTTCGTCCCGGTCGGGGTCGCCGAGCACTAGGACGTCAATGTCGGCGACGGGCCGCTGCCCGGCCTGTCCCTCGTGCCTGGCGGCCCACGATCCGTAGACGTAGGCGGCGGTGATCCCGCCGACGGAGGACAGGGCCTCGGCAAGCACGGCGGGGACACCGAAGGCTCTAGTCAGTACCTCAGCCAGTCCCGCATAGTAGGGACTTGCGGTGTTCGCGCGGACGAGCCTGGTGTTGCCTGTCTTGCGGGTTGTGACTAGGCCCGCCTGCTCAGCGCGCTCGATCTCCCGGTAGACCGATGGATGCGGAGCACCCGTTCGCTCCGAGATCTCCGTAAGGCTAAGTTCGAGGTCTGGATCTCCCAGCAGCAGCGCGAGGATCTCGCCCTGCTGCTGTGAGCGCAGGATAGGCAAGAGCGCTGGCGTTGGCTGCCTTTCCACAAATTGAAGAATACTCTTCAGCTTGCGGGTACTGGTAGGCCTCGCCGCCACCTCTCGTCACGAGCTGGGCTTGCGCTGGCCGCGGTCGAGGATGCGGGCGGGAATGTCGTGCTGCTGGCAGAGGGCGAGCAGGCCGCTGCCGTCGATCAGGTTCAGGGGCTTGCCGTCGGCGAACTTGTAGCTGTCAGGACCGTACCCGGACGTCGTAATCATTATCCCCTTGGTCGCGCCCTCATGCTGGACGGTGCCCCACAGGTCGCGGACGTGGGTGGGCGCCACCGTCCGTTCGGATCAAATGCAAAGAAGCTCTGCCAGGGCGGGAAGCTCGGCTGCGACGGCGATTCCGTCCGGTCTCCGGCTAGCGGCCGATAGAAAGGAACGGGCTGGGAGATCCGGTATAGGACAGGTAGAGGTGGTCGCGGGCACGGGTGCAGGCGACGAAGAGCAGGCAACGTTCCCGCTGCAGGTCCTGGGCGTGCGTTACCGCATCCTCGGCGGCGGGCGTGATCGCGGCCGGCGCGGGAATCGTTCCCGCGGAAACGCCGATGACGGCGACCGCCTGGAACTCCAGGCCCTTCATGCGGTGCATTGTCCCGGCGCGGACGGCGTTCTTGCGGGTCCTCGACGCGAGCGGGACGACCGGGATGCCCGCGGACTTGAGGGAGGCAGTGGCCTGGTCGGCGAGGCGGCTGGACCTGGCGGCGATGCCGATGGCGTGCGGTTCGATCCCGCCGCCGATCCAGCTCTGCACGCGGCGTGTCAGCTGCCCGAGCTCATCGTCCCAGGTGCGGGCCGCGTATACCTCGGGCCGCGTGCCGTGCAGGGGAGACCGGTAACCGGTCAGCGAGTCCACCTCGTCGTCGAGCCCGGCAATCGGCTCCTTGCCGAGCGCTGGAAGCGCCCAGGTGAGGATCTCCTGTGTGGTCCTGTAATTGACCGTCAGCTTGCGGCTGCGGCCGCGGATCTGGATGCCGAGCCGGGCGAGCGATACGCGGTCGCCGTAGATCCGCTGGTGCGGGTCGCCCACGAAGAACAGGTCGTCCGGTCCCGGCGCCGCGACTGCCCGGAGCAGCCGCCACTGGGCAGGATGTAGATCCTGTGCCTCGTCCACGATCACGTGACGGTACAGCGGGTCCTCCGCGTGACCGGCGATGGCGGCGGCCTCGTTGGCGAGCTGGTGATGCGTCCACAGCCCGCTGGCCCGTAGCCCCGCAGTGACTCGCTTGGCGAGCAGCCACACCTGGGTACGCTGCGCCTTGCCGAGCGGCCTTCCCTGGCCGGTGCGGGCGCACTTCAGGTACTCCTGCTCGGTGTGCAGGTTCTGGGCCAGGATCACCTGCTCCCATTCCCTGTTCAGGAAGGCAGGCGTGAACGGAAGGCCCGCCTCGGCGGCCGCCGCTGACCAGTACGGGCTCATGTCGGTGACTACGTTCGGGCGGCTGCCTAGAGCTCGTTCCATGATCCGGTAGGAGAGCCTGTCCACGTTGAGCACCTCGACCTGCCCGCGTACCTCGTCGTCCTCTACCAGGAGGCCGAACTGGGCCTCAAGCGCGTCTGCCAGGTTCCGGGTGAAGGTCGTGAGCAGGATCTGCGGGCGCTGTTGCGCAGCGAACGGCTCGCTGCTGACCTGCTTGGCCAGGAACGCCGCACGGTGCAGGGCGGTTACGGTCTTCCCGGTGCCAGCGCCGCCGGTCACTTGCGTCGGGCCTGTGTAGCTAGCCGCGTAGGCGATCTTCCGTTGCGCAGGGTGGAGGAAGACACGCCAGGCCGCGAAGGGATGCTCCAGGACGTGATCGAGTTCCGCATTGCCAGATACGAAGACGACCCGGCCCGGGCTGCGCTCCATCGCGGCCACGAGGTCGCCGGTCTCGACATGGTGCTGCGGCGCGTACTGAGCGACTTCCTGCCAGACCTCCTCGACGGTCGAGCCGCAAGTAAGGAGGAACAGTGCGTCGTACTGAGGCTGCGGCAGCATCGTCTGCATCGCCTCGAGGTGCGCTTCGAAGCCAGCAGCCGGACGATCGGGAGGATCTTCGCGTCGATGCCGAGACGGGCCAGGTCGGCGTCGCTGACATGAGGGAACAGCCGCGTTTCCGTCTGCTCTGCGGCGGCTTCGAGCGATGGCTGGAGCTGCTCGATGGCGCTCTCGTCACGGACTTCGACGATGCCGAGCGCCTGGTTCACGGTGAGCCGGTGGCTGGCCGCGTAGGCGATGGCCTTGTCGTGCGGCAGGACCTTCATCAGGTAGTACGTGTCCCCGGCGTCCGGGGCGAGAACGACGCCGCGCCAGAAGGCGTCGATTCGGATCGTCCTTATCCTGTAGTCCCGGCTGCGGTTGATCTTCTCTAGGTGCAGGCCCGCGTGGCTGTGCTGCGCGAACTTGTCGATCGCGTCCTTGACGGCGTTCTGGACCCTCTTCTCCAGCCTGGAGTAGTCGTCCAGGAAATCCTTGTCGATCGCGAGCCGTGGCAATGCAAGCGCCTCCAGAGCTGTCCTCGGGTTCGATTGCAGGTAGCTAGCAATGCTAACGATCAATAAGTTGCGTTTGGCAATATTGCCAAACGCAACTGCATACCATTGCCGCATGGCGGACGAGGGGAGACGGGCGCCTGATTGGGCGTGGGAGGAGATCGTTCTTGCCTGCGATCTCGTTGTGCAAAACGGATGGCAGCAGCTCGGCCCTGGTGATCCCCAGGTCATCGAGCTTTCCCGGTTGCTGCAGAAGATGGACATTCATCCGCTCGAGGCGCGGGGAGATAAGTTCCGCAACGAGAACGGGGTCGTCCGCAAGACCGCCGATATCGCGACCGCTCACCCCGGATACCAGGGCGGCAAAACGAACGGCGGCCGCCGCACCGAGGAGGTAGTGGCCGAGTTCATCGACAAGCCCGAGGCGATGCACGCGCTGGCGGAATCGCTCCGTACGTCTCTTGCCGCTGGCGAGCAGCTGGACCTCCCGCGGGAAGTCGGTTATGAAAACGAGAGCGAGATGGAGGGTCGCTACCTCCTTCGCCTGCACGCGTACCGGGAGCGGAATCCCGCTTTGCGCCGGAGGAAGATCAACAGCATCGTGGCCGTCGGCGGATCGCTGGCTTGCGAGGTCTGCGGTTTCGACTTCGCTCAGAAGTACGGCGAGCGGGGCCGGGGGTATATCGAGTGTCACCATGTCGAGCCGCTGCATGTCGGCGGCGCGAAAGCGCGGTCGGTCAAGGATCTCGCGCTGCTCTGTTCCAACTGCCATCGGATGATCCACACCAGGCCGCCGTGGCCTACTCCCGCCGAGCTCCGTGAGCTCATCCTCCGTCAAACAGACGGCCAGCTGAGTTAGGCGCCAGCATGAGGTTGCGGGATGTCACACGTGCAGCGGTCCTGGAGGCGATCGACGAGTATGACCGGCTCGGCCAGGACGAGTTTCTCGCCAGGTATGGCTTCGACCGCGCCCGCTCATACCTGCTGATCTACAACGGCAAGGCCTACGACTCGAAGGCCATCGTCGGTGTGGCGCACGGGTTCCTGCCGGGGGAGCAGGCGCTTGCCGCCCGGGATTTCAGCGGCGGGGAGGCGACCGTCGGTCGGCTGCTCCGCGGACTCGGCTTCACCGTCCAGGTTGGCGAGCTGACCACAGGCAGGCTCGTCAGTTTGCTGACCAAGCTCAACGTTTACCGCTCCGAGGGCCTCCCGGCGCTCTACCAGCCGATCACCTTGCTGTGGGCGTTCGCGCGCGCGGCCCGTGGCGAGCCGAGGCTCGTCTCCTGGGAAGAGACGCAGCGGCAGGTGGCGGGGCTGATTAAGCGTTACGGTCGGCCGGGTGAAGGAAATCGCGTCTTCTATCCGATAGCCGCTCTCCATAACGCTGGCTTGTGGGACCTTGAGACCGACTCCGGCGCCGTACCGAACGCGCACGGCAGCTCCGTCCCACAGCGCTGGTTCGATGAGCATCAGCCGCGAAGCGGCCTGGTGAAACCGATCTACGAAATCGTGCGGGATTCAGCCGAAGCCCGGGGTGCCGCGGTCGGCGCATTGACGGAAACGTACTTCGTGGCCACGGACCCCACCGCACTGCTCGGCGAACTTGGCCTGTCCGGCTCGCCGTCCGGCAGCCCGGCCGAAGCCGCGTTCAGCGCGCTGGCAGCTGAATACCGGGGGCTGTGCGCTGGGGCCGACGTGTTCTGGACCGGTAGGGAAAACACACGCACCGATAGGACGTCCGCGAACCCGATCCGATCGGCCGCCGCGAGACGAGCGGTCCTGCTGCGCAGCGAAGGCAGGTGCGAGAATCCCCGCTGCACCGGCGACATCGAGGACTTGACCGACCGCGGTGACCCGATCCTCGAGGTGGACCACATCCACGACCTGGCCTCCGGCGGCCCAGACAACCCAGTCCAGATGATCGCGCTATGCCCCAACTGCCACGAGATCAAGACGCGAGGGCAGACCAGGGAGGAGCTACGCCCGATACTGTTGGCGGCTGCAAGGCGTCGCCATGAGGCGTTGATAAGACCGTCCGGCTGCGAGCCGCCGCCGACCGGGACGCACCTGCGACCGCGGGCAGCTGGGACGATTACGTTATTGCTCTGCTGCGGATCGAGACGCCCGGCGGCGTGATCTGGGTGCGGCCCGCGCCGTTCACCCGCCTATCGTCTACGCCTGCGGTTGACCGATGTCGACCAGCCATGGCACGCCGAACTTGTCGGTGCACATGCCGAACTCATCGCCCCAGGCCTGCTTCTGCATCGGCATCGTGATGGTCCCGCCGTCGCACAGCCCGTCCCAGTAGCGGCGCAGGGCGTCGGCGTCGTCGCCGCTGAGGCTTACCCCGAACCCGTGCATCCCCGAGGATTCCATTCCGGGGGGAGCGTCGGAGGCCATGAGCGTGTAGCCGGCCTCGGTCTCGAGCTGGCCATGCATGATCTTGTCGGCGCCGGGCGCGTCCTTGCCGCCGAAGTCAGCGAAGGTGCTGAGGTTCAGGGTGCCGCCGAACACGCTCGCGTAGAACTCCAGCGCCTGCCGGGCATTGCCGTTGAAGTTCAGGTAAGGGTTAAGCCGGGATGCCATTGGTCTCTCCTCTGCTACTTTGCCGGATTCGCACTGGTAATCGAAACCTATCAGGTAATGCGTCATTCTCCAAGTACGTGCGGTTCCGCCTGTCGGCTGCCTCCGTACGGCTTCGCCGCCTTGACAAGCCGGCGACTCGGCGAGTACATGGCCGTAACACGATCTGAGGGGGAGATCATGGCCGAAACGATGCTGGCGGAGATGAGCCCTGCCCGCGCGGACTTGGGAATGATCGTGGCGCGTTCGGCTCAGCGCTACGGGCCCAAGCCGGCTGTCGTCGCCGGCGGGCGGGTCCTGTCGTACCAGGCGCTGCATGACCTGTGCGACCGGGTGGCGGGGAGCCTGCGGGAGCTGGGAGTGCGGCCGGGCGACCGTGTATCGCTGTATTCGCCTAACCGGTGGGAGTGGGTGGTCGCCTACCATGCGGCCCTGCGGGCCGGGGCCGTGGTCAACCCGATCAACGTGATGCTCACCCCGGAAGAAGTGGCCTTCGTGCTCAACGACTGCGGCGCGGCGGCGATCTTCACCGCGGGTGAGAAAGCCGAGGTGATCGCGGGCCTGACCCGAGCCGTACCTACCTTGCGCCAGGTCATCAGCTTCGACCCGGCGGGCGGCGACGTAACTTTCTTCGGGGACATGCTCACCAGCCCGCCTGTCACGGAGCAGACACCCAGGCCCGCGCCGGAGGACCTGTCCACGATTGGCTATACGTCCGGCACCACCGGTCATCCCAAGGGCGCGATGCAGTCTCACCGGGCCGTTTACCTCAATACCGCGGCACTGTTCGCGGTCCAGACGCGGACCGAGCGCGATGTCATGCTCAACGCCCTGCCGCTGCCGCACGTCTACGGCAACGTCGTGATGAACGGCACCTTCATGGTCGGTGCCACGCTGGTGATGATGGAGCGCTTCGACCCTGCCCTGGCGCTGGCTGAAATCCAGCGCCATCACGCGACGGTGTTCGATGGCGTGCCGACCATGTACGCGATGATGCTGGCCGACCCATCCATGCCCGGCACCGATCTGTCCTCGCTGCGGATGTGCGCGGTCGGCGGGCAGACAATGCCGGTGGCCAAGATGGAGGAATGGGAGGCCCGGTCCGGCGCGCCCTTGCTGGAACTGTGGGGGATGACCGAACTGGGCGGCGCGGGCACCAGCAACTGCAGCTACATGCCGAACGTGCACGGCTCGATCGGCTTCGCACTTCCAGGAACGGAGGCCCGGGTGGCCGCGCTGGACGATGCGAGCGTCACGGTACCCGACGGTGAGCCGGGCGAACTGATGATCCGGGGTCCGCTGGTCATGCTCGGGTACTACGGCAACGAGGCGGCCACTAAGGCCACGATCGAGCCCGACGGCTGGATGTATACCGGGGACATCGCCAGCCGTGATGACGAAGGCCACTACTTCATCGTGGACCGCAAGAAGGACCTGATCATCACGGGCGGGTTCAATGTCTACCCGGCCGAGATCGAACGCGTGGTCGCCTCTCATCCCGCGGTGGCCATGGTGGCCGTGGGCTCGGTGCCGGACGAGACCCTCGGCGAACTGGCCCGCGCCTACGTCGTGCTCCGCCCCGGTGTCACCGCCACCGAGGCCCAGATCATCGAGCACTGCCGACCGCACCTGGCCGCGTACAAGCTGCCGCGCTCCGTCCGGTTCGTGCCCGATCTGCCCAAGACCTCAACCGGCAAGGTGATGCGCAGAGAGCTGAAGAGTCTCGACCGGTTCACGTGAGGGGAGGCAGGCCTGCCTTGTCGAAGCGTTCCTGCAGGCTGGGCTTGCGATGGTGCTGTTCGCGCAGTGCCAGGAAACGGCGAGTGAACGCGGCGTTCTCGCCTTGCCGCTCGGCCAGCGCGCGCAAGTCACACAGCAGTGTCACTCCTTCGCCGGCAAGGACGCGACCCATTCGGCCAGGCCGCCATGGTCGTCTTCCCGGCTGTCCGGGCTGCCTTCCGCCGCCACCGCCAGCAGGTCCTCATCGATATCCAGGAAATCGGCCGCAGCCCGAAGGGACGCGCTCAGCTCTTTGAGCCCGGCTGGCACCGGCGGCTCGGTGTCTTCGTCGTCCACGTCGTCCGACTGGATGGCCCGCAGCCAGCCCAGGTACAGCAGCCGCAGGTCCCCGGCGGCGAGGTCGGAACGCGCCTGCACCATGGCCGCGAGCTGCCCGCCCGGCTCCTCCCAGTAGTCATCCGGGTCACGGTCGGCGTACAGGCTGACGATCAGGTGATCGCCGGTCTCGGTCAGCGACGCGGCATCGGTGTAGCAGTACAGCTCGGCGGTCTCCTCATCCAGCACTCCGCGCGGCAGCCGGAACATCAGGTGGCGCGTCCCCCAGTTCGCCAGGTACAGGAACGCGTCGAAGTAGCGCTCCACTGGTACTCGTTGACGAACCGCGTGGCGGTGATCTCCGCACGGGTCGACATCGACCGCAGTTCGGCGCGCTGCTTGTCGGTCAGCGGCCGGTCGAGCGCGAGGAACTCGTAGTATTGGTACTCGCTCATCCGCGGTCCTTCCTATCCTGCCCAGTGCCGGTAGGCGGCGATCCATTTGGCGCCTTGCGGGAGCGGGTCAGGCAGCGGGAGGTCGAGGATCGGGATCGCCTGCCGGTGTCCGCCGCGGACGCAGACCGCGACGATGCCGGATGCCGTTTGATCGACTTTTTTAACAGTCACTGTGACACCGAGAACCGTTGTCTCGAACGGCACGGCCAGGTTGTCTCCGATCATGACGGCGAACCCGGCCAGCTGCTCATCTTCGCCGTAGGCATCCACCGTGGCTTCGTCGACCAGCGCATCCAGTTCCGTCTCGCTCAGTTCCTCCACGGCGCAAGCGTAGGGGAGTTCATCGGCGCCACGCGGTTACCTAGGGCAAGCCGGCTACATAACCGCTGCCTTGAGGCAGCTCCCGCGCCGCGGACAGTGTGGTTTTGTCAGACGTTCGCCGTATCGTTCGATTATCAGTTCTATAAGTATGGAGGTTGCCATGACAGTTGAGTTCTATGACGACGGCGAACCTGACGGGAGCGACGGCGATTATTTCTACAACGACGTCTACGGCTGCTGGGAGCCTCGTCCGGAGTGGATGCATCCCGACTGCGTCGATCGGCTTATAGCCGTGGAGCACGGTACCTGCTGCAAGTACCCCGCAGACATACCGGTTCGCCGGGCAGTTGACCTTGCCGAGGCTGTCGATCAGGCGCTCAGCGCGTTCGACCGCACCGGTGGCGACTGCCCGAAAACGGGACGCGAGCTTGCCCGGCTGATGAAGGCCGTGCCCGGCCTGGCTGCCGATGTTCAAGCGGCCCTGCCAGGCGCGAACCGGACGGCGGCAGCACAGCTTCTGTGCCCGGTTGGCCGCCTGATCCTCCTTGTACTGGAGCTCTCGCTCCGATCTGGCTGTCCGTGGGCGTGCAGCGATCACGGGGCACCCGATCGACGAGCGGAAATCGCGCCGCTGGTGCCTCTGCTCGAGGAGTGTGATGCCGCCCTCTTGACGGTTGTTCTTCCGCGGCCCCGTCGGCGGACCGGTGCAAACTAAGGCGGCGCCGCGGGCGAGGCCGTCCACCCGGCGGAGGGCATCGGGATGCCGACCGCTGTCACGTACAGCGGCCGCTTGGCGCCGCCGCGCACTACGGAGATCGCGTGCACGGCCGACGCGAAACGGCTCTTGGCGACTCCGATCACCGAGACGCCGAACTCCTCATGGGCGTATGCGCCCAGCCCGGCCGGCGCTAGCGAGCCGATAGCTTATGACGACCTCGTACCGGCGATCATCGAGATACTCGCTGACCTCCTCGTTTTGTATTGCGCCTCCTCGGTGCGGTGATAGGCGTCAGAGCCGCCCGATCCCTCCCTTGAGCGAGTTGGCCCTCGTTCTCGCATGCGCGCACCTCCCGGTCACCAGCGACCGCGCAACCTCTCGTTAACCAAGCCTCAAGGCCGCGCTCCCACACTCCTCTTGGGGGGGCAGCATGAGCATTCAACAGGTCACGGCTGTGGCGCTTCCGGGTGTGAGCACCGGGTCCGGGCCGGCGTTGCCGACCGGCGATGCGGTGGTAGCCGGGGTTAACCCGCGGGCCGGGTGGTGGCGGGCGTGGCGGGCCCGGTTCGGGCTGGCCGAGGTGTGCGGGACGCTCGCGGCGATCGGCGGTTTCGCCGCCGGGTACCTGGCCGCCGGGTCGCTGCTGGCCGCCGCCGGGCTGGCCACGCTGTGCGAGGCCATCGGGTTTTACGGGTGTGTCGGGGTGAAGACGGCGACCGCGGCCAGCCAGGCCACGGCCCACCTGGCCGGGTTCCGCAGGCTGGCCGCCGGGACGTGGCACGCCGTGACCCAGCAGCTGGCGTCGTGCGCGGCCGCGGAGGTCCTGGACGGGTTCCTGATCCGTCCCGCGTGCCTGGCGGGTGCCGCGTGGCTGGCCCGGCCACTCCCCGGCGGGGTATGGCTGGGGTTCGCGGTCGGGAAGGTCGCCGCCGACGTGGCCTGGTACAGCATGGAAGCCTCGGCCCGCCGCGGCATAGCGCTTGCCGTCCGGCAGCCGGCAGTGGCCGGCTGCGGCGAGGGCGCGCGGATGCACCGGCCCGACCAGGAGCTCACCGATAGGGTCCTGTCCGTGCTCCGGGACCGCCTGGCCAGCGGGCCTGGCCCGCTCCGCCCGGGCTCATCCGTGGCGGTTGCCGCGCGCGACCTTGAGGGCCTGATCGGCCCGCGCGGACACGATCCCGCGCAGGTCCTGGCCGCCTTCACCGGGCTCGCCGCCAACCAGGTGCCGCCAGCCCACGAGGGCTTCCTGGCGTTCATGCCGACTGCGCCGACTACGGCCGCTGTCCTGGGCGACATGCTGGTCTCGGTTTTCGGACTGCATGCCATTTCTGCCCTGGAGGATCCTGGTGCAGTGGCCGCGGAAAACCAGGCCCTAGCCGTCCTCGCCGCCCGCGCGGGACTGCCCGCCTCCGCGGGCGGCTGCTTCGTATCCGGCGGGACCATGGCCAACCTCTCCGCCCTGGTGGCGGCCCGTGACAGCCGGCCGCTGCCGGCGAGCGCGGCTGGCCTGCCGCCGCGGGTGGCGATCAGCAGCGAGGCCCATTCCTCGATCGCCAAGGCGCTGCACGTCATCGGCGCCGAACCGTTCGAAGTTCCCGCTGACGATCACCGGCTGACCGGGAAGGCTCTCCATGCCGCCCTCGCCATGGACCCTGAGCCCGAGACCGTGATCGCCGTTGCGGCGACCGCCGGCACCACCAACGCCGGGCTCATCGACGACCTGGCCGGCGTGGCCGCGGTCGCCGCCGAGTGGGACCTGTGGTTCCACGTGGATGCCGCCTACGGCGGGGCGGCCCTGTTCGCGCCCAGCGCGCGCGACCGCTTCGCCGGGATTGAGCACGCCGACTCGCTGGTGATCGACCCGCACAAATGGCTGTTCACGCCGGCCGACTCCTCGGCGCTGATCTTCCGGCAGCCTGACCTCGCGGCGGCGGCCCTGGCCCAGCGCCCCGCCTACCACAAGATCGGGACCGAGGAGTTCAACCCCAGTGACTACGCGCTGCACATGACCCGGCGGGCGCGCGGCCTGCCGTTGTGGTTTTCCCTGGCGGTGCACGGCACCCAGGCATACGGCGAGGCGGTTGAATCCGCGCTCGAGCTCGGAAGATATGCCGCCCGGCGGATCGACTGCCAGCCCGGCCTGGAGCTCATCCGCGAGCCGGAACTGAGCGTGGTGCTGTTCAGGCGCACGGGCTGGACCCGCCACCACTACGCCGAATGGGCTCGCCGGCTCCTGAGCGCAGGCGTGGCCTTCGTCATGCCGACGGAATGGGAGGACCAGCCCGCCGCCCGGCTGTGCTTCCTCCACCCGGGAACCCCTACGAGGCTCGTCGACGAGGTACTCGCATCCCTGGCCTAGCCTTGACGGTTTGCATGCCCGAGCGGTACGTCGGCGCGCCGTACCGGGCCCCCCGGTTCGCCAGCACGGCGAGGTTACAGCAGAGTGGCCAGCCAGCGGCACGTGACCTCGGCGTGCGCGGCCTGGAAGCGGCGCACCGTCGGCAGCCCGCCCTCTAGCGTCAGCGGCAGGCATCGTCTCGAGTCTTCCCGGCGGGCGTAGTGGCCCGGCGCGGTCGCCGTCATCTTTGCCCGGCGGGAATCGGGCGGTGACAGCTGAGTCCAGTTGTCCCCACGAGGGTTAAATCACGATTTCGCGTCAACCTTTTAACTGGGTTAGGCGTCAACGAAATGGCCGGTACCGCTGAGCGATCACGGTGAGCGGAGGTCGGGTGCGATGACACGACGGCATTTCACGAGATTGCTGACCCTGGCTGGGGCGGCCCTGCTGATTCCGGGGCTCGCCGTAACCGGTCTCGCCGGGACGGCGTTCGCCGCGCCCGCGCCGCACGGAAGCATATCCACGGTCATCGGCGGCCGCGGTGGCCCGGCGCCCGCGACCAACGTGTCCATCGACCCGTGCGCGCTGGACTCCGTGAGCGGCGAGCTCTACTTCTCCAGTTACCAGGCAGTCGTGGACCGAGTGAGCCAGCGCACCGGCCTGCTGACCCCCGTCGCGGGCAACGGGGTGAATACCGGCGAGCCCGGGCCCCCCGACGGCACCCCGGCGCTGGCCCCCCAGCTGTCGGGCGCCTGCGGGGTCACGGCGGACGGGGCGGGCAACGTGCTGGTCGCCGTCGGCGCGCAGGTGCTCGTGGTGGCCGCGAAAACGGGGACCTTCTACGGCAAGCGGATGACCGCCGGGCGGATATACACCGTCGCGTCGGGCTTCGAAGGCGTCGCGGACGGCACGGGGGCGATCTCCGGCGGAGCGGTGGACGTGCAGCTGGATTCCGCGGGCAACCTGGTGATCGCGGTCGCGGGGACCCAGGCGTCTTCCGCTCCGGAGGGCGATTCCCGGGTCTTCGTGTACGCCGGGCACGCTGGCACCTTCTACGGCATGAAGATGGCGAAGGGCCGGCTGTACCACATCGGCGGGAGCCTCGACGACTACACGCTGGCCAACGCCGTCCCCGCTACCCGGGCTGACCTCGGGGTCGGGATCGGGACCGTGCGGCTGGACGCGGCGGGCAACGTGGTCGTGGCCGACCAGGCGGGCAACGGCGGCGGCCCGCAGACCGGGGTGGTGGCTCCGCCTCAGGTCCGTGTCATCGCCAACCGGACAGGCACGTTCTACGGCCAGCCCATGAAGGCCGGCGACATCTACACGATCGCCGGCGGCGGGACCGAGACCGGCGACGGGGTGCCCGCGACCGACGCGAACCTGCTGGACGCGTCCGGGGTGGCCCTCGATCACGCGGGCAACGTGCTCGTCGCCGCCGCGTCGGTCCGCGTCATCGCCGTCAAGAGCGGAGTCTTCTACGGCCAGAAGATGACCGCGGGCGACATCTACACCCTCCCCGGGTTCTCCGATGCGACCAGCGTGGCCGTCGACACTGCCGGCAACGTGCTCGTCGCCGCATATTCGGACGTCCAGATGCTCGCCGGAAAGACGGGCTCGTACTACGGCAAGAGCGTGCGCGCCGGCCGGGGCTATACGATCGCGGGCAACGGGCAGCTGCAGAACTCCGGTGACGGAGGGCCCGCGACGAGCGCGGAGCTTATCCCGATGGCAGTGGCCACGCTCCGTTCCGGATCGCAGACCGCGGTAGTGGCCGGGTGGGCCGGCGCGGTGCGGGTGGTAGCGGGGCGGACCGGGATCTTCTTCGGCCACCCGATGCGAGCCGGCTTCATCTACACGGTCGCCTCGGCGGACCAGCCGGTCTCCGTGGCCTACGACCCGGAAGGCAACCTGCTGATAGCCGACGAGCGGCTCGGCCAGAACGGCGTGGTGTGGGTCGTCGCCTGCACGACCGGGCTCTTCTACGGACAGAAGATGACCGCCGGGCACGTCTACACGGCCGTCGGAGGCGGGGAGGAGCAGCTGGAGAGCGGGAGACCCGCGCGGGATGTGGGGTTTCCGTTTGCCGCCCCCCCGACCGCCGTCGCGACCGACCCAGCGGGAGACGTGCTGGTCATCGCCGGCGCCCAGGTATGGATGGTGGCGGCCCGGACAGGCACCCGCTACGGGCGGGCCATGACCGCGGGCGACATCTACCTGGTGGCCGGCGACGGGACGTTCGGGCAGACGGGTGACGGCGGCCCGGCCACCGCGGCCGAGATCGAGTCAGAGGGACTCGCCGTGGACGGCCACGGGAACCTGGTGCTCGCCGACGACACCCAGGTCCGCGTGGTGGCCGGCAAGACCGGGACGTTCTACGGGCAGCGGATGACCGTCGGGGACATCTACACGGCCGCGGGCGGCGGCACGCAAACCGGCGACGGCACCCCGGCGCTCAAGGCCAGCTTCGGCATTGTCATCCGCCAGGTCGCGGTGGATCCCGCGGGGAACCTGCTTGCCGGCGGCTACACCGCCATCTTCATGGTGGCGGAACGGACCGGCAGCTTCTACGGCAAGGCGGCGCACGCCGGTGACGTGTACACGGTGGCGCTCTTGAGGTACGCCGAGCAGATCGGCGACGGCGGGCCCGCCGTCGGCGCGATGTTCAACTCCGACGGCATCGCGGTCGCGGCGCAGACCGGGAACCTGCTGATCGCCGACTCCCTCACCGGCCGTGTTCGCTCGGTATCCCGATAAATAAGCTAACTTAGACAGCGCAGCGAACGTTTCCGCGGAAACGTCCGGCGGCGTCCACTGGTCCTACGCTGCCCTCGCGCGCTGGCATCGATCTCGCCTCCGAAGTCCGCGTCAAGTCCGCTATCGAGGCTTTGGTCGCGGTCATCCACGCGTCGTCGAGCACGCGCCCGCCGCACACCGGGCACGGCTCGCTCGCGTGCGAGCGCTGATGCTCGAGCGCTGCGGACAGCAGGGCCGTCAAGCGCCGCGAGGTCCCACCTCCGGCCGGTGAGCGTCTTCTCGGCGGTGCGGGCTCGCTCGTCGGGGGTGACTCGTGAGCTTCGCCAGCAGGGCGGGCAGTTCCTGCTTGGCCAGCTTGCTCTCGGATTCGGCGGATCTGCGGGAGTCATTCAGGGTCCGTTCCGTACCATTCAAAACATCCAGCCCGAGGATCGCCTGCAGCGCATCGTGCATCTTCGACGGCTGGCCGCTGACGAGCGCGCCGAGTTCGGAGTAGGAGAGGAACGGGCGGTACAGCTCGAGCGGCCTGGCCCAGCTCTTCGCGGCGAGCGGCTGCGGCACGCCGGCGGCCTCGGCGTGCGCTCGCGCGTCATCCAGGCCGGCGCCGGGGGCCCACTCCCTGGTCACGGTTGTCGTGCCGGGCTCGCCGTCCTCGGTCAGCTGGACCGTGATGGCGGTCGTGTCCGGGTCGTGGAGGTTGCGCCAGCCGTCCTTCCGCACCGCGGTCCGGTCCGACCAGCGCTTGTTCTCGCCGGTCAGCGCCAGCTCGGCGGCCTCGGCGAAGCTCGACTTGCCGGATCCGTTCCGGCCGGTGACGACCGTCAGCCCGGGACCGGGCTGGAGCGCGAGCGTGATCTTCGGGCCGATGCCGCGGAACCCCTGGACGGTGATCGCCTTCAGGTACGCGCGCTCGTGCGGATGGGTTCACGGTCCAGTGAGGCATCCAGGAGCTGGAGCGCACGGGTCGCCACCCCAGGCATCGCGGTCTTTAGCCGCTCGCCGGCCGCAGGGTCGCGATGCCGGCGTCGAGGAACCGCGTGGCCACGGTAATGGCCCGGTCCCGCCGGCCGCCGGGCGGGATGTCGGTGAGCTCGATCAGGATGGCCGCCGTGGCCACGGCCGCGATCCGCGGCCCGTCGTCGCCCGGCTCGGCGCCGACATCGCGCGCGATGATCTCGGCGCCCTCGGCGATGGCCGTGGCCATCCGGGCTGTCCGGAGCGCGTTCAGCTCCGGGTTGGCCGCGAACATGCGCGTGGACAGCTCCCTGAGGTCCTGTTCGGCCTCGGGGCCGCATGCCTGGAGCCACCGGCCGATGATCGCCGTCCCGCTCTCGCCGGGTTCCCGGCTCCGGAGCGCGCTGGTCAGCTCGTCCGCCGACTTGCTGAACCTGGACATGGCGATGTCCTGCTTAGACGGGAAGTACATGGCCACGGTGCGCGGCGCGACGTCCGCCGCCGCCGCGATGTCGGCGATCGTGGTGGCGTCGTAGCCCCGCTCGGCGAACAGCTCGAGCGCCGCCCGGATGATCGCTGTCCGCCGCCGCGCCTTGCTCCGCTCCCGCAGCCCCGTCTGCCCCCGCAGTTCTGCCTGTTCCCGCATTCCTGTGTGTCCCATACCACAAAGTATACAGCCCGTAGCAATCTTGCAGTAAACTGCAAATATGCTATACGGTGCAACTAGAACACAAGTGAGCAACGCAAGAGAGCAAGGAGCAGAAGATGTTCGAGAACCTGCGGGAGGCGCCAGATACCCGGCGCCGCCGCGCCACATCGAGGTCGCCTTCGAGCCCGTCTGCTGGCTTGCCGGCCAGGACACGCTGGCTGGCCCTCGCCGTCCTGTGCGTGACGGTCCTGATCGCGAACCTGGATAACACGGTGCTGAACGTCGCGCTCCCCACCCTGGTCCGCGACCTGAACGCCTCCTCCAGTGACCTGCAGTGGATCGTCGACGCCTACATCATCGTGTTCGCCGGCCTGCTGCTGGCCGCGGGCAGCCTGGCC
The DNA here is from genome assembly GCA_963771985.1 of uncultured Actinomycetota bacterium. GTDB lineage: Bacteria > Actinomycetota > Actinomycetes > Streptosporangiales > Streptosporangiaceae > Trebonia. Next base: position 625,353 of record CAVYVO010000004.1, on the reverse strand, counting down.
GACCGGATCGGCCGCAAGAAGACGTTCCTGGCCGGCCTGGCCATCTTCGCCGTCGGCTCGGCCTGGGCCGCCTTCTCGGGCGACGTCAGCACCCTCATCGCGGCCCGCGCCAGCATGGGCGTCGGCGGCGCGCTGATGATTCCCTCGACGCTGGCCATCATCAGCAACGTATTCGCCAACCCAGCCGAACGCCAGCGCGCGATCGCCCTGTGGGCCGGTACCATCGGCCTCGGTGTCGCCCTCGGCCCGATCATCGGCGGCCTGCTGCTGGCCCACTTCTGGTGGGGCTCGGTCTTCCTCATCAACGTGCCCATCGCCGCGGCCGGCCTGCTGGCCGCCGTCTGGCTGGTGCCGGACTCCAGGAACACGGACGCCCAGGCCCCCGACCTGGCCGGCGCCGTCATGTCCATCGCCGGGATCGGCATGATCCTGTGGTCGATCATCGAGGCGCCCACCCGCGGCTGGTCATCGCCCCTGGTGATCGCCGTGGGCGCAAGCGGCCTCATGGTCCTGGCCGTCTTCGCCGCATGGGAAAGGACCACCACGCACCCGATGCTCAACCTGGCTTTCTTCCGGCATCGCTCGTTCTCGGCCGCGATCCCGGCGGTCGCCGCGGTGACCTTCGGGCTGTACGGGGCGCTGTTCGTGCTCACCCAGTTCATGCAGTTCTTCCTCGGTTACACGCCGCTGCGAGCGGGCGTCTGTGTCCTGCCGGCCGCGGCCGCCGTGGTCGTCATCGCACCGGCGTCCGCCCTGCTGGTGCGGGCCATCGGGACCAAGCTCACGATGGCGGCCGGGCTGGCGCTGATCGCTGCCGGGCTCTGGCAGATCTCCGGCGCCACCGTCACCACCACGTTCGCCGGCACGGTCCTGGGCATGGTCCTGCTCGGCGCCGGCGCCGGGCTGGCCATCCCGACCGCCACCAGCTCCGTCATCGGCTCGGTGCCCGAGAGCGACAGCGGCGTGGCCTCCGCCACCAACACCACCGCCATCCAGCTCGGCGGCGCGCTCGGCGTGGCGGTCGTCGGCAGCCTGCTGAACACCCGGTACCAGGGCAAGATGACCGCCGCCCTGGCCGGCCAGCACCTACCGCACGCGGCCATGACCGCTATCCAGAGCTCGCTGGGCGGCGCGCTGGCCGTCGCCGCGCACGCCGGGGGCGCGCCCGGGCAGCTGCTCACCCACCTGGCCAGGACCGCGTTCATCAGCGGCATGGACCTCGGCCTGCTCGCCGCCGCGATGGTCGCCATCGCCGGCTGCCTGCTGGCCCTGGCCTGGCTGCCCGCCCGCTCGAGCTCATTAGGTTGAAAGGCTTGGGTCTGATCGCTGCGGGTTCGGGTTCGAGGGTGAGCCCGGTCTGGCCGAGGAATCCGTTAATGAGACCGGTCTGGCGCTGGATATGCCGGAGACGGTTGGGGACTGTTGCGGATTCCACGGACGTTTGCGAGGGTTTAGCTGAGCGCCTCGCTGACCGGGCAGGCCGGTGCCGGCGGCGTCGGCCGGGCTGGCGAATCCCGCTGCCGGCATCTGGATCACCTCCTGCCGGGGGCTAAGGGAGACTTTGACATATCTCGATTATATTGGCACTCAGGAGCAATATTAAATTGTAGGACATGATTATTAATTCGATTTACTGTTGTCATGGTTATTGCTGAGGCTGCCGGGCAGGACGGTGTACGCGGACAACCGCCGGATGGAAGAGCTGATCCGGGCCAGCAGCCTGGACTGGACAATCGTCCGCGCATGCTGGCTATTCGACGCGGCCACCGTGTGGGACTACCAGGTGGTTGCCAAGGGAAGCATCCACGGGATGTTCACCGCGCGGGCGGATCTGCGGCCTGCCTGCTGGGGCAGCTCACCGGCGGCACGTACCTCCGTGAGACGATCGGGGTGGTCACCACGGTCGGCACGCCCGGCATCCCCCGCCAGATATGGCGGGAAGGGATCAGGAAACAGAAAAAGAACTGGCCCGCTCGGTGCCGCGCCGGTGCGCGGAGCTGTTGGGCCGAACGGAGTCAGCCCCGAACGTTCGGACGATAGAAAAAGAGCACCGTCAGCCGCGCTTTAACCCCGTGACCACGGAAGCGGCCGCGGACCCGTTTCCTTTGCTTTCCTGTCCATTTAGACGTGGCAGTCTGGTCCCCGGGTCATAGCGCGGGCACCAGGAATACGCGCGGGTGTCGCATCGGCTACGTAACCGCTTCTTTCCTTAGGTCTCCAGCGACCCTGCGAAGGAGGCCCGTCGCGTTGGCGGGTAGTTCATTACCGGTCCAGGCGACGTATTGGTCGGGCCTGACGAGGATGAAGCGGCGCTTATAGGCCGTTCGCTGCCCGTCAAAGGTGTCGGCGAGCACGCGCAGCGGCATCCTGAGCTTCCCCGCGGCAGCCTGGAACGCCGCGGCCGGTCGCCGGTCCCCGGTCAGTGCGACCAGGGCGTATCCGCGTCCCAGTTCCTCGAAGATATTGCAGCCCGAGGACAGGGATGCCGGCGCGAGGTGATGGCCAGCCCGCGCCTCGAAGGTGTGGTTACCGTGGGTACCGCACGCCGAGTCCCGGGGACCCCACACGATAGGCGACCCCTCGTAGTGTGGTTCGTACGAGGGAGGCGCCGTGTCTCCTGCTGTCAGACGGCTCCACGCGTGCTCGAACTCGCCGCGGTCACGCTGCGGGCTGTACCGGGCGAGGAAGGCGCGGTCCTTCGCGATGCCATCGGTGATCGCCTCCCCTGTCTCGACGAAGATAGGGCGCCGCTCTTGCGTGTAGCTGTCGAGCAACTGAGGCCCGCCCCAGTTCTTCAGGACGGCAGCGAGCTTCCATCCGAGGTTGACGGCGTCCTCGAGCCCTGTGTTGAGGCCGTACGCGCCATAGGGCGGATGGCTGTGGGCCGCATCCCCGGCGATGAACGCCCTGCCCTGACGGTAGGTATCAGCGATGCTGACGCGCAGGTCCCAGAAGCCCACATGCTGGAAGTCGCAGGCCGCGGGGAATCCCGCAGCCCGCTCTACCAGGGAATGGATGTCAAGGTTGCCTGCCGTCGCATCCCTGGGTACGGGTGCGTGGAAGAACCAGGTTCCGGCGGCGTCAACTCGCCCGAAGAACCACCAGCGTCCCTCAAGCTCTGGGTGCAGCACGCGGTACGTGGTCCGCGGGGGAAAGCGGTCCAGGCCCGCGTCCAGATCGCGCGACCGGAAAACCGCCAAGACCATGCGCTGGTCGAAGTCCGCTCCACTGCATGTGATGCCTGCCTGCTCTCGCACCATCGAACGGGCGCCGTCGCAGCCGACGACGTAGAAGCCCTCGATCTCGCAGCGCGCGCCACCCGAATCCTCCACTGCGGTCACGCGCACGCCGTCGTTCTCCGCCCAGACGCTGGTGGCGGACCAGCCGAACAGCGTGGTAACAGGATCGAATGATGCCACCCTGGTGCGCAGAACGGCCTCCGTCAGATACTGCGGCAGCCGTTCCTGCCGCTGATAGTAGAAGTCGCTGACCGCTTCGCGTCCCGCCGGGGCATACCAATACTCCCCTGCGAGGCTCTCGTACGCCGTAATCCCCCCGATCGGGAATCCCTGAGGCAGCAGGCGTGCCGCACGCAACTCATCGGCGCAATCCCAGGAGTAGAAGTGCTCCAAGCTCCGCGCCGTGAGGTTCTGTCCCTTCGGGATCATCGAGGGCTCGATTCTGCGCTCCAGGACGACGCACGGTATTCTCGCTTTCCCGAGCGTCGCAGCCAACCCCAGACCGACCGGGCCGCCACCCACGACAATGACTGAGGTCTGAATTCGACGCACCCTTCGCCTCTCCTCAACGGGGTGGGTGCCGACAAGCCTGTCACAGACGCGCCGCCCAGGGAGTCTGCGCCAACGCGGGACGCGGGTGTCCGAGCTGGTCATGACTGGCTCAAACGGTTAATTTCAAAGCGGGTCACGGCGATATTTGAAAAATGTTCACCTATGGCCGATGTGATGGTAGCGCGTGTTCGTCACATCCCGAGGAGGGGATCTTCATGAGACGCGTCCTACGATGGTGCACGCTGGCCGGGATCACGGCTGGGCTGCTGGGGCTGGCCGTCCCGGCGTCCGGTGCGACCGGCTGGACGGTGGTCACACCGTCCGGCTTGGCGGCCGGCACTCAGAACTACCTCAACGGATCATTCGCCCTTTCCGACACCGACGCCTGGGCGGTCGGTGAGTCCACCAACGCCAGTACGGGCATGGAAGCCCCACTCGTGCTGAACTGGAACGGCACCACCTGGTCATCGGTGTCCACCCCCACGCCGTCGGGCAGCACCCCGGACTGGCTGCTTAAGTCCGTCGCGGCCAGCAGCGCGAGCGACGCATGGGCCGTCGGGGAGCAGAGCGCGGGAACGAAAATTCATGACTCGCTGTACGAACACTGGAACGGCACGGCGTGGTCGGTCGTCGCCGGGCCCAACGAAGGCGTCCTCTACGCAGTCCTCGACTTCAGCCCGGCGAACGCCTGGGCGTTCGCCGGCCTCTCCGTCCTGCACTGGGACGGGACCGCGTGGTCGGTCGTTTCCGGCGCTGTCCCTGCCCTCCAGGTGAGCGCGGACGGCCCCGACGACATCTGGGGCATTAGCAGAGATGACATGGTGACCCACTACAACGGCACCTCCTGGAGCAGCGCCACGCTGTCGGCACCGGGTGGCACGCCAGTCTTCGAAGGTGTGGCGGCGCTCTCGCCGACCGACGTGTGGGTGGCCGGGGCCGTCGGCAACGGCCCTGTCCTAGAGCACTTCAACGGGACGTCGTGGCAGGTGGTGACACTGCCGTCCAGTTTCTCGGCCTACGGCCTGAACGCGATCACCGCGCGATCGGACTCCGACGTCTGGGTCTTCAGCAATACCGGCAACCCGAACGTGCCGCTGCTGCTGGCCAACTGGAACGGCTCGTCGTGGACGACCTCGTTGGACCCGCTTCCGGTAGATACGGAGGTCGCGATCGGCTCGGCGGCCAACAGTCCCAGCCACGTCTGGCTGTTCGGCACCTACCTCTCGGCCTCGGCCGGCGAACAGCCCCTGATCCTCAGCCACTCCTGACCTGAAGCGAAACGTCCGTGGAATCTGCCCTGGGGCGGGCAGATTCCACGGACGTTTGCGAGGGTTCAGCGCCTACGCGGGCGGCGGGGTGAAGACGCCGAAGTGGTTGCCCGCCGGGTCGTGCAAGTGGGCGAAGACCAGCCCGTCCTTGCTGGTGGTGGCCGGCACCAGCACCTTCCCGCCTAGTCGCTCTGCCTGGGTGCAGGCGGCGGCCACGTCCTGGACCACCACCATGAAGACCGCGTGGTTCGGGAACTCGCCGCCGGTGTCGGCGATCCCGCCGCTGGGCGCGTCAGCCCCGGGGTAGCGGACCAGGTGGTACTTGCCCTCGCTGTTCGGGTCGAGCGTGTACTGCCAGCCGAACAGGTCGCCGTAGAACCGCTCGGCCTGCTCGGCGTCCGTGGTCCCCACCTGGAACCAAGTCACGGTGTTGTAAGCGGGTGCGTTCATCGTTCCTCCAGAGTCGTTCGATACCTGCGACTCTGAGCATCGGCCCCCCTCGCGACACCCCCCTGTCGGTGTTTTCCGCGCACTGCGGAACACGCGGCGACGCTACAGGGCGGGGGTGCGGGCGACGAGGTCGGGCACGCAGGGCGCGATCTCCTCGAAGGCGCGCGGCGGCGCCGTCAGGCCTGTGATCTCGGCCTGCTGGATCCGGTCGACGCGAAAACAGCGGGCGGCACCGCGGACCCGGCACCAGCCGACCAGATACCAGCCACGAGGACCGGCCATGAAAACGACCGGCTCGACGTCGCGTTCGGTGAGGTTCCCGTCGCGGTCCAGGTAACAGATCCACAGCACCCGGCGCGTGACGATCGCCTGCTCGATGACCGAGGGCACCGGGACGGCCTCCGGTGCCGCCACGGGGTCCAGCACCCGGACCCGGCCGGCCAGGTCGCGCGCGGCGACCACGTTCGGCTCGGACATCGCAGCAACGATCTTCTGCACGGCGCTGCGGGCGGCGCCTTCAAACGGGCCGACGTTGACCCGCGCCAGCGCCACCGCAACGGCGACGGCCTCGGCCGGACTGAAGTTCAGTGGCGGAAGCGTCAGCGATTTGTCCACGGTGTAACCGCCGGCCCGCCCGGTATCAGCGTAGATCGGCACCCCGGACTGCTGCAGGGCCCCGATATCCCGCTCGATAGTCCGCGCGCTGACCTCGTACAGCGACGCCAGCTCCCGGGCGCTGCGGCGGCGTGGCGCGCAGGCCCGAAGCTCCTCCACGAGCGCGTACAGCCGGTCGGTCCGGTTCACCTTCCGACCCTACGACCTGGCACTGACAAACCGCGGCTATCCGCACGGTCGAAGCGACACGTGCCTGGCCCTCCACTACGTCCGGATTCCGGTAGCCATCATGGCAAGGCCGACTGGCTGCTCCGCAACGTGTTCGCGGTCGGCTTCAGCGGGCTGACGGTGGCTTGGCGCCGGCGTTCGAGGGCAGCGTCGATGAGGCTGCTGGTGGTGGCTGGCTGCGACACCTTGAGCGACAGTGTGAACCCGCGGAAGCCGGTCGTCGGTGCCTCCGAGGCCCGCAGGCACACCTGAGTGCCCAAACCGAAGGCGGCGGTGTAGAAGCGTTCGGCGGCCGTGGGGTCGGGCACTTCGAGGATAAGAGATTCGATGGAAGCCATGACGATCACGCTAGGTGAGGCTCGGTGACTGGTGCTCCTCGATTCCTGATCGATTGGTCACCCGTTCCACCAGGTGCGACGATACCTACCGCCGACGGATGGGCTGGAGCTTTCCCTGGGTCTCCTCGCTGCGGGGCGGATGGCGCTCATGCTGAACCCGATGGGCGCGCCGCGGCCATGAGCGAGCGGTGCTCGACGTCACCGTGCGGCTCGGACTGAGCGGCGGCCCGCCGATTTGATTGCGGTTCGCAGTGCTATGACACACAATGCCGCCGCTTATTCTGCTATGACATCGGAAATTGCGATAAACGACGATCCAGTCTGGCCACTCTGCCAAGCGACCTGATTGTTGAATTGGAATCTAATGCGTAAATTCTCCCGGTGTCCGGTTCGTATAACCGCAATCTATAAATGATGATCTTGTTCGGCCGGCCTGACGGTGTTTGACTCAATCATGCTCAATGACCGCAATGGTGCGGAAAGGGAGAAGAAATGCACACTCGGATGAACTTGCTGGCCGGGGATCCGGCCCACCTCGGCGAGGCGACCCGCTATCTGGAGGGAACCGTGCGGCCCCATGTCGAGGCACAGCACGGTAACCGGGGCCTTGCCTGCCTAGTCAACGATGACCTCGGCGTCTGCGTGGTCGCGTCCTACTGGGACAGCCTCGACTCAATGACCGCGAGCGAGCAGGCCGTTCAGGTCTCGCGGAAGGAGGTTGCCGAGCGCCTGCACGGTACCGCGACGGTCGAGCACTACGAGGTACCGGTCTTCGTCCGCCGAAGTCGTCCGCAGGCCGGAGCCGGGGTACGGATCACCCGGCTCGACTGCGCTCCGGCCAACATCGACGCGGTGATCGAGGAATTCCGCAACACCGCCGTACCCGCCATCATGGACATTTCAGGCCTGTGCAGCGCGCACATGATGGCCGACCGGACCACCGGACGGTGCATCGTGGCCACCGCGTGGGACGACATGGACGCCCTGGCCGCCAGCCGGTCGGGTACCGCACGGCTGCGCGCCAGCATGGCCGCGGTGACGCACCTGCAGGTCCGCACCGTAGAAGAGTACAAGCTGGTGTTCTCGTCCGTGCGCGACGGCGACACCCGTAGCCTGATCGAGCGCGACATCGAGTTGTGGAACGCCAGGGACCGCGAGGGCTGGCTGGCGGGTCTTGACCTGCACCGGCTGAACATTCAGGCGCCGGGCGGAATCCGGCTGACCGGGCGCGAAGCCGCCGACACGATCTGGAACATGTACCACGACGCGTTCCCTGACAACCGGCTCCAGATCACCGCCATCCACGCCGACGACCGGGGCGGCGTCCACGAGGGCCGTGCCACCGGCACGCACACCGGGACCCTCCGCGGGCCGACCGGCGAGATCGCGCCGACCGGCAGGAAGGCGGAGATTAACTTCTGCGGCGTCTACGAGTTCGAGGAGGGCAAGATCACCAGCTTCCATCTGTACTTCGATCAGGCGGAGATGCTCAGCCAACTCGGCATTACGGCCGGCGGATAAGGCGAGCCGCAGCAGGACCTGCCCGTTGTCATTAAATCGCGTTGCCCGCGCCAGGGAGGATAGGTACGGTCCGCGGGTGGGACATATCGAGGTGGCGCACGTCAGCCACGTGCTGCCGGACGGGCGGGTGCTGCTCGACGACGTCAGCTTCCGGGCCGACGAGGGGATAACCGCCGCCCCCGCTGGCCCGAACGGCGCCGCGAAACCGGACATCGGAAATTGATACTTCTTGCCAAGGGCAGAAGCCGACCGGCACTCAAGGGTGCGGGCTTCGGGACCAGAACCTGTGCGTGGTGTGGCCGAAAGGATCACCCTTGGCATGGGCGAAAATCGTGGTCGGCGTCACGGTGAACACGTGGCCCGGAAAATCGCCTATCCAGCGACCAATCCCACATCCCCGTACTGGCGGAAGCCGCCACCGATCGCCGCGGTGTACCTGGCGTGGTGATCCCGGGCAGCGAAGAGGACCTGGTGCAGCTCCCGCGGCCAGGCCTCGCCGCTGGTGATCCTGCGTGTGGCGTCCGCGATCAGCGCCGGGTTCGTCACGCCGTCGGCACACGCGCACTTCAGCGCCGCGAAGAACTCGTCGGCGGGCTGCGCCGCGAACTGCGTGTCCGGGTCGGCGACCAGGGCCCGGAGGGCAAGCAGGGACCGTTCCGCTGCTCCGTCGGCTTGGCGGTGGCGGCGCGGCGGCGGGGCTGCGGGGCGCGGCCGGAGCCGGGCCAGATCGGCGGGAGTGGGCGTTCTGGGGGACTGTGACGGCACGGTATTTGTTTTACCTCCCGGCGGCGGAGGATGTGGTCGGCGCGTCCGCACCGTTCGGGAGATCGAAAAAGAGCACCGTTAGCTGCGCTTCAATACCGTGACCGCGGAAGTGGCCGCCGACCTTCTCCTGGACCAGGCCGAGCTCCGCAGGTTGGTGAGCCTAGCCGCCGCGTCCCGGCTCTTCCCGGCCTGCCGAGCCCAGGCCGCCAGATCGTACGCGACCGGCTGCCAGGCCTCCGCCCGCCGTCGCAGCACCGCCGCGGCCTGCGACCGCAACTCGTCGACGGCAGCCGACAGCGCAGTGAACGTTTCCGCGGAAACGTCCGGCGGCGTCCACCGGTCCCACGCTGCCCGCGCCGCGCTGGCATCGATCTCGCCTCCGAAGTCCGCACGGAGCATCATCGGCTCTGCCGGAACAAGCTCGCCGAGCGCCCGCACCGCCGCAGATTCCTCGCTGTGTGCCTCTTCGGCGGCCGTAGCCTGTGACGTCAAGTCCGCTATCGAGGCTTTGGTCGCGGTCACCCACGCGTCGTCGAGCACGCGCCCGCCGCACACCGGGCACGGCTCGCCGGCATGCGAGCACTGATGCTCGAGCGCTGCGGACAGCAGGGCCGTCAAGCGCCGCGAGGTCCCACCTCCGGCCGGTGAGCGTCTTCTCGGCGGTGCGGGCTCGCTCGTCGGGGGTGACTCGTGAGCTTCGCCAGCAGGGCGGGCAGTTCCTGCTTGGCCAGCTTGCTCTCGGATTCGGCGGATCTGCGGGAGTCATTCAGGGTCCGTTCCGTACCATTCAAAACATCCAGCCCGAGGATCGCCTGCAGCGCATCGTGCATCTTCGACGGCTGGCCGCTGACGAGCGCGCCGAGTTCGGAGTAGGAGAGGAACGGGCGGTACAGCTCGAGCGGCCTGGCCCAGCTCTTCGCGGCGAGCGGCTGCGGCACGCCGGCGGCCTCGGCGTGCGCTCGCGCGTCATCCAGGCCGGCGCCGGGGGCCCACTCCCTGGTCACGGTTGTCGTGCCGGGCTCGCCGTCCTCGGTCAGCTGGACCGTGATGGCGGTCGTGTCCGGGTCGTGGAGGTTGCGCCAGCCGTCCTTCCGCACCGCGGTCCGGTCCGACCAGCGCTTGTTCTCGCCGGTCAGCGCCAGCTCGGCGGCCTCGGCGAAGCTCGACTTGCCGGATCCGTTCCGGCCGGAAACGTACTTCGTGGATGCGGACCCTACCGGGTTGCTCGGCGAACTCGGCCTCTCCGGCCCGCAGGCTGGCAGCCCCGCCGAAGCCGCGTTCAGCGCTCGGGCGACCGAATACCGGCGCCTATGCGAGAGAGCTTCATGATCAGCCTCTTGTGCGAGACGTTGGCAAGAGTTGCCAACTCATCGTGGGTGACCGGCGAGCTGCACTTGCTTCCCAGGTACCGCAACTAGCCGGTCCGGGTGTACCCGGTCGGCGCCGAACGGGAGGGGTACGGCTTTCCTGCCGGCGTTTCCGCGGGAACGCGGACAGGCTGGAATGTCAGACCCTGAGCTTATAGTCGAATACATGAACGATGTTCTGGTCCCAGGAAAGCCTGCATGGAACACAGACGTGATTCCCTGCCCCGCGGACGACCCTAGGGCGATGCCGGTGGAGCGTCTGGAGGCCCGCATCTGCGAGCTGGCCGGGCACCTGACCGCCGCGACCTGCCAATTCCTGCTGCTGGTCGCCGACTTCGACGCGCGCGGGGGGTGGGCGTCGTGGGAGATGCCCTCGTGCGCGGCGTGGCTGTCGTGGAAGTGCCAGATCGCGCCCGGTACCGCCCGCGAGCACGTCCGGGTGGCGCGGGCACTGGGCGGGCTGCCGGTGATCCGGGCGGAGTTCGCGGCCGGGCGGCTGTCGTATGCCAAGGTCCGGGCGCTGACCCGGATCGCCGCGCCGGAGACCGAGAAGGACCTGGCGGGGATGGCCGCTCCGATGACCGCGGGCCAGCTGGAGCGGTTCGCCCGGGCGCACCGGCGAGTGTCTCGCGGCGAGCAGGAAGAAACATCCCGCCGGCGGAAGCTGACCTGGCGGTATGACGACACGGGCATCGGGATCACGGTCTGGCTGCCGCCGGCCGAAGGCGCGGTCGTGCTGCAGGCCATCCGCGCCTGGACCGGCGACGTCGAGCATCCGCACGACCCCGGGCATGACGACGGTCCGCCGCAGACACGGGCGGAGCTGCTCAGCGAGCAGGACGCCGGGAGCGGGATCGACTGGGACGGGGAGAACCCGCCCTGGCAGCGGGACAAGACCCCGGCCCAGGACATGGCCGACGCCATTGTCGGGATCTGCGGCGATTACCTCAGCGGCCGGGCCGCCGAGACCGACAACCCCGACACCTACCAGGTGATCATCCACGCGGGCACCGGCGCCATCACCGGGAGCGAAGACGACGGCGTAGCGGAAGCGCAGCCGGCGGCAGACGCGCCCGCGGCCAGGGCGCTGGCCGCGCTGAAAGAGACCGTCCCGTTGCTGGCATTCCCGGTCAGCCACCCGGCCCATCCGGCGCGCTGCCACGTGGAGGACGGCCCGGCCCTCAGCCCCGGCACGCTGCAGATGATCGCCTGCAACGCCACCATCACCGCCATGCTGCACGACGCCGGCGGCGCCGTGCTCAACGCCGGCCGGCGCACCCGCAGGCCGCCGGCGGCGCTGCGGCGCGCGGCCCGCGAACGCGACCGGTACCGCTGCCGGTTCCCCGGCTGCGAGTCCCGCCGCGTCGACCTGCACCACATCGTGTTCTGGGCCAACGGCGGCGAGACGAAACTCGACAACATCATCTGCCTGTGCAAACGACATCATCGTGTGGTCCACGACACGGGCATCATCATCGTCACCACCGGCGGCGGATTCGCCTTCTACCTGGCGGACGGCACGCCGATACCATCCAGCCCGCCGCTGCCCGCCAGCAGCCCGGCCGGCATCAGCACCTGCCACGACGCGGTTATCACCCCGTCCACGGTCATCCCGCCGCACTCCGGCGAGCGCCTGGACCTGCACCTGGCCATCTGGGCCTGCTTCGCCAACGCCAGGAACCGGGCCGCCCGCCGCGAACGCGAACAGGCTCTCGCGAACTCATCCTGTGCGAGAGGATAAGCGCATGGCAATCATCGAGGTCAGCGAGGACGTGCTGCGGCGCATGGCCGGCGGCGACGTCTTCGGACAGGCGCTGACGTGGGCGGACAAGGTCACCGGGCTGCGGGTCGATGGGACGGTCATCTCCGCGACAGTGGACGGCGTCCCGGTCCGCGTGCGGATCCTCGCGGACGGGATCGCCGGGCAGTGCGGCTGCCCGGCGGACGGGCCGTGCGCGCATGCGGTGGCCGCCGCCCTGGCCTGGGTGCGGACGGGGGAAGACGAGGGCATTGCGGACCTGTTCGGGGTGCTGCGGCTGCAGGACCGGGACTGGCTGGCTGCCCGCCTGGCGGATCTTGCCGCTGCCGACCCCGCGCTTGCCGGGCGGCTGCTGGCGGAGGCGGAAGACGGCGAGGCGCTGGCAGCGCTCGAGGACCTGCGGGCGGAGCTTGACGAGGTCCTCGACGATCTGGAGGAGGATGCCGCTAGCCAAGGTGACTACGGGGAGTGGTACCCGGACGCCGACGGCCTGGACGAACTGCTCGAGGAGGCGGAGGAGTTCGCGGATGACGCGCCTGATGCCGTCCGTGAACTGGCTGACTACGCGATCGTTCGGATCGAGCGGCTGCTGAACTACGAGAACTGCTACGGCGGCGGGATCACCGAGGCGCTCGAGCGGGCGCAGGAGGTACACCTGGTAGCCTGCCGGGCGGGTGTGCCCGATCCGGAGCGGCTTGCCGGGCGATTGGTGACTGGTGCGCTCGAGAGCGGGTGGGGAGTGTTCAGGGACGGGCTGGCCGATTATGCTGACGTGCTCGGCGCTGCCGGGCTCGCCCGGTGCCGGGAGCTGCTGAAGCTAGCACCCGCGAAGAGCCACGGGCTGACAGAACTGCGGGCGTCGCTAGCCCGGGCCGAAGAGCTACTCGGCGCGGGCACTGACCGGGGTCTTTCCTAGTCTCTACGATTGGCAGGATGGACTCGTATCACCACACGGCAGGGCGCGGCGGCGAAGAACCGGTGGGATTCGATGCGTTGCGGCAGGCGGCTCGCCGAGCGTACGGCGCCAACGTCGATGGTTATCAGGAAGGACGGCCTGACTATCCGCAGCGCGTGTATGAGGTGCTGCGGTCAACCTGTGGTGTGAGAGCAGGCAGCAGAGTACTGGAGATCGGCCCGGGGTCCGGGCTGGTGACTCGACATCTTGTCGCCTTGGGGGCGCAGGTTGTCGCGGTCGAGCCGGACCAGGGGTTCGCTGGATACCTCAGCCGGACCATACCCGAGGCGCAGGTGGTGAGAGCGCCTTTCGAGGAGGCCGATGTGGGCGAGGCGTTCGATGCAGTCGTGGCCGCGACCTCGTTCCACTGGCTTGAGCAGCCGGTTGCCTTGCGCAGGCTCGGTGGCGTGCTGCGTCCGGGGGGATGGGCGGCGATCTGGTGGACAGTGTTCTCCGACCCCTACCGAGAAGATCCGCTGCTGACTGAGGCCACTGCCCTTTTGGGGTTCGAGCCTGGTAATCAGCGTGCCGGGACGGCGTTCCAGCTCGACACCAGCGCTCGATGCGAGGATCTGCGGCGCGGCGCCGGCTTGGCCGATGTGGCCTGCGAGTTGATCGCGTGTGACCTGGCCATGAGTGCCGATCAAGTGCGGGCGCTGTTCGGCTCGATGATTGCCATTCGGCAGTTGCCCGGCGAGCAGCGAAGGCACGTCCTGGATACGGTGACGAACCTGGTGAATGACCGATTCGCCGGCATCAGCATCCGCCCGCACCTGACCGCGATGTATGTGGGCCGGAAGGTCGCGTAGTGCGAGGTTTGCGACGGCGGGCGGGTAGTGGACGTCGGCGGCTGCGTACATTTCTGAGGTCTCATGGATCCGGGGGAGGCGCTACGGTCCGGCCTTGACCAGCGGCTTCATGGCGGCTGATGATGAGCCTATGTCCGAGCTGCCAACGTGGGCACGCGACGCGCTAGCCGAGGTCTACGATCCCTGCTGCCGCGAGAAGGGCATTTCGGTCCTGGACATGGGCCTGGTGCGCTCGGTCCGGGTCGAGGACGGGGTGGCGAGGGTCGAGTTGCTGCTGACCTCCGGCTAGTGTCCGTTCGCGGCCACGGTGCTCACCCAGGTGAAGGATCAGATCCTCTGCCAGCCCGGGATCCGCGATGCGGATGTGTCCATTGTCTGGGACGAGGCGTGGACGACGGACCGCCTTTCACCTCGGGCGCGGGACATTCTCCAGTTCCTCCCCGCGCCCGCGACGGTACCCGACAGGGATGCGTACATCGCCGCCCACCTGCCCGAAAAGAGGTTATCCGCGATGATCGACGATGCCTTCGTCTTCGACTGCGTGGCGCACGTCTTCAACTTTGACCCGAAGAACGCGTTCGGCCAGGCGGGCCTGATGTTCGACAATCACCTGTACGCGTTCCACAACGCCCTGACTCCCGACGACCAGCCCAAGCTGCCGCCCGAGGAGTTCTTGCGGCAATGGACCCCTTCCGATATCCGCAAGATGGTGTTCGAGGAGTCGGACACCGACATGCTGGTAGCGATGCCGCTGCCGCTGACCGACCTGTTCCGCGACGGCTTGTCCCCGTGGGAATCCTGCGCCGACCTGGCCAGCCGCGACCCGGACCGGACCGTTTTCTGGGGCTCGGTCAACCCGCTTGAAGGACGCAGGGCTTTGGACGACATGGAGCGCCAGGTCGGGGAATTCGGCGCGCGAGCGTTCAAGTTCTACAACGTCCGGTACGATTACGGGTCGCCGTACCCGTGGCGCATGGACGACCCGAAGATCGCGTTCCCCGTCTTCGAGAAGGCGCGAGAACTCGGCGTGAACCTGATCGGCGTGCACAAGGGCGTTCCGCTGGGGCCGCAGCCGATCGAGCACACCCAGACCTGGGACATGGACGGGGCCGCGGCCAACTTCCCCGACATCAACTTCGTCATCTTCCACGTCGGGCTGCCGTTCCTCGACGAGACCTGCTGGCAGCTCATCAGGTACCCGAACCTGTACGCCTCGATCGCCGCGACGATCAACTTCCTGGTCCGGGCACCCAGGATGTTCGCGGAGATTATCGGCAAGCTTCTATTCTGGTGCGGCGAAGACAAGATCATCTACGGCTCGGAGGCGCCACTGTTCCACCCGCAGTGGGCGCTGCGCGCGTTCATGGACTTCCAGATCCCCGAGGACCTTTGCGCCGGGTACGGCTACCCGCAGCTCACCCTCCAAGCCAAGCGCAAGATCCTCGGCGAGAACCTGCTCCGCCTCCATGGCCTGGACCTCATGGAGGCCAAAGCCAGGGTTTCATGACAGGTACAGGTGGTCGCGCGGCAGGAACAGTGCAAGGCCGAGCGCGTGCAGCTCGCCCTGGCTCGAACACATGGCATCCAGCACCCAGACTGGGTTGACGGCGGCCACCTGCTCGGTCACGGCTCGACATCCGCCGACGACAGCCTGAGTAAGGCCCGCAGCCAGGCGAGCTGCTCGAATGCGTTCGCCGACGTCCGCCCACTCAACGTCACCACTCGTGATTCGATAATCGAACATCGCGCCGGATGACGGTCACGAGATGGCTCCACCCCACCGGTCTTCCGCTGACTGGGGCGTAGCCGTGGCACCGAACGGAGTCAGCCCCGTACGTTCGGTAGATAGGAAAAGAGCACCGTCTGCTGCGCTTCAGTCCCGTGGCCACGGAAGCGGCCGCGGACCTTCTCTTTCTGTCCTGGCCTGTTGATTTAGCCGTGGTAAGTCGGTGGTAAGCGAGTGGAAACTTAGCGGATGCACGATGATGCCATGAAGATACGCAAGGGCCTCACAACACTCCTCGCCCTGACAGTCCCCGCGCTCTTCCTGGTAGCCCTGACCACCCCCGCCGAAGCGGCGGTCCCGTCCGGGTGGTATCAGCTACACAACGTCTACTACAACGAATGCCTGACCGAAGATGGCGACACGGGTGCCATCTACCTGCAGACATGCGGTACCGGTACCAACATCAACCACTCCCAGCTGTGGGACTACACCACCTCCGGTCAGCTAGTGAACGTGCACAGCGGCCTCTGCCTGATCGTCACCGGCTATGATGCGGCGGTCTGGCTATCGGGAGGCACCGCATGTACCTCGGCCACTGTCTCGGTAGCCCAATGGAACCCCGACACGACCGACGAAGTAATCACAAATGCTCATTCGGGGTGGTACCTGGACGCAGACACCGCCGCCAGCGGTGAGATCATCCAGGAGCCGTACATCATTAATGGCATCCATTGGACCATGGTCCCCGGGTCATAGCAGGCGAGTGCGAGGGTGCGGCCGCAGCGGCACCTCAGAGTCCTCGCGGTAGATATTTAGCGGGCGTTATTCGCCCAGTCCCACTCGGGTTGTGACCGTGGTGATTCGGTGTTCGAAGTGGGTTCGTGCTTGGTCAGCGTCGCCTGCCACCGCGCTCATGGCGACGGCGGCGGTGATGATTACATCGGCGAGTTCGTCGAGCAGGTCGTCCGGAGTCCGGTGGGTTCCCTTCCTTTTATTGAATCCGTGGATTCCTATATACGCTTCGGCGACTTCTCCCACTTCTTCGGTGAGCTTGAGTATGCGTATCTCCACAGGAACCTCGCCGTGGTAGGCATGCAGGCGCTCGACCTCATTCCACATTGAACCTCCCCTGCCACAATGCGTCACGCGATCGGAGCAATTGTCAAGACCTGTGGATGGGAGCCACGCCGACCCAGCGGTGATAGGCGTCTACGTCGACGTTGCTGCCGCACACGATGGTTACTACGTGCCGGCCGGCGAAGCGGTCACGGTCTTCGAGGATCGCCGCGATGCCGAGCGCGGCCGACGGCTCGGCGACGAGGCCGGCGTGGTCGAGGAGCATCCGCATACCGGCGATGATCGACGCCTCCTGGACCAGGACGGCGTCGTCAGCGACCAGGAGGAGGTCGTCCAGGACGGCCGGGATGGGACGCCGGCCGGCGACGCCGTCCGCGATGGTGTCGGTCGAGTCGGTGGTGACGACGCGCCGCTGGCGCCAGGAGTGTGTCATCGCCGGCGCGCCCAGCGGCTGGACGCAGATCACCTCGACTTCTGGCGCCCGGGCCTTCAGCACATGACCCACACCGGTGGCCAGCGCCCCGCCGCCCAGAGCGATCAGGACGGCGTTCGAACGACGGCACGGCGTCCGCCAGTTCCAGGCCGATGGTCGCCGCGCCCTCGCAGGTCTCGATGTCCAGGCTGTCTTCGACCAGCCGGATGCCGTCGTACCGCGCGACGGCCGCCGCCCGCTCGCGGGCCATGTCGAAGTCGCCGTCCACCAGCTCCAGCCTGGCGTCCAGTGCGCGGATGCGATCAAGCTTGGCCGTCGGCGCAAAGCGGGATGCCACGACGGTGACGTCGAGCCCCCGGCCGCGGCCGGACCAGGCGAGGGCCTGGCCAAGGTTGCCCGCGCTGGCGCACACCACGGCTCGCGAGCCATTATCGGCGAGCAGGCTCGCGACGACCTCGGTGCCGCGGGCCTTGAAGCTGCGGACCGGGTTCGCCGTTTCGAGCTTGATGCTCACCGTGCACCCGAGGCTGGGCTCCAGCGCCTCGCAGCGGTACAGCGGGCTGTCGAGGAAAACCGGGTCGATCACCCGGCGGGCCGCCCGGATCCGGGCGGTGTCGAGGCGCGTCCCCTGCACGACACAGCAGCGTAGCACCGCCGGCACAGTGCCCTGACGGCGGTTGGGGATAGGTATGCCACCAAAAGTGTTACTCTTGATTATGGCCATTGAGCGGGTTCCCGCAACCGCCCTGACCCGCAAGCGATCGGTCACGCTTGCCGGCGGGCTGATCGCTGAGGTTGAGGAGCTTGCGGGGCCTCGCGGGTTCTCGGCGGCCACTGCCGAGGCTCTCACGCACTGGGTTGCCCGGACCAGGCTGCGCCGTGCTATCGAGGCCTATGAGGCGGAGGCGGGGGAAATCACCCAGGCGGGGATGGATGCGGCCGTCGCCGAATCGGGCGGGCTGTGAGCAAGTCGCGCGGTCGCCGTCTGACGGCCGTGCCTGAAGCCAGCGCCGTGAACCATTTCACCGGCCCGGCTGTCGTTCTCGACGCGCAGAGCATGTCGCTGCTCGCCGAGGCCGTGCATCATCCGGGGCAGCGACGCCTGCTGGCCCTGCTTAAGGCATACGAGCAGGCCGGATACGTGGCGGGCATCAGCGTGCTCACGGTCGCGGAGGAAAGGCGAAGCGGCGAGGCCGGAAAACGGCTGGCCTGGTGGCGCTCACAGCTGGTCAGGATTCCAGTCAGCGCGCAGGTAGCCGCCGAGGCTGGGGCGCTGCTTGACGACACTGGCTTGTCTGGCCACCGTTCGGTTGTCGACGCCGTCGTCGTGGCTACCGCCGCCACTTGCCCCGAACAGGCGCGTGTCCTCTCCAGCGACCAATCCCACATCCCCGTACTGGCGAAAGCCGCCACCGATCGCTGCGGTGTACCTGTCGAGTTCCGGAAAATATGAGGCCGCAGGCCAACCCGCCGCCTTTGGACGCTGCCGAGCTAACCCGCTGGATCACGGACGCAGAAAACGGCACCCGCGCTTTAGCGCGACCTGCGGCGATGGGCGGATCTTCCCGTGCTTGCGCGCCTGTCTGCCGGCCAGCGGCTGCCCGCGGCGGGGATGGGCCGGGCGGCCGGATTATTGTGAAGGATCCTGCGCGTCCTGGGGCGGGAAAGCTTTCACGTTATCGGGGCTCCGTGATGGCTGCGGCTGCGGCCGGGCCTCCCGCCCGAGGCGGCGCGCTGACCTCGGCTATCCCGGCAGTTCGGCGCGCTGCTTGTCGGTCAGCGGCCGGTCGAGCGCGAGGAACTCGTAGTACTGGTACTCGCTCATCCGCGGTCCTTCCTATCCTGCCCAGCGCCGGTAGGCGGCGATCCATTCGGCGCCTTGCGGAGGCGGATCCGGCAGCGGGAGGTCGAGGATCGGGATGGCCTGCCGGTGCTTACCACGGATGCAGACCGCGACGATGCCGGATGCGGTCTGGTCGACCTTTTTCACGGTCACGGTGACACCGAGAACCGTCGTCTCGAACGGCACGGCCAGGTTGTCCCCGATCATGACGGCGAACCCGGCCAGCTCCTCGCCTTCGTCGTAGGCATCCACCGTGGCCTCGTCGATCAGCGCATCCAGCTCTGCATCGCTCAGCTCCTCCACGCCCGCAAGCGTAAGGGAATTCTCCCGCGGGAGGCGCTAAGTGAGGTTCAAGCTCGGAGACCGGCTGACCGCGTGGTCCCCAGGCGGCCCGGTCAGCGCATGGGAGGTGGTAGCGCTCGAACCGGAGCATTTCCTGGGGCTGCGCGGGCTGACCGACCTGCGCGGGCGTCCGCTCGACCCCGCAGGGCCACGGTCGCGCTCTTATCTCGATGCCACGCTGGCTTGAGGCTGTCTTGGGCTTCTTCGTCTATCCGCCCACGCACTGGATCATGCAGACGCGCCAGTTCGCCAACATCAAACGGCTCGCCGAGGGCGGCTAGGCGCGGCGCCGGGGCCTCCTACCCTGCCCAGCGCCGGTAGGCGGTGCGAGAGGTCGAAGAGATCCGCGGGGCGGCCGCCGCGGTGAACGCCGCGAGGGCGTCCGGGTCGTCTTCGAGGCGCCAGTCCTGGTGGTAGAGGCCGCCGTGCTGCGCCTCGTCGAACCAGACCACCCCGGCGAGACGCTCCGCGCGGACGCCCGCGAACAGCGCGTTCGATCTGGCTTTCCCGGTCCGTGGTGGTGCCCACGGCGGTCTCGGCGATCAGCAGCGGCGCGCTGCTGAACGCGCGGATGTCCGCGATGGTCGAGCCGAAGACCGAGTCGAAGGTATCCGTGGCCTGGAAGTAGTAGCCGTCGATACCGGTCCAGTTGACCCACGCCGCGCCCGGCCACCACTGGCTCAGCGAGCTCGCCGCCCCGTCGATGGAGTTGACCGCCCACAGCCAGGTGACGTTGGCCGCTCCTTCGGCGCGGAAGACCCGCACGACGTGCCGCCAGGCGGCCACGAAGGTCGCGGGCGGCGTGTGGCCGTAGCCCCAGGAGTACCAGGTGCCGTTCATCTCGTGCCCGAAGGACAAGATCACCGGGTGGCCGAACGCGACGACGGCGTCAGCGTAGGAACGCAGGTAGGCGTCCGAGCCGCCTGCGGCGATGGAGGCGAGACTCACGCCGTCCGGCTCCAGCTGGACGAGCACGTAGGCGTCGTTTTCCCGGGCCGTCTGCGCGAATGACGCGCTGAACGGGTCGTTCCACGGCGAGAAGTACACAACGATCCGGGGCTTGACGCCGGTCGCGTCGGCGAACTCCGTGATCTGTGACCAGCCGCTGGGCGCTCCCGGTTCGTAGACGCCGACCAGCGGGCTTGCCGGGGCCGGGGCCGGGACCGGCGTCAGGGGCTGCTGCGACGTCAGCGGGGTCAGGCATCCCGTGACCGCCAGCAAGACGATGGCGACTGCCGCCGCTACTGTGCCCCTTCGCACAACGACGCCTCCACGCGGAGGAAATCCTACGATCTCAATTTATTGACGGGAGCGGGATTACCCGCCAATGTCTTTGGTCCCCTGTTCTTTCCAGACGGACTTGCCGCCGCGGGCGAGGGCGTCTACCCGGCGGAGGGCGTCGGGCAGGCGGTATTTCCCGGTCATCGCCCGGACCAGTTCGGCTGCGTCGCGCGGCGGGATGCCGGCTGCTGTCACGTACAGCGGTCGGGTGGAGTTGCCGCGGACTACGGGGATCGCATGGACGGCCGGGGCGAAGCTGGTTTTGGCTACTCCGATGACTGGGATGCCGAACTCCGCGTGAGCGTATGCGCCGAGGCCAGGTCTGCCGTCTGGGTCGAGGGTAACGTAGCCGTCGATGATGAGCAGGTCCAGGTGACCGGCGCCGGCGAGGACCGCGCGCAGTGGCGGGAGTTCGCGGCGGTAGAACTCGCCTGGCTGGTAGGGGGCCACGTGGTCGGTGAAGACGGTCTTTTCGTAGGCGATAGCCGCGAACGCGGCGTCGGGGGCCAGGACCAGGGCGGAGCAGGCGCCGCCGGCGGGCGGGTAGTGGACGTCGACGGCTGCGTACATTTCTGAGGTCTCATGGGTGCGGGGGAGGCGCCACGGTCCGTTCGGGCGATAAAGGAAGAATAGCCACCGGCCGGAGGATCGCTCTTTATGGCCAGCTCGACAGAGCTCAAGGCGCAGCCTCGCCGTCAGCTCAGGCCCGCACAGGGATCACGGGGCCGGGGCGCCGTAGACGATTCTGGTGATCACCCACGGGCCCGGGACCGTCACCGGAACGGTGCCAGTCACCGTGTCGATCCGGCCACCCGGCTCGGTGACCCTGAACGTGTTCTCGTCCACTTGGCGGATGACCGAGTGCCTGGGCGCCCACGCCTCGACGACCATCGCGGGGTTTCCCAGCCACGGCTGATGGCCGTTGTTCCAGGCGTACTGCGTCGTCCAGTAGTCCTGCCAGCTGGTGATGTCCCAGATGCCGGGGAACTTGCCGAGCGCGACGTGCGTGAAGTCGATCACCACGCGGTCCGGGCCGGTCAGCGAGTAGGCGTGGTACGGGCCGCTGGCGGCCGTGCCGATGCCGAAGCTCAGCACCTGCTCGAAGTCGCCAGCCGCGCTGACGACCAGCAGCCGCGGGTAGAAGGGGGTGAGCACGGACGGCCCGGTGTAGGTCTGGCGGACCGGCTGCTGGCACCACGCGCTGGCGCGGAAGACCACTCGCAGGCTCTGCTGGCCGGCCAGCGGGACCGGGACGCCCTTCGGGTCGCTGTAAACGGTCTGTACCGCCTCTGTATGGTAGACCGGAAGCCCGCCGGAGAACTGGAAGACGACCCGGTCGAAGCCGAGATACTGGCCCACCCGGATCCCGGTCAGATGAATGCCCGGCGCTGGGCAGGTCCACGGCGCGGGCGTAGTGGGCGACGCGGTCGGCGTGCTCGGTGACGTCGCTGGCGTGCTACTGCCGGAGGCGGGCGTGCTGGCCGCCGGGGTGGATGCCGCAGGCGCGCCCGGCTGGCTGGCGGA
Organism: uncultured Actinomycetota bacterium; assembly: GCA_963771985.1. Taxonomy (GTDB): domain Bacteria; phylum Actinomycetota; class Actinomycetes; order Streptosporangiales; family Streptosporangiaceae; genus Trebonia. The sequence continues at coordinate 603,261 of CAVYVO010000004.1, read as the reverse complement.
GGTCGTCCCGCATCCAGCGAGAGCCGCGAGCCCGGCAGCGAGGGCGAGCAACGGCAGGCGCTTCACGATGAACATCGCACTCACCTCTGCTTTCTCGCTAGCAGCACGCGTCCGGCGCCCTTAGAGCGGTAAGTCCCAGGACGGCCCGCCATGGTCACCTTCCGGCAGTAACGACCCACCGTCCGTTCCGGATGAAAGATCTTTTAGCGGAACGGACGGTGGCTTCTCATCCAGGGACCTGGCTACGGCCTTAGCCCGCGCTGCCGCGGGCCTGCTAATTGTGTTCCGCTGGACGGTGGTTCGGGGATGGCGCGGACGTGGTTACGTAAGACACGCCCAGGGAAATTGCCGCTCGCGCGCGCCGGGGTGCCGTACGTTGGGAACCATGAGCGCCCAGCCGGAGAGCCGCCCCGAGCCGTATGAGGTGATCCACCTCGGAGGCGAGGCTGCGGCTATCGTCCCTCTCGCCGACCTGCGGCGGCTGCGCGCGGTCGAGCGGCATGCCCCGGCGGAGGTGCTGGAAGAGGCCGAGGCCGACGCCACGCTCGCCGGGCACGACGAATGGGTACGCGCGGGGCGGCCGGGCGCGCGCTCGCATGGCGATGTCATGGCTGAGCTGCTCCGCGGTCCGTGAGAATCGAGTGGACGCCCGTAGCGGTGGCGTCCGCCCGCCGGTTCATGCGCGATCAGGACGGATTGCGCGCTGTCGTTGCGGCTGTCGCGGCGCTCGCCGCGGAGCCTTACCCGCCGCCGCCTGCGGGATTCCACCGGGGCCGCTACCATCGGCTGCGGGCAGGGCTTTACCGGATCATGTACGTGGTGGACGAGGACGTGATCACGGTCGAGCGAGTCGATCGCCTCCTGACCGGGTAGCAGCCGCACCGCGCCCGGCAGGAGCTGATATCGCCTACACCGCCGCGGCGCCGGCGACGGGGGCGTGGTTGTGCAGGCTTGCCATGTCGGCGGCGGCCCGGCCGGATTGCCAGCCCTCCGCGTCGGTGGCCCGGATCGCGCGGCTGCGAGTCAGCGTGTCGCCGAACATCGCGTCCACCGCGTCATCGACGGCCTGGTGGCGTGCCGCCAGGAACGGCACCAGGTCCTTGCCGCCAGCGCTCGCCCCGGCCTGCTGCTGCGCCGCCTGCTCCGCCACGGCCTGCTGCTCCGCGTGGCCGGTGGCTTCGGACAGCCGCTCTCCGATGCGGATCGCGTAGGAAACCAGGAACGACTGGCGGAACGCCCGGGTCCGGGACCGCCCGTGGGCGTCCCGCTTCGCCCCGGCCCGCAGCATCGCGCTGTCCGCCTGGACGAGCAGCGAGGTGAACAGCAACTCGACCGCGTCCAGGTCTGCCGGGAAGCCGATCACCGTGACCAGGCCCAGTTCCTTAGACCAGACGACGCGGCAGCGGTTGGCCTGCGCCACGGTCTGTAGCAGCGACGCCTTCGGCGCCTCGTAGGGGTTGTCCACGGCGATCCGCCGCCCACCCGGTTCCTCCTTGCGCCCCGTCTCGGCGGCGAGCAGCGCGTGATCGATGCTGTACTTGGCCATCAGCTCCTGCGCGCGAGCCGACAGTGCCTCCGCTTCCTCCGCGAACTCCGTCGATTCCGCCTTGGCGAGCAGCGCGCGGATCTTGCCCAGCAGCCGCTCGTCGGCGGGTTCGGCATGCTCCTGCGCAGCCGACTGCGCAGTCGGCCTGGCGGTTCCGGGCAAGGGGAGTAGCGGTTCCAAGGCTACGAGATGCTGGAGCACGTGCAGCGTCTCGATGGCGGTGGCTATCACCCCCCGCAGGCCGGCGTCGCCCGCCAGTCCCCGCGAGGCATCCAGGTACTCGGCGTCGCTCCCCCGCCAGATGGCGCCAAGCGCGGCCACCTGGGCGGCCCACCGGGCGTCCACGGTGGCGGCGGCGTAGCCGCGCATCTCGTCGGCGATCATGTCCGCGACCAACGACACATGCTCGCCTGAAAGCTCCCGGCCGACGTGCCTGGCCAGCTCGGCCGGCTGCCACCCGCGCCGCCAGGCAGCCGTCACCGACAGGCGCAAGAATTCAACGAGGCTCCGGCTGACCGCCCGCGTCCAGCCAGGCGTCCGCTCATTCGCGAGCTGCTGGAGGCAGGCGCCGTAGTCATCCTGGCTACCGCCGCAGAGCGCGTGTACCGCCTCCGCGATCAAGGAGACCGCCATGTCCTTCTGCGAGGGAACCTGGCGTGTCCCCGGCTGATATTCCGGCCCCTGCCCTCGAGGTGACGCGCTCTGTGCGGCGCGCTGCCGCTGGCGTTCCCTTTGCTTGTTCAGCCGCCGCTGCCTGCTGGCCTTTCCCACGTCCAGGATCCTCTCCGGCCCGAAACCCGCCTTTGCCTGGCGATGATTCTGCCACCCGCCACGGACATTCCGACGCAGATGCCCAAGCCGCGGGCGTGCGGGTCCTGGAATCGGAGCTGGTCAGGAACGCGATCTGGGTGCGGGGCACACTCAGATGACTCCGAATTCGTGATCATGGGTCAAAATTGGCGATATCCGCCGCAAATGACCCACGATCATGACGCGCACCCGGAATGTCTCAATGTCGGGTTCAGGTATTTGGATCGCGCTGTTCGTGTGCGATGAGGGCGCCGGCGTCAAGCACGTACTGCCGGTGAATCGTCTTCTCAGCCATCCGAGTCCAGCCCGAGCACCGACGCCGCCCATGCCCGGTCGGCGTCGGTCACGCCGATTTCGGCGGCGAGTTCACTGGTGATCTGGCGCGCGACGGCCCAGCGGGCCTCTTCTCTCGCGGCGTGCACCATCCAGGCTGAGATGGAGACGCCCGCGGCCTTGGCCGCGGACTCGATCAGGGCACGGTCAGCTGGCGTCATGCTGATCGACATCCGCTCCTGTGGCCTGCTCATGTCTTTATCATACGTTTGCGCTGCACAAGATTAATAACTGACGGCGCAGCGACCTGGCCCTCAGCGCCGCCTGGTAGGCCGCGCCGGGCGACGGGTCCGCGCCGGGCGCGGGCCACCAGCGATCCCGCGCGGACGTGCAGGGATACCAGCGGCCGTCGGGTCCTAGCCGGATCCGCACGCCCGCGCCGGGGTCGGTGATCGTCCCGGAGCCGGCTTCCAGGTCACCGACGGCGAGGCCGCGGCGCTTGCGCACCTCGCGGACGGCGCCGTCCATCTCATCCGCCGGGCACGCGGTCGCGCCGACCGCCGCGGAGACTCCGGCGGTCCCACCGTGCCGGTACGCGAGCACCAGCCCCCGCAGCTCATCCTCGGGGATGCCGGTCAGCCGTGCCGCCTGGCCGGCGTGCGGCGCGCCTTCGGGGGTGGCGAGGATGCGGACCGCGTCGATGAGCGGATCCCCGGCCTCTTCCGCGCCCGCGGCGCCGGGACCGGCGCCGGCGCTGGCGCCGGCGCTGGCGCTGGCGCTGGCGCCGGCACCGGCCAGCATCGCCGCCGCCCGCCCGGCCGCGTCGGACACCAGCAGTCTCAGCATCCCAAGATCCGGAACAGGTCCCGGCGGCTCCTCGCGCTGCCAACCCGCCACGTCGCCGCTCACGCGTCTCCTCCGTCCCGGCTGAGGCTGACCAGGGCGCGCAGCTCGCCGTCGTCGAGCTCGGTCAGCGCCCGTTCCCCGCCCGCGAGGACGGCCTCGGTGAGCCCGCGCTTGCGGGCGAGCAGTTCGGCGATGCGGTCTTCGACCGTTCCCTCGGCGATGAGGTGGTGGACGTTCACGCAGCGGTGCTGGCCGATCCGGTGCGCGCGGTCGGTGGCCTGGTCCTCGACGGCGGGGTTCCACGGCCGGTCGAAGTGGATCACGTGGCCGGCGCGGGTCAGGTTCAGCCCGGTCCCGGCCGCTCGCACGGACAGGATGAGGGCAGCACCGTCGCCGGACTGGAACCGGTCCACGATCTCCTGTCTCCTGGCGACCGCGACGCCTCCGTGCACGAACTCGACGGGCAGCCCTCGTGCGCGCAGGTGCGCCTGGATCAGGTGCCCCATCGACACGTAGCCGGTGAAGATCAGCGCGGCGTCCCCGGCGGCGGCCACCGATTCCATCAGCTCATCCAGCGCCTGCAGCTTGCCTGACCGGGCGGCCTGGGCGTCGGCGTCCCAGCCGTCGGCGTGCTCCCGCAGGAAGTGCGCGGGGGAGTTGCAGATCTGCCGCAGTGACTGCAGCAGGCGGAGCACCTGGCCGCGGCGCGCGATCCCGGTGCTCGCCGCGATCCGCTCCAGAGTGTCGGCGGTCGCAAACCGGTACAGCGCCGCCTGCTCCGGGGCCAGCGGCACGTAACGGTCGCTGACCACCTTGTCCGGAAGCTCGGGGGCCACGTCCGGGTCGGTCTTGCGCCGGCGCAGGACGAACGGGGAGATGAGCCCGCGAAGACGCCGCGCCGCGGCACCGTCGGTCTCCTGCTCGGCCGCCCGCCCGTAGCGTTCCCTGAATGCCGCCAAAGTCCCGAACAGTCCCGGGTTCGTCCAGTCCAGGATCGCCCACAGCTCCGACAGGGAGTTCTCGACCGGTGTGCCTGTCACCGCGATGCGCGCCGTGGACGGCAGGGACCGGATCGCGCGGGCGGCTTGCGAGCGGTGGTTCTTGACCTGCTGCGCCTCGTCAGCGACCAGGGTGTCCCAGCGGACTTCCGCCAGCCGGCTGGCGTCGCGGAGCAGGGTCTGATACGTGGTGACGACGACATCGCCGGCGGAGAGATCACCGAGCGCCCGGCCGGCCCCGTGGTAGCGGCGCACCGGGACGTCCGGCGCGAAGCGCGCGAACTCCCGCTCCCAGTTGGCGAGCAGCGACGCCGGGCAGACCACCAGCGCCGGCCCCGCCGCCCCGCGCTGGCGCGCGAGGTGGAACGCGATGACCGTCAGCGTCTTGCCCAGCCCCATGTCGTCCGCCAGCAGCGCCCCGAAGCCGAGTCCCGTGGTCGCCGCGAGCCACTGGACGGCCCGCCGCTGGTAGCCGCGCAGGTGCGCCCGCAGCCCGTCGGGCACGCTGGCGCCGTCCGCCACGCCAGCGTCGTGGGGCGCGCCGGCGCGCAACGCCGCGACCAGGTCGGCGAGCCGCCCCGCGGCGGCGCAGGCGACGTCCTGCCCGCCGATGGTGACCTGCCCGGTCAGCGCGGCGCTCAGCGCCTGGGCGCCGGTCAGCTGGCCCGCCGACCGCTCCCTGGCCCGCCGCGCGACGTCCGGGTCGATCAGCACCCACCGTCCCCGCAGCCGCGCCACGCCGTCAGCGGCGGCCACCGCGTCCGCCTCCTGCTCTGACAGCGGTTCGCCGTCGAGGGTCAGCTGCCAGCTGAGGTCGGCGAGCTCCCCGAGGGAGAACGCCCCGGCCGTGCCCCGCGGCCGCGGCACCGCGACCGCGCGGGCCGCGAGGCCGGCGCCGCCGGCCAGTTCGGCGGCCCATTCGATCGTGATCCCGAGGCTCGCGAGCCGCTCTCCCGCCGGCCCGAGCAGCTGCACGGCCTCCGCGCCGCTGAGCGTCCCGTCCCGCCGGATCCGGGCGAGCGGCGGCCACTCGCGCGCCGCTCGCCGCAGCAGGCGGTGCTCGGCGTGGCCCAGGCGCGGCGCGCGCAGTTCCGCCCGCAGCGGCCCTCCGTCGGTTGCTGGCGGATTTATCCGAACGGACGGTGGCCTCGCCGCCGCCGGATCCGCCATCTCCGCGGCGTGGTCGGCCCATTCCGCGGCGGCTCCGGCTAGCACCCGGGGGCGGCCCGCGTAGGGCGTGTCGCCGATCACCAGCCGTGCCCCCGGCGGCCGGAGCAGCGCGTCGGCGACCGCGTCGAGGAACCCGTCCGGCGCCAGGCCGTGGAGCGCGTCAGGCGCCAGCGCCAGCCGCCAGCAGTCGCGGCCCTCCGCGTCCAGGGCCGGGTACACGCGCCGCGCGGCGACCGCCGCGAGGGCCGCCCGCGCGGCCGCCGCCCAGGCTCGCGCCGACGCGTGCGGCGGCGCCGCGCTGACGGCGAGCCCGGCCAGGGCCGGCAGCCCGGTGAGCAGCGGCACCGTCCAGCCCGCCAGCGGCCCGGGGAGCTCATCGCCTGCCGGATGGCTGACGCGGAACGCTGGTCCATCCGCCTCGAAGTCCAGCGCACAGCCCGCCTTGAGCAGCCGCCCGAAGATCCCCCGCTGACTCCGCGCCTCCGCTTCCGCCGCCCGCGCCAGGGCTGCTGCCGCGGACCGTTCCGCTTCCGAGAGCTGTTCGAGCAGCCCGGCCGCGGCGGCCGCCTTAGCCTCGTTCTTACTGCGGCCCGTCGCCGTGTAGCTCTGGATGCCCGTCGCGTCGGTGCAGCTCACGGTGCAGGTGAACGTCGGCTGGTGCGCCGGGCCCTCGGCGTCCTGCACATACGAGAGATCGGTGATCGCCCCGGTCTGCACCCGTTCGTTGAGGACGCTGACGGGATTGCGGTCAGCCGAAGACCGGTCCGGGTTCACTGGCGCATACGGAGCGGGCGGCACGAGGTCGCGCAGCAGCGCCAGCGCCGCGCCCGCCCGCGCGGCCTTAGGGCTTGCCCCGGCCGCGGGCTCGCCCACCACAAGGCCGCCCGGCGCCGGCAGGAACGCGACCGCTGAGCGCTCCGTGGTCTCCACGTAGACCGCCGGGGGCCACGACCGGGCCTGGGTGTACATGGACAGCACTCCTGCGGCCAGCGACGGGGTGCTGACCAGCGCGTCGGCGGCGGCGGCGCGGGCGTCGGCCCAGCCGCGCGGATCGGCCTCGAACAGCAGCAGGTACACCGACCGGGCCGACAGCCTGCCGGGCCTGATCGCGCCCGCGAGCTCCGGGTCGGGCGACGGCCTGCCGACCTCGTAGTCGAGCCAGGACTCAAGCTCGGCGGCGGTCAGCTCCGGCGCGGTCGGCGCGACCGGCGCTCCCTGCCGGGCGGCGGGCGGCCCGGCGTCGGGGATGGCCAGGCCGGTGAGCGCGGCGAGCAGCGACAGCGCCGCGGCCTGCCGCGCGGCCTTCTTGCCGCTGCCATATCCCGTCTTGCCTTCGACGCGCTCCCCGTCGCGGTCCAGCCATGCCCGGGCAGCGAAGCCGTCCGCCGCGGCAGACTCCGCGACCTGCATCCCGGCGGCCCGCAGTCGCTGGGCCTCCAGTTCCACGACGGCGACCGCCGTCGCGGGCACTCGGACGGCCGCCGCCATCGCCAGCTCGCGAGCCCGCGCCCACGCGTGGTGATCCCGGGCGGCGAAGAGGACCTGGTGCAGCTCCCGCGGCCCGGCCTCGCCGCTGGTGATCCTGCGTGCGGCGTCCGCGATCAGCGCCGGGTTCGTCACCTCGTCGGCACACGCGCACTTCAGCACCGCGAAGAATTCGTCGGCGGGCAGCGCCGCGAACCGCGTGCCCGGGTCGGCTGCCAGGGCCCGCAGGGCACGCAGGGTCCGTTCCGCTGCTTCGTCGGCTTGTCGGTGGCGGCGCGGCGGGGGTGCGGGGCGCGGCCGAAGCCGGGCCAGGTCGGCGGGAGTGGGCGCACCGGGGGGCTGTGACGGCATCTCAGCGGACGCAACCGAGTTCGGCCCGCAGCCAGGTGACGTCGATGCCGTGCTCGCCGCGCGCCGTGGCCAGCCCGGCCTGGTACTCAAGCTGGCGCAGCAAGGCTTCCAGGCGGAGCGTGTCCTCTTCGTCCCCCTGGGCGGCCTGCCGCGGAGTGCGGAAGTTCAATGCGGCCACCGCCTGGTCCAGCCACTTCGCCTCCCACTCACGCGCGTACGCGCCATCGACGGCGCCGTCGTCGCCGCCCCCCGGCACCGGTCCCCAGGCGAAGTCCAGCGAGGGTTCGGCCTGTTTCTCTTCGGTCACCCGCGGCTCGACCCCGATCGACGCGAGAATCCGCATCAGCCGGCGGAGGCGCCGCTGCGAGTTCACCCGAACCCGGATCCGTCCCTCGCCTGGCGTCAGGTGCCCGAGCACCCAGCGCTCCGCCTCGTCATCGGGGGCGAGCGGCTCGACCCGTTCGCCCCACCAGACGATCTGGCCGTCTTCGTCGTCATCCGCTATGAAGTCAGGGTGCGCGAGCAGGCGTCCGGTCACGTCACCGCTGACCGTGATCGTCGCGTCGATAAGCAGCAGGGGATCGCCGTCGGTGTTTTCCAGGCGCGGCGGCGTCGCGCGCTTCCACCAGACCTGCGAGGCCAGCCTGGTGATCTGCCCGGCGGTGACCGCATTGGCGAACTCCGCGAACTCCGCATCGGGCGTTTCGCCGGTTTCCCAGCGGACGCAGTACGGCTCGGCCCGCCCGAACCGTATCGACAGCGACCCGGGCTCGGGAAGCAGCTCACTCGGGACGCCGGAGATCACCTGGATCCCCAGCTGTGTCGCTTCGTCCGCGAACTGCGCCAGCGCGTCGCCTTCCACTGGGCTGATCCGGATGCCGTTGCCGGTGCTGCGCCAGATCCCGTCTACCGGCACCAGCGCGCCCAGCCACACGGTCCACGGCGCTGCCCCGTCGAGCGCCGGCGCCGGGAACTGAGCGTACCGGCGCGTGCCCGAAACCAGGTCGGTGCACCACACGCCCGGCGCGGGCACGGGATCCGGCAGCTGCCATACCCCGTAGTGCACGTGGTCGTCCCACGCCGACGCCCGGGCGGCGAGTTCCCCCGGCACCTGCGGATCCGCGGCGAACGCGCGCAGTGCGGTTTTCGCCTGGTCAGCTGCCCGGGCCAGCCCGGGGGCGTCCTCGCCGTCAGCAGGGAGCTTGACCGCCAGCTCCAACGCCAGCGCGTCGAACGTGTCGCGGTCGGCGGGCTGCCAGTAGTCCTGTTCCAGCTCGGCCCGTTCCGCAACTGCCCGTTTCCGGACGCTCTCGCCCCAGTCCGTCCGGTCCAGGAAGAAACCGATCGCGTCGCGCAGCCCGTCGATGCCGGACCGGTCCGCGTACCGGGCCAGGGCGGCCATCTCCTGCTCGCCGGGCGCGGCTTCGCCGTACGCCCCCGTCATCGCGTCGGCGTAGATCTCGGCCGCCAGTTCGTCATCCGGGTGCTCGCGCAGGTAGGGCTCGATCAGTTCGCACGCCTCGCCCGGATGTCCGCGGACCGAGACCGAGCGGATCACCTCGAGCCGTTGCCCGGCATCGCCGTCAGCATCTGCCCGGGCGAGCAGCTCACGGGCATACCTGTGCTCGGCCTCCTCGTCCCCGGTGCGGTGCGCCGCCCACGCGGCAACGGCGAGCGTCCCGGTCCCCGGCGGCTGCGGCGCACTCGCCAGCATCAGCCGCGCGATCTCGGCCGCCTCCCCGGCCGGGGCGCCGAGGCTCATCCGCGTCTGCACCATGGCGCCGGCGACGATCGAGTCGGGCAGTTCCGCCGCCAGCAGGCCGGCGACTTCCGCGGGACTGGTCTGCGGGTCGAGCAGCCGGCTGTAGTGTTCGGCCAGCTGTTGCTGGCGTTCGGTCCTGACCCGTAGCCGCGACCGCTCGGCGCGCCGGGCCTCGGCCCTGGCGCGATCCTGCTTCTTCCGGCGGCTGCTCTTGGCCATGCCCATCCCTTTATCAGGAGTCCTCATCTTCGGCCAGGCGGCGGTTGACCTCGTCGAGGTCGAACGGCTCGGGCTTGTCGGGCCCGTCTCCGTAGTCCGCCTCCGGGTACTCCACGGGGGAGTCGCCAGCGAACGCGACACAGACAGCCATGTCCAGGCCGGCTTCCGCGGCGGCCTTGCCGCCCGCGATGCGGATCAGCCCTGCCCCGACCCCGAACGACCACGGCCGGTTCAGCTCACGAACGTCGGCCGCGGTCCGGAGCTTGGCCGGAACCGGGACGCCCAGCGCAGCGCCAGCCGCAGGCACATCGGGCTTGCGCAGCACCCCGCCAGGGGTCAGCGACCGCTCCCCGCCTCCCAGAGCGCCAACGGGAACATTCTGGTCCACCCGAGAGACTCTATTGCACTGGCTGATGCCATGCCCTTACCGCCGGCGCTCGCCCCGGCCTGTGAGTCCTAGACCTGGAGTCCACCGCGTATCGCCCACCAGGTGGCGTACAGCACTCGGTCGATTAATGAAGAGTAGTCCCCACCGCATCTTTACCCGCTACGGATACACGCGAAATCGGGCATAAAAGAACATCAGATCATATAACGCAATGCCGCTTAGCAAAGGTCTATATTGGCCGGTCGCCGGCTCCCCTTGCTGGCAAGCTCGCGTTGCGCGAATTCAGATATTAAGGACATAACGGGCTAGTGAACTACAGAGAGTGACCGTTTCATGCGCCCCGCTGCGGACTTCCGGTGCAGTCGGCCATGATGGCGAAGAGTTTTCGGCGTTATAGAATGAATTACTTACGTTGAAAAAAATGTTTTCGAGATCATTGCGCTAGCTTGGTAATCGGCACTCACGGACGGTTATAGCAACGGCGGGCGCGCGTCCCAGGGAGCGCCCAGGAAACCATGATCAGCTTAGGCCAAGCGGCATTGTCATATAACGCGAAAATATTGAAGCCGTGCCTGATTGATGGTAAAAGGTTGTCTGAACGTTGAATGGGGCCCGGGGGGGATAGATGAGCCGTATTGGCAGGCCGCTGCTAGCGATTTTTTCCGTTCTTGCTGGTGTAACCGGTGCGATTGCCGCATCGACGCCATCCCATGCGGCGCTGTCTGTGGCGTCGTCCGCCAGCGCGGCTTCGCCGGTGGCGCTGCCGGCGAGCGCGGCGCCGAAGCCGCCAGCCGGCGCGGTGCGACTGGGAACGGTATCCCCGGCCAGCACGATCAGCCTGGACATTACGCTGAAGGTGCCCGACCAGTCCCGGCTAACCGCATTTCTCGCTGGGCTGTCGGACCGCGGTTCGCCGATATTTCATCGTTTCCTGCGTCCTGGGCAGTTCGGCGCTGAGTTCGGGCCCTCGCTGGCGCAGGTGGCAGCCGTCGAGAACGCGCTGCGGTCGGCGGGGCTGTCTCCGGGGCCGGTCTCAGCCAACCGGCTCGCCATACCCGTGACCGCGTCCGCCGCGGCTATTGACCGTGCCCTGGGAGTAGGGCTTGTCAGCTACCGGATGCCCGGTGGCCGGGTAGCTTACGCGAACTCCGCCGCACCCCGGCTGCCAGCGGCCATCGCGACGCTCGTATCCGGGGTACTGGGCCTCAACAACCTGTACCCGGAAGAAAGCCTGCTCAGCTGGCCAAGCGGCCCGGTGGCGCGGGAACGTCAGGCACGCGTTACTCCGGACACCGCGGGCCCGCAGCCATGCTCGAGCGCACAGAGCATCAGCAGTCATGACGGTGCCTACACTGCCAACCAACTCGCCGCTCATTACGGGATGTCGCCGCTGTACAGCCGTGGCGACCTAGGGCAGGGCGTACACGTAGCCCTGGTCGAGTTCGAGCCGAACCTGAGTTCCGACATCTCAGCGTACGAGTCCTGCTATGGCATCAGCACAGCGGTCAACTACATCCATGTCGATGGCGGCGCCGGCACGGGAGCGGGCAGCGGCGAGGCGGCACTGGACATCGAGGACGTGGCCGGGCTCGCTCCCGACGCCACGATCGACGTCTACCAGGCGCCCAACAGCACTACCGGCAGCTACGACGACTACCAGGACATTGTCACCGCCGACACCGACAAGGTGGTCTCCACGTCATGGGGACTGTGCGAGGACTATAGCGACGAGGCGGACGTCCAGTCAGCGGAGACCCTGTTCGAGCAGGCGAACACGCAGGGCCAGACGGTGTTCGCGGCAGCCGGCGACAGCGGCTCCGCAGGGTGCTACCGCAGTGGCGGGCCGGACGCGGGCGCCGTCAACGTCCAAACCCCGGCCAGCTCGCCCTATGTGATCGGCGTGGGCGGCACAACGATCACAGGATCATCGGAGCAGGTGTGGAACGAGTCGGCGCTCGCGGCGGGCGCTGGCGGCGGCGGTATCTCGGACTTCTGGTGCATGCCCTCCTACCAGGATCAGACAAGCATTCCCGGGCTCATCAACGCGTACTCGCAGACCAATACGACGTGCTCCGCTCCAGGCGGCTACATCCGCCAGGTTCCCGATGTCTCCGCTGACGCGGATCCGTACACCGGCTATGTGGTGCTCGTCAGCGGAGTATGGGAGCCCATTGGCGGGACCAGCGCGGCGGCGCCGCTGTGGGCGGCGATCGCGGCTCTCACCGACGCCTCGCCATTCTGCGCGGACTACGGCTCAGGTGCCGCGGGCGTCCTGCCCCAGGGCTTGTACGCCACGATCGCGGAAGACCGCTCCTACGTCTACCCCGGGAGCTCGCACCGGGTCCCCGAGGTCCTGAACGACATCACCAGCGGCAACAACGACTACACGCCGTCTGGTTACACAGGTGGCCTGTATCCGGCAACCGCGGGATACGACGAAGCAAGCGGACTCGGGGTCCCGCTGGTCACCGGCCTGAACGGCTCTCTGGATCCGAGCATGTTCTATCCCGGCCTGACCGCGCTGATGTGCAAGTTTTACGGCACCAAGCTGACTTCGGTAGCTGTCAGCAGCGTCTCGCCAAGCCGAGGTCCGGCCGGCCGTTCGACGACCGTTACCGTGCACGGATCTGGATTCCTTCCGATAACCGGAGCCGACATGGCCATGGTCGGCTCCGCCGAAGTTGCCGCTAACTGCCCGACCACGACAACTTGCACGGTCAGGCTGCCGGCTTTGGGAGCAGGCACGGTAAACATCCAGATCTCCGCGGAGGATTTCGCGCCCAGCCCGCTAACCACGGCAGACCGTTACCGGTACGTCGCCGCACCGGGCGTTTCCTCGCTATCACCGGCAAAGGGACCGGCCAAGGGCGGAAACAAGGTGACCATCCGCGGGACGAACTTCATCGGCGTGGCATCAGTTCACTTCGGCGCCAAGCTGGCAGCCAACCTCAAGGTGATTTCCTCCACACAGATCACCGTTACCGCGCCGTCCGGGACCGGCACCGTCCATGTCACCGTCACCGCTGCCGGCGGGACCAGCCCAGCGAATTCCGCCAGCCGGTACCGCTACACCTGATCCCGGGATCAACTCCCGTCCCACTGGGGGTGACGCGGCGGCTACGGATTCCGAGGTCTCATGTGTGCTGGAGAGGCGCCACCGTTCGTTCGGACAATGCTGCTCTTGACCTCAACATTAGTTGAGGTTTTAGCGTTGGCTGGAGAGGAGCCGTCCAGGCCGGATGGCGGCGGTTGCAGTGAAGGAGATCATCGTGATCTTGGTTACCGGGGCGACTGGGACGGTTGGGCGGCAGGTCGTGACGCAGCTGAGCGAGCGGGGCGTGCCGGTGCGCGCGGTCAGCCGCGATCCCGCTTCGGCTGGGCTGCCTGCTGGTACCGAGGTGGTGCGCGGCGACCTGGCCGATCCGGCGTCGCTGGAACCGCTCCTGGCGGGAGTGGACTCGGTGTTCCTGGTGTGGCCGTTCACGGCGCCCGAGGTGGCCGCCGGGCTGGGCGCACGGGCCGTTGAGGTACTGGCCCGGCATGTCCCTCGCGTCGTTTACCTGTCAGCCCAGGCCGCGGGGGAGCGGCCGGACTCGTTCTGGGCGACGATAGAGCGGCTGATCGAGCACTCCGGCGTGGCCTGGACGTTCCTGCGGCCGACCGGTTTCGCGGTCAACACGCTGATGTGGGCCGATCAGATACGCCATGGTGTCGTCCGGTGGCCCTACGGCGCGGCAGGCCGGTCGCTAGTCCATGAGCACGATCTCGCCGCAGTGGCGGTCCGGGCGCTGACCGAGGACCAGCATGCCGGCCAGCGATACCTGCTGACCGGGCCGGAGGCCATTACCCAGGCAGAGCAAGTCCGCATTATCGGCGAGGCGACCGGCCGCATCGTGCGCTGGGAGGAACTGGCACCCGACGAGGCGCGTCGGCAACTGCTCGCCGCCTGGGGCGACCCCGGCTTCGTGGACTCCGCGCTCACCACCTGGGCCGGGCTGGTCACTCAGCCGGAGCCGGTCACGCGCGCGGTCGAGGAGGTCACCGGCGTCCGGGCCCGCACCTTCCGGGAGTGGGCAGGCGACCACATCAGCGATTTCCGCCCGCTATCCCCGGCTGAGATAGCCGACCGGTAGGTGTCCGCGTTCCGCAGATTATGGAGAGGAGAACAGCGGCAGGCTCGACGCTGACTATCAGATCCACGCCGCCGGACAGAGCCGACGGTCCACCGGCGGCCGGTCAGCGGAAGTCGTCGGCGTGCTCTGCGGCCCATTTGGAAAAGGTCCGCCCAGGGCGACCGGTGATCCTCTCCACGATGACCGAAATCAGCGCCGGCCCGTCATTGCCCGCCTCCCACGCCCCCAAGACGGCGTCGGCTCCGGCCGGAGACATCCTCGCGGCCAGCTCCAGACGTGCCTGCCCGGCGGTGATGACCTCAAGGCTGACCTCCCGGCCGATGGCGTCGCCGATCTGCGCGACCTGCTGCCGCAGGGTCAGCGACCGCGGTCCGTAGACGGTGTAGGCCTGGTGGCTGTGGCCCTCTTCGGTCAGCGCGGTCACGGCGAGCGCGGCGATGTCCTTCTCATGGACCGGGGCGGTCTGCGCGCCTGGGTACGGCACCCGGGCGGCGTGGCGTGGCGGGCGCCGCACACCGCCTTCCACGACACCTCCACGGCCGGCGCCTTCCCCAGGCAGAGCGTCGAGCTGCGCAGCATCGCCTACTTCTACTGATCCGCCGTCTGTTCCGCTGGGCAAGCGGCCTGGCGGAATGCCTGGCCTGTCCGCGCCGCCGCCGTTCAGGCGATGCGGCCCGCGTAGCGGCGGCGGAAGCCGTCAGCGGTGTTGGCGGTGATCACCACGTCGTAGTAGCCGTACTGATCGGTCGGCCAGCTGATGGTCTTGGGACTGCCGAGCTTCACGGCGACCGTCTTTATACTGCCCTCGTAGTCGTTCGGGGTCAGGGTGTAAAGGATTTCCTCTTGGCCCTCGTTGGCCAGCGTGAGCTCGACCGTCTTGGCCGGGCCGGATTGCAGGGAGGAAGTGACGACCGGGACCGGGCCGGCGTTCTGGTCGGCGGGCACCACCTCGCCGGCGAAGCTGGTCAGGAACCCGTCAGGACCGTAGACCGAGAAGGCGTATTTCCCGCCTGTCAGCGTCGCGTCCCAGACGTAGGAGCCCGGCGAGGACGCAAGCACCGTAACCGGCGTGCAGGTGAAGGCCAGATAGTCATCGGGGTAGATGGCGAAGGAGGCGCCGACCTTGCCGGTGTCGGTCAGGGTGGCGGTGACCTGGCTGGTCGTCCGGTTCACTGTCACATCGGCGAGCAGCTGGTAGTTGGTCGGGCGGTGCGGCCGGGTGCCGGGCTCCTGGGTCGGCATCTTCTGGTCGCCCTCGGCCGGGGGTGTGGTCGATCCGCCGGTCAGCTGGGTCAAGGCCCAGGTCTGGTCGAGTGTCGGGATGTTGCTCGGGATCGAGAAGTCCGGGTGCTCGAAGTCGAACGCGGTGGTCAGGTCACCGGTCACCGAGACGCGCCATGGGGTGATGTTGACCGGCTTCACCCCTGTCCAGGTGGCCAGGAACTGGAGCATTGAGGTGTGGTCGTAGACGTTGGAGTCCACGTAGCCGCCCCTGGTCCACGGTGAGCAGATGAGCATCGGGACCCGGGTCCCGGGGCCGATCGGCAGCCCCCCGATGTACTCGTCTGTGACGCTGGCCTCGGGGAAGGGCGGGAGCTGGTGATCGAAGAACCCGTCGTGCTCGTCGTAGGTAATGAACAGCGCCGTGCTCTTCCACAGGTCGGGGTTCGAGAACAGCTTCTGGAGCACGGTGTTCACATAGTGTGCTCCGAAGTCGGGGGTGTAGGACGGGTGCTCGCAATAGCCAGCGGGCGCGACGATCCACGACACCTGGGGGAGGCCATTGCTCTTGACGTCGTTGATGAACGAGGACAGCACGTAGGCGGCGTGGGTTTCGCTGATGGGCGGTGCCCCCGCGTCGGTCTGCCAGGGCGTGACCGCCCCGCGGACCGCGAGCGGGCCGGTGCCGCCTTCGCGGCTGTTCGTGGTGTTGTACTGCTGGTAGAACCAGAGCGGGTTGTCGCCGTAGTCGCCCAGGAAGTAATCGGGGTAGCTGCCGCTGTCGCCCACCTGGTCGTTGGTGTAAACCTGCCAGCTGATCCCGGCTGCCTGCAGCAGTTCGGGGTAGGTTTTGACCTCCGGCGTCGCGGCGTCGGGTCCGAAGTCGACCTCGTAGTCATTCGGGTTGCTGATCCAGCGGCTCGACGTCCCCGTCCAGAAGTACATCCGGTTGGGACTGGTAGGGGCCATGATCGCCTGGTGATAGCCATCGCAGACGGTGAAGGCGTCGGCGACCGCGTACTGGAACGGAATCTCATCCCGGGTGAAGTAGCCCATCGTCTCTTCGGTCTTGGCCGGAACCCAGTTGTTCCACAGCCCGCCGTTCCAGGCCTCGTGGTCGCCGGCCCAGCTGTGGTCGAGGTCGCCGTCGGTCTGGTCGGTGAGGTTGTAGGGGAGCAGGTACCCGAGGTCGGTGCGAGCCTTGTCGGGCTGCTGGAAGATGTTGGTCCCGTTCGGATAGGTGAGGGCCTGCTTGTCGCCGAACCCCCGGACTCCGCGGAGCGTCCCGAAGTAGTGGTCGAAGGACCGGTTCTCCTGCATGAGGACCACCACGTGCTTCAGGTCGGCGATGGTCCCGCTCCACCCCTTGGGTAGCGCCTTGGCCGCCGGGCTGCCGACCACACTGGCGGCTGCCGGGCCGCCGACGCCGACGGCTGCGGCCGCCGCAGCGCCGAGCCCTGTGTACTGCAGGAAGCGGCGTCGGCTGACGCCCGGCGCGGACAGCCGTCCAGGCTGCTGTGGTGATCCAGTTGCGCCATGCGCATGCTCACGTCGGCCATCCGGGTTGGTCATTTTGGTTCCCATCCTCTTGGTGCAGGTTGTGGGCCCGCGCGGGCGGCACCGGTGCCGAGTCGGCATGGGTGTATTTGTTGTGACAAGTCGTCATGTCACAACAAGTGCCCAGTGTGGGCGCCGCAGACCGCACCAGGGTGAACGCACCGTGTCAATCGCCGAACAGGAAGATCAACACGTTGCGGGTCAGGCCATCGGCGTCGGACGCTGGGATGCCGAGGTGCGCGGAGTCAGCCACGGTCGTTCGGGAAATGGAAAAGGAGCAGCGGCCGCGGGTCGACGAACAAGTCACACAGCAGGCAGACGCGCGCTTGCCCGTCCTCCCCCTCCAGCCCGGCCAGCACGGCGGCGGCAGTATCGTCGCCGCCCGCCGACGGGGCCAGCGCCAGGTGCGTCACGCCGTTCTCACCGGCAGCGGCTCCGCCACCGCCCGAAGAGCAGATAAATGGCGGACGGCAATCTGTGCCTGCGGGATTTACCGGCTAGCTGCTCGGTTGCGGCGTGGTGCAGTTAATGCGCGGGTCCACGTTAGCGTAGTTGAGGGGGCCTGCCAGGATCGTCGCTACAATCGTGCTGGCGCTGCTGCAGTCGACGGGACGTTTGTAATCGCCGCGCTGCGCAGCCGCGATACCGCCGATGACCAGCCAGATGGCAAGCAGCACCGATCCGATGTGCATCTGGACCTCCGTCAGCATCGTCGTTTAAATAAACGCGGATACTGCCAAGCGGCTGCATGGCAGTTACCTTGGCCCGCATCCGCGAAGAAGCATACCCATACGTGCCGCCAATGCCCTTTCCAGAAATCTGGAAGTCAGGTCGGCAGCGAATTTCGGGCCTTCGAAGTTAACCGGGAAGCTGTCACCATTTGATTACTTTTGGTGATATCAGGGTGTTCGGAGCGTGCACGCGTCTGGCGCCCGCCCCGTCCTGGTGCCATGGAGTGATTGCGGCGTGTCGCCGTGATACGGAAGCCCGCGGCTTTTACGATCTTGGGCCTTGCCACAGGATCAAGATCATCAGGAAGCCGCGGGCATCGTGGTCCAGGATACGGCGTCTGTGCTGTTCGGCGTGGAGGGCCTGCAGGTCACCGATGCGCAGGCCGGGCCGGACGGCACGCTGGAGGTATGGGCGATCACGGATTACCCCGCCGCGGCGGCGTGCCCGGACTGCGGGATGCTCTCGGCCCGCCGGCATGACACGGTGCTGGCCGGCCGCGAGATGTCCGCCGGGCCGGTGACCCGGTGGCGGTGCGGTGGGTCAAGTTCCGCTGGAAATGCGATGCGCGGGCTGTTCCACGTCGTGCACCTGGCCGTGAAGATGACCGGGGCCGTGCGCCGCCGCGTGATCCGCGGCAAGTACGGGCGGCGGGGCCGCTCCGGCGACCCCGAATACGGCATCAAGAGCCTGCTGGTGCGCAACCTGGAGCACCTGTCTCCCGGCCAGTTCGCCAAGGTCACCGGCACCCTGCAGGCGGACCCGGCCGGGCAGGAGATCGCCGCCGCCTGGATCGGCAAGGAGAAACTCCGTCACGCGCTGAACTTGCGCGCCCGCGTTACCGGCTCCACGCCGTGCGAGCGCAACGTCCGCGACCGGCTCTTCGACCGGCGTCACGAACGCCGCCTCCGAGAGCCTGAACCGGCTCGCCAAGCTTGAGGCCCGCCTCGCCTACGGGTTCCGCAACCCCGCGAACCAGCGCAGGCGCGTCCGCATCGCCTGCACCCGCGGCCGCCGACGCAATCACGCACCGCAACCAGCAAGAGAACACACCCGGTAACCGGACCAAAACTCCCATCCCGGTTAACTTCGAAGAGCCCGTTTACGGTCAGGCATCGGCCCAGCTGCATGCCCGGTCACTGCCGGAGATCCGGCGATTCTTCGACGGCTTCGATCTCATCGACCCCGGGCTCGCGTGGATGCCGGAATGGCGGTCCGATCCCGGCACGGCGCCATCGGGCCGCGTGCGATCGCTGCGCTCCGGAGTCGGACGCAGACCCTAGGAGCCTTCTCCTTCTGCCGGGGCTGACCTGAGTGCGCCGGCCCGCGCGGCGGCGAGCGCCACGTTCGCGGCGTTATCGGCCGTGGTTGTGTCGATCGGCTCGGCGGTGACCAGGAGTCGCAGGTAGATCGGTGCGACTAGGGTTCTGACCAGCTCGGCTGGATCGGTGTCGGCGGGAAGCTCGCCGCGCGCGATGGCGCCGGAGACGACCGGCTGTGCTCGCTGGAATCGGTCCTCGAAGAAGCGGTGCTTCGCTTCAGTGATCTCCGGTATCCGGCCGGCGTCGGACAGGGTGGCGGCGGCGACGGCTTGGCCGGTCGGGCTGTTCAGGAAGGCGACGAACGACCGTGCGAGCCTGCGGAGGTCGGCGTCGATGTCGCCGGTGTCGGGGAGAGGCACTTGCGTCGCGGCGAGATCGGTCACCGCGTCGGCGACCAGGCTTTCGCGGTCCTTCCAGCGCCGGTAGATCGTCGTCTTGTGAACCCCAGCCCGCCGCGCGACGTTGTCGACGGTCAGGGCGGCGTAGCCGGTCCCGGTCAGTTCGGCGAGCGTCGCGGCGAGGACTGCGGCACGGACCTTCGGGCCGCGCCGGGTCGGCCGGGCGCGGCCTGCCAGAGCAGACTGCGGCATCATTGCAACTCCCAGTTGCGTTCATGGCTGGCCTGTGTCACTATGACTATATCGCAACTCAGAGTTGCGATATAGCGCGGACGGAAACCGTCGGCCAGGGCTGCTGTGGTCACGGGCATTACGGGCTCCGGGTGAAAGCGAGGAAGTTGGATTCATGGGTACTCCGGCCATCCGCACCGAGGGTCTGTCCAAGCGCTACGGCTCCGCCGATGCGCTGCTCGGCCTCGACCTCGAGGTCGGGCAGGGCGAGGTCGTCGGTTACCTGGGGCCTAACGGTGCCGGGAAGACCACCACCATCCGCCTGCTCCTGGGGCTGGCCCGGCCGACGGCGGGGCGGGGGGAGATCTTCGGGCTGGACTGCCAGCGCCAGAGCGTCAAGGCGCACCGGCGGCTCGCCTACGTCCCCGGCGAGGCCAGCCTGTGGCCCTCGCTCACCGGGTTCGAGACGATTCACCTCCTGGGGCGGGTCCAGGGCCGGGTCGACACCGCGTACCGCGACGAGCTGATCGAGCGCTTCGATCTCGACCCGTCCAAGAAGGTGCGGGCTTACTCCAAGGGCAACAAG
The DNA here is from genome assembly GCA_963771985.1 of uncultured Actinomycetota bacterium. Classification (GTDB taxonomy): domain Bacteria; phylum Actinomycetota; class Actinomycetes; order Streptosporangiales; family Streptosporangiaceae; genus Trebonia. The sequence continues at coordinate 583,296 of CAVYVO010000004.1, read as the reverse complement.
CAGAAGATACTGCTCATCGCCGCCATGATGACGCGCCCTGACCTGCTCGTGCTCGACGAGCCCACCAGCGGGCTCGACCCGCTCATGGAGCAGGCGTTCCGCCACAGCGTGGCCGAGGCACGCGATGCCGGGCAGACAGTGTTCTTGTCATCGCACATTCTGAGTGAGGTCGAGGCCCTGTGTGACCGGGTGGGCATCCTTCGCGAGGGCCGCCTGGTCGAGATAGGGACGCTGGCCGAGATGCGGCATCTGTCGGCGTTGACCGTCGAGGCCACGTTCGATGGCGTGCCTCCCGACCTGGCCGGGGTGGCAGGCGTGAAGCGAGCCGTGGTGGACGGCCGCCATGTTCATCTCGAGGTCCAAGGGACCATCGAGCCACTCGTCGAGGCCCTGGCCCGCACCGGCGTGCGCGAACTGCTCAGCCGTGAGCCCTCGCTCGAGGAACTGTTCCTGGCCCAGTACGGGCCCGATGGCGCGGCACCGGTCCTGACCCGTGCCGCACCAGCCGGCCAGGCTCGGTCATGACCGCCACGCTGATCGAGCCGCCGCCACGCGAGCTCGCCTCCGCGGGGCGCCACCCGGGAACCGTCCTGGCCGGTCAGGTGGCACGCCGCGCCGCTCGTTCGGGCGCTCTGTGGGGCCTTATATTCGGGTTCTTCATCTTCGTCCAGACGCACGCCTACATCTCGACCTACAAGACCCAGGCATCGCGCGACCAGCTGGCGCGGGCGTACGGGTCGAACATGGCCATGAACGCCCTCCTCGGGTCGGAACGCGCCGTCAACACGGTCGCCGGCTTCGCCTCATGGCGTTTCGTCGGCATCTTGAGCGTTCTCGGTTCGATCTGGGGTCTGCTCACGGCCACCCGCCTCATGCGCGGCGAGGAGGAAGCCGGGCGCTACGATCTGCTCCTGGCCGGTCAGACAACACGCCAGCGCGCCGGGGGCCAGGCGCTTGCAGGCCTCGGCGCCGGATTGCTGGCCTTGTTCGTGCTGACGGCTCTCGGTGCCATTGTCACCGGCCGGTCCCCATCGGCCGGATTCAGTCTGGGCCAGTGCCTGTACTTCTCGGTCACGCTCGTGGCGGGGGCGGCCATGTTCCTCGCCATCGGCGCGCTGGCCAGCCAACTGGCCAGCACACGCCGGCGCGCCGCGGCCATGGCCGGGGTCGTCTTCGGCATGGCGTATGCCCTGCGCATGGTGGCCGACACGAACCAGGGCCTGCACTGGCTGATGTGGCTGAGCCCGCTCGGCTGGGTCGAGGAAACCAGGCCCCTTACCCACCCGAACCCGGTGGCACTGCTTCCGGTCCTCGTCTTGCTGATCACGGTCAGCGCGGCCACGCTGCACCTGGCCGACACCCGCGACGTCGGGGCCGCCTCGTGGCCGGGCCGCGACTCGTCAAAACCGCATCTGGCCCTGCTCGGCGGCTCCGCGGTCCTGGCCGCGCGCCTGATGCGGCCGGTCGCACTGGGCTGGCTGTTCGCCGTCGCTGGCTTCGCCGTGCTCATCGGAACCACGGCCGAGTCGTCCGCCCATGACGCCACCGGCTCGCAAGGGATCCAGCAGGCGATCGGACGGCTCGGCGGGCACAGCTCACTCGTGGCGGACGGTCTCGGTCTCACGTTCCTCATCCTCGCGCTCCTGATCGCGCTGATCTCGGCCGGCCAGATCACCGCGATGCGGACCGAGGAGGCCGACGGCTACCTGGAGAACCTCCTGGTCCGTCCGGTGAGCCGGACGTCGTGGTTCGCCGGACGGCTGGGACTGTCCTGCCTTCTCCTGATCACGGCTGGCGTGCTGGCCGGGATCGGGGCCTGGGCGGGCGCCGCCAGCCAGCACAGCGGGGTCCGTTTCTGGTCGCTGGTGACGGCCGGCTTGAACGTCGTCCCGCCGGGGCTATTCCTCCTCGGCCTCGGCGCCCTGGTGTTCGGCGCGTGGCCGCGGCTAACCTCGGCAGCTGTCTACGGATACCTGGCCTGGTCGTTTCTCGTCGAGTTCGCAGGCGGCGTGGTACACACCAGTCACTGGCTACTGGACACATCCATCTTCTTCCACATGGTTCCCGCCCCCGCCGCGAGTCCCGACTGGTCGAGCATGGCGGTCATCACCGGCCTTGGGATCCTAGGAGCCGTCCTCGGCGGCATCCTTCTCTTCCGTCGCGACCAGAAGAACGCCTGACCTGGTTCGGTGTGTGCCCGGTCTGGCGAGACGGGACGCCGGATACGTCATGTAAATGAGACCGCGCCACATCAAGCGAGACGGGACAGCGCCATCGGTCGGCGCTGAGTCACCGCCCTGGCTCCAGCACTGGGCCCGCGGCGGCGGCGAACGCGTCATGGGCGGCCGGCCAGGAGATCCCGGCGTGCCGGGCCGCCTCCGCCGGGGTGATCCCCCGGTCCGCGATCTCGGTTCCGGCCTGCTCCCGCAGCCGGGCCGTCAGCCAAGATCGTAAAAGCCGCGGGCTTCCGTATCACGGCGACACGCCGCAATCACTCCATGGCACCAGGACAGGGCGGGCGCCAGACGCGTGCACGCTCCGAACACCCTGATATCACTAAAAGTAATCGAATGGTAACAGCTTCCCGGTTAACTTCGAAGGCCCGAAATTCGACAGAGCTTATCGGAGCGCCGCACGTCGAACGAAGCGGTCTCGCGCTGAGGCACTAGCCAGGACGCCACTGGCCCCGGCCGATGGCCCGCACCGGCCGGGCCGACGCCGGGCCGACGCCGGGCCTCCGGCTGGACCTGCAGGCTGGTCACTTGAAGCACGTGTTCGCCAAGCTGGGCGTGTCGTCTCGCACCGAGCTTGCCGTCATGGTTGTTGCTGTGACGGCTTTGGCGCTGGGTGTGCGGAGTCAGCCGCGGTCGTTCGGAAAAAATCGGGAAAGAGCAGTGCACGGCAGCCGCACTTCGGTGTGTGAGCTGCCGGGATGGCCCCGGGCGGCGGACCCGGCCGGGGCCATCGCGGGGCCCGCGATAACGTGAAAGCTTTCCTGCCCCAGGACGGCTGACCCGAAAATAGGTGCTTAGCCAGGCAGGCGGCAGCAGCCGACGGCGACGGTCGATCCGCCGTCGGCTGCTTCGGGCGGGTGGGCTGGTCAGGCAGCCGCGGTCTGCCCGCCTCCTGGGGCGTCGCCGGTGTCCGGGCCGGGCCTGGGGGTGATGATGACGTCGTAGCCGAGGGCGTTGAGCTCGGCCAGGTGGTACCGGGTCTTGCGCCTGGCCTGGGCTTGCTTCTCGTAGTAGCCGGCACCGAGGTCCTGGTAGCGGGCGCCGGGGCTGGACAGGAGCTTGTGGTAGACCCTCAGCTGGGTGTTGCTGACGGCGACCTGGGCCTTGTCCTTGCCGATCCGGCGGGTCAGCCGCCGGTAGCGTGCTCCTTCCCGGGTCTGGGTGCGGCCGGCCGACACGGAGGTCTCGCCGGTGACCGCGCCGATGTAGCGGTTGCCTTTCTTGCGCTTGCCCCGGCCCTTGCGCTGGCCGGACTGGTGGTCCAGCGGGGCACGCCCGGCCCAGGAGACCAGGTGGCCCGGGGTGGCGAACCTGGTCATGTCGGGCCCGGTCTCCGCGAGGACGTCCTGTGCGGCGCGGCGCTGCCAGCCGGGCATCGACTCGGCCTGCTGCAGCTGCTCTTCCCACGGGGCGAGCAGTTCCTCGATGACGGCGCTGAGCCTGGCGATGTCGGAGTCCTGGGCGTTGATGCGGCGCAGCATGGCCTTCAGCAGGGCGGCGTGCTGCGCGGTGAAGAACTCGGTTCCTTCCAGGGCCTCCTCCAGCCGGGGGATCTTCGCGCGGGCGCGGCGGCGGGCCAGCTGCGCCAGTGCCCGGGGGCCGCGCTCGCCGGCGATGAGGTGGTCCATGATGTCGCGCCCGGACACGCCGTGCAGGTCCGCCAGCACGCCGGACAGCTTGATCCCCGCCGATTCCAGGAGCTTCTCCACGCGCTGCTTCTCCCGGGTCCGCTCCTCGGTCAGGTCACGGCGGTAGCGGGTGTGCAGCCGGATCACCCGGAACTCCGGGGTGGCCACGAAGCAGGACCGGACCGCGCCGCGCTCGAAGTTCTGCGCCAGCCACTGGGAGTCGGAGGTGTCCCGCTTGGGCCGGCCGGGCAGGTTCTTGACCTGGCGGGCGTCGGCCAGCACGCACTCGAAGCCCTCGGCCTCCAGCCGGCAGAGCACCGGCTTCCAGTAGTCCCCGGTGGCCTCCATCACCACTGCGGGCACCTGCCAGGACCGCAGCCAGTCCGCCAGCGCCAGCACCTGCCGCTTCGTGGTGCCGAACGCGCGGGTCTCCTGCATCCGGCGCAACGGGTTCCTATCCGACGCCACCCGGATCGTGGCCGCTATCCCGGCCTTGCCGATGTCGATGCCACATACCCTGTCCCGATACAGCGGCTCGTCAGTTACCTCTTCCACTGCGTCCCTCCCTCCCGCTTCAGGCGGATGCCCCTCAGGGCGGGTACCGCCCGGGGGCCGGAGGGCTAGCGGACAAGGCTGACCCGCGTGCTCGAAGCAACACTGAACGGCCCTTGAAGATCCCGGTCCCGGCGCCAGAACTCTGTCACGGACTCAGCCGGGCCAAGCAAAAATAGGCGTCACGAGCGGTACCCCTGCCATTTTCACGCCGTACGGCGCGGGCAGCCAGCACGGATTACTCTGTCGCACATTCCTGGATGATAACGGGAGCCCTGACGCCGCCCGCCCGCCGTATTTTCCTTATGAACGCGCCAAGATCGAACTAACGAGGAAGATCCTTCGACCTATAGGCCGTAACATCCTTCACGTTATCGAAAACCGACGAGGAGCAGGACACCGGACGGCCGCTAGCGCACGATCGGACCGTTACCCTCCAGTTATATGAGCCAGAGCCCCCAGGACGTCCAGGATCTTTCACGATAATCCCGGTGTCGGCCATCCCCGCCGCCGGCGGACGGGTGCGGAAGCGGGAAGATCTCCCCATCGCCGCAGGCCACACGCTAAAGTGCGGCTGCCGTAAGTGGCGGCTGCGTTTCAGTCCCGTGACCGCGGAAGTGGCCGCGGACCTTCTTAACCCGCCTGCTGGCAGTAGCTGGGGCGGGTCAAGCTCGCCGGTCCGCTGCCGGCCATTGGATGTAATCTGCTTCTCGGAGGTGGTCGCGGTGCTCGTCCCTGCGATCGTCGAGATGGTCGCTGGTCTCTTCGTTCTGTGTGTGGCCATCCGGATAAGGCTGCCGCGCCATTGACGGGCGCGGGCGGCGTGTTGTGCCTCGTCGGTGCGGGGATTGGCGTCAGAGCCTCCCGATCCGCCCCGTGAGCTAGCTGGAGCACGCGGCGCGCTGCCGCTTCGCGAGGAGGTTGTCCGTCCAGAGCGGACGATAGGGGAGAAGGAGAGTGCCCACTCCTTTCCAGTTTCAATCTATAGCGCACCGGGGGGCTTGCGGCAAGACCCGGGTTGTGCCGCATAATCGCTGGCCGAGGCCAGAACCTGCGGACATGGGAGTCGCGAAATGCGCGCGTTTGACCTTCCCGACCACCTCGCCCCCAAGGCCGACCCGGCGCTGATCGCCGGCGACGAGCGGCACTTCGCGGCCATCGCGGAGAGCCTCCAGCAGACGATCGCCGACCTGTCCGGCCGCCTCGATGCCGAGCTCAAGGCGCCCGGTGGCATCGGCCAGAAGGCGATGGACCGGGACATGGAGATCCACCGGCTGACCGCTCGCCTGCGCGCCCTGCTCCGCTTCGGTCTGGACCTGTGCCTCGGACACATCGTTCGCGCGGACAACCCCGAGCCCGTGTACATCGGACGGCTTGGCCTCACGGACAGGGCGGGTCGCCGGCTGCTGATCGACTGGCGTTCCCCGGCGGCTGAGCCGTTCTTCGGAGCGACCCACGCCAACCCGATGGGCCTGGCCAGCCGCCGCAGGTATCGCTGGACCCGCGGCCGGATCACCGACTACTGGGACGAGGTGTTCACCCCGGACGGCCTTGAAGGGCACGCCGCCGCGCTCGACGACCAGTCCGCCTTCATCGCGAGCCTGGGCGGCAGCCGGTCGGCCCGGATGCGGGACGTGCTCGGCACCATCGCGGCCGACCAGGATGCCATCATCCGCGCCGGATCCCGCGGCGCTCTTGTCGTCGACGGTGGTCCGGGTACCGGCAAGACCGTCGTCGCCCTGCACCGCGCCGCCTACCTCCTGTACTCCGATCCTCGCCTCGGTCACCACCGGGGCGGCGTGCTGTTCATCGGTCCGCACCAGCCCTACCTGGCCTACGTCTCCGACGTGCTCCCCAGCCTCGGAGAGGAGGGCGTGCAGACCTGCACTCTGCGGGACCTGGTCGCCGAGGGAGCCGAGGCAACGATCGAGACCGACCCGGACGTGGCCCGCCTGAAGTCGTCCGCGGACCTGGTGAAGGCGATCGAGGCGGCCGTCAGGTTCTACGAGGAGCCGCCCGCCAAGGGGATGACGGTCGAGACCCACTGGTCCGGCATCTGGCTGAGCCCCGACGACTGGGCCGAAGCGTTCGGAGCGGCAGAACCCGGTACTCCGCACAACGAGGCGCACGATCAGATCTGGGAGGAGCTGCTCACGATCCTGGTGGATAAGCACGACGGCGACGTCCCGGCTGACCTGCTCCGCAGGTCGCTGCTGCAGAACAGGGAGCTGCGCGTGGCCTTCCACCGGGCGTGGCCACTGCTCGAAGCGGCTGACCTCGTCGGAGACCTGTGGTCGGTACCCGCTTACCTGCGCAAGTGCGCTCCCTGGCTCAGCCCCGATGAGGTCCGGCAGCTGCAGCGCCGGGACGCCCAGGCCTGGACCGTGTCCGACCTGCCGCTGCTGGACGCGGCACGGCAGCGGCTCGGCGACCCGCGGGCGTCACGACGTAAGCGCCGGCATGACGCCGCGGTCGCCGCCGAACGCGAGCAGATGGCCCGGGTCGTCGACAACCTGATCGAGGCCGCGGACGACGAATACGGCGTAGGTCTGGTGACGATGCTGCGCGGCGAGGACTTCCAGGACGCTCTGGTCAATGAGGCCGCACTGCCCGGCACCGACCGGGACCTGCTCGCTGGCCCGTTCGCGCACATCGTCGTGGACGAGGCTCAGGAACTGACCGACGCGGAGTGGCAGATGCTGCTGCTGCGCTGCCCGTCCCGGAGCTTCACCATCGTCGGGGACCGTGCCCAGGCCAGGCACGGGTTCACGGAGTCGTGGCGGGAACGGCTCGAGCGGATCGGGCTCGACCAGATCAACCTGGCCTCCCTGAGCATCAACTACCGGACGCCGGCCGAGGTCATGGCGGAAGCCGAGCCGGTCATCCGGGCCGTGCTCCCCGACGCCAACGTGCCGGTCTCCATCCGCAGCAGCGGCGTCCCTGTCGTCCACGGGTCTGTTCCGGATCTGGGCTCCATCCTCGGCACGTGGCTCGCCGCGCATGCCGAGGGGATCGCCTGCGTCGTCGGCGATCCCACGTTCCGGGCGACGTCCCGCGTCCGGTCGCTGACCCCGGAGCTGGCGAAGGGGCTCGAGTTCGACTTGGTCGTCCTCATCGACCCAGAGGCGTTCGGCACGGGCATCGAAGGAGCGGTCGACCATTATGTCGCGATGACCCGGGCGACGCGGCAGCTCGTCATCCTCACGAGCTCCTGACGCCGGAGCCGGGCGGCAGCGCGAGTTCGTATGCCCGCAGAATGAGGCCGGGGACAGGTGAGAAGTCGAGTTCCGGGGTCCTGGAGAACCCGGTCATCTCGTAGAGGTGCTGCGCGGCCCGCATATCCGGCTGCGTGCACAGCCGCAGTCGCCGCACCCCGCGCTTTTCCGCGCGCTCGATGGCGGCGAACAGCAGCTTCCGCCCGATGCCCTGTCCTTGCGCGGACGGGGCGACCGCGAACGCCCGGATATCCGCCTCCGTGGCGTCCTTCGCGAGCTCGCTGGCCGGGTCGAACGGCTCAAGAGTGATCGTTCCGAGGATGCCGTTCCCCGCCTCGTCAACGGCGACCAGCACCCCGTGGTCGCCACCGAACCCCAATGCCCGCAGCGTCCCGGCGTACCCGCTCCCCTCAGGCAGCAGCCCCAGCGCCCGGTAGGCCGTAACCCGCAGCTCTCCGACCGCCGCGTGCTCGTCCGGCCGCGCGTCCCGTATGATCACGTGCCGCACGATACCAGCACGTTCGCGCCCATCCTGGCCACCAGCGGGGCGGCTTCCCAGCTGGCACCCGGCGGATTGCCAGGCAGCCGGGTTAGCGTGACAGGGTGGATGAGCTGACCGATTCCCGCGGCCTGGCCGGCGACCCGGCGGCGCTGCGGGCCCGGCTCGCCGCCGACGGGTACGTGTTCCTGCCCGGCCTGCTGCCGGCCGGGCCGGTCCGCGCCGCGGGCGACCAGGTGGCCGCGGCGCTGCATGCGGGCGGCTGGACAGCCGCGGGGTCACCGCTCCTGGGCCGGGCAGCCGGACCGCGGGAGGCGCTGGCCGACCCGGCCTACCGCGCGGCGGTGATGAGCCTGGCGTTCAACGCGCTGAAGTACCTGGCGCCGCTGCGCCAGACGGTCCGCCGCATCCTCGGCCCGGCGGCCTTCTCCTACCCGGTGAAGGTCCTGCGCACGGTGGCGCCGGAATCCCCGGCAGAGCGGACCCGCGGCCGGTACATCCACTGCGACTACACGGGGTCGGGAGTCCAGGACATGCTGACCACCTGGCTGCCGCTGGCTGAGGTCCCGGCCGCGCTCGGCGGCTTGGCCGTGCGGCCCGGCGGCCACCGGGACGCACCCCGGCACCCGCGCCTGCTGACCGGCACCGAGCCCGGCTGGGCCACCACGGACTACCGCCCCGGGGACGTGATCATCTTCCACTGCCTGACCCCGCACGCGGCGCTGCCCAACACCGGCCGCCAGCTCCGGCTGTCCGCCGATTTCCGCTGGCAGCAGCCCAGCCGCCCGGCACCGTCGGAGATGATCCTCGGACCCGCAGGCCGGCCGCCCGAGCTGTTCAGCCGACTGTTCGGCCGCCAGCCCTGGTGGGAACCGGTCCCCGCGGGCCTGACGCTCCGGCCGCGCAGCGAACTCGCCGCCTGCCCCCCGGGCCCGTCCCAGCTGTTCGCCGTCGGCTCCTCCCGGTAAAACCGGCGGCCCCCGCCTCGGCCAGTTCATTAACCCGGGCGCACCGGAAACTGCGCACCCACGCCGGACATGCCCGTCAGCTACCGCCGCACCCCTCAACGCCCTGCGCATCGACACCGACGGGCTCACCGCAGGCGACGCCGCCGACCTGACAGCCGCCGCAGCCAGATGGCCAGGCCAGGGGGCGTCGTCCCGAACTCCCGCACCACGCCACTGAACCGGATCTGGTCCGGGCACCGGGCTACGGCAAGGGCAGCGTCCAGAGCCAGACCAGAACTGGCCAATCTGTGCGCGGTCTTCATCCGCGTCGAGTTGTCCCGGAACCACGCCGAGTCGGCAGGCGCATGATCACCTGTGTATCAAGCGGTAGGCACGTCCCAACGGGGTCAGCTGCAGGACTTGGGGGTGTCGCAGCATGCCCAAAGGGCTGGTGTCCGAGAGGAAACTTAACCGGTCAGGTCGCTGAGCAGAGCCAGGTCCTCTTCCGTCAGGCGCAGCTCACCGGCGGCATGTTCCTTGATGATGCGCGAACTGGCGCCGGTGACCTGAACCAGACCAGCAGCAGCTTGTCCTATCAACGTCCGCTCTCCCGGCGGCCCACGAAGATGATCACGGCTCCGATGATGACCGTGAGAAGGGCCCCGAAAACGAGAAAGCCTCCGATAAGCGCCAGCGAAGCCAGCAGTCCCGACATCCCAGGCCTCCGCAACCGCGGATCAACAGTTACATAATGTGAATATTAGCGTGCCTGCCGTCACCCTGTACAGGCGCGTCGCCTTCCGAAAGTGTCCGAGGACCAACGCCTACCAAGGAAGCTCGATGGTGATGCTCGACTCGGTGCGACGGAAGGTGCCGGTTCCCGCGCTGGCGCGCCGGTGCGGTGGCTGCTCGGCCTGCGGTCGCGCTGGTCGGCTCGTACGAGCTTTCTCATGGTGATCATCCGCTCCGTCGTAGAAGCGTCGTAGAAGCAAGGCGGCTCTCGGTCAGGTCGGCGCCGACGACTGCGGAGCGCAAGATCGCTGGGCTCAGCTGCGGCGGCCTCCTGTGTCAGAACGCGCAGTCGGACGGTCCTGGCCGGCGGTCCTGCGAGGCAGACTGAGACCGCGATCAGGTGCAGTCCGGCGGCGTGCGCATCAGCCGGGCGTGCTGGCTCTGCGCGCGAGGACAAGCCGGCACCGCGGGCTGCCGTCCTCGCGCCGGCCCAGAGCCGTCAGGGGGAGGGTCGTCACGGTGAATCCGGGTGCTGTCAGGTCGCTGCGGACCGCGTGCAGCGGGCAGGTGCGGTAGTACATGACGAACGCGGGACGCCACACGGCATTGCGGACCCGCATGGCCAGGTCGAACCCGAGCAGTGCCCAGTACCGGCCGGAGGTGACGGGCTGCGGCGCGCCGACCGGGAAGGCGAAAACCCCGCCGGGCCGCAGCGCGCGGTACACGCCGGCGAACAGCGCGGGCCGTTCGGCGGGCAGGAAGTGCCCGAGCGCCCCGAAGCTGACCGCCAGGTCGAAGGCCCCGGCGAAGGGCAGGGCCCGGACGTCGGCCCGAACCCACCCGGCGCCGGGGTGCGCACTACGCGCCTGCGCGAGCATGCCAGTGCTGAAGTCGACGCCCGTGACCGGTCCCCGACACAGGGATCTGAGGACCCGCATGCCCGCGCCGGTCCCGCAGCACACGTCCAGTCCCCGGCCGAACGGGCCGAGCGGGCGCAGCGCGCCGGCGGTCGCGTCAAGCACGTCATCGGGGGTGCGAAAAGGCGTGTAGTCGAACTTCGGGGCAAGCAGGTCGTAGCCGCCCTCGACCGAGGACAGCGCCTGCCTCGCCAGCTCACGCAGAGACGGGCCTCGAGGCGAGAACATCGCCCAAGGGTACTTCCCCGATGCCAGAGCGAGGCGCGCTTGCGCCGTCGGGTGCGCTCGCCTGTGCCGGGCCACTTGCTGGCTGGGTTCTTGCGTGCCGCTGTTGCGGGCGGCGGGTCCGGCACGGCGGCCCAGCGAGCCCGGGGTCCGGGTCTGGTGTCACGCCCGGTTGAGTTGCCCCGGGGAAGGCAGCCGGGGAAAGATAGCGCGGTGACCTTTGTCCCGTACGATCGCCCGGTCCGGGCCGCGTTCATCGGCCTGGGCCGGATCTACGATCTGAACGTTCGTGCTTATACCGGCAATCCCGATGTCGAAGTCGTCGCGCTGGTGGATCCGAGCGAGGAACGCCGGGCGCAGCGGCAGGCGGACTGGCCGGCCGCCCGCGCGTTCGCGTCGGCCGCCGAGCTGGCGTCAAGCGGCATCCAGGTCGACGCGGCCGAGGTGCTGTTGCCGGCTCCACTGCACGCCGGCGGCGTGGCCGAGATGCTCGGGTTCGGCTGGCACGTGAACATGCAGAAGCCGATGTGCAATGACCTGGCCGAGGCGCAGCGGATGCTGGACGCGGCGAAGGCTAACGGGCGGATCCTGCGGGTGATGGAGAACTACCTGTTCTACGAGCCGCTGCGCAAGCTCAAGGCTGCTGCTGAGTCGGGGGAGATCGGCGAGGTCTGCGGCTACCACATGAAGATGACCGGAACCGGCCTGGGCGGCTGGGACGTGCCGGTGAGCAGTTTTGAATGGCAGCTTGAGCAGATGCGGCGCGGCCGCGGCATCCTGGTGTTCGACGACGGCTGGCACAAGCTCGCGACGGCCCTGTGGCTCTTCGGCCCGGTGCGGGAAGTCCGCGCGTGGATCGGGACCACCGCGGCCGGGCCCGGCGTGGACATCGACGCGCCGGCCACGATCATGTGGGAGCACGGCAACGGTGTCCGCGGCGTGTGGGATATCACCCTCGCGATGGACATGTACCTGCGATCTGATTACTACACCAATGACGAACGCTGGGAGATAACAGGCAGCAAGGGATATGCGCGGGTCAACCGCTGCACCGGCCGCGGCATCCAGCAGCCTAGCCTGGAGGTCTACGCCGACGGCGTGATGCGCGGTTACCACGCGCTCGATGACGACTGGGCGAGCAGTTTCCGCGACTCGGGCCGCCACTGGCTGCGCTGGCTGCATACCGGCGACGGCCCGCTATCCTGGAGCGGCGAAGAAGCCGTCGACGTGCTGAGATTCGCGCTCGCGGCCTATGCGAGCAGCGCATCAGGAGGAGCCGGCGTGAACCCCGGGCAGCTCAGGTAGACAGCCCCGGCTCCGCCGCCCTGTCCCGGTCGCCGGCCAGATCCGGGTGATCGGCGCCCCACCGAGCAATGGGACGATTTGCCCTACTTGACGCGCTCTCACCACTAGAACCAGTGCCCAACGTGAAACATCTTGCAGTAAGGACATTTGTAGACGTTCATTCGCCATATTGCGGCACCGCGCTTCCGCTTGAGGCTTGACAGGTGCGCCTGGGCTTCCTCTTTGGTTTCGTGTTTCTGCTTCCCGTCACAGGCTCGCTTACGGGACCTATGCACGCCCGCCCCCACGGTCCTGGGTAGTCAGACGACTTGTGATGCTCATCTGGTGCGCCATGGTCTTCCCGTGATTGTCCCCGGTCATGGTTCAATTGTCGTCTGGTCCAGCCACAACTCAAGATCCCGGACGCGGACCAATCTCAGCCCGACACGGTGGTGCGATGTCCCCCACAGCCGGCTTGATCTACGCCTGTTCGATGGTTCCAGTCGATTCAGCGCACCGAAAGGCGCCGGTTCCGGCGCTGGCGCTGGCTGCTCGGCCTGGGCATCGCCACGACGCTGGCGGCCGACGTGCCGCACGGCCTGGGCCACGGGCCACGGCTGGTGCTGCGGTGGTCACGTGGCCAGCGGTCGCGCAGGTATTCGCCGGTGAGCTCGCGCTTAAACAGGCGTTCCTGGCCACCCTCACCAGTAGATAGCCTGCAGAGGCGCTCGAACGTCCATCAGCAACGGGCGTCCGGGAACGACTGGGGCATTTGTCACGAGATGTGACGTGCCGACGAAGTCGGCGCGCGAAAGAACCGATGCTCCTATGGTTGTCAAGGCCTTCTTTGGCAGGGAATTCGGCCAGATTTGGCAGCTGCTGTGGACGGACAAGACAGGGATGGGCCGCTCCTGGTGGAGGGCAGGCTCTTATCAGGTCACGAGGTCAGCAGAGCGGTAAAAGGGGCCCCGGGGCGGCCGGCGGATCGTTCGAAGGCCAGCACGGGAGTGCGGCAGCCGATTTGTGGGCCAGGCCGCCCCGGGAGACTGGGAGGGGGTCAGGCGCCGGGTCGCAGGTAGGGGTAGACCTCGCGGGCGACGTAGCGCTTCAGGCAGCGGATGATGTCCTTCTTGGACAGCCCCTCGGCCGTGCGCCGCCCGACGTAGGCGCGGGTGGCGGGATGGGCACTCATCCGGGTGATCACGATGCGCCACAGGGCGTGGTTGGCCTCGCGGTTCCCCCCGCGGTTGAGACGGTGCCGGCGGGTCTTCCCCGAGGAGGCGGGGATCGGGGCGACGGCGCACAGGTGCGCCCAGGCGGCCTCGCTGCGCAGCCGCCCAGGGTTGTCACCGGCGGCGATGAGCAGCAGGGCGGCGGTGTCCGGGCCGACGCCGTAGAGGCTGAGCAGGCCAGGCGCGCGGACGGTGACGAGCGGGACGATCAGGTCATCCAGCCGCTCGATCTGGGCGTCCAGGAACTCCACGCGTCGGCCGAGCTCCCGCAGCGCGATGCGGACCGCGTAGCCGGCGGCGTCGCCGGGCCGGGGCCGCAGGGCCGCGACCGCCTCCGCCAGCGCGGCGGCGCGTTTGCCGGCGAACCGGGCCCGCAGCTCGTCGGGGCCGGTCAGGATCAGGGCGCGGGCCTGGTTGATCGCCTGGGTCCGCTCATTGCGGGCGCTGCGCTTGGCGACCATCAGCGCCCGGATCGCCTCCACCGCCCCGTCACGCCCCTTCGGCGCCCCGGATGCCCGCCCGGACTGCGCGGCGCGGGCGGCGCTGACCGCGTCCAGCGGGTCGGACTTGCCCTTCCGGTGCCGGTCTTGCCGGTCGGCGCGGTCTACCTCCACGACCCGGACCCCGGCTGCCGCCAGGTACCTGGCCAGGCCTGCGCCGTAGCTGCCGGTGCCTTCGACGCCGACCAGGGCGATGTCCCCGAACTTCCCGAGCCAGCCCAGCAGGCTGGCATACCCGGCTGCGGTCGCGGGGAACTCCCGAGTCCCGAGCAGCCCGCCGACGGGATCGAGCGCCGCGGCGACGTGCACCTCGGAGTGGGTGTCCACCCCGCCGGTAATGGCAGGCCGGTCTTCTACGATGGTCATTGCCGTCCCTTTCTCAGGTTGAGGGATGGCACGCACCCGCTGGCCGCCCGACCCGTGAATCCCCGGCCTCTAGCCCAGGCCAGGGCAGATCAGACCGGCATCGCCGGTGGGTGCCGCAAAGCCTGGGTCCCGGCCGACAGATCGATTCGCAGGACAACCGCCGCGTCAGCCGATTCGAGGGTCAGACCGGGACCTAGGCCCGACACTACGCCCAGACCACCCCAAAACCCCGGAGGCAGGGCTGTGTCGAACACAACCCCATCCTCCCTGCCGTTATGCTTGGCTTGAAATGTTGACGGAGCCGTGAGGCTAAGGAATTCATATCTGGATATTCTGTTCTTTGTTCTCGTGACCGGTTGCCGGGCGCGCGGCAGTTTCAGGATTTGCAGCCGGGTGCTTCGGCGGGAGATCGCCGGCGGCGGTGTCATGCCGGCCCGAGTACATGTGCGATCAGGGTCCGTATTCGGGCAAGGGGGGCGTCGGCGGCTTCGGCTGAGCGGGCAAGCACGCGCATGGCCGGCCGCGAGGAGGGCGGCCGGCCATGCGACGGCCCCGAGGTCAGAACAGCCGGTACGAGCCGATGACCGTCATGTGCTCCACAGTCGGCGGCCCCGCCCGCCACGGTTCGAAGTTTTCCCGGAGCTCCGCGTACGCGGGAAACGTGCGCAGGGGATGCTCCTGACCGGGCTCGAGCTCCAGGAAGGCGACAATTGTGACGCCTCGCTGAGTCTGGTCACGGCGTACCGCACGCCCGCAGGCTGCGCCTGCTCGAGCGACTGGAAGAGCTTGTCAACGGCTGCCTGCGCGTCGGCAACGTTTTCTTCCTTGACCTTGGAGGTCACCATCAGGATGTTCATTGACAGATTTCCTTCCGTGCTGGAGTGGACTCTGTCAGGCGACGAACGAACGGTTGCCCGGGGGACAGCCCGGCTCAGAATTGGTCGAGCCGCCGGGTCAGGAACCGCCGCTCGGGGGTCGAGGTGGCCAGCTCCAGTGCACGGCGGTACGCCGTCCGGGCCTCGTCGTCGCGGCCGAGGCGCCGCAGCAGCTCGCCGCGGGTCGAGTGGAAGTACAGGTAGCCGTCCAGGTCGAGGCGGTCGACGGCGCGCAGCGCCGCGCCGGGGTCGCCCGCCTGGGCGAGGGCCGCGGCCCGGTTGAGCTCGACCACCGGGGAGCTGGTCAGTTCGGCCAGCCGCCGGTACAGCTCGGCTACCTGCGGCCAGTCGATCCGCTCGGCGGTCTGCAGCGACGCGATCGCCGCCTGGATGACGTAGGCGCCGCGGCCGCCCAGCGCGACCGCCCGGTCAAGCACCGCCCGTCCCGCCACGATCTGCGCGTGGTCCCACAGCGACCGGTCCTGATCCTCGAGCAGCACGAGATCCTCGCCGGAGAACCGGGCCCGCCGCCGGGCGTGGTGGATCATCATCAGCGCCACCAGCCCGTGTGCTTCCGGCTCGTCCGGCATGAGCGCGGCGAGCACCCGGCCCAGCCGGATGGCTTCGGCGGCGAGGTCGACCCGGCCGCTGTAGCCCTCGTTGTAGATCAGGTAGATGACCGCCAGCACCGCATCGAGACGGTCCGGCAGCAGGTGCACACCAGGAACCGCGAACGGGATCCCGGTCGCCTTGATCTTGGCCTTGGCACGGGACAGGCGGCGCTTCATGGTCTCCTCAGAGACCAGGAACGCCCGGGCGATCTCGGCGGTCTCCAGGCCGCCCAGGGCCCGCAGCGTGAGCGCCACCTGCCCCTCCAGCGGCAGCGCCGACGGCGCCAGCAGCGCGGCGAAGACCCCCTGGCGGCTGCTCGCTCGTCGCCAGGGTGAGCGACAACCTCGGAGGAACCAAGATGTCAACAGTCCAAGCGACCACCGGCAAAGTAACGTCCAGAAGTTTCAGTGACATCGTCACCGCCGGCGACGCGGGCCCGCGGCGGTGGCTGATCCTCGCCACCATCTGCACCGCCGCGCTCATGATCGTCCTGGACACGACCGTGATGAACCTGGCGCTGCCGTCGGCGCAGCGCGCGCTGGGGTTCACGAACGTCGACAGGCAGTGGATCGTGACCGCGTACGCGCTGTCGTTCGGGAGCTTGCTGCTGTTTTGCGGGCGGCTGGCGGACCTGATCGGCCGTAGGTGACGTTCCTGGCCGGGCTGGCCGGGTTCGCGGCTGCCTCCGCCGTCGGCGGCGCCTCGGTCAGCTTCCCGATGCTGGTGACGGCGCGCGCCTGCCAGGGGGTCTTCGCCGCGCTGCTGGCGCCGTCGGCGCTGTCGCTGCTGACCACGACGTTCAGTGACCCGAAGGAACGGGGCAAGGCGTTCGGCGTCTACGGCGCGGTCGCGGCCAGCGGCTCGGGCCTCGGGCTGCTGCTCGGCGGCGCGCTGACCTCCTACGCGTCGTGGCGGTGGTCCCTGTACGTCAACCTGGTCTTCGCCGCGATCGCGATTACCGGGGGCCTGCTGCTGCTGGGCAGGCAGCCCAGGACGCCGGGCGCCCGGCTGGACGTGCCGGGCGTGGCGGCGGTGTCGGGCGGGATGTTCTGCCGCCCAGCCGCTGCTGCCGCCCCGGGTCATCCTCAACCGCAACCGCGGCGGCGCTTACCTCACCATGCTGATCTTCGGGTCCGCCCTCTTCGGCATCTTCCTGTTCCTCATCTACTACATGCAGGTGAACCTGGGGTACTCGGCGGTCAAGTCGGGCGTCGCCATAGTGCCGATGGTGACGGTCATCGGCGTGATGGCCAACGTCGGCAATATCAAGCTGATGCCGCGGTTCGGCCCCAAGCCGTTGATCAGCCTCGGCCTGCTGGTCAACGCGGCCGGCATGGCCTGGCTGACCAGGATCGGCGTACATTCGGACTACGCGTCGGCGCTACTCGCCCCGCTTATCGTGACCGGCTTCGGGAGCGGCCTCATTTTTTCCGCGGCGGCCAACACCGGTACCTTCGGCGTGGCACCGCGCGACGCGGGGATAGCCTCGGCGAGCGTCAACACCGGGCAGCAGCTCGGCGGCGCGATCGGCACCGCGCTGCTCAACACGATCGCGGCCAGCGCCACCACCAGCTACCTGGCCAGCCACCTGCACGGGCGACCAGCACCGCAAGTGGTCCAGCTCGCCGCGGTCCACGGCTACACCACGGTGTTCTGGTGGTGCGCCGGCATCTTCGCGGTCGGCGCCGTCATCTGCGGCGCTCTGCTGCGCCGCGGCCCGCTGACCCGCGCAATTTGGGATCTGACTGACATGCAGGGACCACTTGCCAACTACCGGGCGAGGCGCCCGCGCGGACGCGCCGCGGGCGTCTTTCTTGGGCTCGCCTGGGCTTCAGCCTGTCCGGATCGACGCCACTCATCATGGCTACGCCAGACGTCATAGATGGTCTGCTGCGGTAGCTGGCACACTCAGTGACGTGAGTCGAGACCGGGCCAGATACGGCGTTGATGGTGGGTACATCGGCATTCCGTGCTTCCTCCTTGCCGGAGCCGGTCTTTTGGCTGGTGAGCGGTGGGCAAGCAGGCGAGACAAGCGCCTTGTCGGTTCTGTGGCGAAGGTGGGGATCATCGCCATGCTCGGAGTCACTGCGGGCTACTTCTACAGCACCGGTCCGGGCAAACTGTCGGTCTGGAAGGAGTTGCTCGATGAACTCGATCTCCGAGGCGACGAGCACGTACTCGACATCGGCTGCGGCCGGGGTGCCGTCCTTATCTCGGCTGCCCGCCGGCTACCGCAAGGTCGCGCAACCGGAGTCGACATCTGGCGCCTGCGTGACCAGACGGGGAACACCCGGGCCAGCGCTGAGGGGAACGCGATGGCCGAGGGTGTCAGCGAGCGTGTCGAACTCGTAGCTGCCGATGCACGGGATCTTCCCTTTCCGCCCGAGTCGTTCGACGTGGTACTCAGCAGCCTGACCTTCAGCAACATCCATGGCAGCGGAGAACGCGCCAGGGCCCTCCGCGAGGCCATCAGGGTCCTTCGCCCGGGCGGACGGATGCGCGTCGTCGATGACCGCGCCGACCGGTATGCCCCTATTCTTCACAGCGCCGGATGCGCGGGCGTCGAGGTACGTCGCCTCGACTGGCGGACCTGGTTCGGCCTCCCCGGCCATCACATGACGCTTGTCTCAGCCAGAAAACCAGCCGCCGTTGACAGCCGGATCCGCAACTAGCCCAGGCCGGGCCTGCCGTATGAGGGCGGCAGGCCGCAGTGGCGACAGAGCGGGAGTTCCCCGCTGGTCATCAGCTGGGCTGTGAGAAGTTGTGAGAACTAGTGGATTTGTGAAGAAGCTCAGCATCACAATGAAGGAGGCGCGGCGACCGATGGCGTTAGGGTCATGGCATTTCCTGCCGGATGGAGGAAACTCAATGATCAAGTTCAGGCCATGGTGGAAGCGGTGGAGAACGTGGCCCGCTCTGGTTGCCGTGATCACAGCCTGCACCCTGGCGCTCGCCTCGATCGCATCCGGCGCTCCGGCAGCCTCGGCGTCCGCGTCGGCGAGTGTCCCGAAGCCGGTGAAGGCCGACATGAACGAGCTGATGAAGTCGCTCAACACCGCTACCGGCCTCATCGGCAGCTCCTGGTGGCAAGCCGCGGTAGCGCTGTCGACGGTGGAGGCCTATCAGCAGACAACCGGGGACACCAGCTACGAACTCGCCGTGTTGAGCGCGTACCTTCTCGATAGATCCAACAAATTCGAGGATAACTTCGACGACGACACCGCCTGGTGGGGACTGGTCTGGCTGCAGTTCTATGACATCACTCACGGCTCGGCGTACCTGCAGATAGCTGAGGCCGACGCCAACTACATCCACGAGGATTGGGACAATACCTGCGGCGGCGGGGTCTGGTGGCGGCGATCCCCGCACTACTACAAGAACGCGATCGCCAACGAACTCTTCCTCGAGCTGACCGCATGGCTACACAACACCATCCGCGGTGACACGAAATACCTGGCGTGGGCTAAGTCCGAATGGAAGTGGTTCGCTCACAGCGGGATGATCAACAACACGACTTATCTGATCAGCGACGGGCCGAGTGCCCCAGACGACAAGGGAAGCTGCGTGAACACCAGTCCCGCGCAGAACCGGAAAATCTGGACATACAACCAGGGTGTGATTCTGGCAGGACTGGCCCAGCTGTACAAGGCGACCGGGAACAAGGCGTATCTGACCGAGGCCGGGCGCATCGCGAAGGCGGCGACTACCAGTCGCCAGCTCATCGTGAAGGGCGTGCTGACCGAGCCCGCATGCAAGGGCTGCACCGGCGCGCAGTCATTCAAGGGCATCTTCGTCCGAGACCTCAAGGTGCTGGCTGTGACAGCGAAGACGCCTGCGTACAACTCCTTCTTCAAGAAACAGGCGCAGTCCATCGAGGCCAGGGACACCAACAGCCATCACCAGCTCGGCGAGTTCTGGGCCGGGCCGATCAGGAATCTCACCAGCTGGAGCCAGGCGAGCGCGCTCGACGCCCTTGTGGCATCGCTCAATTAGTTCAACGCCGGACGTTCCCGGTCCGGCGGGGGTGCAATGCCTACTTGCCGATCGTGAATGTCTCCTCGACGATGTTTGAGATCGGCTTCACCGAGCTGGTCACGATTCCCGGGGCCGTCCCGCTCACGACGAACGCGATCAGGGTTGTCTTCTTACCTTTGCCGAACGCGCCCGGCTTGCCGACCTCCCAGTCGGCGATCACCTGGGCGAGGCCGCCGCTTCTCGCGACGTCCGTGAGCTGGAAGACGCCGGCGAGGTTCGCGTCAGGACCGCCGGCCTTCTGCGGCGTGGTAGACAGCAGCACAACGAGGCCGGGCGCGAACGGGTCCGGATGGCCGATGCCCGGCGCCTTGCTGAGGATCCCCGGCTTGTAGCCCTTTGCCGCCGATAGCCACTTGTTGCCGGTGGCGTTGCGCGCCAGCGCCGCGAGGTCCACGTTGAACACGCCGCCGGCACCGGCGACGTCGCCGGGACCCGGGGTGACCACGACGAGCTCGATCGACGAGTTGTAAGAGTGACGGGCCTGGGGGCGTGACGGCCCGCTCGACGCGACCGCAGGCGCCGCGGCGGACAGCGCCAGCGCCAGCGCCACTGTCCCGGTCAGCGCGGTCACGCGTCGCGTCACTCGTCCGCGCCTCCTGCTTCGCGCGTCGGGCTGGTGCTCATCACGATCATGATCGAGTTTGTTGTGCAGCATGACAGCTCCTTCCATGTGGCCCGGTTGGGATCAGGCCGGTGTTGCTTGAGTTCCCGTGAGCTATCGAAAAAGATGGGATGGACGCGGCATGCGACGGCAGCTGCGGCTTTCCGACAGAATATGAAGAAACCGAGCAATTCTGCTGTCGCGATAACAGTGCACCCCCGAAAGTGCGTCTAATCCGCGTGCGGACATTGTAACTATATTTTCCTGTCTCCGCTATCAGGGAATCTGATGAGCATCATTCTGGGTGTTTGGTGGCTTTAGAGACATTATGTGCGCGGGGGAGGCGCCACGGTCCGTTCGGGCTAATGAGGACTTGCTAATCCAGCCTGCGCTGCTCCTGCACCAAGCGTATCGAGATACGGAACGCCTCAGGCGCCCCGGCGCCGTCCTCACGTCCCGGCAACGGCACCGCGATGCGTCGCCGGTTCGCTTTCATCGAGTCGTACCGCAGTCCCGGCCGAGGCCGGTCAGGTGGGATTGGGCGCATTTACGGAAGGCTGTTACGAGGCGGCCATGGTCGCCAGCGCGGGTAGCGAGCGCGACATGGCTCGGCTCGACACCCTTGAGGGGAACTGTGGTGAGATCGGGGCGCAGGCTGCTGATGGGGGCGGTTGCCGGGTTGATGGCCCCGGCCTGCCCGCCGGCGATCAGCTCGATTCTGTCCTCGACAGCCTTGATGAGGGGACCGTCGGGCGCGGGACGGCCGTCCGGGCGGGGATCGATGCGCCAGAACGCGTTCCAGGCCGGGTCGAGCGACCGGGGCAGAGGTTCGCCGGCGATGTCGTCGAGGGTGACCGATTCCTTGCCGGCCAGGCGGTGGTCCACCGGCACCGCCAGGACCCGGGGCTCGTCATAAAGGACGGTCACGTCCAGCTGGTCGGTCGGGAACGGCAGCCGGGCCACCGCCGCGTCCACGCGGTGCTCGAGCAGCGCCGCACGAAGGTCGTTCCACTCCAGGTACTGGGTGCGCACATCGGCGTCGGGGTACTGGTGGCGCAGTTCACGCACCGCCGGGGTGATGATGAGGTTCACGGTGAACCCGATGGTGATCACGCTGGGCTGGGCGGCCGCGCGGGCGCGGGCGGCGGCCCGCGCGGCGGTATGCAGCGCTTCCGCGGCGAGCGGGAGGAAGGCCTGGCCGGCCTCGGTGAGCCGGGTGCCCCGCGGAGTGCGGTCCAGGAGGCGGGCGCCGACTTGCTGTTCGAGCCGGGTGATCTGCCGGCTCAGCGATGAGGGAGTGATGTGGAGGGCGGCCGCGGCGCGGCCGAAGTGCTGCTGCTCGGCGACCACGGTAAAGCTTCGCACCAGCGCCAGATCGAGGTCCGCTGAGGGAAGCGATGAGTCGGGCATGCTTTCAGCCTAGCTATATGAGCTGGGGTGTTGCGAGGATCGGGATGCGTCATGCGAAACATTCAATAGACCTGGAGTGTTCGGGCCCCATACGGTGAAGTCACCGTTCACGATTCGCGAGGATGATCGCCATGGCATCTGCCAGTGTGGTTGAGGCGGCCCGCCAGTCTCTGGGGCCGGTCGGCGCGTATCTGCCGATACCGTTCACCAGCGCACCGCCGGTTGACCTCCAGTGTGAGGCCGCCGTCCGGCTGGAGCGCGCCGGCTACCGTACCGCCTGGACCAACGAGACCCTCGGCGGCAAGGACCCCCTCGTGCAGCTGGCCCTGCTGCTGCCCGCCACCCAGCGGATGACGTTCGGCACCGGCATCGCCAATATCTGGGCCCGGGCGCCGCAGACCGCGCACGGCGCCGCGGCCATGCTGGCGCAGGCCTATCCCGGTCGGCTCGTGCTCGGGCTCGGGGTCGGTTATCCCCAGCAGGCGGCCGCGGTCGGCCGGGAGTTCGGCAGTCCGCTGGCCGCGATGCGCGATTACCTGCAGCGGATGACGGCTCCGACCATGACGCCCGCGCCCGAGGCGTCCTATCCCCGGATCGTCGCCGCGAATGGCCCGAAGATGATCGCGCTGGCCGGCGAGCTGGCCGACGGTGCGCTGCCCGCTGGAATGCCGCCGGCGTACACCGCGCAGGTGAGGAAGGCGCTCGGCCCGGACAAGCTGCTGGTCGTCGGACTCTCGGTGATCACGGATACCGCCGACCGTGAGGCGGCGCGGGCGTGGGCGAGGAACGCGGTGGCGACCTCGCTGAGCAGGTCGTGGTACGCGGCGACCATCGCCCGGCTGGGCTACACCGACCAGCAGATCGCCGCGGTGAGCGACGAACTCGTCGACACGATCGTCGCCCACGGAGATCCGGACTCGATCACGGCCGCGGTGGGCGCGCATCTGGCCGCCGGCGCGGACCACGTGATACTCATGCCGTCAGCCACCGTTGACCTCGACCTCATGGCTGGTGTCGGGCAGCTGGAACACCTCGCGCCGGCCGTGCTCCAGGCCCGCTAGCCCCGGCCGTCCCATGCCAGCAGCGCCGTGGCCTCGGCCATGGTGTCGTGGCCTGGCCCGCAGAGCTTGAGCATGCACCCGCCGGCGGCATGGTGTGCCGGCAGCAGGAGGTTGTTGTCACCGTAGAGTGCCCGATCGCCGGTCGCCTCGATCTGCCACCGGCCGCACAACCGTTCCGCCAGCGCAGGGACGGCCTCCAGCCAGCGCCGGCCGACGTCACCGCTGCGTCGCACCACCGCGTCCGCGAATTCCCCGGGAACGACGACCCGCCCCGAAGGACACAGCTAAGCCAGGTCGCCCGGCGGGAGGTCCGCCACTGTGGCCTGTGTGACGGAGGGTGCCCGCGCGGAGGCCCGCAGCCGGGTGCCAGCCTGGTGCCGCCGGCCGGCGGGATTTCTGCTCGGATTGTGAGAACGGAGTCCGCATTGTGAGACAATTCCGGCCGTTCGCGTGGAATCCTTCTCCGCGGAGGCTTTTCCGCCCGCACCGACCGGCCCGCGGAGGCGGACCGAGTACGGAGCAGGGTTTACGCACGCTCCGGGCGGATACTGGGTTACAGGCCTGGCTCGCAAAAGTGACCACTCAACGTGACGGGCGAGACAAGAGTGATGGATGACTTCGAAGGCATCGTTGAGCGGGTGATCGCTCAGTTCGATCCCGGCTATCAGCGCTCGATACGGGACGACATCGGCGCCCTGCGAAATCGTGGTGTCGTTTCCTGGGCGGACCTCGTGGCAGTCCTTGACGACCGGGCGGCGGGAGAAGACCGGGGCAGAGCGTGCTGGCTGCTGGGCGCACGGGCGATGAGCGCGCCCTCGGCCCTCTTGCCGCCGCCCTGCACGACCCCGATCCGCGGCTTCGGGGCGAGGCAGCGCGAGCGCTCGGCGCGCTGGACAGCCCGCGAGCGGTCCCCGAGCTCATTGCGGCACTGCAGACGGACGCCAGCCCGGACACTCGCATGGCCGCTGCTTATTCCCTCGGCCTGCTCGGCGATCACCGGGCCGTTGACCCTCTGCTGGCCTGTCTGGCCGACAGGAGCGAGGATCCGCGCGTACGCGGGTTCGCCGCGGAGGCGCTTACCGGGCCGAGCGAGCGCCGGGCCGTCCCGGCCCTGATTGCCGCCCTCGGCGATCCGTCGGTCGAGGTCAGGTTCTGGGCGGCGTTTGCCCTCGGGGAACTCGGAGACCCCGCCGCACTCAGCGCACTCCAACAGCTCGCGCAGACTGACGAGGCGACACTGCCGGGATGGTGGTCAGTCAGTGACGAGGCAGCAGCCGCGATCGAAAGCATCAGAGCACGACGAGGCTGAGTATGGCCGCCTGGCCCAACATCGGGCACCACGAGGAAGCGTCCTCACAATGGGCGCAGTGGTGGAAGTCGGCGCTGTCTGGCAGGCCCGCTGTCTCATCGCTGCGCGTGTGCCGTGGTAGACACGTGGCATGGCCGCTTCCCGGGTGCCAGACCTTGCTGACGTCCTGGCTGCGCGTCAGCGCATCGCGCCCTACCTCCAGCCGACCCCGCTGTACCGCTATCCAGCGCTGGATGCCATGACCGGGGCTCATGTGCGGGTCAAGCACGAAAACCATCAGCCCGTGGGCGCCTTCAAGGTCCGCGGCGGCGTGAACCTGGTCAGCCAGCTGACCGCGGGTGAGCGGCGCCGGGGTGTTATCGCCGCCTCGACCGGCAATCATGGCCAGTCGGTTGCCTATGCAGCGGACTTGTTCGGCGTGCGGGCGGTGATCTGCGTGCCCGAACAGGCCAACCCGGTGAAGGTCGAGTCGATGCGGGCCCTGGGCGCCGAGGTGGTCTTTCACGGCCGTGACTTCGACGAGGCCCGTGAGCACTGCGAGAAGCAGGCGACCGAGCATGGATACCGGTACATCCACTCCGGGAACGAGCCGTCGCTCATCGCGGGCGTAGCCACCTGCACGCTGGAGATCCTCCAGGCCCGGCCGGATACTGAGGTGATCGTGGTCCCGGTCGGCGGCGGCAGCGGTGCGGCGGGGGCCTGCGTGGTGGCCAAGGCCGTGCGCTCGTCGGTCGAGGTGATCGGCGTGCAGTCCGAGGCGGCCCCGGCCGCGTACCGCTCCTGGCAGGCGGGCACGCTCGTCGAGGACACCACCAGCACGTTCGCGGAAGGGCTGGCCACCAGAACCGCGTTCGACCTGCCGCAGCGGATTATGCGGGATCTGCTGGATGACTTCGTGCTGGTCTCGGAGGATGCGCTGAAGGCGGCGACGCGGCTGATGATCGAGAAGACGCGCAACCTCGTGGAACCGGCCGGCGCGGCCGCCCTGGCGGCGGTGCTGGGCACTCCCGAGCGGTTCGCCGGCCGGAAGGTGGCGATCATCTGCAGCGGCGGCAACATCAGCCCGGCCCAGCTAGCAGAACTGTGGGCTCGCCAGTTACATGCTGTAACAAGGCAAAGCATGCATCCAGGGATAAACCATTCTCCCTGCCGAATATTTCTGCCCCGGCCGTGCGGTCTGTGCTTGCGCGATCAGTTCGATGGCGAGATCACGGCGGCGCTTTCGAGGAGTGCCCGGAACTCGGCGCCGAAGCGGGCGGCGGGGGCGCCGTCCACTACGTTGTGGTCGATTGCCAGGGTGAGATCCAGTACGTCCCTGACCGTGACCTGGCCGTCGATGACTCGCGGGCGCTGGCTCATCCCGCCGACGATGACCTCGAGGGACATCAAGGCCAGGGGTGTGATGCCAAAGCCGCCGCCGCCGGCGAACATGCCCACGGCTGTCACGGCGACGGTACCGACGCGCTGCCGGGCCGCGACCGATCTGGCCATCACGGCATACATGGCCGGCAGCGTGCCCGGGATCCGGGTCGCGACAGGCGCGGCTCGTTCCAGCCATCTGCCGCTGCGGCTGGCCGATGGGTCGCGCTTGACGCGGCGCAACTCGGCGGTGAGGTCGGGCACTGCGCGGATGTCAGCGTCACGCAGGACGTGGGGAATGGCGAAAAGCCCTTGCGGGGTGGAGATCTCCACCATCGTGGCCACATCGACATGCTGATGGGTCACTAGCTGCCCTCGCCAGTTGCGGTAAGCGTGGACCTCCGGATGGGCGGCGGCGGCGCGGGCTACGCTGGCCACTACGAAGGCGGTCATCGAGGAGGGCGGCTGGTGACCGGCGAGGAGCCGGTTCGCCCTGGTGACATCCACATCGACCAGCCCGTACATCGGCACTTTCCGCCTTCCAGCGCGCATGGCCGCGGTGACCAGCCTCCGGTTGGAGGGAAAAGGCCGCACCTCCACCCGGCGCGGACGTCCGGCCGCCATCACTGGAGTCCGACGCTGCAGGTGCGCCGTCTGCCGGACGGCCGGCCAGTTCGCGCCTGCGCGCTGACGCGGGCGCGCAGGTTGCGGAACTGGCGGGTCTGCATGATGAAGTGCAGGGGCTGGAGCAGCACCAAGCCGACCGCTCCCATGAGCGGTTGCGGGCGGCTCCGGCCGCGAGTGCGGGCCACCAGGCGGGTCTGGCCGCCGGGAGCCGGCCGCAGGTAGAAGCCCCAGATCCCGTCCAGGTACACCCGGGGCAGCGGGGCGGTCCGCGGATCGAAGGAACGGCCGGAGGGCAACGCCGTCGTCGACCGCAGCACCAGGGTGCGGTCCGGTTCCACGACCTCCGCGATCATCCAGTTCTGGCCGCTGGGCTCGGAATTCAGCCGCTGCCCTTGCTGCAGGCTCTGCCACTCAGGCACGATGCGGTCCGCGCTCGGCTCCCCGTGGTGGTCCAGCCTGTCCCAGCTGTAAAAACCTGCCCGGTCGCCGCCCATCTGCACCAGCCAGGCCCAGACTTTGTCCGGCGGCGCCGGGAGGGTCGTGGCCATCGTGAACTCCGCGCGGTCGGCATCGGGGATCAGGTCGTCGCCAGGGTAGCCGCGAGTGCCCTCCTCCCGGGTCGCGCCCCAAGTCAGCAGCTGCGGCCGGACCCACAGGGCATACAGCGTCGCCGTCACGCATGCTGCCGCCAGGGACGCCGCAATACTGGCAGCCGACCGAATCCTCCGGTCCGCCGTTCCGTCCCCGACAGGCATGATGCCCCCACGCGGCGTACGGCCAACGCCGCGGCCTGCTGGCCGCGAGCGGGAGCCGACAGGCGAGAATTCCCGGAAGCTCCGGCGTCATCAATACTCGTCCGCCCGCCTGCAGCATTACGGAGCCGAAAGGCCCACACTTGCCGCAGAAGGTCCAGAGAGAGGGGGCGCCTAGCCGACTACGAGGGCTCACAGCGCCGCTGGACTCCCTGAGCACTCGCCGCGCGCAAGGAGGCGCACGATCTGCATGCATGAGCGAGCGTTTCCGGCAAGCCCTTCCGCGGTCATGAACCATGCAGCGCAGCGCGCCGAATGCCTCAGGGGGGAACCTGGCGTTCCCGCTGCTTTACCTCCCTGATGATGTCGCCATAGCTGCCATACGCCTTATGCGGCACCCGCCATACGTCGACCGTCGAAAAACAGCCAGCTGCGCGAACGTGAATGGTCGGCGCGTCCGGGGCGCTGACATCCTGCCCCCGCTCGCGGAGGTGGCCGAAGATCGTGATGCCGCTGACGTCGACATTAACCCCTTCTGGCACGTAGACATCGATGTTCCCGAAGGCCAGCAGGACGGTCGCGGCCGTGCGCGGCTTGTCGATGGCGGCTTCGCGCAGATCGAAGTCCAGGTCGCCGAAGGCAACGGCTGCCAAGGTCCAGCCGCGCAGTCTCAGCCGCCCGCGCCGCACCACATGACCGAACACAGCCGCCGTGAGGCGGGCCGGCTTACGACCCGAACGGGCGACTGCAGATGAAACCGTCGGCAGGTCTTCCTGAACGGCGGCCAGCTCCCGGCGGACACGAGCGTTCAGGGCCGACTCGACCCGCTCAGAGAACTCCTCGAGCGTCAGCCGTCCCGCAAGAAGATGCTCGCGAAGCAAGATCACCGTCTGCTCACGGTCGGCATCCGACACGCGCAAAGACGGGACGTCCATGCCAGCCACACTAGACTCCGTCCGCGTCAGCGGCTACCGTCGGCAACGCACTCAATTCCCGCGGAAGCGGACGTCGGTCAGCACAGTCGGCCATGCGGTGGGCCGCACAGATCGCCCCGTTATGCGCGGCCTAGACCCAATGCCGCTTAGCAACGGTTGATCTTGGTTGGTCGCCGGATCCCTCTGTCGTAAGCCTGCGCTGCGCGAATTCGGACATTAAAGGCATAACGGGCTAGTGCGCTACAGAGTGTAGCCGTTTCGCGCGCCCCGCCGCGGACTCCCGGCGCGGCCGGCCATGACGGCGAAGAGTTTTCGGCGTCATAGAATGATTTACTTACGTTGAGAAAAATGTTTTCGGGATCATGGCGCTAGCTTCGCAATCGGCAGTCACGGACGGTTATAGTGGCGGCGGACGCGTCCCAGGGAGCGCCCCCGGAAGCCATGATCAACCTAGGCTAAGCGGCATTGGGCCTAGACTGCGCAGGTTCGACGCCCTCAAACCGCTCAGGTAAGGCGGATATGCGTGCCAGCGGCTTCAGCCGCAGGCACTACGTGCTGAGAATGTCCGCGCTCGGCGGCTTGTGATAGCCGCGCCGTGGGCAGGTTCCGATGTCCGCCTAAGTTACCGATCACCGAAGGACTGCAGCGTGGCAGGCCTCACGCCAGGCAGGACGTCATGCGCTGGCGTTGATCAGTTCAGCGACGCCGTTCGGGTAAAGCGGCGGGTCACCGGCGCCCGCCGGCCGCCACATCACCCGGTCGCCGCCACCGGGTTCATCGCGTATCGGCTGCTCCTCGATCTCGTAGGCGGCGGGGTCGGCGAAGGCGGCGTGGAACACGAACACGACCTCGTGCTGAGTCGCCCCCTGCCACTGGAAGATGTTCTCCAGCACGCCGAGCAGCCGCACACCGGTGAGCCGCTGCCCGATTTCCTCCCCGAACTCGCGGTGAATCGTGTCGATCGCGTACTCGCCGAACTCGACATGGCCGCCAAGCGGGCGGTGAAAGGGCCTCGGTCCAGCGGCCGCGGACACCAGCAGCGCGCTGTCCCGGGGGCGCTGGATGACCGCCATCGCCTTGATGATCTGGTCTGGCACCAGCTAGTCGTATCACACCCTGGTGCCGCAGCCGCCCAGTGCGGCCTGGCGCCAGTCGGCAGCGAGTTCCCTAAGCGCGGCAGGAGAACGAGCGCCTGGGATCGTGGTCGCGGAACGGCGGCAGATGCGAGAACGAGTTCAGATCAGCGCCGGGCCGTCATCTGGCGCTCGGTCATCACCATGGCGCCGGGCCCGGGCAGTTGCCAGCGTCGCGGACCCACCGCGACCAATATCCAGTGCATGGCTCACGTCTACGCGATTCGGTGTTGCACTCCGCGTAAGACGATTGGGCCACCAGGGATGTCTGGGCGCACGAAGTTATATGGATATGCGGAACTGCACCGGTAACCTCTTATCCCGGGCCGATTTGGCGTAACACTTTGATCATTCCAAACCGAGGCTACCTTGCGAATCCGGCCGCCAACGGCACATCGGTGCCCAATCCACTACGTTGCCCTTTCCCGGCTATGTTACTGGGCCGACGGGACAGCGCAAGCTGTTATCTAGCTATAATGTGGTCCGTAATGTCCGCGCGCACAAAGAAGGTAGCCGTCAATCACGCCCGATTTCTTGGAGTACAAATAAATTGTCTCGGTTGTTCCGCATTTTGCACACGCTACTCCAGGCGACGGATTAACGTCCTGTTCAGTTGCCGAAGTAGGCCGCCTGGCAGTTCCGGCAGTTCGCACTGGTCGGCCGTGGGTAGGGTCGGCACTCGACAGGCCACGAAGTAGCCACGTGCCCATTGCGCTGACGGCGCGCAGAGATTTCTCCGGATTATCTCGGACATATCGGACTATTAGCTGGATGACATTCCTTCGGATCTGGTCAACGAGATCTTTTTCACCCTCGTGCAGCTGTCTCTTCCAGAAGCTATCTTCTGTAGCGCTTGACATTATTCCTCCTGATCTGACGCCGGTAATAGTCCCGTTTGGTTTGTGCCACGGCTCGCTAAAATGGCGCACAATGTTCTCGTGACGTCTGATGGCGTATGCGGATAAGCCAAGCCAACGTCCATGAACGACAACTGCCCCTGCCAGCTGCCTGCCCGCCTATGAGATAACACGGTCACTGCACTCGGATGGTTCACCTGATGGGCAGTTCCTCAAATGCGGAGCGGAGACGGGCAGCTACTGTGGCTGGCCTGTCTCCGACCCTGCTGGGCGGCGAGTTGCTGTGCGTGATTGATCAGTTCGCTGGCTGAGTGTGATCACCTGAGTATCCAGCGTGCCGCGCAACACGGCGGGTAGCCCGCCGTCGTCCCTGCTGACTATGCGCGGGCCTGCGCATACTCCATTCGGCAAGGCTGGCGCGCAGATCGCCTGGTTATGCGCGAGGGGCGGCCCGGTGCGGATGACGTGAGGCATGTGCTCCTTGGCAGGCGAAAGGCATATGCTTTGCATGGAAGATCCCAGCAGTGCGGAGGCGTCCATGAGTCCCGATGGCAGCGGGATCCCGGGCTGGTTCATCGCGTTTCTTGTATTCGCGGCAATTGTCACGGTCATTGGTATCGCTATCTCCGTCTGGAAATTTTTCGTGCTGCGATCGGGAGGGCTGAACCCGCTTATCGCCAGGGAGCAATTGGAGGCCAAGCTGAACCGGAGCCAGCTGGCGGTACCCCCGGCGGCTGAGAAATCTATCGAGCAGCGCCTGGCTGAACTTGAGGATCTGCACGAGCGTGGCGTGATCAGCGATGCGGAACTGGCCGCAGCCCGCGCGAAGATCATTGCCGGGGACTAGCGTGTGAGTCATGCGATCTTCAGCAGGCAGGTCACGCCTGCTTCCTCGTCGGCGAGCTCCGCGGCCAGCCGCGGGAGCGCTGGGCGACAGAACAGTTCGACATCCTCGTCAATAACGTCGGTTTCGACGGCCTCACACCGTTCGGCCAGACAGACGCGGCGACGATCGACGAGCTCTGCGCCGTCCACGTGAAAGGCCGATTCTGCGGACCGAGCTACTTGCTCCGATGATCCGCAACGGAGGCCGCGTGCTGTTCACCTCGACCGGGCTCCGATTTCGCAGGCGGCAGGATCCGAGACGATGCCGCGAGAACCTGAGGACATCGGCGGCGCAGTGCGCGCCATCGTGTCCGGCAGCGCCGGATAGATCACCGTCCGGTGAATCGAAGCCTCCGGAGGGCAAAGCCTCTGGATGCACGAAGCAGGAGCTTGTTTACGTCAGAACCAGCGCCGCGCCGGTCGTCATCGGAACCGGCTGAGCCGACGATCAGCTCTGGTGCCCGATCCGCGTGGATCAGTGCGTGCCGTGTACGCTTTTGATCCGCCCAGGGCCCGGCGGTTCACCCAGTGAGGCGGCGTGCAGCCGGGAGCTCGGACCGCTACCTGGACCATGGAGGTACAAGATGCCTGAAGGCAGCCAGCCCGCATATGAGATCGCACTGGCCCACTTCATCGTTTCTGACGACGTGGAGCGCTCCCGTCGCTTCTATACGGAGGTGCTCGGCGGCAAGACCATCCGCTCGGGTGAGCCGGCGTACGTGGCGCTCGCCAACAGCTGGATCATCATCAACGTGGGCGGCGGCCCGACTGACGACAAGCCGGCAGTCACACTCGAGACACCGCGCGATCCGGACCTGGCCAGCAGCTTCCTCAACATCCGGGTCTCGGACATCCACGCTGTGTATGCGGAGTGGAGCGCGCGAGGCGCCGAGTTCCTCACGCCACCGAAACAGCACAGGACCGAGATCCGCTGCTACGTGCGTGACCCCGACGGGCACCTGATCGAGGTAGGCCAGACCACCCTGCCGGGCGGCTGGCGCCAGTTCCTGGACTCGTGAAGGAAGGTGTCACACGGATCTGGCCGTGCCGCGCCGTCGGGAGGACCCGCGAGACCAGCGGTCTCCTCGGGAAAGACCCAGCACCTCTCATATTGCCGGTCAGGTCATTATCCTCCACCACACTCCGGCCATGCCCGTAAATCGATACCGCCTACGTAACCCGCTGTGCTGGCGCCGGGCATGGTCACCACTGGAAAAGCCGCCAAGGCGTTCGCCCTTCAGGACAAGGGTCAGGACATAGAGATAATGACCGAGGACGACTTTCTCCGCAGCCTTTAGCCAGGCATGGTAGGCGGCTAACTCGGAGTCGTAGCGGAAGCCGTCGCGGAAGCGGCGGAACAGGCCGCCTTCTCGCGTCAGCGGCGGGGCAGGCGGCGGCGCCTGGGGGAGTTCCCTGCCGACGGGCTCGTCATAATCGGCCCGCGCGATGGCGTCCACGATCTGCGCTTCGTCGAATGCCGCCGAGCCGGGGATCTCCGGGATGAAGCCGACGAGGTCCCCGTCCAGCAGCACCTCGGCCTCCAGGGACAACGTGCCCTCGTTACCCCAGATCGCCTCGCGCCCGCCGCTCAGAACGACACGCACCCCGTAGATGTCAATCCCCGCGGTTTCCAGGTGCGCGTCGATGCCGCGATCCCGCAGGGCGTCGGCGACCCGCCGCGCCTGGTTCTCGTCCATCCGCCCAACCTACCTGTTATTCCTGATCTGTCGGGGCAGCCATCATCGAAGGGTGGAGTTAACACCACTGAGTCCGGCCGCCGTCGGCACCCACAATAGGAAGGCGGAACGGGCATCTGGCCTCTGTGCGGGCTGGTGCGCACCGGGAACGATGCCGAGGGGTGCGGAGGTGGCGATGATTGACGCTGGCGAGAGCATTGCGCGGCTTGTCCGGCAGACCCTGCGGACGTGCGTTCGGGGGATGGTCCTGGCGGTTACCGCTGTCGCGGGCCTCCCGTTGTTCGTCGCCTCCCTGGCTTGCGTTCTCCTGCTGCCTGCCGGGCTCGGAGTAGTGCTCGCGCCGAAGAGCCTGCTTGCTGTGCGCCGGCAAGCCGGCCTGCAGCGCCGCTGGGCGCTCGAGTGGTCGGGGGTGGCGATCGCGACGCCTTACCGGTCCCGGTCGGCCAAGCCGACCAACCGGCTGTTCCGAGTGTTCCGGCGCTGCAGGTGGGTCCTTGGCGATCCGGCGACCTGGCGGGACCTGCTGTGGACGCTGGTCAACGTGCCGGTCAGCATTGTGCTCGGGTTGCTGCCCGCATTCCTGCTCGTCGCCGGCACGTGGACCGTGGTGGAGGATTACGGGACTTTGCTGGACGGATGGACGAACCGTGCGCCACCCGGTTTCCTGCTGCAGGTGTTCTTCCTGAGCATGCTGCCGGCCTGCGTCATCGCGGGGCCGTGGCTGCTGAAAATGCACGCTGTCGCCGCATCGTCGCTGCTGGCACCGACCCGGAAAGAGATGGCCGCGAGGGTAGGCCAGCTGACCGAGTTGCGCTGGGATGCGGTGGACGCGTCCGCGGCAGAACTGCGCAGGATCGAACGCGACCTGCACGATGGAGCGCAGGCCCGGCTGGTCGCCCTTGGCATGAACATCGGCTTCGCCGAGCAGATGGTCAGGGACAACCCGGACTTGGCGCTGACATTGCTGGCCGAGGCGCGCGCATCCAGCGGTCAGGCGCTGTCTGAACTGCGCGCGCTGGTGCGCGGCATCCACCCGCCGGCACTGGCGGAACGCGGTCTCGACGGGGCCGTGCGCGCGCTTGCCCTCAGCCTGCCGCTGCCCGTTGACCTGCACATCGAACTGCCCGGCCGCCCCTCCGCGCCCGTCGAGTCGGCCGCCTACTTCGCCGTCGCCGAGGCGCTCGCCAACGTGGTCAAGCACAGCGGCGCGGACCGGGCCTGGGTCCAGGTGGAATACGATCACGGCAGGCTGGTCGCGATCGTCGGCGACAACGGCGCGGGCGGTGCACATCCACGCGCCGGAGGCGGACTGCAGGGCATCGAGCGACGGCTGAACGCCTTCGACGGTATGGTCGCCGTGACCAGTCCGGCCGGCGGGCCGACGCAGGTGACCATGGAGCTGCCGTGCGAGTTGTCCTTGGCGAGGACCTGACCCTCCTGCGGGACGGCCTGATCCGGCTGCTCACTGCCTACGGCATGGAGGTCGTGGCGGCCGTGGACAGCGGGCCCGAATTGCTGCGCGCGCTGGTGCACCACCGCCCCGACGTGGCGGTGGTGGATGTGCGGCTGCCGCCTACCTTCACGGATGAGGGACTGCGGGCAGCGATCCAGGCCCGCACTCAGCTGCCTGGCCTGCCGGTGCTCGTCCTGTCCCAGCACGTCGAGCAGCTCTATGCGAAAGAGCTGCTCTCCGCGGGGACGGGGGGCCTCGGTTACCTGCTCAAGGACCGGGTCTCCGACGTGCTGAGGTTCATCGAGGCGGTGCGTACCGTCGCCGGCGGCGGCACTGCCATGGATCCCGAGGTTGTGTCGCAACTGCTGGCGCGCCATGGCCGGGATGAGCAGCTGGGCCGGCTCACCTCGCGGGAACGCGAGGTACTCGCGCTGATGGCTGAGGGACACAGCAATGCCGGCATCGCCTCCCGGCTGGTAGTCACGGAGAAAGCGGTCAGCAAGCACATCGGCAGCATCTTCACTAAGCTCGACCTGTATCCCGCCGAGGATGCCAACCGCCGTGTCCTCGCGGTGCTGACCTATCTCAACGCCTGAAGCCGGGCTCAGGGGAACTGTGCTGGGTTGCGGAGTCAGCCGCGGTCGTTCGGGAAAATCGTGACTTCGGGTTCACCTGACCGCAGCCGCTCATACGGGGAAAAGGCATCGCTCGATTCGTTCGGCGATCGGGCTGAGAAGCTCATTGCGCACCCGAACGTGCTCCGGGTCGTCACCCCACGCTTGAAAGGCCGCTTCATCGGGGAAGTCGTTGCTGACTGCCAGGTCCATGTTCCCGGGCCGGACGCCGATATCCCGGCCGACGATGACGTTATGCCGTCCCGGGAACGGCACCGCTTGGATCGCACGGACGAACGCGCCGACCTGTTCGGCCGTGACTCCCGGCTTCAGGCGGATCAGGAGAATGTGGCGAAGCATACGCATAACCCTAGAAGCTCAGGATGCGCTTGAGTGCTGTCCGGCCCGCTGGTTCCCAGGTCGGAGATCCGGATGCTGCTCGTGCAGCAGCGCGCGTACCAGCGCATCATCGATCTCGATCTCGCTCATGGACGGGCCTGCCGGTCAGGCCTGATGCCGTAGCTGCCCAGGGACGGCTCGAGCAGGTCAAAGGCCCGGCGGGCGGCCGCCGCGAGCAGCTGGCAGATTTCGTCGCGAGGCTGGCCGGCCAGGCTGCGCCTGGCGCCTTCCGCGAACAGCACCCGGTGAACCGACGCGAGCTGGGCCGCCACGATCCGCTGCTGCGGGTCGTCCACGCCGGTCTCGGCGGCGATAGCGTCGCCGAGCGCCCGCTCGCGCAAGTCGGCGATCTCCCGGTACCGGCTGGTGAGCACGTGGCTGTTCTGGACCATCCGGG
Source organism: uncultured Actinomycetota bacterium (assembly GCA_963771985.1). Taxonomy (GTDB): domain Bacteria; phylum Actinomycetota; class Actinomycetes; order Streptosporangiales; family Streptosporangiaceae; genus Trebonia. Next base: position 547,954 of record CAVYVO010000004.1, on the reverse strand, counting down.
CGAACGCCGCGGTGGGCACGGCATCACCCGCGGCGATCCGCTCGGCGTAGTCACGGCGGATCGCCGCGAGCAGGCTCTCGCCGGGCGCGCGCGCGGCGGCGGCATCGGCCAGGCTGCGAATGATCACCTCGGCCCGGTCGAAGATCAGGTCCTCCTTGCGCGGAAAGTAGTTCGTCACGGTCATCTTCGACACCCCGGCCGCGTCGGCGATCTGGGAGATCGTCACCTCGTCGAAACCCTGGTCAGCGAACATCGCCATCGCGACGCCGGAGATCGCCTGCCGAGCCTCCTGCTTCCGGCGCTCCCGCAGTCCCGTGGTCATGCTGTCACGCTAGCACGAAGTTATGACGGACAAAAAATTATGCTTGACATAAATTTATGTCCGACCTAGTGTCGAGCCATGATCACAGAAGAGAGCACGGGCGCAGCCCCCGCGTCTCAGAGTGGCCATGGCTGGCGGGCCGTCGCCGTTGTACTCGTCGGAGCATTCATGGCCCTGCTCGACACCACGATCGTGACCGTCGCGCTGCCCACGATCAGGACCGGCTTGCACGCCTCGCCCGCCACCCTCGAGTGGGTCGTCTCCGCTTACGCGCTCGCCTACGGCCTCGCCCTGGTGCCGGCAGGCCGGGCCGGCGACCGGTTCGGTCACAAGCCGTTGTTCCTCATCGGCCTGACCATCTTCACGCTGGCCAGCGCGGCCTGCGGGCTGTCGCAGAACCAAGGCGAGATCGTCGCCGCCCGCGCTCTGCAGGGCATCGGAGCCGGGATCTTTTACCCGGCGATCGCCGCGACCATCCAGTTGTCGTTCACCGGGCCTGCGCGATCGAGGGCGTTCGCCGCCCTCGGCGCCACGATCGGCGGGTCCATCGCGCTCGGGCCGGTGCTGGGCGGGCTGATCATCGCGGGTGCGGGCGCCGACGACGGCTGGCGCTGGGTGTTCCTGGTGAACCTGCTCATCGGCGCGGTCGCGCTGCCGATGGCCGCCTGGCAGCTGCCCCCCGCGCGATCGCGCATCCGCCGCCGGTTCGACCCGGCCGGGCTGTGCCTGCTGTCCGCCGCGCTGCTCCTGCTGCTCATCCCGCTGGTGGAAGGCGAGCAGGCGGGCTGGCCTGCCTGGTGCTACGCGTGCTTCGGCGGCTGCGCGGCCGCGTTCGCGCTGCTCGCATGGTGGGAGGTGCGCGCCGAGCGGCGTGGCGGGGACCCGCTGCTCAAGCCGAGCCTGCTGGCTCGGTCGTCATTCTCCGCGGGGGCGATCTTCGCCGTCGTCTATTTCGCCGGGTTCACCAGCGTATTCTTCACCATCTCGATCCTGTGGCAGGAAGGGCTGGCCCGCAGTGCCCTGATGACCGGACTGGTCGCCGTGCCCTTCTCGTCCGGCAGCCTGGTGTCCGCGGCGATCAGCGACAAGCTGTCGGCAAGGATGGGCCGGATGGTTCTGGTCACCGGCTGCGCGATGGTGGCAATCGGGCTCGCCCTGGCGGCGCTGGTGATTCACCTGACCGCTCCGGTCCCACGCGGCTGGTATCTCGCCGGCCCGCTGCTGTTCGCCGGGCTCGGCAGCGGGATGGTGATCGCCCCGAACCAGGACTTCGTGCTGGCCCGGGTGCCCAGGCAGGAGGCGGGCACGGCCAGCGCCATCCTCGGCACCGCTCAGCGGCTGGGCAGCGCCATCGGCATCGCGGTCATCGGCACGGTGCTGTGGCACCCTGCACGTCCGCCCCGGGCCGAACGCCGTCGCCGTCGCGTTCAGCCATAGCTCGCAACTCGCCCTGCTCGCCAACGTGGCGATCCTCGTCCTCGCGCTCATCCTCGTCCTGGCCCTGCCGCGGCAAATCCCCGAGGTCAGGCCTGGCATGAGGCCGCAGCTTGGGCGACGCGCTCGATCTTCGCGCACTTTTCTTCCGAGTAAGCCGTGTCGTGTTCCTGCGGCTTCGAGTACCCGGGTGCGGTTCCTGTCTTGCCGTCGAGCTGTTCACGCAGGATGTCGGCGTGTCCGGCGTGCCGGCTGGTCTCGGTGAGCAAGTGGACCAGGATGTTGAACAGCTTCACGTTGGGGCGCGGCCACCACGGCACATGGCCGGGGGCGTCGATGTCGAGGGCGTTGATCGTCGCGTCCGAATGTGCCCATACGCGCCGGTAGAAGTCGATGATGTCCTCGCGTGTCTCGTCCTCGGTCGCCCAGAGGTCGGCACCTTGTGCGGCGGTGTCGTCCCACCGGGGCAGGGGTTCGGGGAACGGCCGGTCGAAGACCTCACCGAAGTACCTGGCCTCCCAGGTCGCCAGGTGCTTGAGCAGGCCGAGGAGATTGGTCCCGCTGGAGGTCAGGGGACGGCGGATGTCGTACTCAGAGAGCCCGTCGAGCTTCCACACCATCACCTCGCGTATCCATCGCAGGTCGTCGTGGAGGTACTCTTTCGCGAATTCGTCGATCATAGGGGCAAGCCTGCCACCAGCAACCTGGAACTCCAGCACCAACCGATTTGCCTGTCACGGGACATCAGCATCCGCGGCCGGGCCGACCCTGGTTCAGTAGGGTTGCTGCTCGTGGGTTTCGACCGCGCGCCTGGTGTCTTGCTCCGGACAGGCCCGTGGCCACGCTGATTGCCAGGGCCCGGGAGCTGTGGGAGTACCTCGCGGGGCCCGAGGCCGGGTTCGGTCTCGCCATCAGCGTCGCCGTGTCACCTCGGTCGTATCTCTCCCCGCCAGGCTGGGCCGGCATCGTGGTCATCGGCGACGCGGTCCTCGCCACCGCGCCCGATCACGGGACCGCTCGGCTTATCGAGCAGGCTCTCACCGGCCTGCCCGCCGCCTCGCTCACTAGCGCCGAAGTACTCAGCCTCAGGCTGCGTATCGCCGGGATCCTAGGCCCGGCGGCCCTGGCCTACCTGGACCCGGCGGACTTCCGTCCCCAGCCTGGGGATGCCATCATCGGGCCGCTGGACCTGGATGATCCCGGCATCCAGGAGTTCCTGGCGGCAGCGAGCATCGATGACGTCAAGGAGAGCGGCCTGCGGGAGATCACCTCGCCGGCCTTCGCTGTCCGCGAGCACGACCGGGTCGTTGCCGCCGCCGGATACCGGGACTGGCCCTGCGGCACGGCGCACCTGAGCGTGCTGACGGCTGCCGCGGCGCGAGGCCGCGGCCTGGCCCGCGCCGCCGCGTCAGCGGCCGTCGCCCCCGCGATCGGGAAAGGAAGGCTGCCGCAATGGCGGGCACGGCCCCCGGAATCCCGGCGCGTCGCCCGTGCCCTGGGATTCCGCGAACTCGGCTCCCAGGTGAGCATCCTCCTCGGACCATGATCAATGGTCGCGGAGAGGGAAATCCAGGTGTGCGTTCGCCGGGACTGCGCGTACTGTCGGCGGGGTGCGTGTTCTCGCGGCGTGCTCGCTTGGGGGCGCGGGCCATCTCCGGCCGCTGGTGCCGTTCCTGGACCAGGCGCGGCGGAGCGGCGGGGAGACGCTGGTGGTCGGCCCTCCCGCTCTGACGGGCATGGTCAAGGTGGCGGGGCACCCTTTCCTGGCCGGCGGCGAGCCGTCTGAGGAGCAAGTGCGGTCCATCCGGGAGCAGCTTCCGGTCCTGCCGCCGCGCGAGGCGTCGGTGCTCGGCAACCGAGAACTGTTCGGCCGGCTGGCGGCGACGGCGATGCTGCCGACGATGGAACGGGCGGTGCGGGACTGGCGGCCCGACGTGATACTGCGCGATCCCTGCGAGTACGCCTCCGCCGTCGCCGCGGCGCGGCTGGGCATTCCTGCCGCGCAGGTCGCGATCGGCCTCGCCGCGGTCGAGTGGGAATCGATCGGCGTCGCCGCGCCCGCGCTGGAGGCCCACTGGGACGGGCTCGCTGATGAACTGCGCCGGTCGCCGTACCTGACGCGGTTCCCGGCCGCGCTCGATCCGTCCCCCTTCTCCGGCACCGGGCGGTACCGGGAGCCTGCCGCCGCGCCGCGTGGCGCGCTGCCCGCCTGGTGGGCCGGCACCAGCGCGCCCTTGGTGTACGTGAGCTTCGGCACTGTGCTGGGCCACATGTCATTCGCCGGTGAGGTCTACCGCGCGGTGATCGACGCCGTCACCGGGCTTGACGCGCGGGTGCTGGTGACCACTGGGCATGGCTTCGAGGCGTCCCGGCTGCGCGATGTTCCCGGAAATGTGCACGTGGAAGCCTGGGTCGACCAGGCCGACATCCTGGGTGAGGCCGCGCTGGTGGTCTGCCATGGCGGGTCCGGCACCGCCTATGGCGCCCTGGCCGCCGGCGTGCCCCTCGTCGTCGTCCCGGTGTTCGCCGACCAGTTCGCCAACGCCCCCAAAGTGGTCCAGGCCGGCGCGGGCATACAGGTCCGCATCAGCGAGGACTCCGGCGAACGCCGGCGCCCGGTCAGCCGGGGCGACGCGCCGCGCATCCGCCAGGCCATCGAGGCGGTGCTCGCCGACGGCTCTTACCGGCACGCCGCTCAGGCGGTCGCCGCTGAAATGGCCGCGGCACCCGCGATCGGGACGCTCCTGGACCAACTATCCCGGCGGCATTGACACATTGCCATGCGGTCGGATGAGCCGTTACGGGTGTTTCACCCCGGTGGCTGCGGGCATGGCCTTATTCGCATCAGATGAGGCCAGGTCTCCGGGAGAGCGCCATGACCAGCGGCAAGTCTCGTCATGGCCCTGCCCGAGCTGTACCCGCCGGGGCTTCCGCCCCGCAGCCGGCTCGGCCGCTACGCGGCCGCCTTTCCCTCCGCCGAGCTCAACAGCAGCTTCCACCGCTGGCCCTCGCCGGCGGCATTCCGGAGCTGGCGGGGCAGGCTGCCTGATGGTTTCCGCCTGTCCGTCAAGGCACCTCGCGGGCTGACCCATGCGCGCAAGCTATACGCGCCGGAGCCATGGCTGCAGCGCATCCGGGAGGGCTGGCACGAACTGGGCGATAAGCGGGCAGTGCTGCTGGTGCAGCTGCCGCCCTCGCAGCCGCGCGATGACACCCGGCTGGCGTATTTCCTCCAGCTGATCCCTGACTGGATGCGGGTGGCGGTGGATCGGAGCCGGGAATGGAGCCTGGCGGGCCAGGACGTGTACGTCTACTTCAACAACGACGGTAACGCGAACGCGGTACGAAACGCGCGGACCCTCCAAGCGCTGCTTCCTGCGGGGCGGGTGTGCGCCAGATCGTGCGCTAGCGGCCGTCCGGTGTCCCGCTCCTCGTCGGTTTTCGATAACGTGAAGGATGTTACGGCCTATAGGTCGAAGGATCTTTCTCTTTAGTTCGAGCTTGGCGCGTTCATAAGGAATATACGGCGGGCGGGCGGCGTCGGGGCTCCGGACCCGCGGCGGGTCGATTGCGCAGTCGACCAGACTAGAGCGGGTCGATTGCGCAGTCGGCCTGCCGGTCGGCGGGATTTCTTGGACTCGGACGGCATGCGCGAGATTTACGCCTGGCACGCTAGCGGTCTGGCTGGCCGGCGAACCGGCGCTGGAGGTAGGAGGAGAAGTAGCTGCCGTATTTGCGCTGCAAATCGGGGCGCTGCCAGTCCCGGCCGCTGATCATGCCGCGGCATGAGGACGTTCCGCACTGGCATTGCATCGTCTCGTCGCTGTCATCGAAGAGCGCGTAGTCGGTGGTCAGTTCCTCGTCAGGGCTGATGTCTCGCATGGCGACCAGGACCGTGTTGCCGGCGAAGCCGACGCTGGGCTCGCAGGAGTGGTTGAGGAACAGCATGACCGGCTCGTATTCGGCCTCTTCCACGGCGGCCAGGTGGAAACCGTCGGCGATCTGGACCTCGGAGTTGCGCAGCCGTTCCGGCAAGGACGCGAGGGTGGCGGTACTCACGATGTGGCCGCCCTTGATCGCGACGAGTTCCCCGGCCGCGATCGGCGCGACGGCGATGAGCCCGCGGCCCTGGATGGTACTCACGGTGCCCTTGCGCGCTTTGGGGGTGATGTAGCTGGAAACAAGCACGGTCTTGGTCTACCCGTCAGTCAATGAAGGTCACCGGCAAGGCTGTCCTCACGACCCGTGGAAAAAGGACCAAAGCCCATGCTCAGGATCGGTATCCGGAATCAGCCTGAACATAGTGACTCGGGACCCGTAACGCTGGTCCAGCACCTTCGCGCGGTCCGCGGCTCACCAGCTGCCTGGTGGGAGGAGGTGACGCGATGCGTGGCCAAGCTGCCGGGCGCGTCATCGTCGGCGTGGACGACTCGCTAGCCGGGCTGCAGGCGCTACGCGAGGCGGCCGGGATCGCCAGGCAACGCGACATGGAGCTTCTCGCGCTCCGCGCGTGCCGCCCCTTGCCGACCGGAGCCAGCTTCGACTGCTGGCCTGCCGCCAGGCAAGATCTCGCCTTCATGCCGCCACCGCCGCCGCGGCAGGATCTGTGCGAGCAACTAGCGAGGGAATTCGTGGAGCATGCCTTCAGCGAGGCAATGGGCGGCGTTCCTGACGACGTACGGGTGGACACCGTAATCACCTACGAGCCCCCGTACCGCGGGCTGGCGGCAGCCGCCTATCGGGAAGCGGATCTGCTGGTCATCGGGGCGTCGCGGCACCACCCCTGGTGGCCGTTCCGGCACTCGCCCGGCCGTTACTGCGCGGCGCACGCCATCTGCCCCGTGCTGATCGTTCCGCCGCACCTGGGGGTCCGTGAACTCAACCAGGCGTGGCGGCCGTGGCATTGGCTGCGGAAGAGGCGCGAGTTTTCCAGCCTGACGGCCGGGATCTCGACGTAGCGCGGGGCGCCGTGAGAACGCGATGTCGGCGGCTGCGCGCATCTTCCGAGGTCTCATGTGTGCGGGGGAGGCGCCACGGTCCGTTCGGACGATTAATGAAGAATGGGCCTCGTGGGGGAGCAAGCGGTTAAGTACTGGAGCCAGGATGCCGCGGCGAGGCATTCCGCGGGACCCCGGAACCGGCAGCGTGTCATGATATTGGCAGGTGCGACAGCGCCCATCAGCCAAACCGTGCCGCCCAGCCGTGGCTTCGTCGCGCCATCCGGCTCAGGTGATGAGGAACGATACCGTCACGAGGAACATTGAGCCAGCTATCCGCTTATCACCTCAGACGGCCCCGGCTGACCAACCGCTTGCTCGGCGCGAGCGCGAGCGTGGTCGTCGGCGGTGCTGGTTACGGCAAGTCTGCCCTGGCCGCCGAGTCAGCCGAGTTCCTCGATATGCCGGTGATCGCCACCGTGCTGGAATCTGCCGGGGTGTCGGCCGCCTTGCTGCCGCACCGGCTGCGCTCGGCAGCCGCCCGGGTAGGGCTGTCCGACCTCGCCGCCCTGATGGATCAGGCGGCACCAGCCGGACCGGCCGGCGTCCTGGACGCGATGCTAGAGGCGCTGGCGGGCAGCGGCGCCATGATCGTCGTCGACGAGGTGCAGAACGCCGAGCCGGAGGCGCTTGCGCTGCTTACCCGCCTCGCCGCGCAGCTCGGAGCCGGCCAGCGCCTGCTGCTCCTCGGCCGCGAAGCCCCGCTCGGCATCGCGTCATTGCGCCGGGACAGCGCTGTGGTATGGCTCGGTACCGCCGACCTCGCGATGACCACGCCTGAGGTTGCCGCACTATGCAGGCAGGGGTTCGGGATGGCGGTCTCGGCGGCTGAGGCCGAGCGGCTCAAGGCGGCCACCGGCGGCTGGACCGCGGCGGTCGTGCTGGCGGCGAGTCAGGCAAGATCTGCCGGCCAGCCGCTGCTCGCCGACAGCGCGCTCGGCGCCTCCGGGTCGCCGGCTGGTGGCCACGCAGAGTCCGCGCCCGCGGACAACGACGCGACAGCGGCGGCCGCACCGCCGCCCGGCGGCGCGCAGGTGCTGACAGGGCTGGTCGAGCAGATTCTGCGCGGGATACCCGAGCCTGTGCGGTCGGCTGTCGTCCAAGCGGCTCATCTTCCGCTGCTGCGCGAGGCAGTCGTGGCGCGCGCAACTGGCATAGCCGACCTGCTCGCGGTCGTCAGCCGCGCGGGGCTGCCGTTGCACGAGAGCGACGACGGCTGGTTCGAGTTCGTCGGCCCGGTCCAGCACTTGCTGATGGCGCGCGCCCCTGTCGCGACTGGCGTGCTGACCGCGGCGGCAGCAGCCTACGCCGAGGAAGGCCGCCCCGACCTTGCCGTCGGCCTGCTGATCGGAGCTGGGAGAGCGAGTGACGCGGCGGCGCTGCTCGCCGCGATGAGCCCGCGGGAAGCCGAACGCCTCGGACTCGATGAACTCACCGAGCTGGCAGGCCGGCTGCCAGGTGCCGTGCTGGACGAGCATCCGCGGATCCTGCTGCATATCGCCCGCGAGTGCGAGCCTCCAGCGGCGATACACCGCCGGGCGCAGGCATTGAACCGGGCGCTCGCCGCGCTGGGCGAGCCGCCGTCCGACCCCGGGCTCGCTCGCGAGGTCAAAGCCGAGCTGGCCCGCGATCTGGTCCGCGACGACAATCCTGAGGCTGCCGAGGCGCTTGCCACGGCAGTGCTCGAGCAGACGCCCCTCGCCGAGGAACGGACCCGGGCCCGGCTGCTCGACACGCTGGGGCGCGCCGCCGCCCGGTATAAGGACGATAGGCACCTGGCGATCGCCGCCGACCAGCTGACGATGGCCGCCCGCAGCTACCGGAACCAGGGGTTGTGGAGCTGGCTGGCCTACACTCTCGCGATACTCGGTTGCTGGGTGCACGCCCACAGGGGCGCTTTTGACCAAGCGGTCGCCGCCGTGGACGAGTCTCTGGAAGTAATCCCCGACCGGAGGCAGCAGCGTGCGGTCATCCTCACGTTCCGGGCCGAGATCCTGAACCAGGTAGGGCGGTACGAGGAAGCCGAAGCGAACCTCACCGAGGCCGAAGCAATCGCGCAAGTCATCGGGGACGTCCGGGTGCGAGCCTACGTCGCGTGGGAACGGGCACGGGGACTCTCGCAGCGGGGCGACGGGCCGGGGACGCTGGCGGCGATCCTGGCCGCGGAGTCCTTCCGGTCGGACTGGTTCGACGGCTGTGGTGGCGAGTTCCTCGCCGATGCCGCCGACTTCCTCGACCGGGTGGGGTACCGCGACCTGGCCATGCAATACCTGGACCGGGCCGTGCTGCAATCTGAGCACGAGGACTTCGAGGTGGAACGCGCGACGGCGATGATCATGGCCCGCAGCGGTGATCCAGAGGAGGCCGAGCGCAGGTTGCTGGCACTAGCCGCCGCACCGTGGTGCGAGCCGACAGAACGATGGCGGGTGCAGCTGCTCCGGGCGCTTGCCGCCGGGCGCCGCGGCGATCCGGCAGTGACATCGCTCGCGCTCGACGCACTGGAGCTGGCGGCCAGGCTCGGTCATCCCGGACTCCCGCTGATCCTCGAACGCCAGGCGGCCACCAGCCTGCTCGGGCTGGTGGCCGCGACCGGCCATCCGCTGGCGACTGGCCTGGCGAACATGACATTCCCGGTCACTGTCAGCTTGCTCGGCGGATTCGGCGTGACCCGTGGCGGCCGGGCCGTAGACGTGCCGCCGGGGCAGGGACGGCAGCTGGTCAAGCTTGTCGCGGCCGCGGGCGGCCGCCTGGCCGCCGAAGCCGCGATGGAGGCGCTCTGGCCCGAAGCCGATCCGGACGCCAGCGCCAACCGGCTGCGCACGGTACTCAACCGGCTCAAGGACGCGGCAGGGGATGTGCTCGTGCGCGAGGATCGTCAGCTCTGCCTCGGCCCCGATGTGCACACCGACGTCCAGGCGTTCACCGACGACGCTCGCCGGGCCATGCAACTTGCCGCGGGAGGATCGAGAGAGGCCGTTTCCGCGGCCCGCGCGGCGCTCGCCCGCTACGGCGGTGACCTACTGCCCGGTGACCCCTACGAGCCATGGGCCGAACTGCCGCGGCAGCGGCTGCGAAACCAGGCGCTGGGGCCGCTCGACCTGTGCGCCGACTGGGCCGCGCGCGCCGGCGACCTCGACGAGGCGGTGCGCTGCCTGGAGCGCGCCGTCGAGCTGGCGCCCGACGAAGAGGAGCGGTACCTGAGCGCGGCCCGGCATCTGCTGACGCAGGGCCGCCGCGGCGCCGCGCGGCGCATGGTCCAGCTCGCCCGCTCCGTGGTCGATGACCTCGGCGTGCAGCCGCCCGTCTTGCTGATTCAGCTTGAAAATCAGCTCCGGCGGCGCGCCATGGCCGTCTGATTCGCTGTGTTGGATTCTCCGCGTTGATTTTCCGTGTGCCGCTCGTGTGACGCTGGCCTGCGAGTGTGATCCCACCAAGGCACAACGCCTAAAAGGGGAGGAACCATGCGGAAAGTCGTAGTCCGGATCGGCGGGCTCGTCGTGGCGGCCAGCGCGGCCTTGATGCTCGCCGGCGTCAGCCCCGCATTCGCAAGCACGGCCGCGAAGCCGGCAACGGGGCCGGAAGCGATCAGCGGAGCGGCGTACGGCAAGGCGGCGATCGCGAATGTCACGCCCATCCCGCTCACGTTCGCCGGCGTGGTGGCGACCACCGACCGCGGCTTCGTGCTCGGCAACGGCGGTGGCAACACGCACACGCTGGTAACGCCAGCCGGCAAGCTCACCGTCACCGGTACCGGCGCGCAGAGCACGACTCAGACGTTTAATACCCGGACCTGCTTCTTCACTTACACCGTCCGGCAGCAGTTCAAGTTCGTCCCGGGCAAGAGCACCGGTAAGTTCGCCGGCGCAAGCGGGCCTGGCGCCTACCAGGTCTACTTCGGCGCCTACGCGCCGCGGTACACCTCAGGCAAGCACAAGGGTCAGTGCAACACCGGCAGCAACGTCCAGCCGCTGGCCAAGGGCGCGATCGCGACTTTCCTCGCGGCAGGCGTGCTTACCGTCGGCTGACGAAGCGTCACGGAACTATCGGGCCGGGCGCGCCGGGGAGACCGGCGAGCCCGGCCCGAGATTCCTATAATCGGCGGCGCGGACCGGGTGACGGTGGGGCAGCATGGCCGCCCGGCCGCTGGACGTTCAGGAAGGCTGGCTGACATGGGCATGGCAGGACCGGGCGGCGGCGCCGGGCAGGAACAGGCGCGGTCTGCGGAGGACGCCCGCGAGTATGTGCGACGGATGCGCTCGCTTCCCGTCGACGAGGTAATCAGGGATGTCCTATTCAGCCTGCTCAATGCCGCCCAGGTCAAGCTGGGGCGGCGAGACGCCCGGCTGCTTATCGACGTGAGCGCGGTGGCGCACGAGCATGCGCGGCCCTATCTGCCGGTGGAGCTCAGCGGGCAGATCGACCAGGCGCTGGGGCAGCTGCGGCTGGGGCAGGTGACCGCGGAAGGCCGCGCGGGCCAGCAAGAGGAGCCAGAGGAGAACGATCTCGACCGGCTGCCGGCCCCGCCGTCGTCAGGTGCGGCGCAGTGACGCTGACAGCCGGTGAGCTGCGCGCTCTGATGTCCCGCACATGTCAGCGACGTGACTGTGCAATCTCAGTCCGTCCGCGGGCCTAACTCAATCGGCTGCCTGGCGATCAGCGGCGGCTCGCGGCCGGCCAGCAGCCAGCCGCCGGCCGCGGCGATCAGCGGCAGCCCGATCAGCAGGATGAGTACGTCACTCAGCGGCACGTCGCCGTACATGGCGGACAGGCTGCTGTGCGCCCACGCTAGCCCGGCGATCACCGCGCCGGCCATGCCAAGGATCGCGCCGAGCAGGCCCAGTGCGGCCGCGGTCGCCGCGGTGATCATCCGCCGGGTCGCGCCGCTGGCGCCGGCCGCGGTGAGCGTGCGCAGGTCCCGCGCGGTCTCGCTGCGGATCAGGCCGACGGAGGCGGCCAGCACGCCGAGCGCGATCACGATGCCCAGCGCGGTGCCGCCGTCGGCGAACTCGCCGAGACCCGGCGTATCGGACGTGGTCTCGACCGTCACCCCGTAGGCGAGCGCGAGTCGCCGCGCGGCGTTGATCTGCGTGGCGGTGAGCGGGGCCGGTGCCTGGATCAGCCAGCCGTTCAGGCTGGGCTGCAGGTGGTACTTGCTCACCGCGTACTGGGTGATCACCGTGTTCGGCGCGGAGGTGCCGCCGGGCAGGCTGCTGACCGTCTGTATCGCGGGGTTGGCCAGGCAGTCGTTGCTCAGCGTGCAGGGCGGACTGCCGCTGCTGCCGGGAACGCCTTCGCCGGGGGACTGGTAGCCGGGGTTGCTCCAGATCATCTCCAGGTGCGGCACGCCTGCCAGCCCTGGCCGCATGGTGAGGATGTCGGTGTCGGGAGCGATCTGGCTGGCCTTGATCCCGTACGTGGCGAGCAACTGCGGGGTGGCCACGTACACGGCGCCGGTGAAATTGCCCGGACTGTTTTGCGGCGTGCCTACCTGGTACAGCGTGACCGCGGATTCCAGCGGCACGGACCGCGTGTGCAGGCTGGCGGCGAGGCTGTTCACCTGCCCGCCCAGGCGGGCTGTCTGGGCATTGCTGAGCTGCGTCATCGTGCCGCCGCCCTGGCTCTGCTGCGGGTAGAAGATCAGCTGGCTGCCGGACAGGTTAGGGCCGATCCAGTTGAGCGGATTGCCGAACCTGGTGCTGGCGGCGAGGCAGATCCCCATGGCCAGGAACACGGCGAACGTGGTCGCCGCCAGCGCGGCGCCGGACCGGGCCCGGTAGCGGACCAGGTTGCGCAGCGCGATCCGGACCGCGACCGGCAGCCGCGGGCCGGCTCGGCTGCCAGCACGCTGACGGCCAGCGGGGCGAGCAAGAGGATCCCGACGATCACGGCGACCAGCCCGGCCAGCAGGAGCAGCGCGTGGCTGGCGCTGCCGGGGCCGACGGCAGCCAGACCGCCGGTGAACGCCAGGCACGCGACGCCGGCGCCGAACACGATGACGCCGGGCAGGGCGGAGCGGTGCACCGCCTTCGGCGGCGCGGGGCGGCCGGACAGCGCGGCCACTACCGGCACCTGGGCTATCGTCTTGGCCGGGCGGCGGGAGGCCAGCACCGACGTCGCGATCGCGACCACGACCCCGGTGGCGAACGCCCACCAGGGCAGGTTCGCCGCGTCGACCACGTGGCCGGCGGCCTGCTGCAGCGCCGGCACGTAAGCGAACCAGGCGGCGAAGCCCAGCACCGCCCCGGCAAGCGCGGCGGCCACGCCGACGGCCAGGCCGTTGACGATCATGACCAGGCGGAGGTTGCGTTCGGTCGCGCCGATCGCGCTGAGCATGCCGAGGGCACGCAGCCTGCGCTGGGCCATCACCGAGAAACCGGCCACCGACACCAGGCCGATGAACACCAGGCCGACTACCTCCACCACCAGCACCAGCACCGCCGGCGAAAATCCGTTCTCGCTGATAGCGGGAACGGATGGAGTCGCTGCCGGGACACCGGGCAGCGTTCCGCCGCCGTTGCCGATCGCCTGCTGCGCCGCGGCCGAGCCGAGCAGCATGATCACCTGGCTGGGGTGCGGGACCTGGCCGGGGGCCACCAGCGCGAACTCGTCCGCCAGGTTGCTCGGGTCCTGCACGATGCCGGTCACCCGCCAGGTCGTGCCGACGGCCCGCCAGGTGCCGCCGACGTGCGCGCCGTACAGGGTCGCCACCTGGCTGGTCAGCGCGACCTGACCGGCGCCGGCCGGGTACGTGCCGCTGACCAGGCCCAGCAGCGGAGAGTTGTAGTGCCCGTGCGGATTTTCGGCGCGAAGTTGCACAGGCTGGGTGGTGCCGGTCGCGATGTCCTGATTCTCAATGAGATCCGCCGGACCCCAGCTGGCCTGGATGGCGGCGATGTCGGCGGCCAGGCGCGGGTCGCTGCCGGGCAGCGTGACCTGCGCGGCAGCGGTGCCGAACGTGACGTAGTTGGGGTTCCGGAGCTGCACGTTCGTGACGACGCTGGCGCCCCAGATCGTCGCCGCGACCGCCGCGGTGAGCAGGCCGAGCACGAGCAGCTGCTGCCGCCATTCGCGGCGGAACAGCCGCCAGCCCCAGCGGGCCACCGCCCGGCGGGCGACGATGCCGCCGCCTGCGTCTCCGGCCAGGTCGGGGGGTTCGCGCAGCGCGATGCTCACCGGATCTCCCCGGGCGTCAGGAGGGATTCGGGCCCGGGCGGCCGGGTGGTCTGGCCGGTCACCCGCCCGTCGCGCAGGACTACCACGCGGTCGGCCCAGGCGGCCAGCTGTGCGTCGTGGGTCACCACCACCGCGGCCACGCCCCGCTGGCACGCCTCGTGCAGCAGCCGCATCACCTCGTCCGCGTTCACCGAGTCCAGGGCGCCGGACGGCTCGTCGGCCAGCAGCAGGCGGCGGTCCCCCACCACCGCGCGGGCGATCGCGACCCGCTGCCGCTCGCCGCCGGACAGCTGATCGGGGAACCAGCCCGCCCGGTCAGCCACGCCCAGCGCTTCCAGCGCCTCCAGCCCGGCCACGCGCGCCTTCGGCACCGCGACCCCGTCCAGTTCCAGCGGCAAGGCGGCGTTCTCGGCGGCGGTCAGCCCGGGCAGCAGATTGAAATCCTGAAACACGTACCCGATCACCCGGCGCCGCAGCCGGGCCTTGCGGCCCCGCGGCATCCCCGCCAGCGCCATGCCGCAGACCAGCACCTCCCCGCTGGTGGGTTCCTCCAGGCTCCCGGCGATGGTCAGCAGCGTGGACTTGCCCGACCCGCTGGGCCCCATCACCGCCACCATCTCCCCGGCCCACACCGACAGGTCCACCCCGCCAAGCGCGTGCACCATGGCCGGCTCCTGACCGTAGGTCTTGGACACGCCGCGCAGCTGCAGCACGCTCATCGCCGCGCTCTCGCCTTCCCCGCCCGGTCCCGGCCGGCGCACCGTCGTGCCCCCAGCCGGCGAAGCTGCGGAACCGGAGCGGGCACGGGGGCAGGCCGGGAAAGCTCGGCGGCGGCCCGTCTGAGCCGCGCATCGGCGACATCCAGCCACCGGATCACCGCGTCCAGCCGGAACAACTCGGCATCCACCACCAGCGCCAGGCCCAGATCATCCCGGGCCTCGCCCTCCTTCAGCCTCGTCCACTGCTGCATCAGCTCCAGCAGGTACAGGCGGTGCGCCTGGATCACCTCATGCGCGTCGGTACCGGGCACCCGCGCGGCCACCAGCACCTTCATCACCAGCTCGTCGCGGGGCGGGGAGGTCAGGTCCGGTGGCGTGCGCAGCCAGGCGGCCAGCGCCTCCTCACCACGGGGCGTGATCCGGAACCGCTTCTGCGGTCCGTCTTGCCCGGTACCGTCGGATTCAGCCAGCCCGTCACGTTCCAGCCGGCCCAGGGTCTTGTACACCTGACCCACGTTCAGCGGCCATACCTCACCGGTCCCGGCCTCGAATTCCTCCCGCAGCTGCAGCCCGTACTTGGGTCCTTCGGCCAGTAGCGCCAAGAGGACGTGCGGGATACTCATGACGTCACTATGCCAAGCATCATGTCGAGCATAATACTCGGCATACTAGTCTCGTGCAAGGCAGACTTTTGCACAGCCGGATGCCCGCGCCGAGCCGCCGACTGCCACGGCGCGCGCTACGGAGCGCCCTGGGCGTAACGGTGTCTGGGAGGACGCAGCCCGCGAACCGCCTTACGCGCTCTTAGCTTTGTCGTCCGTACGGGAGCGCGCCTCCCTGCCGACTATTTGCGTCCCTTGGTCGGCCCGGCCGTGTTGCCGACGGTTAGCGAGAGCAGGCTGACGACGCCGGTGAAGATCAGGCCGGCTTCCAGGACGCGGGCGGCGGCGAAGCCGAGCGCGGCGGCTTCGTTCTGCCGCTTGATTACCGGGTACAGCGTGACGGCGGTGCCGATGCAGGCCAGGGCCATGATCACCTCGAGGAAGCCGCCCGCCAGCACGCCGGTGCTGGCGCCGGAGCTGAGGATCCAGTCCGGGTTGCCTTGATTCGCATGGTGGTCGTCACGTTGGCCTCCTTGCGTCATTGCCGCCGGTCAGTTGCGCGGTAATTCCGGGTGGTGGCCTCCGCCGGCTGCCCGGGTCCGGCTGTCCCAGCGCTGGTAGTAGGGGTGCACGCCGAAGGCCTTGGCCAGTGCCCATAGCGGGGGGAGCATGAGGTTCTGGGCCCAGATGGGCGGTGAGGTGACCCGGCTTTCGTGGCGGAAGTGCCAGAAGGTGGCGCCGAGCTGGAGCGGGTTACGCGGCGCGCCACGGGGCGTGGTCTTGCCGTCGGCGACCAGGCCGGCGAAGGCCTCGTGCAGTTCCTTGGCGCGCAGGGCCGGGCGAAGCTCGACGATGCCCTCGATCTCGGCCGGTCCGGGGTTGCCCTCGGAATGCGGCACGCCGGCCGGCACGACGACCGTCTCGCCCGGTCCGGCCACAAGTTTCTCGCCGTTGAGGGTGAAGTGGGCTTGGCCCGCGATGATGGTGAAGCGCTCTTCCTGGCCGGGGTGGATGTGCTCGGTGATCACGCCGCCGGGCACGCTGCGCCAGGTGAAGCGGACAAGCTGGCCGCCGTTGTCCTCGGCGGTGGCGGTGTAGGTGATCCACTCGCCGGTGGCGGGGTTGAAGAAAGGCCGGAAGCCGGTCGCGGGGCTGTCAGCCTGGGGCATGATCATCGGGCCTTGGTGCCGGGCCGGACCGGGCGGGCGGCCCGCAGGCCGGCCAGGTCGTGGAACCCGGCCGCGGCGGTGCCCAGGAGTATGACGCCGGCGGCGATGCCGGTGGTCACGGCGAGCGCGGAGCCCGACATGGTGGCCACGAGGATGACCGGTCCGACGGTCAGCGCCCAGCCGACCGGGCGGTACCGGGGGATGTGGACCAGGTGGTCCAGGTAGAGCAGCAGCGGCCCGATGGTGATCACGACGGACGGCAGCACCCAGTCGGAGTGGCCGGCGGCGATGACGATGACGGGCAGCACAAAGGCAGCGACAAGTTCGATGACGGTGGCCACGGTGACGGATCGCTCGATCCGCCGGGCCTCGGGGCCGGCCGGCCGGGGGGCGGTGCCGGCCGTGGTCCTGATGGCGTAGGAGAACACGCCGATCACGGCGACGCTTGACACGGCGATCAGCACGTCTTCGGCGCGGCCGCCGATGGCCAGGCTCGCGCGCGCCAGCCAGAGGGCGGCGAAGGCGGCCTGGATGAATCCGCCGATGCGGCGCACCCGCCGCGACCATGCCGCGGTCGGGGTCAGGTCAGCGGCGTTCAGAGCCGCCGGAGTCGGTGTCACGGTGCTCAATGGAGTTGTCATGGCGTTTCCCGCCTCCGTTTTAGTAGTCATGGCGTGCTGGTCCGGGTCCGGTACCAGGCCACGGTCGCGGCGACGGCGGCGGCCAGGGGGGTGCCGGCCGTCCCGAAGGCGGACTCGTATTTGCTGGTGTCCAGCACGAACGGCTCGTCGAACTCATACGAGATCTCGGCCAGCTCCCGCAGCGTCGGGTTGACCAGGCCCAGGCCCCGCACTGCCAGCTTGGGCAGCGACCGCACGCCGACGGGATGCCCGATCTCGGCGGCTACCAGGTTCAGTAGCGCCCGGGTGGTGCCGGTCGCCGGGCCTGGCAGGTGCCATATCTGCCCGGCGGCGCGGGCGTCGGTGCCGAGGGTGGCCAGGCCGGCGGCGATGTCGGGGACGTAGCTGTAAGTGTGCGGCAGGTCAGGGTTGCCGATGAAGTCGGCGCGGCGGCCGGCTAGGGCATTGCCGAAGACCCGCTCGCCGAGCGTGGAACCCTGGGTGACGCCGGGGCCGAAGAAGTCCGAGGCCCGCCCGATAGCGATGCGGACCCGGCCGGCGTCGGCGGCCGCCAGCAGCTCGGCGGTCATGGCCGCCCGGGCCCGGCCCTTGGCGCCCGCGGCGGCCAGCGGCAGGTCCTCGGTCATCGGCCGGCCTCCGGTCGGGCCGTAGCCGTACAGGTTCTCCAGGCTCACCAGCAGCGCGCCGTTGCGTTCGGCGGCGGCCAGCACCCCCCGCTGCAGCGGGGGGAAGCGCTCCGGCCACTGGGTGTACGGGGCGTTCAGGCACTGGTAAATGACCGATGCGCCCTTGGCCGCGTCGGCGGCGGCTTCGGGGTCGGCGGCATCGGCGGCCCGCCAGTCGACACCCGCGGCCAGCGCGGGCGGCCGGTGCCGGGACACCGCCCGGACGGCGATACCCAGCCCGGCCAGGTACGCGGCGAGGGCATTGCCGACCTGGCCGGTCCCGAACACAACGTGCAGCCGATCCTGACCCATGACCGGATCCCCTCGCTGACCTCGAGCAGCCTTGGCAGTCGGCGACAGCCCAGCCTCGACGTCCTACCAGCCACGCTACGTTGGTCCCAGAAAACAAGCAATAAATTTCTTGAAATGATTATCTCGACTCGGCCTGGGCCGGAGTTGAGGTAACACCGTCCGTGACGCCGGGCAGCACCAAGCGGAGCGCCTTCGGCCCCCTCGCCGGCTATGTCGTCACCGACGCGTGCAGGGTCACTGGCACATGCGGGCGCCCGGCAGGCTAGCCAACGTCACTTCGCAGACGAGCAGTCAGCCATCGGCGCCCCGCCGCCAGGCTGAGTTCGGCTCCAAAGCAAGCAATGTGTTTCCGGAAACAAACTGTGCTAGTTTACGGGCGTGGCAGACTGGGGTTTCCTGACCAATCACGCCCGGGTCCTGGTGTACATCGCCCGCGACCCGGGCGCGCGGCTACGTGACATCGCGGCCAGCCTGGGCATCACCGAGCGCAGCGCCCACACCATCATCACCGACCTTGCCGAGGCCGGTTATGTGGTGAAGCGGAAGGACGGCCGCCGCAACCGCTACCAGATCCAGGCGCACCTGCCGCTGTCCGAGCCCGGCACCCGGGAACCCGCCGTCGGCGAGATCCTCACCGTCCTGCTGGGGAACACGGACGGCCTTCCCGGCGACGATGGTCGCGCCGGGGCCGCAGGCGCGATGTGATGTCGCGCTGTCCATCTCAGCCGGTAGACGTACTGGAACACCTGGCTGAACCTGGAATTGAAGGTTGTCACCAGGAACTGCGCGCCCGCGGCTGGTGACAGGTGTGCCGTCGCGGCGGCGGCAAGGTTGGTGTAGACCAGCACCTCGACCATGGCCCCGCAGAAGGCACCGATTCCCCCGATCAGCGCGGCGATGGTGGCGACTGCCGAACCGCGGTTTCGGACCAGCGCGGCGATCGCCGCATACGAGACGGCTAGAGCCCCGAGCGCGAGAATGGCCAGCGAGTCTGCGACGTAGACCTGCGTCGGGCGCTTCGCCGCGATAGGCAGCACCTTGAGCGCGGTGGCCGTGGTCGTTATCGCCTGGTCGGTGCCCTTGGGGCTGAGTACCCCGGCGAGTTGATGCCGTGCAAGGGGGCTCAGCCGAGCGCGACGGGCTGCCCTGGCTGACCGACTTCAGCTTCTCTGAGCTGGCTGCCACGCAGCGGCAAAAGGACCTTGACCTCGCCGAGCTGCTGGCGTCGCTGGCCGTCCTGACCGGAGCGGACAGGGGAGTGTCCAGCGCCGCCGCGGTCATCGGCGCCCAGGGGCTGGCGCCCGCGGTGCCGTTGCTTCAGCCGCTGGCCCTGTCGGCCGCCACCCGTCACGCCATCGCCCGCGATGACGGCCTGCTCGCGGAAACCAGGTCCGCCGCTGCCGCGGCCAGCGGGCTGAGCGCCCAGCCGCTGGCCCCCCTGCAGCGGGTCCGGCCCCGGACCCTGCTAGCCATCGCCGCAGCGGCAGGCGCCTTTTACTTCATCCTGCCCCAGCTCGCGCAGGTGAGCAGCAGCTGGCACGCCCTGCAATCAGTGCAGTGGGCCTGGCTGCCGGTCATCATCGCCTTCTCCGCTGTGACCTACCTGGCCAGCGCGGCCGCGCTGATCGGCGCCGTGCCCGGCCGGGTACCGTTCTGGCCCACCACCCTGACGCAGGCCGCCTCATCGTTCGTCAACCGGGTCTCTCCCGCCAACATCGGCGGCATGGCCCTGAACGCCCGGTTCCTGCAAAAAAGCGGCGTCCCTCCCGCCGCCGGCGTCGCGGCAGTCGGAGTCAACGCCTTGATGGGAGCCATCGCTCACCTGATCCTGCTGGTCATCTTCTTCACCTTGGCCAGCCAGCGCCTTGCGCAGGCCTTCAAGCTGCCGCCGGCCAGCAAGCTGCTGTTGATCCTCGCCGTGGCGGCCGCACTGGTCGGCATCGTGCTGGCCACCCGCCGGGGCAGGCGGTTCGCCAAGGCCCGGCTGCTGCCGGGCCTGCGGTCCGCTGCCGCCAGCCTGCGGATGGTGGCGGCAAGCCCGGTCAAGCTGACGCTGCTAGCGGGCGGCTCCGCACTAATCACCCTGGCCTACATCGGCGGCCTCGCCGCCTCTGTACAGGCATTCGGCGGCCACGCCGGGATCGTGGAACTCGGCGCGGTCTACCTGGGCGCCGCGGTCATCGCCGCCGCCTCTCCCACCCCCGGCGGCCTCGGGGCCATCGAGGCCGCCCTGGTCGCGGGCCTGACCGGCATCGGCGTGGCCCCCGGGCCCGCGGTCTCGGCGGTTCTCACCTACAGGCTGGCCACCTACTGGCTGCCCGTCATCCCCGGCTGGGCCGCCTGGCGGCTCTTGCAAAGACGAGACTACGTATGACGCTCCGGGCTCGCGGCGAGCTTCAGGATGCCTGATCAGGCGGTTGGTTAGGAAAGCCCCAGGCCGACATGTCTGAAAGGTAACCCTAGTTACTCGATACATTAACTTTATTACATGAAATCTATTGCTAGTTTTCTGTAACCAACGTAACGTAGCCGGCAGGCGCCGGGGAGTCACTCGCCGATGGCGGCCAGCTACCTCCGGGTCACCGCGAGGGGTGGCTGACATGACCGAGGGAAACGCAAGCGGGATTCTGGCGGAGCGCGGGCCACCGGTGACCGCGACTGTCCGCGACGGCCAACAGGGAGGCCGGACCTCACCCAGGCGCCGGGCGAGAATCGCCGGCGTCCTGTACCTGCTCGTCGCCGTCTTCAGCGCTTTCGCCTATTTCACGGGCAAACCTGCTCGTGATCGGCGTGAAGACACGTGAACGCGTGAGAACCGTTACCCGCGACCGGTACGGGCCTGCGGACGTTCTGCGACTCGCAGACGCCGGCCGGCCGGGCGGGCCGGGCCTCAACGGCTTGGGAGGAAGCGGTCATGGGATCTGAACGGCAGCGCACGGCGACCGGGAGCGAGGCGACCCTGCCGGTGACGGCCGGAAGCACGATGCGGGCGATCGTGCAGGACGGGTACGGCGACGCCGACGTGCTGCACCTGGCGCGGATCGCCAGGCCCGGCATCGGCGGCCATGACGTCCTGCTCCGGGTGCACGCGGCCGGTATGGACCGGGGCCGGTGGCACCTGATGACGGGCCAGCCGTACCTGCTGCGCCTGGTGGCCGGTTTCCGCGGGCCGAGGAACCCGGTCCAGGGCCTCGATGTGGCTGGCACGGTCGTCGCGGCCGGCCAGGAAGTGACCCGGTTCTCGGTAGGTGATGAGGTGTTCGGGTTCGGCCGGGGTGCCTTCGCTGAGTACGCCGCGGCCCGCGAAGACAAGCTCGCCCGCAAGCCGGCGAACCTCACGTTCGAACAGGCCGCGGTGGTGCCGGTGTCCGCGGTCACCGCGCTGCTGGCCCTGACCGACGTCGGCCATGTCCAGGCCGGGCAGAACGTGCTGATCACCGGCGCATCCGGCGGCGTCGGCAGCTATGCGGTGCAGCTGGCAAGGGCGTTCGGGGCGGAGGTCACCGGCGTGTGCAGCGTCGCGAAAACCGGGCTGGTGCGATCCCTGGGCGCCGCCCATGTCATCGACTACACCCACGAGGACTTCGCCGACGGCGCGCATCGCTACGACCTGATCATCGACATCGCGGGCAGCCCCGCCCTGTCCCGGCTGCGCCGCGCGCTCACCCCCACCGGGACCGCCGTCATCACCGGCGGCGAGGACGGCGGCAGGTGGACCGGCATGGACCGGCAGGTCCGGGCCCTGGCCCTGTCACCGTTCCTGCGCCAGCGGCTCACCATGGTCACCCCCCGGCAGCGCTCCAGCGATTTGGAACGGCTCACCGCCCTCCTCGAGGCAGGCACCGTAACCCCGAGCATCGGCGCGACCTACCCGCTGGACCAGGTGCAGGCGGCCATGCGCCACCTCGAAGCAGGAAACGCACGCGGGAAGGTCGCCATCACCATCTGAGCGGCATCGGCGCCGTCCCTGGCACGTGTCACGCCGCGCAAGGCATTTCGATCCCAGCGAAAGCAGGTGTCAGTTGCCGACCGGGCGGATCCGTCCCGCGCTCACCGTGCGGATCACATGCTTGCGGAACAGGTCGGCGGCCGGGAGCAACGGTCGGCTGGCAGGCCAGGTCAGGTAGATTGCCCGCTGCGCGCCGTCGTCGGTGATCTCCGGGTAGAGCACGGAGCCGGGGGGCGCCTCCGGCGAGCCGGCCCGCGGCGCCGGCACGATGGCGACCCCCAGGCCCGCGGCCACGAGCCCGCGGACGATCGACAGGTCGTCGCCCTCGAAGACGACCGCCGGGCGGAAGCCGGCGTTCTTGCACAGGTCGTCGCCGAGCTTCCGCAGTGCCGATGCCGGCCGCAGGGCGATGAACGGTTCGGCTGCCACTTCGGCCAGCCCGATCCCCGGCCGTGCGGCGAGCCGGTGGTCCCGCGGCAGCGCCAGGCGCAGCGGCTCGATGCCTATCTGCCGGGTCCACACGGCCAGGTCTCCGGGCCGGGTGGCCTCACGGCCGGCCCGGAAGCGGCGGGTTCCCACCTCCAGGTCTGCCGTGCCTCCGCCCAGCGGGCGGGACCCAGATCCCCGGCCCGGCCTCCGGCGCCCTGGAAACCTGGTCAGCGGCTGCCCGGGAGCTGGCTCGGAACAGGCGATAGCGGCCAGGCGTTATCGGCTCCCCGCCGCCTGATGGGGTAGCGTCGATGCGTGCTTACCGCCGATCGTGCCGTGCTGCTGCTGATCGACCTGCAGCAGCGGCTCATGCCCGCCATCCACGATGGCGAGGCGGTCGTTGCGCGGGCTGTGCGGCTGGCCGGGGCGGCGCGGCTGCTGGATGTGCCGGTGCGGGCGACTGAGCAGTATCCCGCTGGCCTGGGACCGACGGTAGCGCCGCTGGCGGGCTACCCGCAGGCGGTGCTGTCCAAGACGACGTTCTCCGCGGCGGACGCTCCCGGATTCTCCGCGCTGTTGCCCGACGAGGCCGGCGAGATCGTCATCGCGGGGTGTGAGGCTCACGTCTGCGTGCTGCAGACCGTGCTTGGCCTGGTCGGTTCTGGGCGTCGTGTGTTCTTGGCCGCTGACGCGGTCGGCTCGCGTGATCTGGCCGACCGGGCAGCCGCGATCGAACGGGCCAGGCAGCATGGCGCGGAGATCGTGACATCGGAGATGGTGCTTTTCGAGTGGCTGCGTGACGCGCAGCACCCCAAGTTCCGTGAGGTGCAAAAGCTGCTCAAGTGACGCCGAGCGCAGCGGGCCTGCCGCACTCGGCGCCCTGCCCGGCTCAGCTATAGACGAGCGTCCCGTCATCGAGGTCCGCCTCGGGCAGGGTTTGACGCTCCTGCTCGTGCTCCAGCAGATGGGTCCACGGCTCGCGATCGCCCTGTTTGAACAGGAGGTGCTGCGAGCGCATGACGTAGCCGGCGTTGAAGTTCTCCGGGTCGGCCCACGACCGCAGCCGCATATCCCTGTCCTGGGGCCGCAGGGCGGGGACCACCATCGTGGCGCCTTTATCCCGCATGTGCGCCAGCATGCGGCCCACCAGGTCGCTGACCAGGTCCACCCGCAGCGTCCAGCTGTGCCGGAAGTAGCCGAACACATACGCCATATTCGGCACGCCGCTGATCATGATGCCGCGCCAGGTGACCCGTTCGGTGAAGTCGACCGGCTCGCCGTCGACGGTGAACGCGACGTCGCCGAAGACCGACAAGTTGAAGCCGGTAGCGGTCACGACGATGTCGGCGGGGATCTCCTCTCCGGAGCTGACCTTTATCCCGTGCTCGGTGAACGTCTCGATGGTGTCGGTGACGATCGAGGCCTTCCCCTCGCGCAGTGCCGCGAACAGGTCGCCGTCCGGGACGATGGCGATGCGCTGCTGCCACGGGCGGTAGCGGGGGGTGAGGTGCTTGTCGACGTCGAAGCCTTCGGGCAGCAGCGGGCGCACGGACTCGATGAGGAACGTGTGCAGCTCGCCGGGCGCTTCCAGCGATGTCCGGGCCAGCCAGTCGAATTGCGAGATGTACTGACGGCGCAGGATCTCGTGCGTCCACTCCTCTGGGATGTCCAGGGCGCGCAGCGTCACGGCGAGCTCGTGTGTCGTGGGCGGGGCGAAGAAGTAGGAGGGCGAGCGCTGCAGCATCGTCACGTGCTCCGCCTTCCCGGCTATGGCGGGGATCAGCGTCGCGGCCGTGGCGCCGGAGCCGATCACCACGACGCGCTTGCCCGCCAGGTCAAGGTCCGCTGGCCACCGCTGGGGGTGCACGACCATGCCCTGGAAACGGTCCATGCCCTCCCACCGGGGCCGGTAGGGCTTGGTGTGGTTGTAGTAGCCCTGGCACATCCACAGGAAGCCGGCGGTGAACCGCAGCCGCTGTCCGGTGTCGTCCCGGGTGACCTCGACGGTCCACCGGCGGTCCGCGGTGGACCAGCTGGCCGCGGTGACCCGGTGCCGGCAGCGGATGCAGCGGCCGAGGCCGTCCTCGTCAATGACCTCGTCGAGGTAGGCGAGGATCTCCTCGCCCGCCGCGATCGACGGCCCGCGCCACGGCTTGAACCGGTAGCCGTAGGTGAACAGGTCGCTGTCGGAGCGCACGCCCGGATACCGATGGGTCCACCAGGTTCCGCCCCGGTTGTCCTGGGCGTCCAGGATGACGAAGGTCCGGTCGGGGAACCGGTCCCGCAGGTGGTGCGCGGCGCCGATACCGGAGACCCCGGCGCCGACGATGAGGACGTCGACGTGACCGGCGTCTTCGATCTCCTCGGTGCCCTGGGCGGGCGCGGCCGTGGGTGCAGTCGTCGTCATGGTAAGACCTCCGGGACGCGTGCACTGCTGTCAGTAATCGTAACTCCGGACCTCCGTAGTCGGCTGGATTGAAACCCGGCGTGCGGCCGAGCCAGGCCGCGAGCTGGGCGTAGACGCCGGGACACCTCCAGCGCGAACGCGCCGAGCTCCGGGTCGAGTTCGGTCTGCTGGCCGGTCGCGGCGGCCAGGTCCCAGCCGTGCGCCAGCACCTCCCGCACGTACCCGGCGAGCGCAACGCGGCCGGGCACCTTGCCCCACGGCACCGCGAAGATCGCGTCCAGCTTGGCGTCGTCGGCCCAGGCGGCCAGCGCCCGCGCGCCCGCCGCGTGATAGGCGGCTGCCCAGCCGGCCGTCTGATCGTCGGCGAACGGCGGCACGCTCAGCGCGTCCGCGCCCTCGCCGACCAGCGCGACGCGGATGACGCCGCCGACCATGTGGCTCATCAGCGTGCGCACGTCCCACTCGGTGCACGGCGTCGGCAGGCCGAGCTGGTCTGGCCGCACCGCGGCGATGATGGATTCAGTCTGGAGGGCATGAAATCCAGCCGCCTCCTGGAGATGCTGCTCCTGCTGCAAACGCGCGGCTCGCTGACCGCCGCGGAGCTGGCGGAAAAGCTCGAGGTGTCCCCCCGCACTGTCTATCGCGACGCTGACGCTCTCAGCTCGGCTGGCGTCCCGATTTATACCGAACGTGGTCGTGGTGGCGGTATCCGCCTACTGCCTGGCTTCCGGACCGATGTGAGCGGGCTGACGCGTGACGAGGCGCGGGCCCTGTTCGTCCTCACCACGGGCGGGGCGCACGCTGACCTCGGGCTGGCGGCCCCGCTTCGTTCGGCGATCGCGAAGGTGCTGCGGGCAGTGCCGGCGCTGTTCCAGCCGACGGCCGCGGAGACCAGCCAGCGGATCCTGGTGGATCCGGTCGGCTGGAAGCGGTCGCCCGAAGCGACGGGCGAACTCGGGACGCTGCAGTCGGCCGTCTTCGCCGGCCGCCGGGTCCGGCTGCGGTACCGGTCCAGCGGGCAGCCGCGCGAGCGAGCGGGTGGTCGACCCGTACGGGCTCGTGTGCAAGTCCGGTGTCTGGTACCTGGTGGCCGACTCCAGGTGGTGGCACGGGTGCGGCGGACGCGGCTGGACTTGTTCGGCCGGATCTGCGCGGCGTACCTGGCGGGGACGCCGCGCGGCGGCGACGCCGAATGGGCCGAGGTCCAGCTGCGGTTCGCCGCCGTCATGGCGGCCCGCGTCTTGCTGAGCTTCGGCGCGGACGTCGAGGTGATCTCCCCGCCGGAGGTCGCGGAGTAGACGATCTTGTCCGCCGCCCGCCATAGCTCGGTGAAGTCCCGGACCACGGGGCTCTGGCCGGCCAGCGCCGCGGTTTCCCAGTAGAGCATGGCCTCGTACATCCTGCGCCCGTACAGGTATGTCCCGATCCCCCGCTCCTGGTCGTTGATGAGGGCAAGGACCTCCTCGTCCGGTTCGGTCCAGTCGATCTTGCCTTCCGCGTCGGCCGTGTAACCGTCGAGCGACGTGATCACCGTGTAGATCAGCATGTAAGGAAAGACGATCCCCGCCCGCCGCACTCATCGGTAGACCTAAACGGCGCGCGCGCCGCGAAGTAGCTTTGTGACTGTGACTGTGCCCGCCGCGTCTGAAGGTGCCCAGCGCGGAAGCTCCGAACCGCTGTGGCGTGCGCTCGCGGTCTTCCGGTTCGCCAGCCTCGGGTACGCCGCGCTGCGGGTCGCCGTCATTGACCACAGCGAATACGCGCGGCCGGACTGGGCGTGGGCGGTCATCGCGGTGATGACGATATGGACGGTCGTCACCACCATCGCCTATGCGCGGCCGGAGCATCGCACCCGGCTCGTGCTGAGCGCCGACCTCGCGGTCACCGTCGGCCTGCTGATGAGCACCGCGGTGCTGCAGTACCCGCAGGCCCCGGGGCACGGGGTGTCGCCGGTGACCGCGACCTGGCTGGCGGGACCCGTCCTGGCCTGGGCGATCCGGTACGGCAGGCGAGCGGGCGCGATCGCTGCCCTGATCATGTCCGGCTTCGACCTCCTGCTGGTGCGCGGCGCGGAGATCAGCGTGGTGCTCAACGGCGTGGTGCTCCTGCTGCTGGCCGGCGTGATCGTCGGCCACCTGGCCAGGCTCGCCGCCGAGGTGGAGGCGGAGCGCCGGCACATCATCGAGGTTGAGGCGGCCAGCCGGGAGCGGGAGCGCCTGGCCCGCCATATCCACGACTCGGTGCTGCAAGTTCTGGCTCTGGTGCAGCGGCGGGGTGCCGAAGCGGGCGGCGCGGCGGCCGAACTCGGCCGGCTGGCGGGCCAGCAGGAGGCCGCGCTCCGTGCCCTGGTGGGGGGCGGGGCGGGAGGCGGTCCGGCGCCGAGCGTGTCGGGGGAGGTGGATCTCCGCACCGTGATCCTGTCCGCCCAGACGGACCGCGTGACCGTTTCGGTGCCGGCACAGCCCATCCTGCTGCCGGAGGCCGCGGCGGATGAGCTGGCCGCGGCGATGCGTGCGGCACTGGACAACGTGCGGCGGCATTGCGGGGAAGGAACCCGCGCGTGGGTGCTGGTCGAGGACGAGCCGGACCTGGTCACGGTGACGATCAGGGACGACGGGCCCGGCATCCCGGACGGGCGGCTGGCCGAGGCGGCGGCCGCCGGACGATTCGGGGTCAGCCACTCCATTCGCGGCCGGCTGCGCGACCTGGGCGGTTCCGCGACCATCAGCTCGGTGCCCGGCGATGGCACCGAAGTGGAGCTCCGCCTGCCGCGCGGCGCGGGCGTACCGGTGGCGCGGCCGGCGGGAACACGCTTAAGGTGCGGACGTGGGACGCAGCGCGCCGATCCGGGTCATGGTGGTGGATGACCATCCGATGTGGCGCGATGCCGTCGCACGCGACCTGGCCGAAGCCGGATACGAGGTCGTCGCGACGGCAGCCGACGGCGCGCAGGCGCTGCGCGTCACCGGCGCGGCCCGGCCGGACGTCGTCGTGCTCGACCTGCAGCTGCCGGACATGTCCGGTGTCGAGGTGACCCGCGGCCTGCACGCGGCCCACCCGGCGGTACGCGTGCTGGTCCTGTCCGCGAGCGGCGAGCAGCAGGACGTGCTGGACGCGGTGAAGGCGGGCGCGGTCGGCTACCTGCTGAAGTCCGCGGCGCGCCCGGAATTCCTCGACGCGGTGCGGCGCACGGCGGACGGCGACGCGGTGTTCACCCCCGGGCTCGCCGCGCTCGTACTCGGCGAGTTCCGGCGGCTGGCCGCCGCGCCCGCCGCGGACGGCGGGGACGCGCCGCGGCTGACCGAACGCGAGACCGAGATCCTCCGGATGGTCGCCACCGGCATGTCCTACAAGCAGATCGCCGCCCGGCTCGTGCTGTCCCACCGCACCGTGCAGAACCACGTCCAGAACACGCTCGGCAAGCTCCAGCTGCACAACCGGATAGAACTGATCCGGTACGCGATCGAGCACGGCCTGGCGGGGGAGTCCGAGCCGAGCGGGTCATAGCTACTCATAAGTAGCATCGGCATCCCGGTTGAGTACGAACGCCGATGCCGCGCGGGCCGCCGGCCGAGAGGCTGATGGCCATGGACATTTCCGCGCACGCCGCCGCGGGCGGCCTGTACAGCTTCAAATCCTGGTACGCGGGCCGGCTGGCGCCGGTCCGCCGTGTCCTGGTAGCCGCGAACGTGCCGCCGGCCGCCATCACGATGACGGGGATCGTTTTCGGCGGCGGCGCGGGCGCCGCCCTGGCGTTCCTGCGGCCAGGGCCGGCCGCGGGCGCGGCGGTGGCCGTGCTGCTGGCCGCCCGGCTCGCCTGCGCCAACCTGGACGGCGGGGTGGCCCGCGACGGGGGCCGGGCCACCCCGTTCGGTTCGGTCCTGAACGAGGTCGGTGACCGCGCCGCCGAGCTCGCCGCGCTGGCCGGCTGTCTCGCGTTCGCGCCGGCGGCGCTGGTCCTGGCGGCGGCGCTGGCGGCCACGCTCCCGTCGTGGGTGGCGCTGGCCGGCGCGGCGGCCGGCCTGGGCCGGATACAGGGCGGCCCGGTCGGCAAGACCGAACGCTGTCTGCTGCTCGCGCTCCTCGCCGCCATTGGGTTCCCGGTTGTGTTCCTCTGGGTGCTGGCGGCCGGCTCGGCGCTGACCGCGCTCGCCAGGCTCGCGCGGGCCGCCAGGGGTGCGCGGTGAGCGGGATGGCCGGCACGGCGGCCTGCCTGGCCGGCGTGCTGACCCTCGGCGGTGTCGCCGCGCTGGCGTCGCGGAACGAGGAAGTGATCCGCAAGTGGCGCACCTGGACGCTGTCCGCCCCGCTGGTCGCGGGATGCCTGTGGCTGGGTGCACCGGGAGCGGCGCTGCTGGCCGCCGGGCTGGGCGTGGCCGGCGCGGTCGAGTACGGGCGGCTGGCGAAGCTCCGGCCCGCCGACTCGGCGCTGATCGCGGCGGTCGCGGCGGTCCTGCCGCTTGTCGCCTGGCGGATGCCCGGTGAGCTGGGCCGCGCGCTCGCGGGCGCGCTGCTCGCGGTGGCGCTCGTCCCGGTGCTCGGCGGCGATGCCGCCGCGGGGGCGCGCCGGGCCGCGGCCGGGGTGTTCGGGGCAGCCTGGCTCGCGGCGCTGACCGGGCTGGTGCTGCTCCGCGCCGCCGCGCTGCCGGTGATCTTCGCGGTCTCGGTGGCGGACGTTGGCGCGTGGTGCGCGGGGCGTCTGTTCGGCGGGCCCGCGCTGTCGCCGCTGTCGCCCGCGAAGCGCTGGAGCGGGCTGGCCGGCGGGGCGCTGGCCGCGGTCGCGGCGCTGGCCGGGGCGGCCGCGGTGAGCGGGGACGGCGGGGTGCTCACCCCCGCGCACGTGATCGCGGTCACCGTCGGCCCGCCGCTCGGCGACCTGCTGGAGTCGATGGTCAAGCGCGACGCGGGGGTCAAGGACGCGGGCCGCTGGCTGCCGGGGTTCGGCGGGCTGCTGGACCGGATCGACTCGCTGCTGGTGGCGCTGGCCCTGGCGGTGATCCTGTGACCGGGCGTGCCGTCGCGGCCGCCGTGGCGCGGCGGGCGCTGTGGCGTACCGTCCTCACGGTCACCGGTGGCCTGCGGGTACACGGCGCGGCCGCGCTGCCGGCCGGCCCGTGCGTGATCGTGGCCAACCATCGTTCGCACGCCGACACGGCCGCGCTGCTCGCGGCGCTGCCGGCCCGGCAGCGGCAGGCCGTCGCCGCGGCGGCGGACTACTGGTTCCGCGGCGCGTCGCGGCGGGGGGTCTGCCGCGCGCTGTGCGCGGCGTTCCCGGTGCGGCGGGCGGGCGGCGGCAGCGCCGACCTGGCCGCCGCCCGCCCGGCTGCTCGCCGCCGGGCACGACGTGATCGTCTTCCCGGAGGGAAGCCGGTCACGGGACGGGCGGACCGGGGATTTCCACCGGGGCGCGGTCCGCCTCGCCATGGCGGTCGGCGTGCCGCTCGTGCCCGCGGGGATCAGCGGAACGGGAACGCTGCTGCCGCCGGACGGAGCGACCCGCCGGCCGCGGCGCGCCACGGTGACCGTGCGCATCGGCGTCACGATCCGCGTCGCGACGCCGGCCGAGCGGCCGGACAGTGCCGGTGAGGGTGCCGTGATCGCGGCGACCGCCGAGGCCCGCGCGCAGGTGGTGGCGCTGCTGGCCGGTCAAGCAGGCAGCCGCGGCCAGGCGCATGGCCGCTGCTAGCCCGCAGGCCGATTGCGCAATCGACCACAATAGAGCGGGTCGATTGCGCAATCGGCCTCGCCGCATCCTGGCGGAGGGGAGTCAGCCGCGTACGTTCGGGAAAAAATAGGGAACGGTTAGCTGGGTGCCGGGCGGTGGACGCGGTCGGCTCGCCAGCAGGCCGCTCGCATCGGGATTTCGACCATCCTGTCCGTGTCGGCCCGCCGTAGCAGCGCTTCGCGCGCGCGGGCCAGCCCGGCGGCCCGTTCCGCGGCGGGTGCCGTGATGACGCCGCTGTAGGTGGCCAGCCAGTCGACGGTGTCGTCGACCGTCATCGTCCGGGCGAACGTGAACGACGCGCTGGCGATGTTCTCGAACGGCGCGTTCTCCGGCAGCACGATCTCGTGCCGGCGGCGGGGCCGCCCGGCCGGCTGGATGACCTGCGGTCTGCGGAGCCTGTCGAGTTCGGCCACCCAGTCCACCCGGCGGTCCCGGCTCGTCCAGATCACTCCCAGCCGGCCGCCGTCACGCAGTACCCGGGCGATCTCGGGGACGGCCTGGCCGGGATCCAGCCAGTGCCAGGCCGACGAGACGAACACCCCGTCCGCGCTCGCGTCCGGAACCGGGATGGCCTCGCCCCGGCCAGCGACGGCGCGGACACCGGGTGACCGGGCCGCCAGCACCGCACGCATCCGGTCGTCGGGCTCGACGGCGATGACCTGCGAGACCCTGCGCCGCAGCGCCCTGGTGAACAGTCCCGTGCCGGCGGCGATATCGACCGCGGTCTCGCAGTCCGGGGGTACCAGCCAGTCGAGCGCTTCGTCCGGCGGACTAGGCCGTACCCGGTCGTAGTCGTCCGCCACCTGGCCGAATGAGGTCGCACGTGCTTCACCAGCAGCCACGGTCGCACGCTAACACATGCTTGACTGAGGTATTCGCGTCGTTAGGAGGTCTACGGTGACGGTCGTTGACGACTTGGCCGCGGAAGGGGTGCGGCTGGAGAACATCCTCGGCTTGCTGACCGAGGCGCAGTGGCTGGCGGAGTCGGGCGCCGATGGCTGGTCGGTCGCCGACGTGGTGCTGCACCTGGCGCAGTCCGATGAGGGCGTCGTGGCCAGCGCGAGCGGCGCGGATCCGCGGGAAGGCGTCGCCGTGGCCGGCACGGTCGATGACTGGGCGGCCCGGATGGTGGACGCGGAGCGGGGCGAGCCCGCGCAGGTCTTCGCCCGGTGGCGGCAGGCACGCGACGCCGCGGTGGAAGCGCTGCGGGCCGCTGACCCGCAGGCGCCGCTGCGCTGGGTCACCGGGCCGGTGAAGCCCGCCACGCTGGCGACTACCCGGCTGGCGGAGTACTGGGCGCACGGGCTGGACATCACCGAGCCGTTCGGCATCGACTTCCCCGACACCGGCCGGCTGCGGCACATCGCGTGGCTAGCGCACCGGACGCTGCCGTACGCGCTGTCGCGGGCCGGCGAGGCGCCGGCCGCGGTGCGCTGCTCGCTGACGGCGCCGGACGGGGTGACCATGTGGACGTTCGGGCCGGACGATGCAAAATCAGAAATTAGCGGAACGGCCGCGGCATTCTGCCGGGTCGCCGCACAGCGCCTCGACCCGGCGGCGTCGGGCCTGCAGGCCACCGGGCCGCACGGTGCCACCGCCCTCCGTGTCGTCCGGACCTACGCTTAAAGGCGTCGTCCGGACCTACGCTTAAAGGCGGGGTGCTCACCTGGCTGCCCAAGCTGATCACCCTCACGCACTACAGCACGCAGGGTCAGCTGAGATCGCCGGCGCCAGCACCGACTTGATCCTCGCCCGCCACCACGGCCGACTGCACCTTTTCTCCCGGGATCCGCGCAACCCGGCCAAGCTGGTGCCCAGCCCATGGAAAGGCAGCGACGTCCACGACACGCTCGCCGGCCTGCTGGCATAACTAGGGAGTCTCTCTAGGGACTTTGCTCTCGGCTCACGCGACAGTGAATCCATCCACACGGACCAACCGAGTTGAGATGAGGAGAAACTCGCGATGAGCATTCCGTCCTACACCCCTGACCAGCAGGCCCCTTACCGGCAGACGCCGTACCAGCAGCCCCCTCGCCAGCAAGGCGGCGGTCCGTCCTGGTTCCGCATCTGGACCGTGGTCATCGGCACGGCGATGGCGGTGGCCGTCGTTGTGCTGGCCGTGGCCCTGTCGCACGCGCATTCCAGCCAGGCTCCGGCAGCGAACGGCACGCCAACTTCGACGTCCGTCCCGGTCAAACCGACCACCCCGGTCACCCCGGTCCAGCCTTCGGCCACGGTGGTGAAGCTGCAGCAGGAGCTGGGACAGCTGAACTACTACGAGGGGCAGGACGACGGCATCATGGGGCCCCAGACGATCCAGGCGATCAAGTACCTCCAGCGTGACGCGGGCCTGCCGCAGACGGGACAGATGAACGCCGCCACCCAGGCCGCGCTGGCCCGCTTCCTGGCCCACGGCAACAACCAGATGGGGGGTTGATCGATCAAGCGCGCATTTGCTCGGGCAACGGCCGAACGCCGGGACCTGCTTCCCGGTCTTCGGCCGTTTTTGGGGCTGCGCGACCGTGTTACCGGCCCACCAGGCCCATGTGTACGTCGTTGTAGCGGTTGCCGCGCACGCCGATCCGCGCTGCCATGGTGTCGGGGTCGGCGACCTCGTCGGCCGACAGCGCGACCTGGGTCACGCCGGCGTTCTCCGCCAGCCGCTCGTGCCGTCGGGTGCCGGGAATCGGCGCGATCCACGGGTGCTGGGCCAGCAGCCAGGCCAGTGCGATCTGTCCTGGTGTGGCGCCCTTGGAGGCGGCGAGCCCGGTGACGCAGGCGAGGAGCGCCTGGTTCGCGGCGCGGTTCTCGGCGGTGAACCTGGGGATGGTGGCGCGGATGTCGCCGTCGGTGAACTCGGTTGACGGGTCGACGGTTCCGGTGAGGAAGCCTTTGCCGAGCGGGCTGAACGGGACGAAGCCGATGCCCAGCTCGGCGCAGGCCGGGCCCGGCCGCATTTGGGGTACAGGCCCGATTGCGCAATCGACCACATTAGGGCAACACACCGGAACAACCTGAGTTTGCGGAGTGTCGGGGCGCACAGCCCGTTTCACACCCTTATCTCCCGTTACGTGAAGCTCTGCTCCCCGGTATCCGCCAGGCTTTGATTGCAGATTCCCGTGCCATGGCACCGGAAATCGCAATCAGAGCGGCAGGCCGCAGGCACAAAAGCCGCATTCCGGGCGCCCATGGCCGGGAACCGGCCGCGGAGGGCCAGTGAACCACATCACGGGCACCCGACACGCCGGAGAATCACCTTGTTTCGGAACGTTGCCTAGCGGGTCGATTGCGCAATCGGCCTAGCCGGCTCAGGAGGGCGGGCGTTACCGGTCCGGTGCTGCCATCCAGGCGGCGATCTGGGCTCGCGAGGTGAAGCCGAGCTTGTTCAGGATGCTGCGGACATGGCTGTCGACGGTGCGTTCGGAGATGAAAAGGCGCGCGCCGATCTGCCTGTTGGTCAGGCCGTCGGCCACTAGCTGGGCAATACCTGCCTCTCGCTGGCTAAGCAGCCCCGCGCCGGCGGTGCCCGCGCCGTCTGTGCCGACGGGGGCGGGCTCGCCCAGCGCGAGCCCCAGCGCTGTGTCCTGGCTCAGGATCTTTCCAGCCTCGAATTCGGCCTCGAACGTCGCGGCGCCTAGCGCGGCCGCTGCTGTCTGCCTGGCCTGGGCCAGCGAGGGGCCAAGGAAAAGCACGCTGTTCGCGCCGACCCGCGTCCGCGCCGTCTCCGATGCCCCGAGCAGCCGAGCCGCCAGGCGCGCCCGGCCGGACAGCGCGGCGTGGCAGCCGAAGGCGGCGAGCAGGTAAGACCGCGCTACCCGGTCATCGATCTGGTCAGCGATCCGCAGCGATTGCGCCAGCAGCGGTTTGGACTCTTCCAGGTCGCCGGCGATCAGTGCCGCCGATCCCAGATTGAGAAGCATCATCTCCAGGCCGTAAAGGTCACCCGCGTCTCGGGCGAGGCGCACTCCTTCCGCCGCGCCGGACCGGACCGCGTCGAGATCAGCCTGGAAGAAACCGTTGAGTACCTGGGCCTGAACGACCGCCAGCCTGCCAGGAGGGTAAGCAAGGCCTGCCGTGGTGACCTGCGCCTCATCGAGCAGGCGCCTGGCGGCCGCGTGATCACCGGCCATGCCCGCCGCGATCGAGGCCAAGGACAGCGCCTCGGACAGCACATCCGGCAGTCCGGCCCGCCGGGCGGCCGTCACGGCTGCCTGGAGCGGCGGCCTGGCGGCCACCGGATCAGCTTTCAGCACGGCCAGGAACCCGCGGAGGAAATAGGCCCGGGCACGCGCGCGGGGATCGCCGCCCTCGGCCGCGAGGAACTCGCCGAGCCACCGCATTCCTTCGGTGGTCGCGCGCGTGATCCAGTACCAGCCCAGGGAGGCGGCGAGATCGATTCCGCGTGCGGTGTCGGCACGGTTCAGGCACCGCTGCAGGACAGCCCGGAGGTTGTCGATTTCCAGGTCCGCCCATGGCAGCCACTCGGCAAGCTGGTAGCGACGTTCCAGTACCAGCCGCTGACATGCCGACCGGTAGTACTCGGCGCAGCGCAGCTCGACGATGTCTTCTTCGCCGGCCTCCGCCAGCTTGAGTGCGGCGAATTCGCGCATTGACTCGTGCAGCCGGTAGCAGGCGGGGCCAGGGGCGTCCTCCCGCATCACCAGGGACTTGTCGACCAGCGATGACAACACGTCGAGTGCCTGCGCGGCCGGCACGTGCTCGGACGTGCACACGGCCTCGACGTCTTCCAGGGTGAACCGGCCCGCGAACGCGCAGCATCGCCTCAGGACCGCGCGCTCACCGTCCCGCAGCAGGTCGTGGCTCCAGTCAATGGTGGTCCGGAGCGTTTGATGACGTGGCAGGGCGGCGCGGCTTCCCCCGGTGAGCAGGCCGAACCGGTCGGTCAGGCGATCGAGGATCTGCTCCACCGCGAGGACTCGGGTCCGGACCGCGGCGAGCTCGATCGCTAGCGGCAGGCCGTCGAGCCGGCGGCACAGCTCGACGACCGCCGCCTGGTTGGCCTCGGTCAGCTCGAAGCCGCCCGATGCCGCCGCTGCCCGCTCCGTGAACAGCATGACCGCTTCGTTCTGCCGCATCTGAGCGAGCGGCTCGGCGGCATGGGGCGCGGGCAGGCCGAGGGGCGGCACCGGGACCACATGCTCACCAGGCACCGACAGCGGCTCCCGGCTGGTGGCGATCACCCGCACGCCCGGCGCTGCCTTCAGCACGTCGGTCACGAGCTGGCCGGCTGCCGCCAGCACGTGCTCGCAGTTGTCCACGACCACCAGCAGCTCCTTGTCCCGCAGGTAAGAAAGCAGCAGGGGCAGCGGCTCGGTCGCGGCCTGGTCCCGGAGGTCCAGGGCTGTCATGGCGGCGTTGCTCACGACATCCGGATCCAGGACTTCAGCCAGCTCAACCAGCGATATGCCGTTACGGAAACCGCGCCCGAGATCTGCCGCGATCCGGAGCGCCAGGCGAGTCTTGCCGACCCCGCCCGGCCCGACCAGGCTGACCAGGCGGGCCTGGGTGAGCTTCTTCCTGACTTCCGCGAGTTCACGGCGGCGGCCGATGAAGCTGGACGCCTCAGCCGGCAGGTTGCCGGAGCGCCCGGCGGTCCTAGCCATGACACCTATATACATTGCCGCGCCGCCGGCACTGGCGCACTCGGTGCCTAGCCGGCGATTTCACCGATGCCGGCGTGCCGGGTGCTCTCCTAGCGTGACGTCCATGCCTGATGAATTGCCGGTACGGCGAGTAGAGGTGAGTTTCTCCGGCGCCGCTCCCATACTGCAGCTGGAGCGCGCGTCCGGCGTGAGCGAGGTCGAGGTTGATGGCCCGGTCCTGCGATGCCTGGTCCGGGGCAGTTTCCAGCCGTTTCTCGAGGCGCTGCGCGGCTATGAGGTGGTCGGCCTCAGCTCGACGCCAGCCCGCGGGATTCCAGATGAGCGAGGAGCACGATGAAGGCGATCCGTTACTACCAGTACGGCCCACCCGATGTCCTGAAGCTTGAAGACGTCGGCATGCCCGCCGTCAGTGACGAGGACGTGCTGATCCGGGTGATGGCGGCTTCAGTCAACCCGCTGGACTGGCACTTCATGCGGGGCGCCCCGTATATCGTCCGTCCGCAGGCCGGACTGCTGCGGCCCAAGAACAGCGGACTTGGCGCTGACCTGGCAGGGCGCGTCGAGGTGGTAGGAAAGCGCGTCACCGCGTTCGCCCCCGGCGACGAGGTCTTCGGCAGCCCCGCCGGCCTCGGAACTCTCGCCGAGTACATCAGCGTTCACCAGGACGGTGCGCTGCTGCCCAAGCCGGCCAACCAGACGTTCGAGCAGGCGGCGTCGGTTCCCGTGGCCGCCTTCACCGCATTGCAGGCCCTGCGCGACCAAGGGCGCATCCAGCCAGGGCACAAGGTTCTCGTCAACGGCGCGGCGGGCGGAGTAGGCACGTTCACAGTTCAGATCGCCAGGGCGCTCGGCGCCGAAGTGACCGGCGTGTGCAGCACCGGGAACATGGAGATGGTCGCGTCGATCGGCGCCGGCCAGGTCATCGACTACACCAAGGAAGACTTCACCCGCACGGGGCAGCGCTACGACCTGCTGGTCGACATAGCGGGCAACCGGCCCTTTACCGCGTGCAGGCGCGTACTAGCCCGCCAGGGGATCCTGGTGGGAGTCGGCGGGCCGAACAAGGGCCGCTGGATCGGGCCTATGACCCGCCCGGCTAAGGCGCTCCTGCTTTCGCCGGTGATCAGCCAGAAGGTGACGTTCTTCCTGGCCAAGCCGAACAGAGACGATCTCGCCGTGCTGCGCGACCTCCTGCGCACGGGAAAGGTCGCACCGGTCATCGACCGGACCTATGCCCTCAGCGAGGCTCCGGAGGCCATCCGCTATCTCGAGCAAGGACACGCCAAGGGCAAGGTCGTCATCACCGTGTTAGCCGCCGCCGTCAGGTGGTTCCGGGGGTCACGACGCCGATGGACAGCATCTTGACCGAGGAATTCGCGCAGGTGGTTCCCTTGAACGAGAGCTGGACCGGCTGGGTCTGGTTCGGCGGGTAGATCTTCAGGTACGCCGAGGTCGCCGGCTGGCACTTCCCTGTCGAGTAGACCGACGGGTCCGTCATCCGCAGCTCCGCGTTCGCCGTGGCCCCCGGGGCGAGCGTGACCAGCTTCGCTGCCGTCGTCGTGCTCCGGGTGGCCGCCGCGCCGATCTGCGTACCGGACGTGGCGGTCAGGGAGACGCCCGGGTACCCGTACAGCGTGCAGGGGGTGTTCGAGGTGTTGGCGAAGTCGATGAAGCTGTAGTACGACCCGGCGGTGCCCCCGCCGGCGCTGCCGGTCGTGATCTTCAGGTCCGTCGTCGCGCATGCCGCCGCGCTGGCGGCGCCCGCGGACCCCGAGGGCGAGGGGGTGGCGCCCGCCGCCGCGGCCGCGGTGCCGGACGCGGACGCCGTCGCCGAAGCTCCCGCGGTCGCCGATGAACCGGAACTCGATGAACCGGAGCTCGATGAGCTGCACCCCGCGGCGAGAACCGCGGCCACGGCGAGCGTCGCCCCCGTCAGGGACGCTCGGCGGGAACGTGCAGTCAGTGTCATGTCGGTTGTGTCCTCTCTGTGCATGTCCGGAGTTCCCCGCTCCGTCCGCGCCAGTCGCGGTGATGCACCCGCTACGACGACGCCGGTGGCGCTCTGGTTGGCACGGATTTGTTTTGTGACGCTTTTACCTGGGCATAGCCGAAGCTAGCGCTTGCTTGGGATAATCTGCTCGACGCGACAAGAGCCGGAATGGCAGGCTAGGAAGCCCAGGATCAAGGAGGATTCGACTAATGTCCGTTCTCAGACGTCCCGCTAGTATCGTGCTCACCATCGCGGCGATCGCCGCGGCCGCGGGTCTGGCCGCGCCGTCGGCCTCGGCCGCGACTAAGCCCAAGACTTGGACCATCACCAAGGGCGGCGCGGTCACCGCCGCCACGAAGAGCTTCACGATTGAAGACGTCACCGCCAAGGCCAGCCTGCCCTGCAAGTCATCGACCGCGAAGGCGAAGCTCAAGTCGGGCAAGCGCCTGTCCGGTACGGGTATCGGCATGGTGACCGCGGCCAGCGCCAGCGGCTGCGCCGTCGCCGGCTTCGCGATCACGATCACGTCGGGCCACCTGCCATGGCACCTGAACCTGGTGTCCTACAACGCCGCCAAGGGCGTGAGCACCGGCACCCTGACCGGGATCCACATCACCTTCGCGGTGCCCGCCATCGGCTGTTCGGCCATCGTGGACG
The DNA here is from genome assembly GCA_963771985.1 of uncultured Actinomycetota bacterium. Taxonomy (GTDB): domain Bacteria; phylum Actinomycetota; class Actinomycetes; order Streptosporangiales; family Streptosporangiaceae; genus Trebonia. Next base: position 509,139 of record CAVYVO010000004.1, on the reverse strand, counting down.
GTACCGGGAAGAAGCCGGCCAACAACGGTATGGTCCAGGTGACCTACACCAACAAGACCGGCCAGCTGGCCATCCTGAAGACCGGCGGCAACCTGCACCTGTTCAGCGTCAAGAGCTGCGATGGGGTGGTCAACAACGGCGACTCGGTCGCGATCATCGCGAGCTACGCGGTGACCCCGAAGCAGAAGATCACGAGCCCCTGACACGGCCCGGTCAGCTCCCCTAGGGCAAGCCCTAGGGGAGCTGGTCCACGGCGCGGCGCCGCCCGGTCGATGATGTGGTCGCCGGGTTCAGCCGATTTCGGAGACCGGGCGGCCGTTTTCCAGGTAGATGAATCCGCGGTGCCGTGACACGGCGCGGACACGGCGCCGGACCGGGGGTCTGAGCAGGGCGAACGCGGTGTCCAGCGGGACGAGCCGGTACTCGGCGATCTCCTCCGGCTGAAGCGTGATCGCGGCCAGGGCCGCCTCGTCGGCCACCCCGCAGTCGAACAGGAACCGGATTCCGCCGGGGTGGCCCGGGCGGCTGGGGCGAAAGTCGGTGCAGGCCAGCCGGCCGCTGCGTACCTCGATGCCGCACTCCTCGCGTACCTCCCGGCGGCACGCATCCCACGGCGTCTCCCCGTCGGCCTCCATGACCCCGCCGGGTATCGTCCAGCCCGACTTGTACGTCGGCTTGAGGACCAGCAACCGTCCCGCCCGGTCGAAGATCAGCGCCCCGGCGGACACCGGTACCGCGGGAATCTCGGCAACGACCATACCGACGTCATTCCCGCCATCCAGGGCGGCACGCACCGGCACGCACGGCGGGCCAGCGCGACCTGCCCCGGCGCGATCGCTTGGCATATCAAGCAATGCTTGCTATAGTTAGCAACAGGAGCGGATAAGGAGGTAATGTCATGGGTACCATCGTTCCGGAGGAACTGCAGGACGAGTTCCTGTCCACCCTCAGCAAGGGCCAGGGCATCGCGCTTGACGCGCTCAAGACCCTGGTCGAGACCATTCAGTTCGTCACCCCCGCGATGCCAGCCGTCCGCGTGCCGCTGGCTGACCGGCTGCCGACGGCGCACGAAGTCGTGGCCGCCGGTAACGACTTCGCCGAGCACCTGCTCGCCAACCAGCGGCAGTTCGCTGACGAGGTGATCACGGCGGTGTCCCCGCTGATGCCCAGCGGGCCGGGCAAGGCCGCCACCGAATAAGGATCGGGCACGCGGAAACCCGCCGCGACCAGGTGACGGGGAGGGAGCGGGTGCCCCCCTCCCCGTCACTGCGGCGTCAGCTGCTGTAGACCTGCAGTTCCGAAAGCTGGCCGGCCGGCCAGCCCGTGTTGGCGGTGAAGGTCAGCTTCACGTACCGCACCGTGGCGGCGCTGACGGTGACGGTGGCGGTGTTGCCGGTGGCCGGATTGAAGGTGTAGCCCTGGGACGGCACCAGCGTGGTGTAGTTGGTGCCGTCGGTGCTGCCCTGGACGGTGATCGTCTGGGTACGGGTGCCCCACGCGCTGGACGGCGGCAGGTCCATCACGATCCTGCTGATGCTCACCGCCGAGCCAAGGTCCACCTGGAACCACTGCGGGAAGTCGTTGTCGGTGCTTTCCCAGTAGGTGCTGGTGTTGCCGTCGACGACGTTGGCCGGGACATAGGTCTCGTAGTAGCTGCTCGCCGTGACCGGCTGGCCGGCGGCCAGGTTCGTCGTCGGGGTGACGCCCGTCCCCGACAGCGCGGCCGTTACCGGGCTGCCCGGTGCGCTGCTGGCCACCGACAGCGTGCCGCTGGCCGCGCCGCCGCCGGTGGGAGCGAAGGTGGTGCTGATGGTGCACGAGCCGCCGGCTGGGATCGTGGTGCCGCAGGTATTAGTTTCGCCGAACGGGCCGGTGGTACTGACCGAGGAGACCGACGCTGCTGTGCTGCCGGGGTTAGACACCGTGACGTTCTGCGCCGCGCTGGTCGACCCCGCCGCCACATCGCCGAACGACAGGCTCGCCGGCGACACCGTCAGCCCGCCTGGCTGCACGGGCTGGGGGAACGCCGAGAGCACCGGTGTGGTGCTCCAGCCGGAGTTGCCGCTGCCGAGGTTGAAGGTGTAGCCGCCCGCGACGTCCTGCGGGTAGGTGTAGTTGTAGGCGCCCGCCACGCCGACCCCGCTGGCGGTCAGCCCGCTCACGCTGGCCGAGCCGGGGGTCTCGGCCTGCATGACGACCGTGCCGAGGTTCTGGACCTGCACGTTCGAGATGTTCACCCCGGTGACCGCGTTGCCGTTTCCGCTGCCGCTGACGAACTCGAACGCGCTGTAGGGGCTGTCCAGGATCGCGCCGCCGCTGTAGTCCACGGTGACGTTGCTGAACGCGGAGTCGTAGGCGTCGAACCGGACGGCGCCCATCGGACGGCGCCCATCGGACGGCGCCCATCGGGTGGCCCCAGTTCGGGTTGAGGGCGCCGGTGCGGATCAGGTAGTTGCCAGAGACCGTGATCGTGCCGGACAGCGGCGTGAACGGCGCGAGGAACTGCTCGTTGGAGATCGCTATGCCGCTGCCGAGGGCGTTGGTGTCGGCGATCACGTTGTTGGAGATGGTGTTGTCGGACCCGCCGTAGTCGGCGATGCCGTTGGCCAGTGTGGGTTGCACGATCGTGTTGTTGGCGAACGTGATGTTGGAGTCCGCGGCGGGGTAGGACCAGATCGCCAGGCCGTCGTCGCCGGTGTTCCGGATGAAGTTGCTGCGTACCGTGCAATTGCTGGCGTTGCCGTTGAAGTTCAGCCCGTCGGCGTCGGTGGACTCGATCACGCTGTTCTCCACCGTGCAGTTGCTGTTGCCGTACTGGAGCCAGAAACCGACGTTCGTGTCCTGGATCCACAGGCCGTTGACCGTCCACCCGCTGCCCAGCGACCCGTCGATCGCGTTCGCGGTGCTGTCGTCGTGCCGGCCGACGGTGGAGCCGAGGATCGCGAAGCCGCTGAGGTTGACCGGACCGGAGACCGCCGAAGTGTTGTCGATGAACTCGTTGGTCTTGATCTGCGAGTACCAGTCACCGGCGCCCACGATGGTCGCCTTGCTCACCTGCAGCGGGGAGCTCACGAGGTAGGTCCCCTGCGGGATCCACACCGACTCCCCGGCCGCGTTGGCCGCGGCGATCGCGCTGTTGAACGCGGCGGTCGAGTCGCTCACGCCGGTGGGGTCCGCGCCGTAGCTCGTCACCGAGACCGAGTTGGCCGGCTGGGCGGCGGCGGCCGGCACGTTGTAGAAGTCCGCGACGTCGATCGTGTACGGGACGGCGGTGTCGCCCGAGTCGACCTGCAGCTTCACCGTGCTGCCCGTCGCCAGCGTCTGGCCGACGCCTTTCGACGACGACGGGCGGATCTGTGATGAGGGGTGGGTCAGCGCTGACCTAACGTCAAGCGGACCATAACATTCACCTCAACGTAACGCAATAACACAACGCAAAAACGAAATTTACCGATCATGTAGGCACTGTAAGCAGGCAGGATGCTGCCGTGCTGGTCGGCGTGCGCCCCGGAGCCGCCGCGCTAGACCAACCGGCGGAACGACCAACTCTCCCGTCAGGCAAGGTGTTGCCGATCGCATGGGCTAGGGCGGGGCCCCTCCCGGTCGCTTGAAAATTCTTGCCGAGAGTTATCTCTTCCTGAGGCGTAAGCTGCAGCAATCTTCTTGCAAAATTACTGCAAGAATTTGCTCATCCAACCGCGGGCAGCGCCGCGAGGAACGCGTGGATGGCGTCGGCCACCTGCCGCGGCGAGGAGATCATCGTCAGATGCCGGCCGGGGATGAACGTCGGCGGCGGCGCGCCGATGCGACGCGCGGTCGCGACCGCGTCCGACGCGGGCATCTGCGGATCGTCCACGCCGACGATCACCCGCTTGGGCACCGCGACGGCTCGGAACTGGCGGAACTCGGTGTCGGTCATGCTAGGGATCCCGTACCGCAGCGAGTACGCGACCTCGGATCCGAACCCGGGCTGCTGCAGCGGAAGTCGCCACGTCGCCACGCCCGCCGGGCCGAGCGGCGGGCAGGCCGGCCCGCACTGTGCGTTATAGAGCCGCCTGATCAGCCAGTCCTGGCTGAGCGCGAGCCGCAGCAGCGTGGTCCGGTACGGGTTGATCAGCAGCCAGCCCAGGAACGCGGGCCCGGGCAGCGGGGTCGCGTCGCCGTCAAGGAAAACCACGCCGCGCGCGTAGCGCGCACCGCCGCGCAGCGCGGCCAGGCCGACGACCGCCGCGCCGCTGGAGTGCCCGACCAGAATGGGGGCGTCGGCACCGGTCAGGCCTTTCGCCGACAGGAACGCCAGCAGTTGCGCGGCCAGGTGCTCGGCGCTGAACGGCGGGCTCGGCGTGCTGTAGCCGGTGCCCGTCAGGTCGATCGCGAACACCCGGTGGCCGGTGCCCAGCGTCGCGCCGAGCGCCGCGAACGTGTCGGCGGTTTCGAATGCGCCCGGCACCAGGACGATGGGCATCCCCGATGTTCCCCACGCGCGGTACCGGGTATCGAAGCCGCCGCCGCGGACCATGAGCAGGCCGGACGGGCGCGGCGCCGGACCGTCCGTCGCCAGGTTGTAGCCGAAGCTCGCGGCGGTGACCGCGGCCACGACCGCCGCCCCCGCCAGCAGCACCCGCCGCGCGACGCGCTTGCTCCGCGTGCCGGACAGGAAACGGCCGCGCCAGGCCGGTGACTCGCTCATGGTGGCCACCACCCTAGCCCTGCACCGTCGGCTGGCGTCTGTGCTACCGGGTGCTGCCAAGCGGCTGGGGTGTGGCGTCAGACCAGGGGATACGCGGCGTGTTCCGGTCAGACTCATCACGTGGCCCGGGATCCGGGAAGGCACGCATGTAGATGATGGCGATGAGGATCGCTGCGCCGGCCGCGGCGCAGGCGACAACGCCCGCGTGGTTGGGCAGGCCAGCGCGGGGCAGCCCCGTGATCAGGTCTACGGTCAGCGTCAGGACTTTGTGCGCCGCCCAGCCCATGAGCAGTGCTCCACAGGGGACGCGGGCTCGCAGGCTGGTTGCGTACCAGGCGGCCGCCAGGCCGGTGATGACCAGGGCGCCGGCCTCGGAGTCGTAAGCCGCTGCCGGGGCCATGTTCGTGAACAGGACGAATTGTGCGAGCTGAGTGCATGCGACAACGGATAGCAGCAGGGCCAGCAGGGCCAGCAGGACGCGGGACGAGGTGCGCGCCCTGGATCCGGGGGCAGAACGAAGAATTCCCATGCGTTCGCCTTATTAGGGCCTTGTCCATATAGACACGGTTACTATCGCAACTGCTATGGCCGTTCCGGTGAAGGCCGCCGCTTTCGACCAGGATTTCACGGCACCACCGTCCCCTCCTGCCGTTAACGGCGATATGCCCAGGGTGCCGGTATCGCACACCATCGGAGGCGATATGAATTGGGTGCGGCTCTTTTGAGGTGAGTTGGTTATGCTGCGAGGACATGGCTCTCGCGGTATTTCGCGTGGTGGATGCGTTCGTGCTCGCGGCGGAGGTGGAAGCGCCAGTAGTCCTCGAAGTCGCCGCTGGCGATCAGGGCGCGGAGTTTCAGGATGGCCTCGGCGCCTTCCAGGCCCCATCTCGCGCCCGTTATGTCCATTCTGTCCTTTACGAGCCAGCGTGCCGCGCCCTCGATGATCCCGGTGGCGACGGGCCAGCCTTTCTGCAGCGCGGCGGCGTAGCCGAGGTAGTCCTTCTTGTTGTCCAGGTAGCGGGCGCACTCGTCGGCGCCTGCGCGCTCGGCCGCGGAGTAGCCGTAGGTGGTGGCGCGGCGCCGGATCCCCGCCGCGACCTGGGCCGCTTTCCCGTGCAGGATCTTGCGTGCCTGGCCAGCGACCCATTCCTCGGATGCCGGCTCGCCTTTATCGAAGAAGGACCAGGCAGCCTTCCACAGGTACTCGAGGACATGGACGAAGTCGATGACGATCGTGACCGTGACGCCGCGGCGGGCGGCCTCCGCGGTGACGGCCTCGATCTGCGTGTTGTTCCCGTCGATCAGGACCGCCCATTCCCGCTTGTGCTGCGGGTCGCGGCGCTCGGCCTCGTCGAAGGCGGCGGCGATGACGGCGGGGATGTCATCGGTCACCGAGGCGGTCAGCCATTTGCCCCTGGCCTGCGGCTCGCGCGGCTTCCCCTTCCCTTTCGGCTTCCTGGCCTGCGTCTTCTTCTTCCTTCTCTTCTGCGCGGGGGTGCTGATGATGTCTTCCGGGGTGCGCGGGACCGGGGCGGCGTCGTAGACGCAGGCCAGCTCGGCCATCCGCTTGCGGCCGTTCTTCTCCCCGGGCGACAGCCGGGTCGCCAGCTTGCCCTCCGCCGCGGCGGCGGCCTTCGCGGTGGCCGGGCGCAGCGCGTCCGGCAGCATCACGATGCCCTTCCCGTCGAAGGTCAGCACCAGCGGCCAGCCATCCGGCGCCGGGCTGATCACCCGGGACAGGTAAAACGCCTCCACGTGCGCGGCAGCGCGGCGGGCCAGCTCCTCAACCTGCCGTTTCCCGATCCGGACCCCGGTCGCGCGGGCGATGGCATCGCCCGCTGCCTGGTGCGAGCCGCGCGCCGCCTCGATCGCCGCCGTCTTGCGCAGCCCGTGGGAGTGCTTCTCCTCCGGCAGGTTCAGTTCCCGGTCCAGCAGGTGCACGTTCGGCCGGCCCGGCGCCCGGTACGCGATCCGTGACACCGTGACCTGCCCGAACCTTGTCATCAGCGGCCGGGCGCGGCCTTTCTCGCCGCGCGGGCGCGGAACCCCGTCTTCCCCGGTCACGTCATGCCGCCGCTCCTCGCGGGCGGCCGTCAGGTCCAGCCGGTCCTGGAACAGCTGCCGCAGCAGCTCCCGGCCCCGCGCGTCCAGCTGTTCTTCCAGCTCACCGTGCTGCAGCCCCGCCGCGTCCTCCGAAGCCAGCCAGTCCTCAAGCTCGCGGAAGCACTTCCCCGATTCCGCGAACGCCCCGTCCGGCCCGGGCGCATACCCTTGCATCGGGCTCCTTCTTTTCCGTTCTGGTCTTGAGACAACCAGGAACGTAACGGGAAGGAGCCCTTTACGCACGCACCGACACGACCAAACCGGACACAGCCGCACCTAGCGCACTAAAACGCTCCACACTGCATCACCCCAGAAGAGCCGCACCCATATGAATTTCCAGTATGCCGCCGGATTGAAGATTATTAATGCGAGCTAGCGAACTCCGCGTGCGAGGCGTAACGGCTATCGGGTGACACGGCGCAGGTATTCCTCGCGGTTCAGGGGGTTGTCGTCGGTGCGCGGGCGGGTCGGGGCCGGGCCGCGGACTGGCTCGTAGCGATCGAAGGACGATTCCATGACGCCTTCGCCGCGGGTGAGCGGCGGGATCTGCTGCCGCAGCTCGTGCACTCTGGTCACCGGGATGTCTCCTTCCAGGGTGCACCAGAAGTTGTTCGTCGCCGATACCTCGGGAATGGCGTGCAGCTTCGCCAGCACCGGCAGCAGGACGTTGAGCGTGTCGGCCGGCGTGTCCAGGCGGAACCGGTGGACGGGCTCGCAGACCACCGTGCCGGCCCGTTGCAGCGCCGCCATCACCACCAGCGGGGTGAGCTTGCGGAAGTCCTGCGGGCTGCTGAGCGGCCCGCGGGTCGTCGGAGGTCCGTCGGGAACGCTGTACTGGGACCGGATCAGCGACACCGTGCAGTCGGTGACCTGCCAGCCGTGAAGGCCCTGCCGCAGCGTCTCGGCGACGTACTGCTCCATCGCGGCGGCGAAGCTTTCCATGTTCTTGTAGATGTACATCGGCACGGCCTGATGGCCGACCTCAAGTCGGAACCCGGTGCCCGAGCCCGCCGGGGCGGGGTCGATGCGGATGCCCAGCGTGGCGAGAAACGGGTTCTCCGGCGCGTGCAGGATCTCCTCCGCCGTGCCGGTGCGGACGGGCCGTTCGACGCAGATCGGCGTCGTTTCCCGGAAACCGATCTGCACGCCGTATTCGGTTGCCAGGGTGGCTTCGATCACCTGTTTCTGCACTTCGCCGTACAGGGAGACATAGATTTCCTGGCGGATGTCATCCTGGCGGACATTGATCAGGGGATCCTGCTCGGCGAGCTGGGTTATGGCTGCGTGCAGCCGCGCCTTGCCGCGCGGGTCGCGGGGCACGATGGCTGTCTCGAGCGTCGGCGGCGCGAAGTAATACTGGTCCGCGCTGCCTGGCGCTGTCCCGATCACGTCGCCGATCTGGATCTCCGCCAGACCTGACAGCCTGGCTATCTGGCCGGCGGTCACGCGGTCGCGCCGTTCCGCGGCGCCGTCGGCGAAGACGCTGATCGCGGTTATCTTGCCCTCGCGGCCGCGGCCGATCCGCACGCGGTCCCTGATGGCGACGGTGCCGGAGAACATGCGGGCGTAAGCGACCTTCTCCCCGGCAGCCCCGCGTTCGATCTTGAAAACACGACCGGAGACCGGTCCGCTGGCGTCGCCGCCCGCCGCGGGCAGCAAGCCGGCGACTCCGCGCAGCAGCGCGTCGACCCCAGCCCCGGTGATGGCGGAGCCGAAGTACACCGGGTGCGCCAGCGTGTCCTTCACTTGCCCGGCCAGCTTCTCGTGCAGCCAGCCGTCCGGTATCGCCGCCTTATCGTCGAGGTAGGCGGTGAGGACCGCGTCGTCATGGTCGGCCAGCATTTCCGCCAGCCGCGACCGCGAATCCATGTCAGCCTCGTCCGGCGGGATGATGGCGGCCCCGCGCGTGCCCAGGCCGCGCACCGAGCCCATCGGGACGACCGCTTGTGTCAGCCGTTCGGCGATATCGTTCAGCACGCGCTCGTAACTGGCACCCCGCCGGTCGATCTTGTTGACGAAAAACAGCGTGGGGATACGCAGCCGCTGCAGGGCACGCCACAGGATGCGCGTCTGCGGCTGGACGCCCTCGACCGCCGAGACCACCAGGACGACGCCGTCCAGCACGCTCAGCGCGCGCTCGACCTCGGCGACGAAATCCGGGTGGCCGGGCGTGTCGATCAAGTTGACGGTCGTGCCGTCGACCGTGAAGGAGACGACCGCGGACTTGATCGTGATTCCGCGCTGGCGCTCCAGCGCGAGCGAATCCGTCCGCGTCGTGCCCTCGTCGACGCTGCCGGGCTCGTCGATGACGCCAGCGCAGTAGAGCAGTCGCTCCGTCAGGGTCGTCTTGCCGGCGTCAACATGCGCGAGGATCCCCAAGTTCAGTATTCCGCGAAGCACGCGCCACATCCTCCGAATAGGCCCACAGACGCTTTTCGATGGACACGGACGCTCCTCGCATCACTAACTCCTTCGGATCCAGGGACCGGCTGGCGCACGCCAGCCGGCTACCCACGCATTGTGGTACCTCGGCGGCCCGCGGCGCGAATGATTTTACGGCCGGCCTCCCCGTCGGCGACACATTCCAGAAACGGCCGTCGCGACCTAATAGCGTATGTCGATTGCGCAATCGACCCCAATAGGGACGCGTCGGCTATTTGCCTGACGATGCCGAGCGGAGCGGGCGGGATCGTGCGAGCGGTCCAGTGTCGGCATCCGGTGGTGATCACGGGCCCCTGCGGCCCGTCCGGCCGCATAAGTCACAGCGGTCAGCCTTCCCGGGCCCAGCGACAGCCTGTCAGCCCGCATGATCGCGAAAACATTTTTTACGACGTAAGTAATTCATCCTATACGTACGAAAAAGCTTCTTGATCATGGAACGGGCCGCGGGGGCAGTTCCCATGGGCAACTCGTGCACCACCGTGCGCAGCCACGGGACCGCGCGCGCCTGGCGGCACGCCCGGGACGGCCAGCTACCTAACCGACAAGCCCTTCGAGCAGGTCGATTGCGCAATCGACCACATTAGAGCAGGTCGATTGCGCAATCGACCCCGTGGGCCAGCGGGTGGGCCGGGGTGGCCCGCTGGTCGGCGGGTGGACCCTGGGGCGGGGGGGGGCTGTGGCTGGTGAGGCGTTATGTGTGCGGGGGAGGCGCCACGGTACGTTCGGGCGAATGGGGGTGAGTGACCCGGGTGCTACCCGCGGCTGGGCGGGGACCTTAGCCCGAGGCGGACGCTGGCTTAGGACGGCTTGCTGGCGGCGCGGGAGCCGAGGATGATGCCGAGCGCGGCGGCGGCTACGGCGCCGACGGCGGCTTTGAAGGTGGTGGACTGGAGGAAGCCCGGCTGTTCGGCGATTTCGTAGGTCTTGTACGTCTCGCGGTCAACGAGGGCGGTGACCAGGTAGCCGCCGTCGTCGGCGTCGCGGTACATGGGGACGGGGGCCTTGTCGTCGTCGGGGACCATGGCGTAGTACTGCCTGCCGTTTTCCTGGGGGGCGTCGACCGGCTTGCCCGGGATCTGGCCGATCGCCGCGATGGCGCGCGCGACCGACTCGGCCTGCGGGCGCGCCAGTTCGCGCAGGGCGTTGATCGCGGCCGGCGTCATGCGTACGCTCGCCTGCCCGTGCTCGGTAGGCAATGTCGCGGTCACCCCTCCAGCGTATGTCCGGGTGCCCTGATAAGTCATGGGGGGCATTCTCAGTAACTCCCATCCTCGCCAAGGTAGTCCGAGATGACCGTTCCGGCCTCTTCCGCGTTCTCTTCCTCTTCGGGGGTGTCGGCGGCCTCGCTGCTTCGCAGCAGCGCGTCCGCGGACGCCTTGGCGGCGGCTTCTATCAGGGTGTGCATCGTCATGATGCCCGCGAACAGGTCCGGCCAAGACTCGCCGTCGATCCGATCCGCGAGCTGGTCGATGGCGGCGAGCTGCTCATGGATCTCAGGGGTGCGGGGGAGGAAACCGCGGACCCGGTCCAGGATGTCCTTGGTCTCGCGGAAGCCGTTGCGCGCCTGGTTGATCAGGTCAGAGCCGATGTTGATCGTCGTGCTGACCGTCTGGCGGAGCTGGCTGATCTCGTGCGTCTGCTCCTCGATCTTGCTGGACAGGCGCTCGAACTCGAAGCCACCGACCCGCAGCCGCTGGGCGTCGGGGATCAGCAGGATCGCGACCGCGGCGAGCACGTAGACGAAGTTGGTGACGTCGGGCAGGCCGCACGTCTGGGTGGTCGTCGTCGACGCCGAGCCGTTGGTGACGGTGACGACCTGGCAGGCGGCGTGCTGGTTTCCGAACAGCCAGTAAGAGAAGACGGCTAGGGCGCCCAGGACCAGGGCGAGCGCGAGCGACCAGCGGATAGCGCGGGTGGACTCTACCCATGAGGAGGCGCCGTCCGCGGCGCTGGCTGTGTTCCGGGTGGCTGGGTCGGAAGTCACCCTGCCTATCTTGGCGAGCCGTGGCTCTTGGCGTGGCTACTTCTCAACCCGTGCCGCTGCCGACGGGGAAGCCGTGCCTGCCATAGAGCCGGACGAACCTCGCGGCCGTCAGGACCCGCACCTGGCGCAGGATGTCCTTGCCCTTCTCATGCAGCACGACTTCTTCCGCGCCACCGGGGCCGAGCGGCTGGACCAGGCGTCCGCCGGTCCGCAGCTGTACGGCCAGCGGCAGTGGCACGCCGGTGAACGCGGCGCAGACCACGATCGCGTCGAACGGGGCGTAGTCGGGCGCTCCTTCGGTTCCGTCCCCGGTCAGGACGGTGACGTTGCGGATGCCCTGCGCGGCGAGGTTGCGCCGTGCTTGTTCGGCCAGGTCGGGCCAGATCTCAATGCTGATCACGCGGGCGGCGAGCCGGGCGAGCAGCGCGGTCTGGTAGCCGTAGCCGGTGCCGACCTCGAGCACGTTCTGCCTGCCATCCAGGCACAGCGCCTCGATCATGGCCGCCGACAACGACGGCTGGGAGGTCACCTGATGGCGGGGCAACGGCACGGGCGCGTCATCGTAGGCCTGGCCGACGCAGGCGATGGGCACGAACGCCGCCCGCGGCGTGTGCCGCATAGCGTCGAGCACGAGCGGATCGGCTACCCCGGCGGTCCGGGCGGCCGCTGCCAGCTTCTCCGGGCCGGCCTCCACGTTATGAATCACGACGAACTCTCCCCACCTGCGCACCTATCGCATCGTCGGCTCGTCTTACGCGGTAGGGACCAAGGACCCTGGGCTTCTTCCGGCCCTGAACGCTTTCGACGGTGATTTGGCAATTCCAGGGTGGAGGGCGATGTACAGGCGAGGAGGGCCATGGAGTCAGACGCGGAGTTGATCAGCCGGTCACTGGCCGGCGACGGGGAAGCGTTTACGGAGGTGATCTTCCGCCATGAAGCCGCGGTCGGGGCATACCTCGCGCGGCGGGCGGGCCGGGAAGCGGCCGAGGACCTGCTGGGCGACGTGTGGGTCGCGGCGTTGGAGTCCCGGGGAACGTATGACCGTTCGTTCGCCGAGGCTCGGCCATGGCTGTTCGGGGTGGCGCTGAACAGGCTGCGGCGCTACTGGCGGTCCCGGCCAGCCGAGGACCTGGTACCGGACGTGACGGGCCTGGCGGCCGGGTGGGACCCCTGGCCGGCGGTGGACGGGCGCGTGGACACCCAGACGGTGCTGCGGGCGGCCCTGGCTCGCCTCCGGCCCGAAGAGCGGGAGGTCTTGACCCTGGTCGCGTGGGAAGACCTGACCGTCGCCGACGCGGCGCGGGTCCTCGGGATGCCGCCGGGAACGGCTCGCCGCCTGTTGCATCAAGCCCGGCTCGCGCTGCGGAACGCGCCGGGGATAGCCGCGCTATTGACGACCTCAGCGCCGTGAAGGAGACCAAGTGATCATGGATGAGATGGAGCTAGTCGGCCGGATGAAGGACACAGAGCCGCTGCGGCCCGAGGCGTTCGAGGAGGCGAGGGCGGTGCTGCGAGCGGCGATGGCGTCCTCCGGACTGGTGGAGCCTGAGCCAGTTCAGGTGCCTGGGCCCGCTCCGGCCAGGGCTCGCCGTCGGCGGCGGACTCTGCTCACCCGCGGGCGGGCCGGCGCCGGCCTCGGGATCGGCGCGGCCGCCGCGGCGGCGGTGGCGGTAGCGCTGGTCGCCACGTCGACGCCTCAGCAGGCGGCGAACTCAGGCCGGCCGCAGGCCGGTTCCGGGACGGCATCGGCGCGGGAGTCCGCCAAAGCGAAGCCGACGGCTGGGTCCCCCTCGCCGTCGCCCGTGGTGAACTCACAGCTCATGGCGGATGTGAACGTCATCAAGGCCAAGGCCAGCGACAGCCCACTGCCCGGCGACGCGTCGCTGGTGATCACCGCCCAGACCAACGGCAGCGGTCCGCCGGACAACATCGGGTACAACCTGTACACCGACAGCGGCGACTACTACTGGGCCATGACCGAGAGCGGTCTCCCGCAGGCGATCGCGGACCACGAAAACCTCGCCAACGGCGTGGACGGCCGTGAGGTCGCGGCGGGGCTGTACGCCGTGAACGGGGATCTCGCCACCGCCCGGGTAAAGATGATCAACGCCAGCCCCAACCCCTTCGGGCTAGGTGACACCCCCGCACAGAAGAAGGCGCTGGAAAAGCACCTGCACACGGTGAATGCCGCGCTGAAGGCCCGGGGCTTCAAGGTTCCCGCGAACCCGAAGCCGGACACGGGCAAGGCCCTGCAGGAAGACTATGACAACTACATCTGGAACAACTGCATGGACGCCCTGACCATGGGGGGCGGCAACCCGCAGATCCGGATCGGCGTGCTCCGTCTCCTGTCGACGGTGCCCGAGGTCACCGTCAGGAATTCGACGACCGACGGACAGGCCACGCTGATGCTGACGGCGAGCAACGCGCTGTTCGGGGGCACCGGCGGCGACCAAGTGCTGACGATCAACGCCAGCACCGGGATCCCGGTCAGCTCCGTGTCGGGCGTCCCGGGACAGCCGCCGTCGTCCGTGGTCACCTACCAGGTCTCCCGGGTGACCGTGGCCGACATCGAGGACGGGAAGTTCTGAGTTCGTTCGCACTGACCGGCTCGCGTACGGGCTGCCCCGCTCGGGGCGGCCCGTACGGCCGTGTGCCCTGGTAGCCGAGCGGGCTAACGTATGGTCGTGGATGTCGCGACCGCGTGGGTGGTGGCCGGGCCGCCCGGTACAGGCAAGACGACGGTGGCGCGACTGCTGCTCGCGTCGCTCACCCCGGCGCCGGCGCTGCTGGACAAGGACACCATGTACGGGTCGTTCGTGGCGGCGACGCTCGCGGCGGCCGGCCGTCCACCCGGTGAGCGCGAGGGGCTGTGGTACGACGAGCATGTCAAGGTACACGAGTACGCGGGGATGACAGCCACCGCGCGCGAGATCCGCTCGCACGGCTGCCCGGTCATGCTGTCGGGGCCCTTTACCGGACAGATCCACGATGCCGGCCGCTGGGAGTCGTGGGTCGCGGAGCTCGGCGGCGGGACAGTGCGCCTTGTCTGGGTCCGCTCGGACCCGGCCACGCTGCGCCAGCGGCTTATCTCCCGGGCGTCCGCGCGGGACACGGCCAAGCTCGCGGATTTCGATGCGTTCACCGCGCGGATGCGGCTCGATGAGCTGCCTGCCGCGCCGCACGTCGTCGTCGACAACCGGCTCGCGGCGGCTAAGCCGCTGGAGGATCAGGTCGCCGGGATCGCGCGCTTTCCGTTATCCCGGGTGCGGCTGCGCGGTCTAGTCCGCGTCGTCGTCTGGTTCTTCCTCCGTCTCTTCCCACCGCGGTTCGTCCTCGTCTTCGTACAACGGGACTTCCTGGCGCTGTTCGAGCACGTCCGCCTCCGGCTCGTCGAGGGGAATCGACAAGGGCACACCGGGCTGCTCGCGATCCTCGGCGTCGTGATCCGCGTACTCGTCGTCGGCGTACTCGTCCTCTGGGTTGGTCTCGGTATCAGCCATGACTAAGAGCTTCCCCGCCGTGACGTGGGTCACCCTGGCTAGCCGAGTACCCCCGACGGTATATTAGGTTTGCCTAACCTAAAGCGAGTCGCCCCCAGTGCTGGCGACCAAGGATCCAACGACCAGGCCACTGGAGGCTACGTGCTCGCGACGCTCGTGATCTTCTTGCGTGAGGGCGTCGAGGCGAGCATGATCGTCGCGATCCTGCTCGCCTACCTCAACCGTCTTGGACGGCGCGAGTACTTCCGCGACGTGTTCCTCGGTGTGGGGGCCGCGCTCCTGCTGGCCACGACGGCTGGTGTTGTCATCTACACGACCGTCCGGTCCTATGACGGGACTCGCGGCCAGACGATCTTCGAGACGGGGACGTACCTGCTCGCGGCGGCTGTGCTGACCTATATGACGTTCTGGATGCGCAACCACGCCCGGTCGATATCCAAGGAGCTGCGGGAACGGGCTGACGCGGCGATGGATGGCAAGGCCAGGTGGGGCCTCGCCCTGCTGGCCTTCCAGGCGGTCGGCCGTGAGGGGCTGGAGACCGTGGTCTTCACCCTGG
Source organism: uncultured Actinomycetota bacterium (assembly GCA_963771985.1). Lineage (GTDB taxonomy): Bacteria > Actinomycetota > Actinomycetes > Streptosporangiales > Streptosporangiaceae > Trebonia. Next base: position 493,861 of record CAVYVO010000004.1, on the reverse strand, counting down.
CGATCCTCTTCTCGACGTCGCCGGCCGGCGCCGTCACAGGCGCGGCGATCGGCCTCGCCGGCGCGCTGACGATCGCGTTCGTCATCTACCGGCTGGGCCACAAGCTCAACCTGGGCAAGTTCTTCACCGTCATCGGTGTCCTGCTGATGGTCTTCGCGGCCGGCCTGCTGGCCAACGCGGTCGAGAACCTGCAGCAGCTCGGCTGGCTGCCGCTCCTTGACCTGCCCATGTGGCACACGGGACGGCTCTTGTCGGAGGAAAGCGCCCTGGGTGACGTGCTGCACACCTTCTTCGGCTACAGCGACGCGCCGACCCCGCTCCAGCTCCTGGTCTACATCGGCTACCTCGCGATCGTCATTGCCGCCTACCTGGGCCTGCAGGCTGGGCTACGGTCGCGCCGCAAGGCCCCGCACGCCGCCTCCGAGGCGTAATCGCCGCGTCTGGCCTGGAGATAACTCCTTGCTGGCGTTCCGGGTCAGCCGCTGGAGCATGCTTTTCAGTTGCGCGGTCTCATCGGCCGAGAAGCCGCTGAGCAACTGTTCGTTGGCCGCTCGTGCGATCGCGTCAAGTTCGTAGCACAGCGTCTGGCCCGCTGGGGTGAGTTCGACTAGCGCGTAGCGGCGGTCCGTGCCGGCGCGGTTGCGGCGTATCAGGCCGAGTTCTTCCAGCCTGTCCAGGTGCCGGGTCAGTGTGGGCCCCTCGATGCCGAGTGCGGCGGCTAGCGCCCGCTGGACCATGGGGCCGGCACCGTCGAGCATGGCCAGCACCGTCCAGGTGCCGAACGACGCCCCGGCCTGAATGAGGTGGCGCTCCAGCAGCATGCGCGCCGACTTGGCCGCGATGCGCAGGTGCGGGCCCACGCTGTCGGCAACCCAGGCAGTGCGCGCTTCCGAGTTCGCTGACATGGCCATCTGGCCTTTCCATGAAATTAGTTAGCATGCTAATTGCATGCTATACAGTTAGCGAGAGCCGTTCAGTGAGACAGGGCACCTGTGACGAGATGAGGTCTCCGATGGCCAAGGCCTACAGAATGAACGCGTTCACCCGGTTCGGCAACAGCGTGTCGTCGGCGATGATCAGGCTCGGCCTGGCCCCTGCTCGCATGCGCCTGCTGACGGTTCGCGGCCGCAAGAGCGGCCTGCCTCGGACGATCCCGGTTAACCTTGTCGAGCAGCAGGGGCGCCGCTGGCTGGTGGCACCGTACGGTGAAGTCGCGTGGGTCCGCAACGTGCGCGCGGCAGGTGAGGTGGAGCTGCGCCGGGCGGGCTCTGTGGAGCAGTGCCTGACCCAGGAGGTCTCCGCGGCGGACGCGGTTCCTGTTCTGCGCGCCTACCTGGGCCAGCTCAAGCTTGTCGTCGGCCCGTACTTCGACATAACTCCATCGAGTTCCGACGCCGAGTTCGCCGCCGAGGCACCGCGCCACCCCGTCTTCTTGCTCACCCCAGCGTCCGGCGCGCGCTAGCCCCGAGCGTACGGTTCTTCCCAGCACGTATCCTCGCGGCCTCGCGGCCTCGCGGCCTCGCGGCGTAAGGAGGACAGGGCAGATGGCTGAGGTGGTGATCTTCCACCATGCGCAGGGCCTGACCCCGGGCATGACGGCCTTCGCCGCGGAACTGCGCAATGCCGGGCACGCCGTGCACACGCCCGACCTGTGCTGCCCGCCCAGAGGCTGGCGCAGACGCGGCCGGGGGCGCGGGGAGCGGTGCTGTGCTATTCCTGCGTCCCGGTGCGCGAGTTCGGCCCCGCCTGGCCCGCCGGGGTGCCAGTGCAGGTGCACGGGATGGACGCCAACCCGGTCTTCGCCGGCGAGGGCGACATCGACGCCGCCCGCGAGCTGATCGCGCAGGCCGAGGACGGCGAGCTGTTCCTCTACCCAGGCGATCAGCACTACTTCGCCGACAGCTCGCTCCCCTCATACGACGCGGACGCCGCCGCGCTTCTGACCCAGCGCGTCCTCACCTTCCTCGGCACCCGCGCTCCGGGATGAGGGCGGCGCGGCGCCCGTTTCTGGTCGGTCGCCGGCTCCCCTTGCCGGTGAGCCCGCGCTACGCAAATTCTGACATTAAAGACATAACGGGCTGGCGACTACAGAGTGTGATCATTTCGCGGGCCCGGTCACGGCCTTCGCCGCAGCCGGTCGTGATCGCGAAGAGATTTCGTTGCCATAGGACGAATAATTTACACTAGGAAAAATGCTTTCGAAATCATGGAACTAGCTGCACAATCGGCGGTCACAGACGGTTATAGTGGAGTCGGACGCGTCCTAGAGAGCGCCCAGGAAACCATGATCAACTCAGGCTAAGCGGCATCGGTTATGGACGCGCCGGTTGTTCGGCTGGCGCGCGGAGCCTCCCCGGGAAATCCTCCTAAAGTCTGCTAGATATCGCACAAACTTTCGGTGGCGCCACAGTATGCCCGAAGGCCCGGGCCGGATCACCCCGTCCGGAGGAGGCGCCGCCAGCCGCGCTGCGATCACATGAAGGTGAAGTCGCTGACCAGAGCCGGATAGACAATAGACAGGAGTCACGCCATGGCTAAGGGAGATGCCCCAGTACTTCAGGTCATCACTGACATCAACGCGGTATCACTGGAGCGCACCGAACTCGATCCGGCGTCGCTCATTCTCGTCCGGCTCGCCGCGCTCGCCGCGGTGGATGCCCCGGCCACGTCGTACCTGGCCCACCTCGGGCCGGCGGCGGAAGTGGGCGTGACCCTCGACCAGGCACAGGACGTGCTGGTCGCGGTGGCGCCCATCGTGGGCACCGCGCGGACGATGGCCGCGGCCACCAAGATCGTCGAAGCGCTCGGCTTGGCGATCGAGCTGGCGGAAGAGTCCGAGGGCCTAGATAACTGACCGCGCCGCCGGTTCAGCCGGCCTGGTTCGGGGGGTGGACGCGCGAGCATATGCGGCACGCCGCCGCCATGCTGCGGCAAGGCGTCAACCCCGCCGCCCGGGTATACGAGAGCATCGGGTCGAGCTTCTTCCTGGCGCTGGCGCCAGGCTGGCTGAACCTAGGATTGTGGCAGGGGCCGGGAACGGAGGATGAGGCCGAGACCGCCTGCCGCCGCCTGGTCGGCACGCTCGCGTCCGCCTTGCCGACGGGCGGTGTGGTGCTTGACGTGGCGAACGGACTCGGCACCGCCGAGCCGCTGATCGCGCAGACCGTCCGTCCCCGCAGGCTGGTGGCGGTGAACATCACCGAATGGCAGCTGGCGGCGGGCCGGGATCGCCTGCGCGAGGCCTCGGCCGTCGGCGTGGCAGGCGATGCCGTGCGGCTGCCGTTTGCTGACGGGACGGTGGACGGGATCATCAGCGTGGAGGCGGCGTTCCATTTCCGCTCCCGGGAGGCCTTCTTCGCCGAGTGCTACCGGGTCCTTCGCCCGGGCGGCGTGCTGAGCATCTCGGATATCTCAGTCGAGCGCTGGCCGGCGACCCCCGCCGAGATGGTCGTCGGCCTGACGCAGCTGCGGGTATTCGGGCTGCGGCCGGAAATGGCCATGACCGCTGGCCAGATCGTCGCCGCCGCTCGCTCGGCCGGCCTGGCCGAGGTAGAAGTCACCTCATGCGGGGGCCGTGTCATCGCCCCGGCGCTGCGCCTCATCGCGGCCCGCCTCGCGGCCCCCGCCGCCGCGCCCGCCGGCCACCGGGCGCCCGCCGGCCACCAGGCGGCCGCCCGGTTGCTGCTGCGCCAGGTAGACCTCCTCTGGCGACGCCGCATCATCGATTACCAGCTACTCCGCGCGGTCCGCTTTTAGAATGAGGAGACGCCACCTTCCGTTCCGGACAAAAGAAGGCGGTATGGACATCGAACCCGCAGCTCCTGTCTCGGTCGCCAGCGTGATCGCCCAGCTCTCCGGGCCGTGGCAACCGCGTGACCTCGCCTTCGCGAACGACACCGTGGTGCGCGTAGCGCGGTTTGAGGGGGAGTTCGCCTGGCACCAGCATGAGGAAGACGAGCTGTTCCTGTGCTGGGACGGATCGTTCCGGGTTGAGCTAGAGAACCGCGACCCTGTGGTTCTCCGCAAAGGCGACATCTTCGTCGTCCCCAAGGGAATGCGGCATCGGCCGGTCGCCGAGCAGCCCGCGCACGGGCTGATGATCGAGCGCCCGGAGACCTTGCAGTACGGCAACTAGCGGCGGGCGCGGACCGGCCAGCGGTCGGTTACCACGCCATCGGCGACGACGAGCAGCTCGCTGGTCAGGTTGACCACCGTGCAGACGTGGTTCGGCACGACGCGGACGAGGTTGCCCACCCGCAGATCAGTCGAAAGCCCGGTCACCACCGCGTGTTCCTCGCTCAGCATGGCGATCGTCGCTCCGGGCGCCTCGATGATCAGCCCGTGCCCGGTCAGCCACGCGGGCCGGTCGCTGGACAGCGCCTTCGAGCCGGCGTCCAGCACCACTGAGCCCGGCCGCGGCGCGGAGACGACGCGGGCCGCGACGACCAGGGCAACCTCATCGAGGCTAAGACCGGACAGATGCATCTGCTGCCTGTCGCCGAAAACGTACGTCCCCGGCCGCACCTCCGTCAGCGGCGCCGCCAGGCCGGCGGCGGCTGTGGGGGAGGAGCCTCCGCTGAGCACGGGCCTTGCGTCGGTGAACTCCGTCAGGGCATCGCCCGCCGCGGCCAGCGCCGTCCGCTCGTCCTCGGCGGCGCCGGACACGGCAGCCGGCGAGGCGTAGGAGTGCCCCGGGTGCGTGAACGCGCCCACTGCCTCCAGGCCAAGCTCAACGCAGGACGAGGCCAGCGCGGCGACCTGCTCAGGCAGCACCCCGGACCGGTGCTGCCCGGAGTCGACCTCGATCAGCACCCGCAGACCCGGGACAGCGTCCGCCAGCCGGACCGCCGCCGCCACGCTGTCCACGCCGACCCGCAGGTCGATCCGGTCGGCCAGCGCGGCGAGCCGCGAGCCGCGCTCTCCTGACCCCGCCCAGAGCGGGTAGGCGATGAAGACGCTCGGGCAACCGCCGTCCGCGAACAGTTCCGCCTCCGCGAGCGTCGCGACCGTCACCCCTACCGCGCCGTACATCAGCTGCCGTCGGGCGATCTCCACGCACTTGTGCGTCTTCGCGTGCGGCCGCAGCGCCACCTCCGCTGAAGCGGCCGCGGCCGCCATCCGCGATAGGTTGCGCACGAGCCGGGAAGCGTCGACCGCCACCGCGGGAGTTTCAAGATCGTCAGGGAGCAGCACCTTCTTATTCTCACCGCGCTGTCGCCGCTCGGAAAGCCGCGCGGGTACCGATGCGGCGCGGATAACGCCGCGGCCCGCGAGGATTCTCGCGGGCCGCGGCCCCCCAGTCCCCCTCGGGAAGGTCCGGCTGCCGGTAGCTAGTTGTGGCCGTTCGCCTCCCGCGTGACAGGTGAGGCGCTTAGCTCCGCGTACCGGTTGAAGAGGGCGAGGTTGATGACACTCTCCAGGGTTTCGACCTTGCGGTTGAGCTGCCGAAGCTGCGGGCCGAGGTCTGCCGCGATCTCACGGCGGAGGTAGCGGACGCAGAATCCGCCGCCGACAAGCATTCCTAGCAGGACACCTACTACGAAGATCAGCATGAGCATCTGTACCCCCAAGAGTGCTGCTGAGCTGCTGCCAGTATGCCATATGATCAGGTCATGATGCAAGGTGTCACTTTGCTACCTGTCATTTGACTAGCTGTCAGATTGCGACTAAGATCGGGTACTTTCCCGTACTGAAGCGGGCTACAGCGGGCTGCGCTGAAGTGGTTCCCGGCAAGCCGACACGCCGAGTCGGCAGTCGGTCGCCAAGGGCGTGAGCGGCTTGCCCTAAGCTTGCGCAACAGCGAGGGATGCAAGCTGTCAGTCTGCCAACGGCAGCTTCCTGCTAGGTCAAGATGGTGTGTGGAGCTATCGGAATCGCGGGAGGACCAGTCATGGTCGACAGTGGAAGCCCCTTGGTGCAGCGGCGGCGGCTTCGCGCCGAACTCCGGCAAGAACGCCAAAAGAGCAGACTGACTCAAGAGCAAGTCGCTAACGAGATGGACTGGTCACTATCGAAGATCATCCGTATCGAAGCCGGCTCTAGCGGCATCAGCGCCAACGATCTCAAGGCCTTGCTCCGCCTCTATGGGGTCACGGATCCGGATCGGGTCGACATGCTTCTCGCGCTCGCGCGAGCGGCTAGGGAGCGCTCATGGTGGAGCGCGTACCGTGACGTAGCCCCCTCGACGCTCCTTCAGCTGATCGAATATGAATCCGTAGCCTCTGCCGTAAGGCAATTCGAGACGATGTTCGTTCCCGGCATCCTGCAGACAGAGGATTATGCGCGCGCCGTTATTCAAGATTATTATGACGAGCGGTCGGGATCTGACCGGCTGCGAGCTCTCGTGGAACTGCGCGTCCGGCGTGAAGAGTTGCTGGACAGTGAGAATTCTCCGTCATTCCAATTCATGCTTGATGAGGCTGCCGTCCGTCGGCTGGTGGGAGGCTCCTCTGTTATGAGGCACCAGCTCAGGCGCCTGATTGAGGTAGCTGAGAAGCCGAACGTCACCCTAGAGGTAATTCCTTTCGCTGCAGGTCTTTACGTGGGAATGAAAGGCCCTTTCGAGGTAATCGAGTTCGCTGATCCGTCAGATAAAGATATCGTTTTTCTGGAAAGTCCTCGCGGCGATATTATTAGCGATAAGCCTGACGAAACATTGGTTTACAGAGAGGCATTCCAAGGGCTTGGGAAAGCGTCACTTGGCCCTAGGGATTCGCTGACTCGGCTCAGTAAGATAGCCGATGAAATGTTGTAGCTAGGAGGGCGGCGCTGCGAGAAAAGCGCTAGCAGCCTTGCGCAGATAGCCAGATCGCTGTATTTGGCATATAATGTCCGTTCGCAGGCTTTCGCTCCTCAGCGTAACTGCTCTTGAGTCACAGCAGTTTCTCCATGCAAAGGTATGCGCGCTGGACACTGAGGAACCAACTTGGCCTATGTCTGGAGGGCCATCGCGGTAGCCGCCTCACCTGTCGCGAAGGGGGACCTGTGGCCGAGTACGACGGCGAACCGGCGCTCATCTGGCGAAAGAGCAGTCGCTCCAACAGTGCGGGCTGCCTGGAGGTCGCGTTTACTAAGGGGTCTGTCCTTCTCAGGGACTCAAAGCACCCTAGAGGTCTTGTGCTGTCGTTCTCACTGCACGAGTGGAGCGCTTTCATAACACGAGTGCACGGTTCCGCGTTCGATGTGACTTCTTAAAGAGGATCGTTCAGTCGCGCCTTCTCGCAAGGGAAACGGAGCCACCTACGGCAGGCCGCGCTCCAGTCGCCCCGGCCCTGGTACGGCAGCCGCACTTTGCTAGCTGACCAGGACGTAGTCCCGTTTTAGGCGTGCGCGCTGGTGGAACCAGCGGGCTCGTGCCTGGTGGCGGCGGGTCCAGGCGTTCCAGTGGATGACGTGCGGGGGCGGGAGCGGCCGGGCGGTCAGGGCGGCGAGGATCCGCTTGATTTCCGGGACCGTCAGCGGGACAAGGCCAGGGTCTGCCGGGGGTTCCTGGCCGGGGGCGGCCGGCGGCGGTGCCTGGGTGCCGGTGCGGCCGCGGAGCAGGGCGGCGGTGACCGCGCAGACGGCAAGGGCGGCCATGACCAGCACGATGTGGCGCAGGATCGCGGTGTAGAGCCGTGCCTGGCACTGGTCCAGGCCGAAGCAGTCCTTCCCGAGCTCGAAATTCTCCTCGGCCGGCCATCTCAGCCCCGCGGCCCTGATCAGCCTCGTCTTGGTCAGCGGCTGCCCTTCGGGCACGTAGCAGTAACAGTAGGCGAGCTGGCCGGTCTTCAGGTGGCGGCGGATCAGCAGGCAGTGCCGCGGGGACGCGGTAGCGAGCCAGGCCCAGGCATACCACCGCTGGCCCTTGGAGCCCTTGCCCGCGGAGCGGACCTCCCACGACCGCTTGTCCGTCAGCAGCGTCTTCACCGCCTGCGCGCAGGTCAGCTTCGTCCCGCCGCAGAGCGTGACCGTGAAGCTGCAGGCGACCCGCAGCACATACCCCTGGCCGCGGGTTTCCAGGAATTCCCGCAGCTCGCTGCTGGCGCCGTAGACCTCGTCCCCGCAGATGAAATCGAACCTGACCCCGTCGGCGTAGGCGTCCGCGCAGATATCGATGGCCAGCTGCCCTTTCGTGCGGAACCGCAGATCCGGCGGCAGCCCCGCGGCCAGCGACCTGGCCGGATCCGCGATGTGCTCGCGCGGTATCCACTGCCGGGCGCCGATCAGCGCGTGCCCGGTGCCCTCCCGGGCATACGACAGGTGCACGGTATTGATGCCGTTGGCGACCCGGCCCGCGCACCCCAGGTACTGCCTCTTGACCCCCGCCGTGGCGGTGCCGTGCTTTTCCTGCCCGGTCTCGTCCAGGGCCCCGGCCCGCATCCCGCCCGCCCGGCGGCCGCGCCGCGCGGCCCCGTCCAGCCCGGCCACCGCAGACCGCCGCACGACGCTCATCGCCGCCAGCGTGTCCCAGCTGGCATGATTCAGCAGCCGCTGCGTCCGATCCGGGGTCCGGTCCCCGCAGTGCCGGGCGATAGCCCACCCGTTGACCTCCGGCACCTCGCTCATCAGGGCCGCCACGTACTTGCCCGCCTGCAGCCACACCTGCGTCCGCGCGAAACACGGCCGCAGCGACTCCAGCAGTCCCGCCCCGTTCCCGCAGCGCCGTCCCCGCGCCTATCCTGACGGCAGCAGCCGCCTTCGATTCAGTTGTCAGCACAAACACATGGATCGACAGGCGGCTGCCCCTTTATGCCCGCCACCACAACCCCGCAGGCCAGGCCCTCAAGTGCGGCTGCCGTACTAGCCAGCACCTGGGATTCTCGAGCTCTCGTGAACCGGACGCACGACAGGTGCAATAGAAGAGGTGATGGACGACGACGAGCTGATCGCGCGCCTGGCGGGCGGTGACGACACAGCGCTCCGGCAATTGTTTGACCGGCACGCGCCGTGGCTGGCTGCCCGGCTCCGCACGGCTCTGCCGCCACACGACGTGGAGGACGTGCTGCAGGAGACGTTCCTCGCGGTCTGGAAGAGCGCGAAAACCTACCAGCCGCGCGGCGCCGCAGCCGGCTGGCTGTGGGTGATCGCCAGGAATCAGGCCGCCCTGCTGCGACGGCACCGCGGACAGCCGGCCGTCCCGCTACCCGACGAGATACCCGACGAAATGCACACCGAAGAAGCCGCCCTCACCAGGGCGGACCTGGAGACCGCCGCGGCCGCGGCGCTCGGCCCGCCCGGCGCCCCCGAACGCGACGTCTGGCGTCTCATGTACCTCGAAGACCGTCCGGTAGCGGAGGTGGCCGAGCTGATGGGCGTCCCCGAAGGCACGGTGAAGAGCCGCGCACACAGGGCCCGCCGCCTGCTGCGCGCGGCCCTCGGCGGAGGCGGCCACGCCCCCGAAGGCGGCCACGCCGCGGAAGGAGGCACGCGATGACGATGATCCCGCCAGACGACGTGAACCTGGACCGCGTCTGGACCAACGTCGCCGCCGAGGTGTGGCGCCGTCACCCCGGCCCCCTCGAGCGAACGGCGACGAGGCTCCTGCGGTCCCCCGGCCTGGCCCGCGCGCTGCTCACCACCCCGTCGCTGCTCCTCCCGTGGCTGATCGCGACCACCGTCGTCCTCGCCGTCGGCGCCCTGGCGCAGGCGAGCGCCGGGCAGCCGCTCGTCTGGCTGATCGCCCCGGCGGTCGCGGCCGTCGGCGTCGCCTACGCCTACGGCCCCGGCATCGACCCGGCCTGGGAGCTGTCCTGCAGCTGCGCGGTCAGCAACCGGCTGGTACTGCTGACCCGGGCCGTCGCGGTGTTCGCGGTGAACGCCGCGCTCGGGCTGGCGGCGAGCGCCGCGACCATCGGCACCACCGCGTCGGCCCACGCCGCCCAGCTCACGTTCGCCTGGCTCATCCCGATGACCGCGACCTGCGCGGCGGCCCTGGCGGTAGCGGTCGCCGCCCGGTCCGCCAACGTCGGCGCGGCGGCGGGCGTGGCCGCCTGGATCATCGTCGTCCTCGGCTGGAGCGCGGCCTCCAGCGGTCCCGGCGCCCCGGGTGTCAGCCTCACCGCCGCGGTAACCGACCCGAGCCTCTACCTTCCCTACCTCGCGGTCGCGGCCTGCTGCGCCGCGATCGTCGGCTACGTCACCCGTCCGCAAAGGGGCACGCAGTGAACATCGAACTGTCGGATATCACCAGGAAGTTCGGCCGCAACACGGCGGTCGACGGGGTGAATCTTGAGGTAGGCCCAGGCGTTTTCGGCCTCCTCGGCCCGAACGGCGCGGGCAAAACCTCCCTCCTCCGCATGCTCGCCACGATCCTCCCGCCCTCGTCGGGCCAGCTCACCCTGCTCGGCCGGGACCCCGGGAAGCCGGCCGACCGCAGGGAGATAAGGCGCAGGCTCGGCTACCTCCCGCAGAACCTCGGCTACTACCCCTCGTTCACCGTGGTCGAGTTCGTCGAGTACTTCGCCCTGCTCAAGGAGACGCCGCCGCACCTTGTCAGCAAGGCGGTGGCCGCCGCCGTCGAGAAGGCCGACCTCGGTTCGAAGGCGAAGGCCAGGCTGCGCACCCTGTCGGGCGGCATGCTGCGAAGGGTCGGCATCGCGCAGGCGATCGTGAACGAGCCGGAGCTGCTGCTGTTCGACGAGCCGACCGCGGGCCTCGATCCCGAGCAGCGGGTCGCGTTCCGCGCGCTCATGCGCGACTTCGGTCAGACCGCGACGGTGGTCGTGTCCACGCACCTGGTCGAGGACGTGGGCGCGGCGTGTTCGGAGGTGGCGCTGATGTCGGAGGGCAAGATCGTGTTCCGCGGCACCCCCGCGGAACTCATCGCCCGCGGCGAGGTCGGCCAGGGCGTCGGCGACGCCCCGCTCGAGCGCGGCTACAGCGCGATCCTTTCGGCGGCCCGGTCGTGACCGCCGTCGCCCTGTCCCGCCCGGCCCGGGTCCTGCGGATAGAGATAAGGCGGTCAGTGGTTCCCTGGTCGGTTCCGCTGCTCCTCGCGCTATTTTTCTTTGATTCATACCGAACGGCCGCGGGGTTCCCCCCTATCTGGACCGTGCACGCCTCGGCGATCACCAACAACCTGGCCTGGGACTTCGCTCCGTTCGCCGCCGGTCTCGGCGCGTGGGTGGCGTCGCGCGAGGGGCGCCGGAACACCGGCGACCTGCTCGCGACCACCGTCCGCCCGGCCTGGGCGCGCCAGGCGGCCGCGCTGGGCGCCACGCTGTTCTGGCTGCTGCTCACGTTCGGTGTGGCGGTCGCCGCCCTTTACATCCAGGTCGCGCTCCAGGCGACCTGGGGCGGCCCGCCGCTGTGGCCGGTCGTGGTCGGCGCCGTCCAGGTGGTCACGCTCACCGTGCTGGGGTTCACCGCGGGCGCGCTCTTCCCCGGCCGGTTCACCGCCCCGCTCGCCGCGATCGGTGCCTTCCTGCTCGTCTTCGTCGGTTTCCACGCGGAGCTGAACCTGACCCCGGGGTCGAGCACGTACGCGCTGCTTTCGCCGGCCACCGCGGTGCCACTCGAGGACATCGGCGTCTTCTATCACGTCGCGCCGGACGTCGCGATCGCACAGGTCATGTTCATGGGCGGGATCACGGTCGCGCTGCTCGGCGTGCTCGTCCTGGCCCCGGTGCTCCGCGTCCGCGGGGGGTTCTTCGCCGCGATCGGCCGTGCCGGGCGGCTGCTGTGCGCGGCCGGCGCCGTCTTGCTGGCCGTCGGCGTGGCCGCGTCCTGGACGGCGTTCGCGCTGGCCGGCACCGCCAAGCTAAGCGTGTCCGGCTGGGATATCCCCGCGCTGCACGACGCGGCCAGCGACCACCCCATCCTGTACACCCCGGACTGCGCGGGCACCGCGTTCCCGGTGTGCGTGCACCCGGCGTTCAGCGGCTACCTGCCGGCCGCCGCGGCGGCGCTCGAACTGGTGGCCGCGGAACTCAAGGGCCTGCCAGGCGCCCCGGTCCGCGCGCAGCAGGTGCCGGCCGACGAGGGCGTGCGGGCCGCGCAGGGCATGCTTCTCGCCGGGATGACGAGGCCAGGCGTGTCCGGGACACCGCCGGTGTACCACTACGACGGCAGCAACGGGATCGCCCCGTTCTTGGGGAGCCCGGCCGGAGCGGACAACGCGGGCTGGCGCGCGGGCTTCCAGCAGGAGTTCCTCACCGCGTTCCTCGCGAACCCAGCCAGCTTCACCCCGACCCCTGCGCAGCAGGCCGTGATAACCGCGCTGATGGCCGCCGCCGGCGTCCCCGGCGCCGTTGTTCGGCCAGGCGGACAACTCCAGCGGGCAGCCGGTTGGCCCGTCGCCAGCGCAGATCGCGGCGGCCGCCGCGCGGTTCGAGGCGCTGTCGCCCGCCGCCCGGCACGCCTGGCTGGCCACCCACCTGCAGCCGCTGCGGGCCGGCCAGATCACCCTGGCCCAGCTGCCATGACCACCGCGGAGATCCGGACCCCGGCGGCGGCCCCGGCTCCGCCGGCGTGGCCGGGCGCGCCGGCCGTCCGCCTGGTCTGGCTGCACCTGCGCAGCCGCCGCGTCCCGGGTGCGGTGCTCGCGCTGGCCGTCTGCGGCGGGGTGCTGCGCGCCGCACTGCAGTGGGGCTGGCTGTTCAAGACCGGCCACTTCGCCCAGGAGTTCCCGATGATCGTCGAGGGCGGCGCCGCGGCGGTGCTCGTGATCACCACGCACAGCCCGTTCGGCGAGCCGGAGCGCGCTACTGGCCGCTGGCTGCCGTACCTGCGGCTCGGCACGGCGCTGGCGATGACCGGCCTGGCGATTGCCGTCCTGCAGCTCGCCGTCACTGGCGCGAGCCTGAACGGCGGCGTCCTCGTGCTCGCCCGCAACATCATCGGCGTCGCCGGCATCGGCCTGCTCGCCTCGCTGGTCACCGGGGGGCTGCTGGCGTGGATCCTCCCGATGGCCTACGTGGCGTTCGCCGAGTACGCGCTGCTCGAGGCCTGGCGCAATCCGTGGACCTGGCCGGTCCGCCCGCCGGACGACCGCGGCGCCTGGATCTGCGCCGCCGTGGTGTTCGCGGTCGGCCTGGCCGCGTTCACCGTCCGCGGCGCCCGCACCCGCCTCGCCGACACCGGCTGACCCCATGAGCCTGCCGATTGCGCAATCGACCCACTCTATTGTGGTCGATTGCGCGATCGACCCACCGGACCCCTCGCAATCGGCAGGCTTGAGGTTCGGTTGGGGTGGCGCGGGGGATGAGGATGGTGGCGGAGGGAAAAGGGAGTCGAGATGCCGTGGTTTCCGGACTTCGCCGCCGCCGCGCAGCTGGCGCGCAGTCAGACGCGCGCGGCGGGGCAGGCTGATCCGGTCGGACGGTACTTCGCCGCGCTCACCGAGGGCGACGCGCACGTCCTGGAGGCCGTGTGGCCGGGGGAGGTGGTGGTCTACGACCCGCGCGCCGGCGTGGTCCGCGGCCACCGGCAGCTGCGCAGCTTCGTCCGCCGGAACCAGGCCTGGCTGGCCGAACGCGGCGCGCGGATCGAGACGGTGGCCGCCACGTGCGCTGGCGACCGGGTCGTGGTCGAGCTGCTGGCTCACCTGTCCGGCGACGACGGGCGGGAGGTGGCCTGGCCGGTGGCCGTGGTCGCCGAATCGCCCGACGACCGGTCGGTGGTATTCCGCACCTACTGCAGCCAGTGGCCGGTCGATGGACGGCGGCACCTGCGGCCGCCGGTACTCGCGCCCGGGGACGCCGGCCCTGGTGATGTGGTCGGCCGTTATCAGGCCGCGCTCGCGGCCGGCGATACCGAGGCGATCGTCGGTACCTTCGCGACGGACGGGTACTTCCGCGAGCCCATCGGCCCGCATGCCAGGCACAGCGGTGCTCGTGAGCTGCGCTCGTTCTTCACCGCGCGCTTCAGCGCGGGCGGCGGCATCGGCCTGCAGCAGTGCGCCGTGACCGATGATGGCGTGCGCTGCGCCCTGGAGTACAACTGCGTCCAATGGGGCAGCCATGAGCTGCCGCCCCAGGCGGGAATCGGGATCTATGAGCGCGCCGCGGACGGGCTGCTGGCCGCGGCCCGCGAATACGACGACATCGAAGCGCCCGCCGAGACACCCGGAGCAGCGGAGTTACCGGTGCGCGAGGAGCTCCGCGAGGAAGGCGCGCGCGGCCGCCGATGACCGTCGGCCGGCGGACGTGGCGACGAGGATGCGCCAGTTCAGCGCTTCGGAATCGATCCGCACGCGTGCCACGCCGTCTAGGCGCGCGGCGGCCGACGCCGGCACGAAGGCGATGCCGAGCCCGTTGCCGACCAGCCCGGCGGCGGTCCCGTAGTCCGCGACCTCGAACGACACCTGACGGTCCAGCCCCGCGGCGGCGAACGCCCGGTCGACGAGCGCCCGGCTGCCCCAGCCGGCGGGGAAGTCAACGAACGCCTCGTCGGCGAGTTCCCCGAGCGACACCGCCTCCTCCCCGGCCAGCCGGTGCTTCGGGGCGCAGATCAGCATCAGCGGCTCCTGGGCCAGCGGCCTTACCGCCAGCCCGGCCGCGGCCTCGCGGGGGATGGACAGCAGGGCGAGATCCAGGCCGCCGCTGATCACCTCGCGCGCCAGTTCCGCCGACCCGCCGGGCATCACGCGCAGCCGGACGAGGACGCCCGGATGCTGCTCGTGGAACCGCCCGAGCCGCGCGGGCAGGTCAACCGAGCCGGTGGAGATCATCGTGCCGACGGACAGCGTGCCACGCAGTCCCGCCGCCGCCTCGGCCACCGCGTCCGCCGCGGCCTGCGCGGCGGCGAGCGTCGCGCGGGCCTCCGGGAGCAGCGCCCGTCCCGCCTCGGTGAGGGTCACCTTGTGCCGGTCCCGGTCGAAGAGCGCCGCGCCGAGTTCCCGCTCAAGCCCCTGGATCGCGCTCGACACACCCGACTGCACCACGTGCAGGCGCCGGGAGGCGCGGGTAAACGACAGTTCCTCGGCGACAGCGACGAAATACTCAAGGTGGCGCAGCTCCACATGCCTATCATCCTCCCGCCGGCAACGCTCTTAATCCCACTGCCCGGGAGTGCGGGACGGCGGGACGTCCATGGGCTGGGCGGGGATCGCCCGCGTCGTTCGGCGATGCGGGATAAGTCATGCTGCACCTCGCACGGTTTGAGTTCCTCCGGGTGTCAGCTACCCGCACGAGGATCGCGAAACATCCGCCGGTCAGCTCGGGGCCGGGGCGGCCAGCGCCTTGCGGATGCGGACGATGACCACTTCGGGGGATTCGAAGAGCTCGCGCCAGGTGAAGCGGACCACCTTGTAGCCGGCGTCCCGCAGCAGCCGCTCGCGCCGGAACTGCGCGAGCACGTCCTCGCTGCCCGTGTGCTTTTCGGTGCTGTCAGCCTCGGCGATCGTCTTCTGCTTCGCCCAGCGGAAGTCGACTTGGAATGCGAAATCCGGCCCGCGGATGGTGGCCTGGACTTCCGGGACATCCAGGCCGCGGGAGTCGAAGATCACCCGGGCGCAGGACTCGAGCACCGACTCGGCATGGTCGTCGCTGAAGGCCAGCACCCGCCTGGCTTGCGTTATCCCCGGCCATCGCCTGCACGCGTCGCACACGCTGCGCAGCTCGTCCTTCGTCGTCTTGCGCGTGCGCAGCGCGGAGTCCGCGGCGACGACCGCTTCGATGAACGGGGATGTCCTGGCGAGGTCGATGACCGTCCTGGCGGCGGTGGTGATCATGGTGCCATATGCCCTGGTCACATGGGCGGCGGGGAGTTCGGCGGTGTGAAAGATGATCCCGGCGGCCTTGCGGTTCCTGCTCCGCCTCGGCGGCGGACAGGTGAGCGTCACGGTCCCGGCCGGCGGCCGTTTCAGCAGGTCGAGGCCGTGGATCAGGGCAGCCGAGTGGTGGCTGCCGACGACGTCGCGCCCCATGGAGACGCGGACGGCGGCGACCTCGAGCGCATGGGCGCGGCTGGGGTCGCTGCTGGTCAGGACGATCGCTCGCCGGGTGGCGTAAACGCCGCGCCGTACTTGGACGAGGTAGCCCAGGCGGATGAGGGAACGGAGCAGCGACGGGCTAACCCCCACGGCCCGCCACTGGGCGGAGGTGGCGATGTATGCCTTACGTATAGCAGCCGGCTGGCTTCGTAACGCCATACCCGCAATATTCCCGCTGGCCGCGCGGCCATGCACAGGTTTGTGGCATGACTTTTCGTACTCTATGACCACTTTTCCGACCGACAGGCCGGTTCCAAGGCGGCGCGTTCCTACAGCCGCGGCAGCAGGGTGGCGAGCAGGTCGCCGATGCGGGCGGCCGAGGCCTGGGCGGCGGCCAGCACCTCCCCGTGGTCGAGCGGTTCCTCGGTGAGGCCCGCCGCCGGGTTGGTGACCAGCGAGATCCCGAGCACTTCCGCCCGGAGGTGGCGCGCCGCGATCGCTTCGAGCACGGTGGACATGCCGACCAGGTCCGCGCCCGCGGTCCGCAGCATCCTGATCTCGGCCGGCGTCTCGTAGTGCGGCCCCGGCAGCGCGGCGTAGACGCCTTCGGCCAGGGTCGGGTCCTGCTCTTTGGCCAGGGCGCGCAGCCTCGGCGAGTACACCTGGGTCAGGTCGGTGAACCGCGACGGGTATCCCAGGGGTGGCGGCGGCCCGGCCAGCGGGGAGCGGCCGGTCAGGTTCAGGTGGTCGCTGATCAGGACCGGCTGGCCGACCGTGTAGCCGACGCGGATCCCGCCGGCCGCGTTAGTCAGGACGATCGTCCGGCAGCCGGCCGCGATCGCGGTGCGCACGCCGTGGACGACCGTGTACGGGTCGTGGCCTTCGTACATGTGCACCCGGCCGAGGAAGAGCAGCACCCGCAGGCTGCCCTTGATGAGGTACCGCACCGCCGGGGTGTGGCCTTCGACCGTGGGCGGCGGGAATCCGCCGAGGGCCGCGAGGGCGATCTCCCGTTCTGGCACGCCGATCGCGTCAGCGGCCATCATCCAGCCGGAACCGAGCACGACGGCGGCGTCGAAACGCGGCACGCCGGTCAGGCTTCGCAGGATGTCGGCGCTGGCTTCGGCACGCGTGAACGGGTCCACCCGGGAGACGGCGAATGGGTCCACGGCAGCGCTGACGGGATCGCTCATGGCGCCGATCATCTCGCAGTAAGGGGCGGCTGTCACGCACCGTGTTATATGTCTGTGATTAGCGTCACAGAATGCCGTGTAAACCTTATCGCCCTTTTCTTTCCGAAGTTGCGCGCGGGTGAACTCCCTTTCTGGCATTGTGGGTCGGCAGCGGTACATGAGGCGCGACACAGACCGAAGGGACTGCGTTGTCACGACACCGGACGGCGATGCTTGAGGCGACGAGGCCAGCGGCGACGCAGACGCCGAGCCCGGCGACGGGGTCGCGGGGTGCCGCGGGAAGCGCAACAACGGCCGGGTCGCGCAGCTCGCGCCGCAAGAAGGGCCTTTTCCGGCGTACCGGAATCGTCATCCCCGCGTTCGCCGTCGCCGTGCTGCTGGTCGGCATCGTGACCGCCGCGGCCTACGTGACGAACTCTAGCGGCAGCGGCGCGGCCGGCCTGGCGGAGGCCATCGACTCGCTGCCGCAGAGCGGTTCGGTCACCCTCCTCGAGCAGGAACGTCAGACAATCGTCGTGATGGACGCGGCGGCGAAGACGCTCACGGTGGCGTCCAAGCCGGCGATGGTAAACCCCGCTCAGGTGATCGCGGCCCAGCAGGCCAACTCCGAAGACACCGGCTCGACCAGTTCCTCCACTTCGTCTAGCAGCGGCGGCGTGACGACGGTCAGCGCCCCGCCGCCGGACCCGGGGACCGCGGAGCAGATCGGGTACGACTTGCTCCCGGCGTTCGGCTTCAGCCAGAAGACCCAGTGGGGCTGTCTGCTCGACCTGTGGAACCGGGAGAGCGGCTGGTCCTACGACGCGGAGAACCCCTCCAGCGGCGCCTACGGGATCCCGCAGGCCCTGCCCGGCGACAAGATGGCCAGCGCGGGCGCGGACTGGCAGACCGACCCGACCACGCAGATCAAATGGGGCCTCGGGTATATCACGCAGATCTACGGCACGCCATGCGGCGCCTGGAATTACGAGCTAGCCAACGGATATTATTAAGCCTTTCTTACGGCACATTCAATTAGCGTGCGGGCTAGCCGGTTCTGGGATATGGCAAATGTCGCTTAGCTGAAGCTCTGGCCAGGCGGGGTCCGCGCTGTCGGCCCGCGTCGGCTGTGTCAGCGGGTCGATTGCGCAATCGACCCCCGCTCTCGGGGCATAGCGAAGGTTGATCTTCGCCGGTCGCCGGTCGCCGGCTCTCCTTGGGGCAAGCTCGCGCCATGAAAATCCGGACATTAAAGACATAGCGGTCTAGTACGCTACAGAGTGTGGCCGTTTCGGGCGCCCGCTGCGGATTTCCGGTGCAGTCGGCCATGATCACGAAGAGTTTTCGTTGCTATAGAATGAACTATTTACACTGAGAAAAATGTTTTCGGGATCATGGCGTCAGCTCCGCAATTGGCGATCACGGACGGTTATAGTGGCGGTGGATGCGTCCCAGGGAACCCACGATCAACATGGGCAAAGCGGCATTGACTTAAACACTGCCTGCCTCGATCAGGCAGCCGCGTGTGACAGTAGGACCAATAGGGGCGGTCATTGGTCTCGCTCCCTGTTGCCTATCTCGGGGCGGCGCCCCGGCCGAGCGCGGCGGCGAGTTCCGTGAGCCGCGCGGACGTCAGGTCGATCCAGCGGAGGTCCGCTTCGAGGTGGAACAGGGCGTGGTCGGCGAGCAGCACGTCGACCAGCGCTCCGGTCCGCTTGAGTTGGGTGAGTTCCTGCATTCGCCGCAGGTGCGCGGCGCGCTGCGTGTCCAGGTACGCCTCGGCGGGCTTGCCGAGCATCAGCGCGAGCGTCACCTTCGCGAACAGCACCGTCTGCAGGTGAGGTTCCGGCTCGACGGGGTGGGCCAGCCAGGCGTCGACCTCGTCCCTGCCGGTCTTGGTGATCGCGTATCGCTTGCGGTCCGGTCCATCGCCGGGCTCGGCGTCGCCCGCGACGACCTTGCCGTCACGGGCCAGCCGCCCGAGGGTGGCGTAGACCTGGCCGAATGGCAGCTGCTTTCCGCGCCCGAAGTAGGCGTCGTAGTCGCGCTTGAGGTCGTATCCGTGGCTTGGCTCGCGTTCGAGCAGGCCGAGCAGGGTCAGCGGGACACTCACAGGCGGACTATATCTTCAGTGTATACGCTAAGCAAATATGCAAGTCAGGTAAGCACTTCTGTCGCGTCCACGGTCATTGCCTCGAGGATGGGGCCGCCGAACGTCGTGGCCACCGCCACATCGGCCGCGTCTCGGCCGCGGCCGATCACGACCCGCCCTTTGCGGCGGATGTTGTTGCGCGGGTCAAAGGTCCACCAGCGGCCACCGAGCCATACTTCCATCCAGGCCGCGAAGTCCATCGGCGCCGGGTCCGGTGGGACGTCGAGATCGGGCAGGTACCCGAACGTGTACCGGGCCGGGATGTTCAGCGCCCGGCAGAAAGAGATAGCCAGGTGCGCGAAGTCCCGGCACACCCCGAGGCGGGCGGCGTTGACGTCCGCGGCGGTCGATGTCGGGGACGTGCTGCCGTACTGGAACGTGAGGTGCCCGTGCACGTGGTCGCAGATCGCCTGCACCCGCCGGTATCCGGGCGCCAGCCCGCCGAACCGCTCCCACGCCTCGTCCGCCAGCAGGTCGGGCAGGCAATAGCGGCTCGGCAGGGTGTAGATCAGCGTGTCGTCAGGAAGTTCCCGCGGCGGCACTTCGGGCGCTTCCGGATCCGCGTCCTCGGTGGCGTCCGGGATCCCGGCCACCGCCGAGAAGCCGAAGCGCGACCGGCCGGCGGGCAGCACCGTGCGCGCGCATTCGTTGCCGTAGATGTCCGTGTAGCCGTGCACCGGATCGCCAGGCGGATCGGTGAGCCAGTTGTCGCCCGCGATGGTGATGGCGGAAGAGGCCGCCGGGCGCACTATGAACACCGCGGGGGTGGCGATTTCCGCAAGGTACGTGAACATGCATCCGATCCGGATGCGCCGCCGAGCTGTCATCATCTCATCGTCCTCGCGCGCTGTTTCCCCCGGATTACCCGCGAATATGCGGAACGGGTGGTGGCGGCTGTTCCGGCTGACAGGACGCCTCCCCGGCGGGCTGCTGGCCGGTTACGCGGGCACCGTCTGGAAGGTGTGCAGCATCTTCTCGAAGAGCGGCAGGTTGGTACCGTTCCAGCCGGAATCGGGTGCCCTGAAGTAAATGGCGTAGGACTGCGACCCCGCGGACGTCGGCATGATGAACAAGATGTCGTCCGCCCGGGTCTTGACGTCGCCCCGGATGAACGTGAACTGCCAGAACGCGCCGGTGGTGCCCCGGACCGGCGCGGCCTTGAGAGCGGCCCGATGGTAGTCGGCGAACCTCCCGGCCAGTAGGTCATTGCTCTCGACGGCCTTGGCCTCGGTCACCATGTTGGTGTATGTGTGCGGCGTCAGATCGATGTCAAGCAAGCGCGCGCCGTCCGGAGACGTGAACTCCGTGACCAGGCCGCTCCGGGTCTCGGTCCAGCCGGGCGGGACGGCGATCGAGAAGCCCGCTGCGGCCCCGGAGGGCTGGACATTCTCGGTGGCCCAGCCCGCCGGCACGATGGTCGACGGAGTGTCGAGCGCCTGTATCGACCCGGGCTGGTTCGCGAGGCTAACGTCGCCCGTCGTGCTGGCGGTGCCGGGGCCGGAGCCGGAGTGGTGATGCAGCAGGTACGCGGCGCCGCCGCCGATGGCCGCGGCCACCACCAGGGCGGCGATGATCAGGGCGATCGTGCGACCCCGCCGGCCCGTGCCGCCGCCCTGCGCGCGCCCGGCGGTGCCGGGCGCGTACTGCCGGGCGAGGTCCGGGCGGGACTGGGATGGCCCCCCGTACTGCGCGTTCGGGCCCTGGTACGACGCGTACTGCGCGTTCGAGCCGCCGTACTGCGTTGCCTCGTAGGCGGGTTCGGGCACGGTCGGCGGGTCCGCGCGCCACGCGGACCGCGAGGACGAGAACGACTGTGCCGGCTGGGGGGGCTGGGAGGGCGCCGGCGGCGTGGGCCGCGAGGGAGAAGAGGGAGAAGAGGGAGAAAAGGATGGCCCGGCCTGCTCCGTGCGCTTGGACGCGGTGAACGTGGGCTTGGCCTTCGGCGGCGGCGCGATCTTAGGCGCCTGTGCGGCGGCCGGAACGGACAGCTCCGTGAGCCCGGGCCCGGCGACCGCCGTCGCGCCCGGGCTGGCGGGCGGCCCATCCAGATCGGCGGCCAGGCCCTGATCGGACGAGGCGGACGAGGCCTCCGGCGAGTCTTCCGGCGGTACCTCGGCAGCGCCGCCCCCGGCGGGCGCCTCGTCATCGGTGAGTTCGCCCGCTACCGCCGCTGCTCCCGCTGCTCCCGCTGCTCCAGCGACGGCGCCCACGCCGACCAGCGCGCCCGCGCTTTCCGCATCGAGGAGCGCGGCGTCGTCGGCGTGTACCGCGGCCCCCGACGGGGGCTCAGCGGCCTCCATCGCGGACTCGACCGAGGCCTCGGCGGCCTCTGGAACGGCCACAGCCACCGGGGGAGCAGCCGCCGGGGGAGCAGCCGCCGGAGGAGCAGCCGCTGGGGGAGCAGCCGCCGGAGGAGCAGCCGCCGGAGGGGCAGCCGCCGACGCGACCGGAGCGGCCGGCGCGGGTACGTACGAGGACCGCAGCGTCGCCGGGTGCGCGGGCCCGTCCGAAAGCGCGGGGAGGACCTCGGCGAACATCCGCGCCGCGACCGCGGCTGACGGCCGGGCGGACGGCTCGCGGCGCAGCAGCGCCGCGATGAGCGGCCCGAGCCGCTCAGCATGCGGCGCGACCGGGGCGTCCTCGTTGATGATGGCGGACATCGTGGTGATGGCGCCGCCCCGCTGCTCGTATGGCCCGCGGCCTTCGACAGCGGCGTAGATGGTCGCACCGAGCGACCACAGGTCCGAGGCGGGCGTCGCGTCGCCGCCGCGGATCCGCTCCGGCGCGGTGAACCCAGGCGAGCCCATCACCATGCCGGTTTGGGTCAGCCTGGGGTCGCCCTCGAACTGCGCGATGCCGAAGTCGGTCAGCACCGCCCGCTCGTCCCAGCCGCCACCGGACCTGTCCACCGCGATCAGAACATTGCTCGGCTTCACATCCCGGTGCAGCACTCCGGCGCCGTGCGCGGCGGCCAGCGCGGCCAGCAACTGCTGGCCGACCCGCCCGGCGCGCAGCGGCTTCATGGGGCCCTCGGCCAGCAGCACCTGATCAAGCGACCGTGACGGCACGAGCTCCATCACGATCCAGGGCCTACCGTCCTCCTCGGCTACGTCGTAGACGGTGACAACGCCGCGATGGGACAGCCGCGCCGCGGTCCGCGCTTCGCGCAGGGTCCGCTGGTAGGCGTTCTTCCGCTCGTCCGCACCGATGGAAGCGGACAAGACGACCTCCTTGACCGCCACTTCCCGGTCAAGGAGCTGGTCGTGAGCGCGCCATACCATGCCCATGGCGCCGCGGCCGATGGGCTGCTCCAGGAGGTACCGCCCGGCGATGACCCGCCCAGTCATTGGGGGCATAGCCGGACCATATCAGCGTTTACGGATGGCTGCCGATGGACAGCAGTGGTCCGGAAGCCTCGGCGTAGAAGTCGTTCCCCTTGTCGTCCACGATGATGAACGCCGGGAAATCGCGAACCTCTATCTTCCACACCGCCTCCATGCCGAGTTCCGGGTACTCCAGCACCTCGACCTTCGTGATGCAGTCTTGTGCCAGCCTCGCCGCCGCGCCGCCGATCGACCCGAGGTAGAACCCGCCGTGCCGTTTGCACGCCTCGGTCACCCCCGTGGACCGGTTCCCCTTCGCCAGCATAACGAATGAGCCGCCCGCCGCCTGGAACCGCTCCACATATGAGTCCATCCGGCCGGCCGTCGTCGGCCCGAACGACCCGGACGCGTACCCGGCGGGCGTCTTGGCCGGCCCGGCGTAGTAGACCGGGTGGTCGCGCAGGTAAGAGGGCATCGGCTCGCCCGCGTCCAGCCGCTCGGCGATCTTCGCGTGGGCGATGTCCCGGGCGACGACCATCGGCCCGGTCAGCGACAGCCGGGTCTTGACCGGGTACTTCGCCAGCTCGGCCCTGATCTCCGGCATCGGCCGGTTCAGGTCGATCGCGACGACCTCGCTGGCGTCCGAGGTGACCGACGCCGGATCGGGCAGGTACCGCGCCGGGTCGGTCTCCAGCTGCTCGAGGAAGACCCCTTCTCCGGTGATCTTGCCGAGCGCCTGCCTGTCGGCCGAACACGACACCGCGATCGCCACCGGGCACGACGCCCCGTGCCGTGGCAGCCTGATCACCCGGACGTCGTGGCAGAAGTACTTGCCGCCGAACTGGGCGCCGATGCCGATCTTCCGGGTGATGCCCAGCACCGCGGCCTCGAGCTCGAGGTCGCGGAATCCGTGCCCGGCGGGCGACCCGGCGGCGGGCAGCGTGTCGAGGTAGCGGGCGGACGCGTACTTGGCCGTCTTCAGCGCGTACTCGGCGCTGGTGCCGCCGACGACGATGGCGAGGTGGTACGGCGGGCACGCGGAGGTCCCGATAGCGCGGATCTTCTCTTCGAGGAACGAGGCCATCCGGGCGGGATTCAGGACCGCCTTGGTCTCCTGGAACAGGTACGACTTGTTCGCCGAGCCGCCGCCCTTCGCCATGAACAGGAACTTGTAGGCATCACCGTCGGTGGCGTAGATCTCGATCTGCGCGGGCAGGTTGGAGCCGGTATTCTTCTCGTCCCACATGGTCAGCGGCGCCATCTGCGAGTAACGCAGGTTCAGCGTGGTGTACGCGTCGTAGACACCGCGCGCGATGTGTTCTTCGTCACGGCCGTCGGTGAGCACGTGCTGGCCGCGCTTGCCCATGACGATCGCCGTGCCGGTGTCCTGGCACATCGGCAGCACGCCGTCGGCCGCGATGCAGGCGTTCTGCAGCAGGTCCCGGGCCACGTACCGGTCGTTCGGACTAGCCTCGGGATCCTCCAGGATCGACCTTAGCTGGCGTAGGTGGGCCGGCCGCAGGAGGTGGGCGATATCCCGCATGGCCATCGTGGTCAGCGAGGTGAGCGCCTGCGGATCGACCTCAAGAAATTTTCTTCCGAACGCAAAGTGGCTACTCACACCGCCGTCAGCGATCTTCCGGTACACGGTGTCGTCGCGTCCGAGCGGAAGCAGTTCGGTAAAGGAAAACTCGGCCATCCTCGCCATCCTCCAGTCGTGTCCCCCGACGCTCCAAGCTTAGGCCCGCGGGGCAGACCGCCCGCTGTGACTTTGGCCGCCGTGACTACTCCCATGCCACAGCCACAACATGTCGGACTGTTCACGACTTGTTCCGGTATCCGCAAGCTTGTATTGTGACGCTGTGCGGCGGCGCTGCGCCACGCGGTGCCCCCGTCCGCGAGTGGATTGCTCGCCACGCAGTGCCCCCGTCTGCGGAGGCTGAGCTGCGGCGCCGTCGCACTAGACTTCCCCTGTTCGCTGCCCTTCGGGCAGCTTCCCGTGCGCTGGTACCTCCCGGGGGGACGACCCCCCGGACCCCCCGGCTGCCCCTCCGGCGCGGCCCGGGTTGCGCCTCCACCTTCGGCGTGGCTCTGCTGCGGCTCGCTTCGCTCCCCGCTGCCCGCCTCCGGTGCGGGGCCCCGCCCCTCAGTGGGTCGATTGCGCAGTCGACCTGCTCTAGGGCAACACACCGGAACAAGCTGAGTTTGCGGCGTAGTAATAGCGCGAGGCTGCCCGCTCCACCCCCTTATCACCCGTTACGGGAAGTCCCCGCTCCCCGCCGCCATGCCCCCGCGGCACGCTCAGCAGACGGCACGCGCGTGCCATGAACGGCCCTCCGGGCAGGCTCACGCATCATGGCGGATCGAAAGGCACCCTCTGGTGTGCCCTTCGATCCACCATGATGGCGGACCGACAGCCACCGCCCGGTCTGCCCCCGGCGGGCGCTGCCCCGCGCGCGGGGAACTGGCCGGCCGTGCCGCGCCCCGCGCGCGAAAGCCGCATCCCGGACATCGCTGCACGGCGGCTGGCCGCGAAGGGCGAGTAAAGCGCATCACGGCCCAGGGACACGCCGAACAATCACCTTGCTCCGGAACGTTGCCCTTGCGGTGCCGATTGCGCAATCGGCACCGTGGGTGCTGGGTGCTGGGTGCTGGGTGCTGGGTGCTGGGTGCTGGGGCGGGGTGGACTGGGGGCTAGCGGTTGGCTAGGCGGGGGAGGAGGAGGGAGGCGCAGGTGATGCTCGCCAGGGTGGCGCCTGTCAGGACCACGGTGTCTAGCCACAGGGTCGTCGGGGTGTCGATGAGCAGGCCGCGGAGCGCCTCGACCTCGTAGGTGAGCGGGTTCACCTTGCTGATCGCCTGCAGCCAGCCCGGCATCACCGCGATCGGGTACAGCGCGCTCGAGCTGAAGAACAGCGGCATGGTGATCGCCTGCCCGATGCCCATCAGCCGGTCCCTGGCGAGCGCGACGCCGGCGATCGACATCGACAGGCACGAGAAGAACGCCGAACCGAGCACGAGGACGATCGCGGCGCCGAGCAGCTTGAGCGGGTTGGCGGTGAATGACACCCCGAGGATCGTGGCGATGATCACGACGACCACGCCCTGGATCAGCGACCGCACGCCCGCCGCGAACGCCTTGCCGGTGATCAGCGCGGACCTCGGGGTCGGCGTCACCATCAGCTTGGTCAGCACGCCGGCGTCGCGCTCCCAGATGATCTGGATGCCGTAGAAGATGGCGATGAACAGCGCGGACTGAGCCAGGATGCCGGGCGCCAGGTAAGCGAGGTATGAGATCCGGTCCGGGGTGGGGATCGCGTGGATCCGCGTGAACACCTCGCCGTAGATCAGCAGCCACAGCGCCGGCTGGATCGCCCGCGTGTACAGCTCGGTGCGGTCGTGCCGGATCTTGCGCAGCTCTACCCAGCAGAGCGTGACGATCCGGCTGGCGAGGCGGCGCAGCCCGGCGACCGGGTTGTCCCGGACGACAGGCGGCCTAACCGAGGCGGCGGGCGGTGCGCCGGGCGCGGCGTACGTCACGGATGCCTCCTTCTTCCGGTGCGTTGTCCAGGGTGTCGCCGGTGTAGTGGCGGAACACGTCGTCCAGCGTGGCGCCGTCGCCCAGCCCGGCGCGCAGGTCCGCGGGGCGGCCGGTGGTCCGGATCCGGCCGCGGTGCATCAGCGCCACCCGGTCGCAGTTGGCGTCGGCCTCGTCCATGTAGTGAGTGGTCATCAGCACGGTCATGTCGTGTTCGTCGCGGAGCCGGTTGATGTACTCCCAGACGTCGCCGCGGGCGATCGGGTCCAGGCCGACCGTAGGCTCGTCGAGCACGAGCAGCCGGGGCGCGTTGACCAGCGCCTGCGCGAGCTCCAGCCTGCGGATCATGCCGCCGGAGTAGGTGCCGGCGAGCCGTGACGCCGCCTCGGCCAGCCCCATCGCGTCGAGGGCGTCCGCTACCCGGTCTTTCCGCGACTTGCGCGGCACGTCGAAGAGCCGGGCGAACAGCTCCACGTTCTCCAGGCCGGTCAGGTTCGCGTCCGCCGACAGCAGCTGCGGCACGTAGCCGATCACGCGGCGCACCCACATCGGGTGCGCCGCCGCGTCGATGCCGAAGACGCTGACCTTGCCCGTCGCGGGCTTGAGCAGCGTGGTGAGCATGCGGATCGTGGTGGTCTTCCCCGCGCCATTCGGCCCGAGCAGGCCGAACATCTCGCCAGGCTCGATGCTCAGGTCGACGTGGTCCACCGCCGTATGCGTGCCGAACCGGTAAGTGAGGTCGTCGCAGCGGACCGCGTGGGTCACGGTCTCCTCGGGAGCTGTCTCGGTGGTGCCAGCGGTCACAGCTCCTCCATCCGCTCGGCCAGCCGTGCCAGCGCGGGCACCGCGGCCGTGATCGCCTGCCGGTCGTGCGGCGCGAGCCGCTCGAGCGCGCGGCCGGTCAGCTCGGCCCGGACGTCCCGCCACTGCTCGATGCGGGCCGCGCCCTTGGCGGTCACGGTCAGCTGGACCGAGCGGCCGTCCGCCGCCGCGCGGTCCCGGCTGAGCAGGCCGTCCTCGCTGAGCTTGCTGACCATCGTGCTGACGCTGTTCGGCGCCAGCCGCAGCTCCTGCGCCGCTTCCGCGACGCTGATACCTGGCCTGCGGGCGGTAAGCCTGAGCAGTTCCGAGCGCGCCGGCGGGAGCGCCTCGGCGTACGGCGAGTGCCGCACCGCGCGCCGTGCGACGCGGCGGACCGCGCCCAGCGCCGCGAGCAGCTCCGCCGCCTCCGTCTTGGCCCGCTCCTCGGACGCCCAGCCGCCGGGAGTAGCACTTACATCGTTCACAGAGCTAACTATATGAACGTCATGTGTACGCAAGGAACCTCGGGGTAGCAGATGCCGGAAAGCGCGCGATAACTCAGTGAACTGAGGGGTCACTGAGAGGTCAGAGTAAGGAGCGCATAATGCGGGACGGGGAGCCGCGGCAAAGTTATGTCACAATCCCGTTCCGGGCTTGCCGGCGCCGTAGACATTCTCGCTTCCGCTTCACGCACGCCTGACGGTTCTCGGTCAGGTTCGGTAGGAGTCTCGCCGGTGCCGGATGGAGTGGATCTCCACGGTGTGCTTGTCCTCGTTGATGCGGTAGATGATGCGGTAAGTCCCGCGCCGCGCGGAGTGGTAGCCGTCGAAGGGTTCATCGAGTGGCTTGCCGACCCGGTGCGAGCTTGTCGCGAGAGGCCCGTCGATCGTCTCCATGGCAGCGGCAGCGACGTCAAGCGGCAGGTTCTCGTGCAGGCTGCGCCGGGCTTGCCTGGAGAAGATGACGGTGTACGGCCGTTCGGCCTCTGGTCCGGGCGCTTGCGGATCGCCGGTCACGATGTTCCGCGCCGTCGCTGCTCCAGTTCGGCGCGGACCTGCGCGGCGTCGAAGGTATCGCCGGCGGCGAAGTCTTCGCGGGACTGCCGCAGGTCGGCGAGTGTCTCGTCATCGCTGAGGATGTCAAGGGTCTCTTGCATGGATTCGTACTCGGCGACGGAGATCAGCATGACGTCGGCGCGGCCGTTGCGGGTGATGGTGAAGTGATCGTGCTCGCGGGCGACCCGGTCGGCGAGTTCGGCGATCCGGGCCTTCGCTTCCGTGATAGGTATGGTCTCCATAGAGGCCAGTATAGAAACCGGTCATAATTCTGGCCAATATTAAGGTCTCGTATGCGTTGCCCGTCGACCTCCTCGGCCTTCTCGTGGGATCGTTCACGGGTCGACTCTGTTGAAGCGCTCGGCTCGGAACGCGGAATCATCACCAAGGTGGAAGTAGATGTGGCCCTCGAGCGTGCCATCGGGGTTGAGCGCGGCCCAGCCGCGGCCGCTCACGTCATCGCCCTCGTCGGAGCCCTGCCACGAGAACTCAACGCCCGGCCTGCCATCACGATCCGCGTCGCGGCAGTCGAGTTCTCCCGCCACCACGATGAAGCCCAGACCGCCGAGGCCGTCATCACCGAACTCGATGAAGCCGGGCTGGACCAGATCGACGGCCTGCTGATCCCAGTTGTCCATCTCGGTGATACGCCACCGGCCAATGATGCTCGTACTCTCGGACATGCGACGAGAGTAGCGGCCCGAAGGGCCGCCGGGCGGACAAGGTCAGCGCGGGGTGGTGGTGCACCGTGCGAACCACGTACTGGCGTCCCGACCAGTCGAGACGCGCTGATGGCGCCTATGCCCGGGCGGGTCCGGGGCGCCGAAGAGGCGCTGCGCCGCACCGCACGCCGGTAAAGTTCGTCGCTGTCCTCCCGGATGCCGCCAAACTCGCGCTCGACTCCCCGTCGTGACCCGGGCTGTCGCGCTCAGCAGGTGGATCGGCTCGCTCACCGTTTCCGGCTCCGGAACGGGGAAGCCCGTGAGACGGTACGTCCGCGACGGACATCCTCGTGTTCCTCACCGCCATCCAGGAGGCGGCCGATGGCGTGCCGCTCAGGGACCAGCTCATCAAGCAAGCGGCGAAGCTCGCCGAGCGGGCCGACTTGGACGCGGCGTTCTTCTGGCCGGGAAGAGGATCGCCAACACGACGGAGCGGCTCGCGTCGTTCGGCGCGATCGTCGGCGGCGAGGTCACCGTGCGACGCGGCGGACCGCGCCCAGCGCCGCGAGCAGCTCCGCCGCCTCCGTCTTGGCCCGCTCCTCGGCCGCCCAGCCGCCGGGAGTAGCACTTACATCGTTCACAGAGCTAACTATATGAATGTCATGTGTACGCAGGGAAGCCCGGGGTAGCAGACGCCGAAAAGCGCGCGATAACTCAGTGAACTGAGGGGTCACTGAGGGGTCAGAGTAAGGAGCGCACAATGGCCACGGCGTCAACGACGACGAGCAGTCCGAACATCCGCAGCCTCATACCGGCGCGGATCGACCGGTTGCCATGGTCGAGATTCCACACCAGGCTGGTGATAGCACTCGGGGTGGCATGGATCCTCGACGGGCTGGAAATCACCATCGCCAGCAACGTCGGCCCAGACCTGACGCTGCATAACACGCTTAACCTCAATCGGCAGCCTGAACGCGACCACGCAGACGATCTGCTGGACGGTGGTCTTCTTCTTCGCCTCGGCTGGCGCCAGCGCCGGCTACCTGACGGTCAGCGAGGTGTTCCCGCTGGAGGTGCGGGCGAAGGCCATCGCCGTGTTCTTCGCTATCGCGCAGCTCTTCGGCGCCTTCGGCTCGCACTGGTACGGCCACCTGATCGGCAACGGCACCGACCGCAACTCGCTGTTCGTCGGCTACCTGGTCGGCGCGGCCGCGATGATCGCCGGCGGTGTGATCGCGATCTTCTGCGCCGTCGACGCCGAGGGCAAGTCCCTCGAGGACGTGGCGATGCCGCTGTCGGTCATCGCCAAGCCGCCGGAGACGATCTTCCGCGCCGGCGGCACGCACACCGCGGGCAGTTGACGAGGCCCCGGAGTCTCCACCGGCACAAAGTCGCGCGAAGCGCAGCCGGGGGGTCCGGAGTCTCCACCGGCACAAAGTCGCGCGAAGCGCAGCCGGGGGGTCCGGGGGGTCGTCCCCCCGGGCTAACAGAGCCTAGAACTTCATCCAGTGGTGGTAGCACTCGTAGGCGGCGTCCTGGGCGGCGAAGTGGGCGACCTCGGAGGCCTTGACCGCGAGGTACGCGGTGCTCCGCAGCTGCCCGAGTGCGGACATCAGGACCGAGTCGGCCGCCAGGGCGTCCAGCGCCGCACCGAGGGAGGCGGGGAGACGCTGGACAGACAGCCGCGACCGTTCGGACGAAGAAAGTGAGGCGGGATCCACCGAGAGCGGCGTGCCCGGATCGAGCTCGCGGCGGATCCCGTCCAGCCCCGCGTAGATGAACCCGCCGAGGGCGAGATAGGGGTTGCCGGTCGAGTCGCAGGGCTTGAGCTCCAGGTTGACCGAGCCGGCCGCGCCGATCGGGGAGCAGATCCTGACGGCGGCTTCCCGGTTGTCCAGCCCGAAGCAGGCGAAGGCGCCTGACCACATCGACGGCGCGAGCCGGCGGTAGCTGTTGACGCTCCCGCAGGTCAGTGCCACGAGACCGGGCAGGTGGGCGAGCACCCCGCCGATGAAACGGTAACCGACCGCGGACAGCCCGAACTGGCCGGCCGGGTCCGCGAACGCGTTGACACCGTCCGACCAGAGGGAGGCGTGCAGGTGGGCGCCGTTGCCTGCCTGGTCCGGCAGCGGCTTGGGCGCGAAGCTCGCCCACAGCCCGTGCCGGATCGCCACGGCCCGCGCGGTCTCGCGCAGCAGGACGTGGTTGTCCGCGGCCCGCAGCGCCGCCGCGTGCCTGATGGGGACCTCTTGCTGCCCGTGACCGAGCTCGGGATAGTAATGCTCGACCTCTAGACCTTGTTCTGTTCAGCGCATCGACGAGGTCGATCGTATAGTCGTGCGCCAGGTGAAAACCGGTAGCAGAGTAGCACAAGCTTTCGTCTACCGGGATCAGTTGCCTGCCTTCGCGACGGCCGAGCGTGAACTCGGGCTCGAACGAGGCCTGCAGTTCGTACCCTTCGGTGGCCAAGTCGGCGATCGCCTGCTTGAGAAAGGTGCGCGCGCATCCGTCCCACGGCGTGCCGTCCGGGTTCACCTGGTCGGAGAGCATAGCGGCGGCGCCGAAGGCGTACGGCAGCGTGACGAAAGTGTTAGGGTCCGGCTTGATCCGGACCTCTCCCACCGGCCCCATTCCCTCGACCGGCTGCAGTTCGTCCATCATGGACATCGCCATCATCGCCCGTGTGTGGCCGATGCCGCTTTCCAGGCGCTCGGCCAGCACGGCGGTTGACGCGGCCTTGCCGCGGATGATCCCGCCATGGTCGGCGTACAGGAACCGGACCAGCGAAACGCTGTCCGTGCGGGCCCGCCGCAATGCCTCTGTCATGGGGAAAAGGTATCTTCGGACCATGCCTCAACGGCCCGCTCCTCGTGATCTGCGCGCGTCGGACACCGACCGCGAGCGGGTCGTCGCCATGCTCACGGAAGCGCTCAGCGATGGTCGTCTGACCCAGGATGAACATTCCCAGCGGTTGACCGCGGCGCTTTCCGCCCGGACGCTCGGCGACTTGGCGGGGCTGACCGCGGACCTGGCCTCGCCCGCCCAGCAGCCGCTCCGGCTGGACGGCGGGCAGGTCATCGCGGCGTTCTTCAACACCGATGAGCGCTACGGCCGCTGGGTAGTGCCGGCGGTCGTGACCTGCTCCGCGGTGTTCGGCGAGGTCGTGATCGACCTGCGCGAGGCGCTCTTGCAGGACAGGCACGTGGTGCTCAACGTGTACGCGCTCTTCGGCCGGGTGCGGCTGATCGTGCCGTCCGGTGTCGAGGTCGTGATGAACGGGACCCAGATCGTCGGCCGGCAGCGCGGCGGGACGGCCGGGTCGCTGCCGGCCGCCACGGACGTTCCGGTGATCGAGGTGCGCGGCTACCTGGTCCTGAGCGAAGTCCTGGTGCGCACGCCGCCGCGGCCGCGGCGATGGCTGCCTCGGTGGCGGCGGGCCCTGTCATAGCGGCCGGGCCAGGCGCTCGCCGCTGTCCCGGCTGACTCAGTCGTAGTTGATCGAGCTGTACGCGCTCAGCTTCCAGAGCGCGTGCTCGCTGCGGA
This sequence comes from uncultured Actinomycetota bacterium, assembly GCA_963771985.1. GTDB lineage: Bacteria > Actinomycetota > Actinomycetes > Streptosporangiales > Streptosporangiaceae > Trebonia. The sequence goes on along the minus strand of CAVYVO010000004.1, from coordinate 461,762 downwards.
TGGACCTGATCGTCCCGGAGCGGGACCGCATGACGAGCGAGTCGGTGGTCGCGCCACCCGGCTTGTAGCGGACGCCGGCCATCAGCTCGCCGTCGGTGATCCCGGTGGCGGCGAAGAACACGTCGTCCGAGGAGACCAGGTCGTCGGTGGTGAGCACCCGGTCCAGGTCATGGCCCGCGTCGAGCGCGCGGCGGCGCTCCTCGTCGTCCCGGGGCGCGAGCTTGCCGAGGATCACGCCGCCGAGGCACTTCAGCGCGCAGGCCGCGATAATGCCCTCGGGGGTGCCGCCAATGCCGAGCATCAGGTCGATGCCGGTGTCGTCGCGCGCCGCCATGATCGCGCCCGCCACGTCGCCGTCGGTGATCAGATGGATCCGGGCGCCGGCGGACCGGACGGCGGCGATGAGGTCGGCGTGCCGGGGCCGGTCCAGGATGACGACGGTGACATCGTGCGGCGTGATGCCCTTTGCCTTGGCCACGGCGGCGATGTTGGCCGCCGGCGGCGCGTCGAGGTCCACCACGCCGGCGGCCTCGGGGCCGGTGGCGAGCTTGGTCATGTAGAAGACGGCGGACGGGTCGTACATGGAGCGGCGCTCGGCGACCGCGAGCACGGACACGGCGTTCGGCATGCCGTTGGCGCACAGCCGGGTGCCGTCGATGGGGTCGACGGCGACATCGCAGGCCGGCCCGGTGCCGTCGCCGACCTCCTCGCCGTTGTAGAGCATCGGGGCGTTGTCCTTCTCACCCTCGCCGATCACCACCACGCCGCGCATCGACACCGAGTTGATGAGTCGGCGCATGGCGTTCACGGCCGCGCCGTCGGCACCGATCTTGTCCCCGCGGCCCACCCAGCGGGCGGCGGCCATCGCGGCCGCCTCGGTCACCCGGGCGAGTTCCAGTGCCAGGTTCCGGCTGGGCGCGTGCTGGCTGGGCGCGGGTGTTCCCGGTATGCCAGCGTCACGGGCTGCCGCGATCTGCTCGTCGGTCATGGTGAGTTCCTCCCCCTGCCCGGAGGCGTTTACCCGCGGCGAGCCCAGGCCTGGCGCAATGCGCTGGTAAACGTCTCGGTTGCCTGCGCGCCAGACACGCCGAGCGCCATGTCGAGCACGAAGAATGGTACGCCGCTGATGCCCAGCTGGCGTGCTTCCAGTTCATCCTGGCGGACCGCCTCGGCGTACGCGTCGGTGTCGAGCACCTCGGTGACGGCGCTCGCGTCGAGTCCGGCGCCGGCGGCGACCTCGGTGAGCACGTCGCGGTCGAAGACCTGCCTGGCCTCCGCGAAGTAGGCCTGGTTGACGGCGGTGATCAGCTCGTGCTGCACGCCCTTGTCCCGGCCCAGGCAGATCACGCGATGGATGTCGAAGGTGTTGCCCACCGGCCGGCCGGAGTCGAAGCCGAGCCCCTCGGCCCGGGCCAGTCCCGCGACTCGCGCGTCGGCGGCGCGGGCCTGTTCTTCCGGCATGCCGTACTTCCTGCTGAGCATGCTCAGGACGGTCTCGTGGGTGTCCGTGGGCTGATCCGGATCAAGTTCGAACGCGTGGTACACGACCTCGACGTCGTCGCGGTGCTCGAAGTCCGCCAGGGCCTTCTCGAACCTCGCCTTGCCCACGTAGCACCACGGGCAGACGACATCACTCCAGATATCCACGCGCATGCGTACAGCGTAGATGCCCGTTGGGGCGCGGTGCATCCCGCGGGCCGCCGGCTCAGAAGGGGGCGTTCGGCCCGTTATCGCCGGACTTGCCGCCGGATTTTTCATCGGCCGCCTCGCGGGCGGCTATGGCGGCGGTCAGCCTGGCCCGGGCCCCTTCCAGCCACTCGGCGCAGATCGCGGCCAGCTTCTCGCCGCGCTCCCACAGTTCGAGTGACTGCTCGAGTGAGAGCCCGCCCGCTTCGAGGCGCTTCACCACGCCGGCAAGCTCGTCCCGAGCCTGCTCGTAGGAAAGGCCATCACGATCTGTCACGAAATTAATCCTACTCGTGGTCGCCGTCGCCGCTCGCGGCGCCGTGCTGGACGGAAGCGATCGTAGCGGCGGGAACCGGCGTGGCTCCGGATCCCGGCGCGGTGACCGTGAGCTGGTCGTCCGCGAAGCGGACGGTGAGCTGTTCGCCCGGGGAGACCTCAGCGGCCGCGCGGACCACGGTCGTGTCCGCGTGCTGCACGATCGAGTAGCCGCGGCGCAGCGTCGCGGCGGGGGAGAGCGCGAGCAGCCGGGCCCTGGTGTGCGCGACGTCGTCCTCCGCCCGGGAAAGGCGGCCGTCTAGCGACTGGCGCGCCCGTCGCACCAGCGCGTCGACCTGCTCGGCCTGGCGCTCGATCTCGCGAACCGGGTCGGCGAGCGCGGGGCGGGACCTGACCGCCTGGAGCCACGAAAGCTCGCGGTCCAGCCAGCCGAACACGTAGCGGCGAGCGCGGTCGCGCAGCTGGGTGACGAGCGCCTGCTGTTCGGCGACGTCGGGGACGATGCGCTTGGCCGCGTCAGTCGGGGTGGACGCTCGCAGATCGGCGACGTAATCAAGAAGCGGCGTGTCCTGCTCATGCCCGATCGCGCTCACGACGGGTGTCCGGCAGGCCGCCACCGCTCTGATCAAGGCCTCGTCGGAGAACGGGAGCAGGTCCTCGATGGAGCCGCCGCCCCGGGCGATGACGATCACGTCCACTTCGGGGTTGGCATCCAGGCGCTGCAGCGCGGCGATGACCTCCTCGACCGCGTAAGGTCCCTGCACCGCGGTCTGCTCGACCCGGAACCTGACCGCCGGCCACCGGCGCTCGGCGTTTTCCTGTACGTCGCGCTGTGCCGCCGACTCCCGGCCGCAGATCAGCCCGATCAGGTTCGGCAGGAAGGGCAGCGGGCGCTTGCGCTCGGCGGCGAACAGGCCCTCGGCGGCGAGCGCGCGGCGCAGCCGGTCCAGCCGCGCGAGCAGTTCGCCGATGCCCACCGCGCGGATCTCCAGCGCGGTGAACGAGAACGAGCCCCGCGTCGCGTTGAAGTCAGGCTTGACGAACAGCACCACGCGGGCGCCGTCCTGCGGGTTGGCGACCTCGAACACCTGACGCGTGCAGACCACCTGGGCGGAGACGGCCGCCACGGGGTCCCTGAGGGTGAGGAAGACGGTGTTGCCGCGCTTCTTGCATTCGGCGATCTGCCCCTCGACCCAGATCCGGCCGAGCTTGCTGATCCACCCGCCGACAAGCTGCAAGACGGTCCGCACCGGAACAGGCGACTCAGCGGATGTCTCTAGGGCCATGCCCCCATCCCACCACGCCCGCGCCGCCACCGGGCCCACTCGCCACGCCGCGGCGGGCCGCTGGCGCCTCCCGCGACCAACTTTTCATACCAGATGACCACTTTAACGCCCGATATGTCCGAAATGGGCGACAGTCTCGTATGAAAAGACGCTCTGGTATGAAAAGTTGCGGACGGCTCAGGTGGTCGGCCGTGCGTCCGCCACCTTCCCGTGCGGCGCCAGAGTATACCGAATGCGTATTCGACACACTCTCTTAGGGTCGAATACGCATCCGGCATGCGGCCGCGACGCAACGGCGGGCTGCGGCGCGTGCCTTGCGGAGAAGGTCAGCCTTCGGCGAGCTTGGCGATGCGGCGCTCGAACATGGTGATCACGTCCGGGCGGGCCGCGTGCCCCTTCTCATACTCAACGAGCGCGGTCAGTTGCTCGGCCGAGAGGTTACGGAGCCTGGCGCGCAGCGACGCGATCGACAGGTCGTCGTAGTTCGGCACGGGCAACCCCACGGTCGGCGCCGTCTCGGCGGCCAGCGTTGCGGCCGGCGCTGTCTCGGCGGGTGCCGCCTCCGCGGCGGGCGCCGCGGAGGCCGCGTCCGGGGGCAGCAGCTTGACGTGACCACCTGCCGCCTCCGCTGGCGCTGTTTCGGCGGCCACCGTCTCGGCTGCGGCCGTCTCGGCCACGACGGTTTCCGGAGCCACGGTTTCCGGAGCCACAGTCTCTGGGGTCACCGTTTCCGGGGCCACCGTTTCCGGGGCCACCGTCTCGGGGGCGGTTTCCGGGGCTGGGGTCTCGGCGTCGGCGGAGGCCGGGGCCGGGGCGGACTTGTTGCGGATTTTGTCTGAAACGGACAGCAGCTGGCCGATTCCCGCGAACATTGCCCGCAGCGCATGCGCTGGGGCTTCCTTCACGCGCTCGTTCACCTGCGGGACACGCATATCACACTCTCCTCGAGGGACGGGTACCCCCAGTGTGCCGGAGCGGGGGCCTCGCCCGTTGTGACTTAGTTAAGGCGGTATCTTCGCGCTTCCCATCGAAGCACCGCAACTGAGGCCAGAAAGCACACACGGGGCTATGCGCGGCTATCGATACGAAGGTGGGCGTCTGACGGGCGAGCCGGGGCTCTCGCCTAACATGGGAGACATGTCTGAGACCCACCGCCGGGTCCTGCTGGCGAAGCCGCGAGGCTACTGCGCAGGGGTCGACCGTGCCGTCCAAGCCGTGGAGATCGCGCTCGGCCGGTACGGCGCACCGGTATATGTGCGCAAGCAGATCGTCCATAACACCCACGTCGTCAACGAACTGGAGAAGCGCGGCGCGATCTTCGTCGAGGACACCGACGAGGTTCCCGCGGGCGGCGTCGTCGTGTTCTCCGCCCACGGCATCGCTCCCGAAGTCCGCGAGGCGGCGCAGCAGCGGGGCCTCAAGGCCATCGACGCCACCTGCCCGCTCGTCACCAAGGTGCACAACGAGGCGAAACGCTTCGCGGCCAGCGACTACGACATCCTCCTCATCGGCCATGAAGGCCACGAGGAGGTCGTCGGCACCACCGGCGAGGCTCCGGACCGGGTCCGCCTGGTCGACGGCCCGGCGCACGCCGCGGAGGTCGGCGTGCGCGACCCGGCCAAGGTCGTGTGGCTGTCCCAGACAACGCTGTCGGTCGACGAGACCGTCCAGACGGTCGCCGCGCTGCGTGAGCGCTTCCCGCGGCTGATCGACCCGCCGAGCGACGACATCTGCTACGCCACCCAGAACCGGCAGGCCGCCGTCAAGGTCATCGCCCGCGACGCGGACGTGGTGATCGTCGTGGGCTCGCCGAACTCGTCCAACTCGGTCCGCCTCGTCGAGGTGGCCAAGGACGCCGGCGCGGGCGCCGCCTACCTCGTGGACGACGCCGGCGAGGTCGACGACCGGTGGCTGGAGCAAGCACGCACCGTGGGGGTCACCAGCGGCGCCTCCGTTCCGGAGGAACTGGTCGCCGGCGTGCTCGAGAAGCTCGCCGCGCTCGGCTTCGCCGACGTGGAAGAGGTCGAGGCGGTCAAGGAGCGCATGGCGTTCCAGCTCCCGCGCGAACTCCGGAAGTAACGGCAGCGGCTCCGCGGCGACGAGTTCCGGCGCGGACAGGGGCCGGGTCGGTTCCGTGACGGCGGCGGGCGCGGACAGCTCGGTCGCCACGATGCCGAGCTCGGTGAGCCGCCGGGCGCTGACAAGCACCCGGCTCTCCAGCGCTCCCACCGTTTGGTTGTAGGCGGCGACCGCGGCGGTCAGCGACTTGCCCATCCGTTCCACGTGCCGGCCCATGCCGGACAGGCGCTCGTGCAGTTCCCGGCCGAGTTCGAACACCGCCCGGGCGTTCTCCGACAGCGCCTGCTGCTGCCAGGCGTACTGCGCGGTGCGGAGCATCGACACCAGGGTCGTCGGCGTCGCGATGTGCACGCGGCGTGCCAGCGCGTACTCGAGCAGCGACGGGTCGCGCTCCAGGGCCGGCGCGAGGAACGCCTCGCCGGGGATGAACAAGATCACGAACTCCGGTGTCTCCGGCAGCGCGCTCCAGTACGCCTTGGCGCCCAGCTGGTCGACGTGCGCCCGCAGGTGCCGCGCGTGCGCCTCCAGCCGCGCCTCGCGCGACGCGTCGTCCGCGTCCGACGCCGACTCGAGGTAGGCGGCGAGCGACACCTTGGAGTCCACCACGATGTTCTTGCCGCCGGCCAGCCGCACCACCATGTCCGGCCGCTGGCCGCCGTCGACAACCACCTGCTCGTCGAAGTCGCAGTGCGCGGCCATCCCGGCCAGCTCGACGACCCGGCGCAGCTGCAGCTCGCCCCACCGCCCGCGTGCTTCCGGCCGCCGCAGCGCGGTGACGAGGGCCTGGGTCTGCTCGCGGAGCTGTTCGGCGCCGCGGCGCGCGAACTCGACCTGCTGTGACAGCTCGGCGTGCGAGCGCGTCCGCGCGATGTCGGAATCCCTGAGCTGCTGTTCGACGCGGGCCAGCGTCTCGCGCATCGGCCCCACCAGCGCCTCGACGTCGAAACGCTGGGCGAGCTGACCGTCGGCGAGCGCGGTCTTCTCGTGCGCGGTGCGCTCGAGCAGCGCGACCTTGTCCTCGGCGGCGCGGGCGCGCTCTTGCGCCGCCACGGTCGCGGTCGCCAGGCGGGTGCGTGCCAGCAGGTAGCCGATGACCACGCCGATCACGATCCCGGCCAGCAAGGCGAACACGGTCATAGTCCAGTATTGACGCGCGCTCGCTACCCCGCCCGGCGACACGCGCGAGAACCAGGGACAATAGTTTTCGTGCGGCCGGCCATCGAGGTACGCGCGATCGGGCAGCAGCCCCGGTCCGGGGACTCCACGCTACGCGACGTGTCGCTAACGGTCGGCCATGGTGAACTGGTCGCGATCACCGGCGATGGCGGATCGGGCAAGACCACGCTGCTCGACGCCATGTCCGGTCTCCTCTCGCCGTCGTCCGGCTCGGTGCGCCGCGCCGCGGGCCGCGTCGGGTACGTGCCGCGAGGCGACACGATCCACCCCGCGCTGCCGCTGGCCAGGGCGCTGCGCTACGCGGCGTCGCTGCGCGAGGTGCCCGCGCCTGAGGCCGCCGTGGCGGCGGCGCTGGACGTGCTCGGCCTGGCTGCCCGTTCGGCGTTCCCGGTCGGCGACCTGTCCGGCGGCGAGCGCAAGCGCGCCGCGATCGCGGCCGAACTGCTGGCCAGGCCCAGGCTGCTCTTTCTCGACGAGCCGACGGCTGGTCTCGATCCGGCCCGCGGCAGAGAGCTGATGCGGGCGCTGCGCGACCTGTGCGATTCCGGGATCACGGTCGTGCTCACCACCCGCAGCCCGCCGGACGCCGACCGCTGCGACAAGGTGGCGGTGCTCGCGGCGGGGGGCAACCTGGCGTTCTTCGGCACCCCGGCGGCGGCACGCGATTACTTCGGCGCGGACAGTCTGGATGAGATATACGAGCGGCTGGCTGGGCTCGCCGATCCGGCCGCGGCCTGGTCACGCCGCTTCTTCCCGTTTTCCCGAACGGTCGGTGGCGTCTCTCCAGCCCCCACCGTCCCACCCCAGCCCGGGTCGGCGCCGCTGGTCCCGGATTCCGCCGGACCGCATTCGGCGGGGCCCGTCAGCACCGGCCTGCTCGGCGACGACCCGCCCGGCGATGACCCGCCCGGCGTGCTGCTTGGCGACGACGGGGCGCCGTGGGTGACCGTGGACGACGTCTCGAGGGTACCGCGCACCCGGGTCGGCGCCGCGCGCGCGGCGGCCGTCCGGGTGCTCCGCCCGTTCCGGCAATGGGCGGTGCTCACCAGGCGTAACGCGGAGGCCGCCGCCCGGTCCCGGCGCGCGCTCGCCGCCCTGGCCGGGCCTCCGGTCGCGGTGCTGCTGACGCTGAGCGTGCTGTCCGGGACCGTGACGGGCTCGTTCTGGGCGGCGTTCGGCGGGTTCTTCGTCGGCTTGGCCTACGGGCTGCCGCAGGTCCGCCCCGAGATCGGCGTGCTGCGCAGGGAGCGGTTCGCCCGGCTGAGCGCGGGTGCCTACGTGCTCGCGAAGGCCGCGGTGCTGCTGCCCCTGCTGGCCGGGACGGACGCGGTCCTCGCGGCCGTGCTCTGGGCTGCCGGGCGGGTGCCCGCCGGCGGGAGCTACGGATCGACGTTCCTGACCATGCTGCTGTCCTCGGCGGCGGCGCTCGGCCTCGGCCTGCTCGTCTCGGCGGCCGTCGCGGATTCTCCGGCGCGGGCGCCGGCCCGGTGACGGTCTTCTGCGTGCCGCAGCTGCTGTTCGCCGCCGCGGTGTGCACCCTGCTGGACCGGCCAATCCTGGCGGACTGGCTGGTACTCGCGGTATCCGCGGTCGCGCTCGGCGCCGCCGCCGGCGCGCTCATCGCCCGCCGCGCCCCGGCCGTCGCTGACCGTTCCTCGCGCTCAGCAGTTCAGGCGCGGGGCTAGCCCGGCGAGGTCGGGCCGGCGGTCGCTGTAGGTCCGCTCGGCGAAGTCCAGGAATGACTCGACGTCGGCGAGCGTGGTGGCCACGCCAAGCGACACCCGGACCGCGCCGCCGGTCGGCAGGCCGATCGCCGCCAGGTAGTCGTCCACCGTGGACATGCCGTCGCGCGGGAAACCCTGTCCGGGCAGGAGCGAGCCCCACCACGGACCGCGCAGGTCCCGCTTAGTCAGCCCGAACGCGTACTCCGCCGCTCCTGGGTTGCAGAAGCAGCCGGTGCGCAGGGAAATGCCCGCCGCGCTGGCGTCCCGGCCGACCGCGCGCTCGTCGACCAGGCGGCCGCGGGGGTCGAGGAAGTTGAACGTGACGGTCCCGCCGCGCGCCGCCGTGGTGGGCGGTCCGTAGAGCCGCACGAGCGGCGCGCCGTTGCTGTGCTTGAGCTTGGCCAGGCTGTCGAGCAGCCAGCCGGTGAGGCAGGAGACCCGCCGGTGGATCACGTCGACGCCGATGTCGCTGATCCAGCGCAAACCGGCCGCGATGTCCGGGATCGACAGGAAGTTCACCGTGCCGTCCTCGAACGCGCCCTCGCCCTTGAGCAGCCGGTGCCAGCCGCCGAGCGCGCTGGCTCCCTGGATCGTGCCGCCGGAGAACCACGGGCGGCGCAGCCGGGCGAGGGCGTCCCGCCTGGCCAGCAGGCAGCCCACCCCGGTCGGGAAGCCGAACACCTTGTACCAGCTCATCGTCACGAACTCGGGCCTGACTGCGGACAGATCGAGCCGGTTCGCCGGCACGAACGCCGCCGCGTCGAGCAGCACGTCGTAGCCGGCGTCCTGGGCGTCGCCAACCCAGCTCAGCGGGTGCTGGACGCCGCTGAAGTTGCTCTGCGCGGGGTAGGCGAACAGCCCGCGCCGACGGCCGCGCCCGCGGCTGATCGCTACGCGCAGATCTTCCCCGGCCACCCGCAGTTCGGGCGCGGTGAGCGGCACGTACGCCACCCGGGCGCCGGCCGCCCTGGCGAACTCCCTGATCCCGTTCACGGAGTTGTGGTTGTCGGCGGTCAGCACGAGCCTGGACCGCCGGCTGAACGGGTACGCCTCGGCGACGAGGCGGCAGGCGCCGGTCGCGTTCGGCGTGAAGATCACGGCGTAGTCGTCGGCCGTGGTGTTGAAGTAGCGCAGCACGGCCGCCCGTGCCTGCTCCACGAGCAGCGTGGACGCGCTCGACGTCGGGTTCTCCGAATGCGGGTTGCCGTAGCAGCCGGCGCTCAGCCGTGCCGTGTGCGCCGCGAGCTGCGACCTCGCGGCGAGGCCGGACCCGGTGTAGTCCAGGTAGACGTGGCCGTCCTCGTCCAGGTAGGAGTACTCGGACTGGCGCAGCTCGTCCAGCCGCGCGGTGGCCGCGTAGTCCGGATGGGCGGCGTGGAAATCGCTCATGATATGCCCCCGCTCGCGTTCTGCCGTATAGCGCGCGAACCCGCCGCCCGCGACAGTCGATGTCCCCCTGTCGTCACGATCGCACCATGTGCCTATTAACAGCCGCTTTGTCGCCGATTAACCCCGGTCCATATCTGAAATCCCGCTGCAGCGACCTGGCCCGAAGGGTGCTTGGCGAACGGCGGGCATGATTGGGTGTCCTTTGGGGCGCCATGGCCCTGTCGGCTATTTACCTGGCGTTGCAGGACGGAGCGGGCGGGATTGTGCTAGCGGTTCCGTGCCCGTATCCGGTTCCGGTCACGGGTCCCTGCGGCCTCTCCCATCGCATAAGCCACAGTCGGCCAGCCTCCCGGGCCCGCGGCAGGCCACCGTGCCGCATTATCACGAAAACATTTTTTACGATGTAAGAAATTCATTCCATACGTACGGAAAACATTCGCGATCATGAAACGGCTCGCACGGGCAGTCCCCCTGGCATCTGATGTCACACCACGCACGCCCACGGGAAAGCACGCTTGTCCACCGTTTGGTTGACGGCCCTGTGGCCGGACAGGCGACGCGCTGGCCACGTGCCGCAACCGACGCTGGAGATATGAATGCGACTGGCTTGGCGGTCCGGGCGCACGGGCTGCGCAAGAGCTACGGCGGCACCACGGCGGTCAGCGGGATCGACCTCGACATCGCCCCGGGAGAGGTCTTCGCCCTCCTCGGGCCGAACGGCGCCGGCAAGACCACCACGGTCGAGATCCTGGAGGGCTACCGCGCCAGGGACGGCGGCGAGGTCAGCGTGCTCGACGAGGACCCGCAGCGGGCCGGCCGGGCCTGGCGGGCCCGGATCGGCATCGTGCTGCAGCTCGCGACCGACGCGCCGGAACTGACGGTCGCCGAGATGGTCGGGCATTTCGCCGGGTTCTACCCGAGCCCGCGGCGGCCCGCCGAGGTGATCGACCTGGTGGGGCTGGCCGGCAAGGCCCGGTCGCGGATCCGCACGCTGTCCGGCGGTCAGCTGCGGCGGGTTGACGTCGCGCTCGGCCTCGTCGGCGGCCCCGAGCTGCTGTTCCTTGACGAGCCGACGACGGGGTTCGACCCGGAGGCCCGGCGCGCGTTCTGGGACGTGATCCGCGCCCTGTCCGGCGGCGGCGTCACGGTCCTGCTCACCACCCACTACCTGGACGAGGCGGCGGCGCTGGCGGACCGGGTCGCGGTGCTGCGCGACGGCGTGATCGTCGCCGCGGGCCGCCCCGCCGACCTCAGCGGCCGGGCGGCCGCCGAGGCGTTGGTGAGCTGGCAGGACGGTGACAGCACGCGGTCTGAGCGGACCGCGGAGCCGACCCGTCTGGTCGCCGGGCTCGCCGCCCGTTACGGCGGCGAGGTCCCCGCGCTGACCGTGACCCGCCCGTCCCTGGAGGACGTCTACCTGGAACTGATCGGAGGCCGGTCATGACCGCCAGCACGAGCACGGAGCTATACATCGCGGTGCGTAAGGAGCAGGCGCCGTTGCCCAGCGTGTGGCGAGTCGGCCTGTCCCGGGGCCAGATCGAGCTGAAGGCGTTCTTCCGCGAGCGCCAGGCGGTGGTGTTCATCCTGGCCATGCCGGCGGTCATGCTGATCCTGCTCGGCGCGATCTTCGGCCAGCAGCACTCCGCGCCGGGCGTCACGATCGGCGACCTGTACGTGGCGGGGCTGATCGGCGGCGGCGTGATGGCCACCAGCTACCAGAACCTGGGCATGTCGATCGCGCTCGAGCGCGAGCGGTTCACGCTGAAGCGGCTGCGCGGCACGCCCATGCCCGCCGCCGCCTATTTCGCCGGGAAGATCATCCAGGTCATCGTCGCCGCCATCGCCGAGGTCGTGGTGCTGCTCGTCATCGGCGTGGCGTTCTACCACCTGCGGCTGCCCACGTCGGGGGCGGCCTGGTGGACGTTCACCTGGGTGTTCGTGCTCGGCGTGGCCGGCTGCTCGCTGCTCGGCATCGCGGCGAGTTCCCTGCCACGCTCGGCCGCGCGCAACGGGGTGGCCGTGATCACCCTCCCGTTCGTGGTGCTGCAGTTCATCTCCGGGGTCTACGTCCCGTTCTTCCTGGTCCCGCCCTGGCTGCGGGTCATCGCGTCGGTGTTCCCGCTGGAGTGGATGTGCCGGGGCATGCGCTCGGTGTTCGTGCCGCAGGCGGTCTCCCTGGAGCCGGGGCACTCCTGGCAGCACGGCCAGACCGCGCTGGTGCTATCGGCCTGGGTCGTCGCAGGATTGGTGCTGTGCCTGACCACGTTCCGCTGGCAGAACCGCCAGGACAAGTGAGCGCGCCCCCGCAGTCACGCGCGCCCGCGCCGGGCCCCCGGAACGCCTGGGAGACCGGCGCCCTGGTCTGGGACGCCTTTTACCTGCTTGTCTTCGCCGCCGTCTTGGTTATCGTGCTGGTCAGCACGCCCGGCTCGAAAGTCGTGGCGGCCGCGGCGATGGCCGCGCTGATCCTCTGGTACCTATTCGTCGGACGGCCGCTGTGGACCGGCGGCCGGCGGAGCCGGGCGCGAGCGGCGATCTATGTCATCGGGCTGGTCGCGCTGTTCGGCGTCGCGCAGAGCCAGAACCCGGAGGTCTGGTTCCTCGCGTTCGCGATCAGCCCGCAGTTCTTCAGCTTCCTGGAGCCCCGCCTGGCCGTGCGGCTGGGCATCGGGCTGAACTTCCTCGCCGCGGCCCTGCTCGTGTACCGGTATCCCACGGCCGGCACGGCGGCCGTGGCGTTCGGCGTCGCGGCCGCCGGCGGCGGCTTCGCGCTCTTCTACGGCGGCTGGGTGTCGCGGATCATCCAGCAGAGCGCGGAACGCGCCGCGGTCATCGACCAGCTCGAGGCCACCAGGGCCGAGCTGGCGGCCGCGCAGCACGAGGCAGGGCGGCTGGCCGAGCGGCAGCGGCTCTCCGCCGACATCCACGACACGCTGGCACAGGGTTTCACCAGCATCCTCATGCTGATCCAGGCCGCGCAGGCGGACCTCGACACGGACGGCTCGCATCCGCAGGCCGCCAGGCACCTGGACCTCGCCGCCCAGACGGCCAGGGAGAACCTGACCGAGGCGCGGGCGCTCGTGGCCGACCTGGCGCCCGCGCAGCTCGACGGCGGCTCGCTGCCGGACGCGCTGCGCAGGCTGTCGGAGGCGCCGGGCGTAGACGTGAGGTTTGGAGTGACCGGGACCCCGCGGCCGCTGCCGGTCGCCACCGAGGTCGTGCTGCTGCGGGTCTGCCAGGAAACGCTGGCCAACGTCCGCAAGCACGCCGGCGCGCACGAAGCCACCGTCGAGCTCGGCTACGACCCGGCCGCCGTCCGGCTCGAGGTCGGCGACGACGGCGCCGGGTTCGACCCGGCCGCGGTCAGCGGCTACGGCCTGCGCGGGATGCGCACCCGGGTCGCCGAGGCGGGCGGCACGCTGACCGTGCGCAGCTCCCCGGGCGCGGGTACCCTCGTCAGCGCTATGGTGCCGGCGTGACCCCCATCCGCGTCCTGCTGGCCGACGACCACCCGGTCGTCCGCGAGGGCCTGCGCGGCATGCTGGCCGCCGAGCCGGACATCGAGGTGGTCGGCGAGGCCGCGTCCGGGCCGGAGGCCGTGGCGTTCGCCGAGCGGCTGCGGCCGGACGTGATCCTGATGGACCTGCGCATGCCGGGCGGCGACGGCGTTGGAGCCACGCGGCGCCTGGCAGGATTCACGGTCGTGGTGCTGACCACGTACGATTCCGACGCCGACATCCTGCGCGCGGTCGAGGCCGGCGCGGCCGGCTACCTGCTGAAGGACACGCCGAGGGCGGTGCTCGCCGACCGCGTGCGGGCCGCGGCCAGGGGCGAGACCGTGCTCGCGCCCGCGGTGGCCGGCCTGTTCGGCCGCATGCGCGCCGAGCCCGCGCCGGCGGCGGAGCAGCTCTCCGCCCGGGAAACCGAGGTCCTCGCGCTCGTCGCGCTCGGGCTGACGAACGCGGAGATCGGGCGGCGGCTCTACGTCAGCGAGGCCACGGTGAAGACGCACCTGCTGCGTGCCAGCGCCAAGCTCGGCGTCTCCGGCAGGACCGCGGCGGTGACCAAGGCGATCGAGATAGGCGCGCTCCCCGCACCGGGCCAGGCCACGTAACGGACTCCCGGACACTATGGTGATCATTCATGAGCACCGAACCAACCGTGGCGACCCTGCTGGCCGATTATCTCCGCCAGGCGGGTGTACAGCATGTGTTCGGGTATCCGGGGGAGTCGGTGGTCGACTTCATGGAGGCGGCTCGCGACGGAGGTCCGCAGATCGTCGCCGCGGCCCGCGAGGCCAGCGCGGCGTTCATGGCCGAAGGCGCGGCGATGTCCACCGGGCGCCCCGGCGTCTGCCTGTCCACCCTCGGCCCGGGCTCGACCGCGCTGCTGAACGGCGTCGCGAGCGCGAACCTCGACCGGGTGCCGCTGCTGGCGATCTCCGGGCAGGTGGAGAGTTCCCGCGAGCCGTACTGGACGCACCAGGTCGTGGACCAGGGCCGGGTCTTCGCCCCGGTCACCAAGCTGGCCACGCGCCTGGAGCCGGCGTCCGCCGACACGGTGATCCGCAAGGCTCTGCGCACCGCCACCGCCGAACGGCCCGGCGCTGTGCACCTGACAGTCGCCACGGATTCGTTCGGGATAAATGTGGGCGGCGGCGGCGACGGGAAAGTCCCGCCGCTCGCCGTGACCGCGGCGACCCTCGATTTTTACGGCGACGACCCGCCGCTGCGCGCCGCCCGGCGGCCCGTTCTGCTGGCCGGCGCCGGGGCGGTGCGCTGCGGCGCGTCCGACGCGCTCGCGACCCTCGCCGAGCAGGCCGGGATACCCGTCGTCGTCGGCGCGATGGCCAAGGGCGTGATCAGCGAGGACCACCCCTACTTCGCGGGCGTGCTCGACATGGCCGGCCACCAGGTGATCTGGAACCTGCTCGCCGGCGCCGACCTGATCGTCGCCGCCGGGTTCGACCCGGTGGAGCTCATCACCCCCTGGCGGATCACCGCGCCCGTGCTGCACGTGGACACCACGCCGAACACCGATCAGGTGTATCCCGCGCGGACCGAGATCGTCGGGAACGTGACGGCCGCGCTGTGGTGGCTCGCCGCCAACAGCGGCGATCAGCCCCGGTGGTCACCCGACGAGGTGGCCGCGCATCGGACCGCGTTGCGTGCCGCGTATAATACCGGGTATGCTACCGGGAAGCTAAATCCTTCAGAGGTGGTCACGACCGTGCGCGTCCTGGCCCCGCCGGGGACCGTCGTGACCGCCGACGTCGGATCGCACAAGATCATGACCGGCCAGGCCTGGACGTCGCTGGCGCCCAGGGAAACGCTGATCACGAACGGGCTGTCGGCGATGGGGTTCGGGCTGCCGGCGGCGATCGGCGCCGCGCTGTCGCTGCCCGGCACGCCGGTCGTGTCCATGATCGGGGACGGCGGGTTCGCGATGACCGCGACCGAGTTGTCCGTGGCCGCCCGTTACGGGCTGCCGCTCGTGGTGGTCGTGTTCGCCGACGGCAGCCTCAACCGCATCGAACTGCACCAGCAGCAACTGGGCTATCCGCTGACCGCGACCAGCGTCGACCAGACCGACATCCCGGCGCTCGCCGAATCCCTGGGCTGCGACGGCGTGCGGGTGGAGAGCGTGTCTGGCCTGGAGAAGGCGGTTTCCGCCGCGTTCTCCGGCCGCTCCCGGCCGCTGGTCATCGAGGCCCGCATCGACCCGTCACAGTACGCTGCTCAGTTCTAGACGCCCACTAAACTCTGCGTGTGAGCCTTTCCATCGGAATCGTCGGGCTGCCCAACGTGGGCAAGTCCACCCTGTTCAATGCCCTGACCCGTGCCGGGGCGCTCGCCGCGAACTACCCGTTCGCCACGATCGAGCCGAACGTGGGTGTCGTCGGCGTCCCCGACTCGCGGCTCGCCGCGCTGGCCTCGCTCTACAACAGCGCCCGCATCGTGCCCGCCTCCGTTCGGTTCACTGACATCGCCGGCCTGGTCCGCGGGGCCTCGCAGGGGCAGGGCCTCGGCAACCAGTTCCTCGGGCACATCCGGGAGACCGACGCGATCTGCCAGGTGGTCCGGGTCTTCGCCGACCCCGACGTCGCGCGGGTCGAGGGCTCGACCGGGCCGGAAGACGACATCGAGACTGTCGTCACCGAGCTGATACTCGCGGACCTGCAGACTCTGGAAAAGGCGCTGCCGCGGCTGGCTAAGGAAACGAAATTCAATAAGGATCCGGAACGGGCTGAGGTGGCTGCGGCGGCCAATGCCGCTGTCGGGATTTTGAACAGCGGGACGACGTTGTTCGCCGCCGCGGCGGACGCTGGGATCTCCCTGCGGGCGCTGCGTGAGCTGCACTTGCTCACGGCGAAGCCGTTCCTGTACGTGTTCAACATGGACGTCGCGGACCTTTCAGACGAGGGGCTGAAGAAGCAATTGGCGTCGCTGGTCGCCCCGGCCGAGGCCATCTTCCTGGACGCCAAGACCGAAGCCGACCTCACCGAGCTGCCCGAAGAGGAGGCGGCCGAGCTCTTGGCCGAGGCCGGGATGGGAGAGCCGGGGCTGGCGCAGCTCGCGTCGGCGGGCTTCCGTGCCCTGGGGCTGCAGACGTTCCTGACCGCGGGCCCGAAAGAGACCCGTGCCTGGGAGATCCCGATCGGCGCGACCGCCCCGGAAGCCGCCGGCGTGATCCACACCGACTTCCAGCGCGGCTTCATCAAGGCGGAGATCGTCTCCTTCGACGACCTGATGGCGGCCGGCTCGGTGGCCGCCGCCAGGGCCGTCGGCAAGGTTCGCATCGAGGGCAAGGACTACGTCATGCGAGACGGCGACGTAGTTGAGTTCCGCTTCAACGTGTAGCCGGGGGAGCCCCCACCGCTAGCGTGCCCCGTCCCCGCTAGCGTGTCGATTGCGCAATCGACTCCCTCTGCCTCCGCCCTCCGCAGGTCGATTGCGCGATCGATCCCTGCGGTCCCCGTCTCCCGCGTGTCGATTGCGCAATCGACCCGCTCTAGTGTGGTCGATTGCGCAATCGACCCATTGGCCTCGGGACTGACGGCCCTATGCCGCCGGTCCGGCGGCATAAGTGCTGGTTACGGAGCGTATGGGTGGGGCAGAGGGGCTGATGGGGCCGCACGGACGATTACCGGCGAGTATGCGAGTTTGTCGATGTTGTGGTTGAACCGGTACCTTGCCTGTTACTTGCCTGTATGTGACGAGTTACTTTACGCAAGCGCGTTCTCACAGTCGCGGACCGTTCGTGTGTCGCATGTGACTCGAGATAACTCATGTATGGGTTGGAGTAGTTTGTTCGACTCTAAAGCTCCACGTGTGGCCGGTTTTTGCCGCACAATGGAGCACGTCGGGAGATGAACTCCGCGGTCTCCCCGGTCCTCGTTTTCTCTCGTCGGGTGCGCGCTAGCGGCACCTGCCGCGGGAAGGAGGTAAGGGCGATGCCGAGGGGAAAAGGGAGCCGCGCCCGGTCAGGCGACCGAGCGCGGCTGGCGGTGATAGCAGCTGTCCTGGCGTGCGTGACAGCAGCGCTTTACGCACTGGCCGCGCTGCTCCAGCTTGTGCTCGCAAGCGGAGTGCGCCTGTAGGCAGTCGCTATCAGCCGTACACACTGGGGGGCCGACGTAAGCCGGTCCCCTAGTCTCTCTACTAAGTCAGGGTACATGTTCTGGCTGACGTGCGCCTGAGCATTGATTCTTTGGCTTAAGCGACGCCACGATATCTAATCCGACATGCACTGCGCTGGCGCTTAGTCGTCCATAGGCAGGGCGGGAACCGCGTCACGCATGACGATGAGGTCGTGGAGTTCTGCCACAGCTAACCATCACGCTTATTCGCGTCCCCTCGCTGAGGTTCGACACCTCTAAGGACGGGCGCATCCGATACAGCCAGATGGGTCTTAGCGGCTGGGGGGTGGCTAGAGAGCCTCACGCAGGTCGACAAGGTGACTGTGGGGCACTGTGACTCAGGTCACTGGAACTCGCAAGTCCGGCGTGACAGATAAGAGGCATGGATCATCCTTCTGAGGGCTCGCCTGATGCCCTGCGGTCGCGGGTCCGAGACGGTGACGCGGACGCGTTCGGGGAACTCTTCGACTCCTTCGCGCCGCACGTGTACAACCATGCGTTCCGGCTGACCGGTGACTGGGCGGCGGCCGAGGACGTGTTGTCGCTGACCTTCCTTGAGGCCTGGCGGAACCGGGAGCAGATCTCCCCTGAGGGCGGGTCGCTCCGGCCGTGGCTGCTCGGCGTGGCGACCAACGTGGTTCGCGGGCATTACCGGGCTCGTCGGCGTCACAAGGAGACCCTCGCCCGGCTGGGACTGGAACGGGACGTTGCGGACTTCGCAGAAGATGTCAGCGGGCGGGCGGATGATGCCGCGCGGATTGCGGCCATGCACAGGTCGCTGGCGAGGCTGCGCGGGCCCGAGCGTGACGTGCTGGCGCTGTGCGCCTGGTCGGGGCTGAGCTACGCGAAGGCGGCCGAGGCGCTGGGGATCCCCGTCGGGACCGTCCGGTCCCGGCTCGCGCGCGCGAGAGGCAAGCTCGCGGGCCTTGCCGAGGAGGAACTGCGAGCAGGCAAGCGGGAACTCCCGCTTGCCGACGGCCGGCTAAAGGGCGCAAGCGCGGCCGCCACGATCACCTTGGAGGCGATGGCCATGGCGGCAGCGGTTACGCCGCCCCCCGCGATCGGCCCGGACCAGTGGTACTACATCAAGGCGGAGTTCAAGGACACCATCTGGGTGATGACCCCGCGGTCCTGGAGCTATGCGACCAACGTGAGCGCCTTCCCGGGCAACCCGTGGCCCATCACGGCGCAGTCCGTGCAGGTCCAGGAGTCCTGGACGGGGCAGCGGCTCAGCCAGGGTTTCCTCACCAAGAACCCGGGAGGCACGGTCAGCGGGAGATGGGCCCGCCCCGACCCGGTGGCGGCAAGGCCGGGCATCAGGAACCCGGCCCGCACGTGGCTGCGATCGCTCCCCACCGACCCGTACCAGTTGCTGGAGATCCTCTACGCCCAGTCCGCCTACCTCAGGAGCGACAGGAACGTCAACGCGTTCAGCGCCATCGGCCGACTGATGAGCTCCGTGGTGCTGCCTCCCGCCGCGGAGGCCGCGATCTACTGGGCCGTCGCGCTGATCCCCGGCGTGACGCTGATCCCCGAGACGACCGACATGACGGGCCGCGCGGGCTTCGGGATCGCCCTGACCGACTCGACCGGCCTGCGGAACGAGTGGATCTTCAGCAAAGACACCTACACATTCCTCGGCACGCGGACCACGCAGGTCACGGACGCACCCGGCTTCGTTGCCACCGACGGCGGGGTCGGCACCAAAATCGGGACATCGTTCCCTGGCCCCGAGCCAGGCACCTGGATCGTGGAGCCCGGCACCTTCGTCCCCGGACCCGAAGCCGGCACGCTCCTCGCCGAGACCGCGATCGTGGCGCGCGGCGCGGCGAACTCGCTTGGCGGCAAGCCGGCGTTGTTCGCGTAAAGCGGTCCGCCCCACCGAGATGAAGGCCGCCTAGCGGCCGCCGAGCGTTCTGTGGACCTGATGGAACGGGCACTGCATGGCCAGCCTCATGCTCGCAGACAGTGAAGGGCTAGGGAGTGGGGTTCCGCTTCAACGTCTAAGCGCGCCACGCTGGTCACTGCTGTCGCATAGGCATCATGTGCGACTACCATTCGGTCGCCCAGAGTCCCGCAGGGTAAGACTTTCGTAACCAGTCAGTCTGCCTGGGCTGCTAGCCAGTGCTCCAGAGCAGCACCCTGTGAGATAGTCATTAGCTTCTGGGCCTAGTCGAGCACCAGAATGGGCACATACACTCACGACGGGCAGGCAGGCGTGGCACGTCCAAAACACAGGATGCCCGAGTTGGAGGCCGTCCTGCGAAGCGCCGAACGACAGGACTGGAGAATAGCTGGGGGCGGTGATTCGTACTTCAAGATGTATTGCCCATGTCCGGACAAGCACATGAAGACCGTTCACTGTACGCCATCAGGCCCCAACTACACACGCAACCTGCTCGCCGAACTAAAGCGGAAGACATGCTGGAGGGATGAGTCATGACGATGGCCCCCTACCTTGTCATGGACCTGCGGTTCAACTTCACTGGGGAAGCGGGAACGGACACGGACAGCCAGTTCGACGTGTTCGCCGACCGGGTACTCAAAGCCCTCTCCAACCTGGAACTCGCCGATCCTGGCCTGACTGACCCTGACATCACCGCCAGTCTGGTGAAGCGGGAGATGTCCATCAGCATGCGCGTCGAGGCCGATACGATCGCCGACGCACGCCGCATCTTTGCCGCTAACGTCCGGACAGCCTTGCACGTCGCCGGCAGTCGCACAGCCGACTGGCCGTTCGAGCTCGAGGGCGAAGCATTCCCCACCGCGCAGCGAGTGGAGCTTACTGAGGCCTGACGGTCAGCAGGACCTCTGACTCGCTGCGTGCCGATCACGCAATCGACCCGCTCCCGCCCTACCTCTGGGATGTCGATTGCGCGATCGACCCGCTCTAGTGTGGTCGATTGCGCAATCGACACAGTGGCCCCGGGGCGGATGGCCCGGCGCCGCCGGTCCGGGGGGATAAGCGCTGGTTACGGAGCGTATGGGGTGGAGCGGAGGGGCTGATGGGGCCGCGTGGGCGATTACCGGCGAGTATGCGAGTTTGTCGATGTTGTGGTTGAACCGGTACCTTGCCTGTTGCGTGTCTGTATGTGACGAGTTACTGTACGCAAGCGCGTCCTCACAGTCGCGGACCCGTTCGTGTGTCGCGTGTGACTCGAGATAACTCATGTATGGGTTGGAGTAGTTTGTTCGACTCTAAAGCTGCACGTGTGGCCGGTTTTTGCCGCACAATGGAGCACGAGAACGACAGGGAGCACGCCCCTACCTGGCTGACCAGGCCCGGGCGGAGGAGTGGTGGTGCGGAGGTCTAACGTCGCTGGGTTTGGTAGCGGTCCGGAGTCAGCCGCGTACGGTGATGAGTCGCCGACCATTGCCGACCGTGACACGGCCGCCAAGCCACCTTGGCGCGGCGCTGGCGGACGCTGGCTCGTATGGCCGATGCGGGTCGTCCTCTGGGTGGCGATCCTTATCATCGGCTACCGCGGCGTAATGGCTATCATCCTCAACGAGACTCCGGCTAACACCAACGGTGCCGCCCCCGCTCCGCCCGCCTCGTCGTCGCCATTTCCGGTGACGCTCGCCGAAGCCTACGCTATGCAATTCGGTCAGGTCTATCTCAACTTCACACCCGCCGGCGCGACACAACGCGCCAAGCAGCTGGCTACTTTTATACCCGCCAGCGTCAGTTCCGTGCAGCCGCAATTCGGCTGGAACGGCGGAGGAACTCAGCGGCTTGATTCCGAACAGGTCGCCGGCATCGATGTGCGCAGTGCGAATACCGCGGTCGTCACGTTGCTTGCTACTGTTAACGGCCATTTGGTCGAGCTCGGTGTGCCGCTTTATTCGTCGGGCGACGGGATAGTAGTATCGGGCGAGCCTGCCACGCTCTCCGCACCCTCGGCCGCGACGCCGCCGAACACGCAGGAGACAAGTTCCGACACAGCCGCGCAGAGTGCGCTATCCAGTCAGCTGCCGGCATTCTTTCAGGCTTACGCGAGCGGCGACCAGGCGACGCTGAACCGTTTCCTCGCGCCGGGCGTTTCACTCAGCGGGCTCGATGGAGCGGTCGTCTACAGCTCGATCGCGAGCATCGTGGTCCCCCACGGCGGCGCGACACGCGAGATAACGGTCACCGTCAACTGGACGCTTCCAGAGCAGGTCAGGACGGGCACGGCCCAGCTCGTCCAAACTTACGACATGACGGTGATCGACCAGCAATCCGGAAGATGGTATGTAAAGGAGATCCGTGCATCTACGCAGCCGATGGGAACCCAATGACCAGGTTCGCGTCTTCGCCGGCCGCGCCTGACGGCCTGCCCGCGACCGCGGGTACCGCCGAGCCGCCACCGGGCCTGCGGCGTCCCCGACAGCTCAATGATGTCCACGGAAGGGAAGGATAATGTCTCTTCAGATTATCGCCGCGACAACGGCCCCCCAAGCGGCGATCAGCACCCAAGGCCTAGTCACCTACCTGCAAAGCCTTTTCGGGCCGCTATTCCTCGGAATAGTCGGTATCGTGGCGCTGTTTTTCCTCTTCACCCGCGAGATTACTCGTTTCGTACAATTCATTGTCCTCGCCGTCGCGATCGCCGTAGTGTTCTATACACCAAGCATCGTGCAGACGCTGGCCACCGGAATAGCAAACGCGCTCGGAGTCCACTGATTATCTCTCGCTGAGGAGCGCAGTCTAGTGGACCTGCCTACCTATACGAACATCTGGCGGATCGAAAAGCGGCTGTACAAGCTGTACGACTTCCGGCTGCCCGCGCCGCTGCCGATCAACTGGATCGCCGTATTCGCCGGGATCACGATACCTTATATCGTTCTCCTGGTCGCGATCGGGCTACCTTTCAACCACACCCTCGTCTGGCTATACGTGCTGCCCCCGGGTGTACTCACCTGGCTCACCACCCGGCCGGTTATCGAAAACAAACGGTTGCCAGAGCTGCTCGAATCGCAGGTCCGCTATCTGACCGAGCCGCGAGTGTGGGTCCGACTGGCGCCACTCAGCGAGAAAGACCAGGTCGTCGTCACCGCCAAGGTGTGGCACAGCCGCCGGGCTCCGCAGCGGCGCAAGGCGGCCGTCGGCACCGTCGCTCTCCGTCAACGGGGAACGGTGGCCCGGCGGGGCCGTGGCGCCGCCGCCCCGGTCCCAGTCCCGGTTCCTGCTTCGGCTGCCGCCGCCGCATCGGCCGCGGAACTCGTGCCGATGCTTCCCGCGCCGGCCTCCGCGCCCGCCTCAGCCGCGGCGCCGGCACGCTCCCGGTCTCGCTCTAAAGCGAAGGGGACAAGTTCCCGCGTCCGGGGCGTGGCCTCCCAGGCGCCGGCCCGGCGCCAGCGCCGGCCCCAGTCACCGCCCCGCGTCCGTCCGGCGTGCCGACGCCGATGCGGCAGGCGCCGCCGGCCGCCCAGCAGCCTCCGGCCGCGAAGCCCGGCAAGTTCCGGCTCTCCGCTCTTCGGTCAAAGCCCGCCGGCCCGGCGCCGGCGCTGCCCCCCGATGTCGCGTTCGAGGCCGGCGGCCGGTTCCGGGCAGCCGCGCCCGGCCGGCCCCCGTCTCGCGTACCCCGGCCAGGCCGGTGAGCCGCAGTTCGGCGATCCCCGCGGCGTATGGCCGGGTCGGCCGGATGCGGCCCGCCCAGGTGCGGACGGTACCGGGGCGCGGCCGCGGCACGCCGGGAACGGGCATGCAGGCCAGCCGGGCTCGGCACAGCCTGGGCCCGTGTGGCCGACGCAAGCGCTGCCTTTGGCCCGGGCCGTCTCACCGTTCGGCCCCGCCGCCCCGCCCGTACTGTCCGGCATGCCGGCGCACGCCACGCCCGACGTCTACCCGGCAAGGTCAACGCCGGCATCGCCATCAGCGCCCGGCAACGTTACACACCAGGCCGATGCGGTCGGCGACGTAGCACGCCAGGCGCCCGCGGCCGGCGCGGTACTTCGCCCTCCGGCGGCACCGGAAACCGAGGCCCAGGAGACGAGCGCGCCAGCAGAGATCGCCACCACTGCCGAAGGCGCCACCACTGCCGAAGGCGCCACCACTGCCGAAGGCGCCACCACTGCCGAAGGCGCCACCACTGCCGAAACCAGCACCCCCGGAGGAGCTGTTAGCCCAGCACGAGCCGCCAGCTCTGGGGAAGCCGTCGGTACGACCGCGACGCCGGTGCGTGCCCGCGGCACTGGGACAAGCGGCACTGGAACAAGCATGCCACCCATGGAGGTCGCGCACTCGGGACGTGCCCCGCGGCACACGCCGCCCGCGCCAGTACCTCCGGTCAATCCAACGCCTTCAGTCGGTCCCGTTCCTCCGGGCGGTCCAGTAACTTCAGGGGACGTGGTACCGCCGTGGCCTGGGCCGGTCCGGCCAGCGCAGCCACCGACTCCGAATCCGGCAATGCCCGCCACGCCAGGGCCTCCGCCCGCGGGTTTGGTTGCGATTTCCGGTGCCATAGCGCAGGAAATCGCAAACAAATCGTCCGACGCGTCCGGCGCGCGGGCCGGGGAGGATGTTTCCGGGGCGGGAGTGGCCTCCGGCACTTCTGAGGTCGGGGAGGCTGCTGTGGTGGCGGTGCCACCGACCGAGGAGACGAAGCCGGCGCAGCTGCCGCAAGAGGCGCCGCCGGTGGCGACCCGGCCGCCGCAGCCGACCCGGCCGCCGCAGCCGACCCGGCCGCCGCAGCCGCCGGCGGTCAAGGCGGTGGCTGACGCGCAGGACCGGGCGCTGCCGTCGATCGAGCGTGCGCTGAGCGGGCCGTCGAAGGACCGCAACCTGTCCTGGCACGGCAAGGTCAAGATCATCACGGGGGCCGGCGTGACCCAGGGTCCTGGCGCGCGCGACCAGGAGGCGCTCGACCGTGCCCGGGCGCGGCTTCCGCTGAGCCAGCCCAAGCGCATCCTGGTCCTCGGCTGCACGAGCGGCGCCGGCCAGACCGTGACCACGCTGATGACCGGTCACATCCTCGCCAGCCTCCGGGAGCACCCCGTGGCCGCCGTGGACCTGCACGACGGGAGGCTCGCCCGGTACAGCGCGCCGGCCGCGTGGCTCGACGAGATCCTCGGCGGCAAGCTGCCGCAGCGGCCCGCGCCGGTCCGCGCCGACGGCCTGAACCCGTCGCCGAAGCCGAGTCCGGCGCGGCTGGACGTCATCGCGTCGCATGACCCGCTCAGGGACGGCGACGAGATCAAGCTAGCCGTCCAGCTCGGCCGCCACTACCCGCTGACCATGCTCGATCCCGGCGCGGCCGGCCTGACGAAGCTGCTCAAGATCACCGACCAGCTCGTCGTCGTGGTGCCCGCCAGCATGGAAGGGGCGGACGCGCTCGCCGACACCCGCGACTGGCTGGACGCGCACGGCTTCGCGGAGCTGGGCACCCACTCGGTGACGCTGATCAACGGCGTGAGCAGGCGCAGCCTGGCCGACGTCGAACACGCCGAGTCGGTGGCCCGTGGCCGCTGCCGAGCAATTGTCCGGGTGCCGTGGGATGACATGCTGCCGGTCGGTGTCACAGGCCCGTCCACGCTCCGCCCGCAGACCCGCGTCGCCTACACCGCGCTGGCCGGGGTGCTGGTCGCGGGCATGGCCGCCGCACCGGTGCGGACAAAACAATGATGTGCCGAACGGAAGGGGCTGACTCCCCAGCCCCGCTGACTCAGGAGAATTGGTGAGCACGAAGTCGAAGGGCCGCAGCCGGCTGGCTATCCGATACTTCGACGACCGGGTGTTGCTGACCGACACCCACGCGTGGGCGTACTACCGGGTGCCCTCGGTGTCGTATGAGTTCACCACGCCCGAGGAGCGCGAGGCGCTGGCGACGAACATCACCGTGGCGCTGGCGGCGATCCGGATGCAGGACGCCGAGGTGCACCTGCGGATCGCGCACCGGCCCTATCCGGCGGTGGAGTGGGCGACCGGCCTGAACGCCACGGCCGACGGCGGTCCCGGGTGGCGTGAGTACCTCGAGCAGATCTACCAGCACGTGTGGTCGAAGGACTTCTGGTCGAAGGAGATCTACCTCGGGGTCCGGCTCGGCCAGCGCAGCATGCGCGCGCAGCTGACCGGCGGCGCCTTCGCGCATTTCCTGAACACCTACCGGACTGCCGAGCGGACGCTGGGCATCGACGACGAGTCGGTGCCGTCGGGGGAGATAGGGAAGTGGACCGAGCAGGCCGAGCGGCTCGGGCGCGCGCTCACCGCTAGCGCGCTGTCCGCCCGGCACGCCACCTCCCGCGAGGTGGCCTGGCTGGTGCGGCACACGCTGATGGGCTCGCTGAGCGATCCGCCGCCGTCGGCGGCGCGCCGGCGCACCTGGGGCGCGGGGGAGGTCGAGCAGCTGTATGAGGGCCAGGTGCACAACGGCCGCACGCTGCTGAAGCTCGAGCACGTCGAAGGCGAGTCGTACGCGGCGTTCTTGTCGTTCGCCCGGTTCCCCGACTTGATGTCGTTCCCCGACGGCGAGCCGTGGCTGCACTACGCGGACTCGCTGCCGTTCCCGGTCGAGGTCAGCTCGCGGATGCACCTGATCCCGCCGGCGAAGGCGAGCAAGGACGTGGGCAGGCGGCTGGCGCACGCCCGCGACATGGACGCGCACATCCGCGAGGCGGGCGCCGAGGCGCCGATCGCGCTGGCCGAGCAGATCGCCGCCGCCCGGATGCTCGAGCACGGCATCACCAAAGAGCGGCTGCCGTTCGTCTACGGCTGGCACCGGCTGATCGTGACCGCGCCGACCAGGGACCTGTGCCTGCGCCGGGTGGAGGCGGTCACCGAGCACTACCGGGACATCGGCATCGACATGGTGAACTCGACCGGCGACCAGTTCTCGCTGCTGTCGGAGTCGCTGCCGGGTGAGCGGGTGCGGCTGTCGTCGTATGTGCAGCGCCAGCCGCTGTACACGATCGCCGGCGGCATGCCGACGGCGACCGTGGAGCTGGGCGACCGGATCGCCGACGGCGTGGGCTGGATAGGCCCGTACATCGGCGAGACGCTGGGCCGGGCCCGTTCGGTGGTCCACTTCGATCCGATGCTGGCGGCGGCGCGCAACCGGCCGACGGCGGTCGCCATCACCGGGGAGCCGGGCGGCGGCAAGACCACGCTGGCGATGCTGCTGATCTACCAGCTCGCGCTGCGCGGTGCGACGATCGCGGTCATCGACCCCAAGGGCGACGCCGAGCCGCTGGTGGAGTTCCTCTCGCGGTCCGGCCGCAAGGCCCGGGTGCTGCCGCTCGGGTCGGCGGCCGCCGGGCTGCTCGACCCGTTCTCGTTCGGCGACGACCTGGCCGAAAAGCGCACGATGGCGACGGAGACCCTGCGCCTGCTGCTGCCGCGGATGAGCGAGGAGCGGGAGAGCGCGATGATCCAGGCGGTCGGCGCTGTGGCCGCCGGGCCGCGGCCGAGCCTGGGCAAGGTCGTCCGGCACCTGGAGGAGTCCGACGACCCGGCGTGGAAGAACCTGGGCGCGGTGATGCACTCGATCTCCGAGATGCGCCTGGCCAGGCTGGCCTTCGCGCCGTCCGGCGGCCAGCAGATCGACGCCGAGGGATGGACGACGGTGTTCACGCTCGGCGGACTGACCCTCCCGGACACCACGACCGGCCGCGACGACTACTCCTACGAGCAGCGGCTGTCCGTCGCCCTGCTCTACCTGGTCTCGCAGTTCGCCCGCCGGCTGATGAACGGCGTGGAGCGCACCGCGCCGAAGGCGATCTTCCTGGACGAGGCGTGGGCGATCACCTCGACGCCGGAGGGCGCCAAGCTGGTCCCCGAGGTGTCCCGGATGGGCCGCTCCCGGAACACCGCGCTCGTCCTCATCTCGCAGAACGCGGGCGACCTGCTGAACGAGCAGGTGACCAACTGCCTGTCCAGCGTCTTCGCGTTCCGCTCATCCGAACGTGCCGAAGTGGCGAACGTGCTGTCGCTGCTCGGCGTAGAACCGTCCGAGGAGCACAAGGCCGTGCTGCGTTCCCTCGGCAATGGCGAATGCATATTCCGTGATCTCGACGACCGCGCGGGCCGCATCGGCGTCGACCTTGTCTCCGAAGAGCTTCGGGACTGGATCGATACGAATCCGACACGAGCCCGCCGGCCACCCGAGCCGGCGGCGACAACTCCCCGGTAGAACCGCCGTACACAGGAGCCCCTTGATGGCTGAACCCCATGCACGCGCCGAACGCAGCGAGCGCGTCAGACCACCGCGGCCCGCACGCGCCCTGACCAGGGCGGCGCTGCTGACTGGCGCGATCCTCACCGTCCTGCTCGGCGGGCTGTTTTTCGCCCGCCCGGCGGGCGCGGCGACGACCGCCCCCGCGGCGACGGCGGCGCGGTCCGCGGCGGTCGCGCACACTCTGTTGCCCCGGGGGGACGCCCCCCCGGGATCCCCCCGCGCACGGGGGGACTACCCGTCCCCCCGTCCCCCCCTGGAGCTGGACGCGCTTACCGAGCCGGACGGCGGGGTCTGCGGGGTGCCGGGGATCGGCGACATCGGCGGGCTGCTCGGCCTGTGCAGCTCGGGCTCCGCCGGCGTGGTCGGCGATCTGAACAACATCTGCACCCCGTCGGTGCCGGAGCCCGAGCAGGCTTCCGCGGGCGTCGACTCGATGATCGCCACACCCGGCGGCGCTACCGGCGGCAAGACGCTCTACGACAACTACGGCATCGCCGGGCAGTACTGGGCGGCGACGGGCCTCAAGTGCTCGGATATGACCTCGCTGATCGGCAACAACGTCGCCGGCATGGTCTTCGACATGGCCAAATCGCTGGACCGGGTCACGATCACCGTCTACCAGTCCGCGGCCGGGAACAGCATCCTCACCTGGCTGCAGCAGGCGGTCAACAAGCTGATCACCGCGCTCGGCAAGGCGATCTACTTCCCGTTCCTCGCCCCGGTCGTGATCCTCGGCGCGATCTGGCTGGCCTGGCAGGGGCTGATCCGCAAGCGCGCCACCAGGACCATCGAGGGCACGATATGGATGGTCATCGCCTGTGTCGCCGCGATCTGGCTGATCGGCCGTCCCGGCGACTTCACCGGCGTCGGCACCACGGTGTCCAACAGCGTCACCCAGGTTCTGAACGTGGCGTTCGCCAAGCTGCCGAACAACACGGGCGGCAACTGCCTGCCGGTCACGAACAACGACCCGCAGAGCGTGACGACGAGCTACGCGTTCACCTCGTCCAACGGCCTGGTCGACCAGAACGCGAACGAACTGTGGTCGGTCCTCGTCTGCAAGCCCTGGCTGGACGGCGAACTCGGCACCACTGCCTACGCGCAGCCGGGGACGCCGGCCGCCGCCACCAACGTGGTGAACCTGTACGGCAGGCAGCTGCTATGGTCCCAGGCGATCTCGGTCAACGAGCAGCCCACGCAGGCGGTGATCACGGCCAAGCAGGACACCTACATGGGCATCGCGCAGTCGCTGCAGAACAACTACCCCGCGGTGTACCCCCTGTTCCAGGGCAACGAGTGGACAACCCGGCTGGAGATGGGGTTCCTCGCGCTGTTCGCCGCGGTCGCGGCCGGCCTGCTCGTGCTGCTGATCGCGCTGACGCTGATCATCTTGAAGATCGGTTTCCTGCTGTTGCTCGTCGCCGGCCCGTTCTTCCTGATAATCGGGACACATCCCGGGTTCGGCCGGGTCATCGCGATCCGCTGGTTCGAGATGCTCGTCGGCGTCCTGATGAAACAGATCGCGATCGCGCTGGTGCTCAGCGTGCTGCTCTACTGTTACTCGCTGATCATGAGCACCACCGATCAGGCGCTGCCATGGGCGCTCAAGATCATGATGATCGCACTGGTCACCGTCGCGGTGTTCATCTACCGCAAGCCGTTCCAGCACCTGTTCTCCTCGGTCGGCTACGGTGTGATCGGCTCCACCGAACGCGCCGAGTACAGCTGGCGCGAGGCGAGCTTCGGCTTCCGCCGGGTCTCCGCGAACGCGGCCGGCGTGGCGGTGCCCGGGGTGGGCGCCTACCGCGCGGCCCGCTGGGCACGGCGCAGCCCGTCGGCCGCCGCGGCGGCCGCCGCCGGAGGCGCCGCGGGAGCGGCGGCCATGGCGGGCTCCGGCGGGGAGGACACGGCGGCCGGAGCAAGCGCCGGGCCGTCGGCGGACGGGCACACCACCGCACGGCTGCGGCCGTCGGAGGGACCGTCGTCGGGCGGTGACGACTACGCGGCCGGCGGCGTCCCGGCCGGGAGCCCCAATGGTTCCGGCGGTTCCGGTGGCGGCGCCGCGGCCGGCGGCGCCCGGGCCAGGCAATGGCCGGACGCCGGGAACGGCGGCGGCCGGGCGGCCCCGCCGCTGCCGCTGCCGCCGGCCGGCGGCAGGTCCGCGCCTGACGGCGCGTCCGCGGGCTGGGCCCGCGGCTCCGCCCGCGCCGGCACCACCACCCCGCGGCCCGCGAACTCCGCCCCGCCGCCGAGCCCGGTGGGCAACGGCCACAGCGGCGGCGCGGCGCCGGGCGCCGGCGGCGCGCGCGGGCCGGCGCCGGCGCCGGCGCCCGTCAGGCAGAGCGCCCGTGGCGGGGCCGCGCCCCGCCCGGCGGGAGGCAACGGTGCCGCGCCCCGCCCGGCGGGGGGGAACGGATTCGCGGGGATAGGCGCCACCCCCCGTTCGGGGGAATCGAATGGAGCACCGCCGGCGACGGAAAGATCCTCGCCCATGCCGTTCTGGCTGCGGCCGATCCGCCGGGGCAAGTAGCGAGGGCCGGCGATGGAACTGTCCAGCGGACAGCAGCGGCTGCTGTTCGTCGTCATCGTGCTCGCCCTCGCCGGGCTCGGCATCTACCTGCTCGGCCCTGGCAGGCACCACGGGGCGACCGCCTCGCCGCCGAGCTCGTCGGCGTCGGCGAGCAGTGCCGCGCTGCCACCCGCCACCAGCTCGGCTCCGGCCGCCCAGCCCACGACGGCCCCGGCCACCCCGGCGACGACCGGGGGCGGCGTCAACATCTACCAGTGGCTCCCGTTCACCCAGCAGGACCTGACCGCGGCGGCGCAGGCGACGCTCGCCTTCGCCGCCGACTACGACACCTACAGCTACACGGAGACCGACAAGGCTTACATCGGCAAGATGGCGGGCGTCATCACCGGCGAGCTCGCCGCGGAGCTGAAGAACGCCTACGACCTCCCGGGGGCGGTGCAGGCGCGCTCCGCGGGGAAACAGGTCTCCACGAGCAGCGGCACGATCGCCTCGATCCGCTCGTTCGCCACCGGGCCGACTTCGATCATCTTCGTGGTCAACATCACGCAGAAGCTGAACGGCACCAGCGGGACGAAGACCACCACGGCGCAGTACGCGGTCACGGCCGTCTCGGCCCCCGCCGGCTGGCAGGTCAATGACATCGAGCAAGCCACGGCAGGTAACTTTTGAACCGCAAGGCAGCCGGCTCGATCGGCGTCGGCGGAGCCCTAGCGCTGCTGCTCTGCCTGCTCACCATCCCGATGCTCGTCATCGGCGGCACCAGCATGCTGTTCGCCGGCAGCGGCGGACTGGGCTGCACCCCCGGGTCCAATCAGTCCGTGGTGCAGCCCGGGGTCAGCGCCGAGGCGGCGAACTCGATCCCGGCGAACTACCTGATGTGGTTCCGGAAGGTCGGCCAGCAGTACGGCATCCCGTGGACGGTCCTGGCCGGCATCGGGAAGGTGGAAAGCGACGACGGGCGGACCACGCTGCCCGGCGTGAACAGCGGCTCCAACGCGTTCGGCGCGGCCGGGCCGATGCAGATCGGCATCGACGGCGCCGCTGGCGACGCGTGGGCCGCGGTCGCCACCAACGAGGACGGCAAGACGCCGGTGTCCGTGTACGACCCGGCGGACGCGATCGCCGGCGCGGCGAAGTACCTCATCCGGGCTGGCGCGCAAAGCGACATATCCGCGGCGATCTTCGCGTACAACCACGCCGACTGGTACGTCCAGGAGGTCCTGTCCTGGGCGTCGACGTATGCCAGCGGCGGGTTCACGGTCAGCGCGGTCACCCCGGACGGCTCCGGGGGCGGCTCGTCGGCCACGTCCTGCACCGGCACCGGGCAGCTCGACGCCCTCGTCACCCCGAACGCCGCGGCGGCCGCCGCGATCAGCTTCGCCCAGCAGCAGCTCGGCAAGCCCTACCTGTGGGGCGGCACCGGGCCGGACGCGTACGACTGCTCCGGGCTGGTGATGATGGCGTACCGGGCCGCCGGCGTCTACATCGCGCGCACCTCCGAAGAGCAGTGGGCCACGCTGCCGCACGTCTCCGCCGACCAGGTGCAGCCCGGCGACCTGGTGTTCTTCGCGGGCTCGGACGGCACGCCCACATCACCCGGCCACGTCGGCCTCGTGATCGGCAAGAACAAGATGATCGAGGCCTACGCGACCGGTTTCCCGATCCGGATCTCCACCTTCGGGCTGCCGAATTCGGCGGCAGGCGACAACGCGGTCGTCGGCTTCGCCCAGCCCTGGCCGCAGCACGGATAGCCCGGAACTTTGTGGTCACATCTGACACTGTGA
The DNA here is from genome assembly GCA_963771985.1 of uncultured Actinomycetota bacterium. GTDB lineage: Bacteria > Actinomycetota > Actinomycetes > Streptosporangiales > Streptosporangiaceae > Trebonia. The sequence continues at coordinate 430,039 of CAVYVO010000004.1, read as the reverse complement.
GACCGAATCTTCCGTTTTACGCCGTATCGGCCTTGCGGGGCCGCCCCAGGGTGTTAGTCTGCTGCGCAGTAACTCTTCGCGCGAAAGGCGTCACTGTGTGGAGTCGTCGGTGGATGGGTGCGGGAGTGGCGGTAGCGGCTGCCGCGACGGCGGTGGTGCTCGCCACCGGGGCCGCGGCGGCGCCCGCGCCGGGAGTGCCGGCCAGGCAGCAGGCGCAGCAAGCCCCGGCAGGCCCGGTCGTCGCGCTCGGCGACTCCTACACCGCGGGTGACACCTTGCCCCTGTCGCTCACCAGCCAGCCGCTCGGCTGCTGGCGCTCGGCCGGCAGCTATCCCGTCCAGGTCGCGAAGGCGCTCGGCGCGCCGCTCGTCGACGCGGCGTGCGGCAGCGCGGGCGTGAACCAGATGACCCAGGCGCAGCAGACAGACATCGGCACGAACCCGCCGCAGTTCAGCGCTCTCGCGCCCGACGACCGCCTGGTCATGCTGACGCTGGGCGGCGACGACATGGGCTTCATGAGCGTGCTCGACGAGTGCATGGCGCTGAGCATCACGAACCTGTTCGGCAGCCCGTGCGAGAGCCACTACACAAGCGGCGGCACGGACCAGCTGGCGGCCCGCGTCTCGGCCGAGGCGCCGAAGCTGACGGCCGTGCTCGAGTCCATCCGCACCCGGGCCCCGGGCGCGCGGGTTCTCCTGGTCGGGTACCCGGATATGTTCCCCCAGCAAGGCGGCTGCTGGCCGGCCGTGCCGATCACCGACGGAGACATCGCCTACCTGCGCGGCATCGAGGCGCAGATCAATGCCATTCTCGCGCAGGCGGCCGCGACGGCTGGCGCCACGTACGTGGACACCTACACGCCGACGATCGGGCACGACTTCTGCCAGGACTCGGATGTGCGGGACGTGGAAGGCCTGATCCCCGGCTCGCTCACCTCGCCCTTCCACCCGAACGCCCGCGGTCAGGCCGCGATAGCCGCCGCCGTGCTGGCCGCCCTCGGCGCCAGGCCGGCGGCTTAGACCTGCCTAGTTCAGCCTGCCTGCGCCGCGCTCAGCTCGGCGAGGCGCGCCTGAACCTGGACGGCCGACGGGTTGACCATGGTGCTGCCATCGGAGAACAGGAGGGTAGGCACGGTCTGGTTGCCGCCGTTGACGCCCATCACGAACTCCGTCGCCGCCGGGTCGCGCTCGATGTCGACCTCGGTGATCTCCACGCCAGCACGGCCGAGCTGCGCCTTCAGGCGCTTGCAGAACCCACACCACTGAGTGGTGTACATCGTCAGCGGCACCAGTGCCTCCTTGTCATCCTCCGGCGCGGCCGCCGGATTTCCCGTGTACCGGGAAGCTTCAACAACTTTTACGGTCCGCTCGTTCCCGCCCCGCGCGAAGATAGGAGGGATGGATGCTGATGAGCTGCTCGCGGCGCTCGACCCCGAGCAGCGCGAGGTAGCGCTCGCCGCCCGGGGGCCGGTCTGCGTGCTCGCCGGCGCGGGCACCGGGAAGACCCGGGCGATCACGCACCGGATCGCGTACGCGGTCGCCACCGGCGTCGTCAACCCCGCGCAGGTGCTGGCGCTGACGTTCACCGTCCGCGCGGCGGGTGAGCTGCGCGGCCGGCTGCGTGCTCTCGGCGGCGGGACCGAGGGGGTACGGGCGAGCACGTTTCACTCGGCGGCGCTGCGGCAGCTCACGTACTTCTGGCCGCGGGTGATCGGCGGCCGGCCGCCGAAGCTGGTGGAGTCCAAGCTGCCGCTGCTGCGCGAGGCGGCCCGCGATCTGGGCATCCGCCTGGATGGCCCGGCGCTGTCAGACGCGGTGACCGAGATCGAGTGGGCGAAGGTGTGCCAGACACACCCCGACTCCTACGTATACGCCGCCGCGTCGGCCGGCCGCGCGCCCTCGGTCGGCGTCGAGGTGGTGGGACGGCTGTACCAAGCCTACGAGCAGCTGCGCCGGGACCGGCAGCTCATCGACTTCGAGTCGGTGCTCGAGCTGACGGCGGCGGTCTTGTACACCGAGCCCGCGATGGCCCGCGAGGTGCACAGCGCGTTCCGCTACTTCACCGTTGACGAGTTCCAGGATGTCAACCCGCTGCAGAAACTGCTGCTCGACGCCTGGCTCGGCGGCCGGGACGACCTGTGCGTGGTCGGGGATCCGCAGCAGACGATCTACTCGTTCACCGGGGCGACCGCGTCCTACCTGCGCGAGTTCGCCGCCGACTACCCAGGCGCCACGGTCGTGCGGCTGGTGCGCGACTACCGGTCGACGCCGCAGGTGGTCGCGGTGGCGAACCGGCTCGCGGCCGGCCCCCCCGGCGTCGGCGCTGGCGCCTCCTCGGCCGGTGCCGCCGGCGCCGCCGCCGCGGCCTCGCTGGTCGCGCAGCGCCCGCCGGGTCCGGAGCCGTCGGTGTCCCGGTACGCCGACGACGAGGCCGAGGCAGCCGCGGTGGCGACGCAGGCCGCGGTGCTGATCGGGCGTGGCGTCCCGCCGGAGCAGATCGCCATCCTGGCGCGGATAAACGCCCAGATGGAGCGCTTCGAGCATGCGCTGGCCACGGCGAAGGTGCCCTACGTGGTGCGCGGTGCGGAGCGGTTCTACGAGCGGCCGGAGGTGCGCAAGGCGCTGGTGCTGCTGCGCGGCGCCGCCCGGGCGGAAAGCGCGGACACGGACGCGACGGGCGCGCCCGGGGAGCTGGCCGCCGCCGTCAGGCACGTGCTCGCCGCCGCCGGGCTGACCTCCGAGCCGCCCCCCGCGCGCGGCGCGGTGCGCGAACGCTGGGAGTCGCTTGCCGCGATCGCCGCCCTCGCGCAGGACATGGCCGCGGCGCGGCCCGCGACGTCGCTGGCCGACTTCGCCGCCGAGCTCGCGCGGCGGGCCGAGACAGGCCACGCCCCCGTGGCCAGCGCGGTGACGCTGGCGACGATGCACGCCGCGAAGGGCCTGGAATGGGACGCGGTTCTCCTGCCGGGTCTGGTTGAGGGCATAATGCCCATCGTGCACGCGCGAACGGCCGAGGCCATCGAGGAAGAGCGGCGGCTGCTGTACGTCGCGGTGACCAGGGCGCGAGAGCACCTTCACCTGTCCTGGTCCCCCGCTCGCACCCCCGGTGCCGAACGGTCCCGCCAGCGCTCCCGCTTCCTCAGCGCCCTGGTCCCGGCCGTCCCGTCGGTGCCCTCATGACCGAGGCCCTGGACAAGCTCCTCGCGCTGCTCGACCTCGAGCAGATCGAGGTCAACATCTTCCGCGGCCGCAGCCCCGACGAGACCGTGCAGCGGGTCTTCGGGGGGCAGGTCGCCGGGCAGGCGCTCGTCGCCGCCGGGCGGACCGTGCCGGACGACCGGCCGGTGCACTCGCTGCACGCGTACTTCATCCGGCCCGGCGACCCGGCGGTGCCGCTGGTGTACACCGTGGAGCGGATACGCGACGGCCGCTCGTTCACCACCCGCCGGGTGACCGCCATCCAGCACGGCAAGGCCATCTTCGCGATGTCAGCCTCGTTCCACCGGCCCGAAGCGGGCCTCGAGCATGCCGAGCCCATGCCGCGGGTGCCGCCGCCGGAGGAGGTGCGGCGCAATATCGACAGGCTGGAGCAGGCCCTGGGCGAGCCGTTGCCCGCGCACTTCCGGGACAGCCCGATCGAGCTGCGCACGGTCGGCCCGCTGAGCATCGAGGCCTCCCGCGACCCGTCGCTGCGCACGACGCGCAACCTTGTCTGGCTGCGGGTGAACGGGAAGCTGCCCGATGACCCGCTGCTGCACGTCTGCCTGATGACCTATGCCTCGGACCTGACGCTGGTCGACACCGTGCTGCTGGGGCACGGGCGGACCTTTTACGACGGGCAGACCGCCGGGGCGAGCCTGGATCACGCGATGTGGTTCCACCGGCCGTTCCGCGCCGACCAGTGGCTGCTGTACGCGCAGGAGTCGCCGGTCGCCTACGGCGCCCGCGGGCTGGCCCGGGGCGAGGTCTTCACCGCCGAAGGCGATCTCGTGGTGTCGGTCGTCCAGGAAGCCCTGATCCGGACCGCACCGAAACCGCGCCACCGCTAGGACCACCTTTATTGGCCTGGCGGGAAACTGCAGGTCAAAAATCTGTTGCCCTCCTGTGTGCGCTTACGTAGGCTTGCGTCATGTCCGTGGGCCAGAGCAACGACCCATCCAGGAGGAGGTGCCCACTGTGCTGATCAACACGTTCAACGTCGCGGTTGCCAATAGTGGCGCCGCGCTCCCGGGTGTCCGCTCCCCGTGGACCAACCTGTCCGGTGCAGGGGCGAACTATGCCCTGGCGCCGATCCCCGGCCCTGCCGTCGTCACGCCGTACACGCGCTTTGCCGCGCCGCGGCGGATTCCGGCCACGGTGCAGCCGCTTGCCGTTATGGCTGCTGGGCTGCCGATCGATGTCCGTAAGCAGTACGTCCACAAGACCCGCGTCAACGTCGGCGGCGATGGCGCATCGGGTCCGCATCCAGAACGGGAACCGGCCTAGAAAAGGCCGGCCAAGATCCCCTTCAGGCCGCGGACCCGCACACAGGGTCCGCGGCCTAATTAATTCGCAGGCCCGGTCCCCCAACGGAACAGCACAACTGGACCAGCAAGCGAGAGGGGATGGCACCGATGCAGCGGCCCGATGCCACCGCGAGCGCGGCAGGCGCGGCGGGGTTCGAGTCAAGACCGTCCGGGTTCGAGGCGGTCGGCGTGATTGAGGACGACTCGGTCGTGGCCAGCGTCGCCACGGTCTTCAACGTCGGCGTGCCAAGTGGCCTGGATCTTCCCTGCACGGAGGAACCGGAACTGTTCTTCGCCGAGGCTCCCGCCGATGTCGAAGCGGCCAAGGCGCTCTGCCAGGGCTGCCGGGCGCGGATCGGCTGCCTGGAAGGCGCACTCGAGCGGCGCGAGCCGTGGGGCGTCTGGGGCGGCGAGCTACTCCTGCGCGGCACGATCGTCCCGCGCAAGCGCCCGCGCGGACGTCCGCGGAAGGAAGACGCCGCGATCGCCAAGGCCGACGAACAGGCCGCCTAGCTAACCGCCAGCGGCTATCCGCGAACTATCAACAGAACTATCAACAAGAGCGCGCGGCGCGCCGCCCCGGCGCGCCGCGCCACAGCACCGCACACAATGCGACACCCATGACACAAGCTACGCACACGATGCAGAGGTCGATCATGTATATGGCAGAGACGCTGGCGCGCGACCGATATCGCAGCCAGCTTGAGAGCGCGCAACAGGCTAGGCTCGCGAAGCAGGTGGCCGAACTCCGCCGGGTAGAGCGCGCCCGGCACCGTGCCGAACGCAGGCTGCTCCGTGCCTGGCAGCGCTCCGACGAACTCCGGACGATGCTCGAGGCCGAGGCCGCCGGCTAGCCAACCCTGTTTGCCCGGGGGGACGACCCCCCGAGTAAACCGATGAGGACCCGGGATGCACGTGGGCCATCCCGGGTCCCGCTGTGTTTCAGCCCGTCAGCCGGGCTTCAGCCCGCTGGCACGGGATCCGGCGTGGTGCGCGGGTCGTCGGTGTAGCCGGGCACCCAGCGGAGCACTTCGGCCCGGAAGGCCCCTTCGCACTCCAACTGGCACAGCACGCCGATCCCGGCGGTCGACACGCGGTGGATGAGCACGTAGGACGGCGGCAGGTTGAACTTGCGCGAGACGTTGGACGTGCTCACGTCGGTCACCCGCGCGGCCTCACCGCGCATCCACTCCCGGCTGAACTTGAACCTCTCCACCGACGACGGCTCGGCGAGCGGCGCGAGAAAGGCGCGCAGCGCCTCCAGGTCCACCGAGATACCGGGGCGCAGGAACGCGTTGGCCCGCAGCTCGCGCTCGACCTCGGCGATGTCCGGATCCGGGTCGTGCATGATCCGCAGCAGCCGCCCGAAGAACGGCGGCAGGCCGTCCGGCAGCCGGTCCACGGCCCCGAAGTCGAGCACGCCGAGCCGCCCGTCGGCCAGCAGCCGGAAGTTGCCTGGATGCGGGTCGGCGTGCAGCAGCCCGGCCCGTTCCGGACCAGAGAACAGGAACCGCGTCAGCAGGATCCCCACCCGGTCCCGCTGTTCCCGCGACCCGTCGCTGATGATCGCCGAAAGCGGCGTGCCGTCCATCCACTCGGTGACGAGCACGTGGTCGGTGCCCATGACCACCGGCGGCACGTAGATGTCCGGGTCTCCCGCGTACGCTTCGGCGAAGGCCTGCTGGGACCCGGCCTCCTTCCGGTAGTCGAGCTCCTCGGCGACCCGGTCCCTCAGCTCGTCGAGCAGCGGCTTGATCTCGAGCCCCGGCATGAGCACGCCGAACAGCCGGCCGACGCGGCTCAGCTGCGTGAAGTCGCTGATCAGTGCCCGCCCGGCACCCGGGTACTGCACCTTCACCGCGACCCGCCTGCCGTCCTGCCAGACGGCCCGGTGCACTTGGCCGATGGAGGCTGCCGCGGCCGGCGAGTCGTCGAAGGAAACGAACAGCGATCGCCAGTCCTCCCCGAGGTCCGCGGCGAGCACCCGGTGCACGCTGCTCGCGGGCAGCGGGGGCGCGGATTCCTGCAGCTTGGTCAGCGTCGCGCGATAGGGCTCCGCCAGCTCGGGCGGCAGCGCGGCCTCGAAGATGGACAGCGCCTGACCCAGCTTCATGGCGCCGCCCTTGAGCTCGCCGAGCACGCGGAAGACTTGGTCCGCGGTGCGCTGCTGAATCTCCCTGGCGACCATCTCGGCGGATCTCCCGCCGATGCGCTTTCCGAAACCTAGTACGGTCCGGCCGGCGTACCCGATGGGCAGCCCGGCTAGTTTGGCAGTCCTGCTAGCGGCGTTTTGCGGGACGTCAGTCACACTCTCATTCTCCGTCAATAGCGTCTCTTTTATTCCAGCTGGTTGTTTCGGCTGGTTATTCCGGTCGCGCGCCGCAGGTGCAGGCGGCGTGCGGCCGCCAGGTGCGCCGCCGCCACTGCCAGTCGGGCAGCACCACCTCCAGCGTTCCGTTGACGGTGGCCAGCGGGCCGGCCCGGTCGATGAACGCCAGCGCCTGCGCGGCGGCGAGCGCCGCGGTCGCGGCGGCCAGGACCGTGTCGCAGGCCTGCGGCGAGCCGGCCCGGACCAGCGGCCGGCCTGCGCCAGGATCGCCGGCCAGGCGCTGTCCCGTGCCGTCTTCGTCAGGTCAACGCAGCGCAGGCAGGCCGAGCGGCCGGGATCCACCAGCGGTCCCACGACGCCGATCGCCTCGTCCGCCCGGACGGCGAGGTGGGGCACGCCGCCGCGCATGAGCTCGGCGACCGCCACCGGGTCGGTCCGCCCTGCCAGCACGGCGAGGTCTGGCACGCGCGTGACGTCGTCCGTCGTCCGCACCTCGGGCGCTACCCGGCGGACCGCGCGTGCGATCGCGGCGGTCCGGTCGGTTCCCACGTCCGCGGCGCCGAGGCCGGCCGGCGCGACGTCCGCCGGGTCCGCCGTCCCGGTGTCCCGGCAGGCGACCCAGGGGACCCCGGCCGCGGCCAGGAACGTGGCGACGCACCCGCCCACCCGGCCGGCGCCGTAGACCCGCACGAACGCCGCGCGGCGGGCGGCGATCACCCGCGCACCGCCGTCGCCGTGGCCGTAGGCCAGCGCCGCGCAGGCCAGCTCGGGCGCGAGCCGCGCCCGCAGGTAGTCCGGCAGCGTCTTGTGCAGGTGCGCGGGAAAGTCGTCGAGCACGCCGGCCGAGGCCAGCAGGGCCAGCACCCGGTCGGTCGCCTCCGGCGCGATCCCGCGCGCCGTGGCCGCGGCGACCACCTCCGCGACCTCTCGCGACCCGTCCAGCAGCGAGACGAGCGCGGCCGCCTCGCCGAGGCCGGTCAGTGCCGCCGCGCGCCGCGGGTCTACGCCGAGCTGCAACGTGTCGCTGTCCCGCCACACTGGCCGCAGCCCGGCCTTCAGTGCTGGTCTCATGCCGAGAGCGTGACACCGCCCACTGACATTCTGGGTGCTATGGGCTGATTTGCGTATTACTCCTCGCCCGGAGCGCCCGGAGCGCCCGGAGCGCCCGGAGTGTCCCCTGGCGGATCCTCGCCCGCGTCGTCTTCCAGGTCGGAGATGTCCAGCTCGGCCGATCCGCGGACGAAGCCGTCCGGGTCCTCCAGGTCCTCAGCCGTGGGCAGCAGGTCCGGGTGCGCCCACAGCGCGTCCCTGCCGTCCACCCCGCGCGCCTCGGTAAGGCCCCCCCAGAGCACCGCCGCCTCGCGCAGCATCCGGGGACGGAGCTCGAGACCGACCAGAGTCGCGAAGGTCCGTTCCGCTGGACCTCCTGTAGCGCGGCGACGGCGGATCGCTTCGGCGAGCGCGGCGGCGTGGGTGAGGCGAGTGTCCGCGGCAGCCGAGACCACAGTCGCCACCCAGCCCTCAACCAGCGCGAGCGCCGTCTCCAGCCGGGCGAGCGCCGCTTTCTGCTGCGGGGTGTCCTCCGGGCGGAAGAGCGTCTCGCCCGCCAGCGCCTCGCGCAGCGCCTCCGGGTTGTTGATGTCGATGTCCGGCATGGCCTCGCGCAGCCGGCTCATGTCCACCGTGATCCCGGCGGCGTACGCCTCCACGGCGCCGAACAGGTGCTGGCGCAGCCACGGCACGTGCCCGAACAGCCGGTGGTGCGCCGCCTCGCGCAGCGCGAGGAACAGCCGCACCTCGTCGGCACCCACCGACAGGCCTTCGCCGAAGGCGGCGACGCCCGACGGCAGCAGCGCCGCGGTTCCCTCCGGCCCGAGGGGCAGGCCGATGTCGGTGGAGCTGACCATCTCGCCGGCCAGCTCGCCGACCGCCGTGCCGGTCTGGCCGCCGATCATCGCCCCGCCCAGCTGCCGCAGCATGGGCGCGAGCCCGGCGAGGCCGCCCAGCCCGGTCAGCGCGGCCCGCATCTCCTCGGGGATATCCGCGCCGAGCTGGGAGGGGTCGATGTCCAGCATCGAGCTCATCGCGTTGACGCCCTTCGCCGCGATCGGCTCGCACAGCGACGACCAGACGGGGAAGGTCGCCTCGAGCCATTCGGACTTGCTCCAGGCCTCGATCTTCCTGATGCCGGACGGGAACGTCGTGACGTCATCCAGCCACAGGTCGGCGAGCCGGATCGCCTCGGTGACCGCGGCGCGCTCGTTGGCCAGTACGCTGGGATCGCCCTTCCCGGCGATCGTATGCCTGGCCAGGTTCTTCGCCAGCTCCCAGTTGACCGGCCCGCCGCTGTAGGACAGCAGGTCGGCGAACTGGCGCAGCGCGTCGGCGAACTGGTTCTGGCCGCCAGGCGAGCCGAAGCCGAAGCCGAACGGCCCGGCCGGGTCCTGGTCGCCTGGCTTCGGATCGTCGTCGCCAGGACGGTTGGGCGGGCCGAAGCCGAAGGGCGGACGGTCAGCCATGGTGCGCCCCCTCAGCTGTCAAGTAGTCGGGCACGATAGAAAGGTCATAATCGCCACGCTATTCGGGAGCAGCCGACTTTGAAAAACGCGAGACGGCAGGTTCGCCATGAGCGCAGCGTCCGCCGTGAGCGTAGCACCGCGGCCGCGCTGCCGGTGGTGGCGGTCACCGGTGCGGCGCGCGGAGTCGGGCACGCGCTCACCGTCAGGCTCGCGGAGTCGGCGATGGTCAGCCGCGTGGTGGCGATCGATGATCACCGCGGCGACGCGGCCGGGGTGACCTGGCGGGTCGCCGACGTCCGGGACCCGACGCTGGCCGCGCGGCTGACGGGCGTGGACGTGCTGGTGCACGCGGACGTGGACACCTCGGCGGCGACGGACGCCAGGCAGCGGCGCGCCCGCAACGTGCGGGGTGCCCAGACGGTGCTGACCGCCGCGGCGGCCGAACGCGTCGGGTGCGTCGTCCTGGTGACGAGCGCGATGGTGTACGGGGCGCGGCCGGACAACCCGGTGCCGCTGCCCGAGGACGCGCCACTGCTGGCGGACGCGGACGGCAGCGTGGCGGGGGACCTGCTGGAGATCGAGGAACTCGCGCGCCGCTCCCGGCGGGTCAATCCGGGTACCACGGTGACGGTCGTCCGGCCCGCGGCGCTGGTCGGCGACGCGGTGGACACGTTTGTGACCAGGCACTTCGAAGCACCCCGGCTGCTCGCGGTGCGAGGCTGCGCCCCGCATTGGCAGTTCTGCCATGTCGCGGACCTGGTCGCCGCGCTGGAGCTCGCGGCCGTCGGCACGGTCACCGGGGACTTCGCGGTCGGCTGCGACGGGTGGCTATCGCAGGAGGAAGCCGAAGAGCTCAGCGGCCTGAAGTCGATCGAGCTGCCCGCCCGCCTGACGTTCGGCACCGCGCAGCGGCTGCACCGCCTCGGCGTGACGCCCGCGCCAGCCGCTGAGCTGCGGTACGTGGTGTACCCGTGGGTGGTGGACTGCGCGTCGCTGCGCGCGGCCGGGTGGCGGCCGTCGGTCAGCAACGCCGAGGCGCTGTCGGTCCTGCTGGCGGCCCGCGCCGGGCATCACGCGGTGGCCGGCCGCCGGATCGCCCGCAAGGAGGCGGCGCTGACCGCCGCCGGCGCCGCGGGCGCGACCGCCGCCGTCATCGGCACCGCGGCGATCGTCCGGCGCGCCAGGAAGAAAGGCAAGTAGGGCAGTTCACCGGGGGGGTTGGGGGGGCGTCCCCCCGGGCAAGCAGGGCCTTCCGAACGGAAGGCGGTGCCTGTCCGAGGCCAATCGCTCCGCGCGGTACCGTGGTCGGGTGAGCCAGATCAGGCTGATCGACATCAGGGACACCGAGCTGTCCGTGGACGAGGTGCGGCACGCGGTCGCGGACCCCGCGGCCGGCGGTGAGGTGCTGTTCGTCGGCACCGTCCGGGACAACGACGCCGACCGCGGGGTGACGGCGCTGTCCTACACCGCCCACCCCTCCGCGGCGGCGGAGATGCGGCGGGTCGCCGAGGACATCGCGACCAAGTACGACGTGATCGCGATAGCCGCCGTGCACCGGGTCGGCGACCTGGGCGTCGGCGACCTGGCGGTCGTCGCCGGAGTGTCCTGCGCGCACCGCGGGGAGGCGTTCAACGCCTGCCACGCGATGATCGACGAGCTCAAGGCGTCGGTGCCGATCTGGAAACACCAGCGGTTCACCGACGGCTCCGACGAATGGGTCGGGAGCGCTTAGCCTCCGGCAGCGCGTAGTCTTCCGAACATGTCCCGACGCTCCCTGACCCTGGCCATCGCCGGTGTGGCGACCCTGGTCGCGATCGCGGTGGCGGTCCTGGTTCCCGTGCCGTACGTGATCCTGGGACCGGGCCCGACCCTGAACACCCTGGGCACGGACTCCTCGGGGCAGCCGCTGATCACGGTCAGCGGGCACCGTACGTACCCGACGAGCGGGCACCTCAACATGGTGACCGTCAGCTACGAGGGCGGCCCGGGCGTGAACCTGAACATCTTCCAGGCGCTTCGCGCCTGGGCGGACCACTCGGAGGCGGTGGTTCCGGAGAGCGAGCTGTTCCCGCCCGGCCAGAGCGCGCAGCAGACGCAGCAGCAGGACACGGAGCAGATGGCCTCCTCCCAGGAGACGGCGACCGCCGCGGCGTTGACCGCCCTGCACATCCCCTACCAGACGCAGGTCCAGGTCATCGCCACGGTGCCGGGGTACCCCGCGAGCAAGGTGCTCAAGGCGGGGGACCTGATCGTGGCGGTCGACGGCAAGCCGGTGACCGGGCAGTCGGATCTGAGCTCGCTGATCACGTCGCACCCGGCCGGCACGCCGCTGCGGCTGACGGTGCTGCGCGCCGGGAACACGGTCCAGGTCGAGGTCAAGAGCACCGAGTCCGGCGGCACCCCGGTCATCGGCGTGCAGGTGCAGGAGCAGTACAAGTTCCCGTTCACGGTGCGGATCAGCGTTGGCGACATCGGCGGCCCGAGCGCGGGCATGATGTTCGCGCTGGGGATCATCGACAAGCTCACCGCGATGAACCTGACCGGCGGCAAGTTCATCGCCGGGACGGGGGAGATCACCCCGGCCGGGCAGGTGCAGCCGATCGGCGGCATCCAGCAGAAGATGGTCGGCGCGCGGGACGCGGGCGCGACCGTCTTCCTGACGCCGGCCGGGAACTGCTCGGACACGGCGGGCGCGGTTCCCGCCGGGCTCCGCACCGTGAAGGTAAGCACGTTGTCCCAGGCCATCGATGACCTTGAGGCGCTCAAGGCGGGCAAGTCAGTTCCGTCCTGCTGACCCGCCGCAGACCGTGTGACCGGTCTCATTTGGGGACACTGTTATGCGGCCATGGTCGTCCCCCGGCGGACCAGGGCGTAGGCTTTCGAGCTGACAGGACTTCGAAGGGAGCGAATGAGCTCGTGACACTTCGGGTGCTCGTCGACGCGACCGACATCCCGACCGACCGTGGGGCGCAAGGCCGCTATGTCGACGGCCTGATCGGGGCCCTCGGCTCCGCCGGGGCCGATCTGGCGGTCGTCTGCCAGCGTGCCGACGAAGAACGGTACGGCAGGCTCGCTCCGGGCGCGACCATCGTGGCGGGTCCGGCCGCGCTCGGCCACCGGTCAGCCCGGCTGGCCTGGGAGCAGAGCGGCCTGCCTGTCGTCGCGCAGCAGGTGAACGCCGACGTCATTCACATGCCGTACTACTCGATGCCGCTGCGGCCGGGCCTGCCGACCGTGGTCACCGTGCACCACCTCACGTTCTTCACCGAGCCTGATCAGCACTCCATGACGGCGACCATGTTCTTCAGATCGGCGATCCGGACGGCGGCCAGGCGGGCGACGCGGCTGATCGTCCCGTCCAACGCGACTCGTGACGAGCTGGTCCGGCTGCTGGGCACGGATCCGGCCAGGATCGACGTCGCCTATCACGGGGTTGATCACCGGCTCTTCCACAGCCCCGAACCGCAGCAGGTGAGCCATGTCTCCGCGCGGCTCGGGCTGCACGGCAAGCCGTACATAGCGTTCCTGGGCTCGCTGGAGCCGCGCAAGAACGTGGCCGCCCTGATCCGCGGCTGGGCGGGGGCGGTCGCCGACCTCGCCGAACCGCCCGCGCTCGTGCTCGGCGGCGGCGGGGGCTGGAGCGAGGAAGTGGACGCGGCGGTCTCCGTCATCCCGCCGCACCTGCGGCTGTGCCGGCCGGGCTACCTGCCGTTCGCGGACCTGCCGGGCTTCCTGGGCGGCGCGCTGGTGGTGGCGTTCCCGTCCCGGGGCGAGGGGTTCGGGCTCCCGGTGCTCGAGGCCATGGCGTGCGGTGCGCCGGTGCTGACCACCCACCTGACGTCGCTGCCCGAGGTGGGCGGCGAGGCGGTCGCGTACACGGAGCCGGACGCGGACTCCATCAAGGTCGCACTGCGCGCGCTGCTCGACGACCCGGAGCGCCGCGCCGCGCTCGGCGCCGCGGGGCACGCGCGGGCCCAGGAGTTCACCTGGGCGGCGTCGGCCGCGGCGCACCTGGCCAGCTACAAGCGGGCGGCCGACCAGGAGGCGGCGGGTACGCGCGCCGGATAGGTCACGGAGAACCTACCCTGTGAATAACGCGACAGGCTCGAATTCCCCGTGTGCGGGGGCGGCCCCCGGGCCCGTGAGTATGCTGCGTGAGTTGCCGGCTCCGCCCGGCGGCTGTCCGTAAAGTCGACCGCTTAAGGCGAGAATACCCATGCCGCGTGAACCGCTCGAAGCGATCATGCTCGTAGGGGGCAAGGGCACCCGGTTGCGCCCGCTCACCCTCTCCGCGCCCAAGCCGCTGCTCCCCACGGCCGGCGTGCCGTTCCTCGCGCACCAGCTCGCCCGGGCGGCGGAGTGCGGCATCACCCACGTGGTGCTCGCCACCTCCTACCGGGCCGAGATGTTCACCGAGGCCTTCGGCGACGGCGCGGAATTCGGGCTGTCCATCGACTACGTACACGAGTCCGAGCCGCTGGGTACCGGCGGCGGGATCCGCAACGCGGCCGCCCGGCTGCACGGCGCCCCCGACGACCCGATCGTCATCCTCAACGGCGACGTCCTGTCCGCCCACGACCTGCCCGCCCAGGTGGACCTTCATCGCAAGAGGGAAGCGGCGGTGACGCTGCACCTGGTCGAGGTGGACGATCCCAGCCGGTACGGCTGCGTGCCGACCGACGGCGGCGGCCGGGTGGTCGCGTTCCTCGAGAAGACCCCCAACCCGCTCACGAACCAGATCAACGCGGGCTGCTACGTCTTCCGCCGCTCGGTCATCGACAAGATACCGGCCGGCCAGGTGGTGTCGGTGGAACGCCAGACGTTCCCCGGCCTGATCGCCGCGGACGCGGTCGTGATGGGCTACGTCGAGTCCGCCTACTGGCTGGACGTCGGCACGCCGGAGGCGTTCGTGCGCGGCTCGTGCGACCTCGTGCTCGGCCGCATGCCCTCGCCGGCCGTACCGGGTTCGGGCGGGGAGTCGCTGCTGCTGGCCGGCGCGACGGTCGCCGCTGACGCGCGGCTGACCGGCGGCACGGTGGCCGGCGCCGGGTCCGTCGTCGGCGCCGGCGCGGAGGTGCACGGCAGCGTGGTCTTCGACGAGGCCACGATCGGCGCCGGCGCCGTCGTCAGGGACAGCATCGTCGGCCGCGGCGCGACGGTCGCCGATGGCGCGACGCTCGACGGGGTGGTTCTCGGCGACGGCGCGTTCGTCGGCTCAGGCAACGAGCTGGCCCACGGCATCCGCGTCTGGCCCGGCGTCCGCCTGGAACCCACCTCAGTCCGCTTCTCCTCCGACGCCTAGCTCCCTCCCTCCCCCCTGCCCGCCCGCCTGGCCAGGCCTGGCGGGCGGTATCCGTGTGGCTGGGATGGCCCAGCTGGCCCTGGCGGGCGCCGCGACATGCGGACGTCGGAACAATTCGGATAATTCGGGCATTTGATGCTGTCCGGACATGATAGTGGATCGTTGGGCACACTGTAGGGTGCCCAACGATCCATTGTCTTGCACAAGCGGCTGGCGCCGCCTCGCGGCCCGGCATGCGGGCAGGAACAGCAAGCAGCCCGCGCCCCTTTCGTCGCCGCCGCAACATTTGTTCCGCCGTAAGCTGTGCGGCCCGCTTGTTCGCCCGCTCGGGGGAGCAGGCGCTCACGGCGAGTCGCCTCCGAATGTCGGAGTGGACCTCTAGCATGTGGAACCGTGGCTGAGACCGCGATGACCGGCGAGTGGCGAGCGCCGTTCACGGTGGATGTCCGGCTGACGCTCGCGGTGCACGGCCGGGGATGGAGTGACCCCACGTTCCGGATCGACGAAACGGGCGCCGTATGGCGGACGTCGCTGACGCCCGACGGGCCTGCCACGGTCCGGGTGACCGGCAGCACGAGCGGCGGCGAGCCCGCCGCCACGCGCGTGGCCGCGCGGGCCTGGGGACCGGGTGCCGGCTGGCTGCTGGACGCCCTCCCCGCGGCGCTGGGTTTTCACGACGACGCGGCCGGCTTCGACCCCGGCGCTCACCCCGTGCTCCGCGAGGTCGCCCAGCGGCATCCGGGCCTGCGGATAGGCCGCACCGGCCGCCTCATGGAGGCGCTGGTCCCGGCGATCCTGGAGCAGAAGGTCGTCGGGCAAGAAGCGCACCGGGCATGGCGGTTCCTGCTCACCCGCTTCGGCGCGCCGCCGCCGGGCCCGGCACCGGCGGGCATGCGCGTCTTCCCGGAACCGAAGACATGGCGCCGCATCCCCTCCTGGGAGTGGCGCCGGGCCGGCGTGGAGAGCGTCCGGGCACAGACGATCTTCCAGGCCGCCAGCGTGGCCGACACCCTGGAACGCCTGCTCAGCCAAGGCAACGCCGAAGCCGACCGCAGGCTCAGGGTCATCCCAGGGATAGGCCTGTGGACCTCCGCCGAGACGCTGCAGCGGGCCGCGGGCGACCCGGACGCGGTCTCCGTCGGCGACTACAACCTGCCGAAGGCCGTCGGCTGGGCCCTGGCCGGCCGTCAGTCGACGGACGACGCCGCGATGCTCGAACTGCTCGCCCCGTACGCGGGGCACCGCCACCGGGTGACCAGGCTGGTGGAGCTGAGCGGCCTGCGGCCGCCACGCCGCGGGTCGCGGATGCCGGTCCGTGATTACCGGGGCTTCTGACCAGAGAACGCCGCTTTAGGGTTCGGAGTCGGCGCGGGTTAAGGTTCCGACTATGAGCGCTTCCAGTATCGACCGGGACGAAAACAGCGGCGTCACCGAAGCGGCCATGCGGCGGGCACTGGCACGCGCCCGCGACGGCAAGCCGCTCGACCAGGCCGAGGCGACCATCCTGCTGCACGCCCGCAGCGCCGGCCTGCAAGCGCTTCTCAAGCACGCGAAAAGAACCAGGGACGCAGGCCTCGCGGCCGCCGGGCGGCCTGGGGTCATCACGTACTCCAAGAAGGTGTTCATCCCCCTGACCAGGCTTTGCCGGGACCGGTGCGCCTACTGCACGTTCGCCACCGTCCCGGGCCGCCTCGACAGCCCCTTCCTCCGCCCGGACGAGGTGCTCCAGATCGCGGCCGACGGCGCCAGGCTGGGCTGCAAGGAGGCCCTCTTCACCCTCGGAGACCGGCCGGAGGCCAGGTGGCGTCAGGCCAGGGAATGGCTGGACGAGCACGGCTACGATGACACGCTGTCCTACGTCCGGGCGATGGCGATCCGCGTCCTGGAAGAGACCGGGCTGCTGCCGCACCTGAACCCCGGCGTGCTGACCTGGCAGGACTTCCAGCGCCTCAAGCCAGTCGCCCCGAGCATGGGCATGATGCTCGAGACGACGTCAAGCCGCCTGTACGAGACCAAGGGCGCCCCGCACTTCGGCAGCCCGGACAAGGATCCCCGGGTCAGGCTCCGCGTCCTCGAGGACGCGGGACGCAGCAACGTGCCCTTCACGACCGGCATCCTGATCGGCATCGGCGAGACGCTCGAAGAGCGAGCCGATTCGATCTTCGCGATCCGCAAAGTCTCCCGTGAGTACAACGGCATCCAGGAAGTCATCGTGCAGAACTTCCGTGCCAAGCCGGACACGAAGATGCGGGATGCCCCCGACGCCGAACTCGAGGACCTGGCCGCCACCATCGCGGTCACTCGCCTCATCCTCGGCCCGAAGGCGCGGATCCAGGCTCCCCCGAACCTCGTCGGCGACCAGCACCGGCTGATCCTCGACGCGGGAATCGACGACTGGGGCGGCGTCTCGCCGCTGACTCCGGACCACGTCAACCCCGAACGTCCCTGGCCCCACATCGACGACCTCGCCCGCATCACCGCCGACGCCGGCTTCACGCTGCGCGAGCGGCTCACGATCTACCCGCCCTACATCCGCGAGCCCTGGCTCGATCCGCGCCTCGGCAGGCACGTCGCCGCGCTCGCGGACCCCGCGACCGGGCTCGCCAGCGAGGCCGCGCTGCCCCAGGGCCTGCCGTGGCAGGAGCCGGACGGCGGCTGGGGCGAGGCGTCCGGCCGCACCGATCTGCACGTGTCGATCGACACCATCGGGCGGACTCATGATCGCCGCGAGGATTTCTCCGAGGTCTACGGTGACTGGGAGCTTTTGTCCGAACGGGCGGTGGCGGCTGCCGGGGGTCATGCTGACTCCCGTCCCGGGCCGGCGGGCGCGCCCGCCGTACCCGCTGCCCCGGCGGTGGCGCGTCCCGGCGAGGTGGCCGCGGCTCTGCGGCAGGCCGAGCGCGATCCGGCCGCCCTCACCGACGACCAGGCGATCGCCCTGCTGGGCGCCGACGGCGCCGACCTCGACGCCCTGGCGGGCATCGCCGACGGGCTGCGCCGCGACGTCAGCGGTGACGACGTGACGTTCGTCGTCACGCGGAACATCAACTTCACCAACGTCTGCTACACCGGCTGCCGGTTCTGCGCGTTCGCGCAGCGCCGGACCGACGCCGACGCGTACACGCTGTCGCTCGACCAGATCGGCGAGCGCGCGCGGGAGGCCTGGGCGGCGGGCGCCACCGAGGTGTGCATGCAGGGCGGCATCCACCCCGACCTGCCGGGGACGGCGTACTTCGACATCGCCGCCGAGGTCAAGCGCCGCTGCCCGGACATGCACGTGCACGCGTTCTCGCCGATGGAGGTGATGAACGGGGTCGCCCGCACCGGACTCCCGCTGCGCGAGTGGCTGTTCCGGGCCCGGGAGTCGGGTGTGGGGTCGCTGCCCGGGACGGCCGCCGAGATCCTGGACGACGACGTGCGCTGGGTGCTGACCAAGGGCAAGCTGCCCGCCGCGGACTGGGTCAACGTGATCACGACGGCCCATGAGCTGGGCATCCCCACGACCGCGACGATGATGTACGGGCACGTGGACACGCCCGCGCACTGGGTGGGCCACCTCCGGGTGATCCGCGGCATCCAGGAGCGGACCGGCGGCTTCACCGAGTTCGTGCTGCTCCCGTTCGTGCACACCAGCGCGCCGATCTATCTCGCGGGTCTCGCCAGGCCCGGCGTGACGAGGCGGGAGAACCGGGCCGTGCACGCCGTGTCCCGGCTGCTGCTGCACGGGGCGATCGACTCGATCCAGTGCTCGTGGGTGAAGCTGGGCGATGAGCTCTGCCGGGACGTGCTCCGCGGCGGGGTGAACGACCTGGGCGGCACGCTGATGGAGGAGACGATCAGCAGGATGGCCGGCGCGGACAACGGGTCGTTCAAGACGATCAGCGACCTGCGCGCGATCGTCGCGCCGCTCGGCAGGCCGCTGCGCCAGCGCACCACCCTCTACGGCGAGCCCGGCGCCGAGCGCCAGGCCGCCGCCGCGGCCAGCGACGGCGTCTGCGCCTCCGTCCGCGCGGGCCTGCCGATCCTGGCCCGCTAGCACGATGGCCCTGCTTGCCCGGGGGGACGACCCCCCGGACCCCCCGGCTGCCTGCGGCGACCTTGTGCCGGTGGCGACTTCGCTGACCCGGGGGGACGACCCCCCCAAACCCCCCCGGCGACTTGTGCTGCTCCGGCACGGCGAGAGCGAGTGGAACGCGAAGGATCTCTTCACCGGCTGGATCGACGTCGGGCTGAGCGAGCACGGGGCGGTCCAGGCCGTGGCGGTCGGAGCGGAGATGGCGAACCGCGGGTTGCTTCCGGATGTCGTGCACACCTCGGTGCAGACGCGGGCCATCCGGACGGCCGATCTCGCGCTCGGGGCCTGCGGCCGGGCGTGGATCCCGGTCCGCCGGTCCTGGCGGCTGAACTCCAACCACTACGGCGCGCTGCAAGGGCAGGTGAAGGCGCAGGTGCGCGCGACGGCGGGCGAGGAGCAGTTCATGCGCTGGCGCCGGGGCTACGATGTCCGCCCGCCGCTGGGCGAAGCCGACGATGACCCCCGCTACGCGGCGCTGTCCCCAGAGGCGCGGCCGCGCGGTGAGTCGCTGCGCGACGTCACCGCGCGGCTGCTGCCGTACTGGTACGACGCGATCGTCCCCGACCTCGGCCGGCACGCCTGCGTGCTAGTGGTTTCGCACGGCAACACGCTGCGCGCCCTGGTCAAGCACCTGGAGGGCATCGGCGACGAGGCCTCCTCGGCCATCACCGTCCCGAACGCCACCCCGCTGCGCTACGACCTCACCGGACCCGGGCACGGCAGCGCCGAGGTCCTCGAGCGCATCGACCATAGGAGCGGCGGTCACTTGTCAGCCGATGCTGTCGTCCGTCAGCTGCGCGAGGAACGCGATCAGCGTTTAGCATCGTCGACCCTGCACCGGCTGAGCCACGGGTGACGAGGACCGAGGGTATCAAATGAGGAAATTTCCGGATTTAGCGTATAGACAGCCTCAGCCGTACCGCCATGATCGCGAAGAGTTTTATCCTGCTGAAGAATTTTTGTCTTATAATGTGTAGATATCTTCGTGATCATGAACTCGTGACGAATAGATACCCTGCCGGGGTATCCAATGCTAGGTCATGAGCGTGTATCTCGGGTGTGGCTCTGGGCCCTGGACGCCCGCCAGGCCTGTTACCTCAGGTCGCGAACCATCATCCGTCCCAGAAGACCCTGCTCTTCAATTCGTGTAAGCGGGTGAGGGTGAAGGCGGCCGGGTCGCGCGGGGGGCGGGGTGGCGGGGCGGACGCCGGGGTGCCGACGGCGATCGCGCCCATGGGGCGCCAGCCCGCGGGGAGGCCGAGGGCCCGCGCGGCGACGTCCTGGCAGAACAGGGCGGAGGAGATCCACGCCGAGCCCAGGTTCTCGACGGCGAGGGCGACGAGCAGGTTCTGCACCGCCGCGCCCATCGAGACCGTGAACATGTCCCGCTCGGCGCGCGACCGGCGCTCGTCGGGGTAGGCGTGCGCGGCCGAGGTTTCCAGGCAGGGAACCACGATAAGCGGTGCCTCGCGCAGCGGCAGGCCGCGCCGGGTGCGGCGGGCGATCTGCTCCTCGGTGATCCCGTCGCGGCGCAGGTCCGCCACCCACGCGTCCAGCATGGCGTCCAGCAGCGCCGTACGGGCCGCGGCCGACGCCACGATCACGAACCGCCAGGGCTCGCTGTGGTGCGGCGCCGGGGCGGTCAGCGCGGCGGAGACAGCCCGCTGGACGGCGGCGAGGTCAACCGGCTGGCCGGTGAAGGAGCGGACCGTGCGGCGGGCCAGCAGCACGTCCGCCGCGCCGAGCCGGAACATGTCCTCGCCCGCGGGCCGGACGAGTGCCCGGGCGCCGGGTCCGTCGGAGTCGGTGACCAGGTCGGCGAGCCCGCGCACGACCGCGACCGGTATCTGCAGCGCCTTGCCCTTCACGAGGTCGCCGGCGGCGGCTATCTCGTCGGCCACCGCGGCCACCGTGACCTCGAGCGTGTTGCCGAACGTGTCCGGCTCGCCCCGGTGGTCCCGCAGCGGCGCCACCCCGGCCGCACCGATCGCGGTATCGGTCTGGCCGGCCCGCCACGGTCTGCCCATCGTGTCGGTGACGAGCACCCCCACCGTCACGCCAAGCCGTGCGCGCAGCGCCTTCCGCAGCCGCCGGGCCGACTCGTCAGGATCCTCCGGGAGGAGCACCACCGTGCCCGGCGCCGTATTCGACGCGTCCACCCCGGCCGCGGCGAGCACGAAACCGTGCCGTGTCTGCGCGATGGTGGTGGGGCCTCTCCTGGCCACCACCCGTACCGTTTCCGCGTCGATGGCGTCCTCCCGCGCGGCGGCGACCACCCGGCCTTCGGCCTTGCTCACCACCTTGGACGTGACCACGAGGATGTCGCCGTCCCGTAGGCCCGGCTCGGTGCGCCCGAGCGCCGCGGCGATCAGCCCGGCGAGGTCATCGCCGGCCTTGATCTCCGGCAGGCCGGTGACGGCGGTCACCGAAATCTCCGGCGGCGCCTGCTGGGCCCGCGCGGCGGGCCCGGGGGTGGCTTCGGTCATCGCGTGAGCTCCGTGGCCAGGTCGATCGCGGCCTGCGCGATGGCGGCGGTCGCGCCGAGGTCGCGCATGTACAGCGGCAGCGCCCGGACTTCGATGCCGGCCACGGCCGGGTCGTCGGCCGCCCCCTTGTCCTGCTCGTCGACCAGCCAGCCGTTGATGAGGTCCGCGCCGTAGTGCGCGGCCACCGCGACGGCCGATGTCTGGACGCCGATCGCCGACAGGCAGGCGTCCGCCATGCCGCGGACCGGGGCGCCGCCGATGATCGGCGACACGCCCACCACGGTCTTGGCCGCGGCTGCCGCCCTGATGCCGGGTACCGCCAGGATCGTGCCGATGCTCACCACGGGGTTGGACGGCGGGAACAGCACGAAGTCGGCGTCGGCGATGGCCGTGAGTACGCCGGGCGCCGGGACGGCGCTCTCGGCGCCCCGCGCGGTGATGGCCAGTGCCGGGATGGCCGCGTGCCGCCGCACCCACCATTCCTGGAAGTGGATCGTCGACCGGTCGGCGTCATCGAGCAGGACATGCGTCTCGATGATGTCGTCCGACATGGGGATCAAGCGGACGCCCGGGGCCCAGCGCTCGCACAGGACCCTGGTCGCCTCGGACAACGGCATGCCCTCGGCGAGCAGCTGAGTGCGCAGGATATGCGTCGCGAAATCGCGGTCACCGAGCGTGAACCACGAGGGGCCCGCGCCGTACGCGGCGAGCTCGTCGCGGATGACGAACGTCTCGTCGGCGCGGCCCCAGCCCTGTTCGTCGTTGATGCCCCCGCCGAGGGTGTACATCACCGTGTCAAGGTCCGGGCAGACCCGCAGGCCGAACAGCGTGATGTCGTCCCCGGTGTTGCCGATGACGGTGATCTGGGCACCGGGGGCCGCCGCCTTCAGGCCGCGCAGGAAGCGCGCGGCGCCGACGCCTCCGGCAAGCACGGTAATCCGCATGCGGACAGTGTCGCAGGTCGGTCGGCTCAGCCGGCCGCGTGGGGTGCCGCCTCAGGCGGCGATCACCTCCTGCACGCCAGCGTGTTTTTAGGGGACTTACCTCGCAATTTGGACATTGAGGCGGCCAATACCACCTTCCTCGCTTGACGTGAAGCAAGACACGCGGGTGTAATTTCATTGGTGTGATTCCCGCCCCTACGGGTAGGCGGCGGGTATCAGGGGGCTCCGAGAGGGGAGGATGCGCTTTGACTGAGGTCCTCGTCCCGCTAGCGCACGTCGCCGTCCGTCCGGAAGACGTCGACGGCATGGGCTGGCAGGACCGAGCGCTGTGCGCCCAGACGGATCCGGAGGCGTTCTTCCCTGAGAAGGGCGGCTCCACCCGGGAGGCCAAGCGGGTCTGCCGGAACTGCGAGGTCCGGGCCGAGTGCCTGGAATACGCGCTTGACAACGACGAGCGCTTCGGAATCTGGGGCGGTCTGTCCGAGCGGGAACGCCGCCGTATCAAGCGTGAGGCGGGCTAGCGCGGAGCCTGGCTCCGCGCTGGCATCTGGCCGTAATCCTGCCGTGAACGCTCGCGACATGTATTGTTCACGCTGACCAACCATCGACCTGTGCTGGATGTCTTGTCACCAACCCCGCTGCAGACCCGGCATACCGTTACCGCGATCATCGTCGCGCATGACGGTGCTCGCATGCTGCCCGGCCTCGTAACGGCGCTGCAGGCCCAGACCTACCCGGTGGAACGGGTCGTGGGGGCGGACACCGGGAGCCGCGACGGCAGCCGCGCCGTGCTCGCCGAGCTGATCGGGCAGGACGCGGTCACTGGCATGGACCGGGACACCGGTTACGGCGAGGCCGTGGCGGCCGCGCTCCCGCGCAGCGCCGCCGGGCGCGCCGCCGGAACCGACCCGAACCTGAAGCGGGTCGAGTGGATCTGGCTGCTGCACGACGATTGCGAGCCGGCCCCGGATACGCTGGAACGGCTGCTGCGGGCGGCGAGCCGGGACCGTACGGTCGTGGTACTCGGCCCTAAGGTACTGGACGGCCAGGACCGGCGCGTGCTGCGCGAGGTCGGCATCTCGATCGACCGGGCAGGCCGCCGCGTGACGGGGATCGAGCCGGGGGAGATCGACCAGGGACAGCACGATCAGAACCGCTCGGTCCTCGCGGTCGGCTCGGCCGGGATGCTGGTCCGGCGTGACGCATGGGACCGGCTCGGCGGGTTCGACACCCAGCTCAAGCTGTTCCGTGACGACTTGGACTTCTGCTGGCGGGCGCAGGGCGCCGGCTATCGGGTCCAGGTCGTCACCGACGCCGTGCTGTACCACCGGGAGCTTTCCGCGAGGCGGCGCCGGACCGCCGAGGGCGAGCATCCGCGCAAGCTCGACCGGCGTAACGCGCTCTACGTGCTCGCGGTCAACCTGCCGCTGCTGGCCATGCTCCGCGTCATGACCGGATGCGTCGCGGGATCGCTCATGCGGGCGGCCTACTTCGTGCTCACCAAGCAGCTGGACCTGGCCGCCGCCCAGCTCTACGCGGTCACGGGGCTGGCCCGGCATCCGCCGTCGCTGTGGCGCGGCCGCCGCCGGCGTGCCGCCGGGCGCGCCAAGGGGTACGACGCGGTGCGCACGTTCATCCCGCCCGGGCGGACGCTGTCCCGGCTCGCGGAGAGCATCGCCGGGCTGCTGTCCAGCGGCCCTCCGCAGGCGTCGGGAGGAAGGCACCAGGCGGCTTCGGAGGAACCGGAAGACGAGCAGTTCGTCGACACCCAGTCCGTCGTCCGCCGCGTCATCGCGAACCCCGGCGTCCAGTTGTTCGCCGGGCTCACCCTGGTCGCCCTGGTCGCCGAGCGCAGGCTGCTCGGTACCAGCCCGCTCGGCGGCGGCGCGCTGGTACCGGCGTGGGGCGGGGCCGCGACGTTGTGGCGGGAGTACCTGGCGGGCTTCCACGCGGTCGGCGTGGGGTCCACGGCGTCAGCCCCGCCCTACCTCGCGGTTGTCGCGGCGCTGGCCACCGTGCTGGGCGGCCAGGCGTGGCTGGCGGTGGACGTGCTGCTGCTCGGCTGCGTGCCGCTCGCCGGGCTGACCGCGTACCTCGCCACTCGCCGTCTCGCCACCGCCACTGCCGCCCGCGTGTGGCTCGCCGCCTCCTACGCGCTGCTTCCGGTCGCCACCGGCGCCGTCGCGGGCGGCCGCCTGGGCACCGCGGTCGCGTTCGCGGTGCTGCCGCTGATCGCAGTCACGGCGGGCCGGATGCTCACCGCCCCGCCCCGGCAGGCTGGCCGGGCCGCGTGGGCGACCGGCCTGCTCGTGGCGCTGGCCGCCGCGTTCGCGCCGCTGGTCTGGCTGCTCGCCGCGGTGCTGACAGTCGCCGCGGTCGCGGCCAGGCGCTGGCTGTGGCCGGTCACCATGGCCAATGCCGCCATCGTCGTCGGCACGCCCTTCGTCATCTTGTTCCCGTGGTCGCTGCACCTGTTCGCTAGCCCGTCGGGCTTCCTCGGCGAGGCGGGCGTACCGTCGCCCGGCCTGACCACAGGCGGCCTGGGACCAGCGGCACTGCTGCTGCTCAGCCCCGGCGGCCCCGGGCTGCCCCCGGTCTGGGTCACCGCCGGGATCGGGCTCGCCGTCGCCGCCGCGCTCATTCCGCACCGGCGCGCTGACCTGACCGCGGCGGGGTGGTGCGTCGCCGCGGCCGGCCTGCTGGGCGCGGTCGTGGTGCGCTCGATCAGCGTCGCGCCCGAGGGAGGCGGTCAGGCGGTCAGCGGCTGGCCGGGCGTGGCGCTCGCGGTCGCGGCGCTCGGCCTGCTGATCGCCGCGGCGCCCGCGGCGCAATGGCTGGCCGGCATCGTCGCTGGCGGCTCTGTGGCCGAGAGCAGGCCGGGGATGGCGCGCAGGCTGCTCGCGGCCGTCGTGCTCGCCGCCGCGGCGACCGCCCCCGTACTGGTCGCCGGCTACTGGATGAATGGCGGCGTGCGGGGCCCGGTGGGGAGCGTCACCGCTCCGGTGCTGCCCGCTTTCGTCTCCGCGTCGTCCACCTCGGGTACCCAGTACCGGGCGCTGATCCTGCGCTCTGACGGAGCCACGCTGGACTATTCGGTGGTCCGGCAGAGCGACCCCACCCTGGGAGAGCCCGAGCTGACCGGATACGCGCCGGCTGAGCAGGCGCTGAGCCACCAGGTGGCGGCCCTCAGCGCTCCGGACAGCGCGGACGCCGGGGACCCCGGGCTCGTGCTCGGGCAGTTCGGCATCCGATGGGTGCTGCTGCCCGGCCCGGTTGACCCGGCGCTGGCCCAGCGGCTGGACGCGGCGGTCGGCCTCGTGCCGCGCAGCAGCGGGCCAGCCTACGATCTGTGGGAGGTCGCTGGGCCCGTGTCACGGGTCCGCGTGATAGCCCCAGACGGCACCGTCACCCCCTTGTCCGCCCAGTCGGTGGGCATGAGCGCTGTCAGCGCTCCGGTGTCTGGCGGCACCTTGGTGCTGGCCGAACCGTTCGGCGGATGGACCGCGGCGCTGAACGGGACCGCGCTGAAGCCGCTCGCCGCTCCCGTCGATGGCTGGGCGCAGGGCTTCGTGCTTCCCCCGGGAGGGGGACGGCTCGTGATCACGCGGAACAACACGGCGCGCGATCTGAGCCTGCTCGTCGAGCTCATCGCCTTGCTCGCCGTCTGCGTGCTCGCGCTGCCGGGCAAGCGCGCCGATCCGATCGAAGAGGCCGAAGCGCTGGCCGCCGTCCGCGCCGCGCAGCACAGCAGGCGCGCCGCGCGGTCGCCCCGGCTGTCCGGGCGCGCCGGCCGCCGGGCGCTCGAGGCGGCGCGGGCCGGACCCGCGGGCCGGGCAGCGGCGGGACTCGGCGCGGTCCGCAGGCGGACCGCGCCTTCCGGAACCGCCACTGAGGACCACCTGCCGGCCGCTTCGGGCGTCGGCACGCTCGCGGACGCCGGTGAGTTCGGCCGCGGCGAGCAGCCGGCCGAGGCCGGACCCTGGGATGAAGATGCCCAGTGGGGCGACGGCGACCCGCGGACCAGCCCGCAGGGTACGGGTCCGCGGGCAACCATGTCCGTCGGTACGGGTCCGCAGGCCGTACCTCCTTGGGAGATGGTCCCGGAGCGAACTGAGTCCTGGCGCAGCGGTCCCCAGCCTGCTGTGGGCGGCGGCACCGGGCCAGCCTCGTCCTGGCGCAGCGGCCCGCAGCCCGCCATCCCCGGCAGCGGCACCGGACCGACTCCGGTGCGGCGGACCGGCCCGCAGCCCGCCATCCCCGGCAGCGGCACGGGACCCACTCCGGTGCGGCGGACCGGTTCGCAGCCCGCCGTCCCCGGCAGCGGCACCGGACCCACTCCGTCATGGCGCACTGGTCCGCAGGCGATTGCCCCCTGGGAGTCAGACACGCCAAGGCCTGCCTCGCCGGCCGGCCCGCGGACGCCGGGGACGGCGCCCTGGGACAGCGGCGACTGGGGACAGGCGCCCGAATGGGACGAGCCCCCCGAGTGGATCGGGGCCCAGGTGGACAGTGGCTCGCGGAACGATCCGGCCGGGTGGGGCGGCAGTTCCGGGGAAAGCGAGGGCCCTGTGTGGGACGACGGCCCTCAGCAGACCGAAGGTTCCGGATGGACCGAAGGTTCCGGATGGGACGATGCACCGGACTTGGACAGCGGCCCGAGGCGGGCCGAGCCCGGCTGGCACGACGAGCCGACGGGCCGGGACAAGCCCGGGCAGCGAGCGCAGCCGGCCGAGCGGCATTCCCATCGCGCGGGCAGGCGCGGACGTCCCGGGCGCAAGCGGACCCCGGGTGACCGGCCCGGCGAAGACGGCGGGTCGTGATGCGCCGCCTGGCCCTGTTCGGCGCGGTGCTCTTGGTGCTCGCCGTGGTCTACGCGACCGCTTGGGGCACCGAGCCGGGTGCCGCCAAGGCGCCCGGCCGGTCAGCAGCGCCGCAGACCGTGGCAGTCACGTCGGTGACCCGCTCCTGCCCGCCGCCCGCGCCGGACACGGGCGCGGCGCACATCGCGCTGATCTCCGTCCCCGCGGCCGCGGGGACCGGTTCTGGCAGCACATCGCCCGGGTCGGCGGTGCTCACCACCGTCTCCGCGGCGCCCGCCGCGACCACCCAGCCCGCCAAGCCCAAGCGGCCCGCCGCGACGGCCACGCCGACCGCTGCCGCCACGACCAAGCCGACCGATGCCACGGCCAAGCCGACCGTGCGGGCGACTCCTGCCGTGTCCGCCGCGCAACCGGTCACGGTGTCCGCTCCGGGCGCGCTGACGGCCGTCCCCGCGCCCGCGGCGGCCGGGTCCGGCGGGACGGCGGTCGCGGCCACCGGCCAGATGGCGGAGGGGTTCGAGGCGGAGCAGGCGAACGCCTCCGGCATGGGGCTGGTCAGCTGCACGCATCCGGGCTCTGACATGTGGTTCGTCGGCACCGGCGCGGCGGCCGGGGCGCCCGACATCCGGCTGTACCTCATGAACACGGGGGACCTGGCCGCAAGCGCCGACGTGAGCATCCTCACCGACTCCGGCCTGCAGCAGGTGCTGACCAGCGGGATCACGGTTGCCCCGCACGAGTTCGCCGTGGAGAGCATCGCGCCGCTTGTGCGTGGCTCGCTGGCCTTGGCCCTGCACGTCCAGACGACTTCCGGGCAGGTGGCGGCCTCGGTCTGGGAGGGCAGCGGCGCCAGCGGCGCCTGGCTGCCGCAGGCGGCCGCCCCGTCGACTGAGCTCTTCATACCCGGCCTCACGGTGGCGAGCAGCGCCGCACGGCTCTTCGTGACGGTGCCCGGGTCGGCCGACGCGCAGCTGAAGGTGCTGGCGTTCACCGCCCAGGGCAGGTTCCCGCAGTTCGGCCAGGCGCCCATGGACGTGCCCGCGGGCGCGACGTCATCGTTCGCGCTCAGCTCGCTCGGCGCGTCGGCGTCCGGGCTGGCGCTGTCTTCCAGCGTGCCGATCATCGCCGGCGTGCTCGTCCCCGGGGCGGGCATCGGCTCGTTCACCGCGGCGGCCGCGCCAGTCACCGAGCAAGGCGTGGTCGCAGGAAACCCGGCCACCCGCGGCCTCACGGTCGGGCTCGTTCTCACCGCTCCGGCGACGGCGGCGCGGGCCACCATCGCGGTCATCGGCTCCGGTGCCGCAGCGGCCGGCGCCCCGCAGCCCGTGACGGTGCCGGGCGGCCGGACCCTGGCGGTGGCGGTCCCCCGGCCGACGGACAGCCGCCAGCCGTTCGCGATCGTGGTCACGCCGCTGGCCGGGTCAGGCCCGCTTTACGCCGCGCGCGTGGTGACCGCGGGCACCGGCGGCCTGTCCGCCCCCGTGACCTCGCTCCTCCCGGTACCCAGCGCCCCCACCACGATCACCCTGCCCCCCGCCCAGAACTCCTACTCAGCCGTCCTCCCGTAGCCCAGCCCAGCCGCCCGGCCAGCCCAGCCGCCCGGCCAGCCCAGCCGCCCGGCCGGCCCAGCCGCCCGGCCGAGGCCGATTGCGCAATCGACCCGCTCTAGTCTGGTCGACTGCGCAATCGACCCCCCGGGTGGCGCCCGCTGGGGCACCGGCTGGGGCGCCCCCGGGTGGCGCGCGCTCGGGGGAGCGGGGCGGGCGCGCGCTCGGGGGAGCGGGGCGGGCGGCTAGTCGAAGCCCTCGCGGTAGCCTGGGTCGATCGTATCCGGGTCCAGGCCGAGCACCTGGGCGAACTCCTCCACGATCACGTCGAAGATGAGGTCGCTGAGCTCGTCGTCGTCTTCGGCCCTGGCCATGAGCGGGCGACGGTACACGACGATGCGTGACGGCGTGGCCGGGCGGGAAGGGTCGCGCGGGTCGGGCGATCCGGGCACCACACGGGACAGCGGCAGCGGGCCGCTGTCGTCGGCCAGTTCCTCGGCTTCCGGGACCTCCTGGACGGCGAACTCGACGCCCGCGAGTTCGTTCTCCCACCGCGGTTCGAGCCGGGCCACCGCGTCCAGCACCATGTCGTCGAACTGCTGCGCGCGGGTCCGGTACAGCGGGAGCCCCGGCGGGACGAGCCTGCCGCGCAGGCCACGGCCCCGGCGGTCGCGTCGCCGCACGGTCCGGCGCGGGACGGGCGGGACCGGCGGGACGGCGCCGTTTTCACCGCTGTGCATAGTCACTGAGCGTATCGCCGCAGCGCGCCTGGCGGGTACCGCCGGGCCAGACAAAACGACACGATCGCGAACGTGGCCGGGTGATGGCATAACCGGCTCCGGATAGGTACCGTCAGCCGATGTGAGCGACGACAAATTCCAGCCGACGGCCAGCGGGACGGCCCCGGCGCGGAACGGCGACGACGCTCACGGGGGCACGTCTTTTGCGCGTGCTGGCGGGGACGGCGCTGCTATCGTGGCCATTAACGATCTGGTGAGCGAGGTGGGCTGGTGAATTCCCGTTGCTGCTCACGTACTGCGTGCAAGCAACCTCCGGTCTACACGCTCACGTACGTGTACCGCGACTCGACGGCCGTGCTGGGACCGCTCGCGGCCTATGTCGAGCCGCACTGTTACGACCTGTGCGAGAAGCACGCGGCGCGGCTGGTCGTGCCGCGCGGCTGGGACGTGGTCCGCCTGCCGAAGGACCCGGCGCAGGAACGGGCCGACGACCTCGAGCTGCTGGCGAACATCGTCCGGGAAGCCGGCCAGCCGGCCGTCGGCCAGCCGCAGCGCCCCGGCGCCCCGCGGCAGCCCGCCGCCGAGCCCGTCGGCCAGGGAGTCGAGGTCGGCCGCCGTGGCCACCTGCGCGTCCTGCGCTCGGCCCCGGCCCCGGCCCCGCAGCCGGAGTCGTAGCACGCCATCGGCCCGCGACCGATAGGTTGATCCTGGGAAAGTTCTAACAGACGGGATCTGTCGCAGAAGCGGAGCCGAAGTGAGCGATCTGGAAAAGATCTTCAAGGCATACGACGTCAGAGGCGTCGTGCCTGACGAGCTTGACGAGGATGTGGCCGAAGCGGTCGGCGCGGCCTTCGTGAGACTGACCGGCGCGAAGACCATCGCAACGCTGCACGACATGCGGACGAGTTCGGAGCCGCTGGCCGAGGCGATCGGCCGCGGCGCGGCGTCCCAGGGCGCGGATGTCATCCACGGCGGCCTCGGCTCCACCGACATGGCGTACTACGCCAGCGGTTCGCTGGGCATCCCCGGCGCGATGATCACCGCCAGCCACAACCCGGCCAAGTACAACGGCATCAAGCTCTGCAAGGCGGGCGCCAAGCCGGTGGGCATCGAGACCGGCCTCGCGGAGATCAAGGACATGGTCGCGAGCGGCGTCCCCGCCTATGACGGCGAGCCCGGGACCGTTTCGCACACGGACTTGCTGCCCGGCTACGCCGAGTATCTCAAGAAGCTGGTGGACATCTCGGACATCCGGCCGCTCAAGGTCGTCGTCGACGCGGGCAACGGCATGGCGGGCCACACGGTGCCGCAGGTCTTCGAGGGGCTGCCCATCGAACTGGTGCCGCTCTACTTCGAGCTCGACGGCACGTTCCCCAACCACGAGGCCAACCCGATCGACCCTGAGAACCTCCGCGACCTGCAAAGGGCCGTCAAGGAGCACCAAGCGGACATCGGTCTCGCCTTCGACGGCGACGCCGACCGCTGCTTCGTCGTGGACGAGCGCGGCGAGATCGTCAGCCCGTCCGTGCTCACCGCGCTGATCGCGAGCCGCGAGCTGGCCCGCGAGCCGGGCGCGACGGTCATCCACAACCTGATCACCAGCCGTGGCGTCCCCGAGCTGATCACCGAGCACGGCGGTACCCCGGTGCGCACCCGGGTCGGCCACTCGTTCATCAAGGCCAAGATGGCCGAGACGAACGCGGTGTTCGGCGGCGAGCACTCGGGCCACTTCTATTTCAGGGACTTCTGGTTCGCCGACTCAGGCATGCTCGCGGCGCTGCACACGCTCGCCGCGCTCGGCCACGACGAGCGGCCGCTCTCCGCCCTGCTCAGCGAGTTCTCCCGGTACGTGGCCAGTGGCGAGATCAACAGCGAGGTGCACGATCAGCCCGCCGCCACCGCCAAGGTCCGTCGTGAATATTCGGAACGGGCCGGGGTGACTGTCGACGAGCTAGACGGTCTCACCGTTTCGGCCGAAGCCTGGTGGTTCAACCTCCGTCCCTCCAACACCGAGCCACTGTTGCGGCTGAACGTCGAAGCGGGCAGCGAGGCAGAGATGGCCGCCCTCCGGGACGAAGTCCTGGGGCTGGTGCGAGGCGCCACCTTCCGTTCGGAATAAAGAGGTTTTCAATGGAACTTGATGACTGGCTGCTCGAGATCATCGTCTGCCCGAAGTGCCGTGCCGGGCTTCGCGCCGATGACGCGGCGAGCGAACTGGTCTGTACGGGGTGCGGGCTGATCTACCCGGTCCGCGACAACATCCCGGTGCTGCTCGTGGACGAGGCGCGCCAGCCGGAGAGCCAGCCGGGCAGCGCGGGGTGAACACGCCGCACGGCGGGGTCGCGCTTGCCGCCTTCCGGCTTGACGACCCCGAGCTTGTCGAGGCCGGGGACCCGGGCGGGATGCTGCGCCAGGTCGCGTCGTCCGCCGCGCAGATCCGCACCGCGCTGCGGGCGTGCGACGAGGCCGACCTGTCCGCGTTCCGCCCCGACACCCGGCCGCGGGCGATCATCACCGTCGGCGCGGGCAGCTCCGCGTTCGCCGGCGACGCGCTCGCGGCCATCTGCGGGACGGGAGCGGCGGTCCAGGTCGCCGGCGTATCCGGGTATCAGCTGCCCGGCTGGGTCGGCGCCGCCGACCTGGTGATCGCGGTGTCCCGGTCCGGGCAGACCGCCGAGGCGCTGACCCTCACCGCCGAGGCCGCGCGGCGCGGCTGCGATCTGGTCGGGGTCGGCGCGCCCGGCTCGCCGCTGCACCAGGTCATCCAGGGCGCGCGGGGCACGTTCATCCCGGTCGCCTCCGGCGGGCCGGCCCGCTCCACGCCGTGGGCGCTGACGGTTCCGCTGCTGGTCATCGCGTCGCGGCTGGGAGTGGCGCGGGTCGATCAGGGGGTCTACGAGTCCGTGGCGGCCGCCATGGAAGACATCTCGCACCAGTGCCGGCCGTCCAGCGAGTCGTTCGTCAACCCGGCGAAATCGCTCGCGCTCGACCTGGTCGGGACGCTCCCGGTGATCTGGGGCGGGTCACCGCTGGCCGCGGTCACTGCGCGGCGGTTCGCCGCGCAGCTGGCGGCGAACGCGAAATACCCGTCGCTGTGCGGGACGCTGCCAAGCGCCGGGCACGACCAGGTCGCGATCTTCGACGGGCCGTTCGCGCCGGCCCCCGAGCCCGAGTTCCCGGCGGCCGAGGACCTCGGCGACGTGGCGTTCGACGACCTTTCCGACGACGATGTCGGCGACCTGGACGACCCGGCGGACGCCGCGGCGTCGCTGCGGCTTGTGCTGCTCGCCGATGAAGCGGGGGAGCACGAAGCCGTCGGGCGCGTGCGCACGGCTGCCGCCTCGCTGGCGGTGGCGCGCGGCGTCGCGCTGACCGAACTGTCCCTGGAGGGCCCGCATCCGCTGTCGAGGCTCGCCGGGACCGTTCAGCTGCTGGACTACGCGTCCGTGTACCTCGGGATCGCCTGCGGGATCGACCCGCTCGCGATCGCCGCGATGAAGGACCTGCGTGACCTCGCGGAACCTCCGGTGTAGCTGTTGAAGGCCGTCATCGCGGCGCTCGGCGCCAACCTGGGCATCGCCATCGCCAAGTTCGTCGCGTTCCTGCTCACCGGGTCCGCCTCGATGCTCGCCGAGTCCGTGCACTCGGTCGCCGACACAGGCAACGAGGTCTTGCTGCTGGTCGGCGGCGGCAGGTCCCGGCGGGCGCGGACCGAGCTGCACCCGTTCGGGTACGGCCGTGAGCGCTACTTCTACGCGTTCGTGGTGGCGGTCATGCTGTTCACCGTCGGCGCGGTCTTCTCGGTCTACGACGGAATCCACAAGATCCTCGCGCCCGAGGAGGTGCGCTCGCCGGCCGTGGCGTTCGTGGTGCTCGGCGTCTGCGCCGTGCTCGAGGCGTTCTCGCTGCGGACGGCGGTCCGCGAGTCGAGCCACGAGCGCGCGGGCCGTCCCTGGCATACGTTCATCCGTCATACCAAGTCGCCGGAGCTGCCGGTCGTGCTGATGGAGGACCTGGCGGCGCTGCTGGGGCTTGGGTTCGCGTTCGCCGGCGTCCTGCTGTCGGTGCTGACCCGTTCCGGCGTCTGGGACGGGGCCGGCTCGGTGGGAGTGGGCGTGCTGCTGGCGTGCGCAGCGTGCGTCGTGGGCGTCGAGATGAAGAGCCTGCTGATCGGCGAGTCCGCGAGCGCGGAGGTGTCCGCGTCGATCGTGCACGCCCTCGAGGAGGGCCCCGAACGGTTCCGGGTGATTCACCTGCGGACCTCCCACGTCGGCCCGGAGTCGCTGCTCGTGACGGCCAAGATCGGCGTGCCCGGATCGCTGCCGGCCGCGGCCCTGGTGGCCGGCATCGACGCCGCGGAGAAGCGCGTCAGGGACGTGGTGCCGATCGCCGAGACGATCTACCTGGAGCCGGACATCTACGCCCCCGCCCGCGAGGACGTCACCGACCCGTCGGTCCAGGCAGTCCGCCGTAGCCGCCGCCCCCGCCCCCGCGCCCCCCGCCGCCCCGCCCAGCGCCCCCCAGCCGAGTAACCCGCCTCCCGCCCCGCCTAGCGGGCTTGCCCCGGGCCGCTGAGGTCTCGGGGGCCGCTGAGGTCTCGGGGACCGCCGTGCGGGCCGGCGGGGGCGCGGAGCGCGCCGAGGGCGCGCAGCGCGCGCTCCTTTTCGAAGTCCAGCGCCCGGCCCGGAGTGGCGGGCACGTGGCCGGTGCGCCGGCCGAGGTCGGCGACCGCCGCGCGCACCGCTGGCTCGGTGAGCACCCGGAGCCCGAAGGCGAGCGCGGCAGGGGTGATGTCGTATCGCCGCTCGATCCGCAGCGCCGCCGTGATCGCGGCCAGGTCCTCGTCGGTGAACTGCCGGTGCGCGGGACCGCGGCCGGAAGGCCGGTCCCGCAGCGGCGGCAGCAGGCCCAGGTCCTCCCGGTAGCGGAGCATCCGTGGGGACATGCCGAGGCGCTTCGCCGCTTCCGAGATCCGCATAAACGGTAATCTTACATTGTTTTGTAAGAAAGTGGCCTTCCGGCGTGCGCGCCGGCCGCCTCATCCCATACGGTCGTCATCGTCGCCAGAATCAAGGAGCTAACGCATGAGCACGGAACCGTACAAGGTCGCTGACATTTCGCTCGCCGGCTTCGGCCGCAAGGAGATCCAGCTCGCCGAGCACGAGATGCCCGGCCTGATGGCGGTTCGCGCGGAATACGCGGCGGCCCGGCCGCTCAAGGGAGCCCGGATCACCGGCTCGCTGCACATGACGATCCAGACCGCCGTCCTGATCGAGACCCTGACCGCCCTCGGCGCGCAGGTCCGGTGGGCGAGCTGCAACATCTTCTCGACCCAGGATCACGCCGCCGCGGCCGTCGCGGTCGGCCCGGACGGCACGCTGGACGACCCGAAGGGCATCCCGGTCTTCGCCTGGAAGGGCGAGACGCTCGAAGAGTACTGGTGGTGCACCGAGCAGGCGCTGACCTGGCCCGGCGGCGAAGCGCCGAACATGATCCTGGACGACGGCGGCGACGCCACCCTGTTCGTCCACAAGGGCGCGGAGTACGAGCAGGCGGGCGCTGTCCCCAGCCCTGACGAGAATGACTCCGAGGAGTGGAAGGTCATCCTCGACCGCCTCCGCAACTCTCTCGCCGATCACCCCGGCAAGTGGACGAAGGCCGCGGAGTCGATCAAGGGCGTGACCGAGGAGACCACCACCGGCGTTCACCGCCTCTACGAGATGGCCAAGGCCGGCACGCTCCGGTTCCCGGCGATCAACGTCAACGACTCCGTGACGAAGTTGAAGTTCGACAATAAGTACGGCTGCCGGCACAGCCTGATCGACGGCATCAACCGCGGCACCGACGTGCTGATCGGCGGTAAGGTGGCGCTGGTCTGCGGCTACGGCGACGTGGGCAAGGGCTGCGCGGAAAGCCTGCGCGGCCAGGGCGCGCGGGTCATCATCACCGAGATCGACCCGATCTGCGCGCTGCAGGCGGCGATGGACGGCTACCAGGTCACCACGCTCGAGGACGCCCTGCCGCAGGCCGACATCTTCGTCACCGCGACCGGCAACAAGGACATCATCACCGCCGGCCACATGACCCGGATGAAGCACCAGGCGATCGTCGGCAACATCGGCCACTTCGACAACGAGATCGACATGGCCGGCCTCGCCGCCATCCCGGGGATCAAGAGGATCAACGTCAAGCCGCAGGTCGACGAGTGGGCGTTCCCCGACGGGCACACGATCATCCTGCTGTCGGAGGGCCGCCTGCTGAACCTGGGCAACGCGACCGGCCACCCGAGCTTCGTGATGAGCAACAGCTTCACCAACCAGGTGATGGCGCAGATCGAGATCTTCACCAAGACCGACCAGTACCCGGTCGGCGTCTACACGCTGCCCAAGCACCTGGACGAGAAGGTCGCCCGGCTGCACCTGGACGCGCTCGGCGTGCAGCTCACCACGCTGACCAAGGAGCAGGCCGACTACATCGGCGTCCCGGTCGAGGGCCCGTACAAGCCGGATCACTACCGTTACTGAGCTGGGGATGGACGGCGGCTCGCCGCTCGGGGACATCGCCGCCCCCGAGCTCGCGGAGGCCGGGGCCCGGCGTATCCAGTATTCGGAACGGTCGATGCCGCTTCTCGAGGCGCTCGCTCGTCGCTTCAGCGCTGAGCGGCCGTTCGACGGGATGCTCGTGGCGGCCTGCCTGCACGTGACGGCGGAGACGGCCGTGCTGGCCCGGGTGCTCCGGGCCGGCGGGGCCCGCGTGGCGCTGGCGGCGTCCAACCCGTTGTCCACCCAGGACGACATCGCCGCCGCGCTCGCCGCCGAGGACGGCGTGGAGGTCTTCGCCCGCGCCGGGGTAACCCGGCAGACCTACTACGAGCACATCGCGCTCGCGCTGGGCACCGGCCCGGACCTGGTCATCGACGACGGCGGTGACATGGTGAACACGCTGCACACGGAGCGGACGCACGTGCTGCCCCGGGTCCGGGGCGGCTGCGAGGGCACCACCACCGGCGTGCTGCGGCTGCGCCGGATGGCGGCCGAGGGCGCGCTGGCGTTCCCGGTGATCGCGGCCAGCGACACCCCCGTCAAGCGGCTGGTGGACAACACGCGCGGCACGGGGCAGTCCGTCATCGACGGCCTGCTCCGCGCCAGCGGAATCCTGCTGGCGGGCAAGACGGTGGTGGTGGCCGGGTTCGGCTTCTGCGGGACCGGGATCGCGGAGTGCGCCCGCGGCCTCGGCGCGCGGGTGGTGATCACCGAGGTGGACCCGGTGCGGGCGCTGGACGCCGTGCTGCGCGGGTTTCAAGTTCTTTCGCTGGCCGCCGCGGCGCCGCTCGGCGAGGTGTTCATCACGGCGACCGGGTCGGCGGAGGTGATCACCGCCGAGCACATGGCCGTGATGCGGGACGGCGCGATCCTGGCCAACGCCGGGCACTTCGACGTGGAGATCGACGTCCGGGCACTGGAGGCCCTGGCGGTCGCCGCCCACCCCGATGTGCGGCCGCACGTCGACGCGTTCGAGCTGCCCGACGGCCGCCGCCTGCTCCTGCTAGCCGAAGGCCGCGTGGTCAACCTCGTCGCCGCCGAGGGGCATCCGCCGGAGGTGATGGACCTGGCGTTCGGCATCGAGGCGCTCGCGCTCGCCTGGCTCGCGGGAAACGCCGGGAAGCTGCACCCCGACGTGCACCCGGTCCCGCCGGACATCGACGCCGAGGCGGCCCGTCTGATGCTCGCCGCCCTCGGCGCCGAGACCGACTCGCTCACCCCGGCGCAGCGCGCCTACCTGGCCTCCTGGCATCTCGGCTCGTGACCGTCCGCAACCTTGCCCGGCTGATCAGCTGATTTCTCCGGCGGCTTGCCTGATGGCCTCGTCGACGTCCTTCGGGCTTACGCCGAGTTCCTTGGCGATGTGTTTTTCCGCCTTCAGCGTGGCCTTCTCCAGAGCCTCGCCCAGCTTGCTCTCCCCGACCACGACCAGGGCGGCCTGGCCCGAGTCGATGATGTCCCCGAACTCCTTGACATCGGACCTCGACATGCCGCGCCACAGGTGGCCGCTGACCCCGCCGATGGCCGCGCCCACGATGGCGGTGCCGATGATCGATGGCGGGAACAGGATGCCGATCACCGCGCCGGCGGCCGCGCCGCCCCAGGCGCCGTGCCGGGTGGCCATCTCATCCTTGTTGACGTGCACCTTGCCCCGGTCATCCTTGGTGATCACGGCGGCGTCGTACGTCCCGATCGCTCCCTCGGCATGCAGGTCTTTCAGGATCTGGTAATCGTCGCGGGCCTGGTCCTTGTCTCGGTAGGTGCCGATGTAGACGAAGACTGCTTCCGGCTTTGCCATGTCCTGCTCCTTTAGACGGAGGTTATCCGGACTAGCAAGCCAGCCTGCCCGCGCGGGCACCAAGGCGCATCACCTCTTCAGGAGGATCCGGCTCGCCGCGCGGTCAAAAGGGTGTGGTGCCCTCCGTGATGCGCCGGGCGCGGCCCCGGCCGAGGATGCCGTTTATGGGAGATACCAGCCCGATTGTGCTGCAGCTTGAGGTGGTCAAGGCTGACCAGGAGCCGCTGACGGGGCTGGTGCGCACGCCCGACGGGCGAGCGCACGAGTTCAGCGGCTGGTCTGAGCTGTTCGCGGTGCTGCAGACGCTGCTGGCTCCGCGGTAGCGAGGGCGGCCGCCAGTTCGGGGCGCGCGGTGATGCCGAGCTTGGCGTAGGCGCTTGTCAGGTGGTTTTCCACCGTGCGCTGGGTGACGAAGAGGGCCTGCGCGATCTGGCGGTTGGTGCGGCCCGCGGCGGCCAGTTCGGCGACGCGCAGTTCGCTCGGGGTGAGAGCGTCATGGCCGTGGGTGGCGTCGCGGCGGGGCC
Source organism: uncultured Actinomycetota bacterium (assembly GCA_963771985.1). GTDB lineage: Bacteria > Actinomycetota > Actinomycetes > Streptosporangiales > Streptosporangiaceae > Trebonia. The sequence goes on along the minus strand of CAVYVO010000004.1, from coordinate 391,909 downwards.
TGCCGCCGGCGGCCACGAGCTCTTCCCGCGCGCGGTCGGCGACCGCGCGGCCGCCGAGCGCGTGCGCGAGGTCCAGGCTCTCCCGCAGCAGGTCCCGGGCGATGCCGCGGGCGCCCGCCCGGCGGTGCGCGGCACCGAGGTCAAGCAGCGCCCGGGCGAGCTCGAGCCGGGCCGATGACCGGCGCAGCACGCTCACCGACTCGGTGAGCAGCTCGATGCCGCGGCTGCCGCCTTCGACGAGGCCGGCGGCGCGCAGCGCGACGCCGATCTCCCTGGTGGCCCCCCAGCGCCTGGCGAGGTCGATTTCCTGCTGGGCGAGGCCGCGGGCGGCGGCCCGGTCACCCAGCGCGTTTTGCGATAGCGCCGCGGCGGACCGCCAGGCGATCGCCGCCGGGTTGACGATGCCCCAGTCCGACGCGGCCGTGCCGACTCCCAGCAGGTCGGCGACCGCGGCTTCGTGATCGCCGTCGGCAGCGTGCAGGCACCCTCGGGCGTACTGCACCACGTTGTACGGGAAGACGGGGAACAACTCGCCCGTCAGCAGCCCGCGCTCCGCGAGCAGCCTCCTGGCCTGCGCGCTGTCGCCCGAGTCGAGCAGCGCGGGCACGCAGAACGCGGAACAGAGCACCGATACCCAGGTGTCGTCGGCGGCGAGCGCCTGCTGGCCGAAGGCGAGGGCCTGCCGGACGTCGCCGTCGCGGGCCGCGACGTGGGCCGCGATCAACGCTGCGATCGCGGCCGCCAGCGGGCGGCCGCGCTGCCTGGCGAGCTCCAGCCACTCCTGCACGCCGGCCCACGCCTCCCGGCTGGCGTCGGCGAGCGACATCACCAGCACCGCCTCGGGGAGCGCGGTGGAGGTGAGCGACATCAGCGTCGACGTCGCGTGGACCGCTTCGCGCGCGTACCGGAGCGCGCGGTGACGCTCCGTGCCCGCCACCGTGAGCTCGATCGCGAGGTTGGCATATAGTTGCGGATCAAGCGGCGCGCCCGCTTCGGCGCGCGCCAGGAGCTCGCCGAGCAGCGGACGGGTGAGCGTCCGCGTGGACAGGTCCCAGCGCGCGATGTTCAGCAGGACGGCCTGCAGGGAAGCGACGATCCGGCTCGGGGCGTCGCCGTGCCCGGCCCCCGCCTCGTCCGCTTCGCGCAGCGCCTCCTGCACGGTCTTGACCGCGTCCGAGAACCGCCCGCACAGCGCGAGGGCCTCGGCCAGCGCCAGCGCGATCTGGCCTCGCCGGGGCCAGCCGCTGGTCGCCTCGAGCGCCGCGCCGAGGTGCTCGACCGCCGCGGCGGGCGTGTGGAAGGTCTGCGCGGTGCCGAGCTCGTAGAGCACGTCGGGACGGACCTCGGCCGCCGGGGGCTCGGCGAGCGCCCGTTCCAGGCACTGGGCCGCCACATCGGGCGCCCCGCGGCCGCGCGCGTCCGCCGCCGCCTGCCGCAGCCGGTCGGTCACCCACGGGTCCGCCGCCGCCTCCGCCGCGAGCAGGTGCACGGTCACCTCGGCCGAGTCCGCGCCCTCGGCCGCGAGCAGCCCCGCGGCGCGCTTGTGCCACCGCTGGCGTACCGGCGGGGCTATGTCCCGGTAGACCGCCGAGCGGACCAGGGGGTGCACGAAGCGCAGCTGCCATTCGCCCTCGACGAACTGCTCCGCCATCAGCACGCCGACCGCGTCGGCGCAGTCCGCGCCGTCCAGGCCCGCGAGCCGGGCGGCGCGCGCCGTCGTCGCCGAGGTGCCGAGCACCGCGATCGCCCGCGCGGCGGCGAGCATGGCCGGCGGCAGCCTGCCGAGCCGCAGCAGCACGTGCCTGGAGACCGTATCGGAGGTCAGCCGGCGCAGGTGCGGGACGTACGCGTCGGTGCCCTGGATACCTTCGGCGGCCAGCGTGGTGAGCAGGCCGCGCATCAGCAACGGGTTGCCGCCGGTCAGCTCGTGGCAGGCGTCCCTGAACGCCGCCGACGGGGCCCCGCCGAGCGTGGCGGCCACCAGCCGGGCGCAGCCGTCCGCGCTCAGCGCGGCGGGCCGCATGGTGATCACGCCTGGTTCCGCGGCGAGCCCGCTGGTCAGCGCCTTGGCTTGCGCGGTTGTCGCGCGCGGCTCGCGGAGCGTGACCGCGAGCAGCACCGGCAGGCCCTCGAGCCGGCGCGCGAGGTGGGCGACGAACCGCTGCGACGGCGGGTCCGCCCACTGCAGGTCGTCGACCGCCAGCAGCAGCGGCGCCCGGTGCGCGATGTCCGCGGTCACCCAGTACAGCCCGTGCAGCACGGCGAAGGAATCCTCGTCCCGCGGCCGCACGGGATGGATCAGCGCTTGCGCCGCCAGCGCGACCGGGTCGTCTCCCGGGCTAGCTGACCTCAGCTCCGGCTCGAACAGCTGCCTGGCGACGCCCCAGGCGTAGCCGTCCTCGTATTCGGCGGCCCGGGCGGACAAAACGGTCATTCCGCTGGCGGCCGCCTGCTCGCAGGCGTGCGCGAGCAGCCGGGTCTTCCCGATCCCGGCCGCGCCCTCCACCAGCAGCACGCAGCCGCTCCCGGCGCGAGCCGCGCCGATCGCCGCCGCGATGGCCTCTAGTTCAGCCGCCCGCTCCAGCAGCGGGCGCTCCGCCCTCGAAGGCCCAGGCCCCCCCATGCCTGGTGATCGTAGGCATACCGTCCCCGGCGGCGCTAGCCCCTCCGGGGACGGTCTAGTCCCCCGCCGAGACGAGGAGCGGTTTGCCTGGGGGAGTCGCCACCTTCCGTTCGGAGGAATGGTTTCTTGTCAGCGCCAGCCAGCCGAGCAGGGCCAGGGGATAGGCGAAGTAGCCGAACCGGGTGGAGGGATCGAGGAAGAACATGACCGCGTAACCCACCGCGAGGCGCCAGGCGACGTCCCGCGCGTCGCGCGGGGGACGCAGGATGATCCAGGCCGTGAACGCCACGGCCGCGAGCACCATCAGCGCCATCGCGCTCCAGTGACCGACGGTGCCGAGGTCGGCGATGAGGTGGCCGGGGAGGGGGCTCGCCGCGGGCGTCTTGTGCTTGGTGAGGCCGAGGGGGTAGTCGATCAGGTTCTGCTTGACGGCTTTCACGGCGTCGGGGGTGGCCAGCGCCTGCGGGGCGGCGAGCACCGCGAGGATGCCGGTGGCGCCTATGGCGGTGGCGCTGAACCGGACGGCGGCACGCGGGGCGTACTGGACCCAGGCCATGATCGCGAGCACGGGTACCGCCGCCCAGGCCGTGGACTTCATCGCGCAGGCGGCGGCCAGCGCCAGGCCAGCCCACACCAGTTTGCGGCGGGCGGCCAGGGCCAGCGACAGGCACGTGAGCGCGATGACCGGCGGGTCGGTGACGCCGACCGTCAGCGGGAAGGCGATCACCGGGGAGGCGATCGCGAGCGCGGTCACTCCCGCGACACGAGTGCGGCACTGCCGGCAGCCGCGCAGCTGGTGCGGGGAGGCGACCGCGAAAGCGGCGGCGACCAGCGCGATCGTGGTGAGCGTGACCCAGATCCGCGTGTCACCGAGGACGCCGGAGAGGCCGGCCGCCCGCGGCAGGCCGAAGAGCTCCATGACCGGCAGGTACGGGTTGTAGGACGTCCAGTCAGTGAGCTGGCTCGGCGGCAGGTACGGCGTCCCGTACTTCACCACGTGATCCGCCGCCCGGCCGATGACGAGGACCTCGGCCGTGGCGGGCGCTTGGAGGATCAGCCAGAACAGCGGCGCGATCAGCGCACCGCCGATCGCCACGGCGAGCGGCAGCAGCCAGCCCTGGGTGGCCAGCAGCAGCATCGTCGTGATCGCGTAGCCGCCGAAGGCCCAGATGGCCCATGTGCCGTCGGCGTGTCCGGTGAAGACCATCGCCCCGGCGTAGATCGTGAAGGCCCCAAACCATGCCGCTACCGCGCGGCGCCCGGGCCAGACCGCGTGTGCGGGTTCTTGCCCCGTTGGCTGGGCGCCTGTTGCCCCTGCCACCCACACAGTATCCATGTTCCAGAACAGTAAAATCACCGGCCGTCCGGGCACATCGGCCGCCGTGCGTACTCCTTCAGGGGGACGTACGGCTCCTGACGGGCACTGTTTCAGGGTAGCTTCCAGTCGACCGGCTCTGCCCCCTGGCGCTGCAGGAGCTGGTTTGCCCTGGTGAACGGCCGTGTGCCGAAGAACCCGTTGCTGGCGGACATAGGGCTCGGGTGCGCGGACTCGATGCGCGGCACGTCTTTGAGTTCCGGGCCGAGGCTGCGCGCGTCGCGGCCCCACAAGATGGCGACGAGCGGCGCATCGCGCGCGGCCAGCGCGCGGATCGCCTGTTCGGTGACCTCTTCCCAGCCCTTGCCGCGGTGCGAGCCGGGCTTGCCCGGTTCTACGGTGAGGACACGGTTGAGGAGGAGCACGCCGCGTTCGGCCCAGGGGGTGAGGTCGCCGTTGGACGGGGTGGGGTAGCCGAGGTCGGTGGAGTACTCGCGGAAGATGTTGACCAGGCTGCCCGGCAGCCGCCTGACCTTGGGGTCGACGGAGAAGCTGAGGCCGACCGGGTGACCTGGCGTGGGATAGGGGTCCTGCCCGACGATCAGCACCTTGACGTCGTCGAACGGCTGCTTGAACGCTCTCAGCACGTTCTCGCCGGCGGGCAGGTACTTCTTGCCGCTGGCGATCTGCTCGCGCAGGAAGGCGCCCATCTTGGCGATCTGGTCCGCCACCGGCTCGAGCGCGACGGCCCAGCCGGCTTCGACGATTTTGCTCAACGGCTCTGCCATGGGGGGACTCTAGCTCCTGAATGCGAGTGGCGCCCGCCATCGCGCTAGCGGGCGCCACTCGCTTGCTTGCCGGCTACCTGGGCCTACCAGCCCTGGCCCTGGTCCTGAGCCTGGTCCTGGTCCTGGTCCTGGTTCTGGTTCTGGTCGTAGCCCCCCTGACCTTGGTCCTGGCCTTGGTCCTGATACCCGCCGCCCTGTATTACAGTTGCTGTTTTTCAGTCTGTGACTGCGCTGCAGCTCAGCGTGGCTCGTGACTGCCGTGCTGGCGGTTACTCGGTGTCACCTTCTTTCGGTCGTCGCGGCTCAGGTGGCGAGGGCTGCCATGCGGGTGCTGTAGTGGTGCCAGCGGGCGCGTGCCTGGTGTCGTCTCCGCCAGCGTGACCAGCGGAGATGGAAGGCGAGGCGGGTGAGGCTGATGAGCCCGGCTTTCCGGTCGCGGGCGAGGCGGTCGAGGCGGGCGGTCTCGGCGGCGGACAGCCCGATCGGGGGGATGCCGGGCGGGCAGGGCTGGCCGGCGTGGGCGGGCAGCGGCGCGCTGCCGGTGTAGATCTGCAGGTCAGCGGTGCTGACGGTGGCCTGGCCCGCGGCGGCCGGGGCGTCGCGGTCGGCTGCGGCGGGGAGGGCGGCGGCGCCGGTGATGGCGGCGCGGATGGCGGCGGTCCGCAGCTGGGCGAGGGCGGTCAGGGCAGTGTGCCGGCAGATCGCGTCGTAGGTCCTGGCCTGGGAGGTGTCCCAGCTGAGGGTGTCCTTTCCTGTCCTGAAAGTGGTTTCAGTCAGCCACCGCTGATGCCTATCAAGAAGAAATGGTCTCTAGTGCTTCGGGCACATCAGGGGCGATACTGAGCGTGGGAGCACTGTTGCAGGCGGCAGCGGCTGTTGGTCGTCTGCTGGCTGCGGCAGGTGATCCTGATGCGACCGGGCACCGGAACGACAGCGACTCCGGGCCTGCTGGTCTGGGCGGCGGTGCCGCCGGGACGGCGGGCGCCGGCGGTGGCGCTGCTGGCGATGCTCGCAGCGCGGGCCGCGGCCGCGACGGGAGGCGGTCACGGTGAACGCGGTGCTGCATCCGGAGGGCCTGCCGCAACTGAAGATCCGGCCGGAGCACCTGGCCCTGGCGGCGATCGTCTATGTCCGGCAGTCCACCAGGAACCAGGTCCTTGAGCACACGGAGTCAACACGGCTGCAGTACGCGCTCGTGGAGCGGGCGGTCGCGCTGGGCTGGGCCCGGTCGCAGGTCATCGTGATCGACGACGACCTAGGCGTGTCAGCGGCGGCCCCGGATTCCCGGAAGGGCTTTGCCCGGCTCGTTACCGAGGTCACCATGGGAAGGGCGGGAATCGTCCTGGGAATCGAGATGTCGCGGCTGGCCCGGACCGGGAAGGACTGGCACCATCTGCTGGAGCTGTGCTCGCTGTCGGGGACTCTTCTCGCCGATCCGGACGCGGTTTACGATCCGGGGTATTACAACGACCGCCTGCTGCTGGGACTGAAGGGGACGATGAGCGAGGCCGAGATCTTCCTGATCCGGCAGCGGATGCTGTCCGCGAAGCGGGCCAAGGCCGAGCGCGGCGAGCTGATCCTCCCGCTCCCGGCCGGATACGTGCGCCGCCCGTCCGGCGAGGCCGCCTTCGACCCCGACGAGCAGGCGCAGGACGTCGTCCGCCTTATCTTCAGGACCTTCCAGCGGCTGGGGACCCTCAACGCCGTGCTGCGCTATCTCGTCGGGCACGAGATCCAGCTTCCGGTCCGCGCGCGCTCGGGGCCGGCGAAGGGCGACCTGGAATGGCGGCGCCCGACCCGGGAGACGCTGCAGAACATGCTGCGCAACCCTGCTTACGCGGGCTATTACGCCTACGGCCGCCGTCAGGTCGATCCCCGCAGGAAGATCCCCGGCCGCCCGGACACCGGGAAAGTGGTGAAGCCCGCCGGCGAGTGGCTGGTCATGCTGCCGGGCAGGCTTCCCGCCTACATCTGCGAGGACGAGTACCGCGCGAACCTCGCCAGGCTGGCCGCCAACCAGCAGACCGCGGAGTCCCCGGGCGCTCCCCGGAACGGGGAGGCGCTGCTGTCCGGGCTGCTGCGCTGCGGCCTGTGCGGCGGGCACCGCATGGCGGTCAGCTACCACGACCCGTCCGCCCGCGCCGCCTACGGCTACACCTGCGGGTTCTACCCGGTGAACTACGGGACCGGCGACCGCTGCCAGCACATTGCCGGCCCCGCGCTCGATGACTACGTCGCCCGGCAGGTCCTCGACGCGGTGGCCCCGGCGGCCCTGGAGGTCTCGATGGCCGCCGCTGCGCACGCCGAGAACGAGCGGGGCGCCCTGGACAAGCTCTGGCGGCAGCGCGTTCAGCGCGGCCGCTACGCCGCCGACCGCGCCCGCCGCCAGTACCAGCTCGCCGACCCCGAGAACAGGCTCGTCACCCGGCAGCTCGAGGCCGACTGGGAATCCGCGCTCGCCGAGGCCGGGCGGCTAGAGGCCGAGTACCAGCGGTTCGCCGAGCAGACGCCCGCAGTGCTGGCCCCCGCCGAGCGGGACGCGATCAGGTCCCTGGCCTCCGACCTCCCGCGGGTCTGGGACGCCCCGACGACCACGCGGGCCGACCGCAAGGAGCTGCTCCGCATTCTTACCGACGACGTCACCGTGGCCGTCGAGGGCGACAGCGAGATCGTGAACGTGGACATCACCTGGGCCGGCGGGCACCGGACCAGCGGGAGAGCCGTCCGCCCTGTCGGCCGCCTGGACCAGCTCTCCTACTACCCGGCCCTCCTGGAGACCGTCACCCGGCTCGCCGGCGAGGGACGCAACAGCAGGCAGATCGCCGGCGCGCTCAACGCCGCGGGATACCGGCCGCCCAAGCGCACCGCGGTCTTCACCGGCCAGCAGGTCCGCAACATCATCAGCAAGCATGCCATCCGCGAGAATGCCAAGGGCCGGCCCGCCGTCCTCACGGACCTGGCACCGGGCGAATGGTCGGTCCCCGGCCTGTCCGCCGAGCTGGGCATGCCCACCGCCAGCATCTACAACTGGATCTACCGCGGCTGGATCACCGCCCGCCGCGCACCCGGGGGCAGGAACTGGATCATCACCGCCGACGAGCAGCAGATACGCGAGCTCCGCGAGCGCAGGGACCGCCCGCCCGGCTACTACACCCGCGCCCGCTGGGCACCACCCCAGGCAGAAACCGGCGAAACGCAGGAAGAAGGACAAGGAGGGCAGCCGTGAAAAACGAATCCATCTTGACCGGCAGCAGCGGTGGCCGACTTCCACTGGCCAGCGGCGGCCCGCGATGGTGATGAAGTAGGTCATCGTGGCGGCCCTGTCTTCCGGCGCCCAGCAGAGGTAGAACGTGTACTGGTTCTTCTGGCGGGAGGGCAGGCGGCGGATCAGCAGGAATTCCCGCGGGCCCGCGGTGGCGATGAGGGCCCAGTCGCTGTAGCGGGGGCCTTTCGTCCCATTCCCGCAGGATCTCCGCTCGAACACCGCGTCTGCTATGGCCTGGTCAGCGCGGATGACCGTGTCCTTCGCGAGGGTGATGCGGTAGTCGCAGGGGATGATGACGACGTAGGCCAGCGACAATGCCCGGCACGCGTCCCGGAACTCGCCGCACCGCCCGTACACTTCGTCGGCGGCGGCCCACAGGGCGCGGACCCCGGCCGCCATCAGGCGCCTGAGCTGCTCAATGGCCAGTTCCGGTTTCGTGGCGAACTTCAGGTCCCCCGGGATGCCGGCCTTGCGGCGGCGCTGCGGGTCTTCCGCCCAGCATTCGGGCATGTACACGTCAAAATCGGCCCACGCCTGGCCGAGTGCGGTGACCAGGGCGGTGAATACCCAGGTCACGCAGTTCTCGACCTTGCCGGTGACGCCCGCGTGCTGCGGCGAGACGCACGCGGTGGCCCTTCCCTTCTTCAGGTGCGCGGTCTCGTCGATCGCGATCCCCGGCCCGATCAGGTCATCCGGGTCATCCGGCAGGCACTGCGCCGCCAGCGCCGGCAGCAGCGCGCGGAGCGTCTCCCACGGCCACTTGTACCTCCTGAGCAGGGCCTGCATCCGGTGCGGTCCCTCGTGCCCGGCCGCCTCTGCCAGTTCCCAGCAGTTCGCCCGCGTTCCCCGCGACAGCGCCTTCACGTAATCCAGCGCCGCCGCGATGCTGCGCCGCTGCCTCATCACCCGGCCCAGCACCCCGCTGACCAGGCCATCCGCTCTCTCCCCGCACTCCGCGGCATCTTCTATGCTGGCCACTGCGGCCGTGGCCATCTCTTGTTTTTCCACAAAATCCAGGAACGAGCCACGGCCGCCCCGCGTTGCACGCCCGCCAGCCGCGGTCCCGCCGGAAACAGCCGTCCGATCTCGTCACGCGCTGTCACGCCAGCCGTATGCCCGGCGATCACGCAACAGGCAGCACCAAAGCACTCAGCGTGAAACGGCGACTGTAATACCTGGTTGGGGTCCTGATACCCGCCTTGGTTCGGGTCCTGGTTGCCGCCCTGCTGGCCGAACCTGTTCTCCGCGTCCTGGACGCCCTCGTTGATCTGGTTGCCGAATCGGTCGCCAGTCATCTGGTTGGCTTCCTGCCCGACCTGATTCATGCCCTTATCGGCTAGGTTCGGGTCCTTCTGCGCTAGGTTCTCGGCTTCGTTCTCGGCCTTGTCGAAGATCCCCATTAATCCTCCCCGTTACCTTTGGTGAATACCGGACCGTATCCCGGCATTTCCGCTATATTCCTGTCGGCGATCGCCGTGACTGGCCTACCCCGGGCAGCGCCAGCTATTCCTGCACCGACGCGGCAACTGCCAAGAGCCAGTAATGACCGCACTCGGTCCCGTCCCGCTGTGGTGTCTCGCCGGTTCCTCAGCTCGCCATCTCAGGAGCTTCTGCCTGGGAGCTTCTGCCTGCCTGGTGGCGGCGGCGCGCACAGCGGCCGGGACCGCTGACGGGATGCTCCCCGGGCCTCTCGCGCTGCGGGGAAACACCCCACTGCCCTTAAGTTATCTTTCCCCGCGGGGATTTCACCGGTCGAGTCAACTTGGGTTGCGTGTTACGACTGGCGCGGGTGTGACTGGGTCTTGGTTACTCCTCGTGTCTGGATGCCGAGTGAGGCCTGTGCGGCGAGGTCGGCGACGGCTTGCGTGTAGGCGCGGTCGGCCTGGCGGAGCGGGCTGCCGGGCGGCGGGCTGGCGGTGTTGATCTCGGTGAGTGCGGGGATGATGACGCGCCTGATCAGCCGGGTGAAGAACAGGGCAGTGGACAGCCCGCCGGCGGTGAGCTGGTAGCTGCGGCTGTGCGGGATGCGCTCGATGATCTGGTGGGCGCGGAGCCGGCGCAGGTCGTAGCTGATCTGGCCGCCGGACATGTCCCCGGGGTTTCTTCCCAGCTGGGGGGCGAGGAGGTGCCGCAGGTCGCGGCTGGTGAAGCCGGCGGGCCGGAGCGCGAGCGCGCAGCAGGCCCCGAGGAGCGCCTGGACGCGTGGATCGGGGAAGCGCATCCCGGGCACGCGGGTGCAGGTGCTGCTGATCACGGGGCTAGTCAGTGTCTCGAGGGCGGCGGTCCCGGCGGCGGGGTCGTGGCTGATCCGTTCGGCGTCCAGGAGGCGCCGGTTGGCGGCGTAGCCTGCCTTCGCCATGGCGGCGAGGTTAGTCAGCTCTTTGCCGATGCCGAGGTCGCGGGGCTGGTTCAGGGTCGTCTCTGTGCGGATCGCCCTCCCCTCTTTCAGGTACTGCTTGACCTGGGTCTTCTTGTAAAAGAGATAGAGGTAGGGGCAGGTGCCGTTCGTGATGACCTGGGTCCGGAACGTCCCCGGAGTCTGGAACTTGCCCCTCGTGCGGATCGTCCGGCCGAAGACGAGGTTCACCTTGTCCGGGCGGCCGATGTCCAGGTTGTCGCGGATGAGCTGCTCGAAGAAGATGCGGCCGTTCAGGGGGCGGTCCAAGGCCATGGTGGTGGAGAACTCGATCTGCTGGACCGACAGCTGCCAGCGGTAATCGGCCTGCTCGTCCTCGCGGGTGAACGGCTGCGGCAGCCGGGCCAGCCACTTGCCGGCGAACCGGTAGATCTTCTGATCGGTCAGCCCGTCGCAGATCCGCTGGACCGCTTCGGCGTCGCCGGCCGAGCCGAACGCGTTGTCCAGGGCCGTGAACGCGATGCCTTCCTTGAGGCACTGCTGCTTGGCGTACTCGTGGCCGTTGAAGTAGATCTGCCCGGTGTACGGGAAATAGCCGCAGAACTTTATGTAAAAGGGACCGAAGCCGGCGTCGAAGCCATAGAAATACCAGTGGTTCACCATCGCCTGGTCCTGGTACAGCCACGGGTAGCGCTTGCCGGTCACCGGATCCCGGCGCTGGGAAGTCCGCCAGATCCGGGCCTTCTCCTGCGCGACGCCCGCGAAAAGGATCTGGTCGCCACCGGACTTCCCCGCCAGGTACTCCCTGGCGACCTGGTCCTTGCTCTGCCCCTTCGCGAACCGGACCAGGTCCAGCCGGCGCGTGTCGATGTAATGGCGGATGTCGGCGGCAAAGTGCTCGGTCATCGGCATCATCAGCGCCGAGGAGGCGAACTGGTTGCCGCGGTGATGGCAGAAGAACCCGTGGATCCCCTGTCCGTACTGCAGCCGCGGCTGCCGGAACGTCAGCAGCACCCGGTCGGTGCAGCGGACCTCCAGCGTCACGTGACCGGACAGGACCTCGGCGACAGTACGCGGTAGCGTCATGATAGGGCTCCGGCTGGAGGCTCGGCCGGCAACGGCCACCGACCGCTGCAAGCGGCAAATGAACAGTCACATTGTGAACTGCCCTGGGCCCCGGCCGGAGCCCCCACCTACAGCCCGCCCATGCGCAGACATTAGCCCCCAGCGCATGCCTCGTCGGGGTGGGGCGAAGCCCCGATATGTATTGAGGGTTGTGTCCCATTCTGGGAGATTCGATTTTTCGATGGTGATCATGTAAGTGACGTCCTCGGTATGGCCGTCACGGCGTTCGGCGGCGGTCCTCCCGGATGTCCGCTGGCGTCCGGGCCGGTGGCGGGGCAGGGCGATGATCTCGGCAATCAGGCTGCTGAGCTGGTCTTCCGTGCTGGCGGGGCGGCGCCCGCAGTGCGGGCAGCAGGCATCGGCGGCGACGTGCTCGCGGATGAGGGCGAGCACGGGGGTGAACGGGATCAGCTTCGGGTCGGTGCCGGCCGCGGCGGCGGCGCGGGCTGCGGCCGTCGCGACCATGTTGTGGACCAGCAGCAGGATCCAGGCTTCCTGGCGGGCGAGTTCGGGAGACTGGCCGCGCAGCGGCCGCCGGGAGCCGCGGACGGTCTTCTTCAGGTGCAAGAACGCGATTTCGATTTGCCATCTCTCAGCATAGAGCGAGGCGATGTCGCGGGCGGGATAGTCCTCGTGGTCCAGCAGCGTGGTGATGACCCGGATCCGGGACGCCTTCCGCTTCCCGCCGCGGGTCTCGGTCATGACGAGGAAGGTGACCAGGCGAGCGATAGTGTCCGGGTGCCGAGGGGCGGCGTGGTTGCGGGACTCGCGGCGCCGCCGGGCGAGCATCCCGTCGGACTCGTGCAGGACGACCAGCTCAGAGCCGTCGGGCAGGACTTCGAGGGTCCTGGCGGGGATGCTCTTCGCGCTGTTCTTGACGCGCCAGGCCAGGTCAGCGCCGGCCGCGGAGAACCGGCAGAACCGGTCCATGGAGAAGAAGCCCCGGTCGGCGAGGTTCAGCATGCCGGGCCGGAAAGATCCTTCCAGCTTGTCGGCCAGGTCGTTCTCCCCGTCGTGATAGGAGCCGATTTCCGCCCCGATCCAGCGGCGGCTGGCGGTGCGGACGTGCGCGACGACCCGCAGCAGCGGCCGGCCGGCCTCCGACGAGGACCCGAACTCGCAGGCCAGCGCCGCGTTACGGGCCAGTTCCATCGTGGTGCCGTCCAGCGCGGTGACCTCCAGGCCCTTCCACAGCGCCGTGAGACCGAGATCCGCGTCGCCGCGCTCGGCGCCGAGCTCGAAGACCCGGCGGGCGGCCAGTTCGCCGAGCCGCTCCCTCGCCTGGGACAGGGCGCTGCCGGACGGGACCTCCCCGGGCCGGAACCGCAGGCCCGGCAGGCCGAACGCCTTCGCCAGCACCTGGTCATAGCCCTTCTCCGGGAACAGGCAGGCCACCAGGACGCAGATGAGGGTCATCTTCGCATCCAGCGCGGAGTGGTACCGGTGACGGCCCGGGGCCTCCCGCAGCGCCCGCGCGATCACGTCCTCGGCGAGCAGGGCCTCCAGCAGGCCCTCCCGGCTCAGCTCCGACAGCCAGTCCGCCCAGAATCCCGGGCCGGCCGCGACACGGGCCGCCGCCTTGTCCGGGATAAGGGCTTCAGGAGACGCGGAATCGATGGACGGCAGGTCAAGGGGCATGGCAAACTGGCCGGGCAACAAGGCTCCAGGTGAACGATGGTCTTCGCAAACCCGTTCCTACCAGGGGCCTTGTGCCTTTTCAGGAACTGCCGGGCTCCATCACGATGCCTCTATCAACCTGCAGCCATCCCGTTACCATCAGCCAGAAACCGGACACAAAGAGCCATAACCCCGGAAACTTAAGGGCAGTGGGAAACACCCGGTCTCGGCGGATTTTTCATCGTGTCGATTGCGCAATCGACCACACTAGAGCGGGTCAATTGCGCAATCGACCCGTTGGGGCGGCTCGTCGGATATATGGGAGGCCGTCGGCCGGTCACGGCCGTGCCGGGTCCTGATACCCATAAGAGGATTTTTCTTCTTAAAGAAGGCTTTTTCCGCGTAGCGCGTTGGCCTGGGTCGGCTCTGCTGGGTGAGTATCCGCCGTGACCTGCGCGCCCCTTCAGCCCCGCCCAAGTTTTGGACTTGGCAAGTCGCGCATACCCCCGGCAGGTATCTGGTGCCCATCAATTCATGATCGCGCAAAATTTTCGTTCTATAGGTATAAAAAGTCCTCGTGATAAAAAAAGCTTTCGTAATGATTACCTTGTTGTACGTCCTATTTATACCTTTAAAGTATGAAATTTGCTGATTACATACCCTAGGCCAATCCGGCGCTGCCTGGCCCGAGGGGGCGCTGGCACCCGCCAGCCGGACCGCAGTAGGCCCCCGGCCTCGGCGAGCTGGTTATCCGCTGACGCCACGGCGCCGCGGCGAGGTACCGCGAGGTGCCGCAGGGATCAGGGATGCTGCAGGAACGAGAGGTATCGCAGGAATGAGAGGCGGCATGTTCGGACGAGAGGTGCCGCGGGGACGAGAGGCGGCGCGTTCGGACGAGAGGTGCCGCAGGGGTCGCGGAGGCGATGAGGCTACGCAGCGGACGGGCAGTCGCGGCGGAGCATGGAAGGCGGAGTATGGAGGTGCGTGTGGGGCTAGGTGGCAGCCGTAGCTGGTAAACGGGCTCACCGCTAGTGCGGAGCTGGTAAAAAGGGGTAACCTGCGCATGCTGGGCGTAGGGTACGTCACCGGCGTCACTGTCTGTCGCCGCGGGTGCTCTGCTTGGAGCCAGATACATGGAACGATGGGGCCCATGAAAGGACGTGTGCTAGTTGTCGACGACGACGCGGCGCTCGCGGAGATGCTTGGCATCGTGCTCCGCGGTGAGGGGTTCGAGCCTACGTTCGTAGCCGACGGAGACAAGGCGCTTGAGGCCTTCCGTGATACGCGGCCGGACTTGGTGCTGCTCGACCTGATGCTGCCCGGCTCGGACGGTATTGACGTGTGCCGCCAGATCAGGGGCGAGTCGGGGGTGCCGATCGTCATGCTGACGGCGAAGACCGACACGGTCGACGTGGTCCTCGGGCTCGAGTCCGGCGCGGATGACTACATCCTCAAGCCGTTCAAGTCCAAGGAACTCGTCGCCCGGATCAGGGCGCGGCTGCGGCGGACGGACGAGCCTGCGCCGGAGATGCTGCAAATCGGCGACGTGTCGATCGACGTGGCCGGCCACTCGGTCAAGCGGAACGGCGAGACGCTCAGCCTCACGCCGCTGGAGTTCGACCTGCTGGTTGCGCTCGCGCGCAAGCCCAGGCAGGTGTTCACCAGGGAAGTGCTGCTCGAGCAGGTATGGGGCTACCGGCACGCCGCGGACACCAGGCTGGTGAACGTGCACGTGCAGCGGCTGCGGGCCAAGATCGAGCGGGATCCCGAGCACCCGGAGATCGTGGTCACGGTCCGCGGCGTGGGCTACAAGGCGGGACCTGGCTGATCTGGGGATGGAGCGGTCAGCGGTTAACTCCGACGCGGCCCGCGCGGAAGTCGCGCCGTCGTCGGCCGTGCCGTCGTCTGCCGTGACATTGCCCGCTGCCACGCCCTCGGCTGCGGCCGCCCTGTCGGCCTCCCCGGCCGCGGCCGCCGCGTCTACGGCGGGGCAGCGGGATGTGCGCGAAGCGTGGGAAATGGCGCTGCGCCGCAAGAAGTGGGTGCGGTGGGTGGTCGGCTGGCTGCCGCACCGGATAACGATCCTGGTCCGGTCGACCCTGCGCTGGCAGCACGCGATCGTCGCCAAGGTGAAGTACCAGTGGCACCGGAGTCTGCAGCTGCGCGTCGTCGGCACGACCCTGGTGATCTCCGCCACCATGATCGCCATCCTCGGCTTCTTCCTGACCGAGCAGATCGAGTACGGCCTGGAGAAGGGCGCCGAGAACTCGGCACGGGCGCAGGCGCTGGCCGAGCTGAACACCGCGCGCTCGTTTTCCGGGCTGACCCAGGAGCCGACGAACGCCGAGAGCGCCTTGCGCTTCCTGACCGCCGCGGGCCAGGCGCTGCAGCCGACGAACAGCGGCACCACCACCTACTACGTGGTGGTCGGGCTGAACGCGGCTCTGGCGGACAAGCCGGGGTTCCCGCCGGGGTTCAGCAGCCTGAACGTGGCGGCGACGCTGCCGCCGACGCTGACGGCTGACGTCCAGCAGGAGCAGACCGCCGAAGAAGACGCGGGCAAGGCGGAGAGCCAGCTGTACTCCGCTCCCGCCACGCTCATGTTCGCCGACGGCGGCCAGGGCGGGCCGGCGATCGCGTTCGGCGCGCCGCTCGGCAACTGGTACCAGCTCTACTTCGTCTTCCCGGTCGCCCAGGAGCAGCAGACGCTGCAGCTCGTGCAGACCGCCCTGATCGGCGTGGGCATCGCGCTCGTCGCCTTGCTGGCCGCCATCGTCTCGCTGGTCACCCGCTGGGTGGTGCTACCCGTCCGGCACGCCGCGCGGGCCGCGCAGCGGCTGTCCGCGGGTCGGCTCGAGGAGCGGATGGCGGTCGGCGGCGCGGACGACCTGGGCTCGCTCGCCACCTCGTTCAACGACATGGCGCGCAGCTTGCAGGAGAAGCTGCGCGAACTCGAGGAGCTGTCCAAGGCGCAGCGGCAGTTCGTGTCGGACGTGTCGCACGAGCTGCGCACCCCGATGACGACGATCCGGATGGCCGCGGAGATTCTCTACGAGTCGCGGGAACAGCTCGACGCCGCCGCGGCCCGGTCAGCGGAGCTCCTGCAGAGCCAGACCGAACGTTTCGAGATACTGCTCACGGACCTCCTCGAGATCAGCAGGCACGACGCCAACGTCGCCACGCTGGACGCCGAGCCCGCGGACATGTGCGACATCGTGCGGCGCAGCGCCGACGACGCGCAGCAGCTCGCCGAGCGGCGAAGCTGCCGCATCGAGTTCCGGCTCCCCGTGCAGGCGTGCATGGCCGAGGTCGACCGGCGGCGGGTGGAACGGATCTTGCGCAACCTCTTGGTGAACGCGGTCGAACATGGCGAGGGCAAGGACGTGGTGGTGACGGTCGCCGCCGACAGTGACGCGGTCGCGGTCGCTGTCCGGGACCACGGCGTGGGCCTCGGCCCGGGGGAGGATCAGCTGGTTTTCGAGCGCTTCTGGCGCGCGGACCCGGCACGGGCCCGGACCACCGGCGGAACCGGGCTCGGGTTGGCCATCGCCCTTGAGGATGCCCGGCTGCACGGCGGATGGCTGCAGGCCTGGGGCGAGCGGGGCCGCGGTTCGGTGTTCCGGCTGACCGTCCCGCGGGTCGCGGGACAGCCGATCGCGGGCTCGCCGCTGCCCCTCGGACCGGACGAAGCCGAGGTGGTCACCAGCGCTCTGGAGGCGGACATGGCGGGCGGCGCCCGTGGCTAGCGGCAGGTCGTACCGGGCTTACCGCCGTCCCGCGCTCGCCTTGCTCGGGGCGCTGGCCGTCGCGGCGTCCGCGGCCGGGTGCGTCTCCATGCCGACCGGCGGCCCCGTGCAGTCCTACACGGTCACCCAGGGGCCCGGCACCCAGAGCCAGCACTATCAGCAGATCGACGCGCAGCCGCCCGGCGACGGCTGGTTGCCCGAGCAGATCGTCACCGGTTTCCTGATCGCCTCCGCCAGCTTCGCCAACCAGCAGCAGGTAGCCAGGGAGTACCTGACAGCCCAGGCCAGCCGGACGTGGCATCCAAGCTGGTCGGCGACCGTATACGGCAGCGGGCCCACCGCGACCCAGACGGTCCTCTCCGGCCGTAACCAGGCACAGGTCACGGTCACCGGCACGGTACAGGCGAACCTGTCCGGACAAGGCGCCTACGCGGTCCCCTCCGCCAAACAGCAGGGCGTACCGCCGACCTTCAATCTGATCAAGGTCGGCGGCCAGTGGCGGATCTCCGCCGCGCCGCCGGAGTTGCTGCTCACCAGCGACCTGTTCAAGTACGACTACCAGCTCAGGAACCTGTACTTCTTCGACCCCACCACTCATTTCCTGGTGCCCGACCCGGTGTACGTGCCCCTGCAGGCGACGCCGCCGGACCTGATGAACGGGCTGGTGCACGACCTGATCACGCCGCCGCGGGACTGGCTCTCCCGCGGTGCCACCAGGACCGCCTTCCCCGCCGGCACCAAGCAGCTCGGCGACGTCACGCTGACCGGCGGAACGGCGGCCGTCAACCTCGGCGGCGCCATCGCGAGGGCCCCCGGAGCGGTGCTGCAGCAGATCTCGGCGCAGTTGTGGTGGACGCTGTCCGGCTCCGGCCAGGGCGGCCCAGCCGTTCAGTCGATCGAGGTATCCGAGAACGGCAAGCCGTGGATACCGCAGAACAGCGACGAGAACCCGGTCCAGCACCTGCCCCTCTACAGCCCGCCGACGGGGACGAGCGGTGAGTTCTACTACCTGGACGGCGGCGGGAACCTGCTGAGCCGCGATGGCATGCAAGGCAAGCCGGTCAGGGTCGGCCGCCTCGGCACGGGCTTCACCCAGATCGCCGTCTCCCCGGATGGCCACTACGTGGCGGCCTTGCGCGACGGGTCGCTGTACATCGGGCCGGTCAACGGCGCGCTGGCCAAGCGGAGCGGCGCCGGGTACACCACGATGAGCTGGGATCCGGCGGACGACCTGTGGGCGACGACGGGCGACCAGATCGTCATGCTGCGCGGCGCCGCGAACCCCGCGCAGCAGCAGGGCCAGCCGGTCAACGTCAACGTAGTGAACTTGGACGGCAGCCCCGTCGTCGGACCGTATACCTCGCTCCGGGTCGCGCCGGATGGTGTGCGGGTGGCGATCGTTATCGGGCAGACCGACCTGAACTTCGGTGCGATCGTCTGGCAGCAAGGTATCCGCGCCGGGGAGGCGGCGATCGAGATCGTGCTGTCGCCGTTCTACGTCACCGCTTCGGGCACCACGACGTTCAGCGCGGTGACCTGGTACGGTCCGGACAATGTGATCACCCTCGGCGGCCCCGGGCCGCTGCTGACCGAGTACCCGGTCAACGGCAGCAGCTCCACCTCCATCTCGGCCGAGCCGCGCATCCAGTCGGTCACGGCCAGTTGGGAATCCCCGCTGATCGCCGGGCTGGCCAAGGGCGATATCACGGCCGACGCCAGCCTAACCGGCTCCTGGATGGGCATAGGATCCGGTGTTTCTCCCGTATACCCAGGTTTATGTGGTGGTTCGTGACCAATCTCCCCCCTGACATTTCGGCCGCGGCGAGCTAGCGTTCATGCATGGCACTCGCCCGGGTCCGTGGTTGCGCCGAGCAGGCTCGCCCAGCATCGGGCGGGCCTCCCTGGCAAGCCGATGCCAGCCGCAGGCGAAACGGCCCACGTAAGGCGACTTCTCGTCGACCGATCACGGTGCGGCTTAGAAGTAAGTCCTGCCTCGACGGGGAATACAGAGTTCCCCGCCCCGGGAGAAGGGCAGTAGTGGCTATAGAGGCCGCGAACCCCTCAGCAGGCGGATGTGGGGGCGAAGACCAGGTTGGCCGGGCGAGTGCCTTCCGTCGGTCAATTCGAGCCGAAGGGGGAACGAGAGATGGACATCACCTTCAAGGGCAGGCACACCAGCGTTCCGGAGCGGTTCCGGCGGCATGCCGCGGTCAAGCTAGCCAAGCTCGAGAAGCTCGATCAGAAGGCAATGCAGATCGACGTGGAGGTCTCGAAGGAACGCAACCCGCGGCAGTCTGACCGAAGTGAACGAGTAGAGCTCACGATCAGGTCCCGGGGTCCCGCTATCAGGGCCGAGGCCGCCGCGGACGACAGATACGCGGCGCTCGACCTCGCCTTCGCCAAGCTCGAAGGGCGACTGCGCCGGGCCTCGGAGCGGCGCAAGGTGCGCCGCGCGGACGTCTCCGTCCGGTCCGTCGACACGTTCGCCGCGGTGACCGCCTCGCAGGCGGAAGGAGCGGAGGCGAGCCCGGCGGAAGGCGCGGTCGCCACGGTCGCTCCTCCTGACGGCACGGCCGCCCTCAACGGCGCGCGCCGGCGCAAGCTGAACGGACGGATTCGCCCCGAGACCGTCGTCCCGTTGCCGGCGACGCCCGATGACGACGGGTACGGTGCCTACCAGGACGAGGCCGAGGCCGAGGCGGCGGCGTCCGGCCTGGTGGCCATCCAGATGGAGGGAGATGGCCCGCTCGTCGTCAGGGAGAAGTTCCATGCCTCCCACCCGATGACCATTGACCAGGCGCTCTTCGAGATGGAGCTCGTGGGCCACGACTTCTACGCGTTCCACGACACCCAGTGCGGCAAGTTCAGCGTCGTCTATCGCCGCTGCGGGTACGACTACGGCGTAATCCGCCTGGTAGAGGAGTAACCGCGCGCCCTTCCTCCGGGGGGCTTTGTACCCCCGGAGGAAATAACGTCCTATCCTGAGCGTGAACGGCGAACGGAGCGGAAGGAGCGGCCGTGACCGATCGGCCCATGACGGCCCCCGGCCCAGCTGGGACGGTAGCGACCCGGAGGCCCAACGGGTCGTCCTCATCCAATGGGTCGTCCGCGGCC
Organism: uncultured Actinomycetota bacterium; assembly: GCA_963771985.1. Lineage (GTDB taxonomy): Bacteria > Actinomycetota > Actinomycetes > Streptosporangiales > Streptosporangiaceae > Trebonia. Next base: position 371,960 of record CAVYVO010000004.1, on the reverse strand, counting down.
GCCGAGTCGCCGGTAGCCGTCGGCTCGTCGCCGGACAGCGGTGGTGAGCCAGGCGTCGATCCGATCAGGGTGCTCATCGCGGACGACCACGCGCTCTTCCGGCGCGGGCTCGAGATGGTCCTCGAGGAAGAAGACGGCATCGAACTCGTCGGGCAGGCCTCCGACGGCGCCGAGGCGGTCCAGATCGCCAGCGAGGCGGTCCCTGACGTCGTGCTCATGGACATCCGGATGCCGAAGACCACGGGCATAGAGGCCGCGCGGCAGATGAAAGAGGTCGCGCCGAGCGCCAAGATCGTGATGCTGACGATCAGCGACGAGGAAGAGGACCTCTTCGAGGCGATCCGCGCCGGAGCGAGCGGCTACCTGCTCAAGGACATCCCGCTGGACGAGGTGGCCGAGGCGGTGCGCGCCGTTTATGACGGCCAGTCGCTGATCAATCCCTCGATGGCGGGCAAGCTGCTGAGCGAGTTCGCCACGCTCGCCCGCCGCGACGCCGAAGAGGAGCCGATCAAGCACGTCGCCGCCCCGAAGCTCACCGAGCGCGAGATGGAGGTGCTGCGGCTCGTGGCGCGCGGGATGAACAACCGCGACATCGCCAAGGAGCTGTTCATCTCCGAGAACACCGTCAAGAACCACGTGCGGAACATCCTGGAGAAGCTGCAGATCCACTCCCGGATGGAGGCCGTGATGATCGCGGTGCGGGAGAAGCTGATCGAGATTAGCTGAACCCCTCGGCCCGCAACGCCGCCGCAAGCGGCTGGGCTAGATGAGGCGGCGAGGTCCGTTCCGGATAAATGTTGTCGCATCCCACCCACGAGGCCGCTTCGGCGAGCGCACGGGCCATGGGCGCGGCGGCGGCCGGCTTGTCCAAAGTCACGTGCCTGGCGATCAGTGTCCTGCCGTCGCGCGCCGGGTCCACCCGGCCGACGATCTGGCCGCCGGCCAGCAGCGGCATGGTGTAGTAGCCGTGCGCCCGCTTCTCCTTCGGCACGTACGCCTCGAGAACATGCTGATAGCCGAACATCCGCAAGGTCCGCTTCCGGTCCCAGATCAGCGAGTCGAACGGCGACAGCAGCGTCGTGCGGTGCGTGCCGCGGCCGCCCGCGTCGAGCCAGGCGAGCGTCCGCGGGTCCGCCCAGGCGTGGAGGGGCCGTCTGCCGCCGGGGACGGTGACCTTGGTCAGCCCGGCCGCCTCGGCCGCCGCGTCGAGGGTCTCGGCGCCGCGAAGATGCGAGCCGTGCCCGTTCAGCCGCTGGTACTCGATGAAGTCGGCGTGCGTCGCGACGCCGAGTGCGCGGGCGGTCGCGCCGACGAGGTAGGTCAGGCACTCGCTGTCGCCCGGCTCGTGGTCGAGGAACTCCTTCGGTATGGCACGTTCTGGCAGATCGTAGACACGCCGCCAGCCAGTGCGCCGCACGCAGACCGCCCGTCCCGTGTCGAGCAGCCATTCGGCGGCGATCTTCACCTCCGACCAGTCCCACCAGGGTCCGCCCGCCTTCGCCCCGCCGAGCTGGGTGGCGGTCAGCGGTCCCTCATCCCGCAGCCGTGCCAGCACCTGCTCGCAGGCGGCCTCGGATACCTGGTGCCAGCGCTGCCCGCGCGCAGCGATCGCGCGCCGCCGCCAGGCGTAGTAAGGCCAGTCCGCGATCGGCAGGATGCAGGCCGCGTGCGCCCAGTACTCAAATGTCGTCGGCGTGCTCGCCGGCCAGTAGGCCTGCTCGACTCTCGCGCGCCCGACGGGGCCGAGCCGCGCGTATGCCACCAGCTCATGCGACCGGGCGAGCACGCTGATCGTGTCGAGCTGGACCGCGGCGACCCGCCGCAGCATCCCGGCGACACCGCCCCGCCGCCCGTCCCTGCCCAGGAACCCCTGCGCGAAAAGCGTTGCTCGCCGCGCCTCATCCTGAGTTAGAAACCGAATGTCCGGGGGGTCCGGGGGGTCGTCCCCCCGGGTCAGCAGAATCGGAACGGAAGCGGCATCCTCTCCCACGGCAACGACTGTACCGACGGGGTTCTGACAAACTGGCAGGGCTTAGTACCAGTCGTCGAAGGTCTTGGCGAACAGCGTCATGATGCAGCCGACGATCGCGATGCCGGCGCCGAGCCAGAACAGCCACCACGTGGGGTGCGGCACCATCCCGATGCCGCCGATGACGAACCCGACGGTGATGATCGCCACCGCGACCCAGGACATGGGCTTGCCGTGATGGTGGCTTTCCGCGCCGACGTGCGCCAGGGCGCCCGCGGTCCCGGTGCCCTGCACGGTACCTGATGCCTGCTCGGCCACGACTCTTCCTCCAACGCCGGCTGCCTATGCTGAGGTTGTCATGAAAATACCCTAACGAGGGTGGCCTGCGAGCAGCGGCCCCGCGGATACGTGTCCGAGACCTTCTCCAGCGGACTCGGTTTCGTGTCCCGTCTCGCCTACCATGACTTGCGAGGCGTGTTCAGCCCACCCGATCCGCAAGGAGCACGACGAAAAGTGCCAGTCATCCTAGATAGCATCCTTCGCGCAGGCGAAGGCAAGATCCTGCGTAACCTGAAGCGGATCAGCGAGCAGATCAACTCTGTCGAGGACGACTTCGTCGCCATGAGCGACGCCGAGCTCCGCGCGATGACCGACGAGTTCCGGCAGCGCTACGCGGACGGAGAGTCGCTCGACGAGCTGCTTCCCGAGGCGTTCGCGGCCGTTCGCGAAGCAGCGCGGCGGACACTCGGCCAGCGGGCCTTCGACGTCCAGCTGATGGGCGCCGCGGCCCTGCACATGGGCAACATCGCCGAGATGCGCACCGGTGAAGGAAAGACCCTCACCGGCGTCTTCCCCGCGTACCTGAACGCCCTCACCGGCAAGGGCGTGCACGTCGTCACGACCAACGACTACCTGGCCAAGCGCGACTCGGAGTGGATGGGCCGGGTGCACCGCCTCCTCGGCCTCGAGGTCGGGGTCATCCTCGCCGAGATGACCCCCGCCGACCGCAAGCACGCCTACGCCGCGGACGTCACCTACGGGACGAACAACGAGTTCGGCTTCGACTACCTGCGCGACAACATGGCCTGGTCCCTCGAGGAGACCGTGCAGCGCGGCCACAACTACGCGATCGTCGACGAAGTGGACTCGATCCTCGTCGACGAGGCGCGGACACCGCTGATCATCAGCGGTCCCGCCGAGCAGAACTCCCGGTGGTACGTCGAGTTCGCCAAGATCGCCCCGCGGCTGCGCCGCGGCGAGGACGGCGAGGGCGACTACGAGGTCGACGAGAAGAAGCGGACGGTCGGCATCCTGGAGTCCGGTGTCGAGAAGGTCGAGGACTGGCTCGGCATCGACAACCTCTACGACCCGGTGAACACGCCGCTGGTCAGCTTCCTCAACAACTCGCTCAAGGCCAAGGAGCTGTTCAAGCGGGACAAGGACTACGTCGTGATGAACGGCGAGGTCCTGATCGTGGACGAGTTCACCGGCCGCATGCTGCACGGCCGCCGGTACAACGAGGGCATGCACCAGGCCATCGAGGCCAAGGAAAGCGTCCAGATCAAGGACGAGAACCAGACCTTCGCCACGATCACGCTGCAGAACTTCTTCCGCCTCTACGACAAGCTCGCCGGCATGACCGGTACGGCGATGACCGAGGCGAACGAGTTCATGCAGATCTACAAGCTCGGCGTGGTCCCGATCCCGACGAACATGCCGATGATCCGCGCCGACGAGACCGACGTGATCTACCAGACGGCCCAGGCCAAGTTCGAGGCGGTCGTGGAGGACATCGTCGACCGCCACCAGGCCGGCCAGCCGGTGCTCGTGGGCACGGTGAGCGTGGAGAAGTCCGAGATCCTTTCGGTGCTGCTCAAGCGGCGCGGCGTGCCGCACCACGTGCTGAACGCCAAGTACCACGAGCAGGAAGCCATGATCATCGCCCAGTCCGGGCGGCTCGGCGCGGTCACCGTGGCCACCAACATGGCCGGCCGGGGCACCGACATCATGCTCGGCGGCAACCCCGAGTTCATCGCGGACGTCGAGCTGCACCAGCGCGGGCTGTCCCCGACGGAGACCCCGGAGGACTACGAGGCCGCCTGGCCGGGGGCGGTCGCCAAGGCCAAGGCCGCGGTGGCCGCCGAGCACGAGCAGGTTGTCGCGGCCGGCGGCCTGTACGTGCTCGGCACCGAGCGGCACGAGTCACGCCGCATCGACAACCAGCTCCGCGGCCGTTCCGGCCGCCAGGGCGACCCTGGCAAGAGCCGGTTCTACCTGTCGCTCGAAGACGACCTGATGCGGATGTTCAACTCCGACCGGGTCGCGGCGATCATGGACCGGCTGAACATCCCGGCCGACGTCCCGGTCGAGAACAAGGTGGTGTCCCGCGCGATCAGGTCCGCGCAGACCCAGGTCGAGCAGCAGAACTTCGAGATCCGCAAGGACGTCCTCAAGTACGACGACGTGCTCAACAGGCAGCGCCAGGTCATCTACGGGGAGCGGCGCAAGGTGCTCGAGGGCGCCGACCTGCACGAGCAGATCCGCGGCATGATCGACGAGGTGGCCGCGTCCTACGTGGCCGGGGAGACCAGCGACGGGTACCCCGAGGAGTGGGACCTGGAGAAGCTGTGGCGGGCGTTCAAGCAGCTTTACCCCATTTCGCTGCGGATCGACGCGGTGATCGAGGAGGCGGGCGGGGACAAGTCCGGGCTTTCCACCGACTTGATCACCGAGCTGGCGCGGGAGGACGCCCAGGCCGCCTACGACCGTCGCGAGCAGGAACTCACGCCGGAGCTGATGCGGGAGATCGAGCGCCGGGTGGTGCTGTCCGTGCTCGACCGCAAGTGGCGCGAGCACCTGTACGAGATGGACTACCTCCGCGAGGGCATCGGCCTGCGCGCGATGGCGCAGCGCGACCCGCTGGTCGAGTACCAGCGGGAGGGCTACGACATGTTCAACGCGATGATGGACGGCATCAAGGAGGAGTCGGTCGGGAACCTCTTCAACCTGCAGTTCGAGGTTCAGGAGAACCCGATCGTCGAGGAAGTTCCCGAGGGCACGCCGCCCGTCGTGCTCGGCATCGGCCCGGCGCCCGCCGGGTCCGCTGGTGCCGCGCCGCCTGGCGGCGCCCAGGCCGGGGTGCCGCGAGCGGGCGGGCCTCGGCTGGCTGGCGCGCCGGCCGGCGGCATGCCCGCGGACGAGCCCGCGCCCGCGGTCCCGCCGGCGGCGTTCGCCGCGCCCGCCGGCACGCAGCGACGCGGTCCCGCCCAGGGCGGCAGCCGTCAAGGGGGCGGTGGTCAAGGCGGCGGTCGTTCCGGCGGTCGCCAGGGGGGCCGTCAAGGAGGCGCTCGCCAGGGTGGACGGCACGCCGCTGACGGCCGCGGGCACGCCACGGCCGCCGGCCGCGGCGATGCCGCGACGCGAAGCGGTGCCGGCTCGCAGTCGGCGGGCGCGGCGGCTCCGGCGGCTCCGGCGCCTTCGGGGGCGGGCCGCGGGCCGGTTCCCGCGGGTCTTGAGCCGCACCGGCCGCGCCACCTGCAGTACTCGGCTCCGTCCGAAGGCGGTGGCGTCGAGCACAGGGGCGACGCGACCACCGACCCGTTCGCCAACGTCGGCCGTAACGACATGTGCCCGTGCGGCTCGGGCCGTAAGTACAAGCGCTGCCACGGGGATCCGCGCAACGCCTGAACTCCCGCGGCGCCGTCCTAGGCGGCCTCGATCGCGGTGCACAGCCATCGCGGCGCGGTTCGTCTAGGCTGGGTGGCCCCGCTACGCGATGCGCCCTGCCGCGGGTGGAAGTCCCGCTCGAGCCGCACCGCCAGCGCCCGCGTCCGTGCTCCGACCCCGACGACCACGGTCATCTCAATGACGTCGCGTGCCGGGCGGCTCGCCATGACGCGCTGGACGCGCGGACGCTGCCCGCCGCTGAACAGCGGCATCAGCTTGTCCGCGTGAGCGCGGGCCCGCTCGGTCGTCCAGGGCAGGATCTGCCGCAGCGGCCTGGCTCCCGCCAGCGCCTCGGTAAGCAGCAGGGCGAACTGCCGCGACCAGTCATCTCCGGGGCCGCCGGCCCCGTCCGCGCCAGGCACGCCGGCGCTCGGCTGGTCCGCGGCTCGAAAGCCGGCGTATGCCTGGACACTGGCCTGGGCGCCGGCCTGGGCGCCGGCCTGGGCGCCGGCGGGCGTGTCGCCGCCCGGCCAGCCGGCGAACTCCGCGGGAGCGCCTCGGCCGAAGTTCCCCCAGTCCGTGCCCAACGGCCAGGCCGCCACGACCGCCGGCGTGGCCGCGGTGAGGTCCCCGTCAAATGGCGGGCTGCTATCCGGCACCGGTACGAGCCGGAGCGCGGCCAGGCCGCCTCCGGCGAACCGGCCGCCTTCGGCGGGTGCACCGCCCGTGGCCGTGCCTGAGCGGGATCCGGGGGATGGCGCCGCGTCATCCGTGCGGTCGGCATCTGAAAGCAAAGCCTGCTGCGTCGGCATTGATCTCCCCATGGGATTACGCGGGGACGATGGCAACTAATTGCGCACTACTGTGGCATACCCCACCGACATTCCGGCCGCAGCACCGGCCAATCCCATGATCCCGTAAACTATTTATCGCTCCCGCGCGAAGCGCGGTGGGCCGATTGCGCAATCGACCACGCTAGAGCGGGTCGATTGCGCAATCGGCATATTAGGTTTCGGGGGACGCCTCAGGTGCGTTAGCCGCTGACCGCCGAATTGAACTCCGTGGTGATGTAGCCCGCCATGTTCACGTTGGTCGGGATCAGGCCCGCCTTGTAGAACTGGGTCACCAGGTTCTGCTCCGACGCGGTGATGGCGCTCGTGATCGTGACCGGCTTGGTGGCGTCGACCTTCGCCGCTACGTCCGTGATGCTGGCCGGCAGCCCGGCCGCCGCACCCCAGGCGGCGCCCCACGAGTCAGGGTGGGCGTACGCCCAGACGTATGCCTTGTTGAGCGTCGCGAGGTAGACCTTGATGGCCGCGGCCTTCGCCGGGTTGGCGACCGCCGACTTGGACGCGACCTCGAAGGAGTACGGGCTGCCGTACTGCGCGCCGGCCGAGAGGACCCGCGCGCCGTCCTGCGCGACGACCTGCTGGACGTATGGCGGCCAGATGTCCCAGGCGTCCACCGCGCCGGAGGTGAACGCGGCGAGAGCGTTGGCCGGCTGCAGGCTCACCATGGTGACGTCCTTGGTGGTCAGCCCCGCCTTGCCGAGCACCGTCAGCAGGTTGTAGTTGGCCGAACTGCCCGAACCGTAGGCGATCTTCTTGCCCTTCAGCTGCGTGATCGATGTGATCGACGAGCCCTTCGGCACCACGACCGCGTCCTGGTCGCCCAAGGGGACCTCCCGGGCGCCGACGATCTCGACAGCCTCGCCGCCGGAAGCCGCGAACACCGGCGGCGCGTCGCCGACGCCGCCGATGTCGACCGAGCCGGAAGCCATCGCCTCGAGCATGGGCGGGCCCGAGGTGAAGTCCGACCAGTTCACCTTGAACGGCAGCGTGTTAAGCAGGCCAGCCGCCTTGAGCACGGCCTCGGCGCCGGTGCCCTTCTGGTCACCGACGTTCAGCGTGACGGAGGACAGGCTGGCCGACGAGCTCGAACTCGGGCTCGCGGCCGAGGTCGAGGCCGTGCTGGCCGACGACGACGAACTGCTCGAAGACGAGCAGCCGACCGCGGCAAGCCCTGCGATGGCGATGACCGCGCCGGCGACGAGCTTGGGGCTATAGATCATGAACAATCCCTCTATTTTGATTACTTTTACCGGAAATTGGCGGGCCGATAGCCGGGGGCCGCGGGGGCGCCTGCGTCAGGTGGCGGCCGCGGCGGCGGGGACGCCGAGTTCGGTGAGCAGCTGGAGGCGAAGCGCGATCAGCTCTGGATGATCGCGGTACCGCGGGCGCGGCAGGTCGACGATCGCCGAGTGCGCGATCCTGCCGTCGCCGAGCACGAGCACCCGGTCGGCCAGTGCGAGCGCCTCGTCCACGTCGTGCGTGACGAGCAGCACCGCCGGCTGGTGCCGCTCCCACAGGCTGAGCACGAGCCGGTGCATGCTGATCCGGGTCAGCGCGTCCAGCGCGCTGAACGGCTCGTCGAGCAGCAGCAGCGACGGCGACCGGACCAGCGCCCTGGCGAGTGACGCGCGCTGCGCCTCGCCGCCGGACAGGGTCAGCGGCCACGCGGACGCGCGCTCCGACAGGCCCACCTCGTCCAGCGCGGCCGCGGCGACTTTGTCCGGCGACGGCGCGCGGAGCCCGAGCGCGACGTTGGCGAGCACGCGCTTCCACGGCACCAGGCGCGGCTCCTGGAAGGCGACCGCCACCGGTCCGGATACGGCCAGCGAACCCGACACCCTATCGTCAAGCCCGGCCAGCGCCCGCAGCAGCGTCGACTTGCCGGAGCCGCTGCGCCCGATCATCGCGACGAACTCGCCGGAACGGATGTCCAGGTCGAGCCCGTCGAGCACCACCCGATCGCCGAACGAACGCCGCAGCCCCCGTACCGAGGCCGTGATTCCCGGGGGCAGCGAGCCGGCCGCCGCCGCGGACGGTGGTGCGGTCACTGTACGAAGTCGCGACGCCATACCAGGACCTTCCTTTCCAGCGCTCGCACGAGGGCGTCGGCGGCCAGGCCGAGAATGGCGTACACGATCAGGCACACCATGATGATGTTGTTCTCCAGGAACTGCTGGGCGGTCGTGATCATGAAGCCGAGCCCGGCGTTCGCGTTGATCTGCTCGCCGACGACCAGCGCGAGCAGTGAGGTGACCACGCTCAGCCGCAGCCCTGTCAGCGCCTGCGGCAGCGCGCCGGGCAGCACGATGTCCGTGACGAGTTCGCGCCGGGTCAGGCCGAGCACCTTGCCGAGCTCGCCGAGCTTGGGGTCCACGCCGCGGATGCCGGCGAAGGTGTTCACGTACATCGGGAACAGCGCGCCGAGGAGCACGATGAGGTCCTTCGGCAGCTCGCCGATGCCGAACCAGATGATGAACAGCGGCAGGACGCCGAGCAGCGGGACACTGCGCAGCGCCTGCACGATCGGGTCGAGCGCGGTTTCGGCGATCCGGCTGAGCCCGGTGAAGATGGCCAGCAGGACCGCGATCAGCACGCCGAGACCGAAGCCGATGCCCCAGCGTTCGGCGGAGATCAGGAGCGAGCCCTGCAACGTCCCGTACGTCGGTGAGTTCGTCACCACCAGGTTGTAGGCGGTGCGCGCGATGGTGGCCGGCGAGACCAGCTTGCTGGCCGGCAGGACGCCGGTGCTGCTGAGCAGCTGCCACAGTCCGATCACGAGAACGGGACTGATCAGGCGCGTCCAGCCGCTCCGGAAAAACCGCCCGCTAGGCCGGCGCGGGGCTCTGTCCGGTATCCCGGCCGGGTACGCGGTCAGCGGGGTGCCGACAGTGGGTCCGGCGAGCGAACCTAGAGTCGCGGTACCCAGCACAGTCGCCGTATCCGGCGTTGAAGAGCTCCAGGCGGGAGCGTCTCGCGTGCCTGGGCTTGAGTGCGGTTGAGCGGGCACAGCACTTCCTCCGTCGCTAAACGAGGTCAACCAATGGTGGCCGATTATGTTGATAATGTCAACCGAAATTATAGGGATTTCACAACGCCTACCGATGTACGCTTTATCATCGGGTCGTGACGGAACTACGTGCCGTGATCATCGACTGGGGCGGCGTCCTCACCCAGCCGATCGGCGACACGGTCCGCGATTGGATCGCGGCCGACCAGATCGACTGGGACACATACATCGCGGTAGTCGGCCCGTGGCTGAGCGAGGCCTACGACGCGGCGGCGACACCCGCGGCCGCGCAGCCGGCCGCCGCCGCCCACCTGACCGCCGCCCGCCCGCCCGCCAGCGTCAACCCCGTGCACGCCCTGGAACGCGGCGAGTGCACCGTGGCGGAGTTCGAGCAGTTGCTGGCCGCCCGCTTGGTCAGAACGGATGGCAAACCGGTGCCGCCGGACGGGCTGCTCACCCGCATGCTCTCGGCCGGCACGCCGGTTCCTGCCATGTACGAGCTGCTCCGCGACCTGCGCGCCAAAGGAGTGCGCACCGCGCTGCTATCCAACTCGTGGGGTCCGGACGGATATCCGCGAGAGGATTTCCCCGGCCTGTTCGACGCCGTGGTGATCTCCAGCGAGGTCGGCATGCGCAAGCCCGAGCCGCGCATCTTCCGCCACGCCGTCGACCTGCTCGACGTCGCCCCGCGGGAGTGCGTGTTCATCGACGACCTGGAAGCCAACGTCAAGGCCGCGGTCGACTGCGGGATGACCGGCGTCCATCACACAGACCCCGCGTGTACCCAGCAGCGGCTGTCGGAGCTGTTTGCCGATCGCTAGGCTTTGCCGCGTGGCGCAGGAGAACGCGCAAGAGCACGCCGGCGAACCAGCGAAGGAAAAGCTGTACCCACTGCCAGCCAGTGCGGCCCGTTCGGCGAATATGAAAGCGAATCGCCGGACCAACACCAAGCCTGAGCTGGCATTGCGCAGCGCCCTCCATGCGCTGGGCTACCGGTACCGGAAGGATTTCCGGCTCGACCTGCCCGCCAGGAGGGTCCGGCCCGATATCGCGTTCACCTCGCGCAAGGTGGCGGTGTTCGTCGACGGCTGTTTCTGGCATGCCTGCCCTGAGCACGGCTCCAAGCCGAAGAACAACGAGTGGTACTGGTCGCCCAAACTGCTCAAGAACCAAGAGCGGGACCGCGCGGCGGACGCGGCTCTCATCGCTGCGGGCTGGACGGTGGTGCGCCTGTGGGAGCACGTCCCGGTCCAAGACGCCGTCGCGGCCGTGATCGCCGCCGTCGGCGAGCCGTCGGCCGCCCAACCATCGGCCGCCCAGCCGTCGGCTGCCCGCGGCCGCCCAGCCGAGTCGCTACCATGAAGCCTCATGCGGGTATACCTGCCCTCGACGATCCTGGCGCTGGCTGACGCTCTCACGAAGGGAGAGGTCGGCGAGGCGCCGCTGCACGCGTTCGCGGTCACTCCGGCGCTGCGGGAGGCGTACGCGAGCGGTGACGACGAGGAACTCGAGTACGTGGCGATGCTCACGGCCGCGCGGCAGTCGCTGCGGCTGCTGGCCGGCGACCCCGACGCTCCCCGGCGCCGCGTGGTGCTCGCCGCCGACGTTCCCGACCGCGAGGTCAACTGGACCGCGTACGACGACGAGCCGGCCGCCGTGGTGGTCCGCAACGCTGTGCCGATCACAGCCGTGGTCTCCGGCCATGTCGACGCGCCCGAGGCGGCCGGCGACGTGGGCGCCGCCGCGGACGCCGTCGGCCCGGCCGACGACGGGGACGAGGACGCCGCGTTCACGGTGGACTCGGCGGAAGGCCACGAGCTGGCCTGGTACGCCACCCAAGAGCTGCACGACCTGGCGGGCGAGCGCCCCTGACGTGCCCCGGCGGGGAAGATGGGGAAGGCTGGCGGGGAGGTAACGTCGAAGGCATGGATGCCGTGACGAAGGTGCCACCGCCGTACAACGAGCCGGTGCGCCAGTACCAGGCGGGCAGCGCCGACCGCGCCGCCTTGGAATCGAAGCTGAAGGACATGGCCGGCCAGCATACGGAGCTGACGATGACGATCGGCGGCCGGCCGGTCATGGGATCGGGCGAGCGCGTGCCGGTGGTGCAGCCGCATAACTTCCGGCGCGGGCTAGGCGAGTTCGGCAACGCGACCGACCCCGACGTGACCGCCGCGATCGCCGCCGCCGGCGCCGCCGCCAAGGGCTGGCGGGCGCTCTCGTTCGAAGACCGCGCCGCCGTCTTCCTGCGCGCGGCCGACCTGCTGGCCGGTCCATGGCGCTCGACCCTGAACGCCGCGACCATCCTCGGCCAGTCCAAGTCCGTCTTCCAGGCGGAGATCGACGCCGCGTGCGAGCTGATCGACTTCTGGCGCTACAACGTGGCGTTCGCCCGGCAGTTGCTCGCCGAGCAGCCCGAGTCCGCGCCCGGAACCTGGAACCGGATGGAGTACCGGCCGCTCGAGGGGTTCGTGCTGGCGATCACCCCGTTCAACTTCACGTCGATCGCGGGAAACCTGCCGACCGCCCCGGCACTGCTCGGCAACGTGGTGGTGTGGAAGCCGTCGCCCACGCAGCAGCTCTCGGCGCACTACATCATGCGGCTGCTCGAGGCCGCGGGGCTGCCCCCCGGCGTGATCAACATGGTGACCGGGGACGGCCAGGCGGTCTCCCGCGTGGCGCTGTCCCACCCGGATCTGGCGGGAATCCATTTCACCGGATCGACCGGCACCTTCAAGCACCTGTGGCGAACGGTCGCCGAGCACATCGACGGCTTCCGCGACTATCCCCGGCTGGTGGGGGAGACCGGCGGCAAGGACTTCGTGATCGTCCATCCGTCGGCGCAGCGCGAATCGATCGTCCCCGCCCTCGTGCGCGGCGCCTTCGAGTACCAGGGGCAGAAGTGCTCGGCCGCCTCTCGCGCCTATCTCCCGCGCTCCCTGTGGGAGCAGGTCAGGGACGAGCTCGTGACCACGACGCGGTCGCTGTCGTTCGGCGACGTGTCGGAGGACCTGTCCCTGTTCGGCGGCGCGGTGATCGATTCCCGGGCGGTGGACAAGCACCGCGGCGCGTTCGAGCGGGCGCGTTCTCGCCCGTCGGTAAGGTTCCTGGCCGGCGGGGAGATCGACGACTCGCACGGGTACTTCGTCCAGCCGACGATCCTGGAGTGCGACGACCCGGGCGACGAGGTCTTCACGACCGAGTACTTCGGTCCGATCCTCGCGGTGCACGTATACGACGACGCGCGGTTCTCCGCGATGGTCGCGCAGGCGGCCGACGTGGCGCCGTACGCGCTGACCGGCGCGATTCTGGCTACCGACCGCGCCGCGATCGCCGAAGCGGCGGACCGGTTGCGCTACTCGGCGGGCAACTTCTACATCAACGACAAGCCGACCGGCGCGGTCGTGGGCCAGCAGCCGTTCGGCGGCGCCCGGGCCAGCGGCACCGACGACAAGGCCGGATCGGTGTTCAACCTGATCCGCTGGGTTTCCCTCCGGTCGATCAAGGAGACGTTCGCCCCGCCCACCGACTACCGTTATCCGCACATGGGCTGAGGTGCGCGGCGCAGCACGGCGTAGCACGGCATAAAGCGGCATAAAGCGGCATAAAGCGGGCATAAAGCGGCATCGAGCGGCGGAGGCACGAGATTCACCGGCTGGTTCTGTGGAACATCGACCTGACGCTTGTCGACATCGCCAGGGTCGCCCGGGAGGCCTACGCCGAGGCGTTCCGGGCGATCACCGGCCGCCCGCTGGTGCAACTGCCGCAGATGGCCGGACGCACCGAGCCGGAGATCTTCTTCGACGCGCTCGCGCTGAACGGCGTGAGCCTGCGCGACGCCGCTGCCGCCGCCGAGTCCGAGCGGCTGCTCGTGCCGTTCACCGCGGAGCTGGCGACCTCGCTGGCCGCCCGCCGGAACCTGCTCACGGCGCGGGGCCAGCTGCTCCCGGGCGCTGTCGAGTCGCTGGCCGCCGTCGCCGCCGTCCCCGGCGTGACCGCGTCCGTGCTCACCGGTTCGAGTCGGCCGAACGCGACGCTCAAGCTGCGCGCGTTCGGCCTCGACCGGTACGTGGACCTGACCGTCGGCGGGTTCGCCGGGTCGGACCCCTACCCGAAGGGCGCGCTGCTGCGGGTTGCCCGCGAGCGTGCCGAAGAGAAATACGGCGTGCGCGTGGCCGAGGCGGCGACGGTATACATCGCGGACTCGCCCCGCGACGTGGAGGCCGCCAGGATCGGCGGCGCGCGGTCGATCGCGGTAGCCAGCGGCCGCGCGAGCACCATGGAACTGCGCGACGCCGGCGCCGACGCGGTTCTCCCGGACCTCACAGACACCACGACCCTCATCACCCTCATCACCGCTCCGCTTAGCGCGCACTTATCGAAATGTTCGTCGTAAGCGCCGCCGTGACGTAATGCCGTTTAGCACATCCCATCGGCCAGCGGGTCGATCGCGCAATCGACCTGCTCTAGTGTGGTCGACTGCGCAATCGACCCGCCGCAGGTCCGGGGCGGCGTCGTGCCCGAACCCTCCGGGAGCCGGATCCGCTAACGACACTGCGCCCTGACGACATTCATTAGATTGAACGTCCGGGGTTCTGCGCGACCGTGCCCGGTCACGGCCGAGACGGCAGGGGTATCAAATGGGGATATATCAGCATTTATCTTATAAAAAGCCCCATCAGCACCTTCATGATCGCGAAGACGTTTTTCCTGGCGAAGACTTTTTATCGCTATAGCGTGCGAATTCTTCGTGATCATGGAATCCGACCTGCTGAATACCGGGGCGGGGTATTCTCGCGCAGCAAAGGATGCGAGCTCTTGCGGCAACCCGTACCCCGTCCGTACCTCATGCCCCATAACCGCGATCAATCATCAGCCTTGGAGACCTCGCCCCGTTCAATCCCTCGAGCACGAACATCTACGAGAGCCAGGTGGTCTGGGCCACATTGCGCACGTCGCAGGCGGGAACGATGCTGGTCCCATGACTGATGACGAGGCCGCCGCCGCCCTCGCGGGGCAGGGGTACGGCGAGACGCTCTGGGCGCCGGACGAGAAGACGATCAAGGACGCCCGGATAAGCCAGTACATCCGCTGGCTGGCCGGCCGCGGAATCGCTGCGGGCCCGGATTACCAGAGCCTGTGGGAGTGGTCGGTCGGCCACCCGGGCGAGTTCTGGACCTCTGTCTGGGACTATTTCGACATCCTCGGCGAGCGCCCGGACGGCCCCGCCCTGACGGGCGGCCCGATGCCCGATGTCCACTGGTTCCCCGGGGCGACTCTCAACTACGCTCGCAACGCCCTGCGGACCTCGTGGACCGATCCCGGCCGCGCCGCCCTCGTCTTTTCCTCCGAACGCTCCCGTGCCGGCTCCCTCACCTACAGCGAGCTCGCCGCCGAGGTCGCCCGCGTGGCGGCGGGGCTGCGCGCGCTCGGCGTTACCAAGGGCGACCGGGTGGTGGCGCTGCTGCCGAACATACCGGAAGCGGTCATCGGCCTGCTCGCCGCCGCCAGCATCGGCGCGATCTGGTCGTCGTGCTCGCCGGACTTCGGCACCCGCAGCGTGGTCGACCGGTTCGCGCAGATCGAGCCGTCGGTGCTGCTCGCCGTCGACGGCTACACCTACAACGGCAAGGATTTCTCGCGCACCGACGTGGTGGCCGAGATCGCGGCACAGCTGCCCACGCTGCGGGCCGTGGTCATGGTGGACCTGCTGGGCGCGGCGCAGGCCAGCCCGCCCGCGCTGCCCGCGGCCGTCCGGTCGCTCCAGTGGGCCGACCTGGGGTCCGCCGCCGGCGCGGACGGCCCGGAGTTCGAGGAGGTGCCGTTCGACCATCCGCTGTGGGTGGTGTACTCCTCCGGCACCACCGGGCTGCCCAAGCCGATCGTGCACGGCCATGGCGGCATCGTGCTCGAACACGTCAAGGCGCTGGCGCTGCACCTGGACCTGCGCCCGGGCGACCGGTTCACCTGGTACACGACGACCGGCTGGATGATGTGGAACTTCCTGGTCGGCGGGCTGCTGGCCGGGGTGACCGTCGTGCTCTACGACGGCAGCGCCGGCTATCCGGAGACCGGGCGGCTGTGGCGGCTGGCCGCCGACGAGAAGCTCGACTACCTCGGGGTGGGCGCGCCCTACCTGATGAACTGCCAGAAGGCTGGCCTGAAACCGGGCGAGACCTACGACCTGTCCAGCCTGCGCGGGATCGGGTCGACCGGCTCGCCGCTGTCCCCGGAGGCCTTCACCTGGGTTTACGCGGCCGTCAAAGCGGATCTCCAGCTCGGCTCGATGTCGGGGGGCACCGACGTGTGCACCGGGTTCGTCGGCCACTGCCCGCTGCTGCCGGTCCGCCGGGGGGTCATCTCCGGCCGCTGCCTGGGCGCGAAGGTCGAGTCCTTCGACGACCACGGCCAGCCGGTCACCGGGCAGGTCGGCGAGCTGGTCATCACCGAGCCGATGCCGTCGATGCCGGTGATGTTCTGGAACGACGCGGACGGCAAGAAATACCGGGACAGCTACTTCGCCGACTTCCCTGGCGTGTGGCGGCACGGCGACTGGATCGAGATCCTGCCCGACGGCGGCTGCGTGATCTACGGCCGGTCCGACGCGACCCTCAACAGGGGCGGCGTCCGGATGGGGACCAGCGAGTTCTACCGCGTCGTCGAAGCCTTCCCCGAAATCGCCGACAGCCTGGTGGTGGACACCGGCCGCCTCGGCGAGGAGGGACGGCTGGTCCTGTTCGTTCAGCTGGCGCCGGGCTACGAGCTGGACGGCGACCTTACCGCCAGCATCCGGGCGGCGCTGCGCAAGCAGCTGTCCCCCCGGCACGTCCCTGACGAGATCGTCAGCGTCCCGGGCGTGCCGCGCACCTTGTCGGGCAAGAAGCTGGAGATCCCGGTGCGCAAGATCTTGCTGGGCACGCCGGTGACGGAGGCAGCGGACCCGAGCGCGATCGCCAACCCGGAAGTGCTCGCATCCTTCGGCGGGGGGCTTCGGGGGGTCGCCCCCCCGGGATAGCACTGCATATCCGGCTCTAGGCTGTAGGGAGGAGGCATCAAAGGACGCGTCGAGAGCGTCCGTTGTGACTGAGAGTGATGCGCAACTAACGCCAGCAGTGACCACGGCAACGTGGGGCTGCCGCATGCCCGCGTGCACAATGGCGTGCCGCACAAGGGTGAACACGAAGGGACAAGGTAATGCCGGAACGCGCGGACGAGGCCAGGGAAACCTCGGACGACACCAGGGAAGCACTGCTCGCCGAGGCGGCGGGGCTGTGGGCGGCCAACGACGGCGAGGCGGGCCCGCCCGGCGACCCAGGCCGGGCAATGGGTGACCTGCCCGGCTTCCTTACCGCGTACTACCGGCTGGTCGCCACCGACGACCTCGTGATGGCCGGCCCGCGGCGGGTGGCCGCGGTGGCGGCCTGGCATGCGGCGCTCGGCGAAAGCCGCCCGCAGGGCCGCCCGCTCGTCCAGGTCCGCGAGTCCGGAGCGGCCTCCCTCACCGGCGCCGGAACGATCGTGGACATCGTCACCGACGACATGCCCTACCTGGTCGACTCGGTGACGATGGAGCTCAACAGGCATCTGGCCGACATCAGGCTGATCGTGCACCCGCTGGTCACCGTCCACCGGGACGTGACCGGCGAGGCCCACGGCACGGTGCTCGCGAACGTCGGGGCGCAACTCCCGGCGGACACCGTGGCGGAATCCTGGATTCACGTCGAGCTCGGCCAGCTCGCCCAGGCCGGCAAGCTCGCCGCGGACCTCCGCCGGGTACTCGACGACCTGCGGGTGGCGATGGAGGACCAGCCGCGCATGCGGTCGGCCGCGCGCGAACTGGTCGCGACGCTCACCGACGCCGGCGGCCCGGAACAGTCCGAGGCCGCCGGGCTGCTGGCCTGGCTGTCGGCCGGCCACTTCACGTTCCTCGGCTACCGCGAGTACACCTGCGCCTGGCATGGCGATGAGCCAGAGCTGCGCCCGCTGCCCGGCACCGGGCTCGGCATCCTCCGGCACGACGGCGACGACTCGTTCACCGCCACGCCGCCGGGCGGCCAGCACGGCGAGCGGGTCGCCCGACTCCTCGTGCTCGCAAAATCGAACACGTGGTCGACCGTGTACCGGCCCAGCTACATGGACTACGTGGCGATCCGCAAGTTCGGCGCGGACGGCCAGGTCACCGGGGAGTACCGGTTCCTCGGCCTGTACACGCAGGCCGCCTACACCGAGTCGATCACCCGCATCCCGGTGCTGCGGCGCAAGCTCGACCAGATGCTCGAGGCGGCCGGGCTGCCCGCCGACAGCCACGACGGGAAGGACCTTATCGAGCTCCTCGAGGGCTACCCGCGCGAGGAGCTGTTCGAGATCAGCGTCGAGCAGCTGACCCCGATCGCGCTCGCCGTCCTCCGCCTGGGCGAGCGCAAGCAGGTCGCGCTGTTCCTGCGCCCCGACGCCTACGGCAGGTACATGTCCTGCCTGGTGTACCTGCCCAGGGACCGGTACACCACGCAGGTCAGGCTGCGCGCCCAGGAGATCCTGCGCAAGGCGCTGCACGGCGTCTCCGTCGACTACAGCGCGATGGTCAGCAACTCCGCGCTCGCCCGGCTGCACGTGGTCGTGCACGGCGCGCCGGGCAAGCCGCTGCCGCATGTCGACCCGCTCGCGCTGCAGGCCGAGATCGCGGCCACGATCCGCACCTGGGATGAGGACCTCGCCGCGGAGGCCGACCGCCGGCTGGGCGTGGATCGCGCCACTAGCCTGCTGCTGACCTGCTGCGTCGGAATCCCGGAGACCTACAAGGCCGATGTGCCCCCGGCCGCCGCGGTCGAGGACCTGTCGGAAGTGCTCGAGCTGCTGGAGAGCGCCGACCCGTTCGCCCTGCGGCTTTACATCAGCCCGAACGGACGGTGGCGGCTGCGTATCTTCCGGCTGTCTCCGGTCACGCTGTCCGACGTCCTGCCGCAGCTGCAGCACATGGGCCTCGAAGTCGTCGACGAGCACCCGTACGAGTTCAGAGGGGCTACCGGCCCGTTCTGGATATATGACTTCGGCCTCAGCCGGATGCAGCACCAGCCGCTCACCGACGCCGCGGCCGACGCGGTGCGGGCGCAGTTCGAGGCGGCGCTGACCGCGCTGTGGCTGGAGCGGACCGAGGACGACGCCTTCAACGCGCTGGTCATCGACGCCGGGCTGACCTGGCGCCAGGTCGTGCTGCTGCGCGCGTACGCGCGGTACCTGCGCCAGGTCGGCGTCCGGTTCAGCCAGGACTACCTGCAGCGGGTGCTGCGCTCGAACGCGGCGATCACCAGGCTGCTGGTCCGGCTGTTCGAGTCCCGCTTCGACCCGGCGCGGCAGGGCGGCGCCGGCGAGCGCTGCGACGCGATCGCCGAGGAACTGCGCGGCGCCCTGGACGAGGTGGTGAGCCTGGACCACGACCGGATCCTGCGCGCCTACCTGGCCCTCATCGAGGCCACCCTCCGCACCAACTACTTCCAGCGCCGCCCAGGGGATGATGACCATGCGCCCTATCTGGTCCTGAAGCTGGCGCCGGAGAAGATCCGCGCGGTGCCGGCGCCGCGGCCGAAGTTCGAGATCTTCGTGTACTCGCCGCGGCTCGAAGCCGTGCACCTGCGGTTCGGCCGGGTCGCGCGCGGCGGGCTGCGCTGGTCGGAGCGGCCCGAGGACTTCCGCACCGAGGTGCTCGGGCTGGTCAAGGCGCAGGAGGTCAAGAACGCGGTCATCGTCCCGTCCGGCGCCAAGGGCGGTTTCGTCTGCAAGCGGCTGCCCGCTGCGGCCGACCGCGAGGCCTACCAGGCCGAGGTGCTCGCCTGCTACCGGACGTTCATCAGCGCCATGCTGGACATCACCGACAACATCGTCGGCGACGAGGTGGTGGCCCCGTCCGGCGTGGTCCGCCTCGACGCCGACGACCCGTACCTGGTGGTGGCCGCCGACAAGGGCACCGCGACGTTCTCCGACGTCGCGAACGAGATCGCGGCCAGCTACGGGTTCTGGCTCGGCGACGCGTTCGCCTCCGGCGGCTCGGAGGGATACGACCACAAGAAGATGGGCATCACGGCGCGCGGCGCCTGGGAGTCCGTCCGGTGGCACTTCGCCGCGCTGCGGCTGAACCCGGATACCGACGACTTCACGGTGGCCGGAATCGGGGACATGTCAGGCGACGTGTTCGGCAACGGCATGCTGCTGTCCCGGCACATCAAGCTCGTCGCGGCCTTCGACCACCGCCACGTGTTCATCGACCCGGACCCGGACCCGGCGGTCAGCTTCGCCGAACGGCAGCGGCTGTTCGACCTGCCACGCTCCTCGTGGGCGGACTACGACCAGGCGCTCATCTCGGCGGGCGGCGGCGTCTGGCCGCGGGCGGCCAAGTCCATCCCGCTGTCCCCGCAGGCCCGCGTCGCGCTCGGCATCGACGAGAGAACGCTGGCGCTCTCCCCGGACGAGCTGATCTCCGCGATCCTGAAGGCGCCGGTCGACCTGCTGTGGAACGGCGGGATCGGCACCTACGTCAAGGCCAGCCACGAGACGCACGCGGAGGCGGGCGACCGGGCGGGCGACGCGGTCCGGGTGGACGCGCCCCAGTTGCGCGCCCGGGTCGTGGCCGAGGGCGGCAACCTGGGACTGACCCAGGCCGCCCGGATCGAGTACGCCCTCGGCGGCGGGCTCATCAACACCGACTTCATCGACAACTCCGCAGGGGTGGACACCTCCGACCACGAAGTCAACATCAAGATCTTGCTGCTAGCCCGGGGGGACGACCCCCCGCGCCCCCCGGCTGCCTTCGGCGGTGTCGTGCGGGGGGACGACCCCCCGCGCCCCCCGGCTGCCTTCGGCGACATTGTGCCGGTGGTTGAGCCCAGCGGTATATCGGCCAAAGAACGGCGGCAACTACTCCACGCGATGACCGATGAGGTCGCGGCCCATGTGCTGCGGCACAACGACATGCAGAACATGGCGCTGGCCGTCGCCCGCTACCAGGCGCCGCGGCTGCTCCACGTGCACGCCCGTTACCTGCGCAGGCTCGTGCGGAACAAGCGGCTGTCGCTGGAGGGCGACGTGCTGCCTGGCGACAAGGAGATCGCCGCCAGGCGGTCCGCTGGCACCGGGCTCACCACCCCTGAGCTGGCGCTGCTGCTCGCCCACACCAAGATCGCGGCCGGCCAGGAGGTGCTCGCCTCCGACCTGCCGGGCGACCCCTACCTGCGCACGGCGCTGGTCGACTACTTCCCCGCGCCGCTGCGCGAGCGGTTCGGGGAGCAGATGAGCGGGCACCGGCTGCGCCGGGAGATCATCACGACCTCGGTGGTCAACGAGATGGTGGACACCGGGGGCAGCACGTTCCTGTTCCGGATGGGCGAAGAGACCAGCGCTCCGGTGCCGGACATCACCCGCGCATGGCTGGTCACGCGCGCCGTGTTCGGCATGCCGGCGTTCTGGCACCAGGTCGAGGGGCTGGCCGGCCAGATCGACGTGGACGCGCGGATCGCGCTGGTCCTCGAGGCCCGCAAGCTCATGGAGCGAGCCACTCGCTGGCTGCTGGTGAACCGCCGGCCGCCGTTCGGGATCGCCGAGACAGCCAGCTTCCTGACCGAGGGAGTCGCCACGGTCCGTTCAGCGATACCTAAATTGCTGTCTGGACGGGACCTCGCCAGCTACGAGGAGCGGCGCGCGTCCTTCTCGGCGCGCGGCATCCCCGCCGCGCTGGCCGACGAGGTGGCGGCGATGGTTCCGTCCTACTCGGCCTTCGACATCGTGACCAGCGCGGCCATGACCGGCCACGGCGTGGAGGAGACGGCCGCGGTGTACTTCGCGGTCGCCGACCGGCTGCAGATCGGCAGGCTGCGCGACCTGATCGTCGCGCTGCCGCGCGATGACCGCTGGTCGTCCATGGCGCGGTCGGCCTTGCGGGACGACCTGTACGCCGCGCACGCCGCGCTGACCAGGGACGTGCTGGCCGTCGGCGGGGATGGCGAGGCCGCCGCGCGGGTCGCGGCCTGGGAGTCGCGCAACGCCGCGGCGGTGGAGGGGGCGGCGCGCACGCTCGGCGAGATCTGGGAGAGCGAGCGGTTCACGTTCACCACGCTGTCGGTGGCGACCCGGGTGATCAGGACGCTGGTCGCGCCGGGCTCGCTGGCGAGCTCCGCCGGTGCCGCCGGTGCCGCCGGTGCCGCCGGCGCCGTCGGGTAAGGAGGCGGACGCGTAGCTCAGGCCGCCGCCGATCGCGATGACCTGGATCTTGTTCGCGCCGGACGGCGGGTCGACCGCGGCGAAGGACAGCAGCTGCTGCGCTTCCAGGCTCGTGCGCGGCGTCGGCGCGGCCGTCGGCAGCAGCGGGGTCAGGTACGGGGGGACGGCGATCGGCGGCCCCGGGTTGACGGGATCGGCCTTGTTGAGCAGGGCGGGCACCTCGACGGTGGCGTTCAGGTACATCGCGTAGAACACCAGGGCGCCGCCGTCGGCGGTGCGCAGCGCGAACTGCCGGTAGCCGGCCCCGTCGAGCTCCCACTGGGCGATGTCGCCGGGCGGGGCGCTCAGGCCCAGCAGCGTGGTCCGCAGTGTGCGGTAGATGCCGGTGGTCAGCGGCCCGCTGGCCACCGCCGCCGTGGCGGCGCTGGCCGGGCCGTCGTCGACCACGGCCGCCTGCAGCGGGCCGGTGACGTCCGGACGCGCCAGCAGCGCGGTATCGGACAGCGGCACCGTCATGACATGGCCGCCGCCGTCCGTGGCCAGCGCGGGCAGCGGCACGCCGGGGGCGAGCGCCGATTCGCTCGCCAGCTGCCAGGGCGCGGTGGCGCTGGCCTGCTCGAACAGGTACAGCACGGGACCGTTGTCCGGCGCCATCCACGGCACGAGCACGCCGTCCGCCGGTGTCACCGTGACGCGGTGGGGGCCGGTATAGGTGGTGTTGACGTCGGCGACGAACCACCTCGGGTAGCCCGCCGGCGCTGGCAGATAGAAGGCGGGTGAGCCGTAGCGGGTCCGCGCGGCCGCGCTATATGTCACCTGCGCGACGCCAGTGACATGCGCTTTCGCGGTGGCCGCCGGCGCCGAGGGAGCCCAGGCCAGGTACGACTGCCACGCCTGGCTCGCCTCGGCGAGCGTCACGGCCGACGCGCTCCCTGCCGTGCTCCCTGTCGTGCTCGCGGGCGCCGACGTGCAGCCAGCGGCAGCCAGTGCCGCCGTCACGGCGAGCGCGGCGTCGGCGACGAACCGCTTTCCATGTGCCACGGATTGGGAGGATACCGGCTAGCCGCGCCCGGCCGGCCGTGCCCGTATACGCTGACTTGCCTTTCCTCGCGTAGGCTTGCGCGCATGGCAGCTACCGATCCCGCCGATGAGATATCGGAACTGTCGTCCAAGCTCGACACGATCGAGGCCGTACTCGACCCGGACGCGATGCGGACCGAGGCCGCTGACCTGCGCGAGCAGGCCGCCGACCCAGGGCTGTGGGAGGACCAGACACGCGCGCAGCAGGTCACCCGGCGGCTCTCCTACCTGGAAGGAGAGCTGGCGCGGCTGGAAAACCTGCGGCAGCGTCTGTCCGACACGGAGACGTTGTTCGAGCTTGCTGACGAGGAGACCGATCAGTCGGCACGCGACGAAGCCCGGCTCGAGGCGACCGGCGACCTTGCCGACCTGCGCAAGGAGATCGACCAGCTTGAGGTCCGCACCCTGCTGAACGGCGAATACGACAACCGTGAGGCGCTGATCACGATCAACTCCCAGGCCGGCGGCGCCGACGCGGAGGACTTCGCGGGGAACCTGCAGCGCATGTACCTGCGCTGGGCCGAGCGGCACAGGTACCCGGCCGAGGTCTACGACGTGTCCTACGGTGAGGCGGGCATCAAATCCACCACGTTCGCGGTGAAAGCGCCGTACGCGTACGGCACGCTGCGCGGTGAGCAGGGCACGCACCGCATGGTCCGCATCTCCAAATACGACAACCAGAACCGCAGGCAGACCTCGTTCGCGGGCGTGGACGTGATGCCGGTGGTCGAGCAGACCGACCACGTGGAGATCCCGGAGGACGAGCTCAGGGTGGACGTGTTCCGTTCGTCCGGGCCGGGCGGCCAGGGTGTCAACACCACCGACTCGGCGGTCCGGATCACCCACCTGCCGACCGGGATCGTGGTCTCCTGTCAGAACGAGCGGAGCCAGATCCAGAACAGGGCTTCGGCGATGGCCGTGCTCCAGGCCAAGCTGCTGGAGCGGCGGCGCGAGGAAGAGGCCAGCGAACTGGCTGCCCTCAAGGGCGACGGCGGCCGCGCCTGGGGGTCGCAGATCCGCAACTACGTCCTCTACCCGTACCAGATGGTGAAGGACCAGCGGACGGGCTACGAGACCTCGCAGGCGGAGGCCGTGCTCGACGGCGAGATCGACGACTTCATCGACGCGGAGATCCGGTGGCTGCGGCGCTCGGAGAACGGCCGGTAAGCAGCCGTAACGCGGGTCGCTTAGCCCGCTGGGCCGCCTTTCGCGGGCGCCGTCAGGCGACGTGGGCGGCGATAAGGAGGCCGAGCAGCAGGAGCAGCGCGGCGGCGATGAGCAGCTGCGGGGTGATGGCCAGACCGTGGTGGTGAACCTGCGCGCGTGCCGCGCGGCAGACCGGACAGCGTCCCTCGACGACAGGACCAGCGCAGTGTGCGCATATCAGGTGCTCACAGCTCATCTCGTATTCCTTCCGGTACCGGTGCCCCGGCGCACTTGGAGTGATCTGGAGCCTTAGCTGCCAGTTTCCCCCTAGACTGTTCCCTGGCCAAACCAAGGTTACCCGCAAGTCGCCCGGCTGGGCCGCTGATACCGCCTAGCGGCAGCCGGGCTGTGGTAAGGCCTGTCCCCCTTCGTCGAGATCGTAGTGATGGTCCCGTGATCAATTTTGATAACGTCACCAAGATCTACCCGAACCAGAATCGGGCCGCGCTTGAGAATGTCGACCTCACGGTCAATAAAGGTGAGTTCGTCTTCCTGGTCGGTCCGTCGGGGTCGGGCAAGTCGACGTTCCTCAGGCTGATCCTCAAAGAGGAGCGGCCGTCCGAGGGACGCATCCACGTCGCCGGCAAGGACCTGGCGCGGCTCACGAACTGGAAGGTGCCGCACCTGCGCCGCAGGATCGGCTGCGTGTTCCAGGACTTCCGGCTGCTGCCGAACAAGAACGTCTACCAGAACGTGGCGTTCGCCCTCGAGGTGATCGGCAAGCCGCGGCGGTTCATCCGCCGCGTGGTACCCGAGGTCATCGACTTGGTGGGCCTTGAGGGCAAGCACGACCGGATGCCGGACGAACTGTCCGGCGGGGAGCAGCAGCGGGTCGCCATGGCGCGGGCGTTCGTTAACCGCCCGATGATCCTGCTGGCCGACGAGCCGACGGGGAACATCGACCCGGCAACCTCGATCGGCATCATGAAGGTGCTCGACCGGATCAACAGGACCGGGACGACGGTCGTCATGGCGACCCACGACGCCGCCATTGTCGACTCGATGCGCAAGCGCGTGATCGAGCTCGAGTACGGCAAAGTAGTCCGCGACCAGGTGCGAGGCGTCTACGGCCAGGCGTATTAGTTAGCCCGGCTAAATTACCGCCTGCTTACGGCGTGCCCTGCGAGTCCACACAGAACTACCGAGGATGAGATAAGGCAGTATGCGTTCGAACTTCGTGTTCCAGGAGATCTGGGTCGGGCTGCGCCGCAACCTCACCATGACCGTCGCGCTCATCGTGGTGGTGGCGATCAGCCTGTCTCTGCTCGGCACGGGGCTGCTGTTCGTCAAGCAGGTGGACAGCACCAGAACGTACTGGCAGAGCAAGGTCGAGATCTCGGTCTACCTGTGCACCGCGGACAGCGCCAACCCGGCCTGCCACGGGACGGCGGCGAGCACGGCGCAGCAGGCGCAGCTCCAGCAGACGCTGACGTCCATGTCGCAGGTCGAGAACGTGACGTATGTCTCGCAGGCGGAGGCGTACGCGCTGTTCAAGCAGGACTTCTCCAGCGACCAGTCGTATGTCTCGACCGTCTCGGAAAGCGACATGCCGCCGTCGTTCGAGGTCAAGCTGCGCAATCCAGAGGCCGACTACAACATCGTCGCCAGCGCGGTCACCGGCGCGCCCGGCGTGGACTCGGTCATCGACGAGGAGACCATCCTCACCAAGTTCTACCGGCTGCTCGACGGCGCGCGGAACGCGGTCGTCATCGTGGCGCTGATCCTGATCGTGGCGGCGGTGCTGCTCGTGGCCAACACGATCCGCCTGTCCGCGTTCAACCGGCGGCGCGAGACCGGCATTATGCGGCTGGTCGGCGCGTCCAACTTCTACATTCAGCTGCCATTCCTGCTCGAAGGCGTGATCGCCGGACTGCTTGGCTGGGCACTGGCGGCCGCCCTGCTCGTCGGGGTGAAGTCACTGCTGCTCAACAACCTGCAGCAGTACTTCAGCTACAACGTCGGCCTGTCGGCGGCCGACCTGATCGAGGTCATCGTGCTCGCCATGTGCGTCGGGGTAGTGCTATGCGGCGTAACGTCGTTCCTGACGCTCCGCCGCTACCTGCGCGTCTAGTCGTCGCATCCGGGTCCCGTGGTCGCGGGTTGGGACCCGGCCAGACGGGTAGCCGCAAGCTGGCTGACAGGAGAGACGTGGCACGCGAGCAGGGAAGCAAGGTCATCGCGCGGAACCGGCGCGCCCGGCATGACTACGCGATCGAGGATGTCATCGAGGCTGGCATCGCGCTGACCGGTACCGAAGTCAAATCACTGCGCGCCGGCCGCGCGTCACTGGCCGATGGGTTCGCGCAGATCTCGGACGGGGAAGTCTGGCTGCATAACGTTCATATCCCGGAGTACACCCAAGGCACCTGGACCAACCATGTGCCGCGGCGGACCAGGAAGCTCTTGCTGCATCGGGGAGAGATCGAGCGGCTGGTCCGCAAGACATCGGAAGAGGGCCTGACCCTGATACCGCTGTCGCTGTACTTCAAGGACGGCAAAGTCAAGGTGGAGCTCGCACTTGCCCGCGGCAAACGGACATACGATAAGAGGCAAGACCTGGCCCGGCGGGACGCAGCCAGGGAGGTTGACCGTGTCCTACGGCGACGACGGTGACTCCGGAGGCGGACGGTGACCCCACGCTCTCGTGAGCGGGGCAGCCATGCGGGGCGGCCTGCGGGATCTGGCCTGCCCCGTTCTGCCGCCCTGCCTCGGATTCCCTTCCCCGGAACCAACGGCAACGGCAACGGCGCGCCGGACATGACCGGGCCGGGGCCGGTCGGCGGCGTCAGGTCGGAGTCGGCCGGCGGCGCCGGCCCGGAGCCGGCCGGCGGCGTCGGCCCGGACGGCAGGCCAGCTGGCCCGTACGGCCCGCAGGGCGGCCCGTACGCGGCCGGCCCGCACGGCGTTCCCGCGCCGGACAGCCCCCGCGGATCTCGCGCGCCCGGCGGATCTCCCGCGCCCCGCGGATCTCGCGTGCCTCGTGCGCCTCGTGCGCCTCGCGCGGCGAGCAGCCGCCACCGCAAGCCGTCGGCTCGCCGCGGCCGGCTGTCCGGGCGGCAGCGGATGGCCGTCCTTATGGTGCTCGTCGTCGGCCTGCTCACCATCGGCTTCGCGACGGGCTTCGGCAGCGATGCGTCCGCCGAGCCGACGGTGCAGGCGTTCCTGCTCGACTGGCAGCAGGGCAAGTACGCGCAGGCGGCCGCGCTCACCAACGGGAGCACCGGACAGGTCACCACGCAGCTCACCGCCGCGTACGCCGACCTTGACGCGAGCAACACGTTCTTCGCGATGGGCCGGGTCACGCAGCACGGGACAACGGCGGTCGCCGCCTTCAAAGCGACCGTGGACCTCGCCGAGGGCGAGCATGCGTGGACGTACACCGGCCAGTTCTCGCTCACGGAGTCGAACGGGCAGTGGCTCATCGACTGGTCGCCGGCCGTCATCAACCCGAGCCTCGGGCCAGGTGACCGTCTCGCCGTGCTGACCAGCTTCGCGCCGCGCGCCGACGTGGAGGACGCGGCCGGCCAGCCGCTCGTGATGAAGTCGGTCGACTACCACGTGGGCGTCTACCCGGGTCGGCTGTCCAACCCGGCGCGGACCGCGGCCGAGTTCAGCCAGATCGCCGGCCTCAACGAGCAGCAGGTGCTCGGCCAGATCCACGCTGCGCCGCCGACGCAGTTCCTTTCGCTGCTGACGCTCGACCACGACGCGTTCGGCCCGATGTGGTCGCGGCTGGACAAGGTGCCCGGGCTCATCTACCAGCGGAGGTCGGAGCGGCTGTTCGACGCGCTCGCCGCCGAGGTTGTCGGTCAGGTCCAAACCGAGGACTCAGACGCGCTGCGAGCAGAAGGCGCCGCCTATCAGCCCGGCGAGACAATCGGGGTGTCCGGCCTCGAGCAGACCTATCAGGACGAGCTCGCGGGCACGCCGTCGCTCGCCGTGGTCGTGGTGAACGCGGCCGGGCGTACCGTCGCGACGCTGTGGGACTCACCGGGTCAGGCCGGCTCCTCGGTGCGGACCACGATCGTCGACCGCGACCAGGACGCCGCCGTCTCGGCCCTGGGCAGCGAGCGGAACTCCGGTGAGATCGTCGCCGTCAACGCGACGAACGGCGACGTCGTCGCGCTCGCCTCGCACGGGGCGGGCAGCGTGCCACTTCCTCCCGGCGGCGCGCTGAGCGCCAAGCTGGAGCCAGGCATGGCCTTCAGCATCGTGTCCGCGGCCGCCTTGCTCGACATCTACTCCGCGAACTCGCCGCTGCCTTGCCAGAACGTGGCCACCGTCGGCGACCAGGAGTTCACCTACCACCCGAGCCCGTCATCGTCGGCGACCTTCGCCTCGGATTTCGCCGCGGGCTGCGGCACGGCGTTCGCGACCATGTCGGAAAAGCTCTCCGCGGCGCAGCTCACGTCCGTCGAGCGGTCGTTCGGCATCGGCGCGCCGTGGAGCCTGCGAGTACAGGCGTTCTCCGGGTCCGCCGCGGCCGCCGCGGACGAGGCGGGCGTTGCGGCGCAGGCGATCGGCACCGGCGGCGTGCGGATGAGCCCGCTCGCCATGGCGATGGTGGCGGCCGAGGTCGACGCCGGCACCGGGCACGCGCCGGTCCTCATCGCCGCCGACCCGGCGACCACGTGGAAGGCGCCGCTGTCCACCGGCGAACTCGGTGAGTTGCGGCAGCTGATGCGCGAGGCGGTGCGGTCGGGGACCGCGCACGGGGCCGACGTGCCCGGCCAGCCGGTTTACGGCCAGGCCGGGGTGGTCCGGACCGGCGCGCACGCGTGGCTGAGCTGGTTCGTGGGATACCGGGGCAGCCTGGCGGTGACGGTCATCGAAACGGGCACCACGCAGTCCCAGGCCGCGGCCTCCCTAGCCGGCGCCTTCCTCACCAAGCTCCGCTGACGCTCTCCGGGCCGCGAAGCCCCGTCAGTTGGCCAACCGCGCCACGCGTATGGCACACTGGACCGCGTGACAGCCGGGCTGATTATTATCGGCGGGCGCGTCGGCTCCTAGGACGACAGGTTCTAGGCGCGGCCAGCGAACAAGCTGGCCCGGTGCCGACGCGCAGACCTCTCGCGTTCCGCGAGGGGTCTTTTTGTTTGTGCGACGGCGCGGCATCCAACCGACACGGCAGAAGAAACGGACAGCGACGATGGTCGACGACCAGTTCCACGTGTACGACACGACATTGCGCGACGGCGCGCAGCAGGAGGGCCTGAACCTCACGGTTGCCGACAAGCTGGTGATCGCCCGCCACCTCGACCGGCTGGGCGTCGGGTTCATCGAGGGCGGCTGGCCGGGCGCGATCCCGAAGGACACCGAGTTCTTCCGCCGCGCGCGGACCGAACTCGACCTCGAGCACGCCACGCTCGCCGCGTTCGGCGCCACCCGCAAGGCGGGCGTCCGCGCGGCCGACGACCCGCAGGTCGCCGCGCTCCGCGACTCCCGCGCCCCGGTCGTCACGCTGGTGGCGAAGAGCCACGACCGCCACGTCGAACTCGCCCTGCGCACCACGCTCGACGAGAACCTGAGAATGATCGCCGACACCGTGCGCCACCTGCGCAACGAGGGACAGCGGGTGTTCCTGGACGCGGAGCATTTCTTCGACGGCTACAGGTCCAACCCGGACTACGCGCTCGAATGCGTCCGCGCCGCGGCGGAGGCGGGCGCTGACGTGATCGCGCTGTGCGACACCAACGGCGGCATGATGCCGACCGAGCTCGGCGACATCGTCCACGCGGTAACCGAGAAGACCGGGGCAAGGCTCGGCATCCACTGCCACGACGACACCGCCTGCGGCGTCGCCAACACCCTGGTCGCCGTCGAGGCGGGCGTCACGCACGTGCAGGGCACGGCGAACGGCTACGGCGAGCGGGCCGGAAACGCCAACCTCTTCAGCGTGGTCGCCGGGCTGCAGCTGAAGAAGGGGCGCTCGGTGCTCGACGGGGACGGCATCACGGAGATGACCCGGATCGCGCACGCGATCAGCGAGGTCACGAACGTCACGCCGGACACTCACCAGCCGTACGTGGGGCTGAGCGCGTTCGCGCACAAGGCCGGGCTGCACGCCTCGGCGGTCCGGGTGGACCCCATGCTCTACCAGCACATCGACCCTGCGGCCGTCGGCAACGACATGCGGATGCTCGTCTCGGACATGGCCGGCCGGGCCTCGGTGGAGCTCAAGGGCCGCGAGCTCGGCTACGACCTGTCCGGTGACAAGGAGGCCATCGGCCGGGTTACCGACAAGGTGAAGGAACTGGAGGCGCGCGGCTACTCGTTCGAGGCCGCCGACGCGTCGTTCGAGCTGCTGCTGCGCGACGAGCTCGCCGGCACGCGCAAGAGGCACTTCACCGTCGAGTCGTGGCGGGTCATCGTGGAGCGCCACGCCGACGGCGGCGTCACCAGCGAGGCGACGGTGCGGCTGACCGCCAAGGGTGAACGGGTCGTCGCCGTCGGCGAGGGCAACGGACCGGTGAACGCGCTGGATAAGGCGCTGCGCTCCGCGCTTGAGCAGACCTTCCCCGAGCTCGCGAGCCTGGAGCTCGCCGACTTCAAGGTGCGCATCCTCGAGGGCTCGCACGGCACCGGCGCGATCACCCGGGTGCTCATCGAGTCCGGCGACGGCGTGGGCGACACCTGGTCGACGGTGGGCGTGGACGAGAACATCATCGCCGCGTCCTGGCACGCCCTCGAGGAGGCCGTCACCTACGGCCTGCTCCGCGCGGGCCGCACCCCCGACTGACGCGACCCCGGCTAGCCGGGAACCGCTCGCCGGTACCGCTCGGTGAGCGCGCGGATGTGCCCGGCCAGCTCGGGTGGCGACTCCACCCGGAAGTCGAACCCGAGCAGGCCGAGGTACACGGCGAGCGTCGACAGGCTGTCCGACCCGGTGTCGAGCACGCATGTCCCGTCGTCCACCGAAGTGACAGTCCCGGCGTACGGCCCGATCCGCGTCGTCACCACGGCCGCCGGCGCGAACACGGTCACCCGCGCCCGGTACCGCCAC
Source organism: uncultured Actinomycetota bacterium (assembly GCA_963771985.1). Classification (GTDB taxonomy): domain Bacteria; phylum Actinomycetota; class Actinomycetes; order Streptosporangiales; family Streptosporangiaceae; genus Trebonia. Next base: position 340,971 of record CAVYVO010000004.1, on the reverse strand, counting down.
CCAGCGAGGGCGACCCGCTTCGACACCCATTCAGCCAGGTCAGATGACGGCAGCGGCTGCGGCGTGAACCGCCCGCCGCCGGGCGTCCGCAGGCTGATCCGGTCGACCCGGAACGTCCGCCAGTCGCCGCGGCCGACATCGAACGCCACGAGGTACCAGCGCCGTCCCCAGTTCACGAGCTGATACGGCTCGGCTTCGCGATCGCTGGCCGCCCCGTCATGCGACAGGTACGCGAAGCGCAGCCGTTCCCTGGCGCGGCAGGCCGCCGCGACCGCGGTGAGCACGTCCGGGTCGACGAGGGGGCCGGGGACGCCGGGCACGGGCGTGATGACCGACTGCAGCGAGCTCACCCGGGACCGCAGCCGGGACGGCAGCACCTGCTCGAGCTTGCCGAGCGCGCGCAGCGACGCCTCCTCGATCCCCGCGACCGCGCCGCCGGCCGCGGTCCGCAGCCCGACCGCGACCGCGACGGCCTCCTCGTCGTCGAGCAGCAGCGGCGGCATCGCGGCGCCCGAGCCGAGCCGGTATCCGCCGGGCCCCCGGGTGGCGTGCACCGGGTACCCCAGCTCGCGCAGCTTGTCCACATCGTTCCGAACGGTCCGTGGCGACACCCCGAGCCGCTCACCTAGCTCCGCCCCGGTCCATTCGCGCGGGGTCTGCAGCAGCGAAAGCAACCGCAGCAGCCGCGCCGACGTCTCCAGCATGATCCTCAGTCTGCCCCGGTATTAGGAACAAAGTCTTCCTAATACCCGCCTAACCTCAAGGGGTACGCAACGAAGCCAAGGAGGACCACCGATGGACATGAAGCTCGAGCTGGTAGCCGTTCCGGTGTCGGACGTGGACCGGGCGAAGGCGTTCTACACCGACCAGGCCGGCTTCCACGCCGATCACGACTACACGGTCAGCGACGAGATCCGCTTCGTCCAGCTGACCCCGCCGGGCTCGGCCTGCTCGATCGCGCTCGGCAAGGGGGTCACCGACGCGGCGCCGGGCAGCGTGCGAGGCCTGCAGCTCGTCGTCACCGACATCGAGGCGGCGCGCAAGGAGTTCACCGACCGCGGCGCCGACGTCAGCGAGGTCCAGGACTTCCCGTGGGGCCGGTTCATCTTCTTCGACGACCCGGACGGCAACAAGTGGGCCGTCCAGCAGATCCCGCCCCGCGGCTGACCAGCCGTGCCCGACCTGCCAAGGCTGAGCCAGCGCGCCCTGAACCGCGCCACGCTCGACCGCCAGCTCCTGCTGCGCCGGCACCCGCTCCCGGCGCGGCAGGCGCTCAGGCGGCTGGCGGGACTGCAGGCACAGGCCCCCCGTGCGCCGTATGTGGGGTTGTGGACGAGGCTTTCCGGCTTCACCCCGGAAGATCTTTCCACCCTCTTGTCCGAACGGAAGGTGGTTCGCGCCCCCATCATGCGCGCGACTGTCCACGCGGTGGACGCCGCGGATTTCGCGGCCTTCCGGCCGCTGTTCGCCCCGCTGATGGTGGCCGGGCTACGCGCCAACTACGCCCGCGGCCTGACCGGTGTCGACCTGGACGCGCTGACCGCGGCGGCGGGCGAGCTCCTGGCGGAGCGCCCGCTCGCCCGCGCCGAGCTGGCCAGGGCCCTGGCTCCTCGCTGGCCGGCCGCGGACCCCATGTCGCTGGCCTACGCCGTGACGTACCTGGTCCCCGTCGTCCAGGTCCCCCCGCGCGGCCTCTGGGCCAAGTCCGCCCAGGCCACCTGGGCCGCCGCCGGCTCCTGGCTAGCCGGGACGCCCGATCCCGCCGTGGCTGATCCGGTGGAGGAACTCGTCCTGCGCTACCTGGCCGCCTTCGGCCCGGCCACCGTGGCCGACGTCCAGAACCTGGTCCGGCCTCACCCGGCTGCGGGAGGTCACGGAGCGGCTTGACCTGCGCGCCTACCGCGGGCCCGACGGCACGGAACCGCTCGGCCTGCCGGAGATCCCGCTGCCCGACGAGGACACCCCCGCTCCGCCGCGCTTCCTGCCCGAATACGACAACCTGCTGCTCTCGTACGCCGACAGGAGCCGGGTGAATCCGGATAACCGCCAGGTCCCGCTCTGGCCGGGCAACGGCGCCACTCAGGGCACGCTGCTCATCGACGGTCTGTGGGACGCCACGTGGAAGCTGACCCGCGAGGCGCTGACCATCACCCCGTTCCGCCGCCTGACCCCGGCCGAGCGATCCGCCATCACCGAGGAAGCCGCCAGCCTGCTAACCTTCACCGCCCCAGAGGCCTCAGAAAAGGACATCCGCTTCGAGCCCCCCGCCTGACCCGTGCGTTCAGCACGCTGTCCGCCCGCCCGCCGCCCCGGTGACCACAGTGCTGGCGCTGCTGGCCGGTTCGCCCGCACGCGGCACGACACTCGTCGGGACAAAACGGGCAAACCGGATGGTATCTGCCGGCCTGCCATCAACGTGGATCGAAAGGCACCCGATAGTGTGCCTTTCGATCCACGCTCATGCGGGACTTGTCCGGTCGGCCGGGCTGGCTGGCCGGAAGGTGGCGGATCCGGGGTTATTGTGGCGTCGTGGGAGAATCTGGCGGGTTCGGGGAGGCGAGCCGGATCCGCCGGGCGCGGTGGGCGGTGTCCGCGTACTTCCTGATCATGGGGCTGACCGCCGGGGTGTGGCTGGCGCGGATTCCCGCCATCAAGGCGCAGGCGCACCTGTCGGACGGGACGCTGGGCGTGGCACTGTTCGCCGTCCCGGTCGGGCTGATGCTCGGGGCCGCCGTCGCGGAGCGGCTGGTCAACCGGGTCGGCAGCGCGGGCCTCGCCTGGTCCTGCGGGGTGGCCAACTGCCTGTTCATCATCACGCCCGGCTTCGCCAGGAACCTGCCTGAGCTGATGGCGGCGCTCTTCGCGGTCGGCGCTGCGGGCGGCACGCTCGACGTAGCGCAGAACGCCCAGGGGGTCCGCGTAGAGGCCGCCTACGGCCGGCCGGTGATGACGTCGATGCACGCCGGGTACAGCCTCGGCGCGATCACCGGGGCACTCATCGGCGGCGGGTTCGCCTGGGCGGGCGTGGGACCGCTGCCGTCGCTGGCCGCGGCCGGGCTGGCCGGCGCCGCCGTCGAACGCCGTGGCCGGACGCTGGCTGCTCGTCGGCAAGCGCGACACCCCGGCCGCCGGGTACGCCATCCCGCCGGGCGAGGCCGGGACTGCGCACACGCAGCCGGACCCGCCAGGGGGACCAAGACGACGGCACGTGCGGCGGCTGATCGTCGTGCTCGGCGTGCTCGGCATCTGCGGTCTGGCGGGGGAGGGCGCGGCCGGCGACTGGAGCGCGGTCTACCTGCGAGACAACCTCGGCACGTCGGCCGGTTTCGCCGCGCTCGGTTTCGCCGCGTTCTCGGTCACGATGACCGCTGGGCGCGCGGTCGGTGACCGGCTGATCGCCCGCTTCGGTGTCGTCCCCCTCGTCCGCTGCTGCGGCCTGCTCGCCGCCGCGGGCCTGGGCAGCGGCCTGGCCAGCGACAACCCCTACGCCGCTGTCGCCGGGTTCGCCGTCTTCGGCGCGGGCCTTTCCGTGGTCGTCCCCCAGGTGTTCGCGGCCGGCGGCCGCGCGGACCCGCAGAAACCGGGATCCGGGCTGGCCAGGGTCGTCGGCCTCGGCTACGCCGGCATGACCGCTGGGCCCGCGGTGATCGGCGCGGTCGCGGCCCGGGTTGGCCTGCACACGGCGCTGGTGATCCCGATCATGCTCGCCCTGTGGATCGCGGTCGCCGCGCCCGCGCTCGGCGCGGAGCACGGGTCCCTCCGGGATAATTCCCGGCCCCTGGCCACGGCGGAACGGCCGCCGGCTTACGGTAGGCACATGGACGATAAGGAGATCTTGGCGAGGATCAGCAGCTTGATCGAGACCGAACACGAATTGCGCGGCCAACTGGCCACCGGGCAGCTCAGCTCGGAACAGGAGAGGGAGCGTCTTCGTTCCGCTGAAGAGGCGCTGGACCAATGCTGGGACCTGTTGCGCCAGCGGCGGGCGCACCGCGAGTTCGGCGAGGACCCGGACGCCGCCATGGCCCGCCCGGCCGCGGAGGTAGAGGGGTACCAGCAGTAGGCCCGGCGCTTCCGGTGGTCCGAGCCAGCAGGCTCGGCTGAGCAGTATGACCGAAGGAGAGTCGTGCGTATCGCCAGGTTCGCCAAGGGCGACGGTGTCGCCTACGGCGTCGTGGAGGGTGAGTCCGGCCAGACGCAAACGATCGCGGAGCTGTATGGCCACCCGTTCGGCGTCGACCCGTCAGGCGTGCGGTTCACTGGACAGCGATACCCGCTGGCGGAGGTGCGGTTGCTCGCGCCCGTGCTGCCGAGCAAGGTGGTGGCCGTCGGCAGGAACTACGCCGCGCATGCCCGTGAGATGGGCGGCGAGCCGCCCGCCGAGCCGGTCCTGTTCCTCAAGCCGTCGACGTCGGTGACCGGGCCGGGCGACCGGATCGCCTACCCGATCAAGCTCACCGAGCGGGTGGACTACGAGGGCGAGCTAGCCGTGATCATCGGCCGCCTCTGCCGCGAGGTACCGAGGGAGCGTGCCGAAGACGTCATCTTCGGCTACACCTGTGCGAACGACGTGACAGCACGTGACCTGCAGCTCAAAGACGGGCAGTGGACGCGGGCGAAGGGGTTCGACACGTTCTGCCCGCTCGGTCCCTGGATGGAGACCGGCACGGACCCCGCGGACCTGGGCATCACCACGACCGTGAACGGGGACGTCCGGCAGCACGCCAGGACATCGGAACTGCTGTGGGACGTCCCGTCGCTGATCGAGTACGTCAGCTCGGTGATGACCCTGCTGCCCGGCGACGTGCTGCTCACGGGGACCCCGGAAGGCGTCGGCCCGCTGACCGACGGCGACGAGGTGTCGGTGACGATCGAGTCCATCGGCACGCTGACCAACAAGGTCGTCATCAGGGATTAGCCCGGGGTTGAAGGGGGTCATCAGGGATTAGCCCGGGGGTTGAAGGGGGGTCGTCCCCCCGCGGGGGGTTTGGGGGGGCTTTGCCCCCGGGCAAACAGGGAAGTGCCGCCGCAGATGCCGTAGCTGCCATTCGGCGTGGGCGCGCGGCACGCTGTGCCCGCTGTAGGGGTACACCGCGATGTCCTTGTCCGCGGTGATCTCGTTGTAGGCGGCGAACACCGTCGACGGCGGGACGATGTCGTCCATCAGCCCGACCGACAGCAGGCACGTCGCGGTGACCCGGCGGGCGAGCAGCGCGCAGTCGATGTAGCGCAACGTGTTCAGCGCGACGTCGATCAGCGCGACGTTCTCCGCGAGGAACTCGGGGATCTCGGTGTACGGGGCGTGCGGCGCGAGCGTGATCGCCCGCTGGATGTCGCACAGGAACGGGACGTCGGCGTGGCACACCGCGACGTTCTCACGGTGCATGGCCGCGGCGGCGAGCGCCAGCCCGCCGCCCTGGCTAGCGCCGCTGACCGCGACCGGCGCACCGCCGGATAGCTCGAGCGCCACGTCTACCGCGCGCGCCGCGTCGGTGAACATCCGGGTGTAGTAATAGTCCTCGGGTGTGGTGATCCCGCGGGTCATGACCAGGGAGTTCTCCGGTCCGCTCGCGCCGTCTCCGGTGGCGCCGAACGTCCAGCGGCCACCCTGGCCGCGGCTGTCCATGATCAGCACCGCGTAGCCGAGCGCGGGCAGCAGCACGTGCTCACTCGGCGCGCCCCGGCCGCCGCCGTAGCCGATGAACTTCACCACGACCTGGCCGGCGTCCTGCCCGGCCGGCTTGAGGTACCACGCCTTGACCGGGTCGCCGCCGGCGCCGGAGAACTCGACGTCGTGTACCTGAAACGGGCGGTAGAGGTCCGGCTCGTGCGGCCTGAACATGGCCGGCCGCGCCTGCGCCTGCGCCTGCGCGTGCTCCAGGCGCTTCGCCCACCAGTCGTCGAGCCCGTCGGGCTCCTCGGTCTGGGTGCGGTAGGCGCGCAGCTGGTCCAGCGGCAGGTCATACCAGGGCATGACTCACTGCCCGGTGATCAAGAACACATTTATCCCGAACGGGCCCATGGTGACTGTGTTTACCACGTCGGACTCATCCAGCGCGGCCAGTCGGCCGCCCCCGGCGAGCGTCGGCTTGAGCGTCACCGTCTCGTCGGCGTGGCTGGCCAGCACCGCGAACCGCGTGCCGTCGTCGCGGACCAGCACGTCGGAGGCGACCCGCGGGTCGTCGACGCTGAGCGGGCGGCGGACCCCGGCGTGCGTGGCCAGCGCGTTGTACAGCGCGACCGTGGCGTCCGGGTTCACCCGCGGGGTGATCGCCCCCATGTACTCGACGGGGTAGGTGCACAGGATCAGCGAGCCGCGGCCGGCCTGCCGCCGCAGCAGCGCGGGCCTGCCGTGGCCGTCGGCGGCGATGACCTCGGCGGTGGTGGGCACGACCGGGAGGTAGGCCCGGCTGTGCTCGCCCCCGGCGGTCCGGAACGCGAGCGTGGTTCCCCTGGTCAGGCCGCCGAAATCGCGGGTCAGGGTGAGCTCGGCGACCTCGTCGGTGATCGTGTCGGCCAGCCCGACGTCGAGCTGGTGACGCACGCCGAACAGGTCGTTCATCCGCCCGTAGGAGGGACCGCGGTGCCATGCGACGTCGCCGGCCGAGTAGGAGACGTAGACGCAGGCGCCCTTTTCGGCGAGTTCTTCCAGGGCGTTGGCGGTGGGAGCCAGGATCTGCTTGACCGACGGCGCGAGGTACAGCCGCGCGCCCGCCTCGATCCCGGTGGTCTCCCTGGTCAGCCTGGGCGGCAGGTCGGCGAGCCGGGCGGACAGGTAGCTCTGGTGCAGCGCCTTGCCGACGGCGACGTGCGATTCCGGCGAGGTGAACGGGTGCTGGGTGTCCAGGTAGCTGGACACGATGAGCGCGGTGTCGGTGTCGGCGCGGGCGCAGCGGTCGAACCCGATCTCGCGCAGGGTCTCGCCGAAGGCCCGCATCTCCGCGAGCGCCGCCTTCGGCGTGCCGTGGACGTCGGTGAGCCCGAAGTTCTGCTCGAAGGCGTGGTGCCGGTACGGGTCATGCTCGGCCAGGTCGTAGTCCGTGTTGTTCCACGCGATCCACCCGGTCGCGCCCGCCAGCAGCGTGTTGTACAGGACGTGCCGGTAGTACCTGGCCGCGTGCTCGTCCGAGGCGAAGTCCGAGCTGACGCCGAACTCCTCCATGATCACCGGCTTGCGATAAGTCCCCGCGAGCTCACAGGCGATGGCGGCGGCGTACTTCTGCCGGATGGGGTCGTCGCCGACCGGGTAGACATGCGGGCCGAGGAAGTCGGTGAGCTCGGCGATGTCGCTGAGCCTGAAGCCGTTGTCGCGGCCGGTGACCTCGATGCCCCAGGCGCCGTCGCCGAGCGAGAACGGCTGATGGCCGCCGGCCGCGCGCACCGCGTCCCTGATGAGCTGCGCCCAGGTGGCGACGATCTCGTGGTCGGTGGTGCTCCCGCCGTAGATCGGCATCTCGTTGGAGACAAGCCAGCCCGCGACCGCGGGGTGGTCTTTGTAGCGCCGGACCATTTCCCGGGCGAACCACGCCTGGCGGCCGACCATCCACACGTCCGCGTACAGGTCGCGGCCGTGACGCCAGGCCGGGTCCCAGTTCTGCCCCGACATGTGGCCGACGATGAAGGTGGGGATGGTGGTCATATCGTGTTCGGCGTGGCGATCGAGGAAGTCCGCGAACCTGGCGGTCATCTTCTCGTCGATCTCATACGGCCCGGGCATGAAGTCGGGCCAGTAGAAGAACGACCGGGTCATCGTGAGCCCGTGGTGTGCCAGCACGGCCAGCTCCTGGCCGATGACCGCCGGATCGTAGTGGCGCCACATCAGCGGACCGCCGGTCCGGGACCAGAAGTTGGCGCCGAGCCAGGTCAACGGCTTGCCGTCCGCCATGACCCTCGCGATGTTCCTGCGCATGGAACCCGGCCCTCCTCACACCTGTCGGGGGTGCGGGGGTAGTCCCCCGCAAGTCAGCAGAGCCGGCCAGCCACCTCGCCCGGCTGGTGCGGCGTGTGGCTGAACTATACCGGTTTAGCGTTCGGCGGTCTATGCTGGGACGCGTCCAGGCTCGCGTCCGGGACGCGTCCCAGCTCATGTCCAGGACGCGTCCGGGACGCGTCCCGGACCTGAGCCAGCTATGCTTAACTGGATTAGCTTGCCGCGAGGGGGATCGGGATGAAACGTCCGACCATTGCCGACATCGCCCAGCGTGCTGGCGTCACCAAGGCCGCCGTCTCCTTCGCGCTGAACGGCCAGCCGGGTGTCTCCGCGGCCACCAGGGAGCGCATCCTGACGATCGCCCAGGAGATCGGCTTCCAGCCGAACAGCGCGGCCCGTGCCCTGACCGCGGGCAAGGCTGAGGCCTTCGGGCTGATCATCGACCGGCCGGCCCGTACCCTCGGCATCGAGCCGTTCTTCATTCAGCTGGTCTCCGGGATCCAGGCCGAGCTCACCCGCCAGCACGTCACGCTGCTGTTCACCATGGCCGAGGACCAGGACGCCGAGATCGAGATGTACCGCCGGTGGTGGGCGCAGCGGCGCGTGGACGGCGTCTTCGTCGTCGACCTGCAGGTGGACGACCGCCGGATCCCGGTCCTCGAGGAGCTGCACATGCCCGCCGTGGTGCTCGGCACCCCGCGCGGAGCCGGCGGCCTGCCCGCCGTCTGGCAGGACGACCGCGCCGGCGTCGAGACCGTGGTCAGCTACCTGGCGGGGCTGGGCCACCGCCGGATCGCGCGCGTCGGCGGCTTCGCCCGGTACTGGCACTCCGCGCTGCGTTCGGAGGCGTTCGCCGAGGTAGCGGCCAAGGCGGGCCTCGACGCGGTCTCGGTTGAGGCCGACTACAGCGCCGAGCACGGCGCGCAGGCGACCCGCGGCCTCCTCGGGTCCGCGGAGCCTCCCACCGCGATCTTGTACGACAACGACGTGATGGCCGCCGCCGGGCTGGGCGTGGCCCAGCGCCTGGGGATCGACGTGCCGGGCGGTCTCTCGATCGTGTCCTGGGACGACTCCGCGCTCTGCGAGGTGATCCACCCGTCGGTGACGGCGCTGCGGCGCGACATCGCCGCCGCCGGCAGCCAGGCCGCCCGGATGCTCCAGCAGATGGCGGACGGCGGCCGCCCCGCGAACTGGCCGGAGGCCCTGCCGAGCCTGGAGGTCCGCGAGAGCTCAGGCCCGGCCCGCCCGGCCGGCGTCCCGGCGATCCCGGCACCGCGCCGCAACCGCCTGTCCGCCTAGGGCTCCGCGCCGCCTAGGGGCTCCGCGCCCGGCCGCGCTCGCCGCGCCGCCTGACCCTGACCCGGCGCTCCGCTCGACTCGAGGTCCCGCATCTTTTCGCGCTCGGTCACCGAAGTGGCGGGCCGTTCGTCCCTCGACCGGCGGACCTTCGTCCATAGTTGACCGCTCCTGAAAGATTGTGTGATGTTCGTACGCGTATACGGTACAAACATCACACAAACATTCGCGTGACCGCTCATGGTGGCTCGCGTGGGTCCGCGATCGCTTCCCGGCGGACTCGTAACGGGAACATTTCGGGCAAAAGCGACGCCTCAGGCTAGGCCGCGCACTAGGCTGGCGGCCTGTTAACGGCGCCGATATCTGATCGCGACATGGAAGATACAGAGGCGGCACTTTACTTCGATGGCGCTTTGGGTTAACACTTAACCGGTATAGCCCACCTGTTCAACGGCGACACCGGGGCGGCCGGGGCTACCTGACCCCAACGGCGACGCCGAGCCTGGAACGGACTACAACCCCGGGAAACGGGGGTCGTTGTCAGAGCGGTTGGCGTGCCGTCCCGGCACGCGGCACTCTTCCGCGACCCGACGGCTACCCAGCCCGGGGTCATCAGAGGACTTGCTAGTGAGGAGGTAGGAGCAGGTGAGACCTACAAGGAGCAAGACGAGTCGGCGCTGGCGGGGCGCCAGGTACGGCACCGTCGCGGTCGCCGGCTTGCTGGCGCTGGCCACGGCCAGCGCGTGCAGCGGCGGCTCTTCGTCAAGCAGCAGCAGTTCCACGCCGGCGTCGTCGTCGGCGGCGTCGCCAGCGTCCAGCGGCTCGGTTTCCAGCTTCCCGCGGAACGAGACACTGTACACCAGCGGCACGGCATACAGCCCGCCGTCGAACTGGAACCCGCTCGACACGGGTAACTACGCGACGGGCACCCAGGGGCTCATCTACGAGCCGCTGTTCCTGTACGACCCGCAGAAGGGCACGTACGACCCCTGGCTGGCGACGGGTGACATCAACGCCGGCTGGAAGGGCAGCACCTACGTCATCAACGTCCGCTCGGGCGTGAAGTGGAGCGACGGCCAGCCGCTCACCGGCGCGGACGTCGCCTACTCGATCAACCTCGCCAGGACGAACGCGACCGACCCGTACTCGGCCAACGTGTCGACGGTCGCGAACGCCACCGCGAGCGGCAACACGGTCACGGTCACGTTCAAGGGGACCCCGGGTTACACCGAGTTCACGGACTACCTGTGGAAGGCCCCGGTCCTGCCGGAGCACGTCTGGTCCAAGTTCCCCGCGAGCCAGATCGCGACCGACGCGAACGCGCACCCGGTCGGCACCGGCCCGATGACACTGGACACCTACAACGCCCAGGAAGTCGCATACCAGACCAACCCGGGCTGGTGGGCCACCAGCGCGCTCGGCCTGAGCTTCAAGTTCAAGTACCTGGTGGACGTCGTGAACGGCTCCAACGACCAGGAACTCGGGCAGCTGACCGCGGGCAACATCGACTGGAGCAACAACTTCCTGCCCGGCATCAACCAGCTGATGCAGGCCGTCGGCGGCAACGCCGGCTACACCCTCAAGACCTACTACCCGACGACGCCGTACATGCTGTCGGCGAACACGGTGTGGCTCGAGCCGAACGACTCCGTCGCGCCGATGAGCAACGTCAACTTCCGCAAGGCGCTGGCCTACGCGCTCGACCCGACGGTGATCGCGCAGACCGTGTACGGCGGCATCGCCAAGGCGGCCAACCCGACCGGCCTGCTGCCCACCCTCAGCAGCTACGTCAACCAGAGCGTGGTCTCGAGCGACGCGCCGACTTACAACCCGGCCAAGGCCAAGTCGTACCTGGCGCAGTCCGGCTACAAGGGCCAGGCCATCACCCTGCAGGTGCCCGACGGCTGGTCGGACTGGATGGACGCCACCACCGTCATCAAGTCCGAACTCGACGCGATCGGCATCAACCTGCAGCTCATCTACCCGCAGGCCAACGCGCGCACCTCAAACGTGACCAACGGCAACTTCGACCTGCAGCTGGACAACAACGCCGGCCTCGACTCCACGCCGTGGAGCTACTACCAGCGCGTGTACCAGCTCCCGATCGCCAAGCAGCAGACCTCGGAGCTGAACTGGGAGCGGTACAGCTCGCCGTCGGACTGGTCGCTGGTGCAGCAGGCGGCCACGGTCCCGCTTACCGACACATCAAAGCTGGACTCCCTCTACACCCAGTTGGAGACCGACTTCTTCCAGCAGGAGCCGGTGATCCCGCTCTGGTACAACGGCGCCTGGTTCCAGGGGAACACCCAGTACTGGCAGGACTACCCGTCGAGCACGGGCTCCGACCAGAACATGCCGGTCATGTGGAACGGCTACATCGGCGCGATGACCACGGTCTACGCGCTGGCCGACCTCAAGCCGGCGCCGCCCGCGAGCTGACGCTCGCGGCGCGTCAATCGGATTAGTTACTAGCAGTCCCGTAAGTGACCTGCTTCCCTGGCCCGCGTGAGCGGCCGGGGAAGCAGGTCGCAGGGCCGTGATTCACCTCGGGAGTCTGCCCGTGCGGCGCTATCTCAGCAGGAAACTGATTACCTACGTGCTGGCGTTCTTCGTCGGCGTGACCATCGACTGGGGCATCCCGCACCTCATGCCGGGAGACCCCATCCAGGGCCTGCTGTCGAAGTTCGACCTGGATTCCGCGTCGTACGCGGCGCTCTATAAGTCGTTCGCGCAGTCGTTTGGCCTCAATGTGCCGCTGTGGCAGCAGTACCTGGACTTCTGGAAGGGCGTGCTGACCGGGAACATGGGGATCAGCATCTCGGACGCGCCGGCCTCGGTCACGTCGCTCGTCTTCGGGGCGCTGCCGTACACGCTGGCGCTGCTCGTCCCCGCCATCGTGCTCTCCTACGTCATCGGGAACCGGCTGGGCGCGGCGGCCGCGCGGCGCAAGGTTCTCGACAACACGGTGCTCCCGCTCGGCTATGTCTTCCAGGCCATCCCGTACCCGTGGCTGGCGCTGGTGGTGCCGTACCTGCTCGGCGTGGTCTGGCACGTGTTCCCGACCTCCGGCGCCTACTCGGAGACGCTGCTGCCGTCGTGGTCCTGGACGTTCATCGCTTCGCTGCTCGACCACTGGTTCCTGCCGTTCCTCACCGTGTTCCTCGTGAGCCTCGGCGGCTGGGCCATCGGCATGCGCAACCTGGTCATCTACGAGCTCGAGAACGACAGCTCGCGGTACCTGCGCGCGCTCGGCGCTAGCGAGGGCGTGGTCCGCAGGTACGCCTACCGGAACGCCTCGCTGCCGCAGCTCTCCGGTCTCGCGCTGGCGCTCGGCGTCGTCATCGGCGGCAACATCGTTGCCGAGATCGCGTTCGACTACCCCGGCCTCGGGCACCTGATCTACGGCGCGATCACGAGCCAGGACTACTTCCTGCTGCAGGGCATCTTCATCTTCATCGTCATCGGCGTCCTGATCGCGAACTTCGTCATCGACATCGTGTACATCAGCGTCGATCCGCGGACCCGGCTGAGCATGCAAGGAGGGGCGGCATGAGCGAGTCAGTGAGCCAAGCCCCTCAGACACCGGAAACACCGGACTCGCCCGCGGAGAGCCAGGACATGTCGGTGGACCTCACCACGGGGGAGCTGACGGAATCTGTCGCCGCGGCGAGCTCCATGGTCACGGCATCCCAGCAGCTCGTCGCCCCGATCGCGGGAGTGCCCGGACTAGCCGGCGTCGGCGCCGCGCGCAGGCGCAGCGACTTCCTCCACTACGGACTGCGGAACAAGAAACTGGTCTTCGGCATCGGCCTTGAGCTGCTGATCGTGCTCTTCGCGATCATCGGGCCGATAATCGCGAAGTTCCCGGCCGGAGCCCTCACCGGCGCGCAGCTTGAGCACCCGAACGGGACGTACTGGCTCGGTACGGACTCGCTCGGCCGCGACATCTTCTCCGAACTCGCCAGCGGTACGCGGGAAAGCTACCTCGTGGGCGCGCTCGGCGCCGTGTCCGCGTCTATCGTCGGCATGGCGCTCGGGTTCGCCGCGGGCTGGCGCGGCGGCTTCCTCGACGAGGTCCTGCAGATGATCACGAACATCATCGTGATGATCCCGGCGCTGGTGCTGCTTGTCGTGATCGGCTCCTACCTCAACTCGCGCAGCGTGCTGTTCGAGGGTGTATTCATCGGGCTGACCACGTGGCCGTGGGTGGCGCGGGCGGTCCGGGCGCAGACGTTCTCGCTGCGGTCGCGCGAGTTCGTCGAGATGGCCAAGCTGTCAGGCAAGCGGCCGCTGGAGATCATCGTCAGGGACATCGCGCCGAACATGGCCTCGTACCTGTTCCTGGTCATCATCCTGTTGTTCGGCAGCTCGATGCTGCTGGCGGCGAGCTACGACTTCCTCGGGCTCGGGCCGACAGGCGTGGTCTCACTCGGCTCGATGATGAACCAGGCGCAGACTGAAGCCGCCCTGCTCTACCGCGAGTGGTGGTGGTTCATCCCGCCAGGGGTGGTGCTGACCGCGATGGTCGCGGCGCTGCTGGTGGCCAACGTGGGCCTGGACGAGGTCTTCAACCCGAAGTTGAGGGAACAGTGAGCGTCAGCGTAGATAACCTCTCGGTGGCCTACCGGAGCCACCGCGGCGACGTGACCGCCGTCGACAACGTCAGCTTCACGCTCGCCGACGGGGAAATCATGGGCCTGGCGGGGGAGTCCGGCAGCGGCAAGTCCACGCTCGGGAACGCCCTCATCTACCTGGACTCGCGGATGAAGCAGACCGGCGGCAAGGTCGCGCTCGACGGCAAGGAACTGCCGATCGCGGACAGCAAGGCCATGCGGCCAAAGCGGATGACCGAGGTCTCGCTCGTCCCGCAGTACGCGATGAGCGCGCTCCCCCCCACCAGGAGGATCGGCAAGCTCACCAGCGACCTGCTCAAGTCGCACGGGGTTCGCAACCGCAACGAGGTCCTGACCGAGATGAACCGGCGGATCGAGCTGATCGGGCTGAAGGAGGACGTGCTCAGCAAGTACCCCTTCGAGCTGTCCGGCGGCATGCGGCAGCGGGCCACGATCATCCTGTCCACGCTGCTGAACCCGTCGCTGCTCATCGCCGATGAGGTCACCTCCGCGCTCGACGTCTCCACCCAGCGCGCGGTCGGGGAGATGCTGATCGAGTTCCGCGACCGCAAGTTCGTAAAGTCCATCATCGCGATCACCCACGACCTGGCGATCCTGGCGCAGATCGCCGACAGCATCACGATCATGTACGCGGGCCGGCTGGCCGAGAAGGCCAGCACCGACACGATCGTGAACAGCCCGCTGCACCCGTATACCCAGGCGCTGATCGCGTCGCTGCCCGAGGTCGGCGTGCGGCACGATCAGACCACGCTGACCGGCATCCCCGGCCGTCCCCCGTCGCTGATCAACCCGCCAGCCGGGTGCCGGTTCCGTGACAGGTGCCCGTTCGCGTTCGCCAAGTGCAGCCAAACCCCGCCCTTCGAAGAGGTCAAGGCCGGGCACTATGTCGCGTGCTGGAAGGTGAGCCAGGAGGAGCAGGGGAAATGAGCACGCTGAAGGTGGACCAGGTCTCCAAGCTCTACCGGGCGACCAGCCGGGGCGGTGCGCTCACGCCGGCGTTGCGCAAGGTGACCTTCGACCTCAAGCAGGGCGAGGTCATCTCGCTGATCGGTGAGAGCGGCAGCGGCAAGACCACGATCGGCAAGGTCATTCTGCGGTTGGTACAGCCGACCAGCGGCACGGTGACCTTCGACGGCAAGGACATCGCCAGGTACTCCTCGCACGGCCTGCGCGAGTACTACCGGCACGTGCAGGGAGTGTTCCAGGACCCGTTCAGCTCCTACAACCCCATCTACCGGGTGGACCGGGTCTACGACATGCTGCGGCAGGTGTACTTCCGGCACGTCTCGGACAAGGACTGGAACGACAAGATCGAGGCGGCGCTCGACGCGGTCACGCTCAACCCGGGCGACGTGCTCGGCAAGTACCCGCACCAGCTGTCCGGCGGCCAGCAGCAGCGGCTGCTGATCGCCCGCGCCCTCCTGCTCGACGTCAAGGTGCTGGTCGCGGACGAGATCATCAGCATGCTCGACGCCTCGACCCGGGTCGACGTGCTCAACCTGCTCGTCAAGCTCAAGCGGGCGGGACTCGCGATCCTGTTCGTCACCCACGACCTGTCGCTCGGCAACTACGTGAGCGACCGGACGATCATCCTGCGGCACGGGGCGATCGTCGAGATGGGCGCGACGGAGAAAGTCTTCGGCAACCCGCAGCACGACTACACCCGCATGCTCCTGTCCGCGGTACCCGAACTCCACAAGAAGTGGCAGCACACCCCGCTCGGACCGGTGGCCGTCGCGAGCAACGGATCGGCCGTCGCCGCTGACACCATCGAGAGCATCCCGAACGGGCCCGTGGCGCCTGCCCTAGCCCACGCGAGCATGGTCGACGAGCTGAGCCACGCCGAGCGGGTGGTGAAGCGCGACTTCCGCGCCGTCTTCGGCGGGACGCGGGCCGTGAGCACCGGCAAGTCCGCGGTCGCCGTCGCGCTGGAGCCTCCCGCGCTAACCGAGTTCGAGCCGGACCACTGGGTAGCCGAGCCGGAGTAACGGGTGCGAGCGTCGCGTTGGCTACTGGGTCCGGGATTCGGTAGACTGCATCGGCGCGGTACGGAAGGCCGCGCGTCCCATGGGGTATGGGGTAATTGGCAGCCCGACAGGTTCTGGCCCTGTTAGTCTAGGTTCGAGTCCTGGTACCCCAGCGTTATCCGTGGCATGGATGCCTTACTGTGGCGTCCGTGCCACGTTTGCGTTTCATCCAGGCATGCCTGAACGGGGGCACGACCCGGGCCGAGCACCCGGCCGTGCCGCTGACCCCCGCCGAACTCGCCGCCGAGGCGCGGGCCGCCGCGGCGGCGGGCGCGGTGGCGTTCCACCTGCACCCGCGTGACGACTCGGGGGCGCAGACGCTTGACCCCGCGCATGTGCTGGCCGCGGTCGCCGCCGTGCGGGCCGCCACCGGCCTGCCCGTCGGGGTGACCACCGGCATCTGGACCGTCGACGGGTCCGTTAGCCGCCGGATGTCCCTGGTCGCGGACTGGACCGGGCCGGACCGTCCCGACTACGCGTCGGTCAACGTGACCGAGCCGGGCACCGACGGGCTGGCCGGGCTCCTGACCGAGCTGGGCATCGCGATCGAGGCGGGCGTCTGGACGGCGGCGGACGCGCGCCTGCTCGCGGCGAGCACGTTCGGCGACCGGGTGCTGCGGGTTCTGCTCGAGCCGGAGGACCTCATCCCGGCCGGGGCCGTCGCGACGGCCGCGGCGGCATCGGCGGAGCTGGGCCGCCTCGGGATCACGGCTCCCCAGGTGCACCACGGCGACGGCCTGGCGACGTGGGACGTCATCAAGGCGGCCGTGGCGATGGGCCAGGACTTCCGCGTCGGCCTCGAAGACACCACGGTCTTGCCCGGCGGCCGCGTGGCGGCGGGAAACGGCGAGCTGGTGGCGGCGGCGGTCCGCCTTGTCCGCCCGGGCTGACGCTCGTGTTGGCTGCACTCGCCCGGAGGCGGTATGGTGTACTGCGCCGGGGATGCGGAACCTCCGGCGCAATCATCGCAGTCATCAATGCTCGGCCCCGTCGTCTAGAGGCCTAGGACGCCGCCCTCTCAAGGCGGTAACGCCGGTTCGAATCCGGTCGGGGCTACCAGCCGCGTGCATCGCGCCGGTGTCGATTGCGCGATTGACCCGCTCTAGGGTGGTCGATTGCGTAATCGGCACATTGGGGCCGTCGGTGACCGGCCTATTATCGGCTCATGTCTCCGGGTCCGGCGCTTACTACCCTGCGGGCGGCGGCCACCAGGACCGCGTCCATCATCCGTTGCGTGGGCATCGTCGCCGCGCTGGCGCAGGTCCTCATCTGGCACTCGTACTACCTCGCCGTTCCATGGCGGCTCGCCGGTCCGGTCGCGGCCGTGGCGTGGGGGCTCGCGGCCATGGCCCGGCTGCTGCGGCGCTGGCCGACGTGGCAGTTCGCCGCGCTCGACTCCGCGTTCTACGTGCTGCTGGCGCTCTGCGCCCGGTGGTATCTTCCCCCCGTCCTGCGCGGAGACAGCTCCAACTGGGTGTACATGATGGTCCTCGGCCAGCTCGTCGCGCCCGCGTGGTTCACGCCTCCCGCCGTGCTGGCCGTGCTGACGCTCGCGTCGGTTACCGCGTACTGGACGGGCGCGATGATCACCCCGCCGGACGGCTCCGTGGCGACCTCGCCGGTCACGGCCTGCGTGCTGCTGCTCGCCGTCGCCACGGCGGCCTGGGCTGGGCGGCGCATGCTCTACCGCAGGGCCATCGCGGCGGACACCGCGCTCGCGGGTGCCGACCGGGAAGCCGCGGAGCAGTACGTCCTGCTCTCCAGGCTCAGGGAACGCCGCGAGCATGAGCGGTTGCTGCACGATACCGTGCTCAACACGCTGACTGCCCTGACGCGCGGCGGCTGCGCGGGCGACGTGGCCGGCCGCTGCGATCAGGATGTCAGGCTGATCGAATCCGCCCTCGCCGACCCGGACGAAGCCGCCCAGGTCGCCTGGCCATACGGCGGTCTGCTCACGATGATCGAGGACGCCGCCGGCCAGATGCGCGCCCGCGGCCTGGACGTGCATATCGCGGTCGAGGGCGATGACGTAGCTGTGGACAGACCGGTGGCACGGGCGCTGGCGCACGCCGTCCGCGAGGCGCTGGCCAACGTCGCCAGCCACGCGCGGACCAGCGAGGCATGGGTCGATGTCACCCTAGGGCCCGGCGAGCTCCTGGTAACCGTGCGGGACGCGGGAGCGGGGTTCGATCCTGACCAGGTCACGCCCGGCCGCCTCGGCCTGCGGCGGTCCATCGTCGAGCGTGTCCGCGAGCACGGCGGAGAGGCCGTGATCCGTTCGGCTCCGGGCCGGGGAACCGCGGTCACGCTGCGCTGGGCAGCCCCGCCGTGGTAAGCCGGGACGTCCTGGTCCAGGACGCGTACGAGTCGGAGCTGCCGCGCGTGCTCGGCATGCTGGCCGTGGTGTGGCAGCTCACCCTCCTGATCCAGATACTGCTCTACCTTCGCGACTACCGGGAGCCCGCCGTACCCATCGCGGTCTGGATCGGCCTCGCGCTGGCCGCGTGGTGGCTGATCCCGCGGACCCGCGCCGGCGACGTCACCAGCCGGGAGTCCTTCCTGGCGATAACGGTCGCTATGGCGGCCGTGTCCTTGTGCGGCTGGGCGTACCGCATGCCGGGCGCCGTCGGCTCCGTCGAATGGTCGGTCTTCGGCACGAGCTGGCTGCTGGCACTGGTCGCGGTGAGCCGTCCCGCGCGGGAATGGATCTCCGGGGCAGTGCTCGTGTTCGCCGCCCACTCGGTCTTCTCCGGACATGACCTCGGCACGGCGGCGCTGGGCCTGACCCGGATCGTGGCAAGCATCTACGCCCTCTCCGCGGTCTTGACTATCTTCGCCGCGATCCGGCCGACCGTGCGTGCCCAGGCGAGAATCGCGCTGCGCCGCGCGGCCCTGGCGAACCGGTCCGCGTCTGAACGCGCCGCCGTGGCGGCGGTCCGCGAGGAGCGCAGGGAGAGGCTCGCGCTGCTCGAACTCGATGCCCTCCCGCTCCTTCGCGGCATCGCCGATGGCTGCCTCGACCCGGCCGACAGCGGCGTACGGGAACGGTGCGCGTGGCTCGCGACCGCCCTGCGGCGCTCCGTGACCGACCGGCTGCCGGACGCGCCGCACGGGGTGCTGCGGGCCTTGGAGCCCGCGCTGCGCACCGCGAGCGCGCGCGGGCTGCTCGTGGACGTCCGGGTGTTCGCCGACCCGGGAGAGCCGTTGCCCGCGGTCGCGGACGCGACCCGGGCGGCGGTGGAGAGCGTCATCAGCGTGCTGCCGCCGCAGCAGGTCACGCTCACCGTCCTGGTCGCCGGCGACGAAGCGGAGCTTTACCTGACCTTCGGCGAGCCGCCACCGACCGCTCCCGACCTCGGCCGGCCCGGCCACGGCGTGTCGGCGGAGACGGGCTGGCGCGCCGCGGTCAGCGTCGACGAAAGCGGCCTGGGCTGCCTCGAGGTTTCCTGGCGGAAGCCGGCGGCCGCGTGACAATGTATCGGCATGGCAGACGTCATCGGCATCGCGGCGGTGGATGACCACCCGATCATCCTCGACGGCGTCGGTGCGTGGGTCACGGGAGGCGACACCGGGATCCGGGTCATCGGCACCGCCGCGACCGTGGACGCCTTGCTCGCCGGGCCGGGGCGCGACGCGCACGTGGTTCTGCTGGACCTCAACCTCGAGGACGGGACTACGGTCGAGCGCAACGTGACCGCGATTCTGGCGGCCGGCCCCGCCGTGCTGGTGCTCTCGGTCTCCGACCAGCCGTCCGCGGTCCGGGCCGCGCTGCGCGCCGGAGCGCTCGGCTACGTGCTCAAGGAGGAGCCGACGTCGCAGATCCGGTCGGCCGTCGCGGCCGTCGCGGCGGGACAGGCGTGGATCTCACCGCGCCTGGCCTACATCCTGGCGACCGACGATGACGCCGGCCGGCCTGTTCTGAGCCAGCAGGAAACGCGTGTGCTGCAGCTTTACTCGACTGGCATGCCGATGAAGTCGGTCGCGAAACGGATGGACATCAGCGAGGAAACGGCGAAGCAATATCTCAGCCGAGTCCGTGATAAATACGGGCGTGCCGGACGTTCTGCGCCAACCAAAATAGAGTTGTACTATCGAGCCGTCGAGGACGGGCACATCCCTCCACTCCGATAGCCGCGAGCCCCCCCGCGTGGCGGAGGAGATTGGACGTACCTGTCCTCGACCTCGATCGCTACGGTGGTAATTCTGCGGAGTCTTCGCGGCGCTGTCATGACCCCCGTTCGGGGGTCATGACCTAACTGGCTGCGGGCGTGGTCGATTGCGCAATCGGCACCCTTCCAGAATTTCCAGGGCGCTACCGAGTTTCCAGCACGGTCATCGATTCCGCGGGCAGCGTGATGCCGCCCGCGATCGAAGCGGCCGAGACCGTTCCGGTGACCACGCCCTGTTTGCCCGCCCCGTAGCTCCACGTCCGCAGCGTCCCCGACAGCGGCGCTGACGGCCGGAAGCTCACCGTATGCGCGGACTGCGTGTCGGTGTTGATGAACGCCACGGCGTGCTGGCCGTCCGGCAGCGCCGACTGGAAGGCCAGCACGCCGGCCGGGTCATCGGTATCCATCGCCCCCAGCAGAGCGTGCGGCCGCGCGAGCACCGACGCGAGGAGGTAGCCGTAGTACGGCGTCTCCACGGCCGGCGGCGAGGAGGAGGTGAACAGCCCGTAGTCGGGCTTGGCGCAGCTCGACGTGGTGTTCCCGTAGTTGTTCATGTCCCACCAGTCCACGCTCTGCGCCCCGGCGGCCAGCCAGGACAGCACGTCGCCGGCGGCGAAGAGCGCGCCCGCGGGCGTGCATACCGTCGTGGTGGCGCTGTTGGACACCGCGGTCTCGCCCACGACCACCGAAGCGCCCGGGTCGCGGGCGTTCAGCTCGGCGCGGATAGTCCCGTACAGCGACGGGATATCCGCCAGCGAGCCCAGCACCTGCTGGTCGCTCGGATTGGCGCCGCCGGTCGCGCCGGTGAAGGTGAACGGGTAGTAGTGCGCGTCCACGAAGCCCGCGTACTTTCCGTCCATGCCGAGCACGGTGTTGTTCCACGCGGAGTTGTCCGGCACCGAGCCGCCCGGCACCGAGCTGCCGAACGCCCACGGCACCCCGATCAGCGCCGCCGGGTCAGCCGCCTTCATAGCCTGCATGAACCGTTGCGCGTTGACCGCGTAGGACGTCGCCAGCGTCTGGGTGCCCGCCGCGTCGCCCTCGGTGGACTGCGGGCAGGTCGGGTTGACCGTGGTGCCGGCCGCGGTGGGCTTGTAGCCACGGTAGTTCGCCGGCGGCCCGGCGAGCTCGTTGTCCACCTCCCAGCAGCCGTAGGTCTCGTTGCCGACTTCCCAGAGCGCCACGCCCTCGCCTTGTGTGCGCGCCGCGGCGGCGACCCAGGCCGCGGCTTCGGCGGGGGTGCCCGAGCCGTAGTTGACCGTCACGAAGCTGTCGGCCCCGACGGCCCTGGCCTGCCGCGAGAACTGGCCGAAGCCGAGTGGGTCCGCCGATGCGCAGCTCGCGGTGAACGAAGCGCTCGCGTCGCCGGGCAGGCACTTGCCGATGTTCCTGTTGGCCTGCCAGTCGTAGTAGTCGGCGTAGGAGCCCCCGCCGTAGCGGAACTGGCCGATGCCGACCGCCTTGAGCAGCGGCTGGATGACGTTCTCGCCGCCGCCGGCCGTCGTGCTCGCCGCGTAGACGTAATCCCAGGGCGCGACGTTGAGCCCGAGGGGCGCGGCGGCCAGCCGCGACGGCGCGGACCGCGCGCCGCCGAACGCCCCGAACGCCGCCGGTCTAGACGATCCGGATGACAGCGCCGCCACGGCTGCGGCGACGGCCGCCGCGATGACCACCACCACCGCGACGGCCACGTACCGCCCGCGCCCGCGTCCTACCCGGAAAGCCACCGCATGCTCCTCGCCGGTCCGTCTCCGTGCACATCATCCCGAACATCATCCCGAACGGACCCTACTGGCTCCCGGCCGTACCCGCGCATTCCGGGGATCCCGGCCGGCGTTGCATATGCAGGTATTTACCTGCATAATGATCGTGTGCCGGACGACGACGCGGTGTTCAAGGCCCTGGCGGACCCGACGCGACGGCTGCTGCTCGACAGCCTCAGGGAACGCAATGGCCAGACACTGGGGGAGTTGTGCGAGCCGCTGAACATGGCGCGGCAGTCCGCGACCCAGCACCTGGCCGTGCTGGCGGCGGCCAATCTCATCACCACCGTGCGCAGGGGGAGGGAGAAGCTGCACTACCTCAACCCGGTTCCGCTGTGGAGCATCTCCGAGCGGTGGATCGAGAGGTTCGAGCGGCCCCGGCTGCGGACGCTGAGCGCTATCAAACGACGAGCGGAGGAGGACACCATGGCCGACCGGCCGACGTTCGTGTACGTGACCTATATCGAGAGCTCGCCGCAGCGCGTCTGGGAGGCTCTCACGGACGCGGACCTGACCGCCCGGTACTGGGGACACAGCAACGTATCCGACTGGCAGGCCGGCTCGGCGTGGGAGCACCGCCGCGTCGACGGCTCCGGCATCGCCGACGTCGTGGGGACGGTGCTGGAATCAACGCCGCCCCGGCGCCTCACGGTGACTTTCGACGCGCCGGGCGAGACGCCTCCGGGCGGCCCCTCGACGGTGACCTTCGACATCGAGCCCTATCACGAGATCGTCCGGCTGACCGTCACCCACGTGAACCTGCCCGACGACGAGGCGCTGACCGCGGTCTCCGCGGGCTGGCCGGCCGTCTGCGCCAACCTCAAGTCCCTGCTCGAGACCGGCCACGTGCTGCCCCGGGCCCCATGGGAAATGCACGCCGGGCCGCGCGCGGCGCGGATGGCGCGCAACGACCCGAGCTGAGCACGGCGAACGCCGACGGGCGGGGTGCCCGGCGTTTCCCGGCACCCCGCCCGTCAGTAGGTCAGCCGCGCGTGGCTAGGACGCCCGCTCCCAGGCGACCGAGAACGCGTTGCCGGCGCTGTTGAGCGCACCGGGCAGCGCCTTGGTGGCGCCGGAGCTGTCGGTCATGGTGATCTCGTCGTCGGTGAAGGAGGAGATCACCCCGGCGGTGCTCCCTTCCGTCACGGTCGAGCCCGATTCCGCCCAGCTGCCGAACGAGGCCAGTGGGTACACGCCGCTGGAGCCGCTCGGTGCCTCGGCGATCCACTCGGCGCTGGTGTTGGCGCAGTTGGAGCACGTCTGCGTCGTGCTGAAGCTGTCCGTCGTGTGCGTGGAGTCGGTGACGGCCAGCGTGTAGCTGGTGCCGCTGCGCGCCACCGAAGCCGAGATGCTGTCTCCCGCCGCCAGCGTCTCGCCCACCACCTGAATGTCGTTAGTGGGGTACATCTCCCACCAGGTGTACTGGTAGGCGTGCCGGTTGTAGCACTCGATGAGCGTGCCGTCCTGTTCAACCGAGTCACTGCTGTACCCGTCTATCCCCACCCAGAACGCGGCCAGCAACTCCGTCCGGCTGGTGCAGCTCGCCGACGGCTCGGTCCACGACGCGGTCACCTTGCTGAACAAGCTGCCAGTATCCGCGTAGCCGGACCAGTTGCTGCTCTGCACCTGGGTGAGGCCCCTGACGTGGTGGATAGCCGGCGACACGATGTGGTTGGTGTCGTGCATCCCGATGCTGAGCTGCCTGATGGCGGCCTTCGCCAGCGCCGCCGCCCGAGCGGCCGCCGGCTCGGCGGGCCGGGTGGCGGCGCCCGCCGAGCCGGCGAGGCTGCCGAGGCCGACGAGCAGGCCCAGTACGGGCACGACTGCGGCTAGCGGATAGAGGAGGAACCTGGGGAGACGGTGTGTCATAGGGGCACCTCTCGGCACATGCGGCCTGGATGTGGCCGCGGTTGCCCAAGATGTTAACTTTCGCAGTTTTGGCCAGCAATATCTCGACAAGAAGTATTTTCCCGTTTGGGAATGTTTACTAAATTACGAATCGGTTTAGTGGCTCCCGCCGGGCAGCACGCCGAGCGCCGCGAGCCCCTCGAGGAAAAGCTGCACCCCGACAGCGGCGAGCAGCACGCCAAGCAGCCGCGACAGCACGTCGAGGACGATCTCGTGCATACGTCCGATGACCGGCGCGAGCGCCCAGGCGAAGACGAGGTTGACCAGCGCGACGGCGATGAACGCTCCCGCCACCTCCCAGCGGTGCGCCCACCCGGGCGCGGTCAGCGACTCGAGCAAGTCGGCTGCGATGGCCAGCGGGCTGACCACGAACGGCAGCAGCATCTCGCGGAACCCGCTGATCAGCGGGTGTGCCGCGTCGGGGGCGCCGGTCTCCGCCGCCAGGGCGGCCGGGGAGTCGAAATGTATCCCGAGCACCAGCCCCACCGAGTAGATGAAGAACGTCAGCCCAGCGGCCAGCCCGACGGAGGCCGGGGTGATATGGAAGAACGTCCCGATCCACGGCGCGGCCAGCGCGAGAGCCACGCCGACGCCGGCGGCGGCTGCCGAGCACATCCAGGCCACCTTCCGCAGGCTCCTGACGTCCAGCACGCGCCCGAGGCGCGCGAACGACAGCAGCACCTTCTGCGGGCCGAGCAGCGCCAGGAACAGCACGAAGGTGTCGGCGAGGTCGAGGCTCTCCATGGGCACGATCATGTCCCGGCGAGGGGCCGCGGCGCTAACGACACGCGCACCACCCGCCCCGGCTCTGCTGGCTTGCGGGGGACGACCCCCGCACCCCCGATAAGCTCTGCTGGCTTGCGGGGGACGACCCCCGCACCCCCGATCAGCGGAGTGTATTATCGAGCGCGTGTCACGGTGGTATTGGCGCTTTACGCTGGCTCCGGGTGGAGCCGAGCGTCTTTTCGCGCGCTTATCCACCGCCCGGAGCCAGCCGAAGGCGGGGCACAGCAGCCCCGTCGCGAACATGGGCGTAGCTGGCTCCCGGAACACGCGGGCGCGGCGCGCCCGGGAGGAGAAACCCCGATGTCACGCGTCAGGGACACCCGGATCGTCCGCTACGAGCCGCTGTTGTCGCCGGCCGCGCTGGTGGACGAGCTGCCGCTCGGCGAAGCCGAGGGGGAGACCGTAGAGCGCACGAGAACCGAGGTCCGCGCGGTCCTCGACGGCACTGACGACCGGCTGCTCGTGGTCACCGGGCCGTGCTCGGTCCACGACCCGAAGGCCGCCCTCGACTACGCCGCCCGCCTCGTGGGGCTCCGCGAGCGATACGCCGATGATCTGCTGATCGTGATGCGCGTGTACTTCGAGAAGCCCCGTACGGTCACCGGCTGGAAGGGCCTGATCAACGACCCGGGCATGGACGAGAGCTTCGACGTGCATCGTGGCCTGCGCACCGCCCGCCGCCTGCTCCTCGACATCCTCGCCGCTGGGCTGCCCGTGGGCTGCGAATGGCTGGACCCGATCACGCCGCAGTACATCGCCGACGCCGTGACCTGGGGTGCGATCGGGGCGCGCACCACCGAGAGCCAGGTGCACCGCCAGCTGGCGTCCGGCCTGTCGATGCCGGTCGGGTTCAAGAACGGCACGGACGGCGACGTCCAGGTGGCGGTGGACGGCTGCCGCGCGGCGGCGGCCGGCCACACGTTCTTCGGCGTCACGGCGGCGGGCGCCGCCGCGCTGGTCACGACCTCGGGCAACGCGGACACGCACGTGATCTTGCGGGGCGGCCGCGGCGGCCCGAACTACTCGGCCTCGCACGTCGAGAAGGCGCTGGACCTGATCTCGGCCGCCGGCCTGCCGCGCCGCCTGATGGCAGACGCCAGCCATGGCAACAGCGGCAAGGACTACCGCCGCCAGCCCGCCGTCGCGGAGGCGCTGGCGGAGCAGATCACCGCGGGCGAGCGCGGCATTACCGGCGTGATGCTCGAGAGCTTCCTGATGGCGGGGCGCCAGGACCCGGGCGACCCGGCGACGCTCACCTACGGGCAGAGCGTGACCGACGGCTGCATGGACATCGACATGACCACCGCCGCGCTGGAAACGCTCGCGTCATCGGTCGCCCATCGTCGCCGCTAGTGTGCCGATCGCGCAATCGACCCCTTCCCGCGCCATCCCCGGCATGTCGACTGCGCAATCGACCCCTTCCCGCGCCATCCCCGGCATGCCGACTGCGCAATCGACCCGCTCTAGTGTGGTCGATTGCGCAATCGGCCTACTCGCCGCCGGGGGGCGCGGGCCGGGCGGGGGCCTACGCGCCGGGGACGGCGGGGAGGTTGGCGAGGGCGGCGTCGATCCTGTCCCGCGGCAGGTCGAAGTCGGTCATCTCGCCGGACAGGTAGCACTCGTAGGCCACCATGTCGAAGTGGCCGTGGCCGCACAGGGCGGTGAGGATCACTTTCTCCTCGCCGGCCTCAGCGCACCGTTTGGCCTCCTCGACCACGGCCGCGAGCGCGTGTGACGGCTCGGGCGCGGGCAGGATGCCCTCGGACCGGGCGAACGTTACCGCGGCGGCGAAGCACTTCCGCTGCGGCTTGGCGACCGCCTCGAACAGGCCGAGCTCGTAGGCGTGCGACAGCAGGGGAGACATGCCGTGGTAGCGCAGGCCGCCGGCATGCACGGGGTCCGGGATGAAGCCGTGACCGAGGGTGTGCATCTTCATCAGCGGTGTGAGCCCGGCCGTGTCGCCGAAGTCGTACGCGTACTTCCCCTGGGTGAACGAGGGGCACGCGGACGGTTCGACGGCGCGGATCACCGGGTTGATGCGCCCGGCCAGCTTCTCCCGCAGGAACGGCAGGAACAGCCCGGCGAAGTTCGACCCGCCGCCGGTGCAGCCGACGATCAGGTCCGGGGCTGACTCGCCGGCCGCGGCGAACTGCTTGAGGGCCTCTTCCCCGATCACCGTCTGGTGCATGAGGACGTGGTTGAGCACGCTGCCGAGTGCGTACCTGGTCTCGGCGCTGCCCCCGGCGGCCTCGACCGCCTCGCTGATCGCGATGCCGAGGCTGCCCGGCGAGTCCGGGTCGTCGGCGAGCACCTTCAGGCCCGCGTTGGTCGCGCGGGACGGGCTCGGGTGGACGGTTGCGCCGTAGGTCTCCATCAGCGTCCGGCGGTGCGGCTTCTGGTCGTAGGACGCCCGCACCATCCAGACCTCGCAGTCCAGGCCGAACTGCGCGCAGGCGAACGCCAGCGAGCTGCCCCACTGACCCGCGCCCGTCTCCGTGGTGAGCCGCTTGGTGCCCTCCCGCGAGTTGTAGAACGCCTGCGGCACCGCGGTGTTCGGCTTGTGCGACCCGGCCGGGGACACGCCCTCATACTTGTAGTAGATCCGGGCCGGCGTGTTCAGCGCCTTCTCCAGCCGCCGCGCCCGGAACAGCGGGGTCGGCCGCCACAGCTTGTAGACGTCGAGGACCTCGCCCGGGATGTCGACGTAGCTGTCGCCGGTGACCTCCTGCCGGATCAGCTCCATCGGGAACAGCGGCGCGAGGTCGTCCGGCCCCACCGGCTGCAGCGTGCCGGGGTGCAGCGGCGGTGGCGGCGGCGCGGGCAGGTCGGGGATGACGTTGTACCACTGCGTCGGGATCTCTGACTCGTCCAGGATGATCTTGGTCCGCTCGGTCACGAGGGCCTCCGTCTTCGTCTCTGCTGGTTTGCGCTTTTCGCACCCTACGCTGCGCGCCCGCACCCCGGAAGGCCGAGCCGGATAGGGTCGGGGCATGTCAGTTGTGCCGGAGCTATCCGCGCCGGTCCGCGCGGCGCTGGCGACCGGGCGGCCCGTGGTGGCGCTCGAGTCGACGATCATCTCCCACGGCCTGCCCAGGCCGGGGAACCTGTCGGCGGCCAGGTCGTTCGAGGAGATGCTCACGGACGCCGGGGTGACACCGGCCACGATCGCGGTCGTGGACGGCATCCCCAAGGCGGGGCTCGACGACGCCGATCTGGAGCGGATCGCGCTCGATGAGTCGGTGGTCAAGGTGAGCAGCCGCGACCTCGGCCTGGCGATCGCCGGGAAGCGGACCGCGGGGACCACGGTCGCCGCGACCTCCGTGCTGGCGGCGCGGGCGGGGATCCGGGTGTTCGCCACCGGAGGGCTCGGCGGCGTGCACCGCGGCTTCGCCGAGTCGCTGGACGAGTCGGCCGACCTGACCGTGCTGTCCCGGACGCCGATCACCGTGGTCTCGGCGGGCGTGAAGTCCATTCTGGACATCCCCGCCACGCTGGAGCGGCTCGAGACGCTAGGGGTGGCGGTCGTCGGCTACCGCACGAACCGGTTTCCGGCGTTCTACCTGACCGATTCGGGCCAGGACCTGGACTGGCGGCTGGACAATCCCGCGGAGATCGCTGCCGTGATGGCGGCCAGGGACCTGCTGGACGACGAGTCCGCCCTGCTCGTCGCCAACCCGCTGCCGCCGGAAAAGCAACTCGACCCGGTACTGCACGACCGGGTGCTCGCCGGGGCGCTGGCCGCGGCCGATGCCGCCGGAGTCCGCGGCAAGGCGGTGACGCCGTTCCTGCTCGACCACATGCAGCGCGCCACCGCTGGCGCTAGCGTGGCGGTCAACCTGGACGTCGCGCGCGGCAACATCCGCTTGGCCGGCCAGATCGCCGCCGCCTGGTCGGAGCGCGCGGCCGCCCGGGGGTGACCAGGCCGCGGGTGCTCGTCTGCGGCGACGTGATCAACGACGTTCTTGTCGAGACATCGGCACCCCCGGTAGCCGGGCAGGACAATCCGGCGGTCATCACGGCGCGCCCGGGCGGCTCGGCGGCGAACCAGGCCGCCTGGATGGCCACGCTCGGGCTCAACGTCGTCTTCGGAGGACGCGTCGGCGCCGGTGACGTCGAATTCCACCGCGAGGAGTTCGGCCGGTTCGGGGTGCGGGCCTGCCTGACCGCCGACGAGTCAACCCCGACCGGCTCGATCGTCGTGCTGGTGGGACCGGACGGCGAGCGGACGATGCTCACGGACCGTGGCGCGAACCTGCGGCTTCGGCCAGCTGACGTGCCCACGGCGCTGCTCGACGGCGTGGGTCTGCTGCACCTGACCGGCTATACGTTCTTTGACCCCGGGCCACGCGAGACCGCGCTCGGCCTGATCGCCGGGGCGCGGCGGCGGGGCGTGCCGTTCACCATCGACCCCGGCTCGTCGGCGTTCCTCGCGGGACTCGCTCCTGGCGCGTTCCTTGGCTGGACGAAAGGCGCCGCCGTCTGCTTCCCGAACCTGGATGAGGCAGCCGTGCTCACCGGCGCGGCCGGTGCCGCTGACGTTAGCCGGGCCGATCCGGGGGCGATGGCGGCTTTCCTCGCCCGCTACTACCACGCAGCCGTGGTCAAGCTCGGCGCGGACGGCGCGCTGCTCGCGGCGGAGGGAACGCAGCTGACGCGGGTCGCGGCCCGGTCCGCCGTCGTGCGCGATACGACGGGCGCCGGCGACGCGTTCTGCGCGGGGTTTCTCGCCGCGTGGCTGGCCGGAAGCGCCATGACCGCCGCGGTAGGGGCGGGCACCGAGGCCGCTGCTGTCGCGGTGTCCCGCCTTGGCGGCCGGCCAGGTTAGCGGTTTCCGGCCACGCTGGTCCGTGAGTAACGCGATCGCCCGGTAAAGCGCTCCTCGACTGACGGCGGCTTCCGCTGTCAACGGACAGTGGCGGCTAGCAACGGGTCGCCACTGTCCGTGGGGATAGCGACCTCCGTTACCGGGCCGATGCGCCAGCGGCGCGGCGGACCAGGGGCAGGAAGAGGTCGTCGACGATCTCGATGAGCTCGGCGTCGGGCACGGGGACCTGGTTCATGATCAGGTCGTGCCGGACCAGGTCGACCGGCAGTGTGGTGATGCGGCGGCTGATCTTCCCCGGGCCGATCTCACCGCGGGCGGCGGCGCGGCGCAGCATCTCGTCGAGCGCGCTGGGCTCGCCGGCGACCGCCCGCTCCCGCAGCACGGCGGGGCTTATCCCCGCCTCGTCGCGGGACGCGGACAGCAGGAAGCTCAGGACGCCGGCGATCTCGCCGACTCGGGTGGACATGTGGCGGAGCAGCGCCAGCACGTCCCCGCGCAGTGTGCCGGTGTCGAATTCCTCCGGAGAGGTGAAGCTGGTGTGCTGGCGGAGGGCCGCGACCAGCAGTTCTGGCCGGCTCGGCCACCGCCGGTACAGCACGGCGCGGCTGGTTTTCGCGCGTGCCGCGACGCTCTCCATAGTGAGCGCGGGATAGCCGACCTCGGTCAGCTCCTCCCAGGCCGCCTCGAGGATCGCCGCCTCGAGGTCCGGGCCGCGGCGCCGGGTCCGCGCGCCGGTCCGGCGCGCGGTCGCTTCGGCCTCCGCCATCGATCCTCCTAAGAGTCACTTGTGTTTCTTACCGGCGCCTTATAGCCTGAACTCGATTAGATACATGACTGTATCCTAACTGAGGAGGCATGCGGTGGCTGGCACTCCGGTCATCTGGGCGCAAGGGCTTACCAAGCGCTATGGGGACAACATAGCGCTGGCGGGCATCGATCTAGCGGTCCCGGCGGGGACCATCCTGGGACTGCTCGGTCCCAACGGAGCGGGCAAGACGACGATAGTCCGGATCCTCACCACGCTTGCCCGCCCCGACGGCGGCCGCGCGACGGTGGGCAGCCGCGATGTGGTGACCGAGGCGATGGCGGTACGCCGCGACATAGGCGTCACGGCTCAGGACGCCACCCTGGACCCGATGCTCACCGGG
Organism: uncultured Actinomycetota bacterium; assembly: GCA_963771985.1. Classification (GTDB taxonomy): domain Bacteria; phylum Actinomycetota; class Actinomycetes; order Streptosporangiales; family Streptosporangiaceae; genus Trebonia. Next base: position 310,485 of record CAVYVO010000004.1, on the reverse strand, counting down.
CTGCAGAACCTCGTCATGATCGGCCGTCTCGCCGGCCTGAGCCGCCGCCAGGCCGGGGCCGCCGCGACAGACCTGCTGGCACGCTTCGAGCTCACACACGCGGCCGACCTGGTGCTGAAGGGCTACTCGGGGGGAATGCGCCGTCGGCTCGACCTGGCGGCCGGGATCGTCACGCGTCCCCCGGTGCTTTTCCTTGACGAGCCGACCACCGGCCTCAACCCGGTCAGCCGCCTGGCGATCTGGGACGTCGTCCGCGGCCTGGTCGCCGACGGCGCCACGGTGCTGCTGACCACCCAGTACCTGGACGAAGCCGACCAACTGGCCGACAGCATCGCGGTCATCGACCACGGCCGCGTCATCGCCGAGGGCACCACCCGTTCCCTCAAGTCGCGGATCGGCGGGGCGCGCGTCGAAGTCAGCCTGACCCGGCCCGACCCGCGCGCCGTCGGCGTGCTCGCCCCGTTCGCCGCCGGCCCCGTGACCACGGACGGCGATGGGCTGCGGCTGCGGGCCGGCGTGGCCGGCACCGCGGGGCTGGCCACCGCTGTCGTGCGGGCACTGGACCAGGCGGGCATCACGGTCGATGACGTGGAGGTCCGCCAGCCATCGCTCGACGACGTGTTCTTCGCCCTCGCGGGGCACCCCGGCCAGGCCGTGGGAGCGGCCCGATGAGCGCGATCGCTGTTTCACCGAGGTACGGCCGCCCGGCACTGCGCACCCGCCCCGTTTCCGACGTGCTCGTCCTGACCGGACGGAACCTGGCGCACATCGCCCGCGAGCCGCTGCGGCTTTCCGATGTCACCATCCAGCCGGTCGTCTTCGCGCTGCTGTTCGTCTACGTCCTCGGGTCCGCCGTCGGCGGCGCGGGCAACTATACACAGTTCGCCATCGCCGGGCTGCTGGCCATGAACCTCGCGACCTCGGCCACCGGCACGGCCATCGGACTCAGCAGCGACCTGGCCACGGGCGTCATCGACAGGTTCCGCACCCTGCCTGTGTGGCGGCCGGCGATCCTCGTCGGGCGCACCGTCTCAGATCTGCTCGGTGCCGCCCTGTGCGCCGCCATCGTGGCGGTCACGGGACTTGTGATGGGCTGGCGCCCGGCCAGCAGCGTCCTCGCCACGATCGCCGGATTCGCGATCTTCCTGCTGTTCAGCTACGGCCTGTCATGGGCCTGCTCCTGCCTCGCCCTCGTCACCGACGGTCCCGAGTCCGCCCAGGGCATCAGCCTCGTGATCTTGTTCCCGCTCGCGTTCATCTCCAACGCGCTGGTGCCCACCGGGCACATGCCATCCGTGCTGCGGGCGGTCGCCGACTGGAACCCGCTGAGCGCGGTCACCGCGGCCGCCCGGCAGTTGTGGGCTAACCCCAACCCGTCCGCGAGCATCCACGCCTGGCCCATGCAGCATCCGGTGTGGGCCGCGCTCGGCTGGTCGGTGGCGCTGATAACGGTCTTCGCGCCGCTCGCCGCCTGGCTCTACCGTCGGCGGATGACTCTGTTACCGGGCGGAATCCGTTACCGGGCGGAATCCGTTACCGGGCGGAATCCGCCGCCGATATCCACTATCAGGTCGAGCACAGTGACATGTGCAGCCGGATGATCGTCCCGCGCTCGTCGGACCGGAGTTCCACCTGATCGCAGACCTGGTAAACGAGCCAAAGGCCGTGACCTCCGCTGGCGTCGGCGGGTGGCCGCCGGCGGCCCGCCATCGGGTCGGTGATGACGCCGCTGTCGCGGATCTCGCAGACGAGCTCACCGGCGTCGTGCCAGATCTCCATAGACCCCGGTGACCGGGCATGGCGAACGGTGTTCGCGGCGACCTCGCTGACGGCGATCACGAAGTCGATGACGCGGTCGTCCGGCAGGCCCGCCCTCCGGGCCTGCTTTTCCGCCAGGGCGCGTACATCCGACAAATTGGTGGTGTAGACGAAGGACATGGCAGCGTGAGATAGGGCGCCATGGCGGGGTCTGGGCGGGCGTGGCGCGGTGACTGGGATTGTTGAGACAGAACGTCGTCGGGACAGAGTAGCCGTGTCCGGCCACTGCACGTGCTTCCCAGCATGCTCGTAGGCAAACTCCAGTAGCAGTGCGGCCAGGACATCGGGTCGATTGCGCAATCGACCACAATGCGGGTGGCGGCAAATGCCCTACAGCTAGCTGTGATCACGGTGACGATAGTGACTGTTGTGAGCACACTGCGGGTCGGCCGTGGGCGCTGCCAGAAGATCTTGGATCAGCCGACCCGCTCCCGTGGGGTCAGCGATCCAAGATCTTCGACCGCCAGCCCAGAGCGGGTACTCCCGGGGCCTGCGGGGCAGCCGCGCCTCCTGGGACCACGTGCCCCGTAGGCGGGGATCCGGCCCGCCCGCGGCTCTGTGCCGATTGCGCAATCGACCACGCTAGGGCAACGTTCCGAAACAAGGTGATTCTCCGGCGTGCCGGGTGCCGGTGATGTGGTTCACTGGCCCTCCGCGGCCGGTTCCCGGCCAGGGGTGCCCGGAATGCGGCTTTTGTGCATGCGGCCTGGCGCTCTGATTGTGATTTCCGGTGCCATGGGGGCTGTTGCAGTTTTCTGGGGCTAGCCGGGTTCGGGTGACGTGGCCGTGGCAGGAACGATCCCGGGCGGGTTTGGGGCGTGCGCGCGGTTTCGCATCTCAGGCCGGTATGCCGGGTTTGCGGTGCTCTGGTGTGGCTGCCTGCTGCTTGCGGGTATGCGGTGGCCGACCGCGCGGTGCGCGGCCGGGCCACGGGGTTGCTGGTTCAGCTGACGGCGACCAGAAGGCGGAGGTTGTGGGCGAGGCCGGCGAAGAGGAACTCGCTGGTGGCGTTGGGCAGGCCGCGGAGGCTGAAGCGGCGCAGGCCGCCGTTGTCCTTGAGGCTGGCGTGCAGGCCCTCGACGTCGGGGGCGCGGCGCTTGTAGAGCGCGCGGCCCTCGGGGGTGGCCAGCCGGTGCGCGTTCGCCTCCACGGCGGTGGCATCGCCCGGCGGGGGGCCGTCGGCTGGCTCGCGGCGGGCGAGGTCGCGGGTCTTGCCATCGGCGATGAGCCTGCCCGGGCCGGGCGCCGTCAGGTTCGCCTCGCTGTGGTAGCCGGCGTCCTCGACCAGGACGCCGATGCCGCTGGTCATGGCGGCATGGCAGGCGGCGGCGTCGTGGCCGGGACTGTTTTTCTCCTCCTCCGGCAGGGTGCACAGCCGGCCGTGGCATTTCACGGGCATGGCGGGGTCGGCGGCGTGGGCAGCGTGGCCGGCCGCGACGACCGCGGCGCCCTTTTCCGCCACCCGGGCGAGCTGCTGCGCCTGCAGCACGTCGCCGGTGTCCTGGCAGGCGTAGCCGCCGGGCATGAGCCGGTCATCGGCCGCGGCGTCCTGGCAGTTATAGCCCTGGATGAACCCGCCGCCGCGCACCGGCAGCAGCCGGGAGTCCGGGTCGGTGACGTTGCGCCGCGGCGCCTTCGCGGCTTTCTTCTCGTTCCCGGCATCTGCTGCCTGCCCGGCTTCCGCGGCGGCCCCGGCCTGCAGTGCTTCCAGGCGGGCGCGGGCCTTGCGGGCCTTGTTGCCGGTGCCGGGCCGGGCCGGCGGGCGGGTGACCCGCTGCCCGGCGGCGCGGCGCGCCTGCCAGTCCGCGAGCGTGGCCTCCTCCGCGGCGATGGCCTCCTCCAGCCGCAGCTGCGCGGCGGCCAGGGCGACCGCGGCCGGGGGCCGGCCAGCCGCGGCGCCGGCCGCCAGCGCCTCCAGGTAGGCCCGCCCCTGCTCCCGGGCGGCGGCTTCAGCGGCCTCCCGCTCTGCCTCCAGGTCCTGCAGGCAGGCCAGCACCCGCCCGGCCCGCGACCGCGGATCCGGGCCCGGCGGCACCGTGTCCGCGCCCAGCAGCAGGTCCGTCCCGGGCAGCACCGGCTTTTCCGCCTCGTCGGCGGCGGCGGCCTTCCGCGCGTCCGCCGCCACCTGCCCGGCCAGCTTCCGCAGCCCGGCCTCGGTCCGGCTGGCCTCCTCCGGCGCGCTCGCGGCGATCTTCACCCCGTCGCCGGCCACCACGGCAAGCCGGCCCAGCCCCGTGCACGCGCACACGTGAAGAACCTGGTAGAACAGGTCCTCCGCCAGCCCGTCCTGCGCGAACAGGTGCCGGCGGAACCGGGAGAACGTCGTGTGGTCGGGGATCAGCCGGCCGCACGCGACCCGGAACGTCGCATCGTAGCGGCACCGGTCCTCCACCGCCCGGGTGGACAGCACCCCGCGCAGGTAGCCGTACATCCACACGGTCAGCAGCATCACCGGGTCATACCGGGCCGGGCCGGCCGCCGAGCCCTTCTCCGTCGGCGGCACCAGCCGGGCGGTCAGGTCCCGTGTCATGAGCCGCTCGACCGTGCCGATAACGACCCGGACAGCGTGGCCCTCAGGCACCCAGTCGAGCATGTTATGGGGCAAAAGCATCTCGGCGTCACGGTCAACCGGCTTGAACTGGTGTGCCATAAATCAATTCTGCCAGCAATAACACCCGAAATCCGGCAAACCAAAATGTGCAACAGCCCCCATGGCGCGGGAATCTGCAATCAAAGCCTGGCGGATGCCGGGGAACGGGGCTTCACGTAACGGGAGATGAGGGTGTGAAACGGGCGGTGTGCCCGACACGCCGCAAACTCAGGTTGTTCCGGTGTGTTGCCAAGAGCGTGCCGATTACGCAATCGGCACATTCCGGGCCGGGGTTTCCAGCCGGGCCGGGGCCTCCAGCCTAGGCTGAAGGCGCGGGTCGGGCCGGGGGCGCGGAAGGGGGCGGGCATGGCGGTCACGGCCGCGGAGGTGCGCGCGGTGGCGATGTCGCTGCCCCGGACGTCCGAGCACTTGATCCGCGATCACATCAAGTTCCGGGTCGGCAAGATCGTCTACGTGTCGATCTCTCCCGACGAGTCGGTGATGGGCTTCGGGTTCCCGAAAGAGGAGCGGGCCGGGCTGATCGCCGCCGAACCCGGCAAGTTCGCCATGCCGCGGCTGTCAGATCAGCGCTTCCACTGGGTGCACGCGCGCATGGCGGCCCTGGGCCCCGAGGAGATGCGAGAGCTTGTGACCGATGCCTGGCGCATGGTCGTGCCGAAGAAGGTGGCGGCGGCTCACCTGGGATCGCGCTGACCAGGCCAAAGCGGCGGTGAGTAACACAATTGACCGCTCGCGCGCTGACAGGGTAATGGTCGGCGATCGGAACCCTCTTCCGCTCGTGAGAAGGCTGGACAGCGCGGCGGGGAAGCTGATGCCTGTAAAGCAAGCTTCCCCGCCGCCCCGCCGCCCCCGCCTCGCCGTCGGCCAGTGACCGCATCCGGCGGGACGCGTGTGAGGCGCCACCTTCCGTTCGGGATAATCGCTTTTAATTCCTCAGCCGACGAGGGTCTTGACGGCGGCGGTCATCTCCGCGACCGCTTTCTTCGCGTCGGCGAAGTACATGCTGGTCTTCGGGTTGGTGTACAGCTCGTTGTCGATGCCGGCGTAGCCGTGGCCCATCGAGCGCTTGACGACGATGATCGACTTGGCCTGGTCCACGTCGAGGATCGGCATGCCGGAGACCGCGTTGCCGGGCCGGCGGGCGGCCGGGTTGGTCACGTCGTTGGCGCCGATCACCAGCGCCACGTCGGCGCGCGGGAACTCTGGGTTGATCTCGTCCATCTCCTTGAGCTGGGGATACGGCACGTTGGCCTCAGCGAGCAGCACGTTCATGTGGCCCGGCATCCGGCCCGCGACCGGGTGGATCGCGTAGCTGACCTCGATGCCGTGCTGCTCGAGCACGGCGGCGAGTTCGGCGACGCCGTGCTGCGCCTGGGCGGCCGCCAGGCCGTAGCCGGGGACGATGATCACCTTGGACGCGTAGGCGAGCTGGATGGCCGCGTCGTCGGCGGCGATGGCGCGGACCTGCGCGTCGCCGGAGACGACTGCCGCGACGGCGCTGTCGCCCGTGCCGAAGCCGCCCAGCATGATGTTGCTGAGCGACCGGTTCATCGCGTCGGCCATCAGCTTGGTGAGGATGCCACCGGAGGCGCCGACGAGCGCCCCGGCGATGATCAGCGCCCAGTTGTTGATGACGAACCCGGCCATCGCGACCGCGGTGCCCGTGAAGGCGTTCAGCAGCGAGATCACGACCGGCATGTCCGCGCCGCCGATCGGCAGCACCATGAGCACGCCGAACGCCAGCGCGGCCAGCACCACGAGCAGCAGCGCGGGCAGGCTCGCCGTGGTGAGCATGAACGCCGCCGAGCCCAGCCCGACCACCATGAGCGCCCCGGTGATCAGCCGCCCGCCCTTGACCATCACCGGCGAGCCGGTGATGAGGCCCTGCAGCTTGCCGGCGGCGATCAGCGAGCCGGTGAACGTGACCGAGCCGATGATCACGTCGAGCACGGTGAAGACCGAGGTGCTGCCGAGCACACCGCCCACGGCGGACTCGTCGTGGATGTAGCCGTAGACCGCGACCAGCGCGGCGGCGCCGCCGCCGACCGCGTTGAACATGGACACCAGCTGCGGCATCGCGGTCATCTGCACGGTCCTGGCGGCCCACAGGCCGACCGCGGAGCCGAGCAGGGTGCCGACGATCAGCACGGTCCAGCCGACCGCGGTAACGGAGCCGTCGTGGATCAGCAGGACCAGCGTCGTGGCCACCGCGATGATCATGCCGGCCGTGGACACCTGGTTGCCCCGGCGCGCGGTGGCGGGGCTGTTCATCAGGTGCAGGCCGACGACGAAGCAGGCAGCCGCGAGGATGTAGACAAGCTGGATGTTGGTGGTGAAGGTGTTCATGACCGCGGCCTCCTACGACCGGCGCTCTGGGCCAGGCGCCGGCCTCGACCGGGACCTTGGGTTCGGCGGCTTTCACCGGCGCCGCCTTGCGCCGGAACATCTTCAGCATCCGGCCGGTGACCGCGTAACCGCCGACCACGTTCGCGGCGGCGAAGAACGCGGCGACGAACGCCAGGATGTAGCCGACGGTCGTGTGCGCGGTCGCACCGATCAGCAGGGCGCCGACCAGCACGATGCCGTGGATGGAGTTGGCCGCCGACATCAGCGGGGTGTGCAGGGTCGCGGGCACCTTGCCGATGACCTCGATGCCGACAAGCAGCGCCAGCACGAAGATGGTCAGGTCAGTTACGAGGGCCGTGGACATCAGCGTTCTCCTTCGGGCTGGCCGCCAAGCAGCTTCGCCACGGCCGGGTGCACTACCTGGCCGTCGTGGGCGACGACGACCCCGGACTGGATGTCGTCGCTGGTGTCGATCCTCAGCTCGCCGTCGGCGACCATGTGCAGCAGCAGCGCCGAGATGTTCCGCGCGTACGCGCTCGAGGAGGCGGCGGGCACCGTCGAGGGCAGGTTCTGCGCCCCGATGACCGTGACGCCGTTCCCGGTGACCACGGTCTCGCCGGGCACCGAGCCGGCGACGTTGCCGCCGAGCGAGCTGGCGCCCATGTCGACGATGACCGAGCCCGCCGCCATCGCCTTCACCGCGTCCTCGGTGATGAGCAGCGGCGGCCTGCGGCCGGGTACCTGCGCGGTGGTGATGACCACGTCGTGCCGCGCGATGTGCGCGCTCAGCTCCTCTTGCTGGGCCTGGCGTTCATCGTCGGTGAGCTCGCGGGCGTAGCCGCCCTCGCCCGCCGCGCTGACCGCGGACGTCAGCTCGATGAACGTGGCGCCGAGCGACTCGACCTCGCCCTTGGACGCGGGCCGTACGTCGTAGCCGCTTACCTGGGCGCCGAGCCGCCGTGCCGTGCCGATCGCCTGCAGGCCGGCCACGCCGGCGCCGAGCACGAGCAGCTTCGCGGGCCGCGCGGTGCCCGCCGCGGTGATCAGCAGCGGGAAGAACCTGCCGTACGCGGCGGCCGCGATCAGCACCGCCTTGTAGCCGGCGACGTTGGCCTGTGACGTCAGCGCGTCCATGCCCTGCGCGCGAGACAGCGTCCGTGGCAGCCCGTCAAGGGAGACGGCCGTCACGCCCTTGGCCGCCAGGGTTTCGGCTAGCCGCGGGTCGGTGAGCGGTGACAGCATGCCGATCACCGTCTGGCCGGCCCGCAGCTTCGCTATCTGCGTTTGATCCGGCCGGGTCACCGTGAGGATGATGTCCGCCGTCGCGTACAGGTCCTCGGTCGTGACGATGGCCGCCCCGGCCTCGCTGTAGGCGCTGTCGGCGAACCAGGCGCCGTTGCCCGCGCCTTGCTCGATCAGCACCTCGAGACCGGCCGCAGTCAGCTTCGGCACGGTCTCCGGGACCAGGGCGACGCGCCGTTCTCCTGGCGCGTTCTCCTTAACGACAGCCACTTTCATGGCCGTGACCTTGTCATCTGGGGTACCCCTATTCGCTGCGCTGCGCGGTTTTTCGCCGCTTTTCGACACTAGACCGCGAGGTCCGGCGAGCGGTAGGACCAAAGGCCGTGCGCTCACCGCCAAAGATCCCCGTAACAAGGCCGTCCATACCTTCTTGTGGGCCGGGTCACGGTCTGGGCCGGGTCACGGTGTGGGCCGGGTCACGGTCTGGGCCGGGTCACGGTCTGGGCCGGGTCAGGGTCGCTGGCCCGCCTCCGCGCGGAGCAGGTCGCTGATCTTCTCGCCCGCCGCGACGACCGCGGCGGCGTGCAGCCGGCCTGGCGAGCGGGTCAGCCGCTCGATGGGGCCCGACACCGAGATCGCCGCGAGCACCTTGCCGCCCGCGCCGCGCACGGGCGCCGACACGGACGCCACGCCTGCCTCACGCTCGGCGGCGCTGGCGGCCCAGCCTCGCCTGCGCACGGTGGCCAGTGTCGCGGCGGTGAACTTGGCCCCGCGCAGCCCGCGGTGCATCCGCTCGCCCTCCTCCCAGGCGAGCAGCACCTGCGCGGCCGATCCCGCGGTCATCGGCAGCGCCGCGCCGACCGGCACCGTGTCCCGCAGGCCGCTCGTCCGCTCGGCGGCGGCGACGCAGATCCGGACATCGGCCTGCCTGCGGTACAGCTGGGCGCTCTCGCCGGTCTGGTCGCGCAACTGGATCAGCACCGGCTGCGCGACGGCGAGCAGCCGGTCCTCGCCGGCGGCCGAAGCCAGCTCGGCGACCCGCGGCCCGAGCACGAACCTGCCCTGGACGTCCCTCGCCAGCAGGCGGTGGTGTTCGAGGGCGACGGCGATGCGGTGCGTCGTGGGCCGGGCCAAGCCGGTAGCTTTGACCAGCTGAGCGAGGGTGGCCGGGCCGCTCTCCACGGCCGTGAGTACGCAAACGGCTTTGTCCAGCACGCCGACACCACTAGTATTGTTCATGTACTGATACTGCCGTCTCAAATTGTGAGATGCAACTCGACGCGACGAAACGGAGATGGACCGCATGAGCAGCGCACCTCGCACGCTCGCGGAGAAGATCTGGGACGCCCATGTGGTGCGCAGCGCTGCCGGTGAGCCCGACCTGCTCTACATCGACCTGCACCTGGTGCACGAGGTCACCAGCCCGCAGGCCTTCGACGGCCTCCGCGCGGCGGGACGCAAGGTCCGGCGGCCCGACCTGACCATCGCCACGGAAGACCACAACGTCCCGACGACCGGGATCACCGGTCCCGGCGTGCCGCTGTCCGGCCCGGGGAGTCCCGTCACCGATCCCGTGTCGCGGGCGCAGGTCGAGGCGTTGCGCAAGAACGCCGCGGAGTTCGGCGTCCGGCTGCACCCGATGGGCGACGCCGGGCAGGGCATCGTGCACGTGATCGGCCCGCAGCTCGGGCTGACGCAGCCGGGCATGACGATCGTCTGCGGCGACTCGCACACGTCCACGCACGGCGCGGTCGGGGCGCTGGCCTTCGGCATCGGCACCAGCGAGGTGGAGCACGTCCTCGCGACCCAGACGCTGCCGCAGATCAAGCCGAAGACGATGGCGGTCAACGTGGAAGGCGCGCTGCCTGCGGGCGTGGCGGCCAAGGACCTGATCCTCGCGATCATCGCGCAGATCGGCACCGGCGGCGGCCAGGGCTACATCGTCGAGTACCGCGGCGAGGCCATCCGCTCGCTGTCCATGGACGGCCGTCTCACCGTCTGCAACATGTCCATCGAGGCCGGGGCCCGGGCCGGGCTGATCGCGCCGGACGAGGTCACGTTCGACTATCTGGCAGGACGCCCGCACGCCCCGACCGGGGGGGCCTGGGAGACGGCGCTTGACTACTGGCGCTCGCTGCCCACCGACGAGGGCGCGACCTTCGACCGCTCCGTCACGGTGGACGCTGCCGCCCTGACCCCGTACGTAACGTGGGGGACCAATCCCGGTCAGGCGCTCCCGCTCGCCGCCTCGGTGCCGGACCCGGCGTCGACCCAGGACCCGGCGGCCGCCGCCCGTGCTCTTGAGTACATGGGCCTCGAAGCCGGCACCCCGCTGCGCGACATCGCCGTGGACACGGTGTTCGTCGGTTCCTGCACCAACGGGCGGATCTCGGACCTGCGCACCGCCGCCGAGGTGATCCGCGGCCGCCGCGTCGCCCCTGGCGTCCGGATGCTGGTCGTTCCGGGTTCCATGCAGGTGCGCGCCGAGGCCGAGGCCGAGGGCCTGAACGAGGTGTTCACCGCGGCGGGCGCGGAGTGGCGGTCGGCCGGCTGCTCGATGTGCCTGGGCATGAACCCCGACACGCTCGCCCCGGGGGAGCGCAGCGCCTCCACATCCAACAGGAACTTCGAAGGCCGCCAGGGCAAGGGCGGGCGGACCCACCTGGTGTCGCCCGCCGTCGCCGCCGCCACCGCTGTCACGGGCCGGCTGACCGCGCCGGCCGACCTGTGACACCCGCCGCACCTCAAGCCCGCCGTAAGGAGAGACCAACCACCATGGAACCATTCGTCACGCACACCGGCCGCGCGGTGCCGCTGCGGCGCAGCAACGTGGACACTGACCAGATCATCCCGGCCGTGTACCTCAAGCGAGTCAGCCGCGAAGGGTTCGGCGACGGGCTGTTCGCGGCCTGGCGCGAGGACCCGTCGTTCGTGCTCAACCAGCCCCGGTACGGCGGCGCCACCATCCTCGTGGCCGACACGGACTTCGGCATCGGATCGTCCCGCGAGCACGCGGTCTGGGCGCTCATGGACTACGGCTTCCGCGCGGTGATCGCGCCGAGGTTCGGCGACATCTTCCGGACCAACGCCACGAAGGCGGGGCTGCTCCCGGTGGTGCTGCCCGAGAAGACGGTCGCGCTCATCCAGGACGCGGCCGAGGCCGAGCCCCCAGGATCGGTGACCGTCGACCTCGCGGGGCGCGAGGTACGCGTGGCGGGAGGCGGCCTCGCCGACCCGCTGGCCGCCCCGTTCGAGATCGACGACTACACCCGGTGGCGCCTCTTGGAGGGGCTGGACGACATCGGCCTGACGCTGCGGCACGAGGACGCGATCGCCGCGTTCGAGGGCTTGCGCCCGGGCTGGCTGCCCGCCACCCTCTAGCGATAACCGCGGAAAAAGGGCCGCGGCCTAATGCGTGGATTTTTCCCCTTATGAGCGATTTTCGGGACCGTCAGGGCGCTGATCAGGCCCGACACGCGGGGCAATATTCGCCAAGGTTATTGTGCAGCGGAGCTTGATCGCCTAATTTCGGGCTGGTCAGGGGTCGTGATCCAGGCGAGCAGCCTGCGCGGCCTCCCGTGGGGGAACGCAGGAGTGAATATGAACAAGCGTGATCTGATCGACGCGATCTCGGGTCGCCTGGGCGACAAGAAATCCGCGACCGAGGCCCTGAACGCGGTCCTCGACACCATCCAGTCCGCCGTCGCGAATGGCGACAAGGTCGCGATCACCGGATTCGGTGTCTTCGAGAAGGCCGACCGCCCAGCCCGGACGGCCCGCAACCCCGCCACCGGAGAGCCGATCGACGTAGCCGCGTCTTCGGTGCCGAGGTTCCGGCCCGGCGCGGACTTCAAGGCTCTCGTCAACGGTGACAAGTCGTCGGCCCCCGCGAAGGCCCCGGCGAAGGCGGCCAAGAAGAAGTAACGGCCGGCTGGTAGCACGCGACATCGACGGGCGGCGGCACGGGGGAGGTCTCCCGTGGCCGCCGCCTGTCGTTCGCCGTCACGCCGCGGCCGCGCCGCCGTCATTACCCCGCAACCGGCGGGCGCCTGAAACAGTCTTCAGTGATGTCGCTAATCCGCTACAGAGTGAGAGGCATCATGCACCGGGGACGTTTCATAGCCGCCGTCATCACCGGGATCGTCGCCGCGGGCTCAGCACTCGGTGCTGGCCTGTCCACCGCGGCGGGCGCGGCCACCACGCACGCGGCCGCCGCGCGCTACGTCGTGCTCGACTGCGCTTTCAAGACCGAGGTAAAGCCGGGAACCTATGTGCTGACCTGCGCGGACGCCGGGATGGGGCTAGAGCACACGCACTGGACGAGCTGGACGCCCGAGCTCGCCAGCGGCTACGGCTCGGAGTGGGTGAACGACTGTGAGCCGAACTGCGCCGAGGGGCACTTCCACCACTACCGGGTGCTGGCCGTGCTGTGGGGCAGCGGAAATGTCAAGGGGCACCCCGCCGAGCGGCGCTACACGCACCTCACGCTCATCTACACCGGCGCCAGGCCGCCGGTCTACGTGCTCGAGCACGGCAAGCTCGTGGCCACCTACCCGGCCACCCAGACCCTGCCCGCGATTTAATCCGAGACGGCACTCGCCTTCCCGCGCGTGGAGTGTGTCGATTGCGCGATCGACCCACTCTAGGCAACACACAGGAACAACCTGAGTTTGCGGCGTGTCGGGCACACCGCCCGTTTCACACCCTTACCTCCCGTTACGTGAAGCTCCGTTCCACGGCATCCGCCAGGCTTTGATTGCAGATTCCCGCGCCATGGCACCGGAAATCGCAATCAGAGCGGCAGGCCGCATGCACAACAGCCGCATTCCGGGCACCCCTGGCCCGGAACCGGCCGCGGAGGCCAGTGAACCACATCACGGGCACCCGGCACGCCGGAGAATCACCTTGTTCCGGAACGTTGCCCTAGTCTCGTCGATTGCGCGATCGACCCCGCTGGCTCCGCGGTAACCGCGGGCCGTTCCGCTTGGCCAGGGCCGTCTGGATGATGCGGTCGATGAGCGCCGGCAGCGGCAGGCCGCTGGCGGCCCACATCATCGGGAAGCCGGACGAGGGGGTCATCCCCGGCATGGTGTTGATCTCGTTGACGAGGATCTCGCCGGCCGGGGTGTAGAAGAAGTCCACCCGGGCCAGCCCCTCGCAGGAGATCGCGTCGAACGCGGCGCAGGCGAGCTGCTGGATCCGCTCCGTGACGGCCGCGGGGACCGGCGCGGGGATCTCCATGCTGCTTTCCGCGCCGAGATACTTGGCCCGGAAGTCATAGAACGACGAGTGCGGGTCGACGACGATCTGGCCGGGCAGGCTCGCCTCCGGCGGCCCGCCGTCGGTGCCCTCGAGCACAGCGCACTCGACCTCGGCCCCCTCGATGGCCGCCTCCACGAGCACCTTGCGATCGTACTGGCGGGCGTCCTCGATCGCCGCCTCGAGGTCGGCCGGGCTGGTCACCTTGGACGTGCCGATGCTGGACCCGCCGCGTGCGGGCTTGACGAACACGGGCCAGCCGAGCTCGCCGATCTCGTCGAGCACGCGCTTGCGCTCCGCGTCCGGCGCGGTCCGCCCCCAGTCCCGGTCCCGCACCACGACGTACCGCCCGATGGGCAGGCCGCGGGCCGCGAACAGCAGCTTCATGTACTCCTTGTCCATGCCCGCGGCGCTGGCGAGCACGCCGGCGCCGGCGTACCGGATGCCGGTCATCTCGAGCAGGCCCTGGATGGTGCCGTCCTCGCCGTAGGTGCCGTGCAGCAGCGGCAGCACGACATCGACGTCGCCGAGGTCAGCGGGGACTTCGGCCGGGCCGGTGATGACGAGGGAGCCGGTCCGCGGCATGATCGACACCCCGGGAGTGGCGATGGCCTCGACGGAGGGCGGCGCACCGGAGCCGAGCGCGAGCCGCGCCGGGTCGCCCGAGGTGAGCATCCACCGGCCGTCGCGCGCGATCCCGACCGGCACGACCTCGTAACGATCCCGGTCGATGGCCCCGAGCACTAGGCCGGCGCTGGCGCACGACACCGCGTGCTCCGCGCTGCGGCCCCCGAACACGACGGCGACCCTGATCTTGCGCTGTCCGCTCATCCGCCCACCTCCGCTGCTCAGTCAACCTCCCGATGGTAGTGCTTGCCCAGCATCTAACAGGTTGCCACGCCGTTTCGTGCCGGGTTGCCGAGCTGCGGGTCCCACCGTGGTGCTGCTTTTCGTTATACGGAACGGGCCGGGGCGCCTCTGAAGCGCACAGCTTGTTAGCCGTTCGCTCGCCAGCGGCCCAGCGACTCTAGGGCTACGTACGCGTCGGAGACTAGGTCCTCGGCGTCTTCCAGGCCGATCGAGAACCGGACCGCGCCCGGGTCGATCCCGGCGGCGCCGAGTGCCCGGTCGTCGAGCTGGCGGTGGGTCGTGGAGGCGACGTGCGACACGGTCGTGTGCGTGCCGCCGAGGGAGGTGGCCGGGGCCGCCAGCCGCAGCTTGCTGACGAACGCGAGCCCCGCCTCCCGGCCGCCGTACGGCGTGACCGTGACGATCGCCCCGAAGCGCACGCCCTCCGGACCGGAGTCGAACATCCGCCTGGCGATCTCGTGCCCCGGGTGCGTGGGCAGCCCAGGGTAGTCGACATAGGCGACGGCGGGGTGCCTGGCCAGCGTCGCGGCGAACACCGACGCGGTGGCGGACGCGCGGCGCACCCGCACCGGCAGCGTCTCCAGGCCCCGGCGGAGCAGGAACGCGTCGTCGGGGGACAGCGACCCGCCGGTGTCGATGCGGGTCGCCCGGAGCTGGCTGATCAGCTCGATCTGCCCGGTGACGACGCCGCCGGTGACGTCGGAATGGCCGCCGATGTACTTGGTCGCCGAGTGCAGCACCAGGTCCGCGCCGTGCTCGAGGGGCCGGCAGATCACCGGCGGCGCCAGCGTCGAGTCGACGACGAGCAGCGCCCCGCTGTCGTGCGCGATGTCGGCCAGCCGCGGCAGGTCCGCGATCGCGGTGGTCGGGTTGGCGATCGTCTCCGCGTACAGGATCCGGGTGGAGGACCGCATCGCCGCGCGGACCGCGTCGAGGTCGGACATGTCCACGAACTCGGTCTCGACCCCGAACCGCGACAGGACGTTGCGCAGCAAGCTGTAGGTTCCCCCGTACAGCGCCGCGGAGGCCACCACATGGGCGCCCGTCCGCGCGAACGTCCAGAACACCCCGGAGATCGCCGCCATCCCCGACGCGAACGCCTGGGCGGCCGGCCAGCGCGGGAGGTTCGCGCCCTCGAGCGCGGCGACCGAGCGCGCGAACGCGTCCACGGTGGGGTTGTCGATCCGGCTGTAGCTGTAGCCGGGCACCTGGTCGTTCAGCACCGCCGCGTACTCCTCGGCGGTGCCGAAAGCGAACGCCGCGGTCCGGTACACAGGCGTGCCGAGCGGCCGCTGCGCGGACTCTGGCGGCGGCGGCAGGTGCACCGCCCTGGTGTTCTCGCCGAGCTGCCTTCTGGCTATCTCCACGGATCAGGCTCCATCAACGGATCAGGCTCCGTACCATTCCGGTTTGGCTGAACGTGACGCTAGCACCGCCGCGGCGTCTCCGACTGGCAGCTCGCCGGCGATCACCGCCGCCACTACTTCCGTGATCGGCATCTCCACTCCGTGCTTGCGCGCCAGTTCGAGGACCGGGGCGTAGGACGTGACGCCCTCGGCGGTCTGCCTGCTGACCGCCTGTGCCTGTGCCGAGGTCATGCCCTCGCCGAGGCGCTGGCCGAACGTCCGGTTCCGTGACAGCGGCGAGCTGCAGGTGGCCACCAGGTCGCCCATCCCGGCCAGTCCCGCGAACGTCCGCGGATCGGCGCCCATCGCCTCGCCGAGCCTGGCTATCTCGGCCAGCCCGCGGGTGATGAGCGTCGCCTTGGTGTTGTCACCGAGGCCGAGCGCGACGGCGATCCCGACCGCGATCGCGATGATGTTCTTCACCGCGCCGCCGAGCTCGCATCCGGTCACGTCGGTGTTCCAGTATGGCCGGAAATACCCGGTGTGGCAGGACCGCTGCAGCAGCCGGGCGCCGGACTCGTCGGTGCACGCTACCACGCTCGCGGCGACCTGGCGCTCGGCGATCTCCCGCGCCAGGTTGGGGCCGGAGACGACGGCGACCCGGGCGGGCGGGACGCCGAGCACCTCGACGATGACCTCGCTCATCCGCTTGCAGGTGCCTAGCTCGATGCCTTTCAGCAGGCTGACGAGCAGCGTGTCCTGCGGGATCAGCGGGGCCCACGACGCCAGGCACGAACGCGGCGTCTGCGCGGGGACGGCGAACACCACCAGGTCCGCCCCGGCCAGCGCGGCCGCCGGATCGGTCGTCGAGGTCAGCGAGGTCGGCAGCGAGATCCCGGGCAGGTAGACGGGGTTCTCGTGGCCGTCCGCGATCGACGAAGCGATCGCCGCGCTGCGCGCCCACACCACCGCGGGCGTGCCGGCGTCACAGAGGACTTGCGCGAACGTCGTGCCCCACGACCCCGCGCCGAGCACCGCCGCCTTCACGGTTCGCTCTGGGGGGACGACCCCCCAGGCCCCCCGGCTGCCTTCGGCGACATTGTGCTGGTGGTTTGCTTCGAGGGCTCATCGCTCTGGGGGGACGACCCCCCAGGCCCCCCGGCTGCCTTCGGCGACATTGTGCTGGTGGTTTGCTCCGTGGTGGCAGAGCTAGGTGCCGGCGCGGAGTCGCCACCTATCGTTCGGGAAGCCAGGGACGGATCGTAGGCGACCGCGGGCGGCTCTGCGCCCCGCAGCTGCGCCACGAGGGCCGTCACCTCCGCCATGACCGCCTCGGTGGCGGCACGCAGCGCCTTCGCGGAGGTTTTCTGGCCGGCCCACTGCGACAGGTCGACCGGCGGGCCGGCTACCGTACGCACGGTCTTGCGCGGGAACAGCCGGACCTTCTTGCTGCCGTAAGGGAGGATGTCTTGGGTGCCCCAGTGCGCGACAGGGATCACCGGCGCGCCCGTGGCCAGCGCCAGCCTGGCGACTCCGGTCTTGGCCACCATGGGCCACAGGTCCGGGTCCCTGGTGGCGGTCGCCTCGGGGTAGATGATCACGGCGGCGCCGGCCTCCAGCGCCTTCTCCGCCTCCCTGAGCACCAGCCCGGCGTCCGCCCGGCCCCGGTACACGGGGAGCTGGCCCGCTTTGTGCAGGAACGGGCCGATGCCTTTCACTTCGAACGCCGACGATTTGATCAGGAACGTCGGGTACCGCCCGGACTTGTAGACGAACAGCGCGTCCGTCCCCCAGTCCGCGTAGGACAGATGGTTCGGCGCGATGATCACGCCGCCGGTCCTGGGAATGTTCTTCAGGCCAGCCCACTTGTTCCTGATCAGCAGGGTCAGCAGTGGTCGCAGCACGATGACGGAGATCAGCCGCCACGTGGGCGAGTAAGAGTAGGACTTGCTCATCGGGAGGCCTTCCCATGGTCCGGTTCCGCACGTCATGCTCCGAAATCTCCCGGTGGTCACCTGCATGACCGAGTCTGCCCTGTTCCCGTGGACAGTGGTGATGCCTGTCAAGGTACTAGCCCGCGCCAAGTCAAGGCTCGCCGTACTGGCCGGCCCGCGACGGCGCGAGCTGGCGCTCGCCCTGGCATCGGACACTGTTTCCGCCGTCGTCGCCTGCCCGGAGGTCGCGCGAGTGCTCGTGGTCACCTCCGACGCGGTAGCGGGCCCGCTTCTCGCCGCGCTTGGCGCCCACATCGTCGCCGGCGAGCCCGCGGGCGCGGCGGGCGGCCTCAACGCGGCGCTCCACTATGGCGCTTCCGTGGCGGCGAGCCGGTGGCCGGGCAGCGGCGTGGCGGCCCTCACGGCCGACCTGCCCGCCCTCCAGCCGTCCGAACTCGGCCGCGCGCTCCGCGCCGCCTCCCGCACCGGCACCTCCGCGTTCATGCCGGACGCGGCCGGGGTGGGCACGACGATGTACGCGGCGGGGCCCGGCGAGGCGTTCCGGCCGATGTTCGGCGGCGCGTCGCGGGCGCGGCACGCCTCGTCCGGTGCCGTCGAGCTGTCGCTGGACGGCGTGCCGGGGCTGCGGCGGGACGTGGACACGCCGGAGGACCTGCGCACGGCGATCACGCTCGGGGCCGGGTTCCGCACCGCGGCGCTGGCGGCGGACCTGCTCGCCGACGCCTGAACGGTGCCGTGAACGCCGTCCCCTCAGATGTGCACCACCGGACAGGTCAGCGTCCGGGTGATTCCCTCGACGGCCTGGATCTGCGCCGCGACTAGCTTGCCTAGCTCGTCCACGTTCTCGGCGCGGGCGCGCACGATGACGTCATACGGGCCGGTCACATCCTCCGCCTGCGTGACCCCGGCGATCTCCGCGATCTGCCGTGCCACGTCGGCGGCTTTGCCGACCTCTGTCTGGACGAGGATGTATGCCTGCACCATGGCGTCCTCCTGGGAGGCAGCTTAGGACAGCTGCCCTGAAGTGTCACGGTACCGTAGTGGTCCAGACCTGTATCCGGCTGGTGTGGTGGTTTTAGCCTCGGCACTCGTCGCGGGGCGGCATTGGAGGCAGTGATCACTGGGTCCGGTGGGTCCGTCGCGGACCTTGGCGAGTGGGGCGTGATCGCGGCGCTGGCCGCCCGGATGCCGGCAGGGCCGCTGACGTCGGTGGGCATCGGCGACGACGCCGCGGTCGTCGCCGCGCCGTCCGGCAGCGTCGTCGCGGCCGTCGACATGCTCCTCGAGGGACGGCACTTCCTGCGGTCCTGGTCGTCGGCCTACGACATCGGCGTCAAGGCGGCCGCGCGCAGCCTGGCGGACATCGCCGCTATGGGCGCGGTCCCGACGGCCCTGCTCGTCGCGCTGGCCGCGCCGGGCACGCTGCCGGCGCAGTGGGCGCTGGACCTGGCGGACGGGCTGGCCTTCGAGGCCAGGCGGGCGGGGGCGGGCGTGGTCGGCGGCGACACCGCGAGCGCGGACGCGGTGCTGCTTTCGGTGACCGCGCTCGGCGACCTGGGCGGCCGCTCGCCGGTCCGGCGGGCTGGCGCCGCACCCGGGGACGTCGTCGCCGTGGCCGGGCCGCTGGGACACTCGGCCGCGGGATACGCGCTGCTGACCGCGGGGATCACGGCGTTTCCGGACCTGGTGGCGGCGCACCTGCGGCCCGCGCCGCCCTACGACGCCGGCCCGGCGGCGGCGCGCCTCGGCGCCACGGCCATGATCGACGTCAGCGACGGCCTGCTCGCCGACCTCGGCCACGTGGCCACGGCCAGCGGCGTCTGGATCGACATCAGCGGTCCGGCGCTGCCGCTCGGCGACCCGCTCGCGTCAGCCGCCGCCGTCCCGGAAATATCCCGAACGAAAGCGGCTGACTCCCCGCGGTCTCTTCCGCTCGAGTGGGTGCTGACCGGCGGCGAGGACCACTCCCTGGTCGCCACGTTCCCGCCGTCGGTGACGCTGCCCGCCCGGTGGCGCGTGATCGGAACGGTGCACCCGGCGGCCGGCGCCCCGCGCGTCACCGTCGACGGTGCTCCCTACAGCGGCCGCGCCGGCTGGGAGCACTTCCGTTAGTGGCGGCTGACCTTGCCGGCCTTGATGCAGGAGGTGCAGACGTTCAGGCGCTTGGGCGTCCCTGCCACGACAGCGTGCACGGTCTGGATGTTGGGGTTCCAGCGGCGGCGGGTGCGGCGGTGCGAGTGCGAGACGTTATTGCCGAAGCCCGGCCCCTTGCCGCATATGTCGCAAACGGAAGCCACGGTTCGCTCCATTGATCGGATTGGTAGAGTCTGTCGGTGCCGCGCCCGGGGCGTGTCACGCCAGCCGGGACAAGGCAGCCTGCAGAGCATACCCGAAGCCGCCGCCGCCGCGCGAACCGTACGGGCCGCGGGATTCGTTCGGTGCCAGAATGTCAGCCGTAGCTCTTATGCTGCGAACTGTGACCACGCTCCGCGATCCGCTGGCCCGGGTGGTGGGCAAGAAGACCAGCGACGCGTTCGAGAACGTCTTCGGCCTGCGCACGGCCGGGGACCTGCTCAGACATTACCCGCGCCGCTACTACACCCGGGGCGAGCTGACTCACCTGGCCTCGCTCCGTGACGGTGACCACATCACCGTGCTCGCCCGGGTGGAGAACGCGCGGCTGGTGCAGCTGCGGCCGCAGCACTGGCAATCCCCGCCGGGAAAGGGGAAACTCCGCGAGCGCGCCGAGGTGACTGTCACCGACGGCAGCGCCAGGCTGACGCTGACCTTCTTCGCCAAGGCGGCGTACCACGTCAGGGTGCTGCAGCCCGGCAAGCTCGGGCTGTTCGCCGGGACGGTGTCCACCTTCCGCGGCCAGCGCCAGCTCGTGCACCCGGAGTACGAGCTGCTGCCCGACGACGCGGCGGACGACCGGATCACGGGGGAACTGGCCGCCGAGTACGCGACCGAGCTGATCCCGGTCTACCCGGCGAGCGCCAAGGTGAGCTCCTGGCAGATCTCCAAGGCGGTCGAGGTGGCGATCGACACGCTTGACGCGGGGGAGGACCCGCTGCCGGCGGAGGTCAGGGAGCGGCACGGCCTGTGGCCGCGGGAGGCCGCGATCCGCGCCATCCACCGGCCGCAGGACCGCACCGACCTGGAACCGGCGCGGACGCGGCTGAAGTGGGACGAGGCGTTCGTCATGCAGGCCGCGCTCGCGCAGCGCCGGCTCGCGGCCGCGGCGATGCCGGCCGTGCCGCGCCCGCCGGAGCCGGACGGGATCGCCGCGGAGTTCGACAAGCGCCTGCCGTTCACGCTGACCGAGGGGCAGCGGTTCGTCGGCGAGGTGATCGCCCGCGACCTGTCGTGCGCCTACCCGATGAACCGGCTGCTGCAGGGGGAGGTCGGATCCGGGAAGACGGTCGTCGCGGTGCGCGCCATGCTTCAGGTGGTGGACGCCGGCGGCCAGGCGGCGCTGCTCGCGCCCACCGAGGTCCTGGCGCAGCAGCACTACCGGTCGATCACCCAGCTGCTCGGGCCGCTCGCCGCCGCCGGGCAGCTGGGCGGCGGGGAGCGCGCCACCCGGGTGGCGCTGCTCACCGGCTCGACGGGCAAGGCGGCCCGGCGCAGTGCCCTCTCGGATGTGTTCACCGGCGACGCCGGGATCCTGATCGGCACGCACGCGCTGCTCGAGGAGCGCGTGCAGTTCGCCGATCTCGGCCTGGTGGTCATCGACGAGCAGCACAGGTTCGGCGTGGAGCAGCGGGACGCGCTCCGCGACAAGGCGACGGGATCCCGTCCGCACGTGCTGGTGATGACCGCGACGCCGATACCGCGGACGGTGGCGATGACCGTGTTCGGTGACCTGGAGGTGTCGACGCTGTCCGAGCTGCCCGCCGGCCGCTCGACTATCACCAGCCACGTGGTGCCGGCGCTCGAGCGGCCCCGCTACCTGGAACGCGCCTGGGAGCGGGTCCGGGAGGAGGTGGCGGCCGGCCGGCAGGCGTACATAGTGTGCCCGCGCATCGGCGACGAGGCGCCGGGCGAGGCGGCCAGCGCGGCGGCCGGTGACGACGGCGACGCGGACCTGGACCTGGATCTTGACTTGTTCAGCGAAGCCGCCGGCGCCGACCGCCGGCCGCCGCTGGCGGTGCTCGACGTGGCGCCCATGCTGGCCGGCGGCCCGCTGTCCGGGCTGCGGGCCGGCATCCTGCACGGCCGGCTGAACCCTGACGAGAAAGACCGGGTGATGACGGCGTTCGCGGCCGGGGAGATCGACGTGCTCGTCGCGACCACCGTGATCGAGGTCGGCGTGGACGTGCCCAACGCGACCGTCATGGTGATCATGGACGCCGAGCGATTCGGCGTCTCCCAGCTGCACCAGCTCCGCGGCCGCGTGGGCCGCGGCCAGGCCGCCGGCCTCTGCCTGCTGGTCACCGAGGCGCCGGAGGGCAGCCCGTCCCGCGAGCGGCTCGACGCCGTCGCCGCCACGTCGGACGGGTTCCGGCTGTCCCGGCTCGACTTGATGCAGCGCAGGGAGGGCGACGTGCTCGGCGCCGCCCAGGCCGGGCGGCAGAGCAGCCTCAAGATGCTGCGGCTGCTGGCCGACGAGGACCTGATCGCGTTCGCCAGGCAAGAGGCCTCGGCACTCGTCGAGGCCGACCCGCAGCTGACCGAGCACGCGGCCCTGCGGGAGGCGATCGACGATCTGCTCGGCCCGCAGCGCGCCGAGTTCCTCGACAAGGCCTGACCCCAGGTCCCCCGACAGGGCTTGACCCCGCAGGCCTCCCGCTTTGTCCGCATGGGTGATGCTGGTGGCTAAATGTGGATGCGCTCCCTAACGCGGCAGCCGCGCCCGCGATAACGTGAAAGCTTTCCCGGCCCAGGACGGCTGACCCGAAAATAGGTGCTTAGCCAGGCAGGCGGCAGCAGCCGACGGCGACGGTCGATCCGCCGTCGGCTGCTTCGGGCGGGTGGGCTGGTCAGGCAGCCGCGGTCTGCCCGCCTCCTGGGGCGTCGCCGGTGTCCGGGCCGGGCCTGGGGGTGATGATGACGTCGTAGCCGAGGGCGTCGAGCTCGGCCAGGTGGTACCGGGTCTTGCGCCTGGCCTGGGCTTGCTTCTCGTAGTAGCCGGCACCGAGGTCCTGGTAGCGGGCGCCGGGGCTGGACAGGAGCTTGTGGTAGACCCTCAGCTGGGTGTTGCTGACGGCGACCTGGGCCTTGTCCTTGCCGATCCGGCGGGTCAGCCGCCGGTAGCGTGCTCCTTCCCGGGTCTGGGTGCGGCCGGCCGACACGGAGGTCTCGCCGGTGACCGCGCCGATGTAGCGGTTGCCTTTCTTGCGCTTGCCCCGGCCCTTGCGCTGGCCGGACTGGTGGTCCAGCGGGGCACGCCCGGCCCAGGAGACCAGGTGGCCCGGGGTGGCGAACCTGGTCATGTCGGGCCCGGTCTCCGCGAGGACGTCCTGTGCGGCGCGGCGCTGCCAGCCGGGCATCGACTCGGCCTGCTGCAGCTGCTCTTCCCACGGGGCGAGCAGTTCCTCGATGACGGCGCTGAGCCTGGCGATGTCGGAGTCCTGGGCGTCGATGCGGCGCAGCATGGCCTTCAGCAGGGCGGCGTGCTGCGCGGTGAAGAACTCGGTTCCTTCCAGGGCCTCCTCCAGCCGGGGGATCTTCGCGCGGGCGCGGCGGCGGGCCAGCTGCGCCAGTGCCCGGGGGCCGCGCTCGCCGGCGATGAGGTGGTCCATGATGTCGCGCCCGGACACGCCGTGCAGGTCCGCCAGCACGCCGGACAGCTTGATCCCCGCCGATTCCAGGAGCTTCTCCACGCGCTGCTTCTCCCGGGTCCGCTCCTCGGTCAGGTCACGGCGGTAGCGGGTGTGCAGCCGGATCACCCGGAACTCCGGGGTGGCCACGAAGCAGGACCGGACCGCGCCGCGCTCGAAGTTCTGCGCCAGCCACTGGGAGTCGGAGGTGTCCCGCTTGGGCCGGCCGGGCAGGTTCTTGACCTGGCGGGCGTCGGCCAGCACGCACTCGAAGCCCTCGGCCTCCAGCCGGCAGAGCACCGGCTTCCAGTAGTCCCCGGTGGCCTCCATCACCACTGCGGGCACCTGCCAGGACCGCAGCCAGTCCGCCAGCGCCAGCACCTGCCGCTTCGTGGTGCCGAACGCGCGGGTCTCCTGCATCCGGCGCAACGGGTTCCTATCCGACGCCACCCGGATCGTGGCCGCTATCCCGGCCTTGCCGATGTCGATGCCACATACCCTGTCCCGATACAGCGGCTCGTCAGTTACCTCTTCCACTGCGTCCCTCCCTCCCGCTTCAGGCGGATGCCCCTCAGGGCGGGTACCGCCCGGGGGCCGGAGGGCTAGCGGACAAGGCTGACCCGCGTGCTCGAAGCAACACTGAACGGCCCTTGAAGATCCCGGTCCCGGCGCCAGACTCTGTCACGGACTCAGCCGGGCCAAGCAAAAATAGGCGTCACGAGCGGTACCCCTGCCATTTTCACGCCGTACGGCGCGGGCAGCCAGCACGGATTACTCTGTCGCACATTTCTGGATGATAACGGAGCCCTGACGCCGCCCTCCCACCGTATTTTCCTTATGAACGCGCCAAGCTCGAACTAACGAGAAAGATCCTTCGACCTATAGGCCGTAACATCCTTCACGTTATCGAAAACCGACGAGGAGCAGGACACCGGACGGCCGCTAGCGCACGATCAGACCGTTACCTCCCAGTTATATGAGCCAGAGCCCCCAGGACCCGCAGGATCTTTCACGATAATCCCGGCCCTCGGCCCATCCCCGCCGCGGGCGGCCGCCGGCCGGGAAACGGGCGCGCAAGCGCGGGAAGATCTCCCCATCGGCGCGAGCCGGACCCGCCCGAACCATCGGGCACCTCGGTCTCACGAACCAGGGAATTACTGTCGGCATCATAGATTACCGCAGGTACTGCTCGATGGCGGGGGCCGCCAGCGCGACGATTTCGTCGGGGGTGGCCTTGGCGAGCGGCTCGACGCGAAGGACGTGGCGCAGCACGGCGATCCCGATCAGGTGCGCGATGATCAGGGACGCCCGCAGCCGTGCGTCCGGCGCGCCGGTGAGCCCCGCGATTACCGGGAGCAGCTCCGCGGTCAGGAACTCGCGCAGCATGGCGGCGGCCTTGTCGTTGGAGACCGCCGAGCGGACGAGAGCGATGATGGCGTTACGGCTTGAGTCGCTGTCGACCAGTTCCAGGTAGCCGCGGATGAGGGCATGGACGAAATCCTGGCGCGGCAGCGTGGCGAGGTTCCGGAACAGCCCGGGAACGGCCGCCGGCAGGCCGGTAGCCGCGGCGAACAGCGCTTCCTTGCTGCCGAAGTAGTGAATGACCAGCGCCGGGTCCACGTTGGCCTCGGCGGCGATGCTGCGCAGCGACGTCGCGTCGTAGCCGCGGGAGGCGAACCTGCGGCGGGCGACGGCCAGTATCGTGTCGCGGGTTTCCGGGGTCCCGGGGCGCCGGCCGGTCCGGCTCATGCCCCGTCCCCCGCTCGCCTTGCGGCGGGCTTCGCGACGATCGCCACGAACGCCTCCTCAAGGTTCGCGGGGACGGTGCGCACGGCCGCGTCGACGCCGCCGTGGGAGAGCAGGTCGGCGATGGCGGTCGCCGACCCGACGGCACGCAGCGTCGTGCCGCTGGCCTGGACGGAAAAGTCGCCGTCGTCGAGCAGGGTGAACGCGCGGTTGAGGTCGGCGCAGCGCACCTCGGTCACAGCCGCGCCCGCGGTGATCTCATCGGCGGTCCCGGCGGCTACGACCTTACCGTCCGCCATCACCACGAGGCGATCACACTGCTCCGCTTCTTCCATGTTGTGGGTCGTCACTAGCGCCCCGGCGCCCCCGTCGGCCGCATGCCGGATCCCCTCCCACAGCCGGGCGCTGCCGAGCGGGCCGACCCCCGAGGTGGGTTCGTCGAGTATCAGCAGTTCCGGCCGGTGGGAAAGGGCGACCGCGAACGCGACCTGGCGCTGGGCGCCAAGCGGAAGGCTGCCGACCGTCTCGTTGCTGTATCCGCGGATGTCCTGGGGAACCGCGGCGGCCGGGCTGCGGAACGCCGCGGCCGTGAAGGCCCAGTTCTCGGCGACCGTCAGGCCGGCGTACAGGCCGAGGGTCTGCGGGACGTAACCGACGCGCCGCCGTGTCGCGATCGAGGGTGCCGAGCCGAACAAGCGGACGGTGCCGTCACTGGGGCGCAGCAGGCCGAGCAGCAGGCGGATCAGGGTCGTCTTCCCGGCTCCGTTCGCACCGAGCAGGCCGACGACCTCACCGCGCCCGATCAGGAGGTCCGCGCCGGACACGGCGGTAAACGCGCCGAAGCGCCGCGAGACCTGGCGCGCTTCGGCGAAGACGTCCATCAGGCGTGCCTCCCGTTTCCGACCTGTTCGCTGGCGAGCGTGGCGGCGACGACCGCGTCCTGGAAGTCGGGCTGTACCGGGCACACGCCGTCCGGGAGCACGCCCGTCGGCCCCCATACCCGCCAGCTCGCTCCCCGCCGCCACGACAGGGCGGTCGGCCGAGCGGCCGCCCGCGTCGTGCCAAGCGCGCCGGGGACGCTGGTCAGGATCTCTTCAGGCGATCCGCTGGCGACCACCGCGCCCGCCTCGAGGAGGACGACGCACGCCCCCCGCGACGCCTCGTTTACGTACGTGGTGGCGACCGCGACGGCCGTGCCGTCCGCGGCGGCCCTGGAGATGAGCCGCCATAGCTCCACGCGGCTCACCGGGTCGACACCGGTGGTGGGTTCGTCGAGGATCAGCAGCTCGGGGGCGTGCGACAGGGCCATCGCGACGGCCAGCTTACGCTGCATGCCTCCGGATAGCTGGCCGCCGAGGCGGTGCCGGGCGCCAGCGAGCCCGGTCAGCTGGAGGAGTTCGTCCGCCTTCCGGTCACGTGCTGCGGCGCGGAGCCGGTATGCCCGCGCGGTGAAGTCCAGGTTCTCCTGAACGGTGAGGTCGGTGTACAGCCCCGCGGTGGCCGGAACGTACCCGATTCGCTCTTTCGCGGGACGGTATGCCGTCCCGGAATCAGGCTCGGCAAGCCCGGCGAGCACCTCGAGGCAGCTTGTCTTGCCAGCGCCGTCGCCGCCGACCACGACCGTGAGGCGGCCCGGATCGACCGGGACGGTGACACCGGCGAGCGCCACGTCACGGCCTCGGGTGAGGCGGACGTCCCGCAGTCCCCATCTCATGCCGCGGCCGGCTCCCCCGTGCGCTGCCCGGCCCGCTCTTTCCGGCTGGCGGGAGCGAGGTCGCGGCGGAACCTGGCGATCGCCAGGCCGAGGACGATGACGGCGAGCAAGGCCAGCAGGCCGAGCGGTTCCCACAGGGCGCTGATCGGCGTGGCTTTCAGCATTACGCCCCGGCTAATCTCGATGAAGTAGGTCAGCGGAAGCAGGTAAGAGATCCACCGGACCCCCGCCGCCATCGCGGTGACCGGGAAGATCAATCCGGAGAGCAGGACCTGCGGGAGCACCACCATGAACGCCAGCTGGATGGCCTGCCCCTGATTCTGCGAGACGGTCGAGACCAGGACCCCCATGCCGAGGGTTACCAGCAGGAACAGCGCGGCACCTAGTGCGAAGACCGCGACATTGCCGACGAACGGCACGTGGAACACGCCCATGCCGATGCTGACGATGAGCACCAGGTCGACGGCGGCCAGGATCAGGTAGGGCGCGATCTTGCCCGCTATGACGTCCCACGCGCGGAACGGCATCACCGCGAGCTGCTCCAGCGTGCCCGACTGCCGTTCCCTGACGACACCGAGGCTGGTGATGAGGGTGCCGATGAAGACCAGGATCAGGCCCGCGAGCCCGGGAACCATGACCCATGAGGTGGACAGGTCCGGGTTGTAGAGGATCCGTACCTGGGGCGGCGGCACGCCCGCTCCTTGCGCGAGCTCCGCCAGCGCCCGTTCCGCTGTCTGCACCGAGAACAGCTGCGTCCCGTCCATCAGCACGACCGGCTTGGCGCCGCCGGTCACCACCGCGATGACGTCCTCGCCGTCCCGCAGCCGCTCCTGGGCGGCGGTCGCGCCGGCCGCCGGATCGATCTCGGTAACCCGGAAGACCGGCGGGCGCAGCAGCGCGGCTGCCCGACTGGCGTCCGGCCCGGCGACGAAGGCCGGGATGTCGCGCACCGTGAAGTTGGCGGCGTAGCCGAAGACGACGAGCAGCAGGACGGGCAGCACGATCATCATCGCTACCGTCCGCCGGTCCCGCCTAAGCTCGCGGAACTCCTTGGCGACCATCGCCCACACGACGGCTCTCCCTAATTCAACAGCTGTTGAAGTCAACAGTCAATGAACTCTACAAGTGTTGATTTGAGCGCGTCAACTGTCGCCCTCAGGCGGCGGTGCCGTGCGCCGGGCTGGCACACTGAGGGGGCGACCTTGGTGCGCACCGCGCGAAGGAGAGACACTCAAGAAGTGACACGCGTCATCGCCGGCGCGGCCGGCGGCCGCCGGCTCGCCGTCCCGCCCGGGACGTCGACCAGGCCGACCAGCGACCGGGCCAGGGAAGGCTTGTTCGCCTCGGTGCTCTCCGAACTCGGCTCGCTCGACGGCAGGCGCGTGCTGGATCTGTACGCCGGCTCGGGCGCGGTTGGCCTCGAGGCCCTGTCCCGGGGCGCCGCGCACGTGCTGCTCGTGGAGTCCGACACCCGCGCGGCGGCGGTGATCAAGGCGAACGTCGGCGCGGTCGGCATCGCCGGGGCGGCCGTGGTCACCGACCGCGCCGAGCGCCTCCTTGGCCGGCCCCCGGCCAGGCAGGGGGACCGCTACGACCTGGTGTTCGCCGACCCCCCGTACGCGACGACCGCGGCCGCGGTGGCCCGGGTGCTGACGCTGCTGGCGGACGGCTGGCTGGCCGAGGACGCGCTGGTCGTGGTGGAACGGGCGACTCGGTCCGGCCCGCTCGAGTGGCCCCCCGGCTACCTGCCCGGAAAGTCCCGCAGGTACGGTGAGGCGACCTTCTGGTACGGCTGGTACGGCAGCGACGTGGCCGCGGGACAGACCCCGGCGACCGCGCTGCTGCCGGGGCATGAGGAGTGATACCGAGTGCAGCGAGTGGTATGCCCTGGTTCGTTCGACCCGGTGACGAACGGCCACCTCGACATCATCAGCAGGGCCGCGGGCCTGTACGACGAGGTCATCGTCGCGGTGCTCATCAACATCACCAAGAAGACCCTTTTCACCGTCGACGAGCGCGTGGCGATGCTGCGTGAGGTCACCAAAGGCTACGGCAACGTGCGGGTCGAGCGCTTCCACGGTCTGCTCGTCGACTTCTGCGCGGCGAACGGCATCACCGCGGTGGTCAAGGGGCTGCGCGCGGTCAGCGACTTCGAGTACGAAATGCAGATGGCGCAGATGAACTACCGCCTGGCCAAGGTCGAGACGCTGTTCATGACGACCAACCCGCTGTACTCCTTCCTGAGCTCCAGCCTGGTGAAGGACGTCGCCAGATACGGCGGCGACGTCAGCGGCCTGGTCCCCGAAGCGATCCTGAACCAGCTCCGCCCCCGTCTCGCCGGGGGAGTAGCCGGGGAGTAGCCGGGGCGCGGCGGCGGCCACGGAACGGCGGCCGGGCTTGAGAAAGCCTCGAGTTGGGAATAATCCACGCCGCCGGTAGGCTAACCCGTCGGTTCAGTAATTGCCTACACGGTAAACTGTGATGTCCAACGTAAACGGAAAACCTGTCGCGCGCGGAGTGCCCGGTGCGCACGGCCAGGGCTCGGGCGAGAGTGCCCACAGCCATGGCCGTGGCAGCGGTGACTTCGTGTTCGACATGCGGTCGCTCGGCCGGCGACCTGGGGAGTTCCGGGACGAGAAGCGGACGGCGCGCGTGCCTGACGATCTCGGCTCGGGGCTAGTCTTGGTGCCTGCCGGTGCGGATGTCGACCTTGACCTGCGGTTCGAGGCGGTCTCCGAGGGGGTGCTCGTCACCGGCTCGGCGGTCGCCCCGCTGACAGGCGAGTGCGCGCGGTGTCTGGATCCGGTGACCTCCACGGCGGAGGTCAGCTTCCAGGAGCTGTACCGCTACCTGCCGGACCCCGGTGAAGACGAAGCCGACGAGGACCGCTTCCTCGACGGCGACCTGCTTGACCTGGAGCCGGCGTTCCGTGACGCGGTGGTACTCGCGTTGCCGCTTTCGCCGCTGTGCCGGGAAGACTGCCCCGGGCTCTGCGCCGAATGCGGGGTAAAGCTCGCCGACGCGGGCCCGCGCCACGGGCACGGTGAGGACCTGGATCCCCGCTGGGGTCCGCTTCGCCAGCTTGATGTTTCTGACCGAGTAGAAGACCGACAGGAGAGCTGAAGTGGCTGTTCCCAAGCGGAAGATGTCGCGCAGCAACACGCGTTCCCGGCGCGCGCAGTGGAAGACGTCCGCTCCGACGCTGGTGGACTGCCCGCAGTGCCACAGCCCGAAGCTGCCGCACGCTGCGTGCCCGACTTGTGGCACCTACCGGCGTCGGCAGGTCATCACGCCGGCCTGAGTGTTTATGTAGGGAGCGCCGGTGAGCGGTCGACGTAACGACGGGGACGTCACTGAAGCCAGAGACCCGGCCGAGCTTTTGGACGCGCTAGGCGTAGCGATCAGCGCCGCGACCTTGGAGCGTGCGCTGACCCACCGCTCGTATGCCTACGAGAACGGCGGTCTGCCGACCAATGAGCGGCTTGAGTTCCTCGGCGATTCCGTGCTGGGGCTCGTGGTGACCGACACCCTGTTCAAGGGGCACCCGACCCTGCCCGAGGGCCATCTGGCGAAGCTCCGTGCCGCGGTGGTCCAGATGGGCGCGCTCGCCGAGGTCGCCCGTGAGCTGCAGCTCGGCGCCTACGTCCGGCTCGGCCGCGGCGAAGAGGGGACCGGCGGCCGGGACAAGCCGTCGATCCTCGCGGACACGCTGGAAGCCGTCATCGGCGCCACGTATATCGACTGTGGGCTGGGGGCGGCGAGCACGCTCGTGCACCGGCTCTTCGACCCCGTGATAGAGCGTTCCGCCCTGCTCGGGGCCGGGCTGGACTGGAAGACCTCGCTGCAGGAGCTGACCGCCGTGCACGGGCTCGGCGTGCCCGAGTACGTGGTCAAGGACAGCGGACCGGACCACCAGAAGCTCTTCCGCGCCGTCGTCCGCGTGGGCAGCAGGGAGCTCGGCTCGGGGGAAGGCCGCTCGAAGAAGGCCGCCGAGCAGCTGGCGGCCGAGGCGGCATGGCAGGCGATCACCGCCGAGGCCGAGAAAAGCCAGGACGATTCCGAACGGCCGGTGGCGTCTGCGGACGCGCAGCCGCTGCTTCCCGATGCCTGAACTGCCCGAGGTCGAGACCGTCCGCGCGGGCCTGGAACGTTTCGTCGTCGGCCGCACGGTCGACACCGCCCAGGTACTCCACCCGCGCGCGGTGCGCCGCGACCCCGGGGGACCGGCCGGTTTCGCGGCCGCGATGGCCGGGCGCGAGTTCAAGCGGGCCGACCGCAGGGGCAAATACCTCTGGCTCGCCCTCGATGACGACGAAGCGCTGCTCGCGCACCTGGGGATGAGCGGCCAGATGCTGATCGGGGAACCGGACCGCCCGCTGTCGCCTCATGTCCGCGCCCGCTTCACGTTCACCGACGGCGGCCCGGACCTGCGCTTCACCGACCAGCGCACGTTCGGCCACCTGATGGTGGTCCCGTTGGAGCGGCATCCCCCCGTCAGGGGGGCCAGGGGGCCACGGGGGGCGGGTAGCCCCCCGTGTGGGGGGTCTGGGGGGGCTTTGCCCCCCGAGAGAGCAGTGCCCGCGCCGATCGCGCATATCGCGCCTGATCCGCTTGAAGCCGCCTTCGACCCGGAGGTCTTCGGCGCCCGGCTGGTCGGCCGGCATACCGGGGTCAAGCGCGCGCTGCTCGATCAGTCGCTGGTCAGCGGCGTCGGCAACATCTACGCCGACGAGGCGCTGTGGCGCGCCCGGCTGCACTGGGCGCGCCCGACCGAGACGCTCAGGCGCGGCGAGGTCTCCCGGCTGCTGGCCGCGGTCCGCGACGTGCTGGGCGAGGCGCTCGAGGTCGGCGGCACGTCCTTCGACGCGATGTACGTCAATGTGAACGGGGAGAGCGGCTACTTCGACCGGTCGCTGCAGGCTTACGGCCGCGAGGGCGAGCCGTGCAGCCGGTGCGGCACGCCGATCCGCCGCGACGCGTTCATGAACCGCTCCGCCTACAGCTGCCCGCACTGCCAGCCGCGCCCGCGCCGCGCCCACTGGTAGCATCGCCGGGCCGCCGGCCCCAGATGTGGGGTTCGTCGGCCGCACCGGTTTGTTTAGTCAAAGGATCTTTGGTAAGATAAGCCACATACCGGGTTGCGTGCGGCTCTTAACTTGACCATAAAAGGCCAGGGTGAGACCCTGTAACTGGTATTTGCACGCCCGGGGCGTGCGGATTATATCTGTGCCCACCCTGGTCACTCAGTGTGGAGGACCTTTAACCATGGCGAAGGCTCTGTTCGGCCACGTCGGCGGTCCCGATCCGCGCATGATCTCCGAAATGCGCCGTCTCCAGCAGCGTGTCCGCGACCTGGAAGCCGAGCTCGTGCGGCTCCAGGAAGAGAACGACTCGCTTGCCGCTGGCGGCCACGAGGATGACGTGCTCGTTCTGGACCGCGAACCGGCGTATACCTGACGATCTCAGGTAGCGCGGCTCCGCTCGCACATAGCGCAAGCGCGACACGGCAAAAAACAAACGAAGAACGAACCAGGGACGCCCGTCCAGGCGTCCCTATTCGTTGTTCTATGGGCATTATGTCCATTTTCGCCCTATGTGGCGATAAACACACTTCTGTAGCGTGAGCGCCATATGTTCAGCGTCTTGACCTCATGCTGGTCACGACGCGAACCGGTATATTAAGGACATATCGGGCCGGTGCACTACGGAGTGTGACCGTTTCGCGCGCTCTGCTCCGGGCTTCCGGCGCAGCCGACCATGATCGCGAAGAGTTTTCGGTGTTATAGAATGAATTATTGACGTTGAAAAAAATGTTTTCGAGAGCATTGTGCTAGTTTCGCAATCGGCAGTCACGGACGGTTATAGCGGCGGCAGACGCGGCCTTGGGAACGCCCTGGCAGCCATGATCAGCCTAGCTGACCGGAAGTGAGCCGCTTACCGACACTAGCACCTCGCATAACGCCGGTTCCCGACGTGAGCACTGGCATACTTGCCGGATTTCGCGCCTGCGCAACGCCCACCGAGGGACCTGCGGCTAAGTGGATTGTCTCCTGATCACGAAAACATTTTTCCTGACGTAAATAATTCACCGTATACGTACGAAAAAGCTTCGGGATCATGAAGCAGTTTTCCGGGCAGCCCCCTGGGCCACTGAGGTCACACCACGCACAACCGGCGGGAAGGCGCGCCCAGGAGGACGTTCCCGGGACGTCGCTTGCTGTTCAAGTGGATTTCTCGCCGTCGCGTCGTTTCCGGCGGATGGCCCCTGTTGGACGGTAGTGTTCGGGTGGCGGCCGTTCATCAGGCGCTCTGTTAGCGAGAGCCGGGCCAGGGGAGGAGAGGGCACGTGTACCTGAAGTCCCTCACCCTGCGCGGTTTCAAGTCGTTCGCCTCCGCCACGCCGCTGCGCCTGGAACCAGGCATCACCTGCGTAGTAGGGCCGAACGGATCGGGCAAATCCAACATCGTCAACGCCCTCTCCTGGGTAATGGGCGAGCAGGGCGCCAAAAGCCTGCGCGGCGGCAAGATGGAGGACGTCGTCTTCGCGGGCACGACGTCCCGCGCGCCGCTCGGCCGCGCCGAGGTGACGCTGACCATCGACAACAGCGACGGGTCACTGCCGATCGACTACGCCGAGGTGACGATCAGCCGCCTGATGTTCCGCTCGGGGCAGAGCGAGTACTCGATCAACGGCGATTCCTGCCGGCTGCTCGACGTCCAGGACCTGCTCTCTGACAGCGGCCTCGGCCGGGAGATGCACGTCATCGTCGGGCAGGGGCAGCTCGATGCGATCCTGCACGCGGGTCCCGAGGCCCGGCGCGCCCTGATCGAGGAGGCGGCCGGCGTCCTCAAGCACCGCAAGCGCAAGGAGAAGGCGCTGCGCAAGCTCGAGGCGATGCAGGCCAACCTCACCCGGCTGGTGGACCTGACCGCGGAGCTGAACAGGCGCCTGAAGCCGCTCGGCAGGCAGGCCGAGGTGGCCCGCAAGGCGGCCACCATCCAGGCCGGGCTGCGCGACGCGCGGCTGCGGCTGCTCGCCGACGACTACGTGACGCTGCATGACCAGCTGCAACGCGAGGCGGCCGACGAGGCCGCCATCCGTGCCCGCCGCGACGCCTTGGAGACAGACCTGGCGGCGGCGCGCCAGCAGGAGGAAGAGCTTGACCGCGCGGCGCAGGCGCGCGGCGCGGAGCTGGCCCAGGCACAGCAGACCTGGTTCGCGCTGTCCTCGCTGACCGAGCGGATGCGCGGCGTCGCGAGCCTGGCCGCCGAGCGGGCCCGCCTGCTGTCGGCCGACACCGAACCCGAGCGCCCCGGCCGCGACCCCGACGAGCTCGAGCGCCAGGCGGCCGAGCTGCGCGTGGAAGAGGACGGGCTGACCGAGCGGCTCGCCGAAGGGCGCGAGTCCCTCGCCGGAGCCGTCGCCGAGCGCTCCGCCGCCGAGGCGGCGCTCGCCGCCACCGAGCGCAAGCTGGCCGATGCCGCCCGCGCCGCGGCCGGCCGCGCGGAGCGCCTCGCCCGGCTGCGCGGCATGGTCGACGCCGCCGACAGCCGCGGCGCCGCCACCCAGGAGGAGATCGACCGGCTCACCGCCGCCGCCGAGCAGGCCCGGGCCCGGGCCGAGCGCGCCCGCCTCGAGTACAGCGAGGTGCAGGATGTGGCCGACGGCGGGGACTCCGACCG
Source organism: uncultured Actinomycetota bacterium (assembly GCA_963771985.1). Classification (GTDB taxonomy): domain Bacteria; phylum Actinomycetota; class Actinomycetes; order Streptosporangiales; family Streptosporangiaceae; genus Trebonia. The sequence goes on along the minus strand of CAVYVO010000004.1, from coordinate 276,133 downwards.
CAGCGGGCTAGCCGCTGAGCTGGACCGGGCGACTGAAGTTCACAACCAGTGCGCGGAACGGACGGCCGCGGCTCGCAAGGCCGAACGCGCCGCCAACAGCGAGGCAGCCGCGCTGCGGGCGCGTGCCGAGGCCCTGCGGGAGACGCTGCGCCAGGGGGTCGACGCGACCGCCGCGGTGCTCGCCGACCCCGAGCGCTTCGTCGGCGTGCTGGGCTCGTTCGCGGCGCGCCTGGTCGTCGCCGACGGCTGCCAGGCGGCCATCGCCGCCGCCCTCGGCGCGGCCGCCGAGGCCCTCACCGTCGACAGCCTCGACGCCGCGGTGGAGGTCCTCACCGCGATCCACGCGGCCGACGCCGGCACGGTAGGCCTCGTCATCGCCGCCCCCGCGGATTCCGCACGCGCCGCAACCGCCGCAACCGCCCCCGGATCCCGCCCATATGAGGCCAGTGGGCCACACCCCTCACTTCCGGCTGGCGCACGGTGGGCGCTCGACCTCGTGACGGCCCCGCCTGAGCTCACCGGAGCGGTCCGGGCGCTGCTCGCCAACGTCGCGGTGGTGGGTGAGCTCGCGGAGGCAGCCGCTTTCGTTCGGGATAATCCGGATTTTCGTGCCGTGACGGCGGCCGGCGATGTGCTGGGCGGGCACTGGGCGCATGGCGGGTCGGCCAAGCCGCAGTCGCTGCTCGACGTGCGGGCCGCGGCCGACGATGCCGCGGCCAGGCTGGCCGCGGCGGACACGGCCTGCGAGGCGACGGCGGAGGCCCTGACCGAGGCGCAGGACGCGCAGGAGGCCGCCCGGCAGGTGCTCGAGGAGACGCGCGGCCGGATGCAGGCCGCCGACGCCGCGGCGGCGGAGATCTCCGGGCGGCTTGGCAGGCTCGCCGGGGCCGCGCGGGCGGCGGCCGATGAGGCCAAGCGGCTGGACGCCGCGGTGGGCGCCGCGCGGCGGTCCGCCGAGAAGGACCTGGCCAAGCTCGCCCAGCTGAAGAGCGAGCTCGCCGTGGCCGAGGCTGAGGAGTTGCGCGCCCGCGACCCGGAGTTCGAAGACCAGCTCGCCGACGAAGAGCGCGAGGAGATGGCACGGCGCGCCGCCGCCGCCCGCGACACCGAGATGGAAGCCCGGCTGGAGGTGCGCACCGTCGAGGAGCGGCTGCGCGCCATCGGCGGGCGCGCCGACTCGCTGGCCGCGGCCGCCGCCGCCGAGCGCGCCGCGCGCGAGCGGGCCGCGGCCAGGCGCCGCCAGCGCGCCGCGCAGGCCGCCGTCGCCCGTGCCGTCGCCGCGGGCTCGGGAGTCGCGGTGGCCGCGGCCGAGTCGTCGCTGGCGCTCGCCGACACGCGCCGCAAGGAAGCGGAGGCGGCGAGCGCGGGCGAGGCGGAGTCGCTCAAGGCGGTCCGCTCCCGGGTGACCGCCCTGTCCGCCGAGCTGGACAAGGTGGTGAACACCGCGCACGGCACGGAGATCGCGCGCGCCGAGCACCGGCTGCGCCTGGAGCAGCTCCAGCAGCGCGCGGCCGACGAGTACGGCGTCCAGCCGGACGTGCTGATCGCCGAGTACGGCCCCGGCGTGCCGGTTCCGGTAGCCGTGGATGCCGTCGCGTCCGCGCCGAAGGCGGCGCACCGGTACGTGCCCGAGACGCTGGAGGACGCGCTGCGCGCGGTGAGTGAGGCGGTGCGGGCCACGGAGGAGGATGCGGCGTCCGAGGGGCCGGCGGCCGCAGCCGACGGCGGCCAGACCGAGGTCGTGGGCGTGCCGTACGTCCGGGAGGAGCAGGAGGCGCGCGCCGAGGCGGCCGAGCGCCAGCTCGCCAGGCTCGGCAAGGTGAACCCGCTGGCCCTGGAGGAGTACGCGGCGCTGCAGGAACGGCACCAGTTCCTCGCCACCCAGCTCGAGGACCTCAGGAAGACCCGCCGTGACCTGCTGACCGTCGTCAAGGAGGTCGACGACCGGGTGCAGGAGGTGTTCGCCTCCGCCTACGCCGACACCGCGCGCGAGTTCGAGGGGCTGTTCGCCAGGCTGTTCCCCGGGGGTTCGGGGCGGCTGCTGCTGACCGAGCCCGACGACATGCTGGCCACCGGCATCGAGATCGAGGCGCGGCCGCCGGGCAAGAAGGTCAAGCGGCTCTCGCTGCTGTCGGGCGGCGAGCGGTCGCTGACGGCGATCGCCTACCTGTTCGCGATCTTCAAGGCCCGCCCCTCGCCGTTCTACGTGCTCGACGAGGTGGAGGCCGCCCTCGACGACAGCAACCTGCAGCGGCTGCTGTGCGTCTTCGATGAGCTGCGGGAGAGCTCCCAGCTGATCGTCATCACCCACCAGCGGCGCACCATGGAGGCGGCGGACGCCCTGTACGGCGTCACGATGCGCGGCGACGGCGTTTCCACGGTAATCAGCCAGCGCGTCCGCGAACACGAACCCGCCTTAACTGTGGGGCGCGTCGTGTGGGGTCCGTCTTATCGGGCATGCTAGAGCGTGCCCAGGGCGTCAACAGCGGACTGAACGCCCCGCGGGGAACCGCCGTTCCGGGAGACTGTTGCTGATATGGAATACATCATCCTCATCGTTGTGCTAGCCGTGCTCATCCTGGGTATCGGCGGGACGATGCTGCTGCGACCGCGTGGGACGCGGGGCATTTCCCGCCGTCGCGGCGGCGGTGATCTCGGGGCGGGCGGCGGCACGGAGACGATCGAGCGCCCATCGGACGCTGGCACGGAGACCGCGACAGCGCCGCCGCGGCCGACCGCCCCGCCGGCCCAGCCGGAGGCGGCGCAGCCGACCCTCGAGAAACCGCCGCCCTCGGCCGGGCGGATGGTCCGGCTGCGGGCCCGGCTGGCGAGGTCGCAGAGCGGGTTCGGGTCGGCGCTGCTCAGCTTGCTGTCGCGGGACCGGCTCGACGACGACACGTGGGACGAGATCGAGGAGGTCCTCATCACGGCCGACGTCGGGGTAACGCCCGCCAGGCAGATCGTGTCGGACCTGAAGACCCAGGTGAAGGTCGAGGGGACACGGACGCCGGACGAGGTGCGGGCCATGCTCCGCGCCGAGCTGCTCGCCCAGGTGGAGACCGAGGCGAGCCGCGCGCTGCGGACGCAGCGGCACGAAGGCCTGCCGGCCGTCATCCTCGTGGTCGGCGTCAACGGCACGGGCAAGACGACCACCTGCGGGAAGCTGGCCCGTGCGCTCATCGGGGACGGCGATACGGTCGTGCTCGGCGCGGCCGACACGTTCCGCGCCGCGGCGGTCGACCAGCTCCAGACCTGGGGCGAGCGGGTAGGCGCGCAGGTGGTCCGGTCGGACAAGGAGGGCGCCGACCCGGCCAGCGTCGCCTACGAGGCGGTGAGCAAGGGCATCGAAACCGAAGCTGACGTGGTGCTCATCGACACCGCGGGCCGCCTGCACACGAAGTCCGACCTGATGGACGAGCTCGGCAAGGTCAAGCGGGTCGTGGAAAAGCGCACCTCCGTGGACGAGGTGCTGCTGGTGCTCGATGCCACCACGGGCCAGAACGGGCTGCGGCAGGCCCGGGTGTTCGCGGAGGTGGTCGACGTGTCCGGCATCGTGCTGACGAAGCTGGACGGGACCGCCAAGGGCGGCATCGTGATCGCGGTGCAGCGCGAGCTCGGCGTCCCGGTAAAGCTCGTGGGCCTCGGCGAGGGGCCGGACGACCTCGCGCCGTTCGACCCGCCCACGTTCGTCGACGCCATTCTCGGCTGAATTGCCCGGGGGCCGGGGGCCGGGGGGCGCTTCCTGGGACGGGTCCGCCGCTATAACCGTCCGTGATCGCCGATTGCCAAGCTAGCACCATGATACCGAAAACATTTTTCCCAATGTAAACAATTCGTTCTATAGCACCGAAAACTCTTCGCCATCATGGCCGGCCCCACCGGAAGTCCGTGGCGGGGCGCGGGAAGCGGTCACACTCTGTAGTGCACTGGACCGTTATGTCTCTAATGTCCGAATTAGACATAGCGCGAAGTTGCCGGCAAGGGAAGGGGGCCGGCGACCGGCCGAGATCAACCTTTGCTGAGCGGTATCGGGCCTGGACCCTGCCGGGCCGTGAAACACGGGTGTAATACGCGAGCGCTCTGTTTCACGTCGCCGACACATTCGGACTGGACTGCGGAAACGCTCATACGGCATTGTCGGGTGAGGCGAACGAGAGGGTAGTCACATGAAGCTCATTACGGCTGTCATCAAGCCTTTCAAACTCGACGATGTCAAAGCAGCGCTGCAGGCATTCGGCGTGCACGGCATGACAGTCAGTGAAGCGAGCGGATACGGCAGACAGCGCGGACACACCGAGGTGTACCGGGGCGCCGAGTACCAGGTGGACCTCGTGCCCAAGGTCCGTGTCGAGGTCATCGCCGACGACGAGGATGCCGATGACCTGATCGGCGTGATCGTCAAGGCGGCACAGACCGGCCGGATCGGCGACGGCAAGGTGTGGTTGGTCCCGCTCGAAACGGTCGTCCGCGTCCGGACAGGCGAACGCGGATCTGACGCGATCTGAGTCGGCCAGTGAGGTAAGCCGGCGCGCCAGCGACCCTGGAACGCCGGCTATGCCGCGCCTGATACTTGGGGGGACCAGTACCGCGAGCGCGACCGCCAAGCGCGGCGTGCACTGATCACTCGGGGGACCTGGTGAGCGTCATGACCTCTTTTGCGGCTGATCGTAGCCGAAGGGCTACAGAAACGGACCGCTGGCTAGCCGGGATGCTGGGGGCAGAGCCCGGTGTGGCCCTTGTCGCCGTAGGCGGCTACGGGCGCAAGGAATTGCTGCCCGGCAGCGACCTCGATGTGCTCCTGCTGCACGACGGCAGGGAAGGCATCGCCAAGATCGCCGACCGCGTCTGGTATCCGGTCTGGGACTCCGGCGCCCGGCTTGACCACGCCGTCCGGACCGTCCCGCAGGCCAGGCGAGTGGCCCGCAACGACCTCAAGGTCGCGCTCGGGCTGCTGAACGCCCGGCACGTGGCCGGGGACCCCGACCTGACGACCCGGCTGCGCGAAGGCGCCCTGGAGGACTGGCGCGGCAACGCCAGGACCAGGCTCGCCGAGCTGAAGGAACTGCACGAGGAACGCACCCGGCTGCACGGCGAGCTCGCGTTCCTTCTCGAGCCCGACCTCAAGGAATCCCGCGGCGGCCAGCGGGACGTGCACGCCATCCAGGCGATCGCGGCCGCCTGGGTCGCCCCCGCGCCGGGGCCCCGGGTGCGCGCCGCCTACGAGCAGATCCTCGACGCGCGCCACGTCCTGCACGAGGTCACCGGCCGCCGTCTGGACCGGCTCGTGCTCGAAGAGCAGGACGAGGTCGCGCGCACGCTCGGGCTGCTCGACGGGGACGCGCTGCTGCGCCAGCTGGCCGGGGCCGGCCGCACGGTCGCCTACGCGGTGGATCACGCCTTCCGCCAGGCTGACCGGGCGGGCGGCCGCCGCTCGCTCGGCGTCCGGATGCGGCGCGGGAAGCCGGAGCGCCGCCCGCTCGCGGACGGCGTGGTCGAGCAGGACGGCGAGGTGGTTCTGGCACGGGCCGCCGCGCCGGGCTCGGATCCGGTGCTCGTGCTGCGGGCCGCCGCGGCGGCGGCCCAGTCCGGCCTGCCGCTCGCCCCGCGCGCGCTCGCGCGGCTGGCCGAGTGCCCGCCGCTGTCGGTGCCGTGGCCGGATGACGCGCGCGACGCCCTAGTGGCGCTGCTGGGCGCCGGCCCTTCGGCCATCGGTGTCTGGGAGGCACTGGACCAGGAGGGCCTGCTGACCGCGCTGATCCCGGACTGGGAGCGGGTGCGGAACAGGCCGCAGCGCAATCCGCTGCACCGCTTCACCGTCGACCGGCACCTCGTGGAGTGCGCGGCGAACTCCGCGGCGCTGACCAGGGATGTCGCCCGCCCGGACCTGCTCTTGCTCGCCTCGCTGCTGCACGACATCGGCAAGGGCTGGCCTGGCGACCACAGCGTCTCCGGCGAGGTGGTGGCCCGCGACGTCGCCCGCCGCGTCGGGCTGAACGACGCCGACGCGGAGCTGATCGCCTCCGCCGTCAGGCACCACCTGCTGCTGCCCGTGGTGGCCACCAGGCGGGACCTTGACGACCCGATGACCGTGCGGCACGTGGCGACGACGGTGGGCAGCCGGTCACTGCTCGAGCTGCTGCACGCGCTGTCCCAGGCGGACGGGCTGGCGACCGGCCCCGCGGCCTGGAACGACTGGAAGGCGGGGCTGGTCGCCGATCTGGTGCGGCGGGTGTCCGCGGTGCTTGACGGGGAGCCCATGCCGGAGCCCGCCCCGCTGCGCGAGGACCAGCTCGCCCTGGTCGCCGCGGGCGGCCCGGCCGCGATCGTCAACGGCAGCGAGGTCACCGTGGTCGCGCTCGACCGGCCGGGGCTGCTGTGGCGCGCCGCCGGCGTGCTCGCCTCGCACCGGCTGGCGGTCCGCAGCGCGAACGCGTCCTCGGTCGATGACACGGCGGTCGCCGTGTTCAGCGTGGCGCCGGAGTACGGCGATCCGCCGGACGCCACGCTGGTCGCGGCGGACCTGCGGCGCATGCTCGAGGGGCGCCTGGACGTGGAGGACCGGCTGGAACGCCGGGCCCGGGCCGTCAGGCCGCACGGCACCAGCGCGCCGCCGCCGAAGGTGACGCTGGTCGACGGGGCGTCGCAGAGCGCGACGGTAGTCGAGGTCCGCGCGCACGACGAGCCGGGCCTGCTGTGGCGGATCGGCCGGGCGCTCGGCGAATGCGGCCTGAACGTCCGCGCGGCCCGCGTAGAGACGCTCGGCGCCGAGGCGGTCGACGTCTTCTACGTCACCGACGCCACGGGCGGCCTGCTCACCGACCCCGATGCCCGCCGCCGCACCGTGAGCACGGTGCTGGCCGCACTCTATGATCCCCCGGGGGCGGCCCCCCGGTGACCTCCCGCATGGGGGGACTGCCCGTCCCCCCATTCCCCCATGGCCCCCATACCCCCTTGGGCCGGTAGCCTGGAACCGTGTTTGAGACGCTGTCTGACCGGTTGACCCAGGTCTTCTCCCAGTTGCGCGGCAAGGGGCGGCTATCGCCCGCCGACATCGACGCCACCGCGCGCGAGATCCGCATCGCCTTGCTCGAGGCGGACGTCGCGCTGCCCGTCGTCAGGCAGTTCATCGCGCGCGTGAAGGAGCGGGCCAGCGGTGCGGAGGTGTCGGCCGCGCTCAACCCCGCCCAGCAGGTCATCAAGATCGTGCACGACGAACTCATCGAGATCCTCGGCGGCGAGGCCAGGCGGCTGCGGTTCGCCAAGGTCCCGCCGACCGTGATCTTGCTGGCAGGCCTGCAGGGCACCGGTAAGACGGCGCTGGCGGGCAAGCTCGCGCTGTGGCTGAAGGAGCAGGGCAACACCCCGCTGCTCGTCGCCGCCGACCTCCAGCGGCCGAACGCCGTCCAGCAGCTCCAGGTGATCGGCCAGCGCGCGGGCGTCCCGGTGTACGCGCCGTCGCCTGGCAACGGCGTGGGCGATCCCGTGGCGGTGGCCCGGCAGTCGCTCGACGAGGCTCGCCGGTCGCTGCACAACATCGTGATCATCGACACCGCCGGCCGGCTCGGCATCGATGAGGACATGATGGCGCAGGCCCGCGCGATCAGGGATGCCGTCGAGCCGGACGAGGTGCTGTTCGTCGTCGACGCGATGATCGGCCAGGACGCGGTGGCGACCGCGCAGGCGTTCCTGGACGGCGTCGGCTACGACGGCGTGGTGCTGACCAAGCTGGACGGTGACGCCCGCGGTGGCGCCGCCCTGTCGATCGTCGCGCTGACCGGCAAGCCGATCATGTTCGCGTCCACCGGTGAGAAGCTGTCCGACTTCGACATGTTCCACCCGGACCGGATGGCCTCCCGCATCCTGGACATGGGCGACGTGCTCAGCCTGATCGAGCAGGCGGAGAAGGCGTTCGACGCCGAGCAGGCGGCGACGATGGCGTCGCGCATGATGTCCGGCGACGGGTTCACGCTCGAGGACTTCATCGAGCAGCTCGGCATGCTCCGCAAGCTCGGCCCGATCCAGAACCTGCTGGGCATGATGCCCGGCGCGGCGAAGAACAAGGAGCTCCTGGCCCAGGTCAACGACAAGGACCTGGACCGCGCCGAGGCGATCGTCCGCTCGATGACCCCGGAAGAGCGGCGCAACCCCAAGATCATCAACGGCTCGCGCCGGCTGCGGATCGCGAACGGCTCGGGTGTCACCGTCACTGAGGTGTCCCAGCTGGTCACAAACTTCTTCGAGGGCCAGAAGCAGATGCGCGCGATGTTCGGCGGCGGGATGCCGGGGATGCCGGGCCTCATGGGCGGCGGGCGCCGTGCCGCCGCGAAGTCGGCCAAGAGCAAGAAGGGCAAGCGCAAGAGCGGCGACCCGCGGAAGGCCGCGCTGGCCGCCTCCGGCGGCGGTGCGGGAAACGGGGGCGGGCCCGGTGCGGGCGGCGCCGGCGATCCCGGCGCGCAGGCCGCCGCCGCGGGGCCGGCCTCCATGGAGGAGCTCGCGGAGATGCTGCGCGACGCCCAGGCCGCCGGCGGCCCGGCCGGCCTCGGCGGCGACGGCTTCGCGGGCTTCCGCGGCGGTCCGTCGGCTCTGCCGCAGTTCCCCGGCGGCGGCACGCCGCAGGGCAGCATCCCGGCAGCCTTCGGCAAACGCAAGAAGAAGAAGTGAAGTAGGGCTCAGTCCGCCGCCAGGGCGCGGACCGTGTCGATCGTGTCGGCCTCGGCGGCGGGCTTGTCCTCGCGGTAGCGGAGCACCCGCGCGAAGCGGAGCGCGACGCCGCCGGGATACCGGGGGCTGCGCTGAACGCCGTCGAAGGCGATCTCCACGACCAGTTCGGGGCGGACGTAGACGGTCCAGTCGTCACGGTGGTCTTCGAGTTCTTGAAGCTTGGCCGTCTGCCAGGTGAGCAGCTCGTCGGTGAGGCCCTTGAACGTCTTGCCGAGCATCACCCAGCCGCCAGTCTCCGGGTCTCGGGCGCCGAGGTGCAGGTTCGACAGCCAGCCCTGGCGCCGCCCGTGCCCCCATTCCACCGCGAGCACCACGAGGTCGAGGGTGTGCCGCGGCTTCACCTTGATCCACCCGGCCCCGCGGCGGCCCGCCGCGTACAGGGTCGCCAGGGACTTGACCACCACCCCTTCGTGGCCGTGCGCGAGCGCGCCGCGGAAGAACGCGGCCGCCTCGTCGGCGGAATCGGTCACCAGCCGGGGCATCAGCAGCTCCGCGGGCACGACGCCGGCGAGCGCGGCGTGCCGTTCGGCGTCGGGCAGGTCGATCAGGTCCGTGCCGTCGAGGTGCAGCGCGTCGAACAGGAACACCGACAGCGGCACGGGGTTCTCGAGCACCGTCTCGCTCGCGACCCGGGCGGAGGTGTCCTGGAAGGGATACGGCCTGCCGTCCGGGCGCAGCGCGATCAGCTCGCCGTCGAACACGGCGGCGCGCACAGGCAGCTTGCCGAGGACGGCGGCCACCTCGGGGAGGCGGGCTGTGATGTCGTCCAGCGTCCTGGTGAACAGCCGCACATCGCCGTCGAGGATGTGCGCCTGGATCCGGATCCCGTCGAGCTTCCATTCAACGGCCGCTTTCGCGGCGGCGGCAGGGCCGCCAGCGTCCTGCCTCCCGCCCGCCCCGGCGGCGATCTTGGCGAGCGCGTCCTCGATGCTGGGCGCGCTGGCGGCCAGCATCGGCTTGAGCGGCTGCCCGACCTGCAGCCCGAAGCCGGCCAGCGCCCCGGTCCCGCCGCTGAGCGCGGCCCAGGCCACCGCCGGGAGCGACCCGCGGAGCATCACCGCGCGCCGCACCTGAGCTACCGGAACCGCCGCCGCGCGCGCCACCGCCTCGGTCATCACGCCGTCGAGGGCACCCTGCCGGAGCTCGCCGGACAGGAGCCGGACCATGAAGTACTGCTCGTCGGCGGTCGCCGCGCCCAGCAGTTCACCGACCAGCCGCCGGCGCTCCCCGGCCGACCCCTTGCCGACCAGCGCCCCGATCCGGGTGAACGCCGCGTCCACGTCAGTGAGCGTCAGCGACGGCCCGGCCGCGGCCGGGGGAGCGTCGCGCAGGGCGGCCCAGCCGACGCCAATCTGCCGCTGCGGCAACTCCCCCGACAGGTAGGCGACTGCGATCGGCACCTCGTCATGCGTCGCGGACCGCAACGCGCCCGCGAGCGCCTCGATCTTGGCCAGCCGGGCGGGGTTCGCCGCGACGGCACGGGAAACGTCAGCCAGTTCAGCGAGCAGCACACCTCTATTGTCCCGCGAACGCGGCCCAGCTCGTGATCTTGGGTCATTGGTGGTCGTATGGAGCCTGTTTCTGAACTCCGGCTTGTGACCGGGGTTACCGTGCGGGGGGCTGACGGTGTTCCGGTGTCTCGCTATCCCGCCCGCCGCTGCCTGTCGTGCCGCCCCCGCTCCGCATATCGGGCGCGAGAGGGCTCGAGCAGAAATCCCGCCGGCCGGCAGGCCGATTGCGCAATCGACCCGCTGGCACTTCGCCGGACGGGGCTGCTCATCGGTGGTATGCGCACCAACGACCTAAGATCATGGACTCTCTAGCTGGTGATGCCCGCCTTGGCGGGGGTTTCGGCGGAACCCGCGCCGTTCCGCCGCCGGCGGCGGGACTCGCCGGGCGCCCACAGGTAGTAGCCCACGGGGAACAGCTTGATGTTGAATTTCTCGTCGAGCAGGCCCCACAGGCCGCGCCGGGCGAACAGGGTGATCGCGATGGCGACCAGGCCAAGGATGATCAGGTACCAGGCGTTGTAGGACTGCAGCGTCTGCTGCAGCACGATGTAGACGATGGTCCCGATGATCGGGCCCTCGATCGTGCCGAGGCCGCCGATGATCGTCGCGAACGCCATCTCCGCGGTCCACTGCACGCTGAACACGCCGCCGGAGGTGCTGGGCACCACCTGGAGCTGCTGGATGGCCAGCACCCCGCCGGCCGCGCCGCAGCCGATGGCCGCCACGACGAAGACCAGCATCCGGGCGAAACCAACCCGCGCGCCTGAGCTGCGCGCGGCGGTCTCGTCGTCGCGGATGGCCGTCAGCACCAGGCCCAGCCTGCCGCGGAGCAGGAAGTACGCCGCGCCGATGGCGAGCACGGTGACCGCGAGCCCGGCCCAGTACGTGGCGGCGGAAAGCAGCGCCGTGTTGGACCAGGCCAGCCCGGGCAGCGGCATGCCGGTACCGCCGCCGATTGACTGGAACCGCTCGACGAACAGCATGATCGCCGTCGCCATCACCCAGGTGGCGATCGCGAAGTACCCGAGGCGCAGCCGGGACACCAGCCACCACAGCGGGATGGCCACTAGCCCCGCGCCGATCGCCCCGATGGGCAGCGCCGCGAACGGCGACACCCCGTGCATCGCGGGGATCAGCACGAAGTAGGCGCCAAGCCCGAGGAAGGCCTGCTGCCCGACCGAGACCAGGCCCGCGTACCCGGCCAGCAGGTTCCACATGGTGGCCAGGGTCAGCACGATGAACGCCTGCACGAGGATCCCGGTGGTGCCCGCGTACACGATGTACGGCAGCATCGCGAAGACCACGACGACGATAAGCGCGACGATGCCGGTCCATGCCACGTTCCTCCGTGACCGGGTGACTCGGACATCTCCTCCCGAACGGACGGTGGCGTCTGCGACAGCACTCACGACTGCGACCTCCGCACGGTGAGACCCTGCGGCCTGACGATCAGCACGACAAGGAAGATTATGTAACCGGCGAGCAGCTCATCGGAGATGTTGATCTGCGCGCCGATCTCCTGGGCGACGCCGAGCACGATGCCGCCGAGCAGCGTGCCCCACAGCGAGCCGAGCCCGCCGATCACGACGGTGGCGAACGCGATAAGCAGGATGGTTTCGGTGCCGGTGGTGGGGGAGATCACGGTGGTCGTGCCGTACGCCATTCCCGCCAGCGCCACGGTGCCGAACGCGATCGCCGCCGCGATGCCGAACACGTGCCGGTAGTCCGCACCGGACAGCTGCGCGGCCTCCCGGTCATCGGCGACCGCGCGGATGAGCCGGCCGTACTTGGTTGAGGACAGGTAGTACTGCAGGCCGAGCAGCACCACGACGGCCAGCACGAAGATGGCCACGTCCAGCCAGGCGATCGTGATCTGCGAGCCGATGGAGAACGACGCGGTGACGAAGCCCTCGCCGACCCCGAGCCCCCGGCTGTTGGCGGTGAAGAACTGCAGCAGCGCGTTCTCGATCACTATGGAGAGCCCGAACGTCACGATCAGCGTGGTGAGCTCGCCGCGGCGCAGTGCCGCCTGGATGAGCGTCCGCTGCAGTACGTAGCCGAGCACGGCCATGATCAGCACGACGATCGGGATCGACCACAGGAACGCCATGTGGGTGGCGGCGATCACCCCGACGCCAATGTAGCCGGCGACCACGGCCAGGTCGCCGTGCGCGAGGTTCACCACCTTCATGACGCCGAACATCAGCGACAGCCCGCACGCGAACAGCGCGTAGAGACCGCCGGTCAGGATGCCCTGGATGATGGCGTTGACCCAGGCCATTAGGCTTCGCTCCCCTCCGAGGGGACGGCCGGGTGACCGGCCGCCGACCCGGCCATACCGAAGTACGCCGCTTCGACCTGCTCCGCGGTGACGTCGGCCGGCCTGCCTTCCAGTGTGGTGTGCCCCTCGAGCAAGCACTGCAGGTGGGTCGCCACGCGCAGCGCCTGGGTCACGTCCTGCTCGACGAGCAGCACGGTCACGCCTGACTCCAGGATCTGCGGCAGCATGCCGTAGATGCGCTGGACGATGACCGGCGCCAGGCCGAGGGAGAGCTCGTCGAGCATCAGCAGCCTCGGGTTGGCGACCAGGGCCCGGCCGATGGCCACCGACTGCTGCTCACCGCCCGACATCTGCGCGGTGCGCTGACCGCGGCGGTCCGTCATCCAGGGGAACACCTCGTAGACCCGCTCGATGGTCCACGGGCCCTTACGCGCGTAGGTCGCGCCGACCTTCAGGTTCTCCTCGAGCGTCAGCGACGGGAAAAGGCGGCGCCCCTCAGGGACCATGACGATGCCGGCGGTGGCACGCTTCTCGGGCCGCAGCCGGGTCACGTCCTTGCCGTCGTAGACGATCGATCCATCGGTCGGGGAGTGCAGCCCGGCGATCGTCTTGAGCAAGGTTGACTTGCCCGCGCCGTTGGCGCCGATGATCGCGTATACCTCGCCGGGAAACACCTGGAGCGAGATACCGGACAGCGCCCGCAGTTGCCCGTGGTGCACGACGAGGTCGCGGACTTCGAGCAGGGGCCGGCGTTCTCGTGCCGCGCGCCGTTGACTGCCTCGCTCATGAGGTGGTGTCTTCCTGCTCGAGCGCCTCGATAACCGTCGACGTGTTGATGTCACTGCCCAGGTAGATCTCGCGGACCTTGGGGTCCGCGAGCACGCTGGCCGGGTCGCCGTCCCCGACGAACTGCCCGCCGTAGAGGCAGAGCATGCGGCTGACCAGGGAGGTGAGCGCGCGGACCACATGCTCGATCCAGATCACCGTGATGCCCTCGGCGTTGATGCCGCGCACGATCTCGACCAGCACGGCGACTTCAGGGTCGGTGAGGCCGCCCGCGACCTCGTCGAGCAGGAGGAGCGTCGGGCGTGTCGCGAGGGCGCGGGCGATCTCCAGCCGCTTGCGCTGCAGCAGGCCGAGCCGGGCGGCCGGGAGGTTCGCCTCGCCGGCGATCCCAGTGCGCTCAAGGGCGTCGGCGGCGGCCGCGTAGCTAGCCTTCCGGCGCTGCCCGCCGCCCTGCTGGGCGGCGACGAGGACGTTCTCGAACACGGTCATGTCGACGAACGGGCGAGGCACCTGATAGGTCCGCCCGATGCCGAGACGGCACCGGGCGGCGGAGTCCAGCCGGGTGATCGTGCGCCCGCCGAACCGGACCTGGCCGGAGCCAGGGGACAGGTCACCGGAGATGATGCCGAACAGGCTGGTCTTGCCAGCGCCGTTCGGCCCCACGATCCCAACCGTGTCCCCGGCCCCGACCGAGAATGACAGGTCTTCCGCGATGACGACGCGGCCGAACTGCTTCGTCACGTGGTCTAGCTCAAGCAATGGAGTCACTTGAAGGTCGGCAGCAGGTCGCCGGTGATCTTCGCGTGCGGCTGCAGCGTGTTGTCGACGACCTTGGCCTCCAGCGGGTACTTGGTGCCCTGCTGCCACTGGATGCCGACCGGCGGGGTGATCACCACGCCATACGCCGGGTTCTTGCTCGAGGTCATGTCGATCGGGCCCGCCACCGCTTCGGGGAGCACGACCTGGTGCAGGGCGGCGGCCACCTCCTGCTTGTTGTGCGGGTCGTTCACCGAGGTGAGCGCCTTGTAGGCGATCTCGAAGAGGGTGTAGTTGCTGATGTTCGCGTTCGGCTGCCCGAGGCCCGCGGCAGTGTAGGCGTCCGCGAGTTCCTGGCAGGTCTGCCCGGTGAAGGACGAGGTCCACGGCAGCGACGGTACCCACCAGCTGTCGGTGGCGACGTTGTAGACCTTGCTGCCCATCGCGTAGGCGTCGGTCGGGAACAGCAGCACCTTGGCGACGGTCGCGAGCTTGGGATGGAAGCCCTGCTGCAGGGACTGGGTCCACATGGTGGCGAAGTCCGGCGGCAGCGGCACGTTGGTGAAGAAGTCGGCCTTGGCCGCCTTGAACTGGGAGATCATCGAGGAGTAGTTCGTCAGGCCGTCGGTGTAGGGCGTCGACAGGTCGATCGTGTAGCCCGCGCTCTTGGCGATGGGCGGGAACACGGCGCGGAACGCGTTGCCGTCGGAGTCGTTCGGGAACGCCGCGGCGACGATGTGGTTGTTGCCGTACTGCGCCCCGATCCGGTTCCACATCGGGATGAAGGCCTCGACCAGGTGCTCGGCGCCGAGGAAGTACATGACCACGTACTTCGGCTTGAGAGTGGGCTTTTGCGGGTTGCCGCCGAGGTTGATGTACCAGGATTCCCACGGGATGTTGGCGCAGACCAGCGGGGTGCCGAGGGTCTCGGCCTGGCTGGACACCGCGTTGACCGTCTCCGGGGTGGACGAGGCCATGAGCAGGTCCACATTGTCGCTCTGGATCGCCTGCCGTGCCAGGGTGCCGGCCTGGGTGACGCTGGACTGGGTGTCGTAGGACTTGATGACGACGTTGTAGGTGGTGCCGCCGATCTTGAACCCGTTCTTGTACGGCGCCGTCTGCTTGATCTGGCTGATGACCCAGTTGTCCGGGAAGCCGAAGCCGGCCAGCGAGCCGGTCAGCGGGTGGATCCAGCCGATCGTGATCGTCTTGTTCGTGGGCGCGCCCGAGGCCGACGACGTGCTGGTGCCGGAGGCGCCCTTGATGCTCGAACTGCAGGCCTCGAGAAGGCTGCCGCCCCCCACGACAGCCGCGCCGGCGCCGGCCGCACGGAACAGGCCACGCCGGGAAACACCGCCAGCCGGCGCCTCGCTCGCCGAGCCAGCGGGTTGAGCAGTCTGGTCAGTCATGGTCTGGATCTCTCCTTATATAAGTGCGCGCCCGGCCAGGCGCGTGACCACGTCCGGAGTGATGTCTGCTTCGGTGCGTACCGGCCCGTGAAATGAATCGAGACATAGCGTGGCGAAACATCGCTAGCAGGCGCATTTCCGGCCTGTAAGCGCCTCCGAGGCTAACATCACTCCAATCCCTCACGTAAAAGAACGTTCCTGTTTGCGGCTTGTGCATATGCGACGGAACCGTAGGGACTACAGCTGGGTTATGTGGCCCTAACCCACATTCTGAGACGAGAGTAACCGCCAGTGATTTTCCGTGGCGTCACTGTCCGTGCGGCGTCGGCTGCCGCCGGCTGCGGCCTGCCCGCTGTCCGCTGTGCGCCCGCTCAGTCTGTCCGCTGTGCGAACGGTTGTGCGTCCGATTGTTAACAAACGTAGGCACACGCTACGAGCGACAGCAGGGCGAAGTCAACGCACGTTATGCAACTGTTTCATCTGACTCGCCCCTCGCCGTCAGGGCGAGATGGCGCCCGGTAGCGGAGGCGGCTCCGGGTGATTACCCATAAGTCGGCGCCATCTGGCACAATGGCCTGCGATACCTGGTCGCGCGGCGCCCTCTCCTCGTTCGCCCGGCCTGGCCCATCCGCTCGGTCCGGCCGGCCCATTCCCCGCTGGCGGGTGCCCGACGCACAGACCTACTTCGCTGGGAGAAGACCACAGCCGTGGCTGTCAAGATCAAGCTAAAGCGCCTGGGCAAGATCCGGGAACCGTACTACCGGATCGTCGTCGCCGACGCGCGTACCAAGCGTGACGGGCGCGCCATCGAGGAGATCGGCAAGTACCACCCCAAACTGGAGCCGTCGCTCATCGAGGTGGACTCGGAGCGGGCCCAGTACTGGCTCTCGGTCGGCGCGCAGCCGACCGACCAGGTGCGCCACCTGCTCACCATCACCGGTGACTGGCAGAAGTTCAAGGGCCTCCCCGGCGCCGAGGGCACCCTGAAGACCGCCACGCCGAAGGCGGACAAGAAGGACCGCTACGACACGCTGGTGAAGGAAAGCCTCGCGACGAAGGAGACGAAGGCCGCCGCCAAGTCGGCCAGGTCCGCGCCGAAGAAGGAGCAGCCGAAGAAGGACGCGGCCGCTGAGGCCAAGGCCGACGGCGCGGAAAGCGCGGCCCCGCAGGCCGCGGCCGCCGACGGCGGTACCGGAGCCTGACGTGCTTGAGGAGGCGCTCGAGCACCTAGTCAGGGGCATCGTGGCGCACCCTGACGACGTCCGCGTGGCCACCCGGATGCTTCGCAGGGGCAACGTCCTTGAGGTTCGCGTGCACCCCGATGACCTCGGGAAGGTCATCGGCAGGGGCGGGCGCACCGCCCGGGCGCTGCGTACGGTGATCAGTTCCCTGGCCGGGAACCGGCACGTCCGCATCGACCTGCTGGAGACCGGCGAGGTTCGCTGACGCTGCCATGCAGGTCACTGTCGGCCGGATCGGCCGCCCGCACGGGATTCGCGGCGAGGTCGTGGTCGGTGTCCGCACGGATGAACCAGAGCTGAGGTTCGCGGTCGGCTCCCGGCTGGACACTGACCGCGACGGCGTTGGCCCTGTCACGGTGAAGGCCGTGCGCTGGCAGTCGGGCGAGCTCATCGTCAGATTCGACGGCATCAGGGACCGGACCGCGGCGGCCGAACTGCGCGGCACATGGCTGAGCGTCGACTCGGACACGCTCGCCGCACCGGAGGATCCCGATGAGTTCCGCGACCACGAACTCGTCGGGCTGTCCGTGCGCACCGCGGGCGGGAGCGTCGTCGGCGTCGTCACGGACGTCTTGCACCACGGCCAGGACCTGCTCGCCGTCCGCCCCGCCGCGGGAGCCGGCACGGCGGAGATCCTGGTGCCCTTCGTGAAGGCGATCGTCACCGACGTAGACGTCGCGGGAGGCGTGCTCGTGATCGATCCGCCCCCGGGGCTGATCGATCTCGACGAGGCGCTGTGACTATGCGCATTGACATCGTCACGATATTTCCGGAGTACTTCGCCGGGCCGCTGAACGTGTCGCTGATCGGCAAGGCGGCGGCCCGCGAACAGATCGGCTTCCGCGTCCACGACCTGCGGCAGTGGGCGACCGATGCGCACCACACGGTGGACGACACGCCGTTCGGCGGCGGACCCGGGATGGTCATGAAGCCGGACGTGTGGGGCACCGCCATCGAACGCGGTGCTCTCCGATGCGGGGCTGTCCGGCCCGGCCAGGCTCGTGGTGCCGACGCCAAGCGGAACGCCGTTCACCCAGGATCTCGCCGCGGTCTACGCGGCGCAGCGGCACCTGGTCTTCGCGTGCGGCCGGTACGAGGGGATCGACGCCCGGGTCGTCGCCGAAGCGAGGTCGCGGATGGCCGTCGATGAGGTAAGCATCGGCGATTACGTGCTCGCCGGGGGCGAGGCCGCGGTCGTGGTGATAGTCGAAGCCGTATGCCGCCTGCTGCCCGGCGTGCTGGGGAACGAGCAGTCAGTCTCCGACGACTCGTTCGGCGGCGGCGGCGGGGCGATGCGCGGGCTGCTCGAAGGACCGGTCTACACCAGGCCCCGGTCCTGGCGCGGGCAGGAAGTGCCGCCGGTGCTGCTGTCCGGCGATCACGCGGCGATAGCGCGCTGGCAGCGGGACGAGGCGCTGCGCCGCACCGCGGCCACCCGGCCTGACCTGATCCGCCGCCTCGCGACGGTGCCGGACGGGCTGGACGGACGCGATCGGAACGTGCTCGCGCAGGCTGGCTTTCCGGTTGACGGCGAAAATATGGCACACTGAAGAGCGCTGCCCGTTCGGGCGTTGACTCTGCCGGGGTGTTTCCCTGGCGAAAGCAGGCTTACACCCGGGGTGCGCTGGTGCGCACATCCGACCAGGACTGAGGAAATATCCACCATGCATACCGCGATCGCCGAGCTTGAGCAGGCCCAGATCCGGGACGACATCCCGGACTTCCGCCCCGGTGACACCCTCAAGGTGCACGTCCGGGTCAAGGAAGGCAACCGCTCCCGGATCCAGGTTTTCCAGGGTGTCGTGATCCGGCGCCAGGGCGGCGGTCTGCGGGAGACCTTCACCGTCCGCAAGGTGAGCTACGGCGTTGGCGTCGAGCGCACCTTCCCGGTGCACAGCCCCTCGATCGAGAAGATCGAGCCGGTAACCCGTGGCCGTGTCCGCCGGGCCAAGCTGTACTACCTGCGCGACCTGCGCGGTAAGGCAGCCCGGATCAAGGAGCGCCGGGAAACCAGCGCTGGCTGAGTGCCCGCTGCCCTGGCTGATCGCTGATGGCCCCTGAGCCGGTGCGGCCCGGCTCCGAAGGCGTGCCCGGTCCCGATTCCCAGGACAACCTGGGCGATCCGGCCGGGCGTGACGCCTCCGCGCAGCAGGCCCGCACGCCGGCGGACGAGAAGCCGGCCGGGGAAAGCCGGCCGGCAAGAGGAAACGGCGCCCGTTCTGGCGCGACCTCGTCATCATCGTGGTCGCGGCGCTGGCGCTGACCATCGTGCTCAAGGCGTTCGTCGTCCAGGTGTTCTCCATCCCCTCCGGGTCGATGGAGAACACGCTGCTGATCGGTGACCGGGTTCTGGTGAACAAGCTCGTCTACCGGTTCCGCGGCATAGCGCGCGGCGACGTCATCGTGTTCAGCGGTCAGGGATCCTGGGGGCCGGACGCCCCGCCGCCGCCCAGCAATCCGCTGGTCCGCTTCTGGGACGACGCGAAGGACGCGGTCGGCATCTCCGCGCCGGGAACCGACTACATCAAGCGCGTGATCGGCATGCCGGGCGACCACGTGGCGTGCTGCAACGCCAAGGGCCAGGTCACGGTCAACGGCGTCCCGCTCAGCGAGCAGTCCTACATCTACCCGGGCGACGCCCCCTCCCAGATCCAGTTCAACGTCACGGTGCCGCCCGGCCGGCTGTGGGTCATGGGAGACAACCGGGCCGACTCCGACGACTCCCGCTACCGCATGGACGATCCGGGGGACGGCACCGTTCCGGAAAGCGCCGTAGTCGGCCGCGCGTTCATGATCATCTGGCCGCCGTCGCGGATCACCGACCTGCCCATTCCCGCGACCTTCCAGCAGCCGGCGCTGCATGCCGCGGCAGCCCTCGCCACCGCGACTCCCGCCACCCTCGGCGGTGGCGGCGCCGTCTTGGCCGGAGTCGTCCTCGCATGGCGCCGCCGGCGTCAGGGCTAGCAGAGTAAGCAGACAGCGATACGCTCAACGTGATGAGCGACGACGGTGCGGCCTGGCGCGACGAATCAGGGGGAGCGCGGATGAGCGGTTCAGGCTCGCGGGAAGGCTTCGGGTCGCCGCCATGGGACCCCGCCGAGCCCGTGCCCGAACTGGACGACACCCAGGCGCATCCGGGGCGGAGCGCGATCCCCGGACCAGGCCGGCCGGGCGACGGCCGGCCGACGGGCCAGGAGCAGGCGCCGGCTGGGACCGCTGACGATAACGCATCGGCAGGCCCGGGCACCGGGGCTGGCGGCGGGCAGCGGAAGGACGCCCGACCGAGGTCCGGGAAGCGCCGGCGGCGCCGCAGCTTCATACGCGAACTGCCGGTGCTGATCGTGGTCGCGCTGGTGCTCGCGCTGGTCATCAAGACCTACGCGATCCAGGCTTTCTTCATCCCGTCCGCCTCGATGGAGAACACGCTCGAGATCGGCGACCGGGTCCTCATCAACAAGCTCGTCTACGACTTCCGCGGCATCCACCGCGGTGACATCGTGGTTTTCGACGGCAACGGATCGTGGGACTTCGGCCAGCCCCCGGCCAGCTCGAACGTCCTCAGCAGGTTCTGGGGCGACCTCGAGGGCATCGTCGGCATCAGCCACGACTCGACCATCTACATCAAGCGGGTCATCGGGCTGCCGGGCGACCACGTGGCGTGCTGCAACGCCAAGGGCCAGGTCACGGTCAACAGCGTCTCGCTCAGCGAGCCGTCCTACCTCTACCCGGGGAACGCCCCGTCCACTCAGCGGTTCAATATCACCGTGCCGGCTGGACGGCTCTGGGTGATGGGGGATCACCGCGCGGTCTCCTATGACTCCCGCGGGCACATGGGAGACCCGGGCGGCGGCACGATCCCGGAGAGCGCGGTCCTCGGCCGGGCCTTCGTCATCATCTGGCCGCCGAGCAGATGGGGCTTCTTGAACATCCCGGCGACGTTCGAGCAGCCGAAGCTCAACGCCTCGGCCGGCGCGGCCGGCGGGTCATCCGCGGCCCTGGCGGCCGCGATGGACAATGGCACGCCGGTACGGCCGGCCGGATCACCGCTGCCGCTGGCACTCGGCTTCGCCGGCGCGGTGCCGCTGACCTGGCTGCAGCGCGCCGCCCGCCGCCGCCTGATCGCCCGCCGCCGCACCACCCGCCGCCCCTAGCCCGCTCTCGAATGGGTCGATTGCGCAATCGACCCGCTCTAGTGTGGTCGATTGCGCAATCGACACCGGAAGGGCGGATCGGCCAGGGAAGCACGTTGGCGCTGGAGAGGCGCCAGCTTCCGTTCGGGATAACAGGGACGGAAGTGCTGGCGGCGGTAGCTGCGGCGGACGGTGGGACCAGCGCGCGAGCCGGCCGCTACCGTAGCGGACACGGCGGGCGGCGGCGCGGACAGGGCGCGGCGGCGGGCTTGTTGGCGTACGCTGCGAGTGAGATGGTCCAGCACGGTTATACGCCGCGGCGCAGCGCCGGCCTCGCCGCCTACGAGAACGTGCTCGCGCGCGCCGGACTGGCGCCGGTCGCGGGCATTGATGAGGCCGGGCGCGGGGCGTGCGCCGGGCCGCTGGCGGTGGCGGCCGTCGTCCTCGACCTGACGGCCATCAGGCGGATGCCGCAGCTGGCCGACTCCAAGCTGCTCACCCCTGCGGCACGCGAGGACGCCTACGCCCAGATCATGCGCTGGGCGGTCGACTGGCACGTGGTCACGATCCCGGTAGCGGAGATCGACGGCCTGGGACTGCACGTGTGCAACGTCGAGGGGATGCGCCGGGCTTTCGCCGGGCTGCGCAGCGTCCCTGGATACGTGCTGACCGACGGCTTCCCGGTGCGCGGGCTGGGCTCGCCCGCCCTGGCGGTCTGGAAGGGCGACCAGGTGGCCGCGTCGGTCGCCGCGGCGTCCATCGTCGCGAAGGTCACCAGGGATCGGATGATGCGAGAGCTTGACGAGCGTTATCCCGAATATGGCTTCGGCCAGCACAAGGGGTATGTAACCGCCGAGCACTTGCGGGCGCTGGCGGAGTTCGGACCCTGTCCGGAGCACCGCCGGTCGTTCCGGTGCGTGCCGCAGGCCGGCGGGGTGGAGGGAGAAGAATAGGAGACATGAGCGCGGAAGACCTGGAGAAGTACGAAGCGGAGATGGAGCTGCAGCTCTACCGCGAATACCGCGACGTCGTCGGCCTGTTCACCCATGTCGTGGAGACCGAGCGCCGGTTCTACCTCACCAACGACGTCGACCTGAAAGTGCGAAGCACAGATAACGGCGAGGTCTTCTTCGAGGTAACAATGCATGACGCGTGGGTGTGGGACATGTACCGGCCCGCGCGGTTCGTAAAGAATGTACGTGTTGTCACCTTCAAGGACGTCAACATCGAGGAGCTGGCCAAGAGCGACCTCGAATTGCCGGAGGACAAGCCCGGTTTCTCCGGCTAGCCGCGAACTGTTCCGGAGGCGCTGAATGCTGGGCTTGCCAGACGGGATCACCGCCTGCCTTTTCGACATGGACGGCGTCGTCACGAAGACAGCCATCGTGCACGCCGCGGCGTGGAAAGAGATGTTCGACGAGTTCCTGCGGGACTGGTCGGCGAAGAACGGGACTGAGTTCGTCCCGTTCGATTCCGCCCGGGACTACGACGAGTACGTGGACGGCAAGCCGCGGCTCGACGGCATCAAGTCGTTCCTGGAGTCCAGGAATATCTCGCTGCCGCTCGGGTCGCCCTCCGACCCGCCTGGCACGCCCACCGTCTACGGGCTCGGCAACCGGAAGAATGACCTGTTCCTCAAGGTGCTCGACCGGGACGGGGTACAGGTGTACGAGGGCTCCATCCGGTACATCACCGCCGTGCGGGCGACGGGGATGCGCACCGCGATCGTGTCGTCCAGCGCGAACACCGTTCAGGTGCTCACAGCCGCCGGGATCTCGGACCTGTTCGACACGCGGGTCGATGCGCACGTGGCGCAGGAGCGCGGGCTGCGGGGCAAGCCCGCGCCGGACACGTTCCTCGAGGCCGCCCGCATGCTCGGCGTTCCCGCCTCCGCGGCCACGGTCTTCGAGGACGCGCTGGCGGGAGTCGCCGCGGGACACGCGGGCGGGTTCGGCTTCGTGGTAGGTGTAGACCGGGTCGGGCAAGCGGAGGAACTGCGCAAGCACGGCGCCGACGTGGTGGTCAAGGACCTGGCGGACCTGCTGTTAGGCAGGCCGCTGCGAGCTGGAGGTGCCCATGATCAGTAACGCGCCGTACGGCGTGGAACCGTGGTCCCTCACGGAATCCTCCCTGGACCTGGACCTGATCGCGCAGAGCGAGTCCGTCTTCGCGCTGTCCAACGGACACATCGGGCTGCGCGGCAACCTCGACGAAGGCGAGCCGCACGGGCTGCCGGGCACATACCTCAACTCGTTCTACGAGGTCAGGCCGCTGCCGTACGCCGAGGCCGGGTACGGATTCCCCGAGACCGGGCAGACGGTCATCAACGTCACCAACGGCAAGGTGATCCGGCTGCTG
Source organism: uncultured Actinomycetota bacterium (assembly GCA_963771985.1). Lineage (GTDB taxonomy): Bacteria > Actinomycetota > Actinomycetes > Streptosporangiales > Streptosporangiaceae > Trebonia. The sequence continues at coordinate 252,940 of CAVYVO010000004.1, read as the reverse complement.
GTGAACGACGAGCCGTTCGACATCCGGTACGGGACGCTGCGTTCCCACACGCGGACGCTTGACCTGCGAGCGGGCACGCTGACCAGGTTGGTCGTGTGGACGTCGCCGGCCGGGCACACGGTATCCGTCAAGTCGGTCCGCCTGGTCTCGCTCACCCAGCGCGCCATCGCCGCGATCAGCTACACCGTCACCCCCGTCGACGAACCCCTGCGCCTCGTCATCCAGTCCGAACTCGTCGCCAACGAAGAAGTACCGGGAATCGCCGGCGACCCCCGCGCCGCCGCCGCGCTCGCGGCGCCACTGGTCAGCGAAGAGTACATGGCGACCGACGGCAAGCACCCGCGCGCCGTGCTCGTCCACAGCACCCGCGGCAGCAAACTGCGCCTCGCCGCCGGCATGCACCACAAAATCACCGGGCCCGAGCGGATGTCGGTGACCACCGAGGCATTCCCCGACCTCGGCCGCCTCATGCTGGCCGCCGAGGTCGGCGCCGGCGAGGAACTCCACCTGGAGAAATTCCTCGGATACGGCTGGTCTAGCCAGCGGTCCCGGCCCGCACTCATGGACCAGGTATCCGGCGCCATGGCCGCCGCAGACCTGACTGGCTGGGAAGGCCTGCTCGACGAACAGCGCAAATACCTGGACAACTTCTGGGAAGGCGCCGACGTCGAAGTCGACGGCGACGTCGAGATCCAGCTGGCCGTCCGCTTCGGCCTGTTCCACATCATGCAGGCCGCCGCACGCGCCGAATACCGGCCCATCCCCGCCAAAGGCCTGACCGGGACCGGATACGACGGGCACACGTTCTGGGACACCGAGACGTTCGTCCTCCCCGTCCTCACCTACACACTCCCGCAGGCAGCAGCGGACGCGCTGCGCTGGCGGTGCCTGGTCATGGACGTCGCGAAAGAGCACGCGCGAGAGCTGAGCCTGTACGGCGCCGCGTTCCCGTGGCGGACAATCCGCGGCCAGGAGTGCTCGGGATACTGGCCGGCCGGGACAGCCGCGTTCCACATCAACGCCGACATCGCCGCCGCCGTCGCCAAGTACGTGGAGGCGACGGAGGATTCCGCGTTCGAAAAAGAGGTCGGCCTCCCGCTGCTGGTCGAGACCGCCCGGCTATGGCGCTCGCTCGGCCAGCACGACGCCGACGGGAAGTTCCGCATCGAGGGAGTGACCGGGCCCGACGAGTACAGCGCCGTCAAGGACAACAACGTCTACACGAACCTCATGGCGCAGCACAACCTGGCGTCCGCCGCGGACCTGGCCGGGAAACTCCAGGACGCCGCCCGCGAACTCGGGGTGACCACCGAGGAGGCGGCGGCCTGGCGGGACGCCGCCACGGACATGTACATCCCCTTCGATACCCGCCTCGAGGTACACCCGCAGCACGACGGGTTCACCCAGTACGCCCGGTGGGACTTCGCCGGCACGCCGGAGGACCACTACCCGCTGCTATTGCACTACCCGTACTTCCAGCTCTACCGCGAGCAGGTCGTCAAGCAGGCGGACCTGGTACTGGCGATGCAGTTGCGCGGCGACGCCTTCACCCCCGAACAGAAGCTGCGCAACTTCGACTACTACGAGGCCCTCACCGTGCGGGACTCCTCGCTGTCCGCCTGCACGCAGGCGGTCATGGCGGCCGAGGTCGGCCACCTGCAGCTCGCCTACGACTACCTCGCCGAGGCAGCGTTCATGGACCTGCAGGACCGCGAGCACAACACCAGAGACGGCCTGCACATCGCCGCGCTGGCCGGCGCCTGGACGGCACTCGTCAGCGGGTTCGGCGGGATGCGCTCCACCGCCGGCCTGCTGGAGTTCAGCCCGCGGCTGCCGCCGGGGATCGTCGGACTGTCGTTCCGGCTGCGCTACCAGGGACGCGTGGTGCACGTAGAGGCACGTTCCGGGGTCGCCCACTACTCCCTGCTATCCGGCGACCCGCTGCCGATCACGCACCACGGCCAGCAGGTGACCATCGGCGAGGAGACCGTGAGCATGAACATCCCGCGGATCAAGCGGCTGCCGAGCCCGTCTCAGCCGCCCGGGCGCGAGCCGCAGACCCGCCGCAACCGCGAGGCATAAGGGCCGGCTGCCTGTCGGCGTCGGCCAGCAGGCCGATTGCGCAATCGACCCGCTCTTCCGGGGCCGATTGCGCAATCGACCCGCTCTAGTGTGGTCGATTGCGCAATCGACCCGTTCCAATTTCAGGCGGCGCGCGAGGTTGCAAAGGCCCTAAAGGATTGAATCATATGCTGCCGACATTCGGCGGAAGTTATCCACAGCGTGTCGTCTCCTTAAGATTTCTTCCACAGCCGGGAATTTGCTGCTGCGCGACATTCTCCCGCCGCGCCATCGTCGTTGCTGGAGGTGATGGCGATGCACGCGAAAGACGTACTTGGCCGGGAAGGGGAGCAAGCGGCGGTTGACTATCTTGAGGGCCGCGGCTTCCGGATTCTGGACCGCAACTGGCGGTGCGCCGAGGGCGAGATCGACATCGTGGCGGTGGAGCGCCACACGTTTGTCGTCTGCGAGGTGAAGACCCGCTCGGGTACGCGGTACGGCACGCCGCTTGAAGCGGTCGGACGATCCAAGCGCAAAAGGCTGCGCAGGCTGGCGGTCCGCTGGCTGATCGCGCACGGCGTCCGGTTCGACCAGATACGGATCGATGTTGTCGGCTTGCTGTATGAGGGAACCGGCGGGTTTACCATCCAGCACATCCGGGGGGTGGGCTGAATGGCTCTGGCCCGGACCCACTCGGTCGCGCTCGTCGGCGTCGAAGGCCACCTCGTCGAGATCGAGGCGGACATCGCCCAGGGACTGCCGGCCACGATCCTGGTCGGCCTGCCCGATACGGCCTTGCGCGAGGCGCGGGACCGGATCCGCGCGGCGATCGTCAACACGGGAGAGAGCTGGCCGCAGACGAAGATCACCGTCGGGCTGTCCCCGGCGAGCTTGCCCAAGCGCGGCAGCGGCTTTGATCTGGCGATCGCCGTCGCGATCCTCGCCGCCGCCGATGCCCTGCCGCTGTCTGCGCCTACCGGGAAGATGTTTCTGGCGGAACTCGGCCTGGACGGGCGCTTGCGCCCAGTGCCCGGAGTCCTGCCCGCGGCGGTGGCCGCCGCCGAATCCGGCATGGACACGGTCGTCGTGGCCGCCGAGAACGCGGCCGAAGCGAGCCTGCTGCCAGGCGTCGGTGTGATCGCGGCGAGCAGCCTCGCGGAGGTGGCCATATGGCTGCGCGGCGGCCCGGCGCCCACCCCGCCGGAACCGGAAGACCCCGCGGCCGGGCCGGCTGGGTCCGCGAAGGCCAGGAAGCTGGACCTCGCGGAGGTCCTCGGCCAGTCGGAGGCCCGGATGGCCGCGGAGATCTGCGCCGCCGGAGGGCACAACCTGTCGCTCCTCGGCCCGCCCGGGGCGGGCAAGACCATGCTGGCCGAACGGCTCCCGACGATCCTCCCCAGGCTCGAACCCGCCGCCGCGCTCGAGGTGACCTCCATACATTCGGTGGCGGGGAACCTGCCGCCCGGCGCTGGCCTGCTGACCGAGCCGCCCTTCTGCGCCCCCCACCACACGGCGAGCAAGGCGGCCATCGTTGGCGGCGGCAGCGGGATCATCAGGCCTGGAGCAGCATCATTGGCCCATCGTGGCGTGCTCTTCCTCGACGAGGCCCCCGAGTTTCAAAGGGACGTGCTGGACGCGCTCCGGCAGCCGCTCGAGGCGGGTGAGGTGATCATCGCGCGGTCCGCAATGTGTGCCAGATTCCCGGCGAGGTTCACCCTGGTGCTCGCGGCCAACCCGTGCCCGTGCGCGAAGGCGGCGTCGGGCGGAGCGGGCTGCGAGTGCAGCCCGGCGGCCAGGCGCAGGTACCTGGGACGCCTGTCCGGGCCCTTGCTGGACCGGGTCGACGTCAAGGTACGGCTGCAGCCGGTCAACAGGAGCGAGATGCTCTACGACCGCAAGTTCGCCGAGACCAGCGCGGTCGTGGGCGAGCGGGTCGCGGCTGCGCGAGAGCGCGCCGCCCATCGGCTGCGCGGCACGCCATGGCGGCTCAACGCCGAGATCCCCGGCGCGGAACTGCGCCGCACGTTTCACCCGGAACGGGGTGCGCTGCGCTCGCTTGACCGGGCCATGGAACTCGGGCAGGTAAGCGCGCGCGGCGCGGACAAGATCGTCCGGGTGGCATGGAGCGTCGCTGACCTGGCCGGGCAAGCGCGTCCATGCAGCGGCGACGTCGAGCTGGCGATCGGCCTGTGGCTGGGGGTGACACGATGACCGGCGGGAACGACGCGGAATCCTACGCGCGCGCGGCGCTGACCTATCTGGCGGAACCCGGGGACGCCAGACTGGGCGCCCTGATCCGGGCCTGCGGGGCGGTGCGGACGCTGGACGCGATCAAGACCGGCGTCTTCCCCGACGACGCCTGGGATGCCGGCCGCGGCGCGGCGCAGCGGACCGTGCAGGAGCGGGCCATGCAACGGTGGCGGGTGCGGCTGGAGAGCATTCCGCCGGCGGAGGAGGTGGCCGGCTTCTGCCGGGCCGGGATCCGGCTGATCCATCCAGGCGATCCGGAATGGCCAGGCCAACTGGCAGACCTGGGCGACACACAGCCGTACGCGCTGTGGCTGCGGGGCACCGCCGACCTGCGGTTCAGCTGCCTGCGCTCGGTGGCGATCGTCGGCTCGCGGGCGGCGACCGCCTACGGCTGTTATGCCGCTGCAGAGATCGCCGCCTCGGTCGCCGAGCGCGGCTGGGCGGTGATCTCGGGCGGTGCCTACGGCGTCAACGCCGCGGCGCACCGGGGTGCCCTCGGTGCCGGCGGCGCCACGGTCGCGGTCCTGGCCTGCGGGGTGGACGTCCCCTATCCGGCCGGCCATAAGGACCTGCTGGAGGCGATCGCCGCCCAGGGGGTGATCGTCAGCGAGTGGCCCCCCGGCTGGAACGCCACCCGGCTGCGGTTCCTCGTCCGGAACAGGGTAATCGCGGCGCTCGCCCCCGGGACGCTGGTCGTCGAGGCGGGACAGCGCAGCGGGGCGCTGAACTCGGCGCGTCACGCGCGTGACCTTGGCCGGCGGCTGATGGCGGTGCCCGGCCCGATCACGTCCGACCTGTCCGCCGGGTGCCATCACGTCATCAGGGAGTGGCAGGGCGTGCTCGTCACCAGCGCGGCCGAGGTGATCGAGCACCTGTCTCCAGTCGGAGGGCCCCGGACAGGCCACGGGACAGGTTCCGGGCCCGGGCCGGCCGGCGACCGGCGCCCGGGGCCGGTGCTCGACCGTGACCACCTCGGCCCGGAGACAGCGGCGGTTCTCGAACGCGCTGCCGTCGCGCGGCGGTATGGGGCCGGCGAGGGTCGCGGTCAGGGCCGGCCTGGATCCTGGTACGGTGCTGCGCTGCCTGGGCGCGCTCGCGGCCGGCGGTTTCGCCGAACGGTGCGACGAGGGCTGGCGCGTCCGCCGCGTCCAGCCGCGCATAGACACATAGAGCGGTCCGGATGCTGTGCAACAGCCCGGTAAAACCTTGGCGAGGTTGTTCCCAACCGGCCCGCGCCAGTGCACACTTTGGCCATGGCTACGCCACAGGCGCGTGTCGACGGCGCGGACAGCCCGAGACAGGTGCTGCCGGCGGCACTGACCATCGCGCTGGCAGAGTTCAGCAGGCACCTCGACGCGGAGCGTGCTCTTTCCCGCCATACGATCCGCGCCTATCACGGCGATATCCAGTCGTTGCTGGCGTACGGCTGGCGTCAAGGCGCCGAGGAGCCAGCGGCGCTTGACGTGACGATCTTGCGGGGCTGGCTGGCCAGCCAGCATGAGGCCGGAGCCGCGCGGGCGACGCTGGCGCGGCGTGGCGCGGCGGCGCGGGCGTTCACCTCGTTCGCGCATCGCCAGGGGTGGCTCGCCGCCGACCCGGGTCCTCAGCTCGGCACCCCGAAGGCGCGCCGCGTCCTGCCGCAGGTGCTGCGCAGGGAGGAGATGAATACCGTCCTGGCGGACTGCGAGGACCGGGCGCTCCGGGACTTCGCGCTGGGGCAGCGGACCGCGGCGGCGGTGGCCATGCGCGACGCGGCCGTCCTTGAGCTGCTGTACGCGTCGGCGATCCGGGTGAGCGAGCTGTGCGACCTGGACGCGGGCGGCCTGGACCAGGCTCGGCGTACCGTGCGCGTGCTGGGCAAGGGACGGAAGGAACGGGTCGTCCCGGTCGGTGTGCCAGCCGTCAGGGCGGTGACCCGGTGGGAGGAGCTCGGGCGTCCGGTGCTGGCCAACGCGCGCAGCGGAACCGCCCTGTTCCTGGGCGCGCGCGGTGGCCGTCTCGACCCGCGGACCGCACGGCGCATCGTCCACACGCGCCTGCGGGACGCCGGCCGCACGCGATCAGGCACACCGCCGCCACCCACCTGCTGGAAGGTGGCGCGGACCTGCGCAGCGTCCAGGAGATCCTCGGCCACGCCTCGCCCGCGACCACGCAGATCTACACCCACGTCTCCGCCGAACGACTGAAAGCCAGCTACCGCCAGGCACACCCCCGCGCGTAGCGCGGCGCCGGCCCCCAGCCGCGCCGGACTTCAAGTATTCTGTATAGCGGGTCGTTTCAATGCGCGCCGTTCAGGCGGGCGAGACGGCCGTAATTCGCGTGCCCGTATCCGCACGAGCCCACAGCATCAGTAAGGGCGAGTCGGGACGCACCACTCGGTCCGCCGGCCAGCAGGCCGGCCGCACGGTGCGGACAAGCAAGCGGGCACCAGGAGGTAACCGAGCCGCGCGCGGCGATGGCAGAGCACAAGAGCCGCGCGCATGTAAGGAAGGACCGTAGCGATGGCCCCGGTCGTCACCATGAAGCAGCTCCTGGAGAGCGGCGTTCACTTCGGACACCAGACCAGGCGCTGGAACCCGAAGATGAAGCGGTACATCTTCACCGAGCGCAACGGCATCTACATCATCGACTTGCAGCAGTCGCTGGACTACATCGACCGCGCATACGAGTTCATCAGGGAGACGGTCGCGCACGGCGGCACGATCCTGTACGTCGGCACCAAGAAGCAGGCCCAGGAGGCGATCGCCGAGCAGGCGCGCCGGGTCGGGATGCCGTTCGTCAACCAGCGCTGGCTGGGCGGGATGCTGACGAACTTCTCCACGGTGTTCAAGCGGCTGCAGCGGCTGAAGGAACTCGAGGAGATCGACTTCAGCGACGTGGCCGGCTCCGGCATGACCAAGAAGGAGCTGCTGCATCTCAAGCGGGAGCGCGACAAGCTGGACCGGACCCTCGGCGGTATCCGGGACATGGCGCGGGTCCCGAGCGCCATCTGGGTGGTGGACACCAAGAAGGAGCACATCGCGGTCAGCGAGGCACGCAAGCTGGGCATCCCGGTCGTCGCGATTCTCGACACGAACTGCGACCCGGACGAGGTGACCTATCCGATCCCGGGTAACGACGACGCGATCCGCAGCGTCGCGCTGCTCACCCGCGTGGTCGCGGACGCCGTGGCGGACGGTCTGATCGGGCGGGCCGGCGCGGCCGACGGTGACCAGAAGCCGACCGACGATCAGTTCTCCAGCGAGGAGCCGCTGCCGGAGTGGGAGCGTGACCTGCTCGAGGGCAACGCCGCCGCCGCCCGCACCAGCGAAGCCACCGGCGAAGGCAGCAGCGAAGCCGCCGCGGACGCGTCGGTCGCCGCGGACGCGCCGGCCCTCGTCGAGCCCGCGGCGGAGGACCTTGAGGACATGGTGACCGTCACCGGCGGGGAGACCGCCGAGGCGCTGTCCGAGGCTGAGGCCGAGGTCGAGACCGGCGCCGACGCCGAGGCCAGCGTCGACGCCGAGACCAGCGTCGACGCCGAGACCAGCGTCGACGCCGAGACCGACGCCGAGACCAGCACCGGCGCCGAGGTCAGCACCGGCGCCGACGCCAGCGAGGCGTGACGCAAAGAGGTATCCGCCGGCCACCACAGACGTGAATACGACGAACGAGGAATCACGACATGGCGAACTTTTCCACCGCTGACGTAAAGCGGCTGCGTGAGCAGACCGGCGCCGGGATGATGGACTGCAAGAACGCCCTCACGGAAGCCGACGGCGACCTGGAGGCGGCCGTGGAGATCCTGCGCCTCAAGGGCGCCAAGGATGTCACCAAGCGCGCGACCCGCACGGCCGGCAACGGCCTGGTGACCGTCGAGCTTGACGGCAACACCGAGGGCGTCCTGGTCGAGCTGAACTGCGAGACCGACTTCGTGGCGAAGAACGAGCAGTTCCAGGAGGTCGCGGCCCAGATCGCCAGGGCCGCTCTCAAGAACAAGGTCGCCGACCGGCTCGCGCTGCTGACCACCGAAGTGCAGCCGGGCAAGACGGTGGAGCAGCTCATAGAGGAAGCCAGCGCCTCGATCAAGGAGAAGCTGGAGCTCGGCCGCTACGCCCGCTTCGAGGGCGGCTACGTGGACAGCTATCTGCACCGCTCCGACCGTGACCTGCCGCCGACCCTCGGCGTTCTCGTCCAGCTGGACAAGCCGAGCGAGGCCGTGGCCAAGGACCTGGCGCAGCAGATCGCGGCGATGCGCCCGCAGTACGTCACCCGGGGCGAGGTGCCGGCCGACGTGGTCGAGAAGGAGCGCCGGATCGCAGAGCAGATCACGCGGGAAGAGGGCAAGCCGGAGCAGGCTATCCCGCGGATCGTCGAGGGCAGGCTGGGCGCCTTCTTCAAGGATGTCGTGCTCGTGGAGCAGGCGTTCGTGAAGGAGCCTAAGCAGACGGTCACCCAGGTTCTCAAGGCCGACGACGTGACCGTGCTGGGATTCGCCCGCTTCCAGGTCGGCCAGGCCTAACGGCCCCCGATGCCTGAGCAACGGGCGCCGGAAAGCAAAGAGTGCCACGGGCCCTGGCGCCGCGTAGTGGTCAAGCTTTCCGGCGCCTTGTTCGCGGGCACCGAATCGCTCGGCATCTCACCGGACGTCGTGGCGCACCTGGCGAAAGAGATCGCCGACGTGAGAGACCAGGACGTAGAGGTCGCGGCCGTGGTCGGCGGCGGGAACATGTTCCGCGGCGCCGCGCTCGCCGAGCGCGGCATCGACCGGTCCCGCGCGGACTACATGGGCATGCTCAGCACGGTGATCAACGCCCTCGCGCTGCAGGACGCGCTCGAGCAGCGCGGCATCGATACCCGGGTGCAGACCGCGATCACGATGGGCCAGGTCGCGGAGCCTTACATACCGAGAAGGGCGATCAGGCACCTGGAGAAGGGCCGCGTCGTGATCTTCGGCGCGGGACTCGGGGCGCCGTTCTTCTCCACGGATACCGCCGCCGCCCAGCGTGCCCTGGAGATCAAAGCCCAGGCCCTGCTCAAGGGAACCAAGGTGGACGGCGTCTACGACGCCGATCCGCGAACCCATCCGAATGCGACCAGGTTCGCGCATCTGGACTATGGTGAGTACCTCAGCCGCGGGCTCAAGGTGATGGACGCGACGGCGGTCAGCCTGTGCCGGGACAACAGGCTTCCGGTCGTCGTGTTCGAACTGATGGAGCCGGGTAATGTGGTGAGGGCCGTCCGGGGCGAACCGATTGGCACTCTCGTGTGCGCACAGGAGCCGTAATAATGATCGATGACACCCTCCTCGAGGCCGAGGAGAAGATGGACAAGGCCGTCTCGGTCGCCAAGGAAGACTTCAGCAACATCCGTACCGGCCGTGTCCATCCAGGCATTTTCGCCAAGCTGACCGCCGAGTACTACGGTACCCAGACCCCCCTGAACCAGCTCGCCTCCTTCCACGTGCCCGAGCCGCGCATGGTCCTGATCCAGCCGTTCGACAAAAGCTCCCTCGGCGCGATCGAGAAGTCGATCAGGAACAGCGACCTGGGGGTGAACCCGTCCAACGACGGGGTGATCATCCGGGTGGTCTTCCCCGAGCTGACCGAGGAACGTCGGCGCGAGTACATCAAGACCGCCCGCTCTAAGGCCGAGGACAGCCGCGTTTCCATCCGGAACATCCGGCGCCACGCCAAGGATGCGCTGGACAAGATGGTGAAGAACGGCGAGGCCGGGGAGGACGAGGTGCGTCGCGCGGAGCGTGACCTCCAAGAGCTCACCGACACCTACATCGGGCAGATCGACGAGCTGCTCAAGCACAAGGAAGCCGAGCTGCTCGAGGTGTGAGCGCCACCAGCACCACTCCCGAAGGCGCTAAGGAGCCCAAGCGCGGCATCAGGACCGGCCGTAACCTGCCCGTCGCGATCGGGGTGGGCGCGGCCCTGGGCGGCGTGGCGCTGCTCACCCTGCTGACCGTCAAGGCGACGTTCCTGGTCTACATGGGCGCGGCGCTGGCGATCGCCCTGCACGAGCTCGACACCGCCCTCAGGACACGCGAGATCCGCATCCCGGTGATACCGGTCGCGCTCGGCGGCGCCGCGATGGTGACGTCCGCGTACTGGGCCGCCGGCGGTGCCGTCGCCGCCGCGTTCGCGCTGACCCTCGTCACGGTCCTCGCCTGGCGGCTTTTCGGCGGCACCGCCGGCTACGTCGCGGACGTCAGCGCGGCCGTGTTCGCCGCCGCCTACCTCGGGCTCCTGGGCGCGACCGTCGCCGCGATGCTGGCCCCGGCCAACGGCGGCAAGCGAGTGCTGGTTTTTATCATCCTCACGATCTGCAGTGACATCGGCGGGTATTTCGCCGGCATCACCCTCGGCCGGACCGGCGCGCACAAGCTAGCTCCCGCCATCAGCCCGAAGAAAACGTGGGAAGGCCTCGCCGGCTCCGCCCTCACCAGCGTGGCGGCCGGGGCGATCCTGCTGCCCGCCCTGCTGCACGGGTACTGGTGGCAAGGGGTCGTGATCGGCGCGGCCGCCGTCGTCGCCGCGGTCTTCGGCGATCTCGCCGAGTCCATGATCAAGCGCGACCTGGCCGTCAAGGACATGGGATCGCTGCTGCCCGGCCACGGCGGCATCCTCGACCGCATCGACTCGCTGCTGTTCTGCGCGCCGGTCGTCTGGCTGCTGCTCGCCGCCTTCCTGCACGGATAAACGGCACGCGCCGCACCCGCCGCTCGCCGCACGCCGCTTCCCGCTCACATCAAATGTCTCTTTTTTATTATCCCGAACGGAAGCGGCTGTCTCCCAAGGCAAATGTTTAATCAGTTGATTTTACGGGACTTGTCGGGCAGGAAATCGGCACGGATTCCTAGAACGGAGTCGAGGAACATGTCGCGACGAGCGCTGAGACGCCTGATCATCCTTGCGTACATCGTCATCGGCGGCGTGATCGCCTGGGAGCACGGCTATCTGGGCCTGGCATGGCTGCGGGCACTCGCTAGCGCGATTCTCGCCATTCTCCTATGGTGGCTCGTCCTGCTGGGCGTCAACCTGCATATACACGCGTAGCAGCCTCGGGGGGCAAAGCCCCCCAGACCCCCTCTGCTAGCCCGGGGGGCCAAGCCCCCCCAAACCCCCCACATGGGGGGCTGCCCGCCCCCCATGGCCCCCCGGCCCGGGCGCCCTGCAAACCAGGGCGCCCGGGGGAGCCCCAGAAATCGCGGCCTAACGGAGCGCTGGCAGCGGGCTGACGATCCAGCTGCGGCGCTCTACGGCCAGGCGGCTGACCAGGCTCGCGGAGCCGCGTTCCTTGGCGAGCAGCCGGGAGCGTTCGGAAATCGGGATAATCCACAGCCACCGCACGGGGTCGCCGTCCACCGAGAAGCCGGACAGGTCCGGTACCGGCGGCCCGGGGAGCGCGGACGGGTCCTCGAGGAGCAGCACGCCTTCGTATCCCCCGCCGAGCGGGAAGGTCGACGGCTTGTCGTACCAGCGGACGCTGTGTCCCGGCCCGAACCAGGTCACCGCCCGCCATGGATAGCCCGCCAGCCACAGGAACACCAGCGCGGCCACCCCCGGCGGCAGCGTAGTCGCCACCGCCAGCTCGATCCGGGAGTACTCCGTGGGGTCCTCGACGACCTGCTCGACGACCGGCATCCGCTGCGCGCTCATCCCGACGGTGGACAGCACCGTATACGGCCGGCCGGGGGTGGGCGGCCGCTCGGAGATCCCGATGGACGGCCGCTTGCCGGGCGCGCCGTCCCAGTAGTGCGCACCAGGGCCTAGCCGCGAGGCGAGGTGCGCGAGCGCCGCCTGCTGGAAGTGGCCCCAGCCCGCCGGGGAGTTGCGCCACTGCCAGAACTCGTAGGCGCGTTCCACGCGCGGCCCGAGTCCTTCCATGGCGTCGTCCAGCGACCAGCTGAACGGTGTCTGGCCGATCACGTCACGGCTGTAGCCCGGCATGCCGCGGCTCATGTCCGACCAGCCGGGGATGACGGCGAGCAGGGTGCCCCGCTCGAGCAGCGCCACCCCGTCGCCCTCCTCGAACCACAGCGCCTGCAGCGTGGCCGGGTCCAGCGGGGGCCTGCCGCGCGGATGGCGGGTGCAGGACGCGGGCATAAGCGGTGCCTGGCCGGCGTTGAGCCTGGCGAGGTCCGTGGTGCGCGGCGCGCGTACGTGGTTGGCTATCCAGGTAGCGGCGATCACCGTGGTCTCGTCGTGCAGGTACGCGGCCGTGGTAGCGCCATCGAACTCCACAGTGAGCCGTCGGCTCCCGTACGGGCTCACGCTGTCGAGGAGCGTGACGACTTGCGGGAACGGCTCGGGACCGGCCGGCATTATTGCCATATCTTTAATATCGCCCAGTTTGCCCTCCGTGATCAAGTCCCTGTCTTTAGATACTATGAGTAGTCAGCACCCCTTTTGTCCCGAACGGAGCAGTCGTGTCTCGTCCGCCGCGCCATCTCGCCGATCTTGAGCTGGCGGAACGGCGGCAGGCCGTCGCCGAGCTAGGCGAGCGCGCGTTCCGCGCGGATCAGCTGTCCCGGCACTACTTCGGCAGGTACACCGACTCTCCGGATGATATGACCGACTTGCCGGCCGCCGTGCGGTCGGCCCTGGCGAGCGAACTGCTGCCGACGCTGCTCACGTCGGAGCGCGAACTGGCCTGCGACAATGGTGCCACGCGCAAGATGCTGTGGCGCCTGCATGACGGGGCGCTCGTCGAGTCCGTGCTGATGAAGTACCCCGACCGGGTGACCATGTGCGTGTCCTCGCAAGCCGGGTGCGGGATGGGCTGCCCGTTCTGCGCGACGGGCCAGGCCGGCCTGACCCGCAACCTGTCCACAGCCGAGATCGTCGCGCAGGTGGTCGCGGGGGAGCGCGTCCTCCAGCCCGCCTCCCGGGTCTCCGGCAAGCCCCAAACCCCCACCACCGCCTCCCGCGTCTCCAACATCGTCTTCATGGGCATGGGGGAGCCGCTCGCCAACTACCGCAACGTCGTCGCCGCGGTCCGCCGGCTGACCGATCCCGTGCCGAGCGGCCTGGGCATCTCGCAGCGCTCGGTGACCGTGTCCACCGTGGGGCTGGTGCCGGCCATCAACCGCCTGGCGGCGGAGGGGCTTTCGGTGCGGCTCGCGGTCTCGCTGCACGCGCCCGACGACGAGGCGCGCGACGAGCTGGTGCCGGTGAACCGCCGCTGGAAGGTCGCCGAGGTGCTGTCCGCCGCGTGGGATTACGCGGCCGTCACCGGTCGGCGCGTCTCGATCGAGTACGCGCTGATCAGGGATGTGAACGACCAGCCGTGGCGGGCCGACCTGCTGGGCTCCCTGCTGGCCGGGCACCTGGTGCACGTGAACCTGATCCCGCTGAACCCGACGCCCGGCTCGAAGTGGACCGCCTCGCGGCCCGGGGTCCAAGAGGAGTTCGTCCGCCGCGTCGCCGCGCACGGCGTGGCGGTGACCGTGCGGGACACCCGCGGCCGCGAGATCGACGGCGCCTGCGGCCAGCTGGCCGCCCGGGCCGTCCCGGCCGCCGCCGACCGTGCCCTCCCGCTCGTCTGACGCCGGGACGGGCGCCGCGGCCCGGCTCTGGGCGGGACTGGACAAGCCGTGGCAGGAGGCGTTCCGCCAGGCATGGCAGGCGCTGCGGACCGGGAACATCGCCGTGGGCGCCTGTGCCTCCGCCTCGGACGGGGAGATCGTCCGCTCAGCCCGCAACCGGGTGAACGACGGCAAGGCACCGCCTGGCGAGATATTCGGCTCGGCGCTCGCCCACGCCGAGACCAACGTGCTGGCGCGGGCTCTGTCGCGCATTTCTGGATGATAACGGAGCCTGACGTCGCCCTCCCGCCGTATTTTCCTTATGAACGCCCCAAGATCGAACTGACGTGAAAGATAATCGGCCTCATAGGGCGTGAGATCCTTCACGTTATCGAAAATCGACGAGGAGCGGGACACCGGACGGCCGCTAGCGCACGATCGGGCCGTTACCTTCCAGTTATATGAGCCAGAGCCCTGGCGCGGCTGCCGTTCGGTCATCGCCGGAACCTGGTTCTCACGACAACGCTCGAGCCGTGCCTGCAGTGCGCGGGAGCCATCCGGCTCGGCCCGATCGCCACCGTGCGGTTCGCGGGAGCTGACCGCTACTGGGACGGATGCCACGATTTCGGCAAGCTCTCCGCGCGCGAGGCGCGGCGGACCCAGCCGGCGCGGATCGGGCCGCGGCGTGATGAACTCGGCACTTTCGCCACTTTGATATCCCGGTTCGGTCACCTCACGCCCGCCTTCGAGGAGCACCTGCGGACCTTGGGCGAAGGGGCGATGACCGCCTTGCCGCCAAGGAAGTCAGCGAGGCGCTGGGGCACCTGTGGCCCCGGCTCCAGGAACTAACGAAGATGCTGCCCGCCTGAGGTCAGATGCTGCCCGCCTGAAGTCAGATGCTGCCCGCCTGAAGTCAGATGCTGCCCGCCTGAGGTCAGTGGCAGGTCCAGCCGCCGTCCACCGGCAGCACGGCGCCGGTGATGTATCCCGACTGGCGGTCGGTCAGCATGAGCGCGGCGCCGGTGAGCTCCGCTGGCTCGGCCCAGCGGCGCAACGGGACCTCGGCGTCCAGGAACCGCCGCACGTGCGGGTCGTCGTCCACATCCGCGTTGAGCGGCGTACGGAACGGGCCCGGCGCGAGCGCGTTGACGGTGATGCCCGTTCCGGCCAGCTCGACGGCGAGGCTCCGGGCCAGCTGCGCCACCGCCCCCTTGCTCGCGGCGTAACCCGCCCGGCCCGCGCCGCCCACCAGGCCAAGCGCGCTGGCCAGCAGCAGGATCCGGCCGTAGCCGGCCGTGCGCATCGGCGCGGCGGCGGCCCGGCACGCCAGCCAGGTGCCCACCACGTTGACCTCCAGGCAGGCCCGCAGCGCGGCGGCGCCGAGCTCGTCCAGCGTGCCCCGCGCCTGGATCCCGGCGCTCGTCACCAGCACGTCCAGGCGGCCGTGCACGGCCAGCACTCCCGCGACGAGGTCCGCCACGGCCTCTTCGTCGGTTACATCGCAGGCATGGCCGTCGACGACCGCCCCGGTCTCCGCCCGCAGCCGGGCCGACGCCCGCGCGCACCGTTCCGCCGACCGGCTGGCCACCACGACGGCCGACCCCGCCCGCGCGAAGGCCTCCGCGATCGCCAGGCCAAGTCCCGCCGATCCTCCCGTGACCAGCGCGACCTGCCCGGCCCGCGGGCCGCTATCGTCCATCTCCGCCACCCGCTTATGCTGTCACGCCTGCCCCTTAAGAAAATCAAGCCATATGCGGAAGGCCTGAGCCGGGGAGAGAATGCCCTGGTGATGTGGTGGCGTCGGGTGCAGAGGCGGATCAGGGATGCGGGGCGCGCGCTGGTGTGGCGGGCCGTGCACTGGGGCTGGCGGGAGTTCCAGCGTGCCGGGGCGGTGATACCGGGCACGCCCGCGGCCAGGGCCTTCCGTGAGTTCGGCGCCGGGTCGGTCATCACGTTTCCCGCCGGGACCGTCTTCGGTGAGGGCTCGATCACGGTAGGCCGGGACACGCTGATCAGCGCGCTGGTCACGATGTCGGCGGGCATCGTGCCCGGGCAAGACCTCGGCCCGGACCCGGTGCTGCGCATCGGTGACCGCTGCGTGATCGGGCGGGGCAGCCATATCGTGGCGCATCAGAGCGTGGTGATCGGCGATGACGTCTGGACCGGGCCCTACGTGTACATCACCGACCAGAACCACGGTTACGCCGATCCGGATATGCCGATCGGCCGCCAGCTGCCGGTGAACCGGCCGGTCACGATCGGCGCCGGATCGTGGCTGGGCGCCGGGGCGATCGTCCTGCCGGGCGCGCGGATCGGGCGCAACGTGGTGATCGCGGCCGGCGCGGTGGTCCGCGGCGAGATACCCGACCGGTGCGTGGTGGCCGGCGTGCCGGCGAAGATCGTCCGGGAGCACACCGAGGTCGGCTGGCTGCCCCCGGTGCGGGAAACCGACATCGTGGGCTAGCCGGCGGCGCCGAGGGCATCCAGCGTGTCCCGGAGCCGCCCGATGGCCCGGTCCAGCCGTCCGACGCCTTCGGCGAGCGCGGCGTCGGTCGTTACCGCCGGGAGGCTGGCCAGCCCCGCGGCGGCGGCCTCCACCATGGCCAGCCGCCGGGACAGTTCCGCCAGCAGGCCGCCAGCGGTGCTTTCCATCTGTCGGCGCAGCAGCCCGGCCTGCTCACGGAGTTGCCGGCTCTTCGTGTACAGCTCGACGAAGACCGCCACCTTCGACCGCAGGACCCACGGGTCGAACGGCTTGGCGATGTAGTCGACCGCGCCTGCCGCGTACCCGCGGAACTCGTGATCCGGCTCGGGGCCTGCCGCGGTCAGGAAGATGATCGGGACGTCTTCGATGCCGGCGTGGCGCTTGATGTGCTCCGCGGTCTCGAAGCCGTCCATGCCGGGCATCACCACGTCGAGCAGGATGACGGCGAACTCGTCGGACAGGAGCGCCTTGAGAGCTTCCTCCCCGGACCGGACGGAAACGAGTTCCTGGTTGAGCGAGGAGAGGATGGCCTCGAGGGCTACCAGGTTCTCGGCGCGGTCGTCGACGAGCAGGATCTTCGCTCTCAATGTCGCCCTCCGAGCTAATCCTCTTGCACCCCCCAGTCTGTCATGATTAGCGCGAATTGCGATCACCGGTGGCGATGAAACGATCGCTTTCCGCGAGACGCTAGCCGGCGGCCGGATCGGCGGGAGGCCGGCCCGGCCGCCGCATCTGCCTGGCGTGGCCGGGCATCCGGCCGGCCTCGGCGAGCGCCCGGCGGAGGAGGAACTCGATCTGGGCATTGGTGCTGCGCATCTCGTCGGCCGCCCACTTGGCGAGGGCATCGTAGACGGCCGGGTCGAGCCGTAGCAGTACGCTCTTGCGTTCGGACATCAGGCCGTCACTGATAGAGCGAGCCGGTGTTCACGACCTGCTGGGTCGCCTGCTCGCTGCACAGCACGACAAGCAGGTTGGACACCATGGCCGCCTTGCGCTCCTCGTCCAGGTCGACGACGCCTTCCTCATCGAGGCGCTGCAGGGCGAGCCGGACCATGCCCACCGCTCCTTCGACGATCTTCTGCCGGGCGCCGACGACCGCGCTCGCCTGCTGCTGGCGCAGCATGGCCTGCGCGATCTCGGGAGCGTAGGACAGCCGGGTCAGCCGGGTCTCGATGATCTGCACACCGGCCGCCCGCACCCGGTTGGTGAGCTCAGCCGACAGCCGCTGGGTGATCTCATCGGCGTTGTCGCGCAGGGAGAGCGCGCCGCTGCCCCTGCTGTCGTAGGGATAGCTGGACGCGATGTGCCGGACGGCGGTCTCCGCCTGGATGGCGACGAAGTGTACGTAATCGTCGACCGAGTAGGTGGCGTGCGCGGTGTCCTGGACCTGCCAGACGACCACGGCGGCGATCTCGATCGGGTTGCCGTCGGCGTCGTTGACCTTGACGAGCGCCGACTCCAGGTTGCGGATCCGGGTCGAGAGCGCGACGCGGTTGGTGAACGGGTTCACCCACTGCAGGCCCTGCTCACGGATCGTGCCCTGGTACCTGCCGAACAGCTGGACGACGTGCGCCCGGCCCGGTGCCACGGGGGTGAGGCCGCGCCATACCAGGACGTCGGCGACAAGCATGACGACGCCCAGCCAGACCAGGGCCACGGTCGTACCGCCATGGTGCTGCCCGGCCTCCCAGATCACGGCGATCGCCGCGGCGAGGAGCACGATGGCGAGCACCAGCATCGGTATGCCGGGCAGGTACCTGGCCTTGCGCTCAGACAGCGTCTGACTGGGGGAGTAAGCGATTTTTCCTGTTTCCGCGATCTGCATCTGGGCTGTCATCTGCCCACCTCCAAGACCTTGCTTTGATACCACGCTTCTATCATAGTGATATCAGTTTTTTTCGCAAGACCTGGCCGCGGCCTTAGGTCGCCTGCCCCAGCTTCGGGACGAAGTCCTCGCCGCGCATGGCGCGCTCGACAAGGGTAACCGCCCGCGCGATAGCGGCGAGCCGGCGTCCCTCGGCGCGGTAGGCGGCCAGGACGGCGTCGACCGCGTGCGGCGGCAGCGCCTCGGCGAGTTCGGTGCGCGCGGTGCGGTACCCCTGGCGGGCGCCCTCGACGCACGCCGCCGTATGATGGCGGGCCATCGCGGCGAGCGCCACGGGGTGCCGACGCAGGACGCCGTGCAGCCGGTAGTCGGGCGGGACGACGTCAAGCAGCCAGGCAACGGCGGTCGCCTCGAAGCCCTCGCTATCTGGCGGATGCACTCCCGTTGGCCAGCCCGGTGGTATGTACGTGGCCATAGTGAAAGCCTAGCAGCAGGTCGAACCTTCATTCGAGGTATACTTCCAAACACTTCAATGCCCTGGCGCCGGTGCCGATCTGTGACTCCCGGCGATGGTTATCACATCCCTTGCGATGCCTGTCACCGTGATCGTCCGGTCTTTTCCGGGGCCGGTGAGCCTGATCGCGATAGTTGCAACCTGCTCACGATAGTTGGCGCCCCGGCGGGGCGCTATCTGCGGTAGGCCTGGGCATGTCGATGGTTCTGGGGATGTCTAGCGCGACCTGCTGCTGGTCTCGGCCTCAGTGCTGGATCAGGCCGCCGACCGGAACCGGAGCGACGTGGCCGGTGGCCGGAACAGTCTGTGCCGGGGGCGAGGCCGGCATCGACCAGCGATGATCGGCGAAGGCCGGAGACATCGGGGATCGGTGTCCAGACCGACTCGGCAGTCTCGCCGTTCGGCTCAGGCCGGAGTTGGCCGCCGGTGATACGGACCCGGTAGAAGATGCCGACATTCTGACCACCGCGTCACAGCCGGTTTCCTCGGCAACCTCCCGGATCACCGCGTCGAACGGAAACTGATCCTCGGCACCGTATCCAACATCCAAGATCCGCGTTATCGTCCATGATCCGCGGGACACGGAGTCACCGCCCGATCAGGCCGGTAGCCGCCAGATACGCAGGATGTTGTCGGGGAGACGAACAGAGAACTGTCCCGAGGGAGAGGCTTGCGTCAGGATCTCCCGCAAGTCTCTTTCATAGTCCTCCCGGCGATCGCCGAAGAGGTGCGGCGCGGTCGAGGAGGTCGAGAACACCCTGGCCACGACGTCATCGATGGTTCGCTCGACGGCTCTGCGATCGGGCACGGTCACCGTCTCGGCAGGCAGGAACCCGGCCTGCTGGAACACCCCGTCCTCGCCGTCGGGCGACGTGTTGCGAATGCCGCGCCCGGCCCGCCGATCGCCGCCCAGGTACTGACGCCGTAGCTGATCGAGGGCGTCGTCGGGCGGGGGCGGAAACGGAAGTGAACCCCGCCGGGTCTCCGCTGACAACTCGTCGATCCGGCAGCCAGGCGCGTCTACCTGCACCACCGCCCCGCCAGGATCGAGCATCGTCGCGACGGCCGAGGCCACCCGGGGCCGGTCCATCCAGTGAAACGACGCGGCGAAGGTCACGACCCGGAAGCTGCCCAGGCCAGCAGGCAGGGCTTCAGCCCGCTGGCGTACCCAGACGGCGTTCCCGACGCCGCGCCCGGCCGCCGCCCGGGACGCACAGGCGAGCATCTCAGGATCGGGATCGAGGCCGACGACCGCTTCGAACAGCGGCGCCAGTAGCAGGGTCACCGTTCCCGGCCCGCAGCCGACATCGAGCAGCCTTCCCTGCCCGTCAAGGGACAGGCTGCGGGCGAAGGCGTCAGGTAGCCCGGGAGCGTAAGGCAGTCGGCCTTGCTCGTAGTATCCTGCGGCTCCGGCGAAAAGGGACTCGTCCCAGCTCCAGGTCTCCCAGCCGCCAGATGCCAAGTCCACGCCGTCAATATAGCGCCGTGCGTGACGTTGGCCTGGCGGATGGCGTCCCAATGTCCCGTCTCCGGTAAGTCGGCCCTGTCTCACTTAAATCGGCCCATTGCGGCCCGGGTCTCAGTTAAGGCGGCCCGCTGTAGCCGACTGGGATGGCGGGATGCGCCGTAGAGCGACCGTTTTCTCGGCGGGGCTGGCTTGTCTCAGTGCTCGTGGCGTCGTGCCGTCCGGGGCACCTCAGAGCTCCTTTTTCTGGCACCGGTCAGCGGGAGGACTCGCGGTTGAACAGTCGTTTCGACCAGAGGTAGCCGCCAAGGGCGATGACGGCGCACCAGGCGAGCGCGATCCACGCGTTGTTCCCGATCGGCTTGTCCATCAGCAGGCTGCGCAGGGTCTCGATGACCGGCGTGAACGGCTGGTACTCGGCGAACCAGCGCAGCCCGGCTGGCATGGAGTCGGTGGGGACGAACCCGCTGCTGAGGAAGGGCAGCAGAATCAGGGGCATGGGCAGGTTGCTCGCGGTCTCGACGCTCTTGCTCACCTGGCCGAGTGCGACGGAGAGCCAGACGAGTGCGAACGTCACCGCCACCAGGAAACCGGCCGTGGCCAGCCACGCGCCCAGCCCGGCGGCGGGCCGGAAGCCGACCAGCAGCGCCACGCCGATCACGATCGCCAGGCTGAGCACCGCCTGGATCACGCTGCCCAGGACGTGCCCGGTCAGCACCGAGACGCGGGCGATGTGCATGGTGCGGAACCGGGCGATGATGCCTTCGGTCATGTCCATGGCGACCGAGATCGCGGTCCCCTGGACGGTGGCCGTCACTGTCATCAGGATGATCGCGGGCGCTACGTAGTTGGCGTACTCGGCGCGCCCGTCGGCCGCGCCAGTGTGCGCCTGCCGCCGAGCCCGGCGCCCAGCGTGCCGCCGAACACGTAGACGAACAGCAGCAGGAAGACGATGGGCATCCCGACGAGCATCAGGGTCATCGACGGGTATCGCAGCATGTGCTTGAGGTTGCGGCGCAGCATCGTCGCCGAGTCGCGCAGCGGGTGGAACCGGGGGCCCGCCAGGGCCGGGCCGGTGAGGGCGTGGGTGCTCATCGAGTGGTCACCTTCTCGTTGGCGGGGTTGCCGGTGAGGGCGAGGAAGACGTCGTCGAGATCGGGGGTGTGCACGGACAGCTCGGCGACCTCGATGGCCCGGTCGTCGAGCCGGTCGATCAGGATCTTCAGCGAGCGCAGGCTGCCGTCGCTGGGCACCCGCAGGGCGAGCGCGTCGCTGTCGCGCGCGACCTGGCCAAGGGTGCTCATGGCCGTGTCGAGGCCGCGGGCGTCGGCGAACCGCAGGCGAACGTGTCCGCCGGGGATGCGGCGCTTCAGTTCGTCCGCGGTTCCCTCGGCGACCAGCCGGCCGTGGTCGAGGACCGCGATCCGGTCGGCCAGCTCGTCGGCTTCCTCCAGGTACTGCGTGGTCAGGAAGATGGTGACGCCTCCGGCCACCAGGTCCCGGATGATCTGCCACATGTTCCGGCGGCTGCGCGGGTCCAGGCCGGTCGTCGGCTCGTCGAGGAAGATCACCTGCGGGCTGCCGACCAGGGTCATCGCCAGGTCGAGCCGCCGCCGCATGCCGCCGGAGTAGGTCGATGCCGGCTTCCTGCCCGCCTCGGTCAGGTCGAACTGTTCGAGCAGCTGGGCGGCGCGCCGTCGGCCTTCGCCCCTGGCGAGGTGGTGCAGATCCGCCATCAGCAGCAGGTTCTCCTCTCCGGTGAGCAGGTTGTCCACCGCGGAGAACTGACCGGTGACACCGATCGCGGCGCGCACCGCGTCGGGTTCGCGGGCGAGGTCGTGCCCGGCGACCTGGACGTCACCGGCGTCGGCACTGATCAAAGTGGACAGAATCTTGACCGTGGTGGTCTTCCCGGCGCCGTTCGCGCCGAGCAGCGAGAAGACCGTTCCCCGTGGCACGTTGAGATCGAGACCGTCGAGCACGACCTGGTCGCCGAACGACTTGCGTAGCCCGGTCGCGGCGATCGCCGGCCGGGATTGCCTGATGGTCATGGTTTCCCTTTCTCCAGGGCCGGAAGTGGATCAGGAACGGCGGATCGTGATGTCGCCGTAGGAGGTGCGCCCGCGCACCTCGACGGTCTCGTCGGACTCTCCGGGCCGGGCGGCCTCGTCTAGCAGGTTGTGCACGTGCCCGAATCCGGTGTTCACCTGCAGCCAGGCGGCGGTGCCCTCGGTGATGCCGATCTCCAGATCACCCATCGCGGTCTCGAGCACGACCGAACCGCGGGCCACCTGGCCGAGGCGGATGTTGCCGTTGGACGTCTTCGCGTCAACACCCGCACCCGCCCGCTCGACGGAGATGTCGCCGTTGGCCGCGCGCACCCGCACGTCGCCGGTGACCGCGTCGATCGTGGTGTCGCCGTTGGAGTTCTTGACCACGGCGGTGCCCTCGATCTCGCCGATCTGGACCTTGCCGGAGCCGGTGGAGATCTCGGCGTTGCCCGTGATGCCGTCGGCGGTGACGTGACCGGCCGACGTGTCCAGGCGCAGCGGACCGGTTCGTTCGAGCCGGACGTTCCCGGCGGAGGTCTTGAACCTGCACTCCCCGAGCCGGCCGGCGCAGCGGAAGTCCCCCGCCTGCATCTCAGCGGACACCTGGGAACCGCTAGGCAGTTCGATGGCCACGTCGACCGACCTGGTCTTGCGGGAGAAGTCGAAAACGCGCGCCTTCGGCCCGGTGACCTGGAGCATGCCGTTGGCGTAGTCGACGCGGACCTGTTGTGCGGCTTTCACGTCGGACTCGTCGGCTTCATCGCTCGGGCGGACCTCGACGACGGTGTCAGTCCGGTCGCTCGCGGTGATCCGCACATCGCCGACGCCGAGTTCGAGTGTGACGGAAACCGGTTCGGGCGTCTCGTATTTTGGCATGGTTGTCCCTCCATCATGGGTAGGTGAGCCGTCCCCGCAGGCCGGGGACGTGGTGTGGTTGAAAGCGGTGCGGTGCGGCTAGCGCACCCAGCCGGTGAAGCGCTGCTTGGTTCGTTTGCCGCTGCCGCGTGGCTCGGGGAGCTGATCGCGATCCGGCCGCTGCAAGGCAGCGGCGGCCGCCCGGACCAGCCAGGCGTTGACCGAGCGCCCCTCTCTGGCCGCGGTCTCCTCGATCGCGGCCTTGAGCTGCTCGGGCAGGCGTACGTTGATCCGCGCGGCGGGGCCGTCCTCGGCGATCAGCAGGCCGCTGTCCGGCGTGCCGTCTACCGTCGCCGCGGCGTCCTCGGCCGCGAGCCCGGGCGGTTCGGCGGGTGGCAAGGTCACGACGAAGTTCGGATCGCGTCCGCGCAGGCGCAGCTCCACCGAACCCGGAGCCAGGTCCCGGGTGATCTCGTCGGCGGCGGCCGACAGCGCGTCCAGCAGCGTCATCCGGATCGCCGACTCGAGCGGCCCGGTGAGGCGCTCGACCAGCGCACGCGCCTCGTCACCGCCGGCTTCGGCAAGCGTGGCGAACTCACGTCCGAGGTTACTCACATACGAGGTCAAGTTCATGGTGTCATTGTGGCACACTCATGGCACCAATACAAGCAGCCATGGCACATAATGACGTCGAATATGGCACCATCTGGCACTCTTTGGAGGAAAAACACTGGTCAGGGCCATATGGCGCTGGAGCAGAATCTGCGGAGACCTGCTGCACAGCAGCGGGCCAAGAGGCCACCTCACCGGTTCCACCCATCGTGAGCAGGCTCACCGGGGTCCCTGCTGTGATCGTTCTCCAGCGGCGTTGAGCGCTGGCCTGAGGGGTGCGAGCGCGGTCCGGAGCAGTTCGGGAAGCGAGCCGGACACCGCGACGAGCCCGCTGGCAGCGCGGGATTCGGCGGCGGGCCGTACCCATTGTCCGAGTGCGACGCGGACCGCGGCGGCGACACTCGCCGAGAGCACCTGGGCGGTTAGCCGGTCGCTACCGCCGATGCGCTCTGCGATCACGGTGGTGAGAGGGTGCTCGATCCCAGCGGCGGTGCCGAGGAACGCATCGCGGAGCGCGGGACTCGTGGTGATGAGCAGCAACGCGCGGGGATCGTGGCTGCCCGGGTCGGTGTACTGCTCCACGATCGCCTCGACGACGGCGTCGGACAGGGGGGTCGTGGCTGGCCGGGCGGCCACCGCCGCGGCGACCCGTGCCTCCCGTTCCGCGGTGACGGCGGCGACGATCGCCTGCTCGCGGCTCGAGAAGTAGTTGTTGTAAGTCCGGGGCGAGACCCCGGCGGCGTCGGCGATGTCGTCGACCCGCACGTTGTCCGGCCCGCGCTCCAGGGCCAGTCGCAGCGCCGCGTCCCGCAGCGCCTTCCTGGTGGCCTGCTTCTTCCGCTCCCGCAGCCCGGGCCGTGGTGCCGTCACGGTGACAGCATCGCACATTCGAATGCGTACACGCAAATTTGCGCACGCGCACTTTTAGTCGGTAGTCTCGGCTCCACCCGATGGGAGGGAAGAGCGCATGCGGGCAAAGGGCATCGCCTACGACACCGGATTCATCTACAAGGGCTCGGTCTCCCGCGAGCGTTTCGACCCCGGGGTGGTCAGGCGGGAGCTGGCCATCATCCGTGACGACCTGCACTGCAACGCCGTGCAGGTCGTCGGCGGCAATCCGGGTCGGCTGGCACTGGCTGCCCGCCATGCCGCCGAACTGGGGCTGGAGGTATGGTTCTCACCCTCTCCGCTTGAGCTGGCCCCCGACGAGATCCTGTCGCTGTTCACCGACTGCGCGGAGCGGGCGGAGCGGCTGCGGAAGGCAGGAGCTGAGGTGGTGTTCGTCGCCGGGATCGAGCTGACCATCATGAACCGGGGATTTGTGCCGGGGAACACTCAGCGGGAGCGGCTCTCTTGCCTGTTGAGCGATCCTGGCCGCCGCGAGCGCTTGACCGAGGTAAGCGCACGTTTCAATGACTTCCTCGTCCGCGCCGCAGCGGAGATCCGCGAGCGTTTCGCGGGCAGGATCACCTATGCCTCGATACCGTTCGAGCGGCCCGACTGGACGCTCTTCGACATCGTCTCCGTCGAGCTGATTCGCAACGCCGACGTCGCCGGCCGATACCGGGACGGCGTACGCAGCCTCGTAGCCGGCGGAAAGCCCGTCGCGATCACTGGCTTCGGTGCGTCTGCCTACGTCGGCGCGGGTGACCGCGGCGCTCGTGCGATGGAGATCGTCGAGTACGACGAGGCCACCCCAACCCCTCTCCGACTGGATGGGGAGTACATCCGCGACGAGGCCGGCCAGGCTGCGAATATCCGCGAAGTACTGGAAATCTTCGACGCCGAAGGCGTCGACAGCGCCTTCATCTGGCTCTTCGAGCTCTGCAACTTCCCCCATCGCCTCGACGGCGATCCCCGCGACGACCTCGACCTTGCGAGCCCGGCCATCGTAAAGACCCTCGAAGGCCGCCACGGAGACACCTACCCCGACATGACCTGGGAACCCAAGGCCGCCTTCACCGCCATCGCTGACCGCTACCGCGGCTGACCATGCCACGCCGCCCGCAAGCGCACGTCGCGGTTGGCCGGCGCCCACTTCACCGATGTCGCGGTGTCTGCATCGGTGGTAGCTGGCAACGCCAACCAAAGGAGAACCGACATGGGAAAGATCGTCATGAGCGAGAACGTCTCGCTCGACGGGCTCGCGGCCGGCGAGCGCCTCTTGAACTGGGTCGGCCAGATCAAGGGAGAAGCTGCCGAGGTCCTGCTCGACGAGGCGCTGGGTACCGAGGCCCTCCTGCTAGGCCGGCGCAGCTACGAGTTCTTCGCAGCGCGGTGGCCCTCGCGGAACGGCGAGTACGCGGACCGGTTGAACAGCATGCCCAAGTACGTCGTGTCCTCGACCCTCGAACAACCCGCCTGGAACAACACGACGGTCCTGGCGGGCGACGCGGCAAACGAAGTCTCGAAGCTGAAGCGGGAGCTAGACGGGGACATCGTCGTCTACGGCAGCATCCAGCTCGGACACACGCTGATGGAGCACGACCTCGTCGACGAACTGCGGCTGATGATCTACCCGGTCGTGCTCGGAGCCGGCGAGCGTCTCTTCGGCGAGCTCAGCGACAAGAAACCCATGCGCCTCGTCCACGTCCAGACCATTGGTGACGGCCTCGCCTTCCTTACCTACCAGAGCTGCTCAGCCCGGTGGGATACTGGTCACCGTGCTCGGTGAGGCCTTGCTCGCTGACTGGTGTGACCACTATCTCGGCGCGCGGCCGATATGCGTGCTGTTCCGCTCCGGGCACCTGTCTGAGGTCGTAGCCGCCGAACTCGCCGACGGCAGGCAGGTGGTGATCAAGGCCCGCCCGTCCGACCCGCGGATCGCTGGCTGCACCGCGGTCCAGGCGCACCTGGCCCGCGCCAGGTTCCCGTGCCCTGTGCCCCTGACTGCCCCCACGCGGACCGGCGGGCTCACGGTCACGGCCGAGACCCTCGTGCCGGGCGGCAGCCAGCTGCCGGCGGAAGGCGGTGCGGCGCCCTTCGCCGCGCTTCTCGCCCGCCTCATCGACTCCGCGCCCGACGCGGCCGCCGTTCCCGCGCTTGCGCCGTCGCCGCCGTGGACCGGATGGGATCACCCCGGGACACGACTGTGGCCGGACCGCGACGACCGGGGCCGCGACCTCAACGACGCCCCCGGGCCTGCGTGGGTCGATGACACCGCCCGCCGGGTCAGGGAACGGCTGAGCGCCTCCGCCGCTCCCGTGCGCATCGGCCACGGCGACTGGGAATCCCAGAACATCCGCTGGTCGGGCGGGCAGCCGCTGGCCGTGCACGACTGGGACAGCGTCATCGCCCAGCCAGAGCCGGCCATCGTGGGCCTGGCAGCCGCGGTGTGGCCGGCCGCCGGGGCGCCCGGTGAGGCCGCCACGGTCGCCCAGAGCGCGGACTTCATCGCCGGCTACCAGCGGGCCGGCGGCAGGCAGTGGACGGAGCGGGAGTCCCAGGACGCCTGGGCGGCCGGCCTGTGGGTCCGCCTGTTCAACGCCAAGAAGGACGCCGCCGCCGGCGGCGGACCGCAGCTGGACCGCCTCGCCGGCGAGATAGGCGAGCGGCTGGCCCTGGCAGCCCTGAAATCCTCGGCCCCTTCCTCTTGAGCGCGCCGGCCGTTACCAGGGCACGGGGCCGTCGTCATCGAAGAAGCCGCCGGTCGGCCCGTCAGGCCGATAGTGGCCAGGCGCACGGCGATCTCGGCGCCCTGGGCGGCGGTACGGGTGACGGGGTAGGGCAGGTCGCTGGTGAAGTCGGTGGCGCAGGCGCCGGGCGCTACCGCGTTGACCGGGATGCGGTCGGCGGCCAGGGCCTTGGCGTACTGCGCGGTCAGCGCGTTCAGCGCAGTCTTGGAGACCGGGTAGGCGACGGCGGCGGGCAGCGCTGGAGGCAGTGGCAGCCGCCGTCGGCCGGACTCAGCGGGCCGGGCTCGTCGGCCCGCGGCTGATCCTGACGATGAAGCCGGACGGAGACGGCGGGCTGCTGCCGGACATCCTCGCCGAATACGAAACCCGGCCAGCGACCCTCCCGGTAGAGATCGCTTTCAGCATCGGCGGGCGGGCGGCGATGCTGCGCGACGGCCGTGCCGACGTCGGGCTCCTGCACAGCCCGCAAACGACCTGACCGGACTGGACGCCGAAGAGCTGATAACCGAACGGCAGGTGGTCGCGCTGCCCGAACGCCACCGGCTGGTCTGTCTGCCCGCCGTACGTCTCGCCGATCTGGTCGGCGAGACGATGCCTCGCTGGCCTGGCAAGCTGGGGAGCAACGGCGAGGGACCCGTGGTCCGTGACCCGGGGCAGCTGATGCAGCTGATCACCCTGGGCCGGATGGTCGCCGTGGTACCCGAATCAGTCCGCGGCCGCCGGCACGTCGGCCTGACATGCCGTCCGGTACCCGACGCTCCCGTCGCCACGATCGTCATCGCCTGGCCAAGCGGCAGTGCATCCCCTCACGTCACCGCTTTCGTCCACGCGGCTACAGCCGCGCCACAGCGCCGGGGTGATCTGCAGCGGGATCAGCCCGCCTGCCGATAGCGGCCAGGGTTTGGCGGGACGGTTTCAGGCCGGGCACCGCTGTCCCGGGTGCCCAGGTACAGTGCGGTGAGCGCGATGACGGCGGCGAGCAGGTAGGCCAGGCCGCGGTAGGGGAGTGCCAAGACCAGTCCTGCTCCGGCGAGGTTGCCCGCGGCCTGGGGGGCCTGGATCGCGAGCGAGCGGGCTCCGGAGACCCGCCCCATGAGCTCGTTCGGCGTGTTCTTCTGCATCAGGGTGGCGGTGCCGACGAGGAACCACGGCAGCGACACCGCGAACACGGCCATGGCGCCGAACACGGCCCATGAGCTGGGTAGCGCGAGCAGCGGGCAGCAGACCGCCATGCCCGCCAGGCCGGCGACGGTGATGCGGACGTCGCCGAGGCGCCGTGCCGCAGGCCCGGCCATGAGCGCCCCGGCCGCGCCGAAAAGCCCCTGTTCGGTGATGAAGAAGGCCAGCCAGCTCGGCGGGCGGTGCAGGCCGACGGTGATCACCTGCAGGCCCAGCGGCATGAAGATCCCAAGGATCAGGAACATGACCGCGCTCGCCGAGGTCGTCTGGCGCAGCACCGGGCTGCGCCAGACGAACCGGAAGCCGGTGCTGACATCGGAAAGCCAGCCTGCCCGTCCTTGGGGGCAGGCGGGCCCTTCGGCTCCGGGATCCGGATGACAGCTAGGCATGCGGCGGCGAGCAGGAAGGTGGCGGTGTCCGCCAACACGACGATGTGGCCGCCGTACCGCGCCAGCACCCCGATGCCGAGCGCCGGGGTGACCAGGCGCATGACCTGCTGCAGGGTCTGCTGCAGGCCGTTGGCGTCGGTGAGCCGGCCAGCGGGCACGAGGTTTTTCATCAGCGCGGTCTGCGCTCCTGCGATGGTGGTGCCAGACAGGCCGTAGAGGAACGTGACGGCGACGACGAGCCACACTTGGGTACGATCCCGCACTGCGAGCAGCGCGAGGAGCATCGCGCCGGTGGTCAGGTAGACCGCTAGGAGAAGCGGTTTGCGCCGGACACGGTCGACCAGAATGCCGGTGAGCGGCGAGAACAGGGTTCCAATGGCGATCGCGGACATGTCCAGCGCGCTCAGCGCGGTCGAGCCGGTCAGTTCCTTGACCCAGACCGCGAGGGCGAGGATGAGCGCGTCGTCGCCGAGGTCGCTGATCGCGTTGCCGAGGAAGAACAGGCGTATCCGACGGTCGGCGAGCAGGCTACGCACGGGCGTCAGGGGCCTGCTGGCCCGGAGCCGGGCCCGGGACCGGCGGTCGGGTCCGCGGCTAGCCCGGTCTCGCCTGGCGGGAGAAGCGGATGGGTGAACACCAGCATCTCCATGGGCACCGCGCCGCGCGGGCGGAGCGCTGGGTCGATCCGCTGACGGAACGGCTCGAGGATCTCCCTGATGCGCTGCCAGACTTGGTTAACCTCGTGCGGGCTGGCGAACAGCACGAACTCGGTGCCGCCGCTGGCCTCGCGCACGTCCGCGGGGTAGTGCTCCTGCCGCGCCCAGTACCGCTGCAGGTGCTCAAGCCACTCGGCGTAGATGACCCTGGTCAGAGCACGATTGGCGGGATCATCGGCGTCGTCGTCCCAGTCGAACGACGCTCCGCTGTCAGTGAGCCGCCACGGACGCTCGCGCCATGAGGCACCGCCCGCATCCTCGATGAACCCGTACCGGGCCAGGACGCGCAGATGATACGAGGCAGCCGCGGGAGTGACGTTGAGACCGGCAGCTGCCTGTGTCGCTGTCAGGGTCCCGCTGACGCCGATGAATCCCAGCAGCTTAATTCGCAGCGGATGCGCGAGAGCCCGCAACACCACGGGGTCGGTCAGCCGGTTCCGCCCGGCCTTACCGGCATCCTCTTGCCCTGTGCCGTCGGCGCGCCCATCGCGGGTCATGAGCTCAACATAGTCGTGCAACAGATCTTTAGCCATACTTCTTTAGCAATACTTGTTGCATGACGGTTGGCGCTCGTTAGGACAGCGCTGCGATGGCGACGCTTACAATCCGGGGGCTTGATCCGGTGACGCATGCGCGGCTGCGTGTCGAGGCTGCGCGGCATGGCCGGTCCATGGAAGCCGAGGTCCGGGCCAGTCTCCAGGAGCGGCTGACGCCCAGTGCCGGCGAACGCGGCCTCGGGAGCCGCATCCGGGCCCGCTTCCAGGGGCTTGAAGGTGATCTGGAGCTTCCCGACCGCAGCGGCGAGCTGCCGCGCACGGCGGTGTTCGACCTGTGATCGTCCTCGATACCAACGTCATCTCCGAGTTGGCCCGCCAGGTGCCTGACCCCGGAGTACTCTCCTGGCTTGACTCTCTTGAAGTCTCCGACGTGGCCACGACCGCGGTCACTGCCGCCGAACTGCGGTACGGCGTCGCGAGACTTCCCGGCGGTCACCGTAAGCGGGAGCTGACAATGGTGATCCGCGGCGTCTAACCGAAGACTTCCACGGGCCGGGGTTCTTCCCTTTGATGAGCGCGCCTCCGTGCGGTACGCGGACATCGTCACCGGCCGCGAGCAAATCGGCAGACCCATCGGCGTCGCCGACGCTCAGATCGCAGCCATCTGCCGCGACCTGGGCGCCATCCTGGCCACCCGCAGTACCGCCGGCTTCGAGGAAACGGGGATCGAACTCATCAATCCTTGGGAGCTCAGCTGAGCGGGATCAGCCCGCCTGCCGGTAGCGGCCGGGGTCCGGCGGGACGGTTTTCGCTTCGAAGATGTCGATGTCACGCGCGGTCCGCTCGACCGCGCCGTCGCGCTGCAGTTGGTAGTACAGGCCGCGGCTCCGGCGGATGTCGTGATAGGCCAGGTCGGCCTGGGCCACCTCCGGCGCCGATAGGGGCAGGTCATGTGCTGCCCGGTACCGCCCGATGAGCTGGTACTTGATTACCCAGTCGATCTCCCGCGCGATGGCGTTGAGGTTTCCTGTCCCGATCGCGTCCAGCGCCCGCTCCCACAGTCCGAGGACACGCCTGCTGACCGCGTCCGCGCCGCGCTCACGGGCGAAGTCCTTCGCCTTGGCCAGGTACTCGCGCTGGATGTCGAGCGCGCTCATCTCGCGGCCGTCCGCCAGCCGCACCCGGCTCCGCCCGGTTATGTCGCGGCTGACCTCGCCGATGGCCTGGACCGGGTTGTCCAGGGTCAGGCCCGGCATCACGGCGGCCGCCTCGGCCATGCGCAGCACGAGGTCGGTGGCGCCCGCCTTGAGCAGCGTGGTGGTCTCGCTCATGGTGGGGTCGCTGACGATCACCCGCAGCCGCCGCGACCCCGCGGCGGCGGCGCGCGGTTCGTCGCGGGTATTGATGAACGGCCTGGACCGGATGACCTCAGCCGGCTGGCTGAGGCAGTACACGGCGCCGCGCGGTGTCTGCGCCACGGTGCCCGTACCGCAGATGAGCTGCCTGGTGACCAGGAACGGGATCAGGATGTCGGCCAGCCGGCCGAACTCGCCGCGCCGGCCGACCAGGTACTCCTCCTGACAGCCGTATGAGCTGCCCGCCGGATTGCCCTTCAACACGTGGATATCGTCGGCGTCCGCGAGCAGCCCTTCCAGGATCCGCTCGCCCGCCTTGTCATACACGACGAGGTCGGGCACGCTGCCGCACTCCGGCGTCGCGTATTCCGGGCGGCTGACCACATCCAGGTGCAACCGCCCGCCGTTCCTGAGCAGCATGCTGCGGCCCAGGTCCCCAAGCTGCCGCTGCCCGCCGGCGGAGAAGACGACACCGTACTCGTTCTTGAGCCCGAACATGCGCTTGCTCACAGGGCCAAGGCTAGGCGCTCACATCAGCGCGGCCAACCTCGGCCGACGGCGGGTGCCCAGTCGCGGTGACAGCTCCGCACGGGCCGCGGGCGCGGTCAGCGACCGGGAGGCGCGGCGATCGTTTGTCCCGGACGATGAGCTGCGTCAGGGCCCAGGCATGGTTCAACGTTCGCCCGGCGGCCACTCTTCATACACGACATTGTCACCCGCTTTAGTCATCATCCTCTCGTGACCGCAGATGTGCCGCCCTCGGGCGCTCCCCGCAGCTCTCGTCCCGCAGTTCCGATAGCTGAGCAGCATGAACTTCTCCAGCAGGTGCTGCGACGCAACGTGGTCAGCCGACGGACAATGCTCCGCGGCGGTATCGGGGCCGCCGGGGCCTCCTTCCTGCTCGGCGGCCTCGGCACGTCGGCGTTCGCCGATACGCTGGCCAGCACCGGTACGGTAGCCGACGGTTTCGTCGTGAACGGCCGTCACCTTGCCTTCGGCCCGAACCCGCAGCGGCAGATGTGGGTCGCCGGGCAGCTGTTCAACCTCAGCGAGTACAACGCGGTCCCGTCGGGGATCACGGTGCACGTCGAGTACGGCCACGACGCGTCCTACGGCCGGGTGGTCCCGGCCGAACTCCGGGAGCTCGTCACGCACGTGCCGGTATGGAACGGGGTCGCGAAGGGGCCGGTCACGGCGTCCGCGACCGACCTGCTCAACGCCGATCAGTTCTACGTGCACGCGCTGCTCGACTGCCTGGAGCCGGGTCAGACCTATCACTACCGGTTCGTGTACAGCAGGGGCGGCAAGCGCGGCTACACGCCCGACGCGACCTTCACCACGGCTCCGGACGGCCGCCGCCTGGAACCGTTCACGTTCACCGCCTACGGCGACCAGGGCATCACCGGGGCCCCCGGCACCGGGCAGACCATCGACGACGCGGTCTCCCTGCAGCCGGAGTCCTCGTCGCACGTCACCGACGACTACTACGATGCCACCGACCCGGACTACTACGACCCGACGTCCAAGACCGCGCCGACCGACATCTCGCCGGTCGCGGCGCTGGTCACCCAGATCACGCGGGTCCGCAACCCGCACAACCATACGAAGTCGCGGTTCACCCTGCTGGCCGGCGACATCTGCTACGCGAACCCGAGCGGCGACGCGCAGCCGATCATCAACCCCGACGGGAAGGGCGGCAGCCAGCCGGGCGACTCGAACACCCCCGCGCCGCCCAAGAACAGCGGCGGCTGGGACGACTTCGACCCCTACGTGTGGACGAGCTACTTCAGCGCCATCGAGCCCAGTTCGGCCTCCTCGCCGTGGATGTTCGCCACCGGCAACCACGATGTCGAGCTGTTCAGCGCCTCGCTCGACGCCGACGCGACGACGATCGGCTACTACGGTTCCATCGGCTACGGCGGCCACGCCCAGCGGCTCGACCTGCCGGAGAACGGCCCGGGCAAGTGCCCGTCCGTCTACAGCTTCACCTACGGCAACGTGGCCGTCGTCAGCGTGGACGCCAACGACCTGAGCTACGAGATCCAGGGGCTGCTCGGATACAGCCGCGGCGCCCAGGCGAGCTGGCTGAAGCAGAAACTCGCCGAGTTGCGCGCCGACCCGGGCATCGACTTCATCCTCGCGTTCTACCACCACTGTGCGTTCTCGACCTGCGAGAGCCACTCCTCCGACGGCGGTGTCCGCAAGGTCCTGGCCCCGTTGTTCGCCGAGTATGGGGTGGACCTGGCGATCCAGGGACACAACCACCTCTACGAGCGGTCGAACCCGATCAAGTACGACGCGGCGGCCAACACCGGCAAGTCGTCCACCGAGGCGGTCTCGCTCTCCCCGGGGCAACCGGCCATCGTGTACCCGGAGCGGGACGGGACCACCTACATCACCGTGGGGTCGGCCGGGCGGCCGCGCTACGCGTGGGCCGGCGCCGTCGAGGCGGACCGGAACTTCATCGCCGGGGTGAACACCGGCAAGCCAGGGAACGGCACCGTGGTTCCGGCGGACGCGAAGACCGGGGTCGGGCCGTACGCCAGCCAGCCCGATTTCACCGACAAGTACGAGACCGTCGACTGGTCGCAGGCCCGGTACCGGGACTACGCGTTCATCGCGCTGGACGTGGTCCCCGCCGCGCCGGACGGGACGACGACGCTGACGCTGCGGGCGATCAACGAGCAGGGCGTCGAGTTCGACCGGGTCGTCTTCCGCCGCAAGGTCCGCGGCTAACGTTTAGGTCCAGTCACTCACTGGTCCCGGCGGCAGGGCCGGGGCCGGTGAGGTGGACGCGGGCGTACTTGCGGAAGGCCGCCACGAGACGGCTGCGGTCGTCGGCGCGGGCGGCCAGCACGACGTGGACCGGGTTGACACCGTGCAGGGGGACCGTGGTGACGCCGGGGTGGATGGTGTCGGCGCGCAGGCCTGCGGCGGCGATCGCCACGGCCTGTCCGGCGGCGATGAACTCAAGCTTGTCCTCGAGGACCTCGACAAGCGGGCCGCCGGGCGCGGGGCTTCCGTCGGGCCGGGGGTCGATGCGCCAGTAGGCGTTCCAGGCCGGGTCGGGCAGCCGCGGCATGGGCTCGTCGGAGATGTCGTCCAGGGTCACCGATTCTTTTCCGGCTAGCCGGTGGTCGCGGGCCACCAGCAGGGTCCGGGGCTCGTCGTAGAGGATCGTGACGTGCAGCCCGTCGGTCCGGATCGGCAGCCGGGTCACCGCGACATCCACCCGGTGGCCGAGCAGGGCCTCGCGCGGTTCGTTCCAGTCCAGGTGCAGGGTCTGAACGTCGGCGTCGGGGTGCTGGTGGCGGAGGTGGCGGACGGCCGGGGTGATGATGAGGCCGCTGGTGTAGCCGATGGTGATGCGGCTGGGCCGGGCGGCGGCCTGGGCGGCGGCCGCGGCCTGGGCGGCGGAGCGCAGCAGCGCCCTGGCGCGGGGGAGGAAGGCCTCCCCGGCCTCGGTGAGCCGGGTGCCTTGCGGAGTGCGGTCCAGCAGCCGGGCGCCGAGCTGCTGTTCCAGACGGCGGATCTGCCGGCTGAGAGACGGCTGGGCGACGCGCAGGTCATCCGCCGCGCGGCCGAAGTGCCGGTGGTCGGCGACCGCGATGAAGTACCGCACCAGACGCAGGTCGAGGTCCACCGCGGGCGGCGCCGAGTCCGTCATGCTCTCATCGTAGCAGTCCATTGCTCGATTTCAGGTTGGCGTGACCACTATGAGCTGGTGTGATGCTTGATATGCATTGCCTTGCGGAACAGGTATTGGACGCGGTGCCAGCCAGACCCGCAAGGTGGGATCACCTAGCTCGATTCCACCAGCCATCTTTGGAGACCCGCAGTGATCGTCATCACCACCCCCGCCGGCCAGATCGGCCGCCAGGTTCTTGAGAACGTCCTCGGCAGCGGCGAGCCGGTCCGCGTGATCGCGCGCGATCCGTCCCGGCTTCCCGCGCCGGTCCGCGCCCGCGTCGAGGTCGTGCCAGGGTCGCATGGCGACGCCGACGTGGTCGACCGGGCGTTCGCGGGCGCCGGCGCCGTGTTCTGGCTGGTGCCGCCGGACTCGCGCGCCGACAGCGTCGAGGCCGCCTACGTCGACTTCACCCGCCCGGCGTGTGCGGCCTTCAAGCGCCACGAGGTCAGGCGGGTGGTCGGCATTTCCGCCCTCGGCCGGGGCACCCCGTGGGCGGCGAACGCCGGGCTGGTGACCGGGACGCTGGCGATGGACGACCTGATCGCGAGCACCGGCGTGGCCTACCGGGCGCTGACCATGCCCTCGTTCATGGACAACCTGCTCAGGCAGACTGAGTCGATCAAGGCCCAGGGCGTGTTCTTCGACACGGTCTCCGGCGACCGCAAGGCCCCGGCCTGCGCCACCCGCGACATCGCCGCTGTCGCCGCCCGGTTGCTGCTCGACGACTCCTGGGACGGCGTGGCCAGCGTCCCGGTTCTCGGCCCCGAGGATCTGTCCTGCGACGACATGGCGCGGATCATGTCCGAGGTGCTTGGCAGGCCAGTGCGCTACCAGCAGATCCCCGTCGCGGCACTCAAGGAGAGGCTACTGGGGCGCGGGGCATCCGAGGCCATGGCGCAGGGCATGGTGGACATGATGGAGGCCAAGGACCAGGGCCTCGACAACGCCGAGCCGCGCACGCCGGAATCCAGCACCCCCACCACCTTCCGCCAGTGGTGTGAAGAAGTTCTCAAGTCCGCCGTCCTGGCCTGAGCCCGTCCTCTACGGCCATGATCGATCGAAATGTTTGTGTTAAAGAGATTGAACGAGCGGGGTCTTTGAGGCTGGTGATTGATCGCGGTTATGGGGGCACGGAGTACGGGTTGCCGGGAGACCCCGCATCCTTGCTGCGCACAACTACCCCCTGGGGTATTTGACGGGCTGGATTCCATGATCGCGAAGGTTTCGCACGCTATAGCGACAAAGGGTCTTCGCCAGGAAAAATGTCTTCGCGATCAGGAGGATGCTGGCGTGACTCTCTATAAGCTAAATCCTGATATGTCACCATTTGATACCCCCCGCCGCTTCGCGCAACCGGCACAGGCGGCAGAGAACCCCAGACGTTCAATCTCGGTAAGTGTGGCTAGAGCGCAATGCCGTTTGGCGGACCCGGCTCCTGGAGGGTCCGGGCACTACGCAGGCCCGGACCTGCGGCGGGTCGATTGCGCAGTCGACCACACCAGAGCGGGTCGATTGCGCGATCGGCCTGCCGGTCGGCGGGATTTCTGCTCGGATTGTGAGACGGAGTCCGCATTGTGAGACAATTCTGGCCGTTCGCGTGGATCCTTCTCCGCGGAGGCTTTTCCTGCCCGCACCGGTCGGCCCGCGGAGGCGGACCGAGTGCAGAGTGGGCTCATCGTGACGTACGCGGCTTCTGCGTCGTCAGTGAACCATGATCACAATGTGCTAAACGGCATTGGGCCAGAGCGACACTTAACACGAACATTTCCAGAGCAGCGGACGGGAAGGCGGTCGGCCGCCGGACCGCTAGGACGTCACCTCGAACAGGCGCAGGGCGTGGGCCCTCGCGGCGGCTTCGGTCCGGGTCGCGGTGCCCAGCTTGGCGAGGATGTTCGACACGTGGACGCTCGCCGTCTTCGGTGAGATGAACAAGGCGGCGGCGATCTCTCGGTTCGAGTGGCCGGCCGCGACGAGCCGGAGGACTTCGAACTCGCGGCCGGTGAGGCCGAGCCGGTCCGCGCCGCCGCCGGAGCCCGAGCCCGAGCCCGAGCCCGAGGCCGAAGCCGGGGCCGGGGCAGCGTCCGCGCGGCCAGCCAGGGCCGTGATCTGGTCCGCTAGCGGACGGGCGCCGAGGCGGTCCGCGATCGGGGCGGCGCGGCGCAGCCGAGCCGCCGCCGCCTCGCCTCCGGCCGGGCCGTCCAGCGCGGCCGCGGCGGCGTAGCGCAGCGCGACAGCGGCCGGGTACGGCTGTCCGAGCGCCTCCCACGCGGCGGCGGCGGCGTCCGCCGCGGCCAGCGGGCCGGCGGTCTCGCCGGCACCGACAGCGCCGGCACCGACAGCGCCGGCACCGACAGCGCCGGCACCGACAGAGCCGGAGTCTGCCCCCGGGTCCAGTGCCGCGAAGGATAGCTGCCATGCCCGCTGTACCGGGCCGAAAACCTCCAGCTTCTCCGCCAGCATCCGCAGCCTCTCGAGCAGCACGGCGGCGTCGTCGCCGGAAGCCTCGCGGGCCGCGACGGCCGCCGTCACCAGCAGCGGCCATACGTACCGCGGGCTATCGAGCGACAGGTCGTGCTGGTCGAGGGTCTCGGTGGCCAGCGCGATGGCGGCGTCCGGGCCGGAGGTGGCCAGCGTCACCTCGATGTCGAGGGCCGCCTGCGGGAGGCGGTACTGGTCGTCGTATCTGGTGCTGGACACTACCGCCCGGCTCGCCGCCGCTCGCCTGGCCCCGGTGGCGACGTCCCCGCGGGCGAGCGCGATCCAGGCGCGGACGATCGACAAGGCGGCCCGGGTAAGCGGCGGCGGGGCGAGGTCCAGGCCCCGCTCGGCGACCTCCGCCGCCTCGTCCCAGCGGCCGAGGTACATCAGCGGCTCCGCCAGGTTGATCGCCAGGAACGCGCCCGAGGTGCGGGCGAGGCCGTGCCGCTCGGCGTCGGCGATGCCTTGCCCGGCGACCGCGGCCGCCTGCTCGTACAGGCCCGCGCCGCACAGCAGGTGCGATTCGTAGATCACCATCTTCATAACAGGCTGGTAGGCGCCCACCCGCTCCGCGATCGCCTTGGCCTGTGCCATCAGCCGCAGCGGCTCGCTGTCCGGGATCGCCATCTGGCCCGGCAGGGCCTGGACCATCGCCAAGGTGGCGAGCGCCTGCGCCTCCGCGCCGAGGTCTCCCGCCTCCCGCGCGGCCCGCAGCGCTTCCTCCGCCCAGCCCCGGAACTGCGGGCCCTGCGCGTCGCACCCGCAGTGCGCGGCGGCGAGCAGCACCTGCGTCCGCGCCTGCTCGGGCGCCGTGCCGGGGATCAGGCTCAGCGCCCGCTCCAGGTCCTGGAGGTCTGTCGTCAGGCCGAGCTCGTGCCGGAACAGGTACCGCTGGCGGAGCATCAGGGCGACCCGGACCGGCTCGGTGTCCTCGTCGAGCTGGGCCAGCGCCGATTCCGCGAAGGCGAGACCGCGCTGGTGTTCCCCCGCGTCCTGCGCGGCGGCCACCGCCTCTTCCAGCACCCGCACGTGGTCGGCGCCGATCCGCTCCGCGGCGTCCGGCACCTGGTCCCACATTTCGAGGACGCGGGCGAGCAGCATCAGCCGCTCCGCGTGCGCCATCGACCGGGACGCCTGCGCGGACGCCTGCCACGCGCTGGTCAGCGCCCCTGTCGTGTTGTGCGCGGAGTACCAGTGGTGTGCCTTTTCGATGTCGGCCCGCCCGTCGGCCGCGAGCGCCGGATCGGCCTCGATGGCGAGCGCGAACTTGGTGTGCACACCGCTGTGCTCGCCGGGCAGGAGGTCCTCGTGCACGGCCTCCCGAATCAGCGCGTGCCGGAAGGCGTAGCCGTCGGCGGTGGTTACCAGCACGTTGCCGGTGACGGCGGGCCGGATGACGGCGAACAGCTCGTCCTCGGTGCGCCCGGTGACCTTGGCGAGGAGCCCGTGACTGATGCTGCCGCTCCCGGCGCTGGCGACGCGCAGCACCTCCTGGGTGTCTTCCGGCAGCCGTCGCACGGCCTGCTGTAGCAGGTCGGCCAGCGAGTCGGGTATTCCGGCGCAGCCGTCCTCGCAGGCCAGCAGCTCCTCGGTGAACAGGGGGTTGCCCTCGGCCCGCTCGTAGAGGTCGTCGGTCAGCGCGCGGTCAGGGGTGCGGCCGAGGACCGCCGCTGCGAGCTCCTCGGCCTGGCCGCGGCTCAGCCTGGGCAGCTCGGTCCGCTCCACCCAGTCGATCCTGGCGAGCTCGGCGAGCAGCGGCCGGAGCGGATGCGTGCGGTGCAGCTCGTCAGAGCGGAACGTCACCACGATCAGCACGTTGCGCAGCGCGCGCTGGTAGCCGATCAGGAAGGCGAGCATGTCGCGGCTCGACCGGTCCGCCCAGTGCACGTCCTCCACCATCAAGACCAGCGGTCGCTGCTCGGCGAGCCGCTCGAGCAGCGTGAGGAACTCCTCGAAGAGCCGGGCGCGAGCCTCGTCCGCGGCTGGAC
The DNA here is from genome assembly GCA_963771985.1 of uncultured Actinomycetota bacterium. Lineage (GTDB taxonomy): Bacteria > Actinomycetota > Actinomycetes > Streptosporangiales > Streptosporangiaceae > Trebonia. The sequence goes on along the minus strand of CAVYVO010000004.1, from coordinate 213,377 downwards.
CGCTCACCCGCGCGTCGGCGGCGGCGTCGCCCGCGAGCTCGGGCAGCAGCCGGGCCAGCTCCCGTGTGGCCCGGCCGCTGCCCGGCAGCAAGCCGATGATCTGGCCGGCGCTGGCCTCCCGCACCAGGTCGCGCAGGATCGCCGTGAACGGCCCGAACGGCAGTCCGTCAGCCCCCAGTTCCAGGCATCCGCCGGTCAGCACCCGGGCCCCGGCAGCCCGCGCGCTCGCGGCGAACTCGCTGACCAGCCGGGTCTTGCCGACACCCGCTTCGCCGCCGATGAGCACAGCGGCCGGGCCGCCCTGTCGGACCGCATCGAACGCGGCCTCCAGGGCGGCTATCTCCGCTGCCCGTCCAACCAGGACGGGGCTGCTCCCGCGCCTGCTCATCTCACTGTCCAGAATGCCACGAGGGTCTGACATTCCAGCCCGCCCGCGAGCCTCCGGCGCTTCCTTGTCCGTCATGACGGCGCTCGCCGCCCGCTAGCGGCCCGCGCGCCCGGCGGGAACCTGGTCGGCCGTGTCGCCGGCCGTCCGGAACGTCCCGTCCACGTAGTCCGGGATCGGCGGGACGACGAACGTGTCCGGCGCTGCCGCGGGACCGGTGCCGCGGCGGCGTGTCTTGCGCAGTGCCCGCACGAGACGGCCATTCCTGGCTTCCTCCTGCCGCTCCGCGGTCCGCTGCCTGATCACTTCACCCATCAGATAGGGGTGCATGCTTCCTCCTCGTTCGGGGGAACCGCCCTGGTTTTCCCCACACCTTGAGGTTCGCGCTAAGACCCCCTCCGTGACATCGGACGAACGCCTTATCTTGGGCGCGCCAGGTGCCTTAGATCCGCCCGGACGCCGCGGGTGATGCTTAGCCAATAGAGCCAATAGACTGGGACGAGGCCACGAGATCGCGTGGCGCGCCCCCGAAGCCGAAAATAAGCGAGACTCGCGCATGCCCGCACAGCAGATCACCATCTCGACGACAAGCCAGCTCGCGACCCGTGACGACCTGCGGAACGTCGCGATCGTCGCGCACGTCGACCACGGCAAGACCACGCTGGTGGACGCGATGCTGTGGCAGTCCGGCGCGTTCCGCCCCAACGCTCATGTCAATGAGCGCGTCATGGACTCGAACGACCTGGAGCGGGAAAAGGGCATCACGATCCTCGCCAAGAACACCGCCGTCCAGCACGGCGGCCTGACGATCAACATCGTTGACACGCCCGGGCACTCGGACTTCGGCGGCGAGGTGGAGCGCGGTCTTTCGATGGTGGACGGCGTGGTGCTGCTGGTCGACGCCAGCGAGGGGCCGCTCCCGCAGACCCGGTTCGTGCTGCGCAAGACCCTCGAGGCGAACCTGCCCGTCATCCTGGTGATCAACAAGGTGGACCGCGCCGACGCGCGGATCGCCGAGGTCGTCGACGCCTGCTACGAGCTGTTCATCGACCTGGACGCCAGCGAGCAGCAGATCGAGTTCCCGATCGTCTACGCCGCCGCGCGCGCCGGGCGGGCGAGCCGGAGCCGGCCGGAAGACGGCCAGATGCCGGACAGCGACAACCTCGAGCCGCTGTTCGACGTGATCCGCGAGACGGTCCCGCCGCCCGTCTACGAGATAGGCGCCCCGCTCCAGGCACACGTCACCAACCTCGACGCCTCCTCGTACCTGGGCCGCATCGCGCTGTGCCGGATCTACAACGGGACGATCAGCCGCGGCCAGCAGGTCGCCTGGTGCCGTCGCGATGGCTCGATCGAGCGGGTGAAGGTCTCCGAGCTGTTCCTGACCGAGGCCCTGGAGCGCGTCCAGGCGGAGAGCGCCGGGCCCGGCGACATCGTCGCGATCGCAGGCATCCCCGACATCATGATCGGGGAGACCCTCGCCGACCTGGCCGACCCGCGGCCGCTGCCGCTGATCACCGTCGACGAGCCCGCGATCTCGATGACGATCGGGACGAACACCTCCGTGCTGGCCGGCCAGACCAAGGGCGCCAAGGTCACCGCGCGCCTGGTCAAGGACCGGCTCGACCGCGAGCTCGTCGGCAACGTCTCGCTCCAGGTGCTGCCCACCGAGCGCCCTGACACGTGGGAGGTCCGCGGCCGCGGCGAACTGGCGCTCGCCGTTCTCGTCGAGACAATGCGGAGAGAGGGCTACGAGCTGACCGTCGGCCGCCCGGCGGCCGTGACGAGGGAGATCGACGGCAAGCTCTACGAGCCGCTCGAGCGGCTTTCGGTCGACGTGCCCGAGGAGTTCCTGGGCGCGGTCACGCAGCTGGTCTCGGTGCGGCGCGGCCGGATGGAGTCGATGACCAACCACGGCACCGGCTGGGTCCGGCTGATCTTCCTCGTCCCGTCGCGGGGGCTGATCGGGTTCCGCACCCAGTTCCTCACCGAGACCCGGGGCACCGGCATCGCGCATCACGTCTTCGAGGGGTACGAGCCGTGGGCCGGCGTGATCCGCGGCCGGGCGACCGGCTCGCTGGTCGCCGACCGGTCCGGCGTGGCCAACGCCTACGCGATGTTCAACCTGCAGGAGCGCGGCTCCCTGTTCGTCTCGCCGGGCACCGAGGTCTACGAGGGCATGATCGTCGGCGAGAACTCGCGGGCCGATGACATGGACGTGAACATCACCAAGGAACGGAAGGTCACCAACGTCCGGCAGTCCACGGGGGAGGAGCTCGAGCGGCTGGTCCCGCCGCGGCTGCTCAGCCTGGAGCAGGCCCTGGAGTTCTGCGCCGACGACGAGTGCGCCGAGGTGACCCCGACGGCCGTCCGGCTGCGCAAGACCGTTCTCGACGCCAGGGAGCGGGGCCGGATCCGCGGCCGGGTCTCCCGTGGCGAGCAGGTCTAGCACGCTCGGATAGCGGCGTTAATTCAATTCAATGATCCCGAACGGAAGCGGCTGACTCTCCAGAGCAAGCCGCTTCCGTTCGGGATAAAAAAACGCGGGCGCCGTCATGAGATTGTGAGATAAATAGCGCTGCCCAGCCCTGCTACCAGGCAATATATGGCGAACGGTGTCAGCGTGCGCTTGGGATCCGAGATGTACCGGACGAAGAACCGGAGCGCGAGGTAGGCGCCCACGCCGGACAGGACCGAGCCGACCAGGACCTGCCCGCGGACCCCGTTGCCGAGGGGGCCCGTCAGGTCCGGGATCTTCAGCACGCCCGCCGCGAGGATGACCGGCGCGGAGAGCAGGAACGAGAACCGGGCGGCGTCCCGCATGGACAGCCCGCGGAACAACCCGGACACCATCACGATTCCGTCCCGGCTGATCCCGGGCAGCAGCGCGAAGATCTGCATCGCGCCCAGGCCGAGCGCGTCACGCCAGCCCAGCTGGACCAGCCGTGCGTCCGACCGCTCGGCGACTTCGGCCTCGTGCTGTTTCAGCGCGCGCTGCCCAGAGGAGTGCCGGTGCGCGCCCGGGGAAGCGCTGTTAGCTCCGGGGGGGACGACCCCCCCGCGCACCCCCGAGGCCACAGCGGAGACGGCCGCCATTTCCCGGTCTTCGGCGATCTGCTCTTCGTCCAGGGGGACTCGCCGCCGGCGCAGCCGCTCGCCGTAGAGCAGGATGACACCGTTGCACGCGAGGAACAGCGCCGTCGCCACCGGCTTGCTGAAGTAGACGCGGAAGTCGTGCTCGAGCGCCAGGCCGGCGATGCCGACCGGGATGGTCGCCAGGATGATCATCCATGCCAGCCGCTGCTCGACGGTCTGCGGTTCCCAGCGCCGCGTGCCCGGGGCGGGCCTGACCACGTGCCCCACCGAGCCGAAGAAGCCCTGGACGATCCGCAGCCAGTCACGCCAGTAGTAGATGATCATCGCGAGCGCGGTGGCGACGTGCATCCCCACGATGAACGCGAGGTAGGGCGACTCCGCCGCGGACACGTTGAGATCCTGCGCCCACCGGCCGCCCACCAGCGCGGGGATGAGCACGTTGTGCCCGAGGCTGGAGATAGGGAAGAGCTCGGTGACGCCCTGGATCAGCCCGACGACAATCGCCTCGGGGTAGGTAATGTGCGGATACATCGTGCCCTCTCGCCACGGGACAAGCGTGTGCCAAAAGCGCCAGACCCCCGGCCATCGTATCCGCGCGCGGGAAGCCGGCCTTGATAGCCCGCCGGCGTTTCGCCCCCGCCGCAACAGAATGCGCAATCGACGCACTTGAATCACCAGTCCGTTGATAGGCTCCGCGCGTGATTAGGCTCCGGGGACGCGCCAGTATCGCGGGCGGCGCAGTGATGATCATGGCGGGGCTGGCGGTTCCGGCCGCGACAGCGACCCCGGCGGCAGCGGCGGCGCCCGCCCCCGCGTCGGGGGTAGACGTCTCCGGCCTCACGACCTTCACCAGCGGCAACCCGTGGACGGGCCTGGCGCAAGCGGGAAACAGGTTCGTCGGCGTCAAGGCGACCGAAGGCGACTACTACAAGGACCCGGACTACATATCGGACGTGGCCGGGGCCACCGCCGCGGGCCTGTACGTGATGCCGTACGTGTTCGCGAACCCGTATCCCGGGAACGGCACGGCCGTCCAGCAGGCCGACTACGCCTGGAACAACGAGATCGGCAATAAGGCCACTTCTCCCGCCTACCTGTCGAGCAAGCTGATGCTGCCGCTGGTGCTCGACATCGAGCCCGACCCGTACGCCGGCTCGGAGAAGAACAGCAACCAGTGCTACGGGCTCACCCAGTCCGCTATGCGCACGTGGATCCAGCAGTTCCTGACCGAGGCCCAGGCGAAGACCAAGAAGACCCCGATCATCTACACCACGGCCGACTGGTGGAACACGTGCACCGGGAACAGCACGGCGTTCAGCAAGTACCCGCTGTGGCTCGCCTCGTACGGGGTGTCGAACCCGGCGCTGCCGTCGGGGTGGGACAATTTCACCTTCTGGCAGTACACCAGCGGCGGGACCGCCAGCGGGATCAAGGGCGGCACCGACCTGGACTACCTGGGGCAGGTCCTGCAAGTCGCCCAGGCGGGCAAGCAGATCGCCCCGGTGCAGCTCCGCACGCTGAACTCGCTGAACGGCCAGGCGGTGAGCTTCACGCCTGCCACGTTCCTCGGGCTGAAGGTCAGCTCCGCCGGGCTGATCACCGGCGCGCCGACCGCCGCGCCCGGCCTCTACCCGGTGACGGTCACCGCGGCCACGGCCGGCGCGGTCCCCGCCACGATGACGTTCACCTGGGACGTGCACGGGACGCTCACGGTGAACTCGCCGGGCAACCGCGCGACCGTCGCCGGATCGCCGGTGTCGCTGCGGATCTCGGCGTCTGACCAGGACACCGGGTACGCGCCGTCGTTCGCCGCGTCCGGGCTGCCGACCGGGCTGTCGATGAACTCCGCCGGGCTGATCACCGGCTGGCCGTCGCAGCCTGGTACGTTCAAGGTCACGGTCAGCGCGTCCGACGGGCTGTACGCGTCCGGGTCGGCGTCATTCACCTGGACGATCACGGCGGCGTCCGGTGGCGTGGCGGGTCCCGTCAGGCAGGTCGGCGGCAGCGGCAAGTGCCTCAACGACCCGCAGGCGAGCACGAAGAACGGCACGCTCGTGAACCTGTGGAACTGCGACGGCCGCGCGAACCAGAGCTGGAACGCCGCGCAGGACGGCACGATCCGGGTGCTCGGCAAGTGCCTGGACGTGGCCGGCGAGAGCAGGGCGAACGGCGCGAAGCTGCAGCTGTGGTCGTGCGTTTCCGGCGACGGCGCGCAGCAGTGGCAGGCGGGCTCCTACGACCAGCTGGTCAACCCGCAGTCCGGCAAGTGCCTCTACGTCCCGGCCGCCAACGCCGCCAACGGCACCCGGCCTGTGCTCTGGACCTGCGCCAACGTCACGACCCAGTCCAACGAGCACTGGAACCGGCCGGCGGCCGGCGTCTTCTCCGGCGAGCCGGGCAAGTGCCTGGCCGCCGCGGGAGCCGCGGGATCCGCCGCCGGGCTGGCCGGCTGCGCGAACATCGCGGCCCAGCGCTGGCAGGCGGAATCCGACGGGACGTTCCGCCTGAGCGGGAAGTGCCTCACCGAAACAGGCACGACCGCGGGCTCGCTACTGTCGATCGGGTCCTGCGACGGCGCGGCGGCCACGAAGTGGACGCTGATCCCGGCCGGCCCGATCGCGGTCGAAATCGCGAGCGCCGCCTCCGGCCTCTGCGTCACGGCCCCGTCCAGCGGCACGACCCCGGTCACCGAACCCTGCGCCGCGACTCCCGCAGCCACCTGGCGCGTCGGATAGCAGCGGGCCGATTGCGCAATCGACCCGCTCTAGCATGGTCGCTTGCGCAATCGGCCCAAAACGCGCGGGACGGGTTAGCGCTTGCCGGGGATGGCGGGGGTGCCCTTCTTCTCCGGTCGGCGGGAGATCTTCGAGCCGAGCCAGACCAGCGGGTCGTACTTGCGGCCCACGACACGCTCCTTCAGGGGGATCAGGGCGTTGTCGGTGATCTTGATGTGCTCGGGGCAGACCTCGGTGCAGCACTTGGTGATGTTGCACAGGCCAAGGCCGAAGTCCTCCTGCGCGATGTCCCGGCGATCGGCCTCATCACACGGGTGCATCTCGAGCTCCGCGACCCGCATGAGGAACCGCGGGCCGGCGAACGCCTTCTCGTTGTCCGAGTGGTCGCGGATCGCGTGGCAGGTGTTCTGGCACAAGTAGCACTCGATGCACTTGCGGAACTCCTGCGACCGGTTCACGTCCTCCTGCTGCATCCGGAACTCGCCCGGCTTGATCGCCGGGTCCGGCGTGAACGACGGGATCGCCCGCGCCTTCGCGTAGTTGAAGGACACGTCGGTGACCAGGTTGCGGATCACCGGGAACGTCCGCATCGGCGTGATCGTCAGCGTCTCTTCGGGTGAGAACGTCGACATCCGCGTCATGCAGCCGAGCCGCGGCCGGCCGTTGATCTCCATCGAGCAGGACCCGCACTTGCCGGCCTTGCAGTTCCACCGGAGCGCCAAGTCGCTCGCCTGCGTGGCCTGCAGCCGGTGCAGCACGTCGAGGACGACCTCGCCCTCGTTGACCTCGACCTGGTAGTCGACGAGCTCGCCGGACCCGGCGTCGCCCCGCCACACCTTCAGCGCAGCCTTGTACCCCATCAGTGCCCCTCCTCAGACGGAGCCGCGTCAGACGAAGCGAGCCCGGCCAGTTCTTCCTCGGTCATGTACTTCTTGAGCTCGCCCTTGTCGAACAGCGCGAGCAGGTCCGGGCGTACCGCTGGGATCGGCTTATGCGCCAGCTCCACCCTGTCGCCGGTCAACGTCAGGATGAGGTTGACCTTGCGCCATTCAGGCGACATCGTGGGGTAGTCCTCCCGGGTATGCCCACCGCGGGACTCCTGCCGTTCGAGCGCGGCGAGCGCCACGCACTCGGCGACCAGCAGCATGTTGCGCAGGTCGAGGGCCACGTGCCAGCCCGGGTTGTAGGCCCGGCCGCCGGGCACGGACACCCGGGAAGCCCGCTCGCGGAACTTCTCCAGCTCGGTCAGCGCCTGCTTGACCTCGTGCTCGCGGCGGATGAGGCCGACCAGGTCATTCATCGTCTGCTGCAGGTCGTGGTGCACCGTGTACGGGTTCTCGCCGTCCGGCCGCGACAGCGGCGCGAGCGCCTCGGCCACGGCGGCGTCCAGGTCAGCAGCGACCACCGCGGGCCGCGCACCGGACAGCGACTCGATGTAGTCCGCGGCGCCGTCCCCGGCCCGCTTGCCGAACACCACCAGGTCGGACAGCGAGTTCCCGCCGAGCCTGTTGGACCCGTGCATGCCGCCGGACACCTCGCCGGCCGCGAACAGGCCGGGCACCGAGGTGGCGGCGGTGTCCGGGTCGACCTCCACGCCGCCCATCACGTAGTGGCAGGTCGGCCCGATCTCCATCGGCTCCTTGGTGATGTCGACGCCGGCCAGCTCCTTGAACTGATGGTGCATGGACGGCAGCTTGCGGAGGATCTCCTCGGCCGGCAGCCGGGACGACACGTCGAGGAACACGCCGCCGTGCTCCGTCCCGCGCCCGGCCTTGATCTCGGAATTGATCGCTCGTGCGACCTCGTCCCGTGGCAGCAGCTCCGGCGGGCGCCGGTTGTTCGCCTGGTCGGTGTACCAGCGGTCCGCCTCTTCCTCAGTCTCCGCGTACTGCCCGCGGAACACATCCGGCACATAGTTGAACATGAACCGCTTGCCCTCGGTGTTCCGCAGCACCCCGCCGTCGCCGCGGACCGATTCGGTGACCAGCAGGCCAGCCACAGACGGCGGCCAGACCATGCCGGTCGGGTGGAACTGCACGAACTCCATGTTCAGCAGCGAAGCGCCGGCCAGCAGCGCCAGCGCGTGCCCGTCGCCGCTGTACTCCCAGGAGTTCGAGGTGACCTTGAACGTGCGCCCGATGCCGCCCGTCGCCAGGATCACGGTCGGCGCCTCGAACAGCACGAACCGCCCGGTGTCCCGGATGTACCCGAAGGCGCCCGCGATCCGGCCCGAAGCGTCCTTGACCAGCCGCGTGATCGTCGTCTCCGCGAACACGCGGATCATCGCCTCGGGATCACCAAGCGAGAGCGAGTCCTCCTGCTGCAAAGCCACGACCCGCTGCTGCAGCGTGCGGATCATCTCCAGGCCGGTCCGGTCGCCGACGTGCGCCAGCCGCGGGTACTCGTGCCCGCCGAAGTTCCGCTGCGAGATCTTGCCATCGGGAGTCCGGTCGAACAGCGCGCCCCACGCCTCGAGCTCCCAGAACCCGGTCCGGGGCCTCCTTGGCGTGCAGTTCCGCCATCCGCGGGTTGTTCAGGAACTTGCCGCCGCGCATGGTGTCGCGGAAGTGGACCTGCCAATTGTCGTTCGGGTTCACGTTGCCCATGGCGGCCGCGGCGCCGCCTTCGGCCATTACCGTGTGGGCCTTGCCGAACAGGGATTTGGAGATGATCGCGGTCTTCTTGCCGCGCGCGCGGGCCTCGATCGCCGCGCGCAGGCCGGAGCCGCCCGCGCCGATCACTACCACGTCGTAGGAGAGACGCTCGATTTCGCTTGAAGACATAACCATTCGCCCGTTCGGCTTAGTTGAAGATGCGGGGATCGCTGAAAGCGCCGCTGGCGACCAGCATGATGTAGAAGTCCGTGAGCATCAGCGTACCCAGCGTGATCCAGGCGAGCGCCATGTGGTGCCTGTTGAGCCACGAGATCTTCGTCCAGATCCAGTACCGGACCGGGTGCCTGGAGAAGTGCTTGAGACGGCCGCCGGTGATGTGCCTGCAGGAGTGGCAGGACAACGTGTACCCCCAGATGAGGATCACGTTGGCCAGCATGATCAGCGACCCGAGCCCGAACCCGAAGTTCCCGTCCGGCCCGCGGAACGCCTGCGCCACGTCGTAGGTCAGCAGGACCGCGATGAGCAGGGCCATGTAGAACAGGTAGCGGTGCAGGTTCTGCACGATCAGCGGGAACCTGGTCTCGCCGGTGTACTTGGCGTGCGGCTCGCGCACCGCGCACGCGGACGGAGCCTGCCAGAACGCCCGGTAGTAGGCGCCCCGGTAGTAGTAGCAGGTCAGCCGGAAACCGAGCACGAACACCAGCGAGACGAACGCGTACGGGATGATCGGCGGCACCGCGGGGATCCACGTGCCCAGGGAGGAAGATCCCGGCACGCACTCGCCGCTGACGCAGGGCGAGTAGAACGGCGTCAGGTAGTGGTATTGCGGCACGTAGTACCAGTGCCCGGTGAAAACGCGGACCGTCGCGTACGTCACCCACAGGGTGAGCAGCGTCGCGACGATGATCGGCGACTGCTTCCAGTTGTCCTTGCGGAGCGTCCGCACGGAGATCTGCGCCCGCGTTCTGGCAGGCGCATCCGATACTTGAGTCATCTATCAGCGTCCTCGCTGCCTTGTTCGTGATCGTAACGCGACGCGCGACTAAGGAAACCCATGTCTAGCGGGGCAGCGCGCGTGCGATGCCCACGAACTTATTCCAGTAAGTCTCAGCATGCCGCATCAGGGCACCCTTCCAGCATGTGAGACTGGCTACATTACCGCCCGTCCGGCCGGCCATTTTCCAGGTCGCGGCCCCGCTACCCCAGCCGCGTGAGCAGGTTCACATTCCAGACCATGACCGTGTACCCCTGGAAGCGGTAAATCCGCGTCGGCGGCCCGAACGTCCGGCGCGCGTCCCCGGCCGCGATCAGGTCCGGCACGTACTCGGGAGTGCCCGGCGGGGTGCTGGTGACGACGAAGTTGGCGAAGTGCCGTGCGGGGTCATACCACGACCGCTCCGACTGGTACGGCTGCGCGCGGACGCGCCCGCCCTGGTCGGCCACCACCGCCAGGTGCACGCTGCCCCCGCTGTCCACCGTGACGATGTTCGACTCTGCCCGGGCGAGCCCGTAGCTGAGGTGATGCCCGGCCAGCCACGCCGCGAGGCCCGCGTCGTCGCCCGGCGCCGCGGGCTGTGCCGCGCCGTACCCCAGCGCCGCTCCGTAACACAGCAGCACCGCGGAAAAGCAAAAAGCCATATATACCGAACGGCCTCGTGGCGCCTCTCCCTGCACCAGCTTCGGCCCGATGAGCCGCCCGGCCAGCACAGCGCCGAGCGGCAGCACGGCGGCGATCTCCCGGGCGTCATACCCGGTGCCGAGCACAGTGCCGGGGTCTGTGCTGATGACGTAACTGAGCACGTTGCACACGATCGCCACGGCGAGCACCGAGTCGACCAGGTCCGCGTCCGCGCGCAGCCGCAGGAACCGCCAGAGCGCCAGCGCGAACCCGGCGAGGGCGAGCGCCAGCCCGGCCACGTGGACCGCCGCGAAGAACACGCCCGGCCAGCCGGATACGCCGAGGAAGTTCGCCCCGTAAAGCTCGAGCACGCCCCATCCGGTCAGCCAGGTGTGCGTCCACAGCTGCCGGACGGGCGCGAGCGTCGTGTTCAGCGGGTAAACGGTGAACCATCCCGCCCGCGCGAGCAGCTTTTCCGCGGCCGCGGCGGCGGCCACCGACGCGATACCAGCTGCCGCCAGCGCCAGCTCGAACCGCCGCCGCGGCCGTCGTGGCCAGCAGGCCCGCACGAGACACACCACGACAAGCGGCACCACCGCGGTCAGCAGCGCCACACGGTCACCGACCTGTGTCCAGGCCAGCAGCAGCCCGAGGAGGACGGGAACCCACCAGCGGCGCGGCGCTAGGTCGAGGACCAGCCAGCCGAGCAACAGCGGCACCTCCGTGCCGACGTGGTCCGGCGACAGCAGCAGCACGAACGCCCCGTAGCCAAGCTGCGGCGCCAGCATGATCCCTATAGAGACCACGCTTCGTGCCAATCCCTCGCGGCCGCGGGCACGTCCGCGCGCGAGCAGCCCGGCCAGCAGCACGAGCAGCGTGTAGGTCAGCGCGGCCGCTGTGTGGATCACGCCAGGCCCGAGGTGGCGGACGAGCTCGACCAGCGCGTACTCGGGCAGCTCGGTCGTGTAGAACGAGACGTCGCCGACCGTCCAGCCGTGCAGCAGCCAGTTCCCGTTCAGCATGTCCCGCGCCTGCAGCGCGATGGCCGCGCCGTCCGAGGTGGCCGGCACGGTCCAGGACAGGCGGTAGTAGCCCCACCACAGCGCCGCGGCCGTGATGGCGAGCACCGCGATTACCGCGGCGGTCAGCGCGCCGCGGCGCCGCCGCGGCGTTCCCGGGTGGTCGCGCAGGCGCGCCGGCGTCTCGGTAGTGGACACGCCGTTAGCCTACGGAAAGAGCCGATTTCAGGAACGAGATCTGCAGCAGCAGCATGTTCTCCTCGACGGCTTCCTGCGGCGTCATGTGGGTGACGCCGGACAGCGGCAGCACCGAGTGCGGGTATCCGGCCGCCAGCAGCGCCGAGGAAAGGCGCAGCGAGTGAGCGACGAACACGTTGTCGTCGGCCATCCCGTGAATGATGAGGAGTGGAGGCACTGCCCGGGGGGGCGCCCCCCCGGACCCCCCGGCTGCCTTCGGCGACATTGTGCCGGTGGCGTTTTCCGCGTCGCTTATTAGCGAGCTTTGCTCATAGGCGGCGGGATCGCGGGCGGGGTCGCCGAGGTAGCGCTCGGTGTAGTGCGTGTCGTAGAGCCGCCAGTCGGTGACCGGAGCGCCCGCGACGCCGGCGTGGAAAACGTCGGGGCGGCGCAACACGGCGAGCGCGGACATGTAGCCGCCGAACGACCAGCCGCGGATCCCGACCCGGCTGGTATCCAGGTCAGCGAACTGCTCAGCCGCCGCGTGCAGGGCCGTGACCTGGTCCGCCAGCACGCCGGCGGCGAAGTCGCCGGCCACCATCCGGTCCCAGGCCGGCCCGCGGCCCGGCGTGCCCCGGCCGTCCGCGACGACGACCGCGAAGCCCTGTTCGGCGAACCATTGCGGGGCGAGGAAACCGCCGGTCGATTTCAGCACCTCCTGCCTGTGCGGACCGCCGTATGGGCACATCAGCACCGGTAGTCGCGTGCCCCGCTCGTGCCAGGACGGGAAGAGCACGGCGGTGCGGATCCTGGCCGGCCCGGCGTCCAGGAAGTGCGGCCGCGGCTGCGGCAGGTTCGGCTTCTCCGCGAACGACCCGATCTCCGCGACGGCCCCGCCCTTCTTGGCTATCCGGACTGTGACCTGGTTCCCGTCCAGCGTCCGGCTGGCCAGCACCGTCGTTCCGCCCGCGGAACAGGCGTGATGCACGCCCGGCTCGGTGGCGACCTCTGCGAGGCCGTCCGGGCCGTAGCGCCACACGCCGACCTCGGTGGGCTCCGTTGAGCCGCTGAAGAGCACGGAATCCCCGTCGGTGCCCAGGACCGCCCGGACCTGCAGGCCGGCCGGGGTGACCGGCGCCGCGGCCGCCAGCCCCGCCGGCTCGGCGATGACCAGCCGGCGGGTGTCCTCGCTGATCCGCGTCCACACGATCCGGCCGTCGCCGAGCCGGGCGGGGACGCCGGGGATGATGTCGGTCCAGTGCGGGTCCTGATCCTCGATGACGACCTTGCCGGTGATCGCGTTGACCAGCCGCATCGTTCGCTGGTCCCGGCTCTGGACGACGATCAGCAGATCCTTGTCCCAGGCCGCGGTGACCAGATAGGGGTAGGCGGCCCGGTCCCAGTCGACGGGGGCGAGCGTTTGGCCGGACAACGTGGCGAGCAGCAGCGACACATCCGCGTTCGGGGTGCCGGCCGCGGGGTAGCCGACCTCGGCGGGCGGCCGGTCCGGGTTGGCGGGATCGGCGATGTACCAGCGCCTGACCTCCGATTCGTCCACCCGCGCGACGAGCAGCCGGTCGCCGTCGGGGGACCACCAGTAGCCTCGGGAGCGGCCCATCTCCTCGGCGGCGACGAACTCCGCCAGGCCGAAGGTGACACCGTCTTCCGCGGCGATGACCTGGTCGTCCCCCGTTTCCAGGTCGACGACGCGCAGCGCCCCGTCGTGCACGTACGCGACCTTGCGGCCAGCCGGGTCCGGCCGCGGATCGAGTGCGGGAACGCTGGCGGCGACGAGCCGCGGCCTCGCGGCGGGGTCGCCGAGGAGGACGGCGTACACCTGGCCGGAGAGCGCGAACACCGCGAGGGTATGCGCCGCGTTGGTCGCGTACGACACGACCCCGGCGGCAGTCTCGCGCACCCGCTCACGGCGCGCCCGTTCGGCAGGCGGCAGGTTCTCGTCGTCGGCGCCGAGCGCCTTGGGGTCGACGACCAGGCGTTCGGCGCCGGTGGCGGTATCGGCTTCCCACAGGCAGGTCACCGGGTCGTCGCCGCTCTTCGTCCGCAGGAACGTGACTCTGGCGCCGTCGGGTGAGATCTGGAACGCCCGGGGCACGCCGAGCGTGAACCGCCGGGTCCGGGCCTGCTGCCGAGGAAAACTGTCCGTCATGCCTCCTGATCTTGCCAGCCCGACCAGGCCGATTGCGCAATCGACCACACTAGAGCAGGTCGATTGCGCAATCGACCCACTCCCGCCGGGATAATCGCAAGTATGCGGGGACAACAGCCAAGCCTCTTGCTGGTGCACGCGCACCCGGACGATGAGTCGATCGGGACCGGGGCGACCATGGCCAAGTACACGGCCGAAGGCGCCCGGGTGACGCTTGTGACTTGCACGCTCGGCGAACTCGGCGAGATCATCCCGTCGGCGCTGCGGCACCTGCTGCCGGATGAACTGGGGGAGTGCCGGATCGGGGAACTCGAGGCCGCGTGCACGGCCCTTGGGGTAACCGACCACCGTTTCCTCGGCGGTGCCGGGCGGTGGCGCGACTCGGGGATGATGGGGCTGCCGGACAACGACGATCCGCGCTGCTTCTGGCAGGCAAACGTGGACGAGGCCGCCGCCGAGCTGAAAACGATCATCGAAGAAGTGCGAGCCGACGTCATCGTCACCTACGACGCCAACGGCTTCTACGGCCACCCGGACCACATCCAGGCGCACCGGGTCGCGTGGCGCGCGTTCGAGCTGACAACCCAGGCAGAAAAGTTCTACGCCACGGCGATGCCGCGGTTGGTGCTCGCCGAGGCGGTCAGGCTCCCGGAAGATTCGTGGTTCGCCAGGAACACCGACCTGTCGTACGGCGTTCCCGACAACCAGGTCACGACGGCGATTGACGCGGGCAAGTACCTGGACGCGAAGCTGGCGGCGATGCGCGCGCACGAGACGCAGATCACCGTGGACGGCGAGTTCTTCGCGCTCTCCAACCACCTCGGCCAGCGCGCCCTGGGGACCGAGTACTACACGCTGCTGGCCGGGCCGCGTGGCCCCGGCGAGCCGTATGAGCGCGACCTCTTCGCACACTGAGCTGCTTTGATTGCGTTTTCCGGTGCCATGGCGCAGGAATCCGCAATCAAAGCCCGGCGGATGCCGGACGACACCACACGGCAGCCGCACTTCGGTGTGTGAGCTGCCGGGATGGCCCCGGGCGGCGGCCGCGGCCATCCCGGAGCCCGCGATAATGTGAAAGCTTTCCCGGCCCAGGACGGCTGACCCGAAAATAGGTGCTTAGCCAGGCAGGCGGCAGCAGCCGACGGCGACGGTCGATCCGCCGTCGGCTGCTTCGGGCGGGTGGGCTGGTCAGGCAGCCGCGGTCTGCCCGCCTCCTGGGGCGTCGCCGGTGTCCGGGCCGGGCCTGGGGGTGATGATGACGTCGTAGCCGAGGGCGTTGAGCTCGGCCAGGTGGTACCGGGTCTTGCGCCTGGCCTGGGCTTGCTTCTCGTAGTAGCCGGCACCGAGGTCCTGGTAGCGGGCGCCGGGGCTGGACAGGAGCTTGTGGTAGACCCTCAGCTGGGTGTTGCTGACGGCGACCTGGGCCTTGTCCTTGCCGATCCGGCGGGTCAGCCGCCGGTAGCGTGCTCCTTCCCGGGTCTGGGTGCGGCCAGGCCGACACGGAGGTCTCGCCGGTGACCGCGCCGATGTAGCGGTTGCCTTTCTTGCGCTTGCCCCGGCCCTTGCGCTGGCCGGACTGGTGGTCCAGCGGGGCACGCCCGGCCCAGGAGACCAGGTGGCCCGGGGTGGCGAACCTGGTCATGTCGGGCCCGGTCTCCGCGAGGACGTCCTGTGCGGCGCGGCGCTGCCAGCCGGGCATCGACTCGGCCTGCTGCAGCTGCTCTTCCCACGGGGCGAGCAGTTCCTCGATGACGGCGCTGAGCCTGGCGATGTCGGAGTCCTGGGCGTTGATGCGGCGCAGCATGGCCTTCAGCAGGGCGGCGTGCTGCGCGGTGAAGAACTCGGTTCCTTCCAGGGCCTCCTCCAGCCGGGGGATCTTCGCGCGGGCGCGGCGGCGGGCCAGCTGCGCCAGTGCCCGGGGGCCGCGCTCGCCGGCGATGAGGTGGTCCATGATGTCGCGCCCGGACACGCCGTGCAGGTCCGCCAGCACGCCGGACAGCTTGATCCCCGCCGATTCCAGGAGCTTCTCCACGCGCTGCTTCTCCCGGGTCCGCTCCTCGGTCAGGTCACGGCGGTAGCGGGTGTGCAGCCGGATCACCCGGAACTCCGGGGTGGCCACGAAGCAGGACCGGACCGCGCCGCGCTCGAAGTTCTGCGCCAGCCACTGGGAGTCGGAGGTGTCCCGCTTGGGCCGGCCGGGCAGGTTCTTGACCTGGCGGGCGTCGGCCAGCACGCACTCGAAGCCCTCGGCCTCCAGCCGGCAGAGCACCGGCTTCCAGTAGTCCCCGGTGGCCTCCATCACCACTGCGGGCACCTGCCAGGACCGCAGCCAGTCCGCCAGCGCCAGCACCTGCCGCTTCGTGGTGCCGAACGCGCGGGTCTCCTGCATCCGGCGCAACGGGTTCCTATCCGACGCCACCCGGATCGTGGCCGCTATCCCGGCCTTGCCGATGTCGATGCCACATACCCTGTCCCGATACAGCGGCTCGTCAGTTACCTCTTCCACTGCGTCCCTCCCTCCCGCTTCAGGCGGATGCCCCTCAGGGCGGGTACCGCCCGGGGGCCGGAGGGCTAGCGGACAAGGCTGACCCGCGTGCTCGAAGCAACACTGAACGGCCCTTGAAGATCCCGGTCCCGGCGCCAGACTCTGTCACGGACTCAGCCGGGCCAAGCAAAAATAGGCGTCACGAGCGGTACCCCTGCCATTTTCACGCCGTACGGCGCGGGCAGCCAGCACGGATTACTCTGTCGCACATTTCTGGATGATAACGGAGCCCTGACGCCGCCCGCCCACCGTATTTTCCTTATGAACGCGCCAAGCTCGAACTAACGAGAAAGATCCTTCGACCTATAGGCCGTAACATCCTTCACGTTATCGAAAACCGGCGAGGAGAAGGACACCGGACGGCCGCTAGCGCACGATCGGACCGTTACCCTCCAGTTATATGAGCCAGAGCCCCCAGGACGTGCAGGATCTTTCACGATAATCCCGGTGCCCGGCCCATCCCCGCCGCGGACGGCCGCCGGACGGCCGCCGGACGGCCGCCGGCCGGCAGCGCGAGACGGCAGAGTGATTCTGCGGCGATCCTCCGCAATCGGTAGCCTGCTGCTTCATGGGAACCCAGCAGGAACGGGGTCGGCGTGCGCTGAACGCCGCCGTGTATCTGGTGCTGTTCGTGCTGGGCGCGATCCAGGGCGTCATCGGCAGCTTCCAGTACAGCCAGAGCCCGGTGCCGCTAGTCGCGATCGTCTTCGATGTGGCGATCTTCGCCACATGCGTCCTCGCCGGGTGGGGACTGCGTTCTCTCGCCGGCGGGCTGCTGCCCGCGATCGGCTGGATCATCGCCTCGTTCGTGCTGTCGATGCCCAGTTCCAACGGCAGCGTGATCATCGCGAACACGACCGCGGGCAAGTGGTACCTGTACGGCGGCGCCGTCGCCACCCTGGCCGGCGCGACGATCACGTTCGTGCTCTGGGCTCGCCGCCAGCCCCGCCAGCCCCGCCCGCGCGGCCCCATCGGCCCCGCCGGCGCCCGCTAGCTGTCCAGGGCCGCCTCGGTGAAGCGGTCCAGGGCCCAGTTCAGGTCCTCTTCGGTGATGACCAGCGGCGGGGCCAGCCGGATCGTCGACCCGTGTGTCTCCTTCGCCAGGATGCCGAGAGCCAGCAGCCGCTCGCACACCGCGCGCCCGGACAGGCCGGACGACGACGCGAACGAGACCCCCGCCCACAGGCCGCGGCCCCGCACGGACGACACGATCGACGACGGCAGCGCGGTCAGCCGGGCGTGCAGCACGGCGCCCAATGACGCTGACCGCGACTGGTACTCGCCCGTCCGCAGCATCGCGATCACCTCGCGCGCCACGGCACACGCCAGCGGGTTACCGCCGAACGTCGACCCGTGCTGGCCCGGCTTCAGCACGCCGAGCACCGACCGCGACGACACCATCGCGGAGACCGGCACGATGCCGCCGCCCAGCGCCTTCCCCAGCAGGTACGCGTCCGGCACGACCCCCTCGAAAGAGCACGCGAACGTCGTGCCGACCCGGCCGAGGCCGGACTGGATCTCGTCGGCGATCATCAGCGCCCCCGCCGAAGAGCACAGCTCCCGCACCCCGGCGAGGAACCCAGGCGGCGGCACGACGACGCCCGCCTCGCCCTGGATCGGCTCGATGAGCACCGCGACGACCCGGTGCCCGTACTGCGAGAAAACCGCCCGCAACGCGGAGAGATCCCCGAACGGGACCGAGACGAACCCGGGCGTGTACGGCCCGTAGTCGCCGCGCGCGTCCGGGTCGGAGGAGAACGACACGATCGTCGTCGTCCGCCCGTGGAAGTTCCCGTCGAACACGACGATCATCGCCTCGTCGTGCGGCACCCCGCGCGAAACGTAGCCCCACTTGCGGGCGACCTTGATCGCGGTCTCGACCGCCTCGGCGCCGGTGTTCATCGGCAGCACCATCTCCAGACCAGCGAGATCGGCGAGCTCGGCGCAGAACGGGCCGAACTGATCGTGGTCGAACGCCCGGCTCACCAGCGTCACCCGCTCCAGCTGCCGCATAGCCGCGGCGACCAGCCGCGGGTGCCGGTGCCCGAAGTTGAGCGCCGAATACCCGGCCAGCATGTCGAGGTACCGGCGCCCTTCGACGTCGGTGACCCAGACGCCGGACGCCGTGGCGGCGACGACGGGGAGGGGATGGTAGTTATGCGCGCTGTAGACTTCCGTCAGCCGCGCGAAGTCCGGCATCGTTTCCGTCATGGCCGCCTCCTTATTACTCGTCAGTAACCGATAATATCCGCAGGTCAGTAGCGCAATTCCAGGGTGCAGCACTTGGCGCCGCCGCCCGCCTTGCGCAGCTCCGACATATCGACAGGCACCGGCTGGAAGCCGCGCGCCGAAAGCTGCCTGGCCAATCCCGTGGCTTCCGCCGCTAGCACGACGTGAAATCCGTCGCTGACCGCGTTGAGCCCGAGCACCTCGGCGTCCTCGTCCTTGGCCTCGATCAGCTCCTCGAACATCGAGGCGAGCAGCGCCCGCCCGGCGTCGTCGAACGCGGCCGGGTAGTACATCGCGGTCATCGGGTCGAGGACGCACAGCGCCGTGTCCAGGTGGTAGTAACGCGGGTCGACCAGCCGCAGGCTCACCACCCGCTTGCCGAACACCGCCGCCAGCTCCCCGGCCGCCGCCTCATCGCTCCGGAAGCCGTGCCCGGCGAGCACGGTCTCGCCCGCGACGAGGATGTCCCCCTCGCCCTCGTTGCACACGGCCGGCTCGTGCACCCGCGCCCAGCCGCACGAGCGGAACCAGTCCAGGTACGCCCCGGCCTCGGCCGCCCGCTCCGGGTGCCGGAAGCGCACGCCGAGCACCGTCCCGTCGATCACGGTCGCCCCGTTGGCGGCGAAGACCATGTCCGGCAGCCCGGGGACCGGGTCGATCGTCCGCACCTTGTGCCCGAGGTCGAGGTAGGCCTGCCGGAGGCCCGCCCACTGCCGTGTCGCCACCGCCGCGTCGGCGGGCTCGTCCGGCCGCATCCACGGGTTGATCGCGTAGGTCACGGCGAAGTGCGCCGGCGGGCACATCAGGTAGGTCCGGGGTGTCGCCACCCGGCGCCGTTCGTCGCCGGCTGGCCTCTGCCACCGGGAAAGCTCCGTCATGGCGTCAAGCGTACGGAGCGTTCCCACTTTGCTAACAGATCGTGATCATGCGTCTGGGTGGCGATTCGTTGCGTATTTCAGTCGTTACGCGGCGATTCGTTGCGTTAACCCCGCCCGACGTCGCGGGCCAGGTCCAGGCCGAACAGCCGGTCCGCCGCCGCGAACGTCTCGAACTTCACCCCCTCGGGGACGCTGGGGTCGTCGGCCAGCGCGGCCAGCGTCCGCAGCGCCGCCGGGGTGTCCAGGTCGTCCGCGAACGCGCCGGTGATCGAGTCCGCGTACGGCCGTGACATCGCCCCGCTCGGCGACAGCGCCCACCGCGCGACGAGCTCCCGCCAGCGAGCGAGCTGCGCCGCCGCGCCGGGCTGCCCGTCGCGCGGGCTGAGGTCGCCGGCCAGCTTCTCGCCGTACCCATGCCGCATCAGGTTGTACCGAACGGACAGTGGCTCCTCTCCCAGCCTCACCTGGCTGCCCGCCGTGGCGTCTGTACCGTCCGCGCCGGCGATCTCGATCCAGTGCGCGGCCAGCGCCTCGGCCGCGGGGTCGGCCTGGTCCCCGGCGGCCCGGACCCCGACGTCGAACACCGGCTCGCGGACGCCGTCCGCGAACTGGCTGGCCAGCTGGCCGCCCGTGACCGGCGGGGTCAGGGTGTGCCGCGGGGGGTGGATGTTCAGGTCCGCGCAGGCGGCGCGGAGGGCGCCTTCGTCGTCGGGGAGAACGTCGATGACGGTGGGAGCCAGTCCGGCCCGTTCGGACAATCGTCGCAGCAGATCGGCGGCGAGGTAGGCGCGCAGCTGCCCCAGCCCCGGACGGCGGGCGGCGACCAGCACCCGGAACTCTCCCCGGTGCGCGGGGCGGACGTCGATGTCGGTAAGCCTCAGCACACAGCTACGTTAATCGGTCGCCTTGGGATGACCCGGTCCGGCGTAGTCGATCCAGATGGTGTCTTTCTCATGATCGACCAAGTACCAGATCCGGCCAGCGCCGGTCACCTCGATCTGCCAACGGTCCAACATGAGACCTCTCGCGGGCCCCCTAGCTAGCTCACCGCCGAGCCGGTGATGGCGCGGGCTCTCTGCTCGAGGGGCCGGGTTCTGTCGCATAGCCATCCACGCGACGCGCGTGTTGCCCGGCGCTTGGCGGCAGAGCTCTTCCCAGCCCTTGGCCGCTTCATTGGTGTGGAAGCGGATATCCCATTCGTCAGGTCCTGGAGGCTGTGCTATTCGATCGCCCCGTTTCGGGCTCACTCGGGCACCTCGGGGGGCGGTACAGGTCCGTAGTCGCCCTTGTCGATCTTCCTGGTCAAGATGGCGTATAGCTCAGGGTCGGCGTAAATCTCGGCCGTGTGCTGCCAGGCGGCGACGACTCCCTCGACCGCGGCGTTGTTATCCATCTCCGACGCGGCGGTCAGCGTCGCGAGCCACTCGGCGGCGAACTCCGGTCGCTCGTCCTCGGGCAGGTGCCGGACCCAGGGGAAGATCGCGGGCAGCACCTGGACGGCCAGCGTCATCACGGCCGGGTCGGCCCGCATCATCTCGGCGAACAGGCGGGTGGTGTCGCGGACGACGGCCCTGTCCTGGGCGGCGCGCTCGGCGGTGGTCAGGACCAGGTCCTCGTCGTCGCGGCGGCGCAGCAGCAGGCGCCGGTTGGACGCCAGGCGCGCCAGCGTGGCCTTGGGCTTGTTCAGCAGTTCGCTGAGGTTCACTTCGGCTGCTACCGTCGTCATGACTTTCATACTACTTGAAAACTCTGCTCCTCGCGACTCGATATCGGCGCGACACGCCTGGCCACTCGCCATTGACACCGTCACGGGAGCGGGAGCTGAATGTATCTACCGGCGCTTCGGTCCGAAGCGCGAGAGGAGCCGTGGCGATGACGAATCTGGCTACTATCGTGCGGGACGCGCGGGCAGGCTACGCCGAGCGGCCCGCGGTGCGCAGCGGCGACGACGTCCTCACCTACGCCGGCCTCGAGCGCGCTGCCAGCCAGCTCGCGTCGTTCATCCGCGGGCACGGTGTCCGCCCTGGCGACCGGGTCGCGGTGATGCTGCCGAACGTGCCCGCCTTTCCGGTCATCTACTACGGCGCGCTGGCCGCGGGCGCGGTCGTCGTGCCGATGAACCCGCTGCTCAAGGGCCGCGAGGTCGCGCACTACCTCGGCGACTCGGGCGCCCGGCTGATCTTCGCGGCCGAAAGCGCGGCCGACGAGGCGGCCAAGGGCGCGGCGGACGCCGGCGCCCGGGTGGTGGCGGTGACTGATCCCGGCGCCGCCGCGCTGACCGAGGGCCAGGAGCCGCTGGCCGACTGGGCCGGCCGCACGGACGACGACGACGCCGTCATCCTGTACACCTCGGGGACCACCGGCCGGCCGAAGGGAGCCCAGCTCACGCACGGCGGCCTGCGTGAGAACGCCGAGGTCACCGTCCGGACGCTGCTGCTCGCGGGGCCGGACGACGTAGTCATGGGGTGCCTGCCGCTGTTCCACTCGTTCGGCCTGACCTGCGGCCTGAACTCGTCGGTCATCGCGGGCGCCTGCCTGACCATGCTGCCGCGCTTCGACCCCGGCGCCGCCCTGCGGATGATCGGCCGGGACCGGGTGACGATCTTCGAGGGCGTCCCGACGATGTACGCGGCGATGCTGCATGATCCGGGGCAAGCCGACGCTGACCTGTCAAGCTTGCGGACGTGCGTCTCCGGCGGCGCGGCGCTGCCCGTGGAGCTGCTGCGGGGGTTCGAGGCGGCGTTCGGCTGCGTGATCCTGGAGGGCTATGGCCTCTCCGAGACCTCGCCGGTGGCGTCGTTCAACCACCCGGACGCCGAGCGCAAGCCGGGCTCGATCGGCACGCCGATCGCGGGCGTGGAGATGCGCGTAGTCGACGCCGACGGCAACGAGGTGCCGGACGGTGACATCGGCGAGATCGTGATCCGCGGCCACAACGTGATGAAGGGCTACTGGGGCCAGCCGGAGGCGACCGCCGCGGCCATACCGGACGGCTGGTTCCGGACCGGCGACATGGGCCGCAAGGACGCCGACGGCTACTTCTACATCGTCGACCGGAAGAAGGACCTGATCATCCGCGGCGGGTACAACGTCTACCCGCGGGAGGTGGAGGAGGCGCTGTACGAGCACCCGTGCGTCGCCGAGGTCGCGGTCATCGGGATCCCGCACGACTCGCTGGGCGAGGAGGTCGGCGCGGCGGTCACGCTCAAGCCCGGGACGGCGGCGACGCCCGAGGAGCTGCGGGCCTTCGCGAAGGAACGGGTGGCCGCCTACAAGTACCCGCGCTACGTCTGGCTCGTGAGCGAGCTGCCCAAGGGGCCGACGGGGAAGATCCTGCGCCGCGAGGTGCGGCCGCCCGCCGGGCCGGCTGGTCCGCGCCAACAGGGGGAGGAACTCGCGTGAGCGAGGAGCCTGCCGAGCCGGCCGACGTCGCGACTTACCTCGACCTGCTGCTCACCGACGCTTCGCTCGGCATGGTCCGCAGGTTCCGGCCCGACGGCTCGATGGCCAGGTTCGGCCTGCGGCTGGCGAGCCGGCCGCAGCAGGTGACGCGGCGGATGGCGGGGCTCGCGAAGGACCTCGGCGAGATCGCGGCCGGCCGGTCGCAGATCGCGCCGCCGGCCAAGGACCGCCGGTTCGCGGACCGGGCGTGGACCGCCAACCCGCTGCTGCGGCGCCTGGTGCAGGCGTACCTCGCGACCGGGACGTGCGCGCTGGCGCTCGTCGACGACGCGGACCTCGGCTGGCGCGACGCGGAGCGGGTCGGGTTCGTCGTGCGCAACCTCGTCGACGCGGCCGCGCCGAGCAACAACCCGCTGATCAGCCCGGAAGCGTGGAAGGCGGTCATCGACACCGGCGGCCGCAGCGTGCCGCGCGGGCTGCGCGCGCTGGCCGCCGACCTGGCGGCCCCGCCACGGGTGCCGTCCATGGTGTCGCCGGACGCCTTCGAGGTCGGCCGCGACCTCGCGGTCACGCCGGGCGCGGTCGTCCGCAGGACGGAGATCTGCGAGCTGATCCAGTACGCGCCGGCTATTGACCAGGTGCATCAGTATCCGGTGCTCATCGTGCCGCCGACGATCAACAAGTACTACATCACCGACCTGGCCCCCGGCCGCAGCATGGTCGAGTTCCTGGTGTCGCAGGGCCACCAGGTGTTCGCGATCTCCTGGCGCAACCCGGACGCGCGGTACTACGACTGGGGCCTGGACGCCTACGGGCAGGCGGTCGTCGAGTCGCTGGACGCGGCGCGCGCCGTCTGCGGCGCGGCGAAGGCCAGCGTGCTAGCGCTGTGCTCGGGCGGCATCATCGCGTTGATGGTCGCCGCGCACCTGCGCGACGCCGGCCGGCTGGACAGCCTCGCGTCGCTCTTCCTCGGGGTCACCGTGCTCGACCAGGGGCAAGACGGCACCACGGCGGCGCTGGCCGATGAGCGGACCGTGGAGCTGGCGGTCGCGCTGTCCAGGCGCCGCGGCTACCTCGACGGCCGCTCCCTCGCCGAGGTGTTCGCCTGGCTGCGGCCGAACGACCTGATCTGGTCCTACTGGGTCAACAACTACCTGCGCGGCGAAAAGCCCGCGCCGTTCGACATCCTCTACTGGAACGCCGACACCACGCGGCTGCCCGCGCGGCTGCACCGCGACTTCATCGACGTCATCATGGGGAGCGCCCTGGCCAAGCGCGACGCCGCGACCATGCTCGGCTCGCCCGTCGACCTGTCCGCGGTCGACGTGGACGCCTACGTGCTGGCCGGGTCCGGCGACCACCTGTGCCCGTGGCAGTCGTGCTACCGGTCGGCGCAGCTGCTCGGCGGCGACGTTCGGTTCGTCCTGTCGTCGAGCGGGCACATCGCGTCCATGGTCAACCCGCCGGGCAACCGCAAGACCCGTTTTCAGGTGGCCGCCGAGCCGCTTGCCGGCTGGTCTGGGCCAACCGGCTGCTCTGGGCCAACGGGAAAGCAGAGCCTGCCCGGCCCGGACGACTGGCTGCACGTGGCGGGTACCGTCGCGGGCAGCTGGTGGCCGGACTACTCGTCGTGGCTGGCCGAGCGCGGCGGCGGCGTGAAGGACGCCCCCGCCGTACTGGGCGCGGCGAAGTTCCCGCCGCTTGACCCCGCCCCCGGCCGGTACGTGTTCGACCGGTGACCGGGTGAGGGAGCCAATGCCGATCAATACCCACGGCGGGTCAGCCCGCCAGACCATACGCAGCATCGTGGTGAACGGCCAGCAGCTGCGTGTCTGCGTCCGCGAAGCGGACGGGCGCTCCCGCGCGGCCGGCGGGGTCGGCGTGGCTGGCGTGGCTGGCGTGGCCGGCGTGCCGCTGCTGCTCGTCAACGGCATCGGCGCCAGCCTGGAGTTGCTAGAGCCGTTCGTCGACGAGCTCAGCCCGTCGCTCGAGATCATCCGCTTCGACGTGCCCGGCGTCGGGGGATCGCCGCTGCCGGGGCTGCCGTACCGGTTCACCGGCCTGTGCCGGCTGATGGCGGGCCTGCTGACCGCCCTGGGCCACGACCAGGCCGACGTGCTCGGCATCTCCTGGGGCGGCGGGGTCGCCCAGCACTTCGCCGCCTTCAACCGCGCCCGGTGCCGGCGGCTGGTGCTGGTCAGCACGGCGACCGGTGCCCTGATGGTGCCGGCGAGGCCCGCCGTGCTGCGCCACATGGTGACCCCGCGCCGCTATCTGGACCGGGGCTACCTGCGCTCGGTCGCGCCAGTCATCTACGGGGGATCGGCCCGCGACGATCCCGAAGGGGTGAGCGCGCTCATGCACAGCCAGAACCGCGTCGGCTCGCCGGCGGGCTACCTGTATCAGCTCGCCGCCGGCGTGGCCTGGACGAGCCTGCCGTTCCTGCCGCTGCTCCGCCAGTCCACGCTGATCCTGTCCGGTGACGACGATCCGATCATCCCGCTGGCCAACGCCCGGCTGATGAACGCGCTGATCCCGCGTTCCCGCCTGCACGTGTACCACGGCGGGCACCTCGGCC
Source organism: uncultured Actinomycetota bacterium (assembly GCA_963771985.1). Taxonomy (GTDB): domain Bacteria; phylum Actinomycetota; class Actinomycetes; order Streptosporangiales; family Streptosporangiaceae; genus Trebonia. Next base: position 187,933 of record CAVYVO010000004.1, on the reverse strand, counting down.
TGGTGACCGAGGCCGCCGAGCTCGCGCCGGTGGTGTCCGGCTTCCTAGGAGAGCCCGATGAGTGACAGCACCGATTCCTACGGGGCCGATTTCTACGGGATCGAGCGGCTGCTCGACGACGCCGGACGGGACGCGGTGCGGCGCACCAGGGAGTTCATGACCAAAGAGGTCGAACCGGTGATCAACCGGTACTGGACCAGGGAGGAGTTCCCGTTCGAGCTGGCCGACGGCATCGCCGGGCTCGGCATCGCCGGCGTCGCGTACGAGGGATACGGCTGCCCGGGCGGCGGGCCGCTGCTCGACGGCGTGCTGGCGATGGAGCTGGCCAGGTCTGACCCCTCCTTGTCCACGTTCATGGGCGTGCACAGCGGGCTGGCGATGGGATCGATCTACCTGTGCGGGTCGGAGGAGCAGAAGTGCCGCTGGCTGCCCGGGATGGCGCGGATGGAGAAGATCGGGGCGTTCGGCCTGACCGAGCCGGAGGTCGGCTCCGGTGCCGCGGGCGGCCTGACAACGACCGCGCGCCGCGACGGCGACTGGTGGGTCCTGAACGGCCAGAAGAAGTGGATCGGGAACGCGACGTTCGCCGACTACATCGTCATCTGGGCGCGGGACGTGACCGAGGGCGGAGACGGCCAGGTCAAGGGGTTCGTCGTGGAGAAGGGGACGCCGGGCCTGTCGACCACAAAGATCAAGGACAAGATCGCGCTGCGGGTCGTGCAGAACGCCTACATCACGCTGGACGGCGTGCGGGTGCCCGAGTCCTCGCGGCTGCAGAAGGCTCACTCGTTCCGGCAGACCGCCGCCGTGCTGCGGCTCACCAGGGCGGGGGTTGCCTGGCAGGCGGTCGGCTGCGCGATGGGCGCCTACGAGCACGCGCTCGCCTACGCGAAGGAGCGCGAGCAGTTCGGCCGGCCGATCGCCGGCTTCCAGCTGGTGCAGGACCTGCTGGTCCGGATGCTCGGGAACATCACGGCCTCGGCGTGCATGTGCACGCGGCTCGCCCAGTTGCAGGCCGCCGGGGAGGCACGTGACGAGCACTCCGCGCTGGCCAAGGCGTTCTGCACGGTCCGCATGCGGGAGAGCGTGGGCTACGCCCGCGAGCTGCTCGGCGGCAACGGGATCCTGCTCGAGCACCAGGTCGGCCGGTTCGTGGCCGACGCCGAGGCCATCTACTCCTACGAAGGCACCCGCGAGATCAACACCCTCGTCGTCGGCCGCGCCATCACCGGCCTCAGCGCGTTCGTCTGAGCTAGCCGGCCAGCGCGCGCAGCCGCTCGCCGGCGGCGGCCACCCGCTCGTCGGTGGCGGTGAACGCGACGCGGATGTGCGCGGCGCCGCCCGGGCCGTACATGGAGCCGGGGCCGACGAGGATGCCGCACTCGGTGGCGAGCAGTTCGCAGGCCGCCCGGCAGTCGAGGCCGGGGCGGGTGGCCCACAGGTACAGCCCGGCCTCGGAGTGGTCGATCCGGAACCCCGCGGCCGCCAGCCCGCCGGCGAGGATCTGCCGCCGCGCCCGGTAGCGTTCCTTCTGCGCTCGCGCGTGCGCGTCGTCGGACAAGGCGGTGACCATCGCCGCCTGCACCGGGCCGGGAACGATCATCCCGGCCTGCCGCCGTATCAGCAGCAGCTTACGGATCAGCGCCGGGTCGCCGGTCACGAAGCCGGCCCGGTAGCCGGCCAGGTTGGACCGTTTGGACAGCGAGTACACGGCGAGCACGCCGTCGAGGCTGTCACCGCGGACCGACGGGTGAAGCACCGAGGTGGGGGAGGTCTCCCAGCCGAGTTCGATGTAGCACTCGTCGGAGGCGAGCACGCACCCGCGCGACCGCGCCCACGCCACGGCGTCCCGCAGCCGGCCGCCGGCAGCACCCGGCCGGTCGGGTTGGAGGGTGAGTTAACCCACAGCAGCCGCGCCGGGGCTGGCCCGTCCGCGAGCGCGTCGGAGGCCACCGCGGCGGCGCCCGCCAGGCGTGCCCCGATGTCATACGTCGGGTAGGCGAGCGCCGGGTAGATGACCGTGTCGGCCGGGCCGAGTCCCAGCATGACCGGAAGCCACGCGATGAACTCCTTGGTCCCGATCACCGGGAGCACGGAGTCCGGATCCACTTCCGCGCCGAGTGAGCGTGCCAGCCACCCGGTGGCCGCGCCGCGAAGCTCGGCCGTTCCCGCGGTCAGCGGGTAGCCGGGCGCGTTCGCGGCCGCCGCGAGCGTGTCCTGGATGACCGAAGGCACCGGGTCGACCGGCGTGCCTACCGACAGGTCAACGGCGCCGCCGGGGAAAGCGCGAGCCTTCTCCCGGAGCGGCGCCAGCTCGTCCCAGGGGTATTCGGGGAGTCGTTCGGCGAGTGTCACTCTTCCTCGGCCTGCGGCGGGAGCGCCGCGACCAGCGGGTGATCCTTGCCGACCTTGCCGACCTTGGACGCACCGCCCGGAGAGCCGAGTTCTTCGAAGAAGTCGACGTTGACCTTGTAGAAGTCCTTCCACTGCTCGGGCACATCGTCTTCGTAGTAGATGGCCTCAACGGGACAGACGGGCTCGCAGGCCCCGCAGTCCACGCACTCGTCGGGATGGATGTAGAGCATGCGCTCGCCCTCGTAGATGCAGTCCACCGGGCATTCTTCGATGCATGCCTTGTCAAGCACATCGACGCATGGCTGCGCGATGACGTAGGTCACGTGAGCTCCTCTTCAACTTCTTAACCGTGCTACCACACAGTATGGAGGTTCGCCGCGTCAGCTGGCGACAATACTCCCGGCCGCCCCGCCCGGATCAGTCTGCCAGCTAGTTTCGGTCAGCCCTGCCGTCCACCGGTAACCGCGGTAGCTCACCTGGGTGATCCCGTAGGAACTGGCGTTGGTGACCAGCCAGTCGGCCACCGGCCATCCGCCGGCCGCCGTAACCGCGAACGTCCCCGATCCGTCCGAACGGGCGGTGGCGACCGCCCGCACCGTCCTGCCTTCTCCCGGCCGGCCGAACGCGTCCTCGAGCGCCCGGATGGCGCCCTTCATGTTCAGCTGCGCGCTCACGCCGTCGTTGGCCGCCTGCGTGGCCGGGTCGTACCAGCAGGTGACCGCGTGCGGCGCGGCGGTGAAGTCGGCCGCGAGCAAGGTGCCGGCCTGCGCGTACTGCTGGTAGGCGGAGCCGTCGGCGCTGCGCTGCACGTCCTGGGCGGCCTGGTAGACCGGCAGGCTGGTGTAGCCGGGGACCTTGACCAGGGCGCCGAAGAACGCCGCCGCCGCGTACGCGGGGTCCTCGAGCTCCGCGGTGGTGCCCCAGCCCTGCGAGGGGCGCTGTTGGAAGACGCCGACCGAGTCCAGGTCGCCGTAGTCCAGGTCCTCCAGCTTCGATTCCTGAAGCGCGGTGGCGTAGGCGATGGTGAGCGCCTCACGAGGCAGGTGCTCCCGGACGGCGACGCCGGCGATGATGGCGGCGTCCGCGGCCTGTCCGAAGTCGAGCGGCATGGCATTGGCGCCGGTCCCGGCCTGGCAGCCCGGCACGGTCAGCAGCCGGGTGACGAAGCGCTGGTACGCCGTATAGCCGGCGTAGCCGCCGACGCCGAGCAGCACCGCGAGCACCGTGAACACGATGAGCGGGCGGCGCCACGAGGGGCGTCGGTAACTATTAGGCACGGCGCGCCCTTGGGTCCTCGTCGGCACAACACCAGACGGTACCCGGTGTTCCGGGATTCGGTAGGCTCTCGCGGCATGAGCGAGTCGCTGAAATCGCCGTTGTCACCGGTCATCGACGACCTGTGGGAGCGGCGCTCCGGGCTGGCCCCGGATGATTCCGCCGCGCGCGCCGAGGTCGTGGCGGCCGTGGACGAGATCGACGCGGGTGCCGCCCGGGTGGCGTTCATCGACCAGGAGACCGACGAGGTCGTGGTCGACGAGCGCGCCAAACGCGCGATCCTGCTGGCGTTCCGGCTGCTGCCGATGGCCCAGTCGCAGGTCGGTGACTTCCGCTACCACGACCGGGTGCCGCTGAAGACGCGGCTGGACGGGGTGCGCGTGGTGCCGGGCGCGATCGCCCGCTGGGGGGCGTACATCGCCCCGGGCACGGTGCTGATGCCGTCGTTTGTCAACGTCGGGGCGTACGTGGACGCCGGAACGATGGTCGACACCTGGGCGACGGTCGGCTCCGGTGCGCAGATCGGGAAGAACGTGCACCTGTCGGGCGGGGTCGGGATCGGCGGCGTGCTCGAGCCCCCCGAGGCCGTCCCGGTCGTGGTCGAGGACGAGTGCATGATCGGGTCCCGGTGCATGGTCGTCGGCGGCGCCCGGGTGCGCGAAGGCGCCGTGCTCGGCGCCGGCTCGATCCTGACCAGGACCACGCACGTGATCGACGTGGAGACCGGTGAAGAGCTGCCGCGCGGGGAGGTGCCCGCCTGGTCGGTCTGCGTGGGCGGCATGCGGCAGCGGACGTTCGGCGGCGGCGAGTTCGGCATGCCGTGCGTGCTCGTGCTGCGCAGGCTTCCCGAGGGCAGCCGCCACGATAAAACCGAGCTGAACGCGATACTGCGCGATCACGGAGTAGACGCCTGACCGCGCTACCGTGGATAGCGTCATGAGTGGAAACAACACGCGCCGGGTCCGCCGCCAGGGACCCGTGACGTTGCGCGACAAGCAGATACCGGCGACGACGACCGACCAGCGGCTGCTGGACCGGCGCGGGCCGTCCGACTGGGTGCACACCGACCCGTGGCGGGTGATGCGCATCCAGGCGGAGTTCGTGGAGGGCTTCGGCCTGCTCGCCGAGCTCGGCGTGGCGGTGTCGGTCTTCGGCTCCGCGCGGACGCGCCCGGGCACCCCCGAATACGAACTGGCCGAGCAGATCGCGGCGGCGCTGTGCCACGCGGGCTACGCGGTCATCACCGGGGGCGGTCCCGGGACCATGGAGGCGGCCAACAAGGGCGCCGCCGAGGCAGGCGGCCTCTCGGTGGGGCTCGGCATCGAGCTGCCGATGGAGAGCGGGCTCAACGAGTACGCCAACGTCGGCGTCGAATTCCGCTACTTCTTTGTGCGGAAGACCTGCTTCATCAAGTACTCACAGGCGTTCGTGGTGCTGCCCGGCGGCTACGGCACGCTGGACGAGCTGTTCGAGGCGGTGACGCTCGTCGCCACCGGCAAGATCACCAGGTTCCCGATCGTCCTGGTCGGCAGCGCCTACTGGTCGGGCCTGCTGAGCTGGCTGCGCGAAACGGCGCTGGCAGAGGGCAACATCCACGCTGAGGAACTCGATCTCCTCACGGTCGTGGACGAGCCGGAAGAGGTCGTGAAGGTCATCATGAAGGCCCATGCCGAGAACGGTTTCCACCTGCCCCCCCGCGGGGACGACGCGACCTGACTTCACGCGCAGGATCTCTCGCTGGACTAGCAAATGCTAGAGAAGATGCTAGAAACGAGTAGCCGCCGTTGATCTTTGGAGTGCTCTGCAGTCCAGTGGCGGTGTGCTGCGTTCGTGCCTTGAGCTTGGGCCTCGTTCTGGATACCTTCAACGACCACTGCAGATTGCCCTTAGAGACCGCGCGGATAGGCGTGATCTGCGGGGCTCCGGCGTGTCCTGAGACAGAACAGGCACAGGTTCCGTGATTATCGGAGTTCCCTACGCTTCGTAATCACGGGAGTCCCTGTGCCTGCCATCCCATCATGGCTGCTGGAACCGCTGTGGGACCAGTTCGCCGCGCTGCTGCCCGACCGCCCGGTCTATGATCCCGCTCACCCGCTGGGCTGCCACCGCCCCCGGATCGGCGACCGGATCATCTTCGAAAAACTGGTCCAGGTCCTGCGGTTCGGCTGCTCGTATGCCTCGATCGCCGACTGCACCTGCGGTGCCACCACCATCCGGGAACGCCGCAGCGAGTGGATCAAGGCCGGGATCTTCGCGAAGCTGAAGCAGATCGCGCTGGACGCCTATGACCGCATCGTGGGCCTGGTCCTGGAGGAACTGGCCATCGACGGGTGCATCACCAAGGCGCCCGGGGGCGGGGAGTGCGCTGGCCCCAGCCCGGTCGACCGCAGGAAACAAGGCATGAAACGGTCAAGCATGACCGACGGGTACGGCATCCCGCTGGACCGGGTGCTGGCCCCGGCGAACCGGCACGACTCCCCGCTGCTGGCCCCCACGCTGGACAAACTCGATGAGCTCGGCCCGCTGCCTGATGAGATTAGGGTCCACCTCGATGCCGGGTACGACTCGCAGAAAACCCGCGACGAGCTCGCCGCCCGCGGCATGACCGGCGAAATCGCCCGCAAAGGCGACAAGGCCCCGGTCCAGGCCGGGCAGCGCTGGCATGTGGAGCGGACGAACGCCTGGCACAACGCCTTCAACAGGCTGCAGCGCTGCTACGAGCGGCGCGAGGACGTCATCGACGCGTTCTTCGACCTGGCCGACGCGATCATCACCGTGCGTAGCCTGATCCGCCAGGCATGGACTACCTACCGGTGGGACACCCGGCCTGCGCATCGACGGTGATCACATCACCTTTCCGCGCGACCTCTTAGCCGGCCCGTCGGAGTCATGGCCTGCCCAGTGAACATGTAGCCGGCGGTTTAGGGCGCGCCCCAGAGGTCGGCATCGCGGCTGCGGCTGGGACTAGCCGTCAGTGGCGGTGGGTTTCAAGCCGCGGGCGATCGAGGCCGCACTTCAGATCGCCAACCAACTCCGGGAGGAGCTCAAGTTTGAGGGCCAGGTGGCTGCTAGGAGCCGGGCCGTGCGGCGGGCGGGTGGTCCAGGCTGTTCCCGGCATAGTCGTCGTGACTGATCGCGGCGAACCGGTCCTCGGCATTATCGAGTTGACGCGCGATCATGTTCTTCACGTCGGGGTCCAGCGGGGTGTCCGGGCGCAGGATGAACTCGCGCAGCACAGGCACCAGAGGCCGGTACTTGCTGGCCAGCCTGGACAGCTTCGGCCCGGTGGTGTGTATCAATCCCACGGCGTTGTCGGTGATATCCGAGACCTTGATGATCCGTGCCCAGGGGCTGGCCTGCAGGCTGGCGGTGACGTGCGCGCGGTACTGCTCGTGTTCGTCCCGGCCGGGTTGCCAGGCCGGGTTGGTGACCGCGGCCACCAGCCCGGCGGTCCGCTCACCGAACTGCCTGGCCAGTACCGTGAAGGCGGCCTGCCGGGTGCCGTCGGACGCGATATCTTGCGCGTGGTCTTCGACGGCGTCGTGCAGTAGGGCGGCGCATGCTATGTTCGGGTCGGTGACCCGGTAGTGGCTGAGAATCCGGATCGTGACCCGCAGCACGTGGTTAGCGTATGGTTCCCGCTGCCGCCGGTCCCGTGCGTGCAGCTGGGACGCCAGCGCTAGAGCGTCGCCGGCCCGGGTCCGGTCGGCGGCGGGGAAGCGCGCGATCTCCATCAGCAGCCGCTCGCGCAGGCCGGCCTCGCCGTGCACGGAGGTAATCGCGTGCAACGGCATCCGGGCCAGCAGCCGCCGTTCCGCCGTGTCCAGCGTGATGGCCGCATCGGATGCCGACTTCACGGTGCCGTCTGCTACCACGATCGCCTCCATCTCACTTCGATGCGCCAGGGTTCGTTGTTTGTGGTCACGATCCAACCGCGGGCTTTCCTGCACAGCCATTACACGGTGAGATATCGCAGTGAGAATGCTGACCTCTTCCGTGTCAGGGAAGGACGACACCCAGGTCACCGCCACGGGCGGCGTCTTGGCCAGCGATTTTATCCCCCACTGGCCCCCAGCACACTCCACCAGAACAACGCCTCGTGGCGCACGAGTGGCGCACGATAGGAATGCTGAACACCACATACTGGGACTGAGAACCGCTCGGCTAATGCTTGGAGAAGTTTCGGGTGCTCGTGATGTCGGAGCAGCTCATCGCGTCTATGGGAGCGGTCTGTTAGACCGTCGGCTGTCGACAAGGGACATTCGGAAGCCCTGGATCTGAACTACTGCCGAATCCGGCCGCATGTGTCTAACAGCGACGGGCTTCGCGCCGCAGCTCCCGCCGCGCCGGGCGCGCTTCCCTGGGGGTGCCTGAGCCCGATTTTGCCGAATGCGCGCCAAGATTGATGCGTCCGCGCACGTTGTTCGTGGTCACGGCATGGTTGGCGTGTTCCATGGCAGGGAGAAGGTCTATGGTTCCCGGGCGCCGTGCCCGATGCGTGCCTAGTTCCAGATAAGCTGCGCTGGCGCAGGTGGATGATGCTTGGCGGCGGTTTTGGGAACCGCTCGGTTCCTGGCAGCACCAACGTGGTGAGAGCTCGAAGCTCACTCGGCATGCGAGATCCGCCATATTGCCGACGCCGACCAGCGCTCGATTAAGAGATCGGCTTTACGGATTCGGGCAATCGGCGTGCCGGGGTTCCACACACGGAGCTAGTCGTACTACCTGTCTGTCTGCGTTGTACAACCGGTCGGGTGAAGCGTGGCCATTCTGGGTGTTCCGACCGCAGCTGAGCTTTCGCCAGGGTCCCAGATCTCCGGAAGGCACGTTCAGCGCGGTGTTAAATCGTCAGGTTCGCGGTGAGCTGGTAGGTGATGGGCCTGGTGTCGCCCGGCATCTGCGGCGGGGTGGCGTTGATCTGGTCGGCGAGCAGGGCCAGGGCGCGGGCGATGCGGGGCTCGGCGGGCTGCTGGAGGGTGACGGTGATGGCCTCGGGGGTGAAGGTGATGGTGCCGACGGTGCCGCGGATGATGGTCTCGCGGGTGATGGCGCGGTATTCGTCATCGTCGCGCAGGTAGGCGTTGAGCTGGCCCGATAGCCAGTGCTCGGCGTTGTGCGCGAGGAGCCGCAGGACCATCTGCAGGCCGCGGCGCCCGGTGTGCAGCACCGCCACGCGGGCTTGCGGGTCGATCTGGTTTGCGGGAAGTTTCGCCGGGATCGCGTCCCGCGCCTTCTTGGCCGCGGCGAGCTGGCGGCGGGCGGCGGCGATCTCGCGTTCGGCGGCGGGGATCAGCTTGGCGTTCTTGGCCGCGGGGGCGATGGACGGGTCGGCGAGCAGGACGGCGAGGGCGCGCTCAGCGGCGGCGAGGTTCTTGTCGGCCTCGCGGACGGCGGCGTTTGCTTTCTTGCGGGCCGGGTTGTCCACGATCTTGGTGTTCGCCTCGATATCCGCGGCGTAGTCGCAGATCGCGTCGATGCCGTAGTTGGCGGCGGCGTACTTGAGGTAGTTCTCCTCCCGCCACCGGGACTTCAGCCAGCCCAGCAGCGCGGCCGGGCACGCCTCGAAGTCTGACGTCAAGATCTGCAGGACGGGCCGCCCGTGCTCGAACAGGGTGAGCTGCCGGGCGGCGCCGTAGTCCTTGAGCTGGACTTCCTCGTCTGTCCAGGCGACGGCGCGGGTCGTGCCGTTCACGGTGATGACGGACAGGACCGGCAGCATCTGCGGGACGGCCAGCGGGGCGCGCCGGTAGGTCACCCAGTGCGCGTTGTTCTCCCGGCAGTGCGCGAACACGGCCGGGCAGGCGCCGCCGCGGCCGGACCCGAGCATGATCTCCGTCCCCTCCGGGACGGTCTTCTTCAGCTCGGCCAGGGCCTTCGGCAGCGTGACGGACAGCCCGGACGGCTCGCCGGTCACGAAGCACACCGCCCGCCCGTCATGCGTGGTCACGTGCGTGTCCGCGCGGCCCTTCTCCGCTCGGCCCCGCTTGTTGTTCCACCCCTTCCCGGCCGGTTTCGCCCCGGTGTAGGGGACGAAGTGATCGTCTGCGTAGTACACCCCGGAGGTCTCCGGGTCCGCCGCGGGCATCGCCTGCGCGAACGCCGCCTGCAGCTCCAGCGGGTCAGTGGCATCGGCGATCGCGGCCAGCCGGGGCCGCAGCGTGCGCAGCGACGGGAGGGCGGCCAGCCCGGCCAGCGGCCCGGCCTCGGCCGGGGCGAGATGCTTGAACTGCTCAGCCGTCGCCGCCCCCAGCGCGAAGCACGCGCTCACCGCCGACAGCAGCGCCGCCTCCCGGGCGTCGCCGCCGGCCGCATCCGGCAGGATCTCCCCGGCCTGCCCGGGATAGGCGTGCAGCAGCATCGCCCCCGCATACCGGGAGAACACCCGGCTGCTTTCCGCAGCCCGCGCCGTCCCCGTGAACGCCGGCGGCACGACACCCGGTTCCGGCCGCAGTGTGCGCTCCGGCTGCTCAGGCTCCTGCCCGGCATGCTCCGGCACGGCTTCCGGTTCCGGCTGCGGCGGCTGGTCCTCCCGGCTCGCCGTCGCAGCCGGGCCGGGATCAGCGGCTTCCTCCAGTTCGCCTTGCACCTGGGCCGGGCCAAGCCGCCGCAGCACTGTGGACTGCTGCACGCCCAGCCGCCGGGCGATCTCCGCGTCCCGCACCCCGGCCGCGCGCCATGCCCGGGCCTGCTCCCAGTCCTTCTCCGCCAGCGTGCGGGGCCGGCCTCGCGGCCGGACCAGCCCGGCGAGCCCGTCCCGCTGCGCCCGCTGGTGCAGCGTCGCCACGTAGTTCTCCGTCAGCCCCAGCGCCGCCGCGACCTGCCTGCCGCCGAACCCGATCTGCCGCAGCGCCGCCACCGCGATGTTCCGCATGACGGTGTCGCCGTCGGCGAACCGGAACAGCGCGGTCTTCCCGGCGAAGATCCACGTCACCCCGTCCGAGCGCAGCACCCGCAGGTCAGCAGCTTCCGGCATGCCCTCCAGGATGGCAGACGCGGCGGCTGACGGCATACGCTGATCATATCAGTATTTAACACTTTAAACAAGGCAAGCCAGGCGGATCATCCCAGGTCAGAACGGGTGCTGGCACACACCTTCCGGAGATCTGGGACCTTGCGCACGTACTTTTATGTGCCTATTTTCCGGTCTACGCTGACAATGCGCGGTGGCGATCGGCTCGAGGCCGAGAGCGGATGGGTGGTTTCCGGGGAGAGGGACTTTGTCCCGTCTGGGCAGATTGCAGGATTAGAGGCGGCGAGTGGCTGACCGGCTATTGGTGGACCTGGACGACAGCGGGCTGGTTACTATCGGAATCTGGCCGGACGGCTGCCTCCCAGAGGCTGTCTCGCGGACGCGGCTGGTGTGGCCGCTTGATGAAGAGGCGCTGGAGGATCTGCGCTGGTATCTGGAGGATTACCTGCGAGCGCCATTCGGCGTGTGGGAGGACCGGGGGCCGCAGATCGAGGCGCAACTGGCGGGATGGGGCGAGGCAGTGTTCTCCTCGGTGTTCGCCTCCGGTCCCGCACGCGATGCCTACCAACGGGCGCAGGAACGTGGGCTGGAGCTGGTCTTCAGGTCGGCTTCGCCGACGCTGCTCGGGTTGCCGTGGGAGCTGATGCGCGACTCGACTGGGCCGGCTGCGCTGACGTTGACCGGAGTGAGTCGCGCTCTACCGACCGCGGAACTTGCCCAGACGGCGGTTATCCCAGGGGAGCGACTACGGGCACTCATGGTGATCAGCCGCCCCGCGGGCACCAGGGACATCGGATACCAGATGATCGCTCGCCCGCTGCTGGAACGCTTGGACGCGGTCCGCGGCCAAGTTGACCTGGTGGTGCTGCGGCCTCCTACCTTGGACACGCTGAGAGACGCTCTGGCTGAGGCGGCGGCGGAGGGGCAGCCATTCCACCTAGTGCATTTCGACGGGCACGGAGCTTTGCCCGTCCGCCAGGCAGGCGCCGGTGCGGGAGGTCGACGGGGGATGACGGACAGTCTGAGCGAAGAGGGGGTGCTAGCGTTCGAGCGGCCGGGTGGTGGCAGCGATGCAGTGGCGGTATCGAAGGTCGCGGCGGTCCTAAAGGACGGCCGGGTACCGGTGGTAGTTTTGAACGCTTGCCAATCGGGAGCAGTCGGCAAGGATGTGGAGGCCGCAGTCGCTACCCGGCTCATGCGGGAAGGCTGCGCGGCTGTGGTTGCGATGGCCTACAGCGTGTACGCAGTCGCGGCGGCCGAATTCATGGCGGTGTTCTATGAGCGACTGTTTGCCGGGGAGACTATCACTGCGGCTGTCACCGCCGGGCGCAGACGCCTGTTTGAGACGAACGGGCGGCCGAGCCCGAAAGGAGATCTGCCGCTGGCGGACTGGCTGGTTCCGGTGCACTACTTGGGCCGCGAGGTCCGCTTCCCGCAGGTCCAGACCCGCAGGCCTAGAGGGGAACTGTCGCTAGAGGTCCTGCTGGACGATCTGCGGGCGCCCGGCGTTCGCCGACGCAGTGAGGCCGGGAGCCTGGACCCAAGCGGGGTGTTTGTCGGTCGGGATGACCTGCTGTTGGAGCTGGATGCGGCCGTGCGGCTCCAGAAGGTGGTCATATTGCATGGGCTGGGCGGAATCGGCAAGACCGAGCTGGCGAAGGCATTCGGCCGATGGTGGCGCGACACCGGCGGCGTTGACCGGCCGGAGTGGGTCCTGTGGCATTCCTTCGAACCCGGCGTCGGATCCTTCCGACTGGACAGGGTAATCACCGAGATCGGCATGCGCGTCTTCGGCCCCGAGTTCGCTCGCCTTGATGACGCAGATCGGAGCTGGGCACTGGCGAGGCTGCTAGGTCAGCGGCGACGGCTGCTGATCTGGGACAATTTCGAAACTGTCCGATCGATGCCCGATCCGACCGGAGCGATCGCCCGCCTGGATGACAGCGAATGCGAAAAGCTGAAGCGTTTTTTGGCCTCGCTGGCTGCTAATGGCAACGCCGGGGTGGTCATCGTCAGCCGCACGGCTGAGGACTGGCTCGGCCCCTTCCACCACATCGAGGTCGGTGGTCTGGCGCCGGACGAGGCCGCGCAGCATGCCAGAGAGCTGCTAGCCCCCTACCCCGCGGCGGCGGCGCAGCAGGAACGGCGAGCGTTCGGGGATCTGCTGGAGTGGTTGAACGGGCACCCGATGAGCATGCGGCTGATCCTGCCCCGCCTGAATGAAAATGGACCTGATGCGCTGCTTGAGGGTCTGCGCGGTACTGCCCCACTTCCCGGGGGTGATGCAGGCGGCGACCGGAACACGTCGATGGCGGCCAGCATTACCTACTCCTTTGCTCACATCAGCGACGAAACGCGGCGACTGCTGCCTGGCATCGGGTTGTTCCACGGCATCGCCAACGCCGATATCCTCTCCGGCATCTCTCAGGCGCCGGGTGTCCCAGGCCGGTTCGCTGGGGTCAGCCGCGAGGATTGGACAGCTGCCCTGGATGATGCGGCGCGGGTAGGACTGCTTACGAAGCTCGGCTCCGGCATGTATCGGATCCACCCCGCCCTGCCTGCGTATTTGGCTGGGCAGTGGCGTACTGAGGAACCTGAGGCCTACGACAGCGCGCGGGATGCGGCGACCCGGGCCCTTGTCGCCGCGTGCGCGGGCTTGAGCGGTTGGCTGGACGAGCAGATCGAATCAGGTGACGCAGGATTCGTCTACGCGGGCATAGGGCTGTTGCGGCGCACTCTGGGGGCCGCGCTCGGGTACGCCGTGGATCACCAGATGTGGGCCGAAGCCCGGGCGATCGTCTCGCCGCTCGACAGTTACTGGGATGCCCGGGGGCTCGACGACGAAGCTGACGCATGGACATACCGGGTGCAGTTGGCAACGCAGAGCACCGATGGCAGCCCGCCTCGGATGGACACCCCAGCCGGAAACCTGTGGCGGTTCGTCACTGGCGCGTGGGCTGGCCGTCAGCAAAAAGCCAGGCACCTAGATGCTGCCGAGCACACGTATCGCCAGATCCTGGAGCTGCTCCAAGCCCTGCCTGCCTCAGAGGCGCAGCGATCGAACATCAGCGGCGCCTTCCATAACCTCGGTGTGGTGGCCTCGGCGAGGGGGCGATTGGAGGAGGCCGAAGACTGCTACCGCAAATCCCTGGCCATCCATGAAGACCTCGGGGAACGGCCCGGCATGGCGACCAGTTACCACGAACTCGGCAGTATCGCTCGAGACCAGGGGCGATTGGAGGAGGCCGAAGACTGGTACCGCAAATCCCTGGCCATCAGAAAGGACTTCGGGGACCTGCCCTACATAGCGTGGAGCTACCACGAGCTCGGCAATATCGCATACTTGCGGGGTCGGCTGGAGGACGCTGGGGATTGGTACCGCAAGTCCGTCGCCATCAGAGAACAGCTGGGAGACCTGCCCGCCATGGCGAGCAGCTATCACCAGCTTGGTGTGATCGCCCAGAACCGGGGGCGGCTCGAAGACGCCGAGCACTGGCACCGCAAATCCCTGGCCATCACAGAACACCTCGAAGACCGATTCGAGGTGGCGGGCAGCTACCATCAGCTGGGCATAGTCGCTCGAGACCGTGGGCGCCTAGAGGACGCCGAAAACTGGTACCGCAAGTCCCTGGCCATTTTCGAGAGCCTCGGTGACCGGTCCCACGTGGCGTTCAGCTACCACGAGCTCGGCAACGTCGCAAAACTGCAAGGACGGCTGGACGAGGCTGAGGACTGGCATCGCCAGTCTTTGGCCATTTTTGAGGGCCTCGGTGACCGACTGCGCGCCGCGAGCAGCTACCACGAGCTGGGCAATGTAGCATACCTGCGGGGACAGCTGGAGGAGGCTGGTGACTGGTACCGCAAGTCCCTGGCCATCAGGGAGGACCTCAAGGACCGGCCTGGCATGGCGCTCAGCTATGGGCAGCTTGGCCTACTCGCCGAGCAGCAAGGACAACCCCATCAGGCCTTGGAATGGCTGATCCGGTGCGCCATCATGTTCCGGGAGTTCCCCCACCCGATGACCCGCCCGGCATCGGAGCATCTGGCGGCCCTAACTGCCCAGCTCGGCATCCATGCTCTCGAAACCAGTTGGCAGGAAGTTACTGGCAGCCCGCTGCCCGAGGCCATACGCACTTACATCAGCTCCAGTCGGCGTGGGGCGAGGCAATCCAAGAGCAAGGATGACGAATGACTGACCTGATTGCTATCGCCGCCCGCGCCGCCGCTGACCGTTTGGCCGCCGAGCACAGTTCCGGCTTGGCCGCCGACGTTGAAGCCGCGCTGCAGGGCAGTGGAACAACTCAGCGGCCCGACCAGTACCTCGACCCAGTCTCGCTCGGCAGCCTGATCGTCGCGATCGCGACTCTTGCCTGGACCATATATTCCGACCAGCGGAGGAAGACGCCCGAGCCACCACCCGAAATCATAGCCCGCCATGTACGCGCCGAACTCCGTAGGCAAGGCAACACCTACGGGCAGGAAACCGACCGCATCACCGAGATCGTCATAACCGAGATCATCCAGGCAGACCGGGACCTACGCTTACCTGCCTGCGGCAGGCGAGTACCCGGAGGGAAGGGCCGGGCGGCCAGAGGGCTGCACGCTCATTGCGGCGGATCCGGGCGTCGGCCGACCGGCCGAGTTCCCCGTAGCGGCATATAGACTGCCCTGTTCGGCACGAGGCCGGGTGGCCACATTGGCGACCGGGTTACCGACCATATCGGCGGGTATTTGTGCACTGGGTGCAAGTCAGTTCTGGTCGCGAGACTTAACACCACACGCGAGGCGTGGTGTGCTCCGGGTCATACGCGCGACCTGTCGATCCGGGATCGCTAGCCCCCGCTTGTAGTGCATAAGAGCTACGTTGCGGTATGATGGTCTGGAGGGCGAAGGAGGCTGCCGTGGCCGCAAGCACATCGTTCCGGATCAGCGACACAGCCAGGACTCGTCTGGCATCACGTGCCGCCCGCGAGGGCATGACCGCCACAGCACTGCTGGATCAGCTCATTATCGAGGGAACTGACCAGTTCGACTACCCGGGAATCATTTTCCGAGGGCCCGCTCATGACCGCCGCGCGGCACTGGCCGTCGGCCCGGATGTGTGGGAGGTCGTGGCGCGCCTGCAAGAGCTGGAGGGAAGCGAGGAACGGCGTATCAGCATCTTGGCTGCCGAATCGGATCTGCATCCCCGGCTCATCCGCATCGCCTTGGACTACGCCGCAGAACACTCCAGTGAGGTCCGGGAACGGATCGACCGCAACCGGAGAATGATAGAGCGGAGCCGCGGGATGGCTCAGGAACGCGAAGCGCTCCTGGCGTGACATCATTTCTGATCGATGAGATGTTTCCGGTCGCTGTAGCTGAACTGCTGCGCGATACCTACGGCCAGGACGCCGTCCACGTCACCGAGGTAGGCCTGAGGGCAGTCGATGACGCGCAAGTCGCCGCGACAGCCCCAGATCTCCGGCGATGGTTGTGCGCCGTGTGTTAAATGCCGGGGTTCGCGGTGATCTGGTAGGTGATGGGGCGGGTGTCGCCGGGCATGACGGGCGGGGTCGCGTTGATCTCGTCGATGAGCAGGTCCAGGGCGCGGGCGATGCGCCGTGAGGCGGGCCGCGCGAGGGTGACGGTGATCGCATCGGGGGTGCTGGTGATGGTGCCGGCCAGGCCGCGGATGATGGTTTCGCGGGTGATGGCCCGGTATTCGTCGTCGTCACCGAGGTAGGCGTTGAGGTGGTCCGATAGCCAGTGCTCGGCGTTGTGCGCCAGCAGCCGCAGGATCATCTGCAGGCCGCGCCGCCCGGCGCGCAGCACCGCGGTCTGCGCGTCCGGGTCGATGACGTTGGCGGGCAGTTTCGCGGGGACCGGGCCGCGGGCGGTGACGGCGGCGGCCCGGTCCTTGCGGGCGCGGGTGATCTTCGCCTGCAGGCCGGGGATGCGGTCGTTCTTGGCCGCGGGGGTGAGGTCCGGGCTGGCGAGCAGGGCGGCGAAGTCGCGTTCGGCGCTGGCGAGGGCTTTCTCCGCGCCGCGGACGGCGGCGTTGGCCTTGTCGCGGGCGGGGTTGCGGGTCAGCTTGGTGTTCTCGGTGATCTCGGCGAGGTAGTCGCAGATCTTGTCGATGCCGTAGTTCTCCGATGCGTACTTGAGGAAGTTCTCCTCGCGCCACCGTGATTTCAGCCAGGACAGGATCTCCGCCGGGCATGCTTCGAAGTCCGACGTCAGGATCTGCAGGGCGACCCGCCCGTGCTCGAACAAGGTGACCTGCCGTGCCTCGCCGTAATCCTTCAGGGTCACTGTCTCCTCGGCCCAGGCGATCTGCCGGACCCGGCCGCCGTAGGTGACCGTCGTGAGGACGGGCAGCATCGCGGGGACGGCGAGGGGGGCGCGCCGGTAGGTGACCCAGTGCACGCCCTGCTCGCGGCAGTGCGCGAATACCTGCGGGTAGGCGCCGCCGCGGTCGAAGCCCACCATGATCTTCGCGCCGGGGCCGGCGGCTTTCTTCAGCTCGGCCAGCGCCAGCGGCAGCGTGACGGTCAGCCCGGACGGCTCCCCGGACACGAAGCACACCGCCCGCCCGTCATGCGCGGTGACGTGGGTGTCCGCCCGGCCGCGCTCGGCGCGGCCCCGCTTGTTGTTCCAGCCCTTTGCCACCGGCTTCGCGCCGGTGTACGGCACGAAGTGGTCATCGACGTAGTAGACGCCGGAGGTCACCGGGTCCGCGGCGAGCATCGCCGCCGCGAACAGCGTCTGCAGCCGCAGCGGGTCGGCGGCGTCGGCGATCCGGGCTAGCTCCGGGCGCAGCGCCCGCAGCCCCGGCAGCGTACCGAGCCCGGCCAGCGGCCCGGCCTCGGCGGCGGCCAGGTGCTTGAACTGCTCCGTCGTCGCGGCCCCCAGCGCGAAGCACATGCTGACGGCCGTCAGCAGCCGGACGTCTGCCGGTCCCGCGGCGGCGTCCGCGAGCACCGTCCCGGCTGCTGCCCGCGCGAAGAACGCGTGCAGCAGCATCGACCCGGCATACCGGGACGTGAGCACGCCGCGGGGCGCTTGCGGCCGCGGCGGCGGCCCGCCCGCCGGCAGCCCGGCACCAGCCTCAGCCTCCGGCGCGGGTTCCGCTGCCGGCTCAGCCGCCGCCACGGCCCCGGCCCCGGCCTCCGTCTCGGCCTCCGTCTCGGTGAACAGGGATTCCGCCGGCGCCCGGCCGGGTTCGCCGCCGGCTGCGGGGGCCTGCCCGCGCGGTCCCAGGCCGCGGCTGACGGTCGTGTGCGCCACGTCCAGCCGCCGCCCGATCTCGGCGTCGCTGACGCCGCCGGCCCGCCACTGCCGGGCCTGCTCCCACTGCTCCGCGGTGATCTTCCCCGGCGTGCCGCGCCGGTCCTGCTTGACCAGCGCCGCCGACCCGTCCCGCTGCGCCGCGTTGTACAGCGTTGCCACGTACGCCTCTGACAAGCCCAGCGCCGCGGCGACCGTCCGGCCGCGGAACCCCAGCTGCCGCAGCGAGCACAGCGCGATGTTCCGCATCACCGCGTCCCCTGCGGCGTAGTCGAACAGCACCGTCGAGCCGGCCATGATCACGCACCGGCCGCCGTGCTCGTGCATGCGGAGATCGCGGGGCTCTGGCATGCCCTCCAGGATCGCCGCAACGGCCGCTGACACGCCACCGATCCTACCAGAGTTTTAACAATTACGCACATTGCGGGCGAAACGGAACCGCACGTCACGGTCCTGTGGATAACTTAACGCCGGAGATCTGAGCCCGGGCGGAAGGCCGGGCTGTCGTAACCGAGAATGTGGCGGACTTTGCTGCGGAGCGAGACGTGGTCCTGGTATTTGTCCTGAAAAGGAACCTGCCAGCGGGAGGCGGACAAGCCGCCGCCCTGGCAAAGATTCTCGACCGCTGGGCACAAGATTTCCAAGAGCCCTATCTCGGCCACCACTGGCCAAGAACAGACTGATCGGCCTGCGGGCGACCGAGCCAATTGCTGCAATGCCTGGTGCCTCCCGCCCCATGGGGATGACTCCAGAACAACCTGTTATGCGCTCCGCCAGCCACCACGTGCTCGCGACCCGAGACGACACAGAACGGATCTTTCGCGCTCCGCCCTCGTCGGTGCGTCACATTCCGTGGGGCCCGAGTTGGGCCACGACTTGGCCATACCTCACCTCAACCGCAGGCTGCGCCCCGCGCGGGCGAGCGCTGTCGCCACGCGCGCCTGGTAGTTCAACCGCTTACTGCGGGAGGGCTCTGGCCACGAATCGTCGGACCCGGGCGGACGGGTGACTACGAAGCAGGGCGAGAATTTCCAGAGCTTCCGGCGAGCGTGTGGGCGAATTCGCGATCGTTGCGGCGATGGCGGAGGGGACGCGCGTTCCCGGGTCGTTGACGCAGTGTCGAAGGCTCGCCATGGTGATGGCGTTACCGTGGCCTGCCGTCACCAGTGAGGCTATGTTCGCGGCTGCGGTTGCCCTGACGTCCGTTTCGGTTGACTCGGCTAGTGTCGCCAGGACGCCGATGCCTTCCGGGCTGCCGAGCCCACGGGCGTTGCGGGCAGCCGCCTCCTGGCGGTCGTGGTCGCCCGCCAGGAGGCTGATGAGGGTATCGGCCATCGACTCGGTGTCGAGGACGCCGAGCGCTAGGGCCAGGTTGGCCGCAGGTCCGGCGGCGTCGCCGCCGATCTGTGGCGGGAGGTCCTGGCGGGACGGCTTGGCTGAGACGGCTTTCGCGATCGGGCCGAGGCGGGTCCTGACATCCTGCGGGATGCGCTCGGACTGTGAGGTCAGGATCTGGAATGCGGCAATCTTGTGTCCGCCGCCTACATTGTCCTCGCCCAGCAGCTCGAGCAGGGAGTCCCAGTCGGCGGAGGCAGGGTGCCAGACGTTCAGCACTGCCAGCGCCTGGCCGACGTCCGGACCGTAATCCCAGCGGCCGGAGCGCGCGTCGTTAACTCGCTGCCGGGCGGTCGCGGACAGGGCGGCAACGGCGGTGGTGACGATGTCGGGAGGCAGGTTCCGCACGTCACCAAGGCTGGCCACCGCCTCGATCAGGCCGTTGCGGGCCTCTGCCAGCAGCCGCTCTCTAGCGGCTTCGTCATAGGCAGTGATCGCCTTGAGGAGCGGCAGTCGCAGTGCAGGATGATGGTCATTGGCATGCAGCCCGGCGCGCAGCGCGGTCTCCGCGGTCCATGCGTCCTCGGGTAGCGCGATCACGGCACGTGCCCACGCCGTGGCAAGAGCCTGGTCAGCGAGGGCGGGCAGATCGGCGATCCGGGCGGTCACCTCAGCTGCCGTAGCGAGCGGGGCAGCTGGCACAGCGGCGGCGAGCACGTCGATGAGCTCAAGGTCTAGCCGGTAAGACGGCGTAGTCCTTCCGGTGAAGTCCGTTGGATCGTCAAGCGTGGTCAGTAGCCACGTGATGGACCGGGTGGCGGTCTCCTCGTCGAGGACGTCCCCCCCGTAGCGCAGCAACGCGAGGTCAGCGGGGCCTGTAGTACGCGTCGCCGACTCAAGGCGCAGGTCTGAGGCGGCGATCGTGACCGCGGTCGCAGGTCCGTCGGCGACTAGACCCGTCCTTCGCACATGGTGTTGTGTAGTTGAGGTGCTGAGGTCTGTGCTGGCGGGATGACTCGATTGTGGACGCGGGCCGGTCGTTGGCCGTGTGTGACAGATCGGTTCCGATGTGATCTGAGGTGGGGAAGAGACAACCCGATCAGGTGGTTGACGTCGGGCATGGGCGGGATGTCGAGGACTGGCCGCGGGCGGGGCCGGGCACGGGCGGAGATCGCGGTGGTCCGGGTGCTGGAGAAGCGGCTGGGTGCACTGCCGGTGGTGGCGCAGTTCGGGCGGCGGCTGCGGATCGCGGAGGTGGTCGATGAGCTGTGCCCGGTCCGGCAGGTGGCGCCGGTCTCGCACGGGGAGGTGATTGAGGCGCTGGTGGCGAACCGGCTGACGGCGCCGGCCCCGCTGGTGCAGGTGGAGGCGTGGGCAGCGGCGATGGCGGTGGACGAGGTGTATGGCATCGAGCCGCGTCTGCTCAACGATGACCGGCTCGGCCGTGCCCTGGACGCGATCGCTCCGCATCTGGATGAGGTCATCGGCTCGGTCGGGGCGGCGGCGATCAGCGAGTTCGGGGTGGACGTGGCCCGGCTGCACTGGGACATGACCTCGATCTCGCTGTACGGCGCCTACCCGGAGCCGGACGAGGAGTACCCGGCGCCGCGGTGGGGGCATCCGAAGGACCGCCGCCCGGATCTGAAGCAGGTCCAGGCCGGGCTGGCCGTGGCCGCTGACGGCGGGATCCCGGTCTTCCATCACGCCTACGACGGCGGGGCCGGGGAGGTGGCCCAGGTCACCGGGGCGATGACCGCGCTGAAGAAGATCGCCGGGCCGCGCACGTTCCTGCTGGTGGGCGACTCCAAGCTGATCTCCTGGGCCAACGCGGCGGCGATGGCCGCCGGGCAGGTCGCCTTCATCGCGCCGCTGGCCGCCTCGCGGGTGCCAGCGGGGCTGTTCGCCGCGCTGCCGGCCGGGACGGGCACCGAGGTGGACTATGTCGCCGCGCGGGACGCGGGCAAGCCCGCGGCCGCCCGGGGCACCTACCGCGTGGCCGAGGACTACGGGATGGACATCCGCGGGCCCCGCAAGAGCGATCCGGTGGTGCACCTGCGCCGGATCCTGGTGTACTCCTCGGCGAACGCCGCCTGCGAGGCCAAGGCCAGGGCGCTGAAGCTGGCCAAGGCCGCCACCGAGCTGGACAAGCTGGTGCGCACCGCCGGGACCCGGTTCCACCCCACCGAAGAGGCCGTGGCCGCCCGGGTCCAGGCGATCGCCGCCAAACGCCGCGTCAAGGCGTACCTGCGCACCGCTATCACCGCCGGCCCAGCCGGCGAACCCGTGCTGGCCTGGCACTTCGACCAGGATGCCATCGACGCTGAAGCCGCCGCAGACGGCTGGTACGCCCTGCTGACCAACCTGACCTCCGGCCAGGCCGGCCCTGCCGAGGTCTTCCGCCGCTACAAAGGCCAGCACGTCGTCGAACGCCGCTACGGCGAATTCAAAGGCCCCCTCGCCGTCGCCCCGATCTTCCTGGAACTCAACCGGCGCATCACCGCCCTGATCACCGTGATCTGCCTGGCCCTGCTGATCTTCTGCCTGGTCGAACGGCAGGTCCGCCAAGCGCTGGCCCCGCACGGCGGGATGCTGACCGGCCTGCCCGGCTACGGCCCCACCCCGGCCAAACCCACCGGCAGGACCATCTTCCGCGCACTGGCCGACCTGCGCCTGATCCCCGCCCACGACGGCAACCCCGCCACCATCCCCAAACCCGCCGGCATCCAAGCCCGGCTTCTCGACCTCCTCGGCATCGACATCAGCCGACCCCGCTGGTCCACCCCGTAAAACCCCATGTGCGAAGAACAGGACTAGACGCCGCACGGCACGTTTGACAGCGTCGTCATCACCGGCCAGGCGGACAGTTGCGAGCGCTTCCTGAGCATGCTCGGGGTCCGCATGCCGGTCGAGCCGTAGCAGCTTGTCGCGGCCGAGCAATGCGGTCAGGTGCCGCCACTCCCTGTGATCACCCAGGTAATTCGCGGTAAAGGAGGCCGCGAGCAACTGATCGTTTACGGTGTCGGTACCACCGAAGATCTCCACGACCGTTGGGTCCCGTGCCCACGCTTTATAAGAACGATCAGCGAGGGCCGTCAGCGCTTCCGCGATGGATTGCGTCCGCCACCAGGATGCGGCATTGTCAGCGCCGGTGACCACGTCCTTTACGTCTCGCCGGCCCCATGCCGAGGTATTGAACAGCAGTTCCGCAGCCGCTCCCGCGATCGCGGTGGCGGTCACGTCGTCGGGGTTCGTCACCTGGACGATCTGCGCGGCGACTGCTTCGGCGCGCGCCTGCTCAAGCCGGCCGATCTCGGCGCACACCCGGGCGTGCTGCAAAGTCAGCCACGCGTGGTCCACCGGCTCGCATTCATCGCGGCCCAGTTCCTCCTCCAGGAGCTCGACGGCCTCATCAACGCGGCCTTCCTCCACCAGGCTGCCGGCACCGGTGACGGCCGCTGCAGCCCGCGCGGCCGGACCGGGGGCGCCGTCCGCCGCCCGCAGCAGCCTGCTGATGTCGCCGGTCGTGACCCGGTGGGCGAACGCGCTGACGAAACGCCATGACCACTGTCCGGATTCCGCAGCCTCGTCCAGGGTCGGCACGTCGGCGTGGTGCACCGAGAACTGATACAGGTCATGCACGCGGCCCTGGACTAGCAAGGCGACAGCCTGTTCCGCAGACAGCAAAGTGCCGTACCCAGCGTTCGGGTGCGGGGCGATAAGGCGGGGTACCACGAGAGCGTGGCGCAGGAGATCACGCGGCGCCAAAGATGCAGCCCCGACCCAGGCACTGCGCTCCCATGTCACTGCGGGCCGGGTGCTGGCCGCAACGCCGAGCAGGGCATCGCGGTGCTGGTCGTCGATGGTGTTGGCCTTCGGAACGAGGACCTTCGCGCCCTGGCCCGCCGTTACCACTGTCTCAGGAGTGACGTGCGCCCAGTAGGAGGTGCGCGTATCGAGATTGTGCAGCACGATGAGATGCGGCAGCGCATGCGACACCCAGGCATCGACGTGACGGCGATCGCCATCGCGGTACCACCAGCCGCGCAGATCGCCGTTACCGTCCTGCACCCGTTCCCGGAAATACCTGCTGCGCTTCCCGCCCGACTTCACCTGGACACCCGCAACCAAGCCGAGGTCGAACAGCCGCTCATCGCGGGCCAGCACGAACAGGTCAGTGCCTAGGTCATGACGGGAGTTCTCCACCACTCCCCAGCCGAGACGCTCGAAGGCGGCTGAAACCTCACTTACGCCCGCTCCCCCGGTCTGCTCCTGCCGTGACGCTCGCATGCGTCCAGTCATACTCCAGATCCCATCCGGCTGCCGAACATGCCGACACGGTTTGGGCACCCTCGCCACGCGTCCTGCCTGGCGACATCCTTCGCGCGGTCCACTGCCCCTGCTTATATACGCAGGTTGGGAGCCTCGACCTTGCCGCCCATGCGGGTGACGGTCAAGGTGCGGTGGCCGCGCTCCAGGCCGAGGTGCTCGATGTCCGCGCCGGTGGCTACTGGCCCGCAGCCTGTTGAGGGCGAGCAGGGAGATCAGGGCGTGCTCGGCGGGCGGCCCAAGCCCGGCGGCGACCAGCAGGGCGCCGAGTTCGTTGCGGTCCAGGGCGGTGGCATGCGACTCATAATCCAGCCGGGGACGGCGGACGTGCGCGGCCGGGGAGTGGTCCAGGAGCTCTTCTTCGTCGGCATGACTGTAGAACCCGGCGATGGCGCACAGCCGCCGGGTTACGGTGGCGCGGGCCCGCCCGCGTGCTTCCAGTTCCCGGGCGAAGGTGTCGATATCGGCGCGGCGGACCGCGAACAGCGGCAGGGAACGTGCCCGGCGCCAGCCGGTGAACTGGCGCAGGTCGAGGGTGTAGGCCTCGCGGGTCAGGCCGCGGTACCCGGCCAGGAACCCGGCGAGCGCGAGTCGCTCGGCGTCGGTGAAGGCCGGCTGGGCAGAGACGAGGGAAGTCGAGGCGGTTGCGGCGGTCATCAGGCACCTCCAGGGACAGCCGGGACCTGGAGGGCCGGGGCAGCCGCAGGTCCCGGCGGTGAACGATGCCCGCAACGTACGACGCCCGCCGACGACGGGCTACGCTACGATCCGTAGCCGATGCACCATCTCCACCACCATCACGCCGTGCCCCATAGCGCCGATTAGGTGCGGCCGGTAAGTCTCACTGATGACCGGCGCCCAACGCGCCGATCGCCCTCATCTGTTCTCTCGTGCTGCCCGGAACTACCTCTCGGTGCGTGCCGTAAGGGGATCAACTAGTGCGACAGATTGCGTTCTGGTCTACCTGGTTGGGGGTGGTACCGGACGTTCACCGCAGCCGCGGGATCGCCTTCGCCGACCCGGTGCAGACGGACGGGCTCACGGCCGGGGTTGTCGTAGAGGCGGATGCCCTGGCCGAGCAGGATCGGTGCGATGTGCAGGTCGATCTCGTCGATCAGCCCCTGTTCGAGGAGCTGACGGCCGATGGTCGGCGAGAACACTTCGAGGTTCTTGCCGCCGGCCGCCTCCAGCCCGATCCGCACCGCCTCTGCCGGGCCGCAGTTGAGGAACGTGACACCGTTGGCGGGCCTTGCGTCCTCGGGGTGGTGGGTGAGCACGAAGATCGGCCCGTCCCAGGCGCCGCCGTACGGGCGAGCATCATCGAAGACGTCCCAGCCGTCTCGTCCACCCAGCACGGCGCCAGTGGTCTGGACGTACTCCTCGATAAGGCCGGGGCGCACCGAGAATCCCGTCATCCAGTCCATCGCATGGCCCGGCCCCGCTACGAACCCATCCAGCGACATCGTGAAGTGCCAAAGCACCTTGCCCGCGGCGGTCTGCCGTTCCGTGTCCGCCATGGGCGCGGCGATCGTAGTGCCGGTGCTCGGCCGAGTCTCTGCGGTGGACATGATCAGATCCTCTCGGCAGTCCGTTCGTTCTGCCCATACTGACACTGCCGGGGTCGCAATCTCATCGGTAGACCCGAGCCAACGCGGCCATCGCGGGTGTCTCAGCCGGGGAACGGTGAGCGGCACCCAAGACCACGCCGCGGCATCCCGCATACCGGTCGCTATCCGGGTGTCCCGTCGCGCTCGCTTCTTCGGGCGAGCTGCTGTAGTTGCCGTTCATGCACGCCGGACATCCAATCGAACGTGGCCGATGGGCCGACCCGCGGGTCGCTGAGAACATGGGCGTCACGCAAGGCCTGCACGTACGCGCGATCCTGGTCGATCCGTGCGTGTACCTGATCAGCTCCGCCGATGGAGCCGTGGCCGGGGACGAGGACATCGACGTCGCCCGCCGCGCCCTCGAGCAGCCGCAGCGCGGCGAGGTAGTCCTCGATCGGGTCCGCGGCGTCGTTCAAGTCGAGCATCGGAATCAGCACATCAGAAAGCATGTCGCCGGCGACGAGAACCCCGCGTTCCTCGATCAGCAGCGCCGCATGGCCCGCGGCATGCGCCTGATGCTCGATAATCCGGACTTGAGGGCCATCCCAGGGAATCCGCGCAGTTTCGGCGGGCAGGCCGGTAATGAGGCCAAACTGGTCCCACGATATCTGCCCGGCGATGTCCGGCGGTATCCACCCGGCGATGCTGTCCTTCCAATGCGGACCCGACAGCCGATCTCGGATAGTAGCCGCGCAGCGGGCTGTGCCGTAACGGGGCGCCGCGCCGAACCTGGCGTGCCAGAGCACGTGATCCCAATGAGGATGCGTCGAGAAGCCCGCCACAACGGCCTGGCCCGGATCGGGCAGGTCGTTCGCCAGGCAGGCCATTTCGGAGCCGTATATCCCGGCATCGATGAGCAGCACGCCGGCCCGGCCTTGCACGACAACGGCGTTGCTCTGGCAGAACTCGCTCTGGTGGATCAGCACACCCTCCGCGACCTGCCTCAGCATGGTGGCCCCTTCCGCTTGTGGTTTGCAACCGCTTGTCGAGACGGTAGTACCTGGCGGTGGTAGATTGCAAGCACTATGGGTGAAGCGAATCAGCCGCGGTCGGGGTGCCCGATCAACGCCGCCGTCGAGGCGTTCGGCGATCGCTGGAGCCTGCTCGTCCTCCGCGACATCGTCTTCGGAGACCGCCGCTGTTTCCGGGAGCTGCAGGCCGGCTCGGAAGAGGGGATCGCCTCAAATATTCTCGCCGACCGGCTCAAGCGACTCCTCGAGTCGGGACTGCTCACCCGTGAGGACACGAGACCCGGCCAGCGGGCGCGCTACAGCCTGACCGAACCCGCGATCCAACTCATACCCGTGTTCGCGCAGCTCGGCAGCTGGGGACTTCGCCACCGGCCCACGAGCTGCGCGCTGCGCGTTCGCGCCGAGCTGCTCGAACAAGGCGGCCCCGCGCTCTGGCAAGAGTTCATGGACGAGCTTCGCCGCTCGCACCTTGGCTCCGAAACCCCAGCGCGATCACCGAGCGTTCGCGAGCGCCTCAACGCGGCCTACCTCGCCGCTACCAGCTCCTCATAGCTGCCAGGCAGCCGGCCATGTCCAACGGCGCCGGCGGACGCCGCCCGAGCTGTCTCACATGTGAACCCCCAGCGACATGCCCCAGCCCTCACCGGCCGCCCAGGCCCAGCTCACAGCAGCGAGTGTCGTAGGGGTGGTTCGGTGAAAATTGCCGGTGAAGAGGGCTAACCGGCACACACCCTTCCCCGGGGTGGCCCGGCGGCAGGCCAGCGGCGGGCGCGGCCAGTCGGCCTCGCACTACCAGCGCCGGCGCAGAACAACAAGTTCGGTGCGACATAGTGACAACGCAGCGTGGTAACCGCAGACGCACCGAACGGCGGGACTGCGCGCGACAGCAACCTCGCCAGCAGTCACGCTACGTGATCGGGCTCTCCATGGTGCCCGCAAAGCCATGCCGAATCGTCGCCAGATAATTCAGCCGCTGGATGTTCAAATAACGAGGACGGTAACAACCGTCACCCTGTGGCAAGCGGCTGGAAGATATCCTCAAGGCTTTCGGCGAGCGTGGTGTCTTTCTCGTCGAGGATGGTCTGGTACCTAGAGGTGACCTCAAGGCTGCCGTGTCCAGCCCGTTGCCGGATGCGGCCGAGGTCAACGCCCTTTTCCACTGCCCAGGAGATGCCGGTGTGGCGGGCGTTATACGGAGTGAACTCCTGCGGAAGACCAGCCGTGTCACACGCGGCTCGCCAGATTCGGCTCCACACATCGTCGGAAAGGAATTCGGATCCGTCACGCCGCCATACATCGGCATGGCCACGCTGCTGTGGGCTGGCCTCGCGTGCTCTGGCACGACGTTCCCGCGCGTACCAGGCCGCGTATGCCTTGCAGTGATCGCAGTGGCAGTTCATGGTGAACCGGGCGCCCATAGTCCCGTGCTCGTAAACCTTCCCCGTTGCGCTGGTGATCGGCGGCGGCACCTCGTGGCCCTCCAGCACCGTGAGGCCGGTGCTCGGGCGGCGGAAGGCGAACATCCACTGCGGGAACAGCAGATCCTCGTTTGCGATCTGATTCTCCTCGATGTGGTCGCGGATCATCACCGCCATTTGCGTCGAGATCGCGAACCGCCGCCAGTCCCCGTTCTTGGCGTTCGGCTGGACGACCCACCCAGCGTGCCCGTCGGGGTGGTTATCGGATGTCACATACGACGCGGAGCGGGTGATGTTGATCATCGCGGTAGACCCGAACTCGAAGTCTCGCGGGCGGAACGTACGCATCTCGCATTGGCGCGCCCAAGTCGTGACGTTCAATCGGGCGTACACCAACGCGGCGCGGAATGGGAGTGCGTCCTCCAGCCTGTTCCACTGGGCATGGGTCGACACCAGCACGGGCTTCGATGGGACCTGCTTCAGCTTGATGGTCATAACGGGGTTGCCGTCCCGGTACTCCTCGTCCCAGGCCATCTGCAGCATGGATGACAGCACTGTTCGCACCGCCCGGCGAGTCACGAGCGTGGCCCCGGCCTCGGGAAGCGTCTTCACCAGGTGCGTGTAAAGCTGCTCGCGGGAGACCTCGGCGATCCGCTCGCCACCGAGGTACGGGTACACGTGGTTCTTCAGGTGCGACTTGTAGGTTTGCTTAGCCTTCGGCGTGATCTCGATCCGCGGCAGGAACCTGGTCTTTGCGAACTCCTCGATCGTGATCGTGGCCTTCTCAGCGGGCGGTGTCCCGGTTAGCCTTCCGCGTACATGATCCTCTTGCTCCCGCGCGACGCGCAGAGCCTCATCATCACTTGCGAACGTGCCCGCCACCTTCGGCTTGCCCTCGGCGTCGAGGTAGTAGCCCACATACCGCGTGCCCTTGGTCTTGGACTTCCGCGCCTGCGTGTACGCCAAAATGCCTCCCAGGCCCGTGCTAGCGAGAATGCTAGAAACATCGGCAAGCAGTAGACTCCACTGCTCTCCACTAACTAGCAAGAACTCTAGCTTTATTTGGTGCTTTACGTGACCACGTGTTCTCATTCTACGGCCCGGCATATATTCGTGCGGAAGACCTGCTTCATCAAGTACTCACAGGCGTTCGTGGTGCTGCCCGGCGGCTACGGCACGCTGGACGAGCTGTTCGAGGCGGTGACGCTCGTCGCCACCGGCAAGATCACCAGGTTCCCGATCGTCCTGGTCGGCAGCGCCCACTGGTCGGGCCTGCTGAGCTGGCTGAAGGAGACGATGCTCGCCAAGGGCTACATCGGCGCCGACGAACTGGCCCTGCTCCGGGTGGCCGACGACGCTGAAGAGGTCGTCAGGATCATCAAGGAAGCCCACATCGACCTGTCCTTCCGGTAACGCTTTCGCGCCAGCGGGTGTACGACTTCACTGTCAGGACATGGCACGATTCTTTATGTGCCTGTCGTATTGCTGATCGCCATCCTGGTCATCTTGGTCGCCGTGGTTCTCGTCGCCGCCGGGCGCGGCGGTGAACTGTCGGGGGAGCGCGCCGATTACGCGCCGCTCGACATGGGGCCGGTGTCCGCCACGGACGTCGTGCTGCTCCGGCCGCCGACGGCGCTG
This sequence comes from uncultured Actinomycetota bacterium, assembly GCA_963771985.1. Classification (GTDB taxonomy): domain Bacteria; phylum Actinomycetota; class Actinomycetes; order Streptosporangiales; family Streptosporangiaceae; genus Trebonia. Next base: position 158,769 of record CAVYVO010000004.1, on the reverse strand, counting down.
TGGGGATACAACATGCAGGCGACCGACGAGGCGATGGAGCGGATCGCCGAGGCGATCCGGGAACGCGACGTGCGGATCGTGGCGCTAGAGCAGCTGGTCACCGACCTGAGCAGGGAGCCTGCCCCGCCGCCGCCGCAGCCGCTCAGCAGCCCCTACATGGGCGCGCGCCACCGGCGGGCCCTGCCCCCCGGCGGCGAAGGCTCGGCGGCCCCCCCGGAGCGGTCGCATGGCTGAGCCCGCCGGCGGGGCGGTGCCCGGGCCCGATGGCAGGCTGCGCTGCCCGTGGGGCCTGAGCGCGCCGGAGTATCTCGCCTACCACGACACCGAATGGGGCCGGCCGGTACGCGGCGACCAGGCCATCTTCGAGCGGCTGAGCCTGGAAGCCTTCCAGTCGGGACTGTCGTGGCTCACGATCTTGCGCAAGCGCGAGAATTTCCGGAAGGCGTTCGCCGGCTTCGATATCGCCTCCATCGCCGCGTTCGGGCCGGATGACGTGCAGCGGCTGCTATCCGACCAGGGCATCGTGCGGAACCGGGCGAAGATCAACGCCGTGATCACGAACGCCCGCGCCGCGCTGGAACTGCCGGCCGGGCTCAGCGACCTGGTCTGGAGCTACGCCGCGGCCGACCCGCCCCCGCCGCCGCCCCGCGCGCTGGCCGACGTCCCCGCGCAGACCCCCGCGTCCAAGCGCCTGTCCGCCGGGCTGCGCAAGCACGGCTTCGTCTTCACCGGCCCGGTCACGGCCTACGCCACGATGCAGGCCTGCGGCCTGGTCAACGACCACCTAGCCGCCTGCTTCGCCCGCACCCCCTGACCGCCGCCCTCTTAACCGCCGCACCCCCCTGGCGCCCCCGCATCCCGGCACCGCGGGTCCGTGTGCCCTCGGCCGCGCCAACAGTCTCCCCTCGGTCCAGCGAGCCACAGAAGCACCAAGCGCACCAACATTGGCGGCTAGCCGTGAAAGCGCTCTGCGGCGGTGGCCCACGGCCCCACAAAGAGCGGGGCGGTGGGCCACAACCCCATGGAAATTCCTCGGGCACGCACCCATGGATTGAGGTCTGTGGGCCACACACCTCACAAGATGAGGTCAGTGGGCCACACACCTCGCGTGTGGCGAGGCTGGCGGTCCCACCGAGACCGCTGGCCCCATATTTCTCACCGTGATGAGCCCCAGCTGAACCTGGAGGACGCCGGCGGGTGCCTTCGGGCGGCTGCGGCAGCCCCTGTCCGAAGTGGGCGGCCCGCTGTCCGGCGTCTCCGGCCTGCTCGGCGGCTCGGGCCTGCCGGTGTCCGGCCTTCCGGTCAGCGGCCTGCTCGGCGGCTAGCGCGGCCGGGGCGCACGCGTCCCGGAGGCCCAGGTATCCGGCTGGCCCTCCGGGACGGGCGGTGTCGTGCGAAAATACCCGGATGGGTCAAGACGATCCCGATATCGAAGAGCTTTTCGCGCCGATCGAGCCAGCGGCGGCGTTCGGCGTGGTGCTGAACGAAGCCCACAGGGTGCTCTCCCACATCCGCGAGCCGGTCGACGCCGAGCTGTGGGGCTCCGACATGATCGGCGCGCTGGCCGCCTCCGCGGCTGACCTGCCGGACGCCATGGCCGCGCTCACCACCTCGCTCGTGCCGGCCGCGGAGGAGAACACGACCCCGGAGGCGCTGGCGCTACTGCGGATCTTCGGCGCGATCGGGTCGGCGGAGTTGCGGGCCGCGGCCACCGCGGCCGCGGAGCGGGTGGCCGCGCTCGGCGTGCCCGATCCGGCCTGGGCGGCGGCGATCGGTTCGCCGACGGTCGGCCGGTGCTGGCACTACGGCGACGTCGGCGGCCGGCAGGAGTGCGTGACGATGACCTTCGCCTACGGTGACAAGGAACACGCGCTGTCGGTGCTGATCGACCACGGTAACAGCGGCCGGATCAAGGACGCGTGGGCCGGGGAAGCCGCGGGGCTGCTGAACAGGACGTGGCTGGCCGCCGAGAGCGACCCGCTCATCGTCTTCGACACGATGGACGCCGCCGAAGCCCACGATCAGCTGCAGCGATCGATCGACGCCGGCGAGTCCCCTGAAAAGCCCGACCAGGCGGACGATCTGCGGGGGCACCGGGCCCTGTTGTACGCCAGGGTGCGTCTCCTCGCCGCCGGCTAGCGCCGGTCACTGGGTAAGCGCGAGCGTCGCGCCCGCCGGGCTCAGCAGCCGGTGGTAGCCGGGCAGCCCGGGCAGCCTGGCGCGGTCGCCGCGCACCCGGCGGTACGGCCCGTCCGGGCCGGCGAGCGTCAGCCCGTCCGCGGCCACGGCCACGAGTTCGCCATCGTGCCGCAGGAGGACGGGCCCGTCGCGCTCGGCGGAGACGGTTACCCGGCCGGCCCGCAGGCCGTCGAGGACGGCCTCCGGCTCGGACCCGGCGCACTCGACCCAGGTCGTCGGCGTTCCGGGTGGCGCGTCTGACCCGTGCCGGTGCCAGTCGCTGCCGCCGACGGGGATCGCCGTCGGATCCCACGCCTGCCACCAGGCCAGCGGCGTGGTCCAGCTCAGGTCGAGCCAGCTCCAGTGCCAGACCTCGACGAGCGGCGGGCGCCGGCGCATCTGGCGCAGCCAGCTCACCGGGCCCGCGATCGGGTGATTGACCGACATGAGGCCACCGCCGCGCTCGGCCGCGGTCAGCCAGTCGTCCGGGTCGCGGCGGAAGTCGATCCAGCCCGTCTCGCCCAGCACCCCGGCGTGGCCGTGCGCCGTCGTCACCTCCTGGCCGGGAAGCAGCGTGATCCCGTACCTGCGCGCCGCGGGCCGCAGCTCGGCATGGTGGCTGACCGTGTTGTGATCGGTGACCGCGATGAAGTCCAGGCCCCGGCTGATCGCGAAGCACGCGAGCTCGGGCACGGTCATCGCGCCGTCCGAGTGCACCGTGTGCGCGTGCAGGTCGCCGGCCAGCCAGCGCCGCCCCCGGGCCGCCGGCAGCTCGCGCCGGGCGGGTCTGTCCGCGGGCACCGGGAGCGCCGGCGCCTGGACGAGGTCGCTGGCCGCCCCGCTGGAGGGCTCCGCCGTAACCCGGAAACGCACGCCGTCCGGCGGCACCTTGTGCAGGCCGAGCATCACCTGCCACAGGCCGGGCTCGAGCTCTCCGGGCAGGTAGCCGGGCGTCGCGGCCTCGGCCGCGATCACGAACGATCCCCTGGCGCCACCCGACCAGCCGCGGAATCCCGACGGGCCGAGGCAGCCGAGGTCGACCACCGTTCCCGCGCCCTCATACTCCAGTTCCACGCGCAGCGCGGCCGTCCCGGGGGCCACCTCCACAGGAAGGTACTGCCACGGCGAGTCGAACCGGTCTTCCGGCGTCCAGGTCCCCGCGTGCACGGTTGGTTCACCCATGGTCCCAGTGTGCGGCCGAAAACCAGGTGACTTAACAGTGCCGCGGCGCTACAGTTTTGAGCTTCGCGCCCAGAGCAGATCAAGGGGGTTCAGTCATGCCCGCCGACGCCGAGGACGACGGCGAAGATCCTGTCATTCGCGCCGAACGCGCCCACCTCACCCAGTCCCGCGAGTACCTCCGGCTGATGCGGGAGAACGTGCTCGCCATCAACCCCATGGCGGGGGACCGGGTATCCCTCGAGTACCTGAAGGCCGACCTGTACCGCCGCGCCGAGTCGCTGAAGGACCTGCCGGACGCCCCGCTGTTCTTCGGGCGGCTGGACTATAGCGACCTTGGCGGGGACCTGGAGTTCGCTGGCTCACGGTTCCATATCGGGCGGCGGCACGTGCACGACCAGGACGGCACGCCCGTGGTCATCGACTGGCGGGCGCCCGTGTCGCGGCCCTTCTACCGGGCCAGCCAGGCCGATCCGCTCGGGCTGACGCTGCGGCGGCGGTTCGGGTTCTCCGGGGGAGAGCTCACCGCGTACGAAGACGAGCTCTTCGCAGCAGGGGGCGCTGGCACAGGCGCCACCTTCCGTTCGGATGAAATAAAAGCAAGCAAGCTCCTTGTCGCAGAAATCGAGCGGCCCAGATCCGGCCCGATGCGGGACATCGTCGCCACGATCCAGCCTGAGCAGGACGACATCGTGCGCGCGGACGCCGGCCAGACGGTGTGCGTCCAGGGCGCGCCCGGGACAGGAAAGACCGCGGTCGGCCTGCACCGCGTCGCGTACTTGCTGTACGCCCACAAAGAGCAGGTCACCCGCCGCGGCGTGATCGTCGTCGGACCGAACCTCGCCTTTCTCTCTTACATCAGGAACGTGCTTCCCGCGCTGGGGGAGCTGGATGTCTCGCAGACCACGATCACCGAGCTGGTGGCGTCCGCCCCGGTCCGCGGAGCCGACAGCGACGAAGCGGCCCTGGTGAAGGGCGACGCGCGGATGGCGGAGGTGCTCCGGCGAGCCCTGTGGGCGATGATCAGACCGTCGGCCCAGCCGCTCGTCGTCGCGCGCGGGGCGCGGCGATGGCGGGTTCCCGCCAGCGAGATCGAGTCGCTCGCGGCGGAACTGCGCGGGCGCGGGGTCCGCTACGGAGCCGGACGGGAACTGCTCGGGCATCGCATCGCGCACGTGATCCTCAGCCAGATGGAAGCGGCGGGCGAGACGTGCGACGACCGCACGCATGACGCGGTGCGGCGCACCGCGCCGGTACGGGCCTGCGTCAGCGAGGTCTGGCCCAAAGTCGAGGCGAAGCGGCTGGTATTCGGGCTGCTTTCAGCGCCGGCGGAACTGGCGCGGCACGCGGCCGGCCTGCTGTCGGAGGATGAGCAGCGCGCGATCGTGTGGTCGCCGCCGCCCCGCGGTCCGGGGTCGGCACGCTGGAGCCGCGCTGACCTGGTGCTGATCGACGAGGCCGCCGACCTCATCGAACGCACGCCGAGCCTCGCGCACGTGGTGCTGGACGAGGCGCAGGACCTGTCGCCGATGGAATGCCGGGCGATCGGCCGCCGGTGCGCCACCGGATCGGCCACCGTGCTCGGGGACATCGCGCAGGGCACCACCCCGTGGGCCGCCCGGTCATGGCCCACGATGCTGGGGCATCTCGGCAAGCCCAGCGCGTCCGTGCGCGAACTCGACGTGGGCTACCGGGTGCCGCGGCAGATCCTCGACTTCGCCTCCAGGCTGCTGCCGTCGATCGCGCCGGGACTGCGGCCCGCCGCCTCGCTGCGCGAGGACGCCGGGTCGCTCACGGTAAGGACGGTGTCCGCCAGTGAGCTGGGCGAGCGAGTGGCCGCCGAATGCGCACACGGGCTGCGGGCGCCTGGGTCGGTCGCGGTCATCTGCGCGGACGCGCAGACGCGTGAGATCACGGAATCGCTGAGTCAGGCTGGGCTGGCATTCGGTGTGCTGGGCGCATCGCCGAACGGGGAATCGGCGGATTCCCGGCTTACGGTCGTGCCTGTCACGCTGGCAAAAGGACTCGAGTTCGACCATGTCGTGCTCGCAGAGCCGGTCCGCATCTCCGCCGGGGAGACTTATGGCCTGCGCCGGCTGTACGTGGCCCTGACCCGGGCCGTGTCCCGGCTCATCGTGGTACATGCACAGCCGTTGCCGGCCGAACTTCGCGAATCGTTATGTGACCACTCAGCCTGCCCGCCGCCGGGCCGGATGACCAGGGATCCGGCCGGGGTGGAAGTGATACCAGGGCTCAGGCCAGGGTGTTCACCGGGGCGACGGGCCGTTCCTGTGCGCGATTGTGGTGACAGCCGGATGCTGCGGGCCCTCCGTGCCGGTCCGCGGCCCGGCAGGTTCAGCCCGGCATAGGCGCGACAGCAGCAAGGGAGCATCTGATGGCAACCACGGTGGCTGAAGTAGTGCTGGCGACGCTGAAGGCGTCCGGGGTACGGCGGGTGTACGGGATTCCGGGGGATTCGCTGAACGGGTTCACCCTGTACGCCACCAGGACGATCCCGTCCGGCAGTGGCGAGGAACTTGTCGAGCTCACCAAGACCAACCTGCGCGAACTCGACGTCGAATGACAGTACTGCAAGTGTGAGGAGACGCAGATGGCCGTTCCGACCGTTCCGAACCTGTCCCTGCGATGAACGCGCACTGGCTTGCGCCTGCTGGGCTGCACACGTCCTCGTCCCGGCTGCCCGTCGAAGGCGAAATGCCGTCGTTCGGCGGCGCGACCGGATGGCTCAACTCACCGCCGCTGACACCGGCCAGCCTGCGCGGGAACGTGGTCGTGGTCAACTTCTGCACCTATACCTGCATCAACTGGCTACGCCAGCTTCCCTACGTCCGTGCCTGGGCCGGGAAATACGCCGGCCATGGGCTGGTCGTGATCGGCGTGCACACGCCGGAGTTCGACTTCGAGCACGACGCTGGCAACGTCCGCCGGGCCGTGCAGGAAATGCACGTCGGATACCCGGTGGCGATCGATAACGAGTACGAGATATGGCGTGCGTTCGACAACCACTACTGGCCTGCCCTGTACTTCGCCGACGCGCAGGGGCGCATCCGGCACCACTACTTCGGCGAAGGTGAATACCAGCAGTCGGAAATGATCATCCAGCAGTTGCTGTCCGAGGCCGGAGCCGGCGACACCAGCCGGGAACCGGTTTCGCCCGACGCCCGCGGTATTGAGGTCGCCGCCGACTGGGCCAGCCTGAGATCACCGGAAAACTACACCGGCTACGCTCGCACCGAGAATTTCGCATCTCCCGGCGGGATGATCCGGGACCGGCCGCACGTGTATGCCGCCCCGCCGGGGCTGCGGCTCAACCACTGGGCCCTGTCGGGGAACTGGACGGCCGGAGCCCAGGTCACCACGCTGAACACCGGAGGCGGGCAGATCGCCTGCCGTTTCCACGCCCGCGACCTTCATCTGGTCATGGGACCGGCGGCAGCGGGAGCCCAGGTGCGGTTCCGGGTGCTGCTCGACGGGCAGTCGCCGGGCGCGGCGCACGGAACCGACGCGGACGGCCAGGGTCACGGCACGGTCGCCGAACCGCGGCTGTACCAGATCATCCGCCAGCCCGGACCCGTCACCGAACGCACCTTCGAGATCACGTTTCTGGACCCCGGCGTCCAGGCCTGCGTGTTCACCTTCGGCTAAGGAGATGACCGCGATGTCGATTAAGCCCGAGACTTCGTTCGCGGCGGTGCGCAGCCTCATCCTCATCCTCATCCTCATCCTCATCCTCATCCCGGCACGGCTGGACTAGCGGCCTGCGGCCTCCTCCCGCGTGCTGCGCGGACGGTGCCGCCGCCGTCCGTCCGCCGTCCGCCGTCCGCCGTCCGCCGTCCGCCGTCCGCCCGCCGCCACTATAACCGTCCGCGACTGCCGATTGCCTAGCTAGCGCAATGATTCCGAAAACATTTTTCCCAATGTTAATAATTCATTCTATAACGCCGAAAACTCTTCGCCATCGTGCCCAGCTACACGGGAAGTCCGCAGCGGGGCACGCGAAACGGTCACATTCTGTAGTGCACTAGCCCGTTATGTCTTTAATGTCTGAATTCGTGTGGCGCGATCTTGCCGGCAAAGGGAACCGGTGACCGGCCAAGATCAGCCTTTGCTGCGCGGCACCGGGCCTTGACCCTGGTCTGTCGCGGGTTTCAGCCGCCCGGCGTTGGCGCTACCCGGACTGCCGTGGGCCGAACCGCCCGGACAGCGGTAGGCGCGCGCCGGCCCGTAGCGGGGCCGGTCCGGCCGGTTGTCCTGGTTCATGGCATCCAGGCTCACGGTATTGCGCATTGAACCGCCCCGGCCGAGCTTTCGTTCCGTACCATAGAAGAGAGCAGCGCGCTTCTGCCCATTCCTGACAATTCCGATGCGCGTTGCGGGGCCATGCCGGGGGCGGCAATCTGGAACGATCTCGCACTTTGGGCTGCGGGAAAACTACGATTAGTAACGACGGTGATAACGGTGGAAGCCAAGGTGAATCACGCGGAGTCCGTTTACCTCGACAAACTGGCCGAGGAGCTGACACACCGGGGGCTTGAGGCATGGCTCATGGCACCGCCAGGCCGGATACCCAGCGTGTACGTGGTGAACCCCGCGGCCAGGGCTCTCGAAGAGAACGTCTACGTGAACCGCGGTAAGGACGGCATGTGCTGGTTCTGGTGGTCGTGGGCGGAGCGGATCTCCATCGCTGACGACCTTGACGCGGCCGCCACCGCAATCACGCGGGTGCTCGCGCTGCCGCGCGGGCGGGACTGAGCCAGGGATGGCGCGGCAGGCCTAGCTCGCGGACGGCATGCCAGGGAAGGCGACCGTCTCGCCGCCGCGCCAGGCGGCCGCCCGGTTCGCGGGCGGCAGCATCGCGAGGGCGCCGAAGGTGCGCAGCGTCTTATCGGTAACGGCGACCACGCCGAGATAACCTTGCGTCACGCCTTCTTCGAGCGTCGCGGCGAGCAGCCGCGCCGAGCGGGCGTCACGCACTGGAAAGGGCAGCTCGTAGGCCGGGCTCGCGGCCACGGGAGTCGCGCCCATCTTGGCGATCATCGCCTCCAGCGTGTCCCGTGCTTCCTGGTGCGCCTTCCAGTCGGCCATCGCCAGCGCCTGGTCGGCGCCGGCCAGCATGGCGCCCGCGACCCCGTAGCCGTACACGGCCGCGTGCTCCGCGGCCAGCGCGGCCTGCAGCGCCTGGACCTCCTGGAGTCGTTGGCGCGGCATCAGCGGGAGCCCAGGTCGTCGAGCGCGGTCGCATGGGTGGCTTCCGACGCGGCGATGCTGGCGTAAAGCTGAGCCAGCGAAGGTGACGCGCCGGCGAGGCGCTGGAGCTGGGCGGTACTCGCCGCCTGTTCGGCGGTGCGCAGCTGGGCGAGGGCGGCTCCCCGGGTGCCCGCGATGGCGGGCTTGGAGGTGACCTCGCCCGGGACGGTCTTGCCGGGCGGCTCGATGATCCGGGCACGCAGCTGCGCGAGGTGCGCCTGGTGTTCGGCGAGCAGCGGGGAGAGGTCGGGGACCAGGGCGGAATAAGCGGCCATGGTCCTTTTGTATAGAGAGATCAGGTTCTGCTCCGCGGTCACCGCTCGCAGCAGCGCCCGCACGTCAGCGGACAGCGGCGGCGGGCCATCGAGCGGGTCCGGACCCCCGCAGGCGCTCAGCGCGGCAAACAGTGGCAGCGTCGTGATCGACGCGACGAGCAACTGGCGCCTGGGGAGCATAGGCTCTAAGCATGCCACGTGGCTACGGCTGCTGCGGTTATCGCGGGTTTGCCTCCGCTTTACCTCCGCGGCGGCGCGTGGCTGCCGTGGCCTATAGGCTGGACCTGCGAAGATAGTAGACAGCTCGCGGACGAGGAGGTCATGATGCCTGGTGGCTCCCGCCCAGCCCCGGGCCCGGTCGACGACCGGCGCCTGGCTGGCCTCATCCGGCCCGTGGTGGCCGCCGCCGGGATGGACCTGGAATCGGTGCGAGTGACCGTCACCGGGCGGCGGCTGCTGCTGCGAGTGGTGGTCGACAGCGACCACGGTGTCAGCCTGGACGACGCGGCCCTCGTCAGCCGCGAGGTATCTGCCGCCCTGGACGCGAGCGACGTGATGGGTGAAGTTCCGTACACCCTCGAGGTTTCCTCGCCCGGAGTGGACCGGCCGCTGACCGAGCCGAGGCACTGGAGGCGGGCCGCGGGCCGGCTGGTCCGGGTCAAGGCGGGCGCGGACGGAACCGTCCGGGGACGGGTGCTCGTAGCGGACGCCGAGGGCGTCACCATGGACGTGGACGGCGTCGAGCGCCGGTTCGCGTACGGCGACCTCGGGGCCGGGGCCGTCCAAGTGGAGTTCGGGCGAGTGCCCGACGCGGAACTGGAAGACCTTTCCGGTGCCGAGCTGGCCGACGAGCTTGACAGCGGGGTTTCTGATCTGGAGCTTCCCTACGAAGCGGACCTTGGAGCTGGCGGCGATGGACATTGACCTGAGCGTGCTGCGCAGCCTCGAGAACGAGAAGGACATCTCGTTCGACACGGTCATCAAGGCGATCGAGGATGCGCTGTTGATGGCCTATCACAAGACCGAGGGGGCGAGCCCCGCGGCACGTGTTGAGGTGGACAGGAAGACCGGTCACGTTACGGTCTGGGCACGGGAGGTCGGGCTGGAAGGCACGACCGCCCAGGAGTACGACGACACGCCCGCCGGTTTCGGCCGGATCGCGGCGACGACCGCCCGCCAGGTGATCTTGCAGCGGCTGCGTGACGTCGAAGACGAGATGACCTTCGGCGAGTACGCGGGACACGAGGGCGACATCGTGGCCGGGGTGATCCAGCAGGGCAAGGACCCGCGCACGGTGCTCGTCGACCTGGGCAAGATCGAGGCCGTGCTGCCGCCGGCCGAGCAGGTCCCTGGTGAGCGCTACGTGCACGGCGAGCGGATCCGCTGCTACGTGTGGCGGGTTCGCAAGGGACACCGGGGCCCGTCGGTCACCCTGTCGAGGACACATCCCGATCTCGTCAGGAAGCTGTTCGCGCTTGAGGTTCCGGAGATCGCGAGCGGCCAGGTGGAGATCGTCAAGATCGCCCGCGAGGCCGGGCACCGGACCAAGATCGCCGTGCAGTCCCACCAGCAGGGCGTGAACGCCAAGGGCGCCTGCATCGGCCCGGTGGGCAGCCGTGTCAGGAACGTGATGGCGGAGTTGCACGGCGAGAAGATCGACATCGTGGACTTCTCGGAGGATCCGGCTGAGTTCGTGGCCAACGCGCTGTCCCCGGCCCGGGTGACCCGCGTCGATATCGTCGATCCCGTCGCGATGGAGGCACGGGTGGTGGTCCCGGACTACCAGCTGTCCCTCGCTATCGGCAAGGAAGGGCAGAACGCGCGGCTGGCGGCCCGGCTCACCGGCTGGCGGATCGATATCAGGTCGGACGCCGTACCCGCCGAGCCGGATCCGGACGACACGGACGCCGGGGCGGGCCGGGACGCCGGGGTGGGCAAGGTCGGCGGGAGCGCGGGCACGGCATCGCCGTCCTGAAGACGCCGTCCTGAAGACGCCGTCCCGGAACTGGCCGGCTGCCGCCGGCAGATCCGGGATCTCGCCGGGTGCCCTGAGACAGGGGGACACGGTAGACTAATGTGAGGAATGGTCGTGCGATCTGAGCAGCCTGCGCCCGGGAGTTTTCCGGTACGTACATGCGTTGGATGTAAAGAGCGTGCGGCAAAGTCCAGCTTGCTTCGCCTAGTGGCGGCCGGGGACGTCATCGTGCCCGACCCCCAAGCGCGGCAGCCCGGCCGGGGGGCTTACCTGCATCCCAGCCAGGTGTGCTTCGAACTGGCGCGGCGGCGTCGTGCGTTCTCTCGCGCGCTGCGCGTGACGAGTACGCTCAGCGCCGCTCCGCTTGCTTCGTACCTTTCACGGACGGACACCCAGGCATAACATAACTGGCGGTGACGAACGCAACGGTCGATGATGACGGGAAGCACGCTGGGCACAACCGAAACCTGTACGGAAAGCAGGTCGAGAAGCTAATGAGCGCTCGATGAGCACAAGGCGATGAACGGCATGAGCTGACGCCGACCCGGAGCACCCTATGCCCCGGATCGGCTGATGATCCGGTAGATGGCCCGGTGGAGGGCCGAGCAGAGGAGCATAGTGGCGAAGGTCCGGGTTTACGAACTCGCGAAGGAGTTCGGTGTAGAGAGCAAGGCCGTCATGGCCGAGCTTGAGAAGATGGGCGAGTTCGTGCGTTCGGCGTCATCGACGATCGAGGCGCCGGTGGTTCGCAGGCTCAAGGAAGCGTTTTCTGGCGATTCAGCCAAGTCGGGACGGCAGGGGCAGCGGTCTGCTGACGCACGCCCCACGCCGTCGCCCGGCCGTCGCGAGCAGGGCAGCGGCGGCAACGGCGGACGCGGCGACCGCGTCCCGCCCCGTGTCCCTGGCAATGGTGTCCCCAGTAACGGCGTCTCCGGTAACGGCGGCGTGACTGGGCAGGTGAGCCCGGCCGTGAGTCCGAGCGCGGGCGGCGCTCCGGCGGGGGCCCCGTCAGGCGCTCCCGCGGCTGCTCCGAGCGCGCCAGCCGGAGTGCAGGGCACGGCGCCGAACACCGCACAGGGCGCCAGGCCCGTGCCGCGTCCGGTGCCCCGTCCCGTGCCGGCCGTCCCGGGTGTCGGCGCGCCCGCTGGGCACGCCGACGGCGCGACCGCCGCGCCGCCCGCGTCCGCGCCGCCCGCGTCCGTGCCGCCCGCGTCCGTGCCGCCCGCGTCCGTGCCGCCCGCGTCCGGGCGTCCCGCGCCCAGCCCGCGCCCGTCCGCTCCCGGACAGGCTGGTCAGGGCGGACAGGCGGCGGCCCCGTCCGGCCCGCGTCCGGGCGCCCCGCGCTCCGGCGCGCCGCGGCCCGGCGGCCCGCAGGGCACTCAGGGCACTCAGGGCACGCAAGGGCAGGGTGCTCAGGGCACGCAGGGCGGCGGACAAGGGTCGTCTCGCCCTGGCGGCGCCCCGCGTCCCGGCGCGCCCCGTCCGGCCGGTTCTGGCCAGCGTGGTCCGCGTCCGGGTCCGCGGCCTGGTAACAACCCGTTCAGCTCGACGGCGACCGGAATGGGCGCGACCCCGCAGGGACGCCCAGGGACGGGCGACCGTGACCGCGCGGACCGCGGCGATCGCGGCGATCGCGGGGAGCGCGGGGAGCGCGGCGACCGTGGCCCGCGTCCGGGCATGCCCGGTGCGGCTGGTCCCGGGGCGTCGCGTCCCGGCGGCCGCGGTCCGGGCCGGCCCGGCGGCGCCGGCGGTCCGGGCGGCGCCGGTGCGCACAGCGACGGTGGTCCGCGTCCTGGCGGTCCGCGTCCTGGCGGTCCGCGCCCCAGCCCGATGAACATGCCGTCGCGGCCGGTGGCGGGCTCCGGCGGCCCTGGCGGCCGGGCCGGCGGCGCGAGCGGTGGCCCCGGTGCCCGTGGCCCGCGTCCCGGCGGCCCGAGCGCTAGCGGTCCGCGTCCCGGCGGCGGTGGCCGTCCGGCCGGTGCTGGTCCGCGTCCTGGCGGTGGTGCCGGCGGTGGCGGCGGCAGGCCTGGCGGCGGTCCCGGTCCCGGTGGCGGCGGTGGCGGCGGCGGCGCCCCGGCGCGTCCGGGCGGCGGCCGGGGCAGGGCCGGCGGCGGCACCGCGGGCGCGTTCGGGCGTCCCGGCGGCAAGCCGAGCCGTGGCCGGAAGTCGAAGAAGCAGCGGCGGCAAGAGTTCGACAACATGCAGGCCCCGACGATCGGCGGCGTGCAGGTTCCGCGCGGCAACGGCCAGGTCATCCGGCTGAGCCGCGGCGCCAGCCTCTCCGACTTCGCCGACAAGATCGGCGCGAACCCGGCGAGCCTGGTGCAGGTGCTGTTCCACCTCGGTGAGATGGTCACGGCCACTCAGTCGGTGAACGACGAGACGCTGCAGCTGCTCGGTGCCGAGCTGAACTACAGCGTCCAGGTCGTTTCTCCGGAGGAGGAGGACCGGGAGCTGCTCGAGTCGTTCGACCTCGAGTTCGGCGAGGACGAAGGCGGCGAGGACGACCTGCAGGCGAGGCCGCCGGTTGTCACCGTCATGGGTCACGTCGACCACGGCAAGACCAAGCTGCTCGACGCGATCAGGCACACCAACGTGGTGGCGCGCGAGGCGGGCGGTATCACTCAGCACATCGGTGCCTACCAGGTGATGACCGAGGTCGACGGCGAAGAGCGGAAGATCACCTTCATCGACACCCCAGGTCACGAGGCGTTTACCGCCATGCGGGCCCGCGGCGCCGAGACCACCGACCTGGTGGTGCTCGTCGTGGCGGCCGATGACGGCGTGAAGCCGCAGACCACCGAGGCGCTGAACCACGCGCAGGCGGCCGGCGTGCCGATCGTGGTGGCGGTCAACAAGATCGACAAGGAAGGCGCGGACCCGGCTCGCGTCCGGGCCCAGCTGACCGAGTACGGCCTGGTCGCCGAAGAGTTCGGCGGTGACACCCAGTTCGTGGACGTGTCGGCCACGAAGAGGATCGGCCTCGACCAGCTGCTCGAGGCGATCATCCTGACCGCCGACGCCGCCCTCGACCTGCGGGCCAACCCCGAGCAGGACGCGCAGGGCACCGTGATCGAGGCGCAGCTCGACAAGGGCCGCGGCCCGGTGGCGACCATGCTGGTGCAGCGCGGCACGCTGCACGTCGGCGACTCGATCGTGGCGGGCGATGCCTACGGCCGCGTCCGTGCCATGCTCGACGAGAACGGCGACACGGTCGACGTGGCGCCGCCGTCCCGTCCGGTCCAGGTGCTCGGCCTCACCGCCGTGCCCGACGCCGGCGACAACTTCCTCGTTGTCTCCGACGACCGGATGGCCAGGCAGATCGCCGAACGGCGTGAAGCGCGCGAGCGCACCGCCCAGTTCGCCCAGCGCAGGCGCCGGGTCACGCTCGAGGACCTGGAGTCGGCCCTGAAGGCGGGCCAGCGCGAAGAGCTCCTGCTGATCATCAAGGGTGACGTGTCCGGCTCGGTCGAGGCCCTGGAGGACGCGCTGCTCAAGATCGATGTCGGCGAGGAGGTGACCCTGCGGGTCATCGGCCGCGGCGTCGGCGCGATCACGCAGGACGACGTGAACCTGGCCATCGCGTCCGACGCGGTGATCATCGGCTTCAACGTCCGCCCGGCCGGCCGGGCCGGCGAGCTGGCGCAGCGCGAGGGCGTGGACATCCGCTACTACTCGATCATCTACCAGGCGATCGAGGAGATCGAGGCCGCGCTCAAGGGCATGCTCAAGCCCGAGTTCGAGGAGGTCCAGCTCGGCACCGCCGAAGTCCGCGAGGTCTTCCGGGTGCCGCGGGTCGGCAACATCGCCGGCTGCATCGTCCGCTCCGGCACGATCAACCGGCACAGCAAGGCGCGGCTGGTCAGGGACGGCGTGGTTATCTCCGACAACCTCACGGTGGACTCGCTGCGCCGGTTCAAGGACGATGTGACCGAAGTCCGCGAGGGCTACGAGTGCGGTATCGGTGTCGGATACAACGACATCAAGATCGAAGACGTCATCGAGACCTTCGAGATGCGGGAGAAGCCGCGTACGTAGCCGCGCTGACGATGGACGTGCTGCTGGGCGACGTCCGCTCGCTGAAACAGAAGCGGGCTGTCGTCCGGCCGCTCGTCGCGGAACTGCGGCGCCGGTATCCCGGTGTCGCGGTGGCCGAGACTGGCCATCTCGACTTGCATCGACGTGCCGAAATCGGGGTAGCGGTCGTATCCGCCACCGCGAACAACGCCACGGCGCTGCTGGAGGAGTGCGAGCGCCTCGTGGCGGCGCGGCCGGAGATCGAGCTGCTGTCGGCCCGGCAGCGGCTGTTTACCGAAGAGGAGTGACCGACCATGGACGACGCCCGCACGCGGCGGCTTGCCGAGCGGATCAGCAAGATCGTGGCCGAGCTGCTCGAGCGCCGGGTCAAGGACCCGAGGCTGGGCTTCGTCACCGTGACCGAGACGCGGCTGACCAGCGACTGGCGGGAAGCGACGGTCTACTACACGGTTTACGGTTCTCCTGAAGAGCAGGCGGAAACCGCCGCCGCGCTCCGCAGCGCGACCGGCGTCATCCGTTCGGAGGTGGGCCGGCTTATCGGGCTGCGGCACACGCCGTCGATCGAGTTCGTGGCCGATGCGCTGCCGGACAGCGCGCGGCGGATCGACGACCTGGTGGCGTCGGCCCGGCAGGCGGACGCCGAGCTGGCCCGCAGTCGCGAGGGCGCCCAGTGGGCCGGCGACCCGGACCCTTACCGCAAGCCTGCCGACGACGAAGATGACTGGGACGACGAGGACGAATGACCGCGCCGAGCGGCCTGGTCATTGTCGATAAGCCGGGCGGCATGACCTCGCACGACGTGGTCGCCCGGATCCGCCGGCTGGCCGGCACCCGCCGTGTCGGCCACGCCGGGACCCTCGACCCGATGGCCACCGGCGTGCTCGTGGTGGGCGTAGAGAAGGCGACCAGGCTGCTCGGTTACCTCGCGCTCACCGAGAAGGAGTACGCGGCGACCATCCGGCTCGGTCAGTCGACCACGACCGACGACGCCGAGGGGGAGTCGGCTGGCGGCGCGCCCGCGGCCGGCGTTTCCGCGGCGGTTTTGGACAAAGAGGTCGCGAAGCTCACCGGCCAGATCCGGCAGGTTCCGCCCGGCGTGAGCGCGATCAAGGTCGGCGGCCAGCGCGCCTACAAGCTGACCCGCGCGGGCGCCGCCCCCGAACTGGCCGCCCGCCCGGTGACCGTCTATGAGTTCACGGTCACGGCTGTCCGCCCCGCTGGGGATTTCCGCGACGTCGACGCGACGATCCGCTGTTCGAGCGGCACGTACATCCGCGCCCTCGCCCGGGATCTCGGCGCCGCGCTGGGCACCGGGGGCCACCTGACCGCACTGCGGCGTACCGCGGTCGGGCCATACGATCTCTCCCAGTCGCACACTTTGGAGTTTTTGTCCGAACGTATGGTGGTGACTCCCCTGGCGGAAACCGCCGCGGCGGCCTTCCCGCGGGTCGACCTCACGGAGGACGACGCCCGCCGCCTGGCCCACGGCGCCCGCATCCCGCTGTCGTCCCCGGTCTCGGTGCCCCCCGGCTCGGCGCCGCTCCCGTCCCCGGTCTCGGTGCCCCGCCGCTCGGCGCCGCCCCCGTCCTCGCCCGCCCCCACCGGCACCGCCCCCACCGGCACCGCCACAGAAGTACCGTTGGCCGCATTCGCCCCAGACGGCACACTAGTCGCGCTGGTAACCGAAGAGGCGGGCCGCCTGCGCCCCCTCGCCGTCTTCGCCGGTCAGCCCTGAGTATGTCGATCGCGCAATCGGCACACTCTTGGGAACGTTCCGAAACAAGGTGATTCTCCGGCGTGTCGGGTGCCCGTGATGTGGTTCACTGGCCCTCCGCGGCCGGTTCCCGGCCAGAAGGTGCCCGGAATGCGGCTTTTGTGCATGCGGCCTGCCGCTCTGATTGCGATTTCCGGTGCCATGGCGCGGGAAATCGCAATCAAAGCCTGGCGGGTGCATGTGAACGGAGCTTCACGTAACGGAAGATAAGGGTGTGAAACGGGCGGTGTGCCCGACACGCCGCAAACTCAGGTTGTTCCGGTGTGCTGCCCTTGCGGGGCCAATTGCGCAATCGGCCTGCTGGCTTCGCCGTTCTCGCGGGCCCCTAGGCTTGGAGTGCGCGACCAGTACGCGGGCGAGTGAAAGGAGAGCGCGTGTACCGCTGGTACGGCCTGGGCGAGGTGCCCCCGGAGTGGGGCGAGTCCGTCGTCACGATCGGCGAGTTCGACGGCGTGCACCGGGGCCATCAGCGCATCCTGGCGCGAGCGGCGCAGATCGGCAGGGAGCGGAACCTGCCCGTGGTGGTGATCACCTTTGACCCGCACCCGGACGAGGTAATCCGCCCCGGCAGCCATCCGCCGCTCCTGAGCTCGGCGCGCCGCCGCGCGGAGCTGCTCGCCGGGCTGGGTGCCGACGCCGTTTGCGTGCTCCCGTTCACGCTGGAGTTCTCCCGGCTCGATCCCGACGAATTCGTCCGGGCCGTGCTGGTCGAACGCTTCCATGCCGCGACAGTCGTGGTAGGCGAGGACTTCAGGTTCGGCCACAAGGCGGCCGGCGATGTCGCGCTGCTCGCCAAGCTCGGCGAAAAGTACGAGTTCACCACGGAGGGGCTCCCGCTGCTCGTCGCTGACGGCGTGACGATCTCCTCGACCGCGATCAGGCAGCTGCTGTCGGACGGTGACGTCGCCGCCGCCGCCAAGGCGCTGGGCCGCCCGCACCGGGTGGAGGGCGTCGTGGTCCGCGGCCATCAGCGCGGCCGGGCGCTCGGCTTCCCCACCGCGAACCTGGAGACGCCGGCGCATACCGCTATCCCGGCCGACGGCGTCTACGCGGGATGGCTGTCCAGCCTGGACGCGGACGGCCGCGACGAGCAGCGGTGGCCGGCCGCCATCTCCATCGGCACCAACCCGACGTTCGGCGAGGGTGAGCGGACGGTGGAGGCGTACGCGATCGACCGCGACGACCTGGACCTGTACGGCGTTCACGCGGCGATCGACTTCACCGCCCGGCTCCGCTGCACGCTCCGCTTCAACTCCGTCGACGCCCTCGTTGAGCAGATGCGCCGCGACGTGGACCGCGTCCGCGAGTTGACGGCGTAGGCCGATACGGAGCAGGTAGGTCCGCATGCGTGATACTGTGAAACGCTACCGGTAATAGACCGGTTGGGACGTGCTGCGCCCTCAAGCGGGCGTCCCGGGAATCCGCTTATCACTTTTTAAGGAGCCACGTGCCGCTCGACGCCGAAGTCAAGAAGCAGATCTTCGCGGAGTACGCGACCAGTGAGGGTGACACCGGTTCGCCGGAGGTCCAGATCGCGCTCATGACCCGCAGGATCAACGACCTGAACGAGCACCTGAAGGTGCACCAGCACGATCACCACAGCCGCCGCGGTCTGCTGCTGCTGGTGGGCCGCCGCCGTCGGCTGCTCACCTACCTGCGCAACACGGACATCAGCCGGTACCGGACGTTGATCGACCGTCTGGGCCTGCGCAGGTAACCACGCCCGTTAGCGCCGGGCCGTAACGCTGGACCCGGTGACCCCGGGCCGGTAACGTTGGCTCTGGCCCGCGTGATAACACAAGAGAAGCGAAAAGACACATCCCGTAGCCCCCGGCCCGAGCGCCTGGGCCGGTCCTCGGTAGTGGTCCCCGGGTCCTCCTCGTGACGTTTTCGTCGCGGGCAAGCGGCAGCGCAAGAGCCTGCGGCGGTAGGACTGACCCGAGGGCTTCGATCGAAGACCGGCCGGCGTCCCCGCTGGAACGCAGAATATCGAAACGCAAGGGAGAATCTGCGACAACGCAAGCGGGCACGCCAGAGCCGACCATGGCACGGCGGCGGGTGGGTGCGGGATCTACCGCAAGGAGGTCTCACCCGTGAAGGGTGTGAAGAGCGCCGAAGCCGTTATTGACAACGGCGATTTTGGCGTACGCAAAATTAGGTTCGAGACGGGCAGACTCGCCCGTCAGGCATCGGGTTCCGCACTGGCTATCTTGGACGACGAGACCGTCGTCCTGTCCGCCACCGCCGCGGGCAAGCAGCCGAAGGAAGGGCTCGACTTCTTCCCGCTCACCGTCGACGTCGAGGAGCGGATGTACGCGGTGGGCCGTATCCCGGGCTCGTTCTTCCGCCGCGAGGGCCGGCCGTCCGAGGACGCGATCCTCACCTGCCGGCTCATCGACCGGCCGCTGCGGCCGAGCTTCGTCAAGGGCCTGCGGAACGAGATCCAGATCGTGGCGACGATCCTGTCCCTGGACCCGGAGCACCTGTACGACGTGGTGGCCATCAACGCCGCGTCCATGTCCACTCAGCTGGCCGGCCTGCCGTTCTCCGGCCCGATCGGCGGCGTGCGGGTCGCGCTGATCAAGGACCAGTGGGTAGCGTTCCCGACGCACGAGCAGCTCTCGCACGCGACGTTCGACATGGTGGTCGCCGGCCGCGTGCTTGAGGACGGCGACGTGGCGATCATGATGGTGGAGGCGGAGTCCACTCCGCAGACCCTGAAGCTGCTGTCCGACGCCGACACCAGCGGCGCGGTCGCGCCGGACGAGGAGACGGTCGCCGAGGGCCTCGAGGCCGCCAAGCCGTTCATCGCCGCGCTGTGCGAGGCCCAGAAGATCCTCGCCGCCGAGGCCGCCGAGGCGGGCATCAGCCCCGCAAGCACGGCCGAGTTCCCCATCTTCGTCGACTACGCCGAAGAGGTGTACGAGGCCGTGGCGAACACGGTCGCCGACGAGCTGGCCAAGGCGCTGACGATCGCGGGCAAGCACGACCGCGAGGCCGAGCAGGACAGGGTCAAGGCACTCGCCCAGGAGCGCCTGGCCCAGCAGTTCGAAGGCCGTGAGAAGGAGATCAGCGCCGCGTTCCGCAGCCTCACCAAGAAGCTGGTACGCGAGCGGATCATCCGCGACGGCCTGCGCATCGACGGCCGCGGGCTCACCGACATCCGGCCGCTGTCCGCCGAGGTCGACGTGCTGCCGCGCGTCCATGGCTCCGCGCTGTTCGAGCGCGGCGAGACCCAGATTCTCGGCGTGACCACGCTGAACATGCTCCGTATGGAGCAGATGATCGACACGCTTAACCCGGAGCGCACCAAGCGCTACATGCACAACTACAACATGCCCCCGTACTCGACCGGTGAGACCGGCCGTGTCGGCTCACCGAAGCGCCGCGAGATCGGCCACGGCGCGCTCGCCGAGCGCGCGCTGATCCCGGTGCTGCCGACTCGCGAGGAGTTCCCCTACGCGATCCGCCAGGTTTCCGAGGCGATCAGCTCGAACGGCTCGACCTCCATGGGGAGCGTCTGCGCCTCGACGATGGCGCTGCTTGACGCCGGGGTGCCGCTGAAGGACATGGTGTCCGGCATCGCGATGGGCCTGATCCACGAGGGCGGCCAGTACGTCACGCTCACCGACATCCTCGGCGCCGAGGACGCGTTCGGCGACATGGACTTCAAGGTCGCCGGCACCGAGCAGATCATCACCGCGCTGCAGCTGGACACCAAGCTGGACGGCATCCCCGCCTCGGTGCTCGCCGCCGCCTTGAAGCAGGCCCACGGCGCGCGGATGACCATCCTCGGCGTGATGCGCGAAGCCATCAGCGAGCCGCACGAGATGTCGCCTTACGCGCCGCGGATCATCACGCTGAAGGTCCCGGTGGACAAGATCGGCGAGGTCATCGGCCCGAAGGGCAAGATGATCAACTCCATTCAGGACGACACCGGCGCCGAGATCACGATCGAGGACGACGGCACGATCTATGTCGGCGCGACCGACGGGCCGTCCGCCGAGGCCGCCAGGTCGGCGATCAACGCGATCGCCAACCCGCACATCCCCGAGGTCGGCGAGCGGTTCCTCGGCACGGTGGTGAAGACCACCACGTTCGGCGCCTTCCTGTCGCTGCTCCCGGGCAAGGACGGCCTGCTGCACGTCACGCAGATCCGCAAGCTGCACGGCGGCAAGCGGATCGAGAACATCGACGACGTGATCCACGTCGGCGACAAGATCCAGGTCGAGATCCGCGAGATCGACGACCGCGGCAAGCTGTCGCTGGTTCCCGTCGAGGTACTGGAGCGCGAGGCGGCCGGCGAGGACCTGTCCGGCGGTGACCCGCACTCCGACCGCGGTGACCGAGGCGAGCGGGGCGACCGGCCGCCACGCGACCGGGACCGGGATCGCGGGGACGGCGACGGTGCCCGCCGCACCCGGCACCGCTCCCGCGGCGGGCACCACGAGTAAATGGGTACCGATCGGACCGTGAGCTCCTCTTCCGGCCAAAGCGACTCTGCCGTGCGCAGGTCCGTCCTTCCGGGCGGCCTGCGCGTGGTCACCGAGTTCCTCCCCGCGGTGCGGTCGGTGGCGCTTGGCATCTGGGTAGGCGTCGGGTCCCGTGACGAGGACACCGACCACGAGGGCGCGACGCACTACCTGGAGCACCTGCTGTTCAAGGGGACGCACAAGCGGACGGCGCTGGAGATCTCGTCGGCGATGGACGCGGTCGGCGGCGAGATGAACGCGTTCACCGCCAAGGAGTACACGTGCTACTACGCGCGTGTCCTCGACGCGGACCTGCCGCTCGCGATCGACGTGCTGTCCGACATGGTGACCGCGTCGCTGATCGAGCCGCGCGACGTGGATGCCGAGCGGAACGTGGTGCTCGAAGAGATCGCCATGAACGACGACGACCCGTCGGACTCGGTGCATGAGGCGTTCACCACGCAGCTGTTCGGTGACACGCCGCTCGGTCGGCCCATCCTCGGCACGGTCGACTCGATCAACGGAATCACCAGGGCCCAGATCTACGAACACTACGTCGCCCGCTACACGCCGTCGCACCTGGTGGTGGCGGCGGCCGGCAACCTGGATCACGACGCGGTGGTGGCCGGCGTGCAGGCGGCGTTCGGGTCGGTGCTCACCGATTTCGGCGCGGCCGAGCCCGCCGCACCGCGGCTGCGCGGCTCAGGCGGCCTCTGGGACGGGTACGGCACGGCGGCCGGCACCGGCGTGAAGCTGGTCTCCCGCTCGATCGAGCAGGCCAACCTGGTGCTGGGCTGCGAGGGGCTGGCCCGGACCGACGACCGCCGGTTCGCGCTCGGCGTGCTGAACGCCGCGCTCGGCGGCGGCATGTCGTCCAGGCTGTTCCAGGAGGTGCGCGAGAAGCGCGGACTGGCTTACTCGGTCTACAGCTTCACGGCACAGCACGCCGACACCGGTCTGTGGGGCATCTACGCCGGGTGCCTGCCGTCCAAGGCGGACGAGGTGCTCTCGATCTGCGCCGACGAGCTGGCGAAGGTCGTCGACGGCGGCCTGTCCGACGCGGAGCTCGACCGCGGCAAGGGGCAGGTGCGCGGCGGCATCGTGCTGGGCCTGGAGGACCCCTCGTCGCGGATGACGCGCCTCGGCAAGTCCGAGCTCGTCTACCCGCGGCTGGAACCGGTCGACGAGCTGATCGCCGCGATCGACGCGGTCACGCACGACGACGTGCGCGCGATAGCCGAGGAAGTCCTCGCCCGCCCGAAGGCTCTCGCGGTCGTCGGCCCCTTCGACGACCCGGACGCCTTCACGGGCGTCCTATTACCGTTACCGAACATGCCGATTGCGCAATCGACCCGCTCTAGTGTGGTCGATCGCGCAATCGGCATCCTGGAGGCGCGATGATCAAGGTCGGGGTACTCGGGGCGCGGGGGCGGATGGGCCGCCAGGTGTGCGCGACCGTCGAGGACGCGCCGGACACCGAGCTAGTCGCGCAGGTCGACCAGGACGACGCGCTGGATCCGCTGGCCGGCTGTGACGTCGTGGTGGACTTCACCCATCCCGGGGTTGTCATGGATAACCTGCGCTGGTGCGTGGACCACGGGCTGACCGTCGTGGTCGGAACCTCCGGGTTCGGCGACGACCGGCTGGCCGAAGTCAGGGCGTGGACGGAGAAAGCCCCAGGTGCCCGGGCGCTCATCGTCCCGAACTTCTCGGTGGGGGCGGTCCTCATGATGCGCTTCGCCGCGCAGGCGGCGCGTTTCTTCGAGTCCGCCGAAGTCATCGAGCTGCACCACGCCGCCAAGGTGGACGCCCCGTCCGGGACGGCGCTGCGGACAGCCGGGCTGATCGGCGCGGCCCGGGCGAAGGCCGGGCTCGGCGCGCCGCCCGACGCCACCAAGCAGGAACTGGCCGGGGCGCGCGGCGCGGCGGTCGAGGATGTCCACGTGCACTCGGTGCGGCTGGCGGGGCTGCTGGCGCACCAGGAGGTCCTGTTCGGCGGCCACGGCGAGACCCTCACCATCAGGCACGACTCGTTGGACCGCGCGTCTTTCATGCCCGGTGTCATGCTTGCCGTCCGCGGCGTCGCCTCCCTTCCGCCCGGCCTCACGGTAGGCATCGAGCCGCTGCTCGGCCTGGACTAGAACGTAGGCTGGCCTTATGTGCCGCAGCATCAAGACCTTGCGCCCGCCGTTCGCTGACCAGGTGACGGACGACGACGTCCGCGCCGCCGCGCTCCAGTACGTGCGGAAGGTCAGCGGGTTCCGCGCCCCGGCCGCGCGCAACGCCGCCGCGTTCGACCAGGCCGTCGAGGAGATCGCCGCGGCTACCGCCCGCCTCCTGGGGGCGATTGAGGTGCGCCCCGCCATCGCGCGGGAGGCAACTGGGTGACGCCGCCGCGGGGGCGGAGGCGGGAAAGGGGGTAGTAAGCAGTCATGCGGCTCATCCTCAATGTGATCTGGCTGGTCCTGTGCGGCTGGTGGATGGCGATCCTGTACTTCCTGGCCGGGATCATCTGCTTCATTCTGATCATCACGATCCCGTTCGGCATCGCGTCGTGGCGGATCGCCTCCTATGTGATCTGGCCGTTCGGCCGGTCGATCGTCATGCGCCGCGACGCTGGGATCGCCTCGGTGATCGGCAACATAATCTGGATCATCCTCATCGGCTGGTGGCTGGCCATCGGCCACCTGACCAGCGGCATCGCGCTATGCCTGACGATCATCGGCATCCCGCTCGGGCTCGCTGACTTCAAAATGATCCCGATCTCGCTGGTGCCGCTCGGGGTCCGGATCGTCCCCTCGGATGAGCTCTATCCCGGCTACCGCTAGTCATCCTGCGGCGGGCTGTCCGGCTCCGCGGCGCTCTCGTCGTTGCTGAAACGCGCGGCCCACCGGCTCCCGTCAAGCATGCTCAGCGCCTTGATGTGCCGGATCTCGAGGACGAACAGCGACAGGGCGGTCGCCACTACGGCGACGACCAGCCGCCCCTGGCCCGCCGCGGCGCCGATCGCGGTGGCGGCGAAGATGGCCGCGGCCGTGGTCAGCCCCCTGACCACCTGCTGCTTGCCGAGCGCCTCGTGGATCACCAGCCCGCCGCCGATGAAACCGATCCCGGTGATCGCGCCGGCCAGCACGTTTGGCGCGCCGTGTGCCGCGATGATCCCCACGACGCCTGATCCCGCGCCCACGAGCGCGAACACCCGGTCCCCGGCCGCCCCGCCGCGCAGGTCCCGCTCAAAACCCAGCAGGTAGGTAAGCGCGACGGCGATCACCAGGTGGACCGCGTCGGCGCCGCTCATCGTCACGTCTCCGTCGCTGGCACCGCGGACACGTACACCGCGCCCCCGTGGCCGCGGGCCCGCAGCGCCGACCCCACCCGCACGGCCATGTGCGGCGGCAGGTACCCGGCGATAGCCGACGGCGGGACGAACCGGAACTCGTCAAGTTCTTCTTCTTGCAGGACGATCCCCGAATCGTCGGCCAGCACGCCGCCGTCGAAGACGAACGCGACGATCGGTTTCGGGCGCGTCCCTTCCGGCGCGATCCAGGCGACGGCGAGGAGCGGACCCACCGGCACGGAAAGGCCGAGCTCTTCCTTGACTTCGCGGGCACAGCCGACGTGCGGCGGTTCGCCGTCTTCGAGGATGCCGCCGGGCAGCGACCACAGCTCGCGGTAGTTGGGCTTGACCAAGAGCACCTCGCCGGCCGGCGAGGTGATCAGCGCCGCGGCCGTGCCGTAAATGGTCGCGAGGGACGCGTACCACGCCGCCTGATCCTCGTCGGTGAAGGTGATAGGCACGCCTTGAGCCTAACCGGCGCGCACGGAGCGTGCCCGCCCGTGTAGCCTGTCCCCCATGGGTAAGGACGAGGCCGCTGAGAGCCGGGTCGAGGTTATCGTCACGACCGACACCTCAGCCGCTCCGCACAAGGCGGGCGAGGACAAGCTGTACGTCATGTTCGACGCCGCCAAGCCGGAGGCCGGGAAGCTTTACTTCACCGAGGCCGAGTGGGACGCGTTCGTCCTCGGTGTCAAGGACGGCGAGTTCGACCTCGACGAGGACGGGAACCTTCCGCCACTGCCGGAACAGCAGAGC
Organism: uncultured Actinomycetota bacterium; assembly: GCA_963771985.1. Taxonomy (GTDB): domain Bacteria; phylum Actinomycetota; class Actinomycetes; order Streptosporangiales; family Streptosporangiaceae; genus Trebonia. The sequence goes on along the minus strand of CAVYVO010000004.1, from coordinate 133,517 downwards.
CAGTCGCACAACTAGTAACTGACCGCCGTGACGGACAGCACTAATAACTAGTAAAGCAATCTGGAACCCCCCAGAACCGGCGCGTTACGCTGCCGGCATGGCAGCACCGCCGCCTCGGCCTGTTCTGGATACGCGGCGGTTCGGCCGCACGCCGCTGGCTTTCATCGCGGTGCTCGGGATCTGTTGCCTCGTCGCCATCGCCGCGCTGGTCACGGTCGTCCGCGGCGGCCCGGTCCCGGCCCTGACGGGACTGTTCCTGGCGCTGTTGCCGGTCCCGGTGGTGCTGGCGGCCGTCTTGTACCTGGACCGGCTGGAGCCTGAGCCGAGGGCGCTGCTCGCCGCGATGTTCGGCGCGGGCGCGGGGATCGCCGCGCTGACCGCGCTGCTCGGCCGGGCGCTGCACACCGGGGTGATCACGGTCCCCGAACTGGGGCCGCACGCCGGCCACGCGGTCGCGGTCACCCTCGGCGCCGCCATCGGCGGCGCGATCTTCGCCGAGACCCTGCAGGGCGCCGTCATGGTCGCCCTGCTCTCCTCCCGGCGCGCCGAGATAGACGGGGCGCATGACGGTGTGGTGTACGCGTCCATGATGGGGCTGGGTTTCGCGTTGATCGCGAACGTATACGCCTACGCCGAGGCCGAGCGCAGCGGGTTCGGCGCGCTCGCCGCGGCGTTCGCCCGGCGGGGCCTGCTCGGCCCGCTCTGGGAGCCGCTGTTCACCTCGATGATCGGGCTCGGCGTCGCGTACGCGGCCTCCCGTCGGGGCAGCAGCGGGTACTGGGCCATCGTGGTGGGCTGGGTCGCGGCGGTGGTGCTCAACGTGCTCTGGAACGACTCGGTGACCGCGGGCGCCGGGCGGCTGGCCGCGACCTACCTGTTTCTCCTGGCCGCGCTCCTCGCGGTGGTCGTCGTGGTGGCCGCCGACCGGCAGCGGATCGTCGGCATGATCAGGACGTTCCTGCCGGGATTCGAACATCCCGCCGTGGTCACCGCCGCGGACATCACCATGCTCGCCAGCCTGCGGATGCGCCGCCTCGGCCGGCAGTGGGCACGGCTGAACCTAGGCACTCGCGGCAAGCGCGCCATGGCCGACTATCAGCTCGCCGCCACCGAACTCGCGATGGCCTGCAACCGCAGCAGCCTGGGCCGGACGACCGCGGAGGCGTTCGCCCGGCACCGCGACGACTCGCTGAGCCTGATGCGGGCGGCCGCCGAGGTCGTGCGCACCCGCGAGCCGCTGTACGCGCCGCCCTGGCTCGCCCCGGACGACCCGTCCGTCTTCCGGAGGCCCACCGCGGGATCCTCCAGCGGTGAACCGGTCACCGAGTAGCCCCCGCGCCGCCCGCATGCCCGTTTCCGAGCGTGTCGATCGCGCAATCGACCCGCTCTAGTGTGGTCGATTGCGCAATCGGCCTAGCGGAAGCGCCGGGAGTTGGGGGTCGATTGCGCAATCGACCCCTAAGGGCCTGCGGCCGCCCGCTAAGGGCCTGCGGCCGCCCGCTAAGGGCCTGCGGCCGCCCGCTAGGGGCCGGGGGTCGGAGGTCCATTGCGATCGACCGGCTGGCTCTGCGGAGCGCGCGGTGCGGTTACCAGAGGGCGGCCTGGCCGGCCGGAGAATCCCCGGGCATGGCAGCCCCCTCGTGGCGCAGCAGCCACTCCTTGCGTTCCAGGCCCCAGCCGTAGCCGGTCAGCGAGCCGTCAGCCCCGATCACCCGGTGGCAGGGCAGGATGATCGAGATCGGGTTGCGCCCGTTGGCCAGGCCCACCGCGCGCGACGCGACCAGGGACTTGCCGAGCGCGATGGCGACGTCGCCGTAGCTGACCGTCTTGCCGTAGGGGATCCGGGCGAGTTCCTCCCACACGGCTAGCTGGAACGGCGTGCCGTGCGGCGCGAGCGCTAGGTCGAACTCGGTGCGCTCGCCCGCGAAATAGTCGTCGAGCTGGGCGCTCGCGGCGCCGAACTCGCCCGGACGGCGGATCCAGCCCGGGTCCACAGACGCCGAGTGCGCGCCCGCGTCGAGCATGTACAGGCCGGTGAGCGCGCGTTCATCACCGCTGAGCAGCAGCCGTCCGACGGGGGAGTCCACGATGTCGTACAAGACCGGCGCGGCCGGCTGGAACGGCAAGAACGGAATGATCATGGTGTGTTTGCCCCTTGTTCGAGTGTCGCCCACAGGTGGTGCACGGCATACGCGCGCCAGGGCCGCCAGCGCTCGCTTTCCACCGCTGGAGCGCCGGCGCCGAGACGGCGCAGCGCCGCCAGCACCCCGGCGTCCGTCGGCAGGAACGCGTCCGGGTCGGACAGCGCCCGCATCCTGATGTACGAAACGGTCCATGGCCCGATGCCGGGCAGCGCGAGCAACTGCGCGGCCACCCGGTCGCGGTCGGCGCCCGGGTGGAGGGATATCTCGCCGGAAGCGAGCGCCGTCGCGAGGCCCACCAGCGCGCGCGCCCGGGCCTGCGGCATCGGCAGCGTGTCCGGATCGGCGGCAGCGATCGTCGCCGCGTCGGGGAAGCGGTGCGTGAGCGTGCCCCGCGGCTGGACGAGCGGCTTGCCGTATTCGGCGGCCAGCCGGGCGCCCAGCCGTCGCGCGGCGGCGACGGACACCTGCTGGCCGAGCACCGCCCGCAGGGCGAGTTCGTCGCCGTCGACGTGGCCGGGGGAGCGCCGCCCCGGGCAGGCCAGGGCCAGCGGGCCGAGCACGTCGTCCCGCGCCAGGAACCCGGACACCGCGACCGGGTCCGCGTCCAGGTCGAGCAGGCGCCGGCACCGCTGCACCGCGGCGGTGACGTCCCGCAGGTCGTCAAGCGCCAGCTCGCACTCCACCCAGTTCATCCGCGGGCCAGGGTGGCCAGGGTGGCCAGGGGGCCCAGGGGGGCATGGGGGGACGGGCAGTCCCCCCATTGGGGGGTCTGGGGGGGCTTTGCCCCCCGAGGAAACGGGGCCAGGGGGGACGGGCAGTCCCCCCGTAGGGGGGTCTGGGGGGGCTTCGCCCCCCGAGGAAACATTTCTCAGGGAGAGGATGCCGCTTCCGTTCGGAAGATTGATTGTTCTGCTGTACGTGCGGGCGGTCACCTCTTCGACCCCGGGAACCGCGCGCGCGGCCAGGAAGCCCAGCAGGCGCGACAGGTCGATCGGAGGCCGGTACGGCAGGCGCAGGCGCAACACGCCGGGCGGCGCGGGGGCGGCGGTCTTCGCGGCGCGCTCCCGCAGCCGGGTCGGCGGGATGTCGAAGACCTCCAGCATCGTCGCGTTGAACTGCCGGATGCTGGCGAAGCCGGCCGCGAACGCGATGTCGCCCATGGGCAGCTTGGTCGTCTCGACGAGAACTCGCGCCGTCTGCGCCCGCTGTGCCCGGGCGAGGGCGAGCGGGCCGGCCCCGAGCTCTGTCGTCAGCACGCGGCGGACCTGACGCTGTTCATAGCCCAGGCGGTCCGCCAGGCCCGCGATGCCTTCGCGGTCCACGATGCCGTCGGCGATCAGCCGCATCGCGCGGGCGGTGACGTCCGCGCGGACGTTCCATTCGGGCGAGCCGGGCGAGGCGTCCGGACGGCACCGCTTGCAGGCGCGGAAGCCCGCCTGCTGCGCGGCGGCCGCCGTGGAGTAGAAGCGGACGTTCTCGCGCTTCGGCGTCATCGCCGGGCAGGACGGGCGGCAGTAGATGCCGGTGGATGTCACGGCGGTGAAGAACACCCCGTCGAACCGAGCGTCCTTGCTGGCCGCTGCCTGGTAGCGCTGCTCGTCGTCCATCACGGTTCCACTCAACCACCGGTCGGCCCGTGACTCTAGCGGAAATCGGACAGCACCGCGTCATGACGACTTCATCAGCGTGTGCGACGCTGGGTTGCGGGCAACGGCGGTTGGCGGGTGGTGCTGATGCGGATCTTCCAGGTGTGCGGCGGCCTCGCGGCCGCCGGCGTGACGGCACTGATCACGGCGCTCGCGCTGGCGGCGGGCATGCCGGCCGGGCCGGCGCTCGCCGCGCGCCAGCAGTTCCGGCTCCCGGCGGTCAAGCATGTCTGGGTGATCGAGCTGGAGAACGAGGGCTACACCCAGAGTTTCGGCGACCCGGCCGCCGACCCATATCTCGCCCGCACGCTGCCGGAGAAGGGCGCGCTGCTCACGAACTACTACGCGATCGGGCACAACAGCGCCGACAACTACATCGCGCAGATCTCCGGCCAGGCTCCGAACATCCTCACGCAGGAGGACTGTCCCGTCTGGGTGCCGGCCCCCGAAGTCATCGTCGGGCCGTACCGCCAGGTCCTCGCGCCCGAAGGCGGGTGCGTCTTCCCCAAGTCGGTCCCGACGCTCGGCAACCAGCTGACGGCCGCGAAGCTGTCCTGGACGGCATACCTGCAGGACATGGGGAACAACCCGGCGCGCGACCGGACGGTCGCGACGGCCCGGGGCCCGGCGTGCGGGCACCCGGCTACCTGGGGGATCGACCACACCGAGAGCGCGACCACGACCGATCAGTACGCGGCGCGGCACGAGGGGTTCATGTACTTCCGTTCGGTGACCGCTGACGCGAAATACTGCGAAGCGCACGTGCTGTCGCTGCGGCCGCTGCGCGGCGATCTGGCCACGGCGCGGACGACGCCCGCCTTCTCGTGGATCTCGCCGAACCTGTGCGACGACGGGCACGACGTGCCCTGCGTGACCGGCCAGCCCGGCGGCCTAGCGCAGATCGACAAGTTCCTCACCGCCTGGGTGCCGCTGATCATGGCGTCGCCCGCGTACAAGGACGGCGGCCTGATACTGATCACGTTCGACGAGGGGTCGACGGACACCGCGTGCTGCGGGGAGAAGAGCGGGCTCAGCTCGTCGCACCCCAGCACGCTGTCACCGGGCCTTGGCGGCCCGGGCGGCGGCGACGTCGGCCTGATCGCGCTGTCGCCGTTCATCAGGCCGGGCACGGTGTCGAAGGTGGCGTACAACCACTACTCGATGCTGCGCACGATCGAGGACATCTTCGGCCTGAAGCACCTGGGCGACGCCGCGATGCCGGCGGTGAAGTCCTTCGGAGCGGACGTCTTCACCGGGGTCCGGCAGACAATGCCGCTGAGCCAAGGCTGATCTTGGCAGGGCGCCGCCCTGCCGCGGCCGCCGGGTCTCATAGTTAAATTGGATATTTAGGACATTTCGGGCCGAATGACTACGGTGTGTGACTGCCTCGCGGGCTTTGCCGAGGCCGTTCGCTCTCCCCGTCCATGATCACGAATAGCTTTCGCTGCTATGAGACGAATTACTTACGCCAGGAAAATTATTTTCGTGATCATGGGTCTAGCTGCGATCACCGGCGGTTATGGACGGTTATAGTCATGGCGCACGGGCCGGGCGCGTAATCCCCGCCCAGGCAACAGGCGAACCCCGCATGCCAGGAGGCCCGGCGTATTACGCTGGCCCCTGTGAGTGGTCATGCGGGCAGCCTCGGGCGGACGCTCGCCGTCGCGGCTGTCGCCGCTGTCCTGATCACCGCGGATGGTAAGGCACTGGCCGTCGGCGCGTCAGTCGTCCCGCCGCGGCCTCCCGCGGTGGCGGCCGCCGCGGGCGCCGCGGATACGGCGAGCGCCGCGCGGCTTCCGCTCAAGGGCAAGATCGTCGGCATCGACCCCGGGCACAACGGGCTCAACTACACCGATCCGTCCTACATCGACCGGCAGATCTGGAACGGCCGCGAATGGGAGGACTGCGACACCACGGGCACCGAGACCGACGGCGGCTACACCGAGGCGCTGTTCAACTTCCGCGTGGCCGAGTACCTGCGCGCCGACCTCATCCGCGACGGCGCGAAAGTGGTCATAACACGGACCACCAACAAGGGCGTCGGGCCGTGCGTGAACACCCGGTCCTACATCATCAACAGGGGACACGCGAACGTGGCCGTCGACATCCACGCGGACGGCGCTCCGTCGTGGGGGCGCGGGTTCGCGATCCTGGAACCGGTCGCCGACGGCCCCAACGACAAGGTGATCGCCGCCTCGGCGCGGCTCGGCGCGGACATCAGGGCCGCGATGCTCGCGTACACGAAGATGCCGACGAGCAACTACGACGGCAAGAACGGCATCAACCACCGCGACGACCTCGCGGGGCTGAACCTCACCCGGGTGCCCAAGATCTTGATCGAGGTCGGGAACATGAAGAACGCGACCGACGCCAAGATGCTGACCTCCGCTAAATTCCAGCAGCAGGTCGCCAGGGCCCTGCTGGCGGCGATCATCAAGTTCCTGAAGTGACGGCCCCGCGCGTTCCTGAGGTACTGAAGTACTGAAGTAACGGCCCTGCGCGCGCCGCGGCGGACCCGGTAACGTCAGCCGCGTGGCCGGAATCTCGAAGCGCGCGCAGCAGGTAACCGTCGCGAGCCTCATCGGCGCGGTGGCGGGCATGGCCGTCACCGGACGGCGGGGCACGAGCAGGGTTCTCCTCGGCGCACTGGCCGGCGCGGCGGGGCTTGGCGCGGTGGAGGCGGCCGCGAGGGCGCGGCAGCGCCCGGACGAGATCCCCGCGCTGTGGGCGCGAATCGCGATGAGCGGCGCGCTGGCGGCGCCCGCGGGCTGGGCGGCCGGGCAGGCCGGCGCCGGGACGGTTCCGGTCGCGACCGCGGCGGGCACCGTGGCGGGCGCGCTGGGCCTGCGCCCGCAGAAGGTCGCGCTCGGGCCCGTCGTCGGCGCGGCGATCGGCCTCGGCCTGACCGCCTGGGATCGCCGGCGCCCCGGGTCCCGGCGCCCCGGGTCCCCGCGGGGCGGGTCCCTGCGGGGCGGGCCGGCTTCCGCGGCCGCTGGCGCCGCCGCGGCGGCGATGATCGGCTACCGCACGGTGTCGGCGCTGCTGTTCCGCGACCCGCAGGTGAACCTGCTCGCGTCCCAGGTCCCCGCGGCCAGCGTTCCGTTCGTCGTGCCTCGGGCCAGCAGGACCCGGTACGTCGGCACCGCTTACGTGCAGGACCTCGCCGCGGTGCTCGGCGGCGACTACACGGCGGACGTCGCGGACATCGGCATCGTGGCATCGCTCGACGAGCTTGTCGGCCCCGGCTTCGACCCGGCGTCGGTCGACCCCCTCGTGCGGGAGTTCTACGAGCACACCACCAGGTTCACCCTCGACATCGTCCCCGAATGGCGGTTGTGGGTCCGCCCCGGCTACCTCCTCTACCTGACGCTGCTGGCCAGGCCGCTCGGTCAGGCGAGCGTGCCGATGAACCAGCGGGCCGCGCAGCGCGGGGTGCGCAGCCGGATCGACACCGTGACCGGCGCGCCCGGTGCCCCGGCGGTTATCAGAGGCTGGATCCGGTCCTACGCCGACACCGGCGACCCGATCTACGTGGGCATCTACACGACCTACCGGCACGAGGGGCGGGGCTACGTCAGCGTGGGCTTCCCGCTGCCGCAGGCGAGCTTCACCGCCACGCTCGAACCGCGCCCCCGCGAAAGCGGCGGCCTCGTCCTCGACAGCCGCGGCAGCACCGCGCAGTCCGGGCACTACCTGACGTACATCGATCCGGCGACGTCGGAGCTGACGGTCCTGGCGGTGCGCGGGTTCGCCGAGCGGCTGGAGGTGTATGTCGACGGCACGGGGGAGCTTCGCGCGGAGCACGCGTTCGCGGTCTTCGGCATCCCGTTCCTGGTCCTGCACTACCGCATCCACCGCAAGCCCGGCCGCTAGCCCTCGCGGCCGCGGGCCGGCCGGGGTCAGGTCTGCAGCGGCATCAGCTCGGCGGCGAAGCCCGCGACGAACTCCGCGACCGGCTCGACCGGGCTGGCCTGCCGGACCACGAACTTGCTCAGCCCGGCGTCGGCGTAGGCGGAGATCAGCCGCCGGGCGTCCGCCCAGCCGTCCGCGATCAGCGCCCGGGGGTCGACGCCAGGCCGTCGCCTCGCGATCGCGGCGGCAGCCGTCGCGGGCACCTCACCGAACGCGATCGACAGGCTGATGCCGAAGTGGTCCGGGTCCACCTCCCGCCCGGCCTCGGCGGCGGCCTGTTTGATGACCCGCACCGCCTCCGCCGCCTCCGGCGGCGTGAGCAGCGACCCGAGCCAGCCGTCCGCCAGCCGGCCCACGCGGCGGAGCGCGGCCGGCGCCGACCCGGCGAGCCAGATGTCCAGCGGCTTGGCGGGCAGCGGTCCCACCGACGCGCCGCGCGTCGTGAAGAACGAGCCGGAGAACGACACCGTTTCCGACGCGAGCAGCTGCCGCAGCAGCGTCAGCGCCTCGTCGAACACGGCGGCGCGCTGCCCCGCGGGCACCGGGAACAGGTCCCGTTCGGCCGCGAGGGCGGGCCGCAGCCCGAAGACCGGCAGCACCCGCCCGGGCGCGAGCCCGGCGAGGGAGGCCAGTTGTTTCGCCACCAGCACCGGGTTGCGTCCTGGCAGCACGGAAATCCCGCTGCCCGCCTTCAGCCGTCGCGTCCGCGCCAGCGCGAACGCGATGCCGGTGAAGGGCTCGACCGCCGCCGAGTACACGTGCTCCGGCAGCCACAGCGAGTCGATCCCGGCCGCCTCCAGCAGGTCGACCGCCGACGCGAACCCGGCCGGCTTCTCCGGTGCTGCCCAGCGAGATCCCGATTCTGATTTTCAACATTTTTTATCCCGAACGTACGCGTGGCGCCTGTCAGCAGCGCCAGAAGTCATACGGATCGTCGCCGACCCGGAAACCGGCCGCCTCGACGACGTCGACGGCCAGCTTGAAGCGGTCTCCGACCCGTTGCGGCAGGTGCGCGTCGCTGCCGAACGACACCGCGGTTCCGCCCTCGTCCCGCCACCACCGGACCAGGTTGACCGAAGCCAGCGGCGACTTCGTGTTGATCTCCAGCACCCGCCCGGAGCCGGCGAGCGCGCGCAGCACGGTCCGGTACTCCTCCTCGAAACCCTCTTCCCGGTACAGGTGCGGGCCGCGAGGCCAGTACCGCCGCGGGAAGTCCAGGTGTGCCAGCACCTGGAACAGGTTGCTGCCCTCGATCAGCCGCAGCAGTTCCGCGAAGTAGTACCGCATCACCTCGTCGTCGGGCATCGAGCCGAACAGCGCGTCCGCCGCGACCAGCTTCCCCTGGTAGGGGACCGCGTGCAGGGATCCGAGGACCCGGTCGAAGGTGTGGCCGTGCACGACCGCCCCGGCGCTGGCGGCGAACAAGTGCGCCTCGCCGGTCTCGACGCCGGAAAGGACGCGCAGGCCCGGGTATCGCTGCCTGCACTCCTCGATGCTCGCCAGGTACCCGGCCACGTCCAGCGGCTTGATGCGCCCCCACCAGCGGGCGTCCGTCGCCACCCCGCCGATCGCGTCTCCCTCGCCGCCGGCGGTGAACTCCAAGTGCTCGGTGAACGCGACCGCGGGCAGCCCGAGGGCTAGTGCCTGCTCGCAGCTGCGCACCATCGACGCGCCGGCCGAGGTGTCGTACGACCACTCCGTATGCACATGATTGTCCGCCGGCAGCACGCTGCCGATTCTTTCACGTGCTGGTCGCGCGCTGTCTTCCGCGTCCCCGCCGATGGCTACCAGCGGTCGTCGCGGGGCTTGGCGGAGGTGATGACGTATACCTCGCCGCCGCCGCCGGAGGCGCCGCCTGGGCTACCGCCTGAGCCGTTGCCGGGCAGGTCGGCCGCGGTGATGCCGGGCTCGTCGTGGGAGGTGTCCGTGCCGGCGGCCGGAAGGGCGGCCTGGCCCTTCTTCCCGGACTTGACCAGCTTGCCCCAGCGCTCTTCCCACTCGGAGACGTCGCCGCCGCAGGCCCGCACGTAGGCGATGAGCACCGGTAGCGTGGGCAGCCGCAGGCCGCCGGCCGCCGAAGCCAGCGTGCGCATCGTGTAGTGCGACTTCTCGGCCATGTCGGGGTAGTCGAGCCCGGTCTTGGACCGCAGCACCCGCAGGTCGCGCGCGAACGCGGCGATGTTGTCGTTCTCGATCGCCGCGATGGGCCCCTTGGCGCCCGGCGGCGGGTCCGGGAGGGCGCTGTCCCGTTGCCGGATGACGGGGCCGCCGGCACGTGCCCACCCGCCCGTGTCCCGGGCGCCGACAGGGGCGCCGTCACGCGGCGGGTAGCCGAGCCGGCCGGCTCCGGTGCCCGGCTGGCGTTCTCCCTGGGGAGGGCGCTCTCCCTGGGGCGGGGCCTGGCCCGGTCCCGCCCAGCCCGCTCCCTGCCTCGCCCTCGGATCCCACTGTCCCGGTCCGTACTGTCCCGGCCCGTACTGCCCGGTGCCGGCCGCGGCCGGCACCGGGCTGACCAGGACCGTACTGGCCTGGGTCGGCGGCGTGCTGACCGGGCCCGGCCGCCCCTGGCCCCATCGGTCCCGCCCAGCCAGGCTGACTCTGGCCGTACCCGGGATCGGCGTTTCCGTGTCCCCGCGGTCCCGGGCCGTACGGGTAACCGTCCGGGCCGTAAGGGTCGGCGCCCGGATACGGCTGGCCCGCCGGACCGGCGTGACTCGCCTCCGGTGGATAGTGACCGGGACCGTGCTGCCCAGGACCGTGCTGCGCAGGACCGGCCGGGCCCGGACCGGGCTGACCCGGACCGGGCTGACCCGGACCGTAGGCTCCCGGGCCGTACTGGCCTGGGTCGGCGGCGTGCTGACCGGGCTGCCCTGGCCCGTAGGCTCCCGGGCCGGGCTGGCCCGGGCGGGGGCGGCCAGGCCCGCGCCTGCCGGGGATGTCGTGGCTGGGGCCCTGCTGAGCGGCGGCCTGCTGGTCCCAGCCGAAACCGGGCTGCGGGGCGCCGCGGCCGTAGGACTGACCCTGCCCAGGTCCGCCTGCCCCGTAGCCCGGGCCAGGCTCTGCGGGCCGGCCGTCGGCGGGCCGGCCGTCGGCGGGCTGGCCCGGCGCCTGGTCGCCGAAGCCCGGGCCGCCCGGCGGGGCTCCGTAGAACCTGTCCGGGCGCGGTCCGCGGGGCGGAAACGGGCGACCGCCCTGGGGAACCCATCCTCCGTTCGGATAGAAGGCTTCCTCCGCTCCGGCCGGGCGCGCGCGGTTCGGTCCCTGCGGCCGGGGGCGCCCGCCGGCCGGGCGCGGCCGGCGAGCGGCGCCGGGCATGGCGTCCTCGGGGCGCAGCCACGGGCGGTTGCCCATGTCCTGCTCCCGGGGTCCCTGCCGGGGCGGCCGCGGCGGGAACCCGGGCCGCGGCGGCACGCCGCGTTCCGGGCGGGTGCGCGGCCCGGCGGGCATGTCCGCCGGGCGCGGGCGGCCGCCGGAATAGGCGCGGTAACCCGGATCGACGGGGTAGGCGCCGGCGTCCAGGTATGCCTCGTCGGAATAGTCATCGCCGTCCAGGTACCCGGTGTCCGCCACCCGGCCCTGCGTGCCCCGGCCGGGCCCGCTCTCCCGACGATTCACCCGGTACCTCCTGGACACTGCCTGTTCGGTGCGCGCCGCGGCAAGCCGCCTCGCATGACAAGCCCGCACGCTCGGCGTCGTGAACCGGCATGCGGCACTCGCCCCCCGCAATCGAGTGTAGGCTGCGCGGCGCGCGGGACGTGGCCGGACGAGCAATTGCCGAGGTTCGATGAAGTTTTATTTCAGCGGGCCGCGGCACGGCACACATCTGTTGCGAGCTGTGCCGGGCGGGCTACTCTGGAGATAGGGCACGAGCGATTTGCCCGCGCCAACGGCTTTGCGGTGCCCGATGCGCCGCTTGAGAAGTTCGCCTGCGGAGCGGCCATGCTGGCTTGGGTCGTCTGGCTGGTCGTGGCGGCCGTGCTCGGCGTGGCCGAGCTCATGACCACCACGTTCGCGCTTGGCATTATCGCGGTCGGGGCGCTTGTCGCGGCGGGCGTCGGCGCGCTGCACCTCGGCCTCCCGTTCCAGCTGCTCGCGTTCGTGCTGGCGTCGGCGGCGGGCCTCGGGTTCGTGCTCCCCATCGCGCGGCGCCATGTCAGGCAGCCGCCGTTGCTGAAGACAGGCCCGGCCGCCCTCGTCGGCCGGTCCGCCAGCGTCCTGGAAGAGGTCAGCGGGCACGGCGGGCGGGTCCGCATCGGCGGCGAGGTGTGGTCGGCGCGCTCGTATGATGAGACGCTGGTCATCCCGGTCGGCCACATCGTCGACGTCATGCAGATCGAGGGCGCCACCGCCCTCGTCTATCCACGGGAGTAGCCATGGTCCTCGCGGAGCTCATCATCACCGTGGTGATCGCCCTCGCCGTCCTGGTGACGGTGTTGCGCTCGATCCGGATCGTTCCGCAGGCCCGGGCCAGGAACGTTGAGCGCTTCGGGCGGTACCGCAAGACCCTCGAGCCCGGGATGAACTTCATCATCCCGTTCGTCGACCGGGTCAAACCGCTGATCGACCTGCGGGAGCAGGTGGTCTCGTTCATGGGCCAGCCGGTCATTACCGAGGACAACCTGGTCGTGCAGATCGACACCGTGCTGTTCTTCCAGGTCACCGACCCCAAGGCGGCGGACTACGAGATCGTCAACTACATCCAGGGGATTGAGCAGCTCACCGCCACCATGCTGCGCAGCGTGATCGGCTCGATGGACCTGGAGCAGACGCTGACCTCGCGCGACAAGATCAACACTCTGCTGCGCGGCGTGCTCGACGAAGCCTCGGGCAAGTGGGGGATCCGCGTCACCCGCGTGGAGATCAAGGCGATCGACCCGCCGAAGGCCGTCAGGGACGCGATGGAGAAGCAGATGCGGGCCGACCGGGAGAAGCGCGCCGCGATCCTCACCGCCGAAGGGACGAGGCAGGCGCAGATCCTCAACGCCGAAGGCGACAAGCAGAGCGCGATCCTGCGCGCCGAAGGCGACAAGCAGGCCGCGATCCTGCGCTCCGAAGGCCAGGCACTGGCGATCACCCAGGTCTTCCAGTCCATCCACCGCAACGACCCGGACCCGAAGCTCCTCGCCTACCAGTACCTGCAGACGCTGCCGCAGCTCGCCGCCGGGGCCGGCAACACCTTCTGGGTGATCCCCAGCGAGGTGACCACGGCGCTCAAGGCGGTGACGGCGGCGTTCGGCGGCGCGGGCGAGGAGGGCGCGGCCACCCGGGGCCCAGCCCCCGCCAGTCCCGCGGAACCGGCCCCGGCCGCCCCCGCCGCTGGCACCGGCGCGGGGGCGCTCGAACCGGGGGCGCTCGATCCAGGGGCCGTCGCGGCGGTCGCCGCCAGCCAGCACGCCGCCGCGGCACTGGCGGCCGCTGGCATCGCGGGCGCCCTCCCGGTCCCGGCGCCGGGCGCTTCCAACAACGGCGTGCTCAGCAACGCCACCGGCAACACCGGCACCACCGGTAACAGCGCGCTCGGCAGCGGTCGCGTGACGGACGAGAGCGACGCCGCGCCGCCTGACATCGATTCCGGCGACGGCGAGTCAGACTGACGGGCGCTGCCCGGTAACCCTGAGTCAGACTGACGGGCCCCGCCCGGTAACCCTTCGGGGGCGAATCGGCGCTAGCGTCCCGCGGGTGCGGTCGGTCTGCCGCGGGTCAGGCGAAGAGCGCCACCATGATGGCGACTAGGCATACCGCGACGATCACGGCGGCGATGGCCGCCCGCGGCGGCGGGGAACGTCGCGGGCCCGCGGCAAGCGCCGCGAACGTGTCCGCGGGGCGTCCCGCGTCCTCCGGGTCAGCGGCGGCGGCCGCTTCCGGCGCGGCGGTGTCCGATGGCAGATCCTCCGGGTCGGCGGCCGACGGCCATCCCTCGCCGGGGGTCGCCGACGGCGGCGTGTCCAGGGCCGCGGTCGTATCCGGAACGCTCATGAGCCCGTCGGCCGTGCCGGAGCCCGTGAAAGCCTCCGCGGCCGGGGAATCAGCGGCGATGCTGTCGGCCACCCGGCTGAGCGCGGCCATGATGATGCCCGGATCGTGCGCGTCCGCGACAGAGGTGGCGGCTCCCACGCGCGCTCCCGCCGTCGCCGCGTCGGAGTCACCCGCAGACCGGAACGGCAGCAGCGGCGAGGCCGGCGATCTGGTCAGTGACCGCCACCGCTCCTCCCATTCGGCGGGGGTGCCGCCGCAGCCGCGGACAAAGGCCGAGAGCACAGGCAGGCTGGGCAATGACGGGCCCGCTTCCGCCGTGCGGATCACATCGCCCGGGTAGTGCGCTCGCGCGGCGAGTTCGACGTACCCGAGACCGGCTTCGGTCCGGAGCTGCCGCAGTTCACGCAGGAATCGTGCCGGCTCGTCCCTCGACACGTCGCAGGGCTCTGCCTCTTGCAGCTCAGACCTACGAAGCTCCAAGCGAAGCACCCCTCCCCATTGAATCCGTCAGACCGGATGACCCGTTGGACCGCTGTGGCTACGACGCTCGTGTATCCCCAGATAGGAGATTACTTCGCAGGCTACCTCGTTGGCCGTCTCGGCAATGCTATATCCGCGCATTTTCAGGTTCGCCGGTACCCGATCTCGTCACGCTACCCGCGGAGCGGAGCCCGCGCTGGCCGCAAGGAACAATTCGGCACCCGGAATCAGCCGCCGGGCCGTTCACGGACCCCCGCAGCATCTTAAACCGCATGCGTCACAGTCGGCATCCCGTTAGAACCCGATGGAAGCCCGCTCTCCGCATTTTAACGAAAACATTTTTTACGATGTAATAATTCATCCTATACGTACGAAAAAGATTCGTGATCATGGAACGACTCGTACGGACAGCCCCACTGGCAACGGATGTAACACCGCGCGTCCACGGGCGGGCACGCGCCCGCCGGCGACCCGTCGGCGACCCGCCCGCGATGGCCAGGCAAAGCCCGGCAAGCCCCGCCAAGCGGGCCGTGGGGGTTAGGGGTGAATCGCCAGACCCACGGTGAACGCAAGGCCGAATGCCAGCTGCAGCCGTCCCGTCTGGCCCAGCGTCGCGATCAGCGCCGGGCCGGATGCCCCGCCGCGCACCGCGCGGACGGGGGCCAGCGTCAGCGGCAGCGCCAGCAGCATGAGCAGCGCGAACGGCCGGGCGACGGCGATCAGGGCGCCGAGCGCGAACGGGACGAGCACGAACAGCAGGTAGACCAGCCGCGACCGCGCGTCGCCGATGCGCACCGCGAGCGTCCGCTTGCCCGACTCGGTGTCGGACCGGATGTCCCGCAAGTTGTTGACCATAAGCAGCGCGCAGGACAGCAGCCCCGCCGGGACCGACGCCGCGAGCCCCAGCCAGCTGAGCCTGCCCATCTGCACGTACGCCGTGCCTGCCACCGCGGCGACGCCGAAGAAGACGAACACGGACAGTTCGCCGAGCCCCCGGTACCCGTACGGCCGGGAGCCGCCGGTATAGAACCACGCCGCGAGCACCGCCAGCGCGCCGGCGAGCAGGAGCCACCACGACGTCACCGCGGCGAGCCCCAGCCCCGCGCAGCACGCCACAAGGAAGCATCCGAACGCCGCCAGCTTCACCCGCCCCGGCGACGCGAGTCCCGACCCGACGAGCCGCACCGGCCCGACGCGCCGCTCCGCGGCGTCCGAGCCGCGGATGCCGTCGCTGTAGTCGTTGGCGAAGTTCACCCCGACCTGGAGCGCCAGCGCCACCACCAGCGCGAGCGCCGCCCGCCAGAGCGAGAACTTCCCGTACCCGGCGGCCACGCCGGAGCCGATCAGGACGGGGACAACCGCGGCCGGCAAGGTTCTCGGCCGGGTCCCCGCCAGCCACTCACGCGCGTTCGCCACTGGCAGAGTCTAAGCGGCCAGCCGCGTGTGCAAGCGGACCACAGAGACCTTCACGCCCATGTCCAGGTTGCTGTGGCTGCCGTCCGGCGCCCACCCGGCGGCCTGGAGGAACGAGAGCCGCTCCTCGTCCGCCGAAAGCGCCCAGGTGTACGCGGTGTGGAAGCCGTCCTCGGCGAGCGTGTCGGCGACCGCGTGCAGCAGCCTTCCGCCGTGGCCCTCGCCGGTCAGCTCCGGCAGCACGTGCAGTTCGTACAGCTCCCCGTCGGTGCCGGGCCACAGGTCGGCGTCGGTGGCCGGCCCGGCCGACGCGAACCCCACAGGCGAAGCCGAACCCGGCGAGGAGACCGCGACGTGCACCCGGTGCCGGCTCGTCGGCGGCGCCGAGATCGCCTCCCGCCAGCGCTCAGCCCACTGCTTCTCCGCGTCAGCGCTGGCCAGTTCCGCGAGTACCGCGTCCGGCACGAGCCCCGCGAGCGAGGCCCGCCAGCTCGCCACCTGGACGCGCGCGAGGCCGGCCGCGTCCGACGATCGTGCCTCGCGGACGAACCCGGCGGTCACTGCTCAGGGGCGACGAGCCGCGACAGGCCGGAGATGTCCCGTGCCGCGCCCGTGGACGCCGAGGTAGCCAGCGCCGCGTACACCTGCAGCGCGGCGCTGATCGGCCGCTGCCGGCTGGCCGGCCGGTACGACCCGAGCGAAGCCAGGACGGCCGAACGCCGCGTGGCGAGCTCGCTGTCGGGCACGTCGAGCCGCAGTTCCCGGCGCGGGATGTCGATGACGATCGTGTCCCCGTCCGCCGCGAGCGCGATCGCGCCGCCGCTTGCGGCCTCGGGGGCGATGTGGCAGATCGACAGCCCCGAAGTGCCTCCCGAGAACCGGCCGTCGGTGATCAGCGCGCAGGCCCGGCCGAGCCCCTTGCCCTTGAGGAAGCTGGTCGGGTACAGCATCTCCTGCATGCCGGGGCCGCCGCGCGGTCCCTCGTACCTGATGACCACGACGTCCCCGGCCGTCACGGCGCCGGAGAGGATCCCGGTGACCGCGTCCTCCTGCGACTCGAACACCCGGGTCGGCCCGGAAAACGTCCACAGCTCCTCGGGCACGCCCGCGGTCTTCACGATCGCGCCTTCCGGGGCGAGGTTGCCGTACAGCACGGCGAGCCCGCCGTCGGCCGTGTAGGCGTGCGCCGCGTCCCTGATGCACCCGGCCGCCGCGTCCATGTCGAGCGACGCCCAGCGCGTCGACTGCGAGTACGCCTTGGTGGTCCGTACCCCGCCGGGCGCGGCGTGGTACAGGTCCACCGCTTCCGCGGACGCGGATCCGGACCGAACATCCCACAAAGCCAGCGACTCGCCATGGACGGTGTGCACGGTCCGGTTGAGCAGCCCGGCTCGGTCCAGCTCGCCCAGGATCGTGTGGATGCCGCCCGCCCGGTGGACGTCTTCGACGTGGTAGGAGCTGCTCGGCGCGACCTTGCACAGGCACGGCACCCGCCGGGACAGCTCGTCGATCTCCTTCAGCCCGAAGTCCACGCCCGCCTCGTGCGCGGCCGCCAGCAGGTGCAGCACGGTGTTGGTGGACCCGCCCATCGCCACGTCAAGCGCCATCGCGTTCTCGAACGCGTCCCGGCTGGCGACCGAGCGCGGCAGCACCGACTCGTCCTCGTCGAAGTAGTACTTCCTGGTGATCTCCACGACCAGCGCGCCGGCCTTCTCGAACAGCGCACGCCGGGCGGTGTGCGTGGCCAGCGTCGTCCCGTTGCCCGGCAGCGCCAGCCCGATCGCCTCGGTCAGGCAGTTCATCGAGTTCGCGGTGAACATCCCCGAGCACGACCCGCAGGTCGGGCAGGCGTTCTCCTCCATCAAGGCCAGTTCGTCATCCGACACCGACGGGTCCGCCGCGGCGACCATCGAGTCGATCAGGTCGAGCTTCCGCGCGGACCCGCCCGCGAGGTCGGCGGCCGACACGACGCCGGCCTCCATCGGCCCGCCAGAGACGAACACCGTCGGGATGTTCAGCCGCATCGCGGCAATCAGCATGCCGGGCGTGATCTTGTCGCAGTTGGAGACGCAGATCAGCGCGTCCGCGCAGTGCGCGTTGACCATGTACTCCACGGAGTCCGCGATCAGCTCGCGCGACGGCAGCGAGTACAGCATGCCGCCGTGCCCCATCGCGATCCCGTCGTCGACCGCGATCGTGTTGAACTCGCGCGGTATCGCGCCGGCCGCCCGCACCGCGTCCGCCACCACGCGGCCGACGTCGGCCAGGTGCACATGGCCGGGGACGAACTCGGTGAAGCTGTTGGCGACCGCGATGATCGGCTTGCCGAGGTCCTCCTTGGCTACCCCGGTCGCGCGCAGCAGGGCGCGCGCTCCCGCCATGTTCCTGCCGTGCGTGACCGTGCGGGACCTCAACGGTGGCATGCCGAAACTCCCTCGCCAAATCAGGCTCTGTCGGTTCGCGGGGGACGACCCCCGCACCCCCGATCAGGGTGTACTGGGAAGATCAGCCTACCGGCGCGGCGGTCCTTGTCGGGGCAACGTCGGGCAGCACCTTGCCCGCCGCGTTGTAGATCGTCTGCACCTGGTCCTTGGACAGCCGAGCCAGTCCCTTCGCCCGGCGCCGCTGCCGCAGGTACTTGCCGAGCGCCGGCCCGCTGAACACGTCGACGTCCCTGATCGTCGCGATGTCCCATGGCACCTTCGGGCCGTAGATGGCCATGGCGGGCCGGACAGTGATCTCCTGGCCGAGCGCCGTCGACAGCAGCTCGCTGGCCTGCGCCGCCTCCCAGCGGGCATGCTCGAGGCGCTGCTTCTTGCTGTCCGGCCCGTGCCAGAGCTGCTTGCCGTTCCTGGTGCGGATCGGCATGTTCTTATGCCACTTCTCGGAGTCGATCGCGTAGATCCCGGTCGGGCCGATCACCAGGTGGTCGATGACTTCCCGGCTGTTCGGGATGGGCCGCGCGTCCAGGGTCATGTACCCGGCGCGGCGTATCTTGGCCAGCTGCCGCGCGGTGCGCCGCTGCGCGCGCGACTGGCTCCCGCCGGTCGGGATGTCCGCGGCGGTGCGCGACCGGTACACGGTGTCGGCGATGCCCGCCAGGATCGCCAGCGTCAGGCCGACCGGCCAGTTGGCGACGATCGTGAAGACCACCCCGACGACGATCATGATGAGCGCGCGCCAGCGCCAGAGCCGTATCCGGACGTCGGGAGGCAGGTCGCGGACACCGAAGCGCTCGCCTCGGCCAGCGCCCGCCGCGGGAGAGGCGGCGGGAACCCCGGCGTCCTTGGCGCTCGCGGTCCCGGGCACGGCGCCGCCGCCGACAGGACCGGCACCGGCATCCGCGGGCTGCTCCGGGGCCGTCGTCACGGGCGTCGGCGGGTCCGCGAACGACTGGTTCCACTCCGGTCCCGGCAGGTCCATGTCGACCGTCGGGGGCTCATCGTCGTCGTCGGGGACTTCCGTCGTCACCACGCCGTGCAGGATCGTCTCGATCCCGCCGTCCGCCGCTGACGCCTCGTAGACTACCCCGGCGGTGCCGTCGTATTCTGCGGAAACGTCGTCTACGCCCGAGTCCGCGTAGCGTATGGGCGCCGATTGCGGGTCGGCGACAGAGTGTTGGGTACCGCTGATTCCCGTATTGCGCCCACTATCGGGGGCCGGGTCAGCGTCAGGTGCCGGTCTCACGGTAGCCTGCACGCCATCGTGCTCCTGTGTCCCGGGCAGCGCTGATGACCTGGGGTTCTTGATCCGGGGCCAAGCCATCCATCTCACCACCTCAGCGTACCGATTTCAGCACGGCGGGGGACCGCGCCGTATTCAATTGTCCCCTTCCAGCGGGGTTTTTAAAGCGGACACAAGTCCCTAAATAGCGCAGGTAACCCACGGCGATGAATGGATGCTCGTGATAAAACGGGCGGAATGTGGACCCGTGAGAGGCGAGTGACCGCCAGCCGGCGGCTTCGCCTGGCAGTGAACGCCGTCGCCGCCGTCGCGGTATCGGCGCTGCTGCTGTCCGTGCTCGGGTTCGGCTACGGCACGATCCCCGCGCTCGGGCCGGCGCTCGACCCGGGCCGGGGCGCCTGGACATCGGCGTCCGGGGGTCAGCCGGCCACCGGCCAGACGCTGCGCCTGCCGGGGCTGACCGCCCCCGTGACCGTCTCATTCAGCAAGCAAGGCCTGGCCTCGATCAGCGCGGGCAGCGAACACGACCTGTTCCTGGCCCTGGGATACGTGCACGCGAGGTTCCGGCTGTCGCAGATGGATCTCGAACGCCGCCTCGGGGAAGGCCGCCTCGCCCAGCTCGGCGGCCCGGGTGACCTGACGAGCGACGAGTTCGAGCTGCGCCTGGGCCTGCTGCGCACCGCCCAGAATGAATGGTCGCGCACCACGGGCGCGGCCCGCGCCGCGCTGCTCGCCTACGCCCAGGGCGTCAACGATGACATCGCGGCGGTCCGCGCGGACGGCGACTGGCCCGTGGTGTTCACGAACGCCGCCGAGGCGACGACTACTACTGGCGCGGCTCGTGGCGTCCGCTGACCGTGGTGCGGTACACGATCCCCGTCCGGGGCGGCGCGACAGTGCACCTGACCGTGGACATCACCGTGCACGGGCCGATCATGACCCAGGCCCGGCAGACGATGGCCGTCGACTGGATGGGCAACGTGCCGTCCGGCGACCTCGGCGCGATACTCGCGGTCAACCAGGCGACGGATTGGGCTCAGTTCCGTGCCGCCCTGGCGGGCTGGCACGCGCCCACGCAGAACTTCGTCTACGCCGACACCGCCGGGAACATCGGCGCGATCTCCGCCGGCTACTACCCGCAGGTTCCCGGCGGCTGCCAGCCGTGGCTGCCGATGTCCGGCACCGGCGGCTGCGACGTCACCGCCGTGATCCCCGACAGCGCCGTGCCGCAGGCCTACGATCCGCCGTCGCACCTGATCGTGACCGCCAACCAGCGGCCGGTCACCGCGGCGTACCCGTACTACATCGGCACCAGCGCCGACTTCTGCGACCCTGGCTACCGCGCCGCGTACGCCTACGCCTACCTGCGCGCGCACGAGCCGCTGTCCGCGTCGTCGATCGCCGCGCTGCAGAACAACCTGACCGGCAGCCTGGCGTCTCGCGTGCTGCCATCGCTGCTGTCCGCCCTGCGCGCTGCTCATTTGTCTTCGTCCGAACGGTCGGTGGCGTCTCTCCTCGGCTCATGGGACTACTCCATGGACGAGGGTTCGGCCGCGGCGAGCGTGTGGTGGACGTTCTGGAGCGACTATCTCATTCAGGCGTTCGAGCCGTGGTGGGGGGCCTTCGGCGTGCGCGTCGGGCTTGACGCGTCGTCGCTGGCGGTGATCCCGGGGGTGGCGCCGCTTGATGAGGACCTGGAGGCGTGGACCTTGTCCGACCCGGCGAACGCCGTTTTCCGCGGTCCGTCTGGGCGGGGCCCGGGCAGCGCGCCGGCCGCGATGGTGGCGGCCTTCAAGACGGCGGCCGCGCACCTGGCTTCGGTGGACGGCGGGGCGCCCGCGTCGTGGGCCTGGGGGAAGCTGCACTCCCGGTCGTTCCCCTCGCTCACCGGGGCCGCCGGGCTCGGCTACGGGCCGCGCCCGGCCGGCGTCCCCGTACCGGGCTCGGCCCTCGACGGCACCGCCTGGCGGCTCGATGGCTAGGCGGACGGACGGCCCGGTGACCGTGTTGGCGGCCCGGCGGCTGGCCGTGTTCGCGGTGGTGGCGATCGCCGTCGGCCTGACCGCGCAGGCGGGCGCCTGGTTCGTGCCGTTCGTCTTCGGCCTCCTAGCTGGTTTTGTCTCGGGGGGTTCCAGGGGGGTCGTCCCCCCTGGAGCCAGCAGGGCCGGCAGTGTGCGCGTCCGGGGGGTGGTGCTGCCTGCCACGGCGGGCGCTGTCGCCGGATGGGCGGTCCCGCTGTGGGTGCTGGCGCTGCGCGGCCTCCCGGCGGGCGCGACCGCCCACGTGATCGCGGGGCTCGCCGGGCTGCCGCCGTACGCCGGGGTCGCCATCGCGGTCACGCTGCTGCTGGCCGCGCTCCAAGTGCTCGCCGGGGCGTGGCTGGCCCGCGCGCTGCTGGCGCTCGTGCCGCGGCCTGCGCTCGTGCCGCGGCCGGAGGAGTCGCGGGTAAACGAGTAAGCGGCCAGCCGGCCGCGCCACTACACTACGCGCAGGACGAGAACTGGAGTGGAATCGTGCGCTGGTCAACCATGCACATCCCGACGCTGCGGGAGGACCCCGCGGAGGCGGGCGCGCCCAGCCACCGGCTGCTGCTGCGCGCCGGGTACATCCGCCAGCTGATGGCGGGTCACTACTCGCTGCTGCCGCTGGCGGTGCGGGTCCGGCTGAAGGTCATCGGGATCATCCGCGAGGAGATGAACCGGATCGGTGCCCAGGAGATCCTGATGCCGGTCATGCACCCGGCCGAGCCGTGGCTGCGCAGCGGGCGCTGGGAGCTGATGGGCGAGGCGATGTTCCGGCTCCAGGACCGCAAGGGTGCCGACCTGGCGCTGGGCATGACGCACGAGGAGATCGTGGCGACCCTGGCCACCGAGCTCAGCTCCTACCGCGAGCTGCCGCAGATGTGGTACCAGTTCCAGACCAAGCTGCGCGACGAGGCGCGGCCGAAGGCGGGCCTGATGCGGACCCGCGAGTTCACGATGAAGGACTCCTACAGCTTCGACCTGGACGCGGCCGGCCTTGACCGCTCGTTCGACCTGCACTACAAGGCCTACCAGCGCGCGTTCGAGCGGCTCGGCATCCCCGCGATCCCCGCCGAGGCGTCCAACGGCACCATGGGCGGGTCGGACTCCATCGAGTTCGTCTGCCCGTCCGAGAGCGGCGAGGACGACGTCATCGTGAGCCCGGACTGCGGGTACGCCGCCAACGTGGAGAAGGCGACCTCGGCGCTCCCGCCGGCCGACCCCGCGGCGGACGCGGCCGCCGCGCTGCCCGCCCCCGAGCGGTTCGACACGCCGGGCGTGCGGACGATCGAGGACCTCGCCGCCGGCTACGACGCGCCCGCCGGACGGCAGCTCAAGACGCTCGTGTACATCCTGGACGGCCAGCTCACCCTCGTCCTGCTGCGCGGCGACCACGCCCTCGAGGAGCAGAAGCTCATCGACGCGACCGGCGCGAACAGCGTGCGCCCGGCCGCCGCCGACGAGATCTTCGAGGCCCTCGGCGCGCACCCCGGCTCGCTGGGCGCGGTCGGCGTCTCGGCCTACCCGGTGATCGCCGACCTGGCGCTGCTGGGCCGGTCCGGCATGGTGACCGGCGCGAACACCGACGACGTACACCTGCGCGGCGTGGACGTGGCGCGGGACATCACGGTCGGGACCTGGGCGGACCTGCGCAAGGCCGAGGCGGGGGAGCCGTGCGTCCGGTGCGGGCAGCCGCTCGAGGTCATCAAGGCCATCGAGGTCGGGCACATCTTCAAGCTCGGCTACAAGTTCTCCAACGCGATGGATGTGTCGGTCTCCGGCCCGGACGGCAAGCCGGTCCGGCCGATCATGGGCTCCTACGGCATCGGCGTCGAGCGGGCGATGGCCGCGATCATCGAGGTCCATCACGACGCGAAGGGCATCATCTGGCCCGCCGCCGTCGCGCCGTTCGAGACGGTCTTGGTCGTCGCCCAGCAGGACGACCCCGCCGTCGCCGAGATGGGCGAGCAGGTCTACCGCCGGCTGCTCGACGCCGGCGTGGACACGATCATCGACGACCGCAGCGTCCGCGCCGGGGTCAAGTTCAGCGACGCGGAGCTGGTCGGCATCCCGTTCCGGGTGACGATCGGCAAGCGCGGCGTCGCCGCGGGGACCGCCGAGCTCACCGACCGCGCCACCGGCGAGACGGTCAACGTCCACCTGGACGAGATCGCCGAACGCGTCCGCAAGACGGTCGCCACCGCCATCTCCGGCGCCGGCGCAGCCGTAGCCGGCCCCGGCGCCGCGGATCTGCCGCGGATCTTATGTGCCGATTGCGCAATCGACCACACTAGAGCAGGTCGATTGCGCAATCGGTTCGCGCACGACCAGACGCCCTGCTGCACTGCAGGGCAGCGGGATGTTCCCGTGCAGATCGGCCGGGATCTACTGGACGCTCTTCAGGCTGGCAGCGAAGCGCGGCCCAGGCGTCCCCTGGCCTGACTCGGGCCGCTTTTCGGCCTTGGGTGACTTCGCGAGGCGCTGACCTGGTAGTTTGCTGCTCGCGGTGACTGGATTTGCGCGCTACGCGAATTGAAAGGGCGGGGTCTTCTGGGGCGGAGACTGCTCACGGCTGCGGGCGGCCGGACCGTCTGGCGCGCGGGACACGGGGAGGCACGCTTACAGCCAAGCAATGAATACCCCGCTGGGGTATCTGATCCTGGCGAGTTCATGATCACGAAAATATTTACGCATTATAGGATAAAAGGTCTTCGGCAGGATAAAAATCTTCGCGATCATGACGGTACAGCTGAGGCTATCTGCGTGTTAAATCCGGAAATTTACTGATTTGATACCCCCTAGCCTCCGCCGTCACTGGCCGGGCCAGCGCGGAGTTCCGGGAACTGGGGCACGGCGAACGTGATCAAGCAGACGACACCGGCACGTTTGAAGACATACCGGACAGCGCCATGACACCGGAAATCGCAAACATGTTCAGCTGCGCAGCGGTGTGGCGACGACGAACTCGCCGACATCATCCGCGCGGCCCTGCGCACCTCACCCGTGGTCGCCGCCGTCTAGCCCTTACGACAGGATCAGCGGCTACGGCGCCGGCCGGCATGGTCGTGCGCGACTCGAAAGACGTGGCCGGCGGGGGCTAGGTGCGCCAGATGAGGACTAGGGCGCAGTCGTCCTTGCTGTCGATCGCGCGCTGCATGGTGGTGACCAGCTCCGGCGCGCCGGTCTTGAAACCGGCGACCACCAGCCGCTCGGCCTCGCCGAGCAGCCGCTCGATGCCCTCATCGATGTCCCGGCCGGGGGCCTCGACTACGCCGTCGGTGTAGAGCATGATCGCGTCGCCGCGGCGCAGCACGCCCTCCTCGGGGGCGTCGGCACCCGCCTGGTCCGGGACGACGCCGAGCACGATGCCGCGGGCGCCGCTGATGTGCCACTGGCCGTTGTTCGATTCGAAGCGCACCGCCGGGGGATGCCCGGCCGACGACAGCGTGTACTCACCCGAGGCCAAGTCGATCGCCAGGTGGACCGCGGTCACGAACCCTTCCGGCGCCTTGCCCCGGCGCAGGTAGGCGTTGCAGGCCGGCAGGAACGCCTCCCGGGGAACCGAGCCGAGCACGCCGCCGAACGCCCCGGAAAGCAGCAGCGCCCTGGTCGCCGCGTCCATCCCCTTGCCGGACACGTCGACAAGCGCCACCTCCAGCGACTTGCCGTCGCTGTAGGAGACCACGAAGTCGCCGCCGAACGAGCTGCCGCCCGCCGGGCGCAGCACCACCGTCGACTCCCAGCCGTCGCTGAGCTCGGGCAGCGTGCCCTGGGCCCGGATGCGATCCCGCAGCTCGATCATCATCCGGTCCGCGCGCAGCCCGCGGGTGCCCAGCTTGCCCCTCGTCCGTGCCAGCACGTCGGCGAAGAACGCGGTCACCGCGATCGTCGCGACGATCCCCGCCCCCGCCTTGTCCTTGGCCACGTCATAGGCGAGGCACACCGCCGCGATCCCGAACAGGATCCGCAGCGCCCGCGGCCACAGCAGCAGGCCGCCGCACAGGATCGGCAGGATCATCACGCCCGGCGAGAACCACCACTCGGACACGTGCACGGCGGCCACCGCGATCGCCACCGTGGCGAGGGTGAGCCCGAATGCCACCCGGCGGTTCCGTGTGATCAGCTGCGACCTGACCTGGTTACCCAGCCGACTCCCGGCAACGCGCATCGGGCGCACCGCGGTGCGCATGGCGGCGACCGGCCCGGTAACAGTCATGACGGGCGCAGGCTATCCGCATATCGTTGCCATCGCACACCGCCCATGCTCGCTCTCCCCCTACTTTCCTGCCCAGCCAGTGAAAAAAATTCGCGTCTGAAGGGTTTTGCAGGATAGGAAGACCATCATGGCAGACCCGTATCCAATCCGTCCGATCGCCAACTCCGAGTTTGCTGCATATCACCTAGTGGACGAGCACGCCTTCCACAGCGGACCGCCGCGGGCGGCCGACCTGCCGCTGATCGGCAGGCTTTTCGAGGCGGACAGGTCGCTGGCCGCGTTCGATCCCGCGCTGCCCGCGAGCGCCGGGCCGGTAGGTATCGCGGGCGCGTACAGCTTCCTGATGTCCGTGCCAGGCGCCCTCCTGCCGACCGCGGGCGTCACCTACGTCGCGGTGCTGCCCACCTACCGACGACGCGGAATCCTGCGCTCGCTGATGCGCCGCCAGCTCACCGACATCGCGGCGAAGGGCGAGCCGATCGCCGCGCTCTGGGCCTCGGAGGCGCCGTTGTACTGGCGCTATGGATACGGGCGGGGGACGCTCCAGGCAAGTTACTCGTTCCGCCGCGGCGAGGGCAGCATGTCACCCATAGCGCCCGCGGACCCCGCGCTGCGGTTGCGCATCGTCGAGCCCTCGGCGGCGCTCGCGGAACTCACCAAGGTCTACGAGACCGTGCTGCAGCAGCAGCCGGGCTTCTTCACCAGAAACGACGCCTGGTGGGAGCGGATACTGCAAGACCGCGAAGAAGACCGGAACGGATACAGCCCCAAGCGTTGCGTCCTCGCCGAGGACGACTCCGGCCCGCGCGGCTACGCGCTGTACCAGGGTCTGGGCCGGTGGGATGACGACAGGTTCACGCCCGACAGCCTGCTCGAGGTCAAGGAGCTGGTCGCGGCGGACCCGGCGGCCGGGGCGGCGCTCTGGCGCGACGTGCTCAGCCGCGACCTGGTGACCGAGACGATCGCGCGGCTGCGGCCGGTCGACGACCCGGCGCTGTTCCAGTTCCTTGACCCGCGCCGGGCGCGCCCCGCGGTGCACGACGCGTTGTGGGTGCGCGTCATCGACCTGCCGGCCGCGCTGACCCGCCGCGCGTACTCCTGCCCGGTCGACGTGGTGCTCGATGTCACCGACGACGTGCTGCCCGGCAACGCCGGACGCTGGCGGCTGCGGGCCGGCGGGCCGGACGGCGGCGTCAGCTGCGAGCGCACCACCGAGGCCGCCGACATCGCCCTCGACGTCCGGGAGCTGGGCGCCGCCTACCTCGGCGGCACCAGGCTGGGCACGCTCGCCGCGGCGGGCCTCGTCACGCAGGCACGCCCGGGCACGGTCGCGCGGCTGTCCGCCGCCATGTCGTGGGACCCGGCGCCGTGGTGCCCGCGTATCTTCTTATGTATGGCTGCCATGAAGATCACCCTGAGCGCCGCGATGCGTGCCAGGGACGTGTCGCGTCCCCGGCCCGAGCAGCTCGACGAGGCCGCCGGGCGCGAGGAGCGGACACCCGCGCAGCAGGCCGCGCCGCTCGCGGCCGGGGAACCGGAGCAGCCGCGCGCCCGCCGTCGGCGCCGCCGTATCCGCTGACGAGTCCGCGGCGGGAGCCGCGGGAGCCGCTAAGGGAGCGGCGGGAGCTCGCCCGTCTTCTCGTAGTCCGCGATCTCGGCTAGCCGCCTGGCGTGCCGGGGCTCTTGCGAGAATGGCGTCTGGATGAAGACCTTCGCGAACTCCAGCGCGTCCTCAAGGCTGTACATCCGCGCGCCGAGGCTGAGCACGTTGGCATCGTTGTGCTGGCGGGCGAGCTGGGCGGTCTCCATCGTCCAGGCCACCGCGGCCCGGATGCCGGTGATCTTGTTCGACGCGATCTGCTCGCCGTTGCCAGAACCGCCGATGACGATGCCCAGGCTGCCCGGGTCGTCCGCGACGCCCTTAGCCGCGCGCATCACGTAGACGGGGTAGTCGTCATCAGGCACATAGGAGGCCGGACCGCAGTCCACGGGCTCGTGCCCGGCCTCGCGCAGCCAGGCGATCAGGCTTGACTTCAGTTCGAACCCGGCATGGTCAGATCCCAGATATACGCGCACGGTCAAATGCTAGCCCCGCGCCGTTCCGCCACCGATGGGAGCCGCGAAAACTGTGCGGTCACAACCGATGACTGAACGGGCACTGGGTGTAATAATATTATGAAACTCGCTAGGCGGACGAGGCGCTGATCAATGGCACCACTGCCCGTTCGGGCTCGCTCAGTCGAAAATCGGGTCGCGGGTCCGGGAGCGCTTCAGCTCGAAGAAGCCATCGGTCCCCGCGATCAGCAGCACGCCGTCCCACAGCTTCCCCGCCGCGTCGCCGCGGGGAATCGGGGACAGC
The DNA here is from genome assembly GCA_963771985.1 of uncultured Actinomycetota bacterium. Taxonomy (GTDB): domain Bacteria; phylum Actinomycetota; class Actinomycetes; order Streptosporangiales; family Streptosporangiaceae; genus Trebonia. Next base: position 105,666 of record CAVYVO010000004.1, on the reverse strand, counting down.
ACCGGGCCGAAGACCGACAGCCCGTTCACCGAGATGACCGGCGTGCCCACGTCGTAGCCGACCCGATCGATTCCCTCTTTGTGCGAGGCGCGCAGCGCCTCGTCGTACTCGGTGGCGTCCGCGGCGTCGGCCAGCCGGGCCGGCAGCCCCGCCTCGGCGAGCGCCGCCTCGTAGGTGGCCCGCTCGCGCGGCGCCTTCTCGTGGTGGAACCTGGTGCCGAGCGCCGTGTACAGCGGGCCGAGAACCTCGGGCCCGAACTCTTGCTCGGCGGCGATGCAGATCCGTACCGGGCCCCAGCCGGTGCGCATGAGCTCCTGGTACTGCTCCGGAATGTCACGGCCCTCATTGAGCACGGACAGGCTCATCACATGCCAGCGCGCCGTGACCGGACGCACCTTCTCCACCTCATGGATCCACCGGGACGCGATCCACGCCCACGGACAGACAGGGTCGAACCAGAAGTCGACCACCGTACGCTCCTGCTGCTCGGTCATGCGCGCTCCTGTCGCTCTACGCTGACGTCGTTCCAAGGATCGACAACTAAGCTCGGCGGGGCCGCATTCCAGGGAGGCGCGGGCTGGGCGGTCGCGGGACCCGTAGGCGGCCGAGGCCAGGAGGGCACCGGGCACGGGGCACCAGGCGAGGTTGGGGATGGCGCGGTTTCTGCGCCATCCCCCCGGGGGGTATTGGGGGGGCTGTGCCCCCCGGGGCAATGCTGTGCCTCCCGGGGCAATGGGGCAATACCCTCACAGCAGTACATGTCAACCATGAAGGGATCGCTGGTGTCAGCTAAGCTCACCCGTGACGAAGCGCTAGAACGTTCAGGGCTGATCACTGTCGGCTCCTACCAGGTTGAGCTGGACTTGACGGGAGGAGACGTCACCTTCCGTTCGGTATCGAAGGTTGGTTTTGACTGCGCACGGCCGGGTGCGGGCACCTTCCTCAACCTCACGGCGCCCGAGGTGCACGCGATCACGCTCAACGGAGCGGCGGTGCGCTTGGACGCGTTCGACGGCGAGCGGATCACGCTGGACGGCCTGGCCGCGCACAACGAGCTGGTGGTGGAGGCCGAATGCGCCTACTCCCGCAGCGGCGAGGGGCTGCACCGGTTCGCCGACCCCGCGGACGGCAACGTCTACATGTACTCCGACCTGGAGACGTTCGACGCGCACCGCATCTACGCGTGCTTCGACCAGCCGGACATGAAGGCGACCTACGAGCTGACCGTGCGCGCGCCCGAGGGCTGGCTGGTCGTGTCCAACATGGCGCCCGACACCGACGGCGGCACCCCGGCCGGGGACGGCGCGCGGCTCTGGCACTTCGCCCCGACGCCGGTCATGTCGGCCTACATCACCCACGTCTCGGCCGGCCCGTGGTATGTGGTGCGCGACGAGCACGATGGGATCCCGCTCGGCATCATGTGCCGCCAGTCGCTCGCCCAGTACCTGGACCCGGACGAGATCTTCGAGGTCACGCGGCAGGGCTTCGACTTCTACCACGCCGCGTTCGGCATCAAGTACCCGTTCGGCAAGTACGACCAGCTGTTCGTGCCTGAGTTCAAGGAAGGCGCGATGGAGAACGCCGGCGCGGTCACGCTGCTCGAGGACTACGTCTTCCGGTCGCGGGTGACCGACTTCTCCCGGGAGGCGCGCGGCGAGACCATCCTGCACGAGATGGCGCACATGTGGTTCGGCGACCTGGTGACCATGCGCTGGTGGGATGACCTGTGGCTGAACGAGTCGTTCGCCACCTGGGCGGGCACGCTCGCGCAGGCGGAGGCCACCAGGTGGACCCAGGCGTGGACCACGTTCGCGCAGGCCTACAAGGCGTGGGCCTACCGGCAAGACCAGCTCCCCTCCACCCACCCGATCGCCGCCGACATCCCCGACATCGAGGCGGTCGAGGTCAACTTCGACGGGATCACCTACGCCAAGGGCGCTTCGGTGCTGAAGCAGCTGGTCGCGTACGTCGGGCGGGAGAACTTCCTGGCGGGCGTGCGGCGTTACTTCGCGGCCCACTCCTGGGGGAACGCGACCCTGGCCGACCTGCTGTCCGCCCTCGAGGCGGTCTCCGGGCGCGACCTCGCCGCCTGGTCGCGGGAATGGCTGGAAACGGCCGGGGTGAACACGCTGCGGCCGTCGTACACCGTCGACGCCGAGGGCCGTTTCACCTCGTTCGAGGTGTTGCAGGAGGCGTCCGAGTCCCACCCGGTCCTGCGCTCGCACCGCATCGCCATCGGTCTTTACGACGCAGCGGTCGGTGGTCTTACCCGCAGGGCCATCGTCGAGACCGACGTGTCGGGCGCCGTCACCGCGGTGCCCGCGTTGGTCGGCGCCGCACGCCCCGACCTGGTGCTGGTCAACGACGACGACCTGACCTACGCCAAGATCCGGCTCGACGAGCACTCGCTGCACACGCTGGTCACCTCGATCGGCTCGTTCACCTCATCGCTGCCCGCGGCGCTGTGCTGGGCGGCGGCCTGGGACATGTGCCGGGACGGCGAGATGGCCGCGCGGGACTACGTGCGGCTGGTACTCGGCGGCGTTGATTCGGTCCGGGACATCAGCGTCGTGCAGACCCTGCTCCGGCAGGCCGCGCAGGCGGTGCGCCGGTTCACCGACCCCGCCTGGCGGGCGGCCGGGCTCGAGCTGATGGCGTCGTCGCTGCGCTCGCTGCTGCTCGCGGCGCCGGCGGGGTCCGACCAGCAGCTCGCCTACGCGCGGGCGTTCGCCGGAGTGGCCACCTCGGCGGCCGACCTGGAGCTGCTGTCGGCGCTGCTATCGGGGCTCGCGGTGGTGGAAGGGCTCGCCGTGGACACGGACCTGCGGTGGACCTTGCTGCGCCGCCTGGTCAGCCGGGGCGTCCTCGGCGAGGCCGAGATCGACGAGGAGCTGTCCGCGGACGCCACCGACGCCGGCGAGCGTCACGCGGCGACGTGCCGGGCCGCGATCCCGTCCGCGGCGAACAAGCGGGAGACCTGGGAGACGCTGGCGGGCGGGAAGCTGACGATCGCCATGTTCCGCGCGGCGCTGACCGGGTTCGTCGACCCGGACCAGCCTGAGCTCGTCGAACCGTACCGCCCGGAGTACTTCGCGGCGATCGGCGACGTGTGGACGGAGTGGAGTTCGGCGATGGCGCAGGACTTCGTGATCGGCGGCTACCAGATCTGCGCCGTGGACGCCGCGACCGTCGCGGCCACCGACGCGTACCTGGCCGAGGCGGAGCCGCCGGCTGCGCTGCGCCGCCTGCTCATCGAGGGGCGCGACGAAGTCCTGCGGTCCCTGCGCTGCCAAGACCGCGACCGCGCCGCGGCGGCAGAAGGCTGAGTTTGCAGCGGCGCTAGGCGATCGCCGCCGCCTGGGCGAGGAGGCCGCCCGCGGCCGTGATCAGGGCCCTGGCCTCATGGACGTTCAGCGGGTGGCCGCCGAACGCCGCGCCGTACCGCTCGGTCTTCATCAGCGCGACGATCGCGTCCCGCTCGTTGCCGAGCTTGATCAGCTCGTTCTCGATGCCGGTGTAGGTCGCGTCCTTCGGCGAGTCGCTGGCGAGCGCCGTGGTGGACGCTTTGAGCGTGTCCAGCCCGAACTCGCCGACGGCCGCGTTGATCTGCGTGTACGAGTCACCGAGCTGGACCAGCAGCCCGGTGTCGGTCCGCATCGCCTTCGGCAGCGCGCTCGGCTTGATCACCTCGGTGAGCACCCGGCCGTCCGGCGTGTAGTCGTCGCGGAGCCTGAGCAGCTCCATCATCGTCGGCTGGATGTCGGTGTGGTCCGACCAGAGCGAGTTGTCCACGCCCTGGTGCTCGACGCCGGGACCGACCAGGCCGAGCCAGGTGGTGTTGATCTCGGGCGCCACGTCGCCGTGGTTCCACGCGTCACCGCCGGCCGGCTCGCTGACGCAGGAGGTCCCGCAGCTCGCGGGGCCGCTGCTCAGCCAGAAGTCGGGGTTGGCGAAGAGCGCGAGCGTGGCCGTCCGCTTCGGGTCGCCGGTGATCATGTGCAGCAGCTTCATCTCCACCGGGTCGGCCAGGTAGTTGGTGAGCTTCACCGTCTTGCCCGTGGCCAGGTCCTTGGCGGTGAGCGTCGCCGCGGCCCGCTCCAGGGTCCGGACCGACGTGGCGGTGCGGCCGGGCTGGTGGTGGACGTAGATGATCGGCGCGGAGTCCGCCGAGACGTCGAACGGCGTGGTGACGCCCTTGGCGGCGAGCATGCCGGTCAGGTTGCCGTCGACCTCGCCCACGGTCTTGTAAGTGCACAGGATCTGCACGCCGTTGCAATTCGCCGGGCTCGGCGTGCCGCCGACGAAGTGGTCACCCTCGTCCGCGGTGATCACGAACAGCGTATTGCCCTTGGTGATGCCGTGCTTGGCCAGGTCGCTGAAGAACGTGCCGAACGCGGCGTTCTCGGCCCGCAGTTGCTTCTCGTACTGGGCCGTGCCCGACCCCATGCCCGCGCCGGTGATCCACGAGTCGTGCAGGTCGGTCAGGTAGGTGAAGGTGACCGGCACGCCGTGCGTCTGCATGTCCAGCGTGTAGGCGAGCGCGTTGTACCCCTGCATGCTGTCGTAGCCGGGGAAGCCGATGTCGCCGGAGGAGTCCTTGATCACCTGGCCGTTGAAGTTCTTGACCGGCCCCTTCGGGCTGAGCACCGAATCGATGTACTTGGCGCCGAACAGCGCGCGGTACCCGTGGTAGCCGCCCGGCTCGTCCGGCAGCAGATCAGGCACCGAGTGGTGCTCGGCGCAGACGGCCGACCCCCGCGCGCAGTGGATGGACAGGCCCTCGTAGTCGGCCGCCGCCTTGTTCGCGAGCTTCGGGTTGTCGGCTTCCTTGGCGTCGGGCGAGTTGGCCCCGAACACGTGCGCGACGTCGGGGGCCTGGTTCTCAAGCTCGGTGTTCGCCGCCGCCACCGAGCCGAAGTCGCAGCCGGCCCGGGTGTAGGGGACCCACGGCGCCGGCGGTGTCTTGCCGTTCTGCCCGACCAGCGTGGTGGCGGAGTCGCCCACGGGCGTGCCGGCGTAGGTGGTGTCGTAGTCCACGATCGGGTCGGTCCAGTACGCGAACGAGCCCGCCTCGTCGGTGCTGCCGTCCTTCGCGCTCGTGTAGCACTGGTACTCGTTGGCGATCGCGTCGCCCTGGTCGCTCCCGTACAGGCCGCTTTCCGACGTCACGATGTCGTCGGCGGTGTGCGCGATCAGCGGCGTGTGCTCGTGGGAGATCAGCGTCCCGTTGCCGGTGATGAAGCGCAGCAGGTTGGGCATCTGCTCCAGGTCGCTGGGCACGTTCGGGTTGTCGCGCGTGTAGTGCACGTTGTCGAACTGCAGGTAGATGACATGCTTGATCTTCCCGCCTGCCAGGTCGCAGGCGCCCGCCGCGGGCCGGGCCGGGCCGCCGCCGCGGGCCGGGCCGGCGCGGCGCTCGCGGCGGTCGTCGCGGCTCCGGCGGCCACCATGCCGAGCGTAAGGGCGCCGCCCGCGAGCGCCGCCAGTGGTCTGCGAGATCGTGAGTTCGGGGATCGTGAAACGCGCATCCTGGGATTGCCTCCACCGCGTCAGGGCCCGCTCCCGACGCGGGTCCGGCGAGGCCACCGTAAGTGAACAAGGCCGGACGGTGGAAGACTTCCTCCCTAACAGCGCCTGAAAACAAGGTGAACACGCACCTCATGCGAGCCCAACGATTCCTGTTCGCCCGCCCGGCCCGCGCCTGGCCAGGGTTAACGTGAAGGATCCTGTGCCCTATAGCGCGCAGGATCCTTCACGTTAAGCTCCCCGCCTGGTTTGCCCGCCCCTGCGGACACCTCCGGAGTGGGCCCGGGCCGTGCAGGCACCGCGGTCGCGCGAACACGTGATATACGGCGCGCGGTCGGCGAAGCACGGCGCGTCAGAATGTTTCAATCATGTATCGTCGCGCCCTTTTTCCCGAAGGTCGGCCGAACCAGCGTGAAATCAGCTCTTTGTGGGTAAGGGGGTGCGCTGCGCGCGTTGACCCCTGCACCGGCATGACCTGTGACGTGCCGCTTACTTAGCAGTGTTTTCCCAGTTCATTGCCGGTAAGCATAGACTTATGTGTATTCCCTAGCATATGAGCATTGGCTGTTGCAAACTAAATAGGCGCGGAATGCGGGGTCAGCTCGGCCGGGCTGTGGCTGTTTTCCTGACATGGCTGTCAGTGTTGTCCGACAGGCATGTCAGGTGACGCGCACGTCATTGTTTGCATTTATTTCTGTCCTGTGCGCAAATAGACGGGTGGCTGGCGGAGGATTGGGAGGCCCTGCGGGGAACAGCGGCCCGGACGAGGACGGAGCCGGGTCAACGGCAACCGGAACCGGGCCGGCGGCGGGCACGCTGCCCGCGCCGGGCGTCGCGGTCGCGCCGGGCATCGCGGTCGCGGCGGAGGTGTCGCTGGCGGTCGCCGCCAAGGCGTCCGGGGAGAACTTCCCGGTCGCCCTCCGCGTGCTCCCCGGCGCCTGGCGCGCGCACCTCACAGCGCTGTACGGCTTCGCGCGCCTGGTCGACGACCTGGGCGACGAGCCGCTGCCCGGCCTGCCGCCGCGGGCCAGCGCCGAGACGATCACGGCCACCCGCCTCAAGCTCCTCGACGAGCTGCAAAAGGACGTCGACAGGATCTACGACGGCGGCGAGCCGGAGCTGCCGGCCATCCAGGCGCTGCGGAAGACCGTCAACGACTGCGGCATCCCGCGCCAGCCGTTCGACGACCTCATCCAGGCGAACCGGCAGGACCAGCTCGTCAAGCGCTATGACACCTATGCTGACCTGGAGAAGTACTGCGAGCTCTCGGCGAACCCGGTCGGTCAGGCGGTGCTCTGCATCGTCGGCGCTGCCACGCCGGAGCGGCTGCGGCGCTCCGATAGCATCTGCACGGCCCTGCAGCTGGCCGAGCACTGGCAGGACGTGGCGGAAGACCTGGCCAACGGCAGGATTTACCTGCCACTGGAGGACCTGGCCAGCCACGGCGTCACGGAGGCTGACCTCGCCCGGCCGGCCGCCGGCCCGAACGTCATTAAGCTGATGGAGTTTGAGACGCGGCGGGCGAGACAGCTGCTGACCGAGGGCGCGCCGCTCATCGGCACGCTCAAGGGCCCCGCCAGACTCGCCATCTCCGGCTACGTGGCCGGGGGCCGCGCCGCGCTGTCGGCGATATCCAAGGCGGGCTATGACGTTCTGCGCCAGACGCCGAAGCCGGGGAAGGCGGCCACGCTAACGAACATGATCAGCTGCTACATGAGGGGGAGGTGAGCCGTGGACGCGGCCGAGGCGTACACCGAGTGTGAGCGGATCACCTGGTCCGAGGCGCGGAACTTCGCCTACGGGATCCGGCTGCTGCCGTCGGCCAAGCGGCGCGCGCTGGCCGCCGTTTACGCGCTCGCCAGGCGGATCGACGACATCGGCGACGGAGACCTGCCCGCTGCCGAGAAGGCGGTCCAGCTCGAACAAGCGCGCACGCAGGTGTTCGCGCTGCTCGCCGCGACCGGGGGCGTGCTGCCGCCGGGGACCGCGGCCGTCAGCCTGGATGACACCGATCCGGTGCTCGTCGCGCTGGCCCACGCGGGCACGAGGTTCCCGATCCCGCTGGCCGCGTTCGGCGAGCTGATCGACGGCTGTCTCGCCGACGTCAACCAGGCCAGCTACAAGACGTTCGACGACCTGCTCTGGTACTGCCGCTGCGTGGCCGGTTCCATCGGTCGGCTCAGCCTGGGGATCTACGGCGCCTCCCAGCCCGAGAAGCAGAACAAGATGGCCGATGACCTCGGCGTCGCGCTGCAGCTCACGAACATCCTGCGGGACGTGCGCGAGGACTATCGCAACGGCCGGGTGTACCTGCCCGCTGAGGACCTGGCCAAGTTCGGGATCGAGTTCGCGCCGTTCGGCCAGCCGGAGCCGTTCCCCGCGGCGGCGACGCAGGCGCGGTTCGCCAGCCTCGTGGAGTTCGAGGCGGCCCGCGCCCGGGAGTGGTACGCGTCCGGGATGCGGCTGCTGGCCACGATCGACCGGCGCAGCGCCGCGTGCACCGGCGCGATGGCCGGCATCTACCGCCGCCTCCTCGAGCGCATCGCCCGCCAGCCGTCCGCCGTGCTCGAGGGCCGCGTGTCGCTGCCAGCGGGGGAGAAGGCGCTGGTCGCCGCCCAGGCGCTGGCCGGCGTCGACCGCTACCGCTATAGAAAGGGAGCAGCCGCGTGAAGGCTCTGCCGCTCCGGGGGGACAACCCCCCGCTCCCCCTGAGAAAGGCGGTAGTCGTCGGCGGCGGGCTGGCCGGGATCACCGCGGCGGTCGCGCTCGGCCAGGCGGGTGCCGAGGTCACGCTGCTCGAGGCCAAGCCCAGGCTGGGCGGCGCGACGATGTCGTTCACCAGGGACGGCCTGGTCGTGGACACGGGCCAGCACGTGTTCCTGCGCTGCTGCACCGCCTACCGCGGGCTGCTCGACCGGCTCGGCATGGCGGCGCACGCCCCGCTGCAGCCCCGCTTCGACGTACCCGTCATCACGCCGGCCCGCCGTACCCGGCTGAAGAGGTCCCGCCTCCCCGCCCCCCTGCATATGCTGCCGGCCCTGCTCGGGTATCCGCTCCTTTCTTATGCCGAACGGACCCGGCTGGCTCAAGCGGCCCTGGCCATGCGCCGCGTTGATCCGGCCGACCCGGCGACGGACGAGCTCCGGCTGGGCGACTGGCTCGCGGCGCACGGGCAGGACGACCGGGCGCGCCGCGCCCTGTGGGACCTGTTCTCGGTGTCCTCGCTGAACATCCCCGGCGACGACGCGTCGCTCGCCCTGGCCGCGGTGGTGGTGCAGACGGGCCTGCTCGGTGACGCGAACGCCGCGGACATCGGCGTGCCCGCGCTGTCGCTCGGCGAACTGCACGGCACCGCCGCGGCGCGGCTGCTCGCCAGGCAGGGCGCGCGCGTACGGATGAACACGAAGGTCGCCGGCATCGAGGCCAAGGGGACGAACGAGTTCCTGGTCCGGCTCGCCCGTCCCGCCGAAGACGAGGACGTCCTCGTCGACGCCGTCGTGCTCGCGGTGCCGCACGAGGCGGCCGCCAGGCTGATCCCCGCGGGCGCGCTGCCCGCCGGCACGGTCGACGGCTGGGCCGGCCTCGGCGCGGCTCCGATCGTGAACGTGCACGTGATCTACGACCGCAAGGTCATGGACGTGCCGTTCGCGGCCGGGGTGGATTCGCCGGTGCAGTGGGTGTTCGATCGCACGCGGATCTCCGGGATGCACGCCCGCGGTGACGACGGGCAGTACCTGGCGATCTCGCTGTCGGCGGCCGACGAATACGTGGACGTCCCGGCCGCGGAACTGCGCGAGCGGTTCGTGCCGGCGCTGGCCGAACTGCTGCCCGCCGCGCGGACGGCGGACGTTACGGAGTTCTTCGTCACCAGGGAGCGGCGCGCGACGTTCCGCCAGGTGCCGGGAACGGCGCGGCTGCGCCCGAAGGCCGCGACCGGCCTGCCTGGCCTGGTGCTCGCCGGCTCGTGGACCGACACCGGCTGGCCGGACACGATGGAGGGCGCGGTCCGCAGCGGCCTGAACGCGGTGCTCGCGCTCCGCGAGGGAACAAACGGGCATACGTCAACAATTGTCGAGGATGCTTTGAGCCAACAAGAAGGTGAGGTGCGCTCGTGACGGTCGTGATGCCCGCAGGCGTGGCCGTGGCTCGTGACCTGGTTGGTCCCGCCACGGAGGCCGCGATCAACCGGCTGAGCCCAGGCGTGCGCCGGGTCGCCGCCTACCACTACGGCCTCGCCGATGCCGACGGCAACCAGGTCCGCGTCGGCAGCGGCAAGGCGCTGCGTCCCGCGCTGGCCCTGCTGTCCGCCCGCGCCGCGGGCGCGGCGCCGGAGCGCGGGGTCACCCCCGCGGTCGCGGTGGAGCTGGTGCATAACTTCTCGCTGCTGCACGACGACATCATGGACGGCGACACCGAGCGGCGGCACCGGCCGACCGCGTGGACGGTTTTCGGCGTCGGCGCGGCGATCCTGGCCGGGGACGCGCTGCTCGCGCTGGCCAACGACCTGCTGCTCGAGGACATGGCGCCGGGCGGCCCGTGGGCGGCGCGCTGCCTGTCCACCGCGGTGCAGCGGCTGATCGCCGGGCAGGGCGAGGACCTGGCGTTCGAGAAGCGCGGCGACGTCACGCTGCCGGAGTGCCTGCAGATGGCCGGCGACAAGACGGCCGCGCTGATGGCCTGCGCGTGCACGATCGGCGCCGTGCACGTCGGCGCGCCGCCCGAGATGGCGATGGGGCTGGCCGAGTTCGGCGGGCACGTGGGCCTGGCGTTCCAGCTGACCGACGACCTGCTCGGCATCTGGGGCGCGCCGGAGGTGACCGGCAAGCCGGTCCGCGCCGACCTGCGCGCCCGGAAGAAGTCGCTGCCGGTGGTGGCCGCCCTATCCAGCGGGACCCCGGCGGCCGCCGAACTGGCTCAGCTGCTGGCCAGCGACGGCGAGCTCACCGAGGACGACCTGATCCGCGCCGCGGACCTGGTGGTCGCGGCGGGCGGCAGGCAGTGGGCCGAGCGGGAGGCCGACGACCGGCTGGCCGCCGCGGCCGCGAGCCTGGACGGCATCGGGGTGCCCGCCGACGTCCGCGCCGAGTTCATGGCGATCGCGGAGTTCATCACCGCGAGGCAGTGGTAAGCCGATGACCGTCACGGACGACGCTCCGGCGCGGGAAACGGTGAGCGAAGTCGCGGCCGCCACGCTCGAGCGGGCCCGCGACCACCTGCTCGCGCTGCAGGACCCGGGCGGGTGGTGGCAGGGCGAGCTGGAGACCAACGTCACCATGGACGCAGAAGACCTGCTGCTCCGCCACTTCCTCGGCATTCTGACGCCCGGCCTGGCGGCCGAGTCGGCGGGCTGGATCCGCAAGCAGCAGCGCGAGGACGGCACCTGGGCCAACTTCTACGGCGGTCCCGGTGACCTGTCCACCACCGTCGAGGCCTACGTGGCGCTGCGGCTGGCCGGGGATACCCCGGACGCGCCGCACATGAAGCTGGCCGCGGACTGGATCACCGACCACGGCGGCGTGACGGCGACCCGGGTGTTCACCCGCATCTGGCTGGCGCTGTCGGGCCTGTGGTCCTGGGACGAGCTGCCGGTGATCCCGCCGGAGATCATCTACCTGCCGTCCTGGTTTCCGCTGAACATCTACGACTGGGGCTGCTGGGCGCGGCAGACGATCGTCGCCCTCGCCGTCGTCGCCTCCTTCAAGCCCGCCAGGCCGCTGCCGTTCGGGATCGACGAGCTGCATGCCAAGGTCCCCGGCCTGCCGCGGAAGGCCGGCGCACACGATCCCTGGTCGCTGTTCTTCGACGCCCTGGACAAGGCGCTGCACAAGGTCGAGCACCGGATCCCGGGCCGGGCGCGCCGGGCCGCGCTGCGGCGCTGCGCCGACTGGATCATCGCCCGCCAGGAGGCCGACGGCTGCTGGGGCGGCATCCAGCCGCCATGGGTGTACTCGCTCATGGGCCTGCACCTGCTCGGCTTCGGCCTCGATCACCCGGTCATGAAGAAGGGCATCGAGGGCATCGAGCGGTTCACGATCAGGGAAGACGGCACCCGCCGCCTGGAAGCCTGCCAGTCTCCCGTCTGGGACACGGTGCTGAGCATGATCGCGCTGGCCGACGCCGGCCTGCCCCCGGACCACCCGGCCCTGGTGAAGTCGGCGGACTGGGTGCTGGCCGAGGAGATCTGGCAGCGGGGCGACTGGCAGGTGCGCCGCCCGCACACCGCGCCCGGCGGCTGGGCGTTCGAGTTCGACAACGACAACTACGCCGACACCGACGACACCGCCGAGGTGATCCTCGCGCTGCGGCGAACCAAGTCCGACAACTCTGCCGCGCCGGGGGGGCGGCCCCCCCAAACCCCCCCGAATAAAGTCGAAGAGGCCATCAACCGGGGCCTGCGCTGGCTCGAGGGCATGCAGTGCAAGGACGGCGGCTGGGGCGCGTTCGACGCGGACAACACCCGCGAGCTGGTCAACAAGCTGCCCTTCTGCGACTTCGGCGCGGTGATCGACCCGCCGAGCGCCGACGTCACCGCGCACATCGTCGAGGCGTTCGCCGCCGAGGGCCTGGCCGGTGAGACCGCCTGCCGCCGCGGCGTGGTCTGGCTCCTCAAGAACCAGGAGCCGGACGGCTCCTGGTTCGGCCGCTGGGGGGCGAACTACATCTACGGCACCGGCGCGGTCGTGCCGGCGCTGATCGCCGCCGGGGTCAAGCCGGGCAAGCCGGCGATCCGCCGCGCGGTGGCCTGGCTCGAGGCCCGGCAGAACGCCGACGGCGGCTGGGGCGAGGACATGCGCTCCTACGACGACCCGGTGGCCTGGTCCGGCCGGGGCGCCTCCACGGCGTCGCAGACCGCGTGGGCGCTGCTGGCGCTGCTCGCCGCCGGCGAGGGCGACAGCGCGGCCGTCGACCGCGGCATCCGCTGGCTGGGGCGGACCCAGCGCCCGGACGGCACCTGGGACGAGCCGCAGTTCACCGGGACCGGTTTCCCGCGCGACTTCTACCTGAACTACCACCTCTACCGGCTGGCGTTCCCCGTTTCAGCTCTCGGCCGATACGTAAGGGGTTCAAGTCATGACTGAGACGATCCCGCAGGCCCGGACCGCCGAGGCAGCGCCCGGTCCCGCGCCGGGCGCGACGAGCGGCGGCCTGCTGGTACTGGCGCCGCTGCGCTTCGAGGCTAACGCGGTGCGCCGCGGCCTGCGGGCGCCGGCCAGTCAGGTGCTGCGCACCGGCATGGGCGCCGCCAAGGCGGCGCGGGCGGTCAAGGAGAGCCAGCCCGGTCCGTTCGGCGCGATGGTTGTGATGGGCACGGCGGCGGGCATCGCCGCTGACCTCAAGCCGGGCGACCTGGTCGTCGCGGCGGAAGTATCCGACGGCACCACCGCCGTGTCGCTGCCGGGTGCCGACCTGCTGGCGGCGGAGCTGCGCCGGGCGGGGCTGCCCGCGCGGGCGGGCAGGATCGCCACCGTGCCGAAGATCGTCAAGTCGGCGGAGCGAGCCGAGCTCGCGGCCCAGGGCTACCTCGCCGCCGACATGGAGTCGGCCGCGCTGGCCGGTGCCGCGGACGGGCGGCCGGTGGCTGTCATCCGGGCGGTCTCCGACAGCGGATTCGGTCCGGGCATGGTGACCGGCGGCATCGCCGCGCTGCGGTCGCTGCGGCGGGCCGCGCCGGTGGCGGAGCTGTGGGCGGCGGCCTGCGCCGAGCGGACGGTGCTGCTGGCCGGGCCGCGGTCGTTCTGCGCCGGGGTGGAGCGGGCGATCGAGATCGTTGAGCGGGCGCTGGATCTGCGCGGCGCCCCGGTGTACGTGCGCAAGCAGATCGTGCACAACACCCGGGTGGTGTCCGACCTGGAGCAGCGCGGTGCGGTGTTCGTGGACGAGCTCGACGAGGTGCCGGACGGCGCGACGGTCGTGTTCTCCGCGCACGGTGTCTCGCCCGCGGTGCGAGAGGCGGCCGCCAGCCGCGGGCTCTCGGTGATCGACGCGACGTGCCCGCTGGTCTCCAAGGTGCACGCCGAGGCACGGCGGTTCGCCCGCGAAGGGTACACGGTCGCGCTGATCGGCCACGCCGGCCATGAGGAAGTGGAAGGCACCCTCGGGGAGGCGCCTGAGGCCACCGTGCTCGTGCAGACGGCCGCCGATGTCGCGGCGCTGTCGCCGCGGGATCCGGCGAAGGTCGCCTACCTGATGCAGACCACGCTGGCCGTCGACGAGGCCGCCGACGTGGCCGGAGCGCTGCGGGAACGGTTCCCGGGGATGCGGGCCCCGGGCAGCGACGACATCTGCTACGCCACCACCAACCGGCAGGCGGCGGTGCGCGCCGTCGCCGCGGACGCGGACCTGGTGCTGGTGGCGGGCTCGAAGAACTCCTCGAACTCGGTGCGTCTTGTGGAACGGTCGCAGCGGGCGGGCACGCCGGCGCACCTGATCGACGGCGCCAGCGACATCGAGCTGTCCTGGCTGTCCGGTGTCTCCGTGGTCGGGCTGACCGCGGGGGCGTCGGCGCCGCCGGCGGTGGTCAGCGAGATCATCACCGCGCTGTCCGGGCTCGGCACAGTGACGGTGACCGAGCGGGTCACCACAACCGAATCAGTACAGTTCGGCCTGCCTAGGGAGGTACGGCGTTAATGTCTATGCCCATGTCCGTCAGCCTGCGCATCGGGACGCACCTGATGAAGCAGAAGCTGCGCGGAAACAAGAAGTTCCCGCTGATCGTGGAGCTGGAGCCGCTGTTCGCCTGCAACCTCAAGTGCGCCGGCTGCGGGAAGATCCAGCACCCGGCGTCGGTGCTGAAGCAGCGGATGCCGGTGGAGCAGGCGGTCGCGGCGGTCGAGGAGTGCGGCGCGCCGATGGTGTCCATCGCCGGCGGTGAGCCGCTGATGCACCCCCAGATCGAAGTCATCGTCGCCGAACTGGTCAAGCGGAAGAAGTTCGTGTTCCTGTGCACGAACGCCGTGCTGCTGCCGAAGCACATCGACAAGTTCACGCCGTCGCCGTATTTCCGCTGGGTGGTGCACATCGACGGGCTGCGTGAGCGGCACGACGAGGCGGTCTCCAAGGAGGGCGTGTTCGACCAGGCCGTTGCCGCCATCAAGCTGGCCAAGGAGCGCGGCTTCAAGGTCAACACGAACACCACGTTCTTCAACACCGACACGCCGCAGACGGTCATCGACGTGCTCAACTTCCTGAACGACGAGCTTGAAGTCGACGACATGCAGATCTCGCCGGCCTACGCCTACGAGAAGGCGCCCGACCAGGACCATTTCCTGGGCGTGGAGGAGACCCGCGAGCTGTTCCGCAAGGCGTTCTCGGACGGGCGGCGCAAGAAGTGGCGCCTGATGCACTCGCCGCTGTTCCTGGACTTCCTGGAGGGCAAGCGGGACTTCGAGTGCACCCCGTGGGGCATTCCGTCGTACTCGCTGCTGGGCTGGCAGAAGCCGTGCTACCTGATGTCTGACGGGTACACGGAGTCGTACAAGGAGCTCATCGAGACGACCGAGTGGGAGAAGTACGGCCGCGGCAAGGACCCTCGGTGCGCGAACTGCATGGCGCACTGCGGCTACGAGCCGTCCGCCGTGATCGCCACGATGGGCTCGCTGCGCGACGGAATCAAGGCGCTACGCGAAAGCTTACCGAGGGGTGCGGGGGTCCCTCCCGCGAGCCAGCGGAGTTACAGGAATTGAAGATCCGGGGTCTTTGCCTGCTTGATCACGCTCGCCGTGCGCCAGTGCACGGCGGCCCGGCGGCCAGACCGGCCGCACCTTCGGCCGCCAGCCGCCGTCGCCGGCGAGACCCCGGCCTTTCCATCCCTGTACGGTCCGGAGCCCCGCGCTGGCTCGGCCAGTGACAGCGGGAGTTAAGGGTATCAGATCAGGAAATTTCCGGATTTAACACGAAGATAGCCTTAGCCGTACCGTCATAATCACGGAAACTTTTATCCCGCCGAAGACCTTTTATCCTATAATGCGTAGATATTTTCGTGATCATGAACTCGCCATGATCAGATACCCCGGCCGGGTATCCATTGCCTGGCTGTAAGCGTGTCTCCCCGTGTCCCGCGCGCCAGACGAGCCGGCCGCCCGCGGCCGTGAGCGATCATCTGCCCCGGAAGACCCAGCTCTTTCAATTCTGTAAGTGGCTGGTCAGGTTATTCCGGTCTGGCCGGGACTTCCTGCGGTTTCGCAGTTCTCCTTCAGGCATTCCTCAGATACGACCAGAAACATATGGGCTGGCGCGGATGCCGCGGCCGGGGCATTGTGGCATCCCCCGGGTACGGCGGATCCGCGCCACCAAACTTCGCCCTAAGGGGGACGACCCCCCTTCAACCCCCCCGGGCGAAGGCTAACTGAGTCCATTGAGGAGTCTGATGTACTTCACGTACCTCTGGCGTGAGCTGCGGCGCCGTATGCGGCAGGCCATCTTCATAGCGATCGGCCTCGCCCTGGGGATCGGGCTGGTGATCACCGTGACCGCGGCGTCCGCCGGGGTCAAGAACGCCCAGGCGTCGGTGCTGCATTCGCTCTACGGTGTGGGCACGGATATCACCGTGACCAAGGCGCCGGCCGCGAGCAGCGGCACCGGCGGGTTCGGCTTCGGCTTCCGGCAGTCGATCGGGACGAGTACCCGGCCGAAGGCCGGCAGCAAGATCGACAACAACACGCTGTCCGGCGAGGGCACGCTGGCGTCCATCAGCTCGTCTGACGTGACCACCGTGGCCAAGCTGCAGGACGTGGCGGCCGCGGCCGGCGGGCTGACGCTGACTGACCGGACGGTCACCGGCACCGTCCCGGCGGTCAACTTCAGCGGCGGCGGCACCGGCGGCGGCTTCGGCGGCGGCGGCGGTGGCAGCACAGGCGGGGGCGGCAACCCGGGCAGCTTCGGCGCCAACTTCAACATCAACAGCTTCGTCGTCAACGGCGTCGACATCGCCAACGGCTACCTCGGGCCGCTGAGCACCGGCAAGATCAGCTCCGGGCGCACCTTCACGGCCGCCGACGCGTCGTCCGACGTCGCGCTCGTCGACTCCAGCTACGCGACGCAGAACAAGCTGAAGGTCGGCGACACGATCGCCGTCGGCAACTCGAAGGCGACGGCCACCAACTTCAAGGTCGTCGGGATCGTCAGCGAGCGCCGGCGCCAACCCGGCGGACGTGTACGTCCCGCTCGGCGTCGCGCAGACGCTGGCCAACATGAAGAACGACGTCAACACCATCTACGTGGCGGCGACCAGCGGCCAGAACATCAACTCGGTCGCCAGCGCGATCTCCAAGTCGGTGCCAGGTTCGACGGTCACCGACCAGAACACGCTCGCCAGCGAGGTCACCGGGTCCATCTCGAGCGCCGCCACGCTGGCCAACAACCTCGGCAAGTGGCTCGCGATCGCCGTGCTGATCGCGGCGTTCGTGCTGGCCAGCCTGCTCACCCTGTCGGCGGTGTCGCGGCGGGTCCGTGAGTTCGGCACGCTGAAGGCGCTCGGCTGGAAGAGCGGCCGGATCACCGGCCAGGTGATGGGCGAGTCGATCGTGATCGGCATCGTCGGCGGCCTGCTCGGCGTCGGGCTCGGCTTCGCCGGCGCCGCGCTCGTGGACCACTACTCGGGGTCGCTGACCGCGACGGTCGGCTCGAACACCGGGTCGGCCACGCCGGGCGGCTCCCGGTTCTTCGGCGCCGGCGGCACCGGCGGCTTCGGCGGGACCGGCGGCACCGGCGGCGGGACCAGCCCGTTCCGCGGCGGGTTCGCCAGCGCGGCGCGGGCCGCGGACACGGTCGCGGTGCACCTGACCGCGCAGGTCACGGTCGCCGCGGTGGTCGCCGCGGTGGTCCTCGCGCTACTCGGCGGGCTGATCGCCGGATCGTTCGGCGGCTGGCGGGCGGCACGGCTGCGCCCGGCGGAAGCACTGTCCAAGGTTGCCTGAGGGCCGGATTCAGGGAGATCGACGATCCATGTACAAGCTCACGAACGTCACCAAGGACTACCTCAAGGGCCGCCAGACGGTGCACGCGCTGCGCGGCGTCGACCTAGAGGTCACGGACGGCGAGTGGCTGGCCATCCAGGGGCCGACCGGGCACGGCAAGTCCACGCTGCTGCAGCTGCTCGGCGGCCTGGACCGGCCCACCTCGGGCGCCATCGACTTCGAGGGGCGCGACCTGGCGAAGCTGCGGGAGACCGAGATGACGAAGTTCCGGGCCACCTCGGTCGGCTTCATCTTCCAGACGTTCAACCTGATCCCGACGCTGTCGGCGCAGGAGAACGTGGAGACGGCGCTGGTCCCCCTCGGGGTCAGCAACGCCTCCCGGCGCGCCCGCGCCGCCGAGGCGCTGAACTCGCTCGGGCTCGGCGACCGGCTCCGGCACCTGCCCGGTGAGCTGTCCGGCGGCCAGCAGCAGCGCGTGGCGATCGCCCGCGCGCTGGTGAAGGAGCCGAAGGTGCTGCTGGCGGACGAGCCGACCGGCAACCTGGACGAGGACACGCGCGATGAGATCATCGGGCTGCTCGAGAAGCTGTGGCGGGACAACGGCCTGACGATGGTCATCGTCACGCACGACAGCACCGTGGCCCGCCGCGCCCAGCGGCTGGGCACGATGAAGAACGGCAAGCTCACGATCAAGCAAGCCCGCCTAGCGGCGCCGCCCGCCGCGACCGAGCCGTAGTCGTCCGCCGCCAGCGACTGGGGCTGTGGCCCACCGCCCCAGATAGAGCGGGGTTGTGGGCCACAGCCCCAGGGTGAGCACCTCAGGCCAGGCGCGCCTCCTCGGTGAGGAGGCGCGCCAGCCGTTCCGGGTCCGTGCCGGGCAGCCCGCGGGCGGCGAACCACGTCGCGACGTTCTGGGCGTCCCTGGTGAGGAAGCCGCGCCCGTTCGGATGCGCGATGATGTCCACCACCTGCGGCAGGTCGATCATGACCAGCCGCCCGCGGTGCACGAGCAGGTTGTAGGCAGACAGGTCACCGTGGGCGAGCCCGGCCTGCGCGAGGGTGACGAGCGCCTCGACGAGCTGTTCCCACAGGCTGGCCAGCTCCGTGCCGCCGGGCCTGGTCTCGGCCAGCCGGGGCGCGGCGGTGCCGTCCGGTTCGCCGATGAACTCCAGCAGCACTTCCGTGCCCATGATCTGCACCGGGTAAGGCACCGGGACGGTCGCGTTGTAGAGCTGGCACAAGGCGTTGAATTCGGCGTTCGCCCACTGGCCCGCGATCGCCTGCTTGCCGAACGCCGTCCGGTTGGCGGCCGCCCGGCTCACCCGGCTGTCCCGGGTACGCCGGCCTTCGAGATAGCCGGCGTCCCGGTGGAACAGCCGGTGCTCCGCGTCGCGGTACCGCTTCGCGGCGAGCAGGCATTCCCGGCTCGTGCCGGGAATGCCGCGCCTGATCAGGTAGACATCGGCTTCCTTGCCGGTCTTCAGCACGCCGAGCTCGGTGTCGACCGCGGCGAGCTCGGTGACCAGCCACCGCGGGTGCGGCCGCGGGCCGCGCTCGGTGGGCGTGGACTGGTCCCACGTCGACCAGCGGTCGCCTGCCGGCAGGCCGCGGGTAGCGTCGTCCGCGCCCTCGGCGGCCAGCCTGGGCAGGTGCCGGTCGCGCTTGGCGAAGGTCTCTTCGTCGTCGAAATACTTCCGCTGCCGCTTACCGGCGGCGCGGCGGACCCTGCCGTATGCGGGGTCGTGCGAATCTGCACTGGGCACTGGTAGTGCTCCTCAGGTGGGCTGCGGTCAGGACAGGCTGAATGAAGCCCGCGACGGGCATCGACATCAGACCCTCCTTTCCGCTCGGCCGGCCTACGGTCGGCACCTACCTGTTGCGCACGTACTGTCCCATCCGGGGCCGCTCAGACGCAACCGAATATTCGGTCAGGGCACGTCGGCGCCGCGGCTGCGCAGGTCCTGAAAGGCGCGCCGCGCGGACTCCTCCGCCTTCTTAACCGCCTCACGCTGCCGCAGGTCCGCGAGCGCGCTCGCGGCCTTCTTGGCGGCGTCCGTGTCGCGCAGGTCGCTGATCGTGGTCGCGGCCCGCTTGCCGGCTTCGCTTTCCCGCAGGTCGTGCACCTTGGTCGCGGCCTTCTTGGCGGCGTCGGTGTCGCGCACGCCACCCCACCACTTGCTGAACTCGCCGAACAGTGAATGGAGCTGACGCCAGATCCGGCGTTCGAACTCGGTCATGACTACCTCCTTGGATATCAAGATATATCGTGTTTTTCCGTTCGTCCATTCCGGCGGCCGGGCCCGGCGCTGGGACATGGAGCGAGGCCGAGTGTGACGAGCGGAACTATGCGTAAGGGGCATATCGTCGTTGATCGTCAGGTTGCACACAGGCGGATCCCGCAAACCATCTGTTATGCCCCTGATTGGTGTCATGCCCTCCGAAGGCGCGTCCGTTACCCAGCCATCCTCTCTCACTACCCGCAATGACAGCGATACTCACCAGGGGGCGCGCCCCGGTCTTCGGCTGGCGCTCATTCTCATCGCGGGCTTTATGGTCGTTCTCGACTTCAGCATCGTGAACGTCGCGCTGCCGTCGATCGAGCGCGAGCTCGCCGTGCCCACCTCCGTCGCCCAGTGGGTGGTCACCGGGTACGCGATCGCGTTCAGCGGCCTGCTGATCCTCGGCGGCCGCGCCGCCGACCTGCTGGGGCGCCGCCGGATGTTCATCGCGGGGCTCGTCGTCTTCTCGCTCGCCTCACTGGCGGGCGGCCTGGCCAGAGACCCGGTGCTGCTGATCGCGTCCCGCGTGGTCCAGGGCGCCGGCGCCGCGGTCGTCGCGCCCGCGGCGCTGTCCCTGATCACGACCAGCTTCCCCGAAGGCCCGCAGCGCACCCGGGCGATCGGCCTGTACGGTTCGATCTCCGCGGTGGGCTTCGTCTCCGGCCAGGTACTCGGCGGGGTGCTCATCGAGTGGACGAGCTGGCGTTCGGTGTTCCTGGTGAACGTGCCGGTCGGCCTGGTGACCGCGCTGCTCGCGCCGCGGCTCGTCGGCGGCGGGCGCAGCGGTGCCGGCGCCGCCGCACCGGGCAGGCGTCACCTCGACGTGCGCGGGGCGGTGCTGATCACGGGCACGGTGGCGCTGGCGGTGTTCGCCGTGTCGCAGGGCGACGTGCTCGGCTGGACCTCGCTGCCGGTGCTCGGCGCCTTCGCGGCGGCGCTCGTGGCCGCCGGCTGCTTCACCGCTGCCGAGGCCCGGCACCCCGAGCCGCTGGTCCGGCCGCGGCTGTTGCTCCGCCCCGGGCTGCGCAACGGCGCGATGCTCGCGTTCCTGCTCGGCCTCTGGAACGGCGGGGAGATGCTCGTCCTCTCGCTGTACTTGCAGCAGGGGCTGCACTTGTCGCCGCTGGCCACCGGCATGGTCATCGCGCCGCAGGGCGTCGCGGGCTTCACCACCGGCCTGCTCGGCCCGCGGCTCGCGGGCAGGGTCGGCGTGCGCCGCATGCTCGTGCTGACCGGCGCGGCCGCGGCGCTCGGCTTCGTCGCCCTCACCAGGCTGCCGGCCGGCGGCTACAGCCCGCTGCTCACGGTCGTGATCCTGGTCGGCTTCGGCACCGCGGGGACGGCGTTCGGCTCGCTGGTGATCGCCAGCCGCGGCATGGCCGACGCTGACCAGGGCCTGGTCGGCGGCGTGATCAACACCAGCCGCCAGATCGGCGCCGCGATCGGGGCCGCGCTGCTGCCCGCCGTCGCCGAGTCAATGAGCGGCGGCGTGGACGGCGTCACCGGTGACCGGCTCGCGATGCTGACCGCGGCGATAGCCGCCCTCGCGGCCACCGCCGTCGCGTGGCACGCGGCACGGGGGACAGGCGCCACCTTCCGTTCGGCATGATGATCTCAGCGACCCGGCGCGGGAGAGACGCAGGCGGGCTGGGCAGCGTGCATGGTCCCGGTCTGCCCCGTCCGGGTGCCGGACGTCGCGGCTGAGCCGCCGGCCATCACGAACGCGACGACCACGGCGACCGCGGCCGCGAGGCTGCCGCCGGCGATGATCCACCGGTCCGGCCGCAGCCGGGTGAGCCGTCCCGCCAGCGAAGCCTGTCCGGGGTCGTCCGCCATCGGGTACCCGGCGGCCGGCGGCCGAGGCTCCCGGGGATCGGCCGGCCGCGCGTACACCCGCTTGAAGGAGTCTTCGTCAGGCTGCCCGGCCCGCTTGTGCCGCTCGCCGGCGTAGCGCTCGTACCCGGCGTACCAGTCGCCAGCCGGGTAGCTGCCAGTATCTGTATCCGGATACCGCTCCGCTCGCGGAAACGGCCCGGGAGACTCGTCCGGCCCCCGAACGCCGCCATCCGCGGTACCGGCCCGCGGCGGGGCGCCGTCCCTCGCGAGGCCATGATCCGCGGTACCCCACTCCGGAAAGCCGCTGTCCGTGGTGTCCGCCCGCGGATAGCCGCCACTCATAACGTGGCTGATCTCCATAAGCGGTCTGCCTTCTCTGCGGCCGCTGTCGCTCGCGGGCCGGGCGCCGCCCGCGAGCCGGGCGCCGTCGTCTGGCAGGCCCTCGTCGGGCAACGAGCCGCTGTCGGCGTACCGGACGCCACTCGTGCCGTGCCGTCCGACCACCGGGAACGCCCCGGTGGCATCCGCCGCAGCCCGATCCTGCTCCGCATACTCCATGCCCAGCTCCTCCATGCCACGCCACGTGACCGATGTGTCACATATCGTCCTAACATGGGATACGTACGGTAGCGGGTTCTGGCTCATCCGCGACACGGCGTGTACGCGACACAGTCAACTTCGTAGTACTGGCGAACTTCGCGGCTTGAACCATTTCGCGCCTGATATGTCCCGAAATGTGGGTGCGTCAGCTAAGCGAAGTTCATCTCCTACAGGAATTGAAAGGGCTGGGCCTGCGCGACGGAGGGGTGAACGGTGTGCTGGGCGGGACCGCGGTGCCGTCGTCGGCCGGGCCCGCCTTCGGGACGTTGTCTCACCATTCGGACACTTCGGGACACATAGGACCCCAAACCTCCCTCCGGGACGCCGGTTTGCCCGTTTTGTGCGGAGGGTTCGGGTCCTAAGTCACGCAGGGCTATTGCCAGCTGAGAATAACCCCTGCCCGCGCCGGGCGGCGTGACCCGTCAGGGGGCAGACGGGAGCCGGCCGCGGCGCTGTCGCGCTGGCGCCCGGGCGGCTCGAGGTCCCGGCACCGGCCCGCGGCCACCGCGGCCCGCGGCCTGGGCCCAGCCGGTACACAACCCCAGACGTCAACCTAAGCGAAGTCGCGCCCCGTCGCCCGCGGCGTGCTCCGCTCTAGGGCGAAGTCGACCAGGCTGTCCCGGTCCATGGCCCGCACGGATCCATGGAGGCTGGCGTATCGCTGCGGGCCGAGCGCGCGTTCGGCCTCTCCGGTCCACCGGTCCCGGTAGAGCTTCTCGGGCGGGAGCCAAATGTACCCGCAGCCGGCTGCCTCGGCGTCCGCGAAGCCGAACAGCCTTGCGGCTCGTTCCCAGTCTCGCCGCGCCGCGGCCACGCACCCGAGACCGAGAATCGCGTAGCTGCAGTCCCGGCGGCTACGGTGCAGTTCGGCCATTTGCACCGCTTTGGCGAAGGTGGCCCGCGCTCCCGCGAGGTCGTCGTAACCGAAGCGGACCCAGCCCAGATTGCTTTCCAGGACGGCCTCGGACTTGCCGATCTCGCGGAAGATCCCCTGAGCCTGTTCGAGATGATGCCGCGCGGTCTCTAGATCGTCCCTTCGCAGCGCCCGGTCGGCGAAGTTGTTATGCGCTAGCGCGGCATATATGCGGTCCCCGGAACGGTTGGTCACCTCCAGGAGTTCCGTATACACGGCCCTCGTTAGCGACCAGTCGGGATCTATGGGGCAGTCGGCGGCGGCGAGCAGGCACTCCCCGAGCAGGACCGCATCTTCCAGGGAGCGCGCGATCTCGAGGGCCTCGCTGGCACAGGCGGCATGCTTCCCGGCGTCGTGAGTGTAGCCATGGACATAAGAAAGCCCCCAGAGGGCGGTCGCGACGCTCCTGTCGTCGCCGGTGTCGCGGGCGATGCTGAGCGCCTCGGTGAAGTACACGCGGGACGATTCGATGTCGTAGAACAGGTCGGCCTGTCCGGCCAGGCTGAGTGCGGCGCAGCGAAGCTCGGGACTGACGTCAGGCCCGGCCGCGTCGAGCCCGCGTCGCAGAAACTCCACGCATTCGCCGAGGTGGCCGCGGTTGTGCCAGAAGCGTTCCAGGGAGGCGGTCATCCGCAGCGCGTCGGTCGCGCGGCCGGGCTGGCCGAGTAGGTGGTTCAGCGCCGCGGCCAGGTTGGCGTTCTCCGCCTCCAGCGCCGTCAGCCATCGGCCCTGCTCCCGGCCGGTAAGCGGGCCATACGCCCGCCTGGCGAGGTCCGCGAAGTACCGGCTGTGGTTGTCCCGGAGGACAGCGGCGCCATCAGGGCCGTCTTCGGCGGCAATCCGGGCCGCGCAGTATTGCCGGATGGTCTCCAGCATCCGGTACCGCGGCGGCAGTCCCGCGCTTTCTGCGGGGTAACGGTCGAGCGTGATCAAGGACCGCTCGGCAAGCGCGTCCACCGTCATTACGACGTCTTCGGCACCGGTCACCGCGGCGGCCGCTTCGAGGGTGAACCCGCCGGCGAACACCGACAGCTTGCGCAGCGCGGACCGCAACCCGGGCGTGAGCAGGTCGTAGCTCCACCCGATCGTGGCGTCCAGCGTCTGCTGGCGGCGGTGTCCGGTCCGCGACCGCAGCAGCGACAGCCCGACCTGGGCTTTCAGCATGCTTGCCAGCTGCTCTAGGCCCAGGCGGGCGGCGCGGGCCGCCGCCAGCTCGATCGCGAGTGGCAGCCCTTCGAGCGTCGCGGTGATCTCGGCGATGGCCCGCAGTTCGGCGCCGTTCACGCCGTCCCGCAGGCCGGGAACCCGCTCGGTGAACAGCTTCACCGCGTCGAACGAGGCGAGCTCGTCAGCGGAGTAATGGTGGTCGGCGTGGGGAAACGTGATCGGCGGAGTATCCCAGACGATCTCGCCTGGCACGGCCAGCGGCTGCCTGCTGGTGGCGATCACCCGGACGCCGGGGCTGTTTTCCAGGATGAGCTCGATTGTCTCCGCCGCGGCGTCGACCAGGTGCTCGCAGTTATCGACCACCAGCATAGCCCGCATTCCGGCGAGTCGGCCGAGCACCTGCTGACTGACGGGCTCGCCAGGGGCGAGTTGCATGCCCAGCGTGGCGGCGATCGCGCCGGGCACCCCGTCCGCGGTGGTCACCTCGGCCAGGTCCGCGAACCAGGCCCCGTCCCGGTAGTCGTCGGCCAGCGGGGCCGTCAGCTCGATCGCCAGCCGGGTCTTGCCCGCGCCGCCGGACCCGGTGATCGTGACCAGCCGGTGCCTGCCGACCAGCTTGCTCAGCTCGGCGAGCTCCGCCTGTCGCCCGACGAAGCTCGCCACAGGGGCGGGCAGGTGGCCCGGTTCCGGGCCCGCTACCGAGACCGTTTCCATCTCCGCGGCGGGGGCCGCGAGCGACGGATCGTCGTTCAGCAATCGTGCGTGCAGTCGCCGCAGTTCCGGCCCGGGGTCAAGACCGAGTTCCGTGGCGAGCATGCGGCGAGTCCGGTCATACGCGGTCAGCGCGTCACCCCGGCGGCCGCATCGCCACAGTGCCACCATGAGCTGTCCGGCCAGCCGCTCACGCAGCGGGAACGCCTCGACCAGCGACGCGAGTTCCGCGACCGCTTCGCCGTGCCTGCCGAGCGTCAGCTCACACTCGATCCGCTCCTCGACGACCGCTGCCCGCGTCTCCTCCAGCCGCGCTGCCGCGCCCGTCAGCCGGGGACACCATAGTGCCGCATCCTCCAGCGCCGGCCCCCGCCACAGCGCCAGCGCTTCCCGGTACAGCCCGGCCGCCCCGGCCATGTCTCCGTCCCGCGACCTCTTTCGCGCACGTTCGGCCAGCGCCGTGAACTCCCGGACGTCCAAGCCGCCCGGATCGAGTCGCAGCAGGTAGCCGTCACTAGACCGGACGATTCGTGAGCTCCCTCGCCCAGGTTCAACCTCGTCGAGCAGCCGCCGCAGGGCCGAGACCCGGGATTGCAGGTTTTTCTCCCGTTCGGGGGTCAGGTTCTCTCCCCACAACCCGTCGACCAGGGCCCGCACACTCACTGCCTGCCCCACCGCCAGGCCCAGCATTCCGGTAAGCACCCGCAGCAGCTGCTGTCTGACAGGCACCATCTCCTCGCCCGCCAGTCCGATTCTCACCGGGCCGAGCAGCGCGACTGTCAGGCCGTCAGCCGGCCGTTGCTCCCCACCCATGCTCGGATAGTAGGTAATTCTCGGTATACACGCAGGCGAACGCCCTGACCTGCGGGCACTGTGGCAGCACAGCGCCAGCACAGCGGCGGCCGCGATCCTTGTCGATACCGGGAGAACCGGTCTCTCCGCTGAGAGCCGGAACGACTTCGCAAGGAGACCTGGATGCGAAGATTTGCCGTCCCTGGGCTGGTGGCGCTGGCGGCCGTGCTTGGCGCGCCCGCCGCGTCGTCGGCCGCCGCCAGTACCCGTGTCGCGTCGCCGCCGCTCGTCAAGGCCGCCGCGAAGCCAGAGCACTGGTCGATGTCGGTGGCGTGTACCTCGGCGAGAAACTGCGTGGCCGTTGGTGCGGACGTGACCACCAACAGGCCGCTGGCGGAGCGGTGGAACGGCGCGCGGTGGGCCGCCGCCGACCTGAGGTTGCCCGCGGGCGCCACGATCGGCTTCTTGACCGGGGTGTCGTGCGCGGCGGCCGACAGGTGCGTCGCGGTCGGCGTGACCGGCGTGACGCCGGCCGCGAGCAGCGGAACCGTTGCGCCGCTGGCGGAATCGTGGAACGGGACGTCCTGGTCGGCGGCCCGGCCGCCCGCGCCGCCCGGCAGCCACGGCGCCGAGCTGCTCGGAATATCGTGCCCGACGGCACGGACGTGCGTGGCGACCGGCGCGTACTCCGCCGGCAACACGGCCATCGGCTACGCCGCGGTGCTGACCGGCGGCAAGTGGACGGCCTACAAGCCGCCGGGGCTGCCGGCCAGCAGCAGCTACTACTCAGCCCTGAACAGTGTGTCGTGCATGTCGGCCGCCAGCTGCGTCGCGGTCGGCAGCTACTCCATGTACAGCTCGCCCGGTGGCTATCCAGCCGGCACGGCGGTCGCCGAGACCTGGAACGGCACCAGGTGGTCGCTGGCCAAGCTGCCCGCGCCGCCGGGCGGCGAGTACCTGTGGCTGTACGGCGTGTCCTGCGTGCGGTCGAAATACTGTGTGGCGACCGGCGGCCGCTACCTGCCGAATAACAGGTCCTCCGGCCCGCTCGCCGAGATCTGGTCCGCGGGCAAGTGGCGGGCGGCCGTGCCCCCCGGCGCGGGTACCGATCCGTCGCTATTCGACGTGTCGTGCGTCTCTGCCGCCAGCTGCCTTGCCGTCGGCAGCGCTGACACACCGACACCGGGCAACAGCGCGTTCTCCGATTCCTGGAACGGCCGTGCCTGGACGTATGTGAAGATGCCCACCCCCAGCGCGGGCGGCGGCAAGAACGTCACCATCGCCGAAAGCGATTCCTGCCTGTCGGCCGCGGACTGCGTGGCGGTCGGCTCGGCAGGCCCGGCCCAGCTGCCCGCCTACGGCTTCTCTGGCTTCTGGAACGGCAGGGGCTGGCGGCTGGCAGCCATCGGCTAGCCCGTAAGCGCGAACGCGCTGCGGCGGCCGGTGCAGAAAGGAAAGGAAAGGAAGGGAAAGGAAAGGAAAATCGTGCTCGCGATAATATGCCTGGTAGTGCTGAATATTCTGATTATCGTCAAGATTGCCACGGCCATCATCAACCGATTCAAAGGGTGACGGTGAACTCCGCATACCCGTTCTGCGGGGCCTCCGCGGCGTACCTCCACCAGACGCAGATGGGCGCGACAACCGTACGTGCGTACCGGCCGGCCGCGGTCGTGTTCACCGACGCTGTTGTGCTGCTTTATCCGCCGGTGAGCGACCGCTTGCGCAACGCGGTGACAGCGGTGGCCGCCGGCTTCCTCGGAGGGGCGAAGTACGGCGGTGACCTGGCAGCCGAGCTCAACGGCGGGAGTGCTGAGCGACGGGTGGAGCGTGTCAACGAGGCGCTTGCGGAGCTCATCTACAGGAAGCGCAAGCCGGAGACGATCACCGCCGCTGACGTCGTCGGCGAGTTCGGTGACTGGGCTCACGTCTGGCCGAATTCGAGCGTGGTTAGCGCGACCATGAAGCGCAAGGGACTGATATTCAAATACTGGGAAATCATCCTGAAGCCGGAGTCTGGCCTCAGCATGAGATGGCGGTGCTCGACCCCGCAGCTTCGGGCCGCCAACGAGCAGATGCTCAGAAAAGCATTCGGAGCGCGGTTCGCCCTGATCGGCTGATGCTTCTCCCCCCGACGGCGGTGCTGGCGGGGGCCGGGGGGAGGAGTACCTTTCGCGTGTGGCTTCGAGAGCGCGAGCGCGGCTGACCGTACTGGGCAGCCTCAACATGGACATCTCCGTCACCGTGCCGCGCCTGCCGGCGCCGGGCGCGACCGTGCTCGGCGGGGCGGCGGCTTTCGCGCCCGGCGGGAAGGGCGCGAACCAGGCCGTCGCCGCCGCGCGGCTCGGCGGGTCCGTGCGGATGGTCGGCTGCGTCGGGGACGACGATTTCGGCAGGGCCCTGCGGGCCGCGCTGCGCGCGGACGGGGTGGACGACGACGGGGTGCGCACCGTGCCCGGCGTCCCGACCGGGCTCGCCATGATCACGGTCGACGAGGCGGGGGAGAACATCATCACGGTCGCGCCCGGCGCGAACTGGGAAGTCGGTACGGCGGAGACCGCCGCGGCGCGGGACGCGGCGGCCGACGTGCTGGTGATCAGCGCCGAGGTCCCCGTGCCGGCGATCAGGGCGGCGCTGACCGCGGAAAGCGCCGGGCTGCGGATGCTGAACCTCGCGCCGGCGCCGCCGGAGGCGGCGGAGCTGGTCGCCGCGGGAGCCGCGGGAGCCGCGGGAGTGGACTGGCTGGTGGTGAACGAGTCCGAGGCCGCCGCCGTGCTCGGCCGGCCGGTGGCCGGCCTGGCGGACGCGGCCGCCGCGGCGGCGGACCTGGTGAAAGCGGGCGCGCGCGACGCCGTCGTCACCGCCGGCGCGGCCGGCGCCGCTTACCACGGGCGGAAGACCGCCGGAACGGTCCCTGGGTTTCACGTGCGCGCGGTGGATTCTGTCGGCGCCGGGGACACGTTCGTCGGCGCGCTCGCGGTCGCCCTCGCGGCCGGGATCGCGCCGCTCGACGCCGTCGTGGCCGCCGCCGCGGCCGGCGCCGCGGCGGCCACCAGGCCTGGTACCCAGTCCGGCATGCCGCGCCCCGGCGACGTCCTCGCCGCCACCGGCCACGCGTGGCCGGTGGCGGCAAGACCGGAGGCCTTAGCCCCTTGACGTTGTGGCTATCTGAGCGACCATGTTTCTGAGCCCAATGATGCGACAAGTGACGTATGCGAACCGTGATCAGTGCGCAACGGAGCGTTGGTAACCGCTGAACGAGCAGGCATTGAGCTGCGCGGATAGTATCGAGTATGTAACAAGATGAACGCCAGGTTAACGCAAAGTGAACACAATTACCATATATCGGTGAATTTAAGCTTAAATAGATGCGATTCACTGTCGCCAGGAGAGGAGTTACGCTATGCCACCTGGCCTGGCAGATTTCGTAGTCTCCGGGGCGGACGCCGGAGCCTGGGACGATGTCATCGCCGACGTGCTCACGCGGCTCAAAGAGGACTTCACCGTGGTGCCCGAGCGCGGCGGCACGTCCGGGGGCGCCAGACGCCGTACGTGGTTCGACACCTTCGACTGGCGGCTGTACCGGGCCGGCCTGACGCTTGAGTATGTGACCGCCCACCGTGCCGGCGGCGAACTGCGGCTGGCCAGCGCTGACCCGGCGAGCGAAAGCCCGGTGGCGGTCGCCCAGCCGGTGACCGGCTGGCAGGCGTCCCGCGCGCACGGCCCGCAGGACCTGCCGGACGGTGCCGTCGCGGCCCGCGTCACGCAGCTCATGCCGCCGCGCGTGCTGCTCCCGGCGGTGACCGTCACCACCGCCGTCACCGTGCGCAGGCTGCTCAACGAGGACGGCAAGACCGTGGCCCGCGTCCTCGTCGAACGCCCCCGCGTAGCGGGCCAGCAGGCCGCCCAGCAAGCGCTCGCGCCGCGGCTGACGATCACCGAAGTCCGCGGCTACCCCGGCCAGGCCCGCCGCGCCGCCCGCGTCGTCGCGGCCGTGCCAGGCGTGCTGCCCGCGGCCGGCACGGTGTTCGCCGACGCGCTGCGCACGCTCGGCCGCCGGCCCGGCGACTACTCCAACAAGGTCGACGCGAAGATCACGGCCGTCATGCCCGGCTCCGAAGCGGCCGCCGTCATCCTGCTCCGGCTGCTCGACATCATCGAGTCGAACGTCCCGGGCGTGCTCCGCGACCTCGACACCGAGTTCCTGCACGACCTGCGGGTGTCGGTGCGCCGCTCGCGGTCGGCGCTGAAGCTGTTCGGCGACATGCTCGCCGGGGCTGACATCGCGCGGTTCGCCGCCGATTTCAAGTGGGTCGGCGACCTGACCACGCCGACCAGGGACCTGGACGTGCACCTGCTTGACTTCGAGGAGACGGCGCGCGCGCTCAAGGCCGCGAAGCCAGACGACCTCGAGCCGTTCCGCGCGTACCTCAAGCAGCGCCGGACCAGGGAGTTCCGCGCGCTGGCCCGCGGCCTGCGCTCCCCGAGGTTCGTGAACCTCATGCACGACTGGCGCGCCGCGTTGACCAAGATCCGGGATAACAGCAAGAACCGTGTGACAGACGCCACCGCCCGTTCGGGACGATCGATGAAAGCGGCGACGGAAACGGCGGGCACGCTCGCCGCGGAGCGCACCAGGCAGGCGTTCGTCAAGGTGGCCAGGCGGGGCGCGGCGATCACCCCGGCATCGCCCCATGACTCCCTGCATGACCTGCGTAAACGCTGCAAGGAACTGCGGTACGTGCTGGAATTCTTCGCCCCGCTGCACGACCCGGCCGCGTACGGGAAGGTCGTCGGCGACCTCAAGCGGCTGCAGGACTGCCTCGGGGAGTTCCAGGACACCGAGGTGCAGATCGGCGAGATCCGAGCGCTCGCCACGAGCATGCTCGCGGCCAACGAGGCGCCCGCGGTGACGCTGCTCGCGATGGGCGAGGTGACGGCGGGGCTCGCGGGCCGCCAGGCCCGGGCCCGCGCCGACTTCGAGCGGCGGTTCGCCGCGTTCGCCGACGCGGCCGGACAGCAGCGGATGGCACTGCTGCTGCGGGGAGGCGCCGCGTGAGGATCTACGCGACGTACAACATCAAGGGCGGCGTCGGCAAGACCACGACGGCGGTCAACTTCGCGTACCTGGCCGCCGCCGAGACCGGGCTGCGCACCGTGCTGTGGGACCTGGATCCACAGGGGGCGGCGAGCTTCATGTTCCGGGTGAAGCCCCGGGTCAAGGGCGGCGGGAAGGCGCTCATCCGCGGCACGCGAACGCTGGAGGCCGCGATCAAGGGAACCGACTTCGACAACCTTGACCTCATCCCCGCCGATTTCACCTACCGCAACATGGACCTGCTGCTCGACAGCGCCCGCAACGGCGGCTCAGGCGGGGCTGGCGGAAAGCCGGCGCGCAGGCTGTCGAAGCTGCTCGCCCCCCTCGCCGCCGAATACGACGCGGTCTTCCTCGACTGCCCCCCGAGCATCTCCCTGGTCTCGGAGAACGTCCTGCACGCCGCCGACGTGATCATCGTGCCGCTCATCCCCACCACGCTCTCGGTCCGCACGCTGGACCAGCTCACCGACTTCGTCGCCGGATTCGACGGCCGGCGGCCGGACATCGTAGCGTTCTTCTCCATGGTCGACCGCCGCAAGAAGCTCCACAGGGATGTAACTTTCAATCTTTCATCGGAACGGGCTGAGCTGGCTGCCACGGCGATACCCGCGCTCTCCGTGATCGAGCGGATGTCGGTCGAGCGTGCTCCGGTCACCGTGTTCGCGCCGCGCAGTTCGGCGGCCCGTGCCTACCGGGCGCTATGGTCGGAGATCCGCGCCCGCGGCGACTAGCGGCGCCGGGGCTTCCCGGGCCGGGGGCTGAGCGGTCCGCCACGCCAGCGGGACGGGCGGAAAGGCCAGCTCCGCGGTGAGCCCGCCGTCCGGCCGCGGGGTGAGCGTGAAGGACGCGCCGTGCGCGATGGCGATCGCCCGGACGATGGGCAGGCCGAGACCCAGGCCGTCGCCGCGCGCGGCGCGCGGCGCGCCGCTGCCGCCGCGGTGGAACGGGATCAGCAAGCGGTCCGCCTCGCCGGGCGGGATGACCGGGCCGGTGTTCGCCACGGTGAGCAGCGCCCGGTCGTCTTCCGCGCCGACGGTGACCCACACGGTGCCGTCGGCCACGTTGTGGCGCAGTGCGTTGTCGATGAGATTCGCCACCGCTCGTTCGGCGAGAGCGAAATCACCCGCCATGAGCGCGGGCGCGAGCGTGACCGCCATGCTCAGCCCGCGGGCCGCGACCTCGGCGCCACGGGCGGCGAGCACGTCGCGGGTGAGCGCGGCGAGGTCGAGCGGCGCACGCCGGCCGATGCCGCGCTGGCCGCGGGCCAGCGTGAGCAGCGCCTCGATCAGCCGCTCCTGCTCCTCCCCGGCCGCGAGGACGCGCTGGCAGGCGGCGCGCAGCGAGCTGACGGACGCGCCGGGATCCCGCAGTGCGACCTCGAGCAGCGTCCGGGAACGGGCGAGGGGAGTGCGCAGCTCGTGCGACGCGTTGGCGACGAACTGGCGCTGGGCGTCGAACGACGCGTCCAGTCGGCCGAAGAGACCGTCGATCACGTCCGCCAGTTCCCGCAGGTCATCATCCGGGCCGTCAAGGGCCAGCCGCTCGTGCAGGTTCGCGGCGGAGATCCGCCGCGCTGCCGCGGTGATCCGCCGCAGCGGGCGCAGCGCGTGCCCGGCGGCGAACCAGCCGAGCGCCACCGACGCCACCGCCATGATCGCCAGCGCGATGCCGGAGTAGAGCAGCAGCGCGTCGTTCTCGGCGGCGCGCGCCTGGCCGGCGTCCTGCAGGGCCTGGGTCTGGATCTGCCCGGGATCCGGCAGCGTCACGGCGCCGGAACCGCTACCGGCGCTACCGGCGCTACCGGCGCCGTCGGCGCCGGAACCGCTGACCTGCCTGGCCACGATGATGTCGTTGGTCGCGTGGCTGACCAGCCCGTAGGTGATGCCGAGCAGCGCGGCTCCCGCCGCGAGGAACAGCCCGCCGAACAGCATGGTGAGGCGCAGCCGGACGCCGCCACGTATGATACTCGGTATCATATCCGATATCCTGCTTGGGCGACGGTCTCGATCACCGGGGGATCGCCGAGCTTGCGGCGCAGCCGGCTGACCGTCACCTTGACCGCCGTGCTGAACGGGTCGGCCATCTCGTCCCAGGCGCGCTCGAGCAGTTCCTCGGCCGACACCACGCGGCCGCCCGCGGCCATGAGCAGTTCGAGGACGGCGAGTTCTTTCGGGCCGAGGTCGAGGCTTCTGTCGTGCCGTGTGGCGAGGCGGCGTGCCGGGTCGAGCGTGATGCCGCGCGCGGTCAGCACCGGCGGCACCGCCGGGTGGCTGCGCCGCGCCAGCGCGCGGATCCTGGCGACCAGCTCTGCGAAGGCGAAGGGCTTGGGCAGGTAGTCGTCGGCGCCGCGCCCGAGCCCCGCGACCCGGTCTTCGATCGTGCCGGAGGCGGTCAGCATGAGAATCCGGGCCCGCGCGGTCCCGGCGAGCCTGGCGCAGACGTCATCGCCGTGCACGCCCGGCAAGTCCCGGTCGAGTACGACCACGTCGTAGTCGTTGACCAGGGCGCGCTCGAGGCCGCTGGCACCGTCGAGGGCGGTGTCCACCGCCATCCCTTCCAGGCGAAGACCGGCGGCGATCGCCTCGGCCAGCTCGCCGTCGTCCTCGGTCACGAGTACCCGCATGGCGTCTCCCGCCGCTGGGGTCTCCCGGTGGGTGCTTCCAGCCATCGAACCGCGCCACGCTGACCGTCCGCTCATGGGATGCTGGCGGGATCCTGAACAGCGGTCGCGGTCAGCTTCCCGTCAGTGCCGGTGATCTGCGCGGATACCAGGTCGCCGACCTTGACGCCGCCGATCGCGTGCACGTTGCCGGTCACGGCGGTCGACCTGGTCACGGCCGCCGTCACCTGCTGGCCGGCCGCGCTCAGCGTGATCGACGTCGCGTTCACCGCGGTAACCTTGCCGCCGATCTCCAGGTGCAGCACATCGCCTTGCGGGGAGACGCTGCCTTGCGGGGAGACGCTCGGCGCGGCGCTCGCCGCGACCGGGCTGGGCGGCGGGCTGGCCGAGACGTCGCGCACGGCGGTGACGACGAGGAAACCGGCGGCGGCCGCTATCACGGCGGTGCAGACCAGCAGGAAGCCCTTGTGTGTCCAGGGGCCATGGTGGGGCGGCGGGCCGGGTGGCGGTGGCGGCGGCCACGGCAGGTCCGGCTGGTCGTCATCATCCTCGTATTCGTCTTCGTACTCGTCGCGCATCGGTACCTCCGAGGGCGGGGAACAAGCGGCTCCCGCTAGCCTCCCGCCCGTGCGGTTGCATCCCGGTTACGCTGGTGGCGATGGAGGTCACCGCAGCATGAGCCTGTCCGCGGAGTCGGTCACCGCCGCGAGCGCCGCGTGGTCATGGGTACCTGACAACGCCACGACCGCCGAGACGGACGAGTACCTGCTCGTCCGCTTCCCCGACTATTCCGAGCACCCGCTCGAGCTCATCAGGTTCCGGTCGGCGGGGCCGGTCGAGGGGGCCGTAGCGGCGGCGCTTGACCGCGCTCGTCAGTTCGGGCCGCCGGATCTGTACTGGATGGTGAAGCTGGACAGTCCGCCCGGGGTGGCGGAATTGCTCACCGCCCGCGGCGCGACGGTGGCGGAGACGCTGGATGTGCTGGCGCTGGACCTGCGCCACGGGGTGCCCGCGTTCCCCGCTCCGGCGCGGGACGTGCGGCTGCGCTGGGCGACCGACCCCGAGACCGCCCGGGAAGGTCAGCTGGTGGGCGCCGCCGTGTTCGGCGGGTCTGTCCCGCCGCGAGAGCGTCTCGCGGAGAACGCCAAACGGGACAGCGTCTCCGTCCCGGCGGGGGAGGGAGGCATGATCGTGGCCTACGCCGCCGGGATCCCGGCGGGCGTAGGCGGCGTGACCATGGCCGACGGCGTCGCCCGGCTGTGGGGCGGCGCGGTCATGGAGTCCGCGCGCGGACAAGGCGTCTACCGGGCGATCCTCGCCGCCCGGCTGGCGTACGGCGCGGCGCACGGAGCGACGATGGCCCTCGTCAAGGGGCGCGTCGAGACGTCCGGGCCGATCCTGCGCCGAGCGGGTTTCACGGCGTACGGCCAGGAGCTGATCTACCGGGTGCCGCTGGCCTGACGCGTGTCACCGCCGTGCAACCGGCGGGTCCGTACAACAGGCGGCATGTTCTTCTTCACGTATCTCGCAAGGGAACTGCGCCGCCGCGTCCGGCAGGCGGTCTTCATCGCGCTGGGCCTCGCCGTGGGCGTGGGCCTGGTCCTCACGGTCACCGCGGCCTCCCGCGGCGTGCAGAACGCGCAAGCCGGGGTCCTCAAGGGCCTGTACGGCGTCGGCACCGACATCACGGTCACGAAGCCGCCGCCCGCGTTCAAGCCGAACGCCCCCGGCAGCGGCGGGACGCGGGTCACCATCGGCCCGGGCGGTGCGCAGGTCTGCACCAACGGCAAGTGCAAGTCGGGCGCCCAGACCATCGACAACCTGAGCGGCGACGCCGGCGGGGCGCTGAGCGCGGCGACCGTCGCGGACATCGCACGGCTGCACGATGTCGCCGCGGCGACCGGCGGCCTGTCGCTGAACGACCGGCAGCTGACCATCCCGGCCAACATCGGCAGCCCGGGCAGCACGCTGCCGAAGCCCGTCACGTTCACCGTGCAGGGCACCGACATCGCGACCGCGGACACGCTGGGTCCGCTCAGCGACGCGACGCTGACCAGCGGCCGCCATTTCACCGCGGCTGACGCTGACGCGAACGTCGCCCTGGTGGACTCCGACTACGCCACGGCGAACGGCCTCAAGGCCGGCAAGACGATCACTATCGCCAAGACGAAGTTCACGGTCATCGGCATCGTCGCGCAGCCGCAGGGCAGCACGCCGCCCGACGTGTACATCCCGCTGGCCCGCGCGCAGGCGCTCGGCACGATACAGGGCGGCAGCCTCAAGGGCGACGTGAACACGGTCTACGTGACCGCCGACAGCGCCTCCGACATCCCCGCGGTGCAGCAGGAGATCGCCAGGCTGCTCCCGTCGGCGACGATCACGACCCCGAGCAGCCTCGCCAGCGAGATCACCGGCTCGCTGTCCTCGACCGCGAAGCTGGCCGACGACCTCGGCAAGTGGCTGTCGGTCCTGGTGCTGATCGCCGCGTTCGCCGTCGCGGTGATCCTGACGATGGCCGCGGTGACCCGGCGGGTCCGCGAGTTCGGCACGCTCAAGGCGCTCGGCTGGCGGGGCGGCCGGATCATCGCCCAGGTGATGGGCGAGTCCCTGGTCGTCGGCCTGCTCGGCGCGGCGGCCGGGGTGGGCCTCGGCTACGCCGGGGTCGCGATCATCAACGCCGTCGCGCCGAAACTGTCGGCGACGCTCACCCAGGCGACCGGCGAGCACATCGTCACGCCCGCCGGGACAGAGAATCCGACCGTCAGCCATACGGTCTCGGTGCCGCTGGTCGCGACGGTCGGCGCCGCGGCGATCGTCGTCGCCGTGCTCCTGGCGCTGGGCGGGGGGCTGCTGGCCGGGTCGTTCGGCAGCTGGCGGATCGCGCGGCTGCGCCCCGCCGACGCGCTCGCGAAGGTGGGGTGACCTCCGGTGTACGAGCTGACCGCCGTGTGCAAGGCATTCTTCAACGGGTCCCGGACGATCGAAGCCATCCGCGACGTCGACCTGCGGATTCCCGATGGCGACTGGGTCGCGGTGCGGGGGCGCACCGGGCACGGCAAGTCGACGCTGCTGAACCTGCTGGGCGGCCTGGACCGGCCCACATCGGGACAGGTGAAGCTGAACGGGCGGGATATCGCCCGGATGGGCGATGCCGAGCTCACCAGGGTCCGCGCCACGGCCATCGGCTTCATCTTCCAGACGTTCAACCTGGTTCCCACGCTGTCGGCGGCGGAGAACGTGGAGGCGGCGCTGGTCCCGCTGGGCACGGGGTCCGCGGAACGCCGCCGCCGGGTCGCCGCCGCGCTCGACAGCGTGGGGCTCGCCGACCGCTCCCGCCACCTGCCCTCGGAACTGTCCGGCGGTCAGCAGCAGCGCGTCGCGATCGCCCGCGCCCTGGTCAAGGAGCCCCGGGTGCTGCTCGCCGACGAGCCGACAGGAAACCTGGACGAGGACACGAGGGACGAGATCATCGACCTGATCGCCAAGCTGTGGCGCGAGCGCGGGCTGACGCTGGTGCTGGTCAGCCACGACAGCGCGGTCGTGCGTCACGCCGAGCGCGTCGCGGTCATGTCCCGCGGCCGGCTGTCCTTCGCCGCACGGTGAGCGGATGCGCCGCCCGGCGCGCGCCGCGCGGCGGGCGGCGCGGGATTTCGGGCATCTCCGCCTGCAGGGTGGTGCGCAGCCGGTCCACGTGCGACAGGATCTCGCCGCGCAACGGCCACTCCGTGCTCGCGCCGTCAGCGGGAGTATGCGGCTCGAGCATGGCGGCGAGCAGGTCTTGCTGCTGGTGCGCCTCGGCGAGCTTGCTGATCGCCTGGATTACGCTGATCGCCGCCCCCGCTGGCCAACACCCGTGCTGCCTGACTATTCCACCGGGCCGAGTGTGATCCCGGTCGCCGTAGGTCGCTCCAAAGCTGTGTCCGCCGCCACTATAACTGTCCGTGACCGCTGATACCGCAGCTAGCACGATAATAGCGAAAACATTTTTCCTGATGTAAATAATTCGTTCTATAGCAACGAAAACTCTTCGTGATCATGGTAGGCCGCGCCGGAATTTCACGCTAGGGCGCGCCAAATGGTCACGGTCTGTAGTTTACTAGCCGGATATATCCTTAATGTCCCGATTCAGGTGACGCGAGACGTCCGCGCCGACGCCGATGTCGGGTCCGCGCTCAGGCCGTGCCGAGGCCGAGGAGCAGGCCGTCCGCCGTAACCGCGGGGGAACTGGTCAGGAACAGGATCACGCCGTCCGCCGGGGCGGTGACCGTCTCGAGCACGGCGCCGCCGTCGAGCGTGCTCACCGTGCCGAGGACCTGCCCGGCCCGCACCGTCTCGCCGGCCCGCACGGCCGGCTCCCACCATCCAGCGCGAGGCGTCCGCGGCCAGATGAAACTGTCCAGGTACACAGGTTCCTGTCCGGCATCGGCCGCGGGGCCGTCGGCGGACATGCCCAGGTACCGCAGCACCCCGTCGAGCCCCCGGACATGCGCCGCGACCGCCGCCTCGTCCACGAGCCCGCACCCGCCGGCCTCGGCGATGATCGCCGGGATGCCCGCGGCCGCCGCCGCGGCGCTGGACGAGCCGGCCAGGTCCTGACCGGGACCGGGGCCGGGAGCCTGCCTGACCACGTACCCCACGCCGTAGGCGGCGGCCATCCCGCGAGCGGTCTCCCCGACCGGGCCGCCGCAGGAGCCGTCGTAGAGCGCGAACGGCTCAAGCGCCTCCACCAGGTCCCCGGCGTGCATGTCGACCAGCGCGTCACTGCCCCTGATCATCTGCTCGAACACCGCGAAGGCGAGCCGCTCGGCCAGCGTTCCGGACGGGGAGCCGGGGAAGCACCGGTTGAGGTTCTTGCCGTCCTCGGGAACGACGAACGGGCTGCGGGCGCGGAACGCCGGCAGGTTCACCACCGGCACGATCGTGACCGTGCCGCGCAGCCGCCGCCCGGAAGCACCGGCGAGCCCTGAAGCACCGGCGAGCCCGGAAGCACCAGCGAGCCCGGAAGCACCGGCGAGCCCGGCAACCCAGCGCCGGACCCCGGCCATCGAGGCGTACTCGCAGCCGTGCACGCCCGCGATGACGCTCAGCCGCGGCCCGGCCTCATCCCCGGCAACCTCTATAACAGGCGTCTCCTGCCCGGCGAAGTCTGCCGTGTACCGCGTGATGTCCATCATTCAATTTCACCCATGGGAGCAGAGCCCGCCAGCCCTTCCGCGTGCACCATGCCCGACAGCGGCCTCTAGCTGTGTCCTTCGGGCGTTATCCGTCCCGAAGGACACACATAAGCCAGGTCTCTCGGCGGGAGGTTCGCCACTGCGGCCTGTGTGACGGAGGGTGTCCGCGCCATGGCTCGCAGCCGGGTGCCAGCGTGCCGATTGCGCGATCGGTGCGCTCTTCCGGGCCCGATCGCGCAGCCGGGCACCATGCGGACTAGCGGCCGTGGACGTCGGTGCCTGGCGTGACCGACACGCCGCGCACTACCTGGTCATACGCCGCCGGGACCACGGTGCGGAACGACTCGCCCGCCGGGAGCGCGGTGGCGCCCAGCCGGTCGGTGATCGACACCAGCTGGTTCGGGTCGGCGCCCTGGTCGCCGCCGCCGCTGACGGTGGAGGTGGTCGCCCAGATCGTCACCGTGCCGTCGGGGTTGACCCGCCCGGTGATGTTGCGCAGGCCGTCGGTGGCCGGCGCCCACGGAAGCCCGGTCACCGAGTTGATCCCGGCCGGGTAGCGGGGCACGGTGTAGGGCGTGCCGAGGTTCAGCCCGTTCTGCAGCGTGTACGCGAGTTCCCATTCGCCGTCCGCGGCGTTGTACACCCACTTCTGCAGGCCGGCTGTGGTGGACGCGGCGGCGGCGGTGTAGGTGCCGTCCGCGTATGTGTTGTCGCCCGCGCCCTCGTCGGCAACGTACAGGGTGGTCGGATTCGCGAACCAGATCCCGAACGGGTAGTCGCTCGCGTCCGTCGCGTTCTTGGCCAGCGCGGTCGGGAAGCCCTTCAGGATGCACATATTGCTGGGCAGCCCGCCGGTCTGCAGGGTGGCCAGGTCGTAGGACAGGCCGGTGATCGGCAGCTTCGCGCCCGGGACGGGCAGCCCGACGCCGTCCGGGCACGCGGTCCCCGTGGTGTCCAGGAAGTACACCGTGTCCACGCCGTTGCCGCCGCTGCCCTTGGTGTAGTAGAGCACGTTGTTGTAAAGGGTCAGGCCGCGGAAGTTGTCGTCCTTGCCTACCTTGTCGGCCTTGTCGCCGAGCTCGGTGACGCTGAAGCTGCCCACCGGCGTCGGTGTCGCGGACGGCGTTCTGGTCTGCCTCGGGCAGGTCTGACGGGGTCATGATCTGCGCGCCCGCGCCGAGGATGACCCCGTCCGGCTGCGGGTTGCTGCCGTTGCCCGCGTTGCCCGCCGTGTAGATGTAGTACTTGCCGCCGATGTTGGCCTCGACCGCGGCCCGGCCGTTGTTGCCGCTGTAGGCGTTCGTCTCGGTGAACGTGAACTTCCCGTCCGCCGACAGCTGGGCGACCGCGCGGTAGTAAGCGCCTGGCACCGGGTTGGTCGGGTCGATCACGCCCGGGGTGTTCGCGTTGGACACGTCAACCGTGTCCGGGGGCGCTACGTAGTCGATGAACGTCACGTACTTGCCGTCGGTGGACAGGTTGAGCGCGCCCTCGGACTTGGACGAGAAGCTGGTGTTCAGCTCGCTCGAGGGCACCGGGATGACGTCCTCGGTGCGGCCGAAGGGCGTAATCTCCCGCAGGAAGAGCCGCGAGGTGACCCCGAAGCTGCCGTCCACCGAGTCGTTGTTGAATACGTACGGGTAGTCGCCGTCGGCCACGGCGGTCGCGCAGCCGGTGGTGCAGCCCGGCGGCAGCTGGGTCTGCCCGGCCACGATGTCCGGGTCGCTGGTGTAGTAGCTCTCGCTGACGAGCAGGTCGCCCGGGATCAGGTGATCCCCGGACGACGGCCGCGCCGTGCTCGCGGTGGCGGTGGCGGCCGTGGTGGCCGCGAGCACGCCTGCCGCGCTCAGCACTGTCACGAACGCCGCGATGCCGGTTCTCGGACGCATGGTCCCTCCCTTTTGTCAGGACATCCCGGCACATCGAATCGGCAGCGCTGGGCTCGTAGCCGTCCGCAGGGTTAACGAAAAGTTCCATTTGCGTGACTTATTAACCGCCGGCCCGCGGTGCCGACCCCGTTCGATCGCGGATTATCCGGCCGCTTCCTGGGTAGCCCATAGCGAACAGGAAGACGCCGCCGCCTGCAAGATCTTAGTTAACATTCAGGAAATACAAATTTACCTGTGATTAAACCAGTCTGGGTAGATTCCTAGCTCCCTGTGATGTCCCGCTGAAACTAATCGGAGCAGGATCTCGTTATATGAACATGACAGTCTGGGAATGGTTTGAGCACCGCTCGTTTCATCATCGGGACTTTCACGGTCTCGCCGTAACGGGCAGCGGGGCGGAGCGACCCTCCACGACCCTGATTCTTCCCGCCCGCAACGTCGCTGGCACGATCGGCACAATCCTCACCATCGTCGCCGACCTGCGGGCCCGGACCGGGCTGCCCGATCAGGTCATCGTCGTCGACGCGGACTCGCCGGACGGCACCGCGGACATCGCGCGAGCGCACGGCGCCGAGGTCTACTCGGAGAACGAGCTCATCCCCGGCTACGGGCCCGCGCAGGGCAAGGGCGACGCTATGTGGCGGAGCCTGTCTGTGGCGCGCGGGGACATCGTAATGTTCGCCGACGCGGACACCACCGACTTCCGCGACCACTACGTCTACGGGACGCTCGGCCCCCTGCTCGCCGACCCGGCGATCCAGTTCTGCAAGGCCGCCTACCGGCGGCCCTTCACGCAGGGGGAGAAGTCCGTTCCCGACGGCGGCGGGCGCGTCACGGAACTGATGGCCAAGCCGCTGCTCAACCTCTTCTACCCGGAGCTCGCCGCGTTCGTGCAGCCGCTGGCGGGCGAGTTCGCCGCGCGCCGCGAACTGCTCAACGCGGTGCCGTTCTTCACCGGATACGGCGTGGAGATCGGCATGATGATCGACGTGTACGCCGAAGTCGGGCTCGCGGGAATGGCCCAGGTCGACCTCGGTACCCGGCAGAACCGGCATCAGTCGCTCGCCAGCCTCACCCGGATGAGCTCGGTCGTGCTGCGCACGGTGGCCATGCGGGAGGGCCTCGCCCAGGATGAGATCGAGGGAGACGAGCCTGGCCTGTGGGAACTCCGCCAGCCGGAGACCTACCTGCACGCCGTCGCGACGGAGGACGGCCTGCGCCTGGACGAGCACCTCAACGAGCTGATCGAACGACCGCCGATGGCGCGCCTGGCCGACGGTACGGCGCTCACCATGAACGCCTAACCGGGGGGTTGCGGGCCGGCAGCGCGCGTCTTTGTGGCCGGCCCGCAGACCCGCGCCCCATGTCTGTGCCGCCGCATGGATGACTCGCCGGGCGCAGCCCCGATGATGTGATCATGAACGCCGAGTTCGATCACATCGTCGTGGGCGCAGGTTCGGCCGGGTGCGTGATCGCCAGGCGCCTGGTCGACGCGGGCCGCCGGGTCGCGCTGATTGAGGCGGGCGGCCGCGACGATAACCCGGCGATCCATCACCCCGGCCGCGCATGGGAACTCTGGAACAGCCCGGAAGACTGGGCCTACCTCACCGAGCCCCAGGAGCACTCGCTGAAAACCAGCGTCCTCTGGCCCCGCGGCAAGGTGCTCGGCGGCTCCAGCGCGCTGAACGGCATGATCTATGTCCGCGGCGCGCGGGCGGACTTCGACAACTGGGCGTACAACGGCGCGGCCGGCTGGTCGTTCGACGAGGTGCTTCCCTTCTTCAAGCGCTCGGAGGACTTCGAGGACGGCGCGTCGGCCTACCACGGCAGCGGCGGCCCGCTTCCGGTCACCCGCAACCACAGCCCGAACCCGGTCAGCCTCGCCTTCCTCGACGCCTGCGCCGCCTACGGCCTGCCGCTGAACGACGACTGCAACGGCGAGCGGATCCTGGGCGCCGGGCTTAGCCACCACACGATCAAGAACGGCCGCCGCGCCACCGCCTGGAACTCGTTCACGCTGCCGGTGATCGACAGCCCGCTGCTCACGGTCATCACGGGTGCCCAGGTCAGCAGGCTGCTATGCGACGGTTCCGGTCGCGTGGTCGGTGTCCGCCTGCTGCGGGCTGGCCGCCCCTTCATATCCGGAACGAACGGTGGCGCCTCCCCGGCCGCACCCCGCTCCGCGGACTGGTCCGCCACGGAGGTGCGCTGCTCCGGCGACGTGATCGTGTCCTGCGGGGTGATCGGCTCGCCGCAACTGCTGCTGCTGTCTGGCATCGGGCCCGCCGA
Source organism: uncultured Actinomycetota bacterium (assembly GCA_963771985.1). GTDB lineage: Bacteria > Actinomycetota > Actinomycetes > Streptosporangiales > Streptosporangiaceae > Trebonia. Next base: position 62,857 of record CAVYVO010000004.1, on the reverse strand, counting down.
CGACCTGCGCGCGCTGGGCATCGAGGTCACCGCCGACCTGCCCGGCGTAGGCGCGAACCTGCACGACCACGCGCTCGCGACGGTCCTGTGGGAGTCGGCGCGGACGGTGCCGCCCGGCGCGTCCAACAACCTCGAGCTGCACTGGTTCGCCACCAGCGACCCCGCGATGGTGGCGCCGGACCTTCAGCCGCTGATGTCGCACTTCCCGATGCCGGTGCCGGGCTACCCGGTCCCGGACTACGGCGCCGGCTACGCGGTGGTCGCGGGCATTATCCGGCCGCTGAGCCGGGGACGGCTAGCCTTGCGGTCCGCGGACCCGGCGGAGCCGCCGGCGCTGGACCCGCACTACCTCGAGGAGCCCGCCGACGTGCGGGCGCTGGTCACCGCCATGCGGATGTCCCGGGAGGTCGGGGCCGGGGACGCGCTCAGGGACTGGCGGGCACGGGAGATCGCGCCCGGCCCGGACGTCCGCACCGACGCCGAGATCGCCGAGTACTCGATGCGCACCCTGCTGAGCTATCACCACCAGGTCGGCACCTGCAAGATGGGCATCGACCGGATGGCGGTCACCGCCCCGGACCTGCGGGTGCGCGGCGTCGAGGGGCTGCGGGTAGCCGACGCGTCGGTCATGCCCGCGGTCACGTCGGGCAATACCAACGCCGCGACGATCATGATCGGCGAGCGCTGCGCCGAGTTCGTGCTGTCTGGTCGGCCGTCGCCGAGCTGAACGGACCCGCCCCGTAGCGCTTTCAGGTGTCGGGGCCCGCGTCCTGGTTCTCCACCTTCGGCAGGTAGTCCGGGGCCACGACTCTCCTACCCGGCGGACGCGGCCGCAGCGATGCGACGTTCGTGTCCGACGAGGATCCCGCCCTCATGGCTGTCCCCATACGCCGCTTCAGCCCCACCCACACCAGCCAACCTCCATGGCCCCGAAAACATTTTTTATGACGTAAGTAATTCATCCTATACGTACGAAAAATGTTCGTGATCATGGAATGGGCCGCACGGGCAGCTCCCATGGGCAACTCATGCACCACCGTGCGCAGCCACGGGACGGCGCGCGCCCCGGCGGCACGCCCGGGACGGCTAGCTAGCTAGCCGACAAGCCCCAAAGCGGGTCGATCGCGCAGTCGACCAGGCTAGAGCGGGTCGATTGCGCAATCGACACACGGGGGCGCGGGGGCAGAAGGGGTCGATTGCGCAGTCGACCCACCGGGGGGTGGGCGGAAACGGCCGATCGCGCGACAGGCCGCCCCGGCTGAGGAGCCGGGGCGGTCTGCCGGTCAGTGGGCGGTTAGACGTTGGCGCAGAGCAGCGGCCGGAAGTTGATGGTCGGCTGGCCGTTGCTGAGGATGTTGTTGCTGTTGCCCTGGTGCAGGTTGAGGTACCAGCCGCCGGAGAGTTCCACCGCGGTCACGCCGGTGACGGTGCGGGTCTGGTGGTTGACGTTGCCGTTGGCGTCAGCATTGAAGTCCATGAGCATGTAAGCCACCGGGCCCTGGCTCTGGCAGCTGCCCACGTGAATGTGCGCGGCGTGCGCGCCCGGGGTCAGCCCGCTGGCGGTCAGCGTGACGGTGATCGTCTGCGCCGCCGGGTCGTAGACGAGGGTCGCGTGGCCCTGCAGCGAACCCTGCGGGAAGCCCGCCTCGACCGCGTGCAGGCTGTACTGCCCGCCGCCGCCGACCTTCTTGGTCTGGGCGATGACGCTGGTGGTCCGGTCCCCGTCCAGGATCACCACGCGGCTGCCGCCGGGGATGTTGCCCACGCTGAACGACGCGTCGGTGACGTCGCCGGTCCCGTCGGCGGTCAGCGAGCCGAGGACGGTGAGCTGACCGTTCTTCAGCAGGGCCACCACGTGCGCCGAGCCGGGGGTCAGGCCCCACGCGTTCACCTGGATCGCGCCGTTGCCGATCCCGACCGTGCCCTCCGGCATCGGAGCGAGGTTGACGCGCAGCTTGATCGTGTGGGTCACCGGTGCGGCGGCGAAGCCGTCGGTGTTGCCTGCCGAATCGACGTAGAAGCCGACCAGGTCGCCTTCGTCGTTGACGCCGTTGATCGTGGTGGTGCCGATGCCGTTGGGGTCGTCGACGGTGACGAAGCCGCCGCCCGGGGTCCAGGTGAACCCGTGCATCACCGCGGTGCTGCCCGACCCGATGGTGGCCACGCCGACAACCTCGTCGCGGTCGTTGACGCCCAGCGCCGTGGTGGCGGAGGCGCCCGGGACGGCCAGGTCGGTGAACTTGCCGTGGTACTTGAGGAACCCGTCGGTGGTGCCGGTGGCGGGGTTGGTGTAGAAGCCGGCGATGTCGCCGCCCGAGTTGATCGCGGCGGCGGTCAGGCTGGCGCCCGGCGCGTTCGGGTCGGTGACCGTGCTGTAACGGTTGGCCTTGATGTTGTACTTGTAGCCGTGGTTGTTGCCGTTCGCGTCGGTGTAGAAGCCGACCGCGACGTCGCTGTTGTTGATGCCAAGCAGCTGGTCCACCGGCGGGGTGGCGGGCGAGCCGGCGGGGAAGTCCGCGGTGCGGAAGCCGTGGCCGCGCAGCTTGTAGAAGCCGTGGTTGTCGTTGACCTGGTTGGCGTTGTTCATCGACGACCAGAAACCGACCGTGTCGCCCTTGTCGTTGATGCCGGTCACCTGGGTCTGCACCGAGCCCGGGAAGTTCTCGTTGACGTAGTCGCCCTGGCCGAACGGCGGGTACAGCTGGTAGCCCTTGTTCGGGCGGCCCTGCGCGCCGGAGCCGAAGTACCCGGCGATCACGCCGTGGTTGTTGATCCCGAGCAACTGGTTGAACGTCAGATCGTTAGCGTTGTTCAGCGTGGTGAAGTTGTAGGCGGGCTGGTGCAAGGCCGGCATGTTGGTCATGCCAGACATGCCCGGCATGTGCGAGGCGGCCGGCTTCACGGGCGCGGCCTGGGCGATCCCCGCCCACGATGTCGCGACGGTGGCGCCTGCCACGGCAAGTGCCCCCGCTGCAGCTACCGCGGAGGCCCGCAGCTTCTTCCGCTTGGCGTGACTCATTGGACTGTCCTCTCCTGTGTTCTCCCGTGCCGGGTTGATCCGGCTCGTCCGCGTCGCCCGGACGCGGCTGGTGTCCGGTGCGACTGCGTTGCCCCGTACGTCCCGGTCGAACGGCCGTCCGCCAGGACCGGTTCAGAATTCGCCGCGGCCGCTGGGGGAATGACTGGGGGAACAGGGTGAAACAAGTCCGTAACCTTTTCCAGCAGTCGGATGTGGCCGCGCTGGCCGTTGAGATTCAGTAATGAAAAGATCGTTTGCAGAGGTTCGCGTGACCGGGTAGAAGCGGACTTGACTGGCAAGCACTAGCGAAGTGAGCGGGGCGGGCTCGGCGATGGCTGTGCTGACGACTGGACGGCTGCCTGTGCGGCTGACGCCGCTTGTGGGCCGTGATGCCGAACTGGGCGCGGTCAGGCGCACCCTGGCCGTCAGCCGCCTGCTGACGCTGACCGGGCCGGGCGGCGCGGGCAAGACGCGGCTGGCGCTCGCCGCCGCGACCGCTCATGCCGCGGACGCGGACGTCGCCTGGGTTGAGCTGGCGCCCGTGGACTCCCCGGACGTGGTCGCGCTCACCGTCGCGGGGCGGCTCGGGGTGCCCGAGACTCCCGGCCTGGACCCGGCCCCGGCGATCGCCTCGCACGTCGGCGCCCAGTACGCGGACCGTCCGGTCCTTGTCGTGCTCGACAACTGCGAGCACCTGGCCGCCGCGGTCGCCGAGCTGACCGAGTACCTGCTCGGCGAGTGCCCGGCCCTGTCCGTGCTCGCCACCAGCCGCGAGGCTCTCGCGGTGGAGGGCGAGCGGTCCTGGCCCGTGCCCCCGCTGGCCGGGACCGACGCGATGCGGCTTTTCGAGGACCGGGCACGGCTGGTCGCGCCCTCCTTCGGGATCACCGACGACAACAGGGACTCGGTCGCCGAGCTGTGCGGGAAGCTGGACGGACTGCCGCTGGCGATCGAGCTGGCCGCGGCCCGGATGCGCATCTTGTCCGTGCGCCAGCTCACGGAGCGGCTGAACGACGTCTTCAGCGTGCTGACCGGGGGCGCGCGCTCGGCTCCCGCCAGGCACCAGGCGCTGCGCGCCACCCTGGACTGGAGCCACGACTTGCTGGCCGCGGACGAGCGGATGGCGTTCCGGCGGCTGGCCGTGTTCACCGGCGGCTTCGCCCTCGCCGCCGCCGAGCGGGTCGCGGCGTTCGGCGACATCACCGCGGGACAGGTGCTCGATCTGCTGACCCGGCTGGCCGACAAGTCGCTGCTGCGGGTGGAACGGGAGCGTTACCACCTGCTGGCCACGATCCGCGAGTACGCCGGGGAAAGCTCGCCGACTCCGGCGAACTGGACCAGGTGCGCCAGGCGCACCTCGCGTACTACACCGATTTCGCCGAGCAGGCCGGTTTCCGGGTGGACCGGGCGGCCGCGGTCGAGCCGGAAGCCGAACTCGACCGCCTCGATCTCGAACGCGCTAATCTGCGCGCCGCCAGCGAATACGCCCGCCAGTCCGGCGACGCCGTTGCCGCCTTGCGCATCGCCGGCCCGCTCGGCCGCTACGCGTACCTGCGCGGCCACTACCACGAGATCAGGCAGTGGATGGACCTCGCGGTGACCGCCGGGCCGACCGCGCCCCCGGAACTGCGCGCCCGGGCGCTGTACGGCAGCGGGCGGCTCGCCCACCTGCAGTGCGACTACGAGCCTGCCGTACGGCGGCTGGACGCGGCGCTCCTGCTCTACCGGTCGCTCGGCGACGCGGCGGGAATCGCGTCGTGCCTGCAGGCACTCGGCAGCGTGGCTCGTGAACAGGGCAGATATGCCAGGTCCGCCCAGCTGCACTCGGAAAGCCTGGAGATGGCCAAGGCCGCCGGCGATGAGTGGGCGGAGGCCAGCGCGCGCAGCTACCTGGGGTTCGTGTCCTGGCTGCAAGGCAGCTTCGAGCTCGCGATCGCCGAGTGCACGGCCGCGCTGGCCATGTTCCGGTCGCTCGGCGACGTCGAGGGGACCGCGTGGTGCCTGATCAGCCTCGGCGTGGTGGCCCGGTACGAGGGCGACTTCGCGCGGTCGTCGGCGCTGCTGCGCGAGAGCCTGGAGCTGTCCCGCTCGATCGGGTTCCGCGAGGGCATCGCGTGGAGCCAGGAGCAGCTCGGCCTGCTCGCACTGGCCCGGGGCGCCGTCGCCGACGCCGACGCGTCGCTGCGCAGCAGTTTCGGGACGCACCGCGAGCTGCGGGACCGGTGGCGGATGTCGAGCGTGCTCGAGGACCTGGCGGCGACCGCGCTGGCGGCCGGGGTCTCCGTCTCCTCGGCGGAGCGCGCGGCCTGGCTGCTCGGCGCGGCCCAGGCGATGCGCGAGACGATCGGCACGGTGCTCGCGCCGTGTGAGCGCCCCCAGCACGATGAGTCCGCTGGAACGGCGCGTACCGCGCTCGGTGACGCCGCGTTCGAGGTGGCATGGGAGCAAGGCCTGCGCACCGCCGACCTGGACGCGGTACCGGAACTAGCGTCCGCGCCGGGGGAGTCAGCCGCTTCCGTTCGGGATAATCGGGATAATGACGTGAGTACCGCCGCCCGCCCGCCAGCCGGGGAAGCCGCTGCTGGACAAGCCGCCGCTGGACCGGCGCCCGCGGCCGGTCCCGCCGCGCTGGCGGCCGTCGCGCCGCAGCGCCGCCGCCCGGCCGCCCAGGTGCCCGCGCAGGCCACCCCCGCCGACAGCGCCGGGCCCATGCTCCGGATCCGCGCGCTCGGCACGGCCACGGTCGAACTCGGCGATGCCGCCCTGACGGCCGCGGACTGGGGCTACGCCAAGCCGCGTGAGCTGCTGTTCCTGCTGGTCACGTCGCCGCCGCTGACAAGGGAGCAGCTGGGCGCGGCGCTGTGGCCCGAACTGGACCGCAAGCAGCTCGGGAACGCGCTGCACACGGCCCTGCGGGAGTTGCGCCGTGCGCTCGGCGACCCGGAATGGGCGCTGTACTCCGCCGGGCGCTACTCGTTCAACCGCTCCCGGCGGCACGACTGTGACGTGGACACGTTCGAGGCGGCCCTGGCCGCCGCGAGCCGTGCCCGGCCCCCCGCCGCGGCCCTGCCGGACCTGCAGCGGGCGGTCGCCGCGTACGGCGGCGACTTCCTGGCCGGGATGACCGTGGGGGAGTGGGCACACGCGCGCCGCGACGAGCTGCGGCGCCGGTTCGAGTCGGCGCTGCTCGCGGTCGGGCGGCTGAACGCGGCGGCGGGGCGCTATCAGGCCGCGGTCACCGCGTTCCGCCGCGCCATCGAACACGAGCCGCTCAACGAGTCCGCGCACCGCGAGCTGATGAACTGCTGGGAGCAGCTTGGCGAGACAGCCCGGGCGGTGCGCCACTACGAGGAACTGACGGTCCTGCTGAACGACCAGGTCGGGGTCCCGCCGGCGGCGGAGACCACCGCTTTGTACGAGCGGCTGACGGGGCGCGCCTGACGCCCCCCGGTGATTCCCCCAGTGGGGGTGCGTTCCCCCGGCCGAGTGATGCCAGACTCGTTCCTCCCGCTGGTAGGAGGCACGGTGTCCGACCCCATCGCCCCGCCGGCCGCTCGTTGGCCGGCGGAGGCACCCGAACTCGTATCGCTCGCGGTGAGCGACGGCGACCTCGGCGCGGCGCTCGCCCAGTACGAGGGCGGCGCGCTGCTGCGGCCGTGGGCTGATGATCGGGCGGATGGCCGGACGGTCCGCGAGATGATGACGGCCGTCATGCAGCTGCGGCTCCCGCTCGGCACCCGTCTGCTGGCGGTGCTGCCGGCGGACGGCCTGACCATGCTGGTCTGCGAGCGGCGGATCGAGGGGGCGGACCCGGACGGGAAGCCGGTCCGGCTGTGCGGCGTAGGCTGCACCGTGGTCCGCGCGCAATCAGAACGGCGTCTGGCGGATCGCCGCCGACGCGTGGTGCCTCGCCGAGCACCCGCCCCCTCCGGTTCCCCTCTAGCCCCTTACGGTTCCCCCAGCGCTCGGGGTGAGATTGATCCGCGGACACCACGCGGCCTGACAAGAGCGTCCGGCCGCAGATTTACGGGGAGAGAAGAGGAACATCATGGGTATCACGGACCGCGCGGCGCGGCTGCGGATCGGCATTGCGACAGTGGCGTCGGGTGCGCTTGCCGCGACCGCGGCCGTGGCGCTGGCCGGATCCGCTGGGGCCGCCACCACGGGGACGGCGGCCGCGGCCGCACCCTCAGCCGGCTACCAGTTCGTGACGCTGGGCAGCCACCACGACCGGACCTTCAACCAGCTGCTCGGCATCAACAACAACGGCGTGATCGCCGGGTACTTCGGCTCCGGCGCGCAGGGCCACCCGAACAAGGGCTACACGATCCGCGCCCCGTACGCGCAGGGCAACTTCTCCAGTGAGAACTTCCCCGGTTCGAAGCAGACCCAGGTCACGGGCCTGAACGACGGGGGCGTCACCGTCGGGTTCTTCTCCAAGCAGAACAACGCCAACCTGGTCAACAACAACTTCGGCTGGTACAACAGGAACGGCCATTTCCACGAGGTCAACTTCCCGACCGGCACGCCCGCGTCGCCGCCGGTGGACCAGTTGCTCGGTGTCAACAACCACGACGTGGCGGTCGGGTTCTTCGTCAACGCCTCGGGACAGAACCGCGGCTACACCTACAACATCAACACGAAGAAGTTCAGCCGCGTGACCGTCCCGGGCGCGTCCGGCCTCGGACCGAGCCTCATGGCCGCCGCGATCAACAACCACGGCGACGTGGCGGGCGCCTACAGCCCCAGCTCGGGCGTCACTGACGGCTTCCTGAAGCTGGCCGGCGGGCGCTTCATCAAGCTCGTCGTCCCCGGCGCCTCGGCGACCACCGCACTCGGCGTCAACGACTCGGACTGGGTGGTGGGCTTCTACACCGTCGGGACGGGCAGCAGCGCGGTGACGCACGGCTTCATCTGGAAGCCGGGCCACGGTTTCAAGCTGAAGGTCGATGACCCGCACGGCATCGGCACCACCACGCTCAACGGGATCAACAACAAGAACGACATCGTCGGCTTCTACGTCGACTCGGCCGGCAACACCGACGGTCTGGTAGCCTTCCCGGCCTTATAAGCCCGGTCGCTCCACGATCATGGGCCTGCGCCCCCACCCCCGGCGTCTGGCCCATGATCGTGGCTTTTCCCCGAGCTCAGCAGAAATCAGCCGCCCCCGGAACGTATCTGCCGGGGGCGGCGGCTCTCTTTCCGAATACGGAGGGCGGACTTCGGTCCGCCGCCGGGACACGATGAACTAGTGGCAATTCGGGGAGTGCCATATGAAGTTCTACTTCGTCCGGCCTGACGATGACGAGCCGTCCTATACGAGCGACGACATTGATCCTGGCCTTGAGATCCTTTCCCCGGCGCTGCTTGCCAGGCACGGCGCCAGGGTGCTCGACCCGTCCGCCGTGCCGGTGGCGGACGGCTGGCCGCCGCCCCGGTCCACCGTGTACCGGGCACGGACGCTCCTGGTCCCGTCGCGGCTGCAGCAGGAGCCGGTCCTCACCGCCGTCAACGACGTGCTCCGCCGGGTAGGCATGCGGCTAGTCCCGGTACCGCCGCCGGAGCGGCTGGCCGCCGACAAGGCGCTGGCCGCGGTGCCGACCACCGCCGTGCTGGTACCGGTCCGCGGGAAGGGACAGCCACCGGTCGTGGTGGACGCCTGGACGGCGCTCACCGCGCTCCGCGACGCCGCCAGCGAGCGGGACGACGCCGCCAGCGACCGGGCGGACGCGGTCCTGGATGACGCGGACGTCCGGCAGATCACACTCGAGCACCTGCTCCTGGGCACGGTGATCACCGGCAGCCCGGAGATAGACGGCAACCCTGAGATAGACGGGAACCCGGTCACCTCCTCCTACCTGTCCGCCACCGGGGACTCGCGGGTCCCGGTTGAGATGTACGCCGACGAGCCGCCCCGGCTGCCGGCCGGCGAGTGCGAGGCGCGTTACGGGCGGCGCCCGGTCATCGCGGTGCTGGACACCGGGGTCCGCGAACACCCCTGGCTGGGCGTGACGCGCTCGGTCGCGCCCGGCACCTATCACACCGCGCCAGGCGGCTGCGTCCGGGTGAGCCGGTCCATCCAGCACGCCATCTACGTGCACGCCGCCACCGCGGCCGGCGCCGGGGACCCGGCCCGCAAGCTGATCAGGGACCCCTGGGACACGCCGGTCGCCGCCGAACCGCTGGTCGGCGAGCTCGCCCCGGCCCTCGGGCACGGCTCGTTCATCTCCGGGATCGTCAGGCAGGTCGCGCCGGACGCCACGGTGCTCAGCATCCGGATCATGCACAGCGACGACATCGTCTACGAGGGCGACCTGACGATGGCGCTCGGTCTGCTGGCGGCCCGGGTGGCCGAGGCGCAGGATCCGGCCGACCCGAAGCCCGAGCTGATGATCGACGCGATCTCCCTGTCGCTTGGCTACTTCAACGAGTCCACGGCGGATGTCGCCTACACCTCCGGGCTGCGGACGGTGCTCGACACGCTGCTCGACAGGGGCGTCGTGATCGCCGCCGCGGCCGGCAACTACTCAACCAGCCGCCGGTTCTACCCGGCGGCGTTCGCGGGCCAGGCCCGGCCGGACGACGAACTGCCGCTGTTCAGCGTGGCCGCGCTGAACCCCAATGAGACTCGCGCGATGTTCAGCGACGGTGGTTGCTGGGTCACCGCCTGGGCGTCCGGAGTCTCGGCGGTCAGCACGTTCCCAGTCGACGTCAACGGCTCGCTGATGCCCCAGGGAGAATTGCGCAGCGGCCGCCGGCGCACCAGGGAGTCGCTGGACCCGGATGACTTCCGGGGCGGGTTCGCCCAGTGGAGCGGTACCTCGTTCGCCGCGCCCGCGCTGGCCGCGCGGATCCTCAAGGCGCTGCTCGCGGGCGCGGCCAGCGACCCGGCCCGCACGCTGGCCGATCCGTCCGCGGCCGCGGCGAAGGATCGCGCGCTGCTCGCGCTGGAGGACTGCGGCTGGAAAGGGCCGCGCCGCTGCTGCCGGGAGAGGAGCTGACCGCGGTGGACGAGCGGCTGGCGACGGCGCGCGGGGACGGCGGCGACACGACTGACCTCGTGCAGGGCTCCGCCATAGCGGTGGACAAGCTCATCGCGGAGCTCACGCCGATGCTCTGGCAGGTGGCGCGGGCCACGGGCCTGAGCAAGGAGGACGCCGAGGACGTGCTGCAGACGGTCTGGACGAGCCTGCTCTCGCACCTGGACACGATCCGCGCGCCCGGCGCGGTGGCGGCCTGGCTGGTCACCGCCACCCGCCGGGAGGCCTGGCGGGTGGCGGCGGCGGGCCGCAAGACGCAGCCCGCCGACCACGAATGGCTGGCTACGATCCCCGATCCGCGGGCGGGCTCGGAGGAGAGCGCGCTGCTCGCCGAGGAGCAGCGAGCGCTGTGGGCGGCGCTGCGCACGCTTTCGCCGCGCTGCCAGGAGCTGCTGCGGATCGTGGCGTTCGTGCCGCGCCCCGACTACGACTTGGTGGCGGCGCGGCTGGGTATGTCCAGGGGCAGCGTCGGCCCGACCCGCGGTCGCTGCCTGGAGAAACTGCGCCTCGCGCTGCGGTCCGGAGAAGGGAAGCCATGACCGGCAGGACACCCCGCCGCCCCGGCGGGCAGCCCGATGACGAGGGCGTCCTCGCCCTGATCAGATCGGTGTTCGAGGCGGTCGATCCGGTGCCCGATGGCTTGGTGGAGCGGCTGCGGTTCTCGGTCGCGCTCGCCGCCATGGAAGGCGAGCTGGCACGGATGACCGAGACGGAGCCCGCGCTGGCGCGTGGCGCGCCCGAGGAGAGCCGGACGATCACGTTCGACAGCAGCAGCCTGACGATCATGATCAGGATCGACTCCAACGCGGACGGCACGGCCCGGCTGGACGGCTGGCTCGCGCCGCCGCAGCGCTGCCGGGTAGAGCTCACGGCGGCCGGGGCGGCGGTCACGGCGGACGCCGACGAACAGGGCAGGTTCGTCTTCGCGAGCGTGCCCAGGGGCGCGGCCCGGCTGGTCGTCCGCTGGCCGGAGACGGAGACCGGGCCGCGCGGCCCCGGTCCGTTCGGGACGAAAAAAACTGTCGTCACCCCGGCGATCGTGTTGTTAGCGAGCGGATGAACACGGCCGAGCGGCGTGCGAGGGAAGCGCACCGCAACGGCTTGCGGGCAGGCAATGCCGGGCAGCCCGTGACCGGGGCGCGCCGGGTCAGGGCCGGGCTTGCCGCGCTCGGCTGGCGGGAGGACAGCGGCAGCGTGCCCGAGGCGCATCGCGAGCTCGCCGCCCGGCTTGTCATCAGCCTCGCTCACCTGGAGTCTGAGCAGGGTCGGGCTGACTACGGCATGCGTCTTTTGGATTATGCCGAACGGAAGGTGGCTCCTGCCGATCGCGGAATCGTTTTCTCCCAGCGTGGCCTGCTGTTGCTGCGCAAGGGGCGGTGGGCGGACGCGCTGTGCCAGCTGACCGCCGCCGAGCCGCTGGTCGGCCACGACCCGGAACTGCTGGCGCGCGTGCTGCTCAACCGCGGCGTGCTGCACCTGAATACCGGCGACGTCCGGCTGGCCAGGAGCGACCTGCGCCGCGCGGCGGCGATCGCGGAGGGCGCCGGGCTGGCGCTGATGGCCGCCAAGGCGACGCAGAACCTCGGCTACTGCGACCTGCTCCGCGGGGACATCCCGGCCGCGCTGCACCAGTTCGACATCGCCGCGCGGACCTACCAGCGGACCGCGCCGGGCATACTCCCCGCACTGGAGATCGACCGGGCCCGCGCGCTGCTGGCGGCCGGCTTGGCCGAAGACGCCGCGGCAGCGCTGGACGCCGCGATCGAAGCGCTCCGGCGGCAGCGCCGCGACCAGCATCTGGCCGAGGCGGAGCTGGCCAGGGCGCAGGCGGCGCAGATGGCCGGCGATCTGGCCGCGGCGCGGCGCTGGGCCGCGGTGGCGATGCGCCGGTTCCGTGCCAGGGGCAACCACGCATGGGCGGCGCTCGCCGAGCTCACCCGGCTGCGCGCCGCGTTCGGCGCGCAGCGATCAGGGCACCGGAAGCCGCGGATCGCGGCCGAAGCGCAGCAGCTGGCCGCGCGGCTGCGCGCGCACGGGCTGCCCGCGGACGCGGCGCTGGCCGAGCTGATCGCTGCCCGCGCGTTCACCGCCGCCCGCCGCCGGGACGACGCGGCGGGTTGCCTCGCCGCGGCGGGCGGACACGGCATGCCGCTCGAGGTTGTGCTGCTGCGGCGGCTCGCGCGCGCCGAGCAGGCCGCGAGCGACGGCCGCGGCGGCGCGGCGCTGGCCGAGCTCAGAGCGGGGCTGGCCGCGCTGCACGCACGCCGCGGCCAGCTGGGCAGCGTCGACCTGCAGACCGGGACGGCCGCGCTCGGCGCGGAACTCGCCGACTTCGGCCTGCGGCTGGTCCTCGACCGCGGCTCGGCACGGCAGGTCTTCTCGTGGCTCGAACGGTCGCGCGCCCAGGCGTTCCGGGTCCGCCCGGTCCGGCCGCCCGCCGATCCCGAGGCGGCCGCGGTACTCGCCGAGCTGCGTCAGCTCAGCTTCCTGATCCGGGTAGCCGAACTCGGCGGCGGGCGCCCTGACCCGGCCCATCAGACCAGGCTCGCCCAGCTGCAGCGCCAGGTGCGGCAGCGCAGCTGGCGGGCCAGCGGGCCCGGCCAGCTGACCGCCGTGGCGGAGGCCGGCGCGGTGGCCGCGGCGCTCGCCGAGAGCGGGCAGGTGCTCGTCAGCATCGCCGTGCGCGGCGAGCGCATGCTCGCGGTCACGATCGCCGCGGGGCGGGTCCGCCTGACCGCCCTCGGCGGCATCGGCGCGGCGGCTGAGGCGGCGCGGCGGCTGACCGCGGACCTGGACGCGCTGGCCGGGCGACGGCTCCCGTCCCCGCTGGAGACGGTCATCAGGGAGTCGGTCCGCCGGCAGACGTCGATCCTGGCGGCCGAGGTCGTGGCGCCGTTGCTGCCCGTGCTCGGCCAGGCGGGGGTCGTCATCGTGCCGGCCGGGGCACTGGCCGGGGTGCCCTGGGGCATGCTCCCCGGCCTCCGCGGCCGCCCGGTCACGGTCTGCCCGTCCGCTTCCTCCTGGCTGGCCGCCTGGCGCGCCGCCGGCGGCTTCGCGGCGGGTGCTTCCGGCCCCGTGCTGGTGGCCGGTCCCGGCCTGCGGCACGCGGTCCCCGAGGTCACGGAGATCGCCGCCATCTATCCCGGCTGCCAGCCGCTTGTCGCCGCCGCCGCGACGGTGGACGCCGCGTTGCGCGCGCTCGACGGCGCGCCGCTGGCGCACCTGGCGGCGCACGGTTATCACGACCAGCGGAACGTCCTGTTCTCCCGCCTCGACCTGGCCGACGGGCCGCTGATGGCCTACGACGTCCAGCAGCTTTCGGCAGCGCCCCGGCAGGTGGTGCTGTCGGCCTGCGACGTCGGCCGGATGGCCGTCCGGCCCGGCGACGAGATCCTCGGCTTCACCGCGGCGCTGCTGCATATCGGAACGCCCACGGTCATCTCGAGCGTGAGCCGGGTCGCCGACGACACCGCGCTCGGCATCATGACCGCCTTCCACAGCGCGCTGCGGGCGGGCGCCCGTCCCGCCGAGGCCCTCGCCCTGGCTGCCCCGGCTGACGACCCGCTTACCCCGTTTGTCTGTTTTGGTGCCGGCTAACCCGTATCCAGCGGCGGTCGCGTCCCTCTGTAATTGCGTCAGAGTCCCTTCGGCCAAGGCGAAAGGGACGATAGCAAGGGGGCAACAGAAAAATGCCTAACATCAACGACGCCGAGATCACCGACATCTACGTGAGCCAGGCCACGCCCGGGGGAGTTCAGGACGACGCGCCGAACGCACCGATCGGCGGAAGCACGAACCCCGGAACCACGTTCGACGTCACCCTTGAGATGGTGGCGGGCAGCGCTCTCAACTCGGAGGGCTACACCCTCACCGTGAGCTGCGCCAACCTGACCAAGACGACGAGTGCGTCACTGGCCCCCGCGTTTCCCGCGAGCACGGTCGGGGCCGCTCCGTGGAAGCCGCAGGGTTCCTACTTCACGTACTCAGACAACGAGACGGTGACCGTCCCGACCGGTGCCGGGGGAGGCCAGGTCTATCAGTACACGGCCTCCCTGATCACGGCGAACGGTGAGGTGGCGTTGATCAAGCAGAGCGACCCGTTCGTCCTGTACTGAACCTACCCACAACTCAACATCAGGGCCTGGCGGCTGGCCTGCACTTCGAGGGGGGCAGGCCAGCCGGTTTCTGCCCTAGCCACCGCGCTGGCGGCGCGTCACAATGTTCGGCATGACCACGATGGAGCGGTCCGGAACGCCCGCTGACATCGCCGCCGAGCGCGCGGCGATCGAGGCGGAGGCCGAGGGCACCACGTTGCTCACCGCCTACGCCGGGACGATGGCGGACGCCGCCGACACGGTGGCGCACCGCTGGCTGGACGGCGGCGAGTGGCGGTCGCTGACCTATCGCCAGGTGCACGAGCAGGTACGCGACCTGGCCCTGGGGCTCGGCGTGCTGGGCTTGCAGCCGGGCGAGTTCGCGGTGATCTGGGCCCGGAACCGGTCGGAGGCGACGATCGCGGACTACGCGGTGATGCACGCGCGCGGCGTCCCGGTGTTCATCTACAGCACCGTGTCCGCCGATCAGGCCGCCTACATCGCGGGCCACTGCGAGGCGACCGTCGCGATCGTGGAACGGGAGTTCCTGTCCAGGCTGCTGTCGGTCTGGGACCAGCTGCCGAAGCTCCGCCAGGTCATCCTCATCGACGGCGAGGCGGACAACGCGATCGGCTGGCCGCAGCTCCTCGGCCTCGGCCACGCGGAGGCCGAGCGCTCGCCAGGCCTGTTCGAGCGGACCTGGCGTCAGGTTCGTCCAGCAGACCTGGCCACGCTGATCTACACATCCGGCACGACCGGCCAGCCGAAGGCCGTCATGCTCACCCATTCCAACGTCCGCTATTACCAGCTGGCGTTGAACCGGGTGCTCCCGTTCGAGGAGCAGTCCGACGACGACGGCAGCGCCCGGGTCGTCTCCTACCTGCCGATGGCCCACGTCACCGGCCGCAGCGTGGACCACTGGGGGGCGATGGCCCGCCAGGTCACGCTCGCGTACTGCCCGGACGCGCTCAAGCTGTTCGAGGTCGCGGCGCAGGTCCACCCGACCGGGCTGATCGGCATCCCGCGGGTCTGGGAGAAGCTGTACGCCGCGCTGCGCACGGCGCTGCCCGACGCGTCGCCGTCCGCCGTCCGCGCCATGCCCGAGGCGGTCAGGCACGCCATCCTCACCCAGATCGGCCTTGACCGGTGCCGGGTCGCGACGAGCGGCGCGGCGCCGATCGACCCCGCGATCATCGAGTTCTTCCAGGCGCTCGGGCTGCCGATCAGCGAGGGCTGGGGGATGAGCGAGCTGTCCAACGCCGCGACGTTCGCCCCGCCCGGCCGGTCCCGCAACGGCGCGGTCGGCAAGGCGTTCCCGGGTATGGAGGTGCGGATCGCCGACGATGGCGAGGTGCTGGTCCGCGGGCCGCTGGTGATGCACGGCTACTACAAGGACCCGGAGCGGACGGCGGAGGCGCTGGATGACGACGGGTGGATGCACACCGGTGACATCGGCGAGCTCGACGCCGATGGCTTCCTGAAGATCACCGACCGGAAGAAGGAGCTGATCATCACTTCCGGCGGGAAGAACATCTCACCGGCCCTCATCGAGTACGAGCTGCAGCGGCATCCGCTGATCGGCCAGGCGTGCGCGATCGGCGACCGGCGCAACTACGTGACCGCGCTGATCGTGCTCGACCCGGAGGTCACCCCGGTCTGGGCGCGCGCGCACGGCATTCCGGAATCCTCGCTGGCCGGGCTCGCTTCAAACCCGTCGGTGCTGGCCGAGATAGAGCGCGGCGTCGCGGAGGCGAACTCGCACCTGGCCCGCGTTCGAGCAGGTCCGCCGGTTCCGCGTGCTGCCCAGCGAGTGGACCGCTGAGACCGGCGAGCTGACCCCCACGCTGAAGCGCCGCCGCCGGGTGATCATCGACCGCTACGCATCGGAGATCGAGCAGCTTTACGGGTGATGGCCCATATCATGGGCGCGTGACGACTGGACAGCAGCTGAGGCTCTATAACTCGCTCGGACGGCGACCCGAGGATTTCGTGCCGTCCGCCGGCGTCGTAGGGCTGTATAGCTGTGGCCCCACCGTCTACTCGTTCCCGCACCTGGGCAACATGCGGCCGTACGTGTTCGCCGACACGCTGCGCCGGGCGCTGCGCTGGAAGGGCATTCCGGTCCGGCACGTAGTGAACATCACCGATGTCGGGCACGCCGTCGCCGACTCCGACACCGGCGAGGACAAGCTCGAGGTGGCCGCGGCGCGCGAGCGGCGTTCGGTGGCCGACATAGCGGAGTTCTACACGAAGGCGTTCTTCGACGACATAGCGGCGCTGGGCGTGCTGCCCGCCGACGTATACCCGCCGGCCAGCGACTACGTGCCGCAGATGATCGAGTTCGCGGCCCGGCTCGAGGAGCTCGGGTACACCTACCTGCTGCCGTCCGGGCTGTACTTCGACACGACCAAGTCGCCGGGCTACGGGAGGCTGGCCCTGCTGGACCTGGAAGGCCAGCGCGAAGGCGCTCGCGTTCGAGCACGTCGAGGGCCGCAGGAACAAGAGCGACTTCGCCCTCTGGCGCGCGGAAGAGCCCGGCGTCCGGCGCGTCATGCGCTGGGAATCGCCGTGGGGGTGGGGGGCGCCCGGCTGGCACCTGGAATGCTCCGTTATGTCGATGTCGCTGCTCGGGGACCATTTCGATATCCACACCGGCGGCATCGACCACCGCCAGCTGCACCACGTCAACGAGATCGCGCAGAGCGAGGCCTACCTCGGCGACGGGCGGCCCTGGGTGCGCTACTGGCTGCACAACGAGTTCCTGTTGATGAACGCGGAGAAGATCGCCAAGTCCGCGGGCGGCGGTCCGCGGCTGGCCGACCTCATCGAGGCCGGCGACCACCCGATGGCCTACCGGCTGTTCCTGCTCGGCGGCCACTACCGCAGCCAGCTCGACTTCACCACCCAGGCGGTCGACGCGGCGCAGGCCACGCTCCGCCGCCTGGTGGCGCGCGTCGAGCCGCTGCGGCCGCTGCCTGAGGCGTTGACGCTCGAGGCGGCCCGGTCCCTGGTGCCTGGTCCCGACGGCGACGGCGACAAGACCGCGGCGGCGTACGTGGAGCAGCTCGACGCGGCGATCTCCGCCGACCTGGCGACCCCCCGGGTCCTCGCTGTCTTGCAGGAGGCGCTGCGGGATCCGGACATCAGCACCGAGGGCCTGCGCGTCGTCGTCGCGGCGGCCGACGCGCTGCTCGGCCTCGGCCTGGCCGAGCTCGACGCGCGCACGGTGGACCGCCGTCGGCCGGCCGCCGACCTCGACCCGGAGGAGGTGGCGGCCATCGAGCGTCTGGTGGCCGAGCGCACCGCGGCCCGCGAGGAGAAGAACTGGGCCCGCGCCGACGAAATCCGCGCCGAGCTGGAAGAGCTGGGTGTCCAGGTCACCGACACCCCCACCGGGCCGACCTGGGACCTGCGCTAACCGCGTCGCCGGCCGTCCCCCGGAGCCGTCGGCTATTTACCTGGCGTTGCAGGACGGAACGGGCGGGATCGTGCCAACGGTTTCCGTGCCCGTATCCGGTTCCGATCACGGATCCCCGCAGCCTCTCCAACCGCATATGCCACAGCCGGCCAGCCTCCCGGGCCCGGCAGCAGCCCACCGTGCCACATTATCGCGAAAACATTTTTCCTGATGTGAGAAATTCATCCTATACGTACGAAAAACATTCGGGATCATGGAACGGCTCGCACGAGCAGTCCCCCTGGCATCTGATGTCACACCACGCACGCCCGCAGGAAGGCGCGCCCCGGCGACACGTCCGAGACGGCCAGCTAGATAACCGACAGGGCCCTATGCGCCTCGAACGACACATCTAACCGATCTGAGCAGAAAATCACCGGTTGGTGAGCTCGCTGATATCGGGTGATAGGCGGCTCGGTGTCACATTCATCCGCCTAGCGCGTGGTCGCTACACCGGCCGAGGCTCTGTCTGGCTAGTGGCGTCTGGCTAGCGGCGTGGATGCAACCTGTCGAATGCGCTTCTGGCTTGACTAGAGTAAGCCGAATGCGCATTCGACAGGTTGGCTGACGGCTGATCGCACGGATCGTTTGCGTGCGGGCTTCGTGCCTCGGCTAGCTAGGGCACGGTCCATTTCTGGTTGTTGCCGCCGTTGCACGAGTACAGGATGAGCTGTGTCCCGTTGGTGGTATTGGAGGCGGGATCGTCGAGGCATTTGCCCGATGCCGGGTTGACCAGTTCCCCGTTGGTCGCCTCCCATTGCTGGTTGGCGCCGCCGTTGCAGGGCCACCACTCGATCAGGGTGCCGTTGCTGTAGTTGGCGCCGGTGATGTCCATGCACCCGCCGTCGATCGTGAGGGTGCCGTTGCTGTTGACGGTCCAGTTCTGCGCGGCGGTGTTGCCGTCACAGTCCCAGATCTGCACTTTGTTGCCGTTGGTGCCGCTGCCGTTGTTGTTGTCGACGCACTTGGAGCTGCTGAGACCGGACACGATCGTGCCGGTCGCCCCGCTGCCGCCGCCGGCGCCGTATCCGGCCGCGACGATGTTGGCCTGGACCGCGCTCTCGGTCGAGGCCGACGGGTAGCCAGAGGTCATCACGCCCTCGTAGAAGGTGCCGGCGGAACCCTTGCTGTTGTCGCCGCCGATGCCGAGGATGATCGCGCCCTCCTTGTGCATCGGGTTGTAACCCGAGGGGCGCACCCCGCTGTAGAACGTCGACAGGCCGCCGGACTGCGCGTTGCCGCCCAGGATGGCCCACTGGTTCGACTCACCTTCGATCATGGCGGTCGTGTACCGGTAATCGATGGTCGGGTCGTTCGCGTTGTAGCCCGCGTTGGCTCCGGAGAACAGTCCGTTCTCCATGTCGGCCATGATCCACGGGCCGTTGCCGGTGCCGTAGCCCCAGACCTTGATGTTGCCGAAGTAGATGGCCTCCATGTGGCCGTCACCGTTGTCGTCGTTGTTGGTCTCGGCGTTGCCGTAGTCGAAACAGCAGCCGGCGTTGTAGTGCGTGCCGTCGAGGACGTCGTATTCGCCCTCCGCCTGGTCGCCGGTCGCGATGCCCGAGGTGTTGTCGTCGCGGTACCCGGTGCCGGCCGCCACGTAGACTCCGTAGGCCTCGTGGCCGTTGAGCGTGGTAGGCGCGGCGGTCGCGTTCGCGAGGTTGTCAGGGCCGCCTGCCGCCCCGCCCGCGGGGGCCTGGGTGAGATTGTTGCCGTGGCCGGACTGGTCGTAGATCTCGGTGATGACGCAGGTCGTGCCGGCGCAGAACGAATCCTGCGCGGCGGCGTTCGCGTAGCCGCCCGCGCTGAGCACCCCGATGTTCAGGGTGGTGTTGTCCGAGGCGCGCCGGACCTGGTAGAGCGGGCCGTCGTAGGCGGCATACAGGGCCCGGGTCGTGCTGTGCGCCGCCACGCATGGCGTCCCCGCCGCGGCGTAGATATCGCATGGTCCCTGCGACGCGGCGGTGGCGGGAGCACTGCCGGCCGCGGCGAGGGCGCCGAGGCCGAGCGCGGCGGCAGCCGCCATTATGAGTAGTGATCTTTTAACTCTGTGTAGTCGTGACCGGGTAATCACCATGCATCCTTTCCATTCCGGTGGGTCGGCGCGAACGCCCGAGTGGCGCCCTGGAATGCGAAAACGCGAGGGCCGCCAAGGCCGGGTCGTGGTCTAATTCGGACCAATGAGGCCGGCTTTTGTTAACGATCACATTCGGTGTTGAGAGCAGCGCTTGTTGAACCTCCTGATAGATTTTGGCGTTTGAAGTGCAGGATTGCCTCACTATTGCTCTAGCGGGAAGTTACGTCAAGGTTTCGGCGCTAATGATTTGTGAACGAGCACATCAAAGCTGGAAGCCGGGTTGACGTGATTTCAGCCGAGCTTTCACACGGCCGGCCGGACGGTGCCGCCGCTAGTCCGCGCGTCAGCCGGCTCGCTGCAGGCCCTGTGGGAAGGTGTGCAGTCGCTCAGGACCGTGCTCGGTCACCAGCAGCAGTTCTCCCGTCTGGACGCCGGCGCGGCCGTCGGGGGTGACGACGTTAGGCTGCACGACGATGGTCATCCCGGCGGCGAGAGTGAAATCGGGATCGGCCGTGGCCCGGCCCGGGGCGGGTATCACGGGCGGCAGGTATCCGCCGCCAAAACCGTGTAGCAGGTCGTCGATGGCGGTACAGCCTGCCTGGTCGAGCATGTCCGCCGCCGTGGCCGCCAGCTCCCCGGCGCGGGCGCCGGGGACCAAAGCCCCGGCGATGGCGTGGTAAACGGCGTCAGCGACGGCATGCAGTTCGGCGTAGCGCGGGGTCGGGGGCGCCCCGACCGTGAACGTGCGCAAGACCTGGCCCGCGTACTCGGGCGCGAAGGCGGCGCTGATCTCGCACGTGACCACGTCGCGGTAGCCGATCACGCACCCGGTCGGCCACTGGGCGGGCACGCTCACGGCGGGCTCGTCCATGGCGGTAATGCCGAGGTAGTGGATGTGGTGCAGGCCGCCCTGGGCGGTGTAGGCGTGCTCGGCCGCCGCGAGCGCCTCGTAGTCGGTCGTCCCAGGGGACAGAGCGCCCGCCAGGGCCGTGACGGCGGCGTCGGTGAGGGCCGCGCCGCGACGCAGTGCGGCCACCTCTTCGGCGGACTTGACCAGCCGCAGCCTGGTGTAGGCGGAGTTGAGATCCGCTACGCCGGAGACCCGGCCGGCGAGCAGCAGGTACTGGTCGTACGGAAGCGCGCCAGCCACGCCGATCCTGTCCGGCAGCCTGCCCCGCGCGGCGAGCAGGTCCAGTGCCGTCGCGACGGCGCGGGTGCCCGCCCATTCCACCCGGACGGCGCTCAGCCGGCGGGCCTGGGGGACATGGTTGACATAGGAGACGAGGAGCACATCGTCGTTCTCCTCCGGGGCGACGATCAGCAGCGCCTCCCGGGTGACGGGCCACCCGGTCAGCCACGAGATCGCGCTCCCCGAGCGGTTGGCGCCGTAGACAAGCGCGTGCGACGCCCCGCTGCGCGCCACTTCCCGGCCGAACTCCGCGCGGCGCCGCCGCATCTCCGCGGCGGAGAACCCCGGCATCTCACCGACACCCCCTCGATGTGACCGCGCGAACGAAGACGACAACGGCTAGCGGCCGGCGAGAAGCTCGATGACCGGGGCGAACTGCTCCATGAAAGCGGCGTTCACGCTCAGGTAGGAGATGCCGAGGGTGTCGCGGCGCCGCTCCACCTCGCCGGCCATCTGCCGCGGGCTGCCCCGCAGGATCAGCAGCGAGTCGTGCTCGGCAAGGGTGGCCATGTCAGCCTGCAGGAACCGCCCTACCCAGTCGGGCACCTCGTCCCCGACCACGAAGATGGGCATGGCGAACTCCAGGCGGTCGCCCCGGCCGCCCGCCGTCGCGCGCACCTCGGCGGCCAGCCGCGCGACCTCTTCCCGGCTGGTCACCGGCCCGATGGCCAAGGTGACGATGTCGGCCTTGGCCGCGGCCACCGCACGCGCCCTAGGGCCGGCCACGGCCATCATGACCGGGGTGCGGCGCTCCCCGTCGAGCGCCCGCAGCTCGTCGATCGTCCGCTCGGCGAGCGCCAGCCGCTGCGCGCCCGTCGTCTCCGGCTGGCCGAGCAGCCGCACCGACTGCTTCGCGACCTCCGGGCGCCCGGTTCCGATGCCGAGCTCGAACCGCCCGTCGGTCAGCACCGACAGGCTGTGGGCGTCCCAGGCCGCGAGCCGGGGCGCCCGGAGCGGGCTGGCCAGCACGAACGTCCCCACCCGCAGCGTCGTGGTCGCCCCCGCCGCGAGGGCCAGCGCGGGCAGCGGCGACAGCAGCTGCAGGCCGTCGGGCATGAGCAGCGTCGAATACCCGAGTTCCTCGGCACGCCTGGCCGTGGCCAGCCACTGTGCGCCGTTCTGGGGAGCTGCCTGCGCCGCGAACCGGAACGCCCTGGCCGTCATACCGGACAGGCTAGCGCGCGTGCGGTTAGGCTCGCGGCGTGACACTGGCTTACGACGATCACCACGACGCGGACGCCGGCAGAAGCGGCGCAAGTGGCGAAAACTGCGTGCTCCTGATCCACGGCCACCCGTTCGACCGGAGGCTCTGGGATCCCCAGGTGGCGGCGCTCCGCGGGAGCTTCCGCGTGCTGGCCCCCGACCTGCGGGGCTTCGGCCGCAGCTCCGTCACACCGGGCCGGGTGACGATGCGCGAGTTCGCCGCCGACATCGAAGAACTGCTCGACGGGCTCGGCATCGCGCGGGCGGCGGTCGTCGGCTTGAGCATGGGCGGCCTCGTGACGATGGAACTCGCGATCGCCCGCCCCGAACGATACTGGGCCATCGCCCTGGTCGCCACGACAGCGGAGCCGCCGTCCCCGGACGAGCGCGAGGTCCGGTACGCGCGCGCCGCGGCGATCGAGCGTGACGGCATCGGCGTCCTGGTGGACTACATGCACACCGGCCTGTACGGCCCGGCCTGTCCGCCGGATGTCCGTGCCCGCGTCGACGCCATGATGGCCGCAGCCCCGCCCGCCGGCGCGGCGGCGGCGCTGCGCGGCCGGGCCGAACGGCCGGACTACCGCCCCCTGCTGGCCAAGCTGGACGTTCCCGCGCTGGTGCTGGCCGGTACCGCGGATCCCTGGTCGACATCGGCGGTGACCGCCGAGATCGCCGCCAGCCTGAAGCGCCCCGAACTGGTTGCCATCGACGGCGCCGGACACCTGCCCAACCTGGAGGCCGGAACCGAGTTCAACAACGCCCTCCTCGCCTTCCTGCGGGCCCACGCGCCAGGCCCGGCGTGATCGAGTTCCATACGGCCGCGCCCGACCAGGCAGCCGACGTCCTGAGCCTGCTCGACGAAGCGGCGGCCTGGCTCCGGGCGCGCGGCATCAGCCAGTGGCCGGAGCGCTTCGAGCCATCGTGGGTCCAAGGCGCGATCAGCCGCGGCGAGACCTGGCTGGTCCGCGTCGACGGCCGCGTTAGCGGCACTGTCACCCTGGACTGGTCGGACCGGGTGTGGAGTGACGTCGGCGGGGACGCGGCGTACGTGCACCGGATGGCTGTCCGGCGCACGGCGGCCGGCCTCGGCGCGCACATTCTCGGCTGGGCCGCGGGCGTCGCGCGCGAGCACGGCCGGCCAGCCCTGCGCCTGGACTGCGTGGCGTCCAACACAAGGCTGCGCGCCTATTACGAGGCGGCGGGATTCGCCCACCGCGGTGACGTGACCGTCGCCGGAGCTCCCGGTCAGCGGCTGGACACCGGCCCGGCCGTCCTCATCAGCCGCTACGAACTCCAGCTGGCCGCCTCTTAAATCCATTATCCGGAACGGAAGGTGGCGCCTGTCCGCCCGGCACCGCCACTGCGCGGGCGGGCCGGTCCCGTCAGACCTTGATCAGGAACAGCCAGGCGTTGATCACACCGCCGATGAGGGCCGCCAGCACCGCCGGGATCAGCCAGTACAGGCCGCCGCCCCCCTTGAGCAAGAAAGTCACCCCCGCCACGCCCACCAGCACGGCGGTTACTAGGTTGGGCGATGCGAAGTCGATGTAGCGGGCCACGCCGCTTTCCGGATCGTGTCCCGCGCGCCGGTCGAGGACGACCACGGCGGTCCCCGAGGCCCCCGCCAGCGCGAGCAGTTCCGCGCCCAGGGCCGCTCTGGGCTGCGGCGCCACCAGCATCACCGCGCCGATCGCCGGCGTCATGAACAGCACCAGGGTCTGGGCCGCGCGGGAGGCCAGGCTCCGCGACCGGGCCAGCACGTCGCTCTTGATGGACACGGCGACGAACAGCAGGCCGGTCAGCGCCCCAGCCAGGCCCGCCACGGTGACCCCGAAGTCCCGCCACATCCCCGGCAGGTAACCCACTCGTCCCCGACCTCCCAATGCCTCCTGGTATCTGCAGGCACCCTACCGGGGTGTGGCTGACGCCACACCCGCGATGGCGGGGACTCGGGATCCCGGCGCCCCCAGCGGGTCGATCGCGCGATCGACCCCGTATCCCGGCGCCCCCAGCGGGTCGATTGCGCGATCGACGAGACTAGAGCGGGTCGATTGCGCAATCGACACCATGGATGATGCGGGGCGTGCCGGTCAGGAGGACAGTTCGCGCTCCAGCGGGGTGCGGAACCGGGGTGTCACCCGCGCCGGGCCCAGCCATGATTCCAGCCGGGTCGCCTCTGCCGTGATGGCCGCCGCCGCGTCCGAGCCGACGTCCTCCAGCAGCCGGTACACCACCTCGCCGGATGCCCGCTGCGCCCAGCCGCCGACGATCCGGCCTGTCCACCAGACGGTCGGGCCGATGTTGCCGGTCCGGTCGAACAGCGCCGGCGCGTGCGGGCCGAGGTACCAGTCCCGCGACTGCCAGCCCATCGGCGTCGGGTCCAGCCCGGGCAGCAGCGCCGCGGCCGGCGCGGGCTCGTCGCCGAAGTCGTCGTCTCCGGCCAGCAGGACACCGGGCTGCCCGTCGAGGTCGGCCTCGCGCACCGGCAGCGCGGCGAGCGCCGCCTTGGTCTGCGCGCCGGTCCAGCCCGCCCACCACTGCAAGTCGGCGGCTGGCGCCGGCCCGAACGCCAGCAGCCACCGCCGCGCGAGGTCGACGCGGGCGGACGCCGCGTCCGGGATCGTGTCCACCCCGTCGCCGCCCAGCCACGCCCGCGCCGGGAACCACTCGAACTGGCCGGAGGACCAGCCGCCGCGGCGGTGGCCGCGGATCATGTGCCCTTCGGCGGCGATCAGCGTGAGTACCCGGCTGGTGATGTTCACCGCGCCGCCGTAGCTCTTGTCCGGCACGTAGACCAGCTGCGTCCGCAGCCGGGGCTCGTCCGCGGACAGCTGCGCCCCCGTCGCGCTGCCGCGCGCGGCCAGCGCGCGCAGCACGGCGGCCTCGGTGTCCCGGAGCCAGGCCGCCGCGTCGGCCCCGCCGATGCCGCCGCCTTCCAGGTCCCGGACCAGCTGCCGCCGCAGCCGCCGCGCGACATCGTCGGTGCAGGCCCGCTGGACGACAGGCAGGAGCGGGGCCGGCACCACGAACACGGTGCGGCGCATGCCCAGCATCCGAACGAGCAGTCGCTCCTCATAAATCGCCTGATCGACCGTCTCGGCGGTGGCGGACGGGGTGCGGGCGCGCGCCGACAGGTAAACGGTCACCGGGTCGGTGCCGTGCAACGCGATCATCGCCTCGGCGGCGTCGCCGACGGTGGCCGTCGGCGCGGACAGGCGGTGCCTGGCCATGAGCCTGGCCTGGCGCTGGGCGGCGCTGACCTTCGGCGTCATCGCGGCAAACGTCCCGTGACCACGGTCGATTCGTACTCCGCGCAGCTGTGCACCCGCCCGGCGAGCCCGGCGTCATCCATCGCCCGGGCCATCAGGGGTGCCTGCATATCGCTGGTCTCCACCAGCAGCAGGCCGCCCGGCGCGAGCCAGCCCGGTGCCTGCGCCGCCACCCGCCGGAGCACGGCCAGGCCGTCGGAGCCGCCGTCGAGAGCGGTGCGCGGCTCGTAGTCACGGGCCTCCGGCGGCAGCAGGCCGATGTCTTCGGTGGGAACGTAGGGCGCGTTGCAGATCAGGACGCAAACGCGGCCGCGGAGCGCCGTCGGCAGCGGCGCGAATAGATCCCCCTGGTAGACGCGGCCGCCGGCCACCTCCACGTTCCGGCGGGCGCACGCGACCGCGGCGGGGTCGATATCGGCGGCGTGCAGCGCGCCGGACAGGCGGGCCGCGACGGCGAGGCCGAGCGCGCCGGTGCCGCAGCACAGGTCCACGATCACGGGGCCATCCGCATCCGCCAGCGCGACGGCGGTCGCCACGAGGAACTCGCTGCGGCGGCGGGGCACGAACACTCCGGGGTCGACGGCGATCCGCAGCCCGCCGAACTCCGCCCAGCCGACCACCTGCTCGAGCGGCAGGCCCTTCTCGCGCTGGCCCACCATGTCGTCCAGTTCGTCCCGCGTGCGGGCGGCCGCCGCCAGCAGCCGGGCCTCTTCCTCGGCGAACACGCAGCCCGCGGCCCGCAGCCGGGCGACCACCGCCGGATCCTCCTCCATGAGAAACCCAGGCTATCCCGAGACGCCACCGGCCCGTTCGGAATAAAAATCGCACAGCTAGCCCGCTCTGCTCGCCCGCGGCGGGGACGACCCCCCGCACCCCCCGGTTGACTAGAGCTCGCCCGCGCGGGGACGACCACCCGCACCCGTTGACTAGAGCTGGCCTACGTCTGTGACGTGGACGACCGCCGCGCCCTCCTCGTCTGAGGCGGCGAGGTCGACGGTGGCGGAGATACCCCAGTCGTGGTCGCCGGCGGGGTCGTCGAAGATCTGCCTGACGGACCATTCGCGCGGGCCCTCGTCGATGATCAGCATCGCCGGGCCGCGCGCGTCCGGGCCGGTCCCGATGTCGTCATGCAGCTCGAAGTACTCGTCCAGGGCCTCTTCCCAGGCCCGCGCGGTCCACCCGTCGGCCGCGTCGAGCTCGCCGAGTTCGTCCTGCTTGCGCAGCGCGGCGAGCGTGACCCTGCGGAACAGCGCGTTCCTGACCAGTACCCGGAACGCCCGCGGGTTGCTCGTCAGCGTCTTCGGCGCCGCCTTCGCCTCGCGGTCCTCGGGATCGGGATTGCTCAGCCGCTCCCATTCGTCGATCAGGCTGGAGTCGACCTGCCTGACGAGTTCGCCCAGCCATTCGATGAGGTCGGTGAGCTCCTCGGTCTTCGCCTCGTCCGGCACGGTCTGCCGCAGTGCCTTGTAGGCGTCGGCCAGGTAGCGGAGCACCAGGCCCTCGGACCTGGACAGGCCGTAGAAGTGCACGTACTCGGCGAACGTCATGGCCCGCTCGAACATGTCGCGGACCACCGCCTTGGGCGAGACCGCGTAGTCGCCGACCCACGGGTGGCCGCGCCGGTAGATGTCGTAGGCGGTTTCCAGCAGGTCCTCGAGCGGCTTCGGGTACGTGACGTCGTCCAGCAGTTCGAGCCGCGTCTCGTAGTCGACGCCTTCGGCCTTCATCGCCGCGACCGCCTCGCCTCGCGCGCGGAACTGCTGCGCGGACAGCACCTGCCGCGGGTCGTCCAGGGTGGACTCGATGACCGACAGCACGTCGAGGGGGTACGTCTCGCTGTTCCTGTCGAGCAGTTCGATCGCGGCGAGCGCGAACGGGGACAGCGGCTGGTTGAGCGCGAAGTCGAACTGCAGGTCGACGGTGAGCCGCGCGTAGCGGCCTAGCTCATCGGGCTCGGCCAGGCGCTCGACCACGCCGCCGGCCAGCAGCGCGCGGTAGATCTCGATCGCGCGGTGGATGTGCTTGCGCTGCTTCGCCCGGTCCTCGTGGTTGTCGGTGAGCAGGTGCTTCATCGCCGCATACGCGTTGCCCGGGCGGTCGATGACGTTCAGCACCATCGCGTGGGTGACCGTGAAGGACGAGGTGAGCGGCTCCGGCTCGGCGGCGACGAGGCGCTCGAAGGTCGGCTTGCCCCAGGACACGAACCCCTCGGGCGGCTTCTTCTTGACGACCTTGCGGCGCGCCTTGGGATCGTCGCCGGCCTTGGCCAGCGCCTTCTCGTTCTCGATGACGTGCTCGGGGGCCTGGACGACGACCCGGCCGGCGGTGTCGAACCCGGCGCGGCCCGCGCGCCCGGCGATCTGGTGGAACTCGCGTGCCTGCAGCAGCCGGGTCTTCTTGCCGTCGAACTTGGACAGCGCGGTGAAGACGACCGTGCGGATCGGCACGTTGATGCCGACCCCGAGCGTGTCGGTGCCGCAGATGACCTTGAGCAGGCCGGCCTGCGCGAGCGTCTCGACAAGCCGCCGGTACTTGGGGAGCATGCCCGCGTGATGGACGCCGATGCCGTGGCGGACCAGGCGGGAGAGCGTCTTCCCGAAGCCGGAGGCGAAGCGGAAGTTGCCGATCATGTCCGCGATCGCGTCCTTCTCCTGCCGGGTGCACATGTTCGTGCTCATCAGCGCCTGTGCCTGCTCGAGCGCGGCGGCCTGGGTGAAGTGCACCACGTAGACCGGCGCCTGGTTGGTCGTGAGCAGCTCTTCGAGCGTCTCGTGCAGGGGCTGAACGAGGTAGGAGTAGACGAGCGGGACGGGGCGTTCGGCGTTCTTGATGACCGCGGTGGGCCGCCCGGTGCGGCGGGTCAGGTCCTTCTCGAACCGGGTGACGTCGCCGAGGGTGGCCGACATCAGGACGAACTGCACCCTGGGCAGCTCGATCAGCGGGACCTGCCAGGCCCAGCCGCGGTCGGGGTCGGCGTAGAAGTGGAACTCGTCCATCACGACCTGCCCGACGTCCGCCGCGGAGCCGTCGCGGAGGGCGATGCTCGCGAGGACCTCGGCGGTGCAGCAGATGATCGGCGCCTTCGGGTTGACGCTCGCGTCACCGGTCATCATGCCGACGTTGCTCGGCCCGAAGGCGTCGCACAGCGCGAAGAACTTCTCGCTGACGAGCGCCTTGATCGGCGCGGTGTAGTAGGTGCGGATTCCGCTGGCCAGCGCCGCGAAGTGCGCCCCGGCGGCGACGAGGCTCTTGCCCGACCCGGTGGGCGTGGACAGGATTACGTTCGCGCCGGTGACGATCTCGATGAGCGCCTCTTCCTGATGTGGATAGAGGTCGAGCCCCTGCCGCTTCGCCCACTCGGCGAACGCGGCGAAGACGGCATCGGGGTCAGCCGTCGCCTGCGCGAGCCCCTGAGCCTCAGCGGCCGCTCCTGTCACATCTGTCCCAGCAGGGGGCGCAGCGGGGACTCGCGGAGGCAAGAGATCGGTGAGCGTCATGACTGTATCAATGGTGCCTTGTCGAAACGACTACCTGAGCCGTCAAGCACACAGCTGTCAACGCCCGCCGCGCCCGCTCTGTTCCGCCCCCTGGCACCCCCGCCCCCGCGACGCCCGCCCCGGTGACGCCCGTCCCGGTGACGCCCGCCCCCCGCGACGCCCGCCCCGGCGACCTCCGCCTCGCCACTCCAGCCTCTGCCGTCTTAGGCACGCTCTCGCGACGCCACGAATCCCCCTGTCGCTTCGAACCCCGCGAGTCCGCCCTTCTCCCGTCGGCGGACCATGATCGCGACGCCTTTTACACGGCAGCCGCACTTTAGCGTGTGACCTGCGGTGATGGGAAAACCTTCCCCGCGCTCGCGCGCCCGTCTCCCGGCCGCCGGCCGCCCGCGGCGGGCGCCGGGATTATTGTGAAAGATCCTGTGCCTCCTGGGGCGGGAAAGCTTTCACATTATCGCGGGCTCCGGGGATGGCCGCGGCTTCGGCCCAGGATGGCGCCCCGCGGTGCGCGCCCGGGGCGCGGCCGGGTCTGCCGCCCGGGGCGGCGCGCTGACCGCGGCTATCCCGGCAGCTCACGCGCCGAAGCGCGGCTGCCGCGTTTTAGCACTTACGCGGTGAATTATTACCTCATTAAAATGTTTCACGATCATGGCGCTGTCCGGCTATTGCGGCGCGGCTCGGCCGCAACATGAGGCGCCTGAGTATCTTGAGAGTCTCTGTCCGAATGGCATCACCTCATTGGGTGTCTTTTTAGGTCATATTGACCTAAAAAGACACCCAATCGCGGGCACAGACTCGTCAGGCTGCGTAATCCGTAGGCGGTGATGGTGCGTCTGTACTTCGGGTTGGCGCGCGTGGGACGAGGCACGGATGCGTGGTCGCGGGAGCGCGTGCGACGAGAAGCGAGAAGGACGACTGGAGAGGACGACTGGGCCATGAACAGATTCCGTTTGCTGGTGAGCGTGGCGATCACCGGGGTCATGGCGCTCGCCGGTGTGGCCGCGACCAGTGCCGTCGCGAGCGCAGGCACGATCGGTTCGTGCAGCGCACAGGGCGATTACGCGACATGCGTCGCGAGCGGCACGGCCAACAAGCCGATTACCATCACGGTAACCGTGACCTCTAGTCCCGACCAGTCGGTCTACGCAGCATGGGACACCACGTGTGCGCAGGGCACGGGAGCGGGCAGTTCCTCAGGAAGCTTCACGGCGACCACTCCGGTAACCCGGACGATCTCGCATCCCTACTATCAGCCCGACTCGTGCATTGTCTCGGCGGACGCCCAGCTCCAGGCCGGCGGCAATAGCATTACCGTCTCCATCGCCTCGTCATCAACCCCGCCACCTCCGGTGCACTCGATCAAGGGCTATGCCGGTAAATGTGTTGATGACACGGCCAACAGTTTGGCTAAGGGCACCAAGATCGAGATCTGGTCCTGCGACAAGACAGCGGCGCAGAACTGGTCATTTAGCGGCGGCCGTCTGGAGCACGATGGTATGTGCGCGAACGACAAGGCCGACGGCGGAAGCGGCAGCAAGGTAATCCTGTACACCTGCACCAAGGCATCGAACGACATCTGGGCGTATAAGTCGAATGGCGAGTACGTGCTCAAGGCCCACGGCGGCAAGCTCTGCCTCGATGACCCTGGTTACTCCACGAAGAACGGCACCCAGCTGGTGGTGTACACCTGCAGGGACACTGCCAACCAGCGCTGGAGCCTGCCGTAGAGTGCGAGGACTCAACAGAAGTAAACCGGTTCGCGCGGTGGGGCGTCGGGTAAGCGGGGGGCCGCAGAAAGGGAGAGCAACGTGCGCAAACCCATGCGCGTCGCCGTCGGCGTCCTCGGGGCGGTTTTGATTTCGCTGGGTGTGGTCGCCCTCGCCACCGCGGGCGCGAGCGCGGGCACGCTCAGCTCGTGCAGCGCCTCAGGTCGCCTCGCCACCTGCGTGGTGAACGGGCTGGCCGAAACGCCCTACACGATCTCGGTCGCCGTCGCCGCCAGCCCCCGGCAGGCCGCGGGCGCCATGTGGACCATGAACTGCACACTGGGTACCTCGCAGAAGAACACAGCGGGATCCTTCGATGGCATCGCGCCGTACACCCGCGCGATCCCGCTGCCATGGCCGCATCCGAACGAGTGCGGCGTGGTCGTGACCGTCTTCCTCGACAGCGGGAGCGGCAGCGTGCACGCGGTCCTGTCCTCGTCCTCGAACCCGCCGCCGCCCGCGATCAAGGGCTACGGCGGCAGGTGCGCCGACGACGCGGGGAACAGTTCGGCGGCTAGGGCCAAGGTCCAACTCTGGTCCTGCGATGGCAAGGCGTCGCAGGACTGGGCGTTCACCAAGGGCAAGCTGGTGCACGGGACGATGTGCATGACCGACCTGAATTCGGCCGGCAGCGGCGGCAAGGTGGGGCTCGAGCGGTGCACCGGCGCTACGGACGAGATCTGGACGCACAACTCGAAGGACGAGTACGTGCTCAAGGCCCGCGGCGGCAAGCTCTGCCTAGACGATCCGGGCTACTCGACGAAGAACGGCACCCAGCTCGACGTCTACACCTGCAAGAACACCGCTAACCAGCACTGGTCCCTGCCCTGACGACGGGTTCGCCGCCGCTGTTTACGACAGGGCGCTGACCCGGCGGATGACCTCGGCGGGGCCGAGGGCGTCGGCGATCTGCGCCAGGTCCGGGCTGCGCGTCGTGCCCGTGAGCAGCACCCGGATGACGCGGGAGGCGTCGGCGATCGAGCCCGGGTAGGCATCCGGGTTCTTCTTGTACTCCTTCTGGCTGGGCGCGAAGCCAAGCCGCGCGGCGAGCTCGCGGATCTGGTCGAACCAGGCCGTATCGGGCGACGGCGGCTGGTAGCCGGCCGCGAAGCCGGACGCCAGCGCGCGGACCAGGTCCGGGTCCAGGCCGCCGAACCTGGGGTCGGCCGGGTCGGTGACGAGCACGAAGATCTCCGGGAAGAAGTAGCCGTACACGGAGCGGAAGTCCGACCATTTGCGCAGGTCCTTGCGCGGGTTGGGGACGCCTTCCCGCTCGATGGCGAGCGCACGCAGCGCCAGGTCCCGCTCGGCGCGTAGCACCGTGGCCAGGTCCGGGTCGTAGCTGTCGGCCCAGGACAGGACGCGGTCCAGGATCTCCGCGCCGGGCAAGGTGGCCACGAAGTCGGCGCTGATGTCGTCCAGCTTGACCGTGTCCAGCAGCGGGCCGGCGGTGCCGCACTCCTCGAGCCTGATGGGCGCCTGCAGGGCTTCGGGCAACGGCATTTCGGCGAGCCGGCCGTTGGCCAGGCCGCGAAGGTAGTACTCCACCGCCTCAGCCGGGATGCCCTGCTCGATGTAGTAGGCGACGCTGGCTTCCGGGTCCCGGCGCTTGGACAGCTTGCGGCGGCTGCCGCCGTCCTGCTTCATCAGGGGCGCGAGGTGCGCGTAGCGGAACCGCTCGAAGCCGAGCGCGTCGCACAGCTGATGGTGCAGCGGCACCGAGGACAGCCACTCCTCGGCGCGGATCACCAGGCTGATGCGCATCAGGTGGTCGTCGACGGCGTGCGCGAAGTGGTACGTGGGCAGCCGCCGTGGAAGGCTGCTGCTCTTGAGGATCACCACATCGTTGCGGTTGTCGTCCTGGGTGATCTCGCCGCGGATCACGTCGGTGAAGCTGACCCGGCGGCCGGCGACGCCCGGGGAGCGGAACCGGACGACGTAGGGGTCGCCGGTGGCGAGTCGCTGCGCCACCTGCTCTTCGGGCGCGTCCCGCCAGGTCGCCCACTCGCCGTAGTAGCCGGGCAGCGCGCCGGTGGCCTTCTGCCTGGCGGTGCGTGCCTCCGCTTGCTCCTTGGTCTCGAAGCACGGGTACGCCTTGCCCTGCCGCAGCAGTTCCCTGACGTAGGTGAGGTAGATCCGCGCGCGTTCGGACTGGGTGTAGGGGCCGTAGCCGCCGGTCTGCTCGTCCTCGTCGGGACCTATGCCGAAGTAGTCGAAGGCCGCCTGGAACTGGCTCGCCGCGCCTTCCTCGAACCTGGCCTGGTCGGTGTCCTCGATACGGACCAGGTAGACGCCCTTGGACTGGTGCGCGACGTCCTGGTCGACGCCCGCGGTGAACACGCCGCCGATGTGCAGCCAGCCGGTCGGGCTGGGCGCGAAGCGGGTCACTTCGGCGCCCGGCGGCAGCTCACGTGGCGGGTAGCGGTTCTCCCAGTGCTCCGGCTCCGGCAGATCGGCGGAGAACAGCGAGTCGATTAGGTCCCGGGACAGCATGTCAAGAGCCTACCGGGGGGTGCGGGGGGTCGTCCCCCCGCGAGCGGCAGAGCCTACCGGGGGGTGCGGGACGGGTATTAACGGTTATCGGTGCGGTCGCGGGCGGAGGTAGCGGAACCGTCCCCGGCGCGCCGGAACAGGCTCGGGGAACTGCCGGTATTCCGCGAACCGCGCCGCGACGGCCTCTGGCAGCCATGACCGTGATCGCGGACCCGCGGCCGCGGTCAGCCGCGTGATCAACTCGGCCGCCGACGGCCGCCGGGCAGGGTCGGGATCGAGGCAGGCCCGCACGATAGGCAGCAGCATGGGCGGGCAGCCGGCCAGATCGGGCTCGCCCAGTGCCTCGGCTGTGAGGACGGAGATCCCGGGGGAACTGGCCCACGGCACCCGGCCGGTCGCGGCGAAGAACGCCGTCCAGCCGAGCAGCAGCACGTCGTCGGCGGCGGAACCGGGAGAGGAGGCGCCGGTGAGCGCCTGCCTGCTGAGGCCGAAGTCGGTGACTACCGGGCCGTCTGGTTCGAGCAGGACATTGGACGGGGTGATCGCCTGGTGGGCGAGGCCCGCCTCGTGCAGCGCCGCGCAGCCACGGGCCACGCCGAGGGCGAGCCAGGCGGCGGAGGCGGCGGGCAGCGGCCCGGTTTCGGCCACGACGGCGCCCAGCGACGGGCCCGCGACGAGCGTGCTCGCGACCCAGGGCTGGCCGGATTCGGTGTCGGAATCGACGACATGCGCGATGTGCGGACCATGCGGGACGCGGCCGGCCCGCGCACCGGCGGTGAGGCGGCGGTGGATCTCGGGGTCCGCCCCGATCTCGGCACGGAAGGCCTTGACCGCGCACCAGTCGCCGTCCGTTCCGCTGCCGAGATAGACCTGGCCTATCGTGCCGGCGCCGAGGCGGGCCGCGATCCGGTAGCCGCCGATCGCGCGCGGGTCATCCGCGGCCAGCGGCTGATAAGCGGGCCCGCTCCACTGGCGTGCGGATACCCAGATCCACGCGGGCCCGGCGAATTCTTTCGCGATGACGTTCACCCGGCTGAACTGGGCGCTAGGAATTCCGGGATAGCCAGGGCGGATTACCGTCGCATGTACCTGGTCGGATATCGCCACGGCGAGATCGGCGGTGGGATAGCTGGTCAATGCGGCGCGCAGCGGCGCGCTGTCAACCAATCTGTTCATATCTATGATCATGGGGCCGCCAAACCCCGCGGCGCTGTGCTCGACCAGGCCGACGCCAATCGCCATCCGCAGTCGGATCCGGTCGACACTCCGCGAGTTGTCGGTGCCGAGGTTCGCGGCTAGCGACCGGATCAGCACGGGCAGCACGACGGTTGGGTCGATGTCGGCCGGCATAATCGCGTTGATGCCGTCTCCGGTCCACTCATGGCCGACGGCGTCGAGATTCATTCCGCATTCGGCGAGCGTATTGGTGACAAGCAGCGGAAGCCGCCGCTGAACCTCGTTCTGC
This sequence comes from uncultured Actinomycetota bacterium, assembly GCA_963771985.1. Lineage (GTDB taxonomy): Bacteria > Actinomycetota > Actinomycetes > Streptosporangiales > Streptosporangiaceae > Trebonia. Next base: position 28,288 of record CAVYVO010000004.1, on the reverse strand, counting down.
AGCGGTGCTGTACGCGCACCGTAACCGGCGACATCCAGGACGAATCCCATTCGCAGCTTGCGGCCCGTCTGAGTTCGTGCTGGTGGCGCCTGACCTTGCCCCCGGGGCTCGGCGGCCACGCCGTCTCCCATTTCCCCACGCTCCCTGTATCTGCAGCGTAATAGGTGACTCCGCCGGGGCGGAAGAATAAACTTGGTTACATTCCCGTTGCCGGATTCCGCCACTTCCCGCGCTTGGTGCAGCGGACCTGGCAAAATCGATGCTGTGACCATCCCGCTTTCCCGGCATGTCGCGCAGCCGCCGCGTGGGCCAGCCGCGGTGCTGAGCGACCGCGGCCGGTGGCCGCACGACAGCCTTGTCGCCCTGCTGAGCGACGGCGAACGCGCGGCCTTGCTGAGCGCGGGCACGGCCGTGAAGTTCGACGATGACGACATCCTGGTGCTGCAGGGCGACGTCGGCGACGGGCTGTACGTGCTGACCGGGGGCATGGTCAAGGTCACGGTCGCGGCGGAGACCGGTGTCCAGACGACGCTGGCGGTCCGCTCCCGCGGTGATCTCATCGGCGAGTTCGCGGTGCTCGACGGCATGCCCCGGACGGCGACGGCCCGCGCGGTCGGCGCGGTGAGCGCCATCCGGATTAGCCGGGCGGCGTTCGACATGTTCGGCCAGCGGTATCCCGCCGCGCTGGCCACGATCACTCGGTCCCTGGTGGCCAAGATGCGGGCGGCGACCGAGCGGCACGCCGCGGAGCGCACCTGGGGCGCCAGGGAGCGGCTCGCCCAGGTGATCTACGAACTGGCGGCTGGTTACGGTGAGCCGGGGGATAACGGGCTGGTCATGATCCCGCTGCCGCTCACCCAGATGGAGCTCGGAGAGCTCGCCGGGGTGGCGGTGTCCACGACGGAGCGTGTCCTCGGCGACCTGCGCAAGGAGGGCGTCATCGCGACTGGCTATCGCGAGATAACCGTCCGTGACATGGGCTTCCTCGGCAGCATCAGGTTTTCGTAACAGGGTTCCCTGAATCCCTTGTGGTAGGGCTTCCCTGCGCGTGCGGTGCCCTAAGGTTCTTCTCGCGTTACGGAGATGTCCTTCGTGGGACACCCTGCGCGACCGACCGGGGGTGGCGGGCGGTCGCTTTGTCCCCCGCGGTGTTGCGTGATAGACGCCGTGGCGGGGAGTGCGTCACCGGGGCCTGCCTTGCCCGGGCTTGCCGTGCTGGGAGCAGCGCGGCAGCCCAGGCTGGCGGCCCGCGGCTCGGTGACGGAAAGGCCGCCGCAAGCCGTTCCGGCACCGCCTACCGCGTCCTTGCCCCGAACTCAGAGTGTGCCGATTGCGCAATCGGCACACTCTAGTGTGTTGTGTCAAATGCCCTATTGATGTAGGAGTGTCCGGGTTATGGGCGTCATGGTATCCGTCCTGGCCGGGGTCGAGGATACCGGGGAGGGCACGGAGGGTTTCGTCGGTGAGCACGGCGTTCACGGTGACCTGGTTGCCGGGCTTGTTCCACAAGACGGCCAGGTCGAACACGGCGAACAGGCGTGCCTTGAGGGCAGGCGGGAGGTCCGGGAGGATGTCGCCGGCGTAGGGGATCTCATCCAGCAGGGCCGGCTCGGCGGCCTTCGGCGCGGCAATGCTGAGGGCCTTGAGTTCGGTTTCGGCGTGGGTGCGTTCGGTGTGCAGCTGGGCGAACCGGTCCATGATCCGGGCGCGCATCGCGGCGGCGGCCGGGCCGTCGGGGATCTGTTCCAAGGCGGTGATCTGCGCGTTCTGCGCGGTGTCCAGTTTCTTGATGCGCGCGGTGAGGGCGGCGGCCGCCGCGTCGCGGCGGGCGGCCGCGTCCGTGTCGGTGGCGGGGAGCTGGGCGGCGAGCAGCTCGTTCCGGGCGGGGGTGAAGATGCGGTCGCGGAAGAACTCGCCCACGATCTGATCGAGCCGGTGTTCGGGGGCCTGCACGCTGCGGGGATGCTCGGGGGCGGCGGCGGTGTGGCGGGGGTTGTTCGGGTCGTGCGGGCACCGGTAGTAGACGTACTGCCGGCCGGGGCCGTTGGCGGTGGCGGTCATCCGGCGCCGGCAGTCGCGGCAGCGGATGCGGGACCGGTAGGGGTAGTACGGCGCGTTCGGCGGCGGGGCGAGCGGGGTCTCGTCGTCGCGGCTGGTGGAGTGCTCGGCACCGATTCCCTGTGCGGCCTGCCAGGTCTCCCGGTCCACGATGGCGGGGTGGGTGGGTTCGGGTGACCACAGCCACTCGGACGGCGCTACTTTCACGTGGCGGCCGTTGCGCTTGCGGCGGCGGCCGAACACCATGTGCCCGGTGTACTTCGGGTTGCGGAGAATGGCGTCCACGCTGCTGGCCGCCCACCCGTCCGACCCAGCGGGGACAGGATAAAGCGCCGGGTTCGCGTTCAGCCGGTTCGCGATGGCCGGCAACCCGAGTTTCTCGATCGTGCGCCACGTGTAGATCGGTTCCACCGTGGGCGCGATGGCCGGGTCGATGATCAGGCGGGTTTTGGTGCGGCCCTGGCTGGCCTTGATCGAGTTGGGGTGCGGGCAGCGCTGCCCGGTGTACCCGTGCGGCGGGGTGCCGGTGTTCCACCCCTCCAGGCTGTGTTCGACGAGGCCTTTCCATACCTTGTCCTTGAGCTGGAGCCGGTACCACTCGGCCACGCCCTGCTTGACCCGGCGGACGAGCACGGTGGTGGCGTTGATGCCGGTGATGTCGGCGGGCTCGTCGGTGGCGAACAGCGGGATGCCCTGCTGTAACAGTTCTCGTTCCAGCTTGAGCGCGTTGAAGGTGTCGCGTCCGGAGCGTTCGATGTCCTCGCACACCACGGCGGCGAACCTCGGGACGGGGCCGGTGGCCTCGGCCATCAGGTCGGCCATGCCGCCGTCGCGCGGGAGGTCGGCGTCGGTGAGTATCCGCCATGATTCGGTGCGGCTGCGCGCCTCCAGGTCGGTGGCGCCCGATTCCACGTCGGAGTAGACGGCGGCGACGAACCACCCGGCCGGCAGCCACTGCTCGCAGGCGCGGGTCTGCCGGCGCACCGACGCGACCGGGTCCTGCAAGAGCAGCGTGGAGGTGCGGGCCAGGATGGCGACGGGGACCGGCTCGGCGCCGCCTGGGCAGCGGAGGGCGAGGACCGGGATGCCGCGTCCCTGGCGCTGATGGAGGCGTCGGCCGCCTCGACGTCGGCGTTCGCGCCCGGCAGCCGGGAAGCAGACGCGCTGGGCGTCATCTTCACCGCCATCGGTCGTGCGGTTCCCGGCATGGACGATTTCCAGGTCTCCGGACCGGAACTCGGCGACTGACAGCAGGAGGTCTGCCGTGACCGAGGCAATCGGCGCTGACCAAGGAAGGCATGCAGTCATGGCTGACGAGGACGGCCTGCACGAGCGCAGCACGAAGGCGAAGGCACAGTCGCGGGCGCGGTCGCGGTCGAGGTTGTCGGCGAGGTCACGGCGCCGTCGAGGCCGACGAAGAGGGCGCGGCCGCCTTCGCCGCCGGAGCGGCCTCCCCCGGCAGGTCAGCGGGCGAAGCGGGCTCCGCCGCGGGCGTGCCTGGCCGCGCAGCGCCACCGGGGTTCACCGGGTCGAGGATCCGGTAGGCGGCCAGTTTGACCCGGTTGGTCAGCAGGAACCAGATGATCGCGTATCCCCACACGGCCAGGGCCCAGCGCCAGCCGATGGGCGTCATGAAGATCCCGTACACCGCCAGCAGGGTCGCGATCAGTTCCGCGCTGGTGACGGCCAGCACCAGGATCCGTGCCGGGCGGATGGACCAGAACGGGCCGCGGGTGCGGGTCAGGTAGATCGTCATCGACCCGGCCACCGACAGCATCAGGTACATCAGCGTCTGCAGATGCGCATGGTCAAGGTGGTACACGCGGTCGCCCAGGTAGAACAGGCCGAACGCGGCGATGGGGCCGACGACGCCCAGCACCGTGGCGATCCCTATCACCAGGCGCATGTTCCAGGCCTCGGGCTGGTTCTTGTAATGCACGTTGTCGTAGGCGATGGACAAGATGGAGCCGTCGTTCAGCAGCGCCAGCACCACGATCATGACCGCCGTAACGGGGAAGAAGTTGAAGATCAGGATCGCGAGGGTGACGAACAGCAGGACGCGGAGCGTCTCGGCGATGCGGTAGATCGCGTAGCTGTTCATCCGCTGAACGATCCTGCGGCTCTCCTTGATCGCGTTGATGATCACCGACAGGCCGGGTTTCATCAGCACGATGGACGCTGCCGCGCGCGCCGCGTCGGTGGCGGCTGACACGGCGATGCCGCAGTCGGCTTTCTTCAGCGCGGGGGCGTCGTTCACCCCGTCGCCGGTCATGCCGACGATGTGGCCCCGTTTCTGCAGGACGTCCACGATGTGGAACTTGTGCTCGGGGAACACCTGGGCGAACCCGTCGGCGTTCTCGATGGACTCCGCCGTGGCCGCCGTCTCCTCGCGCCCGGCGTCGCCCAGGCCGGCGGCGTCGAGGATGCCGGTGCCCATCCCCAGGGTCCTGGCGGTTTCCCGGGCGATGGCTACCTGGTCGCCGGTGACCATCTTGACCGCCACGCCCAGCTGCCGCGCGGTGGCGATGGTCGCCCTGGCATCTGTCCGCGGCGGGTCGAACAGCGGCAGCACGCCGAGGAACTGCCAGGGGCCGTCCCCGTCGGCGCGGGCCACGCCCAGCGACCGGAAGCCGCGGGCCGCGAAGTCGCCGACCGCGCCGTCGACCGCGGTCTTGACCTGCCCGCTGTCGGCCGACAGCGCCATGATCACCTGCGGCGCGCCCTTCGCCACCTTGAATGAGGTTCCGTCCGCGGCGCTGACGGCGGCCTCGGTGCGCTTGCGCACCGCGTCGAAGGGCTGGAAGTGGGCCACCTGGTACCCCGCCAGCGCCTGGCCGCCGTCCAGGCCGCCCAGCACGGCCAGGTCGATGGCGTCGTCATCGTCGGCGCGGGACGCCAGCGCGGCACTGAGGATGACCTGCGCGGCGGTGACGCCGCTGACGGCGAACGGCTCGCCCAGGGTCAGCTTGTTCTGGGTCAGGGTGCCGGTCTTGTCCGAGCACAGCACATCCACGCCCGCCAGTTCCTCGATGGCCACCAGCCGGCTCACGATCGCGTTCTTCCTGGCCAGCAGCCGCGCGCCGACGGCCATCGTCACCGACAGCACCGTCGGCATCGCCACCGGGATCGCCGCCACGGTCAGCACCAGGGCGAACTGCAGCGTGTCGAGAATCGGGTCGCCGCGGACGATCGACACCACGGTGATCACCGCCACCATGGCCACCGCGAGGATGATCAGGTACGTGCCGATCTTCAGCACCGCCCGCTGGAAGTGGCTGACCGTCTGCGCGTCCTGCACCAGTTCCGCGGTCTTGCCGAAGTAGGTGCCCGCCACCCGTGGCGTAGACCAGGGCGCCGATCTCGCCCTGCTTGATGATCGACCCCGAGTACACGGCGTCGCCGGGCCCGGCCGTGACGGGCAGCGACTCCCCGGTCAGCGCGGACTGGTCCACCTCCACCGGGTCGCCCGCCAGCAGCCGCGCGTCCGCCGGCACGATATCGCCCATCCGCATCCGGATCACATCACCCGGCACCAGCTCACGCGACGGCGGGGTGACCCACGTCCCGTCACGCCTGACCCGGCACTTGACCGCCAGCTGGGCCTTCAGCGCGTCGATGGCCTTGCCCGCCTGGTGCTCCTCCCAGAACCCGACCGCGGCGTTGGCAACGAGCAGCACAAGGATGATGCAGAAATCCGGCCAGTGCCGCAGCACCCCCGACAAGATCACCGCGGCCTCGATCATCCACGGGATCGGGCCCCAGAAATAGGCCAGCAATTTCAGGAGCGGATTAGCCTTCTTCTCCTCGATCTCATTCGGCCCGTATCTGGCCAGCCGCCCGGCCGCCTCGGCCTGGCTCAGGCCATCCGGCGACGACGCCAGCCGCTTTTCCACCTCCGGCACCGGAAGGGACTTCAGATCGTCCGCGTGGGGTTCCGGGCCCGGCTCCGGTCCGCGAGCCCCGGGCCGGCCAGCGCCGGATTCCCTGACAGTACTCATCCTCTTCTCCCGGCCGCGGCATCGCATTCGCCCGCTGCCCCAGCCGCGGCCATGCCCGTCAGCGCGCATATCCAAGGTGCCCGCCAAGAGCCACGACGGGGTAGGGCAGAAGGTCCCGGCCAGCCGGGTGACGGCCACGGCCGGCTCGGACCGGCGAAGCGGCCCTGAGTCGCATTGGTGCCTGCCTGGCCGGGGGCTGGCGGCGGTTCTGTCAGCGGCGGCAACGCGTGCTGGCCGCGGCAGGCGCGCCCGGGCGGTGCTAGCTGCTGCTGGGCGGCATCTGGCCGGGGCCCGGCCGCGGGGGCTGCTCGCCGGGTGCGGGAGCCGGCGTCTGCGCGGCTGGCCGAATCCGGGGGCGGCCGTGTGGCTGGCCGGCCGTCTCGCCGAGCGGGTGTGCTGGTTCCGGGCTGCGTGGTTCGCGGGCGAGCAGGTTGATCCGGTCGCCGGGGGCGAGGGTGATGCCGGGGTCGGGGTCGCGGAGGGTGCGGCTGTCCAGGACCGTGACCGGGATCCAGCCGGGCGGCCAGCTGGTGCCGCCGAGTGCCTGGCCGGCGGCGGGCGAGCCGGCGGGGATGGTGATCTCCAGGATCTGGTAGCCGCGCAGCGGGGTCGGCGCCTCGCGGAGATCATCCTGCGGGCCGTGGGGCTGTGCCTGCGCGGTGCCGGCCGGGGCGGCGTGCATGTGGCGGGCGACGGCCTGCAGCACGTTCTGGCTGGTGATCCAGCCCTGGAGGTGCTGGCCGTCGTCGGAGATCACAGGCAGGCCGTCGTGGCCGTAGAGCTCCAGCTGGCGCAGCGCCTGGGTGAGGGACTCACTCGCGAACAGCACCTGGGGGTAGTGCTGACGGGTGACCGGCCCGGGCAGCGCGGCGCGCTCCGGGCCCGGCAGGCCGGGTGGCTGGGGTGCGATGGTGAGCGGTGCCGCGAAAGGGCGCATGGCGTCGGCGGCGGTGAGATCCTCGAACGGGTCCGCGGAGGGGGGGTGGTCGATGTCGGTGCCGCGGCGCAGCAGCTTGGTGGTGTAGATGGTGCCGTAGCTCAGCGCCCGCGAGGTGGCGGTGGCGATGGCGACGGCGAGCATCACCGGCAGGGTGAGGGTGTAGTCGCCGGTCATCTCCACGACGCTGGCCAGCGATGTCAGCGGCGCCCGCGCCGCGGAGGCGAACACCGCGCCCATCGCGACGACCGCGTACAGGGCGGGCTGGCCGGCCGCCGGGCCGAGCAGGTGGCCGGCGATCTCGCCGAAGGCCATCCCGGAGGTGGCGCCGATGAACAGCGACGGGGCGAACACCCCGCCCGATCCGCCGATGCCGATAGTCAGGCTGCACGCGATGATCTTCCCGGCCGCGAGGATGATCAGGAACCACAGGGCGTAGCTGCCGCCGACCGCCTTGTACAGGACCGGGTAGCCGACCCCGTACATCTGCGGGATCGCGAGCAGCAGCAGCCCGAGCGCGATCCCGCCGGCCGCCGGCCGGGCCCACTCCGGGCGGTTCCCCCACACCTTGTCGCACAGGTCCTCGGTCGCATACAAGGTCTTCGCGAACGCCAGCCCGATCAGCGCCGCGATCACCGCCAGGGCCGCGACCAGCAGGTAGCTGCTCAGGTGGTGCAGCGCGATCCCCGGCGGTAGCCCGGACAGGAACGGGGCGCTGCCCGCGAACTGCCGGCTGACCAGGTCGGCGGCCATCGCGGACAGCATCACGGTGAAGATCGCCTCGACGGAGAACTCCCGCAAGATGATCTCCACGCCGAAGAACACCCCGGTGATCGGGGCGTTGAACGTGGCGGAGATTCCGCCGGCGGCGCCGCAGGCGACCAGGATCCGCAGCCGGTTCTCCGGCATCTTCACCCACTGGCCGATGCTGGAGGCCAGCGCGGAGCCGATCTGCACGATCGGGCCCTCCCGGCCGACCGACCCGCCGACCCCGATGCAGATGGCGGAGGCGACCGCCTTGACCGCGGCGACCTGCGGCCGGATCCGGCCGCCTTCTTCGGCGACGGCGATCATCACCTCGGGCACCCCGTGCCCGCGGGCCTCGCGGGCGTAGCGGTAGATCAGCGGCCCGTAGATCAGCCCGCCGATCACCGGGATCACCACGAAGAACCCCAGGCCTAGCCCGGGAAAGTGAGCGCTGCCGACGCGGCCCTGCTGGCCGAACTGGGCATGGCCGGTGGCCAGCCAGGTGAAGAAGTAGATCAGGTACCGGAACGCGACCGCGCCCAGCCCCGACCCGGCGCCCACCACCAGCGCGACCGCGAACAGCCCGCCCCGCGAGGCCCGCAGCCACCCGCTCGCCCGGCCGGCCCACCGCACTGCTCCGGCCGGCCTGCCCGCCGCCGCCTCGGCTGTCATGATCGTCCCTGGGTGCTGCCGGAGCGCGCTGGCTCCGGTTTCATCCTGGCAGGCGCCGCCGGCGGCGGTACCGGCGGGGGATCCGCGGGCCACTGGCTGTCGGGGATCTCCCCGGCCGCCGCCGCGAACGCCGCCAGCGCGCTGGCCACGGCCGACTGCTGCCGGGCCGGGAGCCTGCCCAAGATGCCGGCGATCAGCGCCCGCCGCCGGGCGGTCGCCTGGTCCACCACCTGGCGGCCGGCGGCGGTGAGGGAGACCTGCACCGCGCGGCGGTCGGCGCGGGCGCGGTGCCGGCGGATCAGGCCCTTGCGCAGCAGCCGGTCGCACATCCGGCCCGCGGTGGACGGCGTGACGCCCAGCGCCGCGGCCAGGTCGGTCATCCGCTGCGGCCCCCGGGAGGCGAGCACCACCAGCGCCCGGTACTGGGCGATGGTGGTGTCCTCCGCCGCGGCGCCCAGCGACTGGGTGGCCACCGCGACCAGGGTGCGGCTCGCGGTCAGCACCGCGTCCACCGCGGCCTCGTCCGCCGCCTGCTCCGTCACGCCCGATGCACCCCATTTTACTTGCCTATTGCAATGATTGTATGATGACTCTATCAGCTACTGCACCTTAGGTCGGTGCGCGAGATGGCGCGGGGCGCGCGTCCAGGTCAGGAGGGCCGGCAGCGATGTCCGTGGCGGTCGCGGCGGCGGCCTTCGTGGCCGGGGCGGTTATCAGCCTGGCGGTGAGCTGGCTGCTGGTCTCCCGGCTGGAGCGGGTCGGGGAGCGCCTGGGCCTGTCCGAGGCCCTGCTCGGCCTGGTGGCGGCGCTCGCGGCGGACGCGCCCGAGGTGACCGCGGCCGTCACCGCGATGGCCGGCCGCCAGCAGCGGCTCGGCGCCGGGGTCGTCATCGGGTCCAACGTGTTCAACCTGGCCGCCCTGCTGGGACTGGGCGCGGTTGTCGCGGGGCGCATCCGCCTGCACCGCCGGGTCGTGGTCCTGGGCGGGGCGGTGGCGATGTGGGTGGCCGCGGTGTGCCTGGCCGTGGTGCTGGGCCTGGTGCCGCCCGTCGCCGGCCTGGCGGCGGCGCTCGCGGCCGTAGCGCTGTGCGCGATCGTGCTGGGCGGCGGGGAGCAGGGTCTCGGCTGGCTTCCGCTGCCCCGGGCGTGGATCAGCTGGCTGCGGTCGGCGGTGGCCGAGGAGGAACTGGAACTCGAGGAGGCGATCCGGCCGCCGCGGGCACGACGGCAAGACGCCGCCGTCGCCGCCGGGTCGCTGCTGGTCGTGGTCGCCGCGAGCGTGATGATGGAGCGGGCCGCGTCGGCGCTGGGCAGCCGTTTCGCGGTGCCGGAGATCGTGGTCGGCGCCCTGGTGCTGGCGGCGGTGACCAGCCTGCCCAACGCGGTCGCCGCCGTCTGGCTGGCTGCCCGCGGCCGCGGCGCCGCGACCCTGAGCACCGCCCTCAACAGCAATGCGCTCAACATCACCATCGGCCTGCTGCTTCCCGCCGCCGTGATCGGCCTGGGTCGGCCGGCCGGCCAGACCACGCTCATCGCCGCGTGGTATGCCGGGCTCACCGCCGTGGTGCTGGCGTTCGCCTACCGCGACCGCGGGATACGCCGGGCGGTCGGCATCCTGGTCATCGCCGCCTACCTGGTCTTCGCCGGGTCCCTGCTCGCGTCCGCGTACACGCCATTGCACCAGCCGCAGATCGCGATCGCGGCCGGGATAGCAGCCGCTGCCGCATTCGCTGCCCTGCTGGTACCCGGGCGCCGCCATCCAGGTAACCCAAAGGCCCGGCTGGCAGCCGGTCCGGGCGACATCGTCTGGCGCTGGCGCAGCTCGCCGGGGGCATCAGGCAATGGCCGCGAACGAGAAAACAAGGGTGCCCGGGCACCACGGCCGTATCAGCCTCCGGCGGGTCGGCAGTCCCTGCTGCCCGGCTGGCCGGTCAGGCGGCTCTGGCTCCTCGGCCTGGCGCTGACCGCCACGGCCGCCGCCGCCGACGCCGCCCTCGGTGCCCGCGTCGTACTCATCGGGCTGCTCATTATCGGGCCCTGCAGCGTGCTCCTGACAGGGCGGTGGGTACCGACCGGGACCACCGGCCTATGGGCAATCAGCCTGGCCGTGATCCTCGGCATTCCCGACCGCATCTGGGGCACCAGCACCCACCTGGCCTTCCTCGCCGCGGTGGCCGTGGTGGCACTGGCCAACACAGCCGCCGCGGCCGTCATCGAGACCCGCTGGCCCTTGCACCCGCGCTGACGCCCGCTCGCCGGCGCTGCGCGCCGACCGGTACGGTCATCCTCATCCACCAGAATCTTGGGTTTCATGCTGGATGCTCTCCGCCGGCAAGTGGGTGCATGCCGGGTGTCTGTGGTGCGGTGCCGTCAGGCACCGCACCACAGACGGTCACAGTTCGTAAGTTGCCTCGATCGTGAGACGGCGTACCGGGGTGGGGGCGCCAGCCGTTGGGGTATTGGCACGGCCCGCTCTTGCGGGGCCGATTGCGCAACCGGCACACCGGGCCGCGATCGACCCGCTGGCTCCGCCGAGTGCTGTACGCCGGCAAGACGCCTCGGCTACCATGGGCGCGCGAAGGGGAGTAGCTCCGACGCCGGGTGCCGACAATCTCGGCTCCGCGGTCCGCCAGGCCAGCACGGGCAAGCCAGTGCCGACAAGCACAGGCAAGCCAGCGCCAGCTATGCCGGGCGGCGGGGCCCGGTGCCCGGGGGGCCGTTCCGCGCGAACCAGCGGCGCACCCGGCACCAGCCGGGCGCCGCAGACATGGGACGCCGGCGCGACGGCCTGAGTGAGACCTTCGGCCGCAGCACCATGCTGCCGTGCCGGAGGTCCCGGGTCCGCCCGGCGATAGCCGGCCGGCCCGACACACGGAGTACACCCGGATGAGCCTGACCGCCGCAGTGACGACCTTCCTGGCCGTGCTGCCCGCCGAACTCCCGGACAAGACCGTGTTGGCCTGCCTGATCCTGAGCAGCCGGTACCGGCCCGGATACGTGTTCACCGGCGCCGCGGCCGCGTTCGTCGCACAGGTGGTGCTGGCCGTCGCCGCCGGCGGAGCGCTCAGCCTGCTGCCGCACCGCACGGTGCAGGCGCTGGCCGCCGCCGCGTTCACCGTCGGCGCCATCCTGCTATGGCGGCATGGCGATGGCGAGGAAGCCGCCGACGAGGACCTCGGCCGCGACGGCGTGCGCGACAGGTTCTGGCCGGTCGCGGCGACGTCCTTCGCCGTGGTGTTCCTCGCCGAGTTCGGCGATCTCACCCAGTTCATGACCGTCAGCCTCGCCGCGCGCTACCACGACCCGCTCGCGGTCGGCATCGGTGCCGTGCTGGCGCTGTGGGTGGCGGCCGGCGCGGCCATCGTGGTGGGCTGGCGGCTCCTGAAGGTGATACCCGTCAAGTGGCTGACCCGGAGCGCCGCGATCATCATGCTCGCGCTGGCGGGCACGAGCGCGGCCGCGGCCGCGGCCTGAACCCGCGGCCTGAACCCGCGGCCTGAACCCGCGCCTAAGCCGTAATCCCGGCCAGCGCCCGTTCGAGCCACGCGAGAGCGTCCGCGATCCACGGCAGCGCGGCGGGATCTTCGGCGGCGAGCGCGGCTTCTTGGTGCCACTCGGTCTCGCCGTACAGCCGCGACGTCGCCACCCGCAGCCGCAGCGCCTTCGCCGGCTCCCCGAACACGCTGCCCGGCAGCACCCCTATGCCGAACTCGTTCAGCAGCGCTCCGGCGAGGTCCGCGGACGTCCGGACGCCGAACCGCCGCAGCAGCGGCTGGCGGTGCGCGGCGAAGTCCGGGTACAGGTAGAACGCGCCCCGCGGCGGCGGCACCGCCACGCCGGCGGAGGTGAACAGCGAGGCGACCGCGCGGGCGATCGTCCCGTGCAGCCGCCGGGACCGTGCCACCCGCGCGAGGATCTCGGACGGCTCGGTGAAGGCCAGCGTCGCGGCGGCCTGCACCGGGGCGGCCGGGGCTGACCAGATCTCGCTGCACGTGGCAAGCAGCGCCTCCCGCAGCCCCGCGCCGCCCGCGCCACGCGCGCCGCCCGCGCCACCGGAGCCATCCGAGCGCAGGCCGCCGGGCAGCCGCGCGACGCCGAGCCGCCAGCCGCCGAGCGCCAGGTTCTTGGACAGCCCGGCGGTGATGACCGTCCGGTCCGGCGCCATCTCCGCCGGACTGCGGAAAATCCCGTCGAAGTGCGTCAGGTCCCGGTAGATCTCATCGGAGATGATGAGCAGGTCGTGGCGCTCGGCCACGGCGCAAAGCCCGCGGATCGTGTCCGGTGACGCCAGCGTCCCGGTCGGGTTGTCGGGCAGCGTGACGATCACCGCGCCGATCCGCCGGCCTTCGCGCCGCGCCAAGGCCGCCGCCGAGGAAAGCGAATCCGGGTCGGGTACGCCTCCCTCCCCGGGAACGATCGGCACGTACACCGGGCGGATGCCGGTCAGCGACGCCTGCGCGGCGTAGCTGACCCAACTCGGCCGCGGAATCGCCACGTCCGCGCCCAGGTTCAGGAGCAGGCCGAACAACAGCGCCTTGCTCCCGGGACCGCACACCACATCGTCCGCGGTAGTCGGCAGGCCGCGCCGCGCCCAGTACCCGGCTGCCGCCGAGCGCAGCTCGTAAGACCCGGCGACCGGCCCGTAGGCGTTGACGTGACTCGCGTCGGCGAGCGCGTCCCGCAGCATGGGGGCGACTGGCACGCCCGCCTCGCCGAACGCGAGCGGCAAAACCCGTTCACCGCGCTGCCGTCGCTCGTCGAGGGCTTCGTTGGCGGCGAGGGTGGCCGATAGACCGACGCGTTCCGACGGCGGGTTTGTCGTTTCCTGTGGCTCTACGGGGAGCACCGGCATAGGTGCGGTTACTGCCATTAGAGAAATGGCTCCTAGCTGCGGGAATGGTGGTTCGCGTGAATACCCGTTCAGGATTACCCCCGATAAGCGTTAGTACAAGCGCCGATGCCTTGGGGAGAGGTTAAGATTTATTAATGCTTGATCTCCGTAGGCTCCGGATGCTCCACGAGTTCGCCGCCCGGGGCAGCATCGCACGGACCGCGGACGCGCTCGGCTATACACCGTCGGCGGTCTCCCAGCAGCTGGCGGTGCTCGAGCGCGAGGCGGGCACGCCGCTCCTCGACCGGACCGCGCGCAGCGCCGGGCTGACCGACGCGGGCCGCAGGCTGGCGGTGCACGCGGAGCGCATCCTCGCGATGGTGGAGGAAGCCGAGGCGGACCTGTCGCGGCAGGCGGCGGAGCCGTCTGGCCGTGTGGTGGTGACCGCGTTCCCGTCCGCGGCGGTGGCGTTCGCGCCCGCCCTGGCCCGGTCCCTGCGCGCGCACCCGCAGCTGTCGCTGCTGCTCCGGCAGTCCTCGCCGCCCGAGGGACTGCAGCTCGTCCGCTCGGGCGAGGTCGAGGTGGCGATCGTCGACGACTGGACCGGCCGGATGTCAGCCAATCTTTCCAGCGCCCCGGGCGAGGCAAACCCAGACGGGGCCGATCGCGGCCACGGGGTGCTGAGCTATTACCACCTGGTCCGCGATCCGCTCGTGCTCGTCGTGGCGCGCGGGCACCCGGCCGCGGACCCCGCCCGCCCGGTGGACCTGCGGGCGCTGCGCAACGAGTCGTGGCTCGCCGCGCCGTCGGGTGAGCCCTCGCGGCGGGCGGCGGACCGGCTGCTCGCCGCGGTGGGGGTTACCCCGCCCGTGCCGTCCGAGTTCGAGGGGCTGGGCACGGTGGCCAACCTGGTCGCCCGGGGCCTCGGCATCGCGATCATGCCGCGGCTCTCGGTCGGCGCCTACGAGCGCCGTGTCGTGGTCAGGGAACTGCCCGCCGGCCTCGACCTGGCCAGAGATGTCTTCGCGGTCGCGCGCACCGCGAGCGTGGCCCGCCCGTCGGTCGCGGTGATCGTCAGCGCGCTGCGCGGGGCGGCGCGGTCCATGTCGCAGCGGGCGGCGCCCCAGGAGGCCCAGGAGATCCAGGAGGCCCAGGAGGCCCAGGAGGCCCAGGAGGCCCACGAGGCGGCCGGAGCCGCCGAGCCGCTGTAGGTTGGGGACGTGGACCTCGACCTCGACCTCGACTTGGACGCCGACGGCGCGACGCTGACCGCCGCGCTCACCGACATCGCCTCCGTCAGCGGCGAGGAAAAGCCGCTCGCCGACGCGATCGAGCGGGCGCTGCTGTCCCGTCCGCACCTGGCGGTGGACCGCGTCGGGAACACGGTGCTGGCCCGCACCCAGCTGGGACGGGCGGAGAGAGTGGTGCTGGCTGGCCACATCGACACCGTGCCGCACGCCGGCAACTTTCCCTCTTTCTTTGATCCCGAACGGACCCGGCTGACTGGCTGCGGCACAAGCGACATGAAATCAGGTGTGGCGGTCCAGTTGCGGCTCGCCGCGAGCCTGACTGCCCCCTCGCGCGACGTGACCTACGTGTTCTACGAGTGCGAAGAGGTCGATGTCGCCCGCAACGGGCTGTTCCTGCTCGCCAGGTCTTCTCCCGGGCTGCTGGCCGGAGACTTCGCGGTGCTGCTCGAACCGAGCGGCGGGGTGGTCGAGGGCGGGTGCCAGGGCACGTTGCGCGCGACGGTCACCGCGACCGGGGCGCGGGCGCACACCGCGCGCTCCTGGATGGGGCGCAACGCGATCCACGAGGCGGGCGCCATCCTCGACCTGCTGCGGGCCTGGGAGCCGCGGTCGCCGGTAGTGGACGGCCTGCGGTACCGCGAAGGGCTGAACGCCGTGGCCATCTCCGGCGGCATCGCGGGGAACGTGGTTCCCGACTCCTGCGTGGTGACGGTGAACTACCGGTTCGCCCCGGACCGCGGCGCGGACGAGGCGGCGGACTACCTGCGGTCGCTGTTCTCCGGGTGGGAGGTGTCGGTCCTCGACGTGGCGGCAGGCGCCCGGCCGGGGCTGCGCGCTCCGGCGGCGGCCGCCTTCGTGACCGCCGTCGGCGGCACTCCCCGGGCCAAGCTCGGCTGGACCGACGTCGCGCGGTTCGCCGAACTCGGGATCCCCGCGGTCAACTACGGCCCGGGGATCCCGGAGATCGCGCACACCCCCGGCGAGTACGTCGAGGTCGCGGCCATCACCGACTGCGAGTCCCGGCTCCGCGCCTGGCTCTCCACCTAACCCGGGGGGTTGAAGGGGGGGCGTCCCCCCTAGGGCAAGCACGGCGTAGCCTGTCCGCGTAGCGGCGCGCTACCTGGCCAGCGCCGACAGCGTGACGTTCGTGGTGTGCCTGCCGCCGCTGGAGTCGACGTACCCGACGCTCAGCTGGTCGCCCGGGTGGTCGCCCGCCAGCAGCTTGGTCAGCGTGCCCGCCGAGCTGACCGACTGGCCGTTGATCGAGGTGATCACGTCGCCCTGGGCCAGGCCGGCCGAGTCGGCCGGGGTGCCGGGGATCACCGTGCAGATCAGCGCGCCCGAGCTGACCGGCGGCGTGTAACCGCTGCCGAACCCGAAGTTGCCGCTGCCGTTGGCGGCGCAGTCACCGGGGCTGCTGGCGTCCGCGACGTTGATGCCGATGAAGCCGGCCAGCCCGATGTGCACGGTCGCGCTGGCGTGGCCGGCGGCGATCTGGTCGGCGATCGTGATGGCGTGGTCGATCGGGATCGCGAAGCCGGTGGTGGCGCCCGACTGGTCCTGGCCGAAGCCGGAACTGTCGGTGTTGGCCGCGGTGTCCATGCCGATGACCTGGCCGGCCGAGGTGACCAGCGGGCCGCCGGAGTCGCCCTCCTCGATCGGCGCGTTCGTCTGCAGCATGCCGTGCAGCGTTTCTTCGGTGCTCGCGCCGCTGTCGCTGGCTTGGATGGTGCGGTTCAGGGCGCTGATCGTGCCCTGCGCGGTGGACGGCAGGCCGCCGCGGCCGCCCGCGTTGCCGAGGGCGAGTACCGCCTGCCCCACCTTGACCTGGCCGGAGTTGCCGAGGCTGACCGTCTTCAGGCCGGAAGCGCCCTCGAGCTGGAGCAGCGCCACGTCGTCGGTCGAGTCGTACCCGATGACCCGCGCGGTGTAGGTCTTGCCCGAGACCACGAGCTGCGCCGAGACGCTGGTCGCCTCGTCGATCACGTGGTTGTTCGTCAGCACCAGGCCGCTCGGCGAGATGATCATGCCGGTGCCTTCGGCGGTGGCGTCGTTGTACTGGAGCTGGGCGGTGACGTCGACGATTCCCGGGTCAACCTTGGCCGCCAGCGCCTGCGCGTTCAGCGGGCCGGAACCGGAGTTCGTAGCGCCGGAGCTGCCGTTGCCGGTACCTGAACCGCCGGAGCCGTTCCCGCCGGAGCCGTTCCCGCTGAACGGATTCTGCTGCCCGCTGTTGCCGCCGGGGCTGACGTTCGACGGGGACTGGGCGGCCGAAGACGAGGCAGACGTGTGGTTCAGGGCGATCGCGGCACCCGCGCCCGCGCCCGCGGCGAGGGCGGCGACGGCGATGTAGGCGAGGACCCGGCCGAACCGCGAACCGGGCGGGGGAGGCGGCGGCGGGCCGTAGCCGCCCCACGGGTACTGGCCACCATCTCCGCCGCTCCAGGCGCCGTAGCCGCCCTGCGGGGGCGGCCCGTACCCCGGCTGACCGTACCCCGGCTGACCGTACCCGGGCTGTCCATAGCCTGGCTGACCGCCGTACCCGGGCTCCCCGTAGCCGGGGTCGGCATGCGCGGCGTGCCCGTACCCAGGCTGCCCGTAGCCTGGCTGCCCGTAGCCTGGCTGTCCGTAGCCTGGCTGTCCGGACGCGGCGTACTCAGGCTGCCCGCCGATGTCGCCGGCGCCGAACGAGATGGTGTCGCCGGAACCGGCCGCGGCACCGACGTTGCCGGCGGCTGGTGTCCACGGGCTGACGTACTCCGGTGGCTGCCAGCTGCCCTGCTGCTCGCTACCGCTGTCGTTGTCTTGCATCTATCTCGCCTTCACCGTGAACAGCGTACGTCTGCTTCCGTGCCGGCCGGTGCGCGGGCCGCGGATCGTCATCCTCTAGTAAGCGTTCCAAACCTGGGCGTAACCTGAAGGCTCGCTCAGGATTGCTGTGCCGATCTGGGCCGCACATCATAATGAACTCCCGGTAGCCGCTGAATATGCCGCCTTCCGCTGAGCTGACTATGAACGAGCGCCTCGCCGGTTTGTTCTGCCCCGCATGCGCAAGGCTATGCGGCGGGAGCGATCGCAAGCCGGATCAGTGACGTCCGCGTGGTGCCCGCGACGTCGACCCATGTGACCGGAACCACGGTCCCGGGCCGGGAACCGCTCATGATGGCTGTCAGCGCGTCTGGCGAGGAAACCGGCCGTCCCGCCGCCGCGATGATCACGTCGCCCGCCGTGATCCCCGCCGTCGCGGCGCCTGTCCCGCACAGCACTCCGTCCACCAGCGCCCCCGAACGAGCGGGTGCCATCGCCACGGGCGCTCTGGCCGCGG
This sequence comes from uncultured Actinomycetota bacterium, assembly GCA_963771985.1. Taxonomy (GTDB): domain Bacteria; phylum Actinomycetota; class Actinomycetes; order Streptosporangiales; family Streptosporangiaceae; genus Trebonia. Next base: position 10,470 of record CAVYVO010000004.1, on the reverse strand, counting down.
CCTCCGTGCCTACGCAGCCAGGGGACCGTGGCGAGGCGCCACCTTCCGTTCGGCTGCCTTGTTCTCGCTGTGCCTGCGACGCGGGGTTCGTGGCGGCGCTCGACGGGACGACGACCCCGAGGAAGCCGCTGGTGCCGAGGACGATCCCGGGGGCGGATCGCCCGGCGGCGATCTGGCGTTCGACGGCCATCACAGCGGCGATGGGGATCGCGTACCCGACCGGCGGCGTCCCCGTGCCGGCGGCGGTGTCCATGCCGATTACCGTTCCCGCCGAGTCCGCCAGCGGGCCGCCCGAGTCACCCAGCTCGATCTGGGCGCTGGTCTGCAGCATGCCGTGCAGGGTCTCGGTAAAGCCGGACGTGCCGTCGGCCGCCTGGATCGTCCGGCTGAGGCTCTCGACGACGCCGGCCCGCGCCGCCGGCGGGCCGTCCCGGCCCGCTTGGTTGCCGATGGCCAGCACGGGAGCGCCGACCGTCACGGCCGCCGAGTCGCCTATCGGGGCGGCCGTCAGGCCGCTCGCTCCTTCGACCTGGAGCACCGCGACATCCGCGCCGGGATCGGTGCCCACGATCCGAGCGGGGTAGGTCCGCCCGGTGTCGGTCAGCGTGACGGTGACCGAGGTGGCATCCCTGACGACGTGATTGTTGGTGAGCACGAGACCGGCACGTCCGTCGACGATGAAGCCCGTCCCGAGGGCGGTCTCGGCGTCATAGCGGAGGGTCGACGTGACGTCCACGACGCTGGGCTCGAGCCGCCGGTAGACGGCCTGCTCCCGGAGCGGTGTCACGGCGTCGGGACCCGCCCGCGCCGGGGCCGTCTGCTGCGCCGGCTGGTATGTGCCCTGGCCCCGGAACGAGCGCACGAGCATGATGCCGACGGTGCCGAGCGCGATGCCGAGCACCGCGACCAGCAGCGGGATCAGCGGCCGGCGGCGCGGGCCCGGCGGGTGCGATGTCACGCATGTGACCTTTCCCGCTCCATGATCACGTCATGCCGGGGCTGGTCCCGTCAGGTGGGCAGGTAGGGCAGCGAGGCGGTCGCGCCGACCGACGCTTTCGCGTCGCGCCAGATGGTGTAGATCGCCGCCCGCTGGGCGTTCATCGTGGCCAGGGCCTTGCCCAGGGTAGCCTGGGCCGCGGCGCGAGCGGCGGGCGTGCTGGCCTTCAGCACCGCGAGCATGTCCTGCTGCGCGTTCATGGCGTCGGGGAACGCCCAGGTGACGACATCGTTGTCGGCCTCATCGAGCGGGAACTGGGCCAGCGACTCGGTCACCTGATAGCTGGTGAAGTCCTGCAGCGGCTGGTTGTTGGCCGGCGAGCAGTTCTGTGCGTTGTAGGCCAGGATGCCGACCGCGGCCGAGTATTCGGCCGTGTCGCCCGCCGCTACCTTGTCGAAAGCCGTCGTCGAGTCGCGCATGCCGCCGGCGCACGACTCGATGCCGGCGTTCACGTCGCCGAAATACCCGGTCAGGTCGGCGGCCCGCTGTGACTGCGACGGCTTGACCGACAACGACACGAGCACCCCGGCCCCGGCCAGCACGATAAGGGCGGCGAAGACCCACAGCGGGGTGCGCCGCGATGCCCAGCCCTTGTGCCGGAGCGGCACGAAGGGCGGCTGCGTCTGCGTCGGGGAATCCACTGGATGTGCGCCTCGATCCTTTAGGTCACGAGCCGGCGGCGTCCATGAGGCGGACGCCCTTGGCGAGATCGGCCTGCGTCACCGGGCCGTACACGCGGTCGACGATGCGATGCTGCGCGTTGAGGAAGAACGTCTGCGGGAGGGCGCTCACGCCGTACGCGTTGGCTGCGGCCAGTTCCGGGTCGACGCCGACCGGGTAGCTGACGCCCTTGGCGCGGGCGAACTTCACGGCGCTTGACGCGTTGTCGTTCTCGTCGAGGCCGACGATGATCACGTGCCCGTGCTGCTGCTTGTACCAGCTCGCGAGCAGCGGGGTCTCCCGCTGGCAGGGTTCGCACCAGGAAGCCCAGAAGTTCACGATCAGCGGCTTGCCCCGGTACTGGGTCAGCGTGATGTGCTGGCTGGGATCGCCGAGGGCGGTCAGCGTGAAGCCGGGCGCGGCCGGGGCGCTGGCGGCGGGGCTGGCTGGCGAGCCGGAGCCGATGAGGCTGACCACGACGACCGCCGCCACGAACACCCCGATGATCGCGGTGATGACCTTGTGCCGTCCAGCGAGCCGGCCGGCCTGCCGGCTCGCCCTGCGCAGGACCGCTTCGCGCGGCGCCGCGTCTACGCTCATCGCCTGGCACTCCCTTGCTGTCCTTGCCCGTGGCTCGCGGGCGCGGCCGGGTGGTCCGCCGTCTCCGCCCCCGTCGCCGCCGACGGCGCGGCGGACTCCGCGGGCCCGGTGGTGAGCGCCGGCCGTTCGCTGGCGGGCTCCGGCAGGGTCAGCTCGAACTGGCTGCCCTCGCCGGGCCCGCTGCGGACGGTCACGTCGCCGCCGTGGGCGCGGGCTACCGCGCGCACCAAGGGGAGTCCCAGGCCGGTTCCCCGTGACTGGCTCTCGTCGCCGGTGCGGAACCGGTCGAAGATGAGGTGCAGCTGGTCCGGCGGTATGCCGCTGCCGTTGTCCGCGACGATGATGCGTGCCGGCATGCCGGGCCAGCCCCGGATGACAGACAACTGTATGACATTGTCCGTGCCGGTATGCCGCACGGCGTTCTCCAGCAGCGCGTCCAGCGCCAGCCCTAGCCGCTCCCTGTCGGCCAGCACGCTCACCCGGTCGAGCCGGCCAAGCTGCCAGCGCCGGTCGGCGGTCGGCCGCCAGCGCCTGATGAGTTCCATCGTCAGCCGGTCGAGCGCGACGAGTTCGGGGTGCAGGAACTCGGGGTCGGCCGCCGCGGCGATGACCAGCAGCCGCTCGGAGATCCGCCGCAGCCGGTTGAGCTCGCCGATCACCACCTGGATGTCCTGGCCTTCCTGCTGGCCGGTGAGGTCGCCGGCCAGCAGCTCGGCGTGGCCGAGGGCGATCGTGATCGGCGTGCGCAGCTGGTGCGCGGCGTCCTGCAGGAACTGCCGCTGGGTGGCCAGCAAACGGGCGTTCTGCTCGCTGATCAGGCGGTGCGACCGGACCGCCGCCTGCCTGCGGTGGGCATGCCAGGCCATGGCGACGAAGACGGCCGCCATCAGCGGGACCTCGGTCAGCTCCTCCGGCGGTTCCGAGCCGCGCCACACGTCGACGCCAATTCCGGCGGCCGTGGTCAGCATCACCGCGCCGAGCACCCACATGGTCGGCGCGGTCGGCCAGGTGCGGAACCCGTAGATCAGCGTCAGGCTGATCCAGATGAAGTGGAAGGGGACCGTCTCCCAGCCGGCGAACCAGAAGATCGCGATGAGGTTGAGCGCCGAGAAGACCGCCCACCCGGCGTTCGAGCACCCGGGGGCTGTACGGCCACCGGAGCGCGACGCCCCGGGCGGCGGCGCGCCGGACGCTTGTCAGGAAGCGGGAACCGCCTGCCCGGTCAGCGGCCTCACCGGGCGACGAGCTGATAACCCTCACCCCGCACCGTCTTGATCAGGTCGAAGCCGAGTTTGGAGCGCAGCCGCCGGACGCACACGTCCACCACGTTCGAGCCTGGGTCGAAGTCATAGCCCCAGACGGTTGCCAGCAGCTCTCCCTTGGGCACCGACTGGCCGACGTGCTCGGCGAGCTCCCGGAGCAGCAGGAACTCGAGCCTGGTCAGCGGCACCGGGCCCTGGCCGATGTCCGCGACCAGCCGCCCGACGTCGAGCGTCACCTCGCCTGCCCTGATCACCTCAGCATGCGGATGCGAATCGGCGTGCGGCTGCGACGCGGGCCGCGGCCCGGCGGCCGGCCGCGGCCCGCCGTGGGCGGGCGCGTCGCCGCGCGAATGCGCGTCGCCGCGCAGCCGGACACGGACCCTGGCGAGCAGTTCGGCGAGGGAGAACGGCTTGGTCAGGTAGTCCTGCGCGCCGCGCTCCAGGCAGTCGACCTTGGCAGCCACGTCGGCGACGCAGGACAAGACGATGACCGCCTGGTCCGGATGCCCGGCGAGCAGTTGCCCGAGCACCTGCCGCCCGTCCAGGTCGGGCATCACCAGGTCCAGGATCACCAGGTCGTAGTGAGCCGCCAGGGCGCGGCGCAGCCCGTCGGCCCCGCAGTCGGCGAACTCCGTCGCGTAACCGGCGGCTGTAAGCGCGCGGCCGATGAACGAGCGGATCTTCGGCTCGTCATCGACGATAAGGATGCGCTCTGCATACGCCACGGTCACCTGCCAGCCCTATCAGTGTTGTCTTGATCGTCTATGTGGGCTTATCCACGGTCAACCGTTTAGCGTCCTGTATAGCTCATCTGTTACAGCACTGTCACGCAAACGATTGCAACTCTTTGCAAAGAATGGTCCTACCCCGCAGCGTGCACCGATTAGCGACTCTCTGTGAGATCAGCAAGAGATTTGCACACTCTCCGTCGCCGCTATGTGTGAATTGTGTTTTAAATAGTGATTTTTGTTATACAAGATAACGCATAGTCGCACGGCGAACGCCGTCGGCTATGTCGGTCGGCGGTCTGTCAGGTGCTCTTCCGCGCTTCGATTGCGGGCCGCCGCCGCGCCGCGGACGGGTCCGCCTGCCCGGAGGCCTCCCGCGCGCATGACAATTTTGTCATTCAGGCGGTCGGGAGTTGCGCCCGTGTTCATCCGGCCGTCACGATCGGGGCTGTAAGTGGGCAACCTGCCTGCGAGTTCTGCATGCGGCCGACTGGTCCCGCCGGTTCACCGGATCCCCGGCGGGGCTGCCAGGGCCGCCGCGGCGGTTCTCGGCACAGTTGGGTGCAACCGTGTGCAGCGCGCGTTGTACAGAAACGAGGTGGTACCCGGTGTCTCTACCGGCTCGTGTGACGACCTTGGTAATCGCTTTCCTGGCGGTTGTCGCGGGCGGGATCTATGTCGCGTTCAACTACATCGGGGCGAAGCCGCCGACGGTTGACTACACGTCATATGCGAGTAACGGTCAGGTCAACGTCACGCTGATGACCACCGCGCAGTCGACGGTCGGCGACAAGCCGGACTGGGTGACGTACTTCATCCAGGATCCGCAGACTAAGCAGTTCGTGCACACCACGTACTTCAAGGTCCCCACGGACACCAGGGTCAACGTGACCATCTTGGGTTACGACGGCTGCACGCCGCTGCGTAACCCGGTCTGGGGAAAGGTCACCGGGACGGCCGGCAACGTCGAGGCCGTCTCGTTCTTCAACGGCAAGACGTACTCGGCCCCGCAGGCGATCTCGCTGTTCGACACCTGGGCGAACTGCTCGGTGCAGCACACGTTCGCGATCCCCGGCCTCGGGCTGAACGTGCCGATCGCGTCGGTGACGACCTACAACGAGAACCAGAACCTGTGCAGTATCTCACCGTGCGTGGCCAACAACTCTAACGAGGCGCTGGCGCCGCACACGGTCGTCAAGTTCAGCTTCATGACGCCGAAGGCCGGCGGGACCTTCCGCTGGCAGTGCTTCATTCCCTGCGGCCTCGGCTACGTGGACGGCAATGGCGGCCCGATGGGTGCGCCGGGTTACATGATGGGTCAGATGGAGGTGCAGGCCTGATGGCCGCAGACACATCGACCCCGGGCGCGCCCGCGGCCGGGTCACGTGGTGAGCGCCGCGACGGCCTGTGGCTGCTCATCCTCTGGATAGTGCTGAGCATCGTCGGCTGCCTGCTCGTCGCGCTGGTGTGGGGACCGCACATTCCGCCAGGCGCGATGTCCAACACCGCCGCCAGCCAGCAGACCGACATCACCGTGCTCGCCGTGGTCGCCACGCCCGTGGTCATCGGGGTGCTGCTGTACTTCGCCTGGGCGCTCATCTTCTGGCGGCAGAAGCCGGGGGACGAGACCGACGCCGCCCCGATCCACGGCAACACCAAGATCTCGGCGACCTGGATCGCGGTGACCTCCGCGATGGTGCTCGGCCTGGCGGTCTACGGCACCGTCGAGCTCATCGCCCCGGCCGGCGCGGCGCCGGCCAGGGCCCGCAGCCGATCTTCAACCGCGGCATGCCGCCCGCCGCCTCGGACACCTCGTGGGCGCCGGGCACGAACAACATCCTGCAGGTGCAGGTGATCGGCCAGCAGTGGGCGTGGACGTACCGCTACCCGCAGTTCGGCGGCTTCGAGACCACCGACCTGGTGCTCCCGGTGAACGAGCCCGTGCGGTTCAACGTCACGTCGCTGGACGTGATCCACAGCTTCTGGGCCTACCAGCTCGGCGTGAAGGCCGACGCCAACCCGGGCGTGAACAACGTCGCCCTTACCGTCCCGAAGCAGACCGGCCAGTTCGTGGTGCGCTGCGCCGAGCTGTGCGGCATCTGGCACGGCGCGATGTACAACTACGGCAAGGTCGTGCCGGTGGCCGCCTTCATGACCTGGGCGCATGCCACGGCGATACAGCTCGCGTCGCTGACGAGGATACTGCCACCGTACGCCCTCACGTACGACCCGACCGTGATCACCAACCTGGGCGCGGTGAACCAGAAGCTCGGCCTGACGGGCGCGGGCGGCGGTTACTACAACCCGGCGGACCCGGAGCAGCCCTAACACCGGTGAGAGGTAGGCGAGGTAACTTACATGGCCATCGAAACCCAGCCGGAAAGCGCGCAGGCGCCCGGCGGACGTGAGCCTGGCGGCACCCCCAGGGAGCGTGCCTGGTGGCTGCGCCCGGCATTCCACACCGCGCTGATCGGCGCGGTCATCGGGTACATCTTCGGGCACTGGCTCGGCAACTTCATCGGCAGCCAGTACCAGCAGGTCGGCACTTCCGACGACAACGACTTCGCGATCGTGCTCGGCTACGCCTTCCTGGTGCACGGCGTCGGCTCGGGCAGCCGGAGCAGCCGGGCCAGCTGGGTTGGTGGGACTGGCCCGATCTGGCTAGCCCCGTCCCTGACCGTGGTCACCACAACATTCCAGCAGAGACCACTGACATTCCGTACCCGGAACCGTCGCATGGCGGCCGCCGTTCAGAAGATAACGGAGGCAGAAGGTGACGGGGATGGAGCCGCCATGGAACAGGCCGAGCTTGACCAGATCGAACGGGTTATCAATCACGAGCTGAGGGAGCGTTTCCTCACCGGCGCGGTGGAGCGGGCCGTGCTGCTGCAGCACGGCGACGACCCGGCGATCGAGCCGGGACAGCTGCTGGTGCGGGTGTTCGTCCCGGCGCCGGATCGGCCTGAGGACTACGAGCAGGCCCTGGCCGCGTGGCAGGACAGCCACCGGGCGGGGATGGATAAGCTCCGCCGCGAGCTCTCGCTCCGGCTGCCCTCGGCCCGGCTGCTCGAGTTCACCTTCGACGACCCAGGCGCGGCAGCGAACCAGACACCGGTGCCGCGGGTCGCGATGCCGGACGACGGGTCGCTGGCCGCCGAGCAGATGTCCGGGCGCGAGATCGTGACCACGGCCCTGTCCCTGCTGCGCGCCAATTACGTGTTCCCCGAGCTGGCCGAGCAGGCCGCCACCGCGGTCGAGGCCAGGCTCGCGGCCGGCGAGTACGACGACCTGGACGAGGTCACGCTCACCGAACGCCTCACCAGCCACCTGCGGGAAGTCTGCGAGGACAAGCACCTGGGGCTGCGGCTCGGCGGCGGGCCGCCGCCAGGACCTCGCGGCCCGGAGCCCGGACGCGGCCCGGAGCCCGGACGCGGCCCGGAGCCCAGGCGCCGGGAACCCAAGGATCACGAGGATCACGAGGCCAGGCGGCTGGCCATGCGCCGGATGGGACGGCTGGACAACTTCGGCATCCACCGGGTCGAGCGGCTGGACGGCAACGTCGGCTACCTGGACGTGCGCCGGGTGGCCATGCCGGCCAACGCGGGCCCGGCCATCGCGGCGGCGATGGAGCTGGTGGCCGGCACCTACGCGCTCATCATCGACCTACGGCACAACGGCGGCGGCTCGCCGGAGGGCGTGGTCTTCTGGTGCAGCTACCTGTTCGATGAGCGACCGGTTCACTTCAACGACATCTTCCACGCCGATACCGGCGAGACCAGGCAGTTCTGGGCGCTGCCCTACGTGCCGGGCCCCCGTTACGTCGACCGGCCGGTCTACGTGCTGACCAGCAGCCATACCTTCTCCGGCGGCGAGGACTTCTGCTACACGCTGCAGGCGCTCGGCCGGGCGCAGGTAATCGGCGAGACGACCGGTGGCGGCGCGCATCCGACTCGCCCGTTCCCGATCAGCGCCGCGGTGCACATCGCGATACCGTTCGCCCGTTCGGTCAACCCGGTCACCGGGACGAACTGGCAGGGCACCGGCGTGGTGCCGGATGTCGCCGTGCCCGAGGCGCAGGCCTACGACACCGCGTACGCCACGGCGCTACGGCACGTGCTGGCCATGGACGACGTGCCGCCGCCGATCGCGGACGAGGCGCGCGACACGCTCGCTGGACTGCCCGCCACCGACCAGGGCTGACGCGGCGGCTGGGACGATCTGATGCCACTGGGCTGAGGTCACGGTCCTGATCCGAGGCGGCCATGTTGCTGCCGGGGCAGAAGTCGCCCCCCGTGGCAATGGTGAATAAGCGTTGTTGCCTGTTCGCGCGTGATCACCCATGAGGGGTGAGGAGCCAGGACGGTCAGCATGTGACGATCTGGGTTGTGGACAAGACCCTGGTTTATGGGCTGACTTTAGCTACTGGTCCGGCCGGGGCAGCCGGTTGGCCTGCCTGCTGCGCGGATGTCGGCGGCTTTGTGCGCACTGCCGACTCACCGCTAATCCCGGTTGATGTCACGGGGAGGCGGTCGTGACGCCGACGCCAGCACGGTGCACGATCCGACCTCGCGTGCTCTACGACTGGGGGGCGCGGAACCGCCCAAGTGCCCCGCCGAAACCCCCGATGAGCTGGGACAGACCGCGGCACCTCGCGGCACGCCCGGGTACCTCATGCCTCGCCTCAGTAACTTCGCCAACCGTGGCGCTTGATAAGCGCCCTGCCCGCTCAGGGAGATGCAATGCCGCTCGCTAGTTCCTACTCCTATCCGCTGCTCGGTGCCTTCTGGACGATCTTCGAGATCTTCCTCTGGGTGATCTGGTTCTGGATCCTGATCACCGTCTTCATCGACATCTTCCGCAGCCCTGACCTGTCCGGCTGGGGCAAGGCGGCGTGGTTCATATTCGTGCTGATCATCCCGCTCATCGGTGTCCTGGTCTACCTGATCGTCCGCGGCGGCAAGATGCACGAGCACGGCGTACAGGCGGCACAACAGCAGGACGAGGCAGCCCGCGCCTACATCCAGCAGGTCGCAGGTGCGGGTTCGGCCGACGAACTGGCCAAGCTCGCCGACCTGCGGGACCGGGGCGTCATCACGCCCCAGGAGTTCGAGCAGCAGAAGGCCAAGATCCTGGCCTCCTGAGCCACCCGGCGGCCGGCCCGGCCGCCGCGGCGTAGCTATCGGCCGGTCCTGCCGCGAAGTCGCGGCAGTACCGGCCGATCAGTCTGCCTGGAGTTGGGCTCCGGCAAGCCCCGGGAGCCCAGTCAGGCCAGGTGACCAGCCCAGGTGACCAGCAAGATCGCCTGCCGCCACTGGCCTGCCTCCACCGCCCGAATGGCTGCGCCGAGAGCCCTGTTCCTTGTTGATCAGGAAGGTGATTGTGGTGCGGTCACGCCGCGGGCTTCGCGAGCCGTGGTGACGTCGGCCATCGATCCGGCGGCCAGACGGCGGTATGGCCGGGCCATCGGCCATTGGCTGTCCTCGAGCACGCTGTCGGCATCGAACTGGCCCATGCTCTGGATCAGCCTGGCGACCAGGCCGCTCCACCCGGTCTGGTGGGAGGCACCGAGCCCGGCCCCGTTGTCGCCGTGGTAGTACTCGTAGAACAGGATGAGGTCACGCCAGTGCGGGTCCTCCTGGAATAGCCTGGTCCCGCCGTAGACGGGGCGCCGCCCGTCGCTGTCCTGCAGGAAGGTACTAGCGAGGCGGCGCGACAGCTCCTGGGCCACTTCGAACAGCGTCATCATCTTGCCTGAGCCGGTCGGGCATTCAACCTTCAGATCGTTGCCGTAGTACCGGTAGTGCTGGAGCAGGGCCCGGATCAGCAGCAGGTTGATCGGGAACCACACCGGTCCGCGCCAGTTGGAGTTGCCGCCGAACATTCCGGTGGTCGACTCCGCCAGCTGGTACTGCACCCGGTACTCGGACCCGGCGACATGGAAGGTATAGGGATGGTCAAGGTGCCAGCGCGAGATTGAGCGGATCCCGTGTGGTCCGAGGAAGCGCTCCTCGTCCAGCATCCGGGCCAGGATGCGCCGCAGCTTGTCCTCGTTCACCAGGGACAGGATGTGCCCGCCCTGGACCCCGGGTACGGCCGGGTCGGCGATATTGGCCAGCAGGTCCCGGTTGCGCTCGAGGAAGGTAGCCACCTGCTCGGTGATCTGCGGATAACGCTCGAGGAGGTCGGCCTCGATCACGGTGGTGGCGCAGATGGGCAGCAGGCC
>CAVYVO010000003.1:0-1139133 GCA_963771985.1 uncultured Actinomycetota bacterium | reverse complement strand
AGCAGAACCGCCGCACCGCCACCGGGCTCCCCTTCAGGAAAGCCCACGTCAGAGCCCTACGCGCCTACCACGGCATCCCCGGATACCAGCCACCCCCCGAAAATGTCACACCCCGCTGCGAAGATGCAGCCGTGGTCAGCATCGCAGAAGCCGCACGCCAGCTCGGCGTCGCCAGCGCCACCATCTACCGGTGGCTGCGCGACGGCTTCGTCACCGGCGAGCAGCTCACCCCCGGAGCACCCTGGCAGATCCGCGTTGACCAGCAGCTCCGCGACAAGGTCCGGCCCCAGGCACCCGACGGCTGGCTGCCCCTCAGCCAGGCCGCCGCCCGCCTCGGCATCGCCCGCCAGACCGTGTTGAACAAGGTCCAACGCGGCGAACTCAACGCCGTCTACCTCACCCGGGGACGCCGCAAAGGCCTCCGCATCCAGGTCGGATACGGCCAGGCTGGACTGTTTGACACACCATGACCAACAACAGGAGCAGTGTGAAGCATGCTCGATCAAGGCGAACCAGCCGTCGCTGCTGGCCGCGATCACGGACGCGCTGACCGGCACTGACGAGCAGTTCGCGGACACGACATGGACTGAGCAGGGGAAAGGCCACGGCCGCCGGGAGAAGCGCACGATCCGCACCGCCCCCGCCGACGGCACCGGCTGGCCCGGAGCCGCCCAGGTCCTGCGCATCCGCCGCGACACCGGGCCCACGCACGGCCCCTGGGACAGCAAGGAGATCGCCTACGGGATCACCAGCCTCCCCGCCAGCCTCGCCGGCCCCCGGCACCTCGCCATCTACGCACGAAATCACTGGGCAATCGAAAACAGGGAGCACTACGTCCGCGACGTCACATTCCGGGAAGACGCCCAGAAAACCCGCACCGGCAGCCAGCCGAACGCGCATGCCGGCATCCGCAACCTCGTCATCGGCGCGTTCCGGAAGAAAGGGCACGCCAACATTGCCGCAGCCCGCCGCCACTACGGGCGCGACGACCAGCGCATCCTCGCCCTGTACGGCTACATCTGAAACCCGGCACCAGGCACGCAACTTCACATAACACGAACTTGCCGGGGCCGTGGGCGTCCACCCAGGGAATGGTACTCCGGGGCACCGGTCCGCCCGGCACCGTTGCGGCGTCCTGACAGGCGGGGTCAGCCGTCCGGGAGGCTGGCGTGCCCGGCAAGGCAGCGCCAGCCTTGCGGCGTGCGGACCCACGTCAGGGTCAGGCGCAGCCGGAACACCTGGTCGCGCCCGTCCCTGGATACCTCATCGGTCACCGCCGCGGTCAGCACCGCCGTGCCGCCGACCACTACCACAGTGATCTCTTCGAGGCGCTGCGAGCGCCACCGCAGCTCCCCGCGGGTATTGGCGGCGATGTAGTCCTCGTAGCCCAGCAGCTCGCCCCGGAAACTGGTCCACTGCAAGCCCGGGTGCATCAGCAGGCGCAGCGCCGCCTCATCCCCGGCAGCCAGCGCGGCGGGGCGGCGGCCGGAGCGGAACTGGCCGTCGGCCACACGGTCCGGCCGGCGCCGTCCCGGTACTCGCTGGTCGCGGACTTCCTGAACCAGGCCGCCGATACCGCCCGTACGCAGCACGCCGCGCGGCCAGGTCCGGGCCAGCTGTACTACAGCCTTTCCTATACGACCGGCATGATCGCCGAGTCGAAGGACGGGCGGCAGGAGTCTCTGCCCGGCTGTGAGATCAGCTGGTACGACCACGCGGGAAGGCCGGTCATGTCTATCGTCTGGCTTGACAAGGGAGGCAGCCGTCAGTGCGCGGCGGTGGCGCTCACGCCACCCGGCAAGCGGTTTGGGCCGACCGCGCCGCACTGGTACCCCGCGCCCGCCTCGCTGTCGCATGATCCGAGTGCTTTGCTGACCCAGCTCGAACGCGGCAGCGGCCCGGGGTGCGGCGTACTGGAGTCTGGCGGTAGCGGTGCCCCCGGTGCCGACCCGGGACCAGATCGCCTTCGTGCTCATCGAGCGGCTGCTGCAGGCGCCGATCTCGGATGACCTGCGGGCGGCGCTGTACCAGGCGACGATCGGCATCCCCGGCGTGACGCTCGACCCGCGTGCGACCGATGCGCTCGGCAGGCGGGGCACAGGCGTCGCCATGCGGCTGCCCGACGGCGACGGGCCGACGGTCACCAGCGAGTTCATCCTCGACAAGAAGACCTTCGCGTTCCTGGGCACCAGGTCGTGGACGGGTCTGACCCCGATCGCGACCGCGAAGGTGCGGTCCGGCGTCGTCAAGTCCGACGGCTCTTGACCCGGATCGGTTACATTCCGCGCGTACGTCGCGACACGTTGCCAACCGACGCCCTACCATCGCGGTGACAGTGACGGATCCCGTGGGGGGAGCGGCGTGCCCGAGTTGCGGATCAGCGACATCCCGGCGGCGGTGCCCGGCCAGAGCCGGCGCGTCGAGGTGACGCGGCAGGACGGCCCGGCACGCCGGGTGGCGGTCGCGGAGTTCGGCGGCGGGGCGGACGGCCGGGACGGGGCGCTTGTCCGCTGGTACCTGGAGGACTACGCGGAAGGCCTGGACCTGGACGTGCTCCGCCCGGCCACGTTCGCGCGGCTGTCGCGAGTGCTGCACGCGGCGAAGGCGGCCGGACAGCCGTACCACGTCGTTCATTTCGACGGGCATGGCACATATCTCGACGTCGCCGGCATGTCTGGCGGTGGTGTCGGGTTGTCGCCGCTGCTGTACGGGGTCTCGGTCGCCGGGTCGGTGCGGCCGGGGCAGCATGGCTACCTGCTGTTCGAGGACTCGGGCAATGCCGACAATCAGCAGCTTGTGGACAGGCCGGTGCTCGGGCGGCTGCTGATGGAGACGGACGTGCCGGTGCTGGTGCTGAACGCGTGCCGTTCGGCCTACACGGAGGCGCGCAGCCAGCCCGCGGACGGTGAGTCGCAGCCAGGGGACGACGAACTGTCCGGAGACGTCCACGCTCGGATCCGAGCGTACGGGTCGCTGGCCGCGGAAGTCGCGGACGCGGGCGTGCCCGGAGTCGTGGCCATGCGGTACAACGTGTACGTCGTGACGGCGGCGCAGTACATGGCCGACCTTACGCGCACGGCAGCCGCACTTAGCGTGTGACCTGCGGCGATGGGCGGCTCTTCCCGCGCTTGCGCGCCCGTCTGCCGGCCGGCGGCCGCCCGCGGCGGGGATGAGCCGGGCACCGGGATTATCGAGAAAGATCCTGCTCGTCCTGGGGGCTCTGGCTCATATAACTGGAGGGTAACGGTCCGATCGTGCGCTGGCGGCCGTCCGGTGTCCCGCTTCTCGCCGGTTTTCGATAACGTGAAGGATTTCACGCCCTATGAGGGCTCTGGCTCATATAACTGGAAGGTAACGGTCCGATCGTGCGCTAGCGGCCGTCCGGTGTCCTGCCCCTCGTCGGTTTTCGATAACGTGAAGGATGTTACGGCCTATAGGTCGAAGGATCTTTCTCGTTAGTTCGAGCTTGGCGCGTTCATAAGGAAAATATGGTGGGCGGGCGGCGTCAGGGCTCCGTTATCATCCAGGAATGTGCGACAGAGTAATCCGTGCTGGCTGCCCGCGCCGTACGGCGTGAAAATGGCAGGGGTACCGCTCGTGACGCCTATTTTTGCTTGGCCCGGCTGAGTCCGTGACAGAGTCTGGCGCCGGGACCGGGATCTTCAAGGGCCGTTCAGTGTTGCTTCGAGCATGCGGGTCAGCCTTGTCCGCTAGCCCTCCGGCCCCCGGGCGGTACCCGCCCTGAGGGGCATCCGCCTGAAGCGGGAGGGAGGGACGCAGTGGAAGAGGTAACTGACGAGCCGCTGTATCGGGACAGGGTATGTGGCATCGACATCGGCAAGGCCGGGATAGCGGCCACGATCCGGGTGGCGTCGGATAGGAACCCGTTGCGCCGGATGCAGGAGACCCGCGCGTTCGGCACCACGAAGCGGCAGGTGCTGGCGCTGGCGGACTGGCTGCGGTCCTGGCAGGTGCCCGCAGTGGTGATGGAGGCCACCGGGGACTACTGGAAGCCGGTGCTCTGCCGGCTGGAGGCCGAGGGCTTCGAGTGCGTGCTGGCCGACGCCCGCCAGGTCAAGAACCTGCCCGGCCGGCCCAAGCGGGACACCTCCGACTCCCAGTGGCTGGCGCAGAACTTCGAGCGCGGCGCGGTCCGGTCCTGCTTCGTGGCCACCCCGGAGTTCCGGGTGATCCGGCTGCACACCCGCTACCGCCGTGACCTGACCGAGGAGCGGACCCGGGAGAAGCAGCGCGTGGAGAAGCTCCTGGAATCGGCGGGGATCAAGCTGTCCGGCGTGCTGGCGGACCTGCACGGCGTGTCCGGGCGCGACATCATGGACCACCTCATCGCCGGCGAGCGCGGCCCCCGGGCACTGGCGCAGCTGGCCCGCCGCCGCGCCCGCGCGAAGATCCCCCGGCTGGAGGAGGCCCTGGAAGGAACCGAGTTCTTCACCGCGCAGCACGCCGCCCTGCTGAAGGCCATGCTGCGCCGCATCGACGCCCAGGACTCCGACATCGCCAGGCTCAGCGCCGTCATCGAGGAACTGCTCGCCCCGTGGGAAGAGCAGCTGCAGCAGGCCGAGTCGATGCCCGGCTGGCAGCGCCGCGCCGCACAGGACGTCCTCGCGGAGACCGGGCCCGACATGACCAGGTTCGCCACCCCGGGCCACCTGGTCTCCTGGGCCGGGCGTGCCCCGCTGGACCACCAGTCCGGCCAGCGCAAGGGCCGGGGCAAGCGCAAGAAAGGCAACCGCTACATCGGCGCGGTCACCGGCGAGACCTCCGTGTCGGCCGGCCGCACCCAGACCCGGGAAGGAGCACGCTACCGGCGGCTGACCCGCCGGATCGGCAAGGACAAGGCCCAGGTCGCCGTCAGCAACACCCAGCTGAGGGTCTACCACAAGCTCCTGTCCAGCCCCGGCGCCCGCTACCAGGACCTCGGTGCCGGCTACTACGAGAAGCAAGCCCAGGCCAGGCGCAAGACCCGGTACCACCTGGCCGAGCTCGACGCCCTCGGCTACGACGTCATCATCACCCCCAGGCCCGGCCCGGACACCGGCGACGCCCCAGGAGGCGGGCAGACCGCGGCTGCCTGACCAGCCCACCCGCCCGAAGCAGCCGACGGCGGATCGACCGTCGCCGTCGGCTGCTGCCGCCTGCCTGGCTAAGCACCTATTTTCGGGTCAGGCGCAAGACCCGGTACCACCTGGCCGAGCTCGACGCCCTCGGCTACGACGTCATCATCACCCCCAGGCCCGGCCCGGACACCGGCGACGCCCCAGGAGGCGGGCAGACCGCGGCTGCCTGACCAGCCCACCCGCCCGAAGCAGCCGACGGCGGATCGACCGTCGCCGTCGGCTGCTGCCGCCTGCCTGGCTAAGCACCTATTTTCGGGTCAGCCGTCCCGGGCGTGCAAGAGCGCATATCTCAGCCGGAAGATCCCGTGGAGCTGGCCGACGCCGGGGCGGTCAGCAGCGCGGTCGCGGCGGTCGCGCCCGCCAGCAGCGCCGCGATGATGAGCAGGATCGTCGCGGCCCGGGTGGCGTAGGCGCGGACGGTGAACTGCCGGTGGTACCAGGCCTTGACCTGCTCGAGGTCGGCGGGGTTGAGGCGGCGGCTGATCGTCAGCACCTGGGCGACCAGGGCGCACGCCACGGACAGGGACGCCACGAGGACGGCGGCGACCGCGAGCGCCGTGGCGGCGGCGCTGTCCTTGGCGAGACCGGGCGGACAGCGGCAGGCGGCGGGTCGGCGGGCACGGGATAGGTCACTGGCTCCTGGTCCCGCTGCAGGTGAGCTGGTGCGCCCCGGTGCCGTTCGCGCCGGGGCAGGTGACGATCACCTCGAATGGCCGCGTGGCCGGGGGCTTGCGCAGGCCGAAGTAGGCGACGGGCGGCCCGTCATCCTCCAGCGCCTCGGTTACGAGGTAGGTGAGGTCCGTGTGGTGTTCGGGGCACTGGTAGGTGGTGGGGTCAAGGGTCATCGCGTCGGTCCCCCGGCAAGATCACGACAGGCTGATGACCGGGACTCTACTATCGCCGTGCGGACGGGGAGATGAACGGCTTCATCCACTTCGGGTGAGGAATCCGCCGCTCTCGCGGGCAATCCTGCTGGGATAAGCCGACTGAGCAGTGTGCCGGGAGCCCTCATGAGTGATCAGCGCAGTCAAGGGTCCGCGCCGGGCAAGCACGAGTTGCCGGGGAGCCAACGCGGTCGCTGGTGGCCGTGGGCCCCGCTGGTCCTGGCCCTCGCCGTCGTCGGCGTTGTCGGGGGCTTCATCGGCGCCGCCGTGGCCTCCCCGAGTTCGCCGTCGACCACGTCGTCGTCCGGGAATACCGCCGCCGGTTCCACCGCGTCGTGCCAGGTCACGTCCGTGGCCAGCGAGGTCCTGCCGTCGGTGGTGACGATCTCCGCGAGCGGTTCGGGCGGCGCCGGCACCGGTTCCGGTGAGGTCATCGACTCCGACGGCCACATCCTGACCAACAACCACGTGATCTCGATCGCGGCTAACGGCGGATCGGTCCACGTGCTGTTCTCCGACGGGACCAGTGTCCCGGCGACCATCGTCGGCCGGGACGTGCTGACCGACCTGGCCGTGCTCAAGGTCCAGTCCACAGAAGGGATGAAGCCCATCGCGCTGGGTTCCTCGTCGTCGGTGCAGGTCGGCCAGCCGGTCGTCGCGCTCGGCGCGCCGCTCGGCCTGTCCAGCACGGTGACCTCCGGCATCGTGAGCGCCCTCGACCGGACCGTGGAAGTGCCCGCCGAGGACGACAGGTCCGCGCTCCTGGTCTCGGCGGTGCAGACCGACGCCGTGATCAACCCGGGCAACAGCGGCGGCGCCCTCGTCAACTGCGCCGGCCAGCTCATCGGCGTCCCGACGGCGGGAGCGACCGTGCCGAACCCGGCGGGCGGGTCGTCCGCCGGCAACATCGGGATCGGCTTCGCGATCCCGGTGGACATCGCGAAGACGATCTCGGACGAGATCATCTCCACCGGCCACGCCACGCACTCGTTCTTCGGCCTGGCGACCGCGCCCATTCCGCCAAGCGCGGCCGCCCAGGGCGGGGTACCGGAAGGCTTGTACGTGACGAACGTTCTCGCGAGCGGCCCCGCCGCCGCGGCGGGCCTGCGCGAGGGTGACGTGATCACGAAGATCAACGGGGACCCGGCGACCAGCAACGTGCAGCTGCAGGAGCTGACGCTGACCAAGAGGCCGGGCGACACGGTGACCCTCGACTACGTCAGGGACGGGAAGCAGGCCACGGCCACGGTCACCCTCGGCGCGCAGCCATGACCCTGCCGAACTCGGGAGACTAGCCGCCAACTGACCGGACGGTTACGAAGGGACAGTTCCCCATGTCTGAGAGCAGATTCGATCCGCGCCAGGCCGGCGTCGAGGCTTATATCTACCTCTACCCGCTGGTGACGATGGAGGTCACCCGCCGTCAGCTGACGAATGCCGGGGCCAGGACGATGCCTGGCTGGGCTCCGATGGGCCAGTTCTCCCATATCCCGGCGTTCCCGACCGCGGACTTCAGGGCCGTCGTGCGACCGAATTTCGACACGTTGTATTCGACCGCGTGGCTGGACCTGTCCGGCGGGCCGGTGATCGTGTCGATCCCGGATACCGGGGGCCGCTACTACGTGTTCCCGGTCTACGACATGTGGACGGACGCGTTCGCCGCCCCTGGATGGCGCACCACGGGAACGGGGGAGCAGCATCACGCGCTGCTGCCGCCGGGCTGGTCCGGGGCGCTGCCCGAAGGGGTCGGCGCGATCGCGGCGCCGACACCGGTCGTGTGGATCATCGTCAGGACGCAGACCAACGGCCCGGCCGACTACGCGGCGGTGCACCAGGTCCAGGCGGGCTTCGCGGCGACCCCGCTGTCCCAGTGGGGGCGGCCGCCCGCGCCGCTCCCGCCGTTCGCGGCCGATCCGGCGGTGGACATGACCACGCCGCCGCTGGAGCAGGTGGACGCGATGTCCGCCGCCGAGTTCTTCACCCTGGCGGCCGAACTGATGAAGGTGCAGCCGCCGCACCTGACCGACTTCTCGGTGCTGGCCCGCATCGCGCGGATTGGGCTGCGGCCCGGCGACAGCTTCGATCCCGCACGGCTCGATGCCCGCACCCGTGCCGCGCTCGAGGGCGTCCCCAAGGCCGCCCAGGACCTGATGACCCAGAGCTTTCCGCGGCTGGCCCGGCTGACCAACGGCTGGCAGATGAGCACCGAGACGATGGGCGTGTACGGCAACTCCTACCTCAAGCGCGCGATCGTGGCCCGGGGCGGGCTGGGGGCCAACTCGCCCGAGGAACGCCGTCTACCCGGTCCTGATCACCGATGCCGACGGGGCGCCCCTGGCCGGGGACAACGACTACGTGTGCCATTTCGACGCCGATCAGCTGCCGCCCGCGGACGTGTTCTGGTCGATCACCATGTACGACGCGCAGGGCTTCCAGGCCGCCAACCCCATCGGCCGGTTCGCGATCGGCGATCGTGATCCGCTTGCCTACAACGATGACGGCTCCCTGGATATCTACCTGCAGCACTCATCGCCCGGACCCGGCAGGGAGCCGAACTGGCTGCCCGCCCCGGCGGGCCCGCTGGGCGTCACGATGCGTATCTACGCGCCCCGTCCCGAGGCGCTGGACGGCCGCTGGCATCCCCCGCCGGTCCGCCGGGTCCGCTAGCCCGATGGGACAGGCTATCGGCGGATCGCTGCCGCTGGCGGTCGGGATCGCGCTGAGCCCGGTCGCGATCATCGCGGTGGTGCTCATGCTCACGACCGAGCGGGCCAAGACGAACGGGCCCGCCGATCGGCGCGCTGACCTGACCCGCTGATAAAGCGAATTCCGCGAGGCCGGATTCGCTTTCCTCCCGCACTTTGCGGGCGGGGCCGATTGCGCAATCGACCCGCTCTAGTGTGGTCGATTGCGCAATCGGCCCGCAGGCTCTGTCGATTTGATCGCGCCGGGCATCCGCTAGCCTCGCCGGCGGCGGGCCCGGAATGTCAGAGGCAAGGGGCACACTGGGGTCGTGGCCGCAGATCACACCCTGACACCGCAGCAGCGGATCACCGCCGAGTGCGCCCGCCGTGGCGGGCAAGCCTTCGCAGCCGGGTGCGTCGCCCTGCTCTACGGCCGGTACGCCCAGGTCGACGACGACCTCATCACGGCACTCGGCGGCGAGCACGGAAAGAACGTTCTCGACGGCTTCGACGGCGGCAAGGGCGGCTACTGGCCGCGGGTGTGGGCGGCGCGCGGGCTCCTGCACGCCTGGGACGACGATGCCACTGATGCCATCATCCACGCTACGAAGGACGAGGCCTGGCGGGTCCGCGAGATGGCCGGCAAGGTGGTCGCCAGGCACCGCGTCGGCGACGCCCTCGAACGCGGTCGCGGACCTGCGCGATGACAGCGTGCCGCGGGTCCGCGCCGCCGCCCAGCGGGCCGTCGTCATCCTGACCGCGGGCGCTGTGTGAGGGCGCGGCCCGGGAGCCGTAGTCCCGGCCGCCCGGCCTAAAGCCGCAAATTGGGCAAAAGGAAACCGCCATGGCTCAATTGACAGTTGAAGTAATGCCTGCTTATGTTAGGACCAGATCGCGGGGCAGTTTCTCACATGCCACCCGAGCGATCGCGGCCCGCTGGGGGAAGCATGAAATCGCTACGTTCATGCCCAAATCATCGTATTCATGCCAGCGAAATCGTTACCGCTTATCTCGCTAGCCGTTGCCAGCGGCACTCCGAATACTGATGTCGCTCCATGGAGGAAACGTGAGAGTTCCCTTCGTACGTTCCGGCCTCGTGGCGGTGACTGCCGCTGCGGCACTGGGCATGGGCACGCTGGCCGGCGGCGCCAGCCCGGCCGTGGCCTCGCCCCAGTCGAGCGCGGTCAGCGCTCCGGTGTTCACCCTGCCGCTGCACGTCGTCGGGCAGGTCAACCTCGGCGCGCTGGCCAGTTCCGAGCGCCGCCAGCGGACGGCGGCCCGGCCCCAGGGCGCGCCCATCTCCCGGGCGGCTGCCAGCGGCAAGGCCTACCGGGCGGTGGACAACGCCATCCTCACCCACCGTCCCAGGGCCAAGGCGTCCATGCCGAGCCCCGGCGGGGGCGTGCTGTCCACGAAGAACGTGCCCGGAGAGACCGGATTCACCGGCCTGACCGGGGTCCTGCAATCCGAGACGGCCGGCGGTGTCGACCTCGAACCGCCGGACCAGGGGCTGTGCGCTGGCGGCGGGTACGTGATGGAGTTCATCAACAACGCCATCGCCATCTACGACGAGCACGGGGACCAGCTGGTCGCCCCGGTCGGATCGGCGCAGGCGTTCAAGCAGCCCCTCAAGTCCTTCTTCTCCGACCCTCGCTGTTACTACGACGCGCCGACCAAGCGCTGGTTCTACCAGGAGTTCATCGTCGGGACGACCACCGCCACGCAGTTCGAGGCCGTGAGCAACACGCAGGACCCGACCGGCAGCTACACCGTCTATTCGTGGAACACCACCGACGCCGCGACGAAGGGCTGCCCTTGCTTCGGCGACTACGACGAGCTGGGTGCCGACGCCAACGGCATCTACGTCACCACCGACGAGTTCAATCTGCCAGGCACCGCGTACAACGGTGTGATCATCTACGCCATCTCCAAGGCCCTGCTGGAGACCGCGGCAGAGACCGGCATCCTGCCGACGGTGGTCGCCTACCGCCTGACCAAGGACCCCTTCGGCCAGCCTTATGTAGTGGCGCCGGCCAGTACCCCGCCCGGCGGGAGGTTCGCCCCAGGGACCGAGTACTTCGTCGAGTCCAACGGCAACGCGGCCAGCGACGACCACCTCGTGGTCTATGCCATGAACGACACCTCGGAGCTTACGCTCGTCAGCAGCGGCCCGCCCGCGCTGTACCGCACGGAGGTGACTACTCAGCGATACGCCGTGCCGTCGGACGCGACCCAGAAGCCAGGGCCCCGTCCGCTCGGCGAGGCCTTCCAGGCCCCGGCCGGAGGCATCCAGGCCGACTTCGACGCCGAGATGGAACCGACCTATACGGGCGGCACCCTCTACGCTCAGCTGGACACCGGGACGGCCAGCGGCAGCAACGCCGCCGCCTGGTTCATCCTCAAGCCCGCGCTGTCCGGCACGACGCTGTCGGCCAGCCTCGTCCGGCAGGGCATGGTGGCGGTGAAGGACACCAGCCTGCTGTACCCGTACACCGCGGTGAACGCCAGCGGCCGGGGGTACCTGCTGTTCTCTCTCAGCGGACCGCACAACTATCCCAGCCCCGCCTATATCGCCTATGGCGCGGCCGGCCCGGTCGGCCCGGTCATCGAGGCGACCGCCGGGGCGGCCCCGGAAGACGGCTTCACCTGCTACGCGGCCTTCGTCGGCCCGGCCTACGGCGGCTGCCGGTGGGGTGACTACTCGATGGGCGTGTTCAGCGACGGGCGGGTGTTCATGGCCGCGGAGATGATCCCGCAGTCGTTCCGCGACACGGTGACCAACTGGGGTACCTACATCTGGAGCGCACCGCCGCCGGCGCCCTGACGTGTACGGGGAGGCAGCCGCCCGCTTCCGTTCGGGAAAATCAAAATCATTCATCCGAACGGAAGCGGCTGACTCCCGCACCCTCACCTTTCTCTGGCGGGATGCCGGGCCGCCCGGCTCCGGCATCCCGCCGCTGCCGCTGCCGGCCCGGGTCGTCACCCTCGATGGGTGATGATTTAAGGCGCGTCCCTGATCACCATCGGAACGTGCCATCGAACGAATACCAGCCCGACGAGGATGAACTCGGCCCGGTCGATTTCCTGGCGGTCGAATTCCCAGACGGGCGTATCAGCGCGTCTGGCTGATGACGAGCCGCTCTGAGGCACCCGCCCCCACGACGCCGTCGGGTTCCCGGCCCCGTCCGAGCCTGCTGCGCAGCTGGCGTTCGGCCATCTTCGCCCCGGTCGGCGACGGCCAGCGGCGCAGGCGCGGAACGGACGGCCTGCGCCTGGCCTGTGCCGTCCTGGCGCTGGTCTGCTGCCTGCTCGTCATCCGCTACGACTCCCGGGTAGACCGCGCCATCACCCAGGTGATCCACCCGCCCCCGTGGAGCATCACCTGGCTGGTGACCGTCGTCTACGATGCGGGCTCGCTCGGCGTGACGATCGCTTTGGTGGCGCTGGCCCTGATCGCGCGGCGCTGGGTGATCGCGCGGGATATCGCGCTGAGCGCGGCCGGCGCGGCGGCGGTGAGCGGGATCTTGATCGCGGTGCTCGGCGGCCACGGCGGGCGGCCCGGCGGGGTCGTGATCGGCGACTACGACCTGAGCTTCCCGGTGCTGCGGATCGCCTTGTTCATGGCGGTGGCGACCGCGGCCCTGCCGTACCTGGCGCGGGGCGTACAGCGCGTCATCGAGATCTTCATCGCCCTCGTGGGCCTGGCGTCGGCTGTCGGGGGCCACGGGCTGCCGCTCAACGTCATCGGCAGCATGGCCATCGGCTGGGGAGCGGCGGCGGCGGTCCGGCTCGTCTTCGGCTCACCGCTCGGCCTGCCGTCGGCCGACGACGTGCGGCTGCTGCTGCGAGAGCTGGGCATCAGTGCCATCGACGTGCACCCGGTGACCTGGCAGGTCTGGGGGGTCGCGAGGTACCAGGCGACCGAGACCAGCCTGGACGGTTCGGCCGGCGGTCGGCTCAGCATCGAGGTCTACGGGCGGGACGCGGCCGACGCGAAGCTGCTCACCAAGGCGGGCCGTTTCCTGCTGTACCGGGATTCCGGGCCGACCTTCACGATCACCCGGCTGCAGCAGGTCGAACGCCAGGCGTATCTCACCTTGCGGGCCGGCCGGGCGGGTGCCGCCGTGCCGGAGCTCGTCGAGGCGGGCACCGCGGGACCGGCCGCGGACGCGCTGCTGGTCTGCCGGCTGCCCCCCGGCCGTACGCTGGCCGATACCGACGCCGCGGACCTCAGCGACGCCGCCCTCGACAACCTCTACCAACAGCTGCTGATCCTCCGCCGGGCGCGGATCGCGCACGGCGCCATCAGCGGCGACACGCTGCTGGCCGACCCGTCGACGGACACCGTCATCCTGACGGAATTCCGCAACGCCTCATCGGGCGCCTCGCCGGACCAGCTCGATCGCGACATCTCCGGAGCGATAGCCGCGACGGCGGTGACAGTCGGCGCCGCGCGGGCCGCCGCGGCGGCGGCCCGATGCCTGCCCACGGACGTTCTGCTGGGGGGCCTCCGTCAGCTGCACGCGGCGGCGCTCGACCCCGCACTCCGCCGGAGCCTGCGGCGCGATCGTGAACTGCTGAAGGACGTCCGCCAGCGAGCCGCCGAGGCCGCCTCGGTCGAGGTGCCGGAGCTGGTGGAGCCGCGCCGGGTGAGCTGGCCGACGCTGATCATGGTCATCGGCACGCTCATCGGCGGCTGGGCCCTGATCGGCGTGCTCATCGACGTCTCCCAGTCATTCGACACCGTCATCGGGGCCGACTGGCTCTGGGTCATCATGGCGCTGCTCCTCGCCCAGTCGGCCTACGTGGCGTCCGCCGTGGAAAGCGTCGGCAGCGTGGCCGGTCCGCTGCCGTTCCTGCGGGTGCTGGGCATCGAGGTCGCCAACTCGTTCAGCGCGCTGGCCGGCGGCACGGCAGCGGTCTTCGCCACCCGGGTGCGCTTCTACCAGCAGCAGGGGTATGACGCCTCGGTGGCGCTGAGCTCGGGCGCCATCATGGCCACCGTCTCCTGGATCTCGACCGCGGTGCTGTTCGTGATCTCGCTGCCGTTCGCCTGGGGATCAATCCATCTCGACGTCGGCGCGCACTTGAGCGGGGACTCGAGGCTGGTGTGGATCATCCTGGCCGTTGTGGTCCTGGTCGCGCTCGCGGCCGGGGTGCTGCTGGCGGTGCCGAGACTGCGCAGGCTGGCCGCCGAGAAGGCGCGCCCGAAAGTGCGCGACATCGTAACCAACTTCAAGGAAGTGGCCCGCTCGCCGAGCAAGCTGGTGCTGCTAGGGGGCGGCGCGGTCGGGCGGGATCTGCTGATAGCCATGGCGCTGTCCGTGTCGCTGCGTGCCTTCGGTGACCATCTGCGGCTGCCCATCCTGATCGTGGTCATCACGCTGGCCGCGATGATCGGCGGCGCCTCGCCGTCGCCCGGCGGCATGGGCGTGGTGGAAGCGGGCCTGATCCTCGGCCTGACCGCGGCCGGCGTCGGCGAGGCCGACGCCACCGCCGCGGTCTTCATCCAGCGGCTGTTCACCTCCTACCTCCCGCCCATCTGGGGCTGGCTCACCCTGGTCTGGATGCGAAAACGGGCCTATCTGTAACCGTTTTTGCCTTTTCCCTGGGACCGCTGGCCGGTTTGTGCGTTTATTCGGGCCGATCTTCGCGTACGCGAGCCGATGCTGATCACGCCCCCCACTGCGGCCCCTCCGGCCGCATGGGCCACAGCGGCAGTCCCACTCGGGCCCGGCGACAGGCCGACATAACGCATGATCGTGAAAACATTTTTCACGACGTAAATGATTCATCCTATAGGCGCTCGACGCTGGCAGGATCCGCAACTCGCCACTGCCGTCCGCGCAGGAGGACGCGTCCGGCAAGGTCTACGTGGTGTGGGACGACTGCCGGTTCCGCTCTCGCTGCCGGAGCAATGACATCGTGTTGTCCACGTCGGCGAACGGGACCACCTGGACGCCCGTGGTGCGCATCCCCATCGGGAGCGTCACCGACGCCGCCGACCACATGATCTCCGGAATCGGCATCCAGCCTGGCACCTCGGGATCGAGGGCCAAGCTCGCGATCTATTACTACTACTATCCGAACAACGCCTGTGACTTGGAGACTTGCCGACTGGACGTCGGCTATGTCTCCTCGGTCAACGGCGGCAGGACATGGAGCGCGCCCATCCAGGTCGGCGGTCCGACGCTGCTCGGGCGCACCGTGCCGACAAGCAGCGGCCGCATGGTGGGCGACTACATCGGCACCGCCATCGCTTCGGGTCGCGCATTCGCCCTGCTCGCGGTCGGACTGCCGGCGGCCGGCCACGACAAGTTCAACGAGCCCATGGTCGTCGTGCCCCGCGGCGAACCGATTACCGGCGGGCCGCGCGCCGTCCAGTCCGCGGTCTCGGGCACCCCGTCGGCTGGCCGCGTTCCCGTCAGTCCGACGCCTCCCAGGAGTTTCTAGCGGCCCACTAAATGATGTATCTGGTTGGGTAGGTGGTGTGGACGCGGCCGGATGGAGTGTGCCAGCGCATGACGCCCGGTTCGGGCTGCTCAAGAAGCCAGCCCGGGGCCTGCTTATTCCGGTGATGGTAACGACACGGCGCGCCGAGGTTGCATTCACAGGACGGCCCGACGGGCCAGGGGATGGTGTGGTCGGCGTCGGCTTCGGCGGCGGGCCGGTTGCAGCCGGGCGCGGTGCACTTGGCCGCCCGCGCCTTGATCAGGTGCTTGACCTTCCGGCTGACTACGTACCTGTCCGAATAGTGGCGGTGGTCGCACTTCCCTTTGGCGATCGGGGCGAGCTTCACCCCCAGTCGCCGCAGCAGGCCTGCTACCTGCGCCGCCTGTTCGGCCGGAGCGGGAACCGCGGGTCCGTCGCGCGGGCCGCCCGGTTTCCATGGGTGCTGTCCGGGTGCGCAGCCGTGAGCACTGGCGGTGCCGTCGGGTCCTACGACCGTGACGCACCAGCGGGTTTCGGGGTGGGCGGCGGCGGCCTGGGTCATCTCCCGGGTGGCCTGCGGGTCCAGGAGGCCGAACCCGGCGATCTCCCCGGGCGCCGACGACCAGCCCAGCAGCGTGCCTGCCGAGACCAGCAGGTTGATCACCGCCTTGACGGGGGGCTTGGCGCGGGCGCCGACACCGGGGCCGGAGGGACCGCCCGGTCGGGGGCCATCCCCGCCGCCGTTCCCTCCTCCGCCGCCGTTTCCTTCGTCTCCTTCGCCGCCACCGCTGTCTTCGTCGTCGTCGCCCAGGGCGTCCCAGCCAGCGTCGCTCTCGTGGCTGGCGTTACCTTCCGGCGTATCGCCGTCGCCGCCTGCCGCTGGTTCCGCGGCGGCCAGCCGGGCCAGGGGGTCCAGTCCCTGGGTGAGGTCGAGGTAGGCGCGAACCCGCAGCTGCTGCAGCGTGCCGGGCATCCCGGCGGCGCGCAGGGCCCGGGCGCACGCGTCGATGTGCTGGGAGGACGCCAGCGTCTCCGCCGCCGGCAGCTCCCGGCCGGACAGCGCCCCGTTCCCCGAGTACTCCTGGAACCGGGTGACCCGCGCGTCCTTGGCGGCGCTTTTCTTGCGCCGCTGCGCGGCGGCCGGATCGATCATCATCACCGTCTTGATGCACATCGCGCGCAGCTGGCCCGGCGTCAGGCCCGGTGCGGCAGCGGCCAGCAGCGCATCGGCCTCGGCGGCGTCCTGATCGGACAGGCCCTGGGTGGATTCGGTGATGATCTTCAGCCCGAACTCGCCGATCCGCCCATCCCGCAGCAGCGCCAGGCACGCCGGCAGCCGCCGCGCGGCGTCCCGGGCCTGCGCCATCGTCAGCTCCGCCGCACCGGTGGTGATCACCAGCTCCGGGACCAGCTCATCGGCGGCGAACGGGGCGAACCCCAGCGCCGTGGCCTTCTTGTGATCGGGCTCCAGCCGCCGGGAAGCGAACGCGGCGACCGCCTGCTGCTGGATCCACGCGCCCCGCGCGGCCAGCCGCCGTCCCGCACCCGCCAGGCCAAGCACCTGGCCATCACTCAGCCCGGCCATCACGCCCGGGTCGCACGCCGCGGCGGCCAGCATGGCCAGCGCCGCGTCCGGCTCCCGGACATCAAGCGGCCCGCCCTGCGCCAGCCCGTCCAGGCTGCTCCCGGCCTGGCCGGTGCCTGTCAGCGCGGACAGCGCCGCCTCCACCTGCTCCCCGGGGATCCACGCCTCGTCGTCATCGGCCTCGGCCATCACCCGCCGCAGCCAGGCGCCCTCGTCCTCCCCTAGGAAGCCATCCCCGGGGACGGGCGGCTCACGGCCGTCCTGCCCGCTGCCGGGAATGGCTTCCGTAGACATGAGCTACGCCTCTCGATCGATAAGATTACAATAAGAGTATAGCACTCAAATATGAGTTCGCACGACAACACCCGGCTGCGTGGCAGCCGGGCGCATTCGGTGGGCAGAGGCATGCCCGTGTTACGCCCTAGTCCTGACGGGTGATCTAACAACGGGAGAAACCATGCTCAAGCAGGATGTTCTGCGGTGCCTTTCGATTTACTCTCAGCGTGTTAAGGGCAGCGCAGCTCGCCGTGGTCCCCGGACGGCCTGGCTGCGAGAGCACAGGATCTGCGGGAGGCGCAGTGCGTAACGCTCTTTCCCCTGCGCGGTCGCTGGCGGCCGCCGGCGCGGCCGCCATCATCGCCATCACAAGCCAGGCCGCCGCCGCGGCGGCCGCCACCGGCGCGGCCCACGCGGCCCCGGCGCCGCGCCTTGCCACGGGGCCGTCATGGCATGTCGTCAAGTCGGTGCCAAGCGGCCGCCAGGGCATCGCGATCACCGCGCTGGCCGCCACCGGCAAGACAACGGCCTGGGCGTTCGCCGGAAACGGCGGGGCGGCCGAGCCGACCGCCTGGATGCTGCGGAACGGCACTTGGGCGAAGGCCCCGTTCCCGGGCAGGAACGACGAGGAGGTCCTCAGCGCGGCCGCGACATCCCCCGATGACGTCTGGGCCTTCACGGAGGGCTTCACGACTGCCGGCACCGGCGTGCTGTCCCGCGTCCTGCGCTGGAACGGGCGCGCCTGGTCCGTCGTCAAGACGTTCCTCGACGTCATCAGCGAGGGGTCGGTGGTCGCGGCCAACGACGTCTGGGTCTTCGGCGAAGGCCAGCAAAACGACGCGTGGCACTACAACGGGCACACATGGACGTACGACGGCGGCGACGTGAACGGCGGCAGCGCGCTCGGCGCGGACGACGCCTGGGGATACACCGGGACGTTCGTGGAGCACTGGCCCGGCCGCAAGTGGGTCGCCGTGAACCTCGCGGGCCTGCTCCCGCCCCGCAAGCCGGGGAGCAACGACCCCACCATCACCGGCATTCTCGCGCTCTCGCCCAGCGACGTGTACGCGACCGGCAACGGCTACGCCCTGAGCGGCTGCGGACCCACCGTGATCCTGCACTACAACGGGCGCACCTGGCGCCGCGTCGCCGAAGGCAGCTTCGGCTGCGGCCCGGTCAACCAGCAGATCGTCCCGGACGGGCGGGGCGGCCTGTGGCTGCCGATGCCCGACATCGACGCCCTGCCGCCGTACTTCGCGCGCTACTCGGGCGGCAAGCTCACCGAGGCGAGGCTGCCCGCCGGCGGCCGTTTCGCGATCAACGCGGCCGCGCTCGTGCCGGGCACCACCCGCGCACTGGCCGGCGGCTACGCGTACAAGGGGACCAACTGGACACAGGCTCTGGACGCGGTCATCCTCCAGTACAGCTGACCTGTGAGCTGGGACAGGCGCCACCTTCCGTTCGGACGGATAAAAATCATTCAGCCGAACGGAAGGTGGCGCCTCCGGCATACCGCAGGCTACGGCGTCAGCCTGTTCGGGCCGCGGAACAGGAACGTCGCCTCCCGGATCGAGTCCAGCCCGAGCGCCGCCATCAGGAGCCGGCCCAGGCCGAGGCCGAACCCGCCGTGCGGCGGGCACCCGTAACGGAAGCAGTGCAGGTAATCGCGCATCGGCTCCGGGCGCAGGCCCTTCTCCGCCGCCTGCCGCACCAGCACGCCGTACCGGTGCTCGCGCTGCGCGCCCGTCGTGACCTCCAGGCCGCGCCAGAGCAGGTCGAAGCTGCACGTCAGGTCCGGGTGCCCGGCCGGGCGCATGTGATAGAACGGCCGAACGGACGCGGGGTACTCCGTCACGAACACGAACTCGTGCCCGGTGCGTTCCCTGACGCGCGCGGAGACGGCCCGCTCCCCGGCCGGGTCCAGGTCTTCCCTGCCGCGCTGGCCTGGCGTGCCGAGGATCTCGTGCGCTTCCGCCATAGTGATCCGCGGGAACGGGATCTCCGGAACGATCACCTCGGTCCCGTAGTACTCCTTGATCGCCGGGCCGTGCTCGTCCGCGACCGCGCGCAGCGCGTGCGCGAGCATCCGCTCCTCGAACTCCATCACGTCCTCGACGCTGTCTATCCAGGCCAGTTCGGCGTCCACGCTGGTGAACTCGGTCGCGTGCCGTGAGGTGAACGACGACTCGGCGCGGAACACCGGGCCGACCTCGAAGACCCGCTCGATGCCGGCCGCGATGGCCATCTGCTTGTAGAACTGCGGCGACTGCGCCAGGTAGGCGCTGCCGCCGAAGTAGCCGAGCGTGAACACCTCGGCGCCCGACTCAGAGGCGGTGCCCATGAGCTTCGGCGTGTGCATCTCGGTGCACCCGCTGGCGTAGGCGAACTCGCGCATCGCCTGTTCGACGGTGGTCTGCACCGCGAACACCAGCCGTGCGGCCGGGTGCCGCCGCACGTCGAGGAAGCGCCAGTCGAGCCGTCCCTCCGGCCCGGTGTTGTGGTCGATCGGCACCGGCGTGGCGGCCAGGTTCTCGACCTTGACGCTCTCCGGGATCAGCTCCAGGCCGCCGAGGCTGACGACCGGGTTGGCGGCCACCACCCCCGTGACGCGGACGGCCGACTCGACGGTCAGCCGGTCGAGTTCGGCTTCCAGGGCGCTCCCGTCCCGGCGGTGGGTGACCTGCACGATGCCGGTGTCGTCCCGGACGAGTACGAACTGCATCGCGCGCTGCAGGCGCAAGGTGTGCACCCAGCCGGCGATGGTGACGGTCTCGCCGACGCGGCTGGATAGGTCGGCTACTGGTACGCGGATCATCGCTAGTCCCTCCTGCAGGACCGTGTGGTGATCCCTTGGAGGTGCGGGCGAGAAGGGCTGACTCGCGGTGCCACCGCACCTTCGCCGCCGACGGCGGCCTCGTTGTGTGCCCGGTGACGGGGGGCAAGCCGGCGTCACCCGGCTCCGTCAACGCGCTGCCGACGAGGCTATGGCATCCCGGCGCCGCGCGGCAACGAAAATAACCTGGCCGGGGCGCTTCCCGGCCCGCCGGCCGCGCCCAATAATGTCAAACATCATGACCGAATCGCTGCCGCTGTTCCCGCTGTCCACGGTGCTGTTTCCCGGGATGCGCCTGCCGCTGCACATCTTCGAGCCGCGGTACCGGCAGCTCGTCGCCGACCTGCTCGCGGAGCCGGAACCGAGGCAGTTCGGCGTGATCGCGATCCGCAGGGGCAAGGAGACGGGGGTGGACGGGGCGGGGGCGCTCTACGACGTCGGCTGCGTCGCGACGGTGCGCCAGGTGGAGCCGCGCGAAGAGGGCCGCTATGACCTGCTGACCGTCGGCGCGCAGCGGTTCCGCCTGCACGGCATCGAGCGATCGGCGCCGTACCTGCGAGGCGAGATCGAACCGCTGCCGGATGAGACGGGCGAAGCGCGGGCGGCGGCGTACGCGACGCTGCGGGTGCAGGAGGCGTTCCGCGGCTATCTGAACGTGCTGGTGGACCGGGGCGGGGGAGTGATCAGCGTGGCCGACCTGCCGGACGAGCCCTTGCTGCTCTCCTACATCGTGGGCGCCGCGATGATCATCGACCTGCCGGACCGCCAGGCGCTGCTCGCCGCCCCGGACGCGCTGACCCGGCTGCGGGCCGAACGCTCCCTGCTGACCCGGGAGATCGGCATGCTGCGCGCCACCACGTCCCGCCCCGCGCCGGACTTCAACTACGAGTCGTTCAGCCCGAACTGATCCCGAGGATGCGGGCGGCGTTGTCGCGCAGCAGCGCGGAACTGTCGAGACCGAGTTCCGCGAGCTCGGCCAGGCAGCGTTCCGGCTCGATAAACGGGAAGTCGCTGCCCCACACGAACTGACCGGACAGCCGGCCCTTGAGCTCCCGGACGACCTCCGGCGGGATCCGCTTCGGCGCCCAGCCGGAGATGTCGATGTACACGTTCGTCTTGTGCAGGGCGACGGCGATCAGGTCCATGTGCCACGGCCAGCCGAAGTGCGCGGCCACCACGGTCAGCCGCGGATGCGCGGCCGCCACCGCGTCCAGCTTGAGCGGGTGCGCGAGGTCGATCCTGATGCCCTGGCCGCCGGGCTGCCGGGCGCCGATGCCGCTGGTCCCGGTGTGGAACAGCGCGAGCAGTCCGTGCCGCTCGCAGGCGGCGAACACCGGCCAGAAGCGCGGGTCGTCCGGCGCGAACGCCTGCAGGGACGGGTGGAACTTGACCCCGCGCAGCCCGAGGGCGGCGATGTTCGCCACCTCCGCGACGGCCGCCTCGCCCTTGTGCGGGTCGACCGAGCCGATCCCGGTGAAGGCGTCGGGGTAGTCGCGGCAGGCGGCGGCCACGGTCTCGTTCGGCACCCGCGGACGGCCGGTGGCGGTCTCGGCGTCCCAGGCGAGCAGGACCGCCTTGACGTCCAGCTCCCGGTACTTGTCCGCCAGCTCGCCCAGCGACTGCCGGGGCACCGAGGACCGGAAGTAGGCCTCGGCCGCCTCGACGTAGCCCGCCATGCTGCCGTCCAGCCAGTCCGGGGTCGGCAGGTGCACATGGAAGTCGATGGCCCGCATCCCGTCATCGTACGGCCGGGCCGGCCGGGCCCGCGATCAGTCTCGGGGAATGAACGCGGACCCGGCTACCACCTGTACCAGCGGCCTCGCGAGGTGCCCTCGCCGACCCGCAGGGCGAAGCCCAGCAGCCAGATGACGAGGATCGCGAGCGCGATCCACCACAGGACGTGGATAGCGAACCCGAGGCCGCCCAGGATGATCGCCAGTAGCAGGACGAGCAAAATGATGCCCATTACATGCTCCTCTTCTTCTTATGCGCGGCCAGCGGGGAGGTCTGGCGTGACCGCGTAACGCGCCTGCGTCTACCCGGATAGCGGCGAAAAACACACCGCGCGCGGCTGACGTTAAGCCGGATCCGCCGCGCTGGACGGGGCGGGCGCCGCCTCGGCGGCGGCGGCCGCCGCCGCCATCCGGTTTAGCTCCGCGCCGAGACGGGCGAGCTGGCCTGGGACGATGCTGTAGCAGATCGTCGTGCCGTTACGGCGGGTAGTCACGAGCCCCGCCTCGCGCAGCACCTTCAGGTGCGCGGAGATCGTGGGCTGCGACACGTCGAAGAACTCGGTGAAGTCGCAGGCGCAGATGCCAGGCTCGGCGGCCAGCCGCCGCAGGATGCCCCACCGCACCGGGTGCGCCAGCGCGCGGAGCGCCTCTACCTCGCCTGCCTCTACCTCGCCTATCTCGCCTACCTCGCCTGCCTCGCCGGTAATTCCCTCGTCCACATCCCTAGCGTATCGCCTCTAGTCAATATAGTGTCTGAACTATATAGAAAGGAGACGATAATGCCTGACACGTCAGACAACGGCGTCCTGGACGAGGGACTGACCAGGCTGGCGGTCACCGGCCCGGAGTTCGCCGGCGGCCTGTCCAACCATGGCCCGATGGCGGCCGAGGCGCTGGTCCGGCTTGGCCGCGCCGATGCCGTGGAGCACTGGCTGGACAACTACCTCAAGCGGCTAGACGAGGCGCCGCACGCCACGGACCGGATCACGGACGAGACCTGGCGGGAGGCCCTCGGCGCGCGCCGACGGGTGGCCGACTGGGAGGTCTACCTCCGCGAGCAGCTGGCCGGGCAGCCGTGGCGGGACGTGCTCGCCCGCTGGTGGCCGCGGCTGCTGCCCGGTGTGGCGGCCGCCGCCACACACGGCGTCATCCGCACCTCGCACGCGGCCCGCAGCCTCGCGGCCGCCGAAGCCGCCGCCGCGGACACCGCCGCCGCGGACACCGCCGAGCGGCGGGACGAACTGGCCCGCGGCCTCGCCTACTGGGCGGCCAGCTACCTGGAGCTCCCCGGCACGCCGCGCACCGCCGGGCGCCTCGACCTCGGCGCGGCCCTCCGCGGGCTGCCGGTGTCCGCGCGGCCGCCTGCGCCTGGCCTGATCACCGACGTCCTGGCGGCCGGACTGCCGGACGAGCCGCGGTTCGGTACCGCGGTCGCCGCCCTGCGCCCGCCGGCGGACGCCGCCGCCGGCCTGCTCGACCTGGCCGCGGAGTTCACCAGGGTCTTCCTCGCCTACGGAGGCGACCGGCCGATCGCGCTGCTGCACGCGGTCACCGCGCCGACGGCCGCCCGTTCCGTGCTGCCGCTGCTCCCGGCCGCGGCCGCGCGTCCGACGTACGACGCGCTCTGGCAGACCGGCGCAAGGCTCTACACGATGTACACCGGGGCGGTCACGCCGCGCCCGCTGCCCGCATCGCCGCCGCCCGCGCCGGCGGATCTCACCGACCGGGCCGTCGGATGCGGCGACGAGCACGCCATCAAGCTCACCGAGGCCTGCCTGCGGCTGTATGCCGAACGCCCCGACCCGCTGTTCCTGCACGCGGCCGCCCGCGCGAGCGAGGTCCTCGGCTAATCACCAGCCGCCCATCCACCTCCACGCGCACCGGCGTCGCCCGAGGCGGAACATGCCAATCGCGCAGTCGGCCCACTCTTGGCAACGTTCCGAAACAAGGTGGTTCTCCGGCGTGCCGGGTGCCGGTGATGTGGTTCACTGGCCCTCCGCGGCCGGTTCCCGGCCAGGGGTGCCCGGAATGCGGCTCTTGTGCATGCGGCCTGCCGCTCTGATTGCGATTTCCGGTGCCATGGCGCGGGAATCTGCAATCAAAGCCTGGCGGATGCCGTGGAACGGGGCTTCACGTAACGGGAGATGAGGGTGTGAGACGGGCGGTGTGCCCGACACGCCGCAAACTCAGGTTGTTCCGGAACGTTGCCCTTGCGGGACCGATTGCGCAATCGGCGGGTTGGCATCCGGCTGCGAGCCGTGACGCGGACCCCCTCCGTCACACAGGCCACAGCGGCGAACCTCCCGCCGGGCGAACCGGCTTAGCTGTGTCCTCCGGGGCGAATAGCGCCCCGAAAGACACACATAGAGGCCGCACGTCCTTAATGTCTCAACTTTATGTTGAGACATTAAGGACAGCGGACACGGTCTGCGGTGCCAGAAGGCCGCCGACGCCGGACCAGCAGACGGTCACAGGTCATAGGCCGCTTCGATTCTCAGCGAGGCGCGGCAGAATCCGGGCGTCAGCCGTTGGGGGTATCGGCACAACCCGCTCTTGCGGGCCCGATCGCGCAGTGGGCATACTGGGCCGCCCGCCCGAACCCTCAGTGCTCGTGGATGATGACGCCGCGGATGTTGCGGCCCGCCATCATGTCCTCGTAGCCCCGGTTGACATCCTCGAGCTTGTACCGGGCGGTGACGAGCTCGTCCAGCTTGATCTTGCCGGCCCGGTAGAGGTCGAGCAGCCGCGGGATGTCGTCGAACGGGTTCGAGCTGCCGAACAGCGCGCCCTGCAGCCGCTTCTCGAACAAGGTCAGCTCGAAGCCGGAGACGTGCACGGTCTTCGCCGCCGGCCCGGCGAGGCCGGTGAGCACCACGATGCCGCGCTTGCGGATCGCGGCGAACGCCGCCGACACGACCTCCTCGGTCACCACGCCCATAGTGACCAGCGCCTGGTCGGCGCCGACCCCGTTGGTCAGCGACAGGGCCAGCTCCTGCGCCTCCTCGGGCGACGCGACCGCGTGCGTGGCGCCGAACGACAGCGCCGCCGACCGCTTGAACTCCACCGGGTCCACGGCGATGACGTACCGCGAGCCGGCGTACGCGGCGCCCTGCAGCGCGTTGACGCCGACGCCGCCGATGCCGTAGACGATCGTGGTGTCGCCGGGGCGCACCTCGCCCGCCTTGACCGCCGTGCCGAAGCCCGTGGGCACGCCGCAGCCGACCAGCGCCACCACCTCGAGCGGCAGGTCGCTGTCCACCTTCACCACCGAGGCCTCGGACAGCACTGCGTACTGGGAGAACGTGCCGAGCAGGCACATCTGCCCGAAGTCGGTGCCGCCCTCGTGGAAGCGGAACGTGCCGTCGGGCAGGCAGTTGTCCACCAGGAACATGCCGAGGTCGCAGAGGTTGCTCTGGCCGCGGGCGCAGAACCGGCAGTGCCCGCACACCGGCAGGAACGAGGCCACCACGTGGTCGCCGACCGCCAGCCTGGTGACGCCGGGGCCCACCTGCTCGACGATGCCGGCGCCTTCGTGGCCGCCCACGATCGGGTACCTGACCGGGATGTCGCCGGTGCGCAGGTGGTCGTCGGAGTGGCAAAGGCCGGAGGCGACGAACCGGACGAGGACCTCACCGGTCTTCGGTTCGTCGAGGTCGAGCTCGACGATCTCGAAGTCCTTGCCGACATCCCTGAGCACCGCTGCTCGTGTCTTCATGCGCACCCACTTCGTCCGGGAGTAAACACAGTTTGGGAGACATCTTCCGCCAGCCGGCGAGCACGGTCATTGTGGTCTCGCCCCAATGAGAACCGCGGCTGCTTGTGCCACTGCCCCAGATGGGCCCCAGATGGGCCCCAGATAATACGAGTCCGGTGTATCTGGCAGCGGCATCCGGCCCTCTGGGCTAGCAACGGCATCCCCATCGAGGCGATGGCGCGGGGAGTGACATAGCGATGGAGAGCATGGCGATGGCCGGCGGGATCACCTGGTACGACGTGCTCGGCGTCACGGCCGGGGCGTCGGCGCAGACCCTCCGCCGCGCCTACCAGGAGCGGGTCAGACTGCTGCGCCCGGACCTCGTGGCAGGCGCTCCGTCATCCGTGGTCATGGCCGCGGCGCGGGCTCGCGAGGCCACGGAGGCGGCTTGGCTGGTGCTCGGCGACCAGGGCCTGCGGCGCCGCTACGACATGAAGGCGGCTGGCGGGCCGCTGCCCGCCGCGCGGCACGGCCGGCTCATCGTGCCGGACCTGCGGGGCCTGTTCTACCGGCCGTGCCAGGCCGTCGTCACGCTGGCCGGCCTGCGCCTCGAGGTGGTCCGGCTGACGCCGGATCCGCTGCCAGTCGAAGGGCTCGTCGCCGGCCAGTCACCCGACCCGGGAACGAGGGTGCGGCGCTCGGCCTCGGTGACCGTGAGCCTATGGCACCCGCCGCGCCGCGATCAGCCTGACCGCGGCGGCCCGGATGCCGAACCCGAACCCGCCCCCGTGGTCGCGGCCATTGTGGCTTTACCCAACGAGCCGCCGCGCCGCTTGTGCTCCGGTCAGGGAGGCTTGTGCCCGGCCGGGTCCGGCGCGAGACTTTGGGCATGCCAGCGACGGATGATTCAGCCCGGGAACAGCCGCCCATCGTCCCGGTAGACGACTACGTCCGGGATGAGCTGTACCCCGGATACAAGCCCGCCTTCGGCAGCCAGCCGTTCGTCGCGGGGCCGGTCCGTCCGTTCAGCAAAGCGGACAACGCCCGCTACTGGCTGCGGGACTCGCTGCACTTCAGCGAGGGGATGGTGCCGGCCAGCATCGCGCTGCTCGACGACGCCCAGACCTGGGGCGCGCAGCTCGGCGCGGAGATCGTCGGCGTCCCCCCGACAAAGGGATCGGTGAACCGGCTGGCGGGCACCCATGTCTACATCGGCACGATCGACGTGGACACCGACTGGCAGATGCAGGCCCGGGCCGCTCGCTTCGGCGAGTACGTCACGCCGATCCTGGCCGACTTCGACCGGTACTGGGGGATGCGCGCGGCCGAACTCCAGGCCGCCTACGACCACTTCGACCCGCTCGACCTGACGGCGATGAGCACCGCCGAACTGTGGACCACGGTCAAGGACGCGTACGCCTTCCATCGAAGGGCCTGGTTCATCCACTTCGAGGTCATGTACGTCCTGACCGCGAACTACCTGGCGTTCTACGGCCTGGCCGAGGAGATCGGCCTGGAGGGCTCGCAGGTGTCGTCGTTCCTGTCCGGCCAGCAGACGTTCTACGGCAGGACCGACGAGGAACTGTGGCGGCTGGCCGCCCGCGCCCGCGAGCTCGAGGTCACCGGCCCGCTGCTGCACGCGGATCCGACGGACGTCCCGGCCCAGCTCGAGGCGCTCCCGCACGGCAAGACCTGGCTGGCGGAGTTCGACGCCTTCCTGAAGACCTACGGTCAGCGAACCGAGGAGACCTGCCGGATCGACACGCCCTCATGGATCGAGGACCCGTCGCCGGCGCTGTATGCGATCGCGTCGTTCCTGTCTAAGCCCGTCGGCTTCGACTTCGCCAGCGCGCGCCAGCAGGCGATCGCCGAACGCGACGCCCAGATCGAGGCCGCACGCCGCTCCCTGAACGGTGCCGACCTGCGGCGCTTCAACGAGGCGCTGGCGAGCAACCAGGCGGCCAACTTCGCCTGGTGGAACGAGGAACACAACTACCTCATCGACCGCCGCGCCGCGATCCCGGTCCGCCGCGCCAGCCTCGAGCTCGGCGCCCGCCTGACCGACGAGGGCACGCTCACCCGGCCCGACGACATCTTCTTCCTGTTCAAGCCCGAGCTGTTCGCATGTATGGAAGGCGCCGCCGCCTGGCCGGAGCTGACCTCGATGATCCCGGACCGGCGGGCGTACTTCGAGGAGTGGCGGCGCCGCGGCCCCGAGCTGCCCACCATGCTCGGCACGATTCCCGACACCGTGCCCGACCCGATCATGATCGAGGTCTTCGGCCTGTCCGGGCACTTCCTGCAGACGCTGAAAAGCGACGACCAGTCCACGGAGCTACACGGGTTCCCGGCGGCCAAGGGCGTCGCCGACGGCGTCGCCAGGGTGATCACCTCGGTGACCGAGATCAGCTCGGTGCGGCCGGGCGAGATCCTGGTCTGCGGCGGCACGACGACCGAGTGGACGCCGGTGTTCGGCATCATCAAAGCCTGCGTCTGCGATACCGGCGGGTCGCTGACCCACGCGGCGATCGTCAGCCGGGAGTACGGCATCCCCTGCGTCGTCGGGACGGCGACGGCCACGAAAGCCATCAAGACCGGCGACCGCGTCCAGGTGGACGGCCGGCAGGGCACCGTGCGGATCTTCGCGAGCCAGCAGTGACGCAAGGTGCCGCGCACGTCCTTGACCTCAGCGATATCAGGGGCACGGACGCGCCGCGGGTGGGGCCGAAGGTCGCGCGCCTCGCTCAGCTCGCCGCCGACGGCTGGCGGGTCCCCGACGGCTACGCGGTCACGGTCGACGCCCTCGGCGGCTGGCTGCCGGCCGAGGTCAGGTCGGAGCTGGCGCGGCTGAGCGCGGAGCTTTCCCCTGACCCGGCCACTGCCGCCCATTATTCGGAACGGTCGCGGGCGCTTGTGGAGAGCCAGCCGTTCCCCTCCTGGCTGGCCAACGCGGTCGGTGCCGCGCACGAGCGGCTGCGGGCGCGCACCGGCCTCGGGGCACACCTGCGGGTCGCGGTCCGGTCCAGCGCGGTCGCCGAGGACGGCGTGAACGCCAGCTTCGCCGGCCAGTTCGCCACGTACCTCGGCATCACCGAACCCGCGGACGTGCTCCATCACATCCGCAAGTGTTGGGCGAGCGGCTACACCTCCTGGGCGCTGGAGTACCGCCGCCGCAACGGCCTGCCCCCGCACGCCCACGACCTCGCCGTCGGCGTCATGCAGCTGGTCGACGTGCGGTCCGCCGGCGTCGCCTTCACGCTCGACCCGGTCACCGGGGACCGCGCCCGGATGGTGGTCGAGGCCAACTGGGGCTTCGGCGAGAGCGTGGTATCCGGGCAGGTCACCCCCGACTACTGGGCCGTCGACCGCGCCAGCGGCCAGATCGTGGAGCGCCGCGCGGGCGCCAAGCACCTCTGGTCGGTGTTCGACCCGGCCGCTAAGGGGGTCGCGCTCGCGCCGCTGCCCGCCGAGCTGGCGCGGACGCCCTGCCTCGACGACGACGAGGTGCGCTACCTGTGCCGCAAGGCTGCGGAGCTCGAGGCCGCGGCGGGGGTTCCGCAGGACGTCGAGTGGGCGATCGCCCGCGACACCCCGCTCCCGGACAGCGTCTTCATCCTGCAGCACCGGCCCGAGACGACGTGGCCGCATGAAGAGCACCCTCAGGAAGAGAAGGCCTTCGACCCGGTGCGGTACGCGCTGCGCAACGTCTTCAAGGTTCCCGGCCGTTGACCACCGAACTCGAGGTCGCCATCGCCGCCGCCAGGGCGGGAGCCGCGGAGCTGGCCGCCGCCCGCGGCGGCGACCTCCGGATCGACTACAAGGACGCGCGAGCCAACCTGGTCACGGTCGCCGACCGGCGGTCCCAGCAGGCGATCACGGATGTCATCCTGAGCGCCTTTCCCAGCGGGCACGCGATCGACGGCGAGGAGGGCACGGCCGGCGATCCGGACGCCGGGCACGTCTGGTACGTCGACCCGCTCGACGGCACCACCAACTACGCGCACGGGCTGCCGTTCTTCTGCGTGTCGATCGCGCTGCGCGCCGCCGGGAAGACGACCGCCGGGGTGGTGTACGACCCCACTCACGACGAGCTGTTCGCGGCGGCTTGCGGGGGCGGCGCCACGCTGAACGGACGCGGGCTCGGCGTCTCCGCCGTCGCCCGGCTCGACCGGGCGCTGGTCGTCGCCCAGGCCCAGTCCGTCGACCGGGGAGAGATCCGGGCGTACGCGGAACTGGTAGAGCGGCTGATGAACGCGGCCGGCGGGGTGCGCTCCCTCGGGTCGCCCGCGCTGACCCTGTGCGCGATCGCGGCCGGCCGCCTCGAGGCCTATGCCGAGCACGCCATGGACGCCTGGGACATCGCCGCGGGCCAGCTGATCCTCGAAGAGTCCGGCGGCGTGCTCACCACGTTCGAGGGCGCCCCGCACCGCTCCGTTAATAGGGCAGACGTGGTGGCGAGCAACGGCCGCGTCCACCAGGAGCTACTCACCGTACTGAAAGGCGCCCCCCACTGAAAGGCGACGGCTCATGAGCACGTACCAGTACCCGGATGCGCTGCCGGTCACGACCACCGGAGGCTGGGCGCGGCCAGGCTGGTGGGACATCCTCGCGGACGCCGAGGCCGACGGCCGCTTCGGCCCGGCCGACCGGCGGGAGCTCTTCGACGACTACTGCCAGCTGGCCATCGGTGACCAGGAGAGCGCCGGCCTGGACATCCTCACCGACGGCGAGCACCGGCGGCTCGGCTGGATCGAGGGCATCACCGGCTCGATGCCGGGCATCAGGATGCGGCCGTCCCCGCGCAAGCTGGGCGCGATCGGCTGGGACATGCTCCCGGTATACGAGGTGCAGCGGCCGCTGGACGAGATCGAGTCGATCTGGGACTACACAGCTGAGTACGAGTTCCTGCGGGCGCGCACCGATCGCCGCCCCAAAATGGGGATGCCCGGCCCGTACGGCATCACGACCGAGCTGGACTTCAGCCCGGTCTACCGCAACCGCCGTGACTGCGCCGAGGCGCTGGCGCCCGCCATCCGCGCCGACATCCAGAAGCTGGTGGCGGCCGGCTGCGACTACATCCAGATCGAGGAACCGCTGACCCCCTCGCACGCCGCCGAGGACCGGACCGCGGAGAACATGGTCGACCTCATCAACAAGGTCGTCGACGGCGTCACCGGCTGCACGTTCGTCGTGCACATCTGCTTCGGCTCGTTCCGCCGCCTGCCGTATGCCAAGCGCACCTACCGCTGGCTGTTCCCCGCGCTGCTCGACGCGCACGTGCACGGGTTCAGCCTGGAGTTCGGCGCCCGCGAGATGGCCGAGATCGACCTGGTCGGAAAGTGGGACCGCGAGCGCATTCTCTCCGCCGGCCTCATCGACATCAAAACCCACTACTCCGAAACACCGGAAGACATCATCGAGCGCGTCCGCACCTGCCTGGAATACCGGGACCCCGAGCGCCTCGAGATCTCCACCGACTGCGGCCTGCGCCGCGTCCCCCGTCACCTGGCAATCAGCAAGATGTCCGCCGCCGCCGAAGCCGCCCGCCGCCTCCGCCAAACCGGCTAACCGCCCCCGACCACCCGCACCCCATCCCACCAGTCATACGGCGTGCTCCGCGCACAGGCAGTCGACGCCCGGCCGGATCCACTCCTGCCCCTCCCAGTCGGGATGCCGCTTGATCATCAGGTCCGTGACCTCCGCGGCGATCATGTCCTCGCTCATCGCCGAGTCCTGGCGCCGCCAGGTCTCGTCGCGCAGCAGCCGCAGGTAGTCGTGGACGTCGGACAGCAGCCGCGGGCCGCCGATGTCGCCGTGGCCGGGACCACCACCCGCAGACGCTGCGCGGCCAGCCCCAGTGTCCACGTCTGCATCCGCGAAACTGACCTTTCCGACCCGACCGCGGGCCTGCGGGCCGGGCTGGTCGACGTCGCCCTTACCCGGACACCGTTCGACCGCGCCGGATTCAGCATTCGCGTGCTGCGCTCGACAGCAACGACGCCAACCCGCTGATCCGCTCGCTCACCCAGCTCGCCTGGGTGATGACAAGAGACGCCACCGCCCGTTCGGACTAATTAAAAAGAATTATTCCGAACGGGACCGTGGCGCCTCACGCAGGACAACCGGAGACCTGCATCTTTACCCTGCGTTTCAATGGGGTTACCCTGTCGTGAACGGCAAGGATCGTGCCCAACGGGGAGGGGCAGCCTTGGCTAAGCACGCAGAATTCGATGTGATCCTCAGATGGGCGGGGGACGGGCGCTTCGACCTCACCATCTTGTTCAACGCGCCTAGGGATATCGAGGATTACCAGTACTTCAGCTCGCTGCCGATTCAGATCGACGTGGGCCGGCTTGACGGCCTGCGCGGCGACGCGCGGGCCTACGGTGTCGCGCTTGGGGAGATGCTGTTCCAGCAGGGCGCGAGCACGTACCTGGACCGGGCATTGCGCCTCGCCCAGGAAATGCCCGTCTACATGCGCTTGGTCGTTGGTGACGAGGCGCCGTTGCCCTACCAGACCATCCGGTGGGAGACGCTGCGCCACCCGAGCTCGAAGCTTCGGGTCACGACAAGCGAGAACATTAGGTTCTGCCGTTACCTGAGCAATCCGGACGGCACCCCTCCGTCATCGCTGCGCCTGCAGAACCGGCTTTCCGCGCTGGTTGTCGTGGCGAACCCCGCGGGCATCGAGGGGCACGCCGACGGCCTCAGCCAGCTGAGCCCAGTGGACGTGGACGGGGAAGTCGCCCGGGCCAGGCGAGCGCTGGAAGGGACGTCGGTGCGGGTCCTCGCCGACGAAGGCAAGCGCGCGACCGCGGCGGGCATCGTGGACGCGATGCGCGAACGCGAAGTGAACGTGCTTTACCTGGTGTGCCATGGAGTGCTGGACGAGGGCGGCCCGACCCTGTTCCTGGAGAACGAGCGGGGCAATGTTGACAGAGTCGACGGCGCAGCCCTGGCTGACCGCATCGGTGACCTGGAGCAGCGCGTTCCGACGCTGGCGATCCTTGTCTCCTGCCAGTCCGCCGGCCCGGACGAGGCGGTGGCCGAGTCAGCGAGGTCGCTGACGGCGTTCGGACCGGCGCTGTCGAGAGCTGGCTGCGCCGTTGTCGTCGCCATGCAGGGCAACATCTCGATGGTCACCGCGGCCCGGTTCATGCCGCGGTTTTTCGAGGAGCTGAGGAGGGACGGCATCGCCGCGCACGCGATGGCGACAGCTCGCTCTTACATCAGCGATGAGCCGGATTGGTTCGTGCCCGTGCTGTACTCGCGACTCAAGCGCGGCAGCGCGTGGCACCTGCCGAGGTTCGGCCGCAATACCACCATCCGCTTCGGGAACCTCCATACGCGTATCGCCGAGTGGAACTGCACACCCATCGTGGGGTCAGGCCTGGCGGCGGAGGATGGCATCCTGCCGACGCGGGAGAAGGTGGCGAGCGATTGGGCTGCCAGGCGGCAGATACCGATGTTCGACAGTGCCAAGACGGACCTGGCCTCAGTCGCCCAATACGTCGCGGTCGACTCCGATGACCGTGCGGTCGCCCGCGACGAGCTCGCTCAGTATCTGCGCAGCTATCTGAAGACCGAGTTCAGCAAGGCCCTGCCGGACATCGACTGGAGACAGAGTACTGTGGATTCGCACGTCCGGGCGGTCGGCAAATTCCGGCGGAATGCCTCCGCGGGGAAGGACTGCTACTCGCGGCTAGCCACGCTGGAGCTGCCTGTCTTCGTCACGACCAGCTGGAACAGCGTGCTCGAGGACGCCCTGTCCGACGTCGGGAAGGACCCCGTCACGCGTCATTTCGAATGGTACCGTGACCCGCCGTCCGCGCCGCCGCTCGACGATGACTTCAGCGTCGAGAAGCCCTTGGTCTATCACCTGTTCGGCGCGTTCACCGTGGCGAGATCGCTGGTGCTCAGCGAAGATGACTACTTCGCCTGGCTGCGGTCGTGGATGAAACAGGTCGACAAGGGCGTCGGCATTCCCGATTACATCAAGCCGCCGCTGATGGACAATTCGCTTATGTTCCTCGGATACGCCTTTGACGACTGGGAATTCCGTATGATCTTCCAGGCCATCAAGGGCTTCGAGGGAACTGGCCAGCCATTCAGCCGGCATGTCGGGGTCCAGTTCGAGCCGGGAGGTCTCCGCGTCGAGCCGGAGGTGGCGCAAGAGTACCTGGAGGACTACCTCGGCGCCGACCACCTGGATGTGTACTGGGGCAGCTGCGCCGAGTTCCTCAAAGAGCTCGAGGAAACGAGGCCCCGATCGTGAACGATCCAAGCTCCTCGTCGGCTGGGGCCGGGACCTCGGAGCTCGAGCCTTCGGTCAAGCGCGCCAACCCGTACGTCGGACCTCGGCCGTTTGCCAAAGGAGAGCTGTTCTTCGGCCGGGAACGGGAAGCGGCGTCTGTCGTCAACTCGCTGCTGTCGGGCCGGGTGCTGCTCCTGCATGCGCCGTCAGGAGCCGGGAAGACGTCGCTGATCCAGACGTCAGTCGTCCCGTCATTCGAGGGGCGCAGCTTCCTCACGTGCGCGGGCACCGAACTACGCGACGACAACGACCCGAAGTTCACGGCGCTGCGCGTAAACCTCCCGCCGCCAGCAGACGTGCCCAATCGATACGTGTACAGCGTCGTCAACGGGCTCATCGGTCACTTCACCGACTACGAGCACGCCCGCGGCATGACGATAGCGGAGGCGGTCGAGGAGTTCGCCCGCGAGCACAACGTACAACAACGCCAGCTTCTAGTTTTCGACCAGCTCGAAGAGATCCTCACATTGAACCAAGGTGATGTCGAAGGCCAGATC
The DNA here is from genome assembly GCA_963771985.1 of uncultured Actinomycetota bacterium. Taxonomy (GTDB): domain Bacteria; phylum Actinomycetota; class Actinomycetes; order Streptosporangiales; family Streptosporangiaceae; genus Trebonia. Next base: position 1,105,063 of record CAVYVO010000003.1, on the reverse strand, counting down.
GCGTTCTTCAAGCAGCTCGGCGAAGCCCTAGACGACAGCCGGCGGTGGGCTCTCCTGGCGATGCGAGAGGACTATATAGGAGCCCTGGACAGGTTCCGGCAGTACCTGCCCGGGCAGCTCCGCGCGGCATTCCGGCTGGATTTGCTCGACGTGCAAGCGGCGTTGCGCGCGGTGCAGAAGCCAGCGCAAGCCTGCGGCGTCGATTTCCACGACGACGCAGCCCAGATGCTGGTGAACGACCTTCGATTGGTGTATTCCGGCCGCGGGGACGAAGATATCCCAACCATGCAGTCGCCTTACGTCGAGCCGGCGCTGCTGCAGGTCGTCTGCTATGACCTCTTCCGCGGGCTCAGCAAGGAGCAGGGCAGCAAATTCGACGCCATCACCGTCGAGAACGTCGAGAATTTCAAGCCGTTCGACAAATCCATATCGAAGTACTACCGCGCCGTCATCCGCGAAGCCACGAAGGAGGTCGCCCCCAGTGACGCGGCCAAGGATGCGGGTAAAGACGCGGCCAAAGAGGCCGTGCCTGATGACACGGTCAAAAAGGATCGTCACGTTGAGCACGCCCTGCGCGACTGGGTCGGGCACGATCTCATCGGTCAGCAGCGCCTGCGCCGCCAGACCAGGCAGAAACCGCAAGTACCGAAGGCAGACGCCGCTCTCGGTGTAATGCAGGGCATGTACTTGATTCGCGACGACCCCCGCCCGGGCGGGCCGCCTCTGTGGGAACTGTCGCATGACATGCTCGTCGGGCCCGTCCTGGAAGACAACCGGGCATTCCGGGCCAAGCACCTGGACTGGTGGCAGGTACAGGCAGAGGACTGGGACGCTTCCGGCCAGAACCCGGCGTTCCTGCTGCAGGGCAACCAGTACCAGATGGCGGCGCCGCATCGGAAGCGTGAGGGGCTGACTAAGACGGAGCAGGCTTACCTGAAGGCATCCGCCGAGGCGTACCGCGCCGAGGGACTCCGGTCCAGGCTAAGGCTCCAACTGTGGCGGACCAGCATACTGCTGGCTCTGTCACTGGTGGTGAACGTCGTGTTGTTGGTGCTGCTGTGGCACTGGTTCTAAGAAGGTAGGGATGGCGTTTAGAGCTTGTCCGCGTAAGGACGATCCGTTCGAGCGGCGGGTGCGGGAGACATACGGAGCCAACGTCGTCGGAGCGCCCCGGGCCGGCATCGACCCGTTGACGACCGTCGCGAAGCAGGACGACAGGGTCGAGCTCCGAGGACATCTGCGTTACATCCTCGAGGGAGACCCGCCTGAATTCCCGCCGGTGACATCCTCGCCAGCGGCCGCGATGTCGGGGACGCGCTCCGCGGAGGTCAAGGCGGCGCTGGGGCTTGACCTGTCCGCGAAGTTCCTCACCGCGCTCGGACTGCCCGCGCCGGACGCCGAGCTGACGGCCACGCTCTGGCAGGGCGCCGCCGCGTTCACCTTCGAGGTTCGCGATGTCATGGACAACCAGGTCGATCTCGCGCATCTGGGCCGGGCCATCAACGGGCGTCTCGTGGCGCGGACACCCGCGACCGAGATTTTCCTCGCCGATGAAACGCAGCAGCTGCTACTCATCACGCGAACCTTGACCACCCCGACGTTCGCCGTCCGGGCGAGCGGCACAGGCGGTCAGGCGGTAAAGATCGCCGTCGACGGCATCTCGGACCTAGTGGGGTCCGCGCACGCGGACGTGTCATGGAAGCACGAACACGACGACTGGGTCAGCTTCCGCGGCGCCACACCGGTCACGTTCGGGTTCGCCGTGGTGCCTTGCCTCATCGATCCGGCGCGACGGCTGAAGTTCGGGTTGACCAGATCCGACGTGAAGTTCGGTAAACCCCCTGCGGCGGCGAAGGTCGAGTCGCGTCCGGCGATAGCCGAGGGCAGGGCCGGGCTGCTGAGTTTCGACTAGCGGCCGCACGTGGCGTGGTCGCGGCCGGCCGGGCCTAGCCTCGAGCCTGGCTAGGGCACGATCACGAGGGGACCGGTGCGTGGCGCGCCAGGCTGTCGGATCGCACGTACTGGCGGAACTGCGAGAGCACGGCCACGAGGTGACGGCGCTCGTCCGCGACGGCGACCAGGCGGACGTCGTCGCGGCCCGCGGCGCCACGCCGATCGTGGCCGACCTCTACGACCGCCCGGCGATCGCGAGCGTGCTGAGCAACGCGGACGGCGCGCGGCGGTGCCGGTGGGCCGGACGCGCGGTCGAATCACTCATCCCGGGCCTCGTACTCGTGGTGGCGGCGGATCCAGGTCTGGAACGCGTCGCCTTCGTCACGCCCTTTCGGCACCCGGTCAAGGACCGGGTAGTAGCCCATCAGGAACTCCACCCCGCGTCCCGCGGTCGCGTAGGTCTGGTAGACGGTGCCGTCCTGGTGCGTGAAAACGCTCACCGCCGGTGCTTCTGATAGGTAGCCAGGGATGTCGGTCCCGGTCGCGGCCGCGTTCTGGCCCACGATCGGCGGCAGCGCGTCTTCCGCGAGCCCCCAGCCGCGCACCTGCTCCTCGGGGTAGGAGGCGCCGAAGTCGATGTTGAAGTCGGTCTCCGCCGCCGAGACCCAGGGCAGGCGCCAGCCCATCCTGCGCTTGTACGCCTGGAGCCTGGCCAGCGGAGCCCGCGACACCAGCAGCAGGGTCACGTCGCGGGCATGCAGGTGCGGCAGGAGGCCGTCCAGGCCATCGGCCATCGACGAGTTGACCGGACACCCCGCCTCGTAGGCCGGCCCGAACATGAAGTGGTAGATCAGCAGCTGCGAGCGGCCGTCGAACAGCTCCGGCAGCGTCCTGGGCCCGTCGTCGGTGTCGAAGCGGTACTCCTTCTCGATCGCGACCCAGGGCAGCTCGCGGCGCTGGCGCGCCAGCTCGTCCGCCATCCGGGTGTGCTCCTTCTCGCGCCGCATCAGCTCCGCGCGGGCGGCCTCCCACTCCGTACGGCTGACCACCTTGTGATCTATCATCGCGTCTGTCTCTTCCGGGGTCCGGCGCCGCGTGGTCGGCGGCCCGCTGATATAGACCAGCCGGATCCCCGGAAATCGCCGCGCCCCTCCCCGCCGTCGGAATGCCGATTGCGCAATCGACCCGCTCTAGTGTGGTCGATTGCGCAATCGACCCGCTGGGGTCGTGCGGGTTCGGGGTCGATTGCGCAATCGGCCCGCTGGGGTGGCGGGGGCGTCAGGTCGACAGCAGGCGGCGCATCGCGCGGGCCGCGCTGCGCAGCGCGCGGTCGATGTCCGTGCCGAACGGGTTGTCCTGCACCAGGTAGGTCCAGGTGGCGCTGGGGCGCTTCAGCCCGGCGGCGCTGAGATCCGCCCCGTCAGCCGTGACGGGCACGGTCTCGAAGCTCTCGGCGGACCGCTCCTCGACGGCCGCGAGCAGGCCGGAGAAGGCGCGGACCGCCTCTTTGTGGAATTCGTTCAGCGGACTGAGCCCGCGCCCGAGCGCGCGCAGGTGAATTCCCTCCCGGAGGTCGGCCAGGTAGCTGAGGTGATCCGCCCATGCCCGGTCCAGGTGCCAGAGGGTGATCTGGCGTGCCGCGTCCGCCAGCACCTCGTCGCTGGCGACGGCGCCCAGCGCGGCGAAGCGGTCCGGGCACCGGCGGGCGAGGGCGCGCAGCGCCGCGTCGGTGCGCAGCACCCGGTCGCGTTCCGTGAGCACGACTTGGCGCTGGATCTCGATGAGCTTGTTGTACCGCCAGGTGTTGCGATGAATCTCCAGGCTGACGCCTTCGGCGACGCGCTGCGCGTGGGTGACCGTCTCATGCGCCCCGGCGTCCACTATCCTGCCGTCCCTGGCGGTCGCCGCCGGCGGCCTGGCGTCCGGCACGTACTGGGTGACGAGGTCGTCCTGCATGCTGGCGAAGAACACGGAACTGCCCGGGTCGCCCTGGCGCCCGGCTCGCCCGCGCAGCTGGCGGTCGAGCCGGCTGCTGCCGTGCCGGCCGGCGCCTATCACGTGCAGCCCGCCGAGCTCGGCGACCTGGCTTTGATCGCCCGCCGTGCCGCCGAGCCGGATATCGGTGCCGCGGCCGGCCATCTGGGTCGAGACCGTGATGGCGCCGCGGGCGCCGGCTTCGGCCACGATCGCGGCTTCCTCCGCGTCGTTCTTGGCGTTGAGCACGACGCAGTCCAGCCCGGCGCTGCTCAGCCGCTCCGCGATCCGCTCGGAATCGGCCACGTCCAGGGTGCCGATCAGCACGGGCCGGCCGGTGGCGTGCACCTCCGCGGCATGCTCGGCGAGCGCCTGCGTCTTCTGTTCCGTCGTGGCATACAGCCGGTCCGGCTCATCGGCGCGCACGCACGGCCGGTGCGGCGGGATCACGGCGATCTCCAGTCCGTAGAACTCACGGAGCTGCTCGCCCACGGCCACGGCCGTGCCGGTCATGCCGCACACGGTTGCGTACCGCCCGGCGAGCGCCTGGATGGTGATGCTGTCCAGGATCTCGCCGCTCTGGCTGGCGGCCAGCCCTTCCTTCGCCTCGACCGCCGCGTGCAGTCCGTCCGGCCAGCGCTGCCGCCGGGCGACCCGGCCGCGGGAGGCGTTGATGAGGTGCACGCTGCCGTCCCGCACGATGTAGTCCACATCGCGGCGCAGTAGCGCCTCGGCGTGCAGGGCCACATTGACCCTGGTCAGGATCTCAAGATGCGGCCCGGCGTAGAGGTCGATCCCGCCGAGTGCCGCCTCGACGGCCCGTGTTCCCGCGTCTGTCAGGTAGACGCTCCGCCCGTCTTCCTCGATCCGGTAGTCGCGGCCGGGCCCCAGCTGGCGGACGACGTCCGCGATCTCCAGCCCCGCCGCCGCGCCGTCGGCGGTGCCCGCGAGCACCAGGGGGACGAGCGCCTCGTCGACGAGCACCGAGTCGGCCTCGTCGATGAGCGCCACGTCCGGGGCGCCCGCGATGAGCCCGGCCGCGGCAGTCGCCAGCCGGTCCCGCAGCACGTCGAAACCGAACTCGCTCACCGCCCCGTAGGTCACCTGGGCCGCGTAGGCGCTCCGGCGGTCGGCCGGCGCGGACGACTGGCCGATCCACCCCACGGTCACCCCGAGCAGGTCATAGACCGGGCGCATCCACTCCGCGTCGCGGCGTGCCAGGTAGTCGTTCACGGTCATGACGTGCACCGACCGGCCGCCCAGCGCGTATCCGGCGGCGGCGAGCGCCCCCGACAGCGTTTTGCCCTCACCGGTAGCCATCTCCACGACGTGCCCGGCCAGCATCGCGAGCGTGCCGGCGAGCTGCACGTCGAACGGGCGCTGCCCGAGTCCGCGCACCGCGGCCTCCCGCCCCAGCGCGCAGATCCCGTCGTCGTCGGCCGCCCGGGCGGCGGCAGCCAGCTCGTCATCGGCGAGGGCGGCGACGGCCCGCTCACGTCCGGCGATATCCGGCAGCAGCTCCAGGTAGGGCCTGAGGTCGGCGGTCCCTGGCCGCTGCAGGAAACGCGCGGCGCGGTTCCGCAGGCCGCTCAGCATGGGCTAAGGCCGGCATACGCGACCGGGAGCAGCTGCGACACGCCCGCTCAACGTCTAGGCCGGATCAGAGGTTCCCGGACCGGTGAACTCATGCGCCCCTGGCCCGGCCTCGAAGACGGCCTCCGATATCCCGGCGGCGCCCGGGAACGGGGCCACCGCGACCGGCCCGCGGCCGCGTTCGTCACGCACCGAGGCGGCGGCCCGTCCGCGCTCGGCGGCGTGAAGCTCTCCCGCACCGGCCCGAGCCCGATCCAGCGGGCGCCCCAGCCGGACACCGGGTCGAGCTCGACCTCGAACGTGGCCGGGGAACTCCACGGCGACATCGCGTCGGCCCCGTCCCAGACCCGCACGCGCCACCAGTAGTGCCCGCCGCGCACCAGGAGAGCGCCTGTGTACGGGACGTCACAGGAATCCCGCGCGGGCACCCGCCCGCTGTCCCAGCACGGGTTGCCGGCGAGAGGCGCGACCTTTCGTTCGGGAAAACCTGAATCTGAAAGGCCGCCTGCGGACAGCCGCTTTCCCAGCCGAACCGCACCCTGCCCGGGGCGACGCCGAGCGGGTTGAACAGGTGCGCGCAGCGCAGCCGGGCTGGGGTCACCTAGACCTCCGGAGGATGCTCCGGCCTTCAGGCCGGGGAGGAATCCGGTGCCCCGCCAAGCGGAGCACCATGGCGGATGGGAGACACGCCCGGCGCGCTGGCAAACCAGGAACCCCAGCCCGCGAGGGCCGGAATCCCCGTCCTTCGGTGCGGGGAGTAGTCAAAGTTTCATAGCTCCTTCGGTCAGTCCGGAGACGAAATAGCGCATGGTGGAGCCGACGAGGACGAACATCGGGAAGGTGGCGATCACGAACGCCGCGAACACGGCGCCGCCGGTGGACAAGTTCAGCCCGAAGCTCCCGACGAACTGCTCCACGCCCGCCGAGATCGTGGTCTTCGCCGGGTCCTGGATGACGATCGTCGGCCACAGGTAGTCGCCCCAGACGTTGATCGTGACCAAGATCGCGCCGGTCAGCAGCACGGGCCTGGTCAGCGGCACGACGATCCGCGCCAGCACCTGCCGCTCGCCGCACCCGTCGATCCGCGCGCTCTCCAGCAGGTCCGCGGGGATCTGGTCGAAGAACCCGCGGAAGATCAGCACGAGCAGCGGCTGGCGCTTGCCGCGTACGGCAGCACCAGCGCCCACCAGCTGTTGAACAGGTGCAGCTTGCCGATGGTCAGCGCGGCGGCGCTGGGCGCGTACGCGTTCTCCCAGCTGAAGTTCCGCGGCAAGAACCTGCTGTTCCTGGCCTATGTGGCGCTGCTGCTCGTGCCGTGGACGCTGACGCTGATCCCGCTGTTCCTCACTGCGCGCGGCGGGGTAGTAGCTGAACACGCCGATCAGCAGCAGGCTCGGCAGCAGGAGGATCGCCAGCACGGGCCGGTAGCGGCGGAGGCGGTGGGTCATCGTCGATCCAGGTTTCGCACGGGTGAAACGGTTCATTTAATGGGTGATCATTCGCCGTCCGCGCAGGCCCCTGCTAGGCCGTGATGAGCCTCTACCAGCACGAAATTGACTTCGCGCGTATCGTCGCGGGATGCAGGAACTCCCCCTCGAAGACCTCCCCATGGACACGAGCAGGGAAGTCTTCTACTTCACCAAGGGCGGCCCGGCCTACGCCGGCTATCACTTCCATGAGGAGAGCAACCCCCTCCACACGCACACGTTCGTGGAGATCGCGTTCGCGATCGGGGGCAGCGGCGCCCACCACTGCGTGGCCGGCCGGCGGGAGCTTTCTGCCGGGGATGTGATCCTGCTCCGGCCCGGTGTCTGGCACGGGTACGAGGACTGCCGGCGCCCGGAGCTGTACAACTGCTGCTTCAGCAGCGAGCTGCTGCGCCGCGAGCTGTCCTGGACGCGCGAGGACCCGCTGCTCGGCTACCTGCTGTGGACCGGGCCGTACGCCACGCTGGGCCGCGGCGTGCTGGCGTTCAGCCTGCCCCCGCACGCCTACGAGGCGTGCATGACCCACCTGGAAGCGCTGGCCGCGCTGCGGGAGTGCTCGCCGGACCGCTACCGCGACCCGGCCACCGCTGCCCACACCCGCCCACCCGCCGTCGGCGACTTTTCATAGCAGATGACCACATTTGCGTCCGATATGTCCGGAATGTCAGTGCGGCTGCTATGAAAAGTCGCGTTGACGGGGCCGCGATGGGGCGCGTCGGATGGGTGTGCGGCGGTGTTGTGCGGGCCGGGCGACGGTCGTAACGATTCAATTGCGAGCACTGAGCGGGATATTGACACCCGTCGGCCTCCCATCGAAACTACAGGGCAAGATTGAAACGTTCTAGAAGACTCGACCCGCACACGGAGGTGCGCCCGGTGAGTGCTGCTGGCAGCGAGGCTGGCGATGGTCAGGATCACGAGAGCCTGGCCAGAGATGCCGTCGGCGGCGGGGGACTGGAAGAGCGCGCCGACGGGGTAGTGCTCGAGCTGCGGCACGCGGCGAAGTCGTTCGGCGCGGTGCGGGCCCTGATCGACGGGTCGGTCGAGCTTCGCGCCGGCGAGGTGCACGCGCTGCTCGGCGAGAACGGCGCGGGCAAGTCCACGCTGGTCAAGATCCTCGCCGGGGTCTACCAGCCAGACAGCGGGACGCTGACGGTGGCGGGCAGGCAGGTCACCCTGCACGGGCCGGCCGCGGCCAGGGCCGCGGGCATCGCGGTGATCTACCAGGAGCCGACCCTCTTCCCGGACCTCACGGTCGCGGAGAACATGTTCATCGGCCGCCAGCCGGTGAAGCCGGGTCGGCGCATCGACCGGCGGGAAATGCGCGAGGAGGCCGCGAAGATCTTCGAGCGGCTCGGCGTCCCGCTGGACCCGGCGCGGATCGCCCGCGGGCTGTCCATCGCCGACCAGCAGGTCGTCGAGATCGGCAAGGCGCTGTCCCTCGACGCCCGGGTGATCGTCATGGACGAGCCGACGGCCGCCCTGTCGGCCGCCGAGGTGGACCGGCTGTTCGAGGTCGTCAGGACGCTGCGGGCGGGCGGGGCCGCGGTGCTGTTCATCTCGCACCGGCTCGAGGAGGTCTTCGCGATCTGCGAGCGGGCCACCGTGATGCGGGACGGCAAGCACGTGCTCACCGATGACCTGGCCGGGCTCACCGCCGCCGACCTGGTGCGCGCGATGGTCGGCAGGGACCTCGCCGCCAGGCCGTCCGAGGCGGGCGCGGGCACGCCGGGGGAGGCGGTGCTCACCGTCGAGCGGCTCACCCGCGAGGGCGTGTTCACGGACATCTCCTTCACCGTGCGCTCCGGCGAGGTCGTCGCGCTGGCCGGGCTGGTCGGCTCGGGACGCAGCGAGGTGGCACGGGCCGTGTTCGGCATCGACCGGTATGACGCGGGCACGGTCACCGTGCGCGGACGGGACCTGCGCAAGGCGTCGCCGTCGGCCGCCATGGCCGCCGGGATCGGGTTCGTTCCCGAGGACCGCAGGCAGCAGGGCCTGGTCATGGACATGTCCGTGCAGCAGAACGTCGCGCTCGCCTCGCTCGGCCGGCTCCAGAAGGGCGGGCTCATCAGGTCCTCGGACGAAGGGGCGCTCGCCGCCGACTGGGCGGTCCGGCTGAAGATCAAGTACGGCCGGCTGACCGACCCGGTGGCGATGCTGTCCGGCGGCAACCAGCAGAAGGTCGTGCTGGCCAAGTGGCTCGGCCGCGGCCCGGCGGTGCTCATCGTCGATGAGCCGACCCGCGGTATCGACGTGGGCACCAAGGCGGAGGTGCACCACCTGCTCGCCGAGCTCGCGCGCGGCGGCGTGGGCATCTTGATGATCTCCTCTGAGCTGCCTGAGGTGCTCGGGGTGAGCGACCGGATCCTGGTCATGCGGGAGGGGCGCTTGGTCGCCGAGTTCAGCCACGCCGGCGCCTCGGAAGAGGCGATCATGTCGGCGGCCATGGGCCAGCTCACGGGGGGTTCCGCGGGGGGGTCTGGGGGGCTCGTCCCCCCGGGGAAGCGGGCGGCTTCGTGATGAGGGCTGCCATCGTGAGCCGCCGTCAGCAGCGGCCCGCGAAGGAGCCGGGCGGCAAGGCGCCCGGCCCCCGGGCGAGCGTGCTCGCCGAGCGGGTCTTCCGCGTCAGGGAATCCGGCATCGTCGCGGTCCTCGCCGTGTTCGTGCTGATCACCACCCTCGTGCAGCCTCGCTTCCTCGACGCGGCGAACATCCAGTTCATCCTCGTCGACACCACGGTGTTCGCGCTGCTCGCGCTCGGCGAGACCATGGTCGTGGTCACCCGGAACGTGGACCTGTCCATCGGGTCGGCGCTCGGGCTGTCGGCGTACCTGTCCGCCAACCTGTTCGGCGTCTCCCCGGGGATCCCGATCCCGGTCGTCTTCCTGGCGGGCCTGGGCATCGGCCTCGCGTGCGGCGTGGTCAACGGGATCCTGGTGGCCGGCGGCCGGGTGCCGAGCCTGGTCGTGACGCTGGCGACGCTCTACATCATCCGCGGCGTCGACATCCTGATCGTCGGCGGCAAGGAGGTCGTCGCGGCCTCGCTGCCCGGCGCCTTCCTCCAGATACCCAAGGCGACGGTCTTCGGCGTCCCCGACATCGCCATCGTGGTCGCGGCGGTGATCGGCGTCGGCGCGTACTACATGCGGACGTTCCGCTCCGGCCGCGACCTGTACGCGATCGGGTCCAACCCGGAAGCGGCCCGGCTGGCCGGCATCCCGGCGGGCAGGCGCGTATTCACCGCCTTCTGCGTCAGCGGCGGCATCGCCGGCGTCGCCGGCGTCCTGTGGGCCGCGCAGTACGGGACGATCAACTCCGGCGCGGGCACCGGCTACGAACTGCAGGTGGTGTCGGCCGTCGTGGTCGGCGGCGTCGCGATCTTCGGCGGCAGCGGCACCGTGGTGGGCGCCGCGCTCGGCGCGCTGCTGCTGTCCACGATCAGCTCCGCGCTCTACGTGCTCGGCATCTCGCCGTTCTGGGACCAGGCGATCTGGGGCTTCCTGCTGCTCGTCGCCATCGCCCTCGACCAGACCATCACCGAGCGTCTCACCAGCGCGCTGCGGCTGAGGAGGACCCGCCATGAGTGACACGCCGTCCGCCAGCGCCGCTGTCGCGCCGCCCGCGAGCGGCAAGCGCTCCCTGGCCGACTGGGCACGGGGCGCCGTCCGGTGGGAAAGCGGGCTCGCGATCGTCGTGATCCTCATCCTCGTCATCGGGTCCGCGGCCTCGCCCGACTTCCTGACCGGGAACAACCTGTTCAACCTGGGCCTGTCCAACGGCGAGATCGCGATCATGACGCTGCCGATGACGCTTATCATCATCAGCGGCGAGATCGATCTGTCGGTGGCGTCGATCCTCGGCATGGCCAGCGCCCTGCTCGGCTACCTGTGGAGCAAGGGCTGGCCGATGCCCGGCATCTTCCTGATGGTCGCCGCGGTCGGGCTGGCGGCCGGCGCCGTCAACGGCCTGCTGGTCACCCGCCTGCGGCTGCCGTCGCTCGCGGTGACGATCGGCACGCTCGCGCTGTACCGGGGGATCGCCACCATCCTGCTCGGGCCGAACACGGTGTCCAGCTTCCCGGCCGCCTACACCAACCTCGGCATCAACGCGGTCCCGTTCACCGGCAACGACGTGACGTACTCGACGGCCATCTTCCTCGTGCTCGCGCTCATCTTCGGCGTAGTGCTGCACGCCACGCCGTTCGGCCGCTCGATCTACGCTATGGGGGCCAGCGCGGAGGCCGCGCAGTTCGCCGGCATCCGGGTCAAGCGCGTCAAGACGATCCTGTTCATGGTCTCCGGGCTGATCTGCTCGCTGGCCGGCGTGCTGTACACGTTCCGGCTGGACACCGCGGTGCAGAACAACGGCCTCGGCCTGGAACTGGACGTCGTGGCGATCGTCTTGCTGGCCGGGGTGTCGATCTTCGGCGGCAAGGGATCCATCATCGGCGTGGTCCTCGCCGTCCTCGCGTTCGCGGGCATCCAGAACGCGCTGCTGCTCACCAACTTCAACCAGGAAGCGACCGGGATCGTCACCGGCGCGCTCCTGCTCGCCAGCGTCTTCGTGCCGAACGCCGCCCGCTGGCTCCGGCACGGGCCGCGCTGGCTCCGCAAACCCCAGAGAACCTAGACACCTGACGCATCGCCCAAACAGCCATACCTCGCGCGTCCCTTCGATTGAAAGGATTCAATATGAAACTGAGACGGGCAACGTGGCTCGCCCTCGCCATCCCGGTCACCGTCGCGCTCGCGGCCTGCTCGTCGAGCTCGTCGAGTTCGTCCTCGTCCTCGGCCACGTCATCGACGGCCTCATCGGCGTCGAGTTCCTCGGCGGGCGCGGCCTCCTCAGGCGGGCTGAAGTCCGGCCTGAAGGTGTTCGTCATCCCCAAGCAGCTCGGCAACTCCTACTTCACCACCGCGGACAGCGCCAACTCCGGCGGCGCGATCGCCGCGCTGAACGCCCTCGGCGAGAGCGGAAGCGAGACCAGCGGCACGGCGGCCACGCCGGCGTCGCAGATCCCCGCGATCCAGGCGGCGATCTCCAAGGGCGCGAACGCGCTCATCGTGTCCGCGACCGACCCGACCGCGCTCTGCCCGACGCTCACCTCCGCCATGCACCGCGGCATCACGGTCGTCACCTATGACTCGGACGCGCCCACCTGCCGTAGCCTGTTCATCAACCAGGCCTCGACCGCCGCGATCGGCACCACCGAGGTCGACATCCTCGCCAAGGAACTGAACGACACCGGGCAGATCGCGATCGTCTCCGCGGCGGCGTCGGCCACCAACCAGAACGCCTGGATCGGGTACATGAAGCAGGAACTGAAGAAGTACCCGAAGATGACGCTGGTCTCGACCGTCTACGGCAATGACGACCCGACGACCTCCACCCAGGTGACCCAGGGCCTGCTCCAGCAGTACCCGAACCTCAAGGGCATCATCTCGCCGACCACCGTCGGCATCGCGGCCGCCGCCGCGGTCCTGGACACGTCCAAGTACCGCGGCAAGATCGCGCTCACCGGCCTGGGCACCCCGGACGAGATGAAGAAGTTCGTCGCCGACGGCACCGTGAAGGAGTTCGAGCTGTGGAACCCGGCCAGCCTGGGTTACCTGGCCGCCTACGCCGCGGTGGAGATGGCCTCGGGCAAGATCACCGGCGCCCAGGGCGAGAGCTTCACCGCCGGCAAGCTCGGCAGCTTCACGGTCGGCGCGGACAAGACGATCCTGCTCGGGCCGCCCTTCGTCTTCACCGCCGCCAACATCAACCAGTTCAACTTCTAGCCACGTCGCTCCGGCGGGCCACTAGCTGACTGATAACAGCAAGTGGCCCGCCGCACGAAATCTTCCACCTCGATTAGGAGATGAACCGGACAATGCGTGACCTGACGGCCGTCAAGAACGCGCTCAAACAGCACCAGATCGAGCTGCCGTCCTGGGCGTTCGGGAACAGCGGAACCCGGTTCAAGGTGTTCGGCCAGCCCGGCGTGCCGCGCACCCCGTACGAGAAGGCCGACGACGCCGCCCAGGTGCACAAGTACACCGGCGTGGCGCCCAGCATGGCGGTGCACATCCCCTGGGACAAGGTCGAGGACTACGCGGACTTCGCGGCGCACGCCAAAGCCAACGGCATCCGGATCGGCACCGTCAACTCCAACGTCTTCCAGGACGACGACTACAAGCTCGGCAGCGTCTGCAACCCCGATCCCCGGGTCCGCCGCAAGGCCCTTGACCACCTGCTCGAGTGCGTCGACATCATGGACGCCACCGGCTCGAAAGACCTCAAGCTGTGGTTCGCCGACGGCACCAACTACCCCGGCCAGGACGACATCTCCGCGCGCCAGGACCGGCTGGCGGAAGCACTCGCCGCCGTTTACCAGCGGCTCGGCGAGGACCAGCGGATGCTCCTGGAGTACAAGCTGTTCGAGCCGTCGTTCTACAGCACCGACGTGCCGGACTGGGGCACCAGCCTGCTGCACTGCCAGGCGCTCGGCGACAAGGCCCAGGTCGTCGTCGACACCGGCCACCACGCGCCGGGGGTGAACATCGAGTTCATCGTCGCCCTGCTGCTCAAGGCGAAACGGCTCGGCGGCTTCGACTTCAACAGCCGCTTCTACGCCGACGACGACCTGATGGTCGGCGCGGCCGACCCGTTCCAGCTGTTCCGCATCATGCACGAGGTGGTCAAGGCGGACGCGCTCACCCCGGACGCGGGGGTGGCGTTCATGCTCGACCAGTGCCACAACATCGAGCCCAAGATCCCCGCGCAGCTCCGCTCCGTGATGAACGTGCAGGAAGCGACCGCCAAGGCGCTGCTCGTCGACACCGGCGCGCTCAAGAGCGCGCAGCTCGCCGGCGACGTGCTCGCCGCGAACGCCGCGCTGATGGACGCCTACAACACCGACGTCCGGCCGCTGCTGGCGGAGCTGCGCACCGAGATGGGGCTTGCTCCCGATCCCGTCGCCGCCTATCTCGCGTCGGGTTACGGAGAAAAGATCGCTTCCGAACGGAAGGGGGGTTCCCCCGCGGGCTGGGGGGCTTGATACCGATGGACGACGTTGTCAGGCAGCTGCTCGCGCGCAGCAACCGGCTCGGCTCCGATCCGCGCAACACCAACTACGCCGGCGGCAACGCCTCCGCCAAGGGAACCGCGACCGACCCGGTGACCGGGGCGCCCGCGGAGCTGCTGTGGGTCAAGGGCTCCGGCGGCGACCTCGGCACGCTCACCGAAGCGGGCCTGGCGGTGCTCCGGCTGGACGCGCTGCGCGCCCTGGTCAACGTCTACCCCGGGGTGGACCGCGAGGACGAGATGGTCGCGGCGTTCGACTTCTGCGCGTTCGGCAAGGGCGGCGCCGCGCCGTCGATCGACACCGCCATGCACGGCCTGGTCGACGCCGCGCACGTGGACCACCTGCACCCGGACGCCGGGATCGCGTTCGCCACGGCCGCCGACGGCGAGGCGCTGACAACAGAATGCTTCGGCGACCGCGTCGCGTGGGTGCCGTGGCGGCGGCCGGGGTTCCAGCTCGGCCTCGACATCGCCGCGATCAAGCGCGAGCACCCGCACGCCATCGGCGTGATTCTCGGCGGGCACGGCATCACCGCCTGGGGGGAAACGAGCGACGAGTGCGAGGCGCACTCGCGGGAGATCATCGCCGCCGCGCAGAAGTTCATCGACGAGCGCGGGGGAACCACAGATGCGTTCGGTGAGATAATTCACCAGCCGCTCGCCGAGGGAGAGCGGCGTGCGCGCGCCGCCGTGCTCATGCCGGTGATCCGCGGGCTGGCGTCCACCGACCGCGTCCAGCTCGGGCACTTCAGCGACCACCCGGCGGTCCTGGAGTTCCTCGCCGGGTCCAAGCATCCGGCGCTGGCGGCGCTCGGCACGTCGTGCCCGGACCACTTCCTGCGCACCAAGGTGCGGCCGATGGTGCTCGACCTGCCGCCGGACGCGGAGCTGTCCGCCGTGCTAGTGAGGCTGCGCGAGCTGCACGCCGCCTACCGGGAAGAATACCGGGTATACTACGAGCGATACGCGACCCCGGACTCGCCGCCGATGCGCGGCGCGGACCCGGCGGTCGTCCTGGTGCCCGGGGTCGGCATGTTCAGCTTCGGCGCGGACAAGCAGACCGCGCGGGTGGCCGGCGAGTTCTACCTGAACGCGATCAACGTGATGCGCGGGGCCGAGACCATCTCGGCGTACCAGCCGATCCCTGAAAGCGAGAAGTTCCGCATCGAGTACTGGGAGCTCGAGGAGGCCAAGCTGCGGCGCCGGCCGAAGCCCAAGCCCCTGGCCGGGCGGATCGCGCTGGTCACCGGCGGGGGATCGGGCATCGGCCGGGCGATCGCGGAGCGGCTGGCGGCCGAAGGCGCCTGCGTGGTCGTGGCGGACCGGGCGGCGGAGTCGGCGTCGACGGTGGCGGCCGGGATCGGCTCCGCCGACGCGACCGTCGCGGTGACCGCGGACGTGACCAGCGAGGCGGACGTGGCGGCCGCGTTCGCGGCGGCGGCACTGGCGTTCGGCGGGGTGGACCTCGTCGTGAACAACGCCGGGCTGTCCATCTCCAAGCCCCTGGCCGAGACGACCGCGGCGGACTGGGACCTGCTGCACGACGTGCTGGCGCGCGGGTCGTTCCTGATCTCGCGGGAGGCGGCCAAAGTCATGACCGCGCAGGGCCTCGGCGGCGACATCGTCTACATCTGCAGCAAGAACGCGGTATTCGCGGGCCCGTCCAACGTCGCCTACGGCGCGGCCAAGGCCGACCAGGCGCACCAGGTGCGGCTGCTGGCCGCCGAACTCGGCGACCACGGCATCCGGGTCAACGGCATCAACCCGGACGGCGTGGTCCGCGGCTCGGGGATCTTCGCCGGCGGCTGGGGCGCGTCCCGGGCCGCCGTCTACGGCGTGCCAGAGTCCGAGCTCGGCGCGTTCTACGCCAAGCGTACGCTGCTGGGGCGCGAGGTGCTGCCCGGGCACGTCGCGGCCGCGGTGTTCGCGCTGTGCGGGGGAGACCTGCCGCTCACTACCGGCCTGCTGGTCCCGGTCGACGCGGGAGTGGCGGCGGCCTTCATGCGATGACCGAGGCCGTCGTGGCGGCCGTGGACCTCGGGGCGTCCGGCGGTCGGGTGATCGCGGGCCGGGTGTCGGGCTCGGGCGTGCGGCTGCACGAGGTCAGCAGGTTCCCCAACGAGCCGGTCTTCGCGGGCGGCACGCTGTACTGGGACATCCTGCGGCTCTACGGGTCGGTGCTCGGCGGCCTGTCGGCCGCGGCGGCGGAGTTCTCGCTCGCGAGCGCGGGGATCGACTCGTGGGGCGTCGACTACGGTCTGCTTGACGAGACCGGTGCGCTGGTCGGGAACCCGGTGCACTACCGGGACGCGCGCACCGACGGCGTCGCGGCGCCCGTCCCGTTCGCCGAGCTGTACGCGGTGACCGGCGTGCAGCACCTGCCGTTCAACACGATCTACCAGCTCACCGCCGCCGCGGGGACGCCGGCGATGACGGCGGCGAAGACGCTGCTGCTCATCCCGGACCTGCTCGCGTACTGGCTGACCGGCTCGGCGGGCGCCGAGGTGACGAACGCGTCCACGACCGCGCTGCTCGACGTGGCCTCGCGCACCTGGGCGACCGGGATCATCGAGCGGGCGGGCATACCGCCCGGCCTGTTCCCGCCGCTGCGCCAGCCCGGCGACCTGATCGGGCCGGTCACCGCCGGCGGCGCTGACCTGCGCGAGGTCCCGCTGATCGCGGTCGGGTCGCACGACACCGCATCCGCGGTGGCCGCCGTGCCGGCCGCGGGGCCGGACTTCGCCTACATCTCCTCCGGGACCTGGTCGCTGGCCGGCATGGAGCTGTCCGCGCCGGTGCTTTCCGCGGCCAGCGCGGCGGCGAACTTCACCAACGAGGCGGGCATCGACGGGACCGTTCGGTACCTGCGGAACGTGACGGGGCTGTGGCTGCTGCAGGAGTGCGTGCGGTGCTGGGACTCCCCGCCGCTCGAGCCGCTGCTCGCGGCGGCGGCCCGGGTCGAGCCGCTGCGGTTCGTCATCGACGCGGACGACCCGGTGTTCCTGCCGCCCGGCGACATGCCCGGCCGAGTCGTCTCGTGGCTGTCCGCACGCGGGTTCCCGGCGCCGTCCGAGCCCGCGGAGATCGTCCGGTGCATCCTGGACAGCCTGGCGCTGGCCTACCGGCGCGCCCTGCTCGCGGCGCAGTCGCTGTCCGGCCGGCACGCGGACGTCGTGCATATCGTCGGCGGCGGCTCGCGGAACGAACTGCTGTGCCAGCTCACCGCCGACGCGCTCGGCCTGCCGGTCGTCGCCGGCCCGGCCGAGGCCACCGCCCTGGGCAACGTGCTCGTCCAGGCCCGGGCGCTGCGCGCGGCGCCCGGCACGCTGGACGGGATGCGGGGCGTCCTGCGCTCCAGCCTCGAGCCGCGGCACTTCACACCGTCGGGAGACACGCGGGCCTGGGAGCGCGCCGCGTCCCGGCTGGGGAAGGCGGTTTGACACGTTCTAACTCCAGCACCGACACTGTCTGTCAGTCCAATCGAGAAGCGGTGAACGTGCCTGTCAGCATCCGCGAGGTCGCCGCGCACGCCGGCGTCTCCGTCGCCACGGTCTCCAACGTGCTCAACCGGCCGGAGATCGTGGCCGTTTCGACCCGCGACCGTGTGTCCGCCTCGATCAGAGAGCTCGGCTTCGTCCGCAACGAGTCCGCCCGTCAGCTGCGCGCCGGGCGGAGCCGGACGATCGGCCTGGTCGTGCTCGACGTGGCCAACCCGTTCTTCACCGACCTGGCCCGCGGCGTCGAGGACGAGGCCAGCAAGGCGGGTTTCGCGGTCATCCTATGCAACAGCGACGACCAGGAGCGCAAGGAGAAGCGCTACCTGGAGCTGCTCGAGGAGCACCGGGTCCAGGGCGTGCTGATCACCCCGGTGGCCGGCGCCGGCTCCCGGCTGGCGCGGCTGCAGCGGCGGGGGACACCCGTGGTGCTCGTCGACAGCAGGTCCGCCTCGCGCGGGCAGTGCTCGGTGGCCGTCGACGACGTGCTCGGCGGCGACCTGGCGATCTCGCACCTGCTCGCCACGGGCCACGAGCGCATCGCGTACCTGTCTGGGCCGCCGGCCATCCGCCAGGTGGCCGACCGGCACGAGGGCGCGCTGCGGGCGCTGCGGCGGGCCGGCCGCGACGCCGCGGACCTGGCGGTGATCGAGGTCGGCGGGCTCAACGTCGCCGCCGGGCAGAAGGCCGGCGCGGAGATCGCCGCCCTGCCCGCGGGCTCTCGTCCGACGGCCGTGTTCTGCGCGAACGACTTGATCGCCCTGGGCGTGCTCCAGGAGATGACCCGCAACCGCATCCGCGTTCCCGAAGACATCTCGATCATCGGCTACGACGACATCGACTTCGCGGCCGCCGCCGCGGTTCCGCTCACCTCGGTGCGGCAGCCGCGCCAGCAGCTCGGCCACACCGCCGCCCGGCTGCTGCTTGACGAGGCCGCCGACGGCGACACCCACCAGCACCGCCAGGTCATCTTCGAGCCCGAACTGGTGGTCCGCCAGTCTACCAACCCGGTACCGGCGCGCTAACCACTCGGCGGCGCCGACCGCGACCCTTTCAGGGTTCAGCCGCCGGCCTTCTTGGCTCGGGTGCGCGACCCTATCAGTTCCGGGTCGCGGTCCACGATCGCCTCGAGCAGCCCCGACGGCGCGAACATGCCGACCCGGGCGGGCGCAGCCGCGCGGCCTCCTGCCTGCGCTGGCCCCGCCGTCGGCGTGATTACCGTCCTGGTTTTCATGCCGCCTGCTTCCTGTCGTTTCCCTGCTTGGCTAAGACCGAGGCGAATAACGCCGTAGCGAGGGCCTGGGGATCAGCGCGGGCACACGGGCCCGGTAAGCGCCTTCAGCCCCAGGCCCCAATGGGCCCGCACCAGCGCCACGACCGATTCCCGGACCTCGGCAGGCGCCAGATCCCTCCCGCTGGCGCACATTCCGTACAGCACCAGCGACTCGACCCGGTCCGGGTACTTCGCCGCGATCGCGGCGGCGATCTGAGCGCCCTGAGAGGCCCCGAACAGGCAGAAACGGCCGCCACCCGCCGCGTCGGCCACCGCCAGCGCCGCCGCCACCTGCCCGTCGAACGACAAGTCGATCCCGTCCCGGTCGGACAGGCCGCACCCGGGCTTGTCGTAGCGGATCACTGTAAACCGGTCGGCCAGCCGCTCGATGAAGCTTCCGGAGGAAAACAGCTCCAGCTGCCCGCGCAGATGGGAAACCCAGCCCGAGTCCAGCAATAGCGCCGGGCCCGCGCCCGTCGTCGAGTAGGCGACGCGACCCGCGGGCGTGGCGCAGTACCGGATCCTCGGCCTCACCCGTTCAGGCTGGCACCCCCAGCCGACGCAGTAAAGGAGCAGCACAGGGTCGGGCATGACGATGATGATCCCGGCGATCCCAGGCCCGCGGCAGCCGACCGCCGTCACGCGCCGGCCAGTAACCGCCCCGAATGCGGAGGCTGGTGCGCCCGTCCGGGCCGGGTCTACGATCTTTAGACCGCAGTGGTCTCCAGCTCTTTGCCTCGCCCGCGTCGGCAGAAGCCGCCGGGCGTCACAGGTACTGGCAGGTGACTCCTTCGCCTATTCCCACCCGAGGGGAATCTCGATGACGCTCTACATGTACGAAGCCTCCTATACCGCAAAGTCGATGGCGGCTCAGCTCAAGGATCCGCACGACCCCGCGGAAGCGATCAGGGCGGCACTGGAGGATCTGGGAGCCAAGATCTTGGTGGCTGGCTTTCCGTTTGGCGAGTATGACGTGCTCGTCGTGTATGAGGCACCCGATGATATGACCGCTGCCAGCGTCGCGATGGCGGTTGCCGCCGCGGGCGAGGTCAAGTCGGCCAAGACCACGCGACTGCTCAGCGGGCAGGAATGGCTTGAGTCTTTGCGCAAACACAGGATTGTCAAAACCCAGAAAGCGCGCTAGCCACACGACCGTTGGCGCCAATTGCCGGAACTCTTATAGAGCGGCGGCAGATCCGCGGGTGCAATTACGTCAAGCCTTCTCAACCGTCCCGGGCACTGAACCCGTCAGCCCATCCGCTCATGCCGCTGTCCGGCCGTCTGGATCTGCCGTGGCCGGGTGCTGGCCCGTTACTGTGAGATGTACGCGTGGGCGCGGCCGCGTGCGCGGGATCAGCCGGTGCGGCAGGAGAAGGCCAGTGCTTGACGACCTGGAGTACGAAGACAGCGAGTCGCCTGCGATCGGCCTCGTGCGCGCCGGCGTCCCGTGGGAAGACGTGCAGGACCATATAAAGATCGCGCATCACCCGCTCCTGGTGCTGCCGGAAGGCAGCGCTCAGTACGCCGGGGCCTACTGGACCGGCACCCAGATGGTTGTCGCCGGCGATCTCGGGTCAGATCAGGAGCAGGCGATCTGCGAATTCCGTGAATTCCTCCGCGAGCGCGGGGAGACATAAGCATGGCAGCCGCACTTTAGCGCGACCTGCGGCGATGGGGAGATCTTCCCGCGCTTGCGCGCCCGTCTGCCGGCCGGCGGCCGCCCGCGGCGGGGATGGGCCGGGCGCCGGGATTATCGTGAAAGATCCTGAGCGTCCCAGGGCAGGAAAGCTTTCACGTTGTCGCGGGCTCCGGGATGGCCCGCGGCTTCGGCCGAACAGGTCGGCCTCGGCGATTCCCAGGTGGTCGAGCAGCGCGACGACGTCACCGGCCAGCGCCTCGATCGTCATCGGGCGGCCGGTGTCGGCGGTGTGCCCGTGGCCTTGGAGTTCTACCGCGATCACCTGCCTGCTCGCCGCGAGGGGTTCGAGCAGCGGCCCGAAATTAAGGTCGATGGTCAGCAGGCCGCCGTGAAGCAGCACGAGCGGTCTGCCGCTGCCGCGGATCTCGTAGTAGGGCCCGTGCGAGGATGGCACGGGCGGGCCCAGCGCCGGAAGGGACGGGCAGGGATGAGCCGTGTGGTTGTCATCGGAGCGACCGGGCACATCGGCACGTACCTGGTGCCGCGGCTGGCGGATGGCGGCCACGAGGTAATCGCGGTCAGCCGCGGCACCCGCGGCCCGTACCGCGACGGCCCGCAGTGGGACAAGGTGACCAGGGTCACCGCTGACCGGGAGGCGGAAGACGCGGCGGGAACGTTCGGTGCCCGGGTAGCGGCGCTGCGCCCGGAGGCGGTGATCGACCTTATCTGCTTCACCAGGGCGTCGGCGCAGCGGCTTGTCGAGGCGCTGCGCCCGTCGCGGCCGCTGCTGGTGCACTGCGGAACCATCTGGGTGCACGGCCCCGCGCTGCGAGTGCCGGTGACTGAGGACGAGCCCGCACCGCTTATGGCGAGTACGGCACGGGCAAGGCTGAGATCGAGGCACTGCTGCACCGGGAGACCCGGGCGGGCGGCGTCCCGGCCGTGGTGCTGCATCCGGGGCACATCAGCGGGCCGGGCTGGCCGGTCATCACCCCCGCCGGGAACCTCGACCCCGCCGCGTGGACTGCCCTGGCGACGGGCCGGCCGCTCGCACCCGCCGGGCCGGACCCGGGCACGCCGAGGTCACCCGCGAGCACACATTCCGCAGCATCACCGCCAGCGTTGACCGCGCCCGCGAGGTGCTCGGGTACGCGCCCCGGTACGCCTCGCTCAACGCCCTGCACGAGGCGCTGGCAAGGCTCGTCGCCAACGGCCAGGCAGATGTGGGCGGCCAGCCGTTCCCAGCCCCCAGCGCGCAGTGAACCACGGCTTACCCGGCCGGCCGTCGCGGTTGGACGCTGAACGCTAGCTCTACCAGTACCTTGACGGCGCCGCTCTTCCCGCCCTCGAAATCACCGGAGGCGAGGCGCTGGCCCGTGGCGAACTCGTAAGCCGTGCCCAAGATCGCCTTCGGCGATTTCCACGAGGCCCCGAGCGTGACCAGCGCCGCGGCGGGGCACAGGTGATGTACACGCTGCTTTCCCAGGCCGCGCGGGCCGGACGCTTCGAGGCGACAGGAGGACACTGATGGACGCACTGGACGGCAACGCCATCGGCGGCCTCCTGATCGACGTCTTCGGCACGGAGATGACTGCCGCGCTCAGCACCTGCGCGTCGTGCGGCGCCAGCAGACCGGTCGCCGAGCTGGTCGTCTACGGGCGGGCTCCCGGCACCGTCGTCCGCTGCCGCACCTGCGACAGCATCCTGATGGTGTTCGTCGAGGCACACGGCGCCATCGGCGTCGACTTGACCGGGCTGGCCAGCCTGACCCAGACCGTCTATCCCGATTGGCCAGACCGCTAGACACCGGAGCAGGCCGATTGCGCAGTCGACCCGCTCTAGTGTGGTCGATTGCGCAATCGGCCCGCTAGCTCCATAAGCGCGGGGCGCGTCGGCGGGGCGCTGCGTCTATGCGATCCGGGTGGCCAGGTGAAACGATCATCCCGTGACGCAGCCGCGGGGCATCGAGGTTACCGACCAGCTCGAGCGCCGGATCCGCAAGCCGGTCAACGCGCTGCGCTGCATCATGTCCTGCGTCTGGATCTTCGTGCTGGCGGTGGCCGCGGTCGCCGCGAGCGCTACCACGACGGGGGCGGAGACCGACATCGTGGGCGCGAGCCGGCGGCTGCCGCAGGCCCTGCTCGACATCGCCCAGCCGCTCGCGCTGTTCGCGCTGCTTATCCTGCCCGTCGCCCTCGGCGTTTCCTTGCTCGTCAGGCGTCAGGTGCGCCGTCTCGCCGAGGCGGCGGCGACCGGCGTGCTGGCCGGCGCCGCGGCCGAGATCGCCAACATCCTGCTCGCGCGCCCCGCCGCGGCCCGTCTCTACGACGCGATCATCATGTCGCGCCCGGGTGCCAGCCACGTCCACGCCATCGACCCCTACCTGGTCGGGCTGGTCGCCTACGCCACCATGGTCGGGCTAGCCGGACGGCCGGGCTGGCGGAACGCGCTAGCCCTGGCGATCGGCGTATACGCGGTCGTGCAGCTGGCGGCCTCGAGCACCACCGCCATCTCCATCCTGATCACGCTGCTGGCCGGCCGCGTGGTCGGCCTCGCCGTCCGGTACGGCGCGGGCTCGGTGTCCCAGCGTCCCTCGGCACTCGACATCGCCGCGGCGCTGACCGGCCGAGACACCCGAAACACCGGAGACACCGGAGACACCGGAGACATGGCGGTGACCGCGATCCGGCGGGCGCGCCAGGCCGGCCCGGAGACGGCCGGGTCCCGCCACTACGCGGTGACAACGCAGGACGGCGGCCAGCTCGACGTGGCCGTGTTCGACAGGGACCAGCAGGCGGCCGGCGCGTTCTACCGGCTGTACCGCTTGGTCCGGGTCCAGGGACAGGTGGCGCGCAGCGCTCCGCTGTCGATCGACCGCACGGTCGAGCGCAGGGCGCTGCTCTGCTACGCCACCGAAGACGCGGGCGTGCCCACGCCGCGGCTGCGCGCCCTGGTGCGCGTCGGATCCGAAGCCGCCGCGCTGGCCTACGAGCACTGCGAGGGAACCACGCTCGCCCAGCGCAACCCCGGGTGCACCGACGCCGAGCTCGCTTGCGTCTGGGACGCGGTGACCCGGCTGCACTCCCGCCATGTCACCCACCGCGCGCTCACCGCCGACCACATCATGTTCACCGGCGACGGCCGGGTCATGCTGCTCGATCCAGGCGACGGCGACGTGGCAGCGAGCGACCTGCAGATACGCCTGGACCTGGCGCAGCTCATCGTCGAGCTCGCGCTGTACGCGGGGCCGGAGAGGTCCGCGCGGGTGGCGGTCGAGAAGGCCGGCGGGAGCGAGCTGGTGGCCGTGCTGCCGCTCCTGCAGCCGGTCGCGCTCGCCCGTCCGACCAGGAAGGCGCTGCGCCGCCGGAAGGACGTGCTGCCGGCGGTCCGGACGACCCTGCTGGCGGCCGTGCCCGGCGGCGAGGTCGCGCCGGTGCAGCTGGAGCGCATCCGGCCGCGCACCCTGCTGACGCTGGTCGCCAGCGTCGCGGCCATCTACCTGCTGGCGGGGGAACTCGCCCGGGCCAGTCTCGGGAGCGTGCTGCGGCACGCGGACTGGCGCTGGGGCGCCGTGGCGCTGGCGCTGTCGGCGCTGACCTACGTGGGCGCGTCGCTGTCGCTAACCGGGTACGTCACCGTCCGGCTGAACTTTCTGCGCACCCTCCTCGCCCAGGTGGCCAGCTCCTTCGTCACGCTGGTGACGCCCGCCGCCGTCGGGGGCGCCGCGCTGAACGTCCGGTACCTGCAGCGCAAGAAGATCCCGGCGCCGGTCGCGGTGGCCAGCGTCGGTGTGTCCCAGGTGGTGGCCTTCGTCCTGCACATCCTGCTGCTCATCGTGTTCGCCGCGATCGCGGGAACCGGGACTAAGAGCCCGATCAAGCCGCCGACGTGGGCTTACTTCGTGGTGGCCGGGCTCGTCGTGGCGGCAGGCGTGGTGCTCGCCGTCCCCGCCGGGCGGCGCTTGGTGCGAGCGCGCCTGTCGCCGACCTTCGGTCAGGTGCTGCCGCGGCTGCTTGAGGTCGCGCAGCATCCGCGCAAGCTCGCGGAGGGCATCGGCGGCGCGCTGCTGCTGAGCCTCGCCTACATCCTGTGCCTGTCCGCGTGCGTCGCGGCGTTCGGCCGGTCCGTTCCCTTCGCGAAGATCGGCTTCGTGTACCTGACGGGAAGCGCGATCGGCTCGATCATCCCCACCCCGGGCGGGCTCGGCGCGGTGGAGGCCGCGCTGACCGCCGGGCTCACCGCCGCGGGCGTGCCGGGCGCCGTCGCGGTCGGCGCGGTGCTGCTGTTCCGGCTGCTGACCTTCTGGCTTCCGGTACCCGTCGGCTGGGTGGCGCTGAACTTCCTGGAGCGCCGGGGGGACCTGTGACCTCCCCGCACCCCCGATAAGCTCTCGGCATGGCGAAGTACTTCGACGTCCATCCGACCAACCCCCAGCGGCGCGCGATCGCCGCCGTCGCCGACATCGTGCGCGCGGGCGGCGTGATCGCCTACCCGACGGACTCCTGCTACGCGCTCGGGTGCCAGCTCGGGAACGCGGACGGCATCACGCGGATCAGGTCGATCCGCGGCCTCGACGACCGGCACCACCTCACGCTGGTGTGCCAGGACTTCGCCCAGCTCGGCCACTTCACGTACGTCAACAACCAGGTGTTCCGGGCTATCAAGGCGGCGACCCCCGGCAGCTATACGTTCATCCTGCCCGCGACCAAGGAGGTGCCGCGCAGGCTCCAGCACCCGGGCAAGAAGACCGTCGGGGTGCGGATCCCGCGCCATGTGGTGACCCAGGCGCTGCTCGCCGAACTCGGCGAGCCGCTCGTCTCGAGCACCCTGCTGCTGCCCGGCGAGGACGAGCCGATGACCCAGGGATGGGAGATCGCCGATCAGCTCGGCCACGTGCTGGACGCGGTGATCGACTCCGGCGACTGCGGCACCGAGCCCACAACGGTCATCGACTTCTCCACCGACGAGCCCGAGATCTTGCGCCGCGGGGCAGGGGACCCGTCTGATTTCGAGTAAGCAACGGCTGGGGCCCGCGTGTCCAGCTTTATTGCGCGGCGCAAGCAGTGCTAGCTATCGTCGGGGAATGCTCTCTTCTTTCCGGTCTTCCTCCGGCGCGCGGTTCGCCGCGCTGCTCGGCATCGCATGCGTCGGGCTGGCGGCCGCTGGCTGCAGCAGTTCGTCGTCTTCTTCCTCGTCGTCTGCGGCCGCGAGTTCCGCGTCCGCGTCCGCGAGCGCCAGCGCCTCCGCCAGCGCGAGCGCCTCGCCGACAGGCACCGCCAACGTCGCCTACGCCTCCTCGCTCGAGTACCTCAACGAGCACGTGGTCAAGCCCGCCTTCACGGCCGCCACGGGCTACGGTTACTCCGGCACGGGCAACTCCTCGGGCACGCTGGAGTCGGACATCGCCGCCGGCGAGATCAGCCCGAACGTCTTCGAGTCCGTCGGCGGGGACAACATCACCCCGCTCGAGCCGAAGTTCACCAAGTGGTACGTCCAGTACGCCGGCACCTCGATGGTGATCGCCTACAACCCGAAGAGCAAGTACGCCAGCGAGTTCAAGGCCTACGCCGACGGCTCGAAGCCGCTGTCCACCCTGTTCAGCAGCCTGCTGCAGACACCCGGCCTCAAGCTGGGCCGCACGGACCCGAACACCGACCCGCAGGGCCGCGACTTCATCTACATGCTGGAGCTCGCGCAGTCCTACTACCACCTGCCGTCGGACACGGTCGCCAAGATCCTCGGCACCACGGACTTCGGCACGTCCAATTCCTCCCAGATCTACGCCGAATCATCCCTGGACTCCACGCTGCAGTCCGGCCAGCTCGACGCCTCGAGCGCGTTCATCACCCAGGCGATCGAACTGCACCTGGACTACATCCCGCTGCCGGCCCAGATCAACCTGGGCGACGCGGCGCTCGCGTCGCTGTACCATACGGCGTCGGTTACGATCACCGGTAACGTCACCAAGCACGGATCACCGCAGGTGATCGACATCACGACGGTCGGCACGCCGACCCCGGCCGGGAACGCGTTCATCAAGTACACGCTGTCCCCCGCGGGCCTGGCCCAGTACAAGGCGGGAGGGTTCACGATCCTCACACCCACGTTGTTCGGGTCGAAGAGCGACGTGCCCTCGGCCATAGCCAGTGAGCTGGGCAGCTAGCCCGCGAATCGCCCCCACCGAACGGCGCGGCGGGCTCGCCAGCGGGTCACGCCGCGTCCGTTCGGTGTCCTCCTACGTGTCCATAGCCGGGGCGGCGGTCATCTGGATCGTCCTCCTCGGCCCGGTGATCACCCTGATCACCCGGATGTCGCCCGGCGACATCGCCAGCGCGCTGACCGGGCCGGGCGACCTCGAACCGCTGCTCACGTCGGTGCTGTCGGGCTGCGTCACGCTCGGCGTGCTGGTGCTGGTGTGCACGCCGCTGGCCTGGATGATGGCCCGCGGCCGGCTGCCGTTCCCGCGGGTCTGGGAAGCGGGGGTGCTGTGCGCGCTGCTGCTGCCGCCGCTGGTGATCGGGCTGCTGCTCGTCTTCATGGTCGGCCCTTACACATGGGCCGGCACGGTGCTTGGCTGGCTGCACCAGTCCGCGACGAACACGTTCCTCGCCCTGGTGATCGCCGAGGTCTATGAGTCGGCGCCGTACTACGTACTCGGCGCGCAGGCCGCGTTCGCGGGCGTGGACACCCGGCTAGAAGAGCAGGCTGGCCTGCTCGGTGACCCGCCGCGGCGCGTCTTCCGGCGGATCACGCTGCCGCTGGCGGCGCCCGGCCTGGCGATGTCGCTCGCCGTCGCCTGGGCGCGCGCGATCGGGGCGTTCGGCGCTGTCGTGATCATCGCCTACCACCCGTTCGGCATACCGATGCAGATCTACACGACCCTGCAGGAGACCGGCCTGTACTCGGCGCTGCCGTACGCGCTGGTCCTGCTCGTGGTCGCGCTGCCGCTGCCGCTGGCCGCCTACATCTGGAGCGCGCGTGCTGAACGCCGACGTCGAGGTTGACCGCCGCGACTTCACCGTCCGCGCCGCGCTGAGCGTGGCGGACGGGGAGCAGGTCGCGCTGTTCGGGCCGTCGGGGGCGGGCAAGACGACGGTGCTCGAGGCGATCGCCGGCCTGGTGGCCACGCGCCGCGGCCTGGTGGAGCTCGGCGGGCGAGTGCTCACCTCGACGTCCGATCCGGTCGTCGAGGTGCCGCCCTGGCAGCGGCGGGTCGGGCTGATGCGCCAGGATCCCGGTCTGTTCCCGCACCTGACGGTGCGCGCCAACCTGCTGTACGCGCGGCCCGCCCCCGACCCTGCCGAGCTGGCCGCGCTGGCGGCGGAGCTGGGCATCGACGGGCTGCTGTCCGCGATGCCGGCCCGGCTGTCGGGCGGGCAGCGGCACCGCGTGGCCCTCGGCCGGCTGCTGCTCGCGCACTGCGACGCGCTGCTGCTGGACGAGCCGTTCGCCAGCCTGGACGCGGCGCTGCGAAGGACTCTCACCGTGCTGGTCTCTAATTTTTGCTCCGAACGGGCTGTGCCGTCTGTCCTGGTCACACACCAGCTCCAGGACGCCCAGGCGTTCGCCGGCCGGCTGGCTGTCATCGATGACGGCCAGATCCTGCAGGCCGGCGCGCCCAACGAGGTCGTGCTGCGGCCCGCGTCCCGCCGGGTCGCGGAGCTGGTTGGCTATCTCGGCTTCGTGCCGGCCGACGACGGCCTGGTCGCCGGGGTGCACCCGGACCGGGTGGCGCCCGGCGCGGCTCCCGATCGCGGGCTGGTGGTCACCGGAGACGTCGTGGCCGCCCGGCCGAGCGGCGCCGGCTGGGCGGCCGACGTGCGCGCCGGCGACGCGGTGTTCACCTGCCGGCTGCCGGGGCGGCCGGAGGACGCGCGGGTGTCGGTCACTCTGCTCGACCCGCCGTTCTTCACATCCGATGGGGCGCGCCGCGACGTCGCGCATTCACGGTCGTCGAACCCGGCGTGATCCGGCGGCAACCGGTGGTACGTTTCGCGCGTCGTAGGGGGCGATGTCGCTAAAGGACCGGGGTGGATGATGACTGTTTTGACACGCGCGACCGCGCCCGCCGCGGTGCTCGCGGCCCTGCTGGCCGCCGGCTGTTCCAGCGCCAGTTCGACCGTGGGGAGCGCGGCGGCCGCGAGCCGCGCGGCCGGCGTGGCCCCGGCCACGACGATTCAAGCCTCGCCGGGCGCCGCCAGCCTGGCCGGTGCCGACGTCTACCTCGCGGAGAGCCAGGACCCGCGCGGGACGACCGCCCGCGAGCCGGGCTGCGCCACCGGCTGCCCGCTGTCCGGGGACGGCACGATCGTGCTGTGGAACATGACCTGGTCCCGGTGGGACGGCGCCGAGGCGGTGGGCGCCGGCACCGAGAAGATCGAGAGCTGCAACCCCGACTGCGCCTCGGGCGGCCAGTACTCGGTCCGGGTAAAGGTGACCTTCACCCAGCCGGTCAGGGACTGCGGGGACGGCGGCATCTACTTCTGGACGCACGCGGCCTTCACCTGGCCGGCCGGCCTCCCGGCCGCCCTGGCCGGCGGCAACGCTCCCCTGAACCCCTGGGACTGGCCCGAGCTCCGCGCAGCGGCCAAGGCCTCCTGCGGCTAACCAATGCGATGAAGACCAGGATCATGGGTCGGAATTGGCGATATCCGCCGCGGATGACCCATGATCATGAAAACGCGTGCGGGGAGGGGAGGCGCCACCTTCCGTTCGGGATGATGCTAGTCGGGGGCGGACGCTAGGGTCAGCTCCGAGCTGTGGTAGGCGGCGCGGTCGGCTAGTTCCGGGCTGTACCTGGCGATGATCTGCCGCACCCGGCGGACCGCCAGCGGGCCGAGCAGGTCGTAGCAGGCGATGAACAGCTCGCGGGCCTCGGCGCGGGGCCAGGCGGCCGGCAGCAGCTCGCTGGGCAGATCGGGATCCATGGCGGGGAAGGCGCGCCACTCGTTCATCACCCGGGTGCGGGCCACCAGCGCGTCCATCGGGGTGATCTCGCCGGCCGCGGTCTGGTCGCGCAGCAGCCCGGCGTAGGCGATGAACTGCTCGTAGCCCCGGCGGAGCCCCGCCAGGTCCCAGGCGCGCGCGGGGATCTCCTCCGGGCTGCCGCCGTCGGGGACCGCCGTGGCGCGAAAGGCGGTCGCGGTGGCGATGCCCAGCTCCTTCAGCCGGGCCATCACCACGTCGGCGTGGTCGCGGGGCGCCACCCACAGGCCGTCGTAGAGCGGCGCGAACCCCAGCCAGCGCAGCGCTTTGCGTAGCTCGTCGCGGGCCGCCCGGTTCTGTTCGGGGATGGAGAACGCGACAAGCGACCACATCCCGTCCCAGGACGCGCCGCTGGCGCCGAAGGAGAAGATGCGCCGCGCGCCGTCGTCGAGCACGTCGGCGGCGCGGCAGCTGAGCTGGACGAACGTCCGCCGCCCGCTGCGCGAGGTCACCAGCAGCCCGTTGCGGGTCAGCCGGGACAGCGCGGCGCGCGCGGCCGAGTCGCTGACGCCGAACTCGGCGAGCAGCGCGACGATGGCGGCCGACGGCAGGGGCTCCGTCCGCTGCCACCAGTAGTCGCCGAGCAGTGTGAGCAGGAGCCGGGGCGGTCGCTGCGCGACGGGACCCGGCGAGGTCCACGGCTGCGGAGCGTCGTCGCCCTCCAGCTCGTCGAGAATCAGGCTACTCACGGCACTGAGGATAACTTCGGGGGCTCGAGGCCGAGGAACCGGAAGCAGTTATGCCACAGAATGTCCTCCAGTTCCGCCTCAGAAAGCCCCATCGACCGCAGCGTCCTGGCACACGGCTCTTCCCGCGGCATCGCCGGGAAGTCGGAGCCGACCAGCAGCCGGTCCGCGCCGAGCATGTCGATGAGGTACCTGATGGCCCGCCGGTCCATGACCAGCGAGTCGTAGTAGAACCGGCGGGCCAGCTCGATGGGCCCGTGTTCGGCCGCCCACGGCTCGGCGCCCGGCCGCTGGCCGGGCGGCGGGGGCGGTTCCTCGTTCCAGGTGCGGCCCCAGAACCACTGGGCGCGGCCGAGCATCAGCGGGAAGCCGCCCGCCGCGTGGCTGAACGCGATCTTCAGGCCCGGGTACTTGCCCGCCACCCCGCCGGTGATGATCGCCGAGGCGGCCAGCGCGCCTTCGGTGCCGACGCCGAACGTCGCGACGGCCGGCCCTGGCAGCCGGTCGCTGGGGGCCGGCATGCCGTGCACGAAGACAGCCGTGCCCAGCCGCTCGGCCTCGGCCCAGAAGCCGTCGAACCGCTGGTCGTGCAGTGACGCCCCGTTGATGTTCGAGGCGATCTCGACGCCAGGCCAGGCCGGCCTTGGCGACCTCGGTCAGCTCGGCCGCGGCCATGTCCGGGTCCTGCATCGGCACCGTGCCCAGGCCGAGGAACCGCGCCGGGTACGCGGCGACCAGGCCCGCGATGTACTCGTTGGTGACCCGGGACAGTTCGCGGCCCACCTCGCCCGGCGCCCGGTAGTTCAGCAGCGCGGGGAACGGGGAGAGCAGCTCCGCGTCCAGGCCGCTGGCCTGCGACGCTTCGAGGCGCTGTTCCGCGTCGAACCACACCGCTTTCGCGGGGAACCGCATCGGCCCGTTGACCAGGAACTTCGCGCCTTCGATGGCCGGATTGGGTTCGGTCGAGGGCCAGGACGCGGGGTCGCAGCCGTGCGGGGGCGGGCCGAAGTCGCCGGGAAAGATGTGCGCGTGCGTGTCGATAACCGGCATCTGGCGGTACCTCCTTACAGGCCCGGCATGATCGCGACGTGGATGGCGTCCTCGCCGGGCACCTCGCCGGCGAGCAGCTGGATGGCGTGCTCCACGTCGTCTAGGCCGAACCGGTGCGTCTGCATCCGCTCCAGCGGGAACTTGCCCGACTCGATCAGCGTGATCGCGTCGGTGTAAGACTTGGCGTCGACGCTGAACGCGCCCTTGACGGTGAGCGCCTTGTTGATCAGCAGGTCGGTCTGCAGCTCGACGATCTTCTGGCCTTTGAGGCCGGCCAGCACGACGATGCCGCCCCAGCGGACCGCGTTGATCGCGTCCCTGATGGGCTGGTGGGCCATCGGGGTCAGGTCGAGCACCACGTCGACGCCGTCGCCGCCGGTGAGCTCCGCCACGCGCTCGACCGTGTCCTCTTCTTCCACGTTGATCGTGACGTCGGCGCCGAACGCCTTCGCCAGCTCCAGCTTCTTCGCGTCCCGGGTCAGCCCGGTCGCGATGATCGTGCCCGCGCCCGCATAGCGGGCGGCCAGGATCGCGGACAGGCCGCGCTGGCCGGCGCCGAGCACGAGCACGGAGGTGCCGAGCCCGACCTCGCCGTACTGCAGCGCCCAGCGCACGCCGGCGCCGAGCGGGTTGTACATCACCGCGATCTCGGCGGGGATGTCGTTCCTTACCCGGTGCACGATCGAGTTGGGGTGCAGGTGCATGTACTCGGCGTAGCCGCCCCACAGGCCCAGGCCGCGCTCCGGCGGGTTGTAGCCGCCGTGGCTGCCGGCGCGGTTCTTGCACTGCATGTACCGCCCGGCCAGGCACAGGTCGCAGGACCGGCAGGGGATGAGGATCTCCACCGCGACCCGGTCGCCTTCGCTGACGCCCCATCGCCGCGCCGTCGCGGGCGCGATCTCCTCGATGATCCCGAGCGGCTCGTGCCCCGGCACCATCGGCAGGCCGCGGGCGCCCATGGCGCCCTTGTACTGCTCCACGTCGCTGCCGCAGATGCCGCAGGCCTCGACCCGCAGCAGCGCGCCGTCCTCGGGGCCGATCACCGGGCGGGGGAACTCGCGCATCTCCATCTGCCGCGGCCCCGTCTGGACCACCGCGCGAATCATGTCAGCCATTGAGTACCTTCCGGGCGTTGGTTGGGCTCTGCAACAGCGGCGGGGCAGGGGATTTCGGTGCTGGTCATAACCGCTTCTCCCCGCCCACGGACGACGATATATGACACTTGGCGCGACGGGAAGCGCGTGATATGAAATCTATTGTCACGACAGCCGGACACCGGCTTGTCATGGGTACGGGCACAAAAACAAGCCAATTGGCCAAGCCGGAGGGCTATATGAAGACCCGGGCCGCGGTGCTGCGCAAGGGTGGGACGCCATGGGAGGTCACCGAGCTGGAGCTCGACCCGCCCAAGGCGAACGAGGTGCTCATCCAGATGGAGGCGGCGGGTCTGTGCCACTCTGACGAGCACATCCGGGCCCGCGGGTTCGCGCGGCTGCCGCTGGTCGGCGGGCACGAGGGAGCGGGCGTCGTTGTCGAGGCCGGCCCGGGCGTGACCCGCGTCCAGGTGGGCGACCGGGTGTCTTGCTCCTATATCCCCGTCTGCGGCAAGTGCCGGTACTGCTCGACCGGGAAGCAGAACCTGTGCGACCAGGGGCTCAACGCCGCCATCGGGTGCCTGCCGGACAGGACGTTCCGGTTCCACCAAGGCGGCGAGGACTTCGGCGGCATGTGCGTCGTCGGGTCGTTCGCCGAGTACGCGGTGATGTCGGAGTTCTCCTGCGTGAAGATCGAGGACTACGTCCCGATGGAGCTCGCGGCGCTGGTGAGCTGCGGCGTCACCACCGGGTTCTGCTCGGCGGTCTACGCCGGCGACGTGCGGGTGGGGGACACCGCGGTGGTCTTCGGCACCGGCGGCGTGGGCATGAACGCGGTGCAGGGCGCCGCGTACGCAGGCGCCAAGTACGTCTTCGCCATCGACCCGAACGAGTGGAAGCTGGAGCGGGCCAAGGAGTTCGGCGCCACGCACGCCTTCTCAGAACCCGGTCAAGGCCAAGGAAGTTCTCATCGACCTGACCCGCGGCCAGCTCGCGGACAAGGTGATCTGCACGGTCGGCGAGATGGACAACGAGGTCGTCAAGGCCGCGGTCGACATGACCGGCAAGGCCGGCACGGTCGTCATCACCGGCGTCGGCTACTACGACATGGTCCTGCCCGGCGGGATTCTTATCGGATACCACAGGCGGATGCAGGGTTCTTTGTTCGGTGGCGCCAATCCGCTTTACGACATCCCGATGATCCTGAGCCTGTGGCACGAGGGCAGGATCAAGCTCGACGAGCTCATCACCAAGCGGTACTCGCTGGATGAAATTAATGAGGGCTATCAGGACCTTATGGATGGAAAGAACATCCGCGGCGTTATCGTCCACCAGCATTAGGAGCGCGCCATGCCGAACGCCATTCTGGACCCCACCGGGTCCGCGACCCGCGCGGCCGCCGCCAGGCCGGCGGCGGCGCGGGCACCACGCCGCGCCAGCCTGCGCGGCGCCCGGGTCGGCCTGCTGATCAACACCAAGCAGAACGCCGCCCCCTTCCTCCACGAGGTCGGCCGCCTGCTCGTCGAGCGGTACGGGGCCGGCAGCGTGACCGCCAGGACCAAGCTGAACTTCGCGGTGCCCGAGTCCGAGGAAGTGATCAAGGAGATGGCCGCCGAGGCCGACGTGATCGTCACCGGCGTCGGCGACTGCGGCTCCTGCAGCGCGGCGGCCGCGGCCGACGGCGTGGTGTTCGAGGCGGCCGGCCTGCCGACCGCGGTGATCGTCACCGACTCGTTCCGCGCGACCACCGAGGCGATGGCCCAGCTGCGCGGCGCGCCGGACTTCCCGTACGCGACCACGGCCCACCCGGTCGCGGTGCTCGAGGAGGACCAGGTCAAGGACCGGGCCGCGGGGGTGCTCGGCGACGTGGTCGCGCTGCTGACCGACCCTTCGGCCGGTCCTTCGAAAGCAGACGCATGACTGATGCCGTTGCCGAGGCGGCGCCCGGCCCCGAGGCGGCGCCCGACCCCGAGGCGGCGCCCGACCCCGACGAGGCGCAGCGGGCGATCGAGTACTGCTACGCCCAGGACTGGTCGGACGGCCTCCCGCTGGTCCCGGCGTCGGCGCCGCTCGTCGACCAGTTCCTCGCCACGACCAGCCGCGACCCGGATGAGATCATCGGCTCGCTGGAGCAGGTAGGCCGCGACTGCACGGTCTACCTGGCCGCGGTGAACGCGGCGATGGCGGGCTGCAAGCCGGAGTACTTCCCGGTGGTGCTCGCCGCGTTCGACGCGCTCATGCGCGAGCGCGCCGCGCGGGGCGGCGGCTTCCAGTCCACCAGCGGTCCCGCGCCGCTGATCGTGGTCAACGGGCCGGTACGGCATGAGCTGGGGTTCAACACGTCCGGGGGCGCCTTCGGCCCCGGGTTCCGCCCGAACATGACGATCCCGCGGGCGATCGGCCTCATGGTGCGGAACGCGTTCGGCATCAGGCCGCACGTGTTCGAGCAGGCCACCCAGGGCGTGCCTGGCCGGTGGTCGATCTGCATCGCGGAGAACGAGGAGGAATCCCCTTGGGAGCCGCTCGCGGCGGACGCCGGCCTGTCCGGCGGAGTCAGCGCGGTGTCCGCCACGCTGACCCGCACCTGCGAGTTCGTCGACAACCGGCACACCCCGCACGCCGAGCAGGTGCTGTGGGACATCGCCGACTCGATCTCGCGGATCGGCTCGCTGATCTTCGTCGGGCAGTCGGTGGCCGTCGTGCTCTGCCCGGAGCACGCGCAGATGTTCGCGGCGGCCGGCTATGCCAAGCAGGACGTGCAGGCGTGGCTGATCGAGCACAGCGGCCGCACCGGGCGTGACCTGCGGATGGCTGGCAAGAACGGGCTGCACGGCAGGGGCCGGTTCGGCAGCGACGACACCAGCCAGGACGAGGTGTTCAGCCGCATCCTGAACTCGCCGCGTGACGTCCCGATCATCGTCGCCGGGGCGAAGAACGCGGCGATATCCATGGTGGTGCGTATTTTCGGCGAGTGGTCGGGGACTGCTGTCGCGGTGGGAGAGAAACCATGAACTATTCCGAACGGACGGCGGCTCTCGCCTCGACCCTGGAAGCTGACGGCTATCACATGGCCATCGAGGGGGACGGGGCGCGTGTCTCGGTGGTCATCACCGCCTCTCCCGAAGCGTGCGAGGACTGCCTGGTGCCCAAGGACCTGATGCGCGGGATCCTGTCGCAGGCCCTCGAGGTATCCGGCGAGACGATCGACATCACGTACCCGAAGGACATCTCGCATTGACCACGCGAGTAGCGCTGATCACCGGGTCCGGCAAGCGCGACGGGATGGGCCGGGCCATCGCCCGCACGCTTGCCGCCTCCGGTGTGGCCGTGGTGGTCGCCGACAAGCAGCCGGCCGGCGTGCTCAACCGCCGGCAGGAGGTCGTCGGCGTCCGTGACGACGGCTGGCGGGGCGTCGACTCGCTGGTAGGGGAGATCACGTCCGCCGGCGGGGCGGCCATGTCGCTGCTCGGCGACATCTCGGTGGAGTCCGACGCGCGCCGCATGGTCGATGCCGCCGCGGCCTGGCACGGCCGGCTGGACATCCTGGTGAACGGCGCCGCGGCACCGCAGGGGGCCGACCGCGCGGACATCGAGGAAGTGCCGATCGAGGTCTGGGACTTCGTTCTCGCGGTGAACATCCGCGGCACCTATCTGATGTCGCGGTTCGCCGTGCCGCATATGCGCGCCCAGCGGTGGGGCCGGATCATCAACATCGCGTCGCTGGCGGGCCTGGTGGCGGCACCCAAGTCGACCGCCTACTCCGCGTCCAAGGCCGCGGTGCTCGGCTTCACCCGCGCGCTTTCGGCCGACGTGGCGCCGTGGGGGATCACCGCGAACGCGATCGCGCCCGGCATGGTGGCGACCAGCCGGTCGATCCTGTCCGAGGACCCCGCGCTCGACGTCGACGCCGAGGTCAAGCGGCGCGGGTCGATGCTGGCCGTCGGCCGTCCCGGCTACCCGGAGGACATCGCGGCCGCGGTCGCGTACCTGGCCTCGGAGGGCGCCGGCTACATGACCGGCCAGACGCTCGTCCTCGACGGCGGCGGCTCGGCCCCGTTCGCCACCCGCCCCCCGGAAGCGCCAGCGGCCCGCTAAGGAGCGGCATCGGCCGTGCGTGGTTCCTGTCCGTCTCCTCATCTGCCTCACTGGCCTCACTGGCCTCACTGGCCTCTGCGGGCAGGCGCGGCTGTCCTCAACTTTGCTGACAGGAATTGAAGGTTCGGGGTCTTTGCCTGCCCGAGCATCCAGAGTCCTGCGCTGGCCCGGCCGGTGACGGCGAAGGTTAGGGTATCAAATCAGGAAATTTCCGGATTTAACACACAGATAGCCTCAGCCGTACCGCCATGATCGCGAAGACTTTTATCCTGCCGAAGACCTTTTGTCCTATGATGCGCAAATATCTTCGTGATCAAGAATTCGCCAGGATCAGATACCCCAGCGGGGTATCCATTGCCTGGCCTGTGAAGCGTGTCTCCCCATGTCCCGCGCGCCAGCCGGGCCCGGCCGCCCGCGGCCGCGAGCTGACGCACTCACATTCCGGGCATATTGGACACAAAAGGGTTCGCCGGCACTGCGAAGTCCACGAGGACTGCAAAGTCACCTCGGCCTCGTTACGATCTGGAGTGAATCGACGTTGTATTACCTGGCCGATTACCTGGCCGCTGAAAGCGAGGATGAGGCCATGTCGCCGAGGACGATCCCGCCGTTTCGCGCCGACCACGTCGGGAGCCTGCTCCGGCCGCCGGAGCTGCTGCGGGCCCGCGACGACTTCGCGGCCGGGAGGATCAGCGCCGGCGAGCTGCGGGCCGCGGAGGACGAGGCGATCCGGGCGGCCGTGGCGCTGCAGCAGGACGTGGGCCTGCAGTCGGTGACCGACGGGGAGTTCCGCCGCGCGTCGTGGCACATGGACTTCGTCTACTCACTCGGCGGGATCGCCAAGTCGCCCGGGCACCTGCGGGTGAAGTTCCAGAACGCCGACGGCAAGATCGAGTTCACCCCGGCCGCGATCCACGTCAGCGGCAAGGTCACGCTGGAGAAGACCATCTTCGGGGAGGACTTCGCGTTCCTGCAGTCGGTCGCCGGGGACTCGGTCCCCAAGCTGACGATCCCCTCGCCCAGCATGGTGCACTACCGGGGCGGCGTGGCGATGATCGACGAGGGCGTCTACCCCGATGTCGAGGAGTTCTGGAGCGACCTGTCGGCGGCGTACGCGCAGGAGGTCCGGCGCCTCGGCGAGCAGGGCTGCACGTATCTGCAGCTGGACGACACCAGCCTGGCGTACCTGAACGACCCGGCGCAGCGCGCGGAGATCAACGGCCGCGGCGAGGACGCCGACCACCTGCACCTGCGGTACATCAGCCTGATCAACGCCGCGGTCGCCGGCAGGCCGGCCGGCATGGCGGTCACCACGCACCTGTGCCGCGGCAACTTCCGGTCCTCGTGGGTGGCGTCGGGCAGCTACGACTACGTGGCCGAGGCGATGTTCAGCGAGCTGAACGTGGACGGCTTCTTCCTCGAGTACGACGACGAACGCTCCGGCGGGTTCGAGCCGCTGCGCTTCGTGCCCAAGGGCAAGCAGGTGGTGCTCGGCCTGGTGACGACCAAGCGGCCGGAGCTGGAGTCGAAGGATGACCTGAAGCGCCGCATCGACGAGGCCGCCAAGTACGTGCCGCTCGACCAGCTGTGCCTGTCCGGCCAGTGCGGCTTCTCCTCAACGGTGGAGGGCAACGCGCTGACCATCGACGAGGAAATCGCCAAGCTCCGCCTCATCGTGGAAACAGCGCACGAGGTCTGGGGCTAGCCGAGCGAACCGGTCCGGTTAGCGCTTGGCGGTCGGCGGGGGAGCGGCGCGCCACGCGCCGGGGCGGCGGGCGGCGAGCGCCGCGCCGGAGAAGACCGCGGCGAGCAGCGCGGTCGCCAGGACGAGCGCGGACAGGGCGCTCACGCGCAGGACGAGTGAGGCGCTGGCGACCGCCCCGGCGAACATTGTGGCGACCACCAGCAGCCGCCGCCCGAGGTCCCCCCGCGCGGGCCGGCCGTGCGCTTCCCCGGTCACGGAGCACCGCGCGGAAGTCGGCGCCGAGCCCGGTCAGCGTCATCGTGAGCACCGTGGTGGTCATGTCCGGCACCGCGAGCTTGCGCGCGACCGCGTTCTGGATGCCCATCGCGGCCGCGAGCAGGGCGGCGAGCCCGTCGGTGACGGCCGGGCCGAACGCGCCGCCGGTCATGCCCATCGTCCCATGGCTGACCCCTGGCGCGCCTGACAGCGCCGCGAGGAGCAGGGCCGCGGCGGCGAGGGCTAGCTCCGCGGCCGTGCCGGCCCGCAGCAGCGTGCCGCGGTCGGGGCCGGCCCGGGCGATCAGGGTGCCGCCGACGGCGGCGCCGGCCAGGAAGCCGGCCAGCGCGAACAGCGACGCGCTGAGCGAGAACCCCGGGGCGCCGACCAGGGCGAAGCCGGCGAACACGACGTTCCCCGTCATGTTGGCGACGAACACCCGGCCGAGGGCCAGGATGGACAGCGCGTCCACCACGCCGGTGACCGCGGTCAGCATGAGCAGCAGGCCGGGCAGCGGCCCGAACACCGGGTCGGCCAGCGGCGAGCGGATCGGCCCGCGGCGACGGGCAGGGGCTGCTGCCCGCGCGTTCTGAGCGAGTGTCAGTGTCATGGCCTCCACCACCTTGCCTCGACAGCGGCTTGTTTCTACACTCGCAAACCCGGTGCGGAGGGCTTGTCATGTCAGCATGTTGATAGATATCCATGATGATGGCGATCTCATGAGCTGCTTACTACGCTGTGGCCCGATCAGGTTAACGTCGTGTTAGCGCCTTTTGTGGCATGTCACAAGGGCGGAGCACGGCCGGACGAGCGCGGATACAAGCGTGAACGCCAGACGGGAGACGTCGAATATCCGCTCTTGCAGCCTCATCAGGTGGATGAGAGTATCCAAGACAAATCTTTAGACGCTCGACTGAGCTTTTGTCACATGCCAGCGTACAAATAATCACGAGTAGGTGAATGCCGTGAGATCTCGGCAAAAGTCAGTGCGGACCGCCTGCCTCGCTGGAGCGGCCGTCCTCGTCCTCTCCGCTGCGGCCGCGTGCAGCAGTTCATCATCGTCCTCGGGCAGCGCCAGCGCGACCGGATCGGCCTCCAGCGCGCCGGTCAAGTCGGGCGGCTCGGTCACGGTCCTCGAAAGCTCCGGATACTCCGGTGCGTGGTCGACCCTCGACCCGGCCGAAAACAAGGAGGGCGCCGCCACCCAGGACTTCATGACCGCGATCTACGGGCAGCTCTTCGAGCTCGGCCCGGGCGGGAAGATCCTCCCCGACCTGGCCACCGGCTACACGTTCAGCCCCAACGCCGAGACCGTCACGATCACGCTCCGCCAGGGCGTGAAGTTCACCGACGGCACGCCGTTCAACGCCCAGGCGGTGGACTACAACTGGGTGCGGGATCTCGGGCCGATAGCCATCAAGAACGGCCTCAACCCGCCGTGGCTCGTCGCCATGCAGAAGCCCCCGAAGGGCAGTCCTCCCGGGACGGCGATGCCGGCCCTCCCGTCGGCCATCACGGTGACCGGGCCGTACACGATCGTCGTCCACCAGACCGTGCCGAACGGCGCCTTCATCGACCAGCTGTTCGACTCGATCCCCAACTGGATCGCCTCGCCTACCGCCTTGCAGAAGGAAGGCGCGTCGTTCGGCCAGAACCCGGTCGGCGCCGGGCCGTTCGTGGTATCGAGCAACACCCCCAACGACGAGCTCATCGTCAAGAAGAACCCGAACTACTGGGAGGCGGGCCACCCGTACCTGGACCAGATCACGTTCAAGACGGTCGGGAGCGACGAGGCGGCGTACGAGGCGCTGCTGGCCAACGAGGGCCAGATCTATGAGGACATGTCCACGACGCAGCTGATCGACGAGTCCGCGTCGCACTTCGTGGTGGAAAACAACCTCGGCACCTCGCCGTACGACCTGCAGTTGAACACCGCGGTCGCGCCGTTCAACAACCCCAAGGCGCGCCAGGCGATCTACGCGGCCACCAACTTCGCCCCGATCCTGCAGCACCTCTTCGGCGGCAGGTACCCGGTCACGGAGAGCTTCACCGGGCCTGGCGGCATCTGCTACGAGCCGGTCGTGCCGGGGTACCAGGCCTATGACCCGACGCTGGCCAAGACGCTGATCGCCGAGAGCGGCCTGAACAAGACCACGATCCAGCTCGGCACGATCGCTCTGTCGACCGCGCAGGAATCCATGCAAGCGCTGGCCACCGAATGGGAGGCGCTCGGGCTCAAGGTCCACCAGACGTCCTGGCCGCTGTCGGGGCTGATCGCGGCCTTCGAGGCCAACGGCGGCAAGTCCTGGGAGTCGATGGTCCAGACCGCGGGCGCCTACGACCCGGCGGGCGGCATCGGCGTCGGCTTCCGCTTCAATTCCTTCTCGCCGTTCAGCGGGGTGCACTCCACGGAGCTCGACACCTTGCTGCAAGATGCGCAGGGCAGCACGAACCTGGCCACCCGCTGCAGCTACTACAACCAGGCGGCGGAGTACATCGCCAAGAACTACGACGGGCCGTTCTACTTCACGTTCTCCCCGGCGAACGTCTCGGTGCACGGCGTCAGCGGGCCCGGTCTTACCACGCCGCTGGCCTCCGTCGCGGTCGTGCCGACGATCCCATGGGAGGACGTGTCCTACACCTCAAGCTCCTGACGACTGATCACCCCTGAATTACAGGAGGACACAAGAATCATGGCGCTGGTTCAGCAAATCCAGCTCCAGCAGGGTGACCCCGGCGCGCGCGACCGCGCGCGCCGGGTCATCGGCTCGCCAGCGCTGCGCGTGGTGGGCCGTCGGCTGCTCGCCGTCATCCCGGTGCTCATCGGCGTGACCTTCGTGACCTTCGCGGTCATGAGCGCGCTGCCCAACGACACCGCCCAGGCGATACTCGGGCTCCATGCGTCCCCGTCAGCGGTAGCCGCGCTCAACCACACACTCGGCCTGGACCAGCCGTTCTGGCAGCGGTACTGGCACTGGCTTGACAACGTGCTGCACGGAAACTTGGGCATGACCGTCGAAGGCCAGAGCGTCAACCACGAACTGGCCATCCACGTGCCGACCACCCTGGGGCTGCTGCTGTACGCGCTGGTGGTCTCGGTGGTGCTCGCGATCATCGTGGCGACGCTCGCGGCGCGCCGGCCGAACGGCATCGCGGACCGGCTCAGCCTCGCGGTGAGCATGCTCGGGCTGTCGATCGCCCCGTACGTGTTCGCGTTCCTGCTCATCATCGTCTTCGCGGTCAAGCTGAACTGGTTCCCGGTCCTGTCCGGCCCCGTTACCGGCCCCGCCTCGTTCTTCAAGAACCTGACGCTGCCCGCCTGCGCGATCGGGTTCGGGCTGTTCGCGATCTACACCCGGCTGCTGCGGGCCGACCTCATCGAGCAGATGCAGCGCGAGGACTACATCGTCACCGCCAAGGCCAAGGGCGTCGCGCCGTGGCGGGTCCTCATGAGGCACGCGCTGCGGAATTCCATGTTCGGCCTCATCACGGTCATCGGGCTGAACCTGGGCGGGCTGGTCGGCGCGGCCGCCATCATCGAGACGATCTTCCAGGTGCAGGGCATCGGCAACGACCTGCTGACCGGCATCTCCAACCACGACGTGCCCCTCGTCGAGGGAATCACGCTGGTCTTCGCGCTCGTGACCGTGTTCGGCAACCTCCTCGCTGACCTGGCGTACGCGGTACTCGACCCAAGGATCCGGTATGGCAGCTCCACTTCCTGACGTAACGCTCGCGACCCCCGTCCCGCCGTCGCTGCCTTCCCTGGTCAATGCCCGCCGGCTGCGGACGCAGCGGCTGGGCCGCGCGCTCCGGCTCTGGGTGCCCGCCGGGGTCCTCATCCTGATACTCGCCATGTGCTTCCTGTTGCCGCTGGTCGTCACGCTGCCCTCGCCGACGAACGGGAACATCATCTATAACAACGAGCCGCCGTTCTCGCCGGGGCACTGGCTCGGCACAAACGTGCAGGGCGTCGACATCTTCTCCCAGCTCGTGTACGGCGGCCAGGTGGCGTTCGAGATCGGCGCGGCCGTCACCGCCATCGGCATCGCGATCGGCGGCACGCTCGGGGTCGTCGCCGGCTTCGCCACCGGCTGGGCGGACGCGGTGATCTCCCGGGTGTTCGACATCCTGATCGCGTTCCCCGCGCTGGTGCTCGCGCTGGTGATCGCCGAGGGGCTCGGGCCGAGCGAGTTCCACGTGATCTTGGCGCTGTCGGTGTTCGGCATCCCGGCGGTCGGGCGGATCGCGCGCGCCGCCACGCTGACGATACGGGGGCTGCCGTACATCACCGCCGCCGGGCTGGCCGGCACCCGCCGCTGGCGGATCATCGCACGCCACGTCGTGCCCAACATCATGCCAGGAATCGTGACGTTCAGCCTGCTCGGCATCGGCGTCGTGATCATCCTGGAGGGCGCCCTTGACTTCCTCGGCTACGGCATCCCGCCGCCCGAGGCGAGTTGGGGCAACATGATCTCGAACGGCCAGCAGGTGCTGACGGCCCAGCCGGAGTACGTGCTGATCCCGTCGATCGCCCTGCTGATCACCGTGGCCTCACTGAACATGCTCGGCGACGCGCTGCGCGAACGATGGGGTGTGCAATGACCGACGCCCTGCTGAACGTCGAGGACCTGCGGGTCTCCTTCCCGGTCGGCGGCCGCGAAGTGCGCGCCGTCGACGGAGTCAGCTTCACGATCGATCCCGGGCGCACCCTCGCCATCATCGGCGAGTCAGGGTCAGGCAAGACCGTCTGCTGCCGGGCGATCATGGGGCTGCTGCCGACCGGCACCGCCATCGGCGGGTCCGCCCGGCTGCGCGGCGCCGAGCTGCTCGGCCTGTCCGACGCGGAGCTGCGCAGGTACCGCGGCTCCGAGATGGCGATGGTTTTCCAGGACCCCGCCCGGTCGCTTAACCCGACGATGCGAATCGGCCTCCAGATCACGGAGGCCATCAGGACGCACCGCAAGGTCAGCAAGGCGGAGGCGCAGGCGCAGGCGATCGAGCTGCTGCGGCTGGTGCGCATCCCGGCGGCTGACCGGCGGTTCCACGAGTATCCGCACCAGCTCTCCGGCGGCATGCGGCAGCGCGTCATGATCGCGATCGCGCTGGCCTGCCGCCCCAAGCTGCTGATCGCCGACGAGGCCACCACCGCGCTCGACGTGACCACCCAGGCGCAGATCATGGAGCTGCTGCTCGAGCTGCAGCAAGAGTTCGGCATGGCGCTGATCTTGATCAGCCACGACCTCGGGCTCGCCGCGTCCTACGCCGACGACGTGATCGTGATGTACGCGGGCAAGATTGTGGAGCAGGCGCTCGCCGCCCGGCTGTTCGGCCGCGACGGCACCGTGCGGATGCGCTACACCAGGGCGCTGCTCGACGCGATCCCGCACCTGGAGCGGCCCGCGCACGCGCAGCTGCCGGTGGTCAGCGGGCGGCCCCCGGACCCGACCGCGCTGCCGCAGGGGTGCTCGTTCGCGCCGCGGTGCGCGAGCGCGGCCGACGACTGCCTGGCGAAGGCGCCGGCGCTGACCGAGCACGCCACTGGGCACAGCTGGGCATGCTGGCATCCCTGCGAGAACGGAGGCGCGGCATGACCGCCGAACCGACCGCCCCGGCCCTGCCGGCGGCTGAGGAGCCGCTGCTGTCGGTGCGCGACCTCGTCCAGGAGTTCGTGGTGCGCGCGCGCCGCGGCCCCCAGGGCAGGTACGACATCAGCAGCGCCGGACCGAAGGCCGGCGTCGTGCAGGCGGTATCCGGTGTCTCGTTCGACGTCATGCCCGGCGAGACGGTCGGCATCGTAGGCGAGACGGGGTCCGGCAAGTCCACGCTGGCCCGGGCGATATTGCAGGCCCCGCGGCCGAAGTCAGGGTCCGTCGTATTCCGCGGCGCCGACATGACCGGGCTGCACGGCCGCAAGCTGCTCGAGGCGCGGCGGCACATGCAGTTCGTGTTTCAGGACCCGTTCGGCTCGCTGGACCCGAAGTGGCACGTGCGGAGCATCGTCGAGGAGCCGCTCGTCGCCTACCGCGCCGGCGGCCGCGCCGCCCGCCGCAAGCGGGTCGACGAACTGCTCAACCTGGTCGGCCTGGACCCGGCGCGCTACGGCAAGCGGCACCCGCGGGAGCTGTCCGGCGGGCAGGCACAGCGCGTCGCCATCGCCCGCGCGGTGGCCCTGG
The DNA here is from genome assembly GCA_963771985.1 of uncultured Actinomycetota bacterium. Classification (GTDB taxonomy): domain Bacteria; phylum Actinomycetota; class Actinomycetes; order Streptosporangiales; family Streptosporangiaceae; genus Trebonia. The sequence goes on along the minus strand of CAVYVO010000003.1, from coordinate 1,060,599 downwards.
AACCCTCGCTGCTCATCTGCGACGAGGCGGTCTCCTCGCTCGACGTGCTCATCCAGGCGCAGGTGCTCAACCTCTTCGAGCGGCTGCGCAGCGAACTCGGCCTGTCTTACCTGTTCATCGCCCACGACCTGGCGCTGGTCAAGCAGGTCAGCGACCGGGTGGCGGTGATGTACCTGGGCAAGCTGTGCGAGGTCGGGCCCGGTGAGGCGATGTACCGGCAGCCGCTGCACCCCTACACCAAGGCGCTGCTCGACTCGATCCCGTCCACCGAGCCGGGTGCGGCGCGGGCCACCGCCACGATCAAGGGCGAGCCGCCGTCGCCGATCCACCCGCCGAGCGGGTGCCGGTTCCGCACCCGGTGCCCGCGCGCCACGGACCTGTGCGCCAGCGAGGAGCCCGAACCGCGGGAGCTGGCGGCCGGGCACTTTGTGGCGTGCCACTTCCCGCTGACCGAGCCCGCGCCCGCCCAGGCCGCGCAAGCCCCGGCCGCGCAAGCCCCGGCCGCTGCTGCCAAGGGGACGGGCCAGTGAGGCTGCGGATTCTGCTCGAACCACACCATGGGGCTACGTACGCGCAGATCCTGGCGCTGGCGAAGGCAGCAGAGGAGGGCGGCTTCGACGCTTTCTTCCGCTCCGATCACTACCTCGGAATCGATGCGAACGACGTTACCTACCAGCCCACCGACTCGTGGACCACGCTGGCGGGCCTGGCGGTGCAGACGGAACGGGTACGGCTCGGCACGCTGGTCAACGCCTCGACGTTCCGGCTCCCCGGGCAGCTCGCCGTCGAGGTCGCCACGGTCGACCAGATGAGCGGCGGCCGGGCCGAACTCGGCATCGGCGCCGCTTGGTACGAGCGCGAACACCAGTACTTCGGGATCCCGTTCCCCGCGCTCGGCGAGCGGTTTGACCGACTCGAAGAACAACTCGCCATCCTCACCGGCATCTGGGACACCAAGCCGGGGGAGCGGTTCAGTTTCGAAGGCAAGTACTACCAGGTCACCGACTGCGCCAGCATCCCGCGATGGGCCTCACGACCCAAGATCATCATCGGGGGAGCCGGCGCCAAGCGAACCCCCACCCTCGCCGCCAGGTACGCCGACGAGTTCAACGGCGCCCTCGGTCTCGACCTCCGCGAACGGTACGCGAACTTCCGGCGCATCTGCGAGGACGTGGTCGGCCGCGACCCGGCGACGGTGCGGCTGTCCGCGACCGTGCCGACCTGCATCGGGCGGGACGCTGAAGACCTGGACAGGCGCAAGGAGTCACTCGGCGAACCCGGCGCCCGGCTGCTCGCCGCCGGAGTCACCGGCTATGCCGGCGACCTGATCCGGGTCATCGAGGACCTGGCCACCCAGGGTGCCGACACCGTTTACCTGCACGTCTACGGTCCGTCGGACACGGCTCACATCGAACTGCTCGGCAGCCAGGTCGTCAGCAGGTTCTTATCTTTTTAGCTTGTGCGGCGGCACAACGGCCTAACTGCAAAGCTTGTGCGGCCGGTAGATGCCCGTCGATAACGGCTAAGGCAGCATAAGGAGCGTGGCAGACGCTCAGGTAACCGGCAAGTATCTGTGTGTGAGCACAAAAGTCATTTACGAATTCTGTGCCATAAACACCGGGGCTGTTAATTTCCATTGTGCTGTTTTCGGCGGCGCGGGCACGGGGTGGCGATGACCCGGACCATGGTCGAGCTGCGGACCCGCCCGCCCGACGGCGCGGCGCCGCCCGGGCCGAAGGGGCGGCGGCCGGTGCCGCAGCGGCCCCGGCTGTCCGCGAGGCTGGCCTACGTCATACAGCAGGCGGTGATGCCCAACGCGGTGAACAGGAGGCTTGGCGCGCTGATCGAGCGCTCGCCGAGAGCGAAACGACTGTTCACGGCCGCGGAGCGGGCGTCGAAGGAACAGCTGTTCGGCTGCCGGATGTGCGGGCAGTGCGCGCTGCCGGTCACCGGCTACTCCTGCCCGATGGGCTGCCCCAAGGAACTGCGGAACGGACCGTGCGGCGGCGTCGGGCCCGGCGGCGCCTGCGAGGTTTACCCGGAGAAGCGATGCGTCTGGGTGGTCGGCTACGAGCGCGCCGCCAGCCAGGGCGCGGCCGATGACCTGCGCCGCCTGCAGCGGCCCGTTGACCACCGCCGGTGGGGCGAGAGCTCATGGCTGAACTACTGGGCCGGGCGGGACGACGGCCTGTGGACCGACGACGACGGCCTCTCCGGCGCGCCGTCTATGGGAGCTCACGAATGAGCCTCCAGGACAAGCTGGCCGCCGGCGAGTTCACCGTCACGGCGGAGCTGAGCCCGCCGCGCGGCGCGTCCGCCGCCGCGATGCTCGGCCGGGCCGAACTGCTGCGCGGCCTGGTGGACGCGGTGAACATCACCGACAACCAGGGCTCGCACGTCCGGCTGGCCAGCTGGGCCGGCGCGGCGGCTGTCAAGCAGTCCGGGATCATCGAGCCGATCATGCAGATGACCTGCCGCGACAGGAACCGGATCGCCCTGCAGTCGGACCTGCTCGGCGCCGGGGCGCTGGGCATCGAGAACCTGCTGTTCATGTCCGGGGACCATCCCAGGTTCGGCGATCACCCCGGCGCCAAGCCGGTCTTCGACCTGGACAGCACCCAGCTCGTGTGGACCGCGCGCACGCTGCGGGACGAGGCCAGGCTGATCTCCGGCAAGGAGCTCAACCCGGCGCCCCGGTTCTTCCTCGGCGCCGTGGAGAACCCGTTCGCCGCGCCGGTGGAGTACCGCGCGAAGCGGGCCGCGAAGAAGATCGCGGCCGGCGCGCAGTTCATGCAGACCCAGTACGTGTTCGATCTCCCCGTGTTCATCCAGTGGATGACCGAGCTCGGGGACCTCGGGGTGCTCGACCGGTGCGCCATCCTGGCCGGCGTCGGGGTGGTCCGCTCCGCGCGCATGCTCGACTTCCTCTCGTCCGGCAAGGTGCCCGGCGTGCAGATCCCCGAGGCCGTCCAGCGCAGGCTGCGCGGTGTCGCGCCCGAGGACGTGGGCGCGGAAGGCGCGAAGATCGCCGCCGAGGTGATCGCGACGGTCCGCCAGATCCCCGGCGTGGCCGGCGTCCATCTGCTCACCGCCGGCTACGAGAAGCAGACCCCGGAACTGCTGCGGCTGGCCGGCGTGGACCGGGAAGAATTGGCCCCGCGTGGAGATTGACGTACGTGCCGTCGCCAGGCTGCGGGAATCGGCGGAAGCGCAAGCGGCGTTCGGCCCCATGATCGGGGCGCTCGCCCGGTCCGCCGTCGACCTGGCCAGGACGCGCGTGGTCTGCGACTGGATCCAGTACCGGAACAACTTCAGGGACATCGCCATGGTGCGCCCGGTCATCTCCGCGGACGCAGGCCTGGACGGCTACGAGCTCGCCGTCGACCTGCGGCGCTGCGCCAGGCCGGAGACCGACGTGGCCGCTGAGGTCACCGCGGCCCTCGAGGACGCGGCATCCGGCGACCGCGTATACCTCGAGCCCTGGTCAGCCGGGTCGGCGAGCTGCGCCTGGCGGTTCAACGCGCTGTACTGGCAGGCGCTCGCGGCCTGGGAGAAGACCACGGGCAAGGAGTACGAGCAGACGCTGCCCGGCGGGGAGAGCGACGCGCGGAACGCCGCCGCCGCGAGCGACCTCATCCTCGACCTGTTCAAGCTCTGGGACGAGCTGGCCAACAGGCGCGCGCTCCCTGAGGAGCTGTACGTTCTCGAACTCGGCGTCGGCAACGGCGGCCAGGCCCGCACCTGGCTGGATGAGTTCGTGGAGCTGGACCGGCGGCACGGCAGGGACTACTACCGGCGGCTGCGTTACCTGATGGGCGACTACTCCGCGCACGTCCTCGACCGCGCCCGGCAGGAGGTCGCGCACCACGGGGACCACGTCAGCGGCCTGGTGCTCGAGGCGACCCGGCTGTCGGACAGCGTGGGCTTCCTGGGCGGCAAGGCGTTCCTCGTCTACATCTCCAACGTGTACGACAACCTGCCCAGCGACGAGGTGGCGGTGATCCGCGGCCGGGTCTACCTCGTCCAGGTCCGGTCGTTCGTCGCGGGCGCGGACGCGGAGACGATCGCCAGGAAGTTCGGCCTCACCAGGGCCGAGATCGCCACGCTGACCGGGCGGCTGCTGCGGATCGGCCCCGAACTGCTCGCCGAGTCGCTGCCGGACAAGTTCGGCGACACCGGGCAGGCCGTCCAGTTCTGGCAGGCGGTGTGGGCCGCGCTCCGGCAGGCCGAGCGGTACGTGCCTCTCGAGGGACTCGACACCTACCAGCTGACGCCGGCGCTGACCGGGGAGATCCTGCGCACCCTGCTCACCGCCGACGGCGACGTCCGGATGCACGTGAGCAACGGGGCGCTGAGCAGCTTCGCGGGCACGCTGCCGCTGCTGCACCCCTACGGGCGGGTCGTCTGCCACGACCTGTTCGTCACCGCCGCCGGCCAGTACCGGACCGGCTTCTACGGACCAGGCAAGTACGACGGTTCGATGGTCAACTGGGTGAACGGCCCGCTGCTGCAGCTGTTCGCCAGCCGCCGCGGCTTCGACGTTCAGTTCACCCAGTTCAAGCGGCGTACTAGCGCCAACATCAAGACGCTGACTGCGCAAGTGCGGGATTGAAGAGCAGATGAGTCCGAACGAAAGGTGGCGCCTCTTCCTGCCGACAACGGTCGTCGGGTCCTACAGTGTTCCGGAGTGGCTCGAGCGTCTGAAGACCGAGTACTACCAGCGCCGGATCAGCGCCCAGCACCTGGCGGAGATCCACGAGGTCGCCATCAAGGCCGCCGTCAAGGACCAGGAGCGGGCCGGCATCGACATCGTGTCCGACGGCGAGCTGCGCCGTGACAACGACATCGACTACTTCCTCGCCAGGATCCCCGGCGTGCACATCGCCCAGCGTGCCAAGTCGGACTACTACGACTACTACGAGGCCCAGGTCACCGCGCCGCTGCCGGAGGACGACAAGGTCAGCCTGGGGCTGGCGGCCGACTTCGACTTCACCAGGGGGCTGACGGACCGCCCCGTGAAGTTCTCGTTCACCGGGCCGTTCTCACTGTCCCGCCGCGTCGCGGACACCGCCTACACCGACCCGGCCGACCTGGTCCGGGCCCTCGCCAGGCGGCTCAACCTGGAAGCGCGCTCGCTGGCGGACGCGGGCGCTTCCTTCCTGCAGATCGACGAGCCGTTCCTGGCCGGCTACCCGGAACAGGCCAAGCTCGCGGTCGAGGCGGTCAACATCGTCACCGACGGCGTCCCGGTCACGTGGGCGCTGCACGTCTGCTACGGCAACAGGTACGCCCGGCCCTCCTGGGAGGGGCACTACGACTTCCTGTTCCCCGCCGTGCTGGCCGCGCACGTCGACCAGCTGGTCCTCGAGTTCGCCCGCAAGGGCCTTGAAGACCTCCGGCTGATCAGGGACTATTCCTGGCCCTCCTCGCTCGGCCTGGGCGTGATCGACGTGAAGTCGCAAAGCCTGGAAACGCCCGAGCTGGTGGCCGCGCGCATCAGACGGGCCCTGGAATACGTCGACCCGGGCCGCCTCATGATCAACCCCGACTGCGGTCTGCGTCACCTGTCGCCGGAGATCGCCAGGCGCAAACTACACGCTATGGTAGCGGGCACGGCCATTGTCCGGTCTGAGCTCGGCGTGTCAGAACCCGACTCCCTGACCACAGGAGAAAACCATGGATAGCGGATTCCTCTTCACTTCTGAGTCGGTGACTGAGGGCCATCCGGACAAGATCGCGGACCAGATCTCCGACGCGGTCGTGGACGCGGCGCTGGCCGGCGACCCGATGTCCCGGGTGGCCTGCGAGACCATGCTCACCACCGGCCTGATCGTGGTGGCCGGCGAGATCACCACCGCGACGACGATCGACTACGCCTCGGTCGCGCGGAAAGTGGTCTGCGACATCGGCTACGACAACGGCGAGTACTACTTCGACGGCAACTCCGTCGGGGTGATCGTCGCGATGGACCGGCAGTCACCGGACATCGCGCAGGGTGTGGACACCGCGCACGAGGGCCGGATCGGGGGCTCGGAGGATCCCCTAGACCGGATCGGCGCCGGGGACCAGGGCATGATGTTCGGCTACGCGACGAACGAGACGCCCGAGCTGATGCCGATGCCGATCACGCTGGCCCACCAGATGTCCAAGAGGCTGTCGGACGCGCGGCACTCCGGCGTGCTGCCCTACCTGCGGCCGGACGGCAAGACCCAGGTCACCGTGCGCTACGACGACAAGGGCCGCCCGGCCGGGATCGAGAAGGTGCTCATCTCCACCCAGCACGCGGACGGCGTGGAAAGCAAGCTGCCGGACGCGCTGTGGGAGGAAGTGGTCCTGGCGACGCTGCCGGCCGAGTTGTTCGACGCCGGCCGGCTCCGCAAGGAATTCTACGTCAACCCGACCGGCCGGTTCGTGATCGGCGGCCCGGTCGGCGACACGGGGCTGACCGGCCGGAAGATCATCGTCGACACCTACGGCGGCTTCGCGCGGCATGGCGGCGGCGCCTTCTCCGGCAAGGATCCGTCCAAGGTGGACCGCTCGGCCGCCTACGCCGCGCGGTACGTGGCGAAGAACATCGTCGCGGCCGGCCTGGCCAACCGCGTCGAGGTGCAGGTGGCCTACGCGATCGGCGTCGCCCGGCCGCTGTCGCTGCTGATCGAGACGTTCGGCACCGAGAAGATCCCCAGGCCGGCGATCGCCGAGCTGGTCCGGGAGAACTTCGACCTGCGCCCGGGCGCGATCCTGCGCGACCTGGACCTGCGCCGGCCGATCTACCGGCCGACCGCGGCCTACGGCCACTTCGGCCGCTCCGGCGAGACCTTCACCTGGGAGCGCACCGACAAGGCCGACCAGCTCCGCACCCAGGCGGGCCTGGACTAGAACGAGCCCGACTGCGCAATCGCCCCCGATCCTCCGGCCCCGCAACGTGCCGATTGCGCAGTCGACCACGCTAGAGCGGGTCGACTGCGCAATCGGCCTGCCCGGGGTGGGGGCGGGGTGGAGCGGGGCGGGCGGGGAGGCTCGCGCGGTCCTGAGCGGACGGGATCGGCCCCGCGCCATGTGACCGTTCACAAAATCTTCTACAGAGAGTAGGCGTGGCGTTACTTCTGTGCCTCCCGTGGCCAGAGCGATGCCAAACGTTTGTGGCCAGCCGCAGTAATCGCCCCGCCGAGTTTGGTACGCGGCGCGATTGTTCCCGCTCAGCCGCCGTGCAATTCTCACCGGTAGATTGGTTGCCCCTCGCGAGCGTGGCCGCGCCGTGGCGGCCGGAAAGGGGCCAGCCTATGCTCGCGGCAGTCACCAGATCGCCGGGAAATGTCGTCATCGACGATATTTCCGAGCCCGCTCCGCCACGGGCCGGGCGGGTAGTCGTGCGACCTGAGGCCGTGGGAATCTGCGGCTCCGACTTGCACCTCTTTTCCGGCCATACCGGCGCATTGTCGGGCGCCCGTGACTTTTACCCGCGAATTCAGGGCCACGAGATCGCCGCGGTCATCGAGGAGCTCGGTGACAGCGCGCCGCCGGGGCTCGCGCCCGGGATGCGGGTGGCGGTCATGCCGGAGACGCGATGCGGGCACTGCTATCCCTGCCGGAGCGGGCGGCCGAACGTCTGCGTGAACCTGCGCCTGGTCGGCGTCCACCTCGACGGCGGCCTGCAGGAGCGCCTGGACATCGCCGCGGGCGCCGCGTTCCCCGCGGCGGACCTGGAGCCCGGAACCGCCGCGTTCGCCGAGCCGATGTCGATCGCGGTGCACGCGCTGCGGCGGGCGAAGCCGGTGGCGGGGGAGAAGGTGCTCGTCCTGGGCGCCGGGCCGATCGGCCTGGCCGTCGTGTTCGCGGCACTCGAGGCAGGCCTCGAGCCGCTAGCCGCCGACCCCGACCCCGGCCGCCGGGACCTGGCCACGGCCATCGGCGCCGCCGGCGCGGTCTGGGGCGACCCGGAGCACATCATCGGAGCCGTCAGGGACTGGGCGGACGGCGACGGCCCGCCGCTGGTCGTCGAGGCCAGCGGCGCCGGGCCCGCGCTCGAGCTCGCGACCGAGGCGGTGAGCCATGCCGGGCGGGTCGTCATGGTCGGCATGTCGGCGGCGGCCGCACCGGTGCGGCCGGGCATCTTTCCCGAGAAAGAGATCGACGTCATCGGGTCCAGCACGGCGTGCAAGCCGGATTTCGCGGAGGCGGTGCGGCTCGCCGGGAAGTACCAGGCGAGGATCGCCGTGCTGCTGACCCACCAGTTTCCCCTCGCGGCGGCGGCCGAGGCATTCGAGTTCGCGATGAAACGCGAACCGGGCACGCTGAAGGTTCAGATAACAGTCGGTAAAGCACCAGGAGGGGCCAAAACGTGATGAAAACGTATTCCGCGTAGATCACTTCGGCGGGCACTATCGCCATAGGGCAATACACGGAAAGGGGCGCGGGCCTTACCCGGCCGGCAACACCACGCGTCCGTTCGGAAAATATTTCGCTGTTAGCCACGAGAAGGCAGAGCACATGAATAGATTCGGGCGCAGAAGCTCGGTTGTGTCGGGCGCGGCCGTCGCGGTCATCGCGATCGGCGGCGTCCTCGCCGGATGCAGCAGCAGTAGCAGTTCCAGTTCGAGCAGCGCGGCGACCGCGACCTCCAGCGCGGCCGCAACCCCGTCGAGCTCGAGTTCAAGCTCCAGCAGCACGGTGAGCACGTCGCAATGCGGCACCAAGCCGGGCGTGGCCGCCACCGGGACGCCGATCCCGCTCGGCGGGATCGTGACCGACCAGCCGGGCACCAGCTTCACCGACATCGCGAACATGGCCCAGGCCTACTTCACCTGCGTGAACGCGAACGGCGGCATCAACGGCCACCCGATCAAGTACTACATCGAGACCGAGCAGACCAACGCCTCCCAGATCGCGTCGGAGGCCAGGCAGCTCGTGCAGACCGACCACGTGGTCGGCATCGTCGGCAACACGTCGATCATCGAGTGCTCGGTCGACTCCACGTACTGGGCCACTCAGGGCTACAACATCATCGACTCCGGCATCGCGCCGGAGTGCTACTCGAACGCCGAACAGCGCGGCGGTCAACATGGGGCCGCGGTACAGCTCCGACGGCGCGGTGCAGTACGCGCTCGCGCAGCACGTTAACAAGATCGTCTTCGACCAGTCGAACGTGCCCGGCACCACCTACATCGCGGCCGGCCCGAACGCGCTCGCCGCCGCCGCCAAGGTGTCGATCACGGACGACACCACGAACGTGCCGATCTCCGACGCGGACTCGGTGGCGATCTCGCTGGTCTCGGCGGCCGGCAAGGACGGTGCGGTGATACTGAACTTCACCCCGCCGGACGCGCTGGTCATCCTGCAGGCCGCGCAGAAGCTCAACATCGAGGACAACGTCAAGCTGTGGGGCTGCTCGACGCCGTGCAACACCGACTTCCTCGCCCAGTCGCTCGGGTCGAAGTGGAACAGCAAGCTGTTCGTCAACGCCGAGCTGAGCCCGCCGGACGTGGAGACCACGTCGACGATGAACCTGTACAAGGCGATGTTCTCGCAGTACGGCAAGGCCGTCTCCGGCGGCATCGGCAGCTTCAGCCAGATGGGCTTCACCGAGGCGGAGCTGATCGTCAAGGCTCTGGAGTCGGTCAAGGGCGCGTACACGGTGGCCAGCGTCAACGCCGCGATCAAGGCGCTGAAGGACGTCGATACCGGCATGCTGTGCCAGCAGTGGACCTACGGCTCCTACAGCATGCACATACCCAACAACGAGGACTATACGGTCACGCCGGACAACGGCAAGATGGTGCTTGCGCCCAACGGCGGGTGCACCCAGATCTCGTCGGTCGACCCGCAGATCGCGCAGTACCGCACTCAGGCCGGCACCGCGGCCGCGGACATGACATCGTCGTGACGGATAGGTTAGATGCCAAGCTGGTCGGAATTCGAGCCCTTCATCGTGAGCGGTCTCGCCCTGGGCGGGGTGTATGCCCTGTCCGGGGTGGGGCTGGTCGTGCTGTACCGCGCCACGGGCGTGCTGTACCTGGCCTTCGGCGCGGTCGGGGCGATGGGCGCGTTCATCGCGTATGCCATGATCCAGGGATCGGCGCCCGGCTGGGCGGCATGGATCGTCTGCATCCTGTTCGGTGGCGTGCTTACGCTGGTCTACGGGATGATCTTCGGTCCCCCCCTGGCGGGGCGGGACCCGCTGGTCCGTGCGGTGGCCACGCTGGGGCTGACCTTGATCTTGTTCGGGATCATGGACCTGGTGTGGCCGCCGACCGGCGGCGCGGTGCGGTCGATCTCGCTGCCGACCGACAACGGCGGGTTCACTGTGCTGGGCCTGCAGGTGACCTGGACCCAGCTGATCTCGCTGGCCGCGGGCGTGGTGCTGACCGTGGGCACCGCCGCGTTCCTGCGCTACACCAAGCTGGGCACGGCGATGCGGGCGATGGCCAACGACCGGGAGATCACCGCGACGCTGGGCGTGCCGGTGCGCCGGGTGGAGGCGGCGGCCTGGTTCGGCTGCGGCATCCTGGCCGGCATCGCCGGGCTGCTGCTGGCCGACCTGGTGCAGCTTGACCCCACCACGCTGACGTTCCTGGTGATCTCGTCGCTGGCCGCGGCGCTGATCGCGCGGCTGCGGTCGATCGCGGTGACGTTCGTCGCGGCGCTGGTCATCGGCCTGGTGCACGACCTGCTCACCCCCATCACCGCGCTGACGAACTACCGGGACATGACGCCGTTCGTGCTGGCGGCCATCGCGCTGCTGTGGGTGTCTCGGCACCGCACGGTGATGACCCGGTCCAGCGAGGAGGCCTAGTGACCGGGGTCGAGACCAAGGGCAGTGCCGCGGCGACGGTCGCCGCCCAGCGCCATCTCCTGCGCCGCCCCGAGCGGCCGGTGCACCTGACGGTTGTCGTGGTCTTCGTGGCGTTCGTGCTGTTCGGGCTGCCGCCGCTGATGAGCGGCTACTACGCCGGCTATGCGACGCTGGTGGCGATCTACTCGATCGTGACGCTCGGACTGGGGCTGCTGATCGGCCGGGTCGGCCTGTACTCCCTGGGCCAGGGGGCGATCTTGCAGATCGGCGCCTGGGCCGGGGCCCGGCTGCTGTTCGCCACCGCCCAGCCGTTCCCGCTGGTGGTGATCGAGGCCGGGCTGGTCACGATGATCGTCGGCACGGCGATCGTGCTGCCGGCCATCCGGCTGCGCGGGCTGTACCTGGCGCTGATCACGCTGATGCTGGCCGGCGCGATCACAGTGATCCTGGCGACGGTGAACTTCCCCAACGGCGGCGGCGGCTTCACCGGGTACAACGGCACCTCGGTACACATCCCGCCGATCCGCCGCCCGTCGATCGCCGGCGCCGAAACCGCCTACTTCCGGTACGCGGTGGTGGTGGCCCTGGTCATGTTCGTCCTGGTGTACCTGCACCTGCGGACCCGGCCGGGCCGGGCCTGGGCGGCCATCCGGCAAAGCGAGCCGGCCGCGCTGGCCGCCGGCATCAACACCACGTTCTACAAGCTATGGGCGTGGGCGCTGGCGGCGTTCATCACCGGGGTGGCCGGCGCGATGCTGGCCGGGCAGTCGCAGTACCTGTACTCGATCAACTTCACCACCCAGGACTCGATCATCTTGCTGGCCGTCGCGCTGATGGGCGGGGTGTACAACCTGTGGGGCGCGGTGATCGCCGCGCTGCTGCTGCAGGGGCTGCCCGCGGTACTGCAGAACCTGGGCGTGAGCTACGACTGGCTGACGATCTTGTTCGGCATCGGCGTGCTGCAGGTGCTCACCACCGCGCCGGCGGGCCTGGCCGATCAGTTCCCCAAGGACATGAAGAGACTGGGCGGTCTGATCATGAGGCTGGTGCGGCGTGCTTGAGATCTCCGGCCTGACCGTCCGCTACGGCGGCGTCACCTCGCTCGACAGGGTGGACCTGGTCTTCGAGAAGGGCACCTGCGGTCTCATCGGGCCGAACGGAGCGGGCAAGACCACCTTCTTCAACGTGCTGTCCGGCTTCGTGCGGCCGGCGTCGGGCACGGTCCGCGCGTTCGGCACGGACCTGCTGGCGATGCCGCACTTCCGCCGCGCGCGGTGGGGGGTGCGGCGCACGTTCCAGACCGAGCAGGCCATCGAGGAGCTGTCGGTCTACGACAACGTCGCGATGATCGCCTCGTCGCTGCGCGGCGCCGCGCGGCGCGCCGACGTCCTGGCCGCGATCGACTACGTCGGCGGCGGCCTGACGCCCGGCGCCCGGGTGGGGACGCTCGGCGCCGGCCAGCGCCGGCTGGTCGAGGTCGCCCGCGCGGTGGCCGGCGGGCCGCGGCTGATCCTGCTCGATGAGCCGGCCGCCGGGCTGCCCGAGTCCGAGACCGTCCACCTGGCCGCGGTCATCCGCGGGATCCCAGCCCAGACCGGGGCGCTGACCATCCTCGTCGACCACGACATGTCGCTGGTCTCCGCCGTGTGTGAGACGACGGCGGTGCTGGACTTCGGCAGGCTGATCGCGTCGGGCCCGACCGCGGCGGTGCTACGGGACGAGCAGGTCATGCGCGCCTACCTGGGAACGGCGGAGGTGCTCTAGATGTCAACGCTGGAGCTGCGTGGCCTGTGCGTGCAGCGGGGCGGCCGGACGGTCGTCAAGGACGTGACGATCACCGTCCCCGCCGGGCAGGTCACCGCACTGCTCGGCCCGAACGGAGCGGGCAAGTCCTCCATGGTCCTCGCCGTCGGCGGCGTGCTGCGGCCGCGCCCGGGGTCGGTGTCTTTGGACGGCCTCGAGCTGGCGGGCAAGCGGCCGGAGAAGATCCGGGGGGCCGGCGTGGCGATCGTGCCGGAGGGACGGCGGCTGCTGCCCGACCTCACCGTGGACGAGAACATCCGGGTGGCCACCTACGCGCTGTCCGCCGCGGCCGCGACGGCCGGGCGGGCGCGGGCTCTGGAGCTGTTCCCGGCCCTGGAGAAACGGCTCGGCGTGCCGGCCAGATCCCTGTCCGGCGGCGAGCAGCAGATGGTGGTGCTCGCCCAGGCGCTGGTCTCCCAGCCGAAGTTCATCCTCATCGACGAGCTGTCTCTCGGCCTTGCCCCGGTCGTGGTCAGCCGGCTCATCCCCGTCATCCGCGCGGTGGTGGATTCCGGGGTCGGGGTGCTGCTCATCGAGCAGTTCGCCACCGTCGCCCTCGGCCTGGCGACCAGCGCCTACGTCATGGAAGGCGGCCTCATCCGCTACGCCGGCACCGCCGCCGAACTGCGCGACAAACCCGACCTGCTGCACTCCGCCTACCTGCTGCGCGGCAGCTCAGCCGCCGCCGCCGTGGGCGAGGCGGCCGCGGGGAGCGGGCCGGCCGGCAGCGGGTCGGCCGGGGTGGAGCCGGCCGGGGTGGAGCCGGCTGGGACCGGGCCGGCGGGAGGCGAAGCGCCCGCGCCGCCGCCGGCACCCGCGCCAGGCTGAGGCCCGCGTCGGCTGCTCTCCTTGATTATCCCGAACGAGCCGGTGGTGCCCTTCGGGCCAGTAGGCTCAGCCTGAGCACATCCGGTGGGTGCCGCGGACCTGACCGTGGCGGAGAGGCGGGCCGTGGCAGCGGGCCAGGGCGCGAGACACACGCTGCGCGCGGTAATCGTGGGGGCGGTGGGGGCGGTCGTCCTGGCCGCGGCGTTGTTCATCCTCTCCCTCGCTTTCCGCGGCCCCGAAGGGCGGTCCGCGAATGCGGCGGCTGCTGGCGGCCCTGGCACGGCGCGGCCGGGACCGGCAGCGCCGACGGGGCACGCCGATCCGCTCGCCGCGGCCGCCTCGCTGGTCTCCCGGCGGACGGGCACGATCCTGGCCGCCGTCTACGATGTGCGGACCGGCCAGACCTGGCGGCTCGGCCAGGGCGCGGCGCAGGCGACGGCGAGTGTCGTCAAGCTCGACATCCTGGAAACCCTGCTCGCGCGGCGGAGCGGCGGCCTCTCGGCGGCCAGCCAGTCGCTGGCACAGCAGATGATCGAAGACAGTGACAACGACGCCGCCACGAGCCTGTGGTACGCCGCCGGGGGAGCGCCGGGGCTCCACGCGTACAACGAGGCGGCGGGCCTGACGGGCACCACCCCGTCCGCCTGCGTGCGGTGCGCCGGCTTTCCGTGGCCGGGCTGGGGCCTGACCACGACGATCCCGGCCGACCAGATCAGGCTGCTCAAGGAGCTCATCGAGCCTGGCGTGCTGCTGACACAAGCCGAGCGGCGCTACGTCCTGTCGCTCATGGAGAACGTCACCCCCGCGCAGCGCTGGGGCGTCTCCGGAGGCGTTCCCGCCCCGGTGACGGTGGCGCTGAAGAACGGCTGGCTCCCGCTGGACGCCGCGCGGACCGACTGGCAGATCAACAGCGTGGGCTGGGTCGACGGCGACGGCAGGGATTACCTGATGGCGGTGCTCACCACCGGGAACCCCGCGGAGCAGTACGGCATCGACACGATCGACCAGCTTTCGGCCATCGTCTGGAGCGCCATGCGCTAGAAAATCCGACGAAACGGTCATCGGCGGCCGCCCCGCCATCATAATGGATCGCTATGCACCCTGGGATGTGCCTTTCGATCCACTATCTTCCGAAAGCAGGTTCGCGGCGCTCCAGGGAACTCCCGCAGGCCCGCGCGGGGTTACTTGCCCGGTTGATGGTGAGTATCACTGATGCTTATGTGATTCGACCTTGCCGCGAAATGTTAAATCATATACGTTCCAGGCATCGCAGGGTCGCGGTCCGGACGGAGGTGCTCGGCGCGGATGAGTGCGCTTGACGGGGTGCGGGTGCTCGACCTCACCCATCAGGTCGCCGGGCCGTCCGCGACGCTGGTGCTGGCGTTCCTGGGCGCCGAGGTCGTCAAGGTCATCGCGCCGGGGAGCAGGGACAGTTTCGACGCGATCCCCTTCTACCTCAACAACGCCAGCAAGCGCTCGGTCGAGCTCGACCTCAAGTCGGCCGACGGCCTGGCATGCGCGAAGGACCTGGCGCGGCGCGCGGACGTGTTCGTGGAGAACTTCAGCCCCGGCGTCATCGACCGGCTCGGCCTCGGCTACGACACCCTCAGCGAGCTCAACCCCCGGCTGATATACGCGCAGGTCAAGGGCTTCGCCGCCGACTCGCCCTACGGCGGTTACCCGTGCTTCGACCCGATCGCGCAGGCGCTGTCGGGCGGGTCGAGCGTCACCGGCGAGCCGGACGGGCCGCCGATGAAGCCGGGACCGGACGTGGGCGACACCGGCTCCGGGATGGTGCTCGCCGCCGCCATCCTGGCGGCGCTGTACCAGCGGGAGAAGGACGGTCTCGGCCAGCGGGTCGAGCTGGCCATGGCCGACCAGGTGGCCACGTTCATGCGGATTCACTACGGCTGGCCGATCGAGCGCGGCATGGACACGCCGCGGTTCGGCAACCGGCCGCCGTTCCTCGTCACGACCGCGCCGTCCGACATCTACCCGTGCCCGCCGTTTGGCCCGAGCGACTACGTGCACATCCACTGCGGCAGCGACCGCCAGTGGGAGCGGATGGCGAAGGTCATGGGCCGCGAGGACATGCTGGATGACCCGCGGTTCGCCACGATGGCCAGCCGCGGCGAGCACAAGCCCCAGGTGGACGAGGCGGTCCGCGCCTGGACGGCGACGCTGGACAAGATGGCGGCGATGCGCGCGCTCGGTGCCGCCGGGGTCCCGGCCGGCGCGGTGCGCACGACCACCGAGGTGCTCGCCGACCCTGACCTGCGGGATCGAGGGATCTTCGTGGCGGTTGACGACCCCGTGCGCGGCCCGGTGACCATCCCCGGCTGGCCGGCCCGGATGTCCCGGTCGCCCGCCCGGGTCACGCCGCCGCCGCAGCCCGGCGAGCACACCGCCGAGGTTCTGCGGGAATGGCTGGGGGACGACCGGTGATCAGGCGACGGGTCGCGGTCGCCGGGATCGGCCAGACCGCCTTCGCCAAGGCGCTGCCGGGCACCGCCTGGGAGCTGGCGATCGAGGCCGTCACCGCGGCGCTTGACGACGCCGGGATCCAGCCCGCCGACGTGGACGGTATGTGCCGCTTCGCGCCGCCGTTCGAGCAGGTCAGCGAGCCCATGCTGGTCCGCTCGCTGGGCATCAGGGAGCTGTCGTTCTTCGCCGAGGCGCCGCTGGGCGGCGAGGCGCTCGGCGCGGTGATCGCGCACGGGGCGGCGGCGATCGCGGCGGGCCTCGCCTCGGTCGTGGTCTGCTACCGGGCGATCAGCCAGAGCCGCGGCGGCCGGTTCGGCCGGGCTGACCAGGGCAGCCGGCCCGACGGCGACATCGTGGTGCCCGAGGAGGACAACCGCTCGTTTCACTGGCCGTACGGGCTCATGTCGCCCGGGCAGCTGTTCGCGCTGTGGGCCGCCCGCTACGCCGCCGTGCACGGCCTGACGGACGAGGACCTCACCCGGGCGCTCGGCACGGTGGCCATCACGCAGCGGGGCTACGCTAACGCCAACCCGGCGGCGATGATGCGCGACCGGAAGCTGGACTGGGAGACCTACCGCGCGGCCCGCGTGATCAGCTCGCCGCTGCGGCTGTTCGACCTGTGCCTGGAGAACGACGGGGCCTGCGCTGTCGTGCTGACGAGCGCCGAGGTGGCGGCCAGCCTGCGGCCGGACCCGGTATACGTGCTGTCCGCCACCCAGTCGCTCAGCCCCTACCGCGAGCCGATGGGCATCTACACCGAGGACCTGCTCGAGCTGTTTCCGCCGGCTGCGGCGGACCGCCTCTTCGACCAGGCGGGGATACACCGCGCCGACGTGGACGTGGCCGAGCTGTACGACGCGACATCGTTCATGACCGTGCGGAGCCTGGAATCCTACGGCTTCGCGGCCGAAGGCCAGGGCTGGCGGTACGTCACCGACACCGGGACCGGGCCGGACAGCCCGCTGCCGGTCAACACCCACGGCGGTCACCTGTCAGAGGGCTACCTGCACGGCATGAACGGCGTGACCGAGGCAGTCAGGCAGCTGCGCGGCACCGCCAGCAGCCAGGTCCCGGGCGCCGAGGTGGCCCTGGTCGGCGCGCCCGCTGGCAGCGCGGTAATCCTGGCACGTTGACCCGATGAGCCATGCGAGGTGACCTGATGGCGATCGTCCCCGGGTATACCGACCTCACCAGACCGTACTGGGAGAACGCCAGGGACGGGCGCCTGGTCGTCCAGCACTGCGCCGCCTGCGACCGGATCTGGCACCCGCCGTTGCCGCGGTGCCCGCACTGCCGCTCGCCTGAGGTCGGCTGGCGGCAAGTGTCCGGCACCGGGACCGTGTACAGCTGCACGGTTGTCAGGCACCCCACCCACGTCGCGTTCGCCGCTCAGGTGCCCTACGTCGTGGCGATCGTCGAGCTGGCCGAGGGACCGCGGCTGGTGGTCGGCGTCATCGGGTGCGCGCCGGAACAGGTGCGCGCCGGAATGCCGGTACGGGCGTGCTACCGGCAGGTCGCCGAAGGCGTCACGCTCCCGTACTTCGAGCCCGCGGACTAGCGGAACAGGAGCGCCATGGGACTGCTGGACGGAAAGGTCGCGTTCGTCACCGGCGCCGCGCGCGGCCAGGGCAGGTCGCACGCCCGGCGGCTGGCCGAAGAAGGCGCCGACATCATCGCCGTCGACGCCTGCGCGACCCCGGGCTGGCTGAGCTACGACCTCGCCAGCGAGGCGGACCTCGCGCGGACGGTCAAGGAGGTCGAGGCGCTCGACCGGCGGATCGTCGCCCGCCGCGCGGACGTCCGCGACCTCGACGCCATGCGGGCGGTGCTGGCCGCGGGCGTCGCCGAGCTCGGCGGTCGGCTGGACATCGTGTGCGCCAACGCGGCGATCATCTCGCAGCCCCTGCCCACCTGGGAGATCGACCTCGACCAGTGGCGCGAGCTGATCGACGTGACGCTGACAGGCGTGTTCGTCACGGTCAAGGCCGCCATACCGCACATGATCGCCGCCGGCAACGGCGGCTCGATCGCGCTGACCAGCTCGGGCGCGGCGCTGGTCTCCGGCGCGGGCCTCGCCGACTATAGGGCGGCCAAGGCGGGAGTACTGTCACTGACCAGGACGCTCGCCTGCGAGCTGGCCGGGCACTTCATCCGGGTGAACGCGATCTGCCCGACGGCGGTCGATACACCCATGATCCAGAACGAGCGGTTGTACCGGTCGTTCCGACCGGACCTGGACAACCCTGGCAGAGAGGATGTGAAGACGGGGTTCCAGGCCATGAACCTGCTGCCGGTCCCGTGGATCGACCCGGTCGACGTGTCGAACGCGATCGTCTGGCTGGCTTCGGACGCCGCCCGGTACGTCACCGGCGTGACGCTGCCCGTCGACGCGGGGAACGCGCTCACATGATCACCACGCAGGCCGCCGTGCTGTGGGAGAGCGGCACCGACTGGAAAGTCCAGGACATCACGCTGGACGAGCCGCGGCGGGGCGAGGTGCTGGTCCGGGTCGCCGCGGCCGGGCTGTGCCATTCCGAGGAACACCACGTCACCGGGGACGTGCCGTTCGCCGCGCCGATGGTCGGCGGGCACGAGGAGCCGGCTATGTCGAGGCGGCCGGCCCGGGCGTGACTGTCACGCGGCCGGGCGACTACATCGTGTTCTCGTCGATACCGAACTGCGGTCGCTGCCCGTCGTGCGCGTCAGGCCGGCAAAACCTCTGTGACCTGGCCGCCACGATCGGCGACGGCATGCAGATCCTCGATCACACCTCCCGGCACCACGCCGGGAACCAGGACCTCACGATCACCTGCATGGTGGGCTGCTACGCCCGGCACACCGTGGTGAACGAGGCATCGGTGATCCCGGTCGACCCGGGCGTCCGTCCGGAGGTCGCCTGCCTGACCGGCTGCGGCGTGGCGACCGGCTGGGGGAGCGCGGTATACGCCGGAGGCGTCCGGGTCGGCGACGACGTGGCGGTGATCGGCGTGGGCGGCCTCGGCTCGGCGGCCGTCCAGGGCGCCCGGCTCGCGGGCGCCCGGCGTATCTTCGCGGTCGACCCGGTGCCGTTCAAGCGGGACATGGCGCGCCGGTTCGGCGCGACGCACACGGCAACAGACGTGGCCGCGGCCCGGCCGCTGATCCGGGAGGCGACCTGGGGCCGGATGTGCAACGTGGTCGTGCTGACCATGGGGGTCGGCCGCGGCGAGATGATGGACGACGTCATCGCGCTGACCGCCAAACGCGGCCGCGTCGTGGTGACGAACATCCACCCGGTCAGCGACACCCGCCCCCGGCTCAGTCTGCTCGGCCTGGCCCAGTGGGAGAAGCAGGTCGTCGGCTGCATCTTCGGCTCGGTCAACTCCCGGGCCGACATTCCCCGCCTGCTCGGCCTCTACCGCGACGGCCTCCTCGACCTCGACGCAATGGTCACCAGGACCTACCCGCTCGAGGAGATCAACCAGGGCTACCAGGACCTCCGCGACGGCAGGAACATCCGCGGCGTCCTCGTGATGTGACGGCGTACCGGATCCCGCTAGGCCATCTCGGCCTGCGGACTCGGGGCTTCCGCTGCCTCCGGGGCTTGGGCGCGCGGAAGGAAGACGGCCGCGACGAGGCCGAGCAGGCCCATGAACGCGAGGACGAGGATGGCGATCCCGTACGCCTGGTGGCCGTCGCCGAGATCGGCCACCAAGATGGTGCCCGCGATCGCGGTGCCGATCGACGACCCCAGGTTGGAGATGCTGCGCGACAGTCCGGAGATCTCTCCCTGCTGGTTCTCCGGGAAGGCGGACTGCACGACGTTGACCGACGGGGTGAGCATGAGGCCGACGCCCGTGCCCATCAGGAACAGCCCGGGGGCGAAGTACCAGGGGCTGGGGTTGCCCCTGGCCATGACGAGCAGGACGAGCATGCCCGCGATGGCTATCACGAAGCCGGCCAGGATGAGTGTCCGCTGCTGGAAACGCTTAGCCAGGGCGCCCTGGACGAGCGAGGACAGCAGGATGCCCACGGTCGCGGCGGTGAAGATCACCCCGGTCTGGATGGAGTTATAGTGCCGGACCACCTGCAGGTAGGCGGACACGACGAAGGCGCCGCCCAAGAGCATCGCCCACTGCACGTTCTGGGTGACCATGCCCAGGTTCGAGGTGCGGTTGCGGAACAGGGCCGTCGACAGCAGGACCTCCTTGCCGGCCCGCTCGCGCCTGCGGATCCAGACGAAGAACCCGGCCAGGATGATCGCCCCGGCGACGATCAGGATCGCCATCAGCGCGAGGTTGCTGTCGGCCGCCATGATCCCGCCCACGAGGACCACGAGGCCCAGCGCGGACAGGATCGCTCCCACGATGTCGAAGGGGCGGTGCGGGTCCGCGGGCAGCGGGTCGGTGAGGCCCCGGGCGAGCAGCACGATGAGCGCGACGATGATGGCCTGGAAGACGAACGCCGCCCGCCAGCTGATCGCCGTGGCGATCGCGCCGCCGATCAGCGGCCCGGTGGCGGCGCCGATTCCGCCCATGCCGCTGACCACCCCGAAGGCCCACGCACGGGACTTCAGGTCCCGGAACAGGATGGTTACGAGGATGTAGACGGGCGGGATCAGCAGGGCGGTGCCGACTCCCAGGAAGAGGGAGTAGCCCACGGCGAGCACGCCGATGCCGGGCGCGGCGGCGCTGATCACCGCGCCGGTCCCGTAGATGACGAGCCCGATGATGAAGCACCGCTTGCGGCCGAACTTGTCGGTCAGCTTGCCGCCAGGGATCATGAGGGCGGCCATGATCAGGAGGAACAACGTAATGCAGACCTGCACGCCCTGGACGCTGGTGTTCAGGTCGGTCTTGATGTCGTTGATCATCACGTTCATGTTCGAGCCGGCGAAGCTGCAGATGAACTGGGCTAGGGCCAGCGGCACCAGCATTTTCCGCAGTGCGGCCCGGGTGTTCTGACCATCCGTCATACTGTCCACGATCAAGCACCTGCCGGTGCGGGCGCATCACCCTCCATGAGTGATGAGCGCGTCGCGGACGGGCGATGGCCGGCCTTATCATCCGACGTATGAGCAACCGGCCAGCGAGCACGCTGTACGACGTCGCTCGCGCCGCCGGAGTCTCCACGGCCACGGTCTCCCGGGTGGTGCACGGCCAGGACCGGGTCCGCGCCTCGACACGGCAGCGCGTACTCGAGGTGATCGAGGAACTCGGCTACGTTCCCGACGCGGCGGCCCAGAGCATGGCGCGGCAGCGCAAGGAAGTGATCGGGCTCGTCACCATCGAAAGCCGTGAACCCGACACCGACATCGAGCAGGAGGGCCTGCTTTTCACCGAAGAGGTGCTGCGCGGTGTCGAGCTGGTGCTGAACGAGATCGGCTGGTCAGTGCTGATCTCCGTGCTGCGTGCCGCCGACCGGCCGCGCGCCTACCGGCGGCTGCAGGAGATCTCGGCGAAGACCGACGGAATGCTCATCGCCGAGGGCATCGTCACCTCCGCGGAGCTGGCGCGACTGGCGGCGCGCCTGCCGATCGCGCTGGTCTCCGGGTCGCTCGGCGAGCCGTACGCGGACGTCGTCGACGCCGACAACCGGACCGGGACCACGGCGCTGACGCGGCATCTGATCGAGCAGCACGGCCGGACGCGGCTGTTTTACATCGCCGGGCCGTCGGAGGCCCCCGACGCCCGGGACCGGCGCGACGCCTTCGAAGAGGCGGTCGCCGGGTATCCGGAGGCGACCGTAACCGGATTCTTCGAGGGCCGGTTCGCCGCGATGAGCGGCCAGCTGGCGGTCCGTGAGATCCTCGCCGCGCCCGGGCGGACGCTGCCAGACGCGATCGTGTGTGGCAACGATCAGATGGCGATCGGAGCCATGCGGGAGCTGCAGGCGGCGAAGATCCGGGTGCCCGCCGACATCGCCGTGGCGGGCTTCGACGACATCCATGTCGGGGCGCTGCTCACGCCGGCGCTGACCACGGTCCGTCAGCCCATGCGGCTTCTCGGCGAGCGCGCTTGTTCCCTGCTGCTGGAGCGGATCGCCGACCCGGCCCTGCCGCGCCGGGCCGAACAGCTGCCGACCGAGCTCATTATCAGGGAAAGCTGCGGCTGCCCGCCCCGCTCCGACGGCCGCTAGAGCTGCTCCGGCTGGTAAGTGGTGAGACCGTAGCGCCGCGCGATGGGGTTCCAGAGGCGGGCGAAGGCCTGCTTGTCGGCGGTGGCCTGGCCGTCCGGGCCGTAGGACGCCACCAGGTTCGGGTCCTTGGCGTTGCCCTTGTGGCAGCCGCGGCTGGCCGCCGTGGACGCCCACTGGGCTAGGTCCGTGTCCACCTGGGCCGACGCCTGCCAGGCGCCGGACAGGTCGGTGAGCATCGCGGCCGGCAGCGCCGAGCGCCCGGGCAGGCTCCCGAGCTTTGACAGCAGGGCGTGCCTGTTGTCCGCGGCGGTGGTGAAGGTCCGTGCGTCCTTCGCCAGGTCCTTGCCGCAGCCGCGGACGTTATCCACGGCGTTGATCACGTCGGCGTGGTCGGTGCCGCTCTGCGGCAGCAGCGCGGACAGGGCGACGGCCGCCTGGCGCTCCGGCGTCGCGCTGGCGGAGGCGGTGGCGCTCGGCGTCGCTCCGGCCGTGGCTGTCGCGTCGGCGTTCGAGCCGCCGGTGTGCCGGTTCAGGAGGACCATCGTCGCGACCACGAGGATCAGCGCGGCGGCGATGGCTGCGGCCGTCACGGGACCGCTGGGCCTGCGTAGCCGGGTTCGCGGCCCCGCGGGTCCCGCCGGCTGGAAAGGCGCACCCGGGGGATAGGGGCCGCCCGGCGGGTAGGGGCCGCCCGGCGGGTAGGGGCCGCCCGGCACCTGCTCCATGCCGCGCGGCAGCGTGGCGGACAGCTCGTCTGGGCCGGCCCCGCCGCCGGGCAGCGGCGGGGCGAACAGGTTGCTGGCCGGGCCGGACGCGGGCCACGGCTGCGGCTCACCCGGGCGCGGAGTCTTGAAGAGCCCCTGCGGCTGGAGCATCCGCTGCACGTCAAGCTGCGTATCGGGCGGCACCGGCGCGCCGTACATCTGCGGCGGACCCGCGGGCGGCTGACTGCCCGGCGGGGGCGGCCACGGCAGCCGCGAGTCGGAGGGGGGCGGCGGCGGATAGCCCGCCCCCTGCGCGGGCGGATAGCCCGCCCCCTGCGCGGGCGGATAGCCCGCTGGCGGCGCGGGCGGGAAGCCGGGCGCCTGCGCGGGCGGGAAGCCGGACGGCGGTGACTGGATGGTTACCGTGGGCGGCGCGGCCGGGGAAGCGGCCGCCGCGGCAGCCACCGGCTGCCCGCACGTGGCGCAGAAGCGCGCCCCCGGCTCCACGGCGTACCCGCAGCCCGGGCACCAGGAACCATCCATACCAGTCATAAGCATCCCTTTCGGGTTTCACAGCAGGCTAACCCGCTATCCCCGCGCCTGCCATCCAAACGCGGGGACTGGCGGTGCGCCGGGGAGAGGCGCCACCGACCGTTCGGACGAAAATTCTCTCGTATTTATAACGGAGAGACCGGCCTGCTGAGAGAATGCGTGTGTATTCGTTCGGGAGTGAGCGAGGTGGGGCAGATGCGCATTGTGGGGCGGCTTGCCAGCGTGACCGCCGCTGTCGCGCTGCTGGCGGCGGGGCTGATAACAGCAACAAGCGCGACAGCGCGGGCTGCGGACGTCGCCACGGGGCGGGCGGCGAACGGGCCCGCCGGGGTGGCAGCGCCGTGGGCGGAGCTGGCGAACGGGACCAGCGGCGCGGTCCTGTGGACCCGGGATCCGGCCGCCGGGCGGCCGATGGGCAGCATCACCAAGGTCATGACCGCGTACGTGGTGATCGAGGCGGGCCACCTGAACCGGGTCATCACGGTGCCCCAGGGGATCATCGGCTACGACCGCAAGTACGACGCCTCGACCGCGGGCCTGCAGCCGGGAGAGAAGCTCACCGCGCTGCAACTGCTGTACGGGATGATGCTCCCCTCCGGCTGCGACGCGGCCTACACGCTGGCCGATGCCTACGGGCCCGGCCTAGCCGCCTTCATCGCGACGATGAACGCGACCGCGAAAAGGCTCGGCCTGAGCGGGACCCATTTCTCCGACTTCAGCGGCCTGCCCGACCCAGGGGAGTACACGACGTACTCCACGGCGCGTGACCTGGTCAGACTGGGACGGGACGCGATGGAGCTCGGTTTGTTCCGCGAGATCGTGGCGGCGCGGAGCTACAGCGTGGCGGCCGGCCACGGGCACCAGGCGCACGCCTGGAAGAACCTGAACCTGCTGCTCGCGAAGTACCCTGGCGCGCTCGGCATCAAGACCGGGTTCACCGCGGCCGCGGGGGAGTGCCTGCTGTTCGAGGCGCGGCGCGGCGGGAAGACGCTGATCGGCGTCGTGCTGCACTCCTCGCCGGACAACCTGGACGCGACGTTCAGCGACGCGGTCAAGATACTGAACTGGGGCTTCAGCAGGAAAGGCAAGAGCTAGCCAGCCGGGCCGGCGCCGGCGGTGCCGCCCAGGTAGCTCGCCGCCAGCAGCGCGCTGTCCTTGCTCAGGCTCTCCGCGGTGCCGCAGGCCGCGAGCTCGCCGTGAGACAGGATGTAACCGCGGTCGGCGATCTTCAGCGCCAGCTGCACGTGCTGCTCGACCAGGAGCACGCCGGTCCCGTTCCCGGTCGCGTACTCCCGCACCACCGGCAGCAGCCGGCCCACGATGACCGGGGCCAGGCCCAGGCTCATCTCGTCGAGCATCAGCAGCTTCGGCTTGCGGCCGAGCGCGCGGGCGATCGCGAGCATCTGCTGCTCGCCTCCGGACAGCAGGCCGGCCTTGCGCCCGCGCAGCTTGCGCAGCGCAGGGAAGTGGTCGAACGCCGCGTCCATCTCCGCCGGGGCGCTCAGCCCGTCGAGCCGGAAGTGCTCGGCCACCGTCAGCCCGAAGAAGATCCCGCGATCGTGCGGCACGTGCGCGATGCCCAGCCGCGCCCGGGCGGTGGGCGCGACCCCCGCCAGGTCGGCGCCGGCCAGCCGCACCGCCCCGGCGGCCGGCTTCAGCAGGCCGGAGATCGCCCGCAGCGTGGTCGTCTTCCCGGCGCCGTTCGCGCCGAGCAGCGCGACGACCTCGCCGCCGCCCACGGTGAGCGTCAGGTCGCGCACGACCGGCGCCCGGTCGTAGCCGACGCTCAGCCCGTCGAGTTCGAGTACCGCGTCGGTGCCCGCCATCGTCCGTCCCACCTTCACCGGCTGCCTGCGGGACAGCGTTGTCCAGCGCAAACGTCAACATGGACTAGCTTGTAGCCGTTCCGCCGCACCCCGCATTGGCGTGACCGCCAACTTGCCGGGCACGGATATGTGTCCTCCTTACACTTGACGCTATTGTGACCGTGATCGTCAATCCGATAGTTGACTGATCGCCGTTACAGGCTTTGTCCTTGAGGGAGCATTTCGTGCCGCCCCTCGGGAGCCCTCGGGAGAATGCGATGGAGCGAATCCCCGTAACGCACGCTGGGAGCCTGATCAGGCCGCCGGAACTGCTCTCCTTCCTGGCAGCCAAGGACCGCGGCCAGCCCTATGACATGGACGCGTACGCGGCGGAGCTGCGGAAAGCCGTCACCAACGTGGTCCGCCAGCAGGTCGAAACGGGCGTCGACATCGTCGACGACGGCGAGATGGGCAAGTCGAACTGGATTACCTACCTGTACGAGCGGGTGAGCGGCCTGGAGTCCAGGCCGATTGAGGGCAACTTCTCCAGCATCCTGCCGCCGAGCAGGGACCGGCAGCACTTCCCCGGCGCGTACGCGGCGCTCGACGCGCTGGACGAGGCGGCGACGAGGGCGAGCAGCAGCGTCGCCGCCGGCAAAACCGACAAAACCGAAAAAACTGACACGGTCGGCGCGGCGGGCGAGCCGAAGGCGGGCGCACCGGTGGAATGGGTGTGCACCGGGCCCCTGACCTACGACCGCGCGGCGCTCGACCGCGACCTGGCCAACTTCAAGGCGGCGCTCAACGCCGCAGGCAAGCCCATCACCGAGGCGTTCTTGCCGGTCGTGGCCCCCGCGTCGACCTACTGGCTGGCCAACGAGTACTACGCGTCCGACGAGGAGTTCGTCTACGCGCTCGCCGACGCGCTGCACGAGGAGTACAAGGGGATCGTCAACGCCGGGCTGCTGCTGCAGGTCGATGACGCGGTGCTGATGCACGAGGCGGACACCATGCAGTCCAGGGGCCAGTCCTACGACGAGTACCGCCAGTGGGCGCGGCTGCGGGTGGACGCGCTCAACCACGCGCTGCGCGGGCTTCCCGAAGACCGCATCAGATATCACATCTGCTTCGGCAGCTGGCACGGGCCGCACGCCTTCGACCCGCCGCTGGCCGACGCCATCGACCTCGTGCTCCGGGTGACCGCGAAGTACTACCTGATGGAGCAGGCCAACCCGCGGCACGAGCACGAGTGGAAGATCTGGCAGGACGTGCCGCTGCCGGAGGGCAAGGTCCTCGTCCCCGGCGTGGTGACGCACCACACCAACGTCGTGGAGCACCCAGAACTGGTCGCGCAGCGCCTGGTCAGGCTGGCGAACGTGGTCGGCAGGGACCGGGTCATGGGCGGCACCGACTGCGGCTTCGCCCAGGGCGCGTTCGTCCGCCGGGTGCACCCGGAGATCCAGTGGGCCAAGCTGGCGGCTCTCGCCGCGGGGGCGCGGATCGCCTCCCGGGAACTGTGGGGCGCAAGAGCACAAGTGTGACAGATACGACAGAAATACGCAGGAGGAACTAGCGTGCGAAGACATACGAGCCTTGGATTCGCGGGGGTCGCCGCCGTTGCGGCCGCGGCCCTGGCCGCGGCGGGCTGCAGCAGCAGCAGTAGCTCCAGTTCCAGCAGCACGGCGGCGGCAAGCAGCGCCTCGTCGCCAGCGGCGAGCAGCTCCCCGAGCAGCACAAGCGCGCTGAACAATCCTGGCACCGGCGGCCAGGGCGCGCAGTCGGTGACGAACTACCTGACGTACGTCGGCGGCAAGGCGGGCCCGGCGAACAAGTCGCTGCCGCCGGTCTACATCGGCTTCATCAACCAGCAGGGCGGCCCGACAGCCGTCGGCCTGCTGGCCACCGCCGGCGCGCAGATGGCCGTCAACTACGCCAACGCCGAACTCGGCGGCGTGGACGGCCACCCGATCGTCCTCGACACCTGCTTCATCGCCTCGGCGGAGGAGGAGGGCACGGTCTGCGCCCAGAAGTTCCTCGCCGACAAGAACGTCGACGTGATCGACATGGGCGGCGTGGCGATCGGCGTCCAGTCGTTTTACAGCACGCTCGGCGCCGCCAAGCCGGTGATCGACGGCGTGGCGGCGACCCCGATTGACGCCGTGCAGAAGAACACGGTGATCCTGTTCGGCGACGTCACCCACGTGCTCGCCCCGTTCGGCACCTACGCCTCGCAGGTGCTGCACGCCAAGACCGCGGCGCTCGTCTACCCGTCGGACAACGCCGGCATCGCCGAGGGCGCCGCGGCGGTCAAGGCCGGGCTCCAGGCGGCCGGCGTGACCGTCAAGGCCGTCGGTTACCCGGAAAGCCAGACGGACCTGACCTCGGTGCTCACCGCGGCGGGCGCGCAGACCGCCGACATGGTGATCCCGTACAGCGATGCCTCCGGCTGCGTGAACCTGGCCAAGAGCCTGCAGCAGCTGGGCATCACCGACGTCAAGAAGATCGTCTCCGCGCCGCTGTGCCTGAACGGGCAGGTGGCGGCCGGCCTCGGCGGTGAGTACCCGAAGTGGACGTACTCGATCGCCAGCTCGCTGTTCGGCGACCCGACCGACCCGGGCATGCCGGCCTACGAGGCGGTGGCGAGCAAGTACTCCACCCCGGCCGACGCCCCGGACCCGTGGAACATCGTCAACTTCGGGCAGCTGCTGACGACCATCAAGATCATGAACGAGGTCGGCTACGCCAGCCTGTCGCCGTCGGCCATCCTGGCCAAGGCCAAGGCGTTCACCGGCCCGCAGGCGCTCGGCGCCCCCGCGCTCTCCTGCGGCAAGTACTCGAGCGCGCCCGGCGTCTGCAACGACCGCACGCAGTTCTTCGAGTACCTGGGCAATGTCGGTGGCCACCCCGACTTCGTCAAGGTGGCCGGCTGGCTGCAGCCCCCGT
Organism: uncultured Actinomycetota bacterium; assembly: GCA_963771985.1. Classification (GTDB taxonomy): domain Bacteria; phylum Actinomycetota; class Actinomycetes; order Streptosporangiales; family Streptosporangiaceae; genus Trebonia. The sequence continues at coordinate 1,032,571 of CAVYVO010000003.1, read as the reverse complement.
CCTGACCCTTATCCCGCCCGCGTTGATGATCCCCGGCATCCTGACACCCAAGGAATGACCAGTGCAACAGATCCTGCTGTTCATCCTGCTCGGCCTCGGCTCGGGCGCGCTGATCGCGGGCATCGCGCTCGCTGTCGTCCTCAGCTACCGGGGGTCGGGGATCATCAACCTTTCGACCGGCGCCATCGCGATGCTCGGCGGCTACGCGTTCTGGGCGCTGAACGGCGGCAAGCTCGCCACCTTGCCCATCGGGCTCGCGCTGCCGCTTGGCCTGCTGTTCGTCCTCGTCGTCGGCGCGCTCACCGAGTTCGCCGTGTACCGGCCGCTGCGCAACTCCGCGCCGCTGGCCAAGCTCGTCGCCTCGCTCGGCGTGCTGCTCATCGCGCAGTCGGCCATGCTGCTCGCGTTCGGCGTGACCCCGCAGTCGGCGGCCAGCATCCTGCCGCAGAACACCGTGCACCTGTTCGGCTCGGTGGTCCCCATCGACGGGTTCATCCTCACCGGCATCGTGATCGTGGCGGCCGCCGGGCTGGCCGCGGCGTACAAGTGGACGCGGTTCGGGCTCGCCACCCGGGCAGCGTCGGAGAACGAGGCCGCGGCGATGCTCTGCGGGCTGTCGCCGAGCACCATCTCGCTGGTCAACACCCTGCTCGCGTCGCTGGTGGCCGGCGGGCTCGGCATCCTGGCCGCCTCGATCACCTCGCTTGACCCCGAGACGCTGCCGCTGCAGATCATCCCGGCGCTCGCCGCCGCGCTTATCGCCTCGTTCACCTCGTTCGGCATCGCCTGCGCGGCCGGCATCGGCATCGGCATCATGTACTCGCTGGTTGACTACGCGTCCGCCCAGTCCTGGTTCCCGCAGTCCGGCGGCGTCTCGCTGCCCGGCGTCACCGACCTGCTCGCGTTCTTGATCATCGTGGTCGTGCTGTTCTGGCGCGGCTCGCGGATCCCCGGCCGCGGCGAGCTCGTCGAACGGCGGCTGCCCGGGGCGCCCCGGCCCCAGCACCTGGTCCGCACCGCGCTGATCTGCGCGGCCGTCGGCGCGGTGCTGCTCGTCGTGTTCCCGTTCGACTTCCGCGAGGCGCTGATCAACACGCTGATCGGCGCGCTGATGGCGCTGTCGCTTGTGGTGGTCGTCGGGTTCGTCGGACAGATCTCGGTGATCCAGCTCGCCCTGGCCGGCGCCGCCGGGTTCACGATCTCGCACATGGCCGTCAACTTCGGGATCACGTTCCCGGTCGCGGCCCTGGCGGGCATCGCGGTCGCCGTGTCGATCGGCATTATCACCGCTGTCTCCGCGGTCCGGGTCCGCGGCGTGAGCCTGTCGGTCGTCACGCTGGCCGGCGCGGTCGCGATCGAGAACTTCGGGTTCGTCAACAGCACCTGGGGCGGCGGCCTGGCCGGCTCCCCGGTGCCCGAGCCGACCTGGTTCGGGCTCGACCTGGGGCCGAACGCCCCGTTCCGCGGCATCGACGGCAACCAGCCAAGCCCGGTGTTCGGCTGGGTGACGCTGATCTGCTGCGTGCTGCTGTGCGTCGCGGTCGGGTACATCCGCCGCGGGACGCTCGGCCAGCGGATGCTCGCGGTGCGGTCCAACGAGCGCGCCGCGGCCGCCGCCGCGATCAATCCGCGGACGGTGAAGCTGTACGCGTTCAGCATCGCCGCGCTCATCGCCGGGGTCGCCGGGGTGCTGTACGCGTACAACTTCGGCTCGGTGAGCGCCGACCGGTTCGACGCGGTGACCGCCCTGTCCCTGATCGCGTTCGCCTACGCGGGCGGCATCACGCTGATCTCCGGCGCGGTGTTCGCCGGCCTGCTGTCGGCGCAGGCGCTCATCCCGTACGCGCTCGACAAGTGGTTCGGGCTGAACGGAAACTGGTTCCTGCTGGTCGGCGGCGTGCTGCTGATCTTCACCTTGCTGCGGAACCCGGAGGGCGTCGCCGGCGACCTCTACCGCCGGACGCACAAGCGCCCGGTCATCCGCGCGCCCGAGGCCGGCGCCGCCGTTCGCGAGCGCCTGGCGCCGCAGCTGTCGCGCGCTGACCTGTCCGGGCGGGCGGCGGCGCTGCGGGTGTCCGGGCTTTCGGTCAGGTTCGGCGGCGTGCACGCGGTGAACGAGGTAACGCTCGAGGTGCGCGAGGGCGAGCTCGTCGGCCTCATCGGCCCGAACGGCGCGGGCAAGACCACCCTGATCGACGCCGTCACCGGCTTCGTGAACTACACCGGCGAGGTGGAGCTCTCGGGCGCCACGCTGAGCGGGCTGCCGCCGTACGAGCGCGCCCGCCGCGGTCTCGCCCGCACCTGGCAGAGCACCGAGCTGTTCGACGACCTCGACGTCCGGGAGAACCTGACGGTGGCGACGCGCCACGAGAGCGGGGCGCAGACCCCGGGCGCCGCTCCGGACTCCGTCGGCGAGACCCTCACGGTAGTCGGCATGGACTGGGCGGCCGAGGCGATGCCCACCCAGCTGTCCTCCGGCCAGCGCAAGCTCGTCGGCGTCGCCCGCGCCCTGGCCGCCAGGCCGGCCGTCTTGTGCCTGGACGAGCCCGCGGCCGGCCTGGACACCGCCGAGAGCGAGGAACTCGGCGTCTGCCTGCGGCGGCTCGCCGACGCCGGCCAGTCGATGCTGCTCATCGAGCACGATATGGGCCTGGTCCTCGGCATCTGCGACCGGGTGGTGGTGCTCGAGTTCGGCAGGGTCATCGCCGACGGGCCGCCCGAAGTGGTCCGGCAGGACCCGCGCGTCATCGCCGCGTACCTGGGTGACGGCGTGACCACCGCCGCCACCGACCCGGCTTAGCGCCCGTGTCGATTGCGCAATCGACACGCTCTAGTGTGGTCGATTGCGCAATCGACACCCGTAACTTGATACCGGGTCAGGCCCGCTCCATCCCGAAACGGGCCATGAGGGCCCGTTCCTCCTCGGGCGAGGGAGGCTCGGCCCGGTTCCACAGCTCATGCAAGGCCGCGAAATAGGCGTCCATCGCGGGTGCGTGGATCACCAGCAGCCGCGCCGTGCTGTCGCCCGCGTTGCCGAACGTATGCGCCGTTCCCCGCGGCACCAGCACGAACCCCTCCGGCTCGACCCTCAGTTTCTCGTCTTCGACGGTCACCGCCACCAGGCCGTCGAGGACGAAGTAGGCCTCCGAGCAGTTGGTGTGCCGGTGCGCCGGCGGCCGCCGGCCCCCCGGCGGGAGCGTGCGCTCCATCAGGGACAGGTCTCCGTCGTCCTGTTCGGCCAGTGCCTTGAAGTACATGACACTGCCGCGGGCGCTGTACCGCGCGCTGCCTTCCCCGGGCCCCAGCACACCGCTCACCGCAACCGGACCTCCTCGTCGCCTCGACTAGACCGACGCTACCGCGCCGCGCTCGCGGCGGCCCGGACAGCCTGGATCTGCGTGGTCTGGGCGACGAGGCGGTCCCCGGAGTCATAGAGGCTGGTCTGCGCGGTGACCGTGGTACGGCCGCGGTGCAGCGGTACGGCTACCGCGCGCACGGTCCCGCTGGTCACCGGCCGGAACAGCTGGCTGGTCGACGTGATCGTCGCCGTCGTCGCGCCCTCCGGCAGCCCCAGGAACGTCACGAGCGCTCCGGCGCTGTCGGCGCGCGACATCAGGACCCCGCCGTGCATGACGCCCCCGGCGGTGCACAGATGCGGCGCCCAGTCCAGCCGCGCGATGACCCGGTCGGGACCTAGCTACAGGCACTTCGGCGGCCGAAGCGCGGCAGGTCCGTCTCACATTCCGAGACGGACCTGTGACTTAGGATCTGAATCCGCCCTACAAAAAGGACAAAACGGACACATAAAGGGCGGTTTGAGATCCTAAGTGCTCGAGCGCGGCTGGTTGAGTGGCATCTAGGCCTGGACGGTGTGCGCGAGTAGCGTTAGCGGCGTGGCTGAGATGACGTGGCTGGATGCCACCGCGCAGGCAGATCTCGTCCGTCGCGGTGAGGTGACCCCCAGGGAACTGGCAGAGGCCGCCATCGCCCGGATCGAGGCGGTCAACCCGCAGCTGGACGCCGTGATCCGGACCCGGTTCGACGCGGCACTGGCAGAGGCCGACGGCGACCTGCCCGATGGGCCGTTCCGCGGCGTGCCGATCCTGTTCAAGGATCTGGGCTGCATGGTCGAGGGCGAGCCCACGGCGTTCGGCCTCGGGCCGCTGCGCGACCTGGCCTGGCCGGTCACGTCCTACCTGGCCGAGCAGTTCCGGGCGGCCGGGTTCGTCCCGCTGGGCCGCACCAACGTGCCTGAGCTCGGCACCACGGTGACCACCGAGGCGCGGAGCTTCCCCCCGGCGCGCAATCCGTGGGATCCCGGCCATTCCACCGGCGGTTCGTCCGGCGGGTCAGCCGCCGCGGTGGCGGCGGGCATGGTGGCGGTGGCGCACGCCAACGACGGCGGCGGCTCCATCCGCATTCCGGCCAGCGAGTGCGGGCTGGTCGGGCTCAAGCCGACCCGCGGACGGGTCAGCCAGGGACCGCTGATCGGGGAGACCTGGGCAGGCGGCGTGATCGACGGGGCGGTGGCGCGGACGGTCCGTGACGCGGCCGGCGTGCTCGACGTGATCAGCAAGCGCATGCCGGGCGAGCCGTACTATCCGCCGCCGCTGCCGCGCCCGCTGGCGCGGGAGGTCGGCGCCGACCCCGGACGGCTGCGGATCGGGGTCATCGACCGGCCCGGCCTGGCGGATTTCCTCGATGATCCGCAGTGCCGCGCCGCGGTGGCCGGCGCGGCGCGCCTGCTGGAGTCGCTCGGCCACCACGTCGAGCAGTCCGGGCCCGCGGCCATGTACGAGGAAGAGTTCTTCCGGCAGTTCACCACGATCATCGCCGCCGACGCCGAAGCGATGTTCCGGGCCTTCGAGATGGTGCTCGGCCGCCCGATCGGCGAGGACGAGATCGAACCGCGCAACGCCGCCTACCGGCGGGCCGGCCGGGAACTCAGCGCGGTCGCCTACCTGGAGGCCCGGGCGTGGTTCGGGATGTGGGCGCGCCGCATGGCGGACTGGTGGAATGACTACGACCTGCTCCTGACGCCCACCCTCGGCGCGCCCCCGCCTGAGCTGGGCTGGTTCACCGCCGCCGGGCCGGAGGAGGAGGGGACGCGGGTCGCCAGCTTCATCCCCTACACCGCGCAGTTCAACATGACCGGGCAGCCGGCCATCAGCCTGCCCCTGCACTGGACACCGTCCGGCCTGCCGGTCGGCGTGCAGCTGGCCGCCGGGTACGGGCGGGAGGACATCCTCATCCGTGTCGCCAGCCAGCTCGAGCAAGCCGCGCCGTGGCGCGACCGGCGCCCGCCGGTACACGGCTAGGCGTCCTCCTCAGACCGCCACTAGCAGCATCCGGCTGGCCAGCGCCGTCGACGCCGCCAGGCTGCCGGTGAACAGATCGCGCGCGACCGGATCACCGCGTATCTGCCAGAGCAGCAGGCAGTTGTCCCAGGCCATGTCGCGGGCACTGGTGATCGTCCAGTCGGCGATCAGATCGCACACCGCGCTCAGATGCCGGTCAACGGCGAGTTCGGGAGCTGACTCGAAGGACTGCCTGATCGACTGCTCGGCGGCGTCCAGCAGCCGGTCGACCTTCTGGTAGTCGGCGAAATGCGAGTTGTCCTCGGGCGCGGTGCCCAGGGTCGCGCAGGTGCTGACCATCGCCAGCGGCAAGTCGTGATTGATATGGGCGTTCATTCCGGCCAGCGCGAACTGGATAGGCTCGATTCCCGGCATGGCGCGCCGCTGTGCGAGCGGACGCCAGGCCAGCGGCACGGCCGCCGGGTCCGCCGCGGCGTCGGCCGCCGCGAAGTACAGGTTCGCGAACGTGACATCCAGCTGCGTCATGAACGCGGGGTCAGCGAAGAAGCCCTGACTGAGCTCGCTGTCCACCTGCCTGGTGACGTCCAGGTACATGCGGTTGAAGCACGCGAGCCCGTCCGCCGCCGGAAGCGCCGCCTCGATCGCCTCCATGCGGGCAATCGCCTCGGCGACCGAGACCACGGGTGTATCCAAGGCTGGCAGCGCGGCCGACATGCAGTCACTATACGATCACCCAGCTCACAAGCCCAGCGGAAGCGATGGCCCCGACACCAGCCCCGCTGATGGCAACGCAATCGGGCGCGTCGTCGTCTACAGAGACGGTGGTGCCTCTGAAGACGGGAGTCTGATGAGCAGGACATGCAGGACAGCGCCGCGGACGACCGGGCTGGGGCGGGCGTGCCTCGCGGCCGCGGCGCTGCTTGCCGGCCTGGGCGGCGCGGCGGCCTGGCCCGCTTCCGGCGCGCTGGCGGCGCCGGGCAAAGCGCGGGCAGGGCTGCCTGATCCGGTTCCGACCTGGACGCAGTACGACACCGACGACGGCCCGGCGGGCGCTGGCGTGACGGGACCAGCGGCTCGTCGCCGATCGTGGCCGGCCTGGAGGCCGACGCCAGGCAAGCCGCCGGCCACGCCACCGGCTTCGTCAACCCGCTTCTCTACCGCCTGCGCGGCACGGCGGGGATCCGCGGCATCGCGCCGTCCGCGTCGCCCGCGCTCAGCCTCGCGCCCGACTGCTACAACGACCAGGTGCGGCCCAACCCGGCCTGCCTGGTCACCCTGGGCCCGGACAGCAGTCTCAGCGAGGCGCTGGGCTACGACGAGGTCACGGGCGTCGGCGCTGTGACCGGCAAGTTCATCGCCGCGCTGGTCAAGGGACCATAAGAGCTCGTCCTGGTCGGCGGGGGAGTCGGCGCCGAAGTACTTGTCGTCCTCCTCGACCCACGCGACCTCCGCCTCCGCTTCCCGCTCGATCTCTTCCTGCTGCTCGGTTCCCGAGCCGCGGTCGTGGATGAGCGTGACCTTCCCCCGCTGGCGGAACGGCGCGAAAAACTGAGCGATCTTCCCCATAGCTGGCTCCTAAGTCGGTAGTGAGGCAGCTCCCTCAGCGTACGCTCAGGATGGCCCGCCAGCACTCCCCTACCGCCGTCACTGACGCAGGCGGGCGCCGATCATGTCGGACTGACAGGTCTCCGCTGGCACATGCCCTCATTTATCCCGAACGGTCGGTGGCCTTCGCCCGAGAGCCGCAACCAGCTCGCGGAGCGCCGCGATTACCGGCCGGAGCGGGCCCGGCACAGCCAGCCGACCTGACTCTTATCACTGGGCTGGGTTTCGCTTAGGTGTGGCGCGCGGGACACGGAGGGACGCGCTTGCAGCCGGGCAATGGATACCCCGCCAGGTTGCGTAATTGAACGCACCGCCTCGTGTCCATTCACGGGGTTCGGCTTGATGTCGGCGCCGATAATTGCCTGACCTGTTGGGTGCGGCTCGTTTCGAGTGAGGTGGATCAGATCCCATGCACCGCCGGCCGGCGAATCGGCCGAGACCCGGCCGGCCGCGCGCTGGCAGCGGTCAGCTAGCCAGGAAACCGTTGCAGGGGAGACTTGTCCCCGACAAGCCACAGGTGGCCGAACGGGTCGATGAAGCCTCCTTGCCGGTGAATGCCCCATGGCGCCTGATGGTCGCGGATCTCGTCGATGCTGCCGTCCGCGCCGGCTGCCACGGCACGTTCGATGAATCCGTCCGGGTCGTCGGTGAAGACCTCGACTCGCACGGTCCTGGTGCCGGCTGTGGTCGGGGCATCCCAGCCGTTGTTCTCGGGTTCGCCCACGAAAACCGGGGCACCGGCGATGCTCAGCCCGGCGACGCCGCCAAGGTTCCACAGTTCCGTCGCGCCAAGGGCACGCTTGTACCAGTCAACAGCGGCAGGCGCGTCCTGGACCGCGAGCATGAGCGAGATATGCACATTCGGTGTCATCCCAGGCCCTCCCGGCCCTCGGGCGCGCCAGCGTATCATCTGACAGCCTAGACCGGCCTGCCGCGGGCTGGTTTCTGCGTTTGCCTATTTGCCCGGTGGCGGCGGGTGCGGGAGCCTGCAGCGCGTGCCCGGTGACCCCGTGCCGGATGGTGCCGCAGGGCTTCGCGCTGCGAATGCCGGGCCGAGGTCCGTGGTGGCGGCCAGGGCCGCGGAGATCGAGGCGCTGCGGGCCGGGCTGGCGGCCGGACGGGAGCTGCGGCGCCGGCTGGAGCGCCGGCTGGGAATGGACAGTACCGATCCGGGGACGCCTTCGTCGAAGGAGCGGACCGGATGAGCGGAAGGACGCGAGATCGCCGAATCCGCGGGGCTGCTGTACGTCGAGGACCGCTGCCTGGCGATCGAGCGGCGCCGCCTCGGCCTTGACTCTCCCGGCTGATCGGCGGCACGTCCCGCACGTTATACCCTGGGGGGGTATAAGATGGACTCCATGCACGCGATCATCCACGCGCTGTCCATTACGGGGTCGATGACCTGGCAGATTGCCTGGGCGCTGATCCTCGGGTTCGCGCTATCGGCCGTCGTGCAGGCCGTGGTGCGCAAGTCGACGATCGTCCGGCTGCTGGGCGACGACCGGCCTAGGACGCTCGCGGTGGCCGCGGGCCTGGGCGCGGCGTCCTCGTCCTGCTCCTACGCTGCGGTCGCGCTGGCCCGCTCGCTGTTCCGCAAGGGCGCCAGCTTCACGGCGGCGATGGCGTTCGAGATCGCCTCGACCAACCTGGTCATCGAACTCGGCGTGATCCTGGCGCTGCTCATGGGCTGGCAGTTCACCGTGGCCGAGTTCGTCGGCGGTCCCGTCATGATCGTGGTCCTGGCCGTCCTGTTCCGCCTGTTCCTCCGCGAGCGGCTGCTGCGCGGGGCCCGCGAGCAGGCCGACCGCGGGCTCGCCGGCTCGATGGAAGGGCACGCCGCGATGGACATGTCCGTCGGCGGCTCGGGATCCTTCGCCCGGCGCCTGCTGTCGAGCCGGGGCTTCACCTCGGTGAGCCACGTGTTCGTGATGGAGTGGGCGGCGATCATCCGGGACCTGGTCATCGGGCTGCTGGTCGCGGGCGCCATCGCCGCCTGGGTCCCCGACTCGTTCTGGCAGGCGTTCTTCTTCACCGGGCACCCGCTCGCCGCCAAGATCTGGGGCCCGCTCATCGGCCCTGTCGTCGCCGTGATCTCGTTCGTCTGCTCGATCGGCAACGTGCCGCTGGCCGTCGTGCTGTGGAAGGGCGGGATCAGCTTCGGCGGCGTGGCCGCCTTCATCTTCGCCGACCTGATCATCGCGCCGATCCTCAACATCTACCGCAAGTACTACGGGGCGCGCATGGCCGCGTTCCTGCTCGCCACGTTCTACACGGCGATGGTGACGGCGGGGTACGTCATCGAGCTCGTCTTCGGCGGCCTCGGCCTGATCCCGAGCCGCGACACCGCGCGGATCCCCGACCAGGGGGTCTCGTGGGACTACACCACGTGGCTGAACATCGTCTTCGGGCTGCTGGCCGCTGTGCTGCTCGTCCGTTTCGTGCGCACCGGCGGCCTGACCATGCTGCGCATGATGGGCGGCGCCCCGGACGCCGAGCACACCACCCACCAGGGCGCCCACCCCGGCATGGCGTGAGGTCGGCAGCTGCGCCGAGACCAGGAGGCCGATTGCGCGATCGACCACACTAGAACGGGTCGATCGCGCGATCGACCCACTGGGGACGAGGGGGGCGGGGAGCCGGGGTGGGGGTGAAAAGGGAGCGGGGAGCCGGGGTGGCGCGGGAGAGCCAGCCGCTTCCGTTCGGGATAAAAATCGATAGCCACCTGTGACGGGGGAACACATACTGGTGGCATGGGGACGGTGCCGTTGCTCGGCCGGCTGCGCCGTACCGGGGCGGAGCGCGCGGCGCCGGACGACGAGATCACCGCGGAGCTCACCGCCAGCTACTGGGAAGCGTATGACGCGCGGATGGCCTCGGTCGGGTTCCGTGACGTGGCGCGGCGGTTTCCGGGGCTGGTGGGGCAGGCAGTGCGGCTGGGGTGGTCGGCCAGCCGGGTCGACATCTCCGCGACGATCACGCTCAACATCGTCGCCGGGGCATTCGGTGGATTCGCCCTGTTCGCGACCACCGGAGTGCTGGAGGCGCTGTTCGCTGCCGGGCCGACGCCGCAGCGGGTGCGCGCGGCGCTGCCCTCGCTCGTCCTGGTCGCGCTGGCGACGGCAGCGCGCTCCGGCGTCTCGGCCGCGGCGGGCTGGGCGCAGAGCCGCCTGGAGCCGCAGGTGGACCAGGCTGTCGAGGTGCGGCTGTTCGACCTGACCTCGCAGGTCGAGCTGGCCGCCTTCGACGACCCCGACTTCCACGACCGGATGCAGCGGGCGCGAGACCGCGGCCTGTGGGCGGCATCCCGGGTCGTGAACAACGTGATCGACTGCCTGACCGCGTTCGCGGGAATCGCGGCGGCGGCGACGGTGGTCGGCGTGCTGCAGCCGATCCTGCTCGCCGTGCTGCTGCTCGCGCAGCTGCCGGGAGCCTGGGCGGCGGTCCGGTCGGCGCGGATCAGGTACGTGACCCGGTTCGCGCTCATCGACAGCTACCGCAGGAAGGAGATCCTGACCGACCTGATCGCCGAGCGGCGGACGGCCGCCGAACTTCGCTCGTTCACCATGCGGTCGTTCCTGCTCGGCCGCGTCGCACGGCTCGCCGCGTACGCCCGGGACGCGGAACTGGCCGCCGCCCGCCGCCAGACGATGACCCGGGTCCTCGCCAGCGTCATGGGCGGGATCGCCACCGCGGGCGTCTACACGGCGCTCGGCGCGCTGCTCGCGGTCGGCGCGATGCCGCTGTCGGTCGCGGGCACCGCCGTGCTGGCCATCAGGTCGGCGCAGGCGGAGCTCCAGCAGCTCATGTACGCGGTCAACCAGTGCTACGAGGAGGGGCTGTACTTCAGCGACTACCTGGCGTTCTGCGACGACGCGCTGAGCCGGCTGCCGCCGCCGGGCGTAGCGCCGGCGCCGGCCGGATTCGAGCGGATCGTCGCCTCGGGCGTCACGTTCAGCTATCCAGGGGCGGCGCAGGCCGCGCTGCGTGACGTCAGCGTCGAGATCCGGCGCGGCGAGGTGGTCGCGCTGGTGGGGGAGAACGGGTCAGGCAAGACCACGCTGGCCAAGGTCCTCGCCGGGCTCTACCGGCCCGCCGGCGGCTCGGTCCGCTGGGATTCGGTGAACATCGCCGACGTGGACGGCGAGCCGCTGCGCGAGCGGATCGCGGTGATCGCCCAAGACCACGGCCACTGGCCGCTGACCGTCCGGCACAACATCACGATGGGGCGGTCGCTGGACGAGGGACTGCTGGCCTCGGCGGCCGGGGCGTCGGGCGCGGAGACGGTGATTTCCGACCTGGCGAAAGGCTATGACACGCTGCTCGCCCGCCAGTTCAAGGACGGCGCCGAACTCTCCGGCGGGCAGTGGCAGCGGATCGCCGCCGCGCGCGGGTTCTACCGGATGGCACCGCTGCTGATCATGGACGAGCCGACCGCGGCGCTGGACGCGCGGGCCGAGTACGCCCTGTTCTCCTCCATCAGGACGCTCGCCCTGGACCGTACGGTGCTGATCATCACACACCGGCTCGCGAGCGTCCGGCACGCCGACCGGATCTATGTGCTGGCGCGCGGATCGGTCGTCGAGGAGGGTACGCACGGCGAGCTGATGGCGCTCGGCGGCCAGTACGCCGAGCTGTACACGCTCCAGGCCTCGCAATACGACTTGTAGTATCGGCGGCGCGGCGAAAGCGCCTCTTGATATCTGCCGGAATGAAGGCGTAACCAATAAGATATCGACGTCGCCCGCTAGCCTCGACGATCGCCTGGGGAGCGTTATGGCAATTGGTTCGGATAGCGGGCCGGCCGAGAGAATTTTCGTAGCGCGCGAGCGTGAGCTCGGTGTCCTGAGAGACGCCTGGGAATCAGCGCGCGGCGGCAGCGGCCGCGTAGTGGCCATCGAAGGCGAGCCGGGCATCGGCAAGAGCGCGCTCGCGGAGGCATTCTTCGGTGAGGTCGCCGAGGCCGCCGCGACGGCCGGCGCCGGGCGGCCGGTCATCCGGGTGCAGGCCGCCGACAGCGATCCGCCGATCCCGTGGCGGCTCCTGGAGGAAATATTCGCTCAGCTGCCGGGCGCGAGCGCGGCCGACCGGGCCATGGTGCCGAACCCGCAGGCCCTGCCCACCGCGGTCAGCGAAACGCTCACGGAGTACCTCCGTTCCGCCGGGAGCCTCGTCATATTCGTCGATGACGCGCAGTGGGCGGACGAGCAGTCGCTGGCCGTTCTCATGGACGCCGGGCGGCACCTGAAGTCCCATTCGGTGCTGCTCGTGGCGGCTTACCAAGCGGGCAACCGGTCGCCGTTTCCCGCCTCGGCGGGTCCCGCGCTCGCCAGGGCCTGGCGGCACATGCTCGAGGGCGAGCACGCCATGCTGCTGTCGCTCGAAGGGCTGCCGCCCGAGGGCATCCTGCGGCTGGCGGTCGCCAGCGGCCGGCACGGGCTTTCACTAGGTGACGCGGCGCGCCTGTACCAGGCGACCGGCGGTAACCCGGATTACCTGCTCGACCTGTTCCCGCTGCTGTCGTCGAACCCGATCGTGATCGGGGAATCCCCGCTGCCGGTACCAGCTAACCGCGCCGCGGGCATCACCGAGCGGTTCGCCGCGTGCGGCCAGCAGACCAGGCAGCTGCTGTCGGCCGCCGCCGTTCTCGGGCAGCGGTTCAGCGTGGCGACACTGCGTGACGTGTCCGGCGTCCCGGAGCCGTGGCCGTACATCAGCGAGGCGATCGACAACGCGCTGCTGGAGATGGTGCCCGGATCCGGCAGGCGCGAGCTGAGGTTCCCGCGGCGGGTCACCGGCGAGGCCATCTACTGGGCGCTGTCCGAGCGCGTGCGGGTGGGATGGCACCGGCGCTGCGCCCGGCTCGGCGGACCCGGGGCGCTGCGGCACAGGATCGCCGCGATCGACGGTGTGGACGACGTCCTCGCCGGCGACCTGCGGCGCGCTGCCGACGACCGGATGCGCGTGCATGACCTCACCGGGGCCGCGTACTACCTCCAGCGTGCGATGGACTGCACGCAGCGCGGGCCGGAACGGACCGGGCTCCTGCTGCGGGCGGTGGAGGCGCTGCTCGTCGTCGGCAAGCAGAGCGCGGTCAGCGAGTACCGGGGGGAGCTCGCGGAGTCACCCGCCAACCCCTGGCGCGACTACGTCCTCGGCTACCTGCTCATGCTGGTCGGCGAGCCGGAGCGGGCGACGGCCCTGATGCGCGGCGCGCTGGACGCGCTCGACCGCGGCGAGCCGGCGCCGGAAGGCGCGCCCGCGGACTTGCGGGCCCGGATCGCGGGGCAGCTGGCGGTCCTGAGCGTTGTCCTCCTGTCCTATCCGCAGATGATCACGTACGGTGCGGCGGCGGTGGCGGCGGGCTCGCACGACCCCGTCGTGCGGGCCAACGCCTGGGTGGCGCAGACGCTCGGGCTGACGCTGGCCGGCGACGGCGCACAAGCGCTTTCCCTGCTCGCGGACGCGGGCGAGCCCGGTTCGGCGTCGGGGGTAGACGGCCTGGCGGTACGCGGCATCATCCGGCTCTGGACCGATGACCTGGAGGGTGCCGCGCGGGACCTGCACGCGGTGTTCGGCCGGTGCGCGCGGGGCGAGGCGCTGCGCACTAGCCAGGCGGTCGGCTACCTCGGCGAGGTCGAGTACCGCCGGGGCCTGCTGGGCGAGGCGGCCCACTTCGCGGGGCTGGCGGTGGACAACGCCACCGACAACGACCGCTACTGGGACTACCCCATCCTGCACGCCCTGGCCGTCTACCCGCGTGCCGCGCGGGCGGAATGGGACGAGGCGAGCTACCACGCCGCGCAGTCCGAGGCGATGGCCCAGCTGATCGGCGCCCCCGCCTTCCTCGCGTACGCCGCCGGCGCCAGGGCCGCGATCGCCCAGGCCCGCGGCGACGCCGCCGAACTGCTGAACGCGGCCGACGTGATCGAGGCGGCCTACGACTCCCGGGAACCGGGCACTCACTTGTTCGGCCCTGTCCGGGCCGACGCGCTGGCCCGGCTCGGGCGCTGCGACGAGGCGGCGAAGGCGCTGCAGCGCTTCCTGGACGGCCCGGCCGCAAGCGGGCGCAAGTCCGCGCGGATGGCCGCCGCCCGGGTGGCCGCCGAGATCGCGGCGGGGCGCGGCGACTACGCCCAGGCGGCGCGCGACTGCGAGCGGGGCCGCGTCATCGCGCTCGAACTCGGCCTGCCCATGGAGGTCGCGCGCATCGACTTGACCGCCGCGCGGGCGCTGTGGCTTCGCGGGCACCGCACGGCCGCGGAAGACGCGCTGCGCGCCGCGTATCAGGAGTTCGCCGCGATCGGCGCCGTCGCCTACATCCGCCTGGCGGAAGCGTACGCCGCGGAATGGGACATGCGGCTCGACGAGGTCCTGGCAGTGCTGACCGCCCGCGAGCGGCAGATCTGCGTGCTGGCCGGGAAGGGGCTGACGAGCACGCGGATCGCCCGCGAGCTGAGCATCGACATCAAGACCGTCGAGAGCCACCGGACGAGCGCCTACCGCAAGCTCGGGATCCGCAACCTGGCCGAGCTGAAGCGGCTGCTCGGGGTGTAGGGGCCGTCTCAGGGTTTCCGGCCAGAAAGTTCAGGGTGTTCTCACCATCTGCGAAAGCGCTGGTCAGTCTTATACTTGAAAATGCAAATTGCGGCGACAGTTTCCTCTGGGAGAGTCCATCGCCACGCGACTTGTGGTCAATGGCGGGGGAGTCCGCAAGTAGAGGCGGGCGGCGGCGAGAGCGGGGGATAGCGAGCCAGCTGCCGTCGAGCGCGGATGGCCGTGCGACGGAACCGGGGCCTGAACATGGCCATCCGCCCATTCCAGGTGGCGCCGACCTGATGAATCGACGAGATATATCGCGTTATCGGTGCCTGGCCGCTACGATGAGGACCATGTCCGATACCCGCCCGCTCCTTCCCGAGAGCCGGCTGAGCGACCATGAGGCACGGCTGGAGCTGCGCGCCTCGGACGCCGACCGGGACCGCGCCGCGGCCGTGCTCGGCGGCGCGATGGCCACCGGCCGGCTGACCAGTGCCGAATACGCCGAGCGGCTCGACGCCGCCTACGCGGCCAAGACCCTTGGCGACCTCGTCTCGCTCACCCGTGATCTGCCCGCCGAGGACGCCGCGACCGCCAGCGTGGACATGGCCGAGCGTGCCGAGGTCGCCGCCCGCTTCAGCAAGGTGATCCGCTCCGGCCGCTGGGTGGCCGGGCGGCGTACCCGCCTGACCGCGCGCTTCGGCGCCCTGATCGTCAACCTCACCGACGCCGTGCTGCCGGGGCGCGAGATCACGCTTGAGGTCAACGCCTTCTGCGGCAAGCTGATCATCGTCGTCCCGGCCAGCGCGCACATCGTCGACGAGGGCGGAGCGCTGTTCGCCAAGCGCGCCGTCTACGGGCGCCAGGATTCCGGTGACGCCGACGGGCCGGTGATCCGGCTCGTCGGGGACGCCCGGTTCGCCAAGGTCGCCGTGCACCGGGGGCGCTACAACCCCGCATGACGCTGGCGGAACAGCATGTCGCGCTCCTCGAGTCAAGTCCGGGAGCCTAGCCCGCGCCGAGCAGGGCGACGAGGCGGGCGGGCGCGACGGCGCGGTACGCGTCCTGGCACAGCTCGGCGATCTCGGCCCAGTCGACCTCGCCGTCGAGCCGGACCCCGATCCAGCCCCGCCCGTCGACGTAGGGCGGCCGGAAGAACCGGCCGGGCGCCGACGCCACGAGTTCGCCCTGCGCGCCGGGCAGGCCAGCGCACCACAGGTGCGGGAAGTCATCATCGTGGTGCCCGGACGCCCACAGCGTCACGAAGGATTTCTTGTCGCGGACGAAGAAGGTCGGCGCGCCGTGGCTTGGCCGCTCGGTAACCTCGGGCAGCGGCAGGCAGATCGCGCGCAGCCGCGTTGCCAGGTCGGTGTCCACGAGACAAGACTCGCACACGTCACAGGTCCGAGAGGAGCAGCCATGCCGGTATTCGCGGTCACCACGGCCAAGGGCGCGAACTGGGACCGCGCCCGCGACGTTCGCGACCAGCCCTTCTTCGCGGAGCACGCCGTCTTCGCCGACAGCCTGGTCGAGCAGGGCGTCATCATCATCGGCGGCCCCATCAGCAGCGAGGACGACGAGGTCATCGCCCTGCTGGCCGTCGAGGCCGCCGACGAGGACGCCCTGCGGAGGATATTCGACGCCGATCCGTGGACGGTGCACGAGATATTCCGGCTCGCGAACGTCCAGCGCTGGACACTGTGGCTGGACGGCCGCTCTCAGTCGGCCTGATTAATCCGTTTTGCCGGAAGTTTAACTTCAGACATCTCAGACTCTTCATACGAGACGGTTGCATAATTCGGGCATATCGGACATAAAAGTGGTCATCTGCCATGAAAAGACGCTCCGCGCCGGGCCGGACGGGAGAGGAGGGGACGGGGGAGGAGAGGAGGAGAGGGGAGGGGAGGGGGAAGGGGAGGGGAGGGGAGGGGGCGCTAACCGGTTAGCGGTCGCGGGTTTGCTGGCGGATTGTCTGGGTGAACGCGTCCAGGGCCCGCGCGTCGCCCACCGGGGAGCGCACGTTCGCGATGAACGATTCGATCCCGGGCAGGCTGCCCGCGTAAGCCCGCATGAGCTTCGCGGCGGCGTCCGCGTCGTACAGGGTACGGCGGAGTCCCACGGCCGGGCCAAGCAGGGCCCAGCTCGCGCCGGCGTGGCCGTACTGCAGGCCGGCCGACCCGGCGTTCACCACCCGGCGCCCGTCGGCGAGGCGGTCGAACGGCATGTGCGTGTGCCCCACGACCACCGTCCGCGCGGCCACATCGCCGAACGCGGCGCGGAAATGTCCGATCGGGCTGTCGACCAGGATGTACTCGTTGTCGTCACGAGCCGTCGCGTGGCAGAACGCCACCGGCCCGAGACCGTCCACGTCAAGCGTGACCGAGAAGGGCAGATCGGCCAGCAGGTCACGGTGCGAGCGCCCCAGCCGTCCCGCGCACCACTCGAACCATTCTTCCGACGGGCTGGTCGCCAGCCCCGGGACGAGCAGGTCGCCGTCGAAGGCGTCGACGAGCCACCGGTCGCTGTTGCCCTGGATCCAGACCGCCCGGTCGCCGAGCGCGGCCAGCCGCTCGACGGTCCGGTCCGGCATCGGCCCGTCGGCGATGTCGCCGTTGACCACGATAAGATCGGCGCCCGCCTTGTCCACGTCGCGCAGCACGGCATCGAGCGCGGGCAGGTTCCCGTGGATATCGGACAGCACGGCGACGCGCATGCGAGAGCGCCTGTAACACCCGGTCCAGCCAGGCCGCGATGCTGCGGTCCAGGGTCGGCATCGGGAGGGAACCGTGATCAAGGACGGCCGCGTGGAAAGCGGGCAGCGAGAACCGGGCGCCCAGGCGCCGGCGCGCCTCGTCCCGGATGCGCGTGATCTCCAGCTTGCCGGTGAGGTAGGCCAGCGCCTGCCCGGGCATCACGATGTACCGGTCGACCTCGGCCGCGAGGAACTCCCGCGGCATGGGCACGTGCTCGACCGCGTACTCCAGGGCTCGCTCCCGGCTCCAGCCGAACGCGTGGATGCCGGTGTCCACGACGAGCCGGACGGCCCGCATCAGGGACGTGCTGACCGCCCCGAGCAGGCCGCGGTCGTCGTCGTACAGGCCCGCCTCCTCGGCGAGCTGCTCGGCGTACAGCCCCCACCCTTCCGAGAACACGGGCAGGCTGCGCTGTCGCTGCAGCACGGGCAGGCCGGTGAGCAGCTGGAGACGGGACAGTTGCAGGTGATGCCCGGGCACCGCTTCGTGGAAGGCGACGACGTTGATGTCCCAGCCGGTGCCCGCGGTGGGCCGCAGGGTATTGAACCAGAACGTCCCGGGCCGTCCCCCGTCCAGCCGAGGCGGCGTGTAGTGCGGTGCCGCGCCGCCCGCCGCCACGACCTCCGGCATGGGCGTCACCTCGCACGGCGGGGGGAGGGGGTCGGGGAAGAACTCGCCCGCCCGCTCTTCGGCCCGCCGCACGGCCGACAGCGCCCGCTGGACCGCCTCTTCCGGCGGGATCTTCCCGGCCGAGTCCCGCAGCGCGGCGAATACCTCATCCCGTCCGGACAGTCCCAGGCCCGCGCCCAGCTTCACGGCCCGGGCCTCGAGCACCGCCACATGATCGAGGCCGGTCTGGTGCAGGTCCCGCGCGGACAGCGGCAGGGTCGTGTAGATCCGGATGGCCCGGGCGTAGTCCGCCTCGCCGCCGGGCAGCCAGACGAGCCCGGCATGGTCTGGCGTCCGCGCCCGCGGGAGCAGGTCCCGCACGATGGCCACCCACCGGGCCAGCGCCGGATGCACCACCTCGGCCGCGGCCGCCTGGCGTTCGGCTTCCCACGCCGCCGCGCGAGACCAGCCTTGCGGCGGACGGGGGGAGAGCACCGGGCTGGCGCCCGGGTCGGCGAGGACCCGCTCGGCCCAGCCGATGGCGTGGGCGGCCAGCGGGGCGACCGGGAGCCGGCCACGGGCCGCCCCGTCCCGCAGGCGCTCGCCGATCTGGTCGAACCAGGCCCCGCTGCGCCGCAGCCGGGTCAGGTAGGCTTCCGCCGCCGCCGCGTCGACCAGGACCGTGCGGGCCGCCACCGCGAGGAAGACCGCCGGCCCCGCGTAATGCATGGCGGTGACCGTGTGCTCCTCACGCGCGATGTCGATGCCCGCCAGTTCCTGCGCGGCCGCCTCCGCCACGCAGTCACGGGTGACGGCCTCGGCCGGGCTGAGCTGTCCGCGCTCGATCGCGTCGGCCTCCCGGCCGAAGTCCTCCGCCTCGGCGCGCCAGGCCCGCCGCCCCGCTTCGCTCTCGTCGGGGAGCAGGTCGTCATACCCGGGAATGCCGTACATGGTGGCCGCGAACGGGTTGGCGCGCAGCCAGCGCTCGTGGAAACGGTCGGCCAGGTCGCGTGCTGGAGTCATGGAACCTAAATTAGTGTCAGTAGCATGCAGACGCGCATCGCGATCGTGGGCACGGGGAACATCGCCCGCGTGCACGCCAGGGCGCTCGCGTCGCTCGGTTCCGGGAAACCCGAGAATGCCGGGCGGCCGGGCGCCACGATCGTGGCCGCCGTGGATACCGACGACAGGCAGCTGGGTCCGTTCTGTGCCCAGTTCGGAATCCCCGGCGCCTACGGTGAGCTGGACGGCATGCTCAGCCGGGCACGGCCTGATCTCGTGCACATCTGCACGCCGCCCGCCGCCCACTACCCGGTCGCGCTGGACTGCCTGCGTGCGGGGGTGAGCGTGCTCGCGGAGAAGCCGCCCGCGCTCAGCCTGCGCGAGTTCGACGAGCTCACCGCCGTCGAAGGCGGGCCGCCGTGGTTCGCCACGGTCTTCCAGCACCGGTTCGGGTCCGGGCAGCGCCGCCTGAAGTCCCTGGCGGCGAGCGGCGTCCTCGGCCGCCCCCTGCTCGCCGTCTGCCACACGACGTGGTTCCGCGACCAGGCCTACTTCGACGTGGCGTGGCGCGGCCGGTGGGACACCGAGGGCGGCGGCCCCACGATGGGACACGGCATCCACCAGATGGACATGCTGCTCGACGTGCTCGGCGACTGGAGCGAGGTGTCGGCGATCGCGCGGACGCAGGCGCGCCGGATGGCGACCGAGGACCTGTCGCTCGCCCATGTGACGTTCGGCAACGGCGCGCTGGCGAGCGTGGTGAACAGCGTGCTGTCCCCGCGGGAGGAGTCCTATCTGCGGTTCGACTTCGAACGCGCCACCGTGGAGGTGACGCACCTGTACGGCTACGGCGACGACGACTGGCGGATCACCCCGGCGCCCGGGTACGAGGACGAGGTGCTCGCGGCGTGGCGGCGCGGCGAACACGGCGCCCGCAGCGGGCACGCCGAGCAGTTCGCCCGCGTGATCGACGCGCTTCGCGACGGCCGGATCGGGCCACCGGTCGCGGCGGCCGAGGCCAGGCGGACGATGGCGCTCGTCGCCGGGATCTACGCGTCGGCGTTCACCAGGCGCCCCGTGACACCCCGCGACCTCGCGCCGGGCACGCCGTTCTACGGCCACATGAACGGAGGGAACCCCGCGTGGTGATGTCCTTGCGCCGCGACGCCGCGGAGGTCACGGCCCGGTGGGATGATGTGCCGTTGTTCCGCTACGTCTACCGGCCCGGCGACCCGCAGCTCGAGTCGCCCCGCCCGTACTTCCACCCGGTCAGGACCCTGCGCGGCGACTCGGTCACCGTCTACCGCCCGCACGATCACGTCTGGCACAAGGGCATCGCCCTGTCCCTGCCAAACGTCGGCACGGAGAACTTCTGGGGCGGCCCCACCTTCCGGGCCGGCCGCTACGTTCAGGATCGCAACGACGGGACGATGCGACACGAAAGTTTCGAATCGATTGTCGCAAATGAGGATAAGGTCCGCCTGGACGAACGTCTCAGCTGGGTGACCGAGTCCGGCCGCACCCCGGTCGCCGAGCGCCGCCGGATCGCGGCGGCCGCCTGGCCGCCGGATGCGGCGTGGGCGCTCGCGTTCGAGACCACGCTGACCAACGTCAGCGGCGCCGGGATCGTCATCGGCAGCCCCACCACCGAGGGCAGGCCGAACGCCGGCTACGGCGGCCTGTTCTGGCGCGGACCGCGCTCGTTCACCGGCGGCGCCGTCGTGACACCAGACGGCGCCGGCGGCGACGAGCTGATGGGCACGCGCGGGCCGTGGCTGGCGTTCACCGGACGGCACGACGGGCACGGCGGCGCTTCGACGCTGGTCTTCCGCGACGCGCCGGGGAACTTCAGCTACCCCAGCCGGTGGTTCGTGCGCAGCACCCCGTTCGCGGCGGTGTGCCCGGCGCCTTTCTTCGACAAAGAGTTCACTTTCCCGGCGGGAGCTGTCTTGACACTACGGTATGACATCGTGGTCGCGGACGGTGAACTCGACCAGGCGGCCTGCGCGCGGCTGGCCGGTCTCGCGGCGGCCAATGATCTGCTCGGCAGTGGGAATGATTGAGTTATGTCCGAACGTACGCGTGGTTCCCGCCCGTCGCAAACGTCCGCTGACGCGGCCTTCCCGGGGGCCGCCTTTCCCGGGGCCACCGGCGTCACGGTGCTCGACGTCTACGACTGGGAAGCGCCCGACGGCCTGCGCGGCGGGTCCGCCCACGTGCACCTGGCGTCGACCGAAGGCTACGTGGTGCTCTCCGGCGCCGGCCGCCTGCAGACGCTCGGCGAGCGGGGATACGCGCAGACGCCGCTGCGGCCCGGCGACTGCCTGTGGTTCACGCCGGGCACCATCCACCGCCTGGTGAACGAGGGCGGGCTGCGGCTCCTCGTCGTGATGCAGAACGCCGGCCTGCCCGAGCACGGGGACGCGGTGCTGACCTTCCCGCCCGAGGTGCTGGCCGATCCCGACGCCTACGCGCGCGCGGCGTCGCTGGCCACTGGCGTCGCCGGCGCGGACGGCGGTTCCGGCGCGGACGCGGACGGCGGTTCTGGCGCGGACGGCGGCGGCGCGGACGGCGGGCTGGCCGCGGCGGCACGGCGGCGCGCGAGCCTGGCGGTCGAGGGGTACCTCGCGCTGCGCGAGCGGGTCGCGGAGCGGGGGCCCGCCGGGCTCGATGACTTCTACGCCGCCGCGCTGCGGCTGGCCGGTGACCACGCGGCCGGCTGGCGGGACCGCTGGCGCGCGGGGGCTCTGGCCGCCGCGGAGCTGACCGGCGCGCACCTGGACGAGATCGGCGCCGGGGTGGCCGGCCACCTGGAGAAGGCGAGCCTGTGGCGGATCGAGCCGGGGGCGGGGGAGCGGGGCTACGGGATGTGCGGCCGGGCTCACCACCTATCCCGCGGGGCGGGCGGCGCGGGTCGGCTGACGGGCGGCCCGCTCATTGCCGACGGTGATCGTCAGCCGCTAACGTGGCGGCGTGCGGATCACAGATGTGACGATCGTCCTGCATGAGCGGGTCTCCGCCGGGACGGCGACGTTCGGCCCTGGCGGCAGGCGGGTGCCCCTCGGCGTGCTGCGCGTCACGACCGACGAGGGCATCGAGGGCAACAGCTTCCTCAGTTCGCCGGGTCCCGGACCGGAGGCGATCGCCAGGCAGATCGTCGGCGTCATCAAGCCGTGGCTCGTCGGCGCCGACCCGCTGGACATCGGGGCGCACTGGCGGCGGATGGCCGGGCTGGTCCACTACCTCAGCCCGCACGCCGTGGGCACCGTCGACATCGCACTGTGGGACATCGCGGGCAAGGCCGCCGGACTGCCTGTCCACCGGCTGCTCGGGACGTGCCGGGACCGGATCCCCGCGTATTTCTCCTCGGCTCACCACAAGACATCGGCGGAATACGCCGACGAGGCCGTCTACTGGCGCGAGCAGGGCTGGCGCGGGTACAAGCTGCACCCGCCGCGCGCCCCCTGGCTGCCGCCGGGCGCCGCGCCGCCAGTCAGCTTCGACGTCGAAGCCTGCGCGGCTGTGCGGTCTGCGGCGGGCGACGAGATGACGCTGATGCTCGACTCGTCGTGGAGTTACTCGTACCCGGAGGCACTGCGGGTCGGGCGGGCCATCGAGGACCTCGGCTACCACTGGTACGAGGATCCGTTGCCGGACCACGACATCCACGGCTACGCGCGGCTCGCCCGGCACCTGTCCATCCCGCTGCTAGCCACCGAGATCACTCCCGGCGGACTGGCGGCGCTGCCGCAGTGGATCACCTCCGGTGCGACAGACTTCCTACGCGGCGACGTCGTCATCAAGGGCGGCATCACGGGGCTGATGAAGATCGCGCACCTGGCCGAGGCGTTCGGGATGAACTGCGAGGTGCACGATTCCTACAACGCCCTGAACAATGTCGCGGGCCGCCACGTGATGATGGCCATCGACAACTGCGACTGGCTCGAGGTGCTGGCGTTCAACCGGTCGGGAGACCACAGCCTTGAACACCTCGGCTACGGCCTGACGGAGCCGTTCCTGGTGGACGCCGAAGGCAACGTACACGCCCCGGTCGGCCCCGGCCTTGGCGCTGAGATCGACTGGTCGCTCATCAACTCGTCAGTATCGGGCGTAGTCTCATAAAGGGTCTCTCATAAGGATCTCATCAAGGCCAAGCTGGGACTCCTGTGGTTATGACCACATCTTGAGCGCGTTGAAGCGATTGGGGCTGATGTTGCGGCACTCGGGAAGGCCCGCTCGCCAGGCGTGGCGTGGGTGACGGCGCTACGACGCTTATCCGGGTGTCCCTGTCCCTGGCCGCTGGGTCGCAGATACCCTCCGGGGGTATCAATCGCATCCGTTTTCATGATCACGTAAGGTTTTCGTCTCATAGAGGCTGTCGGGTGACTCTGGACGGGTTGCCTTAACCCGAAGTTACGCTCCCTCGGCGACGGAATCGCCCGCTGAGCTGGAGAAACGTTGCAACAGCCAGGTTCTTAGCGGCCATTAAAACCAGGAGCGGGTTCCGCTACCATCAGGGGCAGTTTCCGCTGGTCAGGCCGTGTAGACACGAAGGCCGGCCCGCCGTCACGAGAACGCCCGGGCCGGCGGGCAAGTTGGCATGTGATGGGCGGGCAGCTTCGGCTTGACGATGAGCGGGTGCGGGTGGCGGCCGTTTTCTGGGGGTGTTTCCGCGGGGTTGGCGTGGCAGCGGGGCTGGTGCCGGGTTTTCGTGCATGGTGGCGGCCTGGCTGTCTGCGGGTTAGTTCTGGCGGCCGGGCTGTGGATAGGGCGGCGGGTTCTTGCGGCGGGGTCAGACGGCGGGGGCGGGGACTCGTGCCGTTGCGGTGCGGGCCGGGCGGGCGGGGCGCTTGCCGCGGGCGGTGATGGCCTTGAGGATGTTGTGGCTGGCGGCCCAGAGGGCGAGTTCGGCGTCGGCTGCGCTGCCGCGGTAGTGCAGGGCGCGGCCGAGGCGGGCGGTGAGCTGGGCGAAGACGGGCTCGATGGTGGCGGCGCGCTGCCGGTAGAGTTCCCTGCCTTCGCCGGCCTGGAGGCGTTCGGTCATTTCTTCCCAGCTGGGGAGCATGGCCTGGGGTGCGCGGCCGTCCTGGGAGCGCCCGGTCTGGCGGGCCTCGCGGGTGACGGCGACGTAGAGCTTTTCGGGGATGCCGGCGGTGAAGTTGGCGTCGCTGGCGTACCCGGCGCCGGACAGGGCGCTGATGATCTCGTCCGTGATGCCGGCGGCGAGCAGGACCCGGCGGGCTTCCTCCAGCAGGGGCAGCAGGGCCTGGACGTCGGCGGGGCTGGGATGGCGCATGATGGCGAGGATGACCTGGGTTCTGGCGGTGGCCAGGGCCTGGACGTTGAACAGCTGGCCGAAGCCGCCTTTCTTCAGCGGCATGACGAGGCTGGACGGGTCGGTGGGGTTGACCTTGGCCGTCGGGTCTGCGGCGGGGGCGGCGGCTTCCCGGCAGGCGGCCTCGTAGTCCGCAAGGGTCTTGTCCAGGGCCTGCCGGGCGCGCTTGACATCGCGGTCCTCGCCGATGGAGGCGATGGGGCGGGCGCCGCCGATGCGCTGCCCGGCGGCGGTCTTGCGGGCGCGGGCCTCGAGCCGGCCGGCGGCCGCGGTCTCCCATTTGCGGACGGCGGCTTCCTTCCTTTCGATCCGGGCGGCCAGCTCCGCGATCCGGGCGTCGAGTTTCCCCTGGTCTTTGTCCTGCAGGGCGTCCAGCGCGGCGCGGGCGGCCAGGCGGCGCTCCAGCATCTGCGCGGCCCGGCCCGGCTTCTTCTTCCATTTCCCCTTCCCGCCGCCGTCACCGGGACCGTCGCCGCCGTCGCGGGAAGCGGCGCCCGCGCCGGCCGGGGCCGTGCCCTCGCCGTCCAGCATGTCCTGGACCCAGCGGCGGAACTCCGCGTTGATCCAGGCTCCCAGCTCGCTGATCTGGGCGTCCAGCTGCTCTCCGGTGAGGTTGGCGGCCATCGCGGCGTTCGCCTTCAGCTTCGTGCCGTCCCCGGCGACCAGCTCCAGGGACACCAGCCCCTCCCGGGCGCAGGCCTTCACCGACTCCGGCAGCAGCGCCAGCACCGCGCCCGTGTTCCGGCGGACGAACTCCGCGACCGTGGAATGATCGGGGTGCAGGCCCCCGCAGATGACCCGCGCGCCCACGTCGTCGAACGTGGCCATCTCGATCTCCCGCGACGATTTCCGGCCCCGGCAGTAGCAGTACAGCAGCAGCGTCGCCATCATCTGCGGGTGATACGGCCGCCCGCCCTGCCCGTCGGGCCGGTACCGCGCACCGAACCGCGACAGGTCCATCTCCCCGGCCAGGTCCAGCACCTTCCACGCCAGGTGGCCGTCCGGCAGCCACTCCCGCGGGTCCGCCGGCATCAGCATCATCTGGTCCGGCCCGCTCCCGTCCCTGAACTTACGCCCCATGGAAAACATTATCTTACATAAAACGCCATAAAGTGGCCGAAACGCATAGAGACAATGATTATCCCGGCATAATCGACTTACCGGAACCCGCTTGACGGGATCACGGGAAGAGTCGCCCGACAGCCTCCATAGGTGCGAAAAATCTTCCCCATAAAAAAAGTTTTCGTGATAATGCGAACCTGGACGGGTGATTTGTGCATATAAAGTACGAAATTTCATGATTGCATACCCCTGTCCGCCCGGCGGAGCCTGCCCGGCGGGCCTGGCCGAGGGGCAGGCACCGGCGCCGCCGCCCCGCCCCTGCGGCCCCCGCCCCGCCCCTGCGGCTCCCCGGCCCCTGCCCCCGAGGCCCTGCCGCCCTGCCCCCGGCCAGCGAATCTCAGGCGATCGGCCGGAACAACCGCGCGTTCACCGGTTCGACGGTGATGAGCCGGTTGGCCATGACCACGCCGGCGCGCCCGCTGCCGGCGTGGACGATGAGCGACGTGCCGGCGCCCGGCCAGCCGGTTCGGCGGGTCCGGTTCGGCGGCCGCCTCCAGCCGCGCCCCGCCGATCTGGGCGCGGACGCCCAGCCCGGCCGCCTGGGTGACGACGAGTTCCTCGCGCTCCCGCAGCTCGTCGTCATCGGGCGGCGCCCACCCCGGACCGTCCGCGCCCTGGAACCTGGCTATCAGCCAGCGCACCTGGGGGAGTGCGAGAGACATGTCAGCGGTGACGAACTCTTTCAGCGCGGCCCAGCTCGACAGACCGTGCTCGCGGGCGACGGCCAGCTGGGCGTCGTGCAAGGTCGCGAACTCCCCCGCGGCGAGCCGGCGTTTGGCCTCCAGCTTGAGGAAGCGGAGGTTCGGCTGCTCGGGGAACACGCGCGTCTGATCGGACAAGGCAGTCCTTTCCTCGGCGCCCGCGGGTCCGCGACATCGGGCTGGAAAAGACCTGCCATCAGATGGTGGTGCACGACCGGTGAGCTTGCAGCTCTGCCCGCGGACCCAGAGGCGGCCGGAAACCGCCGCCTCTTAGGCTACATGCCATGGCCGGGGCCGGTAAACGCGTTTGCGCTAGTCCGCGACCGCGGGCATGCTGGGGCTTAACAGGCCGGCCGCCCGTCCGGGCACGGCGCCTGCCCCGCGCATCCGTGGAGGCCGCGTGGCCGAAGCACCAGGGCTCATCGAAGCCCGCGAGCTGACGAAGCGATTTGGCGACAAAGTGGCGGTCGATCACTTGTCGTTCACCGTCGAGCCGGGCCGGGTGACTGGCTTCCTCGGGCCGAACGGCGCCGGCAAGTCCACCACCATGCGCCTCATCACTGGCCTGGACCTGCCGGACGGCGGCGAGGCCACGATCGGCGGGCTCGCCTACACCCAGCTGACGAAGCCGCTCACCCGGGTCGGCGCGCTGCTCGAGGCGCGCGGCCTGCACCCCGGCCGCAGCGCCCGCAACCACCTGCTCTACCTCGCCCAGACCCAGGACATCCCGGCCCGGCGGGTGGACGAGGTGCTCGACATGGTCGGCCTGCGCGACGTGGCGAACAAGCGGGCGGGCGGCTTCTCGCTCGGCATGACCCAGCGGCTCGGCATCGCCGCGGCGATGCTCGGCGACCCTCCGGTGCTGCTGCTCGACGAACCGGTCAACGGCCTCGACCCGGAGGGCATCCGCTGGGTCCGCACGTTCATGCGGCAGCTCGCCGCCGAAGGCCGCACGATCTTCGTCTCCAGCCACCTGATGAGCGAGATGGCGGTCACCGCCGACCACCTGGTGGTGATCGGCCGCGGCGCGCTGATCGCCGACTGCTCCACCGAGGAGTTCATCGAGAAGAGCTCGGAGCGCTCGGTCCTCGTCCGCTCGCCCGACCTGGAACGGCTCCGCGAGCTGATCATCGACGAGGGCGGCGCGGTGAAGACCGGCGACGGGGACGGCGGCATCGTCGTGACCGGGCTGCCCGCCCCGCGGATCGGCGAGCTCGCCGCGGGCGCCTCGCTGGTGCTGCACGAGCTCACCCCGCAGCTGCCCTCGCTCGAGGAGGCGTTCATGGAGCTGACCGCGGGCAGTGTCGAGTACGGCGAATCGAGCCGGGCATGAGCACGGCCGGCCTGCTCACCTCCGAATGGACGAAGATCCGGTCCGTCAGGTCCACCGTCTGGTCACTGGTCGCGTTCGTGGTCGTCGCGATCGGCTTCAGCACGCTCGTCGCGGCCGTCATCTCGAACAACTGGGACAAGCCCGGCCGCCACCCCGAGCACCTCACGCTGATCACCGACCCGACGTCGGTGATCTTCGGCGCCGGGTTCGGCATCGGCCAGCTGGCGATCTGCGTGCTCGGCGTGATCGTGATCAGCAGCGAGTACACCACCGGCGCGATCCGGTCGTCGCTGCTGGCGGTGCCGCGCCGTATCCCCATGCTGGCCGCCAAGGCGATCGTGTTCGCCCTGCTCGACCTGGTGGTCAGCGCGATC
Source organism: uncultured Actinomycetota bacterium (assembly GCA_963771985.1). Lineage (GTDB taxonomy): Bacteria > Actinomycetota > Actinomycetes > Streptosporangiales > Streptosporangiaceae > Trebonia. Next base: position 1,004,883 of record CAVYVO010000003.1, on the reverse strand, counting down.
ACCGTGTTCGCCGTGTTCTTCATCAGCACCGCGATCCTCCGCAGTCACGTGGACGTCACGCTGTCCCAGCCCGGTGTCACCCGCGCGGTCATCGGCGGGATCCTGTACCTCACCGTGCTCGGCCTGTTCGCGCTCGCGGTCGGCGGCCTCATCCGCCACACCGCCGGCGCCATCGCCACCGTGATCGCCCTGGTCCTGGTCGTCCCCCCGCTGATCACGCTGATCCCGGGCACGATCGCCAATCACATCCACGGCTACCTGCCCACGGTCGCCGGCCAGCTCATCGGCCAGAGCAGCCAGCAGCCCGCCGACGTCCTGTCCCCGTGGCAGGGCTTCGGAGTGTTCTGCCTATGGACTGCGGTGCTCCTCGCCGCATGCGGCTGGCTCCTCCTCCAGCGTGACGCTTAAAGATTTATACGGAACGGGCGGTGGCGTCTCCCCGCCCCGCAGACTTCGCTCACGCGGGCATCCCTTGCGCTTTGTCGATGAGGGCGCTGAGCACCTTGTCCTGCGCCATGAGGTGCTCCTGGATCATGACGGCTTCGTGGAGCACGGCGTCGGCGTCCTTGTAGGTGGCCTCGGACCGCTTGTCGGCGGCGGCTGCCAGCACGTTCTGGCCGACGATGATGACGGAGAGCAGGACCAGCTGGAGGAAGGTCTGGGAGATCCAGGACACCAGCGTGACAGCGTTGTGCGACGCGATGGCGGACGGCAGGCTTACCAGGGCGAGCGCGGCGAAAGCGTAGGCGCACCACATGGTGCCGACCCCGGTGGTGACCTTGACGGCGAGCCAGGCGTTGAACCGGGCCGGCTTGCTGCCAGTGGGGAACTGGTCGACGACTTTGACCGGACGGGGAGCCTCACCGGCCAGCCTCGCCTGGGTCCTGCGGTGCGGCACGTACCGGTAGATCGCTCGTTCGGCCATGACGGCACTTCCTTTCGTCTGAGTTCGTCCGAGTGGTCGGGCACCGCCTGCATGCATGCGCAGTTACCGGCCCCGGTTTCGTAAGGTAGTGCCCTATGCTCGCGCTCCTGCGCGTCGGAATAGTGTTCGGGTTCTTTCAGGCTGGGATGCCGCTGCTGGGCTTGCTGCTCGGCCACGGCCTAGCAGGCACGCTCGGGCATGCCGCCCGCTGGATCGGCGCCGCCCTCCTGATCGCCACTGGTCTGCGCCCTGCCGCAACGGTCCGATCGTGCGCTAGCGGCCGTCCGGTGTCCCGCTCTTCGTCGGTTTTCGATAACGTGAAGGATGTTACGGCCTATAGGTCGAAGGATCTTTCTCGTTAGTTCGAGCTTGGCGCGTTCATAAGGAAATACGGCGGGCGGGCGAGGTCAGGGCTCCGTTATCATCCAGAGAGATGTGCGACAGAGGCCCCATGGCGACCATTTTCTTACGTGAAGAAATGCGAACGGGTGACCGCGAGGAGTCTGCGGTGCAGGGTCGGCAGGCCCGAGGTGGCCGTGACCGTGTAGAGGCCGACGGTCTGAAGGTGACGCTCCCGCTGCACACCTTGCGGCCCTGATCGACGCCCCGCTGCCATACTGCGAACAGTAACGTCGCCAGAACAGGAGCCTGATGGCACGACCGCACGCTGTGGTGATCGGCGCGGGGATCGGCGGGCTGGCCGCTGCGGCCGGGCTGGGCGCGGCCGGATGGGACGTCACGGTCTGCGAGCGCGCGGCCGCGGTCGGAGCCGGCCGGGGCGGGGCTGGCGGTGGCCCCGAACGGCCTGCGCGCCCTCGACGTGCTGGGTATCGGCGACTCTGTCCGGGCGCACGCATGCTGGTGGACCGCTTCGGCGATCCGGTCATCCTCCTGCCCCGGACGCAGGTGATCGACGCCCTGCTCACCCGCGTCCCCGCACAGGCGCTCGCCCTGTCCACGGAGGTGACATCGGTGCTGCCGGGCGGGCCGGGCGCCGCGCGCGTCACGACCTCCGCGGGCGACCTGGACGCCGCGCTGTTCCCAGGACATCCCGGGCTGCGGTACGCGGGGTTCACCACGTGGCGGCTGCTCGCCGGGCCCGTTCCCGGGCCGGTGCCCATGGGGGAGACGTGGGGACGCGGCACCGTATTCGGCGTCATGCCGCTATCCGACGGCCGCGTGTACTGTTACGCCGCCGCGCCCGCGCCCGCGGCGAACTGGCCGAGCTGGTCGGGCTCTTCGGCGGATGGCACGGCCGATCCCCGCCCTGCTCGCGGGCAGCACGCCGACGGCCGTGCTCCGCCATGACGTCGCGGAGCTGGCCGGCCCGCTGCCGTCCTTCCACAATCTCAGGCCGCGGTGAAGTGGTACTGCATGACGAGGAACACCTGCTGTGTCAGGTCGCGGACCAGCACGGTGCCGTCGGCAGGCAGGCTCGCGAACTGGTGCACTCGGGCGACTATCAGTCGTCGTCATCGTCCTCCCAGGCTTCGAGGCCTTCTTTGACCGCAAGAGCGGCGATCACCAGGGCGGCGGCGGGATCAGCCCACCACCAGCCGAGCCCCGTATTCAGGGCCACGCCGAGCAGTGTCGCGCCGGAGGTGTAAGCGCAGAAGCCGCTTTCCGCAGCGTCGGCGATGAGTGTCCGGTTACCCAGTGCCCGCCCGGTGCGGTGTTTCGCCAGGGCGAGCATCGGCATGACAACCAGGGCTGCAGCGCTGACCGCGAGCCCTGGCACGGATTGCTCGGGCCGCGCCTGCACTGCCAGGTCGCGGATGCTCTCCACGGCGAGATAGGCGGCCAGGAGGAAGAAGGTCACGCCGATCAGCTTCACGGCGCGGGTCTGGCGTTCCTTCCCGTCGCCGCGAAGCTGCCAGACAACGATGACAGCGGCGCAGAACTCGATGACCGAGTCCAGGCCGAAGCCGACCAGGGCAACCGAGGATGCCGCGATCCCGGCTGCGATCGCGACCGCTGCCTCGACGATCATCCACGCCATGCTGGCGTACTCCAGCCAGAATCCGCGCCTGCGCATCCTGGCCATCGTGTTCGATGCCACGGGAGCTAGTCTTCCAGTCGCCATCACCGTGTGCGACATACAGGCGAACCGGGACAGGCGGCGGCGCGGAACGCCGGCGCCTCGCCCGGCTGTCGCCGGAGGACGCGGGCGTTCCGGTCTACAGCGCCGAACAGGGCTCGCCGTCGGAGGCCGTGCTGCGGCTGCTGGCCGCGCTGCTGTGGCGACTGTCCACGCCGGTAACGATCCGCGGGTGTTAACGTGACCGCATGGCGGGGAATCCTTTCACGTACGGCAACCCGATCTCCGATCCCAGCCGTTTCTTCGGCAGGGAATGGGAGGTTAAACAGATCTGCGGACGGCTCCGCAATCGCGAATTCGAGCCGAGTTCTCTCGTGGGCGATCGCCGGATCGGGAAGACCTCGCTGCTTAACTACCTTACGGACCCGGCCATCCGGGCAGGGCTGGACCTCGGCCCCGAGCGGTACATTTTCGTGAACGTCGACCTCCAGGCGATAAGCTCCACGGCGGGGCCGGAGCAGCTATGGCGCCGGTTCCTTACGCTGATGCGGCGGCACTGCGGCGACCCGGCGATCGGGAAGCTGCTGAGCGGCCTGGACCCGAATGACCCGCTGGACTCCTTCGCCCTCGAGGACATCTTCCAGGGGGTAGACGACATAGGGAAATATGTCGTGTTTCTCCTCGACGAGTTCGAGCACGTGACGACCAATCCCAATTTCGGTCCGGACTTCTACTACGGCCTGCGCAGCCTCGTCATCCACCCCACCTGTCTCTCGTGACGTCGAGCCGCCTGGAGCTCGTGGAGCTGACGCACAGCAACGCCATCAAGTCCTCGCCGTTCTTCAACATTTTCGCGAACATCAGCCTCCGCCTGTTCTCGCCTGAGGAATCACGGGACCTGATTTCCCGCTCCCTGCGCGGGACGCCGGTCACGTTCTCGGAGTCCGAGGTCGGGCACGTGCTCGACCTCGCCGGGCCGCATCCCTATTTCCCGCAGGCCGCGAGCTGGGCGCTCTACGACTCGTATCAGCGGGGACTAGACGAAAAGGAGCGGACCGGCTTCATGCGCGCGCAGTTCAGGCAGGAGGCGGTCCCGCAACTGGTCGACTACTGGGACAATTCCGACGACTACGAGAAGATCGTGCGGCGGCACGCGGATCACGGTGAGCGCCGGCAAGGTCGAGACCGAGATCGTCTGGAACGAGGGGGAATGGGGCGCCGGGGGCGGGTTCAGCGCGCGGTTCCCGGTCCCGGACTGGCAGCGTGACGCTGTCACGAACGATCCGGTCAGCTGTGGGCGGTGCTTATCGCGCGGCTTAACCAGGGACTCGGCGGGCGCGTGGGCTGGCTGAACCCGGCGCTGTACCGGACCCTCGGTCCGGCGGGGGTCCTCCGCGACGTCACCGAGGGATCCACCAAACCGGAACCGGGAGCCGCCCTCGGATTCGACGCCCGCCCCGGCTGGGATCCCTGCACGGGCTGGGGGACACCGGACGGCCAGCGCCTGCTCATGGCCCTGAAGGTTCTCCGGACCCTCCAGCCGCCCGACCGTCCCTGATGCCCAAGGTCGCGCCCGGTGCTGTTACGCAAACGGCACTGCCGGTAGGCGTGCCGGGCGCGGTCGGACGTTAAGGTGGGTGGATGAGTTTTCCGGCCCGGTTGAGTCGGCGATCTACCTGGTCCGGGGCTTGCGTATATTCATACAAATACGGTAGGAAAAACCTACTTGGACGAGGGGCCTGGCGGTAACTTGATCACATTCGAGCGGGTGACGAAACGGTACCCGGACGGGACGGTGGCCGTCGACGCGCTCGACCTCGACGTGCCCGCCGGGAAGACGATGGTGCTGGTCGGGCCCAGCGGCTGCGGGAAGACCACGACGCTGCGCATGATCAACCGGCTGATCGAGCCCACTAGAGGACGCATCCTGCTGGACGGCAAGGACATCCGCGAGCAGAACCCGGCCCACCTACGCCGGGGGATCGGCTACGTGATCCAGCAGACCGGGCTGTTCCCGCACCGGACCGTCGAGGACAACATCGCCACGGTCCCGCTGCTGAACGGCTGGCGGCGGGCGAAGGCGCGGGCGCGGGCCCGCGAGCTGATGACCCTGGTCGGACTCGACCCGGCGCTCGCGCGCCGGTATCCCTACCAGCTGTCCGGCGGGCAGCAGCAGCGGGTCGGGGTGGCCCGCGCGCTGGCCGCCGACCCGCCGGTGCTGCTGATGGACGAGCCGTTCAGCGCGGTCGACCCGGTGGTTCGTGCCTCGCTGCAGGAGCAGCTGATCGCACTGCAGGCCGAGCTGCACAAGACGATCGTGCTGGTCACGCACGACGTCGAGGAGGCCATCAAGGTCGGCGACCTGGTGGCGCTGTTCCGGCCGCACGGCAAGATCGCGCAGCTCGCCACGCCGGAGCGGCTGCTCGGCGCCCCGGTCGACGACTACGTCGCCGGCTTCGTCGGCTTCGACCGCGGCATCAGGCGGCTGTCGTTCTTCTCGACGGCCGGCCTGTCGCTGAACACAGAGCCGGTATTCAGCGCCGACGCCACCGCCGCCAGGGCGCGGGCGTCCGGCGAGCCGTGGATCCTCATCGTCAACGGCGGCAAGCCGCGCGGCTGGGTCCAGCCGGGCAGTCTCGGCCGGCACCTTGGCGACACGCCGCTCGGCCAGGTGACGGCCGAAGGGGTCGGGCACACGTTCACGGTCGGCACGGACTCGCTGCGCGCCGCGCTCGACGCCGCGGTGCTCTCACCCGCCGGGCAGGCGGTCGGCGTGGACGGCGACGGCCAGGTCCTCGGCGTGGCGACGTTCGACCGGCTGCGGGACGCCGTGCAGGCGGCTCAGGCGGCGGCGGACGCGGACGCCGCGCTCGCGACAACCCAGTCCGGAGCGCCCGCATGAGCTGGTCCTGGATATCCAGCAACGGCGCGCTGATCTGGCAGCTGACCAGGGAAACCATTTACCTCGGCGTGGTCTCGGCGCTGATCGGGCTGGTCATCTCGCTGCCGCTGGGGATCGCGGCGGCGCGCTGGCGCTGGTTCAACCCGCCGACGCTGACCGTCGTGAGCGTGATCTACGCGATCCCGGCCATCGCGCTGTTCATCGCGCTGATCCCGAGCCTCGGGCTGACCGACACGAACGTGATCGTCGCGCTGACGCTCTTCTCGCTCTGCGTCATCGTGCCGAACGTCGTCGCCGGGCTCCGCGGCGTCCCCGAGTCCGTCCGGCAGGCGGCGACCGCGATGGGGTACGGCCCGCTGCGCCGCCTGGTCGCGGTCGAGCTGCCGCTGGCGGTCCCGGTGATCATCGGCGGGCTGCGGGTCGGCATGGTGTCGAGCATCAGCCTGGCCAGCGTCGGCCAGCTGATCGGGGTGTCCAGCCTCGGCTACCTGTTCATCGACGGGCTGCAGCGGTCCTTCCCGACCGAGATCTACGTCGGCATAGTGCTGATCATCGCGATCGCGATCGGCTGCGACCTCGTGCTCGTGCTCGTGCGGCGCATGCTCACCCCGTGGGTGGCGCGGTCATGAGCTTCTTCAGCTACGCCTGGGACTGGGTGACCCAGAGCGCCAACTGGCACGGATCGGGCAGCATCCCGCAGCAGATCCTGGCGCACCTCGGCTACAGCGCCCTGCCGCTGCTGATCGCGGCGCTGATCGGGATCCCCGCGGGGGTCGCGATCGGGCACACCGGGCGCGGCGCGGTGGCCGTGGTCAACCTGGCCAACGGCTGGCGGGCCATCCCGACGCTCGGCCTGCTGACCCTGCTCGCGGTGTACCTCGGCTTCTCGTTCCTCACCTGGCTGCTGCCCCTGGTCGTGCTGGCCATCCCGCCGATCCTGGTCAACGCCTACGAGGGCGTGGCCGGGGTCGACCCGGGGGTGCGCGACGCGGCCAAGGGGGCGGGGATGACCCCCTGGCAGCAGGTGACGCGCGTGGAGGTGCCGATCGCGCTCCCGCTGATCCTCGTCGGGCTGCGCACCGCGGCGATCTTCGTCGTGGCCACCGCGACGATCGCCGCGTACATCGGCCTGGGCGGCCTCGGCCGGTTCATCTTCGACGGACTGGCCAGCTACCAGTACGGTCCGGTGGCCGGCGGCGCCCTGCTCGTCGTCGTCCTCGCGGTCCTCGTACTGGCCTTCTTCGCGGTGCTGTCCAGGTTCGCCGTCCCGGCCGGCCTGCGCAGGCAGGGCAAGACCGAATAGGAAAACCCGTCCGAAAGGAACCCATATGCTCACCAGGAGAGCCGCCACCGGCGGGATCGCCGCGGTCGCGGCCGTCGCCCTCGCGGCGGTCGCGGCGTGCAGCAGTAGCAGTAGCAGTAGCAGTAGCAGCTCGAGCGCGGCCAGCAGCCCTAGCGCTTCGGCGAGCTCGAGCAGCTCCAACCCGCTGTCCCAGGGCGCCGCCTCCGGCAGCGTGGTCGTCGGCTCGGCGAACTTCCCCGAGAACGAGCTGCTCGCCGAGATCTACATCCTGGCGCTGCAGGGCAAGGGGATCAAGGTCACCCCCAAGCTCAACATCGGGTCCCGCGAGGTCTACTACCCGCAGATCCAGAAGGGCACGATCTCGATCATCCCCGAGTACAACGGCACCCTGCTCACGGTCGCCGTGGACCCCTCGAGCACCGCGAAGACCACCGCACAGGTCGACGCCGCGCTGGCCGCCAAGCTGCCCTCCACGCTCGAGGTGCTCAACCCGGCCTCGGCGACGGACAGCGACTCGGTGACCGTGACCGCGGCGACCGCTGCCAAGGACCACCTGAAGTCGATCGCCGATCTGAAGCCGTACGCCTCGAGCATGGTGTTCGGGGGGCCGCCGGAGTTCAAGACCCGTTCCGACGGTCTGGCCGGCCTGAAGGCCAACTACGGCCTCACGTTCAAGGGCTTCGACCCGCTGGACGAGTCCGGCCCGATCACGCTCGCCGCGCTCACCGACGGCAAGGTGCAGGCGGCCGACGTGTTCACCACCACGCCGCAGATCATCTCCGACAAGCTCGTCACGCTCGCGGACCCGAAGTTCAACTTCGCCGCGCAGAACATCATCCCGCTCGTCTACAAGCCGGCGATGAACTCGACGATCACCAGCACGCTCAACGCGATCTCCGCCAAGCTGACCACCGCGGCCCTGCTGCAGATGGACGCCGCCGTCATCCTGCAGCACGCGAACTACTCCACGGTGGCGGCCGGCTTCCTGAAGGCGGAGGGGCTGAGCTGAGACAGGCGCCACCTTCCGTTCGGTATAACAAATTGCTGAAATAGCCGATACGAAGAGTTACCGTTGAGGGATGGGGCCTTACGCCCCATCCCTCGCGGTGTCCTGCTAGGCCGGCACGATCTGCGGGGTAGTCACCCGGGCCACTAGCATGAGGCGGCCGGAACCGCGCGGAAGGGGATGCCAGTGGTCGAGATCAAGACGCCGGGGGAGATCGACGCCATCCACGCCGCCGGGCGCGTGGTCGCGGACGTTCTCGCGGCCGCACGGGGCTACGCGGCGCCCGGCGTGACGCTGGCCGACCTGGATTCCGCCGCCCGCGACGTGCTGGCGAAGGCCGGGGCGACGTCGCCGTTCCTGCACTACAAGCCGGACTTCGCGCCCGTCCCCTACCCCGCCGTCATCTGCACGTCGGTCAACGACGCCGCGCTGCACGGGATCCCCGGCACCTACCGGCTGCGGCCGGGGGACCTGCTGAGCGTCAACGCCGGGGCGACCCTCGACGGCTGGGTGGGGGACGCGGCGATATCGTTCACCGTCGGGCCGCCCGCCGACGAGGACTGCGAGCTGATCGCCACCACGGAGGCGGCGCTGCTGGCCGGCATCGCGGCCGCCGTGCCCGGCGCGAAGATCGGCGACATCTCGGCCGCCATCGGGGCGGTCGGCCGGGCCGGCGGCTACGGCATCTCCACCGACCTAGGCGGGCACGGTGTCGGCCGGTCCATGCACGAGGACCCGCACATCCCCAACCGCGGCCGGGCCGGCCGGGGCATGCGGCTGGTGCCGGGGCTGGTGATCGCCATCGAGCCCTGGTTCATGGCCGGCGGCGGCGACGACTGCTACCTAGACGACGACGGCTGGACCGTCAGGACGGCGGACGGCAGCCGCGCCGCGCACGCCGAGCACACCATCGCCGTCACCGCCGAGGGGCCGCGCGTCCTCACCGGCGGGGACTAGCCTTCGAGCGGGTCGCGGACCAGCGGGCAGGTCATGCAGTGACCGCCGCCGCGGCCCCGGCCGAGCTCGCCGCCCGCGATCGTGATGACCTCGATCCCGGCCCGGCGCAGCAGCGTGTTGGTGTGCGTGTTGCGGTCGTAGGTGATGACCACCCCGGGTTCGAGCGCGACTATGTTGTTGCCGTCGTCCCATTGCTCCCGCTCCGCGGCGTAGACGTCGCCGCCGGTCGCGATGACGCGGAGCTCTTCGATGCCCAGGGCCCGGGCGACGACGTCGGTGAAGTGCGCCTTCTCCTCGGTGATCTCAACGCCCGCGCCGTGTTCGGCGGGGCGCAGCGAGAACGTGTGGATCGTGTCGACGATGTCCGGGTAGGCGGTCGCGCAGTCCCGGTCGGCGAAGGTGAACACGGTGTCGAGGTGCATCGCGGACCGCAGCTTCGGCATCCCGGCTACGATCACGTGCTCGGCGGCGCCGCTTTCGAACAGCGCCGCGGCGACCTGGGTGATCGCCTGGCGGGAGCTCCGCTCGCTCATGCCGACGAGCACCACGCCGCCGCCCACGGGCATCACGTCGCCGCCTTCGAGCGTGGCGAGGCCCCAGTCTTGTTCTGGATCACCCCACCAGACGTTCACCTGGCCGGCGAAGGCGGGATGGAACGCGTAGACCGCCTTCATCAGCAGTGTCTCGCCGTGGCGGGCTGGCCAGTACAGCGGGTTGAGCGTCACGCCGCCGTAGATCCAGCACGTCGTGTCGCGGGTGTACAGGGTGTTCGGCAGCGGCGGCATGAGGTACTCCCGTACCCCGGTGTGCTCGCGGGCGAGCGCCAGGTACGGCGACCGGAACCCCTCGGGCAGGTCGTTGCCCGCCAGCCCGCCGATCATGTACTTCGCCAGTTCGGCGTGCGCAAGCTCGTCAAGGAACGCCCGGATGTCGCCGACGAGCCCGAACCCCACCTCGTTGCGGGTGATCTTGCGATCGAGCAGCCACGCCTTCGCCTCGGGGATGGCGAGCGTCTGCGCGAGGAGTTCGTGCAGCTCGAGGACTTCCACGCCGCGGCCGCGCATCTTGGCCACGAAGTCGGCGTGGTCCTGCTGCGCCTTCTCCAACCACAGCACGTCGTCGAACAGCAGGTCGTCGCAGTTGCCGGGGGTGAGCCGGGCATGCGCGAGCCCGGGCGCGCAGACCAGGACCTCGCGGAGCCTGCCGACCTCGGAATGCACGCCGTACCGGGTCATTCGCGGGTCTCCGTCGGATCAGGCCTCGGGCGGAGGCGGGGGCGGGGGCGGCGGGGGCGGCGTGGACGAAGGCTGGGCCTGGGTCGGGAAGTCGCCGCCGTAGGTTCCGTACCCGCCGCCGTAGGTTCCGTACCCGCCGTCCGGCGCGGTTCCCGGCGGGGGCGCCGCGGCTCCCGGCCAGGCCCCCTGCCCCGTGCCTGGCTCCGCCGCCTCGCCGTGCACGGCGGTGAGCCGGTAGTACACCAGCGTGACGACCGTGGCGATGAACGGGGCGACCAGGCTGTCCACCACGATGGTGGAGATGAAGCTCCGCCACCCGTACGGCAGCGCGAGCAGGATCGTGGACAGCACGATCTCGCCGACGATCAGGATCAGGAACACCAGGACGTAGGTTCCGAATACCCGCCAGCCGTACCCGCGGACCGTCCGCCAGCTCCGGCCGAACGACTCCATCGCGCCGGCACCGCCGATCACGATCCACGGCACGATGAGCGACCAGAAGGTCAGCAGGATCAGCCCCGGAACGATGATCAGCAGCAGGCCGATCCCGATCGCGATGCTGGCGAGGATCGACGCCAGCGCCACCGCGCCGACGAACGGGAGCGCCGCCGACACGGTCTGGCCCAGGTCGAGGTCGGCGCGGCCGTCACGGACGTCCTGGACCGCCTTCACCAGCGCCGCCTGCAGCAGGAAAACGGCGAACAAGGAGAAGATCAGCCCGATGAAGGCGCCGATAGAGCCGACTGCCCAGCTCAGCAGCGCGTTGATGGCCGCGATCACCAGGTAGATCACGAATGAGATCAGGATGAAGTGCCCGAAGTGGCGCCGGTACAGGACCCAGGCCTCGCCGAGAACCCCCGAGAGCGGACTCATGCGCTCATCGTAGGCAGATACCACCCGGTAAGGCGAGTATGCCGGTCACCTGCCCTGCGCTGGCAGCTCGCGCAGGAAGCCGGTCAGGCCGGCGAAGTAGGTCTCCTGGTCGTCATACATGGCCAGGTGGCTTCCGTTCGGGCAGTACAGGTAGCGGCCGTTCGGGAGGCGTCCCGCCATCATCTCCATGTGGCCCGGGTCCATGGTGTCGTACCGGGCGCCGATGACCAGCGCCGGCACTTCGATCCGCGGCAGGTCGGCGACCCGGTCCCAGCGGGCGAGCTTGGCGTCGGCGCTCATCCCGAGTTCGCTCGGCCCTTGCATCGGAACGTAGATCTTGGGGTTGATGTGAGCGAAGCCGCGCTGCACCGGGTCCGGCCAGCTGGCCGCCGGTATCCGCAGCGTGTGGCGCTCGTAGTAATGCGGGATCAGCAACTCCATGTAGCGCGGGTTCTCGATGTCGCCCGCCGCCTCGAGGGCCTGGATCTCGGCCAGCACGGCCTGGTCCATCGCGGGCATCAGGACCCGTTCGGCGTACGCCGTGTAGGCCGGGGCGCTGGCCATCATGTTGGAGATCACGAGCCCGCGCAGGTGCTCCTGGTGAGCCAGGGCGTACTCGATGGCAAGGATCCCGCCCCACGACTGGCCGTAGAGGACGAAGTTCTCGCGGTCAAGGCCGAGGGCCCGGCGAACCTGCTCCACCTCGTCCACGAAGCGGTCAAGCTCCCACAGCGACGGATCATCCGGCTGGTCGCTGAACCCGGAGCCGAGCTGGTCGTAGTAGTAGTACTCGATCCCGGCGGCCGGGAGGTAGCTGTCGCACGCCTCCAGGTACTCGTGGGTGGATCCCGGACCGCCGTGGAGCAGCAGCACCTTCAGGTCCGGGTTGTTGCCCACCCGCTTGGTCCACACGCTGAACCGGCCGCGGGGTGTGCCGACGGGAATGCGGCGCGCCCCGCCGCTCAGCCGGTCAGCGCGCTCCGAGTAGTCCAGATAGCGATCGGTCGTGCTCATGCTCGCCCTCCCCAGAACCGGAAACGTCACCGCGTCCGCGATATCGTCTCATCTTCGCGATACTGATCACCGTGACCGGTGGCCTGGGCGCGAGCGATGTTCCGTACTTTTCGCAGTGGGAATCGGCCGAGCTGGCGGCGCGGTTCGCCGACGGCTCGCTGCGGCTGGCCGATGACCCGCGCTGGGCGGCATCCGGCGCGCGGACGCCCGCGGAGTACCAGTACTGGGCGGGTAAGGTCTGCGGCCTGGCGTGCCTGAAAATGGTCCTGGCGCGCCGCGGGCTGCCGGTCCCGGCGACGATGCGCCTGGTGGACCGGGCGCTCGCCTGGCAGGCTTACGTTCCCCGGCGTTCCCCGGGAGACGGTGTCGCGGGGCTGATCTACCAGCCGTTCGCCAGCTGGGTGGCTGCCGAGTACGGGATAGCCGCCGAGGTCGCGCCGGAGCTCGCGGTCGAGCGGGTCGCGGAAACGGCCACGCCCGACACTCCCGTGATCGCGTCGGTCCACTCGTGGATCAGGTGGCCGGACCGGGACCCGCCTGCCCGCGGCGGCCACCTGGTCTTGGTGACGGGAGCCGACGGCGGCCTACTGCGGCTGCACAACCCGTCGGGGATACCCCCGGCGAGCCAGCGGGACGTGCTGGTCCCGGTGGCCGACTTCGCCAGGTTCTTCGCGGAGCGCGGCCTGATCATCCGGAACTAGCAAGCCCAGACGCGTCCGACCCGCACGGCAAGGGCGCCGACGAGTGACAGGTGTCAGTAAATGTCCGCGACAAGAACATCTGAGCCAACGCCGAGGACGAGCGCTCCGTCCGTACTGCTGGAAAGAGAGCTGATCTCACCGTGTGTCGGCCACTCCCGGAGGAGTTTCATGCTGACGAGGTCCCACATCCGAGACAAATCCCAGATATCGGCGTTCCGTTCGAGGAAGCTGGTGGTGACGGCGATGGGATGGCCGTTGAGCGTGGTACATGTCACCACTTGGATGTGGTTGTCGTGGCCCGGGAGGGATTGGCCGGCTTGCCGTTGCCGGGAAAGATCCCATACTTGCATTACGTTTTCGTTGCTGCCGGTGATGGCGACCGGTCGGCTGTCGAGCATCGTAGATGCGATCGCCCACCCTCCTGTCACGGGCCCTTGGATGGGCCTGCCGATCCGCTGATGGCTGGCGAGGTCCCAGGAGTGAATAACGCCATCCTCGTGGCCCATAGTGATGGCGGCCGGTCGGCCGTTGATCATCGCGCACGTCGCGACCCTGGCATAGCTGTGCCCATGGAAGGGCTGGCCGATCTCGCGGCCACGTGCCAGGTCCCATGTCCAGATCGTGCTGTCCAGGTAATCCTCCGCGTTGACGATGACCGCCACGGGGCGGCCATCGAGGATCGTGCACGCGACCGCTTGCACCTCGCCGGCGTAGTCATAGATTTCGATTGGCTCACCGAGCAACCGGCGACTGCTCAGGTCCACGATCCACACTGTGCCGTCTTCGGCGCCCGCCACGGCGATCGGCCGGCCATCGAGAACGCAGCAGTCGACTGCAGTCACTGACGTCGCGATTTCTTGGAATCTTTCGCCGATGAGGGGGTCGCAGGTGAGGTCCCACGTGTGCAGCCCGTTATGGTCGCCGCAGACGGCCACCGGCTTGCCGTTGACCACAGCGCAAGCTATTCCTGTCACGTGGTCAGGGAACGCGGTGAGTGCCTCGCTAATCTGCTGGCCTTGGTCCAGGTCCCAGATCCTGAGGGCCCCGTCCCACCCTCCTGTGACGGCGATCGGCCGCCCGTCACGGGCGGTGCACGCGACCGCCATCAGCTCTGCCGTATGGCCTTTCAGCGGCGGGGCGACTTGCTGGCCGCTGGATAGATCCCAGACCCGCACCATGGGGTCGAAAGAGCCTGTGACCACGACCGGCCGGTCGTTGAGGGTCGTACAGGCCATCGTTCGCACAGGGCTGATCTGGCCGCCGAACGTGTTGACGAGCGCGGGTTGCGGCGAACCGGTCGACCAGCGCGGCCACAGTCCATCGATGATCGCCGGCCGGAGCCGCTCCTTGAACTCGGTGGCAGCGAAGCGTGCGGCGCTGGCGGCCACCGCCCACCGGCGGGTCTCCGGCGACACGCCCTGCAGTTGCTCGACACAGCCCCGGAAGATGGCTGCGGCAAGCTGCCTAGCCGGGGTCTTGGCCTGGTTGAGCACCGGCAGCACGGGGGCCGGCTCGGCGTGGACGAGGTACCCGACGTCATCGAGCAGGACATGGACGCGGTCCGCCTCGGCGGCATGGGCGGGCAGATGGTCCAGGAGGTACGGGTCGGCGTGCTGCCAGTCGCGCGAGCCGTCGGCAGCGTGCGGGGCGGCGTGGTGGAGCCGTTCGAACATGACGGCCAGCAGGTTCTTGCGTGGCCGCGCGCCAATGCCGGATGGCGCGGGCGCTGGTGTGTCCAGAGCGTCCTGAGCCTGCAGTCGCAAGTCATCGGCGAGAGCCTGATGGTAGAGACGGTATACCGACCTGCCGTAAGCGTCGAGCGCCTCGATAACGTACGGGGCGGCGTCGGTCGCTAGCAGTTGGGTCAGGTCATATTCGGTGACTGTCTTCCCGGCGAACGCGCTGGCGGCGGCAGGCCATACCAGGGCGAGAGGCATCCCCGCGCCTTGCGCATAGGCGAGCGGGCTGAGCAGCGCACGGGCCCGGGCAGCCGCGGCTGGACCGATCTGGGTATCGAGAGCCCAGCGGAAGGCGGCCCCGATGGCTTCTGCCTGGCTCGTCCTCGTACCGGCCGTCGGCAGCAGCGGGGCCTATTGTCCGGGCTCGGTGCGCCACAACTCTCGGTCAGGGTCGGCGAGCGCACGCGCGATCAGGCGCGCGATCAGGTAGTTGCGGCTGGCGATATCCGCGATGTGTGCCGCGGCGCGTGCTCTGAGCCGCTCAGGGATGCCAGTTTCACTGCCAGGCCCGTGCGGAGCGGCCAGTAGCTTCGCCGCGTAGGCGACGACGTCGCCATCCTCGCTCCACTGTGATTCGTCAAGGTTGACTCGTGTGGTGGAGCCGACCGCTGGGTTGCCACTGAACACGTGCGCACGTCCCCCGAGCAGCAGGCGCAGGCCCGTCGCGCGGGCCGCCGCCCGGCGCAGGAACGCCAAGATTTCCTTGCAATCGCGTCCATTCCCGCTGGTTCCGGCCTCATCGAGCGCATCGATCACCACGGTGAACGCGCGGGTCCGGGCCTCCATAGCCGCGATTAGCTCGTCGGGATCGTTGTTCGTAACGCCCAGGGCGTCAGCGAGAGCGTCAAGGATCTCAATCGCGGTCCGGCGCGCCGCGTGAATCGCAACGTCGATTGTTCCTGGGGGGATATTCGTCGACAGCAGCACCGTGGAGTCGGGAATGCTCGCCCGCAGGGCCGGATCGGATAGTGCCACCACGCGGCCGAGGACCGAGGACTTGCCGATCCCGGGACTTCCGGTGATCTGGAATACGTGGACGTCCTGCTCGCTTCGCCCGCGAAGCCAGTTGGCCAGTCGGGTAAGGATTGCGGTCCGTCCGGTGAAGTAGTGCCCTGCCTGGCCAGGGGAATGGACGCCCCGGGCGCGTGGCCCGAAGTGCTCGGCCCCCTCAAGCAGGCGTATCCGGTGCTGAGCAGTGAACATGTGCTGTTCAGCGAGATCGAGCTCTTCTGGAACCATCCCCACGTAACGCGGGTTGGGCAAAAACCCAATCCCATCGCCGTGCATTTGCGCGTGGTCGACACGCTGCGGAATCCCACGCTTCGCGAAGGCGCGATTGACGGCCCGCACTACATCGGGCAGCAGAACATAACGAGCGCGATTGCCGACCAGGATCTGATTATCGATTACCTCGACGAAGAACGCTCGCGAAGACCTGCGCGAATAGCCCGTCCACGGCGGTCTCCCCGCAGCGTGCCGCGGCGAGGACCTCCAGCGACTGCCAGTACCGGCGCTGCTCGGCTGTCGACTCAGCCGCGGTGATGAGCTGATTCTTGGCCTCGAGCGCCAGTGCCTCTGCCGCGCCATCCCCCGCATAACACGTATCCAGGATCACCAGAAGGCGGTGCACTCCGGTATCGCCGAGCAGCTCCACCAGGCGGGACGTGGGGAGCGCCGTTACGGCCATCCGCTTCAGGCTATGGTCGGTCTGGCTGCACACCAGATAATGTTTAGCCTCATTCACGCCGTGCCCGGCGTGGTAGACGATCACCATGTCGCCTTCGGGATCCTCGGCGTCAGCCCATTCCAGCAGGCGCTCTTGAACGCAAGTCGCCGTCGGAGGATTGATCAGCCCCAACTCATGGGCTCGGGCGGGTCGGTAGCCGAACGCGTCCAGAACATCGATGATGGTTGCTACGTCACGCGGGACATGCGGAAGGCTTCCCCACCCCTCGCGATAGGTCGCCACGCCGATCCCGAAGACATGTCGGCGGATCGCACTCTGGGAGTCCGCTGAATCGTCGTAGCCTTCGTCAGCGATCATCATGCGACCTCAAGGGCCGCCAGCATGGCGTGGCCGGTTTCCCTGGCGGTGAGGTGCCGGCCGAAATCATGAACCTTCCAGCCGTTATCCACCACCTCGTCACTAACCGTCCGGTTATCCCTTGTCGAACAAGGGTCCGAGTTTCTTTACGGCCGCGACTACGTCATGACGATCACATAGATTGCGCCACGTCCCGACACCAGCTGGCCACTTGCCTTTCCCGTGGGCAGGCGGCGGACACAGCCGGTCGAAAATCAATCTCGGGATTCCCAGCGGCGAGCCAAGTGTGACCAGCGAGTGCACTGGCCAGTCCGGGTTCGCGCACAACGCCTCATAGGCCGCCACCAACCCCAGAGAATGACCGACAAGCACACGAGTGTCGGGCCCGATCCGCGCCGCGACCGCCTGTTGAACAGCGTCGCGTACCTTCTCAATGGACAAATACCAGCTCAATGGACAAATACCAGCGGACTTGCCGCAGCGAGCCGAGCAGGAACCGCTCGGCCAAAGTGCTTGACACGCACCGCGACCGCAGCAACGCGTTGATCGCCCGTTGCACGGTCACGGGTGTCGGCCCGCGAAGTCCCTGCGCATCGGGATGCACCACCCGGTCAGGCTCCGCGGCGGCAGCCGTTGCCCACCATTCATACAGCAGTTCCGCCTCGAAGCGATCGGTGATATCCGCGGCGCGCTTCGGCTCATCATCCCCGCGCAAGCCGGCGGCGCGGAACTCGTCGCCATAAAACGCCACTTCCACCTGATCCGGGGAAAGGCGGTCCACGCCGCCTGCATGCTCAATCCCGTCGACCAGTGCCCCGGCCAAGGCGCCATGCAAAGACCAGCGCCCCAGATATTGCTGCCCCACACCGTGAACAAGAATCACGCGCGCCATACCCAACCCTTCGCGGCACCTCGGATCAGGCTACTCCGCGCGGGAACGAACTGACCGGTATCCGCCGGCGACCGTCGTCGCGATGATCATCCCGCGGGAATGTCCGTGGGTGCTTCACGGCTTACGGTGCTAACAGTGTCTAGAAAAGGGAGTCACATGACCCGCGCCGTGAAGATCCCGGACGCCACTCACCCGATCACGGTCCGTCCGACCGGCTCGCACGTGACCGTGCGCATCGGCGGCGTCACCGTCGCGGAATCGGACAACGCGCTGTCGCTCGCCGAAGCGACCTATCCGGTAGTGCAGTACATCCCCATCGGTGACGTCGATCAGAGCCTGCTGGTGCGAACCGACACCCAGACGTACTGCCCGTACAAGGGGGACGCCAGCTACTACAGCGTCCGGACCCCGGACGGGCAGACCCAGACGGATCTCATCTGGACCTACGAGCAGCCGTACGCGGCGGTCGCCGAGATCGCGGGGCACGTGGCGTTCTACGCCAACCGCGCGGAGATCACCGTCGAGTAAGCGAACTGGCCTGCTGATTGCGCGACCGCCCCGCTGACCAGCGTTATCGGGGCAGGAAGTCGAGCAGCAGCGCGTTCACCTGGTCTGGTGCCTCCAGTTGCATCCAGTGACCCGGGCCGTCCAGACGTTCATAGCGCCACGGGCCAGCTACGTTCTCGGCGGAGTCGGTCATCTGGATCTCGGTGAGGGCGATGTCTCCGGTGCTCCAGACACCCATCGTGGGAGCTTGGACCGGCGGAAGCTGCAGCGGTGGCTCCACCCAGGACTCCGGCGGGACATTGGCCCGGTACCAGTTGAGGCCAGGCGTGAGCGAACCGGTCGACTCCAGCTCGGCGATCACCTGGCTGGCATCGGGATGGCGGGCCCAGGTCCGGAAGCTGGCCCAGTTGTCCTCGGTCAGCCAGCGTTCGGCGATGCCGGGGAACTGGAACAGCAGCATGTACCACGACTTCTCTCGCTGCTGCAGCGTGCGGCGGAAGGTGGCCGGGTGGCCGACCGACAGCACGGCCAGGTGGTCGACGCTGCCGGGGGCGAGCGATGCCAGCCCCCAGGCCAGGGCAGCCCCCCAGTCGTGACCCACCAGATGGGCCCTGGCGATGCCGAGGTCGGCCATGACCGCCAGGACATCCCCGGCCAGCAGCATGAGGGAGTAGGCCTCGACGGCCTCCGGCTTGCCGGAACGCCCGTAGCCGCGCAGATCCGGGACCACGACCTGGAACCCCGCCGCGGCCAGCGCCGGTACCTGGTGCCGCCATAGCCTGCCGGAGTCGGGAAAGCCGTGCAGCAGCACGACCGGCCGCCCCTGCCCGGTGACCTCATACTCGATCCCGACCCCATCGACATCCACTCGCCCCATCGGACCTCCTTTACGCCGATTTCTACGCCGTAGACGCCAGCGCGAGCAGCTGCTCACGGGTGGGGCCGAACGATTCCTCCGCGCGCCAGCCGGATCCTAGCTGCAGGGTCTTGTCACGCAGCCCAGGCCCGGCGAAGACCTCCTGAGGCGTGCGCAGCACGAACCGGATGTCGAACAACGCCCGCACGCACTCCGGGTCTTGCTGGAACGCGGCGTCGAGGGCCTTCTCCAGCTCGTACGCGGGGTCTTGTGAGTCATAGACGGCACCGCGAACGCCGGCCTCGATCTCGCCGAGCCGGTGCCGGTCGGTGGTGAGGGTCGTCCGGTACCACGGCTCAACGGTTTCGGCGGTGGCCGCGTGGAACGCCGCGGCGAACGCCGCCGGGTCATCGAGGCCGACCGCGCGCAACTGGGCCCGGAGCGTCAGGGCATGCAGCATGCCGATCAACGCGCCGCGGCCGTTGGCGGGATTGGAGCACGCCCATGAGTCGGCCACGGCCACCACGCCCGTGGCGACCGGCACGCCGTCGACCACGAAGCCGCGGTAGCGGTCCTCCAGCCGGGCCATCACCTGGACGCCGTCGTCGATCGGAGTCCCGTCCAGCCAGTGGGCGACCAGCGGAAGGCCGCGCACCACCGCTTCCCACCGGTCCGCCTCGCGCAGCGGCCGCAGCGCCGTGTCCTTGGAGCTGGCCACGACCGCGATGGCCCAGGTCCCGTTGTCCGCCGGCAGGGTAAGCGAGGAAATGGTGCCCCAGTGAATCTGGGGCGGCCCCATCATGGGCGGCACCGACCCGTCCGCGGACCGGAAGTGCCGCCCGTAGTACACGAATCCGCTGTCTTCCAGTTCCTCGCGCGGCGGGCGGGCACCGATCTCCTCGAGCCAGCCCGGCAAGGCCGACCGCCGCCCGCTCATGTCCACGACCAGGTCGGCCGCGATGGACTCGCCGGCCTTCGTCCGGACTCCGGTCACGTGCGGGACACCGGCCAGCGTCGAAGCGCCGCCGGTGAGGCCCGCGACGGCCGTGTCGCGGCGAACCTCAACACCGGGGGTCGACGAGGCCGCCGCGGCGAGCACGGCTTCCACCAGGACCCGCCTGCCGGTCAGCCGCTCGTAGCATTCGTCGCCGTCTTGCCACCCGCCGGTCATCTGCGGGGGCAGCACGTCGCGGACGAAGTTCAGCCGCAAGCCGCCCGCGTCCTCCAGGGCCTTGGAAACCTCCGGCAGCTCGGCGTCGACGATCGCCCGGAACCCGCCCAGGAAGACATGCGCCATCCGGAACTGATTCAGCCCAGGACGCTGCCAGCGCTCCCACGCCTCAAGAGGATCACCCGGCGGCCCCTCCGGGTCCCGTTCCAGGACGATGACCTCATGACCGTCGCCAGCCAAGAGCATCGCGGCCCCTAGCGCCACTACGCCGGCCCCCACCACCACGATCCGCGCCATGATCTGAGGCTAGACCCCCGAGGTGCCGCGGCGACAGACACAACGATCCGTTCATTCCTGGCTTGCCTGCGAGCTGAGCCAGTTGACGAGCCGCTGCGGGCCGATTGCGCAGTCGACCACATTAGAGCGGGTCGACTGCGCAATCGGCCTCTCCACGTCCGGGCGGTCCAGGCTAGACGATGGTGCCCATGGGGTTCTGGATGCGGGTGGTGAACGCCGCCAGCCAGCGGGCGGCGAGGGCCCCGTCGATCGCGCGGTGGTCCACCGAGAGGGTGCATCGCATGACGGTCGCCACCGTCACCGCGCCGTCGACGACCACCGGCTGCGGCTTCGCCGCGCCTACCGCGAGGATGCCGGACTGCGGCGGGTTGATGATCGCCGAGAACTCCAGCGTGCCGTACATGCCGAGGTTCGAGACCGAGAAGGTGCCGCCCTCCAGTTCGTGCTGCAGCAGGCGGCGGTCGCGGGCGCGCTGCGCGAGGGCCCGCGTCTCCCGGGCGATGCCGGACAGGCGCATGGCCTCGACGCCGCGCAGCACGGGCGTGACCAGGCCAGCGTCGGTCGCCACGGCGATCGATATGTCGACAGGTCCGTGCGCCACGAGGCCCTCGTCGCTCCAGGTGACGTTCGCCTCCGGCACATCCCCGAACGCCGCCGCGGCCGCCATGATGACGAAGTCGTTGACCGAGATCTTCACCGGCGCGGTCTCGTTGATCCTCGCTCGCAGCACGAGCAGTTCGTCGACGACGCACTCCGTGGTCATGTAGAAGTGCGGCGTCAACGCCTTGCTCTCGGTGAGGCGGCGCGCGATGGCGCGGCGGATCGGCGTGTGCGGGATGAGCCTGCCAGCGGCGGACGCGGCGGGCGTCGCCGGAGCCGCCTGCGCGGCCGCCGGTTCCCGGACAGCCTCCGGCGCACGCGTCGCCCCCGCGGATTCCGGCTTCTTGGCCGCGAGGCGCTCGATGTCGCGGCGAACGATCCGCCCGTTCGGCCCCGTTCCCGCGATCGCTGTCAGATCGATGCCCCGCTCCAGCGCGATCTTGCGGACGAGCGGGCTCGCGAAGACACGGGACCGCAGGACCGCGCCGGCCTCCTGGTGCCCGTTCGCCCGCGCCGCCCCCGCCGCCCCCGCCGCGCCGCCGAGTGCGGCGTCGATGTCGGCGTCCGTCTCGCCTTCGCGCACGAGCACGGCGATGGGCTCGCCGATCTCGCCGGTGTCGCCGGCGGCGAGCACGAGCCGCCCGACTATCCCGGGTTCCTCCGCCGCGTACTCGACGAGCGCCTTCTCGGTCTCGATCTCCGCGAGAGGATCGCCGACCGCGACGGCGTCGCCGGGCGCGACGAGCCAGTTCGAGATCGCCGCCTCCGTGGCCCCGGCGAGCACGCTAGGCATCCGCACCACGGAGGCCATCAGCCGGCCGCCTTCCCGGCCCCGGGCCCGAACCCCGGCCCGGCCCCGAACCCGAGGCGCACCCGTTCCAGGCCCGCCGCGACCTCCTCGGTGCGGGCGATCGCCGCCCGCTCGAGCACGCGCGAGATCGACGGGCTCGCCTCGCCGCCAGTCACGCGCTGCACGGGCTGGTCCAGCCAGTCGAAGAAGCGGCGCTGGATCTCGTCGGCGAGCCACCCGCCGTACGACGTCCCGGCGGCGCCCTGCTCGACGATGAGCACCGCGTTCGTCTTCTTGACGCTGGCCCCGACGGTCTCCCAGTCCAGCGATGCCCGGTCGAGGAAGCGCAGGTCGATAAGCTCGGCGTCGATCCCGGTCCGCTCGATCGCGTCGGCAGCGTGGGAAACCATCGACAGGTACGTGAGCACCGTGACGTCGTTGCCAGGACGCCGCACGGCGGCCCTGCCGAAGGGAATCTGGTAATCCAGATCCTCGACCGGAATGTCGCCTTCGCTCCCGTACAGGTCCACGTGCTCGACCATGAGGACCGGGTCCTCGATCGCCAGCGCCGCGTTCATCAGGCCCACGTAGTCGTACGGGGTGGAGGCGGCCATGATCCGCCAGCCGGGACTGGTCGCGAAGATTCCCACGGGGTCCATGAGATGCTGGGAGCCGTAGCCGCTGCCCATGGCCACCTTCGTCCGCAGCACGAGCGGTACCGGGTTCCGCCCGCCGAACATGTGGCGAGCCTTTCCGATCTGATTGAACACCTGGTCGGCCGCGACCCACATGAAGTCGGGGTACATGAACTCGACGACCGGCCGGAACCGGCCGTCCAGGGCGAGCCCGCCGCCGAGGCCCGCGAAGGCGTTCTCGCTGATCGGCGTCCCGAGCACGCGGCCGGGATACTTCTTCGCCAGGCCCTTGGTGGCCCCGTTGGTGCCGCCGCCCAGCCGGTGCACGTCCTCGCCGAGCACCACGATGCGGCTGTCCTCGCCCATCCGCCGGTCCATGACCCGCCAGACCGCGTCGATGAACTTGCCCCGCTTCAGCGCCCCGGTGAAGTCCTTCTCCTCGACGGTCCGCGCGTCCGCCAGCTCAGACAGGTCGCTGCGGAGGCCGACGTCGACGAACGCCGGATCCGGCCACAGCGACGGGCGGATCCGCCGCCCGCCGCGCCCGCCGCCCGTGCCCGTGCCGGTGCCCGGGTCCGGTTCGACCAGCGCCGAGGCGGCCGACCGCATCGCCTCCACCGCCTGCGCCCGGACAGCGGCGACACCGTCGGCGTCGATCAGGCCCAGACGAGTCATCTCCGCGGCGACGCGGTCGAGCGGGTCGCGGGCCCGCCACGAGGCCTCCTCTTCCTTGGTCCGGTAGCCGAAGGCGCTGCCGGGGAAGGGGCCGTTCTGGTGGAAGTAGCGGTAGACGAGCGCCTCGATGACGACCGGGCCCTCGCCCGCGCGCAGCCGCTCGGCCGCCCGCTCCATCACCAGGTGGACGGCGAGCGGGTCCATGCCGTCGACCCGCCAGGCCGGGATGCCGAAGCCGAGCCCGCGGCCCGACAGGCGCGGCTCCCCGGTGGCCTCGTCGACGGTGGTCGAGACGGCGTACATGTTGTTCTCGATGAAGAAGCACAGCGGCAGCCACCACGCGGACGTGAGGTTCATGCTCTCGAGCACCGAGCCGATATTGGCCGCCCCGTCGCCGAAATACGTCACGGTGATATCGGACGTGCCCGAGTGCCGCTGCGCCCAGGCGTTGCCGGCCGCCATCGGCACGCCGCCGCCGACGATGGCGTTGGTGCCGAGCGCGCCGGCCTCGAACCACTGCAGGTGCATGGACCCCCCGCGCCCGGCGCAGTAGCCCTGGGCGAGCCCGAGGATCTCGGCGAGGGTGCGCTGCAGCACCTCCTGCACCTCAGGGGTCACGAGCTGACCGAGGTCGAGCGTGCCCTTCGTCACGTGCGTCAGCGCCTTGGCGAGGAACTGGTGGTGGCCGCGGTGGGAGCCGTTGACCGCGTCCGTCGAGCGGAGCGAGACGATCGAGCCGACCGCGCCGCCTTCCTGACCGATGCTGGAGTGCGCGGGACCGTGCACGAGGCCCTCGCCGGCCAGCTCGAGGACCGTCTCCTCGAAGGCGCGGATGAGGTGCAGCTCGCCGAGCATCGTCGCGAGCAGTCCCGGGTCGGCGGCCTTCCAGTCCGCCGCCGTCGTGCTCAGCTCGTTCCACTCCGCTCCGGGCGCGACGCGCTTCACCCGCGGCATAAGGCATCTCCCTCGACGTGCTGGTGCCCGACACGCTACCGTGTAAATGCATCCATTTCAACGTGAGATCTCCGCCGGAAACTGGAAAACTGTCGCTCCAGCCATAGACATTGGATACATCGAGGAGGCTCCATGGACAGAGGCATTCCAGGACTCCGCGGCGGCGACCACATCGGGATCACCGTCCCGGACATGGCGCAGGCGCACGCCTTCTTCGTCGACGTGCTGGGCTGCGACTACGTGTACTCGCTGCCCGAGATGCGGCACGACGACGACTGGATGCTCGAGCACCTCAACGTGGACCCGCGCCGGGTCGTCAGCGAGATCCGCTTCTACCGCTGCGGCTTCGGCCTCAACCTCGAGGTCTTCGAGTACGAGCCTCACGAGGGGCAGCGCGAGCAGCCGCGCAACAGCGACCTGGGCGGCCACCACGTCGCCTTCTACGTCGACGACATGGACGAGGCCGTCGCCTATCTGCGCGCGAAAGGCGTAAGGCTGCTGGCCGGCCCGGTCGCGAGCCGCAACGCCTCCGCGGGCCAGCGCTGGCAGTACTTCCTGTCCCCGTGGGGCATGCAGTTCGAGCTGGTGAGCTTCCCCGGCGGCAAGGCCTACGAGAAAGAGGCGACGGTGAAGCTGTGGCACCCCGGGCACCCGTCAGACTGAGTGCGATGAGCCACGGCACCGGCTACCGGGACAACGTCGCCAGCCACCGGATCGCGGACAGCCTGCGCACCGCGATCCTGGACGGCAGCTACCTGCCCGGCGAGCGGATCAGGCAGGAGGACGTCGCGGCACGCTCCGGCGCCAGCCGGATCCCGGTGCGGGAGGCGCTGCGAATGCTCGACGCCGAAGGCCTGGTCACGCTCGTCGCCAACTCCGGTGCCTGGGTCACCAGGCTGACCCTCGCCGAATGCGCGGAGACCTACCTCATCAGGGAACGGCTGGAGCCGCTGCTGCTGCGCACCAGCATGCCGCGCCTCGACGCCGCGGTGCTCGACCGCATGGGCGAGCTGGCCGGCGAGATGGAGGCGGCCGCCGGGGTCGACGCCTTCATGCGGGCCGACCGGGAGTTCCACCTGTCCAGCTACGCGGGCGCGGCGTCGGGCGAGACGTGGCAGATCATCCACCGGATGTGGGACACCACGCAGCACTACCGGCGCGAGTTCACCAGGCTCGCGGCGAGTTCGGGTATGGGAGTCACGCACATGGAGCACCGCCTGCTGCTCGACTGCGTCCGCAGGCAGGATCCGGACGACGCCGAGCGGGTGCTCGTCACGCACATCCGCCGCACCCGGCTGGAGCTGGAAAAGCACCCCGAGATCTTCGCGTAGTAGAGTCGCAATCGATTGCGCCTTAATCAAAGAGGAGATCGAAGAGGAGGAGGCATCATGACCGCAGCGGAGCGGCCGGCCGGGGTACGGCCCATCGGCGCCCCCGGCCAGATGGGGGTCGACTACGAGGAGCGCGTCGACTTCGGCCGGCTGCGCGAGTACCGCATCGGGCGGGCCAAGGCGGCCCTGCGGGCGAGCGAGTGCGGCGCCTTCCTGCTCTTCGACTTCTACAACATCCGTTACACGACGCAGACGTGGATCGGCGGCGCGCTCGGCGACAAGATGATCCGCTACGCTCTGCTCTTCCGGGACCGCGACCCGATCCTGTGGGACTTCGGCTCCGCGGTCCGCCACCACAAGCTGTACTCGCGCTGGCTCCCCGACGAGAACTGGCGGCCCGGGTTCCTCGGCTTCCGCGGCGCCGTCGCCCCCGACGCGGGCCTCATGCGTGAGGCGGTCACCGAGATCAAGGCGGAGCTGCGGAACGCCGGCGTCGCCGACGCCCCGCTCGGCGTCAACATCGTCGAGCCCCCGTTCCTGTTCGAGCTCCAGCGCCAGGGCATCACGGTGCGCGACGCCCAGCAGTCCATGCTCAACGCGCGCGTCATCAAGTCGCCTGACGAGATCATGCTGCTCAACCAGGCCGCGGCGATGGTCGATGGCGTCTACCAGGACATCGTGGACGTGCTCAAGCCCGGCATCCGCGAGAACGAGATCGTCGCGCTCGCCAACAAGCGCCTCTACGAGCTCGGCAGCGACCAGGTCGAAGCGGTCAACTCGATCTCGGGGGAACGGTGCAACCCGCACCCGCACAACTTCACCGACCGCATCATCCGCCCCGGCGACCAGGCCTTCTTCGACATCATCCACTCCTTCAACGGCTACCGGACCTGCTACTACCGCACCTTCGGCGTCGGCAGCGCCACGCAGAGCCAGCACGACGCCTACAAGCAGGCGCGGGAGTGGATGGACGCGGCGATCGACGCGATCAAGCCGGGCGTGACGACCGACACCGTCGCCCAGGTGCTGCCGCGGGCGCAGGACTTCGGCTTCGACAGCGAGCTCGCGGCCTTCGGCCTGCAGTTCGCGCACGGGCTCGGCCTTGGCCTGCACGAGCGGCCGATCATCTCCCGGCTCAACTCCCTCGAGCACCCGCTCGAGCTGCGGGCGGGCATGGTGTTCGCGATGGAGACCTACTGCCCGGCCTCCGACGGCATCTCCGCCGCGCGCATCGAGGAGGAGGTCGTCATCACCGACTACGGCACCGAGATCCTCACGAAGTTCCCGGCCCAGGAGCTGTTCGTCGCCAACAAGTACTGAGGCGTTCTCTTTCCCGCCAGTGCTGAATTCGATTATCCCGAACGGACCGTGGCGCCTCACACCGCCGAAACGTTGCTACGGCCCGCCCTTGGGCACAGGCGTGACCCATGAGAAGGATCCGCATCGCGGGCAGCGGATCCATTTGCGTCCGACCAGGCGGTGCGGCGCTATCGCGCCGGCCAGCGGGGAAAGGCTGAAGGTCTCCCCGCAGCTGTCACATCTGTAGTCGAAGGCGGCGGACCTGTTGCGTTGCACAAAATAGTTCGCGAGGAAACCCGCGGCTATCACCAGAAGCGGAATGAGAGCCTTCGACAATTCTTGGCTTGTCACCGCGGCACCTCTCTCAGGGGTCCGTCCGACGCGGGGCGCAGGAGCAGGCCGGCGACCTTGCCGTCGCGGTCGAACCGGACGAATCCGGTGGCCTCGCCGGCCTCGAAATGCAGCGGGACAGCCACCACGATGTCGTCGCCGGCCCGGTGCGCGAACGGCTCGCCCATCCGCTCGAAGCTGCCGATCATGCCGACAGTGTGTGCCCAGCCGCTGGCAAGGCGCCCGGCGTCGACGCGCTCGCGCATACGCTCGTCGAACTCGCCGGCTACCTCTTCCCAGCGGCCTTGCGCGAGTCGGGTGACCACAGCGACCGCGCGGTCGGCGGCGTCCGGCGGGACGTCGCGGCTCATCGGCCCGCCGGTACGCGGGTCGACCGGGCGGCCGAACCGCTGGAACGCCGCCTGCCTGGTGCTGCCGAGCACGTCTCCGATCTCCCTCCAGCTATGGCCGCCTGCCCGGGCGCGATCCACTGCCTCCTGCAGCGCCTCGCTCGCGGCCGCCGCCAGGTCCCGCGCCGCCGCCACGGCCGCAAGCGGCGAGCCCGCCCCACGGCCGCCAAACTCCCCGACGAGGCGTCCTGCCGTGTCGCGGACTCTCGCCGCCACCGGGTCCGCGGGGCCAGCGCCGCCCACGGCGTCAAGTTTCGCATGACGCTGCTCACTTGTCAAAGCGGCCTTCACGTCCGGCAGTCCCTGGGAGCCCGTCAGCTCCCGCCGGCGCCGGGCGGCGCTGCGGCAGGTGGCATCGCAGTAGCGCCGCTGTCGGCCTCTGCCCTGCTGCGGCGGGAGCAGGCGCCCGCACGCTTCGCACGCCACCGGTCCCATGACATCCGCCATAACCCATCACCCTGAGCCATATTACGTGCCGCACGCCTGCCCGGAATCATAAAACGTGCCCAGCGATTCAGCACGTAATTCGCGGGTATAGGTCCAGCTCGACGGCTGCCCGGTCACGGCCAACCTCGCCTGGCTGCTTCCCGGCGTCAGACGGACACGACACGCGCTTCCCGCCATACTGGGCAGGTGAGGCGGAAATGGCGATTATCCCGGAAACAGCGCCAGCGCCTGCGTCAGGAGCACCTCGCTGGCGCCGCTTCCTGACGCCGTGGCGCTCGCCCGCGGATCAGCCCGCCTGGGCCCGGCCGGCGCTGCTGGCCATCGCCGTAGTCGCGGCGGTCGCCTACGGCTGGGGGATGGCCGGCGCCAGCGTCGAGTCGTTCTACGGCGCGGCGGCCCGCAGCATGTCGGAAAGCTGGCACGACTTCATCTTCGGGGCGTTCGATCCAGCCGGGACCGTCACCGTCGACAAGCTGCCCGGCGCGCTCTGGGTGCAGGCCCTCTCGCTGCGGGTCTTCGGCTTTCACATCTGGGCCCTGGTCCTGCCGCAGGTGGTGGAGGGCGTGCTCACCATCCTGGTGCTGTACCGGGCGGTCCGCCGGCTGGCCGGGCCTGCGGCCGGCCTGACCGCCGCGGCCGTGCTCGCCGTCACGCCCATCACCGTGCTGCTGAGCCGCGGCAACGTGTCGGACTCGCTGCTGATCCTGCTGCTCGTGCTCGCCGCCGACGCCACGTCCGCGGCGCTGCGCACCGGGTCGCTGCGGCAGCTGCTGCTGGCCGGCGTCTGGGTCGGCCTGGCGTTCCAGGCGAAGATGATCCAGGCCTGGCTGGCCCTGCCCGCGCTGGCCGCCGCCTACCTGCTCGCCGCGCCCGCGGCGCGGCTGCGCACCCGGTGCGCGCACGTCGCGCTGGCCGGGCTGGTCACCGCCGTGGTCTCGCTGTCCTGGATGACGGCCGTCTCGCTGGTCCCGTCCCAGGACCGGCCCTACGTGGACGGCAGTCCGAACGACTCGGTGTACACGCAGGTCTTCGACTACAACGGCCTGGGCCGGCTCACCGGGAACTGGGCGACCGTCGCCGGGCCGCCGTCACCGCTCGTGGTCGCGGCCAAAGAGAACGGGCAGTTGCTGACCGCCGAGACAATAGGCATCAAGGCGAGCTGGCACCGTCTGCTGGCCGGGCCGTTCGCGGCCGACAGCGGCTGGCTGCTGCCGGCGGCCGTCGCCGGCGCGCTGGGCGTGCTCATCTCCCGGCGCCGCCAGGGCAGGCGCGACCCGCTGCGCGCCGCCGTCGTGCTGTGGGGCGGCTGGTGGCTGGTCCTCGCCGTCTTCTTCAGCGTCGGTACATACATCAACTCGTACTACGTCGCGGCGCTCGTCCCCGCGGTGGCCGCGCTGTGCGGCACCGGCATCGCCGCGTGCGGACCCCGGCCCTGGCCGGCCCGGGTGCGCCTGATCGTCGCCGCGACGGTGCTCGGCTGCGCCGGCTACGGCGCCTATCTCATGTCCGGGACGGCAACCGGCCCGGTCGTGCTCACCGTGGTGGCGCTGATCGTGGCGGCGGCCGCCGCCGCCCAGCTGCTGCTGCCCGCGTCAGGCAAGGCCGGGCACCGGACCGCGGTCGCGTTCGCCGGCGCCGCCGTGCTCCTGCTGCCCGCCGCGGCGTCCGTGAGCTGCGTCATCCGCGGGCTAGGCCCGTTTGACATCCCGTTCGAGTCGTCGAAGACCGCGCACAATAACCAGGCGCTGGCCGCCGCCGCGCCCGCCCTCACCAGGGCAATCCAGCGGATAGAACTCCAGACGCTACCCGGTGATGCCCTGTTCGGCACCGACACGTCCGGCCTCGCGCAGAATTACATCCTGTACAGCGGCAGGGAGGTGCTGCCGATCGGCGGCTACCTCGGCAACGTGCCGGCCCCGGCGCTTGCCACGCTGCGGGCCGACATCAGCCGCGGCTACGTGCGGGTATTCGTGCTGCCGGTGTCACCGCCGGGTCCGGACCCGCGGGTGCGCTGGATCGAGTCGCACTGCACCAGGCAGCCCCAGCCCCCGAACCGCCGCCCGGTCCCGTACGCGGACTTTTTCTGCGGACCCGGCCCCGGCCAGCCGACCGCGGTCACCGGCCCCGGCCAGCCGGCCGCGCCACCACAGCCGGTGCACGGTGACCCGTCCTCGGCGGGACAGGCCTAGGCCCCTTGCCACGGCCCTCGTCGGCTGAACGAAACCGGTGCTGAGAGGATGGGATTGTGCGCCGGCCAACCGCGGCCGGGCCCGTACCACTGTCGCCTGAGCTGCCCTCGTGAGCCCCGACACCGAAGGAGTGGTCCGTGAGCACGACAGAAGTTACGTCCGTCCCTGGCCTCGACACCGTGGCGGAACTGGCCGCGCAGCTGCGGGTCGACTCGATCCGGTCGTCGACCAGCGCCGGATCAGGGCACCCCACCTCCAGCATGTCGGCCGCCGACCTGATCGCCGACCTGGTCGCCCGGCACCTGCGCTACGACTGGGACGACCCGGCGTCGCCGGTCAACGACCACCTGATCTTCTCCAAAGGCCACGCCTCCCCGCTGCTGTACTCGGTGTTCAGGGCCGTCGGCGTCGTCTCCGAAGACGAGCTCATCAACGGCTACCGCCGCTTCGGCCAGCGCCTGGAAGGCCACCCCACCCCGATACTGCCCTGGGTGGACGTGGCCACCGGCTCGCTGGGGCAAGGGCTGCCCGACGGCGTTGGCGTCGCGCTGGCCGGCAAGTACCTGGACAAGCTGCCGTACCGGATCTGGGTGCTCTGCGGGGACAGCGAACTCGCCGAGGGGTCCATCTGGGAGGCGTTCGACAAGGCCTCCCACTACCAGCTGTCGAACCTGATCACCATCCTCGACGTCAACCGGCTCGGCCAGAGCGGCCCGACCGACCTCGGCTGGGATATCGACGCCTACTCCCGCCGCGCCGCGGCGTTCGGCGCCCGGGTGATCGAGGTCGACGGCCACGACCTGGCCGCCATCGACGAAGCGCTGTCCGAGGCCGAGGCCCAGACCGCGGGCGACCAGCCGACGGTGATCGTGGCCAGGACGATCAAGGGCCGCGGCTTCTCCGAGGTCGAGAACAAGGAGGGCTGGCACGGCAGGCCGTTCCCGCCCGACATGGCCGAAAGGGCGATCGCCGAGCTCGGCGGCGTCCGGAACCTGCTGGTCCGCGGGCCGCGCCCGGAGCCGGCCGCCGCCGGGGAACAGCCGGCCGCGCCGGCCGGGACCGGCGCCGAGCTGCCGGACTACGCCGTCGGCGAGAAGGTGGCCACCCGCAAGGCCTACGGCGACGCGCTCGTCGCGCTCGGCTCGGGCGATCCGAAGATCGTGGTGCTCGACGGGGAGGTCAAGAACTCCACGTTCGCCCTGGAGTTCGACACCGCCTACCCCGAGCGCTACTTCGAGATGTACATCGCCGAACAGCAGATGGTCGCCGCCGCCACCGGCCTCGCCGTCCGCGGCTACCGCCCGTTCGCCTCGACGTTCGCCGCGTTCTTCACCCGGGCCTACGACTTCATCCGGATGGGGGCCATCTCCGGCAGGGACGTGCGGCTGGCGGGCTCGCACGCCGGCGTCGAGATCGGCGCCGACGGCCCCTCCCAGATGGCCCTGGAGGACCTGGCGATGATGCGCGCGGTGCACGGGTCGACGGTGCTCTACCCGGCCGACGGCACCAGCACCGCGGTGCTGGTCAAGGCGATGGCCGCGACGCCGGGCATCAGCTATATGCGCACCACCCGCGGCGCCTACCCGGGCCTTTACCCTGCCGGGGAAACCTTCCCCATCGGCGGCTCCAAGGTGCTCCGCTCCGGAGACCAGGACAGCGTGACCTTGGTCGGGGCCGGCGTCACGCTCCACGAGTGCCTGCGCGCGGCCGAGACGCTGGCCGCGGAAGGCATCCGCGCCCGGGTCATCGACTGCTATTCCGTCAAGCCGATCGACGCGGCGACCCTCGCGGCCGCGGCGCAGGCCACCTCCGGGCGCCTGGTGATCGCCGAAGACCACCATCCCGAAGGCGGCCTCGGCGAGGCGGTCACCAGCGCGCTGGTCGCGGCCGGGCAGGAGAACCTGGCCATCGCCCACCTCGCCGTCCGCGAGATGCCCGGCTCCGGGTCCGGCGCCGAGCTGCTCGCCTGGGCCGGCATCGACGCCGACCACATCGCCGCCGCCGCCCGCCAGCTCGCCGGCGAGAAGTAGGCGGGAAAGCGGGGCGCTTATCCGCCCAGGTGAGCCTGGTAGAGGTGCTGGAGCGCCGCCCAGTGCCGCTGCGCGGCCTCGTTGTCGTAGGTCGGGTTGTCCGGTACCGCGAACCCGTGATGGGCGGAGTAGAACTCGACGGTGTGATCGACTCCGGCGGCGGTGAGCGCCCGGTCGAGCAACTCGGCCTGCGCGGGGGTGAACGAGTTGTCGTCCACGGCGCCGGCCGCGTAGACGGTGGCGGCGATGCGGTCCGCGAGCAGGTGCGGGCTGGCGGGGTCGCCGTCGACGGCGAGCCCGCCGCCGTGGAACGACGCCGTGGCGGCGCTGGTCCGGCCGAGCCCGGCCGCGCTGATGAGCGACATGCGCCCGCCCAGGCAGTACCCGGTGGTGCCGACCGCGGACCCGCTCACCTCGGGCCGGGCCAGCAGGAAGTCCGCGTACGCGGCGGCGTCGGCCATGATGTTGTCGTTGGTGAGCGCCCTGGCCAGGCCGCCCATCCGCCCGCGCTCGGCCGGGTCGCTGAACAGCGTGGCCATGTCGAACGGCGCCCAGTCGCCCCCGCGGTAGTAGATATCCGGGATGAGCACGGCGTACCCCATGCCCGCCAGGCGGTCGCCCATCTGCCGGAACGTCTCCCGCAGCCCGCCCGCGTCCGGGAAGACCAGCACGCCGGGCCACGGCCCCTCTCCGTCGGGAACGTGCAGCGACCCGTTGCTGATGCCGTCGGCGGCGGGGATCTGAACATCAAGGCGCGGCATCGGGCTGCCTCCGCAAGGCTCGGCGAAGCTGACCGCCCGACCGTATCACCACCCCAGCGTGCCGATTGCGTGCAATCTGTCGAGCCTCGCTATCCGGCTGGCGCGGCGTTGATCAAGGTGCTCAATTCATGAGCAATATCGGCGGCCTCGGCCGCTCCGATCCGCTGGAAGATCTCCAGCGCTTGCCGCAGCCTGTCTTCCGCCTCGGCGGCGTGGCCGGCGGTCAGAGCGCACCGGCTCAGGCCGGCCAGCGCGTGGGCCTCGTCCAGGGAGTCTCCGATCCGGCGGGCCAGCATCAGCGCTTTCTGATGGCATGATCTGGCCAGGCGCAGGTCACCGCGGACCCTATGCAGTATCCCGGCCTCGTTGACCGCCTCGGCCTCACCGCCCGGCTCGCCGATATCCCGGTAAATGCCTATCGCCTCTTCGAGGTCCCGCGCCGCGGCTGGATAGTCCCCAGTCAGCCGCCGCACCATCCCCAGGGTCCGGAGGGCGTTGGCCTGGCCGAGCCGGTGACCAAGGTCGCGGAGGATGCCCAGCGCCTCCGCCAGGTCCCGGGCCGCGCCCGGTAGGTCCCCAGTCAGCCGCCGCGCCATCCCCAGGCGGGTGAGGGCGTAGGCCTGGCCGAGCCGGTGGCCGAGGTCACGGTAGATGCCGAGCGCGCTCTCCAGGTCCTGGGCCGCGGCCGGATACTCCCCGATCAAGAGGCGCAGGAGCCCCAGACTGCTGAGGGCGTCGGCTTGGCCGAGCCGGTGGCCGAGGTCACGGTAGATGCCGAGCGCGCTCTCCAGGTCCTGGGCCGCGGCCGGATACTCCCCGATCAAAAGGCGCACTTCCCCCAGGTTGGTGAGGGCGTTGGCCTGGCCGGGCCGGTGGCCGAGGTCACGGTAGATGCCGAGCGCCCTCTCCAGGTCCCGGACCGCGCCCGGATGGTCCCCGGTCAGCCGCCGCGCGTCTCCCAGGTCGGTGAGGGCGTTGGCCTGGCCGGCCCTGTCGGCCAGGTGCTGCGCGGCGCGCAGGGCGGTGGCATGGCGGCTGATGGCCTCGGCCCACGGGCCGTCGTGGCGCAGCAGAGCGGTAATGCCGGCGGTAAGGGCGACGATGCGGGCATGCTGGCCGGTTCCGGTGACGTGGTCCAGGCAGGCGAGCAGGCTGGCGCGCTCGGCCCTGGCCCAGGCCAGGGCCTGGTCACGGTCGGCCAGGGCGGGAACCGCGGCCGGTGTCGCGCCGGGCGCTGTGACGGCGGTGCGGGCCTGGCGGCCGAGGAGGGCGTCGGCGCGGGCGGCGGCGCGGGCGTAGTAGTCCAGCAGCCGGGCGGTGGCCTGTTCCCTGTCACTGTCCGCGTCAAGGCGCTCGGTGAGGGCACGGGCATGCTCGCGGATCAGGTCGTGCAACCGGTACCGGCCGTGGGCTGGCTCGGTGAGCAGGTGCTGGTCATACAGGGCCTCCAGCCCCCGGCGGGCGCTGGCCAGGCCGGTGCCGTCCAGAGCGGCGGCGGCGAAGGCGTCGATGTCGGTGCCGGGATGCGGCCCGAGCCGGCGAAATAGCCGCTGCTGGCCGGCTGTGAGGTCCGCATAGGACAAGTTGAACGCGGCGGCAACCGACAGGTTTTCCGTGGCCATGAGCTCCAGCCGGTCTTGCGCGGCCGCCAGCTCGGCTGCTCGCGCGGCCACGGACCAGGCGGGATGATGGTGCAGTTGACGTGCCACCATCCCGATCGCCAGCGGGAGGTACCCGCACAGCCGGGTGATCTCCCGGACCGCTGGATCCGCCGGGCCGAGCCCCGGCCGGCCAGCTAGCCGGACCAGCAGGCCGGCGGCCTCATCGGGCGGCAGGGTATCCAGGCTGATCGCTGTCGCGTCGTCCAGCGCGCTCAGGCGCCGTCGGCTTGTGACCAGCACCAGGCTTCCGCCGGTCCCTGGCAGCAGCGGGAGCACCTGTTCGCTGTCGGCCGCGTCGTCGAGCACCAGCAGCAGCCGCCTGCCCGCCGTCCGGTCCCGCCACAGCGCCGAACGTGCCTCAAGGCCGGGCGGAATCCGCTGTGCGCCTACCCCCGCGGTCAGCAGCAAGCTGGCCAGCGCATCGGCCGGGTCAACCGGCGGGTGCCCGGCCGCGTGAGCGTGCAGCGGCACGAAGAACTGGCCGTCAGGAAAGTTCCCGGCCAGCAGGTGCCCGGCGTGCACCGCGAAGGTCGTCTTGCCGACCCCGGCCATGCCCCCGATCGCGTGGATGCCGACCACCCCGCCATTCGCCGCCATGCCGGCCAGCGTTCCAATCAGCTGCGCG
Source organism: uncultured Actinomycetota bacterium (assembly GCA_963771985.1). Classification (GTDB taxonomy): domain Bacteria; phylum Actinomycetota; class Actinomycetes; order Streptosporangiales; family Streptosporangiaceae; genus Trebonia. The sequence goes on along the minus strand of CAVYVO010000003.1, from coordinate 969,686 downwards.
AGCTCAGCCTGGCGGCCAGTGAAGGCGGCGATATCCCGCGGCAGCGTCCGGGGCGCCGTGCCCCGGAACGGTCTCGGCGCCCGGCCCTGCCTGGCCGTCAGCACATCTGCGGTCGCCCCGCGCCCGCGGGCCGCGGCGATGAACAGTGCGCGCACCGGCTCGTCCAGGCGCAGCGCATCGGCCAGCAGCCCGGCCGTGTCCCGGTGGGCTGTGCGGTGAATTCCCCGTTCCAGGTCACTGACCGACCGCGGGGACAGCCCCGCCGCCTCCGCCAGCTCCTCCTGCGTCAGCCCAGCCTCGGCCCGTAGCTGCCGCAGCAGCCCCGCGAACCCGAGACCAGGCTGCTCCGCCACTGCCTTCAACGCCCCCTCGATACGTGCCCGCAGTCATCACCCCGGTACGGACAGTACCCATCAGTAGCTTATGCGGACCTGACCTCACGAGCCATCCGCTAGAACCAGCCGCCCGCCCAGGGACTTGCGGACGTGCCGACCGAATCATGTGGGTCGTTGCGTGGGCCATCGCGTGTGGTGAACCCGTCGGCCGCTGGTGATGCTGGAGCCGACGACCGCTGAGCTGATCAGCTGCCCGGAGGCAGCCGTGCACTCGGCATCGCAACGATCCCACGGAGGACATGATGAAGACGTTCCACCGCTCCCGTGCCCTGCTGGCCGCGATCCCGCTCGCGTGCCTGGCCCTGGCCGCGATCCCGGCCGCCGCGGCCACCGGGCCGCACACGCACACGTACACGCACACGCACACCGTGCATATCAGCGGCAAGCTGACCGTCACCTATACCGCGCCGCCGGCGTGCAAGGCCGGGGTCTGCGTCGTCCGCAACCACGGCACCGGGACGCTGGCCCCTTACGGCAAGGTCACCTTCACCACCGTGATCACCGCTGACGGCAATCAGCCGCCCTGCGGGGCCACGTCTCAGTGGGTGAACCGGATCATCCGCACCATCACCACCGGCAAGGGCAAGCTCGTGCTGCACGAAGCAGGCCTGCAGTGCCCCCAGCCAGTCGTCGGCCCGCAGGTCGAGGCGGTCTGGGCCGCCGACGGCACCCACAGCACCGGCATCTTCGCCAGCGCCCGCGGCCAGGGGTCCGACACCGCCTACCCCGCGCTGAACACCGACGCCCCGCAAGGAACCCTCACCCTCTCCCGCTAGCACAGGACGGACCACGCAGGGCCCGCATGAACGGGCGGTCGGCGGGTACCGGGGATACCTGTGACGGGCGGGACCGGGCACGTTAAGATCGCGAGCCGACGGCACGGCTATCACGGCGCTGGCCCCGCGAGAGCGGCGGCGCCGGCGCCATGGTCGGCCTGCTCTCGGTCTGCCTGGGGTTTTTCGTGATCCAGCTCGACGTGACGATCGTGAACGTCGCGTTGCCCGCCATCCAGCGTCAGGTCGGCGGGTCGCTGGGCGGCCTGCAGTGGGTCATCGACGCCTACACGCTCGCGCTCGCGTCGGTGATGCTCACCGCGGGGTCGGAGGCGGACCGGACGGGCGCCCGGCGGGTATTCACGGCGGGCCTCGCCGTCTTCGCCGCCGGGTCAGCGGCCTGCGCGGCCGCCCCGTCGCTCGGTGTGCTGATCGCGGCGCGGGCGGTCCAGGGGCTCGGCGCGTCGGCGCTGCTGCCCTGCTCGCTGGCCCTGATCGTGCACCAGTTCCCCGACCCGCCGTCCCGGGCACGCGCCCTGGGTGTCTGGAGCGGCATGGGCTCGCTAGGCGTGGCGCTCGGCCCGGTCCTCGGCGGCGCCCTCGTCGCCCGGCGGGCTGGCGGTCGATCTTCCTGGTCAACGTCCCCGTCTGCGTGCTCACCATCATCCTGCTCCGCCGGCACATCGCGGAGTCGCCCGCTAACAGGTCGCGCCGGATCGACCTGCCGGGACTGCTGCTCGGGGTAGCCGCGCTGGCGGCGCTCACCGGCGGGTTCATCACCGCCGGCGAGCAGGGCTGGCTGGCGCCGCTGCCCGGCGCCCTGCTCGCCGGCGGGGTGCTCGCTGCGCTGCTGTTCTTGTGGGCCGAGCGCCGGCAGTCCTCGCCGATGCTGCCTCTGGGCCTGTTCCGCTCCAGGAACCTCAGCGCGGCCGCCGGCGTCGGGGTCTTGTTCAACCTGTGCCTGTACGGCGCGCTGATCTGCCTGTCGCTGTTCCTGCAGGAAGCGCGGCATGAGTCGGCGCTGACCACGGGCCTGCTGATCCTGCCGATGAGCGCCGCGGTCGGCGTCGGCTCCCTGGCCAGCGGCAGGCTCACCGCGAGGCTCGGCCCCAAGCCGCCCATGATCATCGGCCTTGCCCTCGCCTGCGCCGGGGCGGCGCTACTGGCGACGGCCGGATCCCAGGCGCCGCTCGGCTTGCTCGTCGCCGGGTCGGTGCTGCTCGGCCTGTGCTCGCTGGCGATGCCCGCCATGACGGCGGTCGCCGTCGGCTCGGTCGGCCAGGAGCGCGCCGGCCTGGCCAGCGGCATCCTGAACGCCGCCCGCCAGTCCGGCGGCGCCCTCGGTGTCGCCCTGCTCGGCGCCCTGCTGGCCAGCTCGGCCCGCGCCGGCCAGCCGCTCACCCTGCACCTGCCGCTGGCCGTCGCCGCGGCCGGCTACCTCATCGCGATCGCCCTGACCGCCGTGATCCGCGCCGGGCGCTGACCTAATCTCGACGGTGTGATCGTGGCCATGTCGAACGGCGCCCAGTCGCCCCCGCGGTAGTACATCAAGGCGCGGCATCGGGCTGCCTCCGCAAGGCTCGGCGAAACTGACCGCCCGACCGTACCACTGCCGTGTTGTCGTGGTTACGAGACGGGACTTCGTTCTCGTTAGCTGGCCGGCGCTTCCTCGTCGCCTGACGCCTTGCGCTGGCGTCGCAGCTGGATGACTTTGTCCACGGCGACGACGGCGGGTGCGAGGAGCGACAGGGCGAGCACGATGATCCATTCGCGTCCGGTGAGCGAGGTGGTGTCGAGCAGCCGCTGGAGCATGTTGAGCTCGACGGCGGCCCAGGTGAGGATCCAGCCCAGGATGATCCAGCCGAGGTAGGGGAAGACCGGGGAGGACCACGGTGCCTGGCGTTCGCGGCGCATGACCAGGCCGATGTTGACCGCGGACAGCGAGACGATGGCGAAGGCCATGGTCATGTTGACCGACGCGTGCGTGGTGCTGGGCTTGCCGGGTCCCCACTCGAGCACGCACAAGGCGGTGACGGCGACCACGAACCCGGTGATGAACCAGCGGATGACCTGCGGGGTGGTGACGATCTTGGTGCCGGGCCTGCGCGGCGGCCGCTGCATCACGCCGGGGTCGGGGACGTCGACGATGAACCCGATCACCACGGTGATGACCACGAAGAACTTGCAGAACAGCAGCTGCAGCGGGAACAGGGCGACGCCGCCGTTGATGTTGAAGATGGTGGCGTAGACCATCAGCTGCAGCACCGAGGACAAGATGGTCAGCTGCATCCGGATGTAGGTGGAGATCCGCCGGTAGATGTCGCGGCCGAGATCGACGGCGCGGACCAGGGTGGCGAAGTTGTCGTCGGTCAGCACGATCTTGGCGGCCTGCTTGGAGACCTCCGAGCCGCTGCCCATGGCCACGCCGATGTCGGCCTGCTTGAGGGCGGCGGCGTCGTTGACCGCGTCGCCGGTCATCGCGACCACGTCGCCGGATTGCTGCATGAGCCTGGCCAGGCGCAGCTTGTCCTCCGGCGCCACCCGGCCGAACACGTGCAGCTCGGGAAGCCGGCCGATGACTTCCTCGTCGGTCAGGTGCTGCAGTTCGGTGCCGGTGATCACGCCGGGCCCCAGGCCCAGCTCGTCGGCGATCGCCCGCGCGGTGATGGTGTGGTCGCCGGTGATCATCCGGACGTCGACCCCGGCGTCCAGCGCGGCGCGGACCGCGTCCCTGGCCTCGGCGCGCAGCGGGTCCATGATCCCGACCAGCGCGACGAAGACCAGGCCGGTGACGGCGGCCATCGGGTCGGCGATCGCCGCGGTCATCGCCTGGTCGTCCAGGTCGCGGGCGGCGAACGCGAGCACCCGCAGCCCGCGTTCGGACAGCGTGCGGTTGGCGGCCAGGATCTCGTCGGCGACGGCGGCGACCGGGACGACCTCGCCGTGCCACAGCGCCTGCGTGCAGCGCTTGAGCACCACGTCGGGCGCGCCCTTCACGCTGGTGAAGTGCGGCTGGGCGACGACCGGGCCGGACAGCCAGCCGGGGCGGTCGTGGAAGGTGGCCATGAACTTGTACTCGGAATCGAACGGCACCTCGGCCCGGCGCGGCAGGGTCTCCCGGGTCTGCTCGGCGTCCACGCCCATCTTCGCGGCCAGCACCACGAACGCCGCCTCGGTCGGATCGCCGATGACCGACCCGTCGCCGCCGACGGTGGCGTCGGTGCACAGCACCAGGCCCAGGGCCAGGTTGCGGAAGTCGGGCAGCGTCCCCCCGGCCACGCCCAGGATCGCGCCGGTCTTCTGATAGCCCGGGCCTTCGATCTTGAACCAGTCACCGCCGGCCAGCATCCGCGTCGAAGTCATCGCGTTCATCGTCAGCGTGCCGGTCTTGTCGGAGTTGATGACCGTGGTCCCGCCCAGGGTCTCCACATCGCTCAGCGACTTGACCACCGCCTTGGCCTCGGCCAGCCGCCGCGACCCGGACGACAGCATGGCCTCCACGAACGTCGGCAGCCCGGTGGGGATGGACGCGATCGCGGTCGAAATGCACAGCAGCACCAAGGTGGTGATGTCCATGCCCCGCACCAGGCCGAAGATCGCGATGATCGCCACGGCCAGGAAGGCGATCAGCCCGAACACCTTGGTCATGCCATCCAGTTCGCGCTGCAGCGGGGACTTCGACCGCTTAGTGGCCGTCACCATCCCGGCAATCCGGCCCATCTCGGTCGCGCTGCCGGTGCCGGTCACCACGACCGTCGCGGTACCCCGGGTGACCTGGGTGTTCTGGAACACCAGGTTCGTCCGGTCGCCCAGCGCGACCTCGCCCTCGGGCAACGTCCCCGCGTCTTTCGGCACCGGCGCGCTCTCCCCGGTCAGCGCGGCCTCCTGCACCTCCAGCGTCGCCGAGGACACGATCCGCCCGTCCGCCGGGACCACGTCCCCGGCCTCAAGCAGCACGATGTCACCCGGCACCAGCGTGGTCGATTCGATCTGCTCGACCTGCCCGGAACGCCGCACCCGGGCATGGGGCACCTGCAGCCTGGCCAGCGCCTCCACGCTGGCCCGGGCCTTCAGCTCCTGGACCGAGCCCATCACCACGTTGAATGTCACCAGCGCCAGCACCACCAGCGCCGTCGCGATCTGCACGATCGCGAAACTGGCCGCGACCACCATCAGCAGCATGATGTTCATCGGGTTGACCAGCTGGCCCCGCGCCACCGCCCACATACTCGGCGGCGGCTCGGCCGGCAGCTCGTTCGGCCCGTACTCGCCCAGCCGCCGCTCCGCCTCCCCGCCGTCCAGTCCGTCATCCGGGTCGACACCCATGCGCGCTGTCACATCCTGCACCGACAGCGCGTACCACGCGGCGCCGTCGCCCGGTTGCTTGGTAGCGGTAGCGGTCATCACAGCTCCTCAACGACTTAGTGCGCCGGCGCGAGGATCGGGGTGCTGGCGGCGGTCTCGTTTCTCCGACACTGCACGAGCGATCTGGCGAGATCGTCACCCAACCGAGGGTGATTTAGAGCAAACCGCAGGTCGACTGCCCGCTCAAGGGCCTCCGAGCGTGACGTCGCCCTGAGCTTCTGGTAAATCGACCGGAGATGAGTCTTCACTGTGTTGCGTGAGATGTAGAGCGTGTCCGCGATCTGCAGGTAGGTGCTGGTCGGCAGGAGCGTGAGAATGCGCTGCTCGGCAGCTGTCAGGGGCTCGGCGAGCGCCCGGCTCGGCAAGGCGGAGCCGCGCTGGGTGGTGCGCACCTTGAGCGCCGCGGCGACCAGCTGCTCGATGAACGGGTCTGACCGCAGCTGGGCCCCGTGCTCGACTATGTGGCCGGTCACCTGTGGTGCGGTGGTGACGACGGTGTTGAGGAAACCCTGACTGCGGGCCGTGTGCAGAGCATTTCCGAGCGGCATGGCGGCCGCGGGATCGCCGCGATCGATGGCAGCGGCGGCCAGCAGTACCTGGCGGATCAGCGCCTGGCGCGGTGTCAGGTCGCTTTGGGCAGCTGCCTGCAGGTGCTCCTGCACGGCATGGTGGTCACCGGCCGATAGCGCGACCTTGGCCAGCAGCAGGCAGCGGTTCGGGGCTCGCAGACTGCCTGCCAGCTCGGTGGAGGCGCGCAGGTCGCCGACTGACAGGCGCAGCAGCGCCTCCTGCTCATCGGCCCGGGCCAGCAACGCCGGGCTGGCCTCCGCAGTCAGGGCTTGGCGTGCGGCCCCGATGGTGGTCAGCGCGTCCCTTAGCTGCCCGCGGGATGCCCAGATCCGCGCGCGGTCCAACAGTGCCATGAACTCGAAGAGCGGTCGGCGCTGCTCGGTTATCGAGAGTACTTGCTCGATGAGCTGCTCAGCGGTGTCGAGGTCGCTGCGTTCCAGCGCGAGGCCGGATAGCGCGCGCAGATAATCGACGGCGAAGAAATGCTGGTCGAATCCCAGCCGCCGGGCAGCGGCGTCAGCGGCCCGGGCAGCACCAGCGGCCGCGGCCAGGCGGCCAGCTTCGAAGTAGACCAGCGCCCGCGCACCCGGGACCAGCACGAGCTCGACTGGCTCGGTGACCGTAGGCGCCGCCAGCGCCGTGACTGCCTCGCGCTCGGCCGCCTGGAGATCGCCCAGGGAACCATACACGCGGATGAGGACCAGCGGGACGATGCTGTTCCATTCGTCGGTTATCTGCGTCCGTTCCTGGATATCCCGCGCCGCGCGGGCCGCCCGTGCGGCTCTTTCCAGCTGGCCGGCCATCCCGTAACGGAACGACTGGCACGCCTCGGACCGGGCTGCCAGCCCCGACTCGGGCGGAATCTTCCCGGCATGCTCAAGCAGGTCAAGATACTCACCGCCGCGAGCCGCATCACCCGACAACAGCAGGTCGGCTGCCAGGCCCAGCAGGTGTCCGGGGGTCTCAAGCAGCATCGACGGGTCGATCATGCCCGGCGCCAACGGTGCCGGCATCGTCGGCGTATGCAGGAAATCAGGCACGACCCGGTCCTGTAGGAGCGCTAGCGCCCGGTCAGCCTGCTGGGCCGCCAGATAGTGATAGGCCGCAAGTCGGCTGTCCCCGGTGGCCTCGAACCATTCGGCTGCCCGCGACTGAAGCGACTGTTCGCGGGCGCGGTCCCTGGCGCGCAACTCCATGCGCAGCAACCGGCGCACCAAGTGGTGGTACCGGAAGCTGGTCCGCTCGTCGTCGAGTGCCACCAGGAACAGGTGAGCGGCTTCGATGTCGCGCAGCAGCGCCGCCGCGTCCTGTCCCCCGGTGACCGCGGCGCACGCGTCCGCGGTTAGCACTCCCGCCAGGATGGAGGTGTCGAGCATGAACTGGGCCAGCTCAGGCGGCTGCTGCTCGAGAACCTCGGAGATGAAGTAGTCGGCTACGGCCTGGCCGCGGACCTCAAGCACCCGCGCCAGCCGCGCCGGATCCGTGGTTCCGCGCAGGGACAGCGCCGTCATCTGCAAGACCGCGGGCCATCCCTCGCTTCGCTGATGGAGCAGCGCGAGGTCGGCATCGGATATCCGTACGCCGAAATTCGCCAGCAGTTTGTGGCTCTCGGTGAGGGAGAAGTACAGGTTCCGGTCCCGGATTTCGCTCAGCCGGCCCGACATCCGCAGCCTGTGCCGCCGCAGCGGAGGGTCGAAACGGCCAGCGAGCACCAACTGGACGGTTGCGGCGGGCCAGCGCTCGATGAGATCGGTCATGTCCGGCGCCGCCGCAGCTGCCGCGAAATGGAAGTCGTCCACGATGATCGCCGCAAGTCGGCGGCATCGGCGCCAAAACCCGGTTCGATAGCATGCGGCGCCTCGATGAAACCCGCCCAGAACCGGACCGGGTCGGCGTCAGCCCTGTCACAGGACAGCCAGGAAGTCGCGCCGGGCGGCCGTGCCGCTGCCCAGTCCGCCAGCAGCACGCTCTTGCCTGGCCCCGGCCGACCCTACCACGACCGTCAGCTGCTGGCTGGCTCCCGCCGCTAGCTGGTTATGCAGCGTCGGCCTTGTAACGAGCATGGCGGGCAGCGCCGGAGGCCGAAACTTGGTCAGCGCGATCCGTGCGCTCCGCGAGGAGCCGTGTTCAGTCGCCGGCCTCTGTGCCATGAATCTTGGTTCCCGAATGCATCTGATCGTGACGCGGTGGCCCAGCTGATCACGATCCCCGGCGGGGGAACATCACCCCTTCCGGGGGAGTCGGGGCGGTACACCTGTTGTGTCATGAGCGGCTGCCGGTTAGAAGACGGAAGATCTCCCGCACTGGCACCGGGTCTCGCCGCCGAGTCGCGGGTCACCCCTAAGCGGGCGATTGCGAAGCGGCGACTGGGCGGCATGCTGAACAGACGCAAGAAAATCGGAGCTAGCGGGCCCAGGGGGTTGTAACCCGGTGCAATCACAGACGTATGAGATCACTTTCCTGGGACAAGCGGGGACCACGCTGTGCACGGAGTTCGACGACTGCGAGGTCACTATAGGGCCCGGGACCACCACCCTCCGGGCTGAGCTGCCGGATCGGGGGGCCTTGTCCGGGCTGATGGAGCGTATCAGCAGCCTGGGGCTCGACGTGATCGACGTGAGCCTGGTGGTGCCACCGCCTGGGCAATAACCACCACCCTGGTCAGGTATTTCTATGGCGCGGGAGACCGATTCGGGGATTCTGCTGCTGAAGTACTGGCTCGAGGTCAGCGCCGGCGAGCAGACCCGCCGGCTGGAGAGCCGCATCAACGACCCACGGAAGATCTGGAAGCTGTCGGACATGGACCTGAAGTCCTACAGCCGCTGGTATGACTATTCCCGGGCCCGCGACGCGATGTTCGCCGCGACCGACACCGCGTGGGCGCCCTGGTACCTCGCGCACACCGATGACAAGAAGCGTGGCCGGCTGCAACATCATCAGCCACCTGCTCAGCCAGGTCCCCTGCAAGCCGCTCGCCCACCGGGACATCACGCTGCCCAAACGGCAGCGAGCCGGCGGCTACGTGGAGCCGGACCTGCCGCTGCACCACATCCCGACCCCCTTCTAGGGGAGACCCGTGGACGTTTGGCGGGCGAGCATGGGGTCGCCGGTCATGCTCCGGTCGTTCGATCCGTTCCATATCGCCGACCTGGTCGTGGGCTGGTGTACCCCTTCCGCGGTCGTCGTGTCGCGCAGCGAGTACGCGCTGTTCATGACGTTGACGAAGCCCTGCAGCAGCAGGCCGGTGACAGTCAGATAGGCGAGGCCGACCACCAGGATCCAGCCGACCGCGTGTGCCGCGCGTCGCCCGATCCACCGGTTGAGCAGGTTCGCGGCCCAGCGGTAGGCGCCGCCAAGGCCGCGCCCGATCGCGACGAACGACCACGAGGACGGCCGCGCTGATGAGAAAAACGGCCCAGGAATGGTGCCGCGGGCGCCGGGCGTCCCGGTCCGTGAAGGCACGCCAGATCGACGCGGCCAGCACGCCGAGCCCGTAGCCGATGGCCGCGGTAATGCCCCAGATGACGCCCTGGACGAGACCGCCGCGCGGGAGCAGCGACGGCGTGAACGAGAGGCAGCCGGCGATGAGCGCGCCCCAGCAGCCGGGGAGCGTCAGATACAGCAGCTTCCGCGGTTTCGCGGCCCGGTCGGCGGCCCTGATACGTCATGCGCCATAGCTACCCCCTCTACGGCCCGGGCGCCGGCCAGGTAGCTATGTTGGTGCCTTTCTCTCCCGCGACGATCGCGGTGATGTCAGCCAGCGAGCCGATCGCCGCCCGGCGGCCGGTTTTGGTGGCGAAGCGGACCGCGGCCTCGACCTTGGGGCCCATGGAGCCGGCCGCGAAGTTATAGCCGGCCAGTTCCTCCGGGGTTACCCGGCCCAGCCGCCGCTGCCGCGGCGTGCCCCAGTCGGCGTAAACGCCGTCCACGTCGGTGGCCATCAGGAACAGGTCGGCGCGCACATCCTCGGCGAGCAGCTCGCTGGCGAGATCCTTGTCGATGACCGCCTCGACGCCGGTCAGCTCGCCCGCGGCTGAGTCCGGGGCGATCGTGGGGATCCCGCCGCCGCCCGCGCAGATGACTACCGCGCCGCGGTCGAGCAGCCAGGTGATCGGCTCGATCTCCAGGATGCGCCGCGGCTCGGGGGATGGCACCACCCGGCGCCATGCGGGCCCGTCCTGCCGGAACGTCCAGCCCTTGTCCGCTGCCAGCCGGTCGGCGGCGTCTTTCGGGTAGACGGGTCCGACGAACTTGGTCGGGTTGGCGAACGCCTGGTCGTCCGGGTCCACCACGACCATGGTGAGCAGCGTCGCGACCTGGGTTTGCGGCGGCAGCAGGGTGCGCATTTCCTGCTGGATCAGGTAGCCGATCATGCCCTGGGTCCCCGCGTCCAGGACGTCCAGCGGATAGGGGGCGGCTTCCTTGTACGCCTCGGCCTGCAGGGACAGCAGGCCCACCTGCGGCCCGTTCCCGTGCGCGATGACGATGCTGTGCCCGGCGGCGAGCGGCGCGATCGCCTCGGCCGCGATCTTGACGTTGCGTCGCTGGACTTCGGTGGTCGGCGGGTCCGAGCGGCGCAGCAGCGCGTTGCCGCCTAGCGCGATTACGATCCTCATGGGCTTGGCCTCCTCACCCGAGTGTGGCGACGAGGATCGCCTTGATGGTGTGGAGGCGGTTTTCGGCTTGGTCGAAGACGATGCTGGCGGCTGACCCGAAGACCTCGCCGGTCACCTCGAGCCCGGTGGTCATGCCGGTGTGCTCCATGATCTCCCGTCCCACGATGGTGTTGGTGTCGTGGAAGGCGGGCAGGCAGTGCATGAACTTAACCGCCGGGTTCCCGGACTTCGCCATCAGGCCGGCGTTGACCTGGTACGGGGTCAGCAGCGCGACGCGGCCCGCCCAGACGTCCTTGGCTTCGCCCATCGAGACCCACACATCCGTGTGGATGAAGTCTGCCCCGGCGACGGCCTGGCCGGCGTCGTCGGTGATGGTGATGCTGGCGCCAGTGCGGTGTGCGATGTCTTCGGCGAGCTGGACGACGTCTTTGGGCGGGTGCAGCTCGGGCGGCCCGGCTAGCCGCACGTCGCTGCCCATCAGCGCGCCCATGACGAGGAGGGAGCGGCCCATGTTGAACCGGCAGTCGCCGCAGAACGCGTAGGTGAGGCGATCGTACGGCTTGCCGCTGGCCTCGCCCATGGTCAGGAAGTCGGCGAGCATCTGGGTGGGGTGCCATTCGTCGGTCAGCCCGTTGTAGACCGGCACCCCGGCGTGGGCGGCCAGCTCTTCCACATCGGCCTGCCGGTTGCCGCGGAACTCGATCGCGTCGTACATCCGGCCCAGCACCGCGGCGGTGTCGGCGATCGATTCCTTGTGCCCTAGCTGGGAGCCGGACGGGTCGAGGTAGGTCACGTGCGCGCCCTGGTCGTAGGCGGCGACCTCGAACGCCGACCGGGTCCGGGTGGAGCTCTTCTCGAAGATCAGCGCGATCTCCTTGCCCTCGAGGCGCTTGACCTCAGTGCCGGCGTACTTCGCCAGCTTGAGCGCCTCCGCGAGCTGGAGCAGGTAGCGCAGCTCGCGCGGGGTGAAGTCGATCTCTTTCAGGAAGCTGCGGTTTTTCAGGTTGAACGCCATGACTGTCTCCTGAGGGTCAGAATGCCGGGTCGCGCTCGATCGGGCAGGTCATGCAGTGCGAGCCGCCACGCCCGCGGCCGAGCTCGAACCCCTCGATGGTGATGACCTCGATGCCGGCCTTGCGCAGCGCGGTGTTGGTGCCGGTGTTGCGCTCGTAGGCGACGACAACGCCGGGCTCGAGCGCGACGACGTTGTTGCCGTCGTCCCACTGCTCCCGCTCCGCCTCGAACGCGTCCCCGCCCGTCTCGATGATCCGCATCCGCCCGACGCCCAGGGCCCTGGCCATCAGCTCAGGCAGCGGGCGGCGCTGTTCTTCCGTCACGAGCTCGTCGGACGACTCTCCCGGGTGGATCACCCATGTGCGCGCCCCCCCGATCACCTGCGGGAACATGGTGACCAGGTCGCGGTCGCACATCGTGATGACCGTGTCCAGGTGCATGTAGCTGCGGGACTTGGGCAGGTGCACCGCGAGCACCTGCTTCGCCGAGCCGACGCGGAACAGCGAGCGGGCGATCCACAGCACCGCCTGCGGCGTGGTGCGCTCGCCCATCCCGATCATCACCGTCCCGTTGCCGATCGGCTGCACGTCGCCGCCCTCCACATGGCAGCGACCCCAGTTCTCATCCGATCCGCCCAGCCAGACGGGGAACTTCTCGACCGCGAACATCGGGTGGAACCGGTAGATCACTTCCATGATCATCGTCTCGGGCTTGCGGGCCGGCTTGGTCATCGGGTTGATCGTGACGCCGTCGAAGATCCAGCACGAGGGATCCCGCTGGAACAGGAAATTCGGCAGCGGCGGCAGGAGAACGCCCGTAAGGTCGGCCGACTCCCACATCAGCCCTAGCTTGCGGGTGGTGTCGCCCTTGGTGATCCCGCCGATCAGGAACTCGGCCACCAAGTCCGGCTCCGCTGTCTCGACCCACTCGCGGGCCCGGGGCGCCGCCGTGACGCCCACTTCCCGCTCGGAAAGGATGTGCCCGCAAACCCAGTCCCGGGCCTCCGGCTTGGCCAGCGCCTCGGCCAGCAGTCGCTCGGCCTCGAATACCTCTACCCCGCGCTCACGCATCACCTCGCAGAACATGTCGTGCTCGGCCTTGGCGCGCGGCACCCACAGCACGTCGTCGAAGAGCAGCTCTTCGGCGTTCGACGGGGTCAGCCGAGTGTGCTCAAGGCCCGGCCGGTGGACCAGGACCTTGCGCAGCCTGCCCACCTCCGAATGCACTCCCAACGGCATGATGATCACCTCGTTAACTGTCGGCGCGCGGTGTGCCGCCGCGCGGCCTTGCGGATCTCGGATACGACGACGACGGATAGCGCCACGGCCAGACAGATCAGCCACTGGCGGACATCAAGGCTGGTGGTCTTGAGGAACGCCTGGAGCGGACCGAAGACGGTGGTCAGCAGGAGCGTCAGGACGGATACGCCGGTGGCGATGACGAATCTGGAATCGGAGAACGTGTCAAGGCTGAACACCGTCTGCCGTTCGTCTCTTGTCTCCATCGAGAAGAACAGGGCGTACAGCGAGAACGTGACGACGCCCATGGTGTGCGCGATCGCCTGCGTGTGCGCGTGCTCGGCCCAGCTGATGACTCCGAGCGTGCCGGCTCCCATGACCAGCCCGACGGAAATGAGCCAGGCGAATAGCGGCCGGGTCAGGACGGGCTGCTCGGGCTGGCGGGGCTGACGCTCCATCAGGCCCGCGGCGGGCCGTCCGTAGCCGAGCCCGATCGCCTGGAACAGCAGCGTGGTGAAGTTGATCCACAGCGTCTGCAGGGGGAGGAACGGCACGCCGCCGGCGATGTCGAAGATGCTGGCGCCGAGGAAGGAGACGATGAAGCCGAACAGGCAGCCCATCTGGAACCGGACGTACTTGACGAGGTTGTCATACAGCCCGCGGCCAAGTTCGACGGCCTTGACGATGGTGGAGAAGTTGTCGTCGGTCAGGATCATCACCGCGGCTTCCTTGGTCACCTCAGTGCCGGTGATGCCCATCGCGATCCCGATGTCGGCCTTTTTCAGCGCCGGCGCGTCATTCACGCCGTCGCCCGTCATGGCCACGATGCGGCCCTGCCGCTTGAGCAGGTCAACTAGGCGGACTTTGTGCTCGGGCGTCACCCGGGCGATCACGCCGATCTCGCCGATCTCGCGCAAGGCCTCGTCGTCGCTCATGGCCCCGAACTCCGCCCCGGTGATCACCCTGCCGTCGATGTCCAGCTGCCGCGCGATCGCGGCCGCGGTGACCCCGTGGTCCCCGGTGATCATCCGGACCTTTATCCCGGCGGCTTTGGCTGTCGCGATGGATGCCTTGGCGGCGGGGCGGGGCGGGTCGACGATCCCGACCAGGGCGAGCAACTCCAGATCGGTCACCAGGGGGAGCAGGTCGGCCGCGGAATCGAAAGTGGCGGGGTCGAAGTCCTTGCGCGCGGTGGCCATCACCCGCAGGCCCTGCTCACCGAGCCGCTGGTTCTCCGCCTGGTACAGCTCCCGGAACCTCCCGTCGGCCGCGACCGGCCCGGCGTCGGCGTTCGAACACCGTCGCGGCGCGGGCCAGCAACTGATCAGGCGCGCCTTTCACGTAGCAGCGGACCACCTGGCGCCCCGATTCATCGCGCATCCGGTGGAACGTGGCCATCAGCTTGTACGCCGCGTTCGAACGGGAGCTCGGCGATCCTCGGGTAGGACTGCCTGGTCGAGGCGGCGTCCACGCCGCCCTTGGCGGCCAGCGCGACCAGCGCGCCCTCGGTCGGGTCGCCGATCAGCTCGCCGTCGCTGAGCACCGCGTCCGAGGCCAGGACCATCGGCAGCAGGAACTGGTCCATCGGTATGTCGGCCTGACCCGCTACTCGGGTGATCTGCCCATCGGTCGAGTAGCCCTTGCCCTCGATCGCGAATCGGCGGCCGACCACCGCCATCTGGACCGCGGTCATCTGGTTGAGTGTCAGCGTCCCGGTTTTGTCCGAATTGATCGCCGAGGTGGAGCCAAGCGTCTCGGCCGACTGCAGCCGCTTCATGATCGCGCCGGCGCTGGCCAGTGCCTGCGTCCCCGAGGCCAGGATGGTGGTGACCACCGCGGGCAGGTTTTCCGGGAGCGCGCCGATCGCGAAGGCGACGGCGGCGGTGAACACGGCCGAGAACGTGTCGCCGCGAGCCAGGTTCAGCGCCATCGACACGATCAGGGCGAACCCCGCGATCCACAGGATCTGGTGAGTGAGCTTGTCGAGCTGGCGGGTCAGCGGGGTCTTGACCGCCTGCTCGGCCCGCAGCATCCCGGAGATGTGGCCGACCTCTGTCGCCATACCGGTCGCGGTGACCACGAACTCGCCGGCGCCGCGGGTGACGTTGGTGTTCATGTACACCATGTCCGACCGGTCCCCGAGGGGGGTGTTCGCGCCGTCGATGGGCTCTGTGCCCTTGGAAACGGGCAGGCTCTCGCCGGTCAGCGCGGACTCGGCCACCTCTAGCGTCGCCGCGCGCAGCAGCCGCCCGTCCGCGGGCACGATGTCTCCCGCCTCGATCGAGACGATGTCGCCGGGGACGAGCCGCTCGGCGGCGATCTCCCGCAGCTCGCCGTCCCGCATGACCCTGGCCTTGATGATCATCATCTTCTGCAAGGCGGCGACGGCCGTGGCGGCCTTCCCCTCCTGTTGCAGGCCGAGAACCGCGTTGAACAGCGTGAGCACGATCAGGACGATGCCGGTCTCCCACTCCTTCAGCCCCAGGCTCACCACGCCGGCCACCAGCAGGACGATCTGCATCAGGTCGGTGTACTGGCGGAGAAACGCGCGCCACCGGGGCTCAGCGGCCCCGGCATCGAACTTGTTGAGGCCGAACCGCTCGGCACGCGAGGCGGCCTCGGCCGAGCTGAGACCGGACTGCCGGTCTACCCTCTCCGCCTGCAGAACCCGGCCCGCGTTCAGCGTGTGCCACGCGAGTCCGCCGTCGGCGGGCGCCAGGCCGGATGCGGGTGCCCCGGTCGGAATCGTCACCTGTCCTCCTCATGGCCTTACTGGAACTGCGCTGTCAGCTACTCGGTCTGGGGCAGCCAGCGGTGCTACCGGTAGGGGGGTGCGGGTGCCGGCGGGGTCAGGTGGCGGCGTTGCGCCAGGTAGACCGGGATGCCGAGCAGGAGCGCGCCGCCGGCCAGGAAGAACGGTGCCCAGTAGACCCAGAAGCTGTGCCCGGTGTTGCGGGAGTACCAGATGAACAAGATCGAGAAGACCAGCGAGAGGCCGGCGACGATCATGTCGCGGGTAAACCGCGGGGTTTGCAGGGTCTTGTGGTCGATCCACCGCCATTTGAGCTGGGCCAGCGCGGAGAAGCCGTACGGGATGGCGGCGGTGATGCCGGTCATCAGCACCAGGGTGGTGAACACCGTGGCGCCGTTGGAGCCCAGGTAGTTGATGGCCATCGCGACGGATGCCAGCACGGTGGAGGCGATGATCCCGTAGGCGGGCACGCCCTTCTTGGACATGCGCTTGAACCGCTCGGGGAACAGGCCGTCGTCGGCGGCGGCCAGCGGCATCTCGGCGCAGATCATGGTCCAGCCGTTCAGCGCCCCGAAGCCGGAGATGATCACCGCGATCGCCATCACGTTGCCGGCCCAGGTGCCGCCGAACATCGTGTTGATCGCGTCGGAGAACGGCGCGGTCGCGGTGGCCAGCTTGGAGGTGGGGACGATGCCGAACACGGCGGTGAGGGAGAGCATGTAGACCACGGCGGTCGCGATCGTGCCCAGGATCGTGGCCCGGGGGATGTTGCGGTCGGGGTTGCGGACCTTCGCGGCCGCGACCGCGGCGCACTCCACGCCCAGGTAGCTGAACAGCGCGATGGCCATCCCGCCGCCGATCGCGGCGATCGCGGACTCCTTGCTGACGTTCCAGGGGGTGAAGTTCGCGCTCTTTATGTAGAACAGGCCCACGATCGCGATGAACGCGAGCGCCACGAACTTGATCACGGTGGTGATCACCTGGACCGAGCCCATGTTCTTGACCCCGGACAGGTTGATCGCCGCGGGGATCCACAGTCCGGCCAGCACCAGCAGCACCGTGATCCACTTGGTGTGGCCGGTGTTGATGAAGTGTTCGACGTACAGCACCCAGCCGACCGCGATCGCGGCGTTGCCGGCCCACGCGGTGATCCAGTACGACCAGGCGTTCGCGAACCCGAGGCGGTTGCCGAAGGCGACTCGCGCGTACGCGTACGGCCCGCCGTCAGCAGGCAGGCGCCGCGACAGCGCGGCGAACAGCAGCGCGAGCGCCAGCGCGCCCACCGTGGTCAGCGCCATCGACACCAGCGTGATCGGACCGTAGGCCGCCAGCGAGGTCGGCAGGTTGAAAATGCCGACCCCGATGATGCTCCCGACGATCAGCGCCATCGCCGCGGTCAAACCGAACTGAGGAGCCCCTCCGCCGCCGGCCGCCCCGCTCGCAGGGCCGGACGCCTCGCGGGGGATGTGAACCTTGTCCGCCATATCTAACCCCTAGCCAATGGGCGGTCCCGTGCGACTTTCTCCGTGCCCTGTTCCGACGGAGAACCGCTCGCTTCCCGAGCCTGCCCGGGCCGTCACGCGGATGTCGTCACCCATTCGCGGGTGAGTTTCCCCCACTTCCGCGGCTTGCGGCATTCACAGAAAGGCTCTGCGGATTACCGTCATGGCTTTGGATCTCGCAATTCCATTAAGAGATATCGGTAATTCATTTTTTGTTCATTTTTTGTTCATGAGACTGATCGCGGCGACCCCAGACCGGCAGCGCTCAGAGGCCACCGGAAGCCGGGCGGGAATCACCCGCTAACGGGTGAGGAAATCCCTGAACCGCGGGGACAGTCTGGGGACAATGACGCCGATCCCGGCTCCATCGAGGCACGGCGAACGGAGGCGCAACCGAGGTGAGTACGACCGACGCAGCCGGACCTCCGTCGCGGGAGAAGAAGTACACGGTACGCCAGGCCGCGTTCATCGGCGTGGGGGCGATGGTGGGTGCGGGCATCTTCGCGCTGCTGGGGGCGGCCGGCGAGGTGGCAGGGGCGGCGGTCTGGCTGTCGTTCCTGCTCGCGGGGGTAGTCGCGGGATTGCAGGGCTACTCGTTCGCCAAGCTCGGCGCCCGGTACCCGTCGGCCGGGGGCCTGCTGGAGTATGTCGCGAAAAGCGCCGGGGATGGGCACTTCACCGGCATCACCGCGTGGCTGACGTACCTGGCCAACGCCATCGTGACGGCGATGGTGGCGGTCTCGTTCGGGAGCTACGCCACCTCGACGTTCGCCGGGGAGAACGCCGCCTGGATCAAGGTGTTCGCGGCGCTGATCATCATCGTCATGACGGCGGTGAACATCGCCGGGGCCAAGCTGGTGGCGAACGCGCAGACCGTGATCGTCTACGTGGTGCTGGGGATCCTGCTGCTGTTCTCGGTGGTCACGCTCGTCAACATGAACCCGTCGCTGCTGGCGTTCTCGGGGTATCCGTCGCTGCGCGACATCATCTCCAGCGTGGCGCTGACCTTCTTCGCCTTCCTCGGCTTCGGCATCATCACTTTCACGGCCAAGGACCTGGCCAGGCCGTCGCGCCAGCTGCCCAGGGCGATGTACCTGGCCCTGGGGATCGCGACGGTCATCTACATCGCCGTCTCGCTGGGCGTGTTCGGGACGCTCACGGTGGAGAAGGTGATCTCCTCGGGCGGGACCGCGATCGCGGTGGCCGCCGAGCCCACGCTGGGCCGGGCTGGCTACTGGCTGATGACCGTCACCGCGCTGTTCGCCACCGCCGGGGCCACCAACGCCGGTTTGTACCCGGCACCAGGGCTGTCCGAGCGGCTGGCGGAAACCGGGCAGTTCCCGCCGCTGATGGCGCGCAAGCTCGGCGGCCGGGCATCGAACGGGCTGCTGATCCAGGCGGCCGTGTGCCTGGTCCTCGCTGTCGGGTTCAAGCTGGATTCGATCGCGTTGATCGGCAGCGCCGTCGCTCTGGTGATCTTTACCATGATCACCGCGGCTCACCTGCGGATCCGCGCGGAGACGGGGGCCAGCCTGCCGGTCCTCATCCTGGCCATCGCGGCCGCTGGCGCGGTCCTGGTGACGTTCGTGTTCACCACCCTCATCCACGAGCCGGCCTCGATCGTCACACTGGCGGGCATTCTGGCGCTCAGCGTGGCGCTGGACCTCGGATGGAAACACTTCCGCGACACCAGGACGAAGAATGTGCGGCTTGCGGCCTAGCCGGAAGCGCCGGAAAGTCACCCGCTCGAGGGTGAGGAATCCCGGCCGTGCCGGGGGCAGGATCAGCAGGGCCAAGGGAACCGAACTAGGGCAGGGAATACATGGCTGAGCCCGCCACGAAGAAGCTTCCGCTGCGCCATCCCGCGGAGATCCCGACGTTCATTTTCCTGGTGGTTCTGAACTTCGCGATCCTCGCCGTTCTCATCGACTTCCTGGCCACGGCGGCCCTGATCCCCCCGGCGTTGCGCGGCACGAACTGGGAGCCGACGATCCGCGCGGTCGCGGCCGCGATAATCCTGGTGGCTCCGGCGATCGTGATCGTCCGCCAGGTTCAGCGGGCATCGATCCGCGGGACGGCCGTCCAGCTGTCCCGTACTCAGTTCCCGGACTTGTACGCCTCGGTGGATGAATTCGCCGCGAGCCTGGGCGTGCAGCCCACCCCGGCCGTGTTCCTCGGCAACGGCAACGGCGCGCTCAACGCGTTCGCGGCGCAGAGCGGATGGACTAACAACTACGTCGTGCTGTCCAACGAGCTGTTCGCGAACCTCCGCAATAACAACCGGGAAGGAACGCGGTTCATCCTCGGCCACGAGATCGGGCACATCCGGCTCCATCACGTGGCGCTGTGGTACCAGCTGGTGCTCTGCTACTCGCAGCTGATCCCGGTCCTGGGACCGACGCTGTCCCGGTTGCGGGAGTACTCCTGCGACCGGAACGGCGCGGCGCTCGAGTCGAAGGGCGAGCTGGGCCTGATCTTGCTGACCGCCGGCCGGTACGCGGCGGAAAACGTCCAGGCCAGCGAGCTGGTCGACCAAGGACACCACCTCGGCGGCTTCTGGGTGGAGATCTCCCAGCTGCCCCGATCCCACCCCTGGACCGTACGGCGGATCTGGCGGCTGCACCAGCTGGGCCTGTTCGGCCCCCCGGCCGCCGCCGGCCAGGCGCACCACTCTCAGGAAGTCGCGTAACCGCTGCAGGTGGGCAGCCTCGGCGGCTGCCTGTTACCCGAGGAAGTGCAGCCGGGTCAGCGGCAGGGCGTCCGCTTCGTACACGGGGACGACGGCGCCGTCCACTGTCACGGGCTCGTCCCCGGCGGGAACCGTGACCCGGGGCACGTAGGCGTTGCGGACCATGTCCGCGCGGGTCAGACCGCGCGCTCCCTCGACCGGCAGGTAATTCACGCCAGCCGGCAGCTCGCGGCGCAGGCCCGCGTCAGACAGCACGGAAGCGGCGACGAACTGGGCCGACAGGCGGCGCGGCGCCTCGCCCAGGCCGCCGAAGAACGCGCGCATCACCCGCGGCTGCGTGATCCGCGTCGAGCCCGAGCCGGACCCGGACGCGCCCCAGGCGACGAACCCCGACTTCAGCACCAGCTCCGGGGTGGTGCCGAAGCGGGCCGGATCCCACAGCACGATGTCGGCCAGCCGCCCGGCGGTCAGCGACCCGACGTGGGCGGCCATTCCGTGCGCGATCGCCGGGTTCAGCGACAGCTTGGCCAGGTAGCGCAGTACCCGCTCATTGTTGGCGAACGACGGCCCGGACTCCCCGGCGAGCACGGCCTGTACGTGAGCGAGCTGCCAGGTGCGGCGCGCCACCTCGGCGATCCGGCCCATGCCCATCGAGTCGGAGTTGACGATGCTGATCGCGCCGAGGTCGTGCAGCCGGTTCTCGGCTGCCATGCCGTGGCGGCGGATCCGGCTCGCGGCGATGCCGACGTCGCTGGCCACCCCGCCGCGCAGCTTGTGCACGGTCATCGTCATCGGCATGAGCTCGGCCACCGTCGACACGGTCAGCGGCAGCGTCGGCGTCGTCGACGAGCCGAGCACGTGCGGGACGTTCAGGATCGACAGCACGTCGGGGTGCCCGCCGCCGCCTTCGACGTGGTAGGCGTGCACGGTCCGGCCGGCGGTCGCGGCGATCGTGTCGGCGAGGTAGCCTGATTCGTTGAGGGTGTCGGTGTGCAGCGCGACCGGGAGCCCGGCGGCCTCGGCCACCGACAGGCAGGTGTCGATCTGCTCGGGCGTCGCGCCCCAGTCCTCATGCACCTTGAACCCGCCGGCCCGGACTCGACGGCGGCCTCGAGCAGCGCCGCGGACCGGCTCGACCCCCGGGCGAGGAACGCGGCGTTCAGCGGGATGCCCGCCCAGCCCGCGATCAGCGAGCGCATGTTGCAGGCGGGGTTGGCGCCCACGTCCCAGACGCCGCCGATGCCCATGCCGACGATCGTGGTGATCCCGGCTGCCAGGGCGGCGGGGGCGATGGCCGCGCTGGACAGGTGCACGTGCGAGTCCACGATCCCCGCGGTGGCGATCAGCCCCTCGCCGGGCACGATCGCGGTGTGCGAGTCGACGACTAGGTTGACGCCGGACTGCGTATCCGGGTTCCCGGCCCGGCCGGTGCCCGCGACGCGGCCGTCGGCGATCCCGATGGAGGTCTTGCGGACGCCGAGGAGGGGGTCGAGGACGAGGACGTTCGGGATGATCATGTCGAGGGCGCTGCCGCGCCCGGTGCTCTTACCGCTGGCGCGGGCCGCCACGAGGACGCCGTCTCGCGCGGTCTTGCCGCAGCCGCCGATGAGCTCGTCGCCGGGCGCGACGTCGTTGGCCTCGACCTCCACCCACAGGTCCGTGTCGGCCAGCCGTACCCGGTCGCCGGTGGTCGGGCCGTACCGCGCGGCGTACTCCGCGCGCCCAAGCGCGCTCACCGAGACTCCCCGGCAACGACGACGACCGCCTGCCGCGCCTGTCCGGCGCGCAGCAGCAGCGCCTCCCCGGCGGGCAGGTCAAGGCGGCAGCGCCGCGCCGCACCCACGACCTCGATAGCGGCGTTGACCTCGTCCAGCGGGTAGTGCGAGGAGATCCACACGTCACGAGGCCCGGTGTTGCGCAGCACCACGGACCGCCGCTCCGCGCCGGCCGCCAGCTCGATCGAGCCCGGGACCGGGAGAGTCGCCCCGGCCCGTTCCGGATGATGATCGTCAGGAAGACCGAACGGGGAGTCGACGTGCACCAGCGTGGAGCCCCACGGGAACAGCGCCTCGACCTCGACCGCCGGGACCAGGCTGGCGACGCCGGGCAGCAGCGATGACGGCGGCACCACCGCCCGCGCCCGCGTGATAACAGCATCAAGCGGGACGCCGTCCCAGGCCATCTCGCAGATCTCGTCGCTGACCAGCGCGACCGCCTCCGTCGCGCCGAGGGGGGCGCCGCGGGCCAGCCGCCGCCTGGCCAGGTCGGCGGCCGCCGCGAGCAGCAGTCGTTCCTGTTCCCGGGGTGTCAGGTGCATGCGCCCATGATCTCAGGAATGGCGGGCCTTAAGTCCCGCCTCATCGGCCCTGCCGTGCCTGGTCCGGCTGGCGGATGCTCGTGCCATGGACGGGGACTGGGTCTTCCGGGCCACAGACGTCACCAAGGTCTACCCGAACGGCGTCCGGGCGAACGACTCGATCTCGCTGCACGTGGCCCCGGGCGAGGTCTACGGCCTCCTCGGCCCGAACGGTGCGGGTAAGACTACCCTGGTCAAGCAGGTCATCGGCCTGCTCAAGCCGACGTCCGGGCGGATCACGCTCGGCAGCCATGACCTCGTGGCGGGCCCGGCCGCCGCACGCCAGCTGTGCTCGTACCTGCCGCAGGCCCAGGTGCCGATCGACTCGTTCCGCGCGCGGGAGGCGATCGTGCTGTGCGGCCGCGTCCGGGGCGGTGACCGGGCCGCCGTCAGCCGCCGCGCGGACGAACTGATCGAGGCGCTGGACCTCGGCGAATGGCGGGACAAGCGCGGGATCGGATTGTCCGGCGGGGTCAAGCGGCTGGTCGGATTCGCGATGGTGACCGTGTGCCCGGGGAAACTGGTGATCCTGGACGAGCCGACCAACGACGTGGACCCGCTGCGCCGCAGGCTGCTGTGGGAACAGGTCCGGGAGGCGGGGAACCGCGGCGCCGCGGTGCTGCTTGTCACCCATAACGTGCTCGAGGCCGAGAAGGCCGTGGACCGGCTAGCGATCATCGACAACGGCCGGCTCATCGCCGAGGGGACGCCGTCCGCGATGAAGGCGAACGACCGCGGTCACCTGCGGCTCCAGCTCATGATCGCCCCCGGGCACGACGCGCCCGGGCTGCCGCCGTTCGTCCGGCGGTCCACGCTGGTCGGCCACAACCTGATGACGGTGATCGACGACGCCGACGCGGGCGCGGGCATCAAGTGGGCGCAGGAGGCCATCGGCGCGGGCACGGCGGAGGAGTACGCGCTCAGCGCCACCTCCCTCGAGGACGCCTACATCCAGCTCACCGGCCACGACTCCAGCGAGGCGGACTGACCATGCGATCCTGGGCGGCCTGGGCACACGGCTACTGGCGGATGGTCGTCTGGGACCTCGCCGACCTGCGCCTGCTGCTGCCCGTCCTCGCCGCGATCCTCATCCTCCAGGGCGCGGGCTTCGTGCTCGGGATCGGGCTGTTCTTCAGTCACATACCCGAAGCGGCCGCCCTCTTCGTCGCGACCGGAGTGCCGGTGCTGAACCTCATCACGGCCGGGCTCATCTTCGAGCCGCAGGTGGTCGCCGACCAGCGGCTGCGCGGAAGCTACGACTTCCTGTGGTCGTTCCCGGTGCCGCGGTCCGCGATGACGGCGGCCTGGTACACGGTGACGCTGGCCACCGCGCTGCCCGCCGTCATCGCCGCGCTGCTGACGGCGGTAGCCAGGTACCACGTTCATTTCGACGTCACGCCCGCGATCGTGCCGGCCGTACTGCTGACGAGCCTGACCGGGGTACTCATCGGATACGCGATCGCGCACGGCATCACCGCGCCCATGACGGCGCGCCTGGTGTCCGTCTCGCTGATCTTCGTGCTGTTCGGGTTCAGCCCGATCGTGTTCCCCGCCAGCCAGCTGCCGCAGTGGCTGGCCGAGGTGAACCGGTGGCTGCCGTTCGGCTCGATGGCCACGATCACGCGGGCGGCGCTGGTGCCCGGCATGGCGGACGGCGTGCCACGCGCCTACCTGGTCGTGGGGGCGTGGGCGGTCGTGTCCGCGCTGGTCGTGGCGTGGGTGCTGGGACGGCGGAGGTAAGCCATGGATATCAGGCGCGGTCCGCGGCACTGGCTCTCCAGCTACGCCGCCATGCTCCGCTTCGACATCGCCTCGCAGCGGACCTGGCTGCCGATGCTCTTGCTGACGCAGGTGCTGTTCGGCGCCGGGATGGCGGTCATCTACGGCTTCTACATCGGGCACATGTCCCGGCAGACCGCGCTGTACATCGTGAGCGGCGCGCCGGCCCTCGCGGTGCTCGCCTCCGGCCTGATCGGAGTCACCACGATGGTCGTCGAGCGGAAGGAGGCCGGGAGCTGGGACTTCATCTGGTCGCTGCCGTGCCCGCGGTCGGCCGCCGTCGCGTTGACGTTCACCGTGTCCACCGCGATGGCGATTCCCGGGATCGTCGTCGCCCTCGCGCTCGCCGCGTGGCGGTACGGTCTGAGCCTCACCCCGTCGCCGATGGCGGTGCCGGCCGTCCTGCTGGCCTCGCTAATGGCCACCTCGGTCGCGTTCGGCATGGCGCAGCTCATCCCGAACCCGCTGATCACCAGCATCATGGTCAACGTGCTGATCTTCGTGATCATGCTGTACTCGCCGGTGGTGTTCCCGATCAGCCAGCTGCCGCACTGGCTGGCCGATGTGCACCGGGTCCTTCCGATCTATCCGGCGGCGCAGGTGCTGCGGGCGAGCGTGACAAGCGGGCTCGTCACGGACACGGCTGGGGCCTACGCGGTGCTGGCCGGCTGGACGGTCGCGGCGTGGGGTGCGGCGGCGTGGGTCATCGGCCGCCGCCGGTAACTTCGCGACCGGCCCGTAAAGCTCGGGCCGGCGGTCGCCGAGGATGTCGCTGAGCGGGCTGACGGACTTGTCGAGGGCGTCGCCGAGTCGGCACGCGGCCGAGATGACCGTGAACGACCCAGGCGCGAGCCCTGGCCCGGCCGGCCCGGCCAGCGGGTACCCGTCCGGGTCGGCGATGACCGAGCCCGCGACCCAGTCCACGCCGCGTTCGGTGCCGTCCCGGTCGCAGGCGGCGACGAACATCCGGTTCACCCCCGCGTCGGCCTGCACCCGGGTGACCTCGGCCGCGCGCTCGCCGGCCGGGCGAGGGACGGCGGGCCAGTTCACCGGCGCGCACAGCAGCTGCGCGCCGTCCAGGGCGGGCAGCCGCACCCATTCGGGGAACTCGAGGTCGTAGCAGATCATCACCGCGATCCGCCCGAACGCGGTGCTGACCACCGGCGGGGCGGCGCTGCCCGCGGTGAACCACAGGCGTTCTTTGTCCCATAGGTGCGCTTTGCGGTAGATGGCGCGCGGGCCGCCCGCGTCGGCGAGCGCGGCGCTGTTGTACAGCTTGCCGTCCGCGCTCTCGCAGAAGCCGCCCACGATGACGATCCCGTGGCGGTCCGCGAGCTCCGCCCACAGCGTCACGGTCGCGCCGTCCGCCGCCTCCGCGCAGGCGCGAGCCTCCTCCTTGCTGGCGAAGACGTAGCCGCTGGAGACCAGCTCGGGCAGCACGACGACGCAGGCCCCCGCGTCCACAGCCGCCGTCACGGCGCGGGCGGTGAGCTCCCGGTTCGCCGCCAGGTCGCCGAACACCGGCGCGATCTGGCAGCAGGCGACAACGGTCGTCGTCATGGCACCACCTCCTGTTCATCGGGCACCGCCGCGGCCCGGCGATTCCCCGCCGCGAGGTAGCCGGCGACGACCACGGTGCCGACGCACATCGCCGCCGCGCTCAGCCCCAGCGACCAGCGCAGCCCGACCACCGCGCCGAACAATCCGACCGTGAACCCGCTCCCGATCCGCATCCCGTTCGCGCCGACGCCGTAGACGCCGACCACCTGGCCGCGCTTCTCGCGCGGCGCCAGCAGCTGCACCACCGTCTGCGTGATCGACATCGCCGCCAGGTTCGCGGCACCGCCGATGACGAGCAGCAGCGCGGCCACGAGGTAATTGTGGCTGAACGCGAACGCCATCGTCGACGCCCCGTACACGGCGGTGCTCCAGATGGCGGCGCGAACTGACAGCTTGAGCCACCCGGTGCCCTCGAGCAGCAGCCCGCCCAGCACGCCGCCGAGGCCGTTGGCGAACAGCAGCACCCCATAGGCCGTGCCGGTGCTCGACGTGCCCATGCTGCCCGCGATCGCGGGCATCACCGTCTGTATCGCGGCGCCGACGAAGAACGAGCCGAGCCCTGACGCTCCGATTGCGATTTCCGGTGCCATGGCGCGGGAATCTGCAATCAAAGCCTGGCGGATGCCGGCGAACAGAGCTTCACGTAACGGGAGATAAGGATGTGAAACGGGCGGTATGCCCGACACGCCGCAAACTCAGGTTGTTCCGGTGTGTTGCCAAGAATGTGCCGATTGCGCAGTCGACCACATTAGAGCAGGTCGATTGCGCAATCGACCCAGAGGCGGGTGGCGGGTGGCGGGCGGCGGGGCGCTACGCGTCCAGGCCGAGTTCGCGGGCGATGAGCATGCGCTGGACCTCGGAGGTGCCCTCCCCGATCTCGAGGATCTTCGCGTCGCGGTAGAAGCGCCCGACCGGGTACTCGTTCATGAACCCGTAGCCGCCGAATATCTGCGTGGCGTCCCTGGCGTTGTCCATCGCCGCGTTGGAGGCGGTCAGCTTCGCGATCGCCGCCTCCTTCTTGAACGGCTCGCCGGCCAGCATCTTCGCGGCCGCGTGGTAGTAGGCCAGCCGCGCGACGTGCGCGCGGGCCTCCATGTCGGCGATCTTGAAGCGCAGCGCCTGGAACCTCCCGATCGGCCTCCCGAACGCCTCCCGCTCGCCCGCGTACCGCAGCGACTCGTCCACGCAGCCCTGGGCCAGTCCCACCGACACCGCCGCGATCGCGACCCGGCCCTCGTCGAGCGTGCGCAGGAACTGGGCGTACCCCCGGCCGCGCTCGCCGAGCAGGTTCGCCTCCGGCACCCGGCAGCCGTCGAAGGACAGCTCGCGGGTGTCCGAGGCGGACCAGCCGACCTTGGAGTACTTCTTGGACACGGTGAAGCCCGGCGTGCCGGACGGCACCAGGATCGTGGAGATCTCCGGCTTCCCGTTCTCCCGGATGCCGGTGACCGCCGCGACGGCCACCACGCCGGTGATCGAGGTACCCGAGTTGGTGATGAACGCCTTCGCCCCGTCGATCACCCACTCCGGGCCCTCGAGCCGCGCCCGCGTCCGCATGGCGCCGGCCACGTCCGAACCGCCCCCCGGCTCCGTGAGGCCGAACGCGCCGAGCACCTGTCCGGCGCACATGCGGGGCAGCCACTCCCGCTTCTGCTCCGGCGTGCCGTACCGGTAGATCGGCATGATGCCGAGCGATACCCCCGCCTCCAGCGTGATCGCGACCGAGGAGTCAACCCGGGCGAGTTCCTCCAGGGCCAGGCAGAGCGCGAAGTAGTCGCCGCCCATGCCGCCGTATTCTTCGGCGACCGGCAGGCCGAACAGGCCCATCTTGCCCATCTGCGCGACGATCTCGTACGGGAACTCGCCGCGCTCGTACAGGTCGCCGATGACCGGGGCGACCACGTCGCGGGCGAACCTCGCCACGGTCTGCCGCAGTTCCGCGTGCTCCTCGTCGAGTTCGTAACTGAGCATCGGGTGTTATCTCCTCGGTGTGGATATGGGCGAGGACCTCGTCCATGCCGACCTGCTGCCCGGCCTTGGCCGTCAGCTCGCTGACCACGCCGTCCAGCGGCGCGGTGACCGTGTGCTCCATCTTCATCGCCTCGACGACCACGAGGGCCTGTCCGGCGTGCACCGGCTGGCCCGCGGTCACGTGCACGGCGATGACCGTGCCCGGCATGGGGGAGCGGACGGTGCTGTCGGCGGCGCCTGCCCGGCCGCCGCCGGTGACGGCGGCTTCCTCCTCGGTCAGCGCCCAGGCGTGCCCGTCCCGGCCCAGCCACAGCGTCTTCCCGGCCCGGGCACAGGCGTACCGCAGCGTGCGGCCCCCGTATGTGATCAGCAGGTCCGTGCCGTCCAGCGCCGCGCGCGCGGGCACCGGGTCGGCGCCTGCGACGCTCACCTCGGCGGACGCCGACGCCAGCCCGCGCACGCCGACCTCGGTCACCGTCCCGTCACCGCGGGCCAGGCGGACTCTCGTCCAGGCACGCCCGCTGACTCGCCACCCGTCGGGTATCTCCCATGGATTTATCCCGAACGGGCCGGTGATCTCGCGCAAAAGGCGCGCGAGCGCGGCGGCGGCGAGCACTTCATCTGGCGTCCGGGCTCGCGCGGCGGCCGCGGTCTGTCCGACGCGTTCGGCCAGGCCGGTGTCGAGGCGGCCCGCCCGGACGTCGGGGTCGGCGAGCAGGTCGCGCAGGAACGCGATGTTGGTGGTGACGCCGAGCACGGCGGTGCCCGCGAGGGCCGCGTCGAGGCGGCGCAGCGCGGTCGCGCGGTCCGGCCCCCAGGCGATCACCTTGGCGAGCATCGGGTCGTAGGCGCTGCCGACCGACGTGCCCGCGGCGATGCCCGAGTCGACCCGGACGTGATCGCCGGCCGGCTCCCGCAGCGCGAGCACGGTCCCGCCGGTCGGCAGGAAGCCGCGGGAGGGGTCTTCGGCGTAGACGCGGGCCTCGACGGCGTCGGCCGGCTCGGGCGGGAACTGCAGCCGCTCGCCCGCGGCCACCCGCAGCTGCCACTCCACCAGGTCCAGCCCGGTGATGAGCTCGGTGACGGGGTGCTCGACCTGGAGGCGGGTGTTCATCTCCATGAAGAAGAAGTCATCGGGGCTGGCCCCGTCGACGATGAACTCGACGGTGCCGGCGCCGGTGTAGCCGACGCTGCGGGCGGCCTGCACGGCGGCCTCGCCCATGATCTCCCGGCGGGCGTCGTCAAGCAGCGGCGAGGGCGCCTCCTCGATGATCTTCTGGTGCCGCCGCTGGATGCTGCACTCGCGCTCGCCGAGGTGCACCGTGTCCCCGAGAGCGTCGGCCAGGACCTGAATCTCGATGTGCCGCGGGTTCGTCACGTACCGCTCGATCAGCAGCGTGTCGTCGCCGAACGCCGCGCGCGCCTCCCGCCGCGCCGACGCGAGCGCGGCGGGCAGTTCGCCCGGCGAGCCAACCACCCGCATGCCCTTGCCACCGCCGCCGGCCGACGGTTTGACGAGGACAGGGAACCACCTTTCGTTCAGAGTGCTGATGAGCTCTTCATCGGACATGCCGGGCGCGCCGGTGCCGGGCACCACGGGCACCCCGGCCGCCGATACCCGCGCCTTGGCGGCGATCTTGTCGCCCATCGCCTCGATCGCCTCGGGCGGCGGGCCGATGAAGACCAGGTCGGCGGCGGCGCAGGCGCGCGCGAATTTCGGGTTTTCCGCGAGAAAACCGTAGCCGGGGTGGATCGCCTCGGCTTCGGCGGCTTTCGCCGCGTCGATGATCGCGTCGATGTTCAGGTAGCTCTCGGCGGCGGGCGGCGGCCCGATGCGGATGGCCTCGCCGGCCGCGCGGACGTGCGGCGCGGCCGCGTCGGCGTCGCTGTAGACGGCCACGCTTGCGATGCCCATGGCGTTCAGGGTGCGGATGATACGGACCGCGATCTCGCCGCGGTTGGCGATCAGGACCTTGGTGAACATGCCCGCCTCACATCCGGAAGACGCCGTAGCCGCCATCGCCGAGCGGCGCGTTGGCCGC
Organism: uncultured Actinomycetota bacterium; assembly: GCA_963771985.1. Lineage (GTDB taxonomy): Bacteria > Actinomycetota > Actinomycetes > Streptosporangiales > Streptosporangiaceae > Trebonia. The sequence continues at coordinate 940,064 of CAVYVO010000003.1, read as the reverse complement.
CGCGGACAGCGCCAGCCCGAGGACGCGGCGGGTGTCGAGCGGGTCGATGATCCCGTCGTCCCAGAGCCTGGCCGTGGAATAGTAGGGGCTGCCCTGGTGCTCGTACTGCTCGCGGACGTGTTCGGCCTGCTGGCTGCCGACGGTGGCCAGCACGCTGGCGGCCTGGTCGCCGCCCATGACAGAGATCCGGGCGTTCGGCCACATCCACAGGAAGCGGGGCGAGTAGGCACGGCCGCACATCGCGTAGTTCCCCGCGCCGAACGACCCGCCGATGATCACCGTGAGCTTCGGCACCCGCGCGCAGGCCACCGCGGTGACCATCTTGGCGCCGTGCTTGGCGATGCCGCCGGCCTCGTACTGCCGCCCGACCATGAAACCGGTGATGTTCTGCAGGAACAGCAGCGGCACCTGCCGCTGGTCGCACAGCTCGATGAAGTGGGCGCCCTTCAGGGCCGACTCGCTGAACAGGATGCCGTTGTTGGCGACGATCCCGACCGGGTGGCCGTAGAGGCGGGCGAACCCGGTGACGAGCGTCGGCCCGTAGTTCGCCTTGAACTCCGCGAACCGGCTGCCGTCGGTGATCCGGGCGATGACCTCGCGCACGTCGTAGGGGGTCCGCAGGTCGGCGGGGACGACGCCGTACAGCTCTCCGGGGTCGGCGGCCGGCTCTTCGGGCGTGGTTATCTCCCAGGGGGCGGGCGTTTTCGGGGCCAGCGTTTTCACGATGTCCCTGACGATGCGCAGCGCGTCGGCGTCGTCCTCCGCCAGGTGGTCGGTGACGCCGGAGACCCGCGAGTGCAGGTCGCCGCCGCCGAGGTCCTCGGCGCTCACGACCTCGCCGGTGGCCGCCTTCACCAGCGGCGGGCCGCCCAGGAAGATCGTGCCCTGGTTCCGCACGATCACGGCCTCGTCGCTCATCGCCGGGACGTAGGCGCCGCCGGCCGTGCAGGACCCGAGCACCGCGGCGATCTGCGGGATACCCCGCTTCGACATCGTGGCCTGGTTGTAGAAGATCCGGCCGAAGTGCTCGCGGTCGGGGAACACCTCGTCCTGGCGGGGGAGGAAGGCGCCGCCGGAGTCGACGAGGTAGACGCACGGCAGGTCGTTGTGCAGCGCGACTTCCTGGGCGCGCAGGTGCTTCTTGACCGTCATCGGGTAGTAGGTGCCGCCCTTGACGGTGGCGTCGTTGGCGACGACGACGCATTCGCGGCCGGATATCCGGCCGATGCCGGTGATGATGCCGGCGGCGGGGGCGTCGCCGTCGTACAGGCCGTCCGCCGCCAGGGGGCTGAGCTCGAGGAACGGCGAGCCGGGGTCGAGGAGGGTGTCCACCCGGTCGCGGGGGAGCAGCTTGCCGCGGGCGGTGTGCCGCTTGCGGGACTGCTGCGGGCCGCCGAGCCGGACCTGCTCGAGCTTGTCCCGCAGTTCCGCGGCGAGTTTCGCGTTCTCCGCGTGGTTGCGGGCGAACGCCTCACCGCCGGGATCGGCGTGGCCGCGCAGCGGCTGTCCCAGTGCCTGGCCGGTCAGGGCGTCCGTGATCACAGTCCCCATGTTAACGAATATTAACATCGCGGTCTACGATAGGACGATGAGCCAGACACGGGCCCGCACCGGGACGCGGCGGGAGGAGATCCTCGACGCCGCCGCCCGGCTGTTCGCCGACCGCGGGTACCACGGGGTCTCCATCGACGACATCGGGTCGGCCGTGGGCATGTCGGGGCCGGGGATCTACCGGCACTTCGCCGGCAAGGAGGACGTGCTGTCGCAGATGCTGCTGCGCATCAGCCAGCAGCTGCTGGCGGAGGGCAGCCGCCGGGTGGTGGCCGCCGCGTCCGCTTCTGACGCGCTCGAGGCCCTGCTCGGCTGGCACGTCGACTTCACGCTGAGCCAGCCGGCCCTGATCACCGTCCAGGAGCGGGAGCTCGGCAACGTGCCCGAGCCCGCCCGGCGGCAGATCCGGCGGCTGCAGCGGCTGTACGTGGAGGAGTGGGTCACCGTGCTCAGCGAGGTCCTGCCCGGGGTCTCGCAGGGGCGGCTGCGGACGGCGACCCACGCGGCGTTCGGGCTGCTGAACTCGACGCCGTACACGACCGGGAGACACGGCGACTCCGAGCTGCCCGCCGGCGCGATGGCGGAGCTGCTGCAGGCGATGGCCCGCGCCGCGCTGCTCGCGTCCGCCGCGCGCTAGTTAGCGGACGTTAACGTAGCCGTGTCTACCGGCGCGTGGGGGGAATGGACGGCGACGAGCGGCAGGAAGAGGTCGTCGACGATCGCCGTGATCCGTTCGGGCGGCACGGGCTTGAGCGTCATGAGCAGGTCATGGCGCATCAGGTCGAACGGCAGCGCCAGGACGGCGGGGGGAATCTTGTCCAGGTCGATCTCGCCGCGCTCGTGCGCGCGCCGGAAGAACTCGGCTGGCCCCGCTGGCCGGTCGCGCAGGATCCTGGCTCGCACGTCCGCCGGGGTGAGCCCGCTGCTGGCGAGCAGGCCGGCGAAGGCGGCGGCGACGACGACGATGAACTCCTGCCGCGCGTCGTTGAAGCGGCCGAGCAGCGCGAGCAGGTCGCCGCGCAGGCTCCCGGTATCCGGCATCTCTACCGGGTGCGTCTTGCCGTAGTGCCCGATGGCGGCGACCGCGAGGTCATCTTTGCTAGGCCAGCGCCGGTAAAGCACGGCGACGCCGGTCCTGGCGCGGGCGGCGACAGACTCCATCGTCAGCCTGGCGAAGCCGACCTCGACCAGTTCCTCCCACGCGGCGTCAAGCAGTGCGGCCTCGAGTTCCTCGCCGCGCCGCCGCTGCCGATGTAGCTGTCCGGTCACACCGATCAGGATAGCCAGCCGTCATTCCTCGATAAGAGATGCTTGCCTTCCTTATTTTTCCGCCGTACTCTCAGATAAGAGATGAATCCATCTCTTATCCGAGAGGGAGGCGCCATGGCTGCCGTCACGACCCCCGGCCCGCGCGCGGACAGGATCGACCCGAAGGTCCTCAAGAGCTCCCTGATCCTCATCGTCGGCGCCCTGGCGGTCGTCTTCGACACCACGATCGTCAGCGTCGCGCTGCACACTCTCGCCGTGCAGCTGCGCACGCCGGTGTCGACGATCCAGTGGGTGACGACCGGCTACCTGCTCGCGCTCGGCATCGCGGTGCCGCTGTCCACCTGGGGGCTGCGGCGTTTCGGCGGCAAGCGGCTGTGGATGTTCGCGCTCGCGGTCTTCCTCGCCGGCTCGATCGGCTCCAGCCTGGCGTGGAACGCCGGCTCGCTGATCGCCTGGCGCGTCGTGCAGGGCGTCGGCGGCGGCATCATGCTCCCGCTGCTGGTCACGCTGATCATGCAGGCCGCGGGCGGCAAGGCGCTCGGCCGGACCGTCACCATCGTCGCGCTGCCCGCGCTGCTCGGCCCGATCCTCGGCCCGCTCGTCGGCGGCGCTATCCTCACCCACTTCAGCTGGCGGTTCATGTTCTGGGTCAACGTGCCATTCTGCGTACTCGGCCTGGTCCTCGCCGCGCGGTACATGCCCGCCGACAAGCCCGGGCCGGCCACGCCGCGGCCCCGCCTTGACCTGCCGGGCCTCGCCCTGCTCGCCCCGGGCCTTGCGGCGATCATCCTCGGGCTGAGCAACGCCGGCAGCGCCGCCGGCTTCGCTCATCGCGATGTCCTCGCCCCGCTCGGGATCGGCGTCGCGCTCGTCGCCGCGTTTACCGTGTACGCTCTGCGGCGCTCCGGTCCCCTCGTGGACGTGCGCCTGCTCGCCCGCCGCCCGGTCGCCTCGGCGTCCGCGGTGCTGTTCTTCTCCGGGTTCTCCCTGTACGGCACGATGCTGCTGCTGCCGCTCTACTACCAGGAGGTGCGCGGCGTCTCCGCGCTGACGGCCGGGCTCATGCTCGTCCCGCAGGGCGTCGGCATGCTGCTCTCCCGTGGCCTGGTCGGGCGGCTCACCGATACGATCGGCGCCCGGCCGATCGCCGTCGCCGGCTTCGCCATCGTCGCCGCCTCGACCGTCCCCTACGCCTTCACCGGGCCTGGTTCGAACGCGTGGCTGCTCGCGCTCTGGCTGGTCATCCGCGGCTTCGGCCTCGGCGCCGTCACCATCCCGGTGATGGCGGCCGCGTTCCTCGGCCTGGACAAGGAGCAGATCGCCCACTCCAGCGTGGTCACCAGGACGGTGCAGCAGATCGGCGGCTCGTTCGGGACCGCCGTTCTCGCGGTCATCCTCTCCGGCGCCATCGCCGCGCACCACGGGAACCTGGTCACCGGGTTCCGCATCGCGTTCTGGTGGGCGACCGGGTTCTCCGTCGTCGCCGTGCTGCTCTCCCTCTGGCTCCCGGGCGCCCCGCGTCCCCGCCCGGACGCCCCGGCGGACACGCCGCACGCCGTCCCGCTGGCCAGCGGCCGATCCTAACCGACGGACGACGTCAGGACGTCAGGCGCCGATGAGGACCATCGCCAGGCCGGCGCCGCCTGCCCGGGCGGCCCCGCTGGCACTAGCGTGCTTCCGGAACACGGAGGTTACGCCGAGTTCTCCGTCGCTTCGGCCGGCCGCGCGGTGGCCCGGAGCCTGGTCAGGGTGCGGGTCAGCTGAGCCAGCGACCGGTCGGAGAGCACCGGGGTAAGCCGGGCGCGGAGCTCGTCATCGACCGTGGCGGTGATCTCGGGCAGCAGCCGCTTGCCCGCCGGGGTGAGCTTGATGATCGACGAACGCCGGTCGCTTGGGTTGGCCTGGCGGGCGCAGTATCCGGCCGCTTCGATGCGGTCGACGATCTTGCTCGTGCCGCCGACCGTGATGCCCAGTTCTGCCGCGATGTCATGCACCCGACAGTGCGGGCGCCGGGAAATGACCTGCATGAACTCGAAGAAGGGCAGGGTGATGCCGTGATCGGAGCGGAGCCTGCCCTCCACCGCATTCCACAGCTCGGTCTCAAGCCGTACCAGCTCGCTGAACAGCAATCTCAGATCGGGGCCGGTGCCGTCGGCGACCGCGGCCGGATTCGGGCTCCTGGAGGGCATGCGCGCACCCTACCATATAGTTTCCATGGAAAGTATGTTGCGCTGCGCGGCGGACCTGTCCTCGTCGCGGTGCCCTAATCCGAGGCGCCGACCCCAGAGCTGGACGCCGGAAGCCTGCCCGGCACGATTGCCGGCCTGCCATGGTTTCGAGTACAGGTTCGTGTGCTATACTTTCTCTTATAGGAGAGTCGGATAGAGGAGCGACTGATGTCAACGGAAGTCATCCCCGGCGGGCCGGGCGGCGAGGAGCCGTCCGGGCCTGCGCGCGCGGATGACTTCTGCGGGGAAGGCGAGGATGCCTGGCTGCGCCGGGTGATGGCTGAGACGGACGCCGAGGAGGCGTGGATTCCCGAGGAATGCGTCGAGGCGGCGCTGTCCGGCCTGGGCATCGCGGCAGGGCGTGACCTGGGCGGGTTCGCGCGGGGCGGTCCCCTTGACGTGATGGGGCCGGGCCCGGAGCTGGCCACCTTCGCCGCCGCGGCCTGCGACCCCGCGATGCTGGGCACGCTGACCGACAACCAGGTCCTCGGCCTGGCCGCCGCCGGGCGACGGCTGGCCGGACGGGCGGCGTGGATCCAGCACACAGCGGTCGCAGCGTTCGCCGCCCGCCGCCGCGAACCCGACTATAAGAAGGCGACCCCGCTGGGGTTCACCCCGTTCGCGGCCGACGAGCTGGTCCCGGAGCTGGTGATCACCCACAACGCGGCCGAGCTGCAGATGGCCCAGGCCGACGACGCGTCCCGGCGGCTGCCCGCCAACGTCGCGCTGCTCAGGGATGGGCTGATCAGCGACTACCAGCTGAAGATCATCATCAACGCGACGCAGTGCCTGTCCGATGCCGACGCGGCCGAAGCCGACAAGCTGCTCGCCGCCGCCGCGCCGGGCCTGACCCCGGGCAAGCTGCGCGCCATGTGCACCAAGGTCGTCATGATGATCGACCCCGCCGCCGCGCAGCGGCGCAAGGAAAGCGCGGCGAAAGAAGCACGGGTGGTCCGGTTCCAGGAGTACTCCGGCACCGCCGCCCTCTGCGGTCGCGACCTCCCGCCCGAAGAGGTGCTGGCTTCCTCCCAGCACATCGACGCGGCCGCCCGCGCGCTGCGCGCGGCTGGGATCCCCGGCACCCTTCAGCAGTTGCGCGCCCTGGCCTTCCTCGACCTCACCCAGGGCCACGACCCTCTCGGCCGGATCACCCCGCCCGCTGATCAGGCGCCAGGCGCGGACGGCGAAGGCGGCGGTGCAGGCGAGCCGGACGATGGCGGGGACGGCCCCGGCGGCGGGAATGATCCGCGCCCCGGCGGCCCGGCCCGCCCTGGCGGCGCTGGCGTTCAGGCCAAGCCTCCAGTCAAGGCGGTCATCAACCTCTTGGTCCCGGCCGGCACGCTCTTTGGCTGGTCGGCCGCCCCCGGCGAGATCCCCGGCTTCGGCCTGCTCGATCCCCAGGCCACCCGTGACCTCACCGAAGCGGCCTCCGCTCACCCCGAAACCCGCTGGTGCGTCACCGTCATCGGACCCGGCGGCACCGCCATCGCGCACGGCTGCGCCCCCGGCCAGCACCCCTGGACCTCTGGCACCCCCCGCGACGGCCCGTCCGCCACATTCACCACATCCGCCACAGTCGACCAGGCGGCACAGGTAGCGGACCTGCTGCGCCGGCTACGGGTACAACTTGCCCCCATCGCCAAAGGCCACTGCGACCACCGGCATCACTCCGACCGGTACGTCATCAGCCGCAAGGTCAAACACCTGCTGTGGGCACGAGCAAATAAGTGCACCGCACCCGGTTGCAACCGGCCCGCCGCCGAAGCCGACGCCGACCACACGATTCCGTGGCCGGACGGGCCGTCATGCGAATGCAATCTCGGCGCGCCGTGCCGTTACCACCACCGCAACAAGCAAGCCCCCGGCTGGCGCCTCGAACAGCCCGAACCGGGCGTCATGCGATGGCACAACCCATCCGGCCGTGTCCACACCACATACCCCACCAGGTACATGATCTAGAGGATTCAGTCTGACCGACGTCACGCGGCTTGCTATCGCCGGTCAGCTTCCCTCCGTGAGCAGCGCGGCGACCGCGATCTCGGCTTCGGCGGCGGCGGGCAGCACGGCCGGCAGCGCGGGGATCGTGGGCAGCCGTCCGTTGGACTTGTACCGGCTGATCAGCCGGGGGTCGATGTAGGAGTTGCGCGCCACCGCCGGAGTGTCGCCCAGCCAGTTCGCGACACCGCGGATGCCGGCGCTGATGGCGCTCTGGCGGCCCTTGGCGGTCGGCGGCGGGTCCGCGGCCGCGAGCAGCAGGGCCATCAGCACGGTGGCGTTCCATGTGCGGAACTCCTTGGCGGTGAAGTGGCCGCCCGCGTGCACGGCGATGTAGCTGCTCACCTCGTGGGAGTGCAGCGGCCGCCAGGTGCCGCCGTCCCGGTAGCACAGCAGCGAGTCGAGGCTGTTGCCGCTGCTGGCCAGCGCACGCACGGCCGGCCGGACCGCTTCGTCGGTGACCGTGATCGTCCGGCGCTTGCCCTCCTTGGCGATGTAGTCGAACATGATGCCGTCACGCGCGACTTTCACGTCCTGCTTCCGCAGCGTCGTCGCGCCGTAGTGGTGGTCCAGTTCGGCGTACCGCTCGCCGCCGATGCGGAACAGGCCCAGGTCGATCAGCCGGACGGCGACGGCCGCCACACGGGCGCGATCGAGGCGGCGGCTGCCGAGGTCGCGCACCGTGGCCGTCCGCAGCGCGGGCAGTGCGCCCGCGAACCGGAGCATGTGCTCGAATTTCTGCGCGTCGCGCTGCTCTCGCCACAACTGGTGATAGCGATACTGGGTCCGGCCCCGGCTGTCGATGCCCGTGGCCTGGATGTGACCGAACGGGTCCGGCGAGATCCAGACGTCCGTCCAGCCTGGCGGGATGACGAGCGCGCCGATGCGCTGCAGCGTCTCGGCGCTCGTGATGTCCGCGCCCGAGGGATCGCGGTACCGGAAGCCCGCGCCGGTCCGCTCGCGGGTGATCCCAGGACTGTGCGGGTCACTGCGCCGCAGCCCCGGAACCGCGGCTGCCGCAGACAATTCACTGGCGCTCATCAGCCCCCCAGGAACGTGAGCCTGACCCTGAAACTCCGCCGCAGCGGACACCAGTCTATGCTCGCCGCCGCCCTCACCAAGCCGCGGGAGGCGGTCCGCTCGGCCGGTGCCGCCGAGAAAACGGCACAGCAGGCTATGCTAGCTCTATAGTTTCATGGAAGATACTTCTGTGGATCGTAACCCGCGATGGCAGGTGCTGAGGTCGGCGCGGCCCGGGGGGAGTAATGATCGCGGCATGGTATGACCGCCAGGGGCCCGCGGCCGAGGTGCTGCGGGTCGGTGAGCTGCCGACCGCCGAGCCCGGTCCCGGCGAGGTGCGGGTGCGCCTGAACTTGTCCGGGGCGAATCCAGGGGACATGAAGAAGCGGCAGGGATGGCTGGGGTCGCCGATGGCGTTCCCGCGGATCGTGCCGCACAGCGACGGCGCCGGGGTGATCGAGGCCGTCGGGCCTGGCGCGGACCCGGCCCGGGTCGGCCGCCGGGTGTGGGTCTACGGCGCGCAGTCCTACCGGCCCTTCGGCACCGCGGCGCAGGCCACCGTGGTGCCCGAGGCACTGGCCATCGGCCTGCCGGACGCGGTAAGCGATGAGACGGGCGCGTGCCTGGGGATCCCCGGCATCACCGCGCACCGGGCGGTCTTCGCCGACGGGCCCGTCGCCGGCCAGGTCGTTCTCGTGCACGGGGTCCGCGGCTCGGTGAGCTCGCTGGCGGCGCAGCTGGCCCGCTGGGCCGGCGCCACCGTGATCGGCGCCGTCCGCACCGCCGCCGAGGCTGGCCTGGTGGGCGAGGCTGTCGCCGACCACGTGGTCTCCCTGGACTCAGGCGCCACGTCAGCCATCCAGCGCCTGGCGCCGGACGGGGTGGACCGGATCGTTGAGGTGGCCCTGTCCGCCAACGCGGACCTGGACGCCGAAGTCGTCAGGAACGGCGCCGTGATAGCCGCGTACGCCAGCCCGGGGGACCGGCCCGCCTTCCCGTTCTGGCCCATGCTCTTCGCCAACGTGACCATCCGGCTGCTGGGCAGCGACGACTTCCCCCAGGACGCCAAGGACGCCGCCGCCCGCGACCTCACCGCCGCCGCAGCGCAGTCGGCGCTTGCCGTCACCGTCGCCGAGACGCTCCCGCTCGAGCAGATCGCCGCCGCGCACGAGCTCATCGAATCCGGGAAGGCGCCCGGCCGGGTACTCGTCGCACTGCCCTAGTTAGCAACACGGCCCAGTCCCTCCATGAACACGTCTGGAGAACCCTCATGCGGTACCGAAACCTTGGCCGAACAGGCATCAAGGTCAGCCCTTACGCGCTCGGCGCGCTCATGTTCGCCACCCAGGTCGGCAACCCCGACCCCGAGGACTCGATCCGGATCATCCGCGAGGCGCTCGACGCAGGCATCAACCTCGTCGACACCGCTGACGCGTACGGAGACTCGGAGGAGGTTGTCGGCCGGGCACTTAAGGACCGCCGTGACAACGTGGTCCTCACGACGAAGGTCAGCCGCCCCATGGGTACCGACCCGAACCAGCAGGGTGCCTCCCGGCGGTGGATCATCACGGCAGTCGAGAACTCGCTGCGCCGCCTCCAGACCGACCACATCGACGTGTATCAGATCCAGCGTCCCGATCCCGACACGGATATCGAGGAAACACTTTCCGCGCTGACAGACCTCGTCCGCAGCGGCAAGATCCGCGCGTTCGGAACCTCGACGATGCCGGCATCGAACCTCGTGGAGGCGCACTGGGTGGCGGAACGGCGCGGCCTGGAGCGGTTCCGTACCGAGCAGCCGCCGTACTCGATCCTGAACCGCGGCATCGAGAGTGAGGTCCTTCCGGTCGCGCAGCAGTACGGCACGGTCACGTTCCCGAGATTGACAACGGGACCACCACGGCTCCGGGACTGCTGCAGGCGCACCTGCCCGCGAGCCGGGTCGTGCGGGCCTTCAGCATGATCAACGCCGAGGAGATGTCCGGCGATGGCCATCCTCCCGGAGACCCGAGGCGCCGGGCGCTCGCGCTGGCCGGAGATGACCCGGCGGCCAAGCGACTGGTGGCGGCACTCTACGACGAGTTCGGGTTCGACGCGGTGGACATCGGCGGCCTTGACGAGAGCTGGCGGGTGGACGCGGGCCAGCCCGCGTTCGTGACACGGCAGAACGTCGCCGAGCTGAAAGCGAACGTCGCGAAGGCCAAGCGCGGCGCTTAGCGCGGCGGCCCGGATCGAGGAAGGCAATCATGGGGAAGATCGCGTGACCACGGCGCGCCAGTGGGTGGCAACCGACTTCGGCGGGCCGGAGGTCCTGCGCCTGGCGGACGCCGACGTGCCCGCTCCCGGCCATGGCCAGGTCACTATCGGCGTCCGCGCGGCCGGCATGAATCCCGCCGACGCGAAGCACATCGCGCCGGGCCAGGATCGCGCCTTGCTGCCGCTGTCCATCGGATTCGAGGTAGCCGGCGTGGTGACGGCGCTCGGGCCCGGGACCGAGCTCGCCTCCGGCGGCGGGGCGGTGGGAGACGAAGTCGTCGCCTGGCAGGTCAGCGGCGGTTACACCACGGCGATCACGGCGCCCGCCGCCGACGTGTTCGCCAAGCCGCCGACGCTGACCTTCCCCGAGGCCGCCAGCCTCCTCCTGGCCGGGACCACGGCGGCCGAGCTGCTGCACGCGTCGCGGGCGCGCGAAGGCGAGACCGTGCTCTTGCACGGAGCCGCGGGAGCGGTGGGGATGAGTGTCCTGCAGCAGGCCCGCGTGCTCGGCGTGCGGGTCGTCGGCACGGCCAGCACGGCGAACTTCGACATCGTCAGCGGGTTCGGCGGGATACCCGTGGCATACGGTCCGGGCCTGCCCGGCCGCGTCCGCGCCGCCGCCCCCGGCGGGGTCGCCGCCGCTCTCGACACGGTGGGCAGCCAGGAGGCCGGTGACGTGTCGCTCGCGCTCGTCAGCGACCGGCAGCGGATCATCACTATCGCGGCAGCACCCCGTGCCAAGACCAGCATCGCCGGCTCACGCCGGTGGTGCTCTCCCGCCCGGCGGCACTGGCCGCGGATCGCGACGCCGACGAGGCGGCGGCCCCGTGAACGGCTGGCACGAGACAGTCTGAGACATCTTTTCCGCTGGCGCGCACATACCAGCCCAGCAGGCGGGCAGTGAAGAACACCGGTGAAGTCCGGCCAGCGAGGGGAACCGCCAGATGACCTCACGTCAGCAAGGCAACAACGAGCCCGCCGTTACGGCCGGGCCGGCCGGGGCGCAGGCGCCCCCGACCGCTCCCGCGCCCAGCCCGGGCGGCGCCGCGCCCACGGTGCCGCAGCACAGGGTCAGGCGGACCCGGGTCAGCGGTGTCTGGGTCGCCGTCGCGTGCTTCGCGCTCGTGCTCCTGCTGCTGCTGATATTCATCCTGCAAAACGGCCATACCGTTGACGTCAGCTATTTCGGCGCGCACGGCCACCTCCCGCTCGGCGTGGCCCTGCTGCTGTCCGCCGTGTCCGGCGCACTGCTCGTCTGCCTTCTCGGCAGCGCCCGCATCATTCAGCTCCGTTCGGTCGCGCGCCGCCACAGCCGCAGCGACGCCCGCCTCCTCGCCGGCGGCCAGCCCGCGGATCCGCAGCCGTCCCGCGGCGGGGCGGACAGGAGCGAATAGGAGCCGCGCCTCGCCGTCCGCCGGACGGCCTCGGCATCTCCCGCATGCCGCGCCAGCGCGTCCTTGTCCTGCGCCGTCACCCGGGCCCCCTTGCCGTCTGCCTGTTCATGTCGGGTACCCACCAGGTTAGGCACCATGCAGGTTCCGGCGGCGAGACGGTCACGCCGGGTTACTGGCCGGCCAGAACGCTAGAACCTCAGCACCAGCCGGCCGCGGACACCGCCGGCCGCCAGCCGCCGGTGCGCCTCGGCCGCCCGCTCGGGCGCGAGCACCTCCGCGATCCGCAAGCTGAGCACGCCCTTCGCCGCCAGGTCGGCCAGCTCCGCCAGCCGCGCGCCCTCATGCAGGTGCTGGCCGACGAGCACCAGGGAAATCGTGATGCCGCGCTCTGTCTCGCCCTGGAACGGCCGCACGGCGAGCAGCTGCCCGCCGTCGCGGACCGCGGGCAGGATCACCGGGCCGAGCAGCGCCGCGTCGAGGACAGCGTCGACACCGGACGGGTAGAGCGAGCGCACCGCCGCCGCCATCTCCGCGCCGCGCGGCACGACGTGACGCGCTCCGAAGCTCCGCACCAGGGCCTCGTCAGCCGGCAGGGCGTCGCCGATGACCTCCAGCCCCTCGTGCGTCCCGAGCTGGATCGCGTACTGCCCGACCGCGCCGGCCGAGCCGGTCACCGCCAGGGTCTGCCCGGGCCGCAGGCCGAGCATGTCGAGCGCGTTGCGCACGGTCATCCCGTTCATCGGCAGCGTCGCGGCGGCCTCCAGCGAGATGCCCTCCGGCACGAGCGCGAGCTGGTCCCCGGCGACCAGCACGTACTCGGCCTGCGCGCCGCCGCCGGGTCTCGACGGGGACACCGCGGCCATCACCCGGTCGCCCGGATGCCACGCGGAGGCCCCGGGGCCGGCCGCGTCGATCACGCCGGCCAGGTCCATGCCCGCGATGTACGGGGGCGCTACGCCGTCAGGAAGCTGCCGGCCGCCAGCACGGAACCCGAGGTCGGTGGGGTTCACAGTGGCGGCCGCGACGTGAACCCGGACCTGGCCTGGCCCGGGCGACGGGACGGGCAGCGTGAGCACGCGCAGCACCGAGGGGTCACCGAACTCCGTGAAACCGACGGCTCGCATTTCGGTCATAACGAGACTCCAGAGATGATCGCGGCGGGGGCTTACGTGCCCACCGCCTCCCGGCAGATCGACAGCAGTTCGTCCACGCCGCGCAGCCGCAGGTGCGGCTGCCGCGCCGCGGGCAGGTGATCGTAGGCCGCCGCGTCACCGAGACCCGTCGCCACCGCGATCGCCAGCGCCCGCCCGCGGTGTGCCATCGGCACTTCGAGCAGCGGGTCGTCACCTACCACCGCGATATCGGCTGTCCTGACCCCCAGCCGCGTGGCCGCGGCGCGCAGCGCGTCGAGCGACGGCTTGCCGGTGATCCGCAGGCCGCAGCCGGTCAGCGACCTGATCATCGCGGTGATCGCGCGGGAGGTGCCGAGCGCCCGGCCGTTCGCCGTGGCGAAGAACGGCGTCTGCGAGGCGCTGAACAGGGCCGCGCCCGCCCACACCGCGTGGCACGCCGCCTCGAGCGCGGGCATGGTGAACTCGGGGAACCAGCGGGCGAAGACAGCGTCCACCTCGGATGGGTTCGCCGGCTCGGCGGGCGGCACGACCTCGATCCCGGCAGCGCGCAGCGGATCGGCCAGGCCGGGGCCGCCGAGCACCATCACCCGCTTGTAGCCGCGTTTGGTGAACATGACCACCGCGCTGCTCGCCGGGGTCATCATCGCCTCGTCGGGCACGGGCAGCCCGGCTTCGCGCAGCACGCGCGCGAAATGCTCCGGCGCCCGGTTCGTCCCGTTGGTGAACACCACGTACGGCAGGCCCCGGTCCTGGACCCAGCCGAGGATCCCGGCGGCGCCGGGCAGCGGCCGCAGCCCGTGGTTGGCCCGGTCGCCGAGGACGAGCGTGCCGTCCATGTCGAAGATGAAGCCCCGCGCGGCCCGCAGCCGCTCGCGTGCCTCCTCACCAGTCACGGTCCCCGCCCTTCAGCGTCAGCCGGAACCCCGGCTTGTCCACCGTCAGCGCCGCGGGCGCGGGCCGCGCGGCCAGCTCGCGCAGCAGCCGCAGTACCGGCTGCGCGGCCGGGTTGTAGTGCGTGACCGCGGGCCCGGCGGCGAGCATCCCGTCCACCTCCGCGGCCGGCATGCCGAACCGCAGCAGCAGCTCCTCATCGGCGATCCGCGTCCCGAACCGCCGCCGCAGCTCCCCCACGTCCAGCGGCGGCGGCTCGCTCGCCAGCTCCGCTGCCCGCGGCCGGGACAGGATCCGGTCGAGCACGTCCGGGTCCACCGGCGTGGTCGGCTTGCCGAAGCTGCCAAGCACGTACCTGATCACCTGATCGGGCACCTGGTCGTACCGGGCTCCGGCCCCGGCGACGTTCGCGAGCGCCTGGCCGATCACCATCTGCGGGAACGGCGTCACCATGATCGGGTAGCCGAGTTCGGCGCGGACCCGCGCGATCTCGGCCATGACAAGGTCAAAGCGGTCCGCCATGCCCAGCTCGGCCAGCTGCCGCCGCAGCGTCGTCATCACCCCGCCCGCGACCTGGTGGTGCATGAACGCCGCGTTCGAACTCCCGCGGCTGCCCCGCGGGCAGCCCCTCGGCCTCGGCGACGCTGTCGAAATACCGGGCGACGAGCCCCAGCAGCCGGTCGTCCACGTCGACGGAGTGGCCGCTGGCGCGCAGGTTGGCGACGAGGCGTTCTGCGTCGGGGAGCGAGGTGCCGTTGCCGAGGGCGCCACACCCGACCTGGAGGACGCGGACGCCGAGGTCGGCGGCGGCCAGGCTGGTGAGCGGCGACAGCCCGAGCGAGGCGTGCGCGTGCAGCTCGAGCGGCTTGCCGCCGAGCCGCGCGAGCACGGCGGGGATCAGCGTGCGCGCCCGCTCCGGGGTGAGGATGCCGGCCGGGTCCTTGACGTACGCTCGGTCGATATCACGACATGTCGATATTTGCGCGGCGATCAACGCGTAGAACGCGTCGTCGTGCACGGCGGACACCGTGTAGGTGAGCGCCGCGATGACTTCCGTGCCGCCGGCCTTCTTGATGATGCGCGCGGTCTCGCGGACGGCGTCCATGTCGTGCGTCGGGTCCAGCACGACGAACCGGTTCATGCCGTTCCTGACCAGGCACTGGTACACCAGCTCCATGACCTCGGGATGGGCCTTCTCCCACGAGATGAACCTGAAGCCGGTCCCGATGAACTGCAGCCGCGTATCAGGCATCGCGCTGCGGGCGAGCCGGAGCAGGTCCCAGGGGCTCTCCCGGTGCGTGCGCACCGACACGCCCATCGCGGTGCTCGAGGAGAAGTCGAGCGCCCGGAAGCCCACCCGGTTCAGCGCCGGCGCGATCTGCGCGACGTGCGCGGTGCGCAGCCCCGTCGCCCCCCACAGCGACTGGTTGCCGTCGCGCAGCGACACGTCGACGAGCTCCAGCTCAGCCACGCCCCGCTCCCAAACCAGTATAATACTCGGTATTATTCTCCCGAACGGGCCGCCCTGACTCCCGGGCTAGCAGCCGCTCGAGGTACCTGGTGTCGACGCCTCCCGCGGCGAACTCATCGTCGGCGAGCAGCATGCGGTGCATGTCCAGGTTCGTGACGACCCCGTCGATGGCGCATCGTTCCAGCGCGGCCGCCAGCCGCCCGAGTGCCTCGTCGCGGCTGGCGCCGTGGGCGATGACCTTGGCGAGCAGGGAGTCGTAGTGCGGCGGCACCGCCGAGCCGGCCTGGACGTGCGTGTCCACGCGCACATCCGCCGGGAAGACGGCGTTCGTGACCGTGCCGGGGCTCGGCGCGAAGCCCGCGGCCGGGTCCTCGGCGTTGACGCGGCATTCGATCGCGTGCCCGGCGATGGTCACGTCCGCCTGCCGGATCCGCAGCGGCAGGCCCTCCGCGATCGCGATCTGCTCGGCGACGATATCCAGGCCGGTGACCGCCTCCGTCACCGGGTGCTCTACCTGGACGCGGGCGTTGACCTCGAGGAAGTAGAACGCTCCGCGCCGCGCGTCGACCAGGAACTCGACCGTGCCGGCGCCGCGGTAGCGCAGGTGCTCGCCGAGCGCGACCGCCGCCTCGTGCAGCCGCCGCCGGAGGCTGTCGCCGAGCAGCGGCGCCGGGGCCTCCTCGATCAGCTTCTGGTAGCGCCGCTGCACCGAGCAGTCCCGGTCGCCGAGGTGGATCACCCGCTCGCCGTCGCCAAGCAGCTGCACCTCGACGTGCCGGGCGGGGGAGACGTACCGCTCGAGGTACACCCGCGGATCCCCGAACGCCGCGCCCGCCTCCGCGCCGGCCACCGCCACCGCGTGCGCCAGCTCCGCCGGCTCCCGGACCACCCGCAGCCCCCGCCCCCCGCCGCCCCCGGCGGCCTTCACCAGCACGGGATACCCGGTCCTCGCCGCGACCTGGGCCGCTTCCATTTCGTCGGCCACTTCGCCGCCGTCAAGCACCGGCAACCCCGCGGCCACCGCGTGCTCGCGCGCGGCCAGCTTGTCCCCAGTGGCCTCGAGCGTCTCGGCGCTCGGCCCGATGAACACCACCCCGGCGTCGCAGCAGGCCCGCGCCAGCCGCGTGTTCTCCGACAGGAAGCCGTACCCGGGATGGACCGCCTCGGCGCCCGCGGCGAGCGCCGCGCCGACCACCGCGGCCACGTCGAGATAGCTCGCCGCCGCGGGGGCAGGCCCGATCCTGATGACCTTGTCCGCGAGACGGGCGGGCAGCGACCCGGCGTCGGCGTCGGAGACGGTGAGTACGGTCTCGATGCCGAGCCGCCGGCAGGCACGGATCACCCGGACGGCGATCTCGCCCCGGTTGGCGACGAGGATCCGCCGGAACCCGTGCCGCCCGGTCATCCGCGCGGCTCGATCAGCATGAGCGTGGCACCCTGGGCCGCGAGTTCGGCGTTGTCCAGGCAGATCTCGGCGACCCGCCCGCGTGCCCCCGCGTGCACCGAGTTCATCAGCTTCATCGTCTCCACGATGGCCACGACCGTGTCCTCGCCGACCTCGTCGCCCACCTCGACGAACGGCGCGGCCCCGGGCCGCGGCGCCCGGTAGAACGTCCCCGGCAGCGGTGCCGCCACCGCCACCAGCCCGTCCCGCCCGCTCCCAGCCCCCGCTCCGGTCTCTGCTCCCGTTCTGGTCTCTGCTCCCGTTCTGGTCTCCGCTCCCGCTCCCGCGCCCGCGGCCCCTCCGGCCCCAGTCTCCCCTCCGGCCCCAGCTCTCCCACCATCCGCGGCCGGCGTGATCGCGACCGGGTCCGCCAGGACCCGGGATTCCTCGGTCCAGCCGCCGCCGGGGACGCGGCGGAGCGTCAGCCGGAACCGCGGCGTCCGCAAGTCGAACTCGTCATAGGGCAGCGAGTCCAGCAGCGCCAGGATGTCCGCGACATCCTCATTGGTCAGCTCCACAGGACCGCCCACAGGGCGGAGTTTGATGATCGTGGATCAGTAACCACACCAGAGGGGGTCTTTTGATCCACGCTAACGAGAATCTCCCCGCGAACCGCCCGCCTTGGCCTAACGAGAGGTGCTCCTGTTATGAGAGTTGTCTTGTGGGGTGGCTGATACTCAACCGCGATGGCTTCCCGGGAGGGAGCGGCAGCGGGATATCGGGGTTGTGGCCCACAGCCCCAGATAGAGCGGGGTTGTGGGCCACAACCCCAGTCCGAAGAGCGCGCCCGCCGCCGCTGGACCGCGCGGGGTGGGGCCACTGTGACCGGAGCTCGCTTCTGTGGCCGGTGGTGTTCGCCGCGGGCGGCGGGGAGGGCGTGGCGACCCATCACAGGGGCTTCCCGAAGAGGGCCAGGACGTGGTCGGCGGGGCGCGCCTTCGGCGCGGCGACCGGGGACGCGGCCTTCGCGGCCCAGACGGTCTCCGGGCGGCTTTGCAGCAGGACGACGCGCTCGTCCGGGGGGCCGGGCTCGTCCAGGAGAGCCCATTCGATGTCCTGGGGGACGCCGTAGCGGGCCTCCACCGCCCGGCCGGCGCGGGCCAGCGCGCGGATTTCGTCGTCGGTCAGGCACGGCGCGTCCCGCAGGGAAGCGGGGGCGTCTTCGACAGTCACCCCGCGACCGTTCGGGATAAAAGAATGCAGACGCCCCTTCGAAGAGACGCGTCGCGCGGTGATCTCCCCGGTGATCTTGCTGACCGCGAAGCTGTCCGGCGTCACGTCGCCGGCGACAAGCGCCGAGCCCAGGCCCCACGTGCCCTCGATCGCCACCACCGAACGATCCCCGCTTACCGGCGACCGCGTGAACATCACTCCGGCGGCGCGCGGGCGGACCATACGCTGGACGACCACGGCCATCGCCAGGCCGCGTTCGGGCATGCCGAGGCGGCGCCGGTAGGCCACCGACTCGTCGTTGTACAGGCTCGCCCAGCACCGCCGCACGTGGTCAAGCAGCGAAGACAAACCGGCCACGCCGAGGTAGGTGTCCTGCAGGCCGGCGAACGACGCGGCGGCGCTGTCCTCCATGGTGGCCGAGGAGCGCACCGCGACATCGGGGTCTGACCCGAGAGCGGTGTACCCGGACGAGATGGCCGACCTGACGGGAGCCGGCAGCGGCGCCCGCGCGACCCGCGACCGGAGCGCGGCGGCCATCCGGGCGATCGCCGCGAGATCCCCGGCGTCGAGGGACTCCACCCCGGCGCGCAGCGCGCCGTCCGGGTCGGCCGCCTCCATCGCGGCCGCGAAACCGTCGACGGTCACCACGAACCCGGGCGGCACCGCCGTCCCTGCCCGGGCCAGCTCGCCGAGGCTGGCGCCCTTCCCGCCGACCACGGCCGGGTCGGCCGCCGATGCCAGCTCCACCACATAAGACGGCATTTACAGCACCCGCACCGTGCCCCGGTCGCCGTCCACCCGGACTCTGTTCCCGGTCCTGATCCGTTTCGTCGCGTCGCCGGTGCCCACGACGGCGGGCATGCCGTACTCGCGGGCGACGATCGCCGCGTGCGACATCGCGCCGCCGATGTCGCTGACCGCCGCCTTGATCTTGCCGAACACCGGCGCCCACGACGGCGCGGTCACCGGGCACACCAGAATCTCCCCCTCGCGCAGCGAGCCGATCTCGTTGACGTCCTGCAGGACCCGCGCGATGCCCTCGACCACGCCGGCCGAGGCGGCGACACCGTGCATCTCCTCGGTGTCCGGGTGCAGCCAGGACTCGATCCGTTCCTGCGTCACGCCCCAGAGCATGCGGACCGCCGGGTCGTTCAGCGCCTCCGGGACCGGGCCGAGCGCGGGCGGCGGGGACCAGTCGCGGAGGACTTTGAGCATGCGCTTGCGTTCGGCGATGATCGGGGGGAAGTGGGCGCCGCCGAGCGGCGGGGTGCCGGCCGCCCAGGCGAGCGCGACGTCGGACAGCGCCTGGTCGACCTCGGTGTGGTGCAGGTGGAAGACGTCGTCGGCCTCGGCCAGCACGCCGAACCGGGCCAGCAGTGCGCCGAACGCCTTGATCTTCTGGAAGAACCGCGTGGTGAACCAGTGCTCGCAGTAGAACTTGTGGTCCTCGACGAACGGGAACACGAGGCGGCACAGGCCGAGCATCTGGTCGAAGGCGGCCTTCTCGTCGTCCGTGTTCAGGAGGTCGCGGTAGCCGTTGGCGATCCGCTCGCGCTCCTCGACGAGCTGGGCCGTCGGCCGCACGCGGATGGTGCCCGCGCGGACGGCGGCGACGTAGCCGGGCAGCGCGGTGAACGGCACGGTGAGGTCGTCGTTCCAGCTCAGGTGGTGATGGTAGAAGCCGTCGCCGGTGGACACGTGGAACCAGGGGTCGCGCGCCTTGTCGAACGAGGCCAGCCACGTCGCGCCCGCCTCGCCGCGCGCCTCCAGGGCGTCAAGCACCTCGGCCGCGACGCAGCCCTCGGTAAAGAGGTCGTCGACGCCCAGGTCGACGGCGAGGCGCGCCAAAGCGCGCAGCTCGTCGTCGGGCCGGTACATGATCACGTCGATGCCGGCCACCATGCGGGCCACGGTCTGGTCGCTGATCTCCGGAAACGCCTGCGTGCAGAACTGGAAGAACACCACGTAGGCGCCGTAGCCGAGCATCAGCATCTCGGTGTGGTGGTGCCACATCGTCGAGTACAGCGCGAGGCACCTGGCGAAGTTGCTGGTGAGATGGTGGTTCTGCGCGACGCCTTTTGCCTGGAAGACAACGTTGTCGGACTCCCACTCGGGCAGCTCAGGGACCTCGACGGCCTCGATCTCGCTGATGAGGCCGCGAACGCGCTCCTTCCAGCCCTCGTACAGTTCGTCCCAGTGCTCGTAGTAGTAGCCGGCCCGCGGGCCGAATACCTCCGCGCGCCGCCCGATCTCGGCGGGGTCGAGCACGGGGTTGGCGGTGATGTACACCCGCCCGTTGACGATCCGGTGCTCGATGCCGAGCGTCGTCGGGAACACGAACAGCCGGGCGGTGTTCGCGCCGATCGCCTGGTACGGGATCTCCGCGGTGACCGTGTTGAAGGCCGGCATCGGCTCGGGGAAGTGCATCGAGTTGTAGAACCAGAAGCGCTTGTCGTCGTCGGGCTGGAAGCGCGTGAAGTACTGGTACATGGAGCGCCAGTTCTCCGCGCCGGGCACGTCGGCGATCTGCGAGGGGAGCGGGAAACCTGCTTGTTCCGTCATTGGAAGCCCCAGGGGATGCGCTAGGCGGTGTAGTCGTGCTGGGTGCGCGCGTAGTCGAGGAAGGCGTCCAGGGACGACGGATCGGCCATCGCGCTCGTGTTGGCGGCTTTCTCCAGGGGCGTGCCCAGGAGGATCTTGCGGACAGGCACCTCGAGTTTCTTCCCGGTCAGCGTCGTCGGGATGGCGGGTACCTGGATGATCTTGTCGGGAATGTGCCGGGGCGTGTACTCGCGGCGCAGCCGCGTCTTGATCTCGGTCTCGATGCGGTCATCCAGCGTGACCCCGTCGGCGAGCTTGACGAACATCGGCATGAAGAACTGCCCGCCCGGCAGGTCGAGGTTGACCACGATCGCGTCGTCCACCTCGGGGATGCCCTCGAGCACCGTGTAGATCTCGGCCGTGCCGATTCGCACGCCGAACCGGTTCAGCGTCGCGTCGCTGCGGCCGAGCACGAAGCACCCGCCGCGCTCGTTGACCTTGAAGAAGTCGCCCTGCCGCCACATGCCGGGGAACTCGTTGAAGTACGTGGCTTTATACCGGGTATGATACTCGTCATCACCCCAGAACTTCACCGGCATCGACGGCATCGGCTGCGTGATCACCATCTCGCCGACCTCGTTCACCACTTTTTCGCCCTTGTCGTTGACCGCGTAGGCCGCGACGCCCAGGTTACGGTGCTGGTGCTCGCCCGCGTACACCGGCAGCGTCGGCGATCCGCCGGTGAACCCGGTGCACACGTCGGTGCCGCCGCTGCCCACGTGCAGCCACAGGTCGCGCTTGACGTTGCGCAGGAACCACGCGGCGCACTCGGGGGAGACCGGCGAGCCGGCCAGCATGACCGACCGCAGGGAGCTGAGGTCGTAGGAGTCTTTCGGCACGACGCCCCGCTTGGCCAGCATGTCCGCGTAGGCGGGGCTGCCGCCGAACATCGTCACGCCGGCCTGCGCGGCCATCCGCCACAGCGCGTCCGGCTCCGGGTAGCCGGGGTTGCCGTCGTACAGCAGCGGCTTCACCCCGATCAGCAGCGAGCTGACCAGGAAGTTCCACATCATCCAGCCGGTCGTGGTGTAGAAGAACAGCACGTCGCCGGGGCGCATGTCCATGTTGAGCCGCTGCAGCTTCAGCTGCTCGAGCAGGATTCCCCCGTGGCTGTGGGTGATCGCTTTCGGCAGTCCGGTGGTGCCGCTCGAGAACAAGATCCACAGCGGCATACCGAACGGGCCGGTGTGATACGTGAAGTCCTCAGCTTTCACCGGGGAGTGATCGAGCAGGTCATGCCAGTTTCTCGCGTGGTCCGCGGGCGCCGGTATGTCCTTGAACGGCAGGTAGACGACGTGCTCGAGGCAGTCGAGCTCTTTGACGATCTGGGTGAGCTCGCCGCTGCGGTCGTAGTCCTTCCCGCCGTACCGGTAGCCGCCGGTGCAGATCAGCACCTTCGGCTGGAGCTGACGGAACCTGTCCAGCACCCCGCGCCAGCCGAAATCGGGGGAGACCGACGTCCAGATGCCTCCGATGCTCGTGGTGGCGAGCATCGCGGTGACTGCCTCGGGGATGTTCGGCAGGCAGGAGGCGACGCGGTCCCCGGGCCGGACGCCGAGGTCCTCGCGCAGGCGCGTGGCCAGGATCCGGACGTTATTGGCCAGGTCGTCCCACAGCAGCGGCGTGACGGGCGTGGTCTCCGAGTGGTAGTACAGCGCGACCTCGCCGGGCCTTTCCCCGGCCAGCACGTTCTGGGCGTAGTTCAGCCGGGCGCCGGGGAACCAGTCGGCGCCGGGCATGGTCTTGTCGCCGAGCGCTTTTTCCGGTGGCCGCGCGACCACGATGTCGTTGTAGTCCCAGATGGCCTGCCAGAAGGCGTCCAGGTCGGTGACCGACCACTCCCACAGCTGCGGGTAGCCCGCGAAGTCCAGGCCCCGCGTCTGCTTGAGCCACGCCAGGAACGCGGTGATGTTGGCCTTGGCGATCCGCTCCTGCGACGGTGTCCAGATCAGGTCGCCGGCGCGTACGTTCGCGGGCATGTCGGGCATGTCGGCACCAGGGGCGTCAGCGCTCACAGGCTAGAGGCTGGCACACGCGTACGTCCGAATCAATGGCGAAGCAGCCTATTTCGGTGTTGCCGGTCTTGGTTTCCCGGCACAGCACGGCCAGCTTGTTCCCCATGTGTGACATTTGTGACGTCATGGGACATGTACAATGCCATGAATGCGCATCGATTCGCTGACCGCCGTCGACGTCCACGTGCACATCGAGTCCGACGGCCACGGATGCTACTCCCTGGACGACGAGCTGCTCGGCGCCTCCGCCAGGTACTTCAGGGCCGACCACGACCGCTCGCCGACGCTCGAGCAGATCGCCGGCCTGTACCGCGGCTTGCGGATGGCGGCGGTCGTGTTCACCGTGGACTCCGGCACCTTCACCGGGCACCCGGCGCTGTCCAGCGAGGAGATCTGCGACAAGGCTCGCGAGCACGCTGACGTGCTGATCCCGTTCGGTTCTGTGGACCCGCTGCGGGATGCTGCCGCCGTGGCGCAGGCGCGCGCGCTGGTCATCGAGCACGGCGCGCGCGGCTTCAAGTTCCACCCGTCGCTGCAGGGGTTCGCGCCGAACGACCCGCGGTTCTACCCCTTGTGGTCGGAGATCGAGTCGCTCGGCGTGCCGGCCCTGTTCCACACCGGCCAGACCGGCATCGGCGCGGGGCTGCCCGGCGGGCGCGGCATCAAGCTGCGGCTGTCGGACCCGATGCTGCTGGACGACGTGGCGGCGGACTTCCCTGGCCTGACGGTCATCCTCGCGCACCCGTCGGTGCCGTGGGCGGACTCGGCGATCTCGATGGCGACGCACAAGTCCAACGTGTTCATCGACCTGTCCGGCTGGTCGCCGAAGTACTTCCCGCCCGCCCTGGTGCGTGCCGCGAACTCCTACCTGCAGGACAAGGTGCTGTTCGGCACCGACTACCCGCTGCTGACCCCGGAGCGCTGGCTGCGCGACTTCGAGTCGCTGGACATGAAGCCGGACGTCCGCCCCAAGATCCTCAAAGACAACGCGGTCCGCCTGCTCGGCCTCGACGAAGCCTGACCCCCCCGGCCCCGCGCGCCGGCCTCCCGGGGCGCCGGCCTCGCCGGCCTCGCCGGCCTCCCGGGCGCCGGCCAGCGGGTCGATTGCGCAATCGGCCTCTCCGGCGGACCCGTGCGGTACCGTGCAGTGCCGTGCAGGAATGTAAAAAATGTAAATCATTCGCACCTAGTGCCACAGAAAGGCACCTAGGTTACATTTCCTCGTGAGACTTGTCACAGTCCCGCACAGCGAGGTGCACGTATGCGTCGAATTCTCCGGCCTTTTGTTCTTGCGGCGACACTCGCCGCTTCCGCGCTGACGGCGGTTCCCGCGGGCGCGGCCGTCCTCCATTCGTCCACTCCGGCGGCCCCCAGTTCGGCGTCGAGTTTGTGCCCGGACGCCAGCTCGCCGGTTTTCGGGCCCAACGTCTGCGTGTTCAACGACACCATGACCCAGGCGGCCATCCAGGCCGACCTCAACGCGATCGCGACGCAGCAGGTGCCGGTCGGCAGCCAGTTCGACAGCCAGCGGTACGCGGTGTTCTTCGAGCCGGGGACGTACGGGTCCACGACCAGCCCGCTGATCTTCCAGGTCGGCTACTACACGCAGGTCGCGGGCCTCGGCGCGCTGCCGTCGGCCACCGTCGTCAACGGCGCCATCGACGTGTTCAACAACCTGTGCGGCGGCGGCTCATGCAACGCTGACGACAACTTCTGGCGCTCCCTGTCCAACCTGACGCTGAACGTAACCCTGCCGTCCACGACGCCGGCCTATGCGCCCGCGCCGGTCGACACGTACGGTGCCGGGTGCGACAACTCCGCGGAGATGTGGGCGGTCTCCCAGGCCGACCCGCTGCGCCGCGACATCATCAACGGCAACGTCGTGTTCCAGGACTACTGCGGCGCGACCGACGACTACGCCAGCGGCGGGTTCATCGCCGACAGCCAGATCAGCGGCGATCTGGACTTCTACGGCAACCAGCAGTACATGGTGCGCAACAGCTCCATCGGCGGCTCGAACGGCTGCGGGTCGGCCAACGGCGGCCTGTGGAACATGGTGTACTCCGGTGTCGAGGGCGCGCCCGCGCCTGTATTCACCGGGCAGTGCGCGCAGAACACCGTGCTGGCCGCCAGCCCGGTCAGCGAGGAAGAGCCGTTCCTCTACACGGACGCGGCCGGCAAGTTCAACGTGTTCGTGCCCGCCCTGCAAACCAACTCGTCCGGCCCGTCCTGGGCCAGCGGCACGGAGGCGGGCAGTTCCAAGTCGCTGTCGTCGTTCTTCGTCGCGAACCCGGACACGCCGGTCGCCGTGATCGACCTCGCGCTCGCGACCGGGAAGAACCTCGTGCTGACGCCGGGCGTCTACGACCTGTCCGCGCCGATCGCGGTCACCCGCCCCGGCACGGTGGTGCTCGGCCTCGGCTTCGCCACGCTGGTCCCGCAGCACGGCAACGCCGCCCTCGTGGTACTGCCGAACACCGGGGTCAAGGTGTCCGGCCTGATCGTCGACGCCGGGCCGGTCAACTCGCCGGTGCTGGTCTCGGTGGGAACGCCGGGTAACGCGGCGGCGGGCAACCCCGACCTGATCTCGGACGTGTTCTTCCGGATCGGCGGCGCGGAGACGACGCCCACGTCCGCGACGGTCAGCCTGCTGGACAACGCCTCGCACTCCATCATCGACGACGTATGGGCCTGGCGCGCCGACCACGGCAACGACGTGGGCTGGACGGCCAACACCGCCGACACCGGAGTGGTCGTCACCGGCGACGACGTCACCGCCTACGGGCTGGCGGTCGAGCACTACCAGAAGACCGAGGTCCTCTGGGACGGCCAGGGCGGCACCGACGTGTTCTTCCAGAACGAGCTGCCGTATGACCCGCCGAGCCAGGCGGCCTGGATGAAGTCGCCGACCCAGGACGGGTACCCGGCCTTCGAGGTCGGCGACGGCGTGAAGACCTTCCAGGGCTACGGCATGGGCAGCTACGTGGTGTTCATCGACACGCCGGCCACGCTGTACGACACGGAGGCCTTCGAGGCGCCTTCGGCGGCCGGGGTGCAGTTCCACGACGTGTTCGGGTTGTGGATCGGCGGCACGGGCGGCCTGGACTCGGTCATCAACGGGGTCGGCGGTCCGGCCACCAACACCAGTGACGCGAACCACGCCCCCGTGGACGTGGTGAGCTACCCCTAGTCCCGGCGGCCCGCTGGGATGCGCACGCACTTGCGTTCATCCACAGCGGCGGATGGTTATCCACAAAATGTTCCGGCAGGCAAGCGGGGTTCCTGTGCATGGTTATGCACAGGAACCCCGCTGCTATGCACCGCTTGGCCACAGCGGCGCGCCGGGGTTGCGCACAGCCCGGTCCACAGGATCTGTGGAAAAGCGCGGATGTCGCACGTGGGCCGCTCACGCGGGCTGGTACGCCGTCGCCGAGCGCCTCCGCTGCCATCCGGGAACGTCGGCCGCCGCCGCCCGGAGACCACCGGCGGCCTCCGCCGCCACCCGGAAACCGTGAACGGGGAACTTCCGCCACACTGTCCTCCCCGGTCACTCTGGCACCGCAGCCGACCGCCGCCAAGGCATGCTCTGACCGGCTCGCCGCATCAGCTGGGTCGGTCGTGACCGGACAGCGGGGGGTATGAAATATGGAAAAATCATGATTTAGTACATGAATAACCACATTGGCACCATCATGATCGCGAAGATGTTTTTCCTGGTGAAGACTTTTTATCGCTATAAGATGCGAATAATTCGCGATCATGGAACTTCCGAGAAACCTGTCGGCTAGATACCCGGCAGGGTATGGATCCAGACGCGAGCTTCTTCCCGCGCACCGCGCTAGCGACGGACCGGTCGAATTACCCTCCCCCGCGCATGCCGTGGCGGCGGGAAGATAGAAGCCATGGACGGACAGGTAGGCCGGGTGCCCCAGTACGACATGTTCGCTGACCAGTTCCTGGACCACGCCGAGAACGGCTTCTACAACGCCCACTATGACCGGCCCGTATGCCTTCGCCTCCTCGGTGACGTCGCGGGCAAGCGGGTCCTCAACGCCGCCTGCGGGCCCGGCTTGTACGCCCAGGAGCTGCTGCGGCGCGGTGCCGAGGTGGTGGGCTTCGACCAGAGCCCGCGCATGATCGAGCTCTGCCAGCAGCGGTGCGACGGCGGGGATTTCCGGGTGCACGACCTCGGCGATCCGATCACGTGGCTGCCGGACGCGTCGGTGGACCTGGCGCTGTGCGCGCTCGCCATCGAGTACGTCGACGACCGGATCGGCGCGCTGCGGGAACTGCGCCGGGTGCTCCGGCCGGACGGCGCCCTGGTACTGTCGCGCATGCATCCCACCGGTGACTGGCTCCGCCACGGCGGCAACTACCACGAGGTCCGTGTGGTCAGCGAGACGTGGAGCAAGGGCTGGAACGTGCGGTACTGGCTGGTTCCCCTCGAGGTCGCCTGCGAGGAGATCGCGGCGGCCGGATTCCTCATCGAGCGGCTGCTCGAGCCGCGCCCCGCGCCGGAGGGCGCGGACATCGATCCCGTGGACTACGAGAGGCTCTGCCGGGAGGCCGGCTTCCTCGCCTTCCGCCTGCGCCCGGCGGCCTGAGCAGGGCTGTCAAGCGGGGCGGAACCGCAGCGCGGACCACACGTCGTCGATCGCGATCTGCCGGACCGGCTGGATGCCGGTGGCGGTCAGGGACTCGCGGAGCACGTCACGGTTCAGGTCCGTGCCGAGCTTGCCTGCCTTGGGGTAGGCGATCCAGGCCAGCTTGTCCGCGCGCGCCGTGTCGAGGGCAGGCGCGGCGGCAGTCGCCAGCTCGGCCCGGTTCTTCACGAACACGATGACCACGTCGGCGTCAGCCAGGTCGGCCACGGCGTCCCATGGCCCGGCGGGCGCTGGGCCGCCGGGCGGGGAGGCGAGGATCGCGACTTTGGACCCGGGCTTTATCTGCAGCTTCGCCGATAGCTCCATAACGTCCAGTATGACGCCGTCAGGCGATGCTGTTGGCGCCTCGGTCCTGACGCCGCAGGCGGCGGCTTGACCTCGTCACGGTGTCAGGCGATAAGCCAGAGGCGTGTTCGATATCGGAGAGTTCGCCAGCGCCGACCGGGTGTCGGTGCGCATGCTGCGGCATTGTAACGCGTTCGGGCTGCTGCCTCCCGCGCAGGGCCTGGCCTGGGACATCACGTCCGCACCTGAGGGCGAGCGGTGGGGTTGCCGCCTGGAGATTTATCACGACCAACGCGGCCAGGACATGCCAGGACATGAACGAGTGAGAAACCGAGCTCGCGTTTAAGCTCGCCGACTAGTACGGCACCGGGTGATCTTGCGGGTCAGTGCGCGGGCCCGGGCCCCGGACGCAGCGGGCGGCGGCGCGGGCTGTCGGCCGCCACGGCGGGCACGCCGAGCGGGAGTGGCGCGGGCGGCTTGAGTTCGGCTAGCCGCAGGAAGGTCACCAGCCGCGTTCCGCCCCGCGTGGCGAGACTCGCGAGTACCTGGTGCAGTTCCGGGACATCCCTGGCCACGATCGACAGCAGGTAGTCGGTCTCGCCCGCGATGTTGTCGGCGGCGATGACCTGTGGCGTCTCCCGCACGTGGTTCTCGAAGACAGCCGTTGAGCGCGGGTCGTGACGGGCGAGCGTCGCCGTCACGTAGACCTGCAGCGGGAACCCGGCCACGGCCGGGTCAACGTGCGCCCTGATGATGCGGATGACGCCGGACTCCTTCAGCGAGCGCACCCGGTGCAGGGTCGCCGCGGGCGACAGGCCGGTAAGGCGCGCGAGCTCGACGTTGGTGCGGTCGGCGTCGGCCTGCAGCTCGCTGAGCAACAGAATGTCAATTTCGTCAAGTTTGACGGCCATATCGCTAAATTTTATTTAGTCGGTGGCCGTAAGCGCCAAATTCTGGCCGTGCCGACGGCAACCTGAATCCATGAACACCAATCGGATGCGTGCCATCGCCGCGCTCGCGGCAGCCGGGCTGGCGTGGGGCATGAGCGTGCCGCTGTCAAAGATCGCCCTGGCCTGGCTCGCGCCCGGCTGGCTCACCTTCGGCCGGTTCGCGCTGGCTGCCGCCGTCTTGCTGCTCGCCGCCGCGCGTCCCGCGCTGCGCCGTCGCGGGCGTCCTCTTCTTCGGCGACCCGGCGGGTCCGCGGCAACTCGCCGGGGGAGCGGCCATCATCACGGGCATCGCCCTCAGCGGCCTCCCGCTGCTGCGCGGGCGTCAGTCCAGGCGCGATCGCGGCCCTCAGATGCCGAGCCGGGGGAGCAGGTCCGCGATCGACTCAAGGACCACCGGTTCGCCGGGCAGGCTGGTCGTCCCGGGAACGGCTTCGAGTTCCTGACGGGTGGCGGCTCCGGTCAGCACCCCTGCCACCAGGCCGGCGCCGGCGCGGAGCCCGGACTCCACGTCGCTGGGGGTGTCGCCGGCGACCGCCAGTTCACGCACCGAGCCGCCGCCGAGGCGGAGCAGCGCTGTCAGCGGCAGGTCCGGCCAGGGACGGCCCCGGCCCGCGTCGGCGGGGGAGAGCATCAGGTCGACGGCGCTGGCCCAGCCGAGCGCCGCGACGATAGCGTCCCGGGTGGCGGGGGAGAAGCCGGTCGCTAGGCATACCCTGATGCCCGCGGAACGGCACGCCGTGAAGACCTCGGCGGCGCCGGGCATGGGCTCGACCTCGCCCCTGCTGACCGCCGCTGCGTAGTGCTTCTCGAACGAGGCGTTGGCCCGCCGCGCGTCCTCCTCGTCGCCGAGGATGTGCCGGAACACGTCGATCTTGGACTGGCCCATCGTGGCCCGCACATACTTCATCGCGCGGTTGAACTCCGCGGCCGGCAGGTTGTGGCTGGCGATGGCCTCGGTGAACGCGGCCATCACCGTGCCGTCGTCGCGGACGGTGGTGCCTGCCATGTCGATGCAGGCGACGGTGATCCGGGTCATCAAATGTGCGGCGTGGATATACTCCGCCATTCATGGCGGAGAGGAAACGCCGCTCCCTCCCTCCGATATTCGCTATAATATTCGTGTGTCACGATGCAGGATCTACCCGACTCCTGAACAAGAGCAGACGCTGCTGGAGCACTGCTCCCACGCCCGGTTCACCTGGAACCTGGCGGTCGAGCAGTACGCCTGGTGGCGTCCGGGCCGCAAGAGCGCGCCGGCCTACCTGGAGCAGTCCCGTCAGCTGACCGCGGCCAGGGCGGACAACCCGTGGCTGGCGGCAGGCAGTCAGACCGTGCAGCAGCAGGCGCTGCGGGACTTCGCGCAGGCCATGAGCGGGTTCTTCAAGGGAACACGCGGCAGGCCATCGTGGCGTAAGGCGTGGCGTAAGGCCGGGCGGGATAAAGGCTTCCGCATCGTGGGGAAACGGGGCCGACAGTGGGACGTGCGCCAGGTGGGGCGGCACTGGGGCGAGGTCCGGGTGCCGAAGGCGGGCTGGCTGCGGTTCCGCTGGTCCCGCCCCGTCCCCGGCGTCCCCGGCGAGGTGAAGTCGTTCCGTATCACGCGCGACCGGGCCGGGCGCTGGCACGTCGCCTTCGCGCACATCCCCGCCCCGGTCCCCGCCCCCGGCAACGGGCAGGTGATCGGCGTCGACCGGGGCGTGACAGTGTCCGCCGCGCTGTCCACCGGCGAACTGCTCACCGTGCCTGGGCTGGCCGTCCGCGAGCAGCGGCGCCTGGCGCACCTGGAACGCGCGCTCGCCCGGGCGCATAAGGGCTCGAACCGGCGCGGCAAGGCCAAGGCCGCGATCGCGAAGCTGAGGGCGCGGGAAGCGGACCGGCGCAGGGACTGGTGCGAGAAACTGTCCACCAGCCTGACGCGTCGGTTCGACGTGATCCGCATCGAGGACCTCCGCATCCAGAACATGACCCGGTCGGCGAAAGGAACGATCAGAGAGCCGGGCCGGAACGTGGCGGCCAAGGCGGGGCCGAACCGGGGCATTAGCCGATCTGGGTGAGGGCTGCTGGCCCGCCGCCTGCGGGAGAAAGCCCCGGGCCGGGTGGAAAGGGTGGATCCCGCGTTCACGAGCCAGCGATGCAGCGCGTGCGGGCAGGTGGACCGGAAGTCGCGCGAGAGCCAAGCCGTCTTCCGGTGCACCGCCTGCGGGTACGCGCTCAACGCCGACGTAAACGCGGCCAGGAACATCGCCGCAGGGCGTGCGGTGACTGCGCGGGGAGGACACCGGGATGCCGGCCCTATGAACCGCGAACCCCAACTGCTGCTCCAATCGGCGTAGCGGAAGGAATCTCCCGCCTCCAGGCGGGAGGGGACGTCAAGGGAGGAAGGTCTCCTCGGCGATGGCGGGTGAACAGGTCATGCCGCGCCCGCCCGGCCCGGTGACCAGGACGACGCCGGGCGCGACCTCCGAGCGGTGGTACAGGCCGGGGGTGCCGGTGACCTCGCTGTAGACACCGGCCCAGCGCCGCTGCGTCCTCGGCAGCGGCGTGCCCAGCAGCGCCTCGGCGCGGGCCCGCAGGTGGTCATAGGCGTTCTCGTCCACGTCGAACGTGAACGGCTCGTGGTACTCGTGGGTGTCACCGATGGTCAGCCCGCCGTCGGCGCGCTGCACCAGCAGCAGCTGGGCCCGGGAAGCCGCCGCGACAGGGGACTGCGGCCGCAGGAGGGCGCGGGCCGGCACGTCGTAGGCGGGGTAGTAGCGAAGCGAGTCGCCGTCGGCGACCGATGTGGTCAGGTGCCCGGGGAACGGCACGGTCTGCAGCATCTGCAGCCTGACCCGGCGCAGGCTGTGCAGCACGGACGCCAGGTGCGGCCCCGCGACGCCGGTGAAGTTCGCGCCGGTACACAAGACCACGAGATCGCCCCGGTGCCACGTCCCCCGGTGGTCGCGGATCCCGTGCGCGGCGACCTCGACGGCCTCGAGGCCGGGCAGCCAGGTGTATCCCGGCCCGGCCAGCGACGCGCGCAGCGCGGGCAGTGCCAGCCGGGGCTCCACGATCGCGTCGGCCCGGCAGTACAGGCCGCCGAGGAAGGACCCGCGCAGCGCCGGGTTCACGGCACGCACGCCGCCGGGATCGAGGAGCTCGAAGTCGCGCTGCTTGCCGTCCGGCAGTTCGGCCGCCTCGCGGAGCACGCGCAGTTCGGCGTCGTCCGACGCGAGCGTCAGCGACCCGGCCGGGCGGAAGCCGGTGCCGGGAGCCTGCGCGGCGATCGACTCCCACAGCTCGCGGGCGCGCAGCGCCAGCGCGAGCTCGGGGCCGGCCCGGCGGCCGCTTACCCAGACGAGGCCGAAGTTCCGCACGGACGCGCCGCGCGCCTCGGGCTCGCGCTCCAGGTGCACCACGTCGAACCCGCGCCGGCGTGCCATCCACGCGTGCATCGTGCCGAGCACGCCGCCGCCTACGATCACTGCCCGTTCAGCCGCTGCCTGACCAGTCACAGGTAGCGAGTATAGCCACCTGCCAACTTGTATAGCCATCTTTATCTGATAACAGCAAGGAGCCCCGCTAGAGCCTAAGGATGCTGATAACAGCAAGAGGCCGGAGGCCGGGACTCCCCGGGACAGCTGGCGGGAGCGGGGGAGGATAGACCATAGCGGCCAGGGCGGGCAGGGAGCTGCCGGTCCGGCCGGCCAGCGTGACCGACGCACAGGGAGGACGGGAAATGTCGCAGACGCATAGCCAGAGCGGCGAGCGGGTGGCGGTGCTCGGCACCGGCATCATGGGCTCGGCGATGGCACGCAACCTGCTCGCGGCCGGGCTGCCTACCGTGGTCTGGGACCGGTCGCGGGAGGCGACGACGGCGCTCGCCGCCGCCGGAGCGGTCGTGGCGGGGTCGGCCGCCGAGGCCGTCAAGGACGCCCGCTCGGTGATCACGATGCTGCCGACCGCCGAAGTGGTCGAGGCGGTCGTCTTCGACGACCACGTCGCCGAGGCGTTCGCCGCGGGCGCCGTCTGGGCGCAGATGGGGACGATCGGCATCGAGGCGACGGACAGGATCGCCGGACGGCTCGCCAGGCTCCGGCCCGGCGTGCTGTTCGTCGACGCGCCGGTGTCTGGCAGCAAAGGGCCGGCCGAGAACGGCCAGCTGCTGATCCTGGCCTCCGGGCCGGCCGGGGCGCAGGAGCCGCTGCGCGCGCCCTTCGCCGCGATCGGCCGCAGCACGGTGTGGCTGGGGGAGGCCGGCCAGGGCAGCCGCCTGAAGCTGGTCGTCAACTCCTATATGTCCGTGCTCATCGAAGGCGTCGCCGAAGCGGTGGAGCTGGCCAGGCGGTTCGGCGTCGACGTCAGGCGGCTCGACGAGGCGATCGAGGGCGGCCCGCTCGACGCGCCAATCGCGGACGCCAAGCTGCACAAGATGGAGCGGGGCGACTTCGCACCCGAGTTCCCGCTCGAATGGGCGCTCAAGGACGTCGACCTGGCCATCGACGCGGCGGACGGTGCCGCGCTGCCGCTGCTCGCGGCCTTGTCGCGCCAGTGGCACGCGGCCGTCGACGCCGGTCACGGCCGCGAGGACGTCAGCGCCGCGCTGCTGGCCTTGGTCCAGTGATAACAGCAAGAGGCGGGGACGCGGTGTGCCGGTGTACGGCGGGGAGGCGCCACCTTCCGTTCGGGAGATAAATCGACAGGAGCGGACGTGCGGGAAAGCGCGTTGACGGCGACCGAGTTGCGGACGCTGAACGCCGTCGCCGATCCCAGGTACCTGTCATCGGACCACTCGACCGGCTGCCCCGCGCGGTCGGTCGTGAACCGGCGCTCGCGCAGCAGCGGCACTCCGGCGCGGACGCCGAGCCAGCGGGCGTCCTCGGCGGAGGCCGCGACGGCGTTCGATCACGTGCTCGGCGTCGGTGAAGACGATGCCGAGTTCCTCGAGGCGTTCGGTGATCGAGTCGTCCGCGAGATCCAGGCCGGCGACCAGCACGCCCACCTTGTCCGGGTAGACGGCGCGCTCCACCATCACCGGGCGGCCGGACAGCAGCCGCACCCGCACCAGGTAGTAGACGGACCCGCCGCCGGGAAGCGCGAGCCGCTCGGCCTCGGCGGGGGTGGCCGGCCGGCGCTCGAGGCTCACGACCCGGCCGCCTGGCACCTCGCCGATCGCGTGCGCCCACCGGGAGAACGACAGCAGCTCGCCGAAGCTCTGCACCCGGGGCCCGCCGACGACGACACGGCGGGCCCCGCGGCGGGAAGCGATGACGCCGTCCGCGCGCAGCGCGGCGAACGCCTGCCTGATCGTCCCGCGCGACACCGAATACTGCTCGGCGAGCTCGCTCTCGGACGGCAGCTTGGTATTAGCCGGATACGTACCGGCAGCGATAGCCGCCTTGATGTCCTCGGCCACCTTCCGGTACAGGGCGGACCCTGTCATAGGAACTGAGCGTACCGACAAAGGCCTGCTTTAGCCGACATCAGCGCTCGCCGGCGTCGCGGGCACGCGAGGCCGCTGCGCCCGCCGCAGCCGGGGTGGCCGCGGCGAGCGCGGCAGCCGCGGCGGCCCCGCACTCGGCCATGGTGCGCCCGGCCAGCACGGCGCGGACCTCGGCCACGGCGGGCGGCGCCATCGACAGGCTGGTCACGCCGAGACCCGTCAGCACGACCGCGAGCAGCGGGTCGCTGGCCGCCTCGCCGCAGACGCTGACCGGCTTGCCCGCCGCCCGCCCCGCGGCCGCCGTCATCGCGATCAGCCGCAGCAGCGCGGGCTGCCACGGATCGAGCAGCGGGGCGAGCGCGCCGGCCTGCCGGTCGGCGGCGAAGGTGTACTGGCTCAGGTCGTTGGTTCCGATCGACACGAAATCGACCTGCTCGATGATCGC
Organism: uncultured Actinomycetota bacterium; assembly: GCA_963771985.1. GTDB lineage: Bacteria > Actinomycetota > Actinomycetes > Streptosporangiales > Streptosporangiaceae > Trebonia. The sequence goes on along the minus strand of CAVYVO010000003.1, from coordinate 905,857 downwards.
CGCCGCGCTCAACGCGGCGGCCGGGACCTCGATCATCACGCCGGCGAGCGGCAGGCCGTGCCCGCGGGCCCGTTCGGCGAACGCGGCCGCCTCCGCCGGGACCGACACCATCGGGGCCATCACCCACACGTCGGCGCCGGTGTCCTTGGCGGCGAGCGCCAGCGCCTCGAGCTGGGTGTCGAGCAGCGCCGGGACCAGGGCGTCAAGGCGCAGCCCGCGGACGCCGAGCGCCGGGTTGGGCTCGGCCTCCTGCGACGCGAACGCCAGCGGCTTGTCCGCCCCGGCGTCAAGCGTGCGCACGACGACCTTGCGCCCGCCCATCCCCGCGAGGATCTCGGCGTAGGTGGCCCGCTGTTCCGCCCCCGACGGCTCGTCGCGGCGGTCGAGGAAGAGGAACTCGGTGCGCAGCAGCCCGACGCCTTCGGCGCCGGCGGCGAGCACCGCGGGCACGTCGGCGGGTCCGCCGATATTGGCCAGCAGCTTCACCGGGTACCCGTCCCTGGTCCGGCCGGGGCCGCTGGCGGCGCGCAGCCGCGCGGCATGCCCGGCTCGCTCGCGGGCCAGCCGCGCCAGCTGCTGCGCGGAAGGATCGGCGAGCACGGTCCCGGCCGAGCCGTCGACGGCGAGTACCCTCCCGTCGGGGACGGCCAGGATGCCGGGGCAGGACACCACGGCCGGGATGCCGAGGGTCTTGGCCAGGATCGCGGTGTGGCTGGTGGGGCCGCCGCGCTCGGTGACGATCGCGAGGACGGCGGCCGGGTCCAGGGTCGCCGTGTCGGCGGGCGCGAGCTCGGTCGCCAGCAGCACGAACGGGTGGCCGGGGGAGGGGATGCCGGGCATCGGCTCGCCCAGCAGCAGCGCCACCGCGCGGTCGGCGATGTCGTCCAGGTCGGCGGCGCGCTCGGCGAGGTAGCCGCCGGCCGCCGTCAGCATCGCCCGGTAGTCCGCCAGCGCTTCCCGCACGGCCCATGCGGCGGCCCGGCCGGCCCCGGCGAGGCCGCGTACCTTCCCGGCGAGAGCCGGGTCGCAGGCCATCAGCGCCTCGGCCGCCAGGACGTCGGCGGCCGCGCCGCGCCCGCCGGCCGCCGCGGCCCGGCCCCGCAGGAATTCGCCGACGGACTCAAGGGCGGCGACGGCGCGTTCGGCCTCGGCCGCCGGGTCGGTGACGAGCGGCTCGGCGGCGGGCAGCCTGGGCGGGGTGCCCAGCCGCAGGGCCTGCCCGGCCGCCGATCCGGCGCTCACGCCGAGGCCGAGCAGTTCCGCGCTCATGACGGGGATCCTTCGGCGTCGTGGTTGGCCGCGACGATGGCGGCGAGGCCGTCGAGCACGTCATCGGCGCCGGCGCTGGCGGCGGACAGCACCACGGTGTCGCCGCCGCGGGCGTTGAGGCCGATGACCGACAGGATGGACCGCGCGTCAACCGGCTCGCCGCCCTGCTTGGCGATGAAGACCGGGACCGGCGCCTTGGCGGCGGCCTGCACGAACAGGGACGCGGGGCGGGCATGCAGCCCGACAGTGGAGCCTACGGTTACCGCACGCTGGGTCATCACGCACCTACCGCGACAGGAGTGACTTCCGGGGCGCTGGCGGTGTTCGCGGCGCTGCCGGCCGGAGCGGTGCGGCGCAGCGACTTGAGCGCGATCAGGCACACGGCGCTGACGGCGATGCCCGCCACCATGGACAGGGCCCACAGCCCGGGCCTGCCGATCAGGCCGATTACCCAGATGCCGCCGTGCGGTGCGAGCGACGTGGCGCCGAACGCCATCGACAGCCCGCCGGTCACGGCGCTGCCGGCCATCAGCGACGGGATGACCCGCAGCGGGTCGCCGGCGGCGAACGGGATCGCGCCCTCGGTGATGAACGACAGGCCGAGCAGCCAGGCGGCCTCGCCCGCGGTGCGCTCGGCAGGCGTGAACAGCTTCTTGCGGACGACGGACGCGAGCGCGCAGGCGATCGGCGGCGTCATGCCCGCGGCCATCACGGCGGCCATGATCTTGGTGTCACCGCTGGCCAGGCTGGCCAGGCCGAAGGTGTAGGCGACCTTGTTGACGGGGCCGCCCAGGTCGAAGGCCATCATCGCGCCGAGCAGCAGGCCGAGTGCGGCCGCGTTGGTGCCGGACAGGCCGTGCAGCCAGTTCGTCATGCCGGTGGTGGCCGCGGCGACCGGGCGGCCGACGGCCACGGCCATGATCACCCCGGTGATGGCCGTCGAGACCAGCGGGATCACTACGACGGGCATGATGCCGGCGAGGGCGCGCGGCACCCTGGGCCGCTTCAGCAGCATGACGACCGCGCCGGCCAGCAGGCCGCCGATCAGGCCGCCAAGGAACCCGGCGCCGGTCGCGGTGGCGATCAGGCCGGCGACGAACCCGGGGACCAGGCCCATCCGGTCGGCCATCGCGAACGCGATGAAGCCGGCCAGCACCGGCACCAGCATGAAGAACGCCACCTTGCCGATGAGGAACAGCAGCCCGGCGACGCCGGCGGCGTGCAGCACCGGGGCGACCGTGAAGCTCTCGATCCCGGTGACAGCCGCGGGGTAGGTGTGGCCGTGGAACGTGCCACCGAAGACCTTCATGGCCACCTGCGGGCCGCCCAGGATGAACGAGATCGCGATCAGGATCCCGCCCGCGGCGACGAACGGGATCATGTAGCTGACACCGGTCATCAGCCACTGCCGCAGCCGGGTGCCGAAGCCCGCCTCCCGGTCGACCTTCGTGGTCAGGCCGGCGCCCGCGGCAGCGCTTGACGCGGCGGCCGATCCGCCTGCCGCGCCCCGGCCCCGGCGACTCCGGCGGGCGCGGTCTGGGCGGCCCGCACGGCATCGGCGATCAGCCCGGGGCCGTCGTTGATGGCGCGCTTGACCGGCGCGGTGACTGTCGGCTTGCCGGCGAACCGCTCCCGGCCGCGCACCTCCACGTCGGCGGCGAAGATGACCGCGTCCGCGGCGGCGATGACGTCGGCGGGAATCGGTTCCGCGCCGGCGGCGCCCTGGGTCTCCACGGTGATGGAGTGGCCGGCGGCCTTGGCGGCCTGCTCGATCGATTCGGCGGCCATGTAGGTGTGTGCGATGCCGGTGGGGCAGGAGGTAACGGCGACGAGTTTCATGACCCGAGCACCTCTTTCGTGACGATGTCCGCGACGGCTGACGCGTCGGGAGCGGTGCCGAGTGCCTCGCGGAACGAGGCGTGGACGAGACGGCGGGCGAGCGCCGCGAGAATGGTCATGTGCGCCGATCCCCCGCCGTCCGGGGCGGCGATCAGGAAGATGAGGTGAGCGGGGCCGTCGGCGGCGCCGTAGTCCACGCCCGCCTTGCTCCGCCCGAACGCCAGGGACGCCTGCGTGACGAAGGCCGAACGGGCGTGCGGGATGCCGATGCCGCCTTCGATCCCGGTCGGCATCTGCGCTTCCCGCGCCGCCACGTCGGCGAGGAAGCCATCGAGATCGGTGACCCGTCCCTGGCTCGCGAGCAGCTGCGCGAGCTGGCGGGTGGCGTCCTGCCGGGTGTCCGCCTCCAGGTTCAGGTCGACGAGGCTGGGTGTGATGATCGGGCTGGTCATGCTTGCTCCCTTACAGGTCGGTGACGCGGACGCCGGCGTGGCTGATGTCGCCAGGACCGGGCATGCCCGATCCGGGCAGGGCCGCGGCCGCGCTTCCCCAGGCGACCGCTTCCGCGAGCGCCGCGAGCGCCACGGGGGCGCCTGGGCCGACGGCGTTCCCGCCGCCGGATGCCAGGTAGCCGGCCAGCAGCGCGTCGCCCGCGCCGACGGTGCTGCGCGGCTCGATCGCCGCCGCGGTGGCGTGCCAGGCGCCGTCCCGGCTGGCGAGCACCGCGCCGGCCGGTCCCAGGCTGGTGAGGACGGCGCACACGCCGCTGCCGATGAGGACCCGCGCGGCGGCGGTGACGTCCGCGATCGTGTCGATGGGACGGCCGGCGAGTTCGGCGAGCTCCTCGCGATTGGGCTTGACCAGGTCCGGGCCCGCGGCGATCGCCGCGGCCAGCGGCGGCCCGGAGCTGTCGATCGCTATCCGCGGACCGCTGCCGCGCAGCTGGCGGATGACCTCCGCATACCAGCCGGCCGGGGCGCCGGGGGACAGGCTGCCCGACAGCACCACCCACTCCGCCGCCGCGGCGGCCTCGCTCAGCGCGGCCGCGAGCGCGTCCAACTCGGCCGCCGAAAGCTGCGGCCCAGGCTCGTTCAGCTTGGTGGTGGTGCCGTCGGCCTCGACGACCGTGACGTTCGCCCGGATCGAACCGGCGATGCGGACGGTGAGCAGGTCCAGGCCGGCGCTCGCCAGCAGGGCCTCGAGCTGCGCTCCCTCGGCGCCGCCGCTGGGGAGCACGGCCTTGGCCTTGCAGCCGTGCGCGGCCAGCGCCCGCGCCACGTTGACGCCCTTCCCACCCGCGTCCACCCGGCTGGCGCGGGCACGGATGACGGTGCCGGGCCGCAGCGCGCCGACCTCGATCGTCCGGTCGACGCTCGGGTTGGCGGTCAGGGTGACGATCATGCCCGCACCACCCGCAGGCCGGCCGATTCCAGGTCCGCCACCAGGTCCTCGTCAGCGCCCGTATCGGTGATGAGCGTGTCGATCTCGGTCAGCTCGCCGAAGCGGGCGAAGTAGTCGGCCCCGAGCTTGCTGTGATCGGCCACGACCACCGGCCGCCGCGCTGCCCGGATCATGGCCCGCTTGGCCGCTGCCTCGGCCTGGTCGGGGGTGGTAAGGCCGTAGGCGGCGGAGACGCCGTTGGCGCCGAGGAACGCGACGTCGACCCGGATGCTGGCGAGGGCGTTCCCGGTCCAGTCGCCGACTCCGGCCAGTGTCCGGGACCGCACCCGGCCGCCGGTCATCAGCACCTGCAGGTTGGGCCGGACGGACAACGTCAAGGCGATCGGCAGCGAGTTGGTGACCACGGTGAGCTCGCAGTCCAGCGGCAGCATCTCCGCGATCCGGGCCGTGGTGGTGCCCGAGTCGAGCAGGATCGCGCCCTCCACCGGAAGCTCGGCGATGGCCGCCTTGGCGATCCGGTCCTTTTCCTCCAGGTTCCGCTCGGCGCGCTGGCCGACCGCCGGCTCGAACCCCAGCCGTTCCACCGGGATCGCGCCGCCGTGCACCCGGCGCAGCAGCCCCTGCCGTTCCAGGGATGTCAGATCCCGGCGCACTGTTTCCGGAGTCACCCCAAGCTCAGCGGCAAGCGCCGCGACATCGACCCGGCCCTCGGCCCGGGCGCGGGCGACGATCAGCTGAAGCCGCTCTTCCGCGTACACGTCGGTCATCTCCGTTTCATCTTTGTTTCCTTGGTTTTACGCCCGCATTGATGGCGAGTCAAGAGTAAACGGGCAGAAAACTAACAAAGAAAAGATGAAACGAGATGATGCGGGTGCAAACGGACCGGCTGACGGCGGGCGGCCTAGTGGGCGGTCACCGCAGCGCGTCGAGTTCGTCCTCGGCGCGCTTGGCCCGGGCCCGCTCGGCGTCCAGGGCCGCCTGGTGCGCGTCGCCGAGGCGGGCGAGTTCTCCGGCGTGCTCGCCGCGGAGCCGTTCGATCTCCGCCCGCAGGCGCCCGGCCTCGGCCTGGATGACCGCCGCGCGCGCGGCCGCCGCGGCGGCGCCCGTTTCCGCGGCGGCGACGCGCGCCTGGGCGCCGTCGCGCGCCTGCCGCAGGGACTCGCGTACCGCCTCGGCGTCGTCGCGGGCCCGTTCGGCCTCCGCCCGCGCGCGCTCCGCGTCGTCGCGGGCCCGGTCCGCCTCCCCGCGGGCCCGGTCCGCCTCTCCGCGGGCCTGTGCCGCGTCCGCCTGTGCCCGCTCGGCCGCCGCCCGGGCCGTCGCCACCGCCTCCGCCGCCTGCTGGCGCGCTTCGGCGGCTTCCCGCCTGGCTGCGGCCGTCGCCTCGGCCGCCTCCTGCCGGGCCCGCTGCGCCAGCGCCGCCGCGCGTTCCTCCGCGGCGGCCGCCTCGGCCCGCGCCGCGGCCGCGGTCGCCTCGGCTTCCGCGCGGGCGCGGTCGGCCAGCTCCCCGGCCTCCCGGGCCTGCCGCAGCAGCAGCCCGCGCTCGCGTTCGAACTCGCTGGCCCGCTGGGCCAGCGCCTGTTCCGCCGCCTCGGTGTCCGCGGCGAACTGCTCGGCCGCGGCGTCGGCGTGCTCCTTCAGCCGCAGCGCTTCGTCCCGCTCGCGCTCGGCCCGCAGCTGGGCGCGCCGGGCACGCGCCGCCTCCTCGGCCGCCTGCGCGACATCCCGCCCCGCCTTCAGCCCGATCGAGGCGATCTCCAGGTCGATGGCCGCCGGATCCCCCATGACGCGGAACTGGCCGCCGAGCCGCTCATACAGCTCCCGCTCGGCCCGCAGCGAGGCGAGGGCCGCGGCGTGCTGCCCGCGGGCCTGCTCGAGGAGCTCACTGGCTCTGCTCCGCGCGGTGGAAACAGGCCATTTATCCCGAACGGAAGGTGGCGCCTGTCCGCCGTCCGCCGCTCCGGCCCCGGCCGTGGCCGCACCCTGGTCCGCGCCGGTGCCCGCGTCGTCTCCGCTGCCCGTGCCGCTTCCGGCGGGAACGCTCGCGGTGCGGAGCCACGCCCACCGGTTGCGGGCGTTGTGTACCGGCCCGCCGCCGTTTTCCGGCCGGTCGGCCTTCAGGCAGTACTCCTTCTGCCGCCCGGAGCCGGCGGCGCGCCCGGGCGCCCGGCGGCGGCCGCAGCCCGGCCAGATGCACCGCAGCTCGGGGGGCACGGTCTCCGCGTCGTCCTCGACGGTCGCGTACACGATCTCCGCCATGGATCACGACTTTATCATCATGACCGGATGAATAAATAGATTGAAAGAAAAAGAAAGATAGGTCGCCGAACGTTCTCAGTCCCGATACAGTTCAATATCGTGACCGAGAATCCGAGCGGAGCGCTCGCCGTCACGGCGCCCCGGGGGACCGGCTATGGCATGGCGGACTTCGCGCTCCCGGACGAGGCCGCCGCCCTCATCGCCGAAGCGGTCCCGGACAACACGGCCAGGGCCTACCGCTCCCGCTGGCGGTCCTTCGAGGCGTGGTGCCTGGCCGCCGGCCGGGTCGCGCTGCCCGCCACCGCGCAGACCGTGGCGGCGTACCTGACCTATCTGGCCACCGCGCGGGGGCTGAAGGCGACCACGGCGGCCGCCCATCTGTCCGCGATCGCGGCCGTGCACCGCGCGGCCGGAGAGGTGCCGCCGGACGGCCTGGCGGCGCGCAAGATCATCATGGCCGCGCGGCAGCGGGAGGCCCGCCGCGACGGCCGGTACGGCCCGCGCAAGGCACTGCCGCTCATGGCCGCAGACCTGGCGGCCGTCGTCCGGGCATGCGATCCCGCCACGGCGGCGGGGCTGCGGGACCGGGCGGTGGTGCTGCTGGGCTTCGCGCTGCTCGCCCGGCGTTCGGAACTGGCGGCGCTGAACATCAGCGACGTGGTTCTCGTGCCCGGCGCGGGCCTGGAGGTGACGATCCGCTCCTCCAAGACCGACCCGAACGCCGCCGGCGTCGTCCGCCGCATCCACTACGCGTCGCACGAGCCGGTGTGCCCGGTGCGCGCCGTGCTCGCCTGGACCTCCTTCCTCGCCGGGCGGGGCGTGACGACGGGACCGCTGTTCACCCGGATCGACCGCTGGGGACGTTCCGGCGCCGGAGCGGGCGGGCGGTACACGTCGGCCGCGACGCGAGACGGGCGGCTGCGCCCGCAGGCGATCGGCGGCATCATCGCCGCCGCGTGCGCGGCCGCCGGCCTCGGCGCCGAGGACTTCGCGAACTCCGGGGGCGCCGGGGCGGGCAGGCGGCATACCGGGCACAGCGTCCGCCGGGGCGGCGCGACGTCCATGCTCAGGGCCGGGGCGGCGCCGCTGACCGTCAGCAGGCACGGGCGCTGGACGGACGGCTCGCGGTCGTTCGCCGGCTACGTCGAGGAGGCCACCGGGTTCGGCGACGACAACCCCACGAAGGGCCTGCTGTAACGAGGCGCTAGCGCAGTTCGTCCTCGCTGCCCAGATCCGGTCCTCCGAGGGTGTCCGGCCCGGCCGCACCGGGACCCTCGAGTTCGTCTTCGGTACCGGTGTCCGTTCCTCCGAGCGTGTCGGGTCCCGCGGTACCCGGTCCGGCGAGTTCGTCTTCCTCGCCAGGATCGGGCCCGCCGAAGGTGTCGGGTCCAGGATTCTGCGGATTGGTCATGATCAGCTCCTCGGCGGAGAGCATTCTGCTACGTATGCTGCCACTTGCGAGCCCGCCGTGGAAGGCCGCACGCGGACCCTGACTGCCCGCGAGCGTTACGACGGGCGCGGCCAGGGAAGGTCTTCCTGGTGCGCAAAGCCCTGCCAGTGGATTCCGGGAGCCTGGCCCGCGGCGCCGGCTTCGCCGGGTCGTTCCTCGCGGCGACGCTCATCAAGCAACGGAAGGAAGCGAGCCGTCCCAGGATCCAGCGGATGTTCGGCGCCTCCCCGAAGCGGCGCGCCGGGGAGCAGCTCACGATCATGCTCGGCTCGCAGCTCGCCGGCGGAGCCGCCGCCGCGGCCGCGGCCGGCGCGATAGCCGGAGCCCAGTGGTACCGGGACAAGAAGGCCCGCCTCGCCAGTGCCCGGCTCATCCGCCAGGTCATCGGGGCCGCGGCGATCGCTCCCGGCGGCGGCATGACGGAGGAAAGCGAGCTGATCTTCCGCGCCGCCATGCGGGGGACAGGCCTCTCGCACGCGGACCTGCGGCGCCTGGACGGCGAGCGGCTCCCCGCCAGCGTGCGCGACCTGGAACCCTGCCCGCTTCAGGAGCCGCTGCTGTCGGCGGTCGCCACCGTCGCGTTCAGCGCCATGGCCGCGGCGAGCGGCGAGACGGAGGCGGCGCGGCGCTTCCCCGCGCTGCTGCTGCGGCTGGGGCTCCCGCGGCCCACGGCGGAAGCGGCCGCCAGGCGGTTCCTCGACGACTACGCCGGCGCCCTGGTCGTCCTGTCCGACCACTACCTGCTGCTGCGGCCCGAGCCGGCCGGAGCAGGATCCCGGTTCGAGCTGCCGGTGTCCCAGGCCGTCGCCGGCGCGCAGCTGGCGATCGCGAGCAACCCCGGCGAACAGGCGCGCCAGGCCGGACGGCGGGTACTCACCGTGATGATCGGCCATGGCGCCCAGGCGGTCCTGGAATCCCGGGTACCGCTCACGCCGGCCGTGAACGCGGCCGTACGGCTGGCCGGCCAGCTGGCGGGGCAGCAGACACCGGCGCCGGCGCCTGCCCCCGTGCCTGCGCCTGCGCCGGTTCGCCCGTCGGTGCACGGCGAGCTGGAGTGAGGACGGGATTCCTCACAGCTCGAAGCGCGTGCCCACCGTGTTCGGGATGAACGCGTCGCCGAACCGGGCGCCCATGGCGTGCTGTGCCCGCCAGCCGGTGCAGTGGGCGGGCACGATGACGCTGGGCGCGAGCGCGCTCAGGTCGTCAAGGACGCGCGGAATGAGGGGCTCGAAGACCGGCCCGTTGAGGTGGAACCCGCCCATGACGGCGTACAAGGGCCTGCCGCCGGTCAGCCGCTGGGCGTAGCGGCAGATGTTGACGATCCCGGCGTGGCCGCAGCCCGTGATGACCAGGAGTCCCTTGCCTTTGATGTCGACGATCAGCGCCTGGTCGTCGAGAACCAGCGGATCGGGCTCCCAGCGGCCGCCGAGCCATGACTGCTGCGGCGGGAAACCCGGCTCGTAGCCGGTGGTGCGGGGCACCTCGCCGGTGACCAGGACGGACCGGTCGAAGAGGAAGCTGGGCTGCTGCTCTTCGATCACCTCGAACCCGGCCTCGGCCAGGGCCCGGCGGCTGGTGCTGGGGATCTCCCGCGGCTCGCGGCCGGGGATGAGCACCCGCCGCCGGCGCCAGAAATGCGGGTGGATCAGCACTGGCAGGTTCACCGTGCCCAGCCGCCGGATCAGGCCGTCGAGGCCGGTGGTGTGGTCGAAGTGACCGTGGCTGCACACGATGGCCTCGATGTCGGAGGGACTGACCTGCAGACGGCGCATGTTCTCCGTCACGCCGTCGGGGCTGGTGCCCGCGTCGAAGAGGATGCTGTGCCTGGCGTCGTTCCTGGACACCGTGACAAGAACCGAGAACCCGTGCTCGGCCAGCAGGGCTTCGGGCGCGTGACCGCCTTCCATCGTGCCCGCCGCCCGCCGGCCGGCCGGCGGAGCCGGGCGGCGCGCCGGCCCCTGATCAGGCATGAACAAGTCGGTGACGTTGTCCATCAGCGTCGTCACCGTCACAGCGTCGGCCGGCTCCAGGCGCACGACGACCCGAGGCTCGAAGTCGTGCAGCACCAGAGGCGGATGAGCGGTATCCATGTCGTCAGCGCACATGACGATCACTCCTCAGACGACAGCAGCCAGGCGAGTGCCTCCGGCAGCGAGCGTTCCCACCAGAACGAGTCGTGCCCGCCCACCCATTCATGATGGACGCACGGTACCCCGGCGCGGGCCAGCCGCTCCGCCCACTCCCGGGTCGATCTCCGGAAGTTCTCCTCGAGCGTCCCGGCCGCGAGGTAATGCCGCACCCCGCGCGACGCCCGGGCGACCCGCCGCGGCACGACCCCCGGGCTGAGCCCCGCCACCCCGCCGAACACATCCGGCCGCCGCTGCGCGGCCCCGATCGCCCAGACGGCTCCGTTCGAGTACCCGGCGGCCAGCCACGGGCCGCGGCGGACGGGAAACGACGACACCGCCCAGGGGATGACCTCCTCCGTTACGAACGACAGGTGCGCGGCGAACCGGCGGGGGCTGGTTCCCGGCACGTACTCCCGCGCGCGCTGGTCCGGCAGTTTTCCCGGCTTCCCGCCGCTGTGCACGCCGACGAGCAGCACGGGCGGCGCCGCGCCGGACACGATGGCGGGATCGAGCGCGCGCGCGAACGCCGCGGCGGACTGCCCGTCGGCGAGCACGCACCCGGGCAGCGGCGCACCGCGGAAGTCGCCGGGCGGCACGTACACCGACACCGCGCGCGGGCCGCGCAGCGCCGCCGAGTCGAGCACGTGCTCGCGTATTTCCCCGGCCAGGGGCCCGCCGGCGGCCGGCTCCGGCGGCGCGCACGGCCCCCGCCAGGTCATGAACTCGGTCACCGGCCGCCCGAACGGAACCCCCGTCCCGCGCAGCGGCAGCACCATGACCGTGATCACGGCCTCATCCAGACGGCGGACGCGCCACGACGCCTCCCACAGCCCGTCCGCGCCGTCCGCCGGCCACATCGGCGCCTGCACGCCGCCGCCGAGAATGACCCGGTCCGCCGCGCCGCGCCACAGTATGTGCAGCACGTCGTCCTCGGCCCACGCAGCGAGGCGGCCGTCGCCGAGACGGCCGCGCAGCTCCGACGGATCGCGCGGCTTCCAGACGCGCACCAGCTCGGCACCCTCGGGCAGCCCTCCGTCGTATGCCGCGGCCGCGCGCCGCCGCCGGTCCGCCAGGTCGCTGATCTCAAAGGGGTTCATAGCCGGCCTTGCGGGACCGCTCGCCGGCGAACATCGCGATCACCGCCCCGAGCACGCCGACCTGGATGGCCAGGTCCGCCACGTTGAACGACCCGCCCGAGCCGCCGAGATGAATCCAGTCCACGACCGCGCCGCGGCCCAGGCCGGGGGAGCGGAAAACCCGGTCCGACAGGTTCCCTAGCGCCCCGCCCAGCACCGCGGCCACGAAGACCGCCACCGCCCGTCCCCGGGCGCGGACCGCCAGCACGCAGGCCAGGCCCGCGATGACGACAGCCGCGACCGTGACGAGCACGGGATGCCCGGCCCCGATGCCGCCGCTGGCCCCGGTGTTGCGCACCAGCCGGACGGTGGCCCACCCGGCGCCCGCGGCCGGATGCGACGCCAGCACCAGTGTCTTGCTGACCTGGTCGGCGGCGATAACGGCCACCGCGACGCCGGCCATCGCCAGCCGGACACGAGGGGAACGGACCGCGCTGTCCTCCGGAACGACCGCCATGTACGGAACGATACTCAGCGTGCCAGTCCGAACGCGGCGTGAATCACCGACAGCGCGGTGAGGGTGGCGCTGTCCGGGATCGCATGGCCGGGGTCGGACAGTTCCAGGACCGCCACGATGACCCGGCCGGCGGCCGACCGGGCCAGGTAGCCGAGGGTCAGGACACCGGTTTCTGACCCGCCCTTGAACCACACCAGCGGCCAGGCGGCCCTGGCCAGCCCGAGCCCGCCGTCGTTGACCGACATGGCCAGCGAGACGGGACGGAGCTCGCCGCGCCCGGCGTCGCGGTACAGCCGGGAGAACTGAGCGCACAAGTCGGAGGGGGACGCGAACCACTCGATCGTGTCGATGTCGCGCGGGCTGGCGAGGTCAGCGGCGGCCGGCTCGATGGCCGACAGCGGTATGCGGTCCACGACCGTCCGCAGGTAGGACAGCCGGGCGCTAGGCGACCGGGTCAGGTAGGCGTCGGCGTAGCGGGGGTAGTCGTCGAACTTGAGCGCGGCCAGCTCCCGGGTCCGCAGGAAGGGCACGTTCAGGCTGGCATGGGCGGAGGTGATCCGGACCTGCGCTTCGACGGCGGCCCGGCCGACCAGGGCGGCCAGCTCGTCGGCGGCGGTGTTGTCGCTGCTTGAGATCATCAGCTCGGCCAGCTCGGCCACCGTGTAACGGGTTCCGGCCGGCTCGATCTGCAGGCTCCCGCTGGGAATGCTGCGCAGCCCGGCGGTGAGGGCGACGCGCTGATCCCAGGACAGCCGCCCGGCCTGGACCGCGCTGGCCACCGCGCCGAGCACGTACAGCTTGAACATGGATCCCAGCGGTCGCGGCGTGGCCGGCGCCACCGCGTTGAGCGGGCTGCACCGGCCATCGCGGCTGATTGCGGCCGTCTCGAAGCTGACATCCGGCGCCAGGCTCCGGACCTTCGCGTCCAGCGCCGCCCAGGACGCCGGGCCGGGCGGCAGCGGCGGCTCCGGAGCGAGCTGAGCGCCCCCGATCAGGCCCGCGGAGTCGGTGGCGATCTCGATACCGAGGCGCGTGGTACCGGCGATGACGGTCACCGCCAGGATGTTCCGCGTCGTCCCGGCGTCGAGAGTCACCAGGCGCCACGGACCCGTGCTGGGGAACTCCTCGAGGATCTTGTTGATCTCCGCGGGCGGGGCGGCCGCGAGGAACGCCTTGTCGAAGTGCTGCTCGATCTCCGCGACCGGCAGCGGGGCCTTCGGCGCGGCCGTCAGCAGCCAGCCCAGCTGCCTGCCCACGGCGAACTTGGGCAGCGCCCAGGCGAGCGACGGGCCGCCAGGCGGCGCCGCGGCGGCCGCCCTGGCCGGGCCGCCGCCGAACGCGGTCACGCCCGCCACAGCGGCGGCACCCAGTACTGCCAGCGCTGACCGAACTCGCATCCGCCTGCTCCCTCCGCGTCGCCTCATCCCGCATGCCACGAGAGTCAACATAACCCGTCATCGGCGTCGCGCGGCATAGGCCGGCGGGTGGATTCGGCAGCCGGGTCACTCAGTCGTGTCCGCCGGGCGGGTGAGGGGACGGGACGGCCGCCTCGATCTCCGGCAGGACGCGGTACTGCGCCGGCGCGGGCAGCTTGCCGGGCGGTTCGGCCACCGGCAGGCCCAGGAAGACCGTGACGTCCTCGCCGTGCTCGCGTTCGTAGGACGGCTAGCTTTAGCGGGTGACCTTCGAGTTTCCGGTACGAGTCCGGTACATGGAAGTCGACGCGCAGGGCGTCGTCTTCAACGCCTGGTACCTGACCTACTTCGACGAGGCGTTCACGGCCTTCCTGACTGCTCGCGGGCTCACCTACCGGCAGTTGCTCGAGGCCGGCTTCGATAACCAGCTCGTTCGTTCGGAGATCGACTGGAAGGCGCCGCTGCGCTGGCAGGACGACGTCCTCATCGCGGTGTCCCTCGCGCGGCTGGGCAGCACGAGCTTCACGATCGATTTCGAGGCCCGCCGCAATGGCGGCGAACTAGCGTGCAGCGCGCGCACCGTCTACGTCGTCGTGGCGACGGACGGCACGGGCAAGCGCGAGATACCCCCCATGCTCGCCGACGCCCTGGGAAAACCGGCGCCGCTCCGCGCCGGCTCAATCGAATAAATGATCTTGTACTGCGATCCCCTGAGCTACGCCTCCAGGCCAGCCTCGCGTACCACTTCCCCGATCCGGCGGTAAATGTCCTGTAGTTGCTCCGCCGTGACGTCCTTGCGGATCAGCGTGATGACGGGCTGGGCGTCACGCAGGGCGTGCTGGAGCAACTGCCGCACGGCCATTGCCTGACCCGGGGTCCAGTCATCGGGAACGGCGACCTCAATGTTCATGTACCCTACGGTCTCGTGTCAGCCGGCGACCGGGCAGGGCATTCCGTCCTGGCTCCGGGGACCTTCGCCCCTGGTCAGCCGCACAGCTCAGGGCAGGTCGGGATCCGTGTGGATGACCAGGAAGCGGTCGGCCGCCTCGTCGTCGATGAGCGAGTTGCCGGCCAGCCACTGAACGGCACGGCGCTGGGCGCGGGCATCGCGAAAGGCGTACCACGCGGGAAGCAGGTCCGGATGCTCCTGATGGAGTTGGTCCTTGAACCGGCGGAAGGCTCCCTTGCCCTGGATGGCACGTGCCAGCCTGCGCCCGGCCTGCTCATCGGTAATCGCCTCGGCGAAGTCGGCCATGTCCTGGTACCAGACCCAGGACGGCAGCGGGTTGATGCAGAGCAGGTCTAGTTCATCGAGGTCGACCGGCGTCTGCCCGTCGATGCCGGTGTCAATCGTCCAGAACACGACCTCTCCGGTCTCCGGATTGATCAGCCACCGATGCTCGTAGCCGGTCTGGTCGGCTAGCGCGTTAGCGATGTCCTCCAAGTCCAGGCTGCTCAGGTTAAGCACCGGACCAGAATAGATCCCGCCCGAGGCCGTTCGCGCGGGAGATCCGCTGGCCGCAGTCAACGCCGTCACTAACGCCCTGGTCAGCCAGGCGAGCCCGGCCGACGAGATCACGATCACCAGGCCCGGTGCCGGACCGCACCTGGCGGGACAGGGGGTGCTCGCCGATGTCATCGCGGTCGTACGAGGGCGGGCGAGGCACCTGTAACCCGTGCCGGCGGCAGCCTATCGGAGGCGAGGTACTCGATGGCACCTGTCATGCTCAGAGGTGTACGCATGAACTCCCGGAGCGCAGCTGAGACACCCCGGAACAAGCGCACTGTAGCGGTGATTCGTCTGAGCGGCAGATGAGAGGCCCATGGTTCCTAGGGCGCGCCCCGAGGCCGCGCCCGCCGCCACAATAGCCGTCTGTGACTGGCGATCGCGAAGCTAGCGCGATTATCCCGAAAACATTTTTTCCAATGTAAATAATTCACTCTATAGTAACGAAAACTCTTCGCGATCATGGTCGGCTGCGTCGGAAGTCCGCAGCAGGGCGCGCGAAGTGGTCACACTCTGCAGCGAACTGGCCTCGTATGTCCTTAATACCCGATTTGCGCAGCGAGTCAGGGGAAAAGGTGTCGCGTCATGAGATGGCGGAGTGCGGCATGGTGCGATCGTGAATACCGAGCCGGATGATATGCGCGCCAATTGCCGCTCCATCCGGCCGAGAGCCGCAGCGCACGGCGGCGACGCGGCGGATTAGACTGCACGGGACATGGACCGCGCCAAGCACTCAGTGGCGGTCGTCGTCCGCGGCGAGGGCGGGACGTTCCTGGCCGTGCGGCGGCCCGACGACCCGGACGACCCCCTGGCCGGCCTGTGGGGGCTGCCCGCGATCACGCTGCGCGACGGTGAGGACGAACGGGCGGCCGCCGCCCGGGCCGGGCGGGACAAGCTCGGGGTGGAACTGCGCGTCGGCACCAGGATAGGCGCGAAGACGGCCGACCGCGGAGCCTACGTCCTGCACCTCGCCGACTACGAGGCCACGATCGTCGCCGGAACGCCGTCGGTGCCGCAGCCCGATGACTCGGTGACGCAGTACGACGCCTGCATGTTCACCGACGATCCGGGGCTGCTCGCCGACGCCGCGGCCAACGGCTCGCTGTGCGCGCGGATCTTCCTCGAGGAGACCGCCAGGCAGGAGCATGACCGGGTCGCCGGCTTCCGCCGCCGCGTCGGCTTGTCGCACCTCATCGACGTGCACACCCATTTCATGCCTGATCGGCTGCTCGCGGCGGTGTGGGCGTACTTCGACACGGCCGGCCCGCTCGTCGGCCGGCCCTGGCCGATCCGCTACCGGGCGCAGGAGGATCAGCGGCTGCGGACGCTGCGCGAATTCGGCGTCCGCGCGTTCACCTCGATGCTGTACCCGCACAAGCCCGGGATGGCGCGCTCGCTCAACGACTGGGCCGCCGGGTTCGCGGCGCGGACACCGGACTGCCTGCACACGGCGACGTTCTTCGCCGAGCCCAGCGCGGCAGCCGACGTGCGGCGCGCCATCGGGCAGGGCGCCCGGGTCTTCAAGTGCCATCTGCAGGTAGGCGGCTTCGATCCCGCCGATCCGCTGCTCGACGACGTATGGGGCCAGCTGGCGGAGGCCGGCATCCCCGTCGTGACGCACTGCGGATCCGGGCCGGTGCCGGGCAGGTACACGGGACCGGAACCGATGGCCGCGGTGCTCGCCCGGCATCCGGCGCTGCGGCTGGTCGTCGCCCACCTGGGCATGCCGGAGTACACGCAGTTCCTCGACCTGACGCGGGGCTACGCGCGGGTCATGCTGGATACCACGATGGCGTTCACCGCGTTCGTCGAAGCCGACGAGCCCTTCCCGCGCGCGCAGATCCCGCGGCTGCGCGACCTCGGCGACCGGGTGCTGCTCGGCACCGACTTCCCCAACATCCCGTACACCTACGCCGATGCCCTGGAAGCTCTCGAGCAGGCCGGGCTCGGCACGGAATGGCTGCGCGCCGTCTGCCATGACAACGCCGCGAAGCTGTTCGGCCTGTGACGCCTCAGATCTGCTCGATCTTGCGCTGCAGCCGGTTCATGCTCGCCAGCCACGCGCCGGTATCGCTGGCCCTGGCGAGGTAGTAGTCCGCTACCTCCGGATGGGGCAGGATCAGGAAGCGGTCGTCGGCGAGGGCCTCGGTCACGGTGTCGGCGACTTGCTCGGGCTCGATCGCGGTCGCTCCCATGAGGAACTCCCCGCCGGGCCCGGCCTGGGCGAGCATGGCGGTGCGCACGCCCTGCGGGCAGAGGGCCTGGACGGTGATGCCGCGGTGGCGGTAGGTGGCGCTGAGCCATTCGGCGAACGCCAGAGCGGCGTGCTTGGTCACCGAGTACGGGGCTGAGCCCAGCATGGTGAGCAGGCCGGCCGCGGACACCGTGGCGAGGAAGCGGCCCCGGCCGCGGTCCAGCCAGGATGGCAGGAGCAGCGCGGCGGCCCGCACGTGGGCCATCACGTTGACCTCCCAGCCGCGGGCCCATTCCGCCTCGGGGGCGTCCGGCCCGCCCGGCGGCGCGACGCCGGCGTTCGCGCAGTACAAGTCGATCGCGCCGAGTTCACGCGCGGCCCGCAGGATCAGCCGCTCGAACGCCGGCCTCGCTGGCGGCGTCGCCGGCCACCGCGATGCCGCCGATCTCCCCGGCGACCGCGGTCGCCGCGTCCTCGTTGATGTCGGCGACGACGACCCGTGCCCCCGCCGCGCTGAAGCGGCGCGCCATCGCGGCTCCGATGCCGCCGCCGCCACCGGTGATGACGACGCCCGAGTCCCTGAGTTCGAATCCCATAGCCGATGGTTACACGGGTCCGCGGGCCAGCGCACCGCCGTCGAGGACGAGAACCTGCCCGGTTACCCAGCCGGCGCCGGGACCGAGCAGGTAGGCGGCGGCTTCGCCGGCGTCCTCCGGCCGGCCGAGGCGCCCCGCGGGATAGCCCCGCGCGACCTCGTCCTCGCGGCCGGAGAACAGGGCCTCAGCGAAGCGGGTCTTGACGACGGCCGGGGCGATCGCGTTGACCCGGACGGCGGGGCCCAGTTCGACGGCGAGCTGGGCGGTGAGGTTGATCAGCGCGGCCTTGCTGACCCCGTAGGCCGCGATCCCCGGCGAAGCGCGCAGGCCCGCGACCGAGGAGACGATGAGCACGGACCCGCCGTGTTCCGCCATCCAGTCACGCCACGCCCGCTGGATCAGTCCCAGCGTGGCCACGACGTTGGTGTCCAGGATCTTCCTGACCGCGCCGAGATCGGCGTCGATGAGCGGCCCGAACACCGGGTTGATGCCGACGTTGGCGACCAGCATGTCGAGGCCGCCCAGGCTTTCGATCGCCGTGCGAACGGCGGTTTCCTGGTGCTGGGGGTCGGATACGTTCCCCGCTACGGGGATCGCGTGGTCGGGGCCGCCGAGCGCGGCGACCGCCTCGTCGAGCACGTCGGCGTGGCGGGCGGTGATGACGACCCGCGCGCCGCGGCTGACGAGGCTCTGCGCGATGGCCAGCCCGATTCCCCTGCTCGCGCCCGTGACGAGCGCGGTGCGGCCGGCGAACTCGCCGGCCGGCGTATCGACGGAGGATGTCACGCGGGTGACGTTATCACCCGCGGCATCACCCGCGGCCTTCTCGTCCGGCGGATGGTTGTTGGCAGACGGTCTCTGGGAAATTAGGCTCGTGATCAGGTGAGCCGGGAAGTCTGGTCGGCGCGGCAACAGGAGGCCTGATCATGGCACCGAAGGCAAACCTCATAACGCGGAGACTCGGCCGGGACCAGGCGGCGCTGCTGGCCGGGCTGGCCGCGCCGCTGGCGCTGACCGCGGTCCTCGTCCCGTTCCGCGGCAGCTTTCCCAATACCGACGCCGCGCTGGCACTGGTCCTGGTGGTCGTCGCGGTCGCCGCGGACGGGTACCGGCTGGCCGGGATAGCCGCCGCGGTCTCCGCGGCCGTATGGTTCGACTTCTTCCTGACCGCGCCTTATGAAAGGTTCACGATCACCCGGAGCACCGACGTCGAGACCACCGTGCTCCTGCTGGCGGTCGGCGTCGCGGTAACCGAGATCGCGGTGCGCGGGCGCGCGCAGCACGCCGCGGCCGCCCGGCGGGCGGGCTATCTCGACGGGCTCAACGCCGCCGCCCGGGCCGCGGCCACGGGCGGCGAGGCACGGCTGGTGGTCGACCAGGTCCGCGAGGAGCTGACCCGGCTGCTTTCCCTGGCGGAGTGCCGGTTCCAGGACGGCGCCGCGGGCATCGGCCAGCCGCCGCGGCTGCTGCGCGACGGCCAGGTCATGACCGCCTACGGGCGGTGGGACGCGACGGAGAACGGGCTGCCGCCCGGCAAGGACACCGAGCTGCTTGTCGAGGCCGGCGGCCTGCTCCAGGGCCGGTTCCTGCTTACCCCCGGCCCGCGGAACCATCCCACGCGGGAAGAACTGCTCGTCGCGGTCGCCCTCGCCGACCAGGCGGGCGCGGCGCTCGGCGGGGACCACCTGGCCGGCCAGCGCTAGGTTCCGGCGGCAACTAATCAACAACGGGTGTTGTTACTGGTGAGCGGCTTAGCGTAGCCTTTGTGGTTCGGGATGAGAGTGACTCGGGGGAGTCTGCGCATGGTTGTCACCGCACTACCCAGCCGGCGCGCCGAACGCGAAGAGCGGCGCGATTGGTGGAAGTTCGCCGCCTGCCAGGACACGGATCCGGAGATCTTCTTCCCGGTATCCGCCGCCGGCCTCAGCCACAAGGACATCGCCCGGGCCAAGGCGGTGTGCGCCTCGTGCCTGGTGCGGCGGCCGTGCCTGCAGTTCGCGCTGGCGACGCGCCAGACGCACGGGGTGTGGGGCGGTATGACGGAAGAAGAACGCAGGCGCTTTTAGCGCGCCGCCGGCACCCGCCCGGCCAGGTCATAAATCGCGATAAAACGGACGGCCGCGAGCCATCGTCCGGCAACCCTCCGTTCACCGTCCTTTGTCACCATGGGCACTTGTCTAGCCAAGCTGATAAGTGCCCGTCCGCGTGCAACGGGACGGGGTGGGAGGGTTTATCTTGCGCTCAACCAAGGCGATCGCGGCAGCCTGCGCCGCGGTCGGGAGCATTGTGCTCGTCGCGGGCTGCGGCAGCTCGAGCTCGAGCTCGGGCAGTTCGGCCGCCGCGAACTCCACAAGCAGCAGCAGTTCGTCGAGCTCGACGAACTGGGCCACGGTCACCTCGGCCGCCGCAGGCGGCGGCATGAACGCTCTCATCGCCGAGGCCAAGAAGGAAGGCCAGCTGAACGTCATCACGCTGCCGTCCAACTGGGCCAACTACGGCACCATCATGGCCGATTTCACCAAGACGTACGGGATCAAGATCACCGACGCCAACCCCGAAGGCTCCAGCCAGGACGAGCTGAACGCCATCAACCAGCTCAAGGGCCAGAGCCGCGCGCCCGACGTCGTGGACGTGGGCGGGGCGTTCGCCGTCAAGGGCGAGCAGGAAGGCGTGTGGGCGCCATACCAGGTGTCCACCTGGAGCAACATCCCGGCGGCGGCCAAGTCGGCGAACGGCGACTACTACGCCGACTACGGCGGCTACGTGGCGATCGGCTACGACCCGTCCAAGGTGAAGGTGGCGCCGACGTCGTTCAAGTCGCTGCTCAACCCGGTCTACCACAACCAGGTCGCGATCGACGGCAACCCGAACCAGACGGGCTCCGCGTTCGCGGCGGTGTACGCCGCGGCGCTCGCCAACGGCGGCTCGCTGTCGGACATCGCCCCGGGCGTCGCGTACTACAAGAAGCTGCACGAGGCCGGCAACTTCGTGCCGGTCGAGGGCACTCCGGCCACCGTGCAGTCCGGCCAGACCCCGATCCTGATCTGGTGGGACTACCTGCTGGCCTCCGAGGTCAAGCCGGTCGTCAAGGACCTGAAGATCGTCATCCCGACGGACGCCCAGTACGCCGGGTACTACTACCAGGCGATCAGCAAGTACGCGCCCGACCCCGCGGCCGCCCGGCTGTGGGAGGAGTACCTGTACTCCACCGAGGGCCAGAACCTCTGGCTTGAGGGCGCGGCCCGGCCGATCGAGATGAGCTCGCTGATCTCGGCCGGCACGATCAACAAGACCGCGGCCGCGGCCCTGCCCGTGGTGCCGGGCAGCGGCGGGCTGCAGCTGCCGAGCACCGCGGAGCAGACCGCCGCGGCGAGCGTCGTCTCCCAGCAGTGGCCGAGCGTCACGAGCTAACCGTGTCTGACACGACCGAGACGGTCACGGCCCCGGGGTCCCGCGCGGACCCCGGGGCTCGCCGCTTGCCGTCCGCGCCGGGCCGGGTCCCGCCGCCGCTGCGGGCCGCCGGCCGGACCATAACCAAGTACGCCGGGATCGTCCCGTTCGGCGCCTACGTGGCGCTCGGCCTGGTCATCCCCATGATCGCCGTCGCGATCGGCGCGTTCCAGAATCCGGACACCAACGCGTTCACGCTCGGCAACGTCAACATCGCCACGCACGGCGTGTACCTCACCGGGTTCAGGGAGTCCATCATCCTGTCGGTGCTGGCTTCCGTCATCCCGGGCGTGTTCGGGCTGCTGATCGCCTACGCGATCTTCACCGCCAAGCGCGGCAACGTGCTGCGCCAGATGGTGATCACCGCGTCCGGCGTGTTCGCCAACTTCGGCGGCGTGCCGCTGGCGTTCCTGTTCATCGCCGCGCTCGGCTCCACCGGCCTGGTCACCGGCTGGCTGAACGACATCGGGCTGGACATCTACAGCCACGGCTTCAGCCTGTACACGCTCAGCGGCGTCGTGGTCGTCTACCTGTACTTCCAGATCCCGCTGATGGTGCTGGTGATCTTGCCGGCCTTGGAGGGGCTGCGCCCGGCGTGGCGGGAGGCCGCGGAGAACATGGGCGCGAGCAGCTGGCAGTACTGGCGCCACGTCGGCGGCCCGGTGCTCATGCCCTCGTTCATCGGATGCGTGCTGCTGCTGTTCGGCAGCGCGCTGTCGGCGTACGCGACCGCCGAGGCCCTGACCAGCGGGACCATCCCGCTGACCTCGATCCAGATCGGGTCGTTCCTGAACGGCAACGTGATCGCCGGGCAGGGCAACGTGGGCAAGGCGCTCGGCCTGGGGATGGTGCTGATCATCGCCGTCGTCATGGTGTTCTACGTCCTGCTGCAGCGAAGGGCCGCCAAATGGCTGCGATAACGGAGCGCGCCAGCGCACAGATCAGTGATAACAGCAAGAGGCGGCGGTTTCCTGTCTGGCGGTGGGTCATCCTGCTGGTCGCCGCCGTGTACTTCCTGCTGCCGCTGTACTCGGCGATCCGCTTCGCCGGCTTCCACGCATTCGGCACCCTGTTCGTCCAGGCCGGGCTCTGGCCCTCGCTGTGGCTATCGGCCCGGCTCGCGGTCATGACAACGATTATCACGCTGGCGCTCATGGTGCCGACGGCGGTGTACGTGCACCTGCGGCTGCCGGGGATGCGGCGGCTGCTCGAGGGGATCACGATCCTGCCGATCGTCATCCCGCCGGTGGTGCTGATCCTCGGCGTCCTGCAGGTCGCGCCGGGCCCGCTCAAGGCCACCCCGTGGCTGCTCGGCCTGGTGTACCCGATCCTGGCGTTGCCGTTCGCCTACCGCGCGATCGACGCCGGGCTGCGCGCGCTGGACCTCAAGACGCTGACCGAGGCCGCGGGCTCGCTCGGCGCCGGCTGGATCACCACGCTGTGGCGGGTCATCCTGCCGAACCTGCGCACCGCGATGCTGTCGGCGACCGTCTTGATCGTCGCGCTGGTGCTCGGCGAGTTCACGATAGCCAGCCTCGACCTCTACGTGACGTTCCCGGTGTGGATCGTGCAGACCGATCAGCTGAACGCGCAGGTGTCGGTGGCGGCCTCGTTCTTCGCGCTGTTCGTGACCTGGGTGTTCCTGATGCTGATCACCGTGGTCGGCTCCCGCCAGTCCCGCCGCACCGGCGGCGGCCAGGTGACGCTGTTTACCGTAGCCCGCACCGAGACGAGGGGAAACTGATGGCCGCGAACGCCGCCGACGACACCGCCACCGCCCGCGCCGCCACCGCCCGCGCCGCCACCGGCACCGCCGCGCCGGCGGTGACCGCTCGCACGGGGACGAGCGTGGCGCTGCGGAACCTGACGCGCGCGTTCGGGGCGACGAAGGCGCTGGACGGGATGTCGCTGGAGATCGCTCCCGGGGAGCTCGTCGCGCTGCTCGGCCCGTCGGGCTGCGGGAAGACGACCGCGCTGCGCATCGTCGCCGGCTTCGAGACCGCTGACGTCGGCCAGGTGCTGATCGACGGCAAGAACGTCTCCCGCGTGCCGGCCGCCAAGCGGGACATGGGCATGGTGTTCCAGAGCTACAGCCTGTTCCCGAACATGACCGCGCTGGACAACGTCGGCTTCGGACTGCGGATGCGGAAGACGGGCACCGACCGGCGGCGCGCCCGGGCCGCCGAGCTGCTCGACATGGTGGGCCTGTCCGACCAGGCCAGGCAGTACCCGCACCAGCTGTCCGGCGGCCAGCAGCAGCGCGTCGCGCTCGCCAGGGCCCTGGCGATCGAGCCCCGGGTGCTGCTGCTGGACGAGCCGCTGTCCGCCCTGGACGCCAAGGTCCGGCTGCAGCTGCGGGAGCAGATCCGCAACCTGCAGCAGCGGCTCGGCACCACCACCTTGTTCGTCACCCACGACCAGGAGGAGGCGCTGTCCATGGCGGACCGGGTCGGCGTCATGCGGAGCGGCAGGCTGGAGCAGGTCGCCGTCCCGGACGAGCTGTACTCCCGGCCGGCCACCGCGTTCGTCGCCGAGTTCGTCGGCACGATGAACCGGCTGCCCGGTGAGTTCATGGGGCCGGGCACGGTCGTTGTCCTCGGCACCACCGTCGCGGCGCAGGAGGGCGGCCCCGTGTCAGGCCCGGTGGACGTGCTGGTCCGCCCGGAAGGCCTCACGGTCGCGGTCGCCGGGGACGGCAACGGCATCGTCAGCAACCGCACCTTCCTCGGCGCGACCAGCCGCCTGACGGTGCTGCTGTCCGGCGACACGCAAGTCCAGGCCGACGTGGCCAGCACGGCGGCCGCCGCGATGCCGCCGGGCACCGCGGTCCGGGTGGGCCTGCCGGCCGCCCCGGTTCTTGTCACCGCGCGCGAGCAGTGAAGCTCGGCTTCCCGGCGGTCTGGCTCAGGCACAACTGCCCGTGCCACGACTGCCGGGATCCGGCGACCGGTCAGCGGCTGGTTGACATCACAGCTATCCCGAACGGAGTCGAGGCGGCTGTCACAGCGCACACGGCCGACTCCGTGACGGTGGTCTTCGCCCCCGGCGGGCACCGGGCGGTGTTCAGCCGGGCCTGGCTCGCGGCGCACGCGCTGCCAGGCCCGGGCCCGGATCCGGACCCGCGCACCGAAGACGGCAAGGTGCTCTGGCGGGCGGCGGACCTGGACGGGCCGCCCGCCGCCGGCTGGGATGCCTACCAGGCGGACGACGCTGTCCGGGCCGACTGCCTGGACGCGGTGGTGCGGTACGGGGTCGTGCTGCTGCGCGGGGTCCCGGCGGCGCCGGGGATGGTGCTGGCGGTCGCGGAGACGTTCGGGTACGTGCGGGAGACCAACTACGGGCGGCTGTTCGACGTCCAGGTCGAGGCTAATGCCGCGAACCTGGCGTTCACCAGCCGCGAGATCCCGCCGCATACCGACAACCCGTACCGGGACCCGGTGCCGACGGTGCAGCTGCTGCACTGCCTGCGCGAGGCCGCCACGGGCGGAGAGACGGGCCTAGTGGACGGGTTCGCGGCCGCCGCGGCGCTGCGGGCCGAGGATCCGAAGTCGTTTTCCGCTCTGACGGGAACCCCGTTTCCGTTCGGATATATCGATAAAGAGACGGAGCTGAGGGCCTGTCAGCCGCTGATCTCGCTCAGCCCGCGCGGACGGATCGCCGCCGTCCGACTGAACAACCGGTCCATGCTGCCGCTGCGGCTGCCCGCCGTCGAGGCCGCGGCCTCCTACGCGGCGTACCGGCAGTGGGCCGAGCTGCTCGCCAGGCCGGAGTTCCGGCTGGGCCTGCGGCTCGCGCCGGGCGACTGCCTGGTCTTCGACAACACCCGGATCCTGCACGCCCGGACGGCGTTCTCCGTTCCGCGGGACCGGGGCGCCGCGGGGGAGCGGCACCTGCAGGGCTGCTACGCCGACCTGGACGGCCTGCTGAGCACCCTGGCCGTGCTCCGGCGCGCTTGAGCTACTGCTCAGTAGGCCCACCAGGAGCCCGGCTGCCACTCCAGGCCCGCCCAGGCCTCGCGGGTCGTCCGGAAGGGGTCCTCGGCCTGGCAGGGGTCCGGCTCGGCGAAGATCATGGCAGTCCGGCTCTCCCGCGCATACCGCGCCCAGCCAGGGTCGCCCGTCACGGCGAACGCGGCCCAGGCGTCGTGCAGCCGGCCGGAGAGGCCCTCGCCGCCCTGCCAGATGCCGGTGCCGTCGCCGCCGTGGCCGCCGTCGACGAGCTCTTGGAACGGGGCGAGCTCCGGATCGTCGGGGAAGCCGGTGTACGGGCCGTCGTAGCGGGACCGCCAGACCGGGGCGTGCGCGCTTTGCGCGTCGGCGAGGCGGTCCACGCGGACCACGTACCGCTCGTCGGTCATGATCGCCACCCGCAGCGCGGTGCCGTCCAGGCCGGGGTGGTCCGTCGCGTACGCGGCCAGCAGCCGCTCGCGCGTCCGCTCCCCGAAATACCCGGCGAGGACCCGGTCCGCCTGCTCCGCCGCGTCCGGGGCCAGCAGCTGATACAGGACGCACTCGCGGGCGCAGGTCTGCGCGAGCAGCGGGACGCCGGCCGCCGAGCCGCTGCCGATCGCGGCCAGCGGGTGCCCGGTCAGCGCCACCCCGTCGACCGAGGGCCGCCAGATCCAGGTCGAATGCGGCGGCGTCGCGATGGCCAGCTGCGCGTGCAGGATGTCGCGGGCCGGAACGTCGCGGACGCGGTCGGGCGCGGTGCCGAGCTCGCGGAAGAACCGCCGCGCGAGCGCCCTGGCCTGCTCCGGGCTCTTGACGTGATCCCCGCCGCTGGACTCCGCCGCCTGGCGGATCATGCCCTTGGCGAGCGGGGACGCGAGCAGGTTCGTCACCGACTTGCCGCCGGCCGACAGGCCGTACACGGTGATGCGTCCGGGATCGCCGCCGAAGCCCGCGATGTTCTCCCGGGTCCAGCGCAGCGCCGCGATCTGGTCATGCAGGCCGAGCGCCCCGGTCGGGGACTCGCCCTCGACGTCGAGGAAGCCGAGGGCGCCGAGGCGGTAGTTGAACGTCACGACCACGATGCCGTGGCTCCACGCGAACGCGACGCCGTTGCCCGCCTGATCGGCGCCATGGCCCATCTCGTAGCCGCCGCCGTGGATCCAGAACAGGACCGGGCGGCGCGTCGCGCCGGCCGGCGCGGTGACGTTGAGGTAGAGGCAGTCCTCGCTGGCCGGCGGCGCGCCCGGCTCGGGCCGCGGCTCCGGCTGCAGCGACCGGTCGCCGTATTCGGCGGCGTCCCTGACAGCGCTCCAGCCTTGCGGCGGCTGCGGCGGGCGGAGCCGCCGGCGGCGAGCGGCGGCCGCGCGTACGGGATGCCGCGCCACGTGACGATGCCGTCGGCGATCTCCGTGCCGCGAAGGCGGCCGTAGGCGGTTTCCGCGACGGTCATGAACCCTCCTGGCGAGACGGGACACCGGGAGCCTGGCTCTCCGGCAGGAACAGCACGGAGTTAACGTAGCGCGGATACGGCCACAGCAGCCTGCGCGCCAGCCCGCGGTCGGCCGCGTACACGGCCGCGGCCTGGTGGGCGGCGAGCGGGAAGTCGGTCAGCGGCACCCAGCGCCGGCCGGGCAGCACCCAGCCGCGGTAACCCCAGGATGCCAGCAGGTCCGTCACGTCCGCCACCGGCTGGATCCGCTGCTTGACCTCGATGAGCAGCCGGGGCTTATCCCGCCTGATGGTCCGCGCCGCGCCGTGCAGCACGGGGATCTCATGCCCGTCCACGTCGATTTTCATGAACGTCACGTCCCGCAGGCCGAGGCCGTCCACGGTCACCAGCGGCACCTTGACCGAGGCGGCGTGGATGTCGCGCCGGTGCAGCGATGAAAGGCCTCGCGCGGCGGCGTTCGGTGACGGGAGCCAGATCTCCGCTTCGCCGCAGGTATCGGACGCGGCCGCGCCGATGACCTGGACCGGCGGCGGGAGCGTCCGGCTGAGCACCTCGTGCAGCGGCGTGGGCTCGATGACGACGACCCGGCTGGCCCGCGTGACCAGCCGCCGCGCCCACGGCCCGTACCAGCCTCCGATGTCCAGCATCGTGCCGCCGCGGCCGCAGAACCTCGTCCGCGCGCCGGATCTCCGGCTCGAACCGGCGGTAGGCGAGGCTGATCAGCCGCACGAGCAGTCCTTCCGGCAGCAGGGCGGACGCCCGTGATGTTAGCGTCATCGGGGGTGCTCCTCAGGTCGCTTACCACGTGTTCTCATCACGTGCTCTCACCACGGGTAGGCGGACACGTTCACGTGGTCATTTCCCGGGTCGTAGTAGGAGATCAGCAGGCGGCTGCGCGTGCTGAGCTCCGGGTGCCCGATGAGGGCACGGCACAGGCCCTCCGCGCCGGTCTCGGTGCCCCTGGTACACGGCACCCGGCCGGCCAGGAGCGGCCGCCACGGGCCAGCGGGCGAGCTGGCTTGCCATGCCTGGAAGCCGCCCGCCAGGCTCGTCTGCTCGATCATCACCAGGCCATGGCCGTCGGCCGCGTAGTCGCCGACCGAGATGCCGAGCGGCTGGCTGGCCGGCTGGCCGGCTGGTATCAGCGAGCCGGCCGCCGCCGCCTGCGGTGACCACCCGTCGCCGGTCCAGTACTGATAGGCGAACGGATTGCCCCAGTACGCCGGGGCGGCGATGGTCCTGGCCAGGAACACGCGCCCGCTGCCGCAGCCGGCCGGCGGCGGCCCGGCGGGGCAGAAGCCGAACAGGTAGAGGTAGCCGTCGCCGCCCACCACCGGCGAGCCGAGCACCTGCTGCTGCGGCAGCGGCGCCCCGAAGGCGGTGGCGAACACCAGCGCGCCGGGAGCCAGGAGGTTGCTCGCCGGGTCGTACTCGGCCAGGCCGAAGCCCTCCGCGGTCGCCGTGTCCCCTGTCGAGGTGACGCAGTAGTCGTCGTAGGTGATGAGCAGCGCGCCGCCGGCGGCCGGCGGGACGCGGGTGACCCCGGAGATCCACGCGGCCGGGTAAGCGCCGGAACCCGCGCACGGCAGCATGCCGCCGGGCAGCTCGAGGTTTTCCGGGACGGGCAGGAACGGCTGCGGGGCGGCGGTACTCGGCAGCGCCAGGGGAGCCGGCGGGGTCGGTACCTCACTGAGCCACGCGGGCGCCCGGCCCGGCTGGTACGGCCCGGCGGCCGCCGTGCCGGTGCCGAGGATCAGCCGCTCGATCTTCCCGCCGCGGGCGCTGGTGATCACCGTGTCGCAGAACAGCCAGAGGCTCCAGCCCGGCTTGCCCGGCAGCGGGCTGCTGTAGCCGCAGTCCCGGCGGACCGTGTTGCCGGTGCTGCGCTCGTAGTTCGACTGGACCTGCCACGGCACCCCGGCCGGGGCCGGGCGCGGGGCCGCCGTGCAGGCCGCGAGCAGCAGGAGGCAGCCGGCGATGGCGCAGCCCCCCGGCACGCGGCCGCGCACGTCAGCCGGAGCCGTAGTTATACAGCACCCGGACCGGCGCCTGCCTGGTCAGGGTCTCGTCGTGCACGAGGACCATCGCGGAGCCGGTGGCGAGCAGGACGCCGATCAGCATGGCGAGCAGGATGCGCATGTTTATACTCCTTCCCCGGGTTCCCCGGGCAGGCCTTCCCCGGGCAGGCCTTCCTCGGGCAGGCCGCGCAGCGCGGCGGCGCCGAACATCGGCTCGAAGGCCGCCGCGTAGTCAGGTCCCCGGCGCAGGTGCTGGCCGCCGTCGACGTTGAAGACCTCGCCCGTGATCCAGGCCGACTCAGGCCCCGCCAGGAAGCGGGCCGCCTCGGCGACGTCGGCGGGGGTGCCGACGCGGGCCAGCGGGATGCAGGCCAGGTAGTCATCCAGCACAGGACCGGGATCGGCGATGCCCGCGACCAGCTCGGATTCCACGATCCCCGGCCGGATGCCGTTCACCCGGATGCCGATCCCGCCCAGTTCGTCGGCGGCCAGCGCCACCATGTGGTCGACGGCGGCGTTCGCCGGGCCGTAGGCGCCGAACCAGCGGTGCACGGTCGTGGCGGCGATGGAGGAGATCGCCACGAACGACCCGCCGCCCGCGCGCGCCATCTCCCGGGCGGCGTATTTGAGCGTCAGCATGGTCCCGGTCGCGTTGAGGTCGAGGGTGGCCCGCCAGCCGGCGGTGTTGAGCCGGGCGATCGGGCCGATCGACGCCGAGCCTCGCGCGCCGGCGATGACGATCCGCAGCGGGCCGCTGTCGGCGGCGATGGCGAACGCGTCGGCGACCTGTTCCTCTTCGGTCACGTCGGCGACGACGTAACGCAGTCCGTAGCGGTCGGCGCTTTCCTTCAGACACTGCTCGGCGGTCCCGCAGATGGTCACCACGGCGCCGTCGGCGGCCAGCCGCCGGGCGCAGGCCAGCCCGAGCGCGCTGTCGCCGCCGGTGATGAGAGCAGCCGTCCCGGCGAGAGATCCGCCTTCGCTGATTGATGCCATGATCTGGTCACCTCTGGGTTGACGGGCGGCTGAGCGGGGGCAGCCTGGGCAAGACGGCGGCGGTCGCGGCATCGTGCCAGGCGGCGGTTCCGAGGACGGCGCGCAGCAACTCGGGCAGCAGGACCTCGAGCTCCTCGCGGGTCGGCTCGCCCCGGCGCAGCCACCCGCGGGCCATCGTCTCCACCATCGCGATCCAGCCGCGCAGCACGGACTGCAGCACCGGGGAGTCGCCTGGCGGCTCGAGTCTGGCCAGGATCAGCCTGAGCACGCGGTCACCGATCTCGTCCAGCACCTGGCGGTTCTCCCGGCCGGTCAGCGAGCCGTAGCGGTACAGGGCGGTGAGCCCGATCGGGTTGGCCTGGATGTGATCGAAGAACGCGGACAGACCGCAGGTCAGCCAGTTGTCCGGGTCGTCCATCCCGGCCTTGGCCACGGCCGCCACGACGTCATCGCCCGTCTGCCGAAGCGCGCTGATGAACACTCCCGCCTTGCCCCCGTAGTAGTGGTACACCAGCGGCCGGGACATCCCCGCCTCGGCGGCGATGTCGTCCACGGATACCTCGTCATAGGGGTGGGTGTTGAACAGCTTCAGCGCCGAGTTGATCAGCGCCTGGCGGCGGTCGTCGGGCGGGAGCCGGCGGCGGGCGGGACGACCCGCGGGCTCGGTGTTGTCGGCTGGACTCACAGCGTTACGGTAGATCATCGCGCCTGGCCTGGACGAGCAGGATGCTGGCCATCGACGGCCAGCGGGACAGCGAGCGGTCGAGCGGGCGCAGCGGCCGCGGCACGTCGTGATAGGGCGCGCCCCGGACGAGCTCGCAGCGGAAGCCGCGGTCGGTCAGGAACTCCACAAGCGCCCGCCGGGTGAACAGGCGCAGGTGCCCGACGACCTCGTGACCGGGCCTGCCGTAGATGCCGCGCAGGCTCACCTCCGAGAACACCGGCTGGATGCCCAGGCCGACCAGGCCCCTGTTGAACCACGCGGCCAGGTTCGGCGTCGACAGCAGCAGGACGCCGCCGGGACGCAGCACACGGCGGGCCTCGTCGACGGCCGCGTCGGTGTCGACGAGGTGCTCGATCAGCTCGCTCATGATGACGACGTCGGCGCAGGAATCCGGCAGGGGCAGCCCGGCGGTGTCGACCCCGCCCTGCACGACCAGGAGGCCGCGGGCGCGGGCCTGCGCCAGCGCCGTCGCCGACCAGTCGACGCCGATGACGGTGTTGCCCGCGTCCAGCTTCGTGACCAGGCGAGTGGCGGACCCGTCGCCGCAGCCCACGTCCACGATCCGCTGCGCCCCGGTGCGCTGGGCGAGCACCGTGGCGAGCATCCGGGCCTGCCGGCGGGCGCGCTCGTGTCCGGAGCTGAGGGTGACGCCGGGCTCCTCGTAGAAGGCGCGCAGCCGGCCGGTGCCAGGCTCAGCGGGCCGCACCGGCTGCCTCGTCGAGGACCGCGGAGAAATGACGCACCGCCGTGGACCACCGCAGGCGCGCGGCGCGGTGCCGCGCGGCCTCGCCGAGCGCGGCCCGGCGGGCCGGGTCGAGGGCCAGCGCCGCCCATGCCGAGGCGAACTCCGCCTCGGAGCGGGCGAGCACGCCCGTCCGCCCGCGCTCGACGGAGTCGCGCAGTCCCGGGACGTCGAAGCCGATGGCCGGGGTCCCGCGCAGGGCCGCCTCGGTGATCACGATCCCCCAGCCCTCGATCTGTGCAGGGTGCAGCAGCAGCCAGGCCGCTCCCAGCAGGCGGTGTTTCTCCGCCTCGCTCACCCGCCCGGTGAAGGTGACGCCCGGCCCGGCTATCGACTCCAGGTAACCGCGCTGGGGACCGTCTCCCGCGATGACCAGCCGTCCGCCCACGACCGGGCGTACCCGGTCCCACAGGCGCAGCAGCAGGTCGATCCGCTTGTAGTCGGCGAGCCTGCCGAGCGCGAGGAACAGCGGCTCGGCCGAGCGCGGCCCGGGCGGGCCCGCCGGGGCGGTGCCGTTGGTGAGCATGCGGATGCGCTCGCGCGGGACCCCCAGCGACTCCAGCTCCCGCGCGGTGGACGCGGACACCGTGAGGACCAGGTTGTGACGGTGGAGCCACGGCATGGCCCGCTGCTCGAGGAAGCGGCCCGCCGTGGACAGCGGCGGCCGGAACCGCAGGGGCCACAAGTCTGTGTGCACGTGGTTGACCATGCAGATCATCGGCTTGCGGGACCACAGCGGCGCCAGGAAGGGCATGCCGTTGCAGACTTCCACGATGACGTCGCAGTCGCGCAGGCGCCGCCGGTAGGCGAGCGGCGCGCCCAGGAACTGGCTGTAGGGCCCTCCGCTGCGCACGACCTCGTAGCTGTGCGCGGCCGACGGACCGCCGCACAGCAGCGTGACCTGATCGCCCTGGGCGGTCAGCCCCGCCGCGAGCTGATCAACCAGCAATTCCGAGCCGCCGGCCTGCGGGCTGGCGATGTCCCGCCACGCCACGATCACCACGCGGCGGCTCGCGCCGCGTTCCCCGCGGCGATCCTGGACGCGTTCCCCGCGGCGATCCTCGGCGCGGTGCTGAGCTGGGGAAAGAAGGATCCGGTCGATCTCCACCCTCATCTCCTCCCGGACGGGACGCCTGGCAAGCCAGCGCCGACATTGTCCAAAGGTATTGATGGAGTGTCAATAACACTCATATGTCTTTCGTTGTCAAGTCTGCCCGGTATCCGCCCTGCGACACCTGATGGCCGATATACATCGGTAACCCGGATTCTATTGACGAAATATCAAGAGTGACTTACTGTCCAGTAACATGATCGTCCCAGCAGCGTAGCCCCGTCCTTCCGGCCGCACCAGCGTTTCGCGCCGATGCCGGCCCGGGCGAGGCAGCCCGGCACCGGACGACGTCTCCGCGGCCGCGGCGGCCGTCCGGTAACCGTGAAGGAGAACGACATGCCCGCTGACGCGCCCCCGTCCGCCCCGGCCGCGACTGCTGAGCCAGGTCCCGCCGGCTCGCTTCGCCTGCTGGCGGCGTTCCGGCGCGAGCAGGCGGATCCGGGCAGCTTCTACAGCCTGCTCGCCCGCGACTCGGTCGCCCTGGTCGAGGGCCATATCCGGCTCGCCGGGAGCCAGGTCGTCGACGTCGGCGGCGGCGCGGGGTACTTCGCCGACGCGTTCCGGGAGCGCGGCGCCCGGTGCGTGCTGATCGAGCCGGATCCCGCCGAGCTGTACACCCGCGGCGTCCCCGGCCGCGCCAGCGTGATCGGCGACGGGTACTGGCTGCCGCTGGCCGACGCCAGCGTCGATGTGTGCTTCTCCTGCAATGTGCTCGAGCACGTGCGGGACCCGGCCGGGCTCGTCGACGAGATGATCCGCGTCACCCGGCCCGGCGGGCTGGTGTACCTGTCCTACACGGTGTGGCTGTCGCCCTGGGGCGGCCATGAGTCCGCGCCCTTCCACTACCTGGGGGGCAATTACGCCCTGCGCCGCTACATACGCCGCCACGGCAGGAAGCCGAAGAACGTCTACGGGGAGACCATGTTCCCGCTGGGTGTCGGCCAGATCCTGTCCCTCGTGCGACGGCGCGCCGACGTCGCGGTAGCCGAGGCGCGGCCGCGGTACTACCCGCGCTGGTGCCGGTTCCTCCTCTTCCTGCCGGGCCTGCGCGAGCTGCTGACGTGGAACCTCCTGGTGATCTTGCGGCGGCAGGAGTGACGACGCTCCGGCTCGAGGAAATCCTCAGGGACCAGCCCGGTCCCGCCGACGGCGGCGGGGCACGGCCGCCGTGGCGGCCGCGGCGCCGCTGGGGGGACGCCGCCGAGCGGGCCGGACTGCGCTGGGCGGCGCTCGTCTGGGTCATCGTGCTGGTCGCACTGCTGGTCCAGGACCCGGGCCGCATGACCTTCGACACGAAGCTGGGCGTGGACATCGACCCGGTCGGCTTCTACGAGCGGCTATGGCACCTGTGGAACCCCCTGGAATACCTCGGCAGCCTGCAGGACCAGTACATCGGCTACGCCTTCCCGATGGGCGCGTTCTACCTGATCGCCAGCGTGGCGCACGTGCCGGTGTGGATAGCCGAGCGGGTGTGGATGTCGCTGCTGATCACGGTGGGTTTCCTGGGCCTGGTGCGGCTGGCCGAGGCACTGGGCACCGGCACGCGCGCCACGCGGCTGCTGGCGGGGGCCGCGTTCGCGCTGTGGCCGACGTTCACGATCCTGGCGGGCTCGTCCTCCGGCGGCGTGCTGCCGGGGCTGCTGACGCCGTGGGCCGTCCTCCCGCTGATCAACGCGGCCTCGGCCCGCATGGCGGCCGCCCGGTCGGGGCTCGTGATCGCCTGCATGGGGGGCATCAACGCGGTCTCCACCCTCGCGGTCCTGGTGCTGCCCGGAATGTACATACTGACCCGGCCGGGACGCCGCCGCTGGGCGCTGGCCGGCTGGTGGGTGGTGGCGGTGGTGCTGGCCACCGCCTGGTGGGCGGGG
Organism: uncultured Actinomycetota bacterium; assembly: GCA_963771985.1. Classification (GTDB taxonomy): domain Bacteria; phylum Actinomycetota; class Actinomycetes; order Streptosporangiales; family Streptosporangiaceae; genus Trebonia. The sequence continues at coordinate 871,899 of CAVYVO010000003.1, read as the reverse complement.
CCACTGCTGTACCAGGGCCGCTACGGGTTCAACTTCCTGCCTTACATCGAGCAGTCGTCCACCACGACCCAGACCATGTTGGCGGCGGCGGTGCTGCGCGGCAACGGCAACTGGGTCGCGTACCTGAACTTCGGGCAGCCGTGGCTGACCGCCGGATCGGTCATGACGGGATCGGCGTGGGCGGCCGCGGCCGGGACGGTGGCCGCCGCCGCCGGCCTGGCCGGGCTCGCCCGCCGCGACCTGCCCGAGGCGCTGTGGCTGCGCTGCACCGTCGGCGTGGCCGCGCTGTACGCCCTGGCCGGCTACGGCGGGCCGCTCGGCGGCCCGCTGCACCAGCAGGTGCAGACGCTGCTGGACGGGGCGCTGGCGGCGCTGCGCAACGTCTACAAGATCGAGCCCGTGCTGGCAGCGGTGCTGGCGCTGGGGATCGCGCATGTCCTGGCCCGCGCCGTGTGGCCGCGCCCGGCCGCCCGCGCGGCCAGCGCCGTGGCCGCGGCGGCCGTCCTGGCCGGCCTGGGCCTGCCTTACCTGAACGGACAGGCGCTGCAGCCGGGGTCCTTCACCCAGGTGCCCGCCTACTGGCAGCAGGCGGCCAACTGGCTGGGCGCGCACAACGGCACCGAGACCACCCTGGTGGTGCCGGCCGACTCGCACGGCATCTACACCTGGGGACAGCCGATCGACGAGCCGCTGGAACCGCTGGCCAGCTCACCGTGGGCGGAGCGGAGCCTGGTGCCGTTCAGCGGCGGCGGGGTGAGCGACCTGCTGAACGGCGCCGAGCAGGCGATCGAGTCCGGCACCGCCTCGCCTGGCCTGGCCGGCTACCTCGCCCGGGCCGGCATCCGGTACGTCCTCGTGCGCAACGACCTCGACCCGGCCCAGCTCGGCTACGTGCCACCCCAGGTCGTGCACGCCGCGCTGCGCGCGTCAGGTTTCACCCTGGTCAAGTCGTTCGGGGCGCCGGTACCGGCGGGCCCAGTCGGGCAAGGGACCGCCCTGCAGGTCGAGGCGATCGAGAAGCAGTGGCGGCCGGTCGAGATCTTCCAGGCCGCCAATCCGGCCGACCGCCCTGGCGGGCCGGCGGTCGTGCTGCCCGCGGCCTCGACGACGCTCGTCGACGGCGGGCCGGCCTCGCTGCTGCAGCTGACGGGCCAGGGCCTGCTGGGCACCGGCCAGCCGGCCGTGATCGCCGGGCAGGACACCGCCGCCGATCCGCCCGCCGTCCGGCAAGACGTCACCGACGGCCTGCGCCGCGCCGACACCGCCTTCGGCCTGCCGGACAACAACACCTCCTACACCTACACCGCGACCGGCACGATCCCGCCAGATGACCCGCAGGGCGCCGGGGGCGAGCCGCCCCGCCAGCTGCTGCCCGCCGGGACCGCCGGCCACCAGACCGTCGCCGTGCTCACCGGCGCGGCCAGCGTCACCGCCTCCTCGGCGGGCTCCTGGCTCTGGGAGGCACCGCAGGGTGACCCGGCGGGTGCCTTCGACGGCAACCCGGCCACCGCCTGGACCGAGGCCAGCCCGGCCAGCGCCGTCGGGCAGTGGATCCAGATCAACTTCTCCAGCCCACGGCACCTGTCCGGGCAGGCCACCATCCGGCTGCTCGACGACATCCCGCGGCCGGTCGCCACCCGCCTGGTCGTCACCACCGCCGCGGGGCGCGCGGTCACCGGCACCCGGGTGACGGCGGCCGTCCAGCCGTTGCGGATCCCGCCCGGCACCAGCGGCTGGCTCCGCATCACCATCGCCGCCGCCCGCGGCGGTACCCAGGGCGGGCCCGGCGCCGGCATCACCGACGTCACCATCCCCGGGGTGCGTGTCGCCAGTTACCTGCAGCCCGCCCAGGACCAGGCCGGACCGGACCCGTCGTTCAGCTTCCAGCGCGACACCGGCGAGCCGCTCGGCCTGCCCGGGAATCCGCCCGAGCCGGACCTGAACCGGACGTTCACCACGCCCGCCGCCGCGCGCTTCGGTGTCTCCGCCAGCGTCACCGCCGTGCCCGGCGCCGCGCTCAACGCCCTCCTCGACCGCCTCGGTTCGGCGGCATCGGCGCAGCTGCGCATCAGCGCCACGTCCACGTTCGCCGATCTGCCCGCGCTGCGGCCGCAGAACCTGCTCGACGGCACCGGCTGGATCGCGGCCGGCCCGTCCGCTACCTTGCAGCTGCGGTGGAAAGGGCAGCGGACCATCGACGAGATCCAGCTCACGACCGCGACCGTGGGGATCGCCGCGGAACCGACGCGTGTGCTGATCACCAGCCCGGCCGGGGTCCGCGACGTGCCGGTGCCGGCGAGCGGCATCCTGAGCTTCCCGCCCCTGGTGACCGACCAGCTGGACATCAGCTTCCCCGGCGTCATGCCGACCACGGCCTACAACCCGCTCGTCGGCAGCTCCCAGCAGCTCCCCGTCGGCCTCGGGTCGCTGAGCATCCCGGCGCTGGCTAGCCTCAGCACCGGCATCCCGGCCGCCGCCGCCCCGTTCCGCCTGGCCTGCGGGCAGGGTCCGCCGCTGACCGTGGACGGCCGCACCTATCCCACGTCAGTCTCCGGAACCGTGCGGAATCTCATCAACCTCACCCCGCTCCCGCTGCACCTGTGCACCGGGCAGGCGACGCTGGCCCTGCCGGCGGGCTGGCACTGGCTGAGCTCACCGGGCACGGGGGTGCCGCTCGCCGTCACCGGCCTGAGCCTGACCGACGTCGCCGCTTCGCCGGCCGCGGCGCCCGCCGGCGCCGCGACCGCCGGCGCCGCGACCGCGTCGCGCGGCCTGCGGATCGCCTCCTGGGGAACCGAGAACCGTGCCGTGACGGTCGGCCCCGGCGCACTTTCCTACCTGGAGGTCCACCAGGCGGCCAACCCGGGCTGGACGGCGACGCTGAACGGGCACCCGCTCACTCCGGTCACCCTGGACGGCTGGCAGCAGGCCTACGTGGTCCCGGCCGGCGCCGGCGGCACAGTGGTCATGACCTTCAGCCCCGTGACGGGATACCACTGGATGCTGGGCGCGGCGGCGCTCGCTCTCTGCGCGCTCATCGCGGGCGCGGCCTGGCCGTCGCGCCGCCGCAGGGCGCCCGGCGCGGCGGCCCCGCGCCTGCGCGCCGCGGCCTTCGACGGCCCCGGGGCCCACGGCGGGCCGGCCGCCGGGGCCGGATCCGCCCGCCTCGCCGGGTACTGGCTGGCCGCCGCGGCGGTGGCGCTGGTGCTGGCCCTGGCGGGCGGCCCGGCCGCGATCGCGGTCCCCGCCGTGATCGCGCTGGGCTGGTGGCGGCGGCAATGGGTGCCGTGGCTGGCGTTCACCGCGATGTGCGTCGCGGGGGCGTTCGTCATCGCCGGACTGAGCCACGGTCCCCAGCCCGGCTTCGGGCCTTTCGGCTGGCCCGCGCAGGCCGCGGCCCTGACCGCCCTGGCCGCCGCGCTTGTCCCGGCTGTCCCCCGGCCATGGCGACGGCGTGCCGCCGGCGCCGCGGGGGAGGAGGATGCCGCGTGACCACGCTGAGGAGCGAGCCGGCGAGCCGGACCGGACCGGCGTCCTGGCCGCTCACGCCGATCGAGGAGCTGGACCTCTACCTGGAGACCGCCGCGGATCCGAGCCTGATACAGATGGAGACCCTGGTCCGGGGTCACCTGGACCAGGGGGTCCTGGAGTCGGCGCTGGCCAGCGTGCTGGCCGCGGACCCCGCCGCGCGGCGCCGGCTGGCCGCCGCGTCCCCGTGGCACCGTCACCCGCGGTGGGAAGCCGGCGCGCCCATCCCCCCGGCCGGGCTGCTCACCGTGGCTCGCTGGCGGAGCGGGGACGAACTCGTCGTACTGCGGGAGCGGCTGTCCGCCTGGCCGATTCCGCTGCGCGACCGCGCGGTGCGGCTGATCCTGGCGGCCGGGCCTGAGCACGATGCCGTGATCCTGCAGACCCACCACGCCGCGTTCGACGGCATCTCCAGCCTCGCCCTGCTCACCGCCGTCGGCGCGGCCTACCGGGAGCGGGCCGGCGACGCCGCAGGCTCCGCCCCGGATTCCGGTCCAGAGCCTGTTCCACCGCCCGGGCCTCGTCCGCCCGGGCCCCGTCCGCCCGGGCCCCGTCCGCCCGAGACCGGCCGCCCGGCCAGCTCCCGGGACGCGGGCAGCTCCCGGGACGCGGGCAGGATCATCGCGGCGCTGCTGGCCAGGATCGCCGCCCGCCTCCCTGGCACCGTGACCCGGATCGCCGCGCGGCCGGCCCGGCCCAGCCGGCCCGGATACGGCTGCGTGCACCGGTCACTGCCCGTTCCGCGGCCCGCCCGCGAGGGCGGCGGGCCGTACCCGACGGTCAACGACGTGCTGGTCGCGGCCGTCATCACCGCGGTAGGCCGCTGGAACGCGGCCCATGGCCGGCCCAGCGCGCGCATCCGCGTCTGCGTGCCGGTCAACGACCGGGAGCACGAAAGCCGCTGGGCGGGCCCCGGGAACCAGACCCGGCTGATCCGGGTCACCGCACGAGGCCGCGGGCACGCCGACCCGGCACGCCTGCTCGCGCGCGTGGCGGCCCAGACCAGGGCCGGTAAGCAGCGGCCGGCGGCCGGGCTGGACGCGACGAGCAGGCTGCTGGCCACGGGCTGGGCCCCGGCGGCGGTCAAGCGCGGCGCGGCGCGCTTCATCCGCCGCGTCGCCTCGCCCTTCTGCACCGATACCGCGCTGGTCAGCAACCTGGGCGCCGTCCCCGCCCCGCCCTCCTTCGACGGCAGCGGCACCGCACCGGTGTGGTTTTCCGGCCCGGCCCAGATGCCCCGGGGCCTGGGCGTCGCCGCGGTGACGACCGCGGGCCGGCTGCACCTGTGCGTGCACTACCGGCACGCGCTCCTGGACCGGGACGCCGCCGCGGACTTCACCACGCTGTACTGCCAGGCGCTCGCCGAACTGGCCGGGAGGCCGGCATGATCGCCCATCCCGGGATCGTCCTCGCCATCGCGGCCACGATCATCTACAACCTCGGCTTCATCCTGGAAAAGCGGGCTCTCGACCGCCTGCCGGCGATCGAGGCGCATCAGCTGCGGCGGCTGGCGCGCACCCTGTTCACCGCTCCGGCCTGGCTAGCGGGCTTCCTGCTGATCTGCTGCGGCCTGGTACTGCAGCTCCTGGTGCTCTCGCTGGAACCGCTGACGGTCGCGCAGCCCCTGCAGGCTTCCGGGGTGGTGGTGACGATCCTGTTCGCGCGGCTGATGCTGCACGAACGGCTCGGCCGCGCCGAGCTCACGTGCATCGGGGCCATCGCCGTCGCGGCGGTGCTGCTCAGCCTGTCCAGCGGCCACGGACCAGGCGCGGCAGCGGGCACCCGCGCCGCCGGAGCCGCCATCGCGGCGGCCGCCGTCCCCGCCGGCCTCGCGGTCCCGATCATCTACTACCGGACCCGCCGGGCGGCTGGCCGCCAGCGCCGGCTCACCGGGGTGAGCTACGGCTGCTGCGCCGGGCTGGTGTACGGGTTCGCCGGGGTCGCGCTCAAGGCGCTGTCGGCCGCGATATTCGCGGCGCCGCACTCCCGGGGCGCGCTGCTCGCCGCGGCTGTCGCGTCGCCTTACCTGTATGTGATGCTCGTGTCCTCGGCGATCGGCATGTGCCTGTTCCAGGTAGCGCTCCAGCGCAGCCCGGCCTCCATCGTCATGCCGATCTCCCTGGTCATCAGCACCGGGTATCTGGTCGTCATCGGTTCGTGGCTGTTCCACGAGCGGCTGCCGGCCAGTCCGGTCCAGCTGGCCATGCGGCTGGGCGGCGGAGTCGCCGCCGTGGCCGTGCCGGTCATCCTGACCGTCATCAGCGAACGGCGCGCCGCACGCGCCGCTGCCCATGACGCCGCCGCCAGCGCGGCCCTCGCGCTGGCGGCGCACGACCACGGAAAGGAGGAGCGGCGCTTCCTGCCCGGCCCCACGGCCGGGACCCCGGCGCCGCGAACCTGATGAACCTGGACCCGCTGTTGCTGAACCTGCTGGCCTGCCCCATCGACAAGCAGGCGCTGCTGTACCTGGCCGAGTACGACGTCCTGTACAACCCGCGGCTGCGCCGCAGCTACCAGGTCCGTGACGGCATACCGGTCATGCTGGCCGACCAGGGTGAGACGGTGACCGACGAGCGGCACCGGAACCTGCTGCGCTGCGCCGCCGGCGGCGGCGCGGTCGCCACCCTTCAGGTGCCGGTGTCCAGCCTGCTGAGCGACGACGGCTCCGGCGAGGATGCGGCGTGATCCAGGCCAGATGCTGCGGAGGAACCCATGGCCTCACCCGAAAAAGCGCCCACGGTGCCCCAGGCGGTGCCGGACACGGTCATCAGGAGGCGCCGCGGTCTGCGCGCCTGGAGGCGCCGTGACGCGGCGGCCGTCGGCGGCAGGATCCGGCCGGTCCTGGCCGGGCTGGGGGCGTTCCTGGCGGTCTTCGGTCTTCTGCTGCGGTTTTACGCCGCTCCCCGGCTGATCGCCGCTCCGGCCGGCTTCTACATCACGGTGACCCTGACCGACCCGCACGCCTCCTACTTCGACGAGAGCGCGCTGACCACCCGGCACGACGTCGCGCTCACGTACAACGACACCATCCGCGGCGACCCCGCCGCCAGTACCGGCACGATCGCGGTGTGGGACCAGTTCACGGTCCTGGAGGACCTCAAGCGCAACGTGCAGCTGATCGCCACGTTCCAGCGCAGCGCGTTCAACCGGCGCACCGGGGAGCTCAGCAACTGCTGCGGCGCGTCGGTCAACGACGACACCCGGGTCCGCCAGGACGGCATCGGGGTGGTGTTCTGGCCGATCGGCACCCAGAAGACCACGTACCAGGTCTATGACACCAACACCGAACGGGCCTGGCCCGCCGCCTACAGCGGCACCGCGCGCGTGCAGGGCCTGCTCACCTACCGGTTCACGCAGCGCATCCCGGCCACCGTGGTCCAGCAGCTGCCCGGCGTGCCGACGTCGCTGCTCGGCCTGCCCGGCACCTCCCGCAACGTCGTGGCCGACCGCTCGTTCCAGGCCAGCAACACGTTCTGGGTCGACCCGCGGACCGGCGTCCCCGTCGACACGGAAGAACGGATCCTCTCTGTCCTGCACGGACCTGGCGGCCAGGGCAGCCTCGTGGTCGCGGACGCGGACCTCACGATGACGCCCGCCAGTCAGCGTTCGCTGGCCGCCGTGGCCAGGCAGAACGCCGCTTCCATCACCACCTTGCGGCAGACCGGTCCGCTCGGCGGCATCCTCCTCGGCCTGCTCCTGGTCGCGGCGGGCACGGTCCCCGTTCACCGTCGGCGCGTACGATCGCGTCGTGATCACCGCAGCGGTTGAGGAAATCGCCGGCCTGTTCGGATCCGAGGGGGCGCGCGACTACCTGGGGGAGCCGGTCACGGTCGCGGCGCACCTGCTGCAGGCGGGCGCCCTCGCCGAGGCCGCCGGGGCGCCGCCCGAGCTGGTCGCGGCCGCCCTGCTGCACGACGTGGGACACCTGCGCGGCGCCGATGTGACGGTCGCCGGGCTCAGCGGCCGGGACCTGATGGCGGGCAGCGACAACCGGCACGGCGCCCGCGGCGCGGCGTGGCTGTCGCGGTGGTTCCCGCCGGCGGTGACCGAGCCGGTGCGGCTGCACGTCGCGGCGAAACGCTACCTGTGCGCCGTCGAGCCGTCGTATGCCGCGATGCTGTCCCCGGCGTCGGTCTACACGCTGTCGGTGCAGGGCGGCCCGATGAGCCAGGCGGAGGCCCGGGAGTTCGAGGCGTCGCCGTACGCGTCGCACGCGGTGCGGGTGCGGCGCTGGGACGACCAGGCCAAGGACCCGGCGGCCCCGGTGCCCGGCTTCGGGCACTTCCGCCCGCTGCTGAAAGGCCTGGTCACCGTCGTCTGACTCACCGCGGGCACGAGGCGGCCATGATCGTGAAGACTTTCCGCGCCCGCTGACAGGCCGATTGCGCAATCGACCAGGCTAGAGTGGGTCGATCGCGCAATCAGCCTGGGGGAGGCGGGGCCGCGTAGCCTGTTGGCATCACGGACGCTCTGGGGAGCGGCTGAGTTCGGGGCGGAGGTGCGGTGACCGAGGAGTTCCCGGCGTTTCTTGCCAGGTTCCGGCCGGGCTCGCTGGTGGCGGGGTACCGGCTGGAGGCGCTGGCCGGGGCGGGCGGGTCCGCGGTGGTGTTCCGGGCGCGCGACGTGCGCCTGGACCGTCTGGTGGCGCTGAAGATCCTGGATCCGGAGCGGGGCTCGGACCCGGCCTTCAGGCAGCGGTTCATCGCCGAGTCGCGCGCGGCGGCGCGGGTGGACGACCCGCACATCATCCCGGTGTATGAGGCCGACGAAGCCGATGGAATCTTGTTCATGGCGATGCGCTTCGTGCACGGCGGAGACCTGCGCGGGGTGCTGGAGCGGGAAGGTGCGCTGTCGCCGGCGCGGGCCGCTGAGTTCATCTCCCCGGTCGCCTCGGCACTGGATGCCGCGCACGCCGCGGGGCTGGTGCACCGGGACGTCAAGCCGGCGAACATCCTGGTGGACGCCCGGGCGGGGCGGCCCGACCATGTGTACCTGTCGGACTTCGGGATAGCGAAGGCCGTGGTCTCCTCGGTAAGCCTGACCGGGGCGGCCTTCGTCGGCACCGCGGATTACGCGGCGCCCGAGCAGGTCGACGCCAAGGCCGTGGACGGGCGCGCCGATCAGTACGCGCTGGCGTGCGTCGCGTACCGGCTGCTGACGGGGGTCCTGCCGTTCGAGCGGGACCAGTTCCTGGCGGTAATGGCGGCTCACGTGTACGCCCCGCCGCCATCTGTGACGGCACGGCGCCCGGACCTGCCGGGCGCCGTCGATAAAGTCATGTCCAAGGCGATGGCCAAGGCCCCGGACCAGCGGTACGTGTCCTGCGGGGACTTCGACGACGCGCTCAGGGACGCGCTCGGCCTGATGCCCTACCGCCCCAGCGGGGCCGGCGTCGCGCCGACCCGGCGGCAGCCTTCCATCCCGCCGCCATCCGAGGTTCCCCCGCCGGAAGCGGCCTCGGGCGGGATGCCGCCCGTCCCTGCTTCCCGGGTGCCCACCGTGACCTCCCATTCGCTGGTCGGCCCCGCCGCTGCCGCGGACACGCCCGGCCGGCCGGGCCGCGGCGCCGGCCGCCTCGCCGGCCAGGCCACGGCCCGGCCGCGGGCGGCGGGCCGCCGCCGCCGGGTGTGGCGGGCGGTCCGCATCGGCGTGCCGATCGCTGTCATCGTCGCCGTAGGTACCGGGGCAGCGGTGATAACGCTCATGGGGAAGCCCGAAGTCGCCGCTGACCGCGCGAATCAGGACAGCGCGGGCATCTTCTCCGGATACCCGGGGCAGCGGGGCGCCGTGACGGTCAGTTCGATCGCGTCGGACGGCGGCACGCAGCAGGCCGTGGGCAGCGCCGACGGCCACCCGGCGATCTGGCGGCGCGGCACTGACGGCGCCTGGACGCTGGTATCCGCCGCGTCGCCCGCCGTCTCCCGCGGGCCGGGCACCGAGAACCTGACCAGCGTGGCGCACGGCGCGGCGGGCTGGATCGCGGTCGGTGACGTCATATCCGGCGCCGTCAGGCAACCGGTCGTCATGACCTCCGCCGACGGCCTGGCATGGCGGCCGCTCGCCGGCCTGGCCACGTTCGCCGGGCCGGGCAGTTACGTCACGGGAGTGACGGCCGGCCCGGACGGCTACGTGATCGTCGGCAAGCGGGTCAGGGGGACCCGGACGTTCGCCGCCATGTGGTGGTCCGCCGACCTGAGAACCTGGGTGCAGGGCAGCAACGGCGGCCTGGACGGCAGGCTGAAGCCGAGCACGGTGTACGCCGTCACCGCCACCTCCTCCGGTTTCGTGGCGGTGGGGACGCACGGGACCGGACACGCCATCTGGACCTCGGCGGACGGGCGGAACTGGGCGGTGCACGACATGACGATGCCGGACGGCGCCTCCGCCGCGGCGCTCCGCATGGTCACGGTCGCCGGCGGCCGCGCCGTCGCCGCGGGCTACGCGGTCACCGGAGCCGGCGACATTCCGATCATCCTGGTCTCCGCTGACGGCGGCCAGCACTGGCGCCAGGTAGTCCTCGAAGCCCCCGGCGGGCTCGGCGCGGTCACCGCGCTGACCGCCGCCGGCTCCGGGTTCGTCGCGGCCGGCCAGGCGCCCCCCGCACGCACCGTCATCTGGCGATCGCCGGACGGCCTCAGCTGGTCGGCGGCCGTCCCGGCCAGCGGCGCCGGGCAGATCACCGCCCTGTCCGCCGCGGGCGGCACGGTGACCGGCGCCGCGCAGCAAGGCGCCGCCGCGCGCGTCGTCACCCTCGCCGGGCCGTGACCGGCCCAGAACGCGGGGGAAGGCCCGGCCCTTCGCGGCTACTGACCGCGGAGCACCAGCCCGGCCTCGATGTCGAGATGGACCTTCTCGCTGGCCAGGCCCACGATCGGCGGGTTCGTGCAAACGCCGAAGTCGATGCGGTTGATCTCGCCCGCGGCTGAGAACGAGGCCCTCATAACGCCCTCAGGATCCCTGGCGAACCCGTTGACCTCGAACCGCAGTGAGACCGGGTTGGTCACGCCGCGGACGGTCAGTTCCCCGTCAAGGACCAGGTCCGCCCCGGCGCGCCGGATGCCAGTGGACCGGTAGGTCATGGCCGGATAATCAGCGGCGTCGAAGAAGTTCCCCGAGCGCAGGTCGTTATCGCGGACCTCATTGCCAGTGTTCACGGAGTTCATGTCGACGGTCACGGTGACGGACGACGCGAACGGGTCTTCCGCCGTGACGATCTGCCCCTCGAACGTGTCGAACCGGCCGCGGACCTTGCTGAGCATCATGTGCCGCGCCACGAAACCGATATGTGAGTGAACGGGGTCGATGTCCCAGGTACCCGCTACATAGCCGGGGATCTCGATGGCTTGCGTGGTCACTGATCCAGCATCGCCTTCGCGCCGCGGGCATGCCTCACCCGCCGCGGGTGGGCCGCCGGCCGCGGCGGATCACGTGTCCCCTTCCTTCGCGTGCGCGGCGCCGAGCGCGCGGCGCTGGCCGGGGATCGTTTCCCCGTTCTCACGGCGCAGGTGGACGAGTTCGGTGAACCCGGCCGCCTCGAGGCGGCTGAGCTGGGCGGCGAGCTTCCCGCTGCGCCGGATCACTTCGACGACCCGGCCGTCCCCGCGCAGGTCGCGGGCGGTCTCCAGGGCGTCGGCGGCGGAGACGTCGGGCTCGGTCAGGACGGCGACGGCGGTGCGGGGGGCCTGGGCGCCGAGCAGGTCGACGATGCGCTCGAAGCCGATGGAGAACCCGCAGGCGGGGATGTCGCGGCCGAGCCAGCGGCCGATGAGCTTGTCGTAGCGGCCGCCGCCGGCCAGGGAACTGGAGACGCCAGGCATGGTGACCTCGAAGACCTGGCCGGTGTAGTAGCCCATGCCGCGGACCAGCGTGGGGTCGAACTGCCAGCGCAGCGGCCGGCGGCCGGCGAGCCGCTCGAGGCACTCGGCGGTGGCGGCCAGATCCGCGGTGACGTCACCGGGCAGCCCGGGGACCGTATCGGCGAGCGCGTCGGCGAGCTTGCCCGCGGGCACCTCCTGAAGCCTGGCGATCATGTCGAGGGCGGCGCTTACGGCGGCGGGCGGAAGGCCGGTGCCGTCGAGCTCGGCCCGCACGCCGTCCCACCCGATCTTGTCCAGCTTGTCGAGGGTGATGAAGAAGGCGTCGTGCGCGTCCCCGGGAATCCGGCTGGCGGCGGCCAGGGCGGACAGGAACCTGCGGTCGGACAGCCGGACCGTCACCTCATCCAGGCCGACCGCGGCCAGGGCCTGGGTGGTCGCCTCGATGAGCTCGGCCTCGGCGAGGATGGCCGGCTCGCCGATAATGTCGATGTCGCACTGGTAGAACTGGCGGTAGCGGCCTTTCTGCGGGCGTTCTGCCCGCCACACCGGACCGACCTGCAGGGACCGGAACGGGACAGGAAGCCGTGCGTGGTTGGCACCGTAGAACCGGGTCAGCGGCACCGTCAGGTCGTAGCGAAGCCCGAGATCGACGAGATCGCGGACGTGGGTGCCGGGCTCGATCTCATCAGGCAGGCCGCGCTTGAGGACCTGGAAGATGAGCTTCTCGTTGTCGGCTCCCTGGCCGCTCTGCAGCCGGCCGATGTTCTCCAGGGCGGGGGTCTCTATCCGCTGGTAGCCGTAGCCGCGGTACACGCTGGTGATGGCCGCCAGCACATGATCCCGGGTGGCGGTATCGGCGGGCAGCAGGTCCCGCATCCCCCGGGCTGGGCTGTTGTCGGTCTTCACCAGGTCATCCCTTCACACGGCAGCGGAGTGTGCGATCGCACATGCACATGGTAGGGGCACGCACACCGCGATGCCGCTTAGCTGTGCGCCCAGCCCGCGCGCACCCCCACCGTAACCGCTCGTGACCATCGATTGCCCAGCTAAAACCACGATCCCGAAAATATTTTTACTAAGTAAATAATTCATTCTATGACACTAAAAAGTATTCACGATCATGGTCCGCTGTGCCGGAGGGTCGTGACAGGCATGCAAAAACAGTCACACTCTGTAATATTCCGCCCGAAATATCCCTAATATTCCAATTCGCGTAATGCTGGCCCCGGGGCGCTGACTTAGAACTTGCCGGCGGCGATGGCGGCGACCGTCACCCGGGAGACCTCGCAGGTGACCGTGACGTCCGCAGTCTTCCCGGCGGCACCGCCCCTGAACTTGACCGGGATCCCGGTCCGCTGGTACTGGCCCGCGCGCAGCTGGCCGGTCCGCGTCGCCGATGTCCCGGTATTATCCGGAACGGACGGTGGTTTCCGCCCTAGCGCCGCACCGGGCTCGCGATCGCTGGGTTCGCCGTGATCATCTCGATGTGACAGCGCGCAAGGCTGACTCGCGGGCAATATCGGTGCGCGAATTGACGCCCAGTTTCTTCAGGATGTGGGAGACATGGGTCGCGACAGTCCGCCGGGAGAGCAGCTGCCTGGCGGCGATCTCGGGGTTCGATAGCCCCTCCTCTATGAACGCCGCGACCTTGATCTCGGTCGGCGTGAGGCTGTCCCACCCGCTGTGTGCCCGCCGGCTGCTGGAGTTCGGCGCGCGGCGGATGCCGTGGGCGCGGAACACGGCCTGCAGGCGGGCGACGTCGGCGGCGGCGCCCAGTGCGGTGTACACATCGACGGCGCGGGCGAAGGCGGCCCGCGCCTGACCGCGATCGTCAGCGCGGACGAATTCGGCGGCGGCCGCCTCCAGCGCCTTGGCGTTCATCAGCGGCCTGCTGGCGTCGTTGTAACGCTCCGCGGCCGCGAGCAGCCGGGTGGCGTCGTGGTCGAGCAGGCCGCGGCAGTAGAGCGCGGTCGCCAGGCGGTGCGGGATCGCGGATCCGGCGGCGAGCGCGGCGGCGTGGCCCGCGATGGCGTCCGCCGTGCTCAAGTCCGCGATCTCGGTGGCGAGGCGGACGGCGTCGGCAAGCAGGTCTTCGATCTCCTCGAGTTCTCCCGCATTGGCCCCGAACGCGCCTGTCAGTACGGCAAGCGCCGCCCGTGGTTCGCCGTCATGCTCGCGGTCCAGGCTGCGGGCGAGTACCAGCGGGCCGATAAGGCGGTGCCCGATCTGCCTGGCGTGCGGGGAGGCGGCGGCAAGGTGCCGGCGCGCCGCGTCGATGTCCCCGCGATGGAAGCTGATGACGGCGGCGATGCCGAGATCGTTGCAGGCCGTATCGGGTTCCTTCAGGTTCTCCGGCAGGATTTCCACCTCGGCCAGGGCGTCGTCCCACTGTCCCGTTTCGAACAGCAACTGGCCTACGGCGCAGTACGCCTGAGCGAGCCGGATCTCCGTGCCGGCCTGGTCCGCGAGGTGCCGTGCCTGCCCGGCTGTGGCCAGGGCCTCCTCATAGTGGCCGAGCCTGCCCAGGATGCTGGCCTTGTTGATCTGCAGCAACAGCCGCAAATCGGTCAGCGCCGGATCGGCCTGGGTCACCGATAGCGCCCGGTCGAACATCGACAGCGCGTCGGTCATGTGCCCCTGTGCCGCGGTCACGAGCGCCAGCACGTGCAGTGCCCAGCTTGTTGCCCAGTTATCGCGCGCCTGGGCCGCCGCTTCGAGTGCGGTAGCGGCGACCTGGCCGGCCTGCTCAAACGCGCCGGCGAGGCCATGCGTCCTGGCGGCCATCACGAGCAGCCTGGCCAGGTGCCTGGCCGACAGCCCGGGAGCGGCCAGCGCCTGCTCCAGTGTCTTGAGGGACTCCGCGAACAAGCCTCCCAGCATGCGGCACTGCGCCAGCGTCCAGTGCAGGTTCACGAGGAGATCGGGGTCGGCGGCATGCTCAAGCGCGCGGATCGCGACCTGCTCGGCCGCCGCCACGTCGCCGGTGCGATAGAGCGCGTCGGCGAGCCGGCTGGCGAGCCAGCCGTGCCTGGCCGAGCCAGCCGGAGAACTGGCCACTGCCCGGGCAAGTAGCTGTGCCGCGACCGCGGGCGCCTGTCCGACCAGCGACTCCGCGGTGCGACCCAGCCAGTCCAGCATCCACTCGTCGCTCATCGGCTCGGCCGCGCCGCCAGCCTCGCCGAGCGCGCCTAGCAGCTGGCGGGCAACCCGGTCCGCCGGCGCGCCGGCCGCTGCGAGGGCGCGCCCCGCGTCACGGTGCCAGACGCCGCGCACCGCCGCGGGCATCTCGTCGTACAGTGCCGCGCGGATCAGCGGATGCCGGAACCTGAGGCCGCTGCCGGACTCGGCCAGGACGCCGACGGCACAGGCGTCGTCAACCGACGGGATCAGGTCAGCGACGCTGCGGCCCAGCACCACCGCCAGATCCGGGACCGCGAAATCCGTGCCGAGCATGGCTGCGGCCCGCAGGACATCGCGCACCGGCCCGCTGACGAAGTCAAGGCGATCCGCGATGGCCCCCGCGATGGCCGCCGCCAGGGAGCCTGCCGCGGAACCGTCTTTCAGTTCGGCCGCGCCCGCATCGGTGATGTTGAGCCGGGCGCCGCGGGCGAGCGCGGTGACAAGCTCGGTGATGTAGAGCGGGTTGCCTGCCGCGCCGTCTGCGAGCCGCCGCAGGCCGCCGTCAGGCCTGCCGCCGGCCAGGCCCGCGATGAGATCGGCGGTCGCCGCCTCGCTGAGCCCGGTGAGCTGGAGCCGGCCGGCGTCGCCCGCCGCTCGCCGCAGGGCCAGCAGGTCTTCCCGCTGCGGCGCCGGGCGCATCATGCCGACCAGCAGCAGCGGCATCTGCCTGGCTGATCTCGCCAGCCGTCCCCACAAGGCGACGCTGGACTGGTCGGCCCACTGCAGGTCGTCGATGACCAGGATGGCAGGCCGCACGGCGCACTGCTCGGTGACGAGCGCGAGCAGCTGCTCTGCCAGCACCGCCGGCGTGCCCGTTCCGCGGCCAGCGCCGGCCTGATCGTGCAAAAGCGCATCGATCGCGGTCCGCCGGGGGTTCGCTGAAGGCTCGCGTACCCGCAGCCCGTCAAGGAATGGCAGCAGCGGCTGCGCCTGGCTCAGTTCGTCACCGGCACCCCAGGACACCTGGCAGCGGGCATCCGGCGCCGCAGCTACCGCCGCGCGCACCAGCACGGACTTTCCGATGCCCGGCTCGCCCTCGATGAGCACCGAACCGCCGCGCCCCTGGGCCACCTCCTTGATGAGCCCGGTCAGCAGCGTCATCTCGCTATCACGGCCGACCAGTACCAGGGCCGGCGGCGCATCAGCGCCGGGCATACGTGTCACCCAGTCCGTCGTCGGTCAGGGCGCACATCGTCGCGAGTTCCCGCAGCCACGCGCTTTTGAACAGGTGCGGATCAGCGCCAAGCTCTCCGGCGAAGACCAGCCAGGCGATGAGCGAGGCCGTGGGCAGATGGTGCCCGTCAAACATTCGGTAATCACTCGCCGGGCATGCAAGACTTTCCGCATAAACGCTATCCACAAGAGCTTCTGCACGGGTCGCCAGCATCCAGAGCAAGACATTCCCGAACCCATGAATGCCGGCAGGCAACTCGACGTTCCCCCCGGCTTGCTCAGATTCGGCAGATGGCACCGTGTAGTGCTCGTTACCTGCCACTCGAGTCCTTAGATTACGCAGGCCTTCTCCGAGATCAATAATTCTAGCGCGTCGCGGCCGTCAATTCCGGCTTCCCGCTAAAGGTCGGCCCCAGCCGCACGCGGTAAAAGTAACAAGGACGACGGCTGCCCCGGCTTACACAGAAAACCTGACAACCTCTCGAGGAACTCGTGCGATTCGGTGCACGCCTTGTCGCCCTCGTCCCCACAGATGCAATCGAATCTCAGTCCTTTTGCTGATGCCCGTCTCACCGCCGGCTCCGGTGGCCGCCTGCTCGAGATGGCTCATGGCGGCGAACGTCCGACGCCGGCGGATCGGTGTCGACCGGGTCTTCCTCGGTCTTGACCCAATGCCGCTTAGCCTAGGTTGATCATGGCTTCCGGGGGCGCTCCCTGGGACGTGTCCGCCGCCACTATAACCGTCCGTGACTGCCGATTGCGAAGCTAGCGCAATGATCCCGAAAACATTTTTCTCGACGTAAGTAAATCATTCTATAACGACGAAAACTCTTCGCCATCATGGCCGGCCGCGCCGGGAGTCCGCGGCGGGGCGCGCGAAGCGGTTACACTCTGTAGCATACTAGCCCGTTATGCCTTTAATGTTCCGATTTGCGCAGCGCAGGCTTACCAACAGAGGGAGTCGGCGACCGACCAAGATCAACCGTTGCCAAGCGGCATTGGGTCTTGACCGGTCCGCCCGAGCGGGCATAACGGCACGGCGCGAAGCTCTGCGCGACCAGCCGGCGCACTCCGGCCTCGCGCACGGCGGTGACAACGTTGTCGGTGCCCCCGGCCCGCAGTCGGTTGGTCGGCGCGAATGTCCGGTCCAGGGGAGGCTGTCGGGTGACTCTGGACGGGTTGCCTTAACCCGAAGTTACGCTCCCTCGGCGACGGAATCGCCCGCTGAGCTGGAGAAACGTTGCAACAGCCAGGTTCTTAGCGGCCATTAAAACCAGGAGCGGGTTCCGCTACCATCAGGGGCAGTTTCCGCTGGTCAGGCCGTGTAGACACGAAGGCCGGCCCGCCGTCACGAGAACGCCCGGGCCGGCGGGCAAGTTGGCATGTGATGGGCGGGCAGCTTCGGCTTGACGATGAGCGGGTGCGGGTGGCGGCCGTTTTCTGGGGGTGTTTCCGCGGGGTTGGCGTGGCAGCGGGGCTGGTGCCGGGTTTTCGTGCATGGTGGCGGCCTGGCTGTCTGCGGGTTAGTTCTGGCGGCCGGGCTGTGGATAGGGCGGCGGGTTCTTGCGGCGGGGTCAGACGGCGGGGGCGGGGACTCGTGCCGTTGCGGTGCGGGCCGGGCGGGCGGGGCGCTTGCCGCGGGCGGTGATGGCCTTGAGGATGTTGTGGCTGGCGGCCCAGAGGGCGAGTTCGGCGTCGGCTGCGCTGCCGCGGTAGTGCAGGGCGCGGCCGAGGCGGGCGGTGAGCTGGGCGAAGACGGGCTCGATGGTGGCGGCGCGCTGCCGGTAGAGTTCCCTGCCTTCGCCGGCCTGGAGGCGTTCGGTCATTTCTTCCCAGCTGGGGAGCATGGCCTGGGGTGCGCGGCCGTCCTGGGAGCGCCCGGTCTGGCGGGCCTCGCGGGTGACGGCGACGTAGAGCTTTTCGGGGATGCCGGCGGTGAAGTTGGCGTCGCTGGCGTACCCGGCGCCGGACAGGGCGCTGATGATCTCGTCCGTGATGCCGGCGGCGAGCAGGACCCGGCGGGCTTCCTCCAGCAGGGGCAGCAGGGCCTGGACGTCGGCGGGGCTGGGATGGCGCATGATGGCGAGGATGACCTGGGTTCTGGCGGTGGCCAGGGCCTGGACGTTGAACAGCTGGCCGAAGCCGCCTTTCTTCAGCGGCATGACGAGGCTGGACGGGTCGGTGGGGTTGACCTTGGCCGTCGGGTCTGCGGCGGGGGCGGCGGCTTCCCGGCAGGCGGCCTCGTAGTCCGCAAGGGTCTTGTCCAGGGCCTGCCGGGCGCGCTTGACATCGCGGTCCTCGCCGATGGAGGCGATGGGGCGGGCGCCGCCGATGCGCTGCCCGGCGGCGGTCTTGCGGGCGCGGGCCTCGAGCCGGCCGGCGGCCGCGGTCTCCCATTTGCGGACGGCGGCTTCCTTCCTTTCGATCCGGGCGGCCAGCTCCGCGATCCGGGCGTCGAGTTTCCCCTGGTCTTTGTCCTGCAGGGCGTCCAGCGCGGCGCGGGCGGCCAGGCGGCGCTCCAGCATCTGCGCGGCCCGGCCCGGCTTCTTCTTCCATTTCCCCTTCCCGCCGCCGTCACCGGGACCGTCGCCGCCGTCGCGGGAAGCGGCGCCCGCGCCGGCCGGGGCCGTGCCCTCGCCGTCCAGCATGTCCTGGACCCAGCGGCGGAACTCCGCGTCGATCCAGGCTCCCAGCTCGCTGATCTGGGCGTCCAGCTGCTCTCCGGTGAGGTTGGCGGCCATCGCGGCGTTCGCCTTCAGCTTCGTGCCGTCCCCGGCGACCAGCTCCAGGGACACCAGCCCCTCCCGGGCGCAGGCCTTCACCGACTCCGGCAGCAGCGCCAGCACCGCGCCCGTGTTCCGGCGGACGAACTCCGCGACCGTGGAATGATCGGGGTGCAGGCCCCCGCAGATGACCCGCGCGCCCACGTCGTCGAACGTGGCCATCTCGATCTCCCGCGACGATTTCCGGCCCCGGCAGTAGCAGTACAGCAGCAGCGTCGCCATCATCTGCGGGTGATACGGCCGCCCGCCCTGCCCGTCGGGCCGGTACCGCGCACCGAACCGCGACAGGTCCATCTCCCCGGCCAGGTCCAGCACCTTCCACGCCAGGTGGCCGTCCGGCAGCCACTCCCGCGGGTCCGCCGGCATCAGCATCATCTGGTCCGGCCCGCTCCCGTCCCTGAACTTACGCCCCATGGAAAACATTATCTTACATAAAACGCCATAAAGTGGCCGAAACGCATAGAGACAATGATTATCCCGGCATAATCGACTTACCGGAACCCGCTTGACGGGATCACGGGAAGAGTCGCCCGACAGCCTCAGGGGAGGGGAAATGTTACGGGATGGTGGTGGTTGGCTGCCGACAGTGGTCGACAATACATGACTGACCTGGCAGTATGGCACCATGTACCGTGACGACGATGGCATTACCGTCCGGGACGGGCGGCTCCGGCTGGACACTTCCTTCCGTGTGTTCAGGATCTTGGTGGACAGCGGACACGGGTGGGAGCACATCGCTGAGCCGCAGCGCGACCCGTATGCCGCCTGCATGCTGCTGGCGGCGGCCATCTGGAAGCAGGAGCCTGGCACGTGCCTGGACGAACTGCGGGCCCACGTTGACAAGGCCATCCGTGAGCTGAGGAAAGGTGCCTGGAAGGTCACCATCGGCGACGACAAGCACTGCGTCTCGCGAGCGGACCTGTTCCTCGACATCCCGCTGGGCGGCCCGTTGCACACCCCCTAGCACGGCAGCCGCCAATGGGTTTGACCTGCCGTGACTGGTGCGCTGCGTGTGCCTGGCACGCCCAGGCCGCGGCGGCAGGGTTTCAGGCCTGTGGCCCACAGGCCTCATCTTGTGAGGCCAGGGAGCCACAGACCTCATGCGGCAGGCGGCGCCGCCGGGCATCAGGAGCGGGCATAGTGTCACAAAAGATGCAATCCGGGCATAAGTCTGCCGGGAGAGCCGCCGCGACACGCCCAAAGTTGATAACAGCCGCGGCCCATCCCCCGGACGACACACCTGGTCTATCCGGGATTAATTTTTTCATCTATCCCGGATGGAGTATGCTGACGGCCAAGGAGGCCCGCTATCGCCTTGTCGAGCGGGCGCTACTAGCGCAAGGGTGGCTGAAATGACTACGTACAACGTCACGGCCAGGCGCTGGAAGCGCGGGTGGGAGCTGCACATCGAGGGCGTCGGCGTCACCCAGTCGCGGAGCCTCGGGGAGGCCGAGACCATGGTCCGGGATTACGTCGAGTCGCTCACAGGCGCGGACGTGAGGGAGTCCGTGGTCGTCATCGCCGCGGAAGTAGGCGGCGGCCTCGACGAGGAAGCGCGGGCCGCGCGGGAGGCGGTCGCGGCCGCTGACAGGGCCACCAGGGAAGCCGCCGCCCGGTCCCGCAAAGTAGCGCGTGACCTGCGGGACGCCGGGCTGTCGGGCCGCGACATCGCCGCGATCCTCAAGGTGTCGGCACAGCGCGTCTCGCAGCTCCTCAAGTCAGCCTGAGCCGTCGGCAGACGTCACCGCGGCGGGCATAGTGCGCGGCTAAGGTTAGTTGCAGTAACCGAAATAACCGCGTATGCCCCGGTGGGGCCTGGCCGAGGGGGTCGCGCTGCCAGAGCTGAGCCGCCAGCGCCGGTACCTGGTGCTGGCTATCTGCTGCCTGAGCCTGTTCATCGTCGGGCTGGATATCACGATCATCAACGTGGCCGTGCCGTCCATCGGCCGGGACTTTCACGCGTCGGTCTCCGGGCTGCAGTGGACGATCGACGCCTACCTGCTGGTGATCGCGAGCCTGCTGATGCTGTCGGGATCGACGGCGGACCGGGTGGGCCGCCGCCGGGTCTTCCAGATCGGGCTGGCCATCTTCACCGTCGGCTCGCTTGCCTGCAGCCTCGCGCCCGGGCTGGGCTGGCTGATCGCGTTCCGCGCCCTGCAGGCCGTCGGCGGGTCGATGCTCAACCCGGTCGCGATGGCGATCGTCACCAACACGTTCACCGACCCTGGCGAACGGGCACGGGCGATCGGGATGTGGGGGAGCGTGTTCGGCCTGTCGATGGCGCTCGGGCCTATCCTGGGGGGAGCGCTCGTCGACTCGGTCGGCTGGCGCGGCGTGTTCTGGGTCAACATCCCCGTCGGCGTGGCGGCGATCATCCTGACGGCCCTATTCGTACCGGAGTCCCGTGCCGGGAAGTACAGGCGCCCCGATCCGTTCGGACAAATTCTCATCATGATCACCCTGGTGGCAGTCAGCTACGGGATCATCGAGGGACCCGCCTACGGGTGGGGCTCCGCCCGGATCCTGGCCTGCTTCGCGGCGGCCGCGGCGGCGTTCGCGATCTTCACCGGCTACGAGCCGCGGCGTGCCGAACCAGTCGTCGACCTGCGGTTCTTCCGCAGCCTGCCGTTCTCGGGAGCGGCGCTGACGGCGGTGACCGGGCTGGCCGCGTTCGCCGGGTTCCTGTTCCTGATCACGCTGTACCTGCAGGACGTGCGCGGTTACCGGCCGCTGGTGGCGGGGCTGTTCCTGCTGCCGATGGCGATCGTCATGGCCTGTTCCGCGCCGCTGGCCGGGCGGATGATCGCGCGGCGCGGCGCCAGGCTCCCGCTGCTGATCTCCGGGGCGGGGATCGCCGTCGGCGGGGTGCTGCTCACGTTCCTCACCGCCGCCTCGCCGGTGTGGTATGTGCTGGTCTGCTGCGTGGTGTTCGGTCTCGGGCAGGGCTGGCTGAACGCCCCGATCACGAACAACGCGGTATCCGGCATGCCGCGGTCGCAGGCGGGCGTCGCGTCCGGGATCGCCTCGA
This sequence comes from uncultured Actinomycetota bacterium, assembly GCA_963771985.1. Classification (GTDB taxonomy): domain Bacteria; phylum Actinomycetota; class Actinomycetes; order Streptosporangiales; family Streptosporangiaceae; genus Trebonia. The sequence continues at coordinate 850,390 of CAVYVO010000003.1, read as the reverse complement.
CCGGGCGGCAGGTCGGCTCCTGCCTCGGCGTGGCGATCGTGGGCTCGGTGCTGGCCGCTAACCTGCACGGGCCGCTCGCGGCCGGGTTCGCGGCGGCCACCAGGCCCGGCTGGTGGATCGTCGCCGGGCTGGGCGCCGTGGTGTTCGCCCTGGCGCTGGCCACCACGGGCCGGGCCGGGAAGGCCAGCGCGGCGCGCGCGGCGTCGCTGATCGCGGGCGAGCAGGAGAAGATCCCGGTCGCCGCTTCATGAGCGTCTCGTCGCCCGGCATCGCGCGCGACGTCGAAATCCCCGAGGGGCCGGCCGGGCGGCGGCGCAGGCTCGTGGTGCTGCTGATCTGCAGTTCCAGCCTCTTCATGACGTACCTGGATTCGACGATCCTGAACGTCGCGCTGCCCACCCTCCAGAAGGACCTGCACGCCAGCATGGCCGGGCTGCAGTGGGTCGCCGACGCCTACCTGCTGGTGATCGCGAGCCTGCTGCTGCTCGCCGGGTCGATGGCGGACCGGCTGGGACGCAGGCGGCTGTTCATCATCGGCCTGTTCGGCTTCAGCGCCGGGTCGCTGCTGTGCAGCCTGGCGCCCAACACGGGATCGCTCGTGGCCCTGCGCATGGTGCAGGCGCTCGGCGGGTCGATGCTGACGCCGGTCTCCTTGTCGATCGTGCGCAACACGTTCACCGACGCGCGGGAGCGGGCGCAGGCGCTGGGGATCTGGAGCGGGATATTCGGGCTGGCCACGGCCTGCGGTCCGGTCGCCGGGGGAGTGCTGGTCAGCGAGGTCGGCTGGCGGTCGGTGTTCTGGGTGAACGTGCCGATCGGCGTCTGCATGATCCTCGCGGCGCGGCGGTACGTGCCCGAGTCGCGGGCGCCGCGCCCGCGCGCGGTCGACGTCCCCGGCCAGGCGCTGATGATCATCCTGCTCGGGTCGCTGACATACGCGGTGATCCAGGGGCCGGCCAACGGGTGGACGTCACCGCTGACCCTGACGCTGTTCGCGGTCTCCGCCGCCGCCCTCGCCGTGTTCGTGGCGGTGGAGCGGCGCACCGCCGAGCCGCTGCTCGAGCCGCGGTTCTTCCGCAGCCTGCCGTTCACCGGGGCGAGCGTGATCGCCGTGCTGTCGTTCGTCGTGCTCGCCGGGTTCCTGTTCGTCATCACCTTGTACCTGCAGCAGGCCCGCGGCGACTCGCCGCTGCGGGCCGGGCTGGCGCTGCTGCCCGCGACCGTCGTGATGGCGCTCGCCGCGCCGGTGGCCGGGTCGCTGGTCGGACGGCGCGGTCCCCGGATCCCGCTGGTGGCGAGCGGCGTCCTGATCGCCGCGGGCAGCGGGCTATTGCTGGGTCTGTCGCCGTCGACCTCGCAGGCGTCGCTCGCGCTCGCGTTCGCGGTGCTGGGCGCGGGCCTCGGCCTGGTCAACCCGCCGATCACCAACACCGGCGTCACCGGCATGCCGCCGTCGCAGGCCGGCGTGGCCTCCGCGGTGATCTCCACCACCCGCCAGATCGGTAACGTCCTCGGCGTCGCGGTGATGGGCGCCATGCTCACCGCAGGTCTGCGCGCCGGTGTCGCGAGCGGGGAGCCGCACGGGGTGGCGCTGAGCGCCGCCACCCGCGGGCCGTGGCTGCTCGCCGCGGCGTGCGGGATCCTGGTGGCGGTGGCCGGGCTCGTCACGACGACGGCGCGGGCCCGGGCGTCCGCCGCCGCGGTCGCCGGCGGGACGGGGTAAAAGCCCGGTCGGCGGGCGGATTCACCCTGGCCGGGTGATTACCAGCGACATCATCGTGGACGAGTGTGGCCGGGTAGGCGCTGCGCGGCGTGAGGAGACTGGCGTGGACCGCTACCCGAACATCAGCGAGCATGGGCTCATCGGTGACCTGCAGACGGCGGCGCTGGTGACCAGCGACGGCACCGTGGACTTCTTCTGCTGTCCCCGGTTCGACTCGCCGTCTGTCTTCGCGTCGCTGCTCGACGCCGACCGGGGCGGCTATTTCTCGCTCAAGCCGGTCGGCGACAACTATGTCACCAGGCAGCTGTACTTCCCGGACACCGCCGCGCTCATCACCCGGTTCATGACGCCGGACGGCGTGGGCGAGGTGCTCGACTTCATGCCGGTCATCGAGGGCAAGCCCACCGACAGGCACCGGCTGGTCCGCCACCTGCGGGTGGCGCGCGGCACGATGAAGTTCCAGCTGGACATCCAGCCCCGGTTCGACTACGGCCGGGCCAAGCACACGATCGAGATGCACGAGAACGGGGCGGTCTTCCGCGCGGAGAACGGGATGCACCTGACGATGCACGCCGCGGGGCAGCGACGGGCGGTCGCCGAGGGCGGCGTGGTCATCGAGCGGGCCGGCGACGGGCTGCGCGCCACCCTCAGCTTGCGGGAAGGTGAGAGCGGCCGCGGCGTGGTGCTCGAATCCATGGGGGGCGAGCCGCGGTCGCTGGCGCCGGAGGAGCTCAACCAGATGGCCGGGGACACGGCGGCGTACTGGAAGACGTGGCTGGGCCGCTCGACGTACCGGGGACGGTGGCGGGAGATGGTCTCCCGGTCCGCGATGACCCTCAAGCTGCTCACCTACGAGCCGACCGGCGCGCCGGTGGCCGCCGCCACGTTCGGGCTGCCCGAGCAGGCCGGCGGCGAGCGGAACTGGGACTACCGCTTCACCTGGGTCCGGGACGGATCGCTGACCATGCACGCGCTGGCCTCCCTCGGCTATCTCGAGGAGGCCGGCCGGTTCGGTGCCTGGCTCCGTGACCGGGTAACCGAGCACGCGGGCAGCGGATCGGGTCCGCTGAAGATCATGTACCGGGTGGACGGCAGCTCCGACCTCGTCGAGGAAAGCCTCGACCACTTCGAGGGCTGGCGGGCCTCCCGGCCGGTGCGGATCGGCAACGGCGCGGCCGACCAGCTCCAGCTCGACATCTACGGCGAGGCGATGGACGCGCTGGCGGCCGGTGCCGAGCACGGGCTGCCGATCGCCTATCAGGGCTGGCAGGCGCTCGCCAGGATCATCGACTGGGTCTGCGACAACTGGGACCAGCCCGACGAAGGAGTCTGGGAGACACGCGGCGGCCGCAAGGACTTCACCTACGGCCGGTTCCAGTGCTGGGTCGCGCTGGATAGGGCGATCCGGCTGGCCGAGCGCACCGGCAGGCCGGCCAACGTCACCAGGTGGGCGGCCGAACGCGACCATCTCTACAACCAGGTCATGGAGCGCGGCTGGAACCCCAAGGTCGAGGCCTTCACACAGCACTACGACACAGACGTCATGGACTCCTCGCTGCTGCTCATGCCGATCGAGGGCTTCATCGAGGCGCGCGATCCGATGTGGCTGTCCACCCTCCGGGCGATGGACCGGGAGCTGGTCTCCGACAGCCTCGTCTACCGCTACAACCCGGCCGCTTCTCCGGACGGCCTGCACGGCGACGAAGGGACCTTCTCGCTGTGCACGTTCCTGTACGTCGACGCGCTCGCCAGGGCCGGACGCCTGGACGAGGCGGTGCTCACCTTCGAGAAGATGCAGACGTACGCCAATCACCTCGGCCTGTACTCAGAGGAGATCGGCGCGACGGGGGAGCAGCTCGGGAACTTCCCGCAGGCGTTCACCCACCTGTCTCTGATCAACGCCGCGATCACGCTCAACCGCGAACTCGACACCCGCGCCGCGCACGCGGAGCCGACGGCTCTCGCCTTCTAGCGGCGGCCCGTCTCGCGACGAGGCCTTGCCGCGGAATCAATCAGGGGGAACACCGCCATGGCAGGGGACTATGACGTCATCATCGTCGGCACCGGAGCGGGCGGCGGGACGCTCGCCCGCACGCTCGCGCCGTCCGGCAAGCGGATCCTGCTGCTCGAGCGCGGGACGTTCCTGACGCGGGAGGCCGAGAACTGGGATCCCGGTCCGGTATTCGTCGACGGCCGGTATATATCGACGGACACTTGGTACGACGGCGACGGCACGCCGTTCCAGCCGCAGGTGCACTACTTCGTCGGCGGCGCGACCAAGCTGTACGGCGCGGCGCTGTACCGGCTCCGCCCGCAGGACTTCGGCGAGCTGCGGCACGCCGACGGCGTCTCGCCGGCCTGGCCGCTCGGCTACGACGAGTTCGAGCCCTGGTACACCAAGGCGGAGTGGCTCTACCAGGTGCACGGCCAGCACGGCGCCGACCCCACCGAGGGCAGCTGGTCGCGGCAGTACCCGTGGCCGCCGGTCTCTCACGAGCCGCGCATCCAGGAGATCTCCGACTCCCTCGAGCGCGGCGGCTACCATCCGTTCCACGCCCCGTGCGGCATCCTGCTTGACGAGGCGGACCGGCCCGCCAGCCTGTGCATCCGGTGCGCCACCTGCGACGGCTACCCGTGCCTCGTGCACGCCAAGGCGGACGCCGACGTCATCGCCGTCCGCCCGCTGCTCGGCATGCCGAACGTGACGCTGCTGACCGGCGCGGAGGTCGTGCGGCTGGAGACCGACCCGGCCGGCCGGACGGTCACCGGCGTCGTCGTGGACCGGGGCGGCGACGGCAAGGAGGAGATCTACCGCGGCGACATCGTCGTCCTGGCGGCCGGCGCGGCGAACACCGCCAAGATCCTGCTGCGCTCGGCGTCCGACGCCTGCCCCGCGGGCCTGGCGAACGGGTCGGACCAGGTCGGGCGCAACTACATGTACCACAACAGCAAGGCGGTCGTGGCGCTGGGCAAGGAGCCCAACAACACGGTCTTCCAGAAGACGCTGGCGCTCAATGACTTCTACTTCGCCGGCGACGAACGGGAGTGGCCGCTGGGCAACATCCAGCTGCTCGGCAAGTCCAACGCGATGGCCATGAAGGGCGAGGAACCGCACCTGACCAGGCTCGCCCCCACCTGGAGCCTGGATGAGGTCGCCGCGCACGCCGTCGACTTCTGGCTGACCACCGAAGACCTGCCGAAGCCGGACAACCGGGTCACCGTCGACAGCGACGGCAGCATCCACCTCGCCTACGCCGACACCAACGACAGCGAGGCGGCCGGCCTGTACGGCGAGTTCCGCAAGATGCTCAACCACATCGGCATGGCCAGCCATCACGTGCTGCACAAGAACTTCTACATGAGCATGAACGTCGCGGTCGCCGGCGTCGCCCATCAGGCGGGGACCTGCCGGTTCGGCGCCGACCCGGCCACGTCGGTGCTCGACGTCAACTGCAAGGCGCACGAAGTCGACAACCTGTACGTGGCCGACACCAGCATCTTCCCGAGCATCGGCGCGGTCAACCCGGCGCTCACCGCCATCGCCAACGCCATCCGGGTCGGCGAGCACATCGCCGAGCGGCTCGGCGCGAGCGTGAGCTTGAGCGCCGAGGCGTGGGCGCCCGCGCCGCGCCAGGCGCCGGCTTCTGCGTCCTCCGCCGCGCCCTCCGCCACCTCCGGCGGGGGGCGGCCGTAGTGCAGGAGACCCTTGCGCGATGGCAGTTCGCGTTCACCTCGGTGAACCACTTCCTGTTCGTCCCGGTCACGATCGGGCTGGCCGTGCTCACCGCGATGCTGCAGACCGCCTGGTACCGCCGGCGCAGCCCCGAGTACCTCCGGCTGACGAGGTTCTTCGGCACCCTGCTCGTCATCAACGTCGCCATCGGCGTCGTCACCGGGCTGGTGCAGGAGTTCCAGTTCGGGATGAACTGGTCGGCCTACTCGCGGCTGGTCGGCAACATCTTCGGCGCGCCGCTGGCGATGGAGGGCCTGGCCGCCTTCTTCCTCGAGTCCACGTTCCTCGGCCTGTGGCTGTTCGGCTGGGACAAGCTGTCCCGCCGCGTGCACCTAGCGACCATCTGGCTGGTGGCGCTGGGCAGCGTCTTGTCGGCGGCGTTCATCATGGCCGCCAACTCGTGGATGCAGCATCCGGTCGGGTACGTCATGGTCAGCGGGAAGCCGCAGCTCAACGACGTCTGGGCGCTGTTCACCAACCCGGTGTTCGTCTGGGGCTACACCAAGGTCGTCCTCGCCTCCATCGTCACGGGCGCGGCGGTCATGCTCGCGGTGTCCGCGTGGCAGCTGCGCCGCGGCGGCGACCGGGGCGTGTTCACCATCTCCGCCCGGCTCTCGCTCGCCGTCCTGGTGCCGGCCATCCTGCTCACGATGCTGGTCGGCGACGAGCTCGGCGTGATCGAGGCCCGCTACCAGCCGATGAAGATCGCGGCCGCCGAGGCGCAGTGGACCACCTGCCAGCCGTGCTCGTTCTCGCTGTTCCAGATCGGCGGCGGCAACAACGACCAGACGCCGACCGAGATCATCGCGATCCCGCACCTGCTGTCGCTGCTGGCCACCAACCACTGGAACGGCCAGGTCATCGGGCTGAACCCGCTGCAGGCGCAGTACAGCAAGCAGTACGGGCCCGGCTACTACGTGCCGGACGTGTTCATCCAGTACTGGGGCATGCGGGTGATGGCGTACCTGGCTCTCATCGTCACCCTCGTGGGCCTGTGGGGGCTGGTGCTGGCCCGCTGGAAACGCCTCGCCACCGCCAAGTGGTTCCTGTGGTGCGCGACATGGCTCGTCGTGCTCCCGTTCCTGATGAACACGGCGGGCTGGTTGCTCACCGAGAGCGGCCGCCAGCCCTGGATCGTCCAGGGCATCATGCTCACTAAGAACGGTCTTTCCCCGTCCGTCGGCACGACCTCGCTCGTCATCAGCCTGACCGTGTTCGTGCTGCTTTACGGCGCTCTCGGCACCATCGACCTGATCCTCATGCTGCGCTACTCGCGCAAGCAGCTCGAGCCTCCGCCGGCGCAGCAGGACGCCGACGCGCCCATCCCGGCGATGCAGTACTGAGGTGATCCGATGATTCCCTTCTGGTTCATCCTCATCACGATCCTGTGGACCGGGTTCTTCGTCCTCGAGGGATTCGACCTCGGGGTGGGGATGCTGCACATGCTGGTCGGCAGGGACGACGATGGCCGCCGGGCAGTCATCAACACCATCGGGCCGCTGTGGGACGGGAACGAGGTCTGGCTCATCGTCGCGGGCGCGGCGATGTTCGCCGCGTTCCCCGGCTGGTACGCCACCATGTTCTCCGCCCTCTACCTGGCCCTCGTCCTCCTGCTCTGCGCGCTGATCTTGCGCGGGGTGTCCTTCGAATACCGCGGGAAGAGCCCGGACGCGCGCTGGCGGAAGACCTGGAGCCGGACACTGACGATCTCCAGCCTGCTCGTCCCGCTGCTCATCGGCGTCGCGCTCGGCGACCTGCTGCACGGCCTGCCGATCAACTCAAGCCACGAGTACACCGGCACCTTCTGGAACCTGCTGCAGCCGTACGGCATCATGACCGGCGTGACGCTGGTCGCTCTCTGCGTGGTGCACGGCGGCACCTTCATCGCCATGAAGACCACCGAGGAACTGAGCCAGCGAGCCTGGCGGATCGCCAGGCGGGCGGCGCCGGTGACCGTACTGCTGGTGCTCGCGTTCATCGCGTGGACGCACGTCGAGGCCCACGGCGGCGCCTTCCTCAACCTCATCGAGCTGATCGCCTGCCTGGCCGCCATCGCCGCCCTCCTGGAAATCTGGTCTGACCATCAGGGCTGGGCCTTCAGCATGACGACCGTCACGATCGCCAGCTGCATCGTGACGCTGTTCGTCGACCTGTACCCGCGGGTCATGGTCTCCTCTACCAACCCGGCGTACTCGCTGACCGCCGGCAACTCCGCGTCGGGCGCCTACACCCTCAAGGTCATGTCGGTGATCGCGGTGGTCCTGCTGCCGTTCGTGCTCGGCTACCAGGGATGGACTTACTACGTGTTCCGGCAGCGTGTGAGCGTGCACCACTTCCGGCCGGGCGCGGCGCCGGCGGCCGCAGGGCCCGCGGGGCCCTCGGGCGCGGTGACGCTGCCGTCTCAGGCGCCGCCCGCCGAGTCGCGGCCGCCAGCGGACGTCCCGGCCCGCCCGGCGCCTGCCGGGTCGCGCCGCGGCCGCCACCGATCCTGGCGGGGTAATCACCGCTGATCATCCGCAGCATCCCTAGGAGAGAAGACATGGCAACAGACAAGGTGGACGCGCTGGTGATCTTCGGCGCGACCGGCGACCTGGCCAAGCTGGAGACCTTCCCGGCGCTGGTCGGCCTGGTCGAGCGCGGCGTGCTGAACGTCCCGGTCATCGGCGTCGCGAAAAGCGGGTGGGGCCTGGACCAGTTCCGGCGCTACGCGGAGGACTCGCTACGGCTGAACAACATGGATCCGGCTAGCGCGCCGGCGCAGAAGATGCTGGGGCTGCTGCGGTACGTGGACGGGGACCTCGGCGACGACGCGACCTATAAGGCGATGTCGGATCAGATCGGCGCGGGCCAGCAGGTCCTGTACTACATGGAGGTGCCGGCCCAGCTGTTCGGGCGGATCGCGCAGGGGATCGCTTCGGCCGGCCGGACGAAGGACGCACGGGTGATGGTGGAGAAGCCGTTCGGCATCGACCTGGCCAGCTCGCGGCAGCTCAACGACACCATGCACCAGTACTTCCCGGAGGAGGCGATCTTCCGGGTCGATGACTGGCTGGCTTTCGACCCGGTGGAGAACGTGCTGTTCGTCCGGTTCGCCAACTCGGTGATCGAGCCGCTGCTCAACCGGACCTACGTGGAGAACATCCAGATCACGATGGCCGAGGCGTTCGACGTCTCGGACCGCGGCCGGTTCTACGACCGGACCGGCGCCATCAGGGACGTGCTGCAAAACCACATGCTCCAGGTGCTGGCGACCGTCCTGGCCGAACCGCCGAGCACCCACGATCTTGCCGGCTGGCGGGACGCCAAGCAGCAGGTGGTGACCGCGCTGAGCCCGCTGACCCCGCAGAACACGGTGCGCGGCCAGTACGAGGGCTACCGCCAGGTGGACGGCGTCGACCCGGATTCGACCGTGGAGACCTACGTCGCGGTCCGGCTCACCGCCGATACCTGGCGCTGGGCCGGGGTGCCGATCCTGATCCGGGCGGGCAAGACCATGCCGGTCACCGCCACCGAGATCACTATCACCTTCAAGCCGGTGCCGCACGACGTGTTCGGGATCGAGCCCGCCAGGCCAGCGGACATGCTGAGGTTCCGGATCTGGCCGGAGACGGCGGTCGGCCTCACCCTGCACGGGAAGAAGCCCGGTGCCGGCTGGGAGCCGCAGGCGGAGGAGCTTGGGTTCGCGCAGCAGCCCGGGTCGGACATCCGCCCGTATGACCGGCTCATCGGCGCGGCGCTGGACGGGGACCGCTGGCTGTTCGCGCGGCAGGACACCGTGGAAGCCGCGTGGGAGATCGTCGACCCGGTGCTCGGCGATGTCGTTCCCGTGCATCCCTACGCCCGGGGCAGCTGGGGTCCCAAGGAGGCGGAGCGGCTACTGACCGACCGGGAAACGTGGTACGACCCGTCCTGACCGCAGGCACCTGACCGCACAGAAAAGGGGGCGCGCTGATGCCCGAACACCCACAGCCGAGCCGGGTCGTGATCATCGGCGGCGGCTTCGGCGGCCTTTTCGCCGCCCGCGCGCTGCGCGGCGGCCCGTTCTCGGTCACGCTTATCGACCGCTCGCCGCAGCACGTGTTCCAGCCGCTGCTCTACCAGTGCGCGACGGGCATCCTGTCCGAAGGACAGATCACCGCCCCGCTGCGCCGGCTGCTGCGAAAACACCGCAACCTGCGGTGCGTGGCGGCCGAGGCCGTCGACGTCGATCCCGCGGCCAGGACGGTGACGTGCGTGCGGCCGGGCGGCGAGCGGTTCAACGTCCCGTACGATCATCTGATCGTCGCCGCCGGCGTCCGGCAGTCGTACTTCGGCCACGACGAGTACGCGCAGTGGGCGCCCGGCATGAAGACCGTCAGCGACGCGCTCACCGTCCGGCGGCGTGTCTTCGGGGCGTTCGAGATGGCCGAGACCGCCACCGACCCCGAAGAGCGGCGCAAGTGGCTTACCTTCGCCTTGGTCGGCGGCGGCCCGACGGGCGTCGAGCTCGCCGGGCAGATCCGCGAGCTCGCCACCAAGACCCTGCGGGACGAATACCGCCATGCGAACCCCGAGGACGCGCGGGTGCTGCTGTTCGACGGGGGGAAGGCGCCGCTCGCCATGTTCGGCGAGGCGCTGTCGGGCAAGGCTGCGCGGGAACTGCAGCGCCTGGGTGTCGAGCTGCACATGGGGACGATCGTCACGCACGTCGACGCCGACGGGCTGACCGCCCGCGACCACGACGGCAACGAGACCCGGTATGACGCCAAGACCGTGCTGTGGACCGCCGGGGTCGAGGCCCCGCCGTTCGCCGCGGCGCTCGCGAAGGCGACCGGCGCCGAGCAGGACCGGGCCGGGCGGATCGTCGTCGGCGATGACCTGACCATTGCCGGGCATCCGGAGATCTCGGTGATCGGCGACATGATGAGCCTACGCAAGCTGCCCGGGGTCGCCGAGGTGGCCATGCAGTCAGGGCTGTACGCGGGGTCTAGGGTCAGGCGCGAGCTGACTGGCGACAGCGGGTCCAGGCGTTTGCGGTACGCGTCCGGACCGTTCAAGTACCGCGACCTCGGCTCGGCCGCCTACATCTCGCGCGGCCACGCGGTCCTCTCGGCGGGGCCGCTGCGCCTCAGCGGCTTCCCCGGCTGGGTCGGGTGGCTGTTCATACACATCGCGTTCCTGACCGGCTACCGGAACCGGGTCGGCGCCATCCTCACCTGGTGGGTCGCCTTCACCCGCGACGTCCGCCGCGAACGCGCCTACACGACCCGCGAGGTCGGTCGTGTGCGGGACATATACCAGCCGCTGCCGCCTCAGCAGCGCGGCGCCGGCGAGACGCCCGCCAGCGGGACGCCTAGCCCGTCGCGACCGGCACCGTTATCCTGGCGTCCCGGCCGGCCTCGTAGGTGAGGTAGGCCAAGCCGTCGCCGACGGTCCGGGCGCTGCGCAGGCGCATGGGCTGCACGCCGCCGGCCTCGCCGAAGAGCCGCTCGCCAGCCCCGAGCACGACTGGATAGACCGTCAGCCGCAGCTCGTCGACCAGGTCGTGCTCCATCAGGGTGCGCGCGAGCCGGATGCTGGCACAGACGACGATGTCCCCGTCCAGCTCCTGCTTCAGCTTCGAGACCTCGGTCACCACGTCGCCCGCCAGGACCGTCGAGTTGCTCCATCTGGGCTCTTCGAGGGTCGCGGACACGACGTACTTGGGCAGGCTGTTGAGCCTGTCCGCCCACTCACCGCTCCGGGATGCCCACCGCGCGGCGAACCACTCATCGCTCCGCCGGCCCAGCAGCAGGGCGCTGGCGGCCAGCGCCTCGGCGAGCTCGACCTTGGCCCACTCCGCGAGGTCCTCGCCGCCGAACTGGCCGAACCAGCCGCCGCGTGAGAAGCCCTCGTCGCCGGCCGGGTCCTGCGCGATTCCGTCGAGCGTGACGTTCTCGCTTACGACGATCCTGCCCATCTCGGTTCTCCTTTCGCTGCTTTCCGCTGCCGTTGCCGGAAGCCACCGATGCAGACATCGCGGCTCCGGCGAAGTGGGCGCCCGGCAGCCGCCCAGTTCGCGCCCCGGCCGGTGTCTGTACCGGCATGACAGCGGGGCGGGCCACGGGAGGGAGAGCGGCTACAGTGAACGTGGTGACAGCTGACCTGATCGCGCGGGCGCGGGCCGGGGACAGCGAGGCGTTCCGTGAGCTGACCGAGCCGTACCGCCGGGAGCTGCAGGTGCACTGCTACCGGATGCTCGGATCCGTTCAGGACGCCGAGGACGTGCTGCAGGACACGCTGCTGGCCGCCTGGCAGGGTCTCGGCGGGTTCGAGGGCCGCGCGTCGGTCCGCACCTGGCTGTACCGGATCGCCACCAACCGGTGCCTGAACGCGCGCCGCTCGGCCGGCCGGCGGCCCGCCGCGCGATGGAACGTCCCCGGGGTAGAACCGCCCGAGCCGACCCGGCTCGGCGAGGTCGTGTGGCTGGAGCCGTATCCCGATGTCCTCCTGGAGGGCGGGACCGGCATGCCCGGCCCGGAAGCGCGCTACGAGGCCAGGGAGTCGATCTCCCTGGCCTTCGTGACCGCCCTGCAGGTCCTGCCGCCCCGCCAGCTCGCCGTCCTCATCTTGCGCGACGTCCTCGGCTTCCACGCCAGCGAGGTGGCGGGCATGCTGGACTCGACCGTCGACTCGGTCAACAGCGCGCTCAAACGGGCGCGGGCCAGCCTGCAGAGCCTGCGGTCGCCGGCCGCCGGCCGCGAACCGCCGCCCGATGCCGGCTCGCCGGCCGAGGACGCGATCGTGGCGAAGTTCGTGCGGGCGTACGAGTCCGCCGATCTCGGCGCGCTGGTGGCCCTGCTGACCGACGACGTCTTCATCTCGATGCCGCCGATCCCGTTCGAGTACGAGGGCCGGGACGTGGTGGCCGGCTTCTGCGCCCGCCTGTTCGGCGCGGGCCGCAGGGTCGACCTCGTGCCGACGCGGGCCAACGGCCAGCCGGCGTTCGGCGTCTACCTGCGCGCCGCTTCCGGGGTCCGCCACGGGACCGGCCTCATCGTCCTCACCCTGACCGGCGACCGGATCTGCGCCATGACCCGGTTCGACAGCGGCGTGCTCCCGTCCTTCGGGCTGCCGCGATCGCTGCCTGGGCGATAGGCCAGATCGCCGTCCGCCTCGAGCACGCCGCCGCTTCCCCTCGCGATCAGGTGTTGAGATTTCCGAACGGAAGGTGGCGGCTGTCCCCAGGACGCTTCACCGCGGAGCCGCTTCGCCGCCCCGCGGTCCGGCCTCTGAGCGGCTTGCGGTCCCGAATGCCAAATTTCCAAATGTGGTATTATGGCATCATGGTAGATATCATTTGGGCGGAGGCGCACGAACCGGTGCTCGTGGAAGTGGACGAACGGCGGCGGACGAGCCTCGGCAAGGTAGGGCGCAAGGAGCACACGCGTTACCTCGTCGAGGAGCAGCCTGACGGAACGCTCATCTGGCGGCCGGCTGTGGTCGTGCCGGAGCACGAGCTGCAGTTCATGCAGGCCCATCCGGAGGTCTATGCGCGGATCCGCGAGCAGCAGGCCAGCCCTGATCCCGATCGCCTGCGCGACCGGCCCGCCCGGCCCAGCCGCAGAGAGCCGCGAGCGCTGGCCGGGCTCGCCGGCTCCCGCTGATGCGGCTTAGGTTCGAGCCCGCCGCTGCTGCCGCGTACGAGAACGTCACGGATGACGATCTTCTCGACAAGCTGGACATGGTGTTTGACGGCCTCGAGAAGGATCCCGGCCAGGCGTGGCTGCGCAGGCACCGCTGGTCCGACCCCCCGCTGTGGGGCGTGACGGTGCGCGGCCGGGGGGAGGACCTGCTCGTGCTCTGGGCTGCCGAGACTTACGATAACGAGGGGGTCGTCGTCGTCCGGTACCTCGGACCGGCGGTGCCGGGCTAGCCTCGCCCTCGTAGCCGGCCGACAGGCCCTCCTGCGGGCCGATTACCGGCTCGAACGCCGGGTGTAGGCGTCGAAGTGACGCCGCCACGCGTCCGGTGCCGGGGACTAGCCCTGTGTCGTCAAGCTCACTAATGTTTCAGATATGGAGGGACTTGCCGCCTCGGTCGTGCTGATTGCCGTCTTGCTCGGCGTCCTGCTCCTGATTGCCTTCGATGTGTTTTGCCTGGTACACGTCATGGCAGCCGATCGCGTCCGTTTCCTGCCCAAGTGGGCCTGGGCAGTTGTCATCGTGTGCATCAGCCCCTTCGGCGGCGTCGTTTACCTGCTCTGCCAACGCCAGCCAAGGCGATCGCCGACCCCTGTGCAGCCAGGTCATTCCCTCATCGGCGATCTGTGATCGAGCCTGTTCGGAAACCTCAGTGGCGGACTGTGAAGTACAAGTGGGTCACGTAAGGCGACTCGATTACCCCGGTCCGTTCGAGTTCGATCGTCTGACCGCCGAGATGGTCGAACAGCCGCTTGCCCGCACCGAGCAGCACCGGTGCGAGGTGCAGCCGGAGTTCGTCGACGAGTCCAGCGGCCAGGTATTGCTGGATGACGCTGGCGCCACCTCCGATCCCGACGTCGTTGTCCCGGGCGGCCGCCCTGGCCTGTTCCAGGGCACTTTCGATGCCGTCGGTGACGAAGGTGAACGGCGAGTCCGGGCCCACCCATTGCTGCGGCGCCGAATGGGTGAGCACGAAGTACCTGGCGTCGCGGCCTCCTGGCGGGTTGCCGCCCCAGCCGCCGGTGACATCAAACATCCGCCGGCCGATGATTCCCGCGCCGACCGAGCCCATGGCCTGCTGGAGCACGTTGCGGTCGACGTCGAGCGGGGCGAACCGCCTGGCTTCATCGTCGTAGCGCCATGGCCCGCCCATGACCCAGTTGTGCAGGACCTCGCCGCGCTCGCCCAGGCCGCGCCCGGGCGCGTCGTCGGGCCCGGTGATGAACCCGTCCAGCGACATGGTGATGTCGGCAACCAGCTTGCCCATGAGTCCTCCTGCTGTCTCGCCCGCCAGGCTGTTGCCAGGACAGACGGCACCGCTGGCGCAGACTCATCGCGAGACGGGCAGCTTTCCGGGAACCAGGCAGAACGCTGGCCGCCGCCCACCACATGCCCTCCGGCACCGGACAGAATGCCCGGGAACCCGCGGTGATCCGAAGAATCCAGTAGCCCGGAACCGCCCGCAGAGCTTCGCCTCCGCACTGGGCTGCCCCGGCTGGTGCCGCGCCCAGTGAACGCTCATCCCCGGCGGGTGATCTGCGCCCCAGGGCCGCCCGTGGAGCCTGAAGCCATGACGGTGGCGCATCCGCGGGAGCAGCCCGGATGAGGGCATTCGATCCGCGGTTGCCGCGGTACGCGCGCGCCGCCGTCGGCTGCCTGCTGCTGACGGTCGCGCTCGGGCTCGTCGCCACCGCCCTGGTGCTCGCCCAGGCGAGCCTGCTCGCGCACGCCCTGGCGGCCGCCGCCCGCGGCACCGGCCCGCGCGCGCTGGCCGGGACGATCCTCGCGCTCCTGCTCGTGCTGGCGGGGCGGGCGGCCGTCGCCTACGGCGGCGAGGTGGCCGCGCTGCGCGCCGCCGCCCGGATCAAGTCGCAGCTGCGCCGCGGCCTCGTCGCCAACGCGCTGCGGCTCGGCCCGTCCTGGCTGTCCGGCCAGCGGGCAGGCGAGATCACCACGCTGGCCACGACAGGGCTGGACGCGCTCGACGCGTACTTCGCCCGCTACCTGCCCTCCCTCGTGCTCGCCTGCCTGGTACCGCTGGCGGTGCTGGCCAGGGTGACCGCCGCCGACTGGCTATCCGGCCTGATCATCGCCGTGACACTGCCGCTCGTCCCGCTGTTCGCCATCCTCATCGGCGGGTACAGCAAGGCGCGCACCCGGCGGCAGTGGCGGCTGCTGTCCCGGCTCGGCGGCCACTTCCTCGACGTGACCGAAGGACTCCCGACCCTGAAGGCATTCGGCCGCGCCAGGGCGCAGGCCGAGGTCATCGCCACCGTGACCGGCGAGTACCGGACCGCCACCATGGCCGCGCTGCGCGTCACGTTCCTGTCGGCGCTCGTCCTCGAGCTGGCCGCCGCGCTGGCGACCGCGCTGGTGGCCGTGGAGGTCGGGCTGCGGCTGCTCGGCGGGCACATCGGGTACGAGACCGCGCTGCTCGTGCTGCTGCTGACCCCCGAGGCCTACCTGCCCCTGCGCACCGTCGGCGCCCAGTTCCACGCCAGCGCGGCGGGCACGGCGGCCGCCCAGCGCGCCCTCGACATCCTCGCCACCCCCGCGGACACCGTCACGCCGGCCACGCCCGCCGTCACGTCGGCCACGCCCGCCGCCGACCTGCGCGCCGAGCCGATCACGCTCACTGACATCGTTTTGACCTACCCCGGCCGCCGCGCCGCCGCGCTCGACGGGTTGTCGGTCACGATCAGCCCCGGCGACCGCATCGTGCTGGCAGGCCCGAACGGAGCGGGGAAAAGCTCCCTGCTCGCGCTGCTGCTCCGCTTCCGTGAGCCCACGGCGGGCCGGATCGACGTGGGGGGCGCCAGCCTGGACACGATCCCGGTCGGGGAGTGGCGCCGCCAGATAGCCTGGGTGCCGCAGCGTCCCTACCTGTTCGCCGGCACCGTCGCGGAGAACATCGCGCTCGGCGCGCCGGACGCCGCCCCCGCCGCCATCAGGCGCGCCGCCCGGCTCGCGGGCGCCGAGGAGTTCATCGACGCGCTGCCCGGCGGTTTCGCCGCCCAGCTGCCCGAACGAGCCCGCACCCTCTCGGCCGGCCAGCGCCAGCGCATCGCGCTGGCCCGCGCGTTCTTGCGGGACGCCCCGCTGGTGCTGCTCGACGAGCCGGCCGCCCACCTCGACCCGGCGGGTGCCCGGCAGGTCATGGCCGTCATCGAGACGATGCTCGCCGGCCGGACCGTGCTGCTGGTGACCCACAGCGCCGCCCACGCCGAGATCCCGGCCGCCCGGGTGCTGCGCCTCGACCACGGCAGGCTGGTCACCGCCGGACACGCGACCCTGGCGGCCGGCAGATGAGCGCCGACCGGATGAGCACCGGCCCGCTGAGCACTGGCCCGCTGCTGCGCTTCCTGCGTCTGGGCGGCGCGGTCCGCGGCCGGCTCCTGCTCGCCGCCGCGGCGGGCGCCGCGGCCACCGGCTGCGCTGTCGCGCTGCTGGCCGTCTCCGGCTTCCTGCTCGCCCGGGCGTCGCAGCACCCGAGCATCGTGGCCATTACCGGCGCCGTCGTGGCGGTGCGCGCGTTCAGCGTCGGCCGGGGTGTCTTCCGCTATGTCGAGCGGCTGACCTCCCACGACGCCGCGTTCCGCGTCCTGGCCGACACGCGGGTGGCGATCTACCGGCGCCTCACCGCCCTCGCGCCCGCCGGCCTGTCCGCGTTCCGCTCCGGCGACCTGCTCGCCCGGCTGATCTCCGACGTGGACGCCACCCAGGACCTGTTCATCCGCGGCCTCGCCCCGCCGCTGGCCGCCGCCCTCGTCGGCGCCGGGGCCGTGACCGCCTGCCTGCTGATCCTGGTCCCCGCCGGCGGTGTCCTCGCGGCCGGCCTGCTGCTCGGCGGCCTGGCCGTGCCCGCCGTCGCCGTCGCGGCCGACCGGGCGTCGCGGCGCCGGACGAGCCCCGCCCGCGGCGAGCTCGCCGCCGGGCTGGCCAGCCTGCTAGACGGCGCGGCGGACGTGCACGCGTTCGGCGCGCAGGACGCGAGCCTGGCCCGCATCGCCGCCACGGACGGCGAGCTGACCGCGCTCGCCCGCCGGTCAGCCGCGGCCAACGGCCTCGGCACCGGCCTGACCTCGCTCGCCTCCGGCCTCACCGTCTGGGGCGTCCTCCTCCTCGGGGTCGCGGCCACCGGGTCGGGCACGCTCGGCCGGGTGCCGCTGGCCGTGGTGACGCTCACGGCCCTGGCCGCGTTCGAGGCGGTCACCCCGCTGACCAGCGCCGCGCTGCAGGTAGGGCAGGCGCGTACCGCCGCCCGCCGCGTCTGCGCGGTCCTTGACGCCCCCGACCCGGTCCGTGAGCCGGAGCGGCCGCTGCCCCCGCCGGACCCGCCGGTCACCGTCACGCTGCGCGGCGCCCGGGTCCGCTACCGCCCGGACGGGCCGTTCGCCCTCGACGGCCTGGACCTCGACCTCGGACCGGGTCGGCGCGTCGCCCTCGTCGGCCCGAACGGCGCCGGCAAGTCCACCGTCGCCGCCGTCTTGATGCGGTTCACCGACCTGGCCGGCGGCACCGCCACCCTGTGCGGTCACGACCTCGCCAGCTACGCCGCCGACGATGTGCGCCGCCTGATCGGCGGCTGCCCGCAGGACCCGCACGTCTTCGACACGACGATCGCCGACAACCTGCGGCTCGCCCGGCCGGGCGCGAGCGAGGCGGAGCTGGCGGACGCCGCGGCGCGGGCCGGGCTGCTGCCGTGGATCGAGTCGCTCCCGAGGGGCCTGGATACTCTCGTGGGCGCGCACGGAGCGGCCATCTCCGGCGGTGAACGGCAGCGGCTCGCCCTGGCGAGGGCGCTGCTCGCCGACCCGGCGCTGCTCATCCTCGACGAGCCGGCGGCCAGCCTCGAGCCGGACGCGCGCCGCGCCCTCACCGCCGACCTGCTCGACGTCACCGCCGGGCGTGGCACGCTGCTGATCACCCACGAGCCCGACGGCCTGGACGCGGTCGACGAGATCGTCGTGCTCGAGGCCGGGCGCGTCGTGCAGCGCGGCACCCACCGGGAGCTGCTGCGCGAAGGCGGCCCGTACCGCTGGATGTGGGCGGGCCAGGCATAACCCAGGCCGCCGTGTCCGCCGCTGCCAGGCCAGCCAGAACGCCCGCTGCGCGCGCAGCGCCAGCGCCCCGACGACGATCAGCAGGCCGACGTTGAGCAGCAGCTGCTCCGTCGAGCCGGCGGCCTCATGCCAGCTCTGGTACACGACCGACAGGCCCACGTCGGCCGCGGCCGGGATCGTCGTGACCGAGATGAACACGCCGATCAGGGCGCCCGCCCGCGCCAGCGTCAGGGACACCACGCCGACGAGGCCGGCGATGACCGCGACGACGACGGAAAACAGGTTCGGCGAGTTGATCAGGTCCGAGACCGGCCGCACGCCGTGCAGGTACGCCCCGGGCGTCTTGCCCGACCACCGGATGCAGGCCCCGAAGACGAGCGTGACCGCGATCGCGAGCGCGAAACCGGCCAGCAGCGCCAGCAGGCCCCGGCTGACCGCCCGGTGGTGGCCCCGCTCGAGCCCGAGGGCCACCGCGATGATCGCGCTGTATTCCGGGCCGACCACCATCGCGCCCACGACCAGGATCTGCGAGTTCGTCAGGATCCCGCAGGCCCCGATCAGCCCGGCGAACACCAGCAGGCCGAAGAAGCTGGGCGGATACTCCGCGTCCGCGTGGATCTTCGCCTCGACCAGCTCCCACACCGGTGCCCGCTCGCGGTGATACGACGCGTACTCCGCCTCCCGGTCCGGCCCGCCGGTGATGGCCGCGTCCACGGTCTCGATCAGCACCGAGCCCCGCCGGTCCAGGCCGAGGTCCCGCAGCTGCCGCAGCACCCAGTTGGCGGAGGACTGCGTGAGGTCGAACTGCACCGCGTCGCCGGCCGGCCGGATCACGGCCGCCCGCAGCACCACCAGGTTCGTCACCCCGGAGTCCGCGCTCAGCCTGCCGATGAGCCGCTCGGTGACCTCAGCCGGGCTCACCACCCGAACGTGCAGCATGCGAGCAGGGTGGGCCGGCCGCGCCGGCACCCGCATCACCCGCGCCGCATGAGCCCGCGCCGGTAAAACCATCAATCATTATCCCGAACGGACGCGCGGTTCCCCCGCACCGTACACGCCGCACCTCCCGGACACGGTTCAGGACCGGACTGGGCGCTGCGAGTAATGCTCTGAGCCGCACTTCGGACACCTGCGGAAGGATTCCATTCGCTCGTCCAATTCCGCGCTCGACTGGATCTCGCGATTGAGTTCTGCCTCGTCGATCCCACCACCACGGCTAGGACCACCCAGGTACCTGAATCCCCCTCCGCCCTGGCCGACGAGGAAGTTAGAAATCCCCTGCATGTGCCTTCGGGCGAAGTACCGGGGCACGCGCCAGGTGCTGCCGCAGTCAGCACAGGTTCTCTGGTACTGCTGGACTAGCCACGGAAGATGCATGACGTAATCCCCTCCGCGCGGCTCAGCCCTCTGGTCATGGTCCTGCGCCGGAGCCGCATCGGGCAGCCTGTCTTCGATGGTACGGGCCGAGTGCTGACCCCACCCCGATTCGGGTGGTCCGCCGTAGTGACCCCGGCGCCGGCCGGCCGGTCACGAGGTAACCAGCCGGCGCCCTGGATCCGCACACCGCCGACAGCGTGCTGCGGCTGCTGCGGCAGACCGCGGACGGCGCGACCGTGGTGATCGTCACCCACGATCCGCAGGTCACGCGATTCTGCGACCGGGCGGTCTTCCTGGACGCGGGCCAGGTCGCGGCGACGCTCGCCGTCGCGGCGCTGTCGGTCGCCGGGGGCACGCTCGCCCGAGCCGCTCGGCCGCCTGTCCGGGGCCGCCGTCGTCATGGCGGGCGACACCCAGCTGCGCGTCACCGTCGGCCGGGGCGCGGACGCCCAGGCCGAGTCAGCGCCGCTGCCGGCCTACCGCGGGGTGCCCGCAGGGCTGGCGGCCGAACTGGCCCGGATGCCAGGGGTGGCATCGGCGGCCGGCGAGACGGGGTTTCCCGGCGGGACCAGGCCGCCAGGAACCGTGGACCTGGTCGCGATCACTACCCGGCGCGGGGTCAGCCCGGCCGCGCTCGCGCAGCCTGGACGTTCTGGATCTACGCGATCTTCGCCGCGCTCGCCATCGTCTTCGTGTGGCGCTGCGTGCCCGAGACGAAGGGCCGCCCGCTGGAGCACATCGACCGGTACTGGACCCAGGGCCGCCGCTGGCCATCCTCCCGCGCCGCGTAAGCCCGGTCAGGTGGACGGCGGCTTGTGATCCCGGTTCAGTCCGCGTTCCTGGCTGACGGGGCGCCCAGCTCGCGCAGCCAGGTGATGACGTTCTCCTGGCGCGTTCCGCGGCCGGTGGCCGCGTCCAGCGGCGCGCCCTCCGCGTAGTCGGGAACCCAGTTCAGGTCGGCTCCCCGCGCCAGGAGGTGCTCGGCGGCCCGGCGCTGCCCGGCGGCGCAGGCATGCCAGAACGCCTGGGATATCTCGTCCCCGGCATCGTGTCCGTGGGCGAGCAGTTCCTCGATGCGGGTGAGCATCCCGAGCGCTGCCGCGTGCCAGAGCTTGCCGACCGTAGCGCCTCTGGCGGCCAGCAGCCGGGCGACGTGCCAGCAGGAGTAGCCGATGGCGTTGTCCAGGGGCGTCCCGATGGACCCGTCCGGCTTCTCGATGTCGGCGCCGCCGTCGATCAGCGCGGCGGCCACGTCGGCATCATCGCTGCTGGCCGCCCAGTGCAGCGGCGTCTCCGCGGGCTTTGGGGTCGTCACCGCGTCCGGGTTCGCGCCCGCGCCGATCAGCAGCCGGACGATCTGCGGGCCGCCGGGAAAGTAGCCAGGCCAGTCGGTGACGACATGAAGCGGCGTCCTGGTGCCGCCCCTTTCGGCAATCCTCGCCCGCGCCAGCCGCGGCTCGTCCGCAAGCAGGTGCCTGACAGTGCCGGTGTCTCCTCCCCGGATCGCCCGCACCAGCTGGACAGCCACCGGGTCCCCGCCCTGGAGCGTGATCGTCGTGCCGTCGTCCATGGCCGTAGTCTCGCACAGCCCGCAGGCAGCCGGCGGCCGCGAGCCGGCGGGTGCCCGCCCAAGGGCGCTGCTTTCTTGCCGGCGAAGTAGCTGGCCGGGTCGCAGCGGTGCCGACCCGGCCCTGCGGGGGCGGCGCGACGCCTGGTTACGGTTCGCGGGCCTCGGTGAGCACGCGCCGCAGTTCGCCGGCCGGGGGCGCGGGGGCCAGCGAGCCGTCGTCCTGCCGGTACAGGCGGCACGCCAGGCCGGGCTGCTGGCCCGGCACGGCGAACGGGTCCGCGCCGCCGACCAGGAGGGTCGGCGAGCCGATCATCCCCGCCGCTGCCGCCTCGGCCTCGCTGGCGATGACCTGGCGGCAGACCCGGATGCCGGGCAGGCCGTCCGCCGCGACGGCGAGCCTGTCCTCCAGCAGCGCGGCACCCGGGCAGCCTGCGATGGCCAGCACCGTCACGTCCATGACTGTCTCCCTGATCCGCGGCCTCCCGGGGACAAGAAGCCGTCTCGACGGACAAGTCCAGGGAATCCTACAGCCGGTTTATCCGGTTTCTGGGATCCAGGGGTTTCCCTGGGCGGCGCTGATGAGGACGTCGAGCCACCCGGTTCCGCCGTCGGGGTAACACAGGCCCGGGCTGTTGCCGCCGAAGCCTTTCTTCCCTGAAATACCAGGCGTCGGTGACCTCGCTGATGCAGTGGTAGGCGGCGGCCACGATTTCGATGGAATGTCACAATAGTAACTTACGCAACAGAAATCGAATAAATGATCTTGTTCTATAATTTGATAGTCGCTATGAATGCCAGTATAATCGAAGCATGTCTAAGTCTCCGTGATTCCCGGCGGGAGGTGATCCAGATGCCCGAAGCATTCGCCAGCGCCGCTGAGGCGGCCGGGATGCTGGACGCCTCGCTGGATCACCTCGCCGCGACCGATTGGGCGTCATTGGGCACGGCGGCGCACGGGGAGATGCTGTCTTACCTGCAGCGGGCGCAGGCGAAGTTGACCGCGGTGAACGCGGCGGTGCTGTCCGCGTTCACCGCGCAGTCGGGGTATGAGCCGGACGGGCACCGGTCGGCGCGGGCCTGGCTGGTGAACCGGAACAAGATGTCCAAGGGCGCGGCGGGCGCGGCGGTCGGCTGGGACAGGCGGCTGCGCCGCCACGGGCGGATCGCCGCCGCGATGACCGCCGGGGCGATCACCGACTCCTGGGCCAAGGACATCGCCGCCTGGACCGACAAGCTGCCGGCCGGCAAGCGGGACGAGGCCGACCAGATCCTGCTGGACGCGGCCGCGCAGGGCCTGCCGCTGGAGGACCTGGCCGTCCTGGCGCGGACGATCGACGAGACGTGGCAGGCCCAGCATCCCGGCCCCGGCGACGGCGACAGCCCCGGCGACGGCGACGAGGACGGGTTCGAGGACCGCTACCTGCGCCTCGGCGCCACCCTGGACGGTGTCGGCAAGCTCGACGGCGACCTGACCGCCGGGGCCACCGCCGCGCTGCAGGCCGTCTTCGACTCCCTCGGCAAGCACCTCGGCCCCGAAGACCACCGGTCCATCGAGCAGCGGCAGCATGACGCGCTGGCCGAGGCGCTGGCCCGGCTGATCAAGGCCGGGCTGCTGCCCGAAAGCGCCGGGCAGGCCACCCTCGCCCAGGTCCTCATCAACTTCGCCGACCTGCGCCGCGAGCCGGGCGCCTCAGCCGCCGAACGGGGATGGATCGCCGCCCGGGCCGCCCGCACCGGCCAGAGCGGGCAGCCCGGCTGGCTGACCGGTCCCGCCGCCGAGGCGGCAGCCTGCGACGCGCTGATCGCCCCGGTCGTCGTGGGGAGCGTGGACTGGCAGGCCCTCGACGCGATGGCCGAGGTCTGGCTCGACGCCCACGGCCTCGGCCAGCACCGGCAGCCGTGCGGCTGCACCTGCGGCGGCTGCACCTGCCAGCACCCGGCACCATTGACCCCCGAGCAGAAGACCGAACTGCGCCGCACCCTGCTGGCGCTGGCCGCCGACGCGATGTCCGGCCCCGACGGCCTCGCGGCCTACCTGCGCACCCGCAGGCTCGGCGTCCCCTACAACGGCAAGTCCCTCCCGCTGGATATGGGCAAGGTCAAGGGCATCCCCGGCCACCTGCGCCGCGCGGTCATCCTCCGCGACCGCCACTGCCAGTGGCCCGGCGGCTGCGACAAGCCCCCGGCCGGCTGCCACGTCCACCACGTGGTCTACCGCTCCCGCGGGGGCAAAACCCGCCTCAAAGGCCTGCTGCTTCTCTGCGCCTATCACCATGAGGTGTGCATCCACCGGCTCGGCTGGACCCTGATCCTGCACCCCGACGGCACCACCGAAGCCCGCAGCCCCGACGGCCAGATCCTCCGCCGCGGACCGCCCACCACCCGAGCGGGCTAACCCCCCGCCCCGAGTACTTCTGGACACCCAGAAGAAGACGGGCCGCCGCGGTGCACCACCACCGGCGGCGGCCCTAGAGGCACCCCATCCACCTAACGGACGGAGCACCCATGGACCCCATCTTCCCTCAACCCACGCCCATCCTCCCAGCAGTCCCGCTCCCCATTACCATGGCCCCGGCGAGCGCCATCTCCGCGCTCTGGCAAGAGGACCGGATCGCCCGGCTCACCGTCCTCGCTCCGGAGGACGCCGCCGCTGCGCTGCTGTGGCTGGCGATGAACTTCCCCGCCGTATGTGACGCCATGCTGGACAAGGTCGAGTACGACGCGATAGACGATGACCCAGATCCCTGCCGGGAACCGGAGCCGTTGGGCGATGACGAACCGGGACTCCATGACCTTGGCCACCTCATCCGGGCCCCGCGCCGCCAGCGGGACGGCGTTCATCACGTAATAGCGGAGCCGGGGGAGTGCCTTGTCCGGCTTTCCGGCCTGTGCGTAGGCGTGCCCGGCCTAGAAGATGCCCCGGAGTGCCGGCCGCGGCTAGTCATCGTCCCTTCGGCCGTGGAGTGCGCCTAAACCAACTTTGGCAGGAAGGTCGACGTCGGTATGATAGGAAGTATGACGCGGCGGAAGATCGCGATTACCCTGCCGGAAGAGCAGGTCGCT
Organism: uncultured Actinomycetota bacterium; assembly: GCA_963771985.1. Classification (GTDB taxonomy): domain Bacteria; phylum Actinomycetota; class Actinomycetes; order Streptosporangiales; family Streptosporangiaceae; genus Trebonia. The sequence goes on along the minus strand of CAVYVO010000003.1, from coordinate 826,200 downwards.
GCCGCGCGGCGGGCGGTGGCCGAGGGCCGCGCGGCCTCGGTTTCCGCGTATATCTCCCAGGCGCTCGCCCGGCGCACCGCCGAAGAGGAAATGGCCGAGATCATCGCGGAGATCTACGCGCAAGCGGGCGAACCCACCGAGGAGGACCGGGCATGGGCCCGCCGTGTGCTTGGCGTTGAGCCGTGACCGGCCTGACTCTCGATACGGGGGCGCTGATCGCGATCGAGGCCGGCAGCCCCCGCATGGCGCTGCTGGTCGAGCAGGCGATAGCCACAGGCGCCGAGTTGGCGATACCGGCGGGAGTCGTCGCCCAGGCATGGCGCGGCGGCGCCCGGCAGGTGAGGCTCGCGAAGCTGCTGCAGCTTCAGGTGACGTCGGTTGTTGCCCTCGATGCCAAGCTTGCCCTGCGCGTTGGCGCCAGGTGCGCATCCACTGGTTCAACGGACGTGGTGGACGTGAGCGTGGCCATCTGCGCGAGTGACCGGGGACATCCCGTCATCACCAGCGACCCAGGCGACATCGCCGCGATCGACCCGGCGCTGGCGCTCATCCGGCCAACATAACGTCAGGGCCGCTCTGGTGCCTCTGACCTCAGACAGCGCTTTTCTAAGGGACCAAGGTCCGCACACCGGGCTGTGCGCTTAGGGAAAGCCAAGCTGCCTTCTCAGTGCTCGAATTGCCTGGGATAAGGTGCCGAGTCTCCCGCTGCTTGCGTGCCGGTCGGCGCCGCGCGCGGGTGCGGGTGGGTCATCCCCCGGGGGTGATGCCATGCGGCCGGCGGGCGCGCGAGGGTGGAATCAGGCGAGCTGCCTGCCGCCGCAGCGCCCGGTGAGGTGATTGCCGGGGATGGCATGTTGAATCGATGTGAGGAGAAGGGTCATGGGTGACTCCTTCGACGTGATCATGGCGGCCTACCCGTCCACCGGGTCGGCCGACAGGGACTTTGACGCGCTGGTGCAGCTGGTCAAGGACAAGACGGTCAGGTCGGAGGGGGTGATCCTGGTCGAGCACGACGCCGATGGCCAGGTGCGGGTGACCCAGACCGGCGATCACCTGGGCCGCAAGGGCCTGGGGTGGGGCGGCGGGGTCGGCCTGGTGGTCGGCCTGTTCTCACCGCCGCTGCTCGCATCGATCGTGGTGGGCGGGGCTGTCGGCGCCCTGACCGGCAGGTTCGTCAGGCACAGGCTGGACAGTGGCATCGAGAAAGGGCTTGGGGACAAGCTCACCCCGGGCACCGCGGTCATCATCGCGGTGGTCGATGACGACGACCGGCTGGCCGCCGAGCAGGCGCTGGCCGGGTCGCTGGCGAAGTCGGTCGCCCCGATGAGCAAGAAGGGCCTGGGGGAGCTGAAGGCGGCGCTGGCGGAGGCGGCGGGCAAGTTCAGCCCGGACCGTACGGTGCTGCCGATCCCGGACCGTAATTTCGGCGGGACGACGGGGCGCACGGTGGGTCAGTCGGTCCCGGACTGGTCGATGATCCCGGGCCCGCAGGCGCCCGACGGCGCGCCGAACGTCCTGGTCGTGCTGATCGACGACGCCGGGTTCGGCAACCCGGACACGTTCGGCGGCCCGATCTCCACCCCGGCGCTGACCCGGGTGCAGCAGATGGGGCTGACCTACAACCGCTTCCACGTGACCGCGGTGTGCTCACCGACCCGCGCCGCGCTGCTGACCGGCCGCAACCACCACCGGGTGGGCTTCGGCTCGATCGCGGAGTATCCTGGCCCGTTCCCCGGGTACACCGCGGTACGGCCCCGCAGCTGCACCGCCCTGCCGCGGATTTTGCAGGAGAACGGGTATGTCACCGGCGGGTTCGGCAAGTGGCACCTGACCCCGGACAACGTGCAAGGCCCGGCGGGCCCGTTCGACCACTGGCCGCAGTCGTGGGGCTTTGACCACTGGTGGGGGTTCCTGTCCGGGGCGGCCGGCCAGTACGACCCGATCATCACGCAGGACAACTCGACGCTCGGCGTGCAGGAGGGTACGGACGGGCAGCCGTATTACTTCCCGGACGATCTGACCGACAAGGCGGTCGAGTGGCTGCACGGCGTCCGGGCGCAGGACGCGGCCAGGCCGTGGTTCATGTACTACTCCACCGGCTGCGCGCACGCGCCGCATCACGTGGCCAGGGCCTGGGCGGACAAGTACAAGGGCAAGTTCGACGGCGGCTGGGACAAGCTGCGGGAGGAGACCATCGAGCGGCAGAAGAGGCTCGGCGTCATCCCGCAGGACACCGAGCTGACCAGGCGGCCCGGCCTGTTCCCGGCCTGGGATTCCCTCGGCGAGGCGGAGAAGAAGCTGTACGCCCGGCAGATGGAGGTGTACGCCGGGTACTGCGAGAACGCCGACTGGAACGTCGGCCGGCTGCTGGATGCCGTCGAGGACATGGGCGACCTGGACAACACCCTCGTCTTCTACATCTGGGGTGACAACGGCGCCAGCATGGAGGGCACCGTCACCGGGTCGTTCAACGAGATGACGTTCCTCAACGGCGTCGTGCTCGGCGCCGGCCAGCAGCTGGCTCTCATCGAGCAGTACGGCGGCATCGAGGCCCTCGGCGGGGAGCACACCGCACCGCACTACGCGGCGGCCTGGGCCCACGCCGGCAACACCCCGTTCCAGTGGGGCAAGCAGATGTCCAGCCACCTCGGCGGGGACCGGAACCCGATGGCGGTCGCCTGGCCGGCCGGTTCGCCGGCGGCGGCGCGCTGCGCACCCAGTTCACGCACTGCATCGACGTCGCCCCGACCGTCCTGGAGGCCGTCGGCATACCGGAGCCGAAGACGGTCGACGGGATCGGCCAGGAGCCGATGGACGGCACCAGCTTCCTGGACACGTTCGGCGACGCGCAGGCGGCCGAGCGGCACACGGTGCAGTACTTCGAGATGTTCGGCAGCCGCGCCATGTACAAGGACGGCTGGTGGGCGTGCACGAAGCTGGACAAGGCGCCCTGGGACTTCTCGCCGGAGACGATCAAGAGATTCGCCCCGGGCGTGTATGACCCGGACAAGGACGTCTGGGAGCTGTACTACCTGCCCGACGACTTTTCCCAGGCCCGCGACCTGGCCGCGCGGCACCCGGACAAGCTCGCCGAGCTCAAGGAGCTGTGGTGGGCCGAGGCCGAACGCAACCGGGCGCTGCCGCTGCTCGGCGGAATGTCCATCTTCTTCGGCCTGCTGCCGCCGCTGCCCACTATCACCCGGTACACCTTCGCCGGGGACGTGCAGAACGTCCAGCGCGGCATGGTGCCGCGCGTCTACGGACGGTCCTACGCCATCGAGGCCGACCTTGAGGTACCCGACGGCGGCGCCGAGGGCGTTATCGTCGCCAACGCCGACTTCATCGGCGGGTTCGCGCTATGGATCGACAGCCAGGGGATGCTGCACCACACCTACTCCTTCCTCGGCGTGGAAACCTACAAGCAGGTCTCCACTGAGAAGATCCCGGCCGGCCCGGTCACCGTGAAGATGCTCTTCGACGCGGACAAGCCCCAGCCAGGCACCGGCGGCACCGTGACCTTGTGGGTCAACGGCCAGCTGACCGGCGAAGGCAAGATGCCCCACACCGTGCCGGTCGCCTTCTCCAGCTACGCCGGCATGGACATCGGCCGGGACAACGGCCTGGTCGTCGACCTCGCCTACGAAGACAAAGCCCCCTACGCCTTCACCGGCACCGTGAAAAAGGTCGTGTTCGACCTCAAGCCAGCCACCCACCAGGACGAACAGGCCCTGCACGAACACGCGCAGGCCCAGGCCATCGGCCACGGAGCCGCGGGGTGAGGGGCGCACATGCTAGTCCTCAGCCTGCTTCTCATCGGCCTGGTGATAACACTCGAACCGATCCCGCTCACCGCGTTCATCCTTATCCTCGCGTCCACGGGCGGCGTGCGGAAGGGCGCCGCGTTCATCTTCGGCTGGCTGTTGTCGCTCGCCATCGTGATCGCGGTCACGGTGCTCGCCACCGGCAACAATCCCCCGAAACCCAGCACGGCTCCGTCGCTGGCCGCCCTCGCGGCCAAGCTCGCCATCGGCGTCGGGCTGACGCTGATCGCGATCCGGCACTACAGGAAGCTGGGCAAGCCGAAACCGCCGAAAAAGCCCCCCAAGTGGCAGACCGGCATCGACACCATGACGCCGTGGTACGCCATCGGGCTCGGACCGCTCACCCAGCCGTGGGCACTCGTCGCCGCCGGCGTCACCGTCATCGTCGAGGCCAAGCTCGCATCCTGGCAGGATTACCTGACGCTCGCGCTGTTCTGCGTCATCGCCACCTCCGCGTTCCTGGCCATGGAGATCTACGCCGGGTTCCGTCCCGAGCCAGCGCAGCAGTTCCTGACCCGGCTGCGGCACTGGATCGATACCCACACCGACCAGGTCATCATCATCGTGTCCCTCGTGCTGGGCTTCTGGCTGATCGGGACCAGCATCTACTACATCGTCACCTAGCCGCGGTCTTCCGCCGGACCCGGTGGCCATCTGCGCGAGCGTGCGGCGCGCGAACCGCTCCCTGACGTTTGGTGCGGTAGCTGCTGACATAGCTCGCGCGGGACTCCTCGTTCGCGTCAAGCGCGCGACGGGGCTGGCGGCCTGGTGCTCGACGTCGGCGGCGGTGTGGCCGCCGAGCTGCCACGAGGCGGAGCGGCCGGCAGGCCGGGCCGGTCCAGGCCGCGCCAAGGGTCGGCCATGCCCAGTCGATCAGCCAGGCGCGGTCTGGCGAGATGAGTGCGTTGTCCGGTGCCCAGTCGGTGTGGGCGAGTGGGCGTCCGGGTCGAACGCGGGCGGCCTGGCGGCCTCGGCGGCGTCTGTCGGGGGCGGGCGATTTCCTCGGCGCCACCGGCACCTTGCACATCGAGGAGGAAGCCGTCACCCGCGCGCTGAAATTGCGCGGCCACCATGCCGCCCTCGTCGACGCCGGATTCGCCGAACTCGGGACCCCGGTCAATTATCTGACCGGAATCGAGGTTAGCCGCAACCTGCGCCCGGCTTCTCCGTCTCATGCAGCGAGCGCAAGAAAGGGGGCACTCACGATGCCTCGCAAATTCGGTGTTCTTCTCATGGGGTCTGCGCTGTTGGCCGCGGCGGCGACCGCCTGCTCGGCCAGCGCCGCTGCTCTTCCCGGGGCGGCCGCTGGAACCGAGCCGGTTGAGGTCCTGTCGGTCAGCTTCATCTCGCCGCGGATGGGCTGGCTGCTCGGCGAGCACGGCCAGCAGGCCCCGCGCGTGATTATGCGGAAGACGGTGAACGGCGGCAAGAGCTGGACCGCCGTTCCCGCGCCCGCGGCGCCGGCAGCGGACATGTTCCAGTCCGGTCCGCCACCGGACGCCGTCGGGTCCATTCTGTTCACTGGCAAGACCGACGGCTGGGCGTTCGGCCCCGCCCTGTGGCGGACAGCGGATGGCGGCACCACATGGCGGCGGGAGCGCGTCCCGGGTCCGGTCGTGGACTTGAAGGTCACCGGGAACCGGATGCTCGCGGTGATCACGCGCGTTGGCGACCCTGATCTCCGGCTTTACGCGGCGCCCGTTGGCTCGGGCGACTGGCGGCCAGTGCCCGGCGGCGCGGTGAGCGGCTTCTTCACCGAGTCACTCGCCGTCTCCGGCCGGACCGGCTACCTGCTCGTCTCACGCGTCGAACTGGACAGACCTGTACTGCTCGCTGGCCCGGCGGCCGGCGAGGCGCCCTGGCGGCGGCTGCCCGAGCCGTGCCCGGGGGGATGGTCGGCGGCGCTCGCCGCCGCGCCCGGCTGGCTGTTCGTCGGCTGCGGTAATGAACCCGGGGCGGGCAACGAGCTCAAGACCGCCTACCTGTCGCTGAACGGCGGGCACACGTGGCACCGGGTTGCCAGCCCTCCGGTGGGAGGGTACCTGGGCGGCGCGACGATGAGCGCCGGCGGGACGATCTTCCTGTTCGGTGAGCGGATGGACGTCTACATCTCAGGCGACCGCGGCCGCGCCTGGTTCGAAAGCCCGAGCCTGCGGAACGCGGCGGGCCTGGCCAACGCCGGCTTCTTCCTCGTGGCCACGGCGCTGACCGACAAAGTCGGCGTGACTTTCGAGAAGGGCGTCACCGCCCAGCAGGTGTGGCTGACCAGGGACGGCGGTCGCCGCTGGTCGCCGGTCACCGTGCGCTGATAGCGCTCGTGGTGCGCCCGGCACCCGCTCCCGTCGAGGAATCGAACTTCTGGCGCCAGCGAGCGGCGGCGATCAGTGCTGCGATCGCCGAGGCCGGCCGTTAGCCGACGAAGCTAGTAACCGCTTCCATCACGGCGCGTGTGTCCTGAAGATCGGGCAGGATAATGTCCGCCCCTTCGGCCCGCAGGGCTTCCGCGCTGTCCGAGCCGGTCGCGACGGCGATTACCCTCGCACCGCCGTTCCGGCCCGCTTGCACGTCGCGGAGCGTATCGCCGATGAGGATGGTGTTTCCTTTGTCGAATCTCGGCCCGTACTTGGCGGACGCTCTTTCCTGCGCGATTCCCGCGAGATTAGCGCGCACCTCATCATCGGAGCCGTACCCCCCCGCCTCGAAATCGAGGTATTCGTCAAGCCCGAACACTGATAGCTTCGTGACGGCATTTGGCCGGATATTCCCGGTGAGTAGCGACTGGACAATTTCCGGTGACGACTGGAACGCGGTAAGCGCGGCACGGGCGCCAGGCAACTCATGCCCGCGCTCCCGCAAGGTTCTGGCTTTCGATGCCGTGGCCGACACAAGCGCTTCCTGCACACGCGCGAGATGATCAGGAACCGCTTCGATCCCGTGCGCGGTCAGCATGTTCCGCATGATCTCCGGCTCGGTGCGCCCGTCTGTCCGTGCTGGATGCTCCGCGCGCCTGCCGGTAAGGAGCTGGAAAGCAAGCGCGTAGATTTCCTTGTTAACCCCGTTATTCTCCGTCAGCGTGTGATCGATGTCCCACAGCACGAGCAGCGCGCACATGGGAAGCAAGCCTAGCGTCATCGTCTCCTACGCTCCCGCGTTGCCGTCACCGTGCAGACACCCGACTGCCGCTTGTGCGCGGTCGTCGCACCGGCCATGGAAGCCTCCCGTGAGCAGGAATTCGGTGACCCCGATCGCATCACCGCCCGGCGTCCTTACGGCCTCGGCTGCGATGGCGCGCAAGCGGTTCGCGCGCCAGGCAAACCGCGTTGCCGTCCGTTACCAGGGCGCTACCATGAGCCGCGACGGAAAGGGCGATGACGTGACCGTGACCGGCCTGCTGACCCGGCTATGGCGGCTTGGAAAACCGCTCCAGTGGCGGTTCCTGTGGCTCATGCATTCCAAGTTCATCTGCGGCGTCATCGGCGTCGTCCGCGATGACGAAGGGCGCGTCCTGCTCCTCCGCCACCGGCTCTGGCCCGCCGACCGGCAATGGGGGTTTCCCCAGCGGCTACGCCGACAAGGGCGAACGGCACGAGGACATCATCGCCCGCGAGGTCCGCGAGGAAACCGGCCTCACCGTCAAGGCCGGACGGCTCCTGAAGGTCCGCAGCGGTTTCCGGTACAGGATCGAGATCTACTACGAGGCCACCCTCGTCGGCGGGCTCGACGGGCTGGCCCTCGGCACCAGGGAAGTCCTCGAACCGTAATCGAGGGTGATGGCCGTTGAACCGGCCGATCCACTCCGCGGTGGCCGCGAACCCGCCGAACGCGTTGAAGTGCAGCTTCACCTCGCCATGAACCCGCGCGTCATAGCCGGACGCCAGCGCCCGGATGAACCGGTCAGGCGCGGCCGTGGCCGCGGGCTCGGTCAGCGAGAATCCGTAGGCCCGGGCAACGGGTGCGCTCACGCTGACACCACACCGGGACGCGTACGACAGCAGCAGCCGCACGCTCGCCGGCCCGGGCAGGCCGACCCGCACCGGCAGGCTGATACCCCGCGCCCGCACGCCGGCGAGCCATGCCAGGACCAGGGCCGCGTCGAAGCCGAACTGCGTGACCACGCTGCCGCTCAGCCCGCGCTGCCCCAGCATCGCGGCCTTGCCGGCCAGTGCGGGCCACAGCACGCCATCGGCGACTGCCGGGTGCCCTCCCGGGTGGCCGGCCACGCTCACCTGCCGCACGCCGTGCTCTTCCAGCACTCCCGAACCGATCACGCTGGCCGTGTCCGGGTATGGCCCCCGTGGCTGCGCGGGGTCGCCGGCCACGACCAGGACGCGTCCGCCCGCGCCCGCCGTCCGCAGCGCGTCTAGGTACTCCCGGAGCATCCTCTCGGACAGCAGTCGGCGCGCCGCGATGACCGGGACCGGAACGAAACCGGATCTCTTGATGGCCCGCGCTGTGCTCACCCGCATCGCCAGGTCCTCGCTGTCCCGGAACCCTACGTGGACCCGGGCGCCGGGCGGGATGACCGCCCTGGCCGGCTCGAGCTCGCCGAGTTCCTTCGCGGCTATGCCCAGGGAGTAATCCGCGAGCAGCGCGCTACAGGCGGCTGCCGCGCCGTCACCGCGACGCTGCGGCCCTGCGGCGGGGCTACGCATGGCCGGCCTCGCGGGTGATGGCCGCCAGGAGGGTGAGCGCGTCGCGTGCGGCTGCGACGTCGTGGGTGCGGATGTAGTCCGCGCCCTGCCAGGCGGCGAAGATCTCGGCGGCGAGCGTCGCCGGGCCGGACTGGACGACGTCCCTGCCGGTGAGCGGGCCGGGCGAGGCGGCTCCGGGAACTGGACTGCTCATGCGCGTGCTCCTGCGGACGGCATCACATGCTCGCCCAGGCGCACGGCTACCCCCGGGCAGCAGCCGGGCAGGCCGCTCCCCGGTGGTGCTCCACCCGAACGCCAGTCACGGCCCGGCACCACCATACGACGCAGCCCCGGCCCGTCGCCACAGGCTGGGCTCAGTGACCTCCCCGAAGCTGTTTCACTGGTGTCAGGGCCAATTAAGCCCGCCCTGTCCAGGCGCGAAGTGACAAAGCCGATCCCAGGCCCGCGATAACGTGAAAGCTTTCCCGGGCCAGGACCCGCAGGATCCTTCACGATAATCCCGGTGCCCGGCTCATCCCCGCCGCGGGCGGCTGTCGGTCGGCAGGCGGGCGCAAGCGGGCGCGCAAGCGGGAAGATCTCCCCACCGCCGCAGGTCGCTAAAGTCCGGCTGCCGTAAAGGAGGGCTACGGATGCGCCCAGCGGAACAGCAACCTGACCCCGCCCTGGATGCGATGCAGAAGACCGGTGCTCCGCCCGCGGTTCTGCGCCGATCGCGCAGCCGGCCCCGGAAGAGCGTGCCGATCGCGCAACCGGCACATTCCAGGCGGGGGGAGACGGGGCCCAGGCAGGGGGAGACGGGGCCCAGGCGGGGGAGCGGCCGCTAGCCGGGCAGCGCCGCGGGCAGGCCGAAGCGCGGCAGCAGGCTGTTGTCGAGGAACCGGGTGACGCCCGTGATGCGGTCGCCGCGGAGGGTGAGCATGATCATCCCGTCCCCGGCCCAGTCCCCGGCCCCGTTCCCCGCGGAGGCCGCGGCCGAGCCGGCCGGCGCCTCGGTGACGTAGCAGCCGAACGCCGGCTGGCCGCCGTTCGCCCGCACCGCCACGAGCCGCAAGCGCAGGGTGCCGCCGCGGAACACGAGCACGGCCAGCAGCCGCGCGGCCGCCGCCGGGCCCTGGAAGCCGAGCGGCCATGGCGGCATCGTCAGCCGCGCGTCGTCGGTCAGCATGGCGACCAGGACGTCGATGTCGCCGCGCTCGAAGGCGTCGGTGAACCGCGCGAGCAGTTCACGCTCGGGCGCGGACCCGGGCAGCGGCGCCTGGCTGAGGCCGCCGGCGGGCAGTTGCGCGGCGAGCGCCGCCCGCGCCCGTTTCAGCGAGCCGTTGACCGCGTCCAGGCTGCATCCGAGGATGTCGGCCGCCTCGGCCGCGCGGAAGCCCAGCGCGTCGCGCAGCACCAGCGTGGCCCGCTGCCGGGGCGGCAGGTGCTGCAGCGCCGCGACGAACGCCAGCGAGATCGACTCCCTGGCCTCGTAGCGCGCCTCGGGGCCGGGCGCGATGTCGGGCAGCTCGTCGAGCAGCAGGTCCGGGTAGGGCTCCAGCCACACCGGCTCGTCGCTGGTCACCGGCTCGGGCAGCGGCGGCAGCTGGCCCGGCATCCCCTGCGAGCCCGCGGCCGGGCCCGCTGCGCGCGGCCGCGGCGCCCGGCGCAGGGCGTTGAGGCACTGGTTGGTCGCGATGCGGTACAGCCACGCCCGCAGCGACGACCGTCCCTCGAACCCGCCGATCCCGCGCCAGGCGGCCACCATCGTCTCCTGCAGCGCGTCCTCGGCATCGGCGACCGACCCGAGGATCCGGTAGCAGTGCACCTGAAGCTCGAGGCGGAACGGCCCGGTGAGCTCCCCGAACGCGTCCCCGTCTCCCGCCCGCGCGCGGTCCAGCAGCTCCGTGTCTGCCCGCGAAAGCTCGGTCACAGTAGCCTTCTCCAAAATCCTGAGAAAAACAGCCGTCAGCGCGACCATTTTTCCGCGGCGGGTGTGTCTTAGTCATTAGCGACGGCAGCGATGGCGGAAAAGAGGCGTGCCGACGGGCGGTTCCGGGGGGAACCAGAGGGGCCGCTCGGGGGATGGCACGCTGCCGGCACCGCCGTCGTTGCCGTCGCCGGAGTCTACCTGGCGGCCGCGCGCAGCAGCCGTTCCTCCTCGGCGGCCGGCAGGCCTTCGCCGCCGGGCGCCGGCCCGCCGCGCGCCAGGTCCCAGGCGAGGGTGTCGCGGAGCGTGTCGATCACCGGCCGGCACTCCAGGCCGGCGGCGACCGCCCGGGAGCTGTCCACGTCCATGAACCCCTCGTAGCCGGGCTCGCCGATCCACAGCGGGATGCCCATGTCCGGATCAGCGCCCGCGGCCGTCAGCCGGCCGGTGGGGATCCACTCCAGCCCGGCGTCGCTGTACGTCGCCGCCTTGCAAAGATCAAGCATTGTTCCGAACGGAAGCGGTGTTCCCGTCACGTTGTACACGCCGCTTCGCCCCGCGTGGCAGCCGTCGGCGAACCAGGCGCCCAGGTCGCGCACGTCGATGAACTGCACCCGGTCGGCCGGGTCGCCGGGCGCGAGCACCCGGCCGCCGCGGGCGATCCGCCGCGGCCAGTAGGCCACCCGGTCGGTCGGGTCGTGCGGGCCGGTGATCAGCCCCGGCCGCCCGATCAGCGCCCGGTCGCCGTAGATGTCCTGGACGACGCGCTCGCATAGGGCCTTGTTCGGCCCGTAGCTCTCGGGGAACTCCATGCCGTCCCGCAGCTCCGCGACCGGGGCGTCTTCCAGCTGGTCCGCCCTGGTGTGCTGGCTGGCGTAGACCGACACCGTGGAGACGAACGCGTACCGGCCGGCCCGCTTCGCGAACGCCTCCGCCGAAAGGCGGGCCACCGCGGGGTCGTAGCACGCCACGTCGATGACCGCGTCCCACTCCCGGCCGTCCAGCGGCGACAGGTCTTTCGTCCGGTCCCCGAGGACGGTCTCGACGCCGGGGTAAAGACCCGGATTGCTCTGCCCGCGGTTGAACAGCGTGACGGTGTCGCCGCGCCCGAGCGCGGCGTCGACGATGGCGCGGCCGGCGAACCGGGTGCCGCCCAGGACGAGGATGCGCATTGGCTCATGGTGGCAGCCCGCCGCGAACCAGAGCTAGCCCTTTCTGCTGTGAGCAGTCAGCCGACTGGCTCCTGGCTCAGGAAACGGGGCTCGACGCAGATGGCGAAGCCCGGGTGCCCGGACAGCTGTTCGCGCGCGGCGCTGATCAAGTCCGCGGCGAGGTACGGGCTGGTTCCCAGGGCGATGCGCGCGCGGGCGAGGTCACGCAGGACAGGGTTCGCGTCGTCCAGCCAGTGCGGCCTCTTGCCACGCGTGCGGCACATGTCCCCGCCCAGCCATGCCAGGCGGCGCACCATCTCCGGCGACTCCGTGAACAGCTGGCGGACGGTCAGCAGGAAGTACAGGTCCGCGAGGAAGCTGTCGCATACTTCGGCCGTGAACGGCGCGACGTCCTTCGTGCCGGGGTCGGCGAACCGTTGCCGGCCAGGCCCCGCCCACAGCAGGCACAGCTCGTTCAGGATGGCCTCGAGAACGGCGGCGGGCTGCCCGCTGGCGCCGTCCAGCCGGCTCGCCGGCCAGCCGCGGTCGGTCAGCAGCCTGAGCAGTTCGGGTGCGGCGCTGATTTCGAGGGACACGGCGCTGGCCAGCGTCCGCTGCTTGAGCGCCTGGACCTCTGAGTCGATGACATGGCACGCGGCGTCCGCGAGCGTCACCCCGTCCGGCTCACCGGCGGCGGCCGCGCCGTCGGTCGCGGCGGGCTGGGCGCCGGGGGCGGCGAAGATGGCGCGCGCGATGCGCAGCAGCTCGCGCTGCAGCCCGCCGGACAGCACGTAGCACAGCGCGATGAACGACGCGGGCAGCCCGGTCACCCGGCGGTCGAGGAGTTCGCCCGCCTCGTTCAGGCCGAGCGGCTCCAGCCATACCATCTCGTCGAATAGCCCGCCTGAGGACGTCTTCAGCGGCACCGCCCGCTGGTCGACGGCCGCGAGCGTGTCGGGTGATACGGCGATCACGTAGACACAGTTCGCGATGCCGAACACGGAGCTGAGCTCGTCGAGAAACGCGCACGCGGCCGCGACGTCGTCGATCTGGTCGATCGCGTCGATGCCGATGACGAGCCGCGGCCCGGCATCGGATCGGTTCCGGGGAGGCATCCGCCCCTCCTCCCCGTGCTGCCGCTCTTCCTCCGCCTTCTGCTGGAGCCCGCCGATCACACGCTCGACGAAGTCGCGATAGTCGTCGATAAGCTCGGGCAGGGTCATGGCCTGCTCGGCGAACTCCTGGGTCGTGCCGAGGCTCAGGCCCGTCCCATCGGGCCGCCGAGCGTGCCGCCGCGACTGCGCGTGTCGGTGCGCTGGAAGTGCAGCCGCCGCAGGCGCTGCCTGGCGTCGGCGGCGAGCGTGACGACCTGGCGGGCCTCGATCAGGGCCTGGCGGGTTCGCCAGTTGATGGCCAAGATCGCGGCGGCGACTGCCACGGCACCGCCGATCAGTTCCCAGGTCCGCGCGTCCCAGTGCGGCCATCCGCCGTAGAACAGGCCGGCGGCCAGGATGAACAGGGCGACGGCACTGAGGACGCCGAGCAGCGCCCGCGGCCGGACCGATCCGGGCTGCAGGATCGGGCCGAGCACGTGCTGGGCAAGCGTGGTCGGATTGAACCGGACGTCGGCCAGCACCGCCTTGCACAAGCACGTGTACTGGTGGATCAGGAACTCCCTGGCGTCGAATCGCAGCGGCGCCTCGACCATCAGCCGCAGCCCTGGCAGCAGCGGATCGTAAGCGTGCAGGGCCGGCGACGGGACCAGCGGCGTCCCGTACCGGTGCCGGCAGAAATCCCGGATCAGCGTCGTCTTGCCCGACCCGCGCAGCCCGCTTACCCCGACGCAGCCCGAGGACATACCGACGACCTTCTCGCGCAGATCCTGGCGGGCGCGGGCCGGCGTGGTCACGGCTTCATCGGTCACCGCGCTTAGCCCGGGAATTCCGAGTCCGCGCACGGTCAGGCTATCGCCGAGCCTATCGGCGTCCTCGTTGTGGTCGTACCGGCGTTTCTGCAGGATGGTTTCATAGAGCGCCAGCCGCCACGGCGCGTGGCGGGCGACCGGTTTGAATATCGTGAGCCACACGATCCACCGCAGGCCCGGTATGAGCCGCAGAAATCCCACCCAGGCGCCGAACACGTTCCAGAAGCCGTATACCTGGCCTTCGGCCAGCCAGGCCAGGAGCCGTGGATAGTCCTCCGCGACCTCAGCGACCATGCCCCAGCGCTCTTGCAGCTGCGCGTCGTTCTTGTCCGGATCATTTCGCCGCCGGCCCGGGAAAGGCGGTGTCTTATGGTCCGGCGGCGGTTTGCTGGGGTCGCTCCCTAGTTCCGCGGCTTTGTCCACATATGCGCATACGTATTCATACAGCCAGCTAGCTCGCTGCCGGGCGCGCCGGTTGTTCGCATAGACGGAATCCCGGTTGAGGAACAACCGTCCAGAAGGCAACACGAAAGAGATGGTAATTGCGTGGCGAGCCGCAACGGTACGTTCAGGATAAAGATCTTGAATTTTTTTAATGGGAGTCGCGGCCTACTTGATGACCGCTGCCGCCGACCAGGAAGTCCAGGTCCGCGCCGCTGCTGGCCTGCTGGACGTGCTGGGTGTACAGCCAGGTCCAGCCGCGGCTGGCGGGCGGCGGCGGGGGTGACCACTGCGCGCGGCGGCGCTCCAGTTCGTCGTCGGGGACCTCGAGGGTGAGCGCGCGGGACGGCACGTCGAGGGTGATCCAGTCGCCGGTGCGGACCAGGGCGAGCGCGCCGCCCGCCGCGGCCTCGGGGCAGACGTGCAGGACGACCGTGCCGTAGGCGGTGCCGGACATCCGCCCGTCGCAGATCCGGACCATGTCGCGGACGCCGCGCAGCAGCAGCTTCTTCGGCAGCGGCACGTTGGAGACCTCCGGCATGCCCGGGTAGCCCTTCGGGCCGCAGTAGCGGATCACCAGGACGGTGTTCTCGTCCGCGTCCAGGCCGGGGTCGGCGACGACCGCGTAGTAGGCCTCGGGGGAGTCGAACACCAGGGCGCGGCCGCGGTGCTTGAGCAGGTGCGGCGACGCCGCGGACTGCTTGATCACCGCCCCGTCCGGCGCCAGGTTCCCGCGCAGCACCGCGGTGCCGGTGCCGGCCGGCTGGAACGGCGCGCCGAGGGAGTGGATGACCTCGCGGTTCCAGCAGGGCGCGTCCTTGACGTTCTCGCCCGCGGTCGTGCCGGTGACGGTGACCGCGCCGGCGTGCAGCAGGCCCGCCTCGGCGAGCTCGCGCATCACCGCGGGCAGGCCGCCGGCGTAGCAGAAGTCCTCCATCAGGTACTTGCCGTTCGGCTGCAGGTTCACCAGCGTGGGCACGTCGGCGGCGAGGGCGTCGAAGTCACCGAGGGTCAGCTCCACGCCGAGGCGGCCGGCGATCGCAAGCAGGTGGACGACCGCGTTGGTCGAGCCGCCGATCGCGGCGTTGACCCGGATGGCGTTCTCGAACGCCGCCCGGGTCATGATCTTCGACGGCGTGAGATCGCTGCTGATCAGGTCGACGATGACCTGCCCGGCCCGCTGTGCGGTCTCATACCGGCGCGAGTCGGGCGCCGGCCAGGTCGCCGAGTAGGGCAGCTGCATGCCCAGCGCCTCGGCCATCGACGCCATCGTGGAGGCGGTTCCCATCGTCATGCAGTGCCCGTCGGACCGGGACATGCAGCCCTCGGCGAAGGCGCACTCCTCCTGCGTCATCCGGCCCGCGAGCAGGTCTTCCTCCCAGCGCCACACCGCGGTGCCCGAGCCGACGTCGGCGCCCTGGTACTTGCCGTTGAGCTTCGGGCCGCCGGTGACCATGATCGCGGGCAGGTCGGTGCTGGCCGCCGCCATCAGCAGGCCGGGCGTGGTCTTGTCGCAGCCCGACAGCAGCACGACGCCGTCGAGGGGGTTGGCGCGGATGAGCTCTTCGGCCTCCATCGCCAGCAGGTTCCGGTAGAGCATGGCGGTGGGCCGCAGCAGCGTCTCGCCCAGCGCCATGGCGGGGAACTCCAGCGGGAAGCCGCCGGCCTGCCAGACGCCGCGCTTGACGGATTCGGCGACGCGGTGCAGGTGCGCGTTGCAGGGGGCGAGCTCGGACCAGGTGGTGGCGATGCCGATCACCGGCCGCCCGTCGAACACCTCGGGGGTGAACCCCTGGCTCCGCATCCACGACCGGTGGGTCATCCCGGCCCTTCCCGTCGCCGCGAACCACGCCGCGCTCCGCCTGCCGCCATTGATCGTCATGCTTCTATATGTAGTGCAACGTACGGGCACGGGGAATACGGGGCCGGCCGGACCTAACCTATTCCGCATGACCGGGTTTCGCCGAGGCGGGGATGTACGGCGGGATCCTGACGGACCTTTGTTCGCCCAGTGGCAGGTAGCCATGCACCAGATCGGGGTGCGCGACCTCCGACGAGGGCAGCTGCTCGTCCCGTGCGGACAGGGCGTCCAGGAAGGACGCGCCATACGGCACCTTCCGCGGCCCGCGCCGAGCTGGCCTGCGGGCAACGGGGCGGCGCTTCTGGCGCGCCAGCAACGCCGCCGCGCCCACCACGGTGAGCAGCACCGCGACGGCGATAAGAGCAGGAGCGGGAGAACCGCGCTTGGCCGCCGGGGGTGCGCTGCCCTGGCGGGAGAGCGACTTGCCCTGCGGGGAGGCTAGCCATGCCAGGTACCTGGCATATACCGGGTTAGGCGCGCTGGCCGCCACGGGATGGGCCGTCGCGTTGATCGCGTAGCTCAGCCGGAAGATCCCGTATCCGAACGAGTCGCTGGGCACCTGCCCGCCCGCTGTCAGCGCCGTGCCGGTCACCCGCTGGATCACCTGGTACCAGGGCATCCTGGGGTACCGCGACCTGATCAGCGCTACCGCGCCCGCCGCCAGCGCGCTCGCGGCTCTCGTGCCGCTGACGCCCGTGATGAGCTGGCCGCCGCGTCCCGACGTGACCAGGTTGGCGCCCGGATTCACGACCGTGATGTACGGCTGGCGAGCGTCTTCCGGCCACAGCGCCCGGTTCGGCTCCAGCGCCGCCACCGCCAGCACGCCCGCGCACGACGCGGGCTCGGCCGGGGCGGCGCCGATGAGGTTGGTGTCACCCGCGGCCGCTACGACGACGATGTCGCGGGCCAGCGCGTAGCCGACCGCCGCCTGCTCCGCCGCGTCGCACCCGGACGCGGAGGCGGAGGGAGATTCCTGTGAGACGTCGATGACCCGCGCGCCGTGGTTCGCCGCGTAGATGATGCCCGCCGCTATCGTCGCGGGATCGGAGATGGTATCGACAGCACCGGCGTTCACCACGACCGGCAGGATTTTCGCCTTCGGCGCCATGCCGATCATTCCGGTACCGTGGCCCTGCCCGGCGATGAGCACCGCCATCATGGTCCCGTGGCCGTTGAAGTCGGTCTCTCCGTTGCTGTGGCGGCCGGTGAGGTCCCCACCGGGCAGGACAACGCCGCGCAGGTCAGGCACGCTTGCCTGCACGCCGGTGTCGAGCACCGCCACCGTGACGCCGGCGCCTTCGCTCAGCGGCCATACGCGCGGCACCATCTTCCAGGTGGTCAGCCACCACTCCCCGGCGCGCGGCACCAGTCCCGGGCCGGCGCCTCCCGGTGCCGCCCATGCTGGTGTGGCCGCCACCCCGCAGATCGCAATCGCCATCCCAGTTGCCGCCAGCATCTTGACTTTGGCAACGACGGTCATCGCCCCTCCCGGAAGGGAACCTCTGGCACGGCTGTCACAGACTCTTGATCCAAGTAACGGCTATCGCACCGAACCTGGCCAGCCCCGCGATGGTTACGTAATCAGGTGGTAAGCCGGATTGCCGGAACTTACATAGCCTCGTTCCCTGCGGTCGAAATTTTCGACGCTCGATCAACGCTCTTATCCGCGTTATCGTGAGAACTCAGCGCTATGAGAGCCGATAGTTTCGGAAACTCGCCACGAAAGCCGGCAGCCGACCCTATGGAGCCTCGTGATGCCACGACACTTGCGGGCGCCGGTCCTGCTGTCCTACGCCGCGTTCGTGCTCGTCGGCCTGGGCGCGGGGGCCAGCGGGGTGCTGCTGCTCGCGCAGATGGGCGACTACGGCGTGGACCGGGCCATGATCGGGATCACGTTCTTCACCGGCGCCGCCGGGTTCGTGCTGGCTGGCCTCAGCAACGGCGCGCTGATCCAGCGGTTCGGCGTCCGGACGGCGCTGGCCGCCGGCGGTGGCGCGTACGTGCTGGCCAGCCTGTACCTGGCGACCCGGCCCCCGTTCCCGGTGTTCGTGGCGGTGCCACTGGTCACCGGCTACGCCACCGGCGTGCTCGAGTCGGTGCTCAACGTCTACATCGCGGCGCTGCCCGGCGCGACGACGCTGCTCAACCGCCTGCACGCGTTCTTCGGCGTCGGCGCGCTGCTCGGGCCGGTGCTGGCCGCCTGGACCGTCAGCCTGGCGTCCTGGCGGGTCGTCTGCCTGGTCCTGGCTATCGCCTGCGTCCCGCTGGTCGCCGGCTTCCTGGTGGCGTACCCCGGGCCGCGGGCGGCCGGGCCGGCCGCGGCGGCGCTCGTGACTTCCGAGGCGGCCGTGACTCCCGAGGCGGCCGCGGCGGGCGGCCGGCGAGCTCAGCCCGGAATGAGGATCCGCTCGCGCTTGCCCTGCTCCCGGACGAACCCGTCGCGCCGGGGTTTGCTCATGGTGAAGCTGTCGAACAGGACGGGGGCGGGGTACGGCGTCGTCACGGTGGCCGCCGGAGTGTGGTAGAAGTTCATGCTGATCGACGTCTGCCCGCCGGGGCGGTCACCGGGGTCGAGGTCGAAGACCGCGATGCCCCACGGATGCGTGGTGTCCGGGTCGCGCACCGCCGACCAGGTGCCGATCTCGCTGCCGGTCGCGCTGGCCTTGTAGACCTCGTCGGCCGGGGCGTCGAGGTAGACCTGGGCGACCGGGTCCCCGCCGTAGACGGGGTTCGAGCCGACGGTGTCAGCGCCGTAGATGTCGTCGTGACTTGAGGTGCCGCCACCGCCGATGACCATGTGGACGTGCCCGAGGGAGGCGTCGATGCCGGTCAGGCTGGTGCTCACCACGGTCGGCCGCATGGCGGTGCCCGGGTCCGTGCCGCGTACCTGGTAGGTCCGCTCGTAGTCGTGATCGTGGCCGCACAGCACTAGGTCGACGCCGTAGGCGTCGAAGGCGGGCAGGAAGGCCTGGCGGATGCCCAGGTCGCCGCCGGCCCCGGAGGACGAGGAGGACATGATCGGCTGGTGGTGGTACACGATGATCCAGTCGATGCTCCGGTCGCGGTGCGCGGCGGCCAGGGTCTCCTGCAGCCAGGCCGTCTGGGCGCCGTGGCTGTACCCGGCGATGTACAGTCCCTGCGCGGGATTGGCCGGGTTGGCGGACCCGTCGTTGGCGTAGTGGACGTCGTTGGCGTCCAGGGAGACGAACAGCGCCGAGCCGACCCGGAAGCTGTACCAGTTGCCGCGCCATCCCGGCACCTGTGACCCGTT
Organism: uncultured Actinomycetota bacterium; assembly: GCA_963771985.1. GTDB lineage: Bacteria > Actinomycetota > Actinomycetes > Streptosporangiales > Streptosporangiaceae > Trebonia. The sequence goes on along the minus strand of CAVYVO010000003.1, from coordinate 807,173 downwards.
GTCGGGCAGGTCGAAGCGGGTCTGGTAGGAGGCGTACCCGAGCGGCCCGTTGGCCCACTCGGACTCATGGTTGCCGAGCGCCGTCATCCAGGGGAGGTGGCTGGCCGCGGTCTGGATGTTGTTCATGAAGTCGGCCCACACCTGCGGCTGGCTCGACTCGTTGTTGTTGGCGTAGGACAGGTCGCCGTTGTGCAGGTGGAACAGCGGATTGAACTGCCCCACCTGGTAGACGGTGGTCGCCGCGTTCAGCGACGACTTGGACCACTTGGTGTTCGGCGTCGCCAGGTCGCCGACGCTGGTGAACCGGAACGGCACCCGCCCGCGTGGCGCGGTGGTGAAGGTGCCCTGCACCGGGGCGGCGCCGTCCGCGAGCACCTCGTAGACATAGGTGGTGCCGGGCCGCAGGCCGAAGGCCCGGGCGTGCTGGCAGATCGTCTCCACCCCGTTGATCCCGTCCACGTAGGAGCGGGTCTCGGCCGGGATCTCCCAGCCCCAGCCGCCGTCCACCGTGCCCAGCCGCATCCGCGGACGGGACACCGACGTGGCGGTGTGCCACGAGACGCTCATCTGCGAGGCCGCGTCGGCGCCGTACTGGATGTGCACCTGGTCGGCGACCGAGGCATCCGACGCGCCGGGCTGCCGCCACAGCGCGGGTGATGCCCATGCCCTGGACCCGGCGAGTCCGCTCGCCGTCGCGGCCAGCCCGGTGGCGGCCGCGGCCTTCAGCAAGGATCGACGCGTTACCTCAGTCACCTGTTTGCCCTTCCATGACGGACGTGTGCGCGTCCTGAGCCTCGCAGCCCTGGGAGGACCGGGCGGGTCTGATAAGTGAACAACGCGCGACTTTCCGGTGACAGCCCGGGACCAGCGGCTGCGTGGTCCGCCGTGAGCCTTAAGGCGGTCGATGATCCTCGGCTGCTGGCGGCATTCGCGGGCGTGGCGCATTCGCCGCGTGCCGATTGCGCAATCGACCCGTTCTAGGCAACGTTCCGGAACAAGGTGATTCTGCGGCGTGCCGGGTGCCGGTGATGTGGTTCACTGGCCCTCCGCGGCCGGTTCCCGGCCAGGGGTGCCCGGAATGCGGCTTTTGTGGATGCGGCCTGGCGCTCTGATTGCGATTTCCGGTGCCATGGGGGCTGTTGCAGTTTTCTGGGGCTAGCCGGGTTCGGGTGACGTGGCCGTGGCAGGAACGATCCCGGGCGGGTTTGGGGCGTGCGCGCGGTTTCGCATCTCAGGCCGGTATGCCGGGTTTGCGGTGCTCTGGTGTGGCTGCCTGCTGCTTGCGGGTATGCGGTGGCCGACCGCGCGGTGCGCGGCCGGGCCACGGGGTTGCTGGTTCAGCTGACGGCGACCAGAAGGCGGAGGTTGTGGGCGAGGCCGGCGAAGAGGAACTCGCTGGTGGCGTTGGGCAGGCCGCGGAGGCTGAAGCGGCGCAGGCCGCCGTTGTCCTTGAGGCTGGCGTGCAGGCCCTCGACGTCGGGGGCGCGGCGCTTGTAGAGCGCGCGGCCCTCGGGGGTGGCCAGCCGGTGCGCGTTCGCCTCCACGGCGGTGGCATCGCCCGGCGGGGGGCCGTCGGCTGGCTCGCGGCGGGCGAGGTCGCGGGTCTTGCCATCGGCGATGAGCCGGCCCGGGCCGGGCGCCGTCAGGTTCGCCTCGCTGTGGTAGCCGGCGTCCTCGACCAGGACGCCGATGCCGCTGGTCATGGCGGCATGGCAGGCGGCGGCGTCGTGGCCGGGACTGTTTTTCTCCTCCTCCGGCAGGGTGCACAGCCGGCCGTGGCATTTCACGGGCATGGCGGGGTCGGCGGCGTGGGCAGCGTGGCCGGCCGCGACGACCGCGGCGCCCTTTTCCGCCACCCGGGCGAGCTGCTGCGCCTGCAGCACGTCGCCGGTGTCCTGGCAGGCGTAGCCGCCGGGCATGAGCCGGTCATCGGCCGCGGCGTCCTGGCAGTTATAGCCCTGGATGAACCCGCCGCCGCGCACCGGCAGCAGCCGGGAGTCCGGGTCGGTGACGTTGCGCCGCGGCGCCTTCGCGGCTTTCTTCTCGTTCCCGGCATCTGCTGCCTGCCCGGCTTCCGCGGCGGCCCCGGCCTGCAGTGCTTCCAGGCGGGCGCGGGCCTTGCGGGCCTTGTTGCCGGTGCCGGGCCGGGCCGGCGGGCGGGTGACCCGCTGCCCGGCGGCGCGGCGCGCCTGCCAGTCCGCGAGCGTGGCCTCCTCCGCGGCGATGGCCTCCTCCAGCCGCAGCTGCGCGGCGGCCAGGGCGACCGCGGCCGGGGCAGGCCAGCCGCGGCGCCGGCCGCCAGCGCCTCCAGGTAGGCCCGCCCCTGCTCCCGGGCGGCGGCTTCAGCGGCCTCCCGCTCTGCCTCCAGGTCCTGCAGGCAGGCCAGCACCCGCCCGGCCCGCGACCGCGGATCCGGGCCCGGCGGCACCGTGTCCGCGCCCAGCAGCAGGTCCGTCCCGGGCAGCACCGGCTTTTCCGCCTCGTCGGCGGCGGCGGCCTTCCGCGCGTCCGCCGCCACCTGCCCGGCCAGCTTCCGCAGCCCGGCCTCGGTCCGGCTGGCCTCCTCCGGCGCGCTCGCGGCGATCTTCACCCCGTCGCCGGCCACCACGGCAAGCCGGCCCAGCCCCGTGCACGCGCACACGTGAAGAACCTGGTAGAACAGGTCCTCCGCCAGCCCGTCCTGCGCGAACAGGTGCCGGCGGAACCGGGAGAACGTCGTGTGGTCGGGGATCAGCCGGCCGCACGCGACCCGGAACGTCGCATCGTAGCGGCACCGGTCCTCCACCGCCCGGGTGGACAGCACCCCGCGCAGGTAGCCGTACATCCACACGGTCAGCAGCATCACCGGGTCATACCGGGCCGGGCAGGCCGCCGAGCCCTTCTCCGTCGGCGGCACCAGCCGGGCGGTCAGGTCCCGTGTCATGAGCCGCTCGACCGTGCCGATAACGACCCGGACAGCGTGGCCCTCAGGCACCCAGTCGAGCATGTTATGGGGCAAAAGCATCTCGGCGTCACGGTCAACCGGCTTGAACTGGTGTGCCATAAATCAATTCTGCCAGCAATAACACCCGAAATCCGGCAAACCAAAATGTGCAACAGCCCCCATGGCGCGGGAATCTGCAATCAAGGCCTGGCGGATGCCGGGGAACGGGGCTTCGCGTAACGGGAGATGAGGGTGTGAAACGGGCGGTGTGCCCGACACGCCGCACACTCAGGTTGTTCCGGTGTGTTGCCCTAGTGTGGTCGATCGCGCGATCGGCCCGCTGGAGGCGCGGAGATTGGGGTCGATGGCCCCGCCGTCGGACGCGGTGCTTAAGTCAGCGTGGGCCCCTGGATGAGGGAGGCGGCCGGCGGCGTGGATGAGCGCATCAGGCAGGCCGGGCTGCTGTATGAGCGGGCCGTCTTCACCGGTGATACCGGGCCACTGGCAGCAGCGGACCGGGAGCTCGAACGCGGTGGAAGCCGATCTCGCCGTGGCGCGCGGCCGGCTGATGCACACGCGGTTCCTCCTGCGCCGCGACAAAGACCCGGCCGCGGCTGAAGCGGACCCGGGCGAGCGGACGCTGTTCGAGCACGCGGCCCGGCTGTACAGCAGCCTTGGCGACGCGCGCGGCGAGGCTGAGGCCCTGTTCTGGGCGGGCTGTTTCCACCAGGTTGTCCGGCGTGACAACGCCGCCGCGATGCCCGTCCTAAAGCGGTCGCTGGAACTGGCGTCGCGAGCTGGTGACAAGGCGGTGATGTCCGAGGCGCTGCGGCACCTGGGCATCGCGGCACACGCCGCCGGGCACCTGGATGCGGCCAGGCAGCGGCTGGCGGAGTCCACCCGGCTGCGCCGCGAGATCGGGCTGTTGGCGGGGGCGGCCGCGAACCTGGTGGGGCTGGCTTACATCGCCGCGGCCCAAGGACGTCGTGATGACGCGCTGGCGCTGCTCGACGAGGCGGGCGTGCTCGCCGGGGCCACCGGAGCGCAGCGCATCCTGCGACAGGTCAGCCAGGCGCGCGCGGAACTGTCGGATCGCCCGCCTGACCTCCCGCACTGAGCGCGCTGCGCCCGCGCCGGCCGCGTGGTTACCGTGCCCAGCGCATGATCAGCAGGTCGCGCGCCGCCGCCAGTTCGATCAGGCCCCGGCGGGTCCGGGGCGATACCGGCCCGAGCGGCGCGCGGGTCCGGTCGCAGGCGATGATGCCGCCCTCGGCCAGCAGGATCTTCTGCGCGCGCAGGCCGCACTGGCGATTCTCGAAGTGGATGAGCGGCAGCAGGTCTTCCCAGGCGCGTACGGCGCCGGGCCGGTCGCCGGACAGGTAGGAACGCACGATCTGGCCGAGTTCGGCGGGGGCCGTCGAACTCGGCATGGTGCCCGTGGCTCCGGCGTCCAGGTCCGGAATCAAGGTGACCGACTCCTCGCCGTCGAACGGGCCGGGCAGGCTGGCGCCGAGGGCGCTGACCAGCGCGTGCAGCTTGTCCGCGGCCTGCGGCACCTCGATCTTCGCGTACCGCACCTGGGGCACCTGCCGGACCAGGTCGATCAGCAGGCCGGCCGGCAGCGGCGTCGGCGACAACGGCGCGTCCTGCACCATGACGGGGATGTCGATCGCGTCCGCGACCTGCTTGAAGTACTCGATCACCGCGGGCCCGGCGGCGGTGAGCGTGGCGCCGAAGAACGGCGGCATGAGCATCACCATCGCCGCGCCCATATCGCGGGCGGCGCGGCTGCGCGCGGCCGCGACCCGGGCGCTGTAATGGCTGGCGGTGACGATCACCGGCAGCCGGCCCGCGACGTGCTCGAGCAGCGTGCGGGCGATCGCGTCGCGTTCGGCGTCGGTCAGCGAGAACTGCTCGGAATAGTTGGCCAGCAGGCACAGACCGTCGGCGCGTGCGTCTATCAGGTAGTCCACGACGCGCGCCGTCCCGGCCAGGTCGACGCTCTGGTCGTCGTGGAAGATCGTCGGCACCACCGGCACGACGCCGGTCAGCGGAGCGTCCATGGGCGGGTTCTCCAGGCGGCTAGTACGTTCGCATCCGGTACCTACGAGTCTGGCGCACGCGCCTGTCCGGCGACGTCAAAGGGTTAAGGTGGGTCATCCGCGCGGGCGTTGAGGAGCTTTCCGGTGCCAGATCCACGGGACGTCGTCACCGCGCAGCGCCTGCTGCGCGCCAGCCAGGGGCCGTTCGCCCCGAAGCCGCGGCTGCCCGTCATCGACGAGATCATCGCCACCGTGCTGTCCCAGCACACCTCCGACCGCAATTCGGAACGCGCGTTCGCTCAGCTCAAGGCCGCGTTCCCGGCCTGGGAGCAGGTCCTGGACGCGCCGCGGGGACAGGTGGCCGACGCCATACGCGGCGGCGGCATCGCGGATCAGAAGGCGCGCCGGATCCAGCAGATCCTGGCCGCCATCCGCGAGCGCGAGGGCCGGATCGACCTCGGGCGGCTGCATGACCTGGACGACGCGGAAGTCGAGGAATACCTCACCTCCCTGCCTGGCGTGGGCCCGAAGACGGCCGCCTGCGTGCTCGTGTTCGCCATGGGGCGGCCGGCTTTCCCCGTCGACACCCACGTCCACCGGATCGCGGCCAGGCTCGGCTGGATTCCGCCGAAGGCCACCGCCGAACAGGCGTACCGGATCCTCACCCCGCTCGTCCCGCCCGGCCTCCGCTATGACCTGCACCTGGCACTCATCACCCACGGCCGCGCGGTATGCACGGCGCGGCAGCCGCGCTGCGGCGCTTGCGTTCTGCGCGATCGTTGTGCTACCGGATCGTGGCCCGGCATGGGAGAATCGGCGTGCGGCTCGTGAACAGCAGCTTGTAACCACCGGCGAACCAGGAGTGCATATGGGCGTGGCGCACGCCGGAGTCTGCGGGGGCGGCGGATCCGGCGCGGAGGGCACGGCACACTACCGCCAGGCCGGCCGGTCGTCGGCGCGTATGGTCCTAGGCGCGCGGCTGCGGCAGTTGCGCGAGGCGGCGGGCCTCAGCCCCGAGGACGCCGGCCAGGCGATCCGCGCGTCCAGATCGAAGATCAGCCGGCTGGAAAACGGCCGGACCGGGTGCAAGCCCCGTGACGTCGCCGACCTGCTGACCCGGTACGGGGTCAGCGACGACGCCGAGCGCGCCACGATGCTCGCGCTCGCCGAGCACGCGAACGCCGGCGGCTGGTGGCAGGAGTACGCCGACGTGGTGCCCGCGTGGCTGGAGCAGTACCTCGACCTGGAGCGGGCCGCCAGCCTCATCCGCACCTACGAGGTGGCCTACATCCCGGGCCTGCTGCAGACCGAGGACTATGCCCGCGCGGTCCTGCGGTCGGGTTATCCGGCCGCGCTGGACGCGGAGGTCGACCGCCGGGTCGAGCTGCGGCTGGCCCGCCAGCGGGTGCTGCGCGCCGATGCCCCGGTCCGCCTGTGGGCCGTGATCGATGAGACAGCGCTCCGCCGCCCGGTCGGCGGCGGCGCGGTGATGCGGGCTCAGATCGCGCACCTGATCGAGGCGTCCCGGCTGCCCCATGTCAACATCCAGGTGCTGCCGCTCAGCGCGGGCGGGCACGCCGCGTACGGCGGCTGCGTCACCATGCTGCGGTTCAGCGAGTCGGAGCTGCCTGACGTGGTGTATCTCGAGCAGATGCGCACCGCCGTCTACCTGAGCAGGCCAGCGGACAGCGCGTACTACCGCGACGTGCTGAACCGCCTGGCGACCCAGGCGGAGAACCTCGACGCGACCGCCGCGAACCTGGAACGCATCCTCGGCGCCATACGGTGACCGCCGCCCCGGGGCTGGGTCTAGGATCGCGGTCATGACCAGTCCCCAGGCGCCCGACCCGGAGACGCCGAAGATCGATTCGTCGGTTTCGCACTCGGCCCGGATCTGGAACTACTGGCTAGGCGGGAAAGACTTTTACCCCGTCGACCAGGAGGTCGGCGACCAGATCCTCGCCTTCGTCCCCGAACTGGTCCGGTCCGCCCGCGCCGACCGGTACTTCCTGGCCCGCGCCGTCCGCTACCTGGCCGCTCAGGGTATCCGCCAGTTCCTCGACATCGGCACGGGCCTGCCGACCGTGGACAACACCCATGAGGTCGCCCAGCGCGCGGCTCCGGAGTCAAGGATCGTCTACGCCGACAACGATCCGCTGGTGCTCGTGCACGCCCGGGCCCTGCTGACCAGCGCCCCCGAGGGCGCGTGCGACTACATCGACGCGGACGTCCGCGACCCGGAATCGATCGTGCGGCAGGCCGCCCGGACGCTTGATTTCAGCAAGCCTGTCGCGATCATGATGCTCGGCATCGTGAACTTCATCATGGACACGGACGAGGCGGCGGCGATCATCGGCCGGCTGACGGATGCCACCGTGCCAGGCAGCTACCTGGTGATCTCGCACCCGACCACCGAAGTCAACGCGGCGCCGATGACCGAGGCCGTGCGCTTCTGGAACGGGCAGGGTTCCGCGCCGATGACGTTGCGCACCCGCGCAGAGCTCCTGCGGTTCTTCGAGGGAATGGAGCTGGCCGAGCCTGGGGTGGTGACCTGCTCCCGGTGGCGGCCTGACGTCATGGAGATCGGCGAGATCATCGACGTGACCCACTTCGGCGGCGTCGCGCGTAAGATCTGACGGATCAGCTGCCCGTGCCCCGCCGCCGCTGCCTGTCCGGCGGGAGCAGGAAGAACCACGCGTTCAGCACGCCGCTGGCGAACGCGACGAGCGTGGCCGGCAGCAGCAGGTACAGGCCCGCGTTCGCGCCGGCCGCCAGGGCGGCCCCGGCGGCCACGAACAGCAGCATGACGACCACGTTGGGGACGGGCCGGTGGAAGATGCGGAACAGCAGCTGCTCGTCGTCGGCCAGGCCGCGCTTCAGCCGCACGAGCGCCAGCAGGATCCAGCTCCCGATCAGGCCGATGCCGATCAGTTCGCCGCCGAGCACCCAGTCCGGCTGGCCGGGAGCCAGCAGGGCGGCCGCCATGAACAGCGGCGCGAGGAACAGCACCAGGGTCTGCGCCGCGCTCGCGCGCAGCCCCCGGTGCCCGGCGATCCGGTCGGCGTTCAAGGACACCGCGACGAACAGCAGCCCGGTCAGGGCGCCGCTGGCGCCCCCGGTCATCTCGGCGAACCCCTGCCAGTCGGCGGGAACGGTCATGCTTCCCCTCCGGAGTCCCCGCGGCGGGCGATCAGCGTTCTTCGGCGAGGTCGGCGAGCCGGTCGAGTGAGGCGCGGAGCCGTTCGGCGGTGGTCGCGCGTGCGCGCGGGAGACGGTTCTTATCGGTCAGCCGGGTCCAGTCGTAGGTGCAGGTGACCATGGTGCGTGACGCGCAGGCCGGCTCGAGTTCCCAGCGCCACAGGTGCCCGGGCGGCCGCCGTCCCTGTTCGGCGGGCGTCCAGGCGATCAGGCGGCCCTCCTCGAACTCGGTCACGTGATTCTCCCGGACGCCGCCAGTGGTGAGCGTCATCGTGAACACGTCGCCCGCGCGGCGCACGCGCTGCCCGGCGGGCGCGGCGGCCAGGTTGTCGTTGCCGTCCCAGCGCGGCTGCTGGGCCGGGTCCGCGATCAGCTCGAAGATCCGCCCCGGCCCGGCCGCGATCTCCCGGCTGGCGCTGACCACCCGCGGTGCCTCCTGCTCGACTGCCATGCCTCCATCCAACCACCCGTGGCTCACACAGAACTCACACATTGTTCGCGCGGCCGGGAAAGGTGGTCCCCGTACGGTGCCCGCCGCGACTTCCTGCACAAGGCCAGCACGCGCCTGGTCCGCGAACACGACATCATCGTGATCGAAGACCCCAACGTCTCTGGCATGGTCGGCAACCGCCGTCTGGCCCGCGCGATCTCCGACTGCGGGTGGGGCGAGTTCCGCCGCCAGCTGGACTACAAGTGCCAACGGTACGGCCGTGAGCTGGTCGTGATCGATCGCTGGTACCCGTCGTCTAAGACCTGCTCGGCGTGCGGGCACGTGCTCGCCGAGCTTTCCCTGCCCGCGAGGCACTGGACGTGCCCGTCCTGCCGACATTCGGGGTCCTCCCGGGTGCAGTCGCCGGCGAACCAGGAACCCCGGCCCGCGAGGACTGGAATCCCCGTCCTTGAGGACGGGGGAGTAGTCAAGACAAGCTGATCTGGCTGGTCAACCTGCAGAGGTGGATCGCCAGGGTCGGCCGGCGGCTGCTGCCATGGCGTACGGGAAGGCGGCCGCGGTGAGGTTCCTGCGGCAGTTCGCCGCCGCCATGGTCGCCCGGTGCCAGGCTGCCGCCCGCCGGCACGCGCGGGATTATGCCGCTGTGGCGATCGCCGACGCGGGCTACCGGAGACTGCGCCGGGCCAGGCGCGCGCGAACTGACCTGCCCCGGCCAGCGACCCGCGCCTAGCGCTTTTTGTCGGTTTCACACAACTGGTGGCCCCTGAATGCGTCTTGACCGGCATTGGTCCGCCTGCTCGTCACCGAGCAGGATAGACGCGAGTGAAGGCGACGCTCGGGCTACGGGCATCGCCTTTTGCGTGTGGTAGTCGGGAGGATCAGCCGGTGTTCAGTCGTGTCGCCATCGTCAACCGCGGGGAGGCCGCGATGCGGCTGATCCACGCCGCCCGGGACCTGTCCGCGGAGACGGGCACGCGGATCGAGACGGTCGCCCTCTACACCGACGCCGACCGCACCGCCACGTTCGTCCGGGAGGCCGACCTGGCCTACCCGCTCGGTCCCGCCTCGGCCCGGCCGTACCTCGACTACGCCGTGCTGGAAAAGGCTCTCGTCGACACCGGGGCCGACGCCGCCTGGGTCGGCTGGGGCTTCGTCGCCGAGGACCCCGCGTTCGCCGAGGTATGCGACAAGATCGGCGTCACCTTCATCGGGCCGGACGCCGAGGCGATGCGCAAGCTCGGCGACAAGATCGGCGCCAAGCTGATCGCCGAGGAGGCCGGCGTCCCCGTCGGCCCGTGGAGCCGCGGCGAGGTCGCGACCCTCGCCGACGCGCTGGCCGCGGCCGAGCGCATCGGCTACCCGCTGATGCTCAAGGCCACCGCGGGCGGCGGCGGGCGCGGCATCCGCGTCATCACCTCGCCCGCCGACCTCACCGAGGCCTTCGAGCGCACCAGCGCGGAAGCGCTGCGGGCGTTCGGCAGCGGAACCGTGTTCCTCGAGCGCCTCGTCACCGGCGCCCGGCACGTCGAGGTCCAGGTGATCGCCGACGGGCAGGGCACGGCCTGGGCCCTGGGCGTCCGCGACTGCTCGGTCCAGCGGCGCAACCAGAAGATCATCGAGGAGTCCGCCTCGCCTGTCCTGGCAGCTGAGCAGGCCGCGGAGCTGAAGGCGTCGGCCGAGCGGCTGGCCCTGGCCGTCGGCTACCAGGGTGCCGCGACCGTCGAGTTCCTCTACCACCCCGGCGACAAGCGGTTCGCCTTCCTCGAGGTCAACACCCGGCTCCAGGTCGAGCACCCGGTCACCGAGCTGACCACCGGCACCGACCTCGTGCGGCTCCAGCTGCACGTCGCGGATGGCGGCAAGCTCGAAGGGAGCAAGCCGGCCGAGTTCGGGCACGCCATCGAGGCACGGCTGAACGCCGAGGACCCGGACCGCGACTTCGCGCCCGCCCCCGGCCGCATCGCCCGCCTCGTCTTGCCCGCCGGCCCTGGCGTCCGCGTCGACACCGGCGTCAGCGAGGGCGACACCATCCCGGCCGACTTCGACTCGATGATCGCCAAGATCATCGCCTACGGCCGGGACCGTGACGAGGCCCTCGGCAGGCTGCGCCGGGCGATGGCCGAGACGACCGTCGTCATCGAGGGCGGCGCCACCAACAAGAGCTTCGTGCTCGACCTGCTTGACGCACCCGAGGTGATCGACGCCAGCGCCGACACCGGGTGGATCGACCGGGTCCGCGGCGAAGGCAGGCTCGCCGCCCGCGAGCATTCCGCCGTCGCCCTGGCGGCGGCCGCCATCGAGGCGTACGAAGACGAGGAGGAGCTCAGCAGGCAGCGGCTGCTGGCCACCGCGTACGGCGGCCGTCCCCAGGTGCAGCACGACCCGGGCCGCCCGCTCGACCTGAAGCTCCGCGGTGCCGGGTACCGCGTGCACGTCGCGCGGACCGGGCCGCGGCGGTTCCGGGTCGGGGTCTGCGCCGGCGGCGACGTGCACCAGGCCGATGTCGAAGTCGAGCGGTTCGACGAGCACAGCGGCCGGATCGTGGTTAACGGCCGCCGGTTCCGGCTGACCTCGGCCACCCACGGCCCCATTCACCTGATCGAAATCGACGGCGTCGCCCACCGGATCAGCCTCGACGAAGGCGGCGTGATCCGGTCGCCCGCGCCCGCCCTCGTGGTCGCCACCCCCCTGACGGCCGGGGACGAGGTCGAGGCGGGCGCGCCCATCCTCGTCCTGGAGAGCATGAAGATGGAGACGGTGCTGCGGGCGCCGTTCCGCGCCCGGGTGCGGGAAAGCGTGGTGTCGGTCGGCAGCCAGGTCGCGGTCGGCGCGCCGCTGCTGCGCCTTGAGCCGCTCGCCGGCGAGGACGCCGCCGCTGACGCCCTGGCGGCCGGCGAGGCCGCCGAGATCGACCTGCCCGCCGAGCCGGCGGGCAGGTCCGCGGCCGAGCGGGTCGAGCGGTACCTGGACGACCTGCGCGGGCTGCTGCTCGGCTTCGACGGCACCGCCGCGGACCGCAAGCGCCTGCTCGCCGGCTACCTGGCCGCCCGCGCGGAGCTCGGCGCGGGACCGGTGCCCGGCGAGGCCGAGCTGCTCACCGTCTTCGCCGACCTGTCGGAGCTGAGCCGCAACCGGCAAGGCCGTAACCTGCTCGAAGCCGAGCCGGGCAGCCCGCGCGAGTACTTCCACAGCTACCTTCAGAGCCTCGACGTCGAGCGGGCCGGCGTCCCTGAAGACTTCCAGGCGGGTCTGCGGCGGATGCTCGCCCACTACGGCATCACCGACCTTGCCCGCTCGCGGGAGCTGGAGGTGGCCGTCTTCCGTATCTTCCTGGCCCAGCAGCGGATGACCGGTGATGAGGCGGTCGTCTCCGAGCTGCTGCGGCAGTGGCTGGCGAGCGCGCCGCCGGCCGAGCCGCTGCGCGAGCGGGCCGGGCTGGTGCTCGAGCACCTCATCGAGGCGACGCAGGTGCGCTTCCCCGCCGTCTCCGACCTCGCCCGCGTGGTGGTGTTCCGCTGGTTCGCCCAGCCGCTGCTGCGCCGCAGCAGGGCCAGGGTGTACGCGGCGGTCCGCGGCGACCTGCGCTACCTGGACCGCAACCCGGACGCGCCGGACCGCTGGGCGCGGATCCAGGCCCTGGTGGCCACCGCGGAGCCCCTCGTGCGGCTGCTGGGCCAGCGGATCGGCCGCCGTAACGCGCTGATCGATCACACGCCGCTGCTTGAAGTGCTGACCCGCCGCTACTACGGCAACAGAAAGCTCGGCGTCGTCGCCTCCCGCGACGTGGCGGGCCGCCGTTTCGTCACCGCCGAGCACAGCGGCGCCGACGGCGCGCTGGCCCTCGTGGTGGCCGCCGCCACCGAGCTCGCGGCCCTGCCCGAAGCGATCGACGGCGTCAGCGAGCTGGCCGCGCAGGCGCCGGATGGCGGCCTGATCGTCGACCTGTACGTCACCGGGGACGGCGAGGCGGACGCCGACGCGCTCGCGGCGCGCGTGAGCGAGCTGCTGACACGGCGACGCCGGCCGCTGCCCGCCGGCCTTGAGCGGATCACCGTCACGGTCACCGGCACCAGCGGCTCCGCCATGCAGCACCACTTCACCTACCGTCCGGCCCGTGCTGACCACGCCAGCGCCGGCCTCGTCGAGGACCGGCTCATCCGCGGCCTGCACCCGCAGATCGCCGAGCGGCTGCAGCTTGACCGCCTGCGCGAGTTCGACCTCACCCGGCTGCCGTCGGCGGACGAGGAGATCTACCTGTTCAAGGCCGTGGCCAAGACCAACGCTGAAGACGAGCGGCTCGTCGCGATGGGCCAGGTCCGCGACCTGACGCCGCTGCGCGAAGCGGACGGCCGCCTCGTCGCGCTGCCCGCACTCGAGAACGTCCTCGCTGGCTGCCTCGACGCGATCCGCACCATTCAGGCGCAGCGCCCGCAGCACAAGCGGTTCGACACCAACCGGATCATGATCTACGTCTGGCCGGTGGTCGAGCTGACCGGCGAGGAAATCAACTCGCTCGTGCCCCGGATCCGGCCGACCACGTCCGGTGCCGGGCTTGAGAAGGTCCAGTTCGTCACCCGCCAGCGCACCTCCTCCGGAGAGCTGAGCGAGGTGGCCGTGTGGACCACCCTCGACGCCAGCCGCGCCGTGCGGCTGCACATGGGACCGCTGCCGACCGAGCCGATCGCTCCGCTTGATGACTACCGGCAGAAGGTGCGCCGCGCCGCCCGGCGCGGCACCGTGTACCCGTACGAGCTGACCGGCCTGCTCGCGGGCCCGGACGGCCGGTTCCACGAGCACGACCTCGACCAGGGCAGCGGCGCGCTGGTGCCGGTGGACCGGCCGAAAGGGAAGAACGAGGCGGCCCTCGTCGCCGGGGTGGTCGCCGCGCCGACGAGGCACCACCCGGAAGGCGTCACGCGGGTGGTGCTGCTCGGCGATCCGACCAAGTCGCTGGGCGCGCTGTCGGAGCCGGAGTGCGCGCGCGTGATCGCCGCGCTTGACCTGGCCGAGCGGATGGCCGTGCCGGTTGAGTGGTTCGCGCTGTCGTCGGGCGCGCGGATCTCGATGACCTCCGGCACCGAGAACATGGACTGGGTGGCCGCCGCGCTGAAGCGGATCGTCGAGTTCACCCAGGCCGGCGGCGAGATCAACATCGTGGTCTCCGGCATCACCGTCGGCGCCCAGCCGTACTGGAACGCCGAGGCCACCATGCTCATGCACACCAAGGGCATCCTGGTCATGACGCCGGAGTCGGCGATGGTGCTCACCGGCAAGCAGTCCCTGGACTTCTCCGGCGGGGTGTCGGCCGAGGACAACTTCGGCATCGGCGGCTACGACCGGGTGATGGGCCCCAACGGCCAGGCCCAGTACTGGGCACCGAACCTGGCCGCCGCGTGCGACATCCTGATGGCGCACTATGACCACACGTACATCGCGCCGGGCGAGACCGCGCCGCGGCGGGCGGCCACGAACGACCCGAAGGACCGGGACGTCTCGGGTTACCCGCACGCCGTGGCCGACAGCGACTTCGCATGCGTCGGGGAGATCTTCTCGGCCGGGCACAACCCGGACCGCAAGAAGCCGTTCGACATCCGCACCGTCATGCGGGCGCTGTCGGACCAGGACCACCCGGTGCTCGAGCGCTGGGCCGGCATGGCCGACGCCGACACCTCGGTGGTGCAGGACGTGCACATCGGCGGCTGGCCAGTCTGCCTGATCGGCATCGAGTCGCGGGCGGTGCCGCGGCGCGGGTTCCCGCCCACCGACGGCCCGGACACCTACACCGCGGGCACGTTGTTCCCGCAATCGTCGAAGAAGACCGCGCGGGCGATCAACGGCGCGTCCGGCAACCGCCCGCTGGTGGTGCTCGCGAACCTGTCCGGGTTCGACGGCTCGCCCGAGTCGATGCGCAAGCTCCAGCTGGAGTACGGTGCCGAGATCGGCCGGGCGATCGTCAACTTTGACGGCCCGATCGTGTTCTGCGTGATCTCCCGCTACCACGGCGGCGCGTTCGTGGTGTTCTCCAAGGCGCTCAACCCGAACATGACGGTGCTGGCGCTGGAGGGCTCGTTCGCGTCGGTGCTCGGCGGCGCGCCGGCGGCGGCCGTGGTGTTCGCCGGCGAGGTGAGAAACCGCACGGCGACCGACTCCCGGGTGGCCGGCTTGCAGGCCCGGGCGGCCGAGGCCGGCGGTGCCGAGCGGGCCGCGCTGAACGCGGCGCTGGCCGAGGTCCAGGCGACGGTGCGGGCGGAGAAGCTGGCCGAGGTGGCCGCGGAGTTCGACCGGATCCACTCCATCCAGCGGGCGGTCGAGGTCGGCTCGGTCGACGCGATCATCAGCGTGGCGCAGCTGCGGCCCCGGATCATCGACGCCATCGAGCACGGCCCGCGCCGCTGACCTTCATGCGCCGCGTCAGGGCGTAGCCCCCGATCACGGTGACGGCCCAGCCGACGGCCTCGCGCGCGACGCCGCTATAACCGTCCGTGATTGTCGATGGGTAAGCTAGTGCAATGATCTCGAAAACATTTTTCTCAGTGTAGATAATTCATTCTATGGCAACGAAAACTCTTCGCGATCATGGTCTGCTGCGCCGGAAGTCCGCAGCAGGACGCGCAAAACGGTCACACTCTGTAGTGCACTAGCCCGATATGTCCTTAATGACGCAATTCGCGTAGCGCGAGCTTGCCGGCAAGGGGAGCCGGCGACCGCGATGCAGAGCTTCGCGTACCGGCCGGGCGTCCTTCCGAACGCCGGCGTCCGGAAGGATGTCACGGTTTCGGGTGGCGCCTTGTCTTCAAGGGAAAGCACCACGCAGAAGGGAGATGGAGATCATGCGAGTCTTCGTCACGGGAGCTACCGGGGCACTGGGACGGCACCTCGTTCCCGGGCTGGTCGCGGCGGGTCACGAGGTCACCGCCACCACGAGGACGCCCGGCAAGGCCGCGCAGTTGCGCGCGGCGGGCGCGGAGCCGGCGGTCGTCGACGGGCTTGATCGCGAGGCGGTGCTGGCGGCGGTGCTGGCCGCCGCGCCGGAGGTGATCCTCCACCAGATGACCGCGCTGGCGGATATGCGCAGCCTCCGCAAGGTCGACCAGGTGTTCGCCGCCACGAACGAACTGCGGACCCGAGGCACCGACAACCTGCTGACGGCCGCGGCGCGGGCGGGCACTCGCCGGGTCATCGCGCAAAGCTACATCAGCGTGAACGAGCGTTCCGGCGGCCCGGTGAAGACCGAAGAGGATCCGCTCGACTCGCGGCCCATCCCGTCGTCGGCGCGGACGCTGGCGGCGATCAAGTACGTGGAGAAGACCGTGCCGGCCGCGGTGCCGGAGGGAGTCGTGCTGCGCTACGGCAGCTTCTACGGGCCGGGCGCCTCGGATGTCCTGCTGGACCTCCTGCGCAAGCGGCAGCTGCCGGTGATCGGCGGCGGGACCGGGATCTGGTCGTTCATCGAGATCACCGACGCCGCGGCCGCGACGCTCGCCGCGGTCGACCGTGGCGCGCCCGGCGTCTACAACGTCGTGGACAGCGACCCGGCGCCGGTCGCGGAGTGGCTGCCGTACCTGGCCGAGGTCGCGGGCGCGAAGCCGCCGCTGCGCGTGCCCGCCTGGCTCGGGCGGCTGCTCGCCGGGGAGTTCGTCGTGGCTCAGATGACCAGCTCGCGCGGCTCCTCGAACGAGAAGGCAAGGAAAGAGCTCGGCTGGGAGCCGCGGTACGCGAGCTGGCGGGAGGGATTCCGTGCCTGGGTCAGCGGATGAGACGGGCGCGGCCGGGTACCGGCCGCTGCTGTTCTCCATCGCCTACGGGATGACCGGATCGGTGGGTGACGCCGAGGACATCGTGCAAGACGCGTTCCTCGGCCTCACCCGGGCGCGCCAGGCGGGAACCGCGATCGCCGATCTGAAGGCGTACCTGACCACGGCGGTGACGCGGCTGGGGATCAACTACCTGAGTTCGGCGCGGGTGCGCCGGGAGACGTACGTGGGGGACTGGCTGCCCGAGCCGGTCGTCGTGCCCGCCGACCGGGCGGGGCCGGCTGAGCACGCCGAGCTGGCCGACTCGCTGTCCATGGCGTTCCTCGTGCTGCTTGAGACCCTCTCGCCGGTAGAGCGGGCGGTGTTCATGCTTCGCGAGGTGTTCGGCTACGGCTACCCGGAGGTGGCGAGGATCACCGGCAAGACCGAGGTGAACTGCCGGCAGATCTTCGCCCGCGCCAGGCAGCGCATCGCCGCCGGAGGCCAGGCTCGCGACAGCGCGCAATCCCCGGCCCGGCGGGCGGAAGGCGAGGAACTCGCCCGCAGGTTCTTCGAGGCCGCCGCGGGCGGCGACATGGACGCGCTTCTCGGCATGCTCGCGCCCGACGTGGTCTTCCACGGGGACGGCGGCGGCAAGGCACAGGCGATCGGGAAGCCGCTGGCCGGACGGCTGCGGGTCACGCGGCTGCTCGCCGGCGTGTTCCGCCGGGGCGCGATCCTCGGCGGTTCCTTCCGGCTGGCCTGGGTCAACGGCCAGCCGGGCGCCGTGACCTACGACGCCGAGGGGCGCGTGGTCAGCGTGCTCGAGCTCGACATCGCCGACGGTATGGTCCAGGCGGTCCGCTCTGTAGTCAATCCCGACAAGCTTGGTCACCTAGGACCGGTGTCCGATGTGGCGCGACGGCCGGAGAAGCCGGAGAAGGAGGAAGAGTAAGGGCTCGGGCGGGAAGAGCACCCGGCTGGCAGTATTGGGTGCGGGAGGAACGGCGATGAATGGTGCGCAGGCGCTGATCCGGACGCTGGCCGGGTGCGGGGTGGAGGTTTGCTTCGCCAACCCGGGAACTTCGGAGATGCACTTCGTGGCCGCGCTGGACGCGGTGCCGCGGATGCGCGGAGTGCTGTGCCTGTCCGAGGGGGTGGTGACCGGCGCCGCGGACGGCTACGGGCGGATGACGAGCCGGCCGGCGGCGGCTCTGCTGCACCTTGGGCCTGGCCTGGGCAACGGGCTGGCGAACCTGCACAACGCGCGCCGCGCGGCCACGCCGGTGCTCGCCGTCGTCGGCGACCATGCCACGTATCACAAGCGCCTCGACGCGCCGCTCGAATCGGACATCGATTCCATCGCCCGGCCGGTGTCGGTGTGGGTCCGCCGCTCGCTCCGCGCCGCCGACGTAGCCGCTGACGGCGCCGACGCGGTCGCGGCGGCATGCGCGCCGCCCGGCGGGGTGGCCACGCTCATCCTGCCGGCCGACGTGTCATGGTCCGAAGGCGGTGAGCCCGCGCCCGCGGCCGTGCCGCGGCTGGCGTCCCCGGTCCCGGAGGAGGTCATCGGGTCCGCCGCGAAAGCGCTGCGGACCGGCCAGCCATGCGCGATCCTGCTCGGCGGGACCGGCATGCGCCAGCCGGCCCTGCAGGCGGCCAGCCGGATCGCCGCGGCTGCCGGGGCGCGGCTGATCGGCGAGACGTTCCCGGCCCGGCACGAGCGCGGCGCCGGCCTTCCCGCGGTAGGCCGGCTCGCCTACCTGGCAGAGTTCGCCGCTGAACAGCTCGCGGGGACACGTCATCTGATCCTTGCCGGAGCCCGCTCCCCGGTTTCGTTCTTCGCCTATCCCGGCAAGCCGGGCTCGCTGGTACCCGATGGCTGCCAGGTGCACGTCCTGGCCGGGCCCGGGGATGACGTCGCCGGGGCGCTGGGGGCGCTGGCCGATCTCGTCGCCGGCGACGCCGCGCCCGCGGCCCAGCCTGCCGCCCGGCCCGCGCTGCCCAGCGGCGCCCTCACGCCGCAGACGGCGGCGGCGGTCATCGGCGCCCTGCTGCCCGAGGGGGCGATCGTCTCCGACGAGGCCGTCACCTCCGGGCTGTTCCTGCCGGCGGCGACCGCCGGGGCGCCCCCGCACGACTGGCTCACATTGACCGGCGGCGCGATCGGCCAGGGCCTGCCGCTGGCCACCGGGGCCGCCATCGCCTGCCCGCAGCGGCCGGTCATCGCGCTGGAGGCCGACGGCAGCGCGATGTACACGATCGCCGCGCTGTGGACGCACGCGCGTGCGGGCCTGGACATCACCACGGTCATCTTCAGCAACCGCCGCTACGCCATCTTGGACATGGAGCTGGACCGGGTCGGAGCGGCCGCCGGGGAAACCGCCCGCAGCCTGCTGGACCTGTCCCGGCCCGCGCTCGACTTCACGGCCCTGGCCGCGGGGCTGGGAGTCCCGGCGTCCCGGGCCGCCACCGCGGAAGAGTTCGCCGCCCAGCTGAGCAAGGCCCTGGCCGAACCCGGCCCGCACCTCATCGAGGCCCTGACCGCCGCACCGTGACCCGCTAGCCGACCTGGGCGGTCCGGCCGGCCCAGTAGGGCGCCCTGAGCTGGCGCTTGAGTAGCTTGCCCGAGCCGGTGCGCGGCAGCTCGCTGGTGAAGTCCACCGACCGCGGCACCTTGTAGCTGGCCAGGTGCTCGCGCGCGAACGCGGTGATCTCCGCACCGGTCAGCGACGATCCCGGCGACCGGACGACCGTCGCGTGCACGGCCTCGCCCCACTCCTGCGAGGGGATCCCGAACACCGCGACGTCGTAGATCCCGGGATGCTGCTCAAGCACGGCCTCGACCTCGGCGGGGTAGACGTTCATGCCGCCGGAGATGATCATGTCGCTCTTGCGGTCGCAGATGTACAGGTAGCCTTCGTCGTCCCAGTACCCGATGTCGCCGACGGTATGAAAGTCGCCGTGGCTGTTCGCGGCGTAGCTGGCCTCGTTCTTGTAGTAGGCGTCGAACGCGCTCTTCGACCGCACGAAAACCTCGCCCGGGTTGCCCGGCCCGGTGCCTGACACCTCCGTGCCGTCGACGTCGACCAGCATGATCTCGATACCGGGAGCCGGCTTGCCGCAGGATCCCGGCTTGCGCATCTGGTCCGCGGGCAGCAGCACGGTGTCCACGCCGAGTTCGGTCGACCCGTAGATCTCGAACAGCGACTCGGGCGGGAAGTCCGCGACGTACTGCTGCTTGAGCGCGTGGCTCCACGGTGCCGCGTTCGCGATCATGACGCGCATGGAGGAGCGGTCGTAGCGGTCCTTGACCTCGCTGGGCAGCGCGCAGATCATCCGGACCAGCGCGGGTGCGGAGAACGTCGAGCTCACCTTGTACTTGTCCACGAGCCGCAGCCAGTCCTCGGCGTCGAACCTGCGCTGCACGATGACCGTCTGGCCGTAGAGCAGGCTCGCGCCCATGAACGCGCTGGGGCCGCTGTGGTACAGCGGGCCAGAGGTGAGGTAGATGTCATCTGGCCGGTAGCCGAACAGGTTCAGCAGGGCACCGAGGATTTCCGGGTCCGGGCCGCCGGACCGGACCGCCCCCTTCGGCTTGCCGGTCGTGCCCGAGGTGTAGATCATCGTGCCGCCCGTGCCTGCCGCGTCCCCGACGTCGGGCACGCCGGCCGGCGCGGCCGCGATGTCGGCGTCCGTCAGCATCCCGTCCGGAGCGGGGCCGCCGACCGCGATGATGTACCGCACCTTCTCCAGCTGGCCGCGGAGCGCGGCGAACATGGGCGCGTGCTCGTAGTCCACGTAGGCGATCTCGGCGTCGCTGTGGTCGATGACGTAGCGCGCCTCCTCCGGCGTCAGCCGGTAGTTCAGCGGCACGGCGACCGCGCCGATCTTCCGCGCGGCGTTCATGACCGCGACGACCTCGGGCGAGTTCGGCCCGCACCACAGAACCTTCTTGCCCGGCCCGGCTCCCAGGGACAGCAGCAGGTTCGCCACCCGGTTCGCCCGCGCCTCGAGTTCGGCGTACGTCCACATGACGACGCTTCCGTCTGGCTTGTCCTCGATGACACCCGGCTTGCCCGGCTGGCTCTGCGTGTAGATCGAAAGAGTGTCCTCCGGCATCGCACCTGTCCTTCATGAAGAGGCCGGCGGGCAACCGTACCCGCCGCCTATGGTCAATGTACGGAGCCGGTACCGATCGGTAAATCATGCCGGCCTGTGGCCGGCGTGACAGATCACGGGGCGGCTGCGCGTGATGCGGAAGCCGAACGCCTAGCGTATTTGTGAATGACCGGGGTCGTGACGGTGCGTGAGGCGTACGCTGGCGGTGTCCGCATGGCCGTAAGGGGGTGGCGGATGTGTAACCAGAACGAGTGGATCGTGCGCGAGGCCTTCCTCGCCTATGACCGGGGCGACGTGACACGGATGATGGAGTTCGTCGACCCGGACCTGGAGTGGACGTACCTCGACCCGGGCCCGGCGGAGCCGCTGCCGCAGACCTGCCGCGGCCGCGGCGAGCTGGAGAAGGCACTGCGCCGTCAGGCGGAGCGGGGGTTGCGGGCCGAGATCGAGCAGGTCATCGCCGCCGGGGAGAAGGTGATCCTGGTGATGCGGACGCCGGGCGTCGACCAGTACCGGCAGCGGCAGGCCGATGACCGCACCTACGACGTCCTCACCGTCCGGGACGGAATGATCGTGGGGCTGCGCGCCTGCCGCGACCGCGGCGAGGCGCGGTCGCTCGCGGGTATCGCCTTATCCCCTGCGGACGCGCCGGAAGGCGGCGCCAGGGCGGGCGTCCCCGGACGCCGCGTCGCCGCCAAGCAGGGACCGGGTCAGCGCCTGGTGCTCGGCGTTCATTTCGGCCAGCACCTCGTCGAAGTGCGCCTCGCGCAGGACCAGCGGCCGGTCCCCGGCGCGCAGCGCCGCCAAGACCGCGCGGCGCACCAGTTCCTTGATGTACAACGCGGTCGCGCCCTCGGTCGCCGCGACCACCCCCGACAGGCCGCCGTCGAGCGTCACGTCGCGGGTGTAGAGGCGCAGCAGTTGCTCCCGGCACACGGCGTCCGGCCGCGGGATCTCGATCGCGAGGTCCACCCGGCCCGGCCGGTCGGCGAGCGCGTGCTCCAGGACGTCTGCCCGGTTGGTGGTCAGCACGAACGTCACGTCCGCGTCGGCACCCACCCCGTCCATCGCGTCGAGCAGGGTGAACAGGAGCGGGTTCGATCCTTCGGAGAAGTCGCGGTCCATGGCGATCAGGTCGACGTCCTCCAGCACCACCATGGCCGGCTGCAGCCGCCGGGCGAGCGTGGCGGCGGACTCCACGAACCGGATGGACTGGCCGGTCAGCAAGATGACCGTGGTCCCGGCGAGCTTGCCGGTCAGGTACCGGACCGTATGCGTCTTGCCGGTCCCCGGCGGCCCGTACAGGAGCAGGCCGCGCTTGAGGTGCTGCCCGGCGTCGCGCAGCTCGCGAGACAGCCCCCCGACGCCGGCGACGTGCCGTTCGATGGACGCGAGAACGCCGCCGGGAAGAACGACATCGTCCGCCTGCAGCGGGATGCGGGGGAGGAACGACACGAGCTCGTTCCCGTGGTGCTCGCTTTGGCCGAAGCTGAGGACCTGGCCGCGGAACACGTTGTGCTCCGCCGACAGCCGCGCGATCTCCGTCCTGGTCGCCGACGCCGCCTCGCGGTCCGCCGCCAGGAGCTCCAGCACTCCGTGCGCGGGGCCGAACTCGCGTTCGGCGCGCATCCCGATCACCACCGGGCCGCCGCCGGGCGCGGTCGTGGCGATCAGGCCCAGCGTCACCACCTCGGTATCGGTGTCCGGCCCGGTCGCCGCGGTGCCGTAGCTCGCGCTTCCCGCCTTGCCCACCTGGACCGGCCCGGGCATCGCGAGCCGCGACAGCAGGTCCTGATGCGGGCGCATCATCCCGGTGGCCATGCCGAACCACGTGCCCGCGCTGCCGTGGCGCGCCAGGTAGGCGTCGACGCCCCGGTAGACGTTCACGTGGTCCCAGATCTGGAATCGCTCGTGGACCGCCACGACGTCCGACAGCTCACAGCCCAGGTGCCCGGTCACCCGGGCGACGAGCTCGGAGGGGGCCTCCTCGTCGCTCAGCGCGCGGCGCGCGACCTCCAGCAGCCCCACCAGGCCGCGTGCGAGGTCCCGGTAGTCCTGACCGTCAGCGGACGACACGCGATCAACGTATACCGGGCAGCCGCCCGGTCGCATCTGAATTATCGCCGGGCCGCCGTCGCGGGCCGAGCGACATGACGGCCATGGCCGGGCCGGCCGGATGCCGCCCGGCGGGTGCGAACCTGGCGATGGCGGTGCCGATGACGGAGGCCTCCACGATGTGGTCGCGGCGGCCGACCGTCACCGGGCAGTCCCGCTGGCGCACCAGCAGCCCCATCCCCGCGACCACCACGCCGTCGGCGCCCAGCCGCCCGACGTCGCGTTCCAGCTGGCGCCTGGCGTCGTGCCGCGCCTGGATGACCAGCTCCGTCCAGGCGGCGACCTCCGCGTTGCCCGACGTCCAGCGGGCCTGGCGGATGGTCGCCCGGTCATCGTGCCGCGCGCCGATCGCGATGCCGAGCGCGAGCCCGGCCGGCACCCAGCCAGCCGTGACCAGCTTGGCGAAGTCCTGCCCGGACAGGTCCGAGGTGAACGGCACGGGCGGCCCGCGGTCGGCGCCGGAGGCGCGCACCGCGGTGCCCATGGCCGTGAACTCCAGGCCGCCGAGGAAGAACGTTCCCCGCGACAGCCGGACGCCCACCACCCCGTGCCCGCCGAGCCGTGCGCACTCGTCCGTCATCCGGTCGATGGCCGCATGCCGTGCCTGGTACATGGCCCGCACCAGCGGGCCGAACGACCCGGGGCCCGTCCCCGGGCAGTCGGCCGCGCTGACGGCCCCGGCGTCGTACACGGCGGCGCCGAACACCTGCCCGACGGGCTCGAAGCCCGCCCCGCGGATCGCGGCGAACTCGTCCGAGGTCAGCGCGGAGCCCCATGCGCCGCTGCGCCGGCCTTCGCCCGCGGCGGGCCGTTCCTCGCTCACGCCCCCAGCGTATGAAGCGGAAAACCCGTGTGCCGGACGCGGGCCCGCCCGGTACTGTGCCGGTGGTGATTATCCGGCGAGCCGACGGCCAGGACTGGCCGCTGATCTACCCCATCTACGCCGCTGCGCTGGGCCGAGCAGGTGCGCCCCGGCCGGGTTCCCGCCTGCCCCGGCTGGCGTACGGGAGAGGCTGCGACTCGCGCTCAGCGGTCCTGGAGTTCCGCCGAACGGACCCGACATCCTCATCGGGGCGCTCGCGGACTCCCTGGCGGACGGCGCCGGTTAGCTGAAGGGCGAGCGCGGGCGCTGCTGGAGCTCGCCGTCCACGTACAGGTCGACCTTCTCGTTGTAGAAGCAGGCCAGGCCGGCGATCTTCTGGCTCTCCGGCAGCGGGGTGCGGTATATCCACACGATGTCGGTGTGCACGCCCTGCCCGGTGTCCACCGACCAGTAGCCGGCGGTGCCCTTGTACGGGCACTGCGAGGTCGTGTCCGACGGCCGCAGCAGCTCCATGCGGACATCGGGCAGCGGCAGGTAGTAGCGCGGCGGCAGGCCCGTCTCGAACAGGATGCGCGGCGCCGCCGAGTCGGCGACCGTCACCCCGTCCACCGCCACGCGGACGTGCCGGGAACTGGCGAGGATGTCCACCCGCGTGTACGGGTCCCGGGGGTGGGTGTAGACCGGCTCGTCCTCTTCCAGCCACTCGTCCATCGCGGCCCAGTCCAGCCGGACCAGGTCGCGCAGCGACTCCAGCGGGGAGTCCGGGTAGCGCTTGGCGGCGTTCGCGGCGCAGCTGCCCGGCACCAGGACGTCGAAGACCTGGGCCTCGCCGCGGCTGGGCGAGTGCTCGGCCTTGCCCGTCGGCTTCAGCTCGGCCGTCACGTCCGCGAGCGGCACGTAGTACGCGGGATAGTAGGGGATCTCCCACACCAGGAACGGGTGCCTGGTGTCGGCGACCAGGTGGCCCGCCAGGTAGGCGCGGACCCGCTTCGCTCCCTGCTCGACCCGGACGGACCCGCGTGACTTCTCGTTCATGGCAGCCTCCCCGGCGTACGCTACCCGCACCCGGCCGGGACCGGAACCGGCACGATCCCCACGCCGGTCCCGCGCGCGGCGGGCTCGGCGTAGTAGAGCACCCGGCCGGCGACGGCCAGCAGCCGCGCGCGCCGCGGCCCGGCGGCCGGGAGCGCGGCGAGCCTGCGCCCGGACGACGCGTCGGCGCAGTAGTCCCGCGGGCCGGCGCCGGTCACCCAAAGGCGCCCGCCGGCGACCCGGACGGAGCCGCTGGCCGGCAGCGTCACGGCCGCGGGCGCCGGGGTCATGGTCGCGGCGGAGTACCGCTGCGCGCGGACGGGCCCGCCGCCCGCCGCCGGGCCGGCCGTCACCCAGACACCGGAACCGGCGAAGCCGACGATCACGGCGTCGCCCGCGGCCGGGTGGGCCGCGAGCAGCGCGCCGGTACGCGGGTCCCGCCGCTGCACGGACCCGGCCCCGGACCGCTCCCGCTCGGTCACCGCCAGCACCGAACCGTCGGCGCTCGCCGCCACGCCCGAGGCGTCCGCGCCGCGCAGCGCGATGACCGCCGTCGGCTCGACCGTCACCGGGGACACCCGCAGCAGCTCCTCCCCGTCGGCCAGCCACAGCGACCCGCCCGCGAAGGCCGCGGAGGCGCCGGGCCGGCGGCGCGCGCGCCGAGCTTCAGCTCCCCGGTCACCATGAGCGTGGCCGGGTCAAGGCGCAGCAGGAACTCGCCGAGGGCGCCCGAATCGGTCATCCACAAGCCGCCGTCCGCGGACAGCGGCGCGCCGAGCAGCCCCGGGCTGAACGTGTTCCTGGCGTCGACCGCGCCGGTGCGCGGGTCGAGCCGCGCCAGCACCGCGGCCGCGGCGCCCGCCACCGGGGGCGCCGCGGCCCAGGTGGCGTACAGGCCGCCGCCGGCTTCGGTGAGGGTGAGGCCGGTTCCGGAAACCCCGGTGAAAGTCACCCAGGCGGCGGGCCGTGCCACCGTGGGGGGCCGGGGTGCGGCCGCGCAGCCGGCCGCGACCAGTGCCGCCGTCGCGAGGAGGACCGTCGTGGCGAGCGCCGCCCGCGCCGCCGACCGGATTCTCATAACCACTTAGATGCCGCCAAGGCCCGACAGGTTGCGTCAATCCGGATATTTGGATTCAGAGCGAGGTCACAACAAGGTCTCGGATTCATAACCCCGGCAGAGTCCGCATGTCACGTCAGCAGAAACCCGCCGGGCAGTCTCGTAAGCATGACAACGGCAACCGCACTCATGCTCAACATCCCGCTGATGGTGCTCTTCCTCGGCCTGTGGACCGGCATCCCGCTGTGGATGGTGCTCAAGCGCGCCTGGCAGGTTTCCCCGCACCAGGGGTGACGCCAGGGATAACGACTGCTACGGCAGCAGCGGCGGACGCGCGTTGAGGGCGGCGACGTCCTGCAGGGACGTGGCCCGGTAGGCGTCCCGCAGCGCCGCCAGCTCGGCGGCGCTCAGCACGTCCTCGATCCGGTCGAACCCGTCGGGCGCCCGCGCCCTGACCATGTCCAGCACGGCGTCGACGGGCATCGACCGGTTGGCCAGCACGATCCTGTTCACGGTTTCCAGCCGCCCGGCCTCGTACGCGGCCAGGCCGGCCGCCGCCGACGGCGCCAGCGCCAGCGACCGGGCCAGCATCCGGGCGTCGACGATCGCCTGCGACCCGCCGTTGGACCCGATCGGGTACATCGGGTGGGCCGCGTCGCCGGCCAGGGTCACCCGGCCCCGCCCCCAGGACGGCAGCGGGTCCCGGTCCACCATCGGGTACTCGAGGATCTCCGGTGACCGGCTCATCAGGTCCGGGATGTTCAGCCACCGATGAGTCCAGTCCCGGAAGTAGGGCAGCGCCTCGGCGAGCCGTCCCTCCCGGTTCCAGTCCGGCCGGTGCGGCGGCCGCGCCCCGCCGACCATGGCCTCCGCGACCCAGTTGATCAGCACCCGTCCCGCGGGGCGCCGCGCGATCGGGTAGGCGACGAACTTGACGCTGGTGGTGCTGCCCGCGATCGCGACGCAGGAGCCGGACAGGAACGGCGGGCCTTCGGCGAGACCGCGCCAGAGCATCACGCCGCTCCACCGCGGCGGCGGCTCGCCGGGGTGCAGCTGGGCGCGGACCGCCGAGTACAGGCCGTCCGCCCCGATGAGCGCGTCGGCGGTGAGAGTAAAGCCGCTTCCGTTCGGATGACTGGAAAGCTGTACCTCGACGAAGCCGTCACGTTCGGTGAATCCGGTCACCTGTGACCCCGTCATCACCGCTTTTTCCCCGAGCCGCTCGCGGACCGCGGCCAGCAGGATCATCTGGAGTTCGCCGCGGTGGATGGAGTACTGCGGCCAGGAGTAGCCGAGGCCGCGCCCGCGCGGCTCGCTCCAGATGAAGCCGCCGTGCCGGTCGAAGTGCGCCTGCTCACGGGTGGCGATGCCCGTCGCCGCCAGTTGCGGGCCGAGCCCCAGTTCGGTGAGCTCGCGCACCGCGTGCGGGAGCAGGTTGATGCCGACGCCGAGCGGCTTCAGCCCGGGCGCCGAGTCGGCGACCTGTGCCTCGATGCCCGCCGCGTGCAGGCTGAGCGCGGTCGTCAGGCCCGCGATCCCCGCCCCCGCGATCAGGACCCGCACCGAAATGCCCCTTTCGACGGAAATCTATGCACGACACTAGACGGGGTCGGTGCGGCCTGGAAAGCTACTCCCGGCGCGGCGGCACCTCTCCCGGCCCGATGTATTTGCCGGGGCGCGGGCCCGCGAATTATCGTGGCGCTGGGATGACGGAACGCAAGCCGCAGGGCATGAGCTTCACCTCGTGGATCGATCAGCAGATCGCCGACGCGGAACGGCGCGGGGTCTTCGACAACCTGCCGGGCGCGGGCAAGCCGCTCGAGCTCAAGCGGGACGCCGACGCCGACTACGGGCAGGCCTGGATGCGCGACTACGCGCGCCGCGAGGGCGTGTCACCGGAGGAGTTCCTGCCCACCCCGCTGCGGCTGCGCCGGGAGATCGAGCAGCTGGCCGGGGCCGTGGGGGAGATGGCCTCGGAGCAAGAGGTGCGCGAGGTCGTCGGGGACCTCAACCGGCGGATCCTGGAGTGGCGCCGCATCCCGGTAGGGCCGCCGATCTTCGTCCGGCTGGTGGACAAGGAGGACATGGTGCGGCGCTGGCAGGCCGCCCAGGCGGCGAAACGCCCGCGGCCGGCGCCGCGACCGCCCGGCAACCCCGGGCCGGAACCCGCGGCCGGGCGGCGGCGCTGGCGGCGGCGCAGGCAGCCGAGGTGACCGCGCCCTCCCTGCCGGGGGTATATGCGGCTTGGCTAGTCCTGGGCTTCGCAGTGCCGATGGTGGCAAGAGGGCTCCCCATGTAACGTGCCGCTATGAGAGCTGCCTGGGTTACCGCCCTCGACGGGCCTGAATCGGTCACGATCCGCGAGACCAGCGAGCCGGCGCCGGATCCCGGGGCCGTGCGGATCGACGTGATGACGGCGGGGATCACCTTCCCCGACGTGCTGCTCGCCCGGGGTGCCTACCAGTACAAGCCGGAGCTGCCGTTCATCCCCGGTTCCGAGGTCGCCGGGGTGGTGCGGACCGCGCCCGCGGGCAGCGGGTTCACCGCCGGGCAGCGGGTGGCGGCGTTTCCGTCCTTCGGCGGGTTCGCCGAGGTCGTCGACGCCAAGCCCGGCATGACGTTCGCGCTGCCGGACCGGCTGTCGTTCGCCGAAGGCTGCGCGCTGCCGATGAACTACCTGACCATGCATTTCGCGCTGACCCGCCGGGCCGGGCTGCGGGCTGGCGAGACCGCCTTGGTGCACGGCGCCGCGGGCGGCGTGGGCACGGCCGCCCTGCAACTGCTGCGCGCCTACGGCGCCCGGTCCATCGCGGTGGTGTCCAGCGACGAGAAGGCGGCGGTGGCCAAGGCCGCGGGCGCGGACGAAGTCGTGATGGCGGACGGCTTCCGCGATCAGGTCGCCGGGCTCACCGGCGGGCAGGGCGTGGACCTGGTCGTGGACCCGGTGGGCGGTGACCGGTTCACCGATTCGCTGCGCTCCCTGACTACCGAGGGCCGGCTGCTGGTGATCGGCTTTACCGGCGGCGAGATCCCGACAGTGCGGGTCAACCGGCTGCTGCTGAACAACATCGCCGTCGTGGGCGTCGGCTGGGGCGCTTACGTCGGCAAACACCCGGGCTACCCGCGGGAGCAGTGGGCCGAGCTGCTGCCCCTGCTCGAAGCGGGCCAGCTCGTACCCCCGGTCGGGGCGGTCTACCCGCTCGAGCAGGCGCCCGCCGCCATGGCCTGCATGGAGGGGCGCGAGGCGAAGGGCAAGCTGGTCCTGGACATGGCCCGATGAAGGTCCTGCGCACGCCAGAGGAACGATTCGCCGGCCTGCCGGACTTCGGCTACGAGCCGCGGTACGCGGACGCCGGCGGTGTGCGGCTGGCCTACGTCGAGGCCGGTCCGCCGGCCGGGGAGCCCGTGCTGCTGCTGCACGGGGAGCCGACCTGGTCGTTCCTGTACAGGAAGGTCATCCCGGTGCTGGCCGGGGCCGGGCTGCGGGTCATCGCGGCCGACCTCATCGGCTTCGGCCGGTCGGACAAGCCGGCCGAGATCACCGACCACAGCTACGCCAGGCACGTGGAGTGGGTCCGCGCGTTCGCTTTCGACGCGCTCGGCCTCAGCGGCCTCACGCTGGTGGGGCAGGACTGGGGCGGCCTGATCGGGCTGCGGCTGGTGGCGGAGCATCCGGACCGGTTCGCCCGGGTGGTGGCCGCGAACACCGGGCTGCCGACCGGCGACCAGCCGATGCCCGATGTCTGGCTGCGGTTCCGCGACGTGGTCCGCACCGCGCCCACGCTGAGCGTGTCCCGGCTGGTGCGATCCGGCTGCCAGAGGACCCTGTCGCCCGACGTCCTCGCCGCCTACGACGCGCCGTTCCCCGACGTGTCCTACGCCGCGGCGGTCCGCGCGATGCCGGATCTCGTTCCCGCCACGCCCGACAATCCCGCGTCCGCGGCCAACCGGGCGGCCTGGCGGCGGCTCGCCGCCTGGGACAAGCCGTTCCTGGTGGCGTTCAGCGACCGCGACCCGATCACCGGGGCGATGGCGCCGGTATTGAAGCGCACCGTGCCGGGCGCGGCGGGCCGAGACCATCCGGTGCTCGCGGGAGCCGGGCACTTCCTTCAGGAGGACGCGGGGGAGGAGCTCGGCTCGATAATCGCGGCCTTCGTCCAGTCGACCTAACGGGCCGGCATGCCCGCAATCGCCCCGGCCGCGGCGGCGGCGCCGACCTGCGCGGTCAGGTCGGTGACGTTGCCCGCGGCCCACACCCCGGGAACCTCGGTCCGGCCGGCCGGGTCGGCGGGGATGGACTCGCCGGCGCCGCTTGGGTGCCGCGCCGGACGCAGGCCGAGCCCGGCGAGGAAGTCGGCGCGCGCCGCCATCCGCGCCGCCACCGCCACCGCGTCGCGGCGGAACACCGTCCCGTCGCGCAGCCGTACCCCGGCCAGGCGGTCATCGGTGATCTCGAGGGCCGCTACCTCGCCGGGCAGCACGCTGATCCCGCGGGCGGCGAACTGCTGCGCCCCTTCGCCGGCCGGCGGCGCCATGGTGTGGGAGAAGAACACGACGTCGTCGCTCAGCTGCCGGAACAGCAGCGCCTGGTGCAGCGACATCGGCCCGGTCGCCAGCACGCCGATGGCCTGGTCGCGGACCTCCCAGCCGTGGCAAACAACGTATCCGAGTTCGCGCCGCTGGCGCGGTGGCTGGTCAGCTGGCCGATGATGAAGCGCGGCGGACGAGCCTGCGGTCGGGCAACGGCGCGACGGTGGTGTCATCTGTCCCGGGCGCCAGGGCCATGGCGGGTCCGTAACGGCGTGCGAGCGGGTCGGCGGTAGCGCCGTGAGCGAGGACGCTGAGCAGCACGGTGACAGTGATCACGGCGATGGCCGGTTCCGCGGCCCGCTGGCCTGCTTCCTCCAGCGCCAGCAAGGCGAACACCACGGACGCCAGGCCGCGCGGGCCGAACCATCCGATGAACGCGACGGCCGTCCGGCCGAGCCGCGTGCCCGCCAGCGCGACCGCTACCGGCACCATCCGGACCACCGTCAGGCTGAGCACGGCGTACAAGACGGTCTCCCAGGTGAGGTCCCGGAACGCCGGCACGATGGCGATGGCTCCGAAAGCGAGCCAGACCAGCAGCGACAACAGCGCCGAGACCTCCTCGACGAAGGGAATGAGCTGCTCCTCGCGCCGCCCGGTGATGGCGCCGAAGGCGATCCCGCCCGTGAACGCGGCGATGAAGCCGTTGCCGTCAAGCGCGAGCGCGCTGGCATAGGCGCACACGGCCAGCGCCAGCACCGCCGAGCCCGCGAAGCTGCTGGCTACCCACCCTCGGCTGCGCGTCACCTTCACCACGAGGCCGCCCATGCCGCCGACGGCCACGCCCACGAGCACGCCCAGCGCCAGCTCCGCGACCGCCTTGGCCGCCCCGTGGCCGGCCGATGTCCCGCCGGCCACGACGCCGGCTATCGCTATCGTCACGAACGGCGTCGCGATGCCGTCGTTGAGCCCGCTCTCCACGTTGATCAGCCGGCGGATCCGCGCGGGGACCGCCGGGTTGTCCATCATCGCGGCCCCCAGCGCGGCGTCCGTGGGGGCCAGCGCGGCGCCCGCCAGCAGGGCGAGCCAGATGCCGGCCCTGCCGATCAGGGCCAGCGCTAGCAGGGTGCCGAGCCCGATCGTCAGCGGCAGTCCGACGGCGAGCAGGCGAAGGCACAGTCCCGTGTCCGTCCGCAGATCGCGCAGCCCGACGCGTGAGGCGTCGGTGAACAGCACGAGCACCAGGGTGGCCTCCGCGAGTGCCTTCACCAGTTCGGGGGAAGGCGTGAAGCTCAGCGGGGCGAGCGGTCCGTGCGTCAGTATCAGGCCCGCGAGGACGAACGTGATCGGGGCCGTCACGTCCAGCCGCTCCAGCCGCGCCGATACCGTCGCCCACGCGAATATCAGTACCGCCACGATCGCCAGGTCGGAAGCGCTCATCGATTCACCTCACCCCCGGGCGGCCGCGGCCGGCGTCCAGCCACCATCACTGTTCCGCCGTGGGGGCGGCGCTGCCTCCCCCGCGGGGGGTGGTCCCCGGTCCAGTTCCGTTCGCGCGGCGGTGATGCTCGCCCTGGACGCGGTCCAGGCGATGACCGGTAAGGGCAGCGGCGGCACCGGGACTCAGCGGCGGGGACCGCGGGCGATCAGCGTGTCGGCGGATGCGGGGAAGAACAGGCTCTCGCTGCCGTCACGCCAGCGGACCACGTAGGGCGGCCTGCCGGACTCGCTCCACACCTCGATGATCACCGCCTCGCGGTCCCCTTCACCCGTGCGGCGTTCCCGCACCATCAGCGTGTCGCCTGCCCTAGCCCGCATGATTCCTCCGGTGATGCCAGTTTCGTGCTGACGGCCGGCAGCGGCCATCAGGCAGGGCAGTGCTTCCCCTCAGCGGGTGACCTGCTGCCTGCCCGCCGCGGCGGGCTCGCGCGGGGCGGGCGGCTGGCCGGCGGCGCCGGACATGATCAGCGTGCCGGTCCTGTCGTAGACCGTGGCGCCCGCGGCTCGCAGGGCGGCCTGGCTGGCGCGGTAGTGGTGGCCGCACAGCAGCAGGTCCACGGGGTGCGGGCGGGCGGCGGTCGGCGGCATGATGACGGTGACCAGCCTCGCAGTTCCAGATACCAGCCGGCAGGGTCGTAGGTCCCCGCGACATAAACCCTTACGCCGGGTACCGACGCGTCCCTAGTGTGGTCGATCGCGCAATCGGCCCCCTGGGTCCGCGGCGCGGGATGGTCACATGGGCAGGGCCGCGCCGGACTGCTCGCGCACCATGTAGTCGGCATACCAGTCGGGCCAGTTCGCGGCCGGGTCGACCCGGCCGGGCAGCCGGGTCGTGACCTCCTGGAACACCCAGCCGTTGCCGTCCGGGTCGGTGAACGTGGCGAAGGAGCCGTAGCTGGCCCCCTGGCGTCAGCCGCCGAACTCGCGCAGCGCCACGGTGAGCGCCCGGACGCCGTGCAGGCAGTCGTCGCGGGCGGCCTGTTCGGCGGGGGAGTGCGAGACGCCGGTCGGGTTGCGGACGAACAGCATCGCCGTGGGCACGCCCGCGTTCGCCAGGACGCCCGCGTCGTGCCCGGCCCCGGTGGCCAGGACCGGCGCGCCGTCGAGCAGCGCGGCCAGGCGTGAGACCAGGTAGGAGTCGAACGACGTCGCGTCCGTCCAGGACTCCTCGGTAAGCGACGAGGCGACAAGCGACGGGCCGGCGAACGACCCGCCGGCCAGCCCGACATCGAACTCGGCGACCATCGCCCGCACCGTGGCGGGATCGGCGCCCCGCGCGTCCAGCCAGCCGGTGACGCGGGAGGGGATCGCGTTCACCCCGTTGGGCTCGACCTGGATCTTCGCGCAGGTCGCCAGCACCCCGTAGTCGCCCGCCAGTTCGCGGGCGCGGATGATCGCGGTCGCCAGGTCGAGCATGGGGTCGCGCCGGTCGGCGAGCCGGGTCGTGCCCGCGTGGTTCGCCTCGCCCTCCAGCGTGAAGCGCCACCGGCCGTGCGGCCAGATGGACGAGCCCACCGCGACCGGCCGGCCGAGGTCGGCGAGGCCGCGGCCCTGCTCGATGTGCAGCTCGATGAAGACCCCGATCCGGCGCAGCGCCTCGTCGTCCCGGCCGACGGCGCTCGCGTCGACCCCGGACTGCTTCATGGCCTCGGCCATGGTCACGCCGGCGCTGTCGGCGAGCGCGAGCGTGCGGTCCGGCGCGAGGGCGCCGGTGATCAGCCGCGACCCGGCGCAGGCCACGCCGAACCGTGCGCCTTCCTCGTCGGCGAAGGCCGCGACGCCGAGCGGGCGGGACAGGCGATGGCCCGACGCGCGCAGCTCGTCGAGCGCGGCGAAGGCGCTGATCACGCCCAGCGGGCCGTCGAACGCGCCGCCGTCGGGCACCGAGTCCAGGTGCGATCCGAGGACCACGCCCGGCCCCGCGGCGTCCGGATCGCCCCACCAGGCCCACTGATTGCCGGCCCGGTCGGTCGTCACGTCCAGCCCGCGCGCGGCGGCCGCGCCCGCGAACCACTCGCGCAGAACGGCGTCCTCGCGCGTCCAGGCGAACCGGCGGTAGCCGCCGCCGCGGGGGTCGCGGCCGACCGGCTCCAGGTCCGCCCAGAGCCGGTCGAAGGCGGCCTCACCCGCACGCGAACCGGTCATGACGGCAGCCGCACGCCGCCCTCGGGGTGCGCGCGCAGCGGCGCGTCGTCCTCGGCGTCCCCGGAGTCGATATGCCTGATGACGCCCATCCCCGGGTCGTTGCTCAGCACGCGCTCGATCTTACGCCCGGCCAGCTGCGTGCCGTCGGCCACGGTGACCTGCCCGGCGTGCAGGGAGCGGCCGATGCCCACGCCGCCGCCGTGGTGGAACGACACCCAGGTGGCGCCGGATGCGGTGTTCACCAGGGCGTTGAGCAGCGGCCAGTCCGCGATCGCGTCGGACCCGTCGGCCATCGACTCGGTCTCCCGGTAGGGGGAGGCCACCGAGCCGGCGTCGAGGTGGTCGCGGCCGATCACGATCGGCGCCGACAGCTCGCCGGCGGCCACCATCTCGTTGAACCGCACGCCCGCCTTGTCCCGCTCGCCGTAGCCGAGCCAGCAGATGCGGGCCGGCAGCCCCTGGAACGCGACGCGCTCGGAAGCGGCGCGGATCCACCGGCGCAGGTGCCCGTTGTCCGGGAACAGCGACAGCACCGCCTCGTCCGTCGCGTGGATATCCGCCGGATCCCCGGACAGCGCCGCCCACCGGAACGGCCCCTTCCCCTCGGCGAACAGCGGCCGTATATACGCGGGCACGAAGCCGGGGAACGCGAACGCGCGCGAGAAGCCGCCGAGCCGCGCCTCGTCGCGGATCGAGTTGCCGTAGTCGAAGACCTCCGCCCCGGCGTCGAGGAAGCCGACCATCGCAGCCACGTGACGGGCCATAGACTGCCGGGCCCGTTCGGTGAATTCCACAGGTTTTTTCTCCGCGGCCTCACGCCAGTCGGCGAGATCCACTCCCTCGGGGAGGTAGGACAGCGGGTCGTGCGCGGACGTCTGGTCGGTGACGATGTCCACCTCGGCGCCGCGGCGCAGCAGTTCGGGCAGCACCGTCGCGCAGTTGCCCACGAGGCCGACGGACAGGGCCTCGCACTGCTGCTTGGCCCCGAGGCACAGGTCCAGCGCGGTGTCCAGGTCCTGCGCCACCACGTCGAGGTACCTCGTCGACACCCGCCGCGCCAGCCGGGCCGGGTCCACGTCGATAACCAGGCAGACGCCGTCGTTCAGCGTCACGGCCAGGGGCTGCGCGCCGCCCATCCCGCCGCAGCCGCCGGTCACCGTGAGCGTGCCGGCGAGCGTTCCGCCGAAGCGCTTGGCCGCCACGGCGGCGAACGTCTCGTAGGTGCCCTGCAGAATGCCCTGGGTGCCGATGTAGATCCACGAACCCGCGGTCATCTGCCCGTACATGGTCAGCCCGGCGTGCTCCAGGCGGCGGAACTCCGGCCACGTCGCCCAGTCGGGCACCAGGTTCGAGTTCGCGATCAGCACCCGGGGCGCCCACTCGTGGGTACGCATGACGCCGACCGGCTTGCCGGACTGGACGAGCATCGTCTCGTCCTCGCGCAGCGAGGTCAGCGTCGCCACCATGGCGTCGAACGCCTGCCAGCTGCGGGCAGCGCGGCCGGTGCCGCCGTAGACGACGAGGTCGTCGGGACGTTCGGCGACGTCGGGGTCGAGGTTGTTCATCAGCATGCGCAGGGGGGCCTCGGTCTGCCAGGACCGGGCCGTGAGCGTGGTGCCGCGCGGGGCACGGACGGGACGGGCGCCTTCCATGTGCGGGTTGCTCCTTTCATTTCTTCCGAACGGAAGCGGCTTACTCCAGCGGGCCAGTGACGCTCTGCGCGGCGCGGACCGCGCCGCCGGAGGCGACGTAGGCCACCGCCGCCTCGATTTCGGGGGCGAGGAAGCGGTCCGGGCCGGGCGCGGGCACGCGGTCGCGCAGCCCGGCCACGACGGCGGCCGTGGCCGGCGCGGGGGTCAGGGGAGCGCGCAGGTCCAGCGCGCGGGCGGCGGTCAGCAGCTCGATCGCCAGCACCCGGGTCAGGCCGTCGACCGACCGGCGCAGCTTGCGCGCGGCCGACCAGCCCATCGACACATGGTCTTCCTGCATGGCGCTGGACGGGATCGAGTCGACCGAGGCCGGGGCGGCGAGCCGCTTGAGCTCGGACACGATCGCCGCCTGGGTGTACTGGGCGATCATGTGCCCGGAGTCCACGCCGGGGTCGTCGGCGAGGAACGGCGGCAGCCCGTTCGAGCGGGCCTTGTCGAGGAAGCGGTCGGTGCGGCGCTCGGCGATCGAGGCGAGGTCGGCGGCCGCGATGGCCAGGAAGTCCAGCACGTACGCCACGGGCGCGCCGTGGAAGTTGCCGTTGCTCTCCACCCGTCCGTCGACCGTGACGACCGGGTTGTCGATCGCGCTGGCCAGTTCCCGGCCCGCCACGGTTTCCGCGTGCGACAGGGTGTCCCGCGCAGCGCCGTGCACCTGGGGGGAGCAGCGCAGCGAGTACGCGTCCTGCACCCGCGTGCAGCCGGGGCCGCGGTGGCTTTCCATGATCGGCGAGCGGGCCAGCAGGGCGCGCAGGTTCGCCGCGCTCGCCGCCTGGCCGGGGTGGGGCCGCAGCGCCTGCAGGTCCGCGGCGAACACGGCGTCGGTGCCGAGCTGGGCCTCGACGCTCATCGCGGCGGTGACGTCCGCGGTCTTCAGCAGGACCCGCAGGTCCGCGGCCGCCAGCACCAGCATGCCGAGCATGCCGTCGGTGCCGTTGATGAGCGCGAGCCCCTCTTTCTCCGCGAGCACGACCGGCGCGATGCCCGCGGCGGCGAGCGCCTCGCCCGCCGGCACCTCGGGACCGCCGCCGACGTGCACCGTGCCCTCGCCCATCGCGGCGAGCGCGCAGTGCGCGAGCGGGGCCAGGTCGCCGGAGCAGCCGAGCGACCCGTACTCGCGCACGACCGGGGTGATGCCCGCGTTGAGCATCGCGGCGTAGGTCCGCGCGGTGGCCAGGCGCACGCCGGTGCGGCCGGTGGCCAGCGTGGACAGCCGCAGCAGCAGCAGCGCGCGGACCACTTCGGCCTCGACCTCCGGGCCCGAGCCCGCGGCGTGCGAGCGGATCAGGCTCCGCTGCAGCTGGGCGCGGCGCCCGGCCGGGATGTGCCTGGTCGCCAGCGCGCCGAACCCGGTGGAGACCCCGTAGTGCGGCTGGTCGTCGTCCGCGAGGGCCTCGATGACCTTGCGGCTGGCGCCGATCTCGTGCTCGGCCTCGGCCGACAGCTCTACGGCGGCACGCCCGCGGGCGACCGCCACGACATCGGCTGCGCGGATCGGTCCGGTGCTTACGATGACGGTGTCCATGTCCTCTATGCTCGCCGCGCGCGCTGAACGGCACCAGGGGTGCCTACCTCGTATCGTCTGGTATCCAAGACACCGTGACCGACGTTCCCGCCGCGCGCCAGGTGCTGGGGGTCCTGCGGTACCTGTCGCGGCAGCCGCGGCCGGTGCCGGCCAGCGCGATCGCCCGCGACCTGGACCTGCCCCGCTCCACCGCCTATCACCTGCTGCGCGAGCTGATCGACGCGGGCTTCGTGGTGCACCTCGCCGACGACCGGCGCTACGGGCTCGGCGTCAGCGCCTACGAGCTCGGCACCGGCTACGTGCGCCAGGAGCCGCTGCAGCGCCTGGCCCGCGTGCCGCTGTCGCACCTGACCGATCAGAGCGGGCACAGCTCGCACCTGGCCGTCATGCACGGGCGGGAGGTGCTGTACGTGATCGAGGAACGGGCCCCCGGCCGCGCGCCGCTGGTGACCGACGTCGGGGTGCGGCTGCCCGCGCAGCTGACCGCGAGCGGCCGGGCCATGCTCGCCGCCCTGCCCGCGCGAGGAGTCCTCGCGCTCTTCCCCGGGCCCGCCGCTTTCGTGCTGCGCACCGACCGTGGCCCGCGCACGCTGCGCGACCTGCGCGTGCTCCTGGCCGAGGTGAAGCGCCGCGGCTACGCGACCGAGGACGGCGACGTGACCCCGGGCCTGCGGTCGGTCGCCGCGGCGGTGCTCGGCCACGACGGCCATCCGGAAGCCGGCGTGGCGCTCACGTTCCCCGCCGGCGACGCGGACGACCAGCAGATCACCCGCTTCGCCGCGCTCGTGATGCGATCGGCCGCCGAGATCAGCCGGCGCATCGGAAGACCGTGAAGCGGCCCGGGCACCCGCGGTCGCGCGCCGGTGCCCGGGCCGGGCTCGTGGTGTTATTTCGCGATCGTGATGCTGAACCGCGCGCTCAGGCTCTCCCGCACCGGGGTGCCGGAGTCGGTCACGGTGATGGTGAACTTGGTCGTGCCCGGCTGCTTCGGCGTGCCGCTGATCACGCCGGTCGCGGGGTCGAGGCGCAGGCCGCGGGGCAGGTGCCCGCCGCTCACCGACCAGGTGTAGGGCAGCGTGCCGCCCGTCGCGGACAGCGTGGCGGAATAGAGGGCGCCGGCCGTCCCGGCGGGCAGCGCCGTCGTGGCCAGCGTCATCCCCGCCGGCGCCGGCGGCGCGGGCGTGGTAAAGGTCTGCTGCTGGCCGTCGACGGTGCCCGCGAACCCGTTGGTCGTGTCCAGCCGGAAGTAGTACGTCGTCGACGGCGTGAGCCCGGTCAGGGCCGCCTGGACCAGCTCGGCGGCGTCCCCGCTGCCGCCGTCGGTGACGGTGGTGGAGCTGCCGTAGGCGGGGGTCGTGCCGTAGTCGAAGGTGTAGGTGGTGTCGGTCCCGCCGGGGGTGAGCACGCCGTTGAGGGTGGCCGCCGTGGCGGACACGCCGCTGGCCGGGGCGGTGATCCCGGCGGAGCACTGCGGCGACATGTCGTCGGCGTCCACCTCCAGCCCGTTCAGGACCCAGCTGACGACCGGAGTGATGACCGGGTCGAACTCGACGCGGAAGACCGAAGGATAGGAGCCGACGTTGAACACGATCGGCTGGCCCTGGTCGAGTATGCCTGGCACCACCTGGTTGCCGTCCCCGAGCGCGAGGCTGATGCTGACCGGCCCCGCGTTGTCGTACCCGAAGTACGCGATGTCCGCCCCGCCGCCGGCCGCAGCGACACAGTCGAGCGTCGGCGTGAGCGGCAAAGGATCCGCCTGGGCCGCCTGCGTGCCCAGCGTCACCCCGCCGACCGCGATACAGACGGTGACGGCGGCCAGCCCGGCGCGCGCCCGCCGGCTGCCCTTGCTGATGTTCATGAGATCTCCCCGGTAACGTCGTGCCTGTTACCCGGAGCCGCTCAGCGCGGGGCCTCCAGTTCACTAGGGTGGCCTCCTCGACGGGTCGCAGTCGTCGCTGTCGGCGGGCTGGCAGGTGACGCAGGCGTTCAGATCCGGCACGGTCGCCAGGATCTCACGCCACGCCCGGCCGGCGGCCGCCCGCGGCCGGGATGAGCCGGGCAGCGGGATTATCGTGAAGGATCCTGCGCGTCCTGGGGCGGGAAAGCTTTCACGTTATCGCGGGCTCGGGGATGGCGCCCCGCGGGGCGCCCACAGCGCGATAATTTTCTGTCTCAGCCCGTGTGCCGGGGTAATGGCTCGGAGGCCGAGGCTAGGCTTCGCCGCGGTTCATCGCGATCAGCCGGCTGAGCACGCGGCCGCTGCTCACCCGCAGGCCGTCGTGCTGGTACTCGTTCGTCACCCAGGGGCGCAGCCCGCTGATCGCGGCCGCGGTCCGCGAAGACAGCTCGAACGGCACGTACATGTCCTCGTAGTAGACGGCGGCGGCCGCGGGCACCTCATTGCCGGCCAGGCGGGCCGGGTCGCACAGCGGCGGCCATCCCTCCCGGTGGGCGAGCAGGTCCGCGGCCTCCCGCAGCGGCCGCAGCGCCGGGTCGAGGTCGAACATCCACGGGTAGATCATCTCGCCGGTGAACAGCAGCGGCGCGTCCCCGTCGACCGCGGCCGCGGGGTCGAACTCCGGGAACTCCGCCCGCACCCGCTGCGCCGACCACCGGGTCGCGGACCCTTGCGCGTAGCACGCCTCGTGCAGCACGGCGTACAGCGGCGCGCCCCCGAAGCCCACCCGGCCGGCGATGTCCCACAGAAATGCGTCGGCCAGCCCGCCGTCGCCGTCGAACGGGTTCTCCAGCAGGTAGTGCAGCTGGTGGCTGCCGGCGGAAGAGCCCAGCATGCCGCCGATCGCCTGGAACGATTCGACGGTGAGCTTGGCCCCGTCAGGGAGCCGCACGTCATGCGAGGCCAGGTACCGGGCGACCGCGCGGGCGCGGTCCACGTCGTCGGGGTAGCGCTCGTAGTGCGCGGCGTTCCGCGCGGCCACCTTCGGGTAGGTGAGGCGGTACACGTCGTCGGCGTGGCTGTCGAGCCCCGGCAGCCCGCCGGTGATCAGCGCCTCCCGCACGCCGTGCGGCGCGAACGACAGGTACGTGACCGCGCAGAACCCGCCGAAGCTCTGGCCGAGCACGCTCCACGGCTCGTCCTCCCGCAGCTCGCGCCTGATCAGCTCGGCGTCGAGCACGATGGAGTCCGCCCGGAACAGCGCCAGGTACTCCGCCTGCTTTTCCGCGGACCCTAGCCGCTCAAGCGACCGGGCGGTGATCCGCGACGACCGGCCGGTGCCGCGCTGGTCGAGCAGCAGCACCCGGTAGTCCTCCAGCGCCCGGTCCAGCCACGCCTCGCGGCCGACCGGCCGCTGCGCGGCGAACCCCGGGCCGCCCTGCAGGAACACCAGCCACGGCAGGCGACCGGCCTTACCGGCCTTGTCCGCGGCGACCACCTCGCGCGCGAACACCTCGATCTGATCGCCCTGCGGCCTCGTGTGGTCCAGCGGCACGAGGAAGGCATGGTCGGTCAGCACGGTGCCGGGATGAGTGAAGCTGCTCACCACCGGAACAGTACCGGCCTCGCCTAGGAGCCCGCCGGCCGGCTGGGCGCGGTCCAGCTTGTCACGGCGAGCCGTGATACGCCCGCGGTCGCGTCGACGTCGAACCCCGCCGTGCCCGCCGCCCAGCCCGGCGTCGCGAACACCGACCCGCCGCCGACCCCGGTGTGGTCCTGGCCGTCCAGCGACACCTCGCCCGCGCCCCCGGCGGCGGTCACCCGGACCGGGACCCCGCCCGGCAGGCTGAGCAGGAACTGACTCGCCCCGCCGGCGAGCTGCACCGGCACCATGGCCGCCGGCCGCGGCAGCGTCAGGTCGACCACGTCCGAGCCCGCCGCGACGATGATCCCCGCCACCCGGCCGCCGCGCAGGTCGGCGACGGTCCGCTGGGTACCGCCCGCGAAGTCCAGGAGCCAGGTGACGGCCGC
The DNA here is from genome assembly GCA_963771985.1 of uncultured Actinomycetota bacterium. GTDB lineage: Bacteria > Actinomycetota > Actinomycetes > Streptosporangiales > Streptosporangiaceae > Trebonia. Next base: position 766,346 of record CAVYVO010000003.1, on the reverse strand, counting down.
GTTCAGCGTGATCGTGACCGGCGATGATCCGTCGCTCGCGGCGACAGAGACAAATTCATTGTCCTCGGAACGGTCGGTGGCGCCTCTGTCAGCCACCCGTACTTCCGGCCGCGGCGCGCCGTCGGGCGTGCTGGCCCGCAGCAGCGTTCCGTTCGTCCCGCCGAGGTTGGCGACGGTGACCGACAGCACCGGCGTGCCGGTGACCACTTCGAGGGCGGCGTCGCCGTGGCCGTCGGCGGGCACGGACACGACGTTCGACCGCGTGCCCGGCGCCGGGTTCGATGGCACGCCCACCGCCAGCGCCGTGCCCGCCGCGGCGATGACGGCGACGGCGACGACGGTCACGACGAGTGCCCGCCGTGCGGGAAGCTTCACGCGCCCCACGATACGGGAAAAGCCGGCCCAGCCGGCATTCGTCATCGTTTCGACAGAATTCTTAAATTGTGACAAATGTTCCAGGAGTCTGTCGTGATACGTTCGCTGGCGCCAACCACTGTGTGAATGAAGGGATCTGTGTTGCGCATTACTAAACGGATCGCCGCTGTCACGCTGGCGACCGCCGCCGCGGCCGGAGGCCTCGCGCTGGGCGGCGCGGTGCCCGCGTTCGCCGCCGCCAGCCCGAGCGTCTTCAGGCTCGGGCCGGAGGCGACGCACTCCGGCTGTGACATCGCGCTGCTTTCCGCGCGGCTGTCCGCCAGCACCCCCGCCGAGGTCTTCGCCACCGTCGACAGCAGCCATCCGGGTCACACCTGCACCGGGTTCGTCGAGCGGTCCGCCGCCGGCAAGACCGCGTGGGCCGTCGCTTCCGGCAAGGTGGCGCTGCCGTCGGTGCGCGGCCTTGAGGGCATCGCTGACACCGGCCTGGTCTACGACGGCCCCGGGCAGGCGGCCCGCGCCTGCGTGCAGCCGGCCGGGTCGAAGGCGGTCTACTGCACGTCCGCGCTCAGCCTGGCGAAGGGCTCGGGAACCGCGACCAGCCCCGCGCTTTCCCCAAGCTGGGCGCGCAAGGAGGCCGAGGTGTTCCGCATCCCGACCAGCGGCAGCGGGACGCCGGGCGTCTGCGGCGGGAACCTGGTCAGCGGCACGACGACGAAGAAGGCGGGCGCCACGGTTCTCGGCGTGCTCGTCGCCTCCGGCGACCCGTGCACCGCGTGGATCCAGAGCACCGCCAACGGCGGCAAGACGTGGACGACCGTGTCCCCGGTGGTGTCCTTCACGGGCCCCGGCCTCCCGAGTGCGGGGATCGCGTTCACGGCGCACTACGCCGACGGCCCCGGCCGCCTCGCGCGGCTGTGCGTCAAGGACATGACCAGCAAGAAGACGAACTGCTCCGGCGGCTGGTAGCGCTCGGGCGGCTGCTGCCGCGTGGAACTTTCACCGGCCCGCCGGGTTCGCGGGCAGGCTGATCTGCGGTTAGCCGGGGCGCCGCCGACGCGGGATGGTATCCGGGGACGCGGCGCCTACGGTGAGCGCATGCGGTTGCTCAGAAGCGGAGTCCTCGTGCTGGCGGCGGCAGCGGCGGTGCTCGCCCTGCAGCTGCCGGCCGGGGCGCTCGACGTATCGGGGACGCCCGCGCCGGTCACCGGGTGGGCGACGTGGTTCAGCGGGCTCGGCTCGCCCTACGGCGGCTGCGGGCTGCCCCAGGCGGACCTGGACAGCCAGAACTTCCTGGCCCTCAACGTGCAGAACTCGCCGGGCGTCTACACCAACCTGCCCCGCCCGATCCCGGCGGCGGACGCCAGCGAGATCGGCATGTTCGACAACGGCCTGAACTGCGGCCGCTGGGTCCAGGTCACGATCGGCGACAACTGCGACGGGACCAATACCGGCGCGCCCGGCCAGCCGTTCTGCACCCCCGGATCGCTGGTGTCCGACCAGTTCAACGGGGCGACCCTCGACTTCGTGGTCGCGGACAGCTGCGACGACGGCAACGCCTGGTGCAAGGACAGCCCCTACCACGTCGACCTCGCGCAGGCCTCGCTCAACCAGTTCGTACTGAACGGGCAGCCGGTCGGCGACATGTACCCGGGGTCCTGGAACAACCGGCAGGTCAGCTGGCAGTTCATCCCGGCGCCCGACTACACGGGAAACATCGACATCGGGTTCATCCAGGGCGCGCAGCCGTACTGGGCGGCGGTCGCGGTATCGCACCTGCCCAACGGCATCCACGGCGTGCAGTACTACGCGAACGGATCATGGGTGCCGGCCACGATGGACTCCGACATGGGCGACGACTACATCATCGGGCCGACCTCGGGAAGCGGGACCGGCGGGACCAGCTACGAGATCGAGGTGACCGACGCGAACGGGAACCTGGTGAACAACGGCGAGGTCTACAGCTTCTCGCTGCCGTCGGGCTGCGCGGACGGGTGCGCGGCCGCGTACACGCCGGTCTCCTACACGACGTCCGCCGGCCCGGGGCCGTCGCCCTCCCCGTCAGCCTCGCCGTCCCCGTCGGCCTCGCCCACGTCCACGGCGGCCGCGGGGACCTGCGCGCTGTCGTCCTCGGTCACCACGTCCTGGTCCGGCGGATACCAGCTGCAGCTCACCGTGACGAACACCGGGACCGTCCCGCTCGCCGGGTGGACCGCGGGGTTCGCCTTCGCGGACACGGCCGAGTCGGTATCGAGTTCCTGGAACGCCACGGTCACGCAGTCCGGCACGCACGTGACCGCGGTGAACGAGGGATACAACGGATCGGTGAACCCCGGCGGCTCCGCCGCCTTCGGCATGGTCGTCAGCGGGTCCAGCTCATCGCTGTCGGCCCTGACCTGCGCGCCGACGTAACGCCGCCGCCTTGGCGGTAGTTTCAAGGCCATGACACCCCAGACGGAAAAAGCGACGCGGTTCCTCGGCCTGCACCGCCCGGGAAACCCGCTGCTGCTGCCGAACCCCTGGGACCAGGGATCCGCGAAGCTGCTCGCCGCCCTGGGCTTCCAGGCGCTCGCCACCACGAGTTCCGGGTTCGCGGCGACGCTGGGCCGCCCGGACGGCTCGGTACGCCTGGAGGAGGCGCTGGCGCACGCCGCCGCGATCGTCGCGGCCACCGAGCTGCCGGTCTCCGCCGACCTGGAGAACTGCTTCGCCGACGACCCGGACGGGGTCGCGCGGACCGTCGCCCTCGCCGCCGAAACGGGGCTGGCGGGCTGCTCGGTGGAGGATTTCACCGGCGATGAGGACGAGCCGGCCTACGACATCGGGCTGGCGGCCGAGCGCGTCGCGGCCGCCGCCGAGGCCGCGCACGCCGGCCCGGCGCGCCTCGTGCTCACCGCGCGCGCCGAGAACTACCTGCACGGGCGCCCGGACCTGGCGGACACCATCACCAGGCTGCAGGCCTACCAGGCGGCGGGCGCCGACGTGCTGTACGCCCCCGGCCTGACCAGCCTCGCGGACATCAGCCAGCTGATCACGGCGGTGGACCGCCCGGTGAACGTGCTCGCCATGGCGGGCGTCCCGCCCGTCAGCGAGCTCGCCGGGGCGGGCGTGAGCCGGGTCTCGGTCGGGGGCGCTTTCGCGTTCGCCGCCCTCGGCGCGCTGGCCGGCGCGGCGGCCGAGCTTCGCGACAAGGGCACCTACGGCTACCTCGCGGCCAGCGCGGCCGGCCGGCGCGCCACACAGCGCGCCTTCTAGCGCCGCCGGCCTGCCCCAGCCCCCGCTGGCCTGCCCCGGCCCCCGGCCTGCCCCGGCCCCCGGCCTGCCCCGGCCCCCCGCAACGGGTCGATTGCGCAATCGACCCCGGAGTCTCCACCCCGCAATGGGTGGTCGATTGCGCAATCGGCTCGCTCTTGGCAACGTTCCGGAACAAGGTGATTCTCCGGCGTGTCGGGTGTCCGTGATGTGGTTCACTGGCTCTCCGCGGCCGGTTCCCGGCGAGGGGTGCCCGGAATGCGGCATTTGTGGATGAGGCCTGCCGCTCTGATTGCGATTTCCGGTGCCATGGCGCGGGAATCTGCAATCAAAGCCTGGCGGATGCCGTGGAACGGGGCTTCACGCAACGGGAGATAAGGGTGTGAAACGGGCGGTGTGCCCGACACGCCGCAAACTCAGGTTGTTCCGGTGTGTTGCCCTTCCTGGCCCGATTGCGCGATCGGCACATTGGCGCCCCGGCTGTGAACCTCGTCGCGGGCACCCTCCGTCACACCGGCCACTGGCTCCGCTGCACGTCCCCGGATGCCGGCGGGCGCCCGGTACGTTCGGGGCCTGTGGCCCCCTGGCCTCACAAGATGAGGCCTGTGGGCCACAGGCCTCATCAGCCGCTCGCCGGTCAGCTCCGGCGCGGGCATCCACCGTCACAGAGCTCACCAGCATTCACTTACAGTTCATAAGCCGCCTGTGCCGATCTGGGGTTGTGGCCCACAGCCCCGCTCTATCTGGGGTTGTGAGCCACAACCCCAGGCCCACTGATGGCGCGATCGGCATACGAGGCCGGGGGTTCATCACGCTTCAGGGGTCGACAGCGGCGTGCCAACTGGTAGACGCTCGAGGTGCCGGCATGCCACCGGGCTCACGTTGGGAGGCAGGAACATGACCGTCGCCAGGCCGACCACCCTCCGCCAGCTCGTCACGCGGTCCGATAGCCACCCCGCCCTGGTGGTGCCCGAGTCGGGCGTCTCGCTTTCGTACGCCGGGCTGCAGCGCGCGCTCGACCGGGCCGCGGGACGGCTGGCCGCGCTCGGCGTCGCGGAAGGCGATCGGGTTGGGCTGGTCGCGGCCAACGGCCCGGCGCTGGTCGTGGCCTTCCTGGCCGTCGCCGCCCGCGGCGCGGCATTCGCCCCGCTGAACCCCGCGCTGGGCGTCGCCGAGCTGACCGCCGAGCTCGATGACCTGCGTACTTCCCGCCTGCTCCACGACGGCTGGGCCACGGCAGCCGCTGCCGCCGCGGAGGCTAACGTGCCCGCCAGCGCGATCGCACTGGAGGACTCCCTCCTGTACGTCGACGGCCGGGCAGGCGATCCGCTCGAGGCGGGCGGCGGCCCGGACGCGCTGGCCCTGTTGCTGCACACCAGCGGCACCACCAGCAAGCCGAAAACCGTGCCCATCCGGCAGCGCAACCTCGTCGCGTCGACCGGCGCGGTCACGCGGACTTACGAGCTGACCGGCGACGACGTGACGATGTGCGTCATGCCGCTGTTCCACGTGCACGGCCTCGTCGCCGCGGTGCTGGCCACGCTGTCGACCGGCGGCACGGTGATCCTGCCCCGGTTCCGGCCGTCCGTGTTCTGGGACGACGTGGCCCGGTACGGCGTGACCTGGTACACGGCGGTCCCAACCATCCACGCGCGCCTGCTCGAACGGGCTCTCCAGCTGGCCGCGCCGCCTGAGCCCCGGCTCCGGTTCGCCCGTTCCTGCTCGGCGCCGCTGCCCGCGGTCTTGTGGCAGCGCTACGAGGACGCGACCGGCGTCCCGCTCGTCGAGGCGTACGGCATGACCGAGGCGGCCCATCAGATGGCGTCGAATCCGCTGCCCCCCGGCGAACGCCGGCCGGGGACGGTCGGGCAGGCGACCGGCATCGAGATCGCCGCCCTCGACGACGACTGGCAGCCGGTGCCTTCCGGCGCTGAGGGGGAGGTGGCGGTGCGCGGGCCGTCCATCGTCGATCAGTACCTCGACAACCCCGCAGCCACGGCCGCCTCGTTCCGTGACGGCTGGTTCCGCACCGGCGACGTCGGAAAGCTCAGCGCGGACGGCTACCTCACCCTGGTCGGCCGGGTGAAGGAGATGATCAACCGGGCCGGCGAGAAGATCTCGCCGTACGAGGTGGAGGATGCGCTGCTCACCCATCCGGCGGTCGCCGAGGCGGCGGCGTACCCCGTGCCGGACGAGAAGTACGGCGAGCAGGTGGGTGTCGTCGTCGTGCTCCGGGGCGAGGCCAGACCCGAGGAACTCGCCGCGTACTGCGCGGACCGCCTCGCCGCGTTCAAGCGGCCGGCCCGGGTGACGATCCTGCCCGAGATACCGAAGGGACCGACGGGCAAGATCCAGCGCCGTACCCTGGGCGCGCTGGTGGACGAGTGAAGGTCGCGGTCGTGGGCGCCGGGGCGATCGGCGCGTACGTCGGCGCGGCGCTGTGCCGGGGCGGCGCCGATGTCCACCTGATCGCGCGCGGCAAGCACCTGGAGGCCATGCGGCGCGACGGCGTCACCGTGCTCAGCCCGCGCGGCGACTTCCGCGCCCGCCCTCACGCGACCGCCGATCCCGCCGAGGTCGGGCCGGCCGACATCGTGTTCCTCGGGCTGAAGGCGTACAGCTACGCCGGCGCCGGGCACCTCATCACACCGCTGCTGAGACCAGGTACCGGCGTCGTCGCCGCCCAGAACGGCATCCCGTGGTGGTACTTCCACGGACTCCCCGGGCCTTATGAGGGCCGCCGCGTCGAGGCGGTCGACCCGGGCGGCGCGGTCTCCGCCGTGATCCCGCCGGAGCACGCCATCGGCTGTGTCGTGTACAGCTCGACCGAGATCGAATCACCCGGGGTGATCCGCCATATCGAGGGCACCCGGTATTCCATCGGGGAGCCTGACGGCACCATCTCCGACCGCTGCACCGCGTTCAGCCAGGCGATGGTCGCCGGGGGCCTGAAGTGCCCCGTCGAGACCGACCTGCGATCCGACATCTGGCTCAAGCTGATGGGCAACGTGGCGTTCAACCCGATCAGCGTCCTTACCGGCGCGACGATGGGCGAGATCGCCGCGCATCCGGGTACCCGTCAGCTGGTCCTGGCCATGATGCACGAGACGGCCGAGATCGCCGCCAGGCTCGGGCACCCGCCCAAGCTCTCGGTCGAGCGCCGGTTCGAAGGCGCGGCGAAGGTCGGCGACCACAAGACGTCGATGCTGATGGACTGGGAAGCGGGCAAGCCCCTGGAGTCGGCTGCCCTGCTCAAGGCGCCGGTCGAGCTGGCGCGCCTCGCCGGCGTGCCGGCGCCGAGCCTCGAGACGGTGGACGCCCTCATCGACCTGCTCACCCGCTCGGGTGCGAGCGGGAGCTAATGCGATTTACCGACCTCAAGGCGCCCGGCCCGCTGCGGGGGCTACCGCCGTGGCAAGACCCGCGGTGGCTCGCTGAGGCAGCGGACTGGATCGACGCCGGATGCGCGCGGGCCGCGCTGACACGCACCGGCCGGGTGCTGGCACGCGGCCGGCCGTACTCCGTCGTCGCGCGCGTCCCGACCGATAACGGAATCGTGTGGTTCAAGGCCAGCCCGCCAGCGTCCAGGTTCGAGCCGGCGCTGCTGGCCGCGCTCGCGGCCTGGCATCCGGACCGGTTCACTGCCCCGATCGCCGTCGACCTGGACCGGGCCTGGTCCCTGACCCGCGACGGCGGCCCCACGCTGCGCGAGCACCTGGCGCGGACTCCGGACACCGGCACCTGGCCCGCCACGCTGCGCGCCTACGCCCGGCTGCAGCTTGACCTGGCGCCGCGGGCCGGCGACCTGCTCGCCCTCGGCCTGGCCGACCTGCGTCCTGGCAGTGTCCCGGGCCAGTTCGAGAAGCTGCTGAACGACCCGGCCACCGAGCGGGTGATCGACGTCCCCGGTGGCATCACCCGCGGCCAGTACCAGGGGTTGCGCGCGCTGGCGCCGCGGTTGCGCGAGTGGTGCGCCGAACTCGATGACCTCGGCATCCCGGCCAGCCTGGACCACGCACCGCCGCTGAACAGGCCGGCCTGCCGCCGCTCGCCCGGGCCCTGACCTGGGGCCGGCTCTTCCCGTGCTACCTCGGGCATCCCGGACCCGTCGGCCACGCCGCCCGCGCTATGGCCGACATGCTCCAGCCCGGCCCGCTCGGCCCCGGCTGGCACGACATCGCGTGAAAGCGGGGAGCGCCGCCATAAGATGTCCGACATGGTCCGCCTTGATACGACCAAGCCCAACATCGCCCGGGTCTACGACTACATGCTCGGCGGCAAGGACAACTTCGCCGCCGACCGGGAACTCGCCGAGCGCATGTGCAAGCTGGATCCGGGTCTCCCCGGGATCGCGCGGGCCAACCGGGACTTCGTGACCGCGGCGGTCAGGCGAGCGGCGGAGGCGGGGATCGGGCAGTTCCTTGACCTCGGGGCCGGGCTGCCCACCGGGGCCGCCGTGCACCACACCGTCCGTGAAGTGAACGACGCGGCGCGCGTCGCATATGTCGACAACGACCTGGTGGTCGTGAATCACGCTTCCGCGCTGCTCACCGACGGACCGGGTGTCGTCGCCGCGGACGCCGATCTCGCCAGGCCCGGCGAGGTGCTCGCTCACCCCGCGGTGACCTCGGTGCTCGACGTCGCCGAGCCGGTGTGCGTGATCCTCGCGTCCGTCCTGCATTTCATCGACCCGGACACTGCGGGCGCGGTGATATCGGGGTACATGGAGCGGATGCCGGCCGGGTCATGGGTCGTGGTCAGCGTAGGGACGACCGACGACCAGGACCTGCTGGGACGCGCGCGGGGCTCCTATACCTTGTCCGCGTGGAACCACGGTCAGCGGGAGATCGGTGCGTGGCTGGACGGACTGCACCTGGTGCCGCCGGGAATGGCCGAAGCCCGGCGGTGGGTATCCCGGGTCGGTGGCGTGCCGCAGGCGAGCGAGGGCTCGTGGTACGTGCTATGCGCCGCCGCCGTGAAGCCCTGACAAGTGAGCCCCCGGATCGGCGTGCACCAGCGCTGCCGACAGGCGGGGGATCGCGTGCCGCAGCGCGTGTTCGGCCTCGACGGTGATCTCATGGGCCCGCGCGGCGGTGATGTCCGGCGCGACGACGATCTCGCACTCGGCGCGGACCTGGTGGCCGGTCCAGCGCAGCAGGACCTGGCCGGTATCCGCGACGCCGGGAACGCCGCGCAGGGCTTGCTCGGCTTGGTCGACGAGGGCGGGATCGACCGCGTCCACCAGCCGCCGCCAGATCTCCCGGCCGGCCCGCCATGTCACGGCCATGATCATCACGGTGATCGCCAGCCCCACGGCGGGGTCGGCCCGTGTCCAGCCGAGCGCGGCGCCGCCCGCGCCCAGCAAGACGGCCAGCGAGGTCAGCCCGTCAGCGCGGGCGTGCAGCCCGTCGGCGACCAGCGACGCCGAGCCGATCTTCCGCCCGGTGCGGATGCGGTAGACGGCGGCCAGTTCGTTGCCCGCGAACCCGATCAGCGCGGCCGCGGCGACCGCGGCCAGGTCGGCGACGTGCCGGGGGTGCACCAGCCGGGTAACCGCCGTGTAGCCGGCCAGCCCCGCGGACGCGGCCATGACCGTCACGACCGCGATCCCCGCCAGGTCCTCCGCCCGGCCGTAGCCGTAGGTGTAGCGGCGAGTCGGCGGACGGCGGCTCATCACGAACGCGACGCCCAGCGGCACCGCCGTCAGCGCGTCCGCCGCGTTGTGCAGCGTGTCGCCGAGCAGCGCCGCCGAGCCGGACGCGATCGTCACCGCCGCCTGGACCAGGGCGGTCACGCCGAGAATGGCGAGGGACCCACATAGGACCCGCATGCCTTCCGCGCTCGCCGGGAGCGGGCGGGCATCATGGCTGTGGGCGTGCCCGTGACTCATGGCCCCATGATGGCCCGGAAACCGGGTTGCAGCACCTCGACAACAGCGGCACTCCGGCAGCAGCGGAGCGGGCGCACATGCGACCATGTTGCCGTTGCGCGGGAAGGAGCCCGGGGCAGGTGACGAGACTTAGGGCCCCTCTCCGGCCCAGGCGGCCGCCCAGTCGTCCAGCGGTGCCAGGCGGGCCAGGAGGTCGCGGCCGCGCGGGGTGAGCGCGTAGCCGGCCTCGCCGCGTTCGGCGATCCCGGCCTCGGTCAGTTCCCGCAACCGTTCGGAAAGGACGCTGGAGGAGACGCCGTTGGCGCGGCGCTGCAGGTCGCGGAAGGTCGGCACGGGATTGTCGCGTAGTTCCCACAGCACCCGTAGCGCCCATCGCCTGCCGAGCAGGTCCAGCAGCGCCATGATCGGGCGCCCGGTGCGGGAACCGCGGACGGGCCGCCCGGGCAGCGGTGTTCGCGTCTCGCTCATAGCCGGGCCTTTCACGGGATGCTTTGCTTTCGGAAGCATCGATGCTAGCATGCGACTATGCTTCGGAATTCAAAGCAAGCGCGTGCGGCGCCCATCGAGCCGCCGTACGACGCGGCGGCCGCGGCAGCGCTGGAGGCACTGGGCGCGCCGATCGCCCTGTTCCGCGTCTTCGCCCGCCGGCCGGACCGCGCCATGGCCGTGCACGGCTGGGGAAGCTACTACCTCTCGCGGCGCGCCGCGCTCACGCTGCGCCAGCGGGAACTCGTCATCGACCGGACGACCGCGCGGTGCGGCGCGGGCTATGAGTGGGCGATCCATGTAGCGCGGTTCGCCGGCAAGGCCGGTCTCGACGCCGCCCAGCTGCGGTCGCTCGCCGGCGGGAGCGCGAGCGATGGCTGCTGGGACGAGGCGGACCGTGCCGTCATCGCGGCGGTCGACGCGCTGTGCGACCGGGGCGATCTCGACGACGGCGAGTGGGATGCCCTGGCGCGGGCGGCCGGCGAGGACGGGGCCGTCGACCTGCTGCTGCTGTGCGGCTGGTATCACGCGATCTCGTTCGCCGCCCGCGCGCTGCGCCTCCCGCTGGAACCGGGCACGGAATCACACGCGCTGTGACCGGGCGGGCAGGCGCCACCTTCCGTTCGGGATAATCCTGATCTGCGCTCTATCCCGCGAGGGCGACGGCCAGCCGCGCGATCAGCTCCGGCGCCCGCAGCGGCAGCATGTGATCGGCGCCCGGCGCGGTCACCCGCTCGCAGCCCGGGATCCGCGCGGCGATCTCCGCGGCGCAGCGGGCCACCATCGGATACTCGCGGTCGCCGGTGACCACGACGGCCGGGGCGCGGATGCCGCCCAGCTGGGACCAGGCGGGCGGGTCAGGCCGTTCGAAGCCGTCCGTCAGGAAGAAGGCGCCGACCGCCCCCGCGCGTGTCGTACCTGATGACGCGGTAGCGCGGCGGCAGCAGGCCCAGCACCGGCGCCCAGATGGACGCGTCCCCCCACCAGGGGTGCAGCAGCACGATGACCGGGCCGTCGCCGCCCGTGTCGTCTGCCCACAGGCGGCCGCCCTCGACAGGCACGGTCAGGTCCATGCCGCGCTCCTTCCCGTGATCGTCTCGAAGAGCCGTGCCGCGGCGCGGTCGTGGGCTTCCCGCATGGCCGCGCTGCCGGTGTGGCCGGAATCGCCGATCACGATCAGCTCGGCGCCGGGCCAGGCCCGCGCGAGCTCCCAGGCGGTGATCACCGGCCCGCCGAGATCGGCCCGGCCGTGGATCAGGACGCCGGGGATGCCGGCGAGCTTGCCCGCCTCCCGGATGAGCACGCCGTCCTCGAGGAAAGCGTCGTTGGCGAAGTAGTGCGAGCAGATCCGGACGAAGGCGAGCTTCGCGTCGTCCGGGCGGTTCCCGTACGACCCGGGGTTGCCGTTGACCTCCATCGAGATCGCCGCGTCCTCCCAGGCGGTCCATTCCTGCGCGGCCCGCGCGCGGACGGCGGGGTCGGGGCTTTCCATGAGCCGCGCATACGCCATCAGCAGGCCTTCGATGGGCGGCTGCGTGTCGGTCGGCAACCGGTACTGCCCGGCCCCGGCGAAGTCGCGGAACCGCGCCCACGCCTCGGGAAAGATACGGCCGACGCCGCGGTAGAGCCAGTCCAGTTCGGACCGGCGGGTCGAGGTGACGCTGGCCAGGAGCATGCCGCTGACTCGCTGCGGGTGGCGCTGCGCGTAGGCCAGCGACAAGGTCACGCCCCATGAGATGCCGCGCAGCAGCCAGGCGCTGACGCCGAGGTGCTCGCGCAGCAACTCCATGTCGCGGATCAGGTGCGCGGTCGTGTTGCGGCTCATGTCGGCCGCGGGGTCGCTCGCGTGGGGTGTGCTCCGGCCGCAGTTGCGCTGGTCGAACAGGATGATGCGGTAGCGTCCGGGGTCGAATGTCCCGCGCGCGCTGACCGAGCACCCCGAACCGGGGCCGCCGTGCACGATGAGCGCGGGCACGCCGTCCGGGTTGCCGCACGTCTCCCAGTAGATGAGGTTGCCGTCGCCGGTGTCGAGCATGCCGGTCGCGTACGGTTCGATCGGCGGGTAGGGCATGACACCGTCCTACCAGGGGGACCGGCCGGTAAGGGCCCGCGCGGGGCCGCCGCGTTAGGGGGCGAGCGCGCGGCGCAGCAGCTCCCAGGCGCGCCCGGCGGTCTGCCTGCGGATGTCGCGGGGCGTCTTGGCGATGAGGCCTGACACCATGCCGATGCTCATGAGCAGGTCGTCTGGCCGCACATGCCGTCCGTAGCGGCCAGCCGCCTGTGCGGCGGGAAGCTTGCGGGCGAGGACCGCGGTCACCCGGTCGGCGACGGGGGAGACGCGCGGGTCGTCGGCGTGGCCCGTCAGCATGTCGGTGAACGCGGCGGAGGTGATGGCCTGCTCGGTGATCAGGTTCAGGCAGTCGTCCAGGGTGCTGTCCGGTTGCTGCGCCAGGTCCTCCAGCAGGCTGACGTTCTCCTCGAAGGCCGCCAGCGCCAGGCTCACCCGGTCCGGGAAGTGGCGGTACAGGCTCCCCTGGCCGACCCCCGCGCGACGGGCGACGGCGCTGAGCGGCGCGTCGTAGCCGGCGGAGGCGAACACCTCCCGGGCGGCCGCGACCAGGGCCGCGCGGTTCCCGGCCGCGGCGCTCGGCCCGCGGTTGGGCCGGCGGCCGGGCTGGCGCGCGCCCGGCGCTCTCTGGGCGGGGGACGGCATGCGGATATGCTACGCCGCTCCTTACCGGACAGTATTGTCCGGTAAGGAGCGGCGTGCCCCTCGCCTCGTCAAGGGTTTCTGATAACAGCAAGAGGCGAAGGCAGCCCGGCCAGAGGTCATCGTGCGGCACGCTGACGAGCTTCCCCACGGGGACGAGCGGCGGCGCTGGCCCGGGCGGCCGCGGCAGGGGAGCGGAGCATGACGGCTGATCAGGAGATCGTGGTTACCAAGACCATACGGTGGCATTAACCTGGTTGCTGATTTGATAACAGCAAGAAGCGACTCATACGCCCACCTCTCCAGTACATGCAAACCCCACAACAGCAGCGGGACTCTTAAATCGCCCGTTTTCTTGCTGTTATCATCCGCACCAGGTATCCTTGGACCATGTCAACCGGGGATTCCAGAACGTCAGCGCGAACCGCAATCGATCAGTTCATCGATCATCTGGCCGACCTTGGCTTCGCCGCCAGCACCCGCCGGATCCGCAGGCACTTCATCGTCGAGTACCTCCGCCACGCCGAGGAAGCCGCTGGTACGGTCGGCATCACGGTGGGGGAGCTGATGGACCCGGCACGTACCGACGCGTGGCTCTCCGACGCCGCGGAAGGCAAGACCCGCACGCGGACGCCCACCCGCGGCCGTGACGCCGCCGCATACCCGAACTCGATGCGCGTGCGGATCGACTCCTACAACGCATTCGCCGAATACCTCGGTTTGACGGACCGCCTCGACACCCGGCCGCCTGCTCCCGGCTACCGGCTGACCCCCGCCGATACCGAACGCCTCCTTCACGACCTGACGGTGCGCAGGCCCGTCTACGCCAACGCCGTGACGGCCCTGCGCACCGCCGCCGTCGCCGCCCTTGTCGCCGACACCGAACGGACCGTCCCTGAACTCGCCGACCTCAAAGTCCGTGCCCTGCACCTGGACGGCGACGCCCCGCAGATCGACCTCGCCGACGGCCCCTGCCCGCTCAGCGCTGCGACCGTGCATATCCTCAACCGGTGGCTCGTCGCCCGCGCGGCGATCATCGCCGAACTGGAGGGCAGCGATCCCGGTCACCTCTGGATCCCGGTTAAGCCGGGGCGTCCCAGGGGCGGCCTCGACCCTGTCAAACCCGGCCTCACGCCAGCGGCCGTCCGCACGCTCCACGCCTCCCACCGCAGCCTCGTCAGCCAGGTACTCGGCACCCCGCTGCGCCCCGGCGCCTTCCGCGAGGCGGGCCCGTCGCGTTCCCAGGCCGCCGAGGAGACGTGATAGGCCGCTATCCGGAGGACGCCAGCACCGTCACCTTGGAGACGTCCGCCTGGTAGGTGCCGACCGGGTCAGGGGGCAGCTGCGTGAACCAGATGAGCATGTACCGGACCCGGGGATGTGACGCCAGGCGTACATGGACGGTCCCTCCCGCGTCAGCCGCGCTCGCCATCCAGCGCAGCTCCGCGGTGCTGGTCCCGGCGCGCACCTGGAGATCCGCGCCGGGCGTGTCGCCTAGGCTGATGGACACGCTGGTCGCCGTCACGGTCCGGCCGAGATCGAGCAGCAGGCCGGTGCCCGCCTGCAGGTTGCCGAACCGTGCCGTCGAGTACCAGTCGGTATGCCACGGCGTGGCCGGGTCGCCGGCCAGCGCCAGCGAAGCGCCCTGCGGGTTGTCACCGTCGGACGCGCCGCCGGGACCGAACGCTACGGCGCTGACCGGGGTTACCTCGGTCAGCGGTACCGCCGGCGTCGGCGCCGGGCGGGAACTCGCCGCGCTGGACGCCGGCGTGTGATGTGCGCTCGGCCGCGGACTGCCGACCGCGTGCGGAACCCGGCTCGAGGAGGCGGCGGCGGGGTGCTGAGAGCTGCCAGAACCGCCGGTTAGCCGGTAGGCGACGAAGACGATCGCCACGACGCAGAGCAGCAGCGCCACGGGACCCAGCCATGAGCCCGGGCCACGCGACGGCGGTTGCTCCGATTCGCTGGGCAGGTCCTCCAGCGTGGCAGGACGGCCTGAGGGGTGTTCCGCGTCGTACTCGCTGATCAGCGCCTGGGAATCGGCGCCTACGACTCCGGCGATCGCGCGAATATGGCCGCGCGCGTAGAAATCGCCGCCGCAGATGTCGAACTCATCTTGCTCGATGGCCCGGACCAAGCCCTCCCGGATACGGGTACGCGCGCTGACCTCCGAAACCGTCAGCCCCGCCTGGTGCCGCGCCTCGGCCAGCGTTCCGCCGATGCTCACACCCGCCAGGATCGCCCGCGGCGTCCGTGCCTGTCCAGGCCCGATGAAGCGCGGCGAACTCCTCTTCGCTTGAGCATGCGGAATACCAGGATGACCCTGGCGCAAAATCATTAGACATCGCCTTCCTCGCACGGGGATCGTTGGGGGTATGCGACAACAGGAAATCTGGGACGCTGAGGCCGCCGAGGGCTATGACACGCCGGGCACCGGCATGTTCGCGCCGGAGGCGCTCGGGCCGACAGTGGATCGCCTCGCCGAACTCGCCGGTGACGGACGGGCACTCGAGTTCGCTATCGGCACCGGCCGTGTCGCTATACCGCTCGCCGAACGAGGGGTACCTGTTACCGGTATCGAGCTGTCGGAGCCGATGATCGACCGGCTGCGCGCGAAGGCAGGCGAACAGGCGATCCCGGTAATCGCTGGAGATATAGCAACGGCCCGCGCTCCGGGGGAATACGCCCTCGTCTACCTCGTCTACCACACGATTTCCAACCTGCTCACTCAGGCCGAGCAGGTCGCGTGCTTCCGCAACGCCGCCGGCCACCTCACGCCGGGCGGCCGGTTCGTGATCGAGTTGTGGGTACCGAATTCACCGCCGAGTCCCGTTCCCACGTCTCGGTTTACCGCCTTCCGGCGTGACACCGCCGCCGCGCGGAACCCCGTTCAGTATGGACAGTATGTCGGCGACGTACGAAATCCCTGAGGAGCGGCGCATGCCCGAGACCCGGCACTGTCGGCATTGCCTGGGCGACTGCCCCGGTGTCTGCCTAGTCGGCGATTCCGGCAGATGCATCCACGGCTGGAATGAGAAGCGTCCACAGTGCGGGACTGCTGTCCGTCCGATCGAATCCGGTCCGCCACAGGTCTCCTCCGCCAGCCGGCGGCTGCGGCCAAGCCCGCTCGCCGGGAGCCTGCGGCGCGTGAAATCGTCACCACGAAATCCGGACCTGGGCTCATTACCACCAACGCCCAGACCCCGGCGAGCACCAGCAGATGCGGCAGGTACGACATCGCTGTCCTCCAGCAGAAACCACTCTCGGGCCGAACCCTACCTGAGCGGGCCGCAGCGTTCTCGTCCCGGTGTCTTCGCTGCTCGCCAGCTGCGGCCCGCGGTCAGCGGAACAGCCGGAAAGCGGCACGCACTTCCTCGACGAACGTCGCCGGCTGTTCAAAGGCAGCAAAGTGACCGCCCTTGTCGAGCTCGTTCCAATAGCGCAGGTCAGGGAACTGCGGCTCGGCCCAGCGCCGGGACGGACGGTAGATCTCCCTGGGGAAGATCGAGCAGCCGGCCGGGACCGGGACCGGGTCGGTGATGCGCCTGGCGAAGCTCTCCCAGTACAGGCGGGCGGCTGACGCCCCGGTAGCGGGCAGCCAGTACAACATGATGTTGTCGAGCATCTCGTCCCGGGTGAAGACGTTACCCGGGTCGCCGTCGCAGTCGCTCCACGACTGGAACTTCTCCACGATCCAGGCACACAGTGCGGCGGGGGAGTCGACCAGCCCGTAGCCGATGCTCTGCGGACGCGTGGACTGCTGCGCTGCATAGCCGCTGCCCTGGGCGCGGTGGCGGCCAAGCGCCGCTAGGGCGTCTTGCTCGCGGTCGGTGAGGTCCCCCAGGCTTCGGGGGTCGGGGAACGCGACCATGTTCAGGTGGATGCCCGTCACGTGCCCGGGGTAGCGCAGGCCGAGCGCCATCGCCACCCTGGATCCCCAGTCTCCGCCCTGGGCGCCGTAGCGTGTGTAGCCGAGCCTGCCCATCAGCCGATCCCAGGCGTCAGCGATGCGCTCCGTGCCCCATCCCGGGTTCGCCGACTTGCCGCTGAACCCGTAGCCGGGCAGTGACGGGCACACTACGTGGAAGGCGTCGTCCGCGCTCCCGCCGAAAGCCGCCGGATCGGCCAGCGGCCCGATGACCTTCCAGAACTCCACGACCGACCCCGGCCAGCCGTGCGTCATGACCAGCGGGACCGCGCCGGGGTGCGGGGAGCGGACATGGACGAAGTGAATGTGCAGGCCATCAATCATGGTCCGGAACTGCGGGAAGTGGTTGAGCCGGGCCTCCGCGGCAGGCCAGTCGTACTCCTCCAGCCAGTACTCGCACAGTTCGCGGGCGTAGCCCAGCGGCGTGCCCTGTGACCAGTCGTCTACCGTCTCGCGTTCGGGCCACCGGGTCCTGCGCAGCCGTTCGCGCAGATCCTCCAGGTGGAGTTCGGGAACATTGATCCGGAACGGGATGATGGCTTCGCCCCGGGTGTCGGGCTGGTCGTCGGGCGGGCTGGCCATAGCGAGCTCCTTGCTGCAGACGGCATTGACATGCTCGCCCAGGCGCACGGCTGACCGGCGATAACCCCGGTAGGCCGCTCCCCGGTGGTGCTCCACCCGAACGCCAGTCACGACCTGAGCAACACGATAGCGATTCAGGGTGTCGTCAGCCACCGCGCATTGCGGCGCCATCGTTCACGACCGCGTCGATAAGATCACAGGCCGCGTAGCCGTCCGCGACGGTGAAAAAGCTCGCTGTCATTGCCGAGCCGGTGCGCCCTCGCGCGCGCCAGCAGCTCACCGTGCTGCGGGAGCAGCTTCGCGGTGCAATCGGCGGCGGCGGTCTTGGAGGTGATCTCACCCGTGGTGATCGTGGCGTGCAGCCGACCTGGTCCGAGCGCTGCCCACGGGACGGCGCCGTCAGGAAGCAGCGTGCCGGAGTCGCGCCCGGCCATGGCGGCCCGGCCCTTCGCCGCCCACGGGCGCCAGTAGGACTCGAGGTTGCCGTGGTTCCAGTCGCGGAGCCAGGCTTCGCCGTGCGCGGCCCCGAGGGTGTGCGCTTCGGGGCCGCGCACGGTCAGGTAGACCGCGTCGCGGTACGGGCGTCCGGGGAGTCCGGCGTGAAGTGTCTCCAGCGCGGCATGCCCGCCGTCATCGAGAGGTCACGGGGCATTCCGCCGGGTCGAACTCGAGTCCTTTCGTCACCATTTCCGCGCTCACTGCGGCGGACTAGCTTCATTGCGTGCGCTCAGCGGATGGCTGCTTCGGCGCAGGCGCGCAGGAAGCGGAGGTCGCCTGCGGCGTCGGTACTGTCGGTGAACTGGTCGGTTGCGCCGGTAAGCGGAAGTCGCCTGATCTGCGGGTCGGTGATCGCCTCCCGGAGCGCTTCGGTAAACCGGGCGGCACCGATGACCTGGTAAGGCCGGTCATGGAAGTATCGTGTCCGCGAGTCGAGCGGTGGGGTGAGTCCCAGCTGGTTGTGCACCGTGGTGACGGACTCGTAGACCTCGCACAGGTGCTGCTCGCGGGCAGCCCAGCCACCAGCGGAGATCGCGGCCGCTTCCCGCGTGTGCGGGAGAGGTGGCGGTCACCGGAGGGTGATCACGTTCGCGGTGACCAGGTCGGCGGCGTCGGAGGCGAGGTAGGCGATCACCTCGGCACCCTCCGCGTCGGCCAACATCACACACGTCGGGCACCCCCCGGGTGGCGCCGATGCCGGGGACGCCGTCCTGGTAGCCGGGCCGGGGGAACAGGCGGCCGAACTCGCCGCCGGATGCAGGGTGACCTCCTTGACGAGGTGGTGACCGAGTTGCAGTCGGCGGTCGAGCCGGACGGTGTGACCCTGAGCAAGGAGCTGACCGCAGACAGCGGTTGCGGGCGTTTGTCTGCCAGCCAATTTGAGCCATTTCGCCGCGGGGCCGCTGGATGGTCCCGGCAGAGTGGCATGATGCCGGTTCTGGTCAGGTTGGGATGGACCGAGGCTCATTGTGGGGAACCCTCGGTGCCGACGTCGCCGGGATAGAACTCCGCCAGGAATGACTGCGTGTCCGCATAGGTGTGCGCTGCCGCTTCGGGCGCCTGGCCAGCGCGTATCCGCCCCAGCATGTCCGCGGATGCCATGATGGCTTCGGGGAACTGATCCTCGACTACGTCGAGTCCGTGCAGCACTGCGATCAGCAGCGCTGTGCCGGGAGGCTCGATGGCGAACAGGATGCGGATGTCGCCGCGCAGCGGTACACCGGGTCGTAGCTCCATCAGGCCTTCTGGCCCGCCCTGCTGGCCCAGGGCCTGCTCCATCTGGGCGGTGAGCTCGGCAAGCCTGGCATCTGCCGCCCCGCTGATCGCCTGGCTGTTATCTTCATCCTGCCGGTCGCCGTCATCATCGGCCAGGTCCAGGGCCGCGATGGCCTCGCGGACCCGCAGACTGCTGGATGCCGCGATGTAGCTCGCCTTCAGGACTTCCTTCCGGACCCGCCACGCGTCAGCGCGGGCTTGCAGCCGCTGGGCGGCCTGACCCAGCCGGTCCCTGGCCTCGATCACGCCCGGCAGCAGCCGCCGCGCCTGGGCTATCTGCTGCCGCGCGGCGGCCAGCTTGTCGGCTGCTTGCGTTGCCTCCTGCGGCTTTCCTGTATCGAGCGCGCGGCGGTGCTGGTCCTCCAGGGCCGCCTGCGCAGTCTCCAGCGCGGCGATCTGATCTTGTATGTCCTTGATCAAGGTGACAGCCTCGGTCTCGCCCCGGCGCACGGCGGTCAGCTGTTCCAGGCGCTCCCGATACGACCGGTCGAGGGCCTGCATCAGCGCCCAGGGCCAGGAATCTGCCGCGGAGGCCACCAGCGGATCGCCGAGGCTGGCACCTTTGTCCATCAGCGTGACCAGCGCCTGCACGACGCGCAGGGCTGCCGGCGGGTCGCTGCCGCGAAGCTCAGCCAGCCAGTCGTGAATTTCACCGGACATCGCAAGCGCATAGCCCGCGCCCGGGGGCGGGATCTGGCCCGCAGCGGCCTGGCCTTCAGGATCCTGGCGCTCGGTGACCACTGCGCGCCTGGCGGCAGTATAGGGCTCACCGGTTTCCGCCATGCGCTTGCGGGCGGCTGCCTTGATCTTGTCGTGCGGCATCGTGTCCTCTACCCGGCGGCCTGTCCCGGCGCCTGGCCACCGCAGAGTGATCACGATGGGAGAAAAGGACAATCCACGCAAGGGCTGTGCCGCTCTTGTCCTCGGTCGCTACCTCCAGCGCCGGGCTGGCGTAGCTCGGATCAGGCAGGCGTGGCTGCCAGTGCCAGCATACGCGCCACTCCCAGCGTGCCCACCTGGATCGTGTCTCACTGTTGTTGGCTCAGGGGCGGGTGAGGCCCTTGAGCGTATAGGCGGAGACCTTCGCGATTTCGCCCGGCCATCCCGCAATGCGCACCTGTCCCAGGAATCCCGGCGACAGCCACGCCCGGCGCTCCGTGCGGGTGCGGCCTCGTTATCGGGCCGCACCGCCCACGGACACCTCGGCGTCCGCGCCGTTACCCGGCGAGGCTGGCGATGTCCTCCGGGGTTAGCTGGACACTGGCCGCGCCGACGTTCTCCGCCAAGTGGGCGAGGCTGCCGGTGCCGGGGATGGGGAGCATCACCGGGGAGGCTGCCAGCAGCGCGGCGAGCGCGACCTGCTGGACGGTCGCCCCGTGCCGGGCGGCGGTCTTCTCAAGCCGGGTCGTGTCGATCGGGTCGAGGCCGCCGCCGAGCGGGAAGAACGGCACGAACGCGGTGCCGGACCGGGTGCACTCCGCCAGCAGCGCGGCGTCCGCGGTGGCGTGCACGTGGAACGCGTTCTGCGCGGCGGCGACCGGGGCGATCGCGCGGGCCTCGGCGAGCTGCGCGGCGTCGACGTTGCTGACGCCCAGGTGCCGGATCAGGCCCTCCTCGCGCAGCTTCGCCAGCGCGGCGAACCGCTCGGCGATCGGCTCGCCGCCAGGCGGGTTCCTCGCGCCGACCCGCAGGTAGACCAGGTCGAGATGGTCGACGTCGAGCTCGCGGAGGTTGTCCTCCACCAGGCCGCGCAGCTGGCCCGGGGTGGCCTGCACGGCGGGGGTGCCGTCCGGCCCGAGCATCGGGCCGACCTTGGTGGCGATCACCAGGCCGTCGGGATAGGGGGCCAGTGCCTGGCGGACCAGCTCGTTGGCGACGACGTCACCGCGCCGGTAGAAGCTCGCGGTGTCGATGTGGTTCACGCCCAGCTCGACGGCGCGGCGCAGCACCGCGATCCCGTCCTCCGGGTCGCGGACGGGGCCGGTGAAGGTCCCGGTGGGCAGCCGCATCGTACCGAAGCCGAGCCGTGCGACGGGCAGGTCGCCGCCGATCGCGAAGGTGCCGGAGGCGGCGGCGGGCTGGCTGGTGTTCGTCGTGTTCGTCATGCTCACAGCCTGCCCCGGCCCCGTGGCCGCGGCGAGGAGCTGGCAGGTTGCTGCCATTTGCCGGCCCTGGAGACGGCTGGCAGACTGGGCGGGTGACTGATGAGCAGACCAGCACGGTGCGCGGCGACGCGGAGCTCATCGCCCGGGCGGGGCACCTGTTCGAACGCGGTGCACGAGGAGTTCGCCTGCGCAGCCCGCGACCTGGCCACCTGGTCGCAGCCGGAGGCCCGGTCCGCGCTCACCCGGCGGGTGCTTGCCCCCGGCACGGACAGCTTCACGGTGCGCAAGCTGATGAGCCCGCTGGCGCTGGCCGACGAGGGGCAGCGCGCGCACCTGCGGCGACTCAACGCGGCGCGCGCGCAGGTGCGGATCAGTTCCGCGCCGCTGCCACACGAGACGATCATCCTGGACCGGCGGGTGGCGATCCTGGCCGGCCAGCCGTCACCGCTCGGCCGCGAGTACACGGTGACGACGTCCCCGGTCCTGGTGGGCGGGGTTTATTCACTGTTCACCGCCGCCTGGGAGGCGGCCACCGACCTCGATGCCTACCTGCGCGGCGAGGTCCCCGAGCTCGCTCCCGAGGCCCGGGAGATCCTGCGGGCGCTCGGCGCGGGCCTCACCGACGAGGCGGCCGCCCGGCGGCTGGGCACCTCGCTGCGCACCTACCGGCGGCGGGTCGCCGAGCTGATGGCTGCGCTCGAGGCCGGCTCCCGCTTCCAGGCCGGGGTCCGGGCCGGCGAGCTCGGCCTAGCCCACTGACCCGGCCACCCCCGCAGACTCGCCTGACATTGACTGAGACTGTTGTCAGGTCAACTGAGAAGCGCCGAGCTCCTCACGGGCGGGGAACGCCCAAACGTTACTTTACATAATGTACATTATCGGCACTTATGCAGGACGGGTCGCATCAGGAAGCAATGCCGCTTAGCCTACGTTGATCATGGCTTCCGGGGGCGCTCCCTGGGACGCGTCCGCCGTCACTATAACCGTCCGTGACTGCCGATTGCGAAGCTAGCGCAATGATCCCGAAAACATTTTTCTCAACGTAAGTAAATCATTCTATAACGACGAAAACTCTTCGCCATCATGGCCGGCCGCACCGGGGAGTCCGTAGCGGGGCGCGCGAAACGGTTACAGTCTGTAGCGCACTAGCCCGTTATGCCTTTAATGTCCGAATTTGTGCAGCGCAGGCTTACCGACAAGGGAGTCGGCGACCGACCAAGATCAACCGTTGCTAAGCGGCATTGCATCAGGAAGTTGCCTGTTTGTCCCGTCTCACGGAAGATGTCGAATCTCACTCATCCTGTCGGAAGACGTGGCGGTACCTTCGATGCGCTGCAAGCGCTGAAGTACAGCAACGCGGCAGAAGCGCAGCTCAAGGAGGCAGAAGCCCGGATAAAACGAGCGGTGTGCCGTCATTGCGGGACAGAGATCGTCCAGGGAAACGATGGCGCGTGGTACCACGGCCGCATGCCCTCATGGGAGTTCACGGGGATGCCGACCCTACAGCTTTGATCGCCTGGGCACTTGGGACGACACGCTAGGCAGAAGGTGGACAGCCACACCGACCTGATCCTGCGGCGGTCTCAGCCGATCGGCACGGGAACGTGATCAAGCAAGGTGGGGCGTTCCTTGTTGACTTTGGCGAGTGGTGAGGGTGTCGATGTCGATAGGCAGGCCACCTGCTGAGGTGGAGATCAATGACGAGCTTGTGCAGCGCCTGCTGGCCGAGCAGTTTCCGCAGTGGGCGAGTCTTCCCGTGCGAGCCGTGCCCAGCGCGGGTTGGGACAACGTGATCTACCGGCTCGGCAGCGACCTAGCCGTCAGGATGCCGCGCCGCCGGATCGCCGCCGAGCATGTCAGCAGGGAACATCGGTGGCTTCCGGCGCTGGCCGGGCGGCTGCCCCTCGCTATCCCGGCCGTAGCAGGCGAGGGCAGGCCCGGTGCGGGATATCCCTGGCCCTGGAGCGTTGTGTCGTGGCTGCGGGGCGAGATCGCGGGTGCTTCCCGCGATCTCGACTTGGCGGCAGCGCTGAGGCTGGCCGGCTTCGTCGCGGCGCTCCAGTCGGTCGATCCCGCTGGCGGCCCGGCCAGTGAGTTCCGGCGCGATCTGGCCGACTGCGACCGCCAAGTCGCCGACGCTGTCGAGACGCTGGGAGACGTGCCGTATCGTGAGGCAGCCATCCGGGCGTGGCGTCGCGCGCGGGCCGCTCCCCCGTGGAATGGCCCGGGCGTGTGGATGCACGGAGACCTTCACCCGGCGAACCTGCTCGTCACCGGTAGCCGACTGAGCGGAGTACTCGACTTCGGCCTGCTCGCCGTCGGCGATCCCGCCGTCGACCTGATGGCAGCATGGACCTGCCTGCCCGAACCCGCCCGGCACGCTTTCCGGAGCGCTCTGCCAGCCGACGAGGCGACCTGGGAGCGCGGCCGCGGCTGGGCGCTGGTCCACGGCCTTCGGTGCGCCGCGTACTCGGCCGACAATCCATTGCTCGGCGACATCGGAAGGTACACGATAAGCCAAGTCGTCACCGGTTAGCCCAAGGGGAGCCTGCGGCAGGCTCGAACGCGATTGCGCTCCGGAAACGACACAATGACGGGCACAGAGTCCGCCGCAGGCGTGTCAGAAACATGTCGGCCCCCAGGATTCGGACGACATATTCGCTGTCACGGGACAACTGTGTGACAGCCCGGGTTGTCCTGGCTCAGTTGACCTGATGCGGGCGCAGCGAAAGTGATGCCCGGCTCAGCGAGACTGATGTTAACTCCGTAAATCTGATGATCTCAGTCCGCCATCGCCAGGCCCTTGACGATGGCCTGGGCTACCGGCGAGGGATCGGAGCCGTCCAGCACGAAGCCGTCGGGGGCGTTGACCGCGGGCTGGGCGATCATCCGGGGCCCGGTGCCCCGGTGCGGCCAGGTCGCCGTGTGCACCATGAACGGATGGCAGAGGAAGACATCCCCGGCCTTCCCGGTCGCATGCACCGTGTTCAGGCACAGTGTCGATGGCCGCCAGAAGTCGGCGTCGGAGTCGGCGCCCGCCTCGTCGTAGGGTGCCAGGAACTGCGGGACGGCCAGGTGCGAGCCGCACAGCAGCCGCGTTGGTGCGTCGCGGCGGCCGACATCGGTGAACAGGATCAGTGCCAGCAGGCCGCGGGCCCTGGACCGGATGTTGACCCAGCCCGCGCCGGACCCGTCCGGGGCGGCGTAGCTGCCCTCGATGTGGTACCCGGCGTTGGCCCGCTCGTCTTCGGCCGGGAATCGCACGACCACCGACTCCCCCAGGTCCGCCGAGCGCTTCCACCGGCCCGGGCCGATCAGCTCGTCGTAGGCTGCAGTCAGCGCTAGCGCCAGGTACGCGGCAATGAACGGCTCGCCCGCCAGGTCGCCCATGCCCTCCACGAGCGGGGGCCAGCTGCCGGGGTCATCCCGGCGGACGCCGCGCCGCTCCATCGCCGCCCAGATCAGCTCCCGCACGCCGCCACCGTATCCGCGTCCACCGCCCCGCGGATGGCCACGTACCCGTCCTGCACGAAAGCACCCAGGTTCACCTGGCCATAATGGCCACCGCCACGGAGGCATGTCATCCGATTAACCAGCGGAGCATGGGTCACAGCGCGGCCGACGGTCTTCTCGACGTGTGTGTCGGCCAGTTCGCCAGCCCGGCTGGACGCGGCCTGGCTAGTTGCTCATCAGCCAGTCGCGCGGGTGCCTGCCGTTGATGAAGCCGAGGTAGGGGGTCGGCTGGTTGAAGCCGAGCAGTTCCTGGAGGCGCTGCGGCAGGCCGCGTACCTCGGCCGGGTCCGCGCTGAGAGCGTGAGCCTCGCAGGGTCGCAGCCATGGCTGCAGGTAGTCGATGACGACGCCGAGCCGCGGCCTAGTAGTGCCGTTGGCGCCGGCGCCGTGGTAGAGGCGCCCGGAGAAGAGCAGGACCGACCCGGCGGGCATCTCCGCAGGGACAGCCTCGCCCGGGTCGGGCTTACCCTTCGACTGGCCGGGGTGCATCTGGATGGCGCAGGTGTTGCCGAACTGCGCGCCGGGCCCGATTGCGTCCTCGACCGCCGCCAGCACCAGCGGATCCAGCGCGGCCTTGTCCATGCAGCGCGTGACGGCCAGCGGCGCCCAGACCCGCTTGGTCTTCGAACCGTCGAACTCCGACGACCCCCAGTCAGCGGATTCAAGCAGCGAGCCGAGCCCTGCCCGGGCTGCGGCTAGGTCCTGCGCGCCCAGGCGCCCGGAGAGCACGACGTACCCGGTTCGCTCGAGTTCCCGCGCGACCTCAGTTTTGCCCGTCATATACGTCATATGCGCAGTGTCTCCCGCGTCGCCGATCCGGGGTGAAGTCCGAGACGCTGATCGAGCCGTCTCCGGAGGTCAGCGGAGCGCCAGTCGGGCAGGCGATAAGACCAGAATCGACGTTGAACGACAAACGAAACGCACAAGTGCCGCATCTGCAGGAGCACGGGCAGCGCGTCCGGAGTACCGGAGCGTGAGGTAAAGCGGAGTGATGGTGGGTGCACGACCGAGGTCGTCACAGATCTGCGGCCAGACGCGAACGCACCGATCGACGCTGCCTGTGACCACGAAAGAGGGGTTCCAGGTGCCGCCTTTCAGCGCGTCAGGTGTCAGGACTTCCGGGCGATGACCAGGAGGGCGGTGAGCATCCCCGCGGGCAGCGTGGGCGCCAGCGGGCGGCCGTACCGTTCAGCCGTCGTGGTCATCGGGCTGACGTCGACCGACCAGCCGCTGGCCCGCAGCCACCCCACCGGGTCATAGTCGTGCTCGTAGGACCACAGCGTGTCGACGTCGACGTCGAAATCAGTGCGCCTGGCCGCCTCCCGGAAGGCCGCGTTGGACTCCACGTCAGCTCCGGAAGAGGTGATGTGCTCGATCGCGACCCGGCTGCCGGGCGCGGACAGTGCCTGGACGGCGGGGAGCAGGCTGGCCTTCGCCTCGTCGGGCAGGTACATCATTAGCCCCTCGGCGAGCCACGCAGCGGGCCGGGCCGGGTCGAACCCCGCGCCACACAGCACCCCCGACCAGTCCTCCCGCAGGTCGGTGGCTACCACATGCCGTGCGGAACGCGCCTGCGCTCCCCCGCCAGCCAGCACCTTCTCCTTGAAGGACAGCACCAGCGGCGCGTCCACCTCGTAGACCGTCATGCCATCCGGCCACTCCAGGCGGAACGTCCGCGTGTCCAGCCCGGCGGCCAGGATCACCGCCTGGCGGATGCCGACGGTGCCACCAGAAGCGGCGGCGTCACCATAGACGGCGGCGGCGTAGAAATCGTCGAAGAACCTCGACCGCACGGCCACATAGTCGTTCACCAGGGACCAGGGAAACGACGGGTTGTTGTGGACTGCCCCGGGCGTCGTATCCGATTCGCTGTCACGGGACACTTGTTGTCCCGTCTCACGGAACATGTCGAATCTCACTCATCATGTCGGACGTCATGTGGTCAAAGGCGGGGACATGGTGGTGTAGCGCCCGAGACCGGACGAAAGACGGGAAACGGGGTAACAGCCGTGGACTGTAGCCCGATCCGCAAGGGATGTTGGCCTGGCAGCGCTGTTGCCCGAGAGGATGGTTTCGGAAAACGCGAGGCGGAGGTGAGCCAGGTGACAACCGGGATGTGGACGACGCGGCCGACGCTTTCCTCGGAACTGTCGCGGCGGTTGGTGGACGCGGCTGTGGCCGCGGCGACAAGCGGCGGGCTGCGCGTGACCGTCGTGACCGTCGACGAGTCCGGCGTCCTCAGAGAGGTGCGCCGGATGGACGGCGCCCCGCTGGTTAGCCTGCAGACGGCGATGAGCAAGGCGTACGCGGCCGCCGCGATCGGCATGCCGCCGGACGAGTTCTTCGCCGCGATCGAGCCGGACCCCGCGGCAGTCGCGTCGTTCGCGAACCGGCCCGGCCTGGCCCTGATCGCGGGTGGCCTGCCGGTGCTAGCGGACGGCCTGGTCGCGGGCGCGATCGGGGTCGCGGGGGCGATGACAGCCGCCGAGGACCGCGCGATCGCCGAGGCGGCCCTGGCGGGCGCGGTTAAGTGACGACCTGCGTCGTGCTCGCCTGCTGCGGGCCGGATTCCGCCGCCAGCGAGACGAAATGCCGCACCGCGGGCCTGGTGTCGCCGGTCCGCCAGGCCACGCACATCGTTGTGGGCGGCAGCCCCGTGCTCGGGACAAAGCAGATACCAGGACGACCATGGAACCTCGCCGCGGACGCCGGACACAGGCTGATGCCGTGGCCGGCCACGACGTGCTCGCACCACTCGTCGACGGTCCGTGCGGTGGCGCCGATGATCGGGACGTCCCCGGCGGGCCGGGGCTTGATGAGCCAGTCATTCTGCCAGGCCGCGGGCTCGCAGCCGTCGGTGGCCAGCTCGGCGGTGACGAACGGCAGCCCGGCGACGTCCGCCAGCCGCAGCTCTTCGCGCTCAGAGAGCGGGTGCCCGACCGGAAGCACGAACACCCGGGGCTCCGAGCGCACCATCATCAACTCGATCCCGGGCGCCGCGACCGGCGGGCGCAGTAGCGCGATGTCGCTGCTGTGATCGAGCAGCCCCGCCGACGGCTGCGTCATGTCGAAGGCCTGCATGCGCACGTCGACCTCGGGGTACGCGCCTTCGAAGGCGGTGAGCAGCCGCGTCCTGGTCTCGTTCTCGCAGCCGGGACCGAGCCCGACCGACAGTTTGCCGGCGACCGCCCGGGCGGCGTTCCGCGCGGCCGCGACGCCGCGGTCCACGTCTGCCAGCACCTCCCGCGCCGCGTCGAGGAAGGCCGACCCGGCTGCCGTGAGCGTGGCGCCCCGGCTCGTCCGGTTCAGAAGCTGGGTTCCGACGGCGGCTTCCAGCTGCCGGATCTGCGTGCTGAGAACCTGCTGCGCGACATGCACGCGGTTCGCCGCGGCGGTGAAGCTCTCCTCTTCGGCGACCGCGACGAAGTACCTGAGATGGCGCAGCTCGATGTTCAACGCTGGATCATCCTAACCGTGAGGAAAGCATGACCGAGAGAACTGAACAGCAGCAGGCACTGCCCGGACGGCTCGCCCGGGTGATCGCCACCCGGGGCGGCCTGGCGCAGCCGGAGGAACCGTTCGTGATCGAGCACCGCGAGGCGCTGATCTACATGCTGTGCGAGGCTGCGGCGCTCGAGCACGGGATCATGTGCCAGTACTTGTTCGCCGCGTTCTCGATGAAGCAGAACGCCGACGAGGGCCTGACGGACAACCAGGTCGCTGCGGTCCGGCGGTGGCGGGAACGGATCTCACGCGTCGCCGTCCAGGAAATGCTGCACCTGGCACTGGTGCAGAACCTACTGTCCGCGGTCGGAGCGGCACCGCACCTGTCGCGGCCGAACTTCCCGCAGCCCGCGAGCCACTACCCGGCCGGGGTTAACCTGACGCTCCTGCCGTTCGGTGAGGCGGCGCTCCGGCACTCCATGTTCCTCGAGCGCCCGGAGGGCATGGCGCTGCACGACGCACCCGGCCTGGCCGCCTTCAGCCGGGCAACACCGGCGATGCAGGCCGGCGATATCGTGCCGCGCGGCCAGGACTTCGCGACCGTCGGGCACCTGTACCGGTCGATCGAGGCCGGGATCGAGCACCTCGCGCAGAAGTACGGCGAACGCTGGCTGTTCGTCGGCCCGCCGCGCGCCCAGGCGACCCAGGAGTACTTCGGCTGGCCGGAGCTGGTCGCGGTGACGGACGTGGCGACCGCGAAGCAGGCGATCGGCGCGATCCTGGAGCAGGGTGAGGGGCCGCGCGGGGACTGGCGGAACGCGCACTTCGGCCAGTTCGTCGAGATCCTGGATGAGTTCGAGCAGTTCCGCGAGGCCGACCGCGGCTTCGACCCGGTGCGCCCGGTCATCCCGCTGAATGTCCGTCCCAGCGAGCGCGACCCCGATATCCGGCTCGTCACCGACCCGCTCGCGCAGCGTGTCATGGACCTGTTCAACGTCTGCTACGAGATCCTGCTGCTGATGCTGCAACGCTTCTTCGCGCACACCGAAGAGACCGATGCCCAGCTCAGGTCGCTGGCAGACGGGACCTACGCGCTGATGGCGCAGGCGCTCAAGCCACTGGGCGACATCATTACCCAGCTGCCCGCCGGGCGGGAGTACCCCGGCCAGACCGCCGGCCCGAGCTTCGAGCTGTTCTACGAGAGCGACTATGTGCTGCCGCACCGGGAGGCGGCCTGGATACTCCTGGCCGAGCGGATCGAGGTGGCCGCCGCGTTCTGCGAGCCGGCCAGCGCCGGCGCCACTCCGAAGGTGACGCAACAGCTGGGTGCAGTCCGCGAGTCGCTGGCCGGCATCGCCCGCTCTCTGGGAGCACACCTGCCCGCCCGTGCAGGATTCGCTCAAGCTGGCCGCTCCGCGACGGCGGCCGGGGAAGTGCCCGCCCTGCTCGGCCGGGCCCGCGACTTTTACCGAACGAGCGTCGGCGTCTCTCCAGCGGACACCGTCTCCTCGGCGCTTGCCGACGTCGCGCGAGCCGCGTATCTGGTGCTGGTGGAACACGCCGGCCGTTCGGAATCATCGGCGACAGTAGCGGCTACGGCGGCGCGGATTACTGACAGCGTGCTGCGGCCGCTCGCCGACCGCCTTGGCCGGGATGCGGCGGCCGGCGGGCCACCGGTCCCCGAGCCCAGCGCACCCGGCGCGCCAGTGCCGGAACTGGCCCGGCGCGCCGCGGCGGACGCCACCCGGCTGCGTGCGCAGCTGGCGGACGCAGCCCCGCCGGAGCTGCTCGAGGCCGTCGCGGCGCTGCAGCGGATCGCCGTGGACCTGGCGGCGGACGCCGCTGCGCAGGCCGCCGAGCTGGCGGAACTGCAGCGCGGGCTGGCCCCGCGGATCGTGGTCGCGGACGACGGGCCGTACCTGGTCACCAACGCCGCTCGTGTGGGCGACTACCTGGGCGGGCCGCTGCGGGTTCCGCCGCAGCTGGCGCTGTGCCGGTGCGGGGAGTCGGGCGACAAGCCGTTCTGCGACGGGTCGCACGCGCGGACCGGGTTCAGCGGCGCCAAGGACCCCGAGCGGGTGCCGGACCAGCGCGACAGCTATCCCGGCGTGGAGGTGACGATCTTCGACAACCGGGGCATCTGCCAGCACTCCGGGTTCTGCACGGACCGGCTGCCGACGGTGTTCCGCACCGGCGCCGAGCCGTTCGTCGCGCCGAGCGGCGGCCGGATGGACGAGATCGTCCGCGCGGTGCGCGACTGCCCGTCGGGGGCGCTGAGCCTGGCGTTCGATGACATCGAGGCCCGCGACCTGGCCGACTGGCACGGGCGCCGGCAGCCCGCGATCGAGATTTCGCCGGACGGGCCGTACCGGGTGACTGGCGTGATCCCCCTGGCGGACGCGGCCGGAGGGGAGGTACCCCGTGCTTCGGGATCGTCGCGTGAGCACTACGCGCTCTGCCGGTGCGGGCACTCGCAGAACAAGCCGTTCTGCAGCGGCATGCACTGGTACGTCAAGTTCCGCGATCCGGCTCGCCCGGCAGATCCGACGCTGTTCGAGTGGGCTGGCGGGCTACCCGCGCTGACCCGGATGACCCGGATGCTTTACGAGAGCCTGGTGCCCGCCGACGACCTGCTCGCGAAGGAGTTCGCGGACCTGCCGCCCGGCGCTCCGCAACGCGAGGCGGCCTGGCTGGCGGAGGCGTTCGGCGGGGCCCGGCAGGACGGTGCGACGGCGCTCGCGGGCCGGGACCTCACCTCCGCGCAGCGGGCGCGATGGGTCGCGCTGGCGCTTGCGGCGGCTGACCGGGTCGCCCTGCCGGACGACCCGGCATTCCGCGCGGCGTTCGCCGGCTTCCTGGACTGGGCGTCGCGAGCCCCGGCCAGCTCCACCGGGGATGTACCGCAGTGGGACTGGGGCCCGGGCGGCCGGCCGGATACTTCTGAGGAGCCTGCCGACGACTCCAAGCCGGACGTCGCACTGCCCGGGCCGGACGAGACGGTGGGGTTCGAAGCGCACATCCGGCCGTTGTTCCGCGAGCGTGACCGGACGTCCATGCTGTTCGCATTCGATCTGTGGTCCCCCGCCGACGTGCAGCAGCATGCCGGCGACGTCTTGGAGCACCTGCGCGCCGGCACCATGCCGTGCGACGGAGCCTGGCCAGAGGAATGGACCGAGGTGTTCGCGCGGTGGGCAGAGTCCGGTTTCCAGCCGTAGGCGCTTAACGAGAAGGGCCGGCACCGTGGCTGCCGTCATGCCGCCACGCGGTACGGTCCTCGTATGGAGGTCGCTGAGCTGGCGCACCTGCGCCGGGCCCGGGACTTGCTGGACCATACGGCTACTTGCAGGCCAGGCGCGTGGAACGGGCAATGGCGCTGCTGCGCCGTGGCCATATGTCCGTGACTGACGTGTGCATGGCCGTGGGATTCACCTCGCTCGGCTCGTTCAGCTCGACGTTCACACGCCTCGTCGGCGAGCCACCATCCGTCTACAAGGCGCGTGACCACTCGCGGCTCGCACCGGTCCCGCCATGCATGATTCGGGCCTGGGCGCGCCCAGGGTGGATCGCCCAGCCATGCAGGATCGGAGAAGCGTTCTTGGCCGACCGCGCGTAGGGTCGCTGACATGGCACTTTCCATCACGCACACGCCCGTGTACTGCACTGACCTGGATGAGGCGCTCGCGTTCTACACTCAGCGCCTCGGCTTCGAGGTCCGCGACGACGTCCCGATGGGGCCAGAGATGCGCTGGCTCACCGTTCATGCCCCCGGTGACGCCCACGACCTGCTGCTGGCCGCTGTGGACCACCACATCCCGCCGGCCGACCGGCAGGCGATGCGCGAGATTGTCGCCAAAGGCGACCTGGCGGTCTTCATTCAGGTCGACGACCTGGACAAGACCTTCGAGTCGCTGCGCGCCGCCGGGATGGAGATCCTCCAGGAGCCCGTCGACCAGCCCTACGGCGTCCGCGACGCCGCTGTCCGCGACCCCAGCGGCAACCACCTGCGGCTGAGCCAGCCGCTGGCGGCGCAGGGCTGAAGCTCAGGTCTCCCCCGGGGCGGCCGCCGGGCGCGCACCGGCCTACCGGCCGTCGAACTTGCCGGGGCCGGGGCCGGTGCGCTCGTTCTTATTCAGCACCGTGATGTCCTCGACGTCGGCGGCGGACAGCTCGAAGTCGAAGATGTCGATGTTCTCCCGGATCCGGTCCGGGGTGACCGACTTGGGGAACCTGCCCCGCTCGGGCCGGGCTACACACCCGTGACAGCGAACATAACGCCCGCACCCGGAATGCACTCATCCGCTCCCCGCGATGCCTGGGACTAAGGGGGCTTCGCGCTCCTGTCCCAGCGCTGGCAGACTCTCCGACGAGTCAGGTGCCGAGCCCGCGCAGAACCGTCGATGACATGGCCGCCAGTCGGATCGGTTGCGCACACCGCGGATGATCACGCCGGCGCCATGCTGCCGGCAGAACGCGACGGTCAGCCCGGCCCACGCGGTGACCGAGACGTTGTCCCAGTTTGCGGGAAGTTCCCGGCGCAGTTGGACCGCCCGTTCCGATTGGGTGCCGGCCGGCTGCTTATCACCATTGACAGCCACGAGCACGGTGATCCGCGCGAAAAGATGCCGTGCCCGCTCGATGATGTCGAGATGACCGGGTGTGATGGGGTCGAAGGTGCCGGGATAGACCGCATGCTCCCCCAGCCGGCTCCCGCCGGCCGCATTGAACATGGTCCCAAATTACCCGCCGTCCAAGACCGTAACCGGCTTACGCGCTGCGTTCACCAGGCCGCTAGCCTTCCCTGCTCGCGCTCTCCAGCGGGATCTGAAAGAACGGCGAGCGGAGGCGGAACCGGGCGACCAGCATCAAGATCAGGCCGGCGCCGAGGATGCCCAGGAGCGACCACTTCTCCGACGCGGGCGCCGTCTGCAGCGATCTGGCCATCACCCACCCCAGGAACACGGCGGCGGCCAGGGGAAGTACACCGGTCACCAGCGCGTCCCGGGCGTTGCTGAAGACCCGGCGTCGGTAGTACACGACGGCGGCGAGCGCGGTGAACAGGTAGAAGGCGGCGAACAGCAGGCCGGTCACGCTTACCACGTCGCCGAAGACGGTCGCGATCGAGCTGGACAGCAGGTACGCCCAGGTGGCGGCGATGAGGATCGCGGCGATGATGATGGTGCCGGCCGTGGGGGTGCGATAGCGGGGGCTCACGTTGCCCAAGACCGGCGGCAGCACCCGGTGACTGGCCATTCCGTAGGCGATCCGGGAAGTGATCACGATGCCGATGCCGGTGGACGCGATCACCGACAGGGCCAGCCCGAAGGCCATCACCTTGGCCCACCCGCCGCCGCCCAGCACCTGGGCGACGAACACCAGCGCCGAGGAGGAATGCTGCTGCAGCAGGGCCGGCGACGCCACGCCCTGGATGGCGACCTGCGGCAGGGCGTACAGGACGACGAGCAGCGCGACCGCGAAGACCGCGGCCCGGCCCGGGTTGACCCGTCGGTGCTTCACCTCCTCGTTGACGTAGACGGTGGCGTCCCAGCCGGTGTACATGAAGACCGCGATGAGGAGCCCTTGCGCGAGGTTGCCCTTCCCGTTGATCCCGGTGAGGCTCAGCCAGCCCCTGGTGATCGGGTACGTGCCGGGATGGTGGTGCAGCACTTCCAGCAGCGCCCAGATGGAGAAGCCGATGAGGATCACATACTCGATCACCGCCATGGCGACCTGGGTGTGCGCGGTGATGCGGATGCCGACCACCGCGATCGTAGCCATGACCAGGATGACGGCGGTGCTGATGAGGATGTTGGGCCAGGTGCTGACGGCGTTGGCGCCGAAGACGTCCAGGACTGCCGGGGACAGGACCACCACCACCGAGATCGTCCCGGTTAGGCAGCCTGCCAGCATCAGCCAGCCGACGATGAAACCCAGGTAGGGGTTGATCGCGCGGCCGACCCACTCGAAGGACGCGCCGCAGTTGGCGTTCCACAGGTTCAGCCTGCGGTAGGTGTTGGCCAGGATCAGCATCGGGATGCCGCACAAGATGATGACGGGTCCGCCGCCGTAGGCGGCGGTCGCCGCCAGGCCGGCCAGCGTGACCGCTATGGTGGCCGCGGGGGCGGACGAGGCCAGTCCGATGATCGTGTCCTGGGCAACTCCGATCGCGTCCGGCTCAAGCCGGTCGGGGATGGCGGAGACCTGGACGGGCCGCGGGATTGCCGTCGATGAATATTCGGTCATTGCTGCTCCGGTAGTGCCTGGCCGCTCGCCATTACGCTAAAGCCGCGCGAAATCTCTCGCGTATTGTGGCATAGCGGCACAGAGGCGGTCGCCAAAACGCTAATGAGCTAATGAGATTGGAGCCGTCGGCTTGGACCAGCGAACTTTCGATGAGCGTTACCGGCAGTGGGCATGGCGGTCTGGCGAGCTGTTTACCGAGGCGAGCCGCTACATTCCCGGCGGTGCCGGCAGCAGCGCCCGCACGGTCAAGTTCGGCTGGAAGCCGTACCCCCCGTTCATCGCCGAGGGCTCCGGGTCGCGGCTGCGCGACGCCGACGGGCATGAGTACGTCGACTACCTGCTGGGCCTGGGCCCGATGATCCTGGGCCACCGGCACCCGGCCGTGACCCGGGCCGTGATCAACGCCATCAGCGAGCTGGGCACCTGCTTCGGGCTGCCCTATGAGCTGGAGATCGAGGCCGCCCGCAAAGTCACCGAGGCGGTGCCGGGGGTGGATCTGGTCCGGTTCTCCAACTCCGGCAGCGAGGTCGTCGGGACGGCCGTCCGCCTGGCCCGCGCGCACACCGGCCGTCGGCTGATCATCCGCTTCGAAGGGCACTACCACGGCTGGCAGGACACCGTCTACTGGAGCAACCACGTGGATCCCGAGCTGGCCGGCCCGGCCCGCATGCCCCGCCCGGTCCCGTCCGGCCCCGGCGTCCCGGCCGAACTGGAGGCCACCCTCATCGTGCTGACCTGGAACGATCCCGACAGCTTCGCGGCGGTAATGGAAGAGCGCGGCGACCAGGTGGCCGCGGTGATCACCGAACCCGCGGTGTTCAACACCGGCTGCATCCTGCCCCAGCCCGGCTACCTGGAGCTGCTGCGCGAGCAGACCCGCAAGCACGGGGCGCTGCTCATCTTCGACGAGGTCATCACCGGATTCCGCTTCGCGCGCGGCGGCGCGCAGGAGTACTTCGGGGTCACGCCCGACCTGACCACGATGGCCAAGGGCCTGGGCGGGGGCTTCCCGGTGGCGGCCATCGGCGGATCCCGCGAGGCGATGTCGATGATCGCCGAGGGCCGCTATTCGCACTCGGGCACCTACAACGCCAACACGGTCGCGTGCGCCGCGGTGAGCGCGACCATGGACGTACTGGCGGAGCCTGGCCTGTTCGAGCAGCAGCGCGCGCTAGGGGAAACGCTGATGAGCGGGCTGCGCGAGCTTGCCGCCGAGGCGGGACTTCAGGTCACGGTGGAGGGGCTCGGCACGGTCTTCCAGGTATGGTTCAGCGAGCGGCCGATCAGGAACTGGCGGGACGCGCAAGCGTATGCCAGCGAGGAGCTTTTCACCCAGTGGTGGCAGGAGATGCTGCTGCGCGGGGTCTTGTTCCACCCGAGCCAGTACGAGAACCTGTTCCTGTCGCTTGTGCACACCGCCGAGGACGTGGCCGACATGCTCGGTGCCGCGCAGGAGGCCTTCACCGTCATCGGGCGCCGACGGTCGGCGCCCAGCAGGACATCGTGAACTAGCGGGCTATTCATTATCCATTTTTCTGGCAATTAATCACCCTGCTGGCTCATCTCCGCTGGCTTATTGCGTCATAGGCAGTCATCAATTAGGGTTTGCGGCATAGCCGGCAAAACAGTCTCTCTGTCACGCGCCTAACCAGCGCGATGTCCGCTCCGCGCCGAGTCACCCGAGACGGAGACGCGCCATGTCATCGCCAGCCAGCAGCAGTGCCGCCCCGCCCGGGGAGCAGCCGCTTGACCGCCCGGCCGGCGGTCTCAAGGACGCCGCCCTGCGAATCGGCGACGTCGTCGTCATCTCCATGGCCAGCTCCGGCCCGACGCAGAGCATCGCGGTCACGCTCGCCGCCCTGCTGGCCACCGTCGGCTACGCCAGCTTCCTGCCCATCCTGATCTGCTTCATCCCGATGCTCGGCATCGCGCTCGGCTACCAGCGGCTCAACGCCTGGCAGCGCAGCGCCGGCGCGACCTACTCCTGGGTCGGCCGGGCACTCAACCCGCACGCGGGGTTCTTCGCCGGCTGGATCATGCTGATGTACTACTGCGTCGGCACGACCAGCCTGACCGTCCCGCTGGGCACCTACATGCTGAGCTTCTTCAGCACCTCGGCCGCCAACAACACGCACTACGTCGCCGCGGTCGGCACCGGGTTCGACCTTCTCGTCCTGATCATCGCCGCGCTGGGGATCCAGCTGTCGGCCCGGTTCCAGTGGGGCTGGGCGATCTTCGAATATGGCCTGCTGGTCGGCTTCTCCGTCGCCGCCGTCGTCGGCATCTACGGCAACCACCTGCACCACACGGTGCGCATCGCGAGCTCCTGGTTTACCGTCAGCGGCGCCGGCGGGTTCAGCGCGCTGGTCTCCGGCCTGCTGCTGGCCATCTTCCTGTACTCCGGCTGGGACACCGCCGCCTACGTCAGCGAAGAGGCCAAGGGCAAGCAGGCCGGCCGGGCCGGGGTGACCAGCGTGGTGCTGCTGTTCGTCATCTACGCTCTCGTCATCCTGTGCCTGCAGGGCGTCGCGCCGAACAGCGCGATGCAGGCCAACGCGGGCAACATCCTGGCGTATGTGGGCAACCTGATCGGCGGCAGCGGCTGGGAGCAGGTCATGATCGTCGCCGTGCTCGGCGGCACGCTGGCTTCGCTCCAGGCGGCCATCATCAGCGCGGGGCGGATCTCCTTCGCCATGGGCCGCGATGGCACCTTCCCGCGCTGGTTCGGGCAGGTGAATGCCCGGTACCGGACCCCATGGCACGCCACCATCCTGTTCGGCCTGCTCAACGTGGTATTCCTGTGGGGCGCGACGCTGATCGGCTCGATCGGCAAGGCCCTGTCCGACATCGTCAGCACTCTCGGCCTGATGGCGGCGATTTTCTACCTGCTCACCGCGGGCACGGCGGTCTGGTACTACCGCCGGGTCATCATGCGCAGCACGTCCAACGTCATTCTCGGCGGGGTGCTGCCCGCCCTGGGCGCGGCGTTCATGGCGTTCGTGATCATCTATACGCTGGCCAAGGGGCTGCTCAACGGGGTCGAGATCGGCTTCGGCTTCGGGCTCGCGGTGGTCGGCCTGGTGCTCTCGTTCGTCTCTCAGTACGCGGGAAAGTCAAGCTTCTACTCGGATCCGACGACCAGCTACGGCGACGCGGCCGAGGACGGACTCGCGGGGTCCCAGCCGCCGTCATGACCGTGGCCGGGCCGGGCCGGGACCCCGCGGACCCCGCCGTTCGCGACGGCGGCGTCTACATCGGGCTGGATCTCGGCACGTCTGGGCTCAAGGCGGTGGCGCTGTCCGCGTCTGGCGCGATCCTGGCCAGGTCCGGCGTGGCCTACCCCACACACCGGCCCGCCCCCGGGGCGTACGAGCAGGACGCCGGCGACTGGCAGCGCGCGGTGGAACGGGCGGCGGCGCAACTCGGCCAGGCGGTCCCGCCTTCGCGCTGGCGGGCCATCGGCCTGTCCGGCATGATTCCCACGCTCGTCACCCTCGGCCCGGGCGGCCAGCCGACCGGGCCCGCCGTCACCTGGCAGGATAGCCGCGCCGACGACCTAGGCGAGGAGCTCCGCGAGCGCTGCGGCGACGACGAGCTGTACCGGCTGACCGGCCAGTGGGTGGACGGCCGCTACCTGCTGCCGATGTTCGCCCGGATCGCCCGGGCCGATCCGGCCCGGGCGGCCCGCACCGCGGCCATCGCGTCGGCCAAGGATTACTTGTTCGCCTGGCTGACCGGTGAGCTGATCACCGACCCAAGCACCGCATCCGGCTACGGCTGCTACGAGCTGGCGCGCGACCGCTGGAACGTCGATGTCCTGGCCGCGGCCGGCCTAGCCGGCCGCGGCCAGGACCCGGGACTGCCAACCGTGCAGCCGTCGGACGCCAGCCGCCCGCTGCGCGCCGAGGCGGCGGCCCGGCTGGGCTGCCCCCGGATCCCGGTCGTCCTAGGCGCGGCCGACTCGGTACTCGGCGCGCTCGGGCTGGGCGTACGCGAGCATGGCCAGGTGGCCTACATCGCCGGGACCAGCAACGTGATCCTCGCCATCTCCGGCCGACTGGTCTTCGACGCCGGTCACCGGTTCCTGGTCACGCCGCTGGCGGTGCCCGGCCGGTGGGGCCTCGAGATGGACCTGCTCGCCACCGGCAGCGCGATTACCTGGCTGGCCGCCCTGCTCGGCGACGGCCTGACCGGAGCCGGGCTGGTCGAACTCGCGGCGGGGACGGATCCCGCGCAGGCCCCCGTCCTGCTTCCCTACCTGTCTCCCGGCGAGCAGGGCGCGCTGTGGGACCCCCTGCTGACCGGCGCCATCATCGGCCTGGACCTCAGCCATGGCCGGGAGCACCTGGCCCGTGCCCTGGTCAACGGCATCGTCCTGGAGAGCCGCCGCTGCCTGGCCGTGCTCGAGGAGACCTGCGGGTTCAGCGGTGCCGTCGAGGTGGCCGGCGGCAGCGCCGCTGACCCGGCCTTCCGCGCCGACCTGGCCGACGCCACCCGCCGCCTGGTCTCGATGCCGCGCGACGACGACACCGACCACTCTGCCCGGGGGGCGGCGCTGATCGCAGCGCTGGCTGCCGACGGCGGCTGGCCGGACGGCGCGTTCCCCGCCGCCGGCGTAGCCGCCGAACCAGACGAGGCCCGGGCCAAGCTGTGGGACGAACTGTGGGCCGCCCACGAGTCCGCCCGCCTCCGGCTGCACGGCCTATCCCGGACGCCAGGGGATTTCCGGCGCAACGGGGCGTAAGGGGCTTCCTGGCCGGAGCTCACCGGCGCATTCTCTGCTCGGCGAACTGGCGTTGACCGAGCAGATTCGGTGAGACCGCCAGGCCGCCGGCTCCCCCGTCACCGATGATGGACCGGCGCTAGCTGGCAGTGCCGGGGGCCCGGTATTCCAGGTCGGCCGCGCCGCGCAGGGCCTGCAGCATCTCCTCAACGGACAGGAGTTTCGTGGCAGACAGTGACGTGAACGCGCCGGATGCGTTCACCATGGCGAACGCGCGCGCCGCCGCAACGTCGTCGGGAAGCTCGCCGAGGACGTAGCCGTCGCCGGCCCCGGAGGACGCGTACCAGAAGCCGTGCAGCTTGCCGCCGAGGGCCGCGTACAGCGGCGTCAGCGCCTCGCGGCGGTCTTCCGGCTTCTCGAGCATTCTCGCCCAGGTCGCAGGGGTGAGGGTGAACTGGACCAGATACATGCTCATGGCTACTCCCCCGTGGTAGGTGAGCCGATTTTAGCCTGACCTGCACGCGATGTCTCCAGCCGACGGCGCGGACCTGTCTGCCGGACGATGAAGGCGGGTGCCAGGGTTCCCGCGTGCCGGCTAGCGAGGCTAAAGCAGAGGCTTCAGCTTGGCGGCCAGCGGCTCGACTACCATGCGGTCGTGACGACGCGACTGGCCTTGGACGAACCGCATACCCTGCGCTCGGACACCATCGGCGACGCGTGGTTCGCCGTGGCCGGCCGGATTGTGGCCAGCGGCGTGCCCAGCCGGTATGACGACCTGCCGATCCGGGAGATCTCACTGGTCACCCTCGCGGTCGCGCGGCCGGATCCGGACGACGAGATCATCGCCAGGCACGCGGAACCGGAGCGGCTGGCCTGGATGCACGCCAACTTCACCGACCGTTCGCAGGTGTCGGCCCTCGGCGGCGCGGACAGCTACGCCACCCGCCTGTTCGACTACGAGCACTCTGGCCGGGACCAGATCACCTGGGCGATCGACCGGCTCCGCGCGGACCCGGCATCGCGTCGGCGACGATCACCACGTTTCAGCCGCACACCGACACGACCTACATCCCGTGTGTCAGCATGCTCGACTTCTGGCTGCCCGGCGGCGCCGTGGAACTGGTCGTGTACGCGCACAGCATCGACTTCGGCGCCAAGGGCTACGGCAACCTGGTCGAACTGGCCTCGCTGCAGCGGCATGTCGCCGGCGCGCTCGGCCTGCCCGTCGGCCGGCTGCTGATGATCGTCAAGTCAGCTCACATATACGAGACCGAACTGGCGTACATCAAGGGCGTGCTGGCCGGCGTCAGTCGGCTTCGAAGCCATTCTGCCCGCTGAGGAGAAAAGTGCCGGTATGAAGCAGCGTGGCGCACCTGGCGGCGTCTCTGTGTTATGAAACCTGCTCACCGCACGCTCAGCGCGGAACAAGCGGGCCGATTCGCAAGACCGTACCGCGATCGTGTCCGCGCTGTATGCCGAGCACGCGCTCGGCACCGTAAACGCCAAGGGAGTTGTGATCCGCGACGGCCACGAGCGGACGATCCCTTGGTCCCCGGGCATTACCGGAACTGAGGGGTCGCAAATCCCGCTATCGCCTCATGGTGACGGAGGCGATAGCGGCGCAAGGTCCCCGCCTTTTCCGGCCTTGGCCTCTGAGCCGCGTCTTCAGCCCGCGCCACCCTAGAGCTGGTGGCAGTGTCGGCGCGTTCCCGGCCTGCCGCCCTGGCCTGACGGGAAGGCGACGGGGACCGGCAGGATGTGGCACCCGCCGGGGGCCAAGCCCCGGGATCGGCCACATGATCACCGCCACCGCCAGGACCTCAGCGATCCCGGGCTTTCACGGGAGGTTCCTGTGATGCGTCCACGAATCATCCGCGCGCTGTGCATCCCGGCGGCCACGGTAGCCACGCTATCCCTGGCCGCCGCGGCCGGCGCCGCTGCCCTGCCCGGGCAGGCCAAGCCGGCCAGCCCGGTGACTGCCTACGTCGTCAACGGCGGCTCAAATACCGTGACCCCGATCAACACTGCCACCAATGCGGCGGGACGGGCGATCAAGGTCGGAGGGGCGCCCGGCCTCGTCGCGATCACCCCGAACGGGAT
This sequence comes from uncultured Actinomycetota bacterium, assembly GCA_963771985.1. Classification (GTDB taxonomy): domain Bacteria; phylum Actinomycetota; class Actinomycetes; order Streptosporangiales; family Streptosporangiaceae; genus Trebonia. The sequence goes on along the minus strand of CAVYVO010000003.1, from coordinate 725,225 downwards.
GACCGCCTACGTCACTAACTCGGATTCGGGCACGGTCACGCCGATCCGCACCGCCACCAACACCGCCCTCAAGCCCATCATGGTCGGGAACTTCCCCGGTTTCATCGCCATCACGCCGAACGGACGGACGGTCTATGTGTCCGGCGAAAACCAGGTGACCCCGATCAGCACTGCGACCAATAAGGCGGGCACGCCGATAAGAGGGATTGACCTTGCTGGCCCCATCGTGTTCTCGCCAAACAGCAAGACCGCTTACGTAGCCAGTATCAACGGCACGGTGACCCCGATCAGCACCGCTACCAACAAGGCCGGCAAGCCTGTCAAGTTCGGGAGCATGGCCGAGGCAGGCGGCGTGTACCTCGCGATCACCCCGAACGGGAAGACCATCTACGCCACCGAGAATTCCTCTTACCCAGTCCCGGTCATCGGTGGTCCCTGGGACACGGTGATCCCGATCAGCACGGCCACAGGCAAGCCCGGCAAGGCGATCAAGGTTGGCCAGAATCCCACCGCCATCGCGGTATCGCCAAACGGGAAGACCGTCTACGTCGCGAGCACCGGTAGCGGTCCGACAGGCTGCTTCCAGTCGGCGCAGTGCACCGGGCCGGCTTCTACGGTCAGTTCCGGCCCGGCAACGGTAACCCCGATCAGCACGGCGACCAACAAGCCAGGAAAGGCGGTCAGGATAGGACCCACTACGGTATTCTCCCTGGTCATCGCCATTACTCCGAATGGCAGGGCTGTTTATGCGGCTGATGGCGGGTCGGGCATGGTGGTCCCGGTCAGCACTACGACAGGCAAGGCTGAAAAGGCGATCCGGGTCGGGGGCGTCCCTGCCGCCCTCGCGATCACCCCGGACGGCAGGACCGTCTATGCCGTCAACCGGGCCGTGGTGATCCCGATCCGGACCGCCACCAACACCGCGCTCGAGGCGATCAAGGTCGGAAGCGATCCTGTCGCCATCGCGGTCACGCCGTAACAAGTCAGCGGGCCGGGACTGCGTGCGGCGGTCCAGGCCCGCTGCCACGCGCCCAGACCGGACGGCAGTCTTCGAGAGGAATGTCTTGACAATCATCTCTCGATAGAAAACTATCGAGAGATGTCTCTCGACGATTCGGCTGGCCCTGGCGAGCCGTCCACCGAGCCGCGGGCCGCCAGCGATGCGCGGACGCTGCGAGCGCTGGCGCACCCGGTGCGCATCGCGCTGATCGAGAAACTGGTCCTCTACGGGCCGATGACCGCCACCGAGGCCGGTGAGCGCATCGGCGAGTCGCCGACAACCTGCTCATTCCACCTGCGCCAGCTGGCGAAGTACGGGTTGGTGGAAGAAGCGGGCGGCGGCAAGGGCCGGGCCCGGCCGTGGCGCATGACCACGGTCGGCTTCAGCACGGCCGCCCGCGAGGATCCAGAGTCCCAGCTTGCGGAAGACGCCCTGCTCCGCATTTTCCGGGAGCGGCAGCTCGAGCGGTACTGGACATGGCAGCAGACCAGGGCCAGCTATCCGCGCCGCTGGCGGGACGCCGCCGACGACAGCGCGTACGTCTTCTACCTGACGGTCGAGGAACTGGAGCAGCTGACCAAGGACCTGACCGCGAAGCTCATGCCGCTGTTCAAGGAGCGGATGGCCGATCCGTCCAAGCGCCCGGCTGGATCGGTGCCGGTGCAGCTGCTGCTGTTCTCCCATCCGATCGCGTACCCGGAGCCCAATGACGCGGATGCCGGTCACGAGGACGAAGAGACACCCGGATGAGCGAGCCGGCCGCGGTGGGTGTGCCGGGCACCCAAACCGCGCCAGAGCCGGTCCCGCTGCGGCGCAACAGCGACTTCCGGATGCTCTGGATCGGCCAGGTTATCTCTGACACCGGCACCGAGGCTACCCTGATCGCCTACCCGCTGCTGATCCTCGCCTTGACACACTCGGCGACCATCGCCGGCTTCGTCGGCACGGTGACCATGGTCGTGCAGCTGATCCTCGGTCTGCCGGGGGGCGCGATGTCGGACCGGCTCGACCGCCGGCTGACGATGATCGTCTGCGACACTGCCCGCGCCGCCGTGCTGGCCCTGCTCGCGGTACTGATGCTGCTGCAGTTGGTGACCTGGCCCGTTGTGCTGGCCGTGGCGGTCATCGACGGCGGCGCGAGCGTGCTCTTCGATCCCTCGGCCAGCGCCGCGCTGCCGGCCATCGTGGCCGATCAGCAACTGGAGCAAGCCTGGGCGGCAACCGAGGCCAGGACGTACGCGGCCAGCCTGGCAGGCCCAACGCTGGGCGGTTTGTTGTTCGGGCTGGGCAGAGCCGTTCCGTTCGCCGGAGATGCCGCCTCCTACCTCGTCTCGGCCGGAGCGGTGAGCCGGATCCGCGGCAGGTTCCGGGCCGAGCCTTCCGGTGGCCGCAAGGCGCTGTGGCGAGAGATCGTCGAAGGGCTGCGCGCAGTCTGGCGTATCCCGCTGCTGCGCACGACGCTCATCCGGGCCCCGCTGATCAACTTCGCCTTCAACGGGGTGATCTTCACGATCACGCTCGCGCTACGCCAGCACGGCACCGCGCCAGGCATGATCGGGCTCGCGCAGGCCGGGGTCGGGGTCGGCGGGCTGCTTGGCGCGCTCGCCGCGCCCAGGCTGCAGAGACGGCTGCCGCTGCGGCGGATGATGATCGTGCTCACCGTGGACGACACCCTCATGTTCGCGGTGGCCGCGCTGGTGCTGCCCTCGCCGCTGGTCGCGGTCCCGGTGGCGGCCGCGGTGCTGCTGGGCCCGGCCGCGAACGCGGCGATGCTCGCGGCGTCGCAGCGAGTGACACCGGAGGACATGCGCGGCCGCGTCAACAGCACCGTGTTCCACGCGGCCATGGGCCTTGCCGCGCTCGCGCCGCTCACGGCTGGCTTGCTCGTGCAGCACTTCTCCGGCCAGTGGGCACTCGCCGCGTTCGCCGCGGCCAGCGGCGGCGCGGCGATCCTGTCCGTGGTGCTGCCAGGGCTCCGGGATGCCGGGCCGGGACGTGCCCAGGATGCTCATTGATCAGCACCGTAATGGTTCATGGGGTGGCAGGCGGCCGCCGTCGGCCGCGGGACTATGACAGCTCTTTGCGCATCAGCGTGCACACGGTCTCATAGCGCCTTACCGATCCGTCCTCGGCTTGTTCATCCCACGCTTCGGGTTTGCGGCCGTAGGCGGCATAGCCGAGCCGCTCATAGAGCCCGCGGGCCCGCGGGTTGCATTCTTCGACGCCCAGTTCGGCCCGGTGCAGGCCGCGGGCGCGGATCCGCTGCTCGGCGGCCTCGATGAGGAGGGTACCGATCCCGCACGATTGCAGCGCCCCGTGGACGGCGAGCTGCCACAGCGTCCCGGCGCCCGGGGTCAGCGTATAGTCGACCCCGCCGAGCGCCACGGGCAGGCCAGAAGGGGGGCAGACAGCAAGATAGTCCACTTCGCCGCGCTGGGCGCGCTCAAGGGTCTTGCCGAGCTGGGCACGGTCCCAGGCCGACACCCACCAGGCGCACGACGGCAGATCCCCGGGGGTCAGGTCGCGGATCGTCAGTGGTATCACGACCTCGGTCACGGGCGCCCTCTTCTGTCACGCGGTCTTCCGGCTGGCTGTCGCGCCGTCTGTAAACCGGCCGCTGTCCAGCCTAGGGGCCGGAGCGGGGAGCGGCGACGGATTTTCCAGGCCGCCGACCGCAGGTCATGAATACGGGAACAGGGCGCCTGCGACAGACGTACGGCTGACGGCCTAGCCACAAGTGAGTCCGACCGTCTGATTTCGCGGCGGGAGGATCCGGTTCGGGGCTGCTATGTAACCCGAGGTATTCATATCGGCCGGCAGGTCAGACCATGGTGAGCCGTCAACGAACACGTACCGTAGCGCCGTATAAGCCCGCTTGTTCTCGGCGCACGCGGCGATCTTTGAAGCGATCAGCATGACGGACACGGAGCTAAAGGCGCCGGTATGGCAATCCTCGTAAGCGCACACGTCAACCACCGCTATGCCTTCAGCGGTTGCCGCCGACTTCCCCCAGGCAGTCCATACGAGATTTCTGGCGGTTATGTCATCGGTATTGCAGATTACCTCGACCACCGTCGGCGTCGGCTGCGGGTCGCTGCCACAGAAGGACATCGTCACGGCCGGAGGAACGGGCGTGGCGGAGTGACTGCATCCAGCCAGGAACAGAACGGACAACAGTGCGGCAATCGCGGCGCAATACGTCATCCTGGCCGGCATGGCCGCCCCCTGCCCGCTGCTCGGTAGCGGCGCCAGCCTCCTCACGCTCGGCGCGTCGGGACCAGCGCCAATAAGGATACCGAGCATACCCGTGAACGACTCGCGTCCGCGGGACCGCGCACCTGGCATGCTGATCGTCGTGAGGCGTGTCGAACTGTCAGGGCCGATGGGCGTTCGCTGGATTCCTGATGAGCATCGCGGTGCAGGCGTGCTGCTCCTGGCCGGGTCGAGCGGCCGGGTCGATGAATCCAGGGCGCGCGTCATAGCGGAGCAAGGCTGCATCGCCGAGTCCGTCCAATGGTTCGGCGGCCCCGGCCAGAACGCCGGCCCGTGGGAGATCCCGCTGGAGACGTTCCAGCGGCGGGTCGCGGACCTAGCCCGCGATTGCGGCAGGGTCTACATCGTCGGCACTTCCTTCGGGGCCGAGGCGGCCCTCGTCACAGCCGCTCGAACCCCGGGCATCGACGGGGTCGTGGCGTTCGCGCCGTCCGATGTCATATGGGCAGGCATTGACCCGGCCGGGCGCCAGACCTCCCACTGGTCCCTCGACGGGCATCCGCTCCCGTTCATCGCCTTCGATGAGTCCTGGCAGCCTGACGGTGATCCCCCGAGCTTCCGGTCCTGGTACCTGCGCTCGCGTTACGCCGACCCAGTAGCGCTTGCCGCGGCTACGATTCCGGTTGAGCGCATTCCCAGCGTGACCACCATCGCCGGCAAAGACGACCGGGTCTGGCCGAGTGACCTGCACGCTGAGAACATCGGCTCTCGCCGGGCTGCGCATGGGATGGAGACGACGGCCATCACTGACGATGAAGCCGGCCACCGCGCCGTTCTCCCGGGTGAGCCTGTCATTTCCGGCGGGATGCGCATGCGACGCGGCGGAACCGGCACGGCCGACCGCAGACTCGGTCGGCGTGCCTGGGGCGAGATGCTCGCGCTTCTGGCGGGCTGGGGCATCCCGCCCTGAAAACGCCGTGATCAGGCTTACAGGAATTGAAGATCCGGAGTCTTTGTCTGCTTGAGCACATTCGCCGTGCGCCAGTTCCCCGCGGCCCAGCGGCCAGACCAGCCTCCCTTCGGCCGCCAGCCGCCGTAGCCAGCCAGACCCCGGCCTTTCCATCCGGCAAGCGCCCGGAGTCCCGCGCTGGCCCAGCCGGTGACGGCGAGGGCCAGGGGTATCAAATTAGGAAATTTCTGGACTCAACACGCAGACAGCCTCAGCCGTACCGTCATGATCCCGAAGACTTTTATCCTGCGGAAGACCTTTCATCCTATAATGCGCAGATATCTTCGTGATCATGAACTCGCCAGGATCAGATACCCAGCGGGGTATTCATTGCCTGGCTGTGAGCGTGTCTCTCCATGTCCCGCGCGCCAGACAGGCCTGGCCGCCCGCGGTCGTGAGCAGTCATCCGCCCTGAAGACCCCGCTCTTCAATTCGTGTAAGCGCGACAGCGAACAAGTCGTCTCCCGGGTCGCCAACGAACCTGGAGGGTGAGATGGTTGATGCGCCCGTTTCGGTGCGGATGCTCGCGGCGGACCGCGGGTTCACGCGGTTGCGGCCTGCTGGCGGCGGAGTGGAGTTCCAGGTGTTCGAGGCGACTGCGCCGGGCGGCGCTAAAGTCGCGCTGCGTATCCCCGTCGGCGGGCGGTTCCAGTCCAGCCCCAACGACCGGCACGTCGACACCAGGGCGCTGCTGCGCTGGGAGTACGTCGTCACCCGGCACTTGGACCGCCTCGGTCTCCCGGTCGCCACGCCGCGCGAGCTGGTCCTCGGCGAGCCCGACGTGCTCGTGTCGCATTTCGTCATGGACGACGGGCGCGGAGCCGATCAGGTCGCGCTCGGTGCACTGCTGCGGCGGCTGCACCGCTCGCCGCCGCCACCGATGCCGCCGCCCGCGTCGCTTGGCCTGCCGGCCGCCCGCCTGCTGCCACGTCGCATCGCCGAACGGTTCGCCGAACTGGCTGCGTTCGTCGAGACACTGCCCGCCGCGCCATCCGCCGAGCGGCTGACCGCAGTGCTCGCGTCGCGGCCGGCCGGCTCGTGCACCTAGACGTGCGGGCGCCGAACCTGCGTTGCACCGATACCGCCGTCCGCGGCCTGCTCGACTGGTCGAACGCCTTGATCGGCGACCCGGCAATGGAGCTGGGCCGCCTCGCCGAGTACGCCTTGCTGCCAGAGAATGGGCTCGACTACGAGGCGGTTCTGACCGGTTACAAAGGCCCGGTCCCGGTTGACTCGGCCGCATTCTGGATCTACCGGCTCGACGCCGCGGTCATGCTCGCCCTGCTGTTCAGCTCCGAGACGGCCCACGCCGGCCTGGGGCCGCGCGCGGTCGACCGGCTGCGCGAGGTGCACCTGCGGCTCAGCCGGAAGCTGGGCAAATGAGCTGACCTCCCCGGCCTTTCTCCCTGCTGCCAGGAATGACACCCCAACATGAAACAGTCGATCCATGCCGACCTGCCGTCACCTCGACATTATCCAGCTCACGCACCCGGGCGACGCCAATCCAGCGGTCAGGCAGGAGCTGACCGCGTGCTGGATCACGGTCACTAACGCCGGCGGCGCAGCAGGATTCCCGTTCCCCCCGGTCAACGCCAGCCACGTCGCCCCGGCAGTCGATGCCCTCGCCGCCCGCCTCGACCCGCAGCGAAGCCGGATACTGCTCGCCCGCGCCAGCGGCACCCTTGCAGGATGGGTAGCGCTCAGCCGCGACCCCAGTCCCCTCATCGCCCACTGGGGGACCGTCAACCACCTGCAGACCCAGCCCGCGCACCGCAACCAGGGCATCGGATCAGCCCTGATGCACCGTCTGCGGCAAGTCGCCCGCGACGAGATGGGCCTTGAGCAACTCCACCTCGCAGCCCGCGGCGGAACGGGACTCGAAGACTTCTACGCCCGGCTCGGCTGGGCGGTAGTAGGCCGCTGGCCCGGCAAGCTGCGGCTTGCCCCCGACGACACCAGAGATGAGATCCTGATGATCCTCACGCCGCTGTGACCATTCAGGTCTACCGCGGCCGGAGCTCGCCATCCTTCCGACTTCGCGCCGAGCCGGACGGCGCGCGGCGAGGCCGGCAAGGTCGCACGGCTCCCGCCGGTCGATCCCCCGCTGCCCCATGGCAAGGGTGACGGCTGTCACGATAGTGGGATGCCAGAGATGTCTGCGGGCAAGGCGGCGATGCTGCTCATCGTGACTGATAACGGCTTGCTCTTGCATCATCGCGATGACAAGCCGGGAATTGCCAATCCTGGCTGCTGGGCTGGATTCGGGGGTGCGGTCGAGGAGGGAGAATCTGTCGAGCAGGCGCTGCGTCGTGAAGTGCTGGAAGAGACCGGCTTGGAGATCGAGAGTGCCGCTTTCCTGACCAGCGAGGTGGACCACGAAGGTGACGGCCGGGATGTCTCGCTCTTCTACGTCGTCGGAGACTACCGGCCAGAGGATATCGACTTGCGGGAAGGTGCAGGGGTGGCAATACACGCCATTGAGGATTTGCCCGCGCTGAAGATGAGCCCTTTCGTGCGGCGTGCAATCAGGTCGCATCTGCTGCCCGTCCTCGCACAGTCCGCAAGCCAATGATGCCCGGCGGCGCTGCCCGCCGTATGGGGTCTGTGGCCCCCTGACCTCACAAGATGAGGCTTGTGGGCCACCGACCTCAAACCCTGCCGCAGACGCCCTGCACGCGTAGGCCAGCCGGTCAGCCCCCGTCGGCCGCGACCCGCTCGGCGTGGGCGGCCAGCATGCGGGCGTGCAGCGACCTCAGCTCAGCGTCGGCGACGTCGGCGAGGCTGACGCCCAGGGATTCCAAGGCCGCCCGCCAGTCATCGTAGGATGCCAGGTCGCGGGTGAATGCCCCGTCGCCTCTCCGCTGGTGACGAATCCCGCGCAGCACGTCGGCGCCCGTGTCGTCGCGGCGCTGCACCACCAGCACCCGGGTGAACCGCCCGTCAGGCGGCGTCGACAGCACCCGGTGCGCCTCAGCGACCTCCGCGTCGGCCGGGCTACTGGCGCGCACGTCGATGCCGGCGAAGGAGCCCGCCGCCGGGTCATGCCGGAAGGCCCACTCCCCCGCGCCGGCATCGGTGATCTCGTACCTGAACGGCCCTTGCCGGATCTCTCCCGCGACCACCTTGACCGGGTCACGCAGAGCGTCCCCGAGGCCGAGATCCGGCCACCAGCGATGACCGTCAATGGTGACGAGCAGGACCAGGTGGTTAAGCCGCGGGATCGCGCGGCCCCATACCTGGCCGAACCGGCGCTCCACCGCGAACCCCAGGGCACGGAGCACGACCTCGAACGCGCCGTTGTGGTGAAAGCAGTAGCCCGCGTTGCCGCCCGCCGCGATCCTCTCGAGGGTCTCCCCTGGATCCGTCGAGTCGGGCCGCCCGAGCATGATCGCGAGGTTCTCGTATGGCACAGCGTCCAGGTGCCGCCGTTGCAACTCGACCAGGCTCGCCACCGTCGGTTCGGGCTCTGCGGAAAATCCGAGCCGGGACAGGTAGCGGGTTACAGCTACGGGGTGCTTGCTGTTATCGCGGGGAAGGTGAATCGTCACGAGCCCGATTCTGCCCACTCGTTGCGGTAGCGTTTCCTAGCCCTGCCCGGGCGCGCCCCTGCAGAAGCCGTCGCCGCTCCAGGTCTGCGTCCGTTACGAACCACCACGTTCACGAGGTGAGATCCATGCAGATAAACGGCCTGTCACCACGCGTCAAGCACTTCCGAAACATCACGAAATACACCCATTTCAGGACGATCGCGGAAATCGTAGGCGCGGCGGTGCTGCTCGGCAGCGCCACCGCCGCCGCGGCGGTGCTGCCCGCGACCGCGAGCACCACGATCCACGGCTGCGAGAACACCAAGACCGGGGCGCTCAGCGCCCGGCTCAGCTCCGCCTGCCCCAAGGGGACGAAGGCCCTGTCCTGGAACACGACAGGCCCTCAGGGACCCGCCGGGACGACAGGCATCTTCGGCGCCAAGACCAACACCGGGCCCGGCGACACCGCGACCAGCAACCCATACTGCTACGTCGGGCAGATCGTCCTCAGCGCGGGAACAACGGCCCCGCCGGGCTCGCTCCCCGCCAACGGCCAGACTTTGCCCATCACCGGCAACGAGGCCCTGTTCGTTCTCCTCGGGACAAGGTACGGCGGAAACGGCACGACAACCTTCAAGCTTCCCGACCTGAGGAAATCCGCACCCGATGGCCTCACCTACTCAATTTGCGTGACCGGGATCTTCCCGCCGGCGTCCTAACTGTCTCCCGCCGCAGGCCGCCTGGACGCTGACCAGCCAGGCGGCAGTATCAGCGCGCTGCAAGAATCGGCTCCGGTCCGTGGCTCTGGCTCATATAACTGGAAGGCAACGGTCCGATCGTGCGCTAGCGGCCGTCCGGTGTCCTGCTCCTCGTCGGTTTTCGATAACGTGAAGAATGTTACGGCCTATAGGTCGAAGGATCTTTCTCGTTAGTTCGAGCTTGGCGCGTTCATAAGGAAAATACGGCGGGCGGGCGACGTCAGGGCTCCGTTATCATCCAGAAATGTGCGACAGAGCCCGGTCCGTTCGGAACAATTCTTTACGCGCTCCGCCGGGCCTGCGCCAGCACCGTGTCCATCGTCTCCATGATTGAGATGGTCTCGTTCAGCGGCATCAGCGGGCTCTCCACGTCACCGGCGGCCAGCCGACGCGCGACCTCGTCGGCCTGGTGGCGCAGGCCCCGGCCCTGGTGCACTGACTCGACCCGGGCCGGATCACCCTTCCTCGGCAGCAGCGTCACGGTCGCGGGGGCGTAGAAGGCGCCCTCGACCTCGATCCTGGCGTCGGTCCCGACGATCACCGCCCTCGTCGGGCTCTTTGCCCGCAGAGTGCAGGTCAGCACGGCCTGGGCGCCGCTGTCGTAGCCGAACACCATGGACGTCTGCGCGTCCACGCCGGTGAACGCCGGGTCGCTCATGGACACGATCCGGCTGGGCGTGCCGAGGACCATCGACGCGAACGACACCGGGTACACGCCGAGGTCCAGCAGCGCGCCCCCGCCCAGTTCCGGTGCGAACAGCCGGAACCCGGCATCCTCGGCGAACCACTGGCCGTGGTCCGCGGTCACGGCGACGACGTCGCCGAGCACGCCGCGCGCGAGCCAGTCCCGGATGACGGCCACGTGCGGCAGGAACCGGGTCCACATCGCCTCCATGGCGAACAGTCCATGATCCCTGGCCACCCGGACGATCTCGCGGGCTTCGGCAGCGTTCATGGTGAACGGCTTCTCGACCAGCACGTGCTTGCCGGCCCGCAGCGCGAGGATCGCGTTGTCGTGGTGCATCGGGTGCGGCGTCGCAATGTAGATCACGTCGACATCCGGATCGGCCGCGAGCGACTCATAGCTGGCGTACCGATTCGCAATGCCGAACTCGTCCGCGAAGCGGTCCGCTGATCCCTGGCTGCGCGACCCGACCGCGACGGCAATGCCGGTATCGGTCAGTCGCAGATCGGCCGCGAACGTGCTCGCGATCCCGCCCGTTCCAAGGATTCCCCACCGTACGGGGCGGTCTGCCACGTCTTCGTCCCTCCACCAGCCTGCTAACGGTGATCAGTGTAAAGGCGTGGCCCGCGACTCACCTACCATGCGGTCGTCAGCTGACCTTCCCCGGCACTCCCGGCCCGCGGCCGGACCCGGCTGCGACCGGATCCGGAATCATTGTGTGCTGTTTATACGCCTATGACGTACAAACAGCACACGAAAACATCCATGGCAGGCGGGACGGGCAACGTGACGACGCGACTGGCCTTGGACGAACCGCATACCCTCCGCGGCGCGCCCAGCGGGTATGACGACCTGCCGTCAGCATAACCCATCCGACAATCATATTTACTGCGGTAACTTACGGCTGCACTGCCGTTAGTTCGGCTTTGCATCGGGATATTCGACATGGTAAATCTCGTTCTTATGAATGGTTTTACGAAAATACAAAACCGCAGTAAATCAAGCGGAACGAGCCGTGGTGATACCCGCAGTAAATCCCCTCGCGATAAGCTGGCTGTCCTGGCGCAGGCGGATTTCCGCTGCTTCTACATTGGTTATTCGGCGTCGCTGCTTGGTACCGCGATGTCGTCAGTCGCGATCGCTTTCGCGCTGCTCGGCAGTGGCGGCACGCCCACCGGCCTCGGCATCGTCTTCACGGCGAACATCGTCCCCATGATCGCGTTCCTGCTCGGCGGCGGCGTGCTCGCCGACCGGCTGGGCCGCCGCCGGGTGATGCTCGCCGCCGACGCCGCCCGGTGCGCGGCGCAGGCGGCCTTGGCGGCCGCGGTGGCGCTCGGCTACCCGAAGGTGTGGGTATTCGTGGCCGCCGCCTTCGCGGTCGGGATCGGCAACGCCTTCTTCCAGCCCGCGCTGTCCGGCCTGCCGGTCCACCTCGTGCCCCGCGACCGCCTCGGTGACGCGAACGCCCTGCTTGCCGCCGCCCGGCCGGCCGCCCAGGTCGCGGGCCCGGCACTGGCGGGCGTCCTCATCGCCGCGACGAGCCCGGCCGTGGTGATAGCCGCCGACGCCGCGACCTACGCCGTCAGCGCGATAGCGCTCGCCCTGCTCCGCTTCCCCGGCATGAGCGTCACACCGGAACGGCCGCCGCGTGCCACGTCGCTGCTCGCCGACCTGGCCGACGGCTGGGCGGAGTTCGCCGCGCGCTCCTGGCTTTGGTCGACGACCTTGCAGTTCGCCCTGTTCAACCTGGTGACCTGGGGCCCGTACCTGGTGCTCGGCCCCGTACTCGCGCGGGCCTACCTCGGCGGCGCCCGCGCCTGGGGCGTGATCCTGGCCTGCTACGGCTGCGGTGCCATCGGAGGCGGCCTGCTCGCCCTGGGGCGCCTGCAGGCCCGCCCGCTGCTGGTCGCGACCCTGGCGACGCTCGGCTACCCGCTGCCGCCGCTCGCGCTGGCCCTGCGTCTCCCGGTGACCGCGGTGGCGGTCGCCGCGCTGCTCGCCGGGCTCGGCTCCGCCCTCGGCGGTGCCCTGTCGACGACCGTGGAGCAGCGGAAGATCCCGGCCGGGGCGCTGTCCCGGGTAGGGGCGTTCAACATGGTCGGCGCGTACGCGTTCGGGCCCATCGCGTTCATCGCGGCCGGCTGGGCCGCCGCCGCCCTCGGCGCCCGCGCCGTGCTCGGCTTCGGCGCGGCCTGGTCGGTACTGTGTACCCTCGCGGTCCTGGCGTTCCCCGCGGTCCGCCGCCTGACCTGGGATTAAGATCCGGCCGTTGGCTGAGCTCGCGCAGCGTTGTGCCGATGGTGTCCGCTAGCGTGCTCCCATGGCGAGTACGGATATGTGGGATCCTGACGCTTATCTACGGTGGACGCGCCCGCGGACTCGCGCGGTTCGCGACCTGCTCGGCAGCATCGATCAGGCAAGCCCGCGGCTGATCGTCGACCTTGGGTGCGGCCCTGGTAACAACACCGAGCTGATCTCCGACCGATGGCCGGACGCCTACGTTCTCGGTATCGACAGCTCATCCCGCATGATCGCGGCGGCGCGACCCAGGCAACGCCCGGACCGCCTGGAGTTCCGCGAGGGCGACCTGAGGACATGGGAGCCAGCCGTCCCGCCCGACCTGGTGCTGGCGAGCGCGGTGCTGCAGTGGCTGCCAGACCACCTGGCGCTGCTGCCGCGCATAGCTGGCTTCCTGACCCCGGGCGGCGTCCTCGGATTCCAGATGCCGGGTGCGGTCCCCGGCTCGATCATGGACATCGCATTTCAGATGGCCGCGACGGAGGCATGGCGCGACAAGCTGCGCGACGCGCTGGGCAACGTGACCGTGCACCCGCCAACCGACTACCTCACCGTTCTCGGCGACGCCGGGCTGGAGGCCGAGGCGTGGGAAACTCACTACGTGTTTCCGCTGGCCGACGAGGACAGCCTGGCTGAGTACGCCGCGGGATCTGTGCTCAGGCCCGCGCTCGCTCGCCTCAGCCCCCATGACGCCGACAGGTTCCTCGCCGAGTACGCCGAACGGCAGCGAGCCGCCGAGCCGGCTCGCCTCATCGGCGGCCGGCCTGTCCAGATGCTCCGCCAGCGCCGGGTCTTCGCGGTGGGCCGCCGCTCGCCATCGCCTTCGCCGATCCGGCCGGCAGAAGCCGGTCAGGTGCCGACGTAGGCCGCGAGATGCTCGCCGGTGAGGGTGGAGCGGGCGGCGACGAGGTCGGCGGGGGTGCCCTCGAAGACGATACGGCCGCCGTCATGGCCGGCGCCGGGACCCAGGTCGATGATCCAGTCGGCGTGCGCCATGACCGCCTGGTGATGCTCGATGACGATGACCGACTTGCCGGAGTCGACGAGGCGGTCGAGCAGGCCGAGAAGCTGCTCGACGTCGGCGAGGTGCAGGCCGGCGGTCGGCTCGTCGAGGACGTAGACGCCGCCCTTTTCCGCCATGTGGGTGGCGAGCTTGAGCCGTTGCTGCTCGCCGCCGGACAGCGTGGTGAGCGGCTGGCCGAGGCTGAGGTAGCCGAGCCCGACGTCGGCGAGCCGGTCGAGGATGGCGCGCGCGGCCGGCGCGCGCGCCTCGCCGGCGCCGAAGAACTCCTGGGCCTCGGTGACTGGCATCGCGAGCACCTCGCTGATGTCCCGGCCGCCGAGCTTGTAGTCCAGGACCGCGGCCTGGTACCGCCTGCCCTCGCACTCCTCGCATACCGTCGCGACGCTGGCCATCACCGCCAGGTCGGTGTAGATGACACCGACGCCGTTGCAGTTGGGGCAGGCGCCCTCGGAGTTGGCGCTGAACAGCGCCGGCTTCACCCCGTTGGCCTTCGCGAACGCCGTGCGGATCGGGTCCAGCAGTCCGGTGTACGTCGCCGGGTTGCTCCGCCGCGAGCCGCGGATCGAGGTCTGGTCGACCGACACGACCCCGTCCCGCCCGGATACCGAGCCGTGGATCAGCGAGCTCTTGCCGGAGCCCGCGACGCCGGTGACGACAACCAGCACGCCGAGCGGGATGTCGACGGAGACGTCGCGCAGGTTGTGCGTCGTAGCGTCGCGGATCTCCAGTGGGCCGGCGGGCGTCCGCACCGTCTCCTTGAGCGCGGCCCGGTCGCCGAAATGCCGGCCGGTGGTCGTGCCGCTGGCCTGCAGGCCCTCGACGGTGCCCTCGAAGCAGACGGTGCCGCCCGCCGTGCCGGCGCCAGGGCCGAGGTCGACGACGTGGTCGGCGATCGCGATCGCCTCCGGCTTATGCTCTACGACGAGCACCGTGTTGCCCTTGTCCCGCAGCAGCAGCAGCAGGTCGTTCATCCGCTGGATGTCATGGGGGTGCAGCCCGATCGTCGGCTCGTCGAAGACGTAGGTGACGTCGGTGAGCGAGGAGCCGAGCTGGCGGATCATCTTGACGCGCTGTGCCTCGCCGCCGGACAGCGTGCCCGACGGCCGGTCGAGCGAGAGGTAGCCCAGCCCGATCTCCGCGAACGAGTCAAGGGTGTGCTTGAGCGTGGCGAGCAGCGGCGCCACCGACGGCTCGTCGAGGCCGCCTACCCAGTCGGCGAGGTCGCTGATCTGCATCGCGCACGCGTCGGCGATGTTGATTCCCTTGATCCGCGAGGTACGGGCGTCTTCGCTCAGCCGGGTGCCGCCGCAATCCGGGCAGGCGGTGAAGGTGACCGCGCGGTCCGCGAACACCCGGATGTGCGGCTGCATCGCATCGGTGTCCTTGGAGAGGATGGATTTCTGGAGCCGCGGGATGAGGCCCTCGTAGGTCTGGTTGATGCCCGCGATCTTCATCCTTACCGGCTCGTGGTAAAGGAGGTCCTGCAGCTCCTTCTTGGTGAACTTGCGGATCGGCTTGTCGGGGTCGTAGAACCCCGACTCGGAGTAAAGCCGGTAGTTCCAGCCGCCCGGCGTGTAGCCGGGGATGGTGAACGCGCCTTCGCGCAGCGACTTGCTGTCGTCGTATAGCTGGGCCAGGTCGATGTCGGAGACCGTGCCCCGGCCTTCGCAGCGCGGACACATGCCGCCGAGGCGGGTGAAGGTCTTCTTCACGGCCTTGGCGTTACCGCGCTGCACCGTGATCGCACCGCTGGCCCGGACCGAGGGGACGTTGAAGGAGAACGCGTTGGGCGGGCCGATGTGCGGCTGTCCGAGCCGGCTGAACAGGATGCGCAGCATCGCGTTGGCGTCGGTAGCGGTGCCGACCGTGGAGCGAGGGTCGGCACCCATCCGCTGCTGGTCGACGATGATCGCGGTGGTCAGCCCTTCCAGGACGTCGACCTCGGGCCGCGCCAGCGTCGGCATGAAGCCCTGCACGAAGGCGCTGTAGGTCTCGTTGATCAGTCGCTGCGACTCCGCGGCGATCGTGCTGAAAACCAGAGAGCTCTTGCCTGATCCCGAGACACCGGTGAACACCGTCAGCCGGCGCTTGGGGATCTCGATGCTGACGTCCTTGAGGTTGTTCTCGCGCGCGCCGTGCACGCGGATCAGATCGTGGCTGTCGGCAGCGTGCGCGGCAGTTACCCCGGCCAGCTGCGGCTCGATGTCCATGGCGGCACTCTAGCTGCGGCTCGATGCTCCTCGCTTCTCCATTCCTGATCGGTCTGGCCAGTGCGGCGGGCAGCGTCAACGGCACCGTTCAATCTCTTCGCGTTCTCGGCGCATCCGCCGCTGGGTCTCGGCCGCGATCTCGGCGGTGGCCGAGAGCAGGGACGATGACCATGCCGGGTGACCGTTCGCCGGCAACTCGAACAGGTCGCCATTGACCAGGACGGGCGCACCGCACGCGACCGCCAGGTTGACGGCATCGCTTGGCCGGGCGTCGACCTCTCGCTGGCCGTCTGGGCCTGGCACGACCACGCAGGCGTAGAAAATCGATCCGGTCAGGCGGGTGATCCGCACCTCGGCGACCCGGGAGCCGGCTGCCTCGACGAGGCCGAGCGCCAGCTTGTAGGGGAACGGGCGCGGGGTCTCCACCGACTCGAGCGCCAGCGCGAGCACCGTGGCCTCGGCAGGGCCTATCCAGATGGGCAGCGCGCGGTCGCCGCCGCGTTCGGCGAGGACCATGACGTAATTGCGCTGCCGGGGATCCTCCTCCTGGCTCATGCGGATCTCCGAGACGACCACCTCGACCCACTGCACCGTGTCGGACTCTGTCACCGTGATCTCCTTTCGGGATGGACGAGGAGGCGGGTTGAACGCAGCGAGCTTGGGTGCCAGCGCGGCGCGCGCCTGGTGCAGCCGGGCTTTGACCGCGCCAATCGAGACGCCGAGTTCGTCGGCCACCTCGCGGTGACTCAGACCTTGCAGGTAGAACAGCCGGACCGCGTCCCGCTGGCCGTCGGCTAGCGCGGTGATAGCGGCGCGGACACGCGCCGCGGTGTCAGCGATCTCCGCCGCCTCCGCCGGATCGGGGGCGGCGGAGATCAGGTCGGGCCGCAGGCCGGGCACCTCCGACTGGAGCTGGCGCAGCCAGCTGCGTGACACGTTCAGCGTTATGCCGCAGAACCAGGCGCCGAACTTGTCTGGTGAGCGGAGCCGGTCAAGATCGGTCATCGCGGCGATCGCGGCTTCCTGTGCGGCGTCGCGCGCCAGGTCCGGCGAGCCGAGGACCCGGCTGGCCAGCGCGACCGCGGTGTCCCAGTGCCTGAGCAGGAGCTCAGCCATCGGCTCCTTCGGCCCGCGGCGCGCCTGCGCTACGAGGTCGGCGTCTGAGGGCACCTGGGACCGCGACTTTCGCACGTTCTATAGTGCCCGCGCGCCGCGTCCGGGTTAGCCGCGAAAGGCCGGCGGTGCTGACCCTTGCCAGAAACAAATAGGAAACTTTACTATTTGTTCCGGAAGTGCCGGGAATGCTGGCTCGCTGGCGTTACGAGAGGGATCAACGCATGAGACGACGACACGCAACCGTCCTGTCCGCGCTGGCCGCCGGAAGCACCGCGCTGCTGGCGCTCAGTGCCGCCACGGCCGGCGCCAGAGCCGACACCGGGCATGGCCCGGGCGCGAGACCGCTGCCGTACCGGGTCTTCGCCCCCTACTACGAGATGTACGACACCAGCACCGACCTCGCCGCGCTGTCGCAGCAGTCGGGCGCCAGGTACCTGTCGCTGGCGTTCCTCCAGACGGCCGAGGCCGGCTCCTGCACGGCCTACTGGGATGGCGACACCAGCGAGCCGATCGCCCCGTCGAGCTACGGCAGCGACATCGCGGACATCCAGGCGGACGGCGGCAACGTGATCCCGTCGTTCGGCGGCTACACAGCCGACACCACCAGCACCGACATCGCCGACAGCTGCACGAGCGTCCCGGCCATCGCCAGCGTGTACGAGAGCCTCATCACCACCTATAACGTGCCCCGCATCGACTTGGACGTCGAAGCTGACTCGCTCACCAACGCGGCCGGGATCAACCGGCGCAACGAGGCGATCGCCATGGTCGAGGCGTGGGCCGCGGCCCGCCACCGGCAGATCGAGTTCTCCTACACGCTGCCGACGTTCCCGTCCGGCCTTACCCCGTCCGGCCTGGCCGTGCTGCAGAACGCGGTCGCCGACAACGCCAGGATCGCTGCCGTGAACCTGCTGACGTTCGACTACTACCTCGGCACTCAACAGGACATGGTGGCCGACACCGAGAGCGCCGCGGCCGGGCTGTTCAGTCAGCTGCAGTCGCTGTACCCGGCGGCCACGGCCCGGCAGCTGTGGCACATGATCGGTGTCACCGAGATGCCGGGCATCGATGACTACGGCCCGGACGAGACCTTCTCGACGGCCGACGCGGTAACGATCACGCACTGGGCGCTGCAGCAAGGGATAGGGCTGCTCTCGTTCTGGGCGCTGCAGCGCGACAACGGCGGCTGCCCCGGCACGAAGGGCGCCGGGACCTGCTCGGGCGTGAGCCAGCCGACGTGGTACTTCAGCCACGTCTTCGAGCACTTCACGAACTAGCGAAAGCACTCCACGGCAGGCTCAGCCGGGGAGATCCTCCGGGCGCTTCGCGGCGAGCTTGCCGTGCAGCAGGCCGGTGAACTGCCCCACCTCGATGAGATATCCGTCCGGGTCCCGCATATAGCAGCGGATCTCCGCCCCGCGGTCGATCGGCGGGGTAACGAACTCGGCTCCCTTCGCCTTCCACTCCTCGTAGCGGGCCTTGATGTCGGCGACTCGCAAGTTCATGAAGATCGAGGTGGTGTTGCCGGGCTCGTAGTCGACCACCGAAATACCCGGCTTGTCCGGTGTGGGCGGCCCGCCGGGATTCATGATGATCCACGAGTTCGACAGCTTGACGATGCACGGGTTCTCGTCCAGGACGACGGTGCCGCCAAGGACACGCGAGTAGAAGTCCCGCGATCGCGCGACCTTGCGCACGGTGATGAACAGCGACACCAGAACGGGTTCGGTGGGCGAGGGGAGGTTGGCGTAGTCAATGCGGGGCGCGGGTTCTGACACGGGATTGCTCCGCTCCAGTGGACTTGGCGGTAACCGGCTCGTCAAGCGCCGACTCGCTTACCAAGCCTAAGCCGGCACGGGCGGGATGGCGGTCAAGCCGGCCAGCTCCGCCGACCGTTCCCATAGCCGCCGTGCCAGATCGGGGTCCCGGGCCTGGCCGCCCGCGGGATCTTCCAGCTTAAGCCGGTTGAAGTAGGCGCCGTTGACGGCCCGCGGATCGGCGATGGTGGCCAGCTGCAGCGGCGGCTCGGCGCCCCGCCCCGGGCTGGACAGTACGGCCCTGCCCAGCCGGGAGTTCATGAGCCGGAAGACCGCGCTGTCGCGGCCGAGGTCGGTGGCGACCACTCCGGGATGGAAGGCCGAAGCCGTGATGCCCGTGCCGTGCGTCCGCCGCGCGAGCTCTCGCGTGAACAGGATCGTGGCGAGCTTGGCCGCCGGGTACGCCTGCTGGCCCCGGTACCGGCGGCGGGTCCCGTCCAGGTCGTCCAGGTCCAGGCGGGCGTGCCGGTAGACGTTGCTGCCGGTGTTGATCACCCTGGCTCCCCCGGGAGCCGCGGTGAGCCGGGCCAGCAGCAGGTTCGTGAGCAGGAACGGTGCCAGGTGGTTGACCTGGAAGGTCATCTCGTGGCCGTCGGCGCTGGTGGTGCGGGCGGTGAAGATGGCGCCCGCGTTGTTGGCCAGGATGTCGATCCGCTCGTAGGCGGCCAGCAAGTCGGCGGCGAGCCGGCGAACGTCGTCCAGCCGGCCATAGTCCGCCAGGTGCGCCCGGCCCCCTACCCGCCGCGCGACCTCCGCGGTCTTCTCCGGCGACCGGCCCACCACCGCGACGGTGGCGCCCAGGCCGGCGAGCCGCCGGGCCGCCTCGGCGCCGATCCCGGAACTGGCGCCCGTGATCACGACGGTCTTGCCGTCCAGCCGCGGTGCACCGGTTGTCATGACTTCGCTCCTTTCGCCGGTCATCGATAAAATCTCATACCGTGCGCCGAACCGGGATCCGATGACCGCGATCCCGGCGGACGCCGGTTCGTACCGGCGGCTGCTCGCCGAGCCCGTGCTGCGCGGGCTGGCGGTGGCCGATATCTGTGCGCGGCTGCCGCAGGGCATGGTCAGCATCACGCTGCTGCTGGTCGCCGCCTTTCATGCGTTCGATGACCATCGCGGGGCTTGTCGTGGCCTGCTACACGCTCGGTCAGGCCGTGACGGGTCCGCTGCGCGGCCGCCTGGCGGACCGGTACGGGCTGGGCCGGGTCTGCGCCGCATGCGGCGCCGGGTACGCCCTGGCGCTGCTGTGCCTGACGGCCGGGTCGCTGGCCGGCGCGCCGGCCGGGCTGCTCATCACGGCCGCCGCCGCGGCCGGGCTCGCCGTCCCGCCGCTCAGCCCGGGGATGCGCAGCCTGTGGTCGGCGCACGCGGGCGCCGGGCTGCGGCAGACCGCGTTCGCCCTGGATGCCGCCGTATTCGATCTCGCCTATCTCACCGGCCCCGTGCTGGCCAGCTCGCTGGCGGCCGCGCTCACCCCGGCCGCGGCCGCCGGCCTGCTGATCGTCCTGACCGGCGCGGCCGTCGTCATCATCGGCTCACGCTCGCGCCCGCCCGCCGCCGTCACCGAACGCCACCGGGTGCGGGCACGGCGTCCGGTCCTGGGGCCGCTGCACTCCGCCGCCCTCCGGCGCCTGCTCGTCACCGGTGCCCTGGTCAACATCGCGCTCAGCGCGACCGAGGTGGCGCTGACCGCCTATGTGCGGCATCACCACGCGCTGTGGGCGGCGGGCCCGCTGCTTGCCGAGGTCTCGGCCGGCAGCATCATCGGCAGCCTGCTGCCCGGCGCCCGGCGCCCCGCCGCGGATACGTCACGCCGCCTGCCTCGGCTGCTGGCCTGCTACACCCTCGGCCTCGCGGTGCTGACCGCGTCCGGCTGGTACGCTCCGCTGCTCGCCGTCGCCGCCCCGCTGGCTGGGCTGTGCCTCGGCCCGGTCCTGGCCACCCTGTTCAGCCTGGCCTCGAGCGCGGCGGCCGATGGCGGCACCGAAGCGCAGGGGTGGCTGAACTCGGTGATGAACGGCGGCGCCGCCGCCGGCGCGGTCCTGGCCGCTGCCGCCGCGGGGCGGCCCGTGCTGGCCCTGGCCCTCGCGGCAGCGGCCGCTGCCGCCGCAGCGTTCTCAGCGGCCAGGGTCGGACCTGCGGCGGGCCGATTGCGCAATCGGCCACATTAGAGCGGGCCGATTGCGCAATCGGCCTGAGCCAATTCGGGCCGGGCAAAAGGTGGCCGATCGCGCGATCAGTATGGTGCGGGACGAGCGGGTCGCGCACTGGCTCGGGCAGGCCAGCGTGCGCGTCGTGGTTCGCGATTTCACCGTGCTGGGCGAGCTTACCGAGGCGGCGGACGCGGGCCTGCTCACCGGGCAGGCTGACCAGGGAGTCCGGCGGGTACACGTTAGCCGAACCGCAGGCCGTCGCCGAGCCCGAGGGCCCGCTCCCCCCACGCGCCGAGGTTCGAGTCGAAGTTGTTCGCGACGTGCTGCGCCACCGCGTGCACGTCCCGCCAGTGCCGCTGGATCGGCGAGTTCTCGTCGAGCGAGCTGGCCCCGGCGGCGAGGAAAAGGTCCTCGACCGCCTCCACGCACAGCCTGATCGCGAACGCGTGATCGCGCCTCCCGCGCACCCGGGTCTCGTCCGACACGGCGCCGGCGGCGAGAATTTCCGTGGTGACGCTCTCGCTGGCGCGCCGGATCAGCGTCTCGGCGGCCTCGATCCTGGCGGCGGCGGCGCCGAGCCGGACTAGGCCGACCGGGTCCGCGGCGACGGAGGCTCGCGTGAAGGGGTGGACGCGGCTCTTCGTCCGGGCGATCCAGGCGTCCATCGCCGCGCGCGCGATGCCGGTCGCGGGGGCGGACAGGAAGACATGCCAGCAGCCGACGAGCGGGAACTGGTACAGCGGCCCGGGGTTCACCGCCCGGCCGGGGGCCGTGGCGTTGAGCAGGTCCCGCATCCGCAGGGTCCGGTAGTGCGGCACGAAGACGTCTCTGACGGCGATGCTGCAGCTTCCCGAGCCGGCCAGCCCCGCCGAGCGCCAGTCCTCGATGATCTGGATCTCGCTCCTCGGCATCAGCAGGAACCGCGCGTCGGGCGCCGTGCCCTCCTGGGGTACCGGGGCGAGCAGGGCGACCCAGTTGGCGTGGTGCACCCCCGTGGAGAACCGCCACCTGCCCTCGGTGATGCGCAGCCCGCCGTCGGCGATCTCCGGGCCAGGGCCGCCGGAGAAGGACGTGCTCAGGACCGCGCTGGGGTTCGCGTCCCAGACGTCCCGCTGCGCCTGCCCGGGGAACTGGGCCAGGAACCAGCCGTGGGCGGCGAGCAGCGCGTACGTCCAGCCGGCGGAACCGCATCCCTGGGAGATCAGGTTGATGACGTCGAAAGCGTCGGTCAGGCTCAGTTCCGAGCCGCCGAAAGACCGCGGCTGGCTGATGCCCAGCAGCCCGGACTCCAGGAGGTCGGCGAACGTCTCATCGGGGAGCCGGCGCAGCGCCTCGGTCTTCGCCGCCCGGTCAGCGAGCACCGGCACGAGCGCTCGCGCGCGGTCGATCGCGTCCGCGGTGGTCAGCGGTTCCGGGCTGTTCGTCACCAAGATCACCTTTTCGCGGACAGAGCGTGATATAGGCCCATCCTTACAGCGATTACCTGAGCTGTGAAGGGCCTTATTGGGCGAAAGTGTCAGGTTCTGGACGCCCGGCCTCCCGCCTGCGCGGACAGGCGGGAGGAGATCGCGGTCACGGCCACCGATACTAGTGTGATGGCAGCTGCTGGAATGGAGGCTCGGAGCCAGGGATGATCATCGCCGGGATCGAGACGTTTCCGCTGCGCATTCCGTTCACGTCGCAGGCCAGGCCGGCGGTGGACTCGCTGCTCGTCCGGGTGACGACCGACCAGGGGCTGACCGGCTGGGGCGAGGCCTTCGGGTTCGAGGCGGTCCCGGTGACGGGGCGGGCGGTCAGCGAGCTGCTCGCGCCGCTGTGCGTCGGGCAGGACGCCGCCCGCATCGTCCCGCTCATGCGCGCGGTCCAGGAGAAACTGCAGGTGTTCGGGCGGGGCGGTCCCGTGACGCACGCCTTGTCCGCGGTGGACATCGCGTTGTGGGATATCGCGGGCAAGGCCGCCGGCCTGCCGCTGCACCGCCTGCTGGGCGGCGGCGCCGCCGAGCTGGACTGCTACGCGAGCCTGGACCCCTACGCCGACCCTGCGCTTGTCCGCGCCGGCGTCCGGCAGGCGCTCGACGCCGGATTCCGGAGCGTCAAGCTGCACGAAAACCAGGTCCCCGCGGTCCGCGCCGCCCGCGCGGAGACCGGGCCCGACGTGGCGCTGATGCTCGACGTGAACTGCGCCTGGACGGTGAACCAGGCCCGGGAGATAGCGGCGGAACTGCGGGACACCGGCCTGAAGTGGCTGGAGGAGCCGGTCTGGCCGCCGGAAAACTACGACGGCCTCGCGTGGCTGCGCGGGACGTGCGGCATCCCGGTCGCCGCGGGCGAGAACGTGCCGACGCTCGCGGACTTCGACCGCCTCATGGGCGCCGGGGCCGTGGACTTCATCCAGCCCAGCCCCGCCAAGATGGGCGGCGTCACCGAGCTGTGCAAGGTGTTCCCGGTCGCGGCGGTCCGCAACGTCACCGTGATGCCGCATACCTTCTACCACGGCCCCGGCCTGCTGGCGGCGATCCACGCGACGGCCGCCCTGGGGGCATCCGGCGCGATGATCGAATGGCGCTACTCCGGCCTCGAGGCGCACATCTACGGGGACGCACTCACCCCGGAGCACGGCCGCATCGCGGTACCGCAGGGCCCCGGGCTGGGTATCGACCCCGACCCCGGCGTGCTCCGCGCCTACCTGAGAACGTAGCCGCGCCGGGCACCAAACATTTCCCCGCGCCGCGGGCTCTTTAAGGTGAGGCGCCCGCGGAAAGGCGCCGCCGGTTAAGTCCGAGGGCGAATGAGGTGAACCCCGTGACGAACGAACGATTCCGTGTTCGTTCTTGTGGTGGCCGCGGCGGTCAGGCTGGTATGGCGGGCTGTCGCATCCTGCGCGGAAATGGTGCAGGATTTTGTGCACGGCCTGGCGCTGGCGGCGCTGGCCCGCGTCGCCGGGCCAGGGGCGCTGGTGGTCGAACGGCGCGCGGACGGCACGGTGCTCGCGATCACGATCGCGGAGAAGGAGCGCAATGAGCTCGCGTGACTACGAGGAGTTCTACGCCGGAACGTACGCGCGGATCCTGTCCTCGGTGATCATGGCTTCCGGCGACCGGATCGACGCCGAGGACGCCGTGCAGGACGCGTACGCCAAAGCGCTCCGCAAGTGGGATGACGTCGGCGGCTACGACTCGCCGGAGGCGTGGGTGACCAAGGTCGCGGTCAGGCAACTGTGGAAGAACGCGCGCCCGCGGCGCCGGGAGCAACTGTGGCTGGAGGTCACGGTGCCGCCGACGTCCGCGCCCGAGGAAACGGCCGAGGCGCGGGAAGTGCTGAGCGCGCTGGCGACACTGCCGCTGAACGTGCGCGCGGCACTCGTGCTCTGCCGGGTGCTCGGCTGGCCGCAACAGGACATCGCGGAGGTATTCGGCGTGCCGCGGGCGACGATCGCCAACCGGATCCTGCGCGGCCAGGCGATGCTGACCAAGAAGCTCGGCATGGCGGCGCCTGTCCGGGGCTCCCGGGAGCCGCTGGTGCCCGCGCCGCGGCCCGCCGCGCAGTGGGCGATCCCTGAGGAGGACGCGCTGCCCGCCGCGCTGGCGCGGACGGCGCGCTGGCTGCACGCGGCGATCGAGGCCGAGCCTGCGGCGCTGGCGGACGCGCGGACGCGGATCGAGTCGCTCGCGAACCCCGCCGTTCCCGGGCGGCGGGCGGGCAGGGTCCTGGGGAGGCTGCGGAAGCGGCCGGGCCGTTAGCTGATGAACCGGCTGCGCGCCCTCCTCGCACTTGGCCTGCTTGCCGGCGCTTATGTCCTCGCCCTCGCCGTCATAGCGCTCAACGTCGGCATCGCGGCCGCCCCCATCCTGCTCGGCCTGCTGTGGCCGACCTCGTTTATCGCGCTGCCCGTCGTGGTCGGGCCGCTCGCGGTGATCTCGGCCGCCAACGTGCTGGCGATCGGCATCGCCGTCGTCGCGGCCAGCCGGAAGACCGCCGAGCCGTGGCCGTCGGTGCGGGTTCCGGCCGACGACGCGCCGGAACTGGGCGCCATGATCACGGACATCGCCGCCAGCAGCCGCGCCCCGGTCCCGGCGGAGCTGCGGCTGGTGACGGAAGCCAACGCGGCGGTCAGCGAGAACCCGCGGATATTCGGATTCGGCCATGCCACCCGCCGCCTGTACCTCGGCCTGCCCATCCTCATGGGTATGTCCGCGTCGGAGCTCAACGCGATACTCGGCCATGAGATCGGCCATTACGCCGGCGGCCACTCGCGGTTCGGGGCCGTAGTCCATCGCGGCGCGGTTTCGCTGGCCGCCGTCTGCGCGGTGCTGAGAATGCTCCAGGCGGAGGCCGCGGACGCGGCGCCGAGAGGCGTCCGGAAAGTCATGTGGGCGATCCAGAAGGAGTACGCCGCGCTGGACTACCGGATATTCACCGGTTACGCGTGGCTGTACAACCGGCTGTTCTTCTTCGTCCGCCGCGGCCAGGAATACGAGGCCGACCGGATAGCGGCACAGGTCGTCGGCGGCGCCGAGCTCGCCAGCGCGCTGCGCCGCGTCTACGCGCTGTCGGCCGCCTGGAGCGACTTCCAGGACCGGTTCCTGCGGCCCATGCGTGGTGTCCGGTGCGTTCCCGATGATCCGTTCAACGCGTTCGGCCGGATGCTCGCGGACCCCGATTACCGGGCGGCCCTGCGGGACTGGGCGGCGTCCCCGGCCGAGCAGCCGGCGGCGCCGCTGGATTCCCACCCCTGCCTGGCGGACCGCCTTGCCAGGCTGAGCGGCGCCGCGGGCCAGGACGGCGCTCCCGCGGCCGCCGCCGCGGGTCGCCCCGCGGCGGCCCTGCTCCCGGCGCTGCCCGACCGGCCGTGGATCCCCCAGCTGACCGAGGCGATGTCCGGTACCGCCGGGCTGGAGTCCCTGCCGTGGGACGAGTGCGTCAACCGCCTGGGGCAGGCTCGCGCGGCGCAGGCGGCCGACGGCCTGCTGCGCGCCGCCACGGCGGCCGGCCCGGTTGGCGCCGGCGGGGGCAGCGAGCCCCCGCCCGCCGCGGCGCCGGCGCTGGGACACGTGCTCGACCTCGCGCAGACCCGCCGCGGCGATATGGCCGCGGCCGCGCCGCTGCTGGCGCTGCTCAGCTGCGTACTGGTGGCCGCCGGGCGCGTGCGCTGGCAGGTCACCTGGCGCGCCGGCGCGGACCCGCTCCGGCTGGCGGCCGTCGATCAGGCCGACGAGGCCGACACCGAGCAGATCAGGGACCTGGTGGACAGCTTCGTCGCCGGGCCGAGCGCCGCGAACGCGGACTTCATCAGCCTCCGCCTGAGATCACTGGGGGTAGACCCGGACGCGCCGGTGCGGCTGGCCCGCGCTGACCGGAGCGGGCCGTCGGCCGCGGCCCCGCTCCGGGGCCCCGCCGCCCGGCAGCACGGTGGTCATCCATCCGGCCCTTGACCCCCAGCGAGACCGGCTGCAGCCGGTCATCCGCGGCGTCGCGGTCACGGCGCTCCTCACGGCCACCATCGTGGGCGCGGTCTCCAGGAGCCATCCGCCCGGTCCCCAGCTCCCGGTCACGGTTGAGCCCACCCCGTTCTACCAGCCGCCGGCCGGGATACTGCCCACCGAGATGCTGCCCAGCCACCTGACGCCGAGCCTGCCGCCGTTCCCCGGCTTCACGCCCGATCCCATCTCGTCCCTGTTCCCGGTCCTGCTACCGGGAAAGACCGCCGTCTGCCCGCTGCTCGACAGCGGCACGCCGTGCACTGACATCACGGTCGAGCCGGGCGACACCCTGAGCTTTCTTGCCTGCCGCTACCGGACCAGCGTAACGATGCTGCAAGAGCTGAACGGCCTCGGCACGGCCACGACGATCAAGTCCGGGCAGCAGCTGATGGTGCCGGACCCGAAGGACGGCCCCGCTCCCTGCGGCTGACGAGGTTTGTGGTGGTCAGTTGCGCGGTGACCTTTACGCGGTGCTTTTATCCTCCGCCTCTTGCTGTTATCAAAATGGCCGAAGCTGGGCCGCGAGTTCGGCGTTGCGCTGGGCGAATCGCGCCCAGCCGGGCGGCGTCTCGCTGAGGTGACGCCCGGCGGCGACCGCGTCACAGGAGCGCTGGGTCCAGTCGGTCAGCCGACCGCCGCGGACCGCGAAGCGGATCAGGGTCCCTTCCGCCCAGCCGTACACGTCGAAGTCGGCCAGCGCGGCCCGGGTGACCTTCTGCTCGGCGGTGACCCAGTCCAGGGCCTCGATCTCCTCCTGCAGCCGGGCCGCGAACTCGAAGGCCTGAGCGCACGCCGCCGCGTCGCGGCGCGCGCTCAGGCAGGCGCGCAGCGACGCGACCGCGCCGGGATCACCGTCGAGCACCGCCGCCATCGTCCGGACTAGCGCGGAACGCTCGGTGGCCGACACACCGAGCACGCGAGCCATCTCATGCCGCGTGCCGTCCAGGCCACTCCCCGCATATGCCAGCGGGAACGCCCGCCGCAAGCCGGAGACGGCGAGTCGCGCCTTCCGCCCGCCGAGGTAAGGGCCGAAATGCCGCGCGCCCGGCGATAGCCGGTACACGACCGCCACGCCGGGCGTGCGCGCGGAGTCGCTCAGCCGTATCCAGACCTCCGCCTCCTGGCCACCGCTGCGGCTGCGGTTCCACGGCGGCAGGCACGCCCGGAGCAGGTTGCGTTCCAGCCAGGCCGCCTCGTGGGCGGAATCGCAGACAACAGCCTCCACGCTGGCGATGCGCGCCACCATCGGCGACAGATGGGCCCGATCACCGAGGTCGCCCCAGTACGAGGCCACACGGCGGCGCAGGCTGACCGCCCGCCCCAGGTAGAGCACGTGTCCGGCGGCATCCCTGAACCGGTACACACCGGGCGCGGGAGGCAGCCGCGCAGCCCGGTCACGAGCCGCAGACCGAGGACCGCTCATAGCCCGAGCCTACCCCCGCTTCTTGCTGTTATCAGGCTTCTAGCGGCGGAGCCTACGGGTCGATTGCGCAATCGACCCGCGCCGGATGCGGGCGAGAGATGCAGGCGAGAGCGGTCTGGCGGGCTTCCGGGAGCGGTGCGCGATCTCGGAAGCCCTGGCGGCACGGCATGGCGGACCTTTGGCGGCCGCGCGGCGACGATGGTCCCTCCTGCCCGCCCGGCAGGCCGGACATGATGGGCGTGTTCAGGTGATCCCTGTGCGAGGAGGTGCGTGGAAGTGAAGAAGAAGTGGTATAAGGTGGCGTGCGCGGGAGCGGTTACGGTTGTGGGTGCCGCGCTGCTGGCCGGCAAGGACGATATCCGCCGCTTTTACCGGATGCGGACCATGTGACAGCTGCCTGTCACGGCAGCTAGGAAGCTTTTCCGCCGTTGAGGAAACTATCTGCCCGCCGTGGTGCGTCCAAGTTAGTGACGCGACCATAAGGCAAGGTGGGCGATGAGGAAGCTGCGGAAGGCCGGACCCGCCCTCGCGGGCGCGTGCGCCGCCGTCCTCACCGTGTCCCTGTCGGCGTGTGTCGCGGGGACCGGGCCCGCCAGGGCCGCGGGGACCAGCACGGCCGTGCGCATGCCGGGCGCGAGCCCGGCTGCCGCCCAGGCCGCGGGCGCTGGCGGCATCAGGGCCGGTCATATCAGGGTCCGCGTGATAGCCCGCCGAACTGTCCGCACGGTCAGGGTCCCGTTCCGCGCGCTCGCCGATCCCGGCGCCATCGTGGTAGCGGGGAACCGTGTCTGGGTCGCCAACTCGCTGTACGAAACGGGCGGCGGCGGCTGGCTCAGCGAGATCGACGCCGCCACCGGGGCGCTCATCCGCGTGATCGCGGGCCCGCGGTACGCGCTCGCCGATCCCCAAGCCCTCGCGGCCGACGGGAACACCCTGTGGGTGGCCGACGGGAACGGCGACGCGCTGACGGAGATCAACGCCGCGACCGGCGCGCTGATCCGGGTGGTCGCGGGCCCGGAGTATCAGTTCGCCGATCCCGGGGCCATCGCCACCGACGGCGCGGACGTGTGGGTCGCCAACTCCGGCGCCAATTCCGTCACCGAGGTCAGCGCCGCGACCGGCGCGCTGGTCCGGGTCATCTCCGCCCCGCGATACCGGCTCGACACCACCGTCTACTCGGCCGCCATCGCCGTGGCGGGCAACCATGTCTGGGTACCGGGCGGAAACAACGACTCGGTCACCGAGATCAGCGCCGCCACGGGCGCGCTGATCCGGGTCATCACGTCCCCCCGCTATCGGCTGAACGGCCCGGACGCGATCGCCGTCACCGGCGGCCGCGTCTGGATCACCGACGTCAACAGCGATTCGGTCACCGAGATCAGCGCCGTCACCGGCGCGCTGATCCGGGTGATCCCGTCGCTGCCCAACGTGCCGTTCGCGATCGCCGCGGACCGGGCCGGCGCCTGGCTGGTGACGAACCTCGGGGTGAAAGCGGTGGACGGCATCCGCCCCGACGGCTCGGTCGCCGAGATCAGCGGCGCGACCGGCCGGCTGGTCAGGGATATCGGGGGTCCGCCGTTCCGGGCGAGCGTTCCGGGCGGCGCGATCGCCGCGGCCGGGGGCGGCGTCTGGGTAACGGGCTCCAGCTTCTACGGCTACCGGGGCTGGGTAGCCGAGATCAGCGCCGCGACTGGTGAGCTTGTCCGGGTTATCGTCGGATAAGCGGTTCGCTGTTTCCGCGCCGGGCAGTCTGGACATGAATGGCATGTGCTGGTCCCCGTGTGGGAGGTGCGAACGTGAAGAAGCTGTTCATGCTGGCGTGCGCTGGAGTTCTGATAGCGGTCTGCTGTGCCCTGTGGGTGGGGAAGGACGACATGCGCCGCTACTGGGATATGCGCAAGATGTGAGACCGTAGCCGCGAGTCGCCCGGCGACGGCCGGGTATCGCGGTCCCCGCTTCGTATCCTCGGGACGTGTTCGCTCTCGAGCTGGCCGTGGCGGCCCTTGTCCTGTTCGTCGTCGGCGTGATCCGCGATAGCCGCGGCTTCAGCAACGCCGTGTTCCTGGGCCTGGGGCTGGCGCTGGGCGCGCTCGGGCTCGCCGAGCGCCTGGCCGACTCGCCCGAGCGCTCCGCCAGGCTGCTGCTGCTGGTCCTGGCCGCGGCAGTCGCGCTCGGCCCGTTCGCGGCGGCCGCGTACCTGCTCTTCAACGGGTTCACGGTGGCGCGCCGGGAAGGCGTGCGCCCGGCCACCCTGCTCTCGCTGCTGGCGGGCCTGGCCATCATCACCGTGATCGGCCTGGACCTGGCCGCCGATCGCGCCGGTTCTGACAAGCTCAGCCTGTTCTCCGCCGTCACCACGCTGCTGTTCGGCTATGTGTCGTTCCTGTTCGTCTCGTACGTGCTCTACGCAGCGCTCTACGGCCGGATGGCCACCGGGCGGGGCGCCGCCTTCGTCGTCGTGCTCGGCTCGGGGCTGAAGGACGGCGGCCGGGTGCCGCCGCTGCTGGCCAGCAGGCTTGACCGGGGCCGCGCGGTATACGAGAGCATGGCGGCGCACGGCGCGGCCGATCCGGTGCTGATCGTCTCCGGCGGCAAGGGGAGCGACGAGCGGGTGTCCGAGGCGGCGGCGATGGCCCGGTACCTGACCGAGCGCGGGTTCCCCGCCAGCCGGATCACGCTCGAGGACCAGTCCCGGACCACCGAGGAGAACTTGCTGTTCAGCAAGGCGATCATGGACCGCGACCGGCCCGGGTCCCGGTGCGTGATCGTGACCAGCAGCTATCACGTGTTCCGCGCCGCCATCATCGCGCGCCGCGTCGGCGTGAACGGCCAGGTGACCGGGGCTCCCACGGCCGGCTACTACTGGCCGAGCGCGATGCTGCGGGAGTTCGCGGCGGTATTCCTCAGCTACAAGGCGGTGAACTTCGGTGTCTGCGCGCTGATCGTCTTCCTCCCCCTGGCTTACGCCGCGATCCGGGGAGGGATCTGAGGGACCGGAGTCAGGAGCTTCCATTCGGGATAATGATTGTCAAGACGCCACGGACGGAGAGGACTGCCGAATACGGGGGCGCCGCCGCAGCCCCTGTTCGCCGCCGCCGCGCGGCACGGCCTGCGCTGGGTGTCGCACGACCGGCCCGCGTACGGCGGTTCCTTTCCCGTGCCCGGCCGGGACGTCGCCTCGGCGGCCGCCGATGTGGCGGCGATCGCCGGCGCCCTGGGCATCGGGGAGTTCGCGGTGATGGGCCATTCGGGCGGCGGCCCGCACGCCCTCGCCTGCGCCGCCCTGCTCGGCGGCCGGGTGCTCGCCGCCGTCTCCGTGTCGGGCATGGCCCCGTACCCGGCCGGAGACGACCGTGACTGGTTCGCGGGCATGTACGCCGGCGGCCTGGCTGGCGGGTGGCCGGGCAGGCCATCGAGCAGGGGCTGTCCGGCATGATCGATGACGACCTCGCCTACACGCGGCCATGGGGGTTCGACCCCGGTGACATCGCCGTGCCGGTCCTTCTCGTGCACGGCGCCGCGGACCGGATGGGACCGGGCTGGCACGCCGAATGGCTGGCACGCCGAATGGCTGGCGCGCCGCATTCCGGACGCCGAGCTCTGGCTGCGGCCGGGCGAGGGGCATATCTCGGTTCTCAGCGAGGCACCCGCGGCGGTCGCCTGGCTCGCGCGGCGGGTCCTCGCCCTGTAAGCGCCGGGCCGGCGGGGACGGCCGATCCGCCCCAGATGTCCTCGAGATAGCGCTGCTGCGCGCGCAGGCCCGCGAGCCATGCCCCGGCCTCGGCCGCGGGCGTGCCGGTCTGCTCGCGGAACACGTCCGTGAACGCGCGGCGGACGGCGGGCGCCATCGTGTTCGCGTTCCCGCAGACGTAGATCACCGCGCCGGCGGCCATCAGCCGCCAGATCTCGGCGCTGTGTTCCAGGATGCGGTCCTGCACGTAGGTCTTCGGCTGGCCGGGCAACCGGGAGGGGACGGCGTGCACGCGGACGACGCCGCTCTCCTCGAATCCGCGCAGTTCGTCCTCGTAGAGGTAGTCCTCGTCCGGGTTGCGGAAACCGAAGAACAGCAGAGACTCGCCGACCGGCACGCCGCTGCCCTTCAGATCCGCCCGTTCGGCGATGAAGCCGCGGAACGGCGCCAGCCCCGTGCCGCACCCGACCATGATCATCGGCACGTGCGGGTTCTCCGGGGGCCGGAACGAGATGCCGGGCTTGCGGACGAAGGCGAAGACCGTGCTGCGTTCGGGGTTACGGTTCAGGTAGCCGGAGCAGACCCCGGTGAACAGCCCGTCTCCCGACCGTGCCTGGCCCTGGACGACCCCCACCGTGATGCTGCAGGTCCCAGGCGAGGTCCGGGCGGAGGAGGAGATCGAGTAGTACCGGGGACGCAGCGGCGGCAGCCGGTCGAGGTAGACCTCGAACGGCATTTCGCAGTCGGGGTAGGCCTCCAGCAGGTCGATCAGCGACCGGTGCCCGGCCAGGACCTGGTCCCGGTACCCGTCGCCGGCCGCCGCCAGGGTCTCGAGCTGCCGCTTTCGCGCGGGGTCGGCGGTGTAGCGGGCCATCAGCGATATCCTCCCGCGCCGCGACATCCTGGAGCTCGACGCAGCAGGCCAGGATGCCGAGCAGCGGCGCCGGCTCGCCCGCGGGCAGGTGGGTCGGCGTCCCGCCGCCGGCGGTGATGACCGCGTACATGCCGGCGTCGAGCTTGAAGCGGCGCATGACACGCTGGATCAGGGCGGCGTCGTTGCGCGGCAGGACACCGAGATGGTCGCCGGTGCCGTAGCTCATGCCGGCGGGCAGCGCGATCTCGATGTGCCGGGTGGACCGGGCGCCGTCCGCGTTCTGCAGTTCCCTGTTCACCTCGACCAGCGCCGCCTGCGCCTGGTAGGAGCGCACCACCGGGTTGGCCGTCTGCCGGTTGGTGAGGGAGATCGTCAGCCGGGGGCCGCCGGTTTCCCGCGCGACCGCGTCACCGGGCAGCGACAGGCCCGCGGCCAGCGCCGTCCACAGGCCGCCGCGCCAGTCGGCGTACTGGCTGTCGAAGTCGGCCGCCGCGTTGCCTTCGCCGCGCCCGTAGACGCGGGCGGCGCCGAGGGCTTCCAACCGTGCGTCGATCAGCTTCGGTATGGCCTGGTAGGTCGCCGACCAGTCGGTGTTGCCGCAGCCGAAGACGGTGTACGCGAGGCCGCCGGCGGCGTCCGGCGGCGTGGCCGGATCCGCCAGCCACGCGCAGAAGCCCGCCGCGTTGTCGGGCGGGTTGCCGTTGTAGGAGGCGGTCACGATCACGGCGGCGCCGTCGCGCGGGAGGGCGCGCGCGTAGTCGTCGAGCGGGCCCAGGGTCACGGCGAAGCCGCGTTCGGCGCCCTCCCTGGCCAGGCGGGTGGCGATGCCCTCCGCGGTGCCCAGGTTGGAGCCGAACAGGACGAGCAGCGGGGTGTTGTGGGCGTCCGGCCGGGGCTCCAGCGGCGCCGTTTCGGCCTGGGCTTCCCCGGCCGCCCGGGCGCCCGTGCCGGCCGCCGGCCCGGCTGCCAGGCCGGCCGCCGCGCCGGCCGTGCGGCCGGACCGGGGCCGGACCTTGATCCGCAGGCCGTCCGGTTTGATCGTCAGGGTTTCCTTGACCGCCAGCTCGTAGCCGCGGTCGTCGATGAGATCGAAGCGCTGCAGCAGC
Source organism: uncultured Actinomycetota bacterium (assembly GCA_963771985.1). Lineage (GTDB taxonomy): Bacteria > Actinomycetota > Actinomycetes > Streptosporangiales > Streptosporangiaceae > Trebonia. Next base: position 691,838 of record CAVYVO010000003.1, on the reverse strand, counting down.
ATGCCCAGCACCAGCGTGGCCTCCTGCATGGCGAACTGGCGCCCGATGCAGGCCCGCTGGCCCGACCCGAAGGGCTTGTAGGCGTTCGGCGGCAGCGCCGCCCGGCGCCCGGGGGCGAAGTGGCCGGGGTTGAACTCCTCCGCGTCGGGTCCCCAGATCGCCTGGTCCCGGTGCAGCATCGGGGTCAGCACGAGCACGGCGGCGCCCTTGGGGAGGTGGTACTTGCCGCCGATCACCGTGTCCTCGAACGGGTACCGGGTGAAGCCCGGCGCCGTCGGCCACAAGCGCAGCGACTCCTCCAGGATCTGCGCGGTGTAGGCCAGCTTCCTGACCTGCGCGTAGGACGGCAGGACGCCGGTATCCGTGCCGAGCACGCTGTCGGCCTCGGCCTGCGCCCGCGCCAGCACCTCCGGGTGCTTGAGCAGGTAGTAGACGGCGAAGGACAGCAGCCCGCTGGTGGTCTCGTGGCCGGCGACGAGGAACGTGATGCACTGCGCGCGGATGTTCGCGTCCGGCAGGCGCTCGCCCGACTGCTTGTCGACGCCGTCGAGCATGCAGCTCAGCAGGTCCCGCTTGCCTTCGGTGTTGCCCGTCTTCCTGCGCTCGGCGATGATCTCGTCGACCATCTGGTCCATGAACGCCTGGTCGGCCGCGAGCTGCCGGGCGGCGCGGAACCGGAACCTGGTCTGGATGCTCAGCGCCCGGGAGCGGGTCTGCGACTCCTCCAGCGTGCGGACCATGGCCGCGACGAACGGGTGCGGCGTATCGCGGTAGAAGGAGTTGAACCGGTAGCCGAAGCCGCACAGGGCGATCGTGTCCAGCGTCAGGCGGGTCATGTCCCCGGCGACGTCGACCTCGTCGTCGCCGTTGAGCCGCTGCCACTTGAGCATCAGCTGCTCGGCCACGTCCAGCATCATCGGGTGGTAGTCCAGCATCGCCTGCTGGCTGAAGTTCGGCAGCAGGATGTTGTGCGCCCGCAGCCACAGCGGGTTGTCGGTGTCGGCGGTGAACAGGCCCGTGCTGACCGGGTCCCGGCGCACCGCCGACAGGCCGCCGGTGACCAGCTTGTCGAACCGCCGCTCGTCGCACACCTCCTCGACCAGGTCCGCCCCGGACACCACGTACCGCGGCCCGCCGCCGGGCACCACCAGGCGGTAGATCGGCCCGTACTCCCTGGCGAGCTTGATCGCCGCCTCGACGGCGTGCTTCCTGTCGATGTCCAGGGCGTTGCCGACCACCGGCCGCGGCCGCGGCCCGGGGATGGCCTGCGCCGGGACGCCGCCGGGCTCTCGGTCGCTAGGTGACGTGGTCATGGAATCCCCTCCCGTAATGTGTGCGCGGGCGCCCCGGAGCAGGGCGAGGCTCAGCAGCAGCACCCAGGCCGGGTACACCAGCAGCGCGGCCGGCTGCGTGGTGGTCGTGACGAGCAGGAAGGCGGCCATCAGGTAGCTGAGGGCCGCGAGCCAGCCGGGCATCAGGCCGGCTTTCCTGGCGAGCGTCGTGGTGGTGATCGTGAACATGCCGGCCACCCGGACGCCGTAGACGAACACCAGCCCGTAGCCGACACTCGTCAGCACCCGGCTGTCGCTGGCCGGCGGCACCGGGACGTCCGCGAAGTGCAGCAGGAGCGCCACCGCGCCGGTGGCCGCGGTCCCCGCGAACAGCATGCAGAGGAAGGTCACTCCCGAGGCCAGCTGAAGTCCCTGGGTCAGGCCGGCCGGGCGGCCCGGCAGCGCCCGGAACGCCATCATGAACCACAGGTAGGCGATGCCGGCGAATGGCACCAGGTACAGGCCGACCGTCACCAGCACCGTGCCCGAGCCGGTCGTGTAGAAGGCGGTGTAGGTGCTGTCCGGCGAGCCCAGCCGCGGGATCCGGTTGATCAGGACCAGGCCGACGGTGAACAGGACGGCGAACGCGACGCCCGAGAAGACGGCCGTCCGCGCGGCCTTCATCGCCGGCTCCTGCCCGTCGGGCAGTCCGGCGGCATCGCTTCGCGCCCCCGCTCATCGGTCTCCCCCCCAGGGACCGGCTACCGGACAGCCTACGCCTCGGCGGCGGCGCAGGTCAGTAGGAGGACGGCTGGTTGTTGATCACGGTCAGGCTGACGATCTTGCCGTCCCTGATGCTGAAGTAGCTGGTCATGATCAGCTCGTCCGGCAGGTTCGTCTTGTCGTAGGTGCCGTCGTAGCGGGCTCGCACGATGATGTCGCCGTAGTGGTCGATGACGTCGCGGACATCCATCGTGACGTGGTCGCCGACGAACTCCCTGGCCACGAAGGTCCTGATGGCGTCGGTGCCCCGGATCTCGCGGCGGTTGTCGTTCACGTAGGCGCCGGGGGCGAACGTGGCGACGATCCGCTCGGTGTCGAAGGCGTTCACCGCGGCGATGTGCTCGGCGACGACGGCGGGCAGCTCGGTACCCGGCAGTTCGGTGCTCACTGCTGAGTCCTCCTCAGGTCGGGCCGGGCCGGTGCGGTCCGGCTGGATCCACCCTCGCCGGTGCCGCGGCGGGAGAGTCAACAGCCGTCGGCGACCCCGACTCTCCCCCGAGGGGAGGGAACACACTCCCGCCCCCCGAGGGGAGGGAACACACTCCCGCGCAAGTACTTCGACGTAAACGCTGATTTCCCTCAGAATCTCCCGACAGGTCCCTGACAGGTACTCAAATTTCACTGTTATTTCACTAACCGGCCACACCCTGCCCGTCATGGTCTTCATGGTCTCCGAGCTGCCCGGCCCGCGCTGATGCCGGGCCGCCGACTCGATCAGGTCGACGCCATGCGCCCGGTCAAGCAGGCGGGCGTCGTCAGCACGCACGCGGTCCTTTATTTCGCGCCGCCCGCCGCCAGCGTGGGCGCGGGGGCCGCGCTCACGCTGCTGCAGGTGTCGAGGGAGGGATTCTTCTTCCTGTCCGCCTGCATGCTGGCCCACGCCTACGCCGGCCTGAACCGGGCAGGGCTGCGCCGCTTCTACTGGCGCCGGTTTCTCTCGGTCGGGATCCCGTACCTGTGCTGGACGGTGATCTATTTCCTGTACCTGCTGCCGACATCGCACTACGCGAGCCCGGCGGCGGCCCTGGAGAACCTCGCGAGGCTCGCGTACACCGGTTACTACCAGCTCTACTTCCTGCTCGTGATCATGCAGTTCTACCTGGTGTTCCCGCTGGTGCTCCTGCTGCTGCGGCGGACCAGGGGGCATCGCGGCCGTGGCAGCGGCCCAGCTGGCGGTCTCGATCGCGACGCACTGGCGGTTCCTGCCGCCAGTGCTGGTCAAGTACGCGCAGCAGGACGCGCTGAGCTACCTGCTGTACCTGGCCGGCGGCTGCGTCGTCGCCTTCCATCTCGATCAGGCGCACGCGTGGGTGTGCCTGGCACGCCCGGCTGATCGTCGCGCTGACGGTGGCCGCCGGGCTCGCCGCGGAAGGCGTGTACTTCCTGGCGCTGCACCACGTCACCACCGTGCTCGGCTCGGGCGTGGACCCGCTCCAGCCCAGCGTCATCCCATTCAACATCGGCGCGGTCACCTGCGGCTACCTGGCGGGCGTAGCGCTCGTGCGGCCCTGGCGGACCCGGCGCACGAAGGCGGTCGTGCGCTCGGGGTCGGACAACGCCTACGGCGTCTACATGTCTCAGATGATCGTCATCACGGCGCTGGCGTGGCTGAACTGGGGACGGCTCGCTTAGGTGATCCCCTGGCCGCTGCTGTGCCTGCTGACTGTGGGGATCGTGTTCGCCTGCTGCGTTCCGCTGACCGCCCTGCTCGCGCGGACGCCGCTGGCGGTGCCGCTCACCGGGCGCAAGCGGGTGCCCGTGACCAGCCGCGGCGGCTGAGCTCCCGCGCGCGAGCGGGCGGGCAGCGGCCGCCGGCCTTGACTCTCCCCTGAGGCTTGACTCTCCCCTGAGGGGAGGGCCCACACTGGGCGCGTGACCGCCGCCATGGCCATCGGCGACTTCTCCCGGGCCACGCACCTGAGCATCAAGACGCTGCGCCACTATCACCGTGTCGGCCTCCTGGCGCCGGCCGACGTCGACCCGGACACCGGGTACCGCCGGTACACGACCGACCAGATCCCCGCGGGGCAGGTCATCCGCCGGTTCCGTGACCTCGACATGCCCATCGAGCAGGTCCGCGCGGTCCTGCTGGCCCCGGACACGCGGACCCGTAACCAGCTCATCTCCGCCCACCTGGAGCGCCTAGAGCATGACCTGGCCAGGACGCGGAGCGCGGTGGCGTCGCTGCGGGACCTGCTCGCGGACCCGTCGGCCGTCGCGCCGGTCAGCCACCGCCGTATGCCGACCGTGGCGGCGGCCGCCATCACCGCCGTCGTCGGCACCGGCGATCTCCTGGCCTGGTACCAGGGCGCGCTCGGCGAGCTGCACGCGACGCTCGAAACCCGCGGCACCGCCGCGTCCGGCCCGTCGGGGGGAATCTACGCCACCGGACTGTTCACCGAGGAGCGCGGGGAAGCGACGATCTTCGTGCCCACCGCGGCCGAGGTCGAGCCGCTCGGCCGGGTGATCCCGTTTGTCGTGCCGGCCGCCGAGCTGGCGGTCATCGTGCACCCTGGCTCTCACGCGGACGTCGACCGGTCCTACGGGGCGCTGGCCGGCTACGTGGCCAGCCACGCCCTGGGCCTGGACGGCCCTATCCGCGAGTACTACCTCGTCGGCCGGCGCGACACGCCGGACGAGAGCGCCTGGCGCACGGAGATCGGCTGGCCCGTCTTCAGCACCGCGGCGCCCGGTTAGACCGGCCGGTTAGACCGCTTACGCCGCCGCTAGGCTTGGCGCGTGCGGCTGGACAAGATCACGATCGTCGTGGACGACTACGACCGGGCCATCGAGTTCTTCACCGGCGTCCTCGGCTTCGACCTGGCCGAGGACTCGCCGTCGCTGACCAACGACGGGCGGCCGAAACGGTGGGTCGTCGTCCGGCCGCCCGGCGCCGGCGCTGGCATCCTGCTCGCCCGCGCGGACGGCGGCCGCCAGGCCGCCGCGGTAGGCAACCAGGCCGGCGGCCGCGTCGGGTTCTTCTTGCGGGTGGACGACTTCGACGCCGTTTACCAGCGGCTGGCGGTCGCCGGCGTCGAGTTCCTCACCGAGCCGCGCACCGAGCCCTACGGGCGTGTCGCCGTGTTCGCCGACATCTGGGGCAACCGCTGGGACCTGCTGGGCCCCGAGAGCGGCTGAAGCCGGAGCGGACGGCACCCCGGCACCCCGGCACCCCGGCACCCGAACAGCAGGCCACCAATGTGGCCTGTGTGACGGGTAATGCGCGCCGCAAGATTGGCCGCCAAGGTAATCGCCAGGCCGATCGCGCAATCGACCACACTAGACCCGTCCTTCGCACATGGTGTTGTGTAGTTGAGGTGCTGAGGTCTGTGCTGGCGGGATGACTCGATTGTGGACGCGGGCCGGTCGTTGGCCGTGTGTGACAGATCGGTTCCGATGTGATCTGAGGTGGGGAAGAGACAACCCGATCAGGTGGTTGACGTCGGGCATGGGCGGGATGTCGAGGACTGGCCGCGGGCGGGGCCGGGCACGGGCGGAGATCGCGGTGGTCCGGGTGCTGGAGAAGCGGCTGGGTGCACTGCCGGTGGTGGCGCAGTTCGGGCGGCGGCTGCGGATCGCGGAGGTGGTCGATGAGCTGTGCCCGGTCCGGCAGGTGGCGCCGGTCTCGCACGGGGAGGTGATTGAGGCGCTGGTGGCGAACCGGCTGACGGCGCCGGCCCCGCTGGTGCAGGTGGAGGCGTGGGCAGCGGCGATGGCGGTGGACGAGGTGTATGGCATCGAGCCGCGTCTGCTCAACGATGACCGGCTCGGCCGTGCCCTGGACGCGATCGCTCCGCATCTGGATGAGGTCATCGGCTCGGTCGGGGCGGCGGCGATCAGCGAGTTCGGGGTGGACGTGGCCCGGCTGCACTGGGACATGACCTCGATCTCGCTGTACGGCGCCTACCCGGAGCCGGACGAGGAGTACCCGGCGCCGCGGTGGGGGCATCCGAAGGACCGCCGCCCGGATCTGAAGCAGGTCCAGGCCGGGCTGGCCGTGGCCGCTGACGGCGGGATCCCGGTCTTCCATCACGCCTACGACGGCGGGGCCGGGGAGGTGGCCCAGGTCACCGGGGCGATGACCGCGCTGAAGAAGATCGCCGGGCCGCGCACGTTCCTGCTGGTGGGCGACTCCAAGCTGATCTCCTGGGCCAACGCGGCGGCGATGGCCGCCGGGCAGGTCGCCTTCATCGCGCCGCTGGCCGCCTCGCGGGTGCCAGCGGGGCTGTTCGCCGCGCTGCCGGCCGGGACGGGCACCGAGGTGGACTATGTCGCCGCGCGGGACGCGGGCAAGCCCGCGGCCGCCCGGGGCACCTACCGCGTGGCCGAGGACTACGGGATGGACATCCGCGGGCCCCGCAAGAGCGATCCGGTGGTGCACCTGCGCCGGATCCTGGTGTACTCCTCGGCGAACGCCGCCTGCCAGGCCAAGGCCAGGGCGCTGAAGCTGGCCAAGGCCGCCACCGAGCTGGACAAGCTGGTGCGCACCGCCGGGACCCGGTTCCACCCCACCGAAGAGGCCGTGGCCGCCCGGGTCCAGGCGATCGCCGCCAAACGCCGCGTCAAGGCGTACCTGCGCACCGCTATCACCGCCGGCCAGCCGGCGAACCCGTGCTGGCCTGGCACTTCGACCAGGATGCCATCGACGCTGAAGCCGCCGCAGACGGCTGGTACGCCCTGCTGACCAACCTGACCTCCGGCCAGGCCGGCCCTGCCGAGGTCTTCCGCCGCTACAAAGGCCAGCACGTCGTCGAACGCCGCTACGGCGAATTCAAAGGCCCCCTCGCCGTCGCCCCGATCTTCCTGGAACTCAACCGGCGCATCACCGCCCTGATCACCGTGATCTGCCTGGCCCTGCTGATCTTCTGCCTGGTCGAACGGCAGGTCCGCCAAGCGCTGGCCCCGCACGGCGGGATGCTGACCGGCCTGCCCGGCTACGGCCCCACCCCGGCCAAACCCACCGGCAGGACCATCTTCCGCGCACTGGCCGACCTGCGCCTGATCCCCGCCCACGACGGCAACCCCGCCACCATCCCCAAACCCGCCGGCATCCAAGCCCGGCTTCTCGACCTCCTCGGCATCGACATCAGCCGACCCCGCTGGTCCACCCCGTAAAACCCCATGTGCGAAGAACAGGACTAGAGCGGGACGATTGCGCGATCGACCCGCGCCGGGGGGTGCCGAGGGGCCTCGCGCGGGGGGGTGCCGAGGGACCTCCGCGCGGGGCGGCCGGACGTTCCGGGCATACCGGTCAATCCTCAACACGCGCTCCCGCAAGCCTCAATTAGTCACAGCTGCTCACAGGTTAAGCATGCTAAGCAGCCTATGCCGTTACGTCCCTTTACGCCGGGCGCATCACTTTACGAATGCAATTCCTCTTTATCGCTTATAGGCCACCTTCGCGCCGGAAATCCAGAAAGCGAATTGCTTCTCCTCTACGCTTCCGGACACTGTCAGCTCCCTTCGGAAGGGATAGCCGGAAGGGACCGGAAGGGACAGGAGGGAATCGCGCCAATGCACGCACGGATGCGCGTTCTTGCGCCCGTCATAGCCGTGGTGCTGCTCGCCGTCGCGGGCTGCGGCGGCCTGACCGGAAGCGGCGCGTCGGCCGCGAGCGGCCTGGAGAAAACGACGCTGAACGTGGCCGTCGTGCCCGCGGTCGACTCGGCGGGCTTTTTCGTCGCCTTGCACGAGGGGCTTTTCAAGCAGCAGGGCCTGACGATCAACTACACGCCCGCCACCAGCAGCGACACGGTGATCGACCAGCAGGTGAAGGGCGCCTACGACATCACCGGCGGCAATTACGTCTCCTACGTGCAGCACTACGTGCAAGACCGCCAGCCGCTGGAGATCATCGCCGAGGGCTCGGTCATGCAGCAGGGCTCGCAGGCCATCTACACGCTGCCGAACTCGAAGATCAAAACCCTGGCCCAGCTGAGAGGCCACCTGCTGGGGATCAACGCCCCCGGCAACATCAACTACCTGCTCGCCGCCTCCGTCCTCACCGAGAACGGCATCAACCTGAACGCGGTGAAGTTCCCGGCACAGCCGATTCCGTTCCCGGTGATGGCCGGCGAGCTGGCGGCCGGGAAGATCGCCGCGGCCGCCATGCCGGAGCCGTTCGCCACCGCGGCCGCGCAGAAGTACGGCGCGGTGGTGCTCGCGGACCTGAACCAGGGCGCGACGCAGAGCTTCCCCATCCAGGGGTACGTGGCGACCAGGTCCTGGGTGCAGCAGAACCCCAACACGCTGAAGGCGTTCCTCACGGCGCTCGAGCAGGGCCAGCAGATCGCCGACACCAGCCGCACCGCCGTCGAGCAGGCCATGGAAACCCTGAACGGTCCGATGAACGGGCAGGTGCCGCCCATCGTCGCGGCGGTGATGGCGCTGAACATCTACCCGATCGGCATCGACGCGGCGCGGCTGCAGCGCGTCCCCGACGTCATGCAGCAGTTCGGGCTGCTGCGCACCCGGTTCAACATCAGCCAGATGATCGGCCCCTGAAGCCATCCGGACGCCCCGCCCGCGCGTCATTACATACGCAACGTCCGGGCGACAGGAGGTCGGCAATGGCGCGGTGCGGGCCCGCTGGGATCATCGCCGCGGCAGTGGCGGCAACGACTGCGGCCGCCGCCGGGCTGGCGGCGCTCGCCGGCGCGCCCGCCGCGGGAGCGGCAACCGCGGCCCCGGCCGCCGGAACCGCCGCGACGACGGCCTGCCGCGCCTGGACCGGGCATCATCCTCCGTTCGCGGTGGAGCTGTCCGGCGTGGCCGCGCTCTCCCCGTGCGACATCTGGGCGACCGGGCTCCCCGGGCAGAACCCGACCGCGAGCAGCCCCACCGACCTCCTGCACTGGAACGGCCGCCGGTGGTCGCTGATCACCAGCGCGGACGTGCCGGCGCCGCTCGACGACCTGCCCAGCATCGCCGCCACGTCCGCCCGCGACGTCTGGGTGGCGAGCAGCCTGGACAACAGCAGCCTGCAGCAGCTGACGCTGCTGGCGCACTGGAACGGCACCGCCTTCACCCGGGCCGACAGCCCGAACCCGGGCGGGTCGCTCGGTGCCGACAAGCTGAGCGGCGTGGCCGCGATCTCACCGGCCAATGCCTGGGCGGTCGGCCTCTACAGCGTCTACGACCCGTCGACGATGACGTCGGTCGCCTACCCGCTGGCCGAGCACTGGGACGGCACCGCCTGGACCCAGGTGCCCGCCGCGACCCCCGTCACCAAGTACGGCAACCCCACGACGTACGCCGAGTTCAGCGGCGTGCAGGCTCTTCGCTGCGGCTGCGACACATGGGCGGCGGGCGCCTGGGACCAGCAGACGTCGACGAGCAACTCCCAGATCTTCCCGCTGATCGAGCGCTGGAACGGCCGCTCCTGGGCGCAGCTGCCGGTGCCGCACCTGTCCGGCGACAACTGGCTCATGGCCGTGTCCGCCGACTCGCGCGACGACGCCTGGGCCGTGGGCTATCACGGCAGTCCGTCCCAGACCCTGGCCGAGCACTGGAACGGCCGCTCCTGGACGGTCGTGCCCACCCCGGACCCCGGCTTCTACACGGGCAAGGCGAACGGCAGCCTGCTGGGCGTGGCGGCCATCAGCGCGGACAACGCCTGGGCCGTCGGCTATGACTGGGACAGCCGCACCGCCCCGCGCGGCAAGCAGCACGCCCTGCTGCTGCACTGGAACGGCAAGCGCTGGAAGCAGATCAACGTCCCGCACTACGGGCCCGGTTACGCGCCGAACGTGCTGATGTCGGTCTCCGCGTCCTCAGCCGGGAACGTCATCGTGGGCGGGTACTACTCCGGCGTCGTCGGCGCCGGCCAGCAGGCCCTCGTCCTCCGGGTCGGCTGAGGCCCCGCACGCGCGTCGATAATAGGGGTCGTGGCGCAGGAGGTCCGGGACAAGGCTGAGGTTCGCGACCGCCGCTCTTTTCTTTCATCCCGAACGTACGCGTGGCTGCGCCCCCGGCGGCACCGTTGATCGACACACGGCAGCGCAACACCGCCCTGCTGGTCGCAGGCTGCTTCTTCATGGAGATGCTGGACGGGACGATCGTCACGACGGCGAGCCCGCAGATCGCGCGCTCGCTGCACGCCCAGCCGGCGGAAATCGGGCTCGTGGTCACCGCCTACCTGCTCACGCTCGCGGTGCTCATCCCGCTGAGCGGCTGGCTGACCCGGCAGCTCGGCAACCGGGTGGTATTCCTGACCGCGATCGCGGTGTTCACCCTCGCCTCCGTCGGCTGCGCCGCCAGCGTCAGCCTCGGCGAGCTGGTGGCGATGCGGGTGCTGCAGGGCGCGGGCGGCGCGATGATGGTGCCGGTCGGCCGGACGATGGTGGTGTCCATGGCCGACAAGGCCGACCTGCTGCGGATCACGTCCTACGTCGTGTGGCCGGGGCTGCTGGCCCCGGTGATCGCCCCGCTGGCGGGCGGCCTGATCACCACCTACGCGTCCTGGCACTGGATCTTCCTGATCAACGTCCCGCTCGGGATCGCGGCGTTCTGCGTGGCCTGGCGCCTGGTCCGCGGCGGGCGGCCGGACGGCGTTCCCCCGCCGCTTGACTGGGCCGGTGTCCTGCTCACCTGCGCCGGCCTCGGCGGGCTGACCTATACCGCGCACCTGGTGTCGCTGCCCGCGCCGCCGGCCGCCGAGGCGGCCGCCGTCGGGGCGGCCTCCGCCGCCGCGCTGGCCGCCGCGGTCTGGCACCTGCGGCGGACCCCGCACCCGCTGCTGAACCTGCGCACGCTGCGGGTGCACAGCTTCCGGGTGTCGCAGCTGGGCGGATCGCTGTACTGGCTGGTGGTCGGGGCGGCGCCGTTCTTGCTGCCGCTGCTGTTCCAGACGCAGTTCGGCTGGTCCCCGGTGAAGTCGGGCGCGGTGGTGCTGTTCATCTTCGCCGGCAACGTCGGGATCAAGCCGGCCACGACGCCGCTGATCAACCGGTTCGGGTTCCGGGCCGTGCTCGTCACCTCCACGGTGGTGACCACCGTCGTGATGGCGGCGCTCGGGTTCACCACCGCCGCCACTCCCCTGCCGGTGATCGCGGCGCTGGCCCTGGTCAGCGGGATCACCCGGTCGACCGGGCTGACCGTCTACAGCACGGTCGGCTTCGCCGAGATGCCCGCCGCGCAGATGCGCGACGCCAACACGCTGTTCGCGACGACCACCCAGCTCGCGGCGGGCCTGGCGATCGCCTTGGCCACGGTCGCGCTGCGGCTCGGCGGCCTGCTTGGCGAGGGCAAGACCGCGTACACCGCGGCGTTCTGCCTGCTCGCCGCCATCGCGCTCATCGCGGCGGCCGAGGCGCTGTGGCTGCGCCGCGAGGCGGGCGCGCCCGCGCGCCCGCCGTCGCGCACCGCGGCCTGACCTCAAGGCCGCGCCGCCCGTCATGATGATCGGCCCCTCGGCGCCGAACGGGCCGCCGGTCCCGATCGAGATCGCCGCCGAGACCGGCTTGAGGACGGCGACCCGCGGCGCCACCCGGCTGCCGCCGGTCAGGATCGCCTCGATCGCCTCCGGCATTCCGTGGCCGCGGATCTTCTCGCTCCCGTACCTGGCCATCAGCCCAACCGCGGGGCCGCCCGCCACCGGCGCGAGCAGGATCAGCCACGCGGGATGGCGCGCGGCGCCGGGCGCGGCAAGCGCCACCGACAGGCGCTGGTAGAACACCGCGTTCGTGATCAGCCCGATGAGCCGCAGCAGGCAGAACGCCGCGACGGCGCTCGCGCCGCCGACCGCCAGCGCGAACGCGGCGATCAGCAGCGTGCGCGGCCCGAGCGTGAAGTCGCCGAGGTGCTCGGCCCTGGCCGTCACAGCGGCAGCGGGCCGGTCACGCTGAGCGCCGCGGCGTCCGCCGCCAGGCCGGCGAACTGCCGGGCGATCCGTGCGGCCGCCGCCCGGTCGGCCGGCGCCATCCGGGCGAGCACCGCGGCCAGCAGCTCGTGCCGCCGCTCCACCACCCGCGCCGCCAGGTCCAGGCCCGCCTCGGTCACCTCGAGCGTCACGATCGATCGGTTGCGCGGGTCGGTCCCGCGGGTCAGCAGGCCGGACGCTTCCAGCCGGTCGGCGAGCCTGGTCACTGACGAGGCCGTCATCCCGAGCTCGGCCGCCAGCCGCGACGACGGCACACGGCCGAGCCCGGAAAGTATCAGCAGCAGCCGGAACTGCGGCAGGCTCACCTGCCCGCCGAGCGCGGCGAGGCTCTTTCCAGCGACCGCCGGGTGCCCGAGGCCGGCTCCCTCGCCACCAGCGGGGTCGCGGCCAGCTCGGCGGCGGTGATGCCGGACCGGCGCCGTGCCCACGGGTGCCCGGGGGCGACCACGACCGTGAGCGTGTCCTGTCCCGCCGGCCTGGCCGTCAGGCCCGGCGGCAGGTCGGGGCCTTCCACGAACCCGATGTCCGCGTTCGGCGGCTGGCTGATGCCGGTGGTGCCGCCCATGGTGTCGGCGGCGACCGGGGCGCTGCTGGTCCCCTACGCCGGCGGCGGCCAGGCCCGGCTGACGCTGCTGCTCGGCTGCTACGCGATGTTCGGGATCAGCCTGCCCGCGTCGGTGATCATCATCCCGCTGGTGTGGTCGCGGCTGGTCACGCACAAGACGCTGCCCGCCGTGCTGGTGCCCACGTGCTGGATCGTGCTCGGGCCGCTGGGGCAGTCGGTCGCCGCGGCGGGCAGCCTCGCGCGGGTCGCCGGGCTGGTGCTGCCCCGGCCGTACCCGGCGGGCGCGGACGTGTTCGCCCTGCTGTACGGGGTTCCCGTGTGGGGGTTCGCGATGCTGTGGCTGGCCATCGCCGCGGCGCTGACCGTGCGGGCGGCGCGGGGCGGCCTGCCGTTCGGGCTGACCTGGTGGAGCTTCACTTTCCCGGTCGGGACGTGCGTGGCGGGGACGATCGCGCTTGCCGCGCGCACCGGCTCTGAGGTGCTCCGCGGCGCGGCCGGCGCGCTGTTCCTGCTGCTGGCCGCGGCGTGGCTGGTGGTGGCCGCGCGCACGTGCTATGAGAGCGCGCGCGGCCGGCTGTTCCTGCCCTTGTTCACTGCTCGGTGAGCGGCGCCGGGCGCGCCGGCGCCGCGGCGGCGCGCCGAGATGATCGCGGCCGCCTCGGCCGCGAGCACCACGCACATCACAGACGGCAGCAGGACCACGCGCAGCGACGGCGACCAGTTGGCCGCGATATGACTTGCCGTCAGCACGGCGAAGACCGCGAACGCCGCCGCGCCGATCCCGAGCCAGGCGGTGAGGCCCGCGCGCTTGGAGAGCCAGACGCTGTATTCGGGCGCGCCGGCGTGCAGCGGCACGCTCGCGCCGGCGGGCAGCGTCCTGATCGCGTACCCGGCCGCCGCGACCATGCCGAGCAGGAGTACCCCCCCGATCGCCAGTGACGCTACCACCGGCACATCCCGTGAGCTGCCATATCTCCACGCTAGCGGCGATGCCCGGCCGGCGCGCGCGGTGCACTGAATCGTAAGATTGTTGCTCAAAGTCGCTAAATGATCACTGTCGCCACTTTAGCCTGGTGTGATGTTTGTCAAACCAGGCGGCGCTATCGCCGCGACAACGACACTGGCCCTGCTCACCGTGACCGCGCCGGCGCTGGCCGGCTCTGGCCCCGCTCCGCCGTCCGCCGCACGGTCCCCCGCCGCCGCACGGCCCCTGGCGGCCGCGCGGGCGGCCATCGAGGCGCTGCCGCACTCGCCGCGGCTGCTGCGCGAGCTGGCCGGGCCTGACCGGGCGGCCGCGGCCGCCGCCGCGGGGGGCACCGCGGTGCACGGCGTCGACGTGGCCGCGTTCCAGCACCCGAACGGGACGCCGATCAACTGGGCCACGGTCGCCTCGGCCGGGTACAAGTTCGCCGCCATCAAGGCCACCGAAGGGAACTACTACATCAACCCCTGGGCCGCCACCGACCTGGCGGCCGCCAGGAAGGCCGGGCTCTACGTCACCGCCTACCACTTCGCCATCCCCAACGCCAGCGGCGGCGCCGCCCAGGCGGCCTACGCGGTGCGGCACGGGCAGTACACGACCGGCGGGCAGATGCTGCCGTTCATGCTGGACATCGAGTACGACCCGTACGCCGGCACGGACGGGACCAACGAGTGCTACGGGCTCAGCCCGGCCAAGATGAGGGCATGGCTCGCGGCGTTCATCGCCGCGGCGCGGAACCTGACCGGGCAGTTCCCGGTCATCTACACCACCGCGGACTGGTGGGACACCTGCACCGGCCGGAGCACGGCTTTCGGCGCGGACCCGATGTGGGTCGCGGCGTACGGGTTCGCCAGCCCGCCGATGCCCGCCGGCTGGCGGGCCTGGACGTTCTGGCAGTACACCGCCACCGGCACCGTCCGGGGGGTGGACAGCCCGGGGAACACGGACCTCGATGTGTTCAACGCGACCCAGGTGGGCCTGATCGATCCGGGCAACCAGCGCACCTCCGCGGCGGCGGCGGTGTCAGTGCCGGTCAACTCGCTCGAACGCGGCAGCAAAGCGCCCGCTCACCTATAAGGCGACCGGGCTGCCGCCCGGACTGGGGATCAGCCAGCAGGGGGTCATCAAGGGCGCGGCCGGGGCCGCGGGGACCTATCACGTGACGGTCTCGGCGAAGAACTCATCGGGGAACAACGGGGCAGCGCAGTTCGCCTGGCAGGTGAGCTCGCCGGCGGGCGCGCACGCGTCGCGGCCCGTTCGCGGCCGCGGCTGACGCCCGCGGCCCAGCGCTCCTTCCGGGATGCGCAAGGGGATTTTGGGGGAATCAGATGCTTCAGATACTGATGTGATAATGCCGCGCGGGCCCGCACCCGGCTGACCCGGGCTTCGCGGGCATCGCGATTACCAGTGCCACGGCAATCCGGGCTGCCGCCATCCAAAAAATCCCGGGAGAATTCACCGGCCGCGCGGCCCGCGGCGCGGCCGGTTACCAGCGGGGCTGCTGAGGCGCGCACTTTCATGATCCCGAAAGCTTACTGCTGAGGCGGGTGCGCCTTTGGCGAAAATACGAGATCTCCGTGACCGTAAAGGCATGCGCGGCGGGAGGTACGTGCGGTATCAGGCGGAATTCCGGTGCTGCGGGGGCACGGGTAAGCCGTGGTGCCGGGAGCGGCCGGCGGAATGGCCTGCCTGGCATTTCCGGGCGGTGGGCCGGGCCATCAATCCGGGCTATCGGCTAGCCCGCGTGGGCTAATCGCCGCCCATAGTCGCGAAATGATCATCGCCGGGCTTCTAGCCTGGCTCGATGCTTATCAAACCGAGTGGCGTGATAGCGGCGGGGGCGGTGCTCGCCGTGCTCGCCGCGGGGGGATCCGCCGCCGCCATCCGCGCCGTCTCCTCCGGGTACGCCAGCCCGACCGCGCCGGCCAGGCCGCCCGTGGCCGTCGGCTCCCCCGCGACCGCGACCGTGCCCGGCACCGCCGGGGCCGGCGCCGCCGGGGCCGGGGCGGGCGGGCAGACCGGGACCAGCCAGGCAGGGGCCGGGCCGGGACCGGGCGGGCAGGCATCTGACGGACCGGGGGGAAGCCGGAAGACCGGCGGTCCCGGGCCGGCGCTGGCGGCCGCGCGGGCGGCCATCGAGGCGCTGCCGCACTCGCCGCGGCTGCTGCGCGAGCTCGCCGGGCCCATCAGCCGGGGCAGGCGGGGCGCGAGTGCTACGGGCACGAGCGTGCCCGGCATCGACGTGGCCGCGTTCCAGCACCCGAACGGGACGCCGATCAACTGGGCCACGGTCGCCTCGGCCGGGTACAAGTTCGCCGCCATCAAGGCCACCGAAGGGAACTACTACATCAACCCCTGGGCCGCCACCGACCTGGCGGCCGCCAGGAAGGCCGGGCTCTACGTCACCGCCTACCACTTCGCCATCCCCAACGCCAGCGGCGGCGCCGCCCAGGCGCGGTATGCCGTGCGGTACGCCGGATACGCCGACGGCGGGCAGATGCTGCCGCTCATGCTGGACATCGAGTACGACCCGTACGCCGGCACCGACGGGACCAACGAGTGCTACGGGCTCAGCCCCGCCGCGATGACGGCGTGGCTCGCCGCGTTCGTCCAGACCGCGCGCGGGCTGACCGGCCAGTTCCCGGTCATCTACACCACCGCGGACTGGTGGGACACCTGCACCGGCGGCAGTACCGCCTTCGGCGCGGACCCGATGTGGGTCGCGGCGTACGGGTTCGCCAGCCCGCCGATGCCCGCCGGCTGGCGGGCCTGGACGTTCTGGCAGTACACCGCCGCCGGCACCGTGCCCGGGGTGGACAGCCCGGGCAGCACCGACGTCGACGTGTTCAACACGGGCCTGGTCGGCCTCATCGACCCGGGCAGTCAGGCGAGCCGCGCCGGGACGACGGTGTCGCTGGGCATCACCTCGCTCGCCGCGGCCGGCCGGCGGCCGCTGGCCTACACCGCGACCGGGCTGCCCCGGGGTCTCGCGATCATCGCCACCGGCCGGATCACCGGGGTGGTCACCGCCGCGGCGGGCACCTACCGGGTGACGGTCTCGGCGCGGAACCCGGCCGGGGCGGCCGGCTCGGTGACCTTCACCTGGCGGGTGACCGGGGCGGTGCCGTCCGCCAGCCCGTCCCCGTCCGCCGCCGACCCGTTCCCCTCCGTCAGTCCGATGCCGTTACGGGCAGGCCGCGGCCGCGGCGGCGATGGTCGCGGCGGCCCGCATCCGGGCGCGCAGCCTTGAGTTCGCGGCCCGGTCGGTCCGCGCCTCCACGACCCGCAGGCCGGTCCCTGAGGCGGCCTTCGCGAGCTCGCCGGGCCGGGCCACGAGCGTGTACGGCACGCCGAAGGCGGCCGCCAGGTGCTCGAGCGAGGTCCCGTGCGGCGTCCCGAACATCCGCTCGAAGGGCTCGGGGAAGGCCGCCTGCTCCAGGGTCTCGAAGATCCCGCCGCCGTCGTTGTTCACCACGACCAGGCACAGGTCCGGCCGCGGTTCTCCCGGGCCGATCGCCAGGCCGGCCGCGTCGTGCAGGAACGCCAGGTCCCCGATGAGCGCGAACGACTGCGCACCGGGGCAGGCCGCCGCGTGCGCCAGCGCGGCCCCGGCGGCCGTCGAGGCCGTGCCGTCGATTCCGCTGGCGCCCCTGCTGGCCAGCACGCGGACATCCCCGCGCGGCGGCATGACCAGATCGATGTCCCGGACCGACAGCGAGTTCCCGCACCACAGCAGCGCGTCGTCGGGCAGCGCGGCCAGCAGCTCACGGGCCACGGCCGGCTCGGTCAGGGACTCGTCGCGGTCCAGGACCGCGTCCGCGGCGCGCACCGCCGCCGCGTCCGCGCGGCGCCAGCGCGCCAGCCAGGAACCCCTGGCCGGCCCGGGTGCCCCGGCGAGCCGGATGCCGGATACGACATCGGTCGCGGCGCGCTGCGGGTCGGCCCAGCGGCCGGGTCCCTGCGCGACGACGATGTGCCGGACGGGCGGCCCGGAGCGGGCGAGGCCGAGCAGCGCCGACTGCGGCCGGGACAGGCCAGGCCGCCCCGCCGAGATGATCACCTCCGGCCGGTGCGCGGCCATGAACTCGGCCGACGCGAGCAGGTACTGGTACCCGGCGAGGGCATTCGGCCCGCGCCGCGCCCCCGACGACGGCTCGGCGAGTACCGGCCAGCCGGCCGCGTCCGCGAGCTTGAGGAGCGCGGCGGCGTCGTAGTCGCCGTCCCCGCAGACGAAGACACCGCGTTCGGTCCACGGCAGCTCAACGAGCGCCGCGGGCGCGGGCGCGGCGGCGATCCGGGTCCACGGTGCGCCGTCCGGGCGCCCGTCGAGGGACTCGGGCCAGCCGGCGGGCTCGCCGGGCACCAGCGGGTCGCGGAACGGCAGGTTGACGTGCACCGGGCCGGGGAACGTGCCGGCGGCGCCGGCCGCGTGCGCCCACGCCTGGCAGGCCAGCGACCGCCAGTAGCCGGCCATGCCGGCGCGGGCCTCGGGGACGCCGGCCTCGGCGTACCAGCGGACCGCTCCCCCGTAGAGCTTGACCTGGTCGACGGTCTGGCTGGCGCCGGTGGCGCGCAGCTCGGGCGGCCGGTCGGCGGTGAGCACGAGCAGCGGCACGCCGGACTCGTCGGCCTCGATGACCGCCGGGTGGAAGTTGGCCGCCGCCGTGCCCGACGTGCACAGCACCGCGGCCAGGCGGCTCGCCTTGGCCAGGCCGAGCGCGGTGAAGGACGCCGACCGTTCATCGATCCGCACGTGCAGCCGGATCCGGCCCGCCCGCGCGAGCTCGTGCAGCGCCATCGCCATCGGCGTGGACCGGGAGCCGGGGGCGACCACCGCCTCGCGCAGCCCGCAGCGGGCGAGCTCATCGGCGAAGACGGTTCCGAAGGCAGGTGACGGGTTCACGCGGAGGCGCCCGCGGTCAGGTAGCGCGCGGCGTCCGCCGCGCGCCGCTGCCACGGCCCGGGGTCGGTTTCCCACCGGGCGAGCGCGCCTAGGTCGACGCCGGGCCGGCGCACGGGCAGCTCTCCGCCGTGCTCGGTGAGGGGATCGGCGGTCACGTCGCCGGCCAGCAGCGACATCGTCGCGAGCCCGCACGCGTACGGCAGCTCCGGCAGGGCCGCGGCGAGCGCCACCCCGGCGGCCAGCCCGACCGAGGAGTCGACGGCACTGGACACCACCACCGGCAGCCCGCAGGCCGCCGCGACGGCCAGCGCGGACCTGACCCCGCCCAGGGGCTGCACCTTGACCATGACGATGTCCGCCGCGCCGGCCGCCCGGACCCGCAGCGGATCGTCGGCCTTGCGGATCGACTCGTCGGCGGCGACCGGAATGTCGATAAATCTACGCAGCTCAGCGAGCTCTTCCAGGGTGGCGCAGGGCTGTTCGGCGTACTCGAGGGAGTACCGGTCGAGCGTGCGCAGCATCCGCGCCGCCGTGGGTACGTCCCAGCCGCCGTTGGCGTCGACCCGGATCCGCCCGTCCGGCCCCAGGGCGTCGCGCACCGCGGCGACCCGGTCGATGTCATCGTCCGGGGCCTGGCCCCGCTCGGCCACCTTCACCTTCGCCGTCCGGCACCCCGACGCCGCGACGATCGCGCGGGCACGCTCGGGGCTGACCGCGGGCACGGTCACGTTCACCGGGATCCGCGTCCGCAGCGGCTGCGGCCACGGGACCGTCGCCGACTCGATCGCGCTGGCCAGCCACCGCGCCGACTCCCGCGGCCCGTACTCCGCGAACGGGGAGAACTCCCCCCACCCGGCCGGCCCCCGGATCAGGGCGCCCTCGCGGACGGTGATCCCGCGGAACTTGGTCCGCATCGGTATCGCGAAGGCCCGCAGCGACCCGAGCAGGTCCCCGAGTTCGGCCACTCGTAACCTCCCTGTTGTCCGGGATCTAACCTTAACGATCGTGGACAAGCGCCCTTTGCACGCGGTGCTGGTGTCTGGCGCGGCCGGCGCGGCACGGCTCGCCGGCCCGCTGGCGAAAGCGCTGGACGGCACCGGCCCCGCCATCCTGCCGCTGGACGCCGGGCTGCCCGCGGCGCGTCTTCGCGCGCTGCTTGACGCCTTCCGCCCGGACGTCGTGGTGGGGGCCGACGCAGAAGCCACCGTCCGTTCGGATGGACAGGGGACGGCACCGGACACGGCGGTGATCGTCGGCACCTCCGGTTCCACCGGGGAGCCGAAGGGCGTGGAGCTGAGCGCGGCAGCGCTCCTGCATTCAGCCACGGCGTCGCTGGCGCGGGCCGGCGCGCTGCCGGGCGAGCGCTGGCTGTGCTGCCTGCCGGTGACCCACGTGGCCGGGCTGCAGGTCCTGGTCCGGTCGTATGTCTGCGGCACCAGCCCGGCCGTGGCCGCGCGCGCGGACGCCCGGGCGCTGGCCGGGTCGGGGTGCGCGCACATATCGGTGGTGCCGACCCAGCTGGCACGGCTGCTCGACTCCGGCGGCGGCGCGGCCGCGCTGGCCGCGTTCTCCTCGGTGCTCGTCGGCGGCGCGGCGGCGCCGCCGGGGCTGCTCGCGCGGGCGCGGGCCGCCGGCGTGCCGGCGATGACCACCTACGGGATGACCGAGACCTGCGGCGGGTGCGTGTACGACGGCGTGCCGCTGGACGGCGTCCGCGTCCGGGCGGGCGATGACGGCCTGCTGCGGATATCCGGGCCGGTGCTGATGAACCGCTACTGCGGCGGCCCGGACCTCGGTGAGGAGTTCGTCACATCGGACCTGGGCGTCGTGTCGCCTGACGGGCGGGTGATCGTCCGCGGCCGGGCCGACGACGTGATCAACACCGGCGGGCACAAGGTGGTCCCGGGCGAGGTCGCCGCCGTCCTGGGGTCCTGCCCCGGCGTGCGGGAGGTCGTCGTGGTCGGCCGGCCTGACCCGGAATGGGGGCAGCGGGTCACCGCGGTGGTAGTCCCGGCTGACCCGGCTGACCCGCCTAGCCTAGAATTGCTACGTATGCATGTACGGGAGCGGCTGCCGCGTTACGCTTGCCCCAGCGAGGTCGTGCTGGCGGAGGCCATCCCGGTGCTCCCCAGCGGCAAGCCCGATCTTGCTTCCCTCAGGAAGGCAAGAACGTTACGCAGACGGGAACATTCTCCGGCGCGGAGCGTTAATTAAGAGTGCCCGCATCATTCACCGGCGAAACCGGGCGGGCTGCCTATAAGCCACCTTGGGGCCGTAAGACGACGTGTTGTTGAACCGCGCAGTGCATGCGCGCGTGTACAGAAGGAGGGAGGTGTCTCATGCCGCGGATCGCCATGGCCGCTCCGGCACAGGACGAGGAAGTTAGCTCGACTCGCGTGGACGACCTGATCCAGCGCGGTCGCAGCCAGGGTCACCTGTCCCTTTCAGACCTGCGGACCGCGTTCGGGCAGGCAGGGCTTACCCCTGCCGAAGCCCGCTCTATTCTCCGCGAGCTGAGTGAGGCCGGTGTAAGGCTAGCCGACGAGGAGACCGAAACCAAGGGTTCCGGTGTCCCGGATGCCAAGGCCGCCGCTGTCAAGAGCGCGGCCGTGAAGACCGCCGCCAAGCCCGTCGCGAAGAAGACCCGGTCCAAGAAGGTCTCGTCGGGTGATTCGGAGGCGGTCGCCGCTCCCGGGTCGGCCGACGCCGACGGGGACCTGGAGTTCGGGGATGACGAGGCAGCGTCGATCGAGGCGGACGTCGCCGCGTTCGCGGACGGGGTTGACCTCGACGATCAGACGCCTGCCATGGGCGACTCGGTACACACCTACCTCAAGTCCATCGGCCGGACCAGCCTGCTCACCGCCGAGCAGGAAGTCGACCTGGCCAAGCGGATCGAGGCCGGCCTGTTCGCCGAGCACAAGCTGGACACCGACCCGGATCTGTCACCAGAGCTGCGGCATGACCTTGAGCTGGTGGCGGAGGACGGCCGCCGGGCGAAGGCGCACATGCTCGAGGCCAACCTCCGGCTCGTGGTGTCGGTCGCGAAGAAGTACAGCGACCGGGGGCTGTCGCTGCTTGATGTCGTGCAGGAAGGGAACCTGGGCCTGATCCGCGCGGTCGAGAAGTTCGACTACACGAAGGGCTACAAGTTCTCCACCTACGCCATGTGGTGGATCCGGCAGGCCATCCAGCGCGGCTTCGCCGACTCCGCGCGGACCATCCGGCTGCCGGTGCACGTGCTCGAGATGCTGTCCAAGCTGTCGCGCGTCGAGCGGGACATGCACCAGCGCCTCGGCCGCGAGCCCACCCCGGAAGAGCTGGCCGTCGAGCTGGACCGGACCCCGGACCAGATCGAGGAGCTGCTGCGCACCTCGCGGCAGCCGATCTCGCTCGACTCCACGATCGGCGAGGACGGCGAGACCTCCATCGGCGACCTGATCGAGGACGTCGACGCGCCTGAGGCGTCCGAGCTGGTCGACCGTCAGCTGATGGCCGAGCAGCTGCGGTCCGCCCTGGACGCGCTGACGCCGCGCGAGGCGACGATCATGGCCATGCGTTTCGGGCTCTATGACGGGAACCCGCACACGCTGGACGAGATCGGCCGCGCCCTCGGGCTGACCAGGGAACGGATCCGGCAGCTTGAGAAGCAGTCGCTGTCCAAGCTCCGTCACCCGTCCCGGGCGCAGCCGCTGCTCGACTTCGCGTCATAAGGCATTCCCCGGGCAGTTACGCGTGCCGGACCCGACCTCCCGCCGGGTCCGGCACGCTTTTGCGTTCCCGCCGACGGCCCGCCAGCGGCTCGCGCGGATTTCGTCTCGCGTCGTGAGACGCCAGGACGATCGCGCACCCGCCCTGCGCATATCTCGTCGCGCTGGACTAGGATTCCCAAGCCAGCCAAGAATGGGCGAGTCGGTAGTAGCGGAGGCACCGGGGTAACGATGGACGACGAAGGCCTGTTGGACGAGCTCCAGGAAGACATCGGTTCCGACTACAGCCCGCAGCTCCGCGTGGCGGCGGGCATGCTGAGCGGCGACGCGCAGGCGGCGCTGCCCTACCTGCTGTTCTCGATCGCCAAGAGCCTGGAAGACATCTCGTTCCTGCTGTCAAACGACAGCATCAGCGTGGTTATGGAGACGGACGAGGAAGAGCAGTAGCCGGACGCGGGCGCCGGTCGGCGGCCGCGCAGCAGCCGCCGTGCGGCCTGGGCCTGGGTGCTCACCAGGCGTAGTGCTCCGGGGCGGGTTTGTAGCGGGGG
Source organism: uncultured Actinomycetota bacterium (assembly GCA_963771985.1). Classification (GTDB taxonomy): domain Bacteria; phylum Actinomycetota; class Actinomycetes; order Streptosporangiales; family Streptosporangiaceae; genus Trebonia. The sequence goes on along the minus strand of CAVYVO010000003.1, from coordinate 669,196 downwards.
AAGATCTCATCCAGCTGCGCCAGCACGTCCGTGTCCAGCCGCACCGCCAGCGCCCGCTGCGCGCCGTCCAGCTGCGCCAGCGTGCGCGGCCCGATGATCGGCGCGGTGACCCCGTCTTGATGCAGCAGCCAGGCGAGCGCGACGTTGGCGGGTTCCTCGCCGAGCTTGTCGCACAGGTCCTCGTAGGCCTCGATGCGCTCCCGGTACCGGTCCACGAGTTCCTTCGCCCGGCCCGCGAGCCGTCGGCGGCCCTCCCGCTCGGACTTCAGCACGCCGCCGAGCAGGCCGCCCTCCAGCGGCGACCATGGGATCACGCCCACGCCGTACGCCCGGGCGGCGGGCAGCACCTCAAGCTCGATCGCGCGGGTCATCAGGTTGTACAGCGACTGCTCGCTGATGAGCCCGAGGAAGTTCCGCGCCTTCGCGGTCTCGCTGGCGCGCGCGATGTGCCAGCCGGCGAAGTTGGACGACCCCACGTAGAGGATCTTGCCCTGGGTGACGAGCACCTCCATCGCCTGCCAGATCTCGTCCCACGGCGTGTCGCGGTCGATGTGGTGCATCTGGTACAGGTCGATGTAGTCGGTGCGCAGGCGGCGCAGCGAGGCCTCGCAGGCGCGGCGGATGTTCAGCGCGGACAGCTTGCCCTCGTTCGGCCATGTCCCCATGTCGCCGTAGAGCTTGGTCGCCAGGACCGTCCGCTCCCGCCGGCCGTCGCCGCGGGCGAACCAGTCGCCGAGGATCTCCTCCGTCCACCCGGCGTGCGACCGCTCGTTCTTCGCGACCTGCCCGGGCGGGCTCTGCGCCCGGCCGTAGGTGTTGGCCGTGTCGAAGAAGTTCAGGCCGAGCTCGTGCGCGCGGTCCATGATCGCGTGCGCCTCGACCGGCGGCGTCAGCGATCCGAAGTTCATCGTCCCGAGGCAAAGCCGGCTTACCGTCAGGCCGCTGCGGCCCAGATGCGTGTACTCCATGAAGCTAGCTTTTCACGCCCCCGCGACGGCCAGGCCCCCGTGCCGGCACCCGAGACCCCTCTCGCGTCCTAAACAGATGTTTAGTAAATTGAACATATGTTTACAAGTCACGGACGGAGAGTACAGATCGAGGTGATCCGAATGCGCACCGCATCACACCCGACCGCCAGGCCACCGGATATCCAGAGCCGGACCGGGCTGACCATCGCCGGGCTGGCGCTCATCATGGTCCTGCCGGTACTGGACCAGACCATCGTCGCCACCGCCCTGCCGTCCATCGCGGCCGATCTCGGCGGCCTCGGCCAGATCGCCTGGGTGGTCAACGCGTACCTGCTCGGCGTCGGCTTGTCGGCCCCGCTGTACGGGAAGCTCGGCGACATCTACGGCCGCAAGCCGCTGCTCGTGGTGGCGGTCCTGGTGTTCGTCGCCGCGTCGGCGCTGGCGGGCGCCGCGCAGTCGATGGCGCAGCTGATCGCCTGCCGCGCCGCGCAGGGGCTCGGCGGCGGCGGCCTGATGAACCTGACCACCGCGGCGGTCGCCGACCTGCTGCCGCCGTCCGAGCGGGGCCGGGCCCAGGGATACACCGGAGCGGTCTTCGCGGCCGGCAGCATCGGCGGGCCGCTGCTCGGCGGTGTGTTCTGCGGGACGATCGGCTGGCGCTGGGTGTTCTACATCAACGCGCCGCTCGCCCTGGCGGGGCTGGCCATCGTGGCGAGGTGGTTCCAGGTGCGGCGCGAGCGCGTCCGCGAGCCGCTGGACTGGGCCGGGGCCGTGCTGCTCGCGGGCTCGGTCACGTGCGCGCTGCTGGTGGCCGACTGGGGCGGCGTCACCGACCCCTGGGGATCCGCGCTGATCGTGTCGCTCATCGCCGCCGCCGCCGCGGCGGCGGCCGCGTTCGCGTGGTGGGAGACGCGTACCGCCAGCCCCGTGATCCCGCCGGGACTGTGGCGCGTCCCCGTCTTCCGGGTCGCGATCCCGTCATCGTTCCTGCTAGGCGTCGCCCTGTTCGGCACGGTGGTGTTCCTGCCGCAGTTCTTCCAGGTCGTGCAGGGCCGCAGCGCGACGGTATCCGGGGCGCTGCTCACCCCGACCATGCTGGCCGCCGTCGTCACCGGCGTGTACTGCGCGATCCGGATGTCCGCCACCGGGCGGTACCGGCAGTACCCGATCATCGGGGCGTTGCTGCTGATCGCGGGTTTCCTGCCGCTGACCTCGCTGCGCCCGGCCACGCCCATGTGGGTGATCCTCGCCGCGACCGTGGCACTCGGCCTGGGCGTCGGCTGCCAGCTGCAGCTGATGGTGATCATCGTGCAGAACGCGGTGCCCTACCGGGACGTGGGCACGGCCACGGCGGCCACCCTGCTGTTCCGCTCGCTCGGCGGCGCGGCGGGCACCGCGCTGTTCAGCACGCTCATGCTGCGCAGGTTCTCCGCGCGCATCGCCGCCATGCTGCCCGGGCACGCCGCGGGCGGTCTGGCGGCCCAGCTGTACCGGGGCATCGTCGCCGGGATCATCCCGCTGTCCGGCAGCGCCCGCGCGATCGTCGTCAGCGCCTTCGGGCAATCGGTCAGCGTCGTCTACGTGTGGGCCATCCCGTTCGCGGTGGCCCTCCTGGCGCTCGCCCTCATCCTGCCGGCCGTGCCGGTCCGCAGTACTCTCAGCACCTGTGAATGAGACACCGTCCCCGACCGTGCAGCAGTCCGATCTCGGCACCAGGGCGAGGATCCGCGAGGCGGCCCTCGCCCTGTTCGGCTCGGCCGGGTTCGCGGTTCCGCTGCGGACCATCGCCGACGCCGCCGGCGTGTCCGCGGGGCTGGTCGTGCATCACTTCGGCAGCAAGGAACGCCTCCGCGAAGCGGTTGACCAGTCGGTGCTGAGAACCTTCACGGACCGCTTCGCCGCCATCCCCGGCAGCCTGCCCGCCGACACCCTCGCCGCCGAGATGGCCAGCGCCTTCGCCGACGTGCTCGGCGCCAGCCCGCAGCTCCGCCAGTACCTGCGCCGCGCCCTGGACGACGGCACCCCGGCAAGCCTGGCGATCTTCGATGACCTGGTCGCGGCCACCGAACGCGGACTGAACCGGCTGGAGCAGGCAGGCGGCCTGCGGCCGGGTTCTGACCCGCAGTGGCGCCCGTTCCAGGTACTGTCGGTGATCCTCGGCCCGCTGTTGCTGGAACCCGTCATCGAGCGGCACATCGGCGACCCCTACAGCCCGCAGAACGTCCGGCGCCGCACCGCGGCCAACCTGGACTTCATCGCCCGCGGCCTGTTCACCCAGCCGGCCGCCGCCCAGCCCTGACGGCTACGGAGTCCTGCTCGCGTCGATCTGGTCGAAGTCGCCGTACCCGTTGTGGCTTCCGCCGCCGCCGGACCACTGCCACATCAGCGCGTACTTCGACGCGCTGGTCTGGCCGCCGAAGAACCGCGCGCAGGTCGCGGTCCCCGCCAGGCACCATCCGGCCGGCCGGTGCGCCAGGCTGCTGGTGAAGGGCTCGTAGGTCCATTCATACGTGTTCGGTATCGACGCGACCGTCCCGGTGCCGAAGATCGACGCCCAGATGTCCGGCGCCGAGTACACGCCCGTCTTGTAGCGGGAGTGGCTGGTCAGGTACGCGGCGAACCCGCTGATGTCGGCCCGGTCGACGGCCGCCGGGATGTAGTAGCTTCGCGCCACGCCGCTGCACGCCGACGTGTAGACGGTGTTCCAGCCGTTGTCCGGGGCCGGGGTGTAGGCCGGGGCGTTCCCCGGGATCTCGACGTCCATGAAGACCACCGGATATGTCACGCGCAGGTGAGAGATGTCATACAGGGTCCGCGCCGCCTGCTGCTGGCCCCAGGCGTACGCCTCGGCCTGCGTGCCGTTGTAGCGCGGGTCGACGCCGGGGCCGCCCATGAACCAGTAGACGCCGGTGCCGACGCCGTAACGCGCGGCGTAGTTGGCGTTGGCCTGGGCGGCGTTGGCCGCCGACCAGACGACGATCCGGTGACATCCGGCGAGGTTGGCCCAGTTGCCGGTCATCCCGATGTACCCGCCGTAGGGACCGCCGAGCACCGGCACCTGGTAGGGCACGTGCCCGGTGATCGCGACCGTGGCACTGTCGGTTCCGTACCAGAAACCCGCCGGCGAGTCGCCCGCGGTCGCCGCCGTCGCGTTCAGCGGCGCTGCCAGCAAGGCCAGGATGACGGCGCCCGCGATGGCGGCCGCCGCGCGAGCCATCCGGCTGCCCATAATTCTCCTCACCCGCACATGATGCCGCACGCCATGCCGGCGAGCGAGGGCGAAAGCCGGCAGATAGTGCGGACGAACGTCCGGTGTTACCATCGAGCCATGCACAGCAGCGTGCGCAACGGCTGGTGGCGTCCCGTCTAGGGACGGCCGCCGATACCGACGCGCGCTTAAGAAGCCAACGGCCGTCCGTCTGCCAACGGGACGGCCCTTTTGCTGACCGGGTCGTCCCCGCTAACCAGGGAGCGACCCCATGACAGCGACCCTCACCGCCGCCCGCCGGCGGTCGGACACACTCGAAGAGCAGATCGCCCGGGACGCCGGCCAGTTCCGCATCCTGACCGGGGACCGGCCGACCGGCCCGCTGCACGTCGGCCATTACTTCGGCACCCTGCAGAACAGGGTGCGGCTCCAGGACCTGGGCGCCGAACTGTTCGTGCTCGTCGCCGACTATCAGGTGCTGACCGACCGGGACAGCGCGGAGCACCTCGCCGATTACACCGCCGGCATGGTGTGTGACTATCTGGCCATCGGAGTCAGCCCGGCCCGTTCGGTAATATTCGCCCACAGCGCCGTCCCGGCTCTCAACCAGCTGCTGCTGCCCTTCCTCAGCCTGGTCACGGTGGCGGAGCTGCGGCGGAACCCGACCGTGAAGGATGAGATCGCGCACTCGCGGCAGTCGTCGGTCAGCGGCCTGATGTTCACGTACCCGGTGCACCAGGCGGCCGACATCCTGTTCTGCAAGGCGAACCTGGTGCCGGTCGGGCAGGACCAGCTGCCGCACGTCGAGCTGACCCGGCTGATCGCCCGCCGGTTCAACGAACGGTACGGGCCGGTCTTCCCCGAGCCGGAGGCGCTGTTGTCCAAGGCGCCGCTGCTGCTGGGCACCGACGGCGGGAAGATGAGCAAGAGCCGCGGGAACGCGATCGCGCTGCGCGCGAGCTCCGACGAGACCGCCCGGCTGATCAAGGGCGCGAAAACCGACTCGCGGCGGGACATCACCTATGACCCGGCGGGCCGGCCCGAGGTCTCCTCCCTGGTGCTGCTGGCGGCCCTGTGCCTCGACCGTGACCCGTTCTCGGTGGCCGCTGACATCGGGGCGGGCGGCGCCGCCGTGCTCAAGGCCACGGTGACCGAGGCGGTCAACGAGCGGTTCGCGCCGGTCCGCGCCCGGCGGGCCGAGCTCGCCCGCGACCCGGGGTACGCGCGCCAGGTGCTGCGCGAGGGCTGCGAGCGGGCGCGGGCGATCGGCGACGCCACGCTGCGGGAGGTCAGCGCGGCGATGGGCATGCGGTACTGACCCTGGACCTGCCTCGAACCGCCTGCCCGGACATTCCGTAGTAGTTAGCATCGGGCCGAGGCATTTCGACGGCAGTGATTCGCGCGCGGACCGCGCGAAGGGGAGCGCTAGATGAGTCAATGGGATTTCGGCATCCCGCCGGGCGAACACCATCACGATGCCCCGGTCTTCCCGCCAGCCGGGGATGACGGCGACTACGACTACGACGGCGACTACGATACGGAGCTGTACTCGCCGATCACGTACGAGCGGGACAGCTACGCCGAGCCAGGGGAGTTCCGGACGGATTTCCAGCCCGTCCGATCCCGGCGGCGCTGGCTGGTGCCCGCCCTCATCGCCGTGGCGGCCGCCTGCGTCGGCTTCGCCGTGCTCCTCACCAGCGGCGGCGGCGGATCGCCAGGCGCCATCCGGCCGCCCGCGTCCGTGCAGCCCGTCCGGCCCGTCCGGCCCGTGCCTACGGCGGCCGCGCGGGCGCCGCTCACCATGGCACAGGCGCAGCAGGCCCTGGCCGCATACACGACGGCCAACAACCAGGCGAACGCGGCGCGCAGCGACGCCGAGCTCGCGACCGTCGAGACCGGCGGCAGCTACGCCATCGACGCCGGGCTGTACCGCGCGCAGCAGGCGCAGAACGCGGCGCCGTACCCGGCGTTCGGCCCGCGGCGGGCACTGTATTACGTCCCGCGCCAGCAGACCGCCTACCCGCGCTGGTTCGTCGTCCAGGTGTCCAACGCGTACCTGGACAACCCCAAGAAGATCACCGGCACCGAGTATCTGCTGTTCACCCAGGCGGCACCGGGCGCCCCGTGGAAGAACGCGATCGAGCCGTACCTGCTGCCGGGCGCGAGCGCCCCGCAGGTGGCGCTCGGCACGGACGGCCTCGCCACGCCGGTGAGCGCCGGCGCGACGTCGCTCGCGGTCTCGCCCGCGAAGATCGGCCAGCTCACCGCCGCGTCCCTGGACGGTACCGGCCCGGTCGGCGATCCGGGCAACCTCGCCGACCGCCTCGACCAGGCGTTCTGGCGCGGCAAGGTCCCCTCGGCGTCCGTCACCGACCAGCACGCGCCCGCCGCGGGCGGGCAGGTGTTCGGGCTGGCCACGGCCGACGGCGGCGCGCTGCTGTTCTACACCGACGCCGCCGAGCTGACCCTGACCCCGCCGCAAGGAGAGGTCATGCACCTGTCCGTCCCCGGCTTCTACTCCTCCGGCCAGGCCCTGTCGGCGGCCGGCCTCGGCTACCTGGAGCAGTTCGCCACGTACGTCCCGCCGCGCGGCGGGTCCGGGCTGCGGGTGGTAGCCGATTACTCCGGCATCACGGCGGCTAATTAAAGCCGTTATCCCGAACGGAAGCGGCTGACTGTTTCCCCGGCAGCGACGGCTGTCCCCCGTGAGGTCAGCTGACGAGCTTGAACATCGCCCCGGTCGGGTCGCTGGCGCCCGCCAGCCGCCCGTAGGGCGTGTCCATCGCCGGCTGGGTCACGGTCCCGCCGAGCTCGGTCACCGCGGCGAGGGCGGCGTCGGTGTCGGCCACCTTGACGTAGAACAGCCAGCTGCCGGGCTGGCCCTCGGGAAGGAAGCCGGCCGCGTCCATGATCCCGGCGATCGTCTCCTCGCCCTCGCGCAGGGCGGTGAGGCGGAACTCCGGCGTGTCGCTCGCCACGTACGGGTCCCAGCCGAACACGTCACGGTAGAACCCGACGGCCGCCTCGTAGCCGCGGGTGGTCAGCTCGAAGTACGCCGGGGTGCCGGACTCGCCGAACACCGTGTTCCCGGGGAAGGACTTGGCCTGCCACAGGCCGATCCGCGCGCCGCCGGGATCGTCCAGGATGGCCTCGGTCCCGAGGTCGGCGATGTCCATCGGCCCCTCGCGGAGCGTCGCCCCGTGCGCGAGCGCCTTGTCGACGGTGGTCTTGGCGTCCGGTGACGACAGGTACACGCCCCACTGGTCGGGCCCCGCCATGCCGGGCACGCCCGCTACCTTCGGCATGCACCCGGCGACGGGCACGCCGTCGCGCATGAACATGAAGTAACCGCCGAACTGTTCGGCGGCCTCCCCCGCGGTCCAGCCGAACAGCCCGGTGTAGAACTCCCGGGCCCGTGCCATGTCGGACGTCAGCAGGTCGATCCAGCACGGCGCCCCGTTCGGTCGAGTCATGTGCGCTCTCCTTGGTCTCGGTTTCTCAGTTGAGACGACGGCGGAGTGCCGGAGTCATCGGCGGACGGCGCGCACGACGTCGCGGTGCTCGCGGATCGCCTGCTCGGGAGTGCTGCCGGGCTGGACGCGGAAGCCGCAGTACAGCGCGACGCCGAAGTCCGGCAGGAACTTCCGCGCGGTCGCCTCGCGGCGCCGCAGGCCGGGCTCGCCGTCCAGCGGCAGCACGATGCCGAGGAAGACGCGGGCGTCCCCGGTCTGCAGGCCGGTCAGCGGCCGGAAGAACCGCTCGTCCTCGCTGCGCAGATAGCGCGGGCCCGCCATGTGCACCCAGTCGGTGGTCCGCCCGGAGTTCGCGACGGCGTAATTGGCCATCCGGACGAGCACGCTCATGTCCCGCGCCTCGTACATCGGCCACTCGGGGAACGTGCCGTAGCACAGGTGATACCCGACCAGGACCTCGCCGGGAATGAGCCGGGGCAGCTGGCCGACGGCGGCGGCGAACCGGTCCCACGCCGCGACGCCATCGCCGGCATCGCCGGCATCGCCGGCATCGCCGGCATCGCCGGCATCGCCGGTCCAGGACAGGACGCCCTCGATGTCGAGGGTCTCGTAGGCGATGTCCCACTGGATCGCCAGGTCCTGCGGCGGGATGGCGGCCGTGAGGCGGACGGCCTCGCGCGCCACCAGGTCCGCGTAGCCGGGCGCCGCGACCGGGTAGTCGGCCGCGAAGTCGGCGCGCAGCCCGTTCAGGGCGCTGACCGGGAACGGCAGGCCGACCTGGAACCGCAGGCCCGCGGGGATGACCCCTTCGTCGCGCAGCTTCCGGAAGACCTGATAGGACGCGATGGCGTCGTCGACGCGCGGCCAGGAATCCCAGCGCACCTGGCTGGTGCCGGGCCTGACCCGGAAGACCGGCGTCTCGTACATGTGCCGCGGGATCCCGGTCGGCGACTCGGTCTCCCTGACGGTCTCGATGGCCGGGTTGGGCCGGACGAGGGTCTCCCGCTCGTAGCCCACCCAGGACGAGCGCGGACCCGTTTCGCCGTCCGGAAGCGCGAACACGAGGCCGGCGAAGTTCGCCGCGCCGGCGCGCAGCGCCTCCTCGGCCGACGCCGCGGGCACGCTCCCCACCAGGAGCAGGTCACTGGACACGCGTCCGCCCCCCTGGCCCTCGCCCTCCCCGCTTCCCCCGCTCTCCCTACTCCCCCCGCTCTCCCTACTCCCCCTGCTTCCCCCGCTTCCCCCACTTCCCTGCCTCTTGCTGTTATCAGATTCAGCGGACATCGGCGTCTCCTCCCCAGTGTGCGCTCACGAGCCAGAGTGCTCCGCATTCTGCCGGATCCCAGGGGGTTCACGCCGGGCGATGACGTGCACGTCGATGCCGTACGCGCCCGCTTCCTTGATGACCCGCTGAACGTTCGACCCGCCTCCCGCCAGCTGCCGCCAGCGGCGGCGCCGGCTCGACCCGATCACGATCTGGGTGATCTGGTGCCGCCGCGCGAACCCGGTTATGGCGTGCACCGGGTCGTCGTCCGCTATCTCGTGCCAGCGGGCGCCGACGTCCTCCGCGAGTGTCCGCAGGGCCTTGGCCCGGGCCGGGTCCGCGGGGCGACTGCCGTCATCGACGACGACATACACCACCTCCAGCCCGCTCTTGAGCCTGGCAGCCATCCGGGCTGCCCGGTGCAGCAGCATGTCCGCCCCGGGCTCCGCGTTGACGGCGACCATGACCCGCTCGCTGGTCTCCCACACGACCGTGGACTCGCGCTCGCGGAGGTGATCCATGAGTTTCTCGTCCGCCTCGTCGGCGAGGAACCGCAGTGCGAGCTCCCGCAGGGCGATCAGGTTGTCGGTGCGGAAGAAGTGCGTAAGCGCCTGTTCGACCTTCTCCTGGGGGTAGATGTTGCCGTGCAGCATGCGCCGGCGCAGCTGCTCGGGCGAGGAGTCGACCAGCTCGACCTGGTTGGCTCTGCGCACCACCCAGTCCGGCACCCGCTCGCGGACGCGTACGCCGGTCATCTGCTCGACCTCGTCTGCGATGCTCTCCAGGTGCTGGATGTTCACGGTGGTGATGACGTCGATTCCGGCACCGAGGATCTCCATGACGTCCTGCCACCGTTTGCTGTTCCGGCCGGATTCCGGCACGTTCGTATGGGCCAGCTCGTCGATGAGCGCGACCTTGGGCCGGCGCCGCAGCACCGCGTCGGTGTCCATCTCCTCCAGATGGCTGCCGCGGTAGTCGACTCCCTTCCGGGGGATGAGCTCAAGGTCGCAGATGCAATCCTGGGTCCGCTGCCGTCCGTGGCACTCAACGAACCCGATGACGATGTCGGTGCCCCGGTCCCGGCGCCGCCGCCCTTCGTTCAGCATGGCGTAGGTCTTCCCGACGCCGGCGGCCGCGCCCAGGTAGATGCGGAAATGCCCGGCCGCCTCCACCACGTCGTCGCTCATGTCCGTGCTCATGATGGAAGTATCCGTCAGAGTTGTCAGCGCAGGTAGGGAGGTAATGACGCCAGCGCCCAGGCGAGTTACCGTCGTCATATGGTTCTGTCGGTCGCGCTCGCGGGCGTGATCTTGTTCATCGTGACCGGGCTGGCCTGGACCGCCCGCCTGGTGCATATCGGCAACCTTGACGCGTATGAGCTGGCGGAGAAGACCGCCTCGCCGGTGCCCTCCTCGGCGCTGGAATGGCCGGAGATGCACGTGCACGCGGTGGTGCCTAATCCGGAGGAGCAATCCGTTGTCCTGCTGCATGTCGGCTGGCCGTCACATCCCGACCGGGAGGCCACACTGGTAGTAGCCCTCGCCACGGATGACGGGCGGTCGCTGGCCTTGCTGTCGCGGTGGTGCGCCGGGGAAGCGTCGATCTCACCGGTCAGGGAGGACGGCGCCTGGCTGCGGCTTCGCCGCCGCCAGAGCCTCGAACGCGTGCGCGCGGTCCTGATCGCGGAGGACAGCCAGGAATGCCAACGATAATCGGGATCTGGATCGCCCTCCCTGGCGTCCTGGCGGTGCTCGCCGGGCTGACTGGGATCGGCCGCGTCCGGCGGCTGCGCCGGAGCGGGGTCAAGGCCTGGGCGATGGCGGTTCCGGAGTCTCTCGCCATGCCGGAGTTCGCCGCCGTGCCCGAATCCGCCGTCGGCCCGGAGCGTGCCGCGGCCGGTGACCGGCGCATGGCCCTGCAGTACACGCTGCCGGACGGGCTCGTACTGGAACGGCACGCTCCCGCCACACGCAAATCCGGCGCGCTCCGCCCTGGTCAGCAGGTGCTCATCTGGTACGACCCCGCCGATCCGCTGGACATCCTCGTCTACGGCCGCGAGGGACGCCTCTCGAATCTGATGTTCGTCCTCGTCGGCGCCGCCTTCGTGCTCCTCGGCGCCGCGATCGCCGTATTCGCTCCCTGACGCGGCCGCCGCTAGCCCTGGCCTCCGCCGCCCGGCTGGACGCCCGCCTGCACGTAGCCGACGATCAGCGTCGGCTGCTTGGTGACGAGAGAGCATTCGCCGTACCCGCCGGCGCCGGACAGCGGAATGAACAGGGCGGCCCGCTCCCCCGGCGGGTATACCCGCAGCCCGCGGACCGCGACCGGCTCGCACTCCGACCGGGGAATGACCCCCGCATCCACGATGTACGAGGCAGCCGGCGAGGCGGTGCCCGCGGAGGTCGGGGAGGCAGGAGAGGCGGCTGACGACGTGGGCGACGCGGCACAGCCGGCGGCAAGGACGCCCGCCGCTACCAGCGGCACGGCCAGCAGCACATTCTTCACGAGATCTCCCATCACACGGTACGGACAACGCGCCAACGCCTCTTACGACGCCCCGGCGCCCTCATGGGTTGCGACGCGTGATGGGTGGGATCCCGGTCCCGCGGGCGCGGGTGTTCTTAGATGTCGTAGACGGTGGGCCGGGTGGTGTAGGCGCGTCCTGAGGGTGTTGTCCATCGCATGAGACCTGGTTCGGGCTGTTCGAGTTTCCATCCGGGGGCTTGTTTTACGCGGTGGTGGTGCCGGCATTTGGGGGCCAGGTCGCATTCGCAGGTGATCCCGGCCGGGTAGGGGATGCTGTGGTCCAGGTCGCAGTTGACCGCCCGGGCGCCGCAGCCGGGCGCGGTGCAGGTCGCGGTGCGGGCACGCACCAGGTGTTTCAGCCTGCGGCTGGGAACGTAGCGGTCTTCCCGGTGCCGGTGGTCGCAATCACCTTGAGCGATCGGGTGCAAGGTAACGTTGAGGCGCCGCAGCAGCCCGGTCAGCTGGGCGGCCTGGTCAGCGTCGGGGCCGGGCGGGTCACCTGACCGGGGGCCGGGCGGGCCGTCGCGGTCCCGGCCGGCGCCGGGAGTCCACGGGTGCCGGCCGCGGGCGCAGCCGTGCGCGACGGCGGTGCCGCCGGGCCCGGTGACGGTGACACACCACCGGGACCGGGGATGCTGGGAGGCGGCCTGCACCAGGCGGCGGGTGTCCTCGGGATCCAGCAGGCCCCAGCCGCCGGCCTCGCCGGGAGTGTTCGACCAGCCGAACAGGGTCCCGTCAGAGACGTTCAGGGTGATCAAGGCGGGCAGCGGGGCCAGCCCGCCGGCCGGGGTGCCCGGGCCCTTGGGCCCGTCACCGAACCCGCCGCCCGCACGCCCTTCATCCTCATCCTTGTCCTGGTCATTCCCGCCGGGCCGGACACTGCCATGGCCGGTGCCATTGCCCGGGCCGGTGTCCTCATCTGGAGCGCTGTCATGACGCGGGCCGGCGCCGGCGCGGCGGCTGATCCGCTCCAGCGGGTTCCTGCCCTGCAGCCGGTCCAGGAACGCCATCACCCGCAGGTCTTGCAGGCTGCCCTCGATCCCGGCGTTGCGCAGCGCGACCGCGTCCGCGTCGACCGCGGCCTTGGCGGCCAGCGCCTCCTCCACGCCCAGCTCCCGGCCCCCGTAGGCCATGTTCCCGGAGTCCTCGCGGCGCGCCTCGATCCGCCGGCGCCGGGCCTTTGCCTCTTCCCTGCGCCGCCTGGCGCCCTCCGGATCTAGCTTCATCTCCACCGCAGCGGCCTTCGCCCGCAGCTTCCCGTACGTCAGCGCCGGCCCGGCCGCGGCCAGGATCTGATCGGCGACCGCGGCGTCGGCATCGGACAGGCAGACGGTGGCCCGGTGGATGATCAGCGCCCGGTACCGGTCCAGCCGCCCATCGCCAAGCCCCGCGAACGTGTCCGGCAGCCGGGCGGCCAGGTCGGCGGCGAACGCCAGCTTTTCATACGCGGCGTCGTCGGAGGAGGTCTGTGAGTAGGCCAGCTCCTCGCCGGGAAACTCCCCCTCCCGGCGTCCTGGCCGCGCCCCGGCGGCCTTGGCAGCTTCATAGCTGGCGGCGCGGCGGCGGCCGAACTCCGCGACGGCGGTGAGCTCGAGGTACTCGGCGCGGGCCGCCAGCCGCCGCGCCGCCGCCGCGGCCCCCAGCAGCTCATCATCCGACAAGACAGACACGTCCCCGGCCGCCTGCTCGGTCAGGGCGGCGAGCACCGGGCCCGGCCGCATCCCGTCCCCGGGCCGCCCCTGCGCGAAGACAGCGCCATCCAGGGCAGCCAGGTCCACATCGGCGGCCTCGCCCAGGCTGACGGTGCAGCCCGGCGACTCCCACGGCCCCGGCTCCCGTTCCCGGCCCGCCTCGATATCGGCCAGCCACCGCGCCATCGACGCGTCGGCATCCCAGTCATCCCCCGCCTCGCCCCGCGCCGGGACACCCGGCAGCGGCGGCTCCTCGCCGTCCTGCCCGGGACCGGGGAACGAGACATCGGACATCAACGACCACCCATTCGTACGTTCAGGGAGATGATCGACTAGATACGAACATTATAGCGTACAGATCTGACAATGTGATCGCTTCGGCCGCTTCTTTTCAAGATCTTTCAAACTTAAGGTGCCGGGCTGCCTGGTAGCTTGGCCGCGTGACCCGTGCGCCCATCTCGCTTCCCGGCCAGACCGTCATCTTCGACTACGGGGAGGTCATCTCGCTCACGCAGTCGCCCGCCGACCGGGAGGTGATCAGAAGGCTCGCCGGAGTCGACCCCGAACCGTTCTGGCGGGCCTACTTCGCGCACCGGGACGGGCTCGATCAGGGCAGCGACGGCGTCGCCGCCTACTGGCGGGCGATCGCCGACGAGGTGGGGGCAGAGTGGGACGACGCCCGCGTGCACGAGCTATGGGCGGCGGACTTCCGCAGCTGGCTGAGCATCAACCCCGCCACCATCGAGGTGCTCGCCGACCTCAGGGCGGGCGGGACCAGGCTGGCGCTGCTGTCCAACGCGGGCCCGGACTTCGGCAGCTACTTCCGGCACGGCCCGCTCGGCGACTTCTTCGCGGCCTGCTACGTCAGCGGAGAGCTCAAGATGCTCAAGCCGCATGCCGAGATCTTCCGGTACGTGCTCGCCGACCTAGAGGTCAGCGCCGCGGACGCCGTGTTCATCGACAACCGTGAGTCGAATGTGCGAGGCGCCGAGGCCGTCGGGATCACCGGTCATGTGTTCACCGATCCCGACGAACTTCGCGCCTTCCTCATGTCGCTCAGAACCCGGGAAACACCGCCCGCAGGTCCGGCAGGCTGACGTTGGAAGCGTTCACCGGGGCCGGCTCCTCGAGACGGCCGTAAATCAGCCGCAGCAGTTCCTCGGCCGTAAGCTCCAAAGAACCAGACGGTGACCCGGGCAGCCCCGGCGTCAGCGAGACGCCGCCGGTGTCGAGCGCGAACTCGCGCGCGGGGCCGGTGGTGGTGACGGCGATCACCGCGGGCTCGGCCGCCTTCTTGCTCATCCACCCGATCATCGGGGGCACGCCGTCGATCAGCAGCTCAACGGCGTCCGCCGAGATCCGCGCGGCCGGGTCGAGGGCGACGGCGACGTCCCAGGTGTGCACCGCGTGCTCGGAAAGACGCAACCGCAGCACCGTGGCCGCGTCCAGGTCCATGCCGAACATCTTGACCCGGAACGCGGCAAGCTGCTCATCGCTCAGCGACTCGAACGCGCGAGACCAGCGCCTCGTTGGCGGCGACGCTCTCGGCGGCCTGCTCTTCGGGCGACCGGTCATTCCAGACGGCCCAGATCGCCTGGTAGTCCGTCTGCTCCGGCGGCGCGCCGCCGGTCAGGCCCGCGTCGAGGTTCAGGAGTGCGATTTCCGCTCCGCTGCCGAGGTGGGACAGCACGTGGGCGATGGACCACTCGGTGTCGTAAGACTGTTTGCGCAGCCCGTCGGAGTCGAGCCCGGCGACGATGCCAGCGAGCCGGTCGTGGGACGCGCGCAGCGCGCGCACGTAGGGACCGGGACCAGTTGCAGAATCCATCCCATGATCCTATGGCTGTATGCCCTAGTCGATGAGCGCCTGCGTGCCGAGGATGACGGCGAGTGCGAGCCGTTCGGCGTCCTCGGTGCCGGGTTCGGCGGTGTAGACCGTGATCCGCAGGTCGTCGCCGGCGACGATGAGGGCGTCGCAGTCCAGTGCGATGGGTCCGACGTCGGGGTGGTCGATGATCTTGTGCCGGGACTGATCCTGGGGCGAGCCGACCTCGCCCGACTCCCACAGCTCGGCGAAGCGTGGGCTGTGGGAGGTCAGCTCGGCGATCAGCCGCTTGAGTTCGCGGTCGGCGGGATAGCGGGCCGCGGTCATGCGCAGGTCGGCGACGAGCAGGGATTCGAAGCGGGCCTGTTCCTCGGGCGTGTGGACGGTGCGGCTGCCGGGGCCAACGAGGTTGCGCCAGACCCCGTTGCGCTCGATCCCGCGCCACGACGTGGTCTCGCCCATCAGCGCGTTGTAAGGCTGATTGGCCACGATCAGGTTGTGCGCGGCGTCGTGCACGGCGACCGGAGTGTGCGAGAGCCGGTCGAGCAGACGCTGCACGCTCGGCGTGATGCGCGTCGGGACGACATCGCGCCCCGGCGCGGCCTGGCCCGCGAGCCGGAAGAGCAGCTCCCGCTCTGTGTCCGACAGCCGCAGCGCCCGGGCGAGAGACTCCACGACCTGCGACGACGGCGAGGTGGCCCGTCCCTGCTCCAGCCTGGTCAGGTAGTCCACCGAGATGCCGGCCAGCCCGGCGAGCTCCTCGCGACGCAGCCCGGCAGCGCGCCGGCGGCCACCGACCGGCACGCCCGCCGTCTCCGGGGCGGCCCGGTCGCGCCAGCGGCGTACGGCCTGGCCGAACTCCCACGACTCCACACATCCAGTCTGCGCGACTCGGCGCGCGTTGTGGTGGCCCTGGCAGTCCTACGACAACGGGACCACTTCCTGCAGGCGTGCGCACGACGCAGACTCGCAGCATGACAACCACACTGATCACCGGGGCGAACAAGGGCCTCGGCAAGGAGACCGCCAGGCAGCTCGTCGCCGCCGGGCACACCGTGTACGTCGGCGCCCGCGACGAGGCCCGTGGCCGTGAGGCAGCCGACGAGCTGGGCGCTCGATTCGTTCAGCTCGACGTGACCGATGACGCCTCAGTCGCCGCTGCCTTCGCATCGATCGAGGCCGACGGCGGGCTTGACGTCCTGGTCAACAACGCTGGCATCGGGATGCTCGCGCTCAACGGGCCGGATGCGCTGCAGGTGTTCGACACGAATGCCGTTGGCGTGATCCGGGTCACCGAGGCGGCGCTCCCGCTCCTCAGGAGGTCGGAGAACCCTGTCGTCGTCAACGTCTCGAGCGCGCTCGGCTCGTTCTGGGCCAACCACGAGCCATCGCGGCCGGCCTCGCAGGTCTCGGCCATCGTCTACGGTGCGAGCAAGGCGGCCGTCTCGATGCTCACGGTCCAGTACGCGCGGGCCGTGCCGGAGGTGAAGTTCAACGCGGTCGAGCCCGGCTACACCGCGACCGAGCTCGGCGGGGTGAAGAACTCCCGCGGCCGACCGGTCGAGATCAGCGCCCGGAACATCGTCCGGATGGCCACGATCGGCAAGGACGGGCCCACTGGCACGTTCCAGGAAGACGACGGCGAGCTGGGCTGGTGAACGCTGGAGCCGTCCTGATCACCGGACCCACCGGGGGCCTCGGACGCTCGGCGACCATGGCGATGGCGAACCGGCCAGCAGGGGAGCGGCCCGACCTGCTGCTCGTCGGCCGACCTGGACAGGCGCTCCATGATGTCGGCGGCGAGGCTCGTGCTGCCGGAGCGACGGTGCACGAGATCGGCTGCGACCTGGCAAGCCTTGCCGACGTAGGTGCGGCCGGTGCCACGGTGAAGGACCTCCTCACGTCCGAGGCGGTGCGTCCCCTGAGGGGCTTGGTGGCCAATGCCGGGCTCTCGGTCGTCGACACCCGCAACGCCTCGGCCGACGGTTACGAGCTCACCTTCGCCGTGAACTACCTTGCCCATGCCAAGCTCATCGATGGCCTGCTGGACTCGTTCACCAGGCCGGCTCGCATCGTGCTGGTGGGATCCGGCATTGCATCGCCTGTGAAGTCCGGGCCCGCGCTCGCGTCGGTGACTCTCGACCAACGCTGGGCACACCTCCGCGATGGCGACTTCGTGGTCATCGACAAGGAACGCGACGTCATGCCCATCGCGAACGATCCCGACCGGGAGCGCCGGCTGTGGGACGCGACGAGAGAACTGCTCAACCAAGCCTTATCAGGCTGGCAGGATGGGCCGCATGACGGAGTTCATCAGCGAGAACCTGACCGGCGCGCGGTTCGAGGATGTCTACCTGACCGATGCCCGGTTCCACGACATCGACCTCAGGAACGCGCGCTTCAGCCTGGTCGACTTCACCGGCACCGTGATCCGCGGCGCGGCCCTGGTGAACGTGGACATCACCGGCGAGATCGAGAACCTCCGGGTCAACGGCGTCGACGTGACGCCCCTCGTGGAAGCCGAACTCAACCGCCGCTACCCCGACCGCCCCAAGATGCGCCCCGAGGACGCCGCCGGGTACCGCGAGGCCTGGGACGTCCTAGAGCGGCTCTGGCAGCAGACCGTCAGCCGGGCGCGCGGGATGAACCCGGACCTGCTGCACGTGCGGGTCGACGGCGAGTGGTCGTTCATCGAGACGCTGCGCCACCTCGTGTTCGCCACGGACGCCTGGGTGAAGCGCGCGATCCTCGGCGACCCGTCGCCGTGGAGCCCGCTGGACCTGCCGCACGACGAGATGCCCGGCGAGCCGTCCGTCCCCCGCGACCGCGACGCCCGCCCGGCCCTGGACGAGGTCCTCGCCCTGCGCGCCGACCGGATGGCCACGGTCCGGCAAGTACTCAACGACCTGACCGACGAGCAACTGGCCGGGATGACGCAGCCGGTCACCGAACCGGGCTACCCGGAGCCGGAGAGCTTCCCGGTCCGCCGTTGCCTGCGCGCCATCCTCAACGAAGAATGGGAACATCGCCTGTACGCCGAACGCGACCTCGACGTCCTGGAATCCAAGAGAAACTAGTAACCGTTCCGCCCCGCGCGGTCCTCCGGCCCCATGACCCTATGAAACCAGGCGGCCACTTTCCAGGCGAAGGATCTGGTCCACGGAGTCAGCCCGCACCGGCCGGTGCGTGATCAGCAGCACCGTCCGGCCCGCGACCGCCGCCAGCAGGTCCCGCGTCAGCTCATCCGCCGTCGAAGCGTCCAAATGCTCCGCGGGCTCGTCCAACACCACGACCGGGAAGTCCGCGAGCAGCACCCGGGCCAGGGCCAGGCGCTGGCGCTGGCCGCCGGACAGCCGGGCGCCGTGCTCCCCCACCGGTGTCGCCAGCCCCGAAGGCAGCGAGTCGACCCAGGACAGCAGCCGCGCCTGTGCCAGCGCCGAACGCAATTCCGCGGCGGAAGCCGACGGCTTGGCCAGCCGGAGGTTCGCCTCCAGGGACGAGTCGAAGACGTGCGCGTCCTGCTCGCACAGGCCGATCACGGAACGCGCCGCGTCTGACGACAGCGACCGCAGCTCCGTGCCTCCCAGGGTCACCGACCCCGAGGAGTAATCGAGGAACCGGAGCAAGACCATCGCGAGCGTCGTCTTCCCGGAGCCGGAAGGTCCGACCACGGCCACCCGAGATCCGGCCGGCACGGTGAACGACACGTCCCGCAGGACCGGATCGCCGGGCGTCCACCCGGCGGACAGTCTCTCAACGACCAGATCGTACGGCGGCTCTGGCAGCGAAACCGGCTCGGCCGGCTCGGCAACCGGCGACGGCCGCGACACCACCTCGGCCACGCGCGCCGACGCCGCGCGCAGCCGCGGGATCTCCGCCGCGGCGGGCGCCAGCCCGCCGAACACCTCGTGCGTCGCCAGCGGTGTCAGCACCACGACGGCGAGCAGCACCCCCGCCAGCGTGCCCGCCCGCACCGCCGGAACGGCGAAGAACAGGGCCCCCCACACCGCCGCCCCGCACGCGAGCGCCGCCACCGCCGCGCCGGCGCCCTTCGCGTATCCCGAACGGGCGGTGGCGGCTGCCACGGCCCGGTCCTTCACCGCGACGGCCGCCAGGGCCCGGTCCGCCGCCCCGAAGGCGGCCAGCTCCGCTGCGCCGTGCAGCAGTTCCATCGTCGCCGTCGCGAGCTCGCCACGGCGCGGGGCGATCTCGCGTTCTTCCCGGCGCGACAGCCCGATCGCGACCGCCGGGGCGGCCAGCGCCGCCGCGACCAGCGTCGCCGCGAGGATCAGCCCGGCGACCGGCAGCAGCGCGGTGACCAGCGCCACCGCGCCGGCCCCGGCGAGGGCGGCGACGACGTAGGGCAGGCGGACGCGGAGCCACCGGTCGGCCAGCGAGTCGATGTCCGTGACCAGCCGGGAGATCAGGTCACCCGAGCGGTAGTCAGCCAGGCCGACAGGAGCGATGCGGGCCAGGGAGTCATACGCGTCCGTTCGGAATGATGAAAGGAGGCGGAGGGCGGCGTCGTGTCCGGCGAGCCTTTCCGCGTACCTCAGCCCCGCGCGACCGAGTGCGAACGCCTGCACGACCGCGGCCGGGGCCATCAGGTACAGCACCGGCGGCCGCTGCGCGGACCGGGAGATCAGCCAGGCGGACGTGGCGAGCAGGCCGATGGAGCAGGCGGCGGCCAGCGTGCCGAGGACCGCGGCGAAGGCGAGCCCGCGTCTCATGTGAGGACTCCAGCCCGCTCCAGGTCCACGATCTCGTCGGCGGCGTCGAGAACCGCGGGCCGGTGCGAGACGACGAGGACCGCCCGGCCCGCCATCGCCTCGGCGCGCAGGGTCGCGACCACCTGCTGTTCGGTGCCGGCGTCCAGGCCCGCCGTGGGCTCGTCGAGGAGCAGCACCGGGCGGCGCAGCAGGAGCACGCGGGCGAGCGCGACGCGACGGCGCTGCCCGGCGGACAGGCCCGTGCCGCGCTCGCCGACGGGCTTGTCCAGCGGAACGTCGCCGAGGGCGGCCTCGCGGGCGGCCCGCGCCACGGCCTCGGGCGGAGCATCCGGCCAGCCGAGCCGTATGTTGGACGCCACGGTGCCGGCGAACAGGACGGGATCCTGCGGGAGCCAGCCGAGCGCGCCGCGGTTCATTCTCGGGCTGATCGTGCCGGACGACGGCTGCGTGAAGCCGAGGAGGCAGCTCAGCAGCGTCGACTTGCCGCATCCGCTCGCTCCGGTGAGGGCGGTGATCCGGCCAGGGGCGATGGTCAAGGTCGCCCCCCGGGGCGCCGGTTCGGGCCTGTCGTCGTGGTGGACGGTAAGGCCGTCGACGGTGATCAAGCCGTCCCGCGCGTCCCCGCTTCTTGCTGTTATCACATCGGTGTCTTCGGTCTCGAGGATCCCGAAGACCTCCTCGGCGGCGGCGAGGCCGTCGGCCGTGGCGTGGAACTGGGCGCCGACGGCGCGCAGCGGCAGGTACGCCTCGGGGGCGAGGATGAGCACGAGCAGGCCGGTGCGCAGGTCCAGGTGGCCGTAGGCGAGGCGAAGGCCGATCTCGGTGGCGACCAGGGCGACCGACATCGTCGCGACCAGCTCCAAGGCGAAGCTGGACAGGAACGCCAGCCGCAGCGTGGCCATGGTGGCGCGGCGGTAGGAGTCGGTGACCTTCGCTATCTGGTCCCGCTGCGCCCTGTCGCGGCCGAAGACCTTGAGCGTCGGCAGGCCGCTCACCACGTCGAGGAAGTGGTGCGCGAGCTTGCCGAGGGCCTGCCACCGCTGCTTCGCCTGCCGTCCGGTCGCCATCCCGATCAGCGCGCCGAACACCGGGACCAGCGGCAGCGTGACCGCCACCGTGATCCCGGAGACGGGGTTGGCGATGGCGATCCGCACCAGGACCGCGAGCGGCACGGCGACGGCCAGGACCAGTTTCGGCAGGTAGCCCGTGAAGTAGCCGTCGAGCGCGTCCAGGCCGGTGGTGGCCAGCTCGGCGAGTTCCCCGGTGCCGCGGGTGCGCTGCCAGCCCGGGCCGAGCGCCACGACGCGGGTCAGGAGGCGGCGGCGCAGCTGCGACTTGGCGGCGGCGCTGGCGCGGTGCGCCGTGGCCTCGGCCGCCCAGGCGGCCCCCGCCCGGACGGCGATCACGGCCGCGAGCGCCGCCAGCAGCGCCGCGCTCAGCGTCGCTTTATCGATAAACGTGCCGGCGATCGCGGTGGCGAGCAGCTGCGCCTGGACGATGACCAGTCCCGCCGTGAGCGCGCCGAGCGCGGCGAGCACGGCGATGCTGGCGGCCGCGCGGCGGGCGTAGCGGAGCAGCCGCGGATCGAGCGGGCGCATCTACGAGGCCCTCGGCGGCGCGGTGACCCGCTTCCTGAAGACCCAGTACGTCCACGCCTGGTAGGCGAGCACGAGCGGCAGGAAGATGATCGCGACCACCGTCATCACCTTCAGCGTCGCGTCCGCGGACGCGGCGTTGGCCACGGTCAGGGAGAAGGCGGGGCTGATGGAGGACGGCAGGACGTTCGGGTAGAGGGCGGTGAAGAGGGCCGCCGTGGCGGCCGCGATGGACGCGGCGTTCGCGGCGAACGCGACGCCCTCCCGGCGCACCCAGTTGGCCGCGGCCGCGGTGATGAGGCAGACCGCGGCGAGCGCGGCGAGCAGCACCGAGGCGAGGCCGGTGCCGGAGGCCGTCGCCCGGTAGGAGGCCTCGGTCCAGGCGAGGAAGCCGGCGCCGACCGGGATGGCCGCGACGCTGATGACCGTGGCCGCCCTGACCGCGCGCTCGCGCAGGTCCCCGGTGGTCTTCAGGCCGAGGAACAGCGCGCCGTGCAGGGTGAACAGCGCGAGCGTGGTCACGCCCCCGAGCAGCGCGTACGGGTTGAGGAAGGTAAAGAAGTTCCCGGTGAAGTTGTGCGCGGCGTTGATCGGGATGCCGTGCAGCACGTTGCCGAACGCCACGCCCCACAAGATCGCCGGCAGCAGCGAGCCGAGGAAGATGGCGGCGTCCCAGCCCCGCCGCCAGTTGCTGTTATCACGCTTGCCGCGGTACTCGAACGCGACGCCGCGGATGATCAGCGCCACCAGCACCAGCAGCAGCGGCAGGTAGAACGCGCTGAACATGGACGCGTACCAGGCCGGGAACGCCGCGAACGTGGCGCCGCCCGCGGTGAGCAGCCACACCTCGTTGCCGTCCCAGACCGGGCCGATCGTGTTGATCATGACGCGGCGCGTCGTCTCGTCGCGGCCGAGCACGGGAAGGAGGATGCCGACGCCGAAGTCGAATCCCTCGAGCACGAAGTAGCCGGCCCAGAGCACGGCGATGGCGATGAACCACAAGTCAGACAGGTGCATGGTCGTGTGCCTCGCTAGTAGACCAGTTCGGGGACGGACTCTTCTTCGGCGGCCGCGGGTTTACCGGGCAGGCCCGCCTTGATGTACTTGAGCATGAGCCCGGCCTCGATGACCGCGAGCCCGCCGTACAGCAGGGTGTAGATGATCAGCGAGGCGAGCACCTCGCCGGCGGAGTTCGCCGACACCCCGGCCGCGGTCTTCATCTGGCCGTAGACGATCCAGGGCTGGCGGCCCATCTCGGTCATGATCCAGCCGAACGTGTTCCCGAGCAACGGCAGCAGCGGGAGGATGATCGCCCCGCCCAGCAGCCACTTCGAGCGCGGCACGCGGCCTTTGCGGGTGGCCCACAGCGCGACGATCGCGATTAGCGCCGCGAGTATCCCGAACCCGATCATCAAGCGGAACGACCAGTAGATGACGGGGATGTTCGGCAGGTAGGAGCCGGGGCCGTACAGCTGCGCGTACTGCGCCTGGAGGTTGTCGATGCCCTGGACCTGCGCGTCCCAGTTGCCGGTGGCCAGGAACGACAGCACCCGCGGGATGTCCAGCTCGAAGATCGCGCGCGTGCCGTTCAGCGAGCCGATGGTGAACAGCGAGAACGGCGCGGGCTTGGCGGTGTGGAAGAGCGCCTCGGCGGCGGCCATCTTCATCGGCTGGTACTTGGTGGTGAACAGCTTGCCCTGGATGTCGCCGGTGAAGAATATGACGACGATTCCCGCGATCGCGGTGATCGCCCCCGCCTTCAGCGCGTGGCGGAACGTGGCGGCGTGCTCGGCCACGATGCCCGGCCGCATGATCTGCCAGAGCGCGATACCCGCGACGAACGCCCCGGCGGTGAGGAAGCAGCCGGCGATCACGTGCGGGAACCCGGCCAGCTGCGCGGGGTTGAAGAGGACCTTGGCGAAGCTGGTCAGCTCGTCCTGGTGGGTCTTCGGGTTGTAGGTGTAGCCGACTGGGTGCTGCATCCAGGCGTTCGCGGTCAGGATGAAGTACGCCGACAGCAGCGTGCCGGTGGCCGTGATCCAGATGCAGGCGTTGTGCACCTTGGGCGGCAGCCGGTCCCAGCCGAAGATCCACAGCCCGAGGAACGTCGACTCGAGGAAGAAGGCAAGCAGCGCCTCGATCGCCAGCGGCGCGCCGAAGATGTTGCCCACTAGCCGGGAATAGGCCGACCAGTTCATGCCGAACTGGAACTCCTGCACGATTCCGGTGACGACGCCGAGCGCGAAGTTGATCAGGAACAGCTTCCCGTAAAACTGCGTGAGCCGCAGCCAGCGGTCCTTGCCGGTGCGCAGCCATGCGGTCTCGAATCCCGCTACCAGGAATCCCAGGCCGATCGTGATGGGTACGAACAGGAAGTGGTACACGGTGGTGATGCCGAACTGCCATCGGGAAAGTTCGAGAAGATTCACCCGTGCACTAAAGCAGCGCGGGGCGCCGTCCGTTTAGAGACGCACGGTCCAGCGATTTAGGGACTTACGTCCCGGTTGCCCCCTTTCGGGCGGAAAAGCGGACATCGCAGGGTTCCCTAGCCAGCCGCCGCCGCGGCGGCCCGGCCGGCGACGCGGCCGGAGAACAGGCAGCCGCCCAGGAACGTGCCCTCGAGCGACCGGTAGCCGTGCATCCCGCCGCCGCCGAACCCGGCGGCCTCGCCCGCCGCGTACAGGCCGGGCACCGGCTGGCCGCCGGCGCCGAGCACCCGGGACGACAGGTCGGTGTGCAGCCCGCCGAGCGTCTTGCGGGTGAGCACGTGCAGGCGGACCGCGATCAGCGGCCCGGCGGCGGGATCGAGCAGCCGGTGCGGCCGCGCGACGCGGATGAGGCGGTCTCCGAGGTAGGCACGCGCTCCCCGGATCGCGGTCAACTGCCCGTCTTTACCGAACGGACGCGTGGCGTCTCTGTCTCTTGCTGTTATCTCAGCTTCGAGGCGGTCCGCGTCAAGGTGCGGGTTCGCGCCGGTCAGCTTGTTCATCTTGTCGACGAGTTCGCGCAGCGCGGGCGCGGTCACGAAGTCCGCGCCGCGATCGACGAACGCCTGCACCGGACCGGGTACCTGGCCGCCGAAGCGGCTGGTCACCATCGCGCGACGGTCGCGGCCCGTGAGATCCGGGTTCTGCTCGGAGCCGGACAGCGCGAACTCGCGCGCGATGATCTTGCGGGTGAGGACGAACCAGCTGTGGTCGTACCCGGTGCGCCGCAGGTGCTCCAGCGTGCCCAGGGTGTCGAAGCCGGGGTACAGCGGGCCCGGCAGCCGGCGTCCGGTGGCGTCCAGCCACAGCGACGAGGGGCCGGGCAGGATCCGGATACCGTGCAGCGGCCACGCCGGATCCCAGTTATCGATTCCCTCGACGTAGTGCCACATCCGGTCCCGGTTGATCACCTGGCCGCCGACCTGCTCGGTGATCCCGATCATCCGGCCGTCGACATGCGCGGGCACGCCGCACAGCATGCGGGCCGGCGGGCTGCCGAGCCGCCGCGGCCAGGCCTGCCGTACGAGGTCGTGGTCGCCGCCAATGCCGCCGGAGGCGACGACGACCGCCTGGGCGCGCAGTTCGAAGCCGCCGATGGCCGTGCGCGAGCTCGGCTTCCCGCGCGCGGCGCCGCTCGGCTCGAGCACGGTGCCGGCCACGCCGTCCACGACGCCGGCCGTGGTCGTCAGCGCGTCCACCCGGTGCCGGAACCGGAACTCCAGGCGCCCCGCGTCGGCCGCGGCACGGACCCGCCGTTCGAACGGCTCGACCACGCCGGGCCCGGTGCCCCAGGTGATGTGGAACCGGGGCACGGTGTTGCCGTGGCCGGTGGCGAGGTAGCCGCCGCGTTCGGCCCAGCCGACGACGGGGATCACCCGGTGCCCCAGCTGCCGCAGCCAGGACCGCTTCTCGGTGGCGGCGAACTCCACGTAGGCGCGGGCCCATTGTTCCGGCAGCTCGTCTTCCGGCCGGTCGAAGCCGGCGGTGCCCAGCCAGTCCTGCCAGGCCAGCTCGACGTCGTCGCGGATGCGCAGCCGCCGCTGCTCAGGCGAGCCGACGAAGAACAGCCCGCCGAACGACCACCAGGCCTGCCCGCCGAGCGACTGCTCGGGTTCCTGGTCCAGCAGCAGGACCTTGCGCCCTGTCTCCGCCGCCTCGGCGGCCGCGCCCAGGCCGGCCAGCCCGGCCAGCCCGGCCCCCACCACGATCACGTCAGCGTCGATGGCCAGATCTCCTCAGTCCCTGGCGCGAGCACCACACCAGCATAGCGACGGATGTTACCCGCAGGTAGCCAAGTGCCCGCGAAGATTCCCGCCCGGATTCAGTGTGGTCGATTGCGCAATCGACCCGCGCGAGGGACCGCGGGCATGCGCGCCGGCGGCCCGTGCTCGATGAGCCGCAGCAGCGCTTCAGTGTCGACGTGCCGTGCCACGGCGTCGGCGAGCATGTCGAACTGCGCCTGCCGCGCCGCCTCGAACGACATGCCCGGCACCGGGGCGAACTCCCGTCCCGCCAGCCCGGCGACCTCCGACAGGTACGCCTGCCTGAAGGCGTCGTTTTCGAACACGCCGTGCCACAGCGTGCCGCTGACCGGGCCGCGGCGGCAGCCGTCGAGCGGCTCGCCGCCGCCCGGCTCGCTGGTGAACCACGCTTCGCCGCCGGTCAGGCGGACAGCGCCGTGGTGGATCTCGTAGCCGCTGACCGGCATGGCGCCCGCGTAGCCGGACGGCCGCCCGAGCGTCTTGCCCGGGGCGAACCTCGTCGTGACCGGCAGCAGGCCCAGGCCGGCCGCGGCCTCGGAAGGGCCCTCGATCCCGTCGCGGATGCCCTCACCGAGCATCTGGTAGCCGCCGCAGATGCCCAGGACGGGCCGGCCCGACGCGGCCCGGCGGGCGAGCGCGGCGTCAAGCCCGCGGCCCCGGAGCCATTCCAGGTCGGCGACCGTCGCCCGCGTCCCGGGCAGCACGGCGAGGTCGGCCTCCGCGACCTCGGCCGGGGACACCGTGAACCGCACCGTTACGCCGGGCTCGAGCGCGAGCGCGTCGGCGTCGGTGAAGTTGGAGATCCGCGGCAGCCGGATCACCGCCACCCGCAGCGGCTCTCGCGCTGGAAGAGGCGCGGACGGCCCGTTCGGGATAATTACTGATGGCCGCTCGATGGCGACGGCGTCCTCGGCATCGAGCCAGATACCCGGCAGGTAAGGCACCACGCCGAGCACCGGCCTGCCGGTGAGCGCCCGCAGCCGGCGCAGTGCCGGGGTCAGCAGGGTCTCGTCGCCGCGGAACTTGTTGATCACGAAGCCGCTGACGTGCGCCTGGTCGGCTTCGCCGAGCAGGGCCAGCGTGCCGTACAGGGCGGCGAACACGCCGCCCTTGTCGATGTCGCCGACCACGATCACCGGCAGGCCGCGTGCGCGCGCCAGCCCCATGTTGACGATGTCGCGGCGGCGGAGGTTGATCTCGGCCGGGGAGCCGGCCCCC
This sequence comes from uncultured Actinomycetota bacterium, assembly GCA_963771985.1. Taxonomy (GTDB): domain Bacteria; phylum Actinomycetota; class Actinomycetes; order Streptosporangiales; family Streptosporangiaceae; genus Trebonia. The sequence continues at coordinate 642,449 of CAVYVO010000003.1, read as the reverse complement.
TCGCACACCACCACGTCGAACCGGTTCCGCAGGTCGTCATACGCCCGGAGCACCGTGCGCAGCAACCGGGCCCGCCCCGCCCCGCTCCCCCAGTATCCGGCGGCGGTGGCCTCGCCGGCGGGGTGCCCGAGCACGACGAGGTGGCTGCGCAGATCGCTGCCCGGCTTGAGCAGCACGGGGTTCATAGCCGCTTCGGGGGCGACGCCGGCCGCCGCCGCCTGCATCGCCTGGGCCCGCCCGATCTCGGCGCCGTCGGGGGTGACCATGGAGTTGTTGGACATGTTCTGCGCCTTGAACGGAGCCACCCGGACACCCTGACGAGCCAGCAGGCGGCAGATCCCCGCGGTTAGCACGGACTTGCCGGCGTCCGACGCGGTCCCCGCCACGAGCAGCGACCCGCGCATCAGGCGGCAGCCCGCGGCGGCCCGGCGGGCCGATTGCGTGACCGGCCACAATAGGGCGGGTCGTTTGCGCAGTCGGCACGCTGATGAAAGTCCCCGCCCGCGCCGTTACGCTGCCATCGACGGCTTGCGGCGCCCCGGGGAGATGCAGACATGCAACGCAGCGTAGACCGGATCTACACCACGCACGTCGGGAGCCTGGCCAGGCCGCCGGCCCTGCTCGACCTGATGAAGGCGAGCGCCGGGGGACGGCTCGCCGATCCGGCGGAACTCGCGGACGCGCAGCGCCGCGCCGTCGCGGACGTCGTCGCGCGGCAGCGCGCCGCCGGGCTGGACGTGATCAACGACGGCGAGCAGGGCAAGACCGGGTTCTTCGCCTACATCGGCCAGCGCCTGAGCGGGTATGAGCCGCGCGGCGGCCGCGGCACCCTCGACAAGTTCCGGCCGGAGATCGAGGAGTTTCCCGAGTACTACGAGCAGTACTTCAAGGGCGCGATGACCGGCGGGATGGCGGTGCCCGCCGCGTCCCTGGCCTGCACGGGGCCGGTGTCCTACATCGGGCACGAGGCGATCGGCCGCGACCTGGCGGCGCTGCGCGCGGCGGTCGGCGACGCCGGGCCCGACGAGGTGTTCGTCTGCGCGGTGGCGCCGAGCGGTGTCGGCGGCAACGAGTACTACGGCTCGCAGCGCGAGTACCTGAACGCGGTCGCGGACGCGCTGCACGCCGAGTACCAGGCGATCATCGACGCGGGGTTCACGCTGCAGATCGACGACCCGTTCCTGACCGAGGAGTTCAGCTACGGGACCGGCTCCGCGGCGAAGAAGCTGGCGACCGCGCGGTTGTACGTGGACGCGATCAACCGCAGCCTGCGCGGCATCCCCCGCGACCGGGTCCGGCTGCACACCTGCTACGGCATCAACGAGGGCCCGCGGCTGCACGACGCGCCGCTCGCCGACCTGATCGAGACGCTGCTGACCATCGACGCGGGCGCGTTCTCCTTCGAGGCCGCCAACCCGCGGCACGAGCACAGCTACCACGTGTTCGAGACCGTCAAGCTCCCGCCGGACACCGTGATCCAGCCGGGGGTCATCAGCCACGCCACGAACATCGTCGAGCACCCGGACACGATCGCCGACCGCATCGTCCGCTTCGCCGAGGCCGCCGGCCGGGAGAACGTCGTCGCGAGCGCCGACTGCGGCTTCTCGTCCCAGGCCACCTACACTCCGGAGATCCACCCGAAGATCGTCTGGGCCAAGTTCGAGGCCCTCGCCGAAGGCGCCCGCCGCGCCACCGACCGCCTGTGGTGACCGCCTGTGAGCGTGCCGTTTCCCGAGCCGACCTGCCCGGCCGCGTCCCGGACGGAGGTGTTCCTGCGCTATCTGGACTACTTCCGCGACCGGCTGGCCGCCAAGCTGCGCGAGCTGCCCGGTGATGAGCTGCGCCGGAGCCGGCTGCCGTCGGGCTGGACGCCGCTGGAGCTTCTCAAGCACCTCACGTACGTCGAGCTGCGCTGGCTGGAGTGGGGCTTCGCCGGCCGCCCGGTGCGCGATCCCTGGGACGACGAAAAGGACGGGCGCTGGTACGTCGCGCCGGAGGAGACCCTCGACAGCCTGCTGGCCGGGCTCGCGGCGCAGGCCGGGCGCAGCCGGGCGGTCATCGTGGGCCATGACCTCGAGGATGCCGGCGAGCCCGGCGACCGCTGGGACGGCGAACCGCCGGCCACGCTCGAGCGCGTGCTGTTCCACCTCGTCCAGGAGTACGCCCGCCACGTCGGCCACCTGGATGTCGTCTGCGAGCTGGCCGGCGCGTCCACGGGTGAGTGATACCGGCGGGTAGCAAGATAGCCGGTATGCGCATCGAACGCCGCCTGGCCGAACTCGGCCTCGAACTCCCCCAGCCGCTGAAGGCTTCCCCCGGGCTCGAACTCCCGTTTCCGTGGGTCCGGCTCTGGCCCGGCCGCGCCTTCGTCTCCGGCCACGGGCCGCTGCAGCCCGATGGCTCGCTCACGCCGGCGACGGGCAAGGTGGGCGCCGATGTCACCGAAGAGCAGGCCTACCACGCCGCCCGGCTGACCGGCCTGGCGATCCTGGCCAGCCTGCACCGCGCCCTCGGCGACCTGGACCGGGTCACGGGCTGGCTGCGCGTGTTCGGCATGGTCAACACGGCCCCCGGCTTCACCAGGACACCCGCCGTCATCAACGGCTTCTCCGACCTGATCCTGGACCTGTACGGGCCCGAGGCCGGCGCGCATGCCCGCTCCGCGATCGGCGTGGCCGAGCTCCCGTTCGGCATCCCCGTGGAGATCGAAGCCGAGGTAGCGGTGGATTAAGAATCACTCGGCGGGGCGGTTAATCGTCATGTCCCGTCCGGCGACGTAGGCGTCGCGACCCGCGCGGACGTGCTGCGTGACCGTCGTCCCAGGCGCGGCGGCCAGAAGTTCCCTGACGTCGGTCAGCATCGCCGGGTCGGCCTCGAGCTGGCGCCGGATCGCCAGCCGCAGCGCACCCAGCACGTCGGCGTCGCCGGGATAAGCCACCAGCGCGGCGAGCGGCTCCGGCAGCGGCTCGCCGTCTTTCCGCCGCCCGAACACCCGCTGCAGTACCCGCCGGCCCGCCCCGACTGTCGCGTCGGCGGCGTCGTCCCGCACCTTCGCGAGCACCGCCCCGCCGTAGGCGCCCACCGCGGCCGTCACGTACGGCGTCGCGTCCGCGACGAGCGTCGCCACTTCCCCGGCCATCGGCCCTCCCGCCCGTATGGCACTGATGCCTGAGTATCGCTCCGCGGAGCGGGGCCCACAGCGGTACACAGCCTACGGGGTCGCGAAGCGGTAGCCCTCGCCGAGCAGCCGGGGGATGACGATCTTCAGCGCGGCCACCGTCTGGGATCTGTCGCCGCCACCGTCGTGCTCCAGGATGATGGAGCCGGTCCGCGTGTCGCTCATGATCGTGCTGACGATCTCGCGGACGCCCGGACGCGACCAGTCGCGCGGGTCGACGGACCAGTCCAGCGGCGTGAGGCCGGCGCTCGCGCAGTAGTCAAGCGCCGCCCGCGACCAGGCGCCGTACGGCGCGCGGAACATCGCCGGGCGCTCGCCCACAGCGGCGTGGATGGCGTCGGTGGCGCTGGAGATCTCGGCGCTCGTCGCAACCGGGTCCAGGTACGCGAGGTCGGCGTGGTTCCAGGTGTGGTTGACGATCACGTGCCCGGCGTCCGCGACCTCCCGCGCTATGCCCGGGTAGTAGGTGACACTCTCCCCGATCATCGAGAAGGACGCCGTGACACGGTACCTTTCCAGGATCCGCAGGATCTGCGGCGTATAGACCGGGCTCGGTCCGTCGTCGATGGTCAGGGCGATCACCTTCGGCCCGTCATCGACGTAGTACACCGGTTCCGCGGGGACGCCGCCATGGGTCGCGCGGGCATGCCGCGCCGCCCTCGGGTGCCCGGCCGGCACCTTACGGCTGGTCGTCTCGGCGGCCTTGCGCGCCCGAACCGTCCGGGCCGAGACAGCGCCCCGGCGCGCCGCGCGCCGCGCCGAGGGGTCCAGCGTGTCCACCGCCAGGCCGCCGCTCTCCCAGCCGGCCGCGGCCGCGGCCGCCAGCAGCAATCCCCCGCTGCCGATCAGCATCGCCCGCCGCGACATGCCCGACCGCCCGGAAACGGGCTGATCGTCCCTTACATTCGCATATTTCCCCGCAGCCACCCGATCGCCCCTTTCTCGTCGACAGTAGAGACGACCGGGGGCGGCCCGCAGTTGCATACCCGTGGCACCATTTGGGCCGCGCGCGGCGATGGTCAGGCGATGGAGAGGACCTTAGCGCCCGCGGGCAAAGGTAGCCAGGCACACCCAGGCGGGGAAGAGCCATGGCAGGCGAACGGCCCGGGTGCTCGGCGCGCCCGGGCCGTTCTACGCGGCGCCCTATGGCGTCGGTGCTGTCGCGGCGCTTTCCTCGACAGCCTCGGCGATCAGCCGCCAGATGGCGCGGGCCAGCGCCTGATCCAGCTCTGGATCGGTATCCCTCGTGTCGTTATCCATGGGGCTCCATCCGGGAAGTCCCCCCCGGTTGTATAACGGCGGGATTAAGTTACCCTCGCCGCGAGAGGCAAACCTGGCCGACACGCCGGCCCGAAAGAATTCGGTAGTAGCTACTCCTAAGTAAGGCCCCAGCGGCGGCGGATGGCGCGGTCGGCCGTGCCGAACAGGGTGTCCACGCAGATCCCGATGATGAGGATCACGATGATGATCGAGATCGCGCTGGCCATGTCGGCCTGGTCCTGGTAGGTGGACAGCAGCACGCCGAGCGACGGCTGGTTGGCGATGATCACCAGGAGCTCGCCCGCCATCAGGCTGCGCCAGGCGAACGCCCAGCCCTGCTTCAGCCCGGCCACGAACGTCGGCAGCGAGGCGGGCAGGATCAGGAACCGGTAGAGCGACAGCCGGCGCAAGCCCATCATCGCGCCGGCCTTGAGCAGCAGCGGCGGGGTATAGTCCACGCCGGCGATCAGCCCGTTGGCCACCGACGGCGCGGCGCCGAGCACGATGACGAACAGGATCGCGCTTGTGTTAATCCCGAACAGGAGGATCGCGAACGGGAACCAGGCGATCGAGGGCATCGTCTGAAGTCCGGTGATCAGCGAGCCAACCGCGGCGCGGAGCGGCCGGATGCGCGAGACCAGGGCGCCGATCACCGTGCCGATCAGCACCGCGAGCGTGAACCCGATGACCGCGCGCTCGAGCGTGGTGGCGATCGCGTGCCACAGCAGGCCGGTCGTCGCCTGATCCCACAGGTTGGTCAGCGTCACGCCAGGCCCGGGCAGGATGAGTTTCTTCCAGCCGCTGAGGTAGACCAGCTCCCAGATGGTGAGCACCAGGCCGATCGCGAGCAGCTTGGGCCACAGGGCCTGCCACGTGCGCAGTCCTTGCCCGGCGCCCAGATCGGCGACCGGTATGCTGAGCGCGTCGATCCCGGCCTGCCCCGCGACCGCTCCCGCGATCGCCACTTGCGTGCCGCCGGCCGACGGATGGCGGGGGTCATAGTCAGGGTCAAAGTTAGCTGGCATGCCGGCTCACCTCCTCGCGCAGCCGGTCGGTGATCGTCCCGGCGAGTTCGGCGACCGGCGCGGAGTCGATCCGCCGCGGCCGTTGGATGGGTACCGGGTATTCGGCGATGACCCGCCCCGGACGGCTGCTCAGCAGGACCACCCGGTCCCCGAGCCGGACCGCCTCGCGGACGTTGTGCGTGACGAAGAGGACGGTCAGGTTCCGGCCGGCGCACACCAGGTCCAGTTCGTCGTGCAGGAAGTCCCTGGTCATCGCGTCGAGCGCGCCGAACGGCTCGTCCATCAGCAGCACGTCGGCGTCCTGGGCGAGCGCCCGGGCCAGCGCCACCCGCTGCCGCATGCCGCCGGACAGCTCGTGCGGCCGCTTCCTGCCGAACCCGCCGAGGTGGACGGTCTCGAGCAGCTCGGCCGCCCGCTTGCGGCGCTCGGCCTTGCCCGCGCCGCGGGCGCGCAGCGCCAGCTCGACGTTGCCCGCCGCGGTGAGCCAGGGGAACAGCCCGGGCTCCTGGAACATGAACGCGACCCGACCGCCGACGGAGATCTCGCCCGCGGTCGGCGTGTCCAGCCCCGCCACCAGGGAGAGCAGCGTGGACTTGCCGCAGCCGGACGCGCCGATCAGGCAGGTGAACTCCCCCGGCGCGGCGGCGAGGCTCACCTGGTCCAGGGCGTGCACCGCGGCGCGGCCGCGCCCGTACACCTTGGAGACGCCGGCCAGCGTGACCGTCGCCGGCGCCTCCGTGACCGCTGTGGTGCTCATGGCCCTGCTCATTCGCTAGCCGCTCACCGTCGGCTGCCCGGCGGCGGTGAGCAGGCTGTTGAGCGGCGTGAGGTCGAAGATGCCGCTCAGGTTGACCGGCTTGAGCAGGCCCACGCTGACGGCCTGCTGCGCGTCGGTGGTCAGCGAGGAGGCGTCCGGGTCGACGGTGAAGGTGATCTCCTTGAACGCCGCGGCCACGATGCTCGCCTTGAGCGGCTTGCCGGTGTAAGAGGCGAGCTCGGCGTTGGCGGCGGCCTGCGCGGCGGCCGGGTCGCTCTTGATGTAGTCGATCGCCTGCATGTTCGCCTTCAGCAGGTCGGCGACGACGGCGGGGTGCGCGGACAGGAACGACTGGGTGACCATCAGCACGGTGGTGACACCCGGCTCGGACAGCAGCACCTTGCCGCCGTCCTTGACCATCTCGATGTCGTACGGCGCCGGCTCCGACGCGCCGGCGATCTGCCCCGACTCGAACTCGAGGACGGCGGCCGAGTTCGGGTTGGTCGGCTTGATGGACACGTCGCCGCCGCCGGTCGCGGAGGTGGTGAGGCCCTGCTGCTTGAGCCAGTAGCGCAGCGCCACGTCCTGGGTGTTGCCCAGCGACGGCGTGGCCAGCGACTGGCCCTTCAGCTGGCTCGCGCCGGTGATGTCCTTCTTCACGACGATGGACGCGCCGCCGGTGGCGGCACCGGAAACGATCTTGATGGCGGTGCCGCCGGACTTCTGCCAGGCGTTGATCGCCGGGTTGGGGCCGACATAGGCGGCGTCAAGCTGGCCGGCCAAGATCGCGGTGGTCTCCTGGGTGCCGCTGCTGAACGAGGTGGCCGCCACCGTGCCGGCTTTGCCGAGGTCCTGCGCGAAGTAGCCGTTCTTGAGGGCGACCAAGGCGGGGGCGTGCGTGATGTTGGCGAGGAAGCCGAGCCGCACGGTCACCGGCGCCGCCGCGGCGCCGCTGGCGCCCGGGTCGCTTGCCGCGCTCGAGCTGCTCGAGCCTGACGAGGAGCATGCCGCGATGCCCGCGGCGAGAAGGGCGCTGCCGAAGACAGCGGCCGCGCCAACCGAAATCCTGCGCATAAGTCCTAATTCTCCATCAGTTAAGTAGGTCATCATGGACTATACACCCTATCGATAAAGTAGGAAACATGCCGGATACGGTTGTAACCGGCCAGACGCGGGCGATCGGCGGCGGGGAATCCCCGGGCTAGGAGTCGTCGGTGGAGTCCTGCAGGTCGATGCCCTGGACCGACGGGAACTTGGCCAGGCACTCCTGCAGGCGCGCGATGTCCGCTGGTCCCGCGTTGTTGACCTGGTAGATGACCTCGGCCACCGCCGAGGTCATCGGCACCCCGCGGGGGATCGGCGCCGCGGCGACGTTGGGGAGCTTCCCGCAGGCCGACCGCACCTGCAGCCGGACCGAGACCGGAGTCCCGTCCTTGAACGAGACCAGCGCCTGCTGCTGGCCGAGGGCCTTGTCGAATTGCGAGCATCCGGTTACGCCCAGCGATCCCGCCAGGGCGAGCACGACAGCGGGAATCACGACACGGGGTAGTACTCGCACAGACGTAGCCTACGCGGTCAGTCCAGCTAGTACCGTACTGGGGAGACAGAAGGACCAACGCTTCATGCTCATCCGCCATATCCTCATCGTCAACGCCCGCAAGGTCACCCAGCCGGTCTTCGTGATCGGTGCGCCGCACTCCGGCGCGGAGGTCGTCGGCCGGGCGCTGAAGATCTCCCCGGGCTTTCACGTCACGATCGGGCAGCACACCGTGCTGCAGGCGGTCTACGCGTTCGCCCGGCGCCCGTCGCTCTACAGCGGCCGCGGCGAGGCCGCCGCCGCTGTGATGCGCGACGCCTTCGCCCAGGGCTGGCAGGTCACCCCGACGAGCTGCCTGGAATGCACGGTGCAGTGCCGGACGGCGGCCGGCCTGCGGCCGGCGGAGGTCGGGCCGTGCGTGGAGCAGCGCGGCCTCGAGCGGTACGGGGACGCCAGCCCGGACCTCACGTACTGCGCGGACGCACTGGTCCGGGCCTTCCCGGACGCGCTGATCGTGCAGGTCGTCAGGGACGGCAGGGACACGGTCGCGGCCATGCTCAAGGACCCGGTGGCGATGTCCTGGTTCCGGCCGAGCGTGGCGAACGTCGACAGCGAGTTCCCGAACCCCTTCTATGGCGTGGAGGACGAGACCGATCGCCTGATCTGGGCAGGCCTGTCCCCCGCGGGCAAGTGCGCGCTGCGCTGGCGCGGGGCCATCCGGCTGGCGGCGCGCCTGCGCCAGGCGCTGCCCGACCACCAGCTCAAGACCCTCCGGTACGAGGACATGGCGCGCAATCCCGGTTCGGCGGCCGGCGCGCTGACGGAGTTCACCGGAACGAAGATCGCCGCCCCGGTGACCTCCGGCCACCGCCGGGAAAGGAGCGAGACGGCCGCCTGGCGGCGCACGCTGACGCTGGGCCAGCTCAGCGACATCGAGCAGGTCGCGGGCGAGGAGCTGCGCCGCCTCGGCTACGTGTAACGGCTCTGCGCGTGCTCCTGCCCGGCGAACTGGGTGAGGTACAGCTCCGCGTACAGCCCGCCCGCCTCCAGCAGTTCCTCGTGCGTGCCGCGCTCCACGATCTGCCCGGCGTCGACCACCAGGATCTGGTCCGCGTCGCGGACGGTGGACAGCCGGTGCGCGATCACCAGCGAGGTGCGGCCGCGCAGCGCCGCCGAGAGCGCGTGCTGCACCGCGACCTCCGACTCCGAGTCCAGGTGCGCGGTCGCCTCGTCGAGCACCACGATGGAGGGGGCCTTCAGCAGCAGGCGCGCCAGCGCGACCCGCTGCTTCTCCCCGCCCGACAGCCGGTAGCCGCGGTCGCCCACGATCGTGTCGAGCCCGTCCGGCAGCACCGAGATCAGGTCCCAGATCTGCGCCGCCTCGCAGGCCTCGACGAGCTCTTGCTCGGTGGCGGACGGCCGGGCGTACAGGAGGTTGGCGCGGATCGTGTCGTGGAACAGGTGCGCGTCCTGCGTGACGACGCCGACCACCTCGTGCAGCGAATCCAGCGTGACATCGCGCAGGTCGTGGCCGCCGATGAGCACCGCCCCGTCGTTCGGATCGTACATGCGGGAGACCAGCGCGGTGATCGTGGTCTTCCCGGCACCGGACGGGCCGACGAGGGCGGTGAGCTGGCCCGACGGTGCCACGAACGAGACATCGCGCAGGACGGCCTGTCCCGCGTCGGCGCGCTCCGGCGTCTTCAGCGCGATCGACTCAAGCGACGCGAGCGACACCTCCGCGGCGGTCGGGTAGCGGAACGACACGTGGTCGAACGTGATGTCCGGCGCGGCCGCCAGCTCTCCCGAGCCCACCTTCCGCGGCAGCGCGACGGCGCCCGGCTTCTCCTTGATCAGCGGCTCCAGGTCCAGCACCTCGAAGACCCGGTCGAAGCTGACCAGCGCGGTCATCACCTGCACCTGCACGTTGGACAGCGACCCGATCGGCCCGTAGACCCGCGCGAGCAGCTGGGTCATCGCGACGAGCGTGCCGATCTCGAACGCGCCCTGGATTACCATGACGCCGCCGACGCCGTACACGACCGCGGTGATCAGCGACGCGAGCAGCGTGATCGCGACGAAGAACACCTGCCCGTACATGGCGGTGACCACGCCGATGTCGCGGACCTTGGCGGCCTTGCCGGAGAACTGCTGCGACTCCTCGCGGGGACGGCCGAAGAGCTTGACCAGCATCGCGCCGGCCACGTTGAACCGCTCGTTCATCATCGAGCCCATCTCGGCGTCCAGCTGCATGGACTCCCTGGTCAGCCGCTGCATGCGGCGCCCGAGCCGGCGCGCGGGGAGGATGAACAGCGGGATCATCGCCAGCGTGATGACGCTGACCAGCCAGGACAGGTAGAACAGCGTGACCAGGAGGGCGATGAGCGCGATGACGTTGGACAGCACGGAGGACAGCGTCGTGGTGATCGCCTGCTGCGCGCCCATCACGTCCGCGTCCAGGCGGCTCACCAGCGAGCCGGTCTGGGCCCTGGTGAAGAACGCGATCGGCTGCCGCTGCACGTGACTGAAGACCTGGGTGCGCAGGTCGTAGATGACCCCCTCGCCGATCCGCGCGGAAAACCAGCGGTTCACGAAGCCGAGCGCCGCGTCGAACAGCGCGACGAAGGCGACCGCCGACGCGGCCACGATCACCACGGTCTCGTCGCGGGGGATGATGCCGTGGTCGATGATCTCCCGCAGCAGCAGCGGGTTCACCACGGTGATGAGCGCGTCCACCGACGTCGCGATCAGGTAGGCGAGCATGAGCCAGCGGTAGGGGCGCGCGTACCTGGCGATCCGCCGGACGGTGCCCGGCTTGAGCTTCTGCTTCGTGATCGACGGGTCCATGCGGAACCCGCGGGCCATCATGAATCCCGGACCATGCACCATAGTCCCTTTAACCTACTGCGGCCCGGGCCAGTTCCTGTACTCGATAAGCCGGCGGCGAAATCCGGCGGTCCCCCGTGAGCGTAACCCTACGAGCCCACCATCGCCTTTCCGCGGGTAGCACCTCCGCGGGCGCGCAGCGTGACGCCCGTTTCGGTCAGGATCCGGTGAACGAATCCGTACGATCGTCCCGTCGCGTTGGCCAGTGCCCTGATGGACTCGCCCGCGTCGTAGCGCTTCTTAAGGTCGGTCGCGAGCTTGCTGCGGTCCGCCCCGGTCACCCGGGTGCCCTTCCTGAGGGTCTCGGCCACATTTACCTCCCGTAAGGTATTGCGGTACGCCCCTTATCCGCAATGATCACCTATGAAGGCGTCCTTGGCCACCCGCTTGATCAGGCTAGTGCGACGAGATCGGCGAAATCCTCGCTCCACGCGTCTTCGGTTCCCTCGGGCAGGACGATTACCCGTTCCGGGGAAAGCGCGTCAACCGCTCCCTCATCATGAGTAACAAGAACAATCGCGCCCTGATATGACGACAGAGCGGCCAGGATCTCTTCCCTGCTGGCCGGATCCAGGTTGTTTGTCGGCTCGTCGAGCAGCAGCACGTTCGCCCCGGACACAACGAGAAGTGCCAGCGCCAGCCTGGTCTTCTCACCGCCGGAAAGGACTCCGACCGGTTTATCCACGTCATCACCGGAGAACAGGAATGAGCCCAGAACCTTCCGCTGCTCGGTATCGCCGAGTTCCGGGGCGGTGGTGCGCATGTTTTCGATGAGCGTGCGCTCGGTATCGAGAGTTTCATGCTCCTGCGCGTAATATCCGAGCCGCAGGCCATGTCCCGGCACGATTTTCCCGGTATCCGGCTTTTCCGCTCCGGCGAGCAGCCGCAGCAGCGTGGTCTTGCCCGCGCCGTTGAGGCCGAGCACGACGACCCGGCTCCCCCGGTCCACCGCCAGGTCCACGTCGGTGAACACCTCGAGGGAGCCGTAGGACTTCGACAGCCCGGTCGCGGTCAGCGGCGTCTTCCCGCAGGGCACGGGCGTCGGGAAGCGGAGCCGGGCGACCCGGTCCGAGGCGCGCTCCTCGGCCAGCCCGGACAGCAGTCGCTCGGCGCGCCGCTGCATGTTCTGCGCGGCCCTGGCCTTGGTCGCCTTGGCCCGCATCTTGTCCGCCTGCGCCTGCAGCGCGGTCGCCTGCCGCTCGGCGTTGGCCCGCTCCCTTCTGCGGCGCCGCTCGTCGGCCTCGCGCTGGGTCAGGTAGGCCTTCCAGCCCACGTTGTAGATGTCCAGCGCGGCCCGGTTCGCGTCCAGGTAGAAGACCTTGTTCACGACCTGCTCGATCAGGTCGACGTCGTGGCTGATCACGATCAGGCCGCCGCGGTAGTTCTTGAGGTGGTCGCGCAGCCAGAGGACCGAGTCGGCGTCGAGGTGGTTCGTCGGCTCGTCGAGCAGCAGCGTCTGGGAGTCGCCGAACAGGATCCGCGCGAGCTCTATCCGCCGCCGCTGACCGCCCGACAGCGTGCCGAGCGGCTGGTGCAGCACCCGGTCGGGCAGCCCGAGGCTCGCGGCGAGGCTGGCGGCCTGCGCCTCGGCGGCGTACCCGCCGAGGACGGCGAGGCGGTCCGACAGGTTCCCGTACCGGCGGATCGCCTTCTCCGCGATGTCCGGGTCCTGGTGCGACATCTGGGCCTCGGCCTTGCGCATGGACTCGCGCACCTCGTCCAGGCCGCGCGCGGACAGCACGCGGTCGAGCGCGAGCACGTCCAGGTCCCCGGTGCGCGGGTCCTGCGGCAGGTAGCCAACGCTGCCGCCGCGCCGCACGGTCCCGGCCGCCGGCTGCCCGTTGCCGGACAGCACCTTGGCGAGCGTGGTCTTGCCCGCCCCATTGCGCCCGACGAGGCCGATCCGGTCTCCCTCGGCGACCTGGAAAGACGCGTCAGCCAGCAGCAGCCGTGCGCCGGCGCGCAACTCTATGCCACTGGCGACGATCACGATGTTTTAGGGTACCTGATCAGGCCGACGGCTCTGTGAGCTTAATCCTGACCGCGAGGAACAGCCGGGGCGCGTCCTCGAGGACGGCCCGCTTGGGGTCGGGGACCGTGAGGAACCGGTCGGTGGCCAGCGCCAGGTAGGGCGCGAGCCGCGGATCGCCGGAGAGCTCCGCCACCGCCCGCTTGTCCCCGCCGAGGACGACCGCGTCCAGCGCGGGCCGTTGCCCGCTTTCCGCGTCCCCGCCTCTTGCTGTTATTGCTGTTCCCGAACGGTCGCGGCCGACTCCCCAGCCGCCGAACACCGCGGCCGCGGCGGTGGCGGCCGCCGCGACGGCCTCGCTCGCCTGCTTCTCCCGGCGCCTGGCGAAGCGGTGCTGGGACCAACCGCCGGCCGCGCTGCGGCCGTGCACCGGCCGCGAGCCGGTCTTCGACACGGCGAGCCGCGGCGGCGACCCGGTGAACACGCCCGCGGCGTACCCGCCGAGCCGGACGAGCAGGACGCCTACCGTGCGCGGCCGCAGCGCGTGGGCGGCGATCGCCTCGGCGGCCGCGCCGGCGCCGGCGGGCAGTTCTCCCGGGACGGGAGGAAACGGCGGGTGGCACTGCGCGACCGCGCCGTCGGGTGCGGTGAAGATCACAGCGTCGCTGGTCAGCGCCACGATGAGCGGTGAATCCTGGGCGCCGGCGCCGTGCCTGCCGGCGAACGAGGCGATCCAGCCGGGAAACCGCCGGGGCGCCACGTCAAGCCACCGGCCGCCACTGCCCGCCATGTCCTTCACTACGCACCGCCTCATCGTGTTTACTATCCGTACAGGCGGACCTCTCCGCGCATCCCGAGCCGGCGGAAAGAGGATGCAGTGGCGCGGCATCCCTTGAATACCCCTCGGGGGTATCAAATACCGTAATGTTCATGATCACGAAGGATCTTCGCACTATAACGATGAAAAGCCTTCGCCAGGAAAAAGGTCTTCGCGATCATGGTGGTACGGATGAGGTTCTTTGTTGGCTAAATCCGGAAATTTCCCGATTTGATACCCTCGGCGCGCCCGCGCTAGATGTTGAAGCCGAGCGCGCGGAGCTGCTCGCGGCCGTCTTCGGTGATGTTCTCCGGACCCCACGGGGGCATCCAGACCCAGTTGATCCGGAAGTCCGTCACGATGCCGTCTAGGGCTTCGCGTGCCTGGTCCTCGATCACGTCGGTGAGGGGGCATGCGGCGCTGGTCAGCGTCATGTCCACGGTGGCCACCTTGTCGGCGTCGACGTCTACCCCGTAGACGAGGCCGAGGTCGACGACGTTGATGCCCAGCTCGGGGTCGACCACGTCGCGCAGCGCCTCCAGGACGTCCTCGACTTCCTGGGATAGCGGCTCGGCGTTCTCAGTTGCGTTCTCGGTCATGCTTGCCCTCCGTCAGATTCGTCCAGCGCCCGCGCGGTCGCGTCCTTCCATGCCATCCAGCCCAGCAGCGCGCACTTGATGCGGGCGGGGTACTTCGACACGCCCGCGAACGCCACGGCGTCCTCGAGGATGTCCTCGTCGGGCTGGGCCTGTCCCTTGGACTGCATCAGCGCCAGGAAAGCGTCGCTGATCTTCAACGCTTCCGCGACCGGCTTGCCGATCACGAGGTCGGTCATCACCGAGGCGCTGGCCTGGCTGATCGAGCAGCCCAGGCAGTCGTAGGAGACGTCCTCGACCACCTGCTCGCCGCCGACCTCCTTGAGCGCGACGCGGAGCTTCACCTCATCACCGCACGTCGGGTTGACGTGGTACACCTCGGCGTCGTACGGCTCCCGCAGGCCCTTGTGGTGCGGATTGCGGTAGTGGTCCAGGATGATCTCCTGGTACATGGACTCAAGCTGCATAGTCAGACCCCGAAGAACTGCTTGGCGTAGCGCACGCCGTCCGCCAGGGCGTCGATCTCGGCGTGCGTGTTGTAGACGTAGAAACTGGCCCGGGTCGACGCCTGGCGGCCCAGCGCCCGGTGCAGCGGCCACGCGCAGTGGTGCCCGGTGCGCACCGCCACGCCCAGCTCGTCCAGGACCTGGCCGACGTCGTGCGGGTGCACGCCCGCCACCTCGAACGCGACGGTGCCGCCGCGGTCCTTCGTGCTGTCCGGGCCGATGATCCGCACCCCGGGGATCTCCCGCAGCGCGTCGAGCGCGTGCGCGGTCAGCGACTCCTCGTGCGCGGCCACGTTGTCCATGCCGAGCGCGGACAGGTAGTCCACCGCCGCGCCGAGCCCAGCGGCCTGGGCGACCGGCGGCACGCCCGGCTCGAACCGCGCGGGCGGCGGCAGGAACGTGGTCTTCTCCATGAGGACGACTTCGATCATCGAGCCGCCGGTGAGGAACGGCGGCAGCGCGTCGAGCCGCCTGCCGCGGCCCCACAGCACGCCGAGGCCGAGCGGCCCGAGCATCTTGTGTCCGGAGAAGGCCAGGAAGTCCGCGCCCAGCGCGGCCACGTCCACCGGGTGGTGCGGCACCGACTGCGCGCCGTCGACGAGCACCAGCGCGCCGGCCTCGTGCGCCAGCCGCGCGATCTCGGCCACCGGCGGTATCACGCCGGTGACGTTCGACTGCCCGGTCACCGCGACCACCCGCGTCCGGTCGGTGATCAGCGACGGGTCGACGTCGAGCCGCCCGTCGGGCAGCATCGTGAACCAGCGCAGGCTCGCCCCGGTGCGCTCGCACAGCTGCTGCCAGGGAACCAGGTTCGCGTGGTGCTCGGCCTCGGTGATCAGGATCTCGTCGCCGGGCTTGACCGAGGACGTGAGCCCGAAGGCGACCAGGTTGATCGCCTCGGTCGCGCCCTTGGTGAACACGATCTCGTCGGGGGACGCCGCGCCGAGGAACGCCGCGATCTTGGCGCGGGTGCCCTCGTAGATCTCGGTGGCTTCCTCACCAAGGAGGTGGGTGCCGCGGTGGGCGGCGGCGTTGTGCCGTTCGTAGTACTCGCGCTCGGCGTCGAGCACCTGGACCGGGTGCTGCGAGGTCGCGCCGGAGTCCAGGTAGACCAGCGGCTTGCCGTTGCGGACCGTCCGTTTAAGGATCGGGAAGTCCGCGCGGATCGCCTCGACATCGAGCGGCCGGGTGACGGTCACGAGGCCGCCTCCGCTGCCGTGAACCGCTCGTAGCCCTCTCTCTCCAGGATCTCGGCCAGCTCGGGGCCGCCTTCCTCGACGATCCGGCCGGCGATGAAGACGTGCACGAAGTCCGGCTCCACGTACTGCAGGATCCGGGTGTAGTGGGTGATCAGCAGCACGCCGCGGCCCGGCTCGGCGCGGAACCGGTTGATGCCCTCGGACACGATCTTCAGCGCGTCGACGTCGAGGCCGGAGTCGGTCTCGTCGAGGATCGCGATCTTCGGGTCGAGCAGCTCGAGCTGGAGGATCTCGTGGCGCTTCTTCTCGCCGCCGGAGAAGCCCTCGTTGAGGCTGCGCTCGGCGAACTTGGAGTCGATGGCCAGGTCGCCCATGGCGCCGCGCATCTCCTTCATGAAGTCGCGCAGCTTCGGCGCCTCGCCGCGGACGGCCGTCACCGCGGTGCGCAGGAAGTTGGACACCGACACGCCCGGCACCTCGACCGGGTACTGCATCGCGAGGAACAGCCCGGCCCGGGCGCGCGCGTCGACGCTCATGGCGAGGACGTCTTCGCCATCGAGGGTAACCGAGCCCTGCGTGACCGTGTACTTGGGATGCCCGGCGATCGCGTAGGCGAGGGTGGACTTGCCGGAGCCGTTGGGGCCCATGATGGCGTGCGTCTCCCCGTCCCTGACGGTGAGGTTGACACCGCGCAGGATCTCGCGAAGGGTGCCGTCGCCTTCGGTGATGGAAACGTGCAGGTCGCGGATGTCGAGGGTGGACACTATGACTCCTGATCTATCGCCACGAGGACGTCGTCGCCCTCGATCTTCACTGGGTAGACGGGCACCGGCTCGGTGGCGGGCATCCCGGTCGGCTTGCCGGTGCGCAGGTCGAAGCGGGAGCCGTGCAGCCAGCATTCGATCGCGCAGCCGTCGATATCGCCCTCGGACAGCGGGACCTCGGCGTGGGAGCAGACGTCGCGGATCGCGTACACGCCGCCGCAGGCTTTGACGATCGCGACCGGCTCGCCGTTCACCTCGACGGCGAGCGGCTCGTCGTCGGAGAGGTCGGAGAGGGCGCAGGCCCTGGCGAATTCGGTCACGACAGTTCCTTCTCGATCACCTCGGCGACGCGCTCCTCGAGCTCGGGCACGCCGATCTTGGCGATCAGCTCGCCGAAGAAGCCGCGGATCACCAGGCGGCGTGCTTCGTCGAGCGGGATGCCGCGGGCCTGGAGGTAGAACAGGTGCTCGTCGTCGAGCCGGCCGTTGGCGCTGGCGTGCCCGGCGCCGACCACCTCGCCGGTGAGGATCTCCAGGTTCGGCACCGAGTCGGCGTGCGCCCCGTCGGTCAGCACCAGGTTCCGGTTGTACTCGTAGGTGTCCGTGCCGACGGCCTCCGGCCGGATGAGCACGTCGCCGATCCACACGGTGTGCGCCCCGTCGCCGCGCAGCGCCGACTTGTACCGGACGCGGCTGCGGCAGTTCGGGACGTCGTGGTCGACGAACAGGCGGTGCTCCAGGTGCTGCCCGGCGTCGGCGAAGGCGATGCCGTACAGTTCCGCGTCGCCGCCGGGGCCCGCGTAGCGGACCGTCGGGGACAGCCGGACCAGCGAGCCGCCGAGCGTGACCGCGACGTGCTTGAGGTGCGCGTCCCGGCCGAGCGTCGCCTGGTGGTGGCTGACCTGGACGGTGTCGTCGTCCCAGTCGGCGACCGACACGACGGTGAGGTCGCCGCCGTCGGCGACGCGGATCTCCGCGTTGTCGGCGTAGGTGGCACTTCCCCGCTGGTCGATGACCACGACGGCGCGGCCGTAGGGCTGCACGTCGATGACCAGGTGGGCCGCTGTCGCGGCGCTGACGTCCACGCCCGTCACGCGGATGTAGGTGGGAGCCGACGCCGTGGTCTCCTTCGGCACGGTGATGACGGTGGCCTCGGTGACAGCCGCGAACGCGCGGGCGCTCACCCGGTCCGCGGGGATGAAGGCGCCATCGTGAGGATGCCGGGTACGTTCGGAAAAATCGATTTCAGGAGCGGCGGCGACGGACACCGACACGCCCGCGGATCCGAGGGGGGCGTCGGCGTGCAGGCCGCGCAGGCGGCGCAGCGGGGTGAAGCGCCACTCCTCCTCGCGGCCGGTGGGCGTGGCGAACTCCGCCGGCTCCAGCGTTGTGGCGTGGAGGCCGGCAATCGTGGCTGTCATCAGCCGACCGCCCCTTCCATCTGCAGCTCGATCAGCCGGTTGAGTTCGAGGGCGTATTCCATCGGCAGCTCGCGGGCGATCGGCTCGACGAAGCCGCGCACGATCATCGCCATCGCCTCGTCCTCGGTCATGCCGCGGCTCATCAGGTAGAAGAGCTGGTCCTCGGAGATCTTCGAGACCGTGGCCTCATGGCCCATCTCGACGTCGTCCTCGCGGATGTCGTTGTAGGGGTAGGTGTCGGACCGGCTGATCGTGTCCACGAGCAGCGCGTCGCACCTGACCGTCGACTTGGAGTGGGCGGCGCCTTCCTGGATGTTGACCAGGCCGCGGTAGGAGGTCCGGCCGCCGCCGCGGGCGACGGACTTGGAGACGATGGTGGAACTGGTGTGCGGTGCGCAGTGCACCATCTTCGAGCCCGCGTCCTGGTGCTGGCCGGGGCCGGCGAACGCGACCGACAGCGTCTCGCCCTTGGCGTGCTCGCCCATCAGGTAGACCGCCGGGTACTTCATCGTGACCTTGGAGCCGATGTTGCCGTCGATCCACTCCATCGTGGCGCCCTGCTGGGCGACCGCCCGCTTGGTCACGAGGTTGTAGACGTTGTTCGACCAGTTCTGGATCGTCGTGTACCGGCAGCGGGCGTCCTTCTTGACGATGATCTCGACGACGGCGCTGTGCAGGCTGTCGGACTTGTAGATCGGCGCGGTGCAGCCCTCGACGTAGTGCACGTACGCGCCCTCGTCGACGATGATCAGCGTCCGCTCGAACTGGCCCATGTTCTCGGTGTTGATCCGGAAGTAGGCCTGCAGCGGGATCTCGACATGCACGCCCTTCGGTACGTAGATGAAGGAGCCGCCGGACCACACCGCCGTGTTCAGCGCGGCGAACTTGTTGTCGCCCGCCGGGATCACCGTGCCGTAGTACTCACGGAACAGGTCCGGGTGCTCCTTGAGGGCGGTGTCGGTGTCGAGGAAGATGACGCCCTTGGCCTCGAGGTCCTCGCGGATCTTGTGGTAGACGACCTCGGACTCGTACTGCGCGGCGACGCCGGCGATCAGCCGCTGCTTCTCCGCCTCGGGGATGCCCAGCTTGTCGTACGTGTTCTTGATGTCGGCCGGAAGGTCATCCCAGCTCTCCGCCTGCTTCTCGGTGGAGCGGACGAAGTACTTGATGTTGTCGAAGTCGATGCCGGACAGGTCGGCGCCCCAGGCGGGCATCGGCTTGCGCCCGAAGTACTTCAGGCCCTTCAGCCGCAGGTCGAGCATCCACTCGGGCTCGTTCTTGCGTGCCGAGATGTCGCGAACCACCTCTTCGGACAGTCCGCGGCGCGCGGACGCGCCGGCCACGTCCGAGTCGGCCCAGCCGAACTTGTACGTGCCCAGCCCTTCGAGCTGGTCATTCGCGGTGGTCGTCATATGTCAGAGCCCTCCGGACTCGGTGGTGTCGTTAGCCTTGCGGTCACGTGTGTCGGTGCACGTCACGTGCGTGGTGCAGATCCCGTCGCCGTGCGCGATCGTCGCCAGGCGCTGGACAGGCGTGCCGAGCAGCCTGCCGAACGCCTCCGTCTCCGCCTCGCACAGCTGCGGGAACTCGGCCGCGACGTGCGCGACCGGGCAGTGGTGCTGGCAGATCTGCTCACCGGCGACTGAGCCGATCGCCGGCGCCGGTCCGGCCGACGCGGCGTACCCGTCGGCGGACAGGGCCTCCGCCAGCGCCCGCACTCTGGCCGGCAGGTCGCCGGTCACGACCGGCGTGTAGCGCCGTTCGAGTTCACTGACCTGCCGCCGCGCGAACTCCGCGACAGCCTGCTGCCCCATTCGCTCGGCGATGAACCGCAGCGCGCTCGTCGCCAGGTCGTCGTAGGCGTGCTCGAAAGCGCTGCGCCCCGCGTCGGTGATGACGAAGAGCTTGGCCGGGCGCCCGCGGCCGCGGTTGGCCGGGGTGCGGGCCGTGCGCGTTTCGATCATGCCCTCGGCGATGAGGTTGTCCAGGTGCCGCCGGATGGCCGCGGGCGTGAGGCCCAGCCGTCCGCCCAGCGTGGCCGCGGTGGACGGGCCCAGTTCCAGGATCAGCCTGGCGACCTGACCGCGCGTGCCGCGCTCGGTTACCGCACTTCCTATAGCGCTCCCGGGGGACGCGTGATTCCCGGCGCCGCGCGCGCCGCTGTGCGCGCCGACACCGGGCACCCCGGCCGCCCCGGTATTTTTCACAACACCAGTGTGCCGTAAATCGGGCGGCCCTCGCAAGTTTTTCTCAACAGTGGCGTGACGTAAATCACGCCGGACGGTCAGCGCGGGGGTTCGATGTAGTGCCGCTGCTCAAAGACCTCCGCGGACGCCTCGCGGCGGCGCTTCATGACCATGAGCACGACGGACGCGACGAGTCCCGCGGCACCGCCGATCATCAAGATCACGCCGATGATCTGCAGGTCGACGTTCTTGGGCGACCAGGTGACGGCGAAGCGCAAGATCGCGCCGGAGAGGAGGAGGAAGATACTGACACCGATGCTCATGACGGACGGCCTCCTTCTGTTACCACGTAGCGTCTCCGGCGCCAGCGGCGCGATCGTCACCCGCGCGGGGTGAAAAGACTTACCCGGACGCCACGCCGAGCGAGCCGTTGATGATCAGCGCTATCCCGCCGATGAGGAGGCCGTAGACGACGATCGTCCTGCCGTTCGCGCGCAGCCAGCCGTTGAACTTCCGCAGCAGGCGGACGGTGGCGTCAGGGAAGATAAGGAAGGCGACCAGCGGCAGCCAGACGACGATCAGGGTGATCGCCGCGACTATCAGCAGGGCCAGCGCGGTGACGGGGGGGCCGTCGTTCGCCGTGGCGACCACCTGGACGGCGGCGATGAACGTCACGGACGGCGTGAACAGGATGGCGCCGACGGCGAACGCCGCCTTGGGCGACGGCCGGGCGATCATCCGGGAGATGAGCCCTTTCTGCCCGGGCTGCCCGGTGTCCTCGCCGGGAAGGGGCGCGGACCTGCCACGGCGCAGCATGAAGGCCGCCGCTCCCAGCGCGAGCACGCCGAGCCCGAGCCGCAGCCCGTAACGGGGTGAGTGGTCCCTGGGCTGGTTCAGCCCGAGGCCCCGGATGAGGAACAGCACCGCGACCGCCATGATCACCGTCATGATGATCGCGCCGAGCACGTAGGCCAGCGCGGTCTCCCGGGGCCTGTCCGAGCCCAGGAAGACCGCCATCACCAGCAGCGATGTCGGCGAGAGCGCGGCGAGGATCGCGAACCCGGCGGCCTGTTCGAACACGACCCCACCTCTTTGTACGTTTGTACGTCGCGGCTACGGGTGCGCGGCCGCCGCCGGGCCGGCGCTGGCCGCCGATCAGTTCGATAATGCCGAGCATCAGCAGCAGCAAGACGACGAGCACGATCACGACGGCGACGGTCGGCTGCCCCCAGAAGACGAAGATCAGGCCCACCAGCGCGACCGCGCCGACGCGCAGGATGGTCTTGTGCGCGCCCGTCCACACGCCCACCGGCCCGGTGCGCAGCCCGGCCCGCTCGCCCAGCGTGCGCACCCAGTCGATGCCGGACTTCACCGCGCGCCTGCTGCGGACCGCGGCGGCCGACGGGCCGACGAAGAACGCGGCGGCCGCGATGACGAGGGCGACCACCGCGACCACGCGCAGCCCCTCCCGCAGGAAGCGGACCAGCGTGTCGAACAGCACGGAGGCCGCGTCGGACGGCAGCACGGACGTCGGCACGCTGTTCAGGTAGATGGTCCGGACGATCTGGAGGGCGATGCCGAGGAACAGCATCGCCCCGGCGAGCCCGAGCGCGGCGCCGATCAGGGCGTGCCGGCGGCTGCGGGCGACGTAGACTCCCACGGCCAGGAACACCAGCACGAGCAGGGGCAGCACCCATTTCAGCGTGAGGTCCAGCCGGTAGGCCTGCTGCGCCTTCGACAGGTTTTTCGCCTCGAAGAGCGGGAATGTCGCGTTGACCGTCGGGATGTTCGACGCGATGGACAGCCCGTGCGCGACCAGGTAGTCCTTCACCTGGGCGATGATCGGCCCGAGGTTCAGCACGACCTGGTCGTTGACCACGCTCAGCGCGCCGTTACCCTGCCCGGACAGCACCTTCACTATGCCCTGGTGCGCGATCCTGTTGACCTGCACCCACAGCGTCGCCACCGCGGGGCTGGCCACGGCCTTGGACACGCCGGCGGCCACCGCGCTGTTCACCCCGCTGGATATCTGCCCGGAGAAGGTCGTGACCAGGCCGGCCAGGCGCGGCAGCTTGGCTGCCTGGAGCTGGGCGGCGGCCTGCGTGGTGGCCGTCTTGACCTGGGGGTCGAGCACGCTTTCGATCTTGGTCGTGATCTTGGCGCTCAGCGCCGCCTGGATCGGCGGCTCGCTGATCAGTGGCGCCATGGTCGCCACGTACCGGTCGGTGTTGGAGACCAGGTTGACTTCCCAGACGGTGATGACGGTCGGGATGGCGAGCACGCAGCCTAGGGTGATGCACAGCCCGGCCGCCACCGAGTGCCAGCGCTGGCGCCAGGTGGTCGCCGATGCGGCGGGGGCGGCAGCGGCGGGGGCGGCATTGGTCTGGGCACGCAGTTCGCTGACCTCGGCGCGCAGTCGCTCCAGCTCGGCGTGTTCGCGCTCCAGCTCGGCGTGGTCGTCCTCGCTGATTTCCTGGCCCTTGGGGGGCTCACCGATCTGGCCCTTGGGGGGCTCACCGATCTCGCCCTTGGGGGGCTCACTGATCTCGCTGGACACTGCTGCTCACTCCCGGCCGCTCGCTGGATTGCCGCTTGCTGACCGCCTCCCCGCGGGCGGTCAGTCTTCTTGCTCGAAGGCCTCGCGGAGCTTGGCCTCCTGCTCGGCGGACAGGTTGGTGCTGATGAGCTCGGCATCCTGGTCGGCGAATTCCTGCTTGACCCGGTCGAAGACGGCATCCGAGGTGAGCAGGAACAGCGCCGAGGTGCCCGGGGTCACCTTGTCCCGGACGCTCTTGATGAACTGGTCGCTGATCCCGACGTCGGTCAGCGAGCCGATCAGCGCGCCGGTCGCGGCGCCGATCGCGAGCCCGAGGATCGGGACGAAGAAGATCAGGCCGAACAGCAGGCCCCAGAAGCCGCCGCCGAGCGCGCCGCCCTTCTTGGTGTCGTGCAGCTCGCGGGTCTTGGGCTTCTTCTTGCCCGGTTCCCAGCTGACCACCGCCGCGTCCTGCACCTGAATGAGCTGCTGTGCCTGCAGCTGCTGCAGTTTCTCGAGGGCGGCGTCGGCCCCGAAGGGAGTCTGGTACTTCCAGACCGTAAGAGATGCCATGACGGTTTCCGTTTCTTCTCGGGTGGCTCACGACGGCATGCGCCGCTGCCACCGGCCGACTTAGTCGATAGCACCATGCGCCCCAGCGCGTGCGGCGCTCATCACCCGCCGAGGGTGAACACGGCGGCGGGCCCGGCGCGGTCACCCGGCGAGGGTGGGGCGCGGGCGGCGGCGGGATGGCACCGTGCTAGTGAGCCCGTCGTTTTAGCGGGAGTACTCATGACTGGGAGGCGACCATGATCAGGCGACGACGGCCGTTGCTGCGCGCGGCGGCCGTAGGCGGCACCGCATACGTGGCCGGGAGGGCGGGCGCCAAGCACGCGGCCCGCGAGTCCGATCAGGAGGCGCGGATCAGTGACCTGGAGGCGCAGCAGGCGCAGCCGCAGTACGCGCCGCCTCCGCAGGCCCCCCCGCCGACGGCGCCGGAATCCGGGGGTTCGTCGATGCTGGATCAGCTCAACCAGCTCAGCGCCATGCACGGCAACGGGGTGCTCACCGACGAGGAATTCGCCGCCGCGAAGGCCAAGCTTCTCGGGTGACGGCATCGCTGGCCAGGAAAAAATCACCCAGACAGGGTGAGGAGCCGCCAATCCGGGACCGCTAGCGTCATTGGCTGTCGGGGCCGCGGGCCTTCCGCGTAGAGCGCCAGCCGCGACCATCAGCCTGGCCGGGCCATCTCGGGGGGGTGCCGGGTACCGCCGCGGGGGCAGCGGTACCCGGCACGGTCTTGCGTCTAGGCTTCGATCGCGACCGTTATCCCGTCCACGCCGCTCGGCTGCTCCGCCGCGCCGCGGACCAGGGCGTCCGCGCGGGCGGCCAGCCGGAGCGGCTCGGAGATCGCGTCGAGCAGCTCCGCCGCCGGCGCGGTATGCGCCTGTACCGTGAGCGAGCGCAGCCGCGCCGAGCCGCCAAGGCGCAGCGAGCTGCGCAGCACCCGGGTCGCGTCCAGGATCACCGTCAGCTGGTCCACGGCCGACCGGGCCGCCGTCGCGGCGCTCCACGCCGGGTCCGCGGCCGGCCAGCGCGTCAGGTGCAGCGAGCCGGCGTTCTCGGCAACCGCGTAGAACCGCTGGTAGAGATGCTCGGTAACGAACGGGGCGAACGGGGCGAACAGGCCGAGCAGGACGCGGAAGGACTCCCGCAGCGTGCACCGCGCGCTGTCCGCGGCCGCCCCGTCGGCCGAGGCCAGCCGGTCCTTGACCATCTCCAGGTACCGGTCGCAGAACACCGGCCAGAACATCCGCGACGCCGCCTGGTACGCCTGCATGTAGTCATGCCCCTCGAACGAGCTTGTCGACTCCTCGACAGCCTCCGCCAGGTGGGACAGCAGCCACCGGTCGACGATGTCCCGCTCCCCCGGCGGGATGGGCCCGGCCTGCGGCGATCCGGGATCCGGGCCGAGATGGAGCGACAGGAACCGCCCGACGTTCCACAGCTTCACGGCGAACTTCCGCCCGGTCCGGACGTCCTTCTCGTTGTAGCGCAGGTCGGTCCCGATGCGTCCCTTGGTGGCCCACAGCCGCAGCGCGTCCGCGCCGTACTTCGCGAGGACGTCGTCGGGCACGTACCGGTTGAACCCGTCCGCGCCGGCGTGCGCTTCGAGATCGCGCTTGGAGATCTTGCGGCCCTGCTCGTTCAGGCCCCAGCCGGAGATCAGCGCCGTCCGCCACGGGACCCGCCCGAAGTGCAGCTCCGACTGCACCACCGAGTAGAACAGCCAGGTCCTGATGATCTCGAAGGCCTGCACCCGCACGGACATCGGCGCGAGCGCGGGATCGGAGCCGGCCGCCGACACCGCCCACCCGTCGTTGATCTGCGGCGTCAGCGACGACGTCATCCAGGTGTCCATCACGTCCGGGTCCCCGGCGAGGTCCGCCGACCCGCAGGACGGGCACGCGGAGACCGGCGGCTTGCCGGCGAGGGGGTCGACCGGCAGGTCGTCGAGCCGGGCCAGCACGGGCGCGGCGCACGACCCGCAGAACCACACCGGGAACGGCACGCCGTAATGCCGCTGCCTGGTGATGTTCCAGTCCCACTTGAGCCCGTCGATCCAGTCCTCGAGCCGGCGCCGCATGAAGGCGGGGATCCAGTCGATCTCGGCTGCCCGCGCCCGGAACCGGTCCGCGTTCTCCCGCACCGCGATGAACCACTGCGGCCTGATCTGGAACTCCACCGGGGTCTGGCACCGCTCGTGCACCCCGACCACCTGCCGCACCGGCTCGCTGCCGGCCAGGAACCCGGCGCCGGTGAGCGCGGACACGATCGCCGGCCGGGCCTGCGCGAGCTGGAGCCCCGCGAACTCGCCGCCGAGCGGGCCCAGGCGCCCGTCCTCGGTCACCGCCATCCGCAGCGGCAGCCCGTCCCGCCGCCACTTGAGCACGTCCTCGCCGTCGCCGAACGTGCACACCATCATCAGCCCGGTCCCGAACCCGGGATCCACGGACTCGTCCGTGCGCACCGGCACCGTGTAGTCGAACAACGGCACCCGCGCCTGGCCGCCGACGACCGGGGCGTACCGCGCGTCGGCGGGATGGCAGTACAGCGCCACGCAGGCGGGCAGCAGCTCGGGCCGGGTGGTGGCGATGCTCAGCCGCTGATCACGGGCCGCCCCGGGGAACTCGATCCGGTACAGCCTGCTGGTCCGCTCCAGGTCCTCCACGTCGGCCTGGGCGAGCGCGGTGCGGTCCTCCGGGCACCACAGGATCGGGTCGCTGGCCCGCCGCAGGTACCCGGCTTCGTGCAGCTTCACGAAGCTGGTCTGGGCGGTGCGCTGGCAGCGCTCGTCGATGGTGGAGTACCGCAGCGACCAGTCGACCGACAGGCCGAGCCGCCGCCACAGGTCCTCGTACGTGGCGGCGGTCGCCCGCGTCTGCTCGAGGCAGAGCCGGACGAACTCGGCCCGCGGCATTCCTGAGGCGCGCACGCCGTAGGCCTGCTCGACGTACCGCTCGGTGGGCAGCCCGTTGTCGTCGAACCCGATGGGGTAGAACACCCGCTCGCCGCGCATCCGCCGGTAGCGGACGATGAAGTCCGGCTGCGAGTAGCTCATCGCGTGCCCGACGTGCAGGTGCGCCGCGGATACATACGGCGGCGGGGTGTCGACGCTGAATACCGGGCCGGTCCGCCCGGGGTCGTACCGGTACACGTCGCGGGCTTCCCACAGGGCGCGCGCCGCGGCCTCCACCGCCAGGTGGTCGTACTCGCTGGCCTCCATGCCCGCTGAGGGTAGCGGCGCGGCTGCCCGCGGAGAAAACCCTTTTCATCATCCCGAACGGAAGCGGCTGACTCCCCGCCCCCTAGCCGCGCTCCCGAACGTTAGCTGCGCGTACGCCATGAATTGTTTCCGCATTACGCAAAGTTTCGCGGCTCACGCGCACCGCCCGGTGATCATAGAGGCATATGGCCAGGCGTGAACGTGAACTCCCCGCCGGGACCCGGGGACAGCGGACGGGCGGCGAGCACCGCGTCGGTATTGAGGGGACCGTAGATGTGCGGGAACGGGGCGTCGGCGCCCGGCACGTCTTCGTAGCGGACCGGGGCGCGCACCCGGCCGGTGTCGATGACCAGGACCACGAGGTCGTCCGGCAGGCCGCGGTAGAACATGTTAGCCACCCCGGCGACCTGGGCAGCTTGCGAGGCGTGGATGAACCCCTCCTCGGCCAGCGTCCGCCCGGCCGTCGACGTCGTGTACTCCCCGTCACGCCGCGCCCGTTCCCAGTCGGCGCGCGTGGCGATGTGGTAGATCCAGCTCACCGGACACACGGTACCCCGCAGGCGCCGAACCGGGACGCGGACGGGTACGTCTCATCTACGGAAGAACGCTACGCTTTGTGGGCCTCTCTTCACCGATCACGACGGGAACTGGACTGACATGGCTTCGCCTCGGCCTGATGTCGCCGAACTTCTCGACGTCGCCGTGCCGCCGGGCGGCAAGGTCGTCGCCCTCAGCGACCTGCACCTGCCGCCGGAGCGGACGGTCGTGTCCGGCCGGTGCTGTGAGGTGCTCGCCCGCAGGCTGGCGGGCGAGACCGCGCCCCTGACGGTGGTGCTCGCCGGGGACATCGTGGAGATGCTCGCCTTCCCCGGCGTCACGGCCGCCGACATCCTCGAGGCGCACGATGACCTGTGCCGGGCCCTGGCGGCCGTGACCGACCGCGGCGGGCAGGTGATCTACACGGTCGGCAACCACGACGGCGACCTGGCGTGGGACCTGAAGGCCGCGGACGCGGTCCGCGACCTCGCCGGCGCCACGCTGTGCCTCGCGGCCGACCTGCACTTCCCGGACGGGAAGCGCATCCGGGTAGAGCACGGTCACCAGCTCGACCCCTACAACTGCTTCCACGACCCGCGCAACCCGCTGGACACCCCGCTCGGCCATCACATCGTCCGCGAGGTCATCCCGAAGATCGAGTGGCTCGGCCGGGACTGGCTCAACGGCGCGCACGAGATGGCCGACCCGGCGGACTTCCCCTCGTTCGTCGCCTCCAGGCTCGTGTACCGCAAGCTGGTGCGGCACCTGTGGTGGCTGGTCCTGCTGCCGATCGTCTTGTTCGTCCTGGTGCTGCCCGAGCTCGGGCGCGTCCGCAGCCGGTTCCCGGACACCGCCACCCTGCTGCACGACGTCGAGATCGTCGGCTACGGCGCGGCCCTGGACATCGCGATCATCGCGCTGATCCTCACGGTCATGTCCCGGCGGGCCTGGCTCTCGATCAGCGCCCTCGCGCTGGCCGGGCGCGGGTACAGCCAGAACTCCGCGGCCAGGCAGCGCGCCGACGACCTCATCGCCGACGGCTACACCGGCTTCCTGTCCGGGCATACGCACCACCCCGAACTGCACGCCCACGGCGACGGCTTCTACGCCAACGCGGGCTCGTGCACCTCGGTCGTCGAAGCGATCGACACCATGCGCGGGATGCCCCCTGTCTACCTGCGCACCCAGCAGCTTTCCTGGCTGGAGATCACCGCCGGCGGCGGTGCGCATCCGTGCCGCGCCACGCTCAAGTCCGCCCGGGTGGAGCTCCCCGGGGCCACCAGGCTGGAGCGGTTCATGGCCGCGGCCCGCAACCCGCACGCCTCGGCCCCCTGCTCGGTCGCGGCCTGGCCGGACGGCCCGGACTGGCCGGAAGACCGCAAGCACCTGCGGGACCGCAAGCGACATCCGCGGGCGGCCCATAGAACTGCGTCCGTGAGCAACGAGCCCGCCGTCGAGATCACCGGCATGGTGAAGCGGTACGGGAACCTGGCCGCCGTCGACGGGCTGACTCTCACCGCGCGCCGCGGCGAGGTGACCGCCATCCTGGGGCCGAACGGCGCGGGCAAGACCACGACCGTCGAGGTCTGCGAGGGGTACCGGAACGCCGACGCGGGCACCGTCCGGGTGCTCGGCCTCGATCCCGCCAGGGACGCCACGGCGCTGCGGCCGCGGGTCGGCGTCATGCTGCAGACCGGGGGCATCCCGCCCGCCGTCCCCGCCGCCGAGTACCTGACACTGCTGAGCCGGTTTCATGAGAAACCACACGACCCGGCGTGGCTCCTTGACATCGTCGGCCTCACCGGGTCCGCGCGCACCCCGTACAAGCGGCTGTCCGGCGGGCAGCAGCAGCGGCTGTCGCTGGCGGCCGCCGTCATCGGGCGCCCCGAGCTCGTCTTCCTCGACGAGCCGACGGCCGGGATGGACCCGCAGGCCAGGCACGCCACCTGGGACCTGGTCACGGCCCTGCGCGCCGACGGGGTGAGCGTGATCCTCACCACGCACTTCATGGAGGAGGCCGAGCGGCTGTCGGACCACGTCGTCATCATCGACGCCGGCCGCGCGGTCGCGGACGGCTCCCCCGCCGAGCTGACCGGGTCGGCCGGCCAGCTGCGCTTCCGCGCCGAGCCCGGGCTGGACACCGACAGCCTGCTGGCGGCCCTCCCGCCGGGCAGCGCCGCCAAGGAATCCCCCGCCGGGCACTACCTGATCGAGGTGCACGAGGGGAAGATCGAGCCAGCCCTGCTCGCCGCGGTCACCGCCTGGTGCGCCGAGCGCGCCGTGCTCCCGAGCAGCCTGCGCATCGAGTCCCGCACACTGGAGGACGTGTTCCTCGAGCTCACCGGAAGGGAGCTGCGTTCATGACCGCGGAGACCGCGGCGCAGACGGCGGCCGCCGCGGGACGGTTCGCCCCGGCCCCGGGCGCCGCGCCGATGCGGCGGATGATCGCCGCCCAGGCGTCGCTGGAGGGCAGGACGCTGCTGCGCAACGGCGAGCAGCTCATGCTCACGCTGGTCATCCCCCTGCTGCTGCTCACCGCGTTCAGCCTGGAGCCGCTGGTCAGCTTCGGCGGCGGCTACACCAGGATCGACTTCCTGACCCCCGGGGTGATCGCGCTGGCGGTGATGTCGACCGCGTTCACCAGCCAGGCGATCGCCACCGGCTTCGAGCGCAGGTACGGGGTGCTGAAGCGGCTCGGCGCCACCCCGCTGTCGCGGCCGGGGCTGATCGCCGCCAAGACCAGCACGGTGATCGCCGTCGAGCTGCTGCAGACGGTGATCATCATCGTGGTCGCGTTCGGGCTCGGCTGGTCACCGCACGCCAGCCCGGCGGCCATCGTCACCGTCCCGCTCCTGGTGCTGCTGGGCACCGCCGCGTTCAGCGGGTTCGCGCTGCTGCTGGCCGGGACGATGCGGGCCGAGGCGACGCTGGCCGCGGCCAACCTGATCTACGTCGTGCTGCTCGGCGTCGGCGGCGTGGTCTTCCCGCTGACCAAGTTCCCGGCGGCCGCCCGCCCGCTGCTCGAGCTGCTGCCCACCGGGGCGCTGTCCACCGGGCTTCGGGACGTGCTGGCCGGCGGCGTCGTCTTCCCGGTCAGGGACGCGCTGACGCTCGCGGTCTGGGCGGTGGCGGGGATCACCCTGGCGGCCCGCTGCTTCCGGTGGGAGTAAGCGCTTTCCTCGTCCTAGCGGGAGCTGTCTCGGTGCAGTCCGGCGCCGGGATCGCCGCGCGGCTGTTCGGCGAGCTGCCGCCGGCCGCCGTGACGGCGCTGCGGCTGTGGGCCGCCGCGCTGATCATGCTCGCCGTGGGCGGGCGCGGCGCCGCGCGGGCCGTGGCCGGCCTCGCCAGGCGACGAGCGTGGCGGGACGCAGTCGCCTCGACTACGTTCGGGATATTTCTCGCCGTGATGAACTTCGCGATTTACCAGGCATTCCAGAGGATCCCGCTGGGCATCGCGGTCACGGTCGAGTTCCTGGGCCCGCTGGCGGTCGCGGTGGCGGGGATCCGGCGGCTGGTCAGCCTGGCGTGGGTGGCGCTGGCCGCCGCGGGCGTGCTGCTGCTCGCGCGGGGGTCCAGCGGGCACCTGGACCTGACCGGGGTCGCGTTCGCGCTCGTGTCCGCCGTCGGCTGGGCCGGCTACATCCTGTTCAGCAGGGCCACCGGGCAGCGGCTGCCCGGGTCGGCCGGGCTGGTGATCGCGATGTGCGTGGCGGCCGTGCTGGTGACAGGGCCAGGGGTAGCCGCGGGGGCGCCGCGGATGTTCCGGCCGTCCCTGCTGGCCACGGGCGCCGCGATCGGGCTGCTGTCGTCGGTGATCCCCTACTGGCTGGAGTTCGAGGCGCTGCGGCGGGTGCCGGCCCGGGTCTTCGGAGTGTGGATGAGCATGCAGCCCGCGGTGGCGGCGCTGATCGGGCTCGCCATGCTCGGCCAGCGCCTGTCCGCCATCGAGTGGGCGGGCATCTGCTGCGTGGTCGCGGCCAGCGCGGGCGCGGCCCGCGGCGGCGCGGCCGCGGCGGCCCAGGCGTTACGATGGGGCGCGTGTCTACCTGGCTTGCGCGCGTGACGGCCCCGGTGCTGCGCCCGACTCGCGGCAGCGTGCGCGGGTTCGCGCTGGCCGCGGTGATCGCCAACGCGGTCATCATCGCCACCGGCGAGGCGGTGCGGCTGTCGTCGTCGGGCCTCGGCTGCCCGGACTGGCCGCAGTGCACCAAGACCAGCGTGGTGGCCGCGCACAGCACCGGGCAGACCACGCTGAACACCTGGATCGAGTTCGGCAACCGGCTGCTCAACTTCCCGCTGGCCGCGATCGCCGGGCTGACGTTTATCGCCTGCCTGTGCTACAAGCCGGACGGGCACCGGCGCCGCGACCTCGTGTGGCTGTCGGCCGCGCTGCCGCTCGGCGTGATCGCCCAGGCGGTGGTCGGCGGGATCGTCGTGCTGACCCGGCTCAACCCGGCCATGGTCGCGGTGCACTACCTGCTGTCCTCGGCGATCCTGGCGGCCGCGGTCGTGCTGCAGGTCCGGGTGTCGGAGGGGGCGGGACCGGCCCGGTCGCTGGTCCGGGTGGAGCTGCGGATCGAGGCCGCCCTGCTCGTCGCCGTGACCGCGCTGATGCTCGCGGCGGGCACCGTGGTCACCGGCACCGGCCCGCTGGCCGGCACCATAATCAACGCCCACGGGCACCGCACGACCGTCCCGCGGTTCCACTTCCCGCTGGAGAACGTCACCCAGCTGCACGCCGATATCGGCTGGTTCATCGGCGCGCTCGCCGTGGCACTGGTCATCGGGCTGCGGTTCTCCCCCGCGCCCCGGCAGGCGGTCCGCTTCGGCTGGCTGGTGCTCATCGGCCTCGGTCTCCAGGGGGTCATCGGGTACACGCAGTACTTCAACCACCTGCCAGGCCGGCCTGGTCTGGGTTCATGTCGCGACGTCCGTGGTGCTGTGGATCTGCGTCCTGCGCCTGTACCTGGCCACCCGGGAACGCACGCCCCTGCCCGCCGAGCCCGCCGCGGCCCCTTCGGCACCCGCCGAGGGCTCCACCGCCTCAGCCGAGGGCTCCGCAGTCCCCGCCTGACCCGGCGCTGGCCCGCACTCACGCACGCTCAGGCTTCGATGTGGTCGCGCCAGGAATGGGCCGGTGCCGCGGAGGATCTCGGTGGCCTGGCCGTAGTCGGTCAGGTCGGCGCGCAGCACGCTCCCGCGCTCCTCGCCGGCGCCGACCACGGCGTCGGTCGCGACCACGTCGTAGCCGTGCTCGCGCAGCTCGCGCACTGCCGCGCGGCCCGCCTTCCCGGTCGCTCCCGTCACGCAGATCCGCCGTGCCGCCATCGTCATGTCCCGTCACCTTTCGCCGGCTGCTCTTGTTCCGAAAAGAAAACTTACGACGCCGGAGCGCGGAACTGATCGTCAACCGGTTACGTATCGGGCGGCGACCAGGCGCTCAATGCCCGGCGGACGCTGCTGAGCCGCTCGTCGTCCCAGATGACCGCGGGATCAGGCTCGAGGAACGCGGTCGCGATGCTGCCGAGGCCGATGGCGGGCAGGGACCACTCGTCCCGGCGGGCGGCCCCGAAGGGGCGCGCCGCCACCCGCAGCGCGGCTATCTCGGGGGTCGACTGAGCCATGATGACCAGGCCGCGCAAGGTGGCATCGAGCAGCGTGGCGAGCGTCGCGAACGTCGCCGCGAGCTCAGGCCGCAGCCGGTAGCCGAACAGCGCCGTCAGCTGCTCCCAGGCGGCGGCCACCCGGGCCCGGTGGCGCTCTTCGGAGCGGGCGAGCGCCGCCTGGACCTGGTCGCGCAGGTCGCCGTCGGGAATGCTCATGAACGTGGCGTGCAAGGCGAGGTAGGTGCGCCACGCTGTCGAGCGGCTGAGCACCTGGAAGTCCAGCAGCGACAGCTGGCGGAACAGCTCCAGGACGAGGCTGTGCCGCTGCTGCGGCGTGCCGAGCCAGTCCAGGTGCTCGGCGACGACGCGCCTCATCAGTTCCAGTTCGTCGCCGACGATCGACGGGCTGACGTCTTCGGCCAGCGCTTTGATGAGGTCGCTGAAGAACAGGTCCTTGTGCGGCCAGCGACGGTATACGGCGCTTCGCGAGACGTCGGCGTCGCGGATGACCTCTTCGAAGCTGATGTGCTCCAGGCTCACGGTCAGGCCGACGCGGTGCACCATCGCCACGGCCGCGCGGAGCATGCGCTGCTCGGTCTCCAGGTCCGGCAGGCGCCGTCCCCGCCTGGCCAGCCCGGTGGGCGCCTGCGAATAGCTCCTCATGCCCGTCGCCACCTTAGGACTTTGGACTCTGTATCTCAAGTTCTGTATCTGGAATTCTAGCGCTCATGACCGGGCCGCGATACTTCCGGGAGACATCATGATCGATAAGGCAAGGCCGGCGGCGCCGGCCGTCTCCGTGCCCAGGCCAGCGCGCAAGCGTCGCTGGTGGCCGCTGATCCTGGGCGGTGCCGCGACATTGGCCGTGCTCGTCGTGGCGGCCGCGGGATTGTTCATCAAGCTGAATCCCGGCCAGCCGCCGCTGCAGCTGCCCACGACCCCCGCCAGCGCGCCGTCCGGCCCGCTTAACGGCATATGGCAGGCCGGGCCGGGATCGGTCGCGGGCTTCCGCGTCCAGGAGACCGCCCTGGGCTTCAGCAACGATGTCACGGGGCGGACAACCGCGGTCAGCGGCACGCTCACCGTGTCAGGCGGCCGGGTCACCCACGCGGCGTTCCGCGTCGACCTGGCCGCTGTCAAGGTCAACGGCAAGACGCAGCCGCAGTTCGCCAGCAGCCTCGGCACGCGGGCCTATCCGACCGCGACATTCACCCTCAGCGGGCCGGCGGTCCTGCCGGCCGCGCTCGGCGCCGGCGCGACCGTCCGCGTCATGGTCCCCGGCGAGCTCACCATGCACGGGGTCACGCACCCGGCGACCGCCGCGGTCGCGGCGCGCCGTGACGGAACCGCGCTGGAGCTGGCCGGGTCGATTCCCGTCCAGTTCGCCGCGTGGGGCATCAAGGGGCCCGGCGGCTTCGGCTTCCTGGCATCGCTCGCCGATCACGGCGTCGCCGAGTTCAGCGTGATCCTGCACGGCTAGGAGGAGCGGCTGGGAGAAGCGGCACGGGGAGCAGTGCGAGGGGCAGCGCGACGAGAAACGGCACGACGCCATCGCCGGCCGCCACGCTCTGCGCCACGTCGGCGCGGAGCGCTATGATCGCGCACACGGCCGTGACGACGATCCCGGCGATGAACACGACACTGGTCCGGCCCGCCGCGCCGCGGTGCCCACGTCCGCGCGATTGGTCTAGACCATGCCCGCAAGTGGTCTAGACCTGTACCTGGGTGAATCTTCTGGAAACGGTCCGCCCCGCGCGGTCCGGGCTGGTCTGATAGGGATAGGCTTTTACGTGTGATGGCGCCGTTGCCGGTCAGTATCAGTAAGCGCCGTAGCCACTCAGTCGTTAGAAGGGATCCATGACGAATGGTGAGCAACCACGCACTTGACTGGTCACCCACCGACGCGCGCGCCGTCGACCTGGTCCGGGTGCTGGCGATGGACGCCGTGCAGCAGGCCGGCTCGGGGCACCCGGGCACCGCGATGAGCCTGGCACCCGCGGCCTACCTGCTCTACCAGCGCCTGCTGCGGCACGACCCGGCGGACCCGAAGTGGCCGGGCCGCGACCGGTTCGTGCTCTCCTGCGGCCACTCCAGCCTCACGCTGTACATCCAGCTGTACCTGTCCGGCTACGCGGTCACCCTCGACGACATCAAGAAGCTCCGCACGTGGGGCAGCATCACTCCGGGGCACCCGGAGTACGGGCTGACCCCAGGCGTGGAGGTCACCACGGGACCGCTCGGCCAGGGCCTGGGCAACGCGGTCGGCATGGCGATGGCGGCGCGCCGC
Organism: uncultured Actinomycetota bacterium; assembly: GCA_963771985.1. Classification (GTDB taxonomy): domain Bacteria; phylum Actinomycetota; class Actinomycetes; order Streptosporangiales; family Streptosporangiaceae; genus Trebonia. The sequence continues at coordinate 607,596 of CAVYVO010000003.1, read as the reverse complement.
GAGCGCGGCCTGTTCGACCCCGACGCCGCCCTCGGCACCAGCCCGTTCGACCACTACGTCTACGCCTTCGCCTCCGACGGCGACATCGAGGAGGGCATCACCCACGAGGTGTCGTCGCTGGCGGGCCACCAGCGCCTCGGCAACCTGGTCGTCCTGTACGACGACAACAGGATCTCCATCGAGGACGACACGAACGTCGCCAAGTCCGAAGACGTCGCCGCCCGGTACGCCGCCTACGGCTGGCACGTGCAGCATGTCGACTGGTTCACGCCCGCCGGCGCTTATCAGGAGAACGTGGAGGCGCTGTACGCCGCGTTCCTCAGCGCCAGGGAGCACACCGCGGCACCCTCGCTCATCATGCTCCGCTCGATCATCGGCTGGCCCGCGCCGAATAAGAAGGGCACCGGCGCCGCGCATGGCGCCGCGCTCGGCGAGGCCGAGGTCGCGGCCACCAAGGAGATCCTGGGCTTCGACCCGGCGGTCAAGTTCCCCGTCGAGGAAGAAGCGGTGAACCACGCCCGGCAGGTCGCCGAGCGCGGCAAGGCGCTGCGCGCGGAGTGGGAGGAGTCCTTCGCCAAGTGGGCGCAGGCGAACCCGGAGCGCAAGGCCCTGTTCGACCGGCTCGCGAAGCGGGAGCTGCCCGAGGGCTGGACGGACGCGCTGCCCGTTTTCCCCGCCGATCCCAAGGGCACCGCCACCCGCCGCGCCTCCGGCAAGATCCTCACCGCGCTGGCCCCGGTGCTGCCCGAGCTGTGGGGCGGGTCCGCCGACCTAGCCGAGTCCAACATCACCACGATGGAAGGCGAGCCCTCCTTCGTCCCCTTCGACCACCAGACGAAGATGTGGCCCGGCAACCCGTACGGCCGGACGCTGCACTTCGGCATCCGCGAGCACGGCATGGGCGCGATCTTGAACGGCATCGTGCTGAGCGGCTTCACCCGCCCGTACGGTGGCACGTTCTTGCAGTTCAGCGACTACATGCGGGGCGCGGTCCGGCTGTCGGCGCTGATGGAGGTCCCGGTCACCTTCGTGTGGACGCACGACTCGATCGGGCTCGGCGAGGACGGCCCGACCCACCAGCCCATCGAGCACCTGTGGTCGCTGCGCAACATCCCGGGCCTGGACATCGTGCGCCCGGCCGACGCGAACGAGACCGTCATCGCCTGGCGGACCATCCTCGAGCACACCGACCGCCCGGCCGGCCTGTGCCTGACCCGGCAGAACGTCCCCACGTTCGACCGCGAGCAGTTCGCCTCGGCCGAGGGAACCGCCCGGGGCGGTTACGTGCTCGCCGACGGCACCGACGTGATCCTGATCGGCACCGGCAGCGAGGTGCAGATCGCCGTCGCGGCGCGGGAGATCCTGGGCGGCGACGGGATCTCGGCGAGGGTTGTGTCGCTGCCCTGCGTGGAATGGTTCAGGCAGCAGGACGCTTCCTACCAAGAGGACGTGCTCCCACGGGCGATACGGGCGCGTGTATCGGTCGAGGCGGGCATCACCGAGCCGTGGAAGGCTTTCGTGGGAGACGCCGGCGTGGTGGTGGGGATCAACCGTTACGGTGCATCGGCCGACGAGAAGACTCTGTACAGGGAGTTCGGCATCACGGCGGAGGCGGTGGCCGCGGCGGCCAGGGCCAGCATCGCGAAGGCGCGCTCCTGACGGCGGGCCGGACAAGTAACAACGGAAGGAACCGCGGCAATGAGTGACGTGCTCAGGGAACTGACCGAGGCGGGCGTGTCGGTGTGGCTGGACGACATCAGCCGCGACCGGCTGCGCACCGGCAACCTGGCAACTCTCATCAAGGACTTTTCCGTGCGGGGCGTTACGTCGAACCCGACGATCTTCGCCGCCGCACTGAGCAAGGGCAACGCCTACGAAGAGCAGATCAGGGACCTGGCGCTGCGCGGCGTCTCCGTGGAGGAGGCGTCCCGGATGATCACCACCTACGACATCCGGTGGGCCTGCGACGTGCTCCGCCCGGTGTCCGAGGCGACAAACGGCGTGGACGGCCGGGTGTCCATCGAGGTCGACCCGCGGCTGGCGAGGGAAACGGCCAAGACGATCGCCGAGGCCAAGCAGCTGTGGTGGCTGGTCGACCGGCCGAACCTGTATATCAAGATCCCGGCCACCCGCGAGGGGCTGCCCGCGATCACCGCGGCGCTCGCCCAGGGCATCAGCGTCAACGTGACGCTGATCTTCTCACTGCAGCGCTACGACGGGGTCATCGACGCCTACATGGCGGGCCTGGAGCAGGCCGCGGACAACGGCCACGACATCAGCCAGATCGCCTCGGTCGCGTCGTTCTTCGTCAGCCGGGTGGACACCGAGGTGGACAAGCGGCTGGAGAAGCTCGGCACCCCCGAGGCGGAAGCGCTCAAGGGCAAGGCCGCCATCGCGAACGCCCGGCTGGCCTACGAGCTGTACGAGCAGAAGCTGGACACGCCGCGCTGGGAAGCGCTGAAGGCGAAGGGCGCCAAGGTGCAGCGGCCGCTGTGGGCGTCCACCTCGACCAAGGACCCGGCCTTCCCCGACACCATGTACGTGGTGGAACTGGTCGCCCCGGACACCGTGAACACGATGCCGGAGGCGACGCTGCGGGCCACCGCCGACCACGGCGTGCTGCGCGGTGACACGATCCACGGCACCTATGAGCAGTCGCGCCAGGTCTTCGCCGACCTGGAGAAGCTCGGGATCAGCTACGACGACGTGGTGCAGGTGCTCGAGGACGAGGGCGTGGCGAAGTTCGCCGTGTCGTGGAACGAGCTGCTCGAGACGATCCGCACCGAGCTGGGTAACAAGTAGGCATACGGGAACTGGAGGTTCCGACATGACCATGCCGAACGCCGGCACCCGGGGTCCGGCGCCGGCGAATCCGGGGGTGATCGCGACCGCGGGCGGCTCTGCCAACCCGCTGCGGGATCCGAGAGATCGCCGGATCCCGCGGGTGGCGGGCCCATGCGTCATGGTGATGTTCGGCGTCACCGGTGACCTGGCCAGGAAGAAGCTGATGCCGGCGCTGTACGACCTGGCCAACCGCGGCCTGCTGCCGCCCGGCTTCTCCTTCGTCGGATTCGCCCGCAGGGACTGGGAGGACGAGGACTTCGCCCAGATCACCTACCAGGCGGTCAAGGAGCACGCGCGCACCCCGTTCCGGGAGACCGTGTGGCAGCAGCTGGCCGAGGGCATCCGGTTCGTCTCCGGCGAGTTCACCGACGACGCGGCCTTCGACCAGCTGGCCGAGACGGTACGCGACCTGGACCGCCTGCGCGGCACCGGCGGGAACTACGCGTTCTACCTGTCCATACCGCCGAAGTTCTTCCCGGTCGTGGTGGAGCAGCTCAAGCGATCCAGGCTGGCCGATCCCGGGCCGGCGGACGCGGACGGGCGGCGGCCGTGGCGCCGGGTGGTCATCGAGAAGCCGTTCGGCCACGACCTGCGGAGCGCCCGCGAGCTGAACGCGATCGTCGACGCGGTGTTCCCGCCGGAGTCGGTGTTCCGCATCGACCACTACCTCGGCAAGGAGACGGTCCAGAACATCCTGGCCCTGCGCTTCGCCAACGAGATGTACGAGCCGATCTGGAACCGCGGCTACGTCGACCATGTGCAGATCACGATGTCCGAGGACATCGGCATCGGCGGCCGGGCCGGCTACTACGACGGCATCGGCGCCGCCCGGGACGTGATCCAGAACCATCTGCTGCAGCTGCTCGCGCTGACCGCGATGGAGGAGCCGGTCTCCTTCGACGCCGACTCGCTGCGGCAGGAGAAGGAGAAAACGCTGTCCGCGGTCCGGCTGCCGACCGACCTGGCCACCGGGACGGCGCGCGGCCAGTACGCCGCGGGCTGGCAGGGCGGCCGCCAGGTGATCGGTTACCTGGAGGAGGAGGGCATCCCGCCGGACTCCCGCACCGAGACCTACGCCGCGGTGAGCCTGTCCGTCGACACGCGGCGGTGGGCGGGCGTGCCGTTCTACCTGCGCACCGGCAAGCGGCTGACCCGGCGGATGACGGAGGTCGCGCTGCTCTTCCACCGCGCGCCGCACCTGCCGTTCGCCGCCACCGACACCAAGGAACTTGGCCAGAACGCCCTGGTCATCCGCATCCAGCCGGACGAAGGGGTGACCGTGCGGTTCGGCTCCAAGGTGCCCGGCTCGGCCATGGAGGTGCGCGACGTGAACATGGACTTCGCCTACGGCGAGTCCTTCACCGAGTCCTCGCCCGAGGCCTATGAGCGGCTGATCCTCGACGTCCTGATCGGCGACCCGCCGCTGTTCCCCCGTCAGGAGGAGGTCGAGCTCTCCTGGCGCATCCTCGACCCGATCGAGGAGTTCTGGGCCGAGAACACCAAGCCGGAACAGTACCCGGCGGGCACACCCGGGCCCGCGTCCGCCGACGCGATGATGGCACGCGACGGCCGCGCCTGGCGCCGTCTGTAACGACGGCGGAGGAGACGATAAGACAATGACGATAGACCTGACCGACACCACCACCGGTGTCATCAGCAACGCCCTGACCGAGGCGCGGCGGCGGCTCGGCGGCATGACGCTCGGCATGGTGCTCACCCTCATCATCGTGACCGATGAGGAAGGGCAGTATGACGCGATCCGCGCGGCCAACCAGGCCGCCCGGGAGCACCCGTGCCGCGTCCTGGCCATGATCACCCGCAGGCCCAAGGCCGACTCCCGGCTGGACGCCGAACTCCGCGTCGGCGAGTCCAGCCCGGGCGAGACGATCGTGCTGCGGATGTACGGGCCGCTCGGGCAGCACGCGGACTCCGTGGCGGCGCCGCTGCTCGTGCCGGACGTCCCCGTGGTGACCTGGTGGCCGGAAAACCCGCCGGAGATCCCGGCCAAGCATCCGCTCGGCGTCCTCGCGCAGCGGCGGGTGACCGACTCGGCGGCCGCGGACTTGCCGCAGCAGGTGCTCGCCAACCTGGCCAGGGCCTACCAGCCCGGCGACACCGACTTCGGCTGGACCCGCGCCACCCCCTGGCGCTCGCTGCTCGCCGCCATCCTCGACCAGCCGCACCCGGAACTGGACGGCGGCGAGGTGCAGGCCGAGCAGGACAACCCCACCGCGGACCTGATCGCCGCCTGGCTGGGCCTGCGGCTGGGCATCCCGGTGCGCCGCACGGTCTCGGGCGGACCCGGGATCACCGAGGTCGGGTTCTCGACCCCGGACGGCGACATCACGGTGAGCAGGCTGGACGGCCGGACGGCGACCCTGGCCTGGCCGGGGCGGCCGGACCGGATGGTCGCGCTGCACCGCCGCGACATCGCGGAGCTCCTCGCCGAGGAGCTGCGCAGGCTGGACCCGGACGACGTCTACGCCGAGACGCTCAGCCAGCTCGACGTCCGCGGCGTCGACACCACTGACACCGGCACTGACACCGGGGACGCCGACGCCGCGCACATGAGCGACGCCCGGGCCGACGAGGACGCGACCGGCGACGAGCGAGTGGACGAATGAGGGCACCGGAGGTCATCGTTCACCCGGACGCGTCGCTGCTCGCCAAGGCGGCCGCCGCCAGGACGGTCACCCGGCTCGTGGACGCGGTGACCGCCGCCGGGCAGGCGCACCTCGTGCTCACCGGCGGCGGGATCGGCACCAAGGTGCTCGCCGAACTGGCGGCCGCTCCCGCCAGGGACGCGGTCGACTGGCGACGGGTGGACTTCTGGTGGGGCGACGAGCGGTTCCAGCCCACCGGAGATCCGGAGCGGAACGAGACCGGGGCGCGTTCGGCGCTGCTTGACCACATCAGCGTCGACCCGGCGCGGGTGCACCCGGTGCCGGGGCCGGACGGCCCGGACGGCGACTACCCGGAGGCTGCCGCCGCGCGGTACGCCAGCTGGCTCGCCGCGGCGGCGCGGCCCGAGGACCACGGCTCCGTCCCGTCCTTCGACGTGCTGATGCTCGGCATCGGCCCGGAGGGCCACGTGGCGTCCCTGTTCCCCGGGATGCCCGCGGTCTACGACAACCGGCCGGTCGTCGCGGTGCGCGGCTCCCCCAAGCCGCCGCCGGTGCGGATCTCGATGACCTTCCCGTCCATCCAGGCCGCCCGCGAGGTATGGATCCTCGCCTCCGGCGAGGAAAAGGCGGACGCGGTCGCCCTCGCCCTGTCCGACGCGGGCCCGGTCCAGATACCCGCCGCCGGCGCCCGCGGCCGCCAGCGCACGCTCTTCCTGATAGACGAGGCGGCCGCGGCCAAGCTCCCGTCAGGCATCGGGCGCCCGGCCCACTGACGGCCCGCGCGAAGCTGTCCCGTCCGCACGGTGTTCGCTTCCAGTCATCCCGAACGGGCGCGTGGCTCACGCCCGCGGGGATTCAGCGCCTCCCCAGGAGCTTGCACCGGCCTGACGCGCGCGTCATGATTGCCGTCAGGCGTCTTCCCGAGAACCAACCGCTCGCACAGGGGGGCGATGGTGCCTGCACGCAAGCCGGACGGCCTGCCGCGGTTCTTCACCGGCCACCAGGCCGCCGTCGTCGCGGACGCCACCGCGCGGATAGCGCCCGGACCCGGGGACGACCCAGCCGAGGAGGGCCACCCTGGAGCGCGGGAGGCCGGGGTGACCGACTACATCGATATGATGCTCGGGGCGCTCGGCGCGCTCGGTACCCGCGCGCCGATGATCTTCGCGGGCGGGCCGTGGAGCAACCGGCACGCACCGGGTCCCGACCGCGTGGCCTCCTTCATCACGCTGGATCCGGTGGCGCGCATCGCGTGGCGCAAGCGTCTGGAGGACTGGCGGCAGCAGTACACCCGCGGCATCGCCACCCTGGACAAGCTCGCGGACGGCGATTTCACCAAGGCAAACCACGCCGAGCAGGACAAGATCCTGGCGAGCCCGGCCGCGAGCTCGTTCCTGTCGCTGCTGTTCGAGCACACCATCGAGGGCCTGTACGCCAACCCGGAGTACGGCGGCAACCGCGGCCTGGCCGGCTGGAAGGACATCGGTTTCCCCGGCGACATCCAGCCGCGCGGTTACACAAGCGAGCAGGTAGAGCGCAGCGACGGGCGCGATCCGGTGGGCCGGGCACCGGTCGTGGCCGAGGTGCTGAAGTTCCTCGGCGAGGTGTGAGGACCGGGCATTGGGCACGGCAGTGGTGATCGGCAGCGGCGCCGGCGGGTCCATCGCGGCGATGGAACTGGCGATGGCCGGATGGCAGGTCGTCGTCTTCGAGAAGGGCCCCAACTACTTCAGCGACATTGGCGGCGGCGGACCGATCGGGACGCTGTTCTCCAACGACACCCTCAAGATGGTCGTGCGCTACTTCGCCGGGCCGGACCCGCTGGTGTTCCCGCGCACCTGGCGCCAGGACGAGAACTCGCCGGTCGCCTACACCGGCAGCGTGGACGACCTGCCGCAGCTTGTCGGCGGCGGTACCGTGCACTGGGACGCGAAGGTGCCGAGGTTCTGGGACATCGACTTCCAGCAGCTTTCCGCGCTCGGGCCGGTGCCGGGCGCGGACATGGCCGACTGGCCGTTCGGCTATTCCGACATCGCGCCGTACTACGACGAGGTGGAGTGCCTGATCGGCGTGCAGGGCGACGTGAACGCCATCCCCGGCATTGTGCGCGAGCACGCGCCGCGCGCCGGGCAGTTCCCGATGCCGCCGGGACCGCAGCAGCGCGCCTCGCTCGCGGTAGCCGAGGGTGCCGCGGCCACCGGCTTGCATCCGTACCCGTTTCCGATGGCGATCAACTCCCGGCCCTACAACGGCCAGCCGGCCTGCAACGACTGCGGGTTCTGCAGCGGCTACGGCTGCCCGATCGTGGCCAGGCCCGCGGCGCTCACGCCGCTGCGCCGCGCGCTGCGCACCGGGCGGGTGCGGCTGGTCCCCGAGACCATGGTCACCAGGGTCAGGCTGGCCGGCTCGGGCGCGGCGATGCGGGCGACCGGGGTGAACTGGGTGCGGATGACTTCCCGCGGGCCGGTGACCGGCACGGAGAGCGCTGACGTGGTGGTACTGGCGGCTTCGGCCGTCGAGACGGTCCGGCTGGCGCTGCTGTCGCGGTTCCCCGACGCGAGCGGCAAGCTCGGCCGCAGGCTGCTGCTGCACTCCTTCCTCGACGGCACCGCGATCTTCCTCGACGAGCGGATGCACGCCTACCGCGGCAGGTCGACGACGCAGTGCGCGGAGGACGCCGCCGATCCCGACTTCCCGGGCGCGCGTGCCTACGCCAAGGCCAACGGGCTGCCTTACATCCGCGGCGGCATCATGGAATTCGGCGGCAGCCAGGACCCGGTCAGCGAGGCACGGTCCTACCAGTTCCTGCTCGGCATCCTCAGCCAGTCCAAGCCGTTCGGTACCGAGTTCAAGCAGCTCATGCGGGCCTCGATCCTGCGCGACCGGCTGGCGGGCTGCTCGATGGCCGGCAACGACCTGCCCTATCTGGACCACACGGTGACGCTCGACCCCGCGGTCAAGGACGTCTTCGGCCTGCCCGTGGCCCGGATCACCTGGAGCCCTGGCAAGTACGAGCAGGTGGCGCAGCAGTTCTGGATACCGCGGATCAAGACGATGATGACGAAAGCCGGCGCGGGCGTCGCGCTCGCGGTGCCGGACACCGCCAACAGCGGCGGGCCGCCCACCGGCAGCCACGTCATGGGCGGCATGATGATGGGCGCCGACCCGGCCACCAGCGTGACCGACCCGTACGGCCGGGTGCACGGCCTGGACAACGTCTACGCCGCCGACGGCTCGGTGTTCGTCACGTCCGGCGCGCACAACCCGACGAACACCATCATGGCGGTGGCGCTGCGCAACATGCGCCACCTCGCCGGATCCGGAGTCGGCCGCTTCCGTTCGGGATAAACAGGAGCGTCAGCCGGCTGATCAGCGGCAGCTACTCGGCGACCTCAGCCTCGTGCGGCGCTTTCGGCAGGAGGCCGTGGTCGTGGAGCCAGGCGAGCAGGCTGCCGCGGCCGGCGAAGGCGAGGCCGGCCGCGAGGCACACCGCCGGGACGGCGGCGAGGGCGTAACGGTAGCTGAACCCGGCGGTCATCGGCGGCAGCACGATCAGCGCGACCCCGGTCAGCCAGGGCATCAGCGGCAGGCCGCCCCAGCCGGTGCCGGGAACCCGCGTCTTGCGGCGGATGCCGAGCAGCACGCCTGCCGCGCCGACCGCCACGAACAGGAACAGGAACGGGCCGCGCAGGAAGACGACCTTCTGGTAGGCCCACAGGAACCGGGCCCACGGCTGGACCACTGACGGCTGCCCGTAGTCCGCGCCGCCGTAGTCCCTGGCCGCCTGGGCGTTCACCGGGTTGCCCGTGACCCAGCCCGGCACCGGCTCCACGCTGGACTCGAAGCGGAACTTGGAGCCTGAACCCTCCAGGTTGCCGATCGCGTCGTTCTCGTTCTCCCGCGTCCAGCGGAACGTGGCCAGCGTGTCGCTGGCCACCACCCGCGCGTAGTCCAGCGGCTGCGCCAGGATCGCCCGCTCGGCGAACCGCATGGTCAGCGACTCGATGTGCGGCGTGAACCGGTAGATATTGTTGGTCCCGGTCAGCGCCGCCAGCGGCGTGTCGTTCGACCAGAGGTACTCCTGGGAGTTCGGCCGCTGCGCTGGCGGCCGCGGGTCGCAGAGCACGCGCAGGTCCGCGGGCGGGTTCATGGCCGAGCACTCGGCGAAGGACTGGACCCGGCTGTAGAGGAACGTCCCGGTGGATTCGTCCAGCGCGTAGCGGCCGGTGTGGCTGTGGAACCACAGCATGTACCCGGCGATCGGCGCGATCCCGGCGACCGCGGCGGCGGTGACCCGGCGCCAGCCCATGCGGCGCAGCAGCATACCGAGGATGACGATAACGAGCAGCGGCTCGCCCACCGAGCGGACGGTCGCGGCGTACCCGGTCGCGAGGCCCGCGATGACCGCCACGGCGAGCGGCGGCCTGTCCCACCAGGCGAGCAGCACCAGCACGGCCGTGACCAGCGCGTAGAACAGCACGTCGGCGGCGATCATGTGCTCGAGCTGCAGCTCGAACACGTCGAACAGCACCGGCAGCGCCGGGATCGTCGCGCCCCACCACGGCAGCCCGCGGCGGCGCAGCACGGCATAGATCCCCGCGCCCATGGCCAGCCCCATCGCCGCCTGCAGGCCGGTGATCAGCGTAAGGCTGTGGAACGGGAGCAGCACGTACAGCAGCAGCGGATAGCCGTCGGAGCGGACCATGTTCCGGGGTCCGGGTCACCGCGTCCGTCATGTAGTTGTAGGAGTCGTTGAAGAACATGGCGGACGGGTAGCCGAGCATGACCACGACGCGCAACGCCGCCGCGACGGCCAGCACGACCATGAACGGGCGGTGGGCGCGGATCAGGCGGCGCAGCCGGACGGCCGCCGATGCCCGCGGGCTGGCGGGGCTGGTGTCATCCGTCACCGGTTCGGCGACGCGGTCGTTTACATGCATCGCACCGAACTTTACTGCAGCGGCGGGCGTTTCCCGGCGCTAACGGCGGCGGGCGAGCGAGGCGAACACCACCGCCATGACGAGGACCAGCGTCGGGCCGACGATATCGTGGGTCGACCTGGTGGCGAGGGCCAGCAGCAGCCAGAGCGCCACGAGCGGGAAGAACGCGACCGGGCGGCGTCTGCGCCGCGTCGGCGGCGGCACCGAACCGCTGGCCCGGGGCGGATGCGCGGGAAGCGCCGGCGCCGGGAGATGGCGCCCGGGAATATCGGAACCGAGAACGGGCTGGGACGGCAGGTCTTCGGTCAGCTTCCTGAGGTCGCCCCATGTCCTGCTGGCGTAGGCGGCCGTCGTCCGCTCGTCGAACTCCTCCAGGGTCAGCCTGCCCGCCGTGTAGGCGTCCCTCAGGGTGGCCACGACGACATCCCGGTCCTGATCTGACGCGCGCATCATGTGATCGCTTGCCATACGCGGACCTCCCTGTGCCACAAGAGCAGGCCCCATTAATACTACCGGGCCTTTTTCATTATGATCTGCCCATGCCCCCGCTCCCCCCGACCGGGAACCACTTCATCGTGTGCGGGGACGATCCCCTCGCCTATCGCATCGCCTTTGAACTGACATCCCGCTACGGCGAGGAAGTCGTCGTCGTGCTGCCGGAACGGGCCAAGACCCAGGGATCACGGGTAGGCACGCTGCCGGGAGTGACCGTCCTGGAGCGCGCCGAGCTGACGAGCGAGACGTTCACCGAGGCGGGCGTTGCCACGGCGCGCGCCGTCGCCCTGGTCGGCCAGGACGACCTCGCGAACTTCCACGCCGGGCTGCGCGCCCAGGAGCTCAACCCGGACCTGCGCCTGGTGGTCGCCTCGTTCAACAGGCGGCTCGGCGAGCACATCCGCGGCTTCTTCGCCGACTGCACGGTGCTGTCGAGCAGCGGGATGGCCGCGCCCTCGTTCGTCGCCGCGGCACTGGGCGAGCCCGCGCCCAGCCACGTCCGGGTCTCCGGGCGCACGCTGTACGTGGCGCGATACCAGGACGTGCCGGCCGGGCACGTGGTCTGCGGCCTCGCGGTGCCCGACGACCTGGCCGGCACCACCCAGCTGACCCCGCCGGAAGCGCTGGCGGGAAGCGACAGCGGCCTGGTGCTCGCGGTCGCGGACGGGACGCCCCGGGACCCGCTGGCCCGGCGGCGGCACCCGGTGCGCACGGCCTTCGCCATGACCGTCAGGCTCGCGTGGAACAAGTTCGGCCTGATCTTCGCGATCCTGCTGCTGGCGATGGTGGCCGGGTTCTGCCTGGTGTTGCAGGTCTCCAGGTACTCGGTCATCGACGCGCTCTACCTGACGGTCATGGACATCACCGGGTCCGCGCTCACCAGCGTCACGCAGACCACCGGGCCGGAGCGGGTGTCCCAGGTGATCCTCACCGTCGACGGCATGGCGCTGATCCCGCTGGTGACCGCGATCATCGTGGGCGCCCGCCTGACCGGGTCGGTCCGCGGGGCGCCCCGGCCGCGCGGCGGCCACGTCATCGTCGTGGGCCTCGGCAACGTCGGCACCCGGGTGCTGGGCGAACTGCACGACCTGGGCTTCGACGTGGCCTGCGTCGACCGGGATCCCGAGGCCAGGGGCGCCGCGCTGGCCCGCCGTCTCGGCGTGCCGCTGGTGATCGGCGAGGCCTACCTGGAGGAGACGCTGCGCGCGGCGGGCCTGGAGACGTCCATCGCGCTGGTCTCGGTGACCAGCAACGACATGGTGAACCTGGAGACCGCGCTGCAGGCGCGGGCGATGCGCGAGGACCTGCGGATCGTGCTGCGGCTGTTCGACGACGATCTCGCCCAGCGCGTGCAGAAGACGGTCGGCAACGTCGTCTCCCGGAGCGTCTCCTACACGGCCGCGCCCGCCTTCGCCGCCGCGCTGCTCGAGCACCAGGTGCTGCGCACCATCGCCGTCGGCCGGCACGTCCTGCTGATCGCGGACATCCGGGTGGAGGCCGGCGCCGACATGGCCGGGCAGGCCATCGCCGAGCTCGAACGAGACAGGCAGGCCCGCGTCCTGGCCCTGCAGGTCCGGGGAACCCAGCGGTTCGACTGGTCGCCGCATCACGGCTACCTGCTGGCCGCGGGCGACCGGGTGATCGTGCTCGCCACCAGGGCCGGGCTGTCCAGGTTCCTCGCCGGGAACCGTCCGGTTATGTCGTCCTTATAACGCGGCGCCCGGGTATATGACTGCTGTGTCATGTCCCGAAAGAAAGCGCCGTGTTTCGTAAGTCATGGGTCTCGCGGCGCGGTTACCTGCGCGTTACGCTAATAGCGGAACTTTCACCCTGGTTGCGATGAGCCAGGAGGAAAGAAAGAAATAGCGGCAAGACCGGGACCGCCGCGGTTTCGTGCTTGCCGGTCCATGCGCCCGGACGACGGCGGCGGGAGCAGGCCGTCGGCCGGGTTGGTCAAGCTCGGAGGCACTATGAGCGTCAGCGAAGACCGTACAGTACAGCCCGCTGTTCAGCCCGCCGTTCCGCCGTCGGGGATCGCCGACCCGGCTCCGCTCGGGCTGGCTGGGTTCGCCCTAACCACGTTCCTCCTGTCGGCGTCGAATGCGAACTGGATGACCCATGCGACCGGTGCCGCGTTCCTCGGCTACGCGTTCTTCTACGGCGGCCTCGCCCAGCTGCTGGCCGGCATGTGGGAGTTCCGGAACAGGAACGTGTTCGGCGCCACCGCGTTCTCCAGCTACGGCGCCTTCTGGCTCGGCCTCGGCGCCTGGGTCGAGTTCGTCAAGCTTCCAGCGCTCGCGGCCGCGAAGCCCCTGACGCTGGCGGCCACGGTCACCGCGCTCAACCATGACGTGGGCTGGATCCTGCTCTCGTTCGCCATCTTCAACACGTACATGCTGCTCCTGTCCGCGCAGGTCAACATGGCGGTCTTCGGTGTGTTCCTGACCCTTGAGCTCACCGAGATCATCCTGTTCGCCGCGCTCTTCTCCGCGGGCTCGGCACTGACCACGGGATGGATCCAGGTCGGCGGTTACGTCGGCATCGTGACCGCGCTCGTGGCCTGGTACACCTCCGCCGCGGGAGTGTCGAACGGCCTGGCCGGCCCGTTCCGGCTCCCCGTGGGCAAGCCACTGCTGGCCTGATCGCCTGATCGCGGCCCAACGGCACCGCGGTCTCGGTCCGCCCGCTCGCGCCGGGTACGGTTAGTCGGTTAGTCAGATAGCCGGCCAGCCGGCACAGTACCCGGCGCGACGGGAGGATCGGGACATGCACCTGCAAGACGGGCCGCAGCTTGACCTGTCTGCCCAGGTCGCCAAAGTGAGAGCAAAAGCACGGCCCTGGAAGTCGATCATCGCGCTCACGCTCGCGATCGCGGCGGCCGCCGCGTCGGCGTGGGCGCGCCATAGCTTCCACCACTTCTTCGACTCGGCCAACGTGCCCAGCCAGATCATCGCCGCGGGCTGCGCCGTGGCTTTCTGCGTGTTCGGGAGCATCGCCACCATCGGGCTGTCCGGGAACGCGCGCACGGTGCTCGAGCCGCGGGTCGGCGCCTCGCACGCCGCCGTCGTCCAGTACGCGCTGCTGCTGATCGGCGAGTTCACCACCTTGCTCATCACCCTGCTCCTGTTCGACGTCCCGGTCGGCCAGCTGGTCATCGGCGGCGCCCTGACCAGCGTGTTCGTCGGCATCGCGGCACAGCAGGCGCTGGGCAACGTGTTCGCCGGCATGGTGCTGCTGCTCGCCCGCCCCTTCCGGGTCGGCGACGCGATCAGGCTCCGGGCCGGCGCCCTCGGCGGGCAGCTCGACGGGACGGTCACCGAGATCGGCATCACCTACGTCCGCCTCGACACGGGCACGAGCGTCATGTCCGTCCCCAACTCGCAGGTGCTCAACGCGGTGGTGGGCCCGGTCCCCTCGTCCCCCGCCCAGGAGTGACGCGCGGCGTCAACCGCTCTTGCGGGCCACGTACATGGCCTGCCCCGGGATCCGCAGCACGCGGCGCCTGCGGGGCGCGCCGAAGCCGGCCTCGCGCAGCCAGCCGCGCAGCTGCGCGGGTGTGTACGCCTGTGCTCCCGAGCTGAGGTAGACGAACAGCCCGAGAACGTTGGCGGCCGCCGCCGCGCGAGCGCCCGGGTCGGCGAACGCGTCCATGACAGCCAGCGAGCCGCCCGGCACGAGCGCCTCGCGGATCTTGCCGAAAAGGCCGGCGATCTGCTCCGGCTGCAGATGGTGCACCAGGTTGAAGCAGAGCACCGCGTCGTATCCGCTGCCCAGGTCCGCTGTGATGGCGTCCCCGTCGCGGTACCGGACGCGGCCGGCCAGCCCGGCCCCGGCGATGATCTCGCGGCCGATCGCCGCGCTCCCCGGCAGGTCGAGCACGGTCGCCGCCAGCCGCGGATGCCGACGGCACAGCTGCGCCGAGTACCAGCCGTGCCCGCCCCCGATGTCCAGCAGCGATCGCGCGCCGCGCGGCAGCGGCAGCTTCCTGGCCACCTCGGCGGCGCTGAGCCGGGCGAGCTCGAGCTGGCCGTAGACATAGCGGCGCCAGTACGGGTCGCCGGGCGGCGCGTCGTAGTGCCCGGCGGGCTTCCCCGCGCGGACCGCCTCGTCCAGCCCGGCCCACCAGTCCCAGTAGTCGGCGGTGCCCGCGACGAACCGCGCGACGGACATCGCGGCATCGGGGTCGAGCCACCGGCGCGACGAGCGGCTGAGCTGATAGCGCCCGGCCCGGACGCGGACGTGGCCGCCCGATCGCAGGCAGTCGAGCAGGAGCCGGGTCGGCACCGGGTCAAGGTCCAGGTCGGCGGCGAGTTCCGCGGCTGTCGACGGCCGCCGCGCCAGGCGCGCGGTCACGCCCGTGCGCACCGCGGCGACGAGGACCCCGGACAAAGCCATGCCGCCCCACGCCTCGGCGGCGGGGGCGGGCACCGCGCCGGCCCGCAGGGCGGCCCACTCGGCGGGGTTGGCGGCGCGCAGCGATAGTCTCACCGTCACAGCGTTACCCTGTTTATCGCATTGTTATACAGTGGACCCGTGTCTATCGCCGCTGCGGCACCAAGTCTGAAAGGGTAGACGCTCACAACCGACACACGACGGGGGCTGCCATGGGCCGCGTGCGGGCACTGCTCATCGCCAGCCACCCCGGGCCGTCGCTCGCCATCACGGCCATGGCGGCCCTGCTGGCGGCGGAGGCGGCGCCGCACGGCACCGGCCCGGTGCTCGTGGCTCCCGCGATGCTGGCCGGCCAGCTCTCGGTCGGCTGGTCTAACGACGCCTTCAACGCGCCGCGCGACGCCGCGGCCGGCCGCGCGGACAAGCCGGTGGCCACGGGCGCTATCAGCGCGCGCGCCGTCTGGATCGCGGCCTTCGCCGCGCTGGCCGCCGCGCTGGCGATGTCGCTGGCCATGAGCCCGGCCACCGCGATCATCAACGCGGTGATCATCGGCGCCGGATGGGCCTACAACGCCGGGCTGAAGGCGACGCTCGCCTCCGGCCTGATGTACCTCCTGGGCTTCGGCCCGATACCCGCGTACGCGGCGAGCACGCTGCCAGGCCACCCCGCGCCGCAGTGGTGGGTGACGGCGGCGGCGGCCATGGTCGGCCTCGGCGCGCATTTCGCCAACGTCCTCCCCGACCTGGCGGCCGACCGGGCGACGGGGGTCAACGGCCTGCCCCAGCAGGTGGCCGCCCGCTGGGGAGCAGGCGCGGTGCGGGCCGTCGCGCTCGTGCTGCTGCTGTCGGCGTCCGTGCTGCTCCTGCTGGCCGCCAGCCCCTCCCGCCGGTGGGTGGCGCTGGCGGGGCTCGCCATCGCGGCCCTGCTCGCGGTCATCGGCGCGCGCGGGTCCGGGCGGCTGCCGTTCCTCGCGGCTATCGGCATCGCGGCGGTCAACGTCGTCTTGTTCGCCGTCGGCGTGGATGCGCTGACCTGAGGTGACGCAGATCGTGGCGCTGCGGTCGGCCCTGCCGGCCAACCGGTACACCCAGGCCGAGCTGACGCGCATGTTCACTGAGCTCACCGGGCTGCCGATGGGACAGCGAGCGCTGCTGGAGCGGCTGCACGGCAACGCCGGCGTCGATGCCCGCCACATCGCGCTGCCCATCGCGGAGTACGACGGCCTGCGCGGGGTCCCGCGCGCCAACGAGCGCTACATCGAGGAGGCCACCGGCCTCGCTGAGCGGGCACTGCGCGCGGCCCTGGACACCGCCGGGCTGCCCGCGCGGGACCTGGACCTGCTGATCGTCACGTCCGTCACCGGCGTCGTGGTGCCCTCGATCGAACGCGCGGCTCATCCCGCGCCTCGGGCTGCGGCCGGACATCAAGCGGCTGCCCATCTTCGGGCTGGGTTGCGTCGCCGGCGCGGCCGGCCTGGGACGGCTGCACGACTACCTGCACGGCTGGCCGGGGCACACCGCCGCGCTCGTGTCGGTAGAGCTCTGCTCGCTGTGCTTCCCCGCCGCGGACATTACGACGGCGGACATGGTGGTCAGCGGGCTGTTCGGTGACGGAGCGGCGGCCGTGATAGGGACGGGCGCGGCGGGCCCGGCGGCCGCGGGGCTCCCGCGGGTCGTCGCCACGCGAAGCGAGGTGTACCCAGGCAGCGGTGATTCGCTAGGGTGGCGGCTGGGCGCCGACGGTTTCCGCATCGTCTTGACCGCGGAACTGGCCGACGTGGTGGAACGGCGGCTGCACGGCAGCGTCACCGCCTTCCTCGCCGACCACGGGCTGACCATTGACGACATCAGGAGCTGGATATGCCACCCGGGCGGGCCCCGGGTGCTCGACGCCATCCAGAAGGCCCTCAGGCTTCCCGACAGCGCCGTGGAGCTGAGCCGGCGCTCCCTCGCCGAGGCCGGCAACATGTCCTCGGTATCCGTCCTGCACATCCTGGAGAAGGTCATCGACACATGCCCGCCGCCCCCTGGATCGGCCGGCCTGATGATCGGGCTCGGTCCCGGCGTCAGCGCCGAGCTGGTGCTCATGCGATGGTGAGCTAGATGGACGTCTACTACGCGCTGCTCGCCGTCATCGCCTGCGAGCGGGTCGCCGAACTCACGGTCTCCCAGCGGCACGCCGCCGCGCTCTTGCGCCGCGGCGGAGTGGAGTATGGCCGGGGGCACTTCCCCGTCATGGTGGCGCTGCACACGGGGCTGCTGGCAGGCTGCCTGATCGAGCCGCTGGCCGCCCACCGCCCGTTCATCCCCGCGCTGGCCTGGCCGATGATCGCCGTGGTCGTGGCCGCGAACGCGCTGCGCTGGTGGTGCATCGCGACCCTCGGGCCGCGGTGGACCGCGCGGGTGATCGTCATCCCCGGGCTCCCCCTGGTCAGGTCGGGCCCGTACCGGTGGTTCGCGCACCCGAACTACGTCGCGGTCGTCGTCGAGGGCGCGGCGCTGCCCCTGGCCGGGTCGGCGTGGATCACGGCGTGCGCCTTCACCGCGGCGAACGCCGTGCTGCTGACCGTCCGGCTGCGCTGCGAGACGCGCGCGCTGGCCGCTGCCGCCGGGTGATCGCGGTGGCGCCATGATCGACGTGCTCGTGGTGGGCGGCGGCCCCGCCGGGCTGGCGACGGCGATCAGGTGCGCCCAGGCCGGGCTGTCGGTCACCGTGGCCGAACCGCGCGCCGGCCCGGTCGACAAGGCGTGCGGCGAGGGCTTGATGCCCGCGGCGGTGACCCGGCTGGCGGCTCTGGGGGTGCACCCGGACGGCCGCCCGCTGCGCGGGATCCGGTACCTGGACGCCGCCCACCGCGCCGACGCGCTCTTCCGGCACGGTAACGGTCTCGGCGTGCGGCGGACGACACTGCACGCCGCGCTGGCGGCCCGCGCCGCCGAGTTCGGGATCCCGGTCCTGCCCGTCCGGGTGACCGGGTTCACCCAGCGCGGCGGCGTCGTGACCGCGGCCGGCGTCGAGGCCCGCTACCTGGTGGCCGCGGACGGGCTGCACTCGGCGATCCGGCGTGCCTGCGCCCTGGAGCCGCCCCCGGCCCGCCACATCCGGTTCGGCCTGCGCCGTCACTACCGCATGGCGCCGTGGACGGATCTGGTCGAGGTCTACTGGAGCCGGGACGCCGAGGCCTATGTCACCCCCGTCGCCGCTGACCAGGTGGGCGTCGCGGTGCTCGGCGGCGGGCGCGGCGGCTTCTCGGCGCGGCTTGACGCTTTCCCGGCCCTGCGGGAGCGCCTAGCCGGGTCCCCGCCGGCCAGCGACATCCGGGGCGCCGGCCCGCTGAGGCAGGACGTCCGGTGCCGGGCCGCGGGCAACGTGCTGCTCGTCGGCGACGCCTCGGGCTACCTGGACGCGCTCACCGGCGAGGGCATCGGGGCCGCGCTGGCGCAGGCGGCTGTCCTGGCGGACTGCCTCGCGGCCGACCGTCCGGGCGCTTACGAACGGGCCTGGCGACGGGTCTGCCGCAGGTCATGGCTGCTGACCTCCGGGCTGCTCTGGGCGCGCAACCAGCCGCTGCTAGCGCCGCGTGTCGTCCCGGCGGCGCAGCGACTGCCGCGCCTGTTCGCGGTCATCGTCAATCTGGTCGGCCAGGCTTAGGAATTTATCCCGAACGGACCGTGGCGTCTCTCCACCCCGACTCGGAACACCGGCCCGCCCCTCTGCACCGCAGACCGTGCCCGCTGTGCTTAATGTCTCAATATAAAATTTAGATATATTCAGGACAACTGCCTCTAGATGGATACTTCGGGGCGTTATCCGCCCCGAAGGACACAGCTAAGCCAGGTCGCCCGGCGGGAGGTTCGCCACTGGGACCTGTGTGACGGAGGGTGTCCGCGCCGGGGCCCGCATCCGGGTGTTCCCGGCCAGGGGTGCCCGAAATGCGGCTTTTGTGCGTGCGGCCTGCCGCTCTGATTGCGATTTCCGGTGCCATGGCGCGGGAATCTGCAATCAAAGCCTGGCGGATGCCGTGGAACGGAGCTTCACGTAACGGGAGATAAGGGGTGTGAAACGGGCGGTGTGCCCGACACGCCGCAAACTCAGGTTGTTCCGGTGTGCTGCCTAGAGCAGGCCGATCGCGCAATCAGCATGGGACGCGGACTTTCCGGCCGCACGTAGCATTGCCTTCGTGTCAGGCAGCTTCTACATCCCGCTGGGTGACGGCGTGTGGCGGGCGACTCAGCATACGGCCGGCCCGTGGGATGCCGGCGCCCAGCACGGCGGCCCGCCGAGCGCGCTGCTCGGCCGGACATTGCGGTGCTGCCAGCCGCGGCCGGACATGATGATCACGCGCTTTACGTGCGAGATCCTGCGCCCCATCCTGGTCGGAGATATCACGGTCGCGGCGCGGGTCGCGCGGCCGGGCCGCAGCGTGGAACTGCTCGAGGCCACCGCGAGCGCGGACGGCAGGGAGGTCGCCCGGGCCACCGCGTGGCGGGTGCTCAGGACCGACGCGCCCGCGGTGGCGCCGCGCCAGCCCGCTCCCCCGCCGCTGCCGGATGAGGCGACGGAGCCCCCGGCGCGCTGGGGGGACGGCTACATGTCCGCCATCGAGTGGCGCGCGGCGCGAGGCGGCCTCACCGCGCCGGGCCCGGCCGCCCTGTGGGCGAGGATGCGGTACCCGCTCGTGCCCGGCGAAGATCCGGCCCCGCTGGAGCGCCTGCTCGTGACCGCCGACAGCGGCAACGGCGTCTCATGGGAGCTCGACATCCGCGGCTGGCTGTTCATCAATCCCGAGCTCACCGTCCACCTGCACCGCGAGCCCGCCGGGGAGTGGATCTGCCTGGACGCGCAGACCGCGATCACTCCCGGCGGGGCAGGGCTGGCCACCTCCGTGCTATCCGATCTCGACGGCCCGGTAGGCGTCGCCGCGCAGTCCCTGTTCATCGCCCCACGGCAGGCGCCGCCCTCCTGACCTCGCCAGATCTGGTGAGCTCGACGGCGAGCGACCGCGCCGCTGCCGCGTCGAGCGGCGCGTGCCCGACCAGGAGCCGGTAGTAGAGCACACCGTAGGCCATGTCGGTGAGCATGCCGAGGTCGGCGCCCGGGCGCCCAGCGTCCATAGCGCCAGCCGATGGTGCCAGAGACATTACCGCCTTGCGCCGTCATGACGGTCGGGTGTGGACTGCTTCCGTACGGTGACCCCTTACGAAGGAGACAGCATGGCTGACAAGCAACCGATGATCATGTTCGCCGCGTCCTATGACACGGTCCCAGCCGCACTGGAGGCCCTAGACGCCATCAAGCAGCTGCACAAGGACAAAATGATCGGCGCGTTCGACGCGGTGGTCATCGACAACGAGAACGGCAAGCCCCGCATCGTCAAGCGGATGGACCGCCCGTTCATCCGGGTCATTCCCGAGGAGTTCGGCGGCGGCACGCTGCCCCGCAAAGAGCTCAAGGAGGCGGCCGGACAGCTCACCGCCAACCAGGCCGGGCTGATCGCGGTCGGCGAGCCGACGATCGACAAAGGCGTCAGCAAGGCGCTGGAAAACGCCGACAAGGTGGTGAAGCGCGCGGTCGACGCCACCGCCGACGAGATCGCCAGCGAGCTGCAGGAAGCACTCAAGAGCTAGCCGACCGCGTTACAGCGCGAGTCAACATCCACACGGCCATGGCCAGCACCTGCGCAGTGACTCGCCGCTGAGCAGCCTGCGCCTCACCCGTGGTCATGAGGCCGGTGCGGTGGTCGCCTCCTCGGCGAGAGGCTCATCGCGGCTCCAGCCGAACGGTAGTCCGCGAAGGCGATATTAGGTGCGGCCCGGGGGACCCTAGCCGCACCGGCCACTGTCTCTAACGCGGCTGCGTGTACCTCTGTTCCCGTGGATCACGTCCGATTTGCGGATCGCCGGCCCGCGGGTCGCCGTCCCAGTAGCCGCGCTGCGCCGGGCCGGGCTGGTCGATCGGGGTGAAGGTCGGGCCGGCCTGGTAGGCAGACGCCTGCTGGCCGTCCGCGTAACCGGCGGCGTACCCGTTGTCGCCGTAGGCCTGCTCACCGTAGGCCTGCTCCCCCGCGTACCCCCCGTCGGCGGCGTATCCGCCGCCGTTCTGATAGGCCGCGCCGTTCTGGCTGGCGGGACCGTTCGGGGTGAATGAGGGGGTGAACGTCGGCCCGGCGGCCGGCTGCGGGGCGCTCGCGTAGGGCGCGCCGCCGGGATAGCCGTTGGCGTAGGCGGCTCCGTTCGCGTACGCGTTCGGGCCCCTGTCGGGGTATCCGCCAGTTGCCGGCGCGGCGGCGGCCCCCGCTGTCGCGTAACCGCCCGTGCCCTGGGCATATCCCTGGGCGGTTCCCGCCGCCTGATAGCCGTTAGCGGCGGAGGCCCCGTCGGCGTACCCGTTGGCCTGGTAGGCGCCGGTTCCCCCGTCGGCGTAGCCGTTGGCCTGGTAGGCGCCGGTCCCGCCGTCGGCGTAGCCGCGGGCAGGGTGTGCTCCGGTCCCGTTGCCGACGCTGGTCCCGTAGCCGTCGGCCGGGTACGCCCCCGTGCCGGCCGAGCCGTTCGCCGGGTAGCCGCTGCCGTTCGAGTACGCGGGCGCGGCGCCGGCGTAGCCGGCGGTCTCGGCGTAGGCGGGCTGCTCGCGGTAGGCGAGCGGGTAGCGGTCGGCGGACTGAGCCGCGGGCATCCGCGCGGGGCCGTCTACCGGTGCCGACAGCGGCGCGCGCGGGCCGGCCGCGGGCGGGTAGTCCGCCGCGGACTGCTGGGCGTACGCGGCGCCGACGTCCGGCTGGCCGCCCCGCTCCTGGACCGGATAGTCCCGGCTGCCGAAGTTCGCCGCGGGGTATTCCGGTCCCGGGTACACCTGCTCCGTCTGGCCGGGCGCCGCGTATCCCTGCACGTCGTAGGCTTGCGGATCGTAGCCGTTTCGCTCATACGGCTGCCCGTCGTAGCCCTGGGCGTCCTGCCGTCCCTGGTAGGGCTGTCCTTCGGGATACGACTGAGTTTCCGGGTACGACTGTGTTCCCTGGTAAGACTGTGCTTCCGGGTACGACTGTGTTCCCTGGTAAGACTGTGCTTCCGGGTACGACTGTGTCTCCGGGTAGGGCTGGGCTTCCGCGTAGGACTGCGGTTCGGGGTACGACTGACCCTCCGGATAGCCTTGCGCGCCATACCCTTGCGCGTCCGCGTACTGCTGAGCGCCGTAGTCCGGTGCCTGCGGGTACTGACCCGAGCCGTAATTCTGCGTGTCGCCGTACCGCTGGTCCGAGCCGTACTGCTGAACGTCCCCGCTGTACTGCTGGTCGGTCCCGTACTGCTGGTCGGTCCCGTACTGCTGGGCGCTGTCGCCGTAGTGCTGGGTCCGGTAGTCGCTCAGGTAGGTCGGCTCGGCGCCGTTCCAGGTCTGCGTGGCCCGGTCCCCGCCGTACCCGGAGTCCGCGCCGTATCCCGGCTCCGTGCCGTACGCGGAGTCCGCACCGTACCCGGAGCCCGTCTCGTAGCCGGATCCCCCGGCACCCGCGTACCCGGAGTCCGCGCCGTAGCCGGCTCCCCCGCCGTAGCCGTTGCCGTCGGCGCTATAGCCGTTGCCGCCGCTGTACCCGTCGTCGGTGCCGTAGCCGGACGCGGCTGGATAGCCCGCCGCGTAGGCCCGCAGCTGCTCGTCTGTCAGCGCGCTCATCGCGCCGGTGAACGGCTCGGGCGACGCCGCGCCGATCGCGAGTCTCGGCCGCTGGCCGAGCGCGATGGGCTCGGCGGCACCGGCGGCTCCCTGGCCGCCCGACACACCTCGCTGCAGGGATTCCATCAACCGCGGCAGGTCGTCCATGGGCAACCGGAACGTTCCGGTGCAGGTCCCCCCCTGCCAGATGCTGAACACTGCGATACCGGTGTCGGCGTACCAGCTCAGACGCATGCTGCGCGTACTGCCGCGTACGTCGAAGAAGACTTCGCCGAGCCGGGGCAGCGGTGCTGCGTCCGACGCTGACATGCTGCCCATGGTGGCCCCCCTGTCGAGCGTTTGTCCAGTTCGTTCAGAGTATTGGCCGCAAGGCTCCCGTGTGACCTCGTCGCGGCTGTCGGTCATGCTCGCAGCATGCGCCGGCGTGTCGGCAGGCGCATCCGCAGTCACAGCAGACGGAAAATTTCTCGCGACGCGCCGCAAGAAAAATGCCACCCCACCGTGCGCGGACCGTAGGCAGGATGGCATCATAGTCCGCAGGCTTTCCTGCCTCCGTCGGGCAGGCGTCTGTCACGCATGAGCCAGTTCTCCGGCTGCCTGCCCGCAAGCTAGCACCGCTCTGGAACGTCAACTCGCGCGCGCGGAATAGAGCGCGCACGGGAACAGTATGGCGCCATGGAGCGTTTGACCTTGCAACGGCAGTTACCGCGCAGTATCAGGCCCGCGTGCTAACGAGCCCAATAGCAAGGGTAACGCAAGACTAAAGCAACTTTGTTGAGGTGACTGATCCATGTCTCAGGTGCGTAGGCAGACGGCGATGCTTCCCCGCCCGAACTGGGGGTGGCAAGACGCTGCCGCGTGTCGTGGCGAGGATCTGATGCTCTTCTTCGGCCCAGACGGCGAGCGGCAGCCAGAGCGGGACATCAGGGAGCGCAAGGCCAAGGCCGTGTGCGCGAGCTGCCCGGTCCGGCTCGAATGCCTCAATTACGCCGTTGCCCGCCCCGAGAAGTACGGCACGTGGGGCGGCCTGAACGAGGACGAGCGCTCCGCGGAGCGCCGTCGCCGGATGCGCCGCGCCAACGCGGCCTAGCCAGCACGAAGCGCTATCGCGAAGCGGCGAGCAGCGTCAGCACGTCGTCATCGGTCAGCTGGCCGAACTCGGCGTACCACTCTCCCACGCTACGGAACCGGCGAGGGGTGACCAAGGTCACCACCTCGTCGGTTTCTGCTTTCATGGCGTCGGCCGACGGGCCCGACGCGACCGGCACCGCCAGGACCGTCCATGCCGCGCTGCGCGCCCGCAGGGCGCGCAGCGCGGCCCGCGCCGTCACCCCCGTCGCGAGCCCGTCGTCCGCGACGATTACGACCCGGCCCGCGAACTCCGGCGGCGGCCGCCCGCCACGGTAGACCGAGACGCGCCGGGCCAGTTCGGCGCGTTCGCGGGCGACGACGTTGGCTAGGTCCCCGGGCACCAGCCCCACCCGGTCGAGCATCTCGTCGTCGAAGACCGGCCCGCCGCCTTCCGCGATGGCGCCGAGCCCTAGCTCGGGCTCGTCCGGGTGGCCGATCTTCCTGGTGACCAGCACTTCGAGCGGGACGCGCAGGCATTCCGCGACCGCCGCCCCCACCGCGACCCCGCCTCTGGGGAGGGCAGCAACCACGGTACGTTCGGGATCAAAAGGCCCTTGTTCTTCGAGAAGCCGCCGCCCGAGGAGCAGCCCGGCGTAAGCGCGGTCCGGGAAGCGCCCATGGCCGGCCGCGCGACGTTCGGCGAACGCGCTGGCCATCTCGGTCTCCTTATACCCCGGCGGCGCGCACAATAAGACCATGGTCTGCGTCGCGTGCCGTCAGCGGCATCACCAGGACTGCCCGGGCGGCACCTGGTGTGACTGCCAGCACCTGCCGGCGCGGGACGCGCGCGAGGCCGCCGCGGAACCGCCGGTAACCTGGGTGCGGCAAGGCTGAGACCATAAATTTACAAGTGAAAACGGCGCCGGCCGGAATACCCGCCGCGTGCCAGAGGTTAGGCCCGACATGACTCACCTGCGCTGGACAGACGGGGCCACGATGTGTGATCCTGCTGAGGTGAGTGTTACGGACCCGTTGCTCGTCGTGCGCCGTCACGTCGATTTCCTCCGCGTCCGCAGCGCCATCTGTCGTCCCGCTCGCTGACCGCCGCCCCGCTTTTTACAGTTTTAAGGGCGCGCGCCGCAGCAGCCGGGCGGCCTCCCCGTTTCTCACGCCGCGACGGCTACCGCGTGGGCGCGTGCCCGCGCCTGCGCCCAGACCGCCTAGACAACGACGTGAGAAGGAAGCCGCCGCATGTCTCCCGTGACCGGAGCAACTGCGACCCGCACCACCCCGGCCAAAGCAGCGCCGCGCCGCAAGCGCGGCGAGGGGCAGTGGGCGCTCGGATACCGCGAGCCGCTCAACAAGAACGAGGAAAACAAGAAGAACGACGACGGGCTGAACGTCCGCCAGCGGATCATCGACATCTACTCCAAGCTCGGCTTCGACTCGATCGACCCCGCTGACCTGCGCGGACGGTTCCGCTGGTACGGGCTGTACACGCAGCGCCGACCCGGGATCGACGGCGGCAAGACCGCCGTGCTCGAGGCCGACGAGCTCGACGACCGCTACTTCATGCTGCGGGTGCGCATCGACGGCGGGCAGCTGAGCACCGAGCAGCTCCGGGTTATCGCCGACATCTCCAACTCCTGCGCCCGGGGCACCGCCGACGTGACCGACAGGCAGAACATCCAGCTGCACTGGATCGAGATCGAAAGCGTCCCGGCGATCTGGGAGGCCCTGGAGAGCGTCGGCCTGAGCACCACCGAGGCGTGCGGCGACACCCCGCGCGTCATCCTCGGCTGCCCGCTGGCCGGCCTCGACGCCGACGAGCTGATCGACGCGACGCCCGAGATCACGGCGATCGGCGAGCAGTACATCGGCGACCAGTCTTTGTCCAACCTGCCGCGCAAGTTCAAGTCCTCGATCAGCGGCTGCGCCGCGCAGTGCACCCACCACGAGATCAACGACATCGCGTTCGCGGCCGTCAGGCAGCCGGGGACCGGCGAGATCGGCTACGACCTGTGGGTCGGCGGGGGGCTGTCCACCAACCCGATGATCGCCAAGCGCCTCGGGGCGTTCGTGCGACCCGGCCAGGTGCCGGAGGTATGGGCGGCCGTAACCGCGCTGTTCCGCGACTACGGCTACCGCCGGCTGCGGCACCGCGCGCGGATCAAGTTCCTCGTCGCCGACTGGGGCCCCGAACGGTTCCGCGAGGTCCTGGAGAAGGAGTACCTGGGATACGCGCTGCCCGACGGCCCGGCCCCGGTCAACGTCGACAGCGGTATGCGCGACCACGTGGGCGTGCACCCGCAGCGGGACGGCCGCAGCTACGTCGGGTTCGCCCCGAAGGTCGGGCGGCTGAACGGCGACGCGCTGCACGCGATCGCGGCCCTGGCCGACAAGTACGGCAGCGGGCGGGTGCGGACGACCGCCGAGCAGAAGATGGTCATCCTCGACGTCCCGACGTCCGCGACGGACGCCCTGGTGGCCGAGCTTGAAGCGGCCGGCCTGCCCACGAAGCCGAGCGTCTTCAGGCGGCACATGATGGCCTGCACCGGGATCGAGTTCTGCAAGCTCGCGATCGTGGA
The DNA here is from genome assembly GCA_963771985.1 of uncultured Actinomycetota bacterium. Lineage (GTDB taxonomy): Bacteria > Actinomycetota > Actinomycetes > Streptosporangiales > Streptosporangiaceae > Trebonia. Next base: position 580,976 of record CAVYVO010000003.1, on the reverse strand, counting down.
GACCAAGGGCCGGGCGATGAACCTGATCGACGAGCTCGAGCGCCGGCTGCCCGGCTTCGACACCCCGGTGACGATCAACGTCAACGGCTGCCCGAACTCCTGCGCCCGCATCCAGACCGCCGACATCGGCCTCAAGGGATCGCTGATCACCGACGACGCCGGGAACCAGGTGGAGGGCTTCCAGATTCACCTCGGCGGCTCGCTCGGCGGCGGTGACGCGGCGGGCTCCGGATTCGGGCGGAAGGTCCGCGGCCTGAAGACAACCGCGGAGGAACTGCCCGACTACGTGGAACGCGTGCTGCGTCGGTTCGCGGCCGCCCGGGACGAAGGCGAGACGTTCGCGGCATGGACGCTGCGGGCATCGGATGAGGAGCTGTCATGACTAGCCCGTCGGGCCGCGCGGTGCCGTTCTACTGCCCTTACTGCGGCGAGGAGGACCTGGAACCGCAGGGCGCGGCGGACGGAGAGTGGCACTGCCGCAGCTGCACCAGGAGTTTCCAGCTACGATTTGCCGGGATAGGAGCAGCGCTGTGAGCGGGGTTAGTCTTACGCTTGGTTTTCCGTTCGGCCCCGCCGATGACGACGAACGACACGTGGAGGATCCACAGCACATGCGCAGCCTCGCCGAACAGGCAGCGGAGGAGCTGGAAGACGCCTCTGCCGAAGACGTCATACGCTGGGCGACAGACACGTTCGGCGACCGCATCTGCGTCACCTCGTCGATGACCGACGCGGTGATCATCCACCTGGCCTCGGCGATCCGTCCCGGCATCGACGTGGTGTTCCTCGACACGGGCTACCACTTCCCCGAGACGGTCGGCACCCGCGACGCGGTCTCCGCGGTGTACCCGGTGAACCTGGTCAACGTCACGCCGTCCCGCACCGTCGAGGAGCAGGACGCCGAGCTCGGCCCCCGGCTGTACGGGCGCAACCCGGACCTGTGCTGCTACCTGCGCAAGGTGGAACCGCTCGAGCGGACGCTCAAGAACTACGACTCGTGGATCACCGGCGTGCGCCGCGAGGAGACCACGAACCGCCGCGCCACCCGCGTGGTGGAGTGGGACGACAAGCGCGAGATGGTCAAGGTCAACCCGATCGTGAGCTGGACCGCCAAGCAGGTCGACGACTACATCGCCGAGAACGGGGTGCTCGTCAACCCGCTGGTCTACGACGGGTACCCGTCGATCGGCTGCCGCACCTGCACGCTGCGGGTCGAGGCGGGCGCCGACCCGCGCAGCGGCCGGTGGGCCGGGACGGGCAAGACCGAGTGCGGCATCCACGTCTGAGCGCGGCTAGGGTTTCGCCGTCGCTGGTCGCGGTCGCGCACGGGTCGAAGGATCCACACGCTGCGGCCACGGTCAGCCAGCTGCTCTCACGGGTGCGCGCACAGGCGGCTGCCCGGGGCCTCATTGACCTGGACGTGCGAGCGGCGTTCCTCGACCATTGCGCGCCAGCCCTGCCCCAGGTGCTCGACTCGGCGGCCGGCCCGGCGGGGTGTGTCGTCATCCCGCTGCTGCTGACCGCGGCCTACCACAGCAAGACCGACATCCCCGCGCAGCTCGCGGCCGGCACTCCAGCCGGGCTGGACGTGCGCTACGCCGACACGCTCGGACCGCACCCGCTGCTGCTCGCCGCCCTGGAGCGGCGGCTGCGCGAAGCCGGAGATTTCCCGCGCGCGCAGACCAGCGTCGTGCTCGCCGCCGCGGGCTCCCGCGACCCGGCGGCCAACGCGACGGTGGCGGCGCTGGCCGCTCAGCTGGAGGCGGCCGGCGGGTGGCGGCGGGTCGTGCCCGCCTGCGCGTCCGCCGCGGGCCCGCGGCCGGACGAGGCGGTGCGCGCGCTGGCCGCTGACGGTGGTCCGGTCGTCGTCGCCACCTACCTGCTCGCCCCGGGCTACTTCGCGGACAAGATCCGCGGCATGGCGCTGGCGGCGGGCGCCGCCGCGGTGTCCGGCGTGCTCGGCGACGCACCGGAAATCGCCGATGTGATCTTGGACCGCTACCAGGCGGCGGTCCGCGCGGAGCTTTCCGTCCCGCGTGCGGCGCGCGCCCTCTTATATTCCGAACGCTCCCGTGGTGATTGCCCAGTTAGTAACCTGCCCATCCGGGAAAACCTCACACGGGACCATGCCCGGACCGTCGGCGCGCGCGCCCTATCGCGAATACCCTGACGCGATAGGCTGATGCGCTCGAGCGGTGAGCGCGTAGGGAGGCGAATGCATATCTGGCCGGGGGCCGCGTATCCGCTCGGGGCGACGTGGGATGGGTGGGGCACGAATTTCGCCCTGTTCTCCGAGGCCGCGGAGCGCGTTCGAGCTGTGCCTGTTCGACGAGGCCGGGACGGAGTCCCGCATCGCGCTCACCGAGGTCGACGGCTTCGTCTGGCACGGCTACCTGCCCGCGATCAGCCCCGGGCAGCGGTACGGCTACCGGGTGTACGGCCATTACGATCCCAGGCACGGCTGCCGCTGCGCGCCGGCCAAGCTCCTGCTCGACCCCTACGGCAAGGCCGTCGAGGGCGACGTGACATGGGACCAGGCGCTGTTCGACTACCAGTGGACCGACCCGCGCAGGCCGAACACGGCCGACAGCGCCCCCTTCATGCCGAAGAACATCGTGGTCAATCCCTTCTTCGACTGGGGCAACGACCGGCCGCCGCGGATCCCGTACCACGAGACCGTCATCTACGAGGCCCACGTCCGCGGGCTGACGCTGCGCCACCCCGAGGTGCCGCTGCACCAGCGCGGCACGTACGCGGGCCTGGCGCATCCGGCGGTGATCGAGCACCTGCGGCGGATCGGCGTCACCGCGGTGGAGCTGCTGCCGGTGCACCAGTTCATCGCCGAGCAGGCGATGGTGGCACGCGGGCTGACGAACTACTGGGGCTACAACACGATCGGGTTCCTGGCCCCGCACAACCGGTACTGCAGCGCCGGGCAGCGCGGCGAGCAGGTCGGCGAGTTCAAGACGATGGTGAAGGCGCTGCATCAGGCGGGGATCGAGGTCATCCTCGACGTCGTCTACAACCACACGGCCGAAGGTGACGGGCGGGGCCCGACGCTGTCGTTCCGCGGGATCGATAACAAGGCGTACTACCGGGTGGATGACCGGGAACCCTGGCGGTACATCGACTACACCGGATGCGGCAACTCGCTGAACGTCCGGCATCCGCACTCGCTGCAGCTGATCATGGACTCGCTGCGGTACTGGATCCTGGAGATGCACGTCGACGGGTTCCGCTTCGACCTCGCCTCGGCGCTGGCCCGCGAGCTGCACGACGTGGACCGGCTGTCCACGTTCTTCGACCTGGTCCAGCAGGATCCGGTGGTGTCGCAGGTGAAGCTGATCGCCGAGCCGTGGGACGTCGGCGAGGGCGGCTACCAGGTCGGCAACTTCCCGCCCCTGTGGACCGAATGGAACGGCAAGTACCGCGACACCGTCCGCGACTACTGGCGCGGCCAGCCGGCCACGCTGCCGGATTTCGCCTCCCGGCTGACCGGTTCCTCGGACCTGTATGAGACCTCGGGCCGCCGCCCGGTCGCCTCGATCAACTTCGTCACCTGCCACGACGGGTTCACCCTCGCCGACCTGGTCAGCTACAACGACAAGCACAACGAGGCGAACGGCGAGGACAACCGGGACGGCACCGACGACAACCGGTCCTGGAACTGCGGGGTCGAGGGCCCGGCCGAGGATCCGAAGATCGTCGAGCTGCGCGCCAGGCAACAGCGGAACTTCCTGACCACGCTGTTCCTTTCCCAGGGCATCCCGATGCTGCTGGCGGGCGATGAGATGGGCCGCACCCAGGGCGGCAACAACAACGCCTACTGCCAGGACAACGAGATCTCCTGGGTGGACTGGAGCCGCGCCGCCACCGAGCGCGACCTGATGGCCTTCACGCACCGGCTGGGCAAGCTGCGCCGCCAGCATCCGGTGTTCCGCCGCCGCCGGTTCTTCACGGGCGCGTTCGTCGCGGGCGCCGACAGGGGCGCGAGCGACATCGCCTGGCTCACGCCCGCCGGGGACGAGATGACCGAGGCGGACTGGAGCGCGTCCTACGCCAAGTCGATGGCGGTGTTCCTCAACGGGGCGGCGATCAGCGAGCCGGACCCGCGCGGCGACCCGGTCACCGACAAGAAGTTCCTGCTGCTGTTCAACGCCGGCGCGGAGCCGATCACGTTCACGATCCCCGAGATGAAGCTGGGCATCGACTGGGAGGTCGTCGTCGACACCACGAGCCCGCGCGGCGACCCCGTGGACGCCATCGGGTTCCTGCCGAAGACCAAGGTCGAGGTCGCCGGCCGGGCCGTCGTCGTGCTGCGGTCCCGGGCATGAGGCTGCTGTCCGCCCCCGGCGATCCGCTCGACGACGCGGCGCTGGCGCGGCTATACGCCTACCCGCGCGAGCGGTGGCTGCGCGCCAACTTCGTGAGCAGCGCCGACGGCGCGGGTTCGCTGGACGGCTTGTCCGCGGGGCTGTCGTCGGAGGACGACCGGCGGCTGTTCGGCGTGCTGCGGGTTCTGGCGGACGTCGTCCTGGTCGGCGCGGGCACCGCGCGCGCCGAGAACTACAAGCCGGCGAGGCGCAGGGAGGCGCTTGCTTCCCTGCGCGCGGGCAGGACCGCGACGCCGCCGATCGCCGTGGTGAGCCGGACCCTCCAGCTGAACCTGGAGTCGCCGCTGTTCACCGGCGCGCCGGCGGACGCGCGGACGATCGTGATCACCTGCGAAGCTTCCCCGGCCTCGCTCCGTGCCGCGACGGCGGAGGCAGCGGACGTGATCGTGGCCGGCACGGCGGCGGTCGACCTGAAAGAGGCGGCCGCCGCGCTGGCCGGCCGGGGCCTGGGCCGGGTGATCTGCGAGGGCGGCCCGCACCTGCTCACCCAGGTGGCGGCGGCCGGCCTGCTCGACGAGCTGTGCCTCACGGTCAGCCCCATGCTGGCCGGCCCGGGCCCGTCCCGGATCACCGCGGGCGCCCCGTTCCCCGCGCTGCCGATGACGCTCGCCCACGTGCTGGAGTCCGACGGCTTCCTGTTCTGCCGCTACCTGACAGCGGACTCCTAATCCGCGGGTTCGGGGTTCAAGTCGCGGACAAGCAGGTAGACGACCGCGGCCCGGACGCCCCGCGGGGCGCGATCCCGGGCCGAAGCCGCGGCCATCCCGCAGCCCCGGTAACGTGAAAGCTTTCCCGCCCCGGGACGGCTCTGGCTCATATAACTGGAAAGTAACGGCCCGATCGTGCGCTGGCGGCCGTCCGGTGTCCCGCTCCTCGCCGGTTTTCGATAACGTGAAGGATTTCACGCCCTATGAGGCCGGTTATCTTTCACGTTAGTTCGATCTCGGGGCGTACATAGGGAAAATACGGCGGGCGGGCGGCGTCAGGGCTCCGTTATCACCCAGAGATGTGCGACAGAGCCCCCAGGACCCGCAGGATCCTTCACGATAATCCCGGCCCGGCCCATCCCCGCCGCAGGCGGCCGCCGGCCGACAGACGGGCGCGCAACCGCGGGAAGATCTCCCCACCGCCGCAGGCCGCGCTAAAGCGCGGCTGCCGTGAATCTGCTCATGAGTCGCTACCGATTCGTCCACCAGGGCGGAGAACCGTGTCTTGGCGGCTGCCAAGCTCTGGGCTACTGCCGCATGGTCAGGTTGTGATGTCCCTCATGTCATTTGCGCGCGTCTTTCTTGTTCAAGGCCTGCCTCCTTGGCCAGAAGCGGGCGATCGCCGGAGACCGGCCAATCCACTCGGCTGAATGTGTCATCCTCACCGGGTGGACGGAAAGGGCAAGGACCGCAAGAAGAAGAGTACGCAGTCAGCGCGGCAGGCGGCGCAGGAGCGGGCAGTCCAGCAGCGCACAGCCGAACGTCACGTGCGGGATCTCCGCTTCCGGTTGCTCTCGGCCAAGGACGCCAGCGCTGCGGCCGGCCGGCTCATGGACACGTTCGCCGATCGCGACCGGGTGTCTTGTGCCTACGACGCGGAAGCGACGGTCAGTTCGGTGGCAGGCCGCATGGCGCAGGCCGGGTTCGCCGGTGACCGGCTGTCGTCGAGGAACTGCGGGCAGGCGAGCCGCCGCAAGTGACTGAGCAGGCGCTCCGCATGGCACGAACAGGGCACCGCGCGGCCGGCTGTCCGCCCACAGCCGCCGCATCAGGAGCGGCTAGCGGAATAGCACAGGTCAGCCTTCCTCATCGGTGGGATGGTCGCGTTCGCGAGAAATGTGCGGCCTGTGCGGGCAGCGGCTGGCTTGCGTTACCCCGTCCGCGGCGCGGTCCCGCGGCACGCGCGGGTTTCCGGGTGGGGTTGGATGGCGGCAGCGGGCTGCCCGTGACGCCGGTTTTTCTGTGGGATAGGAGCCCGAAGGTCAGCCTGGCGCCGGGACCTGACCCTGCCGGGCCGGCTTCTGCTGCTGCGAGCGCGCCGGTCAGTTTTGCGGCTTTCGAGCCTGCTGACCTGGTCCCCGGGCAGCCCGCCTGGTGTTACCCGGTTCAAGGATAGGAGGCCCTGATGGCCGCGCCGGCACCGAGGAAGAAGAAGCCGCAGAAGCGGAAGAGGATGAGCGCGCGGGTGGTGGAGGACGAGGAGTACCAGCTGCGGCACGAGAAGGTCGCGGGGACCGGCGTGGCGAAGGCGTCCGGCATGATCTGCCTGCGGCTGCCCCCGGAGGACGGGACGGGCAAGCGGCGCTCGAAGGTCTGGGAGACCGGGGCCACGGTCCCGGAAGCCGGGGCCGTGGCGCAGGAGCTGCTCGCGGCCGGCGTGGAGCTGATCTCGATGGAGAGCACCTCCGGCTACTGGCGCACCTGGTTCGTGACGCTGGAGTCCGCGGGGCTGGAAGTGCAGCTGGTGAACGCTTCGCAGGCCCGCAGCCTGCCGGGCCGGCCGAAGACGGACAAGACCGGCGCGCAGTGGATCGCGCGGCTGACCGAGATGGGGATGCTCCGCCCGAGTTTCGTGCCGCCGCCGGAGATCCGGGCGCTGCGCCAGTACACCCGCCAGCTGCTGCACCTGACGCAGGACCGTACCCGGTGCTGGCAGCGGCTGGAGAAGACGCTGGAAGACGCCCTGTGCAAGCTGACGTCGGTGGTGTCGAAGCTGGCAGGCCCGGTGTCCTGCCGGGCCATGATCGAGGCGATGATCGCCGGCGAGCGCGACCCGGGCAAGCTCGCGGACCTGGCCCTGACCAGGATGCAGGCCAGGCGGCCCGAGCTGGTGAAGGCGTTCACCGGGATGCGGTCCGGGGAACAGCACGCCTTCGCCGCCGCCGGGCACCTGCGCGCCGCCGGCTTCCTGGACGGCGAGATCGCCGCGCTGGAAGCGCAGGTCGCCGCGCACGTCGCGGCGATCCCCGCCGCCTGGGGCGTCGATGCCGACGGCACGACCGGCCCGGCCGCGGGCGGCGGGGCGGACCCCGCAGTGCTGCCCGCGGCCGCCCGGCTGGACGAGATCCCGGGCATCAGCCCGCAGGCCGCCATCGCGCTGATCGCCGAGACCGGCCTCGATATGTCCCGGTTCCCCACCCCGGAGGCCCTGGTGTCCTGGGCCGGGCTCGCCCCGGTCGCGGACCAGTCCGGGCCCCGCAGGGGCCGCGGGAAGAAGGGCCGGGGCAACAGCTACGCCCGCCGCCTGTGCACGCTGGCCGCCGACGGGGCCGCCGGCACCGCCACGTTCCCCGGCGAACGGCACCGCCGCCTCTCCTCCCGGCCGGGCGGGGGCGGGAGGAGGAAAGCCAACGTCGCTGTCGGCCGGTCCATCCTCGTTATCGTCTGGCACCTGCTCAAGAACCCCGAAGCCCGCTACCGCGACCTCGGCCCCGGCCACTACGCGAAGCACGCCGACGCCGGCCGCAAGATCCGCGGCCACATCCGCCAGCTGGAAGCACTCGGCCGCGACGTGACCGTCACCCCCCGCCAAGAGGCCGCCTGACCATCCTGCGCCGCTAACCGCATACCGCCGCCGCCAGGCCCCGGGACCAGTACTCGCCAAGGGGCCATCTCGCCGTACCCCAGAACAGTGGTCACGTTAGACGGCTGAGGTGGTTATTTCCCGGTCAGCAACCTATGCCCCCGTTTTGGAACTCCACAGGGGCCGCCTCGGGGAACGGGTACCCGCGCAGAACAACTCGTGTAAAGGATTGGAAGCTGAGCGGGGCTACGGCTTCCGCGCCACTACGCCGTGGATCGGGACTACGTCCTCGAAGCGCGGGTCGGTCGGCGCGGGGCGCCATTCGGACACCGGCACGAGGCCGGGCGGGACCAGCTCAAGGCCCGCCACGAGGTCGGCGACCTGCAGACGGGAGCGGAGCGTGAGGCGTTGTGCAGGCATCATCTTGTTCCACTGCCTGACCGCCTCCTCCAGCGTCGGGTCCAGGTCGCTCGCCAGGTGGTAGATCGCGACATAACTGCCAGACGGCACGGCCGCCACCAGCGAGGACACCACCGCGGTCGCCGCCACGGCGTCCTCGACGTAAGCGAGCGTGAACAGCAGCATGACCGCGACCGGCTGGCCGAAGTCCAGGGTCGCCCGCGCGTCCGCCACGATCGCCCCCGTGTCGCGGACGTCCGCGTCGACGTAGCCGATGGCACCCTCAGGCGTGGACTTCATCAGCGCTCGGGCGTGCGACAGCACCATCGGATCGTTGTCCACGTAGACAATGCGGCATTCCGGCACGAGAGATTGCGCCACCTCGTGCGTGTTGCCCACTAGAGGAAGGCCGGTGCCGATGTCGAGGAACTGCCTGATGCCGGCTCCGGCGACCAGGTACCGCATCGCCCGCTGCTGGAAGGCGCGCGCGGCGGGCGCGATAGTGCCTACGATGGGTGCCGCCGCGACCAGCGCTCGCGCGGCCTTGCGGTCGACGTCGAAGTTGTTCTGCCCGCCGTACATGTAATCCGCAACCCGTGCCGCGTTCGGCGTGGTGGTGTCGATCAGCGCCGCCTTCGCCCGGCGCGTCGCATCCTGCAGCCAGTCGTCTCCTACTCGAACCACCTCCTCCGGTTAAGGCTTACGTGCGGCCACTCCGTAGAGAGGCATCCCGCCGGCGAACACCGGACCGCCGGCGGCCGGGCCTCACTATTGTCAATAACGATACCGGGTTCGACGAGATCTAGGCCTCCGGAAATCAGGCAGACGGTTGCACGGTCGGCAAGGGCAGCGAAGTCGACTCCTGCGGGAGGTGCTACGACCCGCCGTCGAAGAGGATGCCGCCGCTTGGTTGCTCGCATAAACCAGGGAACAAAACGGCGGACGGGCCGCGGTGCTCGGCTTCAACCCGGATTCGCCTGGGCAGCGTGGGCGCGAGCTCCTCGGTGTAGCCACTGCTATCCAGGCTATCTGCCGTTTCCCCGATGCCCCGATATCGCCGGCACCACAGCTGCCCCTCGGATCGCTGGTGTGGCGGTGAGGAGTCTGAGTTGCGGGTCAGCCTGGTCGGTGTGAGCTGCGTGGGCACCACGACGATCGGCAGGATCCTCGCTGATCGGCGGGGCTGGCCCTTCTTCGACCTCGGCGCGGCGTTCTCCAGCTTCTGGCGGGACTGAAGCCGGGAATATGCATGCGGGCAGCGGCGGCGGCTTACCATAGCCGGAGGATGCGAACTCTGCCCGGCCGGACTCCGCGGCGGCCACCATGAGGATCAGCCATGGCCTATCCGAACGATGAATGGCAGCGCAAGGGCGCAACGCTGAGCGACAAGACCGCCCGCCAGGAGTTCGGGCTAACCCAGGACGAGATCTACGACGCGATCGACGCGGGCACGCTGCAGTACCGCCAGGCCGCGATGCACGGGAACCCGTGGTTGAGACTGCTCCGCCGCGAGGTCGAGGCTCTCGCCCGGACCAGGCACGGCGACCGTTACGTCAGCGAACAGCAGGCCAGGGCGGAGCTGGCGCACGTCAACCGCGAGATCAGGCGCCTGCGGACCGAGCTGGCCGAACTCGAGGAGCGGCGAGCCAAGCTCGGCTCCGATCTCGGAAACTAAACCCCGGCGTCGTGCGCCGCAACGAGCGGATCTTCGCGGTCATGACCTGACCGATGGGCAAGATACCGGCGCGCCTGGCCACGCCTTAGGTCTGTTCCGTTAGGCTGTTCCGGTGTCGCCAAGGTCCCGCGTCCGTAAGCCGAAGAAGTCCGGCAGCTCAAAGCGGACGAGCAAGCGCCCTTCGCCCGCTTCCGGGCAGGCAACCGCGGTCGCTTCCACACCCTTGACCCGGCGCTCGCCGTCCCCGGAGTTCTAGGGCTCCCGTTGCGATGGGTCGCCGACGGACCGCTGGCCAGCACCCTGCTTCAGGTACTTGCTGCGACCTCGAGCTCCGACCCGCTGCCCAGCGATCCTTACCTGGCATTCGCGCTCACGCTCTCGTCCCGAGCGGGGATCCACGAGACCACGCGGCTCAAGGCGGCCCTCGGCAGCCCACTCACCGATTCGCTACGTGACCTGACGGCCGCCGAGTCCTCCAGGGGCGACGGCTCTCCCTACTGGAACCGGGCAGTGGGGCTCAGCCGCCTGACAAACGCCTGCGCGCCGATGTGCGGCACGCATCAGTCCCCCAGCCCGCCTGAGGCGGCGGCGCTCAGAGCCGTCGCACTCGCCCTGGCAGACGGCGCCATCGCGGAAGGATCTGACGCCCCTAACGTCCTGCGAGCAGTCGCCGCCACTGTCACCCTGATCGAGAACCGGAGTAACGGGGAATCCACGGCCGGCGAATCCATAATCCTCGCGCTCGTATAGGGACCACGCGATCCGGGAAGACCCCGGCAGATCCTCGGCGGACGGGGCTGACCGCTCGTCGGCCTCAACGAGGCGCTCCATGCCTCGATTCCACACGCGAGCAGGCCGCGGAGCCCGAGAAACCGGCCGCCACGGGATGGGGATCGTCGACCTGGGGGAATCGCCTGGCGGCCGACAAGTGGCCGTCAAGCTGATCCGCCCCGACCTGGCCGGCGACCCGGAGTTCCGGGCACGGTTCCGGCGCGAGGCCGAGGCTGCCCGGCTGGTCAGCGGCTTCCACACGGCCGAGGTTGATAGGTTCGGGCGGCCGAGTGCCGGCTTGGGCAGGGGTGAGCTGGCCGAGGGCACAGTGCGGCCGGGCAGCATTGTAGTGCTGCAGGTACTCGGTCAGCACCCGGCGCAAATGGTGCTCATTGACGATCAGCATCCGGTCGAGCAGTTCCCGGCGCAGGGTGCCGAAGACATACGCCGAAGAAACCGGGGCGTCGTAGGCTAGCCGCACCAAGCCTGTGGTGCCGAATCCTGTGTCACCGGACCACGGCCAGGATCGCCCGGTCAGCCCAAGACGGCCTCGGCGCACTCGCCGACCATGAGGTATGGCGGGCTATTCTGCTGGCGTGCAGCTGGGGGGAGAGGCGGCCGTCCTGCTAGAGCAGGGCCGGTATGCGGAGCTGCTGACCGCGGTCAGCCAGCCGCGAGAGGCGATGGACGTGCTTACCGCCGTCCGCTGCCGCGCCGATCAGGGATACCTGCGGGCCGCGGCGGACCTGCTGCGGGCCGCGCCACCGGCGGTCGCCGCGACGCCGACGCTGCGGTTGTGGGCCGGCTTCCTGGACTTGTACCGGGAAAGCGACCAGCCGCTCGCAGCGCGGGCCGCGGCATTTTCCGCCTTGTGTGACGAGTCCGTGGCCAGCAGCGGTGATGACCCGGCCGTTAGCGCACTGGCCGCCGATTTGCGGTCTCGCGCCGAAGTGATGCGGTTTGTGCTCAGCGGCATGGGGCCGGCGCACCGTGGCGAACTGGTGTCCGCCATGGTGGCAGCGGCCGACAGCTACCGCTCGTCCGGGCAGCAGCGCGAGGCGCTCGCGACGCTGCGGCGGGCGGCGTCTTTCGCCGCCGACGGGCTGTTGGCCGACCGGGAGGCCGCGCGGGAGCTTTACGCGCGCGCGAGCCGTGAGGCCGGCGCCGACGGGCTGGTCATTCCCCGGGCGCGCGCCGAGCTGGCGCTCGCCGAGTTCGAGCTGCGCGCGTTGCTTGACGGGGGCGGCGACCGCGACCAGGCGCGCGTGCTCTCCCGGTTCGACGAGCTCGCGGCCGCGTTCGCCGGGGGCGGCCACGTCTACGGCGACGCGCTGGTGCGCTGGGCTGTGGCACGGCTGCTGCTCGACTACGGTAACCCGGCCGGGGTCGAGCTGGCGCGGGGCGCTGCCGCGGGGTTCGCCGGCGCCGACGCGCCGTCGTCGGAACTTCAGGTGTGGTCCGCACTGCGGCTCTGGTATAGCGTGCACGGCGACGAGGAGCACGGCCGGGAGGCGGAACGGCAAGCCGCGCGGCTGGCACCCGGGCTTGGCTCCTCCCTTGCCGCCGAGGTGCGCGTGCTCGATAAAGCCAATCAGGCGTTCCGCTCCGGTGAGGTGGCGCGGGCGCGGGCGCTGCTGACCGGGCTCGCCACCGGCTCCAGCGGCCTGCAGGCGGCCTCCCGGCTGATGCTCGCCACCTCGGCCAACGCGGTCGGCATGAAGGCCGAGGCGAAGCTGCTGCTCGAAGGCGTAATCGCGGACATGAGGGCGAGCGGGGCGAGCCTGGTGCTCGGCGAGGCACTGACGGTCCTGGCCACGCTGCTCATGGGCGAAGACGACGTGCGGGTGCTTGACCTGCTCCGCGCCGCCACCGGCGTGGCCCGCGAGGCTGAGTCGCCTGTCGAGGAGGCCAAATACCGCAGCCAGCTCGCCTGGACCATGGTCACCCAGCGGATGGGCGCGCAGGCCAGGCCGTTCCTGAACGATGACGCCAGCGCCGAGTTCGAGGCGGCCGAGCGGCTGCTGGCCGGGCAGCGGACGCTGGCGGCCGCCGCTGAGCTGGCCAAGCTGTACCAGTACCGCGGCCAGGCCGCGTTCTTCGACACCGACTGGCCCCAGGTCGGCACCTGGCTGACCAAGGCGGAATCCACCGCACGCGGTCTTGGCCTGCTGCCTGACCTGGCGTTCATCTTGTCGTACCAGGGGCTGGCAATGATCCAGCTGGCGCGCCGGTCGGGTACGACGGCCTACGACCAGGCGGCGCGGCTGTTCACGGAGGCTCAGGAACTGTTCCGGCTGGTGAACGTGCCGGCGTTCGTCTGGCAGACGGGCTTTTACCGGGCGCTGTGCGACATCGAGGCGGCGTCCAGCCCGCCGCGGCCGGCACAGCGCGCGGCCAGGCTGACGCGGAGCGCGGTGAGCGGCTGGAGCGGGCCAGCCGGCTGATGGAAGAGGCATCCGGGCTCATCGACCAGCTGCGCGAGTCAGCGGAAAGCGGGGACGCCGCCCGTGAGCAGCAGGTCTGGATGGCGTTCTCGGTCGACAAGCAGACGTTTTACGGTCAGGGGTTCGGGCTCGCGTGGGATGCCCGCGCGGACGCGGCCGATGCGTGGCGGTGGCTGGAACGGATGAAGGGCCGGGCACTGCTTGACGGGCTCAGCGGTGCGGGCGCCGGAAAGCGGCCCGCGGCACGGCGATCCGAGCCACCGGACTACGCCGAGATCCGTGAACTGCTGGCCGCCGAGGAAGCCGCGGCTGGCGGGAAGCGCATCGTGGTCGCCGAGTACCTGTGCACGCCGGAACGGACGATGGTCTTCGGCGCCCGCGCCGACTGGGACGCGCCCCGCGAGGCCTACGTACCGCTCGATCACGGCGCGCTGCGCCGGTTCGCGGCCACCACGTTCCGCCTGCCAGGCGGCGTCCGGATGATGATGGAGGACCTGGGCCCCGGCGGGCTGCGCCGATGGGACCGCTTCGCGCCGCTGCTCGCGCCGCTTGGCGAGTGGACGGCTCCCGGCGACGTCGTCTACCTCGTGCCCTACGGGGTACTGCACGACCTGCCACTGCACACCCTGTTGCTGGACGGTGCGCCGCTCATCGAGCGCAATCCGGTGTGCTATGCCCCGGCATCCGCGGTGCTGCGGCACACGCTGCGCGGCGGCGGACCGGGATTCACGGGCGGGACGGCGGCCGTGTTCGGCGACTCGCGCGGCGACCTGCCCGCCGCCCGCGAGGAGGCGGTCACCGTGGCCGCCCTGCTCGGCGTGAACCCGCTGACCGGCGGCGACGTCACCAGAGACAGGCTAATGGACGCCTTCCGCGGCCGGACCACGATGCACTTCGCCGGCCACGGGCAGCTGTCGACCGCCGACGGGTTCGCCTCCGGCCTGGACCTGGCCGGGACCGACATCCTGCGCGCCGGGGACATGCTCGGCCAGCCGTGCGCCACCCGGCTCGCGGTGCTGAGCGGCTGCGACACCGGCGTTAGCGAGCTGCGTCCCGGCGACGAGGCGGTCGGCCTGATCCGCGCCCTGCTGCTCAGCGGCGTGCGCAGCATCCTCGCCAGCCAATGGCAGGTGAGCGACGCGTCTGCCAGGGACCTGCTGTGCCATTTCCACGAGGCCGCAGGTGACCCCGGCGTCTCGGCGGCCGAGGCGCTGCAGCGCGCCGCCTGCGCCATTCGCCGGGATCGGCGGTATACCCACCTCTACCATTGGGGCAGCTTCGCTCTCGTGGGCTCGTGGAGGTGAGCTGGATGACCGGATCCGATCAGGCATGGGTAGAGCCCGTGCTTGAGATCGACGAGCACACCGAACGCGGTGAGCCGATCGTCGCTGATCAGCAGATCCGCGTGCTGGCCAGGGCCAATCGCCTTGCCATCCGGTGCGAGCCGGCCACCCGGCACGACGGGCCGGCGCCGGGCACGAACGTCCTCGATTTTCAGCTGCACTGCGTCGCGCACGCGCATCCGGAATGCCGCTTCCGCTGGGTCCGGGTGACCTTGAACCTGTCGGAAACCGACGGGGCGTCCATCACGGATCTGAGCCCGCGCGACGAGGTCAGCGAGCACCCCGTGAAGGTCACCACCAGCTACTCGGGCGGGCTGAAGTTCGACATTGCCACACTCCCCGTGCACCCCGAGCTGTCCGCACAACGAGAGACCGCGCAGGACATCTACTTCCCGAAGATCTCCGTGTCCGGGATCGACTTCGGCTATGCGATGTGGGACTTCGGCGCCGTCGGCGAAGAACCTCTGAAGGTCGACCGTCCTCTGCGGCTGCTCGCCTCCGTTCCCGCCTCCGGCTCCCAGGTCCCTGTCCAGCTGACCCTGCGCGCCCTGGTCACCGCCCGCGGCGCGGCCGGCCGCATTCCGCTGATCGGCCGCCAGAACGCCACGATCCCGCTCAGCACCAGCGCCTGACGCCCGCTGCGTGACATCCGCGGCGAATCAGGCAAGCTGTCTGCTGATGACCTTGTGGGTGCCGAAAAACTGTGTCACAGCCTCTAACCTGCGGCGTCTTGGACTGGGCCGGACCATGTGGCGGCGGAGCATCATCACCTCATGACGCAGCACCATGATCTCCGCGTCCTTGGACGCCTTGCTGCGTCTCAGAGGCAAGCCATCCGAACACGCGGACCGTGATCAAATACAGTAGACGGACAGACACGAACCGCAGTCTTGTCCCAATCCGCCAACCCTGCCAAACCGCAGCTCACGACCCTGCATCGAGTTCTGAAGCGGCACAGGGTGATGCCGTCGGCTGAGCCGTACCACCTTGGCACACGCCGCGCGGGCGGCTATCCTCTCTGACCTGCGGTTACGACGGGAATGTCCCCAGGATGGCGGTGCCAGCGGAGATGGACAGCTACGCGCAGTCCGATGGGCCCATCATGGACTGGGCGTTCACCCAGTCGCCGTTCGCTCAGGCGATCCATGACAAGGACCTGCTGTGCCTGGGGGTCAATGACCGCATGTGCCGGATGTTCGGGCTCACCGAAGACGAGCTGCGCGGACGGCGCCTTACCGATGTCCTGCACGGTCCCCAGTACGACGCGATGGAGCGCTACATGCGACAGGTGCTCGATACCGGGGAGCCCGCGCACCGGGAGACCTACCGCCGGGTGCCGGGTGAGGCCCGCGAACGTGCCTGGTCAATCTCGGTCTCCCCGCTGAAGGACGGGGGCGACCGGACGCGGGCAGTGTGGATCGGGGTGCTCAACATCACCGAGCAGTACTGGGCACGCCAGCGATTGACCCTGCTGAACGAAGCCGGCACGCACATCGGCACGACCCTTGATGTCACCAGGACCGCGCAAGAACTGGCCGACATGGTTGTACCGCGCTTTGCCGACCTGGCCGTCGTTGACCTGCTCGACGCCGTGCTCAGCGGCAACGAGCCGGCCCCGGGGCCGCTCACCGGTACCGTCGTGATGCGCCGCGCTGCCCATCAGTCCATCTTCGAGGGTGTCCCCGAGGCGGTGGTCAAGCCCGGGGACATCGACATCCATCCGGAATCTTTCCCGTCAGCCCGATGCCTGGCCACCGGCAAGGCCGTATTGACCAGCGTGGACGACCCCACGTTCATCTCCTCGACCGGCCATAACCCGGCTCGGGCGGAAACGATAAGCAAATTCGGGATCCATTCAACCCTGTCTGTCCCGATACGCGCCCGCGGGGTCACTCTCGGCGTCGTGGTCTTCCTCCGCGGACAGTGCCCGGAGCCGTTCGAACAGGACGACGTGCTGCTCGCTGAGGAACTTACCGCCAGAGCGGCCCTTTCTCTCGACAACGCCCGCCGCTACACCCGCGAGCGCACCACCGCTCTGGCCCTGCAGCGCAGCCTGCTGCCGCAACGACTCCCCAAGCAATCGGCGGTGGACGTCGCCAGTCGCTACCTGCCCGCCAGTGCTCACGCGGGCGTGGGCGGGGACTGGTTCGATGTGATCCCGCTTTCCGGAGCACGGGTCGCCCTGGTCGTCGGCGATGTAATCGGACATGATATCCATGCCTCCGCCACCATGGGCAGGCTCCGCACCGCCGTACGAACGCTCGCCGACGTGGACCTCCCTCCCGACGAACTCCTCACGCGCCTCGATGACCTGGTCAGCCGGATCTCCGCCGAAGCCGAAGCCGACAGCGGTGACGATGTGGACCGAGATGTCGCCGCCACATGTGTATACGCGGTCTACGATCCGGTCTCCCGCAGGTGCAGCCTTGCCCGCGCCGGTCATCCGTTTCCCGCGCTCGTCACCCCGGACGGCGCCGTCAGCTTCCTCGACGTACCCGCCGGCCCGCCCCTCGGCCTCGGCGGGCTGCCCTTCGAGAGCACCGAGATCGAACTGCCCGCCGGGAGCATCCTCGCCCTCTATACCGACGGCCTCATCGAGTCCCGCGACCGCGACATCGACCTCGGGTTTGACCGCCTGCGCCAGGCGTTGAGCCGTAAGGAACCGTCGTTGGAAACCGCCTGCGACAACGTCCTCAAGGCCGTACTCCCGGACCGTCCCGCAGATGACGTCGCTCTGCTCATCGCCCGTACTAATGCCCTGAATGACGACCGGGTCGCTACCTGGGACCTGCCCGCCGACCCAGCCGTGGTCGCCAGCGCCCGCCAGCAGGTGGCGATGCGGCTCACATGCTGGAGCCTTGACGATGCGGCCTTCATCACCGAGCTCGTGGTCAGCGAGCTGGTCACCAACGCGATCCGGTACGCGCAGAGCCCGATCCAGCTCCGGCTCATCCGCGACCGTACGCTCATCTGCGAGGTCTCCGACGGCAGCAGCACCGCACCGCACCTCCGCCAGGCCCGTGCCTTCGACGAGGGCGGACGCGGCTTGCTCCTCGTTTCCCAGCTCGCACAGCGCTGGGGGAGCCGCCAGACCCCGCAAGGCAAGACCATCTGGGCCGAACTAGCCCTCCCGGGGCAGAAAAGCGCCTCGTTAAGACGGTGTGCCGGGTCCCCCGCGCCGCGTCGGCGATGCGCGCGGGCCTCAGCGAGGACCGGGCACCCGGCTACACCAGCCTCAACTTCCCCGATCCCCGGAAGCTCTCTTGCACCCAGCGCCAGCACGCCGCGCCAAGCCTGGTGCCAGCAATCAAGATTACCGATCGTGCCGATCCCCGGCCGGATCCATAGGGAATTGGTCTAGACCTATGCGGCCCTTAATACCGGCGCAAGGTGGCGACGAGCCGCTCGCATGTGCCGTGCGGCGGTCACGAAGTCGCTGTCGTTGTGCCGACTCTATCCACCGCCAAGCGCCCTTGGGGACCGCAGCATCGGGGTACAGCGCATCGAACATTTCCGACATCTGCTCATACTCGTCGATGGTTTGAGCTGAGCGGCGGAATTCGACGCGCTGCGGGTGAAAGGAACCGATCACACCCAGGGGGACCACCTCGGCCCAGGATGCCAGGAGCGCGGCGTCCCGCAAGATCCGCCGCAAGGCGGATGAGTCGAGCAGGTAACGAATCATGCTGCCGGGTCTTTGGGCGCCCGGCAGGTTGCGAGCCTGCTGGGTCACCCACTCCCCCGTGGGGTGGGCGGTGATCCCGGCGAGGTGCGCGCGGCGGGTGCCGTGCTCGATGAAGAACAGCACGTACAGGCGGCGACGGTTTCCGCGGTCCGGGGGCGTCCCGGATCGCGGCGCGGGTGGGTCCAGTGCCGCCGGACGAGGTTGGCGTGCCAGCGCGGCTAGCACCGCCCGGTCGGCCCACGACAGCCGCGGCGTCTTGACCCAACGGGCTAGTGCGCTACAGGGTGTGACCGTTTCGCGCGCCCCGCTGCGGACTCCCGGCGCGGCCGGCCATGCTGGCGAAGAGTTTTCGGCGTTATAGAATGATTTACTTACGTTGAGAAAAATGTTTTCGGGATCATGGCGCTAGCTTCGCAATCGGCAGTCACGGACGGTTATAGTGGCGGCGGACGCGTCCCAGGGAGCGCCCCCGGAAGCCATGATCAAACTAGGCTAAGCGGCATTGCGTCTTGACCTGCCGCTGGAGCACGGCGACCTGATGGCGCAAGATCAGGATTTCCGTGTCCTTAGCCGGTCGGAGCGGGCGAGCAGGGCGAGCCAGCCGAAAACCCGGAGGACCGCGAGGTAGGCGAGTCGTAGTGACACGAGTACTCAAGGTGCCGGAGCGCATGGCTCCACGTGGACGCCGAGTCCATCACGCTGGCCGTCCTGCGGGAACTGGCCCGCGCGGGCAAGGTCCCCGCCGACTCCCCCGCCCAGGCCATCGCGTCCGTAGAATCCACCCCAGGCGGGGCAGATCCTACGGACGTTTCGCTTCAGATCAGGAGTGGCTGAGGATCAGGGGCTGGTCACCGGCCGAGACGTTGGTGCCGAACAGCCAAACGTGGCTGGGCACGCTCGGGACCGCGCCCGGCGGCCTACGCCTGTGCCAGGTGCTGCGCCAGTGCGGCCATGAACCGCTCCGACTGATCGAGGTGCGGACCGTGTCCGGAGTCCTTGATGACCGTCTCGCGGTACCGGCCGCCCGACGCCGCGTAGCGGTCAAGCAGGTCCCGTGTCTGCGTCACCATCGGCTGCGGCGGCCAAGCGTCCGGCCCCGGCCAGCCGGGCACCGCCCCGATGGAGCCCAGGTAGCCGTCGAGAGCATGGACTCGACGAAAATGTCCAGGTCTGCGGGCACGAAGGGCGGCTTCACGTAGTGGGCAAGCAGTACCCGCCGCGGCGACGTGGGACTGTCCGCGCTCCGGTCACCGGCTGCCAGGCGCGCCACGAAATCGGGATTGACCGTGCCGGCGCCCGACCCGGCGCCAGCCGGGTCGCACAGCGTGCCGTCCCTCCCATAGGTGCCGCCGAACCCGAACGGAGAGACGGGCGCCACCAGGGTCACCGAGGCGGCCGCGTGCGCGGCGGGCCGGTCGGCGAGGTATTGCAGGACTACGCCGCCGCCCATGCTCCAGCCCACGAGGTGTACGGACGTCAGCCCCAGCGCCTCGATGAGGGCGGCCAGGTCATCGGCGTAGTCGCGCAGGCCCCGGGTTGCGTCCACCGGTTCTGAGTCGGTCTCGCCGAAGCCGCGCAGGTCTACCGCCAGCGGCCGGTAGCCTTCCGGCAGTGCGAGCATGGTCGGCTGCCAGAACAGCGACGACGACACGTTACCGTGCACGAACAGCACCGGCTGACCGGTACGCACGGCCACGGAAAGCACGGCCATGTTCAGCCGGCGCGTGGGCACCCGGTCCGCGGTGATGCCGGGTAGCAATGTCCGCATGGTCCCCTCCGCCCTGCTCCGATGCGCGCCGTCGGAACCCGTGGTGAAGCCCGTCGGTGAACGCGCCAAATTGCTAAGATAAACCTTATCAGTTATACCTGAAGGTATGGAGTCAGCCGCGTCCGTTCCGGATGAAAATGAAGTGGCGGCGGCACTGCGGGGAGCCGTTGGGCTGCTGGTGCGGAAGTTGAAGCAGGCGCATCTTCCCGGCGAGCTAACGTTCGCCGAGTCGTCGGCGCTGACGCGCCTGGACCGCGGTGGTCCCGCCACGTCCAGCGAGCTGGCCAGGCAGGACCGGATCAGCCCGCAGTCGATGGGCGCGACGCTCGCCGCGCTCGAGCAGCGCGGTCTGATCGAGCGCCAGCGCGATCCCAGGGATGGCAGGCGGATCGTGCTGTCCATCAGCGATGCGGGCCGCCAGGTGGTGAACGACCGGCGCGGCGCGCGGACCGAGCAGCTCGCGGCGGCGCTGCGCGCCGCGTTTACCCCCGGCGAGCTCGGCCAGTTGCTCACGGCGGCACCTCTCCTCGAGCGGCTGGCGGAGAAGCTCTAATGGCGGATGAGCGGACAGCGAGGGCCGACGCGCGCGCGGCGCGGGCGGACGACAGGTACAAGTGGGTCGCGCTCGCGAACACCACCGCGGCCATCTTCATGGCCGCCCTCGACGGCTCGATCGTCATTATCGCGCTGCCGGCGATCTTCCGCGGGATCAACCTGGACCCGCTGTCGGCGGGGAACATCAGCTACCTGCTGTGGATGATCATGGGCTACCGGCTGGTGCAGGCGGTGCTGGTGGTCAACCTCGGCCGCCTCGGCGACATGTTCGGCCGGGTGCGGATGTACAACCAGGGCTTCGTGGTGTTCACGGTGGCCTCGGTGCTGCTGTCGTTCGACCCGTTCGAGGGCACCCACGCGGCGCTGTGGCTGATCGGGTGGCGCCTGGTGCAGGCGGTCGGCGGGTCGATGCTGATGGCCAACTCGGCGGCGATCCTGACCGACGCGTTCCCGCCGGAACGGCGCGGCTTCGCGCTCGGCACCAACCAGATCGCCGCGCTGGCGGGCATGTTCATCGGCCTGGTCGCGGGCGGGCTGCTGTCCGCGTGGGACTGGCGCGCGGTGTTCTGGGTCAACGTCCCCGTCGGCGTGTTCGGCACGCTGTGGGCCTACCTGCGGCTGCGCGACAACGGCGAACGGCACCGCGGCAAGATCGACTGGTGGGGCAACATCACGTTCGCCCTCGGCCTCGGCGCGCTGCTCGTCGGCATCACGTACGGCATCCAGCCCTACCATGGGCAGTCCATGGGCTGGACGAACCCCGTCGTGCTCGGCGAGCTGATCGGCGGCGCCGTGCTGCTCGCGGTGTTCGTCGTCATCGAGAGCAAGATCGCCGAACCGATGTTCCGGCTCGGGCTGTTCCGGATCAGGGCCTTCACGGCTGGCAACGTCGCGGGCCTGCTCGTGTCCATCGCGCGCGGCGGCATCCAGTTCATGCTGATCATCTGGCTGCAGGGGATCTGGCTGCCGCTGCACGGCTACGACTACAGCGCCACGCCGCTGTGGGCCGGCATCTTCCTGCTCCCCATGACCGCCGGGTTCCTGGTGTCCGGCCCGGTATCGGGGATCCTGTCCGACAAGTTCGGCTCCCGCGGGATCGCCACCACCGGCGCCTTCGTGTTCGCGGCCAGCTTCGTCGCGCTCATGCTGCTTCCGGTGAGCTTCTCCTACTGGGCGTTCGCCCTGCTGATCGCCGTGAACGGGATCGGCAGCGGCATGTTCGCCGCGCCGAACTCCTCCTCGATCATGGGCAGCGTGCCGGCCAGGGACCGCGGCGCGGCGTCCGGGATGCGCGCGACGTTCCAGAACTCCGGGACTGCGGTGTCCATCGGCGTGGTCTTCACGCTGATGATCGCCGGCCTGTCCAGCAGCCTGCCGTCGACGCTGAGCGGCGGCCTGATCAGGCTCGGCGTGCCCGCCGGGATCGCCCACCAGATCGCGACCCTGCCCCCGGTGTCGTCGCTGTTCGCATCGGTCCTCGGGGTGAACCCGATCCAGCACCTGCTCGCGCCGACCGGCGTGCTCGCGTCGCTGCCGCCCGCGAGCCGCGCGGCGCTCACCGGGCGGTCGTTCTTCCCGAGCCTGCTGTCCGGGCCGTTCCACAACGGGCTGATCGTGGTGTTCGGGGTGTCCGCGGCGTTGTCCGTGCTCGCCGGCCTGGCCTCCCTGCTGCGCGGCGGCCGGGAGGCCGCCGGCCAGGCCGCCGCGACCGGAGAGCCCGAGCACGCCGGCCGGCGCGCGGGCTAACCGGATGTGTCGATTGCGCAATCGACCCGCTCTATTGTGGTCGATTGCGCAATCGACTTCCCGGGGGAGGCGCCCGCGGAGGCTCGGCGCGCGGCCTAGCGGTTACGGTACGGTGTCGCGGGTGTATGTGTAGGTCGTGTTGGCGGCCGGGGACTGGACCGCGATCGTGGAATAGGCCTCGAGGTGGCTGCCGTAGGGGGTCGGGCCCGCGAGCGTGACCGTGGCCGGGTAGCCGGTGTACGTCCCCTGCGCGCAGTTCGGGGTGCAGTTGTCGAGCTTCAGGGTTCCGGTGGCCGTTGCCTCCGAGCCACCCCAGCCGGACCAGACGAGGTTGTCCACATAGGCCGAACCGTCCCCCGACGTCGTGATCTCCTTCGGGGTGATCTCCTTCGGGGTGATCTCCATGTACTGCGACGCGCCGACGTAGTTGCAGCCGCCGACCGGCTCGGTACAGACGGTGACGGCGATCAGCGAGGCCGTCGGCGACGCGCTGGCGGGCGGCGCGGTGGTAGCGGATACGATCTTCACCGCCACCGCCACCGCCACCGCCCGGCGAATAACCGAGGAAGACCCGCCCCATCCCCCCGGCGCCCAGCCGCGAGTGCAGGCGGAACACGCCCACCTGCCGCGGATCGTTCGCTGCTAGCGGCTCCATTGGGTCTCCCGCGCCATCGCCCCGCCCCAGGCGCGGCCCGACCCCCGCGCACGGCTACCCTATCGAGTCCGGCACTGCCGGGGCGGCTGTCACGGGCACGCACGCAGGAACGTCTTCGCGCCCGGACGGACCTCGAAGACAACCGAGTGCCCGACGCCGTCGGTGAATACCGCCTCGGTCGCGGATACCAGGGTCATGGTGCCAGGGTCGTACGGGTTCCCCCAGCCCGCCGGCGGGTCGCCTGACCCGTCGCTAAGCGGGTGGACGGCGACGTAGTACAGGCCGGCGACGTGCGCTTCGCTGACGCCGCAGTGCGTGTAGAGGTTGTAGGGGATCGCCCTCCCCGCAGGCGCCCTGTCCAGGGGGTTGCCGTGGCCCAGCCCGAAGACCACGATCAGGGCGACCGCGGCGCCGACCGCGCCGGCGCCGACCCCCTGCCGCAGCCCGCCCCCCGGTCCTCGCCCAGTCATGTCCGCCTCCGCTGTCCGCCAGCGTACCCCGCCGTCGCCGTCTACCGTTCGACGTACGGCGGGACGCCCAGGTTCCGCACCGCAGTAGGGAGGAAGGTGGGGGAAAGCGAGGCTGATGGGTCCGTTCGGAATAATCTGATCTCATGGCCGCACTGCACAGGCAGGTCCACGAGGACGAGTCCGCCGCCGAACTCGACATCAATCCCGTCTACGTCCGTGAGGAAAGCTTCGAGATCCCCCGCTACCGGCTGCCTGCGCACGGCACGCTGCCGCGCACGGCGCTGCAGATCGTGCGGGATGAGCTCATCCTCGACGGCAACGCGAGGCTGAACCTGGCGACGTTCGTCACCACCTGGATGGAACCCGAGGCCGAGCTGCTGATGGCCGAGTGCTCGCCCAAGAACATGATCGACAAGGACGAGTACCCGCAGAGCGCCGAGCTCGAGAGGCGGTGCGTGAACATCCTGGGCCACCTGTGGAACGCGCACTGCGCCGGCGGCGTCGCGGTCGGCACCTCGACCACCGGGTCGAGCGAGGCGTGCATGCTCGGCGGGATGGCGCTGCTGTGGCGCTGGCGGGCGCGGCGGCGTTCGTCGGGACTGCCCGCGGACCGGCCGAACCTCGTGATGGGCTCGAACGTCCAGGTGTGCTGGGAGAAGTTCTGCCGGTACTGGGAGGTCGAGCCACGGTATGTTCCGATGGTGCGGGGACGGCTGCACCTGGGGGCCGATGAGGCGGCCGCGCAGTGCGACGAGAACACCATCGGGGTCGTGGCGATCATGGGATCCACGATGGACGGCAGCTACGAACCGGTCGCCGGGATCAACGCCGCGCTGGACAGGCTGCAGGCGTCGGCGGGCCTCGACGTGCCGATGCACGTGGACGCGGCGTCCGGCGGGTTCGTCGCGCCGTTCCTGCAGCCCGGCATCGAGTGGGACTTCCGGGTGCCGCGGGTGGCGTCGATCAACACCTCCGGGCACAAGTACGGGCTGGTCTACCCCGGCGTGGGCTGGGTGGTCTGGCGCGACGCCTCCTGCCTGCCCGAGGATCTCGTCTTCAAGGTCAACTACCTGGGCGGGGAGATGCCGACGTTCGCGCTTAACTTCTCCCGGCCGGGCGCGCAGGTCGCCGCCCAGTACTACAACTTCATCCGGCTGGGGCAATCCGGCTACAAGCAGGTGCAGCAGACGTGCCAGGACATCGCGCGGCACCTGGCGGACGAGATCGCCAAGATCGGGCCGTTCGAGCTGCTGACCGACGGCAGTGACCTGCCGGTGTTCGCCTTCAAGCTGCAGGACTCGGTGACCGGGTACTCGGTGTTCGACCTGTCGGAGCGGCTGCGGATGCGCGGCTGGCAGGTGCCCGCGTATACGTTCCCGGAAAACCTGACCGATATGGCCGTAATGCGGATCGTGGTGCGGAACGCATTCAGCATGGACCTGGCGAACCTGCTGCTTGACGACCTGCGGCTGCATGTGCGGGTGCTCGAGCACCACCCGCAGACCCAGCCGCCGCCGGAAATCCAGAAAATGCGCGAGTCGTTCAAGCACTAATCATGGCGCGAACCAGCCCGGGACCGTGACCGACAGGTCGACCTGCGCCTGCGATAGGGTCAGATTCGATCCGGGCATGATCGTGGCCGGATTGCTGGTCGGCGACGCCCATTGCACGCCGACAATGCGGATATCCGCGATGGACGTCCCGAGGGCGGCGTTCGCCTCGGCCTGCGACAGGTTCCAGTTGGCGAGCCACGCGCCGCACCTGCCCAGCGGAATCCCCGCTCCCTTGAGCGCGGCGCTGACCTCGGAGATGGTCGTCTCCGTGCCGTAGCACCACAGCAGCCTGCCCAGGCGGAGCCGGGACTGCGACGCGGTGACGAACGCGCTGACGGTTCCGGCTTCGGCCTCGATATCGGCGACCGAGGCGGCATTGGACCCGTACGCGGCGAGCTCCGGGGACTGGTCGATATGCACGGTCCCGGCGTCGGGGAACCGCTCCCAGTCCGACTGTGTCCAGCGAATATCCGGGGTGCCCGTGACGTATCCCGCGACTTTCGGAGTGCTCACGGGAATGTTTCCGGCATTGGCCTGGATAGCGTCGATCATAAGCGTGCCCACAGTTGTGCTGCCCCTTCCGATGACCATCCATTGTGCGTCCCCTAGCGCGGCCGTGGTGGTGCCGGCCCATCTTTCCGCGCGTGACGTTGGTCTCTCGCGCGGTTGACGCGCGGCGGGTCGCCGAGACACCGTCGCAGAAGAGCACCCGACGGCCCGAAGGAGGCATGCCGTGTTGTCGAGGGAAGACAACGAGATCCTGACCCGAGTCGGCCCTGGGACGCCGATGGGCGACCTGCTGCGCCGGTACTGGATCCCGGCATGCCTGAGCTCGGAGATCGGCGAACCGGACGGCCCGCCCGCGCGGGTCCGGTTGCTGGGCGAGGACCTGGTGGCGTTCCGCGACACATCCGGGTGCGTCGGGCTGATCGAGGAGCAGTGTCCGCACCGCGGCGCCTCGCTGTTCTACGGCCGCAACGAGGAGTGCGGGCTGCGCTGCACCTACCACGGCTGGAAGTTCGACGCCACCGGGCAATGCGTGGACCAGCGCAGCGAGCGGAACCCGTTCTCCCAGCGGATCAAGATCACGTCGTACCCGACCCGCGAGTCCGGCGGGATCATCTGGACGTACATGGGGCCCGCGGAGTCCATGACCCCGTTCCGGGACTTCGGCACCGAGTCGCTGCCCGCTGGGCTCGCCGCCGCGAACAAGGAGGTCATCTACTGCAACTGGGTGCAGTCGATGGACGGTGACCTGGACACCGCGCACATCTCCAACCTGCACCAGTTCGACGCCATCGACGACGTCCCCGACGACGGGACGGACAAGCCCGGCTACCCGTCGGGGTACATGTCGATGAAGTTCTGGCGGCACGACCCGGCGGCGCTGATCGAGGTGGACGACACCTGGCACGGGTTCCGCTACGCGGGCATTCGGGTCACCCCGAACGGCTACCGGCACGCGCGCGTCACCGCGTACATCTTCCCGGCGAGCACGATCATCGCGCAGATCCCGTTCTCCACGCGGCAGATATTCGTGGTGCCAGCGGACGACGTGACGACGTACCGGTACAACTTCACCACGCAGCCGCCGCAGAACCCGCGCGGCTACGGCGGCCCGGTGTTCTTCACGTACGAGAAGTACCCGTTCTCGATGATGCCGGTCAACGGTGTGGTGCCTCGCACGTACACCCGGGAGAACCGCTACCAGATCGAACCGGGTCGCCCAGAAGGGGACGTCGTACAGCGGGATCAGGGATTTCCGGTCGCAGGACGCGATGGCGACCGAGACCGCCGGCCCGATCTACGACCGCACGCGCGAGCACCTGGGGTCGACCGACGTGGCCTTGATCCGGATGCACCGGCTGCTGCTGCGGGCCGCCAAGGGCCTGGCGCGCGGCGAGCAGCCGCCGGCGCTGGGCGGCGGCGGGGACTTCCGCTCCATCCGCGGCGCGGAGAAGGTCCTCGCCGACGGCGAGGACTGGCGGCTGCTCGGCACCGAAGCCGACCCCACCGTCAGGGAAGCGCTCGCCGCGCTCCCCGCGTCGCGTGCTTGAGGTTCATACCCTACGCGCATAACCAGGACGTGGACGACCACGTGCTCCGGGCCGCGGAATGGACGGAGTCGCCGCGGGACCTGGTGACGACAATCCTGGAGACGAACCTGACGATCCAGGGCAACCGGATGAACATCATCACCAAGAAGGTGACCAACTGGGCCGCGATCATCGCGGTCCCGACGTTCATCACCGGCTTCTACGGGATGAACGCGCCCTACCCCGGCTTCAGCGACCGGTACGGCCTCATCGCCTCGGTCGCGATCATGCTCATCTCGGGCACCATCCTTTACACCGTCTTCCGCCGTAAGGACTGGCTCTGAAGGCCGATTGCGCGATCGACCACAATAGGGCGGGTCGATCGCGCAATCGACATGTCGATACGCGGTCCCGTTCAGCGGCCGGTGCGCGGCGGCTGGCCCCATGGCCGGCCGCTCGCCGGGCGCCGCGACGGGAGCGGCTGCGGGGGCGCCTGCGACGGCGCCGATGGCGCCGATGGCGCCGGCTGGCCGTCGGCGGAGCCCTGGGCCTGCCCCGACGAGGTGTAGCCACCCGGAGTGAAGGCGCTCGGGGTGAAGGCGCTCGGGGCCGCGGGACGCGGGGCGGCCGGCCGCGGGGCCGTGCCCCGGGAAACGGCGGCACCCACGGTATTCACTCGCATGTCGGCGGAGAACTCGGTGTCGAGCCGGCGCTGCAGCACCGCGTCGGCGTTGATCTCCTCCTCCGTCGGCGACAGGCTGATCGTCAGCGTCAGGACGAACGTCACCAGGCTGATCCCCAGCAGCACCGGCATGAGGAATGAGGCCGCGGTGCTCCCGCTCATGGACGGCATCGAGCCCGGGGTCACCCGCATCGCCGCCATGCCCGTGTAGTGCATTCCGCTGACCGCGACACCCATGATCAGCGAGGCGACGATGGTGGCCCGCAGGCTGCGGACCCGGGTGCCGGCCCACAGCGCCGCGGTCCCCGCGACGATCGCGATCACCACGGAGAGGATGAACAGCAGCGCGTTGTAGTGCATGCTGTCCGGCATGCTCATCGCCGCCATGCCCAGATAGTGCATGCTCGCGACGCCGATGCCGACGATCACGCCGCCGGTCAGCAGCGGCGTCCATCCGCCGTTGCCGAACCCCACGATGAACAGTCCCACCCCGACGACGGCGATCGCGATCAGCATGGACGCGATCGTGATCGGCACGTTGTAGAGGATCTGCTGCCCAGGGATCGCGAAACCGAGCATGGCGATGAAGTGCATCGCCCAGATGCCCGTGGCGCCGATCGACACCGCGGCCAGCGCCAGCCAACGGGCGCGCCCCAGCCCGGCGTACGCCCGGGCCCTGGTGATGCAGCGCAGTCCCAGGAAGGCACCGAGGCATGACATAACGTAACCGAGGGCCGGGTTCAGCAGGCCGTTGGAGAAATTGTGAACGGTTACCAAGGGTGGCTCCCCCTCATAAGGTGCGCAGCCCCGTGGTCTCGCTGGGCCTGGACACCCCCGCCCGCTGCTAGGCGATCCCCCGTGCTGCTTGTACCGCTACATGCTGGCATAGACGGTGCGTGTCAGTGCGAAAGTTGACTCAAGTGGTAGAAGCTTCACTTAATGGCAGCCGAACAGTAATCATCACTGGTCAGTCCGCCGTCCCGGGCATGCCGCCGGGGGACGCACCGTCCCGTGGCTGCGCACGGTGGTGCATGAGGTGCCGATGGGAACTGCCTGTGCGGTCCGTTCCATGATCACGAATCTTTTTCGTACGTATAGGATGAATGACTTACATCGTGAAAAATGTTTTCGTGATCATGCGGGTTAGCGGCCTGCCGCCGGGGCTGGGAGGGCTGCCCGCTGTGACTCATGCGGCCGGGCAGGCCGCAGGGGCGGCTTACTAGGGCGTGCTCAGCAGGCGGGACTTGACCTCGGCCTTGAGGACCTTGCCGACGCGGGAGCGGGGCAGGTCCGGCCGGCATCGCTGTGGTCACCGTCCCCGCCCGCGGCACATCCAAGTGCTGCCCCCGCTGCCTGGCCCCGCTCCGCCACGCCAAGGCACCCGGCAAACCGGCCCAGCCCGGCTGGAAATGGGCCACCTGCCCCAGCCCGCAGTGCGGCTGGCAAGGCGACCGGGACCAGGGCGCATGGCAGCGCATCGCTGCCCGCGGCCTCGCCCATCAGGACACGACCGTCACCGGCCGCGCCGGCACCATGGCCATCCGCGCCATCACCGACAGCACGGAAGCCACCGCGGTCATCACCCCGGAACCCGCCGAGCGGGACCGGTCGAAAACCGGACCCACCCGGAAGCGAACCCCACGCCCCGCGCCCAGGCGACACGGGGCACCCTCCCCGGCACGGCCCGGCCGCGTCGGCCAGCGTCCGGAGGGACACGCCACCAAGGGCCGGCACCTGCCTCGCGCAGCCCGCCGGAACCAGGACGTGACGACGACCAGCACCCCCACCCGGCGGCACCAGCCACGCGGGGCAGCACTCGGCGCAGGATTCCACCTCCATGCCCACGCCACCCCGCCCCGATGGGAAACGATCCCGGAACCACAAGGTTTACACAGGATCACCAAGCCGCACCGGCGCAGCCAGCATGCCACGCCGCCCCGGTCCCAGGAGCTAGCGTCCGCGGCCGCGTCACAGGCGAGTTCGGCCTCCGCTCGCGCCAGTTCCGGCTTGCCCTCAAGCCAGCGGGCCTCGGCGCGGGCCAGCCGGACCAAGACGATCCACTGCGATTCGCCGGTGCCGTCCGCCGCGGCGGCCGCCTCGTCGAGGGACTCCCAGGCGCCGGCGTCGGCCCGGCGGGCGCGGATCTTGTCCAGGGCCAGCAGAGCGTTGAGGCGGTTCACCGGAGAGGCGACGATCGCCAGCAGCTGGCCGCCGAGCGCCGCCGCCTCGTCCCAGTGCCCGGTCTGCTCCAGGGCCAGCGCCCGGCCGCCCCGCAGGCACGTCGCATAAGTGCCGATATCGTGCTCTTCGCAGTACGCGACGCCCTCGGCGTAGACTCGCTCGGCCTCGCCGAATCGCCGCTGTTCGCAGTAGATGCCGGCGATGTTCGTGAACGCCCGCCCGGCCTGTTCCGGGAGACCGGCGGGAACGGCGAGCCGCAGCGCCTCGCTGAGCGGGGCGTGCCAGTCGCCGCCGGTGCTGGCCAGGGCGCAGCCCTCGGTGTTGAGCGCGTCGCTGATCACGTCGCGCGCGTCCAGCGGCCGGGCTATCTCCAGGGCCTGCCGGGCCAGCGCGGCGGCCTCCGCGTCGCGGCCGAACCCCAGGACCAGCGGGCATCGGGCAGTTCCCGCTGAAACCGCTCAAGCAGCGCGGTCTTTCCGACCCCCGCTTCTCCGGACAGCAGGACGACGGCACCCGCGCCGCTGCGCGCCTGGCGGGCCAGCGCGCTCAGCTCAGCCAGCGACGACTGCCGCTCCAGCAGTTCCATGCAGCCAGTCTGCGTTGTCCGGGCGCTCTACGCCAAGCATTAGCGCAGGACGAATGCGGTGCGGGCCGGCGGAAGAGAGGCGGGGCACCCCTGAGACGGTGCCCCTGAGACACCGCGAGCGCCCCGGGCAGGTCTGCCTGCCCGGGGCGCTCGTGTGCTGAAGTCAGACGCTGCTGCGCAGGCGCTGCAGGGCTTCGGCGAGGATGGCCTCGCCGTCGGCGTCGCTGCGGCGCTCCTTCACGTAGGCCAGGTGTGTCTTGTAGGGCTCCACGCGCGGCGGGGCCGGCGGGCTGGCCTGGTCCTGACCAGCCGGGAAGCCGCACCGCGGGCACTCCCACTGGTCGGGGATGGCAGCATCGGTCGCGAAGCTCGGCCTTGTCTCGTGCCCGTTCGAGCACCAGAACGACACCCATACCCGAGGCGCGGCCTCACCGCGCTCCGCCTCGCCCATCGGGCCGGCGCCTACCCTGCTTCCGCGTATCGCGTTGCCACTGCTCACAGATCACCCCTTGTCGCGGGATATCGTCGAAACTCTGAAGCCACCACTGACATTACGAGATCCGCCGGGCCGGCCCGGGGATCTCGGCGGAATTAGTGGTTGATGAGCCACCCTAGAGCAACGATGCAGACAAACCACAGCACACCGAAGAAAACGGTGATGCGGTCCAGGTTCCGCTCCACCACGGAGGACGATCCGAGCGTCGAGGAAACGCCGCCGCCGAACAGGTCGGACAGACCGCCGCCCTTGCCCTTGTGCAGGAGAACGAGCAGAACCATCACGAGGCTCGTGATGATCAGGATGACCGATAGCGCGATCTCCACCGCTTCCTTCTCTCCACTTGACTTTGTGCGACAGCCTCAGCGGCCCGCTGCCATCTCACGGTACCGGCAGATGGCAGCGAATTCCGCGGCATCCAGGCTGGCGCCGCCCACGAGGGCGCCATCCACGTCTTGCTGCGCCATGATAGGCGCGACGTTGTCGCCTTTCACGGACCCGCCATACAGGATACGCACACTCGCGCCGGTTTCGGCCCCATGAACCGCCGAAATGTGTTCCCGGATGGCCGCGGACATCTCCTGCGCGTCCGCTGGCGACGCGACCTCGCCGGTGCCGATCGCCCACACCGGCTCATAGGCGATCACCATCGAGGCCACGGCCTCGGCGGGCACCTTCGCCAGCGAGCGTTCCAGCGAGGCCATGCAGTGCGCGACGTGCTCACCCGCCCGCCGCGTCTCCAGGCTCTCCCCCACGCACAGGACCGGCGTGATCGAGACCGCGAGCGCCGCCCTGACCTTGGTGTTCACCAGCGCGTCGTCCTCGTGATGGTACTGGCGCCGCTCGGAGTGCCCGCATAGCACGTAGGCGCAGCCGAGCTTGGCGAGCATCGACCCGGAGATGTCGCCGGTGTAGGCGCCCTTCGGGAACGGTGACAGGTCCTGCGCGCCGTAGCCGATCTTGAGCTTGTCGCCGTCAACCAGCGTCTGCACGCTGCGCAGGTCGGTGAACGGCGGCAGGACCACCACCTCGGTGAACTGGAAATCCTTCGGCGTCAGCGTGAACGCCAGCTTCTGCACCAGCGCGATCGCCTCGAGATGGTTGCAGTTCATCTTCCAGTTGCCCATCATCAAGGGCAGCTTCTGGGTCTCGCTCATGCTTCGAGCGCCACCAGACCCGGCAGCGTCTTGCCCTCGAGGTACTCCAGCGACGCGCCGCCGCCCGTCGAGATGTGCCCGAACGCGTCCTCGGCCAGCCCGAACGACCGCACGGCCGCCGCCGAGTCGCCGCCGCCGACCACGGTCAGCCCGTCGACCTTGGTCAGCTCCTCGGCGACCGCGCGGGTGCCCGCCGCGAACGCGGGGAACTCGAACACGCCCATCGGCCCGTTCCAGAACACGGTCCTGGCGTCGATGAGCTTGGCCGCGAACAGCGCGCGGGAGTCCGGCCCGATATCCAGGCCGATCCGGTCCGCCGGGATCGCGTCGGCGGGGACCACGTCGTACGCCGCGTCGGCGGCGAACCCGGTCGCGGCCACGATGTCGGTCGGTAGCACGATCTCGACGCCACGCCGCTCGGCGTCGGCCAGCACCTGCCTGACCGAGTCGATGCGGTCGGCCTCGAGCAGCGAGCCGCCGACCTCATGGCCGAGGGCGGCGAGGAACGTGTAGACCATGCCGCCGCCGATCAGCAGCCGGTCCGCCAGCCCGAGCAGGTTCCCGATCACGGCGAGCTTGTCCGACACCTTCGAGCCGCCGAGCACCACGACATACGGCCGGGCCGGCAACTCGGTCAGCTGCCGCAAGACGGCCACCTCGGCCACGACGAGATCGCCCGCCGCGTGCGGCAGCAGCGCGGGCAGGTCGTAGACGGATGCCTGCTTGCGGTGCACCACGCCGAACCCGTCGCCCACGTACACGTCGCCGAGCTGTGCGAGCTCGGCAGCCAGCCGCTTCCGTTCGGAATCATCCTTCGATGTCTCCGCGGGCTCGAAGCGGACGTTCTCCAGAAGCGCCACGTCCCCGTCGGCCAACTCCTCCACGACCGAATGCGCGGACGGTCCGACCAGATCGGACGCGAACGCCACCGGCCTGCCGAGCAGCTCGCCGAGCCGGTCCGCCACCACCCGCAGGGACGGGCCGCCCGCCGCGCGCGACGCGAAGTCGTCGCCCTTCGGGCGGCCGAGGTGGGCCATCACCACGACCCGTGCGCCGCGGTCGGCGAGCTCGCGGATGACCGGCAGGCTGGCGCGGATCCGCCCGTCGTCGGTGATGGCCCCGCTCCCCGATTTGTCGAGCGGGACGTTGAGGTCTGACCGCAGCAGGACGCGGCGGCCGGCGACCTCCATGTCGTCGATGGTGCGCATGAGTGATTCCAGCTTCCCTATCCCAGTCGGGAGGCGACGAGCCCGGTGAGGTCGGCGAGCCGGCACGAGTAGCCCCACTCGTTGTCGTACCAGCCGAAGACCTTCACCTGGTTGCCGTACGCCATTGTGATCGACGCGTCGAACGTGCAGGACGCGGGCGAGCCGACGATGTTGGAGGACACGATCAGGTCCTCGGTGTAGTACAGGATGCCCTTCAGGTCGCCCTCGGCGGCGGCCTTGAACGCGGCGTTGACCTCGTCCTTGGTGGCGTTCTCGCCGAGCTCGACGACCAGGTCGGTGATCGACCCGGTGATCACCGGCACGCGCAGCGAGTAGCCGTCCAGCTTGCCCTTGAGCTCGGGGATCACCAGCGAGGTGGCCTTGGCGGCGCCCGTGGAGGTGGGCACGATGTTCTGCGCGGCGGCGCGGGCGCGGCGCAGGTCCTTGTGCGGCCCGTCCTGCAGCATCTGGTCCTGCGTGTAGGCGTGCACCGTGGTCATCAGGCCCTTGACGATGCCGAAGTTCTCCAGCAGCACCTTCGCCATCGGCGCCACGCAGTTGGTGGTGCAGGAGGCGTTGGAGAGGATGTTGTGGTTCGCGGGGTCGTACTTGTCGTCGTTGACCCCCATCACGATCGTGATGTCCTCTTCCTTGGCGGGGGCGGAGATGATCACCTTCTTGGCGCCGCCCTCGATGTGCGCGGCGGCCTGCTTGCCGTTCGTGAACCGCCCCGTCGACTCGACCACGATGTCGACGCCCAGGTCGCTCCAGGGCAGGTGGGCCGGGTCCTTCTCGGCGAGGATCTTTATCGACTTGTCGCCAACGTTGATGGTGTCGCCGGAGACGGTCACCGGCTCCTTCAGGCTCCCCATCACGGTGTCGTACTTGAGCAGGTGCGCCATCGTCGCGACGTCGCCAAGGTCGTTGGCGGCGACGATCTCGATCCCGCGGTCGCTGCCCGTGGTGTTCACGGCCTTCCAGAAGTTCCGGCCGATGCGACCGAACCCGTTGATTCCCACTCGAATGGTCACAGCACCAATCTCCTCACGATTGCGGCTCGCGCGTAGAGTCCAACGTCCCGCGGGCGCATGTCGCTCCCGGGGAGATTATCGGACACGGGGACATGGGACGCAGACCCCGGGGGTCGCCCGCGGGTCGCGTCCGTCCTGGCGGCGCTTCGGCCTGTCCTGGCCCCTGTGCCGGGCAGGCATTCGCATGCCTATGGTCTAGACCATACAGAGGCACGAGCACTCAGATCAACATTCCGAACGGGCCGGTAGTGACTGCCGGCGGCCCGGCGCTTCGGCGTACGCTGATGACATGTCCGGACGTACGGCACGACGGCGGGTGCTGCGGCTGACATTGCCTGCCGAGGCCGGGCAGGCCGCCGGCGGCGCGGCCCGCAGCGACCAGCGCGCGGACCTGCTCGCCGTCGAGGAGCCGCTCGGGATCCGGGTGGACGGGACCGCGCTGACGATGACCATGCGCACCCCCGGCGACGACGTTCGAGCTCGCGGCCGGCTTCCTGGTCAGCGAGGCGGTGGTCGCGGCCGCCGACGACATCACCGAGATCAAGATCTGCGACGGTGTCTCCTGCGGCCACGGTGACCACGGCGACGGCGAGCTGGGGAACATCGCGGACGTCCGGCTGGCGCCGGGGGTGGCCGTGACACCGGGTGCCCGGCGGAACTTCATGACGACCAGCGCGTGCGGCGTCTGCGGCAAGACGAGCATCGAGGACATCTGCGTGCTGCCCCACGCGCCGCTCGCTTCGGACGAGACGCGGTTCGACCCGGCGGTTCTCGCGGGGCTGCCCGACCGGCTGCGCGAGGCGCAGCGGGTCTTCTCCCGCACCGGTGGCCTGCACGCCGCCGGCCTGTTCACCGCCGCCGGGGAGCTCATCGCGGTGCGCGAGGACGTGGGCAGGCACAACGCGGTCGACAAGATCGTGGGCTGGGCGCTGCTCAACGACAAGCTGCCGCTCACCGGGTGCGTGCTGGTGGTCAGCGGCCGGGCGTCGTTCGAGCTGGTCCAGAAGGCCGTGCTCGCCGGAATCCCGCTGCTCGCGGCCGTCTCCGCCCCGTCGTCGCTCGCGGCCGACCTCGCCGAGGAGGCCGGGCTGACCCTCGTCGGCTTCCTGCGGGGGCCGTCGATGAACGTCTACACCGGCGCGGGCCGGCTCGCGGTGTGAGCGGGGCCGGCGCGGGCAGTGAGCCGGTCGTGCGCGATTCACCCGCCGGCGATCCCCCCAGCCCGAAGCTCGCCTACGAGCTGTGGATGGACACGTGCGCGCGGGCCGGATGGCGGCCGGAGCCCGTCGCGGAGGAGGTGCCGGCCGGCGACGGCCTCGGCCGGGTGACGGCCGCGCCGGTGGCCGCGCGCTGGCCGTCGCCCCGCGCGGACTGCGCGGCGATGGACGGCATCGCGGTCGCCGCGGCCGCGCTGCGCGTCACCGGCGACGGCGGGTGCCAGGTGCCGGACGGGGCGTTCGAGTGGATCGACACCGGCGATCCCCTGCCCGCGGGCGCGGACACCGTGGTGGAGCGCGAGCGGCTCCGCCCGCGGCCGGACGGCGGCCTGCTGATCACCGGCGCGGCCCTTGTCCCGCGCGGGCGCAACGTCCGCACGGCGGGCGAGGACTTCCCGGCGGGGCAGGTCCTGGTCCCGGCGGGCCGCCGGCTCCGGCCCGCCGACCTGGCCGCCGCCGCGGCGGCCGGGCACGCGTCGCTGCCGGTGACGCGCCAGCCGGCGGTGGCGATCATCCCGACCGGGGACGAGGTCAGGCCGGCCGGATCGACGCTGCGGCCCGGTGAGATCATCGACAGCAATTCCCTTATGCTCGCGGCCCGGTGCCGGCAGGCCGGCGCCCGGCCGACGGTCAGCGAGATCCAGCCGGACGACCCCGACGTGCTGGCCGCGGAAATCCGGCACGCCGCGCTGGGCACTGATATCGTGCTGGTCATCGCCGGGTCGAGCCGCGGCCGCGGCGATCACACCGCCGCCGTGCTCGCCCAGGTCGGCGGCCTGGCCGTGGCCGGCGCCGCCGTCCGGCCCGGCCATCCGGTGCTGCTGGGCCACGTCAAGCGCGGGCAGGCAAGCGACCGCCGGCCGGCCGGAACCGTCCCCGCCGTCGGGCTGCCCGGCTACCCGCTGGCCACGGCGGTGATCTTCGAGCTGTTCGTGATGCCGCTGCTCACCGCCGTCCAGGGCTGGGAGCGCGCGGAGCCGGTACGGCGGGCGACGCTGACCCGCGACTGGGCGTCTCCCGCGGGGGTCGAGGAGTGGGTGCCGGTGAGCCTCGCCCGTGACGCGGCCCGCGGAGCGGTGGCGACGCCCGGCAGGCGCGGCGCCGGGTCGGTCAGCCAGCTCGCCCGCGCCGGGGCGTGGTGGCGGATTCCCATCGGGCTCGGCCAGTTCACCGCCGGCGCCGTCATCGAGGTGCTGCCGCTATCCGCCGACGATTAGCACCGGCCGGCGCGCCTGACGCCTCCGGCGCCGGCGTATTCATACCGCCTCCATAGGTGCTTCACGAGGAGCGCACATGCCCCGGCAATAGTCAGGACGGACTGGCCGTAGGCAAACCCCGGAGCAGACGGCCAGCGAACGGCGCCGCGCCAGGCTTGATACGGCCCCCGGCGCGGCGCCCCCCAAATCGCCGCGGCCCGACGCGGCGCCCCCCACCCTGTCAGTGCCTTAGTCGAGGCGGCCATGTGGTGCCCCGTCCGCTGGGGGTTCACGCGCGGGGCAGGGTGAGCGTCATCGTGGTGCCGCGCCCTTCGGCGCTGACGGCTGTCAGGCGGCCGCCGTGCGCCCGGGCCAGTTCGTCGGCGATCGCGAGGCCGACGCCGCTGCCGGAGACCCGCGCCGCGCCCCGCCCCCGCCAGAACCGGTCGAAGACGCGCGGCAGTTCCTCGGCCGGGATGCCGATACCAGTGTCTTCGACCTCGAGCACGGCGTCCGCTCCGGCCTGCCTGGTGCTGACGGTGACCGTGCCGCCGGCCGGCGTGAACTTCAGCGCGTTGGTGAGGAGGTTCGTGATCAGCTGATGCAGCCAGTGCGGGTCGGCGAGGACCGGAACGCCGGACAGCCGCCGGTCCAGCTCGATGTCGGCCGCCTCGAACTCGCGAGCCAGGCTGCCGGCGGCGGCATCCGCGATGCCCGCGAGGTCGCAGCGGCGCCGCTCCAGGTGCAGGGTCGCGGCGTCGGCGGCGGCCAGCGTCTGGAGCTCGTCGATCATCCAGGCCAGCCGCAGCACCTCGTCGCGCAGCGAGGAAAGCTCAGCGGGAGTGGGCTCAGTGACGCCGTTGAGCAGCGCCTCATGGCCCGCCTGGAGCACCGCGACCGGCGTGCGCAGCTCATGCGTGACGGCCGCCACCAGGTCGCGGCGGATCTGGTCCTCCCGGTCCAGCGTGTCGGCCATCTTGTCGAAGGCCGCCGCTAGCTCGCGCAGCTCCCCCGGCGCCCGGATATCACCGACCCGCGCGGCGCGATTACCTTCGGTCATCGACCGGGTCACGGCGATGAGCCGGGCGACAGGACCGGTGATCCGCCGCGCCATACCGAAGCCGGTCAGGAGGGCCAGCACGGCGGCCAGGCCGGCCGCCGACGCGATGGCTCCCAGGACCGCGGCCCGCAGCGCGGCGTCGCTGACGAGCCCGGAATTGGAGTACCAGATCAGGACTATGCCAAGGCGCTGCTGCCCGACGGCCATGGGCATGCTGTCCTGCGGCAGGCCCACGACGACGAAATCGGGCGAGGATGCCACCGTGTGGCCGGCGGTGTCGTGTACCTGGAGATTCGCGCCGGCCTGCCGCGCCAGCTCGATGACCGGTGTCATGTCGGCGGTCGTCCAGCTGTCGGTCTGGTCCCAGGCCGTGCGGACGCCCACGGCGATCGCCCCGGCCAGCTCCGCACGCTGGCGGCTGGCCTGCGACGACACATCCGCTTCGATGAAGACGGCCGCGAGCCCGGCCAGCAGCGCGATCGCCGCGAGCGCCACCCCCAGGAAGGCCAGCGCGAGCCGCGGCGCGAGCGTGTCGCGCCGGGGTGACACGGGCGCGCCCGGCGGGGTCTCAGTCATCGCGGGACAGGCCCAGCCGGTAGCCGCCGCCGAGGACGGTCTGGATGATGCGCGGGTTGCCGGGCTCGCCTTCGATCTTGCGGCGCAGGTTCTTCACGTGCGAGTCGATGGTGCGCTCGTACCCCTCGAACTCATACCCGCGCACCCTGTTGATCAGCTCGAACCGCGAGTACACCCGGCCCGGGACCGTCGCGAGCGCCACGAGCACACCCCATTCGGTCGGCGTGAGCTCCGCCTGCGCGCCGCGGACCGTCACGGCGCGCCGCTGCTCGTCGATGACCAGCTCGCCGCCGCCGTAGCTGGCGACCTCCGGGCCGGCGGCGAGGCCGCCCCTGCGCAGGATCGCCTGTACGCGCAGGACCAGCTCCCGCGGGCTGAACGGCTTGGTCACGTAGTCGTCGGCGCCGAGCTCGAGCCCGTGGACCCGGTCCTGTTCGGCGCTTTTCGCGGTGAGCATCAAGATCGGCGTCGCGCCCGCCGCGCGAAGCTCGCGGGCGACCGTCTCGCCTGGCACGTCGGGCAGCGCGAGATCGAGGATGACCAGATCCGGCGCCGCGGCCGCCGCCATCGTGATGGCCTCGGCGCCCGAGCCGGCCGACAAGACGGTGAATCCCGCGTTCTCCAGGTATGACCGGATGTAGTCCCGCAGCTTCCGCTCATCCTCAACCACTAGCACCGTCGTGGCCATCGCGCCGAACACCGCCTCTCCGCGCCTTCATACCGCCACCATGACACACCCGCACCCGGCGGGTCGATTGCACAGTCGACCCGCTGGCTGGCGGGATTTCGTCTCAGATCGCGAGACAGAGTCCGCATCGTGAGACAATCCCGGCCGTTCGCGCGGAATCCTTCCCCCGCTAAGAGGTGGACGGTGCCGGAGTCAGCCGCGACCGTTCGGGATAAAAAATGGGACATTAGCCCGTGGATGCCCGCGGCGTCCGGAATCGGCTCGGCGGTCATCGAGGCGAGTGGGCGCCGGTCATCAGGGCGGCGAGGTCCTCCGGGGCGAGAAACGACGGCGGTGGCGGCGGTCCCCAGTTGTACAGGCCGCGGGCGCCCTCCCATACCCCCGGCTCCCACAGGGCGTCGTCGATGATGCAGTCGAGATCGGAGTAGTACTCGGAGAAGTTGCCCGCCGGGTCCTTGAGGTACCAGAAGAAGTTCGATCCGACGTGATGCCGCCCCAGGCCCCACACGTGCCGGCCGGGGTCAGCGGCCAGCATGGCGCTGGCGCCGCGGCCGACCTCGTTGACGTCGTCAACCTGCCACGAGGTGTGGTGCAGGTACGGGACGGGGGCCTGCTGGACGAGCACGTTGTGGTGGTCGGTCGAGCAGCGCATGAACGCGGCAAGACCGGGGACCGTGTTGCTGATCTTGAAGCCGAGCCCCTGCTGGAAGAACGTCTGCGAGAGCTGCTGATCGGTCGAGCCGAGCACAACGTGCCCGAGCTTTCGGGGGCGGACGGGCTGATCGCGCAGGATGCCCGGCGCGCGCTGGCCGGCCCTGGCGGTGACACCGGGGCTGTTGTAATCCGGCGCGGGGGTGGGTTCCTGCTGGTACCGGCCGGCGATCTCGACCTGGACGGTGATCTCGGTGCCCGGGTCGACGGCGCGTACGCTGCCCGCGGTGCGCTCGACCGGGACGCCGAGAAAGGCCAGCGATGCCGCGGCGCGGTCGAGGTCATCCGGGTCGTCGGCGCCGACGCCGAGCTGGACGAGCCGCCGGCGGTCGGACGCGACGACGCGCAGCTGCTCGCCCCCGTCGACGGTCGCGAACGTGCCGTTCTCACCAGGGGTGAGCCCGAACTCGGCGTAATAGGCGGCCGTCTGCTCGACGTTGGGCACGCCCATCACGATCTGGGTGAGGCGGTGCAGGGCCATGGTGGTCTGCCTTTCGGTGTCGTTCAGGAGCGAGGCGCGGCGATGAAGCGCTGCCGCAGTTCACCGATGCCGGCGACATAGCTGACCAGTTCGTCGCCGGGGGCGAGCCAGACCTGCGGAGTCCGGCCGAGCCCGACCCCTGACGGGGTGCCGGTGAAGATGACGTCGCCGGGCAGCAGCGGCAGCCGCCGGGACAGCGCGGCCAGCATCGCGGGCACGGAGAAGATGAGGTCGCGGGTGCGGCCCTTCTGCATCTGGTTCCCGTTGACCGAACAGCCGAGTTCCAGGTCGTCGGGATCGTCGAACTCGTCGGGCGTCACCAGCCACGGCCCGGTGGGCCCGAAGCCGGGCAGCGACTTCGCCAGGCTGAACTGCGGGGACGGGCCCGCGGCTTGCAGAATCCGCTCGGAGAGGTCCTGGCCCACCGTCAGCCCCGCGACGTGGTCCCAGGCGTCGGCCGCGCCGATCCGGAACGCGCGGCGGCCGAGAACGGCGACGAGCTCAACCTCCCAGTCGGTGTGGCCGCCGTCCGGCAGCTCGACCTCGGTGACGGGACCGGTGAGGCAGCTCGGCCACTTGGTGAACATCACGGTCGGCTCTTCCGGCACGTCGAAGCCGGACTCGGCGGCGTGCTCGGCGTAGTTGAGCCCGATGGCGAGCACCTGCCGCGGCGCGGGCGCGGGCGCGCCCAGGTCAGCCGCCGCGAACGGTACCGCGGCGACCAGGTCGATGTCCGCCGCCCAGGCGGCGAATTCCGGCCAGCTTTCGTAGACCGCCTGCGGGTCGGCGGAGAACCGGCCCTGGCCGGCTCGCTCGACGTCGAGCGCCGCGGTACCGTCGGGCGTGACGAGCACCAGCCGGCCGGCGAGGTTGGCGATGCGCACAGCGCGGTTCCTTTCGTGTCCGGGTCAGATCAGCGGGGTGATGGTGTCTTTGACGCCGAGCAGCGCCTTGCCGTAGACCTCGTAGCTGACCTGCGGTGAGACGACCGCGTGCCGGGCCGCGGTGGCCGAGTCCCGCCAGATCCGCTGGAGCGGGCTGACGTCGGCGAACGAGCCCGCGCCGTGCGCGTACAGCAGGATGTCGATCGCGCGGGTCACGCACTCGGCGACGTAGCCGGTGTCGGACCGGATCCTGGCCCGGGTGAGGAAGTCCGGGTACTCGCCGCGGGCGGCGGCCTGGTCGATGTCGTCGGCGGCCCGGAAGGCGTGCAGCCGCGCGGTGTCGATGAGCCGCGCCGCCTCCGCGATCTGCAGCTGGAAACCGGCGGAATCGGCCTGCGCGGTGAAGAACGTGTAGGAGACCGGTTTCTTGGCGGCCTTGCTGATCACGTAGTCGAGCGCCGCCTGGCCCATGCCGAGCTGCGGGCCCACCAGCACGAGGGCCAGCACGGGCACGAGCGCGGAGCGGTAGAACGGCTCGCTGGCCAGGTTCTCGCTCGGGTAATCGCCGAGGATGGCCGGCGGCACCAGCATTACCCGGTGCTCGGGGACGAAGACGTCGTCGGCGACCAGGCAGTTGCTTCCCGTGGACTTCATGCCGGCGACGAACCAGGTGTCCTCCAGGCCCAGGTCGCCGCGCGGGACGAGCGCCAGCCCCTGGTTGACCACCGCGCCGTCCGCGTCGGTGACCGGGATGCCGAGCCCGGCCCACGTCGCGTGCCAGGACCCGGAGTTGTAGTACCACTTTCCGGTGATCCGCCAGCCGCCATCGACCTTGACCGTGGTGGCCGTCGGCGCCAGGACGCCGGAGACCAGGGCGGCGGGATCGGCGCCGAAGAACATCGTCCTGCGCCTGCTGCGGGAACAGCCCGATCAGCCAGTTGCAGACGTTGACGAGGGTGAGCACCCAGGCGGTGCCGCCGTCGGCCTCGCCCACCGCGGCGGACACCTCGAGCATGGTGCGGACGGAGGTCTCGTACCCGCCGTAGCGCTTCGGCACCGCGATCTTGAACAGCCCGGCGCCGGTGAGCGCCCGAATGCTCTCCTCCACCACCCGGCGGTCGGCCTCCCCCTGGCTCGCGTTCGCCGCCAGCAGCGGACGAAGCGCGCGGGCACGCGCCACCAGCTCCGCGGTGGTCGGCGCCGGATCGGCGTGCGGCGGCGTCGCCGCCTGCGAGGTCGCGTCGGATGTGATGTCTACGGCGGCCATCGGCTCTCCTTGGTGCGTCGTTGCAGTTAGATCTGGGCGAATGCGACGGTGTGACGGAAGGCGGGGCAGCGGCTACCGGGTCAGCGGGCGCACGCGGCGATCGTGTCGTCGATCGGCCGCCGCGGCCGGTGCGCGAACCGCGAATGCGTGCCGAAGGTCCGGTGGCCGTACACGAGCGGCGCGGCCTGGCGCGATTCCGCGTGCACCACCAGGCCGATCAGCAGCAGGTGATCCCCGCCGTCCACGACCTGCTTGAGTTCGCACACCGCCCAGGCGGCGGCGCGGTCGAGCCGCGGCAGCCCGTGCGCCAGCGTCCACGCCACGCCGGTGAACCGGTCCGCGCCCGCCGCCCGGGCGAACCACAGGGCAATCTCGTCGTCGCCTGAACCCAGCACGTTCACGCCGAGCCGGCGGGTAGCGAGGATCCGGGCGAGCAGCGCGGAGCGGCGGTCGAGCGCCACCGTGACCAGGGGCGGACGCAGTGACAGCGAGGCGAACGCGCTGACCGTCGCCCCGTGCGGGCCGGCCTCGTCGGCGGTGGTGACGACCGTGACGGGGGCGCAGACGGCGGCCATGAGATCGCGAAACACCTGGTCACGCATGCCCAGCTCCAATCAGCATGGTGGTTTAACGAACCCCAGCCTGAGCGTGACCCCGCTCACGTGTCAAGAGATTGCCAGAAATCAGCATGGTGATTTAGTGTTGCTGGCGCACGACGTCACGATCCACCGGCCCGAGACCCGACGCGGGGAGGAACCCGTGGTCCTTGAGGCACCTGCGTTCCGCCGCAGCGACTGGCAGCTACCCGGCGCGCCGTCCACGGCGACGCGCCCGGAACAAGCGGCCGAGCAGCTCGCCGAGCTCGCGGCCAGCGCCGAGCCCGGCACCCGCCTGGGCACCAAGGACGAGCTGCGCGCGCTGTGCGGGGTGTCGGTCGGCACCTTCAACGAGGCGCTGCGGCTGGTGCAGGCGCGGGGCCTTGTCACGGTCCGTGCGGGCCGCGTGGGCGGGCTGTTCGCCAGCCGCCAGTCGCCGCTGGTCCGGCTCGGCAACTCCGTGCTC
This sequence comes from uncultured Actinomycetota bacterium, assembly GCA_963771985.1. Taxonomy (GTDB): domain Bacteria; phylum Actinomycetota; class Actinomycetes; order Streptosporangiales; family Streptosporangiaceae; genus Trebonia. The sequence continues at coordinate 537,489 of CAVYVO010000003.1, read as the reverse complement.
GCCATCGACGACGACGCCACGTCGGTGGCGGACGCCGTGCGCATCCGCGATGCGCTCGAGCCGCTGCTCGTCGAGGACGCGGTGCGACACCGCTCGGCGAGCGATACCGAGGCGATGCGGCAGGGTCTTGAGCGAATGCGCGCCGCCGCGGACGCCCTGGACGGGAACGAGTTCCTGCGCGCCAACTGGGCGCTGCACGCGCGCATAGCCGAGGTCAGCCCCAGCGTGATGCTGCGCTCGTTCTACCTGAGCCTGCTGGAGATGATCGAATCACACACGCTGTCGGTGCAGTCCGTCGACGAGGCGCCGCTGCCGGAGTACCTGGACAACCGTTACCGGCTGCACGCGGACCTGGTGTCGGCCATCGACGAGCAGGACGCGCGGCGCGCACTCGACCTCATCCGGGTGCACAACGCCGCCACGACGGCGACCGCCACGACGCTGGCCCCGGTGCCGCCGGGCGGACAAGGCACATGAGCGCTGACTACGTCGGGGCGCCGGACGCGGCCGGAGAGTTCATCCTGCGCGATGTCACCGTCGTCGACGTCACCGACGGCGGCCGCACCGGCGGCCAGGACATCCGCATCGCCGGCGGAACGATCGCGGGCATCGGCGCGACAGGCCAGGACGCGGCCGGCGTCACCGTAGTGGAAGGCAACGGCGCGTTCGCCGTGCCCGGCTACGTGGACTCCCATGCCCACGCGCTCAACGACCCCGGCCAGGTGGCCGGCGCGTATGCGCTGATGCTCGCCAACGGCGTCACCGGGTTCCGCCAGATGTCCGGCAGCCCGAAGCTGCTCAAAGACCGGCGAGACGGGCGGCTGCCCGCGCCGCCCGGCGCCCCGGCGCTGCTTGCCACGCCCGGCGCGCTGCTCACGCCGCTGAACTCGGCCGCGCCCGCGGACGCGGCGGCCGAGGTGCGCTCCCAGCAGGAGCAGGGTGCCGACTTCATCAAGGCCGGCATGACCAGCCACGACTCGTTCCTCGCCGCGCTGGCCGAGGCCAACCGCGTCGGCATACCGCTGGCCGGCCACCTGCCCGGCGACGTCGACCCCCGCGACGCGGCCCGCGGCGGGATGCGGTGCATCGAGCACCTGGGCCCCGGCGTCACCGTCTTCGCCGCCACCTGCACCTGCGAGGCGGAGATCCGGTCCGCTCCCCCGCGCACCATCAAGCTGCCGAAGCTCAAGCTTCCCGGCATGAACCGGGTGCTCGACCGGGTACTGCGCGAACTCGTCGTCAATCCCGCGGTCCTCACCAAGCCGGCGGACGCCCGCAGCCTCGAGCTCGCCGACGGGTCCTTCGACGAGCAGCGCGCCCTTGACCTCGCCGCGCTGTTCGTCGAGCAGCAGACCTGGCACTGCCCCACGCTGATCCGCCTGCACACCCAGCAGTTCCCCGGCGAGCCCGAGCACAGCGCCGACCCCCGGCTGCGCTTCATCGCACCCGGCGAGGTGGCCCGCTGGCGCAAGTCAGCCGCCAAGTTCGCCGGGCTGCCGGAGGCCACCCGCCAGGCACTGCGCGCGCACTGGCCGGTCCAGCTGCGGCTCACCAAGACGCTCTCCGACGCGGGCGTCCCGCTGCTGGCCGGGACCGATGCCAACGGCGCGGGCTGGGTCATCCCCGGCTTCGCCCTGCACGATGAGTTCGACCTGCTGGCCGCGGCGGGCCTGGCGCCGCTGACGATCCTGCAAGCCGCCACCTCGGCACCCGCCAGGTTCTTCGGCCTCGCCTCCGTGGCCGGCCGGGTAGCACCCGGCTACCGCGCGGACCTGGTGCTGCTGGCCAGCGACCCGGTCGCCGACCACCGCGCGCTGCGCGACATCACCGCCGTCGTCCGGGCCGGCGACCTGTGGTCAAGGTCCGCCCCCGACACCGCGCTCGCCCGGGTCGAAGCCAGCCCCGCCACCCGGTGACAACATCCCCGCTCAATCCCCGCTCACGACGCCGGCGATAACTAGCCGCCGCATGGCGGGAACGGCGGGGTGAGTTGCTCGTTATAGGGCGTGAGGGGAGTTTCCGGCCGGGCGGCGAGTTGTCTCGGAGGGTCTCGTGAAGTTCAAGGCAGCCGCGGCACTGGCGACTGGCGCGCTGTGCGCCGCGGTCCTGTCGTGCTCGTCCGGACCGGCGGCGACAGCGGCAGCGAGCACGCAAGCACCTCCGGTCACGGTGCTGACCAAGGGCGCGGACAACGGAAACGGCGACATCTTCCTTGCCCCGCAAGGCGGCGGCCGGTACGGCACCGGACCGGAGATCGTCAGCATCACCGGCAAGGTGCTCTGGTTCCACCGGCTGCCGGCGGGCACGTTCGCCACCGACTTCCGCACCCAGGCCTACCTGGGCAAGCCGGCGCTGACCTGGTTCCAGGGCGGCGGCAACGGCGGCGAGGACGTTATCTACAACGACCGCTACCAGCAGATCGCCACCGTCAGGCCGGCGAACGGGTATATACCCGACTTCCACGAGTTCCTGATCACGCCGTGGAACACCGCGCTGATCCTCGCTGACACGATCGGCACCGCCAACCTGACCTCGCTCGGCCTGTCCGCGCACCAGCCGGTGGTGGACGGCGTCGTGCAGGAGATCGACATCAAGACCGGCAAGCTGCTGTTCCAGTGGGTGAGCGCCGGCCACGTGCCCTACGGCGACAGCCACGCGCCGATGCCGCAGCCGGGCCAGCCATGGGACTGGTTTCACATCAACGCCGTCCACCTCGACACCGACGGCAACTTGCTGATCAGCTCGCGCTTCACCTGGACCATCTACAAGGTGAACCTCCGCACCGGGGCGATGATGTGGCAGCTCGGCGGCAAGCACAGCACGTTCGCCGTCAAGGCCGCGCCCGGCCAGAAACTGGACAGCGCCGGGGAGATCTTCGCGTTCCAGCACGACCCCGAGGCGCTCGGCGGCAACGTGTACACGGTTTTCGACGACGAGTCCGACGGGCGGTCGGCCCTGTACCCCGCCAGCCGCGCGGTCACGATCAGCCTGGACCTGGCCACCGGCACGGCGACGCTGATCAAGTCCGTGAACCAGCCGGAGGGCCTGACGGCGGGCGCGACCGGCAACGCGCAGACGACCAAGAACGGCGACCTGTTCGTCAGCTGGGGCGGGCTGTCGTACTTCTCCGAGTTCAGCCCGTCAGGAAAGCTGCTGTTCAACGCCAAGCTCCCCGACGGCGTGGCCACCTACCGCGCCTACCGGCTGCCGTGGAATCCGGGCAGCTAGCTCGTCACCTGCCACGGCGTTTGCGCTCGCTTCCAACACGACATATCGTGACTTTGCCAGAAGGGAGTCTTACCGGTATGGTCGCCTTCATCATCGTGCTGCTGATCGTCGGGTTCATCGTCGGCGCGATCGCGCGCCTGCTCATGCCCGGCCGTGACCCGCTCGGCATCCTCGGCACCATCGTGCTCGGTATCGCCGGCTCTTTCGTGGGCGGGTTCCTGCAGAACCTGATCCAGTACCACTCGCTCAGCGTGCACAGCTTCCACACCGTCGGCCTCATCGGGTCGATCATCGGCGCGTGGGTGCTGCTGCTCCTGCTGCGCCTTACCGGGCTGGAACCCGGCCGCCGCCGCTACTGACGACCACAGAGCACCCGAGACAGCGGTGCTCCCCGAACGCCCATTCAGTGCCGGGGAGGCGATGGGTGCCGGGGCTCGTAAACGGGGAACTCCGAGCCGTCGGGCAGGCGGATTGCCGCAAGCAGCCCCCAGCCCTGATCGGAGACATCCCGTGCCACTTCAGCTCCCTTGCCCCTCAACTCGGCGAGGGTGGCCCGGATGTCGTCGCACATCAGGTAAAGCTCATGACGGCTCGCACCGTCCGCCGGATGAACCGCGAGCTCGGCCGGGGGCAGGGCGAAGATAAGCCAGCCTCCTCCCGCGTCCGCCGACGGCATGCCGAGGACGTCGGCGAAGAACGCACGGACCTTCTCGGCTTGCGGGGAGAACACGATTGCGTGCATTCCAGTGATCACGCCGCGATCCTACGTCCGCCCCGACCGTGACCTGCCAGCATGGTTGCCGCTACCAAGTCGGCCGCTAGTGCGCCGGCTTTCAGGCCGGTGGTGAAAGCGGCCGGACCTCAGCCCGCAGTCAGGCGGGCCGGTCTCTGCTGCTCGATGTGCCGCCACAGGACCGAAATGGCGGTGCGCTGACGGGCCCGGCGAAGTCGGTCCCTTCCTGTTTTGTCGGTGGCGCCTGTCATCCTGGACGCGTGCTGCTTCGTTACTCCTATCGCCTGTACCCGGACCCCGCGCAGCGTGAAGCGCTCGCGCGGGCGTTCGGGTGCGCGCGGGTGGTGTTCAACGACGCGCTCGCCGCACGCCAGGCGGCATATGCGGCGGGAGAGCCGTACATCACGGACGCGGCGATGTCCGCGCGGCTCACCGCGTCCAAGGACACGCCCGAGCGGGCGTGGCTCAGCGAAGTGTCGTCGGTCGTCTTGCAGCAGGCGCTAGCCGACCTGAACGCGGCCTACCGGAATTTCTTCGCGTCGGTCACCGGGAAACGCAAAGGCGCGCGGATCGCGCCGCCCCGGTTCCGGTCACGGAAAGACTCACGTCAGGCGATCAGGTTCACGGCCAACGCGCGGTTCCGGGTGCTGGACAACGGAAGGCTCAGGCTGCCGAAGGTCGGGGACGTGTCCGTGCGCTGGTCTCGCGCCCTCCCGGCGGCACCGGCCTCGGTCACGGTGATCAGGGACGCGGCGGGGCGGTTCTTCGCCTCCTTCGTAGTCGAGACCAGCCGCGAACCGCTGCCCGCGACAGGCCGGGAATGCGGCATCGACCTCGGACTCGGCCACTTCGCGGTCATTGACGACGGCACGAAGGTCACCGCGCCGCGTTTCCTGCGGCGCGCGGAGAAGAAGCTCAAGAAGGCGCAGCGGGACCTGTCCCGCAAGCAGAAAGGCAGCGCGAACAGGGAGAAGGCCCGCGCGCGAGTCGCGCGGGCGCATGCACGGGTCAAGGACGCGCGCCGGGACTTCCACCACAAGCTCTCCACGCAGATCATCCGCGACAACCAAGCGGTGACCGTGGAAGACCTCGCGGTGAAAGGACTCGCCCGCACACGCATGGCGAAGTCGGTCCACGACGCGGGCTGGTCCGCGTTCACCGGCATGCTCGAATACAAGGCGAGGCTGCACGGCCGGGAGTTCCGGCGCATCGGCAGGTTCGAGCCGACTAGCCAGATGTGCAGCGCGTGCGGAGTCAAGGACGGACCTAAGCCGCTTCACATCCGCGAATGGGAATGCCAGGCGTGCGGGACCGTCCACGACCGGGACGTGAACGCCGCGAAGAACATAGCCGCCCTGGGACGCAGGGAGGCGCTAACCGCCCGCGGAGGCCAGGTAAGACCAGCGGCAACGCTGGCACCAGCCGGTGAAACGGGAAGCCGCAGAAGTGCCGGATGAAGCGGCACGGGCTGAATCCCCGCCCCTTCAGGGCGGGGAGCGCGTCAAACGATCGAGGACTGATGACCGGCCCAGTAGGCATCTCGCAGAATGCGCTTGTATAGCTTCCCCGTCTCCGACCGGGGGAGCTCGGGCACGAAGTCGACGGTCCGCGGGCACTTGAAGTGGGCGAGCCTGTCCCTGCAGTAGGCGATCAGGTCCTGTGCGAGCTGGGACCCGGCAGCGGCTGGGTCAGCGAGCTGTACCACCGCCTTGACCTCCTCGCCGAGATCGTCGTTCGGGACGCCGATGACCGCCACGTCCTGGACGGCTGGATGAGCGGACAGGATGTTCTCGGTTTCCTGCGGATAGATGTTGACCCCGCCGGAGATGATCATGTAACTCTTCCGGTCGGTCAGATACAGGTACCCGTCCTCGTCGACGTGGCCGATATCCCCGACAGCGCTGGCCGCACCGTCGCTGGAGCGGCTTTCGGCGGTTTTCACCGGATCCTGGAAGTACTCGAACGCGGTCGCGCCGCGGAACCAGATAGTCCCGTCAGTCCCGGCCGGGCACTCCCCGCCCTCGCCGTCCATGATGAACAGTTCTCCGAGGATGGGACGGCCGACAGTGCCGGGATATGCGAGCCATTCGGCGGTGGTGCAGAACGTGAAGCCGTTGGCCTCCGTCGCCCCGTAGTACTCGGTGATGATGGGGCCGAGCCAGTCGATCATTGCCTGCTTGACAGGGACGGGGCACGGTGCGGCCGCATGGACGATGCACTCCAGCGATGAGGTGTCGTATCGTGCCCGCACTTCGCCAGGGAGGCGGAGCAGCCGGCTGAACATCACCGGCACCATCTGGCAGTGGGTCACCCGGTAGCGCTCGACAAGAGCCAGCCACTGCTCGGGATCGAAATGCTCCATCACGATAGTCGTGCACCCAAGGCGCAGTGCTGCCGCCACGCTCGCCTGGGGCGCCGAGTGATACAGCGGTGCCGGGCTGAGGTAGGTCATGCCCTCGCGGAACCCGAACATGGCCCGCACGAACTCCATCACCGGCAGCGGCTCGTCGGGGCCGCCCTCCGGCAGATCGCGCAGGACGCCCTTGGGCTGGCCGGTCGTGCCCGATGAGTACAGCATGGCCGCGCCGAGCGACTCGCCGGGTACCGGGGCAGCGGGGTACCTGGCGACCACCGCGTCATAGGGTTCCCAGCCGGCGGGCAGGGGGCCCGGGCCGGTCATCAGCATGCGGTCAAGACCGGGGCACTTCGCGGCGGCGGCCTCGGCCACCTCTCGCCTGGCGGCCGAGCTGAACAGCACTTTTGCCTGCGAGTTGGCCACGACGTAGGCCACCTCGCCGACGCCGAGGTAGGTATTGATCAAGGAGTAGTACAGGCCGGTCCGTTCGGCGCCTCCCTCGATTTCAAGCAGCTGAGAGCTGTTCTCGATGAAGACCGCGATATGGTCTCCCCGCCGCAGTCCGGCATCCCGCAACAGGTGCGCTACCCGGTTGCTGCGGGCCTCGTACTCGCCGAAGGTGACAGTTTCTCCTGACGAGGCCATGATGATGGCCGGCTTGTCAGGGTGGGCCATGGCCTGCTGGCGTGCGAACACGCTTCCTCCTCCACCGTGACCTGCACCGCTGCTGAGATGAGGCTACAGTGGCGGGCCAGCAAGGATCTACGGCGAATATCACCGCGGGGAAGCTGTCCCCGGCTCACTCGAAACCGACGAGAAGGCAGAAGGGATGTCCGGCGGGATCGGCGAGCACATACAACGGCTCAGCGTCGTTGTCAGTGCGGTCGTACAGCAGGGTGGCCCCGAGTTCCTCGGCGCGCTGCCGCTGGCGCTGCAGTTCCCCGATGCTGGGGACGCGGAAGTCGTGATGCATCTGCTTCGGTATATCGTGCGCGGGCCAGGTCGGTCGCGCGAGGGCCGGGACCCGCTGGAAAGCGAACACGCGGTGTCCCGCCGGGTCGAGCAGGACCAGCCAGTCCGGGTCATCGCCGCTGCCGTCGGCGGGGACCTCATCGCCGGGGCGGTACCGCAGACCGAGGAATTGCCGGTAGAACTCCGCGAGACCGCGGCAGTCGGTGGCGTCGAGAGCGGTGTGCATCAGAACGGGGTAGGCGGACATCTGGGTCTCCTGCTATTGCGTCCGGGCACCGGACAGCCGTTTGGCGATCACTGGCGGGACACCTCGGAACACGATGGGCCCGGTGCCCGTCCTGGCGGCACGGCGACAGGACGCAACCACCGCCAGCGGCCACAGCGCCTGCGCGGCGCCGAAGATGCGCTCGGCCAGGCCGGCCTGCCCGGCCCCGGTGATCAGCTCCGCGCCGAACCAGGCCAGCAGGGCCAGCAACACCGCCACCGCAGCGGCCGATACCGCCGGCCGCAAGCCCCACGGTACCGAGCGCCCCCGCCGCCAGGCCCCCGCCGGCCAGGCCACCAGCGCGGCGCACCCGGCCGCTGCCCAGATCATGTGCGGCAGCGGAAAGCTGCTCCCGGGATGCTCCGGGTTCGCCGCTACCAGCACGCCCGCTACGGCCCCGGCCATCAGGATCAGCCGTCCCGGCGCCCGGGCCGGCCGCAGCGCCAGCCCGGTGACCAGGTCGCAGGCGCCAACCACCACAAAAGTCAGCGTCATCACCCACCGGTCGGCAGCGCCCAGCGCGGCCAGCGCGCTGACTGGCTGGGCAACCGGGTCGAACGAGCGCGGCTGCAGCCCGGCGGCAACCGTCCACCCGCTGACCATCAGCACCGGGGCCGCGGCCGACGAGACCACGCCCCACCACGGCACACCGCGCACAGCCACCACCGTAGCCGTAGGTGCCGCACAGCTCCAGCAGCTGGATGGCCCTTCGCCAACGGCATGCAGGCCATCATCTGCTGGTCGGGGTATCGAGAACGCCGGGCTAGGCGGGCTTGCCCTGGTCAATCCAGCGCTGGAGCGTGTCTACCTGGGACGCGGGCCACGCGCCGTCGCACGGCATCTTCCCGCTTCGCAGGGCGCCGGCGATGGCGTCGGCATGGCGCGCGACGTCGGAGTAATCGAACAGGTCAAAGGCAGAAAGCATCGAGTCGCGGTCCTTCGTCCGGAACAGGGGCTTGATGTCACGCGCGAAGCCCAGCATGTCGCCTTCTCCAGCTGCTGACATGGCTTCCTCCTTCTCGGCCCGCCGGGCCATGGCATCGGGGATCCGATTGCGTCCTTCCCAGGCGGGCGATCGGTTACGCTGGCCCGCCGGAAGGCCGGGACAGCCCGCGCGCTGCTCGCCGGGCCGGCGTTCGCCGCGCGCCGACCACCCCAGCACGGCCTGCACGCCGCCGGCGAACCGCTTCCACTCGGTCCGCTCGGCGGCGAGCGCGGCCTCGCCCTTGCCGGTCAGCGCGTAGACCCGGCGCCGCCGCCCCTCGGCGTCCGCCCACGAGCTGGCCAGCAGGCCGGCGTCCTCGAGCCGGTGCAGCGCCGGGTAGATCGTGCCTTCCGGCAGGTCGAACGTGCCGTCACTGCGCGCGCGCAGCGACGTGATGATCGCGTAGCCGTGGGCCGGACCCGCGGCGAGCACGGAAAGCAGCAGGAGATCCAGGTGCCCTTTCAGCCGTTCCCTGTTCATGCCAAGGAACCCTATGCCTAGCATTACTAGGCGTCAAGCCGGTACTCCCACCCGGGCCGCCATCCGAACTCCTCCGCCGCGAGGTCCTCGAGCCGGACGCCGCGGACGAACTGGTCGAGCCCCCACCGCGTGGCGACGTGCCCGATCACCACGATCCGCCGCCCGTCCCAGCGAAGCGGCAGGTCACCGAGGAACCGTCCCACCCGCGCCACGGCCTGCCGCCAGCTCTCCCCGCCCGGGTACGGGACATCGAGGTGCTCGCGGCGCCGCGCGTGCATCTCGGCGGCCGGCATCCCGTTCCGCGCGCCGTAGTCGCACTCGCGCAGCCGCCAGTCATACAGCACGGGGATGCCGGTGTCGCCGAAGGCGATCTGGGCGGTCTCGGCCGCCCGCGCCAGGTCAGAGCAGAACACCGCGGCGATCCCGTCCGCGGCCCGCCGCCGACCGAGCTCCCGGGCCTGCGCCCGGCCCGCCGCGGACAGCCGCCCGGGAAGCCATCCCGTCGCCCGCCCGGCCTCGTTGTCCTCGGTGGTCGCGTGCGTCTCGAAGACCAGCTCGATCATCCGGGGACCGCCCGCATGCGGTGCGCGACCGCGGCCGTGAGCACCGTCGTCATGTCCAGGTCCTCGGCATCGAAACAGAGCCCGGTGACCGCGCCGATCAGCCCGGCGTCCGCGAACGGGACGAGCGCCTGCGTCACTCCGGCACGATCACAACCAGTTATCCCGAACGGAAGGTGGCGCCTCTCCCACCTCCGCATCCCCACTCCGGTGCCGGACGCGATGGCGAACTCCTCCACGATGGCCTCCGGGTACTCACGCCGCAGCGTCGCGGCCAGCAAGCGCACCGGGTCGGTCCCCGCCGGGAACTCCATCGCGGCGGCCGCGATCGCGAGCACGACCACGGCGGCCCGGCCGTCTCGCTCGCCGGCGATGACCCCGAGGTAGCCGACCCCGGCGTCCCTTACCGTATCCCGCAGCCCGGTCAGCTGGCCGGGCAGTTCGTCGGCGGCGAACGCGACGACGCCGTCGGGCACGTCTGCTTCGAGTATCCATCGTCCAGCCATATCACCTTATGTCATGGACGGGACACTGTCCGGGTTCAAGCCCGGCGACGCGTCACCGGGGCGAGGACGGTGGGGTCGTCGAGTACCGGCTGCCAGGCCAGCTCGGCGGCGCCGATCAGGCCACCCTGGCCGAGAGCGCAGGGATGGATGGGGACGCCAGCGCCGCGGCCCCACGGGCTGCGCAGCGCGACGGCCTCGCGCAGCTGGTCCGGGGCCGCTTCCAGCAGGTACTTGTGCAGGCCGCCGAGCAGCACGCGGTCGGGGTTGACCACGTTGATCAGGCCGGCCAGGCCGAGGCCGAGCCGCTGGACGAGGACGGCGGCCGCTTCCCGCACCCGCGGGTCGGCGGCGTACTCGGCGCTGAGGATCGCCGTGGCCTGATCGTAGACGGCGCTGTCCGGCCGCGGCGCGCGGCCCGCCAGGTCCATGAAGCGTTCGGCGTCGGTCTCCACGCTGAGGCAGCCGCGGTTGCCGCAGGGGCATGGGAGGCCGCTGGGATCGACGCTGACGTGCCCGGCCTCCATGGACAGTCCGGTGCTGCCGCGGTAGAGGGCGCCGTGCAGGATGAGCGCGCCGCCGACGCCGCGGTGCTCGGCGGAGACGACCAGCAGGTAGTCCGCGCCCCGGCCCGCGCCGTGCCGGTGCTCCGCGAGCGCGGCGGCGTTGACGTCGTTGACCGCCCGGCAGGGGACGTCGATCCCCTGCTCGGCCAGCAGTGCGGAGGCGATGTCGCGGACCTTGGTGCCGGTCGGCCAGCCGAGGTAGAGGGCGCTGACCGCCGAGCCTTCGGGTTCGGCGATGGCGGTGGGCAGTGCGAAGGCCGCGCCGGCGCACGCCCGGCCGGAGCTTCGCAGCAGGTCCGCCGCGGCCGCCGCGACCGGTGCCAGGGCCCGTGCCGGGTCGCCGCGCATGTCCGCGGGGCAGCCGGCCCTGGCGACGATCTGGCCGCCGAGGCCGACGAGCGCGACCGCGTAGGCGTCCGGGTATACCTGGGCGGCGAGCGTCACGGGGCCGCCGGGGTCGATCAGCAGCCGGTGTGACGGGCGGCCGTGGGCGCCGCCGTGCGGGCCCGCGTCTACCTGGATCAGCCCCAGGTCGCGAAGCTCGGCGGCGACGGCCCCGGCCGTCGCCCGGGTGACGCCCAGGGCCGCGGTGAGCGCGGATCGCGTGGGCGCCTGCCCGGTGTGGATCAGCGTGAGCGCGGTGCCGGCCAGGCCGCTGCCGCGCTCAGCGGTCATCCCCAGCCAGTTGTTGTCCGCATCTTGTCATCCCCCTATCCTAGATTTTGTGCAGTTGCTAAACAAAACAGTCGTCCCCGCTACCTCGCGAAACGATATGACCCGGCTCCGGGTCGCCGCCACTGCATTCTTCGCTGTCGATGGGTTCATCTTCGCCAGCTGGGCGGTGCGGATCCCCGCGATCAAGGCGGCGACGCACGCGTCGCCGGCCGCCCTGGGCCTGGCTCTGCTCGGCGCGTCCGGCGGGGCCGTCGCCACCATGACGATCTCCGGGGCGCTGTGCCGCCGGTTCGGCAGCGGCCGGGTGATCGTCGCGGCGGGCGCGCTGCTGTCCTGTGCGCTGCTGCTTCCCCCGCTCGCCCGGTCGGCGCTGGGGCTCGGGCTGGGACTCGTGGTGTTCGGCATCGGGTACGGGGCCTTGAACGTCTCGATGAACAGCCTCGCCGTCAACCTGGTCGCCGCGCTGGACCGCCCGGTGATGCCGTCCTTTCACGCGGCGTGGAGCTTCGGCGGGCTCGCCGGGGCGGCCCTCGGCGGCCTGCTCGCGCCGCACCTGACCCCGCTGCCCCACCTGGCGCTGGTGGCGCTGGCCGGGCTGGCGGTGACGGCTGTCTGCGGACGGACGGTGCTGCGGTACCGGGTCCCGCCCGCGCACGCGGAACCGTCGGCGGCACCAGCCACGGCACCGCCGCCCGCCGCCGCGGAGCCGGCCGTGGCACCGGCGCGGCCCGGCGCCGGCGAGCACGTGTGGCGGGTCGTGGTGCTGTTCGGGCTGATCGCGCTCTGCTCGGCGTACGGTGAAGGCGCCATCGGCGACTGGGGGGCGCTGCACCTGCGGGAGGATCTCGGCGCGGGGGCCGGGCTCGCCGCCGCGGGTTACGCCGCGTTCGCGCTGGCCGAGGCCTGCGGGCGGCTGGGCGGCAGCTGGCTGCTCGCGCGCCTCGGGCAGACCCGGGTGCTCGTGGGCGGGGGGCTCACCGCGTGCGCGGGCATGCTGGCCGCGGCGCTGGCACCCAATCTGCCCGTCGCGCTGGCCGGCTTCGCGCTGACCGGCCTCGGCGTCGCCAACATGTTCCCGGCCGCCATGACGCGGGCCGGCCTGCTCGCCGGGCCGAACGGGGTCGCGCTCGCCTCCACCCTCGGCTACGCCGGCTTCTTGTTCGGGCCGCCCGCGATCGGGTTCCTGGCCGCCTCGGCGGGCCTGCCCGCGGGCCTGACAACGGTCTCGGCGCTCGCCCTCGCCGCCGCATTCCTCGCGTACGTCAGCGGCCGAGCCGGGCGCGGACCAGCCGGGGCAGCGCGGCGGGCCCGGTAGCCGGACGGAACTGGGCGGCCGCGTCCCGCAGTGCCCGCCACTCGTCGTCGGTCAGGTCGATCTCCGCGGCGGCCGCGTTGCTCTCCAGCTGCGCGACGCTGGACGCGCCGGGGATGGCCGTGACGGCCGGGCTTCTGATCGCCCAGGCGAGCGCCGTCTGCGCGGGAGTGGCGTCGTGCGCCTCGGCGACCTCGCGCAGCACGCGGAACAGCCCGGCGGCCCGCGCCATGTTCTCCGGCAGGAAGAGCGCGCTGGCCGCCCGGATCCGGTTGGCCGGGAGGTTCGAACGCGTCATACCGCCCGGACAGGAAGCCCTGCGCCAGCGGGCTGTAGGCGATCACCACGCGGCCGCTGCGCTCCGCGTAGGGGATGAGGTCGTCCGTCGGCTCGTGCGCCACCAGGCTGTAGCTCACCTGGTTGCTGAGGACCCGGCTGCCGAGCGCGTCCTCGGCCGCCTTCCAGCGGTTCAGCGAGTAGTTGCTGACGCCGACCTCGCCGACGAGGCCGATCCGCTGCAGCGGCCGCATGCCGCGCATGATGACGGAGTCCCTGACGAAGGGATTCGGCTGGTGGACCTGGTACAGGTCCAGACGGCTGACGCCCAGGCGGTCCGCGCTGGCGACGGCCCGCTGCTCGACGATCGGCGGCAGCGGCGCGATCGGCAGGATCTTCGTCGCGAGGAACACCTCGTCGCGGTGCCCCGCGATCGCCTGGCCGAGGATCCGCTCGCTGCGGCCGAACCCGTAGATCTCAGCGGTGTCGAAGAGCGTGACGCCGAGCTCGATCGCGCGGCGCACGATGGCCTGCGCCTCCTGTTCGGCGTACGGCTTGCCGTATCCCCACTCCCTGGACCCGAACTGCCAGGTGCCCAGGCCGATTTTGGAGATCTTCGTGGCGGTGTCAACGTTGAGGTAGCGCACTCCCCCAGTATCCCTACGGGAGCATGTCGACGGTGAGGCAGGCTTCCGTATTGGGCAGGCCCAGGTCGTGGGCACGGCGGTCGGCCATCGCCAGCAGGCGGCGGATGCGGCCCGCGATCGCGTCCTTGGTCAGCGGCGGGTCGGCGAGCTGGCCGAGCTCTTCCAGGGACGCCTGCCGGTGCGCGATCCGCAGGCGGCCGGCCATCGTGAGGTGCTCAGGGGCTTCCGAGCCGAGGATCTCCAGCGCGCGCTCCACCCGGGCGCCGGCCGCGACGGCCGCGCGGGCGGACCGGCGCAGGTTCGCGTCGTCGAAGTTGGCCAGCCGGTTGGCGGTGGCGCGGACCTCACGGCGCATCCGCCGCTCCTCCCACGCCAGCACCGAATCATGCGCCCCCAGCCGGGTAAGCATCGCCGCGATCGCCTCGCCGTCGCGGATCACCACCCGGTCCACGCCGCGGACCTCGCGGGCCTTGGCGGAGATCTTCAGCCGCCGCGCGGCGCCGACCAGCGCCAGCGCGGCCTCCGAGCCCGGGCAGGTGATCTCGAAGGCCATCGACCGGCCGGGCTCGGTCAGCGACCCGTGCACGAGGAACGCGCCGCGCCAGGCGGCCTCGCAGTCGCAGCTGCCGCCCGACACCACCTGGCGGGGCAGCCCGCGGACCGGCCGCCCGAAGCTGTCGAGCAGCCCCGCCTGCCGCGCCAGGCTGTCGCCTCCGCGAGACACCCGCACCACGTACCTGTTGCCCTTGCGCAGCCCGCCCGGGGCGAGGACGAGCAGCTCGGACGTGTGGCCGAACACCTCGGCGATGCTGGCGCGCAGCCGCCTGGCCACCGCGGCGGTGTCGAGCTCGGCCTCGATCACGATCCGCCCCGCGGTCAGGTTAAGCCCGCCCGCGAACCGCAGCAGCGTGGACACCTCGGTCTTGCGGCAGCACGGCTTCACGCACGGCACGCGGCTGAGCTCGTCCTTCACCACGCCAGTCATCGCCATCAACAGACCCCCATCTGCCTAGTCAATGCTCCCCGAAGACCTGCCGGTAGGCGCAAGCGAGCCGTCCCGGGTCGTGCCTGCAGCCGTCCGCCGCGGCCACGTCGGACAACACCAGGGACGCGTGCAGCAGTCCCGCGGCCTTCTCGAGTTCGCTTTCCGCCCCGGAGACAGCCGACCTGTCGGCCAGCACCACGTCAAAAGACAATGATGGCGCGTGGTCGGCGAGAACTTCCAGATGCCGGTGCGGGGAAAATCCCTCGGTCTCCCCCGGCTGCGGCACCAGGTTCAGCGCCACGAGCCGGCGCGCCCCGGCGGCGGCCAGCGCCCGGCGCAGGGACGGCACCAGCAAGTGCGGCAGCACGCTGGTGAACCACGAGCCCGGCCCGAACACGATCCAGTCCGCGGATAGCACCGCCTCGACCGCCTCGGGCACGGCCGGCGGGTTCTTCGGCACCAGCGAGATCGACCGGACGCGCCCGGGCGTCACCGCGACGGCGGCCTGGCCGCGCACGACCGAGACCGCATGCGGCAGCGAAGGGTCGACGCCCTCCACGGCGGCGACGATCTCCAGCGGCACGGCGGCCATCGGCAGCACCCGGCCGGTCACCTGCAGCAGCCGCCCCACCCAGTCCAGGCCGGCGACCGGGTCGCCGAGCAGGTCCCACAGCCCCGCGATCAGCAGGTTGCCCAGCGAGTGGCCGGCGAGGTCGCCGGAGCCGCCGAACCGGTGCTGCACCACCCGCGACCAGGTCGTTCCCCACTCGTCATCGCCGCACAGGGCGGCGAGCGCTTTCCGCAGGTCCCCCGGCGGCAGCACCCCGAACTCCTTGCGCAGCCGCCCGGACGACCCGCCGTCGTCCGCCACGGTGACGATGGCCGTGACGTCGTCCGTCACCCTGCGCAGGGCGGACAGCGACGCCGCGAGCCCGTGCCCGCCGCCCAGGGCGACGACTCGGGGGCCACGGGGGGTACGGGGGGTCGTCCCCCCGGGGGATGGCAGAGACAACGGATCACTCCCGCCCCAGGTCACGGTGTGACACGGTGACGTCGCGGCCGGGCAGGCGCGCGGCGAGCTGCTGCGCGATCGCGACCGAGCGGTGCTTGCCGCCGGTGCAGCCGACCGCGAGCGTCACGTATCTCTTGCCTTCCCTTTCGAAACCGGCCAGCGACACCTCGAGCACCTTGACGTAGGCGTCGAGGAACGACGCGGCGGCGGACTGGCCGAGCACGTAGTCGCGCACGGGGGCGTCGAGCCCGGTAAACGGCCGCAGCCCGGGCACCCAGTGCGGGTTCGGCAGGAACCGGCAGTCGGCGACCAGGTCCGCGTCCACCGGCAGCCCGTACTTGTAGCCGAACGACACGATGTTCAGCCGCAGCCCCGTCACCGAGTCCCCGCCGAAGTAGGCGTGCATCCGGGCGCGCAGCTCGTGGACGTTCAGCGACGAGGTGTCCAGCACGATGTCGGAGTCGCCGCGCACCTCGCGCAGCAGCTCCCGCTCGGCCGCGATCCCGTCGACGATCGTGCCCGCGCCCTGCATCGGGTGCGGCCGCCGCACGTTCTCGAACCGCTGCACCAGCACGGAGTCGGACGCCTCGAGGAACACCACCTGCGGGGAGACACCGCGCGTGGCCAGGGAGGAGATGGCCGTCTTCAGGTCCGTGGGCAGCGCCCGCGACCGCACGTCGACGATCGCGGCGAGGCCGGCCAGCGACGCGCGGTCCGCGAGGTCGAGCATAGTGGGCAGCAGCGCCGGCGGCAGGTTGTCCACCACGTACCAGCCGAGGTCCTCCAGCGACCTGGCCGCGGTGGACCGGCCCGCGCCGGACATGCCGGTGATGATGACGATGTCGGGCGCGCCGTGCCCGGCGCGCTCCCCGCTGCCTTCAGCAGTCATGACTGTCCCTTGGAATGGCCCCGTAGTGTGCCGGCGATCGTCCCCGCGAGCCGCGGACCGATGCCCTGTACCGCGGCGATCTCGTCGGGCGACGCCGCGGAGATCGCCTTCACCGACCCGAACTTCTTCAGCAGCGCCGCCCGCCGGGCCGGCCCCAGGCCCGGGATGCCGTCCAGCGCGGACGTCGTCGCCGCCTTACCGCGCTTCTGCCTGTGATAGGTGATCGCGAACCGGTGCGCCTCATCCCGCACCCGCTGCAGGAGGTACAGTCCCTCGCTGCTGCGGGACAGGATGACCGGGTACTCCTCCCCCGGCAGCCACACCTCTTCCAGCCGCTTGGCCAGGCCGCAGACCGCCACGTCGTCGATGCCCAGGTCGGCCAGGGCCCCGGCGGCGGCCGCCACCTGGCCGGCGCCGCCGTCCACGACGACCAGGTTCGGAGGGTAAGCGAACTTGCGCTGGGCAGCCGCCACCACCCGTTCGGAGGAAAAGTGGTTCTGCTCTTCCCTCGCCTCCGGGTCGCCGAGCATGTCCAGCTCGCCGGTCTCCTCCCGCTCGGCCAGGTAACGGCGGAACCGGCGGGTGATCACCTCGCGGATCGCGGAGATGTCGTCGGAGCCGTCGAAGCCCTTGATGGAGAACCGGCGGTACTCGCTCTTGCGGGCCAGGCCGTCCTCGAAGACGACCATCGACGCGACCACGTGCGTGCCCTGCAGGTTGGAGACGTCGTAGCACTCCATGCGCAGCGGCGCGTCGGGCAGGTTCAGCGCCTCCTGGATCTCGTGCAGCGCCTGGCTGCGCGTGGTCAGGTCCGACGCCCGCCGCGTCTTGTGCAGCGCTAGGGCCTCCTTGGCGTTGCGCGCCACGGTCTCGGCGAGGGCCTTCTTGTCGCCCCGCTGCGGCACCCGCAGCTGCACCGGCCCGCCGCGCCGCTCGCTCAGCCACTGCGTCATCGAGTCGGGCTCGGGCGGCAGCTCCGGGACGAGCACCTCGCGCGGGATGCCGGAGTTGACCTCGGTCTCGGCCGCCATGCCCTCGCCGTAGAACTGGCCGAGGAAGTGCTCGACGAGCCCGCCGGTGGTGACGTCCTCGACCTTCTCCAGGACCCAGCCGCGCTGGCCGCGGATCCGCCCGCCGCGCACGTAGAAGACCTGGACGGCGGCCTCGAGCGGGTCTTCGGCGAGAGCGATCACGTCGCAGTCGGTGCCGTCGCCGAGGACCACGGCCTGCTTCTCCAGGGCCCGCTCGAGGGCCTTGATGTCATCGCGCAGGCGCGCGGCCCGCTCGTACTCCTCGGCGTCGGAGGCCGCTTTCATCTCCGCGGCCAGCCTCTTGATGAAGCGGGCCGTCTGCCCGGACATGAAGTCGCAGAAGTCCTCGGCGAGCTCCCGGTGCTCGGCCGCTGTTACCCGCTGCACGCACGGCGCGCTGCACTTGCCGATGTAGCCGAGCAGACACGGCCGGCCGATCTGGCCGGCCCGCTTGAACACGCCGCCCGAGCAGGTCCGCACCGGGAAGACGCGCAGCAGCGTGTCGACCGTCTCCCTGATCGCCCAGGCATGGCTGTAGGGGCCGAAGTACCGCGTGCCCTTCCGCTTGGCGCCGCGCATCACCATGACCCGGGGGTAGGTCTCGTCCATGGTGACCGCGAGGTAGGGGTAGCTCTTGTCGTCCCGGTACTTGACGTTGAACCGGGGGTCGAACTCCTTGATCCAGGAGTACTCCAGCTGCAGGGCCTCGACCTCGGTCGCCGTGACCGTCCAGTCGACCTTGGCCGCCGTGGTGAGCATCGCCTGGGT
The DNA here is from genome assembly GCA_963771985.1 of uncultured Actinomycetota bacterium. Taxonomy (GTDB): domain Bacteria; phylum Actinomycetota; class Actinomycetes; order Streptosporangiales; family Streptosporangiaceae; genus Trebonia. The sequence continues at coordinate 519,246 of CAVYVO010000003.1, read as the reverse complement.
GCGCGGGTGCAGGGCGGTGAAGTCGGCGAAGTACTGGTTCAGCCGCTGCCGCAGCGACTTGGCCTTCCCGACGTAGATGACCCGCCCCCGCTCATCGCGGAACCGGTACACACCTGGCTCCTCCGGGATCTCCCCCGGGGCGGGTCGGTAACGGGACGGGTCGGCCACGCATGTAACTGTAGCCGCCGGCTGGGCGCCGCCCGCCCGCCCGCCGCGGCCGGCTGAACTTTTCCTTATGTCCGAACGGACCGTGGCCTTCACCTTGAGACGTAACACGTTATATCTTAAGCTGGCGTTCATGGCGGAATCGGCGGTACAGGTAACGGAGCTCGGCCCGTCCTACTTCCAGGACCCGATGCGCGTCTTCGCGCGGATGCGGGAGGAGGGACCGGTCACCCAGGTGCGGATGCCGGACGGCGGCAGGACCTGGCTGGTCACGAGATACGCCGACGTGCGGGCCGCGCTCACCGACCCGCGCCTGTGCAAGGACTGGGCGGGCAAGCTGCAGCCGCCGGACTGGTCGCCCGACCCGGTGACCGCCTACCTCACCGTGCACCTGCTCAACCTGGACCCGCCGGACCACACCCGGCTGCGCAAGCTCGTGAGCAAGGCGTTCACCGCGCGGCGGGTCGCCGGGCTGCGGCCGCGTGTCGAGGCGATCACGGCGTCGCTGCTCGACGCGATGGCCGGCCGGGACGAGGCGGACCTGATCGAGGCGTTCGCGTTCCCGCTGCCGATCACGGTGATCTGCGAGCTGCTCGGGATTCCCGCGTCCGACCAGGAAACGTTCCAGGCCTGGTCGCACGCGGTCGTGTCGTCCGTGGGCACGCAGGAGGACTTCCACGCCACGGGGCTCGCGATGTACCGCTACTTCACGGACCTGGTGGCCGCCAAGCGGCAGGCGCCCGCCGACGACCTGCTGTCCGCGCTGATCGCGGCGCGGGACGCCGGCGACTCCCTCGATGAGCGGGAGCTCATCGCCATGCTGTTCCTGCTGCTGATCGCCGGGCACGAGACCACCACGAACCTGATCGCCAGCGGCGCGCTCGCGCTGCTGACCAATCCTCCGGAGCTGGCGCGCCTGCGCGCCGACCCGTCACTGCTGCCCGGCGCCGTGGAGGAGCTGCTGCGGTACGTGAACCCGCTGAACCACGCGACCGAGCGGTTCACGGTCGAGCCGGTGGAGATCGGCGGGGTCACGATCCCGGCGCGGGAGTGGGTGCTGTGCGTGACGTCGTCGGCGAACCGCGACCCGGCCCGGTTCGACTCGCCGGACGCGCTCGACGTAGGGCGGGACGCGGGCGGCCACCTGGCGTTCGGCCACGGGATCCACTACTGCCTGGGAGCGCCGCTTGCCCGGCTGGAGGGCGAGGTAGGGTTCGGCGCGCTGCTGGCGCGGTTCCCGGACCTGTCGCTGGCGGTTCCGGCCGGGGAGCTCCGCTGGCGCCCCAGCAGCCTCATCCATGGCCTGGAGTCGCTCCCCGTCCGCTTGCACTAAGGCGATTCAGGGCCGCTCCTCAGCCAGTCCCGGATAGCCGGGGAACCGCACGCCTCGCCGAACCTGTAGACGGCGGCGTCACTGTCCATACTTCCAATATGGTCGACCACGCCGTCAGGCCCGAGAGAAATAGCGAAGGGAATCGCATCGGACACCCTTCGCAGGAAATGCCTGTCCGCTACCTCGATGACGAAATCGCTGAGGTCAAATTCCTGGAGGATCCGGGTGACTTCACCCGGCCCGGCTGGGATGGCCACCACAACGGGAAAGCCTGCTTCGCGGATAGACCTGAGCCGCCCCTGCAGTCCCCTCAAAAGCCGGCGACTCGCTACGCAACGCGGCGCGGCGAATACCACCAGGGTTCCCTCGGCAAACCCGAGTCTGCGGGCCTGGCCGCCGCCAGGCACACCGTTAGCTAGCCGGGACCTAAGCGGCGGAAGCCGGGTTCCCAGCAGCTGGTCCAGCCCGGCGCGTTCACGATGAACCTGTATTATCTCAGTCAGCCCGCCGAGTCGCCTGATAATTGCCAGCAGGAGGACGAACTGTGCGCCTAGCACGGCCCATAGGGCTATGGTTATTCCGGTCATAATCTGCTTCTGGAGGAATCGGGGGATCGCGGTTCCACATGCGAGAAAGCTTCGGCAGAGCTCTGCACGGCTTCTTCCCAGCGCGCCGGCGCGACCTCTACCTGGTAGATCTTCCACTCCTCCGGGTAACTGACCTGGTGGGAGATCCGACCGCCCTTCAGGTCCCAGAGCACGATCCGGCTGTTATTCGCGTCGGCTATCAGGATTCCGTCGTCAAGCGCAATGGCGTCTTGAACCCAGTTAAAATCACTCTCAATTATTGCGTCAATCCAGAAGTCCTCGGAAAGCATGATTACGGCATTAGACCGGGAGTCAGATACTATCCACCCGCCGTTAGCCTTCCTGATTGAATGCGGATTGCGCATTCCGCGGACAAGTACCGAACTACGCCCGGACTCCTTCTCTACGGAGATGAGCTGTCCTTGGTGGAACAGCGTGACGAGCACCACCTCCCGGCCGTCAAGGCGGCATGGGAATACGCTGTTGCAGTGGGTGGCCTGAGCAATGGTGGAAATTTGAGATGACCTGTAGTCGTGATCTCTTCTGACCCGGACCCTATGCCCAGATGGACTATCCCTGTAGCCGTGCTCGGTTGCGAGCCACGACCATTTCTGGGCACCCGAGTAATCGATTTCTATAATCGAGTCTGTGCCGCTAGAAGCCACCAGAAGACCGTTGCCGACGGCAACGACACCGTGCAGGTCATTCATTAGCCGGGTGGCGAAGCTATCCGCCACCCCGAAATCTCTCCGCAATTGCAGTATCCGATTCGCGTACATGCTGGCGACGTATATACAGTCGCCGCCGACGGCGAATCCGGCGGGCGTATTGAGAGTCACCGAATGCAGTACTTTCCCGCTATCGAAGTCAATAGCGGCTAGGATTCCTTCATTCGCTTCGCTAACATCCGCTGCCGGGTCACTCCCAACCTGCGCGCGGCGGGGCATCCCGTGCCAACTCTGGCGCCATTCACCGAAATGGCTCGTCAAGAACGTCGCTAGGAGCATCATCATATGGCCTCGTGTCACGCCTCGCTTTGGCTGGCGCCCGCGAACTCCCCGGGACCGTGATCGTGCGCCGCTCCAGTCACCCGGCATGTCCCCTTCGAGAGGTAGCTCCAGCGCGGAGCGTACAGGTCCGCCCAGTCCCGGCCGACGCTGTTCCGCACGCGGATGACCGAGGTAGCGAGGCCAATGGCGAGCACCACGACAGTGCTGGCGGCGATAGCCAGGTCTTGCGACCAGATCGCCTGCTGATTCGCTCCGGCCACGGGCCGGGCGGACAAGAGTGCAGCGAGCGCCAGTGTCAGGTTGCGGATACCTACCCACGCTGGGGCCAGGATGCGGCTCTGCTCGGACAGGCCGCGCTTGGCGGCACCTGAGCCCCAGCACGCACATGAGGTTTCGTCGGAAAGATTCAGGCGGATCGCATAGAACCCAGTGAAAGCGATCAGGACAGCGGCTGTGAGGTACGGCCACCAGTCCAGGAAAGCGGGCACTATTCCTGTTAGCGCGATCAGGGCTTCTGTCCCGATTGTGGTCCACGCGACGTATCTGCCATAACGGCCGAATGGCACGCTTAGATATGACGAGAAATCTCGGAAGCCAGCCGCCTTTGCCCAGGCCGCCCAGAGAAAAACGCCGATGAGCAGGACGCGGAGCACCAAAGCAAGGATCGTCATCGTTGCCCGATAAGGACGCGCAGCGGCTCGTGCTAGGACTGGGCGAGCACGTCGAGACCGTTGTGCAATTCCCGTATGGCGACCTTGTAGATCGCGTCCGACACCGCCGCCTGCGCGCTGCCGCCCCGGTGGTAGGCAGCGAACGCGCCCGTGGGAGCGACGGAGAGGGTGACCTCCGACTGCCCGGGCTGCGTATCGTAGATAATAATTTCTATTGTGGCTATTGCCTTAGCCCGTGCGCCAGCAGCCCTCTTTCGCAGCGCCTCGGGGGCGTCTTTCGCGGTATAACCTTGCCAATGCACTCGGTCGGCCATCGGAATCTCCCTTGGCGAGATTTGGGTGACTTTCTTCGCTTTGCTAATGTTAGCAGTATTTACAGCAGCTCGTACCTGTTCCGTAACCGCCGGTTGTGTTACACGTGCATACCGCCCTGGCGGGAGAGCAGTAGTTGTAGCAGAAGCAGATGAACGGGTACTTGTATCCCGTGTATCCCGCGATCTTGTACACGCACTCAGACTCAGCCGTGGTGCACGCCCCGACGCACGCCTGAGAGCAGGTAACTCTGTGCGAGCTTCCCGGTATGCAGCTGACGGCTTCCGCGGTGGGAGTGAATCCCACGACTCCGCCGGTGAGGGCCGCCACACCGACCCCGATCTGCACCGCTCGTGATACGAGAGTCCGCCGTGTGATTTCGAACTTGCCTATGGAGCGGATACCGTCGGGCCGCGCGAATTTGCGGTCGGACGCCATGGGCGCGTTGATCAGTTCAAGGGTCGTACGATTGCTTTCGGCCGACCCTGATGATCGTTGGGGTGATCCCGCGGAAGTGCGGGTTCTTGGCAGCGAGAATAGATCCATCCTATATCGCCTCCGACTACGGCATCGAGCACCTTGAGAGTTTCGTCTAGATGGAGGATTGTGGGAGTCTGCTTAACCTGGCATGCCTCTGTATTACAGTTGCTGTTTTTCGGTCTGTGACCGCGCTGCAGCTCAGCGTGGCTCATTGGCGGGGCGTGACGGTTACGTGGTGTCACCTCCTTCCGGTCGTCGTGGCTCAGGTGGCGAGGGCTGCCAGCCGGGTGCTGTAGTGATGCCAGCGGGCGCGGGCCTGGTGGCGGCGCCGCCATGCTGACCAGCGGAGGCAGAAGGCGAGGCGGGCGGGGCTGATGAGGCCGGCTTTCCAGTCGCGGGCGAGGCGGTCGATGCGGGCGGTCTCGGGGGCGGACAGCCCGATCGGGGGGATGCCGGGCGGGCATGGCTGGCCTCCGCGGGCGGGCAGCGGCGCGGTGCCGGTGTAGATCTGCAGGTCCGCGGCGTTGACGGCGGGCTCGCTGACGGCGTTCTGGCCGGCGGGCGCGGCTTCGGGAAGGGCGGCAGCGCCGGCGAGGGCGGCCTGGATGGCGGCGGTCCTGAGCTGGGCGAGGGCGGTCAGGGCGGTGTGCCTGTTGATCGCGTCCCAGGTGCGGGCCTGGGACTGATCCCAGCCGAGGGTGTCCTTTCCTGTCCTGAAAGTGGTTTCGACTGGCCAGCGGCGGCCTGCGATGGTGATGAAGTAGGTCATGGTCGCGGGCCGGCCTTCCGGTGCCCAGCAGAGGTAGAAGGCGTACTGGTTCTTGTCCCGGTCCGGGAAGCGGCGGATCAGCAGGAACTCCCGCGGGTCCGCGGTGGCGATGAGGGCCCAGTCGCCGTAGCGGGGGCCTTTCGTCCCGTTCCCGCAGGACCGGCGCTCGAACACCGCGCCGGCTATGGCCTCGTCAGCCCGGATGGCCTTATCTTTTGCGACGGTGACCTTGTAGTCGCAGGGGATGATGACGACGTAGGCCAGCGACAGCGCCCGGAGCGCGGCCCGGAACTCCCCGGACCGGCCGTACACTTCGTCGGCGGCGGCCCACAGGGCGCGGACCCCGGCTGCCATCAGGCGTTCTGCTTGCGCGATGGCCAGTTCCGGCTTCGTGGCGAACGCCAGCTTCCCCGGTATGCGGGCTGCTGCCCGCCGCTGCGGGTCCTTCGCCCAGCACTCGGGCATGTACACATCGAAATCGATCCACGCCTGCCCGGACGCGGTGACCAGGGCGGCGAACACCCAGGTCACGCAGTTCTCCACCTTCCCGGTCACCCCGGCGTGCTGCGGGGAGGCGCACGCGGTGGACTTCCCTTTCCGCAGGTCAGCGGTCTCGTCGAACGCCAGGCCCGGCCCGATCAGGTCGTCCGGGTCGTCGCGCAGAACCTCCTGCGCCAGTCCCGGCAGCAGGCCGCGGAGCTCCTCCCACGACCACTTATAGCGGCCGAGCAGGGCCTGCATCCGGTATGGCCCCTCATGCCCGGCCTTCTGCGCCAGCTCCCAGCAGTTCGCCCGCGTCTCCCGCGCCAGCGCCCGGATGTAATCCAGCGCCGCCGCGGCACTGCGCCGCTGCCGCATTACCCGGCCCAGCAGGCCACTGACCAGCCCGTCTGCTCTTTCCCCGCACTCCGCGGCATCTTCTATGCTGGCCACTGCGGCCGTGGCGGCTTCTTGTTTCCTCACAAAATCCAGGAACGAGCCACGGCCGCCCCGCGTTGCGCGTCCGCATCGTCCGCAACAGCCGCCCGTTCTCGTTACGCACCGTTACATCATCGGCGTACCAGGCGCTCACGGAACAAGCGGCAATTAAACACTCAGCGTGAAACAGCGACTGTAATATCTGCCAGCATCCTGTTCTGGTCGATCATGACGCGGAACCCGCTGTCCCGGAGGCGGGCGTCAAGGCCGCCGACCGCTCCCGCGATGACGCAGACCAGCCGCTCGGGATCGAGGCGATCCGCCTTGAGCGCGTCCTTGAGTTCTTCGAGCAGCTGAGCACATCCGGAGCACGCTTGCCGGACGAAGATCAGGAAGAAACTCTGCGTGTTCCCGCCAACAGGGGCGGCACGCAGTTCCGCCTCCGCGCGCGGGAAGCATGCCGTCGAAGAACTTGGGCTCCGGCGGTTTCAGGAGCAGATCCTGGAGCGCGGAGATCTTTCCCTGCAGGATGCTGACCTCTCGCAACGCGCCCAGAAGAGCAAGACCAACAACAAAAAGAAGCATGATCGTGACGAGTGATAGCACAAGATCCATCAAAGGCCCCGGCCTCGCGAAGGGAACGATCGTGAATCAACAAATATGATAAAAAGACCTCGCAAGAGGGTTGTCTACGGCACATTGCGCGTTCCCGGCCGCTTATTTCCTTCCCCGGAGAGTTTCCCATCCATTCCTACTAAATATATCGAATTTATCGGATTTGTCGGCGGAAGCGCGGAATCATCCCCCTCCAGAGGTTCAGCAGGCGGCGCCGGGACGAAGGCGAAGCGGGAGCAGCGCTAACGCTTGCGGGCAAGCCCTCCGTAGACCGAGACCGCCGCGTCGGATGGCGGGTTTTCCCGCTCGTCGCCGGGGTCGGGCCGCCAGCGCGGGAGCAGCACGACGCCAGGCTCGATCGGCTCGAGCCCGTCGAAGAACCGCTCGATCTCCGGCAATGGCCGTACCCTCATGACCATGCCGTTCTTGGCGTAAACCTCGGCCACGCCTTCCCACGCCTCCGGGTCGAAGTCCCCGGTGAGGTGCGACAGCGCCAGGTAGCTGCCGGGCGGCAGCGCGCCGAGCAGACGGCTGGCGATGTCGTACGGCCCGTCCTGATCGGGCACGAAGTGCATGATCGCGATGAGCAGCAGGGCGACCGGCTGGGTGAGATCGAAGGTGTCGCGCAGCACGGCAGAAGCCAGGATGCTGTCCGGGTCGCGCAGGTCAGCGTCGACGTACGCGGTCTTCCCCTCGGCGCTGCTGGTGAGGAGGGCCCGCGCGTGGGCGAGCACGATCGGGTCATTGTCGGCATAGACGATCCGCGCATCCGGAATGGCGGCCTGTGCCACCTCGTGCACGTTGGGGGAAGTTGGCAGGCCGGTGCCGATATCGAGGAATTGCCGGATGCCCGCTTCGGCTGCCAGGTAATGAACGACTCGCCGCAAGAAGGCCCGGTTCTCGCGGGGCGAGACCCGCCCGTCGGGGTTCGCCCGCAAGGCATCCTCCGCCGCCGCCCGGTCGGCCGCGAAATTGTCCTTGCCGCCGAGCAGGTAGTCATACACCCGGGCGGGGTGGGGACGATCCGTTCGCAGGTCGGCCGGCTCCGACCAGTCCTCTTCCGGTCCTGGTTTCATCCAGGCGGTCCCCGTCATGCGCGCTCCAGCGATCGGGCATACCGACAATAACGGGGTCAGCATACGCGGACCGGAAGGCCGTGTCCCTTTTTGTTGGGCGGCCTTCCGGTCCGCGTCCTCCCGGCCGCGCGCGTCGCTCATGCGGGGTGGGCTGGGCGACGCGCGCGGGCGGAAGCACCTGGGGGCAGACTCGGGCCGGGTGGCGGAGTCAGCCGCTTCCGTTCGGGATGATGGGTTTTTCAGGAGAGAACGTCGGCGAGACAGACGGCTTCGTAGCCGTGCGCCTGCGCCACCGGGGCGTTCGTCAGCTGGCCGGCGTGCGTGTTCAGGCCGCGGGCCAGGGCCGCGTCGGCCGTGAGGGCGGCGCGCCAGCCGCGGTCGGCGAGCTCGACGGCGTAGGGCAGCGTGACGTTGGTCAGCGCGTACGTGGAGGTGTGCGGAACCGCGCCGGGCATGTTCGCGACGCAGTAGAACACCGAGTTGTGGACGCGGTAGGTCGGCTCGGCGTGCGTCGTGGGGCGGGAGTCCTCGAAGCAGCCGCCCTGGTCGATGGCGATGTCCACGAGCACCGAGCCCGGCTTCATCCGCTTGACGAGATCGTTGCTGATGATCTTGGGGGCCTTCGCGCCGGGCACGAGCACCGCCCCGATGACCAGGTCGGCGTCACCGGCCGCGCGCTCGACCTCATAGGCGTTGGACGCGACGGTCTGGATCCGGCCCTGGTAGATGGCGTCGAGCAGGCGCAGCCGGGCGATGTTCTTGTCGAGGACCAGGACGTTGGCGCCCATGCCCGCGGCGATCGCCGCCGCGTTCTGGCCGGAGACGCCGGCGCCGATGACGACGACCTTGGCCGCGTAGGCGCCCGGCACGCCGCCCATCAGCACCCCGTTGCCGCCGCCCTGGCGCATCAGGTGGTAGGCGCCGACCTGCGCGGCGAGGCGGCCGGCGACCTCGGACATCGGGGCGAGCAGCGGGAGGGAGCCGTCGGCGAGCTGGACGGTCTCGTACGCGACGGCGGTGACCTTGTTCGCCAGCAGGGCGTCGGTGCAGCCCTTGTCGGCGGCCAGGTGCAGGTACGTGAAGAGCACCTGGCCCGGGCGCATCCGGTGGTACTCCTCCGCGATGGGCTCCTTGACCTTGAGCACCAGGTCGGCGGTGCCCCAGACCTCGTCGGGGTCGGGGATGATCGTCGCGCCGGCCGCGACGTAGGCGTCGTCGCCGAACTCCGAGCCGGCGCCCGCGTCCTTCTCCACGTAGACCTCGTGGCCGTGGGCGGCCAGCTCGTGCACGCCGGCCGGCGTGATCGCGACGCGGTACTCGTGGTTCTTGACCTCGCGGGGGATGCCGACCTTCATGACTGGCTGCCTTTCGCCGACGCTGGCTATCCCCCTATGATGCATGATCGTCGGAATTAAGCCTAGATTCGTGAAGATTATTCTATATAGTTGACTTGTGTCTTCAGTAAATTCGAACCGGCTGGCTGGCGGGGACGCGCGGCCGAAGGGTGTTCGGCCTGAGCTCGACGAGACGGACCGCCGGATCGTGCTCGAGCTCGCCCGCGACGCGCGGATTCCGAACAACACGCTGGCGCAGCGGGCCGGGATCGCCCCGTCGACGTGCCTGGGGCGGGTCCGGGCGCTGCGCGAGCGCGGGGTGATCCGCGGCTACCACGCCGACGTGGACCCGGCGGCGCTCGGCCGCCCGCTGCAGGCGATGATCGCGGTGCGCCTGCAGTCCGACGCCCGCGGCCACATCAGGACCTTCGTGCGGGGCGTCGCCCGGCTGCCGGAGGTCCTGAACGTGTTCTTCCTCGCCGGCAAGGACGACTTCCTGCTGCACGTGGCCGCGGCGTCCACCGCCGGCCTGCGGGACTTCGTCGAGGACCTCAGCTCGAACGCCGACGTGGCCTACACCGAGACGTCACTGATCTTCGAGCACGTCCGCGCGGATCCCGTGTTCTAGCGGGTTTGGTTCTAGCGGGTTTGGTTCTAGCGGGCTTGCCGGTGGCCCGGCGCCGGTAGCCCGCGACCCCGCGACCCCGCGACCCCGCGACCCCGCGACCCCGCGACCCCGCGACCCCGCGACCCCGCGACCCCGCGACCCCGCGACCAAAGATTGTGTGATGCCCGTACACCTATGGCGTACGAACATCACACAAAAACGTGTGCGGCGGCGCGGCGGCCTCTCAGCAGCTGTCGTCGGCTGTGGTCGACGGCGTTTGCCCGTAGACCAGGGTCCCGTTCACGTAGACGGGGAGATACGGATCCGGCGCGGAGGCGTAGGTGCCGGCCGCGAGGCCGGTCATGAAGGGCGAGGCCGCGGAGCTCCAGTAGTACTTGTAGCCGGGGCCGAGGGCGGCCACGAAGGCGAACTCGAAGGCCCGGGAGGGCGGTAGCCCGATGCCGTCGCTGCCCCAGTTGATGGTCACGTAGTACACGCAACTCGACGAGCCGCCCCACTGGACGGGCGCGCTGATCGCCGTGGGGTTGCCGTCGATCTGGTCCGCCGCGTCGTAGTACACGGGCGTGGAGACCGCGCTGATGGTCTGGCCCGCGGCGTACAGCGAGCTTATGTCGAAGTACACGCGGACGCTCATGCCGGTCTGCAGGTGGGGCGGCTCGTCGGCGTAGTTGTTGATGTTCACGGTGAGCTGCGTCGACTGGTCGCTGTCCTGGTTCAAGGTGGCGGTCGCATAGTACGGGGCCATGCAGGTCTGCTGGTATTCCGCGCAGTTCCCCTGGCTCTCGGCGGGCGGCGCGAACGAGGTCATCGGCTGGCTCTGGCCGTAGTACTGCCACAGTCCGGCCAGGGCGCCGACGAACGCGGCGTTGTAGTCCACGGCGACCTCGTTGAGCACGAAGTCGGTGGTCACATCGTCCGGCTGGTCGGTCGAGGAGGGGCCGCCGACCAGCGCGCCCCACAGGATGTGCTTGTCGGTCAGCGGATCGGTCTGGCTGTTGTCCAGCGACCCCTGGGCGTTTCCCTGGTGCGGATGCGAGGCGGCGGTCGCGCTGCCGCCCACCTCGGCGCCCACCAGCGGTGTCGTCGAGCCGAAGCCGACGATGTAGGACCACTTGGCCGGGTTGTCGCCCATCAGGTAGTTCATCTGGCCCATGGCCCAGTTGGTGAACTCGGTGCTCTCCGGATCGGACGGGAAGTTCTTCCGGTACACGAGCGCCTCGAGCTGCGCCGCGGTGTTGTACCTGGCCGAACCCCAGGAGGTCAGGTAGGAGAACCCGGCGGGGGTGGTCGCGATGAAGTTCGTGTCCGACGCGTTGTCGTGCGGGACGTGCGACCAGTACTGGACCTGCCATTTGTCCACGTAGTGCACGAACGCCTGGACGGCGGCCGGCACGTTCGCGTTGCCAGCCACGATCGGGTCGAGCAGCGAGAACACCCCGCCCCACCGGGTGTCCCAGTTCATCACCCAGGTGTTCTGCCAGCTGTCGGTGGTGTTCGCCGCGACGGCGCTCAGGAAGCCCGTGTAGTCGCCGCTCGAGTCGACCGAGACGATCTGGTTGATGTAGCTCCACTGGCTGGTCGCCAGGTACAGCCAGACCGCCGCCCATGCCTCCTTGTCCACGTAGCCGCTGGAGTTGTAGAACCCGCCGGAGTAGCCGATCCCCGGGTTGGCCAGCGAGAAACTGTACAGCGCCTCGGCGTACTTCAGGCACTGGGCCGAATAGCTCGCGTCGCTGCTCGCGGTCAGGATCGACATCACCGCGAGAGCGGCCGCCGCGCTGGCGGTCTGGTCGGCGGCCGGCGTCTGCGCGGTGGCCAGCCAGGCGGGCCGCGGGTACTGCGCGGAGCTCTCCAGCTCCGACGGCCCCCAGTAGGAATGGTCCACCGACCCCGACCCGACCTGGTAGGCGAACGCCACGACCTGCCCGGCGGAGTTCAGGAAGGTCGACCGCAGGAAGTAGTCGGTGAACCACTTCATCTCGTCCATGGCGTGGTCCCAGGTGCCCGTGGCCGTATAGCCTTGCGGGAACTCGTACATGCCCCAGCCGAGCACTGACGCCGCGTATGTCTGCGGCAGCCCGAACTTCACCGTGTCGCCGGCGTCGTGGAACCCGCCGGACAGGTTCAGGCACCCGGTGTCGCCCGGGTCGAGGACGGACTTGTTCGCGGCGATGAACGACGCCGAGAGGTTCGTGCCGACGTTGCCGCTCATCGGCTGCAGCGGGACGCAGCTGTCGCTCGGCGCGTCGTCGCCGCGCCAGGACAGCGGCTGGTCGTCGTCGGTGCGGGACGGCCCGGATTTCTGCGCATCGTAGAAGTACAGCGATTCCTGGAGCGCGAGCGGAAGGCTGTATCCCGGCGTGTCCGGCAGCGCCTGCGCGCGGGCGGGGACCGCGGGCACCGCGGCCAGCAGCGCGGCGACGGCCAGCAGCGCGGCGGCGATCAGCAGCGGGACGGCGGCCCTTCCGACGGTGGCGGCCCTTCCGCGGGCGGCTGCTTTTCCGCGGGCGGCTGCTTTTTCGCGGGCGGCTGTTTTCTCGCGGGTGTCCGCTTTCTCGCGGGTGTCTGCTTTTCCTGCGGTCGCTGTGACCGCGGGCCTGCGGGGGTGACGGGGTGGTGCGGTGAAATACATGACGGCGCTCCGGGACCGCTGGCGATGGTGCCGGAACCGTAACCGCGGCATCACGCGGCCGGAAGCCCGCCGGCTCCCAGCTGCCTCGTCTCGCCCCCGGTGACCTGCGCAACCGTCGCAAGGGGCGGCCGCGCGGGGGTGTAAGTTTCGGCGCCTCAGGAGATCTTCGACCGCCAGCCCAGAGCGGGTGCTCTTGGGACTCGCGGGGCGCCACTGTGGCCTGTGTGACGGAGGAGGTCCGCGCCTAGGCTCGCAGCCAGGATGCCGATGTGCCGATTGCGCAATCGGCACGCTCTTGGCAACACACCGGAACAAGCTGAGTTTGCGGCGTAGCGCGAGGCTGCCCGTTCCACCCCCTTATCTCCCGTTACGGGAAGTCCCCGCTCCCCGCCGCCATGCCCCCGCGGCACGCGCAGCAGACGGGCACGCGCGTGCCATGAACGGCCCTCCGGGCAGGCTCACGCATCATGGCGGATCGAAAGGCACCCTCTGGTGTGCCCTTCGATCCACCATGATGGCGAACAGACAGCCACCGCCCGGTCTGCCCCCGGTGTCCCCCGGGCGGGGCGCTGCGCCGCGCGCGGGGAACTGGCCGGCCGTGCCGCGCCCTGCGCGCGAAAGCCGCATCCCGGACATCTCTACACGGCGGCTGGCCGCGAAGGGCGGGTAAACCGCATCACGGCCCAGGGACACGCCGAACAATCACCTTGTTCCGGAACGTTGCTCTTCCGGGCCCGATTGCGCAATCGGCGCACCAGCATGGGTCGCGCCGCGCCCGCGGAGCGGCCCGGCCGCCGCCAGCGGCTGCTACGGCACAATTCCCGGTCGGCAATCCTGTGCGGTTACGTACTACACCGCCCGGGGCTTTAGCGTGATTATGGCACGCGGAGGTAGCAGCGGCCCGGCAGCAGCGTGGTGCAAACAGGAGGTGCAGTGTCTTCGCTGGGATCAGCTCAAGGACCAGGTCAGAAACCCTACGGAGACACCCTCGCCCGCGTCATCGCGGACGTCGTCGAGCCCGGCGCCGCCGAGGTCGACGCGCACGGCAGCTTTCCCCGCAAGCAGGTCGACGCGCTTGCCGAGGCGGGCATCCTCGGGCTGACCGTCCCCGCCGGCCTGGGCGGCGGCGGGGCTGGCCTGCGGGAGGCCGCGCAGGTCGTGCGCGAGCTCGGAGCGGTCTGCGGGTCCACCGCGATGATCGTGACGATGCACTATGCCGCGGCCGCCGCACTGGCAGCGACGGCTGCCGCGGCCGGCGAGGCCGGCATGCCGGCCGACATCGCGGCCATCGCGCTGGCCGACATCGCGGCCGGACGTCACCTATCCACGCTCGCGTTCTCCGAGTCCGGATCCCGCAGCCACTTCTGGGCGCCGCTGAGCACGGCCGCCGCGGCCGGCGACGGCGAGACGGTCTTGTTGGACGCGAGCAAGAGCTGGGTGACGTCGGCCGGGTACGCCGACAGTTATGTGTGGTCAAGCCGCCCGCTCGCGGTCGGCGGGCCGATGACGCTATGGCTGGTCCCGGCCGGCGCCGACGGCCTGTCGGTCGCGGGCGCCTTCGACGGTCTCGGCCTGCGCGGCAACGCGTCCGCCCCCATGTCCGCCGAACACCTCCCGGTGCCCCGCACCGCGATGCTCGGACAGGACGGCGCGGGACTGGACCTGGCGCTGATGGCCGTGCTCCCGGTGTTCCTGATCTGCAGCGCGTCGATGAGCGCCGGCCTCATGCGCCGGCTCGCCGAGGAGACAGCGGAGCATCTCCAGCGCACCCAGCTCAAGCACCTCGGCCAGTCGCTCGCCCAGCAAGCCCAGCCGCGTGCTCAGCTAGCGCGGCTGCGCATCGAGGCGGACCGCACCTGGGGGCTGATCGAGGAGACCCTCACCGCCGTTGAGCAGGGCCGCGGCGATGCCCAGCTGCTCGTTCTCGAGGTCAAGGCGGCGGCTGGGGAAGCGGCCGCGGACGCCGCGGACCTGGCGCTCCGGGCCGGCGGCGGCGCGGCGTTCCGCAAGGAGTCCCCCGTGGAGCGGCTGTTCCGTGACTCCCGGGCGGCGCGGGTGATGGCGCCGACGACGGACGCGCTTTACGACTTCATCGGCCGCGCGCTGTGCGGCCTGCCGCTCCTCGGAGACGTGACATGAGCGGGTTGCTGCTTGGCGCGGTCGCCTATGACCCCAAGGTCGTCACGATCTGGGACGGCTTCCGGACGTGGCTGCGCGGACAGGACCTCGACTTCGACTTCGTTCTGTACTCCAACTACGAACGCCAGGCCGAGGACCTCGTGGCCGGACGCATCGACCTGGCGTGGAACTCGCCGCTCGCCTGGGTACGCGCCCGCAGGCTCGCCGCCGCCCGCGGGAAGGCCCTGACACCGGTCACGATGCGGGATACCGACTGCGACCTGCGGTCGCTGGTGGTGGTGCGCGCCGATTCGCCCGCGCGGTCGCTCGCCGACCTTAGCGGCCGCCTCGTCGCCACCGGTGCCATCGACTCACCGCAGGCCACGCTGCTGCCGCTGTCGCTGCTGCGCGCCGCCGGCCTGCGCCCCGGCGCCGGCACCAGCCACGACCCCAGCGCCGGCACCAGCCACGACCCCGGCGCCGGCGATGTGCGGATCCGCCGCTTCGACATCGGCGTGGGCCTGCACGGCGACCACATCGGCGGCGAGCGCGAGGCGGCCCGCGCCCTGTTCGCCCCCGACCCGGCCGGCCGGGCGGACGCCGCCTGCATGATCGACTCCAACCTGCTGCTGTTCGCCCGCGAGGGCGTCATGCCGTCCGGCTCGGTGCGGGTCCTCGCGCAAACCCCGCCGTACGACCACTGCACGATGACCGCCGGGCCGTCCGCGGACGCCGAAACCGTCGGCCGTTTCGGCGCCCTGCTGCGCGGCATGGACTACAGCGACGCGGACCTGCGCCCGCTGCTCGACCTGGAAGGCCTGAAGGAATGGCGCCCGCCGCGTCTCGAGGGCTACGCGCAGCTCGAGCGGGCGGTCGACGAAGCCGGCTTCTACAGCGCCGAAGGCGAGATCGTTGCGGCCGGCTATCGACCTTGACAGCCTCGGGCTCGATCAGGGCGGCCACCTGCTGATCACCCGCGCGCTCGCCGCGCTGAACCCCGGCGACGAGCTGACGGTCACCGGGCGCCACCCGGCGCTCGCCATTCACCTCGCTGTCTGGTGCCGCGAGCACGGCCACCGCCTCGCCGGCGAAAACCGCGACGTGATCATCAAGGGTGCGGCGGAAGAGCAGCGCTGGCGCGGCGCCCGGCGGGCCAGGCGCCCCCAGCGGCCCGCCGGACCCGAGCGCGGACCCGGCCTGGGGGCTGGCCGCCCGCGGCGCCCTCGTCGAGTCCGGCGGGCCCCCGCTCGAACGCCGAGTGGACCGAACGCGAGCACGTCTGGGCCGACATCGCCCCGCGACTGTACGCCGCCGCGGCGGCCAGCCAGTGGGATCCGGCGACCGCCGTCGACTGGTCCGCCCCGGTCAGCGTCCCGCCCGAGATAGAGCGCGCCGTCGTGCAGATCATGACTTACCTCGTCGAGAACGAGCAGGCGGCGCTCATCATCCCGGCACGGCTGCTCGGCCGCCTGCACCCGCACTACCGCGAGGTCATGCAGCTGCTCGCCACCCAGGCCGCCGACGAGGCGCGCCACGTCGAGGTGTTCACCCGCCGCGGCCTGCTGACTGGCGGCCCGCTCGGCACCTCAAGCGCGGGCGGGCGCGCGTCGCTGCAGACGCTCCTGCGCGAGCCGGACTTCACGACAGCGTCGTTCCTGCTCTCGGTGCTCGGCGAGGGGACCTTCCTTGACCTGCTCCGCTTCCTGCACCAGCACGCCCCGGACCCGGTGACCGCGGACGTGACCCGGCTCGCGCTGCGGGACGAGGCGCGGCACGTGGCGTTCGGCGTGTCGCATACCGCGCACCTGGCCCGCTCCGATCCGGCCTACCTGGGGGTGCTCCGGCAGTCGGTGGAGCGGCGGCACGCCGCCCTGCTCGACACCGCGGGCCTGAACAGCGAGGTCTTCGACGCCCTGGTGCTGCTCGCGGCGGGCTCGTGGGAGCCGACGGCGATCGGCCGCGGCTGGCAGGCCGTGCGCCAGCTGCAGGACCAGATGGACGAGGGCCGCCGCCGGCGGCTCGCCTACATCGGCTTCCCCGGCGACGAGGCGGCCGAACTCTCCGCCTTGCACACCCGCAATTTCATGTAACACTGTCAGGGCGATGCTGCTCACCTACGGGCACGGTACAGATTCTGCTGAACGTACTGTTGCGACTCTGCAGGCGGCATCCGTCGCCTCGCTCGTGGACATCCGGATAGCGCCGGGCAGCCGGCGCCATCCCCGGTTCGCCCGTGCCGCCATGGAGCAGTGGCTCCCGGACGCGGGGATCTCCTACCGCTGGGACAAACGCCTCGGCGGTTTCCGCAAGCCGGCCCCTGACTCCCCCGACGTGGCGTGGCGCGAGGACATGTTCCGCGGGTACGCCGGCTACATGCGGTCCGCGGACTTCCTCGCCGCCATCGACCGCGTGCTCGCCGAGGCAGCCGAACGCCAGGTCGCGGTGATGTGCTCGGAGAGCGTGTGGTGGCGCTGCCATCGCCGCCTGGTCGCGGACTTCGTGTCCATCGCCCGCGGCGTCGAGGTCAGGCACCTCATGCACGATGGCCGCCTGGAGCCCCACCGCCCCTCCCCCGGCGTGCGCCTGCGCGAGGACGGCCTGCTCGTCTATGACGGCGGCCAGGCCCCGCTGGTGTGAGCCAGGCTCAGACGTCCCCGCTGTCGGTGAGGACGCGGAACGCCAGCCGCCTGCCCAGGCCGCGGCCGAAGGCGAGCGCGAACCACAGGCCCCCCACCGAGTCCACGGCGGCGAAGGCGGCCGGGCTGTCGCCCGTGTAGACGGGCCGGAACCCAACGTCCCTGATCAGCCCGCCTACCACCGCCCGCTCGGCGCCGTCAGGCCCGGCGAAGAACATGTCGGCGACCTCGCCGCCGAATTGGGGATCGGCCATGTTCTCCCAGCCGACCGAGTTGAACGCGCGGAAACCGATCGCGCCGTCCGGGAGGTAGCGGAGGCCGGACAGCTCCGGCGTCCCGCGATCCGGGGCCATGTTGTTGGTGGCGTCGATCACGATCCGGCCTTCGAGCGCCACGGTGTGGGCCGCCAGCGTGTCCGCCATGGCGCCACCCGGGATCGCGTAGACGACGACCTGCGCCTCCTCCAGCGCGGCGAGCGGCTCGGTCACCGCCGCGCCCACCGCCGCCGTCGCCGTTTCGGGGTTCCGGCTCCCGATGGCGACCTGA
This sequence comes from uncultured Actinomycetota bacterium, assembly GCA_963771985.1. Taxonomy (GTDB): domain Bacteria; phylum Actinomycetota; class Actinomycetes; order Streptosporangiales; family Streptosporangiaceae; genus Trebonia. The sequence continues at coordinate 501,416 of CAVYVO010000003.1, read as the reverse complement.
TGACCAGCCTTAACCCAGGCAGCCGCTAGCGCGCGGCCCACCGGCCCGGCCCCGATTACCGCGATGTTCTCCATGCCTCGGAATCATAGGCCAGCCGCGTCAGGTTGCCGTGCGCAGTGACAGGAAGTCGGCCACGCCGAGCAGTTTCAGCGCTTGCCGTTCGACCGGGCGGATCGCCCGCCGCGTTTCGTCGTGGTACACGCGGGGCGAATCCACGAGCAGCACGCGGCCGCGGGTGCGCAGCTCGCAGCCGCCTGCCGCCAGGACGTTCTTTACCCAGTCCGTGTTCTCCGCCCCATAGCTGAGGGCGATGACGTAGCCGTCGGCGGTGCGGAACACGTTGACCGGCGTCTGGTACTCACGGCCGGACCGGCGGCCGCGGTGCACGACGAGCCCGAGGCCCGGCGCCCACGGCGCTACGTGCTTGACGACCCGGTTCAGGCCGACCTTGTTCCACTGCGCGACTCGCCGGGGAATCGGCATGTGACCTCCCTGTGTCTGGTGCCGAGTACTAATGTCGGATCATGAGGCAGGACCCTGATCCCCGGGCGGCCGAACGCGACGCGCTCGCCCAGTACCTCGATTACCAGCGCGAGACGATCCTGATCAAGACCGACGGGCTGACCAGGGAGCAGATGGCGCAGCGGCTGCCGACCTCCGCGCTCACCCTGGCCGGCATTCTCTACCATCTGGCGCTCGTGGAGGAGTCCTGGATGGAGGTCCGGTTCCTCGGTATGGCGGAGCGCGAGGACTGGCAGGGCGTCGACTGGGACGCCGACCCGGACTGGGAGTTCCGCACCGCTGCCGGCATGGAACCCGGGCAGCTGCGGCGGCGCTACCGCGACGCCTGCAGCCGCAGCCGCCAGGCTGCGGCGAAGGCGGACAGCCTGGACCAGCTGTCGGCCGTCAAAGGCGACGACGGCTGGCAGTTCACGCTGCGGTGGGTGCTGCTGCACCTGATCGAGGAGACGGCCAGGCACGCCGGGCACGCGGACCTGCTTCGTGAGGCCATCGACGGCGAAGTCGGCGAGTAGCGGCCGGCGAGTACGCGAAACACCCGTCTAACATGCCGGTAAACCCGGCTGGGGAATACTGGGCTGGTGGGGGCTGCGTACTCGGACTGGCGGGGGCACGTGATCGTCTGCGGTCTGCCGGGCGTCGGCCTGCGGATCGTCGAACAGCTGACCCTGTCCGGCGTTCCCGCCGTGGTCGTCGACGACGCCCCCGATCCGCCGCTGGCCCGGATGCTTGACGCCTGGGGCGTGCCGCTGATCACCGGCAGCACGGGAGCCGAGGACACGCTGATGAGCGCGGGCCTGGCCGGCGCCATCGCGGTGATCTGCGCGCAGCACCACGACCTGCGCACGCTCGAGACGGCCCTGCTCGCCCGCAGGCTTCGCGCCGACGTGCGTGTCGTCGCCCAGCTCACCAACCCCGCGGTGGGCCGCGCGGTCAGGCAGGTCGGAGTCTCGGTCCTCGACGTCGCGGACCTGTCCGCGCCGTCGGTGGTGGAGGCTTGCCTGCGCCGCGGCGTGCAGCCGATCACCCTGTCCGGTGAGCTGTTCCTCGCGGCGCGCACGATCGCGCCGCGGGCGGCCAGCCTCCGCGAACTGTACGGCGCCCTCGCCCCGGTGGCGGTGGTGCCCGCGGCCGGCGACGTGACCGTGTGCCCCGGCCGCGACACCCGGGTAGCGGCAGGGGACGAAGTGACCCTGATCGGCACCCCCGCTGAGCTCCGCGCCGCTGCTGTCGCCGATCATCCCGAACGGACGGTGGCGGCTGGGACACCGCACACGCCGCGCCGCGCCAGCAGGGCGGCCCACGCGCGTGACCTCGCGGTCTCGCTGGTGCTGGCCGCCGACCGCAGGCTGGCCGTAGCGCTCGGCGCGCTGCTCGCGGTGCTGGTCACCGCCTCGGTCGTGCTGCGCCTGACCTACACCTACGCCGGTCCGGGCCACCGCATCTCGCTGCTGAACGCGTTCTACTTCACCGTAGAGACGGTGACGACCGTGGGATATGGCGACTACACATTCCGCGGTGAGCCACCGTGGCTGATCGTGTTCGCGATCTTCCTCATGCTGACGGGCGCGCTGTTCGTGACCATCTTCTTCGCGCTGGTCACCAACATCCTGGTGAGCCGGCGGATCGAGGAGTCGCTCGGCCGCCAGAAGATCACCGGGCTGCGCGGCCACGTGCTGGTCATCGGCCTGGGCACGGTAGGCCTTCGGGTCGCGCAGGAGCTGCACGCCGCCGGCAGCGAGGTCGTCGTGGTCGAGATGAACGAGCACAACAGGCATCTCAGCCAGGTGCGCGCGCTCGGCGTCCCTGTCGTCATCGCCGACGCGACGCAGCCCGAGGTGCTGCAGTTGGTACGGCTGGCCACCGCGTCCGCCGTCGCGGTGCTGACCAGCGACGACCTCGCCAACCTCGAAAGCGGGCTGGCGGTCCGCGACCAGCTCGGGGCGCGCTGGGAGACCACGCCGGTCGTGCTGCGCATCTTCGATCCGACGCTCGCCCACTCGGTGAATGGCACTTTCGGCTTCCACAACGTCCGGTCGACCGCGGCGCTCGCCGCGCCGTGGTTCGTCGGCGCGGCACTGGGTCTCGACGTGCTGTCCACGTTCTACGCCGGCGACGAGCCGCTGCTCGTGGCCAGGCTGACCGTCACGCCCGGCGGCGGCCTGCACGGACTGCGGATGGACGAACTGGCGGCGCGGACCCGTGTGCTGGCGATCCGCCGCGCGGCGGACCGGGCGGTCCTGGAGCACCCGCCCCGGCGGAATACCCGCTTCCGCCCGGCCGACGAGGCCTATCTGATTGGCCCCTACGACGAGCTGCTCACCGTCTTGCGCCGGGACCGCCCGTCACCGCAGGCGCCCTCCCCCGAGGAGATCACCCAGCCCGGAACAGGCTGAGCGGGGCACGACTTGCCGAGCACCGCCGCTATCGCCCCTCGCCCCAGCACCTGCCCCTCGCCCCAGCACCGCCCCTCCACTGCAGTCGCCTCTTGCTGTTATCACTCATGGAAATTCATGATGGCGATTTCGTCTGAGGTTTGTGGGCCACAGACCTCAATAGTTGAGGCCAGGGGGCCACCGACCTCATTCCGCGGAGACGTTCGCCGAGCGGCGCGGGTCAGCTGGGATGGATGCGGCGGCTGGGAAGAGCTTGAGCGGGGGCCACTGGAGCACCCGCGAATTTGGATTGGGGCTGTGGGCCACAGCCCCGATAGAGCTGGGGGTGTGGCCCACAGCCCCAGCTCCGTCGGGAGTCCGCGATGGTCAGCGGGCCGTCGGTGGCGGGATAACGGTGATCGCGGGACCGTCGGGGCGGGATAGCGGGATAAAGGTGGGTTAGTCGGTGGCGATGTGGCTCGCGAAGCCACTGGTCTGCCACGTGTCGCCCGTCGCGGTGATCGCGAAGGCCTCATGGTCCTCGAGGGCTTCGGTCCAGTCGCGGGCCAGGCCGGGGCCCATGGCGAAGGCTGCCGTCGCGCAGGCGTCGGTGAGCGCCAGGCTGGGGCCGATCACGGTGATGCTCGCCAGGCCGGAGGCCGGGCGGCCGGTGACGGGGTTGATGATGTGCGCGCCGCGTTCGGCGGTGCCGGAGGTGGCGACGGCCGAGTCGCGGGCCGTGACGACCAGGGCGAGGCTGCCGGGGCGGAACGGGTCGGCGATCCCGACGCGCCAGGGCTCAGTATTATACGCGGTATTATACTGCGTGGGCGTGGGCGTGGGCGTGGGCGTGGGCGTGGGCGTGGGCGCGGGGGAAGGGGTGCCACGGCCGCCGGCGCACTGGACGTCTCCTCCGCCGTTGACCAGGTGGCTGGCCGAGCCGGCCTGGGACAGCAGGGCCGCCGCCCGCTCGACGGCCCAGCCCTTGACGTACCCGGACGGGTCGAACTGGCCGCCGGGCGCCGACGTGAAGTACCCGCCGGACAGGTCCCGGACGAACGCGCAGGCCGCCAGGACCTCGGCGACTTCCGGTGCGCAGGCGCCGACCGTGACCTCGGCGCTGGCGAGCAGGGACACGTCGCTGTCCGGACGGTACGGGGAGAAGACCCGGTCCACCCAGTGCAGCCATCGGATCGCGGAATCCAGCGACCCGTCGTCCCGCGCGGAAACGGGAACATCGAAGGAGATCACGGTTCCCATGACCTGTTCGGCATGGCGCAGCCGAGCCGAGAAAACCGGAATAGACAGTACGCTCATCCCCGCTATGCCCCATTATCCAGTGCGCTCTGCAGCGACTTAATATATCCGCCGCTGGTGTATGTCGCGCCGGAAACGGTATCGATCCGGGCGCTTTGACTGGTAAGCGTCTCGTTTATCAGCTGAGGAAACGCGAACTGGCCGATCTGCAGGTCATGCTCGGTTGACGATGGCTGCTCCAGGATGTCCACCTTGACGATCCTGGTCGCGTTCACGACGACCTGGACCTGCACGGGGCCATAGACGGTGTCGGCGACATTCCCGGTGATCGCGCGTTCCCCGGACGGGAGCGACGGTGCGGCCGCGGGAGCCGCCACCGACCGTTCGGAAGATGCTGAATGGGTTTTAATAGAGAGCAGCGCGACAAGACCAGCCACGGTCGCCGTGACCGCGAGGATCGCCCGTCGCATGTTTTCCCCTAAAACTCGAAAGACTCGCAGTGTATGCGGCGGCGCGGCACGCCGGCCTCGGTCAGCGCCGCGACGGCGGTTCCGGTCATGCCGGGCGGCCCGCACAGGTAGACGTCCATCTTGTGCACGCCGGGGACGAGCTGGCGCAGCCCGGCCGCCGACAGCGGGTCGGCGCCGAAGTCGGACCTGCTGCCCACGACGTAGTGCACGCATGAGCCGCGCGAGGAGGCGATCGCGTCGAGTTCGGCCTGGAACACGACGTCCTGCCAGGTGCTCGCCCGGTAGATCAGCGTGACCTTGCCGGACAGCGCGGCGAACATCGCGCGCAGCGGTGTGATGCCGACCCCGCCGGCGAGCAGGAGGACGGACCGGTTCGTGCGCACGGGGATGAACGCGCCGAACGGGCCCTCGGCGAGCACCCGGGTGCCCGGCTTGAGGCCGGCCAGCGCGGCGCTGGGGTCGCCGACGTCCCGCACCGTGATGCGCATGAGGTCGTCGCTGGGGACGGCCGACAGCGAGTACGGGTGCGACTGCCACCATAGGTCCCGGGTGAGGAAGCGCCAGCGGAAGAACTGACCTGGTTCCGCGGAGAGCTCGCGCAGATGCCTGCCGGAGATGTAGATCGACACGGTTGCGTGCGCCTCCGCCCGCACGCCGGCCACCCGGAACCCGTGGCGGGCGAAGTCGCGGACCGGCACCACGATCCGGTACCACACCACCGCCGCGGCGACGAGCAGGTACAGGGCCGACCACCAGAACCGGGCAGCGAGATCGTCGATGAAGGCGGCGCCTACGGCGAACTGGTGGCTGAACGCGAGCGCTATCGCCAGGTACGTGTAAAAGTGCAGGTAGTACCAGGTCTCGTAGCGAACCCTCGTGCGCACCGCGCGGGCGGACACAAAGGCGACGCCGAGCAGCAGGAACCAGGCGGCGGTCGCCATCGCGACGTCGGGGTAGGTGGTGAGCAGCGCGGCGGTCTCGGAGACCGGGCTGGTGTGCGCGGTGACGGCGTAACCCCAGGTAATCGCGATCGCGTGGCCGCTGATCAGCCCGATCACGTACCTGCCGCCGGTGGCGTGCCAGCGGGCCAGCCGGTCGGCGCCGACACCGCGCTCGATGGGGCGGATCCGCGCCATGAGCAGCACGAGCACGACGACGCCGTAGCCGGCCAGCAGGCCGAGGATCTCGCCGGCGCCCGTCAGCCAGCCGCCCAGGCCGCTGACGGCCAGCGTGCTGTGCCACCAGAGGATGAGGACGGCGGCCGCGCCGAGCGCGATGAGCGCCTGCAGGGCGCGCGGGCTGATGGCGCCGGCCACCGTTCCTCCCCTCGTTTACTTTGAGTTTGCCATGGCTAGCCGAGGATAATGTCACTCCCGCTGACCTTGATGGTCCGGGCGGGGAGCGGGGCGGGCGCGGGTCCGGCGACGACCGCGCCGTTCTTGATGCTGTACTGGCTGCCGTGGCACGGGCAGTCGATCGTGCCGTTGGCGATCTTGCTGACGATGCACCCCATGTGCGTGCAGATCGCGCTGAAGGCCTTGAAGTCGCCGGAGGTCGGCTGGGTGACGACAACGACCTTAGCGGTGAAGATCTTGCCGCCGCCGACAGGGATTTCGCTGGTGGTGGCCAGCACGTCGGCCGCGCCGCCAGCGCTTCCGGAGCTAGCCGCGCCGCCCGCGGCCGAGGTGGCGCCCGTGGCGGCCGGGGCGGCGCCAGCGCCAGCGGATGAGCTGCTCGAACCGGCCGAACCGCAGGCGCTCACCGCGCCCGCCAGACCCACCAGGCCAACACCAGCCAGCACGCCTCGCCGGGTGGCTCGCGTGTCCCGCTGTGGTTCCTGTGTCACAAGTGCTCCTGTTCAGTCGTGAAGGTGGCCGTGCAGATGTCGGTTACTCCCCCATGGTCTCCTCCCCTGAATACGAGAACGGAGCGGGGCACGGCCGGGTTCATACGCTTCCGTAAGTCCGCCGTAAGCACTACCAGAACACGCTGGAAACTACGGCTGGACACGACCGTGCGGGGACCGAAGGTCCCGGTGGCGTATGACGAACGCGGCGGCCAGTTCGGGACGATGGCCACTGAGGGAGGTGGTATGGGATGCCTAGCGTGGAGTGCGCAGAGCATCCCGATCATTGTGAGGAGATGCGAGCCATGGCTGGAATCATCGTCGGAATCGACGGCTCGGATCATTCGCTGCGGGCTCTTGACTGGGCGGTGCGGGAAGCCGCGGCACGCCAGCTGCCGCTCACCGTGATCGCCGTCCACCGGCCGGTCGGCGGCTTCTGGGCCGGCCCGCTGGTTTACCCGGCTGACACCGACCTCAGCGCGCAGGCGCGTGAGAACGCGGAGGACGCGACCGAAAAGGCGCTGGCCAACGCGGCCGCCGGGCCGGTGAATGTCACGGTGCGGGCGGTCTGCGGCATCCCGGCCGAGGAACTCGTCGAGGCGAGCAAGGACGCGGACATGATCGTCGTGGGCTCCCGCGGCACGGGCGGGTTCAGCCGCCTGCTGCTTGGCTCGGTCAGCAGTCAGGTGGTGCACCACGCGCACTGCCCGGTCGTTGTCATCCCCGCGGCCGACCGCCGCTGAGCCGGTGCGCCGGGTATGCGCGCGGTGCGCGGCGGCGGCGGCGCGAGCTGGCGGCCAGGTGATTCCGGGGGTTTCCACCTGGCCGCCTTCACCGTGAAGGCACCGGACAGGTAATTACGGAAAGTAAGCGAAGGGTTTTGAGCCCGGCAAGGTAGCGGAATGTAACCGCACGGAGGCCTCTGCGATCGCATGGGAAAGTGATTTCGCTGCATTTTGCAATGCAATTTGCATGATTTTTGGCTCTGAGCTGCGGCTATAACTCACCATGTATCGTTGTCGATACAGAACACTTACCTGAGGGTCATATCGCTGTGACTACACGGAGGGTATCCATAGATGTACGTAGCGCCATAATCTTGCCAGAGTAGGCATCACGGATGGGACACGGACAAATGCTTAGAGTGAACAAGGTCGAAGAATGGCTGCATCGCGCGCCGACCCGCCCCAACCTGAGCACGCACGGTGACTGCGTCGTCATCCGCTCGGCCGACAGCTACGACGGCAAGCAAGGCGTCAGCCTTTCGTCTGGAATCAGCAGCCAGACGGCCGGGGCACAGGCCCTGTGCCTGCATGTGATCATGATCCCGCCCGGCACGCGCGGCATGCCGCACTTCCATGACGGCCACGAGTCGGCGATCTACACCGTGAGCGGCGAGACCGAGGTCTGGCATGGCGCGGGACTGGTCAAGCGGACCGTGGTCCGCGCCGGGGACTTCATGTACATACCGCCGGGAACCCCGCACCTGCCGGTGAACCGGAGCGATGTCATGACCATCGCGGTCGTCGCCCGCACCGATCCGCAAGAGCAGGAGAGCGTGGTCGTCATGGAACTCCCGCGGCACCTCGCCGACCTGCTCAGCCTCCCCGTCGCCGTCCAAGAGTAAGTAAGCTCCCCGCGCCCGCCTTCCGCGGGGACGCGGTGAACCCGGCACGCCGTGCGGCAGGTCCTCTCCTCCTCCGCCGGCATCCCAAGGGGCTTCTCTCCCCCCTCCGCCGCCGGATTCGCTGCAATTTGGCCGCGGTTCCCGTTGGTGTAGCAACGGGAACCGCGGCCAGATCCCTATTCGGGTCGATTGCGGGGGTTAGTCGAAGGCTTCGGGGCTCGGGCAGGCGCAGACCAGGTGGCGGTCGCCGTAGGCCTGATCGATGCGGCGCACCGGGGGCCAGTACTTGGCGCGCCGGGCGGTCACCAGACCGCTCGCGGCGGTCCCGGAAAGGCCCGGGTAAGCTCCCTGGGCGGGCCGGTACGGGTGCTTCCACTCCCCCATGATGAGCATCCGCGCGGTATGCGGCGCGTTCTTCAGCGGGTTGTCCGTGGCGTCGTAGTCACCGGACGCGACCTTGTCGATCTCCGCCCTGATCGCGATCATGGCGTCGCAGAACTCGTCGATCTCCGCGAGGTTCTCGCTCTCGGTCGGCTCGATCATGAACGTGCCGGCCACCGGGAACGACATGGTGGGCGCGTGGAAGCCGTAGTCGATCAGCCGCTTGGCCACGTCGTCGACGGTGATCCCGCCGGGGAGCCTGCGCAGGTCCACGACGCACTCGTGGGCGACAAGCCCGTCGCGGCCCGTGTACAGCACCGGGAAGTACGGCGCGAGCCTGCGGGCGATGTAGTTCGCCGAGAGCACCGCGACCTGGGTCGCCGCACGCAGCCCGGAAGCGCCCATCATGGCGATGTACGCCCAGGAGATGGGCAGGATGCCCGCCGAGCCGTACGGCGCGGCGGCGACCGCCCCCGCGGGCCTGCCGGGCAGGAACGGGGCGAGATGGGCCTTGGCCGCGACCGGCCCCACGCCAGGGCCACCGCCGCCGTGGGGGATGCAGAACGTCTTGTGCAGGTTCAGGTGGGACACGTCGCCGCCGAGCAGGGCGGGCGACGCCAGGCCGGCCAGGGCGTTGAGGTTGGCCCCGTCGATGTAAACCTGGCCGCCGGCCTCGTGCACCAGGTCGCATACCCGCGTGACGCTGGTTTCGTACACGCCGTTGGTAGACGGGTAAGTCAGCATGATCGCCGCGACGCGGCCCTCGTGCGCGTCCAGCTTGGCCCGCAGGTCGGAAAGCGCGATCGCGCCGTCGCCGCCGCACTTGACGACGGCCACGCGCAGGCCGGCCAGCACGGCGCTCGCCGCGTTCGTCCCGTGCGCGGACTCGGGGATCAGGCACACGTCGCGCCCGGCGTCCCCCCGGGCGGTGTGGTAGGCCCGGATGGCGAGCAGCCCGGCGAGCTCGCCCTGGGAGCCGGCGTTCGGCTGGACGGACACGGCGTCGTATCCGGTGATCGCGCACAGCCAGCGCTCCAGGGAGCCGATGAGCTCGGTGTAGCCCTCGGCGTCGGCGGCGGGCGCCAGCGGGTGCAGCCCGGCGAACTCCGGCCAGGTGACCGCCTCCATCTCGGCCGTCGCGTTCAGCTTCATCGTGCAGGAGCCGAGCGGGATCATCGATCGGTCGAGCGCCACGTCGAGGTCGGCGAGCCGGCGCAGGTACCGCAGCATAGCGGTCTCGCTGCGGTAGGCGCTGAACACCGGGTGGGTCAGGAACTTGGACGCGCGCGCCAGCGACGGCGGGACGGCGTCCTCGGTGACGGCGGCCAGCTCCACGTCGGCGCTGTCCAGGCCGCTGCCCACCATGGACGCGCCGACGAGCGCGGCGACCACGTCGCGCAGGTGCTCCGGCGTGGTCGTCTCGTCGCAGGCGACCTGGACCGCGCCGGCGCCCGCGTCGCAGAGGTTGTAGCCGGCCTCCCGCGCGCGCCGCAGCGCCGCCCGCGCCTCGGTCGGCCCGGGCAGGAGGACCCGGACGGTGTCGAAGAAGGGGCCGTCGCCCGTTCGGAGGCCGTAGCGGCGGAGGGTCGCGGCGAGCGTCACGGCGCTGCGGTGCGCGCCCCGCGCGATGGCGGACAGGCCGTCCGCCCCGTGGTAGCAGGCGTACATGCTGGCCGCGACGGCCAGCAGGACCTGGGCCGTACAGATATTGCTGGTGGCACGCTCGCGGCGGATGTGCTGCTCGCGCGCCTGCAGGGCCAGCCGGTAGGCGGGGTGGCCATCCGCGTCCAGCGAGACGCCCACCAGCCGGCCGGGCAGCTGCCGGCGCAGGTCGTCGCGGACGGCCATGTAGGCGGCGTGCGGGCCGCCGTAGAACATCGGGACACCGAACCGCTGTGTGGAGCCGATCGCGATATCGGCGCCCATCTCGCCGGGAGGCTTGAGCATGGTCAGCGCCAGAATGTCGGCGGCTACCGTTACCGTGACCGTAGCGGCGTGGGCGGCCTCGATCACAGGGACGAGGTCGCGGACTTCTCCGGACGCGCCGGGATACTGCAGGAGGACGCCGAAGGCGCCCGCGAATGACGTCTCCGCGGTGACGGGGGTGATGCGAAGGTCGATTCCGAGGGGCTCGGCGCGCGTGCGGAGGACATCGAGCGTCTGCGGCAGGCAGTCGGTGTCGGCGAGGAACACGTTTCCGGCGGTCTTGGGAGCCACCCGGCGGGCGAGCGTCATCGCCTCGGCGGCGGCGGTGGCCTCGTCGAGCAGCGAGGCGTTGGCGACCGGGAGCGCCGTCAGGTCGGAGACCATGGTCTGGAAGTTCAGCAGCGCCTCCAGCCGGCCCTGCGAGATCTCCGGCTGATACGGCGTGTACGCGGTGTACCAGGCGGGGTTTTCCAGGACGTTGCGGCGGATCACGGCCGGCGTGATCGTGTCGTAGTAGCCAAGGCCGATCATGGACACGCGCACGGTGTTGCGGGCCGCGAGGCGGCGGAGATCGGCGAGGACCTCCCGCTCGGTCCGCGCCGCCGGCAGGGACGCCAGCGACGCCGGGACGCGCACGCCGTCCGGGAGCGCCGCGGTGAGGAGGTCATCGAGGGAGGCGTAGCCGAGCGTGGCGAGCATCGCCCGCTGGTCTTCGGTGGACGGGCCGATGTGACGGGCCGAGAAAACGGACAAATCGGCGGTCAAGGAGCCTCCCGGTTTAGACTCCCCGTCTGTCACCGACTCGGCTCCAGAAGTGCCTGTCCCGTCCGGTCCTTGGTGCCTGAGAGGTTCCGGGGATGCTTGCCCCTTCGGCGCCGCGCCTAGATGTAAGGTGCGGACTCTCCCAGACGGGTCACTGGCTTAAGTCAGAAGTGTAGCGGATCACACCGGCAGGCCGGACGGTAACCCGGTCCTCCGGGTCCGGCGGGTCGCCAGCTCGTCGGTTCCGCCTTCGATCAGCCCGTCTTCGGCGCGAACAGCGGGCAGCTCGGCCAGTTCGCCCGCAACCTCTTGCCAGACCCGGCCGAGCGCGATGCCGAACACGCCCTGGCCGCCGGCCAGCAGGTCCACGACCTCGTCCGGCGAGGTGAGCTCGTACACGCTCACCCCGTCGCTCATCAGCGTGACCTCGGCTAGGTCGTCGGTCCCGCGGTCGCGCAGGTGCTGGACCGCCGCCCTGATCTGCTGCAGCGAGATCCCGAGGTCAAGGAGCCGCTTGACCACCTTGAGCACGAGGATGTCCCGGAAGCTGTACAGCCGCTGGGAACCGGACCCGTGCGCGGGCCGGACACTCGGCTCTACCAGGCCGGTGCGCGCCCAGTAGTCCAGCTGGCGGTAGGTGATCCCCGCCGCCGCGCAGGCCGTCGGACCCCGGTAGCCGATCTCGGCGTCGCTGCCAGAGAGCGCGCCCGCAGCAGCCCCGGACCCACCCCTTGATACCGACACGGCCACCTCCTGTGACTATCCCCGGCATTGGCACCGTAAGCCCGCCGGCCGGGCGCGTCAACGACCACGCACGGCGAGTCGCGATATTACCGGGCAAGTCATGACTCCCGCCGATGGCCGACGGCGGCACTCTCAGGTCGAGCGCCCGAAGTCCTCGGGCGAGATCGTGTCCAGGAACTCCCGGAACTTCTCGACCTCGTCCTCCTGTTCGTCCGGGATCGCCACGCCCGCCTCGTCGAGGATCTCGTCGGTCGCGAAGATCGCCGCGCCCGTGCGCAGCGCCAGCGCGATCGAGTCCGACGGCCGGGCGCTGACTTCCGCGCCGTTGGAGAACACCAGGTCGGCGTAGAAGATCCCGTCTCGCAGCGCGGTGATGTTGACCGTACGGAGCTGCACGTTCAGCACCTCGAGCACATCGCGGAACAAGTCGTGGGTCAGCGGGCGCAGCGACACCATGCCCTGCTGGGCGAACGCGATCGCCGTCGCCTCGACCGCCCCGATCCAGATCGGCAGGTAACGGTCCCCCTGCGCCTCTTTCAGCAGGACGATCGGGCTGTTGGACGGCATCTCGACCCGGACGCCGACGACCTCCATCCGCCGCACTAGAGCTCCGTCCTCCCACGCGCTAAGCGGCACCAGCCGGCGACGCTATGCGAACCGAATCACTCTCTTGCCAAACTACACCCGCTATCGCCCGGAAGCCGAGCGCAGCCCCGGTGCTTCCGGTAGCGCATTTTGAGATGTACCCGCCGCGGGCGGCCCCGATGCCAGGCCTGCCTCGTTAAGTCCGTCTTCGACCAAAGTCGCGTGCAGCCTGGCAATATGCCCCGCGACGTCCCGGGCGGCCCGGAGCGCGGGCTCGCGGCTGCCCTTCTGCCGCGCCAGCGGGGCTACCACCTGCTCGACGAGGGAAACCTCGCGCTCGGCGGCCGCCTTCACCGCGCGCAGGTGCCGCGGCTGTATGCCGTATCCGCGCACCGCCACAGCCGCGCGGACCACCGACAGGGCCTCGGTCCCGTACATCCGCGCGCGCCGCACCAGCCCGTAGTCCTCGAGTTCGGCCAGGATCTCCTCGTCCGCGCCGGTGGCCTCGAGAAGTTCGCTGCGCGTCATCGCGACCGGCGGCGCCGCGCCCGGCCCGTCTCCGTCTAGGGCGTTGAGCCGTTCCTTGATCACCCGCAGTGGCAGGTACTCGTCTCGCTGGGCGGTGAGGATGAAACGCAGCCGTTCGATGTCGGCCACCGCGAACCGCCGGTACCCGGATTCGGCACGGGCCGGGGCGATCAGCCCCTCGGCCTCGAGGAAGCGTATTTTCGATGGGCTGATATCCGGAAATTCCGGACGCAGCTCGGCGAGTACCTGTCCGATGCCGACGCTAGCCCGGTGCGGTCCGCCATGTGCGAACGCCGAGCGCTGGCCGCTCGTCATGCGTAATCCTGCGCTCCTGGTCCGCGCCGCCTGCCGACTTCCGGGCTCCGGGTCAGGAACAGCAGCCGGAACTTGCCGATCTGCACCTCGTCACCGCCGAACAACTCGGCCTCCTCGATCCGCTCCCGGTTCACGTAGGTGCCGTTCAGGCTACCAACGTCACGCACGGTGAAGCGGTCACCGGAGCGGTAGAACTCGGCGTGTCGCCGGGAAACGGTGACGTCATCCAGGAAGATGTCGCTGTCCGGGTGGCGGCCGGTGCTCGTGAAATCGTCGTCGAGCAGGAAACGGCTTCCCGCGTTCGGCCCGCGGAGGACGACCAGCAGCGCCGTGCCGGGGGGCAGTGATTCGACGGCCGAGTAGTCGGGCAGCAGTTCGTCGGCGTAGTCCGGCTCGCCGCCGATCGGGGAGATCGTCGAGGTGGTCTCGCCTGGCCGGTCGGCGCCGGCGCCCCAGCCGCGATCGGGCGGCGAGCTCCAGTTGCCCGTGTCGGCGCGCATCAGCGGGGCGCCGCAGTTGGAGCAGTACCTGGCCCCGTCGGGGTTCGGCCGGTTGCATCGCGAACAGTACACACCTGGCATGGCTCCGCTCGGCCTCCCCTCTCCTGGCATGCTACCTTCGCTCAGCATCGCATCCGGCGCCGTTGCCCAAGGTACCTGTGCGGAGGGCTGCCGGTCCACGCGCCACGCGAACAGCCTGCGCAGGCCACCACCCCTGTGCACGCCATCTTGGTCGCGCCGTTTCCGCCACACAGCCGCTTCACCTCCGGGTCACGCGCGACGCGAGCATGCGATGCGCGCGTGGCCTCTTCCTATGCATCGCGAAAATTGGTACGTCTGCGTAATTAACACAGATTACCCGAGGGCGAGGTCATAATTCGCCCGGTCGCGACCATTGCGCGCTACTGGTCGGCCTGCTCCACGATCACCGCCCACTCGTCAAGCAGCAGCTGCGCGGAGTCGGCGTCGGTGCCCTCCGCCCACAGGTGGGTCACCGCGTCCGCCGGGTCCGGCAGGACCAGCACCCAGCCCCAGTCTGAGTCGATGATCCGCACCCCGTCCGTCGTGTCGACCGGCCGGGTGCCCGCGGCCTCCACCACCGTCCGCATCACGCTGCCCTTGGCCGCCCACGGGGTGGGGATCGACCGGCGCAGCAGGTGCGCCTGCGGGATGCGCGCGTCGATCTGGCTGAGCGTCAGCCGGGTCCGCGCCACCAGGCCGAGCAGCATCACGAAGGCGGCGATGCCGTCGACCGTCCGGCCGAACTCGGGCACGACGAACCCGCCGCGGCCGTCCGACGCGAAGATCACGTCGTCGCCCGCGGCCGCGGTGGTCAGCGCGTCCTGCGAGGTCGGCGTCCAGGTGACCTGGACGCCGTGGAACCGGCAGACCTGCTCGGCCACCCGGGTCGTGGTCACCGGCAGCGCCACCCGGCCGTGCCGCCGCTCGGCGGCCACCAGGTCGAGCACCACGAGCAGCGCCCGTTCGTCGCTGACCAGCGCGCCCTTCTCGTCGACGAGCTGGATCCGCTCCCCGACCGGGTCGAAGCGGACGCCGAACGCCGCCCGTGCCGACGAGACGACCTCCGCGAGCCGCTGCATTCCGGCGCGCTGCTGCGCGACGGTCTGCGTCGGGGTGATCTCGTCGAGCCGGTTGTTCAGCGTGTGCACCTCGACGTCGATCCGGCCCAGGAGGGTGGGCAGGACCAGCGACACGGTGCCGCCGGCGCAGTCCGCGACCACTTTCAGGCCCGCGCCGCGTACCGCGGTCAAGTCGATGGTGCGCAGCAGCTCGTGGTTGTACCACTCCACGACGCGCGGCGGATAGGACAGCTCGGCGATCTCGCCCGGGAACGCCCGGCGGAACTCCTGCCGGGAGAACACCCGCTCCAGTCGGCGCTGCGCCGCCTGGGACAGTTCCGCCCCGCGCTCGTCGAGGAAGATGATGTCGATCGACTGGGTATCCCCCGGTGTCGTGCGCAGGGCGATCCCGCCGCTGTAGTCCGAGCGTGCCGTCTCGAACCGCGCGACCGGCAGCGGCAGCGCCTCCAGGTCCACCACATTGATCGCGGACGCGTTCAGCGCGCCCTGCACGGCCCGCTTGAATGTCCTGGCGGCCCTCGAGACGTCCCGCGACGTCGTGACCGTAGACCCCTTCTTGAGCATGGTCGCGTACGCGGCCGCCAGCCGGACGCACAGCTCGGGCGTGACCTCGACGTTGATGAGCCCGGACACGCCCCGCTGGCCGAACAGCGTCCGCTGTCCGCGCGACTCCCAGATCACCGAGTTGTTGACGACCGCGCCGGCCTCGATGGTCTTGAACGGGTAGATCTTCACCCCGGCGGAGATGTAGGCCTCCGGCTCGATCACGCACTCGTCCCCGACGACCGCGCCCTCCTCGATCCGCGCCAGCCGCATCACGTCGGTGTTCTTGCCGACGACGCAGCCGCGCAGCGTGGTGCCCTGGCCGACGAACACGTTGTTGTGCACCACCGCGCGGTGGATGAACGCGCCCTCCTTGACCACCACGTTGGCGCCGATCACGCTGTACTCGCGCAGGTGCGCCCCCGCCTCGATCTTCGCGTAGTCGCCGATGCACAGGGGCCCGGTCAGCACCGCGTCCGGGTCCACGTCGGCGCCCTCGGCGATCCACACGCCTGGCGAGACCTCGAATCCCGCGATGTCGGTGTCGACCTTCCGGCTCAGGACGTCCGCCTGCGCCTTCAGGTAGCTCTCCAGCGTGCCGACGTCCTCCCAGTACCGGTCGGACACGTAGCCGAACAGCGGCGCGCCGCGCGCCATCAGTTTCGGGAACACGTCGTGCGACCAGTCCACGGGCTCCTTCGCCGAGACCTCGGCGAGCACCTCCGGCTCCATGATGTAGACGCCGGTGTTGACGGTGTCGGAGAACACCTGGCCCCACGTGGGCTTTTCGAGAAAGCGCTGGATGCGCCCGTCCTCGTCCGCGATCACGATGCCGAACTCCAGGGGGTCGGGCACCCGGGTCAGCCCGACGGTGACGAGCGCGCCGTTCTCCTTGTGGAACCGGACCATCTCCGACAGGTCCATGTCGGTGAGCGCGTCCCCGGAGATCACCAGGAAGGAGTCGTCCTTCAGCGCGTCCTCGGCGTTCTTGACGCTGCCGGCGGTGCCGAGCGGCATCTCCTCGGTCGCGTACTGCAAGGACATGCCAACATCCTCGCCATCGCCGAAGTAATTGCGCACGAGCGCCGCGAGGAACTGCACGGTGACGACCGTTTCCTCGAACCCGTGCTTCTTGAGCAGGCGCAGGACGTGCTCCATGATCGGCCGGTTGGCGACCGGCAGCAGCGGCTTGGGCTGGTTAGCGGTCATCGGGCGAAGCCGGGTGCCCTCACCGCCAGCCATAACGACGGCCTTCAAGACGCGGCCGCTCCTTTCACCAGGTCTCTTACTTGGGTCAGATACAACATCGCCGCCCACCAGTACAAGGCGGTACCCCAGACGGCGAAAGCCCACCCGAATACGCGGACGACCTCCGCGGCCGGGCCGCTGTGCGCGCCGAGGAACAAAAGCGGAAAGGCGTACATAAGGCACAGCGTGGCGGCTTTGCCAACGAAGCTGACCTGAAGCGCGGAATAGGCAGTACGTTGTTTGAGAACCATCAAGGCAATTCCGACGCAGAGTTCGCGGCACGCCAGCAGCCCGAACAGCCACCACGGAATAATGCCGCGAATCGCCAGGGCGATGATCGTGGCGGCGATGTAGAGCCGGTCGGCGGCCGGGTCGAGCAGCTGACCGAGCCTGCTCGTCTGGTTGAGCATCCGGGCCAGCTTCCCGTCAAGCCAGTCAGTCAGTCCCGCCAGGCCGAGGATCCCGGCGGCGATCAGATCGGCCGTAGCGGTCCGCGGGCCGAGAACCAACCACAAGAACACCGGCACGCCGACGAGGCGGGCGGCACTGAGTGCGTTCGGCCAGGTAACGATTCGGTCACCCACGCTGTGATCCTAGTGGAGCCGATCGCGTCACCCGGGGGCGGGTGGCATACTACGCCGGTTAAACTTGGGCAAACTTGGACAAGACCACCTTCCGTTCGGAAAAAACTTCAAACTTTTCCGAACGGAAGGTGGCGCCTGCCCTCCCTACCACCGCCCGCTGCGCCCCGCCTCTTGCTGTTATCACCATGGAGGCCGCTAGCCGCTACCGGGCTGCCGCCGCTGCTGCTCGACGAGAACGCGGCGGTGGCCGTGGCGCTCGGGCTGCGCGCCGTCGCGGGCGGGGCGGTCGCCGGCCTGGAGGAGGCCGCCGTCCGGGCGGCGGCGGTCATCGAGCGGGTGCTGCCCGGGCGGGCGCGGGCGCGGGCGGGCGCGCTGCGTTCGGCGGTGGTGCCCGTGCAGGCGGCCCGGCCGGACGCGGTACGGCCGGAGACGCTGTTGCGGCCCGCGGGCCGGGCCTCGGCGCGGTCATCGAGGCCGTGGACGACGAGCGGTGCCTGCTCGTCACCGGGTCGGATTACCTGGACGCGATCGCGCTGCACCTGGCGATGCTCGACCTCCCGTTCACCCCGCCGGAGCTCCGGGAGCGCTGCGCGGCACTGTCGCGGCGGCTGGCGGAGGCGGCGGACGACGGGGAGTCAGCCGCTTCCGTTCGGGATAATTAACGGAAATTCTTGATTCCGGCGCCGTCGTCGCGTTCCCAGCCGTAGGCCGCCAGGTATCCCCAGCAGTCGGGCTTGCTGCCGTCGTTGTCGGTGATCCCGTAAGCGTCGGCGAGCTGGCGGCTGCTGACGATCGTGCCCGCCCACCGGGCGGCGCCGGGCATCGCCGGCGAGGGCGGCGACGCCCCTGCCGATATAGGCAGGCGACTCGGAGATCCCGAAGCCGGGCGTCTTCGCCAGGGCGTCCCGCCAGGTCTCTTCTGTGACACCGAAGTTGTCGAGCATCTTCTCTGAGCGCAGCCATCCCGGCGTGACGCCGACAGCCGTCACGGGGAGGTTCCGGTCCTTCAGTTCAGCGGCCAGCCCCTTGACGATGCGCTCGACGTTGGCCTTGACCAGGTCGTAGAAGAAACCGACGTTGCGCCGGAACTCCGCGTTGGCCTGCGACGTGCCGTCGGTTACCTCGACAACCAGCCCGGGCACGGAAGCGGCGGCGGCCGTCCTGAGCAGCAACGGCATGGCGGCCCGGGTGGTGATGAGGTGGGTATGCACGCCCATCTGCAGCATTCGCAGCCCGCCATCCCAGTCGTGCTCCCAGAGCGGCTTGTCCCACTCGGCGTACCGGTCACCACCGAAAATGTCGTTCACCAGCACGTCAAGGCGGCCGTGCTCACGTTCTACGGACGCGATCAGGGCGGCGACCGCCGCCGGATCCTCGTGGTCGACCACGCGTGCCGCACCGGCCCCGCCCGCGGCGGCGATCAGGTCGCCGGTCTCTTCGATGGTCTCCGGCCTGTCGATCTCGGACGGCCCGTGCACCCGGCTGCTGCGGCCGGTCGCGTATACGTACAGCCCCGCGCGCGCCAGTTCTACGGCGATCCCGCGGCCCGCGCCGCGTGTCGCCCCCGCGACGAGCGCGACCCGCTGGCCATGGCTGCCGGTCTGGCTCATATAACCAGTAAACACCGGCCCGCATTGACGGAGAGGAGCGTCTGTGGCTGCTGCGACGAAAGTCCGTCTGCGCCGAGGGGTGCTGCTGCGGCGGCAAAGATGCCGGTCGCGCAATCGGGCCCGGAAGGGCAACGTTCCGAAACAAGGTGATTTTCCGGCGTGCCGGGTGCCGGTGATGTGGTTCACTGGCCCTCCGCGGCCGGTTCCCGGCCAGGGGTGCCCGGAATGCGGCTCTTGTGCATGCGGCCTGACGTTCTGATTGCGATTTCCGGTGCCATGGCACCGGAAATCGCAATCAAAGCCTGGCGGATGCCGGGGAACGGAGCTTCACGTAACGGGAGATGAGGGTGTGAAACGGGCGGTGTGCCCGACACGCCGCAAACTCAGGTTGTTCCGGTGTGTTGCCAAGAGTGGGTCGATCGCGCAATCGGCCTGTCGCTGGTGCGGGGGTCGGGGTTGAGCACGCGGGCAGGGCGGCTCCCCCTCGACGAGCAAGCACGTTGCTTCCGCCGGCTGCTGTACCGGAACGGCACGCTGGTCGCGGTGCTCGACCGGGCGGCGACCATGGACCTGCCGGGCTGGTACCTGGTCGCGGGGTGCCTCTACCAGACGGTCTGGAACGTGCTGACCGAGCGTCCGGCGGAGGCCGGCATCCTGGATTACGATCTCGCGTACTTCGACGACTCCGATCTGTCCTGGGATGCCGAGGACGCGGTCATCCGGGCCGGGGACGAGGTCTTCGCCGGCCTTCCGGCACCGGTGCAGATCCGCAACCAGGCCCGTGTTCACCTGTGGTACGAGCGAAAGTTCGGGCGAGCATGCCCGCCGCACGACTCGACGGAGACGGCGATCACCACCTACGAGGCGACGACCGCGGCGGTCGGTGTCCGGCTGCTGACCGGCGGGCGGCTGCGGGTCTACGCGCCGTACGGCCTGTCCGACATCTTCGACATGGTGGTGCGGCCGAACCCGGTGCTCGCGTCCCGCGAGGTCTACGAGGCCAAGACCGCGCGCTGGCAGCGGCAGTGGCCGGAACTGACAGTCTTGCCGTGGCCGGAGCGATGACCTCGCCACCGCATCACGGGACGACACCGCCCTGGAAAAACACCGTCGTCCCGCTGACAGGCAATTTTCGCGGCAAGTTTCTCCCTGTTCAGAGGGGTTCCCACCGCTTCGTCCCCGTGCGATCGTAGGACCGGGAACTCATAGCGAAGGGTGATCGCGATGGCACGCATTGTCGTCGTGGGGGGCGGTTTAATCGGACTCGCCACGGCGGTGATGGTCGCGAAGCAGGGGCATGACGTCACCGTCCTCGAGCGCGATCCCGACCCGCTGCCGAACTCCCCGTGCGACGCCTGGAGCTCCTGGAAACGCCAGGGCGTGATGCAGTTCCGGCACCCCCATTTCCTGCTTCCGCAGGGCAGGCGGATCCTGGACGCGGAACTGCCCGAGGTCGTCCGCGCCCTCAAGAACGCCGACGCGGCCGGTTGCAGCCCGCTGTCGGCGCTGCCGCCGACGGTAACCGACCGGGCGCCACGGCCCGGGGACGACAAGTTCCTGACGTACAACGCACGGCGCCCGGTGCTCGAGCACGCGCTGGCCACGGTGGCGGATAAGTGGGTCGAGACGCGGCGCGGCGCGCGCGCTGTGGGTCTCCTGACCGACAGCGCGCGCCGCCATGTCACGGGGGTCTGGCTCCACGACAACAAAGAACTCCACGCCGACCTGGTCATCGACGCCATGGGCCGGGCGTCGCCGCTGCCGATCTGGCTGACCGCCGCCGGGGCGGGCGAGATGACCGAGTACGCGCAGCCGTCCGGGTTCACCTGCTACTCCCGCTTCTTCCGGGCCCGGCCTGGCGAGGAAGCGCCGACGATGCCGGCCGGCACCGTCACTCCTTCCGGCTGCTACTCGGTCCTCGCGATCCCGGCCGACGCCGGAACCTGGTCGGTGACGGTGTGCGCGCACGCCCGCGACCGGGCCTTCCGGGCGCTGCGCGACGAAGCCAGCTGGACCCGGCTGGTTACCGCTACCCCGAGGACCGCGCGCCTGCTCGACGGGGAACCGATCACCGGCGTACTCGCCGCGGGCGGCGTCGCGAGCCGGATGCGGAGCCTGGTCAGCCGCGGCGTCCCGGCGGCCACCGGCGTTCTCGCGGCCGGCGACTCCTGGGCGTGCACCAGCCCCGCGCTCGGCCGCGGCGTGACACTCGGCCTCACGCACGCGGTGATCATCGCCGAGGCGGTCGCCGAGTACCTCAGCCAGCCGCTCGCCCTGTCACTCGCCTACGACCGGCTGACGCGCGAGCGCCTGGTCCCCTGGTACCGGAACTCAGCGTTCCTCGACGCCCAGCACGCCGGGCAGCAGCCGGACGCGGGCCTGCGCGAGATGCTCATCGCGTCACGGTGGGATGCCGACGTGTTCCGGGCCTACCTGGAGATGGTCATGATGCTCGCGCCGCCGCAGGAGATCTTCTCCCGGCTGGGGCTGACGGAGAAGATCGCCGCAGCCGCCGCGGGCCGCGAGCGGTGGTGGCAGCCCCCTGACCCCTCCCGCGCCGAAGTGCTGCAGATGCTGTCATGAGGGGCTGGCTCAGTTAAATCATCATCCCGAACGGAAGCGGCTGACTCCTGGCCGCTAACCGAATCCCCGCGTCGTGCGTCATACGTGGTGAGCATCCCACTGGACTCAACGGGAGGAACCATGTCACGCAGGATTGCGTGGATCGCGGCCGGGGTGGCCGGCCTGCTGGCGGCGGGCGGGGCGACCGCCGCCAGCGCCAGCGCGCCGCCGGTGGCGGCGCCGCACTGGCGCATCGTCAAGTCGGTGAAGTCTCCGGACGGCACCGGCGACTTCACCGCCGTGGTGGCGACCGGGAAGACGACCGGGTGGGCGTTCGACGGGTACGCCGCCAGCGGCGGGCCGACGGCGTGGCAGCGCGCGGGCAGCACGTGGAAGAAGGTCGCGTTCCCCGGCAAGAGCACCGAGTACGTCGCGACCGCTGGCGCGGCGTCGCCGTCGGACGTGTGGGCGTTCACCGACAGCATCTTCGGCTCCGGATCGCGGGCGCTGCGGTGGACCGGATCGAAGTGGTCGGTGATGCGGACGTTCTCCGGGACGATCGGCGGAGCCGCCGTTCTCGCGCCGGGCGACGTCTGGGTGTTCGGCCAGACGTATCCGGCCGGGCCCGGGGTCTGGCACTACAACGGCCGCACCTGGACCCAGGTGAGCAAGAACCTCGACGGCGGCAGCGCGCTGTCCGCGACGAACGTGTGGGCCTACGGCGGGACCTCCGTGCACCACTGGAACGGCCGCGCGTGGACGGCCACGTCGGTCAAGAGCCTGCTGCCCGCGAAAGGCGAGCTCAACGACCCGTCGCTGATGGGCATCATCGCGCTGTCCGGCAGCAGCGTCTACGCGATCGGCAACGGCAACGCGGAAGACGAGGGCGGCCCGCTGGTGGTGCTGCACTACAACGGGAGCAAGTGGGCCAAGGTCGCGCAGGGCGAGTTCGGTTACGGTCCTGGCCCGCAGATCAGCTCCGACGGCGCCGGCGGCCTGTGGCTGCCGATGAACGGCCCGTCTGGCGGCACGTCCTACCTGGTGCACTACACGGACGGCAAGCTCGTCAAGGCGACGCTGCCGGTCAGCGCGCCGACGATCACGGTCGTGTCCGTGTCGCGCGTCCCGGGCAGCACGCAGCAGCTGGCCGGCGGGTTCACCCACGCCAGCGACAACCGCGGCACCAACGTGGCCGGCGTGATCCTGCAGTACAGCTAGCCGTCCGCCGGCCGCGCCACCGGCAGCCCGCTGCCCGGCGCGGCCGGCGTGATCCTTCGGCACAGCGCGGGCTCATCGGACGCCGGCCCGCCCGTCGGCCAGGTCGACGACGCCCGGCAGCGCCAGCAGGTGGCCGACGGGCGGCGCGCCGATGCCCTCGCGCAGCGTCCAGTGATCCATGTAGACGCCGGCCGGCAGCCAGAACTCCTCGTCCGGCAGGTTGTCCTTGATGACGACGCACCCGTCGCCGCGCTCGGCGCCGCGGTTGTCCGGGGACGGCACCCAGAACGCGTGCCCGCCGCCGCGGGTGACGAGGGGCAGGATGTCCACGATCCGGCCCCATTCGACGTACTCCCACAGCCGCCCGTCGCCGAGCGGGCTGGCCGTGAAGGGGGGCCACTGCGTGAGCGGGTCGGTGCCGGCCATCGGCATCACCCGGATCTCGGGGGCGGGCGCCGGAACGGGGATGTCCCAGGTCTGTGGCTGCCTGCTGTGCACGGCCAGCATGACGGTCACCTGGTTGTCGGTCACCCAGCCGAGCAGCGCGCCGTCCCTGGGTACCGGCATGCCGTCGGTGATGACCTGGTGGATGACCCCGGACACCGGTGCACCCGCCCGGATTTCCTGGTGCCCCCCGTCACAGGCGTCCCATGAGCGGATGACGAAGAGGTCGTCGCGGGCCTGGGTGAGGACGAAGTAGCCGTCCGGCCCGCCGTCGCGGGTCATCAAGACCATCGACCGGTATCCGGCGTCCGCGGAAGCCACCGTGACCGCCAGCGGATAACGCCGAAACAGCCGCAGGCACGCGGCGAGCGACGCCGCGCCGGACAGGGCGTGAACTATCACGGACTGCTCCTTCTGCCGGGCCTCACCCGCGTGACCGGTGGCGTGCGTGCAGGGGTACGGACTGGCGCGAGCTCCGGCCACGCGGGGGTCTCGAGGTGTGGAGCGGCCGGGCGAAGTGGGGGATTCCGCCCGGCCGCTCCCGGAGGAAAGGCGTGAGCAAGTGACGTTGCTCTATTGCCGATTGCACGACAAATGCTGCTGCAATTTGCAGCGGGAGACATCGGTCAGCTGACGTATTTCGAACCCAGTGACGTACGTCGAATCAATCAGCCGCCGACGCGCGTGGCCTCGCCCAGGATCGCGATGAGCGCGGCGACCGCCTCCGCGGCGTCGGGGCCGTCGGCCGACACCGTGACCCGCTGCCCGATGGTCGCGCCCAGGCCCATCACGCCGAGCACGCTCTTGGCGTCCGCGGTCCGGGTCCCCGCCGTCACCGATACCGCCGAGGCGAACCGCCCGGCCGCCACGGCGAGGGCGCCCGCCGGGCGGGCGTGCAGGTCGCCGGAGAGCGTGATCGACTCAGAGCTTGCGGGCATGCCATGCCTCCTCCGCGGCCTTAGCGACCGCCGTCAGGTCGGCGCCCGCGGCCGCGGTCACCGTGGCCGCCACCGCTCCCTCGACGAACGGCGCGTCCGCGAGCGCCACGGCCACGTCGGGCAGGTCCTCAAGCAGCGCGCGGACGGTGAGCACCGAGCTGCCCAGGTCGGGGAGCACGACGACGCCCGCGCCGCCCTCGGCGAGGCGCAGCGCGCGGGTCACCTTCGCCGCGCTGGTCCCGAGGCCGCCGTCGTCGGTGCCGCCCGCGGCGACCACCGTGACGGTTCCCCCGCCCACCTGCGCGGCCAGGTCCGCCGCGCCCTCAGCGAGCCGGACACTGTGCGACACCAGCACGATCCCTACCTGTGGCATGGCATATCCTGAATGTTGTTCGGCATTGCTGAATGGATTGAAGGGGTGTCATGATCCAGTCGGTGCAGCGCGCGGCCCAGATCCTGGTCGTCCTCGGTTCCGGCACGCCGCGCCTCGGCGTCACCGAGATCGCCGACCGGCTCGGGCTGGCCAAGCCGACCGTGCACGGGCTGCTGCGCACCCTGGAGGCGCACGAACTCGTCGCCCAGGACCCGGACACCGGCAAGTACAGCCTCGGCCCTGGCGTGCTGCAGCTCGGCAACGCCTACCTGGACGGCTCGGACCTGCGGGCCCGGTCGCTGCGCTGGGCCGAGTCGCTCGCCCAGCAGGCAGGAGAGGCGGTCTGGGTGGCGACGCTGTCCGGCAGCCGCGTGATCGTGCTGCACCACGTGTTCCGGCCGGACAACACGGTGCAGATCCTCGAGGTCGGCGCCACGATCCCGTGGCACGCGTGCGCGCTCGGGCACGCGATTGTCGCGAACCTGCCGGCCGCGCAGCGCGCCCAGGCGCTCGCCGCCGACCTGGCACCGCTGACCGGCCGGACCAAGACCACGCGGGGCGCGCTCACCCGCGCGCTCACCCAGGTGCGCAGCGCCGGCTACGCGGTCGAGAACGAGGAGGCCACGGTCGGCGACGCGGGCATCGCGGCGCCCATCCTCGGCCGCGACGACGTGGTGGCCGGCGCGATCGGCGTGGTCGGTTCCGCGGACCGGCTGCTCACCCCGGGAACCCGCGACGAACTGGTCCGCGCGGTGGTCGCGGCCGCCCGCGCGGTCTCCCGCGACCTCGGCGCCGGCCGCAGCGGCGTAGCCCTGTCCGCCCTGTGACCCCTTCCCCAGCACGACCGAGGTGTGTGGCCCCCCGGCCTCACAAGATGAGGCTTGTGGGCCACAGACCTCACCGGGCTTGGTCTCCGGCTGACGGGTCCGCCCGCTGGCCTCATCCTGTGCTGGTTGTCAGCCGGCATGGCGTGCCGCCTTCGCGGCCGCCTCGGCGGCGGCGGTCCGCGTGACCCACTGGGCGACTCGCGGGACTTTCGCCGCGCCGACGCTGACGGTGCGCACGCCGAGGCCGAGCAGCAGCGGCAATACCGCTTCGTCGGCCGCGGCGTCGCCGCACACGGACACGCCGACGCCGGCGTCCGCCGCGGCGCGGACGACACGGGCGATGGCGGCAAGCACCGCGGGCTCGGCGGCCGAGGACGGCGGCAGCCCGGCACGCTCCCGGCCCAGCACGTCGGCGGTCAGGTCGTTGGTGCCGACCGAGAAGAAGTCCACGTGCGGCGCGAACGCCGCCGCGGCCGCGGCGGTGGCGGCGACCTCGACCATCATCCCCAGCGGCGGGGCGTCCGTCCCGGCCGCCTTCGCCGCCCTGGCCAGCTCGCCGCGGACGTGGCTCACCTCGGCCAGCGTGCGGACCATAGGGATCATGACCGCCAGATCCGTGTCCGCGCCGGCCGCCAGGATCGCGGCGAGCTGGCCGGCGAGCGCGCCGGGCGCCGCGAGGAACGCGGCGAGGCCCGCCGAGGCCGGGAACGGCGGGACCTTGTCGCCGGAGAAGTCGAGCAGCCGCACCACGGCCCGCTTGCCCGCGAGCAAGCCGAGGACGGGGGCCAGCGCCGCGAGGTGATCGTCACGCGACGGCCAGCCGCGGGCGCGCGTGAACGGGATCTCGGTGCGGAGCAGGCCGACGCCGGCCGCGCCGCCGGCCAGGCCGAGCCTGGTCTCCGCCGCCGACGCGACGTTGCACAGCACGGTCACCAGCTCGCCGTCGGCGGTCCGGACGGGCCCGTCCGGACAGGGCAGGCCGGCCACCGCGCTCGCGGCGGCGGCGAACCGTCCGGCTGGCGGGTCCACGACGAGCTCGCCGCTCGCGGCGTCCAGGATCGCGGGGCGCCCGGCAGGGGCGGTGAGCACCGCCGGGTCGGCGCCCGCCGCGCTCGCGTCGGCGGGCCGGATCAGGTCCGCCGGGTCCACCTCGCGGCGGACCAGGATGAACGGGCCGTCCGGGACGGCCGGCGCGGGAGCGCCGGCCAGCCGTGCGAGGACCGCCTCGGCCACCTGCCGGACGTCGCCGGCCCGCTGGGCCAGGTCGGGATCGGGCAGCGACTCGAGGATGGCCGCCTGAGCTTCGGCGCTGTCGCGGACCGCGGCGACGGCCGCGGCGACCGTCAGGCCGGCGTCCGCCGCCGCGAGGACGGGCGCGGACAAGGCCGGGTCCGCCGCGATCAGGGCGCCGATCTCCACGATGCCGGCCTCATGATCGCGGCCGGCGGCGCGCAGCCGCGCGGCGAGGTCGCCGCGCTCGGCGGCCACCGCGGCGAACGCGGCCCGCACGTCGCCGGCGTGGACAGCGCCCGCACCCGCGGGGCCGGCGTCATCGCCGGGATATGTGGCCGCTGCTCCCGCCGGGCCGCCGCCCGCGGCCGCGGGCCCGTCGGGGAGATACACCTCTCCCGCGGCGACTCCCTCGCAGACTGGCTCTCCCCGGTAGGCGGTCATCGGGCGCCGGCGTCCCGCGCTACCGCGTCCCGGAGCGCGGCCAGGATCAGCGCGGTGGACGCCGCGCCGGGGTCTTCGTGGCCGACGCTGCGCGGGCCGAGGTAGGAGGCCCGGCCCTTGCGCGCCTGCATCGAGACGCGCCCGTCAAGAGGTTGACCAGGGGCGATTTGGCAGGCGCCACCTTCCGTTCGGGATAATCGGGTTTCTGATGGAACTTGTGACAGGCATCGACGCATGCAAAGGCGGCTGGGTCGCGGTCACCCTCATCCCGTCGGGGGCCAGCGTCACCGTGGCGGCGGCGCTCGCCGACCTGCCGCTCCAGACGGTCGCCGGGATCGACATGCCGCTCGGGCTGCTCGCCGCCGGCTGGCGGACCGCCGACGTGCTGGCGCGCCGCGCGCTCGGCGGGCGCGGCTCGTGCGTGTTCGCGATCCCGCCCCGTCCGGTCTGGGCGCAGGCGTCCTACGCCGAGGCGAACCGCCGCTGCCGCGAGCTCACCGGGAGCGGCCTGTCCGCGCAGGCCTGGGGGCTGCGCGCCAAGCTGATGGAGGCCGATGAGTTCCGCCGGGCGGGCAGCCAGGAGCTGTATGAGGTGCATCCGGAGCTGTCGTTCGCCGCGCTCGCCGGGGCGCCGCTGGCGGAGAGCAAGCATTCGCCGGCCGGGCGGGCGCGGCGCCGGGCTCTGCTGGCGGCGGCCGGGATCACGCTGCCCCGCGGGATCGCGCTGTCCCGGTCGGGCGCGGCCGAGGACGACCTGCTCGACGCGGCGGCGGTGGCGTGGAGCGCGCTGCGGATCGCCGCGGGCACGGCCCGCGTGCTGCCCGATCCGCCGGCGCAGCGAGGCGACGACGGATGCGAGGTCGCCATCAGGTACTGACCGTACTGACGGCGACCTCGCACCCGGCCCTCCCCCTCCTAGGGCCGCCTCAGGGCTCCCGTCCGCGCGCCTTGAGACATTGAGTCTAGTGTCTCATGTAGTGTGTTTCTGTACATAGGGATTCATGTCTCAATTGGGACAAGAGATATTCTGCGTCATACTGGTGCATCAGAGCCCGGGTGACCGCGCGGCGGGACCGGAGGCGGGGGGAACATGACGGCCCGGCCGGAGCGGGTGGCGGCGGACGAGGTCCGCCAGCGCATGCTTGACGCGGGGCGCGAGCTGGCCCTGGAATCCGGCGCCGCCCTCACCATCGAGCACCTGCGGATGGAGGAGGTCATCCAGCGGGCGCGGGTGCCGCGCAGCTCGGTCTACCGCCTGTGGCCGTACAAGGACGACTACATCGACGACCTGCTGTGCTTCATAGCCGGCCCGGGCAGCTGGTTCAGCGAGCGCGCGGTCTTCGACCCTGAGACGTTCGTGGTGGTCACCCGGCTGCTCACCGAGCACGAGCACCTGCTGGCCACGATGGCGGGCCGGAGCGCGCTGCTGCGCGAGATAGTGCGGGTCACGGTCGGGCGCAACTACCGCGCGCTGACCGAGGACGCCGCCTGGCGGCTGCACAGCGCGCTGGCCGCCACCCTGGGGTCGACCCGCGGCAGCGAAGCCGGGAAGAAGATCGCGGTCGCCCTCGAGGAGACGCAGTCGCGGACCCGCGACACGCTCGTCGGGCAGTTCAGGTACCTGGTCGAGACGCTCGGCCTGCGGCTGCGGGACCCGGCGCGGACGGTGGAGCACTTCCAGATGGCCAGCAGCATGCTGGTGCAGAGCCTGGCGATGCGCAACGCGCAGGTCCAGGCCGCCGTCGGCGACACCAAGGAAGGGGCCCAGGTGGACGACCTGCTCAACACCCGGCTGCCGGGCCCGGGGCTGGACGGCGAGCAGGCCGAGTGGACGCTGGCCGCGTTCGCCTACCTCGGCATCCTCGACGCGTTCATCGAGCTGGACCCGGACTTCACGCCCCCGGGCTGACACGGGGTCAGCCCGGGGGCGGCGGCGGCCCTCCCCTCCTAGGACCGCCGCGCCAGGCTCCCGTCCGCGCGCCTTGAGACATTGGGTTCAGTGTCTCATGTAGCGTATTCCCGTACACGGGGATTCATGTCTCAATTGGGACAAGAGACGTTCCGCGTCACTACGATGTGGCGAGGGGCGGCTCCACGGGAACCGGAGGCGGGAGACAGCCATGGCGGTTCGGCCGGAGCGGGTGGCGGCGGACGAGGTCCGCCAGCGCATGCTTGACGCGGGGCGCGAGCTGGCCCTGGAATCCGGCGCCGCCCTCACCATCGAGCACATGCGCCTGGAGGAAGTCATCCAGCGGGCCCGGGTGCCGCGCAGCTCCGTCTACCGGCTATGGCCCTACAGGGACGACTACATCGACGACCTGCTGTGCTACCTGGCGGGCGCGGGCAGCTGGTTCAGCGGGCGGCCAGCCCATGACCCCGAGACGGCCAACCTCGTCACGGAGGTCCTGACCGGCAACGAGCACCTGCTGGCCACGATGGCGGGCCGACGCGCGCTGCTGCTCGAGGTGGTGCGGATCACCGTGACGCGCAACTACCAGCTGCTCAGCGAGAGCGTCCCCTGGCGGCTGCACACCGCGCTGATCGCGACGCTGGGCTCGACCCGCAGCGGTGCGGCGCGGCGGAAGATCGCCGCCGCGCTCGAAGAGGCGCAGTCGGTGTCGCGGGACTCGATGGTCGAGCTGTTCGGCTTCCTGGCCAGCGTACTCGGCCTGCGGCTGCGCGATCCGGCCCGTTCCGTGGAGCAGTTTCAGCTGGCCGGCGGCCTGCTCGTGCAGGCCATGGCGCTGCGCAACGTGCAGGTGCAGGCCGCGCTCGGCGACACGCCGGACGCGGCCCACGTGGACGTGCTGCTCAACACCCCGCTGCCGGGCCCGGGGCTGGACGGCGAGCAGGCCGAGTGGACGCTGGCCGCGTTCGCCTACCTCGGCATCCTCGACGCGTTCATCGAGCTGGACCCGGACTTCGCGCCCCGCGCCAGCTCGAGCACCCGGTCGCTGAGCACCGCCACGCCGGGCAGCGGCTCGGTGTCGTAGTAGCCGGGCTTGCGCTTGCGCAGCAGCGCCTCCCCGTGCTGGCTCCAGGTGAAGTTCCTGTTCCCGAGCACGCGCCGGAAGACCGCGTCGGCGTGATCGGGGAAGGCCGCCGCCATCCGGCGCAGCGGCAGCGGCGGGATGGTGTCCTCGCGCAGGTACGCGCGCAGCACGTTCGCGTGCTCTCGGTCGGCCGCGAGGGCGGGGCTGGCGAACATGGCCCTGAGCATCCCGTACTCGGGTACCACGACGAACCCGTCGAGCTCGTCGTAGATGATGCCGACCGTGGCGAACTCGAAGAACCCCTCCGGCATCACGAACGTCGTCTCGCCGGTGTCGCTGACCGCGCGGTGCCGGCCGCGCGCCGCCAGCGCGGCGTCCCGGCGCCGCCGGTAGTAGGCGTTCAGCCGGCCCTCGGCCTCCACCGTGGGCAGCACCAGCTCGTCGCCGCCGAAGAAGGCGAGGAACTCCGCCCGGTCCCGCCGCATGTGCTCCCAGCCCTGCTTGACCTTCTCGGGGTTGCGGAACACCAGTTCCGGCTCCCGGGTGGCCATGTCGATCGCCAGCCGCGCGACCTGCCTGGCGTCGCGGGGCGGATGGACCGTCTCGCCGCCCGCGGCGAGCCAGGCGGTGTCGTCGTCGGTCAGCGGCAGGACGGTGCCGGTGACGAAGGTGCCCGGTGCCGGGTTCTCCGCCAGGCCGTACACGCGGTAATCGAGATCGTCGACCAGGTTGCGCCACGTCGCCGCGCCGCGGACCTCGAAGACCCCGCGCACGGCGTCCTCGGCCCAGCCGAGCAGCATCTCCCGGTCGGCCCCGCTGAGCCGCCCGGCCAGGAACCGGTCGATCGCGGGCAGGCCGCCGGCCTGGGCCAGCGCGCGGCGCAGCGCCGCGCCGCGCTCGATCAGGTCCGCTCCCACGGGTGCATAGTCTAGGCCGGCTGATACGAGCAGGCGGGATCCTCGCCCAGGGGATCGGCGATGGCGGCGTAGGCGCGGGCGCGGGAACCGCCGCACAGGTCGGCGTAGCCGCAGTGGCCGCACCGGCCGCTGAAGCGCGCGGCGCGGATGTCGCGCAGCAGCGGGCTGCCGGTGTAGATCTCCCGCAGCGGAACCGACCGCATGCTGCCGAGGCTGAGCGGCAGGAATCCCGCGGGATAGACGTCCCCCGTGGAGGAGACGAACATGATGCCCTTGCCGTCCCTCGTCGCGGCGGTGTGCGCGCTCGGCTCGCGCCGCGGCGGCCCGAGCAGTTCGGTCAGGCGGCCGGCCAGGTGCAGGTAGAGCGGCGTCGCGGGGGGCGGGCAGCCGTCCCGGCGCAGCCGCACCGTCCGGCGGAAGAACGGCGCTTCGACCGTGCGGACGACGAACCCGTGGCGGGACGCGTCGACGAGGAAGTGGCACACCTCGTCGTGCGCGGCCGCCGAGATCGCGCCGGTGCGCTGCCCGCGGCCCACCTGGACCAGGAAGAACACCTCCCACATGTGGGCGCCCGTCCGCGCCACCAGTCCCGCGACGTCGGCGAGCTGCGCCGCGTTCACGGTCATCACCGTGGTGTTCACCTGCACGGTCACCCCGGCGGCCACCAGGTCGGCGATGGCGGTCAGCGTGGCGCTGAAGTGGCCGGGGATGCCGCGGATGCCGTCGTGCGTCGCGGCGTCCGCGCCGTCCAGGCTCACCGACACGGCCTTGACGCCGGAGGCGGCGATCGCGCCGATCATCGCCTTGTCAAGAAGCGGCGTCACCGACGGCGACAGGCACACCGGGACGCCGAGTTGCGCCGCGTACCCGACGAGATCGAACAGATCCGGCCGCAGCAGGCAGTCGCCCCCGGTCAGCACCAGGATCGGGTGCGGGCGCCCGAACCCGGCCACCTGGTCGATCAGCGCCCGGCCTTCCGCCGTGGTCAGCTCGCCCGGCGGCGCCTCGGTGGTCGCGGACGCCCGGCAGTGCCTGCAGGCGAGCAGGCACGCCCGGGTCGTCTCCCAGAACACGAGCATCGGCCGTTCCGCGTAGTCCATACGGCCAGCGTGGACCCGATCGGCCCGGACGCGGCAGGGACCTCCGTCCTGCCACGGGATGCCGAACGGGCGGTAACGCCACGGCAGACGCCACCGCCCGTTCGGGATAACGGGTTTACGGTGTTACGGAGTTCACCGAGGTGCCCCAGTTAGCCATCCCGTCCCTGGTCCCGCCGCACGTGGCGAGCGTCAGCGTGAACGCCGACCCGGTGCAGTTCGGGTACTGGATGTAGTTCGTCGCGAAGAAGATCTTCCCGCTGCCCGGGTCGTAAACTCCGCCGCTGTAGTCACCCCAGCGCGGGCGGGTGGGCCCCGGGTACCCCTGGTACTCGGTGAACCCGTCCGTCGGCGACTGCCCGAGGTCGACCACGTTCACCTTGCTGGCCAGCAGGGTGGGCGAGCCGGCGAAGAGCCGGCCGAACGCCGTGCTCGGGTAGAAGCCGCCGTTGTCGGCGCCCGTCGGGCCGCCGTCGCCGGTGAGGGTGAAGAACAGCGCGGCCGGGCCGGAGTCGCCCGCAGCGATGACCGGGAACGCCACGTCCTCGTGGGCGGGGGCGATGTAACCCTGGCCGGTGAGGCTGAAGACCCCGAACCTGTCGAAGGAGCCGGTGCCGATCACCCAGTAGGCCCCACCCTGGTGGATCTCCGGGTTCGCCTCTCCCTTGAACGACTCGGCCACCTCCGTGCTGATCGCGCCCCACAGCTGGCCTTGCGCCTGCGAGGCCTGGGTGAAGTTGTCGCCGTTGGTCGCGACGCCGCCCTCGGGGCAGCTGGCCGGCGGCGGGGTGCCGGTGCTGAGGCCGGCGGCGCCGCACTCGTCGCCGAGCGGTATCGGGCCGGCCTTCTGCGCGGCCGGGACGCCCTCGCCGTAGTACGGCTGCACGCCGGAGAACAGCTGGCCGCCGAACTTGACGGCCTTGCACGCCAGGCAGCCAGGGCTGTCAAGCGCGCTCAGCCCCGTCCAGTCGAAGACCGCGATCCGGCTGTCGCCCTGGCCGAAGAAGTCGAGCGTGTCGAGCATGAACGCGGAACCGCCGTGGCTGTTGTCGTACTGGGACGGGTCCGGCGGCATCGCGGGGATCACCGAGTACCAGCAGGTGACGCCCGCCGCTCCGGTGGCGTTGTCCGACGCGCAGGTGCCGTCGGGCGTCGGCAGCGTGCCCATGTTCTCGATGGCGACGTTGAAGAACGGGTTCGGCTTGCCGCTGGGCAGGCTGACCGGCAGGCCCTTCTCCAAGGCGTTCTTGTCGATCGCGTATTCCTGGGCGCCGTTGAAGAAGCCGCCGCCGATGCCCGCCGTGACCAGCGGGAACTCGTCGTAGAACAACAGCAGCGCGTCCCTGCTGACCGCGATCTTCGTGAAGTCGTTCAGCAGGTACGGCGCGCCCGGCTCGGACGGGTTGTAGTTGGAGTTGAGGAAGTACACGTTGTACGGGCCGAACGGGCTGTTGCCCTTGGTCACGGCGATGCCCTCATAGCAGGTGTTGGCCACGCCGTCAAAGCAGCCGGCGAACGGGCCGCCGCTGGCCTCGGAGTTCGCCGACACGAACTCGGTGAAGATCCAGTGCCCGCCGTTGCTGTAGTCGTAGTCGCACATGATGTCGCCGCCGCTGCTCCAGCCCTTGGCGGTCAGGCCCATCAGCGTGTCCAGCGGGATGACGCTGGAGACCCGCTGCAGGCGGGTGTTGAAGAAGAGGACCTCGCCGATATTGTTGTCCTCGACCACGTAGCCGTTGCCCGCGCACAGGCCCTGGTCGGCGGGCTCGATGTCGCCGAGGGGGTTGGTGGGCAGCGTGCCGGAGTCGACGGCGTTGAGGCCCTTCACGCCGGCCGCCCCGTCCGCCGACAGGCTGATCCGGTCGCAGCCGGGTCCGAGCGGGTCGCAGCTCACGGCCGGCGGCGCCGGGTCGGGAGCGATCTTGCTGAGCGCCGGGTCCGGTATCACGTGCGCGCCGAGCGTGCCCGCGGCGTCCGCGGCGGCTCGCGCGAGGGCGGCTTTCGCCAGGGGGCTCTTCGTCGCGGCGATCTTGGTGCCGTAGCGCTCGGCGGCCGCCTTGCGCGCGGCCGCGGCGGCCAGCGCGGCCCGGTTAGCGGCCTTGGCCTGGGCCGAGCCGAGGGCGAACGACGCCGTGGACGGCGTCACCGTCGGGCCGCTCAGCAGGTCGCACCCGCTGGCGCAGCCGGTCGCCGCCGGGCCGGTGAAGGTCGGCGTGTAGACGCCGAGGCCCGATGTTGTGACGTGCGGATTCGCGGGGACTTTGACCGTAGCCGTTCCAGCGGTGCTTGCCGACGCCCCGCTCGGGGCGGCGAGCAGCGCGATCGGGAGTGCGAGCATGAACAGCATCGCACATAGCCGGTAGAGGTGTTTTCTTCTGCTCCGCTTCATACTGATGTCACGCCTATCGCAGAGTCTCTACGCCCCCAGGGGTCGCGTCGGGCGCGGGATACCCGCTGTCTCCCGGCACCCGGGGGTGTTGGTGCGGGAGCGCCGCTGGCATGCAGAAATGGACTCGTGTGGTTGCACGTTGATAGGGATATGTTGGTCCTTGTGACCATGGCCGTCAACAGCGACCATCAAAAAAACTCCAGGGGCCGCGAAGGACGCGCGCGTCCGCACACTATGAATCGACGTTTATCAACATAAGCCGCCGCCCCGCGGCCGGCATGTCGCCCGGCATGTCGATTGCGCAATCGACACAAGCTTTCAGCGCGTTTTCAGCGCGCCACCGTGCCGCCGAGGAAGGACTCCACGAAGGCCGGGCTGGCGGCGAGCTCGGCGGGGGTGCCCGCCATCCTGACCTCGCCGCCCGCGAGCACGTAGGCGCGGTCCGAGATCGCCAGCACCGCCCTGGCCCGCTGCTCGACGATCAGCACCGACGCGCCGTCCCGCGCGAGCCGGCGGACGTGCTCCTCAAGCAGGGAGCGGGCGATGGCCGGGGCGAGGTTCGCGGTCGGCTCGTCGAGCAGGAACACGGCCGGTTCCAGCATCAGGACCCGGCCCATGGCGAGCATCTTGCGCTCGCCGCCGCTCAGCTTGCCCGCCTGCCTGGTGAGCATCGAGCCGAGGCGGGGGAAGACCGCGACCACCCGGTCGATCCGGCCCCGCACCTCCTTCGGCCGCAGCAGATAGCCGCCCATCTCCAGGTTCTCCCTGACGGTGAGCGGCGCGAACACGTCATCCACCTGCGGCACGTAGCCGACCCCGGCCCTGGCGATGTCCTCGGGCGCACGGTTGGTCACGTCCGTCTCGCCGACGCGGACCGTGCCCGCGCTGACCCGCACCACGCCCACCAGGCTTTTGAGCAGCGTGCTCTTCCCCGAGCCGTTGGCCCCGACCAGCGACACGACCTCGCCGGGGTCCGCGCGTACCGTGATGCCGCGGATCACCGGGTCGGCGCCGTAGCCGGCCGTCACCCCGGCCGCACGCAGCGGCGCTCCGCGGGACGCTCGCTCAGCCGACAAGGTACGCCTCCACGACCTCGGTGCGACCGCGCAGCTCGGCCATGGTCCCCTCGGCCAGGATGGCGCCCTCCGCCATGGCCACGACGGGGTCGCAGAACTCATCCATGATGGCGAGCTCGTGCTCGACCATGAGCACGGTGAGTCCTTCGGCGCAGAGGGCGGCGAGCTCGTTGCCGATCCGGCGCGCCAGCCTGGGGTGGACGCCCGCCATCGGCTCGTCGAGCAAGAGCATCCGCGGCTCCGCCATCAGCGCGCGCATGATCTCCACCAGCCGGCGCTGGCCGCCGCTGAGGTCCCCGGCGTAGCTGTTGGCGTGGCCGTCGAGTCCGAACCGGACGAGCAGGGCCCGCGCCCTGGCGATCGCCGCGGCTTCGTCGTCGCGCCAGTACCGCCGTCCGGCCAGCGCGCCGCGGAAGGAGTCGCCCCGGTTGCCGGGCACCGCCGACAGCAGGTTCTCCAGCACGGTCAGCCGCTTGAACTCGCTGGCCAGCTGGAAGGTGCGGACCAGGCCGAGGCGGGCACGGCGGTACGCGGGCAGCCGGGTGATGTCCTGGCCCTGGTAGCGGATGTGCCCCGAGGAAACCGGAAGCGTGCCGGCCAGCATGGCCAGCAGGGTGGACTTGCCCGCGCCGTTGGGGCCGATCAGCCCGGTCATCGTGCCGCGCCGGACCGAGAACGAGACCCCGGCGACCGCCCGCACTCCCCCGAACTCGCGTGCCACGCCGATGGCCTCGAGGACGATCTCAGGCTCGGCTGAAGGTACGGCAGCGGCCGAAGGTACGGATGGGGCTGATGATGTGAAAGAGGTGAAAGGTGGAGGTGTGGAGGGTGGGGGCGTGGTGAAGGAAGGGAGGACGGCGAAGGGGTTGGCGGTGGCGGGGCCGGACGCGGCGGAGGCCGCGGGCGCGGCGCTCGCTGGCGGCGGGATGCCCAGGGCGTCGGCGGACGGCGGCCCCGGCGGCGCCGGCGGCCCCGGCGCCCCCAGCGGCAGGCCGGCGCTCTTGATCACCCGTTTGCGCTCCGGCAGGATCCCCTGCGGCCGCACCCAGAGGAACACCACGATAAGCAGGCCGATCGCCACCCACTCCAGCGATGGGATCAGGTTCGGCGGAAGGTTGTTCGAGGTCGGGATGAACCGGGTGACCTCCTCGAAGCCGACCGGCACCAGGATGGCCCCGAGGATGGCGCCGAGGTGGTTGCCGGCCCCGCCGATGATCACGGCCGCGAACAGCACCACGGTCTCCGCGTAGCCCCAGGCCGCCGGCGACCAGGTGCTGATGTAGGAGACCAGGATGCCGCCGCTGAGGCCGGCGATGGCGCCGCCGGTCACGAGCATCGCGGTGCGCAAGGAGAGCAGGTTCTTGCCCAGGGAGTCGGCCACCGCGTCGTTGTCCCGCATGGCGCGCAGCGAGCGGCCGTACGGCGACTCGGTGATCCGGCGGACGAACAGGTAGACCAGGGCGCACAAGACGATCGCCCCGGCGGTGAAGGCCCACTGGTATCCGGGCGACTGCACGGCGAACTGCTGCCCCAGCGGCGCGGGAATCAGGGAGAGCCCGGCGTCCCCGTTCAGCAGCGGGCGGTAGTTCGTGGCCAGGAGGTTCAGCAGCACCGCGGTGACCAGCAGGCCCACGGCGGCGAAGTCGCCACGGAGCCTGCGGCCCACCAGGAACGTGAACGGCAGCGCGATCGCGCCGCCGACCACCGCGGCGCCGATCCACGGGAGCGGGAACGGGAGGTTCCAGCCGCCGATATAGGACTGGAAACCCCCGTTGGCCGACTGGCTGGGCAGGGCCAGGATCGCCGCCGCGTAGCCGCCGGCCGCCTGGAAGATGATGAAGCCGAAGTTGGTGACGCCGGCGACCCCGAACTGCTGGTTCAGGCCCAGGCACGCCATCGCGTCGACGGCGGCGTAGATGAGCAGGTTGATGACGTAGTACGAGTTCATGCGCGGGCCCCGAGCAGTCCGGTCGGGCGCACGCCGAGCATCAGCAGCAGCGCCCCGAACGCGATCACGTACTTGTAATCGGGCGTGATGTAGGCGGCGCTGATCTCGGTTGCCAGGCCGATGATCACCGCGCCGAGCATCGCGCCGTACGCCTGCCCGGGGCCGCCGAGGAACACCGCCGCGAGGATCAGCACCAGGAACAAGTCGGTGCTCGTGGGGTTGAAGCTGCCGGCGTTGATCGCGAAGACGACCCCGGCCAGGCCGCACAGCGCCCCGGTCACTGCCCAGGTGGCGGTGATCACGCGGCCTGTCCTGATCCCGCAGTTGCGGGCCAGCGTCTTGTTCGCGGCCGTCGCCCGCATGGCCTTGCCGAGCTTTGTGTAGCGCAGCAGGATGTGCGTCCCGGCCATGACGAGCAGGCTCAGCCCGATGACGACCAGCTGCACCGTCGACAGGATGAGGCCGCCCGCGCTGACCGAGGGCCCCTGGCCCATCGAGTAGGACACGCTGGTCCCGCCGGCGATCGCCTCCACCCCGAACTCGACGATGAGGGTGATGCCGAGCGACACGATCACCATCGTGATCGGCGACGTGCCGCGCCGCTGGAACGGCGAGTACACGCCGGCGTTGAGCGCCGCCGAGCCGGCCGAGCACGCGGCTACCGCGACGACCAGCCCGAGCCACACCGACACGCCATGGGAGTTGAGCAGGTACGCGATGTACGCGCCCGCGATCATGACGGCCCCGTACGCCAGGTTCAGCACGTCGGTGACGCCGAACTGCAGCGTGAAGCCGACCGCGGCGATCGCCAGGACGGAGGCGGTGACCAGCCCGAAACCGAGTGACGCCAGGAAGATCGTCATCCGGACAGCGCCCACAGCTGCGCCGCCGTCAGGTTCCCGACGACGTTCACCTGGCCGCTGGGGCTGTAGGTGTCGACCTGGAAGATGCCGGTCGAGTCGTGGAAGCTGTCGAAGCTCGTCGGCCCGCCGGGTCCCTCGTACCTGATCGCGTGCCCCGCCTTGAGGCTCGCGGCGCAGCCGGCGAAGGAGTAGCACACCGTCGCGCCGGGGACGCCGTCCCCGATCTTGATGATGTCAGGGCTGTACACGCTCGGGCTGGTGCTGTGCGCCATGATCATCGCGAGAGCGGCCAGGTTGATCCCGTCGTAGAGGTGAACACCGCCGGGCGCGCTGAGGTAGGTGGTGAAGTCGCCCGTGGCCCCGGGGACCTTGCCCTGCTGGGCGAGCAGCGCCTTGGAGAACGCCTGGAAGGCCGGACCGCTGGACTCGACCACCAGGTTGTCGGCGTGGAAGTTCGCCGCGAACGCGGACGCGCCCACGGCCGCGGCCGCCGACTTGAAGAACGGCGGCGAGATGGCGGCGGAGGTGCCGATGACCGGGATCATCTTGCCGCCGTTGAGCTGGGCGATCTCCGAGAACAGGGTCGGGTCGGCCGATCCCAGCGCCTCGGTCATGATCGCGTCCGGATGCGACTGGATGATCGCCTCGGCCTCGGTGCGGAACGTCGTGGCGCTGAGGTCCAGCGTCTGGTTAGTGGTGAGGGTCATCCCGGCCTTCTTCAGCGCCGCGATGGCGGGCTGGATGAAGGTCTGCGAGCCGATGTCGTTGCCGAAGGCCAGGGCGATCCTGTTGTAGTGCAGCTGCTGCGCGATCGCGACCATCGCGTAGGACTCCTCCAGGTCCGGCGGGACCAGGCGGTAGAAGTACGGGAAGTGGACGCTGTCGAACTCGGACTGCCCGGTCATGCAGAACATGGCCATATCGTGCGCGTTGATGATCGGCACGACCGAGGCCGCCTCGTCCGAGGTGCAGCCGATGACCAGCGCCAGGCTGGGGGTCGAGGCGAACATCTGGTTGACCGCGGGCACGGCGTCGGCGGGGTCGCCCCTGGTGTCGACGCTCTTGCAGGTGAGCTGGTGGCCGAGCACGCCGCCCGCGCTGTTGATGGCCGCGGTCGCGCCGTAGCAGGAGGCCAGGTAGGTCGGGCCGAGCGCGGCGTCGGGACCGCTGAACGGGGCCACGTCGGCGATCGTGAGCGCGGATCCGGTCGCCGCGCCGCCGGAGGCGGCGCTCGTGCTGCTGCTCGCGGTGCTGCATCCGACCAGTGCGGCCGCGACGAGGAGAGCGAGCCCGGTCACGGGGGTCGTGAACTTCATTGTCCCTCCTGGTGAAAGGGTTGTTGCGAAAGTCAGGGCCGCCCTACAGGCCGCTCTTCGGCGTGCCGAGCGGGCGCCATCTCCAGTCGGCGTGGTCGCCGGCCTCGGCGACCACCCGGTTACGGATCGTGCCGACGTTCTCGACCGTGACCTCGATGACGTCGCCGGGAGTCAGCCACACCGGCGGCTGCCGGGCGAAGCCCACCCCGCC
The DNA here is from genome assembly GCA_963771985.1 of uncultured Actinomycetota bacterium. Classification (GTDB taxonomy): domain Bacteria; phylum Actinomycetota; class Actinomycetes; order Streptosporangiales; family Streptosporangiaceae; genus Trebonia. Next base: position 461,650 of record CAVYVO010000003.1, on the reverse strand, counting down.
TGGCGTCCCGGTCGCGATCACGTCACCGGGATTCAGCCGGGTGAAGGAGGAGAAGAACTCGATCGCGCTCGGCACGTCGACGATCATCTGCGAGGTCCTCGCCGACTGCATGACCTGGCCGTTGAGCACGGTGGTCAACGCGGCGTCGCTCATGTCGGCCTCGTCGGTGGTGACGACCTCCGGTCCGACCGGCATGCTGCCCTCGAAGTTCTTGCCGGCCGTCCATTGCGTCCCAGCGCGCTGCCACTCGCGCGCGGACGCGTCGTTCAGCACCACGAACCCGGCGATCGCGTCGAGGGCCTTGTCCGCCGGGATGTACCGGCCGCCCGAGCCGATGACCACCCCGAGTTCGCCCTCGAAGTCGAACCGGTCGGTGAGCGCCGGCTTGACCAGGTCCGCGTACGGGGCGAGCACGCTGCCCCTGCCGCGGACGAACGCCTCGGGCCAGGTGGGGACCTCACGGCCGCCTTCGATGGCGTGCTCCCGGTAGTTCACACCCAGGCAGAGGATCCGTTCGGGGGCGGGCACGGCTGGCCCGAGGTCGGACGGGCCGTACTCGCGGCCGTCCCGGTCGGCGAGGGCTCGGACCGCGTCCATGGCGGCGGGGCCCGCGCGCAGCACGGACGCGAGCGAGGCGAGGCCAGGATCACCCGTCTCCTCCCCCACGTCCACGTACCCAGAGCGTCCACGCACGTGCAGCCGCAGCCCGGCCGGGGTGACAATGGTGGCGAGCCTCACCTGGCAGCCTCCTTTAAGATCCGGTTAAGATTCTGGGCCTTTCGATTGGTTGCTCATGACAGATTGGTTGGAGCGTAGGTCGGCCTCGAAACCAGGTCAATACCCCAAATGCCACCAATGGCGGCTTGCTTGGTCACAAATTAGCGGTGATTGGTACGATTGGTTGGATGGTCGACAAGGTGGAAGGTGAGCTGACAGTGGCGGGGACCGTGCGAGCCGGGACGGCCGGGCGCGGGCGGCAGCTTGCCGAGCTGATCCTGGCCGCGTCCGAGCGGGCGGGCCTGGGGCCCGGCTCCCGGCTGCCGACGGAACGCCAGCTCGCGGCGGACCTGGGCATCACGCGCAGCGGCGTCCGGCACGCGCTCGCGACGCTGGAGGCGGAGGGGCTGATCTCCCGCGAGGTTGGCCGCGGCACGTTCCTGCGCGCGGCACCTGGCCTCGCCGCCCAGCCGGGGACGGACGGCTCCGGCCCTGACGGCCAGGCGGCCGCCGCCGCGCCGGCCCCGGCGGCCACCGACTTCGCCCCGGCCGACGTGATGACGATCCGCCGCCTGCTCGAGCCGCAGGCCATGCCCCTCGTCGTGATGTGGGCGACCGCGCGCGACTTCGAGGAGATGGAGCGCTGCGTCGCCGGCGGCGACCACGCGGTCAGCTACGAGGAGTTCGAGACCTGGGATCTCGCGCTGCACCGGTGCATCATGGCCGCGGCGCACAGCCCGCTGCTCGCCGCGCTGTACGGCGTCGTCGAGTCAGCGCGGCACGGCCAGGTCTGGGGCGACCTGAAGCGCCGCAGCGCGTCTCGCCAGCGGCGCGAGGTATACCAGCAGGACCACCGGAGTATCGTCACCGCGCTGCGCGCGCGTGATTCGGGTGCCGCGGTCGAGGCGATGCGCGTCCACCTGGCGCGGGTCTCCGAGCACCTCCTCGGCGAGACGCTGGCCCGCGGATAGGGCAGCGCGGATAACACGGCGATGATCGCGTCCCGGCCGTCGCCCGCGGAGATGGACTCGTCGTCGAACCACTGCCCGCCTTCGGCTAGGTAGCGGAAGCGCAGCGTGCTGCCGGGCGACACCGTGACCGAGGCGCTGCGGGTGCCCCGCGCGCGCCGCCGCAGCGGATGGGCGAACGGGTCCCAGTCGTTGAAGTCGCCGACCACGGAGACCGGCCCGCTCGGCTCGCCGGCGGGCAGCGTGAACGTCACGCGGACCATGCCGTCCCGCGGGAGCTTCGTTGTCTTGACCATGCGCCCCTCAATTCCTAGCTTTCCTGTTCGAGTAAATTATGCATGAGGCTGCGTTGATAGTCACGCAGTTCGGTCACTGATCCCCGTCTAGGCCCACCTGCTCCCGTTCCAGTGCGCCGGCGCCCGCTGAGCCGCGGCGGCCGGCGGTGTCGCGGCCGTGACCGCCAGCGCGGCTGTCAGCAGCAAGGAGACGGCGATGGCACTGACCGAACGCAACCCGGGCATGCCGAAGAAGGTAACAGGCCGCAGGACCCTCGTCGAGGGGCTAGCCGAGAGGCTGGATGCCGGCGAGGATGGCCATGCCCGGCAGCGTGAGCGGGCGGGCGCGGTGGTCGGCCCGCTCGAGAACCGGCACGACCGCGTCCCACGACGAGGCGTCGAGCCACATGCCGGGGATCAGGATGAGGTCCATCGGCAGGCGAGTTTACCCGCCGGCCCCGAGGCTGGTTTACGGCGGGGAGCCGCCCGCTTCCGTTCGGGATAACGGAAAGAGCGCTGGGGCAGACGGAAAGCATTTGCGGCGGCCGACCCGCGCGGGCACAATGGCACTGTCCTGACCCCGGCAGACGGAGCATGGCTTGAAGCTCTGAGGTCAATCCCAGCGCCGCGCCTGTGCTGGCGCGCGCCCGTGACCTCTTCCGGAGCTGCCATATGTCTGTCGTATTGTGCGATCTGTCTTTTAATTGGCCGAACGGACGCCCCATCCTCTCGGGCCTGAACGCCGCTTTCGGTCCCGGCCGGACCGGCCTGATCGGGGTGAACGGCTCGGGGAAGTCGACGCTGCTGCGGCTGATCGCCGGGCAGCTGCGGCCGGTATCGGGGTCGGTGACCGTCGACGGCGACACCGGCTACCTGCCGCAGGACCTCACGCTCGGCACAGGCGCCTCGGTGGCCTCGCTGCTGGGCATCGCTCGCGTGCGGGACGCGATCCGCGCGATCGAAAGCGGGGACGTCAGCGAGGCGGTGTTCGAGACGGTCGGCGACGACTGGGACATCGAGGACCGGGCGCTGGGCTGGCTGTCCCGGCTGGGCCTGTCGCACGTCGGCCTGGACGACCAGGTGGGACGGCTGTCCGGCGGCGAGACGATCATGACCGAGCTGGCCGCCCTGTTCCTGCGGCGGCCAGCGGTGGTCTTGCTCGACGAGCCGACGAACAACCTGGACCTAGACGCGCGGCGGCGGCTGCAGGCGGCCGTGGAGTCGTGGTCCGGGGTGATGCTGATCGTCAGCCACGACCGCGAGCTGCTCGGCCTGGTGGACCAGATCGCCGACCTGTCGGACGGGTCCCTGCGGATGTACGGCGGGAACCTCACGGCGTACGAGGCCCTGCGGGACGCCGAGCAGGCCGCGGCGCTGCGGGCGGTCAGCGCGGCGGAGGCGGAGGTGCGGCGGGAGAAACGCGACCTCGTTTCGAATGAGACGAAACAGGCGCGGCGCGACCGGCAGGGCCGGCAGCTCGCCGCATCGGGCGGCATCCCGCGCATCGTCTCGTACGCGCGCAAGCGGGCCGCCCAGGAGACCGCGGGACGTTCCCGTGAGCTGCATCAGGAGCGGCTGGCGGCTGCCCGGTCCCGGCTGGCCGACGCGACGGAGGCGGTGCGGGACGACGACACGATCCGGATAGAGCTGCCCGGCACCGCGGTGCCGGCCGGGCGGACGGTGCTCTCGGTGACCGGGCTGGACGGGGGGTGGCATCCGATCGGGCTGGCGAGTCAGAGCGCGGAAGCGCTCGGCGGGCTGGTCATCCGCGGGCCGGAGCGGGTCGCGCTGACGGGGCCGAACGGCGCGGGCAAGACCACCCTGCTGCGCGCGCTCGCCGGGGAGACGGCGCTTTCCGGGGTGAGGGTGCGGCGGTCTGGCGGGCTTGGCTACCTGCCGCAGCGGCTTGACGTGCTGGACGACGCGCTCACCGTGATGGCGAACGTGGCGGCCGCGGCGCCCGCCGCCTCGGTGAACGAGGTGCGGGCGGGGCTGGCGCGGTTCCTGTTCCGCGGCGCCCGCGCGGATCAGGCCGTCGGGACGCTGTTCGGCGGCGAGCGGTTCCGCGCGGTGCTCGCGGCGCTGCTGCTCGCCCAGCCACCCCCGCAGCTACTGCTGCTCGACGAGCCGACGAACAACCTGGACATGGCGTCGGCGGGGCAGCTGTCCCAGGCGCTGTCCTGCTACCAGGGCGCGCTGATAGTGGCGAGCCACGACGTCCCGTTCCTGCGCTCGGCCGGGATCACCCGCTGGCTGCGGCTGGAACGGGACGGGCGGCTGACGGCTATCGAGCCGCTATGAGCTAGTTCGCCGGGGCGAGCGCCACGCTCAGCGCTGCCGCGGACGGAGCGGATGCCGCCTGGACCGGACGATCTCGCACCATGGCGCCTGTCCGGGAAGCATCGGTCCGCGCGCCCAGCCCGGCGGCAGAATCTGCCGTTCATCGCCGAGTGCCCTGATCGTCGCACCCTCGAAACTGATCTCCTTCATCATGGCCAACTCGATCGTGGCGAGATGCACCTGGACCGGCAGCCGGTACATACCCATCCCGTCATGGTGCCGGGCATCCGTGAAATCGACCTGGCCGACGAGGCGCGCGCCGGTGAACCGCGCCCCGCCATAGAATTCCACATCGGTAAACTTGCAGCCGCCAGCGAATTCGGCGTTGGAGAATTCTGCTCCCCAGCCGAATGCGGCATGACCGAAATCCACCGGGCCGCGGAAGCTCGCGCCATCGAAGAAGGCATCTTTGCCGAACTGCGTGGAAGTAAGAATCGTCGTGCCGTGAAATTCTGCGCCGGGGAACCATGCGCCGTCGGTGAAGATGACTCCGGAAAAGGCGGCCTGGCCGGTGAAGACCGCCTTGTCGAACGAGGCGGATTTAAAATTGCTGTTAACAAACCAGGAATCCCCCTGGAAATACGCGCCAGTAAAGTCGGCCCGGGTGACTTCGCAGTCGCTAAAGCCGAAGTCGATAAGGTGCGCGCCGGATAGGTCGATGGCAATGTCCGGCCAGAATTTCGGATTCTGGGCGCGGCCCAGGTCCATCGAGGGCCGCAGGTGCTCCTGAAGGAGCCGCTGCGCTGTCAGCCGTACGCCGATCTCCTGCTTCGCCCCGGGCGACGCTGCTTCGAAGGGCATCTGCAGATAGCCGCATAGAACGTCAACGCAGCTCTGCCGGTTCTCCTGCGATTCGGCGGCAAGCGCGATCATCGCGTGCACCCCGGCTAGCCGCTCGATGGCGCTGGTGCTCGCGAGTTGGTTGGACGCTTCTGAGAAACGCTCGCTGAACGGCCGCTCCTGCGCCCGGATGTCCGGCGCCGGCCACGGTCTTCCGGTCCGCTCCGCGATCGCCCGCTGGCCAGTCGGCTCCCAGGCACTGCGGAGAACCAGCCGGATGGTCTCGGCAAGTCGCGCGGCCTGGCTGGCATAGTTCTCGCCGAACAGATCGAACGCGGTGGATCGACGCCAGGGTACGGCCGCCGCCGATGTCGCGATCGGGAATCTGGCAATCGTCGAAGCGGACTGGTATAAACCACGGAATCTCCGGAGGGCGCATCCGCAGCTGCTCGATCGCCAGCGTGAGTTCAGCATTCTGGTAGCTCTTGGAACGATTCGCGCTATTCGTGGAAAAGCAGGCGATGAAGACGAGCGCACTGTTACTGATGGCATTCCGGATAATCGCTTCCCAGTTCTGCCCTGGCCACAGGCTTACCGTGTCGCGCCACACCGGAATCCCGTAGTACTCCAGGTATTCCTGCAGCCAGGTGGCGTACGCCGCGTCTTCGTGGACGTAGGAAATGAAGACATGCCCGCCAAGCCTATTCGCCCCGTCCACGGCGCCTTGCCCCCTCCCAGGCTAATCTCGCGGAACCTCATACTAGAGGCACCTGGAGAACGAGGCGCGCATTGTCCGAAATGTGGTTTTTCTGGGCTCTTCCCTTACCGGGCCGCAGTGAGCGCGGCGCGCAGCCGGAGGTTTCCGGGGGGCAGCTCGCCCTCGGCGCGGGCCTTCTCCAGGGCCGCCGACCACCAGGCGAGGTCGTCGAGCATGATGTCGGCCGCGACGTCGGCGATCGGGTTGACCGGCTCACCCTGGTCGTCGAACGCGCTGGTCACGGCGGGGATGACCACGTTGTTGCGCATCGGCACGGATTCGGTCTCGATGAACACGTGTGCGAGGTGCTCGATGGCGCGCACACCGCCGGCGATGCCGCCGGAGTAGCCGACGAAGGCGACCGGCTTGTTCCGGAAGCCGAACGAGAGCCACACGCTGTCGATCGCGTTCTTCAGGCCGCCGGGCACGCTGTGGTTGTACTCGGGCGTGACGAAGATGTACGCGTCGGCCGCCTTGATCTTGGCGTTCCACGCCTTCACGACGGGCTCGGAGTAGGTGGGATCGTTGAAGTCGCCGATGGTGCCCATGTGCTCGCCGAAGATCGGGAGCGGCCAGTCCCGCAGGTCGACGATCTCGGCGTCGAACGCCTCGTGCTCAGCCGTCTTCCTGGTGAGCCACGGGACAACGAGGTCGGCGGCCCGGGTAGGGCGGGTGCTGCCGATGATGACCAGGAGTTTCGACACGGGTGCTCCGTTCGTTGACGTATAAGTGGGCTTGTCTTAGCGGGCTTGTCGCCAATTGATGTATAGCACAAATCATTGATAGTACGCAAACTATTGGCGCGAGGGAGTATGCTTGGTGGCATGGCGGAGTCGAAGGTGATGGCGGGACAGCAGATCCTGCCGCTGATCGACCACCTCGCCCGCGTGGGCCGGCGGGCCGCGGACGCCTCCCTGTCCGGATGCCTGCGGCCCCGGCACCTGATCGCGCTGCGGCTGCTGGCCGCGCGCGGGCCCGTCTCGCAGCACGCCCTCGCCGCGGCGCTCAGCCTGGATCCGAGCAACGTCGTGGGACTGCTCAACGAGCTCGAGGAGCGCGGCCTGGTGGAGCGGCGCCGCGACCCCGCCGACCGCCGCCGCCACATCGTCTCGCTGTCCGCGAGCGGCGAGGACGAGCTGGCGCTGACGTACTCGCGGCTTAGCCTGGTCGAGGACGAGCTGTTTTCCGCGCTGTCGGCCGGGGAGCGCGCCACGCTCCATGAGCTGCTGCTCCGCGTGGTCGGCGCGGCGACGCTGGAGTCGCCCGGCGAGTCGTCCGCGTGCGCCGCGGGCAAGCCGTGCACGGCGGCTCCGGAGGAAACCTGTTAGTGCGCGGCGGTCGCTGACGCCGGATGCCGCGTCTACCTGAAGTGGTCGACCACTCTCGATAGCATGTGAGCCGGGGCTTCTGGACAGGAAGGCGCGGGCGATGGACGGGATGCGGTCGCTGGCGGAGGCGGTGCCATGGCGGCGTCTGGCCGGATTCGAGAACAGGCTGAAAGACCCCGACCGGATCAAGGCGAGGGTCAGCGAGGACATGCGGGTTAAGGGCCGCACCGTGGACCAGGCGCTGGCGACCGTATACGACAAGATCAGGTACACGTTCCAGTACCCGGGCGACCGCTACAAGGAGGGGGTGGTGGACGACCTGTGCAGGCTGAGGGAGAGCGGGTTTACCGAGGTCAAGTTCCAGAACGCGTGGGCGTGGCCCGGGCACAAGGGGATCGTCAGCTGCTGGCGGGAGCCCTCCGGGGTGCTTCTCGAGGTGCAGTTTCACACGCTGCCCAGCTACGAGGCCTGGCAGCTCACACAGGCCGCGTATGAGCGGTTGCGCCACCCGGCCACCAGCGACGCCGAACGGAGAGAGGCGCGGGCCTTCATCCGCAAGGTGTACGGATTCTTCGGGCCGGGCCCGGTCGAGGCGGACGGCGCGGGCGTCGCGGGCGAGAAGGTCACTTACTACGCGATCGCGGACTCGCTGAGCAGCCAGGAGTCTCCGGCCGGCGTCCTGCGGCGGATCGAGCACGGGGGCGGAGAGCGTGACGAGGCGTTCGGCCGTGATCTGGCGTGGCGGCCCACTTTCCTGCTCTACTCGGCCGAGCGCGGCAATCTCGACAACGACATGTCCGAGATCAGCGAGGAGGAGGCGTACCGGATCGTGGAGCGCGTCCGCGCGGAGGCGACATAATTCAACTGTGTCCGTGCTCGTGTGTCCGTGCTCGTTACCGCGGAGATGACAGCGGATGGCGTGCGGGAACGCCTGTTCACCGTTGACGGCGTCCCCGGGGTGCTGTGGACGCCGGCCAGCACCCAGGGCTGCCCGGGCCTGGTACTGCTCGGCCACGGCGGCGGGCACCACAAGAGGGCACCGGGTCTGGTGGCCCGCGCGCACCGGTACGTGACAGCGTGCGGTCTCGCGGTGGCGGCGATCGACGCGCCTGGCTTCGGCGAACGCCCGAAGACCGCGCGGGACGAGGAGTTCATCGCCACCGTCAGGGGACTGCGGGCGGCTGGCGAACCCGTCGGCCCGCGGATCGCCCGCTACAACGCCGGACTGGCGGCGCAGGCCGTCGATGAGTGGCGCGCAACGCTGGACGCGCTGCTCGATGCTCTGCCAGGCGGCGCGGCGGGACCGGTCGGGTACTGGGGTGTCTCGCTGGGCACGGCGATCGGCGTTCGGCTGGCGGCGGCGGAACCGAGGATCAGCGCGGCGGTGTTCGGCCTGGCGGGGCAGGAGACTCTGGCCGATGCCGCGGCTAAGGTGACGATCCCGGTCGAGTTCCTGCTGCAGTGGGACGATGAACTGGTGGCCCGCGACTCGGGGCTCGCGCTGTTCGGCGCTTTCGCGTCCCGCGAGAAGACGCTGCACGCCAACGTCGGGGGCCACGCCGACGTACCCGTCTTCGAAGTCGAAAGCTCGGTGCGGTTCTTCACCCGCCACCTCAGCCGGCGCAGTTCATTACGCGGAGTTCATTACTCCAGGGCAATAGACCGAGACGGCGGCGGCCGCCAAGGACCGGCTGCCGCTGCGCCGTTTGATCAGTGGTCGCCTAATGCAGGATCTCGATGTACCCGTCCGTTCCATGCACGCGGATCCGCTGCCCATCCCGGATCAGCCGGGTGGCATGCTCCACCCCCACGACGGCCGGCAAGCCGTACTCCCGTGCGATCACCGCGCCATGGGTCATTAGGCCCCCCACCTCCGTCACCAAGCCCGTGATCGCGACGAACGCAGGCGTCCAGCTGGGGTCCGTGTAAGCGGTGACCAGGATGTCGCCCGCTTCGAGATCGGCCTCGGCCATGTCCAGGATGACGCGAGCCCGTCCCTCGACGGTTCCGGCGGAAACGGGCAGGCCGGTCAGCGCGCCGGCCGGAACACCGCCCCGCCGGTACGTCCCGGCGACGGCCTCGCCATCCGAGGTGAGCACCCGGGGCGGCGTGAGCGCCTGATACGACATGAACGCGTCCTTGCGCTGGCGGATGAGCTGTTCATCCGCCTGGTTCGTGCGCACGACGTCGCGGATCTCGGGGAACGTGAAGTAAAAGATGTCGTCCCGCTCACGAAGTACGCGGGCTCGCACGAGGCGCTCGGCCTCGTTCAGCAACGCCTGCTTGTAAACGAAGTAGCGGCTGATCATGTGGTACTTCGGGTACTCCCGGTAGCCGATGAAGGTACGTAGCCGGTCGATCATCCGCTTGGCCTCTTCGGCCTTCCGCTCCCCGTCCGGCAAGGCTCGCAAGCGCGCCAGCAGTTCCTGCTCCTTTTTCCTGGCATTCTGCCGGCCTTGCTCGAAGCGCTGCTCGCCGGCGCCCGGCTCAAAGTTCTTGATGTTGCCGAGGATCATGGGCACGAGCGTGGTGGGGCGTTCGCTCCAGCGCGGCGTCGTGATGTCGATCTCGCCGACGCACCGCATGCCGTACTTGTCGAGGTAGGCCTGGATGGCGTCCCGGGCTTCGCGCCCACCCGCGAGCGCGGGCAGCTTGTCAAGGAAGTTCTCGTCCTCGACGTGCTGCAGGAATGCCACCACGTCCGGATGCGGGCGGATCACGTCCGCGACGTCAAGGAGCGCCAGCCCCATTTCCGACGTGACGTTGCGGGGGGCGGACTGCGTGAGCGTATCGCCCGCGTTCTTCTCGCCAAGCCACGCCTGCAACTGCTCGTTGAGCCACCAGGTGGCCTGCATCGCCGCCACGATCACCGGGAGGCTTCGCGGATCGAACAGGATCCGCTTGAGCTCCTTGACGTCCGCAACGATGAAGTCGAGCAGCGCCGGCCCGGACTTCGCCCGGATGTCGCGCTTCAAGGTGGCGATCGAGGCCTGGCTGCGTTCGATCAGCTCCGCGACGATGGCCGGATCGGTCTCGATCGGGGCAGGCGCGCCGTCAGCCGGCGTCCCGCCCGGGTTCTCGTCCAGGCTCTCGTCCGGGCTCTCGTCCGGGAGGACCCGGATGAAGTCGCCGCGCTCGAGTATGGCCTGCAGCGCGTCACCGATCAGCGGATCGGACGTCCCCAGGGCCTTCAACAGGCCTGCGCGACTCGCTGCCGAACCCAGCATCTGGGTGACGTCGACGAACAGCCTGCCGCCGGCCTCGAACATGGGCCGCGCGGCCGTCAGCTGCCACAGGGAGATCCCCAGGGGCCTCATGGCGTCGGTCATCATCTGCTGATGACCGACGGAGACGTAGACGTGGTTGCCTTGATCGTCGGTCACGGGGATGGGGAACAGCGTGGTGATCGGCCGGCTCTGGACGATCTGGAACCCGTCGTCGGCCAGGCACCATTCGATGTCCTGTGGGTGACCGAAGTGCGCTTCGATCCGCCGGCCCAGCGCAGCGAGCCGCACGATCTGCGCATCGGTCAGCGCTGGCTGCTGCTGACTCTCTGGCTCGATCGCCAGTTCCCGCGTTCCGCCTGCAGGCGAGGCGTGGATGGCGAGCTGTTTGGCGGCGACTGCCCTGGCGGCGATGTCGCCGTCCCGCACCTTGTAAACGTCCGCGTTCACCAGGCCGGCCACCAGGGCCTCGCCGAGGCCGAAGCTGGCCTCGATGGAGACGACCTTCCGGTTGGAGGTGACGGGGTCGGCTGTGAAGAGGATGCCGGCCGCCTGCGGGAAGAGCATCCGCTGCACGACCACGGCCATGTGGACCTTCCGGTGGTCGAAGCCGCTGCGCAGGCGGTAGGTCACGGCCCGCTCGGTGAACAGGGAGGCCCAGCATCGGCTGACGTGCTGGAGGATCGCAGTCAGCCCCACGACGTTCAGGTACGTGTCCTGCTGGCCCGCGAAGGAGGCCGTCGGCAAGTCCTCCGCCGTCGCGCTGGATCGGACGGCGTAGGCGGCTTGGCCGCCAAGCCGGGTGACCGAGCGGGTGATCGCCGCCGCCAGATCGTCAGGGATGGCGATTTCCTCAAGGGTCCGGCGGATCTCCGCACTGAGCGTGCGGATCGCCTGCCGGTCGCCGGGGTCCAGGCGCGACAGCCGATCGAGCTGATCGTCGATCCAAGGCACCGTTGTCATGATCCGCCGGAAGGCGTCCGTCGTCACGCAAAAGCCAGCCGGCACACGAATGCCTTCGATCCGCGAAAGCTCCCCCAGGTGCGCGCCCTTGCCGCCAACGAGCGCGACCTGCGTCCTGTCGATCTTTTCGAGACCCAGCACGTAGCGCTCGATCATCGCGATACCTCCGGGGTGGCCGTCGGGGTGGCCGTGCTCCGCTGCACTGCGATGGCCGACAGAGCCTGCGGCATGACAGACTCTGCCGAACCTCGCGTTTGGCGCGCCCTCATCTCGTTCCTTCCTCCCCCGCGCGAGTCATACGTCGACAACAGCACACGCACCTTCGGATCACCCATTCCATGAAATTCCGAGCCCGGCCTGCGATTATGCGGCACGACCCGGGCCTTGCCGCAAGCCCCCCGGTGCGCTATATGTTGAAAGTGGAGGGGAGTAGGTACTCTCCTTTTCCTTGCTTACCTGGCGAGGCCGGCCCGTTCACCCAGCCGCGTGAGCTTTCGCGGGTTTCGGACCAGGTAGACGCGGGCGACCCGCCGGTCCTCCACTACGAGGCTCACCGCGGCGGCCACGCCGTCGGCCTCCAGGCGGCCCCCGGGCGCGCCGTTGAGCCACACGGTCGTCGACGCGAACGCGGACCGGCTCGCGCGCGAGCACCTGCGAGCGGTCGACGTCGGCCCACCGCAGCCAGGACTCCTGCAGCACGTCCTCCGCGTCGGCCGCCGAGCCGAGCATCTCGTAGGCGACCGTGAACAGCAGACTGTGATGGGCGACGAAGGAGCCCTCGGTCATGCCGTGGACGCTACGCCGGATTTCTCGGGACGCTTGGCCAGCGGAATCTCGCAGGCATCGGAGTAGCCCTGCGACGTGATGCCGTGCGCCGTGTTGACCCGGCTCCCCAGGTTGGCAAAGCCGATGAACACGGTGAGCTCGACCAGCGCCGCGGGGCCGAGCCGCTCAAGCAGACTCGCCGACAACTCGTCGGTGACGGTCGTCGGCGTGCTGGTCATGTCCTCGGCGTAATCCAGCACGTCCCGCTCCAGCGGCGTGAACACGTCCGATTCCCGCCAACGCGGCACCTGGCTCGCCTTGGCCAGGTCCAGGTTCTTGTTCTGTGCCAGGAAGTAGTTGACGTCGAGGCACCAGCTGCAGCCGACCTGTGCCGCGACGGCCATGTGCGCGAACGTCTTGAGGCTCGCGTCGACCGCATCCCACGTGGCCACCTTGGCCGAGAACTCCTGGCTAGATATGGCCACTTTGGGGTTGTTGTACGACACCTCGACTGGTTCGGGTACGGTACCGAGCTGCTTGATCATGTTTTCCCTGAGCTCGGCGGGGAGCTCGGCCTTCGGGACGCGTAGCGCCATGGTGTTCTCCTTGGACGGTTGTCTCTTGGCATGAAGACACCGCCGGACCTCGAGAATGTGACAACCCTCGCCACAGCGCATAGATCGTCAGCACGCACAGGCTCGCGGGCGCTCTCAGACGACACCCACCACCACGTGCCAACTCATGTGACACCAAACCGCAGTTCCCGGCCCCGGACTCCCCGGGTTCCGATCAGCGGCACGGCGCCGATGCATGCGCGCGCTGCCTGACCAGCAAGCACGAGTTCCTGCGCACGACCAGGCCCTGGCGGCTGGCTGGCCCATCGCGACCGGAGTCATCAAAGGGAGCCCGCCGCCACCAAGTCGGCGACCGGCTCGACATCATCGCAGCACGGTAGAGCGTGCAGGGCACCGAAGCCATCCTCACCCTGCGCGCGGTGATCAGCAACGGCGACTTCGACGAATACTGGCGCCTCCACCTCGCCCGCGAGCACCAGCGGCTCTACCCCGGAACGGCGCAGGGCCAGTACACGCTCGGCGCCTGACCTACCCCCCTCACTCGAAACGAACTGCATCCGACTGAGGGGAAATCAGCGAAGGTGAAGCTAATCAGATCGTGGAGCGGATCCGGCGCACTGTCACCGGAGAAGGCTGATCTGCTATCCGCCTGTGGCAATCTCGCGCGTCGTCACTATAACCGTCCGTGACTGTCGGCTGGGAAGCTAGAACGCTGATCCCGAAAACATTATTTTCCGCGTATATAATTCACTCTATAGCAACGAAAGCTCTTCGCGATCATGGTCGGCTGCGCCGGAGTTTGCAGTGGGGCATTGCGAAACAGTCACACTCTGTAGCGTGTCGGCCTGGTATGTGCTTTAATAGCCCCAATTTGCGTAGTGCGAACTTGCCGACAAGGGGAGTCGCGACCGACCAGGATCGACTTTTGCTAAGTGACATTGCCGCCTGTGGTCAGATCGGGTAGCGGTGGGGTTCTTTTCGGTAGGTCAGGCCGGCCGGGGTGGTCCAGGTGAAGCAGCCGGCCGGGTCTTGGGTCAGCTGCCAGCCGGGGAGCTGTTTGAGCTGGTGGTGGTGCCGGCACACGCTGCCCAGCCCGCAGCCGCAGGTCCGGCCGCCGCGGTGGTAGGGGCGGGAGTGGTCTTGGTCGCAGCGCCCGGCGGGCTGCCGACAGACCGGGCTGCGGCAGGTCCGGTCCCGGGCGGTGACCCAGCGGCGCAGCACCGCCGGGACCTGGTAGCCGACCGCCTCCATCGTGTGCGCGCAGCCGCCGGCCCGCTCATCGAGCACGGCCCGGACTTCGGCCTCGGCGGCGGCCTGGCTGGCGGCGGTCACCACGCGGGCCAGCAGGCTGGCCAGCGCCTGGATGCCGGCCTGGGTGAGGTTCGCCGTGCCAGGGTTCGCCAGTGACCGGCTGATCTGGTCCCGGGCGTCTCCGGCGGCGGCCAGGGCGGCGGCCAGCGACTGCGCGATGGTGACGGTGACCTCGCCGACCAGGCCCGGCGCCCCGGTGGCGGCGCCCGCCTTACCGGCTTGCCGGGCAGGCAGGGCGGCGACCGCGATGGCGTGGCCTTCGTCGTCGGTGACGATGACCCGCCAGGCGGCACCCGGGTCGGCGGCCGCGGCGGCGGCCAGCTCGCGGGCCTGGGCCGGGGTGATGGGTCCTGCCCAGGACAGGTCGCCGGGCTCGGGTCCGGTCCCGGCCAGGGTCCGCCACGGCGCGGTCAGCCGGATCCGGCCCGCTGCCGTCGGCCGCAGCCACGCCGGAAGTCCCAGGCACCCCGGCCCGGCGCCGCCGGACTGGAGCGGGATACCCGGCCACGGCAGCGTGCCCGGGCCGGCCCGGTCATCGCCAGGGTCACCCAGGTCATCTGAGTCGCCGGGTCCACCGGGTCCACCGGGTTCACCCTCGTCGCCGGGACCGTTCCGCGGTTCGAAGGTCACCGGCCCGGCGCCTGGGACGTCGCCCGGTCCCGGCCAGTCCGGCGGCCATCCGCCGTCCCAGCCATCGCCCGCCGGTCCCGGATCACGGCCGCCGACCGGGGCACCGCCGTCCGGGCCATCCGCACCGGGGCCGCCCGCCCCGCCGGCGGGCGGCGGGATGTTCGGCAGGGTGTCCAGCAGCAGCCCGGTGGCGACCTTCGCCTCCAGCAGCGCCAGCGGCCCGGCCATCCCCGCCGCCCGCGCCGCCCGCGCGATCGCCCCCACCCGCGCCTTCGCCGCCGCCGCCAGCTGCGCCGGCATCCGCTCCACCGCCACCGTCGCCGTCGCATCCTCATTCCCCCACAGCACGAACCGGGCCTTCCGCTCCGCCCGCGCCCGCCGCCGCTCGGCGGCGGCCGGGTCGATCCTGATCACCGCCCGCCGCGCCCTGTCTTTCAGCTCCCCGGTCGTCATCTCCCCCAGCCGTGCCGACAGCAGCGCGTCGACCTTCCCCGCGTCCTCATCCGACAAGAACTGCGTTACTTCGGCCAGCACCTTCACCTTCGCCAGGTCTCCCTGCCCGGCCAGCAGCCCGGCCAGCGAACCCGGCAGCCGCCGGGCCAGATCCGCCGCCAGCTCCGCCTGCACCTGCGCCGCATACCCCGTCACCGTCAGCGCCAGCGCGATCTCCTCCGCCGCCTCCCGCGACGCCACGATCACCGGCCGTGCCCGCCCCGGGCCGCCCGCCGCCTCGCCGTTCAGCTCCTCCCGCTCCGGTTCCGCCCGGTCCGAACGCCGGTCCCAGCGGCGCGGCGGGCGGCGGCGCAGCAGCTCCGCCGTCGCCGCAAGCTCCCGGCCCTGCGCCCGCGCCGCCACCGCATGCCACGCCGCCAGCGACCCGACCAGCTCCGCATCACTCAGCAACCCCGGCTCACCAGCCGCCCCCAAAACAGCTTCCACCACATCCGGCACCCCCGCCTCAGCCGCATCCCCCAGCAGCCCGCCCCCGGCCGCCTCACCCTCCAAAACCCGCAACGCCGCCAGCTCACCCGCCGTCAGCTCGTCATCCTCCCAAACCGGAGGCTCCCCGACATCCATGTCACAGACCGGACCAGCATCCATCAGCCCGCCTTTCGAGATCGCTTTAGAATTCAGTGTCAAAGATAATATATCACAGAGCAATCGAATTCGTGTTTGCCTAACGTGCCGCGATCGAGATCATAGGCTTGTTCGCGGGCCTGAGCCAGCGCAGGACCTTGATGAGCTCGGCACGTGGGAGGGAGACACAGCCGGCGGTCGCGGTCCCGGTCCCCACGTGCAGGAAGATCGCGCTGCCGAGACCGGGGACCCGGGCCGTGTTGTACGCGATCACCGCGGCGTAGTCGTAGGCAGGCACCTGGTGCATCGGCTCGGGATCAGCGCCGGGATTCTGCTTCCGCGCGTCGATCCATTCGTTGTACCGAGGGCTCGACGGGTCGTCGTCCCAGTAGTCATAGCTGTAGGCATGCCGGAACGGAAAGGAATAGCGCAGATCATTCTGCACGCCGAAGAAAAAACTGAAGCCGTAGGTCCCCGAGGGAGTCTTACCGTCCCCCTCGCGTTTCCGGCCCGGCCTGGCGACGCCGTTGTAACCCACCCGCGCGGTCCATGGCCCGAACACGAGGATCCGCTTCCCGCTCGACAGTTCATACACGCGCAACGTCGCGTAGGTGGACGTGTAAGAGGGCGCCGTCACCGTAATCAACTGCCGAACCCCGGTCCCAGCGGCCGGGACGGCGTCGGCGGCGCGAGTCGGCAGGACCACGACGGCAAGCACGGCTACCACTAGGAACTGAAGAGAAACCCCGACCCTTCGCAACGCCATCCAGCAACCCCACAATCCGCGTGATTACCGCACAGACCCCGCCAATCTAGCGTCGGGCGACGGGAGGCGGCGACCGGGGGTCACCGGCGACGGCTCGGGGGTGGGGCCGGGCCGACGTCGGACGGCCAGGCTGGGAGGCTGGGCCGTCATCGGACGGCTAGGGTGTGGCGGCCGGGGCGCGGACTCGCTCGAGGAGGCCGCGCAGGGTGCGCTGCTCATCGGCGTCAAGGGCACCGATAGCGGACACGGCGACGCGTTCGGCCTCGGCGGCGGCATCTCCCAGTTCCCGCGCGCCGGACTCGGTCAGGCGCAGGAGGGTGACCCTGCGGTCCGCCGGGTGCGGGTGCCGGGCTACCAGGCCGCGGACTTCCAGACAATCGGTGATGTCGGTGACCGTCCGCGGAGACACGTGCAGGATCTGGCTGATCTCCCGCATGGAGCGGTCGCCCTCGCGCAGGGCCTTGAGAAGCTTGAGCCCCGACAGCGAGAGCCCGTGCTCGCGGAGCGCCGCGTCCGAGGCGGTCCGGATCCGGTGCGCGGCGTGGATGATGGCGTCGGCGGTGTCACTGCCGGTCGCGACTCTCACACGCCCATCCTTCCCGCCGTCTTACGAGACGGCAAATTACTGAGTACCCTCATTATTAGGCGTCCTCATGGATAGGCGGGAGAGCGGGTGCGGAGCCGGATAGACGAGAAGGGCGCGGTGGCGGTGATGTTCGTCGCCGCCATCTTCATGAGCGCCATGGACACGACCATCGTGAACGTCGCGCTCCCGGACATCGGCCGCACCTTCGCAGTCGCTCCCACCGCGGTCGGCGGTATCTCCGTCGGGTACCTCGTCAGCCTGGCGGTGTTCATGCCGGCGTCCGGCTGGCTCGGCGACCGGTTCGGCGGCAAGCGGGTCCTGCTGGCCGCCACGGTCATCTTCACCGTCGCCTCGGCGCTGTGCGGAGCGGCCTCGAGCCTCGGCGAGCTCGTCGCGTTCCGCGTGCTCCAGGGCGCCGGCGGCGGGATGATGACGCCGATCGGGATGGCCATGCTCTTCCGCGCCTTCCCGCCAGAGGAACGGCTGCGCGTCTCCGCGCTCCTCATGGTGCCCACCACGATCGGTCCGGCGGCCGGGCCCGTCCTCGGCGGCCTGCTCGTCAGCCAGCTGTCCTGGCGGTGGGTGTTCTACGTGAACCTGCCCATCGGCGCGGCGGCGATCGTCTTCGGCGCGCTCTTCCTCCGGCACAGCGCCCAAAGTCAGGCCGGCCGATTCGACGGAGCCGGGTTCGTCCTGTCCGGCGCGGGACTCGGCCTGCTCATGTACGGCCTATCCGACGGCCCGAACGCCGGGTGGCGCTCCCCCGCCGTCCTTTCCGCCATCGCCTCGGGTGCTGTCCTCCTGCTCGCCATGGTGCGGGCCGCGCTCCGCGCCGCCAAACCGATGGTGGCGGTACGGCTCTTCGGTGACCGGCTGTTCCGCTGCGGCACCATCGTCAGCGTGCTCCTCGCGGCCGGGTTCCTCGGCACCCTCTACGTCATGTCGCTGTACCTGCAAGACGGCCGCGGCCTCGGCGCCATGGCCGCCGGCCTCACCATCTTCCCCGAGGCCCTCGGGGTGGCGGCCGGTTCCCAGGCGGCCAGCCGCCTGCTCTATCCCCGGCTCGGCCCCCGCTTGCACGTCGCCGTCGGCCTGACCGGCATCGCGACGGCGATCGGCCTGCTGGCCCTCCTCGGCGGGGGATCGAGCCTGTGGTGGGTGCGGCTGCTGATGTTCGCCGTGGGGTTCGGGATGGCACAGGTCATGATCGCGGCCCAGACCGTTTCCTTCGCCACCGTGTCGGCCGTGGCAACCGGCCGGGCGTCGACGCTGTTCAACTCCGCGAGGCAGTTCGGCGGCGCGGCCGGAGTAGCCCTGCTCACCACGGTGATCGCGGCCGCCGGCCCGTCGCACCTAGCCGCCGCGCACCTGGCCGCCGCGGCCACCATCCCCGCCTACCGGGCCGCGCTCTGCGCCGCCGCGGCGTGCTGCCTGGCCGGCCTGCCGTTCGCGCTGGCCATCCGCGACGCCGACGCCGCGGCCACCATCCCCGGCCGCCGTCGCGGCAGGCCGGCGACCTCACTCAACACGGCCGGCTAGCCCGGCGCCACGGGTGGCGCCACGGGTAAAGCACCGTGCTGCGCGCGGGCACCTTCCTGAGTCACGGAAACATTGCGAGACGCCACCTTCCGTTCGGGATAATGGTTTTTCAGCGCGGCGGCGGGGGGCGACCGCGGCTTATTCCGGACGACCGCGATGGAGACAGCCGCCTGCGAAGGATCATCACCGCCGCGCTGGCCGCCCTGGCGGCACTCGGCGCCTTGGCCGCCCCGGTGAACGCCGCCACGACGGCCGGCTCGAGCACGCTGCTGCTCGGGCTGAACGGCGTTTCGTGCGTGTCCGCCAGGTTCTGCGCGGCCGTCGGGGCCCAGGGGGACAGCGCCCACCCCGCCCGGGGAAACGTCCCGCTCACGATGATCTGGAACGGGACGCGCTGGCGGAAGACCGTGACGCCGCTGCCCAAGGGCTGGACCGAGGGCGAGCTCGACGGCGTGTCTTGCGTGTCCGCGCGCTACTGCCTGGCCTTCGGCGAATACAACAGGGGCTCCTACGAGTACCCGCTGGCCGAGACCTGGAACGGGACGACGTGGACCGCGGCCAGGCTGCCCAGGGCGGCGGGCGGGTTCCTCCACGTGGGCGGCGCTGTGTCCTGGCGGGCGGTTACGGCCACGCCAACCGGGCGCTGGTGCTGTTCGAATCGTGGAACGGGAAGACCTTCGCGCCGGTCAAGGCGCCCGCCCCGCGGGCTCCTACCCCTTCGTCTACGACGTGTCCTGCGCGTCGGCGGACAGCTGCGCCGCCGTCGGCTCGTCAGGGGCGCCGGTCGCCGGGCCAGTCAACTCCTCCTTCGCCGAGCTGTGGAACGGCGCGGTCTGGTCGGTGGTCAGCGTGCCGGGACCCAAGGGATTCGGCACCGGAGTCTACGGGGTGTCGTGCGGGTCAGCGACGAGCTGTGTCGCGGTCGGCGAGGGGGGCGGCGCTGGCGGCACGTTGTCCTCCGCCGCCGCCCTCACCGGCTTCTGGAACGGCAAGAGCTGGCGGCTGGTCACCGCTTCCTAAGCCCTTTCTTCCGAACGGACGCGCGGTTCCCCCGCCATGGCCACCTGGCTCGGCGGGGTGGGTCGCGCCGCGCCGCGGCGTGATCGGGTCAGCAGCAGCGCCGTCAGCCCCGCGGTGGCCGCGATGGCGGCGATCACCAGGGTCGCCCGGCGGAAGACGATGAGGGCTTCGGGCCCGGCCGGGTGGCCGAGCACGGTGACGAGGATCGCCACGCCCAGCACGATGCCGACCTGCCGGGCCATGGTGACCACCCCTGACCCAGTGGCGAAACGGTGCGGCGGTACCGCCGAGACCGCCGCGCTCACCAGGGTCGGCAGCGTGAGGCCGACGCCGGTTCCGGTCATCAGCATGCCGGGCAGCATGTGCGCCACGTAATCCGGCTGCAGCGAGAGCTCCTGGTGCCAGAACACGCAGCCGGCGGCGTAGATCGCGCAGCCGACCGCGGCGACCGGCCCGGGGCCGACGCGGCGGGCGAGCGGCCCCGCGCCGACCGCGAAGAACGGCACGAGCAGCGGGCCGGGCGCGACCGCCAGGCCGGTGCGCAGCGCCGACCAGCCCCAGACGTCCTGGCACCACAGCGTCACCAGCAGCAGCATCGCGCCGAACGCGGTGCCGAACACCACGTTGGCCGCGGTGGCGGTGCTGAACGCGGGGAGCCGCAGCAGGTGCGGCTCGATGACCGGGGCCGGGTGGCGGGCCGAGCGGCGGGCGAACAGCGCGATGAGGATGACCGCCGCCGCGAGCAGGCCGATGACTCGCGGCGATCCCCAGCCCCAGGTGTCCGACTTGACCAAGGCGAGAGCGAGCGCGCCGATCGCGATGGTGAACGTCGCGGCGCCGAGCGCGTCCGGGCGGATGGTGCTGTCGGCGCCCTCGCGCTTGTTGCTGTTATCAGTCGCCTGGCCTTCGGCCGGCAGTACCCTGACGCTCGCCACCAGCGCGACCGCGGCCACCGGCACGTTAACGAGGAACACCCAGCGCCAGCTGGCGGCGACCAGGGCGCCGCCGATCACCGGGCCGAGCGCGGCCGCGGCTCCCCCGACCGAGGTCCAGCCGCGGATCGCGCCGGTCCGCCTGGCCGGCGGCGCGGCCGCGAGCAGCAGGCCCAGCGAGGCCGGCACGAGCAGCGCGCCGCCGGCCGCCTGGACGATCCGCGCCGCGACGAGCAGCCAGACGCTGGTGGCGGCGGCGCAGGCCGCCGAGGCGAGCGCGAACACCACGATGCCGGCCAGGAACGCGGTGCGGCGGCCGATGAGGTCGGCGGCCCGGCCCGCCGGGACCAGCAGCGCCGCGAACACGATGGCGTAGGCGTTCAGCACCCACGACAGCGAGGCCAGGTCCGCGCCGCCGAACGCCCGGCCGATCGACGGCAGGGCGACGTTGACGATGAACAGGTCGAGGTTCACCATCGCGATGCCCGCGGTGACGACCGCGAATACCGGCGCGAAACGCGGGTGTCGGTTTTCTCCGGCCACGCGGCCCTCCTCGATCCCCATCGGTGATCCCCATCGGTTTGAAAATCCAACGGAAGCCTAACCCGAGTGAGTTTGATTTCGCAACCGTGTAAGATGGTGTCATGCGCGAGGACCTGCCCGGCCGCCCTTGCTCGGTGGCGGCCGCCCTGAACCTGGTCGGCGAGAAGTGGGCGCTGCTCGCCGTGCGCGAGATCGCGTTCGGGAACAAGCGGTTCGACGCGATCGCGCGCAACACCGGCGCGCCCCGCGACCGGCTCGCCGCCCGGCTGCGGGCCCTCGAGGCGGCGGGCGTGATCGCGCGCCGCCCGTACAGCGACCACCCGCCGCGCTACGAGTACGAGCTCACGGAGGCGGGCCGGGACCTGCGGACGGTCCTGCAGGCGCTGCGCGCCTGGGGGGACAAGTGGGCGGTGGAGACGCCGCCGGCGTCGTTCGGGCACTCGTGCGGGCACGACCTGGATGCCGCGTTCGTCTGCCGGCACTGCGGCGAGGAGGTGGAGGCCGGCGACCTGCGGCTGCGCGTCCTGGCCCCCGGCTGGACCCGGCAGGGCCCGTCGGCAGACTGACCGCCAACACTTCGGGCCTGCGTCCGTGGTACTAGGTATGAACGACACCATGATCACGATGGCACGGATGCGCAGCAGCGAGATGATCCGGGAAGCGGACAAGGACAGGCTGGCCGCCCAGGTGCGCCGCGCGGCGCGGCAGAGGGCGCGGGCAGCGCGGGCGGCACGGGCGGCGGGCAGGCCGGCGCTCCGGCTGGTCGTTTCCGGGACACGGCCGACGGCAACGGGAAGGTAAGCAGGCAGCGATGAGCGAGCAGTCAGCAGAGCGCGTGGTGATCAGGGACCAGCCGGTGGTGGACTTCAGCCACCTGAAGTCGCCGGAGGAGCTGGCCGCGATCAGCCGGATCGAGGACGTGGCGGTGGTCGTCGTGCCGGAGGTGCTGGCGGCCGCGTACGCGGCCATCCCGTCCTCGGACATCGCCTCGACCATCTACGTGCCCGGCGAGGCGAATGTGCGGGTGCACACCGGGGCGCTGATCGTCGGCGGCGAGGGCCTCGGCGCCGCCGACGACGTGCTGGTCGTCATCGGGATGCTCGTCATCACCAGCCCGGTGACCGCCCCGGTGCCGCAACGGATCTACGTGGTCGGGTCGGTGCTCGCCCCGCGGGGCAGCGAGCAGATCCTGGGGCCGGCGCTGGCGGGCGGCACCGGTGGCGTCAGCTACTACAAGTACGCCGACGGCCAGGACGTCAAGCTGCTCAGCGGCCAGGTGAAGCTCTCGGGCGCGATGCTGGCCAACCCCGCCGGGCAGCCCGACGACATCCTGATCGTCGCCGGGCAAGTCGTGGTGACCGGCGAAATCAGCTCGATAGGGTACCGGACGGTGATCATCGCGGGGCAGCTCGCCGCCTCGGCGGCCAGCCGGGACCTGATCGAGCCCGCCGCCCATATCCAGGGGCAGGCCGGGTGGTACGAAGGCGGCACCCCGCGGGTCTTCAACGGCGACGCCACGCTCGGCCCCGGTTTCTTCCGCATGCTCGATCATCCGGTCAGCCTGGTCGTCTTCGGCGACCTCTCGATCGCCGAAGGCGTCACCGAGGACATGATGCGGGAGAAGATCACCGGCATCACCGTCTTCGGCGACGCCACCGCGCCAGCGGAACTCGTCGGGGCGCTGCAGGTCCTCACGACAGACGCGTTCGGGGACATCCGGGCCAGCGATGGACCGGAAAGCTGAGTTCCGGCGCCTGTATGAGGCGCACCGCGCCGCGGTGCACGCTTACTTCACCGGCCGGACCGGCGGCCGGCAGGCGGCCGCCGACCTGATGCAGGACGTGTTCCTGCGCGTATGGCAGCACCTGGACAAGCTGGCGGACATGCCCGCTGACGGCCAGCGGGCATGGATCTTCACCGTCGCCAGGAACCTGTCGGTCGACGCGCGCCGGCACGAGCAGACCCAGGCGGGCACCGAGCAGGCCCTCGCCAGGGAGCCGGCGCGGCAGGCGCCGACGGCCAGCGCCGCGGTCATCGCGGCCGAGCGCGTCGCGGTCGTGGGCGAGGCGATCAGGCGCCTGCCCGAGGACCAGCGCGTCGCCCTCGCGATGGCCGCCAACGGGACGATGAACAGCGCCGAGATCGGCGCCGCGCTGGGCGTTCCGGCCGGCACCGTGCGGTACCGGCTGTCGCTCGCCCGGCGCACCCTCGCCGAAGCGCTCGGGCACTATGATTACCCGGTGGAGGAGCAATGAGCCTCGACGACGACATCGCGGCCTGGGCCGCCACCGTCCGCCTCACCGACACCGAGGCGGACGCCATCTTCGAGCGTATCGTGAGCACGCCGGCGCCGGTCCCCGCAGCCGCGCCGCGGCTGGCCCCTTCCTGGTGGCGGGACTACTCGGCCGGCTTCGCCACCCGGATGGTCGCAAGCACCCGCCCGGCCCGCCTGGCCGCCTGAGCCAGCCGCGTCCCCGCCCGGAGTCAGAGCGTGTCGATTGCGCAACCGACCACACTACGGGCTTGTCGGTTATCTAGCTGGCCGTCCCGGGCGTGCCGCGGGGCGCGCGCCGTGCCGTGGCTGCGCACGGTGGTGCACGAGTTGCCCATGGGAACTGCCCGTCCGGCCCATTCCATGATCACGAACCTTTTTCGTACGTATAGGATGAATTATTTACGTCATGAAAAATGTTTTCGTGATCATGCGGGCTGACCGCCTGCCGCCGGGCCCGGGAAGGCTGCCCGCTGTGACTCATGCGACCGGACAGACCGCAGGGACCCGTGATCACCACCGGACACAGGCACTGAACCGCCAGCACGATCCCGTCCGCTCCCCAGCACCGCTGCGCGATCTGGCGGATCATCGTCTTGCGGTAGCCGTCGGGCATCCAGTCCCGGGGCTCGATGCGACTCTGCCTGGCGATCGTCGTTTCGAAGTGCTCGCGCGGTTGCTTCTCGCTGAGCTCCATAAGACAATAATGACCGTCCGTTCGGTCAGTAACAGGTAGAGGTGGTGCCGCTGTGGTCGAGCCTTTCGAAGGACCCGCGACCCTCGACGAGCTGCGTGCGCTGCAGCTGGAGCGGCTGCGCGCGACGCTGCGTTACGTGCATGAGAACGTGGCGTTCTACCGGCACGCGTTCGACACGGCGGGCGTGCACCCGGACGACTGCGCCACGCTGGCCGACCTGGCCAGGTTCCCGCTGACCAGCAAGAACGACCTGCGCGACAACTACCCGCTCGGCCTGGTCGCGGTCGACCGCTCCCGGCTCGCGCGGGTGCACGCGTCCAGCGGCACCACCGGCAAGCCCACGGTGGTCGCCTACACGCAAGCCGACCTGGACACCTGGGCGCTGCTCATGGCCCGCTCCATCTGGGTGGCCGGCGGGCGGCCCGCCGACACGGTGCATATCGCCTACGGGTACGGCCTGTTCACCGGCGGCCTCGGCGCGCACTACGGCGCGGAGCGGCTCGGCTGCACCGTCATCCCCGCCTCCGGCGGGGCGACCACGCGGCAAGTGCAGCTGATCAACGACCTGCGGCCGGAGATCATCATGGTCACCCCGACCTACATGCTCACCCTGCTGGATGAGTTCGAGCGGCAGGGGCTGGACCCGGCGAAGTCGTCGCTGCGGGTCGGGATCTTCGGCGCCGAGCCGTGGACCGAGGCGATGCGCGCGGAGATCGAGGCGCGGGCAGGGCTTGAGGCAGTCGACATCTACGGCTTGTCGGAGGTGATGGGGCCGGGGGTCGCTCAGGAGCCCGTGGCCACCAAGGACGGCCTGCGTATCTGGGAGGACCACTTCTACCCGGAGATCGTCTCGGCCGACGGTGACGTGCTGCCCGAGGGTTCGCGGGGTGAGCTCGTGCTCACCACCTTGACCAAGGAGGGGATGCCGGTCATCAGGTACCGCACCCGGGACCTGACACGGTTGCTGCCGGGGAGCGCCCACACTCCGTTCCGGCGGATGGAGAAGATCACTGGCCGTAGCGACGACATGATCATCCTGCGCGGGGTCAACATATTCCCGACCCAGATCGAGGAGATCGTGCTAGGCACGCCAGGGCTCACGGCGCACTTCCAGCTGCTGCTGACCCGTTCGGAACGGATGGATGAGCTGACCGTCCTCGCTGAGGCCACGCCGCACGCCGACGTGGCGGCACGCGAGGCGGCGGCCGCTTCGGTGACACGGGCGGTGAAGGACAGCATCGGAGTGACCGTCGGCACGCAGGTCCTGGGACCTGGCTCGCTGGAACGGTCGACCGGCAAGCTCCAGCGCGTGATCGACAAGCGGGCGCCTTCGTGAGCGCTTCGGCGGCGCGCCGTGGGCGGCCCGGGCACGACCTGGAGTCGATCCTGCGGACCGCGGTGCGGCTGTTCACCGAGCGCGGCTACGACGCGACGTCGATGGAGGACCTGTCGCGCGCGCTCGGCATCACGAAGTCGGCGATCTACCACCATGTGTCCGCGAAGGAGGACCTGCTGCGGCTGGGCACCGGCCGGGCCCTGGACGGCCTGTTCGCGGTCGCGGCCACGGTGGAGACCCTGCCCGGGCGCGCGATCGACCGGCTGGAGCGCCTCGTCAGGGACAGCGTCGCCGTGCTGGTCGCGGAGCTGCCGTTCGTCACCCTGCTGCTGCGGGTGCCCGGGAACACGGCGGCCGAGCGCGAAGCGCTGGCCCGCCGCCGCGAGTTCGACCAGTTCACCGCCTCGCTGGTCAAGCAGGCCGTCGCGGACGGCGACCTGCGGCCGGACATCGACCCGGGTGTGACGGCGAAGCTATTGTTCGGCCTGGTCAACTCGGCGGCCGAGTGGTACCGGCCGGAGCGCGCCGACGGTGGATCCGGCCAGGCTGAGCTCGCCGACGCGATCTGCAAGCTCGCGTTCGAGGGGCTAACGCGAGGATGCGGGCCGGGTTCCGGACCAGCATCGCGTCGATATCCTCCTCGCTGACGCCGTGGTCGCGCAGGTAGGGCAGCACGTCCTGGCTGATGTGCAGGTAGTGCCAGTGCTTGAGGTCGTCCAGGCTGCCGGGCGCGAACCAGTCGATGTAGCAGCAGGTGTCGTGGGACAGCACCATGCGGTCGGCGAGCCCCCGGCGGCAGAGTTCGGCGACGAGGCTGGCCCTGGCCTCGAAGGGGGCGAAGTGGTCGATGCCGAACCGGTCCATGCCGAGGGTCAGGCCGGCCTGCGCCATCCGCTCTAGGTAGCCGGGGTCATCGGTGGCGTCGCCGCTGTGAGCGAGGACCACCCGCTCCAGGTCGGCGCCCTCCTGCCTGAGGACTTCGAGGATGGCCGGGCCGTGCTTGCCGGCGGCGTAGGTGTGAATGGTAATCGGGGTTCCGGTCTGGCTATGGGCCTGGACGACCGACCGCAGCACCTGCTCGACGCCTTTCGTGAGTCCTTTCTCGTCGACCGCGCACTTGAGCATGCCGGCCTTGACGCCGGTGCCGGCGATGCCTTCGGTGATATCGCGGACGAAGAACTCGGTCATAGCTGCCAGCGGCCGGCGCGAGAAGAACAGCGGCACCTCGTCGAAGGTGTAGATGCCGGTCGCGACGACGACGTTGAGCCCGGGAACCTGCTGCGCGATGCGCTTGACGCGAGGGATGTTCCGGCCCTGGCCGATCGCCGTGACATCGACGATGGTGTCGATGCCGTGCTCGGGGAGCTCGCTGAGCCGCCTGACGGCGTCGTTGACGCGCTGGTCTTCATCGCCCCACTCGTCCGGGTAGTTCTCCTGGACCTCGGCGGTGAGCACGAAGACGTGCTCGTGCATGAGCGTGCGGCCGAGCGCGGCGGCGTCGACCGGACCGAGCACCGTCTGAACCTGCTTCGCCTGCGGCATCGGATGGCTCCTCTCCCGCTGTGCATCCTCTCCCCCAGACGCCGGCGGTGGTAGTGGCACGAAGCCCGAACGCGAGGTGGCCCGATTGGCCGCAGCCCACAACCGCGACACACGTGTCCACCGCCCCGCCGGTGCCGGCCGCTGTGCGGCCGGCACCGGAGCGGGTCTCCTCCTCGCCATGCGAGCTTGTGGTCAGGCGACGCTGCCGGGGGGCGCGACCTGCTCGGGCTGCCAGGGCCCCGACTCATTCGCCTGCCACCAGAACGACAGGCTGTTGCCCGGTCCGGCCGCGGTGACCAGGTTGCCGATGCTGTTGTAGGTGGTGTCCGGCGCGGAATACGTCGTGCCGCTGCCCGCGACGGCCTCCGCGATCCACGGTATGGTGCCGTCGGCCTGGAAGTAGAATGTCAGGCGGTGGCCCGGTCCTTCGGCGGCCACGTGGGTGCTTGTGCCGTCGTCGGTGATGGACGGCGCGGAGTACGTAGTCCCCGGGCCCCTGATCAGCTCCGGGTGCCACGGGTTCTGCCCCTTGCCCTGCCAGTAGAACTGCAGGCTGTTGTCCGGCCCTTCGGCCGCGATGAGCGTCCCGATCTTGTTGACCGTGATCGACGGCGCGGAGTAGGTGGTGAAGTCGCCCGCCACGGTCTCCGGGGTCCACAGTGATTTGCCGGTGAGCGCCCAGTAGAACTTGAGGCTGTGGTCAGGCCCCTCGGCAGTGATGAGCATCCCGATGCTGTTGGACGTCAGGGACGGCGCGGAGTACGTGGTGAAGGGGATCGCGACTAGCTCCGGATGCCAGGTCGGGGTGCCGGTGGTCTGCCAGTAGAACAGGATGCTGTGGTCCGGCCCCTGGACGGCGATGATGATCCGGTCGCCGTCCACGGCGATCGACGGCGCGGAGTACGCCGAGCCGGGTCCTGCCACGAGTTCCGGATGCCAGAAGGCGTCGGGGTCACCATTGGACTGCCAGTAGAAGTCCAGGCTGTGGTCCGCTCCTTCTACGGCGATGACGATGAGGTTGCCGTCCCGGGTGACCGACGGCGCGGAGTGCGCCAGGTTCAGGCCGGGAGGCGCGATGGTTTCCTGGTGCCACGGCGTGGCACCGTTGGCCTGCCAGTAGAACTGCAGGCTGTTGCCGGGCCCCTCCGTGGCGATGATGGTGTTGCTGCCGGTATTGGCGATGGAAGGCGTGGTCGCGGCCTGGGCGGCGGTAGCCGTCGCGCCCAAGCCGAGCGCCACGGCGGCGGCTAGCGTGCCGAGAATCCTTTTGCGTGTCATGACGGGTCCTCATGGATGCTGACGGGTTAAACGGGTGAAGCGGGCTAGGCGTTAGGAGCGGCGGTCAAGACGCGGCCTGGCTGGCTTCTGGTCCTAGGCTCACGGGTGACCGGAGCGTGCACCATACGTAGCCGTGCACATGACAGACCACATGAACGTCTGTGCGGGGTCCCGGGGATGATGGGCGGCGATTCCGGCGCCTTGTGGCAGGAGATAGCGCGCGGCGCAGGGCCGTCGTATTGTCGGCGCAGAGTGCTCTCCCTGCTTCAGCGGTGGTGCTCGACGAACTGACTTACGCCCCCGCCCTCCTCACCGACGCCACCTCCGCCATCATCGCCGCCCTGTTCACCGACCCCCGCACCGACCACGACACCCACGACCCCGCACGACCCGCACGTATAAACTCACCAGCTGCCGCTATAGCGGCATGTTTCCGCTGACGGACGGGACTCACCTGGCAAACCTGTGGTGCGGCGCCAAGCGGCATCGCACCACAGACCGTTACAGTTCGTAGGTCGCCTGAATCATGAGGCGGCGCGACGGAGCGGGGACGTTCCCCGTTGGCCCATTGACACGTCCCGCTCTAGTGTGGTCGATTGCGCAATCGGCCCGCTGGACGATTAAGCATCGAACTGAATGGCGATCGGAGGGTCACGGAATGTCAGACCCCGGCGCTATATCTGTCATATGAAGCTCACGAAGTTCACCATCCAACCGGACACACCCTTCTCGCTGGCGGCAGCCGACGCCTTCGGGTTCGGGCCGCGGACCGGGCGGCCCAAGCCGGCCGCGGACGAGATGCGCCTGGCGTTCGTCACCGACGACATGTACCACCACGCGGGAGTTCACCTGGTCCAGCGGCCGGACGGGACCATCACGGTGACCGTCGACACCGAGGCGGATCCTGAAGCCGTGCTGTGCCAGGTGCGCCGCATCCTGTCGCTCGACCACGAGGGCGCGGGATGGGCCGAGGTAGGCGCGCGCGATCCGGTGATCGGCGCCCTGCAGCGGGAGCACGAAGGGCTGCGGCCGGTCCTGTTCCACTCGCCGTACGAAGCCGCCGCCTGGTCGATCATCAGCGCCCGGCGGTACCGGGGCCAGGCCGCGGTCATCCGCGAGCGGATCTGCGCCGAGCTCGGCCGGACCTGCACCATCGCGGGCGAGGAGGTCCGCGCGTTCCCGCTCCCCCACCGGCTCCTCAAGGCCGACGCTCTCCCCGGCGTGGCGCCGGGCCGCGTCGAGTGGCTGCGCGATATCGCCCGCGCGGCGCTCGACGGCGCGCTCGATCCGCGGCGGCTGACGTCGATGGAGCCCGAGGAGGCGCTGGCGGACCTGCGAGAGCTCCCCGGCATCGGCCCGACGTACGCGACGCTGGTCCTGCTGCGCGCCACCGGGGCCACCGACGTGATGACGTTCAACGAGCCGCGGCTGCCCGGCTACGTCGCCCACTTCTACGGCACCGGCCCTGGCCCGGCCTCCCGGGAGGACCTGACGCGGATATCGGCGGGCTGGCGCCCGTTCCGGACCTGGGCCATGGTCCTGATCCGTGTCGCGGGTGACCGCCTCGGCCTGCCCGCGGCGGCCTAGCCCTCCACAGACGGGCCCGCGTCATCGGGCGGCGGTTGCGCGGCCTCGCCGGCCAGCGCGATAAGCCCCGCCATGGTCGGCCGGAATCCGCACGCCTGGAAGTAGAAGGCACTCAGGTGCTCTTCGAAGTCGACATGCAGCCACTGGCATCCGGCCACGCGAGCGTGTGTGGCGGCGGCCGCGATCAGCCCGGTGCCGACACCGTGGTGCCGGAGCCGCTCCGCTATCACGGTGTCGATGATGAACGCGTGGGCTCCGCCATCCCCGACGACGTTGACGAAGCCCACCAGGTCACCGGCATCGTCCCGAGCGCACACCCAGCCAAGGCTGTGCGAGTGCACGCGGGTATGCCAGTCGATCTCCGCGGCGTCATGACCGAACCCCTCGGCATGCAGGACGTTGACGGCCGTGTTCTCGAACTCGCCGCGCCATTCGTAGGTGATGGTCATCCTGCATTCCTCACAGCGACGTGAGGCGGGCCACTTCGCCCGCGGTGAGCCGGAGCGCGCCGGCGGCCACGTTGGCGGCCAGGTGTTCGGGGTCCCCTGTCCCCGGGATGGGCAGGACGTGCGGGCCGCGCTGGAGTGTCCAGGCCAGCCGGACCTGCGCGGGAGTGGCTTCGTGGGCGCGGGCGATCGCGCGCACTTCGCCGGGCTCGGCGCTGGCGGTGCCGGCGTGCCGTCCTTCGCCGGCGATCGAGAAGAACGGGACGAACGCCACGCCCTGCTTCCCGCAGGCGTCTACGAACTCGTGCTGCGCGGCGGTCGCGCCGAGGAAGTACCGGTTCTGCACGCAGACCACCGGGGCCACCGCCTGGGCCTCGGCGAGCTGCCCGGCTGTCACGCCCGAGACGCCCAGGTGCCGGATCAGGCCGGCCTGGCAGAGTTCGGCCAGCGCGCCGAAGTGCCCGGCGATCGACGTCATTGACGGCCTCACGCGCAGGTTCACCACGTCGAGGTAGTCGCGGCCGAGCTGGCGCAGGTTCTCCTCGACCTGCCCGCGAAGCTGATCGTGCCTTGTCGCCGGAGTCCACTCTCCCGACGGATCCCGGCCCGGCCCGACCTTGGTGACGATGACCAGGTCGTCGGGATACGGGGCGAGCGCCGAGTTGATCAGCTCGTTGGCGGACCGGAGCGATGAGAAGTAGAACGCGGCGGTGTCGATGTGGTTGACCCCGAGTTCGACCGCGCGGCGCAGCACCGAGATCGCCTGGTCGCGGTCGCGCGGAACGGCTCCGGCCGCGAACGCCTTGCCAGTCTGCGGCAGGCGCATCGCGCCGAATCCCATCCGGTTGACCACCAGGTCGCCGAGCGTCCACGTCCCCGCGGCCGCGGCGGTGAGCTGCCCTTGTCCGGTCACAACACTCCCTCTCGGTTGGATTGGCGTGCCGCTGACGGCCGCGCCCGAATGCGCGCCTGTGGATCTTGCTATCTGTTTAACGCTCATTGGTGCGGGCGCTGCCGTCATCTCCCGCCGGCAGCGGGGCCTGATCGTACTCGGTGCACGCCAGGTCATCGATAAGCGCGGCCATGTGCGTGGCCTCGTCCGCCACGCGGGCCATCATCTGGTCAAGCTCACGGGCGGTAAGCGGTCCTCGCAGCCGGTAGTATTCGGCGGAGCCGCGGATGATGCTGACCGGCCGTCGCAGCTCACGGCTGGTGCCGGCGATGACGGCGCGCATCTGCTCGCTGGACCTGCGGGCGGCGTCCGCGGCCATGGCACTGGTATTGCAGGCCTGCCTGGCCTGGCTCAGCGCACTGCCGAGGGACTGGGCGAGGCCGGTCTCGCCGTGGGGGTTACCGTCAGGCACCTGGCGCGAGAGCCCGCCCGCCGCGATCTTCTCCATCTGGGCAAGGGGCCGGAGGATGGCGCGGATTACCGCGAGGCCAAGGACGGCGACGGCCAGGACCGCGGCGCCACCCGCCGCGGCGCAGCGGACGGTGATCCCGCTGGTGACCCGGCCGATGCTGCTGAGGTCCAGCCCGACCACAAGTGTGCCGGCCGTGCCGGGCCGCGCTGTGCTGGTGACGTACAGCGAGAAGCTGTCATAGCCGTAGGTGAACGGGATGTGCCGGGCGGTGTAGCGGACCGGCTCGGTGACCAGGAGCCAGCTCCGTCCGCCGCTGCTGGCCGGTACTACGGCGAGCTGGCCCGCATGGACCGGGATCGCTGCCGTCGCCGGACCGGGCGGGCTGTCCGGGGCTGCCCTGAGTACCAGCTGGCCCCCGGAGCTGGTCACCTCGACGAGGAACCCGCTGTCGGCAGCCCCGCCGGGACCAGGGCCGGCCGGCATCACCGTGAACGGGCCGCGGGTGAGAATGTCAGCGTAAGTCCGCAGCTCCTGATCCGCTTGTCCTGTGAGGAAGCCCCTGGCCGCCAGGCTGCACGCCAGCCCGATGCCCGCCGCTGCGATAGCCACCAGGCAGCAGGCCACGGCCACCAGCCGCCATCGCAGCGGCACACCCGCCCGCATCCCCGTGACGGGCCGCCTGCCGCGGACGTCATTCTCGTGCACCGGTCCAGTCTCGCCGCTCGCACCGTGCCCTGGTAGCCCCAGATCTCCGGCGATGGTTGTGCGCCGTGTGTTAAATGCCGGGGTTCGCGGTGATCTGGTAGGTGATGGGGCGGGTGTCGCCGGGCATGACGGGCGGGGTCGCGTTGATCTCGTCGATGAGCAGGTCCAGGGCGCGGGCGATGCGCCGTGAGGCGGGCCGCGCGAGGGTGACGGTGATCGCATCGGGGGTGCTGGTGATGGTGCCGGCCAGGCCGCGGATGATGGTTTCGCGGGTGATGGCCCGGTATTCGTCGTCGTCACCGAGGTAGGCGTTGAGGTGGTCCGATAGCCAGTGCTCGGCGTTGTGCGCCAGCAGCCGCAGGATCATCTGCAGGCCGCGCCGCCCGGCGCGCAGCACCGCGGTCTGCGCGTCCGGGTCGATGACGTTGGCGGGCAGTTTCGCGGGGACCGGGCCGCGGGCGGTGACGGCGGCGGCCCGGTCCTTGCGGGCGCGGGTGATCTTCGCCTGCAGGCCGGGGATGCGGTCGTTCTTGGCCGCGGGGGTGAGGTCCGGGCTGGCGAGCAGGGCGGCGAAGTCGCGTTCGGCGCTGGCGAGGGCTTTCTCCGCGCCGCGGACGGCGGCGTTGGCCTTGTCGCGGGCGGGGTTGCGGGTCAGCTTGGTGTTCTCGGTGATCTCGGCGAGGTAGTCGCAGATCTTGTCGATGCCGTAGTTCTCCGATGCGTACTTGAGGAAGTTCTCCTCGCGCCACCGTGATTTCAGCCAGGACAGGATCTCCGCCGGGCATGCTTCGAAGTCCGACGTCAGGATCTGCAGGGCGACCCGCCCGTGCTCGAACAAGGTGACCTGCCGTGCCTCGCCGTAATCCTTCAGGGTCACTGTCTCCTCGGCCCAGGCGATCTGCCGGACCCGGCCGCCGTAGGTGACCGTCGTGAGGACGGGCAGCATCGCGGGGACGGCGAGGGGGGCGCGCCGGTAGGTGACCCAGTGCACGCCCTGCTCGCGGCAGTGCGCGAATACCTGCGGGTAGGCGCCGCCGCGGTCGAAGCCCACCATGATCTTCGCGCCGGGGCCGGCGGCTTTCTTCAGCTCGGCCAGCGCCAGCGGCAGCGTGACGGTCAGCCCGGACGGCTCCCCGGACACGAAGCACACCGCCCGCCCGTCATGCGCGGTGACGTGGGTGTCCGCCCGGCCGCGCTCGGCGCGGCCCCGCTTGTTGTTCCAGCCCTTTGCCACCGGCTTCGCGCCGGTGTACGGCACGAAGTGGTCATCGACGTAGTAGACGCCGGAGGTCACCGGGTCCGCGGCGAGCATCGCCGCCGCGAACAGCGTCTGCAGCCGCAGCGGGTCGGCGGCGTCGGCGATCCGGGCTAGCTCCGGGCGCAGCGCCCGCAGCCCCGGCAGCGTACCGAGCCCGGCCAGCGGCCCGGCCTCGGCGGCGGCCAGGTGCTTGAACTGCTCCGTCGTCGCGGCCCCCAGCGCGAAGCACATGCTGACGGCCGTCAGCAGCCGGACGTCTGCCGGTCCCGCGGCGGCGTCCGCGAGCACCGTCCCGGCTGCTGCCCGCGCGAAGAACGCGTGCAGCAGCATCGACCCGGCATACCGGGACGTGAGCACGCCGCGGGGCGCTTGCGGCCGCGGCGGCGGCCCGCCCGCCGGCAGCCCGGCACCAGCCTCAGCCTCCGGCGCGGGTTCCGCTGCCGGCTCAGCCGCCGCCACGGCCCCGGCCCCGGCCTCCGTCTCGGCCTCCGTCTCGGTGAACAGGGATTCCGCCGGCGCCCGGCCGGGTTCGCCGCCGGCTGCGGGGGCCTGCCCGCGCGGTCCCAGGCCGCGGCTGACGGTCGTGTGCGCCACGTCCAGCCGCCGCCCGATCTCGGCGTCGCTGACGCCGCCGGCCCGCCACTGCCGGGCCTGCTCCCACTGCTCCGCGGTGATCTTCCCCGGCGTGCCGCGCCGGTCCTGCTTGACCAGCGCCGCCGACCCGTCCCGCTGCGCCGCGTTGTACAGCGTTGCCACGTACGCCTCTGACAAGCCCAGCGCCGCGGCGACCGTCCGGCCGCGGAACCCCAGCTGCCGCAGCGAGCACAGCGCGATGTTCCGCATCACCGCGTCCCCTGCGGCGTAGTCGAACAGCACCGTCGAGCCGGCCATGATCACGCACCGGCCGCCGTGCTCGTGCATGCGGAGATCGCGGGGCTCTGGCATGCCCTCCAGGATCGCCGCAACGGCCGCTGACACGCCACCGATCCTACCAGAGTTTTAACAATTACGCACATTGCGGGCGAAACGGAACCGCACGTCACGGTCCTGTGGATAACTTAACGCCGGAGATCTGAGCCCCCAGCGCACGAGCAAAGCCACGCCCGCAGGACCTGCGTTCATCGGTCCTGGTCCCATTCTGAAATTCCGGATGTCACGCAAAATCGGGAGGAAAGCCCCTAGCCGCTCCCGTGGTTATGACATGCCCTTTGCTCATAGGGGTCCGCCTGCGCGCGACCTGCCGCGCCGGCCGACTGAGGAGGCAGGTGTCATGAGACTGACACGTTTCGCCGCCACCATGGTCGCGGTGGCGGCCGTCGCATTGTCGGCCGCGGCCACCGGGGCCGCGGCCGCACCAGCGGCCCCGGCGCAGGGCGCCACAGCCCGCGGGCCGCAGGCTGTCAAGGTCACGGCCACCATCCACCTCGGCAATGGCAAGTGGCCGCTGGGGGTGGCGGTTGACCCGCGGACCCGCACCGTCTACGTCGCCGAAAACCACAGCGACGCGGTGGCGGTGATCAGCGAGCGCACCAGCAAGGTAGTGGCCACGATCCCGGTCGGCAAGTACCCGCTGGGGGTGGCGGTTGACCCGCGGACCGGCACCGTCTACGTCACCAACTACGGCAGCAAGACCGTATCGGTGATCAGCGAGCGCAGCCGCAAAGTGGTGGCCACGATCACGGTCGGTGTGCTGCCGTACCTGATAACCACCAATCCACGGACCGGCATGACGTACGTCGCCGTCAACGGCTACCCGGACTGCGGCTCGGTGGCGGTGATCAGCGACCGGACCAACAAGCTGGTGACCTCCATCCGGGTAGGGGCGTGCTCCTACGGCGTGGCGGTCAACACGCGTACCAACACCATCTACACCGCCGGCTTTGGCCCGCAGCTATCGGTGATCAGCGGCCGGACCAGCAAGGTGGTAGCCACGATCCCGGTTTCGTACAGCGCCTTCGCGATCGCGGTGAACCCGTGGACCAATACCGTTTACCTCACGGACTACGGGCTGAACACGGTGTCGGTGATCAACGGGCGGACCAGCAAGGTGGTGGCAACGATCCCCGTCGGAACGTTCCCCGAGGGAATCGCGGTGGACCCGCGGTTTGACGCGGTCTATGTCGCCAACAACTGGGCCCACTCGCTGGCGGTGATCAACGGGCGGACCAACAAGGTGGTGGCAACGGTCCAGGTCGGCACAGGTCCCTATGCCATCGCCGTGGACCGTTGGACTCACGTCATTTACGTGACCAACCACACCAGCAGCACCGTGACGGTGCTCACCCCGTAGGGCTGCTCCGGTCGTTAGCTTTCCCGCTAGGGCTTGCGCGCCACTACGCCGTGGACCGGGACCACGTCCTCGAAGCGCGGGTCGGTGGCCGAGGGTCGCCATTCCGCGATGGGCACCAGCCCGGGCGGGACGAGGTCCAGGCCCGCCACGAGGCGGGCGATCTCGGCGTGAGAGCGGAGCGTGGTCGGCTGCCCGGACATCTTGTTCCACTCCTGGGCCGCCAGCGGTATCGCCGGGTCCAGGTCGCTCGCCACGTGGTACAGGGCGATGTAGCTGCCGGCCGGCACGGCCGCCGCCAGCGCCGACATGACCTCGGCGGCTTCCGCGTCGTCTTCGATCGCGGCCAGCGTGGACAGCAGCAGGATCGCGGCCAGGCTGAAGTCCAGGGTCGTCCGCGCGTCCGCCACGATCGCGGCCGGGTCGCGGATGCCGGCGTCGACGTAGCCGATGGCCCCGGACGGCGTGGACGTGATCAGCGCCCGGCAGTGCGACAGCACCATCGGGTCGCTGTCCACGTAGATGATCCGGCACTCCGGGACGAGCGTCTGCGCCACCTCGTGGGTGTTGCCGGCCACGGCCAGGCTCGCGCCGATGTCGAGGAACTGCGTGATGCCCGCCTCGGCGACCAGGTAGCGGACCACCCGCTGATGGAAGGCGCGTGCGGCGGGCGCGATCGTGCTGGTGGCGGGCGCGGCCGCGATCAGGGTCCGCGCGGCCTTGCGGTCGGCCTCGAAGTTGTTCGGGCCGCCGTACAGGTAGTCTCCGACGCGCGCCGCGTTGGGCGTGGTGGTGTCGATGAGCGCCACCTTCGCCCGCCGGGTGGCGTCCTGCCGCCAGTCATCTCCCACGAAACCGCCTCCCCGTCACGGTTTGCGTGCCACCACGCCGTAAAGCGGCATCCCGTCCGGATACTCCGGGTCCCCGTCCGCGGGCCGCCACTCGTCAACGTCGACGATACCGGGTTCAACTACTTCCAGGCCATCGAGCCAGCCGGCGACTTCGTCGCGGTCGCGCAGCCAGACCGAGACTGGGGAGATCTGGTTCCACCGGCGCTGGGCGATGAGGAGCCCTTCGTCCGCGGCCGGCTGCATGAGGGCGATGTAGCTGCCCGATGGCACCGCGTCGAGCAGCGTGCGGATGATCGCGCCGACTTCACGGGTGCCCTCGATGAAGTTCAGCACGTCGATCATGACGATCGCGATGGGCTGGTCGAAGTCGAGGGTCTCCTGCGCGCTGGCGATGATCTTGCCGGGCTCGCGGGCGTCCGCGTCGATGTAGCTGGTGACACCCTCCGGCGAGGAGCGCAGCAGCGCGCGGGCGTGCACGAGCACCACCGGGTCGTTGTCGACGTAGACGATGCGGGACTCCGGCGCGACCGCCTGCGCGATCTCGTGCGTGTTGCCCGCCGTCGGCATTCCGGTGCCGATGTCGAGAAACTGCCGGATGCCGGCCTCGCCCGCCAGGTACGTGACCACCCGGCGCAGGAACGCCCGCGACGCGGGGGCGACGTCCCCCATCACCGGCGCGACGGCGATCAGCTGCCTGGCGGCCTTGCGGTCGGCGTCGAAGTTGTCCCGGCCGCCGACTAGGTAATTCCAGACCCGTGCCACGTTCGGCACGGTGGTGTCGATCTGGGTAAGCTTGACCTGGCGGGCCGTCGCTCTCAACCAGTCGTCCGTCACCGGAGGCAACCCCTTGCCGGTTTTCACCGCTGTGTAGGGCATACGCAGGTCCTGTATCGCTCCTTGATAGTGTGTCGACGCATTATTACCACACATCAACACGCTAACTGGAGTGTCACGGCTGCGTACCTAGGTATAAATACCTAGGTACGCAATCGTTCGCAGACCCACATCCTAACCGCGGAACGACGCCCCGGTCACCTTTGCCGCGATACCGGTCCGGTCAAGATACGGTGTGATGCCGCCGAGATGGAACGGCCACCCCGCGCCGAGGATCATGCACAGGTCGATGTCCTCGGGCGCGGCGACGACGCCCTCGTCGAGCATGATCCGGATCTCCTGCGCCAGCCCCTCCAGCGCGCGGGCGAGGACCTCCGGGCCCGCGGACGGGTGCTCGCCGCCGGCGAAGGCCGCCAGGACCGCGGGATCGACGGTGAAGTCCGGCCGGTAGACCGCGGTCGTCCCCGACGCCACGAGCGCGCGCAGCTTCGGCGAGACGCTGAACCGGTCCGGGAACGCCGCGTGCATCGTCTCGGCGACGTGCAGCGCGACCGCCGGCCCGACGAGCTGCAGCAGCAGGAACGGGGTCATGGGCAGGCCGAGGGGGTCGGCGGCGTGCTCGGCGACCTCGAACGGGGTGCCTTCGTCGACGGCGCGGGTGATCTCGCCGAGGAACCGGGTGAGCAGCCGGTTGACGACGAACGCGGGCCGGTCGGCGACGATCACGCAGTTCTTCTTCAGCGCCTTGCCGATGGCCAGGGCCGTCGCGACGGCGGCGTCATCGGTCGCCGCGCCGCGGACGACCTCGACCAGCGGCAGCACCGCGACGGGGTTGAAGAAGTGGAAACCGACGACCCGCTCCGGGTGAGAGAGCCCGGCCGCCATCGCGGTGACCGACAGCGACGAGGTGTTGGTGGCGAGCACGCAGTCCGGCCGGACGACGGCCTCCACTTCGGCGAACACCCGCTGCTTGACGGCCAGCTCCTCGAAGACCGCCTCGATGACGAAGTCGGCGTCGGCGAAACCGTCCTTGGACACCGAGCCCGTGACCAGCGCTTTCTGCCGGTTCGCCGCGTCGGCCGACAGCCGCCCGCGCGACAGCTGCTTGTCGATCTCTCCGCGAACGTGGGCGATCCCGGAATCCACCCGCGCCTGATCCAGGTCGGTCATCACGACGGGGACCTGCAGCCGCCGCGCGAACAGCAGCGCGATCTGCGCCGCCATCAGGCCGGCGCCCACCACGCCGACCTTGGTCACCGGCCGGGCGAGCGATTTGTCCGGCGCTCCCGCCGGCCGCTTCGCGCGCTTTTGCACCAGGTCGAACGCGTACAGGCCGGCGCGCAGCTCGTCGCCGAGCAGCAGGTCCGCCAGAGCCTCGTCCTCGGCGGCGAATCCCTCGTCCCGGTCGCGCGAGCGCGCCGCGGCCACCAGCTCGATGGCCCGGTACGGCGCGGGCGCCGCGCCGTGGAGCTTTCCGTCCGCGAAGAACCGCGCGGCGCCGACCGCGGCCGACCACTCGTCTTGCGACGCCAGCTCCGCGCGCGACACCGTGACGGAACCCGACAGCACCCCAGCCGCCCAGCGCAGCGACTCCTCGAGGAAGTCGGCCGGCTCGAACATCACGTCCGCGACGCCGAACGAGAACGCGTCGGCGCCGCGGAGCATCTTGTTCTGCGACAGCGGGTTCTCGATGATGAGCTTCAGGGCGGCGGACGGCCCGATCAGCCGGGGCAGCAGGTAGGTGCCGCCCCAGCCGGGCACGAGCCCCAGGAAGCACTCGGGCAGCGCGACCATCGCGGCGCCGGAGGAGATCGTCCGGTAGGTGCAGTGCAGCGCGACCTCGAGTCCGCCGCCGAGCGCGACGCCGTTGATGAACGCGAACGACGGCACGCCGAGCTCGCCCAGCCGCCGGAACACCGCGTGCCCGAGGCGCCCGATGCCCAGCGCCTTTTCCCTGGTGTCGGCCAGCGCCGCGCCGTCCAGGTCGGCCCCGGCACCGAGGATGAAGGGCTTGCCGGTCACCCCGACGGCGGCGATCTCGCCGCTCGCGACCCGCGCGGCGATCGCGTCGAGCGCCGCGTTCAGCGACAGCAGCCCGCGGACGCCGAACGTGTTCGGCTTGGTGTGATCGTGCCCGTTGTCCAGGGTGATCAGCGCCATCGTGCCGGCCGGGCCGAGGTCGACGTCGCGCACGATAGCGTGCGTCACCACTTCATCGGGGCTCTGCCAGTCCGGGGGGACGACCCCCCGGAGCCCCCCGCTAGCGTCTGCGGAAGGGAGGATGCCGCTTCCGTTCTGGATAATGCTCATCTAAGACACCCGCTCCCACAGCACCGTGCCGCCCATGCCCATGCCCACGCACATCGTCGTCATTCCGTAGCGGACCTCCGGGCGGGTGGCGAGCTGGCGCGCGAGCTGGATCATCAGCCGCACCCCGGAGGATGCCAGGGGGTGCCCGAGGGCGATCGCGCCGCCCCACGGGTTCACCCGCGGGTCGTCTTCGGCGATCTTGAAGTGGTCGAGGAACGCGAGCACCTGCACGGCGAACGCCTCGTTGATCTCGATCAGCCCGATATCGTCCATCGTGAGGTCGTTGCGCGCGAGGAGCTTCTCGGTGGCGGGGACCGGGCCGATGCCCATCACCTCGGGCTCGAACGCCGGCGAAGGAGAAGTCGACCAGGCGCATCTTCGCGGTCAGGCCGAGTTCGGCCGCGACCTCTTCGGCGGCGATGACGCAGCCGGTCGCGCCGTCGTTGATGCCGGAGGAGTTGCCCGCGGTCACCCGCCCGTGCGGACGGAACGGGGTCTTCAGGCCGGCGAGGGTCTCGACGGTGGTGTCCGGGCGCGGCGGCTCGTCCGCGGTGGCCAGGCCCCAGCCGAGTTCCTTCGTGCGGATGGCCATCGGCACCAGGTCGGGCTGGATCTTGCCGGCTTCGTAGGCCCGCGCGAGCTTGTGCTGGCTGGCGGCGGCATAGGCGTCGGCGCGGTCCTTCGTGATCGCCGGGAACCGGTCGTGCAGGTTCTCCGCGGTCATGCCCATGAACAGGGCGGACTCGTCGACGATCTGCTCGGACACGAACCGGGGGTTGGGGTCGACGCCCTCGCCCATCGGGTGCCGGCCCATGTGCTCGACGCCGCCCGCGATCGCGACGTCGGCGGCGCCGAGCGCGACCTCGCCGGCGACCGCGGTCACCGCGGTCATCGCGCCCGCGCACATCCGGTCGATCGCGAACCCGGGCACCGTCACCGGCAGGCCCGCGAGCATGGCGGTGGCGCGCCCGATCGTCAGCCCCTGGTCGCCGATCTGCGTGGTGGCCGCGATGGCGACCTCGCCGATCCTGTCCGGCGGCAGGTTCGGGTTGCGCCGCAGCAGTTCCCTGATGACCCGGACCACCAGGTCATCCGCCCTGGTCTCGGCGTAGATGCCTTTCGGCCCGGACTTGCCGAACGGCGTTCGGACGCCGTCTACGAAAACCACATCGCGTGCCCTCATGAGGCTATGTTACTCGCTGGTAGCCTTGAGGACGAACGGCCCTCGCGAAGGAATCCCAGAAGCCTCCCAAGCGGGCAGGGTCGCCGCCGGTGATGGCCAGCAGTTCCGCGTACTCCCGCAGCAGGGCGAGAGTCCACCCCAGGGGGGTGATGCTGCTGGCCTGCGTGTCTTCCATGCTTGAACAAGAGGCCGCCGGGGCGCTAGTGGAGGGGGTGAGGCGGATGACGGCTGCGACGGCTGAGCGGCTGGCCGCGGGGCCCGCGGGCAGCCTGGAAGCACGCTGGATCATGTCCGGCCCGCTGCCGGCGCTGATGCGGGAATGGTTCGCGC
The DNA here is from genome assembly GCA_963771985.1 of uncultured Actinomycetota bacterium. Lineage (GTDB taxonomy): Bacteria > Actinomycetota > Actinomycetes > Streptosporangiales > Streptosporangiaceae > Trebonia. Next base: position 420,274 of record CAVYVO010000003.1, on the reverse strand, counting down.
GGTTCCCGGCCAGCCTGGAAACGCGGGAGGATATCTACCTGGTGCGGCCGCGCCTGGCCGGGCTGTCGGTGAAGCTGCGCGACGGAGTTGCCCTTGAGGTGAAGTCATACCTCGGCGACGCGGGGATCATAGACCTGCCACAGCGCTGCCGCGGCCGCCTGGAGTGCTGGCGGAAATGGTCCTTCCGCTGCGACCCGCAGGGACCGCATGATTACCCGCTCCCCGGCTGGACCATGGTACGCAAGCGACGGCACAGAAGCTGGTTCCCGATGGGCGACCCGCCCGAGGCGGGCTGCATGGTCGAGCTCACCGAGGCCCGGGTGCGCGGCGAACCGTGGTGGTCGGTGGGATTCGAGGCGACGGGCGCCGCGAGCCTGCAGCGGGGCGCGCTCGAGCACGCCGCGCTTGCCCTGTTCGCCCGGCCGCTGCCGCCCGGGATCGGGCTCAGCCTGGATAAGTCCCGGTCCTACCTGGACTGGCTGAGCGAGAGGGACGACGGCTCAGGGGCCGGGGCGGCCGGCGGGCCGTTGCGGAGCCTGAACGCGATGCCGAGCAGGATCAGGAGCAGGGCCATGCCGCCGAGGACGTAGGCGTTGCCCCAGAGCAGCTGGAAGCCGTGCCAGTGGTACTCGACGTAGTAGGGCTGGTCGCCGTGCTCGCTGAACTTGATCGGGTTGGTGTTCTTCTGCGCCCAGAGGAAGCCGAGGGAGAACTTGCCGAGGTTGCGTTCGTTCTCCCAGAGCGCGTCCGGCCAGGCCGCGTAGACGAAGATCATGCCCGCGGCCAGGGCGGCGAGCCAGCGGGCCCGCCGCTTGTCCGCGCGCTTCCAGGCCCTGATCGCGTAGTGGCCGGTCACGGCGACCGCCGGCGCTACCCACACCCAGTGATGGTCCCAGCTGATCGGCGAGATGAGCAGCCCGGTCAGCGCGGTGGCCAGGATGGCGGGCAGCTCGTAACCGGCCCGGTGCAGGAGGTACGCCGCGGTCATGCCGAGGACGAACGCGATCGCGGCCGCGATGAGCCACGGGGTCGTGCCCGCCGCGATGCTGCCGCCCAGCCGGGTGGCGAGCGCGCGCAGCGACTGGTTGCCGGCCCAGCCCGTGAAGCCGGTCCGGTTCCCGTCGCTGAAGACCATGCCGTGCAGCCACCACTCGGACGAGTCTTTCGGCAAGATCACGAACCCGACGAGCACGGTGGCGAGGAAGCCGGCCACGGTCATGGCGGCCTCGCGGAACTTCCTGGTGATCACCAGGTACGGGACGAAGATCAGCGGGACGAGCTTGATCCCGGCGGCCACGCCGGTGACCGCCCCCTTCCACCAGCGTGTCCGCCCCTTGCTGTTATCAGGCTGGCACAGGTCCCAGATGATCGCCGCCATCAGGATGAGGTTTACCTGGCCCAGGTAGATCGTCCGCACCACTGGCTGCAGCCAGAACGTGACCGCGACGGCGACCAGCGTCGCGCCCAGCCGGACCCGCCGGTCGGTGTAGCCCAGGCCGCCGAAGGTGAACCACAGCGCCGCCACCAGCGCCGCGATGTTCACCACGACCGACAGGATCCACAGCGGCGTCCACGGCAGGAACGAGATCAGCGCGAACGCGACCGCCGCGAACGGCGTGTAGGTGAACTTGAGCGCCAGCGAGCTGTAGCCGCCCCAGTCGTAGAGCGGGTTGGGGGCGTGCGGGTCGTAGTACGGGCGCACGTGCCGGACGATCAGCCCGCCGTCCCGGTACACCGTCAGGTCCACCTCGTCGAGCGCGCCGTTCTTGCCGCTGATCACGGCGTAGATCACCCAGCTGGCGACGACGAGGAGGAAGGCGATGACGCCGGCTCGCAGGAGCCGGTCCCCCGGGACCCTGCCCGGGGCCTCGCCTGGTGTCTTGACGGCGACCGAATTCACACCGGTAACGATATCGGCTAACTGGCAGGGGCACGGCGCGCACCGTGGCATGTCGGTCATACTTGGTTGCATGTCCACGCTGACCGAACCGAAGGCCGGCTCCGCTCGGCCCGCCGCGCAGACGGAACGGATCCGCATGGCCAGCTTCGGCGCCCTGACGATGCTGATCCTGCAGTTCGCTCTCGGAGCGGCGTACAACCTGTACGGCACCGCGCCGACCGCGAGCAAGTCCATCGGCATGTTCTCCAGCCCGTTGCTGGCGATCCACGTCGTCCTCGGCATTCTGCTGATCGTGACGGCGGCGGTGCTCGTGTTCCGCGCGGTCCAGGCCCGGGCCGGCGTCGTGCTGGCCAGCTCCGTCGTCGGCCTTCTCGCGGTGCTCGCCGCGGCCGGCGCCGGGTCGGCGTTCACCAGCCACGGCGCGAGCGGCGCCTCACTCGGCATGGCGCTGGCCACCGCGGTCGCGATGCTCTGCTACGCCGCCAACCTCGTGATCTTGGGCAAGCCGCGCGGATGAGCGTTTCGAGCCTGGTGTCATCCGGCCCGCTGATCCTGGCGATGCCGGTCGCCGCCGCGGCGGGCGCGGTGACGTTCCTGTCGCCGTGCTGCCTGCCGCTCGTTCCCGGGTACCTGTCGTACCTGACCGGGATGTCCGGCGCGGGTGCCGCTGCCGCCGCCGGCAGCGGCACCGCTGGCACCGTCACCGCTGGCACCGGGGAGGGGACGGCGGACGGCGGCGGGGTGACTACCCGCACCAGGACGGCCGCGGCCGGGCCGCTCGTGCCCGACAGGGGCAGGGCAGTCGCCGGGACGGCACTGTTCGTTGTCGGGTTCTCGCTGGTGTTCGCCGCGTACGGGCTCGCGCTCGGCGGGCTGGGCCAGCTGATGCGCGCGCACGACACCGGGCTCACCCAGGTCCTGGGCGGGGTCACGATCCTGCTCGGCCTGATGTTCGCGGGCGTGTTCGACCGGTTCTCCTTCGCCGGCCGGGTCTTCCGCCCGTCAGCCCGGCCCAAGGCCGGGCTGGCCGGCGCGCCGCTGCTCGGCGTGATGTTCGGCTTCGGCTGGTCGCCGTGCATCGGCACGACGCTGACCGCCGTGCTGACGCTGTCCGCCTCGTCGGGCACCGCGGCGCGCGGCGCGTTCCTCGCCTTCATCTACGGGCTCGGCCTCGGGATCCCGTTCCTGATCGTGGCGGTGGCCTTCCAGCGCGTGGTGAACGTGCTCGGCTTCTTCCGGCGCAACGCCCGGATGGTCAGCCGCGTCGGCGGCGCCATGCTGGTGATCGTCGGCGTCCTCGAGGTCACGGGCGCGTGGACATCGGTGATCACCTGGATGCGCGTCCACTGGACCAGCAGCTACCACCTGCCCCTCTAGCGGCTGCGGGCGCCGGCTCTGGGCTTGATCGCTACCTTCTTCTGCGGCTCGGGACGCTTGGGCTGCTCGCGGCGAGGTTCGGCCGCCGCCTCGATGAGAGCGGTCAGCAGGCGGGGGTCGTCGCCCTCCTCGGGGTGCCAGTGCACGCCGACGGCAAACCGGTGACCCGGTACTTCCAGGGCCTCCATCACGTTGTCGTCCGGCGACCAGCCAGCCACCGTCAGGCCCTCGCCGAGGCGGTCTGGCGCCTGGTGGTGCGCGGCCAGCCCCTGGGCCGTCGCGCCGAGCAGCCGGCCGAGCAGGCTGCCCTGGGACAGGTGGACCTCGTGGGGCAGGTAACGCGCGCGGTCGGGCCGGTGCGCGGGCAGATGCTGCGCCAGCGAGCCGCCGCGCGCCACGGTCAGCACGTGAAGTCCGCGGCCGATCGCGAGGAACGGCACCCCCGCCTCGATGACCGCGCGCATCAGCACCAGCTCGAACCGGTCCCTGCGATGCTCCGGAAAGTCGGTCTCGTCGAGCCGCTGCTGGTCATACAGCGCGGGGTCCAGGTCCCTGCCGCCGGTGAAGACCATCCCCTGCAGCCCGGCGACCAGGGAGCGCACCGAATCCGGCGGCACCGGCGGCAGCACGACCGGGGCTCCCCCGGCCCGTTCCACGGCACGGGTATAACTGACGGGCGAGACCACGGCCTCCCGAAGCCAGTCCCCCCAGCGAGCAGCATCAAGTTCGCTGGTGATCCCGATGATTGGGCGACCCATTACGTCCTCCCTCGCCAATCACGCTGTATCTGTCCGGTCAAGCCGAAGTCTCTTGTGACGCTCTGCCTTGGCTACAACACTGTGCGCCGTGACGTCGCGACCGTCCGACGGGATCGATGAGACCGATGGGTCCGAGTCCCCCCGCCCCTGCCGTATCGCCATTCTTCCTGACCGAAGCCGCTTCTGACGCGGCGATGACCTATTTCTCCAGTCATCTCTTCGCCGCCGAACCCGAGATCAGCGCCATGTTCCCGGCCGCGATGGACGGGCAGCGACAGCACCTTTACCAGGCGTTGCGGCGGATAGCGCGCGGGCATACCAGGCCAGCGCGCTACAGAGCGTGACCGTTTCGCGTGCCCCGCCGCGGACTTCCGGCGCGGACTTCCGGCGCGGCCGACCATGATCGCGAAGAGCTTTCGGTTCTATAGAACGAATTATTTACACGGGGAAAAATATTTTCGAGATAATCGTTCCAGCTTACCCGCCGGCAGTCACGGACAGTTATAGCGGCGGCGCGCGAGGGCGAATTTATACCTTCCGCCAGCCGGGTACCCACGCGCCGTCGTCAGTCACCTGATAATCGCCGAAAAGCGCGGGCGCTTCGGCCCGCATCATCTCTCCGATTTTGCCGAATACGAGGCGGATCTCCTCTTCGGCTCCCGCGTCGGTGCGCGCTTCGATCGTGTGCCGCAGCGCCCTGATGTTCGCGGTCCAGACCAGCCCGGTGGCGACGCCGTCCGGCGCGAACCGGCGCATGAACGAAGTCTTGTGCTTTTTTTCGTGCATGGGCACGCCGTCGTCGTCCAGCCGGAAATGGTCCGCCATCCACTGCTGGAAGGCTTCCATTTCGGCGAGGAGCGCCGTGGCGCGCTTCATGAGCTCGGGATCTTCCCGGGCCCATCCGGGGAACCAGAAGGGGATCTCATCGAGCCGCACGAACCGCAGCGACTCCTGCGATATGGCCGTTCCCGGGCGGTGCCGGACCAGTTCGTGGCTGAATACTCTGCTGACGTTGTGCAGCACGAAGGTGAAGCTGACGTGCTCGAGGACCGACCCGTGACCGCTGCGGAGGATGTTCTCCAGGTACTTGACCTGATCGTCACGGACCCGGCGGACGTTCGGGTTCAGGCCCGGCTCCCAGGAGCGGTAGCACATCTTGCCGGCGAACTCGGCCAGGTTCTGCGCGTCGTTGCCGAGCTGGTCCCGGTCCAGCCGCTCCAGCCAGCTCTCCCCGCCGACCTCGCGCAGGTAGGCGGCGACCGCGTTGTAGTCGACCTCGGGCCGCGCGACCAGGAACACCTCGGGCTGTACGTTCCGCATGGCACAGTACCCTACGCCGCTGGCTCACAGCATGGCACGGAACCGGGCGTTCAGCGCGGCGGCCGCGTCGGCGAGCGCCGCCGGGTCGGGGCCCGCGGCGAGCAGCGAGCGCGAGGCGCTCGGCATGACGCGTTCGGGGCAGGCGGCGAAAGTCTCGGCTACGTCGTCAGGTGTGGCGCCCTGGGCGCCGACGCCGGGCGCGAGGAACAGGGCGTTCGCGGCGGCCAGGTCGAGCGGCGGATCGATCGGGGCGGGGCCGATGACGGCGCCGACCGGGCCGATACCGCCCGGCGCGAGCCTCGCGTTGAGCGCGGTGATGCCGTCGAGGAGCTGCTGCTCCACTGACCTGCCATCGGGCGCCCGGGCCGCTTGGACGGCACGGCCTTCCGGGTTCGTCGAGCGGGTGACGACCAGCAGGCACGATCCGGCCCGGTGGGCGCGGTCGACGAACTCCCCCATGGCGGCGAGGCCGAGGTAGGGGTGGACCGTGACGGCGTTGGCTTCGATGGGGGCGCCGGCGCCGAGGTAGCCTTCCGCGTAGGCGTCGTTGGTGCTGCCGACGTCGCCGCGCTTGACGTCCAGGACCACCAGGATGCCCTCGCCGCGAGCGGTCTCGACAAGGCGGGTCAGGGCGCGGATTCCCCGCCAGCCGTGGCGTTCGTAGAAGGCCGACTGCGGCTTGATCAGGCCGACGGTGCCCTTCGCGGCGCCGAGCACGATGTCGGTGAATCGCTCCAGGCCATCGGCGTCGTCGGCTAGCCCCCACTTCTCCAGCAGCGGCCCGTGCGGATCGACGCCCAGTGCGAGCGGGCCGTATTTTTTCCGGATTGCGGCGAAGCGGACGGCAAATGGGTCTGCCATATCGGCTAGTGTCCCATGACATGCCGGTCCGGTGGCTCACGATCTTTCTCGACTTTCCCGCGGACACGTTCGACGCGGGGGTGGCGTTCTGGCAGGAGGTGACGGGTTACAGACTGTCACCGCTGCGGGGAGCGGCGGGCGAGTTCGCCACTCTCCTCCCTCCGTCGGGCGATGCCTACCTGCGGGTACAGCGCGTGCTCGAGGGCAGCGGCGGCTACCACGTCGACCTGCACGTCGACCGGGGATCCCTGGAAGAGAGCGCCGCGCGAGCGGAGGCGCTCGGCGCCCGGGTGCGACATCTCGGGGCGGAGCTTGTCATCGCCGACAGCCCGGGCGGGTGCACGTTCTGCCTCGCGCCATGGGAGGGCGAGAGCGTGGTGCCCGGGCCGCTGGTCACGGACGGCGGCGCCAGCCGGGTGGACACGGTGTGCCTGGACGTGCCGCCGGCGGAGTTCGAGCGGGAGTGCGCGTTCTGGGCGGCGCTGACCGGCTGGGAAGCTCGTCCCGCACCGCTGCCGGCGTTCGTCTACCTCACGCGGCCGCCGGGGATGCCGGCCCGGGTGCTGCTGCAGCGGCTCGACAGCGCGGCCCCGGGACACCGGGTCCGCGCCCACGTGGACTTCGGCACCACGGACGAGCACGCGCTCAGCCGGCACGTCGGCCTCGGGGCGCGGGTCGGCGGCGCCCACCCCTACTGGACGGTGCTGGCCGACACGGCCGGGCTGGAATACTGCCTGGTCGCCCGCGAGCCGGACGGCGGCGGACAGCCCCGGCAGTTAATCAGTTCAGCGCGGCGCCTCGCGGCACTACAGTCGTCCCGTGAACAACGGCGTGCCTGAGGCGGCGGCCTTCGCGCGGGCGTGGGCGGATGAGTGGAACTCCCACGACCTGGACGTGATCCTGACCCACTACGCGGCGGACGTGGTGTTCCGCTCCCCGGTCGCGGTACAGGTCCTTGGCGTGCCAGACGGGACGATCCGCGGGATAGACGCGCTGCGGAAGTGCTGGTCGGCCGGGCTCGCCGCCAATCCGGACCTGCGTTTCGAGGTGCTCGAGGTGTTCGAGGGCATCGACACGCTGGTCATCCGCTTCCGCAACGAGAAGGGCGAAGTGCGGACCGAGGTCCTGATCTTCCGGGACGGCCTGATCGCTGAGGGACGAGGGCTGTTCCTGGCGGCTAACGGGTCCGGCGGCGCAGGGTGACCGCGCCGCCGACGAGAGCGGCGGCGGTGAACGCCAGGATGACGGCGACGTCGGCGGTGATGGCCGTGGTCCAGGACCCGTCGGTGCTGATCCGCTGCATGGCGTCGACGGCGTAGGTGAGCGGCAGCACGTCCGACAGCCAGCGCAGCACCTCGGCCATCTGATCGCGGGGCACGACGAGACCGGACAGCAGGAGCTGCGGCAGCACGAACGCCGGCATGAACTGGACGGCCTGGAACTCCGTCCGCGCGAACGCGCTCGCGAACAGGCCGAGCGACATGCCGAGGATCGCGTCCAAGACGGCGATGACCGCCAGCGGCACCGCGGACCCGGGGACGGTGACGCCCAGCCAAGTGAGCGAGATGACCAGCACCACGGTCACCTGGACGCACGCCGCCAGGCCGAACGCGAGCGCGTACCCCGCGAGCAGGTCGAGCTTGCCCAGCGGCATCGCCATCAGGCGTTCCAGCGTGCCCCGGGCACGCTCCCGCTGGGTGGTGACCGCCGCGACGATGAACATGCTGACGAAGGGGAACACCCCGATATAGACAGGGGCCAACCGGTTCAGCGCCAGCGGGTTGTTGAGCACGTAGCGCAGCAGGATCATCATCACCGAAGGGACCGCGAGCAGCATCACGACCGTCCGCGGATCGTGCCGCAGCTGCGCCAGGACACGGCGCGCGGTGGCCCTGGTCAGCCTCGGGCTGATCACCATGCCGCGGCTGGCCACGCCGCTCATCGTGCCGGTTACCGCGGCGTTCATCGCGTCACCGCCTCCGGCTGTGCCGCCAGCCGCAAGAAGGCCGCCTCGAGGTCGGCCGCGCCGGTCCGCCGCAGGATCTCCGCCGGGGCGGCCTCCGCGAGGAACCTGCCCTCGCGCATGAACAGCAGGCAGTCGCACCTGGCCGCCTCGTCCATCACGTGGCTGGAGACCAGCAGGGTCGTCCCGGCGGCGGCGAGGCCGTGGAACATCTGCCACAGGTCCTGGCGCAGCACCGGGTCGAGGCCCACGGTCGGCTCGTCGAGCACGAGCAGATCCGGGGTGCCGAGCAGCGCGACGGCGAGGCCCGCACGGGCGAGCTGGCCGCCGGAGAAGGTGCCGACCTCACGGTCCTCCAGGCCGGTCAGGTCGAGATCGGCGACCGTCCGGGCGATCGCCGCGGCCAGCCGCAGCTTGGGCATGCCGAGCACCGTGCCGAAGTAACGCAGGTTCTCGTTCAGCGTGAGGTCTGAGTACACAGCAGGATCCTGGGTCGCGTACCCGACGCGGGCCCGCAGCCTGGGGTCGGCCGGCGGGCAGGCCGAGCACGGTCAGCTCGCCCGCCGTGATCGTCTGGACGCCGACCATCGTCCGCATCAGCGTCGTCTTGCCGCAGCCGCTCGGGCCGAGCAGCCCGGTAACCTGGCCGCGGTGGATGGTAAACGTCAGACGGTCGAGCACGGTGCGGCCGCCTCTGCGGACCACGAGATCATTGCCCGCCACGACGTACTCGGTGGCGTTCGGCTCTGCTGACACAGGTCTATTGGGCCACAGCCCGCGGCCGCAGGCCAGGGACCGAGGTCACCCTCGCGGGCCGATCGGTGCGGGCGGAAAAAGCCTCCGCGGGGAAGGATTCCACGCGAACGGCCGGGATTGTCTCACAGTGCGGACTCTGTCTCGCAATCTGAGAAGAAATCCCGTCGGCCGGCAGGCCGATCGCGCAATCGACCTGCTCTAGGCAACACACCGGAACAACCTGAGTTTGCGGCGTGTCGGGCACACCGCCCGTTTCACACCCTCATCTCCCGTTACGCGAAGCTCCGTTCCCCGGCATCCGCCAGGCTTTGATTGCAGATTCCCGCGCCATGGCACCGGAAACCGCAATCAGAGCGCCAGGCCGCATCCACAAAAGCCGCATTCCGGGCACCCCTGGCCGGGAACCGGCCGCGGAGAGCCAGTGAACCACATCACGGGCACCCGACACGCCGGAGAATCACCTTGTTCCGGAACGTTGCCCTAGCGTGGTCGACTGCGCAATCGACCCGCCGCAGGTCCGGGCCGGCGTAGTGCCCGTGAGCTAGGGCTGCGCGTTTTCGTCCGCGTAAGACAGCAGGCGCTCGGCCGTCAGACGGATCCAGGCGCTAACCCAGTCGCCGGTGGCGGCGGCCCGCACGTCCGCGGGCACCTGCGGCGGCGCGACGACCTCGGCAGGCCCTTCGATGATCACCGCGATGTGCTCAGGGTGATCGCCTTGGGCGATCACCATCGTGAGCCATGGCGTGCCGCGCAGGTTCCGTTCCCGGACCGAGCCGGCCATGGTCGGCAGCCAGAACGTAACGCCGCGCCGGATGTAGACCGACATCGCCGCGTGCGGCCTGCCGTTCCCGCGGGTGGAGCCGACCACGGCGAAGGCACGCCGGTCAAGGTAGGAAGCCAGCTGCGCCGCGCGCAGCCGCCGTTCCGGGGGGTAGGAGACGGCGGTCGCGGCGGTCGCCCGTGCGAACGTCCGGTCCTGAAGGCCGCCCAGTAGTTCGCTCATCCGCCAGTTCTACCGCCCCAGGCGGCTCAGCCGCTTCATCGAGTTCCCGGGCGATCGCGGTGACTGGCAGGCTCCGGCCGATCAGGCAGTCATCAGTAGGCTGCGCAGTGCCCTGACCTGGCGCAACGAGGTAGAACGCCGTGTCAGTGGTCGTGTCAGGGTCGTGACAGGGGCGTGTCAGGGACGGTGCCGATGATGGTTGCCATGAGAAGTTCAGCGATTGCGGTCTCAGGGCTGCGGAAGGCGTACGGGACAAGATCGTGCTCGATGGCATCGATCTAGATGTTCGTGCCGGGACGGTCTTCTCCCTGCTCGGCCCGAATGGGGCGGGTAAGACGACGACGGTGAACGTGCTGACCACGTTGATGAAGGCCGACGGTGGGACGGCATGCGTTGCCGGGCACGATGTCGCGACCGAGGCCAAGGCGGTGCGCGCGGTGATCGGGGTCACCGGTCAGTTCGCGGCGGTGGACGATCTGCTGACGGGGCAGGAGAACCTGCAGTTGATGGCGGATCTGCACCATCTGCGGGCAGGCGAGGGCAAGCGGGTGGTCACCTCGTTGCTGGAACGGTTCGATCTGGCGGAGTCGGCGCAGAAGATGGCGGCGACCTATTCCGGCGGTATGCGCCGGAAGCTGGATCTGGCGATGACACTGGTCACCAGGCCACAGATCATTTTCCTTGACGAGCCGACGACGGGACTGGATCGGGTTCCACCGTCAACCGGTAGCCGTCCGTCTGCCCCTCGACCAACCCTTCCGGCAGCGCCTTCCGCAGCCGGGAAACCAAGCGCTGCAAGGCATTCGCCGCGTCGGAGGGCGCTCACCCCAAATCCAGTCGACGAGCGTCGCCTTCGGGACTGCGTGACCTGGTTCGAGCGCGAGGGCGATCAAGAGCCCGCGCAACCGGGCGCCCGGCACGTCGGCGAGGACGTCGTCCGTGCGAACCTCGAATGATCCAAGCATCCCGATCTGCACCTAGCTGATTTTGCCATGGGCGCCCGGTACTGCTCACGCATCTCCAGACCGGGACACTAGCCGATGTTGGCCGCCAGGTCCTGATAGGAAGGGACGAGTTCGTTCCACCGCGCCTCGGTGTCGCCGCGCTCACGCCCGGCGAGGTAGGCCGCGAGATTTTCCGCGTGGATCTGCCACCCGGCCCCGTAGAAGGCGACCGCGTCCAATGGCATGCCCTGGACCTCGATGACCAGGATGGTCTGGTCGCCGTCGGCGGTCAGCGTGGCCTCGATGACCTCGTCGTACGGCGGCACCCCGCTCCCGCGCAGGTAGGATTCGTCGGTCTCCCTGGTCGTCACCCGCAGTCGCCGCGGGGGCTCGCACGCTTCCACTCGCCCGGTGGCGTCCGAGTCGGCGTCCGCGACGTACAGGCGGAACTGGCCGCCGGGGCGGAGGTCGCCTTCGACCTGGCCGTGCCAGCCGGCCAGGCGGCCGGGATCGGTGAGTGCTGACCACAGGTCGCCGATACCGGTGTCGTAGCGGTCTTCGATGCGCACGATGCCCTTGCCGTCCGCCGATCGCAGGCTGCCCAGGATCCGGGTACCCGGACGACGGGTCCGGTCGGCTGGGCCGACGGTCCCGGGCGGGTGCAGGTGCGCGCTGAAGAACGCGAGGATGCGCTGGCGGGCGTCGTGCGCCGCGGCCTCGTTGTATCCGGATCCTGGCATGAGCCGTCCGAGGACCGCGAACAGGACCGGCGCCTTATCCCCGGCGCCTTCGTGGTCGTTGAGGAACTCGTGCCCGGCCTGCGGGTACTCCTTCACGTCGTGCTCGACTCCGGCGGCCGTCAGCGCCTTCTCCAGCCGGGCTGCCGCGCCCCGCAGCGACCGGTCCTTGCCGCCGTAACTGGCCACGATGGGGCATGCCCCGGCGAGGAAGCCGGCGGTGTAGGCGTTCTTCGTGGCGGTGCCGTAGTTGACGCTCGATGCCGCGAACCCGCGGCCGGGTGCCAGCAGCAGGGCCAGCCCGCCGCCCATGCAGTAGCCGATCACGCCGACCGTGCCGGTGCAGTCCGGCCGGGCCGCCAGCCAGGCGCGCACAGCCTCGATGTCGGCGAACACCCCGCCGCGCCGGTCGCGCGCGTCTCGCATGATCGAGATCATGCAGGCCACCGTTCCCCGGCGGTGGAACAGGTCCGGCGCCACGGCCAGGTATCCCGCCCCGGCCAGCCAGCCGGCCTGGTTCTTCAGGTCCTGGGTCATCCCCAGCGCGTCGTGGATGACCACCACTCCTGGCCACGGGCCCGGCCCGTCCGGTACAGCAAGGTAAGCCGGCCGCCCGCCCGGGATCATCACCTCGGCCACTGCCGCTGGCCCTCCCTCCCCTGCCCGTCGCCGCGCGGTGCTGCCCGGCCGGGCCGGGCAGCACCGCGATGTCCGCTAGCCTAGCCGCGCAGGAAGGCGAGCAGGTCGGCGTTGAGGGTGTCTTTGTAGGCGGCGGTGTTGGCCAGGCCGTGCGGGGCGCCGGGGTAGACCTTCAAAGTGGCGTCCTTGACGATCTGGGCCGACAGCCGCCCGGAGTCGTCGAGGGGGACGATCTGGTCGTCGTCGCCTTGGACGATCAGGACCGGCACGTCGATCTTCTTCAGGTCCCCGGTCATGTCGGTCTCGGAGAACGCCTTCACGCAGTCGTAGGCGCCCTTCAGCCCGACCTGCATGCTCAGCTCCCAGAACCAGTCCCGCAGCCCCTGCGAGATCTGCGACCCGGCCCGGTTGGCGCCGTAGAACGGCGCCGACAGGTCCTTGTAGAACTGCGACCGGTCCTTCAGCACGCCCGCCCGGATGGCGTCGAACGCCTCGATCGGCGTGCCGCCGGGGTTGGCGGCGGTCTTGAGCATCAGCGGCGGCACCGCCGCCACCAGCACCGCCTTGGCCACCCGGGCGGTGCCGTGCCGGCCGATGTAGCGGGCCACCTCCCCGCCGCCGGTGGAATGCCCGACCAGCACCGCCTCGCGCAGATCCAGCGCCTCGATCAGGTCGGCCAGGTCGTCGGCGTAGTGATCCATGTCGTTGCCGTCCCACGGCTGGGACGACCGGCCGTGCCCGCGCCGGTCATGGGCGATCGCCCGGTAGCCGTGCGAGGCCACGAAGAACGCCTGATCATCCCACGCATCCGCGTTCAGCGGCCAGCCGTGGCTGAACACCACCGGCTGCCCGGTACCCCAGTCCTTGTAGAAGATCTCCGTCCCGTCCCGGGTCGTAATCGTGCCCATGGTTCTCCTCCTCTGATGCTGATGATGATGTGGTTAGGCCGGGATGACGTAGGGGAAGGTGCTGCTGCGCTGCTGGCTGGCTACGGCCGGCCTGAGCCCGGAGGGCACGGCCGTGTTGGTGACCAGGGACAGCATGGCTTCGGGCGCGTTGTCGGCCATGGTCCGCCCGTTGAAGCCGGTGAAGCCGTAGACCGCGGGCGTGCCGATCACGTAGGGCAGCACGTCGGGGAACAGCTCCCCGGCCACGGCCTGGCCGTAGCCCTCGGGGTCACCGGAGGTTCCGGCGGCCGCTACCACGGCGGCGACCTGGTCGCCGATGTACTTCGCCGCGGCACTGACGTCCTCCGACGGGTGCCGGGTGTTGGCGGGGTTGGAGAAGTCGGTGTCGGTCGGCCAGAAGATCGGCCACATCATCGGGTGCCCGGCACGGTTAATCTGCCGCCAGCCGCCCGCGTCGGTCGCGAGCTTGGTGGCGCACCACACCCCGGCCCGGGCGCCGGGCCGCAGCCGCGCGTCGGTGTGCGGGATCTCCAGCACGATCGACTCCACCGTCGTCCCGGCGAAGCTGTTCTTGGCGGCCTCCGGCCGCCACCCCGACAGGTCCGCCGCCGTCCCCTTCGCCACCGCCGCGTCGATGATGGCCAGCAGCGACAGGTCGATGTAGAACGAGTCGACGGCCCGGCCAGCCCAGATCCGGACGCCCTTCCCGGTGGCGGTCTCGCCGGTCGCTCCCTCGAGCAGCAGTTCCCCGGCCGCCGAGTCCCGGCGCGCGTCGGCCCCGGTCAGCGCCTGCAGCCGCAGGGCCTGCCGGCCGTCCGGGCCGGGCTCACCGAACGAGATCCGGTAGGTCAGGTCCTCGAAGTCGGCGCCGTCGAAGTGCACCTTGAACTCATAGCGGGCCTCGGGGTGGAACCCCGGCTGGGCGTAGACGCCGGTGATGTTGGAGTTGACGTCCATCACGAACACCGTGCTGCCCTCGCCCGGGAACGCATACAGGTCGTCGATGAACAGCTGACCGTTTTGCGCGGCCAGCGGCGTATCGAGGTGATGAGACACGGGATCGTCCTCTCTGCTGCTGTTTGACCTGCTAGCGAGTCTGCCGGGCCGCGCCTGCGCAGGCACCAGTCAAATGACTCGATCGACCTCAGTAACCCGGTACCAGGGAACGGGCCGAGACGAGTGCGTCCTTTATGCTGGTGCTCCGAGCCTGGGAAGGATCTGCGGGGCTCGGAGAGAACGGGCAAGGCAGGTTAAGGTGGCACGTTCTTCAACCTTGGGCCTCCTCCGGTGAGCCAGCTTGACCCCCCTTCGGGTGCCCTGATCGGGCGGGCCTTGGAGCTCAGCTTTCTGCGGGATTTCTTCCGCGAGACCGCGGTCACCGGCGGGGCGCTCGTCCTGTCCGGGGAGCCGGGTGCGGGCAAGACCGCGATGCTGCGGGCCCTGGCGGACTCCGCCGCCACGGCGGGGACGATGGTGCTGCGGGCGAACGGCGTGGAGTTCGAGGGGGACGTCAGCTTCGCCGGGCTCAACCAGGCGCTGTTCCCCTTGCTCGGTGACTTCGACCGGCTTGAAGCGGTCCACCGGGAGGCGCTGCGGGTCGCCCTGGGCTTCGGGGCCGGGCCGCCGCCGGGCCGGCTGCTGGTGTCCAACGCCGCCCTGATGCTGCTGCGGCAGGTGGCCGCCCGCGTGCCGCTGCTGCTGATCGTGGACGATCTGCACTGGATCGACCGGGCCAGCGCCGGGGTGCTGAGTTTCGCCGCGAGACGGCTCGTCGGCAGCAGGGCAGGCCTGCTGGCCGCGTACAGGACCGGAGCGCAAAGCTACTTCGACCAGGCCGGGCTGCCGGAATATGAGCTGACGCCCCTGGATGACGCGGCGGCCGCCCAGCTGGTGGCCACCCGGTTTCCCGGCCTTGACCCGCGGGTGAGAAGCCGGGTGATGGAGGCCGCGCAGGGCAATCCGCTGGCCCTGCTTGAGCTGCCGGGCGCGCTGAGCGACGCGCAGCGCACGGCGGCCGACCCGCTTCCGCCGGTGCTGCCGCTCGGCGAGCGCCTGCAAGCGGTGTTCACCTCACGTGTCGCACGGCTCCCGCCCGCGACCCGGGCGCTCCTCCTCACGGCGGCCCTCGACGGAACCGGGGACCTGAGCGTGCTGGCAGCGGCCGGCGGCGGCGACTACCAGCTCAGTGATCTCGCCCCCGCCGAGCGCGACCACCTGGTGCGTACCGACGAGAGCTCACGCCGGTTCACCTTCCGGCACCCGCTGATCCGGTCCGCCGCGGTCGGGGCGTCGACCGCAGGCGAGCGCCGCCGCGCCCACCAGGCGCTGGCCGCGGCCGTCGCCGATCAGCCCGAGCGTGCGGCGTGGCATCTGGGCGAGTCCTACATCGAGCCTGATGAGAAGGTGGCGAGCCTGCTCGAGGACGCGGCGCGGCGCATCGTGCAGCGCGGGGACTACTCCGGCGCGGTGGCCAGGCTCACCCGTGCCGCGGACCTGAGCCCGGCGGCAGCCGAGCGCAGTCGCCGGCTGGCCCAGGCCGCATATCTCGCCGCGGAACCCATCGGCGAGATGAGGAGCGCCGCGGAACTCCTGGAGGTGACGCGGCAGGCGGGCCCGCAGCTGAGCGGCTCCCTGGACTACGCGTCGGCGGCCGCGTTCGTGATGCTCAACGGCGACGGGCATATCGACACCATCCACCGGCTACTCATCGGTGCCATCGAAGGCGGCGACCACCACTACGATTCCGCCGACGCGGGCCTCCTCAACGCGCTGTCGGCCCTTGTCCTGGTCTGCTTCTTCGGCGGGCGCCATGAGCTGTGGGAACCGTGCCACGCCGCGCTAGCCCGGCTGACCTCCGAGCCGCCCCCGGTGCTGGCGCTGATCATCGACTTGTTCGCGGATCCGGCACGGACCGGGATCGCCGCGCTGCCGCGGCTCGACGCGGCGCTGCGGGCCATCCACCACGAGGTCGACCCGATCACGATCCAGCACATCGCGGGGGCCGCGATGTACGCGGACCGTCTGGCCGAGACGCGTGAGGCGCTATGGCGCGCGGTCGAGAGCGGGCGGGAAGGCGGCGCGGGGAGAAGGCACCTCGTGGCCCTGATGGACCTGGGCGTCGATGATTTCCACCGCGGCGAATGGGCGGAGGCGGCGGAACTCGCGGCCGAAGGGCTGCGGGTTAGCGAAGAACATGGCGGCCGGTTCTTCGGCTGGTACTTCCGCTACCATCAGGCGCTGCTTGCCGCCGTCCAGGGCAGGTTCGACACGAGCCGGGCGCTGGCCAGTCAGATCATCGGCTGGGCCGGGCCGCGGGGCGCCCGCACGCCCCAGGTGTTCGCCCACCACGCGCTGGTGCTCGCCGACCTCGGCCAGGGCGACTTCGAGAGCGCCTACCGCCACGCCACCTGGATGAGCCCGGCGGGCACCCTGGCCTCGCACGTTCCGCACTGCCTGTGGGTCGTCATGGACGTGGTGGAGTCCGCCGTGCGCACGCACCGGCGGGACGAAGCGGACCGGCACGTGCGTGCGATGCGGGAAGCGAACATCGCCGCGCTCTCCCCGCGCCTGGCCATCCTCGCGGCCGCCTCCGCCGCCATCGCCGCCCAGGACGAGCAGGCGCCGGCGCTCTTCGAGCAGGCGCTGCGCCTCCCCACCGTCGATCAGTGGCCGTTCAACGCCGCGCGGGTCCGGCTCGCCTACGGTGAGCGCCTGCGCCGGGTCCGGGCCGCCACCGAGTCCAGATTCCAGCTTGAGACGGCCCTTAACGTCTTCCAGAAGCTGGGGGCCGCGCCGTGGGCCGCCCGCGCGGAACTGGAGCTGCGGGCTGCCGGGGCCGCCGCCAGGACGCCGTCCGGCGCTCGGGGCACCGCTGCCCTGACGCCCCAGGAACTGCAGATCGCCCGCCTCGCGGCGTCGGGCATGACGAACAAGCAGATCGCGGAACGGCTCTTCCTGTCCCCCCGGACGGTAGGCGGCCACCTGTACCAGATCTTCCCCAAGCTGGGCATCACGACGCGAGCCGCGCTCCGCGACGCCCTCGGCAGCGACGAAGGCTCCTTACGGCCGCGCGGTCTCCGCCGCTGCCTTCAGGTCGGCGAGCCACCTGCCGAGCGTCCGTCGCGAAGCGCCGGGATCGGGTTCCCGCAGCGCGATCGCCGCCGCCCCGCGCGCGGCGAAGCCCGCCACCACCTGTGACGTGACGAGCGCGCCGCAGACGACCCAGCCGTGGTAGACGGCGATGTCGATGCCCAGGCCGAACCACGCCAGCCGGCTGCCGGCCACGAATTCGCTGACGTTCGCGTCCAGGCGGAGGCCGTCGATCTCGAACCGGAACGCGCTGCCCGGCTCCAGGCGCTCGTGCCCCGCGGTGAGGACACGCGCGTTCCTGATACCCGAGAAATCCTGTTCCCACTGGCTGACGGTGACCAGACGCGAGAACACGGCGGCGGGCCGGGCGTCGATGACGAGCTCGCGGCGCGCCCACACGTCCGAGAACCCGGGAGAGAAGCCCGCGGGCCAGTGGATAACGTGACCGGTGGTGCTCACGCCGGTCCTTTCGGTTCGCTGTCGGCTGTGCCCAGCAGGCGGCGGCTCTGCAGGATGTACAGCAGGGCGAAGGACGGGCCGATGATCACCGCCGCGACGATGAACAGGACGACGATCGCGTTCAGGGTCGCATCCGGGGCGCCCGCGTTGGACAGCGTCACGGCGGTGCCGGGCAGCAGTACCGGATACCGGGCGACGCCCCAGCCCCAGACGACGGCGGCGACGCCGAGCGCGGCGATGACCCGCAGGCCGACCACGCGGCCGACGGCCAGCTGGGCGATCACGGCCAGGCCGCAGACCCCGGCCAGGATCACCAGCGGCAGCGCCCGGCCGGTCAGCCGCGCGTACAGCTCCGGAGCCGAGCCGTGCAATTCGCCCAGCGTGGCCAGGGACAGCGCCCCGGCCAGCACGGCGGCGGCCTGGGCGCGGCGCGCGAAGTAGGCTCGCATGGGCTGGTCGTCGCGGCGGGCCGCCTCCCCGACCAGGTAGACGGCGGCGAGGTAGCCGCAGGCGGCGACGAATACGAACCCGGCCAGCACCGCCGTCGGGCTGGTCCAGGCGGCAAGGCTGGCGTGGCTGGGGTTCGCGGGGACGGCGCCGGTGGCGATGGCGCCGATCACGGTCCCCATGAAGAACGGGGTCACCAGCGAGGAGAACGCGAAGGTCGCGCCGGCGAGGCGCTGCCAGCGCAACTGGGCGGCTTCCTTGCGGAACGCGAACCCGGCGCCGCGCAGCACGATCCCGGCGAGCGCGAGCCACAGCGGCAGCGCGAGCGTGGTCATCACCGCGGCGAACGCGTGCGGGAACGCGGTCCAGAAGATGACCAGGTCGAAGACGAGCCAGACGTGGTTGGCCTCCCATACCGGGGTGATCGACTCGTCAATCAGGCCGCGCGGCGCCCGGCCGCGCCGGTCGCCGCCGGCCAGCAGGTCCCACAGGCCGCCGCCGAAGTCGGCCCCGCCCAGGACGGCGTACAGGGTGATCCCGGCGAGCAGTATGCCCCCCACCACGTCGGCCGCCATCACCGGTCCGCCTGTCCCGTCGGCTGGTCAAGGAGCGCCGGCGGCCCGTAGGGCACGTCGGCCTCGGTGGATTCACCGCGGCGCCAGCGGCGGGAGAGGATCCGCAAGACGGCGATGGTCGCGGCGCCGAGCACGGCGTATACCACGATGACCGCCGTCAGGCTGGCGATGACGCCGCCGTTGGTGGTGGCCGCCTGGGCGGTGGTCTGCAGGCCGTAGACCACCCACGGCTGCCGGCCGACCTCGGTGACCACCCAGCCGCACTCCATCGCCACGATCGCGGCGACCCCGCTGACGGCGCCGAGCAGCCAGAACAGTCGCGCCGGCGGCAGCCGGCGGCGCCGCCACCACTCCCACGCCGCCCACAGCCCGGCCAGCAGCAGCAGGAACCCGAGCCCGACCATGACGTCGAAGCACAGGTGGATCAGCCACACCACGGGCGGCCGGTCCGCGGGCGCAACGCTGTCCCAGCCGGTGACCTGGGTTCCCGGGCCGAAGCCGACAAGCATCGAGTCCATGTCCGGGATCTTCAGCCCGGCGTAGACGTGCCCGTTGACGTAGACGCCCCCGAGCCACTCCGGGACCTGCCGGGACGTGGCCGGCACGTACTCCATCGCCGCGAACTTCACCGGCTGATCGGACGCGATCGCGCGGGCGGCCGTGTCGCCGACGAAGATCTGGAACGGGGTCAAGATCGCCGCCGGGACGAACCCCAGCGCGAACCCGGTGTAGTGGTAGCGGTCCCGGCGGCCGCGCAGGATGCCCGCCGCGTACACCCCGGCCACGGTGAACCCGGTGACCATGTAGGCGGCCAGGATCATGTGCGGCATCTCGTAGGCCGCGGCGCGGCTGAAGAACACCTGCCAGACATTGACCGAGGTGATCTGGCCGTTCTTTTCCGTGAACCCGCCCGGGGTGTTCATCCACGAGTTCACCGCGATCACCGACATCGCGCCGAGAATGCCGCTGACCGCGATCGGCACCCCGGACCAGAAGTGCGCCCAGGGTGTCAGCCGCCGCCAGCCCCACAGGTAGATCCCGGCGAAGATCGCCTCGAGGAAGAAGAAGATCCCTTCCACACCGAACGGGAACCCGAGCACGGCGCCGTACTGCCGCATCAGCCCCGGCCACAGCAGGCCCATCTCGAAGGACAGCACCGTGCCCGTCACCGCGCCGACCGCGACCAGCACTCCCATCGCCTGCGACCAGCGCCGCGCCAGCAGCAGCGCGGTCTGGTCCCGGCGCCGCAGGCCGGTGAATTCCGCGAGCAGCACCACCGACGGCAGCGCGATGCCCAGGCAGGCGAGGATGATGTGGAAGCCCAGCGTCGTCGCCATCTGCGCCCGCGCGGGGACCACATTCGCGGTCGCGTGAAGGGAGACAGCCGCGACCGTTCCGGACAATCTCATTCTCTTTCCCTTGACGGCGAGGGGGTGATCTCGACGGTCAGATGCTTGGTTACCGGCTGCCCGCTCTGGGAGCTGTAATCGGCGATCGTATCGCTGCGGACATCGCTAACTCCTTGACACTGCGCGGCTTGGCCACGAGCCTGCCGCGAGATGGCCCGCGCAAGCACCAGTCAAATGACTGGTTTGCCGGCGGGCGCTGGTTCATTCCGGGCGAGCAACGGCAGCCACCGCTGCTCGTGCAGCGCAATCGAGCTGCTCTAGTCTGGTCGCATGTCGGGATGATCACGGCCGCGGAGCGCTGATTATGGACCTGAACACGGTCACCGGGTTCGTGCCGGGCACCACGGCCGCCTGGCGCCCGGGTGACGCGTGGCTCGGCGGCGGGACCTGGCTGTTCTCCCAGCCGCAGCCGGACCTGCGCCGGCTGCTCGACCTGAGCGCGTTCGGCTGGACGCCCCTGGCGGAAACGGACGACGGCCTCACCGTCGCCGCGACCTGCACGCTCGCCGAGCTGGCCCGCTGGCGGCCGTCCCGGGACTGGCCGGCGGCCGTGCTCGCGCGCCAGTGCGCCGAGGCGCTCCTCGGCTCGTTCAAGGTGCACAACATGGCGACCGTGGGCGGCAACATCTGCCTGTCGCTGCCCGCCGGCCCGATGACGTCCCTGGCCGCGTCGCTCGACGGGGTGGCCACGCTGCACGCGCCCGACGGCGCCATCAGGCGGATCCCCGTGGCGGAGTTCGTCACCGGCGACGGCCGCAACGCGCTGCGGCCGGGCGAACTGCTGCGCGAGATCGTCATCCCGGCCGCGGCGCTCCGGGCGACGACCGCGTTCCGCCAGGTTTCGCTGTCCCCCGTCGGCCGCTCGGCGGCGCTCGTGATCGCCCGCCGCGACCCCGGCCCGCGCGGCGAGACCGTCGTGACGGTGACCGCCGCGACGCCGCGCCCGGCGCGGCTCCGCTTCCCGCAGCCGCCCGACGCCGCCGCCGCGGCCGAGGCCCTGGAGCACGCGGGCCTCGCCTACCTGGACGACGTCCACGGCGACGCGGCCTGGCGCGCGGCCATGACCCGGCGCGGCGTCGCCGAAGCGGTCGCGGAGCTGGCCGGATGAGGATCAACGGAACGCCCGCCGACGGCCGGCCGCGGCCCGGCCAGTGCCTGCGGACGTTCCTGCGCGAGCAGGGCTGGTTCGGCGTGAAGAAGGGATGCGACGCCGGGGACTGCGGCGCGTGCACCGTGCACGTGGACGGCGTCCCGGTGCACAGCTGCCTCTACCCGGCGGCGCGCGCGGCCGGCCGAGAGATCACGACGATCGAGGGGCTCGGCGGGCTCGGCGGCAAGCACCCGCTCCAGGAGGCGTTCGTCGCCGCGCAGGGCTTCCAGTGCGGCTTCTGCACGCCGGGGATGATCATGACGGCCGCCGCGCTGTCCGCCGAGCAACTGGCTGACCTCCCCCGCGCGCTGAAGGGAAACATCTGCCGGTGCACCGGTTACGGTTCCATCGCCGACGCCTTCACCGGCACAGCTCGCATTTTTATCCCGAACGGAAGCGCGGTTCCCCCGGTAGGCCAAAGCTTGCCTGCCCCCGCGGGGCCGGACGTGGTGGCGGGCACCGCGCGGTTCACCGCCGACACCGCCCCCGGCGAGCCGGACGTGCCGCCGGAGCCGCCGCTGCACATGAAGCTGCTCCGCTCCCCGCACGCGCACGCGTGGATCCGCTCGATCGACGCACGCGCCGCCGCGGCGCTGCCCGGCGTGGTGGCGATCTTCACCTACGCGGACTCACCGCCGGTGCGCTTCTCCACCGCCCGCCACCACAACCCGGACGACGACCCGTACGACACGCTCGTCCTGGACCGGACCATCCGGTTCCGCGGCCAGCGGGTCGCCGCCGTCATCGCCGGCACGCTGGCGGCGGCCGAGGCGGCCTGCGCCCTGATCACGGTCGACTACGAGGTCCGGCCGGCGGTCACGGATCCTGCGGAGGCGATGCGGCCCGGCGCGCCGCGGCTCCATCCCGACCTTGCCGAACGCAACATCGCGGCGGAAGTCCACCGCCACGCCGGAGACGTTTCCCGCGGCCTGGCGATCGCCGACGAGGTCTACGAGGGAACCTTCTCCGTGCACCGGGTGCAGCACGTGCACCTGGAGGCGCATACCACGATCGGCTGGCTCGACCGGGACAGGGGAGGCGGGCGGCGGCTGGTGCTGCGCACGAGCTCGCAGACCCCGTTCCTCACCCGCGACGAGCTCTGCCGGATCTATGGTCTCGAGAAGGACCAGGTGCGGGTGGTCGCCAAGCGCGTCGGCGGCGGCTTCGGCGGCAAGCAGGAGATGCTGACCGAGGACGTCGTGGCGCTCGCCGTGCTGGCCACCGGGCGGCCGGTGCACCTCGAGCTCACCCGCGAGGAGGAGTTCACCGCGGCGACCACCCGGCATCCGATGGAGGTCACCGTCAGGCTCGGCGCGACGCGCGACGGGACGCTGACCGCCTTCCAGCTCGACGTGACCGCGGACACGGGCGCCTACGGCAACCACGGCCCCGGCGTGCTCTTCCACGCCTGCGAGGAGACAGTCACCGCCTACCGCTGCCCGAACAAGCGCGTCGACGCCCGCGCGGTCTACACGAACACGCTGCCCGCCGGGGCGTTCCGCGGCTACGGCCTGTCGCAGGCCGCGTTCGCGGTCGAGTCCGCCGTCGACGAGCTGGCGCGCCGGGTGGGCATCGACCCGGCCGAGTTCCGCCGCCGCAACCTCGTCAGGCCGGGCGAGGAGCTCGTCAACGGGAGCGGCGAGCGGGAAGACATCAGCACGGACAGCGCGGGCGCGTTCGAATGCCTGGAGCTGGTGGACAAGGCCCTGGCCAGCGGCCGCGGGCTCGCCGCTCCGGAGGGCTGGCTGACGGGCACCGGGATCGCGGTGACCATGCTGGACACCATTCCCCCCGGCGGCCACGACGGCCGGGCGCGGATCGCGCTGCGGCCGGACGGGCGGTACCGGCTGTCGGTCGGGACCGCTGAGTTCGGCAACGGCACGACGACGGTGCACCGCCAGCTCGCCGCGAGCGTGCTCGGCTGCGCGGCCGACGATGTTCGAGGTGATCTCCGCTGACACCGACGCCTGCGGCCACGACACGGGGGCGTTCGGGTCTACGGGCATCGTGGTCGCGGGCACCGCGACGGTGCGGGCCGCCCGGGCGCTCGCCGAGGCGATCGCCGCGCGCGGGGCGGGCGGGGCGGGCGGGCCGGCCGGCGGCGAGAAACCGCTGGAGGCGGAGGGGTACTGCGACGGGCTGTCCCGGTCGGTCGCGTTCACCGCGCAGGGGTTCCGGGTGGCTGTGCGGCCCTCGACCGGCGAGATCGCGATCCTGCAGTCGGTGCAGGCCGTGGACGCGGGGACCGTGCTCAACCCGGTGCAGCTGCGCGGCCAGGTCGAGGGCGGCGTCGCGCAGGCGCTCGGCGCGGCGCTGTTCGAGGAGGTCCGCCTCGACGCGGCCGGCGTTGTGACCACGCGCGCGCTGCGCGAATACCACGTGCCGGTGCTGGCGGACCTGCCGCGGACGGAGGTGTACTTCGCGCGCACCTGCGATCCGTTCGGGCCGTTCGGGGCGAAGCCGATGAGCGAGGCCCCGTTCAACCCGGTCGCCCCGGCGCTGGCGAACGCGCTCCGCGACGCGACCGGGGTCCGGTTCACTGTTCTGCCGCTGCGGCGGGATGCTGTCTACCGCGTGCTGAACCCGGAGGGTGGCCATGGTCCAGCTCGGAGCTAACCGGTACGGCAAGGCGGAGGTCCGCGTCGTGCGGGTCGCCCGCGGGGCCGCGCCCGACGGCAGCGACCTGATCAGGGACTGGAACGTCTCCACGAGCCTGTCCGGTGACCTGGCCGACTCCCACCTGACCGGTGACAACGCCAAGGTGCTGCCCACCGACTCGCAGAAGAACAAGGTGTACGCCCTCGCCAGGGAACTCGGCGCCGTCGAGCCTGAGACGTTCGCCCTGGAGCTGGCGTCGTTCTTCGTCGGGTCGCAGGAGCCGATCACGCGGGCACGGGTCCGCGTGGACGAGTACGGCTGGACCCCGATCGGGGCGACCGGCTACTCGTTCGCCCGCAGCGGGCAGCTGACCAGGACCACGACGGTCATCGAGGACACCGCTGCCGGGAGGTCGGTCGTCTCCGGGATCAAGGACCTGATCGTGCTGAACACCACCGGCTCTGAGTTCCGGGGCTACCCGACGGACCCGTACACGACGCTGCCGGAGACCAGGGACCGGATGCTGGCGACGCAGGTGAACGCGTCGTGGCGGTTCCGGCCGCCGGCTTTCGATCAGGACGACTGGGCCGCTCACTTCGCCGCCGCGAAGTCGGCGGTGCTGGAGACCTTCGCCGCGACGTACACCTACTCGCTGCAGCAGATGCTCTACGCGATCGGGTCGGCGATCATCGCGGCGGTGCCCGCGATCTGCGAGGTCCGGCTCGCGCTGCCGAACAAGCACCACTTCGTCGTCGACCTCGCCCCGTTCGGCCTGGACAACGACCGCGAGGTCTACTACGCGGCCGACCGCCCGTACGGTCTGATCGAGGGCGCCGTGCTCGCCGACGACGCTCCCGACGCGGGCCTCGCCTGGACCTGACATCGTGCGCGTGCCCCGCGGGCCGCACCGCGAGACACGCGCACGAAGCCTGTTATGCCTGCAGCTTCGCCATCTCCTCCTGGACGAGGCGCTCGTGCGCCTCGGCGTCCTCGCGGGCGCGCCGCGGGCTCCAGCGGCCCGCCATCAGCAGGATCAGCGGGATGAAGACGACCTCGCCGCCGACGCACACCCACCACCAGTTCTTCCACTCGCCGGGCGCCGCGGCCGCGGCGGTGACCACGGCGGGGCCGTGCTGGTTAAGGTACAACAGGTCCGCCCGCGGCACCTTGGCGACCTGGAGGAGCCGGACGGTCGCGGCGGCCGGCCCGATGTGGAACGTCGTCGCGATCTCCCCGACGGCCTTCGCGCCCGCCACGGGGTTCGCCGGGTTGGCCTGCAGGGCCGCGAGCGTGGCCGGGTCGATGGCCTTGATCGTGGCCAGTTCCGGCGCGTACTTGGCCGACAGCGTCGCGACCTGCGAGCCGTAGGTGACCAGCGGGGTCATCGAGCCGATCACCGCCGGCATGATGAGGAGCGAAATCGCGATCACCGCGCGGATGATCCAGCCCCAGACCGCCAGGCCGGTCGCGACCAGCGCCGGGTTGTGCTTCTCGACCGTCTCGGTGAAGCTGGCCATCCACGGCGCGTACGCGATCGCGAGGAACACCGCGGTAATGCTGATCACCAGGGCGAACGAGGCGTACGTGGTGCCCGCGCCGAGGTTGAGGAAGATGATCGTCATGACGATCGCGCCGACCGCGCCGAGCACCATGAACGGCTTGCGGACGCCCACCCGGTCGGAGATGATCCCGATGATGATCAGGGCTCCCGCGTCGAATGCCCAGAACCAGTTGCCGATGCTGTTGGCGGTCGACAGCGAGAAGCCGTGCAGCGTGGTGAAGTACACGGTGAAGAAGCCGACCGCGGTGTAGTAGATCAGCAGGAACACCGAGATCGCGAACGCCGAGGCGATGATGTCCAGGCGCAGCATCTGCTGCCACGGCTTCCGCAGCAGGGTGTCGACCTTCAGCCCGCGCGCCCGGGCCTCGATCAGCGCCCGGTCGTGCATGGAGACCATGAGCTGGTCGCGCAGCTGCGGCGAGAGCTCGCGCAGCCCCACCACGGCGATCGCGGCGACGACGAGCACGGCGATGCCGGCGATGGTGAACTGGTCCTGCCACGCGGTCAGGTGGCTGAGCGTGTTGCTGGACACGACGGCGACGACCAGGCTGCCGAGGACCGGCCCGAGCGTCCAGAACCCCATCGCGGAGGCCCGGCCGAGCTGCGGCGAGAAGTCGCGCACGAGCGCGGGCGTGGCGACGAGGATGACGCCCTCGACGATCCCGATGATGGCGAACAGGAGGGCGTAGGTGAATGTGTTCGGCGCGTTCGGCACGCCGAACAAGACCAGCAGGCCGACGATGACCAGACCGTAGGCCACCAGGTTGGCGCGGCCCCACCGGTCGGCGAGGCCCGCGGCGAGCGAGCCGAAGGCGCCGACCGCGTTGGCGATCACGATGATGTACACGTAGGTGTTAAAGGTCATCCCGTAGTGGGCGATGATCGACGGGGACACCGCACCGGGGATATAAAACGCGTAGTAGAGGGCGATCGTGGCGAGCACGACGATGGCCAGATAGGTCATCCGCGGTCGCGTGTCCGGGTAGTGGCTGAGCTGCCGCCGCCAGAGGCCGTTCACGGCTCCGGCCGCGGGGGCGGCACCTTCCGCGGTTGCTGTCATCCCGACCCCTTTCCGCGCCACGTCAGCCATGACGTGCGCACGGCCTAAAGTACGTCTATGTACTTTAGAGATTTTCTGGTTACTCTAAACGCATGCTCGACGCCTTGCAAGGGGGTAGCCTCGCCGATACTCACGAAGGCAAGCCAGGCCTGCCACGAGGGCGTAATAGCCTGCCAGCACCGGATGTCAGGGCCTCCCAGGAGGAGCGGCTGCGCCGGGCGGTGATCGCCGCCGTCGCCGAATCGGGATACCCGGCGGTCACGGTCGCCGACATCGTGCGCCGGGCGCGGGTGTCCCGCGCGGCGTTCTACGCGCACTTCGCCGACAAGGAAGCCTGCTTCCTCGCCGCGACCGGGGACGGCAGCCGGCTGATGCAGTGCCGGGTGGTCGCGGCGACCCGCACGCTGCCCGCGGGCGCCCCGGACGAGGACGTGCTGCGCGCGGCATGCCGCGCCTTCCTCGAGTTCCTCGCCGACGAGCCGGCGTTCGCGCGGGTTCTCTACGTGGAGATGCTGGCCGCCGGGCCGCGCGCCGTCGAGCGGATCGAGCTGGCGGGCCGGCGGTTCGCCGAGATGACCGCCAAGTGGCACCGGCGGGCGCGGACCCGCCACCCCCAGTGGCCCGCCGTCTCCGAGGAGGCCTACCTGGGGCTCGCCGGCGCGGCCACGGAGCTGGTGCGCTCCGGGGTTCTCAACGACGAGACGGAAGCCCTGCCCAAGCTGGAGGACACGCTCGTGTCGCTGAACCTGGCCGTGCTCGCGGCCCGCCCCTGGCCGCAGGGGTAATTCGGTTGCGCGCGGCAGCACATCGGCAGAACGTGGCCGTATGGGATTCTTTGATGAGCTGCCCGCCGCCGAGCAGGAACCACCCCGGCGGCATCATCCATGGGAGCCGCCGGAGGCGGACCTGCCCGGCATAGTGCGGATCGACACCCTCCAGATCGCCCGGGCCGAACGAGTCGCGGTCGCGATCACGGGCATGTCGGCCCACGCCACCGGGTTCGAGATCTTCGTGACCGCTCGCATCCGGCCAGCCGGCGACCATGGTCCGGAAGGTCCTGGTGGCCTGGGCGCCGCCCAGCGGTCGTTCCGCTTCGGCCTCCAGCTCGCCGACGGCACCAAGGTGATCAGCCACCACGGGATCGGCCGCAGGCCCGACTACGGCAGCGAGCCAGACGGCCCGATACTGCGCCCGGCCATGGGCGGCGGGGGCCCGCACACCCACTACTCCCGGTGGTGGGCGTGGCCGCTGCCTCCCAAGGGGCCGCTCGATTTCGTCTGCGAGTGGTCCACCTTCGGGATCGGCGAGACCAGGACCACTCTCGAACGCGGCGCCGATCCTCGAGGCCGCGGAGCGCGCCATCCAGCTGTGGCCGGAAGACGAGGGCTGAGGCCGGGCCGCCGCGCTTACTCGCCGATCTGTCCCAGCTTCGCGTGCCCCTTGAGCAGGTTGCGGGCGATCGTGCGGCGCTGGATCTCGTCGGTGCCCTCGTAGATCCGCAGCAGCCGCAGCTCGCGGTACCAGCGCTCGATCGGCAGCTCCTTGGTGTAGCCCATGCCGCCGTGAATCTGCAGCACCCGGTCCACCACGTTGTTGGCCATCACCGCGCCGTTGAGCTTGGCGATCGAGGCGGCGTGCCGTCCGTCCAGGCCCGCCTGCTCGCGCCACGCCGCGTACAGCGTGAGCCACTTGGCGCTCTCGATCTCCACCTGGGAGTCGGCGATCTGCCACTGGATCGCCTGGTAGGCGGCGATCGGATGGCCCATCGAGTGGCGGATCTTCGCGTAGTCGATCGCCATCTGCAGCAGCCGCTCGGCCGAGCCCACGGCGCGCGCCGGGATCATGAACCGGCCGCGCCTGATCCAGGCCATCGCCAGGTCGAACCCCCTGCCGACCTCGCCGAGCACGTTCGCGGCGGGCACCCGCACCTCGTCGAAGACCAGCGCGGCCGGGCCCCACTCGCCCATGGTCGGGATCGGCTCGGACTTCCAGCCCATGTCGCGGTCGACGAGGAAGCACGTGACGCCCGCGTCCGGCACGACCGCGAACACCATCACGAAGTCCGCGTCGTTGCCGTTGGTGATGAATGTCTTCTCGCCGTTGATGACGTAGTCGCCGCCGTCGCGCCGGGCGCTGGTCCTGATGGACCGCGCGTCCGAGCCGGCGCCCGGCTCCGTGATCGCGAAGCAGGAGATCCGCTCCCCCTCGATCGTCGGGATCAGGTACCGCTGCTTCTGCTCGTCGTTGGCGAAGTAGAGGATGTTGTCGGCGTAGCCGCCGAACCCGAACGGCACGAACGTGCGGCCCGTCTCCATGGAGATGATCGCCGCCATCACCGGGCCGAGGTTCATGCCGCCGTATTCTTCGGGCGTCAGCACGCCCCAGAAGCCGCTGCGCCGCGCCTTGAGCTGCAGCTCGCGGATGACCGAGCGCTCCACGCCCGGCCGCCCGGCCCGCTCGTTGCGGAGCACCTCCGCTTCGAGCGGCATCACTTCCCGCACGATGAACTCCCGGACGGTGTCCCTGATCTGCCGTTCCTCGTCACTGAGGGAGAAGTCGACCATAACGGTAGATCTGCCCCGGCCGGGCGCCTCCCACGCATGCGGTCGGCGGCCGGCCGGGGCGGCTGCTCCGTGGCCTCAGTACTCGACCGCGGTCGGGTTGCTCACATGCGCCGCGGTCCCGTACTCGATCGCGGTCGCCGCCGTCGCGTGCGTCGCGGCCGCGACCGCCGACACGGCACCGAACAGCAGTGACATCCCGATGAGAATCGCGATGACGACCTTCCGGGTGGATTTCATGGCGTGCCTCCGTGGGGGGTTCTGATCGCGCGAAACCACGCTATCCCACACAATCCCACGCCGCTAGGCTGACGCGGACATGCGCGCGCGGCACAGCGCCAGGACGTTGGCGATCACCTGGTGGCCGGAGCGGCCGGCCGCGGTGAGGATCGACTCGGGGTGGAACTGGACCGCCCAGCGGCCCGCCGCGTCGTCCTCGATCGCCATCACCACGCCGTTCAGCCCGTGCGACGAGCCGAGCGTCGCGGTCACGGTGAACCCGCCCTTCACGGCGGTTTCGACCGCGTACAGCGAGTGGTAGCGCGCCGCGGTGAACTCCGCCGGAAGGCTCCTGAGCAGCGACGTCTCGCCCCGCACGCAGACCAGGCCCGGCTTGCCGTGCTGCGGCTCGGGCAGCAGCGACAGCTCACCGCCGGCGTGCTCCACCATCGCCTGCAGCCCCAGGCACACGCCGAACGCGGGCAGCCCCCGCGCGTCGAGCTCGGACAGCAGCGCGTCGCAGTCGAAGTCCGACGGGCGGCCCGGCCCGGGTGACAGCACGACCAGGTCCGGCGCGAGCTCGTCAAGCGCGGACGCGCGGAACCCGGCGCGCAGCGTCGTCACCTCCGCGTCGTGCTGGCGGAAGTAGTCGGCCAGCGTGTGCACGAACGAGTCCTGATGGTCCACGAGCAGGACCCGCGGCGGCCGGCCAGCGGGGGCGGCGGGGGCGGGCGTCACCACAGGCGCGACCGACCGTTCCGCTTCCTGAAGGGTTTCGATCAGAGCACGCGCCTTGATGTGAGTCTCTCGTTCCTCGGATCCGGGGTCGGAGTCGTACAGCAGCGTCGCCCCCGCCCGGACAGCCGCGACGCCGTCGCGGATGTGCGCCGTGCGCAGGGTGAGCCCGGTGTTCATCGAGCCGTCGAAGCCGATCTTGCCGACGGCGCCGCCGTACCAGCGCCGCGGGGCGTCCTCGTTGTCCTCGATGAACTGCATCGCCCAGGTCTTGGGGGCGCCGGTGACGGTGACGGCCCACATGTGGGTGAGGAACGCGTCGAGCGCGTCGAACCCCGGCCGCAGCCGCCCTTCGATGTGGTCGACCGTGTGGATCAGCCGGCTGTACATCTCGATCTGCCGGCGGCCGATCACCTTGACCGAGCCCGGCACGCAGACCCGCGACTTGTCGTTGCGGTCCACGTCGGTGCACATGGTCAGCTCGGACTCCTCCTTCGCCGACCGCAGCAGCGTGACGATGTTCGCCGCGTCTTCCAGCGGGTCGGCGCCCCGCGCGATCGTGCCGGAGATCGGGCAGGTCTCGACCCGGTCCCCGGTCACCCGGACGTACATCTCCGGGGAGGCGCCGACGAGGTACTCCCCGTCCCCGAGGTTGAACAGGAACTCATACGGCGCGGGGTTGCGCTCCCGCAGCCGCTCGTAGAACGCGGCCGGCGACGCGCACCGCCCGTAGAACACGTGCCCGGGCACGACCTCGAACAGGTCGCCGCGCCGGAAGCGCTCCTTCGCCCGCTCGACGACGGCCGCGTACCGCCCGGGGACCGGCCCGGGGGGAATGGGGGGGCGGGTAGCCCCCTCATGCCGGGGGGTCCAGGGGGGTCGCCCCCCCGGGCTAGCGGCAGTGTCCGCCGTCTCCCGGGGACGGCCTGCCGTGGAGACCCCGCCGACGGCGAACTCGTAGGAGTACTGGATGGCCTCCTCGCGGCGGCGGTCCAGCGCCCAGATCTGGTCCGGCAGGTGCAGCACGAGGTCCCGCTGGGCGGCCGGCCGGTCCATGCGCAGCCGCACCGGCTCGAACTGGAAGGCCAGGTCGTAGCCGAACGCCCCGTACAGCCCCAGGTGCGGGTCCGCGCAGCCGAACGCGGCGGCGATCTCCCGAAGCGCCGTGAACACCGTCGGCTGCCGGGACCGTTCCTCCTCGGTGAAGGTCCCCTCCCCTTCGGGGATCACCACGGTCACCTGGGCGGCGGCCCGCTTCTTGCTGTTATCAGCGTCGGCGGCAGGCGGCGCGGTGGGCTGCTCGTGGCCAGCGCGGCGCAGGGCGGCCGCGATGACCGGGAGGATGACCTCGCCGCGCTCGTTGAGGGCCCGGGCGGTGACGTAGCGGCCGCGGGTGGTGATCTCGACCGGCGGGTCCACGTAGGCCATGTGCCAGCGGCTATAGCGGCCTGGGTACTCCATGCCCGAGCTGAGCACGCCGCCGCGGCGGCGGTCGACGGCCTGGGCGACGCGCTCGAGTTCGGCCGGGTCGAACGGCCGCGCGGTGCGGGTGACGGCGACTCCGCCACCGGTTGTCATCTCGGTTGAGTCCACCTCGGGGCCCCTTTGCCAGGTCTGGCCCGGTCACTGGCGGGTGATACGAAAAAGCGACCGCCGTTTCCGGGCGGTCGCACACCAGAGAGCACCGCCTACGGACGGCGCCACCACTGGAGGTCAAGGAAAGATCGCATCGAGGCAGAGCGTACCACTCACGGGGGGCATTCGTCGCCGGTATCCGGCATCCGCCAGGCGGTAGCGGCGCCGGCGATGATCTCCGCGGCGGCCCGCAGCCTGCCCTGGTCCTGACTCTGGACCGGGCGGCCGTCCAGGAACGCCCTGACCATCGACAGCACGCTCGGGTCGCCGAGCAGTCCGCCGTGGAACGCGGGGACCACGACGACGTCCGCCGGCAGGCCGCAGACCGGGAGGGTGAGCGCGTCGGCGAGCGGGATCACCGCCAGCCCGCGGATCGGTTTGCCGGCCGGGCTGGCGATCGCGTCGAAGTACCGGGCGCCGAACTCGCTGACGGAGCTGATGAGGTTCTGCGCGCCGACGGACCCGTACGGCGACATGCCGCCGACGAGATGGTTCAGCGTGTCCAGCGCGTCTTCCCCCACCGAGGCCTCGTCGTTTCCCGACGGGAAGCTCACCCGCCCGGGCTCGACGATCGGGCTGAGCAGCACGACCGAGCCGACCGGCAGGCGCGGGTGGCGGGCGAGCATCGCGTATACGCCGAGGGTGCCCTCGCTTTCGGCGACGACGTTGACCGGCCGGCTGGTCGTGTCGTGCAGCTTCATGAGCTGGGCGGCCATCATGTCGCCAAGTTCCGGCAGCGGTAGGTCGTCGGCGGACGCGCCGCTGACCAGCGGCCCGCCCTTGGCGTTCAGCCCGAGGTAGGAGAATTGGTGGACGACCGTGCCGGACATCACGGCGTGCAGGCCGTTCCCGGCATCGCAGCAGGAGGAGCCCCAGCCCTCGACGACGAGCACCGGGTCGGGGGACGTGGCGGCGGCCGCCGCCGCGGTGGTGGCCGAGGGCGCCCGGCTGACCCCGATCAGGCTCGCGGCCTGCGTGCTGGTCACCCCGCCGCCAAGCGGCAGCTGGATCGTCCCGGTGAACAGCAGCCTGGCGGCGCCCACGACTAGGGCGATCACCATGAACGCGGCCAGCGGCGCGAACGGCAGGCCGAACAGCAGCCTGGCCGGCACCGATTCGGGCGTCCGCGGGTGCACGCGGGAGGCGATCGCGGCGAGCCCGTACCAGGCGCGGGCGTTGACCAGGCCCGTGAGGGCCACCACGGCGAGCGCTGCCGGGGTCCCGAGGTGGGCGATGACCGCGGCGGCCGCCGACAGCGCGAGGAAGCTGGCGAGCAGCCACAGCACCGAGCGCAGCGGCGGCAGCCGCCGCCACCAGGCGACGATCACCCCGCCGTGGCTCAGCGCGGCGGCGATGCCCAGCATGATCGGCAGCGCGGCGAGGAACGGCCAGGAGAACGGCAGCACCGCCGCACCGAACGCCAGCGTGACGGCGGGCGACAGCAACAGCCATGCCAGCACCGTCAGCCCCATGCACGACAAGAACGCCCGGCTCGGCGCCGGCGCGCGCACTTCCCGCGGCCAGGCGAGCCGCAGCAGCACCACGTCCATCGCCGACCTGGCCAGGAGCACGGCTGTGAAGACGCCGGCGAAACCGATCCAGGACTGGCCGTCGGCGAACAGCCACCGCAGGTCATGGTAGGCGGCGAGCGCGGGAACGGCGGTGACCTGCGGGGCGACCGGCCGGGCGGCCGGCGCCAGGAGCGTGAGCAATCCCGCCTCGGCCACGGCGCCGCCCGCCGCGACGAGGATCAGCCCTTTATGCCGAAGGAACCTGTCGGCAGGAAGTCCCGCGCTCATATCGGTTTTCCGGTCCACTCCGCCGAACACCCCGGCCCCGGCGGGCATTCCTAAGTTTCTATCACAATCCGGAGACTCCCTCCGGCCAATCTCCATCTCGGTGAGATTTTCAATCATTGACCATCTCAACGGCTTGTCGTAACGTCGCCCTATGAGCACCACGACGGCCACGATCGCCGAGCTGCCCTCGCTCAAGGGGTCCACACTCGGCACCAGCGAGTGGTTCGAGATCACCCAGGACCGGGTGAACACGTTCGCGGACGCCACCGACGACCACCAGTGGATTCACGTGGACGTGGAGCGGGCGGCGCGCGAGAGCCCGTTCGGCGGGCCGGTCGGGCACGGGTTCCTTACGCTGTCGCTGTTCGTCCCGATGTGGTCGCAGGTGCTCACCGTCACCGACGCGACGATGGCGGTGAACTACGGGCTGAACAAGGTCCGCTTCCCGGCCCCGGTGCCGGTGGGCTCGAAGATCCGGCTGACCGCCACGCTGGCGGACGTCCGGGAGATCACGGGCGGGGTGCAGCTCACCGTCGGCGGCGTCGTCGAGCGGGAGGGCGGCGACAAGCCGGTCTGCGTCCTCGAAGCGGTCATGCTCTTCTACGGCTGATGCTCTCCTACGGCTGATGCTCTCCTACGGCTGAGCCTTCTGCAGCTGACAGGCCCGACGGCGGTAACCTGTGCACGTGCTCGATCACGAATGGTTCTGCGCGCGGGCCGAAGCCGAGATCGCGCGGATGGCGTCTGTCACCAGCGAGCCGGACCCAGCCCTCGCCGTGCCCACCTGTCCCGGCTGGACGGTAGCCAAGCTCGTCAAGCACACCGGGATCGTGCACCGGTGGGCCGAGCGGATCGTGGCGACCAGGTCGAGCACGCGGATCGAGCAGCGCGACCTCGAGGTCGGGCTGCCCGCGTCGGAGGCGGATTACCCGTCCTGGCTGGCGGCCGGGGCGGCGCCGCTGGCCGCGGCGCTGCGCTCGGCCGGGCCGGACGCGGTGGTCTGGGCGTGGGGCGCCGAGCAGCGCAGCGGCTGGTGGGCACGGCGGATGCTGCACGAGACGACCGTGCACCGGGCGGACGCGGAGCTCGCTCTCGGCGCGGAGCCGTCCATCGACCCGGCGGTGGCCGCGGACGGCATCGATGAGTTCCTCGCCAACCTGCCGGCGGCGCGGCGGGCCCGCGATCGTCTCGCGGAACTGCCGGCCGGGTCGTCGCTGCACCTGCACGCGACCGACTCCGACGGGGAGTGGCTGATCCGTTTCGACGGCGGCGGGATCGAGTGGTCCCGGGGGCACGAGAAGGCCACTGCGGCGGTGCGCGGGCCGGTCGCCGCGCTGCTGCTGTTCACCTACGGCCGGGTGCCGGGGCCGGACCCGCGGCTCGCTGTTTTCGGGGACGCCGCCCTGCTCGAACGCCTGGCGGGAGAAGACGGCGCTGTGAGCCCGGGCCGCGCGTCAGCCGGCTGCTCGCGATCAGCGACCTGCACGTCGGCTACCCGGAGAACCGCCGGCTCGCCGGCGAGCTGCGGCCGTCGGACCCGGGTGACTGGCTGATCGTGGCCGGCGACATCGGCGAGGTCCTGGCGGATGTCGGGTTCATCCTGGCGACGCTGGCCAACCGGTTCGAGCGGGTGATCTGGACGCCGGGCAACCACGAGCTGTGGACTCATCCCGCCGACCCGGTCCAGGTCCGCGGGGTCGCGCGGTACGAGACGCTGGTGACGATGTGCCGGCGGTTCGGCGTGGTGACGCCGGAGGACCCCTTTCCCGTGTGGGACGGTCCCGGCGGCCCGGTCGCGGTCGCCCCGGTGTTCACCCTGTACGACTACACGTTCCGGCCGCCCGGGGCGGCGACGAAAGAGCAGGCGCTTGCCCGCGCCACGGACGCGGGCGTGGTCTGCGCCGACGAGCGGTGGCTGCGTCCGGACCCGTACCCGTCGGTGGAAGCGTGGTGCCGGGCCCGGGTCGCGGCGACCGAGGAGCGCCTTGCATCCCTGGACATGCCGGCCGTGCTGGCCGGGCACTGGCCGCTGGTGCGCTCCCCCGTCGGGGCGCTGCGGCACCAGGAGTTCGCGCCCTGGTGCGGGACCGTGCTGACCGCGGACTGGCACCTGCGCTACCAGGTCGCCGCCGCCGTCTACGGGCACCTGCACATCCCCCGCACCACCCGTCACGACGGCGTCCGCTTCGAGGAGGTCTCGGTCGGCTACCCCCGTGAATGGCAGCGCCGCGGCGACGCTCCGCCGCACCCCCGGGTAATCCTGGGCCCCGAGTTACCAGCGTGACGAAGACTTTGCGGAGCCGCGGGGGTCGATTGCGCGATCGGCACACAGCGAGTCCAGGCCGACCGCCGCGTCACCAGTGGCCGTAGCGGACGATCTCGTCCAGGGGCCGCCGCCGCGACCGCAGATCGCGCGCGACGGGCTCGGCGTCGTAGCCGATCGCGATCGCCCCGATCGGCTCGAGGTCCTCCGGCACCCCGAACACCGCGCGGAACTCCGCCACCGCCCCCGGAACGATCCCGAAGTACACCGCGCCCAGCCCCTCGTCCGCCACCGTGAGCAGGATCAGCAGCGCCGCCATCCCGGTGTCGATGTGCCAGAACGGCACCGGCCACCGCGCCTCGTCCCGGTCCGTCCAGCCCTTGTCGGGCTGGGCGTAGCGGTCGAGGTAGACGCGCTTGTTCGACATCGGGACGATCACCAGCGGCGCCGTCTGCGCCGACGGATGCACCGCCTCGCCGGCCACCGACCAGAACTTCGGCAGATCCGGGCCGGTCAGCACTAGAAACGCCTGTCCCTGCGAGAACCCCGCCGACGGCCCGCGCACCGCGTTGGCGAGGATCCGGTCCAGCGATTCCCGCGGAACCGGATCCGCGGTGAACGTCCGCACCATATGACGTCGCTGCACGACTTCCTGGAACTCCATGACCCCGACCCTAGCGCCAGCCCACCTGGCTAATACCCGGCGGCATGTTGCAGACTGGCCGTATGGCTGATGAGAACGACTCCTGCGCGGTCGCGCACGGCGCCGCCCCGGCCGGCGCCACGGCGTCCGGCTCCGCCCGCGCCAGCGCCGAACGCACCCTGGTCGCCGTGTTCGCCTCACCCGTCTCAGGCTTCCTGCTGAGGTACGCCGCCGACGCGGGCTACCGTGCCGTGCTCGCCGAGCCGGACCCCGCCAAGGCGTCCGGCGCCGCCATCGCCGGCTTCGCCGTGCAGAGCGCGGTGCCCGAGGACCTCGAGGGCGCCGACGTCGTGGTCACCGACCACCACCGCGAGGAGCTCGGCGCCGTGCTGCGCGACGCCCTGGCCACCAAGGCCCGCTGGATCGGTGTCATGGGCAACCCCCGCGTCCCGGCCCCGCACATCCCCGCGCTCGAGGCCCTCGGCGTGCCGCCCGGCGACATCGCCCGGGTGCACCGCCCCATCGGGCTGAACATCGGCTCCCGCACCCCGCCGGAGATCGCGATCTCGACCCTCGCGGGCCTCATCGCCGACCGCAACTCCCGTCCCGGCGGTTTCTTTTAAACCTTTTATCCCGAACGGAAGCGGCTGACTCCCAGGCATGATCCCGCTCCGAACCGCCGAGCCCGCCGACTACGACCGCATCATCGCCGTGGTCGACGACTGGTGGGGACGCCCGCTGCGCCACCTGCTGCCGCGGCTTTTCCTCGACCATTTCCACGCCACCAGCCTCGTGGACCCCCGCGGCTCCGCAAAGTCTTCGTCACGCTGGTAACTCGCGACCCGGGATTACCCGGGGTTGCGGTGGAGGGATTCCAGCCTGGCTCCCTGGAAGAGATTTACTTCGGGCGGGTGATGAAGACTCGCCTGGCTGAGGCCGTGCGCGGGTCCGCGGCCGGGGCATCGGAGGCCTCGCCCTCCTCCGCCGCCGCCGCCGGGACATCCCCGCCGTCCCTGCCGTCCGGGCGCTCCTGGTCGTCCCGCGTGGCGAGCAGCTCGCCCGCCGACGCCAGTTCCTCTTCGGTGACCTCGCGCAGCGGCGGGCCGGTCAGCCGCCACGCCTCGCGGACGATCACCTGCAGCGCGCCGGCCACCGGGATGGCGAGCAGCGCCGCGACGAACCCGCCGAACAGGCCGCCGACCCACGACCCTATCGACGCCCCGACCAGGACCGAGATGAGCACGAGCAGCGGGCTGATGCGCACCGTCTTGCTCATGACGACCGGGTTCAGGACGTGGTTCTCGAACTGGGTGTAGATGAGGAACACGACCAGCGTCACGATGCCCGCGGTCAGCGAGTGGGCGGCGGCGAACAGCACGGTGGGGATGCCCGCCAGCGCGCCGCCGATCATCGGCAGGAAGTCGACCAGCGCGACCCATATCGCCCACAGCTGCGGGAACGGGACCCCGAGCGTGAACAGCGTGACGAAGACGACCAGGCCGCAGATGATCGACGTCAGGAGGTTGCCGAGCATGTAGCCGACAACCGACCGGTTCACTTCGGCCGCCACCTGGCTGACCTCCGCCGCCCGCGCGGGAGACAGCAGGCCGAGGAGGCCCCGGCGGAGCCGCGGCCCCTCGAGCAGCAGGATCAGCACCAGGACGAAGATCGTGAACAGCTCGATGAGCAGCGACAGCGCGCCCTTACCGAACGACAGCGCAGGCTTGCTCAGATCCTGGGCGTACGTCACCAGCTTGGGCGCGTTCTGCGTCACCCACCGCTGGACGTGGTACCTGGTCGCCAGGTGGCCGATCCAGCCCTTGCCGCTCTGGGCGCTCGCGACGTAGGACGGCAGCCAGTTGGCCAGGTGTGTGATCGCGTTCACCAGCGGGTAGCCGAACGCCACGGCCAGCCCCAGGAATATCAGTAGGGCCAGCACCGTCACCAAGGTGACGGCCAGCCCGCGGCGCTTGACCACGTAGCGCTGCAAGACGAGCACCAGCGGGTTCAGGATGAGCGCGACGAACCCGGCGACGAGGATGATCAGGACGACGTCACGCAGCCGGTAGATCAGCTTGCCCGCCAGGAAGAAGAAGGCGACCACCAAGACCGTGACGATGATCGTCCGCAGCGGGACCCGACGGCGGTCGGCGGCCGCCCACAGCCGCGCCAGGCGCACGGCCGCGGGTCCCTGCTGCTTATCGCTCACGCTTACAGCATGGCAGGTCCGAGCAAGTTCTGGTGCCACCAAGCCGGCGGTTAGCCGGCGCCGACGGTGGCCAGGAGCACAAGCAGCAGGGCGGTCACCGCGAACAGCCCGTGCGCGACGATCGCCAGGACAGGGGCACGCGACCCCGACGGCGGCTTGACCACTGGGGCGGGAGGGGCCAGCGTCGCGGTGGCGGTATCGGCGCTCCGCCGCCCCGCGGGCGCGGGCGCCGGCCCTGATCCCGGTGCCGGCCCTGATCCCGGTGCCGGCGTCTCCGGGCGCGGGCTGGGCAGGCCGAGCGTGAGCACGCCCATGCCAAGGCCCGCCACCGGCGCCATGATCCCGACCGCGGCCCAGGCGAGGGCCGTCCAGCCGGTCGCCATGAAGACGCCCCAGAGCACCAGGCCGAGCAGGCCGAACCCGGCGTGTCCCGCGATCACCGCGGGCGGCGCCGCCGTCGGGCTGCGCCTGCGCAGGCTGCCTCCGGCGAGCAGCCAGCGAAGCAGCATGTAGCCGCCGCTCATGGCGGTGGCCAGCCAGGCGAGCAGCGCGCTGACCTGCACCGCCAGCTCGCTGCCGCCGCCGAGCAGCGAGCCGCCGGCCCGCCCCGCCGAGGTCGCCGGGGTCGGCACAGGAGCTGGCACCTGGCCCGTCAGCAGCGCGCTCACCCACGGCTCCGCCCGGCCCGCCTTCTTACGCCAGGCGGACTTGGGACCGGCGCCCGCCGCCTGGCGGATCGCGGTGCTGGCCGCCTGGTTGACCTGGGCACGGCTGAGCCCGGCACACGCCGCGGGCATTCCGGTGACGAGTTCCTGCCGCTCGATCGCCTGGTAGGCGTACGCCGCGCAGGTCTGTACGCTGGAATCAGGCGAGCCGAGACGCCCGTCGGCGCCCGCATGAGTGGCGCCTGCCTGAGCCTGAGCGGTGCCCGCCAGAACGGCGCTCCCGGCCAGCGCGAGCGCGCCGATCAGCCCGCCGACGATCAGCACCCTCCTGCGCACGTCAATTACCGTAACGCGGGACGCTCAGCATGGCAGCAGGCCGGATGCCTGTTTCGCCGCCAGGATGCGCTGCACCGCCGTGCCGACCTCCGCGCGGAAGGCCGCGTCGGCCGTGGCGCGCGCGAGCACCGCCTGCGCCATCGTCTCCGCCGGGGCGAGCGACTGCGAGGTGATCATGTCGCCGCCCGCCTCCAGGAAGGAGATCGCCCGGTCCGCCGCCGGTATCGACGCCACCGCGGCGGCGTCGCCGAGATCGTCGGAGATGATCACGCCGCCGAACCCCAGCTCCGAACGCAGCAGCCGCATCACCACCGGCGAGAACACGGCGAGCCGTGCGGCGTCGATCCGCGTGTAGGTCGCCTCCGCCACCATGACGAACGGCACCTGCGCCGCGATCGCGGCGCGGAAGGAGTCGAGGTACGGATCGTCGGGCGTCGTGACCGTGTCCACCACACCGGAGGTGAAGTCGGTGTTGCCGGCCACCCGGCCAAGACCCGGGAAGTGCTTGGCCGTGGTCGCGACCCCGGCTGAAGCCATCCCCGCGATGAACGCCGCCCCGTGCGCTCCGTTGCTCGCCGGGTCGGAGCCGAAGTCCCTGTCCAGCTCCCCCACCGGCGCGTTCGTGGCCGCGCCGCCGGGCGGGACCACGTCCATCACCGGCGCCAGGTCGAGGTTCACGCCCGCGGCCCGCAGCTCGCCGGCCCAGCCGGCCGCCGCTTCGCGCAGCGCGCTCGTCGACCAGGTGCCCTGGGTCACCGCGGACGGCATGACGGAAAACCCCGGGCCGGTCAGCTGCTGGACCTGGCCGCCCTCCTGGTTGGCCGCGACGAAGAAGCGCGCGCCGCCGGTGATCGGCGACGTGGCGAGCGACTGCATGTGCGCCGTCGCCGCGGCCAGCGCGGTGACGCCTTCCGCGGTCGGCGTGAGCAGCAGCGACCCGAAGTGGTAGGCCTGCAGGGCCGCGGTCGTCACCGGCCCGGCGGCGTCGGCCGACAGGCCCACGAGGAACAGCTGGCCCACCCGCTGCGCCTCCGTCATCCCCCCGTACACCCGCGCCACGCAAGAGACGGCGGCGGCGGGGTGCGAGGCCGCGGGCGACAGGTCGCCTGACCGCCCGCCGGACGGGCTCGCCGTCCACGGGCTCGCGGACTCCGCCACGGGGTGACCGCCGGAACCGCAGGCCGCGGTGCCGACGGCGACCGCGACGGCGGCCGCGATGGCGACGGCCCACGTCATCAGCGCACGCGCGCGCCGCCGTGTCCCGTCCGTAGCCACCTCACGACTGTAGCGGCACTTCCTGAGTACAATATAGAAACTGATAGTTCAGTTTCATGTCGGGACATCGGAGGAGAAACCTCACATGACACCGTCGGCGATGACCGTGCCCGGCGAGCCAGCCAGAACCCGCGGCAGGCCGCGCAGCCAGCCCGCCCGGCAGGCCGTCCTGGCCGCGGCTGCGGAGCTGCTGCTCACCCGCGGCCTGGCCGCGGTCAGCATGGACGCGGTCGCCGCCCGGGCCGGGGTGAGCAAGGCCACCATCTACCGCTGGTGGCCGACCAAGGAGACGCTCGCGCTCGACGCGCTGTATGAGCAGCTGGCCGAGCCGAGCCCGGAGGCGCCGGACACCGGGACGCTGCGCGGCGACCTGCTGGCGCTGCTCCTCGGATGGATCGAGCGCGTCGGGGACCGGCCGTTCGGGCGGGTCATCGGCGCGCTGATCACCGAGGCGGGCACCGACCCGGTGTTCGGCAAGCTGTACCGGGAGCGGTACGTGGAGCCGCGCCGCGCGCAGGCCCGGACGATCTTCACCCGCGCGATGGGCCGCGGCGAGATCCCGGTCGGGACCGACGTCGAGGCCGCCATCGACCTGCTGTACGGCGCGCTCTACCACCGGCTGCTGCACGGCCACGCGCCGCTGACCCAAGAGTTCGCGGAAACTGTTGTGGGAATCGTGGTAGCCGGCATCGGGAGCGTTTAAGAGCATTATTCCGGACGGAAGGTGGCGTCTGTCCTCGCCGATCAGTTCTGCGGAGAAGGAGCGACGATGCGCTTCGGGGTCTTCGACCACAACGACGCTTCGGGCAGGCCGCCCGCCGAGCAGATCGCCGAGCGCCTGGAACTCATCGAGGCGTACGAGGACCTCGGCTACCGGGCCTACCACGTGGCCGAGCACCACGGCACCACGCTCGGCATCACCCCGTCGCCGCACCTGATGCTCGCGGCCGCGTCGCAGCGCACCTCGGTGCTGCGGCTCGGCACGCTGATCTCGATCCTGCCGCTGTACCACCCGATGCGGGTGATCGAGGAGGCCTGCACGCTGGACCAGCTCACGGGCGGCCGGCTCGACCTCGGCGTCGGCCGCGGCATCTCCCCGGTGGAGACGTCGTTCCACGGCGTGCCCGGTTCGGAGACCGCCGAGCGGTTCGACGAGGCGTTCGCCATCCTACAGATGGGGCTGACCGCCGAGAGCGTGGACTTCCACGGGAAGTACTACGACATCACGGACGCGCCGGTGGTGACCCGCCCGGTGCAGCGGCCGCACCCGCCGCTGTGGTACGGGACGCGCACGCTGGACCGGGCGGTGTGGTGCGCCCGGCTCGGCATGCCGATGATGGCCCTGGTCCCGTCGGAGCGCGTGCGGCCGCTCACCGACGCCTACCGCGCGGAGTGGGCGGCGCTCGGCCGCGACGAGGCGGGCCTGCCGCCGCTCGGCATCACCCGTTCGGTCGTGGTCGCTTCGACTGGCGAGGAGGCGATGGCGATCGCGAACCGGGCGTTCGCCCGGTTCAAGGAGAACTTCGAGCTGCTGTGGCGCCGGTACGACATCCCGATGCCGCCCGTCCTGCCGGCGGACACGTTCGAGGGCATCCACGATGTCGGGCACTTCTACGCCGGCGACCCGGCGGGCGCGCGCTCCTGGGTGGCGCACCACCGCGACGTCGGCGGCGTCAACTACATGGCCCTGGAACTGTGCTTCGGTGACATGACCCCGGCGGAGACGCTGCGCTCCGCCGGGCTGTTCGCCACCGAGGTCATGCCCTCGTTCAGCGAATAGCTTGCAGCGCCGGCGCAGTTACAGAATGCTTAGTCTCGGCAAGGTATTGACTACTCAAAGGCCGGACAAGTGATGTCTACAAACTTCGCCGAGGCAGAACTCCGTATCGAAGCC
The DNA here is from genome assembly GCA_963771985.1 of uncultured Actinomycetota bacterium. Taxonomy (GTDB): domain Bacteria; phylum Actinomycetota; class Actinomycetes; order Streptosporangiales; family Streptosporangiaceae; genus Trebonia. Next base: position 377,526 of record CAVYVO010000003.1, on the reverse strand, counting down.
GCGCGGCGAGATGGCAGCGAATCCCTCGATCTGAGCGGCCTGCGGCTGAGATCGGTCCCGGACAGCGTCGCCGGACTGTCCCATCTGCGAGAGCTGTACCTCAACGAGAACTGGCTGACCAGCGTGCCGGAGCCGCTCCGCGACCTAACGCAGCTGACCCATTTGGACCTCGCGGATAATCGGCTACTCGAGGTACCTGGCTGGCTCGGCGGCTTCCGGGATCTTTTGGAGCTGGACCTAAGCGATAACCAATTGCACGGCGCGCCAGTATGGATCGGCGCCCTAGCTAAACTCACCTCTCTAGGGCTGGGCAATTGCTGCCTTGCTGAAGTACCGGACTGGATCGCTGGCCTTACCGAAGTTAGCGAACTGCGGCTAGATCATAACTCGCTACTTGAAGTACCAGAGTGGCTCGGAAATCTTTCGGAACTTACAAAACTCCGGCTGGACAGCAATCTGCTCCGTACCCTACCCGAATCCATAGCGCGCCTTACCAAGCTCACCCGTCTAGAACTTGATTAGAATCAGCTGCCTGAACTTCCCGAATGGATTGGCCAGCTTCCCACGGTGAGCTGGCTGGACGTCAATGGCAACGAGCTAACCGGATTGCCGGGTTGGCTTGGCAACCTCACCGGGCTTACGCACCTCGGCATAAATGGCTGCAACCTGACGAAAGTACCCGAGTGGATCAGGGGCCTGACTGGTCTCACGGATCTCTACCTGGCCAACAACAAGCTGGCCGAAGTTCCAGAATGGGTCGGCGATCTGGCGGCCCTAAAAGAACTTGAACTTTATAGCAACCAACTCCGGACTCTCCCTGAATCTATCGGCCGCCTTACCAATCTTACGCATCTCGATCTGGACTGGAACCAGATGCAGGAAGTACCGGAATTGATCGAAGAACTCCAGGAGCTCACTTCGCTATTTATATGCGGCAACCAATTCACTCGACTCCCCGAATGGCTAGGGAACCTGACCAAGCTCACGACACTAAATCTGGCTGATAGCAATCTTACCGCGACGCCAGAATGGCTGGCAAATCTAACAGCGCTTAGTAAAATCTACCTGCAAAACAATCGGCTGGCAGAGATTCCCGAATGGTTTGGCGATCTCACAGAGCTCACTAGGCTCTGGGTGTATGGAAATCGACTCCGCGCGCTTCCAGCAGCCCTTGACCGACTAACCAAGCTCACCGCTATGGACCTCAGCAGGAACCTTCTAAGTGAGGTCCCCGACTGGGTAATGCACCTACCTTCCCTCACCGAACTGCACATTGGAAGTAATCGGATCGATAGCCTTCCCGAGTGGCTCGGCACTCTAGTTAACCTACAGAGCCTGTCACTGTCCAATAGCGGGCTTACTCGATTTCTAGATTGGATATCGAATCTCACTGATCTGACTGCGCTGCACCTTGAAAACAATAAGCTTACCGAGATTCCCGGTTCAATCGCAAACCTCAAAAGGATTACCGAGCTAGCTGTTGGCGATAACATGCTGGCCACTCTTCCCGAAGAGGTGTGCCAACTGACACGGATCACCGATCTGAGGGTCCGCGGCAATCAGTTCGCCCAGGCGCCAAGCTGCATAAGCAAACTTACCAAACTGACTCGGCTGGACTTGGCCAACAACAAGCTGACGGAAATTCCTGAATGGGTCGGCAACCTGACGAGACTCAGGGACCTTTACCTGTATCGCAACCATATCACCGAGCTACCGTCAAGCCTTGCCTGCCTAACCAGGCTAACCAGGCTTGACGTAGCGAATAACCAGCTCGTCGAACTACCAAGCTGGCTAGCCAACTTGACAAACTTGGCATATCTATCGGTAGGCAATAATAAGCTAAACGGACTGCCTAGTTGGATTGGCCATCTTCGGAGGCTCTCCGAACTGGGCATTGACAATTGCCATCTCGCCGAGGTGCCAGACTGGCTCAGCAATCTGACTCAGCTAAGAAACCTTCGGTTGTCCAACAATGAGCTGGTCAGCCTCCCGGAAGTACTGTCTGCGCCAACCAGCCTAGAATCACTTCAACTGGAGAATAATAAACTTACAAGACTGCCGGGCTGGCTGGGCAGTCTTATGGAGCTGGACACTCTCCACATAAGCGGTAACCAACTCGGCGAGGTGCCGGATTCGATCGCTAGGCTCAGCGGGCTCAAATGGCTTGGAATTAGTAACATTGGGTTGACCAGGCTGCCTGAGTGGATTGGCACGTTGACCGCACTTACCTGGCTAGATCTTTCAGACAACAGCCTGGCTAGCCTCCCGGAATCGATAAAAGACCTGACTCGCCTATCTTATTTTTATCTACATAACAATAAGATAACAGATTTGTCCTCCTGGATCGGGGATCTTCACGGGCTGAGGCGCCTTGATCTACCAGGGAACTCACTTATAAAGATACCACAAGGTATTGTCGGGCTACGAGGCCTTGAATACCTCAATCTGAGCTTCAATGAGATAGCTAGCATTCAGCCGGAGCTGGCTCGCCTAACAGACCTCAAGACGCTCAATCTAAGTAATAACCAGCTGACCGAGATTCCTGACTGGTTGCTTGACTTGCCCAGCCTCGAAGAACTGTCGCTCGCGGAAAACCCGAAGCTGATCAGCCCGCCGCCAGAGATCGCGGCGAGCGGCACGGAGTCCGTGCTCGCTTTTCTCCGGGCCCGGCGCGAGGGGGCGTCCCGCCAATGGGTGTCCAAGCTTCTTGTGGTAGGCGAGGGCAGCGTCGGAAAGACATCGCTGATTAAGGCGCTCCTCGGGACCGAGCATGACCCTGTCGAGGTCACGACGCACGGTATTAGGGTCACCGAACTCATGGTTCAGCACCCCGACCGGACTGATGTTCAGATGCGGCTGAGCACCTGGGACTTCGGAGGTCAGCAGATCTATCACGCGACCCACCAGTTCTTCCTCACGGATCGGTCACTGTTCCTGCTGCTGTGGAACTCGCGGCTCGGCTGGGAGCAGGGCAGGCTGGAGTACTGGCTCGACATCATCAAGTCGCGGGCTCCCGATTCACCGGTGCTGCTGATCGCTACCCACGCTGACGTTAACCAGCGCCCCGTCGACTTGCCCATCGACGAGCTGCGACGCGAGTATCCGCAGATTGCGGGTAGTTTGGTGCTGGACAATCAGACCCGACGCGGCGTAGCTGAACTACGCACAGCGCTGGCACGGCAAGCGGCCGACCTTCCGCTCATGGGCGCGGAGTGGCCAACCACTTGGCTGAACGCCGCCGAGACGGTCAAAGCTTGCCCGGAGAACCACATCACACCAGATCAAATATGGCATCTCATGTCACGAGCGGGCGCGGAGGATCCGGCGCAGCAGAGATATATCGCGGTCGCTATGCACCAGCTTGGCGACATTCTTTACTATAAGGACGATCCGGAACTCGAGCAGACCGTCGTACTTCGTCCGGAGTGGGTGAACGAGTACATAAGTCAGGTGCTCGACAGCAAGGCTGTCGACAAAGCACGGGGGCTCCTTACTTACGCGGAAATGACTAGGTTGTGGTCCGAACTTGATCGCGGAATGCGCGATCACTTCCTCGGGATGATGGACAAGTACGAAATATCATTTCGGGTTGACGGCGGACCTCGTGGTATTGTAAGTCTGGTAGTGGAACTGCTGCCATGGAATCCACCTTTGTACGAGGATTCATGGAATGAAATGCTGACCGTTCCAGGCGTATCTCAGATTAAGGTCCTCTACCAGCTCAATACGATGCCGCCTGGCATTCCGACCTGGTTCATCGCCCGGTCGCACCGCTTTACTACAAACACCCACTGGCGCACTGGAGCGCTGCTCCAGCATCCGGATGGCGTGCACAGAGCCCTGATACGCGCCCAACCTCGCAGGAACGTCGTCGAGTTGACTGTACGAGGGCCGGCCCCAGCTGCATTCTTCTCAATTCTTGACGACGGGTTCAACGGGACGCTCGATCGTTACCCAGGCTTGGAGATCAAGCGCCTGGTACCGTGCCGGTGCGAAGACGACTGTCCCGAACTTTTCGACTATGATGACCTGCAGAAACGGCTCAGCCGCAATCCTCCCAGACACGAGATCGAGTGCCGGAAATCGGGCGATCTCGTCGACGTGCCACAGCTTCTCCTCGGGCTCGCCCCAGCAGAACGCGACGCGACTCGTGCTGGAATCGAGCGGCTCAACACCATGCTCGACGGGATCGTCAGCAAGATGGCCGACCAAGCCGAGTACATGCAGCGGATGTTCCTCAAGATCCTGCGCCTCACGCAAGGCTCGCAAGAGGTCCGCTGCCCGAGCGTCTTCGCAGTCGTCCCGGTGAAATCTCGCGTCACTGGCAGTAGGTTCGAGATTCGACTGTACTGCGAGGAGCCCGGATCATGGCATCCGCTTCCTGCCGTCGCGGGCCATTACCAGGTCAATGAGCCCGCTGACTGGCTCCGAAAAATTAGACCACACCTCAGCCAACTGCTGACCGTCCTCAAGCATGCCGCGCCGCTAGCCAGCCCAGTTCTCGGCATGGCCGTTGGACATATCAGCGAACGACTGCAGGCGGAAGTAGACGCGATGACTGAGCTGGTTAACCAGATACCTGAACTTACGCGTATGCCTGATCCGCTCGATAAAGAAGGCCGCCCTGATTCGGGACCGGCCGTCCATGCCACGACAGAAGCCGACTTCCGGGCTCTGGAATCCCTTTTGCTCAAGCTGGACCCGGACCGCGCGTGGGGAGGCCTCTCCCGTACAGTCACGCCAGAAGGTTTGACCCTCTACCTTTGCCGTGAGCACGCAGACGCCTACCGTCGCGCCGTGCGGCTATAGGTCAGGCCTGTGCCAGGCCTCATCGCTTCTGCTGAAGCAGACCAGCGAAGGCGTCACGAATCATCAGCGCCCGTTCGTGGGACTGACCTGGCTCACGATTGCTAGGGCTCGCTGCGGGATCGCGAAGCCGACCGTCACCAGCGTGCCGCCGAGCGCATCCGCGGCTTGCTCAGCCAACTCGGCGAACCCTGCGCCCCGTCGGACGACCCGTACTGAAACGGCAGTCGATCTGCTGGTGGCAGAGCGCGGGAGCATGCCCGTCCGCAGCTGCTTACCGTGGCCGCATGGACGTCATCGAGCTCCTGCCGCGCCTGCGCTTCATCAGCTTCCCTGCCCTGCCGGGCACGCCTACCCGTGGCACGATCCCGGCGGGCTCACCCTCATCGACGCCGGCCTTCCCGGGTCCGCGCCGCTGATCGCCGGCGCGATCCGCCAGAGCGGATACCAGCCCGCAGACCTGCGGCGGCTGGTCCTGACGCACTTCCACGCCGATCACACCGGGGCCGCGGCCGACATCGCCGGCTGGGGCGAGGCAGAGGTGCTCGCCCATCACGCCGACGCGCCGTTCATCCGCGCCGGGGCGGCCGGCCCGGCACCGGACCTGGCCGGCTGGGAACAGCCCCTCTACGACCAGGTTGTGAGCCAGCTCTCGGCGCAGCCGGTGGCGCCACCGCGGATCGACCGCGAGATCGGGGACGGCGACGAACTCGGCTTCGGCGACGGCGCCGTGGCGGTGGCCGTTCCCGGCCACACGCCGGGCAGCGTCGCGCTCTACCTCCCCCGGCACCGGGTGCTGTTCACCGGGGACGCCGCGGCGCGCCGCCCGGACGGCACGGTCATCGGCGGCGTGTTCAACGTCAACCGCGCCCAGGCAGCCGCCTCGCTTCGCCGGCTGGCCGCCCTCGATGCCACGGTCGCGTGCTTCGGCCACGGCGAGCCGCTCACCCACCACGCTGCCGCCGAACTACAGGCCGCCGCCCGGCTCCTGCCCTCCGAATCGGCCAGAAAGCGCGGGGTTAGCCCGCTCGGGTGGTGGGCGGCCCGCGGCGGAGGATCTGGCCTTGCGGGCTGCGGGCTTCGGTGGTGCCGTCGGGGTGCAGGATCAGGGTCCAGCCGAGCCGGTGGATGCACACCTCGTGGTGGTAGGCGCAGAGCAAGATCAGGCCTTTGAGGCGGGTCTTGCCGCCGCGGGAGCGGAAGACCACATGGTGCACCTGGCAGCCGGCCGGTGGCCGGTCGCAGCCGCCGGGCCATTGGCAGTGCTGGTCGCGGAGGATGACCGCGCGGCGCAGGTGGCCGGGGATGCCCCGGACCTTCCCGACGTCGAGGGGGAGGGGCTTGCCGCTGTAGGGGACGCCGAGCTTGCGGGTGCGCAGGTAGGCCGCGAGGCCGTCGGGGCCGGACATCGCGTCGGCGGCCAGCGCCAGCAGGGCGCGGCGCAGTTCGGCCTTGGCTTCGGGGGTGAGCGGGGCGGGCGGGGTGCAGGTGCAGCCGCCGCAGCGGCAGCCGCACGGCTGCCGGTGCTGGCCGAGGCCGTGCGCGTTCGAGCCAGACCTCGGCCATCTGGTCGAGGGCCTGCCAGTCCACGCTCCCCACGACGACCGGGGCGATCAGCGCGTCGCACGCCGCGGCCTCGGCGGCGGCGCCGGTCAGCCAGCCGGGCTGCCCGGCCCGCGAGGCGATCCATTCCCGTTCGGCGGCTGAGGCGCCGGGCTCGCGGCGCAGGTCGGCGAAGCTGATCAGCACCTGGGCGAGGGTGGCCTGCCCGGCGCTGTCGGGCAGCAGCCCCGCTTTGATCAGCCGCTGCAGTGCCTCGGCGAGGGCGTCATGCTGCCGCTGTTCGATCGTCCGGTGGTCTTCCGGGCCGAGGTGCTTGCCGAGGGAGTCGAAGATCGCCTGCAGCGCCGCGGCGGCCCCGGCGGTCAGGTCCCCGGTCAGCCTCCGGACGCCGTCCAGCGTGGTGCCCAGGCGCAGGTACCGGTCCCCGAACCCGTCCTCGTCCCCGGTGTTATCGTTGCCGTCGTCGGGGTCGGGATGCTGCGCCTTCCACGTCTCGTCGATCGTCCGCGCCAGCACCGCCAGGTCTTCCAGCGGCAGCCCGTCCGCGGCCGCGTCCAGCAGAATCGCATCGGCCTCGTCCCGCTTGCCGGCGGGGAGCTTGTCGGTCCAGGCGGCGATGTCCTTGGCCCAGGAGTCGGTGATGGCCCCGGCGGTCATCGCGGCCGCGATCCGGCCGTGGCGGCGCAGCCGCCTGTCCCAGCCGACCGCCGCGCCCGCCGCCGCCTTGGACATCTTGTTCCGGTTCACCAGCCAGGCCCGCGCCGACCGGTGCCCGTCCGGCTCATAGCCGGACTGGGCGGTGAACGCGGACAGCACCGCGGCGTTGACCGCGGTCAGCTTCGCCTGCGCCCGCTGCAGGCACGCCAGCATCTCCCCGTGCGCCGCCGTACCCAGCGACGCCCAGTCGGTCGCGGCCAGGTGATCCAGCGACGCGTCCAGCATCCCGGCGGCATCGGCCGGGCCGGCGAATGCTGCGTCCGGCATGTGGATCACCTCCCGCCGGGGGCTCACGGAGACTTTGACATAACTCGATCATATAACAATTTACATCGCATATCAAATCGTAGTACGTGATTATGTATTCGATTATTGTCACTGCAGTTACTTCTGTAAACTGCTGGTGCCTTCAGTACCCGCAGCTGCCGGGCCGAAGAACGGGAGGCTAACTGCTCATTCCTGAGCATCGTAAGCGGCGGGGAGCTTACGCGCTGACCCCAGTCATCAGCGCGTCGTGGATCTGGGTCATCCGGGGGAACTCAACCCGGGCGTGCGCGAGGCTGAGGTCTTAGCTTAAGTTTTAACCTGATTTCTATGCATATCGGGTTATATATGGCGTATTCGCTCATATATCTGATTGCAGTCGTTGGAACGGCCGTTTCCCTCATGCTGGGTGTTGCGACACAACCCGGCTCACGAGAGGAAACGGCCGTGACTGTCACCCTGCCATGTCCTGATGCCGTCCTGCAAACGGCCGGCGCGGTTCCGGACCCGGTTCCTGATCCGGCGGTGTTCACAGACGCGGTCGCCCGCTGGCGGGCGCTGGAGCGGCTGCGGGAGTTCCGGTCCCGGCTGTACGGCTGCCTGACGCTGCGGGCTGACGCGCTGTCCGGGCTCGCCGACGCTGTCCTGTGCGCGGACCACGCGGTGACGTCGCTGGTGCAGGTGTGCCTGGAGCCGGAGTTCACCCGCGGCCACGGTGCCCTGTATGACGCGCTGTCCGCCGGGCGGGTCGATGACGAGATGCTGTTCTCCCTGCTGGCGGGGGAACTGCCGCAGGCCGCCGGCGGGCCGCAGGCCCGCGCGTGGATCGCGGAGCACGACGTCACCGGCCGCGGCCTGCTGGAGACGGCGCTGGCCGGCCTGCCCCCGGGCGACGCCGCGCAGGTGAGGGACGCGTGCGCGCGGTGGAGCCGACTGCGGTTCGCCGTGGACGCGACCGCCTACCCGAGGCCGGACGCGTGGTGCTCCCCGGGCCGGGAGCACGTGCACAACGGCGCCTGCCGCTGCAGGGGCTCGTCCAAGACCACGCCCGGCTGGGAGTACCAGTTCACCGCTGCCATCGGGCACCTGCGCACCGCGTGGGCCGCCCTGCTGGACGTCGCGCGCACCACGCCCGCCACCCGCACAGCCGCGACGATCGCGCAGGTGAAGAACGTGCTGCGCCGCCTGCGCGCCGCCGGGCACGGCCGGAAGGCCGCGCCGCTGTTCGTCTCCGGCGCCGGCTACAGCGCCGCCGCCCTCGCCGACGGGCTCGCCGACTGCCCCGTCCACGTCCTGGTCCGGCTCGCCGCCGGCTCGGTGTTCTACGCCAGGCCCGTCGCCTGGGAGGGCAAGTACGGCCGCCCCGCCCGCCGCGGCGCCGCGGTGCACTGCCTGGAGCCCGCGGACTTCGCCGCTGCCGGCGCCGGCAGCAGCCCGCGGGGCCGGAAGAAGCCCCTGCCCCCGAACCCCGGGCCCGACGAGACCCTCACCCTGCCGGATACCCCGCTCTACGGCACCGTCCGCGCCGAGGCCTGGCACGACGTGCACCCCCTCATCCACGGCGACCGCGGCTGGTTCGCCGGCAGGAAGAAACTGCCGGTCCTGCCCGGCACCCTCGTCCACGTCACCGTCGAGCGGCTGCCGGACGGCCGCGACCCGCACCGGGCGATGTGGCTGTGGCACGCCGGCCCCGGCCCCCTGTCCCCCGGCGAGCTCTGGCGGGCCTACCTCGCGAGATTCGACATCGAGCACGCCTTCAAGCTCCTCAAGGGAACCCTCGGCCTCACCGCCGCGAAGATCCGCAGTCCCGGGCAGGCCGACCGCTGGGCCCGGCTCCTCATGGCCGCGCACGCCCAGCTCCTGCTCGCCCGGCCGCTGGCCGCCGACCTCCGCCGCCCCTGGGAGAAACACCCTGACCCCACCCGGCCGCTGACACCGGGCCGGGTCCGCCGCGGGTTTCGCAACATCCGCCGTGACCTCGGGACTCCCGCCCGTGTCGCGAAACCCTCCCGGCCCGGACCAGGCAGGCCTAAAGGCAGCGGCAAAGGCCCAGCTCCCCGCTACCTGCTACCCGGCGAAGCCGACATGCCTCGCACCGCGAATACCACGCTGACCAGGGAAAAGGTTAAAACTTAAGCTTACACGTAGAGCCTCGCGAGCACCTCGCACGTGACCAAGGCGGCGCTGCCGTGTTCTGGCGTCAGGGCAGCGGCTACTTCATTCAGGTCACCTCCATCGGCGGCCGCCTGACCGTCCCCGGGCTGGCCCAGCCATCGACCGTCGACGCACGGCAAGCTCCGCCGCGTCTTCATAGCCGCCAAATTTCGGGCATCTTGCCCTGACCAGCCGATCCGCATGAAAAATGCCACGCGCCTTGCCCAAGAGGAGGCAGTGGCACAATTGCGAAGTCGAATGGGATAGGAGCGGGGGCTGCGTCCGCCGGTGCGTTCACACTCGACAGCATGGCTTGACGTCATCAGAATGAAGTTCGCAGATGCTGTATCCGTCTTGGCGTGGTAGGTGGTGGAGGGCTTGCCGAGATGGTCTGAACATTCTTTTCGTCCGCTCGCGGTGGCGCTCATGTCGGTCTTGGCAGCCGTCACGCTGGCGTTCGGCATCTGGGCGACAGCGACGAGAAACTCTGCTGCGTTCGGCCTGGCCGGTGTCTACGGCTTCGTGCTATCGGCGGTCAGTACTGCGGTCGTGGTAATCGTCAAGGTAACCAGCCCGGCCGTTCCTCCGCCGCCGACACCTGAAACCGGCACACCAGCACCTGACCAGCACGTACACCCCCCACCGGGGCTGCCGCCGAGGCCAGACCTCGCAGCACGGGATGAAATGCTCGCTGAGCTGGGTTCTCGCCTGTCGGCAGGCCCAGGCCCATGGCCTCGGATCGCTGTATTGTCAGGCTCCGGCGGTGCAGGAAAAACCAGCGTGGCCGTGGCGTACGCCTACAGGCACTTGGACGAAGCCGAAGACGTCGACATTGCCTGGCTGCTCTCCGCCGCAGATCCCACGGTCTTGCAAAATGACTTCGGCAGGCTCGCCAGCGCGCTGGAGGTCAAGGACCTGCGCGCAGACCGGGATGCCGTCCAAGCCGTACACGCAGCGCTGTTTTACCGGCAGGGGTGGCTGCTGATCTTTGATAACGCAGCTGACCAGAAGTCACTGCAGGAACTCTTGCCGACGGCTGGCCACGGCCAGATATTGATTACCAGCCAGAACGCGACGGACTGGCAGCACGGCTGGGTTCTGCCGGTTATGCCTTTCACCAGGGAGGATGCCGCAGCATTCCTGATGAAGCGGACTGGCGACCCTGATAAGCCAGCAGCTGAAGAACTAGCCGACCAACTGGGCGGGCTGCCGCTGGCCCTGGAGCAAGCCCGCGCCTACATAGAATCCAGCGGATCCGGGATAGCCGGCTACCTAACACTGTTCCAGGGAGCGCCCAAGCCGCTGCTGGACAAGGACGAGCCCGCCGGCTACCAGAAAACCGTGGCGACTACCTGGAACCTGGCGTTCAACCGTCTTGCGGAAAACCCCGAGTCCGGCGGTACCGCATTGCTGCGATTGGTGGCCTGGTGTGCTCCTGAGCCGATCCCGATACCACTCCTGCTGATGCGACCTGCCGGCGAACTGATCGAGCGGGCCGGCCCAGAGATAGCGGACATAGGACCGATGTTGTCACCACTGCTGAATGACCAGGCGGCAATTAATGACGCGATCATAGCGCTGCGCCGGTATTCGCTAATCACCATTGTGGGCGAGGGGCAGGTAGTGTCAGTTCACCGCCTTGTACAGCTTGTAACCCGTGACAACGTAGCAGCCGAGCTTTCCCGGCAATGGCACAAAGCGGTCGCCGCTCTCATCGAAGCGGCCATCGACGCCACCTATGACACGCCAGAGATGGAACGGGACTATGCGCTGCTGCTCCCGCACGCCCTGCAGACGGTCGCCGACGACAGCCCCGCCATGGCGCGGATCGCCAGTTATCTCGGCAGCAGTGGCAGCCATGCCGCCGCCCGGGACCGGTGGGAACTCATCGTGCAGGCACTAGGCAACCGCCCCAGCGGCGCCCAGAATCCCGAGACCCTCAAGGCCCGTCTCCAACTGGCTCGCTGGACCGGGGAGGCCGGGGATCCGGAGGCTGCCCGCGAACAGTTCGAGAAGCTGGTGCCCGTACTTGACCGCGCCTTCGGCCCGCGGGCTGATGAGACGCTGAATGCCCGGGCCAGCCTCGCCGGCTGGACCGGGCAAGCCGGGAAGGCCGCCCAAGCCCGCGACGGGTTCCAGGGCCTCCTAGAGGACTTCAAAGAGGAATTCGGTCCCGAGGCCCGGGAAACCCTCGAAGCCCGCATGGAACTCGCGCGCTGGACCGGGGAAGCGGGCGATCCAGCGGGAGCCCGCGATCAGTTCAAGAGATTGTGTGCCGATGCCGAGGACGTCCTCGGCGCTGAGGACCGGACAACCCTGATGATTCGCGAAAGCCTGGCCGGCTGGACCGGAGAGACAGGCAAGCAATCCAGTGATCGGCGCCAACTGGCCGAAGCCCGGGATCAGTTCAGCCAGCTCCTGCCCATCGTCAGCCACGTCTTCGGCGCCAAGCACCCGGAAACCCTGCACGCACGCGCCAGCCTGGCCCGCTGGACCGGAGAGGCGGGCAAAGCGGCCGCAGCCCGCGATCAGTTCAAGAATCTCCTGCCCGACGTGCAGCGCGTGCTGGGGCCCGCCCACCCCGATACGCTGAACGTCCGCGCCAACCTCGGCCACTGGACCGGAGAGGCCGGCGACGCGAAGGCCGCCCGCCAGCAGTTTGAAGACCTGCTGAAAGACATCGACGAGACCAAAAGCCTCGGCGACCACCATCCGGTCAGGCTCGGGGCCCGTGCCAGCCTCGCGCGCTGGACCGGGGCAACCGGGAATACACATGCGGCCCGCCAGCAATTCGAAGAGGTGCTACCGGCCATGCGCCGCGAACTTGGTGCCGACCATCCGGACACCCGCGCTGCCGAACGCTGGGCCGCGCGATTGGGGGTCGAGTTAGCTACTTCGGCGCCGCTCAAGCCGACGGATGGCTATGACGCTTTCATTTGGCCACGATGGCGCTGCCCGTCAGATCGCTCATCCGGGAGACCGAATCGGGGTCACGCCTGCCTTCCAACATCGCACTCAGCGCTTCGGTCAGGGCTGCACGGTCGGGCCTGGCCCGGCAATGTCCAGCCGGGACCTGGAGAAGGAGATCGACATGAAGCTCATCAGCAAGCCACTGGCCGCGGCGCTCGCCATTGCCGGAGCGGCGATCGTGCTTGCGCCGATGGCGCTGGCGTCAACGTCCCACAGCGCCGCGGCGCAGTACGTGGCTGTGCCCCCGCCGGCGTGCGGCAACGCGCACCCGGCCCTGCGAGACGGGGCCTTCGTCTGGGGGTCGACTCTAGGTGACGGCTTCGCCGGCGGTGCCGGCTATGTACTGGAGATCACCAACGAGGGCCGCCACGCCTGCTCGCTGCGCGGCGCCCCTGGTGCCGCAGTTCAAAGCAACGGTTACCTGATCGGCAGCAAACTTCCGGCATCCGGCAAGGGGCCGCTCATCACCTTGAAGCCCGGTGCGACCGCGTACTTCACCCTGATAATTCACGACGCAGGCGCAATATGCAGGCACCCAGTGGGCGGCACTGTCGTCATATATCTGCCCGGCCAGCGGCAGGCTCAAGGCGGCTGGCTAGGTACGCAGGCCTGCCCAGGTCTGCGCGGCGGCGGAGTGCTGATCCCGGGGACCATCCAGCCAGGCACCGGCGTCCCGTTCTACAACATCTGACCGCTCCAGCGGCGCGCCACCGGGCTTGCCGAACAAGGGGACGCCGCCGCCGAGCAGGATAGGGACTGGGTGGCGCACCACCGCGACGTCGGCGGCATCAACTACGTGGCCCTGGAACTGTGCTTCGGCGACATGACCCCGGCGGAGACGCTGCGCTCCGCCGAGCTGTTCGCCACCGAGGTCATGCCCTCGTTCACCTGAGCCTGGGTCACTCCACGCAAAGACAGAAAGGGTGCCCCGCCGGGTCGAGGAACACTCGGAAGGTCGTCCCGGGCTGGTGCTCGTGCTTGGTGGCGCCGAGGTCGAGCACCGCCGCCTCGGCGGCGTCGAGATCGTCGACGATCACGTCGAGATGCATCTGCTGGGGCATCTCCTGAGCCGGCCATCCGGGCGGAGTGTAGGCCTCCACCTGCTGGAAGGAGATGCACTGACCGTAGTCAGCGCGGACCTCGACCCAGCCGGGAGATACTTCGGTCTTCCAGTCCAGCATCGCGCCGTAGAAGGCCGCGAGCGCGCCCGGATCGGGACAGTCGATGACGATGCTCGGGAAGCGTGCGATAGCCATGCCAGGCACCGTACCCGCGGTTGCGGACGATCTGCGTCCGGGTTACGGGCCGGCCGGGGACCGCATCCAGGCCCGAACTCGCTCGGCATGACTGGCCACGTAGGTTTCCAGCCCGTCGATGTCTGTCATGTTCAGCGTGAGGTTCATCTGGTTGAGGGCCCGGGCGACGATTAGCGACTCGAACAGAGCCGGGGAGACATCCGGCCAGGGCCGGCATTCGCCGTATCCCTTGCGGAACGCGTCGACGAGCCGGTCACCGTTCGGCCTGCGCCGCAGAGCGGCGACGGTGATCGACAAATCCTGAACCTCGAAGCCCCGCACCGTGTCCTGGAAGTCGATGGGCACCAGGCCGCTGCGCGGCGACACGATCACGTTCGCCAGCGTCAGGTCCGCGTGCACAAGGTGCGGCGGGTGCGGCGGACTGCGCCAGAGCGAGTCCACGACCGGCTGGGCGCGGGCCAGAGCGTCGAGGAACAAGGTGCCGAACCCGAACCTCGACCCGGCCGCCGACAACTGCTCCGGGAGCCTCCAGTACAGAACACGGTCCGCCAGGAGCACATCCCCGGCACCGGACGGCGACCACGCCGCGGCGTCCTGCTGCAGCCGGGCCGACAATCTGCCTAGCTCCGCTGACCGCCGCTCGGTCATGCAGGTCCGCAGGGAACGCCCGGCCACCCATTCGAACAAGACGCAAACCCGGGGCCCATGCTCCGCCCGGCCGTCCGCCACCAGCGTCGCGAACTCACCGTCCACGTTGGCCAGTACGTCGGGGACGCGCATCCCCTGCTGGCGCAGCCTCCGATGCCAGGCCGCCTCCACGGCAGACGTGCCCTCGGGATGGATCTGCAGCGCCGATCCCACCCGAAGCGCGTAGACCGCCGACGCGGTGGTGACCCGGTAGACGCTATTGAACGACTCCGCCGCCAGCCTGACTCTTAGGGGCACCACGTCGTAGCTCCGGAGGGCTTCGAGTGCCACTTCTCTGTGCTCGGACATCGCAGACCATCGTGCCGCACCCTCCGATGGCTGACATAACCGGAAGTCCGCAGCGGGGCGCGCGAAACGGTCACGCTCCGTAGTGCACTAGCCGTTATGTCTTTAATGTCCCAATTCGAGCAGGCGCTCTTCCCGCCCGCCGCCAGCTGGGTTCTGGTCAGGCGGGTGGGGGGCGGGTGCCGCGGCTTTCCGCGACGCCTAGCGCGACCGCGCTGCTCGGGAACCGCTGCTCGTCGAAGTCTTCCAGGCTCTTGCCCTTCGGCTCGGGCAGCAGGGTGACCGTCGCCAGCAGTCCGAGCAGCGAGACGCCCGCCACGATGGAGCTCGTCTTGCTGAGGCCGATCTCCGGCAGCAGCCAGGTCAGCGCGTAGGTGCCGATGAACGCCCCGATCTTCCCGGCCGCCGCGGCGATGCCGTGGCAGGTGGTGCGCAGCCGGACGGGGAAGATTTCCGCCGGGTAGACGACCGGGTAACCGGGTCATGCATGGCGGGATACCTCCTCCGCGCGATCGATTTTCGCTGCGCGTTACCCACGAGGCGCTACCCCACGGGCAGCCGCGATTCAGATACGCATGTGAACGTTCCGTGAACTGGGGGCGGGCTGGCAGTGGTGACCGCCGTGCGAACGGCCTTTCCCCCGGGTAACCCCCGGCGGGTGAGGCGCACGGCCAGGGACCGCGAGACCTTTGACGTGACCCGCATCCTTACGAGTGCAGGAGCATGACATGACGACAAAAGCCGCCTTCGCACCCGAGGAATGGCAGGTGGTTCTCGAGGGACCGCCGACCGCCGGCATGATCGTGGTCACCGCGGCCCACGGGGGCACCTTCCGCGAGACCTTCGCCATGTCGAAGGCCTACACCGAAGCTCGCGCCGAACACGGCGAAAGCGAGCTGCTCGACGAGATCGTGTCGGCGAAGCCCAAGGTGGACCACACGCACTATCACTCTCCCGAAGAGCTCAGGGACAACGGACTCGAGCACATTCGCGACGCCATGGCGCTGCTGGAGAGCAAGGCGACTGCCGAGGAACGCGACGACTACCGGCACTTCGTCCTCGCCCTCGCCGACAAGGTCGCCTCCGCCCACCGGGAACACGGACAGGCTGTGAGCCCCGCGGAGGCAGCGGCCATCCAGCAGATCACGGCGGCGCTCGGCGCGACCGGTTCCTGACCGGGCCGACCCGCATGGTGGTGATTTTCGGTTTCGGGGCGGGCAGCCCCGAGGATCAGGGCGAGGTCGCGCCGTGCGTGTGCACGAACTGCCGTAACCAGGTGTACCTCCACCATGTCCGGTCGAAGAAATCGGTGCGCCTGTACTTCGTGCCCGTCGTGCCCTACGGGACGGACGACTACCTAGTCTGCCCCGTGTGCAGCCGGGGTCTTCAAGTCAGCGACGCCCAGCTGCGTCACGTACGTTCGATGTCCGCCGCTACCGCGTCGTTCCGCGCGGGCCGGCTCTCCCAGGCCGGGTACATGGCGCAGGTGGAGCGGTTCTGGCGTCAGCTCGGGGTGAACCCCGCAGGCCAGCAGCCCTCGGCTCCGGCTAGCCCGGGTGTTCCCGCGCCCGCCAGGCCAGCCGCGCCCGCCAGGCCGGCTGACCCTGTCCCGGCTCCGCCGCCGGCCGCGGATGACCATGCGTCGTGGGTATCGCAATTGCACCAGCTCGCGCAGCTACATGAGCAGGGCGTCCTCTCCGACGCTGCCTACGCGGCGGCCAAGCGGCGCGTCCTGGGACAGGACAGCGAACCGAGGTTACGCGGGTGGCCACACCGCGGGGAACCGGTCGCGGACGGTGGCGGCGGTGTCGTCGGGCGGGGCGTCCCAGATGGCTTGGCTGAAGATCTCCACCTCGACGTAGCCGGTGTAGCCGGCGGCTGTCACGGCGGCGGTGATCGGCGGGAAGTCGATGTGGCCGTCGCCGACGTGGCCGCGGCCGAGGAGGGTGGCGGCGGGGAGCGGCAGGATCCAGTCGCAGACCTGGTAGCTGGCGATCCGCTCCCCCGCGCGGGCGATGTCGGCCAGCAGTGTCGCGTCCCACCAGACGTGGTAGGTGTCCACCACCACGCCGACGGCGTCGGCAGGGAACTGGACGGCCAGGTCGACGGCCTCGGCGAGGCGCGTGATCACGCAGCGGTCGGCGGCGAACATCGGGTGCAGCGCCTCGATGGCGAGCCGCACGCCGCTGCCCTGGGCGACCGGGACCAGCTCGCCGATCGCGTCGGCGATCATGCGACGCGCCAGCGGCAGGTCCTTGCTGCCGGGGACAAGGCCGCCGGAGACGAGGACGAGCGTGCCGGCGCCGAGCTCGGCTGCCTCGGTGATCGCCGCCTTGTTGTCCGCGATCGCGCCGGCGCGGGCGTCGGCGTCGGCGTGTGTGAAGAAACCGCCGCGGCACAGGCTGGACACGTGCAGCCCGGACGCGCGGACCGTCTTGACGGCCGCGGCCAGGCCGGTTTCGGCGACGTGCTCGCGCCACAGGCCGATCGCGGGGATCTCATGCCGGACGCAGAGGCCGACGGCCGCGGGCAGGCCGAGCTTGCTGACCGTCGCCTGGTTCAGCGACAGGCGGTCCGTCCCCGTCACGCGCGTGCCTTGAGGAACTCCGTCATGCGGGCGACGGCTAGCTCCGGATCACGCAGCGCCCCGGCGGCCGCCGCCAGCTCGAACACCTGGATCAGGTGACCGGCGGGCCGCCGCCATTCGAGGCCGTCAAGCATCGAAAAGCGCGGCTGCAGGCCGTTCACCCAGGCCAGGAACGCCACGCCGGCCTTGTAGTAGTACGTCGGCGCCGCGAAGATCAGGCGGCTGAGCGGGATCGTCGGGCTCATCGCGGCGTCGTACCCGGCCAGGTCGCCCGCGTCGAGTGCGCGCAGCGCCGCGGCGGCGGGCGCGGTGATCGCGGCGAACGTGCCGAGCAGCGCGTCGCTGTGCCCCTCATCGTCGCCCCTGATCAGGTTCGCGTAGCCGAAGTCGTCGCCGGTATAGAGCCTGACGCCGGCCGGGAGCCGGCGGCGCAGCGCGACCTCCTTGCCGGCGTTCGAGCACGGATAGCTTGATGCCGTCGACCTTGTCCCCCGCCGCGTTGATCAGGTCGAGCACGGTCGCCGCCGCGGTCTCGAAGTCGCCGCCGCCCCAGTAGCCGCGCAGCGCCGGGTCGAACGCCTCGCCGAGCCAGTGCAGGATCACCGGCTGGCTCGCCTGCTTCAGCAGCGCGCCGTAGACCTCCAGGTAGTCGCGGGGGCCACGGGCGGCCGCCGCGAGCGCGCGGCTCGCCATCAGGATCACGCCGGCGCCGGTGGACTGCACGAACTCCAGCTGCGCCGTGTAGGCGCCGGCGATCTGCGCGATGGAGTAGCTCTTGCCGTCGGTGAGATGGTCGGTGCCGGCGCCGCACGCGATAACCGCGTAGCGGCCCGCGGCGCGCCGGGTGGCCGCGCGCTCCGCCGAGCTGGCGATCAGCTCCCGCGCCAGCCCCCAGGACAGCCCCATGCCGCGCTGCGCGGTGTCCATCGCCTCCGCGACCCCGAAGCCGTGGGCCCACAGGTAGTCGCGGAAGCGCAGGGTGGCTTCCCAGTCGATCATGTCGCCGCTGTCGACGGAGGCGACATGGGCGGCGGCGTAGACGCGCCGCGAGATAGGGGGCGGGTAGCCGGGCGCCCAGGACGGCGCGGCGATCTCCAGCGGCTCGGCGCGGCCGGGCAGCGAGATCCGTGCGGTCACGAGGGGACCTCGACGCGGCGGCCCTCGTCGCAGGAGCGGATCGCGAGCTCGGCGAGCTGGACGCCGCGGGCGCCGGCGAACAGGTCCCATTGAAAAGGCCTGCCCCGCGCGGCGGCCGCCAGGAACAGCTCCCACTGGGTCTTGAACCCGTTGTCGAAGCTCGTGTTGTCCGGCACGTCGGTCCACATCGCCTGGTAATCAAGCGGGTCGGGCAGGTCGGGGTTCCACACCGGCATCGGAGTGGACACCTTGTGCTGGATGGCGCACTCCCGCAGGCCCGCCACCGCGCTCCCCTGCGTCCCGTCCACCTGCAGCTCGAGCAGCTCGCGGCGGTTGACGCGGACCGCCCACGAGGAGTTCACCGACGCGACCGCGCCGCTGGCCAGCTCCAGGACCGCGTACGCGGCGTCGTCGGCCGTCACGTCGTACGGCTCCCCCGACTCGTCCCACCGCCTCGGCAGGTGGATCGCCCGTCGCGCGTAGACCGCGCTGACCGGGCCGAACAGGTCCTCGAGCAGGTACTGCCAGTGCGGGAACATGTCGAGCACGATGCCGCCGCCGTCTTCCGCGCGGTAGTTCCACGAGGGACGCTGCGCGGGTATCCCGTCCCCCTCGAACACCCAGTAGCCGAACTCGAGGCGGACCGACAGCACCCGGCCGAAGAAGCCCTCGCGGACCAGCCTGCGCAGCTTGATCATGCCGGGCAGGAACAGCTTGTCCTGGACGACGCCGTGCGTGATGCCCGCGGCCTTCGCCGCCGCGGCGAGGCCGAAGGCGGCCGCGGCGGAGCGGGCGACGGGCTTTTCCGTGTAGACGTGCTTGCCGGCCTCGATGGCCCGCGCCACCGCGGTCTCCCGGGCGCTGGTGACCTGCGTGTCGAAGTAGACGTCCACCTCCGGGTCGGCCAGCACCTCCTCCAGGCTCGTGGTCCACCGGGTGAGGCCGTGCCGCTCGGCGATCGCCCGCAGCCGCTCCTCGCTGCGGCCGACCAGGACCGGCTCGGGGTACAGCGCCGTCCCGTCGTCGAGCGGGACGCCGCCCTGCTCCCGGATCGCGAGCAGCGACCTGACCAGGTGCTGGCGGTATCCCATCCGGCCGGTGACTCCGTTCAGAGCGACATGGATGACCTTGCGCGCCATGGCCGAGCCTCCCGGAGATAGTCTTGGGAAAGGGCTTTCCCGAGAATAAGCTTGGCGCTACGGGGGGTCAAGCGACAAGGAGGGCTGCGTGACGGACGTGCGTCCCGCACAGCAGCGCGTGACGCTGCAGGACGTCGCCGACCGGGCGGGCGTGTCGCTGACCACCGCGTCCCGCGTGGTGAACGACGGCTCGCGCCGGGTCGGCAAGACGCTGGCGGACCGGGTCAACAAGGCGATGACAGACCTCGGCTACACCGCGAACCTGCAGGCCAGGGCCGTGGCCACCGGGCAGAGCACGATGATCGGCATGGCGCTGCGGGACATCTCGGATCCGTACTTCTCCTCGATCGCGGCCGGGCTCATCGAGGTCGCCGACGCCGGCCGGCTCCTGGTGTGCATGTCGAGCACCGCCGCGCACGAGGAGGCCGAGCGCGAGTACGTCGCGCTGATGCGCGCGCAGCGGGCCCGGGCGGTCGTCCTGGTCGGCAGCAGGTCGGACAATACGGCGGCCAGGGAGGCGCTGCGCGCGGAGCTCGCCGCGTTCACCCGGTCCGGCGGGCGGGCCGCCTGCATCGGCCAGGACATGCTCGGCGTGGACACGGTGCTGCCGGAGAACAAAGCGGGCGCGGACGCGCTGGCCAGGGCGCTGGCCGCGCAGGGGCACCGCAGGTTCGCCGTCCTCGCCGGCCCGCGCTCGCTGCTGACCGGGCGGGACCGGACCGAGGGGTTCCGGGCGGGGCTGCGGGCCTGGTCGGTCCCGCTGGACGCGGCGCGGGTCGCGCACGGCGACCTGTCCAGGGACGGCGGCTACCAGGCGATGAGCGAGATCCTCGCCGCGGGCGAGCCGCTGCCCGACTGCGTGTTCGCGGTGAGCGACATCATGGCGGTCGGCGCGCTGGCCCGGCTGCGGGCCGCGGGCCTGGACGTCCCCGGGGACATCGCGCTGGCCGGGTTCGACGACATCCCGACCCTGCGCGACGTCTACCCGCCGCTCACCACGGTGCGGCTGCCGCTCAAGCGGCTCGGCGAGATCGCCGCCCGCCTCGTGCTCGACGGCGACGCGCCGCCCCAGCCGCGCGTCGTCCCGGTGCCCGGCGAGGTCGTGCTGCGGGACAGCACGCTCCCGCACCCGCCGGCGGCCCGCTGACCAGCCGCACCGCGCCGGACTCTTGCGCGCCCGGCCTTGCATTCGATATTTTCGCTGCAACCGGAAAGCGCTTGCCAACGACGACGGGCGCACCGGATGTGAGCACACCGGGAGGGGCGCTATGAGCGAAGCGGCATCTGTTCCGTTCTCGGAAACCAAAGCACCTGAAGCACCGGAGCGACTGCATCGCGGCGCGCTCAGGCTTGTCGACATCTCCGCCTCGACGATGGCGAACATCGGCCCGGCGTACAGCTTCTACTTCAGCTTCGGCTTTATCGTGGTCACGGCGGGCATCGCCGCGCCGCTGACGATCATCGCGGCCGGCGTCGCCATCGCGCTGCTCGGCAACACGCTGTCGCAGTTCTCCCGCGCGCATCCGTCCACCGGCGGGTTCATCACCTTCGTCGGCAAGACGTTCGGCGGCACAAGCGCGGTGACCACCGCGCTGCTGTGCGGGGCCGGCTACATCATCGCGATCTCGTCGGTGCTGGTCATCTGCGGCGGGTTCCTGTCAATCATGCTGAACTTCTACCTGGGCTGGAATGTCCCGTGGATCGTCTTCTCGATCCTGATGACGGCGGGCGCAGTCGTCATGATGATCCGCGGCGTGGCCGTGTCCACCAAGCTGGCCGGCTTCTTCTTCGGCTTCGAGATGCTGGTGCTGCTCGTCGTGTCGGTCGCCGCGCTGATCAAGAACGGCGGGCACCTGTCCGGCGCGCCCTTCGTCCCGCACAACATCACGAACGGCTTCAGCGGCCTGGCGGCCGGCTTCCCGCTGGCGGTGTACCTGTTCATCGGCTGGGAGAACTCAGCGGCGCTGGCCGAGGAGACGCGCAACCCGCGGCGCAACGTGCCCCGGGCGGTGTTCCTGTCCATCGCGCTGATGGTCGTCACGTACATCCTGCTCGCCTACGCCACGGTCACCGGGTTCCACTACAACGGCACGGCGCTCGCCGCCCCGCTCATCCCGTTCATCACCGTCGCGCACAGCATCGGACCCTTCCTGGCCTTCATTGCCTATCTGGCGGGCCTGACCTCCACCCTGGGCGTGCTCATCTCCGCGGTGAACTCGCAGTGCCGGCTGATCTTCAACGCCGGCCGCGAGGGACTGCTGCCGCGCTGGATCGGCCGGGTGCACCCGACCAGGCGGACGCCGGTCAACGCCATCTTCACCTTCATCGTGGTCGGCAGCGCGATCGTCGCGATCTGGGCGCTTGGCCACCTGATCGGGGGCAGCACCAACAGCCTGTCCCCGCTGAACTATTTCGACGACTCGGGCACGATGGGCACGATCTTGATCCTGGTCGTGTACTTCCTGGCCAACCTGGCGCTGCCGTTCTACTACCGGAAGTACCGGCCGACCGAGTTCAACGTGGTCAAGCACGTCGTGCTGCCGGTGCTCGGCATGGCCGCCGTCGCCGTCCCGGTCTACTACCTGTGCAAGCCCGGCCAGCCTCAGCCGTTGAACTGGTTCCCGTACGCCGCCCTCGGTGTCATCGTGGTGGCCGTCATCTACGCCATATGGCTGACCAAGCGCGATACCGGGCTGGGCGAGCGGGTCGGCTCGATCGTCGCCGACGAGTAAGGAGTTTCCATGACCGGCAGCCCGCATCCGCTCGACCCGGCCGCCGCCAGCGAATACCTGGCGGGCAGAGAGATCATGGCGGCCGCCGGGCTGCTCGCGGAGCCGGTCAGGTTCGCCTACTACGGGCTGGCGGAACCGTCCAAGGACGAGGTGCTGGGCGGCGCGCCCGCCGACCGGCGGCTGCGCGCCTTCCTGATCAACCTGAAGAACGGCGAGTCCACCGACGTCGTGGTGTCGCTCACCCAGGGCACCGTGGTCAGCGCGCGCACGGTGGACACCGCGGCGGAAGGCCAGCTGCCGATCGTCGACTCCGAGTACACCAGAGTCGAGGAGATCATGGCCGCCGACCCGGACTGGCGGGCGGCGCTGGCGCGGCGCGGGCTGACCGACATGAGCAAGATCCGGATCGCCCCGATCACGGCCGGCGCGTACCGGGCGCCGGCCGAGGACGACCAGCGGCGGATGGTGCGCGTGCTCGCCTTCCTGCAGGCCGCCGGCCACGACCTGGCCTGGGCGCACCCCATCAACGGCGTCACCGCGCACGTGGACCTGATCGAGAAGAGGGTCCTGCGGGTCACCGACGAGTTCACGCTGCCGGTGCCGGCCGAGTCCGGCGACTACGACGACCCGGCCGTGCGCGGGCCGGAGCGCACGACGCTGAAGCCGATCGAGATCACGCAGCCGGAAGGGCCCAGCTTCACGGTGGAGGGCAGCCTGCTGCGCTGGCAGGGCTGGTCGCTGCGGGTGGGGTTCGACGCCCGCGAGGGGCTGACCCTGCACCAGATCCAGCTGAACGGGCGGCCGGTGATCTACCGGGCTTCGGTGCCTGAGATGGTGGTGCCGTACGGCGACCCGCGGTTCCGCTACTGGCAGGCGTACTTCGACACCGGGGAGTACCTGGTCGGCAAGTGGGTCAACTCGCTCGAGCTCGGCTGCGACTGCCTCGGCGAGATCACCTACCTGGACGCGGTGCTCACCGGGGAGACCGGCGAGCCCCGCGAGGTGCGCAACGCCATCTGCGTCCACGAGGAAGACTTCGGCATCCTGTGGAAGCACACCGACATCTTCAACGGGTCGGCGCAGTCCCGGCGGCAGCGCCGGCTCGTCGTGTCGTACTTCACCACCGTCGGCAACTACGACTACGGCTTCTACTGGTATTTCTACCTGGACGGCACGATCGAGTGCGAGGTCAGGATGACCGGGGTGGTGTTCACCGCGGCCCATCCCGGCGGCGACCACCCGCACTCGACCGAGGTCGCCCCCGGCCTCGGCGCGCCGTTCCACCAGCACCTGTTCAGCGCGCGGCTCGACATGTCCGTGGACGGCCTGGCCAACGCGGTCGAGGAGGTCGACGTGACCGGCGCTTCGATCGGCCCGGACAACCCGTATGGCAACGCGATCACGACCCGGGTGACGCGCCTGCCGTCCGAGTCGGCCGCGGCGCGGCCCGCGGACGCCTCCCGGGGACGCGTGTGGCGGGTGATCAACACGGAATCGGTCAACCGGTTCGGCAAGCCGGTCGCGTACACGCTGTACCCGGAGGCCGCGCCGGCCTTGCTGGCCGACCCGTCCTCGCCGCTGGCCGCGCGGGCCGGGTTCGCGACCCGGGCGCTATGGGTGACGCGCTATGACCCGGCGGAGCGCTACCCGGCCGGCGACTTCGTGAACCAGAGCCCCGGCGGCGGCGGGCTGCCCGCCTACACCGCCGCCGACCGCGACATCGACGGCCAGGACATCGTCGTGTGGCACACGTTCGGGCCGACGCACGTCCCCAGGCTCGAGGACTGGCCGGTGATGCCGGTCACCCGGACCGGTTTCATGCTCAAGCCCACCGGGTTCTTCGACCGCAACCCCACGCTGGACGTGCCCGCCCCGTCCGGGCACTGTCACGGCGAATGACGCCCCGCTAGCCGGACGGTTGTTCCGCGTCCGGCGGGTGCCGTTACCCGCGCCCCCGCCCCGGGAGGCACGGGTAACGGCTCCACCCGTTCGCCGGTGACCGGCCGCACGCCGGTGACCGGCCGCACGCCGGTGACCGGCCGCACGCCGGTGACCGGCCGCACGCCGGTGACCGGCCGCACGCCGGTGACCGGCCGCACGCCGGTGACCGGCCGCACGCCGGTGACCGGCCGCACGCTGGCGGCGTGCCGCCGCGCCAGGTCACGGTAGGCCTCGGGGTTCCCTTCCACCCATCGCTTCGCGCCGGCGGTCAGCTCCCCCACGACGCGGGCGGGGACCCCCGCCGCGAGCATGCCGTCCGGGACCGCCATTCCTGGCGGGACCGTGGCGCCCGCCGCGACCAGGGCACGGCTGCCGACCACCGCGCCGTCGAGCACGGTCGCGCCGTTGCCGATCAGCGCCTCGGCGCCGATGACGCACCCGTGCACCATGCACAGATGCCCGATCGTCGCGCCCTCCCCCACCTCGGTCACCGGGTCATCTCCCCCGTGCAGGACCGAACCGTCCTGGATATTCGCTCCCCGCCGGACGATGATCGGCCCGAAGTCGGCCCGCAGCACCGCCCCGTACCAGACGGACGCCTCGTCCTCCACGAGCACGTCCCCCACCAGGGTGGCGGTCGGCGCGATCCACGCCCTGGGGCTGACCCGCGGCTCATGACCCTCAAACGCGAACAATGGCATCCGTTAATAATGCCTGAGCCGAGTAGACGATCTCGCCGCCGGTGATTGTGTAGCAGACTTCCAGGCCGGCGATGCGGTCCGGGCTGACGGCGGCGGGGTCTTCGGACAAGACGACCAGGTCGGCGAGCTTTCCCGGCGTGATGGAGCCCTTGACGTGTTCGGCCTTGCTGGCGTAGGCGGAGCCGTAGGTGTAGGCGCGCAGGGCCTGCGCCGCGGTGACCGCCTCGGCGGCGTTGAACGGGGCGCCGGAGGCGGCCCGGCGGTTGACCATGTCGTGGATGCCAAGCAGCGGCGCGCCGGCCGCGACCGGGCGGTCCGAGCTCCCGGGCAGCACCAGGCCGGCCTCAAGCAGCGACCGCTGCCGGTAGAGCCATGACGTCCGCCCAGGGCCGACGGCCGCCATCATCCCGTCGCCCAGCTCGGTGGCGAAGCGTCCCTGGGGGACAGCCACCACCTTCCGTTCGGAAGCTATCAACACCTGATCGGGACGGGAAGCGGCGAAGTGCTCGATGCGGTGGCGCGGGTCTTGCCGCGGATACTTCGCCGCCGCGGCGGCGAAGGCGTCCAGCGCCAGGTCGATGGCGCGGTCGCCGATCGCGTGCGCGGCGACCCGCCACCCGGCGCGGTGCGCGGCCACGATCGCCGCGGTCAGCTCGGCGGCGTCCGCCTGCAGGTAGCCGCTGTTGTCCGGCTGGCCCTCGTAGGGGGCGGACATCGCGGCGGTGCGGCCGACCAGCGAGCCGTCGGTGAAGATCTTCATCGGCCCAAGGCGCAGCCAGTCGTCCCCGAACCCGGTGCGCAGCCCCAGGTCGAGGCCGCGCTCGATCCCGTCGGCGGGGTGCGCGCCGACCTCGTGCAGCACGTCGCTGGCGACCATCAGCTCCACGCGGACGGGCAGCCTGCCCTGCTCGCGGGCGGTCTGGTAGGCGTCAAGCTCGACCGGGCTGTGGCCGATCCAGCCGCCGCCGATGCCCGCCTCGGTAACGCTGGTGATGCCCTCGCGGACGTACTGCCCGGCGGCTCGCGCCACCGCGTCGGCCAGCGTCGCGAGCGGGTACGGGCGGGTCAGCCGGCCGACCAGCTCCTGGGCGCGCTCCTCCATCAGCCCGGTCGGGCGGCCGCTCTCGTCGGTCGCGACCCGGCCGCCGTCGATGGCGGGCGGGTCGCCGCCGATGCCGAGGTCGGCGAGGACTAGGCTGTTGACCACGCACATGTGCCCGGAGGTGTGCTTGAGCCAGACCCGCCTGCCGGCCGCGATCTTGTCGAGGACGTCGCGGTGCGGGTGGCCGCCGGTCTTGGTCTGGTCGTAGCCGGAGCCGACCACCCACCCGCCGTCGGGCGTGGTCTTCGCCTGGGCCTCGACCCGCGCGTACAGCTCGCCGAGGCTGGTGACGCGCAGGTCGGCCTCGGTGAGCGTGAGCCCGAAGCCGATCATGTGGTTGTGCGCGTCGTGGAAACCCGGCAGCAGCGCGGCGCCCTTGAGGTCGAGCACGTTTCGCGCCGTGACGCCGGGGTCGCCGTCGTACACGCCGGCGATGCGGCCCCCGCTGACCGCGACCGCGCTCGCTTTCGGCCGGACCGGGTCCATCGTCGTGACGTTCGCGTTGACCAGCAGCAGGTCCGCCTCGGCTGACATGGCACAAGATCATATTTCCGAACGGAAGGTGGCGCCTGCCCGCCGTCCACCCGCCTTGCCGGAGCGGGCGGCGCCGATCCTGTGAGGTTCCTGTGGGCGTACCTGTGTGGTGATCCGGCCCTGGCCCTCGCATCGTGGGAGCTGAGAACTCGAGGCCAATGAGGTGAGCGCC
Organism: uncultured Actinomycetota bacterium; assembly: GCA_963771985.1. Classification (GTDB taxonomy): domain Bacteria; phylum Actinomycetota; class Actinomycetes; order Streptosporangiales; family Streptosporangiaceae; genus Trebonia. The sequence goes on along the minus strand of CAVYVO010000003.1, from coordinate 350,758 downwards.
ATGGTCACGGAACTGCGGCCGGACGACCCGGCGACGATCGGACCCTACCGCCTGCTCGGCAGGCTGGGCACGGGCGGGATGGGCCAGGTGTTCCTGGGCAAGTCGCCCGGCGGACGCCTGGTGGCCGTCAAGGTCATCCGCCCGGAACTGGCCGGCGAGCCCGGCTTCCGCGTGCGGTTCGCCCGCGAGGTAGCGGCCGCGCGGAACGTCAGCGGGCTGTGCACGGCGCTCGTGGTGGACGCCGACGCGGACGCGGCGGTGCCGTGGCTCGCCACCGCCTACGTGGCCGGGCCGTCGCTGAGCGAGGCCGTGACCGAGCACGGCCCGCTGCCCGAGTCCTCGGTGCTCGCCCTGGCCGCGGGGCTGGCCGAGGGGCTCGGCGTGATCCACGCGGCCGGCGTGGTGCACCGGGACCTGAAGCCCGCGAACGTCCTGCTCGCGCACGACGGGCCGCGGGTCATCGACTTCGGGATCTCCCGGGCCATGGAGACGACCATGCTGACCCAGGCCGGGACGGTCGTGGGCTCACCCGGGTTCATGTCACCGGAGCAGGCCGACGGCAAGGTCGTCGGGCCGCCGAGCGACGTGTTCAGCCTCGGCGCGGTCCTGGCGTTCGCGGCCACGGGCGAGGGGCCGTTCGGCAGCGGGCCGACGCCGGCGCTGATCTACCGGGTGGTCAACCACGAACCGGACCTCGCCGGCCTGCCGCCGCGGGTGCGGGACGTGGTGGCGCGCTGCCTGGCCAAGGAGCCCGCCGCGCGGCCGACCACCGCCGGACTGCTCGCCGAGCTCGGCGGTTCCGGCGACGGGCAGGGCGCGGTCAACTGGCTGCCGGCGCCGGTCACCGCCACGCTCGGCCGGTACGTTCCGCCGTCCCATGCCGAGAGCGCGGCTTGGGGCTGGCCCGCGACCGAATCCGTCGCGCGGGCCGCCGGCGATGCCGCGGTGCCGGATCGCGCGCCGCGCGGAACGTGGCGGCGGCCCGCGTGGCTGGCCGCGGCCGCCGCGGTGACCGTGGCGGCGGCCGTCACGGGCTTCGCGCTCAGCGGCGCGGGGCCGGAGCATCCGGCCGCCGGTCCGCTGACGCACCCGGTGGCCGCCGTGCGCGCGGACGGGGCGGCCCGGGGAACTGAGGGATCCCGGAAGGCCACGGCGTCACGCAAGACCGCTGTCACCGTGTCGCGCACCAAGTCACGCAAGGCCAAGTCCTCCGCCGCGCATCATCCCGCCCGGACCGCCGCGGCGCGTTCGGCCCCGGCTGTCTCGCCGGTCACCGCGGGCGGCGCTCCGAGCGGGGGCGCGCCGCCCGCGGGGCCGGCCGCGTCGAGCGCGCCGGCGCCCGCCCACAGCGCAGCGCCCCAGCCTGCCCGCAGCAGCGCGCCGCCGCCGCCTTCCACCGGCGTGGTGCCCGATGTCGTGGGGACTACGCTGTCGGCGGCGAGTTCCGCCCTCAAGGCCCGCGGCTTCGGCAACATCCCGTACGTGTACAACTGCTACGGCTCTCCTGACACCGGGGACGTCGTCCAGCAGGATCCCGGGACGGGCGCCACCATCGCGCTGACCGCGCCGGTCCAGCTGTACCTGGAGGCGGACAACTGCGCGACGGTGCCCGATGTCATCGGGATGGACCTGTCGGACGCCGCCTACACCCTCAAGCAGGAGGGCTTCACGAACATCCCGTACCTGTACGGCTGCTATGGCTCGTCGCGGACCGGGGACGTGGTGAGCGAGGCACCGGGCGCCGGGACGAGCTACGGCACGAACCAGCCGGTGTCGCTCCGGCTGCAGGCCGACAACTGCTGAGGCGGCGCCGGCCCCGGGCCCGCGTTGCCGGCCTATGGGCTCGCCTGGGGAGTGCGGCTTATGCTTTTCTCGTGGAAGGCGCGACCCTCGCGCAGCTGCTCAAACGGCTACGGGCTACCGCCGGGCTGACCCAGGAGGAGCTGGCCGAGGCTGCCGGGATCAGCCCGCGATCGGTGAGCGACCTGGAACGGGGGATCAACCGGACAGCCCGCAAAGACACCGCCCGGCTGATCGCTGACGCGCTGGGCCTGTCCGGGACGATGCGCGAGCTGTTCGAGGCAACCGCCCGCGGCCAGGTCCCGGCCGATACGGCGGAGGCGGGCGGGACGGGTGAGGCGGCCGGGAGGCTGCCGGCCGCCGCGACCTCGCTGGTGGGCCGCGACCGCGACGTCCAGGCGGCGTGCGGCCGCCTGCGGCGGCCCGATGTGCGGCTCGTGACGCTGACCGGGCTCGGGGGTGTCGGCAAGACGCGCGCCGCGCTGGAGATCGCCCGCCAGCTGACGGCGGAGTTCCCCGACGGCGTGTTCTTCGTGGACCTGACCGCCGTCCGCGACAGCCAGCTCGTGATGACGAGCATCGCGCACGCGGTCGGCATCCGCGTTCCTGGGCCGGAACCGATGGCGGAGCAAGTGGCGGCCAGGCTTGGTGAGCTGCGGGCCCTCGTGCTTGTCGACAACTTCGAGCAGGTCGTCGAGGCGGCCGGCGCGATCGCCATGCTGCTGCGCGTGTGCCCGGACGTCAAGTTCCTGGTGACCAGCCGGTGCGTGCTGCGGATTCACGGCGAGCACGAACAGCCGCTGGCCCCCCTGCCGTTGCCGGACGCTGGTGTCAGCGGGCCCGCCGATCTCGTCCGCTGCCCGTCCGTCGAGTTGTTCGCCCAGCGCGCGGAGTCCGTGCTGGCCGGCTGGGAGCTGGACGAGGATTCCGCGCCGGCGGTGGCGGAGATCTGCCGGCGGCTCGACGGGCTGCCGCTCGCGCTGGAGCTCGCGGCGGCACGGATGAAGGTCCTCTCCCCCGCCGCGCTGCTGGAAAGGCTCGGCAGCCGTCCCGGCCTGCTGTCGAGAGGCGCCCGCGACTCCGATGACCGGCACCGGACGCTGCGGGCGACGCTGGACTGGAGCTACCGGCTGCTCGACGCGCCCGCGGCGGCGCTCTTCCCGCGGCTGTCGGTGTTCGCCGGCGGCTGGACGCTCGACGGCCTGATCGCGGTCTGCGGCGCCGGGGACGAAGCCGAGACACTGGACGCGCTCGCCACGCTTATCGACAACAGCCTTGTCTGGCGCGTCCCCCGGCCGGCCGCGACTCGTTTCACCCTGCCCGTCATCATCCGCGAATACGCGGCCGACAGGCTGCGCGCCGACGGGGATGACGACGCGGTCGCGGCGCGCCACCTGCGCTGGTGTCTCGGCATGGCGGAGGCGGCCGAGGCCGGTCTTGCCGGCGCCGGCCAGCAGTCGTGGCTGCGGATGCTGGCGGACGAGCACGCGAACCTGGCCGCTGCGCTCGAGTACGCGATCGCCGGACGCCGGCCGGACGCCGCGCACCGCCTAGCGGGCGCGCTGTGGCGGTACTGGGAGATCAACGGGCATTTCGAGGAGGGACGGCAGTGGCTGCGGCGGACCCTGGAGCTGGACCCGCCGGACTCGCCCGCCGTCCGGGGACGCGCTGTCAAGGCGGCCGGCAACCTGGCCCGTGACCAGGGTGACCTGGACGCGGCGATGGCATACCACCGGCAGGCGCAGGTGCTGTTCACGCGGGCCGCCGACCGCGCCGGCGTCGCGGCCGTGCTCAACAACATGGGCGCCATCGAGCTCGACAGGGGCGACACGGCGGCCGCGGTCTCCCACTTCGAGGCGAGCCTGGAGTGCTTCACCGAGCTGAACGACCAGTGGGGCGTGGCCCGCGCGCTCGGTAACCTCGCGCACGCGCTGCGCACGAGCAGCCAGTACGCGCGCGCCGAGCATTACGCCCGGATGAGCCTCCAGGCGTTCGAGGCTATGGGCGAGGCGGATGGCACCGCCCGCTCGCTCACCACCCTCGCCCTGATCGCGGGCCGGCTGGGACGGCACGGCGAGGCCATCGGGCTCCACCAGCGTGCGGCCGCCCTGCGCGCGGAGTCAGGCGATCACACGGGCCTGGCCCGGTCGCTGGAGAACATCGCCTGGTCGGAGGCCAGGCGGGGAGACGCGCCCGCGGCCGCGTGGCTGCTCGGCCACGCGGAAACCCTGCGCGCGGAGGTCGGCGTGACACACAGCGCGGACGACCGGATCGAGTATGACGAGCTGATCGCCCAGCTGGACGCCGAACTCGAACCGGACACGCTAGCGGCGCTGCGGTCAGCGGGCGGCGCGGCGCCGCTGAGCGAGGTACTGGAAAGCATCCAGCAGCGAGCCCTCGGCTAGCCCGCCGTGTGGCGGCGAGCCGCTGGAGGACACCGGACGGTCGCTAGCGCACGATCGGACCGTTACCTTCCAGTTATATATGAGCCAGCGTCCCCCGGTCCGCCGGCATCAGTCATGTCCGCTGCGGGAGTCAGTGCGGCCCGTTCGGGATGAATGTCTTGATCAGTCCCGGCGGTGCAGCAGCAGCGTGTCGGCGGGCGCGTCGGCGGAGCCGGCCATCCGGATGACCGCGTCAGTCATGGGCCACCGCGGGGGCCGCGAAGCCGCGGATGACCATGTCCAGGAGCGCCCGGTAGGTGGCTTCCGGGTCGGGGGTGAGCACGAGGCCCTTGAGTTCGAGCGCCACCGCGCCGTGCACGCTGCTCCAGATCTGCTGCGCCGCCTCGAACGGGTCCGCGACGGAGATCACCCCGGCCGCGGACGCCAGTTCCACGTTCCGGACGAGCGCCCCGAAAGCCGCGCGCGCGTGCTCCGTGACCTCCTCGGAATCGCGTTCGTGCGAGATGGCGTCCTCGAACATGATCGCGTAGAAGTGCGGGTTGGCGAGCGCGAACCTCCGGTACCGCAGGCCGCAGTTGTACAGGCGGGCGGTCATGTCCGGCTCGTCGCCGGTCTCGAGCGCGGCGGTCAGCCGGTCGAAGCCCTTGATCAGGAGGGCGTCGACCAGGCCGTCCTTGCCGCCGAGCCGGTTGTAGACGCCCATCGGCGCGATGCCCGCCTCCGCGGCGACGGCGCGGACGGTCAGCCCGCCTGGGCCGTCCCTGACCAGGACCGCCTCGGCCGCCGCCAGCAGTTCCCGCTCGACCTCGGCGCTGGGAGTCCGGCTCCGCCGCGCCGGCGCGGCGCCCGTTTCACTCATGCAGACCATCTTCTCGCATCTCGCCGACTGGGCCACTTGACAGACTATAGAACGTCGTTACATAGTTATAGTACAACGTTCTATAGAGATTGCCATCGAGATCGCGATGGAGGCTGTGATGGAAACCCGAACCGACCGCCGCTGGTGGATCCTGGCCGTGCTGTGCCTGAGCGTCCTGCTCGTGGTGGTAGACAACACGATCGTCAACGTCGCGCTGCCGACGATCAGCCGCGACCTGCACGCGTCGACCGAGGCCCTGCAGTGGGTGGTCGACGGCTACACGCTCGCCTTCGCCGGGCTCCTGCTCGTCGGCGGCAACCTCGGCGACCGCCTCGGGCGGCGCCGCTTCCTGCAGGCGGGGCTGGTCTTGTTCGGCCTGACCTCCGTGGGCGCGGCGCTGTCGCAGACCAGCGGCGAGCTCATCGCCGCCCGGGCCGCCATGGGCATCGCCGCGGCGCTCATCTACCCGGCCACGCTGGCCATCCTCAACAACGTGTTCACCGTCCCGCGCGAGCGCGCCACGGCGATCGGCATCTGGTCCGCCGTCTCCGGGATGGCCGTCGCGATCGGGCCGGTGTCCGGCGGCGTGCTGCTGCGGCACTTCACCTGGAGTTCGGTCTTCTACGTCAACGTCCCGCTGGTGGTGCTGGCGCTCATCGCCGGCCGCCTGCTGCTCCCGGAGTCACGCGACCCGCGCGCGGGACGCTTCGACCCGCTCGGCGCGCTGCTGTCCGCCGCCGGCATCACGCTGCTGACCTGGACGATCATCGAAGCGCCCCAGCACGGCTGGGAATCGGCGACGACGATCGGCGGGCTGCTCGGCGCCATCGCGATCCTCGCGGTGTTCGCCTGGTCGCAGACCCGCCGTCCCGACCCGATGCTCGACGTCCGGCTGTTCCGCAACGCCCGGTTCAGCGCGGCGAGCGTGTCGATCGCGCTGGCTTTCTTCGGGCTGTTCGGGTTCATCTTCATGATCACCCAGTACTTCCAGGTCGTCCGCGGTTACGACCCGCTGCGCGCCGGGCTTGCCACGCTGCCGTTCGCGGTCGTCACCGCGGCCTTCTCCCCCGTCGCGATCATGCTGATGAAGCGGTTCGGCACCAAGGTCATCGTGGCGTCCGGCCTGGCGCTGATGAGCGCGGGCTTCGTGGTCGCGGCCACCACCCAAATCGACACGTCCTACTGGGGCACGATCGTCACCGCGATGGCGCTGATGGCGGCGGGCCTGGCGTTCACCACCAGCCCGGCCACCGAGGCGATCATTGGCGCGCTGCCCCCGGCCAAGGCAGGCGCCGGGTCAGCCGTCAACGACACCACCCGCGAGGTCGGCGGCACGCTCGGCGTGGCGATCATCGGCTCGGTCATGAACTCGGCCTACGGCAGCCACGTGCTGGCCGCCCTGACCGGGCTGGGCGCTCCGGCCGCCGTCGCGCGGTCGGCCGGGCAGTCGGTGGTCGCCGGCGTCATCACCGCGGCGCACTTCCCGGCGAGCCTGCAGGCCGACGCCGCCGAGGCCGTCAAGCAGGCGTTCATGACCGGCATCCACCGCGGCTCCCTCGTCGCGGCGCTGGCGACGGCGGGCGCGGCAGTGCTCGCCCTGGCCTTCCTGCCAGCCCGCGCGGCCGCCGCTGAACAATCACTATCCCGAACGGAACCTCGCGACTCCCAGCCGCCAGCCGTGACTGCCAGCCGGGCGTAGCCATCCCTGGGCCGCTGCCCGGGCAGGGGATTCCTGCCCGGGCAGCGGGCTGTCCTGCTACCCGCCTATCCGGCGGCTATCCGCAGGTGGTGTTGTCGAACGCGCAGAGCTGGGGCGTCGTCTCCGGTCCCTCGGCGGCGAAGAAGACGCTCAGCTCTTGGCCGGGCTCAACAGGACCGGACCCGGGCCCGGGCTGCATCAGGAGGATGTGATTGCTGATGTAACCGTCGGCGCCCGCGAAGGCCGTGATCCGGTCAAGCGGCAGCGCGACGCTGATCTGCCAGCCGGAGATCGGCGCCGACCCGTTGTTGACGACCCGCACCTCGCCCTCGAACTGGAAGCCCCCGTCCGCCTGGGCGACGATGAGGTAGGTGACGGTGACCGCCTGCTGCGCGCTCGTGGCGGCCGACGACGCCGTTGCGCTCGAGGTCACGGCGGGAGTGCTCACGACGGCCTGCCCGGGCACCACGCTGGGCGTCAGCTGGGTCCCGCGCAAGCTGACGGTCGCCGGCGGCGAGTTGGTGCCTGCCAGCGTCGCGGAACCGCGCCTGGCGCCAGCGCCCGGGCTGGCGGAGACCGACGGGAACGGGACCACCGGAAGGCGGATGTCCGGGGCCGGCCCTGACGCGCCGGAGCGCAAGACGGTCTGGCTGCCGAGGATGACGGCCAGGCCAATCGCCGCCGAGATCCCGAGGGCCAGCAGAGGCTTGCCGGTGACCAGGCGCCGGGGATAGCCGATGACGAGTTCCCGGGTCACGCCCTCGCTGTCGGGGTAGTCGAGCAGGACCATCCGGGGCCGGCGGGAATGCCGGTGCCGCCGGCGATGACCTCTCTCCGCGTCGTCTCCGCGGAACGCCCGGCCCGCTCGCCGCCGGCCACTGGATCCGGGATCATCCCGGCCACCCGCGTATACAGCTGTCATCTTCGATCCCCTGCCGCACTCGCGCTGGGATGTGTGCGTTAACATCAGAAGTAGCACCGGCACCGGCCGAAATAACAGTTTTTAGGTAGCCCCATAAGGAATCGGTAACCTCTCCCGCTCCATGGGAGCGCTAACGAGAACGTTTCGCCGCGGCGCGCCAAAGACAGCGCGGGTCGACTGCGCAATCGACCAGGCTAGAGCGGGTCGATTGCGCAATCGGCATGACGAGGCCCGCGGGGACGTGGGGCGCTGAGGGTCAGGCCGCGGCGGTCTGGCGGGCGGAGCGGCGCTCGAGGATCTCGTCGACGACGGTGCTGATGAGGGTGCCGCGGGTGCTCCGGCGGCCCTTCCTGACGGCGTCCGCGACCGGCAGCACCCCCTGGACGATGGATGCCCCCTCGCTGACCAGGCGCTGCCCGGCCGGTGACGCCCAGAGTTCGCGCGCGGTCTCCAGCGCGTCCTCCAGGCCCTTGCGGCCGTGTCTGGTGCCGATCCAGTAGCCCACGGCGAATCCGATGAGAGTTTCCACGGCGGCTACATCGCCCTGAGTTCCAGGTACCGCTTGATGTCCGGAAGCGAATCGATCACCAGCGCGAGCACCGCGGCTAGCACCGCCGCCTTAACGAGCCTGCCCAGCATGTCGCCCACCTTCCTTGTGCTGTTCTTGTCCGAGAATGTCTTCCACTGCGCTGACCGCGTGCGGCAGCGCCGCCCGCACCGGGTCAGACAGGCCCATGCCAGCGCTCAGGTCGGCCGGCTCGCACGCCACCACCAGGCTGCGGCCCGGGTGACCGCCCATCGACGCGAGCATCGAGAAGATGGCGTCGGGCGTCAGGTCGTGCGCGTCCATGATGCCGCCGGGGGCGGCGTCCGCGGGGTCGACCTCGAGCACGGTGACCGTGCCCGGCTCGTAGCCGCGCTGCGCGGCGTCGACGAGCACGAACAGGTCGCAGCCGTTCAACAGCTCGTAGACCAGGTGCACGCCGCGGATCCCGAAGTCGGCGATCTCCACGCCGTCTTCCGGCGGCCGCCGCGCCAGCAGCTTGACCACCTCGACGCCGAAGGCGTCGTCGCGCAGGAAGACGTTGCCCACTCCGGCGACCAGCGTCCGCCCGGTCATGAGCCCGCTCCCGCCTCGCTCGGCTCCACCTCGTCCGGGGCGAAGTACAGGAAACGGCCGTGCGCGACCTGGAGGTCCGCGTCGGGCGCGTCGGCGAGCGAGACAGCGAGATACGCGGTGTCGTCGACGTCGAAGAGCACCGCCTCGACGATCGCGGCCCGGCCGGCCAGGAACATGTCCTGGGCGTCCGCGCGGCGTGTGCCGGGACGGAGCGTCACCCTGCTGCCGCGCGCTATCCGGCGGCCCGCCACGGTGATGGCGTCGGTGCCGGGCGACACGGAGGCGTCCGCCCCCGGGTCCCACCAGGGGACGCGGGCATCATCCGGGGCGGACGGCCTGGCGGAGCGGATGGTGCCGTGCAGCCGCCCCATGGTCTGCGCGTCCATCGTGTCGACCCGGTCGATGAGCGCGGCGGCGCGGGGGTCGGTCGCGCGGGCCTCGTCCTTCTCCTCGTCGGAGAGGGCGAGGGTGCGCAGGGTGAGGATCTCGTCGATCTCGGTGCCGTCGTAGAGTTCGCCCGGGCTTTCCGGGGCGACTTCCGGATGGTCGGGCAGGATGATCGGCGAGGCCAGCATGACCCGCCGCTCGCCGGGCGGCCCGGCGAGCACCGGCCAGCAGCCGATGTTCTCGCAGGCGCCGACCTCCGGCTGGGCCCATTCGGGCGGGTCGGTCATGGAGAAGAACGCGCCGCCGGACACGGTGATGATCATGTGCGCCGCCACGAGCGCGGCGGGCAGCGCCTCCTCCCGGGTCACCGGGCCGACCGCGGCGGGCGTCTGGTTGTGCACGCTGACCGTCAGCCGCGCCGCCTGCCAGGGACCCGGCAGCCGGGTGGCGCGCACCGACACCGATCCGGTCAGGAGCTCGCGGCGGCGGGATACGCGGGCGCCGGACAGCGTCTCGGACTCCTCGCCGCCCGGTATCGCGAAGTCGGTGACCTGGGCCTGTTCGAACAGGTCCGGGCTGCCCGCCTCGACCGTGACCTCCTGCTCGACCGCCTCGTCCCATACCGGCGGGACCGCCGGGTCCGGCTCGAGGGCGCGCCGCCGCTGCACCTGCAGGAAGCGGACGGTCACCTCGACCGACGGCCGCCCGGCGTGCTCGAAGACGCATTCCGCCCGCGTCATCGACCGCTCGTAGGGATCGGCGGCGGCGTACGCGGGCGGCATCAGCACGCCGAACTGCCAGCGGCTGCGGTTCTTCTGGGCGGAGGCGCGGTACGGGTACAGGATGTAGCCCTCGTAGAGGACCGCGTCCGCGATCCGCCGGACGCCGTCGCCGTTCATGGCTTCTCGGCCATCGACGCGGCGCCCAGCAGCGCGCGGAGGGTGGCGTCCCATGTCGGGAGGGCGTGGGTGGCCTTGTAGGCCGACAGCGCGTCGAGCGTCTCGCGGCTGCAGCGCAGCCAGGCGCTGCCCGGGAAATGCGCGTCCACCATGTCGCGCCAGACACTGACCGGCATCCGGTAGGAGGCTTCGCAGCTCCACGGGATCAGCTCCACGCTGAACCCGTCCCCTTGGTCGAGGAACACCGTGCCGCTGAACAGCAGCACCAGCGGGATCGTGCCGTCGTCGAGACCCTGCAGGTAGCGGGCCGAGGCGACCTCGAGATCGTAGGTGCACGGTACCGGGAGGTCGACCTCGGTCAGCGACGAGAACCCGGGCACCATCGTGGACACCATGGCGAACTGGATGGGCTTGACCGTCTCGGCCCAGCGGGAGGTGTCGCCGAACAGGTCGTTCAGCCGCTCCGCCTCGACCGCGGAGTACCTGCGGCGGTGGGGTTCGATGCGGATCTGACAGCGCAGCGCGATGGCGTGCACCCGCACGCCGGTGCTCTCGGTGATGGTCAGCTTGAAGGTCAGCGTCGGCGTCGCCGCGTACCGCTCCGCGACAGCCTCCGTGCAGGCAAAGGTCAGTTGCGCCATCTAGATCTCCCTAGATCTGGCGAGCGCGTCGCCGCAGGTCCGTCACCAGATCGCCGAGGATCCGCCGGACCTCGGTCCCGCCGTCGAAGCCGTGCCAGTTCAGCCGCAGCGCCCCGGCCAGCGAGTAGCACGTGTCGATCGGGATCAGGTACACCTGGGCGCGCTGGCTGTCGGGGGTATAAGGCTGCCCCCGCACGACGAGGATCGCCTCGACGTCCGGCTCGAGCGCGGCCAGCAGCGGATGCGCGGCGGCCAGCCGGTCCCACGCCGCCAGGTCGAGCTCGCACTCGGTCACCCCTGCCGGGCTCGGGTAGCCGGCGACCACCCGGCCGAGCGCGGAGTTGATGAAGAAGAAGGCGATCCCGACCGGCACGGCGAGCTCCGCCCATTCCGCCTCGGTCAGCGGGTTCACCAGGTCGTGCCGGACCCGGTCCGGGACGGTGCGGTACCGGCCTCCCGGGCGGGTGAACAGCAGGGCGCACGCCGTGCAGGCGCAGGCGATCGAGCGGCGCTCCAGGTCGACCATGTGCGGGTGCCCGTCGCCGACCTTTTCGCCGCACAGCTCACAGCGTTCTTCCGCCGCGGCCCGTGGCCGTGGCGGAGCGGCGAAGCGCCGCAGCCCGGCCGCCGCGACCGGGGAGACGTTCTCGCCCGAAGCGCGGTGGCCGGAGAGACTGCCGGGGCCGTTATGGATAGTTGTCATACCGCTCCCGCCGGGCGGCGGGTGATTTGCAGCAGCGCGGGCTCGCGCGGGGCGAAACTGACTCCGGTCGTCTCCGGCGCCGCCTCCGCGACCGCCTGCTCCACGACCGCCGTCGTCGATCCGCAGCCGCTGGCGAGGCGGACGTGAACCACGCCCGCCTCGTCAACCCCGAGGAACTCGGCGCCCGTTCCGAGACGGCCCAGGGCGCGCTTGATTCTGGCGGCGGTATCGAGCGGATGCAGGTCGTGCACGAGGAGCAGGCTCTCCACCAGCGGGTCGGCGATGAGCAGCGCCATCAGCCGTGACTCATCGCCGATCGTCGCCACAATGGCGGCCAGGCCGGCTCCGTAGAGCCGGACCAGGCACGTGACCAGCTCCTCGGCGACATCGGCCGCCTCCGGACCGGAGCGCGCCCGCAGCTCGGCGAGCAGCGCTTCGACCCGTTCCCCGGCGGCTCGGGCGTCGTTGCCCTCGGCAGGCACCGCAGCAGGCATGTCAGATCGCCAGGGTGATGCCGGTGGGCGAGTGCTGGGTCTTCAGCACCTTGCCGCCGCCCAGGTACATGTGCACGCCGCAGGGCAGGCACGGGTCGAAGCTGCGCACCGCGCGCATGATGTCGATGCCCTTGAAGTTCTCCGGCGGGTTCTCCTCGAAGATCGGCGTGTTCTGCACGGCGTCCTCGTAGGGCCCCGGCGTCCCGTAGCTGTCCCGGACGCTGCCGTTCCACGGGGTGGGCGGGTACGGGTGGTAGTTCGCGATCTTCCCGTCCCTGATCACCATGTGGTGGGAGAGGACACCGCGGACCGCTTCGGTGAAGCCGCAGCTGATGCTGTCGTCGGGCACGGTGAACGGCTCCCACGTCTTGGTCCGCCCGGCCCGCACCTCGGCCAGGGCCTGCTCGACGAAGTGCAGCGCGCACGCGGCCGAGTACGCCTGGAAGTAGGTCCGGGCGCGGTCCCGCTCGATCGCGTTCGACAGCGGTTTGCCCTGCTTGTCCACCGGCGGGGTCCACTCGAACGTCACCTCGGGCCGGGACACGGTCCTGGGCAGGTTGATCTGGACGCTGTGTCCGGTGGACTTCACGTACCCGTTGTCGACGAAGCCCGCGAGCGCGGTGGACCACAGCCGGGCGATCGGGCCGCCGCCGGTGTCCAGCGGCAGGTAGTCCTTCCCGTCGAACCAGCGGGGCGACATCGTCCAGCTGTACTTGTCGTCGAAGTCGCGCTTGGCCGGCCGCGGGATCGTGTGCTGGTTCCAGGGGTGCCTACGGTCGACCGGGTTACCGAGGGGGTCGTGGGTGACGAACATTTCCTGGTCCTCCCAGTCCTCGTAGTACGAGTGGCCGAGCAGGATCCGGATGCCCAGGTTGATGTCGACCAGGCTGGTCGTGACCAGCTGGCCGTCGACCACCACACCGGGCGTGACGAACATCTTGCGGCCCCAGTCGGCCATGTTCCGGTAGGTGAAGTCGCAGTACTCCGGGTTGTTCAGGCTGCCCCAGCAGCCGAGCAGCACCCGTCGCCTGCCGACTTCCTCGTACCCGGGCAGTGCCTCGTAGAAGAAGTCGAACAGGTCGTCGTGCATCGGCACCACGCGCTTCATGAACTCCACGTAGCGCATCAGCCTGGTGAGGTAGTCGGTGAAGAGCTGGACCGTCGCGACCGTGCCGACCCCGCCGGGGTACAGCGTCGACGGATGCACGTGACGGCCTTCCATCAGGCAGAACATCTCGCGCGTGCTGCGGCTGACCTGCAGGGCCTCGCGGTAGAACTCGCCCTCGAGCGGGTTGAGGGAGCGCATGATGTCGCCGATGGTCCGGTAGCCGTGCTCGGCCGCGTGCGGCGCCTCGGTGCTGTTGGCCCGCTCCAGGACGCCCGGGTTGGTCTCGGCGACCATCTTCTCGCAGAAGTCGACCCCGACCAGGTTCTCCTGGAAGATGTTGTGGTCGAACATGTACTCGGCGGCCTCGCCCAGGTTGATGATCCACTCGCCGAGGTGCGGCGGGCGGACGCCGTAGGCCATGTTCTGGTTGTAGACCGAGCAGGTCGCGTGGTTGTCACCGCAGATCCCGCAGATGCGGCTGGTGATGAAGTGCGCGTCGCGCGGGTCCTTGCCCTTCATGAAGATGCTGTAGCCGCGGAAGATCGACGACGTGCTGTGGCATTCGGCGACGCGCTTGGCGCCGAAGTCGATCTTCGTGTAGATGCCCAGGCTGCCCACGATCCGCGTGATGGGGTCCCAGACCATCTCGGTCAGCTGGCCGGTCTCCTGGGCTTCTGGTTCGCCTTTGGTCGTCGTCATCGATGATCACCACGTCTTCTGGTAGCCGGTGAGAAGGTCGCTGCCCTTGGCCCCCCGCCACTTGGGTTCCTTGTCCGCGGTGCGGGCGGTGAAGCCACGGAGGGTGCGGATGACGCTGCCGTACATGCCGGTAGCCGCTGTCGACACCCGGGAACCCGGCGGCTCGTCCATGAACGGCATGAACTTGTCGGGGAACCCCGGCATCGTGCAGGCGATGCAGATGCCGCCGACGTTCGGGCAGCCGCCGACGCCGTTGATCCAGCCGCGCTTGGGCACGTTGCACTTGACGACCGGTCCCCAGCAGCCGAGCTTGACCAGGCAGCTGGGCGAGCCGTATTCGGCGGCGAACTGGCCCTGCTCGTAGTAGCCGGCGCGGTCGCAGCCTTCGTGCACGGTGGCCTCGAACAGCCAGCGGGGCCGCAGCGCCTCGTCGAGCGGGATCATCGGCGCCTGCCCCGCCACCTGGTAGAGCAGGTACAGGATCGTCTCGGACAGGTTGTCCGGGTGGATCGGGCAGCCGGGCACGCAGACGATCGGCAGCCCCGCCTTGGACTTCCACTCCCAGCCGAGGTAGTCGGGGACGCCCATGGCGCCGGTCGGGTTCCCGGCCATCGCGTGGATGCCGCCGTAGGTGGCGCAGGTGCCTACCGCGAGGATCGCGGTGGCCTTCGGCGCGAGGCGGTCGAGCCATTCGCTGGTGGTCATGGGCTGGCCGGTCGCGGGGTTGTTGCCGAAGCCGCACCAGTAGCCTTCTTGCTTGATCGCCTCGTTCGGGATGGATCCCTCGACGACGAGGACGAACGGGTCGAGCTCACCGCGGTCGGCCTTGTGCCACCACTCGATGAAGTTGTCCGCGCCTTGCTCCGGGCCGCACTCGAAGTCGATCAGCGGCCAGTGCACGGCCACCTTCGGCAGCCCCGGGAGCGCGCCGAGCACGATCTCCTCGATGCTGGGCTGGGTCGCGGCGGTCAGCGCGACCGAGTCCCCGTCGCAGCTGAGACCTCCGTTCATCCAGAGAATGTGGACGACCGGCTCTTCTTTGGCGTGTGTCATAGGACGCCACCCTTCGCTCGGACGCCCGAGCTGGCGGCGGCGGACGGCCGCCAGATCCGGGCCGGACGGTATCCAGGGGAGCGGCGAGCCCATTCTCGCCGCGGCCCCGATGCTTGCCGGCCGTGCGCGCCGGCGTGCTGACCGCTCATCGCATGATCACCAGCCCGGCCCGCGGCCTGCGGCCCCGGCGCCGGTGGCACCAGCGTATTCCCGCTGTGACGCAGAGCACAAGACACAACCGTCAGCGCGTTGGACATATCTGTCCGGCCGCCGGACTCGCTTGCAACGTTTCGCCCAAGTACCCTGATGACCTAAGGTGACCGCGTGATCTAACGGTGACCAGGGAGAACCGGGAAAAGAGGCGATGGACAGGGCAGACGACGCGATCAGCGACAGCATCGAGGTCGTTCCGGTCGTAGTCGTATCACAGACGTTTCCCGCCCGGCCCTCGTCGATTCCTGACATCCGCGACTTCGTCCGGCGCTGCCTGGCACAGTCGCCGCTGTCCGAGGAAGACAATCGCGAGGTGGGCGAGACGGTCTCCCGCGCGCTGCTCGAGGCGGCGGGGCCGTCGGGGGCCATCAACGTGTCCTTCCGGATCTTTCCCGATCACGTCGAGGTCGACGTGCTCCGCTCGGGCACGCAGTTCGGGGCGGCGACCGGGCTAGACGCGCTGAGCTCGCTGTTGAAGGCCAACGAGCTCGCCGGCGCGCCCGGGCCCGCGCAGGCGGCGGGCGCTAGCGCGGGCAATGGCCCGGCCTCGTTCGCCGACTGGATGGCGGGCGTGCTGCGCCGGGAGGGCCTGACGATGGAAGCCGCGGCACGCCAGCTCGGGGTCTCGGTGAAGACGGTCAGCCGCTGGGTGGGCGGCACGACCGAGCCGCGGCTGCGCGACCTGCGCCGGATCCGCGAGCTGTTCGGCGAGATCCCGTTCCCCTGACGCGTGCTTCCTGGACGCGTGCTTGCTGGACCTTCCGGCGTGCGCGCTCTACGGTTGTGCCGTGGCTGACATCACGGGGACTTACTCACTCGGTCCGGACGCCGGCCGGGTGCTCATCAAGACCGGCCGCGCGGGGCTCGCCGCGAAGGCCGGGCACGATCTGACGATCGAGATCACCCGCTGGTCGGCGCGGATCGTCGTGCCTGCCGAGGGCGGTTTTCCGGGGGCTGAGATCACCGCGGAGCTGGATATGGGCTCGCTGGCTGTCCGGGAGGGCACCGGCGGCGCCAAGGCGCTCACCGACAAGGACCGCGGCGACATCAAGAACACGGCGCGCAAGATCCTCGGCGACGGGACGGCGACCTTCGCCTCGACCCGCGTCATCCCGTCCGGCTCTGGCGGCGCGGTCGAGGGGACGCTCACTTTCAACGGGCGCTCGCAGCCCGTGCGGCTGCAGGTGGCGAGTTCCGCCCCGGGCCGCTACCGCGGCGGTGCGACGGTGCAGCAGACCGGCTTGGGCATCACGCCGTACTCGGGGTTCTTCGGCGCGCTGAAGCTGCGCGACGAGGTGGGGGTCGAGTTCGAGGTCGACCTCGACCGCGCCGCAAGGAGCTGAGTGACCGCCGTCGTCCGGACGGCGATCCGGGTGGAGGGAATCGTCCAGGGGGTCGGCTTCCGCCCGTTCGTGTACTCGCTGGCGACCGGCCTCGGGCTCGGCGGCCTGGTGGGCAACGACGTCGACGGGGTGTTCGCGGAGGTCGAGGGGCCGCCGACGGCGGTGCGGGAGTTCCTGTCGTTGCTAGAACGGGACGCGCCGCCGCTGGCGCGGATCGAGCGGGTCACCACGACCGCCATGGCCCCGTTGGGCGCGGCCTCGTTCCGGATCGTCGTCAGCGGTCCGGACGGGCACCGCAGGACACTTGTGGCCGCGGACACTGCCACCTGTGCGGACTGCCTGCGCGAGCTGGCCGACCCGGCCGACCGGAGGTTCCGGTACCCGTTCATCAACTGCACGAACTGCGGGCCGCGGTTCACCATCGTCCGGGACGTGCCGTACGACAGGCCGCTGACCACCATGGCGGGCTTCACGATGTGCGCGCTGTGCGCCGCGGAATACCACGACCCGGCCGACCGCCGGTTCCACGCGCAGCCCGCCTGCTGCCCGGCATGCGGTCCGCGGCTGGCGTTGGTTGACGTGGCCGGCTGTGTGCTCGCGGGCGAGCCTTTGGACGGCGCCATCCGGCTGCTGCGCGAGGGCCGGATCCTCGCCGTCAAAGGGCTCGGCGGCTACCACCTCGCGGCCGACGCCTTTTCCGAGGAGGCGGTCGCCGCGTTGCGGGCGCGCAAGCACCGGGAGGACAAGCCGTTCGCGGTGCTCGCGGCCGACCTCGCGGCGGCACGGCGGCTGTGCGCGGTCGATGACGTGGCGGCTGGTCTGCTGGTCGGTCAGCGCAGGCCGATCGTGCTCGTGCCACGACTGCCGGAGGCGGGCGTCGCGGCGTCGACGGCGCCGGGCAACCGCCACCTCGGGGTCATGCTGCCCTATACCCCGCTGCACCACCTGCTGGTTGCGAGGATGGGCCGCCCGCTGGTGCTGACCAGCGGGAACGTCTCCGACGAGCCGATCGCTTACCGTGACGACGACGCGGTGTCCCGGCTGGGCGCGATCGCGGACGCGTTCCTCACCCACGACCGGGCCATCCACATCAGGACGGACGACTCGGTGGTCCGCGCGTTCGCCGGCAAGCCGATGCTCCTGCGGCGCTCACGCGGCTACGTTCCGGAACCCGTGCTGGTGCGGAGCGGGTTCCCGCGCCCGGTGCTGGCCTGCGGCGCCGAGCTGAAGAACACGTTCTGCCTGGCCAAGGAGCGGCACGCGTTCGTCTCTCACCACATCGGAGATCTGGAGAACGCGGAGACGCTGCGGTCGTTCAGCGAGGGGATCGAGCACTTCCGGCGGCTGTTCGACATCACTCCCGAGGTCGTCGCGCACGACCTGCACCCGGAATACCTGTCGACCAAGTACGCGCTGGACCTGCCGGGGGTGCGGCTGCAGGGGGTGCAGCACCATCACGCCCACATCGCGTCCTGCCTGGCCGACAACGGATTTGACGGGCCCGTGATCGGCGTCGCCTTCGACGGCACCGGCTACGGAACCGACGGCACGATCTGGGGCGGCGAGTTCCTCATCGCGGATTGCGCTTCCTTCAGCCGCGCGGGCCATCTGGCGCCCGTGCCGCTGCCCGGCGGCGCTGCCGCCATCAGGCAGCCGTGGCGGATGGCGGCGGCGTATCTGTCGGCTCCGCCGGCTTCGTCGGCGGCCGCGCTAGACGGGCTGGAGGACCTCGGCGTCTGGCAGCGCAACCAGGCACGATGGGCGGCCATAGTGAGCATGGCGAAGCACGGCGTCAATTCTCCGCTGACCTCGAGCGCGGGCCGGCTCTTCGACGCCGTCGCCGCGCTCCTCGGCGTCCGGGACATGGTCAACTACGAGGGACAGGCCGCGATCGAGCTCGAGCAGCTCGCAGATCCGCGGGAGCAGGGTGCCTACCGCGCGGGTATCGAGACGGCCGCGCCATTCCGCGTCCAGGGCACCGATCTCGTTGGCGCGGCGGTGAGCGACCTGGCAGCGGGGATCTCGCGCCAGGTCATCGCGGCCCGCTTCCATAACGGCGTGGCGGCGATGATAGAAGCGGGCTGCCTGCTCCTGCGCGAGCGGCACGGCCTGGACACGGTGGCGCTGTCCGGCGGCGTCTTCCAGAACATGCTGCTGCTCGGGCGGGTGATCACCCGGCTGGAGGCGCGCGGGTTCCGCGTACTGACGCACTCCCGCGTCCCGTGCAACGACGGGGGGATCAGCCTGGGCCAGGCGGTCGTCGCCGCCGCCAGGGACAGGCTGGACCGGGGCGAAGCGGCCGCGGACTCTTAATCCGAAGTTACAGCCGATTGCCCTGTCCTGGCCAGGGAGAAAAGACCAGGTCAACGGCAGTGACAGGGTTTCCGGCACCTATACGTCGTAGGCGTCCAGGCTCATCGCAACGCCTCCGTCGCAGCGCGCTCGACGGCCAAGCCAGCGGAGTAGCGCTCGAGGAACGCGGCGAAGCCCGCGACGTCGCCGGGGCCGGGCTCGACGACGTCGACGGCGGCGTTCGCGAACACGCGTGTACCCAGGTAGGTGCCCAGGTCGGCCTCGTCGGCCGCGCTGAGGTACGCGGCGAGCACTGCCATCCCCCACGCGCCGCCCTCCCCGGCGGTCCGGCCGACCGCCACCGGCGCGCCGAGTACCGCGGCGAGCAGCCGCTGAGCGACCCCGGCGGTCCGGAACACCCCGCCGTGCGCGAACATCGCGTCCAGCCTGACCCCCTCGTCGGCCAGCACGCGCATGCCGAGGCTCAGCGTGCCGAACGAACCGAGCAGCTGGGCGCGCATGAAGTTCGCCAGCGTCAAGGCGCTGCCCGGCGTGCGCACGACGAGCGGACACCCCTTGTCCAGCCCGGTAATCGGCTCGCCGGCCAGGTAATTGTAGGCCAGCAGGCCACCCGCGTCGGGCCGGCCGTCCAGGGCAGCGCGGAACAGGGTGCCGAACACTTCGTCGGACGCCGCAGGCCGGCCGAGCGCCGCGGCGAACTCGCCGAACACGCTCGCCCACGCGTCGACTTCGCTGAAGCCGTTGTTGCAGTGCACCATCGCCACCGGGGCGCCGGCCGGCGTGGTGACGACGTTGATTTCGCGGTGCAGGCTCGCCAACGGCTTCTCGAGGACCACCATCGCGAAGATCGAGGTGCCGGCGGACACGTTGCCGGTTCGCGGCACCACCGAGTTGGTCGCCACCATGCCGGTGCCGGCGTCTCCCTCCGGCGGGCACAGCGGGATGCCGGCCTTAAGGGTGCCGGTCGGGTCGAGCAGCGCGGCGCCCTCATCCGTGAGCGCGCCGGCCTCCGCACCCGCGGGGAGCACCAGCGGCAACAGGTCCCTGAGCACCGTCCCTGGCCGGCAAGCGGCGACGACCCCGTCGAACGCCGCCAGCATCCGGGCGTCGTAGTCCTTGGTGGCCGGGTCGATGGGGAACATGCCCGACGCATCGCCGACGCCGAGCACCTTCCGCCCGGTGAGCCTCCAGTGGACGCACCCGGCCAGCGTCGTGAGGAACGCCACCCGCGGCACGTGCGGCTCGTCGTCGAGGATCGCCTGATAGAAGTGCGCGATCGACCAGCGCTGCGGGATGTTAAAGCCGAAGCGCTCGGACAGCTCGACGGCCGCCTTGCCAGTGGACGTGTTGCGCCACGTGCGAAACGGCACCAGCAGCTCGCCGTCGGCGTCGAAGGCGAGGTAGCCGTGCATCATCGCGGAGATGCCCAGAGCGCCGACGCTCGTCGGGCGCACGCCGTGCTGTCGCTCGGCGTGCGCCAGCAGGTCGGCGACCGCGCCCTGCAGCCCGGCCCAGACCGCGTCCAGCGCGTAGGTCCACCGGCCGTCGACCAGCTGGTTCTCCCATTCGTGGCCGCCCGTCGCCAGGACCTCGTGGTCCGGGCCGATCAGGCATGCCTTGATCCGGGTGGAGCCCAGCTCGATGCCAAGCGAGGTGTGCCCGGCGGCGATCGCCGCTCGCGCGTCCTCGGCGGGACGGTTCGCTGCCACTTTCGCCATCACCGATCCAGAGTGGGCTGGCGGAACCAGACCCGGTAGGCGGCCTCGCCTGCGATGCCTGGCGATACGAGGGAGGCGAAGTCGGCGAAGCGCCAGGTGCGCAGGAAGGCGCTATGCAAGGTGCGCTCCATCGCCTCAGCGTACTGCGCCTGGCCGGTCAAGTGCAGCGCCTGCAGGCAAGCCGGAACCACGAAAGGGTGACCCCTTGCCCTTTGGCGCCGCGGCGGTGGCGCCGAGCCTGGGAATAGCCGCGGTACGGCGGCGCGCCCGGGCGGGCGCAGGTGGATGCCGCGGGCTGAGGTCTCCGAGGGAGGGTTCCCTGCTGAGTTGGAAGCTCTTTCATCAGGCGCTGACGTGAACGTGAGCAGCGCGGACTTTGCGCCCGGCCGCTTCGGTGCCCTGGGTGACCTTCTACCCCACTTCACCGACGGTCGCGGCCTGCACGGCGGTCACCGGGACGTCGATGGCCTAGCGCTTCGGAGCGCCGCTCTATACCGTCATCAAGGTGACTCCGGTCATCGGCACTTCCAAGCCAAGCGCTGACTTGGTCGTTAGCTATCCATCAGGACTGGCGTGAGCTCCCCGCCGAGTCCGGCATCCGGCCTGAACCCCGGCGATGCGACACGCCAAGCACTTGAGCTCTACGGCAGCTACCTGCGCACCGACGATACCCAGACACTGGCCCCCGCCGTTGGGCTATTCCGCACCGCGAGCGCAGGCACCCCAGCAGGCGTGGCCGGTCACGCCGAATACCTCAACAACCTCGGGGGCGCGCTTCGAGAATGGGCCCAGCGAACTGGGGACGCGGCTGCTCTCGAGGAGGCGATCCGGGCATGCGGGGACGCCGTCGCCGCCACCCCAGCCGGTCATCCCAAGCGCGGCATGTATCTGGACAACCTCGGTAACGCGCTCAGCGCGCTCTGCAGGCGCACAGGGCGGATGGACCTAGCGGCAGAGTCGATCGAGGCCGGCCGCGCCTCCGTTGCCGCCCTGCAGGAAGGCAACCCGAACCGAGCCATCGCACTGGGGAACCTCAGCCTCCACCTGCGTCTGCGGTACGAACTCACCGGCGATGCGGACAGCTTGGCCCACGCCGTGCAGGCCGGGCGCGAGGCTGTGGCCGGGTTTCCGGTCAGCCACAGCGGCCGACAGACCGCTCTCAGCAGCCTGAGCAGCGCGCTAGTCGCGCTTCAAGCGAGCCGGGAGGCACTGGCCTCGATTCCTCCCGGCCACACCGATCGCGCCCTGTACCTGGACAACCTTGGCGGGCAGCTGCAAGCGCTGTTCGGGAAGACCGGCGAGATGGCGCCGTTGCGAGAGTCGGTGCTCGCCCGCACCGAGTCGGTCGCCGCCTGTCCGGAGGGTCACCCTAATCGCGCTGAATATCTCAGTAACCTCGGCGGCGCGCTGCTCATCCTCTAAATGCGGAGCGAGGAAATCGAGACAGAGGGGGTGACGGAGCTGCTGGACGACGGGGTGCAAGCACTCAGGAATGCGGTCGCCGCCACTCCGGGCGATCACCCCGACCGGGCCGGGCGGCTGAACAATCTAGGCGTCGCGCTGCACGCGCTGTACGAAGTGAACAGCCAGGCGGAGACGCTGGCCGAGGCGGCGCAGGTCATCCGCGAGGCGATCGCGGCCACGCCGGCCGACCACACAGACCTCGCCTCGCGCCTGAACAACCTCGGCACGATGCTGTGCGCCATGGCCGAGCGCTCCGGGTCACCCGCTGAGCTAGAGGAGGCGGTGCGGGCAGCGCGGGAAGCGGTCCAGCACACGCCTGAGGATCACCCTTTGCATGCCAGGTACCTTCGTGACCTCGGGCTGACGCTGGACGCGCTGTCGGAACTGACCGGCCGACCAGAGCCACGGGCCGAGGCCCGCGACTGTTTCTCCCGAGCCGCCGCGAACACGGTGGCGGCCCCGACGACCCGGATCACGGCCTGCCGGCACCTCGCGCGACTCCGCGCCGGAGAACCGCACGCCGCGGTGCGCGCCATGCAGACCGCCGTCGAGCTGACCGGGCTGGTCGACCTCGGCGGCTTCACACTGCAAGACCGGCTCCTCATGGTGCGCGGCCTCTCCGGCCTGGCGGGCGAGGCGGCAGCGGCGGCCATGGCCGCCGCCGAGCCAGAGCAGGCGGTGGAACTGGCTGAGCGCGCGCGGGGGATCCTGGTCGCCGACACCCTCCACGCGCGCGGCAGTGACAGCGCCCGGCCGCGCGAGGTCGCGCCGCAGCTCGCGGAGGAACTCACCGCGTTGCGCGCCCGGCTCGACGCCCGGCAGGACCAGTTTCTCCCTGTCGGCACGCTGGACGGCGAGTCGACGGCCGAAGCCAAGGCCCAGCGCCGACTCGCCGCGGACAGACGGGAGGCGTATGCGGCCTGGCGGCAGCTCATCGACCGGGTCCGCGACTTGCCGGGTCTGGCGGACTTCTACGCGCCACCGAGATTCGGCGACCTCGCCAGCCAGGCGGCCGACGGGCCGATCGTCATCGTCACTGACAGCGACACACGCTCTGACGCGCTCATTCTCACCGGCGATCCCGACGAGCCGGTCCGTGCGGTACCGCTGCCCGGCCTATCCCGCCGGGCCGCGTACAGTCACTCGGGCCGCCTGCATGCCGCCTGCCTGACGACCGCCGACGCCCTCCCCGGCACAGACGCCTATGCCACAGCTGAGGCGGAGATCCGCACCGTCCTGGTGTGGCTATGGGACGCCGTCGCCGAACCTGTACTCCGTGTCCTCGGCTGCACGGCCACGCCGCCCCAGGACGCCTGGCCCCGGGTGTGGTGGTGCCCGACCGGAGCGATGGCCGCGCTGCCGCTGCACGCGGCCGGCCACCACGGCGACCTCGCCGATCCGGCACGGCGGGAGAACCCGAGGACCGTCCTGGACCGGGTGGTCTCCTCCTACACCACGACCGTGCGCGCCCTCGCCTACGCCCGCTCGCATCAGCCAGATCCAGCCGACGGTGCTCTGATCATCGCGGTCAAAGACGCCGCTGGCGGCGTGCCGCTGCCAGCACGGAGGCGGCGCGGATCGCCAGCTTGCTTCCGGCGGCTCGGCTGCTTGCCCGTCCCACCCCGGAATCGGTGCTGGCAGCTCTATCAGCACACCACATCGTCCACTTCGCCTGTCACGCCCATGGTGACTGGGGCGATCCGGCCAGGAGCTACCTGCTGCTTGACGGCGGGAACCTACCGGTACCCGACATCAGCGCGCTCCGGCTCAACGCCACACTGGCGTTCCTCGCCGCCTGCGACACGGCCGTCAGCGCCCCCATGCTCGATGACGAATCGGCCCACATCGCCGGCACCTTCTTCCTAGCTGGCTACCAGCACGTCATCGGTTCGCTGTGGTGGGTGAGCGACAACATCACGGGTAAGCTCGCCGAAGACTTCTACACTCGGCTTACCCAGGGCGGGACCGCGCTGCCCGACGCCAGCGGCTGCGCCCATGCCCTCCATCACGCGGTCCTGCGACTGCGGGCCCGCTTCCGCGACCATCCCGCGGTGTGGGCCGGCTACTTCCACACCGGCCCCTGAGAATGCGGCCGTCTACCCTGTCAAGGCCGTCGAGAGCAGGGCGCGCGTCTCTGCGACGACGCGGTCTCTGAAACTCCGGGTCGCGCACCAGCGCCGAGCCTAAATGAGTGGCTAGTCAGTCAAATATGGTTCGCCGCGCGTGTTCCTGACGGTCGTCCCCGAAGAGCACTCGCGGGCGGCTTGGCGTGACCGGATGCCGTCACGTGCTCCCTCCAGGTCGGCACGAGAACGAACATCATCAAATCAGCAAGACTTCACTCAGTTTCAATAAATGCGCAATAAGGTTACGGAACCGTCAAGACGAAACATCACGATCAAAAGGGAGAACCGTGAGCGACGTACGTCTCGAGACAGCCCTGTCAATGCCCAGCGGCTTCAGGTTCGGGGAGGCTTCGAGCCTCGCCGCGCCGACGACGGCTACTTCGCCGACTCCCAGCCTGGGGCCGCTCACCGCGTTCACGGGCACGTTCCGGGGCAACGGCTTCAACACCATCTTCCGCCCGGACAGCCCGAAAACGCCGACGAAGCTGCCAGTGCCGGTTTCCGGAAGCGACAACGTGCTCGAACTGAACCTGACCGAGGAGACCCTGTCGTTCTCACCGAGCCTGGGTTCGGTGCCCAACCGGGGTGAGGTCCAGGCCGACATCTCCCTGAACGGCGTTCCCTACCTGCAGACGATCAGCGACGTCACCGTTCCCAGCCAGCCCGTCGGCATCCACGTCGAGCCGGGGCTGTGGATGGCCGTTCCGGCGACCGCCGACCCAGCTGAGGAAGTGACGGTCGTGCGCATGGCGTCGATCCCGCATGGCACGACGATCGTGGCGCAGGGGAAGTCGTCTACCGCCGCGGGCAAACCGTCCATCCCGGCCATCGACATCACCCCGTTCTTCATCGGCCAGCCGAGCGCCGAGAATCCGTTCCCCAGCCAGACCGCTACCGAGGGCAAGACAGCGCGGATCCCGCAGGACCTGGGCCCGTTCATTAAGGCCGGAACCATCACGCAGGCGACGCTGTCCGATCCCGCCACCCTGCTGCGCAACCACATCGCGTCGCAGACCATCACGTCGACGACGGAGATCACCATCTCCACCGCCCCGGCATCCCCGCTGTTCGGCGGGGGCACCAGCAACATCGCCTTCCTGCTGGGCGACTCCAAGGCCAGCGCGCCGAACGCCCAGGCCGTGAAGATGGAAGCGGTGTTCTGGATCGAGACGGTCGAGTTCAGCGTCGACGTACCGGTCTTCGAACCGGGCCAGCCACCGTTGGTCATCCCGGCCGAGGCCGGGGCCGCGGGACAGCCCGTTCCAGAGTTCCTCGTGAACCCGCCGATTCCGGTCAAGGCGCCGCGCACGATCAAGGTCACGGCACCTCAGATCCAGTACGCGCAGCAGGTCTTCCTTAACTTCAACGGGCTGACCTGGCCGCACGCGTCGGTGGCCACGCTCGTGCCGGCCAGCCCCGTCCCGGTACCGGCGTCCGCCTGGGCTTGATCCGGGGACGACGCTCTCGAACAGATCGGGGATGAGCCCGTCCAGGACAGCTTTGACACCCGAATCACCAGGGCCTGCTCGCTATGGCGTCCCCGGTCATCACGTAGCCGCCTGTCGAAGGCTAGATAACTCAGCAATTCGCTGCCGCGCATGCCGCAAGCGTCAGGTGAACGTGGTTGTCGTGGCTGCTGAGGTAGAGCATCTTCGAGTTGCTGCTATTGGCCCAGACGCCAGCCACGGTCAGGGTCTTCCCGGCCGCGTTCGTGAAGGTCCCGTACCTGAGAAGCTTCTGCGCCCAGTGAGCTGGCAGCCCGGGCAACGTCGTGCTCGGAGCGAGAAGTTCCCCGTCCGCGTAAATGATCTGCCGGACCTGGCTCATCGCCAGCAACTGATCAAACCGCGCGCGGGTTTGGGCCACCCAGTTAGTAACCTGGACCTTCGCGGCCGCGTCGCCCGCCAGTGCTTTGCGGACGGTCTGGACGAGCACGCCGTAGTACACGGTTCCTGAGCATGTCTGCGTCGGGTACTCGGCGCCGGTGAGGCCGGTATAGACATGGAACATGTCAATGTCGTTGCCGGTGCCGTGGGTCATATGCGGTCCCAGGTTCATTCCTGATTCGAAAGAGGTGTCATTGACCGCGCTAATGAGATTCCGGTTCGCGACTATCCAGTTATAGGTGGACTGAGAGACCCAGTTGTCGCCCCCCGGCCCCTCCGCGTCATGTTCTTGCTCGTCGCACCCGCCGTAGCGGGGTATGCCGTCGGGTATCTTCCACAGCGCGTACACCGGCTTCGCGGTGTACGCGTCGCTTTTCCCTGAGGCGCCCGTTGCCGTATCCCTGACGCTCAAGGTGAATTTGTAGCTGATCTTGTTCGTCGGCGGCGGTGTCGATTCGACTCTCGACGTCGTGTCCCCGCTGAATGAAACCTGGACCTTGACGGCTCCGCAGGCGATGACCGAGACCTTGCCGTCCGGACCCGGCCCCTCGTCGACGACATTATCCTGCAGGGAAGCGCCGGACGCGTCGTCTAGGTCGACAATGGCCTTGGTGATGTCCGCGGCAGCAGTGACATTGCCCGAGCTCCCTGTCACGGTGTAATAAACGTCGTAATAACGCTGCCATGCGTTTCGCTGTCCTGGCCGGGGAATGCTGAAATACGCGCCCTGCGGCGTCTGATTCGCCGGTTTCGGCGGCGGCACGATGTCCGCGCCGCTGACGGTCACCTTGAGGCTGCCCTTCGGCTTGCCCGGCGCGCCGGAGCACGCTGCTTGCCCGCTGAGCGTGAGAGTCCCTCCGATGCTGTACACCCATCGGCCAGTCGCGGTTTCCAGATCCCCCGCGCAGTCGACATCAACGGTCCCATCAGGATACTTGCCCTTGAACGTACCGTTTACGGACAATGGGTCATTATCATTGCTGAAGCACTCCGGAAATGCCTCGCCGCCATCCAGTTCCGTGTGTGAGCCCGGGGAGCATTCCGAGGGGCCGGTAGTCGTCACGGTCCATGTCTCCGCGAACCCGACATTGATCACGATGCCGACCTTTTTGTCGTCAGGCAAGTTGTCATACCAGCCAATACCAGGCGGACCGGTCAGGCCGAGGGATCCGCTGCCGCTCCAGCCGCCGGTTGTCGTGGTCGCGCACTGACCGCTGACAAACTTCAAGTCGGTATTGTCAGTGACCGAGTACTGGCTGCCGTCCCTGGGGAACCCGCCGTTAATGTCCGTCAGATCGACGTAGAAGGTCCCGGTCGTCGTGTCACTCCCGGTGTCGCCTTCCGGGGTAAACCGCTGCATCCACGTGATAACCCCCTCCATGTTCAGCTGGCCGGAGGTGCTGGCCGGGTGCCCGGCCACATCAGCCAAGCCGGTGCCTGCGGTGCTGGCATCTGCCCGGCCGATAACGGCCAGGGACAGGGAAACGGTCAGTACCGCCGCAATCGCGCGGGCCAGCACATACCCGGTGCCCATCCGGCGCCTCCATTCTCCAGCCCGAACATGGCGCCACAAACCAGCGCTGACAACATCCAGTCAGCTGGTCCGAGTACACGACGCTACGCGTCCCCATCCGCCATGTACATACGGGACGGCCAGTGAACGCCCCGTTCGTCCGCGAGCTGTTCCAGGACTGCAGCAGCCCGACGGCGCCGAACTCGAACTCGGGACCGCCGTCGGTCGGCTACACCAGGAAGAGAACGGGCGGCTCTGTGCAGTAAGCCGCGTTCGTTCCGGATAATGGGTTTTTTGAATTTTATCCTGAACGGACGGTGGCGCCTCAGGATTGCGCACGGAGAACTCTGTGATCGTGGATCAAGTGCGCAGCTGGAGCCCGGCCGCCGTGTAGATGTCATCGATCAGGGACATGGTGGCGACCGAGTCCGATGGCGGGGTGAGGTTAGCCGGCTCGCCGCGCACGGCGGCGGCGAAAGCCCGCAGCTGATGGACGTAGGTCGCCTCGCCACCGAACCGCTCGCGCCGCCGCCGGCCGTCCACGGTCACGGTGAAACGCGACCAGAACTGCGGCGCGGCGAAGTTGGTGACCGTCAGCGTGCCGCGCTCGCCGACGGCCCGGGCCCGGATGCGCAGCAGGGCCGAGGACCACATCAACGCCCGGATCTCACCGGTCGCTCCGCCGGGGAAGCCGAACCGCGCGGTCATCGCCCGGTCGATACGCCTGTCCCGGCGCAGCGTCAGCGCACGGGCGGCGGTGACGTGCGGGTCCCCCGGGGCGAGCAGGCGCAGGGCGTGCACGGCGTAGCAGCCGGCGTCCATGAGCGCGCCGCCGGCGAGGCTGAAGTCGTAGCGGATGTCGGAGAACCGGGGCAGCGGGAAGCACATAGCCGTCTCGACCCGCTGGATGCGGCCGAGCTCCCCGCCGCGGACAAGCTCGGCCATCCGCCGGGCCAGCGGGTGGTACCGGTAGTGGAACGCTTCCATCACGACGAGGCCGGCCGCGTCGGCGGCGGCCGCCACCTCTCGTGCCTGCGCCGCGTTGGAGGTGAACGGCTTTTCGCACAGCACGTGCTTGCCGGCCTCGAGCGCGGCCAGCGTCCACCGCGCGTGCAGGCCGTTGGGCAGCGGGACGTAGACGGCGTCCAGCGACGGATCGGCCAGCAAGCCGGCGTAGGAGTCGTGCACGGCCGGCACGCCGTACCGCGCGGCGAAGGCCTCGGCCCGGCGGCGGTCCCGCGCCGCGACGGCAGCCACCTCGACACCGTCGACGACCCGGGCCGGCTTCAGCAACGCGGCCGGAGCGATACGCGCGGCGCCGAGCACACCGATTCGCACTGGCGGACAACCTCCCGGGACGGGGCGCCTATAGATACACCGCAAGGTACCGCAACGGGGCGGGCTGGCGGGCCGAAAGTGGCTGGCGGTATAAATTGCGCATTACTTGTGCGGCACTCGCTCTCTTTACCTTTCGGCAGCAGACGATTACTATGGTCCGCGCAAGCGGAGTCTGGGGGGCGGACACGCAACGGAGCGAGTTTGACTAATTCACCCATCGCCCTCATCGGAATGGCATGCCGACTTCCTCCTGACATTGATACTCCCGATCAGTTCTGGGAATTTCTCGCGGACGGCCGCGACGGTGTCCGTGAGGTGCCGCCGGATCGCTGGGAACCTTACCTGTCAGGCGATCCGGAGACCGCGGCCGTGGTCAGGCGTGCCACGCGCTTCGGGGCTTACCGCAGCGACATCACGGGGTTCGACGCGGCTTTCTTCGGAATTTCGCCACGGGAAGCGGTCAGTATCGATCCGCAGCAGCGCATGCTCCTCGAACTTTCCTGGGAGGCCCTGGAACACGCCGGAATTCCCCCGTTCGCATTGCGCGGCAGCGGAACAGGCGTATTCGCGGCAGCGAATTCCCATGATTATGCCGACCGGCTGATGACGGATCTGCCGCGGCTGGAACCGTGGGCGGTGAACGGCGCCTACGCGTTCGGAATCGCCAATCGCGTCTCCTACACACTCGACCTGCACGGGCCGAGCATGGTCATCGACACCGCCTGCGCCGGGTCGCTGACCGCGCTGCATCTAGCCTGCCAGCACCTGTGGCAGGACGAGACGGACCTGGCCATCGCGGGCGCGGTGAACGTGATGGCGGCTCCTGGCATCCTGATCGCGCTCGACGCCTCGGGCGCGACCGCGCCGGACGGCCGGAGCAAGGCGTTCGACAAGGCCGCGGACGGCTACGGCCGGGGCGAGGGCGGGGGCGTCGTGATACTGAAGCGGCTGGCCGACGCCCGCCGGGACGGTGACCGCGTGCTGGCCAGGATCCTCGGCGGCGCGGTATGCCACGACGGCGCCGGCGACGGCATGATGGCGCCCAACGGCGCCGCCCAGGAAGGCATGCTCCGCCTGGCGTACGCCCGCTCCGGCGTGTCACCGGACAGCATCGACTACGTGGAGGCGCACGGCACGGGGACCCCCGCGGGCGACGCGGCGGAACTGGCCGCGCTGTCCAGGTTCTTCGGCCCTGGCCGCACGGAGGACGAGGCGTGCCTGGTCGGATCCGTGAAGCCGAACATCGGTCACCTGGAGGCGGCCGCCGGCATCGCCGGGCTGATCAAGACCGTGCTCGCGATGCGCAACGGCGCGCTGCCGCCAAGCCCGCACGCCGAACTGACCCCGGCCGTGGACTGGGACAGGGCCGGCATCCGGGTGGTGCCCGCGCTCACCCCCTGGCCGGATCGCGGCCGGCCGCGCCGGGCTGGAGTATCGAGCTTCGGCGTCGGCGGGACGATCAGCCACCTCATCGTCGAGGAAGGCGATCCGGTCCGGCCCGCGGACTCCGGCGACAGCCCGGGGCCCTGGGTGTTCCCCGTCTCGTCGGCGTCGCCGGACGGCGTGGCCGCGCAGGCCGCGAGAATAGCCGGCTGGCTGGATGAGCACCCGGACACGCCGTTGTCCCGGGTAGCGGGCACGCTCGCGCTGCGCCGTTCGCACCTGCCCTTCCGCCGCGCGGTGGTCGCGGCTGACGCCGGCAGCCTGGCCGCTTCGTTGCGTAAAATCCACCTTCCCTACGAAGCGGCTGGCGACGACGGCGATCCGGTGTGGGTGTTCTCCGGCCACGGCGCCCAGTGGACCGGGATGGGCCGCGAACTCTTGCGCTCCGAGCCGGCGTTCATCCGGACGATCCGCGAACTGAGCCCCGTCTACCAGGAGTTCATCGGCTTCACACCGGAGCAGGCGATCGCCGCGGGCGACTGGTCGGACGTCGGCTCGGTGCAGGCCATGACGTTCGCCATGCAGGTGGCGCTGGCCGAGGTATGGCGGGCGCGCGGCGTCCGGCCTGGCGCGGTGATCGGGCATTCGGTGGGCGAGATCTCGGCCGCCGTCGTCGCTGGCGCGCTGGACCGCGACGAGGCCGCGACGTTCGCGTGCCGTCGCGCGGTGATCGTCCGCCGGGCCGCGGGGCTCGGCGGGATGGCGATGGCGGCGCTGCCGTTCGACGAGATCGCGCAGCGGCTCGCCGGCCGTGCCGACGTCGTGCCCGCCATCGCGGCCTCGCCCTCGTGGACGGTGATCTCCGGCGACCTCGCGGCGCTGGCAGACCTGACCGAGGCCTTGCAGGCCGACGGGGTCGTGGTCCGCAGGGTGGACACCGACGTGCCGTTCCACAGCCGCTTCATGGACCCGCTGCTGGCCGACGTCGCGGCGGCCGCCGCGTCGCTGACGACCCGCCCGCCGGACGTGCCGCTGTACAGCACGGTGACCGCCGATCCCCGGGCCCCGGCGGCGCGGGACGGCGCGTACTGGGCCGCCATGCTGCGTGAGCCGGTGCGGTTCGCCGCGGCGGTACGGGCGGCGGCCGCGGACGGCCACCGGATCTTCACCGAGATCTCCGCGCACCCCATTGTGACCCATTCCATCGACGACGTTCTCGGCGGCGGCGCGGCGGTGACGCACAGCCTGCGGCGCGGGCAGCCGGAGCTGGCGACCCTGCTCGCGAACCTGGGCGCGCTGCACGAGGCCGGGGGGCGGATCGACTGGTCCCGGCGCTACACCGGCGATGCGCTCGCCGACCTGCCGGCGGCCGCGTGGCAGCACCGCAGGTACTGGCCGGACCCGGCGCCCGGCCGGGCCTTCGCCGGCGGGGGGCATGACCCTGCCGGTCACACGCTGCTCGGCGAGGTGTCGGTGGTGAGCACGGCGACGCCGGCCCGGGTATGGCAGACCCATCTCGACTACGACAGCCGGCCGTATCCGGGCAGCCATCCGGTCCGCGGCGTGGAGATCGTGCCCGCCGCTGTGCTGCTGTCCACCTTCCTGGCCGCCTGCCCGGCCGCCTTCCCTGGCGCGGCGGACACCGGGACGGGGCTGCGCGACGTGCGGCTGCGGATACCGGTCGCGGTCGGCCCGCCCCGGCAGGTGCAGGTCGTCGCGCAGGACGGCACGCTGCGCCTGGCCAGCCGCGGCGCCGGCGAAGAATGGCTCACCCACTGCACCGCGACGGCGGCGGACGGCGGCGCGACGGCGGCGGACGGCGGCGCGCTAGCGGACGCGCCTGGCCGCGCTGCCGCCCCGGCGGACTGGGCCGGACTGGAGGAGAGCCTGCGCCGCCGTGGCGTCGGCGGCTACGGGTTCGACTGGAAGATCGAGGAACTGCGCCGCGAGGGCGATTGCCTGGCCTGCGAGGTAACCGCCTGGCGCGCCTCGAGCTGGGCGCCGCTGCTGGACGGCGCGCTGACCGTCGTCTCCGCGCTGGTCGACGGGGATGACCTGTTGCGCATGCCGTCCCGTATCGCGTCGGTGACGGTCCAGGGCACGCCGCCGGAGTCCGCCATCGTGTTCGCGCGGGCCCGCGACGGACTCATCGACGTAACCCTCCGCCCGGTGGGCCGCGAGCCGGGCGGCGCGGACATCACAGGCCTGGCGTTCGCGCCGCTGGACGGCGCGCCTGGCGCCCTGACCCCGTCCCGGCTGCTCGTGCACGAACTCGCCTGGCGCCCCCATGCCGCCGGCGATGCGCCGCAGTCCCTGCCCGGCCCGGTGGTCGTCGCCCCCGCGGACGATCGTTTCCTGGAGCCACTGCGCCGGGCGGGTGTCACCTGCCTGGCGGCGGGCACACCTGAGCAGGCCGCCGAGCGAGCGGCGCGGACGGGAGCGGCGCTGGTGGTGACGATCCCGCCGCCAACCGGCCGCGACGCCGACGTCGCCGCGGCCGCCACCGACAACGCCTGGTCACTCATCCGCACCGCCCAGGTCCTGGCCGGCGTGCAGGCGCCGCCGCGGCTGGCCTGCCTGGCCACGGCGGGTGATATCGGACACGCGCCGCTGCGCGGCGTCGCACGGATCGCGGCCGGCGAACTCCCCGGCGTCTGGGGCGGCCTCATCGAGATCTCCCCCGGGCTCATCGGCGCCGCCGTCGGGCCCCGGCTGCGGGCGCTGCTCGGCGCGGCGTGCGCGGGAAGCGCGGAAGACCTGGTCGCGATGACCGCCGAGGGCGACCTCGTGCCGCGGCTGGTCCCGGTGGACCGGGAGCCCGCGGCGGCGCCGACCGGCTGCCGCCCGGACGGCACCTACCTGATCACCGGCGGTCTCGGCGCGCTGGGCCTGGAGGCCGCCCGCTGGCTGGCCGGCCGCGGCGCCCGCCGGATCGTGCTGGCCGGCCGGCGGGGCATGCCGCCCCGGCGTGAGTGGGACGATGCCCGGGCTGAGGCGATCCGCGGCATCGAGAAGGCCGGCGCCGCCGTGTACGTGCTGCCGGCCGACGTCGCCCGCGCCGGGCAGCTCGCGGCGGCGCTCGGCCGGCTCGACCTGCCGCCGGTCCGCGGCGTGGTGCACGCGGCGGGCGTGGTCCGCGACGCCAGGCTGGCGGCCATCACCCGGGAGGACCTGGCCGAGGTGATGCGGCCCAAGGCTGGCGGCGCGATGGCATTGCACCAGCTGTTCCCGCCGGGCACGCTGGACTTTCTCGTGCTGTTCTCCTCCTCGGGCCAGTTCGCCCGGGTCACCGGTCAGGCCGGGTACGCGGCGGCGAACTCGTTCCTCGACGCGCTGGCGGAAAGCCGCGCCAACGCGGTCAGCTTCGGCTGGATGGCCTGGCGGGGTCTCGGCATGGGCGACGCGAACACCGCGGGGATGGCCGAGGCGAACGCGCGCGGCCTGGACGGCATCAGCGCGGAAGAGGCGCTGACCGCGTGGCGGTACGCGGAACGGCTCGGCAGCGGGTACTACGCGATCGCCCGCCCGGTCGCGTCGCCCGCCCGGCCGCCCGTGCTGAGCGAGCTGATCGTGTCGGATCAGGCCGCGGAGACCTCGGTGCCAGAACCCGGCGGCGACCTCGCCGAGGACCTGCGCGCGCTGGTCGCCGCCGAGCTGCGGATGAGACCGGCCGACGTCAGCCTCGGGCGGCCGCTGCCGGAGCTGGGCGTGGACTCGGTGCTGCTGGTCACGCTGCGCGCCCGGCTGCTGCGGCGGTACGGGGTCGACCTGCCGCAGACGATCTTGTGGAACAAGCCGACCATCCGCGCCCTCGCGGACCATCTCGCCCAAACCTTGGACCAGACCTTGGAGCAGCAGTGACATCGACAGCCCTGGACCCGGTCGAGCGGCTCGCGGCCCGGTTCGACCACCACGACCCCGAGTTCACCCCGGACGTCGCCCGGCAGGTGCACACCAAGATCCGCGAGAACTCGACCATCGCCTACTCCCCCGCGCACGGCGGGATGTGGATCTTCTCGCACTACCGGCACGTCAAGAGGGCTATGAAGGATCACCGCACGTTCAGCAACGGGTCCGGAGTCTTCTTCCCCCGGGCGCCCGGCACGCCGCGGTTCGCCCCGCTCGACTTCGACCAGCCCGAGCACACAACGTATAGCAGGCTGATGAAGCCCCCGTTCGCGCACAATCAGGTGCCCGAGCTGACGCGCCAGGTCGCCGGGATCACCGCCGAGCTCATCCGGCCCATCGCCGGCCGCGGGCACGGCGACTTCGCGGTCGAGCTCGCGACGCCGCTGACGATCCGCGCCATCGCGATGGCCGTGGGGCTCACGGACAACGCGCAGCGGCAGATCAGGACGCTCACCAGCAACCTGTGGGAGCACCTGCCCAAGGACCGGGACCCGGCCAGGTTCTGGCCGCAGTTCGCGGCGATGCTGTCAGCCGAGATCACCCGGGCACGCGAGCAGCCGGGCGAGGACTACATATCCCAGCTGGTGCGCGCCGAATTCGACGGCAGGCCGATCACCGACGACGAACTGCACTCCATCCTGGTCGCCTACTGCATCGGCGGGCACCAGTCCAGCATGAACACGATCAGCCACATGCTCTGCCACCTGGCCCGCGACCGCGCGATCCAGCGCCGGCTACGGGACGACCCGTCGCTGATACCGGCCGCCGTCGACGAGACGATGCGGCTGTGGACCCCGAACGACCACCTCACCCGCGTGACGACCCGCGAGGTGACCCTGGACGGCGTCACGATCCCGGCCGGCGCCCGCATCATGCTGCTGATCGGCGCCGCCAACCGCGACCCGGACGTGTTCGCCGACCCCGAGGAGTTCCGGCTGGACCGCGAGCTCGGCGTGCACCTGGAGTTCGGCTTCGGCATCCACTTCTGCATCGGGGCCCCGCTGGCGAAGATCGAGTTCGCCGCGGTGCTGGAGGAACTGACCAGGCACCCGGACTATCACCTGGCCGACGAGCCGCGGCGGTACTTCGAGAACGGGCATCACATCACGTTCGGCGCGCTGCCGGTCCGGTTCGGCCCGTGATGCACGAGCCCTCGATCGCCCGGATGTACAACTACTGGCTGGGCGGCACCGACAACACCCCGGCCGACCGCGCGGCGGGCGACGCCGCCGTCGCGGCCCATCCGGGGCTGCTGACGGACGCGCGGGCGAACCGGGCATTTCTCCGCCGCGTGGTCCGCTTCCTCGCCGTGGAAGCGGGGATCGCGCAGTTCCTGGACATCGGCAGCGGCATACCGTTCGGCGAGTCGACCCACGATGTCGCCGCCGCGCACCAGCCGCCGGCCCGCGTGGTCTACGCCGACAACGACCCGGCGGTGGCGGCCCGCCATGCGACGACACCGCCAGGAACTAGTTTCGTGGCGGCCGACCTGCGCGATCCGGACTCGATCCTGGCCGGCGCCAGCCGGCTGATCGACTTCGATGAGCCGGTCGGCGTGCTGCTCGTCGCCGTGCTGCACCTGATCCCGGACAGCGACGGACCGTACGAAATCGTCGCCCGGCTGATGGCCGCGGTCCCGCCCGGCAGCTACCTGGCCCTGTCCCACGTGCCGAGCGATCTGCAGCCCGCCGCGATGGCTCAGCTCGGCGCGCGGCTGAACGGGCTGCTGCCGGGACCCAGCACGTACCGGACGCGGGCACAGGTGGCCCGGTTCTTCGACGGCCTGACCCTGGTGCCGCCCGGGCTCGTCCCGGTGCCGCGATGGCGGCCGGATGACCCGGCGGACGCGGCCGCGGGCGTCGCGGTCCGCGGCGGCGTCGCCCGCAAGCCCTTAATGGGACAATGGCGCGGTGAGCGTCGAGCGTGAGCGTGTCGAGGGGTTCGGGCAGCTCGAGAACGGGCTGCGTGACGCGAGTGACTGGTACCTGTGGGGCCCCTACGTCAGCGAGCGGCAGTGGGGCACGGTGCGGGAGGACTACAGCGCGGACGGCGACGCGTGGGCGTCGTTCCCGCACGATCACGCGCGGTCGCGCGCGTACCGGTGGGGAGAGGACGGCCTGGCCGGGTTCTGCGATATCGAGCAGCGGCTCTGTCTCGGGCTCGCGCTGTGGAACGGCCGCGATCCCATCCTGAAGGAACGGGCCTTCGGCCTGACCGGGCCGGAAGGCAACCACGGCGAGGACGTCAAGGAGTACTGGTGGTACCTCAACGCCGTCCCCAGCCACGCCTGGAACCGCTGGCGGTACCACTATCCGCAGGTCCCGTTCCCCTATCGGTAGTCCGTTGAATCAGGGTGGCAGGTAAAGGTTCAGGCCGTGGCCTGTCGTGACCGAGTCGATCAGGGCTTGCAGCTACGGGGGCGGGGGCGCCTTGGACCATGCGGTCCACCAGCGCTGCAGCACGGTCCACGGGGTGAGCCAGGCACGCACGGCGCGGAGCGCCCGGGGCCAGCATGGCGGCGGCTGGGGTAGTCCGGCGGGCCCGGGTCCCCCTCTCTCCGTCGCCGGCGGCTGGTGCCGACGGCGCGGGGTGCGGTGCAGGATGGGCGGACCAGGCGTCCCAGCAGAATGAGAAGGCACAGTTGACCAGCACCTGGTGGCGGCGGATGGCGATGTCGGAGCGGACCTGGAAGTCTGCCCAGCCCAGCTCGTCCTTGACCTGCTTGCAGCCCTGCCCGGTCCAGTTGCGGATCGCGTAGATCCGCACGATCTCGGCCAGGGACGCGGCCGGCCAGGGGCTGTGGTTCTCGCGCGGGCCGCCGGGCCGGGGCAGGTTGGTGACCAGGTACCAGGTGGCCTTGACCGGCAGGGTGGCCGGGTCGGCGGTGGCCACCACCAGCCGCCGGGCGCCGTCCGGCCCCCAGGCGCCCAGCGTGGCGCCGGCGGCCCGCCAGGTCTCGGTGTGCCCGTCGCGGAAGACCCGGGTCACCGGCTGCCAGTCACCGGGATGCTCCGGACCGCCCCAGGCCAGGGCGCGGGCCGCATCCACCGGGGTGTGCGCATCGGCGCCGCGGGCCCAGGTCCCGCGGCGCGGCCTGAGCGCCATCACGAACGGCAGCCCGGCCCCGGCCAGCTCGCCGCGGAACCCGTCCTGGTCCCCGTAGGCGCAGTCCGCGACCACCGCGCAGAACGCGAACCCCGCCGCCCGCGCCCGGACCGCCAGCTCCGCGCCGATCTGCAGCTTGGTGCGGAACCCCGGGTCGCTTTTCCCCTTCGCGAAGTGCCTCGCCGGGGTGCAGGGCACCGCGTGCAGCGGGTAATAGATGCGCTCGCCGGCCCACAGCGTGGTCACGGTGACCACCCCGTTGCCGGTCTTGCCGTACCGGCCCAGATACTGCCGGCCCACGTGCGCGGTCTTAGTGCCGTCCTTGCGGTCCCCGCTGTCGTCGATCACCAGCACCCCGCCGCCATGCGGCGCGGTCACCGGATCAGCCCGCAGCAGCTCCAGCCGCCGCGCGTTCACCGCCCCGGGATCCCATACCGATTCGGACAAGAAGAACTGCAGCTCAACGCCACCATGGCAGCTTATTTTCCCGAGGACGCCATCTACCGGGTCGACCACTGGCTTGGCCTGGATCCGGTGGAGAGCCTGATGTTCGTCCGGTTCGCGAACTCGGTCATCGAGCCGCTGCTGAACCGGACCTATGTGCAGAGCATCCAGATCACGATGGCCGAGGCATTCGACGTCGCCGACAGGGGCAGCTTCTACGACAAGACCGGGGCGATCAGGGACGTCGTGCAGAACCACCTCCTGCAGGTCCTCGCCACCGTGCTGGCCGAGCCGCCGGACGGGAACGGCCTCGACTCCTGGCGCACCGCCAAATCGCAGCTGATCGGCGCGCTGCGCCCGCTGTCTCCCGAGACCACCGTGAAAGGCCAGTACGACGGGTATCACGAGGTCGCCGGGGTCGATCCGAAGTCTGTGACCGAGACGTATGTCGCTATCAGACTCGCCGCGGACTCGTGGCGCTGGGCGGATGTCCCGATCTTCATCCGGGCGGGCAAGTGCCTGCCGGTCACCGCGACCGAGGTCAGCATCCGGTTCCGGCGGCCGCCGCACGACGCGTTCGGGATCGGGGATCAGGCTGCCTCGAACGGGCTGCGGTTCCGCATCAACCCGGAGGATCGCGTCATGCTGACCCTGACCGGCAAGAAGCCCGGCGCCGGGTGGCAGCCCGAGGTGCAGGAGCTCGCCTTCGCCGAGCATCCCGGCGGCGACATGCGGCCCTACGACAGGCTTATCGGCGCAGCGCTAAACGGAGAGCGCTGGCTGTTCGCCCGGCAGGACGCCGTCGAGGCGGCGTGGCGGGTGGTCGACCCGGTGCTCGGGGAGGTAGGCCCGGTGCTGCCGTACGCGCGCGGCAGCTGGGGCCCGCGGCAGGCGGCCAGCCTGCTGCCCGACGGCGAGACCTGGCACGACCCGGCGGGCTGATCACCGCCCGGCCGGCGCTGGCCCCGCCAGCGCCGGCCGCATGGGCGCCGGACGGGGATGCAGGGTCGCCGGGGACGGGCGACGGTGCGCGACCGCCAGCGACAGCCCGCCCATGACCACCGCGACCGCCGTGCTGGCGCCGAAGATAGCCGGAAGCCGCGCCCCCGCGCTCAGCAGCGGGCCGACACCGAAGGCCGCGACCCCGTACCCGGCCTGGTAACACGCGATGATCCCGCCGGACACCGTGGCCGGATCGCCGGCCAGCTTCTCCTGCCCGAAGCTGATCGTCAGCGGAAGCAGCGCCGAGCAGCCGAGTCCCGCGAGGCAGAACGCCGCTACCGCGGCCGACGGCTCGTCCCGCGGCAGCGCGGCGATCGCCGCGAAGGCTGCGGCCAGCAGGAACGGCAGGCCATGGTAGGCGACCCGGCTGGGCAGCCATCGCTGGACGGACGCGAACAGCACACGGCCCGCCGTCACCGCGGCCCAGAATCCGGTGAGCGCGAGCGAGGCCGTGGCCGAGCGCAAGCCCAGCGACGTGAGATCGAGCTGCGACCAGTTGCCGTTCATCGTCTCGCAGAACCCGTACAGCACGGCGAACGCCGCGAAGACCCAGAACCCGGCCGGCAGCCGCGGTCCGGACGGCCGGGCGGACCCGGACGGCCTCGTGCCCGGGTCGAGCGGCAGCCGGAGACTGACGGCGATCAGCCCCGCGAGCAGGCAGCCGGTCAGCAGCGGCAGGCCCGTCCAGAACCCGAGCCCGTTGAAGACCGCGATGAACACCGGCGCCAGGGCGGTGCCCAGCCCGAGCAGCGCGTTCAGCACCAGCACGGAGTTATCCACCGCCCGCGGGTGGAACGCGGCGGTCAGCGTGTTAAGCGACGGAACCGTCAGCCCGAAACCAGCACCGAGACACGCGGTCGCCGCCAGCAGCAGCCCGTAGGCGAGCGCGTGCTGGTGGACCACCAGCCAGCTCACGACCAGCAGCGTCATCGCCATGAGGTCAGCGGCGAGCCCGCTCAGGTAGATCGTCCGCTCACTCACGCGCTCGGTCAGGCGCGGCCACAGCAGCCTGGCCCCCAGCAGCGCGGCGACGATCGCCGCGGTGAACTGCGGGACGAACATCAGCCCGTACTGGCCGCTGGTCAGATGGTAGGAGCCAGGTGCGGTGAAGATCGTGCTCGCCGCGGGAAACGTGACCAGGGCGATGCCCTGCACCAGGCCCGCTATGTTGACGGTGATGCTGCCGACACGACTAGCCACGGCGCCCTTTCGCTAGTGGCTCAAGGGTAACAGCGCGCAGGACCGGCCCCCGGGGGCGGGAGCGCCTCCGGGGGCCGGTCCGGCAGCCTATTTGAGGACGGTGATGGTCTGCACGGCGGACACGGAGCCGCTGAAGCCGGTGCTTCCGGCGTAGCTCGCGGTCGGGCCGTACTTGCCGACGGGCAGCTCCCTGGCCGACAGGGAACAGGCGCCTTTGCCCGAGCGCAGGGTGATGGCGCAGAGGGTGGCGCTGCCTGCCCTGACTGTCACCGTACCGGCGGGCCTCCCGCTGCGCTGCGGCGATACGGTGACCGTGATCCGCTCGCTTTGCTCATAGCCATAGGTGACCCTGGCCGCCGACAGCCTCAGCACCGACCGGGAGGTCTGTGGCAGCGCCCCGGAGACGACAAAGCCCAGTGCGAACGCGGGCGTGGCGTCGTAGAAACCGCCCGCTGAACAGCTCACGGCCGAGGCGCACGACACGCTCCCGGGTGAAGGATTCCACGCGAACGGCCGGGATTGTCTCACAATGCGGACTCCGTCTCGCGATCCGAGACAAAATCCCGCCGGCCAGCAGGCCGACTGCGCAATCGACCCGCTCTAGTGTGATCGATTGCGCAATCGACCCGCCGCAGGTCCAGGCGGCCTCGTGCCCGAACCCTCCAGGAACCGGGCCCGCTAAACGGCATTGGGGTCTAGTGCCGGGTCTGCGGCCGGGCGCGGCGACCCGGCCGGGACCGGCTGGCCATAACTACTTCCCAAGAGAATACTCTTGGAGTAGTCTCTCGGTTATGAGTGTTCCGCTGACACTGCTTGGCCTGCTTGAGCGAGGGCCGAGCCACGGATACGACCTGAAACGGGACTACGACGCGTACTTCGGGCAGGGCAGGCCGCTGCGCTACAGCCAGGTGTACGCGACCCTGTCCCGGCTGGCCAGGGACGGGAAGGCGGTTCCCGGGCCGGTCGAGCAGGGTGCCGGGCCGGAACGGCGGCGGTATGTCATCACCGAGGCCGGCGTCGCCGACGTGGAGCGGTGGCTGGCCGAGCCGGTCCCGCCGGAGCCGGATCTGCAGAGCGAACTGTTCGCCAAGGTGGTGCTCGCCCTGATGCTCGACCGGCCGGCCAACGGCTACCTGGACGCCCAGCGGGCGGCGCACCTGCAGCGGATGCGCGAGCTCACCGACCTCAAGCGGGACTCCGATCCGCTCGGCGTGCTCCTCGCCGACCACGCGCTCTACCGACTGGAGGCTGACCTACGATGGATCGACCACACCGCGGCCAGGCTGGACCTGCTCGCACGAGCGGTGGGCCGGTGACCGCGGACCTGCCCGCCGTCGCGGCGACCACAGGACTACGAAGATCATCGAGGCGCGTGACCTGTTCCTTTCGTTCGGCGAAACGCCGGCGCTGCGCGGTGCCTCGCTCACAGTCCGGCAGGGCGAGATCGTGGCGGTCATGGGGCCGAGCGGATCGGGCAAGTCCACTTTGCTGCACTGCCTGGCGGGCATCCTGGTGCCCGACGGGGGTGAGGTCTGGTTCGGCGGGCAGCGGCTGGACACCCTCAGCGACGACCGGCGCAGCGCGCTGCGCCGGGACCGGTTCGGGTTCGTGTTCCAGTCTGGTCAGCTTGTCCCGGAGCTGACCGCCGAAGAGAACGTCGCCCTGCCGCTGCTGCTGTCCGGCACCCGCCGCGGCCCGGCGACGGCGGCGGCCAGGAAGTGGTTCGGCACGCTCGGCCTTGACGGGCTCGAGCACCGCAGGTCCGGTGAACTGTCCGGCGGGCAGGCGCAGCGCGTCGCGCTGGCCCGCGGCCTGGTCGCCGGGCCTGAGGTGCTGTTCGCCGACGAGCCGACCGGGTCGCTCGACTCGGTGTCAGGGGAACTGGTGATGGAACTGCTCACCGACGCCGCCCGCGAGTACGGCACCACGGTCATCCTGGTCACCCACGACGCCCGGGTAGCCGCTTACGCGGACCGGGAAGTCGTCGTCAGGGACGGCAAGGTCAGCACGCTCACCGGGGCCAAGCCGTGATCCGCCTCGGACTGCGGCTGGTGCTCAGCGGCGGCCGCGAGGCCGTCATCCGGCTGATCGTGCTGGCCGTCGCGGTCGGCCTTGGTGTCGGCCTGCTGCTGACCGCCGTGGCCGCGACCAACGCGGCCACCGCATGGAACAACAGCCACGCGTGGCTCTGGACCGGCACCTCGTCCGTGCCCGCGGGCCCGACGGCGGGCATCGCCCCGCTGTGGTGGCAGCCAAGCAGTGACACCTTCGACGGCCAGCAGATCAACCGCTTCGACGTGGCCGCCACCGGTACTTCTTCACCGGTGCCGCCAGGCATCACCCGTGACCCGGGCCCTGGCCAGTACTACGCCTCGCCCGCGCTCGCCTCGCTGCTGCGCAGCACCCCGGCGAACCAGCTCGCCGACCGCTACCCGGGCCACCTGGCCGGCATCATCGGCAACGCCGCGCTGTCGTCGCCGAACTCGCTGGTTATCATCATCGGGCGCGCCCCGGCGCAACTGGCGGGCGCACAAGGCAGCGTGCGGGTGACGTCGATCGCCACGGCGGTGCCTGGCAACTTCGATGCCCAGGTGAACCCCAAGGCCTGGCCTTTATGCCGCCCAACGCGGGAATCGAGTCGACTGGCATCGACCTCATCCTGTCGGTCGCGGCGATGCGCCTGGCCGGCGCGACGCGCAAGCAGGTCTCCCTGCTCGCCGCCGTGGAATCGACGGTGGCCGCGGTCCTGGGGGTAGCGGCCGGCTTCGGGATCTTCTTCCTGCTGCGCGCCCCGGTCGCGGGCATCCCGTTTTTCGGCGAGCCGTTCTTCACTGGCCAACTGTCGCTCAGCCCGCCTGACATCCTCGCGGTCGCGATCGGCGTGCCCGTGGCCGCCGCCGTGGCGGCCCGGCTGGCACTGCGCCGGGTGCACATCTCCCCGCTCGGCGTCGCCCGCCGGACAACGCCGAAGCCGCCGCGGGCCTGGCGGGTGTTGCCGCTGCTGGCCGGCCTCGCCGAGCTCGGCTTCTTCGTCGTGCACCGGCACCCCGGCAACCCCGGGCGATGAGATCTGGGCACTCATGTCCGGCTTCCTGCTCATCATCGTCGGCCTGATCATCGCGGGCCCGTGGATCACCATGGCCATGGCGCGGGTCATAGCCAGGCGGACCAGCCGCCCAAGCGCGCTGATCGCCGCCCGCCGCCTCGCCGACGACCCGAGGGCCGCCTTCCGCGCCGTCAGCGGCCTGGTGCTCGCCCTGTTCATCACCACCGTGGCCGTGGTGGCCATCACTACACAGGACGCCAAGGACCTCACCCGGTGGGGCAGCGTCGCCGAGGCGAACGTGCTGACGGACCAGTTGGCAGCCCAGTCGTCCGGCAGTGCGTCCTCAGGACAGGAGGCCATGACAGGCCAGGGACCGGCCGCGCCAGCCGCACCGCTCGCGGCACAGTTGCGCGGAATTCCCGGCGTCCAAGGGGTGGTCGTGGTCCGCGCGGACCCGAAGCTGACCATCCCCGGGACATTTCCCGGCTTCGGCACCAGTTCGTTCGGCCCCCCCAGTCCGGTTCCGGCGGGCGTAGTCTCGTGCGCGCAGCTTGCGACCGTGCCCGCCCTTGGCCGCTGCCCGGCCGGGGCGACAGTGGCGGCGTTCCCGGAAGGCGGGTTCAGCTTCGGCGCCTATAACTCCCTGTTCGGCAAGGATCCCACCGGGATCACCTGGCCGGCCGCGAACGTCCCGGCCTCGCGGCTTGACAGCCTCGCGGTGGACTCCATCAACGTGGCGACGAACGGCTCCGTGCAAGCGGTCGAACAGGCGAGGACAGCGCTTGAGAACGCACGCGCATATCCCACCGCCAGCGGGCCGTCCACCCTCGGCGACCTGATCGCGCAGGATAATTCGGGCAACAACGCCTACCAGCAGCTCGCGAACACCGTGATCCTGATCAGCCTGCCGATCGCCGGCTGCACGCTCGCCGCGGCCATCGCGGCCGGGCTCGCCGACCGCAAACGGCCGTTCAGCCTGCTGCGGCTCACCGGCGCCCGGCTCGCCATGTTGCGCCGTGTCGTCGCGCTGGAAAGCGCCGTCCCGCTGCTCGCCGTCGCCGCTGTCGCGATCGGCACCGGGTTCGCCGCCGCCGCGGAGTACGCCTCCGTGGCGCAGAACCACCCGATGGTGGCGCCCGGTGCCGCGTACTACCTCATCACCGCGGGCGGGATCCTGGTGTCCCTCGGCATCATCGCGGCCACCTTCCCGTTGCTTGCACGCATCACCGGACCAGAGGTCGCGAGAAACGAATGAACCTACGGCGCCGTTGGTGCCGGCCTCTCATAATGGGCGGGTGCGTCCGAAGCCACTGCCCGTGGACTACTGGGATGACTGGTATGCCAACAAGGCCACGACGCCTGCCGTCGGCGAGGTGATGAACCGGCACCTGGGATTGCCTCCGGATCTGCTGGCGGGGATTGTCCCGGCGGAGGCGATCCCCGAGCTCACCACCGAACTGCGGTTGAAGCCCGGCGGCCACGATTGATCCGGGCGATGACCCGGCGCTGGCCTCCTTCCACGACGAAGGCATCCGCTCCCTGGAGCAGTTCGCGCTGATCCGCCGCGTCCTGGCCGTCGCGACCGCACCCTGACGCCAAGCTGGGC
Source organism: uncultured Actinomycetota bacterium (assembly GCA_963771985.1). Classification (GTDB taxonomy): domain Bacteria; phylum Actinomycetota; class Actinomycetes; order Streptosporangiales; family Streptosporangiaceae; genus Trebonia. The sequence continues at coordinate 306,360 of CAVYVO010000003.1, read as the reverse complement.
CGCTCGCCGTCGCACCGCCCCACATGACTCTCAGTGATCTTTACCAATTGTTCGGTTTATACCACAGTGCATTGTGATATAGGGTAAATTTCCTGATACGGGTGGGATGGGCTGCAGGCCGCCGTCCAGGCGCCCGGGACTGGACAGCGATCCCGGGCGGGGAGATGGTTATGCCTGAGCTTCCTCTTGTCGGCGACGAGTTCGCCGGTTACCGGTTGCGTGCCGTCCTGGGCCGCGGCGGCACGGGCGTCGTGTACGAGGCGGAAAGTCCGCGGCTTGAGGACGTCATCGCGGTAAAAGTGCTGGCACCTGAGCTTGCCGACGACGAGAGCTTCCGCATGCGCTTCCTCGCGGAATCACGTATCGCCGCCTCGATAGACCACCCGCACATCATTCCCATCCACGACGTGGGGTCGAGCGACGGGCTGGTGTATATCGCGATGCGCCGCGTCCTGGGCACCGATCTGCGGCAGATGATCGCCAATCGCGGCCGGCTGCACACGGGTACGGCCGTCTTCCTGCTCAGTCAGGCCGCGGGGGCACTGGACGCCGCACATCGCACGGGACTGGTGCACCGAGACGTCAGTCCGGGGAATCTGCTGATCGAACGGGCCAGCGACGACGACCCTGGGCACCTGTACCTGGCCGGCTTCGGGATCTACCGGCGGGGCATGACGCGGGCCGGGCTGATCCCGGAGCGACAGTTCCCCGGCAGCACCGACTACGTCGCGCCAGAGCAGGCCCGCGGGCTGCCCGTGTACGGCTCGGCGGATCAGTACTCGCTGGGCCGCCTGCTGTATGAGTGCCTCACCGGCCGGGTGCCGTCCGAGAAGGACCAGGCCGAGGCGACCAGCCTGGCACACGTCGAAGAGGTATTCGCCCGGGTACTCGCCAAGCAGCCCGGCGACCGGTACAACACCTGCCGCGAGTTCATGCAGGCGGTCGGCGTGGCGCTGGGCGACACGGCAGCGCCAACGCTCGCCGACTACCAGGCAGAGGTCATGCCGGCGCCCGCCGGCTACCCGGAGGAACTTACCCACGAGGCACCAGGGCAGACGGCAGACGCCCCGGCCGGGGAGAACACGCTCGCCGCGGCACAGCCCACGCGCCCGCCACGGGACAGCACGCTCACCGGACCTCGGCGTGGCCGACTCAGGGGGCGCTGGCTCGTGATCGCGGCGGCGCTGCTGCTGGTCTGCGCCGGAGCGGGCGCCGGTGCCTACGCCGCGCTCTCGCGAGCCCCCGCATCCCGGCCGAAGGCCGTCGGCACGTCCTCCGCGATGGCGACGGAGTCGCCGATGGCGCGGCGGGCGCGCACCAGCGGGCTGATGCAGGTGCTGATGGCCGCGGACACCAGCAAGGTCGCGATGGGCAAGCTGCCGCCCGCAAGCTGCGAGCAGCAGGGCACGACGATGGTCAGCTGCACGGCACCGTGGCGGGGGGTCGCCAGCGCGACCTTCACCACCTACCCCACCCTCGCCGCGCTCTATTCGGCCTACGAAGCAGAGGTCAAGTCGCTGAACTCCGGCCGCTACCGGCAGAACGTGAAGGACTGCGGCCTGGCCACGCCCAGCCCCTACGGCGAGATCACGTGGAACCATCAGGAACGCCACTCGCGCGCCTACACAGTTAAGCAGATGATCGCCGGCAAGGTGCGCGTCCAGACCGCCATGGGCCGGGTGGCCTGCATCGCGACGGCCGGCCACTCCGAAGACATCGTGTGGACGACGGACTACGGCAAGATGCTGGCCGTCGCGATCGGAACCGGACCGCACACGCGCGTGTGGTACTGGTGGGCCGATGTTCACCACAACATCGTCTTCCCGGGCACGCCGATGGACATGGGCGGGAAAGCGCCGCTGATGTCCGGAGCGCCCATGCCGGAAATATCGGCCAGCGACTCACCGTCGATGCCCGCCGTCAATCCCGGCAAGCGCACGGAGTCCCGCGTCGGCCCGGCCGGTGACGGCGGAGGCTAGGGTATCAAATCATGACATTTCTTGATTTAGCACGTAGATAGCCTCACCCGTACCACCCCGATCGCGAAGACTTTTATCCTAGCGAAGACCTTTTGTCCTATAATGCATAGATATCTTCGGGATCATGAACTCGCGAGAATCAGATACCCCGGCGGGGTACCCGTTGCCTGGCTGTAAGCGCGTCTCTCCGTGTCCCGCGCGCCGGACGGGCCGGCTGCCCGCGGTCGTGAGCAGTCGTCCGCCCCGGAAGACCCCGCTCTTTCAATTCGTGTAATCCAGCCGGCAAGTAAGGCCTCGCCACATCCCATGATGGGGACGGCAAAGGGATCCGGCTGATGGCAGGCGGTCACGGCTGCGGCGTATGCTCCGCGCCATGACTGTCGATGTGACCGTGAAGACCGTCGAATCAACGCCGACGGCGGTGGTAACGGCGGCGGCGACGTGGGCGGAGTTCCCGAAAATGTGGGGGCCGATGCTGGACAAGGTATGGGGCTTTCTCCGGGGCGATGCCCCTGAGGGGCTCTACAAGCAGGGGCACAACATCATGCTTTACAAGGACGACGTCCCCAACGTCGAAGTCGGCGTTCAGGTAAGCGGCTCATTCGATCCCGCCGGTCATGTTGTCGCGTCAGCGCTTCCGGGCGGGCTCGTCGCCACCGCGACCCCAATGCCGAGGGCTTTAGGTGTTTGACTGTTTCTGGGTAGTTCCCGTCTTTGGTTACTGTGAGTGGTCACCCTTCAGCGGGCATGCCGGAGGCCGGCGTGCCGCGTCGGCAGCGGCCGGGTCCACGGCCCGGAGGGGTCCTTGCTGGGGCTGGTGTTGGGTGTTTTCGCTGGTCAGGCCGGGAGGTTGGCCATGGTGATGACGGCGGGAGCGATGCGGGTGATCGTGTCCTTCGGGCCGGCGTGCGCGAAGGATGAGGGGGACTTGGACTTGCGGGGGCGGTGCCGGTTCCGGTCGGCGACGTTCCGGTATCCTGCGATTTCACTGGTCACGGCCTGGTAGCAGTCGCGGCCGAGGCGGATCGCGGACAGGACCGCCCGGACGGCGCGGGCGAAGGACAGGTCCCGGGGCCGGACCTCGAGCCCGGCTCGCCGTCCCTTTCCCTGCGGAGCGGCTGCGAGCGCGGCATCGAGGAGGACGCCGCGGGTCATCCCGGTGCCGGCGGCCCAGGCCGCGAGTTCCTGGGCGACCAGGTCCGGGGAGCCGGAGCGGAGCATCGGCCCGCTGCCCGGGCCGGCGCCGCGCAGCGGCGCCTTGGCCTCCCGCAGCGCGGTCTCCGACCCGTCCCACCGCCACTTATAGAGCGCGGCGAGCCCGGCGGCAGGATGGTCTTCCCAGTCCATGAGGTCGGTGACCAGGCAGAACATCTCCGGGACGTCCTGGCCCTCCACGGTGACCCAGTACTCGATCACCCGGACCTTCACGGTGACGCCGTCGCCGGACAGTTCCGCCTCATAGGAGCAGTCGGGCAGGATCGGCGAGGTCCGCTTCAGCGGGATGTCGCTCTTGAGCCTGATCAGGACGTGCGTGAGCTGGATCATCCGGGCGATCCGGGACGCTCCGTGGTAGTTGCGGTCCATCAGCCAGATCCATCCCGGATCGAACAGGGCCGGGAAACGGTCCAAGGCCTCGTCCAGGAGCCTTTGCTCGGAGGCCGCCTTGTCCGATCCGGCCGGGCCGGACGGCATCGCGAACAGCGCCCGGCACGAGCAGCAGGTCACCGGCAGCGCCCTGGCCTGCGGGAACGGCGACGAATCGTCCCCGGTGCCGACGGACCCGAAGAACGCCCTGTTCGCGGGCGTGTCCGGGACCCGCAGCAGCGTCCCGTCCAGCGCCCCGGCCCTCAGCGGGCGCTTGCTCCCGATGGTGACGGCGCCGGGGCAGCCCTGCTCCTGGTGTTCCCGCCAGGCCGTGCCCAGCACGAGGTCCCGCAGTTCTTCCAGGGGCACCGGGCCGAGCGCGTTCCGCCAGTCCCCGGCCGCCCGCGCCGACGCCGGCCGCCACGGCCGCGCCCACGGAACGAGGGCCAGGTCCCCGGCCAGCGCCGCGATCACGTCCTGGACCCGCGCGTCTGGCATCAGCGTCATCAGCACGATCACTCGGATCATGAACGCCCTGGCCAGCAGCCTTTCACGCTCGCCCTTCACGAACCGGGCGCCCAGCCGCGCGCGCCCCGCGATCCCGCCGGCGGCATCCGGCCCAGCCGCTTCCTCCAGCGGCCCCAGCGTCGCATGATGCACGGGACTGCCCTTCGCCCGGACCTGCCCGTCTCTCTTGACCTGCGCTTCACCGACCGCGACCACCTTGCAGAACACCACCGCGCCGCCCGCGCGGATCTTCTCCGTGCCCCCGATGACCAGCGCGGACCGGTCCGCGTCCCCCAGGTTCCTGCCGCTCTTCAGCGGCGACGCCGCCAGCTCCAGCGGCACCGCGATCATCATCCCCGCGGAAACGGGCACGGCACACGACGGGACAGGGTAAGAAGACACGTGAGGCTCCGGTTGGGAAGAGTAGATCCAGACAATCCCTCTTCTATCCGGAGCCTCGCCCGTCTCGCAGGAAACCTGAACAACAAGCCTGCGGCCAGGAACGATCACACACCGCAACCAGACGCGGAACCGACGCTCAACCGTTTCGTCTTAAAGCCGCTGGCATTGACCGCGACCCACACCGGCCCGGTCGCCAAGATCGGCGACACTCACCAGGCGGTATGCGAGTGGAGCAAGGCGAACGGGTACCGGCTGGCCGGCCCTCGCTGGGAGATTTACGGCGATCCCGACCCGTCGACCGGCGACTTCGATGTGGACGTGTTCTGGTCGCTGGCGGCGCCGTAACCCGGGAGGCCGTTTTCTGACGCGCGGCGGGTCGCGCTTGCCGACTTTCGTCCCTAGTCAGGGAGCGTGACGGCGTTTCACGCTGCTTGACAGGAGACGCCATGAGGAGGCGAGCCATGCAAGCGCGAGCAGGGGACGAACTGACGGTCAAGGGCCGCCACCAGGGTGATGAGGACCGCCACGGCACGATCACTCTCGCGGAAGTGGGGAAACTCGGTACCGTGCATACCGTCCATCCCGGTGTGCTGTCGCTGTACCTGACCGTCCCGCTGGATCCCGCCGAGCCGCGCGGCCTGCTGGCCCGCGTGGATGAACTCATCGCCGCGGCCGAAAGCGCCGTCGGCGGCGGCGGGCACGTCGCGGAAGAGGACCGGAACTCGGTCCTGGAGAAGCTGGAGGCCAGCGCGCGTGACTGGGCCGGCCGCACCGTGGCCATGTTCGCCTGCGCCGATGTCCGGCTGTTTGAGGTGTTCCCGCTCCCCTGCCGCCTGCCGGACCGGGCGGTGCTGGGCATCAGGCCGCATATCCGGCCGCTCCTGACCGCCCTACTGCGATGCCCCGCCTACCGGGTCGCGGTCGTGGACTGGCAGCGCGCCTGGCTGTTCCGCGTCGCCGGCGAGGAGATCGAGGCCGAGACGGCTCCGGTGGCCGCGGGCCTGCCCAGCCCTGGCTCCGGCGGCGGGCACGTGCAGCAGCGGGTCGCCCAGCTCGCAGACCGGCACTACCGCGACACGGCCGCCATGCTGGAGAAGGTCATGGCCGACGGCGAGCCGGAGCCGCTGGTCATCGGCGGCCATGACAAGGGCATCCAGCAGCTGGTCGCCAGCCTTCCGCCGGGCCTGCGGGATCGCTTCGCGGGCAGTTTCGCCGCCGACACCCGCACGCTCACCGCGGCCCGGGTACGTGAACTGGCCGCGCCCCTGGTCGCCCGCTGGGCCGGGCAGCGCGCTGAGCGGCTGGCGGGGCAGGTGGCCACCGCGCCGCCTGGCGACCTGACGGCTACCGGGCTGCCGGCCTGCCTGGCCGCGGTGAACGCGTGCGCCGTGCAGGCCCTGATCGTGCCGGACGACGGGCTTGTTCCCGGCTACGAATGCGGCAGGTGCGGCAATCTGTCCGTTGACGCCGACGAGTGCCCGGACTGGGGAACGGCGGCGCTGCCGGTCCCCGATCTCATCGAGGAGATGGTCACCAGGACACTGGAGGACGGCGGCCAGGTGTACCCGGTCCACGATGGCCTGCCGCGGGTCGCGGCCCGGCTGCGCTTCCCGGTCGCCCAGTAGATCAGCACGGCACCAGGGTTCCGCCGGCGGCCACAGCGTGCGGTTCGGGCTTGGGAGTCGCAACGGTACGTTCAGAAAAATTCAAAAGACTTTTATCCCGAACGGACCGCTCTGACTCTCAGCGACCGCTACTGGAGCCCGGCGCGGACGGACGTGATGCGCTGCGTGTTGAAGCCGAGCCAGTGCATGCGGCCCATGTAGCGCGCGTGCTCGACCTTGATGCAGCGGTCCATGATCACCGTCACGCCGCCGTCCTCGGCGATCCGCGCCCCCTCCTCATTGATCACGCCGAACTGGCACCACAGGGCGCCGGCGCCGATCGCCACCGCCTCCCGGGCGATCGAAGGCAGCGCATCCGGTGCGCGGAAGACGTTCACGACATCCACCGGCACCGGGACGTCCAGCAGGCTCGCGTAGCAGGTCTCGCCGAGGATCTCCGTCTCGCGGGGATTCACGGGGATCACCCGGTAGCCGTGCCGCTTGAGGTAGTAGCCGACGAAATAGCTGGCCCGCAGCTCGTTCTTCGACAGGCCCACGATCGCGATCGTCCCGGCGGTGTGGAGCACGCGCTGGATCGTCAACGGGTCCTGGTACCGCGCGAGATCGGTCATGCTCTGTTCCCCGCTCACGCCGTCGCCACCTGCTCCCCCGCTGCCGCCGCCACGCATTTGAAACCCTGCTCGAGATCCCAGATCAGGTCCTCGACGGACTCGGTGCCGACCGACAGCCGCACCGACCCCGGCCCGACACCCGCCGCCCGCAGTTCGTCGTCGCTCAGCTGGCGGTGCGTGGTGCTGGCCGGGTGGATGATCAGGCTCTTCGCGTCCCCGACGTTCGCCAGGTGGGACCAGAGCCGCAGGCCGCGGATGAGATCCTGCCCGCCGGCCCGGCCGCCGGCGCAGTCGAACGAGAACACCGCTCCGGCGCCGCGCGGCAGGTATTTCGCCGCGAGCGGCTGATATTTGCTCGACGGCAAGCCCGGGTAGGTCACGTTCGACGCGAGCTCGTGCGATTCGAGGAACGCCGAGACGGCCCGCGCGTTGGCGACGTGCCGCTCCATCCGCAGCGACAGCGTCTCAAGCCCCTGCAGGAACAGGAAGGCGTTGAACGGCGACATCGCGGCGCCGAGATCGCGCAGGGTCTCGGCCCGCAGCTTCATCAGATACCCGTACGTCCCGAACGTCTCGTGGAACTGCAGGCCGTGATAAGCAGGCGATGGCTCCGCGACCACGGGAAACCGCCCGTTGGACCAGTTGAACGTGCCGGCTTCGACGACGACACCGCCGATGCTCGTGCCGTGGCCGCCGATGAACTTGGTCGCCGAGTGGATCACGATGTCGGCGCCCCACTCGATCGGGCGGCACAGGTACGGAGTAGCGAACGTGTTGTCCACGATCAGCGGCAGCTCATGCTCGTGCGCGATCGAGGCGATGGCCTCGATGTCGAGCACGTTACCCGCCGGGTTGCCGATCGTCTCGCCGAAGAACGCCTTCGTGTTCGGGCGGACCGCCTGCCGCCACGCGTCCAGGTCGTCGGGATCGACCCACGTCAGTTCCACGTTCATCTTGCGCAGCAGGTGCTTGAACTGGTTGACCGTCCCGCCGTAGAGCGCCGCGGACGAGACGACGTGGTCGCCCGGCTGCAACAGCGTGAAGAGCGCGGCCGCCTGCGCGGCGATCCCGCTGGCGAACGCCACCGCGCCGGCGCCGCCTTCGAGGTTCGCCACCCGCTCCTCGAACACCGCGACGGTCGGGTTCATGATGCGCGAGTACGTGTTCCCGTACTCCTGCAGGTTGAAGTAGGCCGCCGCCGATTCCGGGTCCTCGAACACGTAGCTGGTCGTCTGGAAGATCGGCACCGCTCGCGCGCCCGTGTTCGGGTCGGGCCGCTGCCCGGCGTGCAGCTGCCGTGTCTCGAATCCGAACTCGCGTGCTTCCTCGGTACGGGAGAGCTTGTCGGTCATGCGGGCCTCATTCCTTTGCCCCCTTTGCCTGTTCCTTTGCCTGCCCCGTTGCCCAGGAACTGGCGGATGATGGGCGTCTGCCGCGCTTCCTCGAGCAGGAAGCAGTCGTGGCCGTACGGCGCCTCGATCACATGGAACTCGGCCGGCTTGCCGAGAGCATGCAGCGCGTCGGCGATCTCCCGCGACGCCGACGGCGGGTACAGCCAGTCGGAGCTGAACGCTATCAGCAGCGTCCGCGCCCGCACGCCTGCCAGTGCGCGCGCGAGCGATCCGCCGCCGTGCTGCCGCCCGAGATCGAAATACGTCAGCGCGCGCGACAGGTAGAGATAGGTGTTGGCGTCGAAGCGCCTCACGAACGAGTCAGCCTGGTGGCGCAGGTAGCTCTCGACCGCGAACTCCGGTTCGGTGATCGTGTAGCGGATGTCGTCGGCGAACTGCAGCCGCCGACCGAACTTGTCGCTCAGCGCCAGCCCGGACAGGTACGTGACGTGCCCGACCATCCGCGCCACGCCCATGCCGGCGTGGGGCGCCGCGCCCGTGCCGTAGTAGCGGCCGCCTTGCCAGGCCGGGTCGCGCATGATCGAGTCGCGTGCGATCGCGTTCCAGGCCACGCCCTGCGGCTGGAGGGCGTGCGTGCTGGCGATCGCCACGACGGCGTCGACCTGATCAGGGAACAGGACCGCCCACTCGAACGCCTGCATCCCGCCGAGCGAGCCGCCGGCCACCGCCGCGAGCCGCTCGATACCGAGTTCGTCCAGGAACGCGCGCTCGGTCCGGACCATATCGGCGACCGTGATCACGGGGAAGTCCGGCCCGTACGGCTTGCCTGTCGCCGGGTCGGTCGACGACGGTCCCGTCGTCCCGCGGCAGCCGCCGAGCAGGTTCGTCGAGACGACGAAGAAGCGGTCGGTGTCGAACGCCTTGCCGGGGCCGATCATCCCGTCCCACCAGCCGAGCCCTTTGCCGGCCGCGCCGTCGCGATCCTCCGCCCCGAACCCGTCGCGTGTGCTCTCTTCGGGCGGCTTCTTCGCGAAACCCGCCGCGTGGGCGTCGCCGCTGAGCGCGTGGCACACCAGGATGACGTTGTCCCGCCGCGGCGAAAGGGCGCCGTAGGTCTCGTACGCTACTCGGACCGGGTAAAGCTTCCGCCCGCCGTCGAGCCGCACCGGCTCCGGCAGGTCGAGATACTGCGTTTCGACAGTGCCGACAGAGCCGGCCGCGAGCGTCGAGGCTGGCTCCGCCATAGGGGCTATGTTAACTCGCCCTGACCGGTGTATTGTCAAGCAGTCTCATAGGGAATAAAGGGACGTGGCGAGAGGGGATCACGCGACATGACTACGGTTGCCGACAATGGCGTCAACGTGCAGGCACTGCTCGACGCGCGCGAAGCACTGAAGGGCGCGCCGGAGGCCGCCCAGTTCGCCTGGCGCGCGTCCGCCAAGTGGCAGAGCGGCGTGCACAGCACGATCAAGGTGCAGAGCTTCTTCGGGCTCGGCCAGGAGCAGAACCACCTGCAGGAGTCGGTGTTCGAGGCCGACCACCCCGAGGTCTTCGCGGCGACGGACAAGGGCATCACGCCGATCGAGTACCTCATCGTCGGCCTGGCCAGCTGCCTGACGGCGGGCGTGGCGTCCGTCGCGCAGAACCGCGGCATCCAACTGCGCTCCGTCGAGGCGAAGGTCGAGGGCGCGCACGACATCCGCGGGATCCTCGGCGCCGACAGCGACGTCCGCAACGGCTACAACGACATCAAGGTCACGTTCACCATCGACGCGGACGCGTCGAAGGAGGACATCGAGGCGCTGGTGGCCCAGTCCCAGAAGCGCTCCGCCGTGTTCGACGCGCTCACGAACCCGACGAACGTCACCGTCGAAGTCGCCTGAGGGGTCAAGCGATCGAACGCATAACCACGGTCGTCGTCGGCGCGGGGCACGCGGGCCTCACCGCGAGCCACTTCCTCAGCGACCGGTCGATCGACCACGTCGTGCTCGAGCGCGGCGAGGTGGCGAACTCCTGGCGGCGCGAACGCTGGGACTCGCTGCGGCTGCTCACCCCCAACTGGCAAAGCCGCCTGCCGGGCCTTCGCTATGCGGGCCCGGACCCCGACGGCTACATGACGGTGGGCGAAGTCACCGACTTCATCGAGCGCTTCGCCGCGGCCTCGCGCGCTCCCGTCCGGACCGGCGTGAACGTCACGTCGGTGCGGCGCACCGACGACGGATACCACGTGACGACGAACCGCGGCGAGATCCGCTGCCGGGCGCTGGTCATCGCGAGCGGCGCCTGCAATCAGCCGTCGGTGCCGCGGTTCGCCGAGGCGGTGCCGGCGTCTGTCGAGCAGCTGACGCCGTTCGACTACCGCGACCCGGCCAAACTCCCCGACGGCGGCGTGCTCGTCGCGGGCGCGTCGGCTACCGGTGTGCAGCTGGCAGCCGAGCTGCAGCGGTCGGGCCGGCCGGTGACCTTGTCGGTGGGAGAGCACGTCCGGTTGCCGCGGACGTACCGGGGACGCGACGTGCTGTGGTGGATGGACGCGTCAGGCCTGTGGGATCAGCGCTACGACGAGGTCGACGATCTCACGCGGGCGCGGCGGCTGCCCTCGCCGCAGCTCGTCGGGACGCCCGAGCGGACGACGCTCGATCTCAACGCGCTCGCCTCGATGGGCGTCGAGATGGTGGGCCGCTGGGCCGCTGTCCGCGACGGCCGCGCGCTGTTCTCCGGCGGCCTGCGGAACGTGTTCTCCCTCGCGGACCTCAAGATGGGGCGCCTGCTTGACGGGTTCGACGAATGGGCACTGACGAGCGGGCGCGACGCGGAGTTCGGCCCGCCCGAGCGCTTCGCGCCGACGGGTGTGCCCTTCTCGGCGCGGCTCCAGCTCGACCTGGGCAGCGGCGAGATCCGCGCGATCGTGTGGGCGACGGGTTTCCGGCCCGACTACGCATGGCTCGACGTGCCCGTGGTCGACGCCAAAGGCCAGCTGCGTCACGAGGGCGGCGTGGTCGACAGCCCGGGACTGTACGCCCTGGGGCTGCCCGTGCTGCGACGGCGCAAGTCCACGTTCATCTACGGCATCGAGGACGACGCGCGCGAGGTGATCGATCACCTCGCGCGGTACCTGGCCGCGCCCCGCCCGTGAGCACGGCGCGGCCAGCTCCCGCGGGGCCACCGGCGTGGCGGTTCAGGTCAGCAGATCCGGGGCAGGGGGTCGCCGACCAGCAGGTCCACGATCCGTCTCCCGCCGAACGCTGCGGACGCCGTCGGCGAGCTCGGCGGTGAGCTTTCGGACGGCTGCGAGTCCCTCGGCCTGGCCAGGCGCGTCGAGGATCGCCTTGACCAGGGCGGACCCGACGATCACGCCGTCGGCGAAGTCGGCCACCTGGGCGGCCTGCGCGCCGGTGGAGATGCCGATGCCGACGCAGACGGGGAGTTCGGTGGCCGCTCTGACGCGTCGCACCAAAGAGCCCGCGGCCTCGCTGACGGATTCGCGGGCGCCGGTGACGCCCATCAGCGCGGAGGCGTAAACGAATCCCGAACCGGCCGCGGCGATCGCCCGCATCCGTTCGCCGGTGCTGCTCGGCGCGACCACGAAGATGGTGGCGAGGCCGTGCGCGGCGGCGTGCCGCCGCCACGGCGCGGATTCCTGCACGGGCAGGTCGAGCAGGATGCAGCCCGCGCCGTCGGCCTCAGCCAGCTCGCTGGTGAAACGCTCGATGCCGTAGCGGGCGATCGGATTCCAGTACGACATCACCAGGGCTGGCTTGCCCGTGGCCCGGTGGGCCTCACGCACCGTGCGGATGACGTCGTTGATCCGGACGCCGCCGCGCAGGGCGATGTCATCGGCGGTCTGAATTACCGGGCCGTCCAGCACCGGATCGCTGTACGGCAGCCCGACCTCGAGGACGTCGGCGCCGCTGTCCAGGGCAGCCCGCATCGCGGCGATGCCCCCGTCGACGGTCGGGAAACCGGCCGGCAGGTACGCGATGAGGGCGGCCCGGTTCTCCTGCTTCGCCTGGGCCAGGGCGTCGGCCAGCAGCTGGATGTTCCCGCTCACCGCGAGACCTCCGCGACCGTGGCCGCGTCTTCGTACTGGCCGAAGTAGCGGGCGGCGGTGTCCATATCCTTGTCGCCGCGACCGGACAGGCTCACGAGGATCAGCCCGTCCGGGCCGAGTTCGGCGCCGGCGTTCGAGGGCGCCGGCCAGCGCGTGAGCGCTCTCGATCGCCGGGATGATGCCCTCGGTTGACGCGAGCAGCCGGAACGCCCGCATCGCGGCGTCGTCGGTGACCGGACGGTACTCGCCGCGGCCGGTGTCGTACAGGTACGCGTGCTCCGGCCCGATGCCCGGGTAGTCGAGCCCGGCCGAGATCGAGCAGGTCTCGGTGATCTGGCCCTCCTCGTCCTGCAGCACGTAGGAGCGCGAGCCGTGCAGGATGCCGGGCTCGCCCGCCGACAGCGACGCCGCGTGCTTCCCGGTCGCTACGCCGTGCCCAGCGGCCTCGCAGCCGATGAGGCGCACACCCGCGTCCGGGAGGAAGGCGTGGAACAAGCCGATCGCGTTCGACCCTCCCCCGACACACGCGATCGCCGCATCGGGCAGCCGTCCGGTGCGCTCGAGGATCTGGCGGCGGGCCTCCACGCCGATGACACGCTGGAAATCGCGGATCATGGCCGGGAAGGGATGGGGTCCGGCGACCGTGCCGAAGATGTAGTGCGTGGTCTCGACGTTGGCGACCCAGTCCCGGAACGTCTCGTTGATGGCGTCCTTGAGGGTGCGGGAGCCGGAGGTGACCGGGATCACCCTGGCGCCGAGCATCTCCATCCGCGCCACGTTGAGCGCCTGCCGGCGGATGTCGATCTCGCCCATGTAGACAGTGCATTCCAGACCGAACAACGCGCACGCGGTCGCGGTCGCCACCCCGTGCGAGCCGGCACCGGTCTCCGCGATGACGCGCGGCTTGCCCATCCGCCTGGTCAGCAAAGCCTGTCCGAGTACGTTGTTGATCTTGTGCGAGCCGGTATGGTTCAGGTCCTCGCGTTTGAGGAACACCCGCGCGCCGCCGGCGTGCTCGGCGAAACGGAGTACCTCGGTGAGCGCGCTCGGGCGCCCGGCATAGTGGATGAGCAGCCTCTCGAGGTCCGCGACGAACGCGGGATCCGCCTTGGCCCTCTCGTACTCGGCGGCGACCTCGTCCACGGCGGCGACCAGCGCCTCCGGAATGAACTTGCCGCCGAACGCACCGAAATATCCCTCGGCACTGGGGATCTGGCCCGGCGATGCCGGAATGAAAAAGTCGCTATGCACTGTGGACACGCTCCTGAACCGGGGCACACGCCCGGGTTGTGCGGCTGGTGAGGGGTCACGAGTACGCGCGTCCGCGAAACCACGCCCGGCGATGGGCAGCGGACATGCAGACGACGTTGTCCCGAGTCAGGAAAGAACCGCGAGGCTGGGGAGGACGATCTCCCTCAGATACCCCGCACGGCGCGTGCGCTGAGCCATCGCATCCCGTCGACCTGACCGGCCTCGGAGCCGATCACGTACCGCACCCTGCGGCCGAGCGCACGCCGCGCGGGTGCCCGGCAGCCGCGCGGGCGACGACCTGGAGCCAGGCGGACAGCGATAGGCACGATCGAAGCCTAACCCACGGGCACGGCCGGTGCGCAACCCGCCGGGACGGCTTGGTGCCGATCGCGCAACCGGCACGCTCTTGGCAACACACCGGAACAACCTGAGTTTGCGGCGTGTCGGGCACACCGCCCGTCTCACACCCTCATCTCCCGTTACGTGAAGCTCCGCTCCCCGGCATCCGCCAGGCTTTGATTGCAGATTCCCGCGCCATGGCACCGGAAATCGCAATCAGAGCACCAGGCCGCATGCACAAAAGCCGCATTCCGGGCACCCCTGGCCAGGAACCGGCCAGGGGTGCCAGTGAACCACATCACGGACACCCGGCACGCCGGAAAATCACCTTGTTTCAGAACGTTGCCCCTCCGGGCCCGATTTGCGCAATTGCCCCGGCACCCCACGAAGCCGCCGCTCCTCACCTGCGGTGCTAGCGAGATGCCAGCCGGGTGCTAAGCGGGCGCCGTGACGGTGTAGCTGCGTCCGAAAACGCGGAAAGGAGACGCAGTGAACATCTCAGTACGTCATCCTCCACGCTGCCGCGCATCGGGTCAGCCGCCAGGCCCGTCTCGACCGCGGGGGCAGCCAGTCCGGGATCGGCGGCGAGTATGCGCTGGTGCAGTTCCCTCAGCTCGGCCCCCGGCTCCGCGCCGAGTTCATCGACCGGCACCACCCGGCCCGCGTTGAGCAGCAGCGCCGCAAGGACCGCACGCTGCTTGCCCGGGGCAATGGTCATCTCCGCCCCGCCGCTGCGCACCTCGAGCGGCCCGAGCAGGCCGAATTGCACTGGTATCTCCACGGCCGCGCTCCCCCGCCCGCCGTTAAAGCTCCCCGATCATCCCGCCCTTGCTCGCATGCTAACCCCATACCGATGCTTCGGGGAGAACTAAGAATTATCGTCGCAAAATGGCCTGGTCATGGGCTCAGACGCGGCATCAGCCAGGGATGTTCATTCCCGGAACACGGCGTGACACCCATGGAGCACCGGTGCGGCCCCCGCAGACAGCCGCGTACGTTCGGGATAATGATCTTTATTTTTCGTCCGAACGGAAGCGGCTGGCTCCGCTCCGGAGTCAGCAGATGCGGGGCAGCGGGTCGCCGACCAGCAGGTCGACGATTCGTGTCCCGCCGAACGCGGTCTTGAGGCGGACGATTCCCGGCTGCTCGGCCGTGACATGGCCGATGACGGCCGCCTGCGTCCCGAGTTTGTGGGCGCGCAGCGCCGCGACCGCGCGGTCCGCGCTGTCCCCGGGAACCACGGCCACCAGCCGCCCTTCGCACGCCACGTACATGGGGTCGATCCCGAGCAGCTCGCAGGCGCCCCGGACCTCCTCCCGGACCGGGATGTCCTCCTCGCTGGCCAGGACGCCGACGCCCGCGGCGACGGCGATCTCGTTGAGTATCGTCGCCACCCCGCCGCGGGTCGCGTCGCGCATCGCCCGCGCGTCCGGGACCGCGTCCAGCAAGCCGGCGATCAGGCCGTTCAGCGGAGCCGTGTCCGAGCGGACGTCCGCTTCGATGTCGAGCTCCCCGCGGGCCAGCATGACGGTGATCCCGTGGTCGCCGATCGGCCCGGACACGATGATGGCGTCGCCGGGCCGGGCCGTGGCGACGCCGAGGGTCACGTCGCGCTCGATGAGGCCTACCCCGGCGGTGTTGATGTAGCAGCCGTCGGCCTTGCCCCGCTGCACGACCTTCGTGTCGCCGGTGACCACGCTGACGCCGGCCGCCGCCGCGGCCGCCCGCATGGACTGCGCGACGCGGGTCAGGTCCGCGACCGGGAAGCCTTCTTCGAGGATGAAGCCCGCCGACAGGTACAGCGGGGTGGCCCCGGCGACCGACAGGTCGTTGACCGTCCCGTTGACCGCGAGGTCGCCGATGTCGCCGCCGGGGAAGAACAGCGGGGACACTACGTAGGAGTCTGTGGTCAGCGCGACCCGGGAAGTGCCCAGGCGCAGTTCGGCGGAGTCCTCGAGGGGCTCAAGGAGCGGGTTACGGAACGCGTTCGAGGAAGATCGCCTCGATCAGCGTGTGGGTCGCCTTGCCGCCGGATCCGTGGGACATCGTGATGCGCTCTTCCCGGACCCGGGGGGCACGGCGGCGGGCGCGGTCGATGCGGTCGAGCACCTGCTGCTCGCGGTCGGTGACCGGAAGCTCGCGGCGTCCGGCCGGCTCCACCTTGGGCGTGGTCATGACCTGCCCGCCTGCGCCGCTTCGGGCACGCGGTCGCGGTGCATCCGGCCGTAGTTGTAATACGCGGCGCACGCGCCCTCCGGCGACACCATGCAGGTGCCGATCGGTGTCTCCGGCGTGCACGCGGTGCCGAAGACCTTGCACTCCCACGGTTTCAGCACGCCCTTGAGCACCTCGCCGCACTGGCACGCCTTGGGGTCGGCGACCCGCACACCGGGAACCTCGAACAGCAGTTCCGCGTCCATCCCGGCGAACTTCTCCCGCACCTTCAGCGCGGAGTGCGAGATGAAGCCGAGGCCGCGCCATTCGAAGTACGGGCGCAGCTCCATCGTCTCGCCGATGGCCTTGAGCGCCACCGGGTTGCCGTCCCAGGGGACGACGCGGGAGTACTGGTTCTCGACCTCGGACCGGCCCTGCGCCAGCTGCAGCATGAGCATGTAGATGGACTGGAGGATGTCCAGCGGCTCGAACCCGGCCACCACGACGGGCTTGCCGTGGTCGCGGGCGATGAACTCATACGGCCGGCACCCGATGACCGTGGACACGTGCCCGGGCCCGATGAAGCCGTCGAGCCGCAGGTCCGGCGAGTCCAGGATGGCTTTGATCGCCGGGATGATCGTGACGTGGTTGCAGAACACCGAGAAGTTCTTCAGTCCTTCGGCCGCCGCGCGCAGCATGGTCATCGCCGTGGACGGCGCGGTGGTCTCGAACCCGATGGCCATGAAGACGACCCGCCGGTCCGGGTTCTGCCGGGCGATCTTCAGCGAGTCCAGCGGCGAGTACACCATGCGGATGTCGGTGCCCTGCGCCTTGGCGTCGAAGAACGAGCCGCGGCTGCCCGGCACCCGCATCATGTCGCCGAACGAGGTCATGATCACGTCGGGCTGCGCGGCCAGGTGCATCGCGTCGTCAACGCGTCCCATCGGTATCACGCACACGGGGCACCCGGGGCCGTGCACCAGCGTGATGGATTCCGGCAGGTAGTCCTCGAGGCCGTGCTTGTAGATCGTGTGGGTGTGCCCGCCGCACACCTCCATGAACTTGTACTGACGGCCGGGCTCGCACAGCGCCGCGATCTTGGCGGCGAGCGCGTGTGCCTTGTCGGCGTCGCGGAATTCGTCAACGAACCGCATCGTCCGCCCCTCCTATTCGATCAGCGACTCGCGCAGCGCGGCGATCTCGTCCTCGTAGGCCTGCCCGATCCCTTCGAGGAACTCCATCGCCGCGGCAGCCTCGGCCTCGTCGATCTTCGACAGGGCGAAGCCGACATGGATGAGCACCCACTCCCCCGGCTTGGGCGGGTCGTCGGCGAGCAGGCCGATGTTAATCAGCCGCTTCACGCCGCTCACGTTCACCTTGGCGAGGTCGGCATGCTCGGGGTGAATCTCGATGACCTCACCCGGTATGCCCAGGCACATGTGACACCTCCCCTTCCTGTTGGCACAAACCAGCCGGCTGCGCTCTCGTGGCGGACCCGGCGCCCGTGTTCGCCGCCGGTCCGAGGGCGCTCACCGTGAGCTCCCAGAACACCTGGTAGATCGTGGTCTGCGCCTCCTGGATCCGGTGGATCGAGGCGGACGGCGCGACGAACAGGTAGTCGATGCTGTCCAGCTCGGCCATCTTCCCGCCCTCATACCCGGCCAGCCCGATGGTGAGCATTCCGCGGCGGGCGGCCTCGTCGAAGGCGCGCAGCAGGTTCTCGGAGTTGCCGCTCGTCGACAGGCCGATCGCGATGTCGCCGCGGCCGCCGAACGCCGCGAGCTGCCGTGCGAACACCACGTCGACGCCGATGTCGTTGGCCAGCGCCGTGACCACCGACGTGTCGTTGGCCAGCCCGAACGCCGGGAGCGGCCGGGCGTCCCCGCCCGGGTGCAGGAACAAGGTGGCCAGCTGCTGGGCGTCGGTGGCGCTGCCGCCGTTGCCGAAGGCGAACAGCCGCCCGCCCGCCGCGAACCGGGCCGCGGCCTGCCGCGCGCATTCGGAGAGCCGTGCTCCGTCCCGGGCGCTGATGACGCGCCGCAGCTCCATGATCTCGGCGGCCTTGGCCACCGTCGAGGCGCGGACCTGCTCGAGCACGGCGGCCAGGTCGCCCGTGTCCGCGTACAGGAACGGGTACAGCGACTCCATCGATCCAGCCCCGCTGTCGCCGGGTCGTCCGGTCACTGGCTCACCTCCCGCTCCTGCCGCTCCTCGCGTTCCTCGTGCACGACGGCGATCGCCTCGCCGGCGTGCACCAGGATCGTGTCGCCGACCGCGGCGCTGACGAGCCCGACGCTGACCTGCTCCTCGCCCTGACCAGTGTCCACCACGGCCAGGGCGTCGGGCAGGAGTCGAACGACCCTAACTTCGACCGCGACATCGGAGCAGGTAATGCAGACGTCGCCGTGGCAGGCGGGCACCGCGGCGGCCGGCCGTCTGGCCGCGCGCCGGTCATGTCACGACGCCGGGGTCAAGCACCCCGGGCTGCTCGAAGAACACATGTACCAGCTCCCACAGGATGTGGTACGTGGTCACCTGCAGTTCCTTGACCACCCGCGGGTCGTCGGAGGATACCGCCAGGAGGTGATCCACGGCCTCACTCGACGCTATCGGGCCGCCGTTCCCGCCCACAAGGGCGATGGTCAGCATACCGAGCCGTTTCGCGGTCTCCAGCCCGGCCAGCACGCTGGCGCCGTGACCGTCGGCGGAGATGCCGAGGGCGATGTCGGCCGGGCCGGCCAGGAAGCGGAGCTGGTGGGCGAAGATGGCGTCCACGCCGTCGCGTTCGGCTATACCGGTGACGGTCGCGACATCGGTGGTCAGGGAGATGGCCGGGAGCGCGCGCTTGCCGACGATGACGGGATGGACGAATTCCACCGCGACATGCTGGGCGTCGGTGCTGGCTCCGCCGGTGCCGAAGACGATGAGCTTGCCGCCCCGGTGGAAGCGGACCGCCATGGCATGGCACGCATCCGCCACGGCACCCGCCTGCCGGGCCAGTTCCCGGGCGGGATCGCTGCGCAATTCGAACAGGCGGCTGACGTCGGGATCGTCCCGGTCAAGCCGCGCCGTCGCGGCCATAGCAGCACCGTAGGACACTTATGGGGGGGTGTCCAGCGGCACGACGGACACTTTTGACCGTGATTTCCGGCCGGTGTTCTCAGGCGTCCGCTGCGGGCTGTTCGCCGGGCTCCGGTTCGGCCGTCTGCTGCCCAGGGACCCGGCGCATCCAGCGCCGCCAGCAGGTCAGCGCGCGGCTGGAACCCCAACGGCTCTTGCGGGAGCTCCCCCGTCGCCACGACCGCAGGGACCTGCCGCGGCTGGTCTCCGCCGCTGCCCCGCCGACCCCGTTCGGCCAGTTCCCGCAGCGAGCGCTCCACCAGCTGCCCGAGCGTGGCCGGGTCGGTGAACTTCTGCGTGACCAGCCGACTGTCTTGGACCCGGCGGCGGAACGCCTCCTGCCGGGCCCCGAACTCATGATCAATCAACCTGGACAGCGGAATACCCACATCAGCGGCGTCGGTGTCCAGCACGAACACCAGCCGGTCCAATCCCGCCTCGGTGGCGGTATCGAACTCCAGCTCCGTGTATGACACCTCCGGCTTGTCCCGCACGGGGGAGCCGTACCGGGTGCCCAGCACCCCCACGTACACCTGGCACCCCTGCACCCGCTGCCTGCATAGCTCCGCCTCAGGCTGATCGGCGGCGGGAAAATCGGCCATGTCCACGATCACGTGCCCGCACGCAGAAACCGTCCGTTCCACCGCGGCCACATACGACCGCCCCACCGGGAAGTCCCGCAGCTCAGACGTGTGAGAAACAAACACCCGCCACCCGGCATCATCACCGGAGCCAGCCGAGCCAGCCACGCGCCCCCCTCCATCGGCAAGCAGCTGCCACCAGCTGGGCACCTGTACGGCACAGGCGCGGGCTGTGCCGGACGGCACCTCACGCGCCGGGGCAGTGACCCAGGGTAGCCTCGCTGTCCCGGCCCAGAAGGGGATTGCGGGAATCTTAGGCTGGCTCGCGCCGCCCAGTTGGATCAGAGCAGCAGGACGCAGGCCGGCGAGCAGGATGGGAGACTGGTGCGGCTGGAGAGGCGCCACCTTCCGTTCGGGATGAAAGCGACAGGAGTGCGGCGGGAGTTCAGCGATGCGCGCGACCGGAACCGGGGGCTGAGTACGGGTTCCTCTACCAAGCAAGCGCTTGGTACACTATCGTGGCGCTGCCAGCCGATCAGGGAGATGAGCAACGATGCCGGTCAAGTACCTTTCCCAGGAGTGGATCAACGCCTACAACGCCACGGTCGCCGCGGACGATTCGGTTCGCAAGGCGCTGAAGGGCAAGAACGCGGTCATCCAGATGGTGGTCGCCGACGCGCCCGGCGGCGAGGTGCACTACTGGCTCCGCATCGGCGACGGCACCGCCTCCGTCGGCCTCGGCGACGCGGGCGACGCCGAGGTGACCATCCGCCAGTCCTACGACACATCGGCGCAGGTCAACAGGGGCGAGCTGGACGGGGCGAAGGCGTTCACCCAGGGCAAGGTCAAGATCTCCGGCAAGATGATGAAGATGATGCAGCTGCGCGGCCCGCTGGCCGAGGTTCAGAAGGCGCTGGACACCATCGACACCGAGTACTGACCCGCCGTCAGATGGCGCGCTCGCGGCCGGCCCAGTACGGCTCGCGCAGGGTGCGCTTGAGCACCTTGCCGGTCGCGCTGCGCGGCAGTTCCCCGACGATGTCGACCGAGGTCGGGCACTGGTAGTGCGCCAGGCGGGCGCGGCAGAAGCCGATGACTGTGTCGGCGGTCAGCTCAGCACCGGGAGCGGGCACGACGACGGCCTTGACGGACTCGCCCCAGCGTTCGTCGGGGACGCCGATGATCACGCCCTCGCTCACGCCCGGGCAGGCGTTGAGCACGCTCTCGACCTCGGGACCGTAGACGTTCTCGCCGCCGGTGATGATCATGTCCTTGACCCGGTCCATGACGTACACGAAACCCCCGGCGTCCGTGCGGCCGATGTCGCCGCTGCGGATCCACCCGTCGGCGGTCTTCGTCTCCGCGGTGGCCTCCGGCCGGTTGAGATAGCCGAGCATCGCCTGCGGCGAGTGGAACCAGATCTCTCCTGTCTCGCCGGGCTTGACGTCCTCGAGCGTCACGGGATCGACGATACGGACCGTTACGCTCGGGAGGGGCAGGCCGGCGGAGGCCAGCCGCTCCGGGTGCGCGCTGTCCCGGTGCGCCTCGCCGGTGAGCAAGGTGGCCACACCGGAGATCTCGGTCATTCCGTAGACCTGGATCAGCTCGGACCCCGGCCATGCGTCGAGCGCCTTCCGCAGCATCGGCAGCGGCATCGGCGCGGCCCCGTACGTGATCGACTTGAGGCCGCCGAAGGTGGCGATCGCCTGCTCCCCCGCGGCGAGGACGCCGTGGATGACGGCCGGGACGACGAACGTGTGGGTCGCGCCGCGAGCGATCGCCCCGAACAGCGCGGCCGGGGTCGGCTCGCGCAGCAGCATCATCTGCGCGCCGCCGTGGATGCCGACCTGGGCGTAGCACGAGCCGCCCACGTGGAACAGCGGCATCGCGACGAGGTTCACGTTAGCCGGGCCGATGTTCAGGGCGGTGCAGCACGCCTCGCTGTGCGCGTTCACGCCGCGGTGGGTGAGCTGCGCTCCCTTGGGCCGGCCGGTGGTGCCCGAGGTGTACATGACGAGGCAAACGTCGTCCGGACCGGGGCTGGCGCCCTCGTCGGGCTGCCCGGCCGCGAGGAACGCCTCGTACTCGTCCTCCCCGCCCTCGCTGTTCTCCCCGTCCTTCTGGCCGATGACGACTCGCCGCGGGACGAGGGTATCCGCGCCGGCGGCGGTCGCGACATCGGCGAGCCGAGCTCCGCAGAACAGGATCGCCGGCCGGGAGTCCTCAAGGATGTAGCGCACCTGGCCGGGGCTCAGCCGGAAGTTCGCGGGCACCGTAGCGGCGCCGAGCGCGGAGCCGGCCAGCGTGAGCTCGATCGTGGCGATGTGGTTGAGGTCGAGGACGGCCAGCCGGTCGCCGGCGCGCACGCCGACGGCGCGCAGCGCGCCGGTCAGGCGCAGGATCCGCTGCCGCCACTGCTCCCAGGTGAAGACCTGGTCGCCGAAGGTTATCGCGGGGGCTTGCGGGCGAACCCGTGCCCAGTGGTCGAGCCGGTCGCGCAGGCGGGTGGCGGCGGGCGCGGAAGGGAGCGTCATCGCGGGCCTTTCCGGTGGGCTTGATCGAGGAACGCGGAGAAGTGAGCCCGCGCGACCGGGGACGCGAACAGCCGGGCGGACAATTGTCCCATAGCGGCTCCTTCCTCGTCGATGGCGCGCAGCCGGTCGCTGGTGACGAGCGGGCGGGTCTCGCGCAGGCCCTGGGGGTCAGCGCGGCGCAGGGCGTCCAGCACGGGATCGACCAGGAGGTCGACGTCGTCCCCGGCGGCGGTGACGAGACCGATCTCCTGGGCGGCGGCCGCGCCGAAGGTCTCGCCGGTCAGGAAGTACCGCGACGCCGCCCGGGCGGTGAGCAGCGGGCGCAGCGGCAGGGAGATCACGGCGGGGGCCAGGCCGAGCCGCACCTCGGTGAAGGCGAACGTGGCGCGGGCGGAGGCCAGGACGACGTCGCAGGCGCCGAGCAGGCCCAGACCGCCCGCCCGGGTGGCGCCGTCGACCCGGGCGACCACCGGGATCGGCAGGGTGAGCAGCTGCCGGAGCAGGGCCAGCAGGTCCCGCGCCCCGTCCGCGGGGTCGCCGTCGCGCATCTCGTCGAGAGCGGCGCCGCTGCAGAAGACGGTCCCCGTGTGCGTGAGCAGGATGGCGTGGGCGGTACCGGCGGCCGCCGCGGCGGCGAGCGCGTCGCGCAGCTCGGCGACGAGCTGGCGCGACAGCGCGTTGCGGTTGGCGGGCGAATCGAGCGTGACAGTCACGACACGGTCACCGGCCACGCCGCGGACGAACGGTGCCGCGGGTGTGGACATGAGGCTCCTCGCTTCAGTACGACTTGGGCAGGCCCAGGGAGTGCTGGGCGACGAAGTTCAGGATCATCTCCCGGCTGACGGGCGCGACGCGGGCGATGCGTGCCGCGCCGAGCAGCATGGCGAGGCCGTAGTCGGCCGCGAGCCCATTGCCGCCGTGGCACTGGATGGCCTGGTCCAGGGCGCGGATGCTTGCTTCTGCCGCGGCGTACTTTGCCATGTTGGCTGCCTCGCCGGCCGCCTTGTCGTCGCCCTCGTCATAGAGCGTGGCGGCCTTGGCGAGCATGAGACGGCTGAGCTCCACCTCGATGTGGCACTGGGCGAGGGGGTGGGCCAGGCCCTGGTGGGCGCCGATGGGTACGCCCCAGACGTTTCGTTCCTGGAGGTAGCGCCGTGCCTTGTTGATCGCGAAACGGCCTGTGCCCGCAGCGGTGGCTGCCCCCATGATGCGCTCGGGGTTGAGGCCGGCGAAAAGGGCTTCGAGCGGCGCGTCGTTGCCGCCCACCAGAGCTTCGGCGGGCAGCCGCACGTCATCAATGAAGAGCTGGCACTGCCGCTCGGTCTCAACGATGTCCATCTCGATCGGGTGATAGGCGAATCCGGGGGTCTCGCGCGGGAGAAGGAACATGGCCGGCCGCAGCCGCCCGGTCCGGGCGTGCTGAATGCGGGCGACGATGAGCACGGCATCGGCGTTGGGGACCCCGGTCACGAACGTCTTGCGGCCGTTGAGGATCCAGTCGGAGCCGTCCTGGTGCGCGATTGTCGCGATATTGTGCGAGTTGCTCCCGGCGTCCGGCTCGGTGATGCCGAAGGCGACGACCGTGCTGCCGTCGGCGATGCCTGGCAGCCACCGCGCCCGCTGTTCCGGCGTTCCGTACCTGGCGAGCACGGTGCCCACGATGGCCGGGGAGACGACCATCATGATGAGCGGCGCGCCCTCGGCGCTGACCTCCTCGAGGACGAGGGCGAGCTCGTAGATGCCGGCGCCCCCGCCGCCGTACTCCGCGGGCAGGTTGACCCCGAGGAACCCGGCGGCGCCCAGCGCCTGCCACAGCTCGGTGAGAGGCTCGCCGCGGCGGGCCCGTTCGATGGCGTACTCGACCCCGAACTTCCTTGCGACGCCACGGACGGACTCACGCAACGCCTGCCGTTCAGCTGACTCGACGAAGCTCACGTTTTCGCACCTCCCCTTTGTGTGGTTTCCTGGTGACGGTCGTCCGCGAGGACGGCGAGGACCGCGCCGACCTCGACCGTGCTGCCTGCCTGCACGGGCAGCGCCGCCACGCGCCCGGCCCGGTCGGCGCGGACGACGTGCTGCATCTTCATGGCCTCGATGACGAGCAGTTCCTGGGCGGCAGCGACCTCGTCGCCTACCGCGACGCGCAGGGCGACCACCGTACCGGGCAGCGGTGCCCGCAGCGATCCTTCGTCGCCGGCCTGGCCTGGCTCGGGGAACCGCTCGGCCTCGAGAAAGGTCACGGCTCCGGTGTCGCCGTCGACCTCGAGGCGTCGGGTGCCGTCGGGTCCGGGGTAGCGGGCGACGTCCCACCGGCGGATGACGCCGCAGGTCTCCATGACCACCGCGCCGGGGGCGCACGACAGCGGGACGACGTCCGACTGGCCGTCCACTTTTACTCCGTCGCGGGTGAACCGGTAGCTGACCCGGTGCTCGCCGGCCGGCCCGGTCAGCACACTCCATTGCGGGCTGGCCGGCACGTTGCGCCAGCCGCTCGGCACGGCTGCCAGCACGGTGGCGGCCGCCCGGCGCTCGACGGCGTCCGCGAGGACGGCGGCGACCGCGGCCAGCGCCTCGTCCGCCGGGCCGGCGAGCGGGGCGGCGAGCGGTGCGGCGAGCGGGGCGAGGCCATGCCGGTCCAGGAAGCGCGTGTCGGTGTCGCCCGCGGCGAACGCGGGGTGGCGCAGGACGCGGACGAGCAGGTCGCGGTTGGTGCGCAGGCCGTGGATCCGGGCGCGGGTGAGGGCCCGGGCCAGGATCTCGGTGGCCTCGGCCCGGGTCGGCGCCCAGGCGATCACCTTGGCCAGCATGGGGTCGTAGTGGACGCCGATCACGGCGCCGTCCTCGACCCCGGCGTCCAGCCGCACGCCGCGGGGGGTGACGTCCAGCACCGGGGCGGTGAACGCGGGCGAGGTGGCCGGGACGTCCAGGCGGTGCAGGGTGCCCGTGGCGGGCCGCCAGTCCGCGGCCGGATCCTCGGCGTACAGCCGCCCCTCGACGGCGGCCCCGCGCGGGAGGGGGGCCCGCTCCGGCAGCCGGCCGCCCGCCGCGGCCAGAAGCTGCAGCTCGACCATGTCCAGCCCGGTCACGGCCTCGGTCACCGGATGCTCGACTTGCAGGCGCGTGTTCATCTCCAGGAACCAGAAGCGCCCGTCGGGCACCGCGAGGAACTCGACGGTGCCGGCGCCGGTGTAGCCAACGCCGCGGGCCACGGCGATCGCGGCAGCTTGCAGCCGGTCACGCATGCCCGGCGTCCGGTTGACGAGCGGGGAGGGCGACTCCTCGATGATCTTCTGATGGCGCCGCTGGATCGAGCACTCCCGCTCCCCCAGCACCAGCACCGTGCCGTGCCGGTCGGCCATCACCTGCACCTCGACATGATGACCGTGCTCGACGAAGGGCTCGACGAAGACCGCGGGATCACCGAACGCCGCCGCCGCCTCGGCCCTGGCCGCCTCGATCCCGGCCGTCAGATCGGCTAGGCGGCGGACGAGGCGCATGCCGCGCCCGCCGCCGCCCGCGGAAGCCTTGACCAGTACGGGAAGGTCATCTGGGCTGATCGCGTCCGGGTCGAGCCCGGCCAGGACCGGCACGCCCGCCGCCGCGGCCAGCTGTTTGGACTCCACCTTGGAACCCATCGCCGCGATGGCATCAGGGGACGGGCCGATCCAGGTGAGGCCGGCGTCGGCGACGGCGCGGGCGAAGCCGGCGTTCTCCGACAGGAAGCCGTAGCCGGGATGGACGGCGTCCGCGCGGGCCCGTAGCGCGGCGTCCACGAGCAGGTCGGCGCGCAGGTAAGTCTGCGCGGCGCTGGCGCCCGGCAGCCGGACCGCGACGTCCGCCTCCCGCACGTGCGGGGCCGTGAGGTCGGGATCGGAGCAGACGGCCACGGCGGCCAGGCCTAGCCGGTGGCAGGTCGCCACCACGCGGCGCGCGATCTCGCCGCGGTTGGCGACGAGCACACGGGTCACAGGCTGATCGGTCATGCTCGCTCACTCATGGGGTCACATCCGGAAGACGCCGAAGCCGCCCGGCGCCGGGTCGGGGGCGTTGGCGATGACGGAGAGGGCCATGCCGAGCACGGTCCGCGTGTCGCGCGGGTCGATGACGCCGTCGTCGTAGATCCGGCCGGACAGGAACATGGGCAGCGACTCGGCGTTCGATCTGCTGCTCGACCGCCGCGCGCATCACGGCGTCCGCGTCCTCGTCGAACGGGCGTCCGGCGGCCTCGGCGGCGGCGCGCGACACGATCGAGAGCACGCCAGCGAGCTGCTGCGGTCCCATGACCGCAGACCGCGCCGACGGCCAGGCGAACAGGAACCTCGGGTCGAAGGCCCGTCCGCACATGCCGTAGTGCCCGGCCCCGTACGAGGCGCCTATGAGGACCGACAGGTGCGGGACGCTGGAGTTCGCCACCGCGTTGATCATCAGGGCGCCGTGCTTGATGATGCCCCCTTGCTCGTACTCGGTGCCCACCATGTAGCCGGTCGTGTTGTGCAGGAACACCAGCGGCGTGCGGGACGAGTTCGCGAGCTGGATGAACTGCGCCGCCTTCTGCGACTCGGCGGAGAAGAGCACGCCGCGGGCGTTGGCGAGCACGCCGACCGGGTAGCCGTGCAGCTGAGCCCACCCGGTGACCAGGCTCGTGCCGTACAGCGGTTTGAACTCGTCGAAGTCGCTGTCGTCGACGACGCGGGCGAGGACCTCGCGCGGGTCGAACGGCTGCCTCAGGTCCGCCGGCACGATCCCGAGGAGCTCGTCTTCGTCGAACCGCGGCGGGCACGGGGCGAGCGCCGGGGCGCGGCCGGCCTTGCGGTGGTTGAGCCGCGCCACGATCCGGCGGCCAAGGCGGATCGCGTCGGTCTCGTCGGTCGCGTAATAGTCGGCCAGCCCCGAGGTGCGCGCGTGCATGTCCGCGCCGCCCAGCGATTCATCGTCGGCGATCTCGCCCGTCGCCATCCGCACCAGCGGGGGGCCGGCGAGGAACACCTTGGCCCGCTGACGGACCATGACGACGTGGTCGCTCATCCCCGGGACGTAGGCGCCCCCGGCGGTGGAGTTGCCGAACACGAGCGCGATCGTGGGGATGCCCGCGGCCGACAGCCGCGTCAGGTCCCGGAACAGCCTGCCGCCCGGTATGAAGATGTCCTTCTGGGTCGGCAGGTCCGCGCCCCCTGATTCCACCAGGGAGATCACGGGCAGCCGGTTCTCCCGCGCGATGTCGTTGGCCCGGAAGATCTTCCTGATGGTCCACGGGTTGCTGGCGCCGCCGCGCACGGTCGGGTCGTTGGCCACGATCACGCACTCCACGCCCTCGACGACGCCGATGCCGGTGACCACGCTGGCGCCCAGCGGGAACTCGGTGCCCCACGCCGCCAGCGGGGACAGCTCCAGGAACGGCGCGTCGCGGTCGACGAGCAGCTCGATCCGCTCGCGCGGCAGGAGCTTGCCGCGCGCGTGATGACGGGTAACGGCTTTGGCCCCGCCCGCCTCGGGGAGCCTGGCATACTCGGCGCCGAGCTCGGCGAGCTTGGCGAGCATGGCCTCCCGGTTCGCGCGGGCCTGCGCCGAGGCGGGGTCGAAGGCCGAGCGGAGGACCGTCACGGGGCCTCCCCGGGTTCTTCGGGTTCCTCGGGTTCGTCCGGGAGGAGCTCTCGCGGGATGTCGACGAACCGGCCGCGCAGCAGCTCACCAAGGGCCTTCGCCTGCGGATCGAACCTCGCGTGGTAGGCGACGCCCTGGCCGAGCAGCCCGTGCACGACCACGTTGACCGCGCGGAGGTTCGGCAGGACGTGCCGTTCCAGCTCGTGCCCGGCGGTCTCGGGCAGCAAGGCGCGCACCGTGTCCAGGGTGAGCAGGTCCGCCAGCCAGGGCCACCCCCGGTCGTCCTCGACCCAGACACCGAGGTTGGCGTCACCGCCCTTGTCCCCGCTGCGGGCCGCGGCCACCCGGCCGAGCGGCGCCCGGCGGGCGCCGCCTCCCAGGCTGGGCGAGGGAACATCCGGCTCCGGCACGGGAGCCAGCGCACGCTCGGCGCGTACGGCCACCGGTGACGGCGGAATGCCGGCCCGGCTGCCGTCCGGCAAGACGGCGACGTGCGGAACCTGGTCCGCCGGGACCGGCACCGACCGGAACACCCCGTACGGCGACGCGGCGCCCGGCGGGGCGGTGAGGTGAAAGCCCGGATAGCTGCCCAGTGCCAGATGCACGGCGGCGTCCGAGAAGCGCCTGCCCACAAGGTCCGGGTCCTTGCCTCGGGCGACGCAGTGGAGCAGGGCGCTAGCCGTCTCCGTCGTGTCGGCGTCCGGGTGGTCGGTGCGGGCGAGGGTCCAGGTGACGTCCCCGGGGAGGACGTCCGACAGCTGGCGCCGCACCAGGTCGGCCTTGGCCTCGATGTCGAGACCGGTGAGAACGAACGTCACTTCGTTGCGGTAGCCGCCGAGCGCGCTGACCCCGGCCTTGAGCGTGTCCGGCGGAGGCTCGCCGCGGACGCCGCTGATCCGGACCCGGTCGGCGGCCTCTTGCGTGAGCCGGATCGAGTCAAGCCGCAGCACCGCGTCGGGGCCCGCGTAGCGGGCACCGCTGACCTCGTAGAGGAGCTGGGCGGTGACGGTGCCGACCGTCACCGCGCCCTCGGATCCGGCCGGTTTCGTGATGACGGACGATCCGTCGGCTTCGACCTCCGCGATGGGGAACCCCGGGCGGCGCATCCGCGCGATGGTGCGGAAGAAGGCGTAGTTGCCGCCGGTCGCCTGCGTGCCGCACTCGATGATGTGCCCGGCGGCCATCGCGCCGGCGATCGCGTCGAGATCCCCGGGTGACCAGCCGTAGCGGGCCGCGGCCGGGCCCACGACGAGAGAGGCGTCGGTGACCCGGCCGGTGACAACGACGTCCGCCCCGGCTCGCAGGCACTCCGCGATCCCGAACGCGCCGAGGTAGGCGTTGACCGCCAGCGGCTCGCCCACGCCAAGCTCGGCGGCGCGGTGCGTCAAGTCGTCGCCCTCGACATGCGCCACCCGCACTGGCAGGCCGAGACCGGCGCTCAGCTCGGCGAGCCGCCGGGCGAGCCCGCCGGGGTTGAGCCCGCCCGCGTTGACGACAAGGCGTACCCCGCGCTCCATGGCCAGCCCGACGCAATCCTCGAACTGGGCGACAAAGGTACGGGCATAGCCCAGGGACGGGTCCCTGGCCTTGTCGCGCGCCAGGATGAGCATGGTCAGCTCGGCGAGATAGTCGCCGGTGAGGACGTCGACGTCGCCGCTCTCGAGCAGTTCGCGGAACGCGGCGGGGCGATCCCCGTAGAACCCGGAGGCGTTCCCGATGCGGATCACGCCACTCCCCCTGGTCCGGCCGGTGCGCGGCCTTGGCCGGCCGGTGCGCCGCCCTGGCCGGCCGGTGCGCCGCCCTGGCCGACCGGTGCGCCGCCCTGGCCGACCGGTGCGCGGCCCTGGCCGGGCGGCCCCGCGAACGCCTGGGCGATGCTCAGCCAGCGGTCAGCGTCGGGACCGGTGGCGGCGAGGCCGGTATCCGACCGGTGACGGCGCTGGGTAGCGACCAGGCAGAGATCGAGCGCGGTGCCCTCGACACGCTGCGCCGCGCCGTCGGGTCCCCAGGACCAGACCGCGCCGTCGGGGGCGGTAAGCCGGATGGCGAAGGCATCCCGCGGCGGCGTCAGGCCGTGCACGGTGAAGGCGAAGTCCCGGGTGCGCACGGCTAGTTCGACGATGTGCCGCAGCCGGCTGGTGGCCGGGTGCGGAACGCCGAGCGCCTCGGCGATGTCCTGGCCGTGGGCCCAGGTCTCCATGAGGCGGGCGGTCGCCATCGAGGCGGCGCTCATCGGGGGTCCGAACCACGGCAGCCGGGTGCCCGCCGGAACCTCCGCGAGCGCCGCGGCCAGCCGGGCGCGCCCGGCACGCCAGCGCTGGAGCAGGACGGGCGGCGCCAGCGCCGCGCCCTCGGCGGCGCCGCTGTCCACGGTCACCTCCCCGGCGAGTATCCGGGCCAGCCGGGCCGCGAAGGCCCCGGGGTCGGTGGCGGCGCAGAGCGCCTGATCATCGCTCCAGGCCAGATGCGCGACCTGGTGCGCGATCGTCCACCCTGGCGCGGGTGTGGGCCGCTGCCAGCGGGCATCGTCGAGGCCGGCGACGACCGCGTCCACCCAGGCGCCCTCGGCGGCGAGGTCAGCGAGTACCGCCGGGAGCACGTTCCCGCCAGCGACCACAGGCGCTCACCTCCCGCCACGGCGCTACCCGCCGCTGCCCCGCGGCGGCGCTACCCCGGCCGCACAAGTATCCGCCGGCAGCGAGGCAAAAACAAGCGTCAGTGCTGCTTTTTTCGGTGCGCGTTATCTGGCAGGATGGGGCAGTGTACCCAAGCGTCAGCGAGCCGAAGCAGGATCGCAGCCGCGCCACGCGCGAGCGCCTGCTGGAAGCCGCCGTGGCGTCCCTCGCCGAGTCCGGCTGGGCGCGGACGACAGTGGCGACGGTGGCCGCCCGTGCGGGCGTCTCCCGCGGCGCTGCCCAGCACCACTTCCCCACGCGGGGAGATCTGGTCACGGCCGCCATCAGGTACATGACCGATGTCCGGCTCGGCGAGCTGCGCGCCACGGTCGCGGCCCCGCCCGCAGGATCCAACCGGACCCGCTGGGCGCTCGACCAGATCGCCGCCCTCTACACCTGCACGCTCTTCAGCGCCGCGCTGCACGTGTGGACCGAGGCCGCCGTGGACGCGGGACTGCGCGCCCAGGTGATCCCGCTCGAGCGCGCGCTGGCCCGGGAGGCTTACCAGCTCGCGGTGGCCCTGCTCGACGTCGATGCCGACGACCCGCACGTCCGCACGGTGGTGGCGGGA
This sequence comes from uncultured Actinomycetota bacterium, assembly GCA_963771985.1. GTDB lineage: Bacteria > Actinomycetota > Actinomycetes > Streptosporangiales > Streptosporangiaceae > Trebonia. Next base: position 275,423 of record CAVYVO010000003.1, on the reverse strand, counting down.
ACCCTCGATCTCGCGCGGGGGCTCGGGCTCGCCAACGTTCTCACGGACGACGCCCGGCGCCGCGCACGGATTCTGGACGCCTGGGCGCGGCAACTCGATGCCGCGCTGACCCAGCGTGGCGCGCGGCCGCGCGTGAGCGCCAGCCTCGGGCGGGAGGACATCAGCCCTTCATGAGGCGCAACTGGCGGATCTCCGCGATCCCGAGATGCGGCAGGCTCCGGTGCCTGGACGGATTCATCCGCAGAAAGCCCGCCTGCAGAATCTGCAGGGTGTCTCCGTGGGACACCAGGAGAATGTCGCGGCCGGAGTACCCCCGTTCCAGATCAACGATGAACGCGGTCACCCGGTCGAGCACCGCAGCCGCCGGCTCGGCGCGGCCGTCGGCGCGGCCGTCGGCGCGGCCGTCGGCGCGGCCGTCGGCGCGGCCGTCGGCGTGGCCGTCGGCGCGGCCTGCGCCGGCCTCATCCGCCGCCCAGACACGCGCGTAGTTGGCGGTCGCCGTCCCTTCCCAGTCCCCGAAGCACCGCTCGCGGAGGGCTTCCCCGATGACAATCCCCGGCGCGCCAAGGTGCGCGCGCACGACCTCCGCCGTCTGCCGCGCGCGCGAGAAGTCCGATGAGCAGATGATCGTCTCACCCGGCAGTCCGGAGCCCCGCGCCGCCGCGAGCGCCTGCTCGCGGCCAACCTCTGTTAGCCCGTAGTCACCGCGCCGGTCATTCTCGATGCGGCTGACGATGATGCCGCGCGCGTTCGCCTTGCTCTGCCCGTGCCGCATGATGCTGAACCTGTTCGCGAGGCGATCCACGCCGCTCAGGTGGTTCATGACGCGCATGACGCTACCACTGCTCCCGGCGCTCCCGTTCGCCCGCCCGGCGCCCATGATCGCGAAGGCTTTTGCGCGCGCGAACCGGGTCGATTGCGCAATCGACCCGCTCTAGTGTGGTCGATTGCGCAATCGGCCTGCGCAATGCCGGGCCGCGCGCTTTCACACGGGCGCCTACCGAATCGTCTGCCCCATGGCTCCCGTGACCTGCGATCATGCGCGCCGCCGCCGGCAGGAAACCCCGCTTTCCCGACCTCCGCAAGGAATCGTAAGAAAAATCGGGTGCCAATTATGGATAGTGGCTGCCAGATCTGGATAATCCGGCCGCCGAGAGCGCATATATCGCGTTCTCGCAAGCGGACGGCGGCGAAAGGTAAGGTTGCGCTTTGATGTCTCCATATCTCATTCCGCACTCATTACAATCGAGCTCGCCGACGGACCCGAGGGCGTCGAGGTCAGCTGAACGCGAAGTCCCGCACCATGCCGGGGCGCCCGGCGGGAGGATGGCGGTGTCTGTGGCCGCGAGGAAGGAGTACCCGTTGACTTTCCGCGGAACGGGGCGGGAGCCGACTGCGGAAAGGCTGCCGCTATCGGTCAGGCAGGCGGGCGAGAATGTCCCCGCGGTCGTCTGGCTGCCCGCATCGTCCGCCCCTCCCACAGCGATCGTGCTGGTCGGGCACGGAGGCGGCATGCACAAGGACGCCTCGTTCGTCACCCGGCTCGCCGGGCATCTCGCGGGCAGCCTGGGCTATGCGGCGGTCGCCATCGACGCACCCCACCACGGCGAGCGCACCCCCGCCGAGGAGAAAGGCCTGTCCCCGCTCGAGCGCCGCGAGCGGGTGGGCCTGGCGGCGTGGCGGGAGCGTAACTCACGGGCCACCGCCCAAGCGGTCGCCGACTGGCAGGCAGCTATCGACGCGGTCCAGGGCCTGGACACGGTGCCCGACGTCCCGGTCGGCTACTTCGGGATCTCGATGGGGACAAGGTTCGGCATTCCGCTGGCAGCCGCCGAGCCCCGGATCACGGCCGCCGTCTTCGGCCTGTTCGGCCATCCGGCCGCCGACGGGGAGGCCGCCTTCGCGCGCGCGGCCAGGCAGGTGACGATCCCCGTCCTGTTCCTCCTGCAATGGGACGACGAACTGTTCCCCAGGGACGACGGGCTCGCGCTTTTCGACCTGCTCGGCTCCCGGTCCAAGACCTTGCACGCCAACTCCGGAGGCCACCTCCAGATCCCGCCCGCCGAGGTCAGCCAGGCGATCCAGTTCCTGCGCCAGCACCTTGCCCCGAACACTCCAGCCCCCGCCACGAGCCGGTGAGCACCACTAGGGCAGCCGTCACGGTTGCTGGGTAACCCCCCATAGGAGTAGGGGTACCCCCACGGCCAAATGGGGATGCTTCCGGATGGCCTGACGCGGTGCATCGCTCCTAGCGTGGTGTCCGTGACGGTGATGATCGTGACCGCGCTGGCCGCCGCCGTGCTCTACGGGGCCGCGGCTGCGGTTGAGCAGCGGCAGGCGGCCGCGGCACCCCAGTCGTCGGCGGGACGGCCACGGCTGCTGCTCCTGCTGGCACGCAAGCCCTTGTGGCTGCTCGGAATCGTCGCGCAGATCGGCGGGTTCGCGGCGCACGCGGTCGCACTGCGGTCCGGACCGCTGGCGACTGTGCAGATGCTGGTGGCCGCGGAGCTCGTCGTCGCGGTGGTCATCGTGCGGATCTGGTCGGGTCGTCCGCTAAGCCGGGCCTCCTAGGCCGCAGCGCTGACGGTCGTCGCGGCCATCGCGGCGTTCCTCGCGCTGACCTCTTCTGGTCACCCTCATGCGGGCGGCCACCCGAACTACCTCATGGCGGCGGGCCTGGGCGCCGCCGTGGCCGGGGGCGGCGCGATGACGGCCGCGGCCGTCGGCCTGCGTGCTGCGGGACGCCGCCGCGCGGTCTTGCTGGCCGTGGCGGCGGGGCTGGCGGATTCCTGCTCAGCAGTGGCGACCATGGCGTTCTCTCACGTGGCGAGCCATGGCCTCGCCGCGATCTTCACCTCATGGACCGTCTATGCCGTGGTTGTCTGCGGGGCGGGGAACGTACTGCTGACGCAGACCGCCTACCAGACCGGCCGACCCATGGTCACGCTGCCGATCATCGCTGCGGTCACCCCGCTGGCCAGTGTCGCCATCGGCATCGGGCTGCTCGGCGAGACACCCCGGATCGGCGTGGCAGGTGGAGTCGCCGCCGGTTTCGCCGTGCTCGTCACCAGCCTTGCGCTCGCCCGCCTCGCCCGCTCCGTCCCGCACCCCGCACCCCGAAGTCAGGAGCCAGCGCGCGGAGCACCTGGCGGTTTGGCGGTGTTGTCTGGAGCAGCCCCGTCTCGGTAGGCGCCTGTTCCATCGCCGTGGGACGATGCCGTGCTCCATGAGGGCACGATAGGCGCGATCGCGGACGTTCTTCGCCGGCGGGCCTGGCACGTGGGATGCGTTCGTGCGGCTCGTCGAGCGGCACAATGGCGTCTGGAACCGACTTAGCTCAAATTAACGCGCACCTGGGTGGCGCTGGATGCGGTAGAGGGCCTGGCGGAGTTCGGCGGGGAGGGGTCGACGACGATGATAGTGCGGTAGCGGCGGGCGGAACGGACGAATTTTCTGATTGACCAGCCAGTCTGGGCTTCGATCCAGCGGCTGACGGCGAGGGCGGCGAACACGATGGTCAGGTGGGTCTCGATCGAATCGCGATCCCGGCCAGGGTCCTTGCCCTGGCCTCTAGCTCGCGGTTGACGCTCTTCGTGCCGCTGTCGAGCTGGATGAACCGGTTCCCGCTTCAGGGCCTTGTCTGCCGCCATCACCTTGCTGGCCGTCACGCGTTACGCGAACGCCAGATATCCGGCCCAAAATGCGGGCCACAACAGGGACAGTGAGGTCAGCGAACTTCGGTGTACTCGCTGCGGTCCAGCTGCACGACGTTCGTGTAGTCGCTACCCCGCTCTGCGTCGTCGATGTACTGGCTGCCGTCCAGCTGCACGGCACGGAAGCTGCGCCCGGAGACCAGCTTGCGCAGGTGCCGCATCCCGCTCATGCCCGCGAGCACGACAGTTACGGCAGCGGCGAGGACCGAGCCGCCAAACAGCGCGAGCCCGCCGACGACGTGCCCCAGCATCATCATGACCACTCCGGCCAGCAGAGCCACCGGCACGGCCGCCACCAGCAGCAGCGCGAGCAGCGTCACGGCGATCACGGCCTTGGCCGACCTGTCCGGCGTCCGCTCCGCGTACCAACCGGTCATCACGCTCACCTCTCAAGGCCTGGAGCGCTTTAAGGGTCCAGACCTGCCTCAATGACACGATATGTCGCGTCCTCTGTATGAACGCGTCTCTCGATCAGAATCATCCCGTGACCGCCCGGCGCGCTGACCCGGTTACTGAAGGGGCCGTACTACAGGCAGGTGATGGCAGGCCGCGTCGATGGTGGGGATCTTGCCGTACCGGTGCCGGGCCAGGAAACCAGCCCCGCCCTGACGCGTCGGGTTGCCATCTGCCGATGCATATACATACAGATCGGCCTATCGTGCGATGCGCCATGACCGGGCTGCCAGGCTGCTGCGCAGCCCCGGCCGCGCTTATGCTTAATGACGTGAGGACTGCGCACGACATCATCGAATTGCTTCCTGATGACGTCCACGCCGAGGTGATCGAGGGGGAGGTCATCGTGAACGCTGCCACGCCCGCAGGCCGCCACGCGAAGATCGTCCTCGCGGTGCGCCGGGCGTTCGCGCGGCACGGCATCGACAACCTCTTCGAGAACACCACGCTCCTCGTCGAGCATGACGAGGCCGAGTACGTGCCGGATCTCGCACGGTGGCCTGAGCACCTCATCGATGGCGACAGCTGGGAATTTCCCGCAGCCGAGTGCTCCTTCGCTCTTGAGGTGGTCTCGGGCGACCGGCCCGGCACGCGCCAGCGGGACTACCAGAAGGCATCAGGCTACGCCCGGGGCGCCGTGCCGGTCTTCCTTCTCATCGACCCGGTCGAGGAAACCTGCACTCTGTACACCGAGCCGAGAATCGGCGAGTACTCGGTCCGGCAGATCGTCAAGTTCGGAGAGACCCTGTCCATCCCGGCCGGCGACGTCACTGTCGAACTTCCCACGGGAAATCTCTAGCGTCAGACCGGCGACATTGCCGACGCTGCCGGGCCGGCTGGGGACGGGCTGGAACCGTCGGCCGGGAGAGCTGGGTACCGTCGGCGGGCTGTCTGGCAGTGGGTAGGTTTGCGAGGGTGAGCTTCGAGGTCAGCGCCGATGCCTACATGCGGTTCATGGGGCAGTACTCCGAGCCGCTGGCGCCGCGGTTCGCCGACCTGGCCGGGATCGGTGACGGCCAGCGGGTGCTGGATGTGGGCTGCGGGCCGGGCGCGCTGACGGCCGAGCTGGTGCACCGGGTCGGCGCGGCGTCGGTCAGTGCGGTCGAGCCGTCGGCCACGTTTGCCGCGGCGGTGCGGGAGCGGCTGCCGGGAGTGGAGGTGTGTCAGTCGGCAGCCGAGCAGCTGCCGTTTCCCTGCGGCACTTTCGACGCCGCGCTGGCGCAACTGGTCGTTCATTTCATGGCTGACCCAGTGCGGGGCCTGCGGGAGATGCGGCGGGTGACCCGACCCGGCGGGATGGTCGCGGCGTGCGTGTGGGACCACGCGGGTAGCCGCGGGCCGCTGGCCGCGTTCTGGTCTGCTGTGAGCGAGCTGGATCCGGCCGCCGACGATGAGTCGGATCTTGCCGGCGTCCGCGAAGGTCATCTGGCCAGCCTGTTCACCCAGGCCGGGCTAGACCGGGCGCACGTCACCGCGCTGACCGTCCGTATCAGCCACGCCAGCTTCGACCAGTGGTGGCAGCCGTTCACTCTGGGTGTCGGCCCGGCAGGTGTCTACGTGGCGTCCCTGACCCCCGATCGACGGGCCGCGCTCCGCGAGCAATGCCGGCGCCTGCTGCCCGTCGGCCCTGTGGAGATCACCGCAGTCGCCTGGGCGGCCTGCGGCCGCGCCTGAGCGGCCGATGCAAAACAACGCTCCGGCCTGCCGCAGGGCCACCGACTCGCGGCAATTGAGGACGTTCAGCTAGAGCAAGCCGATGCATATGAACATACAGACCGGCCTAGCGTGCGTTGCGCCATGACCGGGGTGCCAGGCGGCCTGCGCTCGATGTACGAATGGCATGGGCGTAGAGCAGCAATGTCTGGCTGGGACCAGACAGTCATCAACTACCGGCGCCTCAGGGAATAACAGCAGGAGGCAGCAGTGCCCGCTGAGCAGGACGGCCCCAGCCCGGGGGCAGCAAGACGTGCGCGCTGCCCGCGACGCTCACCGCCAGTGACGCCAGCACACTCACGCTGAACGTCGCGGAACATGGGGCTGCCATAGGTGCGGTCGGTGATGACCGCGGCACTGCAACGGGCGATGTGTGGCAGGGCGGATCGTCACGAAGGTCCGGTGATCGTCCAGCAGACGAATCTCGCTTCCGGTGCGTTCGGTGCCTATGGCACAGTCCTGAGTGTGCCGTTGGAGGATCTGCCGGACTGGCTGCCGGCTTGGTGTCTGGATCATCTGGGTGGCGAACCCGCCGGCGTGCTGTTCCGGCTGCAGCAGGTCTCGATGGTGTTCGGTCTGCGGTTGGCTGGCGGCAGGGACGTGGTGGTCAAGGCGCGCGCCGAGGACGGCAGGGCCGTGTCGTGTGTCGCGGCGCAGGCCCGGCTGGCCGGGCGCGGGTTTCCGTGTGCCCGGCCGCTCACGCCGGTGGCCGGTGCCGGTTCGCTGGCTGTGCACGCCGAGGAGTTCCGGCCCGGCGGCGAGGTGCTGCACGGAGACTCGCCGGACATAGCCATGCGCTGCGCGGAGGTGTTCGCCCGGCTGATGGCCGAACTGGCCGGCGTGACCGTCGCGCCGCCGCTGCCGAATCCGCCCTGGGTGCGCTGGGACCACACCGATTCCGGGGTGTGGCCGGCGATCGGCTGCCTCGATAGCCGCGACCAGAGCGTCGTGCCCGCGTGCGTCGCTGACACGGCCGAGCGGGCCCGGGGACGGCTACTGGCCGCCGGCCTGCCGTGTGTGCTGGGCTACGCCGACTTCGAGGCGCAGAACCTCCGCTGGCACGGCCGGGAGGTGTGGGCGGTGCACGACTGGGACAGCCTGGCGTGGCAGCCGGAGGCGGCGCTGGCGGGAGCGGCGAGCGGGTCGTTCGCCAGTGCCGGGCCCGCCCACGCTGGCGCCGGTCGAAAGCTCCGAGGCGTTCCTGGCGGCTTACCAGGACATCCGGGGGCGCTTGTTCACGGCCGTGGAGCTGGAGATCGCGTGGGCGGCCAGCTTGTGGATGGCAGCGTACAACGCCCGGGAGGAAGCACTGCACGGCGACACCCCGGTGGGCTGCGAGGCGCTCCGGGCACAGGCAGCCGAACGCCTCCGCCGGGCTAATGCCTAGCACCAGCATGCAAATCCAGCGAGCGCCTGCCCCCGCTGCAACGTCCGGGCCCGCCGGCCCTTCGAGATCATCACCGCCGCCAGCCCTCTCCCCGACGACCTCCGCCAAGCCCTCGACACCATCAATCGTCCCAGCTAATTGCGCACTAATCTGAGCCAACTCGGGTCACTCAGCGTCACACTGCCGATCGACGTCACCTGACGGCCGATCTTCGATCCAGCTCTGGTTGGACTGGTCCGCTTGAGGCCACGGGTCGCTGGTCCACCTTCTTCTCGAGGCAGTATCCAGCGGCGGCACGGGCGCATCATGCTGGATCCGACGCGCGATATGCGGCAGATGAGTAAGCCTACGCGTAGCGACGATGCATGAGCCCTTGCGCGGCCAGAGCCGCCGGACTCCTGTCATCAGCCCGCCGGAAGGACGTTACGATCTAGCCCCTGAACGGGGCATCCTGCTTGACCAGTTATCGCCGGGGCTCGTAGGTGTCACTGCATTGCCACGACAATCGCCGACCAGGTCTGGCGCCCAGGAGCGAGCGACTGCCCGGTCTCTGGGTTCCAGAATTCCGAGAAACCAGCGCTTCGCACGCCGCGACGTGTCACATCCGCCAACTGGACCGCGTGGTGATCGAGACCCCACCGGCGGCAGGCCAGGAAGAGCAGATAATTCAATTGCGGCCAAGCGGGTCCACGCCAGTACTTGTCCGGCTGATACCGCTCGTGATCCACAGGCAGGTACCGGGGACCATAGGGCGCAGCAAACCGCCGCCGATCGCTGAGTTGATCGAGAACCTTGCTGGCCCTGCTCGCGGAGTTGGTTGCCAGTGCTCCGAGCACTCCGTCCAAGGTTGGTATACGGGCGCTTACCCCGCCGCCGACTACCGGGTAATCGATGAAGAGCCCGCTGCTTTCATCCCAGAGAATCTGGTCCATGGCATCCCCGAGCTCAGTGGAGCGCCTATGCCACTTCTCTTCGCCGGTCAAGAGGAATAGCCGGGCTGCGGCGTGTGCGGCTATCGCATTAAAAGCGGCCGGTGCTACCACGAATCGATCGCTCCACTGGGCATCGCCCTCAGGTGAATAAGAGGCTGCCTTGACATAAAGATCGTCGTATGACTCCCACACCTCGCGATCATACATGGGAAGCTGCTCACCCTTCGGCGCTATCCAACTGTCCCATCTCGGTGAATGGTCAGCGCCTGACTCCCACGGATGCAAGATGAAGAGCAATCCATTCTCTAGGCGACGATATTTCCACAGGTACTCCAACCCCTTCGCGGCAGCCTGAAGGAGTTGCAGTTTCGTGACATGATGCTTTCCCTGTGTTTCCTCAAGTGGCCATGCAGCGGCGAGCGATTCGCCATAAACGGGCGGCTGAGTGAACGAGGACACGCTATCCCGCGGACCCCGGCTAATGGTTGGCCCCGCGTACACCATGTGCGGGAGGAAACCATTTTCGAACTGTTCGCTGAAGACTGCCGAGAGTTCGATCAGTGCCCGGCTGTCAGCCAGGGCAGCCCAGGCAATGCTGTGGAAACAAGAGTCCCAAAGCCACAAGTGCGGATACCTGACTGGATGCGGGCAGCAATAGCCGCGAGCCTCGTCCCAGTTGCTTTCTAGCAGCCCTAGGGCTTCAGTTCGAATATATAGCTCATCTATGCTGCAGAAATCTCTGTTCAAGTCGAATTTTCCTTCGTATCTTCCTTTTTTATTCCAGTAGTATGGTCAACTATAACAAGCAGTGCGGTCACAGCAAGCGTGAGGATGACATCCACGGCTAGGACGGCGGCCTGAAGACCATTGAGTTTGGCAAGGATCAGCCACGCAGTGATCATTGCTACGACAGACGGGAAGACGAATATCAGCCACCGCGACTTGTCTATAAAAGTGAACGTCCATCTAGTTGTCCGTCGCAGCTCTTTAATATAAGTATATACGTACTCTTCCCACCTCCATATTTCTACGCCGTTAAGTTCTTTCTTCAAACATTCCCGCAGGTCGTAGTGTATATAACATGCCATCATGACGATGCGACGCCCCGCGTCGGCTGTCGTCAGCGCGAGAACGACATAGGCCAACGGAACCAGGAGCAGCACTTCGCCGATGCTGTTCCTAGTGCTACCCGTCGCTTGCGCCCCGACACCCACCAGCGTAAGGACGCCCGCAAATATAGTTACGCTAAGCTGAACCACAGCCCGCTGATGCTCGGACGCCGTCCGTATTTCCTGGCGTATGGCAGTATACTCTGTATTCATTGCACTGACTGCCTCATCAGACATCAGGCTCCCCCTCCTCTAAGTGTATGTTGCTGAGCGCCGAAATGATCGGATAAGAGCTAGTTCGACCAGTTTTGCTGATAGCCCACATGGGTCGGTCAAGAACTCCGGCCAGCCAATCCGTTTCCCCGAACTCCCCCACCACGCCGCACGTCTCCCCAGTCTGCGCAGCTTACTCGCAGCATCTCACCATATGTACAGCATGTCTAGCGGGAGCCATTAGCAATGCAACAGATCCGTCAGCCACACGAAGCCAGCGATCCAGCTGCTTTAGGATGTGCGGCATGGCTGTGGCGCAATGGCTGTAGAGACATGGCTGCGATGACTGAACCGTCGTGAGTAGGAAGCTAACTAATAAACATACGTACGAGTGGCACCCTCTCATCGGCAGATCCGGGCGTCGGTCGGCGGTCGGGCTATGGCGTAGTCGGACACAGACCACCCGGTTCGGTATGGTGTCGGGCGATCTGCTCGGCAATCAGCTTGCCGAGCAGATCGGCGGGACTATGAGCATGAACGCCTGCGTGACCGTTCTGCGCGGGAGCCGGCCCCATCGCTGGCGCTAGTCGGGCAGTTCCACGGTCAGGCCGAGGCGCCGGGCCAGCAGGCCCGCGCGTTCGCGGTCTTGGGTGCTGAACGCGCCTGCTTCGCGGATAAAGCGGATGTGGTGCAACGCACCCCCCAGCGGCAGGCCGTCCTCGCGAACCAGCCTGATCCGCTTGCCTCCAGGCCAGGTCAGTTCGGCGGTCCCGGCGCCGGCTGCTTCGAGGTGGCCGTCCAGGACGTCCCTGAACAGCCGCACCGCGCCGTCAAGGTCACTGACGTGATGCTCGATCAGGTCCAGGCGGCTCGGCGGGCCCGGCTCGGGCAGCTCCCGCGGCGGCGCGGACGGCGGCGAACCGGCCTGCTGAGCGACCTGGATGACGATGCCATGCGCGTCGCGCGGATGCAGGAAGGCCTCCCGCCAGCCCGGATTGGCCAGGTTGACCCCGATGGGCTCGATGCCGGACGCCTTGATCTGGGCCAGCGCACTGCCGATGTCGGTGACGAGGAAGTTGAGGTGGTGCGGTCCCGCGCCGCGGGCGGCCAGGAAGCGGTCAAGGAAGGCCGCGTCCGGACCCCCGGTGGGTGTCAGCAGCTCGATTTTCGGGCCCGCGGCGAATTCCAGCTGGCCCCACCAGAACCCAGGAGAGTTGCCGCCGTAGGCCCAGGTTCCGCCGAGGACGCCGCCGAACAGCTCCCAGCCGCTGGAAAGGGCCGTCGTGCCGATGGCGAGGTGATCGAGGACAGTGATCATGAGACCTCACGGTACGGCCAGCAGCGCCCGGAGCCGAACGCCAATGAACCTTGCCGACAAAGCTGGCACGCGGTGACTGCGCCGACCGGTCCGGGAAAGTTCGGCGCCGGCCCGTCGGAGCGCCGGCCGCCCGGGCGACGATGAGGTGTGACGCACCCCCAGGTGCGGCCCGACCCGGCGCTCGGGCTGCTGAAGCTGTATGACGACGCGCTGCCGCACGTCTACGGCTACCTGCTGGCCCGCTGCGGCGACACCGGCCTGGCCGAGGACCTCACGGCCGAGTCGTTCCTGGCCGCCGTGCACGCGGTCCGCAAGCCGGGCGCGCCCGATCCTTCGATCCCGTGGCTGATCGGGGTTGCCCGGCACAAGCTTGCCGACCACTGGCGGCGGGTCGAGCGGGAGCAGCGCGGGCTGCGGCTGCTGGACGGCGAGCCAGCGCGCGTCGACGACCCGTGGGAGACGGCCGTCGACCGGATCCGGGCCCGCGAGGTGCTCGGCCGGCTCGGCGCGCACCACCGGGCCGCGCTCACGCTGCGCTACCTCGACGGGCTGCCGGTACCCGAGGTGGCCCGGCACCTGGACCGCACCGTGCACGCCACCGAGGCGCTGCTGGTGCGGGCCCGCGCCGCGTTCCGCCGGATCTACGAGGGAGAGGAGGGCTCGCGATGACCGATCCGTTTGAGGCTCTGCGCGAGCCCGTCACGCCGGTCGATCCCGACCTCTACTTCGCCGAGGTGCTGCGACTGCGGCTGACCCGGGAAGTCTTCGCATCCCCAGGAGGAACCATGTCCCAGCAGACCGTCGCGGCCGGTGTCGAGCGTGAGCCCGCCTGGCCTCCGACGCTGACCCCCTACATCATCGTGTCCGATGCCCGGCGCGCCATGGACTGGTACGTCGAGGTGTTCGGAGCGCAGCGCCGCGGCGAGCTCCACGTCAACGCGGACGGCACGATCGGCCACGCCGAGATCGGCATCGGCGACGCGGTGCTGATGTTCGCCGAAGCCTCCGATCTCTGGCCTGACGTGCCCGTGCGCGCGCCCGACTCCCCCGCGACGTTCAGCCACACCCTCCATCTGCAGGTCGACGACGTCGACGGGACTACCGAGCGGGCCCGGCGCAGCGGCGCCTCAGTAGAGCGTGAGCCGACCGATCAGCCCTACGGTCGCGGCTCGGTGATCGTCGACCCGTTCGGGCACCGCTGGATGCTGCTGAGGCCGCCGGCGCGGGCCACCCGGCTGCGCCAGGGCGACGTAGCGAACGTGACGATGATGGCGCGGGACGCGGAAGCGGCCAAGAAGTTCTACGAGGCCGTGCTGCAGGTGCCGTTCTCCTCCGGCCACCCCGGTGCGTGGCGCACCGATGAGACCAGGCCGCCGCTGAGCATCTTGCCGTCGCAGGGCGCGGAGCCGGAGGTGCAGCTGTCCTACCGCGTCGACGACATCGCCGCCGCGGTCGAGCGGGTCCGGGCGGCCGGCGGCCGCGCGGACGAGCCCGGGCGCAGGCGGTACGGGCTGTTCACCGAGTGCGTCGACGACCAGGGCACGACGTTCCGCCTCTGGCAGCCGGCCGACTGACCGAAGCACCAGAACGGGGCACCAGCCCGGCGCGGTGGCCGTTCGCGTAATGCACGTCATGATCCCTGACCGCGGGCAGCGAGCGGAGGTTAGATCCAGTCGGCGTGGCGCGGCCAGGCGAGCAATGTGTCGACGACTTCGGGCAGGCCGTCGGCGCCGTCCTGGCCGGTCTCCGCGTACCGGCCCCGGTAGAACAGCAGGGGCCGGACGGGCTGGCACGGGCCGAGCTCGGTGACCCGGCCCGTTACCACGTAGTGGTCCCCCGCCTCGTGCACCGCCGCCACCGCGCACCCGACCCAGGTGAGCGCGCCGGCCAGGACCGGGGCACCCGACCGCGACGGCGACCAGCCCACCCCGGCGAACTTGTCCGTCCCGGGGACGCCGAACCGGCGGGCGAGCTCCTGCTGCCCGGCGGCCAGCACGTTGGCGCAGAAGTACCCGGTCCGGGCGATCACCGGCCAGGTGGCCGATGACCTGCCGGGGCAGAACAGCACCAGTGGCGGGTCCAGAGACAGGGCCGCGAACGCCTGGCAGGCGAACCCGGCCGGACGGCCGTCCTCGGCGCCGGTGATGACGGTGACGCCGGTGCAGAAGTGGCCGAGCACCTGCCGGAACCCGGCCGCCTCGATGTCGCCGCTGCCCCGGGGGGACGATCCCCCTAGACGCTCAGTGTTCGGCGGGGCCGGCAAAGCTGTGTCCCCAGAGGCTGACCGCGGTGGTCTCCCTGCTGACCCACGTCGCGTCGTCCACCAGCCGCCCGTCGGTGCCGTACTCGATGTCGAACCCGCCGGGGGTGCGCACGTAGAACGACACCATCAGGTCGTTGGCGTGCCGCCCGAGTGAGGCGGACACCGGCGCGCGCCGCCGCGCGCACCGGTCCAGGGCCCGGCCGACGTCGTCCAGCGCGGCGACCTCGATCATGAGATGCACGATTCCCGCCGGGGCCGGCATGGGCGCCAGGGCCAGCGAGTGATGCCGCGGGTTACAGCCGAGGAACCGGAACCAGGCCGGCGGGTCCCCCGGCTTCCCTCCGATGAACTCCGCCGGCATCCGCATCGAGTCCCGCAGGCGGAAGCCGAGCACCTCGGTGTAGAACGGCAGCGCGGCGTCCGCGGCGCCCGCCACGGGCAGCACGACGTGCCCCATGCCCATGTCGCCCGTCACGAACCGGTTGCCGTACGGACTCGCGACGGGCCGGTGCTCGAGCGCCGCGCCGCAGAAAACCTCGACCGCGTTGCCCGCCGGGTCGTCGAAGCGCAGCATGTCGCCCACCCGCCGCGCCGCGAGTTCGTCCGGGGTGCCCGCCTTCACTGCGACGCCGACCTCCGCGAGGGCCTGCCCCACGACGGCCAGCTCCTCCGCGCCGGCCACCTCCCAGCCGGACGCGAGCAGCCGCTCCCGCGATCCCGGCACGATCACCAGCCGGGCGGGGAAGTCATCCATCCGCAGGTACAGGGCGCCGTCCTCTGGTCCCCGGCCCTCCACCATGCCGAGGATACGGACGCCGAACTCACGCCAGGCCGCGACGTCGGCCGACTCGATCCGCAGGTAGCCAAGAGACCGGATCAACGGTCCCCTCCCTCCAGGAAGCTGATCGCCAGCTGATTGAACTCATCGAACTTCTCCAGCTGGGCCCAGTGCCCGCAGCCGCCGAAGACGTGCAGCCGCGCGCGCCGGATCAGCTTGAGCGCGACCAGGGCGCCGTCGAGCGGGTTGACCCGGTCCTCACGGCCCCAGATCAGCAGCACGTGATTGCGCAGCCGGTGCGCCTCCCGCCACAGCAGGCCGTCCTCGAAGAAGGCGGGGTCGTAGAAGGAGGCGCCCATCGACGCCATGGCCGCGAGCGCCGCCGGATCGGACGCGGCGGCGTACCGCTCGTCGATCAGCTCGTCGATCAGCTCGTCGGTCACCAGCCGCTGGTCGAACACCATCGTCCGCAGGAACGCCGCCATCTTCTCCCTGCTGGGGCCGGGCGGGGCCGGGAAGTCCGCCAGCCGCCTGACCCCCTCGGTCGGGTCCGGGGCGAACACGTTGAGGGACAGGCCCCCAGGTCCCATCAGCACCAGGCGACCCGCGCGTTCGGGATACCGCAGGGCGAAGCGGACCGCGGTCCCGCCGCCCAGCGAGTTGCCCACCAGGTGGACGCGGTCGACGCCGAGCTCGTCCAGCAGGCCCGCGAGCGCCCGCGCGGAGAAGGTGAAGTAGTTCCCCTCCACCGGGGGCTTGTCCGACTTGCCGAAGCCAGGCTGGTCGACGACCAGGGTGCGGAACCGCTCCGCGAACACCGGCAGGTTCCGCCCGAAGTTAGACATGCCCGAGGCGCCGGGCCCGCCGCCGTGCAGCATGACGACCGGGACCCCCGGGTGCCGCGCCCCCGCTTGCTCGTAAGCAAGGTGCATGATCCGCGCCCCTAGACCATCGCGTCCGGCGGCACGTCGTGCCCGAACTCGCCGCGGCCGAACGCCGACAGCGCCCGTTCCGGGTCGTTGATCGCGTGCACCCGCCCGGCGTGCGCGTCCCGCCAGAACCGCTGGATGGGTGTCCCGCTCTTCAGCGCGCGCCCGCCGGAGTTCTCGAACAGCAGGTCTACCGCGCGGATCGCCTGCCCGGTGCCGGTCACCTGGTCGCGCCGCACCCGCAGCCGCAACGGCAGCGGGAGCTTCTCCCCCGCGCGCGCGTACGCCATCAGGTCGGACATGTCCCGTTCAAGGGCCAGCCACGCGGCGTCGAGCAGGCCCGCCGCCTCGGCGACCCGCACCTGCCCGAACGGGTCCTCCGCCGCCTTCTGGCCCACGTAGGAGGCCCGCACCCGCTCGCGCTGATAGGCCACGTGCGCGTCGTACGCCCCGGTCGCCATGCCGATGATCGGCGTCGTGATGGCGTAGGAGAAGACCGACCCGTACGGGATGCGGTACAACGGCCCGGGGTTGCGCTCCTGCCCCGGGCAGGCGCACCGGGTGACGTCGGTGAAGCTCAGCGACCGGTACGCCGGGACGAACGCCCCGTTCACCACGATGTCGTTGCTGCCCGTGCCGCGCAGGCCGACCGTATCCCACACGTCATCGATGGCGTAGTCGCTGGACGGCAGCAGGAACGTGCGGAAGTCGACGGGCTTGCCGTCGCCGTCGAGCACTATCCCGCCGAGCAGCACCCAGCTCGCGTGGTCGCAGCCGGAGGAGAAGCTCCACCGCCCGTCCAGCCGGTAGCCGTCCTCGACGGCACGCGCCCGCCCGGTGGGCGCGTACGAGGACGACATCCGCGTGCCGGGGTCGGCGCCCCAGACGTCTTCCTGCGCCCGCGGCGGGAACAAGGCGAGCTGCCACGGGTGCACGCCGAGGACCGACGCGACCCACCCGGTGGATCCGCACGCGCTCGCGATCAGCCGCACCGCGGTGAAGAACGCGACTGGGTCCGCCTCGAGTCCGCCGTGGCTGGCCGGCTGGAGCAGCCGGAAGAACCCGGTCTCCGTCAGCGCCTTGACCGACTCGGCCGATACGACCCGGTTGTCCTCGGTCTCCTGGGCCCGCTGCCGGAACGCCGGGAGCAGGTCGGCCACCGCGGCGACAACCGCCGGCTCCGGCCCTGCGTACGCGCCGATTTCGCCCACAACCCGTTCCTTCCTCGTGCCCGCCCATCGCCACAAGACTAGAACATGTTCTAGTCTATGGGTATGGGTGTGGGTATGGATGGCCCTCGGACTATCGACGCCGGGACGCCGCCGGACAGGTTCGCGCGCGGCTGGCACTGCCTTGGGCTGGCGGACAGGTTCCGCGACGGCGATCCGCCGCGGCCGCATGCCGTGCAGGCATTCGGCACCAAGCTGGTCGTCTTCGCCGACGCCGCCGGCGAGCTGCATGTCCTGGACGCGTACTGCCGCCACATGGGCGGCGACCTGAGCATGGGCAGCGTCAAGGGCGACCAGGTCGCCTGCCCGTTCCATGACTGGCGCTGGGGCGGCGACGGCCGGTGCGCGCAGATTCCCTACGCGCGCCGGGTGCCGCCCGCCGCCAGGACCCGGTCGTGGCTGACCCTGGAGCGGAACGGGCAGCTGTTCGTCTGGCATGACCCGGAGGGGAACCCGCCGCCGGACGACGTGACCATCCCGCGGATCGAGGGCGCTTACTCAGCCGAGTGGACCCGCTGGACCTGGGACTCGATCCTGGTGGACGGCGCGAACTGCCGCGAGGTCGTGGACAACGTCGTGGACATGGCGCACTTCTTCTACATCCACTTCGCGTTCCCGACGTACTTCAAGAACGTCTTCGAAGGGCATATCGCCTCGCAGTACCTGCGGACCAGGGCGCGCCCGGACGTCGGCGCGGCGTTCGAACTACTCCGAAGGAGGAGAAACAACCCTCCGTTCGGAAGCATCTTATTTCGGCCCCTCCTACATGATCGACAACCTGTGGCACGAGTACCACGGCATGGCGGTCGAGAGCGTGCTGATCAACTGTCACTATCCGGTGACCCCGACCTCGTTCATGCTGCAGTGGGGCGTGATCGTCAAGCGGCCGCCGGGATTGTCCGATGGTCAGGCCAACAGGTTCGGCGCCAAGTTCGCCAAGTTCGTCGGGATCGGCTTCGAGCAGGACGTGGAGATCTGGCTGCACAAGAGCCGGGTGGACAACCCGCTGCTGTGCGCGGAGGACGGCCCGGTCTATCAGCTGCGGCGCTGGTATGAGCAGTTCTACCGCGACGCGGCCGACATCGAGCCGGACATGACCGCCCGGTATGAGTTCGAGATAGACACCACCCGAGCCGTGGCGGGCTGGGAGGCGGAGGTCGCGCGGAACCTGGCCGCCAGAGGGGCCTCAGCAGAGACCGCGGCCGGTTCCCCGGCCGAGGCGGGCTGAGATGGCCCGGCACGTCACCGTCCGTGCCGACGAGCGCCATGCCAGCCCGCAGCCGGTCGGCTGCGCTCGCTGCGGGGCGACCGCGGACGTCGTGAAGTTCAGCCCGCAGCACACGTCGGTGCAGTGGACCGCGGCGGCGGCGCGGCGCTGCGCGGAGTTCCACGCGCGGGCCGACGAAGGCACCCGCAGCGCGCTGCTCGAGGGATGCGCCAGCCTGCGCGACAGCATCAACGCCGCGGTCGCGTCCGGCCAGCTGACGGTCTCGCCGCCCTCCTACGGCTGAGCGGGGAAACAGCGACAGTGCGCGATTACTACAAGGTGCCTGTGGCGGAGGTGATCCGCGAGACTCCGGACGCGTCCTCGCTCGTGCTGGACGTGCCGCCGCCGCTCGCCGGCACGTTCGCCTACGGTCCTGGCCAGTTCATCACCGTCCGCGTGCCTTCTGAGCGGACCGGATCGGTGGCGCGGTGCTACTCGCTGTGCTCGTCGCCGCATGCGGGCGACCTGCCCGCGATCACCGTCAAGCGGACGGCCGGAGGCTATGCCTCCAACTGGATCCTGGACAACGTCGCGGCTGGCACCGTCCTTGACCTGCTTCCGCCGGCCGGGACTTTCTGCCCGCGATCGCTGGACGGCGAATTCCTGCTGTTCGCGGCGGGCAGCGGGATCACGCCGGTCATCTCCATCCTCAAATCCGTGCTGGCCGCCGGCCGCGGGCGGGTCGCGCTCGTGTACGCCAACAGGGACGAGCGGTCGGTGATCTTCGCCGACGAACTGCGCAGGCTCGTGACCTCGGCGGCCGGCCGGCTGGTTGTCCTGCACTGGCTGGACTCGCTGCAGGGGACCCCGGCCGCCGACGGGATCGCGGCCCTGGCCCGGCCGTATGCCGGGTGGGCGCCGTACGTCTGCGGACCCGACCCGTACCTCACGGTGGTGCGGGCGGCGCTGGGGCAGCTAGGTGTGCCGGCGAAGCGGATACGAGCGGAGCGATTCCTGTCGCTGGCGGAGAACCCGTTCGAGGAGACGCCGGCCGCCGACGGGATAGCCGCAACCCTGTCGGTCGACCTGGACGGCATGACCCGGGTGCTGCCGTGGCAGCCCGGTGCCCGCATGCTCGACGTGCTCATCGCCGCCGGGCTGGAGGCGCCCTACTCGTGCCGTCAGGGAGTCTGCGGCGCGTGCGCCTGCCAGCTCACGGCCGGCGAGGTGGAGATGGCGCATAACGAGGTGCTGGAGGCGGCGGACCTGGCCGACGGCTACATCCTCGCCTGCCAGGCCGTGCCGCTGACCCCGGAAGTGCGCATCACCTACTGAGCGGCGCCTGCCGGTCCTCCTGGGCGGCCGCGGCGTGGCGGCCTGCCCGCCGCCCGGAGAACACGCAGTCGGCGATGGACAGCCCGCTGACGTAGGACCGTGAGCACAGGCCCACGGCGCTGCGCCCGGCCGCGTACAGGCCGGGGACCGCCGTCCCGTCCGCGCGCAGCACCTGGCCGGTTGCCGGGTCGGTCACGAGGCCGCCGAGGGTCAGCACCGGGGCCGGGTACATCAGCCGGGGCCTGATGGAGAAGTCGATCAGGGAGTACGGCGGCTGATCCTGCGGCCGCACCAGGTCGGCGGGCTTGCCCAGCGGATCGGCCGCGGCGGCCGCGGCGTTGTACGCGGCCAGCGTGGCCGCCAGGCCGTCGGGGTCGACGCCGGCTCTCGCCGCCACCCCGGCCACCGTATCCGCGGTCACCCGCCCGAACGTCAGCAGGTACCACGCCTGCAGCCGCTGGAACCACAGCGTGGAGCCGCGCACCTGGCGGCGCGCCTCGGTCAGCGTGGCCCGGTCCACCAGCAGCCAGGCCCGTCCGCCGCGGCGGACGATCTCGTCGCCGATCGCCGCGCCGTAGCGGGACTCGTCGCATATCCGCTTCCCGTCGCCGTCGGCGAGAACACCGCGCAGCAGGGCCGGGGGCGGGCTGAGGAAGCGCCAGACCGAGACCCGGTCGAGGAACGCCGCCGCTCCCCCTGCCCCGGTGCCGAGCAGGACACCGCCGCCGTCGTCGCCGGGCGTCGCCAGCGGCAGTCCGCCCCGCGCGGATGGCGCGTGCGCGCGCAGCATCCGCCGGTTCGCCCCGAAGCCGCCGGCGGCGATCACCACGCCGCGGTCCGCCCCGACCAGCATCGTCCGCCCGTACCTGCGCTCCAGCCAGTCGGCCGGCCGGTGCAAGACCCGGCCGAGCTTCGGAACGTACAGGTAGGGCTTCAGCGCGGCCTGGTGCACAACGCGGTGCGCGGTGCGCGCCCACCACGGTGCGCCGCGCAGTGAGCGGCACTCCACCCCCGTCACCCGCCCGTCGGCGGTGATCAGCCGCACGGCTTTAGTCTGCCCCACGACCTGGATACCGGCCTTCTGGGCCGCCGCGGCCAGCCGCGCGTACAGCAGGCCGCCCGACGTGCCGCGACCGCGGGCGCGGTGTCCCCGGGGCGCTGGCGGTGCCACGTCGCGGGCGGCCACCTCGCTGCCCGAGTAGTACAGGTAGTGGCGGTTCGTCGGGTATGACGTCTTGTCCGGGCAGAGGCTGCCCTCGAACGGCACGCCGTGGCTCTCCAGCCACGCCAGCATCGACACGCTGCCGGCGCAGAATTCGCGGAGCGTCCCGGCCGGCACCACGTCGCCTACTTCGGTGCG
Organism: uncultured Actinomycetota bacterium; assembly: GCA_963771985.1. Lineage (GTDB taxonomy): Bacteria > Actinomycetota > Actinomycetes > Streptosporangiales > Streptosporangiaceae > Trebonia. The sequence continues at coordinate 255,484 of CAVYVO010000003.1, read as the reverse complement.
GAGGTAGCCGAACATCGCCTCCGCCGAGTCGCTGACGCCGGCCGTGCGCTGCTGCGGCGTGCCGCCGCCGGCGTACACGACGCCGCCGGACAGCGCGGTGGCCCCGCCGCCGGTGAACCGGTCGAGCACCAGCACGCGGCAGCCCGCCTCGGCCGCCTCCAGGGCCGCGCAGGCACCCGCCGCGCCGAACCCCACGACGACTACGTCGGCCCTGATATCCCAGTCCGCGGACAAGCCACCTCCCTATCGGACGCATAAAACTGTAACGTGTTCTAGTATGGCGCTTGAAGGTGGCATGACAACAGAGCCGGGTGACGCGGCCGAGTTCGACATCATCGTGGCCGGCAGCGGCGCGGCGGGCATGACGGCCGCGCTCACCGCGGCGCACCTGGGCGCGACGGTCGTCGTGCTGGAGAAAACGGGGGTTTTCGGAGGTTCCACGGCTCGTTCGGGCGGCGGGATATGGGCGCCGGGCAACGCGGTGCTGCGCCGCGCCGGCGTGCGTGACACTTCCGAGCAGGCCAGCGCCTACCTAGCGCACGTGACGGGCGACTGCGTGCCCGATGAGCCGCGGGCGGCGCTGCTCGAGCACTGCCCGGCCATGCTGGATCTCGTCCTGGCGAAGACGCCGCTGCGTTTCGCCTGGGTGCCCGGCTATGCCGACTACTATCCCGAGGCGCCCGGCGGGCTGGCGTGCGGGCGCAGCATCGAGCCGGTGCCGCTCGACGGGAACGTGCTCGACGGCGAGCTCGCCCGCCTGAACCCGCCGTACCTGCCGGTTCCCGACGGCGTGGCCGTCACCCAGGCCGACTACCGGTGGCTGAGCCTCGGCCCCCGGCATCCGCGCGCTCTGGTGGCCAGTGCGAAGGTCGCCGGACGGCTCGCCCGCAGACGCCTGTTCGGGCACCGGATGCTCAGCCTCGGGCAGGCGCTGGCGGCCGGGCTGCGGGCCGGGCTGGCGGCCAGCGGCGTGCCGGTGTGGCTGAACACCCCGCTGACCGGACTGGTGGTGACCGATGGCAGGGTCACCGGGGTGCGCGCCATCCGGGACGGCGAACCGCTGCTGATCCGGGCCCGGCGCGGCGTTCTTATCGCCACCGGCGGGTTCGAGCGCAACGCTGAGATGCGACTGCGGTACCAGCGGGCGCCGATCGGCACCGGCTGGACGACTGGCTCGGCCGGGAACACCGGCGACGGGATCGTGGCCGGCCAGGAACTCGGCGCCGCGACCGGCCTGATGGACGACGCCTGGTGGGGGCCGTCGATCCCGCTGCCCGGCGGCCCGTACTTCTGCCTGGCGGAGCGGAGCCTGCCCGGCTGCATCCTGGTCAACGGCGCGGGCCGGCGGTTCGTGAACGAGTCGGCCCCGTATGTCGACGCCGTGCACGCCATGTACGAGGCGAACACGGCGGAAAACCCGCACATCCCCTCCTGGCTGGTCTTCGACCAGCGCTACCGCGACCGGTACGTGTTCGCGGGCCTGCCGCCGCGCCTGCCGCTCCCCCGCCGCTGGTACGCGGCGGAGGCGGTGTTCCGCGCACCGGATCTCGGCGGGCTCGCCGACGCGATCGGCGTTCCCGCCGACTCACTGGCCGAGACTGTCGCGCGGTTCAACGAGTTCGCGCGGAAGGGCCGCGACGAGGAGTTCCGCCGGGGCGACTCGGCGTACGACCGCTACTACGGTGATCCGCGCTGCAGGCCCAATCCGAACCTGGCGCCGCTGCTGCGCGCGCCCTTTTACGCCGTCAAGATCGTGCCCGGCGACCTGGGCACCAAGGGCGGCCTGCGCACCGACTCACGGGCACGGGTGCTGCGCGCGGACGACTCGGTCATCCCCGGTCTGTACGCGGCGGGCAACGCCAGCGCGTCGGTGATGGGCCACAGCTACGCGGGCGCGGGCGCGACGATCGGCCCGGCCATGACGTTCGGCTACATCGCCGCCCTCGACCTCGCCTCTGCTCCCGACCGCGTCCCGGGTCCGGCGACCGGGAACTAGATAGAACGCGTTCTAGTTTCGTGCTCTAGCCGTGTGCTCGAACGGCTGGCGCGGCCCGCGGGGCCGAGTTATCGCAAAGGCATCTTCCACGCCTTGATGGGAACCGGGGCGGCGTTGCTCTTCATGCGCCCGCAGCGAGCGCAGGTCCGGACCTGCTCGTCGGGGTGATCCGGATCCCGGACTTCCCAGTCAGACCAGTCATGCGCACCGACAAGGCAGGCCACCATGCCCCACAGGCGCTTACCTCGCGGCTCGGCCACGTCAGTGCCCGCGGGCGGAACGGTCGCTATCTGAATCGTGCATACCCGGATTATCGCTCGTCGTATTTTGCCTACGGGCGAGCAGACCAGTAAGCACTGGGATACTGAGTTATATGCACATTCTCCTGGAAACGCCGCGACTGGCCATGCGCCAGTTCACCGAGGACGACGTAGACAACCTGTTCGGCCTGAACAGCGACCCGGAGGTGATGCGCTACCTCACCGGCGGCAGGCCAACGCCCCGCGAGGAAATCCGGGACCAGATCATCCCCCTCCACCTCGCCGTCTACGAGCGGTTCGACCGGCTCGGCACCTGGGCGGCCGAGTCCATCGCCACCGGAGAGTTCCTGGGCTGGTTCCACCTCCGCCCCGGCCACCGCACCGACATCACCAACATCGACCTCGGCTACCGGCTGCGCAGGTCCGCGTGGAACAAGGGCTACGCCACCGAGGGGTCGCTCGCCCTGATCGACATGGGATTCACCGGCCTTGACGCCGAACGGGTGTTCGGGCACACGATGACGGTCAACACCGCATCGCGGCGCGTCATGGAGAAATGCGGCCTGACGCTGGTGCGCATCACCCCGTATGACGGAGACGACGTTATCGAAGGCGCCGAGCACGGCGAGGTCGAGTACGCGCTAACCAAGCCCGAATGGGAATCGCGCACGGCTGGCGATGCCCCGCAACTAGCCTGACGGGTAGCTTCTGCCCGCACGCGCTCGCTTTGTTCCTGGTTTCTGGCGCTATAGCTCAATGCCGTTTAGCGGACCCGGCTCCTGGAGGGTCCGGGCACTACGCCGGCCCGGACCTGCGGCGGGTCGATCGCGCAATCTGTCAAGCTGTTCGGCCTGCCGGTCGGGACATGTCGTAATGGTACTTAACAGCACGTCAGACGGGTGATTCGAACGTTTCTGCATGTCTGAATGCGTGACCTGTTAAGTCTGGTTATGTACCTGTAAGTCCGGTTCGATCCTGCACGGTTTCCTGACTTTGTGCTGACTCCCGCTGACTGCCGTACCCGCCCTGACCTGGGGTTCCGCCCTGGTCCGGGGCTGGACGCGCGGTTGCCGTGGCGGCCGACGGGGCGGGGACATGGCGGCTGCTCGTTGCGGCGAGCGCGCGGCAGCGCGCCTTGAGGGCGGGCGGGCGGGTAACGGCGGTGGGTGTCCGGGGGCGTTCATCCCGTCGCTGTCGGCCACCCTCCGGGTGCCGCGCAGGTCCCGGGGCCGCAAGCGGTCTTTTTGCGGCTCCGGGACCTGGGTGGCAGGCTGCGCCTGGCCGGCGGCGGCGGGATGCCCCCGGACGCCAGCCGACGTGAGACCCGCGCTCCTCGCGCCCTTCTCGCGGCCATCCATGAGCTTGAGGCCCCGCCGGAGGCTCTTTCTTCGCTTTCCGCTCGCAGCTCCACCAGGCCTGCCCGCCAGACCATTCGGGCATGGCCGACAGCCAGATCCGGGCGGCCAGCACCGCGCGGATGTGGGCGAGGCGGGCCAGCGCGGGCGGGCGGGCCTGCCACGGGTAGCCGCACGCATTCATTCCGGCCGGGGTCAGCCAGCACCATGCCGGGCAGGGGGCCAGTACCTGGGTGCGGGCGTAGCCCGCGTGCCGCCAGCGGGCGGTGATGGCGCGCAGCCGGGCGGGCCGAACCCCCAGCGCCGCGCCGAGCAGATCGTAGGGGGCGGCGTACTGCTCGGCGACCAGGCACAGTCCGGTGACGTCGCGGCCGGTGAGCCGGATGAGGCCGGCGTCGGACCGCCGCACCCGCGTATATGACGTTTCGTGTTCAGTCATGTACTCAAGGTAGCTAACGCGTGCGGTGGCGTGAATTGCCGGGAAACGGCGTGATAGCCCGTTACGGCACGTTAAGACACGTGCATGCGCGCCCACGGCCGGATGCGCCGGGCACGCCTCGCAGCCCGGCCCCGGGGACGGTTATCGTCCCTGGTCAGCGGGCCGGGCTGGGGGCGGGCGGCTCCGGCCGGAGCCGCCCTAGACTGTGACCAGCATCACAACCGCATGGCTCTATACAGGCGGGCGTCACGGATGTACCGGGCGGCGTGCCTGGCTGCGTACCAGTCGCAGCGCCCGGCACGGCACCTGGTTACCAGGCCGGCCGCCGCCCGCTGTTTCAGGCTCATCCGCCGTCACCGGGTTTGCGGCCGGCCGCGCCGAGGAACCGCACGGCAGCAGGGGCGGGCTCCGGGGCCGGGCTGCGCCACCGGCCAACCTCGGCAAGACCGGGCTCGGTGAGTTCGAACCCGCCGAAGAACTGCCGGATGCCGTGCGCCGTGCGGAACACGGCCGGCGCGCTGGCCCCTTTGTATGCCTGCTTGATCGCGGCCATCGCGGCGGGGTCTGTCCCGTCGCTGGTGATATGCGAGACAACCAGGCAGCTGCCCGGCGCGAGGCGCTCCCGGACCCATGCCACGCTGCGGTACGGGTCGTCCTCCTCGGTGATGAAATGCAGCACCGCGACGAACAGCATCCCGACCGGGCGGGAGAAATCAACCAGCTCCCGCACGGCGTCATCGGCAAAGAAGTCGAACGGGTGCCGGGCGTCACCGCGAACCGCGATGACACCGGGGGAACCGGTCAGCATCGCCCGTGCGTGAGCCATCACCAGCGGGTCGTTATCGACGTACACGACGCTCGCGTCCGGGATAACCGACCGGGCCGCCTCATGCACATTCGGGCTCGTCGGAAGCCCGGTCCCCACGTCAATGAACTGGCCGATCCCCTGCCCCGCCAGGTACGTCACGGCACGGACCAGGAAATCCCGGTTCGCCCGCGCCAGCTCCCGGCCGGACGGGACCAGCGACAGCGCCTGCTCGGCCGCCTCCCGGTCGCACGGGAAATGATCCTTCCCGCCCAGGTAGTAGTCGTACATCCGGGCCGGCGACGGCACCGTGAAATCAATGGCAGGCGGATCATCCCAAGCGGGCCGCCACCACTCGGCGCCGGAGTCGGTAAAGACCACGTGATCACCCCTTCCTCGCAATCGGCCCGGAGCGCCGGAGCCGAGCGCCGGTAAAAGACCCCGAACGCGCCGTCAACCAGCGTCAGCGGCACCACGTGGCCGGAAGCCGTTGTCCCCGCCGAGATCAGAGTCCGCGAAAGCGCCTCCATAGCCCGGTCACGCGTCCCGGACACACCAGAGGGGGCGCAGTCGGCCCCCTGGTCGATGACCCATTCCCATATGCAGGCTGAAGGCATCCGGCCTCCTTCGGGGTGACAGTGAAGACACTTCCTGGCCTGACATCTCCAGTGCTCCGATACTGCCCGGACATGATGTCCGGAACTAGGCTGTAAAAGCGGACACTCAACGGCCATAGACTCGGACATGACCCCTTGGCCGACTTGCTATGTCCGGTTTCCGGCAGACATGCTCTAAAGTGAGAAAAATGAGGCGAACGACACGGAGGGCTCTCGCGATGCCATCAGAGTCGGCGGGCAACACTCGGCTGCGCAGCGCGCGTCAGGCGCAGGGCCTGCGGTCGCAGCAGCAGCTGGCCGAAGCTGTCACGCGTGCAGGCGCACAGATCGGCCTCCGCATCTCGATCAACGAACGGACGGTGCGGCGGTGGGAGTCGGAAAACCCGCCGTGGCCCCATCCTGATCATCAGGCAGCGCTTGAGCATCTGTTCAGCCGGCCCGTCGGCGAACTGGGGTTCGTCCCGCCGTGGGCCGCCGACGATGCCGAAGCCCCGCGACCTGAACGGCCCGCCCCGCCAGTTATGGCGGGCATTGCGGGCGGCCCGTTCGCGACGTTCCCCCGGCGCGCGCTTGCCGATCCTCTGTCCGCTTCTATCGCGGCCGATTACATCATGATCACGGCCGCCTACCGCCACATGTACTGGACCGTCCCGCCGGTCCAGCTGCATGATGCGGTCGCAAGTCACGTCAAACTCGGGATCGTGCTCGTTGCGTCCGTGCCTGAAGCGGCCCGCCGCTCCCTTGCCGCCGCCATATCAGAATCAAGCCTTCTCGCCGGGCGCATCGAGTTCTTCGACATGCAGATTCCGCAGCAAGCGCAGCAAAGTTTCGTCACCGCGCTGCAAGCTGCGCAAGACGCCCACGACTCGATGCTCGGCGCGGCGGTGCTCGCGCACATGACATTTATCCCGGCGTTTTCCGGTGACGCCAAGCGCGCAGAGGAAGCCCGCGACCGCATGCGGGCGGCCCGGACATTCGCCCGGCGTGCGTCTGCGCCGCCCGTAATGCTCGCTTGGCTCGATGCCGTCGAGGCGGAAGCCGAAACCCGTTTCGGGGACACTCGTAAGGCGCTCCAGCTGATCCGTCACGCGGAAGAGATATTCGCCACCGAAGAATCGCGTCCGTCGCCGGCGTGGCTGGATTGGTTCTCCGAGACACGGCTAGCCGGCTTTAAGGGAAATACCCTGCTGGTGGACCGGCAGCCGGGGCCGGCGAAAGAGACCCTCCGAGGAGTTCTGGACCGGCTCACCGGAGACGACCAGAAACAGCGGTCAGTGGTACTCGGCGATCTCGCAGCGGTCGCAGTAAGCGAGAATGCCCCGGAAGAAGCATGCCGACTGGCTGAAATGGCTCTCGATCAGCTCGCCCGCACGTGGTATGCAACAGGAATGGCCCGAGTACGCGCGGTCCGCGAGTCGCTTTCTCAGTGGGAATCACTGCCGTGCGTTCGCCGGCTGGACGAAAGGCTTTACGACTGGAATACGACGATCAGCGCGCTGGCGAGTTAACACGCGCTACTATCTCCGGCAATTCGGCAAGCGTGGTCATTTGCCAGTCCGCTACTGCTGGCATGTCCGGATGATGCTCCCATATGTAACCCCACGGGCCGCGCCGGATAAACGCCGTCCGTATGCCTTCGGCTTTCAGCCGGCTTCAGGTCGTTATCGATCCGGTCGCCCACGTACACGATTTCGCCCGCTTCGTAGGGAACCGCGGCAAGCAGCGCAAGGAAGAACGACGCGTCTGGCTTGCTTGCATTCCAGTCGTCAGATGTCGCGATCATGTCGGCCGGGAGATCCAGCTTGCGCAAGATACTACCTGCACGGGACGTCTGGTTGCCGGCTATTCCAACCCATATGCCCATCGCGCGCAAGGCTTCCATGGCCGGGCGCGCGTCTGGGTAAAAATCATCTTCCCCGAATGTCTCAGGCTGCCCGGCATCCGCGCGCCGCGCCCGTTCTGCATCGAGCCTGAAACCAGGCTGGAAGAATTGGAACGCCTCCCGGTAATCCATCCCTTGGGCAATCGCAGCACCGAAAACCGCCGAGAACGTATGGCGAGGAACACCAAGCCAGTCGGCCCACGTCCCGTACTCGCGAGTCTCATCCACGAGGGTCTCGCCTACATCGAAAACAACCGCCTTGATCACACCAGCATCCTACAGGAGCCCGGCTACCGTCCGCACCTGTGCCCTATTTCATGCACCGCACTATCCTATACGGGATTATCGGTATGGGATCTCGATGAGAAAATGCGATAGATTATCGCTCTGACCTTGACCTTCTGGCTTTGGTTTTCGACTTGCGGAATGGGGTGAAGGGGTTCCTGACCTCGCCTGCTCGCTCTTTGGGTGGGTGAGGTCACGCAAGCGTGGGCCCTGGTTGAACCGGCACATCGGCAGGCGTCCCCGCCGCCGCCCTGTTTAACCCGTGTCCTTTGCAGTCGTCTTCACCCGCGCTGGTTTAACCCGCGCCCTTTGCAGTCGTCCCGGCCACCGCTTGGTTTTGACTTTGACTTTGATCTTGACTTTGATCTTGACTTTGACTTTCTGGTTTTGGTTTTGACTTTGGTTTTCGGCTGGTGGAATGGAGTGGAGGGGTTCCTGACCTCGCCTCCCTTGCTCTTTGGGGGGGGGTGAGGTCAGGGGGACCGGAGCGGAGTGGAGCCGGCCGCCCGGCCGCAGGCCGGGGCTGGTTTGACCCCGTGCAGCGGGGGGCTGGCCGCCCGGATTGGCGGGCGCGGCGGTGTGCGGCGGGTGCGTGGTTGCTGTGCGGTCGCTGTACGGGGTTTCCGGTGATGACAAGGGTCTAAGAGAACTTCCTGTACTGCTTCGGGGTGGCCCCGGAGGGCCGCTCGCGCCGTCGGCTCGGCGCCGCTCCTGTGCTCGCGTCCGCAGCCCGTCGCGTGATGATGTTGTTATCGCAGCAGATGAGGACCTAGGTCCCTGGTGCGGTTTCTCTGGACAGGCTTAGCTTCCGCAAAAGTACGTCGCTGAGGGGGGTCGCGATGTCAGGTCTTGTTCGCATGAGCCTCGATTCGCCCGAGGAGACCCGGCCGTTCGAGGGCGGCACGGGCCAGCTCCAGCTGGTGAACATGAAAGAAGGTCCCGTCGGCCGGGCCACCTTCCTGCCGGGCTGGAGGTGGTCAGAGCACGTGAAGCCGATCGCCAAGACGGATAGCTGTCAGGCTGCCCATATGGGGTACTTCGTCTCCGGTCGCATGAAGGTCGTCATGGACGACGGGGAAGAGATGGAGTACGGCCCGGGAGATTTCGGCATCATGGCCCCCGGGCACGACGCGTGGATCGTGGGGGACGAGCCCTGTGTCGTGATCGACTGGCAGGGCTTCGCCGACTACGCCAAGCGGTGACGCCCGGGCAGTAGGCCAGCAAGGTCCCGCCGTGCTCGGAACTGGTCTGCGGGCTGAGTCGGGGTGGCCGGATTGAACCGGCGGCCTCGCGTGGGGTTGCCCGCCCGGATGGGCGTGCGCCGCGGTGCGCGGCGGCTGTGCGGTCGCTGTCGGGGGCTTCCCGGCGGATAGGTAAAGCCCGCGGTGCTGGTTTTCGCACCGCGGGCATCTGCGCGGGGGTGCGCAGCCAGGTGCGGTGAGGGTCGCCCGTCTTTGCGGTGAGCGCGCGGAGCGCTCCTTTTCTTGCGCTCTGGGCTTTCGGCTGGGCGCGGAGCGCCCCTCGGGCCGGGGAAGGGGGGCCGGGGGGAAACGGGCTGTGGGGGTTTCCCCTGGCCGGGGGGATGAGCGCGCAACGCCTTTGTCCCTGCCCTGGATGTTGACGTGGTGGCTCGCCGTGCGCGACGTAGGAGCGCGCGGCGAGCCGGGGCGGTGGGCGGGGGATAGCGGGACGGCAGGTGTGGGGGCACTTCCGTCCCGGCCCGGCCGGGGCGGTGCCGGCGGGGCCTGGGGCGGCGGGCGGTGCGGGCCTGCTGCCTGGGTTATCGTCCTGGTGGCTTCTGCACGGTCACTCAAGATGACGATGTAGGCGCTGGTTTGCGTCACTGATGTTGCGGATGTGCTGAGGGCAGCCCTGAGGGGTTGTCCTTTTTCGTGTGCGACGGCACGGTGAGCACGTTGGAGACAGGTGCGGCCCTCCCGTTCCTTCGTTTGGCAGCGAGACGGGAGGGCCGCGGGCGGACGCTTGGAGGCGTCGTGCTCACGGTAAACGGTGACCGGGGTGCAGTCGAACGGCAGTTGCTGTCGGGGCAGCTGTGCTGCCCGTCGTGCGGCGGGGTGCTGGGCGGGTGGGGGAACGCGCGGCCGCGGCGGGTCCGGATCCTGGACGGGCCTGACGTGGAGGTTGTCCCGCGCAGGTCGCGGTGCCGGGGCTGCGGGGGGACGCACGTTCTTCTTCCTGCGCGGTTCCTGTCGCGTCGGGCGGACGCGGGGGCGGTGATCGGCCGGGCGCTGGAGGAGAAGGCCGCGGGGAGCGGGCACCGGGTGATCGCGGCCGGGCTGGGACGGCCGGCGTCGACGGTGCGGGGCTGGCTGCGGTCGCTGGCCCGGAGCGCGGAGCGGGTGCGGGAGCGGTTCACGGTGCTGGCGGCGGGCCTGGCGGCCGATCCGCCGCTGCCCGCCCCGGCCGGGTCGCCGCTGGCGGACGCGGTCGCCGCCATCGCGGCGGCCGCCGCTGCGGCGGCGATGGTGCCGGGCGTGGGCAGCGTGCCGCGGTGGCAGCTGGCGGCGGCGCAGACGTGCGGGCTGCTGCTGGCCCCGTCGTGGCCGGCCATGGCCGGCCACGCGAGCTGGCTCTGGGCGGCGGCACGCTGAGCCGGAATCCTCGGTGACGCATGTTTTGCGGCGTTTTCACTGAGGAGGGATGCCCGTGTCAGGGGCTGAGGAGGACCGCAAGAGGGCGCAGCGGGCCGAGCAGGTGGCCTTGTTCCGGTACCAGCTGATCCGGGAGGCCGCCGACCCGGGGCTGACCGTGCGGCAGCGCGGCCGGATGGTCCGCGAGATCGCGGGAACAGAGCATCCGGGGCCGTTCGGCGAGCCGGTCACGGTGTCGCGGGCGACGGTCGACCGGTGGATCCGGGCCTGGCGGTCCGGGGGGTTCGCGGCGCTGGCGCCGCCAGGCCCGGCAGGTCACGCTGCGGACCGACCCGGAGGTGCTGGAGCTGGCCGCCGGGCTGAAGCGGGAGAACCCGGAGCGGACCGCGGCGCAGGTGGAGCGGATCCTGCGAAAGTCGTGCGGCTGGTCGCCGTCGGTGCGGACGCTGCTGCGGCACTTCGGCCGGCTGGAGCTGACCGCCCGTCCCGGCGGGCGGGCCCCGGCGGTGTTCGGCCGGTTCGAGGCGCCGGCGCCGAACGACACCTGGACCGGGGACGCGCTGCACGGGCCGCAGGTCGCGGGCCGCAAGGCCTACCTGTTCGCCTTCCTGGACGACCACTCGAGGGCGGTGATGGCGGCCCGCTGGGGCTATTTCGAGGACAGCGTGCGGCTGGCCGCCGCGCTGCGCCCGGCGCTGGCCGCCCGCGGCATCCCGTCCCGGATCTACGTCGATAACGGCTCTGCTTTTGTCAACGCGGCGCTCAAGCGGGCCGCCGCCAGGATGGGGATCAAGATCACCCATAGCGCCCCCGGCCGGCCTGAGGGAAGAGGGAAAATAGAGCGGTTCTTCCGGATTGTCCGGGAGGAGTTCCTGGTCGAGATCGGTGACGGGTCCCGGGTCGCGGACCTGGCGGAGCTGAACCGGCTGTTCACCGCCTGGTGCGAGCGGGTCTACCACGCCCGGCCGCACGGCGAGACCGGCCAGCCGCCCCTGGAGCGGTGGCTGCGCCGGCGCCCCGTTCCCCGTCCCGGAGCCGGCCCGGCTCCGGGAGGCGTTCTTGTGGTCCGAGACGCGGCTGGTCCGCAAGGACGCCACGGTCCGCCTGTTCGGCGGCGCCTACGAGACCGACCCGGTGCTGGCCGGGCGGAAGGTCGAGTGCGTCTTCGACCCGTTCGACCTGACCGTCTTGGAGATCTTCTGGAACGGGTCGCCTTACGGGACCGCGGTCCCCCGGGTGATCGGCCGGCACTCCCACCCGAAGGCGAAGCCCGAGGAGCCGGGCACCCCGCCGCCGGCGACCGGCATCGACTACCTCGCCATCATCGCCGCCGAGCACGAGGAAGCCGTCCGCCGGCACCGCATCCGCTACGACGCCCTCGACAGCGACAGCGGGGACGGGGACACGCGGGAGGCCGCGCAGTGAACACGCAGCAGCCGGCCGTGCAGGCCGGCCAGGTCAGCGCCGTGCTGGCCTGGGCCGCCCGCCTCACCGCCGCCGGCCCCGGGCCGGCGCCGCCGAGACCGCCGCCTACCTCACCGCCAAGGCCGCCGTCCTGGAACGCATCGCCGCCGAGCGCGCCGCAGGCGGCTGGACACCCGCGGACATCGCCGCCGCCCGCGACGCCGCCGCCCGCGCCCGCGAGGCGGCCGACGCCGCCGCCCTGCTGGCCGCCGCCGGCATCACCGCCATGAAAGAGGACTGAGATCATGATCGACCTGAAGAGCCACTACGGGTTCACCCGCACCCCGTTCGGCAAGGACCTCGCCCCGTCCATGCTCTGCCGCTACCCCGCCCACGCCGAGGCCGTCGCCCGCATCACCTGGTGCGCCCGCGAGCGCGCCCTCGGCGTGATAACGGGCGAGGTCGGCGCGGGAAAAACGGTGGCCGCCCGCGCGGCGATCGCCGCGCTCGACCAGACCCGCCACACCCTGCTCTACCTCCCGGACCCGACGACCGGCACCCGGGGGATCCACCACCACGTGGTCACCGCGCTCGGCGGACGGCCCGCCCACGGCTCCGCCGAGCTCGCCGCCCAGGCCGCGTCGCTGATCGCCGCCGAGCACGGCGAGCGCGGCCGGCTCCCGCTGCTGGTCATCGACGAGGCGCACCTGCTGACCCACGCCCAGCTGGAGGCCATCAGGATTCTGACAAATTCAGAAATGGATGCCGCCAGCCCGCTCGCCTGCCTGCTCATCGGCCAGCCCACCCTCAGGCGGATGCTGCGCCTGGGCGTGCTCGCGGCCCTGGACCAGCGGATCGGGCTGAGATACGCCATGCCCGCCATGGCCCCCGAGCAGACCGCCTCCTACATCACTCACCACCTGCAGCTCGCGGGACGGTCCGACACCATCTTCAGCGACGACGCCATGGCCCTCGTCCACGACGCGGCCCGCGGCCTGCCCAGGTCCGTCAACAACATCGCCACCCAGGCCCTCGTCGCCGCCATGGCAGGCCGCAAGAACATCGTCGACGAGCAGTCCGCCCGCGCCGCCGTCAACGAGATCACGGCAGACTGACCACCACCACGCCACCACGCACACCAAGGCCCCGCCGGCTGACGCCGGCGGGGCCTTCCTCACACCCGCACATCCTCACCGCCAATGACGCCGCCATCCTCACCTTGAATGACCGTGCACAGTGGCTGCCGTCGCCTGTGGCTTACGCGGCGGCGGTGAGCGGGGGCTTGCCGGTCCACCGGGCGTTCATCATGGCGCGGGTGCGCTGCTCGGCGTCGGGCATGGCGTGCACGTAGGTCCGCAGCGTGACGGACGGGTCCGCGTGGCCCAGGACGGCGGACAGGTCGACAATGTTCATGCCGTCGTCCAGGCATTCTGAGGCGAACTGGTGCCGTAGCGAGTGGGTGGTGTACCCGTCGATCTTCAGGGCGCCGGTGATGGCGCGGAACCTTTCCCATGCGGTGTTGTACTGCATGTACCGGGTGGTCGGGCCTGGGCAGAGCGGGCCGTCCGGAAGGGCCTGGATCATGTCCCATACGTAGTCAGGGACGGGGACGTTGCGGCCCTGGCCTTCCTTGCGGTGCTTGAGCGGCACGCGGCTGCGCCCGTCCCTGCTGGCCTGGCTGCGCAGCTTTAGGTACCGCTCCCCGTTCCTCCTGAGCTTGAAGTCGGCCTTCTCGGTCCCTAGGGCCTCCCTGATCCGCAGTCCCATGGTCCGCTGCAGCCAGGCGGCGATCCCGACACCGGCAAGGGTGCGCTCCCGGCCCTGGCCGTCCTTGAGGGTGATGCCGTCTGCCAGCTGGCCGACCTGGGCGTCGGTGATGAACACGAAACCGCCGGACTCGTCGTCGTCATCGGGGGCGGGCGTGGCCCTGGTGCCTTCGGTGAGGTTGATCCCGGGCAGCTTGTGGCGCCCGATCTTCTCGGCCTTCACGGCGGCGTCCATGGTGCCCGTGATGATCATCCGGGCGACCCTCCGCTGCCCGGTGCTCTTGTGCCCCATGGTCACGTTCAGGAGCTCGGTCACCTCCTCCGCTGCCTGCTGGGTCGCCATCTGCGCCAGCGTGCGGCGCGCGAACCTGTCCCTGATGTTGGTGCGGTAGCAGCTGAGGTAGGTGGCGCGGGACTCTTCGTTCGCGTCCAGTGCGCTGGATGCCATGAACGCCTCGGCCGCCGTCCCGAACAGCTCGGCCCCGGCCTTGGGGTGCACGTAGGTCCTGCCCTGGGCGCGCTTGCCCCGCGTCAGCTCTAGCTGGAAATCCTGCGCCTCCTTCAGCCCGGCGCCCCACTGGACGCGCTTGCCGGCGTCGATCTCGTCACGGAAGCTCTTGTCCCGCTGCACGCCGTTCACGGTGTACCGGACGGTCCACGCATGCCGGCAGCGCTCGATCGCGGACGGCTCGCACGTGTGCTGACAGGTACCGCCGGCGCACTGCTTGTTGGTCTCCGGACGGTGATACGTCCGGTCGCACTTCTTCAAGATGGTGGCTTGCAGCTTGCCGTTGTTGCCGCTTCCGACTCGTCGCGACATGTGAGGACTCCTGACTTTGCCTGACCCTGGACTACCTCTTATGCCCCCTGAACTGGGCATACATCGATTGTCCGACATGTTGCGCAATCGACCACCCTAGAGCAGGTCGATTGCGCAATCGACCCGCTGGTCGACGGGATTTCTTCTCAGATTGCGAGACACAGTCCGCATCGTGAGACAATCCCGCCCGTTCGCGTGGAATCCTTCCCCGTGGAGCCTTTTTCCGCCCGAACGGATCGGCCCATGGAGGCGGACCGAGTGCAGAGTAGGGTTCATCGTGACGTACGCGGCTCCTGCGTCGTCAGTGAACCATGATCACAATGTGCTAAACGGGCGGTCGCGACAGTGAGGGTCATGGCCGTCCTCATCCCTGGCTGCTGGCGCGCTCTACCTGGCGGCAGGCCACGGGAGTTACTTGAGCCGGAACAGTCCCTCGCGGAACAACTGGCCCCCAGCGAAGGCGACCATGTACCCGATGATCCCGGCCGCCAGGCATAGCAGGATGTAGGCGGGATTGGTGAGCGCGGCCGGGATCTTGTTCAGCAGCACGTCGCGGGCGACCCCGCCGCCGATGCCGCCCAGCAGCGCCATCAGCAAGATGCCGACGATCGTGAAGTTGCGGTAGTGGTCGGGACGGCGGGCCAGCAGCGCGCCGTTCAGCGCGTTGGTCGTCGCGGCGATCAGGTCGATGGCGGTGAAATCGCCGGTCCACTTGAAACCGCCGACGGTGATCCCGGCGGCGAGTATCCCCTGACCTGTCACGGCACCTCCTGTCAGAACGGTCCCGCCCGGGGGCCGGGCCGGAGTGGCGACCTCTGGGGGGGCTGAGGGGCCCGCGGCGATCAGGTCGCCGTCGGCCCGATCCGCTAGGCGGCCTCCAGCAGAAGGCCGCCTTCGACGGGGTTGAAGCGCAGGACCAGCCGCTGTGACCCGGGCGTGGTGTAAGGGCCGAGGATGTCGTCGGTCACCGGTTTTGCCCGCCCAGGCCACGATCATCGACGTGCCCGGGGCGATGAAGGGGCCAAGCCTCTTGAGCCTGCGGCCCGAGACGGCCCGGCCCGCCCACAGGCCGTACAGCGCGCCGGCCGCAAGACCGAACAGCGCCCAGCCGATGCCGGTCACCACCGCGCCGCTCACGATGCTGTGCACGCCGCCGCCGCCGAAGGCACCGGCGAGGGCGCCGGCGGCCAGGCCGAACAGCCCCCAGCTGACCACGTCGCTTTCGGCCCACGCCTTCGCGCCCTGGGCGGGATCGGCCGCGTGCCGGCGGCCGCCGCGGTCAGCCCAGATCACCAGCTCGACCTGAACAGGACTGGCCTCGGCTTCCTTCTTCGGCTTGGGCGCTGCCCGGGATGCGATCTGCCTGGCGGTTCCGGGACCGGGGTAGCGAAGCATGATCATGCTCACCAGCGTGGCCTGGCCTGGTGGCAGCGCGCCCCCTGCGAGGCCGCGCGGCAGTTCGACCGGGCCGGCGGCGCCGGCGAAGACGCGCGCGGCCAGGTCCTCGCCGATGGCGGCCACGCTGGCAGCCGCCGGTGAACAGGGGACGGTTGCCGCCAGCAGGCGGCGAGGGTCGATGGTTGCGGCCCAGGTGACCAGGGCCGAGGAGCTGGCCGGGAACCCGGTGCCGATGCTGGCCAGCTCGTCCTTTGTGAGGAGGTGTTCGGTGTAGTACGCCCACAAGCCGCCGCAGACCGCGCCGAGGATGGCCCAGATGGCCCGGCTCTTGAGGCCGCCCGCGACCAGGCCGAACAGGCCCCAGGTGAGCGCCGCGGTCAAGGTCCCCTGCACGACCTGGCGCGGGTCGTACACGGACGCCTTGTGTTTCGCGTTGACCTGCAGGATCACGGTGTCCAGCAGGGCATCGCCGCCCGATCGCAGCTTCTGATCCAGAGAGCGGCGTGCCTGAGCGGCGGCCTTGAGTTCGTCGAAGCACACCAGCAGCACCCCGAGCTGCCCGCCGCCTTCGGCGCCGGCGCCTGCCGTGGCGCCGCCCGTGGCGCCGCCCGTGCCGTGCGCCGCGTCGCTCATGCGCCCGACGCATGGTGCAGCCCGTGCTCGGGCTGGTGCTGGCGTACGTCGGCCGCCTGGCCGTCGGGGTGGTGGAGCGTGGTGACGTACTGGACGATGGGGCCGATCTGCAGGTGCTCTTCCGGCACCAGCTGGCCGGGCTCGGGCGGGGTGTACGGGTCGGGGGTCCCCGGCTTGACCGGCGGCTCGATCACCAGGCTCTTCAAGAAGGCGCCCGCGGCGGCGGCCATCGGGTGGAGCACCCAGGCGTGCGGGAAATCGACCTGGTTCTCCTCGCGCGGGTCCCATTCGAGGTTGTAAATCCGCGGGATGCCGTAGGGGACCCAGGTGGAATAGAAGTCGTCCTGCCGGAACAGGTGGGCCTTCCATTGCCGCCACTTGACCGCCTGCAGCCGGTTGCCATTCATGCACAACACGACCTCGCGGCCCGATTCTGCGGCGTCGCCGAGCAGGAAGCCGCGCATGTCCATGCCGTCGATCTGCCGGTCCGCGGGCACGGTCCCGCCGCCCGCGAGTACCAAGGTGGTGAACAGGTCGACCTCGTGAACCATCTCGTTGCTGACCTTGCCCGCGGGCACCTTGCCCGGCCAGCGGATGATGCACGGGGTCCGGTTCGAGCCCTCCAGCGAGGTGAACAGCGAGCCGCGCCACGGGCCCCCGAATCCGTTCCACAGCCCGCCGAACGGGTCCGGGTCGCCGGCGGGCATCCGGTAGGTCGAATCGCCGCCGTTGTCGGACGCCCACACCACGATCGTGTCGCCGGCCACCCCGAGCGTGTCCAGTGCGCCGAGGATCTGGCCGGTGAAGTCGTCCATCTGCGTGAGAATGTCGGCCCAGTTACCATGTCTGGTCTTGCCGGCGTATTCCGGGTCGGGGATGGCCGGGATGTGCACCTGGGTGTAGGGCAGGTAGAGGTAGAACGGCTTCCCCTGCTCGTGCGAGCGGCGCATGAAGTCGATCGCCCAGCCGGTGATCTTGCGGTCGAACCCGGCCCGGAACCCCGCGTCGTAGGTGGCGATCACCTCGGGCCTGGCGCCTTTCCTGCGCGCATAGATCGGCTCCGGCTCGAGCGGGATCTGGGCGGCACCGGTGTAGGGGGCAGCGGTGACCTTGCCGTCGGGGAAGTAGGACTGCATCGTCCACAGCACCTCATCGGCGGTCCGGGGGGACCACACCGCCTCGTCAAAACCGAAGTCCACCGGGCTGCGCTGCTCCGGGTCGCTGCCCAGGTGCCACTTGCCCCACATCCCGGTCGCATAGCCCGCATCCGACAGCGCGCGGGCGATCGTGACCTCCCACCGGGTCATGCCATCGGGGCCTCGACATTGAAGTTCAGCAGCCGCAGGCCCTCGGCGGCGAGCTTGTCGATGCGCGGCGTCGGCGCGCCGCGCAGCACACCGCCGCCGTAGCAGCCCACCTCACCCCACCCCAGGTTGTCCCAGAAGAAGACCACGATGTTCGGCTGCTCAGCGGCTGGCATATCGCTCCCCCTGCCCCTTCGCCGTTGCCGCCCCATGCTTGCTGCCCGGCAGGCACATGGCGTCACCCGAACTGGGTGGTAGCGATCTCTTGGCCAGCGCTCAGATCAGGCGGGCGGCGCGAAGATCCGCCGACAGCAGCCCCAGCGGCGACGCCGCCGCGCCGGGGGCGCTGACCGCGGCCGGGTCCATCCCATCGCCGTCGGACGCGGCCGATGTTCCCTTCACCTCGGCATCCGCCATGCTCAACCTGTGCCCTCGTCTCCGGATCAGCCCGTACAGCCGCGTCGTGTTTGGGCCTCAGGGCGTGAGCCGGCACGTGGCAGCGGTACACGGCGGGTGAAGCATGACACCCGAAGGGAAGGGTCAAGCTCTGCCGACACCCGCTGCCGAGCATGCGGCGCAGGGTGCGGGGCAGGATCGTCGATGCGGCGCGGGCCGGGCAGATGTCATCCCGCTCCCGGGGCGCGACGCCGGTCATTGCCCGGTCCGCTGCGGTCCGGTGTCGGCGATACCCGGGGGGACGACCTTGCCGTGCTCGATGTCCTCCGACAGTCGCGCCCTGGCGGTATGGGCTCCCTCGTCCAGCACGCCGGAGCCCGCCGCCCGCGAGATCACGTCGCCGCCGCGGCCGCGCAGCACGTACGCGAAGCCGACGGCGATCAGCATGCCGACGACCGGCCCCACCAGATACACCCAGTAGCTGCTCCAGTAGCCGCTGGCCAGGGCCGGGCCGAAGGACCGGGCCGGGTTCATCGACACGCCGCTGACCGGCGCGGCCCACAGGCCCGCCAGCGCGATGTAGCCGCCGACGCCGAGCGCGGCGATCGCGCCGACGTTCTGCGCCGCCGACGCGGTGCCCAAAATCACGCTGACCAGCAGCGCGGTCAGCACGATCTCCATCAGCAGGGCCTGCCAGTCCTTGTACCCCGGGCCCGGCAGCGTCGCCCCCAGGTGCTCGATGTTCCCGAACACCCAGCGCAGGAACAAGCAGGCCAGCGTCGCGCCGATGAGCTGGATGATGATGTAGCCCGGGACCCGCCGCCACGGGAAGTCCCCGCGCAGCGCGAACGCCAGCGACACGGCCGGGTTCAGGTGCGCGCCGGAGACCGCGCCCATGAACAAGATGATCGCCGTCACCATCAGGCCCGGCGCCACGACCGCCGCGGCCAGGCTGATCTGCCCCTTCGCGTGCAGCAGCCCGCCGCCCGCGGCGGCCAGCACCAGCGCGAAGGTGCCCAGCAACTCCGAGAACAGCCGCCGCCACTCCCGGCGCGGGTCATCGAATTCCGCACGGTTCCCGAACTCAAGCCACAGCACGTGCCGTGTGCGCGGGAACGCCGCCGCCAGCTCCGCCCGGTCGATCTCCGGGGCCGCCGGGCCGCTCACCGCGCCTGCCTCCTGCACGACCCCACGCTTCCCCGGACCATCCGTCCGGCTCACCGGCACGTTGCCTGCCATGCCCCGCTCCTTCCCGTCAACAGCACCGAAGAAGCTCCGCAATGAGGATCACAAGCCCGAGCCTGGCCTATCTTCGACGAAGCCTTCGTTGATCATCGACACCCTGCGCAACGTCTCCTGGAATCTCGTGATCTGGCTCATACACCTTCGCTTGCTGTCTGGACTACTGCACCACCAAGCGGGGCGAATTCCATCCTCCTGATTGGGTGAAAGATGGCCGTCACCCTCAGGACTCCCAGCTCGCCGGACCCGGGCGACTGCCTGGCTCTGTGAGGCGGCCCAGGACGAGATATCCGGAGTTGACGCCTGCGCACGACACGTACGCTTGTTAACAGTCAGCCGTCCTCACTCGTGCCGGGCCCGCTGTCCCGCTTGTGGAGCCTGGCCCCGGTAGCCGCGGCGATGACCTGCGCGGCCAGCGTGCGATCCGCCTGCGGGAATCCCAGCGCGGCGACCGCGCGGACAAGGCCATCATCAAGCGCTCCGTCTTCCCCGGTGACCAGCGCGGTCAGCCGGTCCCGCGCCTGGCCGCAGGCGGACTTGTGCCCGGGCCGGGCGGCGGCAGACCGCATCTGGTCAACGGCCCTTCCCTGCCGCTGCCGGACTCGTTCGCGCGACAGGCCCAGGTCATCACCTATCTCCCGCAGAGTCTCCGGCGCCCTGCCGGACAGACCGAGGCGACGCTGCAGGACAACCCGGTCACCGTCATAGCGGACAGCATCCGACAGGACCGCGGCCAGGGCACGGACCACCTCCCGGGTCCTTGTCAATGACACCCGCAGTTGTCCGGAAGACGGCAGGCTTGCCATCCCGGGCGCGGCGCACTCAGCGGCCCATACGGTCACCAGCAGCTCACCATGCTCGTCATAAAGGCGCTGGCCCGCCTCGCTGAGAGCATCCGCGGTGAACGTCGTCAGGTCGTCCAGCGCCGGGTGCGCCAGGAATTCAGCCCTGCGCTGCTGGCTGAGCTCGCGGCCGTTCACCTGCTGCCAGATGGCCAGCACATCCTCGGGAGCGGATACGCGCCCGGCGCCCGATGAACTCTGGCCTGCCTCGCTGGCGGCGAGGCTGTCAGCCGCAACCCGGTCAAGCTGCCCGGGCCAGTCGAATCCGGGATCGGCCCGCAGCCGCGCCGTGATCCACGACAGCTGCTCGCTGTCCGGGACATCCTCCCCGTCCGGAATCATCCTGAATAGCCGCGACTTGATCCCGCCCTTGGACCGGCCGTGCCGCCCGGCGATCACCGCCAGGTCAGTCCCAGCGCGGACCTCAGCGACCAGCTCTTCCCCCTCCTCGCGTGTCCACCGGGCGCCCGCCCTGGCCACAGCGGCGTCTTCGGTCGCCGGCGGCTGGCCGGGGAAGTCGGTAGTCATCAGGGCGCACCCGGACATCGCTAGAAGAGCACAGCCGAATACAGTAACTATATCGTCACCAATGGTGATATGACAGCGCCCCGCAGTCGCCGGGCACGGGCGCCTAGCGGCGATTTCTCCCCGGAAGAGTCGGGGCCGGGGCTTCCACGGCAAAGATCCGGCCGCGCAGCCTTCCGACCGGTACAAGTCCGCGCGCGGCTACCGGTCCGCGCCGGCGTGTGTCGCCGTCTTGTCCCGAACGTACCGTGGTCTCCGCCCCTGCCGCACAACGGATTCCGCTGCCGGGCTGGACCCCCGTACTGCAGCCGCTGCGGCCTCATGACCATCGGCCTGGCCGCGATCACCGCGCGTGTGCCGTGACGGCGATCACGACACAGCCCGACTCGGCACTGTAAAGACGGTGACTACCCCTGGGTGGAACGATCCGGACTGCCTCGCCGGGCTGCTGGAGGCGGAAGACGCCCCGGAGATGGCCACCGAGGTTCCGGACACGGATACCGGCCGCGGCATCTACTACGAGCGAGTCCATTGCCTGCTGGCGCTGGCGTCGATCGCACGGCGACCGATCCGGCTTCCTTCCGGCTCGATGAGCCGCCCGCGAACGCCGAGCGGGACCTCGGCCAGGCCCTGGGCCAGGCCTTCCATGAGGGTTGCTCGCTCGCCGACGTCGCGCTCGCTACCGGGCTCCCGCCCGGTCAGGTCGTCGCGATCGGGAAGCGGACACTCCGCCGCACCAAGTGGCTCAGCCGGATTCCCCTAGACGGCGCGACCGATCGTCCAGGCTGGTTATCTCAGCGCCCCGGCCCGGCGCCCGATAATGACCACATGATCGCCGCCTGCGACAAGGCGAGCCGTGATCGCCTTGCCCATCCGTGTGCCGCCGCCGGACACCACCGCCACACGGGCCACCGCGGGCTCTCCAATCATTCCTCCGCACTCCGCCGCGATTACCGCACATGCTATCCACCACCCCGGCGAGCCACGCTGGGAGCCACACGGGCGGACACCGCACAGTAGCCGGAAGAGCGCCCATGGGCGTATGCCTAGGTCACAGCCGTAAGGCCGCTACTGGAACCGGAATGCCCACTCAACCAGGTGGGAGAGACATGCGGGGAACTGTTTCCACTGGTCTCTGCGCGCAGATAAACCGAAGGCCCCGGCCGTACGTGATTCCTGACGGGAGATTAGATTATTCGCACTGTGAAGGGAGTAACTGAGGATGCGAAACATATGGGGTGCCGCCGGACTGGCTGCGGTGGCCCTGGTCGTTGCCGCGTGCGGGAGCTCGGGCAGCTCGTCTGCCTCGAGCAGCAGCCCGGCCACGCCAGCTAGTAGCGCGGCGGTGTCGACTCCGGCCTCAAGCTCTGCCCTGATGACCGCGACGGTCAATGGGACGAAGGTACTGACCAATTCCAAGGGCTTCACCTTGTACTGGTTCGCCCCGGACACGTCGACCACGTCAAAATGCAACGGATCCTGCGCGACCTACTGGCCGCCGGTGAAAGGCCCCGCCACCGCGGGCGCCGGCGTCACCGGCACGCTGGGCACCATCACCAGGTCAGACGGCACGAAGCAGGCCACCTACGACGGGCATCCGCTCTACACCTACGTCGGGGACACCGCCCCCGGTCAGGCGAAGGGCAACGCGCTCAAGCTATCCGGCGGGCTCTGGTACGAGATGACGGTCTCGGGTGCCACCCCCACGGCCAGTTCCTCAGCCACATCCGGCAGCGGCGGCTCCGGGTACTGATCCCGTTCATCGCCCGGGCGCCTGATGTCCGGAGAGCGCCGTGGCTCCGGCACGGGCACGCTGGCACGTGTGCATTCGTTGTCGAGATGTAGAAGCGCCGGCCGTCGCAGTAGAACCAGCTGGGCCTCAGCGGGCCGACGAAATCGGCGCAGCCCTCGGCGCCGCGCACTCGGCGTCCCGCAAAGCGACAGATCCGGGCGTGGTTCCTCGATGGCCTTCCCGCAACGACCCGGGGACTTCGCCTGACGTGCCTTCGTGACCCGGACTGCTAGCGTGACTTCATGACGACGTCGCTGCCCGACAGCGCCAGAGCCGTGCTCGACTCCCCGGCCTTGGCTCACCTAGTGACCTTGAACCCCGACGGCAGTCCCCAGGTGACCGTGGTGTGGGTCGGTCTTGATGGCGACGAGATCGTGGCCGCTCATCTTCCTGAGCACCGCAAGGTGCGCAATATCCGCAACGACAGCCGCGTCGCCCTCTCGATCGAAACCGACGCGCGTAACGCTATGGGCCTCAACGAGTACCTCGTCGTATACGGGACGGCGCGCATTACCGAGGGAGGAGCTGCCGAACTCCTTCAGAAACTCGCTTACACCTACCTCGGTCCTGGGGTCCGCTTCCCGCCGATGGATGACCCCCCACCCGGATACATCACCCACATCTCGGTGGACCGCGTGGCTGGCGTGGGACCGTGGGCCGAGCAGCACTAATAGCCTTCGCACTGAGCCAGTGCGAACTCTGGCGAGAATCGTTCGCCAAGATCGCCTGACGATGTCACTGCCCCAACCTCTCTGCTGGAGAAGCGGAAGTTCTTGGTTCCAGGCGATCATGCATAATCATGCAGCTGCAGCCGGCAGATCGTCCCGGCTAACCCGAGGGATGTCGGGCCACGATCGCCGTTGTCAACTATCAATTGGACGCGCACTGAGCCGCCTGATTCGGCGCCGCAGCGCGAGCGGGTTGCAGATGGGCGGCGGTGGTACCGAGCGGCGTGTTCAGCGCGCTCGCGCTAGGCCGGCCGATCCATGGATGTATCTGCCGACGCCCTGTTGTCTCCGACCTAGTAGGCGGGAGTCTCATCGCCCGCCGTCGGCGGTCACCGTTGACCCGGCGACTGTGTGTCACCAGCAGTCATGTCGAAGGGCAGTCGTGGCGCCAGGGGTGTCGCAGTCGGCCGCCCGGCAGGGTTGGTCTGTGGGTGGCAAAGCCAGGGTCCAAGGAGGCAGACATGCATTCATCACAGCTTCCGGCCGGAGGGCCGGGACGGTCAGGCCGCGGCGCTTTGTTCGGGGGGCGGTGGCGCTTTGTGCGTGGTCGCCCAACGAGAGCTCTCGCGGTGGTGGCCATGGCGGCCGTGCTGACGGTACTCGGGTCGTCGGTCGCGGCCGCGGCAGGTGGCACACCGCCGCCGGTCAGCACCGCGAAATGGCAGCAAGCCGTGCAGGGGCTTCGCGTGCCGGGCAAAGGCTGTTTTACCGCGTCCTATCCGATGGTTCAGTGGCGGAGAACTCAGTGTAAAGCCGCGCCACATGTTCCGTACGCCCCCGCGCCGGGGTACCGCTCACAGGCTGTGGGACACGGTACCGGCTACACCGTGGGGAACGGTACCGACTACTCGGCCGAGGTGTCCGGCTCCCTGTCCAGCGTGATGGGGTCGTTTGATTCCATCACCCCCGGGGCGACCGAGACCGGATCATTTAATGGTGGTCCGTCGGCGCCGAACACCTTCTCGCTCCAGCTCAACACCAACACTTTCACGAGCACTGCCTGTGCAGGATCCCCGAATCCCGGATGCCAGGGCTGGGAACAGTTCATCTACTCAACGCACTTCAACATGGTCTTGATTGAGTTCACGATGTTGAACTACGACGCGACCTGTCCGTCGGGGTGGTTCCTAAGCGGCACCGCCTGCGTCATAAACACCTTCGGCACCGGGCTGTCCTCTCCCCTGACCGTTGCGGAGCTGCCCGGCGTGACCCTGACCGGCAGCGCTAGCCCGGGTGGCAACGACACGGTAGTCCTGACAAACCCGTCCAGCGGCACAGCTATAGCAATGAACGCGGATGATCTGCTTGGCCTCGCGAACAACTGGACGGACGTCGAGTGGGGCATCTTCGGTGAGTCCGGCCCTCCCGGTAACGCGGCGGACTTCAGCCCGGGCACAACGCTGGCGGCCAGGACAACGACGCATAACGGCACCAGGCTGGCCCCGTCATGCGTGATGGAGGGCTTCACAGCCGAGACGAACAACCTCAATCTGGCCCCCACCCCGATGATCGGGACGCAGGGGTCGCCGACGCTTATCTCCACTCAGACCAACGGCCCCACCTCCGGCGCACCGGCGTGCGCCACCGCCCGGGGAATCCGCGATACCCATCTGAGAACGTTCCGCAATCTGTTCTACGACTTCCAGGCATCGGGCGATTTCGAGCTGGCGACGACCGGTCCGGGATTCATTGTCGAGAACCGGCAGATATCTAGCGCGCCGATGTGGCCCAACGCCGCGGTCAACCAGGCGGTCGCGGCGCGGGTCGGCAAATCCGACGTCGCGGTCTGCACCACGCCCACACGGCTGGTGATCAATAAAAAGGAAGTGGGTCTGGCGAACGGCGGCCACATCAACCTGCCCGGCGGCGGCAAGGTCTCCCTGAACGGGAACGCGTATCTGATCCAGGACGCGGCCGGGGATTCCGTTACCGCGGCGGTCAACAATGGCAGCCCTGACTGGATCAACGCGTCGGTGGGGCTGGGCCGCTGGCCCGAAACAGTACAGGGCCTGCTCGCCAACGCCGGGACCGACGTCGAGGCCGTCCAGGCACGCAGCGGAACCGTGCTGACCGCACCGTTTGCCTTCAAGGAGTTCTATGGCCTTTACGGCAATAGCTGGCGAGTCCCCGCGAGCCAGTCGCTGCTGTCGGCCTGCGGCACGAAGGTTGCCAGCGGCAATCCCCAAAACGTGTTCTACCCCAACGATCTCCCGCCGAAGATCGCCAGCGCCGCGCGGGCGGCATGCCTTGCCGCTAAGGTGCGAGCGGCTCCGCTGCTCGACGCCTGCACCGTCGATGTTGCAGTGCTTGGCCGCAAGGCTCCGTTCAGCATTTACCGCACCATGCCCACAGATATCACCTGGGGCAAGATCACCCCGCCAACCGCCAACCGTCACACGACGCACCACTGACACACCAAACGGCATGGCCGCCGCTGAGCCCAGCGGCGGCCATGCCCATCGCCTGCCGTCTGGCACCCAGGCCCGCCATTCACCTCCCCGGTCACGCCGCCCAGGCCCGTCCGCGATACCACCAGCGCAGACCAACACTGGCGGTACGCCCTGGACAGCTACACCGACCTCGATGTCCTCGACACCGCCCTAGATGCCCGCCAGCCCTGGCGTCAGCGCGGACGGGCCTCGCACCGACGATCAGCCAACCGGCCAGCCACCGCACCGAGTCGATCTGGCATCCTGCGAGATAGACAACGACGTCAGGCCGCCGATCTTCCTCGAGGAGCGACTGCGCTCAGGCTGCGACTGAACATGCGAGTAAATGCATATACATGCGTAGGCGCAAGGCGCGCTCATCGGCCATGTCGGGCGTCTCCCGCGGCATGGGCTGAGGATCGGCGACGAGCGGGCAGGTGCCACGGCGGGCTGGGCTTTGCTTCGGGCTGGCCTTGCTCCTAGCCGGCTGGTGTCTGCTGGCTACGTGGCGCGCTGACTGAGCCAGCTCAGCACCTCGTCGGCGATCTCGCGCCAGCCGTGGTCGATGGTCAGTGAGTGACCCCGGTCGTTGAACTCCCGCAGGTCGGTGATGGCCGGCGACTTGTGGTAGAGCTTGCGGGTCGACCTGGTGATCGCAGCCGGAACCGTGTGGTCGTGGCCCCCGGCGATCAGCAGGAGGGGCCCGCGGGTCTTGTTGCCCGTGTTGACCTTGGCAGGCGACTGCCGCGATAGGTTCGCGGCGGCGGCCTCGAATAGCGGCTTGCCCGGCGAGGGGACCGTCCACCGCTGGAACAGTTCGGCGGACTCCTGCGCGGGCAGCGCGTTCCCGAAGCCGTAGTGGAACTGCTCCGGGGTCAGCGCGACCGCCTTGTTCCTGTTCGCCGGGTTGCGCAATGCGATCGAGGCGACCCGCAGCGCCGACGGGGGCAGATAGAGCACGCCCTTGATCGGGGCTGCGTCGATCGCTACTCCCGCGGCCGCGAGGTCCTGGCCCAGCAGTCGCTGGGCAATCAGGCCGCCGAAGGAGTGGCCGATCACGATCGGCGGGGCGTCCAGGGCCCGGATGATCTGCGCATAGTGGTCGACGACATCGTCGATGCCCTTCCCGGCCACCTGGCCGGCGTGGCTGCGGGTTTCCTCGACAGTGTCCGAGGCTCCTGGCCAGCCCGGCGCCAGCGGCGCGTAACCCGCCGTCTGGAACAGTTCCGTCCACGGCGCCCACGAGTCCGTGTGCAGCCACAGGCCGTGAATGAAGACAACATGCCGGCTCGCTGGCGTCATCGCGTGCCTCTCGTCCCTGGTACCGCAGCCCGCTGCTGAATCACCGAGTGCTCGAAGTCAGTGTCCTACCAGCTCCGCAGGCGCAGCAAGCTCCGCAGATGCTGACATACGCTCGACACCGGTAGGCCGCTGGCGAGGTGCCCGCCAGAGGCAATGGCCTTGCCTTAAGTGATCATGTGCGGGCTGAGCAGGTGAAACTCGATTTTCCGGGTGACGTTGGTGACGCTGGGCTGGCCGGGCTTGCGGGCGGGGAAGTCGCCGGATTTCTTGGTCTTGCGGGGGCTGGCCCGGTCCGGCCGGTCGCGGACGAAGGTGGCGGGGGCGAGGATCTTCAGCAGGAACGTGGCGAGCGCGAGATCGGCCTGCTCAGGGGGAAAAAGCCGCGACGGTGTCGGTCGCGGCGGCCAGGGCGTGCGGGAAGCTGATCGTGTCCGGGGGCACGCCCGCGGCCGCCGCCCCGATCCCGATGATCTTGCATGTCGCCTGGTAGACGGCAAAAAGTGCCCACATTTCCTGCTCGACGCCGGCGGGGTCCTTGCTGCGAAGGACCGGCTGCCCGTCACCCATGTCCGTCTTGTGGTGGCCGATGACGGTCTCGCAGCCCCAGCGCAAGGGGTAAGCACAGGCTAGGTCCAGCGCCGGGTATTCCCCGGGATCCAGCAGGTTGGTGACAAGGCAGAACACCTCCGAGGGCTCTTCCTTGCCGTCTTCGGGGATGGTGTGCACGGTGTACTCGATGACCCGGACGGTCAGCGGCGGGCCGTCTTTCTTGCGGGGCGGCGTCAGTTCCGCCAGATAGGTGCCGTCGGCCAGGACTTTCACCGGCTTGAGGGTGAAAGACGCCGAGGCGCGCCACAGGATGTGCGCCCCGGTGGCCAGGAACTCCCGGGCCAGCGCCCAGGACAGGAACTTGCGGTCCGCCAGCACCAGCATCCCCGGGCCGAAGCAGCCCTGCTCCAGCAGGTCGCGGGCCAGGGCCTGCTCGCTGTCCCGGTACGGGCCCAGGGATGCGCCCAGCAGGCTCCCGGTCCCGGACTCGGCCGCCGCCAGCCACCGCACCTGCGCGAACGCCCCGTCACGGGTCTGGTTGGACGGACGGCCGAAGTGCTCATCGTTCGGCGGGCTGTCCGGCACGTCCGACGTTGACCCGTCCATGGAGACGACCCGCAGCCCGCAGCAGAACACCCCCGGCGTCCCCTCGTCCCCGATCGGCCCCGCGACCTGCTCGAACAGGAACCGGACCGGTGCCGGGCCGAGCTTGCCGCGGCCCCGCGACAGCGAGGAGATGTTCGGCTGCCGCCACCGCCGCCCGTCCCCGGCACCGACCCAGCCGCCCGGGTCCAGCTGCTGCCCGGCCAGCAGGTCAGCAGCGCGCCGCTGGTGGTACAGCCCGTCCGCCAGCTTGGTCATCACCTGCCCGTATCCGCAGTTCCGGCCGCGGAACAGCCACAGCGCCAGCACGAAATACACCATCAGCCGCGCCGGCAGCAGCCGGCGCCGCTGCTCCCGCGCCCCGGCATCCTCCACTGCGGCGTCCACCAGCTCCGGTGTGAAGACCCTGGTCAGTACCCCGACCGAGATCCGGTCCGGCAGCCAGCCGTCCGGGGAGATCCCCTCAGAACCATCATGTGCCACGAAACGGTAACGATACCAGACAAAGTCTTAACGCAAGGCCATTGCCCGCACTGCCCCTCGTGTGTACTGCGGGATCAGTTCCTGCTCGACGAACTCGTCGAATTTATGCAGGTAGACGTTACTGAGAATCGGGGACACCGTGCCGCCTTGCGGAACGCCGCTGAGCGTGTCACGATAGTCCCAGTCTTCGAGGTACCCGGCTTTAAGCATGTTCCGTATCAGCCGGAGAAACCGGTTGTCCTGGATTTTCTCCGCGAGTATTCCTAGCAAGATCTCGTGATCGAGACTGCCGAAACAATCGCTGATATCTCCTTCGATAAACCAGGCGGTCCCGGTCCAGGTGTTGTTTATCTCCCGCAGCGCGGTGTGACATCCCCGGTATTTCCGGAACCCGTGCGAGCTGTCCGAGAACTGCGGATCGTAAATTGCCTCCAGCAGCAGGCGGACGACTTCGCCGACCAGTTTATCGGACCATGTTGGCATGCCGAGAGGGCGAAGTTTACCGTTTTTCTTCGGTATGTAGACGCGGCGGACCGGCGAGAACCGGTACCGTTCATTCCGCATCAGCCCTATGATCTGTTCGATCTTTTCCCCGGACATGCCGTCAGCGGTTTCCTCGGTGGCCCCGGGCGTCATCGCGCCCTTGTTGGAGTAGATGTTCCCGTACGCCGCCAAATACAGATCCGCATTGAACATCTGCCTGTACAACTGCGTGCACGGCAGGCCCTTCCTGCCTCGCTCGCGGAGAACGCTCAGCACCACTTCAGCCGTCTGCATTGCGCATCCTTCATGGTCATGACGTTCATCGCCTGTGCCCCTTCGCCCTGTGGTCCGTTATTAGCGGTCTCCAGATTGTGCGGACGTTACCCCGCCGACTACATACGGGCACTCCGTCGCCGTAGGACTCGCGTCCCTTAGGCGATCCCATGTTCACACTGCTATACGTGGTAGCACGACTTAGGCGTCCCGTCCGTCTCCTTTAATGCCCTGACAGGGCATCGCTCCTGCACCCCGGAGGATTGCAGCGGGCTAATCGCAATCCCGCCGCAGGGGCCGGCGCTGGTTTCAGGCGTCTTTCCGGCAGGCGCCATATTTCGCCTTCTGGAGACTGGGCTTCAGGTAATCCGACTTTCACCTTATCGTGCGGATCTCCCGGCACGTCACCCCATACGCCTGGGCATGTCTGCCGGTTTCCTGGCATGCTATTTTCCCTTTATTGCGCTTTCGCGCTCCGGTTAGCCATTAGATCCAGAGATTATTCCTCTCATCTCTGCCCGCTGAGCGGGCTATATAACAGCACGCCTCATGGCGCACCGACTAATACGGGGCCTGTGTCACCGTAGGGCTCGCGCCCCGTATAGTACAGTCGCGGTTTCGCGGTGCGGGTTCGCCGTGTCGCGTACTGTGACGTGATCGGTTCTGGTAGCGGTTACATCCTGTCACCTCCTTCCGGCCGTGCTTGGTCAGGTGCTGGCTGCGGCGGCGAGGCGGGTGGCGTAGTGGTGCCATCGGGCGCGGGCCTGGTGGCGGCGCCGCCACCGGGACCAGCGCAGGTGGAAGGCGAGGCGGGCGCTGGTGATGAGCCCGGCGGCGTGCTGGCGGGCGAGGCGGGTCAGCCGGGCGGTCTCGGCGATGGTGAGCTTGACCGGGCCGATGCTGGGCGGGCACGGCTGCCCGGGCCGGGCGGGGACGGGCGCGTCGCCGAGGGGGATGCCCAGGTCAGCACCGCTGACCTTCTTCTTCTTCTTCTTCTCCTCCTCCTCCTCCTCGCCGCCGGGGGGCGGGGGCGGGAGGGTGATGTCGCCGCACAGCGCGTTGCGGATGGCGGCGTGGCGGAGCTGGGCGAGGGCGGCCAGGGCGGTGTGCCGGCAGATCGCGTCCCAGGTGCGCACCTGGGACTGGTCCCAGCCGAGTGTGTCCTTCCCGGTCTTGAACGTTTCCTCGCAGGGCCAGCGCCGCCCGGCGATGGTCACGAAGAACGTCATCGTGGCAGGCTGGTCTTCCGGAGCCCAGCACAGGTAGAACGTCAGGTTGCCCAGCCGGGAGAGCGGCCGGCGGATCAGCAGGACATGCCGCGGGCTGGCGGTGGCGGCCAGGGCCCAGTCCGCGTACCGGGGGCCTTTGGACCCGTTCCCGCACGAGCGGCGCTCGAAGACCGCGTCCCCGGCGGCGTCTTCGGCCTTGATCACGGCGCCGGAGGGCAGGGTGATGCGGAAGTCGCGGGGGATGACCGCGGCGTAGGGCAGGCCCGCGGCCTCGCACGCCCCGCGCAGGGCGCTGCTGCGCCCGTAGACTTCATCAAATGCTGCCCACCGGATCGGCAGGCCGGCCGTCAGCAGCCGCTCCAGCTGGCCGATGGCCAGCTGCGGCTTGGTCTTGCGTTCCAGCCCGCCGGGGATGCCAGCGGCCCGGCGCCGCACCAGGTCCGTCTCCCACCGCCCGGGCATGAACACATCGAAGTCCGCCCAGGCCTGCCCGGACGTGGTCACGTACGCGGCGAACACCGTGGTGACACAGTTCTCCACGTGCCCGGTGCACCCGGCATGCTGCGGCGCCGCGCACGCGGTGGCGTCCCCGTCCTTGAGCTGCGCGGTCTCATCGATCGCGAGCCCCGGCCCGATCAGGTCGTCCTTATCGCACGGCAGCCAGGCCTGCACCAGGCCCGGCAGCTCCGCCCGCAGCTCCTGCCAGTGCCACTGATAACTGCGGAGCAGGGCCTGCATCCGGTACGGGGACTCGTGCCCGGCCGCCTCGGCCAGGGCCCAGCAGTTCGCCTTCACCCCCGGCGACAGCCCCGCCACGTAAGCGAACGCCGTCTCCGCGCTGCGCCGCTGCGCCAGGACCCGGCCCAGAACCGCCCTGACCTGCGCATCCACCCTGTCCGCGCACCCGGACACGTCACCTATGCTGGCCTTCGCGGCCGTGTCGTAATTGTCGTTGGTCACACATCAGGCAACACGGCACGGCCGCCCCGGATTTCACCCGCGTAACTCCGGTGCGCCGCTGATAGTCATCACCCAGCGTGACCCCCAGCGCTGGCCAGCCTGCTCCCCGCAGCATCCGGATCGTCGCTTTCTGTGAAACCGCGACTGTACTACGTAGGTGATCCCGCGTTCGTCCCTGCTATACGTGACAGCGTGACGTAGGCTCCCCACTCATCTCCTTAAACACCCTCACTGGGCGTCGCCCCGCATCCCGGAGGGTGCGCTGGCCCCGCATAGATGCCAGCGCAGGATGCGGCGCCGGTTACAGGCGTCTTTCCGGCGGGTGCTTCTTTTCACCTGCTGGAGATTAGGGTTCAGGCAATCCGGCTTTTAGCCATATCACGCGGGTCCCGTAACGCGCCGTCCCATACGCCTGGGCGCGGCCGTTACTTTCCTGGCATGCTATTGTTCCCTTCCGGTTTCCCTTCCAGGTAAGCCATCAGACCCAGGAACCTCCCTTCGAGTCCCTCCCGGCTGAGCCGGGGATATAACAGGGCGCCTCGCGGCGCAGCAGCGGCAGAAGAGTGCGTTTCCGCGGAAGCGTAATGGACTTGGCGACTAGCGCCATGACGACATGGACCGACGTCCCGTCTGCGGCATGAGCGCGCGTTCCGTGGCGAACGGGTTATGCGGCATCATGGCGCCATTGTCAGGATTTCGTCGCTCATCCGCGAGATCACCGGATCTGGTGTCATTCTCTGGGCGGCACACTTGTCTTCAGGGCGCCCGCTCGCGGGTCTGCACGGGCGGGATGGGCGAAGGGCCGGGAGGCTGGGTGATCCGGGTGTTCCTGATCCGTCATGGTGAAAGCGAATCCAGCGCGGGACTGTCGTCGGCTGATCCGGGCCCGGCCCCGCTGACCGCGGACGGGCACCGGCAGGCCGGGCAGATCGCGCGGGTACTCGCCGACGTCCCGGCGCTGATCGTGACATCGCCCTGCCTGCGGGCACGCCAGACCGCACAGCCGACGATCAGCCGGTTCCCCGCCGCCGCGTGCCGGCAGTGGCCCGTCCACGAGTTCACCTGCCTCGGTGACCTGCACGGGCGCGCCAGCACTCCCCGGGAACGCGAGCCCTGCGCGCGGGCGTACTGGGACCGGGCCGGCCCCCGTGCCGCCTGGCCCCGGGGCCGGGTCCTTCGCCGGCCTGCCCCGCACCGCAGATTTCCTGAACCGGCTCGGCACGCAGGAAGCCGGACCGGTCGTGGTGTTCACCCACGGGCTGTTCATGCGGGCCGTCGCGTGGTCGCTGCTGACCGGCATCACCACACCGGATCACGACCAGATGCGCGCCTTCCGCGGCTTCGCCAGCCGCTACCTGATCCCCAACGCCGGCGTCGTCGAACTCCGCCACGCCGGCAACGACGCCCCCGTCCTCCCGGGCGGCTCCACCATCCACCTGCCCGCCGCCCTGGCCCAGCGGCCGCGATGAGACCAGCGATCATCATCGCGGCATGAGCGCGCGTCCTCGATCCGATAACCAGTGCATAAACATGCGGAAGAGTCGTCGCTCTCTGTTGCCGACGGCGCGAGAGTCCATATGATCACAGCGCGCACATAGCCGCGTAAGGCGGCCTGACCGACGCGAGAATCGGCGGTTCGCGGGCATTGCGCTGCACTGGCCTTCTTGCGGTGAGCAGTCACCATTGAGCGGCGTGAGCCCGGCTGTGCCGCGGTCGGTTGACAGGACCTGCGCGGTCCTGCGCGCCGCCAGCGGCTCCGAACGCGGGCCTGTCGCGCTAGGACACCCACCGACAGCTTTATAGAGCGACTTCGGTATGATTACTATACCAAAAGGAGCATGATCGGGTGGAGTTCGAGTTCGATCCGGCCAAGAGCGCGTTCGAACCTGGAGAAGCACGGCATCGACTCCACCGAGGTGCAGGCGCTCTGGGACGACCCCGTGCGGGCAGAGATTCCCGCCCGCGCGACTGGCGAGCCCCGGTGGCTGGTGATCGGCAAGATCGCGGACAGGCACTGGTCAGCGGTGATCGCCTACCGGGAGCAGCGGGTAAGGATCATCTCTGCCCGCCGGGCGCGGAAGGAGGAGAGGGCACTGTATGAGGGCTGAGCAGTTTGACCAGAAGTTCGATGACGGTGAGGATGTGAGCGGCGAGCTGGACCTTGCCGCGATCCGCCGTCCTGGGCTGGAGCAGCGCCGGGTCAACGTCGATTTCCCGGTATGGATGATCGAATCGCTTGACCGGGAAGCCCGGCGGCTGGGCGTGACACGCCAGTCCATTATCAAGGTCTGGATCGCCGAGCGGCTGGAGCGCGCCGCCTGACGCCGACCAGACCGCGATGCCGCTGATCAGGGAACCCTGCTGGTCAACCGTACAGAGCGCGCAGCAGCGCCGAAGCTCCATCACATCCGCGAACGCATGAGCCCAGAGAGAATAGAATTCGGCCGCGCCAAGCTGACGATTCTGTCCTTGCCAACCGCTCGCACTGGTGCATCGCGCGCAGCGTACAGAGCACCCAGCTCTGGCGGCTCTGTCGCACATTTCTGGATGATAACGGAGCCCTGACGTCGCCCGTACGCCGTATTTTTCTTATGAGCGCACCCAAGATCGAACTAATGTGAAAGATAACCAGCCTCATAGGCCGTGAGATCTTTCACGTTATCGAAAACCGGCGAGGAGCGGGACGCCGGACAGTCGCTAGCGGTGATCGGGCCGTTACCTTCCAGTTATATGAGCCAGAGCCCTCTGGCTCGCACAGTCGGTGCGCTCCGCTCAACACCGGTAGGCCGCTGGCGAGGTGCCCGCCATGGGCGGGTCCTTTTCTAATAAATAACCCCAGAGTTCCCTGAGGTCTCAGTAACTTCTATAGCTCCTGGACCTGCGCTTTCTCCCCTTCAGCGGGGCCGGTCTCACTGTTGAGGAAGTTTCGGGGAACATGAAGGATCATCGCCTGAACTGAGTGTCTTGCAGTCCTGGTGAACTGTGCAGGCGCCCGCCCGGAGCCGGCGGCATCAGGCCCGTTTTCCTCCCTGACCCCGATAGCTGCCAGCCCTGCGAGCGGACGGGCAGGTCAGGGGTCGCGCAGCGATCGCGGAGCAAAGCCGCGAAGTTAAGGGTCTGGCGCGGTTGTCGAGGGGGTGCTCTCCGTCGGCATGTTGAGTTTGTAGGTTCCGGAGCCGGTGCGGGTGAAGAAGCCCAGGCGAGCCCATTCACCGAGCTGGGTGAGCATGTTCCGGGGTTTGACGTGCAGCAGGACGGCGAGTTCATGGCCGCTCCAGTCGCGCGGGGGCTGGCTGGTGATGATGGCGGTGATCCGCTCCCGGCGGGTGGGCGGGCCGGGCGGGCGGGGCGGAGCGTTCCGGTCGCGGTGGGTCCTGCCGGGCTTGAGGTCCACCGGCGGGGTGCGGATGGCGATGTCGATCGCGGTGATGGCGGCGGGGTGGGCCGGGCGGCCGTCGTCCCGGTTCAGGTACCGGGAGGTGGCGCATTTGACCTTACGGGCGCTGTACCGGGGGCGGCGGGCGGGCAGCAAGGTGGCCAGGACGGCCCGGCCGATCGCGCCGGGCAGGTCGGCCGGGCCGTCCGGGCAGATGCCGCGGGCCGCGGTGAGCTGGTCTTTGGCGGCTTCCATCGCGGTGGTGAAGCTGGCCCGGTCGGGGTCGGTGCCCGGGCGGGTCTCCACGGCGGCGACCATGGCCATCCGCAGCAGCTGGTAGAGCGTGAGCAGGGCCCAGGTCTCCTGCTCCAGGCCGGGCCGGTCGCCCGAGCGCAGGACGTGGCCCTCGAGCAGGGTGTGCCGCAGGGCGAAATACGCGGACTCGATCTCCCAGCGCTCATGATAGAGCCGGACCACGGCGGCGGCCGGGAACCGGCGGTGGTCCATCAGCGCGGGTGATGAGCCGGTAGCTGTCGCGGACACAGCTGCCGTCGGCGCCGGTCATCGTCAGGCTGGCCTCGATGATCCGGACGTTCAGCCCGTCCAGGTGCGACAGGTAGGAGCCGTCGGGCAGATGTTCCAGGACGGGCGGGTGGCGGGTGGACTTGGCCCGCGCCAGGAACAGCGCGCCGGTGGCCGCGACCTCACCCAGGAACGCGTTGGCGTTGAAAGCCCGGTCCAGCAAGATGAGCATGCCCGGCCGCAGCAGCGGCAGCAGCCGCCGGGCCACGGTGGCCTCGTCCCGGTCGGCCGCCGACCCGAGCGCGGCGCCGAGCAGGCCGCGGGTGCCGGTCTCGGCCAGGGTCATCAGCCGCAGCGTGGGATACCCGGCAAAGCCCATCCGGTACCTGATCCTGCCCAGCCACCAGCGGTTGCGGCCGGTATCGGGGACCTTCACCGAGTTGCACCCGTCGAAGGCGACCGTGCGCAGCCCGCCGAAGCGCACCCCGGGCGTGCGGGGCTGGGCCAGCGGCCCGGCGACCACCTCGAACAGGGCCTTCAGCGGCGCGGGCCCGAGCCGCCGGCGCAGGTCGCGCAGCGCCTTCTCCGACGGGCACGGCACGTCCATCCCGGTCAGCCCTGCGGTCAGCTTGGCCCAGACCCGCGCATAGCCCAGCCGCGGGTACATCCCTAGCGCCAGCAGGAAGTACACCCCGGCCCGGGACGGCAGATCGCGCAGCCGCCGCTGCACGGTCCTGGTCTGTTCCAGGATGTCATCGACCAGCTCGAACGGCAGGTACTGCGTTAATTCGCCCAGATGGCCGGGGGCGAATACCCCGGCAGCGACGGTGACGGCGTGCGTGATGGTGGTCGTGGCAGACTGAGTACGCAACGGGACCTCCGGTGTCCGGGAAGATCGTGACGGATTGACCCCGATCTACCAGAGGTCCCGTCTCCCGTCACCCCACGCCGTCAGGCGATCTCCCTTGACATGACCGCAGGTCTCTTAACTTCGCGGCTTTGGCCCGCGCAGCGGCGCCGCAGGCGCCCTTGACCTGCCCGCCCGGGAGCGGATCATCGGGCGGCGGGGGCAGGGAGAACCCCGGCGGGACCCCGGTCCCGCGGAAGCACGGCCGCAGCTGCCCGGCTGTCCGCACGAACCCGGGGGCCGGATCCGCCCATACGGCATGAATACCGGGCAGCTCCCCGTCACGGACCCTTCAGTTCGCGCGAACTCTGGGCAAAGCTAATGGCCACCGCAAAACCGTACGTCTGCAGGAAGCCGAAGTGAGGTTTGACCTATTCGGTCCACTCCCGACCGCGACGGGCGGCGCGTTCGGCGTTCGCCTAGGTGGTCACCGACCGAGCGACGTGGTGGCATCGTTCCATTGTGGCCTGCCGCGCCACTCCGGACCATGGTGTAGGACGCTGGACGCGGACCGCGCGATAACGTGGCCCGGTGGCATGTCGCATAACGGAACTCGTCCTCAACGCACACGATCCTGACCTGCTGGCCCGGTTCTGGTGCACGGTCCTCGGCTATGTCGAGCTCGGCCGCGTCGACAGCAGCATCGAGATCGGACCGCCGGAGGCTGGCTTCGGCGGCCCGCAGCCCACCATCGTCTTCGACCGGACGGACGAACCCAAGACTGGCAAGCTTCGGCTGCACATCGACGTCAACGCCACCGACCGCGACCAGGAGGCGGAGCTCGACCGGCTGCTCGCGGCGGGCGCCCGCCGGGCCGACATCGGCCAGACTGGCAACGAAAGTTGGCACGTGCTGGCCGACCCGGAGGGCAACGAGTTTTGCCTGCTGCGACGGCGGGTGCCGGCGGTGTAGGAGCGTCAACATCGTCGCCGCTGCACCCCACCTGAAATACTTACCGCAAAGTCACTGAGATCAGCTCAGTACGGGGGTGACGCGCAGGAGCTCTTTTCCAAGCAGACTCCGGGCGTGTGCGAGCTGTACACAACTCGACGGTGATCATCGAGGCGTTCCGCAGGCTCTTCGCCGATTGCCGGGGACTTCAGGCCGATCAACGCCTCGCCGTGTGACCATTCGCGGCATGAGCGTGAGTTCGGTCGCGTCGGACGCCTCGTACCGTGCTACGGTGAGCGCGCTAGAGACCCCTTCCGCGCGTCGGACGCGTCTGCCGTCGTCATGCGGAAGGAGCCGCAACTCATGCCACGTCTCTACGGTCCCGGGCACTTCACCGAGGACCCTTACTCACAAGTCGTTTCGCCCCACGGCATCCCGGTGGACGATCTCGTCGCTGTCCTCCAGAAGGAGATCAGGCGCAGTCGCATCGACAACGCCGTGCTCGCCGCCTACGAGATGTTCACAACCTCGGCGGATGCCGCTCAGCACTTGTGGCGGCGCCTGCGGCTCATCGCGGTTGAAGACGTGGGGATGGGTCTGCCCCTCGGGCCTGTGCTGATCGACGTGCTCCACCGTAACTTCAATGCCGTCCCGGGCGGGGACTGGATGATGGCGTGTCACGCCGTGCGCCTGCTCGCTTCTGCGCCCAAGGACCGCACCAGTTCCGAGCACGCCGATTGGGTCGCCGCGAAGGTCGCTCTCGGAGAAGCGCTCGTCGAGGTCCCGGGCTACGCCCACTGCGTGCACACACGCGCCGGTCAGGAGCTGAGGCGCGGCCTGATGCAGTGGTGGGACAACGGCGCTCAAGTGCGCGACGAGCTGCCCTCAGCGGATCACCGGTACCGTCAGGAGCTGATCGAGATCCACCGCCGCGACGAAGCGGAGAACGGGACCGCGCCTCGTCCCTCCCGTTGGGCAAGCGCCACCGCGGCTCCCGGCTGCGACTGAGATGCAGGCGTCGCTTGTGCACGCTCATCGGCAGAAGAGAACGCGGATGCACCTGCGCCATACGGCATGATCTGCACGCCGCGGCTGCGCTCTACCCAGACAAGCCCCACGAGGTAGAGCGCTACAGCACGGCGTTCGCGGGCATCTGGGAACACGCTCTTGACGGGCCGGCGTCAAGGGATCTGATACGGCAAGCAGCGGAGGAGTTGAGAGATGGATAGGCAGGAAGGCTGGCGGAAATCCAGCTACAGCAACGGCCAGGGTGACTGCGTCGAGGTCGGCTGCAAGGCCGAAGGGGTCGCGGTGCGGGACGCGAAGCTCGCCATGTCCCCGGTGCTCGCGTTCACCCCGGACGCGTGGGCCGCGTTCACCGCGTCCCTGAAGAACTAGTGTTAGGCGGCAAGAGGCCCCCTCGCCCGTCGGCGAAGCAACTATTCACCTCGGCTGATGGTCACCGCGAGGGATCTCCTGGGGCGGCGGCACGTTACCGGCGACTATGAATCAGGCCGGCGGGCGCGCAGAGCGTAGGACGTGGGCAGTTGCTCGCCGCCTACCGGGAACCGCGCGCGTCCGTCCGGCCCTGCGGCCAGCTTCGGGTCCTTGGCCTCGTCGAACCACTCGGTGAGCGACTCCACTCGCAGCCCTGCCGCCGCCGCGGCGGTCACGATCTCGCCGAGCCCGTGCGGCCACTGGGTGGTCTGGCTCGTT
The DNA here is from genome assembly GCA_963771985.1 of uncultured Actinomycetota bacterium. Taxonomy (GTDB): domain Bacteria; phylum Actinomycetota; class Actinomycetes; order Streptosporangiales; family Streptosporangiaceae; genus Trebonia. The sequence continues at coordinate 216,660 of CAVYVO010000003.1, read as the reverse complement.
TCCGGGCTGAGGCCGCCGACAGCGTAAGAAGCCGATGACGAAAGCGTGACCGGCTCCTCGCCCGCGTACGGGAAATCCAGGACCAGCGGGTCTACAGTGTCGACCATCATCACGAGCGGGTGGATGTCGATCAGGACCACGGCCCCGCTGGGACGCAGGCACGCCGCCGCCGAACGCATCCACGCGGCCGCCGAGTTGATCCAGCACAGCACCCCGTAGGAAGCGAACACCACGTCGAACCGGCCTGACAGCCATTCGGGCAGGTCGAGCACGTCGGCCTCGACAAATGAGGCCGGCAAGCCGACTGCCGCGGCAAGCTCCTGCGCCCGGTGCACCGCCACCGGCGAGAAGTCCACCCCGGTGACATGAGCGCCCTCCCGCGCCCACGACAGCGTGTCCAGGCCGAAGTGGCACTGGAGGTGCAGCAAGTCCAATCCCGCGACAGGTCCCACGGCCGCGACAACCTCCGCGCGCTCGCGCTCGTTCAGCGACGACCCGCCCGCCAGGAAAGAATCGACGTCGTAGTACGCATCATCGCCTTGTCCGTGCCGCTCGGCCAGCGCGTCCCACCGGACCCGGTTCATCGAGGGTGCTTGGTTCACGCCGACGACCATACCCAGTCCCGGGATCGCGTGAAGTCTCCGGGCACGGGGCCGGCCCTCCCTGGCACTCGGTCATGTTCTGGATCGAGGATCCTCGCCGGCCTCCTTGCGTGTGAAGCTTCCCGGACAGCGCCATCACGATGACCGCGCCGTCGGCCAGGAGGCGAGCGCCTGCTGGATGACGGGGTACCGGGCCGACTGGGCGAGCAGCCGGCGACCGTGGCTGGCGAGCGCACCGCCGTGCGTGCTGGCATCCAGCGACCAGATCTCGGCGTACTGGATGCCGGGAGCCATGCAGGTATCCGTGCCCTCGAGCCCGCTGCTGCACCACTGCAGCAGGTAGACGACCGAGCGTCCGTCGGGCGTCCAGGAGACGCTCGGGATGCTCACCGGCCAGTTCTTCTTCCGGATGCCCTGCCAGACGGTCTGCTTGCCGGTGCGCAGGCTGATCACGATCAGGCCGGCGGCCGGGGCGCCGCCGCCGCCCGGGCTGGGGCCGGAGAACTCCCCGGCCGCCAGCCTGGAGCGGAAGCGGTGATCCGGAACGTCTTGACCGTCGCCGTGGACTGCGCATCCTCGACGAAGTAGAAGGTGCGGTCGTCGCGGGCCGCGGTGAGTGCCCCGATGATCCCGGCGGAGTACACGTACGTGCCGGTGACCTCGCCGGTGGCGGTTGCCCGGATGACGACGCTGCCGCCGCCGCGCACCGCTGCCTAGGCGGCCGCGAAGTCCGGTTCAGGACAAGAGTGTGCGCGCGGCAAGCCGTAAGTCCCTACCGACCGGTAACCAAGGCCGGAACGCTGGAGATGTCCGGCAAAAGCCGGGGTCTACGCCCCTCCGCGGCCCTCCACAGGGACGCGGGGAACTGCCGAAGGGAGGCGAGGTCGGTGCCGATGCTCGCAGCCGACTTCTGGCCGACGTTCTGGACGATTCTGGGCTGCGGGGCCGCAGTGACCGTCGCACTGTGCTTCGCGATCGCGGCCATCCCCGCGCCGCATATCGGGCGGCGCCACCAGCCGCCAGCCGAGCTGCACCGCGGCCGCCCGACGGCGACGCCGCGTGCCGATGACTTGCCGCATGCCGCCTGAGCGAACGGATCGCTCCGCGCGCACCTGTACCGGACGGCTGGTAAGGACAGGATCAGGCCGCTGGTCGGCACGCCGGTGCCGGCGGTCACCAGGACGGGGCCGTCGCCGGGGACCTGGTTGACGGACGTCCCGCGCACCTGGCGGACCGCCTCGGCGATGCCGTTCATGCCGTGGATGTAGGCCTCGCCGAGCTGGCCGCCGTGCGTGTTGAGCGGCAGCCGGCCGCCCATCTCGATCGCGCCGTCCGCGATGAACCCGCGGGCCTCGCCGCGCGGGCAGAAGCCGAGTTCTTCGAGCTGGATGAGCACGTACGGGGTGAAGTGGTCATACAGCACCGCGGTCCGCACGTCGGCCGGGCCGATCCCGGCCTGCCGCCACAGCTGCCTGGCGACCACGCCTATCTCGGGGAGCGCGGCGAGGTCGTCGCGGTAGTAGCTGGTCATGATGTACTGCCCCGGCCCGCTGCCTTGCGCGGCGGCGGCGATCACCGCGGGCCGCCACGGCAGGTCGCGGGCGCGCTCCAGGCTCGTGACGACGACGGCCACGGCGCCGTCGCTTTCCTGGCAGCAGTCAAGGAGGCGGAGCGGCTCCGCGATCCACCGGGATTGCTGGTGTTCGGCGAGCGTGACCGGGCGCTGGTAGAACCACGCCTTCGGGTTGCTCGCGGCGTGCCGGCGGTCCGCGACCGTGACCCGGCCGAAGTCCTCGCTGGTCGCCCCGGACTCGTGCATGTACCGGCGGGCGATCATCGCGACCATCGCCGCGGGCGTGGCAAGCCCCATCGGGTAGTGCCAGCCGTTGTCGACCCCCGCCGTGGTCGGGACGCCGGCCAGTCCGGCCGCCACTTGGCCGAAGCGGCGGCCGGAACGCTCGTTGAGTGCCCGGTAGCAGACCACCACGTCCGCTGTCCCGGTGGCGACGGCCATCGCCGCCTGGTGCACCGTCGCGCAGGCGGCACCGCCGCCGTAGCCGATCTGGCTGAAGAACCGCAGCTCGCGGATGCCGAGCTCGCGGGCGACGGCGATCTCCGCGTTGCCGTCCATGGTGAAGGTGACCAGGCCGGCCACGTCCGCGGCGGTCAGGCCGGCGTCGGCGAGGGCCGACGTGACCGCCTCGACCGCGAGGCGGAGCTCGCTGCGTCCGGAGTTCTTGGAGAACTCGGTCGCGCCGATGCCGGCGATCGCCGTCGTCCCGCTTAGCATCAGCGCTCACCCGCCCCTGCCAGGCGAACCGTCGCCGTCACGTGATCGCCCAGGCCGCAGCGGCCGACGACGGAGATCACGCCATCGGCGGTCACCTCGCCGGTGAAGGTCAGCGTGTCGCCCGCGTGGCAGGGCACGCCCAGCCGGACGGAGATCGCGCGGAAGATCGCGTCCGGCCCCGCCCGCGCGGCGACATAGCGCTGGACCAGGCCGGTCGTCGTCAGGATGTTCAGGAAGATGTCCTTGGCTCCCCCGGCGACGGCGCGGTCCCTGTCGTGATGCACGTCCTGGAAGTCGCGGGTGGCGAGCGCCGAGGCGACCACGAACGTGGGCGTGACGTCGATGACCATCGGGGGCAGGACGGCGTCGCCGCGCTGACGGGGGGGTCTGGGTGGGTCGTCCCCCCGAGGCAGCAGAGCCGCCCGCCAGGCGAGGAGCGTCAGGCCGTCGTCGACGGGGATGAATTCCGCGCGCACGGGGAGGCCGATGCGCGCTTGTTCGGGGCGGAGGCCGAGGAGTTCGCCGGTCATCCGGACGCCTTCGGGCAGCTGGACGAGCGCGATCACGATCGGCAGCTTCTTGCCAGGCACGGGCGGATGATGGTGGACGACGTAGCTGTAGACCTCGCCGGTCCCGGCCGCGACGACGTGGCCCGGGGTTCCCGCGGCCATGGCCCCGCACGAGGGGCACATCGGGCCCGGCGGGTGGCGCAGCGCCCCGCAGCCGTCGCAGCGCTGGATGCGCAGCTCGCCGGCCGCCGTGCCGGCCCAGAAGAACTCGGTGTCCGGCGAGATCACCGGGCGCATGACCCCAGGGGAGGCCGGGGGGGTGGCTCTCCCCTGGGGCGGCTCGTGCGGCGCGGGCTTAAACTTCAGGACCCGGAAGTCCATGGTAGCCACCGGTTCGCCGGCGGACGTCCAGGTGCTCCGGGTGGTCACGAACCACCCCTCGCCCAGCGCGGTACGTTTGGGCCCGCTGACGTCCACCAGCCGGGCCGAGACGGCCAGCTGCTCGCCGACCTTGAGGTACCGGCTGTAGACCTGATCGCAGTTGGTCGCGACGACCGCGGTGTACCCGGCCTCGTCGAGCAGGGCGGTCATCGCCGCCAGCGGATCGTCGTCGCCGCGGGTCCCGTGCAGGCCCGGCATCGTCCAGGCCTGAATCATCGCCGGAGGGGCCGTGCCGGGGAATTCGGGGCCGCCGATCGCCTCCAGCCAGTTGCGGATCATCGGCAGGTTGACGGGGTCGCGGGCGAGCCGCGGCTTGCTGTCGCCGGCGGCGGCGATCCGGTCCGCGGCGGCCCTGATGGCCTCGGGTGTCGCGCTGCTTGCCCCGGCGGACAGACCCCGGTCCGCCGTCACCGGGGCACCCGCGGCAGGCCAAGGCCGGCGGTCGCGATGAGCTCCCGCTGTATCTCGTTCACGCCGCCGCCGAACGTCAGGACGGTGTTCCGCTTGAGCTGCACGTCGAGCCATGTCATCAGCGCCGCCGTGTCCGGGTCGGCCGGGTCCCCGTGCCGGCCCACGACCTCGGCGAGGGCCTGCCCGATCTCCTGGGCCTGCTCGGAGGAGAACACCTTGGTCGCGGACGCGTCGGCGACGCTCAGCTCCGGTGTCGCCGCGACCTGCCAGTTGAGCAGCTCGTTGACGCGCGCGACCGCGCTAGCCCGGGCCAGCGCCCGCCGCACATCCGGCTGGCCGAGGAGCGAGCGCCGCGCGGCCCACTCGCGCACCCGGTCGGTCAGCGCGGCGATCCGGCCGGCGGGACCGAGCATCACCCGCTCGTGATTGAGCTGCTCGGTGATCAGCCGCCAGCCGCCGTTCTCCGCGCCGACCCGCATCGTGACCGGCACCCGCACGTGGTCGTAGTAGGTCGCGTTGACGTGATGAGCGCCGTCGTGCGTGATGATCGGGGTCCAGGAGAAGCCGGGATCGGCGGTATCGACGATCAGGATGGAGATCCCCTTGTGCCGGGGTGCTTCCGGGTCGGTCCGGCAGGCCAGCCGAACGTAGTCGGCCTCGTGAGCGCCCGTCGTGAAGATCTTCTGGCCGTCGACCACGTAGCCGTCGCCGTCTCGCACCGCCCTGGTGCGCAGCGCCGCCAGGTCCGTGCCGGCGTCCGGCTCGGTGTAGCCGATCGCGAAGTGGACCTCGCCCGCCAGGATCCGCGGCAGGAAGAACTCCCGCTGCCAGGGCGTGCCGTGCTCCTGCAGCACCGGACCGACGGTCTGCAAGGTGACCGCCGGCAGCGGGATGTCGGCGCGCGCCGCCTCGTTCACGAAGATCTGGTGCTCGACCTGGCCGAATCCGCGCCCCCCGTAGACCTCGGGCCAGCCCACGCCGAGCCAGCCGTCGCGGCCCATCCGGCGGACCACATCGCGGTAGACGGCGCCGTGCCGCTCGGTGAGCAGCGCGGTGCGCTCGGCGGGCGACAGCAGGCCGTCGAAGTAGCGGCGCAGCGTGTCGCGGAGATCGGCCTGCTCTGGCGTCAGGTCAATGAACATGCCTGCCGCTCCAGCTGGCATTCGGCGCCCCCGAGGAAGCGCACTAGGTCACCGATCAGCGCAGAGAGATGGTGCAGGGGATAGGTCGTGTCCATCCCCGTCCCGCCGTGCAAATGATGACATGTCCGAACGGACCGTGGCGCCTCTTCCGCGCACCAGTATCCCGCCACCCCGAGGTCGCCGGCCGCGTCCTTGCCCGCGTCCAGCAGCCAGCACGCCAACAGAGTCGCCACGTGCAGCGTGCGCGACACGATATAGACGTCGGCGATCTGCTGGGCGACGGCCTGGAAGGCGGCCAGCGGCCTGCCGAACTGCCGCCTGGCCGTGACGTGGTCTTTGGTCAGCGCGAGGGCTCCGGACAGCGCGCCGTCGGCCAGGGAGCACGCGCCCGCGGTCGCCAGCTGGTACAGGTCTTGGAGGGCGGCGGCCCCGCCTAGGACGTGATCGACCGGAACATGGTCAAGCCGCAGCGTGTACTCGGGGCCGGCGGCGCTCGGCGTGCGCGTCACCCGCGCCCCGGCGTCCGCCGGGTCGACGATGACGACGCCGGTCCCGCCTTCGGGGGGTGCCAGGGGGGTCGTCCCGCCGTGGCCAGCAGGGCTGAAGCTGACCGGAACCAGGACGCGGCCAGCTTCCGCGCAGTAGGGCACGCCGACCTTGGTGCCCGACACGGTGCCCTCGGTGACCGTGGCGGCCGGGACGGCGGGCAGCGGGTCCGAGGGCTCGCGGATGCCGGCGGTGATGATCAGCTCGCCAGCGGCGGCGGGCGGCAGCAGCGCTCGCCGCAGGTCGCCATCCCCCCAGCGGACGACAGGGAGCACGCCCGTCATCAGGGTGGCCAGCGCCGGTACCGGCGCCGCCCGGCGGCCTATCTCGGCCAGGAGCACGGCGGTGTCCATGACACCGAGTCCGTCGCCGCCCAGCTCAGGGGGCAGGGACAGGCCAAGCAGGCCGCCTGGCGAGTTCCTTCCACGGGTCGGCCTTCGCCTCGTCGAGAAGCTGGCCAGCGAGGCGCGCTATCTCCCGCTGGTTCTCCGTCAGGCTGAAGTCCATCAGCGCCGCCGTCGCCTCCCCTCTGTTTCACAGAAAATTAGAACACGTTACATCTATGTGTGACCAGCGCGGGGAACATGTCTCCCGCCCAGCCCTTGATACGCTGATCATGGATGCGGAGAGGACGAGGGGTAGCGGATGCCACCAACGAGAACACGTGCCAGAACCCAGCCGTCGGCCGCGGCCGCGGCGGACGCCGACGCCGGTTCGGCCGCTCAGCGCGAACGGCGCAAGCGGATACTGGACGCGACGCTGGCACTCGCCGCCAAGGGCGGTTACGACGCCGTGCAGATGAGGACCGTCGCGGAGCGCGCCGACGTAGCGCTCGGCACGCTGTACCGGTACTTCCCGTCCAAGATCCACCTGCTGGTCGGCGCGCTGACCGAGGAATTCGAGCAGCTGCAGGAGAAGCTCGACCGCAAGCCGATCCCGGGCGACACACCCGCCGACCGGATGCTGTACGTGCTCTCGCGGGTCACCCGGAGCATGCAGCGCGACCCGATGCTCACCGAGGCGATGACACGGGCTTTCATGTTCGCGGACCCGAGCGCGGCGGCCGAGGTGAACACGGTCGCCAGGCAGATGGTGCGCATGTTCACCAAGGCCATGCACGACGGCGAGCCGTCCGCGGACGACATCGCGATCGCCCGCGTGATCGGCGACGTGTGGCTGTCGAACCTGGTCGCCTGGGTGACCAGGCGAGCGTCGGCGGACGACGTGAGCGGCCACCTCGAGCTCGCCACCCGCCTGCTGCTGCGCTGACCTGCCTGGCATCCGCGTCACCGTCGCCTTTAGCCGAAGAGCGTGTCCAGGAACGGGTTGCTGAACACGCCGCCCGGGTCATAGCCGCTGAGGATCGAGACGGCTGTCGCCCAGCCGTCGCCGCTCGCCTGGCCCGCGCTGACCGCGGCCGGGATCGCGGCGCCGAGGACCTGGGTGTTCGTCCACGGCGCCGCGGACGTGCACGCCCAGGCCTTGGACCACTCGGGCCTGACGGTCGCGTAACTGCCGGTGTAGTGGCTCCAGATCCACGACTCCATGTCCGCGTAGAACTGCGAGAAGCCCGCCGTCACCGGCAGCGTGCCCATGTCCAGCCAGACGGCCACGTTCCAGTCCGGCTGGTCCGGGCGCGGCCGGACCGAGGACAGGATCGGCGACTGCGCGCCCGCGTTCTGGACGTCCGCCGTCTGATCGAGACCGGTGATGCGGATCTCAATGGGTCCGTTCATCGGGTACTCGCCAAGGCTGGCGTAGTAGTTGCGCCGGCTGGTGTACTGCGCGTAGAAGTCGCTGACCACCTGCTGGATGTTCGCCCTCGACGTGATGACCGCGTACCCGGCTTCCACGATCCGCACGGTGGTCGGCTTCACGTAGAGCAGCACGTTCTGCCACTGGCTCCAGATGTCCCAGGTGCCGGTGAAGACGAGCCCGGTGTCCACCAGGGCCATCGCGGTGCCCTCGAAGGCCGGCGTGCCCGACGTGTCTCCCGTCGCCACTTCGTCGAAGAACTCGTTCTCCGCGCTGGTGACGCTGTTGGTGAACGAGTAGTTGTACGGGGCGCTGACCGCGATGGACAGGGCCGGCTTGGCCGGGGCGACCGACCAGACCTTCAGCCAGGGCGTCTGCGTGAACGGGAACCAGATGGCCTCGACCCGGCCGGCGCCGGTGGCGTAGCTCGCGAGGGAATTGGAGCCGGCGCTGGCGGGCGGCGCGAACAGGTCGGCTGCCGATATGTCGACCCAGCTCTGGCACCGCAGGTTCTGGCTGGCGGCGACCTGCAGCGTCACCTGCGTAACGAAGGCGCGGCCGAGATGGGCGAGAAACGCGCGGATGTCCGGGTCGTCGCGCTGGAAGGTCCGCAGCACGTACTGGCTCTGCGCCGGGTTCCAGACGACGGCGGTGAGGGACAGGATCAGGTTCGACAGCGAGCCGTATGTCTGCCCGGACAGGGGCGTTTCGCCGTTCGCGGGGATCGCGCTGCCGTGCGCGTTGATGGCCAGCGCGCCGCCGAGCGTGATGTCTCCCGGCGCCGGGATGGCGCACAGCCCGTAGCCCGCGGCGGCCAGGGCCGTGGTCAGGGCGTCCATCGTGACGCCGGCCTGCGCGGTGACCGTGGCGGGACTGCCGCCCGTGACGGAGACCGACGTCAAGTACTGGGTGGTATCCACCAGCACATACCCGGCCCCGGTGTTTCCCTGCGGGAGGAGGATGGGCGACCAGTTATGGCTCATGCCCTTGGCACGCAGCCGGTATCCGTTGGCATAAGCCCAGTTGGCGAGCGTGACGACATCAGCGGCGGAGGCCGGGGCGCAGGTCCAGAACGCTGTCGATCACGATCATGCCCGCCCAGTTCTGGTACGCCTGCTGGTAGACGGCGATGGACGAGGGGAAGCCGGGCGGCGGCGCGGACGTGGCCTGCGCGCTGGCGGGACTGACACGGAAGACCGGAATCCAGGTGACCGCGCCCGCGACGGCGGCGCTGGCCAGGAACGAGCGCCGGGACGGACGGGGGTTGCTGCGATCGCGGCGAGGCTCCATCGGCTCTCCAGGGGGCTCTCCGGGGCGCTTGACCAAGCGCTTGCTTGCCTTGCTACCGTAGCAGATTATTAGAACCTGTTCTAGTTTGTGCGCCGGTGCGGCTGCCGCGGGCGTGCCGCGCCGAGGCCGATTGCGCAGTCGACCCGCTCTAGTGTGGTCGATTACGCAATCGACCACAGCCGGACGTGGGGATTTGGGGTCGATTACGCAATCGACCTCAGTCAGACGTGGGGTTTTGGGGTCAGACGTGGGGTTTTGGGGTCAGACGTGGGGTTTTGGGGTCAGACGTGGGGCCTTAGCGGGCGTGCCGGGGGCCGGGGGTGTCCGGTCCTTCGCTGTCGGGCGTTTCGGCGGAGTGCTCCTGCGATTCGTCGTCCAGGCCGGGCACGACGCCCGCGAGTTCTGCGGTGTGCCGCCCCTGCCCCTGCCCGGATTCCGCGGTGGTTGACACGGTCAGCTCGCGCGCCACGCCGTCGAGTTCGGCCATGTCATCGCGCGACTTACGGCTGAGGAAGATCCCGGCGATGAGCGCGACGCCGCCGACTATCCCGAGCACCAGCGGCAGGGTGGTCTCGAGCAGGGTGAGCTCGCCGCGCCCGCTGCTGTCGAGCGCGACGATCTGGTCCAGGCTGGCCGGCGTCGCGATCAGGTCGGCGTCGAACAGCACCACGGCCGTGGCGCCCGTGACGGGATTGCGCAGGCTCGTCGTCTGGTGCTCGTTCACGTCGATCAGCGCCCCGGTCTCCGGGTCCACGTAGTAGATCAGGTGCAGCTGGTCGAACTCGGGCGCCGAAACCGTCACGGCGCTCGACCCGACGAACGATCCGGGTACCGACACGGTACCGGTCTGCGTCGGCGCGACGTTCTCGACGAACTCGTAGGCCTGGATGCCGTGTACGGTCGTCGTGCCCGAGTACACGAACGGCATCTGCCGCTTCAGGGTGGTGTCGAACACCTCGTAGGTCTGCTTTTGCGTGTCGATCGGGAACACGTAGCCGACCAGCCCGGTCTGGCGGACCGACGTGTCGCCGTTGAGGCTCGCGCCGCAGCAGTCGACGAGCTGGCCGGTACGCCGGTTGAACGCGAACGTGCGGGTCATCTGCTGGACCGGCTGGTGGTTGGTGAGGTCGTAGACGTAGCTGTACTCGCTCCACACGGCCGTCGACGAGCTGCCCTCGCTGGGGTCGCCCTTGATCGTGTAGGTGGCCTCCATGGTGACGCCCGTCTTCTCGCTCAGCGAGGTCGCGCTGAAGTACGAGGCGTTGGTCGCCTCCAGCGTGGCGGTCTCGTACTCATTCAGCGGGAACTTGATGACCTGGCTCACGACCCAGGTAGGCAGGAGTATCGCGACCAGGATGAGGAACGCGCCCAGTCCTGCGAGTACGAGTCCGATGATGCCGCGCATCGTCCCTCCCGGGAATCTGCAGGAGATCCAGCCACATTACTGGAACATGTTCTATTTTGGAAGCGCAACGACCAAGCGCGCGACGACAAGCAGGCAGATGACCTGCGGAACCGGACCGACCAGCGCGTTAACGGCGCCCCCGGAGTCCCCCGCGAGCATCATGTGCTGCCCAACCGCGGCAACACCGGCCGCAACAACCATCAGCCCCCCTGCCAGCCAAGGCGAGCGAAGCGAAGCCCAGACCCGATTCCCCCCCGCGCCCCGCCCCGCACCCGCGAACACCACAGTCGCGGCGGGCAGAAGGACCGCCCCCGGGTATCCCGCCAGCCAGAACCCCGTGACCGCCAGCAGCAGCCCCGCCGCCAGGCCGGCCGCAATCCGCATCCGTGGCGACTGCGTGAGACGCGCCCACCGTAGGGGTCGCGACTCTCGCCGCGGGACGAGCGGGGGCGCCGGGGAGTTCCGAGGCGTTGTTCGGCGCCGCTTCCTGGCGACGACTGAACGCCCCGGAACCCCCCAAGCCCCAGCGACCGCCCCAGCGCCCGCCCCAGCGCCCGCAACCAGCGCCAGCAAAGCCAAACCACCAAATACCGAAACCAGGTAAACCCTGTCAGGCGAGTAGGTCAAAGTCACCACCCCGCGCGTACCCGCCGGCAGCAGCCACGCCTGCTTCCACCCGTCGAGCCGCACAGCCCGCAGCTGCCTGCCGTCGATGACCGCCTGCCACCCGGCGTTGAAGTTCTCGTTGACGATCAGGTAGGACGGGGCCGCGGCGGCCACCGCGACCGTGCGCAGGGACGATGTCCAGGATTTGATGACCGCCGCCGTCGCCGGCGCGGACGGCGCCACCGCGCCCGGCCCGCGGAGCACCACGTCCTGGACGGAGAACGCGTCCGATGACGGCTCGGTCACCTGGTTGAGGCCCGCCGTCAGGGTCACCGGCGAGCACGCGGTGAACCGCATCGGCTGGCCGGTCAGCAGGGCGGCGAACGTGCCGGTCAGGCGGGTGGGCACGATCGTCCCGTTGACCTGGAGCAGCGGGCCCAGGCCGCACGGCAGCCGGAACGGAAACGACGGGGTGCCCAGGAACGGGACGCCCGGGATCACCACGTCGGTTATCTGCAACGGCGCCTGCACGGGGCTGAACGTGAACGTCAGGCTGGTCGTGCGCATCGGGGCGAACCTGACGACGCCGCTCGCCCCGGTGAGCATGGCGCCGCGCGCCTGCCCGCCGGAGCCGGTGATCAGGACCGGCAGCAGGCTGGTATCGCCCGGCGGCCGTTCGATCGTGACCTCGCGGATGGTCCGCGGGGTTGCCCAGCGGACGGTGAGCGCTGGCCGCGGATCCTGGGGGCTGGCGATCCAGCGTGTCGCCGGGTCGCCGTCGAACGCCGACCGCGGCTGGTCCTGCGGGTCGCCGGTGTAGACCGAAGACGCGGTCACCGTGGCCTCGCCGGCACCCAGCCGCGCGTAGGCGTCCGCGACCGTCGGGTCGATCAGGACGGCCAACCCAGTCAGCGCGGCCCGTTCGGGGGAATGCTCGTAGAAAGCGTGGCTGAAGCCGTACTGCTCTTCTGTCGGCGCGGCGAGCGCCGGGTCGCACGCCCAGCCCAGCGAGCCGAGCATGCAGCCGGACGGCTGCGGCTGCGCCTTGGCGAGGACGACGGCGGAGGGATCGCCGCCGGGCACCGCCGGGGCCACGATCGTCCGGCCGGCCTGGACGCCGGGCACGAGGATGTCCGAGATCGCCACCTCCGCTCCCAGCGCGGCGGGGGGCGGCCAGGCCAGGCCCGTGATGGTGATCCGCAGCCAGCCGGACTCCCCCGCCGGGACGCGCAGCCACTGCGGGTCGCCGGTGACACGGACGGGATCGGTGACCTGCCCCGCGGCGGTCGCCGCGACGATCTGGGAGACCGGCGGCCCGATCGCGCTGTTGTCGGCGAACGCCACCCGGATCCTGGACAGCCTGATGGGCGCGTCGAATGTCACCTGGATCCACTGGCCGGCCGGGCCGGTCCAGTCGCCGGACTCCCACTGGGTCCGCAGGTCGCCGTCGACGGCGGCGTACGGCAGCAGGCCGCTCGCCCAGATGCCGGGGATGGTCTGGATGTCCGAGGCGGACGAGGACGCGGTGACGTCCTTGATGCCCGTGTACCGCGCCACGGTCAGGAAAGCGCTCCAGCCCGGCTCGAGATAGTCCCCGGTCGCCTCGAACGTGCTGGCCGGCTGGGTCGCGGTCAGCGTCGGCGAGTACGACGTCCGCAGCTCGCCGAAGTTCCGCACCTGACGCCGCAGTGAGTCCGTCACCACCGATCCCGCCACGGGCAGGCCCGCGCCGTCGCCGTCGAGCAGCACCGGCAGGCCGGCGAGCAGGCCCTCGTCGGCGAGCGTGAGCAGGGACTCCGGGGCGCCGTAGACCCGCAGCGCGCCCGCCGCCGGCTGCACGGCCGCCGCGGGCTCGGCGCCGGCCACCTGGTAGATCTCCACCGCGGGATAGGGCGGGTCCAGGTTGGTCGCGTCGTCGGGCGCGGCACTGCCCACCAGCGGGCCGAACGTGGCCACCTCGGTCATCCCCGGTGACGACGCGAGCGCCTGGTTGATCCTGGCCGGCCACGCGCCCATCAGGACCGAACGGTCAAGGTCATCGCGGACGACCACGTACTTCACCCCCATCCGGGCGAGCACCTGGGTCAGCCCGGCGGACCCGTCGCCCGCCGCCAGCCGCTGGTCGATCGCGTCAAGCAGCCGCTCGTTGCCGGGCGAGGAGACGAACGACAGGTCCCGTTCGGCCCAGTCCACGGTGGTCAGCGGCTGCAGGACCTCATCAAGCGGGCTGCCCCAGACGTACTGGCCGAACGGCGCGCCAGGGACCAGCAGTACCGCCTGCTGACCGGCGTGGGAGTTCAGCCAGCCGGCCGCGGCGGTCCAGTAGGACGGGATCTGGCTGAACGACCCGGCGGCGGCCAGCCCGCTCAGGTAGACGGGCAGCGCGAGGCCGCCGATGCCGACCCCGGCGGCCGCGATCACCGCGGCCCGGGAACGGGGCGCGCGCACGGTCGCCAGGAGGTGCGCGAGCCCCAGCACGACCGGCAGGCGGATCAGCGGATCGAACTTCCACAGGTTGCGGAGCGCGGACCCGGGGCCGTTGATCACGGCCGCGACCGGGCCCGTCAGCGGGTTGCCCAGGCTCGGGTGCCCCGCGCAGATGATGACCAGGCCGGTGAGCACGCACCAGAGGAGAAAGCGGCGTTCGGGCATCCCGCGGCGGATCAGGCCGGTGAGCCCGAGCGCGGCCACCAGGCCGCTGAACAGCGTCGGCAGCACCTGGTTGGCGATCCGGAAGCCGACCTGCCACCAGGCCTGCCCGTTGACCACCAGGTAACTGATCCAGTTCTCGGTGCCGCGCAGCACCTGGTCTAGGCTCGTCGCGGACGTGGTGACGGCCGCGCTTTCGGTGTACGGGAGGAACGAGACGCCGTACTTCGCCAGCAGCACGAGCGGGACGGTCCACCACAGGGTCGCGAGCACCACGGCGGGCGTCCACCAGGCGAGCAGCCGCCAGCGGCAAGAAGCGGGACGGGTCAGGACGTAGACGGCCGCGGGGATGAGGGCGGCGAGCGTGCACGCGGCGTTGGTGCCGCCGCACAGCGCTACTGCGACGGCCGACCGGGCCGCGGCGCGGGCGGCGGCGCGACCAGGCCGGGCGGCCCCGGTCATGAGTCCGGCCCTGGCCACGGCCCCGGCGAGCGGGATGAGGATCCAGGGCGCCATCGCCTGCGGCAGGTACTCGCCTGAGTACTCCCCGAGCAGCGTGAGCGCCATCGGCGACAGGGCGTACGCGAGGCCGGCGGCCGCCCGCGTCCACGGCGTGCCGATGCCCAGCCGGCCCGCGAGCAGCGCCGTGCCGGTGAAGGCGGCGATGAGCACGGCGCTGATCCACAGCCGCTGCACTATCCAGGGCGGCGCGGCCGCGAGCCTGCCGAGCGCGAAGAACGGGCCCATCGGGAAGAGGTAGCCGTCCGCCTGGTTCTGCAGCTGGCCGAACATCGTCGGGTCCCACAGCGACAGCGCGCGGGCGAGGAGGCCGGCCGGATTGACCGCCAGGTCGAGCTTGGAGTCCGCGATGATCTCACCGGGGGCGGTCACGAACGGGAGCAGGGCAAGGACCAGGCAGCAGGCGAGCCAGCCGGCCCTGGGCGGGAACCGCCGCGGGGCTGACATCCCGGGGACGTCGAGCGGTCTCGGCGCCGCGGGCGCGTCGATCACGGCGCGCGACGGGTGGTCACGTCGCGGCTCCGGCCAGCAGCGGCGCCGGCTCGGCCGGCTGGCGCTCCTCGTGGAGCGCCAGATGCTGGCCGCCGCGCGGGACCCGCGCCCGCAGCCAGAGCGAGATGACATCGCGGAACGCGGCGGTGGAGTGCCGGCGGACCGAGAAGGTTGAGTCCGGCATGTCCCGCCAGCGGACGGGGATCTCGGTCAGCGTCGCGCCGAGCCGCAGGCAGTTGGCTATCAGTTCGACGTCGAACGCGAAGCCGGCCGTGCGAAGCGGCGCCGCGGCCTGCCGTGCCAGCGGGCCGGAGAAGAACTTGAACCCGCACTGGGTATCGGTCGCGCCGGGCACCATCTGGCGGGCCAGCGCGCGGAACGCCGTCGCGCCGACCCTCCTGGCGGCGCTGTGCCTGGCCTCCGCCACCGATGCTGGCAGCGCGCGGGACCCGATGACCACGCGGTCTTCCGCGGCGTTCCCCGCGGCGAGCAGCCGGAGGGCGTGGTCGAGCGCCGACAGGTCGGTGGCCATGTCGGCGTCGCAGTACCCGACGAACGGTGCCCGTGTAGCGAGCAGCCCGGCCCTGACGGCGTAACCCTTGCCCGGCCGTTCGCAGCGCAGCAGGCCGACGGGCACCGGGCCCGCCGGCCACTCGCGGACCAGGCGGCCGGTCTCGTCCGTGCTCGCGCTGTCAACGACGATGATCGCGGTGCGCAGCGGGAGCGTCACCGCCTTCCGGCACAGCGCGGCCAGGCCGTCAGGGAGCCTCGCGGCTTCATTGTGCGCCGGGACGACGATCTCGATGGATGCCGGATGGATGACCGGCGGCGTGCTGGTCATTCGCCGTCATTCCGTCATTGTCGGCGGTCCGTCATTGCCGGCGGCCGCGGTCAGCGGTTGCCGTACACGTAGAGCGTGGCGTTGCTCGGCGTGCCGTTGGCGGCGCCTGACAGCACGTTCGCCACGAGCACGACCGCCACGACGCCGACCACGAGACCTGCGACGACTGCGATGATCAGGCGCATCATGGAGAGAACTGTAACGCGTTCTATCCGGTGCGGCTAGAGCGCCGGCACGCTCTTCAGTCATCCGGCTTTCAGAGCCGGCCGCTTCCGTTCGGGATAAAGATCTTTTATTCGGAACGGAGGGTGGCGGCTGCGGGGACGCGCGCCACTGACCTGGCGGGGGGCAGCGCGACGAGGGCGGCGGCGAGCAGGGTCGCCGGGATCATCCACAGCACGGGCAGCGGGGTGACCGGGTCGGGCGGCAGGCCGGCCTGGCCGGCGAACAGCTGCCAGGCCCAGCGGCCGCCGGCGATGCCGAGCGGGACGCCGACGGCGAGGGCGGCCGCGGTCACGGTGGCGACCTGCCAGAACGCGACCGCGCTGAGGTCGCGGCGGAACATCCCGAGCACCTTCAGCACCGCGAAGTCGCGCCGTCGGCGGCGGGCCGAGGTGAGGATGAACTGGGCGAGCACCGCCAGGCCGAGGATCGCGAGGACGCCGGCCAGGATCTCGGGGGTGGCGTCGATGGCGGCGTAGTTGTTCACCGTGTTCGGGCGCTGGTTGGTGACCAGGCAGGTGGCCTGCTGGACGACGTTCGCGCAGAAGTACTGCCACGCCCGCTCGAACGCGGCGATGTGCGCCTGCTTGGCCGGCCCCGGCGCGAAACTGTACAGGGCGAAGCTGTAGCCGGAGGCGCCGTTCGAGGCCCGCACCTGCGGCTCGAGCACGGCCGCGGTGGTCTCGGCGCCCTCCCCGGCGTCGGTGGGCGTGAAGCTGCCCTGGCCGAAGAAGGGGAACACGGCGCTGCCGGTGATCAGCATCGGGCGGGTGCCCGCCGGCGTGCTGACGGTGACGGTCTGGCCGACCCGCAGCCCGAACTGGCGAAGCACTGAGGCGCCGAGCACGATCTGGCTGGCGGTGGCCGGCGGGCGGCCGTCGAGCACGGTCGAGGACATCATCGGGCCCGTTCCCGGCGCCAGGCCGATCGCCGGGACGACGGTCTTGCCGATGCTGACCGTGCCGTGCACGCCGAACGTCACGTCGGTGATACCGGGCACGTGCCCGGTGATCTGGCTGAACTGCCGCGGTGTCATGGCGCCGAACTCCCCGTCGAACGCGATGTCCCAGGCCTGGCCGTACAGGCTCGGCGTGTTGACGAGCCGCAGCAGGTTCGCGCCGAACGTGCCCGCGACCGCCACCGCGGCCACCGCGACCGCCACGCCCAGCATGGCGCTGAGCACCGGGACCCTGGCCCGGCCAGTTTCCGGGTCGAGCGCGAACCGCACGCCGGTGACGGCGGTCAGCGGCGCGCCGGCCCGTGCCAGGCGCTCGGCGAACCGCGTACGGCGCTGCGGCGACGGTGCGGCGGCTGCCGCGGCGGCGGGGCGCGCGGCCTGCCGCCACGCCGTCACCACGACGCGGGCGGTGAGCAGCACGACGATCGCGGCCGCGCCGGCCGCGAGCAGCCCGGCGTTCACGCTGACGCCGGGGTCCGGCTCGGCCAGCCTGGCCGGGCCGATCGGAGTCAGCGGGGACGCCGCGATCGCGATCGCGACCGCCCCGATCGCGCCGGCCACCGCGGCGGCCGTCACCTCCGCCAGGCCCGCGGCGAACAGCTGGCCGCGGGTCATGCCCACTGCCGACAGGGTGCCGTTGTCCCGGGTGGCGGCCAGCAGCGTCCGGGCCGCGGCCTGGCCGACAATGAGCAGCGCGGTGAGCGCCAGGGCCAGCGCGAACAGCGCCAGGGCTACCGCCTGCGGGCGGATCGCGCGCTCGATGGTCGCGGCCTGCGCCGCCTCGTCGGCGACGAACACCTGGCCGCCGGTGCTTGGGTAGCGCTTGGCCAGGCGCTCCGCCTCCGCCGTGAGCGCGGCCAGCGACGTGCCGGGCGTCAGCTTCACGTACGTGCCGTCGAACGCCTCGTAGCCCGGGCCAAGCTCGCGGTACAGCGCGAGGCTGCCCACGATGACCGCCACCCGGTCCAGATCCGTCACCGGGACGACGGAGCCGCGGTATACGAACACGCCGACGACGTGCTCGGTGAGCGGCCGACGATGGTTCGAGCTGTCGAACGCCGCCATCCGCAGGACGCTGCCGACACGCAGGTTCAGCTGCTGCGCGGCGATCTGGTCGACCGCGATCTCCCCCGGAGCGTCCGGCCCGGGCAGGCGGCCGACCAGCATCTTGGGGACGTCGAGCTCGCGGCCGTAGCGGCCGTCGAGCGAGGCGAACGTCGAGGCATCGTTGTCCGGGACGCCCTTGGTGTTCACCGGCAGCGCGTTGATGCCCACCAGCGCGGCGGAGGCGGCCACGCCGGGCAGCCCGGCGACCGCGGCGTCGTAGCCGGCGACGCCGGACTCGGCGGGCGCGACGAGCGCGTCCGAGGCGTCGGACTGCGCCAGGAACCGCGGGTAGGCGGTGTCGGTGCGGATCGCGCCGGCCGCCGCGGCGAGCACCGCGCCGCCCGCGATCGCCGTGATCAGGGCCAGGGCGGCCCAGCCGCGCCAGTCCGCGCGCAGCTTGAGCGCGGCGAGACGCAGGACAGCCACCATGCGGCGACTGTAGGCCGCACGGCCGGGCGGGCACCAGGGGGCTGCCGCGCGGGCGGCGGTGTGCTACCACCACCGGGATCGCTCTTGTCCGCACACTGGCGGACTGGTCCGCTATGTGGGACAACTGGCATCGTGGAGCGGAACGCCGGTATCGACGTCTTTCTCGCGGACGACAACCTGATCGTCCGCGAGGGGGTGCGCGCGCTGATCGAGCGGAACGCCGACCTGCGCGTGGTCGGCGTCGCCGCCGACTACGACGGGGTGGTATCCGGCTGCGCCGCCACCGAGCCGCAGGTGCTGGTGACGGACGTGCGGATGCCGCCGTCGTTCCGGCGCGAGGGAATCGACGCGGCCAAGGAGGTGCGGTCACGGCTGCCGGGCACGGGCGTCGTGGTGCTCTCCCAGTACGACGACCCGGAGTACGCGGTGTCGCTGCTGGCCGAGGGATCCGCCGGGTACGGGTACCTGCTCAAGGACCGGGTCGCGGAGGGCACGCAGCTCGCCGACGCGATCAGGGCGGTGGCGACCGGCGGCACGGCGCTCGACCCGCTGATCGTGGAGGCGCTGGTGCGGCCGGTGCTGTCCCCCGGCGGGCTGTCGGCCCTCGAGGAGGACCTGCTCGGCATGGTGGCCGCTGGCAAGACGATCAAGGCGATCGCGGCGCTGCGGCACGTGCCGCCGTCGGTGGTGGACGCCGAGGTCGAGGCCGTCTTCCTCAAGCTCGCCACCGGGGTGTCCGCGGGCGACCAGGCGGCGCTGAACCGGCTGCGGCTGCTGCACCAGGCGATCGTGGACCGCGAGGAGCAAGGCGAGACGCTGTCCCGGCTGCTGCCCTCGGGGCTGGCCTCGAAGCTGCGGTCCGCCTCGGACCTGCGCATCGGGGAGACCGAGCGGGTGACGGTCACCGTACTGATGAGCGACATCCGCTCCTACACCGCCATCGCCGAGCACGCCGACCCCGCGGAGCTGGCCGGCCAGCTGAACACCCACCGGGCCGCGATGAACCGGGCCATCCTCGGCGAGGGCGGCACGGTCATGCAGTTCGTCGGCGACGCGGTGATGGCCGTGTTCGGGGCCCCGTTCCCGCAGCCCGACCACGCCGACCGCGCGGTCGCCGCGGCGGCGGGCATGCACGCGCTGCAAGCGGAGATCAACGCCTCGTGGCGGACTCTCGGGCTGCCGGAGTTCGGGCTCGGCATCGGGCTGTCGACCGGGCCGGCCGCCGCGGCGCTACTCGGCTCGGCGGAGCGGCTCGAGTACACGCTCGTCGGCGACACGGTCAACCTGGCGCAGCGGCTGCAGCAGTTCGCGGCCGCCGGGGAGACCGTGCTGTCGTCGGCCACCAGGGACGTGCTGGCGGCGCCGGTGCCGGTGACGGCGCTGCCCGCGCAGCGCGTCAAGGGACGGGAGACGCCGGTGGTGGCGTTCAAGATCGCTTCGATGACCCAGGCGGGGACACTATGACCGAGATTTCGACGGGGGGTTCCGGGGGGTCGTCCCCCCGGGCCAGCACAGCGCCCGAACGGGCCGCGCTGGCTGTGGCCGGCCTGCGTAAGACCTTTGAGGCGGAGAACGCGCCGGTACGGGCGCTGCGCGGGGTGGACCTGACGGTCTCGCCCGGAGAATTCGCGGCCGTGATGGGGCCGTCGGGCTGCGGCAAGTCCACCTTGCTGAACCTCGTGGTCGGCCTGGACGTGCCCGACGAGGGCACGATCATGGTCGCCGGCGAGCCGGTGACCGGCCGGACCGAGGACGATCTCGCCCGGATGCGGCGCAAGCACATGGGCATCGTCTTCCAGTTCTTCAACCTGCTCGAGGGCATGACGGTGCTGGAGAACGTGGTGCTGCCGTCGGTCATCGCCGGCCTGCGCCGCCGCATGGCCGAGACGCGCGCGCGGGACCTGCTCGACCTGCTGGGGATCGGGGACAAGGCCGGGGCCGTGCCCGGCGTGCTGTCGGGCGGGCAGCGGCAGCGGCTGGCGATCGCCCGGGCGCTGGCGAACGAGCCGACGCTGCTGCTGGCCGACGAGCCGACCGGCGCGCTCGACTCCGCCGGCGGCGCCGAGATCATCGAGCTGCTCCGCCGGCTGCACGCGGGCGGGCAGACCATCATCCTCGTCACCCACGACCCGCCCGTCGCGGAGGCCGCCGGGCGGATCGTCCGGATGAGCGACGGGCGGATCGTGGCATCCGCCGTTCCAGCCCCGTCACGATGAACCCGGCACGCGGGCTCGTCGCGGGGCTGGCGCTCCCGTTCGCCGCCATCGCGCTCGCGGCGGCCGGCCTGCTGATACCGGTCCCTGGGGGGATCAGCAGGCCGGCCGCCGTGACGGCGGGGCTGATCGTCACCTGGGCCCTGTGCGGGGCCGTGACGGCGTGGGCGCGGGAGCGCACGCCGCAGTGGCAGCAGGCGGCCGGGGCGGTGGCGGCGGCGCTGGCGTTCGGCGCGGGCCGCGCCGCCGCTTACCGTGGCGCTTCTGGTGGCGGCGGGGAGCACCGGCTGGCGCTCGCCACCGGGGTGCTCGCCGGGGCGGCGATGGTGGCGATCTCGGTGCACCTGCTGCTGGCGCTGCCGGACGGCAGGCTGGCGTCGGCCGGGCGGCGGGCCGGCGCTGGCGTGGCGTACGCCGTTTTCCTGGCGGCCGGGGTCGCGCTGGCGGTTAGCGGTCGCGCGGTCCCCGCGTGGCTGGGCGTGCTCGCCTGGTCGCTGGCCCTGCTGATCGCGCTGCCCGCGGCGCGGGTACGGTACAACGGGTCGGCGGGCCGGGACCGGGAGCGGCTGCAGTGGGCGGCCATCGGATTCGTCGTGGCCTGCGGCCTGGCGCTTTCGGTCGCGGTGCTGTACCTCCTGGTGGGCTGGCCGACGCCGGTCGCGGCGGTGGCCGAAGGCTGCATGGTGCTCGTCCCGCTGGGCCTGGTGGCCGGTGACGTGCCACGCCTGGGCCCGCGCGGCGGCCGGCTGCTGGTGGAGGTGCTCGCGGTCGCCGGGTTCGCCGCCACGGTGGCGTTGATTTACCTGGTGGTGATCCTCGGGCTCGGCAGGCCGCCGGCGAGTTCGGCCGACCGGCAGCTGCTCGCCCTGTCGATGATCGCGGCGGCGGTCGCCGCGATCAGCTTCGCGCCCGCCAGGGAGCGGCTCACCGACTGGGCGACCCGGCAGGTCTTCGGGGCGCGGCAGGCGCCTGACGAGGTGCTGCGGACGTTCGGCAGCCGGATGACGAGGGCGATCAGCATGGACGAGCTGCTGCTGCAGCTTGCCGAGTCGCTGCGCAAGACGATGGCGCTGACCAGCGCGGAGGTCTACACCGGCATGGGCGACGTGCTCGAGCGGACCGCCGCCGTGCCGGACACGGGGCCCCGGTCGCTGATCGTGGGGGCCCGGGAGCGGCCGATCATCGCCCGCGCCGGGATATCCGGGAACGCGTGGGCGTCGGTGTGGCTGCCGGGGGTGGCCGGCGGCGCCGACGGCGCCGACGGCGACGCGGCGGGGCAGCTGCGGGTGGCGCCGGTCAGCCACGCCGGGGAGCTGCTCGGCCTCATCGTCGTGCGGCGGCCGGCGGCCGCCGGCCCTTCTCCGCCGAAGACGACCGGGTGCTCACCGAACTGGCGCGCCAGGTGGGCCTGGCCGTGCACAACGCGCGGCTGGACACCGAGCTGCAGACCACGCTGGACGAGCTGCGCAAGCAGGCCGACGAGCTGCGCCGGTCCCGGGCGCGGATCGTGGCCACCGCCGACGCCGAACGCCGCCGGGTGGAGCGCGACCTGCACGACGGCGCCCAGCAGCACCTGGTGGCGCTCGCGGTGAACTTGCGGCTCGCCCGCGACGTCATCGTGGACGACGCCGAGGCGGCGGCGTCGATGCTCGACCTGCTCGCCGACGAGGTCAAATCCACCATCCAGGAGCTGCGCGACCTCGCGCACGGCATCTACCCCCCGCTGCTGGCGGACAGCGGTCTCGGCGAGGCGCTGGCGGCGGCCGGACGGCGCAGCCCGTCGCCGGTCACCGTGGCCGCCGGGGGGATCGGCCGGTACGCCCTTGAGATCGAGTCCGCGGTGTACTTCTGCTGCCTGGAGGCGCTGCAGAACGCCGCCAAGCACGCCGCCGGCGCGGCGGTGGAAGTGCGCGTGTGGGAGTCGTCTGGCGGGCTGCTGTTCTCCGTCGCCGACGACGGCCCCGGCTTCGACGTGGCGCACGCCGCCAGCGGCCACGGCTACGTGAACATGGCCGACCGGCTGGGCGCCATCGGCGGCACCGTCCGCTGGGAATCCGCCCCCGGCCAGGGCACCCGCGTCCTAGGCTCAGTCCCCCTCCTCTAGCCCCCCGCCCCTCGCCGCTCGATTGCGCGATCGGCCTGCTCTAGGCAACACACCGGAACAACCTGAGTTTGCGGCGTGTCGGGCGCACCGCCCGTTTCACACCCTCATCTCCCGTTACGCGAAGCTCCGTTCCACGGCATCCGCCAGGCTTTGATTGCGATTTCCCGCGCCATGGCACCGGAAATCGCAATCAGAACGGCAGGCCGCACGCACAAAAGCCGCATTCCGGGCACCCCTGGCCGGGAACCGGCCGCGGAGGGCCAGTGAACCACATCACGGGCACCCGGCACGCCGGAGAATCACCTTGTTCCGGAACGTTGCCCTAGCGTGGTCGACTGCGCAATCGACCTGCGCGGAGGGCAGCGGTCGCGCGGGGCGGGCGGCGGGTGAGGCGCCGGGTGGGAGGCTCCTAGCGGGAGATGAATCGGCCGGTGTCTCTGCCGTTCCATAGGTCGCGGATCGTATCGGCGGCCAGGTGCTCTTTGCTGACGTAGGCGATGGCGCCGCTGGCGGCCGCTTCGGCGGGCAGGTCCTTGGGGTCGTGCGTCGAGCACAGGATGACCGCGACCTCGGGGTAGGCGGAGACGATCCGTCTGGTCGCCTCGATCCCGTTCATCTCGGGCATGTTGATGTCCATCAGCACCAGGGCCGGATGCAGCGACGCGACGAGCTCGATCGCCTCCGGGCCGCTGGACGCCTCGCCGGCGAACTCGAAGCCCTCGAGCCTGCGCAGCACCGCGCGGGCGGCCAGGCGGAACGGGGCCTGGTCGTCGACCACGAGCACGGACCGGGGACTGCTCACACGATCAGCCTGGCACGATGCCGCGCGGTTGCCACGGGTGGTGACATCCGGGTGCGGGTGTAGCCAGCCCCACTGGTCACGCCGGTTCCATGTGGCTGAGGTAGAGCAACACCGCCTTCACCCGGCGGTTGACGTCCTTTTCCTCCGACAGGCCGAGCTTGGCGAAGATCGAGTTCGTGTGCTTCTCCACCGCGCGCTCGGTGACGAACAGCGCGGCGGCGATCGCCGAGTTGCTCTTGCCCTGCGCCATCTCGGCGAGGATCTGCGACTCCCGCGCGGTCAGCAGCGACAGCCCCGAGGAACGCTCCTGCGAGCGGGCGCGGACCAGTTCGTCGACCACCATGTGGTCGATGACCGAGCCGCCCTCGGCGACCGTGCGGATGGCCCGGGCGAGCTCCTCGACGCTGCCCACCCGCTCCTTGAGCAGGTAGGCCCGGCCCGCCGAGCCGTGCTCGAGGAGCGCCACCGCGTACTTGGGCGCCACGTACTGGCTCAGCACCACCACGCCGGTGTCCGGGTAGTGCTCCCGGAGCCAGCTGGCGGCCTGGATGCCCTCGTCGGTGCCGGTCGGCGGCATCCGGATGTCGGTGACGACCACGTCCGGCTCGCGGCTGGCGACGAGGGCGAGCAGCTGCGGCAGGTCGGAGGCCACGCCGACGAGCTCGAAGTCCTTGTTGGCGGCGACCAGGCGCGACATTCCCTCGCGCAGGAGAACATTGTCCTCGGCCAGTGCCACCCTGACCACGTCCATACCGAACACGGTAGTGCTAAGCACACTAAAGCGCGCGCGGCAGCACCCTCGCGGGCACCGGGCGGCGAACCTACGGTCGTGGCATGCGATACGAAAGCACTGTTACCTCACTGTCGTGGATCCCGTCCGAGGCGGTCACCGGAAGCGCCCGAGCCGCCTTCGACAGCGGAATCGGCCACTACGACGATCCGCCGCCCGGCACGCTGGCCGACGCCGGCGAGCAGTGCCTGGAGGCGCTGCGGGACGCCGACCGGTTCCGCTTCGCCAACGTGCTGCGGGCCTGGATCGAGACCGACACCGCCGGCCGGATCACCGGCGCGGGCTACGCCGACGGCAGCGGCTGTCAGATGGGCACGACCGCCGTCAGCCTCGCCGTCGTCCACCGGACGTTCCAGGCCGCCCAGCTCCCTGACCTGCGCCGGGAACCTGAGCACGGCGACGGCTGGGTGCGGTTCGCCCAGACCGTCGGCGGCCGGACCGGGGTGCCGATGCCACGGCGCGTGGCGCACCCGCCCTACATCCAGTGGCAAGCGCCCACCGTGTGGACGACGCTCACACTGACCCTGCACGCCGACGGCCGCGCGGACATCGGGGTGCCCGGCGCGAGCAGGTTCCCGCGGCACTGGATCTACGACGGCGCGGGCGCGCTGGCGCGCAAGTCCGGCCTGACCGACTTCAGGGAGTGGACCCGCACCTCGTTCGGACTGCACACCCCGTGGGGCGACGAGGACTCCCCGGCCCTCGTTGTGGCGGTCGAGTCCGCGCTCGAAAGGTCGCTGTCGGTGCAGCTGATGCACGGTGCGGGCAAGCCCGCGATCACGCGCGTGCAGGCGGGCGCGGTCCTGGTCCGGCAGGGGCGGCCAGGAACGGACGTCTACCTGGTCCTGGACGGCGTGGTCCGGGTCGAGCGCGACGGCGAGCCGCTGGCCGACTACGGGCCCGGCGCGATGCTCGGCGAGCGGGCCAGCCTGGAAGGCGGCCTCCGCACCGCCAGCCTGGTGGCCGTCACGCCCTGCAAGGTCGCGGCGGTCGACGGCGCGCTGCTCGACCAGTCCGCCCTCGTGGAGCTGTCCGCCGGTCACCGGCGCGAAGACCCGGGGTGCTGATCACGTTCTGCGGAGTCCGCGGGTCGAACGCCGGCGCCCGGCGCGCGGTTCGCCCGCTACGGCGGGAACACCTCCTGCGTGGCGGTCGCCCGCTACGGCGGGCCGCCGGCGCTGATCCTGGACGCGGGCACCGGCCTGGCCAACGTCACGCCGCTACTGGGCGGCCGGCCGTTCGCCGGCACGCTGCTGCTCACCCACCTGCACTGGGACCACTGCCTCGGCCTGCCCTTCTTCGGCGCGGGCGACCGCGACGACGCCCGGGTGACCCTGCTGCTGCCCGGCCAGGGCGGCGGCGCGAGCGCCGAGCGGGTGCTCGCCCGGGTGATGTCGCCCCCGTTCTTCCCGATACCGCCGCGGGAGCTGCGCGGCGACTGGACGTTCGGGATGATCTCGCCGGGCGAGCACAAGGCCGAGGGGTTCAGCATCGAGGCCCGGGAGATCCCGCACAAGGCGGGCCGGACGCTCGGCTACCGGGTGAGCGACGGCGGCGGCGCGCTCGCCTACATCACCGACCACTGCCCCACCGCGTTCGGCCCGGGACCGGACGGGCTCGGCGAGTACCACCCTGACGCCCTCGCGCTCGCGCGGGACGCGGACGTGCTCATCCACGATGCGCAACTGCTGGCCGAGGAGGTGCCCGCCGAGGCGGCGTTCGGCCACGCGGCGGCGGAATACGCCCTCGGTCTCGCGCTCCGCGCGGCCGCGCGCCGGGTGGTGCTGTTCCATCACAAGCCGTCCCGGACCGACACCGAGCTCGACCAGGTGGCCCGCCGGTTCGCCGGCGCGCCGGTCCCGGTCACCGTGGCCGCGGAGGGGATGCGTATCGGGCTGGGAGGATGCCGCTTCCGTTCGGGATAAAAAAGGGGACGGCTAGCGGCGGCCAGGGGAAGCCTGACGCAACCGCCACCAGGTGATGGACGCGAACACGACGGTGAGCACCAGCAGCATGCCCATGTCGAGGAACCACACGTGGGGGGTGTGGTTCCAGAGCGGATCGGGCGGGGTGCCCGGGGGCGGCGGGGTGACCTTGTTCAGGTCGACTGTTGCCGCGGCCGCGGCGAAGCCCCACCGGGACGGCGAGAGCCAGGCGAGCTGCTCCAGGCCGGCCATGTTGTTGAGCCGGATGATCCCGCCGCTGAGCACCACCTCGACGAGGACCGCGACCACGAGCAGCGGCATCGTCTTGTCGGAGGAGTTGACGACGGCGGAGATCAGCAGGCCGATCGTCATCGACGCGATCGCCAGCAGGGCCATGGCGAGCATGATCTCGACGAGCGGCGCGCTGGTCAGGATGATCCCCTGCTTCGGCAGCCGGCGCCCGGCCAGGCCGATCGCGACGAGGACGACGGCCTGCACGGCGCTGATGAGGCCGAGGACGATCAGTTTGGAGGCCAGGTAAGAGCCCGGGGACAGGCCGGCCGCGCGCTCCCTGGTGTAGATCGGGCGTTCCTTGACCAGCTCCCTGACCGCGTTGGCGATGCCGATGAGGCACGCGCTCATCACCAGGATCATCAGCAGCTGGATGGCCAGGGTGTTGTTCGTCCCCGTCAGTCCCTCCGCGTCGGGGATGCCCCGGATGAGGCCGCCCAGGATGATGGGCAGCAGCGCGATCACGGCCACGTAGTTGCGGTCCGAGGTGATGACCGCCAGGTACCGCCTGATCAGGGTGGACAGCTGGGCCAGGCGGTTGGCGGACGCCGGGGGCGGCGGCGCCTGCGGCCGGTCCGCCACGGCCGGGCCCGGGGCGGCCGGCGGCCGCGACCCGGTAGTATACCGGGTATAATACACAGAAATCCGGTATTCCCCCGCCCAGTCCCGGTCCGGCTCGGCCTCGAACGCCTGGAAGACCTCCGCCCAGCCGCTGCGGCCGAAGTGGCGCAGCCCGTCGGCCGGGGACCCGAAGTAGGCGATCTTGCCGCCGGGCACCAGGACGAGCAGCCGGTCGCAGATGCCGAGGTTCGCGACGCTGTGCGTCACCACGATGACCGTCCGGCCGTCCTTGGCCAGGCCGGACATCATCTCCATCACAGACTTGTCTAGGCCGGGGTCCAGGCCGGAGGTGGGCTCGTCGAGGAACAGCAGCGACGGCTTCGTGAGCAGCTCGAGCGCGACGTTGACGCGCTTTTGCTGGCCGCCGGACAGCGAGGACGTCCGCGTCTGCGCGTGCTTGGCGAGCGACAGCTCGGTCAGCACCTCGTCGATCCGGCGGGCCCGCTCGCCGGCGCTGGTGTCCCGCGGGAACCGCAGTTCGGCCGCGTACCCGAGCGCGCGCCGCGCGGACAGCTGCGCGTGCAGGATGTTGTCCTGGGGCACCAGGCCGATCCGGTGCCGCAGCTCCGCGTAGTTGGCGTACAGGTCGCGGCCGTCGTACAGGACCGTGCCCGCGGTGGCCGGCCGTATCCCGGTCAGCGCGCCGAGCAGGGTCGACTTGCCGGCGCCGCTCGGCCCGATGACGCCGAGCAGGCAGCGCTCGGGCAGCGGGAAGCTGACGTCGTCCAGCAGCACCTTGCCGCTGGAGAGGGTGACGGTGAGCCCCTGCGCGTCGAGGGAGGCGTCGCCGGTGTCGTCCCACTCCTGCAGCTCGTCGCCGGCGAGGCGGAAGGTGGCCGGGCCGACGCCGATGACGTCGGCCTCCGTGACCACGGCGCTGTCGACCTGCTGGCCGTTGACGAACGTGCCGTTGTGGCTGCCCAGGTCCGTGATCTCGAAGGCGCCGCCGGGCGACCTGCGCAATTCGGCGTGATAGCGGGAGACGCGCAGGTCAGGCACCACGACCTCGTTGTCGTCGGCGCGGCCGATGCGCAGCACCTTGGCGGGCAGCCGCATGACGCCGGTGGGCGCCCGCACGGCCGCCGTCCACAGCGCCGTCGGCGAGCGGACGGCGCCGTCCTCGCCGGCCGGGGCGCGCGGCGTGTCCGGCGCCGTGACCGTGCAGGAAACGACCGGGCCGGCGTCCGGGTGGCCGAGCCGGAGCTGGCACGAATCCGTGATCTGGACCCGCCGCACCCGCTCCTTGCCCGCGAACGTCCCGTTGGTGCTCCCGGCGTCCTCAAGCAGCCACTGCTCGCCGGCCGCCGTCAAGGTCGCGTGCCGCCAGGAGACGAGCGGCTCTTCGACCACGATGTCCGACGCCGGGTCGCGGCCGATCCAGTAGGCCGGTCCCGGCTGCAGGGTCTTCGTCGTGCCCTGCGCGCGCACCACGAGAGGCGCGGCCGCGCCAGGCTCGCCACTCGGGGAAACCACGTCCTCGGCCGTCATCTGCTACCCCCCGGTCGACCGCGCTTGGTGCATGCCGCTTGGTGCATGCCGCTTGGTGCATGTCAGGGCGACTTGCCCGTCCCAATCGCAATCGTGTCGCTAGCGGCTCCTGCTAGCAAGTAGGCGCTAAGCGGCCTTTTCCGTGGCGACGGCGTTCAGCGGCGTGACGTGGCAGGGCTCGGGGCCGGTGCGCGCCGCCCGGCTGCGGCTGCGGGCCGGGCCGCGCAGGTGGCGCGCGGTGTGACGGCCGACGGCGGGCGGTATGTGCCGCCAGCGCAGCGCGAGATAGCAGGCCGTGACGGCGCCCAGGCCGCCGCCCAGCGCGATCACCGTTGCGGGGGGCATCACCTCGGCGGCGGCGCTGGCCAGCATGAGGGCCGCGCCCTGCCCGACGACCACGCCGATGTTGGCCAGGCCGAACGCCTGGGCGCGGCGCCTGTCCGGCACCCATTCGACGAACGCGGTGTTCGCGGCGATCTGATAGATGGCGAACGTACCCGACAGCGCGAAGATCGCCAGCGACACGGTAAGGCCCGGGCGGAAGACGGTCAGCAGCAGCACGGCACAGGTGCACACGGCCATCGGGCCCATCCAGCGCAGCCGGGTCAGCGGGCCGACGGTCTTGGCGAAGACCGGGGTGGCCAGGACGGCGCCGACCTGCCCGGAAGCGATCACCAGCCCGGCGACCGCCGGGCCGCCGCGCAGGGCCGCGGCATACGGCGCGGCGATGCCCTCGGGGATCGAGTAGAGCGCGATCAGCCAGCCCAGCATCATCAGCGTGCGGATCGCCTTGTCGCCGAGGACCAGGCGTGCTCCTTCGCCGAGCTGTGTCAGCGCGTTCGGCTTCAGCGCGTGCGGGCCGCGCCTGGCCGCCGCCGGCCCCTGGTCCCGAACCGGACCAGCAGCGCCGAAGCGACGAACGTGGCGGCGTCGATGCCGAGGGCCGGCCGCGCGCCGAAGAAGGCGACCGTGATCCCCCCGGCCGCGGCTCCGGCCACGAACGCCAGCCGGAAACTGGTCTGCATGATCGCCGCGCCCAGCGCGTAGCGTTCGCCCCGCAGGATGTCGGGCAGGATCGCGGACCTGGCCGCCTCGAACGGCGCCTGCGCCATCGAGGTCGCGTACAGCAGGCCGACCAGGCCGGCCACCGGGATCCCGGGCACGAGCATGACGCCGACCAGGAGCGCCCGGATCAGGTCACAGACGACCATCAGCTCCCGGCGCGGCAGTCGGTCGCCGAGGCCGCACAGGGCCAGGCCGCCGATCACCCACGGCACGTAACCCGCCGAGTAGGCCACCGCGGACAGCAGCGGTGAATGGGTCCGGTCGTAGACCAGCAGGGTAAGCGCGACGAGCGCGAGCCGGTCCCCCACCTCCGACAGGGTTCTGAGAGGCCCACAGGGCCCGGAACTCGCCGATCGCGAACACATCGCGGAACGCTGCCCGCCGCACCGGGAAGCTAGTCACGCCGACCCCCTCATTCCGGCGGACGCGTGAGGATCCACGCAAGCAGTCCAACCGGTCAATGGGCGCCATAGTGGCAGAAATCGCCGCGACGCT
Source organism: uncultured Actinomycetota bacterium (assembly GCA_963771985.1). Classification (GTDB taxonomy): domain Bacteria; phylum Actinomycetota; class Actinomycetes; order Streptosporangiales; family Streptosporangiaceae; genus Trebonia. Next base: position 186,652 of record CAVYVO010000003.1, on the reverse strand, counting down.
TGGGCACTTCGCTTCGATATCCGTCAATTGACGGATGTTTCGAAGTGGCCCCTTTTCGCAGCTTTACGCAAGGCTCCCACAGGCAACAGACACTCAGCGGAGACTTACAGGAATTGAAGATCCGGGGTCTTTGCCTGGCTGATCACGTTCGCCGTGCGCCAGTTCACAGCGGCCCGGCGGCCAGACCAGCCTCGCCTTCGGCCGCCAGCCGCCGTCGCCGGCGAGACCCCGGGCCTTTCCATCCCGTCCATCCCGGTAAGCGCCCGGAGTCCCGCGCTGGCCCGGCCGGTGACGGCGGGCGCTAGGGGTATCAAATTAGGAAATTTCTGGATTTAACGTATAGATAGTCCCAGCCGTACCGCCATGATCGCGAAGGCTTTTATCCTGCCGAAGGCTTTTTATCCTATAATGCGCAAATATCTCCGTGATCATGAACTCGCCATGATCAGATACCCCGGCAGGGTATCCATTGCCTGGCTGTAAGCGTGTCCCTCGTGGATCAGCCCGCGGGGCAATCGACCCCGCAAGAGTGTGCCCACTGATTGCGCGATCGGCACACTGCAAGCCCGGGCGGGACGAGCGTTTCAGAGTTCGATGCGGGAGCCCATGATGACGGTGCGCTCGCGGGGCAGCCGGAAGTACTCGGCCGCGTCGGCGGTCAGCCGGGCGGTGGCCACGAACAGGCGCTTGCGCCAGCGGCTCATGCCGGGCGTGTTGCCCCGGCGGATCTCGATGGTGGACAGGAAGTAGGAGATCCCGTCGACGTCCAGCCGGCCTTCCCGCTCGGCCTCGCTGATCAGCGGCAGCAGCGACGGGACGCTAGGGGTGTCCATGTATCCGAACTTGGCGGTGACATGGTAGATCCGGTCGTGCTTGTAGCCGAGATCGTCGATCTCCAGCTTGTCGGTGTCCGTCACGTGCGGCACCGGGAGCGTGTGGATAGCCAGGATCACGACGTGATCGTGCAGGACGTGGTTGTGCTCCACGTTGGCGCGCAGGGCCAGGGGGGCGGTCTCCTTGCCGCGGTTGAGGAAGATCGCGGTGCCCGGCACCCGCTGCAGCGGCGGCTTCCTGGCGTGCAGCTGGTCGATGAACTCGCGCAGCGGCCCCTCGTCGAGCGCGCGCTGGCGGGAGACCATCTCCCGGCCTTTCTGCCAGGTGGTCAGGACCGTGAACACCAGGATGCCGATGACCAGCGGCAGCCAGGCCCCGTGCGGCAGCTTGGTGAGGTTGGCGGCCAAGAAGAGCAGGTCCACGGTCAGCAGCACGGCCGCCGCGGGGGCGATGAGCCACAGCGGCCGCCCCCACTGCGACCGGGCGATATAGAAGAACAGCAGCGTCGTGATCGTGATCGTGCCGGTGACCGCGACGCCGTAGGCGTAGGCGAGCGCGGTGGAGGTGCGGAACGTGAACACGAGCGCGAGCACCGCCACCAGCAGCGCCCAGTTGATCCACGGGACGTAGATCTGGCCGGCCTGTTCCTCGGAGGTGTGGTCGATGCGCAGCCGCGGCAGGTAACCGAGCTGGGCGGCCTGCTGCGTCACCGAGAACGCGCCGGAGATGACCGCCTGGGAGGCGATGACCGTCGCGAGGGCGGCCAGGACCACCATGGCGATCCGTCCCCACCCGGGCACCAGCAGGTAGAAGGGGTTGCTGATCGCCCGGGGGTCGGACAGGATCAGGGCGCCCTGCCCCATGTAGTTGAGGATGCAGGCGGGGAACACCAGGAACAGCCACGACCGCGTGATCGGCCCGCGGCCGAAGTGCCCCATGTCCGCGTACAGGGCCTCGGCGCCGGTGACGGCCAGCACCACCGCCGCCAGCGAGAAGAACGACGTGCTGAAATGCCCGAACAGGAACGTGCCCGCGTACGTCGGCGACAGCGCCTTCAAGATCGCGGGGTTGCTGACGACACCGCGGATCCCGCAGGCGGCGATCACCGCGAACCACACGGCCATCACCGGCCCGAACATCCGGCCGACCGCGGCGGTGCCCAGCCGCTGCAGCATGAACAGGCCGATGATGACCACGGCCGTGACCGGGAGCACGAGCGCGGCGAAGGACGGCGCCGCGACCTGCACCCCCTCGATCGCCGACAGCACGGAGATCGCGGGGGTGATCATGCTGTCGCCGAAGAACAGCGACGCGCCGAACACCCCCAGCACCGCCAGCGCCAGCGCCGTGCGGCGGTGGCTCGGCATGCTGTGCCGGCGGATCAGCGTGATCAGCGCCATGATCCCGCCCTCGCCGTCGTTGTCGGCGCGCATCACCAGCAGCACGTAGGTGACGGTCACGATCAGCGTCACCGCCCAGAAGATCAGCGAGACGACGCCGTAGACGTTCTGCGTCGACACCCGGGTCCGGTGCGGGTCAGACGGGCTGAAGACGGTTTGTACGGTGTACAGCGGGCTCGTGCCGATGTCACCGAACACGACTCCCAGAGCACCGAGCTCCAGAGCCCCCCGCGCAGTGCTCTGCCTCATGGACCTCTCCGCCTGCCCTTCCGCGCAACGCCAACCATAGCGCCGGGCCCCGCCTAGCCGGCCGGCGGCTCGCGGAGGGGCGGGCCGCGGACGGGCGGGCCGCGGGTTACATCAGGCGCAGCCAGCTGTCGTGCAGTGGCCAGGTGAGCCGCAGGCTGCCGCCGGGCGGCAGGGCGGCCCACTCGCGGTAGAGGCTGCGCACGCCCGCGGCCGCCACCCGGATGCTCTCGTCGTCCAGGTCATCGGCCAGTTCGTCCGCGTCCGGGCCGCAGGCACGCAGCCGCTCCCGCACCCCGTCCGGTGTGTCCGGGCCGTCGTGCCAGCGGTTCAGGACGGCGTTCACCGCCGCCTTCGCCACCGCGTACCCCGGGCAGTTCCCGGCGGGCAGCTTGCCCGCGGGCGCGTCGGTGACGAGGCGCAGGTGCCCGTGCCGCCTGGTCGGCGGCCGCGTCACGGGCGCCAGGCCGGTCACCGCGAGCGTCCCCCACAGCCCGTTGGTGATGCCGAAGACCGACTCGACCACCAGGTGCGGCAGGTCGCAGATGACGTGCACGGTGGCGTGGCGCGCCGTGCCGTCCGGGAACGACAGCCAGGTCCAGTCCGCCGCCGGCGTCTCCCCCTTAACGATCGCGACGTCCGCGACAACGCTGAAAGGCGGTGCCTCCGTCACGAGGTGAGACGATACCGTCACGTGTGCTCGGATGGGAGTATTTCCAGACGTGTCTATTCCAGCGGCTGCCTCGCGATCGCGCCGGGCTCGCGGCCCCCGAGCAGCCAGCCCGCGATGGCGGCGACCAGCGGCATGCCGACGAGCAGCAGCGCGAACACCTGCGGCGGCACGCTGCCGAACGTCTGCGTGAGGCTGCTGTGCGCCCACGCGAACGCGGCCACGCAGGCGACGGCGCTGCCGAGCAGCGCGCCACCCAGCGCGAGGGCCCCGGCGGTGACGCCGGTGAGCGCGCGGCGGGTGCGGCCGCTCGCCCCGGTGGCGGTCAGCGTCCGCAGGTCACCCGTGGCCTCGCTGCGGATCAGGCCGACGGTCATGGCCAGCACGCCGAGGGCGATCGCGACGCCGAGCAGCGTCATGCCGTCGCTGATCTGAGTCAGGCCGAGCTGGCCGGACTTGGTCTCCACCGCCGTGCCGGCGGTCAGCGCGGCCTGGCGGGCGGCGCTGATCTGCGCGGGGGTCAGCGTGGCGGGGGCCTGGATCAGCCAGCCGACCGGCACGACCGTCAGGCCGAGGGCGCGGACCGCGCGGTCGGTGATCACCGTATTCGGCGCGGACGTGCCGCTCGGCAGGCTGCCGAGCGTCTGGATCACCGGATTCTGGATGCAGACGCCCGCCGGGCACAGCGGCCCGGTGGAAGGCAGCCCGGCGAACTTGCCGGAGACCAGCGTCACGTTCGGCAGGCCGGCCAGGCCCGGGCGCATCGTGAGGATGTCGGCATCCGGCGCTACCTGGGACGGGCTTATGTTGAACGCGTTCAGCAGCGTCGGCGTCGCCACGTACAGCGCGCCGGAGAAGCTGTATCGCCCGCCGCTGGTGCGGATGAGCCCGGCGGGCTGGTTCTCCGTCGGGTTGCCCGGCTGGGTCACGTTCGGCGAGACCGCGAGGTCGAGCTCGAGCGGGGCGGTCGCGTGCAGCGACGCGGCGAGGCCGTCGGCCTGCGAGCGCGCGGCGGCCAGCCTGGCCGCCGGGGTGAACTGCCCCGACTGGTACTGGCTGGGGTCGTTGCCCGGCGTGTAGAAGATGAGCTGGCTGCTGGTCAGGTTCGGCCCGGCGTAGTCGAACACGTCGCCGAACCGGACGCTGGCGATGATGCTGACTATCGCGGCGAGGAAGACCGCGAACGCGACCGCCGCCAGGGCCGCCCCCGACCGGGACCGGTAGCGGACGAGGTCGCGCAGCGCCAGCCGGGTCGCGACCGGGGCGCGGCGCGCGAGTGACGTGAGCGCGTCGACGAGCAGCGGCGCGAGCAGGCTGCACGCGATCACGCACGCCACCAGCCCCGCCGGGACGAGCGTCTGGGTGCTCTGGTCGGTGCCGTTCCAGCCGCCCGAGGCGTAGAGCAGGAACAGCCCGCCGGCCAGGAAGCCGAGGCCGGGGACCACGGACCTGGTGATGACACGGGGCGGCGCCACCCGGCCGGTGATCGCGGCGACGATCGGGACCTGGCTGACGGTCCGGGCCGGCCAGGCGGCGGCGAGCACCGAGGTGACCACCGCGAGCAGCACGCCGATGACCAGCGCGGGCCATGGCAGAGCCAGCGGGTCGATGCGGTGCGCGGTGTTCGTCTCCAGGTGCGGGTAGTACCAGAACCAGCCGGCGAACCCGAGCGCGGCCCCCGCGAGCGCGCCCGCCACGCCAGCCGCGGCACCGCCTACGACCATGACGAAGCCCACGTCCGCTCGCGTCGCACCGACCGAGCTGAGCACGCCGAGGGCGCGCATCCTGCGCTGCGCCATGACCGTGAACCCGGCCGACGCGACAAGACCGATGAACACCAGGCCGAGCACGGTCACGAGGAGCACGATCGTCGCCGGGCTGATCCCGGGACCGGCCGGCTCCGGCTCCTGCACGACCGCGTCCGCTGGGATGGCCGACGCCGCGGCCGCCCTGCTCACCGAACCCGGGTTCACCCCGAGCAGGACCCGGACCCGGCCGGGGTTCGTGACCTGGCCCGGCGCGACGAGCGCGAACTCGTCGAGCAGGTTGCTGGGGTCCTCGACGACCCCGGTGACCGTGTAGGTCCTGGCTCCCGCGCCCAGGGAGGCGGGCACGTGCCAGACGCCGCCCGTGCGCAGGCCGTAGAGCTGGGCCAGCCCGGCGGTGACCGCCGCCTGGCCGGGGCCGGACGGGTAGTGCCCGGAGTCCAGCGCGAGCAGCGGCTGGCTGTAGGGCGCGTCCGGGTCCTGGGCGCGCAGGTCGGCGCCCTGGGCCATGCCGGTGCGCAGGGTCTGGTCGTAGATCACGCTGGCCGGCCCGAAGGCCTTCTCGATCTTCGCGATCTCGGCGGGCAGCCGCGGGCCGCCGCCGGGCAGGATGACGAGCGCGGACGCGGTGCCGAACGTCCCGGCGTTCAGCGACCCGGGGGTGGCGGTCGCGACGGCGATGCCGAGGACCGTGGCGGCGGTCGCGACCGCGAGCAGCGCCACGATGAGGATCTGCTGGCGCCACTCGCGGCGGAACAGCCGCAGCCCCCAGCGGATGAGCGCCCGGCGGGCGGCGATCCCGCCCCCGGGCTCGCGGACCGGCGGACGGTCGACGGTGAGTGTGCTCACTTCCGCTGCTCCAGGAGCGACTCCGGCCCGGCGGGCGGCGCTGTCTGGTCGACCAGGCGGCCGTCGCGCAGGAATGCCACCCGGTCCGCCCAGGAGGCGAGCTGCGCGTCGTGGGTGACGACCACGGCGGCGATGCCGCGCTTGCAGGCGGCGTGCACCAGCCGCATCACGCCCTCGCCGTTCGCCGAGTCGAGCGCGCCGGACGGCTCGTCGGCCAGCAGCAGCGACCGCTCCCCCACCGCCGCGCGGGCGATCGCCACCCGCTGCCGCTCACCGCCGGAGAGCTGGTCGGGGAAGTGCCCCGCCCGGTCGGCGAGACCGAGGTTCTCCAGGGCGGCGAGCCCGGCCAGGTGGGCGCGGCGCGAGCTCGTCCCGTCGAGCTCGAGCGGCAGCGACACGTTCTCCACCGCGGTCAGGCCGGGCAGCAGGTTGAAGTCCTGGAAGACGTAGCCGATCGTCCGGCGGCGCAGCCGCGCCCGGGCGCCGTGCGACATCCGCGACACGTCCGCGCCGTTGACGAGGACCGCGCCCGACGACGGCTCCTCGAGCGTCCCGGCGATGGTGAGCAGCGCCTGCACCTCCGCGGCGCCCCTGCCGTAGACCTTCGAAACGCTCCGCAGCTCCAGGACGCTCATCGCTTCGCTCCCATCCGGCGCCGGCGCTGGATCGCCGACATGGCCAGCGGGGCCGCGGGCACCTCCGGCCAGCCGTCGGCCTCGGCGCGCCGCAGCCGGCCTTCCGCCGCGTCCAGCCAGCGGATCACCGAGTCGAGCCGGAACAGTTCGGCGTCCACCATCAAGACGAACGACAGGTCGGACTGGGCTTCCTCGTCTTCCTTCAGCCGGGTCCACTCCTGCATCACCTGCACCAGGTACGTACGGTGCGCCTGGATGATCTCGTGCACGTCGGTGCCTGGCACCCGGACCGCGACCAGGATCTTCATGACCAGTTCATCGCGCGGCGGGGCGCTCATGTCCGGGGGCACCCGGAGCCAGTCGGCGAGTTCCTCCTGGCCCGCCGGGGTGATCCGGAAGGCCTTCTGCGGGCCGGGCTCCTCGGATTCCTGGTCGTCGGGGGCGGCCACCAGGCCGTCCCGTTCCAGCCGCTGGAGGGTCGTGTACACCTGGCCGACGTTCAGCGGCCACACGTCGCCGGTGCGCGCCTCGAACTCCTCGCGGAGCTGCAGGCCGTACTTCGGACCCTCGCTGAGCAGCGCCAGAAGCGCGTGCCGGACGCTCATCACCTATCTCCACTCAGTAGCATACTTGGTATAGTACTCGGTTAAGAGCATACCTGTGGGCGGGGAGAGACGCCAGCTTTCGTTACGAGTAAATGGGTTAGTCCCACACCGGCTCGGCGGACTCCCTGACGGTGCCGTCGGCGCCGAACACCAGGTAGCGGTCGAACGACCGGGCGAACCAGCGGTCGTGCGTGACGGCGAGCACGGTGCCCGCATAGGCCTCGAGCCCGGCCTGGAGCGCGTCGGCGCTGGGCAGGTCGAGGTTGTCGGTCGGCTCGTCGAGCAGCAGCAGCGCCGCGCCGCCCAGCTCGAGCAGCAGGATCTGCAGCCGCGCCTGCTGCCCGCCGGACAGCGTGCCGAAGTCCTGCCGCGCGCACACCTGCAGCTCATACCGTGCCAGCGCCGCCATCGCCTCGTTGACCAGCAGCGCGTGCTCCGTCATGACGATCTCCAGCGGGGTTCGCCCCGCCAGGTCGGGCCGCGCGTGCGTCTGCGCGAACATGCCCGGCACGACCCGGGCGCCGAGGCGGGCGGTTCCCTCGTGCGCGAGCGGCTCTCCGGCGAGCAGTCTCAGGAAGCTCGACTTCCCGCTCCCGTTCGCGCCGAGCACCGCGATCCGGTCACCGAACCATATTTCGGCTCCGAACGGACGCGTGGTGCCCGCCACGGCCAGACGCTCGCACACCACCGCGCGGCGGCCGGTGCGGCCGCCCTTCAGGCGCACCCGGATGTGCTGCTCGCGGGGCGGGATCTCCGGCGGCCCGGCGTCCTCGAACTTCTGCAGGCGCGTCACGGCGGCCTGCAGGCGCGATGCCATGTCGGAGTTGTGACTGGCTTTCTGCCGGTACATGCGGACGAGCTCTTTGAGCTTCTCATGCTCCTCGTCCCAGCGGCGGCGCAGCTCCTCGAGGCGGTCGATGCGGTCCCGCCGGGCCTGCGCGTAGGTTTCGAACCCCCCGCCGTGGACCCAGGCGTGCCGGTCCTCGACGGTGACGATGCGCTGGGCGCACGCGTTCAGCAGCTCGCGGTCGTGGCTGACGAGCAGGACCGTCTTGCCCGTCGCCGCCAGCTGGTTCTCGAGCCAGCGCTTGCCGGGCACGTCGAGGTAGTTGTCCGGCTCGTCGAGCAGCAGCGTGGCGTCCGCGCCGCGCAGCAGCGACTCGAGGACCAGGCGCTTTTGCTCGCCGCCGGACAGCGTCCTCACCGCGCGCCAGCGGACCTCCTCATACGGCCTGCGCAGGGCGGCGACGCAGCACTCGTCCCAGTGCACCTCGGCGTCGTAGCCGCCCGCCTCGCTGTAGTCGTTGAGCGCGGCGGCGTACTCCAGCTGAGCGGGCTCGTCGTCGCGCTCCATCATGACGAGCTCGGCGTCGTCGAGGCGCTCGGCGGCCTTCCTGACGGGCGGCGGGGCGACCGACAGGAGCAGGTCGCGGACGGTGGTGTCCTGGCCCGCGGGACCCCCGATGAACTGCCGCATCACTGCGAGCCCGCCTGTTGCTGTTATCACGCCGGTTTGCGGCTCGATGTCCCCGGCCACCATGCGCAGCAGGGTGGTCTTGCCCGCGCCGTTCGGGCCCACGAGGGCGGCGGTGATCCCCTCGCCTATCCGGAAGCTGACGTCGTCGAGCAGCACCCGCCCGTCCGGGAGAACGTGGCTGACGTGCGCCACCTCGACATGTCCCACCCGCGGACCGTATCCGGGGCGGGCGGTCCGGGGCAACGCGATTTCCCCCCGGCCCCGGTGTCAGGCCGGCCCGGTGTCAGGCCAGCCCGGTGTCACCGCCGGCCCGGTGTCAGGCCGGCCCGGTGTCAGCGCCGGCCCGGTGTCAGGCCGGGGGCAGGTCGCGCACCTGCTGCCTGGTGATGCTGAGCTGGATACCCCCGTCGAACCCGGTCACCGCGTCGAAGGGGATCGCGACCTCCTTACGCCCCCACAAATGCCCCTCCTTGAGCAGCACGTGAGTCACCTGACCGGTGCCCGGGTCGATGCGCAGGGCACGGACCTGGCCGATGTCGCCATCGGTAGCGTGCACGTGGTCGCCGCGCCGTTCCTCCACCTCCCCCGGCGGGACGACGTCGATGGTCTCCTTTTCCGGGATCCGGGGGATCGTGCCGCCTTCCGTGACCGGCCCGCCCGCGCCGCGCCAGCCAGGGGCGAGCAGCTGGACCGGAGCCTGGTAGCCGAGCGCGAACTCCGCGAGAGTCTCCTCCGCGGCCTCGAGGTTCTCGAACTCCGCCTCGGTGCAGCGGAGCCGGATCTGATCCGGCGCCGCATCGACAAGGTCGAGCGGAACGAGCCGGGCCAGCCCCTGCCGGCCCTTCGGCTCGACCACGACGTGGGTCAGCGTGCGCGCGGCCGGGTCGATGACCACGGCCAGCACCTCGCCATGGTGCCCATCGCCGTACAGAGCGTCGTTTCCTAGCACGAGCGTTACCACAGAAGTCTCCATGTACTCAGGACCCTAGTGCCCGCGTCACCCCGAGACCAGAATTGCCCCATGCGCGACTCCTCTCATCCGTCTCATCCGGGATATGCCGATGTCGTCGACCTGGACCGCTACCCGGTCAGCGAACCGGCCAGCCCGGCCTGCCGGCGCCTGGTCCAGGCGTGCCAGGAGCAGCTCCGCGGCCAGGGGGTCGCCTGGCTCGCCGGGTTCCTCACCCCGGGCGCTGTGCGCGACATGCTTGCCCTGGCCGGCGCTGACCGGCGAGGCGTGGGTGAGCGACCAGACGCACACCGTGTATTTCGAGCCTCCCGGCGATTCCGCGGGCCCCGGTCACCCGCGCGCGCTGCTCCAGCGCTCGGCCAAGAAGGCCATCGCCTACGACCAGATCCCGGCCGGGGCGCCCGTCCGGCGGCTGTATGAGTCCGATGACCTCACCGCGTTCATCGCCGCCGTCCTGGGCAAGCCCGTGCTGTACCGCAGCGCCGACCCGCTGGACGCCCTGGAGATCGCGGTCTTCAGCGACGGCGACGAGCTCGGCTGGCACTTCGACAACAGCGAGTTCTCCGTCACGCTGATGTACCAGCAGCCGGAAGCGGGCGGCCACTTCGAGTACTGCCCCGGGCTGCGGACGGGACACGATCAGAACTACCCGGGCGTCCAGAAGATCCTGCAGGGCAGTTCTGAGGGCGTGGTCCGGCTGCCCGCCAGCCCGGGCACGCTCGCGGTCTTCCGCGGCCAGCACGCCCTGCACCGGGTCACCCCGGTCCGCGGGCCCCGCCCGCGGATCAACTCCGTGCTGACCTACGGAGAGCATCCGGGCATGAAGCTGAGCGAGCTCACCCAGCAGCTGTTCTACGGCCGGACCGCCTGACCACGCGGGCGCCCTTTCTGGCTGCGCGGGCGCCCTTTCTGGCTGCGCGGGCGCCCTTTCTGGCTGCGCGGGCGCCCCTTCTGGGCTACGCGGGCGCCCCTTCTGGGCCGATTGCGCAATCGACCACACTAGAGCGTGTCGATTGCGCGATCGACACGCTGGGAGGGGGCGCGTGGCAGCGGAGATCCGCCCCTACGACAAGTCGGCCTCCTCGGTCCTGTTCTGACGGGACGGCCCGTCAAGCAGCACGGCCAGTGCCCCAGCCGCCCCCGCGACCGCCGCGCCGCCCGCCGCCGCGGCGACCAGCCACCGGGTGGTCTGCGGGAGCCGCGGCCATGCCGCCGCGGTGATCGCCGCGTCCAGGGCGTCGGCCAGCGCGCCCGCGGCGAGCCAGGCGCAGGCGGACGCGGTACCTGACCCGACGGGATCGGACCCGGCGGGATCGGGCCCGGGCCCCGGGTGCGGCGCCTTCCGCAGCGCGGTGAGCGCGCCGAGCCCGAGAGCGAGGTCACGCGCGCCGAGCGCGCGCCCGAACACCTGGGCGCCGAGCTCGTCCGCCGACGCGCCCACCCACGGGCGGCCCGGCACCGACGGCCAGGTCAGCGCGGCGACGCCGAGCGCCACGCGCCCGGCCGCCACCATAGTGGCAGCATGCCGGGAAAAGCGGAGAGCGGTCGCCACGGTTTGCGGCCTGTTCGTGTCGTGTGCCATGAAGGACATTCTCGCTGCCGTGTTCGCTTAGTGCGACGCGTTCCCTTGGTGCGACGCAGGCCAGACCCCCGGAGACCACGGATACGGCCGGGCCGGTCGCCGGCTCCCCTAGCCGGCGAGCTCGCGGCACGCTAATTTGGACATTATAGACATAACGGGCTAGTCTGCTACAGAGCGTTACCGTTTCGCGCGCCTCGCTGCGGACTTCCGGGGCGGCCGACCATGATCGCGAAAAGCTTTCGATGCTATAGAATGAATTATTTACGCCGGGAAAAATGCTTTCGGAATCATGGCGCTAGATGGGCAATCGGCAGTCACGGACGGTTATAGTGGCGGCGGACCTGCCCTCGCGGCGGGCGGCTGGCAGGGCGGCGAGCATCAGCGCGCCGGCCTCCGCCGCCGAGCCGCCGAGGCCGACCCCGCCGGGCAGCCGCGGGAACGCCGCGAGCGGAACGGCGGCGGTTGCGGCCGGGAGCTGGCCCGTGAACTGGGCATCTCGCGCGGCCTCGTGCAGGAGTGCTACAGCCAGCTGCTGTCCGAGGGCTACCTGACCAGCCGGACCGGCTCGGCTACCCGGGTGGCGATGGGCGCGCGGGCGGCCCCGCCGGAGCCCGCGCGGGACCCGGCGCTCGCGCCGCGGCTGATCGCGGACTTCCGCGTCGGAGTCCCCGACCTGGCGAGCTTTCCGCGCGGCGACTGGGTTTGGGCGACGCGGGAGGCATGCCGGTGCGCGGCCACCGCCGATCTCGGCTACGGCGACCCGCGCGGCAGCGCGGTCCTGCGCGGCGTGCTCGCCGCCTACCTGCGGCGCGTCCGCGCCGCCGCCGCGGATCCCGGGCAGCTGACCGTGTGCGCCGGATTCGCGCAGGGGGTCATCCTGGTGCTGCGGGCACTCGCCCGGGCCGGGGTGGAATGCGCCGCCTTCGAGGACCCTGGATACGGGGACGCCGAGGCGAGCGAGACCGTTCGCGCCACCGGGGCGACGGGCCTGCGCGCGGTCCACGTGCCAGTGGACGACCTGGGGATAGACGTCAGGGCGCTCGAGGACAGCGGCGCCCGGGTCGTTGTCGTCACTCCGGCGCACCAGTCACCGACCGGGGTCGTGCTCGCCGCCCGCCGGCGTCACGCCCTGGTGGAGTGGGCACGCCGTAACGACGCGTTCATCGTCGAAGACGATTACGATTCCGAGTTCCGCTACGACCGGGAGCCCGTCGGCGTGCTGCAAGGACTCGCGCCCGACCGCGTCGTCACCATCGGCACAGCCAGCAAGGCGCTCGCTCCGGCGGTGCGGCTCGGCTGGGTCCTCGCTCCCCCGTCGCTGGCCGGCGCCGTCGCGGCGGAGAAGCTGATCAGCGACCGCGGGTCGGCCACCCTGGATCAGCTGGCGCTGGCGGGCCTGCTCGAGTCCGGGCGCTACGACCGGCACCTGCGCCGGATGCGGACGGTGTACGCCGGCCGCCGCGCGACGCTCATCGCCGCGCTGGCCCGCCATGCGGCCGGCATCCGGCTGACAGGGCTCGCCGCGGGATTCCACGCCGTGGCGCACCTGCCCGCCGGCGCGGACGAGGATGCCGTGGTCGCGGCCGCACGCGAGCGCCTGGTCGGCCTGTACGGGATGCGCGGCTTCCGGGCGGCCGTGGCGGGCCGCCGCAGCTCGTGCTGGGATTCGGCCACGTCGCCGGCCACGCCATCGAGCCCGGCATCGCGGCCGTCGCCGACCTGCTCCGGTCCGGGCGGGAAGGTGTGGGGAAATGACCAGGTCAGTCACATTTGTGTGGCTATCGGGAAAGCAGCGCCACAAGTTCTTCGATGAACGATGCGGACACGATAGTTTGACAGCCATTGACGGTGCGGGCGTTCGTGATCTAGCGTCCGCTACAAGCAGGACAATGTGAACGATCACATCGGCCGCATGACATAGCAGCTGAACCCGGAGGTCCGCATGGGCAAAGTGGCCCCCAAGGTCGAAGAAGCAATAGAGAAACTCAACATGAAAGACGGCCCGACCCGCCGGAAGCTACTCGCCGGCACCGGGCTGGTCAGCGCGACGGCGGCCGCGTCGGCGCTGCTGGCCGCGTGCAGTTCGTCGAGCAGCGCATCGAGCAGCAGCAGCGCGGTGTCGGCCGCAGTTGGCAGCAACCCGTTCCCGAAGACGCCGTCATGGCAGTTCTGGTTCGTCAACCACGTGACCACGAACAGCTTCTTTGTGCCGACCCAGTACGGGATGGCCGACTGCGCCACGCTGTTCGGCCTGCCGGGGCCGAAGTGGACCGGCTCGACGAACTCGATCGCCTCGCAGATGGTCTCCGCGATCGACTCCGCGGTGTCGGCCAAGGCGGCCGGGATCGCGACGACGCTGGTCAACTCCACGTCGTTCACGACCCCGGTCGGGAACGCGATGAGCGCGGGCATCCCCGTGCTCAGCTACAACGCGGACGGCAGCGTCAGCAGCACGGGCGTGCCGGACATCGGCTGCAACCGGCTGTGCTACGTCGGCCAGGCGCTTTACACGTCGGGACAGCAGCTGGGCGAGCGGATCAAGCAGGTCGTCCCCACCCCGGGCGACGTCGTGATCTTCATCGCCACGCCGGGACAGGCGAACATCCAGCCCCGGTACGACGGCGCCGCCTCGGTGCTGACGCCGGCCGGCTACACGGTCTCCGAGATCGCGACCAACGCGAGCACGGCCCTGGAGGAAGGAAACGAGGTAGCGTACCTGCTCGGGCACAAGACCATAAAGGGCGCGTTCGCGGTGGACGCCGGCTCGACCTCGTTCCTCGCCGCGTCGCTCAAGAAGGCCGGGGTGTCGGTCCCCAACGGGGGCTTCGACACCGAGCCGCTGACGCTGTCCAACATCAGTGCCGGACTCACCGATTTCACCATCTACCAGGACCCCTACCTGCAGGGTTTCCTGCCGACACTGTACCTGTACCTGTACAACCTCTCCGGCGGCACGCTCGTCCCGCCAGACACCGACACGGGCCTGAGCTTCATCACCAAGAGCAACCTTGGCAACTACAACGTGCCCAGCCGGTACCAGGGCTCGTCGACCGCGCAGAAGTACATACCGCGGCCGTCCGGCGCGATCCAGAACCCGATCGCGACCACTAGCACCTGACAAATGGCCGCGCCCCCGGACCTCGGGCGCGGGACAACGAAGCCGGCGACGGGAGGCCGTGCCTGCGGGGCAGGCCGGTCACCCGCCGTCGGCATCCGGCTGAGCGGACGAGGAGAGCGGACGTGAGCGAGACGACCGAGCGGGCCTGGCAGGCTGATCGGTGAGCCAGGCGGGGGTCCTGGTCCTGGTAATGGCCCCGTCGACATACTGCGCCACTGGTTCGGCATCTTCGCCCGCCAACGCGAGGCCACGATCCTGGTCGTCGCGGTCGCGCTGCTGCTGTATTTCGGGCTGCACGACACCTCCAGCTTCGTCTCCCAGGCCAACGCGATCGACCTGCTCTCGTCCATCGCGGCGCCGATCATCATCATCGCCATCGGCGAGGTGCTGCTGCTGATCTGCGGCGAGATCGACCTGTCGGTCGGCTTCATCTATACCTTGTCGCCGTTCGTGATGTTCTTCCTGAACGTCTACTACGGCGTGCCGGCCCTGCTGGCGATCATCCTCAGCCTGGTCTTCGGGCTGGTGGTCGGCTTCATCAACGGCTTCATCACGGTCACGCTCGGGGTGCCGTCGTTCATCACCACGCTCGGCACCGGGTTCATCCTGGCCGGGCTGGCGCTCACCCTGTCACACGCGGAACCCAAGGACATCCCGTCGGCCACCGTCAACCTCGGGAAATACATCGGCACCGACGGGTGGTCCCAGATCATCTGGGCCGTCATCCTTGTCGCGATCTTCCACGTCGTGCTGACCCAGACGCGGTGGGGCCTGTACACGGTCTCCACCGGCGGCAACCAGCTCGGCGCGCGCGAGGCCGGCATCAACGTGGGCCGGATCAAGTACGGCAACTTCATGATCACCGGGGTGCTCGGCGCGCTCGTCGGTCTCCAGGTGGCCTTCTACACGAACACCATCGACCCGCTGGCCGGCGGGTACCAGCCGATGTTCTACAGCGTGACCGCGGCCGTCATCGGCGGTACCGCGATGCTCGGCGGATCGGGCACCATCCTCGGCGCCTTCCTCGGCGCGATCGCGCTGGCCACCCTGATCGACGGCTTCGACATCGAGGGGATCAACGCGAACGCGGTCCAGATCGTGTTCGGTGCCGCCATCCTCGTCGCCATGATCGCGAACGTGCAGCTGGCGCGAGTACGAGAAAGAGGGAGAAAGTTATGACGTCGCAGTCGCCGGAGTCAGGGACGGCCGCCGCAGACGGCGACGTGCTGCGCGTCGAGCACATCAGCAAGCGGTTCGGCGCGGTGACCGCCCTCGTCGACATCAACGTGCATCTCGCCCGCGGCGAGGTGCTCGGCCTGCTCGGCGACAACGGCGCGGGCAAGTCGACGCTCATCAAGATCATCTGCGGCTTCCAGCAGCCCGATTCCGGTCGGCTGATCGTCGACGGCAAGGAAGTGGTGCTCAAGTCCGTGGATCACGCCAGGTCGCTGGGCATCGACGCCGTGTACCAGGACCTCGCGCTGATCAACCAGCTCAGCGTGTACCACAACATGTTCCTGAAACGCGAGCAGGTCCGCGGGCCGCTGCTGAACAACCGGTCGATGCGCGAGGCCGCCCGCGAGAGCCTGGACAGCATAGGAATCAACATCCCGTCGGTGGATGTTCCGGTCGCCAGCCTGTCCGGCGGGCAGCGGCAGGCGATCGCGATCGCCCGCGCCGTCTACTCCGCCGCGAAGATCCTGCTGCTGGACGAGCCGCTCGCCGCGATGGGCGCGAAAGAGGCGGCGATCATCCTGGACCTAGTCCGCGACCTGAAGCAGCGGGGCGACGTGTCGATCATCATGATCGCGCACAACTACGGCCAGGTGCTGGAGATCTGCGACCGGGTGAACCTGCTCCAGCACGGCGAGATCACGCTGGACAAGGCCGCCAAGGACACCTCGGTCCAGGAGCTGAACGACATCGTGGTGGCCGAGTACCGGCGGGCGCTCGAAGAGCGCCAGCGAGCGGCGTCCTGACTCAGGCCAGCTTGGCGGCGGGCCGGGTGGCCGGACAACCGCGCGTCGCCCGCCGCATCGTTATGTCGAGCACCCCGCGGGAGCTCACCATGTCGCACGGGCCGTAGGCCGCGAGCAGCCGGGTGATCCACGCCTGGCCGGCCAGCACCTGTGCCTTCACCGCAGTAAGCCCGGCCCGTTCGGCATGACTGATGATTTCCGCCAGCAGGAAGCCGCCTATGCCGAGCCGCTGCCATGCGTCCTCCACGAGGATGCCGATCTCCGCGACTCCGGCGGCCACGGTGCGGCAGCTCGCGAGCGCCACCACGGTGCCGTCGTCGGCGGCCGCGACCAGGGCGAAGTGGACGGGGACGCCGGACAGGGCCTCGGTCAGGTACCGCTCGGGGAACGCGCTGAGGTGCCCGTGGAACCGTCGGTACCGGGTATCGGCGGAGCACCGGTCCAGCATCAGCGCGAGCGGCTCGCGATCGCGCCCGGCGGCCTGCCGGACGTGGAACAGCCCGAGTATCACGGCCGGGGCGCGCCGACCGGGTTCGGCACCGGGATGACCCCCGTGTCCATGAGGTTGCGGCTGACCGGCGTCGCCAGGTCGATCGCCCGCTTGACGCCGGTCTCCCCCAGCCGCTCGACCGGGCCGGCGGCGAGCCGGTCGGTCAGGTCCTCGACGTCACGGCGGAGCGCGCCGCCGGTCTTGGTCAGCCGCCCGTCCCTGTCGAGCAGGCCGCGCGCCTGCAGGCGCCGCAGCGACTGATCCCAGTCCTCGTCGCTCCAGCCGCGGGTCGGCTGGATCAGCGCGCGCGTGATGGCCCCGGTGGCCACGAACGTGAGCGAGGCGTCGAGCCCGCGCAGCCCGGACGCCACCCCGGCCAGGACATGGCCGTCGCCGCGGTGCTCGCGCAAGATCGTGGCCGCCAGCCAGACCGCCGCGAGCGGATCGGCCGGGCGCGGCACGCACGACCATGCCGCGGCCAGCGGCCGCCCGTCGAACTTGCAGCCCGCCACGGCCTCCCAGAGCAGGCCGGACAGCTCGCCGACGGGGCCGAGGAGCGCCGGGTCGACGTGGTGCCTGAGCGCCTCCGGAGCGCTGGTGAGCCGGGCCTCTAGAACGGCTGACGGGGCGGCGAAGGTCCACGCGTCCGGTATGGCGCGGGCGACCATGGCGGGCGCGAACCCGTAGGCCATGGCCCCGACAGCCTCGGGCGGCACCGGGCCGAGCGGCGCGACCCGGCTCGCGAAATAGCTCATCCAGAAGCCGCGCAGCCCCGCCTTGCGGGCGGCCTCGGCGGGTTCCGGGGCGAAGTACACGACGGCGTGGATGGGCTCGATGGCCGCCCAGAAGCGGCGGGCCAGGGTGTGGGTCGGTTCCATGCCTCCCACCCTGCCGCACCGCGCGCCGAGGCGGACAGTGCCAATATTGGGAAATGGACCAGGATCTTTCGTGGTGGGCCGAGGTGGTGTTCGGCGACTGGCGGCGTCGGCCCGGCCCTCGGCACCAGAAGCTCGCGGCGGCGCTGCTCGAGGCGATCGAGCGGCGCACGCTCCGGCAGGGCACGCGGGTGCCGGCCGAGCGGACGCTCGCCGCCCTGGTGGGCGTCTCCCGCGGCACGGTCGTGGCCTGCTTCGACCACCTCGTGGCCGCCGGCGTCCTCACCCGGCGCCAGGGCGCGGGCACCTACGTGGCCGGCCGCCCGTCCTGGGCCGCCCGGCCGGCCGGCAGCAGCGTCGCGACCATGCTGCTGCGCCGGGTGGCGGAAGACCGCGAGACGATCGACCTGTCCGTCTCCGCGCCCGGCGACCTGCGGCATCTGCCCCGCGCCGACCCGCTCGCCGCCTGGCAATCCCTTGATGGGCATGGTCTCGACCCGGCCGGCCTGCCCGCGCTGCGCGCGGAGATCGCCCGTCATCTGACGCGGCACCAGCGGCTGCCCACCGAGCCGGACGATCTCGTCATCACCGGGGGCGCGCAGGAAGCGCTCTGGCTGCTGGCCCGCACGCTCCCGGCGACCCGGATGCTGGCGAGCTGTCCCACCTATCCCGGGCTGGCGAGCGCGCTGGCGGGGACCCGCGCCGCGTTCTCCGCCGTTCCGTCGGACGCGGCGGGCACCGACCCGAACGCGATCGAGCGCGCGGGCCGCGCGCCCGGCGGCGTCGCCTTCCTGATGCCCACCGGCCACAATCCGTCCGGGGCGGTCATGCCGCTGGTCAGGCGCCAGGCGTTCGCCGCGATCGCCGACGCGGGCCGGGTCACCGTCATCGAGGACCTGGCGCTCGCCGACCTCGTGCTGGGCGCGGCGCCCGCTGTCGCCCCTCCCCCGCCTCCCCCGCCTCTCCCGCCTCTCCCGCCGCTGGCCGCGCTGAGCACCCGCGTCATCGCGGTCGGCTCGGCCGCCAAAGTGCTGTGGGGCGGCCTGCGCGTCGGGTGGATCCGGGCCGGCGAGCCGCTGCGGTCCGTGCTCGTCGCGCGCAAGGCGGCCCTCAACCTGGGCACCTCGGTGATCAGCCAGGCGCTCACCGCCCAGTTGTTCGGCGCTATCGACGACAGCTGGCTCAGCGCGCACCGCGGCGCGCTCACCCAGCGGCGCGACCTGCTCACCGCGCTCATCGCCGCCCACCTGCCCGCCTGGCGCGCCCAGCCGCCGGACGCCGGGCTGTCGCTGTGGGCCGAACTCCCGGTGAGCAGCGCGGACGCCTTCGCGCAGACCGCCGCCCGGCACGGCGTCACGGTCATGGCGGGCTCGGCCGCGTGCGCCGACGGGCAGCACCGGCAGTTCGTCCGGATCTCATTCGCCGAACAGCCGGGCACACTCGAACTCGCCGCCGAGCGCCTGGCTTTCGCGTGGGAGTCGCACGCGGAGAACCTCGCCGCCAGCCCCGCGCGGAACTGATCCGTCCGCGCCCGTATTTATCCCGAACGGAAGGTGGCGTCTCGCTGGGACTCACGCCGGCTCGGGGCCGATGACCGCCTGCCAGTTGCCGCGCTGGAAGTGCATTGTGCCGTCCGGGTCGATGGTGACGCTGGCCCCGTAGGGGGGCAACGACCCGTCACGGAGCCACGCGTGCCGCAGGTCGTCCACGGCGTCCCACAGGTGCCGCGGGCCGGACTGATGGACGGCGGGCGGGTCGTCGCCGACCGCGGTGGCGCGTGCCCAGGACCCGTCCGGGTGCAGCATCCAGGCGGTCCGTCTGCCGTCGTCGTCCTCCTGATAGTGGTGCTGGACGCCGGGGACGGCGACGCCCACGGCCGAGTACAGGTCCCACGCCATGGTGACGTTGACGACCGGGTAGCGGCCGGTGCTCACCTGGTCGCCTTCGGCGTCCCGGATGGCGCCGAACCGTTCGACCAGGCCGGGCTCGTAGTCGAGGCCGGCACGGGTGTGCATGAACCCGGCGCGGTCCCACTCGGCGCGGCCGGCCGCGCCGCCGTCCGGCGTCTTGTCGGCGGTGATGATCAGCATGGTCCCGGTGATCGTGGTGACGAGCCGCCCGCCGGGGCGGAGAGCGGCCAGCCAGCTGGCCGGGACCGGGCGGACCGCCACCGTAGCGACGATCCGGTCATAGGTGCCGGGGAGCGGTCCGGTGGCGTCGCTGGTCAAGATGCGCGGGCGGAGGCCGATGCTGTCGAGTCGTTCGGCGGCGACGGCGGTGAGGTACTCATCGATGTCGATGCTCGTGACCCGCCGCTCCCCCAGCCGCTTGGTCAGCAGCGCGCACCCGTAGCCCGACCCGGTGCCCACGTCTAGCACCCGCATGTCATCGCCGATCATGGCGTGCCGGAACATGTGCACCACCAGTCCCGGCATCGTGGCGGAGGAGGTGGGCCGCCCGGTCTGCTGCTGTGCTTGCCCTGCGTGGTCGGCGTGGTCGGCGTGGTGCGGCCCGACCCGGGTGACCAGCGATTTTTCGGAGTAGGCGGCGTCTAGCCAGGCGTCGGGGTCGGCTGGCCCGTCGCGCGGCTCCCAGGTGCCGTGCCAGAGCAGCGGGCCTCTTTGCGACCACGCCCACCAGCGGGGCACGAATACGTGGCGGGGTACGGCGGCGACCATCGGCCGCCACCGCGACACCGGATGGGTCACCTCGCCGGCGAGCCGCTCAGCACGCGCTTTCCAGTCCACGGGAACTACCTCGACCTATTCTCCCCTGCTTCTCCTCTGCCGGGCGCGCGTATGCCGACGCCCGGGAGGCCGATTGCGCAATCGACCCGCTCTATTGTGGTCGATCGCGCAATCGGCCTGCTGGCACCCGGCTGCGGGCCTTGACGCGGACACCCTCCGTCACGCAGGCCACAGCGGCGAACCTCCCGCCGCCCGACCCGGCTTAGCTGTGTCCTTCGGGGCGGATAACGCCCCGAAGGACACAGCTAGAGGACTCTGTCGGGCACGGATTGCCGTGGCAGGGACGCCGTTCGGCGAGACACTGCGGGTCGTGGCGCCTAGGCCGGCTTCCAGTCGCTGGCGAGCATCCCCATGAGGTGGCAGTCGACCCACTTCCCGTCCCAGCGCAGGGCGTCGCGCATGGTTCCCTCGTGGACGAAGCCGGCCCTTTCGTACACGTGCCGGGCCCGCGGGTTGAAGTCGTACACCTGAAGCTCCATCCGGTGCAGGCCCACCATGCCGAACGCGTAGTCAATGACCAGCCGGGTCGCCTCTGTCCCCAGCCCCCGTCCGTAGAACCGCGGGCCCTGCAGCGCGATCCGGAAGCCGCACGACTCGTTGCGGACGTTCAGCTCGTTGAGCACGACCTCCCCGGCCCACTCACCGGTTGCCCGCTCGATGATCGACAGGTCGATCCGGTCGTCATGCTGGGCCAGCGACGCGTACCACCGCTCCAGGTTCTCCAGCGTCCAGTCGGGGTCGTCCTCCTTTCCGGGGCTCCCCGTCAGCCGGCTCGTCTCATCATCCATGGCGAACAGCCCGGCCGCGTCCGCGGCCGCCACGGGCCTCAGCGTCACAAGGTCCCCGCTCAGCACGGGCTTCTCAGCGAAACTCAATATCCTTGACCGAGCCATGCGTTTCCGTTCCTTTTGTTACCGCGGTTCTGGTGGCGGTGGCTTGCGGCTGGTGACGCTGAGCCGGTTGAAGGCGTTGATGACGGTGATCGCCCAGGCGACGGCGCGGTACTGGTCGGCGGTGAAGGCGCCGGCCGCTTGCGTGTAAACGACGTCGGGCACGTCCTGGGTCTCGGACAGCCGGGTCATCGCGTCGGTGAGCGCCAGCGCGGCACGCTCCTGCTCGGTGTACAGGCCTGCCTCCCGCCAGGCGCTGAGCAGGTAGATGCGCCGTTCGGTCTCGCCGAGCGGGATTCGCTGCGTCATGAAGTTCAACGCTAGCCTGATCGCTCACAGGCAGCGCCGGCAGGCTGGCCAAGAACCAATGCCGTTTAGCGGACCCGGCTCGTGGAGGGCTCGGGCACTATGCCGGCCCGGACCTGCGGCGGGTCGATCGCGCAGTCGACCACACTAGAGCGGGTCGATTGCGCAATCGGCCTCCCGGCCGGCGGGATTTCGTCTCAGATCGCGAGACAGAGTCCGCATTGTGAGACAATCCCGGCCGTTCGCGTGGAATCCGCCCCCGTGGAGCGTTTTTCTGCCCGACGCTGGGACGTCGTGCGATCTTCTCATTGGTTGGCGGCGACGTCGCTGACGTGGACCCACCTGGCGACTGACGGGACGCCGTTGGCGTTCACGACGAACAGCATGTACCAGCCGGGCGGCGCGACGTTGTCATTGCTGGTCACGGACAGCTCGATGTGGTTGCCAGTAACGGTCAGCGGCAACGCGACGAACCGCTGGTTGGGGTCGGTGGACCGGGTTACCGCGGCCGGGCGGATCAGCTCGGCGGAGACGATCCTCTGGTTCACCGTGATCTGCTGGGTCGAGCCGTAGGTCCAGTACGTGTGCGCCACGCTGGTGATGCGCGGCCGGGCGCCGTGGAACAGGTAGGGCGGTGAGTAGATCGAGATCCGCATGTCGAACGAGCCGTTACCGGGGTTGTTCCCGATCGACATGACCCGGCCGTCCGGGAGCAGCAACGACTGCGAGTGGTAGGTCCGCGGCACCGGGTCCGTGGCCATCCCCGAGGTGAACTTGCCGGTCCCCGGGTTGTACAGCGACGCCTCGTAAACCGGGTCCTCGCGGTCGATCAGGCCGCCGCCCGTCTCGAGCACCTGGCCGTTCGGCAAGATCACCGTGGAGACATACATCTTGCCCTCGGAGGCGGGCTCGAGCTTGCCGTTGGACAGCTTGCCGCGCGGGATCAGCGGCCCCGGCGTGTAGTGGGCACCGGGCGAGGCAAGGTCGATCAGGTCGGTGAGCCGGGTGGCGGGCTTGGTGTAGAGGATGTTCCCGCCGCCCAGCAGCAGCACCTTCTGCGACTGGGCCGGCGGCAGCAGCACCGACATCGACTGGTCGGTCATGTCCGTCCCAGGCGGTCCGCCCGGGGTGTCCTGCAGGCCGGTGACCGGTGTGACCGGGGTGGTGACGGCCGGGTCCAGGACGTTGCGGATGTCGACGAAGCCGGCGCCGCCCTTGCCCCGCGGGGTGCCCGCCGGCCCGACCGGGGTCTCGTTATTGCCGAACACGTGGCTGCCGGTGTAGAACAGCTCGCCGCTGCTCGTCAGGATCATGGCCGGGTACAGGCCCCAGCCCTCGTAGCTCTCGCTGATCTGGCTCGCCGGCAGCCACTGGCCGTCGGTCGGGCTGGACGGGTTGTACTTGAAGTACTCGGTGGTGACGCTGCCCTCGCCGTTGCCGCTCAGGCCGCCGTAGGCGATCACGTCGCCGTTGCCGAGCTCGGTGGCCGACGGGGCCCAGTGACCGTCGTTGAGGTTGTTCTCCTCCTGGTACCGGCCGGTCGCCGGGTTGAAGAGATAGGAGGTGTCCTGCCCTTCGTAGTTCTCCTTGTCGGCCGCGTCGGGGTAGGCCTTGTTGCCGCCGAGGACGAGCACCTTCCCGTCGGGCAGCTGCACCTCCCCGGAGCGGAAGAAGTCATCCGGCGTCCGGATCACCTGGAAGGTGTCCTTGGACGGGTCGAAGACCGCCGACATGAAGACGCCCGCGGCGAACTCGGTCGGGTCGTTGCCCGACCCGGCGACCAGCAGGACCTTGCCGTTGTACATGAGCACCGAATACATGGACCGCACCGGCGACGGGAACGGCAGGACCTGCCAGGCGCCCTTGGTGCACGCCGCCCCGGCGGTGCAGGCGGCACTGGGCTGGACGGTCGAGTTGGCCTGGGAGGCGCTCGCGGACATGCTCGCCACGACCACGACCACGACCGGCAGGACCAGAGTGGCCGCCCCTGCCGCCAGTCGCAGTGGGCGGCGCGCGCGCCACTTCCCGCGCGTCTGACTGCGAGAGCGGTTCAACCGGTTCTTCATCGGCCCCCCCGCGACTAGGCCTGTCAGACAGTGTCTATCCGGCACCCAGGCCGCGTCAGTCAGATGGGGCAATCGAAACGACGAAACGCGTAACGGCCGCCGCCCGTCTCGACCGGCAGGCATGTGGCTCCGCTCCACGCCGAGGGCCTCCTGGACGACCGGGTCGTCGTCGGTGCCGAGGGAGCGCCAGTCCTCGTCGGGCTCGAGGATCTTCTCGGCACCGCGGATGGACCGGAAGTCCAGGTCCGCGGCCACGGCTGGCGGTTCGTTGCCCTCGGCCAGGCCCTTGGCCGCCGAGATCAGGATGTGGCGCATCCGGCTGATGGCCCTGTCGGTGGAGCCGAGGTGCTCCTGGGTGCGGTCGTAGACCGGGCCCATCGACTCGGTCACCATCAGGTCCTGGCTCACGAAGTCCGAGACGCCGCTGAAGATCCCGTTGCGCTGGGACTCGCGGTCCATCTGGTAGTCGTTCTCGGCGGTGTAGCGGCGGGGGACAACGCCGTCGGTGTAGGCCGATATCGGCGTCGAGAACGGGGCGAGGGAGAACAGGTTCGCGCCGCCGAGGTTGCGGGGGTTCAGCCGGTTCCGGTTCTTGGGGGCGGTGAAGTAGCGCCAGCAGTTCTCGTCGTCGATCGGGACGAACATCCCGTGGCCCACGCTGAACGGGATGCTCGCCACCATCGTCGAGTAGGGCACCGCATAGGCGGTGATGCGCACGTGGGTGTGGCCGTTGGGGGTGGTGCGGATGCCTGCGTACCGGTACCCGTACCAGGTGTCCTCCACCTCCAGCCGCGGCGCCCGGTCATGCCGCCAGAACTTCCACGACATGGCGTTGGACGGGTAACCGGGCTTGTCCGAGCCGTCGTCAGGGATGTCGTCGATGCCGTCCCACTGGTGCAGGTGGGAGATGTGGGCCGTGTCGATGTTGCCCTCCATCGCCTGCACCCAGTTGCAGGTCGAGTGCTGCTTCGTCGCCATGAACTCGCCGGCGTCGAGCCCGTCGGTGCCGAAGTCCCTGAAGGGCGTCATCGTCTCCCGGGGGCCCATATAGGTCCACACGATCCCGCCGGACTCGTGCACCGGGTAGGCCCGCATCCGCACCTTCTCGCAGAACGGGACCGGCTCACTCGGCATGTCCACGCACCGGCCGTCCGCGTCGAACGCCCACCCGTGGTAGACGCAGCGGATCGCCGCGTCCTCGTTGCGGCCGAAATACAGCGACGCGCCCCGGTGCGGGCAGTTCTCCTGCACCAGCCCGACCCGCCCCCGCGTGTCCCGGAACGCGACCAGGTTCTCCCCCAGCAGCCGCACCCGGGCCGGCGCGCCGCCCGGCTCGGGAATCTCGGCCGTCAGGCAGGCCGGCGTCCAGTAACGACGCAGCAGCGCGCCCATCAGCGTCCCGGGCCCCACCCTGGTCAGGATCTCGTTGTCTTCCGCCTTGAGCACGCCGCACCTCCGCATGACAGGGCCGGTTCGGCGTCGGACCAGCCTTTTTCACGCTTTCACCGTGCAAACAATGTTGTCAATTATCAAGCAAACAACATCGCCGTCGTCATTTGAGTGGACGAGGATAAACACCGGCGACCCGGTAGGCTCGGACCGTGGACGGTGAAGACCGGCGGGTGCTGCACGAGATCCTCGGTCGCGGCGCGGGCTTCGGCCATCGTCAGCACCTGGAACTCGCGTGGCGCTATCTCGGCGTACACGACGCCGGCCAGGCAGCCGAAGCCGTATCCGGGGCCATCCGGGAGATGGCGGCCGCGCACGGCCAGGCGGCCAAGTTCCATGAGACGATCACGAGATCCTGGGTACGGTGCGTGGCGGTGCACCGCCAGCGCTGGCCAGCCGGCACGTTCGAGGAGTTCCTGGCGCGCAATCCGCGGCTGCTCGATCCCGGCTTGCTGGACCACTTCTACTCGCCAGGACTGCTCGGCAGCCCGGAGGCGCGGGAGCACTGGGTCACCCCGGACCGCCACGACCTGCCGACGCTCACCTCCTGAGCGGAAATCAGCTGGGACCTGTCAGCGCCGGACCGGGTGCCGCGGCGGGCGACCTGCCAGGACGTCGGCGATCGCGCGGGCGGCCATCTCGTAGGAGGCGAACTCGGATTCCGGCGAGAGCCAGGCCAGGTGCGGCGTGATGATCGTGTTCGGCAAGGCGAACGCCACGTGGTCTTCCGGCGGCGGTTCCGCGTTCGAGGACGTCGAGCGCCGCGCCCGCGAGGTGGCCGCCGTCCAGGGCCTCGCGCAGGGCGTAATGATCCACGAGCTCACCGCGACCGCAGTTGACCAGGTAGGAGCCGGGGCGCATCGCCGCGAGCGCGTCGGCGTCGATGATCCCCTTCGTCTCCGGGGTGAGCGGGAGATGCAGGGTCACGACATCGCTCACGGCGAGCAGGGCCGCCAGGGGCTCGCAGGGGATGGCGCCGAGGGCGCGGATCTGGTTTTCCGGAGTGCGCGGCGCCCACGCGAGGACCCGCATGCCGAGCGCCGTCGCGCGCTGCGCCGTCAGCGCGCCGATGCGGCCAAGGCCGACTACTCCGATCGTCGAGCCGGTGATCCGCCGGGCGCCCACGGCGCGCGAGGACCAGACCCCGCCCCGGACCATCACGTCCGCGGCGTGCAGCCGTCGCAGCAGGGCGCACGTCATGGCGATCGCGTGGTCGGCGACCTCGACGTCGCAGTATCCGGGGGTATGCGTGACGCACGCGCCCGCCGCCGCGACCGCGGCCACGTCGATGTGGTCGTAGCCGGCGGACGCCGCCGCGACGATCCGCAGGTCCGGCAGCGCGGCGACGTGCGCCGCGGTCACCCGGACCGGCGGCGCGACGGCAAGCCCGGCGATGCCCGAGCCGGCCGGCACCGCGGCCGCGAAGCCGGCGCCGGCTCCCCAGGCGTCCAGTCCCTCGCCGAGCGCGGCGCGGAACTTCGGGAGCACGTTCTCGTCCTCGGCCAGCGAGACGAGGACGACCTTCGCGCCGCTCAGCTCGCGTAGTCCGGCGCGACGCGCTCGACCAGGCGCAGCATGGCCTCCCAGGCGAGGTCCGGCGTGCTGCCGAGCCCGTAGTCGTCCCCGCTGTGGTCGCCCTCGAACTGCCGCGCGGTGCGCTCGCACACCTCCGGCGGCGGAGTCACGATCGGCGCTCCCCCGGCCAGCGCGTCCACCTGGATCGCACAGGCACGCTCCAGGTAGAACATCCGCAGGAAGGCCTGGCCTGGCGTCTTCCCGACCGTGAGCAGGCCATGGTTGCGAAGGATCATGACCGGCTTGCCGCCCAGGTCAGCGACCAGGCGCTTCTTCTCCGCGTTGGACAGCGCGATGCCCTCGTAGTCGTGGTAGGCGACCCGGTTGTAGAACTCCAGGGACATCTGGTTGAGCGGGAGCAGGCCGCCGGCTTGCGCCGCGACCGCGCAGCCGGCCTTGCTGTGCGTGTGCAGCACGCACTGCGCGTCCTCGCGGCTTTCGTGGATCGCGCTGTGGATCACGAAGCCTGCCGGGTTGACCCGCCACGGCCCGTCGGTGATCAGTTCGCCGTCCAGGCCGACGATGACCAGGCTGGAGGCGGTGATCTCCTCATAGAGCAGGCCGTACGGGTTGAGCAGGAACCGGTGCTCAGGACCCGGCAGCCGGACGGAAATGTGGTTGTAGATCAGGTCGGTCATCTTGAAGTGCGCGACAAGCCGGTACACGGCCGCGAGTTCCCGCCGCAGCCGCGCCTCCGCCTCGGCGTAGTCCTCTGTCTCGCGCTTGCCGACGTCGATTACGGTCATGCGGATGTCCCTGCCTGCGTTGGATGAACCCTGCTTTGAATGAGCCCTGCTTTCGAGCCTAGGCTCTGGGCATGGCCAAGGTCCATCGCCTCAGCCGCCAAGACGCGCGGCGGGTGGCTGTGCGCGCGCAACTGCTCCAGCGGCAACGGCCCGCCGACCTGCTGTCGATGGCGCGCCGGCTCACCCTGCTCCAGCTGGATCCGACCAGCGCGATCGCCCCGAGCGCCGACCTCGTCGCGTGGAGCCGGCTCGGCTCGTCGTACTCGCCCGGCGACCTGCGCGCGGCAGGTGACGATCACCGGCTGATCGAGCTCCGGGCCTTCCTGCGCCCGGCTGAGGACATCGCGCTGTACCGGGCGGAGATGGCCGAATGGCCCGGGACCGGCGAGCTCAGGGAATGGCAGGAGTTCAACCGCGACTGGGTGCTCGCCAACGACCGGTGCCGCCGCGACATACTCGCCCGGCTCAGGGAAGCGGGGCCGCTCCCCTCGCGGGAGTTGCCCCGCACGTGCGAACGGCCCTGGGTCTCCACCGGCTGGACCAACGACAAGAACGTCACCAGGCTGCTGGAGTTCATGGTCTCGCGCGGGGAGGTCGCGATCGCCGGGCGGAAGGGCCGCGAGCGGCTATGGGACCTGGCCGAGCGGGTTTACCCGGACGACCCGGTCATGCCCGCCGCAGAGGCCGCGCGGGAGCGGGACTGGCGGCGGCTGCGCGCGCTCGGGATCGCGAGGCCGCGCGGCACGGAGATGCCCATGGAGCCCGCCATCGTCGGCGAGGCCGGCGAGTCCGCGGTCGTCGAGGGCGTCCGGGGCGAGTGGCGGGTCGAGCTGTCGTACCTCGACGAGCCGTTCGAGGGCCGGGCGGCGCTGCTCTCGCCGTTCGACCGGCTCGTGCACGACCGCACCCGCGCGGAGGAACTCTT
The DNA here is from genome assembly GCA_963771985.1 of uncultured Actinomycetota bacterium. Classification (GTDB taxonomy): domain Bacteria; phylum Actinomycetota; class Actinomycetes; order Streptosporangiales; family Streptosporangiaceae; genus Trebonia. Next base: position 158,452 of record CAVYVO010000003.1, on the reverse strand, counting down.
CGAGTTCGAGTACCAGCTGGAGATGTACAAGCCCGCCGCGAACCGGCGGTGGGGCTACTTCGCGCTGCCGGTGCTGTTCGGCGACCGGCTGGTCGGCAAGGTCGACGCCAAGGCCGACCGCAAGGGCGGCGTGCTCGCGGTCAACGCGATCCACCAGGACGTGCCGTTCACGCCCGGCATGGCCGCCGAGATCGATCAGGAGATCGCCGGTCTCGGGGCCTGGCTCGGGCTCGAGGTCCGCCGCGCGGCCTGACCGCTCGCGGGCCTGACCGCTCGCGGGCCTGAAGTGACGCAGTTGTTATAAATAACCGGAATATGCCTACCGGGCAGCCTGGGAATCCCTAGACTCCCAGGTCATGACTTCCGGTCGTCACCGTTACAGCAAACCGCGCCTGACCCTCCTCGGGCTGGCCGGCGGTGCACTCGTGGCCGCCGTGACCGCCATCGCCCTCACCCTCGGCACCGGCCAGGCGGCACCCGCCCGGGCCGGCGCGGTCGCGCTGTCGGCGGACAGCCACAGCCACCAGATCGCCACCCACTACACGCTGTGGAGCGGCGGCGGCAACTGCTCCTACCCGGGGCCGCCGGCTGACCAGCTGTTCGTCGCGATGTCGCCGTCCGAATACGACAGCGCCGGGTCGTGCGGCAGCTACCTGGAAGTCACCGGCCCGCACGGCAAGGTCCGCGTCGAGGTGATCGACCAGTGCCCGGAGTGCGCGGCCGGGCACATCGACCTGAGCTTCCCGGCGTTCGCCCGGCTGGCACCGCTGAAGGCCGGTCTCATCAACGTCTCGTATTACACCATCAAGAACCCGGCGCTCCCGGGACCCCTCGCGTTCCTGGTGAAGCCCGGGTCGTCGCGGTACTGGCTGGCCCTCATCGTGATCAACACCGGCAACGCGCTGGCCTCCGTCCAGGTGAAAACGGGGCCAGGGCACTGGATGAACCTCACGCACGTCAACTGGAACGCCTGGATCGCGCAGCAGGGCGCCGGACCCGGCCCGTACACCATCCGGGTCACCGACAAGCTCCATCACCAGGTCACGGTGAGCGGCATCGTGCTCCAGCCTGGCGCCGTGCAGCACACGCGGACCTACATGTACGGCCACACGGCCAACTAGGCACGAAGTATCTCATGGTTTCCGGCCGTCACCGCATCGCCAGAGGCCGCTGGACGTTGCTGCGGCTCGGTATCGGCGGCGGCGCCATCGTGGCCGCCGTGATCGCGGTCGCGGTCGCCATGAACCAGGTGGCGAGCGGCCGCGCGTGCGCGGCCGTCCTGACGGCGGCCGGCGGCAGCGGCCAGATCGCCACGCATTATGTGCTGCAATCCGGCGGCGGCAACTGCTCCTACCCAGGGCCGCCGCCCGACAACCTGTACGTGGCCTTGTCGCCGTCTGAGTACGACTCGGCCGCGCCGTGCGGCAGCTACCTGGAGGTCACCGGCCCGGACGGGTCGGTCCGCGTCAAGGTGGTCGACCAGTGCCCGGAGTGCGCCACCGGGCACATCGACCTGAGCGCGACAGCGTTCGCGCAGATCGCGCCGCTGTCCGCGGGCCTCATCCCGGTCAGCTATCGCACCATCGCCGATCCGCCGCTCCCCGGGCCGCTCTCGTTCGTGGTCAAGAACGGGTCGTCGCAGTACTGGCTGGCCCTCGTGGTGATGAACACCGGGAACGCGCTGGCCTCGGTGCAGGTGGAAACCGCCTCCGGCGGCTGGCTGAACCTCGCGCGCACCAATTACAACGCCTGGATCGCCCAGTCCGGCGCGGGCTCCGGCCCCTTCACGATCAGGCTGACCGACACGCTCGGCAACCAGGCCACGGTGCGCGGCATCGGGCTCGAGCCGGGGGCGGTCCAGGGAACGGGCACCGATATGTACGGCGCCGGCAGTTCGGCGGCGCCCGCGCCCACGCCCACGCCAGCGACGGCGACCACTGCAGCCGCGGCACCATCGCGGACCGCCGCGAGCAGCCCGGCCGCGCGGCGCGAACGCGCGTCAGCGTCCGCGAAGCCGACGGCGCCACGGTCGCCGGTGGCGCGGGTCGCCAGTGTGACGCCAGAGACACCGGCGCCGACGCCGACGCCAACCTGCTGAGGCCAGCAGGTTCGGAAGGTACCGGCCGCGGGCTCACGGCCTCCCGCGCGGGCCCGCGGCTAGCTCTTTGACGAGAACGTCGAGGACCGGCGCGGCCGGATCCGGGCCGCGGGCGCGCGCGACCTTGCGCCAGCCCCACTTCCGGAGGACGGCCTGCGCCGCCGTGGCGCCGGGCGCGACGGTCAGCGTCGCCCGCTCCTCGGGACGGCCCGCCAGCAGGAGGCCGTGCAGGGCCGCGGCGATGCCCTGCCGCCGCCACGACGCGCGCACCAGGAGCTGGGTGAGCGCGAAGGTGCGGCCGGGATGTTCGGCGGTGACGTCCGCCGGCAGCGGCGTGGTCAGGTCCTTCCACCACGAGGTGGACGGCCGCAGCGCCATCCCCGCCGCGTAGCCGACCAGGTAGCCGCCGTGGCTGGCCACCGCCAGCGCGAATCCCGGCTGACGGCGCCACACCCGTAGCCGCCTGGCGAACCCGGCGTCGCCGTCGCGGCCGCAGACCTCCTCGTGGAGGGCGAGCAGGTCGTCTTCGAGCGAGGCCGCCCCGGCGCCGTCAAGCAGCCGGATGTCTATCCCCGGTACCGAGGTCATACACGCCTCGGCACGGCTATCCGGTCGAGGTCGTTCGCCACCACGATCTCCCCGCCGAACGCGGCCGCCGCGTCGTCGCGGAGCCGGCCCGACGGCCCGGTGTCGTAGCGCTGCGAGAAGTGCGTCAGCACGAGCAGCCGGGCGCCGGCCTCGCTCGCGATCCGGCCCGCCTGCCCGGCCGTCAGGTGCCCGTAGGCATGTGCCAGCCGTGCGTCCGCGTCGGCGAAGGTGGCCTCGCAGACCAGCATGTCCGCCCCGTCGGCCAGCGCGAACGCGGCGTCGCACAGCCGGGTGTCCATGACGAACGCGAACCGCTGCCCGCGCCGGAACTCGCTGACCTCTTCCAGCGTCACCACCCGGCCGCCGGCCGCCAGCCGTCCCTCGCGCCGCAGGCGGCCGATGTCCGGCCCGGCGATGCCGCGGGCGGCCAGCTCCGCTGGGAGCATCCGCCGCCCGTCCGGCTCGGCCAGCCGGTAGCCGACGGCCGGCACGAGGTGCGACAGCGCCCGCGCCTCCAGCTGGAAGGCGGGCACATCCGCGATCGCCCCGTCCGCCGCCACCGGGTGTTCGCGCACGTCCAGCGTGTCGTGGAACAGCGACGCGTGCCGCAGCCGCCCGAACACCTCCGCGTTCTCCCCCGGGTAATACACCTCCACCGGGCGGGTCACCCGGTCCAGCGCCATCCGCTGCAGCACGCCCGGCACCCCCAGGCAGTGATCGCCGTGAAAGTGCGTCACGCACAGCCGGGTGACCTGGCTCGCGGTCACGCCCGCGAACAGCATCTGCCGCTGTGTTCCCTCCCCCGGGTCGAACAGCAGCCCCTCGTCGTCCCACCGCAGGAAGTACCCGTTGTGGTTGCGCCGCCGGGTCGGCGCCTGGCTCGCCGTGCCGAGAACGACCAGCTCACGATTGGACACGAGATCCGACCCTACGACAGCGCAACTGAGTGCAACCGCCGGGCCATGGCTCCGCACCCCTCGGCGCGGCGAGAATCAGGTCCGTAGCCGTCCGGTTCTCGGTCACGATCAGGCGGGGATAAGCGCGGGGGCGGCGGGGGAGGCGGGGTCCCGCCGCCCCCGCCGGGGGAGGTACGCGATTTCGCGGCAAGCGCGCGGGCCCGCGCGATGCCGTCCCGCGCGCGGGCCTGCTCCGCGGGCACGGTCAGGCCGGCGACGAGCGCCAGGGCCCGCTCGTAGCTGGCCCTGGCCGCCTGCCCGTCGTCGGCGGCCAGGTGGAGATCGCCCATGTTGTTCAGCGTCTCCGCCTGGCCGACCGTCTCCCCGATCTGGCGGTAGAGCTCGAGCGCGCGCTCCTCGCTGAGCCACGCCGCGGGCCGCTCCCCCGCGGCAGCCTGCGCCATGCCGAGTTCCTGCCAGGCGTTGGCCTCGCCGAGCCGGCTGCCGCAGTCGCGGTACAGGTCGATGGCCCGCCGCTGGCTGGCCACGGCCGCGGCGGGATCGCCGGTCAGCCGCCGCGCGAGCCCAAGGTAGTTGAGCGCGGTGGCCTCGCCGAGCCGGTTGCCGACCTCCTGGTGCAGTTCCAGCGCCGCCGTCAGCGTCGCCAGCGCCGCGGCGGCTTCTCCGGTCACGCACTGCAGGCGTCCCAGGTTGGTCCGCACGGCCGCCTCGCCGTGACGGTCGCGCATCGCCAGGCTCAGGCTCAGCGCCTTGCCGAAGCTCGCCGCGGCGGCCGGCAGGTCGCCGGTCTCCTGCTGCACGAGCGCGAGCTGGTTCAGGGCGCCCCGCTCACCGGCCACGTCGTCGTGCGCGGCGCAGATCTTGATCACCCGCTCCAGGCTGGCGGCGGCTTCGGAGTAGTTGTCCGTGAGGTACCCCAGGTAACCGAGGTGGCTGAGGGCCTCCGCCTCGCCGAGGGAGTCATCGAGGCCGCGGTACAGCTCCAGCGCCCGGTTAAGGCTGTCGGCGGCCTCGGCGTAGTCGTCGGTCAGGTAGCGCAGCCAGCCGACCAGGAGGCGCGCGTCGGCTTCTCCGGCCCGCTCGCCGGCCTTCCCGAAGAGCGCGAGCGCCTGCGTCGCGGCCCCCGCCGCCGCCCGCAGATCCCCGCCGCCGCGCTGGAAGGCGGCCAGGTCGATGAGCGCCCAGCCCTGCAGCCGGAGGTCGCCGGTGCTCGCCGCGCCGGCCAGCACGCGGCGGGCCAGCCGCGTCCCCTGGTCGCCGTAGCCGCGCGCGAGGAACTGGTGGATCGCCGCCATGATGGCGACCGCGTGCGCCGGGTGGTCGCCGGCGGCGTGCCTGATCACGGCGTCGAGGTTCAGCCGCTCGGCTTCCAGCCAGCGGCTGGCCGCGTCCTCGGCGGCGAACTCGGGCGCGAAGACCGCGGCCGCGGCGGCCGGGACGGGGACCGGCCGGCGCCGGCCGCTGGTCACGCGGCGGCCGGCCGCCCGCGCCGCGCGCAGGTAGTAGTCCGTCAGGCGCCCCATCGCCGCGTCCCGGCCGGCCGGCGGGTCGGTCGCGGCGAGCTCCGCGGCGTACTCGCGCACCAGGTCGTGCAGCCGGAAACGGCCCGGGGCCGGCTCGGTCAGCAGGTGGTGGTCGTACAGGGCGTTGAGCCCCCGGCTGGCCTCCGCCGGGTCCGTGTCCGTGAGCGCGGCGGCCGCCCAGGCGTCCACCTCGCTGCCCGGGAACAGCCCCAGCCGCCGGAACAGCGCCGCGAGACCGGCGGCGAGCCCCGCGTAGGACAGGCCGAACGCGGCCGCCACCGACAGGTTCTCCGCGGTCATCAAGCTGAGCCGGCTCCGCGCGGCCGCGAGATCGGCGGCCAGGGTCGCCGGTGACCAGGCCGGATGGTGGTGCAGCTGGCGGGCCAGCATGCCGACCGCGAGCGGCAGGTACCCGCACATCCGGACGAGGTCCGCGACGTCGGGCGCGGCGTCTGGCGCGGACAGCCCCGGGCGGCCGGCCAGCCGGACGAACAGCGCGGCCGCCTCATCCGCGGGCAGCGTGTCCAGGCTGATCGCGTGCGCGTCCGGCAGGGCGGTCAGCCGCCGCCGGCTCGTGACCAGCACCATGCACGCCGACTCGCCGGGCAGCAGCGGCGCGACCTGGTCGTGGCCGGCCGCGTCGTCCAGCACGAGCAGCACCCGCTTGCCCGCGAGCTGGTCGCGCCACAGCGCCATCCGGGGCTCGCTGCCCGGCGGGATCTGACCAGGCGTGACGCCGACCGTCAGGAGCAGGCTGGCCAGGGCGTCCGCCGGGTCGGCCGGGCGCTGCGCGGGCGTGTGGCCGTGCAGCGAGACGAAGATCTGGCCGTCGGGGAAGCGCGGCGCGAGCAGATGGGCCGCGTGGATCGCGAACGCCGTCTTCCCGACGCCCGGCATGCCGCCGATCGAGTAGATCCGCGGCAGCGGACCGGAGTCCGCCGCCGCGCCGGCCGCCGTTATGAGCTCGCGAAGCTCCGCCGACCGCCCCGTGAACGCGGCGATGTCGCGGGGCAGGGTCCGGGTGGCCGCGGCCGCGCCGCCAGGTCCGCCGCGCGCCTGCGCGCGGGCTCGCAGGGTCCGCTCGATCGCCGTGGCCAGCGCCGCCGGGTCGACCGGATAGGCGCCGTCGCCCCGGCTGCCCAGCAGCAGGCTGACCTCCGGGTCGCTCAGCCCGCACACGGCCCCGAGATCGCGGACCCAGCTGTCCTTGAACACCTGCGGCTCGGCGGCGATCGCGCGACTCACCATCGTGCGCAGCACCTTCTGCCGCTCGTCCAGCGCGGGATCGCGCCGGGCGAGATCCGCCACGGGCACACCCGATTCCGCGGCCGTCAGCAGCCAGGCGATCAGCGACGGAGTCGGGACATGATGGCCGCCGGCCATCCCGTACTTCCGCGACGGCCGGGCGGGGCCGGTCTCGTAGGCCTTGTCCACGAGCTCCGTCGCCCGGGTGGCGACCAGCCACAGCAGCCAGCTGCCGAACCCGAAAACCTCATCTGGCAGTTCCAGCTCATCGCCCACGAGGCAAGTATGGCAAGGGAATCAGCCGCTTCCGTTCGGACTAATGGGAAAGATTTTCCCGAACGGACCGTTGGCTTCGCGCGGACGGCACAGCGGCGACCGCCAGCACCCTGGGACGCCCGGCCGTGGCATTGTTGGCATTGCCATGACAGTGCCAATTAACGGTGCCCCGGCCCGGATCGGCGGTCCCGCCCTCGCCGACCTGCTCGGCCGCTGGTCGGTGGCCGACGGGCCGCTGTACCGCCTGCTGGCGGGGCGGGTCGGGCGGCTGGCCGATACGGGGGCGCTGCCGGCCGGGACGCGGCTGCCGCCGGAACGGGAGCTGGCGGCCGCCCTGTCGGTGAGCCGCAACACGGTGGCGATGGCCTACCAGCTGCTGCGCGATGACGGGATGGCGGAAAGCCGCCAGGGTTCGGGCACCCGGATCGTGCCGCACCGCACCACCCCGGCCGCCGCGCACCGGGCGAACGGCTTCTTCACCAGCATGCTCGAGGCGTCGGACGCCATCGACCTGACGCTGGCCGCGGTGGAGTGCGCGCCGCAGGTGGCGGCGGCGCTCGACGACCCCGCCTCGGTGCTGAGCGCGCCGCGGCGGCGGGCGCTGACCGCGGGCACCGGCTACTACCCCTACGGGCTGCCGGACCTGCGGGCCGCTGTCGCGGAGATGCTGACCGCGCGGCACGGGCTGCCGACCGCGCCGGAGCAGGTGGTGGTCACGAGCGGCGGGCAGCAGGCGCTTGACCTGCTGATCCGCACCGAGGCGGGGATCGGGCGGGCCGCCGTCACCGAGGACCCCACGTTTCCCGGGATGCTCGACGCGCTGCACCAGGCGGGCGCCCGGCTCGTCGGTGTGCCGCCGGGCGACGTCGCGCGCCTGGCCGCCGCCGTCGCGGCGCACAGCCCGTCGCTGGTCTGCCTCATCCCGACGCATCAGAACCCGACCGGGCGCACCATCGCGGCCGCGGACAGGCAGGCGCTCGTTTCGCTCGCCGGAAGGCATCCGGATGTGACGTTCGTCGATGACATGACGCTCGCGGACCTGCCGCTGACCGACGCGCCCGCGCCGTTCCCGCTGGCGGCTCATGAGCCGGACGCGCCGAACCTGGTGACCGTCGGCTCGCTGTCCAAGCTGTACTGGGGCGGGCTGCGCGCCGGCTGGGTGCGGGCGCCCGCGGGGATCGCGGCGCGGCTGGCCGCGGCCAAGGCGGCCGCGGACCTCGGCAGCACCGCCTACCAGCAGGGGATCGTGGCGGCGCTGGTCGGCGGGCGGCACGATGAGATCGTCAAGTGGCGGGCGGACTGGCTTTGGCCGCGGTACGAGGCGATGGCGGTGGCGCTGCGGTCGCGGCTGCCGGGCTGGGGGTGGGCCGCGCCGTCCGGCGGGCTGACGATCTGGGCACGGCTGCCTGAGGGGCGGGAGTCGAGCGCGTTCGCGCAGTCCGCGCTGCGGCGCGGTGTCGCGGTGGTGCCGGGCAGGCTGCTGAGCGCCGACGGCGGCGGCGCCCGGCACGTGCGGCTCGCGTTCGCGCTCCCGCCAGAGCGACTGGTCGCGGCGGTCGCGGCGCTCGCCGGGGCCTGAGGCCCTAAGATCGGGCACCGGGAGGTGACACGTGGACGGGACGGGGCTGGCGCGCCGCGGGCGCCGCGGACGACTGGCGCGTCTCGCGCGGCGGGCGGCCGTCGCCGGGGCCGCGATCGGCTGCGCCGTGCCGCTGGCCGGGTGCGGGGTGTTCGGCGGCGACCTGACGATCTCCGCGCCGAGCGTGATGACCGTCAGCAGCAGCGCGCTCGAACAGGACGTGCTGCCGCAGCGGTACACGTGCGCGTCGCCCAAGGCGCTCAGCCCGCCGCTCGGCTGGGCCGGCGCGCCGCCCGGCACGAAGAGCATCGCGCTCGTGTTCGACGACGCGAGCGCGCCGATCACGCCGTACGTCTACTGGATCGTTTTCGACATCAAGCCCGCGACTTCGGACATCCAGGAGGGGCTGCTGCCGCCGGGGGCCCGCCAGGCGCGCAATAGCGCGGGCCGCGCCGCCTACGACCCGCCGTGCCCGGGACCGCACAGCCACGGGTACCGGTTCACGGTGTACGCTCTTAACTCGGTACTGAACCTGCCGACAGGCACCTCGCTGCAGTCCGCGTGGATGGCAATCGCCGCCGCGACGATAGGGCGGGGGCGTGTGCCCGTCAGTGCGACGTCCTGAGGTTCCGTGGGCCTGCCGTCCTAAGTATCCCCTTTTGCCCCCATCAGTGGCGAACTTTGCGATCTGGCAGACACAGACGCGCATCGTTGGTAAAAATCGATAGAACCAGTGCCGGTGTTCCGGGTGCTCGCGACAACGGGGGTAGGCGTGCGTAGATGGCCGCGCGCGCCTCGCTAGCGCCACCGCAAGGCCGTGCTCTGCCGGGTGGTGTTGAATGTCGTTTTTGAGCCGTCGGTCTTCGCGACCGGATAAGCGTGGCAGCAGAGCCGACGCCGGACGCGCTGACGCCGAGTACGACGACTACGACTACGCGCCCGACGACTATCAGGAGGACGACGACAACTGGTCCCCTGACGAGTACTTCTCCCCCGAGGGCATCAAGGGCCGGTGGGCCGTTGGTGCCGGGCCGGGCGAGCGCGCCGGCGGCGGCCGTGGCCGCCACAGCGGCGGGCGGGACGCGCGGGATCCGCGGGACGCGCGGGATCCGCGGGACGGGCGCGACCCGCGGGACGGCCGGGACGTCGGCCGCGGTTACGAGGGCTACGACGGCGGGCCGCAGCGGTCCCGGGGGCCGGCGGGCGGGTACGGCCGGGATGATTACCAGCGCGACGCCTACGGGCAGCGCGACGCCTACGGGCAGGACGGCTCCTACGGCGGCGGTGACTACGGGACGGGCGGCTACGACGTCCCAGAGGAAGCGAGCGGCGAACGCGGCGGCGGGCGCAGGCGCCGTGACCGGGGCGACCGGGCCGAGCGCGGCGACCGGGCCGAGCGCGGCGACCGGCCCGAGCGCAGCACCGGAGCGTGGCGGCAGCGCCTGACGTCGCGGCGTGACAAGGGCGACGATATCTGGCCGGACGACGGCGTGTCCGACGAGGACTACTGGGCTTCGGTGGCGTCCGACCGGCCGCTGACGCCTGCCGGCGGCGCTCCCGACGCCGATCCGCTGCCGGCGGCGGACAGCCGGCCCGCGACCCGGCCGGCCGGCGCGGCCTCGGGGCCGGGGCGGCTCGGACCGGCGCCGGGGCTGGCCGGACAGAGCGGTTACCTGTCCGCGAGCGTACCGCCGAGCACTCAAGGGCGACCCCTGGCGGCCGCCTCCGCGGGTCCGGGCTCCGGCCCGATGGCCCGGGCATCCTCCGGCCCGATGGCCCGGGCGTCCTCGGGACCGATGCCCCGGGCATCCTCCGGCCCGAACGCGGCACGTCCGTCCGCCGCGCCCGGCGCCGGCCGGCCAGGCCCGGCGGCGCAGCCAAGCTTCCAGCCCGCCGGCTCTCGCGGGGCCAGCGCCGGCCGCCAGCCGGCGCAGCCCGAGTGGGCGGACCGGACCGAGCGGATCGACCGGGTGGGCCCGAACGGCTATCCGGACCCGCGGGTGACGGGCCGGGTTCAGGTGCCGGGGACAGGTCCTTTCCCGTCACTCTCGGCGCCGACGCCGGCGCCGGCGCGGGGCCGTGACGTCCCGGACCGGCGGATACCGGACACGCGGGAACCCAGCCGGGGCGGCGGCACCAGGAGCGGCGGCGGCTGGGACAGCGCCGCGGACGACGACCCGCTCACGAGCAAAGCGTTCTCGCGGGCGGCGCTGACCGACACCGACGGGCGTTCCTACCGGGCGGCGCGGCGGCCTCAGGTGCCGCCCGACCGCCGCGAGGCGGCGCTGACCGAGCAGACCCAGACGTTCAGCGTGACCGGCCAGTACCCGTCCGACCCGCAGGCGCCGACCGCACGCTACCCCGCCTACGGCAGCCAGCAGACAGGATCGCAGGCAGCCCAGCAGCCGCGCCCGCCGTCGGCGGCGCAGCGGCCGCAGCTGCCGCCGAGCGACGGGCCGGGCGGCGGAGTCAGCGCCGTGCCGGGCAGCGGCACGCGCGCCCCCTACGACCGCGGTACCACAGCGTCGTACCCGTACCCCGGCCAGTCCTACCCGTCGCGGGGCAGCGCGGACGAGGACGGGGACCGGTACGGCCGGTCGCAGCACCCCAGCGGCTACGGCGCCAGCGCCGCGGGTTCCGGCACCGGCAGCTACGGTGGCGGCGATGCGGGTACCGGGAGCTACGGTGGCGGCAGCTACGGCGCCGGGAGTTCCGGGACCGGAAGCCACGGCAGCGGCGGCTACGACACCAGCAGCTACGACACCAGCGTCTATGGCACTGGCGGCTATGGCACCGACGGCTACGGCACCGCGGGCCACGACAGTGGCAGCTACGACACCGGCAGCTACGACACCGGCAGCTACGACACCAGCAGCTATGACACCAGCGGCTACGGCACCGGGGATGACGACGCCAGTGGGTACGACAGCACCGGTGGCTACGGCGGCGGCGGTCGCAGCGGCGGTCGCGGCGACAGCCGCGAGAAGGGCCGCGACGGCTACAACGGGACCGGCCGGCATTCGGCCGGCGGCGGGTACGGCGGCGGCAGCAGGTACTGATCGTGAGGCATCCTGGATGCCGTGCCCGAAGGTGACACCGTTCTGGTTCACGGCCCGTCGGCTGCACGAAGCGCTCGCGGGGCGGGTGCTGACGCGCAGCGACTTCCGGGTGCCCAGGTACGCCACGGTCGATCTGCGGGGCCAGCCGGTGACCGAGGCCGTCGCCCGGGGCAAGCATCTGCTGATCCGGACCGGCAACGGGCTGACCGTGCACACCCACCTGAAGATGGACGGCTCCTGGCGGATCCGGCCGGCCAGCGCCGGCGAGCCGTACCGGAACGCCCATCAGGTGCGGCTTCTGCTCGCCAACGACGAGTGGCAGGCCGTCGGCTACCAGCTCGGCATCACCGAGATCCTCACTACCGAGCGGGAAAACGAGGTCGTCAGCCATCTCGGCCCTGACCTGCTCGGCCCCGACTGGGACGCCGCCGAGGCGGTCAGGCGGCTCGCCGGCGACCCGGCACGCCCGATCGGCGAGGCGCTGCTCGACCAGCGCAACCTGGCGGGAATCGGCAACGTCTACCTCGCGGAAATGCTATTCCTTCGCGGCATCGACCCCCGGCGCGGTGTCGGCGAAGTCGACGATCTGGAAGCCCTCGCAGCACTCGGGCACCGGCTGCTCGACGCCAACAAGGCACGGTTCGGGCACGTGACCACCGGGGACACCAGGCCGGGACGGGAGAACTGGGTGTACGGGCGCGCGGGTCGGCCCTGCCGACGCTGCGGAACTCCGATAAGGAGGGGCGAGCAGGGGCCGCCGGGGCAGGAACGACTCAGGTTCTGGTGCCCGAACTGCCAGAAATAGCGTTAGGGTCCCGTAGCCGCGCAACGACCATTCGTTTCCGGCGCAGAACGCTCAGTTACTATCCTCTCTCACAGAGGAACCAGGAACCCCAGACGAACCGAGGAGTACGGCCACGCGAGAGGTTGCTTCCTCGTAGGTTTCGGATCGAACGGGAGGCTCTGGCTCATATAACTGGAAGGTAACGGCCCGATCGTGCGCTAGCGGCCGTCCGGTGTCCCGCTCCTCGTCGGTTTTCGATAACGTGAAGGATGTTACGGCCTATAGGTCGAAGGATCTTCCTCGTTAGTTCGAGCTTGGCGCGTTCATAAGGAAAATACGGCGGGCGGGCGACGTCAGGGCTCCGTTATCATCCAGAAATGTGCGACAGAGTAATCCGTGCTGGCTGCCCGCGCCGTACGGCGTGAAAATGGCAGGGGTACCGCTCGTGACGCCTATTTTTGCTTGGCCCGGCTGAGTCCGTGACAGAGTCTGGCGCCGGGACCGGGATCTTCAAGGGCCGTTCAGTGTTGCTTCGAGCACGCGGGTCAGCCTTGTCCGCTAGCCCTCCGGCCCCCGGGCGGTACCCGCCCTGAGGGGCATCCGCCTGAAGCGGGAGGGAGGGACGCAGTGGAAGAGGTAACTGACGAGCCGCTGTATCGGGACAGGGTATGTGGCATCGACATCGGCAAGGCCGGGATAGCGGCCACGATCCGGGTGGCGTCGGATAGGAACCCGTTGCGCCGGATGCAGGAGACCCGCGCGTTCGGCACCACGAAGCGGCAGGTGCTGGCGCTGGCGGACTGGCTGCGGTCCTGGCAGGTGCCCGCAGTGGTGATGGAGGCCACCGGGGACTACTGGAAGCCGGTGCTCTGCCGGCTGGAGGCCGAGGGCTTCGAGTGCGTGCTGGCCGACGCCCGCCAGGTCAAGAACCTGCCCGGCCGGCCCAAGCGGGACACCTCCGACTCCCAGTGGCTGGCGCAGAACTTCGAGCGCGGCGCGGTCCGGTCCTGCTTCGTGGCCACCCCGGAGTTCCGGGTGATCCGGCTGCACACCCGCTACCGCCGTGACCTGACCGAGGAGCGGACCCGGGAGAAGCAGCGCGTGGAGAAGCTCCTGGAATCGGCGGGGATCAAGCTGTCCGGCGTGCTGGCGGACCTGCACGGCGTGTCCGGGCGCGACATCATGGACCACCTCATCGCCGGCGAGCGCGGCCCCCGGGCACTGGCGCAGCTGGCCCGCCGCCGCGCCCGCGCGAAGATCCCCCGGCTGGAGGAGGCCCTGGAAGGAACCGAGTTCTTCACCGCGCAGCACGCCGCCCTGCTGAAGGCCATGCTGCGCCGCATCGACGCCCAGGACTCCGACATCGCCAGGCTCAGCGCCGTCATCGAGGAACTGCTCGCCCCGTGGGAAGAGCAGCTGCAGCAGGCCGAGTCGATGCCCGGCTGGCAGCGCCGCGCCGCACAGGACGTCCTCGCGGAGACCGGGCCCGACATGACCAGGTTCGCCACCCCGGGCCACCTGGTCTCCTGGGCCGGGCGTGCCCCGCTGGACCACCAGTCCGGCCAGCGCAAGGGCCGGGGCAAGCGCAAGAAAGGCAACCGCTACATCGGCGCGGTCACCGGCGAGACCTCCGTGTCGGCCGGCCGCACCCAGACCCGGGAAGGAGCACGCTACCGGCGGCTGACCCGCCGGATCGGCAAGGACAAGGCCCAGGTCGCCGTCAGCAACACCCAGCTGAGGGTCTACCACAAGCTCCTGTCCAGCCCCGGCGCCCGCTACCAGGACCTCGGTGCCGGCTACTACGAGAAGCAAGCCCAGGCCAGGCGCAAGACCCGGTACCACCTGGCCGAGCTCGACGCCCTCGGCTACGACGTCATCATCACCCCCAGGCCCGGCCCGGACACCGGCGACGCCCCAGGAGGCGGGCAGACCGCGGCTGCCTGACCAGCCCACCCGCCCGAAGCAGCGACGGCGGATCGACCGTCGCCGTCGGCTGCTGCCGCCTGCCTGGCTAAGCACCTATTTTCGGGTCAGCCGAACGGGAGCTAGTCGTTGTCATGAGGCTCACCTGCCAGCGGCCCTCGAGGCGGACCTCGCCCATCGAGGTAGAGATCTCGAGCGGCTCTTGACGCCGCCGCGCAACGCCGGGAGCGGATGGTGATCACTCAAGGCGAGCCGCATGCCGCAATGTAATGATGGCGTCCGGCGGGCTGGTCCTGCCGACTCTGGTTCGACCTGGCCGAGATCAGCGGCCATCTCACCGTACTACTTGGGCTGTCCGCCGAGCAGGACACGGGTCAGCTGAGCCCGGCTGTCGAGCAGCTGCTCCAGCGCTGCGGACAGCTGCGCGCCGGTGACCCGGATCGCGCCGTCCGGACGGCTGTTTTCGTCCGTTGCCGCCGCCGGGGCGGCCAGGTCCGCCTCGGCGGCGAGCAGTGCCGCCTTGCGCAGCAGCTCGCGCAGGAACGGCGCGGTCGACCCCTCGGTGCGCTCGACGACCTCGTCGAGGTCGACGCCGTCAAGCACCAGGCTCCCCTGGTAGAGGCGGAGCAGCGCGCGCCGCGCGTCCGCGTCGGGCAGTGGCAGCTCGGCGGCCAGGTCGACCCGCCCCGGCCGGGCGGCCAGGGCGGGTTCAAGCAAGTCGGCCCGGTTGGTGGTGAGCAGGAACGTGATGTCGTCGACCGAGTTCAGGCCCTCCATCTCGTTCAGGAGCTGGAAGAGGAGCGGATGCTCGCCGGGCCGCGCGGTGCGCTCCTCGGCGATCAGGTCTACGTCCTCCACGACGACGATGGCCGGCTGCAGCGTGCGCGCCACCGAGCAGGCCTCGCGGATGCGGCCGAGGGCCCGGCCGGAGATGGCGATAACGGTCATCTGGGGAAGCAGGCCGAGCAGGTAGCGCACGGTGTGCGTCTTGCCGGTGCCGGGCGCGCCGTACAGCAGGATGCCGCGCTTGAGATGCTGGCCGCTGGCAAGCAGGCGCCGCGAGTGGGCGGCGACGCCGATGACCTGTCTCTCGATGTCGGCGAGCAGTTCGGCGGGCAGCACGAGCTGATCCCTGGTCACCGTCGTCCTGGACAGGAAAGACAGCGGCGTGCTGCCGACGCCAGGACCGAGCAGGTCCGGGCCAAAGCTGATCACCTGGCCGCGGAACACCGAGCGCTCGTTCGCCAGCGTCCGGATCTCCCGCAGCACCATCTCGGCCCGGCGCAGGCTGGCCCCGATCACCTGCAGGTTCATCTCGGTGTGCCGCACGCCCATGCCGGACGGCCTGAACATGATCGCGAGCCGTTCGGCGCCGTCGCGGACCAGGTAGATGCCGTTGCTCACGCACGGCAGGGTCTGCCCGTCCGGCCCGCAGGGCAGGTTCATGGCCACCGGGGCGCCTACCCCGGCGTTGCTGTACATGCTGCCGGGGGCCGCCTGGATAAGGTCGCCGATCGTTACGTCGCTGAACCGCATCTGGGCGATCCCGGTGATGCCGATCGCCTCGTGCTCGTGCCCCGGTTCCGCCAGCCACGCGTCCAGGCCAACCTGGAGGTTCACCTGCTCATACAGCGGACAGGTGTCGCTGACGGTCGGCAGCGTGGCCGCGTCGGGCCCGAGGTGGTCGAGCAGCACCCGGCGCAGCGGCTGATCCTCGGTGCGCGCCGTGCGGACCGCCCGGTCCACCAGCTTGCGGGCCAGCCGGCCGACATCCGCGAGTTCCGGTCGATCGTCCGCGGACCGCTCGCCAAACGATGTCATAGCCGCACTGTATCCCGGCCTACGGCGGCATTCATCGTGAATATCCGCGCAGATCTCGTGACGGCAAATGGCGCCTAGCGGGCAGATCAGGACTGACCCGCCGTGGCCTGACGGATCGTATATGACCGCTCTGCGGGCTCGACGGCCCGTTCCGAGACCACGAGAGTCCCGGCGATCGCGCCGTTGGACCGGCCTTCGGCCATCAAGGCCAGCACATCGCCTTCCCTGGCCCTGGGGTGACGATAGACGTAAGGCCGCACCAGGATCCTCATCACCAAAGGCTGCGAGCGAGCGACGCTGCCCTCCGGCGCGTTCATCGAGATGCCTCCAGTGACCGGGGTGCCGGGCTACTCCCGTCACCCATATCGATGGTCGCCAGGCGTGCACAGAAGATCCACCGTACGGTCACCCGGATCTGAGGTAGGACTAGCACGGTCCGCGGCCTCATCCCTCGCCGGACCGGCGCGGGCCGGTCCGGGACGGATGCCGATCTGGCGGAGGCGTTCGCTGACGCGGTAAGGGCTGATCGGCTGGCCGGGGCGCCCGCCGGGCCACGATCATTTTGTCAGGAGTTCATAGCGCCGTGGCACCACGAGTGAGCGGGATACCGAACTCACTGACGTTCACGACGCGGCCGGTCGCGATCGACCTGTTCGCGGCCAGCCCGGTCAACACGCTGCGGAGCCCGTCGATGTAGCCGGCCTGCTGGCCGAGCGGATCCGGCGCCCCGTCGCGGCGGAAGACCGCGTTGAGCAGGCGCGCGTCGCCGCCGCCGTGACCGCCCGGCCCGCGGACGATGGGAACCGTGTACGCCGGCTCCCAGTGACGCTGCACCACCAGTCGTTCCGAGACCGGCCGCACGTCGTTCCCGGTTTCCGGGTTCTCGCCCGGCATCATGGGATCGACGGCCGGGCGTCCGTTGATCCCGCCGTCGCTTACCGAGCGGACGTGGCCGCGCTCGACGACCTCCAGCTCGGCCCGGCCCGCGTCGCCGTTCACCGAGACGCGGTATCCCTCCCACGGCGAATGCGCGTTCAGCGAGTAGGTCAAGAACGCGCCGGATTCGTAGGTAACGAGGACGGCAGCGTTGTCCTCGATGGTGATGCCGGGGCTGAACACGTCCCGATCGCGGAGATAGCCGTCTTCCTTTTCCGCCTCCAGGTACAGGCGGCGAAGCCGGTCGTCCGCGGCCAGGTCGAGCGCGAACGGGTCGCCGGCCATGCCGGGGGCACCGTGTGAGCGTTCGGGACGGTCGCCCAGGCCGCGCTCCTTGGCGTTCACGTCACCGTAGAACCGCAGCGCGCCGCGCGCGTACACGGAGACGGGGGTATCCCCGGTCCACCAGTTGACGAGGTTGAAGTGATGGCTCGCCTTGTGGACCAGGAGGCCGCCCGAGGCCGACTTCTCCCGGTGCCACCGACGGAAGTAGTCGGCGCCGTGCACCGTGTCGAGGACCCACTCGAAGTGCACGGACGTGACGTTGCCGATGGTCCCGTCGGCGATGACCTGGCGCAGCGCGCTGTTGCGCGGTGAGTAGCGGTAGTTGAACGTGACGATCAGCTCGCCGGCCCGGTATCCGCCGCGGCGCTCGCCGCGGCCGAGAGCAGCCGCGCGCCGGCCGCGTCGGCGGCGACCGGCTTCTCCAGGATCACGTCGCACCCGGCGGCCAGTGCAGCCGCGGTGTACCGGGGATGCGTATAGTCCGGCGATGTCACGATGACGGCGTTCTGGTCGCTCCTTCGCCAGCAGCGCGTTGAATTCGCCGGGCTGGTAGCGCGCGGGCGCCGGCAGCCCGGCCGCGGCCAGCACCTCGTCGTAGTAGCTCATCCGGACGCCGTTCGGATCACACCAGGCGACGATCACCCCGTCCCGCGCGTGGACGCCGGCGAGGGCGCCGACGTACATGCTCGCCCGGGCGCTGGTCCCCACGACGGCATAGCGCCTGATGTTTCCGTTACTGTCCGCGGTCACGCATGGTCTCCCGCTTGATGCGGACCAGGCATGCGGCCGGTGTGTCCGGCAGCGCGACAGTAAGCTCGCCGCGGCCCGCGTCCCAGCTGACCGACGGCTGTCCGGTGCGGGGGTAAAGGGTTTCCGGTACGGCCGCCGTGCCGCGCAGGTGGGCCACGGGGATCGCCAGCCCAGCCGGATCGCTATCCGCGGTGTCCGCGCGGCTGCCCGGCCCGGCTCCGGCCCGCGTCCCGGGGACGGGCGCCCCGGAGACCTGCGGACCGGGGACCTGGCCTCGATGCCACACGAGGAGGTACGCGACGGCCAGCGTGCGCATCCCCAGTGCCAGCCAGGAGTCGGTCCACTGGGGAAGGCCAAGCGGCCAGAACGGGACCGCGTCCGGCAGGTCGGCCCGGACCTGCTTGTAGACGTCCACGGCGTCGGCCACGAGCCGGCGCTGCGTGTCGCTCATCTGGTCGATGTGCCCGGACAGGTGGACCCGGCCGAGCAGGGCGCCGCACAGTGTGAAGACGATCTCCCTGTCGCTGAAGCCGGGCTGCGGGTAAGCCCAGGCCGCTGCCTGCTCGGGGGTGACCGCGGCCGGGGCGGCCGCCGTGATCGCCGGGTAGCGGAGGTAGTCCTGCTGGTCGCTGGTTGACTGAAGCTGGAGCCTGGACAGCATGGCGTAGTCCATCCGCAGCCCGCCGGAGGCACAGTTCTCGATGACCAGTCCCGGGTGCCTGTCGAGCACTGCCTCCAGCCACTCTAGGTGGGCGCGGTTATGGGCCAGGAGGCCGGCCCCCGCGCTCTGGTTGCCGGTGTCGGTTCCCGGGCCGCCGTTGATGTTGTAGTCCAGCTTCAGGTAGCCGGCGCCCAGGTCGCCGACCACGTAGTCGATCACCTCGTCTAGGTGCTTGACGGCGGCGGGGTGACGCAGGTCCAGGTGGTAGCGGCCGTTCTCGACCACCCGCTGGCCGTGCCGGGTGAAGAACGCCCCGGCCGGCAGCCGGCCGGCGACAGGGCTGCGCACGCCGACCACCTCGGGTTCCAGCCACAGCCCGGGGACCATGCCTTCGGCCTTGATGCGGCCGAGCACCTCGGCGATGCCGCCGGGAAATCGGTTCGCCGAGGGTTTCCACTCGCCGACGGTGTCCCACCAGCTCTCGCCAGGCTCTATGTACCAGCCGGCGTCTACGCAGAAGTACTCTGCTCCCACCGAGGCGGCCGCCGCGATCAGCGGCAGCAGCCGCTCCGTCGTCGGATCGCCCATCAGCGTGTTCATGTAATCGTTGAAGATGACAGGCAGGAGCCGGTGGTCTGCGTGCGGGCGCCGGATGGCGCGCCGGTAAGCCGTGAGCCGGCCCAGCGTGTCGTCCGGCCCGCCGGCGCTGACGGCGACGGCGGCCGGGACCGTGGTGAATTCCTCGCCCGGCGCCAGAGTGACATGCCAGTGGTGCTCGACGTCCGTCGGCCCGAGGATCGCGACGTATGCCCCGCTCCGCGCAGCTGCCGTGGCGCGATGCCCGACCGCGGCGGTGCTCTCGGGTCCGGTCTCGCGGCGCGCGCACTCCCCTACCTGCCAGTGCCACGCACCGTTGTGCTCGACTTGCCAGATCCAGCTGTGGCCGGTGCGGCGGTTCACGATCCCGCCCATCGGCAGGTACGTGCCCGAGGACCAGGTGCCCGCGCTGGTTACGCCGAACCTGCCGCGTGGATCGGCGCCGTGCGCTTGCCGGCTGAGGTCAGGAAGGGCCGCACGGAGCGCGCGGCGCTGCCAGCGCCCCTCGGCAAGCCAGTCGTTCTCGCTCCAGAGGATGTCAAGGTCGCTGAGCTCGTCCGGGCCGTCGAGACCTCCGGAAAGACCGCCGCACAAGAACGAGGTCACCGACTCGACCGTCACCGGAGCAGTGCCATGGTGCGTCAGCCGGACCCATGACCGAACGGTCCCCTGGCCCGCCAGGATCCGGTAGCAGACCTCGGCTCGCAGCCCGGTGACCGGATCGGCGAGGTCCACCCGGAGCAGCCGCCAGCCGTCCCCGTCGGATCGCTCCTCGTGCCCCGCGTAGCGCATGCGCTGACCGGCGACGGACTCGCAGTACCGCCGTCCTGACCAGGCCCGGCCCTCACCCGCGAGGACGACGTCCGCCAGCGGCAGCCCGGCCGCGGCCGGGCTGTCCGGGTGCCGCGGCGGCCCGGCATCCCCGGCCGCCGGCCCGGGCCGGCCGCGAGGCGGGTCAGCCGCGCGACACCCATCGGATCTACGTCGATCGCAAGGTCAATAGCATCGTCCGACCAGCCGAAGGTGGTTGTCTGCGGTTGAGTTCCGGCGGTCAACTAGGTCCTCCTCGCTGCGCATCGCGGAGCATGGCGTTTCTGAGTGGTTAAATCGTGACGCCGGCGCCCTTGACAATGCTTTTTGTGAGCGCTCACAATCCTGCCATGGATGTGACCGCTCACACAAGCGCGGGGCCTCCGGACGAGGCCCGGGCCGTCAGCATCTACGACGTCGCCACCGCGGCCGGCGTCTCGTACCAGACGGTCTCGCGGGTGATCAACGGGCATCCGAGCGTGAAGCGCTCCACCCGCGAGCACGTACTCGCGACCATCACCCGCCTCGGCTTCCGGCCGAACCGCGCGGCCCGCGCGCTGGCCGGCGGGCCGGTCCAGGCGGTGACGGTGCTGACATCGAACACGACCCTGTACGGCCAGCGGTCGGCCCTCCAGGGCATCGAGGAAGCCGCCCGCGCCGCGGATTTCGCGATGGGCGTGCGGGTGATCGAATCCGAGGAGCCGGCCGGCGTGGCCGATGCCGTCGACCGGGCGATGGAGCAGGGCGGCGCGCTCATCGTGGTGGCCTTCGACCGGGCAGGCACGCATGCGCTTTCCGCCGTCCCGGCGGGCGTGCCCATGGTGGGGATAGTCGAGACGCCGGTCGGCGGCGAGGGCGAAGGCAAGCCCTGGGTGTGGATCGACGACAGGCAAGCCGCCGCCGAGGCGACCGCATACCTGTTCGGCCTCGGCCACCGGACGGTGCACTATCTGGCCATTCCGTCCTCTACGCATACCAGCCAGCGGCAGGCGGGGTGGCGCGAGACCCTGGAGGAGGCCGGAGCACCGGTACCGGCTCCGCTGCAGTGCGGCTGGACTCCCCGGTCCGGCTACGAGGCCGGGCGGGTGCTGGCCTCCGATCCGGAGGTAACCGCCGTGCTCTGCGGCAATGACGACCTCGCCCTCGGGGTGATGCGGGCCATGCACGCGGCGGGGCGCGCCATCCCGGGGGATGTCAGTGTCGTCGGGTTCGACGACACGCCGGTGGCTGAGTTCCTGACGCCACCGCTCACCACGGTGCGCCTGGACTTCGCCGAACTAGGCCGGGCCTGCTTCGCCATGCTCCTGGCACTGATGGAGCGGAAGGATGCCCTGCCCCACGCACGACGGCCCGAACCTCAGCTGATCATCAGGGAGAGCGCGGGTCCCAGCCAGTTGCCGCGCGGGTCCGGCACGACCCGCGCGGCAGGCACTTGATGCACACCCCAGAGAAAGGAAGCATCTCGTGATTGAAAAGATATACGCACTTCGCGGCATCAGTCCGCACGCCCCCGGACAGACCACCCGCCGCCGAAGAGCCGGGCTGATCCGGAGCGCCGTGCCCACGATGCTCGCGGCGTGCGCCGCGCTGGCCCTCGGGGCCTGCGGGGGCCCCGCCGCGTCGTCGAGCAGCACCTCCTCATCGTCGTCAGGAGTGGTGGATCTCAACTGGCAGACCATGTGGTCGGGCAACACCCTGACGCTGCTCAACCAGATGGTCAACCAGTTCAACGCCACTCACCCGGGCATCCACGTCACCGAGTCCAGCATCCCGAGCGCGACCGGGGACGCAAAGCTGCTGTCCGAGATCGCGGCCGGCGACCCGCCGGACGTGTTCACCGAGTGGAACCCGGTGCTCGGCGAGTACGCCGCGGACGGCACGATCCAGTCGATGGCCCCGTACCTGACCGGCACCTACTCCGGCCTGGAGAAGTGGCTGTACCCGATCGCCCTGCAGGGCGGCGAGTACGACGGCACGCTGTACGCGCTGCCGATGGGCATGAACTCCTGGGCGCTGTACTACAACAAGTCCATGCTGAAGGCGGCCGGCATCTCCTCGCCGCCCACCACGCTGGCCGAGCTCTACGCCGACCAGGCGAAAGAGTGGAAGATCTCCGGCAGCAAGCTCGAGCAGATCGGCTTCTACCCGAGCTACGACCAGGGCATGGAGTACTTCGACAGCTTCTTCGGCGCGGTGAACTGCTTCGACTCCTCGGGCAAGTACGACCTGGCCAGCTGCCCGGGCGCGCAGGCCGAGGCGAAGTTCCTGGCCTCCTACGACAACTACCCGTACTCGCTCGTCTCGGCCATGGCGACCGCGTACGGCGGGGTGGCGGGCGGCGATGACGACCCGTTCGTGGCCGGCAAGGAAGGGTTCGCCATGGACGGGCCCTGGGAAGGCGCGCAGAACATCCCGGTCACGAACCCGGCCATGGCCGGCAACTTCGGCGTCGTCCCGTTCCCCAACACGGTCGGCGGCCCGAGCACGTTCGGGCAGGGTAACTACAACATCATCCCGAAAGGTGCGGCGCATCCGCAGCAGGCATTCGAGTTCATCGCCTGGCTGGCCGGCTACAACAACGAGTCCTTCATGACGTCGCTCTACCCGAAGGGCGGCTGGATGCCGACCTCGCCGGCCGGCGCGGCCGCGCCCGCCTTCCAGGCGTGGCTCAAGGCTAACCCGTGGCTGAACGTGTTCATCGAGCAGATGTCGAGCCCGCTGTCGGTGACGCCCAAGCTTACCCCCCACGAGTCCGAGTTCTTCACCGCAGAGGCCACCGCCTCCGAAAATATAGCCGAGAAGTCAGCTAGCTGGCAGCAGGCGCTGACCTACATCGACCAGCAGGCCAACAGCGGTGCCGGCAGCTAGCCCGCTCTAGTACCGGACGGACGAGGTAGAGGTAGAAACACGCGATGGCAAGCACGGCAGTACGCAAGGTCACGCCAACCAGGCTGATCCGGTGGCGGCAAACCCGGCTCGGACTGCTGTTCATCAGCCCGTGGGTCATCGGGTTCTGCGTGTTCTACCTCTACCCGTTCTTCGCGACGCTGTACTACAGCTTCACGACGTTCACCGGGATCGGGAACCCGGTCTTCAAGGGGCTGGCGAACTACTCCGGCCTGCTGCACGACGCGACATTCCGTACCGCGCTGTTCAACACCTTCTACTACACGATCATCGAGGTGCCCTTCTCCACCGCGGCGGCGCTCGGGCTGGCGCTGCTGCTCAACATGAACGTGCGCGGCCAGACGGTCTACCGGACCCTGTTCTACATCCCGTCGATCGTGCCTGTGGTGGCCTCGTCGCTGATCTTCGTCTGGATCTTCCAGCCGTCGTTCGGCATCGTGAACTCGCTGCTGTCCGACGTGCACATCAACGGCCCGGCGTGGTTCTTCTCGATCGAGTGGTCCAAGCCGACGTTCATCCTGCTCGGGCTGTGGGGCCTCGGCCAGCCGATGGTGATCTACCTGGCGGCGCTGCAGGGAGTGCCCAAGGAGATGTACGAGGTGGCCTTGCTGGAAGGCGCCGGGCCGTGGCAGCGGCTGCGCAAGGTGACGATCCCGATGATCAGCCCGGTCATCCTGTTCAACGTGATCTTGTCACTGGTGCTGTCCATCCAGTACTTCACTCAGGCGCAGGTGATCGAGTCCCCGCCCGGCAGCCCCGGCAGCTCGACCATGTTCTATGTCACGTACTACTACCAGCAAGCGTTCACCGACCTGCACCTCGGCTACGCGTCCGCGATGGCGTTCCTGCTGTTCATCCTGGTCCTGATCATCACCGTGGTGCTGCTGAAAACGTCGAGGCGCTGGGTGTACTACGAGAACGAGCAGAGGTAGCCAGCATGCAGACCGTATCTCCGCAGGTGACCTCGGCTAACGGGGCGCCGCCGCAACGGCGGCCGGCGTTGGGGTCGCGCCGGGTCTTCCGCAGGCTCGGCGCCAGCCTCGGTAAGCACAGCGTGCTGATCGTGCTGTCCGCCATGTTCGCGCTGCCGCTGGTATGGATGGTCGGCACCTCCTTCAAGACGGCGCAGCAGGCGCTCACACTGCCTGTCGTCTGGTGGCCGCACCCGTTCCTGTGGTCCAACTACCCGGACCTGTTCGCGGCATTGCCGTACTTCAGGTTCTTCTGGAACACGTTCCTTTACGCCGCTATCACCATCGTCGGCGTGTGCATATCGAGCAGCCTGGTCGCTTACGGCTTCTCCCGGCTCAAATGGCCGGGCCGGGACGCCGTCTTCTACGTGATGCTGATGACGCTGATCCTGCCGTTCGTCTGCACGCTGATCCCGCTGTTCGTGATGTACAAGCGGTTCGGCTGGATCGGCGGTTACCTGCCGCTGGAGGTGCCGACATTCTTCGGCAGCTCGGTGTTCAGCACGTTCCTGCTCCGCCAGTTCTTCATGACGATCCCGCAGTCGCTGTCGGAAGCCGCGCGCATCGACGGGGCCAGCGAGTTCTACATCTACAGGCGGGTCATCCTGCCGCTGGCGAAGCCGGCCATGGCGACCGTGATCCTCTTCCAGTTCATCTACTGCTGGAACGACTACCTGGGACCGCTGGTCTACATCAGCAACCAGAACTCCTACCCGCTGTCGCTGGGCCTGGCGCTGATCCTCGGCGACTACACGACGAACTGGGCGTGGGTGATGGCCGGCGCCACCGCGGCGACCGCCCCGATCGTGATCTTGTTCTTCTTCACCCAGCGCACGTTCATCCAGGGAATCACCCTCACCGGCACGAAGGGATGACGCCATGACCAGCGGCATCTTTGGGACCAGGATCATGGCCGGGCTCACCGCGCTGTTCAACACCCTGGCCCTCAACCTGGCGATGATCGTGGCGTCACTGCCGCTGATCACCGCGCCGTCCGCGGTCTGCGCCGCATCGGCGGCCCTGGACCAGTGGCGCCGCGACGGGGAGGACCGCGTGATCCGCCAGTTCATCGCCGAGTTCCGTGACCGGTGGTCGGTGCGGACGACGCTCGGCGCCGGAGTCCCGATGCTCGCCGCCGTGCTTGGCCTGGCCGAGATACATCACTTCGCCCGGGAGGCGACGCTGGCCGGGAGAGCCGGGCTCGCCCTGGGCGGCGGCGCGCTGCTCATCACCCTGGCCGCCCTGAGCTATGTATTCCAGCTCGCGGCCGACGAGCCGGGCATGCCTCCAGTGGACCTGTGGTCGATGTCAGCCCGGCTCGCGGTCAGGAACCTGCTTGTCGCCGGGCCGCTGTCGGCGGCCCCGATCGCCGGCGTGGCGATCCTCGCCGTGAGCGACCCCGCCGTGCTGCTCCTGGGCCTGCCGGTGTTCTTGCTGCACGCGCTGAAGCTGGTCGCCCGGCCCGGCCTGCGCCGATCAGCAGGTATTCCACGATCCCGCACACCCGTCCGCGGTAATCCTGCCGGTCCTGGCCGACGGTCCAGTTGAGTAGCGTCTGCGCGGAGCCCTGCCCGAACCCTGCTCCGCCACGCTGACCACGCCCCGAGCCACCATGGGGCTTTCAGAACAGGTAAAGCGCGAGAATTACCGTCGTGAGAGTGGCCAGCCAGATATCTGTGCAGAGCCGGAGCCACCTTGGCGCCGCGCGCACTCCCATGAAGTCCCGGATGATGAAGCGTGCCTTCACGAAGGCTATCGCGACGACTCCGACGGTAACTAGGGCGCTTGGCGAGAATTCCTTGCCGCCGCGGGCGCTGCCCAGGGACCAGGAGAGGATCGTCATTGCGGAGAGGAAGACCCATATCCGGGTAATCCGCTTATCTATTGTTGTGCTCATCTCACCTCAGCACGTATACCAGGGCAAATATAACAACCCACAGGAGATCTACCATGTGCCAGTAAATGGCGCCGGCCTCGACCACGCTGACCCGGCGGAGACGCGGATCGCGGAGCTCTCGCCGCATGATCACCAGAATGATCATGCCGAGCAGCACGTGAAACAGGTGCACGCCGGTCAGGGTGTAATAGAACATGAAGAAGTCGTTGCGCTGCACGGTGAACCCGTGACTGACGGCGGAATACCATTCGTAGATTTTGATCAGCAGGAACAGCAGCCCGCAAAGGCCGCAGCATACGGTGAGCCTCATGGCGCGGCCAGGGTTACCTGCCCGGGCCGCCGCAGCCGCCAGGGCGACGAATCGCGAACTCGCGAGCAGCACGAGCGTGTTCACAACGCCGGTGCCGAGGCTGAGATGCCGCTGCGACTCCAGGAAGAGGGCTCGTTCACTGCCGCGATACGCCATGAAAACGATGAAGTAGACGGAGAATATGACGAGGTCTCCGATGACGAAGACCCACATGTTCACGTCACCTGGCAGGTTCAACCCGTGCCTGGCGCCGTCACAAGGCGCGGCGAGCGGCGCGTTGCGCCGAGTAGCATGCCCGGCGTCTGTCACCGGACTGCCCGGCCTTTACCGGGGCTGCGGGTCATAGCTATTCCTGCTTTCTTGCTTTCCGGTGCCCGGTCAGTCCCGAACCCGCTCATCCGGGGATTGTTGCTCGATCGCCTTTCGGAGCAGCATGATCAAGCACGCGGCGTAGACGCCGAAGAGAGCGGTCCCTTCATAGAAGCTGATCGCACCGTTCCAGGCGAACGGCCCCTGCTTGAATATGAACACCGGGGCGGCGAGCAGTTCCGTGACGATCTGCCAGATCGACACGTACGCAAACCAGGTGGGAAAAATCTTGTTCTTGTCCAGGAATATCGCCACCGCCAGGACCAGGTAATTGGTCGCGAAGCAGCCCAGGGAGCCGACGAACGTCAGCAACCCGACGTCATAAAGAAGTGCGACGAGGTGCGGGTCACGATCCGGGCGGAACGTTGCCGTGAGGAACGAAAAGGCTGCGAAAAGACAACCCGGAATCGCGCCGACGGCCAGCGTCGCGATGTACGCGTAGGCAAAGACCGGACTCACCGACATCCGCTTCATCTGGAAGGCGACCAGCCCGTTCGCTATGGACCCGCCCCCGATGACGATCATCAGCAGAACGAAACCGATCTGGATCGTCAGCGAGTGGGCATGAAAGAACGCGACGATCTGGCTGGTCGTCAGGCTCGGTCTCGGCGGCGGCATCACCCGCGTGAGCGGAACGAAAATCAGCCCGAAGAGAGTGTAGAAAACCGGAAAGATCCACCAGCAAATCCACAAGTCCAGCTTGCTGTCTCGCCGGTAGCGTCCGGCGCCGACGCCGACGGCAGCTGACGCCGGTGCCGGGGAAGCGGGCGTCACTGCGCCACACTTTCCGCCTGCGACTTTTCGCCCGGCGACGTGCTTTCTTCCAGGTCCTGCCGCTTGATCGCCGCCCGCAAGACGAAGAACATGACAACGATGAACAGGCTGTAGGCACCGATCCGGAGCCAGAAGGATACGACGCCGTTCCAGGCGAGGGGACCGGTCCTGAAGACCGCCGCGCAGGCGGCCGGCGCCATCGCCAGCGCCGTGAGAATGCTGAACGGCGCGACCCAGCGCGGGAAAACCGGCCGGGGCTGCGCGTCGAGATAGACCGCCAGCGCGAGGCAGACGTTCTGCGCGATGATCATGCCGACTGGCGCCGTGAACGTGATCCAGGCCAGGTCGTTCAGGAGCATGATGAGCTGCGGGTCACGATCCGGCCGGAACGCCGCGACGAGCCAGAAGAGATCTGCGATAGCGAAGAGTGTCGCGCCGCTCGCCGCCGCGCTGAGATAGCCATAGGCGAGCACCTGACTGGGCGTCGCCATCCGCTTCATCTGATAGACGATCACCATGAACATCGGCATCAGCATGATGCCGCAGAGGTTGAAGGTGACCATGCTGAAACGGATCATGGCCTCGTTGCGGCTATAGAAGGCGGCGACCTGCTGGGCCGTCATCTCGGGCGACATAGGCGGGAAAAAGCCCGGGAACAACAAGAAGGCGACGAGGAGGACCGCCCCGAAGCCGAGCGCAAGCCACAGGCTTACCGATTGCGCGGATAGTCTCATCGGTCTCTCGCGCCCTCCCGCAGGCCTGATGGGCAGGCGGACGCCGTGGCCTCCGCCGCTACTAGCCGGTCGGCTACTTTGCAGTAGAGTAGCCGACCGGCTAGCAAAGTCAAGGCTGCGCGGCAACTATCCTGAGCGTGTGGTTGCTGACCAGCGCATGGCGCTACCGCGCCTGCAGTCGATCCGCCGCAGCGCCGCGCAGGCCCGGGTCCTCGCCGCCGCGCTTGACCTGTTCGCCGAGCATGGCGTCAGCGGGACCTCGCTGCAGATGATCGCTGATGCCATGGGCGTGACGAAGGCGGCGGTTTACCACCAGTTCAAGACGAAGAACGCGATCGTGCTCGCGGTGGCCGAGACTGAGTTCGCGAAGCTGGAGGCTGCCCTCGAGGCCGCCGAGGCCCAGCCATCTGCCGAGCGGGCGCGGCAGATGCTGCTTGCCCAGGTAATCGGCATGGCGGTCAAGCGCCGCCGCTGGGTGCGCGCGCTCCAGAACGACCCGGTCATGGTGCGGGTCCTCGCCGAGCATCCACCGCTGCAGGACGTGATGGAGCGTATCTACGGGCTCCTGCTAGGCGCCCCCGGCACCGAAGCGAAGGTCCGGATGGCGATCATGGGAGCCACGATCGGCGCCACGGTGGTCCACCCACTCGTGGCCGACCTCGACGACGAGACACTACGACTAGAATTGATGCACGTCGCCCGGCGTCTTTTTGACATCACAGATTCCGCCGAGGATGACACCGGGCCACTGACGTGAAGGCCGACGCACCGGCGGCCATCTTGGTAGCCTCACGTCATGCGCGACGAGACGATCGCTAGCTTTCTCACCCGGCTGGCGGCTCGCAGCGCCGCGCCGGGCGGCGGTGCGGCCGGCGCGCTGCACGCCGCGCAGGCCGCCGCGCTGCTGGCGATGGTGGCCAGGTTCAGCGACGGCCCGCGAAACGACGCCGAAGTGGTCGGCCGGGTCCGGGCGGCGGCCGACGGCCTGGCGGACGAGGCGCTTGACCTCGCCGAGGCGGACTCGGCCGCGTTCGAGAAGGTCGTGAGCGCCTACCAGCTCCCCAAGGACAGCCCCGAGCAGAAGGCCGCCAGGTCGGATGCCATCGCCGAGGCCCTGGGCGGCGCCGCCCGGCCGCCCGCCGACCTGATGGCCGCGGCGGTCCGGCTCGCGGGCCTGGCCGAGGACCTGCTGGCGGCCGCTAACAGGAACGTGATCTCGGACATCGCGGCGGCCGCCGCCGCTATCGGCGCGGCGGCGGTCACCGCGCAGGTGAACATCGAGGCTAACCTCGGCGGCATCAAGGACCCGGCCCTGATCGAGGAGCTGACCCGCACCGCGGCGCTCGCGGACGGCGTGGCCGACCGGGCGAACCGCCTGATCGCCGCGGTCCGCGAGGAGATCTCCCATTGAACGCGCTGAGCGGCAGGGAACTCGCGAGCGCGATCCGCGCCGTGGCGGCCGCCCAGGCGGCCGAGCTCACCGCCGTCGGCCGGCAGCCCCGGCTGGCGGTGGTCACCGCGACCGATGACGAGGCGAGCGCCTGGTACGTCCGCTCGATCGCGAACGCGGCGGCCAGGGAGGGCATCGCCTGCGACGTGCTGCGCACGACCACCGTGAACGGGATCGCCGCGACGCTCGCCCAGCTCGCCGACGATCCCGAGGTGCACGGCGTCGTCCTGCAGACGCCGCTGCCCGACGGGGCGTCGCTCGCGGCCCTGGCGGAAGTGATCCCGCCGGGCAAAGACGTGGACGGCGCCAGCCCGGAGTCGCTCGGCCGGCTGATGGCCGGGCTGCCCGCGTTCGCCCCGGCGACCGCGGCGGCGGTGCTCGCCTTGCTCGACCACTACCAGGTGGAGCTGCCTGGCAGGCACGCGGTCATCGTGGGACGTTCGGTGGTGGTCGGCAAGCCGGTCGCCCACCTGCTGCTCGACCGGCACGCGACCGTCACCATCTGCCACTCCCGTACCCCTGACCTGGCGGCGATCACCCGGCAGGCCGACGTCCTGGTGGTGGCCGCTGGCCGCACCGGCCTGATCGGCCCGCCGCACGTCTCCCCCAGCGCCACGGTGATCGACGTCGGCACCAACGCCACCGCCGGCGGCGGGCTGGCCGGCGACGTGGACCCGGCTGTGGCCGAGGTCGCCGCGGCGCTGACGCCGGTGCCCGGCGGTGTCGGCCCGGTCACCACGGCCCTGCTGCTGCGCCACGTGACCGAGGCGGCCGCCGTGGGCTAGGAGCTGGCCGATGCTTTCTGCGGATTGGCCGCCGTAGGCTTAGCGCCGGGCAGCGCGGACTGGGGTTTGCCGAGCGCGGGCTTGCCCGTCGCGGACTTGCCCAGCGCGGGCGGGAGCAGCGGCGACTTGACGTAGGCCGGGGCGGGCTCGATCTGCAGCGGGCCGCCGCCGCTGGTGACGGTGATGGCGCGGGGTGCGGTCGGGTCGGCGGAGATTCCGATGAGCTGCGGCCCGCCGCCGCTGTCGGTGGTCAGCGCGTAGGGGCCGCCGGGCACGGCGAGCACGGCCGGGCCGCCGTCGGTGCTGACCGTCACGGCCCGCGGCGCGGCGGTGAATCCGAGCTGCGCCCCGCCGCCGTCGGTGCTGACCGTCACGGTCTCCGCGGCCCCGGTGAACCCGATGCCCGCATCGCCCCCTTCGGTGCTGACCGAGGTCACGGGCGCCGCGACGTCTTGTGCCAGCAGCGGGCCGCCGCCGGTGTCGGCGTGCAGCGGCCCGGTGACGCCGTCCAGGGTCAGCGCGCCGTCGCCGGTCTGCACGGTCAGCGGCCCGCGGATGCGCGTGGCGCTCACCGGTCCGCCCGCGGAGTCGACGCTCGCCCCGGCGATCCCGGAAAGCGTGACCGGGCCGCCGTCGCTCGCCGCGGTGACGGTGACGTCAGGGGGCACGGTCACGGTGAAGCCGACGGTGCAATCCGAGACCTCGCACGCCGGCGCGGTCAGGGTGAGGCGGCCGCGGGAGACCGTCTGCGTCACGGCGGGCGCGCCGGCGTCCGGCGGGTCGAACGTGATCGCCTCGGTGACCTGGACGTGACGTACGGGCGCGGCGGTGACCCGGATCTGCGCACCGTAGCTCTCCACGCGCAGGCTGGTGACCGGCTGCGTAATGGTGACCGTCCGGGTGGGCACGGCGCTCACCGGGGGCGGACCGCCGACAGGAGTGCCGGCGCCGGCGATGAGCCGTATGCCGGGGATCGCGAGCAGCCCGAGGGTGACCACGCCGGACACGCCCCAGACCCAGCGGCCCCTCGGCCGGGGGCGGGGAGCGGCTACCGGACGCATGGCAGGTCCACCGTGAGCAGGGTCGGCCCGCCGGGCGGGCTGACGATCTCGAACGTGCCGTCGACGGAGGAGGCGCGCCGTGCCAGCCCGGCCAGGCCGGTGCCGCGGGCCGGGTCGGCACCGCCGACGCCGTCGTCGCTGATGATGACGTGCAGCCGGTCGCCGGCCCGCTGCACGAACACCGCCGCCTGGCTGGCCTGGGCGTGCTTGGCGATGTTGGCCAGGCCCTCGGAGACCACGAAGTAGGCGACCGCCTCGATCACCGGCGGCGGGCGCCGGGGCAGGTCCACGGTCAGCCGGACCGGGATCGGCATCCGGGCCGCCACGCCGGACAGCGCCGCGTCCAGGCCGCGGTCCTCGAGCACCGCCGGGTGCAAACCGCGGATCAGGTCCCGCAGCTCGGCGAGGGCCGCCTTGGCCTCCTCGTGGGCTTCGGCGATGGCCCGGCGCGCTTCCTCGGCGGTCGCGGCCTGGATCCTGGCCATGCCCAGGTTCATCGCCAGGGAGACCAGCCGCTGCTGCGTGCCGTCGTGCAGGTCGCGCTCCAGACGGCGCCGCTCCGCGTCGGCCGCGTCGACCACGCCGGCCCGGGTCTGGGTTAGGTGCTCTACCCGGTGTTCCAGCTCCTCGGCGCGGCTCGGGCCGAGCAGCGCCTGAGCGCCGGCGATGTCCGCCGTCCGGATCCCGGCGGTAACCCACGGCGCGAGGAAGAGCAGCAAAACCCCGATGAGGCTCAGGTAGACGTCCAGTTGAACGCCGAGCAGCCGCGGCAGGTGGCCGGCCGGGGACGGGTACGTGCCGCGCGCGAGCATGGTCTCCGCCGGCAGCAGCTTCGCGTACGCGAGGGAAAACGCCCACAAGAGGCCGGCCAGCCACATGCCGAGCGCGGCCGCCGCGGCGACGGCGAGCGCCGGGCCGACGAGCAGGTGGTAGAGGAGCTGCCGCCAGACCGCCGACGAGCGGGCCGCGGCGGCGATGCCCCGCGCGCTCAGCCAGTCCCGCCTCGCGGGCTGCGGCGGGATCGTCACTCCGGCCACGGTGCGCAGCCTGTGACGGTGCAGCCGGGTCAGCAGCGGCATGGCCAGTGCCACGAGCGCCAGGCTGAGCGGCAGCGCTACCAGCACGGGCCTAGGATCAAGCGCGTAGAACACGGCGATGACGATGAGCGGCGCGGCGAGCTGCGCCGGGATTCCCCCGGCCAGGTAGAGCGCCTCGCTCCAGGAACGCGACGACCACGGAACACGGCGGTGGCGCCGGGCGAGTGCGTCGCGGTCGGCGACCAGGGTGGCCATGAGGTCCACCGTATGCGCGCCGGACCGGCGTGCCCATCCCGTGAGGTTTACCGTCCGGGGTGAAGCTATCTCCACCCCGGATTCTGAATCGGGGCCCAATGCGCCGGCCGCCCGCCGGTGCCATCCTCGGGGCCATGATGAGACAGCACAGCCCGCGCGGAAAGGGCGGTGCCGTAGCGTGGACCCCGTGAGGTTGCGGGTGGTGATCGGCGAGGACTCGGTGCTGCTGCTCGCGGGCCTGGTCAAGCTGCTCGAAAGCGCCGGATTCGAGGTGGCGGCGACCGCGGGCGACGCTACCGCGCTGCTCGCCGCCGTGGAGCGGGAACGGCCCGACCTCGTGATCGCCGACGTCCGGATGCCCCCGACGCACACCGACGAGGGCATCCGGGCGGCGCTGGTGATCCGCGGCCAGTGGCCCGAGATCGCCATCCTCGTGCTGTCGCAGTACGTGGAGGAGCGGTACGCCGCCGACCTGCTGTCGGCGAACACCAGCAGCGTCGGTTACCTGCTCAAGGACCGGGTCGCCGACGTGGCCGAGTTCCTCGACGCCTTGCGCCGGGTGGCCGCGGGCGGCACCGCCCTCGATCCGGAAGTGGTCGCGCAGCTCCTCGTGCGCAGGGGCGGTGATCCGCTGGAGACCCTGACCCAGCGAGAACGCGACGTGCTCGCGCTCATGGCCGAGGGCCGTGCCAACGCGGAGATCGCGGCGGTCCTTGTCATCACGGAAAGCGCGGTGAGCAAGCACATCAACTCGATCTTCGCCAAGCTCGGGCTGTATCCCGGTGACACTGGCAACCGCCGGGTGCTCGCGGTCTTGCGATACCTCGCCGCCGGGCCGGCCGCGCCCGCGAGCTGACGGTCACCGGCCCGGCTGTGCGCCGCGCCGCGCTCAGCTACGATCGGTGGGTAAATGAACGGTAACGCGCCCAACCACGTCGAGGAGCACCTCGCGCAGCTCACCGCGGAGCTGCGCAGGTTCCAGCGGGAGGCGCTGGCCGCACAGCGGGAGCTCGCCGAGGCGCACCACCGGATCGGGGAGCTCGAGCGCCCGGCCAGCGCGCGCATCGAGGAGCTGCTGCGGGCTGCCCAGGAGCAGGTCGCGGAGTTCGTCCGCGCTGCCGACTCGGACGCCGCCGAGATCCGGAACGCCGCGCAGGTGTACGCCTCGGGACTGGGGGTCGCCGCCGAGGAAGAGGCGGCGCGGGTGCGCGCGGGGGTCCGGCAGGAAACGGACGAGCTGCGCCGCGTCGCCGAACGTGAGACCGACGCGGCGCGCATCGCGTCCATGCAGAAGGCCGACGAGGTGATCTCGGCGGCCGAGCGCGAGGCGGCGAACATCCGCGCCGCCGCCGAGCGCGAGGCCGTCGCGCGGCGGGCGGCCGCCGAGCGGGACATCGCCAGCCTGCGCGCGGCGGCCGAGCGTGAGATAACGCAGCTGAAGGCGTCGGCGAAGCGGGAGCGGGATGACGTCGTGACCGCGGCCAAGCGGCAGGCCGAGGAGATACGCATCCGCGAGCAGCGCCTGCTCGAGGAGAGCGAGAAGCTGCGCACCCAGGCGGAAGCCGACCTCGAGATCGAGCTCGCGGCGCGCCGCGAAGAGGCCGAGCGGGAGGAGTCGCGGCGGCATGACGCCGCGCAGGCCGCCACGCGGCAGCTGGTGGCCGAGGCGGAACGGCGCGCCGCCGCCGCGGACGAGAAGGCCGCCGCGGCGGACGAGCGGGCGGAGCAGGTGAGGAAGGACGCCGAGGAGCGGGCGCGGCAGGCGCTCGCCGAGGCCAGACAGCAGGCCGAGCAGATCGTCAGCCAGTCCAGGGTCTCGGCCGACAAGCTCTTCGCCGAGGCCAAGGCGGACGCGGAGCGAGACCTCGCCGAGGTGCGGCGCGAGCACGACGAGCTCACGAAGCAGCGGGACAGCATCTCCACTCACCTCGCGCAGATGCGCCAGCTGGTCGGCACGCTGCTGCCCGACACGGGGGCAGACGGGGCGTAAGAGTCGTGACGGCGCGGGTCGATCGCGCAATCGACCCGCTCTAGCGTGGTCGATCGCGCAATCGACCCGGTTGGTTACAGCTAAGGACGCGCCTGGGGCAGGCGGCGCCCGCATGGGGGGAACGATGGCCGACTATAGCGATGACCGCGTGACAGGTGACGATCAGGGAACACGCGAGGTTGAAGTACGGAAGCGGATGGTCGTGGAGTTCGGTGTCGAACTCGACGGCGTTCTGGCTTCCGCTGGCCATGCTCAGGCGTCTCGCGACCCACGGGCCATGGGACCGGCCGTTCACCGAGGCGACCGCCGACCAGGAGCAGGTGCTGATCGCGCACTCCCTCGCCGACAGGCACAACCAGAGCGGGCTGCACCGGGGCGTGGGGCTGTCCGGGTTCCTCGACGCCGTCCCGTTCAAGGAGACGACCCCGTTCCCGGCCGTTCCCGACAGCGACGGCGACGGCCGCCAAGGCTAACGGGCCACCAAGGGCTAAAGACCTGCGCCGATGGCGCCATCGGGGCCTAGACAGCTCCCGAGCGGCTGGTGGGCGCGGGTGGGCGTTCGATATACGTCAGCTGACCGATGTTTCGCGGTGCAACTTGCAGCAGCATTTGTCGTGCAACTGGCAACGACAGTTCGAGGAGGCACCGTGAGCGGCAACACTCCTGCCCTGACAAATACAAGGTTCCTGACCGTCTTCGAGGTCGCGGCGATCATGCGGGTCTCGAAGCAGACCGTGTACCGCCTTGTGGCGGCTGGTGACATGGAGGCGATCCGGGTCGGGGGGTCCTACCGCATTCCCGAGTACGTGGTTAACCCGGACAGGAAGCAGCTGGGCTAGCGGACAAGTGCCGCCGGTGCGCCACGGCGGCGGCCGCGGTTACCGGGATGCCAGCGGGGATACGTCAGCGTGTACGAGCTATGAGACGCCACCGTCCGTTCGGGATAAAAAGACAGACTTTCCCGAACGGACGGTGGCGGCTGTGCTAGCTAAAACAGAAGCTGCAGGTTGTTGTCCATGCCGAAGTCGTCGACGAAGTACACGGCGTCGGCGCCGGGCTTGACCGCGAGGCCGAACAGGTTGCCCGCCCCGCCCGCGTTGTTGTCCACGGTCTGCCAGGCCACCTGCTGACCGCCGGGCGTGGTCTCCACCATTCTCCCATCGCCGCCGTTGACGGTCAGGATGTTGCCGTTGGGCGCGATGGCCAGGCCAAGCTCGCCGTTCAGCTTGCCGCCCGCCGACACGGTGGAGCCGTCGCCGTCATCCTTGTTGCGGTACACCGCGTTGGGGATCCCGGCGATCCTGCTGTTCAGCGTGTCGGCGACGTACAGGGTGCCGTTCTGGCCGAGGCCAACGCCGGTGGGACCGATGACCAGCGCGTTGGGGTCGGTCCGCGCCGAGAAGCCCGAACCGATCATCGTGCTCTGCAGGACGCGCGGCGTCTGGCACGGCCCGCTGGTGATGAGCAGCCGCTGCACCGTGCCCCCGTTGGGGTTCTTCGGCCCGAGGATGCCGCCCAGCACGTTGGTCACGAACAGGTCGGTGACATTGCCCTGGTCAAGGGCGGTCATGTCCCATGGGCCGTCGATGCCGTCGCCGGTGATCGTCTCCCGGACGTGGCCCCACTTGTCGAGGACGATCAGGCAGCCTGATCCGGAAATGGCGCCGTTCTGGGTGGGCAGCGAGCCGACGATCACCCAGCCGCCGCGCAGCGCCACCAGGGCGGTGGTGAGGCCGACGCCGCCGGGGCACGCGGGGTCGCTGATCTGGGCGAACAGCGAGACGTGACCGTGCGGGCTGACCTGGACGATCGTGGTGCCGGTGCCCTGCACGTTGGCCTTGTCGTTGAAGTTGCTGACGAGGACGTCGTTCCTCTTGAGGTTGCCGGTGGTACGCGGCACCACGGCTACCCCGTAGGGGTTGACGTCTCCGTTCTGCGGCACGGTCGAGGCGATCACCTTGGTCTGGTGCAGCTGGCCGATGAACGTGTTCCCGTTGTTCGCGGTGTTCGCGGTCGAGGCGTTCGCCGCCGTCGCCAGGATGCCGCCTCCGGCCAGCAGCGCGCCGGTGGCGGTGGCGATCGCGGCGAGGGCCGCTACGGACCTTCTTCGAGTGAGATTCATTGAGTAGTGCTCCCTCCGGTAGAGATTTCTCCCTGACGGAGTACGGACCGGAGGCCAAGATGGATTGGCGTCCGTGGCGGGCCAGCCCTATAGCTCGTCGAGCTGACCGACGCCGGCGAGGAACCAGAACTTCTCGGGGGGCTCCGGAACGTCCTCGGGGCTGTCCGGGCGCCACTGGGCCATCCAGACGAGCCCGGGATCGACGAGGGTGAACCCGTCGAAGAAGCGGGCGATCTCCTCGCGGGTCCTGGCCCGGCCCTGCGCCGCCACCTTGCTGCGGTATACGGCCTCGGTCGCGGCCAGGGCGGCGTCGGGTTGCGCGTCCCGGCAGGCGTGGGAGACAACCAGGCGGCTGCCCGGGGCGAGCGCGTCGCGCAGGCTCGCGACGATCTGGTACGGCTCATCGGCGTCGGGGAGGAAGTGGAGCACCGCCACCAGGAGCACGGCGACCGGCTGGCTGAAGTCGAGCAGGCGCCGGGTCTCCGGGTCCGCCAGGATCTTGGCGGGCTCCCGCAGGTCGGCCTGGATGACGGCGGCGCCGGGGACGTCGTCCAGGAGCAGCCGGCTGTGCGCGACGGCGACGTCGTTGACATCGGCGTAGAGCACGCGGGCGCCGGGGGCAGCGGCCCGGGCGACTTGGTGCACGTTGTTCACGGTCGGGATGCCCGAGCCGATGTCCAGGAACTGCGTGATGCCCGCCTCGGCGGCCAGGAAGCGGACCGCCCGGCCGAGGAAAGCGCGGTTCGCGCGGGCGATGCCCCTGGCGTTGGGCTCGATCGCGATCATCGCGCGGGCGGCGTCCTGGTCGGCGCGGAAGTTGTGGTCCCCGCCTAGCCACCAGTCGTAGACCCGGGCGATGTTGGCCTTGCCCGTGTCGATGCCCGGCGGTACCCACCCAGGCTGCATTGTCATCGTGTCTTCCCGTCGCCGACCTCACGCTGATGTCAGCGTAGCGGGCCGCTTGCAACCTCGCCGCAACCTTCCCGGCGCGCGGTGGGAGCGCGCACCCTGCTGTCGTGGGCAAGCGAATCGTCGGGGTCGTGGCCAACCCGCTGTCGGGCCGCGACATCCGGCGGCTGGTGACGCAGGCCACGGTGTTCCCGACCGCCGAGAAGGCCAGCATGATCTGCCGGATGCTGGCCGCGTTCGGCGCGGTGGGAGTGCACCGGGCGCTGCTGAGCACCGACCTCGGCGGGATCTCCGCCGCCGTGTTCCGGGCGCGGGGCCGGCGGCGGCCGGGCGATCCGCCCTGGCCGGACGTGGAGTTCCTGGACGGGCTGCCGATCAGGCAGACCGCCGCGGACACGGCGGCCGCGGTCACGCGGATGGCCGCCTGCGGTGCCCGGGTGATCGTCTGCCTGGGCGGGGACGGCACCGCGCGGGTCGCCGCCGCGGCGGTCGGCGCCGTGCCGCTGCTGCCGGTGTCGACCGGGACGAACAACGCGTTCCCTGTGGTGCGGGAGGCGACGATCGCGGGCCTCGCGGCGGGGCTGGTGGCGACCGGCGCCGTGCCGCGCGCCGACGCGCTGACCCGTGTCAAGGTGCTCGAGGTCCGGGCGGGCGAGCGCGTGGAGACGGCGCTCGTGGACATCGCGGTATCGACGCAAGCCCACGTCGCGGCGCGCGCCCTGTGGGAGCCGGCGACGCTGACGCAGCTGTTCTGCGCGTTCGCCGAGCCCGACGCGATCGGGCTGTCCAGCATCCTCGGCCAGGCGGCGCCGGTCTCGCGCGCGCAGCAGGCTGGTGTGACAGCGCTTATCAAAGAGCATTGTCCCGAACGGAAGGTGGTCGCTCCCATCGCGCCTGGCCTCGTCGTCCCGGTGGGAGTCGCGGAGATCAGGCGCATGGCGCCGGGAACCGCCTATCCGGTCCTGGCCGAATCGGGGGTGCTCGCCGTGGACGGCGAGCGCGAGCTCACCTTCGAGCGGGGGACGCGGCCGGCCGTCACGCTGCGCACCGACGGGCCGTGGTGCGTCGACGTGCCCGCGGTGCTCGCGGCGAGCGCCCGGCTCGGCCTGCTGACGCGCGATCAACGTCGTTCTTGAGGAGGAACATGTGACTGACACGCTGACAAAGGACCAGCTGCTGGCCGCGTACCGGACGATGCGGACGATCCGCGAGTTCGAGGAACGCGTGCACAAGGAGTTCGCCACCGGCGAGATCCCCGGCTTCGTGCACCTGTACGCGGGCGAGGAGGCGTCGGCGGTCGGCGTGTGCCTCAACCTGGACGAACGCGACACTATCGCCAGCACTCACCGCGGCCACGGGCACTGCATCGCCAAGGGCGTGGACGTCGGCGAGATGATGGCCGAGATCTACGGCCGCGCGACCGGAAGCTGTCACGGCAAGGGCGGCTCGATGCACATCGCCGACCTGTCGAAGGGCATGCTCGGCGCGAACGGCATCGTCGGCGGCGGCCCGCCGCTGATCTGCGGGACCGCGTTCGCGGCGAAGCTGACGGGAACCGGCGGGGTCAGCGTCGCGTTCTTCGGCGACGGCGGAAGCAACCAGGGCACGACATGTGAGTCGCTGAACCTCGCCTCGGTGTGGAACCTGCCGGCGATCTTCGTCGCGGAGAACAACGGGTACGCCGAGTCCACGGCCAGCGCCTGGTCGGTGGCGACGGACAACATCGCGGACCGCGCGGGGGCCTTCGGGATGCCGGGCGTGATCGTGGACGGATACGACTTCTTCGCCGTCCACGAGGCGGCGCGCGAGGCGGTCGCGCGGGCCAGGGAAGGCGGCGGGCCGACGCTGATCGAGATGAAGTTCACCCGGTACTTCGGGCATTTCGAAGGCGACCAGCAGACGTACCGGGCGCAGGAGGTCGCGCACGCGCGGGCCGAACTCGACTGCCTCAAGCGGTTCGCTTCCGCGGTGACCGCGGACGGTTCGCTGTCCGCTTCGGAGCTGGCCGCCGTGGACGCGGAGGTGGCGACCCTCGTCGACAAGGCCGTGTCGGAGGCGAAGACGGCGCCGCTGCCGGCCCCGGCCGACCTGCTCACCGACGTCTACGTCCGCTACTGACTTGGTTAGGGAGGCCTGTCTACGATGGCACGCAGCATCACCTACCGCGAGGCGATCAACGAGGCGCTCGCGCAGGAAATGGAACGGGACCCCAGCGTCATCGTCATGGGCGAGGACAACGCCGGCGGCGAGGGCGCGCCCGGCGACGACGACGCCTGGGGCGGCGTCCTCGGCGTGACCAAGGGGCTGTACCACCGGTTCCCCGGCCGGGTGCTCGACACGCCGATCTCGGAGTCGGCGTTCATCGGCGCGGCCATCGGCGCCGCGACCGCGGGGCTGCGCCCGGTGGCCGAGCTGATGTTCGTCGACTTCATGGGCGTCTGCTTCGACCAGATCTTCAACCAGGCCGCGAAGTTCCGCTACATGTTCGGCGGCAAGGCGGTCACGCCGGTCGTGATCAGGACCATGTACGGGGCCGGGCTGCGCGCGGCGGCGCAGCACTCGCAGACGCTGTACCCGCTGTTCACCCACATCCCCGGGCTGAAGGTGGTGATCCCCGCTACGCCGTATGACGCCAAGGGCCTGATGCTGGCGGCGATCAGGGATGACGACCCGGTGATGTTCTTCGAGCACAAGGCCCTCTACGACATGACGGGACCGGTTCCGGAGGAGAGTTACACGCTTCCGTTCGGTGAGGCGAATGTAGTGCGCGAGGGCTCGGACGTCACTCTTGTCACCCTGGGGCGGATGGTGCACACGTCGCTCGCGGCGGCGGAGTCGCTGGCCGGATCGGGGATCTCGTGCGAGGTCGTCGACCTGCGGACGACGAGCCCGCTGGACTCAGAGACGATCCTGGAGAGCGTGGAGAGCACCGGCCGGCTCGTGGTGGTGGACGAGGCGACGCCGCGCTGCTCTCTTGCGACGGACATCGCGGCCCTGGTGGCGTCGCGGGCCTTCGGTTCGCTGCGCGCGCCGGTCGGGATGGTGACCGCGCCGCACACGCCGGTGCCGTTCTCCGCCGCGCTCGAGGACCAGTACATCCCCGATGCCCAGCGGATCGCGAACGCCGTGAAGTCCGTGACGGAGTGGCGGCGATGAGTTC
Organism: uncultured Actinomycetota bacterium; assembly: GCA_963771985.1. Lineage (GTDB taxonomy): Bacteria > Actinomycetota > Actinomycetes > Streptosporangiales > Streptosporangiaceae > Trebonia. The sequence goes on along the minus strand of CAVYVO010000003.1, from coordinate 117,869 downwards.
TCCTGAAGTTGTCTCGGTGACCATGCCGAAGTGGGGGCTGTCGATGCGGTCCGGCAAGATCACCGAGTGGCTCGTCGCCGCGGGCGACGTGGTGGCGCCGGGCGGCGAACTCGCGGACATCGACACCGAGAAGATCGCCGGCACGCTGGAGGCGGACGCTTCCGGTGTGGTGCGCCGGCTGATCGCCGAGGTCGGCGAGGATCTCCCGGTCGGGGCGTTCGATCGCGCTCATCGCCGCGCCGGACGTGCCGGACGCCGTGCTCGACGCGCTGGCCGGCGAGGCGCGCGCGGTGATCGACGCCGGGCTGCCCGCGGACACCGGCGGCGAGCCGGCGGTGGAGACAGTGTTGGTCGGGGGGCGGAAGGTGTCGTATGCGGGGGCTGGTACTTCCGGTCCTGTGGTGCTGCTTGTGCACGGGTACGGCGGCGACCGGAACTCGTGGCTGTTCCTGCAGTCACCGCTGGCCGCCCGCTACCGGGTATACGCCCTGGACCTGCCGGGGCACGGCACGTCGTCCAAGGACGTGGGCGACGGCGGCCTCGACCTGCTCGCGGACGCGGTCCTCGGCGTGCTCAACGCGGTCGACGCGGTCGACGCGGCCGACGGGGCCGGGGCTTCGCGGGCGCACCTGGCCGGGCACTCGCTCGGCGGCGCGGTGGTCCTCGCGGCGGCGGCCCGGGCCCCGCAGCGGGTGGCCTCGGTGACGCTGTTCGCGCCGGCCGGGTTCGGCGCCGCGATCAACGCGGATTACGTGCGCGGCTTCGCCGCCGCGTCAACCCGGCGTGAGCTCAAGCCGCTGGTCGGGCAGCTGTTCGCCGACGAGCAGCTGGTGACCCGGCAGGTGGTCGACGACCTGCTCGCCTACAAGCGGCTGGACGGCGTCGACGCGGCGCTGGCCACGCTGGCCGGAACGCTGCTCGACGGCGATCAGCAGCGCATCGACTCCTTGGGTGCGCTCCGCGCGCTCGGCGCGGCCGTGCCGGTCACGGTGGTGTGGGGCGGCGCGGACCGCGTCATCCCGCCGGAGCAGGCCTCGTCGGTCGCGTCGGCGGCCCCCGGGGCGGTCGTCCGGGTGATCGACGGCGCGGGGCACATGCCGCACATGGAGCGGCCGGCCGAAGCCCAGGCCGCGGTGGAGGAGACGATCGCCAGGGCGGGGTGACCGCGGGCGCTCCCGCTCGCCCGCTCTTGCGCCGGCGGGCTGGTCGGGGTCCACTGGGTGGATGGGGCAGGTCCAACGGCGGACCGCCCGTCGCCTGGCGGCGCCGCGCTTCGAGGCGGCGGTCCCGGCAGGCGAGGATCCGGTCCGCTACGCGCAGCTGCTGCGCCGCGTCCGGGATGCCACCCTGTCCGGGGACCGGCCGCCGGCGACCCCGCGCCCGGTCATCGGCGACTCGTGGCGGCGCACGATCAGGTTCGGCATCGATCCCGACCAGGGCAAGGAGCTGGCCGGCCAGGCGCGGTTCGATGAGGTCGAGCACCGGCGGCACGCCGGCAAACTGGACCGGGTGCTGCCCGTGCTCGGCGGCGTGCTGCTGCCCGCGGCCGAAGACGCCGGCCACATCATGGTGGTCGCCGACGCCAACGGCGTCATCTTGTGGCGGGACGGCCCGCGGACGGTCCAGCGCAACGCCGAGCACCTGGGATTCTGTCCCGGCGCGAACTGGGGCGAGGCGAGCGTCGGCACGAACGCGATCGGGACGGCGCTCGCCGTCGGGCACGCCGTCCAGGTCTATTCGGCCGAGCATTTCGTGAAGTCCCATCATGCCTGGACCTGCGCCGCCGCCCCGATCCACGACCCGGCGACCGGCGAGCTGCTCGGCGTGGTGGACCTCAGCGGCGCCGCCGCGACCGTCCACCCGAGCACGCTCGCGCTGGTCGACGCGGCCGCCCGGATGGCCGAGCGTGAGCTGCGCGAATCCCACCGCCGTGACCTCGAGGCGCTGCGGGCGACCGCGGCGCCGCTGCTCGCCCGCGTCAGCGGCGCTGCGGTCGTCACCGACCCGGACGGCTGGGTGGCCGGGGCGACGGGCGTGGCGCCCGTCGAACGGCTGACCCTGCCCCAGCGGCGGGATTCGGAGTTCGCGTGGCTGCCCGCGTTCGGCCTGTGCCGGCTGGAGCCGCTGCCGGGCGGATGGCTGGTCACCGTGACCGAATCGGTCATCGCGGCCGCGGCGGAGCCGGAGTCCGCGGCGACGAGCGCCGAGCTCGACCTGCGCGACCCCCGCTTCCCGGTGCTGGCCATCAGCTCCCCGTCGGGGCAGTGGCGCCACCGGCTCAGCCCGCGGCACGCCGAACTGCTCCTGATCCTCGCGACCGCGCGCGACGGCCGGAGCGCGGCCGGGCTGTCCGCCGACATGTTCGGCGCGCCGGAGCACACCGTGACCGTCCGGGCCGAGACGTCGCGGCTGCGCCGCATCGTCGGCGGCCCGCTGCTGCAGCGCCCGTACCGGTTCGCCGGCTGGGTGGACGTCCGCGTCCGGTATCCCGCGGCGGCCGAGGACATCCTCCCGGCCTCGACGGCTCCCGCGGTGCGTGACATCCGCGCCCGCCGAGGCCTGGAAGGAGCCTGACATGGCGGTGGAGGCCTTGCTGACGTCGTGGAACGACACCCCGGCACTGCGGGCGATCGTGGCGTTCGTGCAGGCGGTCAGCCGCGAGGATTCGGCGGGCTTCGTGCCCCCGGCGGAGCGGGTGGCGGTGTTCGACAACGACGGCACGCTGTGGAGCGAGAAGCCGATCCCCATCCAGCTGGACTTCACCCTGTTCCGGATGGCGGAGCTGGCGGACCGGGATCCCGCGCTGAAGGACCGGCAGCCCTACAAGGCGGCGATCGAGCGGGACTACCGGTGGCTGGGCGGGGCGGTCGTGAAGCACTACCACGGCGACGACGCCGACCTGCGGCTGCTGCAGGGCGCGCTGGAGTCGGCTTTCGACGGCATGGGCGTGGAGGCGTTCGGCGCGGAGGTCCTCGCCTGGCTCGGTACGGCGTCGCACCCGGTGCTGCGCCGTCCCTACCTGTCGTGCGCGTTCGTGCCGATGGTCGAGCTGCTGCGCTACCTGGAGGCGAACGGCTTCACCACCTACATCGCCTCAGGCGGCGACCGCGACTTCATGCGCCCGTTCGCGCACTCCCTCTACGGGATCCCGCCGGAGCGGGTGATCGGCAGCTCGCTGGGGCTGGATTTCGACGCCAGCGGCGACGACACCCGGCTGGTGTACAAGTCGACGATCGAGTTCTTCGACGACGGGCCGCAGAAGCCGGTGCGGATCTGGAGCCGGATCGGCCGCCGCCCGCTGGTGGCGGGCGGCAACTCCAACGGTGACATCCCGATGATGCGGTTCGCGCGGACGGATCAGCGCGGCGCGCTCCGGCTGCTGGTGCTGCACGACGACGCCGAGCGCGAGTTCGCCTACACCGCCGGCGCCGAGGACGCGCTCGACCGGGCCAAGGCCCGCGGCTGGACGATCGTCAGCATCAAGGACGACTGGAGAACGGTCTTCCCGGACTAGGCGCGGCGCTCACCCGCCGAGTATGAAGACGGCCGGTTTACTGGTTCTTAGGGTTTTGGGCGTCTACGTGCGAAGGAGTCGAGATGGCCAAGCCGTTCCGCGGCGTGATCAACGTCGACGTGACCCAGTCGGTGCCGGACTGGGAGCCCTACACCCAGCCGATCGCCCCGGAGGGCACACCGAGCGTGCTGTACATCGTGCTCGACGACGTCGGCTACTCGGCGATGGGCCCCTACGGCGGGCTGATCGAGACGCCGAACATCGACCGGATCGCCCGGCGCGGCCTGACCTACACCAGCTTCCACACTACGGCGCTGTGCTCGCCGACCCGGTCGTGCCTGATGACCGGGCGGAACCACACCACCAACGGCATGGCCACGATCACCGAGGCCGCCTCGGGCTTCCCGAGCTCGAACGGGCACATCCCGTTCGAGTGCGCCACGATCGCGGAGGTGCTCGGCGAGCGCGGCTGGAACACGTACATGACCGGCAAGTGGCACCTGACCGCCGAGGACGAGATGAACATGGCCTCGCGCAAAGCGCAGTGGCCGGTCGGGCGGGGGTTCGAGCGGTTCTACGGGTTCCTGGGCGCGGAGACCAACCAGTGGTACCCGGACCTGGTATACGACAACCACCCGGTCGACCAGCCGCGGTCGCCGGAGGAGGGTTATCACCTGACCGAAGACCTGACCGACAAGGCGCTGGAGTTCATCCGCGACGCCAAGGCGGTCGCCCCGGACAAGCCGTTCTTCCTCTACTACTGCCCGGGCGCCTGCCACGCCCCGCACCACGCCCCGAAGGACTGGATCGACAAGTACCGCGGCAAGTTCGACATGGGCTACGAAGCGTACCGGGAGCTGGTGTTCGAGCGGCAGCAGCGGACGGGGATCGTCACCGGCAAGGCCGAACTGTCGCCGATCAACCCCTACATCGACGAGACCAGCGCGGACGGGAAAGGCTGGCCCGAGCTGGACACGGTGCGGCCGTGGGATTCGCTGACCGGCGATGAGAAGCGGCTGTTCGCCCGGATGGCCGAGGTCTACGCGGGGTTCCTGTCCCACGCGGACCACCAGATCGGGCGGCTGCTCGACTACCTGGAGGAAAGCGGCCAGCTCGACAACACGATCATCGTCCTGGTCTCGGACAACGGCGCCTCCGGCGAGGGCGGCCCGAACGGGTCGGTGAACGAGAGCAAGTTCTTCAACGGGATCCCCGATACCGTCGAGGCCAACCTGCCGTACCTGGAGGAGCTGGGCAGCCCGGCCACCTACAACCACTACCCGACCGGCTGGGCATGGGCGTTCAACACCCCGTTCAAGCTGTGGAAGCGGTACTCGAACTGGGAAGGCGGCACCGCGGACCCGCTGATCGTCTCCTGGCCGGCCCGGATCACCGGCAGCGGCCTGCGCCGCCAGTACGTGCACGCGATCGACATCGTGCTGACCCTGTACTCGGTGCTCGGGATCGACCCGCCCGAGGTGGTCAAGGGCTACACCCAGTACCCGCTGGAGGGCATCAGCTTCGACGCGACGTTCAACGACGAGCACGCGACCACCGACAAGCAGACCCAGTTCTACTCGATGGGCGGCACCCGGGCGATCTGGCATCAGGGCTGGAAGGCCGCCGCGGTCTCGCCGTCGGCGCCCGACATGTGGGCGCGCTACGCCACCCAGCGCTGGGAGCTGTTCAACACCGAGGAGGACCCGACCGAGTGCCACGACCTGGCCGGCCAGCAGCCAGAGAAGCTGCGGGAGCTGATCGAGCTGTGGTGGGCACAGGCCGGCCAGTACGGCGCGCTGCCGCTGGAAAACCGCGGCGCCGTGGAGATCCTCACCACTGACCGGCCGCAGCTGACCAAGCCGCGGAACCGGTACGTGTACTACCCCGGCACCGCCGAGGTGCCCGAGTCGGTCGCGCCGAACATCCGCAACCGCTCCTACACGATCGCGGTCGAGGTTACCGTCGACACCGAGGACGCGTCCGGGGTGCTGTTCGCGCACGGCGCCCGGTTCGGCGGACACGCGCTCTACGTCAAGGACCGCAAGCTCAAGTACTGCTACAACTTCGTCGGTGGCGAGGAGCAGATCGTCGAATCGGCCGAGCCGCTGCCGACCGGCCACGTGGTCTTGTCGGCCTCCTTCGAGCGCGACGGCGACTCGATGCCCGCCGAAGGCACCCTCACCCTGCACATGCGCGACAGGGAAATGGGCCGGGGCCGGATCAGGACCCAGCCCGGCAAGTTCTCCATCGCCGGCGAAGGGCTCAATATCGGCAAGGACGCCGGCGAGCCAGTGACCGGCGACTACCCGGGCCAGGCGCCGTGGGCCTTCACCGGCGGCACGATCCATCGCGCGGCGGTCGACGTCAGCGGCGCGCCGTTCGTCGACCTGGCCGCGGAGGTGCGCATGGCCTTCATGCGCGACTGAGCGGGGCGCCGTGAACATGGTGACGAGTCCTGGCCGGGCGCCCGCGAAGGACATGGCGTGGGTACCCGGGGGCAGCTTCGCGATGGGGTCGCCGGATTTCTATCCCGAGGAACGCCCGGTCCGCCGGGTCGCGGTGGACGGCTTCTGGATGGACGACCATCCGGTGACCGTCGCGGACTTCCGCCGGTTCGTGAAGGCGACCGGGTATGTGACGGTCGCCGAGCGGCCGCCCGACCCGGCGCAGTACCCCGACGCGGACCCGGCCCTGCTGCGTCCCGGATCGCTCGTCTTCCACGCCACCGCCGGGCCGGTCGACCTGGGGGACGTGTCCCAGTGGTGGCGTTACGAACCGGGTGCCCAGTGGCGCCATCCGCAGGGTCCGGGCAGCACCGTGGGCGGCCTGGACATCCATCCGGTCACCCACGTCGCCGCGGCGGACGCCGAGGCGTACGCGGCCTGGGCCGGCAAGGAACTGCCTACCGAGGCGGAGTGGGAGTTCGCCGCCCGCGGCGGCCTGGACGGGGCGGTCTTCTGCTGGGGCGATGAGTTCGCTCCCCGCGGCCGGGTGATGGCCAACACCTGGCGGGGCCAGTTCCCCTGGCAGCGCCGCGCCCACGGTAAATGGGACCGGACCACCCCGGTCAAGAGCTTTCCCGCCAACGGCTACGGGCTGTATGACATGGCCGGGAACGTGTGGGAATGGACCAGTGACTATTTCGTCTCTCCGGAGCCGCACGCCTGCTGCGCGCCCGGCGAGCCAGGAGCGCATATCCCGCGCCGGGTGATCAAGGGCGGCTCGCACCTGTGCGCGCCGAATTACTGCCTCCGCTACCGTCCCGCCGCCCGGCAGGGCGAGGCGGTCGACACCTCCACCTGCCACCTGGGCTTCCGCTGCATCGTGCGGAATGCCCGCGCGCCGGGATGACCCGGGCCAGCGTGGCGTAACACGCCTGCCGGCGGCTCCCCGCCATCGGGCGCCTGCGGGGACTGGCCGACCAGCAGCTTGGCGCTCACCTTGATGGCCTTCACCGCGCCGGTGGCCCCGGCCTCCAGCATCAGGCCGATGGTGAGCAGCGCCACCCCGAGCGGGAACAGCGTGCCGCTGCCGAGGAGCACGATGCCGCCCCGGGCGATGATGTACGGCGGTGTGCACACGATGGCCCCGAACAGCCCGGTCACGGCGGCCGCGGCCAGCTTGGCGGCGCGCCCCGACTGCGCTGTCTTGGCCGGCTTCGCGGTCCGCATCCCCACGATGCGGGCGGGCACCGCGACATAGCACACCATCATGACGGCGAGCACGGTGCCGAGCAGGATCGCGAACCAGTGCAGCCCCCAGCGCGGCGCCAGCATCGTGGCGACGGCCAGCGCCAGGCCGATGCTGGTGCCCCAGACGGTGACCGCCCTGACGTGCCTGCCCGCCAGCGAGAAGCCGGCTCGCAGGTCCGGGGATCCGGGCTGCGAGATGGCGAAGGCGAAAGCCGCGTTGAAGTAGAACGCGGCTATGGTGATCGCCACCACGGCGGCGAACAGCGCGAGGACCACGGGCCCGCGGATGATGGTGAACTGCTTGCCGTACAGGACGTGCGCCTTCAAGTCGAAGGTCGCGCCCCAGATCCACATGGCGGGCAGGACCTGGACCAGCATCAGCCGCCAGTTCGTGACCAGCAGGCGAAGCCCGCTGAAGAGCATGACGAACGCGCCGACCGCCAGGGCCAGCGGCGCGAAGATCTTCCTGGTTCTGGCGAGCTGGAGGACCGCTTCCTCGACCTTGTCCTCGTCGTTGTCGCGGATGGCGGCGACGAGCCGCCGCACACGCCGCCTTCCCGGGCGGCGTCGGCTTACCTGCTCAGTACCGGTACCGTCCACACCGCCACTCGCCTGCCCCCGGCTCACCCGTATACCGGCGCGTCGAATGTGTAGCCATGCAGGCACGGTACCGCCGGAGCCGGCCGTGGCGCATCGAAGGCCGCCGCGGCATCGTCCCGTCGCCTCGCCGGCCCTTGGCTGTGCGAGATCGAAATGCTCCTTCTCGGGCGCGGTCCGCGAGGCTGGCGATCGATCGCGGTTATGGGGCGCGGGGTACCGACGGGTACGGATCGCCGGAAGAGACTCGCCTCCTTGCCGCGCACGAATACCCCGCTGGGTATCCGGCGGGCTGGATTCCATGATCACGAAAGTTTCGCACGCTATAGCGATAAAAATCCTTCATCAGGAAAAATGTCTTCGTAATCATGAGGGGCTGGTGGGGCTTTTTAGAAGCTAAATCCAGATATGTCACCATTTGATACCCCTGCCGCTTCGGCCGCGGCGGGGCGCGGGCGGCGCGGGGCGCGGGCGGGGCGGGGCGGGGAGGTTCAAGCGCGGTGAATGGAAAGGCATGCCTCCGGCGGGGCCTCGGCCCCCGCGGTGCGGGATATCGGCGCCAGGCGCTCGCCGTAGGCCGATGTCAGCCAGGGCCGCCACGCTCCGTCTCGCTCATGGGGCGCGGTGTATTCGAACGCGGCGGACGCGACGTCGCGGCCGCACGTGCGGGCAAGCATGGTAGCGAGCTTGCCGGGGCCCGGCGCGGGCCGCGGCACGCGCGTCCGGGAGATGACGACGAACCCGGCGGGCGCCGTGATGGCGCAGGGGTGACCGGTAGCGCGATCGCCCATGACGGCCGCGACGATCAGTGCCATCGCGAGGACGTCAGCCTGCAGGTCGTCGTCGCTGAGACCGGGACCGAGGGTAATGCGCTCGCCGGAGCTCACGATCGCGGCGGCGGCCGCGTCCGGCCACCACCCGGTACCCTCGCCGGCCAGCACGGTGATGCCGAGGTGTGCCGCGGTGCCGTGCAAGCGCGCGAGCGGGTCCGGCAAGCCGAGCGGAGACGGCCGCACGCCGTCAGCGCCCGCTGCCGCTCGCGGCCGGTGCGTAGGCGGGGCCCGGGGCCCCGTGCATGGCCGCCGTGGCCTGGGCCGGCACGGCGATCACCGGCACGGCCGCGGCTCTTGCCGCGATCTCCGCGTGCTTCGCGTTGAGTTCGGCGTCCCAGCGGCTGAGCGTATGCCACAGCGGAATCCCCGCCCAGCAGCCAAGGAACAACAGCATGAGCGGAATGTTCAGCAACAACCATATTCCCATGATGACTCCCCCCGTGAGCAAGCTACTGTGCCGCTCGCACGGCCGGCACCAGGGATGTCACCAGGTTTTTCCCTAGGCTTGCAGCCCGCGTCCCTCGCGGTCGCGGATACGGACCGCCAGCTGGTGGCGGTGGCTTACCCCCAGCTTGGCGAAGACCCGCGCCAGGTGATACTCCACCGTCTTGGGACTCAGGTACAGCTGCGCCGCTGCCTCGCGGTTGGACATCCCCGATGCCACCAGACGTGCCACCCGCAGTTCTTGAGCGGTCAAGCCGGGCAGGTCCGGATCGTCGCCGCGGCGCGGCCGCACGCCGAGCGCGGTGAGCTCGGCGTCGGCGGCTGCCGCGAAGGGGCGAGCCGCCAGGGCGGTGAAGAGGCCATCCGCGGCGCGGACGGCGGCGATGGCGGCCTTGCGCCGCTGCAGCCGGGCCAGGCACCTGCCGTACTCGAGATGCAGCAATCCGCGGTGGAAGGGGAAGGGCCCGGTACCGCAGATGCGGCAGCCTTCCGCTAGCGTTCGCTCGGCCCGTTCCAGCTCGCCGACCGCCATGGCCAGCATGCCGCGCAGCCACGCCGCGTTGATCTGTGCCAGCAGCTCGCCGCGGACCGCGGCGCGGGACTCGAACGCCGTAAGGATGGCCTCGGCGTCAGCTAGCTCTCCGCCGCGGATGAGCGCCCAGATCTGCAGCGGGCGCCACCAGAAGGCAGCCGGATCGTCGTAGCAGTCGATCTCCGGCACGGCCAGTGCCATCGCCGTGCCGAGGAACACCTCAGCCGGATCATCCCTGGCGAAGCCCAGGATGCTGCGCGAGGAGGCGGCGAAGATTTCCGCGAAGCCGCCAAAGGTGCGCCCTGCCTGCTCCGCGGCCTCCACGTGACTGGCGGCGGCCGCCCACTCGCCGCGGCAGGCGGGCACCCTGGCCGCGGCGGAATGCACGATGGGCAGGTCGTAATAGCGGTCGGCGTCATGGGCCAGCGACACGGCCAGCTCAGCGTGGTCCTGGCAGTCATCCCAGCGGCCGCGCCTGAATTCCGCCTCGGCGAGAAACGCGAGCGGCTGGCCGGGAAACCGCACCTGAAGCCCGGCTCTGACCCGGTTCGCCGCCAGCCCCAGGTCCTCGATCGCTCCCCGCAGGTCACCGGTCCAGAGCTTGACGATCCCGCGGTAGGTGAGCGGATCGGTTTTCGCGGCCGGCACCATCGCCGATCGCTCGGGCAGGTCGCGGAACAGGGCGAGCGCCTTGTCGCCTTCGCCGCTCAGCACGAGCGGTATGGCCTTCATGCTCCGGACCGCGTCATACCATGGCTCGCTGCCGGTGGCACTGCTCAGCGCGCGGTCCAGCCACAGGGTGGACTCGGTGAACGATCCCGATATCCCGAACAGCATGCCCAGCCCGAGCGCCGCCTCCGCGCCCGCGGCCGCATCGGCCACGGGATCGTGAGCGGCCCACGCGGCGCCCAGCAAGGTTCGCGCGTCCAGTGGCCGTGCCGCGAGCAGCGCGAGCTGCCCCAGCGCCGCATCCCTGCGGGCGCTGGCCGGGAGCCGCTCGACCGCCGGCCGCGCGGCTTCGGCCTGAGCCACGTCGGCGGCACGCACGAGCAGCTCAAATGACGACAGCATGCGCTCATCACGCTCGGGCCCGCAGCCGGTCACCGCGGCGGCTTGCTGGCAGTACCGCGCGGCTAGCCGGACCTTCCCCGCGGCGGCCGCCTTGGCGGCCGCCGCGTCAAGGTCGGCCGCGAGCTCCCGGTCGGCGCCGGCAGCCGCGGCGGTCCGATGGGCGAGCGACTCCTCACCGCCCACGATCGCGGCGGCACGCAGGTGAAGCTCCCTCCTCCGCTGTGCCCCGAGGTCGCCGTAGACAGCCTGGCGGACGAGCAGGTGCGCGAAGGAAACCCGCCAGCCCGAGGGGGTCTCCTCCTCAAGCAGGATGCCCGCTCGCTCGGCTTCGCCGAGCGCCGCCGCCGGGGCCGCCACGCCCGCCACCGCGGTCACATCGACGAGCCTGGCGTGTTCCCCGAGCACAGCCGCGGCCGCCACGAAGTCGCGCGCGGGCCGCGAGAGCGCGGCCAGCCTGAGCCGGATCACGTCCGCGAGCGAACTCGGCGCCCGCAGCGACCCGCGGGTATCGTTCAGCGCCTCGTCGGCGAGCTCGGCCAGCAGCGCCCGGGCGAGCAGCGGGTTGCCGCCCGTGTACTCCTTCAGCCTGCGGAAGGTACGGTCGCCGAGCCCGGTGCGCCCGAGGACCCGGCACAGCATGCCGAGCTCGTCAACGTCGAGTCCGCTGAGCGTGATCTGGCTGGCGCGGCGGTCGCTGTTCACGAAGCGCTCCCAGCCCTCGCCGAGATACGACATCCCGCCGGGCCGGGACGTGAGGACCACGAGCACCCGGTCGGCGCTCAGCCGCCGGCTGGCGAAGAGCAGGGCACGCGCGGACGGCAGGTCGATCCACTGCAGGTCCTCGATCACCACGGCGGCCGCCTGGCTTCCTTGCAAGGAGGAGAACAGGGCCAGCAGCTCCACACCGACCGCCAGCGGATCCGCGTCCGCGCGCGGACCCGTGCCGAGCAGTTCCAGGCCTTCAAGCGCGGCGGCCGATATCGCGGCCGCCTCGGCCGCCAGCTGCCGTACCAGGCCGTAGGGCAGGAACGCCTCGGCCTCCTCGCCGCTGGCCGCGACGACCGGCATGTCGTCGCGGGCACCGAGGAACTCGGAAACGAGCGATGACTTACCGATCCCGGCTTCTCCCTGGATCAGGACGACTCGCGGCTTACCCTCACGCGCCGCGGCCAGCGCCACGGCCAGCGCGGCCAGCTCCCGCTGACGGCCGACGAACACCCTCGCCGAACACGCGTACTCCCCATCACCGTCCATGCGAGTCCCCACCCCAGAGCCCGGCGGACGCGCCCTCCGCTCTTGCTCGCCCGCATGTCCACTGTAGGACGGCGCGCCCGGCTTCACACGTAGAGCGCGTCGTCCGGTTCGTGGTCGGCGAGGTGATCGCAGGTCGGGCAGTACCAGCGGGCCTGCAGCGGGGTGCCGCACGCGGTGTGGCGGGGCGCTTCCAGGGTACCGGTGTGCCGGGCGGCCCAGTCCGCGAGCAGGCGGAGCGCCCCGGCGAGGTCGGCGCCCTCGGCTGTCAGCTGGTAGGCGGCCCGGGGCGGACGCTCGGAGTAGGGGCGGGCCACGACCAGCGCGTCTCGTTCGAGGCGCTTGAGCCGTTCGGACAAGATGCTGGCCGCGATGCCGGGGATCTTGCCGGTGAGGTCGTTGAACCGGAGCGGCCCGGCCAGCAGCGCCTCGACGACCAGCAGTGTCCAGCGGTCACCGACTCTGGCCAGCGCCTCGGCGAGCGGTGTCGCGGAGATCTCCGATTCAGCCATGAGCTGATCGTAGCCGTCACCGCTGGCCCGCGAGACCAGTCAGTAGTAACTTGCAAGTCACTACCTACTAGAAGCGAGGCAGTGATGACGATCTTCGACGAGATCCAGGCAGGCATCGAGCGGGCGGCCGAGGGCGCGGGCCCCTCCGTGGTGGGCATCGGGCACCGGTGGGGGGCCGGGTCGGGCATCGTGCTCGGCGACGGCCAGGTGCTGACCAACGCGCACAACGTACGAGGCGATCAGGTGACGGTGACCTTCGCGGATGAGCGCACCGCCGAGGGGCGGCTGGCCGGGCGCGATATCGACGCCGACCTCGCCGTCATCGAGGTCGACACCGGCGGCGCGGCGGCGCTGCCGTGGGCCGGCGAGCCGGGCGCCGGCGTCGGCACCCCCGTCTTCGCGCTGAGCAATCCGGGCGGGCGGGGGCTGCGGGTGACGTTCGGCACCGTCTCAGGCGTCGACCGGGTTTTCCGCGGCCCGCGCGGCCGCCGCATCACCGGCAGCCTCGAGCACACCGCCCCGCTGCTGCCCGGTTCCTCCGGCGGCCCGGTCCTGACCACCGACGGCGAACTGCTCGGGATCAACACCAACCGCCTCGGCGAAGGCTTCTACCTGGCCATCCCGGCGGACGAGGCACTGCGCGACCAGGCCAGCACGCTCGCCAGGGGCGAATCGGCGGCGGCGCCGCTGCTGGGCGTCGCCATAGCGCCCGGCCATGTGGCACGGCGGCTGCGCCGCGCGGTCGGCCTGCCGGACGTCGACGGCCTGCTCATCCGGGACGTCACCGAGGACAGCCCGGCCGCGGGCGCCGGCCTGGCGTCCGGTGACCTGATCATCGGGGCCGCGGGCAACCCGGTACGCACCCCCGATGACCTGTTCGACGCGCTGGCCGCCGCCCGCGGCGGCACGCTGGAACTCACGGTCGTGCGCGGCGCCGACGAGCGGACCATCCAGGTGACGTTCTAGCCGGCCCGCTTGGCACGGACCTGATTCTTGATCCTGGCCAGCATCGCGGCCATACCGCGCAGCCGGAGCGGGCTCACGAGGTGCGCCAGGCCCAGCTGGCCGGTGAACTCCGCCGGGGTGTCCAGCACCTCGCCGACGGTCATCCCGTCAAGCCCGGCGTGCAGGATGCCGGCGAAGCCGCGGGTGGTCGGCGCTTCCCTGGGCGCGTCGAAGAACAGGTGCACGGTGTCGTCCGCGCCGACCTCGACGGCGAGGAACAGCGGGGTCTGGCACTCGGGTACCTGCTCGAGCAGGGCGTGGTCCCAGGCGTAGCGGTCGGGCAGGGCGGGCAGCTCTTCGGAGAACTCCAGCAGCAGCTGGAGCCGGTCCTTGTCGCTCACCGCGGCGAAGTCGTCGACGATCTCCTGCAGCCGGGGGTTGAGGGTGACGGCGGTCACGGGTTCTCCCCCTGCGTGATCGGAACCCGGACGCTGTTGCCCCATTCGGTCCACGAGCCGTCGTAGTTGCGCACGTGCGGGAAGCCGAGCAGGTGCTGCAGGACGAACCAGGTGTGGCTGGAGCGCTCGCCGATGCGGCAGTACACCACGACGTCGTCACCGGGGCGGAGCCCCGCCTCATCGCGGTAGATCGCCTCGAGCTCCGCGCGGGGACGGAAGGTGGCGTCGTCGGCGGCCGCGCGCGCCCACGGGACGTTCCGGGCGCCGGGGATGTGGCCGCCGCGCACGGCGCCTTCCTGCGGGTAGTCGGGCATGTGCAGCAGCTGGCCGGTGTACTCGCCCGGCGACCGCACGTCGATCAGGGGCTTGCCCAGGTGGGCGAGCACCTGCTCGCGGAACGCGCGGATCCGCGTGTCGTCCCGGTCGCCGAGCGGGTAGTCGGCCCTCTTGCGGTCGGGGGTCTCGGTGGTGAGCGGGCGGCCCTCGGCGATCCACTTGGCCCGTCCCCCGTCCATCAGGCGCACGTCGGGGTGCCCGAACAGGGAGCAGACCCACAGCGCGTAGGCGGCCCACCAGTTGTTCCGGTCACCGTAGAGGACGAGCGTGGTGTCGCGGGAGATGCCCTTCTCCGACATCAGCCGGGCGAACCCGGCGCCGTCCACGTAGTCGCGGGTCACCGGGTCGTTGAGCTCGGTGTGCCAGTCGAGCTTGACCGCGCCGGGGATGTGGCCGGTCTCATACAGCAGGATGTCCTCGTCGGACTCGGCCACGACCAGGCCGGGATCGTCGAGGTGCTCGGCCACCCACTCGGTGGACACGATCTTCTCCGGATGGGCGTACTCCTGGAACTTGGCCGCGGAGTCATAGGGCAGCGCCATCGTTCGCCTCACTTCCGCTCGGGATCACCACAGTCAAGTAGTGAAACGCGGCGACGCGGCCGGTCCTTCCGCTCAGATGAGTTTCAGCTGCCTCGCCCGCTGGATGGCGTCCCGCCGTCCCGCCGCGCCGAGTTTGCGGTAGATGCTTTTGAGGTGCGACTTCACGGTGTTGATGGAGATGTACAACTCGCCGGCGAGTTCCTCGGTGCTGAGCAGCGAGCACGCGCGCTGGAGAACCTCGCGCTCGCGGTCGCTGAGCGGCTCGGTGATGACCAGGGCCGGAGGGGCGGCGCTGGCGCTGGCCGGCCGCGCGGTCCTGCCGCCGCCGGGTGCTTGTCCGCCCGGGCTGAGCCGGCTGAAGGCGCTCGCCAGGTCCGGGTCCTGCCGCAGCACAGGCCTGATCCAGGCCCAGTCCGTAAGGTAAGGGAGCCGGTAGCCTTCTGGCTCGCCGAGCCGGATGGCGCGCTCGAGGCAGCAGCGTCCCTGGGCGGGGTCGCCGCCGCGGTAGCTGATGAGCGCTTCGGTGATGTGCGCCTGGATCAGGGTCCCGGTGTCGGGCGCGCCGCCGTCTGAGCCAGCCAGGGCTTGCCGCGCTGCCCGGAGGTTTCCCGCGGCCAGCCAGGCGCGCGCCCGGGCGACACGGGCGTCCAGCGCCGCGCCGGTCCCGGCGCGCGCCGCCGCGTCCAGGGCCGCCTGGATGTCCCCGGCGGCCGCGTGGACGTGCGACTCGGTGACGGTCAGCAGGTGATCCAGCCACGGCGGCGGTGACCAGTCATGACGGGCGAGCCGGAGCAGGTCCGCGGCCACGGGTCCGCGGCCGCCGGCGAGGGCGGCGCGTGCTCCCGTCAGGCAGGCCAGGGCGCTGGTCAGCCGGTCCGGGCGGACCCGCAGCGCGGCGTTGGCCTGCCCGAGCCGGCGGTGCCAGGCGGCTGGTTCGTGGCGTTGCAGGTGCACCAGCGCCAGCGCAAGCGAGGCCGCGGGGACGGAGCGCCCGAAGGGAGGCGCCGTCGCGGCGGCGGCCAGCTCGACGGCGCTGTTCAGGCGGCCACGCAGCGCCTCGGTCAGCGCGAGGTGCCCGCGGCAGGCGGCCTGCTCATGGCTGCCTTCCGGCGCGGCGGCCGCGGCCGCGGCGAAGGCCGTGGCCGCGGCGGCCATATTCCCTGACCACAAGTCCACGGCGCCGCGGGCGGCCAGGACCCGGGCGTGCGTGCGCGGGTGCCGGGACCGCAGGTCGTCCGGGAGCTGATCGAACATCGCCCGGGCCTGCGCCGCCGCGGACCGCGCGCCGTCGAGGTCCCCGGATCGGCGGGCGGCGCCGAAACGGATCTGGGCGGCGGCCAGCCGGGAGGTGATGCCCTGGCCGGCTGGAAGCTGGCGCAGCAGCCGTTCGGCCGCCGCAAGCAGGCCGGCGCAGTCCTGGTCCTGGCCGTCCGACAGCCGCAGGGCCGCGGCCGCCAGCAAGGATTGCGGCGGCTGATCGTGCGGCGCCGCGACGGGGCGGGGCAGCTGCCGCAGGCGGTCCGCCGGCGGGGAGCTAGCGCCGGGCTCGAGGAGGTCGCCGACGGCCAGCTCGTCGACCGCGATCTCCGCGGTCAACGGCCAGTCGGTGAGCTGCGCCAGGTGCGCGGCGGCCTGGCCGGCCAGCCCGGCGCGCAGGTACCAGCGGGCCGCGCGCTGGTGCAGGCGCGGCACACGGCCAGGCGATTCGCGCTGGAGCATCAGGCGCAGCACCTCGGCCAGCAGGGAATGGAAGCGGTACCAGCCGCCGCCGAGCGGCTCGACGAACGCGTTGGACCTGACCAGCGCGGTCAGCGCGCCGACGGCCTGGTCGTCACCGGCCAGCTCGGCGGCGAGGTCGGCGCTCACCCGGTCGAGGATGCTCGCCGTCAGCATCAGGTCCCGCGTGGCGGCGGGCTGGGCGTCGAGCACTTCGGCGACCAGGTAGCTGGTGATGGCGCTGTCCTCGGCCGTGAGGTTCTTGATGACCAGGGCGGGATCGGGGTGGTTGTCGAGGGACAGCGCGGTCAGCCGGAGCCCGGCGGCCCAGCCCGCCACCCGCTTGATGATCAGCTCCAGGGTCTCGGCGGGCAGCGTGATACCGTGCTGGGTCATCAGCTGGGCCGCTTCGGGGACGGTGAAGGACAGCTCGGCGGCGCGGATGTCGGTCAGCTCCCCCGCCATCCGGTAACGGTGCAGCGGCAGCAGCGGATCCGCCCGCGCGGCGGCGATCAGGCGCAGGCCGGGCTGGGCGTACCTCAGCACGCCGGCCAGCTCCTCAAGCAGCCGGAAAGCGGTGATCGAGTGCAGGTCATCGAGGACCAGCACCACCGGCAGCGGCTGCCGCGCCAGGGCCGACGCCAGGCGGCGCGAGTAGCCGCGGTCGTCGCCGC
The DNA here is from genome assembly GCA_963771985.1 of uncultured Actinomycetota bacterium. Classification (GTDB taxonomy): domain Bacteria; phylum Actinomycetota; class Actinomycetes; order Streptosporangiales; family Streptosporangiaceae; genus Trebonia. The sequence continues at coordinate 100,752 of CAVYVO010000003.1, read as the reverse complement.
CGGAGCCCGCGGGCACGCCGCCTGGAACGGCGACTCCGGCCCGGTCCAGCGCCGCGGCGATATAGGACCAGAAGCTTCCCGGCCGGTTGTCGTAATCGTCCAGGGTCACCCAGGCCACCTGCCCGGGTGCCGTGCCCGCGGCCGCCCACGACGCCAGGGCCGTCGTCTTGCCCGCGCCGGGCGGCCCGGTCACCACCGTCAGCGGCGTGGCCGCTCCCCCCATGATGCGCTCGGTCAGGCGCGGGCGCGGGATCACCCACCTCGGGAGAGCCGGCACGGTGATCTTGGATTCCAGGAGGGGATAGTCAGCCATCACAGTCACATCCTCCGCGCAGGGCCGGTGCGGTGTCCTCAGCCATCGGGGGCTGATACTCGCGCTGTCCCGCGGCGCCCCTGGGACGGCCCCCGGGGGGCAGGCCGCCGGCCAGGATCCGGCGAACACCCCGGAATCATCCTCGAAAGGCTGATGACGCCCGTCTGGCCGGCGGGCACACTGGCGGCGCCGGAAAACCAGCGGGCGGAGGAACATACCCCCATGCGATCGCGCACCTACGAGATCACCTTCAGCGGCCAGGCCGGGCCCGCGACACGCGCGGAATTCGACGACTGCCAGGTCACCGTCGGACCCGCCGCGACAACCCTCCGGGCCGAGCTGCCCGATCAGGCCGCGCTCACCGGGCTCATCCAGCGGATCGCGGACCTGCGGCTCGAACTGATCCACGTGCGGCTCCTGACCGCGCCGCCCGTGGCTTGACAGGCGGTGACCTGGGAGCTTGAAGCGAGGTCAGAGATCGTGCAGGGTACGATGAGGAAGGTTTTGCGGTAACCCCGCGGTTCCGGCCGCGGGCGGGGGCCCACCGGGGGGAATGTGTGGTGGCGGAGCGCGTGGCTGAACGAGGCGCCTGGCATACGCCGCGGTTCGCGGTGGCGAAGTTCCGCCCGCCGCCGTTGCCCGCCACCGTGGTCCCCCGGCCGACGCTGCATGACCGGCTGAGAGCCGGGGCGGGTCGGCAGCTGACGGTGGTGGTCGGGTCGGCCGGGGCTGGCAAGAGCGTGCTCCTGTCGAACTGGACGGCCGAGCGGTCCCCGGATGTCACGGCCTGGCTGTCGTGTGATGAGGCGGACGCGAACCCGGTCCGGTTCTGGACCGGGTTCATCGAAGCCCCGCGGCTGGCGGCGCCGGAGTTCGGCACCGACGCGGCGGACCTGCTGGCGATGGACGGCGTGGTGTCGGCTGACGTCACCGCCTCGATCGCCAACGACGCCGCCAGGCTGCCGGCCGGGTCCGCGGTGGTAGTGGATGACTTCCATTACGCGTCGCCGGCGGTGTCCGGGCTCATGACGGACCTGGTGGAGCGCTGGCCTGCCGACTCCGCCCAGCTGGTGCTGGCCAGCCGGGTAGACCCGGCGGTGCGGCTGCACCGGCTGCGGATGGCCGGCCAGCTGTGCGAACTGCGCGACCGCGATCTGTCGTTCTCCGCGACCGAGAGCCGTGACCTGCTGGCGAACTTCGGCGTCGACATCGCCGACGCCGACCTGGCGCTGCTCCATCAGCGCAGCGAGGGGTGGGCGGCGGCGCTTCAGATGGCGGCGCTGTCGCTGCGCAGCGCCGCGGATCCGGCCCGGGCCGCGCGGGCGCTCGAGCTGAACGGCCACGCGATCGCGGAGTACTTCATCGCCGAGGTGCTGGACCAGCAGCCGCCGGACATGGCCGGGTTCGTCCTCGACATCGCGGTGCTTGGCACGCTGACCGCGGAGGCGTGCGCGGCGGTCAGCGGACGGCAGGACGCGGCGGCGCTGCTGCGGGCGATCGACGCCGCCAGCTTGTTCGTGGTCCCGCTGGATGAGCAGCGGACGACCTTCCGGTTCCACCATCTGGTCCATCAGCTGCTGCGGGCCGAGCTGCGCGCCCGGGATCCGGACCGGGAGCAGGCCGTGCAGCTGCGGGCGGCGGAATGGTTCGAGACCGCCGGTGATGCCCGCCGCGCGGCCCGCCACTTCCTGACCGCCCGCCGCATCGACCGGGCCCTGGACCTGCTGGACGAGCGGGGAGTGACCAGCTTCCTGCGGGATCCGGCGCTGCCGCCCCCGCTGGATCTGGGCATGATCGACCCGGAACTGGCGGCGCAGGCACCCGGCCGACTGCTCGGACTCACCATGGACCTGCTGGTCTCAGGCGACACGGCTCGCGGCGGCGAGTACGTGGACTTGCTCGAGCGCGCCTGGCCGGCGATCCCTCCGCATCCCGGCCTGGCGGCCCGGTTCGCCGGCGTGCGGGCGGCTCATCACATGACGAACGGCGAGGCCGCCGCGGCAGCGCGCGAGGTTCTCGCCGCACGCGTCTTCTGGGAGCAGGCTCAGCTTGACGACGACTGGACGGCCGGCGCCCCGATGATCTTGCTGCGCGCCTACACGTGGCTGGAAGACTACGCGGCCGTTGACCGCGAGGCCGCCATCGCGCTGGCCACGCCCGGGCTGGCCGGACCGGTCCAGGCGGTGCTCGTGCCCGGCGCGCAGGCGCTGGCCTGGTTCGAGGCCGGCCGCCTGACGGCGGCCGCCGATGCCGCCGACGCAGCCGCGGCAGCGGCGCGGCGGCTGGGCTTCGAGCAGCATTTCTTCGCGGTGGACTGCCTGCGCGCGCTGGCCGGGCTGGCGCTGGAGCGACGGGACTTCGATGCCGCCGAGCAGTTCGCCGAGCAGGCGCTGTCGATCTCCGAGGGAGGCCGGCGGCCCGCCTTCGAGTCCGTGGCGCTGCTGGACCGGGCCGCGGTCTGGGCAGCCCGCGGGCAGGTCCGCCCGGCGCTGGCCACGATCGGCCAGGCTCGCCTCGCCCTGGCCGGGACAGGATCGGAGCTGCTGGCCCGGGCCGATGAGCTGGAGGCCGTGCTGCGCCTTTCCCTCGGCGACCCCGATACCCCGGCCACGCTGGCGGACCAGCTGCCCGCCGCCCCTCGCGCCCTGCTGCGGGCCAGGATCGCGCTGGCCACGGGGGATCACCAGGCCGCGCAGCACCACTTGCAGGCTCCCGGAATGGCGGACCTGACACCCCGGCGGGACCTGGTGCGCCGGGTGCTGCTGGCCGCCGCCGCCATCGAGCGGGACGACCCGAGGACCGCCGGCCTCATCGGCGGGATGCTGGACACCGCCCGCCGTGGCGGCTTCCTGCACACCGTTGTCACCACCGCCCCCCAGGTGACGAACTACCTGGCGGCGCATTCGGCGCAGCTGCGGCCCGACCCGTTCACCAGGCAACTGATCGCCGCGGCCCTGGAAGCGCACGCCCCCCAGCCGGGCGCCGCCTCGCCGGGCCGGCCCATGGCCGACCCGCTGACCCCGGCCGAGAAGCGGGTCCTCCAGCTCCTGCCGGCCAGTACCTACGAGCAGATCGCCGCCACGCTGTACATCTCTCGCAGCACCGTGAAAACCCACCTGCGATCGATTTACAGCAAACTCGGCGTAATCTCACGCGTCCAGGCCATCGAGCGCGCTGTCGACCTGCGCATCCTGTGACCGGCGCGGCCGGGGGCAGGACGGGCGCCGTCGGGGAGCGCCGGGCCGCCCCGGGGGAATGTATCGGCGGCCCGACGAGCGGCGCCCGTCCTGCCGTCCATGGCCCGCTCCCGACATATCTCAACATCGTTGTTCTGCTACCCGATCGCACGTTTTGCGCAGAGCAGAATTGCGGGCCCGGGCCGGGCCTGCCGGAGCGGCTTGACCAGCCAGGGGCGGTGCTCCTCCGGCGGCGGACAGGCGCCGCCTTCCGTTCGGGATGATGATTTTGATTTTCATCCGAACGGAAGGCGGCGCCTCCTGATGCTCCAGGAGAAGACTCCCGTGCAGACGACCGCCTGGTCCTCGTCGAGGACATCGGCCGCGGTCGTGAGCGCGACCTTGGCGGCCTCCGGCTGCGCGAGCGCCTGCCGGAGGGTCACCGCGTCGGCGTCCGGCAGCTGGCAGCGGGCCAGCAGCCGTCCCCGGGCGGGCAGCCGGAACCGCAGCTGCGCCGAGGACCCCAGCGGGACCACGCCGTCGAGCTGGCCGGGGTCGTCGGCCGCGGAAAGCACGGCGGCCAGGCAGGCCGCGTCCACCAGGCCAATCAGGCCGCTGGAATGCAGCGAGCCGATGACATTGACCAGCGCCGGCGGCACCAGCATCTCGACCTCGCCGAGCCCGTCCACCGCGCGCACGACCCGCAGCCCCAGTGTCGCGTTCGCCGGCACCCGCTCGAGCAGCCCGGCGGCAAGGGCGGTAGCCTCCACTCCCCCAGTGTCTCAGGATCAGGCGCCCGGCATATGGCAGCCCCCACCGCTACACCGTCCGCGCCCCGCTAGCCGAGCTAGACTGGAGGTGACGGCGAGGAACTCCCGGGGGTTGGAGGCGCGGATGGCTGTCGCACACGGCTATCCACCGGCCGACGGCGGACGCGGGAAGATACGGGCGGCCGACGCGGACCGTGACCGCGTCGCGGAATTCCTCAACACGGCCTACATCGAAGGTCGGCTGTCCAAGGACGAGTACGACGGCCGCCTCGACAAAGCACTGTCCGCGCGCACCTACGCGGACTTGGACCAGGTCGTGGCCGACCTGCCCGCCGCGCGGCCGCCCATGGCGACCCCGGTGGCCAAGACCAACGGGTTCGCGATAGCGAGCCTGGCCTGCGGGCTCGGGCAGTTCATGTTCGGGCCGCTGGCGACGATTCCGGCGATTGTGTTCGGGCACATCGCCAGAAGCCAGATCAAGCGCACCGGAGAACAAGGCGCTGGCCTGGCGCTCGCGGGCTTGATACTCGGCTGGGCGGCGGTGATCCTGGCGATCGCCGTCATCATCATCGGCGTCACCGTCTCCGTCGGAATGCACGGTGCCATGCACATGCACTGAGTCGTCCTCGGTGCGAGATCTTCCGGTGCTTCGGCCGCCACCCCCCTTACCTTGGCCACCGGTCGCGACATATCGTCGGTTCATGGATGGGCGCGCGCATGAGGACGTCGCCGCGGCGGCGGCGGCGCATAGCGAACTGGGTCATGAGTACGACGGCGCCCTGGCCGAGGGGCTGGTGGAGCGGATCAGCTCGGAGATCGACAAGCAGGTGGACGCCCGGCTGGCGCAGCGCGGCATTCAGCCCAGCCTGGCCGTATGGGCCAACGTCGCCATGGGCCTCGGCTCGGTCGGGCTCGGTATCGGCGCCACGGCGGTGACGCTGCACTCCTTCACCAACACGAGCATCGTGCCCAAGACAGCGATCGATCTGGGCCCATTCCACGCATCCACGATGACAACCACCACCTCGGTCAGCGCCGTCGGGGTGGTCCTCGTCGTGCTGATCTGGGTGGTCATCGCGGTCATCAATATCGCCTACTACGCCCGCTGGCGCCCGGGTCGCCCTTAGCCGCACTGGTTCGCCGCGCCGCACCCCGCCCTGGCGGCCTGCTCGGCGTCGTAGGCGTAGATCCAGTCGTTGTGCGCGAGCGGGTCCTCGCCGGCGAATGCCGCGTCACGAGCCCGCTGCTCCGGGCCGTCCGGCAGGTGGTGGTGGGCGATCCGGCCGCGGCTCGCCTCCTGCACCCGGGTTGCCCGCGCGACCCGTACCCGCTCGTAGCGGGCCAGCGCGTTATGCGGATTGGCCATCTCCGCGGCCAGACACACCGCCAGCGCCGCGGCGTCCTCGATGGCCTGCCCGGCCCCCTGGGCGAAGAACGGCAGCATGGGGTGCGCGGCGTCGCCGAGGAGCGCGACCCGGCCGCGTACCCAGCGCGGCAGCGGCGCGCGGTCCAGCACCTTCCAGCGCCCCACCCGCCCGGCCGCCGCGATCAGCTCGACCAGCCGCCGATCCCAGCCGGCGAACTCGGCGGCCAGGTCGGCCACCCGCCCGTCCGCGGACCAGGACTCCACGTCTTGCTCCCGCGCCGGGCTGAACGCCACGATGTTGATCAGGCGGCCGGCAGACACCGGGTAGTGCACCAGGTGATGGCGGTGCCCCAGCCACAGCGTCTGCACCGGCCGGCGCGCGAACGCCGGCGCCGCGGCGGCCGGCACCAGCGACCGCCACGCGCACAGCCCCGACTCCCGCGGCACGCTCGCGGTCGTGACATGGTCCCGCACGGCCGAGTGGATCCCGTCGGCGCCGATCACGACGTCGGCGCGGACCTGGCCGCCGCCGGCGAACGTGAGCGTGACCCTGCCGGCATCCTGCGCCACCCCTGTGCAGCGCCGGCCGAGCTCGATGGCCCGCGGGGGAACGGAGCAGCGCAGCAGCTCCAGCAGGCCGGCCCGGTGCATCGTCCAGGTGTGCTCGCCGTACCGGCGGGCGCACGCCTCCCCGAGCTGCTGGGCGAACAAGACCGTGCCGTCGGCCCAGCGCCGGAACTCCCATCCGGTCTGGAGCGCCACGCCGGCCCGCTCCAGGAGGAACGCCGATGGCAGGCGCCGGAGCAGGCGGGCGGCGTTCGGCGCCACGATCAGCCCGGCACCGACCTCCCTGAGCTCGGCCGCCTGCTCGTAGACCGTCACTGTCAGGCCCGCCCGGTGCAAGAACGCCGCCGCGGCCAGGCCGCCGATCCCGCCGCCGACCACGGCCACCCGGGTGGTTACCATACGGCGAGTATGAGGCCTAGGCCGGCAGCCCGTCCCGCCGGCTGGCAGGCCGACTGCGCAATCGACCCGCTCTAGTGTCGTCGATTGCGCAATCGACCCGCCGCAGGTCCGGGCCGGCGCAGCGCCCGAACGCCCGCGGACAGTTCAGTTGTTTACCTCCACGTTCGTGGTGAGCGGCAGGCTGGCCGAGGAGTCGCCGACCATCAGGGTGTAGGTCCCCGGCGTGACCGTCCACCGGCCGTCCCACCAGGCGAAGGCCTGGCGGTCGACCTTGAAGGTCACCCGTGCCGTCTGGCCCGGCCGCAGCGTGACCCGCTGGAATCCCTTGAGCTGCTCGGCGGGCTCGCCGGTCGACGCCGGGTCACCGACGTACAGCTGCGCCACCTCGGCGCCTGACCGGTGCCCGGTGTTGGTGACGTCGGCGCTGACCCGGTAACCGTCGCGGCCGGGCCGCACGACCAGGTTGGAGAACGCGAACGAGGTGTAGGAGAGCCCGTAACCGAACGGGAACAGCGGGGTGATGTGCATGGTGGTGTACCAGCGGTATCCCACCAGGACGCCCTCGGAGTAATGCACCTTGCCGCCCGTGCCCGGCCACTGCGCGGCCGTGCTCGCGGGCACTTGCGCGAGCGACGCCGGGAACGTGACCGGCAGCTTCCCCGACGGGTTCATGTCGCCGAACAGCACCGCGGCGATCTCGTCCCCGTCGTCCTGCCCCGGGTACCAGGCCTCGAGCACGCCCTTGACCCGGTCCAGCCACGGCATGGTCACCGCCGAGCCGGTGTTGAGCACGACCACGGTGTCCGGGTTGGCCGCGGCGACAGCGGAGATGAGCTGGTTCTCGCTGGCCGGCAGGTTGATCGTGGCCAGGTCCTCGCCCTCGGTCTCGAAGTTGCTCGCGAACACCACCGCGACGCTGGCCTTCTTCGCCGCGGCGACGGCCTCGGCGAGCAGGTTCGCCGGCGGCTGCCACCCCAGCGTGACGCCGTCCGTCCCGAACGGGATCGTGTCCGCGTAGTCCACCTCGATGCTGGCGGTCCCGGCCGGAAGCGCGACGGTCGCCCGCACGACGCTGCCGTAGCCGGTCTGGCCGGCGAACACCTGGTGCCCGCCGATGGTGACCGAGGCGGTGCCGGTCAGCGACAGCGACAGCGCGTACTCGCCCTTGGCGGGCAGCTTGATCGTGCCGGTGAACTTCGCGGACCAGCCGGCGGCGTTGACGCCGGGGGCCGGCGATTTCCCGCCCCAGGACAGCGCCACGTCCGGGACGGTCCCGGTCGCCGCCGGCGTGCCGGACAGCGTGGCGTTGTTGTAGTACGTCGCGCTCAGCCCGTGCGGGAAGGCGGACGCGGGCACGGCGGCCAGGGCGCCTTGTGCCGGGACGTCGCCCTGCGCGTAGGTGACGCTGGCCCCGCACGAGGCGGCGCGCTTGGTGATGCCCTGGACCGGGATCACGACGTACGGGGCGATCACGCCCGCGCTCCCGCCACCCGACGTCAGCGCGTACTGGCCGGCGTCGCTGCCGATCACCGCGATGTTCCGGTCGCGCTGCGGGCTGAGCGGAAGCACGCCCTCGTCGTTCTTCAGCAGCACCGTTCCGGCCTCGGCGACGTCACGGCCGGCCTGCGCGTGCGCGGGTGTGGTGACGGTGGCGGTCAGCGAGCCGGTCCGCGGACGATCGAACAGGCCGAACCGGAACATCTCGGTGAGGATCCGCGACACCATGCCGTTGAGCACCGACATCGGCACCTTGCCGTCCTGCACCGCCGCCTTCAGCGGCGGCCCGTAGTAGTCCGGGCCGAGGAGTGTCCCGCCGGGCATCGACATGTCGAGCCCGGCCAGCGCCGACGGCACCGTCGAGTGCGTGGCGCCCCAGTCGGAGGTGACGAAGCCGGGGAAGTGCCACTGCTTGTCGAGAACGCCCAGCGTGTAGTTGTTCTGGCACGCGTACTCGCCGTTGATGGTCGAGTAGCTGCACATGACCGAGGCGGCCTTGCCCTGCGTCACCGCGGCGTAGAACTGCGGCAGGTAGATCTCCTGCATCGCGCGCTGGCTGATGATCGCGTCGTCGGCCGGCGTGTTGCGGTTGGTCTCCTGGTTGTAGACCGCGAGATGCTTCACCTGGGACATCACTCCCTGGCCCTGCACGCCGTCGATGTACCCGACGGCCGTCTGGCCCGACAGGTAGGGGTCTTCGCCGTAGCTCTCGAACGCCCGCCCCCAGCGCGGGTCGCGGACGATGTTCACGGTCGGCCCCAGGTTCACGTCGGCGCCCTTGCCGCGCTCCTCGCTGCCCACCACGGTGCCGTACGCGCGAGCGAGACCAGGGTCGAAGGACGCGGCGAGCGCCACCGGCGCCGGGAGCTGGGTCACGCCAGGCACGCCGTCCGCGACGCCCTGCGGCCCGTCCTCCAGGTGGAGGGCGGGGATGCACAGCCGCGGGTTGGCCGCGAGCGATCCGACGTAGCCCGCCGTCCCGGTCAAGAAGCCGGTGCCGTCGACCATGGCCAGCTTGTCGTCGAGGGTCATCGCGCCGAGCACCTCGGCGACCCGGGTAGCGACCGGGGCGTGGGAGCCGACCCAGGGACACTTGGTGCTCGCCGCGGCAGCCTGACCGCCGCCGGCGGTCGCCCCGATGACCGCGATTGTTGAACAGGCCACGACGACCGCCGCCGTGGCGGCGGCGCCGCTACGGCCCCCTCGCCTGCGGCAGCGGCCGCGCCAGCTGTGTGATGTGCCGGAGATCACGAGACCCTCCTCAGCGCTTGTGGCTTCTGTGACACTAGTCACGCTGATAAATGGCACCTTCTGTCAGATCCGACATCCTGTCAATGAACGAAACAAAAAGCGTCGGCGCAAGGGCTCGGCAGTTCAGTTTTAGACCTTGTTTCGTGTGGGTGCTTGATGAGTTTCCTCGCTCAGCTGTACCGCTCGCGGCCGGTCGCCCGGGCGCCGTGGACCGTGACGGTGGAGGTCACGGCGTCCAGCCGGGTGAGGTCTTCCTCGGTCAGCTCGACCGAGGCCGCATGAAGGTTCTCTACGAGCCGGTGCTCTTTACGGGTGCCGGGGATAGGGACGATCCATGGCCGCTGGGCCAGCAGCCAGGCGAGGGCGATCTGCGCCGGGGTAGCGCGCTTGCCGATGGCGACTTCCCTGACCAGGTCGACGATCGGCTAGTTGGCCTGGCGAGCGTCCTCGGAGAAGCGCGGGAACCAGCTGCGCACGTCGGAGGTTGCGAAGCTCGTGGTGTAGTCGATGGTGCCGGTGAGGAAGCCCTGGCCAAGCGGGCTCCAGGGCACGAACCCGACGCCCAGCTCGGCACAGGCCGGCAGGACCTCGGCCTCGGGGTCGCGTGCCCACAGCGAGTACTCGTTCTGGACCGCGGTGACCGGCTGCACCGTGTGAGCGCGGCGGAGCGTGCCGGCGCCCACCTCGGACAACCCGAAATGCAGCACCTTGCCGCCGCGGATCAGGTCCCGGACGGTCCCGGCAACGTCCTCGATCGGGACGGCGGGATCGCCGCGGTGCTGGTAGAGCAGGTCGATGTGGTCAGTGCGCAGCCTGCGCAGCGACGCGTCGACCACCTGCCGGATGTGCTCGGGGCGGCTGTTGAGGCCGTGCCGTTCCCCGGTTCGCGGATCGATATCGAATCCGAACTTCGTCGCGATCACCACCTGGTCGCGGAGGGGTTCGAGCGCCTCGCCGACGAGTTCCTCGTTGCTGAACGGGCCGTAGGTCTCGACCAGGTCAATGCGATGGTCGACCGCTTCCTTCAGGTCAACGACTTCACGTAACCAACTCATCGCCGCAGGCACGTGACCGGGCTGCGAGTCACCCCGCGTCCGTTCGGGAAAATCAAGATCTTTCCACCGAACGGACGCGTGGTGCCACTTATCAGCAAACGTTTCACGGCCCTTGTCGCGTATCACCGTGATATTCGGCGTCTGTCACGTGCGGCCCACAGTGCGGGCCGCCCTCGGTGATGGACAAGTGGGTCATGAAGTGGCCGGGACTGGCGCCGTGCCAGTGCTCTTCGCCGTCAGGCGCGAAGACGACATCGCCGGGACCCAGTTCGACGATCTCCTGACCGCGCACCTGGACCCGGCCGCGGCCCTCGGTCACGTAGAGGGTCTGGCCGCCGTCGTGGGAGTGCCAGGCGCTGCGCGCACCGGGAGCGAAGTGCACGGCGGCCACGCTGAGCCGCGACGGCGGCAGGCCCCTGGTGATCGGGTCGACCCAGACCTCGCCGGTGAACGTCTCGGCGGGCCCCTTGGCGGTCGGCGGTTTGCGAGAGATTTCCATCTGTTGGTCCTCCTACACGGTGCCAGCGGAGCCGCTTATAGCGAGCTCACCCGGATCAGCGACTTGATGGCTCGCCGTTCGTCCATCGCCGCGTACCCGCCCGGGGTCCCGTCCAGGCCGGTCTCGTAGTTGAAGACCCGGCCAGGATTGATGCGACCGTCCAGCACGTCCGCGAGCAAGTCTGGGATGTAGATCCTCGCCGGTGCGGGGCCGCCCTTCCATCCGATGTTGCGGTAGAAGACCTCGCCGAATGAGAGGCCGCCGTGCGGCACGCCGACCACGCCGACCGTCGACCCGGCCTTGGCGATGGCGAAGGCCGTGACGATCGCTTCCGCGGTGCCGACGCATTCCATCGAGCAGTCGACGCCGAAGCCGCCGGTCAGTTCCAGGACCTTCTCGCTGGCGGCTTCGCCGCGCTCTTCCAGGACGTCGGTAGCTCCGAACTCCTTGGCTAGCTGCTGCCGTTCGGGATGCCGGCTCAGGGCGATGATGCGCCCCGCTCCCAGCCGGCTCGCCGCCAGCACAGCGGAAAGCCCGACGGCGCCGTCACCGACCACCGCGACCACCGATCCCTCGCCGACCCCTGCGCTGACAGCCGCGTGGTGGCCCGTGGACATGACGTCAGAGAGGGCGAGCAGCGACTTCAGCACGTCATCGGAGTGGCCGCTGCCCGGCACCGGGACCAGGGTGCTGCCGGCAAGCGGCACCCGCACGGCCTCGCCTTGGCCGCCGTCGATATGCCCGTCGCCGAAGTTCCCGCCGCGGGGGCAGCTGATAGTCGAGCCGTTCAGGCAGTTGGGACACGACATGTCGCTGAAGATGAACGGAGCGACCACCAGGTCCCCGGCGCTGATGCCGGTGACTTCGCCGCCGGTCTCCTCGACGACACCGATGAACTCGTGTCCTATCGACCCGACCGCGTGCGGGCTCTCACCGCGGTAATACCACAGGTCCGATCCGCACACACAGGCCAGCACGACGCGGACGATGGCATCCGTGGGATGCTCGATAACCGGGTCAGGGCGCTCACCCACCGTGATATCGCCCGGCCCGTTGAACAGGGCAGCTTTCATGGCCGCAACATCCTCTCCTGGGTAGTTCGCGCTGATGCGGCCACTCAACCACGGCTGTGCCTGGCTAGGGAGAGCCTGCTGTTCCAGGTACCGGCAGGGCCCCCTAGGACTGACGGCGCGGGATCACCGTGACTGACATGGACAGCTACGCCGCCTCGAACGCGGTCACGCCGCGGCCGTGATGCCCAGGCTGCGGAAGACCTCGGTCTCGGTGACCGCTTCGGCGGGAATGCTCGCCGCCGCCAGGGCCTGGGCCTTGAACGCGCGGGCGGCGAAGCTCAGCCGGTGCCGGACCGCCCCCCCGCCGCCATGCGCCTGGTCACCCCATAGCCGCACGTCGGCGGCCCGGCCCAGCCTGTCCTTGCGGGCGTTGAACACCATCCGGCGCACTCGTTCGTCGGAATCGTAGACGTAAGCGGGGATCGCGATGGCGTCCAGGCAAGACCCCACCGGACCCAGCGACGCCAGCACAGTGTCCAGGTCGTGGGCACTGGCCCCGAGAATCCGCAGCGGCCGGGGATCGTCCTGGCCGGTGGTGAGCACGTTGACGTCCCACCCGGCCAGTCCCTGGTCGACCAGCCAGCCGCCGGCGAACCGCACCACCTCAGACATGCTGGGCGCGATCACCGCCATCCGGGGCTTGGTGGGATGGTTGATCAAGAGCCGGGGACGAGCTGCCCGGCGGGTATCGGTAGAGGACATGTGCTTGCTCCCTAACGGCGTCGTTGGGCAGGGCGGCGAAGTCGGTCACCTGGCGCGAGAACGTTCTCGGGGACGGTGCGGACACCGGCGAGGAGGATCGCGAAACGCTCGCGCAGCGCGGCCAGCGGATCGGCCTCCTCCTCACAGGCCCAATCCCGGATGACGGCCATGACCTGGGCCTCGAACATCTTGCCCAGGCTGTCGGGGCGCACCCCCGACGGTATGTCGCCGGCCTGCTGCGCGTGCAGGAAGACGACGGCGAAGGCCCGCCGGAGGCCGAAGTGATCCGGGTCGTTGTCATTGTGAATGTCGAGCCGGGCGTGCTGGACCCGCAGCATCTGCCGCAGCCCGGCCCGGGGCAGCCGCTCGATCCGGCGGCACAGCTTGACGGTGATGCCGTCGATGACCTCATCCAGGGAGTCATCCTGGAGCAGCGCCTTGAGGGCGTCCTCGTAGAACACCTTCGCGGTGAGCCAGCCGGTCTCCAGGAGGATGTCCTCCTTGCGGGCGAAGTGCAGGTAGAACGTCGCCTTCGCGACGCCCGCCCGGGCGGCTATCTCCTCGACGGTCGTCTCATCTACCCCGGTGTCGAAACCCCGCTCGCTCCACAGCTCCACGGCGGCCCTGATGATGGTCCGCCTCGTGTCGCGCGACCGCTCCTGAGCCAGCAGTGACCGCTTGGGCCCTGCGCCGGACTCGCTCACCGAGGCTTCCTCCAGAGGCTCATGACGGATGGCGTCCAGGGTCAGAGCGTAAGCCAGAACATCGACTATGTCCAGATAACGAATATGCGAGAACCTGCTGGTAAATCTCTGGATGCTGCCGTCTTCACCTCAGGAGGAGACGGTCCAGAAAGCTGGACGTAGTCCAGCTTTATGATGCGCTCTTCAGAGCAGGCGCCTACCAGGCAATCGGTACCCCGCCGGGGTATCTGGTCCTGGTGAGTACATGATCACTAAGAGATTTGCGCATTATAGGACAAAAAGCCTTCGGCAGGACAAAAGTTTTCGCGATCATGACGGTACGATTGAGGCTATCTATGCGCTAAATCCAGAAATGTACTGATTTGATACCCTGGCCTCCGCCGTCACCGGCCGGGCTAGCGCGGGACCCGGGCGCTTCCCGGGATCGAACGGCCGGGGTCTCGGCCGCGACGGTGGCTGACGGCCGGAGGCGAGGCCGGCCTGACCGCCGGGCCGTCACTCTATCCAGAGCGAGCGCTCACTTATACAATGGGTCGAGAGGCTGGGGTGGAGGAGGCTTCGGCAAGGAGGGCGGTCCGGAAGGACTTGCCGAGTTCCAGCGGATCAAGACCGTCGCGATGCTGTGACGGCTGCGAGAAGGAGCAGGCGATGACTCACAACCACCTCGGATACGAGCTGGTCGACGCGGACAACCACTACTACGAGCCGTACGACTGCTTCACCCGGTACCTCGACCCGGCCTTCGCGGACCGGTCGATCAACGTCCGGGTGGACGCCAAGGGCCGCGGCAAGCTGTACTTCGGCGACCGGCAGTTCCGCTACATGCGTGTCATCCAGACCGACTACATCGGTGCGCCGGGGTCGCTGCGCGACATGCTCGACGACATGGACAACCAGGACGGCTTTGTCCACAAGAAGATCATCCGGGGCTGGGATTACCCGGACATGATGCAGCGCGAGCCGCGCGTCGCGAAGATGAACGAGCAGGGCGTCCGCGGCGGCCTCATGCTCGGCACGATGATGCTGCAGGCCGAGAACGAGATGCATGACGACATCCCGGCGCTGTATGCCAATATCCGCTCGTACAACCGCTGGCTCGACGAGGAGTGGGGCTACAACCGCGACGGGCGCATCGTGACCGCGCCGATGATCTCGCTGCTTGACCCGGAACTGGCGATAGCCGAGGTGGAGCGCGTGCTCGCGCTTGGCGCCCGGGCGGTCGTGATGAAGCCGGGACCGCTCTGGGGCCACTCTCCGGTCGAGCCCGTCTACGACGGCTTCTGGTCGCGGCTCGCCGACGCCGGCGCCAAGCTTGTGTTCCACAGCACCGACCCGCGCTACCTCGCGATGCTCGGCGTGCAGTTCGGCGAGTCGCCCACTCCCCCGATGCAGGGCCAGACTCCGTTCCAGTGGTACCTGACCGCGGGCAAGCCGGTGGCCGACACGCTCGCCAACTACGTGCTCAACAACCTCTTCGGCCGCTTCCCCGGCCTGCAGATCGTCGCCCTCGAGTGCGGCATCAACTGGGTCGTGCCGCTGCTGCATGACATCGACCACGCCGCGCACATGGGCCGCAAGGGTCACTGGCCGGGCGGCGAGGTCGCCGGCCGTCCCAGCAAGGTGCTGATAGAGCACCTGTACATCTCGCCCTTCTACGAGGAGGACATCGTCGGGCTGGTCAACAACATCGGCGCGGAGCGCGTGATGTTCGGCTCCGACTACCCGCATCCGGAGGGAGTGGCCGAGCCGATCCACTTCGCCAAGAAGCTCGAGGGCCTCACCGACGCCCAGATCCGGCTGATCATGCGCGACAACGCCGCGAAGCTGTTCGGCATCGCCTAGCCCTGCGGGGCAGTAAAGCCCACCAGCTCCAGCATCTCGGCGGTGTGCTCGCCGAGCCCTGGGATCCCCGCGCGGGCACGCGGCCGCGGTGCCGGGCCGACCCGGGGCGGGAAGCACGGCTGGGCGGTCAGTCCCCGCTCCCCCCAGTGGTACGTGACAACCCGGCCGAGCTGCCGGTTGACCGGGTCGTCGACGAAGCCCGCCGCGAATTCGGCACGGTCCGGCTCGGCTACCAGCTCGGCCGGCACCCCGGCGGAGCGCAGCTCAGCTACCCAGTCAGCGGCAGGCCTGGTACAGAAGGCACCTTCGAGGAGGAGCTCTTCGGGCTGGGAGGCGCCACCTTCCGTTCGGAGCGATGGGGGGAAGGGGGGCAGGGCGGGGAGGCTTACGACGGCGCGCAAGCGGTCCCACGCGCTTTTGTCCGGGACGGCGAGGGCGAGCCAGGCGCCGTCGGCGCCCTGGTAGATGCGGTAGGCCGCGCCGTAACCGGTCTGGCCGGCGTCGAGGACCGGACCGCCTGCCGGGCCGTCCGCGGTCAGGAACCAGCCGGACTTGAGGGTCAGCGCCCCGCCGAGCAGGCTGGCCGATACTGTCTGGCCGCCGCCGTGGCGGCGCCGCGCGTACAGGGCGGCGAGCATCCCGCAGGCCGCCACCCAGCCCCCCGTGACGTCAACCGCGCCCCACACCAGGTACGTCGGAGGCTGGCCCGCACCGCCCTGGCCCGCCTCGATCCCGGCGACCGCCTGCATGAGCTGGTCGTTGGCGGGCAGCAGCGCACGCGGCCCGCTGTCGCCGAAGCCGCTGGCGAAGCTGTACACGACGCCGGGATTCGATTTGCGGACCGTGGCCTCGTCGTAGCCGAGCTTGTCGGCGAGGCCGACCCGCGAGTTGTGGTGGACGACATCGCCCCACCGGAACAGCCGGTCCAGCACCTCGGCGGCGCCGGGGGCCTTCATGTCGAGGGCCAGCGCGCGCTTGCCCCGCTGCCCGGCGGCGAACATCGGCTCCATCTTCCGGTGCACGTCGCCGGTGACCGGCTCGACCTTGACGACGTTGGCGCCGAGTTCGGCGAGGACCAAGGGAGCCACCGGGCCGGCCAGGTAAGCCGACAGGTCCAGGACGCGGACACCCTCGAGCAGCCGCGCGCCGGCCGGGCCCGCCGGGTGGGCGCGTGGCCGGCCGGCGCCGGTCGCCTTGACCCGCACGACCGGGCCGAGGACGGTGATCGGCCCGCGCTCGGGGTCGGCGACGTCGACACTCAGGCCGGTCTCCCGCACGTGCGGATCGCGCAGCGCCTCGCCGGGGCGCAAGACCAGCTCGCAGCGGAACTTATGGCCAGCCAGATCCTTGACCCACCAGTCCCGGTCCCTGGTGGCGAACATGGCCGCCCATCGCTCGCCGCGCTCGGTCATCGCACTGCTCATGAGCTCGGCCTGGTACCCGATCTGGGTGGGCGGGTCGCCTATGTGCGCGAGGAACGCCTCGAACGCGCCCTGGGCACCGAACCACAGCTGCACCCATTCGCCGTCGGCGCAGCGGTAGGACAGCGCTTCGGCCGGGCCCTGGTTCTTCCAGAGCAGGGTCGTCGTGGGCGAGTGGTTCTCGACTGTGCCGATGATCATCGGGAGGATGGCCATCAGCCCGTCGTACAGCGAGGTCTCCGCCCAGCCGCCGGTTCCGGTCTTCTCTCTTTCGTAGAGGAGGGCCAGCGCGCCGGCCGCGGCCGACAGCCCGGCGCCGACGCTGCCGACGGCGAGATCGCCGAAGGCCGGCCCGGGGCGGTGGCCCCGGATCTGCGTGAGCACGCCGGCGCGGGCCTGGGCCAGCAGCTCCAGGTCGCCGATCGGGCCGAGCGCGTTGCAGCCCGGGCGGATGCGCCCGACGACCAGCCGCGGGTTCTCTTTGCTGAGACGTTGGTAACTGAGCCCGCGCCGCTCGACGAGGTGCTCGCCGCCGGCGATGATCGCGACGTCCGCGTCCCGGGTGAGCGCGGCGATCGTCGCGGCGGCACGGGGATCTTCGTCGTCGACGTCCACGACCTGTTTCCCGCGGCACCTACCTCGTCGTCGACGGCGGCTGGACCGCCGGCTAACCGACCGGGCGCTGGCGGAAGCAGCACCGTGACGGCACCGAGTCCGGCGGTCGGTCTCATGCTCGCGACCGTGGCCGATCCCGAGACGGGGGTGATAGCGCCGGACCGCGTCGTGACCGCGGCCCGGCGCGCCGAGGCCGCTGGATTCGACGGCGTCTACCTCGGCGATCACCTGCTCCACCCGCATCCGATACTGGAGTCGATCGTCACGCTGTCGGTGGTTGCCGCCGTCACCGAGCGCATCTCGCTCGGACCATGCGTGCTGCTTTTCGGGCTGCGCCATCCGGTCGTCCTGGCTAAACAGCTGGGCACGCTCGCCGCCTTCGCTCCGGGACGGCTGCGCGTCGGCGTCGGGGTGGGCGGCGAGTACCCCGCGGAGTTCGAGGCGGCCGGCGTGCCACTGCCCGAGCGCGGCAAGCGCATGGAGATGGTGCTGCGCAGCGTCCGTGCCCTGCTGTCCGGCGGACTGGAGGGCGGTGACGTGACGCTCGCACCTGGCGCGCCCGGCGTGCCTTTCCTGCTCGCGGGCTGGAAGGAGGTCTCGCTGCGCCGCGCGGCGACGTACGGTGACGGCTGGGTTGGCTACCTGCTCGGGCCCGATTCCTTCAGCCGGCGCCGGGAGTTCCTGCTCAACTGCCGGGCCGGACTCGGACGCGCCGACGAGCCCTTCCCGACCGGGATGCTCGTCCCCGTCCATGTCACCGGCTCGGCAGACGCGGCGGGCTCGGCGGGCTCGGCGGCGGCCGCGGCCGACGTCTGGGGCAAGCTCACCAAGACGCCGACGAGGCTGCCCGGCCGTCTTTTCGCGGCCGGCCAGCCCGAACAGGTCGCCGAGCAACTGCACCGCTACTGGAAGGCTGGCTGCACCGAGTTCATGCTCGGACCTGCCGACCAGGGCGGCGGCTACCTCGACCAGGTCGAACTCATCGCGACCGAGGTCCTCCCCCGGCTCAGGGAGTTCTCGTAGGAACGGCGGGACCGTGAATAACCGGGACGGCGGTCACGGCCAGCCGGGCGTGCCCGGCGTGGACATCCCGCACCTGGGTCACCTGTTCGGTCATCCCTGGCGGTCGATGTGGCCCATCGCCCTGCGGCCGCATGGGTTCATTGGCCGCTGTCCGGGATCGGCTCGGCTAGCGCCCCCGCAATCCCGACCGCCCGCAGCACGCCGCGGCCGAACTGGGGGCGGTGCGGTCTGGCTGTCCGCTTGCGTGAGAAGGTGAGCTGGTGGTGACTTCGGGGCAGCGGGTCGGCGCTCTGCTGTCGGTCAATGTGGGGATGCCCCAGGACGTGACCTGGCACGGCAAGACGGTGCACACGGCGGTATGGAAGAAGCCGGTCACCGGGCCGCGGATGGTGCGGCGGCTCAATATCGACGGCGACGGGCAGGGTGATCTGGCCGGGCACGGCGGCGAGCAGCGGGCGGTGTTCGTCTACCAGATCGAGTCCTACCAGTACTGGCAGGATCAGCTGGGCCGGGATGACTTCGAGTACGGGCAGTTCGGGGAGAACTTCACCGTGCAGGGACTGGCCGACGACCAGGTGTGCATCGGCGACCGGTACCGGATCGGCGACGCGGTTTTGGAGGTAACCCAGCCGCGGGTCACCTGCTTCCGGGTGGGTATCCGGATGGATGATCCCCAGATGCCCGCGCTGCTGGTTTCCCATCACCGGCCCGGGTTCTATTTTCGGGTGCTGACCGAGGGCGCGGTGGAGGCCGGGCAGGAGATTATCAGGCTTGCCTCCGGCCCCGAACGCATGACGGTCGCGGAGATGGACGCCCTGCTGTACCTGCCCGGGCATCCCCGGCAGCAGGTGCTGCGCGCGCTGCGTATCCCGGCGCTCAGCGCCGGGTGGAAGGCCTCGTTCCAGGAGATGCTCGACCAGCCCGGGAAGTCCGCCGGCAACGCGGGCCTGGCCGAAGCGAGCCCGCCGCCGGCGTGGCCCGGGTTCCGGCCGCTCGCCGTGACCGGAATCGGCCGGGAGAGCGAGACGGTGGTCTCGATGCACCTGGCCGATCCCGGGGGCGGGAGCGTGCCGGCCGCCCTGCCCGGACAGTTCCTGACCCTGCGCCTGCACCCTGACCCCGCCGGGCGGCCGCTGCTGCGCAGCTACTCGCTGTCCGGCCCCCCAGGCGCCCGCGACTACCGCATCAGTGTCAAGCTGGAGGAACAAGGCGCCGGCAGCCAGTTCCTGCACACCCGGGTGCGGACGGGTGACCTGCTGGAGGCAGCCGCGCCGCGCGGCACCTTCACCCTGCGCCCGGGCCAGGCGCCGGTCCTGCTGATCAGCGCGGGTGTCGGGGCCACACCGGTGCTGGCCATGCTGCACGCACTGGCCGCCGCCCGGTCCAGCAGGGACATCTGGTGGCTGCACGGCGCGCACAGCCGCGCCGACGAGCCGTTCGCGGCCGAATCCCGTGCCCTGCTGGCCGCGCTGCCCAGCGCGCACCGGTACATCTGCTACAGCAGCCCGGGCCTTGGTGACATCCAGGGCCGCGACTACGACACGGCGGGACGCCTGTCGGCGCCGGTCCTTGCCGCCCTGGACCTGCCCCGCGACGCCGATGCCTACCTGTGCGGACCCCCCGCGTTCATGGCAGATGTGTCCGCTGCCCTGGCCGCGGGCGGTATGCAGGCTGCCCGCATCCGCACCGAGGTCTTCGGCCCCGGGCCCGCGCAGACACCCGGCATCGCACCCGCGGCCGCCCGCCGACCGCACCCGCCCGCCGGCCAGCCAGGCAGCGGCCCCCTGGTCTCCTTCGCGCGCAGCGACCTGAACGCGCGCTGGGACCCTGGCTACGCCAGCCTGCTCGAGTTCGCCGAAGCCTGCGACGTACCGGTGCGCTGGTCATGCCGCACCGGGGTGTGCCACACCTGCGAGACAACCGTTATGTCCGGAACTGTCAGCTACGCACCCGACCCGGTCGATGACCCCGCCGAGGGCAGCGTACTCATCTGCTGCTCGCAGCCACGCGACGACCTAGTCCTCGACCTGTGACCACCCCGGTAACCACAGGCGTGCCCGGCAGGCCGGGCATTACCCGGCGCACCGATCCAGCGTGACAGCCCGGAACGCCGCCCCCGGGCGCACTGGCGGGTGCCGAGTTACCTGTCTCCTTCGTGGCTGTAGGTCACGGCTCCGCTGGGCTGTATCAATACCCCCGGGTTCATGATCCAGGCGGGATCCAGCTCAGCCTTCGCCCCGCCAAGCGCGGCGGTGAACAGCCGCGGCGCCTCGCGCAGGTACCACTGGCGGTGATCCCGGCCTACCGCGTGATGGTGGGTGATCGTGCCGCCGAGTGCCAAGATCGCCTCCGAAGCTGCCAGCTTGATCTGATCCCACTGCTCGAGTTCCTGGCCGGGACGGCCCGGCGCGTAGACCGAGTAATACGGCGCGGGGCCGTCGGGATACACGTACGCGAAGCGGCACGAAACCGCGCCGCCGCCGCACGCCTGGTGCACCGCCTGCTCCACGGCGGCCAGCACGCCCTCGTGGAACTCCCAGAAGCGATCCCAGGTGACGGCCGTCTCGAAGGTCTCGACCACCAGCCCGAGCCGGACGAAGCCGTCGCGCAAGTGCGGAGCGCGCAAGAACGCGGCGCGCCAGACCGCGGCCGGGTCACTGTCCTCATCACGCACCTCGCCGCGATGGCCGGCGCAGATCTCCAGCGCCCGGGCCAGCCACGGCCCCAGCTCGTGATCAGCGGACTCAAAGCCGAGCACGAGAATCGAGCGCGACCCGTCACCGCTGCCCGACAACAGCGCCTCGTCATGGCCAAGCAGACGGCAATTGGATGGATGAAGCCCCGACTGGGCCAGCTCCCGTGCTGCCTGCACCGCGTCGGCGAAGCCGGCGAAGTACACCGATGCGCCCGCCCGGAACCGCGGCCGCGGCTGAACCCGCATCCACGCCTCGGTGATCACCCCCAGCGTGCCCTCAGAGCCGCAGAACAGCCGCTCCACCGACGGGCCCGCGCCCGAGCCTGGCAGCCGCCTGGTCTGCAGCACACCGCGTGGCGTCACCACCCGGACGGCCTCGACGAACTCGTCGATATGGGTATGCAGGGTCGCGAAATGGCCGCCCGAGCGCGTGGCTATCCACCCGCCCAGCGTCGACCACTCAAACGACTGCGGGAAATGCCGCAACGTCAGCCCGTGCGGCTTCAGTTGCGCCTCCAGCACCGGGCCCAAAGTGCCGCCCGCGATCCGCGCGGCGCGCGAAGTACTGTCGACGTCCAGCACCCCGGTCAGGTGGCGAAGGTCGACGCTGACCGCGCCGTTATAGCCGTCACCCACGTCGGGCTCGACACCGCCGACCACGCTGGAGCCGCCGCCGAACGGGATCGCCGCGGCGCCCGCGCCGCTGCACCACTCCAGGACCGACACCAGCTCGCCCTCGTCGCGGGGGAACGCCACCAGGTCCGGCGCATGCGCGAAATCACGGCGGAACGCGCGCACCAGATCGCGGAACGACCTGCCGTATGTGTGGGCCGCCCGGTCGTAGGGGTCCGCGCTGAACGCCGCCTCAAGCGACGCCGGCGGTGCCAGCCGCGGCGCGCGCAGCTGCAGGTCCTCCACTCGCGGCGGTTCCTCGACACGCACGCCATCGATCCCCAGGCGCCCGGCGAAGGCGGCCCCGAGCTGCTCGATCTCACCCACCGCCAGCCCCTGGCCCTCCAGGCCCCAGCCCCAGAACTTGCGCCTGGCAGCCGGACGCACCCGCGGCGATGACGGCGCCGACGTCCCTTCGCTCGTTCCGCTGCCGCTCAACATCGCCCTCCCTAACAGACCCGGCCGGCTGGCCTGCACCGGCCCTATCGCGGCCAAGGACCCTGGGCCTGCCAGCCTGCGACCAAGTTCACGCGAACGCGTGCCGCATGCTCATGTACGTCCGGCACCGTGCTCATAGCCGGTACCCCGACGCAGCCATGATGCAAGCATCCCGCCGCAGGCGAGTGCGCGCCAGGGGACGCCGCCGAACCGCTGACCGCCTGCTGTCAACGGCGACGCATGGCCGGCCGCCACACGATGCCAGCCCCGGGACAAACGCCGAAAGTCAAGCAAGGCACGCACGGCTCGTGCCGCGATGGGCCGACAGCCGCGTCAGCGCACCGCCGTCTGCTCGCCAACACGGACCTGCCGTCAATCGCGCCGGGCGGAGTGCGCCCAGTCCGCGCGAGGCTGGCCGTCCCGCGCTGGTACATGTCCCTGTTATCCCGAACGGACGGTGGCCTACCGCCAGCACGCAGAACAGGCTCGCGGACAGCGGGAACCTGGCCGGTGGCGGCTGTGGCCTGGCTGGCGCGGCCACGCCACTGACGGTAACCGTGATCTCCAGTGCCCGGTGGCACCTGTGGCCGTCACCGGGCGGACGCTGACCATGCGCGCTGATCTTCGCTCCGCCGCCGAGACAACGACTGAAGGCGATCCAATGCGCAGGACTCAAGTCATGTGTCGTCGCCGCGAATGGAAGCCTAGCCTCCAAGGCCGCTGTCTTTGGCAGGGATGATGAAGACGATGATGAAGATGACGGCCCCAATAATCATGAGAAGGGGAATAACCATTTCCCTCTTATTCAGAGGATTAGCCTATAAGGGATTCCCCTGCATGTTCGCGGCCAAACCGCCCCAGAAGGGAACATCGGAGACGCCCGTAGCTTGTGGACCAGACGTGGCCCTTGACCGGATCAGCTCATAGCCAGGAAGCTTGTCACCTTGGCGACACATGGCGCCCGAAGCCGTGAGTGCGCCTTCGCCTTTGCACGGCGTGGCTGTGGCCGATTGCGTTCCAGCCGCATCGTGGAGGACGATGCGATCTATCATGATACGTCGCAATCGGATTCTCATCCCCAGCGTGTCGGCCCTACTGGCTGCGCTGGAGAGGCTCCGGCCTGCCACCTTGGTGGTGGATGTGGAACCTCTGATTGTCCCGTGGGGCAGCGAGCCGACGCTCTTCGCCAACGCTGCCTACAATTTCGCGCAGACTGTGCGAACATGTGTCCCTTCCGTCACTGATGTGGTCTACTCTAGTAATTCGCGGTGCCCACGATCGGCTGACGGTAAGTCGTGCATCCGGATCGTCACCGCCGCGCGCAAGCCGTGCCGAACGAGATACTTGCAGGATGAGCCGCAGCCTGTAGCGGTGGCAGGCGACCAGGTGCTCACCGACGGACTGCTCGCCTGGCGGCTGGGCGCATCTTTCTTGCACTGGCAGGTCACCGGGCCGATGCCGCGATGGCCTCGGCTTCAGCGCTGGCTTGGCCAGCTAGCGGCGCCGTTCCTATTCAAGGATGAAGATGGCTCTTCGACGTAGGCAAACGTCTCCCGCCAGGGCCGTCAAGCTGAACGGTGATGCCACCTCAGATGCGGCGCGACTGGAGATCCTCCTAGAGGAGTACAGTCAAGGCCGGGACGACGAGCGTAACTGGAATTCGACTCTAGCGTCGCTTTTCGCCGTCGCGTTCACGCTGGTCGGCTTGCTTGCCGCGGCGGTTACCCAGACGTGTCGGTTCAGTACATCGAACTCGTGCACACATGTTCCCGATTACGTGATTGGCGCGGCTCCACTGCTGCCCATCGCTCTCATGACATACACGCAGATGCTCGGGACCATCGCTACCTTGCGGTCATTTTACTTGCGCGCCGTCGAAGGAGAAATTCGGCAATATTCCGGAGCACCGCTCAAAGCAATTTCACCAGTCGTGCCTGCTTCTTATGTGGACATGATGATAGAGGTCACGAGCCTACGGCGCGGCAGGCCGCAGTACCGCATAGTCACCTTTCTGCTGGTCGCCATCATAATAGTCGTCTTCGGCGGGTTCGCCTGCTATATTGGCTTTCACATGGATCGGGTTACGCAGGTAGTGATGGCCGCGATCTATACTCCGATAGTATTGCTCATGGTGCACGAGAACTACTCGGCTGGTCCTGGCGGCCGGTCGATGTTCTACAAAATGGTGCACAGTTACGTAGCGCATCGATATGCGACAGGATACGCACTCCAGGACTCGGCGATCGAATCGCCCCATGTGGAGAAGCATGAACGCTCCCTTCTATCGTATCTGCTCATGCCGCGAGTTGCGGAATTGGTGAAATGGGTGATAGCGCCTAGCGCGTTCGTCATTACCGCGTGGGCCACCGGTTCGTTCCGATCCTGGCATCAGTTCATTCTTGTGTGGCTGATCCTTGAGTACCTGATCTATGAAGCCCGCTACCAGTGGAACGACATACGCGGATTTCATGAGGATTCAGACCACCCTGAAAGCACCGCGCGGCTGCGACTACCTGGCGGCCCGAATGCGCGGCGTAACATCGTCGCGAGTTGCCTTGTCGGGATCTTGCGGCTCGCTCTGGCTGTGTACATTGCTGCCCTCGCCCACCTACTCCCCGCGGTCGCGCTGCTGATCGGTCTGGTCTTCGGCGTGGCCATCGGGTATGAGGCATTGCGTGGAGCGGAAACCAGCCCGGATCTCTCGTTCAGGCCTACTGTGCGTTCTGTTGCCATCTGGATCATTGTGGGTTTTGGCTATGCGATCAGGTCGGGCACTGGGATGTGGCTAGGCGGGCTCCGCTTGCTCAGCCGTACTGCCATATATGGCATGCTGTACTTCGTTACCTTCGGGATCATGTTCGTTCTGCTGACATGGGTGCTGGAGGCGGCAAGCTACTGCAGCACGGATGGCCAGAATTCTCTGTTTCCAGCAGCGGGGCTCGCTGCCAAGCCGCATATCGCTGTCCTGCTCAGATGGAGCGGCTGGGAAGTGCTGAAAGGGACGGGCGTATCGCCGGGAGCCGCGGTCCATGTGCTCAAGGAGAAGCGTGGCAAGCTTTACGCACCATGGAACGTAGCGCTGTTTCTTGGTGCCGGGCTTGGCGCGCTCGTCGGTATCGGGCTCGCGCAAGCCAGCCCCTCATTGCCCGCGTACGGTCTTGTCGTCGCGATCAGCCTACTCGGAGCGCTCCTGCTTGTAGCGTTTAATACGTTCCCGGCGAGACTGGCTGTGACCGCCGCAGTGGCGGTCGCTCTCGTCGGCGTTACCTTGCCCGCAGTGCGTGGAGCTTTGGCTGGTATCACCGCCATACCCTGGATCGCGATCGCCCTTAACTACGCCTTTTTCCGTGAGTCGTCCTGCCAGGAACTAACGGATTTTGGCCCAAACCTTGTCTCTGGCCTCAGGGCGGCAACCTATAAACTTCCTTTGCTGGTGCTACGCCTAGTAGTGGGTAAGCAAACCTGGTATTCAACCGGCTTTGGCCGCCGGACAATGAAACCGTAATTACGAGGGCGACAGCAGGCCCGCCGGCAGGTGGTCGCGAACCTGGCCGAGGAGTGGGAGAAGCGCCGACCTAACGGTCCGCTACGAGGCGATGAACGCGGAGTTCCTGCGGCGCGCGCGGATCGCATGGGAGGCATAGTGAGCGACGCCACGAGCGCAACCGCCGCACTGCCCGCGAAGGCAGCGCGGATGGTGGCGGTAGAGATCCTGCTTGCCGACCCCCCGTGCGGGCCGGAAAGCCTCCACGGAGAAGGATTCCGCGCGAACCGCCGAGATCGTCTCACGATGCGGACCATGTCTCACAATTTGAGACGAAATCCCATCGACCAAAGCGACTGGCCGTGCCCGCCGACCGCCTAGCCTGCCTGCTTGGCGGCCTTCCATACCTGGTAGCGGTCTTTGCAGCAGGTGCCGCAGGGACGGTAGCCCGCTGCGACGGCGGTCGCTTCGTCGGCGAAGAAGACCCGATGCCGCACGTAGCCGCCACGGGCGATCGCGCGCAGCGCGGACGGGCAGTCGAGGCGGCCGTAGATCTTCATTCGGCTATGGCCGCCCCACTGCCCTTTCGCATCCGACTCATAGGGCCTGCCGTCCGCGCCCAGCAGGGTGTAGGTCAGGACGGGGGCTATCTGGAGGTTTCCGTGACTGACCTGCCAGGTGCCGCCGTCTGCGGTGGCGCCGGCCAGGCCTAGCAGGTTGTGCGCGCCGACGAGGTCAATGGCGTGCCCGGTGCCGATGGCGGCGCAGGCGATGGTGCGCCCGGGCTGCCAGGTGGTCGACCACAGCAGCCGGCGGGTCATCTGGGCCCACCCGGCCGTCTGCCCGGCCATGATCCACAAGTCCGGGTCTGCGGCGGCGAACCGTCTTGCCTGGCGCAGCCAGGAGGCTGCGGCCTCGGGCCAGGTCACGGCGCAAAGGACGGTTCCTCCCGCGGCTTCCCAGCGCCTCGTGAAGCCGGCTGCTGACCGAATGGCGGCGGGAGAGCGTCCTGTCCCGATGGCGATCGTGCGGGCGCCGCGGCTGAGCGCGAGTTCCGCCATCCGGTTCAGCTCCGGGGTGGTCGTCTCGACCTCAGGTGCGCATGTGGCCGTATCAGGCGGCAGCAGCGGCGATGCGGTCATTTCTTCCTCCCGGCACGGGGGCGGGGCGGGGCGGGGCGTGCCGTGGCGGGGATGGATTCCGCCGCGGCACGCCCTGGGCTTGCTGGTCGTGGTCAGGCCTGGGTGATGAGGCCGAGCTGGCGGAGTGCGGTGACGCCGTTGTCGAGGCCGATCTCCTCAGTGATGAGGCCGTTCTCAACCTTGAGGACAGTAGTGCCGGTGAACCGCATCGCCTTGCCGGTGCCGGCCGGCAGCGAGCCGATGGGCATGTCGTCGAACGCCTCGCCGGTGTGGGTGCCACCGCCTTCCCACTGGCCGACGACGTAGTCGCCCTCGGCGATCAGGCCGGCCGTGCCCCAGAAGTTCAGGTCGGGGAACGCGGCGCGGAACTTCTCCGCGAACGCGCGGACCGCGTCGCGGCCGCGCAGCGGCGTGTGCAACGAGTACTCGAACCGGATGTCCGGGGCGGCGAGCTCGTCGATGACGGCCGGGTTGAAGTCCTTGCCCCAGAACTCGGTGAACCACCGGCCCACCACGACCTTGTTCTCCTCGATCGACATTGGTCGTTCCCTTCTCGCGTGAGTCTCAGCTGCTCCCCTTCCGGAGCGCGCACCCTGTAGACGGGCGCCGGGGCTCTGCCGTGAGATGACGGCCGGCATTTTCGATCTCGAGCAGGGCGCGCTTGCGGCCCAGGCCGCCCGCGTAGCCGGTGAGCTTGCCCGTGCTCCCGATCACCCGGTGACAGGGAATGACGATGCATACCGGGTTGCGGCCCACCGCCGCCCCGACGTCCCGCGGGTCCGTTCCGGCCCCGAGGCGGCGCGCGAGATCACCGTAGGTGGTCGTCTGCCCGAACGGCACCTGGCTGACCAGGTCCCACACCCGCCGGTCGAATTCGCCGCCCCTGGCCACCACGGGCAGGTCGAAGGCGCTCCGGTCCCCGACGAGATACTCGCCAAGCTGGCGCGCGACTTCCTCGAATCCCTCCCCGACGCGGGGCCCGAACGCCGCCCGGTCGGGCCTCGGCCAGTGCCGCGGAAAGTACAGCCCGGCCAGTGCCCCGTCTTCCCGGACGACCGTCAGCTCTCCCAGGCGCGTCGCGAGCACCGTGTGCGCGACGCCTTGAGCCGTGCCAGTCCTTACCGTCATGATGTGCCTCCCTCGGCAATCAGCCCGCACCCAGTCACCCAGCCGTGGACTTCTTTCACCACCACGTAGACGCGTGAGCTGGACCGGACGTGAGAAAGATCAACGCCAAGCCCCGGACCGGGCCCTGCGGGTCGCCGGCGCGGCAGTCACCGCCATACGTTCGGAGAGATCAAAGACATCAGCCCGAACGGACCGTGGGTTCCAGCGCCCGGGCGAAGTCGCCGATCAGGTCCTGGGTTCCCTCGATGCCGGAACTGATCCGGATCAGGTCCGCGGTGATGCCGAGACGGTCCCGGTCCTGAAGGCTCATGCCCGCGTGCGAGGTGGCGGCCGGCCGGGTGATGAGCGTTTCCACTCCCCCGAGGCTGGGCGCCGCGTAGGCCAGGGTCACCGCGTCAAGCAGAGCTTGCGCGGCCTGCTCGCCGCCGTGCAGCCGCAGGCTCAGCATGCCGCCGAACCCGGACAGCAGCTTCGCCGCGTGCGCGTGATCGGGATGAGACGCCAGCCCGGGATAGTTCACCGCGGCGACCGCGCGATGGTCTTCCAGGAACCGGGCCAGCGCCAGCGCGTTGGCGTTCTGTGCCTGCACCCGCAGCGCGAGGGTCTTGATGCCCCGCGCCAGGAGGAAGCCCGCGTGCGGATCGAGAGAGCCGCCGAAGTGGTTGAGCGTTTGGCGCACCCGTTCGATCAGGTCCGCGCTGCCCATCACCGCACCGGCGACCAGGTCCGAGTGGCCGCCCAGGTATTTGGTCGCGCTGTGGAAGGCCACGTCGAAGCCAGCCTGGAGCGGGCGGAAGTTCACCGGGGACGCGAAGGTGTTGTCGATGACCGTGACGATCCCCTCGCGCCGCCCGAAGTCCGCCACCTGGTCCAGCAGCCCGACCCGCATCAGCGGGTTGGTGATCGTCTCGACGAGGAAGACCTTGGTCCGCTCGGTGCGCGCGGCCTCCCAGGTCTCCGGCCGCCCGGCGTCCACGAAACTGAAGGAC
Source organism: uncultured Actinomycetota bacterium (assembly GCA_963771985.1). Taxonomy (GTDB): domain Bacteria; phylum Actinomycetota; class Actinomycetes; order Streptosporangiales; family Streptosporangiaceae; genus Trebonia. The sequence goes on along the minus strand of CAVYVO010000003.1, from coordinate 71,931 downwards.
CAGCCCAGATCCGCCGCGTGACCGGTCAGGAAGTCATGCGTCCCGCCGTACAGGCAGTCGCTGGCGAGCAGATGGTCCCCGGCGCGCATGAGGCTGAGCAGGATCGTCGTCACCGCCGCCATCCCGGACGATGTGGCGACCGCGGCCTCGGCGCCCTCGAGCGCGGCGAGCTTGTCGTGCAAGTAGCGCTGGGACGGCGTGGAGTTGAGCCGGATGTACTTCAGGTCGTGATATCCCGTTCCCGGCTCGACCTCATACACCGTTCCCTGATAGATCGGGAAGACCACGGAGCCATCGGGTCCGGGCCGGCGTTCCCCGCCATGGACCGCCACGGTGTCCATTGATTCGCCGTTTCCGTGCATTCCGCCCTCCTGCCGCGTCAGGTCCTCCGCAAACCATCACAACAGCCTCGCGATAATTGCGCAAACCTCACCAGACTGGCAGGCATATGGACAGGTTCACGGTGCCCCATCCGCTGGCACCGGCGCAGTTCCCTGACCGACTCCTCGAGATCCCAGAACGGCAGCATCGCCATGAGGATGAACCGCTCGGGCGCCATCGAGGCGAACTCGGCCTGGTAGTCGTTGTAGGTCCGGATACAGGCCAGCTTCAGTTCCTCGTCGCCGAGTGCCATGAACGCGTGTCCCTCGAAGGCCACGATGTTCGGATACAGCACCTGCGCGTAGATGCCGTTGGCGTCCATGTGCGCCAGCCGCGCGGCCGGGTCGTAGCACGCCGCGTCGGCGTCGGCCAAGGTCGGGGGCACGAGGGCGGAAACTCGGGCCAGCCGGCCATGCCGTAGTTGCCGACGAGACTGCACCACCGGTCACCGATGCGCCATCGCCAGCTGCCGGTGTCCTCGTCGAGAAGAACCCGCGGCGCGCTGTCCCGGAACTGCTCCGGGATGCGAGCGGTCCACAGGTCCGCCGGTTCGGTCAGGTGCGTGTCGGCGTCGACGACACGGACGGCGGCCGGTGTGGTCGTCATGATTGCCCTCTTCTAAACTGAGCGTTTACTTTTATCGTAACGAACGCGGGTCGTCGCCGGGAGGGCACAATGAGGACCAGAGCAGCGGTGCTGATGCAGCAGCCCGGCGACTGGGAGGTCGTCGAAGCGGATCTCGACGGGCCCCAGGACCACGAGGTGCTGGTCCGGATGGTGGCCTCCGGCCTGTGTCACTCCGACGATCACATCGCCAAGGGCGACGGCGTGATCAGTCATTTCCCCTACTGCGGCGGGCACGAGGGTGCCGGTGTCGTGGAGGAGACCGGGCCGGGGGTGCGCGGCCTGAAGCCCGGCGACCACATCGTGACCTCGTTCATCCCCGGGTGCGGACGGTGCGCGTTCTGCGCGAGCGGTCAGCAGAACCTGTGTGACACCGGCGCCCTCCTCATGCGGGGCACGCAGCTTGACGGCGCGTTCCGGATGCACTACAAGGGCCAGGACGTCGCCAGATCCTCGCTGATCGGAGCGTTCGCCGAGTACTCGGTCATGCCGGAGTGGTCCTGCATCCGCATCCCGTCGCATGTCCCGCTCCGCTCCGCGGCACTGCTCGGCTGCGGCGTTCCGACCGGCTGGGGCTCGGCGGTGAACGCGGCCGAGGTGCGGCCGGGCCAGGTCGTGATCGTCATGGGCGTCGGCGGGATCGGCATCAACGCCGTGCAGGGGGCCGCGCACGCCGGGGCGGGCCACGTGATCGCCGTCGATCCGGTGGCGGGCAAACGCGAGGCGGCCATGAAATTCGGCGCCACACAGGCATTCGGCTCGATCGCGGAAGCGGCCGAGTTCGCGCGATCGGTCACCAACGGGCAAGGGGCCGACTCGACCATCGTCACCGTCGGCGTCCTGCGCGGAGAGCACATCGGGCAGGCGTTCGACTCGGTGCGCAAGGCCGGCACCGTCGTCGTGACCGCGGTCGCGCCGATGGCCGAGGCCAGCATCCCGGTCAGCCCGTTCATGCTCGCGATGTTCCAGAAACGCCTGCAGGGCTGCCTCTACGGCATGATGTCGCCGTCGGCCGACGTCCTGCGCCTGCTGGCGATGTACGAGCGAGGCCAGCTGAAGCTGGACGAACTGGTGACCACCACCTACACGCTGGATGAGATCAACATCGGCTACCAGGATCTGCATGCGGGCAGGAACATCCGCGGCATGATCGAATTCTGAACGCTATGTGGACGCCGGGCGCCGAACCGACCTTCGAGCCCGCCGAGACGCTGCCCGCGGCGATCCGGTCGTGGGCGCGCCGGGAACCGGGCCGGCCGTTCCTCCAGGAGGTCGGCGGCCCGCCCCGCTCCTACGGCGAGCTGCACCTGGCCGCCCTGCGCTGGGCCGGCGCCTTCAAGCTCGCGGGCGTGCGGCCCGGCGACAACGCGCCGGCCATGGTGCGCACGTCGGTCAGCGCCGAGGAGCAATGGCTCGGCCTGGCCTGGCTGCGGGCCGTGCAGACCGGCGTGAACACCGACTTCCGCGGCCAGTCACTGGCCTATGTCATCACGAACTCCCGGGCCAGGCGCATGATCTGCGCCCGCGAGTTCCTCGGCCGCGTGGCCGTGATCGCCGCGGACGTGCCGGACCTGGAGCTGATCATCGTCCCGGACGCGCAGCCGGGCGAGCTGCCCGCGGACTTCCCGGTTCGGCTCGTGGCCGCCGCACAGCTGTGGGACGCGGCCGGCCCCATCGACGACAGCAGCGCGCCCCAGCGGCACGAGATCGCCTGCATCTGGACATGACCGGAGAGGATGTCTACTACTGCCCGTTCCCCGTGTTCCACATGTCCGGGATGCTGCCGCTGGCCTGGCTGGGCTTCCCCGGCGGGCAGGTCGTGCTGCGCGACTCCTTCAAGACCGGCGCGTTCTGGGACGACGTGCGCAAGTACCGGTGCACGGCGACGGCGCTCATCCCGGCGATGATGAACTGGCTGCTGGACCAGCCGCGGCGGCCCGACGATCTCGACAACCCGCTGCGCTATGTGGCCGGCGCGCCGGTCGTGCCCCGCGTGGACCAGTTCAAGGCGCGATTCGGCGTCATGATGCGGACCACGTTCGGCGGGACCGAGATCGGCACCCCGCTCTACGTCGGCCCCGACGTGAGCGCCGACCGGGCGTCCACCGGCAAGTGGGTCACGGCGGGCTACGAGGTCCGCGTCGTGGACGAGCACGACTACCCCGTGCCGGACGGCCAGCTCGGCGAGCTGATCATCCGCACGGCCGAGCCCTGGCGCATGCTGGCCGGCTACTTCGGGATGCCGGAGAAGACGGCCGAGGCGTGGCGCAACGGCTGGTTCCACACCGGCGACGGCGTCGTGCGGGACGAACGCGGCCGCTACCACTTCGTCGACCGCATCAAGGACTCGATGCGCCGGCGCTGGGAGAACATCTCCTCGATGGAGGTCGAAGCCTACGCCAACGAGCACGACGCGGTGTCGGAGACCGCGGCGGTCGCCGTCCCGTCGGAGTTCGGCGAGGATGAGGTCAAGGTCTGCGTCGTCTTGCACGAGGGCGCGCGCCTGGCCCACGCCGAACTCCACGCGTTCCTGGCCGAGCGCATGCCGGCGTTCATGGTCCCGCGCTACATCGAGTTCGTGACAGACCCGGAGCGAACCGAGGCGATGAAGCGGATCAAGAAGGAGCCGCTGCGGGCCAACCCGCTCAACGACCAGACGTGGGACGCGCAGGCGAGTTCCTGAACCCGCCCGCGCTCAGGTTCATGTCCGCGCGTTCGCCACGTTGAGGATCAGCCATGCTCTCGGCTGACTGGCACACCTGAGCGGGCATCATAACTCCTTGTCAGACGGCGTGAGCGGGCCGTGCCCGTCCGGGAGCGGCTGGACTGCGATCAGCTTGGCCAGCTGGGACAGCGAGTCCTCGAGGTCCTGCGTGGTTACCACGTCGGCCAGCGCGAGGCGGACTGCGGCGAGTTCGCGGGCGAGGAATTCCGTATCGGCTTGGGTTCGTGCCGCCACCCCCCGATCGCGCTCGATGTTGGCCCGGTCCCGGTCGTCCTGCCGGTTCTGCGCGAGCAGGATCAGCGGCGCTGCATAGGCCGCCTGGGTCGAGAAGGCCAGGTTGAGCAGGATGAACGGGTACGGATCCCAGTGCTTGATCGCGCCGATGGTGTTGAGAATGACCCATCCGATCACGAACACCGTCTGGCCGACTATGAATCGCCCGGTGCCGAGGAACCGCGCCATCCCCTCCGCGAACCGCCCGAACGCGTCGGCGTCGTATCGGGCACCCATCTGCGGGGAACCGCGCGGAACGGACAGATCGGCCCGCTCACTGAGAAGGCGCAGAGAAACTCGTGCCATGTTAGCCTCCCGTCCTCCGCCAGCCCGGAGGCAGCAGGTGGTCCAGTACATCGTCCACGGTAACCGCGCCGAGCAGGCGGCCGTCCTCGTCACATACCGCCACGCTGATCAGGTTGTAGGCGGCGAACCGGGCTGCTAGCTCGTGCTCGGGCAGGTCAGGCCGGACGAAGGCGCTCGCCTCGTCTACGCAGTGGCCGACCAGGGCTGAGGGCGGCCAGGCGCAGCAGCCGCTGGAACCCCACGCTCCCGAGGTAGCGGCCGGTCGGTGTCACCATGGGCGGTTCGCACACGTACACCTGCGCGGCCGCGGTTACCGGCATGTCCGGTTTCCTGATGCGGGCCAGTACCTCAGCGACCGGCGTATCCGGTGCGACGATGAGGGGCTGGGAGGTCATCAGGCCGCCTGCCGTCGTCGCGCCGTAACGCAGCAGCCGCCGCAGGTCCGCAGCCTGGACGGACTCCATTGCCGTCAGCAGCCGTTCGCGCTGCTCGGCCGGCATCTCCGCGAGCAGGTCCGCGGCGTCGTCAGGCTGCATCTCTTCCACCACGTCGGCGGTGCGCTCAAGTCCGAGGCCGGCCAGTAGCCGAACTTGGTCCTGTTCAGGCATCTCCTCCAGCAGGTCGGCCAGCTCCTCGTCGTCGAGGGCGGCCGCGATCTGGCTGCGCCGACTGGGGGGCATGCCCTCGACAGCGGTGGCGAGGTCGGCCGGCCTCGACTCGCGCAGGCCGGCAATCTGCTCGGCCAGCGGGTCCATCTGGAAGAGGTCCGGGTGCTGGTCCCAGGGCACGATCGTCGGGCCACGATGCAACAGGCTCCGGCCGTGCGAGACGGCCAACGCGGAGACCTGCCAGCCGACCCGCCGCTGCTCTTCGGGGCTAATGGCGACATCGACGATGGTCCCGTCCTTGACGTGCCGCCCGTATAGCTCGGAAGCCAGGATCTCTCCGGTCCGCCGGGTGAAACGGTCCAGGTCGACGGCGCCGCCCTGGAGGTGGGCGCCGTCGATAGAGATCTCGGCGATCTGGCCGAGGTTGACGAAGATGCGGCGCCGCTGCAATGTCACCACCAGCCCCAGCGCGCGCGGCGGGTCATTCCCGACGGCGGGCAGGATCACGACGTCGCGGATCCGGCCAATGGTCAGGCCCTCGCCGTCCAGCAGCGGACGGCCGTTCAGCCGGGAGGTGAAAATCTGGCCACCGGTCATCGTCCAGGCACTCCTCCCTCCGCTGTCTTGATCTGCACCATTATCGTTGCCGTTATCGTTGCCGTCCGGACTAGGTGACCGGGAGTGCGTTCAAGCCGACTCGCGCGGACTTGTTTCACTCCGGCACCCGTGTTTCCTGCGCCGCCTGTACACGCTGTTGTTCACCGGGCACGGCACCCGGTGCATGCACCTGGCCGGTACCACCGCCCACCACCCGCGCGTGAGCGGGTCTGCCGACAAGCCCGCGATTTGCTGATTGAACCTTTGAGGGCCACGCTGACGGCTTCAAGTCCTGATCGGGGACCGGACGCCACGTTCACAGTGGTGTCCACCGATCGTGCGCATCCACATGCTCTAAGCGCAAACAATTAGGCCGCGTCTGCGGTCTGGCGTCGCAGATTTGTTATTGGTTTCTGTCGCTATGACCAAGATTTTCTTAGTGCATCTCTTGCGAGCTGGCAGCCAGCGGAAACTCATCCAGAGGCCCAGAGGCGTCGGAATATGAGGCCACGCAGGCGGAGGCTAGGACAAGCGTGCGGCCGACGCGGGCGACTGCCCCGACTTCGCAGGCCGACAGTACCGCCGCGGCGCTGTCCGGCCCCCCGCACTAGCCAACCGGCCAGTGCCGTGGGGCCAGCGCCGACGTGGCTTCACGCAGATGGCCACAGCAAGCGTTACGATAATTTCCTCCCCATTCGGCGTGCGACGGCTCGCGTCAAGGACGCCCTCGGGACTGTGGCGTCAGGATGATGGCGGAAGCGCCAAATCTTGGCGTGACCTGACCGCGAGCCCTCGGGACTTCCGCACACATAATATGTCCGCCACTGCCTGGCGGACCACAAGTTCTACTAGCTTTCACTGGGCTTGCAGAATTTCCTGATGGCACGCCTACCTTGCAATGGATTCGGGAGACTATACGCGGCGAGAGTCGTTTCATTATGCCGCTTCTCGATCATCTCCGCGATCGGCTTACCCGCGATATTGGATCATCGCGACTGTGGAGAAATCCGCTGTTCCTTTCAGGAGGCATCTTTGAAGGGGCGAAGAGGTTCTGTGCAGAATTCCGCAATATCGATCCCAAAACTAGGCTGCCGAGAAGAAAGTTTGAATATTCGGTTCACGAAGTTACGCGGCCAATGGTATTCATCGGAGATAGCGGCACACAATACGTGACGGAGGAGGACGCAAATCTTCTCCTGGCCCAGGCCAAAATTAGGCCCGCCAAGCGAGAAGACCACTTAGGGCTTCTCGCGGCGGTGTATAGACGAGTAGCTAGCAACAGGAAAAACGGCGTTAGCCCTTGGTGCCAAGCGACCTTCCTCAGCAGTGAGACGGAAGGGGCGCGAACACAAAGATTTGCAAAGCCCGGGGATCCGGAGGGGCCAGTAGGAATGCAAGCGATGCTGGCGGGAGTCGATGCCTTTGAAATGACCAAGGAAATTCTTGAGCATATGCAACGCCAGAGGGTCGATCCGACGCTCGAAATGCCAGACATGACAGATGCTGGCCAGCGATCCGTCAAAGGGCGTAAATAACGTATGACGGCAGGCCTCCTGTTCGTCTGATATCGATCACCGGAAGACGGGAGGCTTCTCTTCAAGGTAGTCGTTAATGCCCCGACTTGGCTCAAATTAGTGCGCACCCGGATGGCGATGCCGGGTACGGCCCTTGGGCGGCCTGCATGGGTGCCTCGCCTGACTTCGCCGCGAAGGTCCCGGCAATTCCAGACCGGAGCCTCTACCGGTTCTCCTCCCGCCGGTTTGAGTGTGGAAATGAGGTGGTCATTTCTAGCACATAACGAGGAGATGGTAACGATGATGAGGCTTTTGGCCGCCGTCCCGGTCATCGTGGCGGCCGGCGCGCTGGCGGTCGGCACCGCGCCGAGCGCCGGTGCCGGGACCGCGTCAGCAGCGGCCCCGGCTATTCTGCACGGAACCTGGCAGAAACTGCCCGCCGCGCCAGTCAAGCAGGAGCCGTCCTTCATAGTGAGCGCGTGGACCGGCAGCGAGATGATCATCCACGGCAACGCGACCACGTTCGCGTACCGCCCGGCGACCCGGACCTGGGTGCGGCTCGCGAACGGCCCCGGGCAGCTGAGCATAGACTCGAACGACGTCGCTGTGTGGACGGGATCGCGAATGCTGGTCATCGGCCTGACCGACGCCAGCTACAACCCGGCCACCAACACCTGGGCAAAGATCCCCTTCCCCGGGATGTCCATGCTCGGCGCGGTCACCGGGTGGACCGGGCGCCAGTTCCTGGCCTGGGCCGGGTCCTGCTGCGAGGACTTCACTAACACCGGGGTTGCCTACGCCCCGGCCACCAACACCTGGCGCGGCATCCCGCCCGCGCCGCTGCAGGCCCGAGCCTGGGCGGAGGGTGCCTGGACCGGCAAGGAACTCGTCGTGGCCGGCGGGCACACATTGCTTCCCAAGCCCGAGACCTTCCGCGATGCCGCCGCCTACAACCCCGCCACCGGCAAGTGGCGCAAGCTGCCGGACATGCCGGCCACCTTCCGCACCGGGTTTGGACAGGCGCTCTGGGACGGCACGGAGGTCCTGTTCCTGAGTAGCACCAGTGCCCGCGGGATGGCGTACAACCCGGCGACGAACCGCTGGCGCTACCTGCCGGCGATGCCGCTGCCGCGCCGGGGATTCGCGGCGGTGTGGACTGGTCACTACGTGCTGGTCTGGGGCGGGCTCACCGGCAGTTACACCAACCCGACGCTGCCGGCGCACGGCGAGGCCTACAACCCGGCCACCAACCACTGGACCGCGCTGCCTGGCGCACCGGTGCGAGGCCGCGGGTTCCCCGCAGCGGTGTGGACCGGTCACCAGATGATCGTCTGGGGCGGGTACGTCACCGCGAACTACCTCGACGGTGCGGCGTTCACGCCGCGGTAAGCGGTCAGCCGTGCTCCCAGGCGAAGATGCCAGCCCAGGATGGGCACCGGCGCAGCGCGGTTCTTTACAGGCCCGGGGCGGAGGGCGCGGATGATGGCCGCGGTGCGGCTGAAGACACCCAGGCGCGGCAGAGCTTTACCAAGCGGGGGCGAACGCGGCGCGAAGCTGCTGCAGCCTTCGCCGTGGTGACAGCGGCGCGAGTGACGCGCAGGCTTGCGCCGTCGCCTGCGTCGCGATGAACTCGCGCGCCCGGGGCCGCTAAGGTACTGGCCTGGCCCACGGCTGAGATCGCCGTCATGGCTCAGTCGCTGCTGGGGCATTCTGCACCGCCGCGCATTCGCCGGCGCCATTGGGCACGCCGTGCGGTCGCGGCAGGCACGGCAGCATTCGACTATGGCGGGAACGGGCTGCGCGTGCCGAAGGCCGTGCGATGCTCACGGTCGCGGAGCCCGTTCCCTTAATACAGCGGTCAGATGTTGTAGAACGGGACGCCGGTGCCTGGCTTAATGGTTCCTGGGATTAGTGCGCAGATTCACTGACGAAAGATGGCAAATCCGCAGTTCAGCGCTATGAACTAACGCGAGGTCGATGATCGTGAGCCAAGTCAGGTCAAAGGGCGTAAATAACGTATGACGGCAGGTCTCCTGTTCGTCTGATATCGATCACCGGAAGACGGGAGGCTTCCCTTCAAGGTAGTCGTTAATGCGCTTCCGGATTGATTCGCGCATCACCAGTCCAGCTACTTCTCCGATCGGGAAGAATTCGACTGCGGTGGACTCGCTGCTCACTTGCAGGGTGCCCCGGTGATGCTGCATGCTAGGCAGATACTGAATTCCTGGCGGACCTCTCCGTCGTCGTATGCGAAGACATGCCCGGGGTCGGAGTAGATGCCGGCGATGCGGTCTATGCGGACATCGAACCCGGTTTCTTCCTTGACTTCCCGGATGGCGGACTCGGCGAAAGTCTCGCCGATGTCCATCGCCCCGCCGGGTAGTGCCCAGTTACCCGAATCGGTGCGGCGCTGGAGGAGGATACGGTGCCGGTCATCGGTGACTATCGCGGATGATCCGACAGCCAGGGAATTCGCTTGTGGCGCGTTCCCGGCGTGGTAGTAGTCAACACGTCCCATGTGATGATCCGGGTCTCCGTACTTAACCGGGGTGCCATCGATCCGGCCCTTGCGCGCGGTCCGTCCTGAACCCGCCTGCCGTCCGCTACGGCGCCCTGGCCGCCACCCGGCTCCTGGTCACCTTCCGTGACCGGCCGCGGCACGGTTCCTTCCTGCCTTCCGGGGTGCCAAGGACCGCCACGCGGCCCTTCGCTGAATGCCGCTCCGGGCGCCCGCTTCCCTTAACCGCCGCCCTGCTGCTTGTTTCGCGGCGGATGCGCCGCCCGGTTTTTACCCGGTTTCCCATTCCCGCGCGACTGTGGCCGGTGAATTGCGCGCGATCCGTCCACATATCCACGGATTCGCCTGTGAATTACGCGAACTGGAAGACAAAAGGCGGTTCCCCAGGGATTCTCGTTTCGACCAAGAAACAGAAATCCGCAAAAGGAACCGCCGCCGTTGGACGCTACCGGCTCCGCCGTGCCCGCGCAACCCGCGCCGGGCTGCGCCGCGGCGACGGTCCTGCTGGGGATCCCCGGGCTGCTGGTCACGGCGGTGACGCAGACCCAGGACGGACAGACCCTGGTCGAGGTGATCACCGACCCCGCGGCGGAAGCGCCGCGCTGCTGCCCCCGGTGCGGCAAAGCGGCCACGGGGATCAAGGAGCATCCCCGGACGGCGCCCCGCGACATGTTCATCGGCGACCGGCAGGTGCTGCTGGCCTGGCGCAAGACCCGGTGGCGCTGCCAGACCCCGGGCTGTGAGCAGGGAAGCTTCACTGAGTGGCTGCCCGCCGTCAAGCACCGGGCCCGGCTGACCTCCCGGCTGCGGACCCGGCTGGGCGAGGCCGTCGGGGATGACCTGATGCCGGCCGCCGCCGCGGCGCGCCGCTATGGCGTCTCGGACCGCACCGCCGCCCGCGCTTTCACCGCCTACGCCGACGAGCAGCTCGCTGACCTGGGCGAACAGCAGGGACCGGTCGAGGCCGCGGGTGTCGATGAGTTCCGCCGGGGCGCCCCCGCCGAGCATGCGGACCCCGAGACCGGCGAAGTCACCCGGACCCGCTCCGAATGGCTCACCCACCTGGCCGGCCTGGGAACCGGCGGCACCCTGGGCCTGGCCGAAGGGCGCACCGCCGCCGCCGAGCAAGACCTGCTCGCCGGCCACGCCGCCACCCTGCGGTACCTGGCGATGGACCTGTCCGCCACCTACCGCTCCGGCGCCCCCGCCGGGGTGACCCTGGTAGCCGACGCCTTTCACCTGGTAAAACTCGCAAACCGGAAGATAGACGACGCGTTCCGCCGGCTCGGCTACCGCACCGAGCACCCGCATGAGGAACTCGGGCTCCCCAGGCCGCTGCACTACATGCTCCGCTACAACATCGAGAACCTCGCGCCCGAGCACCTGGCCACCATCATCGGCGTGCTGGACGCCGACGCCGACGGCCAGCAGATCGCCGCCGTCTGGATCGCCAAGGAGCACCTGCGTGACCTGCTCGCCCTGCGCGCCACCCGCACCCGCGTCACCCCCGCCCCGAGCGCGGTCCGCGACAAGCTTGCCAGCTTCTACATCTGGTGTGCCGATAATGACGGCGTCCCGGAGATAAAGACCCTCGCCAAGACCATAAGCAAATGGCAGCGGCCCGTCATCGACGCCGTGCTTACCGGCTATTCGAACGCGAAAGCCGAGGCGCATAACCGCACCGCTAAACTCGTCGCCAGGAACGCCCGGGGATTCGCCAACCCGCAGAACCAGGCCCGCCGCGTCCGGATGGCCACCACCCGCGCCGCCAGGAAGGAACCGTGCCGCGGCCGGTCACGGAAGGTGACCAGGAGCCGGGTGGCGGCCAGGGCGCCGTAGCGGACGGCAGGCGGGTTCAGGACGGACCGCGCGCAAGGGCCGGATCGATGGCACCCCGGTTAAGTACGGAGACCCGATGATCCCTCATGATGGTGATGCGGCATGGTCGAGTGATACCGGCCGTGATTCCGCCCAGATCACCTCGAACTGCTGCGCGTATGATTCGAAGATCCCGGCCGGGCCTAGCCGCTTGAGGTGCAGCAGTGGGTGCTGGTAGCCGCGCAACCTATAGAGGTAGGGAGTTACCAGCATCTGGTCATCGAAACGGTAAACCGCGTTGTAGAGCGGCACGCTATGAAAGCGGATCTCGACACCCATGTTGGAGAACAGGGGCTCCAGGTGAGAAAGCGAGGAGCGGATGCGTGCGGCTACAGCGCCCAGTCGGGGACGCGGCGCTCGAGGTGCTCACCCGCCTCCACAAGCACGGACCGCAGACCCTGACCGAACTCAGCGAGCACGACCGGGTCTCCCCTGCCTCCATGAGCCAGACCGTGAACCGCCTCACCTCAGCCGGCTACGCCCGTACGCACCCGCGACCCGGACGACCGCCGCAAGGTACTCTTCAGCACCACCGCCGAAGGCGACGAGCTCGCCAGCGCCGCCCGGGCACAGCGCAACGCCTGGCTCGACCAGCGGCTGCAGGCCCTCAGCGCCGAAGACCGGGCGGTAATCGCCCGTGCCACGGCACTCCTCAGCAGCATCGCCGACTCATGACAGACCGCTAGGAGTACGTCCGCAGCCGCGTCTTCGACGAGATCCTGCTCGCCAAGGTGCGCCTGGTCCAGCGCGAGCCCGCCGAGTCCGCCGCAGTCGGCACGCACGCCATCCGGCTCGCCGCCGACACCCGCTCTTCCCTCATCGTCAACTGGCTCGCCGGGTTCTGCCGCGACCTGACCGCCCGGCACCCGGGACGTGCCCGAGATGGCCAGCTTCCGGGAGCAGGCACGAGACTACGTCCGCAAGGCCGCCCCAGCCCGGTCCGGTGACCTGTGATGCCCGCCTGCGAACGCGCGGGCGACCCGCGCCCGGCCACTGTCACGCTCTCCCGAATGTCCAGCCCAGCCATCAGCGCACCCGCCTTCCCGGCCGCCCTCGTCCCGGGAAATCACGCGGGCCGCGCGGACACACGGGGATGCACGCCCGACTCAGCGGCGCACGTCAAGCCCGGACACGCCGCCAGCGCGGCCCGTCGTGGCCGTCCGCGGAAAGCCGACGGTGCGCACCGACCGTCCTGGCAGCACGGACGCCGTCCGCTATACGTCCGTGGACACCCCAACCCAGCGGCCCGCAGCGCGCCAAGGTGACGCATGGCGGGACAGAGAAGAAACGGCCCGCATAGCCGAGAAATCCCAGCTAGCAGGCCGTCTTCGCAGGTGGTGGCAGGTGCTGGGTTCGGACCAACGTAAGCTGAGCCGACGGTTTCACAGCCCGTCGCTCCTCGCCGAGGCGGACGCCGCTGACCAGCGCGTACGCCCTTCGAGGCGGCGAGCCGGGCCACCGCCGTCCGCTGTATGTCCGTGCGCACCGGGCTTCAGGGGCCGTGCGGGCCACGGACATGGGCGCGAACGGCCACGGACGGGGCCGGCGGGAACGGTTATGCTGATCGTCCGCTCAGCTTCTTGGGCGCTGACCTGGCATTTCAGGCTACCGGCCGAACAGCATCTGCCGGATCTCCGACGTGCCCTCGAAGATGGCGAAGATTGTGGCCTACGTGGCAGTTTCCGCATGTCAGCGGCCTGTGAGCGGGCCGGGTATCAGCACGGGTTGTCCGAGGGGGCTGATCTTCCGGCGCCGCAGGTGACCGCCACTGGCAGAATCGCCTACCAAGGGGAGAGGATTCCGCTTTCCAGTATCTTGTCGGCTGCGCCGTTTACCTCACGGGCTACTCGGATCGCATCTTTCACGTCGTCTTCCGAAGGGCCGGGGGTCTCCGTGCTGGGGTACTCAAAGCTGTTCCGTGCGCGACGGAGCCTGCTGAACGAGCGAAGCGCGCGGATACTGGATCCGAACTGAGCGATGACAGCGTCCTGTACCGCGATGTGCCCGCCACGGCTGGTCGCCCGGAGGCCCTGGGCTTCAAGCAGGCTCGACGCGCTCTTGCGCAGCGCGTCGTACGCCAGCTGGTAGGCACCCGACAGGTCACCGGACGATTCAGCTGCCGCCGCTGTGTTCAGGTGCCGCCCGGCATCCGCCAGCATCCGCCGCGCAAGCTCGCCGTCTGGCGGAACCTCGCCGAGTCCGCCCGCGTCAATGAGTTCCTGAATGCGCTCGCTTCCCGTTTCCCAGCTCATCCCGCTTCCTCCTCACTGAAGACAGGGACCAGCGGGCGTCTGGTGACGTCAGTATGGAAGCCGTCAGTCCCCTCCCGCCACCAGGTCAGCGACCGGATCGTGACGTTAACTTCCCGGGCCAGGCGGCTCGCAGCTCGCTGAGCGGCATCGTCGAGTTCGTCCCTGTCCGGGGCGCCGATCACCAGGACGTCCAGATCCGCCGGCGGCAGGCCGGCCTCGCCCGCGTACCGCGCGGCCCACGAGCCGAACAGGTAGGCCTTCTCAATCCCCTCGACGCCTTGAAGTTCCTCGGCCAGCACCTGGCGCGGCCCGAACGAGCGCAGTAGGAGCTCCGTCAAGGGAGCCGTCAGCGACGAGTCCGCCGCCTTCACCAGCCGGGTGTTGCCCAGGCGCCGGGAGCTGACGACTCCGGCCTGCTCGGCCCGGGCAATCTCCCGCTGAACCGACGAAACCGACGCCGCCGTGCGCGACGCCAGACCTGTCAGCGACCACTCCTGCTGCGGGTTCAGCAGGACAAGCGTCAGCACCTCAGCCTGCAACCTAGACCGCAGCAGCGGCAGCAGCGGAGGCGCAGAAGCTTTTTGCATAAGACGCAATATAGATTGCGCGATACGCGAAAAGCGAGCCGACACGCGAGGACTTTCGCATGCACCGGAAGGTCATGGAGTCCGCGGCTGGTGACTGACAGCGGCGCTAACCCACTCCAGTACAGGACTGGAACGGATCGTTTCAGCACGACCGCGATCGCGACGATCGTCGCAACGGGGAGCGCCGGGTCGGCTCTTTTGCCGACCGCGCTCATGACATCGCCAACCCCGTTGCCGAGCAAGCAGGACATCAGCGCCGCACGCGAGCACGCCGCCCGCCAGGTCGCCGACGCCGAGGTACCTGGGCGACCTTGTCCTGCGCCACGTCGCCCGCTCGATGCTCGGCAACGTCGCCCTCGCCCTCGACCTCCCCCGGAGTACCGTCCCATCGGCTAGGCCCGCGAAGCCGCCCGCACAGACAGTACGATTGCGCTCGACGGACGACAAAGGAGCGCCATGTCCGAGCAGGACGACGCGGACGTCATCAAGCAGGTGCCCCGGCAGTTCAACTTCCCCGCCGTGCCCGGGGTGCCCGCCCTTCACGGCGTCATCGGCACCGGCCGCCGCCGGCTCGTCGTCATCGCGGCCGCGTGCGCGCTGCTCGTCACCGCCGCCACGCTGGTCACGTTCCGGTTGACCGAGGGCCCGCGCACAGACCCGGCGCTGGCCGGGCTGATCACCGAGGTTACCACGGTGCCCGTCGGCAAGTCGGTGCCCGGCCTCCCCGGACTCCCCGCGTCCGCCTCGTCGGCCAGCGCATACTCGTCGACGCTGCTGATCAGCCCCGGCACGCTCAACGCGGTCGGCGGCCCGCCGCTCACCCGCAGCGGCAAGCCCGAGGTCCTTTACGTCGCCACCGAGTACTGCCCCTACTGCGCGATGGAGAACTGGCCGCTGATCGTCGCGCTCAGCCGGTTCGGCCAGTTCACTGGCCTGACCACCAGCCGGTCACCGGAGTTCGAGCACATCGCGCCGATCGACAGCTGGACCTTCTACGGCTCGCGCTACACCAGCCCCTACCTGGTCTTCGTTCCCATCGAGCAGCACTCCAACGTCCTGGTGAACGCCAAGGCCAACCCAAACGCCGACAAGAGCTACCGCGTGCTGCAAAAGCTCGCGCCAGCTCGAACAGGCCGTCTTCGCCGAATACGACAAGCCCGGTTCGACCCCGTTCCTGGACTTCGACAACCGCGCTGTCCAGATCGGCTCGGGTCCCATCCCCCCTCAGCTGATGACCGGCAAGTCATGGCCGCAGCTCGCCGCCGCCCTCCGGCAGCCGAAGACGGACCTCGGCGCGGCCTTGCTCAACGAGGCGGACTCGCTCACCGCCGAACTCTGCCGCCTCACCGGCGACCGCCCCGCCTCCGCCTGCCCGGCATTCCTCAAGAGCGTAGAGTTCCCCTCCTAAAAGGCAAAGGCTAAACCCTAAACTCCTTATCCAGAACGGTCGCGGGCACGCACGCCATCCGGCTCGCCGCCGACACCCGCTCCTCCCCCATCGTCAACTGGCCCGCCGGGTTCTGCCGCGACCTGACCACCCGGCACCCCCGACGTGCCCGAGATGGCCAGCTTCCGGGAGCAGGCACGAGACTACGTCCGCAAGGCCGCCCCAGCCCGGTCCGGTGACCTGTGATGCCCGCCTGCGAACGCGCGGGCGACCCAGCGGCCCGCAGCGCGACAAGGTGACACACGCTGGGACAAAGAAGAAACGACCCGCATAGCCGAGAAATCCCAGCTAGCGGGCCGTCTTCGCAGGTGGTGGCAGGTGTTGGGTTCGAACCAACGTAGGCTGAGCCGACGGTTTTACAGGCCTCCGTCCTCCTGTACGAGTCACCCGCCTCTGACCAGCGCATATGCGCGATGAGGCGGTTATGCCGACCGTCCCGGCCCAGGTCGGTGCCTTGCTATCTCCGGGGTATGACTGGCAGGAGGACCGCTGAGGGGTGTGCGGGGTCGTGGTGGACAGCCTGCTGTGCCGTGCAGAGGGTTGCCGCTGTCGCCAGCGGTTCCCCGCTGCCGGTGTTCCGCGCGTAGCGGGGGTGGGCGCCGCTGGAGATCTGGAGCCTGACCCGGTGGCCGGGGCGGAGCTGGTGGGCGTTCGGCCACAGGTCGATGCGTATCTGCTGAGGCTGAGGACTGGCCGATGTCAGCCGGATCAGCCCGTCGGTGATGTTCACCGACCGGCCCTTCGGGTCCACGTCGCACAGGCGGGCGAAGAAGTCGGCATGCGGGCGGCTGGAGCTGACGAACAGTTCCGCGGTGACGGGACCGGTGATCTCCAGGGCCGAGGGCAGTGGCTCGCTGGTGTAGGTCAGGACGTCGGGCCGCCGCTCCAGTTCCCGGTTGTCCTTCGGTCCGGCGTTGGCGGGGCTCGAGCTGGTGCCGCCGACCGCAGGCGTGGGGTCGGCGGGATCGTAGGTGTACCGGGCGGGTTCGCCTGCGGGCGGCACCGGGGTGGCCAGCGCGCCGTGCGGCTGCAGGTGCCACCGCTGGGTGCTGGCCGCAGGCGGCCACTGTTGCAGGTCGCGCCATCCGCCGCCGCCCATCGTCTCGATCCGGACGGAGGACCAGGACGGCGCCGGCCCGCCGAGCAGGTGCGCGCCGAACCAGTCCAGGGAGTCCTGGAACGAGTAGCGGAACAGGTCCTGGCTTGAGTGGTGCCAGGGGCCGACCCGCAGCCGAACGGTCTGCCCGCCCTCCCGCAGCGCCTGGTAGTCCGCCAGCATCGACGGCAGGGACATGTCGTACCAGCCGCCGATCATGGTCACGGGAATGCCCAGGTCGCGCAGCGCCGGCCGGAAATCAGTGGGCGTCCAGTACGGGTCGCCAGGCTGATCATGCCGCACCGGGTCGCGGTAATAGCCGACCGGGTGCCAGACAGCTACGACGTCGGCGTCGAGCAGCGGCAGGTGCGCGAAGGCCGGCGCCAGTGCCCGCCGGACGCGCAGTGGCGTCCGCACGAAGGCCAGCGGCCTTTCCTGGTTCTCGATCACGAATGCCCAGCCCAGCCGGTCCAGGGAAAACGAGTCGCCCGGGTAGTAGAGCGCCCGCCGCTCGGCGCCCCAGACCCCGAGGGCCATCGCCTTGAGCTGGGGCGGCCGGGTCGAGGCCAGCGCGAGCTGGGTGAAGGTCAGGTAGCTGCCGCCGAACCCGCCGATCTCGCCGTTCGACCACGGCTGCTTGATGATCCAGTCGGCCGCCGCCCGGCCGTCGGCTGCCTCGCGGTCATAGTCGATCTGCCCGCCGGAGCCGGACGTGCCGCGCGTGCTCTGTACCACGGCGTGGTAGCCGCGCTCGGCGAACAGCCGGGCCATGGTGCCGTAGGACCCGCGGCGCCCGTACGGCGTGCGCATCAAGATCACCGGCAGCGGCTCCCGCGCACGGGCCAGGTATACGTCGGTCAGCAGGTCCGCACCGTCCGGCGCACGGACCGGCACGTCACGTTCGACGGTCACCTCGCGTGTCACCGGCGGCCCGATCTTGAGCATGGCCGCGAACGCGCGGCTGGAAACAGTCACGTCTTGCCTCCACGACAGGATTGCCAGAGCATTTTTATAATACGGACGTATTATAAAAAACTGGGGCTGCCCTCGACGGCGAGAGGGCAACGTCGGTTTCCATGGCTGCGGGTCCAGTCCCAGTTCGGCGAGCGCCAGCGCGGCCAAGCCCGGCTGCTGTGGCAGCAGGCCCAGCAGCGATGCTCAGTGCCGGCATGCGCGGCGTCCCGCGGGGTGAACGGCATGGACGGGGTGAGACGCCGGGCATGGTCCGCCTCGCGGCGTCCGGTGAAGACGCCGGCGTTACTTCTTGCTTGCCTGCGGCTGTGCCGGCTGAACTGCCTGCTTGCCAGCGGCCTGGGCTTTAATGAAGGCGACGATCCGATCGTTCAGTTCGCCGATGCGGTTGAAGCCGCCGTGGCTGCCGGGGACGACGGCGACCTCGGCGTGCGGCATGAGGCTTCCCCGGGCGCGGGCCTGCGCCGGGGTGAGCAGGGCGCTGCGCGCGCCGGTGACCAGCAGGACAGGCACGTCGATCGCGCGGAGTTCGTCGTCAGTGAGGATGGCGGGTTTCTTCGGCTCCGCCCGGTAGCCGCGGATGGCTGCCCACATGAGCGTCATCAGCTCCGGCTCCAGCATGTGCGGGAGGTCCAGCCACCGGGCGAGGCGGCGGCGCAGCGGCATCGGGGTCAGGGTGGCCAGGCCGCTGATGGTGAGCCACCGGTAGAAGCGGGCGTCGGGCCTGGTGAGCCCGGCGGGGTCGAGCAGCGTGATGGAGGCGACCCGGCCGGGCGCGCGGAGCGCCTGGTTCAGGGCTACCCAGCCGCCGTAGGAGAAGCCCACCAGGTGCACCGGGCGGTCGCTGAGCTTGCCCAGGAGCTCATCCAGCCAGGCCGCGCAGGACGCCGGGGGAGTCATCAGGGCGCGCGGGACGCTGGGATTTGCGTCGCCGGGCATGTCGATCCCGTACACCGGGCCGTCCTCGGCCAGGGCCGCCACGTGCGGGAACCAGAACGCTGCGTTGCCCCCGGCGCCGGTGAGCAGCACGACCGGCGCACCGTCGGGATGCGGCCGGTAGGCGTGCACCCGCGTGGTCGCGGTCGCCGTCTCGATATCGAACTCCTCCCGCGGCTGCGGCCACTGCGCGAAGACGCGGTCGTACGCGGCCATGAACTTCTCCCGCGCCGCGTCGCTCACCCATGATCCCGGTTCGCCCTCGGGTGCCGGGCCCGCTGCGCGGGTGATGTGCTTGAGCCTGGGCATTCCCCGCCTCCTTCTGGCTTCTGGCTGAGTCCGCCAACTCTGTGATACGAGCGTATCATTTACCAATCGGGCAAGCAGCAAGGGGTACGGTGAGCCGGTGCCGAAACGGGTCGATCACGAGGAGCGGCGGCGCCAGATCGCGGACGCGCTGCTGCGGACCGCCGCCGCGCGCGGGCTGCATGCCACCGGGATGCGCGAGGTCGCGGCCGAGGCCGGGGTGTCCCTGCGGCTGGTGCAGTACTACTTCGGCACCAAGGAAGAGCTCCTCCTGTCCGGGATGCAGCACCTGGCAGCCCAGTTCGGCGAGCGGGCGATGACGCGGATCAGGCGGATCAAGGAGACAGGCGGCCAGGCCAGCCCGCGTGACGTCATCGCGGCCATCCTGGCCGAGGCACTGCCCGCCGACGACGAGCGGCGCACCTTCGCCGTGCTCAACGCGGCCTACTTCGCGCTCGCGCTGACCGACCCCGCGCTGGCGATCGCTCCCCTGGTCAAGAACACAAACGCCGTCATCGACGTGATCGCCGCCCAGCTGCGGGCGGCCCAGGCCGCTGGCGACACGCCCGCACACCTGGACCCGGACGCGGAGGCCCTCAGCCTGCTCGCCATGTCCGCGGGCCTGGGCAACAGCGTCCTGGCCGGCCAGTCCTCGCTCGAACAGGCCCAGGCCGTCATCGACTACCACCTGGACCGCCTGTTCCCTGCGTCCCGCCCGGCGTTACGCCGAGCGCCCGTGACAACACCACGCATCCTCGTGAAAGGTTACGGCGCGCTGCCGTTAAGTTGCCGACGTGGGAGGCGAGGAAGACGGTGAATGGCGGCTGTACTGGACAGCGCGCGATCGGACGGCGCCGTGCCGTCTCGTGCCGGTGCTTTCCGGCTGGGCCGGGCCGGGCGGGTTTAGCGACATGGGCGGGGGTGCCCAGGCGGGGGCGGATGTTCGTAAACCCGCGGCGGACCCGGGCGGGTGATAGCGGGCGGCCGGGGTCCGGGGGGTTTTCCCAAAGGCGGCGCAGGTCGGCGGCCAGCGGGCGGCCAGCGGGCGGGCGAGCAGCAGCTGGGCGTAGGCGGCCATGACCAGGCGGACCCAGCGGTCGGCCTGGGCCTGCATCCTCCGTACCATGACGCTGGCCGTGAAATCATCCGGCCAGGCCACGGCACCGGTATTCACCGGCGCGTCGTCAAGAACGCGGACGACTGGTTCGCGGGACTGCGGCAGACGGTCGTCACCGATACCAGCTGGCGCACCGATCCGCCCCGCTTCCCGGTGCGCTGGCTGGTGCCCGCCCTGGCCGTCATGGCGGCGACCGCCGCCGTCGGCGCGCTGCGCTACCCCGGCCTGCCTGCCTACATCGTCAACGGGTCCGGTCACTGGGTGTCCAAGTCTGCCGTCAGCGTCCTGATAGTGGCCGGCCAGCTGTACTTCACCGCCGTGTACAGCGGACTCGTGCTGATCATCCACCGCTCCCGGCCGGACATCGATGCAGCCGACCCCGCGGCGTCGACGTTGCGCTACCGCCGCTTCCTCGCCGTCATCACCCGAGCCCTGCTGACCATGGCCGCGCTGGCAGACCTCGGCCTGCTGCTGATCGCCCTGCCCGACTGGCAGGTCTACCGGCTCTCCGGCATTGGACGGGCCCTGCCCGTGCTGCCGTTCGCGGTCGGCGTGCTGCTCCTGGGGGCCGTCGCCGCGCGGATGGGCCAGGGCGGGTCGCGGCTGAACGGCAATGTTCGCGGCCTCGCCCTGGCGGCCGGGACCGACCGGGACGACGACCGGTTCTGGAAGGCCGGGCTGCTCTACGTCAACCGCGACGATCCCGCCATCGTGGTCGGCGCCCGCTTCGGCGTCGGGTGGATGCTCAACTTCGGGAACCCGGTCGCGTGGCTGCTCATCACTGGGTTCGTCGCCTGGTGGGCCGGCCTGGCGGCGCTCGGGGCGGCGGCGGGAATGTGACCGGGCGCTAACCCGATCACCCGCCAGTCGGCGTTGCGCCTGCGCGAGGACGGTGCGAGCAGGCCAAGCGCGCGGGCCTGCTCGACGGCCTGGCTGCGCCGTCGTTTCCAGGCCGAGACTGCCGAGCACGGCACGCCGGTACGCGTGATCTGGCCCGACGGCACGCAACGCGACTGACAGCCTGGCAGCATGCGCCTGCCGTGGTCGCAGATTGACCTCCGATGGACCTGCGATGGACCCCTCATGTCCCTGGCCTGGCAGCCAACCCGACGACCTGCGCCGCAGCGGGCAGGCATCGGTGCTCTCGTGCCTGCGAGGTACACGCCAGGTACGAGGCAGGTACATCGCCGGAGGCGATGTCAGCCGTGCGACAGCTCGAACCAGGTCACGGCGAACAGCTCCAGCAAGACGGCGGCATCCCCGCACGGGTGCCCAGGGCCGAGTAACGCCGCCGACGAACGCTCGGGCCGGCCGCGCCCGCTCTGCCCGCCCGGCAAAGTGTCACGGTCTCCCGGACCGTTACCCCAGTCATCAGCGCACCGCCCTCCCGGCCGCCCGCGCTCCGGGAAACACGGGGGCCGCCGGGCGGACACACGGGGATGCACGCCCGACTCGGCGGCGCGCGTCAAGCCGGAACACGCCGCCGACGCGGCCCGTCCGTGGCCGTCCGTGGAAAACCGGCGGTTACACCGACCGCCCTGGCGGCCGGACGCCGTCCGCTATATGTCCGTGGACGCCGCAACACAGCGGTTCACAGCGCGACAAGGTGACACATCACGGGACAGAGAGAAAGCGGCCCGCTAGCGCGAGAATTCGCAGCTAGCGGGCCTTTTTCGTAGGTAGTGGCAGGTCCAGGGTTCGAACCTGGGTAGGCGAAGCCGACGGTTTTACAGCCCTCCGTCCTCCTGCCTGAGTCATATGCCGCTGACCTGCGCGTATGCGTTCCGAGACGCGGTTCCGGGCCGCCGCCGTCCGCTATGCGTCCGCGCACCCCGCGTTTCGGGGGTCGCGCAGCCCACGGACGTAGGCGCTCACGACCACGGACGGCGAGGGTGGGAACGGTTACGCCAACCCGGCTCGCGCGGTATCAGTGGTCGTGGCCGCCTTGATCAGCGTTTGGGCCATCCGCTGGCGTCGAAGACGGCGATCGGGTCAAGGTAGTCGCGCCAGTGGGTCACTTTGCGGTCCTTGACTGTGATGATGGAGGCGAAGCGGTTGTTGTACGGCCGGCCTGTCAGCACCGATTCACCGTGTACCTCGTACTCAAGCACGGCCACCGACGCTTCCGGGTCCCGGTAGACGCGGAGGTTGTCGGCGGTGTGCACGGCCATGTAGTCGTCGTAGCCGCTGTACAGGTCAATCACAGCCTGCCGCCCTTCAACGCGCCTGGGGTAGCCGGGCACGGAGATCACGTACTCGACGACGACATCGTTGGCCAGGAGGTCGAAGTAGTCCTCGCCGTCAGCGAGGCCCTCCAGGCCTTCCCGGATGATGCGAAAGAAGGGGCCGTCGGCACCGAAGTTCGATCTGTCGCTGGTGTACTTGGTCACTTGTCCTCCGGAGTGGTCCAGGCAGTGCATTGGGCCCTTATCATCGGCCGCTGGGAAGCGTCAGTGACTGTACTGGCTCACATCGACCCTGGCGCTCTTAGCACCATCGTTGGTTCGCCGACTATCGTAAGCCTCCAAACCGGACGAGTGTTCGAAAATCCAGCATTCGCAGCTACAGCAGCAGGAATCAAGAACAAACCGGCGGGCGGTCAGGGACGTTCACGGCCGACGATCCAGGCCGCGACGCAGTTCGAGTAGCCGCCGGCGGCGTGCCCGAGCGCGACGCGGGCACCGTCGACCTGGTGCTCGCCGGCCGCGCCGCGTACCTGCAGGGCCGCCTCGGCGAAACGGACCAGCCCGGCGGCCCCGATCGGGTTCGCGCCGAGCAGTCCTCCCGAGGGGTTGACCGGCAGCGCGCCGTCCATCGCGGTCGCGTCCTGCTCGATCAGCCGCCATCCCGCACCCGGTTCCGCCAGGGCCAGGTTCTCCAGCACGACCGGCTCCAGCCAGCTGTAGGGAACGAACAGCTCCGCGACGTCGATCTCGCGCGCCGGGTCGGCGATGCCGGCCTGCCGGTAGACGGCCGCCGCGCAGTCGCGGCCAGCCCGCGGATCGACGTTGTCGTGCCGGGGCGACACCGCCGGCTCGCTGCGCACCGCGCAGCCGAGCACCCACGCCGGGCGCTCCCGCCGGCCGGCCGTCGCCTCGTCGGCCACCACGATGGCGCACGCCCCGTCGGAGGACGGCGAGGAATGCAGCAGGCGGATCGGGTCCCAGAGCATCTTCGAGCTCGCGATGTCCGCGAGCGTGAGCCCAGGCTTGCGGATCTGCGCATACTCGTTGCGCGCGGCGTTGCGCCGGTCCTTCAGCGCGGCCCGGTCGCCGGTCTCGGGCGGCGCCCCCGAACGCGCGATGTACTCGCGGCACACCGCGGCGAAGAGGCTGCCCGTGCCACCGTGCCAGGGCGCCTCGAACGGCAGCGGCTGCAGCGTGGCCCCGGCGGCCCTCGCCTCCGACTGCTTCTCGAAGCACACCACCAGCACGCGGGCGTGCAGCCCGGAGGTGACGAGGCTGACGCCCATCGACGCGGCCACGCCGCCGGCGCTGCCCGACGTATAGGCGCGGTGAATCGGCTTGCCGACGGCGCCGAGCGCGTCGGCCAGGGACAGCTCCGGCGACATGACGCCCTCGAGCATGTCGGGCGCCTTGCCGAGCACGACCGCGTCCACTTCGCGCCAGCCGAGCCCGGCGTCGGCCAGCGCCCGTTCGGCCGCTTCCCGCACGAGCCCGCCTAGGGTCACATCCTGACGGGCCGCCGCGTGGCGGGTCTGGCCGACGCCGATCACCGCGCACCGGCGGGTCATGGCTGCCCCGCCAGCGCGCAGAGCAGGTTGTGCTGCAATGCGGGGCCATTGCTGGCGTGGCCGACGGCGCGGTCCGCGTCCCCCCGCATCACCGCGGCGGCCGCGGCGCCGATGCGCATCAGCCCCGACACGCCGAGCGGGTCCGCGGGCAGCACGCCGCCGGACGGGTTGAGCGCGCCGATCTCGCCTGCCCCGATGGAATCGGCGAGCAGCAGCTCCTGGTGGCTGAACGGCGCGTGCAGCTCGAGCACGTCGATCGCCGAACCGGGCAGCCCCAGCCGCGCCGCGGCGGCCCGGGTGGATGCCGAGACGGTGAGGTCGCGCCGGCCGAGGGCGCTGCTTTCCACCCGGTGGTCCAGGCCGGTGATCCAGGCCGGGCGGGCGGTCGCCCGTATCGCCGGGCCGTCGGTGGCCAGCACGGCCGTCGCCGCTCCCGAGCAGTTCGTCGTCGAGCAGTCCGGCGCGCGCAGCGGCGCGGCCACGTAGGGCTGGGCCAGCACCTGCTCGACCGTCAGCTCCGGCCGCCGAGCGCACACGACGGCGGCGAAGTCGCGCTCGGTGTACCGGCCGGTGCCGAGCAGGGCCCGTGCCTGCAGCGCGGCGATATGGCAGGCGCGGGGGCCAAGGGGCGCGACCAGATAGGGATCGAGCTGGAGGCCGAGCACCCGGCCCAGGTCCGCGGCGAGGGGGCGGCTGAAGGCGCTGACCACCGCGACATCCGCCTCGCCGGATAGCAGGCGGACCCACGCCTCGCCGAACGCGAACGCGCCGTCGCCTTCCAGGTGAGTATGCGTCACCGGGGGCCAGCACGGCAGGACGTCGAGCACGTCCATCATCGAGCCGACCACGCCGCTGCCGAACTCATACCCGGCCGTGCACACCACCCCGACCTCGCCGCGGGCGATCCCGGCCGCGGCCAGGGCCCGGCTCGCCACCGCGGCCAGCCGCTCGGCGTCATTCGATCCGTCGCTGCCCGGCCAGACGGCGTCGGCGTAGCCGACGACGGCCACCCGCGCGCTCATCGGTCCGGCCCGAAGTGGCGGATGCTCGCCCAGGTCGGGGCGAGCTCGGACGCTGGTACCCAGACGGCCCGCACCCGCATGCCGACGCGGATCTCGTCGAGGGCAACATCGCCGAGCAAGTGCGGGAACGGCACGTCGGCGCCGTCGAGGCGGATCCACGCCCAGGCGAACGGCACTTCCGTGGCGGCGCCGTACGGCGGGACGCGGACCACGGTGTAGGACACGACGACGCCGCGGTCCGCGACGCCGGCCGGCGCCATGGGGCCCGATCCGCAGACCGGGCAGCGCGGGCGGGGCGGCACGTAGACCGCGGCGCAGCCGGGACAGCGGCCGCCTTCGATCCGGTGCTGGCCAAGCTCGCGCAGGAAGCGCGAGAGCACCAGGCCAGGTTCGTAGGCGTAGTGCAGTTCGAGGTCCGAGGTAAGGGCCGAGGGTCCGGCGGCCGGCGGGTCCGGCGGGTCCGGGGACGGCCGCGGCGGCGGGTCCGGGGGCGGCTGGGATGGCGCCGGGCCTTCATGCCCCGGGGTTTCGGGCCGGAAGGCCCGGATGTCGGTGATGCTCCCGGCGCGGCGTTCCCGCCATGCGGCCCGGACGCGCAGCCCGGCGGCCAGCCTCGACTCCGAGTCGACGTCCACGAGGTGCAGCAGCTCGGTGTCCGCGCCGTCGAGCCTGATGAGCGCGAAAGCGAACGGCGAAGGCAGCGGATGGTCGGGCGCGGGCGCCGCGACCCAGGTCCAGGAGCGCACCGTGCCCCGGTCCGCGACGCGGACGAACTCGCGCACCGGCGCGCCCGAGTCGGGGTCATGGTCGACCGGCGGGACCACCACCCGGCCGTCGGCCGTCCGGCTGCCCCACACCTCGGCCCTGGCCAGGCCGGCGCGGAACCGCCCGGTCGCGCCGCCGACCGTGCGCTGATAGGCGAACCGCACGACGTGCTCGGCCCGCAACGGCTCGGTCACGTGGCACCGGCCCGCAGCAGCACGCAGCCCACGTACGGCAGCGCCCCGACGGCCACGACCGCCACCCGGGCCAGGTCGACCTGGCGGGCTCCGGCGTGCCCGCGCAGCTGCAGGCACGCCTCGTGCACGAAACCCAGCCCGTGCAGCCGGCCGCCCGACAGCTGGCCGCCGTTGGTGTTCAGCGGCAGCTCGCCCCCGAGCCCGATCCGCTTGCCGTCCGCCACGAAGGCACCGCTCTCGCCGATCCCGCAGAATCCCAGCGCCTCCAGCCAGAACATGGTCAGGATGCTGAACCCGTCGTACAGGCCGGCCACGTCCACGTCGGCGGGGCGCAGATCGGTGCGGTTCCACAGCTGCTCGGCGGCGCGCCGACCCGGCTGCAGCTCGACGTGCTGCGCGTACTGCGACCGCACCGGCGGGGCCAGGCCGAATGCCTCGATGCGGACGGGTGGCCGCGGCGCGTCGGCGGCGTAGTCCGCGGTCGACAGGACCAGGGCCGTCGAGCCGTCGCAGTGGATGTCGCAGTCGTACAGCGAGAGGGGCTCGCTGATCATCCTGGCCGACAGGTAGCCGTCCATCGTGAGCGGCTCGCGCAGCACCGCCGCCGGGTTGAGCGCCGCGTGCTTGCGGGCCGTGAGCGCGATCTGGGCCAGTTGCTCGCGAGTCGTCCCGAACTCGTGAAAGTGCCGCCGGGCGAGCAGCGCGTAGCCGACCGGGGCCGGGCCATCACCGAATGCCGTGATCCACTGCGCGGGGCCGGCGGGCCGAGCTGGGCCGGCCCCTCGTAGCTGCCCATGAGGTAGTCCAGGCGCAAGCCGAGCGCGTCGTAGACCTCGGCCAGCGACGGCCCGGCGAACGCCGCTCCGATCGACGATCCGCCGCCGGGGTAGGCGGCGAGCCCGGTCACGTCATCGAGCACCAGGCCAGCGTCGGCCACCGCGGCCAGGATCGCGTCGAGCGTCAGGGCGAGCGCTGAGCGCGCCAGGTGACGGCCGATCGCGGACTGGCCGATCCCGGAGATGATGACGTCGTTTTCGAACTTCCGCACTGGGTCACCGCCGGATTCCGGGCTGGCCGTTAACGGAGCGAACGCTTACATAGCACCATACCCACGCGAGCAGGCCGCCGCCAGACGCGGCCCGAAGGCGGGTCCGAACCCGGTTGCGATCAGCGATTGGCTCTCGGTGTGAACACGCTTCCGTTCGGAATCCCCGCAATGAGCGCCGACGGCGGACGGATGCCTGGCGGCGGACCTCAGCGACCCGGCGTGGTTGAGACCTGAGCGCAACCATGAAAGTATGTGCACACTTACTCCACCGTCATTCTCAGAAGCGAGGGCACTGGGTGTCTGAGTCGGCTACCACTCCGGCTGAGCCGGCCGAGCCCGCGGCGGACCGCCCGCGCCGTCGCCGGCTCACGGCTGAGGCCAGGAAAAGCTCGATCCTGGCCGCCGCCAGGCGGGCGTTCAGCGAGACCGGCGATATGAACGGCACCACGATCAAGGTGATCGCTGAGCGCAGCGGTATCAGCGAAGGAGTGATCTACCGCCATTTCGAGAGCAAGGACCAGCTGTTCTTCGAGGCAGTCGTGGAGCCGCTCCAGCGCGCGGTGGACGAACTGATAGCCGCCGCGCAGATCGTGGACAGGGACCAGCCGCTGACGCCAGGACGCCAGCTCGAGACGATGGGCGGGATGTACCGGCAGCTCCTGTCGACGCTGGGGGAAGTGCTGCCGCTGCTCGGCCTGGTGATGTTCGGGGACCCGCGGGTGGCCCGGCGGTTCTACCGGGAGAACTTCGCGGTGGCCATGGACCGCCTGGCCGAGGCGTGGGGCGAGGTCGAGGACCGGTACGGCTTCCCGTTCGAGTCGCCGGACGTGGCCGCCCGCGCGGTGCTGGGCATGGCGCTCATGCTGGCGCTGGAGAAGACGCACGGCGCGGCGTTCGATCGCGAGCGGGCGGTGGGACTGATCAGCGACGGGACCGTCAAGGGATTCTTCCCCGCCATTCAGCCGGCGCGCGGGGGCACTGATGTCGTCCGCTGATCCCGGTGTGGCGGTCGTGACCGAGCTCGCCAAGAGGTTTTCCGCGGGCGACGGGGCCGGCGCGCTCGCGCTCTTCCACCCGGATATCCGCATCGAGCAGCCCGCGTCGCTGCCGCACGGCGGCTGGCACCGCGGTCATGCCGGGATGGCCTCGATGGGCACCGTCTTCGGGCAGTACTGGTCGCGGGTTATCACCGATCCCCGGATCTTCGGCTGCGACGGCCGCGTGGTGCAGGTGACGACGCAGACGTGGACGGCGAAGTCGACCGGGCGTTCGGCGACGGTGGACGTGGTGGAGCTGTTCCGCGTCACCGACGGGCTGGTCAGCGAGATCAGGGTGTTCCAGCAGGACACGCATGCCCTGCTGGCCACCCTGGAGCGAGCTGGCGGCTTACGCAGGTGCCGGGACGTCGAGGACGAGCGCGGTGGCCATCCCGCCGCCGGCGCACATCGCCGCCACCGCGGTGCCGCCGCCCCGGCGGCGGAGCTCGTGCACGAGCGTGAGCACCATCCGGGCGCCGGTCATCGCCACCGGGTGCCCGAGGCTGCAGCCGCTGCCGAGGACGTTCACGATGGCGTCGTCGATGCCCAGCTCCCTGGTCACGGCGACCGGCACGGAGGCGAACGCCTCGTTGATCTCCCAGAGCGCGATGTCGCCGATCTTGAGCCCGGCCCGGTCCAGGGCCTTCGGGATCGCGAGCGAGGGGGCGAGGCCGGTGTCGGCCGGCGGGACGCCCGCGCTGGCCCAGGCGCGGATGACCGCTTGCGGCTCGAGGCCGCGCTCTTCGGCGAACGACCGGCTGGTCACGACGATCGCCGCCGCGCCGTCGTTCACGCCCGCCGCGTTGCCCGCCGTGATGCTGAAGCCCTCGATCTCCGGGTGCAGCGGCTTCAGCGAGGCGAGCTTCTCCATGCTGGAGCTGCGCCGCGGGTGCTCGTCGACGGCGAAGGTGAACGTCGTGCCGTCGCGGCGGGTCACCTCGATCGGGACGATCTCCGCCGTGAAGCTGCCGTTGTCGATCCCGGCCACCGCCCGCATGTGCGAGCGGTACGCCCACGCGTCCATGTCCTCCCGGGAGACGCCGGCCTTCACCGCGGCGTTCCAGCCGACGGTGATGGTCATGTCCCTGATCGGCGCGTCCGGTGTCTCCCGGTGGCTGGGCGCCAGCCAGTCCTCTTCCCAGGTGTCGGTCCCGGGCACGCGCCTGCTGGTCTTCGGCATCGTGGAGCTGGACTGCACCCCGCCGGCGATCACCACCCGGTCCATGCCCGCGATGATCGAGCCCGCCGCGCTCTGCACGGCGGCGAGGCCGGACGCGCAGTGCCGGTTGTGCGCAACGCCCGGCGCGTTCACCAGGCCGGCCTCGATGGCGGCGTAGCGGGCGATGTCGCCCCCGCCGTAGAGCGACTCACCGAGGATGACGTCGTCCACCAGCTCCGGTTCTAGACCAGCGCGCCTGACGGACTCCCTGACCGCTTTGGTGGCGAGCTCGAGCGCGTCGGTGTCGACCAGCGACCCCTTGTACGAGGTGCCGATCGCGGTCCGGGCGCCGGCGACGATCACTGCCTGCTGGCTCATGGTGCCTTCCTTACTCAGACTGGCCTTACTCAGACTGGCCTTACTCAGACTGGCCTTACTCAGACTGGGCGGCCGTTACCAGCCGCCCGGGACGTTCGGCGGTCAGCTGGCCGTGATCGACGAGGACTTGTCCGTTGACCAGCGTGTAGTCGTAGCCCTCTGCCTGCTGCACGTAGCGGCTGGCGCCGAGGGGGAAGTCGGCCGCCATCTCCGGCGTCCGCAGCCGCAGGCCGTCGAGGTCGATGACGTTCACGTCGGCGAACGTCCCGGGAGCGAGCAGACCCCGGCCGGAGATGCCGAAAAGTTCGGCGCCTTCGAGCGTGAGCTTGCGGATCGCTTCGCCGAGCCCGAGCAGCCCCTCGTCCCTGACCCAGTGGCTGAGCACGTAGGACGGCTGGCCCGCGTCCATCGTCAGCGCGACGTGGGCACCCGCGTCACCGAGGCCGATGACGACGTTCTTGTTGGTCAGCATCGCGGCGACGGCGCCGAGGTCCTGGTTGAGCACCGGGTAGTAGAGCAAGCCCCGGCCGCGCGTCTCCAGGATGTAGTCCAGGAAGGCGTGCGCGGGTGTTACGCCGCGGCGCCCCGCTTCGGCGGCCAGGCTGTTTTCCGGCCGGACGTCATAGCTCGCCACGCCGGGCTTGAGCAGGTAGAGCTTGGCCGGATCCTTCGGCGCCAGCGGCCCGGAAAGGCCGGACGGCTGGTCGGCCTCCGCCACGAGCCTGTGCCGCAGCTCCTCATCGTCGAGCGCGGCGAGCTTTCCCGCCCAGGGCTTGGCCATCAGCCCGGCCCAGGCCGGCAGCGCGTCATAGGGGGTCCGGCCCGCCAGGCCGTACAGGATCGCCGAGCCGCGGGCCGACGTCTGCGGCCAGAGGCTGGCGCCCCGTCCGCGGGCGGCCGCGACCTCGTCCATCACCCAGGACCACAGGCCGGGACGGCGGTCGCTTTGCGTGATGGCGAATGTCAGCGGGCGGCCGGACTGGCGGCTCACCTCCTCCATCCACGCCATCTCTTTGACCGAGTTCTCCCGGGCGGCACCGTCCCGCTCGCCGATGCGCGGCACCACCTCGATCACGCCGCGCTGGCGGCTGGCGAGCACGCCGGCGAACGCGGCGAGCTCTTCCGGCAGGGCGAACGTGCCGGGGACCGGCGTCCCGTCGGGCGCCGTGTGCAGGAAGCTCCGCGACGTGGAAAAACCAAGCGCGCCCGAATCGATGGCCTCGGCCAGCAGGCCGGCCATCGCTTCGATGTCGTCGGCGGTGGCCGGCGTCTCCTCGAGGCTGCGCGGGCCCATGACGTAATACCGCAGGGCGGCGTGACCGATCATGCCGCCGGCGTTGACCCCCAGGCGGCGGCTGCCCAGCGCCCGCAGGTAGTCGCCGTAGGTCTCCCAGCCCCAGTCGAGGCCGTCCATGATCGTCTCGACGGGGATGTCCTCGACGGATTCCATCATCCCGGCCAGGTACCGCTGCTCGCCCGGGCGGACCGGAGCGAAGGTGACACCGCAGTTGCCGAGCACCACAGTCGTCACGCCGTGGTAGCACGACGGGCTCGCGGCCGGGTCCCAGAAAAGCTGCGCGTCCAGGTGGGTGTGGATGTCGACGAACCCGGGGGTGACAACGCGGCCGCTGGCGTCGATTTCGCGACGGCCTTTCGTTTCGACGGTGCCCACTTCCGTGATCCGGTCGCCGTCGATGGCCACGTCGGCTCGTACCGGCGCCGCGCCCGTCCCGTCGACCACCTCGCCGTGGCGGATCACGATGTCGTGCATGGCCGTTACGTCCTCTCTTGGCGCTTGGAGCTTGGTGCTAGAGCAGGCCGATTGCGCGATCGACCCGCTCTAGCGTGGTCGATTGCGCAATCGGCACATGACGGTTGAGCACGGTTGAGCGCGGGTCAGGCGCCGGTGATGGTGGTGGGGTCGGCGGGGGTGAAGTTGTAGACCCGGGAGGCGTTCCCGACGGTGATCTTGTCCTGAGTCTCCTGCGGGAGGTGGCCGAGCCACTTGCCGGCCAGCTGCACGGTGTCGGGCCACGTGGAGTCCGAGTGCGGGTAGTCGCACTCGAGCATCACGTTGTCCTCGCCGATGATGTCGAGCAGCCGCAGGCCCGCCTGGTCCTCGATGAACGTGCCGTACACGTGGTCGGCGAATAGCCGGCGGATGTCGGTGTCCAGGTCGAAGCTGGCCGCGCCCTTGGCCTCGCCGCGCTCGTGGCTCGCGTTCATGGAGATGTCGAAGCGGGACGCCCAGTACCGCTGTTTGTCGATGACCTGCTCGGCTCGCTCGAGGAAGTACGGGATCCAGCCGATCGAGCCTTCCGAGAGGGCGATCTTCAGCCCTGGGAACTGGGTGAACTTGCCGCTGAACAGCCAGTCCAGCAGCGTGCCCGCCTGATTGGCCGCCGCCGAGTAGGCCATGAACGCCAGCGTCGGCATGTCATCGGAGGTGCGGATCAGGTTGGAGGAGGACCCGACGTGCATCGACACCACGAACCCGGCGTCCTGGCAGGCCTGCCACAGCGGATCCCAGTGGTCGGTGTGAATCGACGGCAGCCCGAGCTTCGTCGGGTTCTCGGAGAACGCGATGGACTTGGCGCCGCGGGCGGCGGTCCGCTCTACCTCGTCCGCGGCGGCGATCGGATCCCACAGCGGGATGATCATCATCGGGATGAACCGGCCCGGGTATGCCCCGGCCAGCTCCTCGAGGATGAAGTCGTTCCATGCCCGCACGCACAAGAGCGCGAGGTCCTTGTCCTTGGCCTCGTGGAAGACCTGGCCGCAGTAACGCGGGAACGACGGGAACATCATCGAGGAGAGCACATGGCCCTGGTTCATGTCCGCCACGCGGGCGGCCGGGTCGTAGCAGCCCTGCCGCATGTCGCTGTAGCTGATCGGCTCCGGCGAGAACTCTTCCCGCTTCTTGCCGGCCACCGCGTTCAGCCCGGTCGTGACGATCTGCCGGTCCTCATAGACCCAGAACTCCGCGTCACCCTCCCGCACGATCCGCGGCCCGGTGCCGCGCCAGCGCTCGGGCAACCGGTCCTGCCACAGCCGGGCCGGCTCAATTAGGTGGTCATCAACCGAGATGAACCAGTTGAACGACATGAATCCTCCCGATGACGCCGCTACTGGCAGCGCAGTTTATAAGCGAGCGATTACTCACCATGCTAGCACCAGAGGCGGCGGCAGGGAAGCAGCCGTGACCGATACCTGGCGGCCGCGCGGGTTTTGCGCGGCCGGGCCCGGTACGTTCCGCTGTCGCTGATCACTGATAACGCGCGGCCAGCCGCCGCCGGTGCGCGGCCGGGGAGCCGAACAGCGCGCGGTTGAGCGCCGCCCGCTTCAGGTAGACGTGGATGCCGCTCTCCCACGTGTAGCCGATGCCGCCGTGCAGCTGCATCGCCTTGCCCGCGATGTCCACCGCGGCGCCGCACGCATAGGCCTTCGCCATCGACGCGGCCACGCCCGCTTCCGGGGCATCCGACGCGACGGCCTCGACCGCCTGTGTCACGAGCTCCCTGGAGAGGCGGAGCTGGACGAGCATGTCGGCGCACGCGTGCTTGACCGCCTGGAACGAGCCGATCGGGCGGCCGAACTGCTCGCGCACCTTGGCGTGGGCGACGGTCGCCGCCAGCATCGCCTCGCTGACCCCGAGACTGTCGCAGGCGACCGCGACGGCTGCCCGGTCAAGCAGCCGCCCGGCGACGCGCGGGCCGCCCGCGAACCGCCAGACCGACTCCTCAGGCACCTCGGCACCGTCGGCGCTGACCGCACCGAGGCGGCGCGTCTCGTCGAGCACGGGCTGCGCCGTGACGCTGAGACCGGGCGCGTCCGGATCGAGGGCTACGATCGCCGGCGCCCCGTCCGGCATCCGGGCCAGCAGGAGGAGCCGACTTCCTTCGGCCGCGTCCGGCACGAAGGCTGCCTGGCCGCGCAGCCGTGGCCGGGCTCCCGCGGGCTGCTCCAACCAGAACGGGAGGCCGCCGGCCAGACCGTCGCCGCCCGCCAGCACGGCCACCGGAACAGCATCACCCGCGGCGGCCTGGCTGAGCAGTTCGTCCCTGCTGGGACAGGGCGCCAGCGCAAGCAGGGTCCCCGCGCCCAGTACGATCGCGCCGAGATACGGGCCGCGCGCCGCCGCCCGGCCTAGCTCCTCCGCGATGACGGCGACCTCGGCGAAGGTGGCGTCCGCTCCCCCGAGCGCATCCGGCACCTCGAGGCCGAGCCAGCCGGACGAGGCGAGCACTTCCCAGTCAGCGCTTGCCTTGCCGAGCAGGTCGCGCGCGACCGCGCGGAGCTCTTCCCTGGCCTCGGCCAGGTCGTCGGCCGTCATGACGCGGCCTCCCTGGGCAGGCCGAGCCCGCGCTCGGCGATGATGGTCCGCTGGATCTCGCTGGTCCCGCCCGGGATCGTCCACTCCCACGAGCCGATGAAGTCCAGCAGCCAGGCACCGGATTCCCAGCCGCTGGAGGCGGGCTTGTTGAGCACGGCGTGCGCGGGCAGCCCCGTGACCTCCGTGCCGAAGTCCGTCATCCGCTGGAGCAGCTCGCTGTAGTGCAGCTTCACCATCGAGGCGTCAGCGGGCCCCGCCCGCCCGCTCTCGTGGCGCTCCACCAGTCCCCGGCAGAGCGCGCGCAGCCCGGCGATCTCGGTCTCGAACGTCGCGAGCCGGTCCGCGACGAGCGAATCGCCCAGCACGTCCAGCCGTGCGCACGCGTCGACCAGCCAGCGGAAGCCCGCGTTGCCCAGCCGCTCGGCGAGTTCGAGCATCGTCAGGCCGCGTTCGGCGCCGAGCGTCTGCTGCGCCACCTGCCAGCCCGCGTTCTCCGGCCCCACCAGGTGAGCCGCCGGGATGGCGACGTCGTTGAGGAAGATCTCGCAGAAGTGGGATTCGCCGACCGCGTTCTTGATGGGCCGGACATCGAGTCCCGGCGTCCGCATGTCGAGCAGGAAGTAGGAGATGCCGCGCCGCTTGGGCGCGTCAGGATCGGTGCGGGCGAGCAGCAGGCACCAGTCGGCGTGCGTCGCGCCGCTGGCCCATAGCTTCTGCCCGTTGACGACATACGAGTCGCCGTCGCGCCGTGCGGTTGTCCGCAGCGACGCGAGGTCGGATCCCGCTTCGGGCTCGGAGAAGCCCTGGACCCATATCTCGCCGTCGAGGATCGCCGGCAGGTGGCGCTGGCGCTGCTGCTCGGTTCCGGCGGCGATCAGCGTGGCGGCGGCGTGGTGGATCGCCACGAACGCGAGCACGAGGCGGGGCGCGTCGTGCGCCGCGAGCTCCTGGTAGAGCACGACCTGCTGCGCGAGCGGCATCCCCCCGCCCCACCGCCGCGGCCAGTGCGGCACCGCGTACCCTGCCGCGCGGAGTTCCGCGAACCACCACTTCTGGAACGCGACGTACTCCGCGTCGGACACCCCGGTCTGTGCCGAGCGCCAGTCCGCGGGCACGTGCGCGGCGCACCACGCGCGCACCGACGCGCGGAACTCGTCGAGCTCGGCGGCGGCCCCAGGAACGGCCCCGGCAACGGCCCCGGCAACGGCCCCGGCAACGGCCCCGGCAGCGGCCCCGGCAGCGGCAGGCGAGGTCATGAGGCGTCCCCCCTGGCCTCTTCGGCCTTCAGGGAAAGCAGCCGCGCCCGGTGCTCGGCGGACCGCATGGTCTCCCGCTCGGCCGCGAAGCCCGCCTGCATGGCGCCGCTCAGCGCCTGCGACAGGTACATCCCGGCTACCCGCTTGGTCCCGCGCAGCGCTTCAGCGGGCTGCCCGGCCAGCCGCTGCGCCAGCCGCCGCGCGGCGGGCAGCAGATCACCGGCGGCGACCGCCTGTGAGGCCAGCCCTAGCTCGACCGCCAGCTCCGCCGGTATCCGGTCGCCGGTATAGAGGTACTGCCGCGACCGCAGGATCGGGGTGAGCAGCGGCCAGAACGCCGCGCCGCCGTCGCCGGCCACCAGGCCCACCGACACGTGCGGGTCGGCGAGGAATCCGCGGTCGGAGATAAAGACGATGTCGCAGAGCACCGCCAGGCTGCAGCCCAGCCCGATCGCCGGCCCGTTGACCG
The DNA here is from genome assembly GCA_963771985.1 of uncultured Actinomycetota bacterium. Lineage (GTDB taxonomy): Bacteria > Actinomycetota > Actinomycetes > Streptosporangiales > Streptosporangiaceae > Trebonia. The sequence goes on along the minus strand of CAVYVO010000003.1, from coordinate 36,379 downwards.
CGGCGATCACCGGCAGCGGGAAGCGCAGCAGCTCCTCGATGATCTCCGCGCCCTCGCGCAGGCTCTCGTCCCGTGCCACCGGATCGTCGAGAAAGGAGGTGATCCAGCCCAGGTCGCCGCCCGCGCTGAACGCCCGCCCCGCGCCGGTGAGGATCACTACCCTGGCGTCGGTGTCGGCGGCGAGCTGCCGCCAGACGTTGGCGAGGGCCCAGTGCAGCGGCTTGTTGACGGCGTTGAGCTCGGCTGGCCGGTTGAAGGTGACCGTGCGGACCGGTCCCTCGCAGGAGACAGTCAGCTCCAGGGGAAGGTCGGAGCGGTCACTCATTGAACAGCCCCGCCAGGCCGCGCCGGCCGAGCAGCCCGGTCAGCGCCGCACGGGTGGCGGACAGGCCGAGCGGCAGCCGCCGCAGCGGCTGGCTGTAGCGGGACAGCCAGGACAGCGGCATCTCGTCGCAGAACCCGATCGCACCGTGCAGCTGGTGCGCGACCCGGAATACCACCTCGGCCGCCTCCAGCGCCGCCATCCGGAGCGCGAGCGCGTCCTCGACCGCCTCGGGCAGCCCCGCCTGGACGCTCCACAGCGCGTACTTCGCGAGCATCTCCACGCCGCCGCGCTCGACCTCGGCATCGGTCAGCTGAAACTGGACACCCTGGAATCCCGACAGCCGCTGGCCGAACTGCTCCCGCACCAGCACGTATCCCCGGGCCAGGTCGACCGCACGGTCGAGCATGCCGAGCAGGGTCCAGCACGGCAGCACCAGCGCGAGCGCCAGGTCTTTCGCGCCGTCGTCATCGATGGCCGCCAGGTCCAGCGCGGCGGTGAACGCGGCGGTCCGCGGCGGGCCGTCCGGCCGGACCTCGCATACCATGCCGCGGCGCCCGCCGAGCGTCACCGCCGCCCAGCGCAGGTCCAGGTCGGCCACCGCCGCCGACGGCCGGGATCCGGCCACCACGACGAGGCCGTCGGCCGCGAGGTCGGCGGACCGCGCCAGCCGTTCGGCCAGCGGGTATGCGATGCACCAGTACCCGGCGGCGCGGCACAGCGCCGCGGCTGCCTCCAGATCGTCTGGGTCCGCCCGGGGCTCGAGCTGCCACGCGCCAAGCTCCCCGAACACCGGCGCGAAAATGCTCTCCCGCCGGCCCGGCTCGTCTTCGGCGTTCTGGATGAGCCGGTCGCCCCCCGCCTCTTCGACCGCCTGACGGGCCAGCCGGCCGTAGGCGAGCGCTTCCGCGCTGAGGTCGATGTTCATGACGTTTTCAGGAGCGAGCGCACGAGCAGGATGCGCTGTATCTCGATGCTGCCCGACGCGACCGTGGACGCCTGCGAGTAGCGCCAGTGGTCTTCGACTTCCAGGCGGAACCAGCGGCCGTCCGCCCCCGCCAGCGTCGCGAGGCCGAGGATCTCCGTGAGGACTTCGGCGCTGTCCTGGTCGAGCCGGGTGACCGCGATCCGGTAGGCGGCGGCGTCGCCTGGCGTCACGGTGCCCGCACTCTGCAGGGAAATCACCCGGTAGGCGAGCAGCCGCGCTCTGCGGCAGTGCACCAGCATCCGCGCCCACCGGCCGTGCAGTTCTTCGGGCAGCGTCTCCCACTGATCGCCGAGGATGCGCGGCGCGGCGAGCAGCAGCCGCTCGCAGCGCGCGTACCGGGCGATGCCCACGCGCTCGAACGCGAGCACCTCCTGGACGACCCGCCAGCCCTGGTCCACCGCGCCGAGGACGTCGGCCTCGGTGACCCGCACCCCGTCGAAGAAGACCTCGTTGAGGTGATGGGGACCGAGCATGGCGCGGATCGGCCGCACCTCGATGCCGGGCGCGGACATCGGCACCAGGAAGATGGTCAGGCCGTGCTGCTTCTTCTCCCCCGTCGAGGTACGCGCCAGCAGGAAGCACCACTGCGCCATCAGGGCGTAGGAGGTCCAGATCTTCTGGCCGTAGATCCGCCAGCCGGCGCCGGCGCCGGCGCCGGTACCGTCGGTGTCGCGGCGCGCGGCCGTGCGGAGCGACGCGAGGTCGGATCCCGCGTCGGGCTCGCTGAAGCCCTGGCACCAGATCACTTCCCCGCGCGCGATGCGCGGCAGGTGGGATTGCTGCTGAGCGGCCGTGCCGTGCCGCATGATCGCCGGGCCGACCCAGTTGACGCCCATGTACTGCGCGCCCCGCGGCTCGTGGTGCGCCCACATTTCCTCGCGGACCACGGTCTGCTCCCACGCCGACGCGCCGCGGCCGCCGAACTCCTCCGGCCATGCCAGGCACAGCAGCCCCTCGTCCGCGAGCACCTGGCAGAATCGCTGAGCGATCGCCAGGTCCGCGGGATCGTCGGTGAACGCGCCCATGTAGTCGGGAGGTACGTGCTCTTTCACCAGCTGGCGCAGCTCGGCGCGCAGGGCCGTGGCGCCCGGTCCCATCGTGAAGTCCACTCTGCTACGATATTGCAATACTTATAAGGATTGCTAGGTCAAAATATGACGAGATCGAGGGACGGCCGCATCCATCAGCACCGCGTCGCCGAAAGCGTCGCCGCGGAGCTGCGCGCCCGCATCCTCGCCATGGGGCCCGGCGACGGCGAGGGCCGCGGGCTGCCCACCCAGGACCAGCTCGTCAGCGAGTTCGGCGTCAGCTATCCCTCGATCCGGGAAGCACTCCGGATCCTGGAGACCGAGGGGCTGGTGACCGTCCGGCGCGGCAGCGTCGGCGGTGCGGAGGCACACCGGCCCGATGAATCGACGGCAGCTTACCATTTCGGCCTCGCGCTGCAGGGCGGCCGGGTCACGCTGCGGGACCTGGCGGACGGCCTGCAGCTGATAGAGCCGCTGTGCGCCGCCGAGTGCGCCCGGCGCGATGACCGGGCCGATGCGGTCGTCGCGCCGCTGCTCGCCAACGTCGTCGCGTCCGCGGGCCTGACCGGGGATGGCGTCGCGTTCACCCGCGCCGCCCGCGAGTTCCACGACCTGCTCGTCGCCCTCACCCCGAACGTGACCGTGCGGTACCTGACGGCCAGCCTCGTCACGCTGTGGTCGGCGCAGGAGGAGGCCTGGGCGGAAGCGCTCGCCAGGCGCGGCGAGTACCCGTCCCGGGCGCAGGCGGCAAGCGTCGTCCGCATACACGAGCGGCTCATGATCGAGATCGCGGCGGGAGACGCGGCGGAGGCGGAGCGGGTCGCCCGGTCCCACCTCGCCGCGACGCAGGCACTCCTGCTCGACAGGTTCGACGACGGCGTGGTGAACGCCGCCTCCGCGCGAGCGCGCCAGCCCATCACGTCCGCGAGCTTTCTGCGGACCTAAACAAGCGCTCCATAACGGACCGTGGTTCATCACACGAGCAGCAAACCGGAATCTACGGGGACGACCGACCCGGTGACGAACCTGGCTTCATCGGACAGCAGCCACAGCACCGCGTCGGACACGTCCTGCGGCTCGATCAGCTCGACGTCCATGGCATTGGCCATCCAGCCGGGCGGCGCGGCGCTGTGCCGTTTCCTGAAGTGCTCATTGACCACCATCGGCGTCCGGACCCCCATCGGGGCGACCGCGTTCACGCGGATGCCGCGCGGGCCAAGCGCCATCGCGAAGTTCTTCACCACGGCGAGCACGCCGTGCTTGGCCGCGCCGTACCCGACCTGACCGGGATTGAGCGTCTCGAGGTCGTAGGCGACGCCGCGGAACGACGACGTCGAGGCCGTCACCACGACGCTGCCGGGGACGCCGCCTTGGACCATGACCGACGTGGTGGCCCTGACGGTGTAGAAGACGCCGCTCAGCATCGTGTCGAGCGCCGCGTGCCAGGCGTCGAGGGAGTGCGCTGCCTCGCCGGTCGTGGGCAGGATGCCGGCGTTCGCGACCGCCAGGTCGAGGCCGCCGAGCTCACCGGCGGTGCGCTGCACCGCCGCCTCGACACAGTCGCTGTCTCGCACGTCGCCCTTGATGGGGAGCGCCCGCCTGCCCGCGTCGCGGACCAGCCGCGCGGTCTCGGCGAGATCGGCTTCGCTGGACATGGCGTATTCGACGGACGGGATCTGGTCGCAGATGTCGAGGATCGCGACGTCGGCGCCCCCGCGGGCGAGGTTCACCGCATGAGAGCGGCCCTGCCCGCGCGCCCCGCCGGTGACGAAGGCGACCTTGCCGTCGAACCGTCCCACACCGCTCACCGCTTCCGGTCCGTGCCTGCCCCGTGACCGCCGATCGCGGCCAGCAGATGCTTTACCTTCAATGATTATAAGGTTAAGGCGCTCGATAACGGGAGTGGAGTGGGCATGGCAGAACTGGACGGCAGGGTCGCGCTCGTCACCGGGGCCGCTCGCGGGCAGGGCCGCGCGCACGCACAGGCGCTTGCCGCGGCCGGGGCGACCGTGGTCGCTGCCGACATCGCCGCGCAGATCCCGACGGTCGACTACCCGCTGCCTGGCGTCGCGGACCTGGACGAGACCGCGGCTATGATCCGGCGGGCAGGGGGCAGCGCCAGCGCCGCCGTCCTCGACGTGCGCAACAGCCGCGACGTCGACGAGCTGGTCAGGGCCATCGTCAGCCAGCGCGGCCGGATCGACATCCTGGTGGCCAACGCAGGCATCTGCGACTACTGCCCGGCCGCCGAGATCTCCGACGAGGTTCTGGCAGGACGTCATCGGCATCAACCTCACCGGCCCCTTCAACTGCATCAGGGCGGTGCTGCCGCACATGACGGCGGCCGGCGACGGGCGGATCGTCGCGATCTCTTCCGGCGCCGGCCGGGCGGGAATGCGCCACCTCGCGCACTACAGCGCGTTGAAGTGGGGGCTTATCGGGCTGGTGAAGACCGTGGCCCTCGAGACGGCGGCGCACGGCGTGACCGCCAACGTCGTCTGCCCGACATCGGTGGCCACGCCGATGCTGCTGAACGACGCCACGTTCGGGGTGTTCTGCCCGGACATCGAGCGGCCGACGATTGACGACGTCAGGCCGCGGCTCGCCGCCCTCAGCCCGATGGGAGGCCCGATGGGAGTCCCGTGGCTGCGACCGGAGGACGTCAGCCGGGCGGTGCTCTACCTCGTCACTGATCCCGGCTACACCAGCGGGTCCGTCGTCGAGGTCAACCTCGCCACCTCGGCGGCGCGTACCTGACGGGCAGGCAGAGCACCACGTCACGGCGGACATCCGAGCTGCTGAAACGTGATCATCGCTAACATAGCAATCTTTGTAATGATTGTCGTATTGTGGCGCTCGTGAAGGCGAGCATCGGCAAGGACGCCCAGGCCAGTCACGCTAAACCGGCGTCGCGGCGGTACCCGGGAGGACTCGGCACCGGACGGATCCCGCTATGACCGCGCTGCTCCCTTTCCTGATCGCGGGCCTGGTGAGCGGGTCGGTGTACGGCCTGGCCGGCTGCGGCCTGGTGCTGACCTACAAGACGTCCGGTGTCTTCAACTTCGCCTACGGCGCCCTGGCAACCGTCGCGGCTTACCTCTTCTACACGCTGCACGTGCAGCACGGCCTGTCCTGGCCGCTGAGCGCGGCGATCAGCGTCATCGGGCTCGGCGTGGTCCTCGGGCTGGTCTTCGAGCCGTTCGCGCGCCGGATCGCCGAGGCTCCGATCGCGCTGCAGATCGCCGGCACGGTCGGCGTCGTGATCGGGGTTGAGGCCGGCGCCACGTTGATCTACGGACCGGATCCGCTGCTGGTGCCCGCATTCCTGCCGACTGACACGTTCACGATCGGCGGGGTGGCCATCACGGTCGGCCAGGTGATCATCGTCGCGATCGGGCTGGCGCTGACGGGCGGCCTGTATGTGTTCTTGCAGCGTTACCGGCTGGGCATCGCGATGCGCGCGGTGGTGGACAACCCGGACCTGGTCGGCCTGTCACAGTTCAGCCCGGTCACCATCCGGCGCACAGCGTGGATCATCGGGTGCACGCTGGCGACCCTGTCAGGCGTGCTCCTGGTCTCGTCGATCTCTCTCACCCCCACGCTGCTGACCCTGCTGGTCGTGCAGGCCTTCGGCGCGGCCGCCGTCGGCCAGTTCACCAGCCTGCCCCTCACCTACGCGGGCGGTCTGCTGCTCGGTCTCGCCTCGTCCGTGGCCACCAAGTACGTCGGGCAGAACCAGATCCTCTCCGGACTGCCCGAGAGCATCCCGTTCATCGTCTTGTTCCTCGTGCTGGTCCTCACTCCGCGGGCCCGGCTGCGCTTTGCCACGGTGCGCAGGGTGCCGCTCACGCTCTCGGCCGTGCGGATGCCAGCCCGGGTCCAGGTAGCCGCTGCCCTCCCGCTGCTCGTGCTCGCCGCGCTGGCGCCCCGGTTCGTCGGCCTGCATCTGCTGGTATGGGGCACCGGCCTGGTGTTCGTGATCTTGTTCGCTTCCATGGTGCTGCTGGTGCGCGTGGCCGGGCAGGTCTCCCTGTGTCACGTCGCTTTCGCCGCGATCGGCGCCTCGACGTTCGCCCGCCTGGCCGGGGAGCATCAGCTGCCGTGGTTCGCCGCCTTGCTGGTCGCGGCGCTGTGCGTGGTGCCGATCGGAGCGGTGCTCGCGATTCCGGCCAGCCGGCTGCCCGTCCTGTATCTCGGTCTCGCCACGCTCGGATTCGGGCTGCTGGTCCAGCAGATGTTCTACGGCACCAACCTGATGTTCTCGCCGTACGCGAACGGGCTCAACGTCGGCCGTCCCAGCCTGGGCGGACTCAACATGACGTCCGACACCGGCTACTACTACCTGCTGCTGGTCTTCGCGGCAGTCTCGGTCGCCATCATCGCCGTCCTTGTCCGCACTCGGCTGGGCCGCGTCCTGCGGGGCTTGTCGGACTCGCCGCTGGCGCTGAGCTCGCTGGGGACAGACGAGCGGGTTACCCGGGTGCTCGTGTTCTGCGTGGCGGCGTTCTTCGCCGGGCTGTCCGGCGCGCTGTACGCGGGACTGCTCGGCAACGTCTCGGAGCAGACCTTCGACCCGCTTGCCTCGCTCACCTATTTCGTCGTGATCGTCATCGCGGTAGGCGACCCGGTCTGGGCTTCGGTGGCGGCCGCGGTCGGCATCGCCGTGATCCCCGGCTACGTCCAGAGCGGCAACATCAGCGAATACCTTCAGCTGGCCTTCGGCGTCATCGCGATCGTCGTCGCGGTGGGCCCGGACAATTCGCGGCTCCCGGAGTTGCTGCTTAACCGCTTGCGCCGCGCGACAGCCCGTCGGCGGGCCGGAGGCGAAGGCCAGCCGGCGCAGGCCGCGGCCGCGCCGGCCGCGGCCGCGCAGGCCGCCGCCAGTCCGGGCACGGAAGATCTCGAGATCCGGAACGTGTCTGTCCTGTTCGGCGGCGTGCGTGCCGTCAACAAGCTCTCGCTGACCGCGCGCAGCGCGTCCATCACCGGCCTGATCGGTCCGAACGGCGCGGGCAAGACCACGACGTTCAACGTGGCGTCGGGACTGATCAGGCCGGCGGCGGGCAGGGTGATCCTCGGCGGCCGGGACGTTACGTCCCTGGGCACGGCGCGGCGGGCGCGCCTCGGCCTGGGCCGGACGTTCCAGCAGACCGAGCTGTTCGGTTCGATGACGGTGCGGCAGAACGTCGCTCTCGGCTACGAGGCCTCGATCGCCGGCGCGAACCCGTTCTCGCACCTGGTGTCCACCCGGCCCGACCGGCAGGCCAGCACGGCCGCCGTTGACCGGGCTCTTGAGCTGTGCGGTCTTTCCGGCCTGCGGGACGTGCCCGCCGCGGAGCTGAGCACCGGCCAGCGCCGGATGGCCGAGCTGGCTCGCTGCCTCGCCAGCCCGGCACGGGTACTGCTCCTCGACGAGCCGTCCGCGGGCCTGGACTCCGCGGAGACCCAGGCGTTCGGGCGGATACTACGGCGCGTCGCCGATGAGCGCTCGATGTGCATCCTGCTGGTCGAGCACGACATGGACCTGGTCATGCGGGTGTGCGACGACGTTTACGTGCTCGATTTCGGCGAGCTGATATTCCATGGCACGCCCGCGGAGGTCCAGTCGTCCCCGGTCGTCCAGTCCGCTTATCTCGGCGAGGCGGTGGCCGCGCTGGAGCCGGAGGCAGCGCAGTCGCAGGCCCGGGACGAAGCCGAGGTGGAGCACTGACATGAACGCTGCGAGCACCGGCAACGCGCCGCTCGTCCTGGAGAACATCACGGCCGGCTACAAGGGCGCCGATGTCTTGCGCGGCGTGACCGTGCGCGTGCCGAGCGCATCGGTGGTCGCTCTCCTGGGGCCGAACGGCGCGGGAAAGACGACCGTGCTCAGGTGCGCGTCGGGGCTGCTGCGCAGCCGGTCTGGCCGCCTGTCGGTAGACGGCCTGGACTGCACCGGACGCCCGTCGCACCGCGTCGCGCAAGCCGGCGTCTGTCACATTCCCGAGGGGCGCGGCATCTATCCGTCGCTCACCGTCCAGGAGAACATCCTGATGTTCTCCCCGCACCTGTCATCGGCCGATCTCATCGACTCGACACTGACTGCCTTCCCGCACCTGAAACGGAAGCTGAAGCAGCCCGCGGGCACGCCGTCCGGCGGTGAGCAGCAGATGCTGGCGCTGAGCCGCGCCTACGCCGGATCACCGAAGGTCGTCCTGCTCGACGAGGTCTCGCTGGGGCTGGCGCCCAAGATCGTCGACGAGATCTTCCGTTCCATCGCCGACCTCCGGACACGGAATGTATCTCTCGTGCTCGTCGAGCAGTACGTGGACCGGGCGCTGCAGATCGCGGACTACGTGTACATCCTCAAGCGCGGCACAGTCCAGGCCGCGGGCCCGGCTGTCACCTTCACGCGTGAACGCATCCTCGACTCCTATCTGAGGAGTGGTCAACCGGCAGAAACGCCATCGGAAAATGCACAGTAGGAACCTTCAAAGGAGATCTCTGGCAATGGTTACAGAGCGCGGTCACGCCGCCCGACACCGAAGACTCGCGGCCCCGGCAGGCGCCGTGGCGATCGCGCTGCTGGCAGCGGCGTGCAGCAGTTCCTCTAGCAGCACGCCGGCCAGCTCGTCCGCGTCGTCCTCCGCGTCCTCGTCGTCCTCCTCGTCCGCCGGCGCCGCCGCGGCGGCGCCGACCGGGACGCCGTACGTGGTCGGCAACATCGGCACGTACAGCGGGCCGTACGCGTCGAGTGGCCAGGGCGCGCACGACGCCATGGCCGCCTGGGCCAAGTACACCAACGCGCACGGCGGGATCAACGGCCATCCGGTCAAGCTCATCCAGATGGACGACCAGCTGAACGCGGGCCTGGCGCTCACCGACGTCAAGCAGTTGGTCCAGCAGGACCACGTGATGGCGATCGTCGGGGTCAGCAGCGTGGGCGCCGAGGACGCGTGGGCGCCGTACATCGCGTTCGAGCACGACCCCGGTGATCGGGGACGACCTCGCCGGTGACGAGATGGGCAAGTACAAGAACTTCTTCCCCGAGGGCACGGCGCGGACGACCGGCTACTACTACGCGCTGCCCAAGATCGCCAGCATGCTCGGCAAGACGAAGTACGGCGCGATCTACTGCGCCGAGGCCGCCGCGTGCAGCCAGATCGCCACCAGCCAAAAGCAGCAGGCGGCAGCGGCCGGCGTGACATTCGACTTCAGCGCGTCGGCGGCGGCCGCGGCCACCAGCTACACCTCGCAGTGCCTGGCCGCCAAGTCGTCCGGCGCCACCGCGGTCGCGCTGCTGCTGGCCGGCCAGGTCGCCGGGGAGGTCGCGGCCGCCTGCGCGCAGCAGGGCTTCGACCCGCAGTGGCTCCAGGCCGCGAACGGCTTCACCGAGCAGGAGACGTCGATCTCATCGCTCAACGGCACGGCCGGTCCTCTTCCTGACTTCCCGTGGTTCTCGTCGGCCACCCCGGCGATGAAGGAATTCCAGGACGCGATGCACACCTACGAGCCGCAGGACTTCTCGTCCAGCTCCTACGGATACTCCGAGGCCGCGGCGATGGCATGGGCGTCGGCCGGGATATTCACGGCGGCGGCGAAGAACCTGCCCGCTGGCCAGGACACCAGCGCCGACCTCACCGCGCAGCTGTACAAGCTGCCCAAGGGGGACACCTTCGGCGGCCTGACCCCGCCGATCACCTACTCCGACACCGGCGGGCCGCAGCCGCCGGACACGTGCTTCTTCGAGATCCAGCTGAAGAACGGCGCCTACACCGCGCTGAACGGCGCTAACGCAGTCTGCGGGTCCTGAGCGCCGCGCCGAATCGCACCCGCTCGCAAAGCCTGGAGGTACCCCCGATGACAGAACGCAAGATAGAGCTCCTCCCGGACCCGGAGCCGGAAGAGCGCCGGTACGACGTGATCTCGGTCGACGACCACGTCACGGAGCCGCCGAATGTCTTCGAAGGGCGCATCGAGGCCAAATACGCGGACCGCGCGCCCAGGCTGACCGAGGACAGCTCCGGAGGCCTCGTCTGGTCGTACGAGGACGGCGAGATGCACGACGCGGGCTTCGGGGCCGTCGCCGGACGGCCCCAGTCCGCGTGGCGGCACGAGCCGATCCGCTACGAGGAGGTCCGCAAGGGCTGCTGGGACATCCACGCACGCGTCCGTGACATGGACCTGGACGGCGTCGTCGCGTCGGTGACGTTCCCCTCCATGTGCGGGTTCGCCGGCCGCAAGTTCTCGGCGAGCAAGGACCCCGGCCTCGGCCTGGCCTGCGTCCGCGCTTATAACCGATGGCATCTGGAGGAGTGGGCGTCCGCGTATCCAGGGCGGATCATCCCCATGCAGCTGACGTGGCTGCCCGATCCGGCCATCGCCGCCCGGGAGGTCGAGCAGAACGCGGCGCGCGGCTTCCGCGCGGTGTCGTTCCCGGACATCCCGCAGCGCCTCGGGTACCCGTCGATCGACGACCCGGTGTGGGAGCCGTTCTTGCGGGCGTGCGAGGAGACGCAGACCGTCATCTGCCTGCACGCGGGCGGTGCGGGCTATGTCCTCAACACGCGGCCGGACGCCCCGCTGCAGCTGCAGACCTCGCTGTTCCCCGGCGGCTCGTTCGTCGGCGCGATGGAATGGATCTGGTCGTTCGCGCCCACCCGCTTCCCGGGCATCAAGATCGCGATGTCCGAGGGCGGGATCGGCTGGGTGCCGATGGCCCTGGATCGCCTGGACTACGTCATGGCGCACTCCGGCGGGTCGCCGGTCGACACCCCGTGGCCGGACCCGGATATGTCGCCGTCGGACGTGCTGCGGCAGAACTTCTGGTTCTGCATGCTGGACGACCCGTCGACGCTGCCCGCCCTGGACCGTATCGGGGCCGATCACGTCATGTTCGAGACCGATTACCCGCACGCGGACTCGACGTGGCCGCACACCCAGAGCCTGCTCGCGCAGCGGCTGGGTCACCTCGAGGAGCCTGTCGGGCAGAAGCTGACGTACGGGAACGCGGCCGCCCTCTTCAGGTACGGGTCGCTGATCGCGGACCTGTCCTGACCGCCAACCCCCGCTCCCCCGCACCCCGCACCCGCACACCCCCGAAAGGAATGTCTCGATGTTCGATGTGGTGATCCGCGGCGGTACCGTGTTCGACGGCCGCGGCACCGAGGGGACCGTCGCCGATGTGGCCATCTCCGGCGGAAAGGTCGTCGAGGTCGGTCAGGTCAGCGGCAGCGCACGCACGACCATCGACGCGGCGGAGCGGTACGTGGTTCCGGGCTTCGTCGACGGTCACACCCACCTCGACGCACAGATCTTCTGGGATCCCTACGGCGGCAGCCTGGCGGCGCACGGCGTGACCACGGCCGTCATGGGCAACTGCGGGTTCAGCCTGGCACCCGGCGCGCCCGAGCAGGCCGACCTCATCATCCGGAGCATCGAGCGGGCCGAGGACATGTCCCGCGAGGCGATCCAGCGCGGCGTACCGTGGCGCTGGACGACGTTCCCCGGCTACATGGACGCGGTGGAAGCGCTGCCGAAAGCGCTGAACATCGGCGCCCAGTGCGGGCACTCGGCGGTCCGGGCGGCCGCGATGGGCGAGCGCGCGTTCAGCGACACCGCCACCGACGACGAGAAGCAGCGGATGCGGCAGGTCGTGCGGGAGGCCGTCGCCGCCGGCGCGATGGGCTTCAGCACGTCCCGGAGCCGGGCGCACCTGACCAAGGCGGGGCAGCCGGTGGCCAGCCGCATCGCGTCCTGGGACGAGGTGTCGGCGATCGTCACCGGGATGGGCGAGACGGGTGCCGGGCTCTTCCAGCTCGCGCCGGAGCGGTCGACCGAGCCGGGGGCGATGGCGGACTACCAGGCGCGTCTGCGGCGGCTCGCGGTCGACAGCGGCAGGCCTGTCACGTTCATGGTAGGCGGGCAGAAGGAGCAGCTCGACACCGTTCAACGACGTTGTGGCGGCCGGCGGTACCGCTGTCGGCCAGGTGCACGTGCGCAACTTCGAGAACATCTTCGGCTTCAAGACCACGCTGCCGTTCGACCGCCTGCCGCTGTGGCGCTCGGTCCGCTCGGCTCCGCTCGCCGAGCAGCGGGGACGCCTGCTCGACCCCGGGCTACGCGCCCGGCTCGTCGCCGAGGCGGAGTCCGGCACCTACGGTGAAGCGGTCGGTGCCGAGGTGCGCGCGCCTGAATTCGATAAGATCATGATCATCGACGCGGCCCGGCCGGCCGAGCTGTCCGTCGCTGACGTCGCCGGGCAGCGCGGCGCTTCCCCGGTCGAGGTGATGATCGACCTAGCCCTGGACACCGACTTCGATCAGCTGTTCCGCCAGCCGATCAGCGAGGTGCCGGCCGGCCTGATCCTGGCCGGGCTGCGGCACCCGGACACGGTGGTCGCCGCTTCGGACTCAGGCGCGCATATCTCGCAGATCCTGGACTCCAACATCCCCACGTACTTCCTGTCGCACTGGGTGCGTGATGAGGGCGCGTTCACCTGGGCAGCGGCGATCCACATGCTGACCGGCCGCCCCGCGCGGGTGTGGGGCCTGGACCGCCGCGGCGTCCTCGAGGCGGGCGCCTACGCGGACATCGTCGTGTTCGACCCGCGGGCCATCGGCTGCGCGACCCCGGTCGTCCGCAACGATCTCCCCGATGGCGGTCCGCGGCTGGCGCAGTCCGCGACGGGCATCGACGCGACCCTCGTCAACGGACAGCTGGTCACCAGTTCCGGAGCGCGCACGGGCGCGACGCCGGGCGTCTTCCTGCGCGGCGGAAAGAGCCATGCCCGCTGAGATCACCGGTGACCGGCTGACGCGCCTGTTCCGGCCGCGGCGTGTCGCCTTGGTGGGCGCGTCGGACAAGTCCACGTTCTCCCGGAACGCGTACGAGAACCTGGTCAACTTCGGCTTCGCCGCCCGCACCCACCTAGTGAACCGGCGCGGAGCGCCCGCGCACGGCCAGCCCGCGGTCCGGTCCTGCGCGGAGATCGGCGAGGCCGTCGATGTCGCTTTCCTGATGGTGCCGCAAGCGGCCATGCTGGACGCGCTCGGCGACGCCGCGGCCGCCGGGATCCGCAACGCTGTCGTCCTGTCGGCCGGCTACGGCGAGGCGGGCACGGCCGGCCAGGCAGCGCAGGCCGGACTCGTCGCGCACGCCCGGTCGCTCGGGATGGTGCTGCTCGGACCGAACCACCTGGGATTCGCCAACTTCATCGACGACACGCCGGTGTGCGCGATCCCAGAGCTCCCGCGGCAGGCGGGACCGGTGGCGCTGCTGTCGCACAGCGGCGCGAGCTGCTCGGCGATGGTCCAGTGCGCCGCGATGGTCAACGTCGGGCTGTCGTACCTGATCACACTCGGCAACGAGGCGATGATCACCGCCGGGCACGTGCTGGACTTCCTCGTCGACGACCCGGCCACCCGCGCGGTGGCGATCTTCATGGAAGCGATCCGCGATCCCGGGGTGTTCCGCCGCGCCGCCCGTCGCGCGGCGCAGGCGGGCAAGGCCATCGTCGTCCTCAAGGTCGGCAGGAGCGCGCTGTCGGCGCGGACCGCGGCGGCACACACCGGCGCGCTGGTCGGCGACGATCGCGTCATCAGCGCGGTCTTCGCCGACCTCGGGGTGATCCGTGTCGACTCGATCGAGGACATGCTGATCACCGCGGGCGCGGCGGCGGCGCTTGGCCGACTGGAACGGACCGGGATCGGTATCGTGTCGAATTCCGGCGGCGCGTGCAACATCGTCGCCGACCAGGCTGCCGAGCTCGGCGCGGACCTCCCCGAGCTCGGCGTCCCGGCCCGCGAGGCGCTCGCACACGTCCTGCCGTCCTACGGAACGGTGCAAAACCCGCTGGACACGACCGGCGCCGCGGTTATCGATCCGTCGATCTTCACCCGCTGCATCGAGGTCATGTCGCGTGACCCGGCGGTCGGCGTCGTGGGTGTCATCCACCCGCTCCCGTGGGCGGACGACGGCAAACCGTACTTCGGCCAGAAGTTCGTCAACGCGATCGGCGCCGGCATGCAGGCGGCGGCCTGCCCCGCCGTCTACATCAGCCAGATCATGCTGCCGGTCACCGACTACACCCGGGCGGTCCTGCGGCACGGCCAGGTGCCGCATGTGATCCCCGGCCTGCGCCAGGCCGTCGCCGCGATGCGCAACGTCGGCTGGTGGTCGCGCGCGATCGGCGCCGCGCCGGCCACCGGGGACGCGGCCGCCGGGCTGACGGTGCCGGCGCCCGGTCAGCGCAGCGGCCACTGGTCGGAGGATGCCGCCCGCCGGATGCTCGACGACGCCGGCATTCCGGTCATACCGGGCCGCCTCGCGGCTTCCGCCGACGAGGCGGCGAAGGCCGCGGCCGCCTTCGGCAGGCCGGTGAGCGTCAAGGTCGTCTCGCCGCAGATCTCGCACAAGACCGACATCGGCGGCGTGCGGCTCGACGTCCCGCCAGACGAGAACGCGGTACGGGACGCCTTCCGCGCCGTCACCGCCGCCGCCGGGCGGGTCGACGGCGCGGTCGTCGAAGGCGTCCTGGTCAGTCCCATGCGCCGTGGTGGCGCCGAACTGCTGGTGGGCGTGGTCCGTGACCCGGACTGGGGACTCGTGCTCGCGGTGGCGCTCGGCGGCATCTTCGTCGAGGTCCTGCAGGACTCCGCGCTGGCGCCGCTGCCGGTCACCGCGGAGCAGGCCCTGAGCCTGCTGGGCGGCCTGCGCGGGCAAGCCGTGCTGCGCGGTGCCCGCGGCGCGGCGGCCGCCGACCTCGGCGCCCTGTCCGCGGTCATCGCCCGCATCGGCGATCTCGCCATGGCGCTCGGAGACGACCTCGAATCCCTGGAAGTCAACCCGCTGCGGGTCGCGGGTACCGCCATCGAGGCCCTGGACGCCGCTGTCACCTGGCGGACGGCCGCGCCAGCGATAGCAGAAAGGACATGAGCGTGGGCGTTATCAGCGGACGGGTGGCGATCATCACCGGCGGCGGCCGCGGCATCGGCGCCTCGATCAGCAGGCTGTTCGCCCGTGAGGGCGCGGCGGTCGTGATCAACGACCTCGGCGGTAACCTCGACGGCACCGGCGGTGACGGCGGTCCGGCGGAGCAGCTTGCCAGGGAGATTCTCGCGTCCGGTGGCAGGGCGGTCGCCGACGGCGGCGACATCGGCGACGTGGCGACCGGCGAGCGCCTGGTGCGCACCGCCGTCGAACAGTTCGGCAAGCTCGACATCGTGGTCAACGTGGCCGGCATCCTGCGCGACCGGATGATCTTCAACCTGCCCGAGGAGGACTGGGACGCGGTCATCCGGGTTCACCTCAGAGGGCACTATGCGACCGCCCGCCCGGCTGCCGCCTACTTCCGTGAGCAGCGCAACCCACAGGGCCACTTCCGCATCATCAACTTCACGTCCGTGTCCGGCCTGGACGGTTCACCCGGCCAGCCGAACTACGCCGCGGCAAAGATGGGCATCGTCGGGCTGACCTACTCCCTCGCACAGAGCCTGGCCCGCTACGGAGTCACGGCCAACGCCATCTCGCCGAGCGCGGCAACCAGGATGACCGCCTCGGTCCCCGCGGACCGGCGGGTCGCGCGCCCCGGCCGGCCCTCGGACGAAGATCCCGGGCGCTCCCCGGACAACGTGGCCACGGTCGCCCTGTACCTGGCGAGCGAGCAGTCCGGCTGGCTGACCGGCAGGGTGATCTCCGCGGGCGGCTTCGACGTCGGACTGTACGCGAATCCGGCCGTCATCCGCCAGCTCACGGCGCCTGGCCCGTGGGAGTACGGCGAGCTGGCACGGCAGCTGGAGCGGGTGTTCCGGCCAGCCGCCGACGGCCTGCCGGCCAGCGTCTTCACCAGCCAGCCGCCGACGAGCTGAGTGCCTGCCCGGGTACGGAAGCGTCGCGCCACGGGAACCCCGGCGCCGATTTCGGCCGGTGCGGGTCTAACGCATCGTCGCCCGCCACACGCGATAGGCCCACACGATGTTCGCCACCGCGCCCGCGAGCGTCAGCAGCGCCCAGCCCCAGTAGCCATTGGCCAGCAGTATGCCGGTCAGGCCCAGCAGCCAGGCCGTGACCAGCACACGGATGAGTATCACGCTACGCGGATGCCTGCGGTCGAAGCCCGACGCCATGCTCGTGATGGTCGCCCTCTACCGCAGGGGTACGCAAGAGTGGCCTGTACCCATGCCAGAGGATCGAGCAAGGTCCTTGAGCGCTTGCCGGCAAGTTCGCGCTATGGTAATTCAGACATTAAGGACATAACGGTCTAGCACACTACAGAGTGTGACCGTTTTGCGCGCCCTGCCGCGGACTTCCGGCACGGCCGACCATGATGACGAAGAGTTTTCGGTGTTATAGAATGAATTGTTTACGTTGAAAAAAATGTTTTCGGGATCATGGCGCTAGCTTGACAATTGACGGTTACGGACGGTTATAGTGGCGGCGGACGCGCCCTCGGGAACGCTCATGATCTTGTCGGCTTGCTCGCCGGGCGGCGCCACGTGTGCCGGAGTGACTGGTGTGACGGTCCGGCGCGGACCGGAGTATGCCGGTTGCGCAATCGACCACATTAGGGACGCGTCGGCTTTCTAGTCGGCCATCTCGGGCGTGTCGCAGGCCGGAATCACGTCGGCTGATCGACCGGAAAACGGGCAATTAATGACAAACCTCTCTATCGATTGCGTGAACGAGAAGATCATGGATCGGTAACCACACCCGGCTGTAGTTTCTGATCCATGATCTTTTCCCAGCATCCGGCAGAGCGGCACTGGCGCCCGAATACCCCTATCACGGCAGGCGCCCCTCGGAACGGCAAAGTCAACTTGATATCCGACGCGTCCTAGAGCAGGTCAATTGCGCAATCGACCCGGCCTTTGGCTGGTCCGGGCGGCGATTCGCGGGTTTCTGGACCTCGTACCGGATTCCGGCGTACATGGGCGCTGCTCAGTCCGGGAGAGATCGGCCGGCCGTGGGGCCCGGCGGCAGCAGCCGGCCGGTGATGGGTTCGAAGACGTGAGCGGCGAAACTGCGGTCGATCGCCGGTGATCCGCGCACCGCGCCCGCGTCCCTGGCCCGCGCCAGGGCCTGGAAAGCCTGCCCGGGATCTCCACTGATCTTGTAGATCGCCAGGTGCGAATACCGGCTGGGCGGCATGCGCGGGTCGCGCGCGACCGGGCTCAGCACGAATCGCTGGGCGCTGGCGAACCCGGGCACCGCCAGGATCTCGGGCAGGCGCCGGCGGGTGTACCAGTCGTCATACTCCGCCTCCCGGCCGGGGACCGGGTTGCTCCGCACGATGTACAGGCTGGGCTGGCCGCTGCCGGTGATCATGCTTCCTCCTTGTCGCCGAGCATCGTGACCGCGTTGCCGGCCAGGATCTGCTGCTTGGCCGCCGCCGGGATGTCCATGTGCAGCACCTCATACAGCGGTCCGGGGGCGTACCAGGTGCGCGGCGTCATGTACAGGTCGGTGCCGAACACCAGCCGGCCGGGCCCGACCGTGTTGACGAACCGCCGGATCAGCCAGCCCGCCACCGAGATCATCGCCCCGAGATCGCAGACCAGGTTGCCGTGGTGCCGCGCCAGCTCGGTGACCTCGCCGGCCTGCTCGGTGCTGGAAAAGGCGTTGAGCGCGCAGATCGTCGTGTCCGGGCAGGCCCGTAGCAAGGCGCCCAGCCGCCAGGCGGCCTCCAGGCCGCTGCCGCTGATCACGTGGATGAGCGCCGGGACGCCCAGCCGCGCGCACTGCCGGAGCAGCCCGGGCATGGCCGGATGATCAAGGTAGGCGCCCTGGAAACGGTGGTGCCATGCGACACCGCGCAGTCCGAGGCCGGTGACGGCCTGGTCGATGACGCGCGCGCATTCGGCGGCGCCGGCGCCGAGATCGACGTGTGCCACTCCGCAGAGGAACCGGTCGGGGTGCGCCGCGACCACCGTGGCCGTCGCCGCGTTGACCGCTGCCGCCGGACGGGCCTACCCGCCGAATGCGCCGCTCGGGGGCAGCAGGACCGCGCGGTCGATGCCGAAGCGGTCGAGAACGTCCAGCCGTGCCCGCTGGTCGGCGGCGCCCTCTCCGGCGCTGAGATGCTGGTGGACGTCGACGACCCGGTACCGCGTACCGGTCCGCGGGTCAGCGATCACGTCCGCGCCGCCAGGCCGGGTGCCAGCGGCAGGAACGGCGCGACCGAGTTGCGGAAGGTTTCCATGAACTCGACCGGGTTGTCGGCCTGGTGATGGATGAGTATGTTCCGCACTCCGAGGCCGGCCAGCTCGGCGATCCGCTCGACGCAGCGCTCGGGCGGCCCGGCGATGACAGAGCGCTCGGCCAGGAACGGAACCAGGCCCAGCTCCTCGACCAGGCGGGCGTTGTGCCCGGCGGTGGCGGGTGACGCGTGATGGCGCGAGTCGTAGCACTCCTGGAGAGCGGACAGCGCCTCGCGCAGTTCCGCCGGCACGCCTTTCGCGGCGGCGCCGGCGCGGTAGACGTGGTTCGCCGTCCCGGCGAGGATGGCGCGCAGCCTGCCGATCGCGGCCTGCTCGGTCTCGGCGAAGCACGCGGCCCCTCGGCGGCGATCCAGATGGGCACGTCGCAGGTCCCCCACCGCACTGCCGCGGTGGCGCCTTGCCAGGTGATCTCCTCGCCGGCGCACAGCCGCTTGACGGCGCGCGCGAACTCGCCGACCTCGGCGACCCGGGCCTGCCGCATGCCGATGTTCTTCAGGGCGCTGTCGCCCGAGCCGAGGCCGTAGACGACCCGCCCGCCGACGAGCTTGCTCAGCGCCAGCAGCGAGCTGGCGACCACGGCCGGGTGGCGCGTGCGCGGGTTCGACACGGTGATCGCCAGGCGCGCGGAGCGCGAGACGAGCGCGCCGACGGTGAGCGTCACGAACGGATCTGCCCACAAGGACTGTGAGTCGCCGGTGGCGAGCAGCGCGAATCCGGCGTCCTCCGCGAGCGTGACCCACCGGCGATACCAGCCGTGGTCCGCGGGATTCGCGATCGCCCCGATCCGGATGGTCGTCGCGCCGCCTGCGGGTGCGGTCATCACACCTCCCGGCTTCTCATCCTGCGGCATGCTATCTAACATTACAAGTATTGAAGTGTTAGATTCGGCCGCCCGCGAGGGCTCTGGCTCATATAACTGGAAGGTAACGGTCCGATCGTGCGCTAGCGGCCGTCCGGTGTCCTGCTCCTCATCGATTTTCGATAACGTGAAAGATTTCACGCCCTATGAGGCCGATTATCTTTCACGTTAGTTCGATCCTGGTGCGCTCGTAAGGAAAATACGGCGTACGGGCGACGTCAGGGCTTCGTTATCATCCAGAAATGCGCGACAGAGCCCCCGCGAGGACCCGCACATGCTGATCGATTCGGCGACGCATGCCGTGGAGCGAGCCGGCGTCCCGGATGGAGGAGTTCCTTACGCGGCCGGCCAGGACGATCTGCGGGCGGCGATCGCGGCGCTGCGGGCCCGGCACTCTGGCGAGTCCGGTCCGGCGGGGGCGAAGGCCACGGTCCGTTCCGGATAATAATGCGGACATGTACCGGCGACGGCGGGTCAGTCTCGCAGCGGCCGGAAGCGGACACCGCCGTCCGCGGTGACGAGATGCCCGGCCGCGGGCGGGGGGAAGTGGGTCCCGAGGATAAGAACCGGCGTGCCTGGCGCTCCAGTACTAGCAAATACTCACTTACTCGATAGGGCCGCGGCGCGGGGCGTCATGCTAGAGTGAGTAAGCGTTTCCTTGGTTGGATGGCGCCGTCCGGAGGTGTAGTGATGGAGTACCGGCTGATCGATGCCGACGAGCACTACTACGAGCCCGATGACTGCTTCTCCCGGCATATCGAGGCGCGGTTCAAGGGCGCGACGATCACGGTGCGGCGCGGCGCCGACGGACTGGGCCGGGTGTTCCTGGGCGGGCGGCGCACGTTCATGAGCGTGATGCCCGGCGACTACGCGTCGGCCCCTGGCGCGCTGCAGGGCCTGTTCGCCGGCGGCGTCGCCGACGGGTTCACCCACCGGGAGGTGATCAACGCCCGCGACTACCCGGCGTTCACCAGCAAGCCGGCCCGGCTGGCGGTCATGGACGCCCAAGGTGTCGAGGCCGCGGTCATGCTGCCCACCCTGGGCGTGTCAGTCGAATACGACATGCGCGACGACACCGAGCTGACCTACGCCAGCCTGCGGGCGTTCAACCGCTGGCTGGAAGAAGACTGGGGGTACGGCGCCGACGGGCGGATCTTCGCCGTGCCCATGCTGTCGCTGCTGGACATCAGCCAGGCGATGACCGAGCTGCACCGCGTCATCGACGCCGGCGCCCGCCTGGTCCACCTGGCCCCGGGACCGGTCACCGCCGGCACCGGCACCGGCCGCTCCCCCGCCGACCCGCTGTTCGACCCGTTCTGGGCGACCGTCGCCGAGGCCGGGATCCCGGTCGTCTTCCACGTGTCTAACAGCGGCTACCAGCACTTCTACGGCATCCACTGGTCCGAGAACCCGGCCAACCCCTCGCACCAGCAGTCCCCGCTGCAATGGGCCCTGTGCAACACCGAACGGCCGCTCGTCGACACCCTCATCGCGCTCACGCTGCACAACCTGTTCGGCCGCCACCCCGGCGTGCGGATCCTGTCCATCGAGAACGGCTCGAGCTGGCTGAAGCCGCTGTTCAAGACCGTCGACAAGGCGGCGGCGCTGGGCCGGCGCGGACCGATGATCGGAGGTCAGCTGCCCGCCCGCCCAAGCGAGGCCCTCGCCGAGCACCTGTGGATCAGCCCCTTCCCCGAAGACGACGTTGACGAGCTCATCGACGCCCTCGGCGCCGGCCACGTCCTGTACGGCTCGGACTACCCCCACCCCGAAGGGCTCCGGAAACCCGTCGACTACATCGGCCGACTCGCCGGGCACGACCCCGCCGTCACCCGCAAGGTGCTCCGCGGGAACACCGCCGGCCTGCTTGGCCTGGCTGATCACGCGCCGGCGCTGCGAGGTTAGCGGTCATGGACGACGGCACGACGGAATCGGGGCCGCTGCCCGACGACTGGTGGCAGCACCACTTCGATCCGAACTCCCCCGAACTCGCCCCGCGCATGTACGAGACGCTGGCGCCCATGCGGGACCGGTGCCCGGTGGCGCACAGCGACCTGTACGGCGGCTTCTGGGTCGTGACGAGATATGAGGACGTCCTCGGGGTAGCCCAGGACTGGCAGACGTTCAGCTCGGCCCACGGCCTGTCGATACCGTCCTCGCCGATCGCGGTCCGCAATCTTCCGGTGGAAGTCGATCCGCCGATCCAGCGGACCTACAAGTGGATCATCACGCCATTCTTCACCCCGCGAGCCGTGGCGGCGTACGAGCAGCCGACGCGCGAGCTCGTCAACCGGCTGATCGATAACTTCATCGAAGCCGGCTCGTGCGAGTTCATGGACGAGTTCGCCCGCCCGTTCCCTAGCCGGATGTTCTTCGAGATGGTCATCAGCGCACCGCCCGAGGACATCAACCGGGTCGCTTACATGGCGTCGAAGGCGTCGCTGCCCAACGATCCCGAGGCCGGCGAGTGCTGGCTCGGGCTGTCGGAGTGGATCAGGGACTTCATCGAGGAGCGGCGCCGCCGGCCGCAGCGGGCCGATGTGGTCAACGCCGTCATCGGCGCCACCGTCGACGGGCGGGCCATCACCGACGACGAGATCATCGGGATCGTTCAGCTGATCATTCTCGGCGGGCTGGAAACAACGGCGTCCGCGCTCGGGCTGTGGTTCCACCGGTTCTGCGGCCAGCCGGAGATTCCCGCGCTGCTGCGCGCCGCGCCGGACCGCATCCCGGAGGCGATCGAGGAACTGCTCCGCATCGATTCGCCGTTCATCTCGATCTGCCGCACGGCCGTGCGGGACGGCACGATCGGGGACCAGGAGATCCGCGGCGGCGACAAGGTCACGATGTACTGGGCGTCGGCCAATCGCGACGCGGCCGAGTTCACCACGCCAGACGATTTCTGCCTGGACCGGGAACGCAACCGCCACCTGGCATTCGGTGTCGGCCCGCACCGCTGCGCCGGCTCCAACCTCGCCCGGCTCAACCTGCGCATCGGGCTGGAGGAGTCGCTGCGCCGCCTGCACGACATCAGGCTGCAGGACGGGGCCGGCATCCACCTCCACTCGACCACGACGCGCTCGCCCCTGACGCTGCCCATCGCCTTCACTCCCGGGGGCCGGCGCGGTCGCGGGCCCGGGCCCGGGCGCGGGCGCGGGCTCGCGGCGACCGAGGCGTGAAGCGGGGTCAGGACTCGATCCCCAGATACCGCTGGTAGATTTCGTCCGGGTCGACTTCGGCGGCCTTCCCGGCGTGGATGACCTCGCCCCTGCGCAGGATGCAGAACCTTGTCGGCGAGCGCGAGCGCCCGCTGCACGTACTGCTCGACGATCACCAGCGAGACACCGCGGGCGACGAATCCCGCCAGCACCTCGTAGATCCGGTCGATGATGCGCGGCGCGAGGCCAAGGCTCGGTTCGTCGACGAGGACGACCTTGGGGTTGGTCATGTACGCCCGCGACAGCGCCAGCATCTGCTGCTCCCCGCCCGACAGGCTGCCGGCGACCTGGCCAAGCCGCTTCGCCAGATTCGGGAACAGCTCGGTGAGGTCGGCGAGCGACTCCTTCACGCCGGCGCCGCGTGCCTGGACGGTGAGGTTTTCTGCGACCGTGAGCGACGGGAAGATGCCACGGCCTTCGGGCAGGTGGCAGATGCCCCGCCGGCTGTACCGGTGCGGGGCATCGCCCGTGATGTCGTCGCCGTCGAAGGCGATGCGGCCCGATCGCGGCTTGACGAAGCCGGTCGCGGCGCGCAGCAGTGTGGTCTTGCCGGCACCGTTCGGACCGAGCAGCGCGACGACTTCCCCGTCGCCGACCGCGAAGTCGACGCGCCGGAGCACGGTCGTGTCACCGTAGCCGGCGGTGACGGAATCGAGGGTCAGCATCGGTCTACTCGCGCGTCACGATGGGCTGGTGGGCATCCGCCTGCGCCGGCCGGTCCTCGAGAGCCGGCTGGTCGGCCCCGGCCACGTCGTAGTCGCCCAGGTAGGCGGCGCGGACCTCCGCTGAGTTCTGCATCTGCTCGGTTGTCCCTTCGAAGATCAGTTGTCCGAATTCGAGCACGTACACGTAGTCGCAGACCTCCCGCACCAGCGTCATGTCGTGTTCCACGAGCAGGATCCCGCACCCGCGTTCGCGGACCACGGTCCGCAGCACCTGCCCGAACTGCGTGGTCTCGTGGCCGTCGAGCCCGGACGACGGCTCGTCGAGCAGCAGCATGTCGAACGGTCCGGCGAGCGCCCGGGCCAGCTCGACCAGGCGGCGCTGTCCGATCGGCAGCAGACCGGCCTGGGCGTCCGCGATCCGCGTGGTCCCGGTCAGCTCGAGGGCCTGGTCGACGGCTTGTGCGATGAGCCGGCTGGCATGGCGGGAGCTGAAGACCTGGGCCAGCGGGTTCGCCCCGGCCATCGACGCCTCCCGGCCCATGGCGACGTTCTGCCGCACCGTAAGGCTGTTGAACAGCTCGGTCCGCTGGAAGCTCCGCCCCAGTCCCTGCCGGGCCCGCCGCGACGGTCCCTCTCTGGTGAGGTCGAGGTCATGCAGCGTGACCCGCCCGGAACTCGGACGGACGAGGCCGCTGCACGCGTTGAACGTCGTGGTCTTGCCCGCGCCGTTGGGCCCGATCAAGCCAGTGATGATGCCACCCGGCGCCCGCAGGCTCACCGACTTGACCGCCTGGACGCCGCCGAAGCCGACGGAAAGGTCTCGCACGGCCAGGCCCGGCTTGGCCGGAGCGGTCTGCTCGCCAGGGGCGCGCGCGGGGGCGTGCGGCTGCCCTGTCGTTCCCGCCGTGGCGGGCGCGGGTGCGCGGCCGCCCAGCCGGTCAAGGAAACGCCGGACGGGCTGGGGAGTCGTCCCCTGCTGCGCGGTCAGAGCCGCGGTGGCGGCACCGAGGCCGAAGAGAAGGTTGAGCACGCTGGTCGTGGTGGCGCCGGAAATGTAGGCCGGAATCACCGAGTAGCCGACCGCGGCGACGACCGCGTACCACGGGTCGCCGACCGTGACGATCACGACCAGGGCCACGAGGACAAGCGAGTTGAACGACGGGAAGTACGTCCCGATGCCGAAGCTGAACAATTGCGCCTCGAGCGCGCCCGCCATCGCGGCGATACCCGCGGCGATGCAGAACACGATCACCTTCAGCACGCTCGACGTGGTCCCGTACGTCTCCAGGGCGAGCGGCGAGTCGGCCATCGCCTCAAGGAGGCGGCCGAGCCGCCCCCGGTTGATGACCGCGAGCGCGACGACGACCAGCACGGTAATGATCAGGAGCACGTAGTAGAAGCCCGTGTCGGACGACAGGTTCCAGCTTCCGATCGAGACCGCCGGCCGCGGGGCCGACAGGCCGAGCGGGGACTGCCCGAACATGAAGTTGCGGGTGTAGAAAGCCTGTTCCATCAGGATGCCGAACCCGAGCGTCGCCAGCGCGAGGAACACGTGGGAAACCCGGACGGCCGGTATCGCGACGATGGCCCCGACCGGCACCGCGACGAGCGACGCGAGCACGAGCGCGAGCAGCCAGGGCAGGTGGTAGGTGCCCGCGAAATGCCCGAAGGCGGCCGCCCCGACCGCCGCGAACGCCAGATGACACAGCGAGATCTGCCCCGAGCGCCGGACGAGCAGGCCCAGGGAAAGGAACAGGATTATGTTGATCAGTGCCGCCGACCAGACATCCACCTTGCCGGACTGAATGACCGGCACGATGGCGAGCAGGCCGATAGCGATCACACCCGCCGCCAGCCGGATCCGTGGCGGCGCGTGGTAGGTGTCGCGCGCCTTCATGGTCACGGGCATCCGCCGCTGCACCAGCAGGCGCTTGGGCAAGACGATCAGCACCACGAACAGCACGATGAACGGCAGCGCCGGCGCGAGACCGCCGACCCACGTGACCGTCGCCGAGTACTTGTCGACCAGCGCGCCGGCCACGCCGACCAGCAGGCCGCCGACGAAGGTGAGCGGCAGGTTGGTGAAGTACCCGATGGCCGCGGCGCCGAAGGCGGCGAAGACAGCGGTGGTGAGGGTCGTGCCGTCGACCGGCAGCTCGGGAGCGAGGAACAGGCCGGCGACGCCCGCGAACACGCTGCCGATGACCCAGGCCCTGCGACGGACCAGCACCGGGTCGTCCCCGCTCATGGAGACCAGGTCGGCGTTGTCGACTACCGCGCGCATGACCATGCCCGGACGGAACGACCGGAAGAACCAGTACAGCCCCGCGGCGGCGAGCGCCGAGAACACGAACAGGATGATCTGCGCCCAGGTGACGTTCACACCCAGCATCCGCACCGTGGACTGCGACAAGAAGTTCGGGAACGTCGGCGGGTTGACCGGGTACCACAGCGTGGCGATGCTCGCCACGATCAGGATGAGGCCGACCGTCGCGACGACCTTGATCGTCTCGCTGGCACCGTTCAGCGTCCGGGCCATCAATTCCAGCAGCAGCCCGAGGATCGGGGCGAACACGAGGAGTGAGATCGCGGCCGCGGCGCCCCAGGGCAGTCCATGCTGGTTGAGGAAGTAGAAGCAGAACGCCACGAGCGCGGCGACCGCCCCGTAGCCGAAGTTGAAGATACCCGACGTCTTGTAGGTGAGCACCAGGCCGATACCAGCCAGCCCGTACACCGCGCCGGTCGCGAGCCCGACGACGATGAAGGGAAGGAAATCGTTCACTGCGTGCCACCCCTACTTCTTCGACCTCTTGCCCGCGTTCGCTGGAACGCCCTTCCGCGACCTTGCCCCGCACCGGGTAGGACCTAATGTAGTGAACAAACACTTACTCTGCAATGGTCGTTGCCGCGAGATCGCGGGGATGTTTCCGCAGCGTTATCACGCAAGGTGGGCCCCGCCCGCCAGGCCGCAAGCCGGTCCGGCCGGGGCGCCGCGGGCTCAGTCAGCGCCCGACGCCGGGTTCACCTCGCGGGCGAACCCGTCGATGTCGACGCCGTCGCGCCGCGGCTGCCGACGACCGCGGCGGAGATCACCTCGAAGCGGCTGTCCGGGGTGAGCTGCCAGATCAGCTGCCACTGCCGCCGGTAGGTGTCCAGGCCGCGCCAGTTCCGGTCCGGCCGCATCGGATGGACGACTTCGACGTCTGGATGCCAGCACGACACCAGAGCATCCAGGTCCTTGTCCTCCTGGGCTTGAGGTAGCGCCTGAGCAGCGCCTCGGCATCGCTCACGCCGCTAATCCAGTAGTTCGTAGATCGTCACAACCGGCGGCGGATCAACCCGCAGCGCGTCGGTGCCGTGCGTAAGGCCAGCCGCCGAGCGCGCGCGCAGTTCCGCCGCGGGGGCGGTGAGGTCATCGGCGTCGATCTCGTAGATCGCGAGGTAGGCGGGGCCGCCGGCCGCCGCGCCATGGACCTTGTAGCGGCGTGCGGAGACGAATCCGGGGACCGCGCAGATTTCCGGAACGTGGGTGTTGTCGTACCAGTCGTTGTACTCGTCCTCGCGAGCGGGGTCGGCGGGATCGGACCGGACGACCATGATGCCCTTCGGCACGCTGGCCTCCTCGAGCTTGTCGTGTTGAGCGAGTACTTGCTCTGCTACCGTACCGCCGCGCATCCGCGGTGGCCAGGGTCAGCGCACCGTTACGCAGATCAGCCACGCGTTGAGCGCGATGATCACCGCCGAGATCAAGCACAGCGCGACGCTCGTGCCGCGCCGGTTGGCCAGTTCGCCCATGACGTCACGATCGCGGGCGACGAGGATGAGCGGCACCAGCGCGAAGGGGATGCAGAAGGAAAGGATCACCTGGGAAAGCACGAGCACGCCCGTGGGCTCGACGGCGATCGCCAGCACGAGCAGCGACGGGACCATCGTGATCACCCGTCTGGTGACGACCGGAATGCGCCGCCGGACGAACCCGGACATCACCACCTGGCCCGCGTAGGTGCCCACGGCCGACGAGGCGAAACCGGAGGCGATCAGCGCGATCCCGAAGGCCGCCGCGCAGCTGCCGGCGATCCGCCCGAGATCCTGGTACACCGTTGTCAGGTCACCCGCATGCGCGCCGCCCGCTCTCGGCAAGGCGGCGGCTACGCAGAGCATCGCCACGTTGGCCAGTCCCGCGATACCCAGTCCGGTCACGCAGTCCCATGCGTTGAGCCGCAGCCGGCGCCGGCGCTCTGCCTGGTCCGCGTCGGGCGAGTGGTGCGCCTGCAGTGCGGAGTGCGCGTAGATCACGTGCGGCATTACCGTCGCGCCGACGATCCCGACGACGAGAGTCAGCGACCCGCTGTTCCCGGCACGGGGCAGCAGTCCGCTCGCCAGTGCCCCGTACCGCTGGTTACCCGCCGTGCAGAGAAGATAGCCGAATGCCCCGACGACGACGAAGAACAGCGCGGTGATCGCGAGGACGAACGAACCCCGCCGGTACCGCTCCAGCGCCAGGAGCAGAAAGACGCCGGTCCCGGTCGCGACACCGGCCGCGAGCAGCGGCATCCCGAACACGAGGTGCAGGCCCACGGCGGCTCCGACGAACTCGGCGATATCGGTCGCCATGGCGGCCACCTCGGCCTGAACCCAGAGCATCTGGTTAACCGGACGAGAGAACCTGGCCCGGCACAGCTGCGGCAGGCTCTGGCCGGCGGCAAGCCCGACTTTAGAAGTCGCGTACTGTATCGCTGTCGCGGCGACGCTGGCGAGCACGATGCTCCACACCAGCTGGTAACCGTAGCGGATGCCGCCGGTGAAGTTGGTCGCGAAGTTGCCTGGATCGATGTACGCGATTCCGGCGACGTACGCGGGGCCTACGGTGGCCAGAACGCGGGCGCGGCCGTGGGGCGTTCGCAGCGCCCACCCCGCACCGTCCAGTCCTACCGTGATTCCTCGGTCCATGGCGGCTCGCGCAGCACGGTCACGGCATGAACCGGGCAGTCCAGGATCGCGCGGTTGACGGCGTCCTCGTCCTCGGGGGCCACGTCTCCCTTGCCGGTCAGCGACGCGTAGCCCCAGTCATCGAGCGAGAAATAACGCGGCGCGCGGGCGGCGCAGCAGCCGAAACCGTCGCAGACCGTCCGGTCCAGGCGAATCCTCATACCAGGCTCACCGCCTCCGCCTCGAAAGGACGAGCCGACCAGAACGGCGACACCGAGCAGCGATCACACCCGCCCTCGAGGTGGCTGGTGACGGTGCCGGGAAACTGCGCCAGCAGCGAGGCGGCCAGGTTCACCGCGCCGTCAAGCGTGCCGCAGGCTCCCCGGCCGCGGAGCACCTGCGACCACCGCCGAAGCCGGGCGAGATCGTCGGCGGTGGCGCCGCCGTCGCGCAGGGCGTCGAGGACCGCGCTCATCGCGGCCGTGCCGTTGAAGCACGAGCCGCACTGGCCGGCGTTCTCCCGTGCGAAGAACGCCATCACCGACGCGGCCACCGCGACAGGGCAGTCGTTTTCCCCCAGGATGGCGAGCGCCCCGCACCCGAGCCCGCTGCCGATGGCGCGTGCCGACTCGTGATCCAGCGTCATGCCGAAGGCCTGCCGGCTGAGCAGTCCGGAGAAGTAACCGCCGATCAGCACGCCATGGACGGAACTATCAGCGACCCCGTGCAGTTCCAGCAAGTCGCGGAACGGGATACCGTGCGGCAATTCGTAGAGCGCCGGCGGGCGGCCGCCGGCGGTGACCGTCGCGAGAAAGGTCCCCGGCGATCCCGCGGTGCCCGCCTGCCGGTACGCCGCGGCTCCGTGCCGGTACACGAACGGCAGGTTGGCCAGCGTCTCGACGTTGCTCACCAGCGTGGGGCGGCCCGCGACGCCCGCCTCGAACGGGCGCGGCGGCTTATCGGCCGGCTTGGCCGGGCCGCCGTTGATGGCTCGCACCGCGGCGGTCTCCTCGCCGGCGACGTACGCCGGCTCGACGACGGTGATCGTCACCGGGACCGAGCAGGCCGGCCAGTTCGGCGTCGTGCAGGGCGCCGGCCACGGACCGCGCGGCGGCCGGGTCGGATACGTAGACGTAGGCCTGATCGGCGCCGACGACAGCCGCGGCGAGCCGCAGCCCGTCCAGCACGAGGTGCGGCCGGTTGCGGAGCAGCCACCGGTCTTTCACCGAGGCCGGCTCGCCTTCCTCGCCGTTCGCGACGACGACCGGCACCTGGCCCCATCGCGCCACCCGCCGGACCGCACGCGCCTTAACGGCGAAGGGAAAGGCGGCACCGCCGCGACCGCGCAGCCCCGACTGCTCGATCGTGTCCAGCAGATCGCCCGCGCCGGGCCGGTCCGCGGGGCCGTCCTGATAGCCCGTGCCGGCGACGTAGGCGTCGAGTGGCTCGGGAGTCGCGCCCTCGCCCTCGCCCTCGGCCTCGCTCTCGCGAAGCAGCTCTTCGCGAAGCAGCCGGGGGGCCAGGCCGGGCAGCGCCGCGACGGTGCAGGTCGCGGTGACGTCACCAGTGGTCTCCATCGTCGGGATAACCCTGTCCTATCGTCGGTCGGTCGAGCGGGCAGGTGCCGAGCCGTTTAGGCTTCGGTCATGCGAACCGCGGTCATTCGTATCAATATCGATCCGGCGGGCACCCTCGGCGCCGCGGAAGTCGAGCGGGGTATGGATTACGTGCTGGCCGGCGTCGCCGGACTCGGGCTGCGGCTCGTCAGCAAGGATCTGGGGTCGTTGCCGCCAGGCCGGCGCGAGCTGCAGTTCCTTGCGGAGGGTGACCCGACGGCCCTGCGGCGGGCGGCGGGCGAGCTGTGCCGGAACGCGTTCGGCACCGAGCCGGCCGAGGGCACGACCACCTACCTCAGCCGGGGCAGCGACGACGACGCGCTCGGCGTCCTTTCCGCCTTCGGCCTCGCGGGCGATGTGTCCCGCGCGAGCGGCGAGGAGGGCTGGGACGTGGTGACGGTGCGCCTGGCGGCGGCCGATCTGCGGCGCGTCCCGGAGAGCAGGATCCAGACCGCTCTCGAGGCCTCGCTCAACTGCGAGGTCCGCATCGTCGCGACGTGAGTTCACCTGCTGCTCCTCGTGCTAGGCGGTAACCGTGTTAGGCGGTGACCAGCACCTCGTTGCCGACCACGTGGACGGGGTATGTGCGGATGCTCCATTCCGGCTTCACGGCGGTGGTGCCCGTCGCCAGCTCGAAACCCCACTGATGCCATGGGCAGTAGATGAACTCCAGATCCCGCACCATGACGGCGTCGCCGGGCGAGTCCGGGTCCACAATGTTGCGGCCGCGCGGCCGGCCCAGGCACAGCGGCCCGCCCTCGTGCGGACAGTAGTTGGCTATGGCGTAGTAGGTCCCGTTGACGTTGTAGACGCCGACGCCATGCCGGCCGATGGGGACGAGCTTGACCTCGCCGGGCTTGATCTCGTCGGTTGTCGCGACGACGTGCTCGCGGCCCTGCGCCAGGCGCGGGCCCTCAGGGGATCTGCCGCTCAACTCAGAAGACCAGCGTCTTTCCGTCGAGCGCCGACACGGTGTCGGGGAGCTTGTAGGTCTCGATGCCGTTCTTGAACATGATCGCCTCGCGCATCCGCTCGGGCAGGTGCTTGACCAGCCAGCGCGGGTCGTCGTAGGTCCAGTGCGGGTAGTCGGAGGAGAACAGCAAGATCTTGTCCGCCTCCATCAGCTCGAGCGCACGCGTCAGTTCCGTCTTGTCTTCCGGGTAGTCCAGCGGCTGCGTCGTGAACTTGATGTGCTGCTTCACGTACTCCGATGGCTTGCGCTTGATGTTCATCGACGACTTGCGCGCCTGGTAGATCGCGTCCATCCGCCACATCAGGGGCAGGATCCAGGTGAACGCGTGCTCGACGAGGACGATGCGCAGCGTCGGGAAGCGGTCGAAGACCCCGTCGAAGATCAGGCTCATGACCTGGTTCGCGGCCAGCAGCGAGTACGTGACCATGAAGTCGTGGTTGTAGCTGGGGAATCCGACCGGCGTCATCGGCATCGTGTCGTCGCGGCCGCGGCTCAGGTGACAGGCCACCGTGATGTCGTGCCGCGTCGCGGCCTCCCAGACCGGGTCGTACTGCGGAGATCCCCAGGCCGGACGAGGTTCGGCCCGGATGAGGATCTGCACCATGTACGGGTGACCGGCCCATTTCTCGATCTCCCTGACGGCGCCCGGCGGGTCCTCGATCGCGACACAGATGGAACCGCGCCACCGCTCGTGCCAGTTGTTCACACTGTCCAGCCAGTGGCCGGCCAGCCAGCCGTTCATCCCGGCGCACAGCGCCTGGCTCATCTCCGGCAGGTAGTGCGTGCCGAACCCGGGTTCGAGGACGCAGACATCTGACCCGCCCTCGACCACTGCCTGCCGCAGGGCCAGGCTGGGGTCGCTGCCGGCGAAGTTGCCGTCGTCGGGGAAGGTGTCGACGCGCATCGCCTTGGCGTACGCGTAGTCAGGGGCGTCGTAGAGGATCGTGTCGCCCTTCTTGTGCGACAGGTAGTACTTGCTGCGATAAGGCTCGGGGATGTACGGGGCCAGCTCGCCGGCCCGCGGCACGGGGTGGACGTCCGAATCGACCACCCGAATCGGGGTACGCACCGGGCTGGGCACGGGAACTCGCGTCGCCTGCACTGTCATGGCAGCCTCCGTCTTCCTTGCGATGGCAGCTACCGCGAAGCGGCGGCAGCAGGGATCTCGATGCTGTAAAGCTCAGCCGCGTTCCGCCAGAGCACCCGGTCGCGCTGCTCCGGGCTCAGCGAGCGAGGCAGCGCGGACGGCTCGTTGAGCTGCCAGTGCGGGTAACTCGACCCGAACATGACCATGCGGTCCTTGCCGGTGAAGCCCAGCCACTCGCCCGCGAAGTCCACGTCGCCGGGGCCGTCCAGGCCGCCCTGGACGAAGTAGACATGCCCGGGCAGGTAGTCGCTCGGCATGCGGGGCGCCCACGGGGTCTGTTCGAGGTGCGGCCGGCCGAATGTGTCCATCCGCCAGATGAGCGGGGTCAGCAGATCGGCCGCCCCGTCGGCCCAGACGACCCGGAGATCCGGCGTCCGCTCGAACACGCCCTCAGCGATCATGTTCATCAGGTGGTACAGGTAGGTGAGGGCGGAGAACCCGAGGTACTGCTCATAGGTGCGCGGCTGGCCGGACGGGGTTGGCGGCAGGCCGATCCCGTTGCCCGTCTCCAGATGCACGGCGACCGGCAGGCCAGCGGCGGCCGCGGCGTCCCACAGCGGCCAGAACTGCGGTTTCCCGTACGGCTCGCGGGTCTGCATCGGGATACCGATCTGCACGACGCGCGGATGATCCTTCCACCGGCCGATCTCGCGAAGCGCGCCGCTGATGTCCTCGGGATTGACCCTGATCGTGCCGCGATACCGGTCCGCGAACTCGCCCGAGTCCAGCCACCGGGACACCATCATCTCGTTGTGGGCCGCCAGCACCGCGCTGGTTAGGTGGCGGTCGGGCAGCACGCCTCTGGTCATGGGGTGCAGGACCGCGACATCGACTCCGCGCCGGTTGAACAGCTGGTCGCCGGTCACGTCCGGATCCGAAGCCGGATGGCTCTCGCCGGTTTCGGTGGCCGCCTGCGCGTACTCCCCGCCGGGCCGGGCCCACCAGTCCATCTGCACGTCGGGGATGCCGCGGCTGCGGAACGGCTCCCGCATGAAGCCGCGGAAGTCGGCGTTCGAAGCGAAGAAGATGTGGACGCTGGCATCGATCAGGGGGGTTGATGCGCCGTCGGTGTGCGTCATCGCCATGCCCGGCCTCCTGCTAGACGTTCGGGGCGCGTCATGCCGCGGCACGACCTTGTGACCTAATATTTGTTCTCAAGGTAACATCGGCGAGCGGGGAGGGCAACCGTCGCGCGTACGGGGTTACCGCGTACGGGGTTACCGCGTACGGGGTTACGAGGACTGGGCGGCCGGCCGCGGTGCGCCGCCGAGCGCCGCCGACACCGCCCGCCGGGCCTCGGGTACCGTGGCGGCGCCGCGCACGAGCGTGGCCCGGCAGTGCTCAAGCGCCCGCTTCGCGCCAGCTGCCTGTACGAGCGCCGAGGGCCAGACGAGATCTCGATAGCACATGGCCAGGACCTCGACGGACGGCTTGCCGGAGCGCAGTTCGCCGCGTCGCAGTCCCTCGGCCACGATCTGCCGGATCTGCCCGGCTCGCTCACGCTGATGCGCGCTGAGGTCGCTGACGGCAGGCGGAATCGCTCGCATCCAGGCCCGCTGAATCGCGAACTCCTCCGGAAAGCTCTCCAGGATGTTGATATTGAGCCAGGTGAGCGCGTTCGAGCTTCTCGACCGCCGTCGAATCACTGGCGATTACCGCTCGGTAACCGTCAGACAGCCTGGTGTGATAGGAACTCATGATCGACTCGAGCATCGCGTCCTTCGACTCGATGAAGCGATAGACGTTCCCGCTCCTCATTCCGGCCGCCGCGGCGATATCGCGGACCGTGGTCGCTTCGTAGCCGCGTCGCGCGAACTCCGCACGCGCGACGGAGAGCAGGGCGGTCGTCCTGTCGCCGGGGTCCGGCTGGTCGCGCTTGGCCCAGCCGCGTATCGTGGCGTCCGCCGCCTGGCGCGCCGGCGAGCGGTCCAGCTGGCGGTCGCTCACCGGGCGGGCCGGTCCGCCGTCGAGCACGAGGTGGCATACGACGGCCGCTACCTCGCGGGCGTTCGCGTCCCGGTAGAAGATGCCGAGGCCCACGTGGCGCATGAGTTCGCATAGCTCTATGGCGAACAGCTCGATGTCGACGTCGCGCTTGAGCACGCCGTCGGCGCGGGCGCGCCGCAGGATCTCGGTCATCGCCGCCATGACCGAGGCGGGCCGGGAGCGCACCAGCTCCACGAACTCCGCGCTCGCCCCCGCGGGCGGTTCGTAGGAGATCAGCTGCAGGGCCGCGCGGTTCGCGACAGTGCATTCAGCGATCGAGGTGCACAATGCGATGATCTGTGCGCGAGGCGGGGCCGCGCCTTCCCCGGCCACCGAGTGCAGCGCTTCGTCGCCAAGTCGCTCCATCTCAGCCTTGAAGCGCGCGACGAGCTCAACGGCGATCGCTTCCTTAGAGGCGAAATGATGGTAAAGGCTGCCAGCTTGGATGCCGCACGCGTCCGCGATGTCCTTCAGCGACGTCCCCACGTAGCCCGAAGAAGCGATCACCGTGGCCGCGGTATCGAGAATCTCCTGACGTCGGGCGCGCTCGGCCCGGGCTCCGTTGCTCACGCCCCGCCTCCGGGCGCGGCAGGCAGCGGGGCGATGATTCGCGTTACCGGCAGCACTCCTACAGTATGATCCCACCGGCGGAGCGGAGGCCGATCTGCCCGGATGAGTCGCGACCGGGAGGCGGGCGGGCTTGATCAAGCGTATCCGGCTGGCGACCGGCAAGAGCGGTCTCGGGCACGAGGACTTCTCCCGCCTGTGGCGGGACGCGGTCGCGGCGGCGGCAACGGCTCCGGAGCCGGCCCGGCCGATCCGGCTCACCGTCTCCACGGCGCTGCGTGAAGTCGTCGCGGACCAGCAATACGACGGCGTCGCGCTCGAATGGTTCACCGATGAACCGCACCTGCTCCGGTTCGAAACCTGGCTGCGCACGCCGGACGGCCAGCTGCCGGAACGGCTGCTGGCCGAGGCGGTCGAGCTCGGCGCCAGCCCGGTCGTGGTCGCCGACGAACGCGTCGCCCGCGGCGCCGACTGGCTCGAGCGCCGGTGGCGGGACGCCGGCCCGAAGCTCAAACAGCTGGCGATCGCCAGGCGCGCCGACGGACTGACGCTCCCGGAGTTCCTCGATCTGTGGCGAAGCCGTGCGGGAACGATCGGCGCCGCGCCGATTCCCGAGGCCTTCCGCGGGCTGGCTTACATACAAAACCATCCACGGGCCATGGACGGCCGGGACTGGGCCTACGACGCGATCAACGAGGTCTACTTCGACGAGGTCGATAGCCTGCTGGCCCGCATCGCGTACTTCGAGCGGGAACTCACGGACCGTGCCGAATCCGATCTGGTCAGCGCGAACTGGTTCCTGGCCGTCCGGGAGGAACCGATCGAGCCGGGAGGAGCCGATCGAGTTGCCCGGTAAATAATCGAGCGCTCGCTCACTTGCGGCGGCTGCACGCGATGATGGAGACTGAAGATCCACATCGCTGAGGAGCCTGCGTATGACATCGGCACCAAGCCTTGGCCTGCTCCTGCTGCGTCTTTCCGTCGGCCTCGTGCTCATCGCGCACGGATGGAACCACATCTTTGGCGGCGGAAAGATCGCGGGTACCGCGCGCTGGTTCAACAGCCTGGGCATGCGCCCGGGGATCGTGCACGCGTGGACGGCCAGCCTCACCGAACTCGGAGCGGGCGCCTTGCTCGTCGTCGGGTTCGCGACGCCGCTGGCCGGCGCGGGGGTGGTCGGCGTCATGCTCGTCGCGTGGATCACCAACCACCTCAGGAACGGCTTTTTCATCTTCCGTCCAGGCGAGGGCTACGAGTACGTCATGACCTTGACGTTCTGCGGCCTGCTTTTCGGCGCGGCCGGCGGCGGCAGGTGGTCGGTCGACCACGCGGTCGGCATCTTCGATCCGCCCGGATGGACCGCGGTGGCCGTGTGCTACGCCCTTGGCATCGGGGGCGCGGCCGCGCTGCTGCTGACAAGCTGGCGCCCCGGTTCACGTCCGGTCGATGACTGACCGCCTCAACCGGCCGAGCGGTATGCCGCTCCCGTTCGTCGCGCCGGTCAACGAAGGCATGTGGCAGGCAGCGGCCGGCAGCAAGCTCGCCGTCCAGCGCTGCCTGGACTGCGCGGCGCACCGGTACCCGCCGGGCGACGGCTGCTACCGGTGTTCCTCGTGTCACTGGGAGTGGGCGACGCTGCCCGGCACCGGCGTCGTTTACTCCTACATCTGGATACCTGGACGACCGGGCGCGGCGGCGGGCGGCGAAGCCGCCTGTTACAACGTCGTCATCGTCACGCTGGACGGTACCGAGGGCGAGCCGGTTCGCATGCTGAGCAATGTGGTCAACGCGTGGGACCCCGGTGACCTGCAGGTAGGTCAGCGGGTCGAGGTCGTCGGGGTGCCGTTCGCTGACGGCCTCGCGCTGCCCTGCTTCCGGACGGTGC
>CAVYVO010000002.1:0-406934 GCA_963771985.1 uncultured Actinomycetota bacterium | reverse complement strand
CGCTCGCGCGCTTTCTCGGAAATGGCGTGAACAACGATACCGCGAATTCCAACTGGTGTCCGCTGCGTGTGTCACGCGCTCGGCCGCGTCGCGAAAGAGGGCGCGGCCTAACCCGCGTCTCTGGCAATGCCCATCTACCGCCAGCCGTGCCAACACCGCCACGGGAATCGGATCTGGCATCTTCCTTCGGAACCTGCCGGGTATGCCGCCGAGCTGCTTGCGCAGCTGCGGGCTGGACCGCAGCTGCTGCAGGCGGTCCGCCAGCGCGGCGGCGTCCTGCGGGGGCGTCAGCAGCCCCGTCGCCATATCTTTGACTATCTCCGCCAGTGCCCGCACCGAGCTGACGACGACGGGAAGGCCGCTCGCCATCGCCTCGACGGGCTTCAGCGGCGTGACAAGCTGGCATACTCGGTCCCGGGTGCGGGGGACGACGAAAACATCGAGGACAGCGTGATAGTCACGGACTCTGGCCATCGGCACTCTGCCGGTGAAGATGGCGTCCAGGCCGAGCGTGGCGGCCTGGCGCTCGAGGGCGCCGCGTTCGGGGCCGTCGCCGACGATGAGCGCGCGGGTTCGCATGCCGCGGTCGCCCAGGATCTTGACCGCGTCCAGGAGCGTGCCGATGCCCTCGTGCGCGACCAGGCTGGAGACCAGCCCGACGACGAACTCGTCGCCGGCGATGCCGAGTTCATGTCTGAGCCGGGTGCCGTCCGGCAGGGGCCGCAGGAAGTCGCCGCTGACCCCGTTGGGCACGATGATGATCTTGTCGGCGGGCACGCCGCGCTCGATGATCTCTTCCCGCATCGCCTCGCCGAGGGTCACCACCAGGTCCGCCGAACGCATGCAGTGCGTCTCCAGGGCCCGGCTGCGCACGTATCGGTCGCTGTCCCGCAGGCCCTGCGCCGACGCGTGCCGCGACAGCCAGGTGTCCTCCCAGAAGCCGCGGACCTCGTAGACCACCGGGAGCCGCGTGGCGTCGCGCAGCGCGAGGGCGATGAGCGCGTTGGCGTAGTTGCTCGCGGCGTGCAGGACTTCCGGCTCCAGGCGTGCCACGAGGCGTGCCGCGTACCGCAGGTGAGTCTGCGCGATCGTATCGGCCCGGCCCGGCATGATCCACGGCAGCAGCCGGTGGTACGGGACGCCGTCCACGGTCACCAGGTGCCTGCCGTCGATCGCGCCGGCCGTGACCGGGAAGCCGATGCGGGTCACGACGCGGGCGTCCATGCCCGCCGCGCGCTGGGCGACCGCGATCTCCTGGGTGCGGATCGTGTAGCCGGCGCTGGTGCTCG
The DNA here is from genome assembly GCA_963771985.1 of uncultured Actinomycetota bacterium. Classification (GTDB taxonomy): domain Bacteria; phylum Actinomycetota; class Actinomycetes; order Streptosporangiales; family Streptosporangiaceae; genus Trebonia. Next base: position 405,645 of record CAVYVO010000002.1, on the reverse strand, counting down.
GCAGCGCGTCGGTGACGATGTGGAGGATGCGGCCGGATGTTTCCGGCGTGGCACGCGGGGCGGCTCCGGCAGGCAGCTGGAGGCGGCCCGGCTCGAGCATCTCGTTCTCCGCCCGCAGCCACCGGCGCAGCCGGGCGGCGCGCCAGCCACGGGCGCCGTCGAGCGCCCGCACCGCGTCGTCCAGGCGCCCCTCCCGGTAGGCCAGCCGGGCGGCGAGCCGGGGGCGCGCCCCGCTGCCTTCCGACATCCGGGCCAGCGCGGAGCGCGCGACCTGCGGCTGGTCCACGGCCAGGCTGAACGCGGCCAGCCGGGCCGGGCGGCCCTCCAGGGACGTGAGCGCCGCACGCCGGTCCCCCGCGCCCCACAGCGCGGCGGCGCGGCCGTACGGGCCGGCGAGCCGGAGCCAGCCGCGCAGCGGGGCGGGCAGCGCCCGCCAGGCGAGCGTCAGCGCGCGCACCGGGTCGTCGGCGATGTGCCGGAGCGTCACGGATACGGCGAGCACGATCGCTCGGGGCGTCGGCTGTACAGTCACGCGGGCAGATACTAGCGGCGGTACGACACCAGGGAGGTATTTTGGGCGCGACGATCACGCATGTGCTCGGCGCGAGGCCGAACTTCGTCAAGGCCGCGCCGGTGATCCGCGCGCTGGCCGCGCTCGGCCACGAGCAGCGTGTGGTCCACACCGGCCAGCACTACGACGAGCGGATGTCCGACGTCTTCTTCGTCCAGCTCGGCTTGCCGGAACCCGACGTCAACCTGGGCGTGGGATCGGGCACCCAGGCCAGGCAGACCGCCGAGGTCATGATCGGGATGGAGCAGGAGTTCACCCGCGGCGCACCTGCCATCGCGGTGCTGTACGGGGACGTGAACTCCACTATCGGGGCCGCGCTGGCCGGGGCCAAGCTGGGCGTGCGGCTGGCGCACGTCGAGGCGGGGCTGCGCAGCTTCGATGACACGATGCCTGAGGAGATCAACAGGCGGCTCACCGACCAGCTCTGCGACCTGCTGTTCGCCACCTCCCCGGAGGCGATCGGGCACCTGGCGCGCGAAGGGCGCCCGGTCAGCAGCGTTCATTTCGTCGGCAACCCGATGATCGACACGCTGCTGGCGAACCTGGACAAGTTCGACGCCGCCCGCTCCCGCGCCGCCTACGGTCTGGACGGCAGGTACGTTGTCGCCACGCTGCACCGGCCGGCCAACGTGGACTCGCCCGAGCGCGCGCGAGAACTCGTGCGGGCATTGCACGAGGTCGCCGCCCAGGTCGACGTGATCATCCCGCTGCACCCGCGCGGCCGGGCCACGCTGACCGCGGCGGGCCTGCTCGCCGCGCCCCGGATCCGGGTCATCGACCCGCTGGGCTACATCGAGTTCATGTCGCTGGTCCGCGGGGCGGCCGCGATCATCACCGATTCGGGCGGCGTGCAAGAGGAGACTACGCTGCTTCGCGTGCCCTGCCTCACCCTGCGGCCGAACACCGAGCGGCCGATCACCATCACCAGCGGCAGCAACCGCCTCGTCACGCGCGACGAGCTGGCCGCCGCGGTGCTGAAGGCCTGCGACGACGGCCCGTACGCGGGCGAGCTCCCGCCCCTGTGGGACGGGCAGGCCGGGCCGCGGATCGCCCGCGTCATGACCTCGTGGCTGCGCGGCGGCGGGACCGGTGCGTCCCGGTGACCGACGTGACGCCGGCCGGCGCGGCGGGCGACAGCGGGGCCATGCCCGGCGGCCCTGGTGAAGACGCCGGGATGGCCGCCGAACGCGAGCGGCTCGCCCGCCAGCTCCGCGACACCCGGATGCAGCTGGCCATGACCCAGGCCCGGCTGTCGGCGCTCGAGCAGTCGGCCACGATGCGCTTCGGCCGCATGGTCGCGAACGCGGCGCACCGCCCCTGGCCGCGCGGCGCGCAGCTGCCCAGGGACCTGTACCGGCTGTGGCGGGACCGGGGCGTGCCCAAGAGCGGCGCGGCGGGCGTCGCGACGGCGCTGGCGTCCGCGCAGCTCACCGACCTGGCCGGGACCGGGGAGCGGTTCCTTTCCGCGCTGACCGCGCCGGGCGTGCTGAGCCTGTCCGACCCGGGTCTTGTGCTCGCGGGGGCGAGCGAGGGCCCCGGCCTGGTGATCACCGGCGCGCTCAGCGCGCTCGGCTGCGCCACGCTCGCCCCCGACGCGGTGGTCCACCCGCTGCTGCCGCACGACGCGGACGTGGTCCTCGAGGGGACCGGGGCCGACCTGGTGGTGATCGAGGCGGCCGCGCTGCTGCCCGGCGCCCCGTGGGCGTACGCGACCGATCCCGCGGCGGCCGACCGCGGGCGGCGGCTCGCCCGGATGATCGTCATGGCCCGCTCGCTCGGCAAACCCGTGGTCCTGGTGCGGAACGTCCCGGCCTCGCGCATGCCGGGCATCGGCTGGCTCGCCGCGAGCTGCGACGCGGTCCTCGGCGAGGACGGGCTCGGGGTGCAGCTCGCCAGGTTCAACCCGGTCGGGGTGAGCCCGGCCCGGCCGACCGGGCCGCTGTACGCGGGCGCCAGGGACCCCCGGGAGGCCCCCGCTGTCCGGGCGCTGCTGGACGCGCTGACGGGCTCCAGCGATTCCGCCGGGTCGGCGGTCGCGCTGGCGGGGGCGCGGTCCTGGCGCGGCCTGCCCGCCCTGTACCGGGAGCACGCCGTGTTCGTCACCGCCTCGGCGGCCCAGGCCAGGGAGCAGCTCGCCTGCGGCGCCCGGGTGATCGGCCCGGTCGGCTCCGGCACGTCCGAGAAGTCCGTCCGCGACCAGATCGAGGCGGCCCGCGCAGCCAGCCCGCTCAGCCTCCCCGAGATCCGCGCCGCGCTGCGCGACATCGCCGCCGAGCACGCCACGCCCGCCCGGCTGGCCGCGATGACCCGGGCCGCGGGCCTTCCGGCGGGCCTGGTCGGCGGCAGGCAGATCGCCGTGCTCGCGCGGGTCGCCGACGCCGCCCAGGCCGGACGGCTGGCCGCTAGCCTGCTGGGCCAGCGGCTGCGTCCCGCCGAGGTGATCGTGGCCGGTGACGGCCCCGGCGTGCGGGACGCGCTCGCCGCGCTGACCGACCACGGCGTCCGGGTCGTGATGACTGACACGGTCTCGGCCGACACGGGCCCGGACTGGCCGCGGCCGCTGGCCCGGCTGGCCAGCGTGCCGTGGGTCGCGCCGTGGGCCCCGGACGGCGGGCAGCCCGGCACGTACCTGCTCGACCTGGTCTGCGCCCGGGAATGCGCGCAGGCGGACGCGGTCGGATTCGGCGCGCAGGAATACGAGTTCACCCGCTGGCTCGACGAGCCCGCCCTGGCCCGCCGTGAGCTGCTGTCCCCCGGCGGACCGCCGGCCGCGGACTGGGGCAGCCACGGCCTGCGCCTGTTCACCGTCACCGCCAACCCACGGACAAGGAGCTAACCGCAGTGTCGGGACCCAGACCCACCGCGCTGGTCTACGGTGACGTCGACCTGAACCTGCTCGACGGCTCGGCCATCTGGCTGCAGTCGGTGACGCAGGCGCTGGTCGCCGCCGGGTGCGCGGTGACCCTGGTGCTGAAGGCGCCGGTCCGCACCGACCGGCTCATCGCACCGCTGCGCGACGTCGAGGCGGTGACGATCCGCAGCCCGCACGCCGAGGGGCGGGTCATCACCGAGGCCAGCCTGACCGTCGCGCAGGCGGTCGCCGTGCTCGCCGCCATCGACGGGGACCGCCGCCACGACCTGGTGGTGCTGCGCGGCCGGGCGCTCGTGTCCGCGGCCGCCCGCGACGGAGCGTTCGACGGGCGCCTGTGGTCGTACCTGACCGACGTCCCGCAGGCGGTTCCCGCGGTCACCCCGAAGGCGGCGGAGGACCTCACGATCATCGCGAAGGCCTCCCGCTACCTGCTCTGCCAGACCGAGGAGCTCCGCTGCTTCCTGGAAGGCAGCGTGGCGGCGGCCTGCGGTAAGTCAGTGCTCTTCCCGCCCGTGCTTCCCGCCGAAGATCTCAAGCGTGATACCGAACGGAAGGTGGCGGCTGCCGGGGCCCCGCTCAAACTCGTCTACACGGGGAAGTTCGCGCCCCGGTGGAACACCCTGGAGATGACGCGACTGCCGGCGCTGCTCGCCGAGCGGGGCGTGGCCGCCGAGGTGCACATGGTCGGCGACAAGATCCACGACGACCCGCGTGACGCCGGCTACAAGCGCCGGATGCGCGCGGCGCTCGGCGAGGTCGGGTCGCCGGCGGTGCCGGGCGCGATCTGGCACGGCGGGCAGTCGCGGGCCGAGGCGATGCGGCTGGCCGCGTCCTGCGACATCGGGCTTTCGTGGCGGCACCCGGAGCTGGACGCCTCCCTCGAGCTCTCCACGAAGGTCCTGGAGTTCGGCCAGCTGGGCCTGCCGGTGATCCTGAACCGGACGCCGATGCACGAGGCGCTGCTCGGCGCCGACTACCCGCTGTTCGCCGCCAGCCTGGACGACGTGGCCGACGTGGCGGCGGCGGCCCTCGACCCCGCCGTGTTCGCGCTCGCGGCGGCGCGGACTTCGGCCGCTGCCGCGGCGTTCTCCCTGGAGCGCGCCGCCGGCCGGCTGCGGGCATACCTGTCGCGGGCGGTGGCCCCGCCCGCTCCCGACGGCCCGGCAGCACCGCCGCTGCGCGTGGTGATAGCCGGGCACGACCTGAAGTTCTTCACCCCGCTGATCGAGTACCTCAGGCTGCAGCCAGGCCTGGAGGTCCGGGTCGACCAGTGGGCGGCGCTCGGCGAGCACGACGAAGCGGTCTCCAAGGAGCTCGCCGACTGGGCCGACGTCGTCATCTGCGAGTGGTGCGGCCCGAACGCCGTCTGGTACTCCCGGCACAAGCGCCGCGGCTCCCGGCTGCTGGTGCACCTGCACCGGTTCGAGCTGTACTCGCACTACCCGGGCCAGGTTCGCATCGGGAACGTGGATCAGGTGATCTGCGTCAGCGACCACTACGCGCGGCTGACCCGCGAGCACACCGGCTGGCCGGCCGCCAAGGTGGCTTCGGTGCCGAACCCCCTGGACGTGTCCCAGCTGGACCGTCCGAAGCTGGACGGCGCTTCGCATCACCTTGGGCTGATCGGGATCGTGCCCTCGCGCAAGCGGCTGGACCTGGCGCTGGACGTGCTGGAAGAGCTGCGGCGGGACGACGACAGGTACCTGCTGTACGTGAAGTCGGGCATGCCGTGGGAGCACTGGTGGGTGTGGCAGAACCCGGCCGAGCGCGAGCACTACTCCGCCGCGCTGCGCCGGGTGCAGCGCTCGCCGCTGCTGCGGGACGCGGTGGTGTTCGACGACGCGGGACCGGACGTGGCCGCGTGGCTGCGCCGGGTCGGCTTCGTGCTGTCCACAAGCGACGACGAGTCGTTCCACGTCGCGCCCGCCGAGGGCATGGCGTCGCACGCGGTCCCGGTGATCAGGCACTGGCCGGGCGCCGAGACGATCTACGACCAGCGGTGGATCAGGGACACCCCGGCGTCGATGGCCGCGTTCATCGCCTCGCTGGCTGCGCCGGAGGAATGGCGGGCGGCCGGGGAGGCGGCGCACGAGCAGGCGCGCGCGTTCGAGCTGGGCGCGGTCTGCCGCAGCTGGCACCGGCTGCTCACCACGGATCTGGCGCCCGCCGGGGCCGGACCGGTCTACCAGCTGCAGGGATCCGGCTGAACCGCCCGGCTGGTTTCTGCCGACAGGAAAGCCCATGCACTTCACGCTGGCGATCAGCGCGGCGACACCGGAGGGATGCGCGGCGCTGACCGACCGGGCGCGGATCACCGACCCCGCGGTCATGCCGGTCCTCGGGCCGACCGTGGTGACCTGGCGGTCACCGGACGGCCGCGCCGCGATGCTCCGCTGGGGCGGTGAGCTCGGCGGCGAGGCCGGGGCCGCCGTGTCGCGCGCCGGGACGATCTGGGTCGGCCCGGCGACGCCCGGCAGTGGCCGCGCGCCGCTGTACGCCCGCACCTCGCTGACGCGGGTGGACCCGGTGTACGTCGCCGAGGTGCCGGGCGCGGTGCTCGTGTCCGACCGGGCGGTCTGGGCGGCGTCCGTCGCCGGGAAGCTCGGCGACCATGATCCGCTCCTGGTGTGCGCGCTGCTGAACCCCGGGTTTCCGCTCGGCTCGGTGACCCCGTTCGGCGGCGTGTCGGCCCTGCCGCCGTCGACCACCCTGCACGCCCTGTCCGGCACGCTCACCACCGTCGCGGCGGCCGGTGACGCCCCAACCGGTGACGTCGCGGCCGCCCTCGTCGCGGCGGTCGCGCCACTGCGCGAGGCCGGGGCGCCGGTCGAGCTGAGCCTTACCGGCGGTAAGGACAGCCGCCTGGTGGCCGCCGCGCTCGTCGCGGCCGGGGTTCCGGTGCGGGCGCGGACGCACGGGTTCGACGACCACCCGGACGTCGTGATCGCCGCCGAGATCGCCAGGCGGCTCGGGATCGAGCACACGGTCGTGACGCCCGCCGCGCCCGGCCAGCGGACCGACGTGCTCGGCCGCCTGCGGGCCACGGTGCTCGTCGCCGACGGGATGCTGTCCGCGTTCGAGAACGTGGGGCGCCCGGACCCGGTGCCGACGCCGGGGGTCACCGCGGGCGGGCACGGCGGCGAGCTGCTGCGCGGCGGCTACGCCGAGACGGCCGCCGGCCGGCGGGCCGCTCCCCTGCGGGCCGCCGAACTGCTGCGCCGCCTCACCACTCGCCGCGTCGGCCTGCTCCGCCGCGGCGCCGCGGCCGGCTACGTCGCCAGCCTCGCCCCGTGGACGGCGGCGCTCGCCCGCGGCCCGCTGTCGGCGCTCGACGAGTTCTACCTGGTGAACCGGGCGGGCCGCTGGTCGGCCGCCGCCCGGCAGGCCTACCTGCTGCGGGAGAACCTCGTGCAGCCGCTGTTCGACGAGCAGGTCGTCCGCGTGGCCCGCGCGGCACCGCTCGCGGACCGGGTGAGCGGCGCGTTGTCCCGGTCCGTCCTCGCCGAGCTGTGCCCGGCCCTGACGGACGTGCCGCTGGCCGGCAAGGCGCCAGCGGGCGCGTCGGGCGCGTCGTTCGACTGGCGCCGCCAGTACGGCGGCGAGATCGCCTCGTTCCTGCGCGACTACGTCCTCGACCTGGGCACGTCCGGCGGCCTGTTCGAGGTGGTCAGCCGCCCCGCGGCGGAGAAGGCGCTCACCCCGCCGCACGCCGACCGCGCCGCGGTCTGGGCCCTCGCCACCCTCGCCTGTCTCCTGTCCGGCGACTACCGCAACGCCCGCGAACGCTCCCCGTTGCTGAGCGTTACGTAGCGCGGTCAGCGGCCGTAACGGCGCTGCCTGGCGGCGAAGCTTCGTGTGACATCAGTTGCCGATGGGACTGCCCGTGCGAGTCGTTTCATGATCACGAAGGTTTTTCGTACCTATAGGATGAATTATTTACGGTATAAAAAATATTTTCGGAATCATGCGGCAAGCGGCCTGCGCAGGCATGCCAATGTGACGCATGCGACCGAAGAAACCGGAGGGGCGTGATCAGCGTCAGCAAGTAATAACCAACAGCTCCCCAAGCGTGTCGATTGCACAATCGACCAGATTAGGGCAACGTTCCGAAACAAGGTGATTCTCCGGCGTGTCGAGTGCCGGTGACGTGGTTCACTGGCCCTCCGCGGCCGGTTCCCGGCCAGAGGTGCCCGGAATGCGGCTTTTGCGCATCCGCCCGGCGGATGCCGGGGAACGGGGCTTCACGTAACGGGAGATAAGGGTGTGAAACGGGCGGTGTGCCCGACACGCCGCAAACTCAGGTTGTTCCGGTGTGTTGCCTAGAGCGTGTCGATTGCGCAATCGACACGCTGGGAGCGCGGGCAGCGCGGGCAGCGCGGGCAGCGCGGGCAGCGCGGGCAGCGCGGGCAGCGCGGGCAGCGCGGGAGCGCGGGTGCGGGGGCGGGTTAGCCGCGGCCGTATTTGGATTCGGCTTGCCAGAAGAAGATGATGCCGATGATGAAGAAGCCGATGCCCCAGCCGACCGCGGCGAGCCACAGGTCGTTGTTGGTGACCACGGCGTGGCAGTAGGCCTGGAGCGTCGCGTTCGGCACCACCGGGTGGTGGCCGATCGCCGTGTAGCCGTCTACCGTCTTGGTGCCGGTCGGGAGCGCCACGTACTTGCCGCCGACCACCGCGCTGCTGCCGCCCTGGTTGGCGTGGAAGATCGCGCAATAGGTCGCGTTGTACGGCTGGTTCCCGGGCGCGTCCAAGCGGTAGGTCCGCATCAGCCCCACGCGGACCAGCGCGATGAACACCGCCGGCGGGTTCAGCGACAGGATCTTGAGACCCCACCAGGGCACGTGCGCGGGCAGCGCCGTGATCATGTACATGACGCCGCAGAAGTACCGGGTGATCCGCAGGATGAACGGGATCAGCTCGCTCACGTCCGCCAGGCTGCCGCCGAGCCGGGCGACGATCAGCGCCGCCCCGATGTTGAACGCCGTCTGCAGCAGCACGGCGGGGATCACCAGGAACCAGTACCAGCTCAGCGGCTCCCCGCTGACCAGCATGACCGGGATCAGCACGACAAAGCCGACCAGCATCTGCTGCAGTTCCACGAGCACGTAGGCCAGCGGCAGCGAGGCGCGCGGGAAGTACAGGGCGCGGATGAGCTGCAGGTTGGCCCGCATGACGTTGGAGCCGGTGACGATCGACCGCTCGGTGAACGCGAAGACGAACACGCCGGCGAGCAGGAACGCCGGGTAGTTCTGCACGCCGCGCGCCGCTTGGAATAGCAGGCCGAAGATCAGCCAGTACACGCCGGCGTTCAGCAGCGGGGTGAGCACCTGCCAGAGCTGGCCGAGCTTAGCCTCGGTGTACATCGACACGCTGCGCGCGGTGGCATAGCCCCAGATGAAGTGCCGTCGCTGCCACAGCGTCGCGATATACCCGGGCAGCGACGGGCGAGCACCCGACAGCTTCAGCCCGTGCTGGGCGGCCAGTTCGGCCAGCGGCCGGTCGGGCACCCGGGGAGCTTCGGGCACGACGGTAGTACCCGCCTCCAGGCGTCCCGGCGCGCTCAGCTGTCCACGTTGGTCCACGGCGGGAAAGTCTATTGGACGCCGGCCCGGATCCGCGCAAGGGATGTGTCCCCGGGGAGTCAGCCGAGTCCGTTCCGAATACTGATCGTGACTTCCCGGGGGGTTCCGGGGGGTCGTCCCCCCGGGCTAGCAGAGCCTAAAGCCCAGACTCCCCGGTGCGGACCAAGATCCTGCGGCACTCCTCGCAGCGCACCACCTCGTCGGGCGCCGCGGTCCTGATGTCGTTCAAGTCCACCGTGCTCAGCGACACGTGGCAGCCCTCGCACCGGCTGCGGCGCAGCATCGCGGCGCCGACGCCGCCGAACTGGACGCGGAGCTTGTCATAGAGCGCGAGCAGGTCGGCGGGGACGCCCGCCGCCACCGACGCGCGCGTCGCGGACGCCTTGCCGGCCTGCTCGCCGATCTCCGCGAGCGCGGCGTCCCGGCGGGCCGCCACCGCGGCGGCCTCCTGCTCGACGCCCACCTGGTCGGCCGCCGCCGCGTCCCGGCGCGCCTGCGCCGCCTCGCGCCGCTCCATCAGGTCGAGCACGACCTCCTCGAGGTCGGACTGGCGCCGGTGCAGGGACGTCACCTCGGACTGCAGCGACTCGAGCTCGCGCGCGTTCGACACCTGCCCCGCGTCCAGCCGCCGCCGGTCCTTGTCGATGCGGACCCGGACCTGATCCACGTCGCGTTCGGCCCGGGCCTGCTCGCGCTCCAGGTCGGACAGCTCGGTATCCGCGCGCGTGATCGTGTCTCTAACCTGGGCCCCGCGGGCGGTGAGCCCCTCGAGTTCGGCGGCTTCCGGGAGCGTCCGGCGCCGGTGGTCGAGCCTGGCGAGCTCGGTGTCCAGGTCGGCTAGTTCGAGCAGCCGCAGCTGCGCCTCGGGTGATGCTTTCACAAAGGCAAACGTTAGTCGCACCAGGGACCGTTGTCGCATGGTAGACACTTCGCCATGGGGATCCCTCGGGTCAGCAGACCCTATATGCCCGGATATGGCATCGCCGGGCCAGAACAAGGGAGCGGGCTCCTGCATTGGTCCTGGGCGGCGGAACGGCTCACCGCCGCGCGGAACTACTGGGTGGTCAGCGTCTGGCCGGACGGTCGCCCGCACACCATGCCGGTCTGGGGCATGTGGGACGACAGCACGCTGTGGTTCACCACCGCGGCTGGTTCGCGCAAGGCGCGGAACCTGAGTTCCGATCCGCGGTGCTGCGTCTCCACGGAAGACGCCTCGGATCCGGTGATCATCGAGGGCGTCGCGCGGTTCGTGACCGACCCCGCCCTCCTGCAGCGCGTCATCGATCTGATGAACGCCAAGTACCGGACCGGGCTCGGCGTTGACTTCCTCGACCCGGAGAAGAACGCGACGATCGGAGTTCGTCCTCAGCGTGTGTTCAGCATGTTGCACAGCGACTTCACAGGTTCGCCGACCCGTTGGGTCTTTGATGACGAACGGTAATAACAGCGCAACGTTCCCGGGCCGACCTGTGGTGGTTTACGCAGGTAGCGTGAGGGTGTAACGACGGCCGAGGGCAACGGACTACACCTGCATGACGACTAGGAAAGTACTGCCGAGCCGCGGGTTGGGCGCGGTCTGCGGTGTGCTGGCGGCCGCCGCCGCGATCGGTGTCGCGCAACTGCTGGCCGGCCTTTCGATACCGCAGGCGTCGCCGGTGCTCGCCGTCGGGCAGGCCGCCATCGACCTGACGCCGTTGCCTGTCAAGGACTGGGCGACCTCGACGTTCGGCACCAACGACAAGAACGCGCTGCTGACCGGCGTCTTCGTCGTACTGTTCCTGTACGCCATGGTGGTGGGCGCGGTAGCGGTGCGGCGGCTCGCTTTCGGCATGGTCGGCCTGGCGATCTTCGCGGCGATCGGCCTGGCGGCGGCGCTCACCCGGCCGAACGCGTCCGCGGCCTACGTGCTGCCGACGCTGGGCGGCGCCCTGGCCGGCGCCTTCGTGCTGTACCGGCTCGTGCTGGCGGCGCGCCAGTGGGCTTCCTCGGCCGCCGCGGCGGCCAGTGCGGCGGAGCCGCTGCCGCCGATCGTGTTCGGGCCTTCCGGGCCTTCCGGGCCTTCCGGGGCTTCGGGGCCTTCCGGGGCGGGTGAGCTGCGGGCGCCGGACTTGCCTGGCGAGGTGCGGCCGCCGGACCCGCCGGGCACCAACGTCCCGGCGCTGCGCCAGCCGGTACGGCAGCCCCCGGCCCGGCGCGCGTTCCTGGCGACGGCGGGTGTCGCCGTGTTCGCCGCCGCGGCCGGCGAGGTCGCGGGACGCCAGCTGACCACGCGGCGCAACGTGTCCGCGGCACGTTCGGCGGTGCGGTTCCCGCGGGCGGCGGTGCCCGCGCCGCCGGTGCCCGCCGGCGCGAACCTGCCGATCCCCGGGATCAGCTCCTTCATCACGCCGGACAGCCAGTTCTACCGCGTCGACACCGCACTGTTCGTCCCCCAGGTGGATCCGTCGAACTGGCAGCTGCGGATCCACGGCATGGTGGCGCGGGAGATGGTGGTGACGTTCGATGAGCTGCTGCGGCGGCCGCTCATCGAGGACTACATAACGCTGTGCTGCGTGTCCAACCCCGTCGGCGGCCCCTACGTCGGGAACGCCAAGTGGCTGGGCGCTTCGCTCGCGTCGCTGCTGCGGGCGGCCGGGGTCCAGCCCGGGGCGTCGCAGCTGCTGTGCACCTCCGTGGACGGGTTCACGTCGGGCACGCCGCTGTCGGTCGTGATGGACGGGCGGGACGCGCTGGTCGCGGTCGCGATGAACGCGGCCGCGCTGCCGGTCGAGCACGGGTTCCCGGCGCGGCTGGTGGTCCCCGGGCTGTACGGCTACGTGTCGGCGTGCAAGTGGGTGGCGGACATCGAGGTCACCACCTTCGAGTCGGCCGTCGCGTACTGGGCGCAGCGCGGCTGGTCGCAGCAGGCGCCGATCAAGACCGAATCCCGGATCGACGTCCCGGCTCCGGGCTCGCAGGTGAAGGCCGGGCGGGTGGCGGTGGCCGGCGTGGCGTGGGCACAGCACAAGGGCATCGAGGCCGTGGAGGTCCGGGTGGACGGCGGGCCGTGGCACGAGGCGACGCTGGCCGCGGTGCCGGGCATCGACTGCTGGCGGCAGTGGGTCTGGGAGTGGGACGCCGCCGCGGCCGGCCCGCACCTGATCGAGGCGCGGGCGACCGACAAGACCGGCTACACGCAGACCGCGCTCCAGGCGCCGGTCGCGCCCAACGGGGCGAGCGGCTACCCCTCCTCTCAGATCACGGTGTACACGTAACATGCCGGCGGGTCCTGGAGTCAGTCGGGACGGTTCGGTCCTCGAGGGCGCGCTTGAGCGGATCACTTACGCCAACCCGGAGACCGGGTACACCATCGCCAGGATCAACGCCGGGCACGGCCCGGACCTGATCACGGCTGTCGGGCCGCTGCTGGGAGCGCAGGTGGGCGAGTCGCTGCGGATGCGCGGGCGGTGGACCTCCCATCCCCGGTACGGCAAGCAGTTCGAGGTCTTCTCCTACACCACCGTGCTGCCGGCCACCGTCCAGGGCATCCAGCGGTACCTGGGCTCCGGTCTGATCAGGGGCATCGGCCCGGTGATGGCCGAACGCATGGTCAAGCACTTCGGCGTCGACATCATGCACATCATCGACGACACACCCGGACGCCTGATCGAAGTGGACGGCCTGGGCCCCAAGCGCACCGCGATGATCACCGCCGCCTGGGCGGAGCAGAAGGCGATCAAGGAGGTGATGGTCTTCCTGCAGGGCGTGGGGGTCTCCACGTCGCTGGCCGTCAAGATCTACAAGAAATACGGCGACAAGTCAGTGGACGTGGTGCGTGCCGAGCCGTACCGGCTCGCGTCCGACGTGTGGGGCATCGGCTTCAAGACCGCCGACACCATCGCCATGAGCGTGGGGATCGCCCGCGACAGCCCGGAACGGATCAAGGCGGGCCTGGCCTACACCCTGTCCGAGGCGGCCGACGACGGGCACTGCTACCTGCCCGTGCCCAACCTCATCACCGACGCCGCCAAGATCCTCGAGGTGCCGGCGGAGATGATCGGCCCGTGCCTGGAGGAGCTGGCCGCCGCCGAGGGGGTGGTGCGGGAGGACCTGCCGCTGGTGGCTGAGGACTCACCCCCGGTCCCCGCCGTCTACCTGCCCCCCTTCTATCAAGCGGAACGGTCGGTGGCGGCTGCCCTGCTCCGCCTGCTCGCCACGCGGGACGACCGGCTGGCGGGCTTCGCGTCCGTGGACTGGGACAAGGCGCTGGCGTGGCTGCGCGAGCGGACCGGCGCCGCGCTGGCGCCCGAGCAGGAAGAGGCGGTACGGCTGGCGCTGACCTCCCGGGTCGCGGTCCTGACCGGCGGGCCAGGCTGCGGGAAGAGCTTCACGGTCCGCTCGGTGGTGGAGCTGGCTCGCGCGAAGCGCGCGAAAGTGGTGCTGGTCGCGCCGACCGGCCGGGCCGCCAAGCGGCTCGCCGAGCTCACCGGGCACGAGGCCGCGACCATCCACCGGCTGCTGCAGCTGCGGCCCGGCGGCGATGCCTCCTTCGACGCGTCCAACCCGCTGGACGCGGACCTGGTCGTGGTCGACGAGACCTCGATGGTGGACGTGATCTTGGCCAACAAGCTGATCAAGGCGATCCCGCCCGGCGCGCACCTGCTGCTGGTCGGGGACGTCGACCAGCTGCCGTCGGTCGGCGCCGGGGAGGTGCTGCGCGACATGCTCGCCGCCGGGTCGCTGCCGGTGGTGCGGCTGACGAAGATCTTCCGGCAGGCCCAGCAGTCCGGGATCGTGGTCAACGCGCACCGGATCAACGCCGGGGACCAGCCATCGCTCACCGGTTTCGGCGACTTCTTCTGGTTCTCCTCCGACGAGGGTGAGGAGACCGCGCAGCTGGTGGTCGACATCGTGGCGCGGCGCATCCCCGCCAAGTTCGGCCTGGACCCGCGCCGCGACGTGCAGGTGCTCTGTCCCATGCACCGCGGCCCGGCCGGGGCGGGAAACCTGAACCTGCTGCTGCAGGAGGCGCTCACGCCCTACCGGGAAGGGCAGCCCGAACGGCGGTACGGCGGCCGGGTGTTCCGCGTTGGGGACAAGGTCACCCAGCTGCGCAACAACTACGAGAAGGGCGCGGCCGGCGTCTTCAACGGCACCGTCGGCGTCGTCACCGGCATGTCGCTGGAGGACCACAAGCTGACCGTGCGCACCGACGAGGACGAATCGGTCGACTACGCGTTCGACGAGCTGGACGAGCTCGCGCACGCCTACGCGGTCACCATCCACCGCTCCCAGGGCAGCGAATACCCCGCCGTCGTCATCCCGCTCACCATGGGGTCCTGGCTCATGCTGCAGCGCAACCTCCTCTACACCGGCGTCACCAGGGCCAAGAAGCTCGTGGTGCTGGCCGGCTCCCGCCGGGCGCTCGCCGTCGCGGTGCGCACGAAGGGGTCGGGACGCCGGCACACCGCGCTGGACCACCGGCTGCGTTAGCGAGCTGCGGGAACCACGATCGCGGTCACCAAGAGCCCGCGATCGGCAAGCCAGCGTCCGTTCAGCAGGGTTAGCGGCGCCCCATTGACATGTGGACCCGGCACAAGCAGTCGCGCGGTGAACGTACCCGCTCGCGGGTCGATGAGGATGTCCGCCGACTCGAAGCCCAGCCAGCGCTGGGTCAGCGGAAACCACGTTTTGTAGACGGATTCCTTTGCGCTGAAAAGCAATCGATCCCAGCTGATGCCGGGCATTTCGGCGGAGAGTTCCGCAAGGCGGCCGCACTCCTCATCAAGAGCGATCAACTTGAGCATGCCATGGTCGGGCAGCGCCTCGTTAGGCTCCGCATCCACCCCCAGCGATACGATATCCCTGGTCAGGGCCACCGCGGCGCTCCGGTACCCGGCGCAGTGCGTGATACTGCCGGTTACTCCTTCCGGCCATTGCGGGGCGCCGCGGGGCCCGGGCAGCACGGCGACCGCCGGCAGACCGAGCCGGGCCAGCGCCGCCCGGGCACAAGCGCGCGCCGTGGCGAATTCCTGCCGCCGGTTTTCCGTGGCCCGTGCGATGGCAGCGTTTTCTTGTGGAAAGAGTACGGCAGCGGGGTCGTCCCCGAAGGATTCAACCGCTGCGACCCGCGAAGGCAGAATCTGCTCTATCATCTGCGATATATGTCCTATTCGCCCTATATTTTACCTTCGGGTGACAGCGGGCCCGGATAGCGGTTTCATGATCATGGGTCAAAAACGGCGCTATTCGCCGCAAATGACCCACGATCATGGCCATCGTCCCTTTCGGATACCCCCTCCAGGTATGCGGAAGGCCGGGAACCTCGGGCTATTCAACTTGATGCTTACGTAGTACGGCAGCCGCACTTTAGCGTGTGGCCTGCGGCGATGGGGAGATCTTCCCGCTTCCGCACCCGTCCGCCGGCGGCGGGGATGGCCGACACCGGGATTATCGTGAAAGATCCTGGACGTCCTGGGGGCTCTGGCTCATATAACTGGAGGGTAACGGTCCGATCGTGCGCTAGCGGCCGTCCGGTGTCCTGCTCCTCGTCGGTTTTCGATAACGTGAAGGATGTTACGGCCTATAGGTCGAAGGATCTTCCTCGTTAGTTCGAGCTTGGCGCGTTCACAAGGAAAATACGGTGGGAGGGCGACGTCAGGGCTCCGTTATCATCCAGAAATGTGCGACAGAGCCGTCCTGGGGCAGGAAAGCTTTCACGTTATCGCGGGCCCCGCGATGGCCCCGGCCGGGTCCGCCGCTCGGGGCCATCCCGGCAGCTCACATACCGAAGTGCGGCTGCCGTGGTAGGCGCGCGGACGGCACCGGAGGAGTCAGGCGAGAGCCACGGAGAAGGGGGTGAACAGGCGGCCCGGCTCCCCGCGCGGCCGCCAGTCACCGTACGCCATGACCGCATTCCTCGAGACCGGCTGGAGGCCGCGGGCGAACGCCCAGCGCGGCAGCTCGGGCTGGTCGGGGTCCAGATCGAGACGGACCTGGCCGCGCGCGCCGGCGGCCAGGCCGGCGATCAGCTGGCGGGCCGCGACACCGTCGGGCGCGACGACCGGCCCGATGACGGTCGCGGCCTCGGTCCGCCAGGCGGCGGCGTAGCCGGCGACCGCCGCGCCTGTTCCGAGCACCTGAAGCTGCTCGGCGAAGCCGGGCAGCCGCAGCAGCAGACGGCTCCGGTCGGCGCCGAATGCCGCTTTGTCGATATCGAGGATCGTCGGCATATCCGCCTCCGCGGCCAGGCGGGCGGGCGGCCGCGCGGGGTCCGCTCCGCCGCGTTCCGGCCGGAACGTGCCCACGAAGGCCACGCTCCGGCGGATCGCGCGGAAGCCGAGCTTCTCATACAGCGGCCTGCCCAGGTCGGTGGCGAACAGCGTGACCGTGGCGCCGCCGGCCGCGGCCAAGAGATGCTCCATCAGGGCGCGGCCGAGTCCCCGCCGGCCGTACCGCGCGGCGACGAGCATCATCCCGGCCGAGGCCAGGTCCGGGCCGTACCTGGCCAGCACCACGCAGCCGGCCAGGCCGCCGTCGGGCGCGTCGACGCCGAAGGCTTCCGTCTCCGCGAGCAGCAGCGCCCACTTGGCTTTCTCCGGTGCCCACCCGCGGTCGAGGGAGAGCGCGACGCAGTGCCTGAGGTCCTGCGGGCCGAGCCGGCGGATCGGCGAAAACGGGACACCGTTACGGTCAGTGAGCACGGTACCTGAGCGTATGGCCGGCGCGCGGCAAAGCGCCAGTGGATTCGCCGTCGCCTTCCGTGCGCCGGCGGCGCGCGAACACCCACCGCTCCGCGACGCTCCAGCCGGCGGACACTACCAGGTACACCGCCGCGGCCAGCGGCGCGAACGCGGCGATCACGACCGTGAGGTACGGCAGCGCCTTGAGCGCGAGCCCGAGCGCGCGGCCGGCCTCCCCGGGGGCCGCCTGCCGCGGCACCGCGGCCATGCGCCGCGCCACCCGGGCGGATAGCCAGCAGACGACCGCCAGGATCGCCAGGACGGCGAGGAACACGGCGCCCCGCGCACCGAGCAGCGCGCCGGTCCCGGACAGCCAGTGGTCCCCGAGCGGAACGCCGAACAAGTCGCGTGACAGCAGCCGGTTCGGCCCGCCCGCCACCGTCGGCGAGCGGAACAGCAGGTAGAGCACGCTGAACACCGGCCATTGCGCCAGCAGCGGCGCGAAGCCGGCGAACACGCTCGTGCCTTCCGACTGATAGAGCGCGGTCAGCTCGCGCTGCAGCCGCTCCGGCTGACGGCCGTAGCGCTGGCGCAGCGCCTGGACCCGCGGCGCCAGCCTGGCCTGGGCGGCCTGCCCGCGCATCGCGCGGAAGCTGAGCGGCATGACGAGCAGCCGGATCGCCATGGTGAACGCGACGATGCCGGCGACGGCGGCCAGGCCGCCGAGAACGGGAGTGGCAGCGATGGTAAGGGCGTAGACGAGGTGGTACGCGGCGTCCACGGGGACGCCGAAAACTGCGGACATTGACTGGGCGACCTTCCAGCTGGCAGGGATGAGGGTGCTGGAAAGCGGCCGCCTGGGAGACGGCGGATCAGGCGAGGATCAGGCGGATCAGGCGGCCGCTTGGGCCGCCGACGGTGCTCTGGGTCTCGTCCGCCCGCGGGCGTCCGGGTCGCGCTGGCGCAGGAAAGCCACGCGCCAGGACTTCTCCCGCAGCGCCGTGACGCGGCGCGATACCGGAAGGCTGGCTGTCGTCCTGGCCAGGCTGGCGCCAGCGGCGAGGCAGCCGGCCACGGCGACGGCGGCGACGGCGACCACGGCGACCACGGCCATCCGCTGCGGGGTGTCCGCCCACAGCAGCACGGCCAGCAGGTGGCCCGCCACCTGCCACAGCCACGTCAGCATCCCGCCAGCCTCCGCCGCCCGACTCGGATCGAGTAACTACGTATCAGGCTACGCGTCCGCGCGGCCGACTGGAACCCGCCAATTTGCGACGAGTCGCCACAATTAACCGCTGCTTTAGGGCAGGATATGGCGCGCGACGGATCGATGACCGTCAGCACACCCACGAACAGCCTGCTAGGCGCGGGCGGGAAGCAGGGACCCGAATGCTCAGAGCATGGCGCCGGACCGCGCTCGCGGCCGTTGCCGGAGCCGCGGCGCTCGCCGCTCCGCTGATGGCCGCCTGCCCGGCCCAGGCGGCCGGCCCGGCGATCACCATCGCCGCTACCGCCAAGCTGAAGCCGGTGACCGGCGACGTGTTCGTGGTCTACCGGGCCGGCGCGTACAGCAGCGCGAAGATCCACGGCACCATCACCGGCGCCGCCGCCGGGGAGATCGCCACCTTGTACGCTCAGCCGTTCCCGTACAAGAAGCCGGCGGTGCCGGCCGGATCGATCACGCTGACGGGCGCCACGGCGGCGTACTCGTTCACGGTGACGCCGGGGCTGGCCACGCACTACGCGGTCAGGCTGTTCGCCAGCGGCACGGCCGCCCCGGTGGCCGTCTCGCGCGTGCAGAGCGTCTACATCACCAGCGCGCAGACGTACTCGAGTTTCCAGTCCTGCAAGCGCCCCGTGTGCCATGAGACGTTCCGCATGTACACGTACGTGCCGAGCTCGGCCCTCAGCACCGAGATGGGCAAGCACGTCTATCCCTACTTCGGCCTCAGCCTCTCGCGGACCGGCACTCCCAAGCCGCCGAACTGGCTCTACCTGGACGGCGGGCACGCCACCGTCACGAAGGCGCGCCGGATCTCGGCCGATGAGTACGAGAACACGTTCAGCTACACGTTCACCATCGGCAACGACGGCTACTACTGGATCCCCGGGGCCTGCACGAAGGACGCCGTGACCACGGACGGCATCGGGCTGCCCGGGCACCACGAGTGCGGCGCCCACCGGATCTCGACGTCGACCGAGTACGTGGGTTAGCGGGGTTAGCGGGGTTAGCCGCCGAGCCCGGCCACGGCGGCCAGCAGGCGGTCCACGTCGGAGGCGTCGTTGTAGTGGACGAGGCCGGCGCGGACCGCTCCCCCGGGCTCGAGGCCGAGGACCGTGCACAGCTCGTACGCGTAGTTGTCGCCGTTCCAGGCGTTGATCCCGCACTCGGCCAGCGCCGCGGCGACCGCGCGCGGGGTCATCGCGGCCACGGTGAAGAACGCGGTCGGCGCCCGCCGGGCGGCCTTGCCGTAGAGGGTCACGCGGCCCATCGCGGCCAGCCCGCCGAGGAGCCGGGCGAACAGCGACGACTCATAGGCCTCGACGGCCGTCATCGAGGCGAGGACCTTCTCCCGGCGGGAAGCCGGGCCGCCCGGCCCGGCAAGCCCGGCCAGGTGTTCCACGGCCGCGGTCACGCCGGCCAGGTCACCGAACGGCAGCGTGCCGCGCTCGAACCGCCCTGGCACCTCATCGGACGACGGCAGCAGCTTGTCCGGCCACAGGGTCTCCAGCAGGGACGGGGCGGCCACCACCGCGGCGACGTGCGGGCCGGACCACTTGTAGGCGCTCGTCGCGTACAAGTCGGCGCCCAGGGCGGCGACGTCGACGGGCACGTGCGGGGTCGCGTGCACGCCGTCCACGTAGCAAAGCGCCCCGGCCGCGCGCGCGAGAGCGGCGATGGCCGGGACGTCCGGGCGCGTCCCGATCACGTTGCTCGCCGCGGTCACGGCGACGAGCCTCGTCCGCTCATTCACCAGGCCGGCGAACTGCGCGGCGGGCAGCTCGCCCGTCGCCGCGTCGGGCTCCGCCCAGCGGACGACGGCGCCGGCGCGGGCGGCGGCCTGCACCCACGGGCGGATGTTGGCGTCGTGGTCGAGCCGGGACACCACGACCTCGTCGCCGGGCGCCCACGTCTTCGACAGCGCGCCCGAGATCCGGTAGGTGAGCGCGGTCATGCTCGGCCCGAGCACGACGCCGGACGCCTCGCCCCCGACCAGGTCCGCGACGGCGCGACGGCACTCCGCGACGATGGCTTCGCTGCGCCCGCTCGCCGCGAACGCGCCGCCCAGGTTCCCGATCCCGGCCCGGTACGCGGACGCGATCGCGTCGATCACCGTGCCGGGAACCTGTGTCCCCGCGGCGCCGTCCAGGTAGGCGTGCCCGTCCTTCAGCGCCGGATACGCGGCGCGCACGCGGGTTATATCGAAGTTCATCGAGCGTCAGAATACAGCTCGCGCACCCGGCCCGGCGGCGGGAAAAACCAGATGACATGCTTAACGCCGCGAATTAGGCTCCGCCTGGTGTCCTCTCGCCCAGTCGCCGCCCTCTGGCGGCTGCGCCCCTACCTGCGTCCGTACCGTTTCCAGCTGATCGCGATGATCGCGGCGGCGATCTGCGCCGAAGGCGCGGAGATCGCGATTCCCCTCCTCACCAAGGCCGTCATCGACGGCGCCATCGCCCACCACGAGCGCGGACTGCTGATCCCCCTGGGCCTGGCCGCGATCGGTCTCGGCGCGGGGGCGGCGGTGCTGAACCTGATCCGCCGCTGGGTGCAGGGCAACGCCGTCGCCGACATGGAGAAGACGATCAGGGACGACCTGTACGCGCACCTGCAGCGGCTCGACCCCGCGTTCCACGACGAGTGGCAGTCCGGCCAGCTGCTGTCCCGCGCTACCTCGGACCTGTCGTCGATCCGCCGGTTCGCCGGCTTCGGCATCGTGTTCCTGTTCATCAGCATCATGACGTTCGCCGCCGTCACGGGCCTGCTGATCAGCCTGAACTGGTGGCTGGGCCTGATCACCGGCTGCATGTTCGCGCCGGTGCTCGTGTTCTGCACCCGGTTCGAGCGGCGGTACAAGGTGCTGTCCCGCCGCGTGCAGGACCAGGAAGGCGACCTGACGACGCTGGTCGAAGAGGCGGCGACCGGGGTCCGGGTGCTGAAGGCGCTCGGCCGGGCCCCGGAGGCGTCGGCGGGCCACTTCGCGCAGGCCACCGAGGTCTACCGGACCCAGGTCGCCAAGGCCCGCCTGCTCGGCGGCTTCTGGTCGGTGCTCGACCTGATCCCCAACGCCGCGATCGCGCTCATCGTGGTGCTCGGCGCGATCGCGGTTAGCCACCACTCGCTGACCCTCGGCGGGCTGGTCGCCTTCATCACGCTGGCCCTGCAGCTGGTGTGGCCGATCGAGGCACTCGGCTACGTCCTCGCCTCCGGCGAGGAGGCGGCGACCGCGGCGCAGCGTGTCCTGGAGATCTTCGACACCCCGCCGGGGATAAAAGACACAACCGATCATCCGGAACGGCCGGCTGGTTTCTGCCAGCAGGAAAATGAGGTGGCGCCTGCCCGGGCCCACCTGCGCTTCGAGCACGTGGCTTTCACGTACCCCGGCAGCCGGGAGCCTGTCCTGCGGGACATCGACCTCACGCTGGCGCGCGGGGAGACCCTGGTGCTCACCGGCGCCACCGGCTCGGGCAAGACGACGCTCTTGCAGCTGGTGCCCCGGCTGGCGGATGCGAGCGGCGGGCGCGTGCTGCTGTCCGGCACCGACGTCAGGGACATTTCCCTCGCGCGCCTGCGCGCCGCGGTGGGCTGCGCGTTCGAGGAGGCGACGCTGTTTTCCGCCAGCGTGCGGGAGAACGTCACGTTCGGGGCGGCCGGCTCCTCCGACGAGGAGATCGAGGCCGCGCTGACCGCCGCCCAGGCGAGGTTCGCCTACGACCTGCCGTGGGGTCTCGACACCCGGATCGGCGAACAGGGCATGGCGCTGTCCGGCGGGCAGCGGCAGCGGGTGGCGCTGGCCAGGGCCATCCTCGCCAGGCCGGAGGTGCTGATCCTCGACGACCCGCTGTCCGCGCTCGACGTGCACACCGAGGAACGGGTGACCCAGGCCCTCGGCCGGCTCCTGGCGGGCGTCACGGCGCTGGTCGTCGCCCACCGGCCGTCCACGGTCGCGCTCGCCGACCGGGTGGCCCTGCTGGCGGGCGGGGTGATCGCCGCCACCGGCGGCCACAGCGAGCTGATGGCCGCGCGGCCGGATTACGCGGCCCTGATGACGATGGAGCCGGCTGGTCTGGGCCAACAAGGAAGTGAGGTACACACGTGACGACGGAGACGGCCAGCCAGACAGACGCCGCGGTCGCGGACCTCTCGTCCGCGGACACGCGATCATGGCGCGGCATCGCCAGCGAACAGGTCGACGAAATCTCGGCGCCGCTTGAGGCGCTGCTGCGCAAGCGCAGCCGCGCCCTGCTCGCCGACCTGCTGCGGCCCTACCGGCGGGGTGTGGCGTGGACCGCCGCGGCGATCGTGGTGGCGTCGCTTGCCGCGCTGGCCGGGCCGTGGCTGATCGGCATCGCGATCGACAACGGCATCCCGCCGGTGCTCAGCTCCGGGGACCCGGTGCCGCTGCTGCGGATCGCCGCGGTGTTCGCCGCGACGGTCGCGCTGCAGGCGGTCGCCACCCGGACGTTCGTGACCATGACCGGCCGGATAGGCCAGTCCGTCGTGCTGGAGCTGCGCCGCCGCCTGTTCGCGCACATGCTCCGGCTGCCGGTGGCGTTCCACGAGAGCTACACCTCGGGCCGGGTGATCTCCCGCCAGACCTCCGACATCGAGGCGATCTCCGCGCTGTTCGAGGAGGGTCTGGACGCGCTGATCTCGGCGGCGCTCACGCTGGTCCTCGTCGGCACCGGCATGCTGCTGCTCGACTGGCCCCTCGCCCTGGTGGTGCTCTCCGGGTTCATCCCCCTGACCTGGCTGAGCGCCTGGTTCCGGCGCGAGTCCGCGGGAGCCTACCGGCGCATCAGGGAGACCAACGCGCTGGTCATCGTGCACTTCGTCGAGACGTTCGGCGGCCTGCGCGCGGTCCAGGCGTTCCGCCGGGAGCGGCGGAACGAGGAGATCTTCGACCGCCTGTCCGGGGACTACGCGAGCGCGAGCAGGCGCGCCTCGCAGCTCATCGCGGTCTTCGGCCCGAGCATCTCGCTGGTCGCGAACGTCATCATCGGCGTGGTGCTCTGCTACGGCGGCCTGCGGGTGATCGACGGCGACATCAAGGTCGGCGTGCTGGCCTCGTTCCTGCTGTACCTGCAGCGGTTCTTCGATCCGCTGCAGGACGTCTCGCAGTTCTACAACTCGTTCCAGGGCGCCGCCTCGGCGCTTGAGAAGATCTCCGGCGTCCTCGAGGAGGAGCCGTCGGTCGCCGAGCCGGTTCTGCCCGCGGCCCTGCCCGCGGCGGCGAGCGGCCGCCGCGTCCGGTTCGAGTCGGCGCGGTTCGGCTACCGCGCGGCGGTCGTGCTGCCCGGGTTCGACCTGGACATCCCGGCGGGACAGACGGTCGCCCTGGTCGGCGAGACCGGCGCGGGCAAGACCACGGTCGCGCGGCTGCTCGCCCGGTTCTACGATCCGAACGCCGGGCGGGTGCTCCTGGACGGCGTTCGACCTGCGTGACCTGCCGGACCAGGTGCTCCGCCAGGAGGTCGTGCTGATCACCCAGGAGAGCTTCCTGTTCGAGGGCACGGTCGCGGAGAACATCAGGTTCGGCCGGCCGCAGGCCTCCGACGCCGAGGTGGCGGCGGCCGCCCGGGCGATCGGCGCGCACGAGTTCATCGCCGCCCTGCCGGACGGCTACGCCACCAAGGTCGGCAAGCGCGGCGGACGGCTGTCGGCCGGCCAGCGCCAGCTGATCTCCTTCGCCAGGGCGTTCATCGCCGCGCCCGGCGTGCTCGTGCTCGACGAGGCGACGGCGCTCCTCGACATCCCCAGCGAGCGCCTGGTCCAGGCGGCCCTGCGGACCGTGCTGGCCGGCCGCACCGCGGTGATCATCGCTCACCGGCTCTCGACCGTGGCGATCGCCGACCGGGTGCTGGTGCTGCGGGCAGGCCAGATCATCGAGGACGGCTCGCCCGCCGACCTGCTGCGCACCGAGGGCGAGTACGCCGACCTGCACGCCCGCTGGGCCGCCAGCCTGGCCTTACAGCTGGCCGGTCAACCTCTGACTGTTCACGGCGTGTGGCAGCGAGCCGCTAACCGCGAGGTCAGGGTGCCGGCCGGTTGGTTGGCTGGCCGGCTGGCCGGTTGGCTGGCCGGCTGGCCGGGCGTCGCCGGGGCGCGTGCCGTCCGCGGGGGTGGCTGGTGTGACCTGGGGTGCGGGCAGGGTTTGCCGGTGCGGGCCATTTCATGATCACGAAGTTTTTTCGTACGTATAGGATGAATTATTTACATCGTGAAAAATGTTTTCGTTATCATGGGTCATACCAGCTTGCTGCCGGCAAAGGGATCCCTGGAAAAGACGGTTAACGGCAAGTTATAGCTGGCTCACAATGACCTTCCAGGTTTCGCCCAGCGTCATCGGGCATCATGGCAACCATGACCACACCTGGGCACCTTGAGCTGCCTCGTCCGTGGCGGCTGCTGCTCACCGTCGGCTGGAACCTCGCCGAGTCCCTGGGCCTGCCGGTCGTCGGCTACCTCGTCGGCGAGCGGCTCGGCGGCGAGGGAGCCGGCATGGTGGCGGCGACGGCCGCGGTCTGGCTGACCGCGGCGGTGCGCAAGGTGGTCACCGGGTGCGTTCCCGGCCTGCTCATGATCTCCGCCCTGGTGCTCACGCTTCAGACGGCGCTGGTGGTCGCCACCGGGAGCGTGCTGTTCTTCCTTCTCCAGTTCCCGCTGGCCAACCTGGCCCTGTGCGTCCTGTTCGCGCGGACCGCGCCGACACGCAAGCCGCTGGTAGCCCAGCTGGCCGCCGAGGTGGTGGCGTTCCGGGACCCGTCCCGCCACCCCGGGCTGCACCGGTTCTTCCAGGGCGCGACCTGGCTGTGGGCAGGCATCTTCGCGGCGTTGACCGTGGGCCTGGCCGTGGCGATGGCCGTCGAGCCGGTCAAGGTGTTTCTGCTGCTCAGCACCGTCGTAACGGTAGGGGGCGTGATCGCGGGAACCGCCTTGTCCGCCCTGTGGTTCGTCCGCGTGCTGCGCCGCTGCGGCCTGTGCGTCCGCTTCACCCAGGCCTGACCGGATCAGGCCGAGCCGCCGTCGCGGGGGGCGGCTGCCGACTGCGTCCGGTCGCGGCGAAGCGGCAGGGGCAGGGGCAGGGGCAGGGGCAGGGGCAGGGGCAGGGGCAGGGGCAGGGGCAGGGGCAGGGGCAGGGGCAGGGGTATCAAATGGGGATATATCAGGATTTAGCTCGCAAAAGGCCTCACCAGTATCGGCATGATCGCGAAGGTATTTTTCCTGGCGAAGACCTTTTATCGTTATAGTGTGCGAAACCTTCGCGATCATGAAATCCAGCCCGTCGAATACCCTGGTGGGTATTGGCGCGCGGCAAAAGATGCGGGGCTCTTCCGGTGACCCGTACCCCGTCCGTACCTCGCGCCACATAACCGCGATCAGTTACCGGCCTCGCAGACCCCGCCCGTTCAATGCCTCAAGAGACGCGTGGATCGGGCAAGAGACGCGTGGCTTGGGCCCGGGTGCGCCCGGCGGGCGGGCACCGCGTAATCTACGATGCGGGCATCGGGACGTGAGGACGGAGAGGGATGTACAAGCCTAGCCAGGAGGCGGCACAGAAGTACCAGGCGGATGTCGCCTTCGCCGCGGAGCAAGACAAGCTGCTCGACGCGGCGCGGGCGGCGGACGCGGCGCTGCGGGAGGCGGAGGCACGCCGCGCACCCGTCACCGAACTGCACCGGCTGGCCAAGGAACTGGACGCGGCGCTCACCGCGGCGATGCGCGCCGCCTACGCCGCGGAGCGGGCCGCGATCGGTCCGCGCGGCTACGAGGACCGGATTTACTTCCGCAAGGCCAGGGCCAAGCCCGAGGTCCACGCGCTGACCGCCCACGCGGAGCGGCTGCTCACGCTGCGCGAGAACCACCGGATGAACGGGATTCCGGACGTCCCCCGCGAGCCGGCCGTCTAGAAACTTTCCGCGCGCCGTTCCCCGGATCGGCGTGCGGGCGCGCCGGGCCGGCTACATTTGGACCCGCTACCGCACGAGGCACGCGAGCTCACGGCCGCGAACGCCGGGTGCGAAGCGGGTCCAGGCATATCTGAACCGTTGCCCTGGCCTGCGCGTATCAATATTTGGGAAACTCCGCTTCACGCGCCGGCAAGTTACTTGCGCGGCGACGTGTAGCGGGGCAATCTTGAGGTAAGTGGTCTAGGCCACTTGGCGAGGGGTAGCGGTCACACCGCGGGGCCAAGTGGTAGAGATCGTGGTCTAGAGAAAACGCCAGGAGGCACTGACATGTGCCCACATACCCCGCCCTGCCCGGATGCTTCCGCACCCGACCGCGAGGCGGCGCACACGATTGCAAGTCACCCTGAGCAGGGTTGGAGCCTGCTCTGCAACGGTGTCGTGATCTTCGATGACACCGGTGAGCTGCTGCCGGACGGCGCGATGATCGCACCGCACCGCCCGACCGACCACGGCCGTCAGGCACCCGCTGCCTGAGCCGGCCGCAGAACAAACCGGGGGAACGACCGCCTATCGGCGGTCAAGCCCGGGGACCGTGCCCAGCCATCCCGCTACCGCTTCGCAGATCGCGACCGGGTTCTTCGAGAGGGCATGAGTCTCCCCGGGAAGCACCACGACGCGGGTCGCGTCGTCTGGTTCGGGGACGCCAAAGGGGTCACGGTCTCCGTTGAGCACCAGCACGCTAGTTCCGGCATCGCGTAGTTCGGCGTCCCGGGACTTGCCCGGCTGACCGGGCGGGTGCAGCGGGAACGCCAGCGCGATGACGCCTTTCGCGCGCGTCCGCCGGGCCGTGCGGCACGCCACCCGGGCGCCGTTGCTCCGGCCGCCCTGGATGAGCGGGAGACCCGTGTCGTTCAGGGCGGCGACGATCTCCGCCCAGGCGGCGTCCTGCCTGGCCGCGGACCCCGGCGCGCGGGCGCCCCTGACCCGGTACGGCTGCGTGACCAGCGCCGCGACCGCGCCGAGCGCGAGCGCGGCGGCACGGACGGCGAGCACGTCCGGCGTGTCCGGCGTCCCGCCCGCCCCGTGGGTCAGCACCGCCAGGAAGGCGGGCCGCCGCGCCGGCTTCTCGATGACGACGCGAGCGGGCCCGGCGCTGGTCATGATCTCCACGGTGTGCACCGTTCTCTGCCCGGTGAGACGCCACCTTCCGTTATGAGGAAAGAAGTGGTTTGAGGAACTGGCCGGTGTAGCTTTTCTCGTTGGCAGCCACTTGCTCCGGGGACCCGGTGGCCACGATGGTGCCGCCGCCCGAGCCGCCTTCGGGGCCCATGTCGATGAGCCAGTCCGCCGACTTGATCACGTCGAGGTTGTGCTCGATGACGATCACCGTGTTGCCGCTCTCGACCAGCTTGGTGAGGACGCCGAGGAGCTTGCGGATGTCCTCGAAGTGCAGGCCCGTCGTCGGCTCGTCGAGCACGTAGATGGTCCGGCCGGTGGACCTTCTTTGCAGCTCCGACGCGAGCTTGACGCGCTGCGCCTCGCCGCCCGACAGCGTGGTCGCGGGCTGGCCGAGCCGTACGTAGCCGAGGCCGACGTCGACGAGCGTCTTCAGGTGCCGGTGGATCGCGGGCACCGCCTCGAAGAACGTCGCGGCCTCCTCGATCGGCATGTCGAGCACCTCGGCGATGGACTTGCCCTTGTAGTGCACCTGGAGGGTGTCGGTGTTGTACCGGGCGCCGTGGCAGACCTCGCACGGCACGTACACGTCGGGCAGGAACTGCATCTCGATCTTGATCGTGCCGTCCCCGGAGCAGGCCTCGCAGCGGCCGCCCTTCACGTTGAACGAGAACCGGCCCGGCTGGTAGCCGCGGATCTTCGCCTCCGTGGTGGCGGCGAACAGCTTCCTGATGTGGTCGAAGACGCCGGTGTAGGTGGCCGGGTTGGACCGCGGGGTGCGCCCGATCGGCCCCTGGTCGACGTGCACGATCTTGTCCAGCTGCTGCATGCCGGTGACCCGGGTGTGCTTGCCGGGAACCGTGCGCGCCTGGTGCAGCTCCTTGGCCAGCGCGCGGTAGAGGATGTCGTTGACCAGCGTCGACTTGCCCGAGCCTGACACGCCGGTGACCGCGATGAGGCAGCCGAGCGGGAACGCGACGTCGACGTTCTTCAGGTTGTGCTCGGCGGCGCCCTTGACCACGAGCTCGCGGGTCTTCTCGGGCTTGCGGCGCTTCTTCGGGATCGGGATCTCCCGGCGGCCGGACAGGTACGCGCCGGTCAGCGAGGTGTCGCTGGCGAGCAGTTCGCCGACCGTGCCGGAGACGACCACGTGGCCGCCGTGTTCGCCGGCGCCGGGGCCGATGTCTACTACCCAGTCCGCGGCGCGGATCGTGTCCTCGTCGTGCTCGACGACGATCAGGGTGTTGCCGAGGTCGCGCAGCCGCAGCAGGGTTTCGAGCAGCCGGTGGTTGTCCCGCTGGTGCAGCCCGATGGACGGCTCGTCGAGCACGTACAGCACGCCGACCAGGCCGGACCCGATCTGGGTCGCGAGCCTGATCCGCTGTGCTTCGCCGCCGGCCAGCGTGGCGCTGGCCCGGTCGAGGGTGAGGTAGTCAAGCCCGACGTCGAGCAGGAACCCGAGGCGGGCGTTGACTTCCTTAAGGATGAGCCGGGCGATCTGCATGTCCCGCTCGGACAGGTCGAGCTTGAGCAGGTTCTTGGCAAGCTCGCCGATGGGCTGGTCGCACAGGTCGGCGATCGACTTGCCGTCGATGGTCACGGCGAGGCTGACAGGCTTGAGGCGCGCGCCCCCGCAGGACGGGCACGGCACCTCGCCCATGAAGCCCGCGAACTTCTCCCTGCTTGAGTCGCTCTCCGCCTCGGCGTACCGCCGCTCGACGTACGGGATCGCGCCCTCGAAGTTCGTGTAGTACGAGCGTTCCCGGCCGTACCGGTTCTTGTACCGGACGTGCACCTGCGCTTCGTAGCCGTTCAGGAGCGCTTTCTGGGCCTTGGCCGGGAGCTTGTGCCACGGCGTGTCCATGCGGAAGCCGATCGTCTCCGCGAGCGCCTCGATCAGCCGGTCGAAGTAGTCGCTGACGTGCCCGCCGGCCCAGGGGGCGATGGCTCCCTCGGCCAGGGACTTGGCCGGGTCGGGGACGATGAGCTCGGGGTCGACCTCCATGCGGGTGCCCAGCCCGGTGCAGTCCGGGCAGGCGCCCCACGGCGAGTTGAACGAGAACGACCGCGGCTCGAGCTCGTCGAAGGACAGGTCGTCGTACAGGCACGCCAGGTGCTCGGAGTACATCCGCTCGCGGTGCGGGTCCGTCTCCGGGAGGTCGACGAAGTCGAGGACGACCACGCCGCCGGACAGGCCGAGCGCGGTCTCGACCGAGTCGGTGAGCCGCCGCCGGGCGGTGTCCTTGACGGCGAGGCGGTCGATGATCACCTCGATGTCGTGCTTCTCGTACTTCTTCAGCGCGGGCAGGGCGGAACTCGTCGCCTCGTCGAGGCGGATGATCGTGCCGTCCACCCGCGCCCGTGAGTAGCCCTTGGTCTGCAGCTCCTTGAGCAGCTCGCCGTACTCCCCCTTGCGGCCGCGGACCACCGGGGCGAGGACCTGGAACCGCGTGCCTTCCTCGAGCTCGAGGACGCGGTCCACGATCTGCTGCGGGCTCTGCCGGGCGATCGGCCGGCCGCAGATGGGGCAGTGCGGCTTGCCGACCCGGGCATACAGCAGGCGCAGGTAGTCGTACACCTCGGTGATCGTGCCGACGGTGGACCTGGGGTTGCGGCTCGCCGCCTTCTGGTCGATCGAGACAGCCGGCGACAGCCCGTCGATGAAGTCCACGTCGGGCTTGTCCATCTGGCCGAGGAACTGCCGCGCGTACGCCGACAGGGACTCCACGTACCGTCGCTGCCCCTCGGCGAAGATCGTGTCGAAGGCAAGGCTGGACTTGCCCGACCCGGATAGCCCGGTGAACACGATCATGGCGTCGCGCGGCAGGTCGAGGGAGACATCCTTGAGGTTGTGCTCGCGTGCGCCGCGAACGACAAGCCGGTCAGCCACTGCGCGCTCTTCTTTCGTTAACGTCCTGCGGTTCGCGGGTCGACACGGGCACCCGCCTCTGACGGGGGTCATGGTAGCGAGGGGGTCTGACATTTCTGCCCGGATGCGGAACCGCCAGAGTATAAGCGCGGCGGGAGCCGCCGTTATGCCCGGCCCCGGAGCTGTTCCCCCCGTCGGGCCAGCTGTAGTCCAGCCTACGGCACGGCCGCGCTGGCCGCGGGATAGCTCCCGCGGAATGTCGAACCCCGTCGCCATGATGGGCGGTGTGGAAGCTATCGCGGTCGCGGACGGTGCCCGGAGCAGGGCTGCCCGGACCGCCCAGCAGGCGGCGGGCGGGCTGCCGCGGCCATTCTGGGTGCTGTGGGCCGGGACCCTGGTCAACCGGCTCGGCTTCTTCGTCGAGCCGTTCCTCGCGCTGTACCTGACCAGCGCGAGGCATCTGTCGCTCGCCGAGGTGGGCGGCGTGCTCGCCAGCTACGGCGCCGGGTCGGTGTGCTCGCAGCTGATCGGCGGCGCGCTCACCGACAGGCTCGGGCGGCGCGCGACGCTGACGGCCGGGATGCTTGCCAACGCGGCGGCCCTGCTCGGGCTCGGCTACGCGCACGGGCTGGCGCCGCTGCTCGTGGCCAGCGTCGCCGTCGGCGCGACGATCGACATGTACCGCCCGGCGGCCGCGGCGCTGGTCGCGGACCTGGTCCCGGCGGCGGACCGGGCGCGCGCCTACGGCCTGATCTTCTGGGCGGTGAACCTCGGGTTCTCGGTCGCGATGGTGCTCGGCGGGACGCTCGCGCGGACGGGCTTCACGACGCTGTTCTGGATCGACGCCGTGACGTGCGCGGCGTTCGGGCTGCTGGTGTGGCGGGCCGTGCCGGAAACGCTGGCCCCATCCGGGGAGGGCGGTGACGGCGGGCACGCGCGAGGCGGGTTCGCCGCGGCGCTGCGCGACCCGGTGCTCGTGTCGTTCACGCTGCTGACCCTGGTCGTGGCGATCGTCTACATGCAGGCGTACACCACGCTCCCGCTGGCGATGACCGGCAGCGGGCTGCCGCCTCAGGACTACGGGATCGCCATGGCCGTCAACGGCCTGGTCATCGTGGCGGCCCAGCCGGCGGTGGGCGCCTGGCTGGGCAGGCGCGACCACGCGACGGTCCTCACCTGCGGCGTCGTCTGTACCGGGCTCGGCTTCGGGCTCACGGCCCTCGCGTCGGCGACCTGGCAGTACGCGGCCTGCGTCGCCGTCTGGACGGCCGGCGAGATCCTCAACGGCGCCGTGGCGAGCACCGTCATCGCGGCGCTCGCGCCGCCGCGGCTGCGCGGACGCTACAACGGGGTGTTCGGCCTGGCGTTCTCGCTCGGCTACCTGATCGCGCCGCTCGCGGGAACGAGGCTGCTCGCGCACGGGCGGCCGGTGCTGTGGCTGGCCTGCGCCGCCACGTGCGGGGTCGCGGCGGCGTGGCAGCTGGCACTCGGGCCGGCCATCCGGCGGCGGGAACGGGACGCCGGGGCAGGCGCCACCTTCCGTTCGGGATAGATTTCTCGCGTGACTTACACCGGAGACGTGCGTGTCGGCGGTCCCGCGGACACGCGGGAGATCAACGGCCTGACAGTGACCAAGATCGCCGTGGGGCCGTACGAGAACAACGTGTACCTGCTGCGGGACGGCAGCGGCCAGGGACTGCTGATCGACGCGGCCGCCGAGCCGGAGCGGCTGCTTGAGATGATCGGCGGCACGCCGGTGGAGCGGATCGTGACCACGCACCAGCATCCGGACCACTGGCAGGCGCTCGAGCGGGTGCACGCCGCGACCGGCGCGACCACCGTCGCGCACCCGGCGGACGCCCCGGGCATCCCGGTGCCGACCGACGAGCTCGTCGAGGACGGCGGCACGGTACGGTTCGGCGACACGTCGCTGTCGGTCATCCACCTGGTCGGCCACACGCCCGGCAGCATCGCGCTGCTCTACGAGCCGGACGGGGCCTCGCCGCACCTGTTCACCGGAGACTGCCTGTTCCCCGGCGGCGTCGGCAACACGCAGCAGGACCCGGAGCGGTTCACCTCGCTGTATGACGGCGTGGTGACGAAGGTCTTCGACCGCCTGCCGGACGCTACCTGGGTGTACCCGGGGCACGGGAATGACACCACGCTCGGCGCGGAGCGGCCGCACCTGGCGGAGTGGCGCGAGCGGGGCTGGTAACCCGCCGAGCAGCACCTGCTTGTCGCGGATCGCCAGGGTGAGGAGCGCGGCGCCCGCGGCCTGGACGGGGTGCCTGGCGAGCAGCTCAGCGACGGTCGGCTCATCGAAGGGGCGGGGCTTGAGCACCCTGCCTTCGGCGTTGTCGGAGACCAGGTCGCCGAACAGGTCGTCGTACAGCGGCGCGTCGATCACGACCACGGTCAGCAGGTCGAGCGCGAACGTCAGCGGGTCGGCGCCGAGGCCGAGGCAGTACGCGCGGATGCGGCCGTCTTTCAGCGCCCCGGTCATCTGCCGCGCGAGCGGCCAGCGGTCGTAGTCGACCGGGGCGGTCTCGCTGCCGTAGTCTTCGGCCTGGCCGAGGAGTTCCTCGGCGAACTCGCGGAGCATGCCGCGCCACAGGTCGAAGTCATTGGTCTCGTTCCACGGCGCCTCGCCGGACGGCTGGAAGATGCCGACCGGGATCACCTGGTACATGCCGCCGGCGTGGCCGACCCGCGCCGGGTCCCGCCAGTGCAGCGGGAACGACGCGGTATTCGCCGCCTTGTCGTGGCGCAGCGTGAGCGTGCTGGTGGCCACGGCCGCCGGACGGGCGGCCAGGTCGCAGGGGTCGCTGAGCGCGGCCCGCAGCCTCGTGTCCGCGCGCGGCCCCAGCCGGGCGGCGGCGTACTCGTGTCCCGCCGGGCCGCCCACGTCGACGGCGTCGAAGAAGCGGCCGCGGGTGCAGGTCAGGTGCGGGTCGCCGCTGGCCAGGTCCGCTTCGACGGGCCGGTAGGTGGAGCGGTTCTCGAAGATCGCCGGCGCGGCGAGGTGCTCGACCACCTCCGAGTAGCGGCGATAGCGGGTGCCGTCGGCGCGCAGTGGCAGCAGGTCCGGCGCGACAGCGGCCACGTCAGGCCCGGCCGGGTCGCCGGCGGCCGGGTCGCTGGCGGCCGGCGGCTCCGGGCGGAACTCGAGGCGGACGTCCGTGAGCGGAATGGGCGCGGCCGGCCGCCATGCGGGGGCCGCGAGCAGCGGGGTGCCGGCCACCCGGGCGCCGGGCGGGAAGTCGTCAGCGGCCCGGACCGCCAGCTCGTGGTGGTTGCGGTGCAGGTAGGCGTTGACGCGCAGCCACTCCCGTTCGGACGGGGTGCGCTCGGCGTGCTCGGGGGCGGTCATGACATCCGTTCGTCGGTGCTGTCGGCATTCCGATGCTCCCATATCGCTTCTCCCAGGCGGGCATCGCCCGCGAGCTGGGAGTCACGCGACAGGCGATCCAGAAATGGCCGGGCTATGCGGCGAGATATGTCCTATTTCGCCCTATATTTTGCCTTCAGGTGACGGCGGGCTCGGCTGGCGGTTTCATGATCGTGGGTCAAAAACGGCGCTATTCGCCGCAAATGACCCACGATCATGACCATCGTCCTTTTCAGATACCCCTCCCGGTATAAGGAAGGCCGGAAGCTCGGCTATCAAACCTCTGTAAAGGCCGCCAATCCGCCCGCGTCGGCGGCCGACGACGGTCAGAGGTCGCGGGAGTAGCGGAGCTCTAGGACGCCGCCGAGGCCGGTGAGGATGTTGGTGCCGCCGTCGGCTCCGAAGCCCGCCCGGTCGTAGAAGCGCCTGGCCCGCGCGTTGTCGGCGAGGACCCAGAGGACGACGCGGCGGTACGCCTCAGTCGTCAGAGCGGAGAGCACCGCGCTCATCAGCCCGCGGCCGACGCCCGTCGACCACCAGGCGGGGGCCACGTAGATCGCGTATACCTCGCCCACCTGGCCGACTTGGCCCGCTGGGGTGAAGAGGTGGGCCGCGGGCGCGGCCGGTGCGGGAGAGGCGGAAGAACGCGGGCGGGCGGCGGCCGGGGCGAAGCGTGTCGGGGCGGGAGACGCCACCGACCGTTCGGGACCAAAGGAGGCGTAACCGACGACGGCGGGATCGTCGCCGGCGACCGCCACCAGCGTACGGAGGTAGGGCGGGGGGTTCACCGCCCTGCTGCCGGGCGCGGTCGCGCGGTCGATGAGCGGGGTGGCGACGATTCCCTCGTAGGCGGCGAACCAGCTCTCCCGGCGCACCGCGACGATCGCAGGCGCGTCCGCGGCACGGCCGGGGCGAATCTCGATCACCCTAGACAGGGTAGTGCGGCGGCATGATGTACTTAAGCGGTTAAGTCGAGCCCGCGGCATCGCCCGCGGCAGCCGTGGCGCATGGAGGTAACGCATGAGGACAGAAGACCAGCTCCGTTTCCCTGACGGGTTCCTGTGGGGCGCGGCCACGGCCGCCTACCAGATCGAGGGGGCGCCCGACGCGGACGGCAAGGGCCCGTCGATCTGGGATACGTTCAGCCACACCCCGGGGAAGGTCTTCCACGGCGACACCGGCGACATCGCCTGCGACAGCTACCATCGCTACCCCGAGGACATCGCGCTGCTGCAGCGGCTCGGCGCCGGCGCCTACCGGTTCAGCCTCTCCTGGCCGCGGATCCAGCCCGACGGGCGCGGCCCCGTCAACCCGAGGGGGCTCGACTACTACAACAGGCTCATCAACGCGCTGCTGGAGAAGGGCATCACCCCGGTGGTCACCTTGTACCACTGGGACCTGCCGCAGGCGCTCCAGGACAAGGGCGGCTGGGCGATGCGGGACATCGCCGAGATCTTCGCTGACTACGCGGGGGCGGCGGGCGAGGCGTTCGGGGACCGGGTGTACCGGTGGATCACGCTGAACGAGCCGTGGGTCGTCGCGCACGTCGGTTACCGCGACGGCCGGCACGCCCCCGGCGTGCGCGATCCGAAGCAGGCCGTCGCCGCGAACCACCACCTGCTGCTCGCGCACGGCCGCGCGGTCACCGCGCTGCGCGCGAGCTCGCCGTCGCCGGCCCAGGTGGGCATCACGCTCAACCTCGGGGTGGTGCGCCCGGTATCGCCCGAGGCCGCCGACCTGGCCGCGGAGCTCGAACGCGCGGCAGAACGGGGCCTACCTGGGCCCGCTGCTGCGGCGCGCCTACCCGGCACGGCTGAGCGCTGACTTCTCCCCCGCGCGCGTGCCCGGCCTGGTGCACGACGGCGACTTCGACCTCATCACCGCGCCGATCGACTTCCTCGGCGTCAACTTCTACGCCCCGCAGTACGCCGGGATCCGTCCCGACGGCGAGCCGCGGCGCGGCGAGCAGCTCATCGGACCGGACCAGGTGCTCGTCCACCCCGACGGCATGCCCGTCACGGCGATGAACTGGCTGGTCAACGCCAGAGCCAGCTACGAGCTGCTGACACGGCTGCGGGACGAGACCGGCGGGCTGCCGCTGTACATCACCGAGAACGGGTCGGCCTGGTATGACTACGTCACCCCGGACGGCACCGTCGAGGACTACGAGCGCCTGGAATACCTGCGCGACCACCTCGCCGCCCTGCACGCGGCGATCGCCGACGGGGTGAACCTGCGCGGGTACTTCGCCTGGTCCCTGCTCGACAACTTCGAGTGGGCGGAGGGATACGCCAAGCGGTTCGGGCTGGCCTTCGTGGACTACGGCACGCAGAAGCGGATCCTCAAGCGCAGCGGCGAGTTCTACGCGGCCGTGGTGCGTGCCAACGCGCTGCCCCTGGCATAGGCTCAGGCGCCGCGCAGGGCGAGGAAGAAGTCCACCCGGTCCGGCAACGCCGACAGGTCACGGCCGGTCAGCGCCTCTATCCGGCCGATCCGGTACCGGACGGTGTTGACGTGCACGTACATCCGCGACGCGCACGCGCTCCAGGAGCCGTCGCAGGCCAGGAACGATTTCAAGGTCGGCAGCAGCTCGGCCTTGTGCCGTGCGTCGTAGTCGGCCAGCGGGCCGAGCAGCCGTTCGCTGAACGACCGCAGCACGGGCTCAGGCACGCTCGCGAGCAGCCGCTCATGCGAGTCGCCCTTGCCGTCAAGCACTTCTCCTGCAAACACGCGGAACCTCCCGATCAGTGACCGCGTTACGGTAACCCGCGCGTGTTTATCGGAAGCTACAAAAGGAATAGCCGCGCGTTACGTCGGGCTTGCCCGCGCGCGAAAGGTCGCGAAAGGTACCGTCTGGTGCTGTGAGCCTGGCTTCGTTCAACGCGGCGGCCGCCGAGGACGCGCTGGCCGTGATGATGTCGTGCTGCGCGTCGCGGCGATTCGCCGCGGGCGTGGTGGCGGGGCGGCCGTACCCGTCGCTGGCCGCGGCGGAGGACGCGATCGCGGCCGCGTTCGGGTCCCTTGACTGGGCGGACGTGCTCGACGCCATGGCCGCGCACCCCCGGATCGGCGCCCGCGTCACCGGCCAGTCCGCCGCCGAGCAGTCCGGAATGGCCGACGCCTCCCGGGCCGCCCTGGTCGCCCTGGTCGCGGGGAACCGCGCGTACGAGGAACGGTTCGGCCACGTCTTCCTCATCTGCGCCACCGGCCTGTCGGGCGAGGAGATGCTCGCGGCTCTCCGTGCGAGGCTGGCGAACGATCCTGATACCGAACGGAAGGTGGCGACTGCCGAGCTCCGCAAGATCACTGTCCTCCGCGCGCGGAAGGCGCTGGGCTCGTGACCGTGTCGAACGCACGTCCTCGAACGCGAGCGCGGGGTTGCCCGCCGCAGGGGTGGCAGTGACATTGTCGGTTATAGGGCCAGGCGGGGAGTGGGCGCCGGTTGAGGCGGGGGAGACCGACGGGGACGGCCGTCACGGGTTCGCGGCTTCGGTCGCGGATGGGGTGTACCGGCTGGTGTTCGGGACGGGAGAGTATTTCGCGGCGCGCGGGGTGGCGACGTTCTACCCGGAGGTGACGATCACGTTCACCGTCTCCGCTGGGCATTATCACGTGCCGCTGCTGCTGTCGCCGTTCGCCTACTCCACCTACCGTGGCAGCTAGGGTAGGCCACATGGGATTCGAGCTCACCGAACAGATCGAACGCCATCTCATCTCCGACCAGATCGCCTGGTTCACCACGGTCACGCCGTCCGGATGGCCCGCGCCGCGGCCCGTCTGGTTTGTCTGGGACGGTTCCGCGATCACCATCTACAGCATGAACAACGGGGCCAAGCAGCGGCACGTGGCGGCCCACGACCAGGTGTCGGTCCATTTCGATTCGGGCCCTGGCGGCGGCGACATCGTGGTGATCTACGGCCGGGCCGCGGTGGTCCCCGACGCCCCGCCGCCGTCGCGGTTCCCCGGCCTGCTCGACAAGTACCTGCCGACCATCGAGCACATGGGCCAGTCGCCGGAGTGGTACGACAAGGAGTACGGCGTCGCGATCCGGGTCACCCCGGAGCGCGCCTGGGCGCACCTCTGACCGCTTCTGACCGCTTTTTTGGGGGTTTTGGCGGTGACCGTGTGCTGCTGATGCTGTGGAGCGCGCCGCGCAGCCGCTCGACGGCGTTCTTCCGCATGATGGCCGCGCGCGGTGACTGCACGGTGGTGCACGAGCCGTTCTCGTACCTGGCGGAGTTCGGTTACGCCGACGTCGGCGGGTCGCGCGCTACGTCAGCTCCGGAGCTTCTCTCTGGTTTGCGGGCTTTGGCCGGGCGGCGGCCCGTGTTCGCGAAGGAGACCACGGGCAGGCGCTACCCCGAGGTCCTGGCGGACCGCGGGTTCCTGGCGTCGGACGCGCGGCACGCGTTCCTGATCAGGCACCCGCGGGAGACGATCGCGTCGTATCACGCGCTGAACCCGGCCGCGCCGCTGGAGAAGATCGGCTTCGAGTCGCTGTATGAGATCTACACCGCGGTCTCGGGGCTCACGGACGGCGAGCCGCTGGTCATCGACGCGGCCGACCTGGTCCGGTCCCCGGGTTTGGTCGTGGCGGCGTATTGCTCCTGGGCGGGGATCCCCTTCCTGCCCCGGGCGCTGACCTGGGAGCCGGCCGAGCTGCCCGAGTGGGAGCTGTCCAAGCGCTGGCACGCGGACGTGGCGGCGAGCAGCGGCCTCGGCGATGCCGGCGGTGCCGGCGGCCTCGGCGGTGTCGTTAGCCAGGCTGGCCCGGACGTGGAGCGTGATCCGATGCTCAGCGCGTACCTCCGTCATCATCTGCCGTACTACGAGGCGCTGCACGCCCGCCGGCTGGCCGTCTAGCGCAGGTGCTCCCGGCCGACGACCCGGAACTCCTCGGCCACCACCAGCGTGTCGTCGTCCACCGTGAAATCGGGGTCGCCGAGCGCCTCGCGCATCTGCTCCGAGTGCCAGAAGCGGCCCGGGAAAGGCGAACTCGGCGACGGGCATCTCCTCTGACTCCACGTGACCCTAGCGTAGCGAGCGCTGGTGCGGTGGCGGCCTCTCCGCGTCCGGCGAGTTCGTTCCGGGGCGGCCAACTGTCTCACTATCCGGACACTCTACGCACTTAGGATCTCAATCCGCCTCACAAAAGGGACAAATCGGGCATCAAATGGGCGGTTTGAGATCCTAAGTCAGTCGGAGTCCCTTGGGAGACAGTCGGAACCCCCTGGAGAGGGGACTGGGCGCACCGGCGGCGGGACTGGGCGGCCTTCGCGGTGAGGTAGTTGCGCTCTGGGACGCTGCGCGTTCCGGGGGCGGCCGCCGCGTAGGCGGCGTAGGCCGTGCAGTGGTCGCCGAGCATCTCGAACAGGTGACCGCGGACGGCGTGCAGCCGGTAGTGGTCGCCCAGCGGCTCGCCGAGCGGCTCGAGCAAGCCCAGGCCGGCCACCGGGCCGTGCACCATGGCGGCGGCGATCGCGCGGTTGAGCGTCACCATCGGGTTGCCGCCGCTCACCCGCTCCAGGAGCCCGGAGACAGGCCAGTGCCGCGCGGCGGCGAGCAGCGCCTCCTGGGTCGCGTCCTCCGCGCCGTCGAGCCCGCCGGACCACCGCGTGACCGTGCCGAGGACCCGCGGCGCGAGCTGGCGCAGCAGGTCCTCGACTCGGGTGTCGCTCACAGGTCGACGGGCGGGTCGTCCATCACCTGGCGCACCTCGATCGGCTGCTGGATGGGAACCCCGCCGGGGCCTGGCACCGCGGAGACCCGCGCCGCGATCTCGATCGCCCGCTCCAGCGAGTCCACCTCGATCTCCTGGAAGCCAGCGAGCTGTTCCTTCGACTCCGCGTACGGGCCGTCGGTGACCACCGGGGCCGCCTTGCCGTCCGACCGGACGACCTTGGCCGCGTCCGGCCAGGCCAGCGCCGCGCCCCCGACGAGGTCGCCGGACTCCTCAAGCTCCTTGTTCAGCGCCTCGTAGTGCGCCAGGTGCGCCCTGATGTCCGCCGGGTCCCAGCTCAGCATGGACTCGTCGACGACCCCGTTGTCGAAGTTAACGAGCAGCAGGAATCTCGTCATCCGTTTCTCCTTTTGTCCCTTGGGGGGTGCTCACACTTTTCAGACGGAACGGACGGTGGCTTCTCTACATGGATCATCCTGCCTCCAGGGAAACGGGCGTTCCCCTCGCCGCCGCGTTCACCCATCCCGGCGTGGCCAGGGCCTACCGGCACCGGCCACCGTACCCGGACGAGGTGTTCGAGATCCTGGACGGGCTCATCACCGACCGGCCGCGGACGGTGCTCGACCTCGGCGCCGGCGAGGGGGCCCTGGCCCGCCCGCT
Organism: uncultured Actinomycetota bacterium; assembly: GCA_963771985.1. Taxonomy (GTDB): domain Bacteria; phylum Actinomycetota; class Actinomycetes; order Streptosporangiales; family Streptosporangiaceae; genus Trebonia. Next base: position 366,054 of record CAVYVO010000002.1, on the reverse strand, counting down.
TGCCCGGCGAGCCGACCACGTGGACGCGCTGGACATCTCGGCCGCGATGGTGGCCGAGGGGCGGCAGCGCCCTGGCGGCGATGCGCCGAACCTGCGGTGGATCATCGGCGCCGCCGAGACCGCTCCGCTGGGCGGCCCGTACGCGCTGGTGACCGCGGGCGCCAGCCTGCACTGGATGAACTGGCGGCCGACGCTCGCGCGGCTGCGCGCCGTGCTGACCGGGAGCGCCTTCCTGGCGATCGTGGAGCACGGGTATCACGATCCGCCCTGGCGCGACTCACTCAACCCCGTCATCGCCAGACACTCGCGCAGCCCCGGCTACGACCCGGCCTTCTCCCTCGTCGGCGCGCTGTCCGCGGCGGGCTTGTTCGACGTAGACGGGTACGCGGCGACGCCGCCACAGCCGTTCCCGCAGCGGACTGAGGACTATATCGAGCAGTTCCACTCCACATCCAGCCTCGCCAGGGAGTGGATGCCGCCCGAGGAGGCCGCCGCGTTCGACCGCGAGGTGTCAGCCGTCGTCGCCCCGTTCGCGGCGGACGGCGTGCTCGACACGCGGATCGTCGCGCAGATCACCTGGGGCCGTATCCTGACCGGGTCCGCGCAGCCGTGAGAAGGGAACATGATGACGGTCGACGAAGCGCTGGTGCTCGGCGGCGGCGGTGTCGCCGGGATCGCGTGGATGACGGGGCTGCTGGCCGGGCTGGCCGAGGCCGGCCAGGACGTGACAGGCGCTGACCTGGTCATCGGCACGTCGGCGGGCGCCAACGTGGCCGCTCAGCTCGGCAGCGGGCGCAGCCTCGACGAGCTGTTCGCCAGGCAGACCGACCCCGCCCTGCAGTCGGCCGAGATCATGGCGGAGATCGACATAGCGGAGTTCGGCGAGCAGTTCGAGCGGTACATGGCCGGAGCGACCTCCCAGGAAGAGATCCTACGCCAGGCCGGCGCCTGGGCGCTGGCCGCGCGGACCGTCCCGGAGGCCGAACGGCGGGCGGTGATCGAGTCGCGGCTTCCGTCGCACGAGTGGCCGTCGCGGCGCATCGAGCTGGTGGCGGTCGACTGCGAGAGCGGTCTCATGCGGGTATTCGACAGCCAGTCCGGAGTCAGCCTGGTCGACGCGGTGACCGCCAGCTGCGCGGTGCCCGGCATCTGGCCGCCGGTGACCATCGACGGCCGCCGGTACATGGACGGCGGCGTGCGGTCCATGGACAACGCCGACCTCGCCGCGGGCGCGGCGCGGATCGTCGTGGTCTCGCCGTTCGGCATGAACTCCGAGGTCCCGTCGCCGATGCCGCTGCCGGAGGTGGTCGCCAGGCTCCGCGACGGCGCCGAGGTCACGGTCCTCCAGCCGGACGAGGCGTCGGCGGCCGCGATGGGCGCCAACCCGCTGGATCCCGCGACCCGGCGGCCCGCGGCGCGGGCCGGCCGCGCGCAGGGCCAGGCAGGATTGCCGGAGAGCTAGAGCGCCGCGGTGTAGCCCAAAGTCAGCGAAGGTGCTCGTCTGACTTCCTGCCCGATTCCTCAGGAGGCGAAGCGCTGTCCGAGGAACGAAAGCGCTTCCACACCCCGTACAGGCCGCCGAGAGCCGCGCAGATAGTCGCGAGGGAGCCTGCCGTCGTGCGTCCGAAGGCGATCAGGATACCGCCGAGAGCAAGAACGGCGAGGAAAGCGATCAGATCAATCCAGGGGCTTGAACTGCGGGAGCGAGGAGCCGTGCTGGCGGAACGCGGCGGCTGTGGAACCGTAGACATGGATCTCTCCACTGATGGTCCGGGCTAGCGCCGCTCTTCAACCTCTGTGCGGGAGCTAAGGATGGCGTTTCGCTTGTTCTCTATGCTGCCCTGTGACTCGTCGCGTCGGCTAGCACGACGTGTTGCGCCACGTGGAGTTATTGCCCCGCTTTCGATCGTTTAATGCGGGCAGACGAGAATCTTTCTGAGCTTCTCATTTCACAATGAGAAGGCCGGAGCAAATGCCAGCTATCCATGCAGTGAAAGCTGCCCTAAATGGCACCAAGAAATATCCAAGAGCCAATGTGTGGCAATGTCCTGCGCAACTTGCGCAGTCTGAGGCGCGGAGGGCGGGCGCCCTCCGCGCACGTGGATCAACTCTTAAAAGCGCAGCGAAGTCCGAAGTTCCGCCAAGAAAGCGGTCCAAGCCCCTGGTCCGAAGCGCAAGACGACCCCTTCTACCGTTGCCGTCACCACGCTGTCGCGCACGCCGATGTGTCCGCCTGCGAGGCGTGCGATCTCGACGCACTGTCCATTACTCATACTGTACGTACTCTTCCGCCAGCCCTCACTATGATCACGCTCAGCCCCATTGTCCCCAACCGGGGTTTTGTCGCGCATTTATAGCCCTTCGCTCTCGTTGTAACGCCTATCACTTACTTCTATTGCGCCGGATTATTCTGGTTTGTCCGGCGCCTCATTGTGAGACGAGTCGCCCACCGTGTGACATCCTCCACCCCCAGATACGGATTGGTTCCGGTGAGGAGGCGGAGGCGTGGGTTAAGTATGGCGCAGGATGGATCGGATGGCAGGACTATGACACATCTGCGGGTGGTGCTGGTGGTGCGAGCACAGTCAGATTGGATGTCTCGCCGCCCTGACACCGCCGAGACGCATCACGCGGACACCTAGGCCGTTCCGTTGAGCCGACATGCCTGCGGGCCAACGCCCCGAGCGTCGGCAGCTTCAAGGTGCGTCCCCGTGTAGACATAGCCGTCCGGCAGATTCGCGTGGCATAGCTATTTTGCAGCCCAGGCTTTCATGGACGTCGCCAATATCAATTCCCGGCTCTCCGCAGGAGAGAGGGATTCCTCGGCAAGATGATCGAAAGCGAGCCTGAATGTGTGAGTGTCCGTATCACCCTCGACATACAATTCATTGCTTAGATGTTCGATACTGACCACGTCATGAAGTGCCGTCTCATAGGCTTTGCCAAATTCCAGAATGGAAAAAGAGTCGACCGCGAGCCCATGATTACCTGCGAGCGGCAGAATCCGAATCGTGACGTTTGGCAGTTCGGAGACATCTGCTAGGCGTTGAAGCTGTGCATGCATCACTGCTCGATCGCCACGCTGCCGATGCAAGACGGACTCATCTATGACCGCCGCGTACTCCAGCGGTTCATCACGGGTCATGAGTTGCTGACGCATGAGGCGCGTCTCCAACCGTCGCTCGATGGCCCTTGGCGAGATGGTCGCGACCTCATGGTAACCAGTCAGGATCTCCCGTGCGTATTGCTCGGTCTGGAGCAACGCGGGAACCACGTTAATCTTCCATTCCAGGATTGACGTGGCCTCGGCCTCCAGACCGATAAACGCCAGATTCTCTTCGGTCAAGACGTCCGAGTACGCTTCCCACCAGCCTTTTTGAGTGGCTTCCTCAGCAAGCGCCAGCAATTGTTCGCGGTGACTACCCTCGACCCTGTACAAGTCAAGCAGCCTGGCGACGTCAGCAGGTTTCAAGCCACTCTGCGCTAGCTCATATCTGCTAATCTTTGCCTTTGACCAGCCAAGAAGCTTCCCCGAGTCTTCAGCAGTCATTCCCGCGGCAATGCGGAGACGGCGTAGCTCGGCCGCAAGGCGCCGCCGCCGGACCATTGGACTGCCAGAGGTGGGCATCTACCAATTCTCTCTGTAAGTCATGCGCTTCGACTCTTGACGAGAGTCTCAGGAGGACCGGTGTCCTCGCAACTGTCCGTGGCCATGCCGCAGCTGCAGAGACCCCGACCCGCGCTGTCTGCGAGCGGATGGGTTTGTCGGTGGGGCCGGCTAGCTTGCCTCGTATGCCAGCCCGATGGAGCGCCGACAGCGTCCTCGCGCTCGCCCCGGACGAGTCGTCCCGGCGCGCGGCGGCGGTGCTCGCGCGCCCGGCGCCGTGGAGCGGGACGGGCGCGGCCGACGAGGTGGTGTGGGGGCTGTGCGCGGGCTCGGGGAAGAGCCCGTACCAGACGATCGCCGACCTGAGCGGGCCCGCGTACCGGTGCTCGTGCCCGTCGCGGAAGTTCCCGTGCAAGCACGCGCTCGGCCTGCTGCTGCTGTGGGCGGCCGGCGGCGTGCCGGAGGCGGCGGAGCCCGCGGACTACGCGCGGGCCTGGCTGGAGACCCGCCGGGAGAAGGTGGTGAAAGAGCCCGTCGGCGAGGTGAAAGACGAGGCGGGCGCCGCGCGGCGGGCGGAGGAACGCGCGCAGCGCGTGGCCGCCGGGCTCGCCGAGCTCCAGGAGTGGCTCAAAGACCAGGTCCGGGCCGGCCTCGCGGCGACCGTCGGCCGACCGGGCGGCGCCGGGCCCGCGGACGCGGTCGCGGCCCGGATGGTGGACGCGCAGGCGCCCGGGGTCGCCGGAGTGCTGCGCGGCCTGTCCGCGGTGCCGTCGTCGGCCGGCGAGGAATGGCCTGCCCGGCTGCTCGGCGAGTACGCCCGGCTGCGGCTGCTCGCGCGCGCCCACGAGCGGCTCGCCGCGCTCCCGCCGGGGCTGGCCGCGGTTGTCCGGTCCCGGGTCGGGTACACGACGAGCCGTCAGGAGGTGCTCGAACGGCCGGCGGTCACCGATCACTGGCTGGTGCTCGCGGTCCGCGACCTCCTGGAGGGCACCGTGCCCGGGCGGCGGATCTGGCTGCAGGGGCGGGACACCGGGCGCCGCGCGATGCTGCTGACGTTCGCCGGGGGCGGGTACTGGCAGGACCCGGAGACCGCCGGGCTGCGCGCCGGCGCCGAGCTGTTCGCCGACCTGCACTACTATCCCGGCCAGCCGCCGCTGCGCGCGCTGACGGGCGAGCGGCACGCCGCCCCGGCACGCGGGAAGCGACCGGAACCGGACGGCGGCGCCGACGGCCTGCTCGCCGGCTGGGCGGCCGGGCTCGAGCGGGACCCCTGGCTCACCACATGGCCCGCGCTGCTCACCGGGACGCCGGTCCCGCCGCGGGAAATGGCCGCCACGGCGGACGCGGTCACGCGGGAGGCGGCGGCCGGGGGCGGGGGCGGGCACCGGTGGTACCTCGTCGACGAGACCGGCGCGGGGCTGCCGCTGACGGAGCGGGAGTCGCTGTGGACGCTGCTGGCCGTCTCCGGCGGGCACCCCGTGACGGTGGCCGGCGAGTGGGACGGACGCGAGCTGCTGCCGCTCACGGTGTGGCACGGCGACCAGGCGGTGCCGCTGTGATCGGTGGGAGCTATGTGATGGGAGTGATCGAGGGTGGAGTGCTCTGGCCGGGGATGAAGTGAATCCGGTGTCGTTCGAGGATCTGGTGACGGCGGCGACCGTCGGGGTGTCGCGGCGGCCGGTCGAGGTTACCGCGCTCACCGGGCCGGCCGGCGCGTATGCCGGGGTGCTCGACGCGGGCGATCCCGCGGCCGCCCTGCTGGACGCCGCGGCCCTGCTGGACGCGGGGCGGCGGGCCGGGGTCCGGCCGGCGCTGGACGTCGCCTGCCCGCCGGGCGCGCCCGCCGAGACGGCGCCGGAGCTGTCCGCCCGCGCGGCGCGGGTGCTGCGGCAGCTCGGCCGGGGACAGGCGCCCGGGTTCGCCGCGGCGGACAGCGAGCTGCTGGCCGAGCTGCTCACCGCCGCCAGCGGCGCGGGCTACGTGGCCCCGGCGCCGCTGCTGCCTGACCTGCTCGAACGCAGGCGTACGGACGGCTGCCCTCCGCCCGGCCGTAGCGGCGGTGCTCGGCGCCCGCGGGCGCTGGCTCGCCGGGCACCGGCCCGACTGGCAGCGGGCCGTGGCGGAGGCGCTGGCGGGCCAGGCGCATGCTGGTGGTGGCAGTGGTGCTGCTGGTGGTGGCAGTGGTGCTGCTGGTGGTGGCAGTGGTGCTGCTGCTGGTGGTGGTAGCGGCGGGGCGGGCGGGGCTGTGGACGGCGACACGGAAGTCTGGCGGACCGGGAGCCGCGCCGAACGGCACGCCTACCTCGCCCGCCTGCGCGACCGCGACCCGGGGGCGGCGCGCGACCTGCTCGCGGCGGGCTGGGCACGGGAAATCGGGGCGGAGCGGCCCGCCCTGCTCGGCGTGCTCGCCCGTGGCCTCTCCCCCGGCGATGAGGAGTTCCTCGAGGCGGCGCTGGACGACCGGGTGGACGCCGTCCGCGCCACCGCGCGGCGGCTGCTGTCCCGGCTGCCCGGCTCGGCGTTCAACAGCCGCGCGACGGAGCGCGCCGCGACGGTGCTCGCGCTGGCCGGGGACGGACGGGACCGCCGCCTGGCCGCGACCGTGCCCGGCCCCGGTGACGCCGACGACGCGGCCATCAGAGACGGGGTCAGCCCGCGGCCGCCGTCGCCGGGCATCGGCGCCGGCGCGTGGCTGCTCACCCAGGTCATCGCCGCCGCGCCGCTGGCGAGCTGGACGGAGCGGTTCGGGCTGCCGCCTGACCAGATCGTCGCGCTCCCCGTCGAGCGGGACCTCGCGATCGCCGTGCACGCCGGCTGGCGGCTCGCCGCGATCCGGCGGGGCGACGGCGAGTGGGCGCGGGCACTGCTCGACGCCGGCGATCCAGACGACGGCGGCGGCCGGCCGCCGGCCGCGTGGCCGGACGATGCCCGGCTCGCGGCCGTGCTGCCCCTTGAGGTGCGGGCGGCACGCGCCGCCGCGCGGCTGGCCAGCCGGGAATGGGCCGGCAAGGAATGGGCGGGCAGGCATGCCGAGGTCGGTGACGCGCTCGCCGAGATCGCCGGCTGTCCCGTCCCGTGGCCGCCCGTGCTGGCCGACGCCGTGGCGGCCGCCTTGGCCCGCGCGGCCACCCAGGCGGTGCTCCCCCGGCTGGCGCGCGGCCTGCTGGCCGCCGCCGGCCGCGGCCTGCCAGCCGCCGGCGCCCGTGACTACGCGGCCGAGCTGGCCCGGCTCGCCGACACCTGCCCGCATACCTGGTCGCCGCTGCTGCGCTCGGCCGCCGAGACGATCGCGCTGCGGCGCGCCTTCCTCGAGGAGATCCGTTGACCCTCCCCTCAGCCACCACAGATGCCACAGACGCCGGGCTGCTGCGCCCGCACGCCGAACAGGTCTACGCGGCCGAGCTCGCCACCCTGGCGGCCGCCGACGACCTGCCGCGGCCGCCCTCATGGCGGCTGTCCCCGAGGGCCGTCGTCACGTACCTGCTCGGCGGCGCCCTGCCGGACGGGACACTGATCACGCCCAAGTACGTCGGGCCGCGGCGGCTGATCGAGGTCGCCGTCGCGACGCTGGCCACCGACCGCGCGCTGCTCCTGCTCGGGGTGCCGGGCACCGCGAAGACGTGGGTGTCCGAGCACCTGGCCGCCGCGATCTCCGGCGACTCGACCCTGCTCGTGCAGGGCACGTCGGGCACCGCGGAGGAAGCCATCAGGTACGGCTGGAACTACGCCAGGCTGCTGGCCGAGGGCCCGTCCCGGGCGGCGCTGGTGCCTTCCCCCGTCATGACCGCGATGGCGGAGGGCCGGATCGCGCGGGTGGAGGAGCTGACCCGGATCCCGTCTGACGTGCAGGACGCGCTGATCACCATCTTGTCCGAGAAGGCGCTGCCGGTGCCGGAGCTCGGCATCGAGGTGCAGGCCGTCAAGGGCTTCTCGGTGATCGCGACCGCCAACGACAGGGACCGCGGCGTCAACGAGCTGTCGTCCGCGCTGCGGCGCCGGTTCAACACCGTGGTGCTGCCGCTGCCCGCCACCGAGGACGAGGAGGTGGACATCGTCGCCCGCCGGGTAGCGCAGCTCGGCCGCGTGCTCGAGCTGCCCGAGGTCCCGTCGGCACTGGAGGAGATCCGGCGGGTGGTGACGGTGTTCAGGGAGCTGCGTTCGGGGATCACGGCCGATCAGCGGACCAGGCTGAAGTCGCCGACCGCCACGCTGTCGGCCGCCGAGGCGATCTCGGTGATGACCAGCGGGATCGCGCTCGCCGCGCACTTCGGCGACGGGGTGCTGCGGCCCGCGGACGTGGCCGCCGGCATCGTCGGCGCGGTCGTCAAGGACCCGGTGACGGACGCCGCCGTGTGGGCCGAGTACCTGGAGGCGGTCGTCCGGGAGCGGCCCGGCTGGGCGGACTTCTACCGGGCCTGCCGCGAGGTTTCCAGTTGAGCGACCGCGAAAGCCGGGTAACCATCCTCGGGATCCGGCATCACGGGCCGGGGTCGGCGCGGTCCGTGCTCGCCGAGCTGGACCGGGTCAAGCCCGCGGTCGTGCTGATCGAAGGGCCCGCCGACGCCGACCCGGTGCTGGCGCTGGCCGCCGACCCGGGGATGGCGCCGCCGGTGGCGCTGCTCGGCTACGCACCCGACGAGCCGAAGCTCTCGGCGTTCTGGCCCTTCGCCGTCTTCTCCCCCGAATGGCAGGCGCTCACCTGGGCGCACGCCCACGGGGTAACGGTCCGGTTCTGCGACCTGCCCGCCGGGATGGTGCTCGCGGGCGCGGCAGACGGTGTGGCCGCTGGGGAGGAACCGACGGCCCGTTCGGAAGAAAAGGAATTGTTCGCCGACCCCATCGGTACCCTCGCCGCCGCGGCCGGGTACGACGACCCCGAACGCTGGTGGGACGACCTGATCGAGTCACGATTGGACGGCAAAAGCCCGTGCTTGCCCGGGGGGACGACCCCCCCAAACCCCCCCGGTGAGGGCGTGTTTGACGCGCTCGCCGACGCGATGGCCGAGCTGCGCGACGGCGCGCCGGCCGAGCCCCTGCGGGAGCGGCGGCGGGAGGCGCACATGCGGCAGGCGCTGCGCGCCGCGCTGAAGGAGACGGACGGGGCGGTCGCCGTGGTGTGCGGCGCGTGGCACGCGCCCGCGCTGCGCGGGCCGCTGCCGCCGGCGTCGCAGGACGCGGCGCTGCTGCGCGGCGCCCGCAAGCGCAAGGCGGCGCTCGCCTGGGTGCCGTGGACCCATTCCCGGCTGGCGGCGGCGTCCGGGTACGGCGCGGGGATCACCTCACCCGGCTGGTATCACCACCTGTTCACGACGCGGGAGCAGCCGGCTGGTTTGTGCCAACAGGAAAGAACGATCGTCCGGTGGATGACGCGGGTCGCGGGGGTGCTGCGCGCCCATGACCTGCCGGTGTCGTCGTCGCATGTCATCGAGGCGGTCCGGCTCGCCGAGACGCTGGCCGTCATGCGCGGCCGGCCCCTCGCCGGGCTCGCCGAGGTCAGCGAGGCCACGAAGGCGGTGATGTGCGACGGCGACGACGTGGCGGCGGCGTTCGTCACGCGCGACCTGGTGGTCGGCGAGCTGCTCGGGTCGGTGCCCGACAGCGCTCCCCCGGTGCCGCTCGACGCCGACCTGCGCGCGCAGGCGAAGGCGCTGCGGCTGAAGATCGACCCGCTGGACCGGACGCTCGCGCTTGACCTGCGACGGGAGCGCGACCGGGAGCGTTCGGTGTTCCTGCACCGGCTCGGCATCCTCGGCATCGGCTGGGGCGAGATGACGGACGACCTCGTGCGGGGCACGGGGACGTTCCATGAGACGTGGTCGCTGCGGTGGCGGCCGGAGCTGTCGGTCGCGATCATCGACGCGGCGGTGTGGGGCACGACGGTGGCCGGGGCGGCGAGCGCCCGGATCGTTTCGATCGCGCAGGAGGCGGACCGGCTCAGCGCCGTGACCGGGACGGTCGCGCGGGTGCTGCTCGCCTCGCTGGACGACGCGCTCGAGCCGGTGCTGCGCGCGCTGGACGCCAGGGCGGCCGCGGACGCCGACGTGGTCTCGCTGATGACGGCGGTGCCGTCCCTCGTCAGGGCGGTGCGGTACGGGAACGTGCGCGGCACGCCGACGCGGGCGCTGTCGGCCGTGGTGGACGCGCTGTGCGCGCGGATCCGCGCCGGGCTGCCCGCCGCCGCGGGCGGGCTCGCCGACGACGCGGCCGCCGAGCTGCGGGACGCGATGGACGGCCTGCACAGCGCGCTGGCGCTGCACGCGCAGTCGCCGCATGGCGAGGCGACCCGGACGGAGTGGCTGGCCGTGCTGCGCGCGCTGGCGGCGCGGCGGGACGTGCACGGGCTGGTCGCGGGGCGGGTGACGCGGATGCTCGCCGACGGCGGCGCGCTTTCGTGGCCGGACGCCGCCCGCCGGCTGCGCGCGGCGCTGTCGGCCGGGGTGCCGGCCGCGGCGAAGGCGCAGTGGGCGGAGGGCTTCCTGTCCGGCGGCTCCGGCTCCGGTTCCGGCGGGCTGCTGCTCGTGCATGACAGGGAGCTGCTCGGCGTGCTGGATACCTGGGTCGGGGCGCTGCGCCCGGACGAGTTCGATGCGGTGCTGCCGTTGCTGCGACGGACGTTCGGGGAGTTCACGGCGCCGGAGCGGGCGAGCATCGGGCGCGCCGTGCGCTCTCGTGCGGGCGCCGGGGCGTCCGGTGGCGCTGGCACCGGGGCGGCTGCGGGAGAAGACCTTGATACCGAACGGGCCGGTGGCGCTGTGCGGACGGTCGCGGCGATTCTGGGCGGCGGCGCCGTCCTCGAGGGAGCCGCGTGATGGATCCGGCGGAGCGGGTGGATTCGGCTGGCCCGGACGCGGACGCGGGCGAGGCGGAGCGGTTGCGGCGCTGGCGGCTGCTGCTCGGGTCCGCGGCGGATCCCGGGCTGGGCGGCGGACTAGCCGGCGGCGGATCGTCCGGCGGCGGTCTCGGCGAGCGCGACCGGGCGATCGACGCGACGCTCGCGGCCCTGTACGACGCGGACGGATCCAGGGGCCGCGGCGCGGGCGGCGGCCCGCGCGCCGGGAGCCTCGCCGCCTCCGCGCCGACCGTGGCGCGCTGGCTCGGCGACATCCGGGCGTACTTCCCGTCCACGGTCGTGCAGGTAATGCAGCGAGACGCCATCGACCGGCTTCAGCTGCGGCAACTGCTGCTGGAGCCGGAGATGCTCAGATCCGTCGAGCCCGACGTGCACCTGGTCGGCACGCTGCTGTCCCTGAACAAGATCATGCCGGAGACCACGAAGGCGACGGCCCGCCAGGTGGTCGGCCGCGTGGTCGCCGACGTCGAGCGGCGGATCGCTCTGCGCACGCGTGCGGCCGTGTCCGGCGCGCTGAACCGCGCTGCCCGCACGCGACGGCCGCGCGCGCGGGATATCGACTGGAACCGGACGATCGCGGCCAACCTGTCGCGGTACGTGCCGTCGCACCAGACGGTGATCCCCGAGCGGCTCGTCGGCTACGGGCGGCGGCAGCAGGTCGTCGCCCGCGACGTGGTGCTGGCGATCGACCAGTCCGGGTCGATGGCGTCCTCGGTGGTGTACGCGTCGGTGTTCGGGGCGGTGCTGGCGTCGCTGCGGTCGCTGCGGACGTCGCTGGTGGCCTTCGACACGGCCGTCGCGGACCTGACGCCGCTGCTGGCCGACCCCGTGGACGTGCTGTTCGGCACGCAGCTCGGCGGCGGCACGGACATCGACCAGGCGGTCGCCTACTGCCAGGGGCTCATCACCCGGCCGCGGGACACGATCTTCGTGCTGGTCTCGGACCTGTACGAGGGCGGTGACGCGTCGTCGCTGCTGGCCCGGCTGGGTTCGCTTCGGGCAGCGGGGGTCTGCGTGGTGGCGCTGCTCGCGCTGTCCGACGACGGCGCGCCGTCGTTTGACGCGTCCAACGCGGCGGCGCTGGCGGCTGCCGGGATACCGGCGTTCGCCTGCACGCCCGACGCGTTTCCCGAGCTGCTCGCGCTGGCGATCGACGGCGGCGACATCGCCGCCTGGGCGCACCGCAACGACCTCGCAGCCCGCTAACGCCGGCCGGGACCGAGAGCAAAACCGGGATTAGAGCCTCGCCAGGGTGGCCTCGTCTGGGGTGCCGTTGAAGTACTTGCCGAGGACCTGGGGGAAGACGGGTTCGTCCGGGTCGGCGGCGGCGAAGAGCGTCATGGACGAACGGAGTTTCAACGCGTCGATATGGCCGAAGATCTGCTCCGCGGTCTTGCCCTCGGCGGCGGCGGCGATGCCCGCGGCCTCGCGCAGCCGGGGCCCGAGCACCGGGTGGTCCAGGTAGACTCGCGCCTCGTCTAGCGACGAGATCGCGTACTGGCGCGATATCGCGCTGAAGCCCAGACCCTCGATCTGCGGGAAGACGAACCACATCCAGTGGCTCACCTTCCTGCCCGCGCGCAGTTCGGCGACCGCGCGCTGGTAGATGCCGCCGTGGTCCTGGGCGGTGGTGAAGCGCTCGAGCTGGTACGGATCGTCGTCCATGGGGGGATTCTGCCTCGCCTGGGGTATGCGGGCCCGCGGTGGGGTAGGCCATCCGGCAAAGCGACGCGGAGGGATAGCGATGTCAGAGCACGTCTATTCAGTCAGCGAGATCGTCGGCTCCTCTACCGAGGGGATCGACGACGCGATCCTAGGGGCTATCAGCCGTGCCTCGAAGACCCTCCACAACCTCGACTGGTTCGAGGTCAGCGACATCCGGGGCCGGATCGAGGAGAACCAGCGCTGCTACTTCCAGGTGACGCTCAAGGTCGGTTTCCGGCTTGATGAACCCAACGCCTGACCTGGGTCTGCCGCGTCAGGGAGCGCGACCGGTTACTGCGCTCGCCCTTGTTCATCACCGGCCACATGGCTAGGCCCTGCGTGTAGCGTGGCGTTTATGCGCGCGCTGGTCATCGACGGGCCCGGGTCGGCCGGCGTGGCCGAGGTGGACGCCCCGGTTCCGGGCGCGGGACAGGTGGTTGTCGATGTCCACCGCGTGGGGATCTGCGGCACCGACGTCGAGCTGTTCGCCGGTGAGCTGGCCTACTTCGCGCTGGGGAAGTCGCGCTTCCCGCTGCGCCCCGGGCATGAGTGGTGCGGTGTCGTCTCAGCGCTGGGCGCCGGGGTCGGCGAGGCCTGGTACGGCGCCCGCGTCACCGGGGACACCATGCTGGGCTGCGGGCACTGCCATCGGTGCCGCGCGGGAAACGGTCACGTCTGCGCGGACCGTCATGAGATCGGGATCACGGACTGGCCGGGCGCGCTGGCCGAGAAGGTCCTCGTTCCGGCGGCCAGCCTGTACCGGCTGCCGGCCGCGATCGACGACCGGGCCGGGGCGCTCGTCGAACCCGGCGGCAACGCCCAGCGGGCCGCGGCCGCGGCTCACGCCGGGCCGGGGAAGCGGATCCTCGTCTGCGGACCTGGCACCATCGGGCTGCTCGCCGTCGCCTTCGCCCGGGCGGCGGGCGCGGAGGTCCACGTGCTGGCGGTGGACTCCGGCCGCCGCGAACTCGCGGCGAAGTTCGGCGCCAGCGAGTACTGGACGGCCGGCGATCCGCCGCGGACCACCTATGACGCGGTTATCGACTGCACGAACGACCAGAGCGTACCGTCGTCGGTCCTGACGCTGGTGGAGCCGGCCGGGCGGGTGGTCTACATCGGGGTGTCCCCCGGACCCAGCCGCATCGACAGCCGCGACCTAGTGCTCGGCGACATCACCGCGGTGGGCATCCTCGGGGCATCGGCGGGCCTCGGACCGGCCATCGAGCATTACGCCGACGGCCGCGTCACGCCGGGGGACCTCGCGGTGGTCACCGTCGGCCTCGACCGCGCCGCGGACGCGCTCGCCGGACGGGTCAGTCCTGGGGCTGGCACCAAGATCCACGTCGACCCGCGCCTGTGAGCGGCGGCTACGGAGCCAGCGGGCCGATTGCGCAATCGACCAGGCTAGAGCGGGTCGATCGCGCAACCGGCATGGCCGGGAGTGGGCTGGTTCCGTCGGCGGCGGTCAGAACCGGATGAAGATCATGCCCTTCGGGTGCAGTGCGGGGCCGGTCAGCGCCACCTTGGTGAGCGCTCCGGTGCGCAGGTTGTCTGTGGCCAGGTAGTTGGGCGGGAAGCCGGGCCCCGGGCAGGTGGCCGGCGCGTCGTTCTGGTCGCACGGGGTCACCGCCGAGTACATGGTCCCGACGGCGAAGCCGCCCGAGACCGTGTCGACGGTGTCGGCGTCGGCGTCGGTCGTGTACAGGGCGCCGAACGCCGAGGTGGCCCACGCGGAGTCATCGACCGACCTGGTGATGCGCAGCACCGTCAGGCCAACGCGCCAGAACCCGGCCGGGTGGTCGAAGATCAGCTCCTGGTCGCCCTGGGAGTCCAGCATGAAGTCGCCGGCGAACCGCGGCGACTGCGGCGGCACGACCTCGTTGGAATCCGGGTCGGTGAGGGCGAGGTGGACGAGCTCGCCGGCATCGGGGCCGTTCGCCGCCCTGGCCACCGCCTCGTCGTAGAACAGCGGCCGGACGGCGGCGATCTTGGTCTTCGGGTTCAGCGTCACCACGTAGACGGCCGGGTAGTAGGGCTTGGGCGCGGGGGCGCCGGTGGTGCCGGGCGCGGAGGCGCTGATCAGGATCCAGCCTCTATAGATCGAGATCGCGTCGGTGCCGCCTTTGTGCGGCAGCGGCTCGCTGTAGGCGTAGTGGGTGAGGCGCCCGGTCGCGGCCGTGATCGTGTACAGACTCGAGTTCGCGTCCTCGTTGGAGGTCGCGATGACCTTGCCGAGGAACGGGTCGGCGGTGAGCCCGTCGACATGGCCCTTCATGTCCCACTGCCGGACCTCCCTGCCGGACAGGGTGAACGCGACGATCGTGCTGTATAGGTCGCCGTCCGGGCTCGCCTGCCCCTGCGGGCCGATGGCGTTCTGGAAGGTGACGTAGAAGTCGCGTCCGAGGACGGTGATGTCGTCGGGATCGGTCAGCGGCTCCGAGCGCAGCGGGCCCTTCCCGTCCGGCCGGAACTCATGGTGCAGCTTCTCGCCGAAGGCGATCTGCCGCACGGTCAGGGCCCGGGTCGCGGGGCGGGCGGGACTGGCACTGGCCGGCAGCGCGAGGGCCCCCGCCGTGACCAGCGCGCTCGCCGACACCGCCACGGTGGCTAGCAGCTTTGTTGTGCGCCTGCTGAGGTTCATCACAAGGGAACTTGTACGCCCCGCCAGTGACGCGCGGCGCAGCGCTGGGCGGCCAGCAGATGAACGCCGGACGTCGGGGACCGGTCTGAAATCTGTGCTTGTAGTTAAGTGATCAGGTCGGCGGCGCGCTCGGCGATCGCGATGACCGGGGCCTGAGTGTTGCAGCTCGGGATGACCGGGATCACCGACGCGTCGGCGACCCGCAGCCCGTCAACCCCGCGGACGCGCAGCGACGGGTCCACCACCGCGTCCGGGCCGGCGCCCATCGCCGCCGTGCCGCACGGGTGGAAGAACGTCCCGCAGTGCTCCCTGACGAACCGCGTCTTGCCGGCACCATCCAGACGGGACGGCGGCATCACCGGCTCGGCGATCAGCGCCTTGTACGCGAACGTGCAGGCCAGGTCCATGATCATGTCCATCGCCTCGGCCAGGGCCGCGGCGTCGGACGGCTCGGCGAGCAGGTTCGGCTGGATCTCCGCCCCGCCCGGGTCGCCGGGATCGAGCGAGTGCACCCGCAGGTAGCCGGTGCTCCGGGAGCCCATCACGCCGGGTGAGATCGCGAAGATGTCGCCGCCGCCGTTCAGCCCGTACCGGACGGCTTCCGCCCGGTCGGCGTGCGGTCCCTGCACCACGACCGCGTGCAGGTCCGGTCTGGCGGCTCCGGAACCGCACCAGTTCAGCACCGCTCCCCCGCCGTTGTCCCTGACCAGGCCTAGCCCGCGCCTGGCGCGGAAGTTCATGCCCGTAAGCAGCGGGTGATCTTGCAGGTTGCGGCCCACGCCGGGCAGCGCGGCCGTCACGGGCACACCGAGCCGCGCCAGGTCGGCCGGGTCGCCGATGCCGGAACGGACAAGCAGCTGCGGGGTGCCGAGCGCGCCGAGCGTCACGATCACCTCGCGGGCGGCCCAGGTCTGGCGCAGCGCGCCGCGCACCGTGTGGAACACCGACGTGCAGCGCGATCCGGAAAAGCCCAGCCGGACCGCGACCGAGCCGGTCAGCACCGTGAGGTTGTCCGGCGGGGCGGGCGCCTGGGTCCACGCGCCGACCGGAACTTGCCCGGGAGCCGGCGGCGGCGCCCACGACGGCAGGTAACCGTCCACCACGCTGAAGCGCCGTCCCTCGCTCATGTTCAGGTTCGCCAGCGCGGCGCCGTAGTTGCCGCCGCCGTTCGGGTCGCCGAGCACCGGGAATCCCAGCTCCGCGGCCGCTTCCACCAGCGCCGCGGCGACCGGGTGCGGGTCGCGCGAGGACTCGATGCGCATCGGGCCGCCCGCCCCGCGGTGTTCCGAGGCGCCGCCCGCCCAGTCCTCGGCCCGACGGAAGTACGGGAGCAGCGCCTCGTGGTTCCAGCCCGCGGCGCCTGCCCGTTCCCACGCGTCGTAGTCGTCGGGGTGGCCGCGGTACCAGTGCATCGCGTTGGTAGCACTGCAGCCGCCGAGCACCCTGCCCCGCGGGATGACGATGGCACGGCCGCCGACGTGCGGCGCGGCCGCGTACTCATACCCCCAGTCCAGGCTGGTCCCGGGCAGCTTGGTCCACAGCGCCGGGTCGACGATCTGCGCGATGCCGCGCCCGTCCGGGCCTGCCTCTATCAGCAGCACGCTGACGTCCGGGCGGCCGGCGAGCCGGGCGGCGAGGACGCACCCGGCCGTGCCGCCGCCCACGACGACGTAGTCGTACTCGGCGTGCTCAGCTGTGCTCACTGGGCCCGACTCCGCCGCTCAGTGATACCGGGATCATGGCCCGACGATCGCCAGCCCGCATTTCGGGTGGTGTTCCGAGCCGTTAATGACGCGTTACACCTCCGCCCCGAACCACCCGCGCTGCCGCCTCTTGCTGTTATCAACTGTACGGATGGCGTCGCCGCCGGCCTTCGCCCGCCGGCCGCGGAACCTGCGCGGGCGCGCCGGCGTCCAACCGTCATGCGTCATGGGATCAGGACATCTCTTGGGTTGCTGGCGGTCGCCTGCGCGGCGGTCACCGCGGCCGGGTGCGCGAGCTCGCCGGCTCCCCGGCCCGCGCGGCCCGCGGTGGCGCGCGGGGTCGCGGTCATCGAGCCCGCGGCGGACCCGCGGCCGCTCGCCGCGGCCGACACCGCGTTCGGGCTGGACGTGCTGGGGGCCTGGTGCTCGCAGTACCCGGGGCAGAACCTGGTGTTCTCGCCGAGCACGCTGGCCAGCGCGCTGGGCATGGCGTACCTGGGCGCACGCGGGGCGACCGCGGGCGTGCTGGCTCACGTGCTGCACCTGCCCACCTCCGGCGGATCATCGCTGGCCGCGCAGTTGCAAGCCCGGTCGCGGGCGCTGGCCGCCCTGGACGGGCCCGGTGTCACGCTCGCGGCCAGCAACCAGGTGTGGGCTGACACGTCGCTGCCGCCGCTGGCGGCGTACCTGAACTCGGTGGCGACCGGGTACGGCGCCGGAGTGGCCAAGGCGCCGTTCAGCACCGACCCGCAGCAGGCCGCGGACGAGATCAACCAGGCGATCGCGCAGGCCACCCGCGGGCATATCACCCAGCTCGTGACGCCGGGCTCGGTGAACGGGATCGGCTGGGTGCTGACCTCCGCGCTGTACATGGACGCCGCGTGGGCCACGCCGTTCGACCCGGACCGGACCAGTTCCGGGGTGTTCGAGCCGGGCGGGAAGGCGCGGCCGGTGACCGTGAAGTACATGAACGGCGTCGGCTTCCGCTTCGCTTCCGCGGACGGCTGGACGGCGGTGTCGCTGCCCTACAAGGGCGGGAAGCTGACGATGACCGCGCTGCTGCCGCCCGCGGGGGCCGGCAGCTGCGCGCTGCCCGCTCAGGCCGCGCTGCGGACGCTGACGGCTCCCGGCACTTCGGGCGCGGCGGCTTCCGGCACGGCGACGGTGTCGCTGCCGAAGGTGAATCTCAGCGCCAACGGCTCTGTCGGAAACATGAAGGACGTGCTGGAGCGGCTGGGCATGGGGCTGGCGTTCGGCCCGCGGGCGAACTTCACCGGGCTGTCGGCCAGCGCCAGCTGCATCGGGTTCGTGCAGCAGGCGGCGACGCTGCAGGTGGGCGAGAAGGGCACCGTGGCCACCGCCGCGGCCGCCGTCGGCGTCGCCGCGAGCGCCCTCATGGCGACCACGCGCACCGTCGTCTTCGACCGCCCGTACCTGATGCTGGTGACCGGCACCGCGACCGGCGAGCCGCTGTTCCTGGCCAAGGTGGCCAACCCGGCTTGAAGCCTCAGCATGCCAGCGGCGGACGCGCGTACCATGAAGTCATGAACACGTTCAGCCGGATGATGCCCCGCTCGCGGGGCCGCTGACGCTGCACGGACGTTCGTTTCCGAGGCCCCGCTCGCGGGGCCTCGATTCATTTCCGCGGTCGGAGCCCCCGTCTACCTGGAGGTTCCAGTGACCAGTACCTACATCACCACCACGATCCCGTACGTCAACGCGCGCCCGCACCTGGGCTTCGCGCTGGAGCTCGTACAGGCCGACGTGCTCGCCCGCTACCACAGGAACGCCGGCGAGCAGGTCAGGTTCCAGACCGGGACCGACGACAACTCGCTCAAGAACGTGCTCGCCGCGGAGGCCGCCGGGGTCGGTGTGCAAGAGTTCGTCGACGTCAGCGCCGCCGCGTTCACGGGCCTGGCGCGGCCGCTGAGCCTGTCGGTGGACGATGTCATCCGTACGAGCAGCGATCCACGGCACAGGGCGGGAGTCGAACGTCTCTGGCGGGCCTGCGCCGATAGCGGCGACCTGTACCGCAAGCATTACGAGGGGCTGTACTGCGTGGGGTGCGAGCAGTTCTATACGGCGGCGGAGTTGACGGACGGGCGCTGCCGGGAGCATGGCACGGTGCCGGACCTTGTGTCGGAGGAGAACTGGTTCTTCCGCCTGTCCCGCTACGCGGGCCAGCTGCGCGGCCTCATCGAAGCCGGGACGATCCGCGTCGAGCCGGCCGAGCGCCGCAACGAAGTCCTGGCGCTCATCGACGGCGGGCTTGAGGACTTCTCCGTCTCCCGCAGCACGCGGCGCGCCCGCGGCTGGGGCATCCCGGTCCCCGGCGATCCGGACCAGGTGATCTACGTGTGGTGGGACGCGCTCGGCAACTACCTGACGGCACTGGACTACGCCGGCGGCGGCGAGGACCTCCGTCGCTGGTGGACCGGCGCGTCACGGCGCATCCATCTGCTCGGCAAGGGGGTGCTCCGGTTTCACGCCGTCTACTGGCCCGCGATGCTGCTGTCCGCGGGCGAGGCCGTCCCCACTGACATCGTCGTGCACGGCTACCTCACCGAAAACGGCCGGAAGATCAGCAAGTCCAGCGGCGCCACCGTCGACCCGTATGACCTCGCCGGCCGTTACGGCACGGACGCGGTGCGCTGGTGGCTGCTGCACGAGGTGCCCCGCGGCGCGGACGCCGACTTCACCGTCCGCCGCCTTGCCGGCCGTGCCAACAACGAGCTCGCCGACGGGTTCGGCAACCTCGTCAACCGGGTCGTCACCATGATCCACCGGTACCGCGGCGGGCGTGTCCCGGTCACGGCGGCGAACGCACCGGACGCGGCCGCCCTCGACGGAGCCGTCAGGAACGCTCCCGGCCTGATCGCCGAGGCGCTGGAAGACTTCGACTTCCGTCGCGCCACCGAGGCGGTCTGGCAGATCGCGAACGAGGCGAACCGCTACGTCAACCGCACCCGCCCGTGGGATCTGGCCAAAGGCGGCGGCCGCGCGGAGCTAGACGCCGTTCTGTCCGCGCTCCTCCTCGCCTGCCAGGCGATCGGCTTTCATCTGGCGCCGTTCCTCCCGGATGCCGCGGCGCGCATCACCCGCCAGTGCGCCCCGGGCGGGGCCGGGTTCCTTCCCAGTCCAGTCCCGCTGCTGCCCAGGATCGCCTGGTTACACGAATACACGAAGAGACACGCTTACAGCCAGGCAATGGATACCCCGCCGGGGTATCTGATCATGGCGAGTTCATGATCATGAAGATATTTGCGCATTATAGGACGAAAAGTCTTCGGCAGGATAAAACTATTCGCGATCATCGCGGTACGGCTGAGGCAATCTATGCGCTAAATCCGGAAATTTCCTGATTTGATACCCTGGCCCCTGCCGTCACGGGCCGGGCCAGCGCGGGACTCGGGCGCTTGCCGGGATGGAAAGGCCGGGGTCTGGCCGGCCGGAGGCGGCTGCGGAGGCCGGGGTCTGGCCGGCCGGAGGCGGCTGCGGAGGCCGGGGTCTGGCCGGCCGGAGGCGGCTGCGGAGGCCGGGGTCTGGCCGGCCGGAGGCGGCTGCGGAGGCCGGGGTCTGGCCGGCCGGAGGCGGCTGCGGAGGCCGGGGTCTGGCCGGCCGGAGGCGGCTCGCGGCCGGAGGTGAGGCTGGGCTGGCCGCTGGGCCGCGGTGAACTGGCGCACGGCGAACGTGATCAGGCAGGCAAAGACCCCGGATCTTCAATTCCGTTAGTTCGGTAGGGTGGCGGTGACCTTGAGGGGTGAGCAGGCGTGACGTCGACAGCGTTGCTGGTCATGGACGTGCAGAACAACATCGTCAAGCGATTCGCCGGCGACACCGGGTACCTGCCGAGGCTGGCGGCCGCGATCGAGGCGGCGCGCGGCGCGGGGGTCGCGGTCATCTACGTGACGGTCGCGTTCCGGGCTGGGTATCCCGAGGTCAGCAGCCGGAACAAGTCGTTCGGTGCGGTAGCGCGCACCAGCGGGTACGTCGAAGGCGGCGACGGCATCCGGGTTCATCCGGCTGTCGCACCGCGGGCGGGCGAGGTGATCGTCACCAAGCGCCGGGTGTCCGCGTTCGCGGGCAGCGACCTCGACGTCGTGCTGCGCGCCGACGGCATCACGCACCTCGTGCTGGCGGGCATCGCGACCAGCGGCGTGGTGCTCTCGACGCTGCGCCAGGCCGCCGACCTGGACTTCCAGCTGACCGTCTTGTCCGACGGCTGCCTGGACGCGGACCCCGAGGTGCACAGGGTGCTCACCGAGAAGGTGTTCCCCCGCCAGGCCGACGTGGTGGCGGCCGCGGAGTGGATCGCGAAGCTGTAACGCGGGCGAAACCGGCGGCAGTTTCCTTCGGCGGAAGGCGGGAACCACGCGTACGTTCGGGAAAATGGATTTGATCTACAGCCCGGAGGAAACCCATGCCTGATCCCGCCGATCTGCTAGTGCGCGACGCGAAGCTCGTCGCCACCTGCGACGGCGCGCGGCGCGAGCTGCCGGGCGGCTGGGTGGCGATCACGGACGGGCTGGTCAGCGGGGTCGGCTCGTCGTCGGATCCGCTGCCGCCGGCCGCGGCTGTCCTGGACGCCGCCGGGTGCCTGGTGACGCCGGGGCTGGTCAACACCCATCACCACATCTACCAGAACCTGACGCGGTCGTTCGGCCCCGCTATCAACGGCACGCTGTTCCAGTGGCTGACCGCCCTGTACCCGCTATGGGCCCGGATCGACGAGGAGGCCGCGTACCTGTCGGCGTGGGTCGGGCTGGCCGAGCTCGCGCTCGGCGGCTGCACGACGACGACCGATCACCTGTACGTGGCGCCGCGCGGCGGCGGCGACCTGTGGTCCGCCGAGATCGCGGCCGCGCGTGAGACCGGCATGCGGTTCCATCCGACCCGCGGCTCGATGACCGTGTCGCGGAAGGACGGCGGGCTGCCGCCCGACTCCGTGGTGCAGGACGATGACGATGTGCTGGCCGACAGCGAGCGGCTGGTGAAGCTGCACCACGACCCGTCATTCGGGGCCATGGTGCGTGTGGCGCTCGCGCCGTGCTCGCCGTTCTCCGTCTCCCCCGGGCTGATGCGGCGCACCGCCGAGCTGGCCGAAAAGCTCGACGTCCGGCTGCACACTCACCTGGCGGAGGATCCGGACGAGGACACGTACTGCCTGGAGACGTTCGGGCGGCGGCCGGTGGAGCAGTTCGCGGAGGTCGGCTGGCTCACCTCCCGGTCGTGGGTGGCGCACTGCATCTATCCGTCGCCTGCTGAAGTGTCGCGGCTCGGGCAGGCCGGCGTCGGGGTGGCGCACTGCCCTAGCTCGAACATGCTGATCGGCGGCGGCGGGTTCGCCCCGGTCCGCGAGCTGCGGGCCGCCGGGGCGCCGGTAGGCCTGGGCTGCGACGGGTCCGCCTCGACGGACAGCGCGTCGCTGTGGATCGAGTCCCGGGCGGCGCTGCTGCTGGGCAGGCAGCGGCGCGGCCCGACCGGGATGACGGCGCGCGAGGTGCTGGACATCGCGACGCGCGGCGGCGCCTTGTGTCTCGGCCGGGCCGGCGAGATCGGCGAGCTGTCGGTCGGCGCGGCCGGCGACCTGGTGTGCTGGCCGGCCGACGGCGTGCGGTTCGCGGGCGCGCTGGTCGACCCCGTGGAGGCGTGGCTGCGCTGCGGTCCGGTCAGCGCCCGCCACACGGTGGTGGCGGGCCGCGTCCTGGTGCGGGACGGGAGCTTCACCGTGCCCGGGTTGGCGGAGAAGCTGCTTGCGCACCGGGCGGCGGCCGCGCGCGTCCAGGGCGTGCCGACGTGATCACGGTGCGGCTGCTAATCAGGCGCGGTACAGGCGCATCGTGAGCGGGCCGAAGACGGCGATCAGGGCCGCGGACGCCAGGAGCACCCAGCCGGCCTGGCCGGCCGCTGGCGTTCCGTCCATCAGGGCCCGCTCGGCGGTGACGAGGTGGCTGACCGGGTTCACCTCGACGAAGGCGCGCAGCCAGCCGGGCATCGTTGCCGGGCTGACGAAGACGTTGCTGGCAAACGTCAGCGGAAGCTGCACTGCGAAGCTGAGTACGGACACCGCCTGGGCTGACCTGAGCGCGAGGCCGAGCGCGGCCCAGATCCACGACACGCTGAAGGCGAAGACGAGGACGAGCGCCACTGCGAGCACGGCACCGCCCGCGCCGCCCGCCGGCCGGTAACCCATCAGCAGTCCCATGCCGAGGACCAGGCACGTTGCGAGCACATACCGTCCCATGTCCCCGATCAGGCCGCCGACGACCACGGAAGGCTGCCAGATCGGCATCGACCGGAACCGGTCAAGCGTGCCCCTGGCACGGTCCGTGTTCAGGCTCAGCCCCGCGCTGACCGTAATGAGCAGGACCGTCAGCACCAGCGTTCCTGGCAGGAGAAACCGCAGGTACTCGCGAGGCGAGCCGGACAGCGCGCCGCCGAACAGGTACGTGAACAACAGCGTGAAAAGCAGCGGGATGGCGATCGCGTTCGAACGCCTGCTCAGGCTCGCGCCTGATGCGCAGCATCGCCCGCCACGCCATGGTGAGCGAGTTCCCCAGGATCCGCGGGCGCAGCGGCGCGTTATGGCCAGGTTCGGTAAGCGTTCGCGGCGCGATGGTGGCGGTCATGTCTCCTCCTGGCCGTTCGCGGACTGGCCGGCAGAGTGGCCGGTCAGCGCGAGGAAGACCTCGTCGAGGCTCGGCTGGCCGAGCGAGAAGCCGGCCACCTCGGTCCACTCGCGGGACATCAACGCCAGACCGCGGGCCGCGGCCTCGGTCGCGGCCGGGCCTTCGATCCTGGCGGTCAGGGCCGCCGGGTCCGCGTCCTGGGTGACGGGCACGCCGAGAACGCCGCCCAGGATCTGCCGGGCGAGGCTGGAGTCGTCGGCGTCCGCCAGCCGGACGCGCAGGACGCCCGAGCCCACCGAGGCTTTGAGTTCTCCCGGCGTGCCTTCGGCGACGATCCTGCCGTGGTCGATGACGGCGATCCGGTCCGACAGCTGGTCCGCCTCCTCCAGGTACTGCGTGGTCAGCAGGACCGTGGTCCCCTGGGTGACCAGCCAGCGGACCGTCTCCCACACCTGGCCGCGGCTGTGCGGATCAAGTCCGGTCGTGGGCTCGTCGAGGAACAGCAGCGCTGGCGCGACCACCAGGCTGACGGCGATATCCAGGCGGCGCTGCATGCCCCCGGAATAGGTCCGCACCGGACGCCCGGCGGCGTCCGCCAGCCCGAACGCGTCCAGCAGTTCGGCTGCCCGCACCCGGGCCGCCCGGCGGGCGAGTCCCAGCAAGCGCGCCTGCAGCAGGAGGTTCTCGGTTCCGGTAAGGCTGGGGTCGACAGTGGCGAACTGGCCGGTGAGGCGGATCCCGCTGCGCACGGCGTGCGGTGCCGTCGTGACGTCGTGACCGAGCACCCGTGCCATGCCCGCGTCCGGCCTTGTCAGGGTGGCGAAGATCTTGATCGCGGTGGTCTTGCCGGCACCGTTCGGCCCGAGCAGGGCGAACACGCCGCCGCTCGGCACCGACAGGTCAAGCCCGTCCACCGCCCGGATGGCACCGAACGCCTTGACCAGCCCGCGTGCCTCGATCGCCAACCGCACCTCGGATGTCGTCGTCATGGGATCGATCCTGCCGACACGACCGCAACGCCGTCGTCGTGCGACGGAAGTGACTTCTGCCTGGTCGGCGTGGATACGGCGCGGTGCCGGAATACGACGCGGGGAGTAGCCGAAAATGCCTACGCCGGGCCGATGCACCTCCGCGCCAGGCGCGTAGGCTCGGAGAATGCGGACGGATCGCGGCTGGCGAAGGTTCTACGCGGCCGGCTGGCTCATCTCGGCCGGCGGCATGGCCGTGGCGGCCTGGATGTGGCAGCTGCACCTCCGCGAGGTCGAGCAGCGCGCCGAAGAAGCGGAGCGGACCAAAGACGAGGCCGCCCGGCGCAGAGCCGTGGAGGAGCGGCTGCGCATCGCCCGCGAGCTGCACGATTCCCTGACGCACAGCATCTCGGTGATCCAGATCCAGGCCGGCGTGGCGGTACACCTGGCGCGCAAGCGCGGTGCGGACGTACCGCCCGCGCTACTGGCGATCCAGGAGGCGGGCGCGGACGCCGCCCGTGAACTGCGCGCCACGCTCAGCGTGCTCCGCAGCCATGACCACTGCGACGGCAGCGGCCTGGGCCAGATAGACAGCCTGGTGGCACGTGCGCGCTCCGCCGGGCTGCCCGTGACTGTGACCGTGACCGGCACACAGCGGCCCCTGCCACCCGACGTGGACCAGGCGGCATACAGGATCGTCCAGGAGGCGCTCACCAACGTCAGCCGCCACGCCGGCCAGGCCTGCACCACCGTTCATCTGCACTACGCGCAGGACGACCTGACAGTGCAGGTCAATGACGACGGGGAGGGGGCCGGCACGACAACGGCAGGACCTGGGCTGGGCCTGGCCGGCATGCGGGAGCGGGTGTCCGCGCTCGGCGGGCGGCTCCACGCCGGTCCGCGCGAGGGCGGCGGCTTCCAGGTGCGGGCCGAACTCCCGGTGTGCATACCGTCGTGATAAGAGTCCTCCTCGCCGACGACCAGGCGCTGATCCGCAGCGGCATCCGGTCCCTGCTCGAAGCGGAAGACGACATCGAGGTAGTCGCCGAGGCCGCCGACGGGCAGCAGGCGGTGGCGCTTACCGCAGAGCATCGCCCGGACATCGCTCTCGTCGACATTCAGATGCCCGTGGTCGACGGCATCGAGGCCACCAGGCAGATCGTCGCGGACGGGCGGCTGGACAGTGTGCGGGTCGTCATCCTCACGAACTTCGGGCTCGACGAGTACATTTTCCGCGCGCTGCGGGCAGGCGCGAGCGGTTTCCTGCTGAAGGACACCGAGCCGGCCGAACTACTGCAGGCGCTGCGCGTGGTCATGCACGGGGACGCGCTGCTGTCCCCCTCGGTTACCCGCCGTCTGATCGGCGAGTTCGTCGCCCGGCCGCCGGACGCGGTAGCCGCGGCGGGGATGGAAACCCTCACCAGAAGGGAACGGGAAGTCGTGGCGCTCGTCGCGTACGGCCTCTCCAACGACGAGATCGCAGACGCCATGGTGCTCAGCCCCGCAACCGCCAAGACCCACGTCAGCCGGGCGATGATCAAGCTCGGCGCGCGTGACCGCGCACAGCTCGTCGTCTTCGCCTACCAGACCGGCCTGGTCAGCCCGCGCGACCGCGCTCCGCGTCCCTGAAAGGCCCGGCAGCGGGGCGGTCTGGCGGTCTGGCCCGGTCGCACACGCGGCGTCTCCTCCCGGCAGTCCGCCCCGGGCTGGTGCAGGTTATTCTGGGCGTGGGCCAACAGCGTGCCCGGCTAGCTGATTATGACTGCTGGAGACGCTATGACTGCTGCGCGCCCAGACCCCGCGCGCACAACGTCCGGCAACGACCGGGCAGACCCCGGAGGGGAGCTGCCGGGTGGCGATCGCCGGCCGGTCCGGCTGAGCCCAGGCCCGCTGGACGGCACTGCGGCCGGCCCAGGCGCTGCGGTAACCGGGACGCACTCGCGGGCAGGATCAGCCTGATGGCCGGGCCGAAGATGGGCCAGCCGGGCAGGCTCGCCGACGTTCCCCGCGCAGGGCCCATCCAGGAGTATCTGCGACGGCTGGCGAGTCCGGCGGCGTTCCCGGTGCGGGCTGAGGGCACGGTTCCCTGGTGGGCGCTTTTCTCCGCCGACCTGGCGCCGGTACTGCTCATCGGAGCCTGGCTCGCCGCCGATGCGGTCCAGCCAGCTTCCTACAGCCCGATCAGGCAGACCATCAGCGCGCTGGCCGGGGCCGCAGCAACCGACCGGTGGATCATGACGGGGACCCTGTTCCTGGTGGGCGGCTGCTACCTCGTGACCGCGGCCGGCCTGGGCGGCATCCGGGCGCCTGCCCGCACTCTGCTGGCCGTCTCCGGCGTGTCCACCATCGGCATCGCCGCTTCGCCGGAACCTGCGAGCGGCCCGACTCCACAGCACCTCGCCTGGGTCATCCTCGCCGCGGTCAGCATCGCGGCCTGGCCCGCCCTCGCTGCCAGGCGCCTGCCACCGCGACCCCTGGTCCTGAACGGCTACGGCTCGGCCGCCGTGACCGTGGTCTTCGCGGCCCTGCTCGGCTGGCTCTTCATCGAAGCTCAAGGCGGCGGGGATCTGGGCCTGGCTGAGCGGCTGACCACATCGGCCCAGGCCTGCTGGCCGTTCGTCGTCGCCCTCGCCCTGCGGCGCGGCGCGTCCGGGCTCGGCGGCAAGAACCGGCCGGCGGGCGGCTAGCTGTTCTGCCCGCGCCGCCGCTGGCAATGGGATGCGGGGCCCGTCACAATCAAGGCGCAGAGCGGTGATGCGCGCTTGGTCGCTGCCGTTACCTGATGCCAGCGGCCCGGCTGTCCCGGTTACGGGACCGGCCAGCCGCGGGCCGTCCGGGGAGGGAGGTGGCGGCCCGGTGCCCAGCTCTCCGGCGTGGCCGCTGTCTCCGCCGGGAGCGCCTGGGCGGTCGGCTACGGCACTGCCGGGACGTTGATCCTGCGGTAGAACGGGGCCGACTGGAGGCGGGTGCCCAGCCCTGCTCCCGGGGCCGGCAGCTCTCTTGCCGGCGTAGCCGCCACATCCGCCCGCGGCTTTCCCCGTGGCGCAGCGTTCCCATTTGGTGGCCGCTGAAAGATAACGCGCGCAGTTAGCCTGTGCCCGATGAATCCGCGCCGCCCGCACCGTCTGCACGCATAGGTACCGAGGGCAACAGGAAGGACATGACGATGGCAGACGGATTCGTGTCGGTCTCCCGGCGCATCGAGGCATCCGCGGAACGGCTGTTTGGGCTGCTCGCCGACTCCGCGAACCACCCGCTGATCGACGGCTCGGGCATGGTGCGTGAACCGGCCCCGGCGGTCAGGCTGTCGCGAACCGGTGACGCGTTCGTGATGAACATGCACCACGACGAGTTCGGCGACTACCAGATGCGCAACGAGGTGGTCGAGTACGAGGCCGGCCGCCGGCTGGCCTGGGAGCCGGCGCGGGTGGCAGCCTCCCCGGAAGAGCAGGAAGCCATCGGTGGCCCGGCCCGGTACAGGTGGGGGTACGAGCTCTCCCCCGACGGCCCTGGCGCGATCCAGGTCACCGAGACGTTCGACTGCAGCCGTTCCCCGGAGGACCTGCGCGAGGCCGTCCGGCACGGCGAGGGGTGGCGGGACGCCATGACCGCGTCGCTGGCCAGGCTGGAACTCCTGGCAAAGGCCACAAGCCAGCACGACCAGTAGGCCGCCGAGCGACATCATCACCACCGTTCACGCGCGCCAGGCTGCCTGACCGTCACTGCTGTGTGACAAGCTGGCGGCAGCAGCCCCGCAGCGGGCCGCACGTGGTCAGAGGAGAGCGTTATGAGCGTGTACAGAGTGACCGAGATCATCGGGACGAGCAGCACTTCATGGGAAGACGCGGCGGCGGAGGCGATCAGGACTGCCGCCGGGACGCTCCGCGATCTGCGGGTGGCCGAGGTCGTCAAGCAGGACATTTCCCTGGACGAGGGCGGGGCGATTACCTATCGCACCAAGCTCCAGCTCTCCTTCAAGTACGAACCCGACCGCTGATCCCAGGTCAGCTGCTCCTCCGGCTGGCGGGTCGAGCGCGCAAGCTTTCGGGGCCAATCCTGCTGCCATGCCTGAATGGCCCTTGCGCACGCATCGTAAGCACCAGGAACATGTGCCCGATCTGCGGCAGAAGCGGAAGCTTGATGAACCCTGACACCTGGCCGCGGCCGGGTTCTTGTCGCAATCCGTGGCACTTCCCGCGGTGCATGCCCGAGGCTGCATCGCGAGCGAAGCTCCGGACCGCCAGCCGGTCACCGGCGTAATAGCTGGTTCCTTACGTCAGTGGCTGACAGCCGGTGACAGATGAGTGCAAGTCGGGAAAATGTCCCCTGCGCTCTGCCCGGCTGGCATGACATTATCTAGGCGGGCACGCCATCACTGGGAGGGCGGAATGACCGGATCGGGCCAGCCGGGGAACGAGGTTCCGGCGGACATCCGCACAGACATCGCGCACCCGGCCCGGGTATATGACTACTGGCTGGGCGGCAGGGATAATTTCCCCGCGGACCGGGAAGCTGCCGAGCGGGTGCTGGCGGTGACGCCGGGGCTGCGGTTCCGGGTACGCGCCAACCGCGCCTTCCTGGGCCGGGTGACCCGGTTCCTGGCCGCTGATGCCGGCATCCACCAGTTCCTGGACATCGGCACCGGTATCCCCGCGGCTGATAACACGCATCAGGTCGCGCAGCGGGCGGCCCGGCAGTCCCGGGTGGTCTACGTCGATAACGACCCGATCGTGCTGCTGCATGCTCAGGCGCTGCTCAAGAGCTCCCCGCAGGGCATGACCGATTATGTCCAGGCCGACCTGCGTGATCCCGGGCTGATCCTGGACCGGGCAGCGGACGTGCTGGACTTCGGGCAGCCGGTGGCGGTCATGCTGCTGGGGGTACTGCACCTGATCTCCGATGCTGAGGACCCGTGGGACATCGTGGCCGGGCTGATGGCCGCGACCCCGGCGGGCAGCTACCTGGCGATCTCCCATCCGGCCATCGACATCCACCAGGCTCAGGCCGAGAGCCAGCGCGTGTACAACCAGAACGTCTCGACACCTCAGACGCTGCGCGCCCGGGACCAGGTCGCCCGGTTCTTCACCGGCCTGGACCTGATCGAGCCCGGCCTGGTGCAGGTCCACCAGTGGCGGCCAGACCCCGAAGACGTCGCACCTGACGGCGTCGTCTCAGCGCACGGCGCAGTCGGCCGTAAAGCCAGCAATTAGCAGCCCCATCCGGCCGTACCGGCCGGCGCGCTGACACGGCCAGCACCGGGCTCGACCTCACATCCTTCGCCGGACGGCCAATCCGGCGAAGAGCGAGTCGATGGCGAGTTCCCATCTGCGTTCGATGGATTCCTGCGAGGTTCCCAGCCACCCCGCGGCTTCCTGGCTGGCCAGCCCCCGTGCCAGGCCAAGGATGACATGGGCGATGTCGGTCTCGTCGCCGGTGAACACGCCCGCGTCGATGCAGCGGCGCACCCGTGCTGTGATGAACTGGCGGGTCTTGGTGCCGGCGGACCGCTCCTGGGGGCCGGGGTCGAAATCGGCGAAGGGCCGCGAGAACATGAGCTGGCCGAGGGCAGGGTGGTCCACGACGAGCCCGCGCAGCGTCTTGATGACCTCGGTCAGGTCCCGTCGCGGGTCATCGGTCGCGCCCAGCTGGTCGAACTGTTCTCCCAGCTGGTCGAAGGCATGGAAGAACATCTCCCGCACCAGTCCCGCCCTGTCGCCGAACAGCTCGTAGACCGCGGGAGTGGAGGTGCGGGCGGCTTGTGCGACCCGGCGGGTGGTGAACCCGGCGACGCCGCCGGTCATCAGCGTGTCTACGGCGGCCTGCAGCACTTTGCCGCGCAACTCCGGCGTCCGCTGTTTCGCTCTGGGCATGGCAGGCGCCCGGGTTCAGGCGGCACCGACAGCGCCGAACTCCGCTTCGGCCGCCGCCGTCACCGACTCGATCAGGGCTCGTCTGGCCCGCAGCTTGGTGGCGGCATGCGCGCGCCGGTCCAGCCGTGAGAGCCAGCCGGCCGCCGCGCTGACCGCCGGCCCAGATCCGCGACGTCAACCACGCGGTCCAAGAACCCGGCCGCAGCGGCCTCTGCTGGCGAGTACACCTCGGCCAGCGTGACCGCTCTTGAGAACGCGGCCGGGGTCAGCCGTGCCGCACACAGCTCGATCGCTGCCCCGGGCATTGTCAGTCCGATCGCTACCTCGTTCGCGGTGATCCGGAACGGCCCGGCCGCTCCGATCCGGTAGTCCGCCGACAGGAGCAGGAACACCCCCATGGCGACGGCGTGGCCGCTGCAGACGGCCAGCACCGGCGCGGGGAAGGCCAGCAGCCGCGCCGCCAGCTGGAACCCCGAGCGCAGCATCGCGGCCGCGGCCGGGCCGCCGGCGCGCAGCACGGCGAGATCGAAACCGGCGGAGAAGACCCCGCTGCGCCCGCTCAGCACCACCGCGGCCCCGTCGGCTTCGGCGCGGTCCAAGGCGGCGTTCAGCTCGCCCAGCATGTGCGGGGACAGGACGTTGACCTTCCCGTCGTCCATCGTGATCGTCGCGACACCATCGGCCAGCATGTAATCGATGCCCGTTCCCATGCGGGCAAAGGTATCGTAACGACGTTACGGATGCAAGGTACGATTAATCTGAGCTGGCCAGTGCTGCCCGGTCCCGTCGGCGTGTCCGGAAGCGCCCGGCCTGATGCCGCCGGTCCTGGCTGGGGCATGCTAGCGGGCGACCTGGGCGGTGGGTTGCAGGAGATCGCAGAAGCGGCGGGCGAACAGATAGGCGTCACCGGGCCACCGCGCGGACAGGTAGTTCCGGTCGGTCACGGTGAAGGCCGCGGTGTCGTCTGTCGCGGTGCCGCGCGCGGTGAGGGTCAGCGGGCCACGCAGGAACTGGCTGCCCGGGTCGTCCAGGGCGGCTTCGACCTCGTCCTGGACGTAGGCAGGATAGGTCCGGTAGTAGCGGCCGAGCCGCCACGCGGTGGCCAGGTAAGCGGAGCGTTCCATGTACCGGGGCAGGCAGGTAGTCCGGCGGCCGGACAGGACGCTGCGGCCGGTGGCGGGGTCGCTGGTGCGCGCCAGCACCAGCACGCCGTGACAGATCGCGGCGACCGGCCTGCCCAGCGCCCAGAACCGGGCGACCTGCCCGCGCAGCACCGGCGAGCCGAGGTACTGGCGCATTCCCGGCGCGTGCCCGCCGGGCAGCAGCAGGCCGTCGAAGGCGGCCGAGTCCAGGCCGCCCCAGGCCGCTGTCGAGGTGAACTCCGCGGCCCTGGTGAGCTCGGCATAGAAAGCCCTGGCCTCGGGCGCGGCGCCGAGCTGGCCGAAGATCACGCCGTCCAGCAGCCGGGGATCAGCGGCCGGGACCGTGCCAGCCTGTTCGGTGGCGAAGACCACCTGATGCCCGGCATCGCGCAGCAGCCGCCATGGCACCGCGACCTCAGTGACGTCGAAGTCCCTGTCGGGAAGCGGGATCAGCACGCGCACGCGGCCATCATCGCAGCCCGCACTGGCCGACGCCACAACCGTGAACGACGCCAGTGATCCAGGACGCTCGCCTCGCTCCCGGACGGAGCAACAATAGGAAGGAGAACCGCCGGGAAATTGCCTGGTGCCGGCCTGGAGACAGCTATGACGAGCAGCGGTGATGGCAGGAAGCTAGAGAAGCGGATGGTCGTCGAGTTCGGCGTCACGCTGGACGAAGTTCTGGCTGCCGCTGGCCATGCTCAGGCGTCTCAGAGAGCACGGGCCGTGGGACGCGCCGTTCACCGAGGCGAACGCTGACCAGGAGCGCGTGCTCCTCATTCACGCCCTCGCGGAGACGCACAACCAGGCCGGCTTGCATCGCGGCACGGGCCTGACCGGATTCCTGGACGCGATACCGTTCGAGCCGACGATCCCGCTGGAGAAGATCCCCGCCGGGAAAGACCCAGGCAAACCGGGCAACAGTCAGCGCGGCGACCTGGCATAAGCGGATCTACGGTGCCGATGACGCCGTACCGAATGCGGATTCCGCCAGCGACTCGTCGCCGATTTGCGCACGGAACCGGGTGTGGAAGTGCTGCACGACCGGCTCGTTGCGCCCGAAGACGACGTAACCAGGTGAGCCGGGCGCTCGCAGGCCCGGCTCCGACTGTCCCGTGATCCACAGATCCTCGGCATTCACGATGTCCTCGCACCCGAAGCGCACCGCCTCGTCGAGCTTCGCCCGCTCCTCGCCGGTCTGCGGTTGGGGGCGGACGTACACGGCGTGGATGCCATAGCCCTCATCCGGCCTCGACCCGGGAAAGATCCAGTACACCTCGTTCTTTTCCGGGTACACCGAGAAACTGACCGACGGGTAGAGCCGGTACTGGATGCTGATGTGACGGAGCGGATCCCACTGGTCTTCAGGCTGCTCGCGGAGCACGTCGATCGACCGCAGCGCCGACACCATGCGCACGTGCGGGCCGTAGAAGTCGACGGCCTGGCGCCGGGAAACGAGGTAGCCCGACAGCGTCTTCGCGTGCAGGAACGCGAAATGGTAGTTCTCGCAGTAGGTGTCCCACGCGAACTTCCAGTTGCCGCGGAACGGGTGCACATGGTGGCGGGTGTAGAGCGAGAACGATTCGAAGCCCCACTCGCCGAGTTCGGGGCCCAGACCGCCCAGCAGCGTGTCCACTTCGATCGGCGGGCCGGGTGCCGGGCACCCGAAGACGAGCCCGTACTTCTCGGCGACGGGCAGCCGGACCAGGCCGTGATCGGACCTGGACAGCCCTTTGAACCCTTCCGGCTCCGGAACACCGGTGAGGCTGCCGTCCGAGGCATAGCGCCAGCCGTGAAACGGACACGCGAGTGATCTGGCCTGCCCCGTTCCTTCGCAGATCTTGACGCCACGGTGGCGGCAGCTGTTGAGGTACAGCCGCACTGCGCCATCCTCATCGCGCCAGAGCAGGAGGGGGCTGTCACCGATCTCCAGCGTCCGCCACGACCCTGGTGCGGGGATGTCAGCGCTCATCCCGAGCAGCATCGCGGTACGTCCGAAGATCAGCCCGCGCTCCCGCCGCAGCACGTCGGGCGAGGTGTATGCGGAGACCGGCTCGCGCATCAGCTGTGGCGCGAGGTCAGTCGCCCGCCGATCGATCAGGTCGAGCATCCGCTTGGCGAGCGTCACCGTGCCGGAACGATTCACCGCTCCTCCTCCGCAGCGAGTCGAAATAAGCGAGCGTTCACCTTGTGAAGGTACCACTCAGACGGGCGACCGCCCAGGGTCCGGCAGCCGCCGCGTGACGTGGTGATTGACCCGGCGGCACGACTAAAGGATAGTGAGTATACACTTATTTGATAGCGAGAGGCGAGGCGCGTGCCGGCGAGCGAGCGGAACATCAATTTCTTCGACCGGGCGGTGGTCGGGGATCCATTCCCGTACTACGAAGAGGTGCGCTCCGCGGGACGCGTTGTCTGGAATGAGCTCCTTCGGGCCTGGATGGTCACGGGCTTCGAGGACTGCAAGACGGTGCTCAGCGACCCGTCGCGGTTCTCGAACGCGCAGTATCGCGATCCTGCGAAGGTGTGGTGGTTCGAGGCGACGAACATGGTGATGGCTGATCCTCCGGATCACCATCGGCTCCGCCACCCGCTGTCGCCGATGTTCACGCGCGCCGCAGTGACGCGACTGGAGGCGCGGATCGCTGGCGTCGTCGACGAACTGCTCGCCCCTCTGGTCGCGTCACCAGACGGGTTCGACATCATCCGCGACTTCACGATGATTCCGACCGTCATCCTCGCCGAGATGATCGGGGTGCCGCGTTCGCGCCAGGAGGACTTCCGGCGGTGGTCGAGCACCATCGCCGGCTCGCTTGCGTACGGCAACGAAGATCCGGAGGCGCTTGAGCAGATGCGGCGGGCGAGCGAGGAACTCAAGCTCTATCTGGGCGAGGAGTTCGAGCGTCATCGCCGCGCGCGGCCGGACGACCTCCTGACCTACATGCTGCAACTCCCGCCCGAGCTCCGTATGAGTGACGCCGAGATCCGCTCGACGATCTCCGTTCTGCTGCTCGCCGGTTACGACACGACGGCAAAACTGATGTCGAATTCCCTGGTAGTGCTTGAGCGCCATCCCGACCAGCGCCGCCTGCTGGCCGGCGACCCGACGCTTATCCCGCTCGCGGTCGAAGAGGTACTGCGGTGGTGCGGCGTGCTGCACGGCGTGTTGCGGACCGTCGAGTACGACACGGACTTGCTGGGAACCACGGTGGCGCAAGGGCAGATGGTGTGCACGATGCCAGCCGCCGCCAACCGCGACCCAGACCGATGGCCGAACCCGCTGCGGTTCGACATCCGGCGTGAGCAGAAGCCACACCTCGGTTTCGGTCACGGGCATCACCTCTGCATCGGGGCGCCGCTCGCCCGCCTGGAGACAAAGATCGCGCTAGAACGCCTGCTGCGTCTCGCGCCGGAATACTCGCTGCGCGACGTCGACTACGGCAAGGGATGGTTCGTCCGCGGACCCGAAAGGGGGCTACTCCAGTTGACGCGCTCGTCCGCCTGAAGGCGGGGGATTCAGCCCGTGCCGGCTCAGGCGGCACCTCTGCGGCTTCCCGCTTCACCGGCAGCAGCCACCGTGACCGGTGGTCTTACGCCGCCTCCACGGGCGTTTTCCGCCTCCCTGCGTAGTAAGGGCGGCAATATTCCTCGCGGCGTTCACGTCCCGGTCGTGGACCGTGCCGCACGCCCCGCATTCCCATCTGCGGACGTGCAGCGGCTTCGGCCCGTCCTTGACCCCGCAGGCCGAGCAGACCTGGCTGGTCGGCTCGAACCGGCCGGTCCGCCGGAACTCCCGGCCGTACAGCTTCGCCTTGTACTCCAGCATGGCGGCGAACGCGGACCAGCCCGCATCATGCACCGACTTCGCCAGCGTCGTGCGGGCGAGGCCCTTCACAGCGAGGTCTTCCACGTACACCGCTTGGTTCTCGCGGATGATGGCCGCGGAGAGCTTGTGGTGAAAGTCCCGGCGCGCGGCGGCGGCTCTGGCTCATATAACTGGAAGGTAACGGTCCGATCGTGCGCTAGCGGCCGTCCGGCGTCCTGCTCCTCGTCGGTTTTCGATAACGTGAAGGATTTCATGCCCTATGAGGCCGGTTATCTTTCACGTTAGTTCGATCTCAGGGCGTTCATAAGGAAAATACGGCAGGCGGGCGACGTCAGGGCTCCGTTATCATCCAGAAATGTGCGACAGAGCCGCGGCGGCGACGTGCGCGTGCGCCCGCGCGACCTTCACGCGGGCCTCAGATCTCCGGCGTTAAGTTATCCACAGGACCGTGACGTGCGGTTCCGTTTCGCCCGCAATGTGCGTAATTGTTAAAACTCTGGTAGGATCGGTGGCGTGTCAGCGGCCGTTGCGGCGATCCTGGAGGGCATGCCAGAGCCCCGCGATCTCCGCATGCACGAGCACGGCGGCCGGTGCGTGATCATGGCCGGCTCGACGGTGCTGTTCGACTACGCCGCAGGGGACGCGGTGATGCGGAACATCGCGCTGTGCTCGCTGCGGCAGCTGGGGTTCCGCGGCCGGACGGTCGCCGCGGCGCTGGGCTTGTCAGAGGCGTACGTGGCAACGCTGTACAACGCGGCGCAGCGGGACGGGTCGGCGGCGCTGGTCAAGCAGGACCGGCGCGGCACGCCGGGGAAGATCACCGCGGAGCAGTGGGAGCAGGCCCGGCAGTGGCGGGCCGGCGGCGTCAGCGACGCCGAGATCGGGCGGCGGCTGGACGTGGCGCACACGACCGTCAGCCGCGGCCTGGGACCGCGCGGGCAGGCCCCCGCAGCCGGCGGCGAACCCGGCCGGGCGCCGGCGGAATCCCTGTTCACCGAGACGGAGGCCGAGACGGAGGCCGGGGCCGGGGCCGTGGCGGCGGCTGAGCCGGCAGCGGAACCCGCGCCGGAGGCTGAGGCTGGTGCCGGGCTGCCGGCGGGCGGGCCGCCGCCGCGGCCGCAAGCGCCCCGCGGCGTGCTCACGTCCCGGTATGCCGGGTCGATGCTGCTGCACGCGTTCTTCGCGCGGGCAGCAGCCGGGACGGTGCTCGCGGACGCCGCCGCGGGACCGGCAGACGTCCGGCTGCTGACGGCCGTCAGCATGTGCTTCGCGCTGGGGGCCGCGACGACGGAGCAGTTCAAGCACCTGGCCGCCGCCGAGGCCGGGCCGCTGGCCGGGCTCGGTACGCTGCCGGGGCTGCGGGCGCTGCGCCCGGAGCTAGCCCGGATCGCCGACGCCGCCGACCCGCTGCGGCTGCAGACGCTGTTCGCGGCGGCGATGCTCGCCGCGGACCCGGTGACCTCCGGCGTCTACTACGTCGATGACCACTTCGTGCCGTACACCGGCGCGAAGCCGGTGGCAAAGGGCTGGAACAACAAGCGGGGCCGCGCCGAGCGCGGCCGGGCGGACACCCACGTCACCGCGCATGACGGGCGGGCGGTGTGCTTCGTGTCCGGGGAGCCGTCCGGGCTGACCGTCACGCTGCCGCTGGCGCTGGCCGAGCTGAAGAAAGCCGCCGGCCCCGGCGCGAAGATCATGGTGGGCTTCGACCGCGGCGGCGCCTACCCGCAGGTATTCGCGCACTGCCGCGAGCAGGGCGTGCACTGGGTCACCTACCGGCGCGCCCCCCTCGCCGTCCCCGCGATGCTGCCCGTCCTCACGACGGTCACCTACGGCGGCCGGGTCCGGCAGATCGCCTGGGCCGAGGAGACAGTGACCCTGAAGGATTACGGCGAGGCACGGCAGGTCACCTTGTTCGAGCACGGGCGGGTCGCCCTGCAGATCCTGACGTCGGACTTCGAAGCATGCCCGGCGGAGATCCTGTCCTGGCTGAAATCACGGTGGCGCGAGGAGAACTTCCTCAAGTACGCATCGGAGAACTACGGCATCGACAAGATCTGCGACTACCTCGCCGAGATCACCGAGAACACCAAGCTGACCCGCAACCCCGCCCGCGACAAGGCCAACGCCGCCGTCCGCGGCGCGGAGAAAGCCCTCGCCAGCGCCGAACGCGACTTCGCCGCCCTGCTCGCCAGCCCGGACCTCACCCCCGCGGCCAAGAACGACCGCATCCCCGGCCTGCAGGCGAAGATCACCCGCGCCCGCAAGGACCGGGCCGCCGCCGTCACCGCCCGCGGCCCGGTCCCCGCGAAACTGCCCGCCAACGTCATCGACCCGGACGCGCAGACCGCGGTGCTGCGCGCCGGGCGGCGCGGCCTGCAGATGATCCTGCGGCTGCTGGCGCACAACGCCGAGCACTGGCTATCGGACCACCTCAACGCCTACCTCGGTGACGACGACGAATACCGGGCCATCACCCGCGAAACCATCATCCGCGGCCTGGCCGGCACCATCACCAGCACCCCCGATGCGATCACCGTCACCCTCGCGCGGCCCGCCTCACGGCGCATCGCCCGCGCCCTGGACCTGCTCATCGACGAGATCAACGCGACCCCGCCCGTCATGCCCGGCGACACCCGCCCCATCACCTACCAGATCACCGCGAACCCCGGCATTTAACACACGGCGCACAACCATCGCCGGAGATCTGGGCCTTCTCCCGGTTCGCCGATCCCTTCTGCCTGCGGGCCAGGTCCCGTTGCGCCCGCTTCAGCTTCCTCTCCGCCCGGCGCAGGAACCGCGGGGCGCTCACCTTCGTCTCGTTGTCCAGTACCGCGAAGTGGCCGAGGCCGAGGTCGATCCCGCATTCGGCGGCTGTCTCCGGCAGCGGCCGCGGGGCCGTCTCGACCACGGGCGAGGCGAAGAACCGGCCCGCGGCATCCCGGATTACCGTCACGCTCGACGGCTCTGCCGGAAGGTCACGAGACCAGCGGACCCGCACGTCGCCGATCTTCGGCAGGCGGAGCTTGCCGTTGCCGAGCACGGCGAACCTGCTGTTCCTGGTGAACCTGACGCACTGCCGGGAGTCTTTCCGCGAACGGAACCGGGGCGGCGCGATCTTCGGGCCCTTCCGCTTCCCGGTGACGGAAGCGAAGAAGTTCGACTGGAAAGCGCCCAGTGATCGCGAAGCACACCGATCCGTGTAGGAGCTTGCCTGGGCGAACTCCTCAGGAGTGTCGAACGGTGCCTCAGTTTGGCCTTGCCCGTCCCCGCCCTGCCAGTCCGGGATCGCCTGCCTCGGTCATCGCCCGCCCTTCCGCCCGCATCGCTCACCTGTTGTGCACCGTAACGGGATACGGTGACTTTCCGAGTGTGGACTTAAGTTCCTTGATCCCGAACGGACGGTGGCGACTCGCCTACGAACGCGTCTGCAGGCCGGGACGGCAGGGATTCGGCGGTCTCCCGCTATGCGTGCGCCCTGGCCGGGTGACGGTGTCCAGATAGTCGAAGGTGACCTGCCGACGGTGAATGATGGCCGCCGCCCAACGCACGGAAGACCCGCAGGTCACCGGCCGGATCCTAGGTTCGTGCGGAACAGGGGCTATCTCGTCTAATCTGGGCGGCACGACCATCACATGGTTTACCAGGCTATTCATGCCTAGATGATCACACGATGGCGAGATGTCCGTCCAGGTGGCGAGATCCCGGGGACCGCGGAGCAGCCCGCCGAGGCGGTGACGGACGCACCGCATTGATCCTTTGAGACCAGGAGAGCAGATGACAACAACGACGGCGCCTGTGCAACAGCAGCAGCGGTCCGAGAAGGATCCGATGCGATTTCACGTGCACTATCGGCACGGCAAAGGCAAGGGCAAAGGCAAGGGCGGGGATTCTCCTTACGCCGGCGGGAGCAGCTTTATGGAGCGCGTCTCGGAGGCTGTAGCGAGCGGAATGGGGACCGTCGCGTTCCTGGTCATCAGCTCTGCGATCATTCTCGGCTGGGTGCTCGTCAACCACGTCATCCAGTTCCTGGAGAGCTCGTGGCAGGGACTGCTGAACGGGAAGGGGTTCGATCCTGCGCCGTTCATCCTGCTGAACCTCGTCTTTTCGGCCGTGGCGTTCTACACCGGCGCGCTAGTCATCATCGCCCAGAAGGCGCAGACCCGAACCGACCATGCAAACGAGGAAGCTAGTGCGAAACACCGAGAGGAACTCGCCCAGAATCAGGCTGACTTGCTGCAGAGGAACACCGATCTTACCGAGGAGATCCACTCGATCTCCGAGCAGCTGAGGGCGCTGACCGAGCAAGTCCACGCAGCTACCTGCGGCCGCTCACCCTCCAGTTCATGACTCTAATCAGCGGCCAGAGTGCAGCGGCATATGCTTGTTTCCGGGTTGTTTCGTAATGCCGGGCGGTGTGGTACCGCGGCTGGCGTTCGGAACTGCAGGCTGGAGGGCTGTGATGGCTGTCGGCCGCTGGTTGAGCATCGCTGCTGCCATAGGCGGGCTAGTTCTTACCTGTGCCA
The DNA here is from genome assembly GCA_963771985.1 of uncultured Actinomycetota bacterium. Classification (GTDB taxonomy): domain Bacteria; phylum Actinomycetota; class Actinomycetes; order Streptosporangiales; family Streptosporangiaceae; genus Trebonia. The sequence goes on along the minus strand of CAVYVO010000002.1, from coordinate 326,588 downwards.
TCGCCAGTCCCGCGTCGGCACTGAGCCGGGATGCGGGAAGCGCCGCCGCCTCACACGAGCTTATCTACGTCGCCAGCGCAGGCTCTGGCGCGGTGACCGCCTACGCCGCCAGCAGCAGCGGCAGTGTGACACCTGCGCGGACGGTCGGCAATCCGAACAAGGCTGGCACTGTGTGGGATCCCTGGGGTGTCACGTTTGATGCCGCCGGGCACCTGTATGTGCAGTCGTTCCTGTCCAACGCGACAACCTTCGTGTTCCCGCCCGGGGCGCATGGCAATACCCCGCCTTCGCGGATATTCGAGGCCCAAAGCCCGGATAACTCAAGCATCGCGGTAGACGCAAAGGGGTTTGAGTATGTCCTTGGCGGCGAAGGGGGAACAACCGTCGCAGTAGAGCCGCCGGGCGCCAGCGGCAACCCAGGGAACTCGTATTTCGTGCCTCCGGTACGGACCATCGTGGTCGATGCCAGCAGTTTCGGGCCATGGTCGGATCTGCTGACCGTAGACAGCAAGAAGGAGCTGCTGGTCGCGGTCGACCGCGCGCAAGGTAACGCCATCGAGGTCTTCGCGGGCGGCGCGCATGGCAGCGGCAGCCCGGACCGGGTCATTTCGGGTCCGCACACCGGTCTCGGCTCATGCAGCATGGCCGCGGCATGCTCGGTGTCGATCACCTTCTCTCCGTTCACCGGGCGGATTTACGCGGCCGTCAACTCCGGCGCAACCACCCACATCAGCGTCTTTGCAGGCAACGCCAACGGGGATGCAAGCCCAGTGCGCACCATCGAAGGGCCGGCGACCGGGCTGGCTGGCATGGTCATCACGGGGATCGCGGACAGCCAGCTTAGCGGGACAATCTACGCCATGGTGAAGACCTCCCAGTTCGGCACCGGGCGCATCTACGCCTATGGCCGCCTTGCGGACGGTAACGCCACGCCCTTGCGGTCATTCACCGATCGCGGATCGGGCTTCGCCAATGCGTTGGGGATAGCCATCATTGAGTGGTGACCCGACGTCTACTGTTAGGAGTCTCCATAACGCGGAGCGTTATCTACCAGGACGCGCTCCGGCCACGTAGTACGACCTGCCCGCACGCCGGACCATCCCCTTGAGCGCCAGGACGTGCACAGCGCGAGCCACGGCCTTGTGCGACGCGCCGAACTCGGCCGCGAGGACGACCAGGGGTCCGCGACACTACCGGCCGCCGCCATGTGAGTGGCACCTGGCACTGGCGTGGGCCCGTCGCAAGCCCCTGTCCCTCAGCCGAGGTCGGCGAGGATGTTCTTGTGCCAGACGAGGACCGCGGACGAGCCGACACGGTACGTCGAAGCGGGCTTGCCGAACGTCGCGAGGACTGCCTGCCAGTTCGCGAAGCTGGCATCGCCGGGCAGGCCGCCGGGATAGCCGGCGGCCCCAGGGTAGAGCACGACAAAGTCCGCCGTGGCGCGGCCGGATTTGTACCAGTCCGCCTTCTGCAGATCAAGGAAAGGGTGCACACGCCCGCCGTCGACTCTGACCGGCCTGAGCCTCACCCGCTCGCCGGTGGTCAGCGTGACCACGTTCGACGGCCAGAAGCCGGATAGGCCAGAGGAGAGATGGTGCGCCTCCAGCCAGGAGGCGAGCTGCTGGGCGTGCGCGGGAGCCGCCGGCTTGCTGATCTCGAGCCCGAGTCCGGCCAGGTAACCGAGGAGGACCACGACGAGCGCCGGCACGAATCGCCGCGCCAGCCCGGCGCCCGCCACCCGCGGGCCGAGCAGCCGTCCGGCGAGGGCGGCTGCGAATGGCAGCACGCTCGAGATCTCCCTGGTATTAGCGAGAGCCACGGCATGGGTCCCCACCAGGTAGGCAGCCAGGTTGATCACGATGCTCACGAGCAGAACCTGCGCCACCAGGTCACGCTCTCTGGGGAAGCGCCATGCCGCCAGGGCAATCCCGCAGGCGCCAAGGAAGACGCCCACGAGGTGCAGCATGATGAACAGGGCGGTCACGCTCACGGGCCAGACGAGGAAATCAGCGCCTGCCAGCAGCAGCAACCCGTCCCCCAGCACACCCAGGTTGTGCCTCAGGATGGTCGCGAGCGGGGACAGATTCGTACTGGCGGGCCAGGCGTGAAATCCGCGGGCCTCGATAACGTGCAATGCGAACATCGCCGCCGCCGCCCCGGCAAGGGCGCCGACACCGAGCGCGATGTCATACCATTGCGCCGCCAACTGCCGCCCGGCCGCCATGGCCCGGCCAACGCGGACCGCGCAGACGATGACGAGCGGCAGCACGCCGATGTAGAACACCGTCGGATCCGCCACCGCGGCCCAGCCGAGGAGCAGCGAGGTGACGACCGGGACATACCACCGGGGACGGACCCGGTCCACGATCACCCAGGCCAGCATGACAGGCACGGACGTCCCGAAGTGGTCCGGCGACGAGAGCAGGGCGAGCGTCCCGGCGGCGAGTTGCGGGGCAAGCATGATCCCGACCGCGATGAGCACGCGCGCGACCGCCTCGCGCCCCGTAGACGTGCCCTTGGCGAGCAACGCCGCGAGCAACACCGCGAGCGTGTACGTGAGGGCAGCGGCCACGTGCACCACATCCTGGTTAAGCCCGCGGACCAGTTCCACCAGCATGTACTCCGGCAACTCGGTGGTGTAGAAGCTGACGTCACTCACCGTCCAGCCGTGCAGCAGCACGTTGCCATGCAGCATGTCCCACGCCTGCAACGCCTGCGAAGCGCCATCCGAGTTGACAGCCAGCGTCCGGGCCAACCGCAGGTATACCCCGAATCCCACGACCGCGCCCAGCACCCATGCCGCCGCCGTCAGACCGCGGCAGACCCACGATCTACTGATGACCGGAAGCCTGTAAAACGGCCAACCCCTTTGTGGAGTCGTTTCGAGGGAAATGTCAGGCTTATCCACGGCGCCAATCTACTATATCGACTACCAAGAATTTTATAATTAATTACAGGGGTTGAAGGGCGAGGTCTGATCTTTATATTACAGTTGCTGTTTCTCGGTCTGTGACCGCGCTGCGGCTCAGCGTGGCGCATGATTCATCGGGCAGGGCTACATAGCGTGACCTCCTTTCGGCCGTCCCGTTTCAGGCGGCCAGTGCGGCGAGGCGAGTGCTGTAGTGGTGCCAGCGGGCGCGGGCCTGATGGCGTCGCCGCCATGCTGACCAGCGGAGTTCGAAGGCGAGGCGGGCTGCGGTGATCAGGCCTGCCTTCCACTCGCGGGAGAGGCGCTCGATCAGGCAGGCCTCGGCCGGTGACAGGGCGATCGGGGGGATACCGGGCGGGCAGGGCTGCCCGGCGGTGGCGGGGACCGGCGCGTCTCCGGTGGAGAACCGCAGGCCGGCATCGGTTACTGCGGGCGGCTGCGGGTCGCGGCGGCTGTCCGGGACGGATTCCGGGGCCGGCGGGAGGACGACGGCGCCGGACAGGGACGACTGGATGGCGATGGCCCTGAGCTGGGCGAGGGCGGTCAGGGCGGTGTGCCGGTTGAGGGCGTCCCAGGTGAGTGCCTGGGTCTGGTCCCAGCCGAAGGCGTCCTTTCCCGTTTTGAAAGTGGTTTCGACTGGCCACCTGCGGCCTGCGATGGTGAGGAAGTAGGTCAGGGTCGCGGGCCGGCCTTGGGCGGCATGGCACAGGTAGAACGTGTACTGGTTCTTCTCCCGGTCCGGGAGGCGGCGGATCAGCAGGAGCTCCTCGGGGTCCTGCGTGGCGAGCAGCGCCCAGTCCGCGTAGCGGGGGCCTTTCGCCCCGTTCCCGCAGGACCGCTGCTCGAACACCGCCTCGTGGATAGCCTGGTCAGCGCGGGTGACCTTGTTCCGCGCGAAGGTGATCATGGTGTCGCAGGGAACGATGGCGACGTAGGACAGGCCGAGCGCCCGCAGCCCGGCCCGGAAGCCGCCGGACCGGCCGTACACTTCGTCGGCGGCTGCCCACAGCACCCGCAGCCCGCCCGCGACCAGGCGCTTCACCTGCTCCAGGGCCAGCTCCGGCTTGGGCGCGAACGCGAGGGCCTCGGGGATCCCGGCCTTCTTCCTGCGCTGCGGGTCTTTCGCCCAGCAGTCCGGCATGTACACGTCGAAGTCGACCCACGCCTGCCCGCACGCGGTGACCAGCGCCGTGAACACCCAGGTCACGCAGTTCTCCACCCGGCCGGTCACCCCGGCGTGCTGCGGCGACACGCACGCTGCCGACTTCCCTTTCCGCAGGTGAGCGGTCTCGTCGAGCGCGAGTCCGGGGCCGATCTCGTCGTGCGGGTCATCGGGCAGTACCTGCTGCGCGAGCTGCGGCAGCGCCGCCCGGACCGGTTCCCACCGCCATTTCCGCCTGCCGAGCAGGGACTGGACCAGGTGCGGCCCCTCGTGCCCGGCCTTCCTCGCCAGCTCCCACGCGTTCGCCCTGGTCTCCCGCGACAGCCCGCGGACGTAGTCCATTGCGGTCGCGAGGGTGCGCCGCTGCTTCATCACCCTGGCCAGCAGCCCTCTGACCAGCGCATCTGCCCGCTCCCCGCATTCTGCGGCATCCTCTATGCTGGCCATCGCGGTCGTGGCCTCGTTGTTTTGTATTTCCACAAAATCAAGGGAACGAGCCACGGCCGTCTCGCGTGTCACCGCCGCCAGCCTGTGTCCCGATCGTGACGTCAGCCTCGACCGCTACGCGCCGTAACCGTGAACGCGGATCCCTCGGTCACTAAAGAAGTAGATGTCAGGCACTCACCGTGAAACGGCAACTGTAATATTTACAGCGGTTCCGGTTCGAGTGCGAGTCCGGTCTGGCCGAGGAATGCGTTAATGAGGTCGGGCCGGCGGCTCCATGCCGCCGAACAGCAGCTGCACCTGGTCGCCCGCCATGCCTTCCTGCGCGAGCAGGTCCTTCAGCCAGATCTGTGTGCCCCGGTACTCGGTGAACACGACGACCCGCTCGTTCGTCCAGTGCCGTCCGTCGGGCAGGCACACCGCCCGCAGGTAAGTGATCAACTCCCGCGCCTTCGCGTCCGGGGCATTCTCGTATCTGGCGGCCCAGGCCTCCATGCGCTTGAGCAGGCTGATCTCCTGCTCGGAGGTGTCCGTCAGCTCCGCCTGTATTTTTCCCGAACGAGCGGTGGCATCATCTTCAGCCTCACGCGACTCCTCGTCGTCGTAGGCCGCGACGTCGTTGAAGAACCCCTCCATCCATTCGGGGACTTCGTCGTCATGAGCCTTCGCCGTCTTGCTCCGTGCCTGCACGGTTTCCAGGTAGACGCCGACGGTGTGCGCGAAGGCACGCGGCGAGGAGAACAGCCGCTTCTTCAGCAGTAGCTGTCCGGGTACGTGACGGTGATCGCTTTTGCGTCTCGCTTGGCGAACATAGGGTTGCCGTCGCCGTCGGTGATCTGGCTCTTCATCCGGCGGATGACGGTCTCGCGTTGCGCCACCGGGTCGGGGTCGACGCCGCGGACGAACCGGAGGTCGTCGATGATCCTAAGCAGCGCGGTGAACGACTCCGGGTAGCCGTTGTGCGGCGTCGGGCGCCACATGGTGCGCCTCGTCCAGGATGAGCAGGTCGAACGGGCGTTTGCCGCGGTCTGTTTCGCCGCCCTCGATGACCTCGTGGAGCAGCCGCTCGGCCATGGCGCCGCGCAGCCAGGACAGCGAAACGATCGTCAACGGGTAGACGCGGAACGGATTCGCGGCGCTGCCGTGGCTGCGCCTGAGCCGGTTGAGCTGGGCGGAGTCGACGATCGTGAAGTTCAGGCCGAACTTCTCGGCCATCTCGTCCTGCCACTTCACCATCAGTCCAGGCGGGCACACGACCATGATCCGCTTCGCCCGGTGCCGCAGCAGCAGTTCCAGCGCGACCAGGCCGGCCTCGATGGTCTTCCCCAGGCCCACGTCGTCGGCCAGCAGCAGGTTCACCCGCGGCGCCTCTATCGCCCGGGCGACCGGCTCAAGCTGGTACTCCTCGACGGTGACACTCGAACGGAGCGGAGCCTGCAGCGTCTTCACGTCGGCGGAGGTGATCGCCGACAAGCGCACCGCGTCCAGGAAGGCGGCCAGCCGCTCGGGCGGGCCGAAACCGGTTTGCGTGACATCGGGCGGGGACCCGGCGGGGAGGGCTCGTCGTCCGGGCTCGACTTCCCAGATGACCTGCAGGCTCTCGCCGTACCTGCCGTCTTCTACGCCTTGCAGGGTCAGCAACGTGCTGTCGTCGTTGCCCGGCGAACCGTCGCTCACCACCCAGCGCTGGCCGCGGACCTCGACCAGACTTCCGTCCCGCGGGATCGCCTCTTCCGCGGTCGTTGTCACCCGCACCCCCACTGCCCTTAAGTTTCCGGGGTTATGGCTCTTTGTGTCCGGTTTCTGGCTGATGGTAACGGGATGGCTGCAGGTTGATAGAGGCATCGTGATGGAGCCCGGCAGTTCCTGAAAAGGCACAAGGCCCCTGGTAGGAACGGGTTTGCGAAGACCATCGTTCACCTGGAGCCTTGTTGCCCGGCCAGTTTGCCATGCCCCTTGACCTGCCGTCCATCGATTCCGCGTCTCCTGAAGCCCTTATCCCGGACAAGGCGGCGGCCCGTGTCGCGGCCGGCCCGGGATTCTGGGCGGACCGGCTGTCGGAGCTGAGCCGGGAGGGCCTGCTGGAGGCCCTGCTCGCCGAGGACGTGATCGCGCGGGCGCTGCGGGAGGCCCCGGGCCGTCACCGGTACCACTCCGCGCTGGATGCGAAGATGACCCTCATCTGCGTCCTGGTGGCCTGCCTGTTCCCGGAGAAGGGCTATGACCAGGTGCTGGCGAAGGCGTTCGGCCTGCCGGGCCTGCGGTTCCGGCCCGGGGAGGTCCCGTCCGGCAGCGCCCTGTCCCAGGCGAGGGAGCGGCTCGGCGAACTGGCCGCCCGCCGGGTCTTCGAGCTCGGCGCCGAGCGCGGCGACGCGGATCTCGGTCTCACGGCGCTGTGGAAGGGCCTGGAGGTCACCGCGCTGGACGGCACCACGATGGAACTGGCCCGTAACGCGGCGCTGGCCTGCGAGTTCGGGTCCTCGTCGGAGGCCGGCCTGCCGCTGCTGCGGGTCGTCGCGCACGTCCGCACCGCCAGCCGCCGCTGGATCGGGGCGGAAATCGGCTCCTATCACGACGGGGAGAACGACCTGGCCGACAAGCTGGAAGGATCTTTCCGGCCCGGCATGCTGAACCTCGCCGACCGGGGCTTCTTCTCCATGGACCGGTTCTGCCGGTTCTCCGCGGCCGGCGCTGACCTGGCCTGGCGCGTCAAGAACAGCGCGAAGAGCATCCCCGCCAGGACCCTCGAAGTCCTGCCCGACGGCTCTGAGCTGGTCGTCCTGCACGAGTCCGACGGGATGCTCGCCCGGCGGCGCCGCGAGTCCCGCAACCACGCCGCCCCTCGGCACCCGGACACTATCGCTCGCCTGGTCACCTTCCTCGTCATGACCGAGACCCGCGGCGGGAAGCGGAAGGCGTCCCGGATCCGGGTCATCACCACGCTGCTGGACCACGAGGACTATCCCGCCCGCGACATCGCCTCGCTCTATGCTGAGAGATGGCAAATCGAAATCGCGTTCTTGCACCTGAAGAAGACCGTCCGCGGCTCCCGGCGGCCGCTGCGCGGCCAGTCTCCCGAACTCGCCCGCCAGGAAGCCTGGATCCTGCTGCTGGTCCACAACATGGTCGCGACGGCCGCAGCCCGCGCCGCCGCCGCGGCCGGCACCGACCCGAAGCTGATCCCGTTCACCCCCGTGCTCGCCCTCATCCGCGAGCACGTCGCCGCCGATGCCTGCTGCCCGCACTGCGGGCGCCGCCCCGCCAGCACGGAAGACCAGCTCAGCAGCCTGATTGCCGAGATCATCGCCCTGCCCCGCCACCGGCCCGGACGCCAGCGGACATCCGGGAGGACCGCCGCCGAACGCCGTGACGGCCATACCGAGGACGTCACTTACATGATCACCATCGAAAAATCGAATCTCCCAGAATGGGACACAACCCTCAATACTTAAGGGCAGTGCCCGCACCCCCTTGCCATAGGTGCACAATATCGGCATGCGGGGTTACGTAGGGGTGACCGATGACGAGTGGTACCGATTCCTCGCCGCCCGCCCCGAGATCTCCGAGGCGGAAGTCAACTTCTGGCGGCCGGGCGGCGGGGGTGCGTTTCGCGCGCTAACCGCGGGCGAGCCATTCTTCTTTAAGACCCACGCGCCGCATAACCGCGTCGTCGGCGGCGGCTTTTTCAGCGGTTTCGCCGCGCTGCGCGTATCGGAGGCCTGGCAGATGTTCGGCCTGGCGAATGGAGTGGGCAGCCTCGAACAGATGCGGGCGCGCATCGCTCATTATCGGCGGGAACCCATTGCACCTGGCGAAGATCCGGAAATCGGCTGCGTCTTTGTCCGGAACGTCACGTTCTTTCCCGCGAATATGGCATACGATCCGCCGCCGGGCTTTGCCCCGAGCATCGTCCAGGGCAAGGGTTATGACATGGCCGATCACCGGGTTTCCGGCTATTTCGGCGACCTCATGCAGCTTGTCCTCGGCCAGGCCGTGGAGATCGACCTGAGCCAGCCGTGGCACGACGCCGGACCGGTGTTCGGCGATCCGCGGCTCGCGCCCTACCGGCTCGCGCAGCAGGCCTTCAAGGCTGTGGTGCTGAGCGCGTATCACGGCCACTGCGCCATTACCGGGACGAAGATCCGCCCGGTACTGCAGGCGGCTCATATCCGGCCGGTGTCCGACGGCGGCGAGGACCGCCTCGACAACGGACTGCTGCTCCGATCCGACGTGCACACGATGTTCGACCGCGGCTACCTGGCCGTCGATCCCTCCTACCGGCTGCGGGTCAGCCCGCGGCTGCGCGACGAGTTCGGCAATGGTGAACAGTTCTACGCGAAGGCCGGCCAGCTGATCGCGCTGCCGGACCGGAAGCCCGACCGCCCGCAGGGCGAGTTCCTCGAGTGGCACCTCGATGAGGTCTTCCAGGCTTCGTAATGGCGGTCGCCCACCTCGGATTTTAGGGCTGTTCGCCGGTTACCGAACGCCGGATTCGCTCCACGATCCGGTCTGCCTCTTCCTCGCTGATCTCGTAGAGTTCGTTGTCCCGGTTGCCCCGCTCGTAGGAATACAGCGCTCCCGTGTGCTCCCACTTCAACGCGGTGGTGAATGCCTGGTCATCCTGGCCTTCGTCATCCTGGATGCGCCGCATGACTCCCGCTGGCTCATCCCTGCTGCTGAAGTCATCGACCATCGCGTAATAGGTGATCTTCGTCGGCATCGAGTCCTCCTACTTGTAGCTGTAGTCCGGAATCTCCGTCGCGCCAGGCGGGATCGGCACGCGAGCGGTTACCTGACGCTGGAACTCGGCAAGCCTTGCCTGCTCGTCCTTCGGCGGCGCCCGCGTACTGCGCAGCTTCTCATAGGCAGTGTGCGTAAGCTCCTTGGCCTCAAAGCTGGTCTGCGTGTGGAACTGAACTTCGAACAGAAATCCGGAATTTGGTTCTTGCCATCGACTGTTTATCCCTTTGTACTGGTCGTTCTCCCACGAGCTGATGCGGTCGTAGGGTTTGAAGCCGACCGCCTCAAGACGTGCGCAGTCCGCGTAGACCCCCGCCGTGTACTTCTCCTTCTCGGCGAGGCGGTCTTTGCCCTTCAGGCGGTTGCCGAAGCCGGCCAGGGTGCGGTCGGGGTCTTCGGCTTGGATGCGGAGCATGGCCGGGGTGACCACGGTCTCTTCGACCTCGCGGACGCGGTCGCAGCCGCAGTCGACGGCCTCCCGGCGGTACTCGGCCTCGACCTTCGCCTTGTACTCGGAGAAGCGCTCGGCGCGCTCCTGGGACCCGGCGGAGTCATGGGCGGCGGGAGGCGCGACCGGACCGTTCGGGATATCGGGGAGGTCGGGCGGTGCGGACCTGAGGCTGTCAGCGGCGCCCGGCCCGGTACCGTCCTCGCCCTGACGATCGATCCCCAACGCAACCACCTAGCGAAGCCATATGATCACTTTTGGTAGTTTACCGGTCATTTCGCGACACGGCGCCATCGCCATCAGACAGGCGCCCCACTGATCGTGAATGCCGCGTTGAGCCTGGCGATGAACGACGTCTTGCGCCGCTGGCGCTGGCGCAGATCGTCAAGGTAGGCGACGAAGCCGGCCTCGTCGCCGGTCCGCAGGTAGTCCTCCCGGAGGCGTTTCAGGGCCTTGATCGCCTTGGGGTACCGGTACTTGTCGCTCGCGCGCTCCAGGCCGAGCTCGATCAGGTTCTGGAACGGGCGGATCACGTCCACGGGGTGGTCCTTCTCCCGCAGTCCGATCAGGTCGTGCCACTGTGCTTCGGAAACCTGCCCTGGACTGGCGACGGCTGTCGTCCACGCCTCGTCGAGCAGGTCATCACGGACGAGGACGGTGATCAGCTCGCGCAGATAGAACGCTTCGGTCCGCGCCCGGCCGCGCAGGAAGTCCAGCGCCCAGTCCCGGAGGTCTGGCCACTGCCCGGCGCGTTCGGCCGTCTGCCGGAGGCTGAGGTAATCCTGGTGGGTCGTGCGCCGCTCGAACGTTTCGCGGCAGATGGCGACGGCTTCGTCGCCGCGTCCGCTGCCGAGCAGCAGTCCGACGAGTTGCTCACGCAGTTCACCGGCCCACGGGTCCGAACGCTCGGCGGCAAGCCCCGTGCGCGCCCACCGCTCGGCGTCGCCGTCCCGGCCGGCGTCGCGGAGGACCGCGACGATCTCGCTGTACCCGCGGGCGCTACGCAGATCTTCGGCCAGCACCGCGACGTGCGCGTCGACATCGCCGGATGCCGCGGCGAGCTGCTCGCGCAGAATCTTGACCCCCCGTGCCGCCCACGAGTCCAGATCCGCGGCGGCACGGCGTTCCTCCGTGAGGCGGGCAACCTCTGCCAGGCCAGCATCGCCCAACGCACCGGCGAACTCCGCCAGCTCAACATCCGGCCATCCCGGCCCGTCCAGCCGCGTCGCGACCAGCCAGGCGGCCAGCCGCCCGGCGTCCGGAGGCGCGGCACGGCACGCCCGCGCATGCAGGGCCGTGAGCGTGCGCAGGTCACCGCCGACGATCCCCGACGAATCGTCCATGTACATCAGCGCCGCCGTGACGCGCTCCACGGCACGCCGTGCCAGCGGCACGGCCTCGGCGGCCCCGCCCGCCTCGATCATCTCGCTGATCGCGGCCGCCACCGCCCGGGCCCGCTCGGAGTACTCCCGCCGCCCGCTGTACGGATGCTGCCGCCGGTCGCGCCGCAACCCGTCGATCAGCCGCCTGACCTCGGTCACCTGAGCGTCTGCCATGCCTACATCCAACCGGAGTCCGCGGATGGCCGTGACCGGCTCACCGGCGGATGAGGCTGTTCACGATCAAAATGGGACACGCGGGGGAAGTTCCGGCGGCGGTGCCTGCCGGGCCGGTATCGTACGGTTGCGTGCTGGATGGTGAGTTGGTCTTCCTCCCGAACGAGATTCCCCGGCGCGGGGTGTTCGCCTGCTGGGGAAAGGGCGCGGGAAATCCGGTCCCCGGCAACGCGAAGGTCGAGCTGGTCTTTCCTGGCGGCACCTACGGCATTCGCAAGCGGATGGTTTCGGCCGAGCTCATCCCTGTCGCCGAGGCACTGCCGCTACTGCTGAGCACCGAGAACGCCCTGAGCATGCGGCGCAGCGTCCGGGTCTGGGCCGCGGCCGCCGCGGCGGGGGTCGGCTTGGTCGCCCGCGGGCGACTGCTGCCGACGGTCGGTCCCGGTGACGTGGATGTCTGGCGGACCGGGCCGCTCGACCCGTCCGATCTCAGCTGGCTGCGCGAACTCGCCGCCGCGTTCCCGCCGACCGCGCACGCGCTGGCGGTCCCCGGCTCACGCCCGATGCGGCTGCGCTCCCCCGAGGCGCTGGTCCGCGACCTGTGGGACGCGATCGCCGACACGATAGCCCGGTCGCCGGCGGCGGCCAGGACCACGGCGTCGGCGGCATTCGCCGCGACGGAGCCGACCGGCGTCAGCGACCTCGCGGACTGGCTCGCGGACACCACGGACGGGCTGTCCGCCGGCGCGCGGCTGAGCCTGCGGATCGAGGCGGTCCCGGCGGCGCCGGCAGAGGAGACGTTCTTCGATGAGGACGAGGACCTGGCCGCAGACGAAGCCGGCGAAGAACCGCCCGCGCCGGCGTTCCGGCTGGTGCTGCAGCTGCGCAGTGCCAGCGACCCGAGCCTGATCGTGGACGCCGCCTCGCTGTGGAGCCAGCCGGAGACCGTGCTCGCCAGGTTCGGCCCGCAGGCGGAGACAGACCTGCTGCTCGCGCTGCGCCGCGGGGCATCGGTATGGCCTCCGCTCGCTCAGGTGCTCGAGCAGGCCAGTCCTTCGGCGATCGACCTAGACGACGACGCGCTGAGCAGCCTGCTCGGCCCAGCGGCCGAGGCCCTGGCGGGCGCCGGCATCGAGGTCATGTGGCCGTCCAGCATGCTCGACGACGGCCTGCAACTGCGGGCCGCTGTCACGCCCGCCCCGGAGCGGCTGACCGAAGCCGGGCTCGGGCTCGCGGCGCTGCTGGAATTCCGCTGGCAGCTCACGCTCGACGGCGCGCTGCTCGACGCCGATGAGATTGCCGCCCTCGCGGCGGCGAAACGGCCGCTGATCAGGCTGCGGGGCCGCTGGGTGGTCCTCGACCCGGCGCTGCTCGACCGGCTGCGCCGTCCGCCGCGGACCAGGATGCGCATCACCGAGGCGCTCGGAGCGGTGCTTTCTGGCGAAGCGGAGATCGACGGCGAGACCGTCAGGGTCGCCGCCGAAGGCCCGCTGGCCGACCTCGCCGCGCGGATCGCGAGCCTCGGGTCCGCGCCGGAGCCGGTCCCGTCACCTCCTGGGCTCAACGCGACACTGCGGCCGTACCAGCAGCGCGGTCTGGCGTGGCTGGCCGGGATGTGCGATTCCGGGCTCGGCGGCTGCCTCGCCGACGACATGGGCCTGGGCAAGACGATCCAGATCATCGCGCTGCACCTGCACCGGCGGGACCTCAAGGCGGGACCGACGCTCGTGGTGTGCCCGGCATCCTTGCTCGGTACCTGGGAGCGCGAGATCCGGCGGTTCGCCCCGGAGGTCCCGGTCCGCCGGTTCCACGGCGGCGGGCGGCACCTGGAGGACCTGGCCGTCGATGAGGTAGTCCTGGTCACCTATGGCGTGGTGCTGCGCGACTGCGAGCGGCTCGCCGAGACCGGCTGGGGCCTGGTCGTCGCCGACGAAGCCCAGCACGCGAAGAACCCGTTCTCGCGGACCGCCCGCGAGCTGCGGGCCATCCCCGCTCCGGCGCGGGTCGCGCTGACTGGCACGCCGGTGGAGAACAGGCTGTCGGAGCTGTGGTCGATCCTGGACTGGACGACGCCAGGGCTGCTCGGCCATCTGGAGGCGTTCACCCGCCGGATCGCCAGGCCGGTCGAGCTGTACCGGGACGCCGATGCCACGGCGCGGTTCGCCGCGCTGATACGGCCGTTCCTGCTGCGGCGGCGGAAGACCGATCCCGGTATCGCGCCCGAACTGCCGCCCAAGACCGAGACCGACCAGCTGGTGCCGCTGACCGCCGAACAGGTCACGCTGTACGAGGCGATGGTCCAGGAGACGATGCAGGCGATCGCCACCGCGGAGGGCATCGAGCGTGCCGGGCTGGTATTCAAGCTGCTGACAGGCCTGAAGCAGATCTGCAACCACCCAGCGCAGTACCTGAAGCAGCCAGGGCCACTACCCGGCCGTTCGGGAAAACTGGCTTTGTTCGACGAACTGACGGACGTGATCTTGGCCGGCGGCGAGTCGATGCTCGTGTTCACCCAGTACACGCAGATGGCGACGCTGTTGCAGCAGCATCTCGACGCGCGCGGGATCCGCTCGCTGTTCCTGCACGGCGGCGTCCCGGTGCAGCGGCGTGAGGAGATGGTGGCGGAATTCCAGGCGGGCGCCGTGCCGGTGTTCCTGCTGTCGCTCAAGGCGGGCGGGACCGGGCTGACGCTGACCAGGGCGACACACGTGCTGCACTACGACCGGTGGTGGAACCCGGCGGTCGAGGATCAGGCGACCGACCGGGCATACCGGATCGGCCAGGACCGCCCGGTGCAGGTGCACCGGCTGATCGCCGAGGGAACCCTCGAGGACAAGATCGCGGCGCTGCTGGAGAAAAAGCGCGACCTCGCGGACGCTGTGATCGGTTCCGGCGAGCGCTGGATCGCTGAGCTATCCGACAGCGAGCTCACCGAGCTCGTCAGCTTGCGGGCCGCCTCATGAGCGGGGATGTGAGCGCGGAATTCGGGCGCACGTGGTGGGGCCAGGCATGGGTGGACGCGCTGGAGCAGCGGGCACGGCTGGACCCGAACCGGCTGCCGCGGGGCCGGGACTACGCGCGCAGCGGGGCGGTCGGCGAACTGACCCTGGCGCCGGGCGAGGCGCGGGCCCAGGTGCAGGGCCGTAAGACGGAGCCGTACGAGGTCCGGATCCGGGTGCGGCGGTTCACCGACGAGGAGTGGGACCGGGTGCTCACCGCGATCTCCGCCCGGCTCGGCCACGCCGCGGCGCTGCTGGACGGCGAGCTGCCTCCGGAGATCGCCGAAGACGCGGCAGGCGCCGGGCTGGACCTGCTGCCGGGCGGCGGGGAGATCGGCCCGCGGTGCAGCTGTCCGGACGACGCGGACCCGTGTAAGCACTCGGCGGCCGCCTGCTACCTCGTGGCCGACGCGCTGGACGCCGACCCGTTCGTCCTGTTGCTGCTGCGTGGCCGCACCCGCGACCAAGTGCTGGCCGGGGTGCGGACGCGGCGACGCGGCGCGCCCGGCGAAGCGCGTGCCGGCGCGGCCGCCGGCGCGCGGGCTGGCACCGGGCGGGCTGCTCACGACGACGTGGGCGTGGATGCCAGGGAGGCCTTCGACGCGCCGGTGCCGCGGGCGGAGATCCCGGCCCCGCCGTTGCCGCCCGCACATCCCGGGCAGCCCGCCGCTCTCCCGGTGGATCCGCCGGCCTGGCGGGCGGGACTGGGCAGCGACCTGCTGGAGCTGGCGGCGGACGCCGCTGCCAGGGCGTGGGAGATGGCCGTGGGACTCAGCGCCGACGCCGGGCTAGGTCTCAGTACTGATGCGGATCTCGCGCGCAGGGCGGCCCGGGCGCTGGGCACGCCGGCGTTCGGGCCGATAGCCGCGCGCTCCGGGATCGGCGGCCGCGAACTCGCCAGGCAGGCACTTGCCTGGCGGCACGGCGGCTTGGCCGGCCTTGAACTGCTGCACGGCGAATGGGACCCGGTCGCGGAAGAGCCGGAGTCCGGCGACCTGCTTAAGGCGGCGCGGAACGTGCTGCGTTCGAAGACGGGCGCCGCGGAAAGCGTCGCGGGCAACCGGGTTACCGCCGGCCGCCTGCAGCTGCGGCTCGGTCGTGACCTGCGCTGGTATCCGTACGCGCGTTCGGACGGCGGCTGGGAGCCAAGCGGGCCGCCGGAGGCCGACCCGGCCCGGGCCGTCGCGGCGCTGTGATCGCGGCGCCAGACATTCCCGGGCATACCGTTACCGGGGTCCTCGGCTCGGGCGGCTTCGCCACCGTCTACCGGACCTGGCAGGTGGCGGTGGGCCGCGAGACGGCCGTGAAGGTGGACAGCCGGGTGCTGCACACCGAGCGCGACCAGCGGCGCTTCTTCCGCGAGGTAACGGCGGCCGGGCGGCTGTCCGGGCATCCGAACGTCATCGACGTATACGACGCGGGCATGCTGCGAGACGGGCGGCCGTACCTGGTGATGGAACTGTGCCCGGACGGCTCGCTCAACGACGCGGTGCGCCGCGACGGCCCGATGAGCGCGATGCATGTCTGCCAGCTCGGCGTCGGCCTGGCCGACGCGCTCGCCGCGGCACACGCGTCAGGCATCTTGCACCGCGACATCAAGCCGGCGAACATCCTGATCAACCGCTACGGCATCGTAGGCCTGTCAGACTTCGGGCTGGCCTCGATCGTCGCGGCGGGCGGCGAGCAGTCGGTGACCCGTGAGGCGCTGACCCCGGCGTACGCGCCGCCAGAGAGCTTCGACGCCGCGGAGCCCACGCCGGCCGCGGACATCTACTCTCTGGCCGCCACCCTGTACGCGCTGATGGCGGGCCGGCCGCCGCGGTTCCCCGCCGACGGGAGATCGCCAGGCGTGATGACGATCCTCGCGATGCACCTACAGCCGGTCGATGACATCCCCGGCGTGCCGCCGGCGATGCTCGCCATCCTCCGCCAGTGCCTGGCGGCCGACCCGGCGCAGCGGCTGCCCAGCGCGGCCGCCCTCCGGGATGAGCTCGCGGCGCTCCTAGGACAGCCGACCCGGCCCCCGGTCGCCACCATGGCGCCGCGGCCTGTCCCGGTGGCTCGGCGGCCGGACGTGGCACCGGCGTCCACGGTCATGCCCGCGGTCCGCTCCATGCCAACGGGACACGGGGCGGAAACAGAGCCATCGGACCATAGTGCGCTGGCCGCGGCCACAACTAAGCGCTGGCGTCCCTGGGGCATGGCCGCGGTCGCGGGCGGCGGCCTTGTCCTCGTGGTGCTCGCTGCCCTGATCGTCGGCGTCCGCCTCCTCGAGCCCGGCGCCCCGGCCGTCACAGGGACCGCGGGCAGTGCCGGGACGGCGGCGCGGACAGGAGCGGCGGGGGCGATCGGCGCGTTCGGGATCGCCACGACGATCAGCCACTGCCCGGCGGCGTCGGTGGCGGGCGCGGGCGCGCGCTGCCCGGCGGCGCCGGAGTGCTGGGATGGGCTGGATGAGATCAACGGCGTGGTCTCCACCCCCAGCGCCCTGCCCTGCAGAGGGCCGCACACATGGCAGACGTTCGCGATCGGGATCATGCCGTCCGATGCGGCGTCCTTCGACGTCAACACCGTGCAGGCCAGCCCGGCCGTGCGCGCCGTCTGCTCGTACGCGGTGATGCTCCGCTCCCGGGCGGGCCGCGCGCGGCTGATCCCGCGGGGCCAGTGGATGATCCAGGTGGTCCCGCCCGACGAGGCGGCCTACGACAGCGGCGTGCGCACATACCAGTGCATGGCCGCCCTCGGCTACAACGAATCACGGACGTCGCAGTTCGGCGGATAGCGGCGGCCGGTGTGGTGCCAGCCACCGTGCCCGCAGTGGTACCAATCTGGTGGCCGGTGCCCCGGGCTCCCGGCAGACTGTCACCTGAGGCTGGACATTCCAGCAGACCTCGAAGAGGACGGGAGAACATCATGGGCGCACGAGAAGGCCAGAACATCCGCCGGGCTGCGGTCCGGGCCCTGACCAGCAACCACTCCCGGGCCGTCGCCCGGGCCCTGACCAGCAACCACTCCCGGGCCGTCGCGGGCCGCGCCTGACCGGAAAGTACGGTGGCGGTCCCCTGCCCTGGCCGTTCAGCGGCCGGGCAGGGGGCCACTACCTGAGACACGATGATGGATTGCGAACCGGCTACAGCCCCCGGCGCCGCGGCTGATGAGGCGCTGGGCTTGCGAGATCAGGCGCTAGCCGCGCTGGACGAGGGAAACTCATCGGAGGCGCTAGGCCTCACGAGCCAGGGACTGGCCACGCTGGAGGCTGCCGGGCTGCGCGGCGGACTGGATGCGGCCGCCGTCCTGGTGGCGCACGCGGAAATCGAAGAAGCCCTCGGCCGCTTCGACGACGCAAGGGCCACGATCGCCGCGGCGATCGCCATCCTCGACGACGCCGTGGCGGAGGACGCGGACGACGACACCCTGATGGTCTGGTCCCAGGCGCAGGAACGGCTGGCCGGGCTAGAGCGGCTGACCGGGGACTTCACCGGGGCCGCGGCACGGCTGCGTGCCGTGCTTGACCGGGTATCGGCGGCTTTGGGGGAAGCGTCGCTGGCCGTCGCCTCGGCGGCCAACGCCCTGGGCATCGTGTACAAGTACGCGTCGGACTTCGACGCCGCGGAGGACGCCTACCGGCGGGCAGCGGCCGCCGTGGCGGCCCTGGCCGACCCGGACCCGCTGCTCGAGGCCGGGCTGCTGCACAACCTCGGCGGCCTGGCTCATTCGCGGGGCGACACCGCCACCGGGATCCCGCTGGCCGAACGGGGCGCCGCCCTGCGGGCTGAAGCGCTCGGCTCTGGCCACCCCGACGTCGCCGGCGACCTGAACGCTCTGGGCGCCCTCTACCATCTCGCCGGGCGCTCCGATGACGCGGAGCGGTCCTACCGCCGCGCCCTGACGGTGTTCGAAGACAGCTACGGGCCCGAACATTTCGAGGTCGCCATGACACTCGCCAACCTCGCTGTCCTGCACGGTGACCAGGGCGACTTCGCGCAGGCCGAGTCGCTGGGCCGCCGATCGCTGGAGATCCTCACGACTGTCCTCGGGCCGGAGGACGCCGAGGTTGGCCTGACCTTGCTGAACCTGGCCGCGGCTGTCGCGGGCCAGGGCCGGGAGGCCGAGGCGGCGGAGCTGACCGCCCGCGCCGCGGCGATCCTGGCGGACAGGCTCCCGCCCGGCCACCCGCACCGGGCGGCCGCCGCGGAGGCACTAGAACGCGGCGGGCGGCAGGCATGAGCGGATCAAGAACCCGTCCGGGACTCATCCCGGCGCTGCCGCGGGCGGCGTGGGTGGTGCTCGGCGGCGACTTCGTCTCCGCCGTGGGCAGCGGCCTGACACTGCCGTACCTGTTCGTCTACGCCCATCAGGTGCGGCATCTCAGCTATGGCACGGCCGGCCTGGTAATCGCCTCCATCGCCCTGGCTTCGCTGGCCGGCAATCCTCTGGGCGGCGCGCTGGCCGACCGGTGGACGCCGCGGCGGGCGGTGATGGCCGGCCTGGTGATCGCCGCCGCCGGGTCGGTCGCGCTGGCGCTAGCCGGATCCGCCGCCGGCCTGTTCGCGGCGGCCTGCCTGGCCGGCCTGGGAGTGTCGGTGATCTGGCCGGCCCAGGACGCGCTGCTGGCCAGCGTGGCAGGCCCGGCCGGCCGCTCAGCAGTGTTCTCGGTCCGCCACGCCTCGTTCAACGCCGGGCTCGGCCTTGGCGCTCTCGCCGCGGCGGCCGCGGTCAGCGTCACTCATCCGGCCACCTTCACCGCGGTGTACCTCGCCGACGCCTGCTCGTTCCTGGCGTTCATCCCGGTGCTCGCCCGCTTGCGGCTGCCGACGCAGCGCGTCAGCGAGCCCGCCGAGGCCCGGCCCCGGCAGGGCAGCTTCCGGCAAGTGCTGCGGGACAAGGCCTTCGTGCGGGTCTGGGTGCTCACCGCGCTCATCGTGACAGTCAGCTTCGGCCAGTTCCAGTCCAGCTTCCCCGGGTACGCCACCCGGCCCGGCGGCGTCGGCACGCACGGCCTCGGCCTGGCCTTCGCGGCCGACACGCTGACGGTGGTAGTCCTGCAGCTCGTCGTCCTGCGGTGGCTCACGGGTCGCCGCCGCACCACCGGCGTGGCGCTGGCGGCAACAGCCTGGGCGGCGAGCTGGGCAGTTGTCATCGTCGGTGGCCGCCTGGGCAGCGGCGCGGCGGCCGAGGCCGCTTTCGTCACCGCCATGGTCATCTTCGCGATCGGGGAGACCCTGTTCTCCCCGACGCTGCCGGCGATCATCAACGACCTCGCCCCGCCCGAGGCCGCGGGCCGGTACAACGGACTCGGCGTCCTGGCCTTCACCACCGGCTTTCTCCTCGGCCCGGCCGGCGGGTCGGCAGCGCTAGCCGACTGGGGAACTGGCCTGTTCGCTGTGCTGATCGTGGCCTGCCTTATCGCCGCCGCGGCGGCACTGCGCCTCGGCCGCCACCTGCCGCCCGGCGTCAACCAGATCGACCCGCCCGCGGCAGCCGGTGACGAGACCTCAGTCGAACGAGGGCTTGCGGTCCCGGCTGCGCTTGAGCTCGAAGAAGCCGTCGGCCTTACTGACGAGCACTAGGCCATCCCACAGCTCCCCCGCGGCTTCGCCGCGCGGCGCCGGGGTGATGACCGGGCCGAACAGGGCCTTGCCGCGGATGCGGATGACGGGGGTTCCCACGTCGAGGCCCACGTCGTCGAACGCCTCGTGGTGCGAATCCTTGATCAGCTGGTCGAACTCGGTGGTCTCGGCGGCGTCCGCCAGCGACTCCGGCAGGCCGGCCTCCGCCAGGGCCTCCGAAATCACCGCGGGGTCCTCCCGGCGTCCCTGGTTGTGGAAGCGGGTGCCGATGGCGGTGTAGAGCGGCCCGAGGACGGCGGGTCCGCTGTGCTGGGCGGCCGCGGCGCACACCCGCACCGGCCCCCAGGCCTTGCTCATCCGCTCCAGGTAGTCCTCGCTGAGACCCTTGCCCTCGTGCTGGATGAGGTTGAGGTAGGCCAGCGACATGATCCGCCAGTCGGTATGCACCGGCCGGACCTTCTCCACCTCCAGCATCCATCGGGAGGTGATCCAGGCCCACGGGCACAATGGATCGAACCAGAACTGCACGTCTTCCGGCGACTGCGCCTGTTCCATCATGACCGCGCCAACACGGCCGCGCTACCGCCTATTCCGGCGTCATTCCGCGGCACGCAGCGTGGGATGACCATGGAGGTTCCCACTGGATCTGGGCCGCCCAGCTTTCAGCCGCGATCATCAGGATCTCCGTTGGGCCGGCTTTGGCCTGACCGTACTGGTAGATGTCGGCGGCCATCGCGGCCAGGTGCTGCTTGAAGTCGCTCCAGGCATCCCGGGCCATACCGTGTGCCCGCAGGAAGTCGCGGAACAGCAGCTTGCGCCGCGCGGCTTCGCTTGCGGCCTCCAGCACGTGGATGTTGCTCGCCCGTCTGCCCTCTGAGGGCCAGGACTTCGACCTGGACATCGATGCAGTCTTTGGCGGCTAGTCCCGGCACGGATGTGGATCCCACGTGGCTCACCCGTACCGCCACCCGCCCGAGCACACCGTGGATCCCTCGGGCGAGCACAGCGAAGTCACCGGGCCAGCGAGGATCGTAGGCCACCACGGCAAGACCGCGTGCCAGCTCATCAGGGAAGAGCACCCGGCAAGCCTAGGCTCGCCGGCAGACTGCCCGTGCGATCCGTTACAGAGCGTGACCGTTTCGCATACCATGCCGCGGCCTTCAAGGCATAGTCGACCATGATCACGAAGAGATTTCGTTGCTATAGAACGAATTCTCTACACTGTGAAAAATGCTTTCGTAATAATTGTTTGGCTTGGTATTTGACGGTCACGGATGGTTATAGTGGCAGCGGACGCGGCCTGAGAGCGTACTGCCGCCCACTCCGGGGAGGCTGCCACCGTGACGCATGCGACCGGAGAGGCCGCAGGGGTCTGTGGGCAGCGCCACATAAGTGGCAGGGAGGCGGCACAGCGGGGGCAGGGGCGGCGCGGCGGGGGAAGTAGTGTGCGGCGCTAGTGTGGAGCGCGTGAGCGAGGCTGCGCCGGCGTGGGCGCATGAGAAGGCTGAAGTGCGTCCGTATGATCCTCGGTGGGCCGAGGCCGGCGCGGCCGAGCGCGTCCGCTTGGCGGACCTGCTTGCGCCGTGGCTGGCCGAGGGGGTCGAGCATGTCGGGTCGACGGCGGTGCCAGGGCTCGCGGCCAAGCCGGTCATCGACCTGATGGCCGCGGTGCGCGACGCCGGCGCCGTGGTGCGGGAGGCCGGGGAACTGCTGGCCGCCGACGGCTGGTGCTATGTGCCGCCGGACCTGGACGGCCGGCCGTGGCGGCGGTTCTTCGTCAAGCCGGACGCCAGCGGGCAGCGCCGGGCCGCGCATCTGCACGTGATGACGTCCGGTGAGCCGCGCTGGGCACAGCAGCTCGCGTTCCGGGACGCGCTGCGCCGCGATGACGAGCTGGCCAGACGGTACGCGACCCTCAAACGGCTGCTGGAGGCGGAGCACGCCGACGACCGCGAGGCCTATACCGGCGCCAAGGCGCGGTTCGTCGCGGACGCCCTCGCGGGCACCCGGCCGTGACGGAGCATGGCCGTTCGGCCAGTGGTCAGCGGTCAGCGGCCAGCGGCCAGCGGCCAGCGTGGTGCCACCGGTTAAGGGATGCTCGTCAGCGGCGGAATCTGCTCGTCGGCCGTACCCCAGGACGGATCGGGCACGGACGGCGGGACGACGGACTTCGCCGACGGGTTGAGGTCGCGGTGGATGACCCGGGCGACGCCCTGGATGATGTCGACGCCGTACGCCATGGTCGGGTTGTCCTCGGTGAGGACCACGATGGTGGACCAGCCCTTGGGCCAGGTGAAGACGCCGAGGCTGTGAATGCGCCAGACGTGCGTGGCCCGGGGCAGCCAGCCGTTCTTCACGTGCACGGTCACGCTCTTCGGCGCGCCTGCCGGGACGCCCCATCGCTGAGAGGGGATGACCTGCGCCATCAGGCTGAGGGCGTAGGCGCGCGACGCGGCATTCAAGACCTTGTTAGGGGTCACCAGCAGCCGCAGCAGGAGCGTTTCGTCGTGGGCGGTGATCTGGGTCAGGCCCCAGTAGCCGCCGGGCCCCAGGGAGGTCTGCTTCATCCCGGCGAGGTTCAGGAAGTGCCGCAGGTACGGGTACCCCAGCTCGGCCCACAGGTCGGACGCGGCGTCGTTGTCCGACTCCGTGATCATGGCCCGGGCCAGGGCCGCCTCGGTCTTGGTGAGGTATCTGTGCTAGTCCTGCGCCTTGCGGAGCAGCGCGCCAAGGATGGTCACCTTCACGGTGCTGGCCGAGTCGAAGTGCGACGCGCCGATGCGCGCGCACACGAGCCCGTACCGTGGGTCGTCAACCCACAGGGCCACCGTGGAGGAACGGCCGCGCAGGGCCGCCTTGATGTCACGGGCCAGGCGAGCAGCCAGCGCGGGGTCGGCTTTCGACGTGCAGACGACCGCCGCGGCGGCCGGCGACGCGGCCGTGCCGGCGTGCGCCGCCGGGACCATCGCCGCCATGAGCAAGGATCCCAGCAGCACGGCCGCGAGCCCGGCCGGCAGCAGGCTGCCTAGATGAAGACCTCTTACTCTGTTCGGCATAGTAGAGAGACGGCTGCAGCCGGACGCCGGTTGTCATGTCAGGCAGGCTGCAGCTCTGACAGGATGTGCTCTCTCGTGAGCTCGTGCCCGTGGGATCCGCTCGCGTGCTGCCGCACCGCGGCGATCAGGTGATCGACCTGGCCGCCCTGCCCGATCCGGAACTCCACGCCGCACCCGTGGCATGACACCCGTGATCCGCGACCGGCCAGCTGCGCGGGCGCGGTGAAGTCGACGACGACCAGGGGCTCCTCGCCGACCACCCAGGCGTCGTGCCCCGGGGAGACATAGTGGGCGTCGCCGGGGCCGAACTCGGCCTCCGTGCCGTCGTTCATCCGCACGCGCATCCGTCCGGAAATCACGACCGCGGTGTGCGCCAGTTCGCAGGAGCTCGTACCGACGAGTGGCTTGACGTCGGTGGACCAGCGCCAGCCGGGGTTGAACACCGCGCGGCCGATCGTGTTGTCCGCGACGCGCACCATGAACAGCTCGCCGTGCGCGAAACTGCGCTTGTCGTCGGGCTGGTCGAGGTTCTTCGCTTCCAGGGTCATGTTCGTGTCCTCCTCACACGTGCCGTTAGCAGGAATCGTGCCGCCGCCGCGGCGCGTGCGGCATCGGGGAAACCACGTATCCGCCGGCTGACGTGACAGCGTTCGCCGACTGGTGCGGCCACGGCCCGGTGACCGCGACGAGCATCGTGCGCGACGTGGCGCAGGTCTTGCGCAGGAGGCTCTCGACGTGCTTTTCCACGGTGCGGTGCGACAGGCACAGCCGGGCCGCGATCTCCTTGTTGGCCAGGCCCGCGGCTACCAGTCCGAGGATCTCGGACTCGCGCGGCGTGAGGCAGAACCTGGCCAGCCGGCCTGGAACCGGTGCCGAGAGCAGGGCCCGGCACCAGTCGGCGAGGCCATCGAAGCTCTTGGCGGCAAAATCGGCGCGGGCCGCCGTCAGCCAGCGTTCCGGTTCGCCCCAGCCGTCGGCGAGCGCGGGACCGGCGGCCAGCAGCCGGGAAAGGTGGCAGTACGTGCCGTCCCCTAGGTCGGCATCCGCGGCGGCCGCGAGCACGCCCGCCCGGTCACCGTCGCCGCGCCGGCCGGCGAGCACGGCCTCGGCGTACCCGAGCGCGCCGCGATTGAACCGGGCCACCGTCACAGTGGTGCGCCGGGTTTCGGCCAGCACGGCCGCCGTCCTGCCGTCGGCCGCCGCGGCGAGTGCCAGCGGCCAGACCGCGCGGAACATCGCGGGTTCGGCGTGCGGCAGCGTGCGCAAGACGGCGCCGGCCCGGTCGAAAGCGGCTATCGCCCCGGGCAGGTCGGCGCGGAACAGGGCGGACATGCCGCGGCAGCCGCCCCAGGCGAGCGCCTCGATAAAGCGGTCAGCCGGCACGAGCGCGCTGGCCTGCCGCAGGCGCTCTTCCATGTCCGCGAGTTCCTGCCGCATCGCATGGGCCTCGGCGAGGAAGAGCAGGGCTTTCGCCCGGATCTCCGTCATGTCGAGTCGCTCAGCGGCCGCGAGCGCGAGCCGGGCGTGCCGGGTGGACTCGGCGAAGTCGAACCGGAAGTCGTAGACGGCGGTCAGCTGCAGGTCGAGCACGGCGGCGGTGCTGAACGCCCCGAGTTCGGCGGCGGTACGGCGGGCCCGGCTCAGCAGCTCCGCTCCTCCGTGGTCGAACATGTCGATCGTGCCGAGTTCGTGCAGCGCGCGCAGCCGCCAGACCGGCATGTTCTCCGCCTCGGCGATGCTCAGCGCTTGTTCGAAGGCCTCCCGGGCGGTGGCGAGGTCATGGATCCGGGCGATCCGGCCGGTGATTTCCAGTGCCTGGCAGCGGACCTCCGGGCTGGCACCAGGCGCGTGCAGGACCGTGCGGGCAAGCTGGCCGGCC
Source organism: uncultured Actinomycetota bacterium (assembly GCA_963771985.1). Lineage (GTDB taxonomy): Bacteria > Actinomycetota > Actinomycetes > Streptosporangiales > Streptosporangiaceae > Trebonia. The sequence goes on along the minus strand of CAVYVO010000002.1, from coordinate 301,805 downwards.
TGTCCGATGTCGTCGCCGACGAGCGCCAGTTCGGCGGTGAGCACCGTGATGTGCGCGCCCCGGCCCGCCCGCGGGTCCGCAGTGTCCAGCCGCTTCGCGGCTTCGAGGTGCGCGCTGGCGGCCGCCCAGCGGGTGGCCTCGATCGCGACCCGCGCCAGCTGGACGTGGACGTCAGCCGGAGACGGGCCCCCGCTCGACGCGGCGGCGGACGTGATCAGCCGCTCCCCCACCCGCAGCGCCTCGTCCGCGTATCCCGCCAGGGCCAGGCAGCCAAGCAGCAGGCCTGCCGCGCTGGCCCGGGCGGCGGAATCGGCGAAGATGGCGACGGCGCGCCGCAGGGTCCCGGCGGCGGTGGCGAGAGCGCCTCGGTCCAGCGCCTCCTCGCCCGACTGGACGAGGAGGCGTCCGGCACGTTCGGTATCTCCGGACTGCGCGGCCAGGTCGGCGGCGATGTCGCGCCACGCCGGGTCCAGGGCGGGGTGGGCTGCGTTGACCGCGGCGAGCGCAGCGGCGGCGAGCGAGCGCCTGGCAGGTGGCAGCAGCCCCGCGGCGACGGCCTCCCGGGTCAGCGCGTGCCGGAAGCGGAAGACCCCGGCGTCAACCGTCAGCAGCTGGCTCGCGACGGCGCGCTCCAGGGCCGCGGACACCTCGCTTGGCGCCGCGCCCGCGGCGGCCGCCAGCAGTTGCCAGTCGAAGCTCCGCCCGAGCAGCGCGGCGGCCTCGAGCACGCGCCGCTCATCGGGTCCGAATTCCGCCAGCCGCGCCCGGACCGACTCGGCGAACGACTCGGGCACCCCGGGTGAGGCCAGCACCTCCTCGACAAGGAACGGCACGCCGTCGGCCGTGAGCTGGGCCCGGACCACCAGCTCGTCGCCGACGCCGGTCACGCACAGCCGCACCATCCGCTCCACGTCGTCCGCGGCCAGGCGGCCGAGCGTCAGGTTCGCGGCGGCGCGGCGGCCCGCCAGCCGGCGCGCGAGCGCGGCGGCGGCCGAGGCGGGCTCGTCCCTGCTGGTGGCGAGCAGCAGAACGCGCTCGCCACCGATGTTGTCGGCCAGGTACTCGAGAACCGCCAGGGTGTCCGGGTCCGCCCAGTGCAGGTCTTCAAGGGTGACTACCAGTCCCGAGCCGGCGCCGAGCCAGCGGATGAACCGGATCACCGCCTCGCCGCGGGCCACCGGCGAGGCGACGGTGTGCGCGCCCTGCTCGGTCGCGCCGATGCCGGGCAGCATCGCCTGGAGCGCGGGCAGCCATGCCCCGAGCTCACCCGCGGCCGGCGGTGGCCGGTCCCGCAGGGTCTGCAGCAGCGCCTCGGTGAGCGGCCGGTAGGGCGTGCCGGATCCGGCGGGCACGGCCCGGCCGGTGACGGCCAGCGCCCCTGCGCCCCGGGCGTAGTCCGTCACCTCACGGACCAGCCGGGACTTCCCGATGCCCGGCTCGCCCGTGATGAACACGAGGCCACCCTGGCCGACCGCTGCCCGGGCGAGGGCGTCCCGCAGCGCACGCAGCTCATCGTCCCGTCCGCACAAGACGGGGCACAGCGCTCCCCCCACGCCCTCAGTCTGCCACGCCGGGCGCGGGCGGCGTGAGGGCTGGAATAGTGGTGTGCGTGACCGAGTACCGGGCGTCCTTCGACGCCACCGTCAGGTTCAGTAACGGCGGCGACCTCACCGCGCGCGGGTTCCGGGTGGACGTTCCCGCGCGCGCGGTCAGCGAGGCGGAGATCGCCGCCCTGTTCGTGGCCTCGCTCGGCCTGCTGATGACCGACTCGGTTCGAGCTGAGCAACGTCGAGATCATCGCCGAACCGCACAAGGGGACGCGGGGCGGGCCGTCCGATCACGGCCGCGGGCCGGGCGACGGACGCGGCCGGCTGGCCGAGCTCAGCCATGTGATCAGGGCCGGGATGATCACCTACCCGGGGCTTCCCGGCCCCGAGATCACCCCGTTCCTGACCAGGGAAGCCTCACGCGAGCGCTACGCGCCGGGCACCGAGTTCGCGATCGGCCGGCGCACGCTGGTCGGCAACACCGGGACCTACCTGGACTCCCCCTTCCACCGGTACGCCGACGGCGCGGACCTCAGCGCGATGTCACTTGACCGCACCGCGGACCTGCCGGCCGTCGTGGCGCGGGTGGCCGGCACGCGCCGGCGGGGCATCGGCGCCGGCGCGCTGGCGGCGCTCGACGTGCGCGGCGCGGCCGTCTTGCTGCACACCGGGGACGACGCTCGGTTCGGCTCGCCGGAATACGCCGCGGACGCGCACTTCCTCACCAGGGACGGCGCGGTCTGGCTGGCAGACCATGGCGCGGCGCTGGTCGGCATCGACGCGGTCAACATCGACGACATCGCCGACGGCGAGCGCCCGGCGCACACGACGCTGCTCGGCGCGGGCATTCCCGTCGTCGAGCATCTGACGGGCCTGGACCAGCTGCCGCCCGCCGGCGCCAGGTTCACCGCCGCCCCGCTGCGGGTGGCGGGATTCGGCACCGTCCCCGTGCGCGCCTTCGCGCTGCTGCCGGGATAGGCTCGCGGGTATACGGCGGTGTGCCCGCGACGAAGGGGGCAGAGATGAGCGTTTTCACCGTCGAGCTGGAGAATCGGCCCGGTGAGCTTGCCCGGCTGTGCGAGGCGATGGCCAAGAGCCACGTCAACCTCGTCTTGTGCGCGACAGCCAGCGGGGACGAGGGCACCGTCGCGTTCATCGCCGACGATGAGGCGGGCGCGCAGGCGGCGCTGACGGACGCGGGGCTCGAGTACGCCACGCGCCCGGCGCTGACCGTCCGGATGGAGAATCAGCCCGGCGCGGGCGCCGCGGCGTTCCGCAGCCTGGCCGACGCGGGCGTCAACGCCGACCTGCTGCTGCCGGTCCGCGTCTCTGAGGAGCTGTTCCTGGCCGTGATCTGCGTGGACGACGAGGAGAAAGCCCGCCGCGCGCTCGGCGACCAGATCGTGACCGCAGGCGCCTGAGGGATTCGCCACACTGTGAGCCAGCGCCGCGGCGTGCGAGACTGACCTCGTGCGAACGCATGGCCTGCGGTTCGACGTGAACTGCTCCATCCTGTTCACCGAGCTCCCGCTGCTGGCCCGGCCGGCCGCGGCGAAGGCCGCCGGGTTCGACGCCGTGGAGTTCTGGTGGCCGTGGGAGGAGATGGTGCCCTCGGACCGGCAGGCGGACGCGTTCGTCGGGGCGCTGGCGGACGCGGGGGTGGCGCTGGTCAGCCTGAACTTCCACACCGGTGACATGCCGGCCGGGGAACGCGGCCTGGTCTCGATCCCGTCGGCGGCGGGTGCCTTCCGGGAGAACATCGCCGCCTGCGCCGAGATCGCCGGGCGCGCCGGATGCACGCTGCTGAACGCGGCATACGGCAACCGGCTGGAGGGCGTCGACCCGGCCGAGCAGGACGCGGTCGCGATCGAGAACCTGACGCTCGCCGCGGCCGCGGCGCAGAAGGCCGACGCCCGCGTCCTGGTCGAGGCGATCAACTCCATCGACGTGCCCGCGTTCCCCGTCAACTCCAGCACCGCCGCGATCGCGGTGATCGACAAGGTGCCCGCGGCCAACGTCGCGTTCCTCGCGGACCTGTACCACCTCGCCATGATGGGAGAAGACTTGGCAGTCACGCTCGCCGCCTGCCGGGACCGGATCGCGCACGTGCAACTCGCGGACGTCCCGGGCCGGGGCTCCCCCGGCACCGGGACGCTCGACTTCGAGCCGGTGTTCGCCCAGCTCGCCGCCCAGGGGTATACGGGGAGCGTCGGGCTGGAGTACGTGCCGGCTGACCCGGCCGACAGCTTCGCAAGCTTTGGCTGGCTCTATGGCTGAGACCCTCGTGATCCGGTCGGCCCGCGTGGTGATGCCGGATGGGGTGCGGGAGGCAGCCGTTCTCGTTCGGGATCATCGGATTGAAACCGTCGCGGAGTACGACGCTCAGCTTGGCGCGACTACGGACGTGGATCTCGGCGAGCTTGCCCTTCTTCCCGGGCTCGTGGATACGCATGTGCACGTGAACGAGCCGGGGCGGACCGAGTGGGAGGGCTTCGCGAGCGCGACGCGGGCGGCGCTGGCCGGCGGGGTGACGACGATCTGCGACATGCCGCTGAACTCGGTGCCGGCGACGGTGTCCGTGGCGGCGCTGCGGGAGAAGGCCGCGGCGGCGGCCGGGCAGTGCGCGGCGGACGTGGCGTTCTGGGGCGGCGCGGTGCCCGGGAACCTCGGCGAGTTCGCGCCGATGCTGGACGCGGGCGTGGTCGGGTTCAAGTGCTTCCTGGCCAACTCCGGTATCCCGGAGTTCCCGCCGCTCTCGCGCGAGGAGTTGCGGGCCGCGATGAAGGAGCTGGCCGACTCGGGCGCGCCGATGATCGTGCACGCGGAGGACCCGGCCGAGGTGCACGAGCCGGCCGGGCCGGGGTACGACGCGTTCGTCGCGTCCCGCCCGACCGTCGCCGAGCGCCGGGCGATCGAGACCGTCGTGTCCGCCGCCGCCGCGACCGGGGCGCGGGCGCACATCGTGCACCTCGCGGCCGGGGACTGCGCGGCGCTGACCGGGGCGGCCAAGGCCGCGGGGATCGCGCTGTCGGCGGAGACGTGCCCGCACTACCTGTTCTTCGCCGCCGAGGAGGTCCCGGCCGGGGCCACCCAGTACAAGTGCTGCCCGCCGATCCGGTACGCGGCCAACCGGGAAGCGCTGTGGCGCGCGCTGGCCGCCGGGGTCATCGACTGCGTCGTGTCCGACCACTCGCCGTGCACGCCCGCTTTGAAGGCCGGCGACTTCCGGACCGCATGGGGCGGGATCTCGTCGCTGCAGATCGGGCTGCCCGCGGTCTGGACGGTGGCGCGGCGGCGGGGGCATACGCTCGCGGACGTCGCGCGGTGGATGTCGTCGTTTCCGGCCTCGCTGGCGGGCTTGCCGTCCAAGGGGCGGATCGCGGCCGGGTGTGACGCGGACCTGGTGGCGTTCGACCCGGACGCCTCGTTTACCGTGCGAGGTGCTGAGCTGCTGCACAAGCACCCGCTGACGCCGTACGACGGGCGGACGCTGACCGGGCGGGTCGCGCGGGTGTGGCTGGGCGGGGCCGAGGTAAGTCCCGACGACGAGCCGCGGGGGCGGCTGCTGCGGCGCGGCGGCGGGGCGCTCGGCCTTGGCTGACGACGGGGGGCTGGCGCTGCCGGATCTCGCGTCGCGGGCGCTGCGCGGGTCCGTCGTGGCCGCGTCGGACGAGTTCTTCGCTGAGAAAGAGAACCTGATCAATCCCGCGCCGCCGTCGTTCACGCCGCGGACCTACGGGCACAAGGGGCAGGTATACGACGGGTGGGAGACACGGCGGCGGCGCGGCTCGTCTGGCGGGCTGCCCTCTGACGGGGAGCACGACTGGGTGATCGTCCGGCTCGGGGCGCCGGGGGTGGTGCGCGCCGTGGTCGTGGACACGGCGTTCTTCACGGGGAATTATCCGGCGGCTTGTTCGGTCGAGGGGTGCCGCGCCGGCGGGTATCCGGCTGCCTTGGACGAGGTCGAGTGGGTGCCGCTCGTGGCGCGGAGTCCGCTGAAGGGCGACGCGCAGCACGTATTCGAGGTGTCCTCGGGGCAGCGGTTCACGCACGTGCGGCTGCGGATCTACCCGGACGGCGGGGTGGCGCGGCTGCGGGTGCACGGGACCGTGGTGTGCGATCCCTCACTGGTGGCCGGGCTGACGTTCGACGTGGCCGCCTTGGAGAACGGCGGCGACGTGGCCGCGTGCAGCGACCGGTTCTACTCGTCGCCGCGGAACGTGCTGTCACCCGGGCTGTCGCGGGTGATGGGCGACGGCTGGGAGACCCGGCGGCGGCGGGAGCCGGGGAATGAGTGGCTGGTGGTGCGCTTGACGGGTGAGTCGGTCGTGTCCCTGGCCGAGATCGACACGTCCGGGTACATCGGGAATCCGCCCGGGGCGGCGTCCTTGCTGGGATGTTGCGGGTTGGAGGATCCCTCGGCGTGGTTCCCGCTGCTCCCCAGGACCGCGCTGCTGCCGGACACGCCGCACCGGTTCCGGCTCTCTGACGCGCGACCGGTCACGCACGTGCGGCTGGACGTGTTCCCGGACGGCGGGGTCGCCCGCCTGCGGCTGCACGGGGCGCTTACGGAGGCGGGGTTCGCCGGCGTGCGGCGCCGGTGGGCGGAGACGGCGGGCTGACGGCGGCATCCTGTGTGTCGATTGCGCAATCGGCATATGCGGGTCTTCCGGCAGTCTGGTGACTTCCGACTCTGGCTGGGCGGTCCGGCGCGTGGTCGGGTGGTCCCAGGGGTGAATGAAATGCTCATTCGTCGAGTTGGCCTGACTGCCGCGTGCGGTGTCGCGGCGGCCGCCGCGATCGAGGTCGCCACCTATCCGCGGTGGCGGAGGTGGTGCCTGACCTGGGGTGCGACCGGTGACGAGGCGGAGATGCCGCTGCCTGGCGACGAACTGCTCGCCAAGCCGGAGATCGTGACCACGCGGGCGGTATCGGTGGACGCGCCGCCCGAGGCGATCTGGCCGTGGCTGGTTCAGATGGGCCCGGGCCGGGGCGGCGCCTATACCTACGACTGGATCGAGAACCTCCTCGGCCTCGGCATGCACAGCGCCGATACGATCCTGCCGGAGTTCCAGGACCTCAAGGCCGGCGACGTCCAACTGCTCGGCGCCCGGGGGCCAGCGCTGCGGGTGGCGGTGCTCGAACCGGGACGAGCTCTGGTCGTGCAGTCCGACGATGAGCGCTGGGTGTGGGCGTTCGCGCTGGTGCCGACCGCCGCGGGCACTAGGCTGATCAGCCGGAACCGGATCGCGGCGCCGGGCGGCCCGGCCGTGACCAGGCTGCTGTACGAGTACGTCATGGAACCCGGCAGCCTGGTCATGGAGCGCAAGATGCTGCTCGGCATCAAGGAGCGCGCCGAACGACTCCCGCGCGCCGCCTGATCACGACGGCCGGACGGGACGCACGAGCTCAAGGAGGCGAGCGAGCCCCGCACCGGCCCAGTCACCGCCGCCCGCGCCATGACCGCCGGGCAGAACTCCCCGCTCGCCGCCGTCATCGACACCGCTGCCGGGCGGGTCTTCGTGAAAGGGCTGCCGTCCGATCACCGCAAGGTCATCACCCAGGACTGCGAGGCAGCGGTAACCCCGCTCGTCACGGCCATCTCCCCGTCCCTGCTGTGGCACTTCGACGAAGCCGGGTGGAACGTCCTCGGCTACCAGTGCGCCCCCGGACGCTATGCCGACTACCGCCCTGGCTCACCCGACCTCGACCAGCTCGTCCAGCTCATGAAAACTCCCAACGGCATCGAGGTCCCCGGCAGACCCCGGCCCGCTCACGTGCGCCGCCTCACGAGCGAAGCGACCTACCAGGATCAGAACCTGCGGAAGTCGGGGTGGTCATTGTGCCACCACACCAGCACCACCTTGCCGATGATGCTCGATCCCTGGATCGGTCCCCAGTACCGGCTGTCGCATGAGTCCGCCCGGTTGTCGCCGAGCATGTAGAACTCGCCTGGCGGCACCCGGTAGGGGTGCTGGCTGCTCGCGTCCGGTATCGGCGGCCCGAGCGGGTCGTCGTGCGGAAGGTATGGCTCGGCTAGCAGCCGCCCGTTGACGTAGATGCTGTTGCCCGACGAATAGATCGTCTGCCCCGGCAGCGCGATGACGCGCTTGACCAGGTCGCCTTCCTGCGGGCCGCCGCAGTGGTCGAGCGGCGGGTGGCTGAACACCACGATGTCGCCCTCGCGGACGTCACGCCAGGTGAAGAACGCCTTCTGCACCAGGATCCGGTCGTACACGCCGAGCGTCGGGGTCATGGACGATGAGGGGATCCAGAAGGTCTGGAACACGAACGTCCGCACCAGGCCGGCCAGCAGCACCGCCACGAGGATCGTGATGACCGCCTCGGCCAGCACCCGCCTCCACCGCCGGCGCCGCCGCGGGCCGGTCCCCGCAGGGTCGGCGTCGGCAGGACCGGCGTCAGCAGGACCGGTCATGCCCGGCTTCCCAGATGATCACCTGCGGGCGGCCCATGGCGAGGATCACGCCCGGGACGGGCTCAGGCGGGCCAGGCCGGCAATGCGCGCGTCCGCGCGGCTGGCTCGTGCTGGCCGCCCTGGCCGGCCCCGCCGAGGCCAGCAGCCCCGCCGGGACGCCCAGCGCGCAGGCCGCGGCCAGCAGCGCGCAGGCCACCGTGGTCAGGCGCCGGCCGGGGCGCGGCGTAAGCCACTCCCGCGCTGCGCCCGCCAGATAGCTCCAGGCGATCGAGCGCGCCGGGGTCCCGTCCCTGATGAGCAGCGCAGCCAGCTCGGCGGCCTCCTCCCCGTGCCGCCGCCGCCAGCGGGCCGGGTAGCACCGCAGCACGGTCTCGACCAGCCGGGCCGCCCGGGGGTCATCCATCAGATGCCCCCCAGCTGCAGCCGCAGCCGCCCGGCCGCGCTGACTCGCTCAAGCGAATCGAGGTGCACGCGAAGCGCCGCCGCCCCCGGCGCGGTGATGCGGTAGGGATGACGCCGGTCCTCGGCGGGCAGCGGCTCGATCAGGCCGAGCCGCTCGAGCCGGTCCAGCGCGCCGTAGAGCGTGCCGGGCCCGAGCTCGACGCCGGCGAGCTCCTTGATGTCCTGGATCAGCGCATAGCCGTGCTTGGGCCCGTCGGCGAGGCTGATCAAGATCAGCACCGACGCCTCGCCGACCCGGCGCAGCACGTCCTGCCCGGCCCTGCCGTCCCGTCTGCTCACGGCCATCCGCCCTCCTAATACGTCGGCCAATATATCAGTCAACGTAGTAGTAGTCACGCCGGGATGGTTCACGGGCAGGGACGCGGCCTCGTGATTTTTGTCGGGAGCTGATGCGGAAAAGCTCGTCTCTTTTATGAGAACATAGTTCTCGTGACAGATGACTGGCAGGCGATGGACTTCTTCCGCGGGGACGAGCTCGTCACGGACCCGTACCCGTACTTCGACGCGCTGCGCGAGCGGTGCCCGGTAGTGCGCGAACCGCACTACCGGGTGGTGATGGTCACCGGGTATGAGGAGGCCGTCGAGGTGTTCCATGACCCCGCGCGGTTCTCCTCCTGCCTCTCGGTGACCGGTCCGTTCCCCGGGTTCCCGGTTCCGCTGGAAGGCGAGGATGTCAGCGACCTGATCGAGCGGCACCGCGACGAGCTGCCGTTCAACGACCAGCTCCCCACCCTGGACCCGCCCGCGCACACGGCGCACCGCGGGCTGCTGATGCGGCTGATCACGCCCAAGCGGCTCAAGGAGAACGAAGCCGCCATGTGGCAGCTCGCCGACCGGCTGCTCGACGACTTCCTGGCCGACGGCGAGGGGGAGTTCATCAGCGGCTTCGCCGGCCCGTTCACCTTGCTGGTCATCGCCGACCTGCTTGGTGTCCCCGAGGAGGACCGGGAGGACTTCAGGGACGCGCTCCAGGGCCGCCGGCCCCGGACGGGCACCATCGGCAGCACCGGCGCGCAGACGCTAGGGCACAACCCGCTGGAGTTCCTGTACGAGCGCTTCTCCGGCTACATCGAAGACCGCCGCCGAGAGCCCCGCGGCGATGTGCTGACCGGGCTGGCCACCGCCACGTTCCCCGACGGCACGGTGCCGGAGGTCGCCGACGTCGTGCACGTGGCAGCCAACCTGTTCTCGGCCGGCCAGGAGACCACCGTCCGGCTGCTCAGCTCCGCGCTGAAGATCATCGCCGAGCGGCCCGACGTCCAGCGGCAGCTACGGGACGGGCGGGAGGTTGTGCCCAACTTCATCGAGGAGACGCTGCGCGCCGAAAGCCCGGTGAAGGGCGACTTCAGGCTCTCCCGCGTCCCGGTCACCGTCGGCGGCGTCGACCTGCCCGCCGGCACGACGGTGATGCTGCTGAACGGGGCCGCCAACCGCGATCCCCGCCGCTTCCCCGATCCGGCGACGTTCGATCCGCAGCGCCCGAACGCCCGTCACCACCTCGCGTTCGGCCGCGGTATCCACACGTGCCCCGGCGCGCCGCTCGCCCGCGCCGAGGCCCGCGTGGCCATCGAACGCCTGCTGGACCGCACCACCGGCATCAGGATCAGCGAGCGCGAGCACGGCCCCGCCGACGCCCGCAGGTACCGGTACCTGCCGACCTTCATCCTCCGCGGCCTGACCCGGCTCAACCTCGAGTTCACCGTGGCCTCGGCGGCGGCCCCGTGAAGGTCGCGGTGGACGAGGACCGGTGCCGGGGGCACGGGGTGTGCTGCACGTTCTGCCCGGAGGTCTTCGACCTGACCGACGACGGATACAGCGTGGTGCGGGATCCCGAGGTTCCGGCCGGGTTCGAGGAGGCCGTCCGCGACGCGGCCGCTAACTGCCCCGAGCACGCCATCACCGTCAGCTGAGCACCCGGCGAGAGAAGCCGGACTCAGGCGGCATCCAGGCTGGCTGAATCGTGATGTGATGGCGTCATGGCGACGTTGCTGCTGATCCACGGGGGGCTGTGGGAGGACACTGACGCCGACTGGTTCTGGCGGCGCCCCGGCATCGTCGCCGGGCTGGAGAGGCTTGGTCACACGGTGGTCGCGCCCGACCGGCTGAACCGGGCCTCGTCCTGGGCGGACGAGGCTGGCCATGTGGCGTCCGCCGTGCGCGGGGCGGTCTCAGGCGCGCTGCCCCCGGGACCGGTGACCGTGGTCGGCGGGTCCTTCGGCTGCGCTGTGGCGGTACGGCTGGTCCTGGACTATCCCGCGCTGGCCGAGCGCATGGTGCTGGCGTGGCCCGCCGCGCTCGGCGACCAGTTCCTGGCCACCCGGGTCCGCTCCGGCCTCGCCCGGCGCGGCGCGGCACCCCAGATCCTCGGCTCGCTGCTCGGCGCGGAGACGCTGCCGAGCGCGACGGACACCGAACTCCGCACGATCACGACACCGGTCGCGGTCATTCCCTCGGTGCCGCCGAACCCCCTCCACGGGCGGAGTACCGTGGACGCGCTGCTGCGCCTGCTGCCCAACGCGGCGGAGCTGCCCGGCTGCCCGGAGGCGCCCCGCCCCGAGTTCGCACCGCATCTGACGGCTTTCCTCGCCGCCGTGGCCGGTTTCGTCGGACCGTGATCGCGTTCGGCGTTCCCCATCGAAGGCACCATTGACGTGTTTGAATCGGGGCATGGCGGAGCGCGTTCTGGTGGCACCGGACAAGTTCAAGGGGACCCTGTCGGCGGCGGAAGTCGCCGCGCGGCTGGCCGTCGGCCTGTCGCGGGCCGGCGTCGGCGCCGAGGTGGTGTCCCTGCCGGTGGCCGACGGCGGCGACGGGACGGTCGACGCGGCGGTCGCGGCGGGCTACCGCCGGATCGAGATGGGGGTGCGCGGGCCGGCGGGGCGGCCGGTCACGGCCGCGTTCGCGCTGCTCGACGACATGGCGGTCATCGAAGCCGCGCAGGCCTGCGGGCTGTCGCTGCTGACCGCGGATTCGCTCGCGCCGCTGACGGCGACCAGCCGCGGCGTCGGCGAACTGATCCTCGCGGCCACCCGGATGGGGGCCAAGCGGATCATGCTCGGACTGGGCGGCGTCGCCACCACGGACGGCGGGGCGGGCCTGGTGCAGGCGCTCGGCGCCCGGTTCACCGATGAGTCCGGGTTCGAGCTGCCGCCAGGCGGCGCGGCGCTGGCCCGGCTGAGCAAGCTCGATCTCGACGGGATGCGCGACCTGTCCGGCATCGAGTTCCTGGTGGCGTCCGACGTAGACAATCCGCTGCTCGGCCCGTCGGGCGCCGCGCGGGTGTACGCGCCGCAGAAGGGGGCCTCCCCCGACGACGTTACGCTGCTCGAGGCGGGCCTGGAGAAGTGGGCGGATCTCGCCGAACAAGCGCGCGGCCGCACCGCCCGGGACGCCGCCGGGGCGGGTGCCGCCGGCGGACTCGGCTTCGCCGCGCTGCTGTTCCTCGGGGCACGGCTGCGGCCGGGCATCGAGCTGCTGCTGGAGATGCTGTCGTTCAGCCAGCAGCTCGACGGCGCGCGGCTGGTGATCACCGGGGAAGGCTCCCTGGACACGCAGTCGCTGCACGGCAAGGCCCCGGTGGGGGTGGCCCGCGCCGCGGCCGGGCACGATCCCGCGGTGCCGGTCGTCGCCGTGGCCGGCGTGTCCACGCTGTCGGCCGCCGAGCTGCGCGAGGCGGGCATCGCGGCCGCCTACACGCTGACCGACATCGAACCCGACGTGCGCCGGTGCATCGCCGACGCCGGGCCCCTCGTCGAGCGGCTCGCCATGCGCATCGCAGACGACTGGCTTCGGGGAGCGTAGAGTCGGGCGGTGCCCGAGTTGCAGCGCCTGCGAGCCGACCATGCCCCGGCGGTCCTGGCCTTCGAGCTGGCCAACCGCGCCTACTTCGCTGCCTTTGTCTCCGACCGGGGCGATGAGTTCTACGACCAGTTCGCCGAGCGGCACAGTGCCTTGCTGGCCGAGCAGGAGGCCGGCATCGGCGCCTTCTACGTGCTCGTCGCCGAGGATGGCTCGGTCCTGGGCCGGTTCAACCTGGTCTTCGCCGAGGACGGCACCGCGGAACTCGGTTACCGGGTCGCGCGGCACGTCGCCGGCCGCGGCGTGGCGACCGCGACCGTCCAGGAGCTGTGCCGGCTGGCGGCGGCGCGGCACGGGCTGCGCACATTCAAGGCAGCCACCGCCCGCGAGAACGTCGCGTCCCAGAAGGTCCTAGCCAAGGCCGGGTTCGTCGCGGTTGGCCCGGCCGACCCGGCCGAGCTCGGCGGTAAGCCAGGCACCTGGTATCAGCGCGATCTAGCCGTCGGCTGACCCCTGAGCAAGCCCGGACACACCGCATAGCACGCGCAGTCACCCGCGACTTGATCGAGCTCTCTGGCCACGACACCGGCCAGAGAGCTACGCGAACTAGCCGAGCGATTTGGAGCGCCACCCCTCATACTGGGAGCGTGGCAAGCAAGGGGACCGTCCGAGAGTGGAACGACGACCGAGGCATAGGAGTGATCGACTCCGCAGACACTCCGGGCGGATGCTGGTTCCACTTCTCCGAAGTCGCGACCGACGGAGCGGGCAGCATCAGGCCGGGTGATCAAGTCACCTTTACGTATGAAGCCTTGCCCCAGGATGACTTCAACTACCGGGCCGTGCTGATCTGACCGCCTGGTGTAAGGCCGGGAACACCGCCGCGGGCACGCCAGGGCGGCCCATCCGCCGCCTACCAAAGCAGGCTGACAATCCGATGGTCGGACGGGACGGTTACGGAAGGCATTCCTGATCAGGAGCGAGGCAAGTAGAAGGGGAAGCATCCAAGAGATCAGTGCGACCGTCCAGCGCCTGACTCTCAGATGGCGCAGACCCGTGTCAACATGATGTTGACGGCGTTCTCGCCCCCGATCATCGAGCCGTACAGCAGCCCACACACCCTACGGCCATCCTGACCAGCCAGCCGCACGCGCCAACTGCGCCGTTCGACCGCGAACAGGGCTGCGCCGGTAGTTTGCAGAAGGTCGAGCTAGCTCGGCCAGGTGCGGTTGTTCGCGGGCCTGCAAATCGAAGGCTGTGACGCGGGTGAGCCCGCGTTAAAGTCCGAGGAAACGAGGGAGGTGGCTATGGCGGAGACGATGCCGTTCACGATCGGAGCCGACGTCAGCTGTACCGATGGGGCCTGCGGCAAGGTGAGCGGCGTGGTCGTCGACCCGGCCGCTCGTGCTATCACCCATCTCGTGGTCGACCGGGATTACCAAGGTCAGCTTGTTCCTCTCGCCCTAGTCGAGGCTGCGACCGGCGGGATCCGGCTCCGCTGCACCATCGCGGAGTTCGAGAATCTTGACCCCGCCGCCAAGACGGTACTGCAGCCCAGCGGGCTCGAGGGCGTGCCCAACCTGAGCCGCGGGTCCGGTTGGCCGCGGTCTGTCACCTGGGACACCCTTCCGTTCGGAGAGGTGGCTGTGCGCGGCGGCGAGCACGTCCATGCCACCGATGGCGGCATCGGGCAACTCCAGGGGCTCGTCATGGACCCTGGCAGCCACCAGGTGACCCACGTGCTGCTCCGAGAGGGACACGTGTTCGGCCGCAAGGTGGTGGCGATCCCGATCGGCGCCGTGACGGGAGTCGACGAGAACGGCATCCAGCTCAACGTCACCAAGCAGCAGGTGAAGGACCTGCCGTCCGGTTGGCATCGATCACCCGGGTGAGAGCGGGGCTCCGCTCCGGACCCCATCGGGAGCGTGCCCGCCGCGCGCCCGATGGGAGAGCCAGGGGCGGTATCCGGCGGGTTCTCCACTTCGGATCTATCCGGTTGATACTGCTCGACAACCCAGATTCCATCTTTGGGCAGGACCCTACGCAGTTGGGCCAGGTGGGCCTCGCACAGGGACAGCACGTAAGGCTCGCGACGGAGAGCAGTGGGTTGACCCCCGCGTGAAGCCACCTTCCAAGCAGGTGGCCGCCTTCACCAGTTCGCCGAGCTCAGACAGTCAGGTTAGGACCATCCACCTGCGGCCGTCGATCAGCTCGCGTACCACGTCGAGGTGGCCAGCGTGGCACGCCGTCTCGTGATCACGTGCAGCATGACTTCGCGCAGATCGGCGAGCCGCCAATTCGACCATTCGTCCGGCCATTGGGCAGGTGCGGCGGGAAAGCTTTCACGTTATCGGGGCTGCGGGATGGCCGCGGCTTCGGCCCGGGGATGGCGCCCCGCGGGGCGCCTGGGCCGCGGCCGGGCCTGCCGCCCGGGGCGGTGCGCTGACCGCGGCTATCCCGGCAGCTCACGTACCGAAGTGCGGCTGCCGTGACAGAAGCAGGTACTTTGCCACCTCTATCACGCCCCGGTGCCTAGGCGTAGATCCGCTCTGGCCTTGCGGGTCAGTATCGCGCCAGCTGTCTCCGGCTTCAGGCCCGCTGGGATTTCTAGGCGGTCAGCGGCCCGACCGCGGCCTCGGCGACGGTCTCGCAGTCCTCGGCGTAGGTGAACGTGGCCCGGACGCGCTCGCCCGCGAGGATGCGCGGCAGCCAGTACTTCGCGTCGTCCCACATGCGATCGAGCGGCAGGTCCGCGACCGGGAACCACTCGGGCCTGATCTCGGCGGTCTCGGCGGCCTCGCCCGACCAGTCGGCGCTCGTGAAGATGGACACGACCATGTCCCAGCGCGGGCATACCGGGAAGAGGAACGTCACGTGCGCCACGTCGAGCAAGGCCGCCGGCGTGACGTCGATGCGGGCCTCCTCCTTGACCTCGCGGGCGGCCGCCTCAGCCGGCGCCTCGCAGTGCTCGACGTGGCCGCCCAGCCCCACGATCTTGCCGGTGCCGAGCCCGGTCTTCTTGTGCCCGAGGAGGACCTGGCGCTCGCCGCCACCGCCGGTGCGGGTCAGCAGGCACAGGCAGGTGGGGATCAGCGGCACCACGCCAGTATCTCACCGCGGGAGAACCCGGGCGTACGCGGCCAAGGCGGCGGTGACGGCGTCGTCCTCGGATGGGAGCAGCGCGGCGCGCGCCCGCGCCGCGGCCCGCAGGCCGGCCAGTTCCGGGTCGCCGAGGATCGCGGCGACCGCGATCGCCAGGCGCGCGGGATCATGGGGCCGCACGAGCAGCGCCCCGTCGTCACCGGTGAGGTCGGGGATGCCGCCAACGCGGGTGGCGACGATGGCCGCGCCCGCGCGCAGTGCCTCCTGCAGCACGAGCGGCTGCCCCTCCCAGCGGCTGGGCAGGACAAATACCGCGGCCGCGGCGAGCAGTTCCGGGATGTCGGTACGGTGCCCGAGAAAGCGGGCGTCAACGCCTATCGCCGCCGCCTTCGCCCGCAGGTCCGCGGACAGCGGGCCATCCCCGGCGATCACCAGCAGCGGCCTGGGTGCCAGGTCCCGCCAGGCGATGGCTGCTTCAAGGAGGGTGGCGAACCCCTTTTGCGCGGCGAGCCGGCCGGCGGCGAACACGACCGGCCGGTCGCCGTCGGCGGGAGTCATGACTGTGTCGAGAGCGGCAGCCGTTGTGGGGGTGATGGTGGCGGGCGCGGGGACGACCGCGCGGGCCACCCGCCGGGCACCCGCGTCGCGCATGCGCCCCTCGAGGTCGCCCGACACGCACAGGACCAGGTCGGCGCCGCGCGCGACCACCCGCTCTAGTGCCCGGTAGATCAGTACAGCCCTTCCCCCGCCGAACGGCGGGGCGTTGTGCACCGTGACCACGATCGGCGGGTGCCGAACGGCGGGGCGAGCGAGCGCGAGCACGGTGAGCGCTCCGGCCCGCAGACCATGCGCGTGCACGATGTCCGGCGCGGCCTGGCCGGCCCGGGACGAACCGCGGCACGTGCCTGCCGTCCCGGGGGTTAGCGCCTGGCGCAGGCGCAGCACGGCGCCGAGGTCGCCGCGCCGCGGCCTGTCGCCGAACTCCACCGGGGAGAATGCCACCCCTGGCACCGACGCGAATCCGATCGCGGTCTCGGCGGCCGACGGCCCGAACACCTCGACCGCGATCCCCCGCGCCGCGCAGCCGGCGGCCAGCATCCGAACGTGCCGCCCGGTGCCGCCCGCCGTGGTGCCCACGATAAACGCGACCCGCCGAGGCGTAGGCGGCCGCGGGACGGGCGTCACGGCTCGATCGCGGGGGCTGGGACGCGGGTGCGCAGGCGGCGGAAGGCAGTGCGCAGGTCTCTCCCGTCGAGGCTGAGCACGACCGCGGCGAACACCACCGTCACCACGGCGCTCACCAGCACCGAAATACCCACGCTTGGGAAGAATCCGGACACGCGGACCAGTGCCGCGACCGCTGAGCCGGCCGCCGCCGCCGCGGCGCACCCGGCGAACCCGGCGATGAAGGCCCGCGGAACGCCGGCCAGCGCAGCGCCGCCCCGGTTGCGGCCGACCAGCACGAGCAGCGCCAGGCCCGCGACCGTCAGGCCGATCGAGGTGCCGATCCCGAGCGCGGGCACCACGCGATAGCGCGGCACGAACGGCACGATCAGCAGGTCCGCCACGATCACGAGCAGCCAGCCGGCGCTCATCGCCACGGCGGGCGCCCTGTTCTGCCCGCGCGCGTACAGCACACGGGACAGGTTGGCCGAAAGCCCGTAGCCGACCAGCGCGGGGGCGAACGCGGCGAGCGACACGGCCAGGACCGACGCCGCCACCCGCGAATGCGACTCGAAGACGTGCGCGAGCGGCACCCGCGCGCCCACCAGCGCCGCCGCGCCCAGCCACGACGCCAGCAGGACGGCCCGCGTGGAGGCCGCCGCCGTCGCGTCGAAGTCGCGGGACTGAATCGGGGAGGCGGAGTCGGGGCCGGCCCCGGAGGCGGTGGACAGTTCCGGGAAGGTGCTGGTCGCGATGGGGACCGCGAGGACCGCGTAGGGCACCACGAACACGGCCCACGCGAATCCGTACAAGACCAGCGCCCCGCTGGACCCGTAGCGGTTGGCGAGCACGATGACCACCGCGACCGAGGCGTCCTGCGCCACCAGCGTCAGCACTCCGGCGATCGCCAGCTTCCGCACCCGGGAGCCGACCCCCGCGGGGAACCGCAGCGACGGCCGGATGCCCATATGCAGCCGCCACGCCGGCACCACCGCGGTGAGCACGAGCGCGAGCACGCCGAGCGTCGTCCCGCCGGACAGCAGGTACTCGGCCGACGGCGGCAGCGACCGCAGCCGGTTGACGTACGCGCCGCCCACCACGCCGAACCCGGCGTACGCGCCCACCACGACCAGGCTGGACAGCAGCGGGGCGAGCGCCGGCGCGCCGAAGCGGCGGTGCGACTGCAAGATCCCGTACAGCACGACGGCGAGCCCGTAGAGCAGCACCTGCGGGGCGAAGACGATCAGCATCCGGGTGCCGACGCCGGCTAGTTCGGCGCGCGGGCAGCCGCCCGTGCCGCTGAGCAGGACAGAGATGATCGGCCTCGCGGCCACCACCACGATCAGGCTGACCGGGACGAGCAGCGCCACCGTCCAGGTGAGCAGGGCCGAGGCGATCTGCCTGGCCGACTCGCCGGTACCGCCGGCCCGGCAGGCCGGGCCGGCGAGCACCGGGACCACGACCGACGAGAGGGCGCCGCCGAGGACGATGTCGTAGATGATGTTCGGCACCATGTTGGCGGTGGTGTAGGCGGTGCCCAGGCATGTCGTGCCAACCGTGTGCGCGAACACCACCTGGCGGCCGAACCCGACCAGCCGGGCGAGCACGGTAATGACGCCGATCATCACCGCCGCGCGCCCGATGTTCCGGCTCCGCTGCCGAGCTCCCCCGCGCTCGGCTACCGGTGCGGTCATGGCTCCCGGAGCTGCGGGCGGCGGCCCAGCATGTCGAGCCAGCGCAGCGGCGGCGTAGCCTCGATGACCTTGGTGAAACTGACCTTCTCTGACGCGGCCGTCAGCGCCACGATCCCGGCGAGCAGCCCCAGGCGCGCGGGCCGCGGCAGGGACACCGCCGCGGCGGCGCCGAGCATGGCCCCCAGCGCGTTGGCGCCCGCGTCGCCGAGCATCGCCCGCTCGCCGAGGTCCTCGGGCGCCAGCGCGAGCGCCGCGCCGAGCGGGGCGGCGACGGCGACGAGGCCGGCCGCTCCTCCCCCGGTGGCGGCGCTGCCCCCGGCGATCAGCGCCGCGGAAGCGGCCGCTACCTTGATCGCCCTGCCGGGGCGGAGATCGAAGAGGTTGAGCAGGTTCGCGCCGCCGGCGACCAGGCCGGCGTTGATCGCGATGTCGGGCACTGAGCCGCCGATGAGGATCCCAGTCGCCAGGCCGGTCGCGCCGATGCCGCCGAGCTTGACCGCCCCGGTCGTCACTTCGCCGCGCGCCAGCGCGCCGAGGTGGCCGCGCAGGCCGCGCCGCTTGCCGGAGCCGGCCAGGTCGTCATAGACGCCGAACGCCAGGGCGCCGGCCCCGGCCAAGGCGAGGGCCTGGGCCTGGCGAGGCGCCACCTTCCGTTCGGTACCAATGAATTGAATCGCCACCGCGCCCAGAGCAGCCGATGGGCCTTCCAGAAGCGTCACCGGCTCGCCGCGGTGGTTGGTCCGGGTCCACGTCTTCTCCCCGCCGGGCGGGTATCTCGTCAGCGCCGCGTAGGCCGCGCGCGCCGCGACCGCCGTCAGGCCGGCCGTGAGGGCCCGTCTCATCTCTTCTTCCTGGCCTTTCCCGTCGTCTTGCCCGTCGCCTTGCCGGTCGTATTCGGCTGCGGTGTCGCGCTCGCCGTCGCCGTCGCGCTCGGGGACGGCAGCGGGACGGGGCTCACCGCGGAGGCACCCGAGATACCGTAGCTGTTCGGCTTGCCGCCCGCTAGCTGAGCCGCCAGCGCCTCGATGACCGTGATCTGGCCCAGCGTCGTGTCGGCGTCGTCGACGCTGGACACCTGCGCGGAGACGCTGCTCGACCGCAGCACCGCCATCGCGCTCGCCGACTGCGCCGAACCCGCCGTGCTGCCCGCGACCAGGGTCGCGGCGCTGGCGCCCGCGAACTCCTGGGCGATCGCGAGCAGTACCTGGTTGGCCGGGTCGTTCGGGCCGTCCGTGGGCGCGTCCTGCGGGGTGACCAGGACCGCGAGCGTGGCCATGTCGGTCGGCGTGCCGGTGATGGTCAGGTAGCCGTCCTGCGCGTACGCGCTCAGCAGCGCCTGCGCGGTCGCCGGCGTCAGGCTGGCCTGGTTCGCCGTGGCCTGCGCGGTCGCGGTCTTCTCCAGGATCGCGTCGGAGATCAGCTGGGCCGCCTGCTGCTGGTAGGCGGTCTGCGGGTCGGTCCCCGTGGTCAGCACGACGCCGTCGTTCCCGGCGACCGAGCTGTTGATGCTGTTCAGGCTGGACTGGTTGGCCCCACTGATGTCGTTGAACTTCGGCTGCAGCGCCACCTCCCCGGTGACGGTGGCGCCGGCCCACGCGGCGGCCTGCTTGACGCCGTCCACGACCGAGCCCTGCGCGCCGGGTTCGGTCACGATGACGACGCGCTCGCCCGCGAGCAGGCCGGCCAGCAGCCGGGGCTCGGCCGACTGCAGGAACTGGTCCTGGGCGCTGGCCTCCGCCTGGTAGCTGTCGCGCTGCGCGCTGACGCCGGACAGCTCCCTGCTCAGCGCGTCCGAGGATGCGCGGAGCCCGTCGATCGTATAGCCCTGCAGCTCGGTGGAGCCGAGCACGATGCCGATCGCGAGCGCCAGGAAGACGGCGACGATCGAGACGAGGTGATATCGGAAGTCGATCACTTGAACAGTCCGGTGAACCAGTAGGAGAAGGAATGCCAGGTGGCGCTGAAGTAGTTGCCGAGGATAGGCCCGGTGGGCGACTCGTACACCGCGACGACGATGGTGCACGCGGCGGCGAGCACCAGTGCGAGCAGCGCCCAGCCGGAGATCCGGCTCTGGTAGAGCTGATGCACGCCCCGGGCGTTCACCAGCTTCCCGCCGACCCGCAGGTGGGTGAGGAACGTGCTGGCCATGCCGGGGCGCCCCTTGTCGAGGAACTCCTCCAGGGTCCAGTGCGTGCCGACTACCGCGATCAGGCTGGCGCCGCAGGCGTCGGCGAGGAGCAGCGCCACGTCCTCGCTCATGCCCGCCGCCGGGAGCGGCAGGGCGTCGAGCCCGAGCGTGTTCAGCCTGGCCAGGCCGGGCGCCCGGCCGTCGGGGTAGGCGTGCACGACGAGTTCGGCCCCCGAGCAGAGCGCCTCGTCGGAGACCGAGTCCATGTCGCCGATGATCACCTGCGGCCGGTAGCCCGCCTCCAGCAGCGCGTCGGCGCCGCCGTCCACGGCGACGAGCACCGGCTTGTACTCCCTGATGTAGGGCCGCAGGGTGCGAAGGTCCTCACGGTAGCGGTAGCCGCGCACCACGACGAGCACGTGCCTGCCGTTCATCTTGGTGGCGAGCCCGGGCGCCGGCACGCCGTTGGTCAGCAGGCCGTGCTCCTGCCGCAGGAACTCCAGCGTGTTGGCGGCGAAGGAGTCGATCTGGGTGGGCACGCCCGCGGTGGCCTCGTCCATGGCCTTGGCAAGGGTGGCCTCGTTCTGCACTGTTCCCTTGGCGACGATGTGGTCGTTTACGTAGAGAAGGTCGCTGTCGAGGCGGACGACGTCCCCTTCGCTGACTTTTGTGAGGACGTCGCGTCCCACGTCGTCCACTAGCGGGATGCCGGCGTCCAGGAGGAGCTGGGGTCCGAGGTTCGGGTACCGGCCGGTGATGGACTTGGCCGCGTTCACGACGGCGGCGACCCGGCAGGCGATCAGCTCGTCGGCGCTCACCCGGTCCAGGTCGGCGTGGTCGATGATCGCGATATCCCCCTGGCCGAGCCGCTTGACCAGGATCTTTGTCCGCTGGTCGACCCGCGCGACGCCGACGACGCCGGGCGGCTCCTCGGCCTTTCCCCGCCTGATGTGCGGCAACCTTACGGACGGTAGTTTCATTGACTTTTATCCTGGCACAACGACGCGGCTAGAGTTGACCGCGTGACTGTCCAGCCTGCCTCGATCCGGCTTACTTCGTTGTCCCACGGCGCTGGTTGTGCGTGCAAGCTACCACCGTCTGCTCTGGACAAACTGATGGTTTCCCTGGAGTCCAGCGCTGTGGGCGGCGTGCTCGGGGCCGCCGGCGGTGACTTGCTTGTCGGCGCCGCGGAGGGGGATGACGCCGCGGTGCTCCGGCTCGATGACGAGCGCGCGCTGGTGCTGACCACCGATTTCTTTACGCCCATTGTCGATGACGCGCGTGACTGGGGGCGGATCGCGGCGGCCAACGCGCTCTCCGACGTGTACGCGATGGGCGGGCGGCCGGTGCTGGCGCTGAACCTGACCGCGTGGCCTGGGGAGACGTTGCCGCTCGAGCTGCTGGCGGAGGTGCTGCGCGGCGGGGCGTCGGTCGCCGCGCTGGCGGGGTGCCTGGTGGTTGGCGGGCACACGATCGATGACCCGGAGCCCAAGTACGGGATGGCCGTCGTGGGGTTCGCCTCGCCGTCGCGGGTGCTGACGATCAGCGCGGCGCGGCCGGGGGATGTTCTGGTGCTGACCAAGGCGATCGGGACCGGGGTGGTCGCTACCGCGCATAAGCGCGGGGCGGCGCCGGACGATGTGCTCGCGGCGGCTGTGGCGTCGATGACCACGCTGAACGCGTCCGGTAGTGCGGCGGCGCTGGCGGCCGGGGTGGTCGCGGCCACGGATGTGACCGGGTTCTCGCTGCTCGGGCATTTGCACCGGATGCTTCGGGCTTCTGGTGTCAGCGCGGTGGTCGACGCCTCGGCGGTGCCGTTGCTGCCGGGGGCGCTGTCGCTCACCGCGGAGGGGTATGTGTCCGGGGGGACGCGGAACAATATGGCTTACCTTGAGCCGTGGGTTTCTGTCGATCCTGGGGTGCCTGGAGACGTGGCGGTGCTATTGCAGGACGCGCAGACCTCGGGGGGGCTGCTGCTCGCGACGTCTTCTCCTGATGTGCTGCGGGCGGAGTTGGAGCGGCGCGGGGCGCTGGCCGCGGTCGTGGGGCGGGTTGAGGAGGGCTCGCCCGGACACATAACGGTTCTGCCCTAGGCAGCGGCCGGCGTTCAGTGGCCGGCGGTCTGGCCGCCGTCGATGTGCAGGATCTCGCCGGTGATGTAGGGCGACGACTCGAGGAACAGGATGCCGTCGACGACGTCGCTGACCTGGCCGACACGGTGCAGCGGGGGAAGCTGGTCGCCGAGTCCCTCGTAGCTTTCCGCCGAGTGCATCGGCGTCTGGATGATGCCCGGCGAGACCGCGTTGACCCGGATGCCGCGGGAGGCGTACTCGACGGCCAGTGACCTGGTGGCGGCGGCGAGGCCGCCCTTGGTCAGGGCGGCCAGGACCGACGGCGAGCTGGAGTTCGCGACCTCGGCGATCGTGGCCGAGATGTTGACCACGTGGCCGCCGTAGCGCGTCGCCATCTCGGCGATGACCCGCTGCGTCAGCCAGAAGAACCCGGTGAGGTTAACCCCGACGATCGTGGCGTAGTCCTCGGCCGTATAGCTGGTGAACGGCTTGGAGATGAACACGCCCGCGTTGTTGACGAGCGTGTCGATCCGGCCGAACCGGTCCAGCGCCGCCCCGACGAGACGCTCGGCGGTCGCGGGGACGGCGATGTCGCCGTCGATGGTGAGCACCTCCGGGTCCTCGGACGGCCCCATCTTGCGAGCGGTGGCTACCACCGACCAGTCTCTCCCCCGGTAGCCGGCCACCAGGCCGACGCCGATGCCCTGGGAGGCGCCGGTGATGAGCGCGACCTTGCCTGTCATGGGCTCACTCCCCGGAGATCAGCTGCTCGCCGCCGTCGATGTCGTAGGTCGCGCCGGTCAGGGCAGTGTTGATCATGATGTGCACCGCGAGCGCGGCGACGTCGGCCGGGCCGACGACGCGCCCGATCGGGAGCGTGGCGCGGAGCTGCCCGCGGCGCTTGTCGAGGTCGCCGCCGAGCAGCGACGCGGATAGCGGCGTGTCGACGAAGCCCGCGGCGAGGAGGTTGACCCGGACGGGCGCGGCCTCGAGCGCGAGGTTCGCGATCAGCGCGGGCAGCGCGGCGGTGGCCGCGCAGAACAGCGCCATGCCAGGACCCGGGCGCCGGCCGCCGGTGCCCTCCATGAACAGCAGCGTGCCGCCGGGCCGTACCCGTCCGACGGCGTGCTGCGCGACCGCGATCGCCAGCCACTGGTGCTCGGTGAAATCGCGGACCGCCCGCTCGTACTCCAGGTCGGCCAGGGGCGCGTAGTACGGGCCTCCCGCCGTGACCATCACGTGGTCGATCCGCTCCGGCAAGCCGCCGAAGAACCGGTCGAGAGCTCCCAGATCCGTCGCGTCGAACGCCGCGGTCTGGATCGCGCCGACCTCGTCGGCGGCGTGCTTCAGCTTCTCGGGATCGCGGCCGGCGAGGATGACGTCGGCCCCTTCGGCGCGTGCTTTGCGGGCTGTTTCGAGTCCCATGCCGGAGCTGCCGCCGATCACCACGACGGTCTGCCCGGGCAGTTGCGGTCCGGTCATGCCTCCACTATCGCCGCTGCGGCAGGCCCGTCGCGCCCGTGAACACCCTGGCGGCAACCCTGGTGTAACGCGGGAGGGACAAGCCGGACTATACGGGAGCAAGGGGGGCCTACCAGGACCGGGAAACGGGGTATGGGATAGTGGCATGTAACAAATGCGTTTCAGTGACCCAGCCGGGGATCTTGGCACGCCGGGCGGCAGTGCGGGCACGCGCCGCCCGGTTTTGTCAGTGGCCGGGGTTATGGTGCCGCCATGACGGTCATCAAAGTAGAGCAGGCCGCCGAGCATATCCACGGGATCTGCCTCAAGACGGGGCCGCCGCGGCGGATCGGCGTCGAACTCGAGTGGCTGGTCCGCGACGCGCGTGATCCCGCCCTGCCGGTGACGGCGGAGCGGATCGCGGCGGCCGTGACGGCCTTCGGCGCCGACATGGGCCCGCAGGGGCTTCCGTCCAGCGACCGCCCGGGCGTGCTGCCGTCCGGGGGCCTGCTTACCACCGAACCAGGCGGGCAGCTTGAGCTCAGCTCGCTGCCCGCTGACTCTCTCGCCGAATGCGTGCGCACCACCGCCGCCGACATCGCGGTGCTGCGCGCGGCAGCCGCCGACGCGGGGCTCGAGCTGGCGGGATTCGGGCTTGACCCGTTCCGCCCGCCCCGTCGCATCCTGCAGTCGCCGCGGTACGCGGCCATGGAGACCTTCTTCGACCGGGGCGGCCCGTGGGGCCGCCAGATGATGGGCGCCACGGCCTCGGTCCAGGTGTGCCTGGACGCGGGCGAGGACGACGACGGCCCTTCCGGCTACCGCGAGCGGTGGCGGCTGCTGCACGCGATCGGGCCGGTGCTCGTGGCCGCGTTCGCCAACTCGCCGCTGCGCGACGGCAAGCCGACCGGCTGGGTGTCGTCGCGGCAGCAGGCCTGGACCCACATGGATCCCGGCCGGACCCGGCCGCCGGTGCTGGACGGCCGCTCCGGCGGCGACCCGCGCGCCGCGTGGGCCGCGTACGCGCTGGACGCCAGGGTCATGTGCGTCCGTTCGGACGGATCCGACGACTGGTCCGCGCCACCCGGGCTGACGATGCGGGACTGGGTGCGGGGCGGCGTGCTCGAGGGCGGCCAGCACCTGCGCGCGCCGACGGCCGAGGACCTCACCTATCACCTGTCCACGCTGTTCCCGCCGGTCCGGCCGCGCGGGCACTTCGAGCTGCGCATGATCGACGCGCAGCAGGGCGACGGGTGGGTGGTGCCCGCGGCCGTGACCAGCGCGCTGCTGTCCGACGCGACGGCGGGCGAGGCGGCGCTGGCCGCCGTCGCGCCCCTCTGGGCGGCCGCCAGGGCGGGCCCCGACCCGTGGCTGATCGCGGCCCGTCACGGCGTGGACGATTCCCACCTCGCCAGGGCCAGCCGCCAGTGCTTCGCGGCCGCGCGCGGCGCGCTCGCCCGGCAGGACACCCCAGGCGACATCCTCGCCGCGGTGGACGCCTTCATCAAGAAGTACGTGAGCAAAGACCGATGTCCAGCGGACGACCTACTGGAGGAAGTCAAGTGACCGAAGAGCCCGAAGCATATCGGGGGGCGCGGGGGGTCGTCCCCCCGCCAGACGACAGAGCCCTGCGGATGAGGATCGCGGCGGAACTGATCGCGGCGCGGGGCCGTACCACCCTGCTCACGACCGCCGTGGACGAGGCGGACCTGGTCAGACAGCACTCCCCCCTGATGTCACCGCTGGTCTGGGATCTCGCGCACGTGGCCAACCAGGAAGAGCTGTGGCTGCTTCGGGAGGTCGGTGGCAGGACGCCGATGCACCCGGAGATCGACCCGCTGTACGACGCGTTCGAGCACCCGCGCGCCGAGCGGCCGTCGCTGCCGCTGCTCGCCCCGGGAGAAGCCCGCGGCTACGGCCACGAGGTCCGCGGCCGGGTCCTGGACCTGCTGGAAAAGGTCCGCTTCGAAGGCACCGGCCTCACCGACGGCGGCTTCGCCTTCGGGATGATCGCGCAGCACGAGACGCAGCACGACGAGACCATGCTCGCCACCCACCAGCTGCGAGCCGGGCCGCCGGTCCTGTCCGCTCCCCCGCCGCCGCCCGCGCCGGCCGACGCGTCGTCGCTGCCCGCCGAGGTGCTCGTGCCGGCCGGGCCGTTCACGATGGGCACCTCGACGGAGGCCTGGGCGCTGGACAACGAGCGGCCCGCGCACGTCGTCCACGTACCCGCGTTCTACCTCGACACCACGCCGGTGACCAACGCGGCGTACGCCGAGTTCATCGCGGACGGCGGCTACGACGACCCGCGCTGGTGGACCGGGGACGGCTGGGCGCACCGGCGGCGCGCGGGGCTGACCGCTCCCCTGTTCTGGCGCTGGGAGGGCGAATGGGTGCGGGTGTCGTTCGGGGTAACGGCCCCCATTATTCCGAACGAACCGGTGTTGCACGTGTGCTGGTATGAGGCGGACGCGTACGCGCGGTGGGCCGGGCGGCGGCTGCCCAGCGAGGCCGAGTGGGAGAAGGCGGCCCGGCACGATCCGGCGACCGGGCGGTCCCGGCGCTACCCGTGGGGCGACGCCGACCCGTCCCCGGATGTCGCGAACCTCGGCCAGCG
The DNA here is from genome assembly GCA_963771985.1 of uncultured Actinomycetota bacterium. GTDB lineage: Bacteria > Actinomycetota > Actinomycetes > Streptosporangiales > Streptosporangiaceae > Trebonia. The sequence continues at coordinate 275,324 of CAVYVO010000002.1, read as the reverse complement.
GCACCTGCGGCCGGCCCCGGCCGGCTCCTACCCGGCCGGGGCGGCGCCGTGCGGCGCCCGGCAGCTCATCGGCGACGTGTGGGAGTGGACGAGTTCGGACTTCCTGCCGTACCCCGGATTCGCCGCGTGGCCGTATAAGGAGTACTCGGAGGTGTTCTTCGGCCCGGAGTACAAGGTGCTGCGCGGCGGGGCGTTCGGGGTGTCGCCGGTCGCGTGCCGCGGCACGTTCAGGAACTGGGATTACCCGATCAGACGGCAGATCTTCGCGGGCTTCCGGACCGCGCGCTCGGCCCCGGAGGGCTGATGTGCCGGCATCTCGCTTACATCGGCCCGCCGGTGCCGCTGCGGACGCTGCTCACCGACCCGCCGCACGGGCTGTACCGGCAGTCGTGGGCGCCCCGGATGCAGCGGCACGGCACGGTGAACGCCGACGGTTTCGGGGTCGGCTGGTACGCCGACGGCGATCCGGTTCCCGCCCGGTACCGGCGGGCGGTGCCGATCTGGGGCGACCCGTCGCTGCCCGACCTGGCCCGGGTGACCAGGTCGGGCGCGGTGCTCGCCGCGGTACGCGGCGCCACCGCGGGCACGCAGGCCGACGAGTCGGCCGCGGCGCCTTTCGGTTCGGGCCCCTGGCTGTTCAGCCACAACGGGGTGCTCGAGGGATGGCGCTCTTGGGCGGAGCACGCTTCCGTTCGGGAAAATGGCTCTGCTCCGCCTGCCCTAGGGGGGACGACCCCCCTTCAACCCCCCGGAGTATTCGGGGATATGGAAGCCATGGTCGACTCGGCGTTCTTGTGGGCGCTCGTGCTCGGGCGGCTGCGGGCCGGGATGGCCGCTGACCTCGCGCTCGCCGCGACCATCGTCAGCATCGAGGAGGCCGGCGGGGCCCGCCGGTTCAACTTCTTGCTCACCGACGGGCAGTCGATCGCGGCCACCGCCGCCGGGGACACGTTGTGGTACCGGCGTTCCGGCGGGGCCGTGACCGTCGCCTCGGAACCGGGCGACGACGAACCCGGCTGGACGGAGGTCCCCGACCGGCAGGTGCTCACCGCGGCGCCGTCCGAGGTCGCCGTCCGTCCGCTCAGCTCAATCACCGAAGGGATAGGGATCCGTTGATCACCGTCGAACACCGCCTGCCCCCGGACTACCGCGCCGCGTCCTTGCGGGCCGACGCGCTCGCGGGCCTGTCCGCGACGCCGAAGTCGCTCCCGCCGAAGTGGTTCTACGACGCGCAGGGCAGCGCGCTCTTCGAGAAGATCACCGAACTCCCCGAGTACTACCCCACCCGCGCCGAGCGCTCGATCCTGCGGGCGGTGTCCGCCGAGATCGCCGTTTCGTCGGGCGCGCGCGTCCTGGTGGAGCTCGGCTCGGGCTCGTCGGAGAAGACCCGGCTGCTGCTCGGCGCGCTGCGGGACGCGGGGACGCTGCGGGCGTACGTTCCGGTGGACGTCAGCGAGACGGCGCTGGTGCTCGCCGCCGACGCGCTCACCGCGGAGTACCCGGGCCTGGAGGTGCACGCGGTCGTGTCGGACTTCGAGGAGCACCTGGGCCTGCCGGCCGCCGAGGGCGGCGGCCCGCGGCTGGCCGCCTTCCTCGGCTCCACCATCGGGAACATGGTGCCCGCCCAGCGCGCGGCGTTCCTGGCGCGGGTCCGGGCCGAGCTGCGCCCGGGCGACACGTTCCTGCTCGGCACGGACCTGGTCAAGGACCCCGCGGTCCTGGTCGCCGCGTACGACGACGCCGCGGGGGTGACGGCCGCGTTCAACAAGAACGTGCTGTCCGTCCTCAACGCCGAGCTCGGCGCCGACTTCGACCTGGACGCCTTCGAGCACGTCGCGGTCTGGGACGCGGGCAACGAGTGGATCGAGATGCGGCTGCGCGCGGTCTCTCCGCAGGAGGTACACGTGCGGGACATCGGGCTCACCGCGGCCTTCGCCGCGGGCGAGGAGATGCGGACGGAGATATCGGCGAAGTTCCGTCGGGACGGGGTGGCGGCCGAACTGGCGGCGGCCGGGTTCGCGATGCGGTCGTGGTGGACGGACGAGGCCGGGCAGTTCGGACTCTCTTTGTCGGTCCCAGACTAAGCTCCGAAGCCCGGACGGCCTGCGGAGTTCAGGTAGGTCGTCGATCCCTCGGCGCACGTGGCCGTCGGCGGCGGGATGGGAGGCAGCTGACCCGCGAGAAGATTCTTGTGCCACACCATGACGAGATATCCGGCCGCTGAGTACGTTGCCGCCGGCTTGCCGTAGGCTGCCTCCACCCTGTCCTGCCACGAGCGGAGTGCCGCGGCCTGAAGGGAAGGGCATGCCGTCGGGAAGAGATAGAAGCGGGCGTCGTGGACGGGGTTATACCAGGAACTGTCCGCACCAGGGCGATCGGGCGGCCTGACCTGGACGCGGTTGCCGCTGTACAGCGTGACGGAGTTGGCGGTCCAGTAATCGGAGAGCCCGTGCGTCAGGTGGTTGGCTTCCAGCCAGGACGCGATCTGGGCACGGTTACTGTACGCTGCGGGCTGGGCGGCGTTGTAGGCGAGGAACCCGGCGTAGCAGGCGAGCACCAGCGCCAACGTCGGGACGAGGCCCGCGCTGCTCAGCCTCGCGGGCAGGAGCCGTCCGGCCAGCACGGCCCCGATGGGAAGTACTCCGGCGATCTCGTGCGGGCTGCCGGTGAGGATGGGGTTCCCGCGAACCATGTAAGCGATCAGCAACACCGTCGCGGCCACCGCGAGCACCTGCACCATAAGTTCGCTGGCGAAGAAGTGCCGGATGGCGTGCGCCCAGGCCCACGCGGCGAAGAGGACTCCAACTAGGTGAACCAGCGGTACTGCGGCACCGATCCCGATGACATGGCCGGAGAAATCGGCGCCGTACAGCTGCAGCACGCTTTCCGCGGTAACCCACACGTTCGAGTACAGGGTATCGACATAGGCGAACGTCCCGCCCGGGGCCCTGACGCTGAACCCGCCGGCCACGTGGATCAGCTTCAGGGCCAGCGTCGCAACGCCAGTCGCGGCGACCGCCCCCGCGATCAGGGACAGTTCGTACCAGTGCTCTCGTAGCGGGCCGCGCCTGCGGTAGATGCGCATGACGCACGCCACGGCAAGCGGCAGCGCACCCTCGTAAAACACCAGAGCATCGGCGATCTGCGCCCAGGCGAGCAGCACCGCGACCGCCACAACGGGCCGCCAGCCCGGCCGAGCGCGGTCCAGCACCAGCCAGATGAGCAGCAGCGGAACCTGCGTGCCCGTGTGATCGGGATTGGCGATCAGCGCATAGGTCGCCAGCCCAAGCGAAGGCGCCAGCATGATTCCAGCCGCCATCAGCGCCCGGAGCATGCCCTCATGTCCCGCCGCCGTGCCCTTCGCCAGCAGTGCGGCGAGTAGCACCACGAGGGTGTATGTCATGGCCGCTGAGATGTAAACGACGTCGCTGTTCAGCCCGTGCAGCAGTTCGACGAGCATGTACTGCGGCAGTTCTGTCGTATAGAACGAGACGTCGGTGAGCAGCCAGCCTCGCAGTAGCGGATTGCCGTGCAGCATGTCCCACGCCTGAAGCGCCTGCGAGGCCCCGTCTGACTCGACCGGCAGCGTCTGCGACTGCCGCAAGTAGGCGGCGAACAACGCGAGGCCCGCCGCCAAGAACACCGCTGGCGTCAGCAGGCGCTCTCGCCACCCGGACGAGGGTCCGGCACGCGAAGGAGCGTCCGCTGATTGCAGACCTGACACCATCATGATTTTCCGCCCTGGCGGTCGTGGTCGGGCAGCCGAACATCGCCCGGCGAGATTACCAGCTATGGGCTAGCTTTTGGGGGTGGCCGAACCGATCACCTCCCGTCGCGGAGCGCGTGCGCGTCCGGCCGCGTCACCACGCCGCCGGCCCCGCTGGATGTGGCCAGCCGGGATCGTCGCGGCCGGCGTCATCCTCTTCCTGTGTTACGTCCGGCTGTCCGGGACGTTCCCGGTCGGCTCGGACGGGGCGTCGAACTCCCTCGAAGCCTGGGACATGCTGCACGGCAACTGGCTGCTGCGCGGCTGGATGCTCACCGACGTGTCGTTCTACACCACCGAGCTGCCGGAATACGTCCTTGTCGAGCTGGCGCGCGGACTCAACCCCAGCGTGGTGCACGTCGCGTCGGCGATCACGTACACGCTCCTGGTCGTCCTGGCCGGCCTGCTGGCCAAGGGCCGGGCGGCCGGCCGGGAAGGGTGGACCCGCGCGCTGATCGCCGCGGGGATCATGATCGCGCCGCAGCTCGGCAACGGCATCCACGTGCTGCTGTCCCAGCCGGACCACGTTGGCACCCAGGTGCCGATCCTGGTGATCTTCCTCGTGCTCGACCGGGCACCGCGCCGCTGGTATACCCCGGTGGCCATCGGGGTGCTGCTCGCCCTGGTCATCGCCGCCGACGAGGTGGCCATCATCGACGCCGCGCTGCCGCTCGCCGCGGCCGGGGGCCTGCGCGCGCTGTGGGCGGTGACGCGGCGGGCGGCCGCGCCGCGCCGGGAGCGGATCGCCGGCCAGTGGTTCGAGCTCTCCCTGGTCGCGGCGGCCGCTCTTGGAGCCGCGGCCGGCGAGCTGGCGGTTCGGCTGGTCAGCCGCCTCGGCGGGTTCGCGCTGATGCCGGTGGAGAGCGGCCTCGCCCCGCGGTCGCAACTGCCCGCGCACCTGTGGCTGACCGTCCAGGGAGTGCTGAACTTGTTCGGCGCCGACGTGGTGGGATCGCCGCCGGGCGCGCAGACGGCGTTCGCGTGGCTGCACATGATCGGGCTGGCCCTCGCTCTTGCCGGGTTCGTCCTGGCGGTCCGGGGCTTCTTCGCGGCCGACGGCCTGCTTACCGCGGTGCTCGCCGCCGGGGTCGTCGTCAGCCTGGGCAGCTATATACCGAGTATCATACCCGGTGACCTATTCGACACGCGTGAGATCGCGGCGGTGCTGCCGTTCGGCGCGGTGCTCGCGGGCCGGCTGCTGGCCGCCCCGCTGCTGCGGGCCCGGCTCGTGCCTTTGCTCGCTCTTGCCGGCTGCTGCTATCTGGCCGCGCTCGGGTACGGGGTGGCGCAGCCGCAGGCGAGCAACCCCGAGCAGGCGCTGGCCGGCTGGCTCTCGGCGCATCATCTGAGCACGGGACTCGGCACCTACACCGAGGACAACGTCACCACGCTGGACAGCGGCGGCAGTGTGCGGCTGCTGTCGGTGGCTTGGCTGCCGTCCGGCGGCGTGCTGCGGGTGTACCAGTCGACGATCTCCTGGTACAACCCGCGGATCCATTACGCGAACTTCGTGGTCACCGGCACCGCCGACGGGTGGGCGGACCTCATCCCGCGCCGCGAGATCCTCGCGCTCGCCGGGCCGCCCGCGCGCACGTACCGCTTCGAGGCGTTCACGATCATGGTCTGGCACAAAAACCTGCTCGCCGACCTCGGCTCACCGCCGATGCTCAAGCCCGGCGACATCGGCCACTCCTGACCATCTCCCGCCCGGGCGTGGAGCGGGCTCCCGCCCTGCCGACTCCGCCGTAGCGGCGGTGAGGTGACCGCGGGGAGCGAGCCGCCTGGCATGATCGGACACATGACTGTCGTGAAGATCAACGCCATCACCGTGCCGGCCGGCAGCGGGGACGAACTGGCGCGCCGGTTCGCCGCCCGCGCGGGCGCGGTCGACAACCAGGACGGGTTCGAGGGGTTCGAGCTGCTCAAGCCCACCGACGAGCGGACCACCTGGCTCGTGGTGACCCGGTGGCGGGACGAGGAGTCGTTCAAGGCGTGGCTGAACTCCCCCGCGTTCGGGCACGGGCACCGGTCGGCCGCCGAACGGGCAGGAGGCGAGGCGCCGGCGCCGGTAGGCATCCATAGCGAGCTGTGGTCGTATGAGATCGCGGGCGGCTCCGCCGGCCCGGTGGCTGACCCGGTTTATCCGGGCGGGCCGGCCGACCTGTGGGCGGACCGGGCTTTCCTGCGGGACATGCAGTACCGGACCGACGCCAACCTGGCGGCCCGCCAGTCGATCTACGCCTACCAGCACCCGGGGATCGACTTGCCCGCGCGGGTGCTCGATCTGGCGGCGCCGACCGCCGGTGAGACGGTGGCGGACGTCGGCTGCGGTAATGGCGCCTACCTGGCCGAACTCGCCCGGCGAGGGTTCGGCCGACGGGTGATCGGCGCGGACTTGTCGTTCGGCATGCTATCGGCGGCCCGCGGGCGGGCGCGTACCGTCGCGCTGCTCGCCGGCGACGCCAGCGCGCTGCCGCTGCGGGACGGCGCGGCGGATCTGACGCTCGCCATGCACATGCTCTACCACGTGCCGGACCCGGTGCGGGCGGTCCGCGAGCTGCGCCGCGTCACCCGGCCTGGCGGCCGGGTGGTCGTCGGCCTGAACGGCGCCGACCACATGCGGGAGCTCCGCGAGATCATCGCGTCGGCACGCGGCGCGGACGCGGCGTCCCTGTTCGGGCGGATCAGGCTCGAGGACGGCGAGGCGCTGCTCCGCACCGTCTTCACGTCCGTGACCAGGCATGACTTCCCCGCCGAGCTGCGCATCCCCGGCCAGGAACCGGTCGCGGACTACGTGCGGAGCATGTCGCGGGCGCAGGCACACGCGGACCCGGAGCAATTCGTCGACGGGGTCCTGGCCATGCTTCCGAACGGACCCGGCGGCATCTTCCGGGTCACCACGCACGCCGGGTGCCTGGTGTGCGCGTGAGCCGCGTGAGCCGCGTGAGCCGCGTTAGACGCGGGAGGCGCGGGGCCGGACATGCCGATTGCGCAACCGGCCTGTTCTAGTGTGGTCGATTCCGCAACCGGCCTGTTCTAGGGCTTGTCGGGTACCTAGCTGGCAGGCCCGGGGGTGCCGCCGGGGCGCGCACCGGCCCGTGGCTGCGCATGGTGGTACATGAGTTGCCCATGGGAGCTGCCCGCGCGGCCCGTTCCATGATCACGAAGCTTTTTCGTGCGTATAGGATGAATTAGTTACGTCGTAAAAAATGTTTTCGTTATCGTGCGGGTTAGCGGCCTGCCGCCGGGTCTGGGAAGGTCCACCGTTGTGACTCATGCGGCCGGACAGGCCGCAGGGGCCCGTGATCACCACGGACACGGCGGCCTGCTGGCGGCGCGGGGGCCGGGGGCGGGGGCGGGGGCGCGGGGTCCGGGGCCGGCCGACCGGGCAGGCAGGCAGGCAACCGCCAGTGAACTCGCCCGGCCAGCACAATAGCGCACGTGAGGCTTTGTTAGTTCGCCACAGTAAATTATTCATGACGAAACACATGTTGACAGGCTATGGAACGGTTTCTAGCGTGAACGCTACCAGGGTTTACAGGCCTGCCGACCGCTGTTGAAGTACGCCTCCCGGCCTCGCTGGAGACGCCCCCTAGTCCCCGTGACCGCCCGGGCCGCGCGCGCTTATTTGCTATTGCCTTTAGCCACGAAGAGGTGTCAGGAATGGCAGATATCGTGATCGGTATTGCCTCATCGCACACGCCCCAGCTGAGTTCCGGGGTGGACATGTGGACCGACCACGCCGAACGGGACCGGCGCAATCCGCTGCTGCTCGGCAAGGACGCGCGGTTCCACACCTACGACGAACTCCTCGCGCAGGCCGACACCGCGATCGAGAAGGAACTGGCCCCGGAGGTCTGGGACCGCAAGTACCGGCGCTGCCAGGAGGCGATCGAGTCGCTGTCCGGCTCCCTGGCGAAAGCGCGGCCGGACGTGGCGGTCGTGATCGGAGACGACCAGCGGGAACTGTTCCGTGACGACGGCATCCCCGCGCTCGCCCTCTACACCGGCGCGGAACTCGTGGACATGCCGCCCGACGCCGAGGCCGCCGAGCGCATGCCGAAAGGGATCCGCGCCGCCTCCTGGGCGGCGCACGCCGACCAGGAGGAGGGCCACCAGGTGCACAGCGCGCTCAGCGCGCACATCGCCGCCCGCCTGACCGGCGACGACTTCGACCTCACCGTGTTCGAGCGGCAGCCGGCCGGGCGCAGCCTGGGGCACGCGTTCACCTTCCCGAGGTACCGGCTCGGCCTGGCGAAGGATACGCCGATCGTCCCGGTTTTCCTGAACACCTATTACCCGCCGAACGTGCCGTCCGCCACCCGGTGCCACCAGCTCGGCCGCGCGCTGCGCCGCGCCGTGGAGTCATGGCCGGCGGACGAGCGGGTGGCGGTCATCGCCTCCGGCGGGCTCAGCCACTTCGTCGTGGACGAGGAACTCGACCGCCGGGTGCTGTCGGCCATCACCGCCCGCGACGCCGGGTCTCTCGGTTCCCTGTCCCGCGATCAGCTCCGCTCGGGAACCTCGGAGACCCTCAACTGGATAGCCGCCGCGGGGGCCCTGGAAAACCTCGCGCCGGCGGTCCTCGATTACGTGCCCGGCTACCGGACCCCGGCGGGAACGGGCGCCGGAATGGCTTTCGCGCGATGGACGCGATGGGAGTGACTCACCGGTGAGCGCAAACGAGGGAACAGTCCCGAGCGAGATCAACTGAAAGGGATCAGCGTGTATCACAACGTCCGCGTCCTCGACGTCCACGGCCACGTGTCGGTGCCGTTCGCCGCCAACTCCTTCCTGGTGCTCATGATGGGGTCCAACACGCCCATGGCGAGCCCGGTCGGCCAGGACCGGGCCGGCCCGGCCGGGGTCACCGCGGAAGAGTTCCGCGCCGCCGCCGCCGGCCACGCGCGTTACATGGACGAGCGGAACATCGACGTGCAGATCATCGGGCCGCGACCGTTCCTCATGCTGGGCTGGATGGAGCCGCACCTGCTGCCGGCCTGGACGCGGTACGTCAACGACATGATCGCCCAGCAGTGCGCGATGTTCCCCGACCGGTTCCTCGGCGCCGCCATGCTGCCGCAGGAATCCGACGCGCCCGACCTGTCGGGCTGCCTGCCCGAGCTCAACCGGTGCGTCAACGAGCTCGGCTTCGTCGCCGCGTACGTGTCGCCGGACCCGGCGGGCCGCCGGACGACCCCCGGCATGCACGAACCGTACTGGTACCCGTTGTACGCGCGGGCCCAGGAATTGGGCATACCTCTGATCGTGCACGGCACGAACTCACTCGACCCGCGGTACCGGGTGGTACCGCATAACTACCAGCTCGGCTTCCTGACCGAGCAGTACCTCGCCGGGCAGTTCCTGTCCCACGGCGACGTCTTCGACCGCTTCCCCGAGCTGAAGGTGATCATCTGCCACTGCGGCGGCGCGCTCGACCGGTTCATCCCGACCGACCACCACATCGCGCAGAAGGACCTGAGCGAGAACCTCTTCTACGACACCTGCGGCTATGACCTGAACTTCCTCGAGGCCGCGATCAAGCAGCGCAGGGTGCCGCGGATGCTGTTCGGCACCGAGGCGCCGGGGTCGGGCCGCGCGGTGCGCCCGGAGACCGGCCGGACGAGCGACGACCTGGTTCCCGTGATCGGGTCTTTCGATTTCCTCACCGAGGGGGAGAAAATCAAGATCTTCAACGAGAACCCGGCCCGGGTAGTCCCCGCGCTGGCGAAAGTGCGCTGAACCGGGGAGGCCGGATGAATGAACCAGGGGTGCAACCACCGGCACAAAGTCGCCGAAGGCAGCCGGGGGCCTCGGGGGGGTCTGGGGGGGTCGTCCCCCCGGGGGATCGGAGTGGGGGGTCGCCCCCCCGGGCAGAAACAGTGGGCAGTCTCCTGCGCGACGAGGCGGTGGTCCGCGCCGCCCGCAGGTCCGCTCCCGCCGACACCGCGTTGCTCGACGACGCCGCGCGCGACGCGATCAGGCTGCAGGAGGAGGTCGGCCTGGACGTCATCACCGACGGCGAGGTGCGACGGGTCGCGTGGGCGCAGACCACGAAGTTCCTCGACTGTTTCGTCCCGACGGTAGGCCGCGCCGCGCTGAACTGGCGCGGCGCCACCGACGGCCCGAGCGGCGCCCCGAACACCGGCGGCGCCGCGGGGTACCCCGCGGTCGTCCGGCGGGTCGCGACCGCGCCGCGCGTTGGCGACATGACCGCCGAGTACGCGTTCCTCGCCCGCTACGCGCGCGCCAGGACCAAGTACACGATGCCCGCGCCGAGCTACCACCGCAGGTACTGGTCGGCGGAGCTGTCCCGCAAGGCCTATGACTCCTGCGAGGAGTACCTGCTCGAGATCCGCGACTTCCTGCGCGAGGTCGTGGACAAGCTGGTGTCCCTCGGCTGCGACTACATCCAGCTCGACGCGCCGAACTACGGGTCGCTCTGCGACCCGGACACCCGTGCCGCGATGGCGGCCGACGGGCGCGACCCCGACGCGGAGCTGGCGTTCGACGCCGAGCTCGACAGCTCACTCTTCCGGGGGCTGTCCGGGGTGATCACCGCGATGCACGTCTGCCGCGGCAACGGGCCCGGCGGCGCGTGGCATTCGGCGGGCGGCTACGGCGCGATCTCCAAGACGCTGTTCCCGAAGCTGGACTTCGGCAGGCTGCTGCTGGAATACGACTCGGACCGGGCCGGCACGTTCGAGCCGCTGACCGACGTGCGCGACGGCACGGTCGTCGTCCTCGGCCTGCTCACCACCAAGTCGGACGAACTGGACGACGAGTACGCCGTATCCGCGCGGATCGCCGAGGCCGCCACGTACAAGCCGCTGTCCGAGCTGGCGCTGAGCACCCAGTGCGGCTTCGCCTCCGTACCGGTCGCCAACCCCGTGACCCCGCAGGGGCAGCGGGACAAGCTGGCGATGGTCGTGCGGCTGGCCCGCCGTACGTGGCCTTCATGATCCAGGCGGGGGGTTCCGGGGGGGCGTCCCCCCGGGCCAGCAGAGCATCGTCCCGAACGGAAGCGGCTGACTCCCCTGGCCTCCTCGCTCGTCTGGCCGCGCTGGACACCTGCGCGTGCGCCGACGCGATGGACAAGCTGGGCCTGCCCTCGGGGGCGGCGCTGGGCGTCCGCGCGCTGACCGTGGCCCGCAAGGTCACCGGGCAGGTGCTCACGGTCCAGCTGGGGCCGCCGCCCGTTGACGCGCACCCGCGCCATCTCGGGACGGCGGCGATCGAGGCGGCCGCGGCCGGCGACGTGATCGTGATCGCGGCGGGCGGGCGGACCGACGCGGCCGCCTGGGGCGGCGTGCTGTCGCTGGCCGCGACGCTGCGCGGCGTCGGCGGGGTGATCATCGACGGCGCCTGCCGGGACGTCGACCAGGCCGCGGATCTCGGGCTGGCCGTCTACGCGCTGGGCGCCACGCCGCTGACCGCCCGCGGACGGCACGCCGAGGTGTCGTGGAACGTCCCGGTGCCGGTCGCCGGAGTGACCGTGCGCCCGGGCGACCTCGTGATCGCCGACGGCAGCGGAGTGGTCTTCCTCCCGCGGCAGCACGCGGCGCGGGTCATCCACGCGGCGGAGGAGGTGACGGCCGCGGAGGATGCGATGTCCGTTCGGATAAAAAAGGGCGAGCCGGTGTCGCGGGTGCTGTCGGCTGACTACGAGCGGATGCTGGGACGGTTACGAGTTCTTCGGGTAGGCGATGCCGTCCAACGAGGTGAACGCCTGCGCGCCGCGGAACGGCATGCTGCTGACGAGCCCGAGGCTGTCCGTGATGGCCATCGCGCCGGCGGTGCCGCCGGAGGTGGCTACCTCGATCTCCAGCACGTCGGCGGCGGTCCGTGCCGCGGCCGGGAGGCTCGCCCACAAGCCGATGTCCTGCGTGGCCTCGTACATCGAGCCGGTGAGGTAGACCACCCCGCCGATGACCGTGTAGGCCGGGGCGGCGGTGCGGAACCGGGCCTGCCCGGACTTCCAGCCGTCTTCGAGCGCGAAGGTGTGCCATTTCGCGCCGGCGGCCGGGTACGAGACGCCGGCCAGCGAGGTGTAGTAGACGGCGTCCGGGCCGAACGCCTCGACCTGCCCGGTGGGCAGGATCTGCAGCCAGCCCGGGGTGCCGTCGAGCGTGTAGACCAGCACGAACATCTGGTGCGCTGGCCGGGCGGCCTTGGGCAGCAGGGTGACCACGCGCGAAGTGCCGCCGGTGTGCATGGACCCGGACAGGTACACCACGCCGCCGCTGATCGCGTAGGACGGGTCACCGGTCGTATATACCGGCTGGCTGGATACCCAGCCGTGCTCCAGGGTGAGCTTCTTGACCTTCATTGTGGCCGCGGGATACGAGACCGCGGACAGCGAGGTGAAGGCGTCGGCGTTCCCGGCGTAGGCCTCCATCGTGCCGTTGTCGCCCACGTACAAGATCCCCGCGACGTCAGCGTTCGTGAAGACCTGGAGGTACAGGTTCCTGGCCGGCCAGGCGGCCTTCGGCAGCTGCGCGACGATGGAACTGCCATCGGGGTTGGGCTGCTTGACGGCGCCGCGCAGGTACACCACGCCGCCGCTGATCGCGTAGGACGGGGTGCCAGTGAGGAGCGTGCTCTTGCTCGCCGACGTCCACCCGTTGGCCAGCGTGATCGGATGCCAGGTCACCGCGGCCGACGGCGCGCCGGCCGCGGTGGCTGCGGTGCCTGCCGTTGCGGTGCCTGCCGTTGCGGTGCCTGCCGTGAGGGTTCCGCCGAGCAGCGCCGCCGTGACGAGGGCGGGCACGATCAGGCGCGCCGCACGAAGCAGCGGTGACACCACATGTTTCATACTTGTCCCCTGGTCCCAAGAGCCGCGGCACTAGCGAGCGGCCGCAAGGGACACAGTACGGGAACGACGTCAAGGAAACCGCCGAATAGAAGCCGATCTTGGTTCGATCGCCGGACCGCTGGCCCAGAACGCGACCGTTTGGCAGGCCCTGCCGTGGCGACCGGAAGATAGTGGATCGAAAAGCACCTCCTGGGGTGTCTTTCGATCCACCATGATGGCGAGGCAGCTATCGATGCCCGTTTTGCCCCAGAGTCGCGGCGGAAGTGCGGCTACCGGCGGTTACGGACGGTTACAGTCATGGCGCGTTCGTCCGGGAACCCGGCGCCGACCCTCTCGCGTCCAATCGGCGCGAAGGTTTCTGCGGCGGGACGGGGATCGGGATATGCGCACTCACCGGAAACGGAGCACGGTGGTCATGCTGGCCGCCGGCGCGGTTGGCCTGTTCGTCAGCGGCTGCGCGGCGCCCGGGACGAACGGGCCGCGTGACTCGGCGGTTATCGTCCGTGACGGCGGCAACGGACATACCGTCGCCATGACGGTCGGCCAGCGCCTGGAAGTGATCTTGGGCAGCACCTACTGGACCGTGCGGGGCAGTTCCAAGCCGCGGGTGCTCCGGCAGGACGGCCCGACGACTATGCTTCCGCGGCCGGCGGACTGCGCGGCGAACATACCCGGCCTGGGGTGCGTCCCGGTGCGCACGGACTTCAGCGCGCTTTCCCCCGGCACCACCGTCATCACGGCCAGCCGGGTGACCTGCGGCGAGGCCATGCGCTGCATGCCGGACCAGGAGCACTACACCCTGACGGTCGTGGTCCGCGCGCAGTCCTGACCTCAGGGGCGGGTTAGAGGCCTACGAAGGTTGCCAGTTGGATGACCGCGTGGTCGAAGAAGGCGGTGGCGGGGTCGAATGAGCCCACGAACTGGCCGAACAGCTCGAAGCTGAGCATCCCGAACAGCTGCGTCCACGCGATCACGGCGCGCACCAGCGTGTCCGCGGGGACGATGGCGGGCAAGGCCGGTGACAGCGCGGCCGACAGCGCCGCGGCCTGGTCGGCGAGCGGGGCGCTGAGCGCTGGCGCTCTCCCGGTGCGCTCGGCGTCCCCGGTGCGCTCGGCGTCCCCGGTGCGCTCGGCGTCCCCGGTGCGCTCGGAAAGCGCGCCGGACGCGGCGGCGGCGGAGAGGACCGCGGCGAAGGCCAGCGGGACGCGGGCGGCCGGGCCGATCGTCGCCTCCGGCGCCTGGTAGCCGGGGACCGGCGAGCCGTAGATCAGCGCGTACTCGTGCGGGTTCGCCAGCGCCCACGCGCGGATCGCGCGGCACGCCGCCGCCCACCGCTCGCGCGCAGGCGCCGCGCTCGCGTCCGCGACCGCGCTCTCGGCCGCTGATCCGATCGCGTTGTAGGCGTTGATGATCAGCGCGGTCAGCAGGTCGTCGCGGCTCGGGAAGTACCGGTACAGGGCCGAGGACACCATGCCGAGCTCACGGGCGACCGCGCGCAGGGACAGCGCGCCCGCGCCGGCCTCGGCGAGCTGGCGCCGCGCCTCCTCCTTGATCTCCCGTGTCAGCTCGGCACGGGCGCGCTCGCGTGCCGTCTGGGTCGCGTTCGGCGGGCTCACGACAGCCTCCAATAGAGATCGGTGAACAAAAACGAGATCGCCGCTCTTGACAGAGAGCCGCGCTCACGTGTTAACTGATCTTAGTCGAGAGCGGCGCTCTCGGAAAGGATCGAGGAGGAAGTCATGGACACGCGTTACGTAGTTCCCGGCCGCAGCACCCGGATGTTCAACAGCGCCGTCGCCGGGCTCACCAAGATGGGCATCAGCGTCTGGGGCTCTCGCGTCCTGTTCGTGCGGGGCCGCAGCAGCGGCGAGTGGCGCAGCACCCCCGTCAACCTGCTGACGTTCAACGGCGAGCGCTACCTCGTCGCCCCGCGCGGCACCACCCAGTGGGTCCGCAACCTGCGCGCCGCCGACGGGCGCGGTGAGCTCCACCTCGGCCGCCGCGTCGAGCCGTTCCGGGCGACCGAACTCGGCGACGACGCCAAGCCGGAGGTGCTGCGCGCCTACCTCAAGCGCTGGAAGATGGAGATCGGCGTCTTCTTCGACGGGGTGGGGCCGGACGCGAGCGACAGCAAGCTCCGCGAGATCGCCCCCGGCTACCCCGTCTTCCGCATCGAGCGGGCCGGCGAGGACACCGGTCGGCTACGACACCATGAAATCGGCCGCGAGCTTGTCCATCAGCGCGTTCGAGCTTCTCGTCCGCGACCTGCCGCGAGGCGTCCGCCAGGTACCAGTCCGCGATCTCGCGGGCGCCTCGCTCGAACGGGACCACGGCGTGCCATCCCGGCACGACCGAACGCAGCTTGGAGTTGTCGAACACCATCGAGTGCGTCTTGTCCCCGAGCAGCCCGGCCCCCCATTCCGGGTCGGCCGCGGCGATGGCGTCCGAGGGCACGTGCACGAGCCGCGCCGTCACCCCCAGCGCGGCCGCCAGTGCGTGCGCGATCTGGTCCCAGGTCAGGAAGTCGTCCGACGTGATGTGGAACGCCTCCCCCAGCGTTCGAGGGTGGGCGAGCAGCGGCACGAACCCGCGCGCGAAGTCCGTGTTGTGCGTCACCGTCCACAGCGACGTCCCGTCGCCGTGCACGATCACCGGCTTGCCCGCGAGCATCCGGGCGAGCGTCGTCCAGCCGCCGGACAGCACCGTCTTGGTCGCGTCGTAGGTGTGCGACGGCCGCACGATCGTCGCGGGGAAGTCGGTGTCCCGGTACTCCTTGACGAGCAGGTCCTCGCAGGCGATCTTGTCCCGCGAGTACTGCCAGAACGGGTTCTTCAGCGGCGTGGACTCGGTGACCGGCAGCCGCGACGGCGGCGTCTGGTAGGCCGACGCGGTTGAGATGAACACGTACTGCCCGGTCCGCCCGCGGAAGATGTCGATGTCGCCGCGGACGTGCCCGGGGGTGAACGCCACCCAGTCGACGACCGAATCAAAGTCAAGACCTTCAATAGCATCCCGAACGGACGCGGGGTTCCTCGCGTCCCCCCGTAGCTCTCTGACCCCGTCCGGCAGCGGCCGGGTCGTGTTCCGCCCCCGGTTGAGCACGTACAGATCGATCCCGGAATCCGCCGCCTCCCGGGCACACGCCGACGAGATGACCCCGCTGCCGCCGATGAAGAGGACCCTAAGTGCGCTCATGGTTCCCACCCTAAGATGATCGTATGTACGGGAGCATGGCGTACCAGGGGTACGCGCCCGCGGACCGGACGCGCACGCTGTTCGGGCAGACGATGGGGCTGGTCGCGGTCACCGCGGGGTTCTTCGCGCTCGGCGCGTACGCGGGGCGGAACCTGTCGCACGGGGCCGCGTTCGTCGCCTACATCGTGGCGTTCGTGTGCCTCATCAGCATGAACTTCACCGTGCGCCGTTCGCCGGCGGCCTCGACGGTGCTGCTGTTCGTATTCGGCGTGCTGATCGGGGTCGCGACGGCGCCGGTGCTGGTGTACTACGCGGATACCAACCCGCAGATCCTGTGGCAGGCGGGCGGCGCGACGGCGCTGTTCGTGGGCGGGTTCGGGGCGGCCGGGTACGCGACGCGGCGGGACCTGTCGTGGCTGTGGCGGATCTCGTTCTTCGCGCTGATCGCGCTGATCATCTTCGGGATCGTGCTGATCTTCGTGCACATCCCGCACGGGTCGCTCATCTACGCGGTCATCGGCCTCGTCGTGTTCGCCGGGCTGACGATGGTCGACTTCCAGCGGCTGCGGCGCTCGCAGAATCTCAATTCCGCGCCGCTGATCGCCGCGTCGATCTTCCTGGACGCGCTGAACGTCTTCCTGTTCTTCCTGCGCATCTTCGGCAACCGCGATTGATCGGGGAGGACGACCCGCGCAGGCTCGATGTGCGGGCACTGCTGGCGCGGCATCTGACGTTCGCGCTGTCGACGACGCCGCCTGAGCACAGTTTCGCGCTGGACGTGGACGCGCTGCTCGACCCGGCCATCACGTTCTACAGCTACCGGGCAGGCGGGGAGCAGCTGCTCGGCGTCGGCGCGCTCAAGGAGCTCGACGCCGGGCACGGCGAGATCAAGTCCATGCACACCGCGCAGGCGGCGCGCGGGCGCGGCGTGGGGCGGGCCATGCTGAGCCATCTGCTCGGCGTCGCGCGGGCGCGGGGATATGGGCGGGTGAGCCTGGAGACCGGGACGATGGCGGAATTCGCCCCGGCCCGGGCGCTGTACTCCAGCGCCGGGTTCATCGCCTGCGGGCCGTTCGGCGACTATCAGCCGAGTCCGGACAACTGCTTCATGATGCTCCCGCTGGGGCCTTATGGAGGCACGTAAGGCGCCCGGGCCCGCGCGGCCGGCCTGCGCGGACCTGGACAAGCTGCTCACGCTCGTGGCCGGCGGCGATCAGGGCGCCTTCGAGGGGCTGTACGAACGGCTCGCCCGGCCGGCCTACGGCCTGATACGCAAGGTGCTGCGCGATCCCGCCCAGTCGGAGGAGGTCGTGCAGGAGGTCCTCCTCGAGGTCTGGCGGACCGCTGCCAGGTTCGACCCGGACCGCGGCAGCGCGGCGACGTGGGTGCTGACGATCGCGCACCGCCGCGCCGTCGACCGGGTCCGGTCCGAGACCGCGGCGGCGCAGCGGGAGCAGCGGACCTCACAGGTGCCTGACCCGGCCGACGCCGTCGGGGACAGCGTCCAGGCCAGCCTGGACGCCGAGGTGCTGCGCCGCTGCCTCGACGGGCTGAGCGACGCGCAGCGCGAGTCGATCACGCTGGCCTATTACGGTGGTTACACCTACCCGGAGGTGGCGAAGCTGCTCGAGGTCGCGCTGGGCACGATCAAGTCGCGGATCCGTGACGGTCTGAACCGGCTGCGCGACTGCCTGGGGGTGAGCTGATGAGGCTGCCGCGCCGTGACCCGCACAGCCTGGCCGGCCCCTACGCGCTCGACGCCCTCGACGCGGGCGAGCGTGACCGGTTCGAACGGCACCTGCGCCGCTGCTCCGCCTGCGACGATGAGGTGCGCCGCATGAAGCAGGCGGCCACCGCGCTGGCCATGGCGGCGGCCGCGGAGCCGCCGGCGGGCCTGCGGGAGCGGGTGCTGGCCGCCGTGGCGGTTACCCCGCAGCTCCCGCCTCCGGCGGCGGAGCCCGCACGGCGCCGCGCGCGCCTGGGCTGGGCATCGCCGCCGTCCGGACTGTATCCACGGCTGGTGACCGCGGTCGCCGCCGTCGCGGTGATCGCGGCGGCGGTGCTCGGCGGGCTGCTGGCCGCCACGCGGGGCCAGCTGGACAGCGTTCAGGCGCGGAACCAGGAGATCGCCGCGGTCCTCGCCGCCCCGGACGCGCGGGCCGTCTCGGCGCCCGCCGTCGGCGGCGGCAGCGCGACCGTCGTGGTCTCGCGCTCCGAAGACAAGATCGTCTTCACCAGCTCCGGGCTGCGCGTGCTCCCGGCGGCCAAGGTCTACGAGCTGTGGCTGATCGGGGCGGGCGGCGCCCGCCCGGCCGGCCTGCTGCCGGAGCCGAGCGACGGCACGACCGCGCCGGTGCTCGCCTCCGGGCTCGCGGCGGGCGACAAGGTGGGCGTGACCGTCGAGCCCAGCGGTGGAACGTCCCGCCCGACGACCACGCCCATCCTTCTCATGCCGCTGCCGGCGTGATGCCCCGCCCTACCCGAGCCAGCAGCGGGTCACCCGGCCGCCGTCGATGACGACCGTTCCGGCCGGCGTGCCGCGGTCGCGCCAGACCGTGTAATCGCCCGCGGCGAGGCCGGGGTAGACCGCCGCGTAGCTGGTGCCCGCCCCGGTGTCGCGCCGCCGGACCTGCGCGTGCGTCCGCCGGGCCCCCGCGTCGCCGGCCGGGCTGATCTCGATCTCCCGGCCGTGCAGCTCCGCGGGCACCTCCAGGATCAGCGCGCCCACCTCGTCGCCCAGGTCGAGGATGACGCTGCCGGCGCCCGTCGGCCCGGACTGGTGTCCCGTCATGGCGTGCTGAACCCGCTGTACGGCACCCCGAGGTAGGGGAAGGTGTCCAGGTAGCCGGACGGGACGCTGCCCGCGGTCAGCCCGTCGGTGACCGCGCCGGCCGCGGCGTCCGGCGTGAAGGACTTGTCCACCAGGGGGACCGTCACGCCGGCGACCGCGCGCAGCTCGATCGTGACCACGTCGTCGAAGACGCGGCGGCCGTTCGGGAAGCCGGCGGCATCCCCGCCGATGAGCCCGAGCTCGGTCGGCTTCTTGCTCGGCGCGATCGATGTGTTGAGGCGCAGCATGTCGGCGAGCACCGGGCCGGTGTAGTTCTGGAAACCGGGCACGATGCCGGACGGTATGCCGGTGAGCAGGATCGCCTCCAGGTCGGCCCGGGCGGTGCCGGCCGCGACGAGCTTGGCGAGGTTCGGGAACACGCCCGGGTAGAGCACGGGCAGCAGCCCGGCCAGCTCCGGGTTGGCGACATAGGACGCGAACTGCTTGTCGTCGGCGGGCGGCTGGGTGTTCCAGAAGTCCTTCTTGCCCAGCGGGATCAGCACCTCGTTGACGAGCGGGTTGCCCAGGCGGGACACCTGGTAGAAGGGACCGCTCCAGACGTTCTGGCCCTGCGCGGTGTCCCATACCCGCGACCGCTGGCGGCTCGCGGTCGTCCACACGCCGATCACCGGGCCGTTCCCCGTCAGCGCCGACTTCGGCACCTGGATGGCGATCGAGTGCACGTTCACGTTGGCGGTGGCGTTGACGCCCGCCGCCGGCTTGCTGAGAATATGCATCCCGTACTTGGCGTGCAGCTGCTCGAACGGCCGCAGGTCGGCGAGGTCGAAGATCGCGCCGAGGTCCACGTAGAAGCCCTCGGCCCGCTGGCCGGCGAACACCTTGATCCCGCCGGGAAGATCGTGGATCGCCTGGTGGGCCAGGTGCACGTAGTCCGGCGTGGACAGCGGGCCGATGTTGCACGGCGGACAGGCGAGCCCCTGGCCCAGGACGTCGCGCTGGCCGTTGCTGACACGGGTGACGGTGTAGAACTGGCGGCTGTTCCAGTTCGGGCTGTCCAGCGACAGGATCGGCCCGGTGTTGTACAGGAACGTGCCCGGGTCCCGCAGCTCGGTGTAGAACCGGAACTGGTAGGAGATGCCGGCGGAGCCCGCGCCGTTGTCGACGTGGATCTCATACAGCACGTCGTCGCCGAACGAGTAGAAGTTGGGGCCGCCCGCGGGTCCTTCCAGCGGGATGTAGTTGGCGATCAGCGTGACCGAGTCGGGCCGGTCCGGGCTGACGAACGCGTACACGTCGGTACTGTCGGCCACCGGGTCCTTGGAAATCTCCGGGGCCTCGCGGTGCGATGACATGAGCTACCTCGCTTCAGACGCTTGTGACGGTGGCTTACCGGAGGGCCCGGGTCAGCCGGGCGGCGATGGCGGGGTCGTGGAGACTGACCCGGGTTTCGCCGGCGAAGACTTCTAGCTCACCGGACGAGGCGTCGCGGAGGTACACAACGATGGGCGCGGCGGCGGGCGCGTGTGCCTGCGCCGCGTGCGCGTCCGCCTGGCGGGCCGCGGGGCGTGCGGCGGCCAGCGCGGGGGCGGCGCTGGCCACCGTGGCGAGCCCGACGGCGCCGGCGCCGACGGCCGCACCGCGCAGCACGCTGCGGCGTGACATGTGCGGTGACCGGCCGTCGGCCGGGTCTGCTGGCGGGTCGATATGACTCTGGGTAGACATGGAGGTCCTTTCCGAGGCTGGAAACCGCGCCGAAGGCAATGACGCCTGTTGTTCGGCACCGCCGACCGCCCCGGATGGGCAACCCGCCAGTGTTTATGGAAGCGTTATCTAGCGCTCAGGCCGCGTCTCCCGTCGGCACGATGACCACCGGGCACTGGGCGTGGCGCGCTACCTGGTCGCCGACCGAACCCATGGTCAGCCGCCCGAACCCGCCGGTGCCCCGCTTGCCGACGACGAGCAGGTCCGCGCTAGCGGCCGCCCTGAGCAGTTCCTCGGCCGGGATACCGTTGACCACCTCGACCGTGACCTGCTCTGGGCGCGAGCCGCTGAGACCGGCCAGCACCTTGTCCGTGGTCTCCTGCGCCGCCGCGCGGGTGCGCTCGACCAGTTCGGCGTCTCCGGGAAAAGTCACTCCCTCGCCCGTCCAGCCCATCACGGCCTGATGCACGGCAAGCACCCGCAGCGGCTCGTGCCGCACGGCCGCTTCTTTCATCGCCCACTCAAGTGCACGCTCCGAGTGATGGGAGCCGTCGATCCCGACGAGAATTCCCGGCATGGGGCTCATCTCCTTTTGACGCAATACCTCTAGTCATGACGTTAGCCGGGGTGACGGTGGTGCGAAAGGGTCTTTAGTCAGCGTGATTTGAAAAGGCTTTCAGTCAGGGCTGGGCGGCTTGTTCGGCGGCCATCGCGAGCAGTTCCGCCGCGTGCGCCTGGCCGAACTCCGAGTCCTCGAGGCCGGCCAGCATCCGGGACAGCTCGCGGACGCGGGCGTCGTAGCCGAGCCTGATGACGCCGCTGCTGGTGACCGTGCCGTCGTCGGACTTCGCCACCACGAGGTGGTTGTCGGCGAACGCGGCGACCTGCGGCAGGTGGGTGACGACGATAACCTGGGCGAGCCTGGCCAGGCGCGCCAGGCGGCGGCCGATCTCGACCGCGGCCTTGCCGCCGACGCCGGCGTCCACCTCGTCGAAGACGAACGTCGGCACCGGGTCCGCCCCGGCGAAGACCACCTCGATGGCCAGCATCACCCGGGACAGCTCACCGCCCGAGGCGCCCTTGTGCAGCGGGAGCGCGGGGGCGCTCGGGTGCGGGGCGAGCCGGATCTCCACGTCGTCCGCGCCGTAGGGGCCGAGCTCGTCGAGGGTCGTGAGCACCACTGAGATCCGGGCGTGCGGCATCGCCAGCGCGGTAAGCTCGGCCGTCACGTCTTCGGCGAACTTCTCCCCCGCCGCGCGGCGCAGCTCCGACAGCCGGGTGGCCAGCTCGCTGACCTGGGCGGCGAGCGCGGCCTCCGCGGCGGTGAGCGCGGCGATCTTGTCGTCGTCGGTGTCGAGCTCGGCGACGCGGGCGGCGGCGCGGCGCGCCCAGTCGAGGACGGCGACGACGACGTCGGGCTCCTCGTCCTCGGGGGGCGCCGCCGGCACGGCCGGCGAGCCGTTGATGTGCGACGCGATGCCGCCAGGGCCGTAAGCGCGGATCAGCCTGCCCAGGGCCGCGCGCCGCTCCTGCACGGCGGCCAGCCGGGCCGGGTCGGCGTCGATCGACTGGATGTAGGAGGCGAGTTCGGCCGCCACGTCGGAGATCAGGTACGCCGCCTCGGACAGGCGGCCCGCCACGCCGTCGATCGCGGCGTCGTGCCTGCGGACGGCCTCGAGTGCCTGCCGGGCGTGCCCGAGCAGGGTCACCGCGTCCGTGCCTTCGCTGCCCGCCGTCGGGTCGCCGAGCAGCGCCTCGTGCGCCGCGGCCGCGGCGGCGTGCAGCGCGTCGGCGTTGGCGAGCCGCTCTTCCTCGGCGCGCAGCGCCAGCTCCTCCCCCGCCACGGGCTCGAGCTTCTCGATCTCGGTGAGGCCGGCCCGCAGGGCCTCCGCCTCCGCCGCGCGGGAGCGCGCCTCCGCGGTCAGCGTCGTGAGCTCGGCGTGCGCCTTCCGGTGCCGGTTGAACGCGGTCTGGTAGTCCACGAGCACCGCGGCCAGTTCCTGCCCGGCGTACTTGTCCAGCGCCTCCCGCTGGCGGCCGGACCGCAGGAGCTGCTGCTGGTCGGACTGGCCGTGCACGGCCACCAGGTCGTCGGCCAGGTAGGTGAGCAGCGATACGGGCACCGACCGGCCGCCCGCGAAGGCGCGCGAGCGGCCCTCGACCGACACCGACCTGGACAGCACCAGCGTGCCGTCCTCGTCGAGCTCGCCGCCCGCCTCTTCCACCTGCCGCGCCACGCGCCCGTCACGGTCGGTGCGGAGCCTGCCCTCCACCGAGGCGCGCTGCGCGCCGGGCCGGACCCGCGCGGGGTCCGCGCGGCCGCCGAACAGCAGGCCGAGCCCGGTGACGACCATCGTCTTGCCCGCGCCGGTCTCGCCGGTCAGCGTGGTGAAACCGGGCGAGAGCTCGAGCAGCGCGTCGTCGATGACCCCGAGCCCGGTGATGCGCACTTCCTCAAGCATGACCGCGCGCAGTCTCCTTCCGTGCATTCCCCGGGGGGACGACCCCCCCAGACCCCCCCGGGCTAACCCTGCCTCGCCACCCCTCCACCGGCAGCGCGAACTTCGCTACCAGCCGGTCGGTGAACGACGCGCCGACGGGCGGCGTGCCGCCCGTGCCCGGCCCCGCGCCCTGCACCCGTGCCAGCAGCACCGGCAGGGAGCCCTGGCGCACTTCGACCCGGCTGCCGGGCGGCAAGTCAAACCTACGACGCCCATCGCACCACATAACGGCCCCGGCTGTCTCGGCGAGCCGCCCGCCTTCCTCCTGGCCGGCAACATGCTCGTACACTAGTTCTACCGCGAGAACCGACCGCGGCGAAACCACCAGGGGCCGCGCGAACAGCGCGTGGGCCGCGATCGGTACCAGGAGCAGCGCCGCTACCTCCGGCCACACCACCGGGCCGCCGGCCGAGAACGCGTACGCGGTCGACCCGGTCGGCGTGGCGCACACCACCCCGTCACAGCCCCAGCGCGACAGCGGGCGCCCGTCCACCTCGATGACGACCTCGATCATCCGCTCCCTGGCGGCCTTCTCCACGGTCGCCTCGTTCAGCGCCCAGGTGCTCGCGAGCTCCCTGCCGTTGTCGCGGGCCACCACGTCGACCGTCATCCGTTCCTCGACCCGGTAGTCCCCCGCCACCAGCCGGTCCACGGTCTCGTGCAGCCCGTCGGGCTCGGCTTCGGCGAGGAAGCCGATGTGGCCGAGGTTCACGCCGATCAGCGGCGTTCCCGCCGGGCGGGCGATCTCCGCGGCCCGCAGCAGCGTCCCGTCGCCGCCGAGCACGATCGCCAGTTCGGCGCCCTCGGCGGCACCGGGTCCGGCCGGCAGCACGCTCACCCCGGGACAGGACAGGGCGGGCGCCTCGGCGTCGATGACCCGCACCGCGATGCCCGCGGCGGCTAGCCGGCCGATGACCAGCCGCGCGCTGCGCAGCGCGCCCTCTTTGCCCGTATGCGCGAGCACGAGCATCGTCCGTTTAGCGGTGCCGCTCGCGGGGGGACGACCCCCCGCACCCCCCGAGGAAAAGTCAGACATGAGGACCCGTCTCAATCGCGCGCCGCAGGTCATCATCCCGCAGCGGCGGTGCCCCGCGGCGCAGCCACACGAAGTACTCCACGTTGCCCGCCGGGCCCGGCAGCGGGCTCGCCGCCACGCCCAGGACACCCAGCCCCAGCGCCGTCGCCGCGTCGCACACGACGCGCACGGCACCGGCCCGGTCGGCCAGGTCCCGCACGACGCCGCCCGCCCCCACCCGGCCCTTGCCGACCTCGAACTGCGGCTTCACCATGAGCGCGAAATCGGCGTCCGGCGCGGCGCAGGCGACCAGCGCGGGCAGTACCAGGGTCAGCGAGATGAACGACAGGTCCGCGACGACGACCTCGGGCGGGGGGGCGACGGCGGCCGGCTCGAGCGTCCGCACGTTGACCCGGTTCGAGCACGGTCACCCGGGGATCGGTGCGCAGGCTCCACGCGAGCTGCCCGTAGCCGACGTCCACGGCCACCACGTGCGCCGCGCCCGCGCGCAGCAGCACATCGGTGAACCCCCCGGTCGACGCGCCCGCGTCCAGGCACCGGCGCCCGGCGACCGCCAGGCCGGGGAACGCGGCGAGCGCCCCGGCCAGCTTGTGGCCGCCGCGCGATACGTACTCCGGGCCCTCGCCGCCCGCGGCCACCGTCAGGGCCGCGTCCCTGCTGACCTGGGTGGCCGGCTTGGCGGCGGTCTGTCCCGCCACCGACACGCGGCCCGCCGCGATCAGCTCCGCCGCCTGCTCACGCGACCTGGCCAGCCCGCGCCGGACGAGCTCGGCGTCCAGCCTGGACCGCACGGTCACCGCCGTGGCTCGCCCAGCTCGCCGAGGATCTCGCGCAGCCGGTCATGGACCGCCTCAAGGGCCGCCGGGTGCTCGTCAAGCGGCAGCTCGCCGAGCGCGGCCAGGCCCTCGACGGCCTGGTCCACGCGGGAGTCGCCGGTGCCCGCGGCAGGCTCATGCGTCCGTTCCGAATCCATGTTTTGATTGTCCTCCGGCTCCAGATGACGCGATTGCTGCCCGTAGTGCGCTACCCTCCGCGTGAACGGTACCGCTCATCGAGGATCGAGGCGCACATGAACTCGGCAGAAGAGTGCCGCGAGGCGCTGCAGAAGCTAGCGGGCAGGCTGGCTGAGCTGAATCCCGGCGACCGGGACTCGTATTTTGGCAACCGGTCGATGAGCGTCACCATTCCCGACCTCGGCATTACCTATGCGACCGACCTGGGAGCCGAAGACGACCAGGTGCACGAAGTCGGGCCCGACGACCCGCTCGCCGACATCCGGCTGACCGCGAACAGCGACGAGGTGGTGTCGCTGGCCGAGTCGCCGATGAACATCGCCCGCGCCTGGATGGCGGGCCGGGTGAAGATCGAGGCCAGCATGAAGGACCTATTCCGGCTGCGCCGGCTGCTTTGAGCGGGCACCGATAACCAGCAGCACGAGGGCGGCGACGGCGCACGCCGCGCCGGCGGCGGCCGCCCCGCTGTAGCCGGCGATCCGCGCGGCGTCCCGGTGCACGACCTGGATGGGCGGCGGGCCGCCGGCGGAGGCCGCGGCGGCGAAGCTCGCGGCCGGGGAGAGCCCGGGCGCGAGCCTGGCGGCGGCGAGCCGGGCGGCCGCCGCGAGCGCCCCGGCCGCGTTCACCTCGCCGAAGCCGGTACCGGTGCTGTACCCGCCGGGCGGCCTGCGGGTGGCGCTGGTGATGAGCGCCTGCTCGACGAGCGCCGGGCTCAGCCGCGGGTAGCGGCTCTTGATGAGCGCCGCTGTCCCGCTGACCAGGGCGGCGGCCGGGCTGGTCCCTTCGGCGTCGAGGTACTCCCCGCCGGGGCCCGCGCCGATCACGCCGACGCCGGGGGCGGAGAGGATCACGGACGCGTTCTGCTCGGAGAACGAGGCGCGCGTGCCGTTTCCGGTGAGGGCGGCGACGGCGATCACCCCGGTGTACGACGCGGGGTACACGTACGGGGCGAAGCCGGCCGAGGTGCCGTCGTTGCCGGCCGAGGCGACGACCACGACACCCCGGGCTATCGCGTAGGCCACCGCGGCGCGCAGCGCGGCGGTGGGCTGCTGGGAGCCGAGCGACATGTTGATCACCGCGGCGCCGTGGCCGACGGCGTAATAGATGCCCTCGCCGATGGCGTTCGCGTACTTCGGATCCTCGTCATAGGCCGCGGTGCCCGGCTCGCCGTCGTCCAGGATCACCCGGACGGACAGGATCTTCGCGCGCGGCGCCACCCCGATCACGCCGAGGGTGTCGCCCGGGCCGCTGCCATGGCCGGCGATCAGCGAGGCGATATAGGTCCCGTGCTCGTGCGGCGGCTGGTAGCCGGGCGGATCCGCGCCCGCGGTGTAGTCCGGGCCGGTGCGGACGGAACCGGCGAGGTCGGGGGCGCTGGTATCCACGCCGGTGTCGATGACCGCGACGGTCACGCCGCTGCCCCTGGTGGTTCGCCAGGCCGCGGGCGCGCGGATCTGGTCGAGCGCCTTCAGCTCGTCGGGCCTGATCTGGGCGAGGGACGGCGGGGGCGCCGGAGCGCCCGGCGCGCCGCAGGCCCATTCGGTGGTGCCGCAGCGGACGGTCACCGGCCTGGCGAGCGGCGCGGCGATGGCGGACACGAGCTGGCTCGCGGGGTCGAAGACCGAGTCCCGGCGCTCGCCGTCGGTGTCCGCGGCCCTGCCGTCGGCGTATCCGGCGACCGCGAGCACCACGTACGGGCCGGCGAGCTGTGCCGCGGACGCCTGCCGCGCCGCGTCGTCGAACAGCGCTGCCGGCGTCCCCGGGATGGCGAGCGCGCGCAGGCCGGCGGCGGGGTAGCTGGCCAGCGGGACCGTGGCGTAGAAGGCGGACGCCATTGCCGTACTCGGAAACGCCAGGACGCCGAGGGTGTAGACCGATCCGGCGAGCTGGTCGGTGTAGTCGGCGCGCAGGCCGGCCACGCAGCCGTCACGTTCGGCCTGTCTGAGCAGGGTGCCGCCCACGGCCTGGGCGCAGGCGGCGCGGGAGTCGATGCCCACCCGGGGCGCCGTCTCCTTGGTCCGCAGGTCGGTGGTGTACCTGATCGCGGCCGGGAAGATCTGGCCGGCGTGCACGCGCTCCCAGCGCTGCGCCACCCCGGCGGCGGCGGCCGCGGAAAGCTCGGCCGGCGTGGGCTCGCGGGTCTGCTCAGCGTACGCCTGCCCGCCCGCGACGATGGCCACGGCCAGGCCAGCCATGGCGGCTGTCGCGCACGCGGCGATCCGCACCGCGCGCCCTGACGTCACGGCAAAAGATTAGCCGGCGATGATTAGGCCTATGGGAGAGCTGATCCTGCTGCGGCACGGCCAGACCGAATGGAGCAAGGCCGGCAAGCACACGGGCCGGACCGACGTACCGCTCACCTCCAAGGGCGTCGCCGACGCGGCGGAGCTGGCGCCGATGCTGGCCAGGCGGCACATCGTGGCGGTGTTCACCAGCCCGGCGTTCCGGGCGCGGCGGACCGCGGAGCTGGCGGGTCTTTCCGTCGGCGACGGACGGTTCCCCGTCAAGGTGGATCCCGACCTGTGGGAGTGGGACTACGGCGGCTACGAGGGCACGACGACAGCGCAGATCCGGAAGCAGCGCCCCGGCTGGTACCTGTGGCGGGACGGCGTCATCCCCGGCGACGCCGAGCATCCCGGCGAGACCGTGGAGCAGGTGGGCGCGCGCGTGGACCGGGTGCTCAAGCGCGCGTCGGCGTACCTGGCGGACGGCTCGGACGGCGACGTAGTGCTGGTCGCGCACGGCCACGTGCTGCGCGTGCTGACCGCCCGGTGGCTGTGCCTGGCGCCGACGGACGGCCGGCTGTTCCGCCTGGACACCGGCACGGTCAGCACCCTCGGCATCGAGCACGGCGAGCCGGTCGTCACCACCTGGAACGTCCCGCCGTCCAGCTGAGCCGCGGGCGGCCTGAGAGCGGGCGCCCCCGGGCCTCGCGCGTCGTCACTATAACCGTCCGTGACTGTCCACCGGTAAGCTAGAACGATTATCTCGAAAACATTTTTCCTGATGTAAATAAATCATCCTATGGCAACGAAAACTCTCCGCGATCATGGTTGGCCGCGCCGGAAGTCCGCGGCAGGGCACGCGAAGCGGTCACACTCTGTAGCACATTCGGCCCGATATGTCCGATATATTCCAATTTGTATGGCGCGAACTCGCCGACAGGGGAAGCCGGCGACGACCGGCCAAGATCAACCGTGCACGCCAGGGGTTAGCCGCGCAGGACGAGGCGCTGGTTGCGGCAGCCGGTGAGGCAGATGGCCAGGCCCAGCACGCCGACGTCGCGCATCGATGTGTCGGACAGGCCGCTGACGGAGAGCGAGATCACGATCTCCAGCAGCAGGATGCTCGCGATCGCGGCGCTGACCCGCGGCGCGACCCCGGCGACCAGCGCGACGGCGAGGACGAACAGTATCCATCCATGGACGAGCACCGCCACGATCGCCAGGTTCGAGGCCTCGTTGATCACCGGGACGTAGCCGGTCCACTCCCCTGGCAGCAGCAGCTCGTGGTAGCCGAACCAGGCCAGCACCAGGCCGAGCAGGACCCGGCCGGCGGTGGGCGCCCACTCCGCCGCGATCACCCCGGCTCGTTCGGCTGCCCCGCGCAGGCCCGCGGCGGGGACAGTCGCGGTCGTGACGGTCTTGGCGGGACCGGCAGCATCCTCGGTCACGGTCTCCGTGGGCACCGTTACCTGCCTGATCGCTCCTTCCTCGCGCTGGCCGACCGGGGAGCGGAACCGGCCGCCCGCCCAGCCGCGGCCGCGACCGCCCGCCCAGCCCGCGGGGTGCCGCGCCCCGTCGGCGGCCTGGCGCGTCCCGTCGGCGGAGCGGCCCGCTCCGTCGCTCATCCCAGCACCTGCCCCTGCGCGTTCGTGACGATGAGGCCGTCGTCGGTCGGGTTGTAGTCGACGCTGCCGCCCTCGTCTCCGAGGTTTGAGTCAAGCACATAGATTTTGGCCCCGCCGGAATAGAAGTGCGAGGCGCTGGCCATCTTCTCCCCGTCCTGGACCGCGTTCACCGTGATCCCGCCCGCCTGCCTGGTCACCGTGAGGACGAACCCGGCCATCGCGAGGCGCGCGTCCGCGCTGAGCGGGCCGGGCCACACCTGGTACGCGTAGGACGCATAGGGCTCCGAGCTCAACGCCGGTCCGGCGGCCGCGGACGGGGCGGCGGAAGCCGTGGGCGACGGCGACGCGGCTGGCGACGTGCCAGCCGGCGCGGACGCGGAAGCCGGCGCGGACGCGGAGACCAGGGGCGCGACCACGCCGGTGCCGCGCTGCGTCCAGCCCACTATCGCGAAGGCCAGCCCGGCGGCCCCCGCGATGGAAAGCACGGTCAACCCACGAGGGCCCAGAGCGCTCACTCCGTTCCGATCTGTTCCGGCCGCGGGCGGGTCTCATCCTGGATCCAGCCGAGGAAGGACCTGGATCCCGCCACGATCGGGGTAGCGACGATCTCCGGCTCGTCGTAGCTGTGCCGCTCCGTGAGGAACGCGGCGAGCTCATCGTAGCGGTCGGCCGGCAGCTTGAAGAAGACGAACCATTCTTCGGCGCGCTCGAGCTCGTCGTTCCACCAGTAGGTGGACGCGACGGGCCCGGCCACCTGGCCGCAGGCCGCGAGGCGCGCCTCGACGGCCGCGCGTGCCAGCTCCATCGCCTCGCCTCGTGAGTCGGTCGTCGTCTGCACCTGCAGGTACTCGCTGCCGCCTCGCTCGGCGGCGTCGCTTCCCGCCATGCCACCTGATCGTACGCCGGCGCCGCGATAGTACGCTGGCCAGGCTTATCGCTATCAGGTCGCCGGGAGTTCACATGGAACTGATTCACTCAGGCAAGGTCCGCGAGGTCTACGCCGACGGCGAAGACCTGCTGCTCGTCGCCTCCGACCGGGTGTCCATCTACGACGTGGTGCTGCCGACGCCGGTCCCCGGCAAGGGCCGCATCCTCACCCAGCTATCACTATGGTGGTTTGACCGCCTGACCGACATCACACCCAATCACGTGATTTCGGCGACCGACGTCCCGGACGAGTGGCGCGGCCGGGCGATCCGCTGCCAGCGGCTGGACATGATTCCCGTCGAGTGCATCGCCCGCGGCTACCTGGCCGGACTCGGCCTCGCCTCCTATAACGAGAGCGGCGCGATCTCCGGCGTGCCGCTGCCGCCCGGCCTCGGCGAGGCGTCCCAGCTCGCCGAGGCCGTCTTCACGCCGACGACGAAGGCGGCCGCCGGGCACGATGAGCCGATGACCTTCGAGGACGTCGCGGACCTGGTCGGCGCCGAGACGGCCGCCGAGCTCAGGCGGATCACGCTGGAGGTCTACCGCCGGGGCGCCACGCTGGCCAGCGAGCGCGGGATCATCGTCGCCGACACCAAGCTCGAGTTCGGCCGCGCCAAGGACGGCACGCTGGTCCTCGCCGACGAGGTGCTTACCCCCGACTCCTCCCGGTTCTGGCCGGCGGGCGAGTACGAGCCGGGACGCCCGCAGCACTCGCTCGACAAGCAGTACCTGCGCGACTGGGCCACCCAGATCGGCTGGGACCGCAAGCCGCCGGGCCCGGAGATCCCCGCCGACATCGTCGAGGCGATGACCGCCCGGTACACCGAAGTGTTCGAGCAGCTCACGACGGAGCCTTGACGCAGGTGTACGCGCCGTAGAGGCGGCGCTCGAAGGCGGCCGCGACGATCTCGAAGCCTGCCGCGGCCAGCATCGGCTCGAGCAGCCAGCGGTAGGTGCTGAACTCGGTCCTGATGTGTTCGGCGTAGTCGTCGGCGGTGTAGCCCGCCGCCGGGTCGGCGCCGGCGAACCAGCCCTCGAACACCTCGCCCGCCTCGGCGGGCTGGAAGTCGTAGATCAGGTCCCGCAGGCGCAGGACGCCACCCGGTCGCAGCATGTCCGCGATCTTCTGCAGGGCGAGGGCCTTCCAGAAGTCGGGGATCTGGTGCAAGGCGTTGCGGGTGTAGACGCCGTCCGCCGGCGGTCCGGCATGGTCGTAGCTGAGGAACCCGGCGCGCACGCACGCCAGGTTGCCCAGTCCGGTTGCTGTCGCCTTGCGCCGCAGCGCCGCCACCATCGCGGGCGAGACGTCGGCCGCGATCACCTGGCCGAACCGCCGGGCCGCCGGGACGGCGAACTGCCCGGTGCCGGCGCCCAAGTCGACGACCCTGCTCGCGGCGCCAAGCCCCGCGGCCTCGAATGCCGCGAGATCCTCTTCGGGATCGGGATAACCCTGCTTGCGGTCGAACCCGTCGATAAAGGCCTCGTCTAGGTGCTCGGGACCCGCGTGCACCAGCTCGTCCAGCATCCATGAGTCGCTCACCTGTCCAATTGTGCTCGCGAACCCCGCCGGGTCGATTGCGCAATCGGCTCGCTCTTGGCAACGCACCGGAACAACCTGAGTTTGCGGCGTGTCGGGCACCCCGCCCGTTTCACACCCTTACCTCCCGTTACATGCAGCTCCGTTCCCCGGCATCCGCCAGGCTTTGATTGCAGATTCCCGCGCCATGGCACCAGAAATCGCAATCAGAACGGCAGGCCGCACGCACAACAGCCGCATTCCGGGCACCCCTGGCCGGGAACCGGCCGCGGAGGGCCAGTGAACCACATCACGGGCACCCGACACGCCGGAAAATCACCTTGTTTCGGAACGTTGCCCTTCCTGGGCCGATCGCGCAATCGGCACACCGGCTGCCAGCTGACCGGTCGGCGCGCGAGCATCCTGTGTCACACCGGCCACTGGCGTCCTCTGCACGCCCCCGTACGCCCGCAGACGCTAGGCACGTCCGAGGCCTGTGGCTCCCTGGCCTCACAAGATGAGGCCTGTGGGCCACAGGCCTCACCGGGCGCCCACCGACCAGCCCCGGCACGAGCATCCACCGTCACATGGCCTCGGGCGGCGAGCCCGGCCGCGGCGATCCCGGACCCCGCGATAACGTGAAAGCTTTCCCGCCCCAGGACGGCTCTGGCTCATATAACTGGAGGGTAACGGTCCGATCGTGCGCTAGCGGCCGTCCGGTGTCCTGCTCCTCGCCGGTTTTCGATAACGTGAAAGATCTCACGGCCTATGAGGCCGGTTATCTTTCATGTTAGTTCGATCTCGGGGCGTTCATGAAGAAATACGGCGGGCGGGCGGCGTCAGGGCTCCGTTATCGTCCAGAAATGTGCGACAGAGTAATCCGTGCTGGCTGCCCGCGCCGTACGGCGTGAAAATGGCAGGGGTACCGCTCGTGACGCCTATTTTTGCTTGGCCCGGCTGAGTCCGTGACAGAGTCTGGCGCCGGGACCGGGATCTTCAAGGGCCGTTCAGTGTTGCTTCGAGCACGCGGGTCAGCCTTGTCCGCTAGCCCTCCGGCCCCCGGGCGGTACCCGCCCTGAGGGGCATCCGCCTGAAGCGGGAGGGAGGGACGCAGTGGAAGAGGTAACTGACGAGCCGCTGTATCGGGACAGGGTATGTGGCATCGACATCGGCAAGGCCGGGATAGCGGCCACGATCCGGGTGGCGTCGGATAGGAACCCGTTGCGCCGGATGCAGGAGACCCGCGCGTTCGGCACCACGAAGCGGCAGGTGCTGGCGCTGGCGGACTGGCTGCGGTCCTGGCAGGTGCCCGCAGTGGTGATGGAGGCCACCGGGGACTACTGGAAGCCGGTGCTCTGCCGGCTGGAGGCCGAGGGCTTCGAGTGCGTGCTGGCCGACGCCCGCCAGGTCAAGAACCTGCCCGGCCGGCCCAAGCGGGACACCTCCGACTCCCAGTGGCTGGCGCAGAACTTCGAGCGCGGCGCGGTCCGGTCCTGCTTCGTGGCCACCCCGGAGTTCCGGGTGATCCGGCTGCACACCCGCTACCGCCGTGACCTGACCGAGGAGCGGACCCGGGAGAAGCAGCGCGTGGAGAAGCTCCTGGAATCGGCGGGGATCAAGCTGTCCGGCGTGCTGGCGGACCTGCACGGCGTGTCCGGGCGCGACATCATGGACCACCTCATCGCCGGCGAGCGCGGCCCCCGGGCACTGGCGCAGCTGGCCCGCCGCCGCGCCCGCGCGAAGATCCCCCGGCTGGAGGAGGCCCTGGAAGGAACCGAGTTCTTCACCGCGCAGCACGCCGCCCTGCTGAAGGCCATGCTGCGCCGCATCGACGCCCAGGACTCCGACATCGCCAGGCTCAGCGCCGTCATCGAGGAACTGCTCGCCCCGTGGGAAGAGCAGCTGCAGCAGGCCGAGTCGATGCCCGGCTGGCAGCGCCGCGCCGCACAGGACGTCCTCGCGGAGACCGGGCCCGACATGACCAGGTTCGCCACCCCGGGCCACCTGGTCTCCTGGGCCGGGCGTGCCCCGCTGGACCACCAGTCCGGCCAGCGCAAGGGCCGGGGCAAGCGCAAGAAAGGCAACCGCTACATCGGCGCGGTCACCGGCGAGACCTCCGTGTCGGCCGGCCGCACCCAGACCCGGGAAGGAGCACGCTACCGGCGGCTGACCCGCCGGATCGGCAAGGACAAGGCCCAGGTCGCCGTCAGCAACACCCAGCTGAGGGTCTACCACAAGCTCCTGTCCAGCCCCGGCGCCCGCTACCAGGACCTCGGTGCCGGCTACTACGAGAAGCAAGCCCAGGCCAGGCGCAAGACCCGGTACCACCTGGCCGAGCTCAACGCCCTCGGCTACGACGTCATCATCACCCCCAGGCCCGGCCCGGACACCGGCGACGCCCCAGGAGGCGGGCAGACCGCGGCTGCCTGACCAGCCCACCCGCCCGAAGCAGCCGACGGCGGATCGACCGTCGCCGTCGGCTGCTGCCGCCTGCCTGGCTAAGCACCTATTTTCGGGTCAGCCCCCGGGACGTGCAGGATCTTTCACGATAATCCCGGTGCCCGGCTCATCCCCGCCGCGGGCGGCCGTCGGCCGGGAGGCGGGCGCCGGCCGCCGGAGGTGAAGACCGGCCGGTCCGCGAGGAGATCCGTATAGGCTTTCCGGATCTCGCCATGACCGGTCGCGAACTGGCCGGACCGGAGGACGAGCACGGCGTCTGCCCCGTACAGCGCGACGAGCCCGTCCACATCTCCGGCGTTGGCCCGATCATCTCGCAGGGGTGGCCGGACTCCGGGCGCCGGTAAATATTCATGGGGCTGCGCAATAAGCCGGTAACATTCCTGCAGCACTTCGTACCATCACAGGGAACCCGAGGAGGCACGCGTGGTATCGCAGGCGAGCAGGCTGGCGGACGTCCGGTATGACATCCGGGGACCGGTGCTGCGGCGAGCTCGCCAGCTCGAGGCCGAAGGGCACGAGATCCTGAAGCTGAACCTGGGGAACCCGGCGTCGTTCGGGATGATCGCGCCGGACGCGGTGATCGCACAGGTCCAGGACAGGGTCAAAGACTCGCAGGGCTACAGCGACGCGCGCGGCATCGCGCCGGCCCGCGAGGCGGTGGCGCGGCACTACGACCGCGTCGGCGTGCCCGGCATCACGCCCGACGACGTGTTTCTCGGCAACGGCGTGTCCGAACTCATCGTGATGTCCCTCCAGGCCCTCCTCAACCCCGGCGACGAGGTCCTGGTGCCGAGCCCCGACTACCCGCTGTGGACCGGCGCGGTGAGCCTGTGCGGCGGACGCGCCGTGCACTACCGGTGCGCCGAAGAACTCGACTGGAACCCCGACGTCGAGCACGTCCGGGCCCAGGTCGGCGACCGCACCAAGGCGATCGTGATCATCAACCCGAACAACCCCACCGGCGCCGTCTACGCAAAGGACACCCTGGAAAGCCTGCTGGACATCGCCCGGCGGCGGGGCCTGCTCGTCCTCACCGACGAGATCTACGACCAGATCCTCTACGACGGCGCGACCTTCTACTGCGCGGCGGCGCTCGCCCCAGACCTGCCGGTGCTCACCATGGGCGGCATGTCCAAGACCTACCGGCTGGCGGGCTTCCGCTCCGGGTGGCTGGCCGTCTCCGGCCCGAAGGAGCCGATCGCCGAGTACCTGGAGGGCCTGGAGCTGCTCGCCAACATGCGCCTGTGCCCGAACGTCCCGGCGCAGCACGCGATCCCCGCGGCGCTCGACGGCCGGCTCGACATCACGCCGCTGCTGCGGCCCGGCGGCCGGCTGCGCGACCAGCGGGACCGCGGCTGGGAGCTGCTCACCCAGATCCCCGGCGTGGACTGCTACAAGCCGGCGGGCGCGCTGTACCTGTTCCCGCGGCTCGACCCCGAGGTGCACAAGATCGTCGACGACCAGAAGATGGTCATCGACCTGCTCGAGCAGCAGCACCTGCTGCTGTCGCACGGCACGGGGTTCAACCTGCCGTCGACGGACCACCTCCGGGTGGTGTTCCTGGCCGGCGTCCAGGTCCTGGAAGACGCGATAGGGCGGCTGGGCGAGTTCCTCGCCGGCTACCGGCAGTAGGCGCTTGACCTTGCCCCTGGGGCAACGTCCAGGCTTGGGTTCATGCAGTTCCTGACGATAGGAGAGTTCGCCCGGGCCGCCCGGCTGTCGCCGAAGGCGCTCCGGCTCTACGACGAGCTCGGCCTCCTGCGGCCCGCGCGCGTGGACGAGGCATCCGGGTACCGGTTCTACTCGCCGGACCAGCTGGACCGGGCGCGCCTCGTCGCCTGGCTGCGGCGGATCGGCATGCCGCTGGCGAAGATCGCCGGGGTGTGCGACCTGCCGGAGCCGGCGGCGGCCGCCGCGGTCTCCGATTTCCTGACGTTTCTCGAAGCGGATTTTTCCGAACGGAAGGGGCTGGCTGCATTTCTCATCGCTTATCTGTCCGGAAGGAAAACCGCCATGCCCGAGTCTGCCCTCGCCATCCGTTACGCCTCCGCGTCCGACATCGGCCGGGAGCGGGACCGCAACCAGGACACCGCCTACGCCGGGGCCCGGCTGCTCGCCGTGGCCGACGGCATGGGGCCCGGCGGCGACGTGGCCAGCGAGACCGTGATCGGCGCGCTCCGGCCGCTTGAGGCCAGCAGCGCGCCAGGCGACCTGTTGAACGCCCTGTCCGACGCCGTGGCCGCGGCGACCGCCTCGCTGCGCTCGCGCACCGAGTCCGACCCGGAGTTCGCGGGCAGCGGCAGCACGCTCACCGCGATGCTGTGGTCAGGATCTCAGCTCGCCCTGGTGCACATCGGCGACACGCGGGCCTACCTGCTGCGCGATGGCGGCCTGTTCCAGATCACCCAGGACCATTCGGTCGTCCAGTCGCTGGTCGACGCCGGGCGGCTCACGCCTGAAGAGGCGTCCTCGCATCCGCAGCGGTCGCTGCTGCTGCGCGCGCTCGGGGCCGATGCGGACGCTTCCGGCACCCCGGACCTGTCGCTGCATGAGGCGCGGGCCGGGGACCGGTACCTGCTGTGCTCGGACGGGCTGACGTCGGTGGTCGCGGCCGCCACCATCAGGGAGACGCTGAGCGCTCCGGAGTCGGCACCGGAGACGGTGGTCGAGCGGCTCATCGAGCTGGCCAACGCGGCCGGCGGCCCCGACAACATCGCCTGCGTTGTCGCGGACGTGACCGAGGCCGGCGGATCGCCGGTCACCGGGTGACACAGCCTCGCAAGTGCGCGAACTATCGCACACGCGCGGCAGAATGGGCTCATGCCAACCCACGTCGCCCTGTTGCGGGGGATCAACCTTGGCGGCCGGAACCAGGTCACGATGGCGGACCTGCGGACACTCGCCGGCGAGCTCGGGCACACGGACGTATCGACGTACATCCAGAGCGGGAACGTACTGTTCACCGCGGCGCCTGAGGCCGACGCCGCCGACCTGGCGCGGGCCATGGCCGCGGCCATCGTGGAAAAACTCGGGGTCGCCGCGCCGGTCGTCGTCATCACGCGCGAGGAACTCGCCGCGATCGTCGAGGCCAACCCGTTCCCGCACGAGCCGGAGCCCAGACGGGTGCACGCCGTGGTCCTCAGCGAACCGCCCGGACCGGCGCTCCTCGGCAGGCTCGGCGCCGCGATGGCGCAGGCCAGGGCGGCAGGCGCTCCTGACTCGGTGCGGCTGGCCGGACGGACCCTGTACGTGCACACGCCGACGGGGTACGGGACCAGCGACCTGGCGCAGACCGTGATCAAGATCGTCAGCTCGCCGAAGGCGGGCAGCACCGGGACCGCCAGGAACTGGGCGACGATGACGAAACTGCTGGAACTGTGCGGCGGGTGACAGGCGCCACCTTCCGTTCGGCGCTCTGCTAGCCCGGGGGGACGACCCCCCGGACCCCCCGCCTCGGCAGTAGAGTCACCCGCGTGAGTCAGCGAGCTGTTCTCGTGACCGGAGGGTCACGCGGGATCGGTGCGGCGATCGTCCGGGCGTTCGCCGCGCGGGGCGACCGGGTGGCGATCCATTACCGGGAGACGGCCGCCGTGGCGGCGGCGCTGCGCGACGGCCTGCCCGGCGGCGGGCACGTGACGGTGCGCGCCGACATGGCGGACGCGGACGCGGTGCGCGCGATGGTCGACGACGCGGCGCAGCGGCTCGGCGGGCTGGACGTGCTCGTGAACAACGCCGGGATCTACGTGGCGCATCCCGTGCTCGAGTCGTCCTACGAGCAGTGGCAGGACGCGTGGCGCGCGACGCTCGGCGTCAACCTGGCCGGCGCGGCGAACGCGACCTGGTGCGCGGTGCGGCACATGACGGCCGGCGGCGGGGGCCGGATCGTGAACGTGGGGTCGCGCGGCGCGTTCCGCGGCGAGCCCACCCACCCGGCGTACGGGGCGAGCAAGGCGGGGCTGCACGCGTTCGGGCAGTCGCTGGCAGTGGCGCTGGCGCCGCGCGGTATCACCGTCGCCTCTGTCGCCCCCGGGTACGTCGAGACGGACATGACCGCGGCCGAACTCGCCACCGCCGCCGGCGACCTCATCCGGGCGCAGAGTCCGTTCAACCGGGTCGCCACCGCGGACGAGGTCGCCGCCGCCGTCGTCTACCTGGCCTCGCCGGAGGCGTCGTGGGCGAGCGGCGCCGTCCTTGACCTCAACGGGGCGTCGTACCTGCGCTGACCGCGTCAGGCCGCCGGGTCGCGGGGCGTGCCCGGGAGGGAATGATCCCAGTCCGACAGCAGCGTGCGGAGCGCGGCGACGAGCGCGATGGGCTGGTCGAGCATGATGTGGTGGCCCGCGGCGGGAATCTCGATGACCGGGGCGACGCGGCCCAGCCGGTCGTACATGACGTCGCTCATCTCGGCGGACACGAGGCCGTGCTCGGCGCGGAACAGCGCCACCCGGCAGTTCAGCCGGGTCAGCGGCGCCCCGGGCGCCTTCCGGCCGAAGATGCGCGGGTCCCACTTCCACGTCCAGCCGCCGTCTACCTGGCGGATCGACGTGGCGGCGACGTGGTCGGCGATGTAGCCGAGCACGGGCTGGTCGGGAACCGGGCGGAACCGGGCGAGAGCCGCCTCCCGCGAGGGATAGACGTGCAGCGACCTGAAGGTGCGCTGCTCCAGCGCCGCCTGTTCCTCCGGTGCCATGTCGCGGACGGGGGAATCGATGACAACCGCCCCTTCGATCCGCGATCCGAACAGCGCCGCCGCGCGCAGTGTCACGAGACCGCCCATGCTGTGCCCGATGATCGTGGGCGGGGCGGTCAGCCCGGCGTCGGCGGCCACGGCGAGCACTTCGCGCGCCCAGCCGTCGAAGCTGTAGGACGGGCGGCGGCCGCTGTCACCGTGCCCGGACAGGTCGATCGCGACGACACGCCGGCCGCCGGCCAGCAGCGGGCCGATGTGGTCCCACCAGCGGGAATGGGCCGCGCCGCCGTGCACGAGCACGATGCCGCGCCCGGCCGGCTCCCCCCACGCCCGGTAGGCGACCGGGATTTGGTCCACCATCGTCGTCCGCTGCGCCACGGGAGCGGCGAGGGCGGTAGTGAACCACGCCGGCGGCGCGGCCGCATCCGTGTCAGCCACTGAGGTCATGCACAGCAGTCAACCAGATGTTCCCGGCGACCCCAACGTGTCGATCGCGCGATCGACCCGCTCCGAGCCCTGCCCTGATGGGTCGATTGCGCGATCGACCGCACTAGTGTGGTCGATTGCGCAATCGACACCCTGGCTCGGCGGGGTGGATCGGGTCAGGCCACGCCGAGCAGGTTCAGGCCGGTGTCGCGCAGGAAGCGGCGGCGCTCGTCGTCGCCGAGGCCTTCCACCTTGGCGTAGAAGTCCGCCGGCTCGCGGATGCCCTCGGCGTGTGGCCAGTCTGAGCCCATGACCAGGCAGTCCGTGCCGCCGAGGCGGCCGACGAGCTCGACCGTGTCGTCCTCCGGGTAGGGGACCACGCGGACGTGCCGGCGGAAGATGTGGCTCGGGCGTTCGGTGAGCTGCCGCCGAGCCACGGGCCGTTGCGCCCCATGCCGCGGCGCCGGCGCGTCCGGCGCCGGCATGCCAGTCGAATGTTTGTGTGTAGTTTGAACGCTACAAGCGTACGAACATCACACAAAGTGCCGATCGCGCCAGCC
This sequence comes from uncultured Actinomycetota bacterium, assembly GCA_963771985.1. GTDB lineage: Bacteria > Actinomycetota > Actinomycetes > Streptosporangiales > Streptosporangiaceae > Trebonia. Next base: position 236,077 of record CAVYVO010000002.1, on the reverse strand, counting down.
ATGGGCCCACGGTGTCCGAACGGAAGGTGGTTTTACCTTTAATGTCAGAGCTGGTGCTCCGGGTGGTCGCCCTGAACGGAGTGGCCCGCACCGTCGACCATCTCTTCACCGCCCGCAGCTTCGACGCCGACGAGCTGTTCACCACCGTCGCCGCCACTCGCCCGCGCACCGTGTCCATCGCGGGTGACGCCTTCGGGGAGGGGCTGGAACCCGCGGCGGTCACCACCGCTGTGCGCGAGCACCTCGCGAGCTACAAAGTGCCAAGGACCGTGCAGATCGCGCCGGTACCGCGGGCACCTAACGGGAAGATCATGTTCGAAGCGGCACGCCGGCTGTTCAGCGCGGACGGATCGCTGTAAAGCGCGCTTGTCCCTGTTTTCCGCCACTATCGCGACAGAAAACAGGGACAAATCCTCAGGCGTTCGAGCCGCGCGCGAGGCGCGCCTTCGCCATCATCGCGGAGTTGACAGCCATGACACTTTCCGACAGCGCGGCCAGCAGAGTGCCGAGCTCAACGAGGTCGTCTAGGTCAGGCGCGGCATCCCCTTCGTCGAGGTGATGCCGGGCCTCCCTCGCCGAGTTAAGCGCTTCGTGCAGGGCGCGATGTACGGCGATCGTCGTCGGATCCGTGCTGCTCACCTGGCTCCTTCCTGGGGGTCAGCGGCGCATGTTCGCCGCGCGCATTCTCATGATCATTGACGGCCAGGATACGCGCGCCGCCGCTTATGAACAGTGGCCGGACGCCGGGCGGCACTGGCCGGAGCGTGTGCCGAAGACGTCGGCGGCCCCCACCAGCATGCCGACGAGCTCACGGGCCTCCGCGGGCGAGAGTCCGATTAGCCGGTAACGGCCGCCGACGTGCACCGCGATCTCCACTGTGGGCGGCGACGACGGTTCGCCTGGGCAGTCCGGCAGGTACTGGGCGGCTTGTACCTCAAGCTGATCCGGGGCGGCGAGGCTGAGGACGCGCTCGCCGATGATCGTGCGCTGGATCTCATCGGTGCCGCCCCGGATGGACATCGACGGCGCGGTCGGGAACTCGATGTTCCCGGGGGTCGTGCTCAGCAGGCCGTCCAGACCCTGGGCGCCCCTGATCAGCTCCGCGCGCCGGCGGAACACCGCCGCCGCCCGGAGCTTCTGGCCTGACCCTTCAGGGCCCGGCGGCCGGCCGGCTTTGATGTCGGCCGCGGCGCGCTCCCGCATCATCTGCACGACGCACTCATCGACGTACACGCCGATGGCGCGGTCGCGGAGCAGGTCGTCGCGGAGCGCCCCGCTGGCGGCCAGTTCGGCCAGCCACGCTGGCCCAGCCGCACCGGTACCGGCTGCTGTTCGGACCGCCGCTGCCCGGCTACGACGCGCACGCGTAACGACTCGTGGACGCCTCGCAAGCCGCGATGAACCAGCTGCTCGGCATGCTCTGCGAACTCGGGGACCGCGCTGCCGGCCCGCCTCCCCGGCCGCTCGCAACCCAGCTCACGGCCTGGGCGCAGGCACACGCTGACAGCGTGAAAACGCCCCGCACCAGCCACGCCTACGCGCCCGGCCGGCCTTCTATTTCATGATGCCCAGGAGGTTCCGGCAGGCCTGCTCGCAGCGTCGGCAGGCCTGCTCGCAGACCCGGCAGTGCTCATGGTGCCGGGCATGTCGCTCGCACTCGTCGCCGCAGCTCTTGCAGATGGCCGCGCAGGCCTCCAGCAGCGGCCTGGTGACGTTGGCGTCGTACGCCGCCTGGCGGCTTGTGACCCCGATGGCGGCGGCGCAGACATCGGCGCAGTCCAGGCACAGCCGGATGCACGTGACCATCTCGGTCACGTTCTGCTCGCTCAAGTCGGCGTCCACGTCGGCGATGCAGGCCTGCGTGCAGTCGCTGAGCGCGTCGATGGCGGCGGCCAGCCCACCGGAATCGACGTTGACGGCGCCTGGGTAGGTGTCCAGCAGCTGCCTGGCGTAGCTCATGGCCCCTCCTTTGAAGGCGTTGCGGCGACAGCATCCCGGCTATCGCGGATCATCCCTTGTCCTACATCGCCGGCATGGCGGAGACGTGCAGGCCGGGAAGCAGCCAAGGGAACCAGATCGCCAGGACGCCGATCGCCGCCAGCGCCACCCCCACTGCCTGCCCGAACGGCTTGCCGTAGCGCCAGAGCTTCTCAACGAGAATGACCGCTGCCAGCGCCGCCATGACCGCCACGTTCATCACGCCGACCGCGATCAGCAAGATCATCAGGCCCCAGCAGCATCCGGCGCACGTGGCTCCGTGATGGAGGCCGATCCGGACATCGCGGCTGCGGCCCTTGAAGCCGAGATAGTACATCAGCGCGCCTATCGGTGAACGGCAACGGCGCAGGCACCAGTCCTTCCAGGGGGTGAGCTGGTAGATGCCCGCGATGATAAAGATCGCCACGCCCAGCCACTTCGCCGTCACCGGGGACGCAGTGAGCAACCGCCCGGCACCGGTGAGGGCCGCGAAGGCGACCATCCCGACCGCAGCCCAGGTCAGGAGGTAGCCGGCCAGGAACAGGCTCATCCGCACGGCACGCCCGGCACCGGCCGAAGCGCCGCTGATCAAGCGGGTCCACAGCACCGCGACCGGCGCGACTGACGGCAGCATCATCGCGGCCATCATCACCACCCACAGCCCGAGGAAGGGCAACAACGCCAGGCCCATAGTCCCGGGCCCATTGCCCATCTTCCGCGCCAGCATGACGGTGACCGCCCACGCCACAGCCGCGAGCACCGCGACCGCGATCCACGGTACAGCGAGCTGACGCGGCGCGAGGGCCTGCGCGGGTCGGGTAGCGGCGGCCGGGCCGGCATGGTCAGCCATGAGCGGGTCCGGTCAGCCTTCGTACCGGAAATCGGTGACGAAACTGTTCGTGCCCGAGAAATCGGCGCTCCAGTGGCCGTGGTAACTCACGTCTTTCGCCCTGGCCTGCCTGACAGGCTGCGCGACGGCGCCGAACGGCGCGTTGGTAATCACCGCCGGCTCCCGGCCGTCCATCCCCGCCAGCTGTTCACTGCCCATCGAAAGAGCACCCGCGACCTCAGCGTGCAGCAAGCCGTCCGACTTCTCGAACGTGATCGTCGCTGGCCGCACCCCCGCGACCTCACCGATCAGCGGGCCCAGCCCGGCGAGGTGGCCGCCGGCGCCCCCGGAAAAGACCGCACCCAGGGCTTCGGACTGCTCCGCGGACGCACGGTCATCTAGATACAGCGCCACCTTCCAGCCGCCGTCCGTCATCCGCTTCGGCGAATGCACCGCCATCACAGCGTTAAGACCCGACAGGTCCACACCGTCCTTATCGCCACGGGTGACGTGCCAGGCCAGCAAGACGTCACAGTTGTCCTGAGTGGCGGCCCCCAGCCACACGCAGTTGCAGCTGACATCGCAGTTGCATACCTCGAAGTAATCCCCTTCGACAAAGAAGCTCATGACTCCCCCTCCAGCAGCTCCGCCCGTCAGGCGGCGGCCAGATACCTTCGCCTTTTAGCACCACATCCGCTGAGACGCAAGCCCGCTTTGCGGGCGCCCTGAGCGCGAATACGCGGTGCCGCGCCGGCCTGGCAAGCAGCGGCCAGCAGATGGCCGCGTGGTCGCCGGCCGCGCCCCCCAGCCGGGTGTGCCCGTCGATGATCTTCGCCTTCCGCCCAGCGACTGAGATGTCGGCGAGCATGGCGACCACCAGCCCGGCGCCGACCGCGGGACCATGAATAGCCGACACGATCGGCTTGGCGCAGTTGATCACGTTGTAGACGAGGTCCCGGGGCTGACCGCGTTGAGCCCGGGCGCGTCGAGCACTACGGCGAACACCCGGGCGCGGGGCGGTTCGAATCGCAGGTCAGGGAAGTCGCCGTAAGGATCAGTCATCGAATCCTCCTCAGGAAAGCCGGCCGTCGATACCATTCCGCCACTAAAGAGTTATATCATTTGGATAATCATATTCGAGGCAGCTCCACCTCTCCATAGGGGCCTGCTCCACCAGGGAGGGTGTACCCGACATAGGCTTGCTCGACGGCCGTAACGCGATCGTCACCGGATCGGCTCGCGGACTCGGCCTCGCGATGGCCGAGCGGTCCGGCACTGCGCGCTAGCCTGGGGCAGCGTGGACGTGATGGTCAACAACGCGGGATCACGCGCGACGGCGTGCTCCGGTCAACATCTCGTCCATGTCCGGCAAGGTCGGCAACCCCGGCCAGACGAACTACATCGCCGCGAAGGCGGGGCATCCGCACCGCCACGACCGACCAGATGCCGCAGGACGTGCTCGCCGCGCGCGTCGCCGAGATCCCGCTCGGCCGCATCGGAGAGCCGCGGGACGTCGCCAACGCCGCGCTCTTCCTGGCCTCCGATTTGTCGAGCTACCTCACCGGTATCACGATCGAAGTATCGGGCGGGCGGAATATATAAGCGGCTCTACTGCTCGCAACACCATCGCACCGGAGGCTCTTGTGGACAGCAGCGATCTCGAGGACATCCTCGGCGCCGTACGGCGGTTCGTCCGCGACGTGGTGGTACCCGCCGAGGACGAGATCGAGGAGACGGACGCCATCCCGGACCGCCTGCGCGAACAGGCGGCGGAGATGGGACTGTTCGGCTTCGCGATACCGGAAGAGTACGGCGGGCTCGGGCTTTCGATGAGTGAGGAGGTCCGGCTCGTCTTCGAGCTCGGGTACGCCAGCCCGGCGTTCCGGTCGATGTTCGGCACCAACAACGGGATCGCGGGGCACGTGCTGATCGAGGGCGGGACGGAGGAGCAGCGCAAGCGGTTCCTGCCCCGGCTGGCCAGCGGCGAGTGGACCGCGTCGTTCGGGCTCACCGAAGCGGAGGCGGGCTCTGACCCGGGCAGTCTCGCCACGGTCGCCGTCCAGGTGAAGGGGGACGGGGAGGCGGGTGGGGAATGGGTCATCGACGGCAGCAAGCGGTACATCACCAACGCCCCGCTGGCCGACGTCTTCATGATCTTCGCCCGCACCACGCAAGGCGTCTCCCCGGCCAAGGGCATCTCCGTGTTCTATGTGCCGCGGGGCACGCCGGGGCTGAGTGTGGGACCGAAGGACCGCAAGATGGGCCAGGCCGGCGCCTGGACCGCAGACGTGCACCTAGACGGCGTGCGCGTCGCCGGCAACGCCCTCATCGGCGAGACCCCGGGGACCGGTTACGCCACCGCGATGCGGTGCCTCGCGCACGGCAGGCTGCACATCGCCGCCCTATGCGTCGGGCTCGCCCAGCGCCTGGTCGACGAGTCGGTGGCGTGGGCCACCACCCGCCGTCAGGGCGGCGGCCCGATCGCGGGGCACCAACTGGTCCAGGGCATGCTCGCCGACTCCCAGACCGAGCTGATGGCCGGGCGCGGCCTCGTCCTGGAGGCGGCGCGGGCGTTCGACGCCGGCGAGGACACCAAGATGGGCCCCTCCTGCGCGAAGTACTTCTGCTCCGAGATGGTCGGCCGGGTCGCTGACCGCGCCGTGCAGATCCACGGCGGGGCCGGCTACATGCGCGGGGTGCCCGTGGAGCGGCTGTACCGGGACACAAGGCTGTTCCGCATCTACGAGGGGACGAGCCAGATCCAGCAGCTGGTCATCGCCCGCGAGCTCACCCGCGGCCGCTGACCGCGCCCGCTACCTCACCAGCAAGGAGGGTCCCCATGGCAGATGAAGTACTAGTCACCTGCGCCGACCGGATCGCGATCATCACCATCAACCGGCCGCACGCGCGGAACGCCATCAACCGCGCGGTATCGGCCGGCGTGGCACAGGCGCTCGAAGAACTCGACGAACGCGACGACCTGACGGTCGGCATCATCACCGGGGCGGGCGGGACCTTCAGCTCCGGCATGGACCTGAAGGCGTTCCTGGCGGGTGAGAACCCCTCGATCGAGGGCAAGGGCCTGGGCGGGCTCACCCAGTCCCCGCCGCGCAAGCCGCTGATCGCCGCCGTGGAGGGCTGGGCGCTCGCGGGCGGTTGCGAGGTAGCGCTCGCCTGCGACCTGATCGTGGCCGCGACCGACGCCAAGTTCGGCATCCCGGAGGTCAAGCGCGGCCTTGTCGCGGGCGCCGGCGGCCTGATCCGGCTGCCGCGCCGGATCCCGGCTGGCATCGCGATGGAGCTCGCGCTCACCGGCGACCCGCTGCCCGCCGCGGACGCGTACCGCCTGGGCCTGGTCAACTCGCTGACCGAACCCGGCGCGGCGCTCGACGGCGCGCGGGAACTGGCCGGCCGGATCGCCTGCAACGGACCGCTCGCCGTCGCCGCCACCAAGCAGATCATCGCGCAGCAGCACGACTGGGACATGGCGGATGTCTGGGCCAGGCAGGAGCCGATCTTGCGCCCGGTGTTCCAGTCCGACGACGCCCGCGAGGGCGCGCTCGCCTTCGCCGAGAAGCGCGCCCCGGTCTGGAAGGGACGCTGAGCGAGGGCCGGCCTGCTGAGAGAGGCCGGCGGCCCACACTTCGATGACGACCGCTCCGCCCTGGCCGCCGCCCGCGCCGTGATCTTGACCGGGACGATTTCGGCGACGAAATTACCGCGTCGATCGCGGCGATGGCACGCTGGTGCGATCGCAATGCCCAGGCGTCCTGCTCCTCGCGAGTGATAGCCATGGCCCACGAGCTCGAGCGGACGGGCGGCCGGTACGGGCTGATAGCCATGTGCTGTGGCGGCGGTCTCGGCACCGGCACGATCATCGAACGCCTCTGAAGGCCGGTGGTCCGCGATATCCCGCGCGGCGGCTGCGCCGTCCTGCGGGGGTGGCTGGTGTGACCTCGGTTGCGGGCGGGTTCGCCGGTGCGAGCCGTTTCATGATCACGAATCTTTTTCGCACGTATAGGATGAATTATGTACGTTGTAAAAAATATTTTCATGATCACGGGTCATGCCAGTCGCTTTCGGGCTCCGGCGGGCTTAGTCGGGGGCCGGCCCGGTCGTCAAGAGGCGGCGGGCCCGGGCGGCGAGTTCGGGGACTCGGTCGCCTCGGGCGGCCATCCGCTCGTCGGTCGTCTCGCCGCGCAGGTAGCGGTCGTGCAGCTGCTGGAGCACGATCGCCGTCTTCCAGCAGGCGAAGGCCTGATACCAGCCGACCCCGGCCAGGTCCAGGCCGGTCGCGGCGGCGTAGGCGGCGAGGATCTCGGCGCGGGCCGGCAGGCCCAGCCGGTCCTGACCGGGCGGGTAATGCCCCTGGTCGCCGGGCGCGGCGGTGGGATCCGGCCAGTAGTTGAGCAGTATCCCGACGTCCACCAGGGGATCGCCGAGCGTCGCCATGTCCCAGTCGAACACCGAGTGCACCCGGTCGGGATCGGCGGGATCGAACTGGCAGTTGTCCAGCTTGAGGTCGTTGTGCAGGACGGCGGCGCGCTGCGGCCGCGGCAGGGTCCGCTCGAGCAGGCCGGCGACCTCTCGCATGACCGGCTGGGCCTGGCCGCGGGCGCCGTCGGCGACGGCGTCCCAGCGGCCGCGCCAGCCGCGGACCTGCCGGGCGGCGAAGCCGTCCGGCCGGCCGAGATCGGCCAGGCCGCAGCTGGCGTAGTCGACCTGGTGCAGGCCGGCGAGGGCCTGGATGACGGCGAACCCCGCGCGCCTGGCCACGTCGGCGTGGCGGCGCATCGGCTCGGGGATCTCGTTCCAGATGACCACGCCGGGGCGGAACTCCATGACGAAGAACGTCGCGCCGACAACGCTCGGGTCCTCGCACAGCAGGAGAGCTTTCGGCGCGGGCGGGAAGGCGCGCCAGAGCCGGGACAGCACCCGGTACTCCCTGGCCATGTCGTGCGAGCCGGGGGCGAGGCGCCCGAACGGCGGCCGGCGCAGCACGAGCGGCTGGCCGCCGAAGCGCAGCAGGTAGGTGAGGTTCGCCGATCCGTTCGGGAACTGGAGGACCTCGAGTTCGCCGTCGAGCCCGGGCAGCCTGGCCGTTAGGTACGCGGCGACCGCCGGCCAGTCCAGGTCCTCACCGGGCCTGACCGGTGCGACATCGGTCAGTTCGGGAGATGTCACGGTCACCTCCGGCAGTTTTCAGGCGGGTGAACAGACGCCACCTTCCGTTCGGAATAATAAAGCTCAGTCCGCCTTGAGGGGTTCCGACCTTCCGCCGTCGCGATCAGTCGGCCCGGGCGCGGGCCGTCGCCATCACGGGCCAGTTCTCCGTTACCAGACCTGGTGCAGGCCGCGGCTGCGGGCGACGAGCCGGTCCGCGCCGCGGGCAGGTCCCAGACCCGCTCCATCCGTTCCACGCCGACGGCCGCGGGGTCGAACGCGACCAGGTCGGCGTAGTAGCCCGGCGCAACGCGGCCCCGGCCCGGGATCCCGAACACCGCGGCCGGATGCCCCGTCAGCCGCCAGACCGCCCGCTCAAGCGACAGCGTGCCGGTCTCCCGGACCCAGTGCTCGAGTCGGCATGCTCCGCCCGCAGGGCGTGGGCGTCGAGGAGCGCACGCACCTCGCGCGCGAAACTCCCGCACATCATAGGCGCAGCGTGCCAGCCTAGCTGGCCGGTTAGCTCAGGAGGAGTCGCGATGGCAGGTCGGTTGCGGGGCAAGGTCATGGCCAGCGACGAGTCGGCCTACATGTCCGGGGTCTGCTTCCCGACTGCCGACGGCGGGCAGCACGCGCGGCCGGGCTGGCCGAGCCGCACGACGAGGTCTTCTTCGGCCGCCAGCACGTCCGCGCCGAATTCGGCGGAAGCGGCGGCCACCGAGGCCGCCCGATCGTTGCCCGGCCAGAAGTGGGTGAGCATGAGCCTGCGGGCACCCGCCTGCCGGGCCCAGTGGCCGGCTTCAGTGGAGGTCATCAGGTTGCGTGCGGGCCGCTGGGTTTCGCCGTCCCGGTCGGTGGCCTCGATAATGAACAGGTCGGCGTCACGGCCGAGTTCGGCCAGCAGCGGGTCCGGGCCGGTGTCCCCGGAATAGGCCAGGGCGACCTCACCTGCCTGCATGCGGATGCCCGCGTTGGGCACAAAGTGCGGGAGCGGCAGGCCGGTCAGCTCAAACGGCCCCACCCGGTAGGTGCCGGGCAGGGGATGCACGTCGAAGACCGCGGTCAGGTCGACGTCGGGCTCTAGGCCTTCGAGCCGGTCGAGTACGCCTGGCGGGCAATACAGCGGCAGCCGTGGTTCGCCAGAGCCGCCATAGAGCCGCATCCGGAACAGCCCATGCAGGTCGACGCAGTGATCCGGGTGCTCGTGGGTGATGGCAACAGCGTCCACGGCACCATCTGGCCAATGCGCAAGCAGCCGCGGAAGCGTGGCGTAGCCGAGATCTAGTACCAGGCGGTAGCCGTCCCAGCCCACCGCAAAACCGCTGCAGGCGCGGCCCGGCTCCGGAAACGCGGCGCAACTGCCAAGCACGGTGACTTGCCGCATCTATACAGCATGCCAGCGCCACTGCCGCCACTGGTCACGCTAGCGCCGGCGACACCAAGCCCGCGCCTGCCACCATTTTCCGACCGGTCTCAAAGGTGCGGGATGTCCTGGTTTGCTGTCCGCGGCCCGCGCCCGCGGCAGCGGTGAGGACAAGGGCCGCTGGTTCGCGTTGCCGGTACGATCGGTCACTGCCGGGCCAGGCGATCAAGGCGCGGGGCAGCATCGCCGCGAAGGACATGGCGTGACTGACGACAGCGCGTTCAAGAAGCAGGTCCGGGCCCGGATGGCCGAGACCGGGGAGAAGTACACCACCACCCGCCGCATGGTCATCGCCGGGCGTGACCCTGGCCAGCCGCCCGTGGCGTTGCGGGTGCACCTGAACCCGTACGTGGACCTGGAACTGACCACCGAGGCGGCCCGAGCAGCCGGTGCAGCTGAACATGGTGAAGGAATCTGGCCCGCCGAAGGGGCGGAAGGAAATACAAATAGGACCTGGGCTAACAGCGAGCTGAAGACCGCAGCCGGTGTCCGCCCCGGCGAAGGCCACGCCCGGATCAGACCTGCTCCCCGCCTCCCGCCTGGCCGGTAGTGCAGAGAAACGAGGCCATCGTCACCGGTGGCGGCCAAGGCGTGGGTCGCTCCATCGCCCTCGCGCTGGCCGGCGAGGGCGTCCCCGGGGGGCAGGACGGGCACCGAGCGGGACCGCCAGGCCGCCGGGGAGCAGTAACAACGGCCTGATACAGAGATGCCCGTCCTGCCGTCAATGGAGAGGCTTGTTTTAGACGCGGCGACCCCGCTCCGCGGTTCCATTGATATCGGCCGCCATGGCCTGCCGGGAGATAGAGTTGCGGCGGGGAGTCAGCTGGGTACGTTCGGGATAAAAGGGATGAACAGCGGGCGGCGGGTCAGCTCGTGAACTGGCGGGGCAGGCGTGTGCTGCCGTCGTCAGGGACGAGATGCCGCATGACGACCGTTCCGGCCGACCCGGGAGCTGGCGGGCAGCCAGCGGCGGGCGGAGAAGTAACGCCGGGGCGGCGGGGGCGGCGGCCCTAGCAACTTCCATAGCCGTGCCAGCCATGGGCGCTGGCTGGTACGGCGGGTGCCTGAGACGATGCGCACTGGGGTGCGCCCGCGAGTGGCTCGCCCAGCAGGACCTCGCGGCGCGGGAGTGAGCGGGTCGGTTGCGCAATCGACCCGCTCTAGTGTGGTCGATTGCGCAATCGGCCTCCTTGGTCCCGGGCGGACCGCCGAATAGTACAGTCGCGGTTTCACAGAAAGCGACGATCCGGATGCTGCGGGGAGCAGGCTGGCCAGCGCTGGGGGTCACGCTGGGTGATGACTATCAGCGGCGCACCGGAGTTACGCGGGTGAAATCCGGGGCGGCCGTGCCGTGTTGCCTGATGTGTGACCAACGACAATTACGACACGGCCGCGAAGGCCAGCATAGGTGACGTGTCCGGGTGCGCGGACAGGGTGGATGCGCAGGTCAGGGCGGTTCTGGGCCGGGTCCTGGCGCAGCGGCGCAGCGCGGAGACGGCGTTCGCTTACGTGGCGGGGCTGTCGCCGGGGGTGAAGGCGAACTGCTGGGCCCTAGCCGAGGCGGCCGGGCACGAGTCCCCGTACCGGATGCAGGCCCTGCTCCGCAGTTATCAGTGGCACTGGCAGGAGCTGCGGGCGGAGCTGCCGGGCCTGGTGCAGGCCTGGCTGCCGTGCGATAAGGACGACCTGATCGGGCCGGGGCTCGCGATCGATGAGACCGCGCAGCTCAAGGACGGGGACGCCACCGCGTGCGCGGCGCCGCAGCATGCCGGGTGCACCGGGCACGTGGAGAACTGTGTCACCACGGTGTTCGCCGCGTACGTGACCACGTCCGGGCAGGCCTGGGCGGACTTCGATGTGTTCATGCCCGGGCGGTGGGAGACGGACCTGGTGCGGCGCCGGGCCGCTGGCATCCCCGGCGGGCTGGAACGCAAGACCAAGCCGCAGCTGGCCATCGGCCAGCTGGAGCGGCTGCTGACGGCCGGCCTGCCGATCCGGTGGGCAGCATTTGATGAAGTCTACGGGCGCAGCAGCGCCCTGCGCGGGGCGTGCGAGGCCACGGGCCTGCCCTACGCCGCGGTCATCCCCCGCGACTTCCGCATCACCCTGCCCTCCGGCGCCGTGATCAAGGCCGAAGACGCCGCCGGGGACGCGGTCTTCGAGCGCCGCTCGTGCGGGAACGGGTCCAAAGGCCCCCGGTACGCGGACTGGGCCCTGGCCGCCACCGCCAGCCCGCGGCATGTCCTGCTGATCCGCCGGCCGCTCTCCCGGCTGGGCAACCTGACGTTCTACCTGTGCTGGGCTCCGGAAGACCAGCCTGCCACGATGACGTTCTTCGTGACCATCGCCGGGCGGCGCTGGCCCTGCGAGGAAACGTTCAAGACCGGGAAGGACACACTCGGCTGGGACCAGTCCCAGGTGCGCACCTGGGACGCGATCTGCCGGCACACCGCCCTGGCCGCCCTCGCCCAGCTCCGCCACGCCGCCATCCGCAACGCGCTGTGCGGCGACATCACCCTCCCGCCCCCGCCCCCCGGCGGCGAGGAGGAGGAGGAGGAGGAGGAGAAGAAGAAGAAGAAGAAGGTCAGCGGTGCTGACCTGGGCATCCCCCTCGGCGACGCGCCCGTCCCCGCCCGGCCCGGGCAGCCGTGCCCGCCCAGCATCGGCCCGGTCAAGCTCACCATCGCCGAGACCGCCCGGCTGACCCGCCTCGCCCGCCAGCACGCCGCCGGGCTCATCACCAGCGCCCGCCTCGCCTTCCACCTGCGCTGGTCCCGGTGGCGGCGCCGCCACCAGGCCCGCGCCCGATGGCACCACTACGCCACCCGCCTCGCCGCCGCAGCCAGCACCTGACCAAGCACGGCCGGAAGGAGGTGACAGGATGTAACCGCTACCAGAACCGATCACGTCACAGTACGCGACACGGCGAACCCGCACCGCGAAACCGCGACTGTACTACGAACGAGCCTGTAGGAGAATATCAGCATGGCCACGCAGCATTCCGCGAACGTATACATCACCAATGACACTGACGGGACGGCGTTCATCAAGCTATTCCACCGCAGCGATCCCGACGGCATCCAGAATGGGAGTTGGACCGCCGGCCCCGGGGCGACGGTCGGGCCGATGACCGTCCGGTTCGAGACGGGATGGGGCTCATACGGGATTCTCGACTGGTGGTCGGTGATCATCGCCGTTGAAGGCGGGCCGGCACCAGGAATCTACCAGAATGCCGGGACGGATATCTTTCCGCACTGGAAAGAATGCCAGCTGCAGGCCAGGGACGTCGACCAGAACCTCACCTTCGCTGTCAGCTCCGTTAACTTCGGCATCAACCTGGCCTCCGGCGGATGCACCGACGGCATGACCCGGCTCAGCGACTTCTCGAAAATCACTAACGTTTTCGTGCTGATGCTGGAGAATCACTCGTTCGACAACATCTTCGGCCAGTCCGGCATCCCGGGCATCACCCACGCCTCCCCCGCGGACACCAACACCTATCAGGGCGTCACCTACGCCGTCGGCAGCCCCGCGCCGAAGGCCATGCCGACCGACCCTGGTCACGAGTTCCAGGACGTCGTCGAGCAACTGGCCGGGGCGGGCGCGACCTATCCCGACGGCGGCCCCTACCCGCACATCACCGTCTCGGGGTTCGCCGCCAACTACGCCACCAGCACCACGGAAGGGCCGCGCCCCGCCAGCGCGGATATCGGCAAGATCATGCTCGGCTTCGACACCGGCACTCAGCTGCCCGTCATGTACCAGCTGGCCACCGAGTTCGCGGTGTGCGACCACTGGTTCTCGTCGCTGCCCGGGCCGACCTGGCCCAACCGGTTCTTCGTCCACGGCGCCTCGTCCGACGGCCTGGACCATAGCCCCTCCAAGGAGGACATGGGCAAGTGGGAAGTCCCGGGGTTCGGCTTCGCCTACCCGCACGGCAGCATCTTCGAGGCGCTGTCGGGTGCCGGGCTCAGCTGGCGCGTCTACTGCGACGACACCGACGCCTACAGCGACGACCCGCGCATCGGCTCTGTCTTCGGCGCGATCCCGCAAGTATCGGCGCTGAAAGGCATCACGCTGCTCGACGCCCGATCCGTCACCGGGCTCACCGCTGACCTGCAGAACCCCTACACCAGCCAGTACACGTTCATCGAGCCGAACTACGGCGACATCACCAGTGCCTACGAGGGCGGTTCTTCCCAGCACCCGATGGACGACGTCTACGGCGGCGAAGGCCTGATCAAGGCCGTCTACGAAGCCATCCGCAACTCACCGGTATGGGACACCAGCCTGCTCATCATCACCTACGACGAGCACGGCGGCTTCTACGACTCGGTCGCGCCGCCAGCGGCCACGCCACCCGACGACGGCAGCCCCGGCACCTATAACCAGTTCGGCTTCACCTTCAGCCAGCTCGGCGTGCGCGTCCCGGCTGTGGTGGTCTCACCGTGGATCCCGGCGCACACGGTCGACCACACGGTCTACGACCACGCATCCGTTCCCGCCACCATCGAGCGGCTGTTTGGCCTGGCGGCACTCACCGCGCGGGACGCCGCCGCCAATGACGTCCGCGCGCTGCTCACCCAACCGCGGCCGCGCACCGACGCGCCCGCCACCCTGAACAATCCGGCCGCCCCGGCGCCCCGCCCGGCGATCGAACCCGAAGCGGAGCAAGCCCGGCTCAGTGAACCCGTCCCGGAGTCCGGCAACCTGACCGGCTTCCTGATCATCATGCTGAAGACCGACCTCGAACTGTCCGCGACGCCGGCGGAACAAGAGGCGGCGCACGACAGGCACGCGGCGGTAACGACACGCGGGGACGCCCGTTCCTACATTAACTACGTCATGGCCAAAGCCCATGCGGCGAAAACCAGCCCTCGGGCCTGAACGGCAGGAGAAGACCCGCATCGAGCGTCGCCTGTTACGGGCGAAGCGCCGTGCCCGGCGCGCGCCGGGCTAGGGCACGCTGACGTAAAGGGCCTGGACTCTCCCGTCCCCGCCCGGGGAGAGTCCAGCCGGCCTGCGGGATCACCGCCGGGTAATCAGCGCGGCAGCGGAGCAGCTGGCATAGAAATTGCCGGAATAATCCGCGCGCACGGTAATCCTTATCAGCAGTATCCGGCCGGCCAGCCGCCCGGCTCATCGCGGAAAACACTGCGATGCGCGAGGGATTCCCCCTGATACCGCCGTTGGAAGCACCGGCGTGCACGGGGGTTTCCCCGCTTGACAGCGGAACGGCGAGATCCGCCGTCCCGCCTGGCTGTGTATTTTCCAGTTCCGGCGGCCTGGGCCGCGGACTTTGACGATGGCCCCGCTTCGGTTATTCTGGCCTGGAGATCGCCCGGTGCCCTATCGCTGCCTACCACGGCAGCCGCACTTCGGTATGTGAGCTGCCGGGATGGCCCCGGGCGGCGGACCCGGCCGGGGCCATCGCGGGGCCCGCGATAACGTGAAAGCTTTCCTGCCCCAGGACGGCTGACCCGAAAATAGGTGCTTAGCCAGGCAGGCGGCAGCAGCCGACGGCGACGGTCGATCCGCCGTCGGCTGCTTCGGGCGGGTGGGCTGGTCAGGCAGCCGCGGTCTGCCCGCCTCCTGGGGCGTCGCCGGTGTCCGGGCCGGGCCTGGGGGTGATGATGACGTCGTAGCCGAGGGCGTCGAGCTCGGCCAGGTGGTACCGGGTCTTGCGCCTGGCCTGGGCTTGCTTCTCGTAGTAGCCGGCACCGAGGTCCTGGTAGCGGGCGCCGGGGCTGGACAGGAGCTTGTGGTAGACCCTCAGCTGGGTGTTGCTGACGGCGACCTGGGCCTTGTCCTTGCCGATCCGGCGGGTCAGCCGCCGGTAGCGTGCTCCTTCCCGGGTCTGGGTGGGGCCGGCCGACACGGAGGTCTCGCCGGTGACCGCGCCGATGTAGCGGTTGCCTTTCTTGCGCTTGCCCCGGCCCTTGCGCTGGCCGGACTGGTGGTCCAGCGGGGCACGCCCGGCCCAGGAGACCAGGTGGCCCGGGGTGGCGAACCTGGTCATGTCGGGCCCGGTCTCCGCGAGGACGTCCTGTGCGGCGCGGCGCTGCCAGCCGGGCATCGACTCGGCCTGCTGCAGCTGCTCTTCCCACGGGGCGAGCAGTTCCTCGATGACGGCGCTGAGCCTGGCGATGTCGGAGTCCTGGGCGTCGATGCGGCGCAGCATGGCCTTCAGCAGGGCGGCGTGCTGCGCGGTGAAGAACTCGGTTCCTTCCAGGGCCTCCTCCAGCCGGGGGATCTTCGCGCGGGCGCGGCGGCGGGCCAGCTGCGCCAGTGCCCGGGGGCCGCGCTCGCCGGCGATGAGGTGGTCCATGATGTCGCGCCCGGACACGCCGTGCAGGTCCGCCAGCACGCCGGACAGCTTGATCCCCGCCGATTCCAGGAGCTTCTCCACGCGCTGCTTCTCCCGGGTCCGCTCCTCGGTCAGGTCACGGCGGTAGCGGGTGTGCAGCCGGATCACCCGGAACTCCGGGGTGGCCACGAAGCAGGACCGGACCGCGCCGCGCTCGAAGTTCTGCGCCAGCCACTGGGAGTCGGAGGTGTCCCGCTTGGGCCGGCCGGGCAGGTTCTTGACCTGGCGGGCGTCGGCCAGCACGCACTCGAAGCCCTCGGCCTCCAGCCGGCAGAGCACCGGCTTCCAGTAGTCCCCGGTGGCCTCCATCACCACTGCGGGCACCTGCCAGGACCGCAGCCAGTCCGCCAGCGCCAGCACCTGCCGCTTCGTGGTGCCGAACGCGCGGGTCTCCTGCATCCGGCGCAACGGGTTCCTATCCGACGCCACCCGGATCGTGGCCGCTATCCCGGCCTTGCCGATGTCGATGCCACATACCCTGTCCCGATACAGCGGCTCGTCAGTTACCTCTTCCACTGCGTCCCTCCCTCCCGCTTCAGGCGGATGCCCCTCAGGGCGGGTACCGCCCGGGGGCCGGAGGGCTAGCGGACAAGGCTGACCCGCGTGCTCGAAGCAACACTGAACGGCCCTTGAAGATCCCGGTCCCGGCGCCAGACTCTGTCACGGACTCAGCCGGGCCAAGCAAAAATAGGCGTCACGAGCGGTACCCCTGCCATTTTCACGCCGTACGGCGCGGGCAGCCAGCACGGATTACTCTGTCGCACATTCCTGGATGATAACGGAGCCCTGACGTCGCCCTCCCACCGTATTTTCCTTGTGAACGCGCCAAGCTCGAACTAACGAGGAAGATCCTTCGACCTATAGGCCGTAACATCCTTCACGTTATCGAAAACCGGCGAGGAGCAGGACACCGGACGGCCGCTAGCGCACGATCGGACCGTTACCCTCCAGTTATATGAGCCAGAGCCCCCAGGACGTCCAGGATCTTTCACGATAATCCCGGTGTCGGCCATCCCCGCCGCCGGCGGACGGGTGCGGAAGCGGGAAGATCTCCCCATCGCCGCAGGCCACACGCTAAAGTGCGGCTGCCGTACTACTCCTTAAGCGAACGCATCAGAATGCGCGCCAACTCTCTTCCGCTACATAATCCTTGGAGCCGGCGTTCACCGAGCCGACGCGCTGCCGTGGCCGGACGCCCGCTGAGGCTCTGTGCGGTGCTTCTTGCCGTCGGCGGATTCTGCGCGCTCGCGCAGGGATCGACGTGGACGCAGAGCACCGCCCTCGCCGCGGTGAACCTGGCGGTTTCGCTGATCTTCGTGTTTACCGGCTTGATGCTCCTCGGGGAGCCGGGACAGCGCGGGGTGGCCTGGGCGCTGATGCTGGGCGGGATTTTCCGCTCGCTCGACTTTTTCGGCTGGAATTGGCCGGCGGCGCCGGTTTACGGCCTTGTTTTCGGCGCCGTGGACCGTCTTTTCGGTGCCTACGCGCTGCTGCGTTATCCCAATCCCTCGCTGCTGCGGCATCAGCGCGTCTACCTCATACTCCTCACGTGCTGGATGCTGATCGGCCGCACGCTGATCGCCGTGACCTCGACCCCGCAGTGGAATGGCGCTCCGGCCTCGTCGTGGTGGCCCGCCCTGCTACCCGACCTGCGGCTCACCGACACGCTCAACGTGGTCGTCAACGCCGGCGAGGGGCTCTTCGGCGTGGCGCTCGTGGTCCTTCTCATCGCACGCGTCGTACGGACGAAGGGACTGGACCGCATCGTCATCGCCCCCATCATCGTGGCGGGCATCGCCGGCGTAATCGCCGCGATCGCGTCGGCGGTGAGTCAGATGCTGATCAGCCTCAGCGCCTCGCCGAACGGCGCCTACATCACGGAAAGCGCCGTGGACCTGGCCGTCCCGCTGGCATTCCTGGTGGCGGTCATCCAGCGCGCCTTGCTGCTGCGCAACATCACCGGGTTCGCCGCGCGGATCTCGGACGACACCGACGTGGGCGCGGTGCGCTACGCGCTGCGCGCTGCGCGCTGCGCAGCACTCTGCAAGACCCCACGCTCGACGTCATCGACCTGTCCGGTCAACTGCCCGGCACCCTGGAGGAGGAGCTCGACGCCCAGCCAGACGGCCGGCTGGTCGAGTTCGTCCGCACCGCGGAAGGCTCGCCGATCGCCGTCGTCATCGCCGACCCGGCGCTGGCCAGGTACCGGGGCCTGTTCGACGCGGCCGTGCAGACCAGCGGGCTGGCCCTGAAGAACGCTCAGCTTCAGGCGCAGGCCGCCCGCGACAAGCTGGCGGAGGTCCGCGCCTCGCGGGCGCGCATCATCGAGGCCAGCCTCGCCGAGCGGCGCCGCCTCGAACGTGACCTGCACGATGGCGTGCAGCAGCACATCCTCGGCCTGGCCGCCCGTCTCGCGGCCGCGATGACCGAGACGACCGACCCGGCCGCGGCCGGGGCGTTCGGCCAGGCGCGTGACGGTCTTCGGGAGGTGCTGGCCGAACTGCGGGACCTGGCACACGGCATTCACCCGGCGATGCTCTCGCAGGGCGGGCTGACGGCCGCGCTTGAGGATGTCGCCGAGCGGCTCCCGCTGCCGGTCAGGGTGACCGGCACGTCGTGTCGTGCGGCGCCGACCGTGGAGGCGACCGCCTATTTCGCCGCCTGCGAGGCGCTGGCCAACGTCGTGAAGCACGCCGAGGCGACCAGCGCGACCGTCACGATCCGCGTCGACAACGCGCGGCTGGAGATGGAGGTGGCAGACGACGGCCAGGGAGGCGCCAGTCCCGGCGGCCACGGTCTGGCGGGCATCCGGGACCGCGTTGGCGCCGTAGACGGCGAAATCATCATCGATAGCCCGCCCGGCGGCGGGACGCGTCTTCTGGTGACGATCCCATGCGGCTAGCGATCGCCGAGGACTCGGGGCTGTTCCGCACCAGCTTGACACTGCTCCTCGAGGCATCAGGGGCCCAGGTGACCGCCAGCACGCCTTCCGGTACGGAACTTGCCGCCGCGATCAAGCCGGACCCGCCCGACGCGGTCATCCTTGATATCCGGATGCCGCCGTCCTTCACCGACGAAGGCATCGCGACCGCGGCCCTCCTGCGGAAGGACTACCCGCGGATCGGCATCCTCGTGCTCTCCACCTACGCTGAGACACGCTACGCCAGCCAGCTCCTGGAAAAAGTGAGCACGGGCGTCGGGTATCTGCTGAAAAACAACGTCACCGACGCGGCCGCGCTGATGGACAGCCTGGCCAGGGTCGCCGCCGGCGAAACGGTCATCGACCCGACCATTGTCCGCCGGCTGCTCGGCAGGAACCGGAAGCCGAGCACGATCGGCATGCTCAACGACCGTGAACGCGAGGTCCTCAGGCACATGGCGGAAGGACGCTCCAACCTCGGCATAGCCAAACAGCTCTACCTGAGCCCGCGTACCGTCGAAACTCACGTCACCAGCGTCTTCACCAAGCTGGGACTCGACCAGGCCGCGACGGAAAACAACCGGGTGCGTGCGGTTCTGGCCTACCTCCGCGCCGATGACCCCGGCCGCTGAACACCGTCATTTCAGGATGATCACGTCATTGTCCGCGAAAACGTCAGCCAGGTCGGCGGCCAGCTGGCGGGCGGCGAAATGGGCGACGACCACGCCTGAGCCATGAGCGCCGGGCGTGTCCGGGGCGCTTTCTCCGGCGTGCCGCGGCACGTTCGACAGCAGGCTCACGTGCACGTGGAACGCCCCGTCCTGACGCTCCCGCGAGATGGCGGCGGCGGTGGCCGAGGGAAGCGCCTTCCTTGCCTTGAGGATGGTCATCACCACGTCCGCGAGGCCGAGCGTGTCCACTGCCTGCCAGCGTGGCGATGACTGATCGCCGGCGGCCGCGGGTTCCGTCCCGGATGCCATGCCAGCAGTGTGCGAGGCCGGCCGCCCGCGGTAATCGTGGGAACCACCGGAAACCGCGCGGGTTTCCACTCTTGACGGGGCTGGTCGGCAGCGCGGTGCCGAGCATGATGGTGACGAAGGTATAGGGCTACGCCATCCGGGTACTCGTCGTACGGCGAAGAGGCTGCATCCGGTTACGGGAGATACAGGAGCATGAAGACGCCCGGCGATCTCACCGCTGTCTTGGCCAAGGCCGAGGAGGGCGGCGTTTACGCCGCTGAGCTGGCCACGTTGCGCAGGCGCCTGAGGCAGTTGGGCGAGCAGCAGGCCGGGCTCCTGCCGGGCGATGTCCTGGAGCCGCTCGCGGATCTGCCGTGCCTGGAGGAGCTGCCCGAGCCGCCGCCCGGGCAGGCCCGTGACGTGCTCGACCGGCTGGTGATCGTCAAGCTGAACGGCGGGCTGGGGACGAGCATGGGCCTGTCCGGGCCCAAGTCACTGCTTGAGGTCAAGCCCGGCGTGAGCTTCCTCGACGTCCTGGCTAGGCAGGTGCTGGCACTGCGCGAGCGGCACGGCGCCCGGCTGCCGCTGGTGCTGATGAACTCAGCGGCCACCCGCGGCCCCTCCCTGGAGGTGCTGCGCCGTTATGAGGGCCTGGAGGTGCCTGGCGTACCGCTGGACTTCCTGCAGGGCCGCGAGCCCAAGATCCGCGCGGATGACCTGCAGCCGGTGCGGTGGCCGGCCGATCCTGAGCTGGAGTGGTGCCCGCCCGGCCACGGCGACATCTACCCCGCGCTGGCGGCGTCCGGGACGCTCGACGCCCTGCTCGGCGCCGGGCTGCGTTACGCCTTCGTGTCCAACTCCGACAACCTCGGCGCGCTCGTCGACGTCCGGATCGCCGCATGGCTAGCCGAGGAGCAGGTGCCGTTCGTGCTAGAGGCGGTGCGCGGCACGCCGGCCGACCGCAAGGGCGGCCATCTCGCCCGCTACGAGGGGCGGGTGGTGCTGCGGGAGACGGCGCAGGTACCCGGCGACGATACCTCGTTTACCGACATCGAACGCTGGCGCTGGTACAACACCAACAACATCTGGATCGACCTGCGCGCGCTCAACGACCTGCAGGCCGCCGACCCGTCGGCACCGGACCTGCCGCTGATCGCCAACCGCAAGACCGTCGACCCCAGCGACCCGTCGAGCACCCCGGTGATCCAGCTTGAGTCGGCGATGGGCGCGGCGATCGGCTCGATCCCCGGTGCCCGGGCCGTCGGCGTTCCCCGCTCGCGGTTCGCCCCCGTGAAGACCGCGGACGACCTGCTGGTCGTGCGCTCGGACGCCTACGAACTCACCGGTGACGGGCAGATGAGGCCCGCCTTCGACGGCCCGGGACCGGTTGTCACGCTGGACGAGGAGTTTTACGGACTGCTGCCCGACTTCGAGCAGCGGTTCCCCGCCGGAGCGCCGTCACTGCGCCGCTGCCGCCGGTTCGAGGTCGACGGCGACGTCACCTTCGGAGCGGGCATCGTAGCCGTGGGCGACGTACGGCTGACCGGCCCGCGGCACGTTCCGGACGGGGAGATACTCGGGAGGCCGCCGCCATGACCGCGGCGATCTCCTCTTTCGTCCGCAGGTCCGCGGCGCGCCTGCCGAGTTCGTCCACCACCCGGTCCCGCGCGGCCTCGACACCCGCGCCCAGTCACGCCCGGCGGCGCTTGCCGGCGGCTCGGCCGACGGCCTCGACGAGGCTGTGTTCGGGCTGGACGGGCTCAGCAACGCCGTCCAGGTCAGTGCGAGTCGCGATGCCCCAGACGAAGATGTCGGCGAAGGACTTCGCGACTTCTTTCACTGAGTAATGTCCGCCTGCCCTCAGCCACAGGTACGTGTAGTTGTGCATGCCCAGCCATGCGTCGACCGCCAGCCGGGTGTCGAGCGGCCGGAAATCCCCTGACTCGATACCTTCCTCGAACACGGCCTGAACCCGTTGTTCGTAGGCACGTCGCCGCTGCCGGAACGTCTCGGCATTCTTACCCGTGAGGGCGGGGAAATCATGCAGGAACACCCACACGTGGTCGCGGAAGCGGAAGATGACGTCGAGCAGCTCCTCACCGAGCATGGTCAGCTGCTCGCGCGGCGAGCCGCCCGCGAGCGCCACGCGATCCGCACCCAGCATGACCTCGTCCATGACCCGGTCGTTGATGGCGGCGAGCAACTGCTCTTTGGAGCCGATGTAGTAATACAGGGCGCCTTTCCCGATGCCGTTTGCCTCGCACAGCTCCGTGGTGCTCGTGGCGTGGTAGCCCCGCTCGGCGAACACCTTCGCCGACACATCCACGATCTCGTGACGGCGCTGCTGCCACTTGACGCTCTTCCCCTGCTTGTCCTTAGCCCTGGTTTGCGGCATTCTGCAGCCTCGTCTGGTCGGGGACTTCCGTTATGGGCTCCGCCGGGACTTTCCGCCTGCGGCCAGTCACCCATCCGTACACGGTACTCCGCTCCGACGAATCGGTCGTCGAGGGCGACGTCCTGCACCCCGCCCGCACCGCCATGCCTCCCACCCCGCTCAGGGCTCTCGGCCGCCGAGCAGTCCACGGAAGCCTGTCGAGGAATTTTAGACTAAACGGTCGGTAGCAACAAGGCACGATGCGCGGTGCCGCGCTGAGGAAGCTGACGGCGAAGTCCCCGCCGCCCCTATTCGCGCGTGGCGATGCCCCAGACGAAGATGTCGGCGAAGGACTTGGCGACTTCCTTCACCGAGAAATGGCCACCGGACCGCAGCGACAGGTACGTGTAGTTGTGCATGCCGAGCCAGGCGGCGACCGCGAGCCTGGTGTCGAGCGGCCGGAAGTCGCCGGACTCGATGCCGTGGCGGAAGACGGCCTCGACCCGGCGCTCGTAGGCGCGCCGCCGCTGCCGGAACATCTCGGCGTTCTTGCCGGTCAGCGCGGGAAAATCGTGCAGGAACACCCGAACGTGGTCGGGGAAGCGGAAGATGACGTCGAGCAGCTCCTCGCCCAGCATCGCCAGCCGCTCCGGCGGCGAGCCGCCCGCCAGCTCCACCCGGCCCGCGCCCAGCATGACCTCGTCCATCACCCGGTCGTGGATGGCCGCGAGCAGCTCCTCCTTGGAGCCGATGTAATAGTAGAGGGCGCCCTTGCCAATCCCGTTCGCCTCACAGAGCTCTGTCGTGCTGGTGGCGTGATAGCCGCGGTCGGCGAACACCTTCGCGGACGCGTCCACGATCTCATGCCGGCGCGCCTGCCACTTAGCGCTCTTGCCCTGCTTGTCCTTAACCCTGGTTTGCGGCATCCTGCAGCCTCATCTAGTCGGGAGTTTCCGTTGACCATTAAAATAACCTGTTCCGACGGGTCAGTCTCAGACGGCACTCGCGACGAAGTGCCATGACCAGCAAAGTCGGACTTAGCCAGGTACTGATCTCCCGTTCTTCTCCCGTTCTCGCGCCAGTCTCGCTACTGCCTATCATTAGGCTACTACCGACTGGTAAGTATAAAAAGGGGAACGGGCCTGGCGCGTCAGCGGCCGAGGAACGTCGCCTTGCGCGGCCCCTCGTCGACGAAGCTGCGCAGCCCGCGCTGCCCGTCCTCGCTGGCGAAACACCTGGTGATCAGGTCAGCCTCCAGGGCGAGGCCGGCCTCGATCGGCAGGTCCAGGGCGGCGCTGACCGCCTGCTTGGCGTGACGCAGCGCCAGCGGCCCCCGCGCGTAGCGGAGTCCCTCCTCGACGGCGGCGTCCAGCAGGCCGGCGTCGTCGACCACGCGGTCAACGAGCCCGATCGCGAGGGCCTCGTCCGCGGCGACCGTGCGGCCGGACAGGATCATGTCTCTGGCCCGCGCGAGCCCCACGATCCGCGGGAGCCGCTGCGTGCCACCGGAGCCGGGCATGATGCCCAGCGTGATCTCGGGCAGCCCGAACGCGGCGGAGCGCCCGGCGAACCGGAAGTCGGCCGCGAGCGCCAACTCGCATCCGCCGCCGAGGGCGTAGCCGCTCACCGCCGCGATCGTCACCTGCGGAGCCGTGGCAAGGGCGTGGAAGGCCCGCTGCAGCACCCGGTTGCGCGCGGCGAATTGCTCGGGGGCCAGGCCGAGCAGGCCCTTGACGTCGGCGCCCGCCGCGAAGTGCCTCGGGCCGCCGGTGATGACGACCGCCCGGTACAGGGTGTCGCCGTGCAGCGATGCCGTCACGGCATCGAACAGGTCCCACATCCGCTGGTCGAAAGCGTTCACCGGGGGCCGGTCAACGCGCAGGACGGCGAGCCGCTCGTCCGCCGGGTGCGGCTCCAGCCTGACGGGGGCCGCGTCATCGTGGCCGGTCATCGAGTCCCTCCAGGTTGCTCATTGCGGTGGCGACCGCGCTCTTCTTACTATGTACTGACCAGTCAGTGTAGATCGGCAAGGGCGAGAGGGCCATGGACTTCACACTCACCGAGTTCGAGGGCGAACTGCTCAACCTGGGCCGCACCTACGCGGAGCGCGAGATCGCCCCGGTCGCGGCGCGCGCGTGGCACGAGGAGCGCTGTCCCACCGAATTGCTGCGCGGCCTTGGCGAGCTCGGATTGCTCGGCACCCTGGTGCCGGAGAAGTGGGGCGGCATCGGTTCCTCCACAGTGGGCTACGTGGCACTGCTCGAGGCCCTCGCGACAGTGGACCCGTCGGTCGCGGCGGCCTGGCAGGCGCATTCCACCATCGGCAGCCTCCCGCTGCTGCTCTTCGGCGACGACGACCAGCGCGAGCGGTGGCTTCGGCCGCTCGCGGAGGGGCGGAAAATCGGTGCCTTCGGGCTGACCGAGCCGGGGGCGGGCTCGGACGTCCGCTCACTGCGGACCAAGGCAGAGCAGGTGTCCGACGGGTGGGTGCTCAACGGCCAGAAAGCCTTCATCTCCAACGCGGGCACCGACATGAGCTTCGGCGTCACGGTCCTCGCCCGCACTGGCGAGGACGCGGGCGGCAAGCCGCGCTTCGGCAGCTTCATCGTCGAGCAGGGAACCAAGGGCTACACGCTCGGGCCGAAGCTGCGCGGTATCGGGTGGAAGGGCCTGGACACCCGGGACCTGTTCTTCGACGACGTCTGGGTCCCCGACGGCCAGGTGGTGGGCGAGCCCGGCGGCGGGCTCGGCCAGTTCCTCAGCGCCCTGGAAGTAGGGCGGATCTCCATCGCGGCGCTGTCCCTCGGCACCGCCGCGGGGGCCATGCGGCTGGCGCTGGCCTACGCGAAGCAGCACGAGCAGTTCGGCGCCCCGATCTCCAGCTTCCAGGCGATCCAGTTCAAGCTGGCCGACATGGCGACGGAGATCGAGGCAGCCAGGTGGCTCACCTACTACGCCGCCTCGCTGCGCGATGCGGGCAAGCCGTTCAAGAAGGAGGCCGCTATGGCCAAGCTGAAGGCGAGCCGGGTCGCCACGTCCGTGGTCAGCGAGGCGGTGCAGATCTTCGGCGGCGCCGGCTACATGCTGGACAGCGACGTCGCCCGCTTCTACTGCGACGCGAAGGTACTTGAAATCGGCGAGGGAACCAACGAGATCCAGCGTCTCGTGATCGCCCGCGAACTCGGCTGCTAATGACCGTGGAGGACGACAAGCCTGGCCGTCAGGGGTGCGCCCCCGGGCACGCCGACGTCGCCGGGCGGCGCGTGGTGATCACCGGTGCCGGGCGCGGCCTCGGCCGCGTGCTGGCGGCCGCCTTCGACGCGGCTGACGCCCGGCTCGCACTGGTCGCGCGGTCGAAGCCCGCCCTGGAAGGCGTGGCCCGCCAGCTCACAGGCGACCACCTCGTCTGCGCCGGCGACGTGCGGGACGAGCTGTTCAACGAGACCGTCGCCGAACGGATGACCGAGCGGTTCGGCGGCGTGGACGTGTGGATCGCCAACGCGGGGGTGTCCCGTGAAGACCCGGACATCACCAAGCTCTCCCCCGCCGCCTGGCGCGAGGTCATCGACACCAACCTGACCGGCACGTTCCTCGGCGCGCGCGCCGCCGCGGCCCGGATGGGCGCGGGCGGCCGCATCATCGTGACCGGCTCCGTACTCGGCGACCGGCCGCATGGCCGCCTCGCCGCCTACTCGGCATCCAAGGGCGGCGTGCATGCCCTGGTCAGGTCGCTGGCGCAGGAACTCGGGCCCCGGGGGATCACGGCCAACGCGGTGGCGCTCGGCTGGTTCGAGACCGGGCTCGGTGCCTTCTGGCAGCGCGACGAGCGCCGCGAGCAGGACATCGCCGAGCACACCGCCCTCGGCCGCTGGGGAACCGACGCCGACCTGCCCGGCGTCTACCTGTTCCTCGCGTCCGCCGCGTCGTCGTACATCACTGGCACAACGATCACCGTTGACGGCGGCTACTCGCTGCTGTGACGCTCGATCCCGATGACGATCGAAGGAGATGGTCATGTTCAACCTCGCCCGGTCCCTCGACCGGAACGCGGACCGCACGCCGCATGAGGACGCGGTGATCTTCCGCGACACACGGCTGACCCACCTGCAGCTGCTTGACCGGGTGAACGCGCTGGCCGCCGCCTTCCTCGAGGCCGGCGTAGGCAAGGGCGACATCGTCGCGCTGCTCATGGGCAACCGGCCCGAGTTCCTGGAGAGCGCGCTCGCGGTGAACCGCGTCGGCGCGGCGTTCCTCCCGCTCAACGTGCGGCTCGCCGGGCCCGAGCTCGAGTACATCATCCGGCACGCCGGGGCGGTGGCCATCGTGACCGAGCCCGGCTTTGCCGCGCCGGTCACCGCCATCAGCGGCCGGCTGACCAGCCGGTGGACGGTGGTGATGACCGGCGACGAGGAGGACGCGAGCCCGGGCGCCGTCCGCTACGGGTCGTTCCTCGGCACGCACCGCGGCGCGTCCGTCCCGCCCGCCGACGTCACCGAGGCGGACCTGCACCGGCTCATGTACAGCTCAGGGACGACCGCGCATCCCAAGGGGGTGCCGATCACCTACGGCAACTTCTACTGGAAGACGATCGGGCATGTCGCCGAGTTCGGCATCAGCGCCGCCGACCGCACGCTCATGGCCGGGCCGATGTACCACGTCGGGGCGTTCGACCTGCCGGGCATCGGCACCTGGTGGGTCGGCGGCAGCCTGGCGATCTTGCCCCGGTTTGACGTGCCCGACCTGCTGGCGGCCATCGAGGGGGAACGGCCGACCAACGTGTGGCTGGCCCCGGCGATGGTCAACGCGACACTGAACGCGATCGCCCAATCCCCCGAGCTGGGCAACCGCAGCACGGCGAGCGTCCGCTTCATCACCGGGGGCGGGGAGAAGATGCCACTGCCGCTCATCGAGCGGCTGCTGGCGGCCTTCCCCAACGCGCGGTTCGCCGACGCCTACGGGCTGACCGAGACCGTATCCGGCGACACGTTCAACGACCAGGCGCACACGCTGTCGAAGATCGGCTCGGTGGGCAAGCCGGTGGTCAACCTGGATGTGCGGATCCTCGGCGCCGACGACGCCCCGGTCGAGCCGGGCGCCCAGGGCGAGATCGCGCTGCGCGGCCCCAAGGTGGTGTCCGGCTACTGGAAGAACCCGGAGGCCACCGCGGCCGCATTCACCGCTGACGGCTGGTTCCGCACCGGCGACATCGGCCACCTGGACAAGGACGGCTACCTCTACATCGACGACCGGAAGAAGGACATGATCGTCTCCGGCGGCGAGAACGTCGCGACGTCCGAGGTCGAGCGGGTCCTCTACGAGTGCGATGCGGTGCTTGAGGCGGCCGTGGTCGCAATGCCCGACGAGCGCTGGGGCGAGGTGCCGCGCGCGTTCATCGTCCTGAAGCCGGGGCAGGACGTCACGGCGGAGGCGCTGATCGCGCACTGCCGGGCGAGGCTCGCGCGTTTCAAGACGCCCAAGGAGATCGTGTTCCTTGACGCACTGCCGCGCAATCCCTCGGGCAAGGTGCTCAAGCGTGAGCTCAGGGGGACGGACGCGTGACGGTGACCGCCGAGCGCGCTGAGCACGCGGAGCTGCCGACGGAGAGCCTGCTCGAGGCGTACCGGCGGATGACCCTTATCCGGGTGTTCGAGGAGCGGGTGTCCGAGCTCTACCGCAACAGCGAGGTGCCCGGCTTCGTGCACCTGTCGATCGGCCAGGAAGCGTCGGCGGTCGGCGCCTGCTGGCCGCTGGCCGTCTCCGACGTGATCACCTCCAACCACCGCGGCCACGGGCACTGCCTGGCCAAGGGCCTCGCTCCCGAGCCGATGATGGCCGAGCTGCTGGCCCGGGCCACCGGGACCAACAAGGGCCTGGGCGGGTCGATGCACATCGCCGACCCGGACCTGGGCATCTTCGGCGCCAACGGGATCGTCGCCGCGGGCGTGCCGATCGCCGGCGGCG
Organism: uncultured Actinomycetota bacterium; assembly: GCA_963771985.1. Lineage (GTDB taxonomy): Bacteria > Actinomycetota > Actinomycetes > Streptosporangiales > Streptosporangiaceae > Trebonia. The sequence goes on along the minus strand of CAVYVO010000002.1, from coordinate 208,104 downwards.
CGGCGCTGGCCGCCAAGCTGCGTAAGGACCAGGGCGTGGTGGTGTCGTTCTTCGGGGACGGCGCGGTGGCGCAGGGCGCCTTCCACGAGGCGGCCAACCTGGCGGCGCTGTGGCGGCTGCCGGTGGTGTTCTTCTGCGAGAACAACGGCTACGCGGAGTTTTCCCCGATCGCCGACCAGCATCCGGTGCCGATGGCCGCCCGCGCCGCTGGCTACGGGCTCGAGTACGTGTCGGTCGACGGCAACGACGTGGAGGCGGTCGCCGCGGTCATGACCGATGTCGTCGGGCGCATCCGCGCGGGCGGCGGTCCGGTGTTCGTGGAAGCCGCCACCTACCGCTGGCACGGCCACTACGAGGGCGACCCGGAGAAGTACCGCAGCAAGGACGAGCTGACGGAGTGGCAGCAGCGCGACCCCCTGGTCATCACCCGCGCGCGGCTGCTCGGCCGCGGTGTCGGGCAGGAAAAGATCGACTGGATCGAGGCCCGGGTGCGGGCCAGGATCGACGCCGCCGTCGACGCCGCCAGGCAGGCGCCGCCGCCGGACATGAGCGTGCTCCGTTCCTCGGTGTACGCCCCGCGCCCGGCCGTCACCGAGCCGGACTGGACGCCGGCCCCAGACGGCGAGATCTTCCGCACTATGGACGCGGTGCGGCTGGCGCTGGAGGGCGAGCTCGAGGCGAACCCCGAGGTGTTCGTGGCCGGGGTCGACGTCGGCAAGGGCGGCAACGTGTTCGCCCTCACCCGCGGCCTGTACGCCAAGTGGCCCGACCGGCTGCTGGACACACCGATCTCGGAGACCGCGGTGATGGGGCTCGGGGTCGGCGGCGCGATGGCGGGCATGACCCCGGTCGTCGAGCTGATGTACCTGGACTTCCTCGGCGTGTGCTTCGACCAGATCCTCAACCAGGCGGCCAAGCTGCGCTTCATGACCGGCGGCAAGGCGCGCATGGGCCTGGTGATCAGGACCCAGTTCGGCGGCGGCCGCTCGTCCGGCAGCCAGCACTCGCAGTCGCTGGAGGCGCTGCTCGCCCACGTCCCGGGGCTGACGGTGGTGATGCCGTCCACCCCGGCCGACACCTACGGCCTGCTGCGGGCTGCGATCCGCGACCCCAACCCGGTCGTGTTCATCGAGAACCGGCAGCTGTACGGGATGAAGGGGCCCAAGCCGCCGGCCGGCTACCTGCTCCCCCTGGGCAAGGCGAAGGTGGTGCGGGAAGGCACCGACCTGACCATCGTGAGCGTCTCGCGGATGGTCCACGAGGCGGTGGCGGCGGCCGAGGCGCTCGCCCCGCGCGGGGTCAGTGCCGAGGTGATCGACCTGCGCACGGTCGCGCCGCTGGACAAAGACACCATCCTGGCGTCCCTGGCGAAGACGAACCGGCTGCTCATCGCGCACGAGGGGGTCACCGACTTCGGCATCGGGGCCGAGATCGCCGCGCTGGCGGTGTACCAGGGCTTCTGGACGCTGGACGCACCGGTCATGCGGGTGGCCCCGCCGCCTACGCCGTCGCCCTACGCGCCGAACCTGGAGAAGCAGTGGCTGCCCGACCGGCAGTCCATCGAGCGCGCCGCCGAGGCACTGGTCCGCGTCTGAGAGAAAGCCGCATCCGTTCGGACTGATCTTTTGAATTAATCCGAACGGGCGCGGCTGGCTGCGTTCCGTCATTGTTTAGACCGCCGGTCTCGCTTGTAAATTTTTGCATTGGCCATTAGCTAAATGCCGTTTAGCTAAAAGGCAATGCGGCTTAGCCTAGGTTGATCATGGCTTCCGGGGGCGCTCCCTGGGACGCGTCCGCCGCCACTATAACCGTCCGTGACTGCCGATTTCGAAGCTAGCGCAATGATCCCGAAAACATTTTTCTCGACGTAAGTAAATCATTCTATAACGCCAAAAACTCTTCGCCGTCATGGCCGGGCGCGCCGGGAGTCCGCTGCGGGGTGCGCGAAACGGTTACGCTCTGTAGCGCACTAGCCCGTTATGCCTTTAATGTCCGAATTCACGCAGCGCAGGCTTACCGGCAAGGGGAGTCGGCGACCGACCAAGATTAACCATTGCTAAGCGGCATTGTCGTATAAGGTGAAAATCTTACGTGATAAAAAATGTTTTCGCGATCATGGCGGTGAGCGGCTGCCGGATGATGTGGGCCGATCGCAACTGGAGCTACCCGAGCGTCGATATAGACGCAATCGTGGCCAGCGGCCGGTACACGGAAGATGAGTTGCTTGACCTTGCGGCGGATCACGATCCTGGCTTCGACCGTTCTTGGTTCGCCACGGCCCCGGCGAGTTTGAGGTTTATGCCGTCGTGATGCCATGAGGCGTTGTTCGGGCTAGTGCGCCCAGTCCTGCACTTGGTGCCCGGTTTGACATGCGGGCACGGTTTCCCAGGATCGAAGGTGCCAACCAAGTCGATCCTTCCCGGAAAGTACCGTGCCCGCGTCGCTATCTTCCCTGATCACCGCCCCTGCCCGTGCCCTTTCGGCTGTTCTCTCCGGCGGCGCGGAGTCCCGCCGCTGCCTGCGGGAATGGCTGATGCTCGTCCCGGACCCGCGCAAGCGGGCCGGGCGCTGGCATCCGCTGGAGTTCGTGCTGGCCCTGGCCGTCTGCGCGTTCACCGCGGCCGGGCACGACTCCGCGTCGGCGGTCGCGGAATGGGCGGCCAGGCTGCCCGCAAGACGCCCTGCTGATCCTCAGCAGCAGGCCGGACCCGCTCACCGGGAGGGTCTGGCCGCCGTCCGCCCGGACCTTCGGGCGCGTGCTCGGCAGGATCAACGCGGACGCGTTCAACCAGGCGCTTTACGGCTACCTGGAGATCATGCCGCCTGCCGCCGCCGATGAACTGCCGGAGGTGACCCGGCGCGAGCGGGAGCAGCGCCGCGCCGCCGCAGCCGCGCGGGGGCCCGCCGTTCCCGGGCTGCTGCCGCAGGCCGCGGCCGACGGCAAGACCGCCCGCGGCGCCGTCCGCCCTGACGGCAGCCAGGTGCATCTCCTGTCCGCATTCCACGTCACCGAGGGCCGCACCATGGCCCAGCGGGAAGTGGACGCGAAGACGAACGAGATCCCGGAACTCGGCCCCATGCTGGAAGAACTAGACCTTCAGGACATGGTGATCACGGCCGATGCCCTGCACGGCCAGCGGGAGACCGCCCGGAAGATCCGCGAGGACCTGCACGCGCACTACCTGCTGTTCATCAAGAGGGCGACAGACTACGACGTTTCCGTGCCCGGCTGCCGTGCCAGGTGGTGGTCACGGCGGTTACGCATCCGCTGTATGGGTGTCGGCTGCGGGCGTATGCAGTGCGGCATGTGGACGGGGTGCCGCATCTGAAGGTGGAGCTGCCGGACGGGATGCCGGGCTTGGTGGCTGCGGAGGCGACCGATGCGCTCGGCGCGGAGCCGGGTGGTACGGGTGCTGGCCTGGTCCTGGATGGCGATGGCCTGCGCCGTCTGCGTGCCGTGGTGATGCGGCTGCAGGAGGGGGATGCATCTGGTCCTGGCCGGTAACGGGCCGGGGCGGGATTTCCTGCTTGGTCTGCCGGGGCGGCTCCGGCCAGTTCCCGGGCATGTCACCTGCGCTGGATGCGATCGGCGTGCCGGATCCCGCGCAGTGGGCGCCGCCGGCGTTTCCCGGCGCGGTTATCTGCTGTCTTGCCGGGACGCTGGATGACAGATGCCCGCGTGGCCTGCTGCGTCACGATCGTCCTGCTCGCGGTCCTCCCTTTCCGCTCATTTTCCGGGAGAAGAAATGAGCTGATGGGAAAGGAAAGGAAGCTTCATGACGGATGTGACGGGCGTGGTCACGGAGTCCGTGCTGCCCTCTGGCGGTACTGTCCCGGGCGGGGAGCCTGGCCAGCGTCGTTGCAGGCGGCCTGGCTGCGGGAACCTGGTTCCGGTGTCCGGGCGTGGCCGGGCCCGCGTGTTCTGCGGTGACGCGTGCTCGCGTCGTTTCCACAACGCCGCGCGGGCAGCGGGCGGTGACGGGGGCGCGGTGTCATCGGGGCAGGCCGCGGATCCGCTCGGCGCGCTGGAGGCGCTGATCAGGCAGGCAGGGTCGCTGGTCACGCTGGCGCGCGGGCAGGTCGCGGCGCTGGATGCTGAAGTGGTGGCCGCGCAGCTGGCGGAGGCCGAAGCGGCCCGGCGCCGCGCCGAGGCGCGGGCGGTCACCGCCGAGGCGCGTGCCGCCGAGGCCGAAGAGGACATGCTCGCGGCGCTGGAAGCAGCGGAGGCCGCTCATCGCGGCCGGGAAGCCGCCGAAGCTGAGGCCCGCCGCGCTCGTGAGGAAACCGCCCAGGCCCGCCGCGAGCTGGCTGAGGAGGGCACCCGTGCCCGCGCTGATGCGGAGGCCGCCGCGGCCCGCGCTGACCGGCTGGCCGCCGAGGCCGCCGGGATCGTCGAGGCCGCACGGACGGAACGCGATCAGGCTGGTGAGCGGGCCGCGGCGGCGGTTCGTGCTGCCGAGGCTGAGCTGGCCCGGGCCCGGCAGGGTGAAGCCGGCGCCCGGGAGCAGGCCCGGCAGGCCCGCGATGACGCGGCCCGGGAGCGGGAGGCGCTAGCCGGGCAGTACCAGGCCCGGCTGCAGGCGGCGGAGCAGCTCACCGCAGCCGAGCGTGACCGGGCCCTGCGGGCCGAGCAGCGCCTGGACGCCGAGCGCGAGCGCCATGACGGCCTGCTCGCAGTCCTCACCGGAGCCGGCGGCGAAGATGGCCGGCCCGCTGGGCCGGCGGCCCGGCGGGCCCGTGCCCGCGGCACGGCCGGGAACACGTCATGAGCACCGGGAAGAATGCACGCGGGCCGGTGCGGGGAAAGCGGTATCGCCGTGCCGTCCGGTGCGGCCGGCCAGCTCGTCACCGCCGCCGCTGCGCCGCTTTGATACCAGGACGGGGAAATCTCCCGGCCGGCGGCTGGCACGCACGTAAGTTCGCCTCGTCCCAGGTCACGCTGATGATCAGGAAAGAGGGAACCTACGTGCGTGCCATGAGAATAATGCCTGCCCGCCAGCTGACGCTGGATATCCCCTGGCCAGGACGCGGCGAAGGCCGCGACCGGGTATGGGACCAGATGCCCGACGCGGCCCGGGCCCGGGTGCTGCGCCTGCTCGCGGCCATGATCGCCGCCGGCGTGCTGGCCGGTGACGACGCAGGCCAGGACGCCGGGGCGGTGCGGGGCGATGGCTGAGCCGGCCGCCGCCCACCTGCGGCGGGACGCTTATATCTACGTCCGCCAGTCGACGCTGGCCCAGACGGTCCGCAACACCGAGAGCCTGCTCCGGCAATACGACCTGGCCGGGCGAGCCAGGCAGCTGGGCTGGGCAGAGCACCAGATCGTGGTAGTCGATGACGACCTGGGCCGTTCCGGTGCCTCCGCCCAGGGCCGCAAGGGGTTTTCCAACCTGGTCGCCGATGTCGGGCTGGGCAAGGCCGGGATCGTGCTGTCGCTGGAATCCTCACGGCTGGCCCGCAACAACGCCGACTGGTACCGGCTCCTGGATTTGTGCGCGCTGACCGACACGCTGATCGCCGACGCCAACGGCGTCTACCATCCCGCCGGCTATAACGACCGCCTCGTGCTGGGCCTCAAGGGGACCCTCTCGGAGGCAGAACTGCACCTGCTGCGGTCACGGATGACCGAGGGACTGCGCGCCAAGGCCGCCCGCGGCGAGCTGCGGCTGACGCTGCCCGCCGGGCTGGACTACGACGACGATGACCGCGTGATCATCACCCCCGATGAGGCGGTACGCGAAGCGGTCATGTGCGTGTTCCGCCGCTTTGACCAGCTCGGCTCGGCCCGGCAGGTGGTGGTCAGCCTCCGCGCCGACGGCCTGCGGCTGCCCCGGCGCGACATCCGCACCGGGAAGATCACCTGGGCGCAGGCCAACTACCCGGCCGTGCACGACATCTTGATCCACCCCGGCTATGCCGGGGCCTTCGCCTACGGGCGCAGCAAGACCGAAAAGCACCTGGACGCCAGCGGGAACGTGACCACCCGGCAGCGCCGGCTGCCCCGCGACCAGTGGGCCGTGATGATCCCCGGCCACCATCCCGGCTACATCTCCGCAGAAACCTGGGACGCCAACATCGCCAGGCTGGCCGCCAACGCACCGCCCCAGGCGGGGCAGGCCGGCGGGGCCGCGCGGGAAGGCGGGGCCTGGCTGCAGGGCCTGCTGCGCTGCGGCCGGTGCGGGCGGCTGATGCAGGTCGCCTACCACTCCGGCGGCAGCCCCGCCTACCGGTGCGGCCGGGCGAACCAGATGTACGGCGCCAGATCCTGCCAGCGGGCCGGCGGCCGGCGGCTGCACGAAACGGTGCTGGACGAACTGCTGGCCGCGCTCGCCCCCGCCTGCCTGGCCGCCACCGTCCAGGCCATGGCCGACACCGAAGCCCGGCACCGGCAGAACCTGGCCGTGTTCGAACGCGCCGCCGAACGCGCCCGTTACGAAGCCGGCCGGGCGCTGCGCCAGTACGACAACGTTGAGCCGGAAAACCGGCTGGTCGCACGGACCCTCGAGGCCGTCCTCGAAGACAGGCTCACGGCCGTGCGCACCGCGGAAAACCAGCTCGCCGCCCAGCAGGCCCGCAGGCCCGTCACCCTCACCGAGGAGGAAACCGCCTGGATCACCACCGCCGGCGCCGACCTGCGAGCCATCTTCAACGCCCCCGCCACCACCCACACCCAGCGCAAGGAACTCATCCGCGCCGTCATCACCGAGATCGTCATCACCCCAGGGAACGCCGACGACGGCAAGGACAGCGGGCGGACCTGCCAGATCCGCATCATCTGGCAAGGCGGCGCCAGCACCGACGTGCAGATGCCGCTGCCCGCCAGCGGCAAGCACGGCCGGACCACCAGCGAAGACACCATCGGCCTGATCCGCCGCCTGGCACCCCGCTACGACGACACCACCATCGCCCAGATCCTCGGCCAGCAGAACCGCCGCACCGCCACCGGGCTCCCCTTCAGGAAAGCCCACGTCAGAGCCCTACGCGCCTACCACGGCATCCCCGGATACCAGCCACCCCCCGAAAATGTCACACCCCGCTGCGAAGATGCAGCCGTGGTCAGCATCGCAGAAGCCGCACGCCAGCTCGGCGTCGCCAGCGCCACCATCTACCGGTGGCTGCGCGACGGCTTCGTCACCGGCGAGCAGCTCACCCCCGGAGCACCCTGGCAGATCCGCGTTCGACCAGCAGCTCCGCGACAAGGTCCGGCCCCAGGCACCCGACGGCTGGCTGCCCCTCAGCCAGGCCGCCGCCCGCCTCGGCATCGCCCGCCAGACCGTGTTGAACAAGGTCCAACGCGGCGAACTCAACGCCGTCTACCTCACCCGGGGACGCCGCAAAGGCCTCCGCATCCAGGTCGGATACGGCCAGGCTGGACTGTTTGACACACCATGACCAACAACAGGAGCAGTGTGAAGCATGCTCGATCAAGGCGAACCAGCCGTCGCTGCTGGCCGCGATCACGGACGCGCTGACCGGCACTGACGAGCAGTTCGCGGACACGACATGGACTGAGCAGGGGAAAGGCCACGGCCGCCGGGAGAAGCGCACGATCCGCACCGCCCCCGCCGACGGCACCGGCTGGCCCGGAGCCGCCCAGGTCCTGCGCATCCGCCGCGACACCGGGCCCACGCACGGCCCCTGGGACAGCAAGGAGATCGCCTACGGGATCACCAGCCTCCCCGCCAGCCTCGCCGGCCCCCGGCACCTCGCCATCTACGCACGAAATCACTGGGCAATCGAAAACAGGGAGCACTACGTCCGCGACGTCACATTCCGGGAAGACGCCCAGAAAACCCGCACCGGCAGCCAGCCGAACGCGCATGCCGGCATCCGCAACCTCGTCATCGGCGCGTTCCGGAAGAAAGGGCACGCCAACATTGCCGCAGCCCGCCGCCACTACGGGCGCGACGACCAGCGCATCCTCGCCCTGTACGGCTACATCTGAAACCCGGCACCAGGCACGCAACTTCACATAACACGAACTTGCCGGGGCCGTGCTTGGTTCGCGGAGGCCCCAGATCTCCGGAAGGTGTGTGCCAGCACCCGTTCTGACCTGGGATGATCCGCCTGGCTTGCCTTGTTTAAAGTGTTAAATACTGATATGATCAGCGTATGCCGTCAGCCGCCGCGTCTGCCATCCTGGAGGGCATGCCGGAAGCTGCTGACCTGCGGGTGCTGCGCTCGGACGGGGTGACGTGGATCTTCGCCGGGAAGACCGCGCTGTTCCGGTTCGCCGACGGCGACACCGTCATGCGGAACATCGCGGTGGCGGCGCTGCGGCAGATCGGGTTCGGCGGCAGGCAGGTCGCGGCGGCGCTGGGGCTGACGGAGAACTACGTGGCGACGCTGCACCAGCGGGCGCAGCGGGACGGGCTCGCCGGGCTGGTCCGGCCGCGAGGCCGGCCCCGCACGCTGGCGGAGAAGGACTGGGAGCAGGCCCGGGCATGGCGCGCGGCCGGGGTGCGGGACGCGGAGATCGCCCGGCGGCTGGGCGTGCAGCAGTCCACAGTGCTGCGGCGGCTTGGCCCGGCCCAGGTGCAAGGCGAACTGGAGGAAGCCGCTGATCCCGGCCCGGCTGCGACGGCGAGCCGGGAGGACCAGCCGCCGCAGCCGGAACCGGAAGCCGTGCCGGAGCATGCCGGGCAGGAGCCTGAGCAGCCGGAGCGCACACTGCGGCCGGAACCGGGTGTCGTGCCGCCGGCGTTCACGGGGACGGCGCGGGCTGCGGAAAGCAGCCGGGTGTTCTCCCGGTATGCGGGGGCGATGCTGCTGCACGCCTATCCCGGGCAGGCCGGGGAGATCCTGCCGGATGCGGCCGGCGGCGACGCCCGGGAGGCGGCGCTGCTGTCGGCGGTGAGCGCGTGCTTCGCGCTGGGGGCGGCGACGGCTGAGCAGTTCAAGCATCTCGCCCCGGCCGAGGCCGGGCCGCTGGCCGGGCTGGCCGCCCTCCCGTCGCTGCGCACGCTGCGGCCCCGGCTGGCCGCGATCGCCGATGCCACTGACCCGCTGGAGCTGCAGGCGGCGTTCGCGCAGGCGATGCCCGCGGCGGACCCGGAGACCTCCGGGGTGTACTACGCAGACGATCACTTCGTCCCCTACACCGGGGCGAAACCGGCCGGGAAGGGGTGGAACAACAAGCGGGGCCGAGCGGAGAAGGGCCGCGCGGACACGCACGTGACCACGCATGACGGGCGGGCGGTGTGCTTCGTGACCGGCGAGCCGTCCGGGCTGTCCGTCACGCTGCCGAAGGCCCTGGCCGAGCTGAAGAAGACCGTCCCGGAGGGGACGGAGATCATGCTCGGGTCCGGCCGCGGCGGCGCCTGCCCGGCCGTGTTCGCGCACTGCCGGGAGAACAACGCGCACTGGGTGACCTACCGGCGCGCCCCGCTGGCCGTCCCGCAGATGCTGCCGGTCCTGTCCGTCATCACCGTGAACGGCACGACCCGCGCCGTCGCCTGGACAGACGAGGAAGTCCAGCTCAAGGACTACGGCGCCGCCCGGCAGCTCACCCTGTTCGAGCACGGGCGGCCCGTCCTGCAGATCTTGACGTCAGACTTCGAGGCGTGCCCGGCCGCGCTGCTGGGCTGGCTGAAGTCCCGGTGGCGGGAGGAGAACTACCTCAAGTACGCCGCCGCCAACTACGGCATCGACGCGATCTGCGACTACGCCGCGGATATCGAGGCGAACACCAAGATCGTGGACAACCCGGCCCGCAAGAAAGCAAACGCCGCCGTCCGCGAGGCCGACAAGAACCTCGCCGCCGCTGAGCGCGCCCTCGCCGTCCTGCTCGCCGACCCGTCCATCGCCCCCGCGGCCAAGAACGCCAAGCTGATCCCCGCCGCCGAACGCGAGATCGCCGCCGCCCGCCGCCAGCTCGCCGCGGCCAAGAAGGCGCGGGACGCGATCCCGGCGAAACTTCCCGCAAACCAGATCGACCCGCAAGCCCGCGTGGCGGTGCTGCACACCGGGCGCCGCGGCCTGCAGATGGTCCTGCGGCTCCTCGCGCACAACGCCGAGCACTGGCTATCGGGCCAGCTCAACGCCTACCTGCGCGACGATGACGAATACCGCGCCATCACCCGCGAGACCATCATCCGCGGCACCGTCGGCACCATCACCTTCACCCCCGAGGCCATCACCGTCACCCTCCAGCAGCCCGCCGAGCCCCGCATCGCCCGCGCCCTGGCCCTGCTCGCCGACCAGATCAACGCCACCCCGCCGCAGATGCCGGGCGACACCAGGCCCATCACCTACCAGCTCACCGCGAACCTGACGATTTAACACCGCGCTGAACGTGCCTTCCGGAGATCTGGGCCCTCAGCGCCATCGACCGGGTGCCCGACCGATTGTTCCGACCTTACGACTTGAGCCCGGAAGACACGGCAGTGTCTTTTTCTTCCGCATTTCCGCTGCTCTTCTTCCCGTTTTCCGGCCGCCGGAAATCCGCCAACTCGGGTAGCCATCGGCGGCCGATTCGACTCGGGCGAGCGCGTCAGGAGGTCAGCGGCAGCGGCTGGGGCGGGAAGTGGTCCTGCCAGAGACGGCGGGAGGTTTCCTCCGGGTAGGCGGCGACCGCCGGCGGCAGGTCGAAGACGCGGGTGAGGCGGCGCTCCGGGTCGTAGGCGGGCCAGCCCGGGTCCCCGGTCGCGGCGAACTGGGTCCAGGCGGTCCGGAACTGGGCCGAGACGTCCTCAGCGGCCGGGTACGGGGGCGGGCCGATCAGCCGGGCGGCGAAGCCCTCGTCCAGGTTGCCGAAGACGAGCGGCCCGTCGAGACCGTGGCAGGCGCCGAGAATGCCGCCGTTGGCGGGGGCGGCCCAGGTGAGCTCGTACAGGTAGGCGACTCCCCGGCCGGCCGCCTGCGCCTGGGCCAAGTGCAGCGTCGGCATGCGGAACAGCCAGTCGCTGCGGACCAGCTCGTACAGGCGCTCGGCGGACGCGCCGGGGAAGGCCTCCCGGTAGGCCTGTTCACCGTCCGGGCCGGGGCCGAGCGCCTGCAGGGACTGCGCCGCCTGCTCGTCGCTGATCGTACCGAGCTGCCCGCCTATGGCCAGGAACAGCCGACACTCGTCCCGGGTGTGGCCGACGATCAGCGGCACCTGGCGGGCCGCGCCTGCCGCGAGGGCTTGCCACGGCGTCGCGGGCAGCACCTCGCCGTCCACCACCGGCGCGAACGGGGTGACTGTCTGCGCGACCTGGCCCCACCGGTCCTGATACTGGCTCAGCTTGCGGTCCACCGCGTCGGCCGCGGCCACCAGCCGCACCGGGTCCACGCCGGACAGGTCGGCCGTCGTCGCCCGGAGGCCGAGCTCAGCGGCGATGGCCCGTGCGATGTCGGCCGCTAGCGGCGGCGAGTAGTAGATGCCCGGCACGCTCTGCGCGATCGCCCGCCCGAACAGGCCCGCGGCCAGCGGGGTGGCTAGCAGCGAGGCGACCGACCCGGCGTCGGCCGACTGGCCGAAGACGGTGACCAGGTCCGGGTCCCCGCCGAAGGCCGCGATGTTGTCGCGCACCCAGGTGAGCGCGGCCACCTGATCGAGCAGTCCCCGGTTGGGCGGAGCCCCCTGGATCTGGGCGAAGCCCTCAACGCCGGTGCGGTAGTTGAAGGTGACCACGACCAGGTCGCCCTCGCGCGCCAGGCGTCCGGCGTCGTAGCCGGGGGCGTCCGCTGAGCCCACCTTGTAGGCGCCGCCGTAGATCCACACCATCACCGGCCGCCGGGCGGCCGGATCGGGCGCCGGGGTCCACACGTTGACCGTCAGCCAGTCGTCGTCGGCCGGTACCGGAGCGGGCCCGTAGGTGCCGGACTGCGGCGGCGGCGAGCCGAACGAGGCTGCCTCCCGCACCTCGTCCCACGGGGCGGCCGGCTGGGGCGCGGCGAACCGCGCCCGGCCGACGGGCGGCTGCGCGAACGGGATGCCGCGGAAGACGGCCAGGCTGCCCTCGCGACGGCCGCGCGCCCGGCCGGCCGCGGTGCGCGCCTCGGGGTCGGCCGGCTGGTGCTGAGCGGCCCCGGTCATGACGGCTCCCTGCCCCAGTACGCGTCCGCGAAGCGCCGGATCTCCCGCAGGATCTCCTAGTCTTCTGGCGCCATGCCGAGGAGGATGGCCGCCGGCCGCCCCGCCATCATCGTCGTGATGGCGCCGTCATGGGCGGCGATCATTGTCCGCCACGCCTTCGGGTCGTCGAGCGCCGGGAACTCGAAGCTCTCCGCGGGCGGGTTCGCCAGCACGGCCTGGGCTTCCAGGCTCAGCGTGGACGGAACGGGGATATCGCGCGCGGGCAGGTGAATGGTTCCTCGCGGTTCGCTCATTGCCCTTCCATTAGTTAACGAATTACGCGGTCGATTCCGGGCGGCTCAGCTCGTGGACCCGCTCGGGGGCGGGCGCGGCGTGCTCGCCGCCGAGGTATGCCGAGCTGATCATGTCGCCCACCACGTCGGGGGCGCCGTGGTAGGTGATCCGGCCGTTGATGAGCAGGGCGCCGGAGTCGGCCACCTTGAGCACCTCGGCCGCGAACTGCTCCACCACCAGGATCGTCAGGCCCTGCCGGGCGATGCCCGCCAGCACCTCGTACAGTTCCTCCACCACCTTGGGCGCGAGGCCCATGGAGAGCTCGTCGACCATCAGGATGGACGGGTTCACCGCCAGCGCGCGGGCCATCGAGACCATCTGCTGCTCGCCGCCGGAGAGCTTGCCCGCTAGCTGGTTGCGGCGCTTGGCGAGCGGCGGGAACTGCTGGAAGGACCTCTCCAGGATGTCCGCGTAGCTGGCCCCGGCGAAGCTGGCCATCTTGAGGTTCTCGGTGACGGTGAGGTTGGGGAAGATGCCCCGTCCCTCGGGGATCACGCACAGCCCGCCGCGGACCAGCCGCTCGGTGGGGACGCCGGTGATCGGGTGGCCGTTGATGGACGCCGTGCCCTCGCTCGGCGTCAGCTGGCCGGACATGACCTTGAGGGCGGTCGACTTGCCCGCGCCGTTCGGCCCGAGCACCGCGCAGACCTCGCCGCTGCGCACCGTCAGGCTGATGTCGTGCAGCACGTCGATGCCGCCGTACCCGGCCGACACGCCGTCGAGCTGGACGGCGACGGGGACATCGGACTCCGGCCGCGGCTGGGGCGGGCCGGCCGACTCGGTGACCAGGGCGACCGGGCGGGCAGCGGGTCCGGCCGCCGACACGGCTTCCTCGGCGCCGGTGCCGAGATAGGCCTCGAGGACCTTCGGGTCCGCCTGGACCTCGGCCGGCGTGCCGGTCGCGATCACCACGCCGGCGTTGAGCACCACGATGTGGTGGCAGAGGTTCATGATGAACCCCATGTCGTGCTCGACCACCAGGATGGCGATACCGGTGGAGGCCAGCCCGCGCAGCAGCGTGGCGAACGTCTCGGTCTCCGACGCCGACAGCCCCGAGGAGGGCTCGTCGAGCAGCAGCACCCGCGGCTGGGTGGCCAGCGCCCGGGCGACCTCCACCAGCCGGGCGGTCCCGGTCGGCAGCAGCTCGGCGCGGGTCGACGCCACCGCCTGCAGGCCTAGGTGTTCGATGATGGTCTCGGTGATGACGTCGGGGCGCCCGGCCCCGGTGCGGGCCCATCGCCTGCGATGCAGCTCCGCCGCCACCCGGATGTTGTCCCGCACGGTGAGCGACCCGAACACCTCGAGGCGCTGGAAGGTGCGGGCCAGGCCGAGCCGGGCGAACTGGTGCGGCCGGGCGCCGGTGACGTCCTTGCCGTCGACGAAGATCCGCCCCTGGTTGGGCTCCTGCATGCCGGTGGCGACGTTGAACAGCGTCGTCTTGCCCGCCCCGTTGGGCCCGATGAGGCCGATGATCTGCCCGTCCTGGAGGTCGAGGCTGACCTTGCTGACCGCCAGGAGGCCGCCGAAGCGGACGCTGACATCGCGCAGCTCGGCCGCGGGACGGTCGGTGTTCGCGCGCGACGCGGGCGAGGGCAGCCGGGTCAGCTCGCGCACCTCGGACAGCGCCGGCTCGGCGGCGGTGCCCGCCTGCTTGGGCTGGCCGCCCCTGATCCGGTCGCGCAGCTTGACGATGTTCTGGACGGTTTGCTCCCAGACCCCTTCCGGGTGCTGGCCGATGCCGATGCCCAGCAGGCCGGGGCCGAGGTTGCTGAACCAGGTGAGGAAGACGCTGTCGGGGAACGCCAGGTTGAGCCAGCCGAACTGGACCAGAAGGATTCCGCCGACGATCGTGCCGCCGACGACCGACACGCCGCCCACCACCAGCAGCAGCAGGTACGGCAGGCCCACCGTGAGCGTAAAGTCGCTGGTGCCGACCGAGCCGTAGTAGATCGCGAACAGCCCGCCCGCCAGGCCGGCGATCGCGGCCGAGAACATGAACACGCCCAGCTTGGTCAGCGTGAGGCTCATGCCGAGCATCGAGGCCGCGTCGGGACTGTCCCGCAGCGCGACCAGCCGTCGCCCGAAGGCGCGCCGCTGCACGGCGATGACGATCAGGCCGACGATGCTGAACAGGATCGCCACGAAAATCAGGAACCCGGCACCCTGCGCGAACGAGATCCCGAGGAAGCTGAACGGGTTCTGCACCTGAAGGCCGAACACCGACAGGCTGGGCGCCTGCCTGTTGCCGTTGCCGAACACGCCCGGCTGGTCGAAGAACAAGAACTCGGCCATCCGGGCGAATGCCATGGTCGCGAGGGCGAGGTAGATGCCCTGCAGCCGGATGGCGGGGCCGGCCATGATCACGCCGATCGGCACGGCGAACGCTGCGGCGATGAGCAGGCCGAGCACGTTGCCATTAAAGCCCCACTCCACCAAGGCGAACGCGCCGCAGCCCACCAGGGTGATCTGCGCGAGGCTGATCTGGTTGGCCCAGCCGGTCAGCGGTACCAGGGACAGCATCACGAACGCGGTCAGCAGGATGAGGGTGACCTCACGCAGGTTCACCCGGCTGAGGGTGGCGGCGCAGATGAGCGCGATGACGATCAGGACGGCGAACCCGAGCAGCGCGTTGCGGGTCGAGGGAATGCGCTCGGCCGTCTTCCGCGGCTTCGGCCTGCCCTTGATGCGCGCGTCCTTGACGAACAGCACCGCGATGAACAGCAGGGCGGCCGGGATGGCCTGCGGCGCCGACGTCCACCGGCCGGTCCAGCTGAGGAAGTTCTCCTGGAAGGACAGCGTCAGGCCGATGATCAGGCCGCCCACGTAGGCCATGGGCAGGCTGCGCAGCCGGGCGATGATGGCCGCCGCGAACGCGTCGACGATGAACAGGGTCAGCGTCGAGGGGTCGAGCGCGCTCAGCTCCTCGGCCAGGAAGATGCCGGCCAGCGCGGCCATCGACGAGCCGAGCGCCCACGCGGTCATGGTGGCCGACGCCGGCCGTGCCCCGTTGAGGACGGTCAGGTCCCGGTTGTCGACCACCGCCCGCATGGTGATGCCCAGCCGCGTGCGGTAGAGCAGGAAGCGCAGCAGCAGGCCGATGGCGATGCCGGTGGCGATCGTGACGATCCGGTAGTACGGCAGGAACGTGCTGCCGATGTTGACCCCGCTGGTGCCGAAGAACGTGGGGATGACGTGCGACGTGTTGGGGTTCCAGATCGACGCCGCCAGGCCCATCAAGGCGAGCATCAGGCCGATGGTCACCACCAGCTGGGCGACGAACGGGGAGTCGGTGAGGAACCGCATGATCCCCCGCTCGATGAGCACGCCCATGAGCGGGGCGGCGACCAGCACCGTCAGCAGGATCCCGACGATGGTGGGCAGCCCGATGTCGACCCGGAACCACCAGTACACGAAGGCCAGGAACATGCCGATGGCGCCCTGGGCGAAGTTGAACACGCCCGACGTCGCGTAGGTGACGACCAGGCCCTGCGCGGCGACACCGTAGATGGAGCCGAGCGCGACCCCAGTGATCAGAAACCCGAGGATGTCGCTTCCCGTGACAGGCAGCCCGTTCCACGACTGCCGAATGATGACGGCAACGATGGCCGCGACCACGACCACGCCCGCGATGTTGCGGGTGCGCTCACGGGGAAGCACCTGCCGGATATCAGTCACCTTTAACCAACTCCTCAGCTGGCCCGCCTGCCGCCGCGGCAGGACACGCCGTTACCATCCGACAAACGATCCGCCGTTGACGCTCACGGTCTGGCCCGTGAAGTAGGAGGCCTCCTCGGAGACCAGGTACATGCAGGCGGCGGCGATGTCGTCGCCGGTGCCCATCCGGCCGACGGGGACGCCGGCGGCCATCTTCTCGCTGGACGGCACCTTGCCCGCCGCCCGCTGCTGCTCCACCATCGGCGTTTCGATCACCGACGGGGCGATGTTGTTGACGGTGACGCCGCGCTTGGCGAACTCAAGGGCGAGGGTCTTGCCGAACGCGATCACGCCGCCCTTCGACGCCGCGTAGTGGGTCATCCCCGGGCCGCCGCGCTGCGCGCTGGAGGAGGAGATCAGCACCACGCGGCCCCACCCGGCCGCGGTCATGTCTCCGATCACCGCTTGCACGCAGTTGAACGTGCCGGTCAGGTTGACAGCGAGGACCTGCTCCCATGATTCCGCGCTGATCGTCTCGAACGGTTCCCGGCGCGACACGGCGGCGCTGGTCACCAGGATGCCGATGGGACCGAACTCGCCGCGGGCGGCCTCGACCGCCTTGTCGACCTGGGACCGATCTCTGACGTCTACGACGGCCGGGATCGCCTGGCCGCCGGTGTCCCTGATCGCCTTGGCCGCGGTCTCGGCGCCGTCTCCGTTGTAGTCCGCGATCACGACGCTGTGTCCCGCCCGGGCCAGGTGCTCGCAGATGGACAGCCCGATACCCGACGCCCCGCCGGTAACGAAGGCTGTACGCTTCATCGCTGTCATCCTTAACATCAGTTATCTGTACCGACCGGTTGGTCATAAGAATGCGCCCTTGAGGGGTCACAGTCAACAGCTGACGCCCGTATTCGACAGACAGCACATTGACATCTGAACGCTTGCATATAAGACTGACCGTTCAGAACAAAACTGCAAGTATGGAGGTTCCGGCGAGCAATGCCAAGCGTGCAGTCAGGCAGCACGTCGGCCGGGTCGCCGGGGCCCGGCGGCGTGCTCATCGTGGGCGGCGGTCAGACCGCCATGGAGCTAGCCATCTCCCTCCGCGAGCTCGGCTGGCGGGAAGCGGTCACCATCGCGGGCGATGAACCGTACGCCCCCTACCAGCGGCCGCCGCTGTCCAAGGCATTCTTGTCCGGAAACGCCGAGGCGACAACGCTGGAGTTCCGCTCGGCGGAACACTACGAACGCGAGCGGATCACCCTGCTGACCGGGCAGCGGGTTACCAGCGTGCGGGCCGCGGCGCCCGGCCAGCCGGGAGTCGCGGTGACCGAGACCGGCGGCCGCCTCGAGTTCGGCCGCCTGGCGCTGGCCACCGGAGCGCGGCCGCGGCTGCTGACCGTGCCCGGGGCCAACCTGGCCGGGATCTGCTACCTGCGCGACGCCGGGCACGCGATCGCGCTGCGCGAGCGGCTGGCCGCGGCGCAGCGGGTCCTTGTCGTCGGCGGCGGCTTCATCGGGCTGGAAGCTGCGGCCGCCGCTACCGCCAGGGGCAAGGCGGTCACGGTGGTGGAGGCGGCCAGGCTCATCGGGCGGGTGGTCGCGCCGGCCATCTCCGACTTCTACGCCGCCGCGCACCGGCGCCGCGGCGTCCGCGTCCTGCTCGGCACGGCCGTGTCCCGGTTCGAGGGCACGGACGGGACGGTCACCGGAGCGCACCTGTCGGACGGCGGCTTCGTCCCGGCCGACCTGGTAGTCATCGGCATCGGGGCCGAGCCCCGCACCGAGCTGGCCGAGCAACTCGGGCTGGCCTGCGCGGGCGGCATCGTGGTCGACGCCTTCGCCCGGACCAGCGATCCGGCGATCGTCGCGGCGGGCGATTGTGCGGTCACTCCGCACCCCGCCGCCGCCGACGGCTCCCTGGTCCGCTTCGAGTCCTACGGGCACGCTATCGACCACGCCAAGGTCGCCGCGGCCACGCTGGCCGGCGCGCCGACCCCTTACGACGCGGTGCCGTGGTTCTGGTCCGACCAGGGCACGCTCAAGCTGCAGATCGCGGGGCTGTCGGCCGGGTTCGACCAGACGGTGCTGCGCGGCGACCCCGCCGCCGAGCGGTTCTCGGTGCTCTACTACCGGGATGGCCGGCTGCTGGCGGTGCACGCGGTCAACTCCCCGCGCGACTACCTGGCGGTCCGCCGCGCGCTCGCGGCCGGGCAGGAGATACCGCTGGAGGCCGCCGCCGACTCCGATACCCCCTTGCGGCCCGCGGGTGCGGGCGTGTAGCGGCTGGACGGCCGTGAACCCGTGTCGTTCGCTCCGGCCGGTGGTCCGGGTTCGGCCGGGTCGAGACCGACCCGGCGCAGCAGCCCTGGTTCTCCCGGCGTAGCGGCCGCCAACTTTTCATTGGAGCGTGTCTTTTCATAGCAGCCGGTCGCCCATATCGGACATTTCGGGCAGGAATGTAGTCACCAGCTATGAGAAGACACTCTGGTATGAAGAGTTGAGGGTCGCGACGGGGCTCTGTCGCACATCTCTGGATGGTGGCGGAGCCCTGACGCCGCCCGCCCGCCGTATTTCCCCTATGAACGCCCCGAGATCGAACTAACGTGAAAGATAACCGGTCTCATAGGGCAATACCGCTTGGCTTATTTTGATCATGGTTCACTGACGACACAGGAGCCGCGTACGTCACGATGGGCCCTGCTCTGGACCCGATTCGCCTCCGCGGGCCGGTCCGTGCGGGCGGGAAAAGGCTCCGCGGGGAAGGATTCCGCGCGGCCGCCCGGGATTGTCTCACGATGCGGGCTCTGTCTCACAGTCTGAGACGAAATCCCGTCGGCCAGCAGGTCCGGGCCGGCGTGGTGCCCGAGCACTTCAGGAGCCGGGTCCGCTAAGCGGCATTGCCTCATAGGGCGTGGAATCCTTCACGTTATCGAAAACCGGCGAGAAGCGGGACACCGGACGGCCGCCAGCGCACGATCGGACCGTTACCCTCCAGTTATATGAGCCAGAGCCCGCGACGGCCGGCGAATGTTACGGGATCAGGACGATCTTGCCGCGGGCGTGGCCCTTGGCCAGCTCGGCTGGCTGCGCGATGACGTCGTCCGCACCATGACCCTGCTCGGCGCGGGTAAGGTCGCCGAACTCAACCGCTCGGTGCCCGGCGGCGGAGCAGAGGATGCGGCCGGGTGGAGTCAGCCGCCACGTTCCTCTTACTCTTCTTTTTCCTCTTCTTTATCCACGGCGTCGGCGACGATCGAGAGCGCCCGGGTCGGGCAGGAGTCGACGGCGGTCTGGATGGCCTCGGCCGGGTCGCCCTGCGGGTCGATCACGATCGCGATCGTCTCGTCGTCCTGGTCGAACGTGTTCGGGGCGTACCAGGAGCACTGTCCCGAGCCCATGCAGAGGGTCCGGTCGACGCGTATCTCGCGGCGTGTGGTGGCGGCCATTCCTCAGTCTCGCACGGTGAAGTCGAGGTGGAGGCTGGTGAGGCCACGGAACATGGAGGTCTTCATGTAGTCGTAGCGCCGGCTGCCCGCGGGGCCGTGCACCTCCTCGTTGATGCGGATGTCGGTCGTCCGGTCGAGCAGCCGCTCGACCGTGATGCGGGCTTCCGACCGGGCCAGCGGCGCGCCCGGGCAGGTGTGGATGCCGTGGCCGAAGGCGATGTGGCGGCGCACGTTCTCCCGGCTCACCCGGAACTCGGCCGGGCACTCGAACTGGCGCGGGTCGCGGTTGGCGGCACCGTTCGCCAAGAAGATCGGGGTGCCGGCCGGGATGTGCACCCCGCCCAGCTCGGTCGTCTTGACCGCCAGCCGGTACTCGCCCAGGATCGGCCCCTCGGTGCGCAGCGTCTCCTCGATGAACCGCGGTACCAGGTCGCGGTTAGCGCGCAGCTGCGCCTGGGTCTGGGGCTCGTCGGCGATGCGCCGCAGGGCCGTGCCGATCAGCCGCACGGTGGTCTCCTGCCCGGCCGCGAACAGGTTGGACGCGATGCGGGCGACCTCGATCGGCTCCGGGATGGTGCCGTCGGGGAACAGCGCCTGGGCCATGCCGGTCAGCACGTCGCCGAGCGGCTGCTGACGGCGCTCCTCGACCCGCGCCGAGAAGTAGTCATAGAAGATCTCCAGCGTGTTGTGCCCGGCGGTGCGGTCGCCGTCGCCGTGCCGCTCGCTGCCGTCTTTTGCCTCGTCCGCGGACTTACGCTCGCCGAGCATCATCCGGTTCCCGGTGCGGCGGCCGAGCAGCATCGCGTGGTCTTCCTCGGGCACGCCGAGCAGGTCGGCGATGACCAGCAGGGTGTAGGGCTGCGCGTAGTCGGCCATGATCTCGGCCGTGCCGCGGGGCAGGATCTCATCGAGCTGGCGGTCGGTCAGCCGCCAGATGAACTCCTCGTTCTCCTTCAGCCGCTTGGGCGTGATCAGCCCCATCAGCAGCGCCCGCTGGGCGGTGTGGCTGGGCGGGTCGGAGGACACGATCTGGTCGTTCTGCGGCAGGTACTGGCGGTGGGAGTTGACGTAGCCGGTGATGTCGTCACCCTCCGGCCGTTCCGGGAACAGGGACATCGGGTCCGGGCCGGCGACGATGGTGGAGGAGGAGAACACGTCGGGGGCGCGCAGCACCGCGATCGCCTCCTCGTGCCCGGTCACCATCACCACCCCGTGGTGCGGCTCCCGGTAGACCGGCTTATGCGCGGCCAGGTAGTCGAGCAGGCGGTAGGGATCGGACGTGAGCGACGGGTCGGTGTAGTCGAGGCTCTCGATGTCCACGTCGTGGCTCCTGATCTTCTGGGCTGGTTTCGGGGGGCGGGTCAAATCACGCGGGCGTCGACGGACGGCCGGATCATCAGCTGCGAGACGTTCACCCGGCGCGGCAGGCCGACCACGAAGACGATGGCGGCGGCGACGTCCTCCGGCTGCATCGCGCCGTCCTTCTCTATGTGCTGCCGGGTGCTCTCCCGCACCTTCTCGTCGTTGATATGGGCGTGGATCTCGGTGGCGGTCGCGCCCGGCTCGATGATGCAGACCCGGATCCCGGCCAGGGTCACCTCCGCCCGGAGCGACTCGTTGAACGCGGTCAGCGCGAACTTGCTGGCCGCGTACGGGCCGAACGTCGCGCCGACCGGCCGCCGACCCGCGGTCGAGGAGACGTTGACGATGTTGCCGCCGCCCGCCTTGAGTGCCGGGATCGCCGCCCGCGAGGTGTAGAGGCCGGCCCAGAAGTTGAGCTCGAACACGTACCGCCAGTCGGCAAGGTTGGCGTTCTCCACCTTCCCGACCTGGGTCATGCCGGCCGCGTTGACGAGGATGTCGAGACCGCCGAAGTGACCGACCGCGTCCTCGACCGCCCGGGTGGCGTCGTCCTCGTCGGTGACATCGGCCGCGCGGGCGAGCGCCTGCCCGCCGTCGGCTTTGATCTGGGCCGCCAGGTCGTCCAGCCGGGCGGCCCGGCGGGCGACCAGCGCCACTTGCGCCCCCGCCGCCGCGAGGGCGAGGGCGGTGCTCCGGCCGATCCCGGACGAGGCGCCGGTGACCAGGGCCGTCTTCCCGGAGAGGATGCCGTGCATGCCGGCTACCCCCGCAGGTGGGACAGGTAGTGGCCGGCCCAGTCCATCAGGTTGGCCGGCACGTAGTAGCCGGTCTCGTCGTTGATCTCCGCCCAGTTGGCGGCCACGTCGTCGATGGTCGCGCCGTTCAGGCCCGGGTGCAGGTAGCCGTTGGTGACCCCGACGAACAGGCGGGCGAAACGGCCGCCGCCGGCCACGTAGACCTCGCCGCTGACCTGGCACGACTCGTGGGCCAGGTAGGCGACCATCGGGGCGACGTTGACCGGGTCCATCTCCGCGGGCGGCGGCGGCAGCTGTGCCTGCTCCTCCTCGGTGCGCGCAGCCAGCCTGGTCATCGCGTTGGGCGCGATGCAGTTGATGTTGATATTGGCGTCTTTCCTGCCCACCGTGAGGCTCTTGGCCATGCCGATCATCGACGCCTTGGCGATCGCGTAGCCGATGTTGTCCATCAGCCCGAACATCCCGACCGAGGTGGTGAGGATGGCGCGGCCGTAGTTCTTCTCCAGGAAGTACGGCCAGGCCGCGTGCAGGGTGTTGAACGAGCCGCGGACGTGCACCGCCCAGTGCGCGTCGATGGTCTCGATCGTCGCCTCTGGCAGCGACGCCCACACCATGTTCCCGGCGTTGTTCACCACGATGTCGATGCCGCCGAAGTGCTCCATGGCGGTGTCGATGACCGACTTGCCGCCCTCGACCGAGGAGACGTCGGCGTAGTTGGCGACCGCCGCTCCCCCGCCCGCCTCGATCTGCTTCACCACCTCGTCGGCCGGGCCGGCGTCACCGCCGCTGCCGAGCGTCGACCCGCCCAGGTCATTGACCACCACCTTGGCGCCAAGCTGGCCGAGCAGCAGCGCGTAGGCGCGGCCGATCCCCCGGCCGGCCCGGTCACCGCCGCGACGCGCCCGTCAAGCCGCAGTCCGCTCATCACATCACTCCTTCTGCCGCCGCTGCTGTGCGGCGGCCCGTGTCGTTGGCCCGGGGTGAGCCGAAGAAGCCCTGGTAGCCGCTGTCGACCGCCTTGGCCATGAACTCGTCCAGCTTCGGCCGGCCGCCCGGGTTGAGCAGGTAAGCCTTGGGCTTGCCGGGCGTGTTGCCGCCGTAGTACTGGCCCCGCTTCTCGAACGAGGAGTAGGCCTCGAGCTCGGTGATCATGTCCATCCAGGCCTGCTCGGCTTCCTTCGGCACCTCGATGCGCCGCTGTCCGTGCGCGCGGGCGTAGTCGATTAGGTCCTGGGTGAAGTTGACCTGGAGTTCGCCGTAGCGCGGGTTGTTGCCCGCGGCGCCGTGCGGACCGCCGGGGAAGAAGAAGTTTGGGAACCCGTGGGTCATGATCCCGCAGTAGGTCAGCGGCCCGTCGGCCCAGTAGTCGCCCAGCCGCAGCCCGTCCGCGCCCACGATGCCCATCCGCAGCATGGCGCCGGTGCCGAAGTCGAAGCCGGTCGCCCAGATGATGACGTCGAACTCGCGCAGCCCGTCCGACGTCTCGATCCCGGTCTCGGTGACCTTGACGATGGGGGCCTCGCGCAGCGAGACGAGCTCCACGTTGGGCTTGTTGTACATCTCGTAGTAATCGGTGACGTACGGCGGGCGCAGGCCGACGTAGAGGTGGTCGGTCGGGATCAGCTTCTCCGCGGTCGCCGGGTCCTTGACGATGGCGCGGATCTTCCGCGCCATGAAGGCGCACCAGTCGGCGTTGGCTTCCCGGTTGAACAGCAGGTCCTCGTAGTTCGTGCTGATCTTGGCGAAGCCGGGGCTGTTCCAGACGGTCTCGAAGAACTCCTCGCGCTCCTGCGGGGGCTGCTCGGCCCACTTCTTCCCTGACGGCTTGTGCAGGAAGCCGCCGACGGAGGCATCGAGCTCGGCCTTGATGGGAGCGTAGTTCGCCTTCAGGTAGGCCTGCTGCTCGGCCGAGATCGGGTGGTTGTTGAGCGGGGTCGCCCAGGTGGCGGAGCGCTGGTACATCACCAGCGACGCCGCCTCGTCGGCGATCGCCGGCGCGATCTGCACGCCGGTCGAGCCGGTGCCGATGACGGCAACGCGCTTGCCGCGGAAGTCCACCGGCTCCTTCGGCCAGCGCACCGGGTGGTAGGACTCCCCCCGGAAGTCCTCGCGGCCCGGGATGTCGGGGTACTGCGGCACCGACAGCACGCCGGTAGCGGAGATCAGGTACCGCGACCGGATCTGGAACCCGTCCTCGGTCCCGGTCGTCCAGGCGGCGGAGCCCTCGTCCCATACGGCCGACGTGACCTTGCTATTCAGCCGGATGTGGCGGCGCAGGTCGAACTTGTCCACCACGTGGTTGAGGTACCGCTCGGTCTCCGGCTGGGAGGCGAACTCCTCCGACCAGTCCCACTCCTGCCACAGTTCCTCGGAGAACAGGTAGCCGTAGGTGTAGCTCTCGGAGTCGAACCTGCACCCCGGGTAACGGTTCCAGTACCAGGTGCCGCCGACGCCGCCGCCCTGTTCGAGCAGCCGCACCGAGTAGCCCGCCCGGACGGCGCGGTAGAGCTGGTTGATACCCAGGATCCCGGCGCCGACGATGACCACGTTGGCCTGCTGGTCGAGGCCCTGGTGGCCCAGACCCTGCGCTGGCACTGCCAATTTAGTCCCCTATGACGACTTGATTGACCGGTCGGTCCACTATCTCTCGCGGGGAGGGCGTCCCGCAAGCCCCGCGCCGGCTCTCGCCGGGTGGCGGGACAACGTCCCTGCGAGAACACGATGGGGTCTGGCTCCACGCGCTGAGCACCGCCCGCACCCGCCGCGCCGTCTCCTCGTCTAGCACCCCGGAAGCAGCGCCCAGCTGTCCTCGTGCAGGCTTGCCACCTGCTCACCGGTGATCGGGGAGCTGTTGTCGAGCCCCTGGCTCGCGTCAGCCTCGTCGCGCGCTGTGGTAGACACGTCTCTCCCGAATGTCCGGATGCCGGTTGCGCCCTCGGTCGCCCCGGTTACTTCGCAAGTGCAAACATTCTGCTCTGCCATCCTGGGCGGTACTTTCCCGAACGGCAATCGAATGTCCCGCTCTGCGGAACCGGCCACGGTCGCGACCGTACTTCTCCGGCCTGGCCGACGCCCCGATCCCGGGCCTGCGCCAGTGCGTCGAGCAGCAAGCTGATCCGCCTGGCACGAGCTGAGGCCCGGCCGCCCTCACCACCGGCCTGCAGGCCGGCGCACTAGCGGCCGACTCGGTAGCATCCCGAGAATGACCGCTCTTGTCCCGTTCCGCGTCGACGTGCCCAACGACGTCCTCGCCGACCTGGCCGAACGCCTGCGGCGGACGCGGTTCCCGAACGAGATCGCGGGCATCGGCTGGCAGCAGGGCATCGCCCTGGACTATCTGCGGGAGGTCGTCCGCTACTGGCTCGATACGTATGACTGGCGGGTGCACGAAGCCCGGCTGAACCGCTACCAGCAGTTCATCACGACGGTCGAGGGCCAGCGTTTCCACTTCCTGCACATTCGGTCGCGCCACGAGACGGCCATTTCGTTGTTCCTGACCCACGGCTGGCCGGGTTCCGTGGTCGAGTTCCTCGACGTGATCGACCCGCTGTCCGACCCGGCCGACCCGGCCGACGCATTCCACCTGGTGGTGCCCTCGCTGCCCGGTTACGGGTTCTCCGGCCCGACCTCGGAGACGGGCTGGAACCCCCGGCGGATCGCCGCCGCCTTCGGCCAGATCGCCGACCGGCTCGGTTACCAGCGCTACGGCGTCCAGGGCGGTGACTGGGGGGCGATCGTCTCCTACAACATGGCCGAGTTGCGCCCGGAACGCACCCTTGGCCTGCACATCAACCTGATGAACGTGCCGCCGCCCAGCGGCGAGGCGCCCGCTCCGCCGACCGCGTGGGCGCGGCGGGCGGGAGCGGCCGGCGGCGGCTACGACGCCATCCAGGGGACCAGACCGCAGACGGTCGGTTACCTGCTCGACGACTCGCCGGCCGGCCTTGCGGCCTGGATCATCGAGAAGTTCCACGAGTGGACCGACCGCCCCGACGGCCGCTTTGCCCTCACCAAGGACCAGATGCTGACCAACGTGATGGTCTACTGGGTGAACCTCACTGGGGCGTCGTCGGCCCGGCTGTACTGGGAGCGGCGCCAGGCCCCGGAGACGATGGTGCCGCAGCGGCGGGTCACCGTGCCGACCGGGGTGGCCAATTACCCGGCAGAACTGATCCGGTCACTCCGGCCGCACGCCGAGCGCTACTTCAACATCGTGCACTGGACGGAACTTCCCCGCGGGGGGCACTTCCCCGCGATGGAGGTGCCGGATATCTTCGTGGCGGACGTGCGGGCGTTCTTCCGGCCGCTGCGTTAGCTTCCGTTTCCCGCGTCAGCTTCCGTTTTCCGGCGGGAACCCGGTGAGGCCGGGATCGAGCTGCAGGCCGAAGGTGTTCATGGCCATCGCCAGCAGGTCGTAGGCGCCGATCGTGAATACCAGGTCCATCAGCTGCTGGCGGTCGAGGTGCTCCGACAGTAGCTTCCAGGTCTCGTCGCTGACGTAGCGGTCGGCCACGATCTCGTCAACCGCCCGGAGCAGGGCCGCGTCGCGCGGCCCCCAGGCCGGCCAGTCCGGGCCCTGCGCCGAGATCGCGTCGACCTCCTCCTGTGACAAGCCCGCGGTCTTGGCCATACGCACGTGCTGCGCCCACTCGTACTCGCCGCGCCGCAGCCAGCCAACCCGCACCGTGACCATCTCCCGGTCCCGCACGGACAGGGTGGAATGGAAAAGGTGGTTATTGAAGGCGAAGAAGCCCTTGGCCAGGGCGGGATGCCAGGAGAAAATGCCAAGGATGTTAGAGACCGGGCGCTCTCGCCGCGGCTCCGCTGGCCGGCGGGTGCTCCCGGGAGGCCGCAAGGCCGCTAGCGCGTCCTCCACCTCCGCGTTCCAGTCGGCGGACGGCCTCGGCGGGATCCGTGGCTCGCTCAATAGGCGTCCCTTCCTCGCGACGGCGGTCAGACATGTTTTACTGACCGGTTGGCACAAAAAAATATTGACCTCGCCCAGCGGCGGAGTCAAGGTGTGAGTGCTGCGAGATCGTCAACCGGAAACGGAGCGTCATGGGAAAACTTGAGGGCAAGGTCGCCGTCGTCACCGGCGCGGGGTCCGGCATGGGCCGGGCATCGGCGCTGCTGTTCGCGGAGGAAGGCGCCAAGGTGGTGTGCGCCGACATCAGCGGGCATGAGGCATCCGCGGCGGCCGAGATCGGCAAGGACGCGATCGCGGTGCACGCCGACGTCTCGCAGGCGAAGGACGTGCAGGCGATGTTCGCATCAGCGGTCGAGTCGTTCGGCCGGCTGGACGTGGTGTTCAACAACGCGGGCTTCAACGCCCCGCACCACCCGCTCGACCAGACCGACGACGACCTGTTCGACCGCCTGGTGGCGGTGAACCTGCGCGGCGTCTTCCTCGGCATCAAGTACGCCGTCCCCGTGCTGCGTGACTACGGCGGCGGGTCGATCATCAGCACCGCGTCGGCCATGGGCCTGGTCGGCCGCAAGGGCATCGCCGCCTACGGCGGCACCAAGGGCGGGGTGGTCGCGCTGACCATGGGCGCGGCGCTCGACTTCGCGGCCGACAACATCCGGGTCAACTGCATCTGCCCCGGCATGATCTACACCGGCCGGGCGGGCGCGCCGCCGGACAACTCCGAGCCGCCGCCGGACAGGAAGATGCCGGTGCCGATGGCCCGCTACGGGAGCGTGCGCGAGATCGCCACCGCCGCCGTGTTCCTCGCCAGCGACGACTCGTCGTACATGACCGGGGTGGCGCTGCCGGTCGACGGCGGCTACGTCGCGGAGTAGGGGCTCGCCGGCGGCGACGGGGGCTGGTGAGCGCTTGTGAGGCTTACGGTGCGGCGTAGCCGCCGTCGACCACGATCGCCGCTCCGGTGGTCCACCGCGACGCGTCGCTCGCCAGGTAGGAGTAGGCGCCGACCAGGTCACCGGCCGAGCCGAGGCCGAGCGGGTGCTTGGCCGCGATGGCGTTGACCGCCTCGGCGGGCAGGCCCTCGTGCATCGCGGACAGGAAGGTTCCCGGGCACACGCAGTTGACGCGGATGTTGTCACGGGCGTACTCGACCGCGGCCACCTTGGCCAGGTGGATGACGCCCGCCTTGGTGACGCAGTAGGGAGAGGAGTGCGACCACGCCGTCATCCCGGCCACCGAGGCGGTGAGGATAATCGACCCGGAGCGCTGGGCGCGCATCACCGGCACCGCCGCCCGGATGCCGTTGACCGGGCCGAGCACGTTGATGCGGAAGGCACGCTCCCAGTCCTCGGCGGCCAGGTTGTGGATCCGGCCGTTCGGTGATAGCACCCCGGCGTTGCTGATCAGCACGTCGAGACGGCCGAAGCGGTCGACCGCGTGCTTGACGACGTTCTCGACCGCCGCGAAGTCGCTGACGTCCGCCTGCACGGTCGCCATACCCCCGTCGCTTCTGCCCAGGCCGTCGCGGGCCCCGGCGAGCGCGTCCTCGCTGAGGTCGCTGAGCACGAGGTCGGTGTCCGCCTCGGCCGCCAGGTGCCTGGACAGGGCGGTGCCGAGCGTCCCGCCGGCCCCGAGAATGGCGATGACCCGCCGCGCGCTTCCCATCAGAGTTTCCCTTCTGGCGCGGAGTTCCCCTCAGGTCCCGAGTTCCTTGTGGCTGGCTCGGTCACGTGAGAAGGTAACCCCCGTCAACGTTGCGTACGTTCCGGTGACGAATTCGGCCGCGTCCGGCTCGACCTCTCGCATTCGGATAGGCCATCCTGTACCTACTGACCAGTACAGTAACACGCGACTGCCCGCTGGCTACATCGGTGCTGAGCCTCCCACAAGCGGCTTCCAGGCTTACTGTTGGACCGATCGGTCAGTATAACTTCACTGCTCCCGTGTTGTTCAATCGCCCGTCAAGGAGGACAAGTGAGCACAGCGGCCATCACCTTCGCGGAGGTGGCGGAGCAAGTCCGGGCGCTGCTGGCGGCGCTCGCCCAGGCCCAGGACGACGGCCGGACCGAGGACCTGGTCGCCCTCTACGCCGAGGACGGCATCGTGGACGTTCCCGGCCTCGGTACTTTCGCGGGCGCGGGCGCGCTGCGGGAGGCGTTCGCGGGCTGGGCGCCAGCCGTTCCGCAGCGCCACATCGTGACCAACACCCTGGTCACCGACTGGGACGGCGACTCCGCCCGGGCGACGAGCGACGTGGTCTTGGTCCAGCGCGGCGACTCCGGCTGGGCGGTCGCGACCGTGGCCAGGTACCACGACACGTTCTTGAACGACGGCGGCACCTGGGTGCTCGCCCGGCGGTCGATGGAGTTCATCGGGTGACCGGCTGCGTGCCCGTAACCCGGATATAGCACGGTCCACGGGCAGCGAAGGGCGGCGGCGGAACTCCCGCGGCTAGTCAGCCAGCGGGGAGTCCAGGCCGGCCTCGAACGGTTCCCAGCCTTCGGGGTTCTCGATGTCGTTCCAGGAGCGGCGCATCTTCATCAGCAGGCCGATGAGCAGCCGGGCCTCGTCGCCGGGCAGGCCCAGGTCGCGGAACAGCTCCGAGTTCAGCAGGTTGATCGCCTTGCCGGTGAGCACCCGGCCGGCCGGCGTTATCCGGGCGAGCGTGCTGCGCCGGTCGGTGGGGTGCGGTACACGCTCGATCAGGCCCTGCTTCTCCAGCCGGTCCACCAGGCTGGTGATGCTGGTCTGGTGGATCTGCAGCACCTTGCCGAGCTGGTTGAGCGGCAGCGCGTCGCGCCCGAAGTACAGCCGGACCAGCAGCTCGTAGCGGGCGAAGGTGAGATCGATCGGCGCCAGGATCTGGTCGGCTCGCCTGGTCAGCACCTGGTGAACGCGCATCAGCGAGGTCACCGCGGTGCAGCCGACGGCGCAGTCCTCCCAGCCGTTCTCTTCCCAGAGATGGTATGCCTCGAGGATCGGGTCTCTGTCGCCGTTCGCAGCCACGCCGGCCTTTCCAAGGATCGCTGACTATCGGGCAACAGATTACTGCATCGCGCCTTGTCAGGTTCGGGCCAGCTCACGCAGCGTGCCCGCCCGCCAGGTTCAGCCGCGGGCGGGCATGCTCCGGGGCCGCGCTTACCGCGGCACCGGTCAGACCGTCGCGATCGGGTTCAGCGGGCCGCCCGCGGTGCCCGGCAGCCGCAGCGGCGGCGCGGTCAGCAGGAAGCTGCTGCGGTTGTTCGCCCGCAGCCAAGTGGCCAGCTCCTGGGTGTACCACATCTCGCCGAGCGGGATACCGAGCTTGAACAGGCACAGGTTGTGCACCGGGATCAGGGTGTGCGGCTCGGGGTTCGGGGCCGGCCAGCCCTCGACCGCGTAGTTGTCGGCGATCAGGGCCGACATCTGGGAGTCGGTGATCCACTCGAGCACCTGGGGGTCCTCGCCGTCGAGGTACGGGTACATGGCCTGGATCCGCGACGCGTCGGGGTTCTTGTCCCACTCCAGGATCTTCTGGGTGAACCCGGTGTGGATGATCACCATGTCGCCCGGCCTGACCTCGACCTTGTCGGCCGCCATGATCTCCCGCACGGTCTTCATCGGGACCGCGGTCCACTCCTCGGTGTTGTTCAGGTGGTAGGCCACGTCGATCAGCACCGCCCGGCCCTGCACGCCGTGCGCCGCCATGTGCTCGAGCCCGAGGTGACGCGCGAACGCGACGCTGCCGCTGCCGTCGCCCTTGGCGTCCTCCTTCGGCCCGATGATGTCCACGTGCGGCTTGAAGCCGTTGTAGTAGAGCGGTTCGTCGACGCCGTCCCCGTCGCCGTCGAACAGCGCGCCCTGGTGCACCAGCGCGTCCCACTGGGTCGAGTACTGGGTCCACAGCGTCACCATGTCATCGGACCAGACGTCGATGTACTCGGGCGAGATCGAGTCCTTGGCGACAACGTTGTAGAAGGTGTCCGGCTTGTACGCCAGGTCCTCGGTCGGCCGGATGATCGGCGGGTACCGGCGCTGGTTCAGCGAAGAGCCGCCGGGGAAGTCGAGTGGCAGGCTCAGGCAGAAGCTCTTGCCCGCCTGCACCTCCCGGACGCCCTCGAGCACCTTCTCCGAGGTGATGAGGTTGATCCGGCCGAGCTCGTCGTCCTCGCCCCAGTCACCCCAGGTCGAACCTTCCGGCCGTCGCACCCATCGCTTCGCCACGGCTGACCTCCTTACTACTTTGTACTGTCCGGTCAGAACAACGCTAACAGCCTCGCAGGCTGCGGCGCCAGCCCCCGCCTGGCCGGAGTTGGGTGCCGGAGGGAGGAGCGACCGTCCGTTACGGATGAAAGGCCGTTGATACCGAACGGATGCGGCTGGCTGCGGACGGCCCGGCGCGTCAGGCCCGGGGGTAGGCGGTCCGCTCGGTGGTGATCACGAAGGGAAGCTCGCCCGCGAGGAAGTTCGCCTCGTCAGCCCTGGTCTTCGCGTAGGCCTCGGTGGCGGCACCGGCCCGCATCGCGGCGACGTCGTCGAACCAGGTGATGGCGAGGCCGTCGTACGGCGCCGTGCCCGCCTCCCGGGTGCCGGGAGACAGGTGGGCCTGCACGTAGCGCCTGATCGTCGGGATGGTCGCCGCCAGCGGCCCGTGCACCTGCGCCCAGTAGCGGTCGAACTCGGCCCGGTCCATGTCCGGCCGCTTGGTCACCAGCTCGTAGTTCTTCACGAACGAGGCGGGCACCGGGCCTGGCTTGGCCACGTGCTCCTCGACCACCAGGCAGGCAACTGAGGCCGCATCCAGCAGGGGGCTCGACCAGGCGCGGCGGAAGGCGGGATCGGCCAGGCAGCGGGCGACGCTCGCCTCGTCGTCGAACACGAGCTCGTCGATCACGTCGCAGGCGGGCTCGCCCCGGCGGTAGGCGCCGGCCAGCGTCAGCGCCTGGGTCGCGCCGCGCAGGCCGCAGGGCGCGGCGCTCGACCAGTCGCTGGCGCGGTCCGCCTCGCGCCGGAAGTCGTCCAGGCCGCGGCCGGGGGATCGCTTGGCCAGCCGGACCAGGGTAGTCACGCGTCTTCCGCCCCGGTGGCCCCGGTGTCTGTGAGCCCCGCCGCCGCAGCGAACGCGGACAGCTCGCGGTGGATGTCCGGGCCTATCGGCTGGTAGGCGACCTCGGTGATCCCGGCCGAGGCCAGCGCGCGCAGCCGGGCACCGATGTCGGCGCGGGTTCCGGTCATGGTCCAGCTGGTCAGCAGCGGCGCCGCGCGGGCGAGCAGCGCCTCGTCGTGCTTGCCGGGCCCGACCAGGTGGCCGTCGTGGACCGCGAGGTGCCGGCGCGGCGCCTCGACCGACTCCACCGCCTCCCGCCACTCGCGGCCGCCCGGGAGCTTGTCCACCCCGGCCGCGCCCTTCGCCTCGTAGATGGCGTGGTAGGCGGCGGCCACGGCGGGGCCCGCGGCCGCGACCGCCCGGGGACCGGCCGCGTCCTCGCCCTGGTCGAGGACGGTGCCGAAGGCCAGCAGTACCTGCCGCCGGCCTCGCCGGCCAGGTCGCGCGGCACCCGGGTGGTGATCACGCCGTCGCCGAGCCCGGCCGCGACGGCCCGGCCGCGGGGGCCGTCGGCGGCGATCAGCACGGCGACGTCGGCCGGGCGGCCGGCCGCGAAGCCGGGCGGCTGCGACAGCCGCACCAGGCTCCCGTTCCAGCTGGCCTCCTCGCCGCGCAGCAGCGCGCGGACGGTGCGGACGTACTCCTCGACCGCCGCCCAGCCCAGTGGCCGCTCCCCCAGCAGCATGCGACCGGTCAGCCCGGTGCCGAAGGCCGTGCTCACCCGGCCTGGCGCGAGCCCGGCCAGTGTCGCCAGGGCGGCGGCGGTGACCACCGGATGGCGCAGGCTGGGCACCAGCGAGGCGGGCCCCAGGCCGATCGCGCGGGTACGCCCGGCCGCCAGTGCCAGGACCATCCACGGGTCGGCGTACACGGCCGGCGAGTCGTAGCACCATGCCCGCCGGAACCCCAGCCGCTCGGCCAGCTCGATGTGCGCCGGGGTGTCCAGCGACGGCGCGAATACGCAGGAGATCACGGGCATCCCGGCGCTATCCATACCCAAAACATAGACCAACTGGTCGGTACAGACAATCCCCCGGTTATTTGTTAAGGTCAAACTAAATAACGGACCGCGTGGGGAGGGCCTGGCGTGAGCGGTGCCGGCCGCGACGGCAGTTACAAGTGGACGGTGCTGGTCAACACCACCATCGGCACCCTGATGGCCACTATCGACGCCTCCATCGTGCTGATCTCGCTGCCGGCCATCTTCCGCGGCATCGGCATGAACCCGCTCACCACGTCCAACACCAGCTATCTGCTGTGGATGCTGATGGGTTACATGGTCGTCACCGCGGTGCTGGTGGTGTCCTTCGGCCGGATCGGCGACATGTTCGGCCGGGTCAAGATGTACAACCTGGGGTTCGCGATCTTCACGGCCGGCTCGCTGGCCGCGTCTCTCACCTACTTCGGCGGCGTGCCAGCGGCGGTGTTCCTCATCGCGATGCGCATCGTGCAGGGCATCGGCGGCGCGATGATCATGGCGAACTCGACCGCGATCCTGACCGACGCGTTCCCCGCCGACCAGCGGGGCATGGCGCTCGGCATCAACTCGGTGGCCGGCATCGCGGGCTCCTTCATCGGCCTGGTGGCCGGCGGCCTGCTGGCCGCGGTGGACTGGCACCTGATCTTCTACGTTTCGGTGCCGATCGGCGTGGCCGGCACGCTCTGGGCCTACCTGAAGCTCCGGGAGGTCGCCAAGGGCGAGGGCGGGCGCCTGGACCTGCCCGGCAACGTCCTGTTCGGGGCTGGCCTCATCGCCGTGCTCGTCGGCATCACCTATGCCCTCCAGCCATACGGCGGCTCGGCCATGGGCTGGGGCAACCCGCTCGTGCTCGGCCTGCTCATCGGCGGGGCTGCGATGCTGGCCGCGTTCGTGGTGACCGAACTGCGGACCTCGCAGCCGATGTTCGACCTGCGGCTGTTCCGCATCCGGGCGTTCACGGCCGGCAACATCGCGTCGCTGCTGTCTTCGATCGGCCGCGGCGGGCTGATGTTCATGCTGATCATCTGGCTGCAGGGCATCTGGCTGCCGCTGCACGGCTATAGCTTCGAAGACACCCCGCTGTGGGCCGGGATCTACATGCTGCCGCTCACCGGCGGGTTCCTCGTCGCCGGGCCCGCGTCGGGGTTCCTCTCCGACCGCTTCGGCGCCCGCCCGTTCGCGACCAGCGGGATGATCGCCGCCGCCCTCACGTTCGCGCTGCTCATGCTGCTGCCGGTGAACTTCGGTTACCCCTGGTTCGCGTCCCTGCTGCTGTGCAACGGCCTCGCCATGGGCTTGTTCGCCGCGCCGAACACGGCCGGGGTGATGAACGCGGTCCCGCCCAACCGGCGCGGCGTCGCGTCCGGGATGCGCTCCACCTTCCAGAACGCCGGGATGACGTTGTCCATCGGGCTGTTCTTCAGCATCATGGTGGCCGGCCTGTCCGCCAGCTTGTCGGCGTCGCTGTCGCACGGGCTGACCGCGGCGGGGCTGCCGCCCGCCACCGCCGCCCGGGTGGCCGGGCTGCCGCCCGTGTCGGTACTGTTTGCCGCTTTCCTCGGCTTCAATCCGATGCAGAGCCTGCTCGGCCCCGCGCTGCACGCCCTGCCCACGGCTCGGCAGGCGGCCATTACCGGGCATGCCTTCTTCCCCGGCCTCATCTCCGGGCCGTTCCACCACGGGCTGTCCGTCGTGTTCACCTTCGCCCTCGTCATGTGCCTGGTCGCCGCCGCGGCCTCCTGGCTGCGCGGCGGTGCCGCCGCCCGGGCCGGGAAGGGCGCGACCGCGCCGCGCGAACTCGCCGCCGGCGAGGCCTCGCTGACCGAGCAGGACACCGCGAGGGCGCTCAGCTGGAACCAGGCAACCATCCTCAAAGAGGACGCGTGACCGCCGCCGACCCCACGCTGCCCAGCCCGGGGCCGCTGACGCAGCCCGCCGCCGACATCGACATCGTCGCGGTCACCAGCCCGGCCTAGCGGAACGGATTGATCACCCGGATTCCGGCATAGTCTTGGCCGTCGCCCAGGTCTTCGGACAGGATTTCAGCGCACCCCATAGCGCGGGACGCCTCGATGATCGCGGAATCCCAGTATGAGAGCTGGAACCGCTGGCGGGTGTCCAGGGCTGCCATCAGGATCGCGCTGGTGATGTCCTGGACGGGGAAGCGTCGGAATGACTCGATGAGCTGGACGGCCTGCCGGTGCGTGATGGGGTCCGGCCGGCTGGCGCGGGTTGCCTGCACGTAGAACTCCTGCAGCACCTGGACGGACAGGGCCAGGTCACGGCCGGCCAGAATGTCGTTGGCGCGCTTGGCCTTGTCCTGCTCTGCGGGGTCGCGCGAGATCACGTAGAGCAGGATGTTGGTGTCAACGAACTGCACGGTCGTGGACCTCGTCACGGCCAAGCCGGTCGGCTGCACGGAACTGGCCGATCTCGGCCTGCACCTCGTGCTGCAGCGCCTCCAGCCGCGCGAATTCGACCATCCGTCCGGACAGGCGTTCGAGGTAGTCGACGACCAGCGCACTCAGCGAGGTGTCGCGCTGCGCGGCGGCGACCCGGGCGTTGCGGTACACGTGGTCAGGAACAGAGATTGTAATATTCTTCACAGTTTCACAGTAACACAGTTTCTGTGAGGAAACACACTGCGTTGCAGCCCAACCTATATATGGGAGTGCTGGCATACCTCGGCAAGCTGCAATGCCGCTTAGCCTACGTTGATCATGGCTTCCGGGGCCGCTCCCTGGGACGCGTCCGCCGCCACTATAACCGTCCGTGACTGCCGATTTCGAAGCTAGCGCAATGATCCAGAAAACATTTTTCTCAACGTAAGTAAATCATTCTATAACGACGAAAACTCTTCGCCGTCATGGCCGGGCGCGCCGGGAGTCCGCGGCGGAGCGCGCGAAACGGTTACGCTCTGTAGCGCACTAGCCCGTTATGCCTTTAATGTCCGTATTTGCGCAGCGCAGGCTTACCGGCAAGGGGAGCCGGCGACCGACCAAGATCAACCGTTGCTAAGCGACATTGCGGCAAGCTGCCATCAGCTGCTCGCAGGGGTAGCTCCACTTTTGCAGCGTGATTAGGTCGCCGTGCATGCCAAGGTTCGTCGCTCCTCCGAGAAGATGGGGCCTTGCTGGTCCGTAGCACGGTTTACCGGGGACAGTGGCTATGCGTGGCCACTTAGGCATCTTCAGTCCCGACACACCTAAAGCATCCCAGTGGACGCCTCCTTGTCGGGCTCATGTGGCTTTGTGCGGGTCTCACAAGCGTCGGCATACCGCATCAGCCAAGATCGCGATCTACGACTAGGGTGTCAGGCCTTCGGCAGAGCGCGAAGATTCCATCAGGTAGGGGAAGCACCAAAGTTGATCTTTACAGTAGGTCCGAAGCCTACATAGACTTTAGACATGTGCATTGGCGCAACTACTGATTATCCAAAGGCGCTGGCCAATATTAATGTCGGCGTGCGTCTCGACTTGGCGAACTGGGTAACTGCACTGGGCGAGTTCGCAGGCGGCCAGTTCTTCCGAATTGTTGATAGCGATAACTGGCAGCAGTCAATCGACCTTGAAGTTGGCCCGGGAATCATGGAGACGTGGAAGCGCGTTCCACGTCGGCTCGCTTACTGATATGAACAGTCTGATATCCAGAATTATTTATCCGGGAGCCAGCCGGTCAGTCGACGTCGAGCAAGTCAAGCGGACCCTGCGGTCCGGAGAAGAACTCGTATGGCAGGAGACCGCTCGTGATGAAAGAATCGGCCTGATCATCCGGCCGCCGTCTGGCGAACAAGGATGGATCGTATTCTTCTACGGGAACGGCATGACCGTTGCCGATACCGGCGGCATTCGGCAGTGGCTTGGCAGTACAGGTTATGGTGTCGCCTGTGTCGAGTATGCTGGATTCGGTATCAGTTCTGGGTCTCCTTCAGAACACGGCTGCTATCGCTCAGCGGACGCAGCTATTGTATACCTGCAGCAGCAGGCGCCGACAACTCTTGATCAGGTTACGCTTATCGGCTGGTCTCTAGGAAGCGCAGTGGCAATCGATCTTTCCAGTCGCCGCGGTGTAAGGGCGCAAGTCCTGCTAAGCCCATTGACTAGCCTGTTCGCTACTGCGCTGGATCTGGTTCATCTCGGCAAGACCACATTCACGATTGGACCATTTGATGCTCTCTCCAGGGCCAGGAGCGTCGACTGCCCGACGCTGATAGTGAGTGGGTCAGAGGATGCACTTACCCGGCCTTGGATGGCAAACGAGTTGACGAAAGCCATGGGAAGCCATGCTCGGCAGGTCAATCTTTCTGGCGTCGGCCATAACAACATGCTCAACTCAGGCGGCAGACTGTGGAATGTTGTGAAGGATTTCCTGAAATCCGCAGAGGGGATTGGACCGTGACGTCGGGCATCGCGGCGACGGCGGCGAACTGGCGCACCTGAGCGGCCATGACGGCGGGCGAGCCGACCGCACCGAAATCCATCGCAGGCAGCACCCCACCTCAACCGCGAATCCCGCCAGTTCGCGCATGCCAGGGCCCCTGCGCCGAAGACTGATGCGAGCGCGATCGCAGGCGACCGGCTGGGGGACCCGGTGGGAGAATGCTTGCCGTCGGGGCTTCTGGCTTCGGTGGTGCCGTCGGGGTGGAGGGCGAGCTGCCAGCCTTGGCGGTGGATGCAGACGTCGGTGGTGCAACTGGCAGCGGCGCCACCGCCGACGCCCGAGCCAGCGCCGCCCGTGGCAGCGCCGGTGCCGACGGGCACAACCAGTTTCGCGCGCAGCAGCTGCGCGCAGCAGTGCCTGATCCTCCCCTGCCCGGGCCCGGCTGGCTTTACATCCAGCCCAGGTCTAGCTCGATCACCACCGGGGGCTGGGGGCGGGCGGCCGGGGCCGCCGCCTTGTCGTCACCGGCCGCCAGCGAGTGGAACTTGCGGCGGAAGTAGACGAAGGGCATCTCCTCACCCATGCCGACCTCCTCCACCTGGCCTAGCAGCACCAGGTGGTCACCGCCGTCGACCTTCGAGTACGCGCCGCACCGGAGGGAGATGCTGACGCCCGCCAGCAGCGGCAGGCCGTCCGCGTCGGGCTGGAAACCCGCCCCGTCGAACTTGGCCGCACCGCGGGTGGCGAAGCGCATCGCCAGGTCGGCGTGGCGGTGCTGCAGCACGTGGATGTTCCACCGGGCCGCCTCGGCGAACGCCGGGAAGCACTGCGCGGTGTTCGCCAGGCAGGTCAGCACCAGCGGCGGGTCCATCGACACCGAGCAGAACGAACTCGCCGTGAATCCCCACCAGCGACCGTCGGAGTCGCTGGTGGTGACGATCGTCGCCCCGCTGGGGAACGACGCCATGGCTTCGCGGAACGCGTTAGAAGAGGCTTCCACCGGCGTACCACCGCTCGAACCGCTCCTTGGACCCGTGCAGCCCGGACTCCGGCTCGAACAGGACCCCGCCCGGCGAGCGCACGTAGGTGAACGCGCCGTAGCCTTCCTCCGGTGACGCACCCGCCAGCTCGACGGTGTACCCCTGGCTGACCAGGTCCTGGTTGACCTTGGTTACGTCGTCCACCCAGACGCCGATGTGGTGCAGCCCGGCTCCGCCGTTGCTTACGTCGTAGTAGCTGCCGGGCGACCCGTACAGCAGCTCGATGTGGACCGGCCCCTCGACCGTGAACGAGATCGTCAGGTCGTAGGTGCTGTAGCCCTTGCCAGGGGCCCATGCCTTCATCGGGATCTGCGCGGGCTTCGTCCAGCGCACCCCGATGGCCTCGGTCAGCTCCTGCTGGGCCGCCTCCAGGTCCGCCACGCGGATCCCCATGTGGAAGACCTCGCCCCAGTCAAGGGCGGGCAGGCCGAGACTGCTCAGGTCAGTCATGGAAACCTCCGAGGCTACCGGCCGGGCGGGGGGAAGAACTTGTGTCCCCAGTGTGCGCCGGACGTGATCTCGTAGACGGGCTGCTCGCCGTCTACCCGCAGGCCGCCGTAGCCGAACTCGATCGCGTACAGCTCCGGCGAATAGACGTAGAAGGACGTCATCTCGTCGTTGGTGTGCTTGCCGAGGCTGTTCATCAGCGGGATGTCGTACTTGTCCCGCCGGTCGAGCGCCAGCCCCACGTCGTCGAAGGTCGCCGCCTCCACCATCAGGTGGATCAGCCGGCCGCGGCCCGGCATCGAGGTGACGCCGAGCGTGTGGTGCCGGTCGTTGGAGCTCATGAACCAGACCGTGCGCTCCCGGCCGCCCATCGTGTTGCGCTCGTAGAAGCCGAGCACGTTGATGTAAAAGTCCTTCAGCGCCTTGCCGTCCTCGGCGGTGACGATGACGTGGCCCATGCCCATGTCGCCGGTCACGAACGAGCTCACCGTGGGCAGCTGGACCGGGACGTGGTCCAGGATCGGGCCGTAGAACAGCTCGACCGGGTTGCCGCCGGGGTCGTCGAACCGCACGAAGCCGGTGACCCGCCGCTCGTCGGCTTCGGACTCCGAGCCCTCGGTCACCTTGATCCCCGCGTCCTCGACGGCGGCCGACACCCGCTTCAGGTCCCGCTCGTTCAGGACCTCGAAGCCGATGGCGGTGGCCCTGGCCTCCGCCCCCGGGGAGACGACCAGGCGGGGCGGGTAGTGGTCCATCCGGTACCGCAGCGACTCGTCGCCGCCGGCGTGGACCGGCATCAGCCCGAGGAAGTCCCCAGCAAAGGTCTTCCACGCGTCGAGGTCGGTCGACTCCAGCCTGAGGTAGCCGAGCGAAAGAACTGGCACTTGTGATTCTCCTAGCGACTGGTGCTAAGGCTGAGGGAATTTCTTCGACCCGGATTCGCGCCGCTTCCAGTGGCCGTCGTCGTGCCAGGTGGTCTCGATGAGGGAGAGCGGCTGCAGGTCCCAGCATTCGAGGTAGGTCACGCCCTCGGGGCCGGAGGTGATCGTGAACGGAACCCCGGCGTCGCCGGTCCAGAACTCGCCCGGGCCGAGCTGCCTGGTCTCCTCGCCGTTGGCGCCATACTCGACGGTGAGCTGCCCGCCGACGACGATCATCAGCTGCGGGTGGTTGACGTGTCGCTTGGGCACGGTGAAGTTCGGGCGGATGCGCCGTCCCTGCCACCTGAAGGCAGGCTCGACGTTGGTCGACCGCCACATCGCACCGTCAAAGGTGGCGGCGATGTCGACCGGCGCATTTGCGATGAATCCGCCGTCATTCCAATAGAACGTCGGGTCGCCCTGAAAGAAGTCGAGCGGCTCCCAGCCATCGTCGGCGAGGAGATCGAAAAAAGAAATAGGCACATGCCTATGATTGTCCTGCCGACGGCGCTGGTCAATACGTACGTTCCACTAGGCGGGACGCGTCCTGACCTGCGCTTCTGCGTTCCGAATAACAGAACGGCGGTCGTGACAGAAAAGATCGCAGCTCCTATATTGATCGTATGCCATTTTCTGTAGACAGCCTGGTAACCGACACCGACTGGATTCCCATGTCGCTCGTGGGCCAGCAGGAGAGCCCGACCTACTACTGGGAAGACGGTGGCCTCCTGAAGGACGCGCCGGTGGACTTCGACGCGACATTCGCGGAGAACATGTTCGTCTCCACCAAGCCGATCAGCTTCATGACGTTCTACCGCAACCCGCTGAAGGTCGTGCCGAACTTCACCGTGCCGCGCCACCTGCACAACATCGACGAAACGATCATCGTCTTCAAGGGCGAGTACAAGATCGA
Source organism: uncultured Actinomycetota bacterium (assembly GCA_963771985.1). GTDB lineage: Bacteria > Actinomycetota > Actinomycetes > Streptosporangiales > Streptosporangiaceae > Trebonia. Next base: position 167,837 of record CAVYVO010000002.1, on the reverse strand, counting down.
GTTCGGCGACCCGGCCAAGGGCGAGTACGTGATCGTCAAGCCGGGCTGCTTCTTCACCAGCCGGGCGGGTACCCCGTACACGATGACGGCCGGGCCCGAGGGCGTCACCTACATCGAGACCTGGGGCGTGCCGGTGACCGAGCTGAAGACCGTCTGGTACGACTACGGCTGGGTACGCCGCTAAGACGGTACCGCACCACTGGCGAAACGAGGGCGAGCCGTTCGGCCGCCCTCGTTTCGCATCGGATGGCTATTCCTTGTGGTCACGCGCCAGGTAGGCGAGCACGGTGCTCTCGAACTCGTCCTTGCGCTCGATCATCGCCCAGTGGCCGCAGTCGTAGAACACGTGCAGCTCGCACTTGGGGATGAGCCGCATGGCGGCCAGCGAGCCGTCCATGGGGGTCACCCGGTCGTCGCGGCCGAACATCACCAGCGTCGGCGCCTGGATCTTGGTCAGCATCGCGACGCTGTCGGCGGCGCCGAACGCGCGGCCGACGCGCATCCCCTCGAGCATCCGCCGGTTGTACAGCTTCTTGATGTCGGCCGAGGCGGCCGGATCGGTCGCTGACTCCCACCGCATCTGGACGAACTCGTCGGTGAGGATGGCGGTGTCGTAAACCATCGACTCCATCCACTTGACGAGCTTCTCCCGGGTGGGGTCCTCGACGAACTCCACCAGCAGCTTGATGCCTTCCGGGGGCGACGGGCTGAGCAGCGACAAGCCGACGCCGCCGATGCACATCAGCCTGCTCACCCGCTCGGGGTGCCCGGCCGCGATCCGCGCCGCGACGTTGCCGCCCATCGAGTTGCCGATGATCGGCAGCGGGCCGAGGCCGAGCCCGTCGAGGAAGTCGAGCACCGCGGCCGGCCCCACCGTCAGTGGGTTGGCGTCGGGCGAGTAGCTCTTGCCGAACCCCGGGAAGTCGAGCACGTAGGTGGTGAAGTCCCGGGCGAACACCGGCAGGTTGCCGCGGAAGTTCGCCCAGCCGCTGACGCCCGGTCCCGACCCGTGCAGCAGCAGCAGCGGCGGCCCGTCACCGGCCACGTGGTAGTGCAGCTTCCCCTTCGGAGTGTCGAGGAACCGGCTGGTCTCTTCGAATGACAGCAGTTCGGTCACTGGCAGGCCCCCGGTGACACCGTGCCGATGTCCCTCGGCTTCTTGCTCGCCAGGTGACGGCCGGCCCGGTAGCCCATCGTCACGCTCGGGCCGATGCAACTGCCGCCCCCGGGGTAGACCGACCCGAGCACCGACGCGGAGGTGTTGCCCGCCGCGTACAGGCCGTCGATGATCGGCATCCGGTTCCCGAGCACGCGCGCGTCCTTGTCGATGCGCAGCCCGCCGTTGGTGCCGAGGGTGCCCGGCCACTGCTGGATGGCGCCGAACGGCGGGCCGGCGATCGGCTTCCGGTTCACCGTGTCCGGCCCGGTCAGCACGGAGGTCTGCCCGGGGTCGCCCCAGTCCGGGTCCTCGCCCTTCTCGGCGTACTGGTTGTACCGCTCGACGGTCGCCTCCAGCGTGTCGGGGTCGATGCCGATCTTGCCCGCCAGCTCCCTGATCGACCCCGCGAGCTGGATGAAGTCGGGTGCCTCCTGACCGCCGGGGCCGGTCAGGGTCATCGAGATGCCCGGCTTGGCGCCAGAGATGCCCTGGTCGAGGATGGCGGCGCCGAAGATGTTCCACGCCGGGGCCTTGTTGGTGAACCCGGGGTTGCGCTGGTCGAAGAAGCCGAACGGGGCGGAGAAGTCGTTGTAGGTGTAGCCGCCGTGCATGAACCGCTTGCCGTGGGAGTTGACGATGATCGACCCCGGGCCGAGGCCCATGATCATCTGCGGCAGCGGGTTGCCGTCGCGGCCCTTCTCCCACAGTTCGTAGACGACGCCGTAGCTGAAGAAGGACCACATCGCGCCGAGCTTGGCCCCGACCTCCATCGCCATCAGGTGCCCGTCGCCGGTGTTCGACCATGGCGTCATCGGCTTGACCTCGTACCCGATGAAGGTCTTGACCAGCTCGGGGTTCCACTCGAAGCCGCCGCAGGCCAGCACCACACCGCGGCGGGCACCGATCCGGCGCGCGCCGTCCGGGCCGTTGACCACGACGCCGACGACCGCGCCGTCGCCGTCGGTGACGAGTTTGACCGCGGGGGTCGAGGTGCGCACCCCGACGCCAGCGTCGGCCAGGCCCTTGAGCAGCGGGGCGATCAGGCCGCCGCCCTTGGCCCGCCACACCTCGCGCTCGCGCTTGGCCAGCTCCTCCGGCCCGACCTCGCCGCGCCGCTGCTCGGGGAAGCTGACCTCGGCGGGCGGGACCCACGGGCCGCGGTTGATCTTACGCGCCAGCTCCAGGCCAAGCTCGGGGCCCGCCGGATAGGGCTTGACCGCGCAGGTGCGCGGGAAGTGCCGGACGCCGGGGATGCGGTCGCCGATCACCGAGTAGTAGTCGTCCAGGGTGATGTGCGGTTCGGAGTCGTACCCGGTAGTCTCCAGCAGGTATTCGAACATCTCGGGAGCGGTGTCGACGTAGACCTCGATCAGCTCTGGGTCGGAAGCGCGTCCGTCCGACAGCCGGGTGATGTACGCGATCGCGTCCTCACGGCTGTCCCGGTCCTTGACGAAGCGGTTGTTCGGGATCCACATATCGCCGCCGGACACTGCGGTCGTGCCGCCGATGAACTCGTCCTTTTCGACGACCACGGTGCTCGCACCGCCACGGGCGGCGAGCAGCGCCGAGGCCAGCGCTCCCCCGCCGCTGCCGACCACGACCACGTCGAAGATTTCGTCCCACTGGTAATCAGAAATTCCGGGCGCGGAATTTCCGGACACGGCGCTTTCCGGCACTGGATGCCCTCCATGCAGATAGTCAGTTCTGCCAGCCTAGCGACGGCGGGTAGGCGGGCAAGGGCTTCGTTCCAATGACCGGGACGTCCCACTCAGTGGGAAATACCTATTCCCCTGTCATGGCGGCCGGGCTAAATTGAGGCAGGCCAACACCGCGACAAATGAGACGGACACCGATGCTCGATAGCACCCAGCGCACGACGGCGGCAGAACTGCTCTGGGCGGCGGAACGGGATCTGGCGCCGGTTGACCCGCTGACCGAGACGTTCCCCGGCATCGGCGTGGTGGACGCCTACGAGATCCAGCTGATCAATATCCGGCGGAAGATCGCCGCCGGCGCCCGGGTGCGGGGCCACAAGGTCGGCCTGTCCTCCCCGGTCATGCAGCAGATGATGGGCGTCGACGAGCCCGATTACGGTCACCTGCTCGACTCGATGGTCCTCGACGCCGGCGCGCCGATCCCGGCGGCCAGCTACTGCTATCCGCGGATTGAGGTCGAGATCGGGTACGTGCTCGGGTCCGCCCTGCCCGGCGCGGACTGTACCGAGGCCGACGTGCTGGCGGCGACCGAGTACGTCGTGCCGAGCCTGGAACTGATCGACAGCCGGATCCGTGACTGGCGCATCAAGCTAGCCGACACCATCGCCGACAACGCGTCCTCGGCGGGCGTCATCCTCGGCGAGCCCCGCCGGACCCCGGCCGAGCTGGCGGCCCGGGGCATCGACCTAGCCAACATCGAGGCGGTGCTCTACTCCGGCGACGAGGAGATCGCCCGGGGCAACACCAGCGCCGTACTCGGCAACCCCACCGGCTGCGTCGCCTGGCTGGCCAGGAAAGTGGCCGACTTCGGGGTGAAGCTCGAGGCCGGGCACCTCATTCTGCCCGGATCCTGCACCCGGGCGATCGACGCCCGCCCGGGTAGCGCCTTCCGCGCCGAGTTCGCCGGGCTCGGTACCGTAACCGCGTCGTTCGATTGACAGGGATGACACCGTGACCAAGGCCACCGCCGCGATCGTCGGGTCGGGCAACATCGGCACCGACCTCATGTACAAGCTGCTCCGCTCCGACGTCATCGAGCCGCGCTGGATGATCGGCATCGACCCGGACAGCCCCGGGCTGAAGCGGGCGGCGGACCACGGCCTGACCGCCACCGCCGAGGGCGTGGACTGGCTGCTCGCCAGCTCACGCCCGGACCTGGTCTTCGAGGCCACCTCCGCCTACGTGCACCGGGAGAACGCGCCGCGCTACAAGGAGCTCGGCATCCAGGCGGTCGACCTCACCCCGGCCGCGATCGGGCCGGCGGTGGTGCCCGCGGTCAACCTCGGCCAGCACGTTGACGCGCCCAACGTCAGCCTGATCACTTGCGGCGGCCAGGCGACCATCCCCATGGTCTACGCGGTCTCCCGGGTCGTCCCGGTGGAGTACGCGGAGATCGTCGCGAGCGTGGCGTCACCGTCAGCCGGGCCGGGCACCCGGGCGAACATCGACGAGTTCACCAAGGCCACCGCCCGCGGGGTGGAGACGATCGGCGGCGCGCAGCGCGGCAAGGCCATCATCATCCTCAACCCGGCCGAGCCGCCGATGCTCATGCAGGACACGATCTTCTGCGCGATCCCGGCCGACGCCGACCGGGACGCCATCGCCGCCTCCGTCAAGGAGATCGCGGCCGACGTCGCCGCCTACGTGCCCGGCTACCGGCTGCGCACAGAGCCGCAGTTCGACGACCCCACCCCGATGAGCGGCGGCCGCGCCCGCGTCGCCGTCTTCGTCGAGGTCGAGGGGGCCGGTGACTTCCTCCCGCCGTACTCGGGCAACCTCGACATCATGACCGCCGCCGCCACCCGGGTCGGGGAAGGGTTCGCCCAGCGGATCCTGGCCGAGCGCGCTTAAGGAGATCCCTTTCATGTCATACAGCGCTGAACTCGACGTCCGCGTCACCGACTCCTCGCTGCGCGACGGCTCGCACGCCATCAGGCACCAGTTCACCGCCGAGAACGTGCGCAGCATCGTCGCCGCCCTTGACGAGGCGGGCGTGCCGGTCATCGAGGTGACGCACGGCGACGGCCTCGGCGGCTCGTCGTTCAACTACGGCTTCAGCCTGGTGCCGGACCAGGACCTGATCTCCACCGCGGTGGAGACCGCCAAGCAGGCCAAGATCGCCTTCCTCATGCTGCCGGGCGTGGGCATCACCGACGACATCCGGCAGGCGGCCGACAACGGCGCCTCGATCTGCCGGATCGCCACCCACTGCACCGAGGCGGACATCTCCATCCAGCACTTCAAGGTGGCCCGCAGCATCGGCCTGGAAACGGTCGGCTTCCTGATGATGGCGCACAGCCAGCCGCCGGAGGTCCTCGCCAAGCAGGCGCGGATCATGGCCGACGCGGGCGCCCAGTGCGTCTACGTGGTCGACTCGGCGGGGGCGCTGATCATGGACGGGGTCAGCGACCGGATCGCCGCGCTGGTCGCCGAGCTCGGCGACGACGCGCAGGTCGGCTTCCATGGTCACGAGAACCTCGGCCTCGGCGTCGCGAACTCCGTGCTGGCCGCCCGCGCGGGCGCCAAGCAGATCGACGGCTCTACCCGCCGGTTCGGCGCCGGCGCGGGCAACACGCCCGTCGAGGCGTTCGCCGCGGTCACCGAGCGGCTCGGGATCAAGACCGGCATCGACACCCTGAAGATCGTCGACGCCGCCGAGGAGACCGTCGCCCCGGTGCTGACCAACCCGCCGGCGCTCGACCGCCTCTCGCTCACCATGGGCTACGCGGGCGTCTACTCCAGCTTCCTCAAGCACGCGGAGATCCAGGCGCGCAAGTACGGCGTGTCCGGTGCCGAGATCCTCATCGAGGCCGGCCGCCGCAAGCTCGTCGGCGGGCAGGAAGACCAGCTCATCGAGATCGCGGTGGGCCTCGCCCAGCGTAAGTAACAGCAGACCAGTCAGTCCGAACGGATGCGGGGTGACTCCCGCTCCGGCACCGCGCCCCGGGGAGCCGGGTGCGGCGCAAGGCGGAGCACGCGCTCGTTCGGACTATTCCTCGGTTGTAGCGGGGAGCTAGCGGGCGGTGGCCAGCGGCCTCGGCAGCGGGACCACGTCGCCGGACCAGATGGCGACGGCGGTGTTGCGCACCTCGTGGACCAGGGAGTAGGCCCGGATCCGGGCGATGGGCCCGGTCACCGAGACGGCGCCGATCACCCGGTCACCGCTGCGGATGGGGGACGCGACGCACCCCAGCCCCCGGTAGGCCTCTTCCCGGTCGTAGGCGATGCCGGTCTGCCGCGCGCTGTCGAGTGCGGCCTGGATCGCCCGCGGCTCGATGATGGTGAACTCGGTGCGCCGCCGCGACCTCGCCAGCGCGGACGCCTGGCTGGCCGGGTTCTCGAAGGCCAGCATGACCTTGCCGAGCGCGGTGCAGTAGGCCGGCTCGCGGCCGCCCACCCGGGTGGGCAGCGAGACCCGGGTCGTCGTCACCCGGTCGAGGTACACCACCTCGCCGTGGTCGAGGATGCCAAGGTGCACGACGAGCCCGGTGCGCATCGCCAGCGAGTGCAGGTGCTTATAGGCGGCCTCGCGCAGGCCGGTCCGCTGTAGGGCGACGCTGCCCAGTTCGAGCAGCTTGAGGCCGACCCGGTAGCCGCCGCTGTTCCGCTCCAGCCAGCCGACGGCGCACAGCTGGTTGGCCAGCCGGTGCACGGTCGACTTGGGCAGGCCGACCCGGTGGCTGATCTCGCTCAGGCCCAGGGCATGGTCGCAGCCGTCGAACGATGCGAGGATGGCCTCGAGCCGCCCCACCACCGTGCTCGCCTGGCCGTCCTCCTCTCTTTCTGCGTCTGCTTTCCCGATCGGTCGGACGTTGCCGCCCTGGACGGCGGACAAGCCAACGCGGTGCTGAAGCGCAGCCACTACCTGGTCACCTCCGGTCTTCACTGACTGGTCAGTACATAATAGGAACAGCCAGCGGGGGACCGCAATGCACTGACGTGGCAAAAGCGGACTGGTCGGTCGGCACCGGCGCTACCGACCAGTCAGTCTTGCTGTCCCGCCTAGCAGAACGGTCATCGTGACACGAACCGGCGGCCACGATATTTTCGGTTGGCGACTAGGTTCAGCGTGGCGGACGGTGAGGGAAGAGAATGAGCGAAATCGCAGCATCTGAGCCGCAGCAAACAAGCGTGCTCGACAACGTGCGGGCGCTGCTGCCGGAAATCGAAGCGCGCGCCGAGGAAATCGAGCAGGCGCGGGCGGTGCCGCGTGACCTCGCGGAGAAGCTGCGGTCAGCAGGCGTCTTCCGCCGGTACGTGCCGCGCTCGCATGGCGGTGACGAGATGTGGCCGGACGAGGGCCTGACCGTGATCGAGGAACTGGCGCGGGCCGACGCTTCGGTCGCCTGGGTGGCGGCGGTCGGGTCGGAAGGGCCGAGTTTCTATGCATACCTGCCGCCTGACACCTACGACAAGATCTTCGCGGGCGGCCCCGACATCATCCACAGCGGCGTGATCAACGCGACCGGCAAGGCGGTGCGGGACAAGGGCGGCTACCGGTTCAGCGGCCGCTGGTCGTTCGCGAGCGGCTCCAACAACGCCGACTACATCTGCATCCACGGTGTGGTCGACGGCGGCGAACAGGCCGGCGGGATGCCCGCCACCCGGCTCGGCGTGGTCCCCGCCCGGGAGGTGAACATCGAGGACGTCTGGCACGTGAGCGGGCTCAAGGGCACCGCCAGCAACGACATCGTCGTCAGCGACCTGTTCATCCCGGACGAGTGGACGGGGACTTTCGCGGAACTGCCGCCGATCGCCAGGCACCCGCTCGACCAGCGGCCGCTGCTCGCTCGCTTCGGCTCGGAGTTCGCCGCCGTCGCCGTCGGGATCGCCCAGGCGGCGCTGGACGACATCACCGACATCGCCCGCAACAAGGTGCCGGCCACCTCGCGGAGCAAGCTTGCGTCCGATCCGGTCGCCCAGTACCTGGTCGGGCAGCTGGCCACCGACCTGTACATGGCGCGCACGCTGCTGCACCAGGTCGCCCGGGACGACCAGGCGAGCGTGCCGTTCGGCCCGCCGGACAACACGGCGATGGTCATCCGGCGCGCGCGCCTGTCGCGAGCGGCGTCGGTGGCGGCGTCGGTCGTCGAGGGCGCGTACAGCGTCTCCGGCACCACCGGGCTGTTCGAGTCCTGCCCGCTGCAGCGCCGCCTGCGGGACGTGCGCGCCGTCACCCAGCACTACATGCTGTCCGCCCGCAGCGCGTTCGGCCCAGTCGGCACCGCCATCCTGAGCGAGGAATCCGCAGGCTGAACCGGGAGGTTGCGATGCCGACCAGCGATTTGAGCAGGGTCGCCCTCGAAGCCATGCGGCTGCAGAACGGGTATGCCCTCGCGATCGACGCCCGCGACTGGGAACTTTTCCGTACCGTGTTCACGCCCGACGTGCGGGCCGATTACCCGCACAGCAAGTTCGACGGCGTGGAAGCGTGGCTCGACAACTTCATCCCGTTCCACGACACCTGCGCGTGGACCGTCCACGAGATCACCAACCACGTCGTCGGCGAGGACGGCCAGGGGATCTGGGGCACCTGTTACGGGTGGGTTCGGTGGACCATGAAGGACAATCCTGGTTATATCAACCGGGCGGAGGTGCTGTTCCGCGACCGGCTGCGCGAGGACGGCGGGACGTGGCGGATCGCCAGGCGCAAGCTGCGGATGCTGTCCGGCTGGCAGCAGGCGCCGCTTCCAGACGGGTACAAGCTGGTTCAGTCCGTTCAGGACCTGGCCGACTGGAGCTAACGGCGGCCGTCGGCGGCCGCAGCCCGCCGGTTTCTGTTCAGGCGAACAGCTCCACCACCGGCTTGTCCTGCAGGTCGTCTTTGAGCAGGTACGCCGCCGCCGACTCCATGTGTCTGCGCCACAGCCGCCGCGCGCCGTCGGCGTCGCGCGCCTCGATCAGCGCGAGAAGTTTCTTGTACGCCCGGACAGCCCGCCGGAAGCGTTCAGGGGACTCGGTCTCGTCGAAGTTGCGCGACACCCGCAGCTCGGTGTGGGTGGCGACGATGTCATGCAGCACGGCGCCCTGCAGGGCGAGCGTCTTGTTCCCCGACCGCTGCATGATCAGCTCGTGGAAGCGGTGGGTGAGGCGCGACCACTGGGCTGGGTCGGGCACCAGGCCGTCCCTGGCCTCGATCGCGGACTCGATCTCGGCCACCACGGCGGCCAGGTCGGCGATGTCCTGCTCGGTCCGGCGCAAGGCGAGCATGCCGGCACAGGCCGGCTCGGCTATCTTCCTCGCCTCGTACACGTCGTCGATGGTCGCGCCCTGAAGCTGAAGCAGCAGGCCGACGTAGCGGGCGGCCACCGTCAGGTCGGGCGCCACCACCTGGGCACCGCCACGGCTTCCGGCCCGGACCACGATCAGCCGTTCGGTCTCCAGGATCCGGAAGGCCTCGCGGATCGTCGGCCGGGACACGCCGAACTGCTCCATCAGCTGGGTTTCCGGCGGCAGCTTCTCCCCCGGTTTCACCGCGCCGCGGACGATCTGGCGGCGCAACTGGTCCGCGATCAGCTCGGATGTCTTGGGGGCACGGACCAGCTGACCGATCTTGCCACCAGGCACCCGCGGGTAATTCATGGCAGTCATCGCATCTCAGGCCGTGCTTCCCGGGCCGCGCTTCGCATTCACCTTGATACGATAGAAGAGTTATCTAAATTATACAACGGAACACGGAAGACGGGCATGACCTCGGTCGCGGCCCATTCCAGGTACTCCAGGTGCCCGGCCAGCGACCGCGGGCCCGGTGCCAGCGGCGGCGGGATGTTCGTCCAGGTCACCCCGGCCCGGTCGAGGCCCGCGATGAGCTCGATGACCTGCTGGGTGCTGGCGAGCGGCGGCGCGCCGTCCTGCAGCCGGTGGTCGGGGCCGATCAGGGTGGGAACGGCGTGCATCGCGATCTCGAAGTCCGCCTCGCGGTCCGCGAACCCTTCGCAGCGGCGCGCCTCGGCCAGGAACCAAGGCAGGTCGGCTGGGCCGGAAAGCCACGGGCCGGTCCCGCCCTGGGCACCGGACGGCGCCCAGCCGTCGGCCAGCCGCGCCGCCCGCCTGAGCGCGAAGACGGACCGGCCGCCCACGAACAGCGGCGGATGCGGCCGCCGCACCGGCTTGGGTTCGAACACGATGTCCGCGAAGTCGACGAACTCGCCGTGGAACTCCGGCTCGTCGGCCGTCCAGAGGATCTTCATCGCCCGGATGTACTCATCGGTGATCCGACCGCGCCGCCGGTAGTCCACCCCGAGCGCGCTGAACTCCCCGGGCGCCATGCCGGTGCCGACCGTTACCATGGCGCGCCCGCCGGACAGCACGTCCAGGGTGGCGACCGCCTTGGCCAGGCGCACCGGGTTGTGCAGCGGCAAGATGATGACGCCGCTGTTCACCGCGATCCGGGTGGTCGCGCCCGCGATGAACGCCATCACCGTCAGCGCGTCCGGCCAGCGGCCGCCCATGTGCCCGGCCAGCTCGCGGGGCAGGACGACGTGCTCGGGCACGCTGACCGCGTCGAACCCGAGCCGGTCGGCCGCGGCCGCGATCCGCTGGAAGTCGGCGGCGGCCAGGTGCTCCTGCCAGTTCTCGCCCGCTACCGCGAAGCTGGCCGGCGGCCACCTCGACAGCCCCGGCAGGCTCGTCCAGAACTTCACCGCCACCGCCTCCCCGGCACCGGTCACCCCGGTTCAGTGGACTACTTTCGCTTTTAGTAATATGAATGTACCTTATGATCGTATGAAATACCGGTTTCCGATTCATGAGAACGCCATATCCAGACGCCTGGAGGACTGCACGGATGATCGACAACAGCTCTCGGGTACCCGACTCGTTGCTGTCGCGCCGGGTCCGCCGGATGGTAGCGCTGGATCCGAGCGCGACCGCGCTGCACTTCGAGGGCACGACGTTTCCCTGGTCGTTCTACTCGGATGCGGTCACTGACCTGGCGTCACTGCTCGCCGCGAATCCCACCGCCCGGCGGGTCGGCATCGTGCTGCGCAACCGGCCCGGCCCGCTCGCGGCACTGATCGCCACCATCGGCACCGGGCGCGAGGTGGTGACGCTGAGCCCGCACCTCGGTGACATCGGCCTGGAAAGGGACATCGTCGACCTGGCCCCTGATGTGGTGGTGGCCGAGGAGGCGGACTGGGCCCGCGATGCGGTCCTGGTCTCGTCGAAGGCGGTCGGCGCGATCGCGCTGCGGACCGGGACCGACCGGGCCCTGGCGGCGCAGCCCGTCCCGTGGTCGCCGAGTCCGTCGCTGCAGGACCCGGGCGATGTCGCCGTGCTGATGATGACGAGCGGCACCACCGGGCGGCCCAAGCGGGTCGAGCTGACGTACGACCGGATGACCGCCGCGTTCCGCGCGGCCGGGCTGGTCTTCGACGAGGCGCACGAGCCGCACCTGCGCAGCAGGACGGACATCCTGTGGGCGTCCCTCGCCCACATCAGCGGCCTGTATTTCGCGGTCGCGCAGGCGGTCGAGGGCCGCAGCGTCGCCCTGCTGGAAAAGTTCGAGGTCGGCCCCTGGACGGAGCTGGTCAAGCGGCACCGGCCGGGCTACGTCCGGCTGGCGCCCACGGCGCTGCGCATGGTGCTGCAGGCCGAGGTCCCCGCCGACACGTTCGAAAGCGTCCGTGCCGTTGGCTCTGGCACCGCGCCGCTGCCGCCGGAGCTGGCGGAAGAGTTTGAAGGGCGCTACGGGATTCCCGTGCTCGGCACCTACGGCGCGACCGAGTTCGCCGGCGCGATCGCGGGCTGGACGCTGAAGGACAAGAAGCAGTGGGGAGCACGCAAACGCGGCAGCGTCGGACGCGCCCACCACGGCATCGAACTGCGCGTCGTGGACGCGGACACCGGCGACGTGCTGCCCGCCGGGCAGACCGGCCTGCTCGAGGCGCGCGGCGGGCAGCTGCCAGGGGAGACAGGCGCCTGGCTGCGGACCACCGACCTCGCCACGATCGACGACGACCGCTTCCTGTTCATCCGCGGCCGGGCCGACGACGCGATCAACCGGGGCGGCTTCAAGATCCCGCCGAGCGTGATCGAGGACGCGCTGCTCGCGCACCCGGCCGTCGACGAGGCCTCGGCTGTGGCGCTGCCTGACGCCAGGCTTGGCCAGGTGCCGGCGGCGGCGGTGACGCTGCTCAGCCCGGCCACCGAGGAAGAGCTCATGCAGTACCTCGCCAGCAGGCTGACGCGGTACCAGCGGCCGGTCGCGATCAAGGTGGTCGACCAGCTGCCGCGGACGCCGTCGCTCAAGATCAGCCGCGCCCTGGTGCGCGAGCACTACTTCGACGGAATCACCCCGCACGCGGCCGCACAGGTTCCCGGCGCCGCGACGACAGGAGAGTCTCATGACCGCTGACCGGGCCGGGCACGGCGTCCTCACCGACGAGTCATTCGAGCGCTCACGCCGGCGGATCGGCATTCCGCTGCGCATCAACCCCGCCCACATCACCGAGGTGACGGCCGACGCCACCCGGCACTTCGCCTACGGGTACGGCGACGACAACCCGCTCTACTGCGACCCCGAGTACGGCAAGAACACTAGCTGGGGCGGCCTGATAGCACCGCCGAACTTCACCTACTGCATGGGCGAGAACGCGGCGCCGCCGCCCACCCCCGAGCAGAAGGAGCTGCTCAAGGGCGACCCGTTCGCCGGACTCGGCTCCTACCAGGCGGCGATGGAGTTCGAGTACTACCGCCCGCTGACCGCCGGCGACCGCTGCCATGTCATCCGCGCCCAGGTCGGCGTGGCGGACAAGCCGAGCCGGTTCGGCGGCCGCACCGCGCACGTAACGCACGACTTCCTGTACGCCAACGGACACGGCCAGATCGTCACCATCCAGCGCGGCACCTGGATCAACGCCGAACGGCACACCTCCAAGGAGCGGTCAGGGGACAAGCAGCCGGTCACCTTCGACCCGTACACCGACGACCAGATCGCCGAGATCGACGCCGCCTACGACGCCGAGACCCGCCGCGGCCCGCGGACCAGGTACTTCGAGGACGTCGAGGTGGGCGAGGAGATCCAGCCGCGGGTCAAGGGCCCGCTGGTGGTCACCGACCTGGTGGTCTGGCACTTGGGCTGGGGCATGCAGCTGACGCCCCCTGGCGCGTTCGGCATCGCCCGCAAGATCCGCCGCAAGGCACCCGGCCTGTACCCGCCCAACGCGCGCAACATCCCCGACACCGTGCAGCGGCTGCACTGGGACCCGGCCCGGGCGCAGGAGCTCGGCATCCCGATGAACTACGACTACGGCGCGATGCGCGAGACCTGGCTGACCCATGCGCTGACCGACTGGATGAGCGACGACGGGTGGCTGCTGCGGCTGCACTGCCAGCACCGCAAGTTCAACTACATCGGCGATACCACCTGGGTCCGCGGCAAGGTGGTAGACAAGGTCCAGGCCGACGGCCGCAACGAGGTCCACCTCGAAGTGAGCTGCTGGAACCAGCGCGGCGAGCAGACCACCCCCGGCAGCGCCGTGGTATTGCTGCCGACCAGGGAGCGCGCGGTCGAGCTGCCCGCGCCGCCCGCCGACTCCCTGGAGGAGCTGCTCGCGGTTGAGATCGCCCGCTACGCGTGAACCTAGGTAACCGGACGAGATCATGGAGCCCAGGTGGATTTCGAGCTGACGGAGGAACAGGCCGCCCTGCGCGAGGTGTCCCGCGGCATGCTCGCCGTGAGCTGCCCGCCATCGCTGGTGCGGTCGCTGGCGGCCGCGGGCAAGGACGTGGACGACAAGCTGTGGCAGCGCGGCGCGGAGCTGGGCTGGACCGGTCTGGCCGTCCCCGAGGAGCACGACGGCGCGGGCCAGGGGCTAGTCGAGCTGTGCCTGGTGGCCGAGGAGATCGGCCGCGCGGCCGCTCCCGGGGCGTTCGCTGACAGCGCGCTGACCGGGCTCGTCCTCGCCCGCCTCGGCCGGCCGGCGCTGCTTCCCGCCCTCGCCGCCGGAGACCTCAAGGCAAGCCTGGTCTGCCACGGGCCGGCGGCCGGCCGCTACGACGGGGGCGACCTGCTGCTCAGCGGCCGCGCCACCGCGGTCCAGGCAGCCGCCGCGGCCGACTGGCTGCTGGTGACGGCGGCCACCGACCAGGGCCGCCGCCTAGTGCTGGTCGAGCGGGCCGGGACCGCGGTGGAGCCCCGGCGCACGCTGGATGAGACCCGCCGTTGGTACGACGTGGTGCTGGACGGGGTCCGGGTCCCGGCCGCGGACGTGGTCGCCGCGGACCAGGCGGACATCCAGTGGCTGGCTGACGCGGCGGCGGTGCTCAGCGCGGCCGACTCACTCGGAGTGGGCGAGCGGCTGCTGGAGATGACCGTCGGCTACGTCAAGGTGCGTGCGCAGTTCGGCCGGCCGCTGGGCAGCTTCCAGTCGGTGAAGCACAAGGTGGCGGGCATGCTGACCACGCTCAAGGGGGCCCGGGCGGCGACCTACTACGCGGCCATGGCGCTGGACGCCGGCGTCGCCGATGCCACGGTGGCGGCCAGCGTCGCCAAGGCGTTCACCGCCGAGGGCGTCGCCGCGCTGGCCGGGGAGGCCCTGCAGGCCCACGGCGGCATCGGCTTCACCTGGGAACACGACCTGCACCTGTACCTGCGGCGGGCCAAGGTCAACGAGATGCTGTACGGCGCGTCCGCGGAGCACTACGAGCGGCTGGTCGCGCTGCTGGAGTGACGCCTACCGCCTGTCCTGCGCGATAAGGCCGGGCACCATGCGGCGCAGCAGCTTGCCGGTCTCGGTGCGCGGCAGCGCCTCCAGCAGCCAGAAGCGGTCCGGGGTCTTGCTCGACCGCAGTGCCCGCATGGTGAAGTCGCGCAGCTCGGCCAAGTCGACCGCGGCCTCAGGGCGGGGGACGACGGCGGCCTCGATCCGCTGCCCCCACTCTTGGTCGGGCACGCCGAACACCACTGCGTCGAGCACCGCCGGGTGCCGCAGCAGGACGTCCTCGATCTCGGCCGGGGCGATGTTCTCGGCTCCCCGGATGATCGTGTCGTCGGCGCGCCCGCTGACGAACAGGTACCCGTCGGCGTCGAGGTAGCCGTCGTCCCTGGTGTCGAAGAAGCCGCGGTCGTCGACCGCCTGACCCAGGCCCGCATACTCGCCCGACACCTGGCCGCCGCGCACACTGATCCGGCCGGTCTGCCCGGCGCCGAGGATTTCGCCGCCGGGGCCGCGGATCTCCAGTTCTATCCCGGGCAGCGGCTTGCCGACCGAGGACAGCCGCGCCCGCACGGCCGGGTCATCCGATACGAGGGCGGCCCGGTGGTCCTCCGGACCGAGCAGGGCGACGGTCGAGCTGGTCTCGGTCAGCCCGTACGCGTTGACGAAATCAACGCCGGCCCATTCCCGCAGCGCCCGTTCGATGAGCGCGGCCGGCATGGGGGCGCCGCCGTAGGACAGCGACCGCAGGGACGGCACCGACCGGTCTTCCGCGCTGTCGATGATCCGCGCCAGCATGGTCGGCACCACCATCGCGCTGGTGACCTCTTCCTCCCGTACCGTGCGGAGCCACTCCCCCGGGGTGAAGGCTTCCAGCACGAGGGTGCGGCGGCCCGCGTAGAGGTTGGTGATCACGTTGGCGACGGCGGCGATATGGTACGGAGGCACGCTCACCAGCGCCGCCTCCGTGTCGGCGGCCGACGCGAACTCCACCGACCCCAGCACGTAGGAGACCAGGTTCTCGTGGCGCAGCAGCACGCCCTTGGGCTCGGACGTGGTCCCGCTGGTGTAGATGACGACGGCGACTGGGTTCTCATCGTCGGCGGGCGTTTCGCTGACCTCGCCGCGGTCGGCGCGCGTCTCTTCCAGCCACGCGTCGGCGGTCATCGCGTCAAGGCCGGCCCGCTCGAAGTGCTCGAGCGCGCCTGGGCCGGCGATCCCCAGCGCCTTCGGGTGTCGCGCGAGCAGCGCGTCGAGCTGCTGCTGCCCCAGCCGGTAGTTGAGCGGGACCAGCGGCGCCCCCGCCCGCGCGGCCGCGAACAGAGCGACCGGGAAGGCCGGACCGTTGACGTCCAGGTAGACGAGGGCGTCGGCCGCGCGCTCGCGCAGCAGCGCGGCCCCGGAGTGCGACCGCCGGGCAAGCCCGGCGGCAGTGATCCCGGCGGACCGGCGCCCGGCCAGGACGCGGTCGCCGAACCCGTCGGCGGCCATGTCGACCAGCAGCGTCAGGCGCACCGGGGATCCTCGCTCAGTCCGAGGCAGGCAGCGGCTTGGCCGCCTGGATCTGCAGTGGCTTGCCGTCAAGGGCCAGGGTGCCGGTGCCCGCCTTGGTGCACAGCACCTGGATGGTGTCCGCTTCGTCGACGTAGCGCTTGCCGAGCTGGGTGCCGCCCATCAGCGACGGATCGGGTTCCGCGGCCGGGACCGGTTCGTCGGGGGCCGCCATCGCCACGCCGCCGCACGTCAGCGTGCACTCCCCTGCGGGCGCCCGGATGACGATCACCGCCGTGCTGTCGACCGCGCTGACCAGCTGCTGCCCGGCACGAAACTTCACAGCCATTCGCTGCACTCCCTGACCTGATGAACCTGCTGGCCTGGTGCACCTGCCAGCATCGCCCGCCCATAGATCGGGCGGCACCCATTGATAATATCAGTTGACTGATTTAAATTAAATACCGCGCCAGACCGGCGCCCGCTTCTCGGCGAAGGCGGCGGCGCCTTCCCGGGCGTCGGCCGAGTCGAACACCGGCTTGTACAGTTCTTCTTGCCGCTGCCAGCCTTCGGCAACCGTCCAGTCGGCCTGGGCACGGGCGATCTGCTTGGTGACGGCCACCGCCAGCGGCCCGTTGGCCGCGATCACCTCGGCCAGCGCGAGCGCGCCGTCGAGCGCCGCACCGTCCGGGACCAGCCGGTTGACCAGCCCGAGCTCCGCCGCCCTGGCGGCGGTGACCTGCTCGCCGGTCAGCAGCAGCTCCATGGCCGCCGCGAACGGGACGCGCCGGGGCAGCAGCAGAGCGGCCCCGCCGCCCGCCACCAGGGCGCGCTTGACCTCGGGCACGCCGAACTTGCTGCCCTCCCCCGCCACCACCAGGTCGCACGCCAGCATCAGCTCGAAGCCGCCAGCCAGAGCGTAGCCTTCCACCGCGGCGATAAGCGGCTTGCGCGGCGGCGTGATGGTGATGCCGCCGAAGCCGCGGCCCGGGATGAGCGGCTTGTCACCGCGCATCCAGGCCTTGAGGTCCATCCCGGCGCAGAACGTGCCGCCCGCCCCGGTGAGTACCCCGACCCGCAGGTCGTCGTCGCCGTCAAGCTCGTCGGCGGCCGCCGCCAGGGCCCGGGCCGCCGCGCCATCGAGCGCGTTCCTCGCCTCGGGCCGGCTGATGGTGATGACCTGGACGTGGCCGCGCCGCTCGACCGTTACTGGCTCTGCCATTCTTGACTTCCTCTCTGCCCTGACGGGCGGGGATTCCCGGTTGGCGGTTCATGCCGCGCTCCGGGTGGTTCCCGCCGCCCGTTTCCCGGTCTTACGCGGGCGTGAGCCCGCTTGCCCGCGGGCACGCGCAGGGACCGGCTCACCGTAGGCGAGCGGTAGTCCCCGGGCGAGGATGTTGCGCGCAGCGTTCGCGTCCGCGTGATCGCAGTGGCCGCAGTTCACGCACCGGAACACCGCTTGGCTCTCACGGCTGGACGGTGCGATATGACCGCACACGCGGCACTGCTGCGACGTAAAGCGAGGGCTGACGTAGACGACCCGGCAGCCGGAGGCGGCGGCCTTCTGCTCCAGCCGGCGGCCGAGGATGCCCCAGCAGGAGGCCAGGATCCCCCGGTTCAGCCCGGCCTTGGCGCTAGCCCGGTTCGGCAGGAACGCGCCCGCGCGCTCCGGGTCCGGCTTCGGCGCGGGCCGCCGCACCATGCCCGCCGTGGTCAGCTTCTCCAGCACGATCACGTCATGTTCCCGGATGAGGCGGGTGGAGACCTTCTCCGTCCAGTCCCGGCGCCGGTCCGCGGCCCGGGCGGTGATCCTCGCCATCGCGACTCGAGTCTTCTCCCGCTTCCGCGACCCCGTTCGCTGCCGGCTCATCCGCCGCTGCAGGCCGAGGTATCGGGCGGCGGCCCGGGCGCTGATCCGCGGCGCCCGGTAGTGCTGGCCGCCGGAGGTGACCAGTGCGGTCCGCACGCCGCGGTCGAGGCCGACGGCGGCGCCTGACGGCTTGCGCTGCACGGCCGGCTGCGGGGCGGGGAACGACACGTGCCAGCGGCCCGCCCGATCCAGCGTCACCCGGGCCATGCCCGGCTCGCCAGGCAGCGGCCGGGTCCAGCGGAAGCGGACCCAGCCGCACTTGGGCACGTACACCTCGCCCCACTTGCGGCTAATCCGGCGCACTTTCGTGTCCCGGATCACGAACCCCTGGATGCCTCGCCTGGAACGGAACCCCGGGCGGCCAGCCGGGTTGCCCGGGTCGAAGAACGCGGCCATCGCCGTGCCGAAATCGCGCAGCGCCTGCTGCTGGACTGAAGACGACCCCGCAGCCAGCCACGGCTTCGCAGCGCGGGCCTCGGCGAGCTGCCGCATCCGTTCCGCGTTTCCCGGCGCGCCGCTGCGGCCGGGCCGCCACCACGACTGCTGCTCCACGCACAGGTTCCACACGAACCGGGCGTGCGCGCAGTGCAGGTCACGCATGACCGCGGCCGCCCGCGCGTCCGGGCACAGCCGGTTCCGTACCGCCATGACACCACAACCTACTGCTGGCCTATGACATTCGAAGGCGGCTACAGGCCAGGCAGGCACACACGTGGTTTCGCGCTTCACGTGCATTTGGTCTTCGTGACCACACACCGGAGCGGCGTCTTCGACGGCGCCGGGCTTCGCGAGTTCAACGGCGAAGCCGATCACGTCTACCTGCTCGTGGACTACCCGCCGAACGTCGCGGTGTCCGCGCTGGTGAACTCCCTCAAGGGCGTCTCGGGCGGCAGGCTCTGCGCCGAGTCCACCGGGCGCGTGAACCGCGCGTCCATATGCGGGCACTTCTGGTTCCCCTCCTACCTCGCCGCGTCTTGCGGCGACGCGCCGCTGAGCATCATCCGCCAGCACATCGAGCAGCAGCAGCGACCGGCCTGACAGCCGGGCCGGGCAAGCCCCGCCCTGAAGGGCGGGGCTTGCGCCCGATTCACCGGTCAGGGCGTCACGCGGATGACGACCTTGCCGGTCGGGACCCGGTCTGCCACGCGCCGCAGCGCGGTGCCGACTTCTTCTAGTTCGTGCACTTCGGACACCGCGGGCCGCATGCCCTGGGCGACCAGCTCGGTCAGTGCCTCCCGGGCGCGGGCGGTCTCCTCCGGCAGCCGCTGGGTCCACGTCCGCAGCTCGAGTCCGCGGACGGTGATGTTCTTGAGCAGGACGATGTTGAGCGGGATGCGGGGGATGTCTCCCCCGGCGTAGCCGACGGTCACGAACCGCCCGCCCCAACGGATCGCTCGCAGCGCGGGCTCGGCCCAGCGGTCACCGACCGGGTCGACCACCAGGTCGGCGCCGTCGCCGGTGATCTCCTTGATCCGCTGCTTGAGGTCCTCCTGGGCGTAGTCGATGCCCGCCTCGGCGCCAAGCTCCGCGCAGACCTTGAGCCGCTCCGGCGAGGACGCGGCCGCGATCACCCGGGCGCCCAGCCGGACCGCTACGTCGACGGTGGCCGTGCCGACGCCCCCGGCCGCGCCGAGGACCACCACCCACTGCCCGGGCCGCAGGTCCCCGGCCGTGACCAGCGCGTGGTACGCGGTCAGGTAGGTCACCCGGAAGGCGGCCGCCTCGGTCAGCGACAGGCCCGGCGGGACCAGCGCGAGCGAGCCGGCCGGGGCCAGCACCTGCTCGGCCATCGCGCCGCTGAACGCTGAGCCGTACACCGCATCCCCGACCGACAGCCCGGTCACGCCCTCGCCGACGGCCGCCACCCGGCCGGCGAACTCGGCGCCGGGGGTGAATGGGAGCGGGGCCGACATCTGGTAGCGGTTGGCGATGAGGAGCAGGTCTGGGTAGTTCACCGCTGCCGCCGCCACGTCCACCAGCACGTGACCCGGGATGACCTCTGGACTGGGGATGTCGCGGATGACGACGTCTTCCGGACCGCCGTACTCTTCGCAGCGCGCTGCCCTCATGCATCCTCCCGGCTTCAGCTTGCCGTGAATCGTATCACTAAATATATAATAATACCCATTGGTGGCGACCCACGGGAGGTCATGACAGCACGCGGTCACCTTCCGGCGGGTTGACCTGCCCGCGGCTGACCCTCCGGCAGTGCGGCGATGACCGACGCCGCGTCGGTGAGGGTTGCCAGCAGCGGCAGGTGCATGGTGATCTGCATCTGGTGCGTCTCCGGGGTGGCGCCAGCCGCGCAGTCTTCGGCCAGCACCACGTTGTAGCCGAGCCCGACCGCCTCGGTCGCCGCGCCGGGCAGGGCGATGTTGGTCGAGACCCCGGTGAGCACCACGGTGTCGATGCCGTAGCCGCGCAGGGTGGCGTCCAGGCTGGTGCCGGTGAACGGGGCCATGCCGTGCGCGCGGTGGCTCACGATGTCGGACGGTTCGACCACTAGGTCGTCGTGGATGGCGGCGCCCTCGGTTCCCGCCACCAGCTTGCCAGTCCGCTTGATCCGGGCCGCGAGGGCGCAGTTGACCCGGAAGCCGTCCCAGTCCGGGGTGCGCGCGGCGATCGTGCAGAAGATCACCGGCGCTCCAGCGGCGCGGAACGCCGCCGTCAGGGTGTTGATCCGCGCGACCATGCCGCGCGCGGCCACCTGCCCGGCCAGCGGCGTGTCGATGTAGGCCGGGTTGGCGATAGCGTTCTGCATCTCGTTGACGACCAGCGCCG
Source organism: uncultured Actinomycetota bacterium (assembly GCA_963771985.1). Classification (GTDB taxonomy): domain Bacteria; phylum Actinomycetota; class Actinomycetes; order Streptosporangiales; family Streptosporangiaceae; genus Trebonia. The sequence continues at coordinate 147,164 of CAVYVO010000002.1, read as the reverse complement.
CCCGTTTCCCTGGTTCGAGCCCGCGTACCGCTGACATTGACCCTCCCATCTCAGTCCCGCCTGCTCTTGTTACAGGCCCTTGGTCCGGCCCCCGTCTACGTCGATGACCGCTCCCTGGAGCCATTCGCCGTCCGGCGACAGCAGGAAGGCGACCACGCCGGCCACGTCCTCGGGCGTGCCGAGCCGGGTGACGTGATCGCGCCGCACCATGCCCGCTACCGTCTCGTGGAGGGTGCGCCCGTCGGCCTCCGCCCGGGCGGTGAGCATGGCGACGGTGCGCGGGGTCAGCACTGCGCCCGGGTTGACGGCGTTGACCCGGACCCCGTCGGTGATCCCGCGGTCGGCGAACACCTTGGTGAACGCCATCAGGGCGGCGCTGAGCGGCCCGGTCATGGCGAACGCGTCCCGCGGCGTCCGCGCGCCGATGCCGCCGATGTTGACGACCGAGCCCCGCGCGGCGGCCAGGTGCGACCATGTCGCCCCCATCATCCGCAGCGCGCCGAACACCTTCACCTGGAACGCCTCGAGCCACTCGTCGTCGGTGAACGAGTCAGCCGCACCCGTTCGGGTGACGCTGGCGCAGTTGACCAGCGCGTCGACTCGCCCGCAGGACCGCACGACCGTGGCCACCGCCCGCTCGGTCTCGGCGGGCATGGTGACGTCGCATCCGGCCGGGAACGCGGACGGCCCTACCCCCGCCACCGCCGCGTCCAGCTTGGGCGAGGGGCGGGCGACCATGGCGACGCGGTACCCGTCGCCCGCCAGGCGGCGGGCGATGGCCAGGCCGATGCCCTCGCTGGCGCCGGTGACGACGGCGACCGGACCGTCGCCCGAGGCGCTCCCCTGGCCGCAGGCACGGCCGACGCCGGGACGTCCGTGTTCACGCCGCGTGGCCCGCGGGCGCGATCAGAGCCGCTCGATGATCGTGGCGTTGGCCATCCCGCCGCCCTCGCACATGGTCTGCAGGCCGTAGCGGCCGCCGGTGGCTTCGAGGTAGTTCAGCAGGGTGGCCATCAGCTTGGTGCCGGACCCGCCGAGCGGATGGCCCAGGGCGATCGCGCCGCCGCGCGGGTTGAGCTTGTCCGGGTCGGCCCCGAATTCCTGTGCCCAGGCCAGCGGGACCGGCGCGAACGCCTCGTTGACCTCGTAGGCGTCGATGGCGTCGATGGACAGGCCGCTGCGCCGCAGCACCTTTTCTGTGGCCGGGATGACCCCGGTCAGCATCAGCAGCGGGTCGCTGCCGGACACCGCGAAGGCGTGGAACCGGGCCCGGGGCCGCAGGCCCAGCTCGGCCGCCTTCTCCTCGCTCATGATCAGCGCCGCCGAGGCGCCGTCGGTGAGCGGCGAGGAGCTTCCGGGGGTGACGTGCCAGGCGATCTCGGGGAAGCGCTCGGCGTAGGCGGGGGTGTAGTAGGCGGGCTTGAGGCCGGCCAGGCCCTCGACCGTGGTGCCGGGCCGCACGGTCTCGTCGGCCGTGTGCGAGCTGCCGTCGGGCAGCCGGACCGGGATGATCTCATTGTCGAACCCGCCGCTGGCGGCGGTCGCGGCGGCGCGCGCGTGGGACCGGGCCGAGTAGGTGTCGAGCGCCTCGCGGTCGAGCTTCCACCGCGCCGCGATCAGCTCAGCGCCGATCCCCTGGTTGGCCAGGCCCTCGGGGTAACGGCCGGCGAGCGGCTCGACTGGGTTGCGGCCCGCCCGCGACGACCCGATCGGTACCCGGCTCATCGACTCCACCCCGCAGGCGATGACGATGTCGTAGGCGCCGGCGATCACGCCCTGGGCCGCGAAGTGGGCCGCCTGCTGGCTGGACCCGCACTGCCGGTCGACGGTCGTCCCCGGCACGCTCTCCGGGAAGCCGGCCGCCAGCAGCGCGGTACGCGCGATGTTCAGCGACTGGTCACCGATCTGCCCGACACAGCCGGCGATGACGTCGTCGACCAGCGCGGTGTCGAGGCCGTTGCGCTCGACCAGGGCAGTCAGCGTCTGCGCCAGGAGCGCAGCCGGGTGCACGCCGGACAGGGCGCCGCCCGGCTTGCCCTTGCCCGAGGGGGTGCGGATGATATCGACGATGACGGCTGTGGTCATGGCTCCTCGCGATCCACTAGCTGATGCACAGGTATTAGTAATCTAATTTATCTAGTAGGGGATGGCCAGCGGGCGGCGAGCGGCCGGCCGGTCAGGCGCGGGTGTCGCGGCGCAGTTCCTTCGGCACCCAGCTGGGCGACCGCTTCTCGATGAAGGCGGCGAAGCCCTCCTTGGACTCGGGGCGCTGCAGGCTGTCGAAGAACGCGATCCGGTCCTGCAGCCCGACGTACTGGTCGAGGACCCGCTTGATGTCGCGGCGGGCCTCGGGCGCGGTCTGGACGATCTGGATGAGCTCTTCTGTGGCCGTTTTGAGCAGCTCGTCGTGCGGGACGACCCGGCTCACCAGGCCCCAGTCGAGGGCCTCGGCGGCGGTGAGGCGGCGGCCGGTGAACATGAGGTCGCGGGTGCGCACCGGCCCGATGAGGCGCGCCAAGAGCTGCGCGTAGTAGGTGTCGGAGATGCCGCGCAGCAGTTCCGGCACCCGGAAGGTGGCGCGCTCGCTCACCACCGCGAGGTCCGAGCACATCGCGATCAGCAGGCCGCCGCCCTGGCAGATCCCGTTGACGGCTGAGACGACCGGCTTGACGCTCTGCCGCAGGACGTCAAACGGCAGCACATCGAACGCGCCCGGGGCCGCGTTGAAGTCGGCCCATTTGTCGCTGACTTTCTGGCCGAGGTCGCCGCCGGGAATGAACACGTCGCCGGTGCCGGTGATCAGCAGTCCCGCCAGCTCCGGGTCGGCGTCCACCCGGCGGACCGCGTAGCGGATGCCGAAGTACATCGCCTGGGTCAGCGCGTTCCTGGCCTCCGGGCGGTCGACGGTGAGGTGGGCGAACGGGGGGTGACGTTCGAACCTCAGGTAGGGGGTCCCCAGCCAGTCGCCCTCGGGCGGGCGCGGCGCTGATTCGGAGGGGGCGGATCCGTTAGCGGCATCGGACATGAGACCTCCAGCCGTTCTGGTGCCAGCGGCACGGCCAAGCTTGAATCTAATCGTATAACTAAATAATCTACTATGGTCGGATGAGCAATGCTCGTATCGGCAGCGCGCTGCGGCTACGGCCGCGGGCACCGGGCGACAGGAGGCGGCGATGGGTTCCTCGCGGGTCGGGTTTGTCGGCGCTGGGCGGATGGGCCTGCCGATGGTCGAGCGGCTCGCCGCCGCCGGGCATGACCCGGTGGTGTACGCGCGCCGGGCGGAGACCCAGGCCGCCCTGACCGGACTCGGCGTCCGGCACACCACGGACCTGACGGAGGCCGCCGCCGGCGCCGGCGTGCTGCTGCTGTGCGTGTTCAGCGACGAGCAGCTGGCCGAGATCGCCGGGCCGCTGGCCGCCGCCCTGCCGGACGACGCCGTTTTCGCCTCGCACGTGACCGGCCGGGAGTCGACCTTGCGGGCGGTGGCCGGGCGCTTCCCAGCCATCCAGGTGGTGGATGCGCCGGTGAGCGGCGCCCCGGACGATATCAGGGCCGGTCGGCTGACCGTCCTGCTCGGCGGCCCGCCCGCTGCCCGGGCGCGGGCCGCCGACGTCGTCCGCGCGTACGCCGATCCCGTGATCGAGGCCGGCGAACTCGGTACCGCGCTGGCGGTCAAGCTGGTCAACAACCTCCTATTCGCCGCCAACACGCAGCTGACGGCGGAGGCGGTCCGGCTCGGCGAGGCGCTCGGGGTGGCGCCCGAGGAGCTGCTCGGCGCGCTCGAGCACATGAGCGGCGGCAGCCAGGCCAGCCACCGCGCCGCTGCGCGGGCCGACATGGCCGAGTTCGCCGCCCGGATCGGCCCCTTCATGAGGAAGGACGTGGCGATCTGCCTGGAGCAGGCGGCCGAGCGGGGTGTCGACCCGGGACTGCTCATCGATGTCGTCCGCCGGGGCCGGCTAGAACTCATCTGAGGTACGCCGCCGGGCCGGAGGTTATGCCCCCAGTTCTGCCAGCAGCTTGTCCAGCCAGTTCGCGGTTTGCGCGGCGGCCGCGTGGTGGCCGATGGCGTCGATGGCGGGCCCGTTGAGCTCGCAGTCGAATACCCCCGGGTAGCCGGCCTCGAGCAGCCACTGCACGACCGCCGCCAGCGGCACGTCCCCGTCTCCGGGGACGGCCCGGCACGGCAGCGCCCGCGAGCCCCGCGTCATGTCACTGAGCTGCACGTGCGCGATCAGGCCGGCGTGCTCGCCGATCTCCGCGCGCAGCCCGGCTTCGGTCCAGACGTGGAACGCGTCCAGGCAGATCCCCATCCCGGCACGGGGAGCGACCAGCAGCGCGTCGTGGAACGTGTGGATGAACGTCAGGTCGGCGTACAGCCAGCTGGTCGGCTCGATCGCGAGGGTCACCCCGCGGCCGACCGCGTAGCCGACGAGTTCGCCGACGGCGTTCACGTAGGCGTCCGCGCAGGCGTCCCAGCGGGCCGAGGTACGCGGCCCGACCAGCCCGTACATCGCCGCCGCCCCCACCGCCGCCGCCAGGTCGATGTCCTGTTCCGCCCGCCGCAGCGACGCGGCGCAGGCCTGCCCCGACGACAGGTCGAGGCCGAGCGCGCCGGTCGTCGTGACGATCTTGACGCCGTGCCGCCGGCCGGCCGCGACGACGGCCTCGGCTCCGGACGCGCGGGCCTTGGCCCCGGTGAGCGACGCGTTGGCGGCGCCGAGGGCGGCGATGGCCTCGATCGCGCCGGTGGCCGGCAGCTCGGGAAAGCAGAGCCCGCTGACGCAGACCCGCGGATGCATATCGGTTGCCCTTTCGCCGCTGCGCACCGTCAGCCGCTGACCATGCGGATGGTTTCCTGGACCATCCGCGGCAGTTCCGGCTGCATCCGTGCCATCGATTCCTTCACCGGCCGGCCCAGCTTCATCGCGCGCTTGAGCAGCAGCCCGGTGACGCCGGCCTCCTTGTACCGGGTGAGCGCGTCGAACCAGCCCAGTTCGGGCACGCTCCGGCCGAGCGCGTCCTCGTAGGCCCGGACGATCTCGCGGCCCGCCGGGGTGCCCGCGACCGTCCCCGGGGCGACGGCGGGGTGCCCGGCGTCGTCGGTGAAGAACGTCAGCCAGGCCAGGTCGATGCGCGGGTCGCCCACCGACCAGATCTCCCAGTCGATGACCGCGTTGATCCGCATCCCTTCGCACAGGGCGTTGCCGAGCCGGAAGTCGCCGTGGTTGACCGCCGACGGCAGCGCCGCGGGCATGCTCGCCCGCAGCGCCTTGGCGGCCCGCTCGTAGTCGCCCGCCATGTCGCTGGGCAAGGTGGCGAACGCGCGGGTCCACCTCTCCACCTCGTCGGCCAGCCCGACGGCCGGCTCGTCGCCCAGTCCCGCCTCGGCCAGGACGATCGCGTGCAGCTGGGCCAGCACCTGCACCGCGTCGAAGAACCGGGCCCGCACCTGGCCGGCCGGGGGCCGCTCGGCGTCATCGCTCAGCACCGGCTCCACGCACTCCCCCGGGACCAGGTTCATCGCCATGAACGGCGGGACCTCCGGCGGGTCTCCCGGGTCGGAGAAGAGCACGTCCGGTGCCAGCGGCCGCCGGGCCCCCTGGAGCGCCTGCTGCAGCCGCGCCTGGCGCAGCACGTCGCGGTTGCGGACCGGGGCGAGCCCGGGCGGCGCGACCTTGAGCACCACCGGGGTCTCCCCCGCCGCGACGCCGGCCAGGTCCACCAGGAAGGTCAGGCTGGAGGTGCCGCCGGTCAGCGGGGACACGCCGAGCACCTGCGCGCCGGGACGCCAGCCGGTCACCCGCGGCCCTACCCGGTCCCGCAGCTGAGCCAGCAGTCTCTCGTCGGCCTGGCTGGCGGCCATCACGCTCTCCCCTGCATCCTTGAAACAACTAGCTTCTAATATTTAGTAATACGATTCATGCCTGAGGATCGACGATACCCGGCTACTGCGGCGGGCGCTAGGCCGGGGCAGCGCACCCGGCCCGCGACCCGCGGCGAGCTCACGTACGGAGGGTTCCGTGTCCCTGTCCGAGCCAGACGCGGCCTTCCTGGCCGACCGCAACCTGACGTTCCTGTTCGCGCGGCGCCCGGACGGCTCCCCGGCCGGCTGGCCGATGACCAGCGTGCTGACCGATGACGGGCTCACGTTCAGCACCCATGTCAAGTCGGCCAAGGTGCGAATCTGCCTGGCGGCCGGCCAGGCCACCGCCCTGGTGGTGCGCCGCGCCGGGGAGGAGATCGTCCGCGCCGTGTGCGTGAGCGGCCCGGTGCGGCTGACGCGGCCCGGCGAGCAGACGGCACCGGGATCCATCGGCCCGGCGCCGGCCGTGTTGCCGGGTACGTACTCGATGGCCGACGGCATGCTCCGGGTGTCGGTCCCGCGGCCGGGGGAGGCGGCCGCGGCGCTGCGCGATGACCCGCGGGTCTACGTCATCGTGGAGCAGTCACCGAGCTACTACCAGATTGCCTACGTCGGCATCGCGGGCGGCGCCGAGCAGATCCGGGACAGGACCGGGCGGCTGACGTTCGACGTGACGCCGCGCGCGGTCAACAGCGCGTCCTTTGCCAAGCTGCTGGAATCGCCCGGCTGACGCACCTCCCCTGGCTAGCAAAACATATGTCTTCTATTATTCAGTAAACTATTCAATGGAGACAGCGGCAGGAGCGGCATATGTGGGAGTTCTTCACCGAGCCTGAGTTCCAGGAGAAGCTCGACTGGATGACCGCGTTCGTGCGCGACGAGTGCGAGCCCCTCGACTTGCTCTTCCCGCGCCCCGGCGACCCCTACGACGTGCACAACAAGGCGTCCCGGGCGATCTTGGCCCCGCTGCGGGAGAAGGTGAAGGAGCAGGGCCTGTGGGCCTGCCACCTTGGCCCCGAGCTCGGTGGCCAGGGCTACGGGCAGCTCAAGCTGGCGCTGATGAACGAGATCCTCGGCCGCTCGGGCTGGGCGCCGACAGTCTTCGGCACGGCCGCCCCCGACACCGGCAACGCCGAGATCCTCGCGTTGTACGGGACCGAGGAGCAGAAGGCACGGTACCTCCTGCCGCTGCTCGAGGGAAACATCGTGTCCACCTTCTCCATGACCGAGCCGCAGGGGGGCTCCGACCCCAAGGAGTTCGTGTGCAAGGCCACCAGGCACGGTGACGAGTGGGTGATCGAGGGCGAGAAGTGGTTCTCGTCCCACGCCCGCTACGCCTCGTTCTTCATCGTCATGGTGGTCACCGACCCCGACGCGAAGCCTTACGAGCGGATGTCGATGCTCATCGTGCCGGCCGAGACGCCCGGGATCGAGATCATCCGCAACGTCGCGACCATGAACGAGCGCGACGACATGGACGAGGGCACCGAGGGCTACATCCGCTACAACAAGGTCCGGGTACCACTCGACGCGATGCTCGGTGGGCCGGGCGAGGGCTTCAAGGTCGCCCAGGCGCGGCTGGGCGGCGGCCGGGTGCACCACGCCATGCGGGTGGTGGGCAAGTGCCAGCGGGCCTTCGACATGATGTGCGAGCGCGCCTTGTCGCGCCGGACGCAGGGCAAGCTGCTGGCCGAGCATCAGTTCGTCCAGGGCTTCATCGCCGACTCGGCCATCCAGCTCCAGCAGTTCCGGCTGCTGGTGCTACAAACCGCGTGGATCATCGACAATCAGCCGCACGGCGCCGCCCGCACTCACATCGCGATGTGCAAGGTGGCACTGGCCGCGGTGCTGCACGACATCCTGCAGCGGGCGGTGCAGCTGCACGGGTCGCTCGGCACCACCCAGGAGACCCCGCTCGGTCCCTGGTGGGCCTACGCACCGCAGCTGGCGCTGGCCGACGGGCCGACCGAGGTGCACAAGGCGGCCGTGGCCAAGCAGATGCTGCGCGGCTACCAGCCGGCCCCGGCCTGTTCCCCACCGAGCACATCCCCACCCGCCGGGCGCAAGCGCGCGCCCGGCACGCGGCCATCCTCGAGGAGCACGGACTGTGACTGACGCCAAGGCCGACCCCGCGGCGCTGTTCGACTTGACGGGAAAGGTCGCCCTGGTCACCGGCGGGAGCCGCGGCCTCGGCCGCGAGATGATCCTCGCCTTCGCTGCCGCAGGCGCGGACGTGGTCATCGCCAGCCGCAAGCTGGACAACTGCAAGGCGCTGGCCGAAGAGATCGAGGCGACCGGCCGGCGGGCGCTGCCGGTCGCGTGCCACGTCGGCCACTGGAACGAGTGCGACGAACTCGCCGACCGCGCCTACGCGCACTTCGGCAAGGTCGACATCCTGGTCAACAACGCGGGCATGTCACCGCTGGCGCCGTCGTCGGCGGAGACGTCCGAGGAGCTGTTCGACAAGGTGGTCGGGGTGAACTTCAAGGGGCCGTTCCGGCTGAGCGCGGTAGTCGGCCAGCGGATGTACGACGGGGACGGCGGCTCCATCATCAACGTCTCCTCGAGCGGCGCCCTGTTCCCGGCGCCCCGGTACGGGCCGTACGCGGGCGCGAAGGCGGCCCTCAACGCGCTCACCACCGTCTTCGCCCGCGAGTACGCGCCCAAGGTACGGGTCAACACCCTGTCGGCCGGTCCCTTCCTCACCGACATCTCGAAGCACTGGCCGGAAGAGAGCAAGCGGTCCTGGCGGAACGCGGCCGGGCGCGCCGGGGAACCCGAGGAGGTGGTGACCACCGCGCTGTACCTTGCGTCGGCCGCCTCCAGCTACACGACCGGGGCGCTGATCCGGGTCGACGGGGGCCTGTACTGACCGGAGCCGTCCCGTTGACCAGAACTCAGTCATTGTTCGCGCCGCCATGGCCTGGGACCCTGGGGCAACCTGATCCCGAAAGGAAGAAGCCATGACCGGACTCCGCGTTGTGCAGTGGGCGACGGGCAACATCGGCACCCGCTCGCTGCGCCACATCATCGAGCACCCTGATCTCACCCTGGCCGGCGTGTACGTCACCTCGGCGGCCAAGGCAGGCCGGGACGCCGGCGACCTGTGCGGTCTGCCGCCGACCGGGGTGGCGGCTACCACCGACATCGGCGAGATCCTCGCCCTCGGCGCGGACTGCGTGCTCTACATGCCAGCCGCCTGCGACCTCGACCAGGTGTGCGCCCTGCTGGCCGCGGGCACGAACGTCGTCACGACGCGCGGAGAGTTCCACCACCCGGCCAGCATGCCGCCGGCCGACCGGGAGCGGGTCGAGCGGGCGTGCGCCGAACGCGGTACGTCCATTCACAGCACCGGCTCGAGCCCCGGGTTCATCAGCGAGGCGATCCCGCTGGTCCTGGCGTCGATACAGCGCCGCCTGGATGCTCTGACGATCAACGAGTACGCCGACCTGTCCAGCCGCGACTCACCGGACATGCTGTTCAATCTCATGGGCTTCGGCCGTCCGGCGGAAGAGTTCCCGCCGCAGCGGTTCGCCTACGGCGCCTACGCGTTCGGCCCGTCTATGCGCCTGGTAGCCGAGGCGGTCGGCCTGCCGCTCGACTCGGTCACCTCGACCGGTGAGGTGGCGCTGACACCGGAGAAGCTCACCATCGCGGCCGGCACGCTGGACGCGGGCACGGTGGCCGGCCAGCGGATGATCATCACCGGGATGCATGCCGGCCGTCCCCTGGTGACCTTCACCGCGACCTGGTACTGCACGGAAGCCCTGGATCCGGTCTGGACCGTGCCCGGGTGGGACGGCTGGCACGTCCGGGTCGACGGTGACGCTCCGCTCGACGTCGACATCCGTTTCGCCATTCCGGCCGGGCGGATGGGTGAGATGACCCCCGGCTACACCGCCAACCGCGCCGTCAACGCCGTTCCGTACGTGTGCGCGGCACCGCCGGGTATCCGTACCACGGTCGACCTGCCGCAGATCATCCCGGTCCTGGGCGGCAGCTGAGCAGGCGACAATCGGCATCCTGTCCATCGCATGTCCGCAGGGCACCTGACGGCTGCCTTGAGCGCCGACCTGCGGGCCGGGTAACACTCGAAGGGCTGGCTGACACTGGAGGGTGAGGGGCTTTCGCCTTGCCATCTCTCCTGGAGGATGCCCAATGGCCACCGTCCGCGTCGCGCATGCTGAACCGCTGCCCGGGAAGCTGCCGAACGGGGAGATCCTTACTGCCGGGCATCTGGTCGTGCTCGCCGACGACGTAGGGCACCGCGCGGTGCCGATCTGGCTGCGCGGCGGGACCGAGCCGGGCGTGGACGAGCCACATGCCGTTGACCTGATGTTATGTCCGTGATGGGGTGTCGTCGTCTTCTTTGCCAGGGCCGGACTCGGCCGGGGGCGGCGGGAGGACTCGCAGCTGCTCCGGCGCCAGGCAGTGCGGTTGGAAGTAGGTGGGCTCGCGCGGTGTGTAGGGCGCCTGCAGCGACTGGATTTCCTCGTCGGTGAGCTGGATGTCGAGTGCGGCGACGGCGTCGGCGAGGTGACGGGGCTTGGTGGCGCCGACGATCGGGGCGCTGACGACAGGGTTACTGAGCACCCAGGCCAGGGCGATGGTGGCCATGGACATGCCGCGGGCCCGGGCGATCTGCTGGACGGCGTCGACGATCGCCTTGTCGCTGTCGTAGAACAGCGGACGGCCGAACATGTCGCGTTCCTCTTCCCGCTGCAGGAGGCTGTACTGGTCCTGCATGGAGATGAACCTTGTCCACCCGCCGACCTGGGCGGCGTGCTGCAGCTTGGCGAACTGCCAGGCCCACATGGACGAAGCGCCGATGTAGCGGGCCTTGCCGGCCTTGATCACGTCGTGGAGCGCTTCCGTCGTCTCCTCGACCGGGGTCTGCGGGTCGAAGCGGTGGATCTGGTAGACGTCGACGTAGTCGGTGCCCAGCCGTCCCAGCGACGTTCCGGTCGTGGATAACCAGGAACGTAACCGGGAAGTAGCGCCGCGCCCATCTCAGGCATGACGTTTTCCTGCTCATGGTGCTGGCAGGCGGCCCCCGCAATGCGGGACCGCCTGCCAGCCTTTTCGTCAGGACAGGATGAGCGCGGCGCATAGGGCCGTGACGGCCACGGTCTGCAGCGCCGCCCGGGCGTTGATGACGTGGTCCCATTGCCGCTGCAGGGCCCGTGCGTCACCCGGGACGCGTCCGTCATGGGCGGCGGCGGTGAGCTGGCGGTTGATGGGGGCGTTGACGCTGCGGTAAATGAGCAGCCAGACGGCCATGGCGAGCACTGCCGTGCCACCGGCGACGGCGGCGCCGCGGTGCCCGGCCAGGGCCGCCACGGCAGTGCCCAAGACCATGGCGGCTAGCCCTATGGCACCAGGTACGGGGAGGCGCCGGTCGGCGTAGTCGTGCACGTAGCCGGCTGTGCCGGTCAGGGTGCGGTCATCGACGTGGGCGAGGGCTGGCCGGAGCACGATGGCCGCGAAGACGTCGGTGCCGTAGATGACGGCGGTGGCTACCAGGGCCGCGGCGATGAGCAGCTGAGCCAGGACGGTCATGAGGTGGCCTCCGGGGCGGCCAGGTCCAATGCGGGGATGACGCCGAGCTGCTGGAACACCTCGAGCAGGTTGAGTTCGTCCCAGTGTTCGGCGAACTCGCCGTTGTGAACCCGCCAGATGTCGATCGACCGCATCTCGATCGGCCGGCCGGTAGGGGAAATGCCGTAGAGCGGCCCGCGGTGAGTGGCTCGGTAGGTGAAGCGCCCGGCTACCCGGTCACCGGCTTGGATGAGGTCGTCCATGGTGGCGGTGAGGTCGGGGAAGGCGGTGAAGAAGGCAGCCCAGAAGGCGCGGTTAGCTTCGCGGCCATCCTCGACGAAGGGATTGTGGTTGACGTAGCCGACGGCCACGAAGCCCTCGACGGCGTTGGGGTCGTGCTGGTTGAGCATGGCCAGGTAGCGCTCAGCGAGCTGCTGGTGGTCAGTGGTCATGGGGAGGCCCCTTTCTTTTCTAGCGATGCTAGTATTAGTAGCAACGATACGTCAAGCGATGCTATTCTATCTAGCGGTGCTACAATTACTGTCATGACCGCCACCGAGCGCCGTCAGCGCGACCGGGCCCGCCGGCGCCAGGCCATCATCACGGCCGCCCGCCAGATGGCCGAAGCCGAGGGCTGGGACGCCGTCACGATCCGCCGGCTGGCCGACCGGATCGAATACAGCCAGCCGGTCCTCTACAGCCACTTCCCCGGCAAAGGGGGCATTATCGACACGGTCGCCGTCGAGGGATTCGCTGAACTGCGCCTCATCCTGCGAAACGCGCGGGAGGCCGCCGGTTCCCCCGAAACCGCGCTACGAGAACTCGCCGCGGCCTATGTCGGCTTCGCCCTGGAGCATCCGGCCCTCTACGACGCCATGTTCACCCTCACCACCGAGCTGCCCTTCGGCCGGCCCGAGGCGCCCCGCGAGTTGCAAGCCGCCTTCGCCGAGATTAGGGAAGCTGTCGCACCACTGGCCGGCGGCCGTGACCCTGACACCCTGGCCGAGGTTGCCTGGAGCGCGCTGCACGGCGTCGCCACCCTCACCCGTGCCCGCCGGCTCCGCCCGGACTACCACCAAGCCCGCCTGACCATGCTGGTCGATCAACTCGCCGGCGTGCCCGGCTGAATATCGCTCAAGGTCCAAGCTAAGACTTCAAGAGCGTGCCGACCTGCTCAGTCGCCGCCGCCAACGGCGCCGACGCCGACGCTAAGCTCCGCGCCCGGGACGCCGACGGCGACTTCGACGCTACTGGGCCTATCACTCCGGCAAGCACACCGCACCCACCAGGCCCGCTGCGGCAACCTGAGCCTCGCCGAGTGATCAGGTCACTTCAAAAGAGCCGCACCCAAATCGATCCGACCAGCGGCGTGAGATCCTGCGTGTAGATTCTCAGCGTTGTTGTCGGCTGGAACTGCGCTTTCCCTGAACTAGAGCTGATCCTGTTCTGCGGCGGCCCGCACCTGCCCAGTGGCTGTGCTGGCGCCGTCGGCTATGGTGACGGCATGGGTTGCATGGGTTGCTTCGCTGTCACCGCCGCTTAGCGGCGGTATCGCGGTTGTCGTGACCGCGGCCTTATTGCCTGCCCCGCTGGGGTCAGTGCAGGACGTACCGCCGGACCAGTGTCCCGCCGGCAGCCACTCGCGTGTTTTCTTGTGCTGCCGGGCCGTCCTGCCTGATCAGGGGAGCAATGTCTCAGTCCCGACGACTCGATCCACAGCATGAGGAACCGTCCCCCTCCCGTCCGGGGAGATCTCCGAGTGCCTTCTGTGCCGCAACTGCCCGCTGGACTGTGCGGGCCAGGTGGTGGCGGGGGCGCTGGCGGAGCTGGTGGTCGATCATCCGGCTGCTTCCCGTGGCGGGCCGGGTTGCTGTCGCCGCGATGATGCTCAATCTGGTGATCGGCGTGCTGCCCTTGGGCTTCGTGATCGGCACCAGCGTTGCCATCGGGCGGGTCGCGGGGGACGGGAGGGGGATCTGGGGCGGGGTCCTGCTCGCGGTGGGGCTGGCGGTGGTCGCGCTGCTGCTGCAGTCCGTCCTCTCGCCGTTCCAGGCCGCGTTCACCGAGCTGATCAGCCGGCGGGTGGACGGGGCATGCGCCCGGCGGCTGATGCGGGCCACCCTTGCTGAGGCCCCTGTCGGCCTGCTGGAGCAGCCGGATGTCCTAGACAAGATGGGTGATTCCCGCCGGGGCCTGGTGGAGTACGCAACCACCCCGGGGGCCGCCGTCGCGGGGCTGATCGCGCTGATGGCCCGGTACGCGCAGCTCGCCGGGGGCGTGATGATCACCGGGGTGGTGCTCGGCCCGGTGGCCGCGCTGGTGATCACGGCGGCGGCGCTGGTCGCCCGGTTCGGGGAGCGGGGCATTCAGGCCCGGTACTCGCTGCTCAGGAGCCGGTCAGCGGCGGCCCGGCGCAAGGCGTGTTACATCCTCGACACCGGCAGTTCGCTGACCGCCGCCAAGGAGATCCGGGTGCTGGGGACGCTGCCGTGGTGGCGGGAGCGCGGTGACCGGGACTCCGGTTCCTACCTGCGCCCGCTGTGGCGTGCGCGCCGCCAGATCCGCCTCGCGCCGGTCACGGTGTACAGCCTGGTGGTGCTGGCGGGGACCGCGGCCGTGCTGGTCATGCTGCGCGACACCGCCGACCGCGGAGGGCTGAGCGTGCTGGGCCTGTCGCTGGCCCTGCAGGCGGTCCTCATCGTGCTGCGGTTCGGGGTGTACTTCCCCGAGGCCGACTACCAGACCCAGGACGGCATGCAGGCCCATGACTCGATGCTGGAGATCGAGCGGGCCGCCGCGCAGCGCCCGCCGGGTCGGCTGCGGCCCGGCGGCCGGCAGGCCGGACGGGTGCCCGTCTCCGGTATCGCGTTCGAGAAGGTGAGCTTTTCCTACCCGGGCAGCGGCCGGAATGTGCTGCGGGAGCTTGACCTGGAGTTCCCGGCGGGCACGTCGACCGCGATCGTGGGACTGAACGGGGCGGGCAAGACCACCCTGGTCAAGCTGCTGTCGGGGCTGTACGAGCCCGCCGGCGGGCGCATCAGCGTGGACGGGGCCGCCCTGGAGGAGCTCGACGCCCGGTCCTGGCAGCGGCGCCTGGCGGTGATCTACCAGGATTACGTCCGCTACGAGCTTGACGCGGCCGCCAACATCGGGCTCGGCGCGCCCGGGCACCTGGGGGACTCGGAGGCCCTGGAACGGGCCATCGAGTGGGCGGGTGCCGCCGGGGTGACCGCGGCGCTGCCGGACGGGCTGGCGACCGTCTTGTCCAGCCGGTACTCCGGCGGGGTGGACCTGTCGGGCGGGCAGTGGCAGCGGATCGCCCTGGCCCGCGCCCTGTTCGCCGTGCAGGCAGGCGCTTCGGTGCTCGTCCTGGACGAGCCGACCGCGCAGCTGGACGCCCGCGCCGAGGTCGCGTTCTTCGACCGGTTCCTGGAACTCACCCGCGGGCTGACGACGGTGGTCATCTCCCACCGGTTCTCCACGGTGCGGCGCGCGGACCGGATCGTGGTCCTCGACGGCGGGCGGATCGCCGAGCAGGGCAGCCATGAAGGACTGATGGCGGCGGGCGGGCAGTACGCGCACCTGTTCGGGCTGCAGGCACGGCGCTTCGCCGGCGAGGAGATGGCATGAGGATCTTCCGGGCGGCGCGCTTCCTGTTCGCCATGGGCCTGCGGGTGGACGCGGCACGGCTGCTGCGCGCGACGGTGCTCGCGGTCGCCCTCTACCTCGCCGCGCCGCTGGCCACCCTGGCGCTGCGCGACCTCACCGACGACGTGCTGGCCCACCGCGCCGCGCCCGCGCTGGCCGCAGCGGTGCTCGCCTCGGTGGCGCTCGTCGCCCAGCTCATGCTCGGCCATTTCTGCCACCTCGATCTCTTCCAGGTGTCGGAGGTGCAGCAGATGCGGCTGCGCGGCGAGCTCATGGACCTGGTGAACGGGCCGCCCCGGATCGATCACCTGGACCGGCCCGACTTCGCCGACAACGTGGCCCTGGTCCGCGACGGCCTGTTCGCCACGACCCGGTCCCTGGAGGGGGTGCTGCAGCTCACCGGCCTGCTGCTGCAGATGATCATCACCATCGTCCTCCTCGTCATGGTCAGCCCGCTGTTCGCGGTCCTGCCGCTGTGCGCCGTGGTACCGGTGCTGCTCGAGCGGACGGCGCAGTCCACGGTGGAAAGCGCCCGGGAACAGACAGCCGAGCGGCTCCGGCTCGCCAACCACCTGCTCGAACTTGCGACCAGCACGGGCTCGGTCAGGGAGCTGCGGCTATTCGGCGCCGAAGACGAGATCCTCCGGCGCCAGCGGGACGCCTGGGACGAGGTGACCACCGCGATGTGGCGCGCCCAGCTCAAAGCCGCCGTGTACCGGGCGGCCGGGCAGGGGTTCTTCGCCCTCGGCTACGGCGGCGCCATCGTGCTGGAACTGTACCGCGCGCTGCACGGGCACGCCTCCGCCGGCGACCTGGTACTCGTGATCACCCTCGCGGTACAGGTGAGCGTGCAGGTCTCCGGCGCCCTCAGTGTGCTATCGCTGCTGCAGGTCGCCGCGCGGACAACCGACCGGATCGGCGACCTGCGGGCGGTCGCCGCCGCGGCTCCCGCGTCTTCCGCAGGCGCCGCTCTTGCCGACGCGGCGGACCCCGCAGGCGTTCCGGGAAGGCTGACCCGCGGGATCACACTGGAAGACGTCTCGTTCACCTACCCCGGCGCGGAGCGGCCGGTGCTGTCCGGGGTCTCAATGGACATCCCGGCCGGGTCGGTCCTGGCCCTGGTCGGCGAGAACGGGGCGGGCAAGTCCACCCTGGTCAAGCTGCTGTGCGGCCTCTACCAGCCGACCAGCGGACGGATCCTCATCGACGGCCAGGACCTAGCCGGGCTCGACCCCGCCCGCTGGCGCTCCCGCGTGGCCACCTTGTTCCAGGACTTCCACCGCATCGAGCTGACCCTCAGCGAGAGCATCGGGCACGGCGACATCGCCCGCGCCGGCGACACCGAAGCGGTCAGCGCCGCCGCGGGTAAAGCCCGCGCGGACCGGGTCCTGCGCGCGGTCTCCGGCGGCCTGGCCGGCTACCTGGGCCACTCATACTGCGACGGCACGGAACTATCCGGCGGCCAGTGGCAGACGGTGGGCCTGGCCCGCACTCTGATGCGGCAGCATCCCCTGCTGCTCATCCTCGACGAGCCCGCCGCAGCCCTCGACGCCACCGCCGAGCACGACCTGTTCGAGCGCTACGCGTCCTCAGCCGCGCAGGCCGGACGGGAAGACGGCGGCATCACCGTGCTCATCTCCCACCGCTTCTCCACCGTGCGCATGGCCGACCTCATCGCCGTCCTCGACCACGGGCAGCTCACCGAATGCGGCACCCACCGCGAGCTCATGACCGCCCGCGGGCTCTACGCCGAACTATTCACCCTCCAGGCCCGCGCCTACCACTAGCCCGACCCCTCCCCTCACCCCGCCAGTAGCCTGCGTCCTCTCCCCAGCCCGGCCTGGACGGCTGTCACGTTCCGTAAGCATGACAGCAGCACCCAAATGCTCAACTACCCGAACCGCCCCCGCCTGAGCGGTGCTCAACTGTATGCAAAGTCCCAGATCGCGCTGCTCATCTATCTCGGTTCCCTACAAGGTTTGTAGGGGATCGCGCGTACATGGCCACTCGCCGCTGTATTCGGCCACTACTTGGCCAGTCTTCGGATAATTGGCCATTCGCGGCGATCGCGCTGGTCAGCCCGGGTGCAGCACATCGGTCCCGCGTTCTCGGTGCCGCAACGGCACGGCGACTGCCGTTGCGTGTCGAGGCCCGCCGCGGCGATAGGTGCCGGGTTTCCGCGTGCTCCGCCCGGTCCGGCGGGCATCGTGCTCTTTGGCTAACTCATCGGCTCATCGGCTGCATGCTCACCTGCGGGCGGTTGGCTGGCTTCGGCGGGTTCTGGTTCGTCCAGTACGACTGGCCGAATATCTCGTAGGAGAACAGCCCGTCCGGCGCGGTCCACTGCTGCCCGTCCGGCGGCGTCGGGTACCGGAGCTCTTCTGCCATCGGCAAGCCGGTCGCGGGGTCGATGATCAGGATCTGCTGCACGGTGCAGGACGCGAACACCGGCCCGTTTTTGGGCTGGGGTATGTAGAGGGTGCCCGGCCTGCAGTCCTTATAGCTGGCGGTGTACCCCACCGCGTCGCCCTGCTGCCCGGCCGGGTCCTTGACCTCGCCGAGATTCTCCATGCCCGGCAAGTCCGCCAGCATCCGGTACAGCGCGGCCCGGACGGCCGAGGTCACCGGCATCTCCATGATGGCCGGAACGGTCTCCAGCAAGTACGCGCTCCCAGACTCACCCGGCGCCACGACCAGCTTCTCGAGCTTCGCCGGATCGGCGGGCAGCGCCCGCAGTTGCGCCAGCGTCAGAGTCTTCGCCCCGACGTCGAACTGCTGCGCGCCGTAGCCCGCGCCCAGCGAGGTTATCGGACCGGCGCCGCTGATGAGGGCATACAGCAAACCACTAGTAGCGAGTCCTTGCGGGTCGGCGAGACCGTACGACTGGCCGACATGGGACCACTTCGTCGGCGAGCCATCGCGGCGCCAGGCCGCGCGGTCGGCCGCCGACACTGGTGCGGCGCCCAGCGGCTGTACGAGCTGAGTGCTGCCGTCCTTCGGCGAGCGCGCCGCCCAGTTCTCCACGCCGGACTCTTCAAGGAGCATGTAGCGATCGCTGCTCGGGCCCACCTGCACGAAAGTCCCGACGGTGCCCGTGGCCACCCAGTACCGCCCTGGCGCGGACTCCGCCGCCTGGCTGACCTTCGTCGCCGCCGTGAGCAGCACCGCCCGCCCGCCGGCCGTGCCACCTCCGCTCGCCGTCGGCACCGCGCCAGCGTATGGCACGTATGCCGCGCCCGGGCCGCCGCCATGACCGCCACCCGCGGCAACCGGAGGCGTCGAGGGAGTCGCCGGCAGCGCGGCGCTGACCGCCACGGCCACCGCGGCGGCGAGCGCGACCGCCGCGGTCGGCAGGCCGGCCCGCAGCAGCAGCATCCGCCGAGCGGGCCGCACCGCGGCGAGCGGCACGCCCCGGGGCCGCTGGGCCCTCGGGCCGGCAGCACGCCGACGGACAGTGCGCCGGGCGGGCGCGTGCGCCGCCTCGGCCAGCCTCGTCCTGGCGGCCGCGACAACATCCAGTGCGGGGGGCGCCTGCTCGGGCAGGCAGTCCCGCATCAGCCGCAGTTCATCCATCATCAGATCCCCTCTGTTTCTATTCCTCGGGCAGCGCGACACCGGCTGCTCTTCGGAGCTTGGTACGGGCGCGGCTCAGCCGGGACGCGACGGTGCCGTAGCGGACACCGAGCGCGACCGCCGCGTCGGCATGGCCGAGGCCGCCGAGCGCCACGAGCAGCAGCACCTCCCGCTCGCCTCGGGGCAGGTCCGCGAGCGCGACGAGGAGCGCGGGACGCAGCCCCTCGGCCGCGACCTGCTCGACGACACGGCTCGCGTGCCCTTCTTCTGGTTCGGGCACCCCCGCGCGTGCCATGGCGCGGTAAGCGCGCAGCTCCTGCCGCCGGTATGCGCTCAGGTGGTTGGTCACGATCCCGTACAGCCAGGCCTTGACCGTTCCCCGGCCAGGATCAAACCGGTGGCGTACCCGGAATGCGGTGAGGAACGTCTCGGCCGCTATATCGTCCGCGGCGTCACGTCCGGCGCGCCTGGCCGCGTACCCGTGGATCTCGGCGAAGTACCGGTCGAAGACCGCGCCGAAACAGTCAGGGTCGGTAAGCGATAGCTCAATGTCGCGCGCGTCGCCGGGACACGCGCCGGGTACCCGGCCGGTCACGTCCGGGCCCGAGCCGACTGGCATGCTGGTCACACCCCTGCTTGTCCGAAGTGCCCTCAAGCTTTCCCGGCCCCTCCGGCGGGAGAATGTTCCTGGATACGGGTACGCGGGACGGAGGCTGCCACGCCGGGACGTGGGGGACACCATGGATGAGAGACCACGGTCCGTTCAGTATGTAAGATCCCTTGATTTTTCCTTCACGGAAGATGCCTGGCGGCGGAGGTCTCTGCGGCCCGACCATAGGGGAACTGCTGACAACGCTCGCACTGCACCGGCGACCAGAACGGCCTCCTCAGCCAGCAGACCGAAGACACCTCCGACACCGGCTCTGGAATCCCGCGGCGACCGCGGTACCTGAAAGAGCGGTTCCGCGCACCGCTCCCACGGCGCGGCATTAGCACCGACAGCCCCTACGGCTTTGCGGCCCATCAGAGTGTGCACGCTCGACTCAGCGACGTGCGTCAAGCCGACACACGCCGCCAGGACGGCCCGTCCGTCCCCGTCCGTGGAAAGCCGACGGTGTCACTGACCGTCCTAACACCAGGCGCCGTCCGCTATGTGTCCGTGGACCGCGCAGCGCAGCGGTCTACAGCGCTACAAGGTGACACACCCTGGGACAAAGAAGAAACGGCCCGCGTAGCCGCAAACCCAGCTCGGTGGTCCCGGCGATGTTGTAGACCTCGCCGGCCGTCCCGTTGCGCAGGACGAGCTCGATGGCGGCGCAGTTGTCCTCGACGTGGAGCCAGTTCCGGACGTGCTCGCCCCGGCCGTGCAGGGTGATCTTGCCGCCCTTGAGCAGGCTGGTGACCGAGCGGGGGATCATCTTCTCCGGGTGCTGCCCGGGGCCGTAGTTGTTGGAGGAGCGGGTCACGCACACAGGCACGCCGTAGGTCTGCCAGTACGACAGCGCGACCAGGTCGGCGCATGCCTTGGAGGCCGCGTACAGAACGCTGGGTGCCAGCAGCCAGGTCTCGCTGGCCGACCCGGTGAGCAGCGGCCCGTACACCTAATGGGCACGTGCACGAACCGGCTGACCCCGGCCGCCCGCGCCGCGTCCAGCAGTATGTGGGTGCCGAGCACGTTGGTGGCCAGGAAGTTGCCCGCCTCGAAGAACGAGCGGTCCACGTGCGACTCGGCGGCGAAGTGGACCACCGCCGTGTGCCCGTACATAAGCCCGGCGACCAGGTCCGCGTCGAGGATGCTGCCCTCGGCGAAGGCCAGCTTCGGGGACAGGAAGGCGTCGCCGAGGTTCTCCCGGCTGCCCGCGTAGGTCAGCGCGTCCAGCACGGTGACCCTGGAAATATTGCCGACGGCGAGGAGCCGCCGGACGAAGTGCGACCCGATGAACCCCGCGCCGCCCGTGACGAGTACGTCGTGCATAGCATTCTCACTTGCCTTCTGCCTGGCCCGCCGCAAGGCAGGCGGAGTAACCGGGCAGCAGCCCGGCTTCCAAGGACTCCCGCAGCCCGGGAGCGCTGGCATCGCGCGGCGACATGACCGGGGCAGTCCCCGGCGGCCAGGCGATCCCGATGTCGGGGTCGAGCGGGTTCACGCGCCGCTCGAGTCCCGGGTCGTGGGGGCGGGAGAGCAGGTATACGACGGCCGAGCCGTCGGCAAGGGACAGGAAGGCGTGGCCCACGCCCGGCGGGAGGACCAAGGCGGCCTGCCGACCCTGGCCGAGCCGCTCTGCGTGCCAGGCTCCGAACGACGGGGACCCGGCCCGCAGGTCCACGGCGACGTCGAGCACCTCCCCGGCCACGCAGGCCATCACCTTGACCTGGGCGGGCGGGACGGCGGTGACCGCGATCCCGCGCAGCGCTCCGCGGACCGACACCGAGCAGTTGACCTGCGCCACCTCCAAGAAGTGCCCGGCCGCCTGGAGGTCCGCCGCTCTTAAATACTCGAAGAACCCGCCCCGCTCGTCAGCCGAGCCGGCCGCCTCAATCAGCAGCGCACCCGGGATCTCCAGGGGCTGCGTGCGTCCGTTCATGAGGACTCCTTTCCTGCGGCGCCCGCGGGTGAGGGTCGCCTGGTTTCAACTCTGTTGGTCTGTTTACAGACCTATAAGAACATGTCGGACCGAGTGTGTAAACAGACCAACAGTGGATAGGGTTGACGTCCGTGAGCGACACGACGGACGGCAGGTCACTGCAGTTGCGGATCGCCGACGCGATCCGCACGGGAATCGCCTCGGGCCAGTACCCGCCGGGTTCCAAGCTGCCCGGCCTGCCGGCGCTCGCGCAGACCTACAAGGCGAGCCTGGTGACCGTCCGGCTGGCGGTCGCCCGGCTCCGGCAGGAAGGACTCATCATGTCCCAGCAGGGCGTCGGCAACTTCGTCCGCGAGCAGCCCCCGGTCCGCCGCTACGGCATCGGCCGCTACAGCCGCTCCGTCTGGGACAGCAGCGAACCTCAGCGCCTGCTCGACGCCGAAGGCAGCCGGCAGGGCCACGCCGTCGGCCAGGAAACCGAGACCGACCAGGTGCCCGCGCCCGCCTGGGTCGCCGACCGGCTGGCCGGCGTCAGCGAGGGCGACCTGGTGCACGTCCGCCGCCGGGTCACCACCATCGACGGGGTCGTCAACCAGTCGGCCGACAGCTACTTCGCCGTCGCGACCGGCGAGCGCAACCCCGACCTGCTCAGCGGGCGGGGAGCGGGCGGCCACATCGCCCGCATCAACGCGGTATCGCCCGTCACCGAGATCCAAGAGGAGATCACCGCCCGGATGCCCGCCAGCCCCGAGGCTGCCCGGCTCGACATCCCCGAGGGCACGCCCGTCCTCGACATCATCCGCACGTACCACACCGCCGAGGGCGCCCTCGACGTGGCACGGTTCATCATCCGCGCCGACATGGCCGCCTTCGACTACCGCTTCCCCGTCCCCGACTAGACGTCCGGCATACCCGCGGCCAGCGGCACCGGCCCGGGTGCTGCGCGCGCTTCCCGCCAGGGACCGGCGGCTACAGGCGTTCAAGCGCAGCCTTGACTCTGGCCAGGATCTCCAGGTCAACGAGCCTTGGCTCCCGCATCCTCGCGGTCAGAGGCGGCGCTCGCCGGGGCCTGTCCGGCAGCGCCGAGGCAGGCCCCGGCGCAACTGCTGCGCTGGCATCCCTGAGGCGGCCCGGGTGCGGCCCTCCGGACAGTTCACCGTCGGCCCGCCCAGGCCTCGAGATCACCGCCCAGGTGACCTTCGCTGGCCTTGCGCCTTCGAGCGGATACCAGCCGCAGCGGTCGCTGAGGTGCTCGACGATCAGCAGGCCGCGCCCGCTCTCGTCGTCTGCGCCTGGCTGGGCAGCCACGGGCGCGCTGGGGTCGTCGTCGCGGACCAGGACGGCCAGCTCTCCTTGGTCGAGGGTGAGGACCAGCCTGATCACGGCCCGGTCCAGCCCGGCGCAGGCGCTCACGGAATTGGTGATCAGCTCGCTGACAACGAACTCGGCGTCGTCGGCCAGCTCGGCGGCGTCCCATTCCCAGAGGATCTCGCGGGTCCAAGCGCGGGCGCAGCCTGGCGCGGTGAGGACCGCGCCGAGGTCGAGCACCGCTTTCCGCGGCGATCGCGGAGGCGGGCGCGTGGGACGGGGACGGTGGTCCACGGTTCGCCTTCTCGCCGTGGTGCCGGTCATGGATGTGCCTCCGGGATAGTTGCCCTGCGCCATCTCTTCCGCGACGGTTCCAATGGTCACCGGCCCGTCGTCTCCGTCCTCGTTATCCGCGAGTCCGGGCCGCTGCAAGGCCTGTGGGCCGGTCTCCGGTTCCTGCGGGTGGGCGCTGCGGCGGGCGGCGACACGAGCCACGTCCACGGCAGCCTCATGAAGCTGCGCCGCCGCGCGGGCTACCTGTGTGCTTGCCATGACCAACAGGAAATCTCAGCCGCGACCGCCGCGGGAGAGCCCGAAAAGGGGGCGGATGTGTGCGGAGAGTGTGTGAATCAGCCTGGATGACGCGAACAGCGCGTAGCGGTGTCACACTGATCGTGTCCGCACTTGCAGAAGGGACAGGCACGTGCCACGAGAGCCGAAGGAGCAGAACCTGCGCCTACGGTCCCTGCTGGACGAGGCCGCAATGTCTAACAAGAGCCTGGCACGCAGGGTCGTTGACCGCGCCGCGACCCAGGGACTGGCTAGCGTCCGTTGTGATCACACGTCAGTCCTGCGGTGGCTCGCCGACGAACAGCCGCGCCCGCCGGTTCCCGAACTGGCCGCCGAGGTCGTTGGCAATGCCCTGGGCCGGAAGGTCTCCGAGACTGAGCTAGGCATGACGCCCAGCAATCTGCCCGGCGATCTTGGCCTGCAGCTCCTTGTCGGCTGGACGGAAACCGTAGCCACCTCAACCGCCCTTTGGAGGGCCGACGTGCAGCGAAGGCGATTCCTGGTCAACGCGGTCTTCACCTCCGCCGCGCTGTCCGCCTCCGCGCTGCGCTGGCTCACCAGTCCGCCCGCCGCCGCGCCCTCCGCCTCGGGCACTCGCCAGGTAGGGCGCGCTGACATCGACGCGATCCGCGAGCTGACCCGCTCTTACCGGGAGATGGACAACAGGCTCGGCGGCGGCAAGCTCCGCAGTTCGGTCGTGTCCTACCTCGACGATCACGTCTCCGGGCTGCTCACCGCCGGCAGCTACCGGGAAGAGACCGGCCGGCAGCTCGCCGCCGCGTGCGGGGAGCTGTCGCAGCCGGCTGGGTCGCCTACGACAGCGACGAGCACGGCCTGGCCCAGCGGTACCTCACCCAGGCCCTTGCCTACTCGCGGCACGCCAGTGACCATGCACTCGCGGCCGAAGTTCTCGCCGGCCAGGCGCACCAGGCGCTCTACCTAGCCCGCCCGGATGAGGCGGTCGACCTCGCCCGCGCCGCCCAGGCCGCAGCCGTCCGACACGGCTCGGCGACCCTGCTCACCGAGTGCCTGGTCATGGAGGCGCACGGGCACGCGGCCCGTAATGACGCCCGCGCCTGCGGCGCCGTCCTGGCCAGGGCGGAGCAGACCTTCGACCGGGCTGCCCGCGAGGACGACCCGGCGTGGCTGTCCTACTTCGACGAGGCATACCTGGCCGCCCGCATGGCGCAGTGCTTCCGTGACCTCGGCGAGGCAGGCCACGCCGCCCGCTACGCGCGCCGTTCCCTGGACATGGACGGCCGCTACGTCCGGGGCCGGGCCTTCAATCTCTCCCTGCTCGCCACCGCCTACGCCGCCCAGGGCGAGCCCGTGCAGGCGTCGGCTGTCGGGCGGCAGGCACTGGACCTGACCGTCCGCCTCACCTCAGCTCGCAGCGTCCGCTACGTACGCGACCTCGTGCGCGCCCTTCGCCCGCAGGCCGACGTCCCGGCGGTCCGGGACTTCACGGCGGAGGTACGCGAGCGGCTGCCCGCCGCAGCAGGGCATGCTGCACCCCGATGATGGTGATCGCGCCCAGGATCTCGCCCCGGGCGATCATCGCCGGCGTCTCGCCAACCGGCACCCACCGCACCTCGGCCGTCTCGTCCACCTCCGGCTCCCCGACAAGCTCGGCCCCATGCGCCAGGTACAGGTCCTGCGGGTAGTCAGCGTTGCCGATAATCGGCTGGCTAGACATCACGAACTCAATACCGCGCGGGCGCCAGCCCGTCTCCTCCTCCACCTCGCGCGCCGCCGCCGCGGCAGAGTCCTCGCCCTCATCCACGTAGCCGCCCGGCAGCTCCCACACCCAGCAGTCCACGATGAACCGGTGCCTGCGCATCATCAGCACCCGCTCGCCCGCGTCGTCCAGCACCACCGTCATCGCGCAGCGCCGCATCCGGAAGACATACTGCGTGAACCGCACCTGGTTCGGAAGCTCGACATCGGCCAGGCTCACGCGGATATGAGGGGTGTCGTCCACCAGCCGCTCGCCGTGGATCACCCACTTGTGCGGGTCAGTCACGTACGCGACACTACCGGCCCGCCTAGGCCAGCCATTACCGCCCAGCCGGGCAGCCCGGCGGCAATCGCCGGTGGATGTTCATCCGTGCCGCAGTACTGGCGGAGAGCACTTATTCGGGTCGTGCGGTATTCCCTAGGCGTGGCACTGGGCGGACCGTCCGGCGCGATCCAGCGTGAGCAGGCGCTCGCTTGTGCCAGGCTGGGTCGGGTGAGCAGAATTGTCTATGTCTCGGGGAGGCTGGGGGCGGGGAAGAGCAGCCTTGCCGGGCCGCTGGCGGCGGAGCTCGGGTATTCGCTGGTGACGAAGGACCTGATCAAGGAGACACTGCACGACGCCCTGTTCGTGCCGGGCGACGGCGAGATCGATCGGGCATGGTCGCAGCGGCTTAGCGCTGCGTCGTTTGAGCTGCTGTGGATGCTCGCGGCCCGCGCGGGCGACATGGTGATCGAGGCCAACTTCCACCCGCATAGCGAGTACGAGCTGGACAAGCTGCGCGGTCTCGGCGACCGGGTCGTCGAGGTGCACTGCGCGTGCCCTGCCGAGGTCGCGGTCGCCCGCTACAACTCCCGGCTAAGGCACGAGGTCCACTGGCTGACGACAGCGACGCTGGCCACGATGGACAAATACGACCGGCCGGTCAGCATCGGCTCGCTGATCACCGTGGACACCACCGTGCCGGTCGACGTCGCGTCAGTCGCCGCCGAAGTCCGCCGCCTGCACGCCAGCCGAACAGGCTGACCTTCCGGGGCGGCGGGCGGGCGCCCCGAGGGTGCTTATCCGTTCGGCGAGGTAGGTGGTCCAGTCGCGGCGGGTGCGGCTGGCCCAGTTGACGGCGGTCTGGATGTGGACGCCGAGCAGGCTGGCCAGTACCGCGGGGGGCAGGTCGGATGCCCATGCGGCGAGAGCGGTGTTGCGGGCTTGGCGGGGCTCGATTCCGTGCTGGCGGAGTCTGCGGGTCAGGGTCTGGGGTGCGACGGGCCGTGCGGGCGAGCGGCCGGGGAAGAGGGGACGGGGGTCCGGGTTGCCGGGGGCGGCGTCGAGCTGGGCGCGGACGAGGGCGGCGAGCTGGGGCGGGAGGAGGACCGGGACGGTATCGAGCCGCAGGCATGTGTCGGGGCCGTGCTGCTCGATGTCGGCGGCGGTGAGCCGGGTCAGGCGTGAGACGAACTGGCCGTAGAGCAGCAGGAGCGCTCCGGCGGTCCGGACGTCGAGCGGGATGCCCGGGTCGCGCAGGCACCGGCTGAGCAGCTGCCAGCGGCTGTCTTCGGTGATGAGCCCGCTCAGCTCGGACCTGGGCAGGGCCGCGATCGACGCGCATGGAGTGGTTCATCTCTCTAGCGGCGGCCGCGCGTCTGATCTGCTCCGCGGTCGCGTGCTGATCGAGATGTACAACGCGCAGCTCACCGGAACCTGGCGCCGTCTCAAGGTATGTCACAACGCGCGGTGCCACGAAGTGTTCTTCGACCAGTCCAAGAACAACAGCCGAACCTGGTTCGACACCGCCGCCTGTGCCAACGCGCTCAACCTGCGCGCATACCGCGAACGGCGCAAGGCCGCGCGATTTTCTGACCTCAGCGAGCGCGATCCGGGCTGAGCGGCAGACACCCTCGACTAGAGACCCGTCGACATCGTCGCGATCACACTGTTCTCACCGGATTCTTGGCGGGGTGCGGTGACGATGTTGTGTCCGGAGCAGGACGATCCGCGGCTCCGCTCGAGTGCTGCGGGTCAGGGCTGGTCGCCCACGAGAGCGATTGCGCGCGTCTCGGGAACTCCCAGCATCAGCAGGCTCGTGATCGTCGCTGCTCGGACGCCGAGGGACCCGTTCGACAGGTCGCTGTCCGCGATGGCGAACACGACGCCGTAGGCAACCTGGCTCAGAATGCCCGCCGGCAGGTGCTGTGCGAACACGTCGCTGTCCTGGCCCCGTTTCACGAGGTCGGCGAGGAGCTCATCGACTGGCCCGAGCAGGCCGTGGATCGCCTCGCCGTACTCGCCACGGCGCAGCGCCAACAGCACTCGGTACCGGTGCGCCACCGGCCAGACGCGGGCGATGAATTCGACCCACGTCGCGTCCGCTTCTGCGTCGGAGGCGTTGACTTCGGTGAGCACGGCTGTCACCTCGGTGACGGCCCGTTCCGTGAGTGTCCGAACCAGGTCGAGGCGCGAGGGGAAATGGCCATAGACCGTGCGACGGACGACGCCGGCAGCGGAGGCGATGTCGCCCATTCCGGCGTCGGGGTTCTCTCCCAGCACATCGAGGGCGACGTCGAGGATGCGATCGCGTGTCTCGTTCATCGAGCGCACACGGGAGGACTCGGTGGGCACGACACCATTGTTGCACACCAGTGTGCAATGAAGTAGACTGCACACCAGTGTGCAACGGAGAGTTGCGCTGTGCTTCGAAGCTCAGGAGAAGAAGGCAATGACCGCACCGACGCCGCCGACCCCGGCCCTCGTCCGCCCGTTCACCGTCTCGATCTCGGATTCGGAGATCGACGACGTGAAGCAGCGACTGGCCAGAACTCGATGGCCGGATCCGGAAACGGTGGGCGACTGGTCGCAAGGGGTTCGCGTAGAGAACGCCAGATCTCTGGTCGACTACTGGGAGCGCGGCTACGACTGGCGGCGCTTCGAGTCCGAGCTCAATCGCTTCCCCCAATTCCTGACCGAGATTGATGGGCTGGACATCCACTTCATCCACGTCAGGTCCAAGAATCCCAACGCGATGCCGCTGATACTCACGCACGGATGGCCGGGCTCGATCGTCGAGTTCCTGAAGCTGATCGGCCCGCTGACCGATCCGGTTTCGTTCGGAGGAGACGCCGCCGATTCATTCGACGTCGTTGTCCCGTCGCTCCCCGGGTTCGGGTTCTCCCAGAAGCCCACGGAGACCGGGTGGACTGTATCGCGCATCGCAAGCGCGTGGGTGGAGATGATGAAGCGTCTCGGCTACACGAGATGGGCCGCGCAAGGCGGCGATTGGGGTGCCGTCGTCACCACCGCCCTCGGGGCCATGCAACCTGAGGGGCTTCTCGGAATTCATCTGAACACCCAGTACGCCTTTCCCGCACAGATACCCGACACCTTGTCGCCCGAACAGCGCTACGCCGTGGAGACCCTCGCCCTCTACACCGGCGATCTCGGCGGGTCGAACCACCTTCAGGGCACGAAGCCGGAGACTGTCGGATTCGCCCTGGCGGACTCTCCCGCTGGTCAGGCAGCCTGGATCTACGACAAGTTCCAGTCCAAGACCGACAACCACGGGCTCGCCGAGGACGCCCTCAGCATGGACGACATGCTCGACGCGATATCCCTCTACTGGTTCACCAACAGCGCAGCGTCGTCCGGCCGCATCTACTGGGAGAACAAATCGGGCACTTTCGCCGGCCCGAAGCTGACGCTTCCGGTCGCGGTGACCGTCTTCCCGAGGGACATCCCACGCCTGCCACGAAGCTGGATCGAAGACACCTACAGCAATCTGATCCACTACGGCGAGGCCGACAAGGGCGGGCACTTCGCGGCCTTGGAACAGCCCGAGATCCTGGTCAGCGAAATCCGCACCGGCCTGCGCACCCTTCGTTCCTGACGCCAACGCGCGAGCTCAGGAGCGCACGCGTATCACTCGGGCTTCACTGAATCGACCAAAGGCGTGTCGGTGTGAGGTCTCAGGACATGCTTTACCGATTGTCCTCAGGACATGCTTGACGTCTCAGGCCTGGGTTTTCATGCCGCGGACGTAGAGCCGGGTGATTGGCGAGGTGTCTTTGCGGGGCTTGACGGCGAGTTCTTCTTCGCCGTGCAGGATGCGGTAGCAGGTGTCTTCGATGATGACGGTGACGAACGCGCGGGCCACCCGCGCCCGCTCTGCCTGTCCGGCAAGCGTCACGGTCTCCCGGACCGCCAGCCCAGCCATCAGCGCACCTGCCTTCCCGGCCGCCCCCGCCCCGGGAAATCACGCGGGCCGCCGGGCGGACACGACGATGCACGCCCGACTCAACGGCGCACGTCAAGCCCCGGACATGCCCCGGGCCGGGCACGGGCACCCGTCAAGCGGCCACCCAAACCGCTCCCTGGCCCGCGTCCCCGTCCGCCATGCGTCCGTGGACACCGCAACACAGCGCCCTACAGCGCGACAAGGTGACACACCTCGGGACAACGCAAAACGGCCCGCTAGCACGAGAATTCGCAGCTAGCGGGGCGTTTTCGCAGCATGTGGCAGGTGATGGGTTCGAACCATCGTCGGCTCAGCCGACGGTTTTACAGCCCGTCGCTCCTAGCCGAGTCGAATGCCGCCGACCAGCGCGGACGCCGTCCGAGGCTCGTTTCCGGGCTTCCGCCGTCCGCTATGTGTCCGTCCGCTCGGGGCCGTGGGCAGTGGGACGCACGGACGGGCACGGACGGCGTCCGCAGGCGACTGCGCCTTAATGCCGCTGCCCGGTTCTTCCGGCCTTTGACCTGCTGCTTTCAGGGTGCCTACCCGCTGCCACCGTCTCCCTCGCCGCAGGAGCGGGGCTGGACGTCGGGTGCCGGGGCAGCGGTGGTGCGCTGACTGGCGGCATCTGCCTGCCCTGGACAGCGCGCCCGGCTGCAGCCGAGGTCCCGGCATTGCGGATTACTTATGCATCGGCTGGATTCCGCCGTGGTCGGTCGCGCCGGGCCGTCGTTCAGATGGCCAGGTGTTGCACCACAGGCATGCCCACGCCAGGTTGCCTGGGGCGTTTGATCCGCCATTGAACCTTGCGACGCGGTGGCCGAGCGAGCCGATCCGCCGCCCTACAAGCGCCCAGGGCAACGGCTTCCCGTCCGGGGCGGATGGCCGGTTCTCGACCGCCAGGGACCCGCAGTGCTCGCACCGGCCCCTGGCGGCCTCTAGCACCGCCCACACGTCCGCGCCAGTGATCTTCACGTCGGGCGGCCCCGACATTAGGCGCGGCCGGTTGGCCCGCGCTGCTTTCTTCCGGCACCATGCCATTCGGCTTGCGGCAGTCATCCGGTCCAGGAAGTCCTCCCACGACACGTAGACCGGCGGTGCCGCGACCGGCCCGGGGGCCTCGGGTTCAGGCACCCGTGGCGCGGGGTGTGCCCTGGCCAGCAGGGCTGCGGCCTCCTCGGGCGGGAGCCCCTCGGCGAAGCGCAGCAGTTCCTCGCGTGTCGGCGCCTCGCGCTGGGGTCGCTCGTCATGATCCAGGCTCAACGGGCCTCCTCGGCACTCCTCAGCATTATGGCGGCCACCGGGCGCCAACCGTATCTGGCGGGTTGCCAGCCCAGGCCAGGGTGGCGGGCAGGCCCCCGGCGGTGAGGGCCTTGCCTGCCTGGTCGGCGGCCTGGGCGAGCTGTGACTTCTGCTGCCGCTCAGGGGCATTTACCAGTGACGGCTGACCAGGTCCGCCGCCTCGCCGACAGACAAGCCGTCGGTGTCGATGCGGAGATCGCCGAGGCCGGAGCGGTCGAGGGCTTCCGTGTCCGCCGCAGCCCGTTCCGCGGCCAGGCGCAGGTGGGCCTCCGGCTGGCCGATCAGCGGGTCGCCGGGCTGCGGCCAGCTGAGGCCCTGACCGCGACGCGTGATACGGCGCGCTAGCTCGGCGGGGCCCGCGCGCAGCCGGCATACGGTGACGTCCGCCGCAGGCAACGCGCCGGCGTACACCGCGGCGGCACGGATGTCCGGCACCGAGCCGCTCAGGACCAGGCGCTGCGCGCCCGCCTCGTGGTACGCCCGCCACAGGTCCGCCAGGTTGCGCGCCCTCAGCTGGTGACCGCCCGGGTCGCCCGCAGGCACCGCGCTCATGAAGCCGATCTGGTCGAGGTCGGCGTAAGCCGCCGCGACTCCGGCTCGCAGCTGCCGGAGGAAGACCTCGAAGCCCACCGCCGACTTGCCGACGCCGGCGGCGCCGCACACGAGCAGGATCTCGCCGCCGACCCCGGCCGCGGGCAAGGGCGTCTGCGCGGCGTCGTCCGCCCGGGCAGCGGCGACACGCTCGGGCGGCCATCCGCTGCAGCGTTCCCGCACCAGCCGGGCCACCTCGGCAACGGTCAGGCCGTCCGTGTCGACGCACGCGTCCGCGAACGAGAACCTGTCCAGCTCCTCGGCCTCCCGCAGGGAGTCCGCCACCAGATCCGGTGCGCGGCGAGCCGTCAGCCGCCGCCGCAGTTCGTCCGGGGACGCCCGCAGACGGCAGATGGCGAGGGAGGCACCGTGGACCGTTCCGGATGAAATGGCCCTAGAAAGCCCCAGGTGCCCAGACACGACGAGCGCGTCACAGCCGGCTGCGCGGAAATTCGTTGCCACTGCGGACACGTTGCGCTCCTTGAGCCGGAAACGCTCCGGGTCGTCCGGCGGCGCGGGGAGGCACATGCCCAGCTGGTCGATGTCGACGAAGCCCGCCCGCGCGCCAGACCGCGCGAGCCCGTCGTACACTTCCCAGCCGACCGCCGACTTCCCCGATCCCGGCGGGCCGCACAACCACAGGACCGAAAGCCGCTCGTCGCGCACACACGCATTATGACAAGCCGCATCGAGACACTCGCGCAGTCCCGCGAGAAAGACGCCAGTCACACACCGTGAACATCTCTGCAAGACCCAATGCTCAACTACCCGAACCGGCCACCACCCCAGCACTGCTCAACTACATGCAACGCCCCAGCTCGCGCTGCTCATCTATGTCGGTTCCCTACACTGAACAATCGACCGGCTACCTGAACACCTGTATGAACGAGCGCTGTTTGATATGAACAGCAAGGCATGCTGCTCACGCTCAGTAAGAAACTGTTGTGGCCACCGGGCAGGCGGCATAGCCTCCCCCGCATGTCAGGCCTCATCCCGGATGCCGGCCCCGACGCAGAGTTTGAGTTCACGCTGGACCGGGTTGGCTGGTTCGCCGAGAACGTCGTCTGGCTCGGCCCGCGCGACCCCGCACCGTTCAGCGCCCTGACCAGTCTGGTCTTCACCGCATTTCCATCTTGCCCGCCCTATGGCGGACAGCACGCCGAGGTGATCCCGCACCTGACCATCGGCCATATCGGCGGGCAGCAGGCCCTGCACGCAGCCGCCGAGTCAGTCGGTCCTTGCCTCCCCATCGAGGCGACCGCGGCGGAGGTCATCCTGATGGCCGGTCCCCATCCTGGCACTCCGGGCACCCCGCCGGGCCAATGGCGAACTATCGTCGCCTTCCCGGTTCGCGTACCTGGCAGCGCGCTCTGCCCGCCCGCTCAGGTGCCTGGCGGCCAGCGCCAGAACCGGTCCGGGTTCCTGAGAAAAGCTGCCCGACGATGCGCCGAGTCACATTGAGCTGTCGTGCCTATGCTGGGAGTCGCCGAGAACTTCGCGTGGAAG
The DNA here is from genome assembly GCA_963771985.1 of uncultured Actinomycetota bacterium. Classification (GTDB taxonomy): domain Bacteria; phylum Actinomycetota; class Actinomycetes; order Streptosporangiales; family Streptosporangiaceae; genus Trebonia. Next base: position 114,720 of record CAVYVO010000002.1, on the reverse strand, counting down.
GTGGGGAACGAGTGCCTGGCGATGCCCCGAGAGTGCTGTATCTCGTGATCAGCGGCGCACCTGCGCCCGAGGGCCTGCCGTCGCTCGTTGCCTTGCTCCAGGAGGCCGGCTGGCGCATAGTGGTGTTCTCCACCCCGATGGGGACCCGGTTCGCCGACCTGGACGAACTGGAGCGGCTGACCGGCGAGCCGGTCTGCTGGGAGTACCGGATGCCCGGCACCGGGACCCGGACGCCCACGGCGGACGTGGTGCTAGCGTGCCCGCTGTCGTTCAACTCGGTGAACAAGTTCGCGCACGGGCACGCGGACAGCTTCGCAGTCGGGCTGCTGTGCGAGATGGCCGGCTACGGGGTGCCCGTCGTCGTCGTTCCTCACTGCAAGCCGCAGCTGGCGTCGCACCCCGCGTTCGGGGCGAGCCTGGACACGCTGCGCAGCATGGGGGTCCAGGTGCTGTTCGATCCGGCCGCGCCGTATGAGTCGCGGCTGCCATCATGGGCTGAGGTCACGGCGGCGCTGCCGGCCGCCGCCGCGCAGGGGGAAGATTCAGTCCAGGAGTGCCGGGTCGTAGTCCGCTTGCTGGCCCGCTCTCTGGTGGCGGATGGCGAACTTGTTGGCGATGTGGAACAGGGCACCCTCGTCGGCGGCGCCGAGTTCCGCCTTGATCAGCTGACGGCGGGCCGAAGGACCCTTTGGGAGACGCTGGGCTTCCTGGTAGCGAACCGGAAGTGGTAGCCGGTCTGGTCGATCGTGGTCTCTCCGAAGCCGAGTCTCCCCAGTCGCTCCGGGAAGCTCTCTGGGTCGACGGGCACGAAGATGTCGCCTTCATGACCGCGGCGGATGCGGTCCAGGTCGAGCGAGTCGATCCCGACGAAGATCCCTCCGGGCCGCAGCAGCCGGTGTATCTCGGCGAGGATGCGGTCCTGGTGCTCGGCGGTTGGCACGTGATGCAGAACCGAGAAGGCCGTCGCCGCCGAGAACCGGTCGCTGCCAAGACCGGTGTCAGCGCCATCTCCCCAGATGACCTCGACATTGCTGCCGCCAAACCGGTCCCCCAGCGCGTCAGCCAGGGCCTGGTCGACCTCCACCGCAGTGACGTGAGCGGTAAGCTGGCGCAAGAGATCGGTCGACACCCCCGGTCCGGGACCGATCTCCAGCACGTCGTCTCCCAGATCGCCCGCAGTCGCGATCCAGGGCAACGCTTCCTGTTTGAGCTGCTCGGCCCACTGGGGGCTGGCCAGGAACTCCAGATGCGTTTTGTTCATACCTACGATCTACAATCGATGGGTGGTGGCTGTCGCTGCGCGAACGGTCAAACAGTTGCCGGAATCGGCCAGCCGAGGGATCGTGGCTATGCGAGACGGCGCCCACGTGGCGGCTGGCTCGTACGTCCACGAGGGCGAGAGCCTTGTCACCGGCTGGCACGCCCATCCCCTGCACCAGCTTGAGTACGCCCTCGAGGGGCTGGTCGAGGTGGAAACCGTCGCTGGCCGGCACCTGCTACCTCCCCACCAGGCGGCTTGGATACCCGCCGGGGTGGAGCACCAGAGCATCCTCCACACCTCGATCAAGACCATCTCGGTGTTCTTCGAGCCCGTCCTGGTCCCTGACCAGACGGCACGGGTCCGGGTCCTCGCTGTTGCTCCTCTGCTGCGCGAGATGATCGGGCACGCCGTCCGCTGGCCGATCAGCCGCCACGACCGCGACCTCACCGCTGAGCGCTTTTTCACAGTGATGGCCGACCTGGTGGGCGAGAGCCTTGATCACGAACGACCGCTGACCCTTCCGGTATCTCGGCATCCGGTCGTGGTGGCCGCGGCCAGCTACGTCGCCCGTCACCTCGACACCGTTTCCGTGCCCGACCTGAGCCGTGCCGTCGGCGTCTCCGAACGCACCCTGCGACGGCTCTTCGAGACCGAACTGCACCTGAGCTGCCGGGAGTATCTCCTCCAAGCCCGGCTACTCCAGGCGATGGTCCTGCTCGCCCGACCAGACAAGACCGTCCTCCAAGCCGCGACCTCCGTCGGGTTCACCAGCAGCAGCGCCTTCGCCCGCGCCTTCACTCAACGCTGCGGCGAATCGCCCTCCCGTTACCGGCAACGGGTCATGAACGCCCGGCCAGCACACTGAGTTGAGCATCTCCGCTTGCGCAGGGCGCGCTCCTGCAGGCTCTCGCCGGAGTCAATAGAGCCTGGATCACGCGCAGCTCATCGCGGTGCCGTCAAAGCGCTTTCGAGCCATCAGCCCGAGCTCTCACGCGATGAACTCCGCCTGCATCATTTAGGCTGGTGAGTACAATTAGTTTTATGATTCTGCGGGCCGTTGCGGCGCCTCGTTCCGAAGGCCGCACGGGAAGGAGCAGCACATGACCGGAAGAGTCCAGGGCAAGGTCGCCTTGATCACCGGCGGAGCGCGGGGGCAGGGCCGGAGCCATGCGCTCAAGCTGGCCGAGGAAGGCGCCGACATCGTCGCCTACGACATCTGCCATGACCTGAAGTCGGTCTCCTACGAGCTCGCCACTCCGGACGACCTCAAGCAGACGGTGGCCGAGATCGAGGCGCTGGACCGACGCGCCGTCGGCATCCAGGGTGACGTACGCGACCTGACCGCGCTCAGCGAAGCCGTGAGCCTGGCTGTCGACACGTTCGGCAAGCTGGACATCGTCTGCGCGAACGCGGGCATCGCCAGCTTCGTGCCCGGCCTGGGGCTGGAGGGCTGGGCCGAGGTGGCGGGCACCAACCTGGTCGGGGTGATGAACACGCTGCACGCGGCCCTGCCGGCGATGAGCGCGGGCGGCTCGGCCGTCGTCACCGGCTCGTTCGCGGCGCTGATGAAGGGCGGGGTCGGCGGGGAGCCGGGCGGGATGGCCTACAGCTACGCCAAGCGCCAGCTCGTCAACTACGTCCGGTGGATCGCGGCCGCGGCAGCCCCGCAGGGCATCCGGGTCAACGGCATCCACCCGACCAACTGCAATACCCGCCTGCTCAACAACGACGGCATCTACCAGAGGTTCCGGCCCGACCTGGAGAACCCCACCCGGGAGGACGCGCTTCCCGCGTTCGCCACCATGCAGCTGCTGCCTAACGTGCCGTACATCGAGCCGTACGACATCAGCAACACCGTTGTGTTCCTCGCCTCGGACGAGGCCCGCTACATCACCGGGGAGTTCATCAGCGTCGACGCCGGCGCTCACCTGAGGCTCCTTGAGTAGGAGACGCCGCCGGGAACGGCCACGGCGGCCGTGCCCGCGCCTGCTGTCTCGTCCTTTCACTAGCGCGAAGGAATGCTCATGACCACCACAGCGGCCGATGGCGGAACCGGCGTTCTGGCCGGCGAGCAGCGGATGCTCATCGACGGCGACCTGACCGGCGCCTCCGGCGGTGTGACGTTCGAGGTCATCAACCCGGCTACCGAGGAGGTAGCCGGGATGGCCGCGGACGGCAGGCCGGCCGACTTCGACCGGGCGGTCGCCGCTGCGCGCCGCGCGTTCGACACCAACGCCGGAAACTGGCGGGATGACGTGGAGTTCCGCGCGCGCTGCATCACCCAGCTCCGCGACGGGCTGGTCCGCGCGCAGGAGCGGCTGCGTCGCATCCTGGTGACAGAGATCGGCACGCCGATCGCCATGACCTACGGCATCCAGCTCGCGTTCCCGATCGAGGAGGCGGGCTACTGGCCGGACCAGGTGCGGAACTTCGAGTTCCTGCGCGACGCGGGCACCCATTCCGGCCTAGGCCGGACATTCCGGCAGAAACTGCAGTACATCCCGGTCGGCGTGGTCACTGCCATCACCCCGTGGAATGCGCCCCTCTACCTCAACGTCACCGAGAGCGTGCCGGCGCTGCTCGCGGGCAATGCGGTGATACTCAAGCCGGCGCAGCTGACCCCCTGGGCAGGGCTCGAGCTTGGCCGCATCGCCGCCGAGGAGACCGACATCCCGCCCGGCATCTTCCAGGTCGTCGTGTCCAACGACAACGACGTGGCCGCCACGCTGACCTCCGATCCGCGGGTCGACATGGTCACCTTCACCGGCTCGACGGCCGTGGGCCGCAAAATCCTCGCGGCTGCCGCGCCGACGGTGAAGAAGACCGTCATGGAGCTTGGCGGCAAGTCAACGCACATCGTGCTCGACGATGCCGAACTAGTGCAGGTGCTCCCCAGCGCCGTCGGCGGCGTGTGCACGATGTCCGGGCAGGGCTGCACGAATGCGACCCGGATCCTGCTGCCGCGGGGCAAGCTGGCCGAGGGCCTGGCCATCCTGAAGGCGAGCATGGAGCAGTTCCACTACGGCGACCCGTGGGACATGAAGAACTATTCCGGCCCGGCCATCAGCGATGTCCAGCGGGCCAAGGTGCTCGGCCTGATCGAAGGCGCCGTGGCGGCCGGCGCCACCCTGGTCACCGGCGGCGGCAGGCCGGCCCACCTGCCGAAGGGGTACTACATCGAGCCGACACTGCTGTCCGACGTCGACCCGCGCTCCACGATCGGCCAGGAAGAGACCTTCGGCCCGGTCGTCACGGTGACCCCGTACGACACCGAAGACGAGGCGGTCGCGATCGCCAACGATACCGTTTACGGCCTGGCCGGGCAGGTATCGAGCGGCGACGACGAGCACGCTCTGGCGGTCGCGCTGAAGATCCGCACCGGCACCATCGGCGCCAACGTGGCCAGCACCTTCAGCATGACCAGCCCCCTCGGCGGCGTGCGGCAAAGCGGACTCGGCCGCCGCTACGGCGACCACGGCTTCGAAGAGTACCTGGAGGTCAAGGCGATCGGCCTGCCCGCCTGACACACCGTGGCTTCCTGCATGGAACAGGACACCTACTGGTGACTGATCGCCCGGTGCTGCTGGTGCACGGTCTCTCCGTCTGGGGCGGCACCGACCCGCAGGGCCTGCTCGACGCCGAGGGCGCCTTTCAGGGCCGCGCCGTCGGCCAGGAAACCGAGACCGACCGGGTGCCCGCGCCTGCTTGGGTCGCCGAACGGCTGGCCGGCGGTACCCGGGAATCCAGCAGGTGCCGGGCGGCCTTGCGGGCCGCGAGCTGGCGGTAGGTCAGGTCATCCGTGCCGGCCGTGCCCCCGGCGGGCCGCTGACGAGCTTCGATGTCATCCAGTTCTGCACGCATCATCGCGCCGTCGCTGCTGGTATTCCTGGTCTTATCCCCTCAGCGGGTCTTGCCGTCCCAGAAAAGAGACGGTGAGTCAAGTCGCAACGGGCGCGCGTACGACAGGTCCCCGGTGTCCCATGCGCCCTTGGGGAAGGTCTCGCTGATCTCGTTGTCCGGCCACTTCGAGTCGCCCTCGACCTCCACCTCGATCGAGGTGCGACGAACCAGGATCCGCCACTCCCCCTCTCGCCTTTCCAGCCTGTCGAGGTAGCGGCCGCTCACGAACGTGGCCCGACCGGGTGCAGACCGGGGCAGCAGTGCTCCGAGCACGTAGGTCTCGCAATGCGCCGTATCGCCGTCGATCTCACACGTGTGGTTGGTGATGTTGTGCATGTGGAGGAAGAAACCGGCCGTGTGGGTCTTGTTCGCCCAGTCCCCGTATTCGGGCCCCGGTGTGACGAACTGGCCGTGCTCATCGACGCCGTCGTCCCAGAAGCAACTGTTCATCAGCTCGGTGTCGTGACGGTCGTGGCCGCGGGCGTGACGCATGATTACGTCGAGGATCGCCTGGCGGTCCTTGAGGTACTGCACGTCCTTCAGGAGCTGCTGCAGTTGGTCGTCGGTCATTGTGCGTTCTTTCCCCTGGTAGTTGACTGGCTCCACGGGCATCAGGTCGCGGACCGAGGGCGGGCGCCAGGCCCTCCCGGTCGCTGATCCCGTACTGTCGCGCCACTTCGGCCCCGATGAGGGTGCGTCCGCTGACCGCGAGGACGTCGGGGTCGGCGGCCAGCGCGGCGATGACGTGCCCGGTGAACTCCGGCGTTTCGGCGATGCCGGCGAGGTAGGCGAACTCGGGCCCGCTGTCGATGATCTGCTGTAGCCGCTCGGTCAGCACGGCGCCCATCCAGATCGACACCGCCGTGACGCCGAACGGCCGGAAGTCGACGGCCATATCGGCGGCGAACTTGTCCAGGCTGGCCTTGTGCGCGCCGTAGGCCGCTCCGTACTGGTAGCGCACGGCGCCCGGTGCCGAAGTGAACACCACCAGGCCCTGACCCGTCTCGACCAGCAGAGGCGCCGCGTAGTAGCTGGCGACAAGGCTGCTGCACAGGCCGACCTCGAGCAGATCGACGCTCGCGGCCAGCGGCTTCTCCCAGAACGGCGCCGCGCTCTGCAACTCCTCGCGGATCAGCGCCGCGTTGTTGACGAGAATGTCGAGACGGCCTTCGTCCCGGCGAACCCGCTCGAACAGTGCCGCGGTCTCCTCATCGTTGCGATGGTCGACGCGCACCGCCACGCCTTTCCCGCCGGCCGCCGTGACCGCCGCAGCGGTGTCGTGGATCGTGCCGTCCCACGGCGACTCGCCCGTTCGCTGCGTCCGGCCCGTCACGTACACGGTGTACCCGTGGGAGCCGAGTGCGATGGCGATGCCACGACCGGCGCCACGGCTGCCGCCGGTGACCACGGCCACGCCAGCCTTCGGCCCGTCGTCCGAAGCACGGTCCCTCATGCGGCGTCAACCCTTCAGGAAAGTCTCCGCGTACTGGTGCAGCGCCTCGACCGCGTGGTCGACGGAGTCGCCGGGCGGCCGCAGCACGAACGAGTCCACTCCCGCCTCGGCGAGCTGGCCGAGGTGGTCCCGGTGCTCCTCGGCCGAGCCTGGCCGTTGCATGAAGTTCGTCTGCGGGGTGTGTACCTGGACGGTCAGCGCGGCGGCGGCTCCGTTGGCCGCGGCCGCCGCGTCGCGCAGCTCCTTGATCTGGGCCGCCAGCTCGGCGACGGTGGCGATGCCGGGCGTGCGCGACGTGCGTGCCACCTCCGGGCTCACCATCAGCGGGCTCCAGCCCTGGTTGCGGGCGGCCCGCGCGCGGGCGAGGGCACTGTTGCCGCCGATCAGCACCGGCGGCCCGCCGGGCTGGACCGGGCCAGGCAGGGAGGCCACCCCGCGCGCGGTGAAGTGCTTGCCCTGGTAGGCGAAGGGGACCTCGCTCCACACGCCGCGCAGCACCTCGAGCGACTCGTCGAAAAGCTCGTTGCGCAGGCTCATGTCGACGTTGAGGGCGAGGAACTCCGAGCGCAGGTACCCGGTCCCTGCGACCACGGTGAGGCGTCCGCCGGACAGCAGGTCGACCGTGCTCAGCGCCTTGGCCGCCAGGAACGGGTTGTGGTAGGGCAGCACCAGCAGGTAGGTCATCAGCCGCACCCGGCTGGTGACGGCGGCACAGAACGCGAGGGCCGAGGTCTGGTCGAGCGACTCGTGGCCGCCCGCGTTGAGCCACTTGTGCGACGGAGCGGGATGCTCGCTGAACGAGATCGCGTCGTAGCCGCATTCCTCGGCCGCCTGGACGACGCGGGTCATCCCGGCCGCGGTGACCAGCGCCGGGTCGTAGCCGGCGATGACGATGGGGTAGTCGACGGTGAATTTCATGGCGTTCCAATCCCGGTGGGCGCCCCGAGTCCGTCGAGCAGCGCGAGGCTGGCCAGCGCGTAGCGCTGGCCGCGGCGCTCGCTGACCATGAAGGACGGCGGGGCGAGGTAGGCGACGTCGCGGGGCAGCGAGTCGCCGCGGCGGGCCAGCGCGGCCCGGGCGTCGGCGGTGGTGCCGCACACGGCGATCGCCTCCAGCATGTCGTCGGTGACCGCCCGCTCCATGGCGCCGGTGTCCCGCGCGGCGAAGGCCTGCCGGATGGCGGTGGTCTGGGCCGTCCAGCCGTGATGCTCGACGTAGGGGTCGTAGGTTTTCACGGTCAGGTAGAAGGCGATCATCCGGCGGGCGTCAATGACGGCGCGCTCCGGGTCGTCGTCGTCGACGGCGGTGATGACCCAGCCGTGCTCCTGAGGGGCGCCGTCGTGCTCGGCCTGGGCGGCGCCCTTGGCGATCGCGGGCCGGATGACGTCCTCCCACCAGGTCTGGGTGAACAGGCCGTGGCCGATGATCCCGTCGGCCGCGCCGCCCGCGGCGCCGGCCATCAGCTTGTTGAACGCGCCGAGCAGGATCGGTGCGTCAATGCGGCCGAGCACCGGCGCGCCGATCATCGCGTCGATGTGATAGAACTCCCCGTCGTAGCGGACGGGCTGCCCGTTCTCGGCTCGCAGCCAGGCGCGGACGGCTCCAACCAGGTCGGCCATGCGCGCGACCGGGCGGTCGGCCGCGACCCCGAACCAGTCGCGGTTGATCTTGTACGCCCCGGAGCCCAGGCCGAGGAAGACGCGCCCGGGCGCGTGCCGCCAGGCACCGCGGATGCCGGCCGCGTGGGCATAGGGCGTGCGGGCAAAGGCGTACGCGATCCCGGGCCCGACTAGTGCCCGCTCGGTGTACAGCGCCATCTCCGTGAGCGTCGAGTACGCCTCGTGATCGACGAACTCACCGCTGCAGAACGCGGTGATGCCGGCCGCCTCGGCGGCGCGGGCCACCTCCGCTCCGCGCCAGGGCAGGCCGTACCGCCGGCCCGGGGAGGTCATCGCTTGTCCCGGGGGAGGCCGAGCGCGCGCTCGGCGACTACGGTCTTGAGCACCTCGTTGGCCCCGCCCGCGATGGTGTAGGCCCGGGCGTACAGGAAAGCGTCCTGCCACCAGCCGTCGGCGTAGGCCTGGCGGTCGCCTTCGACGGCCAGGCCGCCGACCCCCTGCAGGGCCACACCGAACTCGGTCATGGCCAGGTTGACCTCGCTGTAGAAGACCTTGGCGAGCGGGCCGTCGGCGGCGTCTTCGGTGCCGTTGGCGATCCGGGACTGCACCGCCTTGCTCATCACGTCGGTGACGTGCGCGAGGACGGCCAGCTGGCCGATCCGCTGGCGGGTGGCGCCGTCGGTGATGGCCGGCCGCCCGGCCGCGGTGGTGGTACGGCGCGCGAGCTCCACTAGGTCGTCGAGCTGAGCGTAGAGTTCCACCGCGCGCGCCCCGACGCCGCTGCGCTCGTGGCCGAGGCTGGCGTTGGCGACCCGCCAGCCGTTGTCGACCTCTCCGATCACCTGGTCGGCCGGGATGCGCACGTTGTCGAGGAAGACCTCGTTGAAGTCGTTCGTCCCGGTGATCTCGCGCAGCGGCCGGACGTCGACGCCCGGTGTCCGCATGTCGAGGGCGAACGCGGTGATGCCGGCCTGCTTGGCGACGTCGGGGTTGGTGCGCGCCAGCAGGTAGCCGCGATCGGCGTGGTGGCCGTTGGTGGTCCACACCTTCTGGCCGTTGACGACGTAATGGTCGCCGTCGCGCACCGCCCGGGTCTTCAGGCTGGCCAGGTCGCTGCCCGCGCCGGGCTCGCTGAACAGCTGGCACCACAGGTCCTCACCCGAGCGGATCCGCGGCAGATAACGCTGGCGCTGCTGCTCGCTGCCGAAGGAGAGGATGGCGCTGGCGGCGAGCGCCCCGGCACCGATCTCGCCCCAGGTCCTGGCCCGGGCGATCTCCTCGGCGACGATGAACGTGTGCTCGATGGTGGCGCCGGGACGGCCGCCGTACTCGACGGGCCACGTCTGCCCGAGGTACCCGGCGGCGTACAGCTTGGCCGCCCAGGCACGTAGCGCCGGTACCTGCTCGGGGTCTGGTGCCCGCACCCCCACGTGCTTGCGCGGTCCCGGCCCGTGCCGCGCGATGAAGGCCCGGACCTCGGCCCGGTAGTCCTCCAGTTCGGAGCTGTAGTCAAACCGCATGGGCTTCTCCTGATGGGTGCGGTCAGCGCGGCGGCATGCCGGGGTCGTGCGGTAGCCCGAGCACCTGCTCGGCGACGGTGTTCAGCTGGATTTCCCAGGTCCCGGCGCCGATGGTGGAAGCCCGGGTGCGCAGGAAGCCGACCAGCCAGCGGGACCGCTGCACCGCCTGCGGCGCGGACTTGCCGAGCAGGCCGGCCGCCGAGCAGGTCGACCGCGAACTCGTGGATCTCTTGTTCGAACGCGGTGATCAGCAGCCGTGAGATCGAGGAGGCGGCGCCGGCGTCGCCCCGGGCGAGGATGCCGCCGATGGTCCGCTCGGCGTTGTAGCGGATGATCCGGACCCGGATTTCCAGGTCGACGAACCGGTCGCGCACCAGCGGATCGGCCAGCTGGCCTCGTTCGCGGGCGAGTTCTTCCAGTTCGGTCAGCACCCGGCGGTACATCGCCGCCTGGTTTAGCGCGCCCGCCGCCCGCTCGTGCCCGAGGCTGGTGCGGGCCAGCCGCCAGCCGTCGTTCTCCTCCCCGATCCGGTTCGCGACCGGCACCCGCACGTCGTCGAAGAACACCTCGGCGAACAGGTGCCCTCCGGTCAGGTCCCGCAGCGGCCGCACCTGCACCCCGGGCGCGTGGGCGTCGACGACGAGGTAAGTGATGCCCTTCTGCCTGCTCTCTCTGGTGCCGGTGCGGACCAGGGCGAAGAAGATGTCGGCGTCGCCCGCGTGCGACGTCCATACCTTCTGCCCGTTGACGACGTACTCGTCGCCGTCGCGGCGGGCGGTGGTGCGCAGGCTCGGCAGGTCCGAGCCTGCCTCCGGTTCCGAGTAGCCCTGCGCCCATACCGTGTCGCCGCGCAGCATCGGGGCGAGCCACCGCTGCTTCTGCTCCTGGGTGCCGTACTTGATGATGGTGGGCGCGGCGATGTTGAGACCGGTGCCGAGCGGTCCCGGCACCCGTGCGCGGGCGGCTTCTTCGTGGTAGATCACCTGGTGCGCGAAGGACAGCTCCATGCCGCCGAACTCGCGCGGCCAGCCGGGGCCCGCGTATCCGCTGTCGAACAGGGTCGCCAGCCATGCCTTGGTCCAGGCCAGGCGCTCGCGCGGGTCTTTCGGCGGCCGCCCTGGGTGATGGGCGGTGAAGAACTCCCGCAGCCGGGCGCGGAAGACATCGTCGGGCTCGGACATGGAGAGGGGTGCTTCGCGTTCGAGGGTCATCGGCGTCCTTCAGATCCCGGCCAGCTCGGCCAGCCGCGTCCGCTGCCGGGCGGGCGGGCCGAACAGCAGCTCCGACGACTTCGCCCGCCGCAGGTACAGGTGCGCATCATGCTCCCAGGTGTAGCCGATGCCGCCGTGGATCTGGATGCACTCCTTGGCGGCATGGGTGAAGGCCTGCGAGCAGTAGATGTAGGCGAGCGCCGCGGCGAGCGGCGCGTCCGGCTGGCGTCCGGCGACGGCCTCGCTCGCGTGGTACACCGCGGACCGGCCGCACTCGACCTCGAGCAGCAGGTCGGCGCACTTGTGCTTGATGGCCTGGAACGAGCCGATCGGGCGGCCGAACTGCTCGCGGACCTTGGCGTAGCTGACCGACATGTCCAGGCAGCGGGCGGCACCGCCGAGCTGCTCGGCCGCCAGCGCGGCCAGCACCAGGTCCCGCACCTCCGACAGCCACGCCGACGCGTCCCGGCCGGCGCCGACCCGGGTCGCCCGCGCCTCGCGCAGGGTGACCGACGCGAGGGCACGCGTCAGGTCCAGGGCGTCCAGCCGCGCCCGTTCCACGCCCGCGGCCCCGCCTTCGACCGCGAACACCCCAGGTCCGTCGGGCCCGCGCGCGACCACCAGCAGCAGATCAGCGGTATGGCCGTCGATGACGAAGAGCTTGGAACCGCTGACGGCCCAGCCGTCACCGGCCGGCCTGGCGGTCGCGGCGACCTCGGCCAGGTCCCACGATCCGGAATCCTCGGCGACCGCGAGAGTGGCGGTGAGCGAGCCGTCGGCGATACCGGGCAGCCAGCGCGCCATCGCGTCCTCGTCGCCGGAAGCGGCGAGGGCCTGGCCGGCCAGGGCGACGGTGGCGAAGTACGGCGCCACCAGCAGGGCAGCGCCCATCTCCTCGAGCACGATCCCCAGCTCGACCGGCCCGTACCCGGCTCCGCCGTACCGTTCGGGCACGGCGATCCCGGTCAGCCCGAGCTGGCCGGCCAGCGGCGCCCATACCTCGTCGTCACGGCTCTTCCCCGCCTCCATCAGGCGGCGGACCTCGCGGCTGGGCGACCTCTCGCTGAGGAACTCGCGGACGACCTGGCGCAGCTCGTCGTGTTCCGCGCTGTCGCCGGCGCTCATCGCGCGCCCCTCGCCTTGGTCTCTCACAGCAGGTTAGTATAGTGCAATTAGCTAACTATGACAGCTCCGTCAGGGGCGGTCGTAACCGGGCCCGCCCCCAGTCGAAAGGCGAACGATGGAGATCAAGGGAGCGGTGGCGCTCATCGCCGGGGGCGGCGGAGGCTTCGGCGCCGCCACCGCCCGCCGGCTGCACGCGGCCGGCGCGCGGGTCGTCGTCAGCGACCTCGACGAGGCCAAGGGCAAGGCAGTGGCGGACGAGCTGGGCCTCGGGGCCCTGTTCATGCGGACCGACGTGACCGACGAAGACAGCGTGCAGCAGGCCATCGACGCGGCCGCGCAGCTCGGCCCGCTCCGGATCGCCGTCGTCGCCCACGGCGGGGGCGGCGGCCCGCGCACGCTCGACAAGGAGAGCCAGCCGGCGCCCCAGCAGTCGTTCACCAAAGTGATCGACATCTTCCTGGCGGCCACGTACAACATCGACCGCCTCGCCGCGGCCGCGATCGCCAAGACCGAGCCGCTCGAGCACGGCGAGCGCGGCGTCATCATCAACACCGCCTCCATCGCCGCCTACGACGGCACGATCGGCCAGTCCGCCTACGCGGCGGCCAAGGGCGGCATCGTCGCCATGACCCTTCCGCTCGCCCGCGACCTGGCCCCGGCCGGAATCCGGGTGGTGACCATCGCGCCCGGCACGTTTCTCACGCCCGCCTTCCGCGATGCCGACCCGGAGCAGCTCGACGCCTACTGGGGCGCGGCGGTTCCGTTCCCCAAGCGCATGGGCCGCGCCGACGAATATGCTCAGCTGGCCCGGCACATCGCCGAGAACGTGTACCTCAACGGCGAGACGATCCGACTCGACGGCGCCCTGCGCTTCACCCCCAAAGGAGCCAAATAGCGATGCCGAGACGTCAGGGCAATTAAGTCGGATGGGTTCGCTCTTTAAGTTATGTGACAGATATGATTATGACGTGACTACGGTAAGCGGCCCCGCCCAGATCGGAACGGTCGTCCGGGCTCCCAAGACTGGCGAGCTGATCGCCACCCACTTGCGGCGCCAGATTGTCCGCGGTGAACTGCGGCCGGGCGAGACCCTGCCCGCCGAAAGCCAGCTCATGGAGCAGTTCGGCGTGTCACGCCCGACCCTGCGGGAGGCATTCCGCATCCTCGAAGCGGAAACGCTCATCAGCGTCCGGCGCGGCAGCCGCGGCGGCGCCCGGGTGGTCGCTCCCGACGTCTCGGTCGCCGCGCGCTACGTCGGGCTGCTGCTGCAGATGCAGGGCGCCACCATCAACGACGTCTACGAGGCCCGGATGATCTCCGAGCCGCCGTGCGCCCGCCTGCTCGCGCTGCACCGCACCGACGAGGACATCGAGAAGCTGACCCAGGTGGTGGAGAAGCTCAAGGCTGAGGTCGCCGCCAGGAAGCCGTTCATCCCCGACCCCTACGTCTGGTCCAGCCTGACCTACCGGTTCCACGAGCTGATCCTGGAAGGCTGCGGCAACAAGACCATGGCCATCCAGGGGGCCGTGCTGCAGGACATCGTCGCCACCCACCTGCGCACCAAGATCGCGCAGCGCGACGACAACGACACCGACGAGCGCTTCCAGCGGGTCATCCGGTCGTATACGAAGCTCATCAGCCTGGTCAAGGCCGGGAACGCGGCGGGAGCAGAGAAGCACTGGCGCTCGCACATGGAGGGCGCCGCCCAGTACCTGCTCAAGGACGACCTGAAGACCAAGCCGGTCGTCGACCTGTTCTTCTGACGTGCCGTCAGGAGAAGCCACCGTCCGCTACGAGCGGCGGGGGCGGGTTCTCGTCGTCCGCATCGAGCGTGCGGCCAAGCGCAACGCCATCGACCGCATCACCGCCGACGGCATCGACGAGGCGCTCAACCTGTTCGAGGACGACGACGAGCTGTGGGCCTGCGTCATCACTGGCACGACGGCGGTTTTCTCGGCCGGCACCGACATCAAAGACGGCAGCGGCCGCACCGAGCGCGGCGGCGAGTACGGCGTGATCAGGCGCCGCCGGGCCAAGCCGCTCATCGCCGCGGTCGAGGGCCCGGCGTTCGGCGGCGGCTTCGAGATCGCGCTCGCCTGCGACCTCGTGGTAGCCTCGCGCACCGCGCGTTTCGCGCTCCCGGAGAGCAGACGCGGGCTGGTCGCCTCCTCCGGCGCCCTGTTCCGCGCCATGCGCGCCCTGCCGCTCAACGTGGCCAGGGAACTGCTGATCACCGGGGCTGTGCTGGACGCGGAGCGCGGCTACCAGATCGGCTTCGTCAACCGGGTCACCGACCCCGGCCAAGCGCTCGCCGTGGCGCTCGGGCTAGCCGACGACATCTGCGCCTCCTCCCCCGTCTCGGTTGCCGCCAGCCTGACCGCGCTCGCCGCGCAGCACGACGCTGACGACGCGGCGGGCTGGGAGGTGACCGCCGAGGCGGTCGAGCGGGTGACGGCCAGCGACGACATGAGGGAAGGAATCGCCGCCTTCTTCGAAAAGCGCCCGGCGCGCTGGACTGGCCGCTGAGGGCACTGGCAGCACGGCGGCCGCGACTATGGCTCGACCGTGAACTGCCGGGCCGGCGCGACGCTTTCCCGCAGCTGCTCGTGCCGCCGTTCCGCGATCCGCCACCCAGACCCGGCGCGCACGTAGCGGTCGGTGTAGCGGATCCCGCGGATAGCCAGGCTGGTCTCGCCGCCGCGCTCGGTAACGAGGTGGACCACGCCCGACACGTGGCCGACCACGTCCCCGTCCCTTGCCAGCAGCTGGTCCACCCGGAACCGGTGGTCGGAGAACAGGATGCGGCCGACCGCAGCGAGCGGCTGCCATCCGGAACCGAAGTGGAACATCTGCTCCCGGATGGCCTCGATGCCGGTGACGATCTTCTGGCCGTTGAGGTAGTTCAGGTGCGCGTCATCGCTGGGTCCGCGATCAGGGCGGCGTCGGCGCCGCTCACTCCGGCGAGGATCACTGGGGCTCGATGATGGAGACGGTCTTGTAGCGCAGGAACTCGTCGATGCCCGCGCGGCCGCCTTCTTTCCCGTACCCGCTGATGCCGAGCCCGCCGAACGGGGTATGCGGGAGGTTCTGCCGCGCGCCGTTGACGTAGACCCCGCCGGCCTTGAGGCGTTCCGCCAGCCGGTGGACCCGGGTCAGGCTGGCCGACTGGATGTTCGCGCCCAAGCCGTACGGGGTGCTGTTGGCCAGTTCCACCGCCTCGTCCTCGGTGGAGAACCGGAACACCAGCAGCACCGGGCCGAAGATCTCGGTCTGCGAGATCTCGTGGTGCGGATCGGCGTCGACGATGACCGTGGGCTCGACGAAGTTCTTGTCCGCGAGATCACCGCCGGCCCGCCCGCCGCCGAGCACGATCCGCCCGGCGTTGTCCCGCCTGGCCCGGTCCAGCATCCCGCAGACGCGCTCGACCGCGGCCGCGTTGATCAGCGGCCCCACCTTGACCTCGGGGTCGAACGGGTCGCCCACCTTGTAGGACGCGGCGGCCGCGGTGACCAGCTCGACCATCTCAGCGTAGATGTCCGCGTGCACGATGAGGCGGGTCGGGACGACGCAGCCCTGCCCGGCCAGCACTCCGATGCTGTCCCTGACCGCGCGCTCGGCGACCTCCCGCAGGTCGCCGGCGTCGGGGAACACTATGCTGCCGGTCTTGCCGCCGAGTTCGAGCACCGCGGGCTTGAGTTGCTCCGCGCACACGTGCGCGATCTGCCTGGCGGCGGCCGGGCCGCCGGTGAAGCTGACCTTCTCCACCTTCGGGTTGCGGACCAGTGCCGCGCCCGCCTCCGGCCCGCCGGTCAGGATGCTGCACACGCCGGCCGGGCACGCCCGCTTCGCGCAGCAGCCGCCCGTAGAGGTCGGGCGCGAACGGCGTGAACTCCGACGGCTTGGTCACCACGCAGTTGCCGGCGGCCAGGGCGGGGATGACCTTCATGCCCAGCGACACCACCGGGCCGTTCCAGGTGACGATCGCGCCGATGACGCCGTACGGCTCCGGTACGGTGTAGGAGAAGTAGCCGCGAGTGTCGAGGGTGGAGATCAGCTCTCCCGACAGCTTGTCGCACCAGCCTGCGTAGTAGCGGGTCCAGTTGACCGAGTTGGCGATGATGCGGTGCCCGAAGTGGGTCGGGGTGCCGCCGTCGAGGGCCTGCAGCGCGGCGAACTCGGCCCGGTGCTCGTCGAGCAGGCCGGCGAACCGCATCAGCACGTCACGGCGCCGTTCCGGTGCCCAGCGGCGCCACGACTCGGCCTGTCCGGCGGCCAGATCGACGGCCTGGTCCACCTCGGCCGGGCCGGCCAGCGGAATCTCCGCCTGCAGCTCCCCGGTGTACGGGTTGAGGTGCGGGTAGAGCCCGCCGGAGCCGGAGTCGAGAACCTTGTCTCCGTAGCGGAGCTGAACCTGGGGCGCGGTGACAGTCATGATGTCCTCTGCAGGTCAGGAGCGGGATAGCCGCGGTCAGCGGACAGCGAACCCCGCGTCGAGCGGAAGCTGTACGCCGGTGATATAGGCGGCCTCGTCCGATACCAGCCACGCGACGGCGTTGGCGATGTTCTCCGGCTGGAGGATGTCGATCGGCAGGGCGTTCCGCATCTGGCTGATGGTGTTCTGGCCGCCCGCGGCCGCCTGGGCCATGAGCGCCTCCATGGCCGGGTTCTGCGACATGCCGGTCGCGACCCCGGTCGGGTGGATGGTGTTGACCCGGATCATCTCGCTGGCGTACTGGTTGGCGAGCACCTGCATGAGGCCGACCAGGCCGCGCTTGGCCGCGGTATAGGCCTGGGCCCCCGCCTTGTCGCTGGCCATGCCCTTGAGGCCGGCCGACGAGCTGGTGATGACGACCGACCCGCCGCGCCCGCCGGCCCTGATCGCGGGCAGCACCACCTCGATGGTGCGCCACACCCCGGTTAGGTTCACATCGATGATGTCGGTCCAAACTTCGTCGCGGTCGCCGTCAGGCGAGAGGCGGATGATGCCGGCGTTGGCCAGCAGCACGTCCACCCGGCCGAAGCGGTCGAGGCCGAGCGCGAGGACCCGGCGCAGGTCGTCGTAGCTGCGCACGTCGCCCTGCGCGGCGACCATCTCCCCGCCGGCCGCCTCGACCAGCTTGACCGTGGCCAGCAGATCGTCCTCGGTCGCGTTGGGGTAGTCCATCGAGGGGATGTCCGCGCAGATGTCCAGGCCGATGATGTTCATACTCCTGGACGCGAGCTTCACCGCGTGCGCCCGCCCTTGACCGCGGGCAACCCCGGTGATGAACGCTGCCTTCTTCTCCATCACCGTGGCCGCCTCCAGCTACACCCGACCGGCTCTGAGCTGCGTGTACTGGCCCGATTCTTGCAAGGGCACGTCCCCGAGGCTAGCATTTTAGTTAGCTGTTTACAATAAGTGGTCGATATAGGAGCGGCAGCAGTGGGCCTGGATGTCTACGACGACATCGAGCGGTGCATGTCGGGCGGCTGGTCGGACGGGCTGCCCGTCGTCCCGCCCTACGGCTCGCTGGTGGACCAGGGGGTCGAGTTCGTCTCCGCACCGGAGATGAACGGCCGGGTGCTGATCAAGTACGGCGGAACCCGCTATCCGGTGGCCCCGCCGGGAGTCAGCGCCACCAGCCGGACGCTGACCAAGCGGTTCGGCGTCATCCCGGCCCGCCTCATCTGCAACCAGATCACTCCGGGCACCGTGCGGATGCTGACCCAGCTGACCGGCCTGTCTCCGTCCGCGGTCGTGGTCTCCGGGCACGACGTGGGGCATATTGGTCCCGCCGACATCATCGTGGGCGTTGACCGGCTGCGCCGTGCGGGGCAGGTCGACGGCCCGGTCGCGATGGCATCGAGCACGCCCTACTCGTTCGGATTCGGCCTGATCACGCCGCCGGCCGACTGAGTGAGGGCCGCCGCGGCCACCGCATCGAAAGGAGACACCAGGTCCATGGCAGAGCCAACGGACTTCCGCCGGTCCGAGGACAACGGCGTGCTCACCTTTACCTTCACCAGGGACGCCAAGCTCAACGCCGTCTCCCCGGCGATGATCGACGGCCTGCGGGCCGCGGTCGACGAGCTGGGCGACCGCGACGACCTCAAGGTGCTGGTAATCGCCGCGGAGGGCCGGTACTTCACCGCGGGCATCGACCTGAACGACAGCGGCGCGGGCGGCCGGCGCGGGTACGCGCCTGACGGCAGCTTCAGCCCGCGGCGCCTGCGGCGTGGCTACCGCGGTTTCCACCTGCTGATGGACGAACTCGAGGCCATCGAGAAGCCCTCGGTGCTCGCCGTCCACGCGCGCTGTCTGGGGGTCGGCCTGGAGATCGGCGCGTCCTGCGATTTCCGGCTGGCCGCCGAGGGCGCCAGCTTCGCGCTGCCGGAACTGCCCAACCTCGGCGTGATACCGGGATCCGGCGGTATCAGCCGGGTGACCCGGCTGGTCGGGCCGCACTGGGGCAAGTGGCTGGCGTTCGGCGAAGAGGTCTCGGCCGAGCTGGCGCTCACGATGGGGCTGGTCCACGCCGTGTACCCGGCCGAGTCGTTCCGCGAGCGGGTGACGGCGTTCGCGCGCAAGCTCGCGGCCCTGCCCAGTGAGGCGGCCGGGGTCACCAAGACCGCGGTCGACATCGCCGCCAGCGTGGACCGCGGGACCGCCCGCGAGTTCGATCGCTACGCGAACACGGTCCTGCTCACCTCCGACGAGCACAAGTCGATGCTGGAGGCGTTCACGAACCGCAAGCGGGCGCCACGGAACGCCGCCGAAGATCAGGCGGACTAGTGGTGGACGAGCCGACGCTGGCCGCGCACATCCGGGCCGGGGCCGCCGCCCACGACGGCTGCCCGCTGGTGTTCGTGACCGGGGCCGGCGAGCGCGCGAGCACGCTCGGCGGGCTGGTGAGTGACGCGGAGAAAGCCGCCGGGGCGCTGGAGGCCCGGGGCATCGGCCGCGGTGACGTGGTCGCGGTCCAGCTGCCGGGGTCCTACGAGGGAGCGGTGATCCAGGCGGCCGTCGGCCTGTGCGGGGCGGTCCTGCTGCCGGTGGTAATGATCTACGGCCCCCGGGAAATGGACTTCATGCTGCGGCGCTCGGGCGCCGCCGCGGTCGTCCTCCCCCGCGAGCATCGCGGCCGGCCGCACGCCGACGTCGTGCTGGGCGGGCTGTCCAGGCTGCCCGCGCTCAAGTTCGCGGTCGTCGTGGGCGACAGCGCACCCGGCCACGGCGCGATCGGCTACGCCGGACTGCTGGGTCAGCCGGGAGGCACGTACCGCCAGCCCCGCCCCGGCCCCGACGACCGCGCGGTGCTCATGTACACCTCGGGGACCACGGCCGACCCCAAGGGCGTGCAGCATTCGCATCGGACCCTGCTGGCCGAGGCGACCTCGCAGGTGTACACCCTCAACGGCCCGGGCGCCCGGCACCTGGGGCTCTTCCCGCCCGGTCACATGGCCGGGCTGCTGAGCCTGCTGCGGATCCTGCTGCTGGGCACGCCGACGGTGATCATGCAGGCCTGGGATGCGGCCCTGGCCGCCGAGCTCATCGACCGGCACGCGGTCACCTCTTGCGGCGGGGCGCCGGTCCAGCTGTCCGGCCTGCTCGACCAGCACGCGAACGGCACCGCCGCCCTCGGCACGCTGCGTGAGTTCCTGACCGGTGCGGCCCCGGTCCCGCCGAGCCTGATCCGGCGCGCCGACGCCGCCGGGATCACGGCGTTCCGCTCCTACGGCAGCAGCGAGCACCCCACGGTGACCACCGGGACCATCGCCGACCCACTTGACCTGCGGGCCGGCACCGACGGCGGGCTGCTCGCGGGCAACCAGGTCCGCCTGGTAGATGCGGCTGGCCGCGACGTGCCCGAGGGCGGGGAGGGCGAGATCCTCACCCGCGGCCCGGAGCTGTTCACCGGCTACACCGACCCGGCGCTGAACGCGGCCGCGTTCCTGCCCGGCGGCTGGTTCCGGACCGGAGACGTCGGGCGGATCGGCGCCGACGGGTACCTGACGGTCACCGACCGGCTCAAGGACATCATCATCCGCGGCGGGGAGAACATTTCGTCCAAGGAAGTCGAGGACCTGCTGATCACGCACCCCGCGGTGGCGGACGTGGCGGTCATCCCGGTGCCTGACCCGGCGCTGGGCGAGCGGGTCTGCGCGGTCGTCGTCGCCCGCCCGGGGTTCACGTTCGACGTCGACCAGGCCCGGGCCCACTTCGCCGCGGCCGGAGCCGCCCGGCAGAAGACGCCCGAGGTGGTGTCACTGGTGGACGAGCTGCCGCGCACCCCCTCGGGCAAGGTACGCAAGGACGTACTGCGGGCCGCTAGGAGGACAGGAGCGAACGGTAGCGGTCCATGAGCAGCCGGCGCAGCATCTTGCCGGACGGCAGCCGCGGCAGCTTGTCCTCGAACGACACCGAGCGGGGTGCCTTGTAGTGCGCGATCCGCGAGCGGCAGAAGCCGATCAGCTCGGCCGCCAGCTCGGGGGTCCCGCTGCCAGGGACCGCGGGCTGCACGACCGCATGCACCCGCTGGCCCATCTCCTCGTCGGGCAGGCCGAACACGACGATGTTGGCGACGGCCGGGTGCAGGACGAGCGCGTCCTCGATCTCCCGCGGGTAGATGTTCACTCCGCCGGAGAGGATCAGGTCGGTCCGCCGGTCCGCCAGGTACAGGTAACCCTCGGCGTCGACCGAGCCCATGTCACCGAGGGTGCTCCAGCCCCGGTCGTTGTACACGCCGGCCGTCTTGGCGGGGTCATTGTTGTAGCTGAAGCGCCGCGTCCCGCTGAACCAGACGGTGCCGATCTGCCCGGCCGGCAGCTCGTCGCCGTCATCGGAGCAGATGTGCACCTCGCCCAGGATCGGCTTGCCGACCGAGCCCTTGTGGCGCAGCCACGTCGGGCTGTCGATCACGCAGAACCCGTTGCCTTCGCTGCCCGCGTAGAACTCGGTCAGGATCGGCCCCAGCCAGGCGATCATCTGTTCCTTAACCTCGACCGAGACCGGCGCGGCGCTGTGCACGACGAGCCGCAGGCTGGAGGTGTCGAACGCAGCCCGTTCCGCCTCCGGGAGCTTCAGCATCCGGACGAACATCGTCCCCACGAACTGGCCGTGGGTCACCCGGTAGCGGTCCACCAGCTGCAGCGCGCGGACCGCGTCGAAGCGCTCCATCACGACAGCGGTGCCGCCGTTGCGGATCGTCCCGAGCGACCAGCCGATCGGCGCCCCGTGATAAAGCGGCCCGGTACTGAGGAACACCGTGGCGGGCGAGAACCCGAAGACGCTATTCATGGTTGAGTCGATGTTCAGGCCGGTCCCGAACGGCTGGCCGGTCAGCGCGGGCAGGATGCCCTTGGGCTGGCCGGTGGTGCCGGACGAGTACAGCATGTAATAACCCTCGAGCTCCTCCGGTAGCGGCCTGCCTGGCATCGGGGCGGCCGCGTCCGCCAGCGATTCCACCCCGGGGACGGGCGGGCCGACGGTCAGCCTGTCCTCCAGCGCGGGCGCCGACGCGGCGCCGGCCGCCGCCAGCTCCTCCAGGTCGCTGGAGGCCACCAGCAGCCGCGCCCCGCAGTCGGCCACGATATAGGCGGCCTCGGCCCCGGAGAGGTGCCAGTTCACCGGGGTATAGAACAGCCCCGAACGCTGGGCGGCCCACACCACGGGGAAGAACTCGGGCCGGTTCTCCATGAGAACCGCGATGTGATCGCCGGGGCGCAGGCCGCGGGAGCGGAACAGCTGCGCGATCTGGTTGGACTGCCGTTCCAGCTCGGCGTAGGACAAGCTTGCGCCCGATCCGCCCATAATCACGGCCGGCTTGTCGCCGTACTCGCGGGCCAGCTGCGTCAGGTGCATGCTGCCTGCTTCAGCCGCTCGATCGCCGACCGCACCGGTTCGGCGTCCAGCTCCGGCGGCGAGACCGCGGTGCTGTCCGGTGCACGCTCGGCACGGTTGTCGGGGCGCTGCATAACAAGTAGCTTATAGAGATTAGTAATCTGATTCAATGGCGACCGGGCCGACGGTGCAGCCAGCGGGGCGGCGCCGGAGTCAGCCGCGACCGTTCCGGATGCTAAAAAATGAAATCCTCGATCAGCCGGGCAAGCGCCAGCGGCTGGTCGCTCTGGATGGCGTGCCCGGCGCCCGGCACCACCTCGACCCGGGCGGCCGGGAGCCGTCGCCGGAACTCGGCCACATCCTCCTCGCCGGTGAACTGGGAGTCGGCGCCGAGCACCAGCAGGACCGGCACGGTGATGGCCGACACGTCCAGCCACAGCGCCGTGTGGTCGGCCACCGCCGCCGGGCGCTCGCCGAACAGGTCGTAACGCCACGTCCAGCGGCCGTCCGGCAGCCGGCGGGCGTTATGCCGCACCCCGCGCTCGACCGCGGACCAGGGACGGCCAGGGCTCGCCGCGGCCGCCGCGGCCGCCATCGCCTCGAACGAGTCGTAGCTGGGCGGGCCGCTGACGAGGGCAACCGCACCGCGTTCGGCTTGGCTCATGGCACGCGAGCGGACGCCGCTGTTCGGCGTCACGTCGACGATGACCGCGCGGCGCACCAGGTCCGGGCGGGTGGCCGCCAGCCGGATGAGGGTGGCGCCGCCGAGGGACATCCCGACCACGGCGCGGGCGGCGGGCGCGGCCTGGTCGATGACGGCGGCGACCGCCTCGGCGTTGCGCCACGGGCCGTAGTCGCGGTCCTGACGGCGGCCGGAGTGCCCGTGGCCGGGCAGGTCGACCGCCAGCAGCGGGCGACCGAGTGCCAGCGCGACGGTGTCCCAGGTGTGCGCGTTCTGGCCGCCGCCGTGCAGCAGCACCAGTTCCGGCTGGGCGTCGCCCCAGGCGAGGGCGGATACGGTCTGCCCGTCGGCCAGCGTGAAGGATGTCCGGGTGACCGGCGGGACGGTACTCAGCGCCAGGCCCGCCTCGGCGGCGCTGCCGCCCAGCATCCCGAACTCGTCGTAGTCGTCAGGCTCAACGCTCATGCAGCTCAGTCTGCCATCCGCAGGGCGAGGCGGATCGCGTCGCGGCCTGGCAGCTCGCGCGCCAGGATTCTGAGCGCGTCGCCGAAGCCATCCACGGTGACGACCTCGCCCAGCAGGTCGGCGGTGGGCACCTTGCCTTGCCTGATCAGCTCGACCGAGGTCTTGACGTGATCGCCGGGGAAGCCCGCGTGCAGGTGCAGCTGGCGCATCGGGATCCAGTCGCTGATGAAGCCCTCGACCGGCTTGCGGTCTTTCAGGCCGCCGATGACGACCGTGCCGCCCCGCCGCGCCATCTGCATGCCCTGGGTGACGGTCGCCGTCGAGGCCGACGCGGCATCGATGACCACGTGGACGCCGTCGCCGGTGAGCTCGCGGATACGCTCCACGGGGTCGGTGGCACTGACGTCAATGGCCTCCTCCACGCCCAGCTTGCAGGCCACGTCGAGCCGCATGGCGTCGGCCGGGGTGCCGGTGATGAAGATGCGTTCGGCCCCGGCCGCGCGGGCCGCGACGATCGAGGCCAGGCCGAGGTGCCCGGGACCGAGGATGGCCACCGAGTCGCCCGGCTTGACCGCGGTTGCCCACCGGACCGCGATGGCGAGGGGCTCCCACACCGTGAGCTCCGCGGCCGGGATGTCGTCGGGGAGCGGTTCGAGTAGCGTCTCCGGGAGCAGCTCCATGTAGTCGGCGAAGCCGCCGAACAGGCCGGACCGCTCGTCTATGCCGAAGTCGTGGCCGTAGACGCGGATGCCGCCGGGCAGGGGCACGGATTCGCGCACGGCGACCCGCTGGCCTTCTTCGACCCCCCACCGGGCGCCGGCCCCGTCGGCCAGGGCGTCGATGCGCCCGACGATCTCGTGCCCGGCGATCGACGGGTAGGCGCCGCCCCACGGCGTGTGCACGATGCCGTGCATGTGGTCGACGTCGCTATGGCACATGCCGACGGCCTCCACCCGCAGCACCGCGCCGCCGGGCGGCGGGTCGGGCACCGGCAGCTCGCGCAGTTCCCAGGTGCCGTCGCCTGGCATCACGACTGCCCTGCTCATCCGGGGCATGGGTTTCTCCCTTTCCGCTTGTCTACAGGCCAGCCTGGGCCAGCGCCTGCTCGGCCGCGGCGACCCCGCGGCGGATGACCGGCGCGTAGCCTTCGCGGTCGCCGAGCGGGCCGATCAACTCCAGCTCGAGCGGGCCGGCGTAGCCGGTGTCCTTGATGTCGCGCAGGATCCGCGCGATCGGCAGATCACCCTCGCCGAACGGCACCCGGCCGCCCGAGGGCGGGTCGTCGGGGCTGCGCACGGTGCCGATCGAGACGTCGGTCAGCTGCACCAGGGCGATGTACGGGGCCGCCCGCAGCAGGGTGGCGCGCAGGCCGCGCTCCATCCAGAAGTTGCCGATGTCGGCGACGATGCCGAGCCCGGTCCGCTCGGCGACATCGATCGCGTCGGCCAGGGTGTTCACGAAGGACACCTCGGTCCGCTTGGACGGCTCGAACGCCAGCCGGACGCCCTTGTCGCGGGCGTAGGCGACGCTGGGCGCGACCGCCTCGGCCAGGGTGTCGAGCACCTGCTCCCAGACGGCCCCGGTGGGCCGGCCGGGGGTCAGGTACATCGACCAGCCGTCGTGCCTGGCGACGGCATCGGTCCACCGGCGCAGCGCCTCCCGGGTCGCGTCCCAGGTGGCCGGCGCGCTCAGGTCGAACCGGGGCACGACCACCGTGGACGCGCGGATGCCAGCCGCGGCCAGGGCGGTGAGGCGGCCGTCGATGTCGTCGCCGAGCTTCGCGCCCATCAGTCCGGCCCAGCCGGTCCCGAGGTCCCGCCACAGGGCGAGGTCATCCTCGAAGGGCCAGCGGACCGAGCTCAGCGCGCTCACGGAGATGCGCGGATGGATCATGCGGGCGCGCTGCCGGTGTGCACCCGGGCCAGGTGCAGCCCCTGCTCTTCGGTCGGCGCCTCGATCAGCCATTCCCCGCACGAGCACCAGCACTTGTAGTGGTAGCCTTCGGGGATGATCGCCTGCCCGTCGTGGCGTCCGCCGGTGGTGGCGATGCTGGCCAGGAACTCCGACGGCTTCTCATCGAAGGGGCTTTCCTCATCGACGTCGCTCACGCTTGCTCCCTGCCGGCCACCCGGAACACCGGCAGCAGCCAGCCGTCCGAGATCGGATGGAAGTCAACCGTCAGCTCGGTGCCGATCGACACGTCGGCCGGGTCGACGTCGATGACGTTGCTGACCAGCCGGGCGCCGGGCGCGTCGGGCAGGTCGACGACCACCGGGACCAGGGTGATGTCAGGCAGCCCGGGGTACCCGTTGACCACCGTATAGGTGTAGACCGTCGCCCGGCCCGACAGCTCGGTCCAGTCCACCGCCGTCGACTGGCAGTGCGGGCAGAACGGCGTGGGCGGCAGCCGGAACGTGCCGCAGTCGGCGCACCGGGGGGCGACCAGGCGGCGTTCCCTGGCGGCCTGCCAGAACGGCTCGGTGCTCGGGTCAGTGGCAATCTTGACGGCGTCGGCCGGCAGGGCCGTCGCGAGGGTCTCGGTGCTCATCGGTCACGCCCCAGGATCAGCCCGCTGTTCGGGATAGCGGAGGGGCCGCCGGTGACCAGCGCCAGCTCGGCCCCGGCGACCTGGTTGACGGCGGTGCCGCGCAGCTGCTCGACGCCCTCCACGATGTGGGTGGCGCCGATGACGTAAGCCTCGGAAAGCTGGCCGCCGTGCGTGTTCACCGCGATGTTGCCGGGCTTGCGCTCCGGCGTGTACCTGATCGCGCCGCTCAGCACGAACGGCCCGCCCTCGCCCTTCTCGCAGAAGCCGTAGTCTTCGAGCTGCATGAGCACCATCGGCGTGAAGTGGTCGTAGATCAGCGCCACGTCGATGTCCTGGGCCGTGATCCCGGCCCGCTGGTAAAGCCGGTCGGCGATGGGCTTGTTGCCGGACGAGGCGAAGGTCTCGTCGTCGGGCATGCCGAACCAGGAGAACGCGCGTCCCCACTCGCGGGTGCCGCCGTGGGCGGCCGCGACCACCGGCACAGGCGGCTGCCGCAGGTCGCGGGCCCGCTCGAGCGAGGTCGTGACGATCGCGACCGCGCCCTCGCTCTCCAGGCAGAAGTCGTACAGGCAGAGCGGGTCGGCGATCATCCGGGCGCTGAAATACTGCTCGCGGGTCAGCGGCTCGCGGTACCTCGCCTTCGGCCGGCTGACGGCGTTCTGCCTGGTCGAGATGGCGATCTCGGCGAACGCGTCCCTGGTGGTGCCGTACACGTGCATGTGGCGGCGGGTCAGCAGCGACATCAGGTGGCCCGGTCCGGCCAGGCCAGACGGCTGCACGAACGAGCTGACCGGGGTGACCGCCTTGGACGCGACCACCGTGCCGAGCCGCGTTCGCTGCTGCAGCGCCATCACCGTCACCACCACTGAGGCGTCGCCCGCGACGATCGCGGCGCGGGCCAGGCCGATGGCGCCCGCCGAGCCGCCGCCGCCCCCGGTCAGCGCGGCGGAGAACTTCAGCTCCCGGACGCCGAGCGTCTCCACTAGCTCGCCGGCTTCCATCTGCTCCCCGTACCCGGCCCGGGCGAGCGAGTAGAACGCCAGGCCGTCGACGTCGGTGACCGAGACGCCGGCGTCCGCGCAGGCGGCGAGGATCGCCTCGCCCGCCAGCTGGGTGATGCTCTTGTCAGCGGTCTCGCCGCGCTTGTAGTAGGGGGTCGCGCCGATGCCGGCGATGGCGACGTCGCGGACGCCCGTGTCCCGCGCCACCGCTCAGGCCTCGTCCGCGGGAACCGGCGGGACGTGCGGGAAGAGCTCGAAGAACGCCCCTTGGGTGATCCGCCGCATGGTCTCCTGCGACACGCCGTCGAACAGCTCCTTCAGCGTGTCCTGGGTGTGGCCGTAGGTGCCCTCCATGTGCGGGTAGTCCGACCCGAACATGACGTTCCGGTAGCCCATCGCGTCGAACGCCGCCACCGCCGACTCGTCGTGCTGGAAGGACGCGTAGACCTGTGTCATCAGGATGTCCTTGGGATCGCGGGTGAGCTTGGGGCGCACCGCCATGTGGTGCTGCCGGTAGCCCTCCCGCATCCGGTCGCCGAGGAACGGGATCCAGCTGGCGCCGCCCTCGGAGATCAGCACTTTCAGGCCGGGGTGGCGGTCCAGCGCGCCCGACGCCACCAGCTTCATCGCCGCGCGCTGGCCGGAGAAGGTGGTCTCGGCGTAGTTCATGACCGCGCCGCCCGGCCCCCGGTAGGTGACGCCGACCCGGCCGGCCGACAGGTCGACCGGATCGGTGCCGATGTGGATGGCGAGCACCATGGCCGCCTGCTCGGCCGCCTGCCAGAACGGCTCCCAGTCAGCCATGTGCCAGTCAGGGGCGCTCGGGTGCGGCCGGGTCGGCAGGAACACCGCCTTGAAGCCGTGGGCGGCCGCCCACTCCAGCTCCGGAACGGCGTCCTCGACCGCCAGGGTGGAGACCTGGGCGGTGACCACGTAGCGGTCGGACACCGCCCCGACTTCCTCAAGCGCCCACTCGTTGCTGGCCCGCATGCACGCCTTCAGCAGCTCCGGGGTGCGGAAGGTGGACGCCCACATGCCGAGCGACGGGAAGATCACCTCGCCCCACACGCCCTCGTGGTCGAGGTCGTTCAGCCGCAGCCGGGCGTCCCTGATACCCACCGCCTTGCGGGTGTCTTCCAGGAACTTCACCGCGGCCGAGGTGGGGAGCTTGCGGCGGAAGGCCTGCCCGTCCACGCGCACGGTCTCGTACTCGCCGTCGGGGTCCTTCTCCGCCTTCGGGGTGAGGTCGGCCAGCCGCTTGGGCAGCCGCGACTCCCACAGGTCGGCCGGCTCGAGGAAGTGCGAGTCGCCTGAGTTGGTCCAGATCTTCGGCATCCATTGTCCTCCGGAGCGCGGGCGGCAGGCGCCACGGTCAACAGGTCGCTGTCATCAGAGCATTTCACTAACTGATTCAACTGTCCAGAATTTTCTAAGAGAAGTTCATTATCTTTCCCGCTCGACCACGTGGCCCGCTGCTACGATGAACCATGACCGCGGACGCGGAGAACACGCGTACCCGGCGCCGCCACTCCACCGGCGAAGCGACACGCGAGCTGCTGATGGTGACCGCGGAGCGCCTGTTCGCGATGAACGGCGTCGAGGGCGTCACGCTGCGCGAGATCCAGGCGGCGGCCGGGCAGTCGAACTCCTCTGTCATCACCTACCACTTCGGGTCGCAGGCCGGCCTGGTGCGCGCGCTGCTCGAGTTCCGCTACCGGAAGATCAACGCCCGCCGGGCCGAACTGCTGCAAGAGGCCTGGGACCGCGGGGTGGTCGGCGACCCCCGCGAGGCGGTCTGGATCATCGTGCGCCCGCTGATCGAGAGCATCGACGCGGGCGAGATGTTCGTGCCGTTCCTGGCGCGGGTCAGCGCCAATACCCGCACGTTCGCGGAGTACCTGCCCCCGCAGATGTCCGACAGCACCGTCAACGTGCTGCGGGACACGGTGCCCGGCCTGTTGTCCGGCCTGCCCGAGCGGGCCCGGCTGGGCCGGGAGGTGCAGCTCTACAACAGCGTGCTGAACCTGCTGGCCGAGCTCGCACGCGGCCACCAGCGGATCAGCGACGCCCAGCTGAGCAACTACGTCGACGGCTGGGTGGGCATGCTCACGGCACCGATGTCAGCCGCCACGTCCGAGCTGATGCATAAGGATTGACGTGCTCCCCTGCCTGAGCTGAAGGCTGTGCGGATCGGCATCACGCTCAGTAACTGCTGAGGTCAGAGGGAACGCGCACACTCCCGCCGTTCTGTACTGGAACGGTCCCTTCGTTGCGATCGTTGGGAGGCGCGCA
Source organism: uncultured Actinomycetota bacterium (assembly GCA_963771985.1). GTDB lineage: Bacteria > Actinomycetota > Actinomycetes > Streptosporangiales > Streptosporangiaceae > Trebonia. Next base: position 85,823 of record CAVYVO010000002.1, on the reverse strand, counting down.
GAACGGGATTTTCTGTCGCGTTGGCATTTTCTGGCGAATGCGCGGCGAAATCAGAACCGTGGAACTGCAGTGCCTCGTTACCATGCGTATGAGAGCGGTCTGCGGGACCGCCTCCAACGCAACGACTGCGATAGAGCACCATGCAGGACGCGTGACTGCTGTCATCGGTTTCCGAATGTGATCATGGACAATACGTGGCGATATTCGGTATGGCGGCGATGATCACGTGCCATTTGCGCAGGTAGGCAGGAGTCTTGGACCAGCAAGTCCGGTAGATTCATGATCCGTTGCGCTGTGTACGGTGTGGCGTAGCGCTGGCAGTCCACGACCGTCTGGAGGGTGGTGGCGCTGGTCTTCGGCCCGGCGGAGCTGGCAGGTTCATGAGGTTCACGCGGTTGGCCCTGGCTGTTGCGTTCGGCGGTCCACCAATCGGTGGATGGGATCAGCCATCCGGTCTATCGAGCGGTTCAGCCGGATCGCGCGGAATCCAGGGTCGGCCGTCCGTGGCGCGCCGGATGCGGCATCACGACGCTGGAAGCATGAAGACAGTGATCGAAGTGCAGCATCTGCACAAGAACTACGGAGACACGACTGCGGTCGATGATGTGTGCTTCGCCGTGGACGAGGGCGAGATCTTCGGGATCCTCGGCCCCAACGGCGCGGGCAAGACCACAACTGTGGAGTGCGTCGAGGGACTGCGGAAGCAGGACCGGGGCGAGATCAGCGTGCTCGGGCTCGATCCGCAGCGGGACCGGGCCGAGCTGACGCAACGGCTCGGCGTCCAGCTCCAGGATAGCCAGCTTCCCGACAAGCTGAAGGTCGCGGAGGCGCTGCGGCTGTACAGCTCGTTCTACCGGGCGCCGGCCGACTGGCGGGCGCTGATGGACGTGCTCGGACTCGCGGACAAGGCCGGGACCAGGTTCGGCAAGCTGTCCGGCGGGCAGAAGCAGCGGCTGTCGGCCGCGCTGGCGCTGGTCGGCAGCCCGCGGGTGGCGGTGGTCGACGAGCTCACCACCGGCCTGGACCCGCAGGCCAGGCGAGACACCTGGGAGCTGGTCGAGGGGGTGCGCGATCGCGGGGTCACGATCCTGCTCGTCACCCACTTCATGGAGGAGGCCGAGCGGCTGTGCGACCGGGTCGCGATGCTCGACAAGGGCCGCATCGTGGCACTCGGCACCCCGGCCGCGCTGGCCGAGGAAGTCGAGACCGAGCAGCGGATCCAGTTCCGCCCGCCCGTCCCGCTCGACGACAGGCTGCTGACCAGCCTGCCCGACGTCACCAGCGTCACCCACCGGGGCGATGTCGTGGTGGTCACCGGCACCAGCAACGCGCTGAACGCGGTCACCTCGGTGCTGGCCCGCAACCAGATCATCGCCCGGCAGCTGCGCGTGGAGCAGACCAGCCTGGAGGACGCGTTCCTCGCGCTGACCGGCAGGCACGCACACGCGGATCAGAACTGAGAGTTAGGAGTACCGTCATGTCAGTCATGACCGCGGCGCCGCGGGCTGCCGCGCGGGGGTCCGCGCTGTGGCAGCTCACCATCACCGAGCTGAAGCTGTACCTGCGCGAGGTGATCGGACCCGTCTTCGGCATGGGGCTCCCGCTGCTGCTGATCATCATCTTCGGCAGCCTCTCGTCGTGGAGCAGGCCGAAGGCGGTCTACGGCGGCCTCACCACGCTCGAGCTCTACGTACCCATCTGGATCATGATGGCGGTCGCCCTGATATCGCTCATCACCATGCCATTGACGCTGGCCGGCTACCGGGAGCGGGGAATCCTGCGCCGCATGCGGACCACGCCGGCCGGCCCGCTGCGGGTGCTCGCCGCCCAGCTGACCGTCGCCCTTACCACCATCGTGATCACCGTGGTCGTGGTCCTGGCGGTGAGCAGGCTCGGCTACGGCGCCGCGCTGCCGCGCCAGTTCGGCGGCTGGGTCATCGCCATGCTGCTCACCGTGGCCGCGATGCTGAGCATGGGCCTGTTCGTCGCCGCGGTCGCGCCGGGCGGCCGGGCCGCCGCGGGGATCGGGGACCTGCTGTTCTTCCCGCTGATGTTCTTCTCCGGCCTGTGGCTGCCGATCCCCAACATGCCCACGGTGCTGCAGCACATCAGCCACGCCACCCCGCTGGGTGCGGCGTCAGGGGCGCTGCAGAACGCGACCCTGGGACTGTGGCCGACATGGCTGCAGCTGCTGACCCTGGCGGCATACGCGGTGGCGTTCGGACTGGCCGCAGCCAAATTCTTCCGCTGGGAGTAGATTTTGATCGGAGGGAGCAGATGAGCAGTCCGACGCAGCGCTCCCTGCTAGACGCCTGGCGGCAGGGGTGGCCGGTTCCCGGAGCCATCGGTTCCTACGCCGTCCTCGCAGCCCTGACCGTCTCGGCAACCAGCGCCCAATGGGGCTCCGTCCGCGTCAACTTGGCCCTGTGCGCGCTGGCCGCGGCGTGGATGCTGCTGCCACTGCATCCGGGCTTGCGCAAGCGCACTCCGGTGATGGCGGTGTTCGTCACAGGGCTTATCGTCATCACCGCCATCCTGGTGATCAGGGATCCCTGGTTCGGGTTCTTCACGCCCATCGGGTACGGCCTTTCGTTCCGGCTGCTGCCCTGGCCATGGCTGCTGCCCCCGGCCGCCGCGATGGCGGTCCTGGCGGCCACGGCCCAGGCGCACAGCGTGGACAAGCACACGCTGCCCGGCCTCGTGGCCTACGGCGGCATGATCGCCCTGAACGTGCTGCTCATCTGCAGCCTCTTCTGGCTCCTGCACGGCGTCGAGAAGCAACATGACCAGCGCAAACAGGCGCTTGACGAGCTGAGCGAGGCGAACCGCAGGCTGGAGGCGACGCTGGCGGAGAACGAGGGCCTGCACCGGCAGCTGCTGGTGCAGGCCCGGGAGGCCGGCATCCTCGAGGAGCGGCGCCGGATGGCGCAGGAGATCCACGACACTCTCGCGCAAGGGCTCGCCGGGATCGTCACCCAGCTGCAGGCGGCCGAGCAAGCCGCCGATGATCCGGTGAGCTGGCGGCGGCATTTCACGGCCGCGACCCGGCTCGCCCGGGAGAACCTGACCGAGGCCAGACGCTCGGTGCACGCGCTGCGGCCCGAGCCGCTGGAGAAGGCCCGGCTGAGCGAGGCGCTGGGCGGCGTCGCCGGGCGCTGGTCAGCGCTGAACGGGATCCCGGTGCAGGTCAGGACCACCGGAACGGAGCGGCCGATCCAGCCGCAGGCCGAGTTCGCGCTGCTGCGCGCCGCCCAGGAGGCGCTGGCCAACGTGGCCAAGCACGCGCACGCGGCTAGGGTCGGGCTGACCGTCTCCTACATGGACAGCGAGGTGGCGCTGGACGTGCGCGACGACGGCGTCGGCTTTGATCCCGCCCTGGTCGTTGACCCCGGATTGGCATCTGCCGGGCCGGACGGGACCTCTGGCGGAGGCCGTGGCAGGCGGCCAGACGGTGATGGCTGCGGGTTCGGCCTAGTCGCGATGCGGCAGCGGATAGAGGCCGTGTCCGGCACGCTGCACATCGAGTCGGAGCCGGGCGGCGGCACCGCGATCTCGGCCTGCGTGCCGGCTGTACCAGCCCAGGCCGGCCCATGAGCAATCACCCGGGCGCGCCGATCCGGCTGCTGATCGCGGACGACCACCCCGTGGTCAGGGACGGGCTGAGCGGTATGTTCGCCGCCGATCCCGATTTCGAGGTGGCCGGCGAGGCCGCCGACGGCGCAGAGGCGGTCCGGCTCGCACAGGCGGTCAAGCCCGACGTGATCCTGATGGACCTGCGCATGCCCGTCATGGACGGCGCGACCGCGATAACCGAGCTGGCCCGGCACGGCAGCACCGCGCGGGTGCTGGTACTGACCACCTACGACACCGACAGCTACGTCCTGCCCGCGATCGAGGCGGGCGCGACCGGCTACCTGCTCAAAGATGCTCCCCGCGCCGAGCTGCTGCGCGCGGTCCGGGCAGCCGCCGCAGGCCAGGCTGTACTCGCCCCATCGGTGGCGGCCCGCCTGATGAACCGGGTCCGGGCTCCTGAGACGGAGCCGCTGAGCCAGCGGGAACTCGAGGTCCTCGGATTGATCGCGGCGGGCGCCACCAACCGGGAGGCGGCCGCCAGGCTGTTCATCAGCGAGGCCACGGTCAAGACTCACCTGCTGCACATCTACGCCAAGCTCGGCGTCAACGACCGTGCCGCCGCCGTCGCCGAGGCGTTCAACCGGGGACTGCTCACGCCCGCAAAGCCGGAACGGTCATAGCACGCGGTAGGCCTGCAGGTCGTCAGCCAGGAGCGAGGGCCGGGTCGCGGTTGTGGCGGAGCACGTCGGCGACGGTGTCCAGGCCGGCTTCGCCCTGGTCTGCGATCATAGCGCTGTAGGCAACTAGTCCACAGCGGCCGTTCTGGCATGTCTGCAGCCTGCAGGGGCAGGCGCGGATAGCGCCCGGTTGCTGTACAGGGTGATCATGGCGCCAGACTGCGCAATGCGGTGCCACGTCACCCCGATTGGAAGCGATCTGTCGGCGGCGGGTGAATAGTGGATCAAATCCCGCGCCGTTGACACGATCGTCTGGCGAATACGTGGCGAAGTTCAGAAGCTCGACGCGTGGCCGCAGTTCAGGGCATGTATGACAGCGGCCTGTAAAACCGCCCCCTTTGCGTTGCCGCCTATTGTTCCGTCGGCCAGCCAGCCCTAGAGCTGGCCTCCGGGCTGCGCACTGGAATGGATGATCTGCGCGCCATGAACTCATATATGCCTACTGATCTAGTAGGCATTCCTATTCGGCGGTATGGAGTGCGGCTACTCTTGATCGGGGTGCGCCTTAACTACGGACCGCAGCGTTGGGCCCGCGAGGCGGCGGCTACCTGTCTGGGGTCTATCGCCGCCGGTGCTAGCGCATGACAAAGCGCAGGTCGTCGCCGGTTCTCCCGGTTGCAGGCACAGGGGAGCCGATCGGTCGGCCCAGGGTGAAGCCGGCCGCCGCGGCAACACGCTGGCTGGCGGTGTTGGCGGGACCGATGCGTAGCTCGACCATGCTGGCGTGGCCATCGTGCAGCAGCCAGCGGGCCGTCAGCCGCGCGGCCCGTGTCGCATAACCGCGGCCCCGCCGGTCCGGGGCGACCCCGTAGGCAAGTTCGACGATGCGGCGGCCACGGTCGTAAAGAACGACCAGGCCGGCCAGCGCCGGGTCGCCGGCCGCGGTAATGACCAGAGCCGGGCCGTAGAAACTGCGCTGATTGGCCCACCCGGCCAGCCAGTCCCTAACCAGCGCCTGGCAGTCCGGCAAGCTCACGTCCCCGGGCAGCGGCACCCAGCTCCCGTCCAGCCCGCCGGGCCGGGATGCATACCGATGAAGCACGGCGGCGTCGGCCAGCTCCGGCAGCCGCAGTCCGACCCGGTCATCGGCCATCCGGTGCCCTGGCGCGGCCCACCGGATGGCCCCCGGCGGAGCTGGCGGCGCGGGCGCCAGCCCCGCCCACACCGCCCCCTCGCCCCGGTTACCGAACCCGGTGATCGCAGTGATCCGCCCGTCAGCCACGGTGAACCCCTGCCAGCGGTCCGCCTCCTCCCCGGGCCTCGCGCCACGGCCGCCCGTCACCTTCAGGCCAACCAGGAGCTTGTCCCCGGATACCACCGTCTCGGTCACCCGGGCGCGGGCGCCGGCGTCCCGGGCACGCCGGTACCGGGTCATCACCTGTTCCCGGTCCCGGCACGGTGGCACCGGGTCACCGGGCGGCCCCCACCGCACCCTGGGATCGAGCAAGCCCGCAAGCGCGTCCAGATCAGCCGCCTCCACCGCCTCCTTGACCTGTCTGGCCAGGCGCTCCACAGCACTGGCTTGCCCGGCCACCGCTCACCTCCCCGGCTCGCCGCCGATCCCAGCGTGCGCCCGTCCGATGATGCCTGCAACCGCATTACCCCTCGCGCCAGCCGACCGCCCTACGATGAGGACATCAGCGCGAGCCCGCGGATGATCGCGTTCATCGACGTCCCGCCAGGGACCATGTTCCTGCCACAGGCCGCAGAGCTTGATGACGGTCGTTTGGTCACATTCTTCAGTCCGCTCATCGAGAAACTACAGCAGGACGGCGGTACTCTCCCACCGGCTTATCCCGAGAGCACCACAACCGATGAGGTCATCGCCGACGGCGGCCGGCCCCGGTGGATTGACTACCGGATGACCTTCGGCACGGTAGAAGTACCGCACCTCCGCGTGGTTGCCCACGGCGACTACGACACCGGCGTGTTCGCGTACAACCTGATCCGGCCGGCGAGCGGTACGGGCTTAGGATCGTCGGCAGCCTGAAATCCCAGCCCGCTCTCAACGTTCTAGCCATCTACGAGAAGTAGGTCCAGCGGACATCGAGGGCCTGCCAAAGTCTCACTCTCACGGTAAGTTGCGGGTCGCTCGAGGTTTGGTGTGCGCGAACCGCCGATCTGGTCGACCGGCAACTGTCTCATATCAGCGCGAAAGCTGCTCCGGATCTGGACGTTCTGGGTGCCGTCTAGATCCGGCCGGCCAGGAATTCCTCCCATGTGCGCTTGCCGACGGCGCGATCTGGGGCTAGGTTCGCCCCGGCCCGGAGCGCCCTGGCTGCCTGGCCTGGAATGTGCACCGGGATCAGCGGCCGCCGCTTTCCGACCGCGCTGAGGCAGCTGTTGACCAGCTCGGCCACGGTGTAGATTTTCGGGCCTGCCAGGTCGGGGACCAGGCCTGACGGCTCGCCGAGCGCCAGCTCGGCCATCCGCTCGGCGCAGGTGCCGCGCATGCATGGATGATCCGCATAGGCCAGCGGGTCCCGCCGCGCCGGGGATCATCCGCCATGCTGCGGAGCCTGCTCAACCTGCTCCGGATCGTTGTCCCACTATGCATGGTCGCCGCTTGCCGGGTGGTCGTCAGGCGCGAGTCCGGCTGCGGCGTCGATGAGCTCGCGGACGATGCCGACACACCCGGCAACTGGGGCAGTTCACCCACCGCGAGCGCGGTGATCGCGCGGGCCGGCGCGGAACTGTCCACTGTGACATTGCCGGTTGCTAGTTCGCCCGCCTGGGCATGGTCAAGTCCTACGTCAGCTTGGCCCTTGTCCCAGCTCTGCGCGGGGGGCGCGCCCGGCTTGGCGGGGGTCGCCTAGGACGCTGGGCTGCCGGGCCGCGGCTGGACGACCTGGCTGTCTGCCCGGTCTTGCATCTCCCAGGCATGTTCCAGGACGTGCCAGGCGATCCTGCGGGCTGCGGAGCGCGGGGCCGCAGTACCCTGATCAGCTTGGTCAGCAGCGCCGCCGCAATTCGGCCGTTTTCCCGCTTCAGCCGCTTTATCTCCGCGGGCTTCTCGCTGATCACCCCCGGTCGGGTCCCGGGGTCCATCTCGGCCTGGCGGGCCAGTTGCGTGGCACCTACGCTCATCCGATGGGCAGCCTGCTGGCGACAGCGCAGATCACCTCCGGTCCCGGCGGGTACTCCGCCCGGACCTCGGTGACTGTCCCGACCGCGCTCACGCAACTCTGACGGATGGCGCATTGGTCGACGTGCACGGCTTCATCTTTCACGGGATGGAGCCTGCGGACGCTGTGGGGCGGTTCGGTTCGCTGAGCTGTCGTTTATCCTCGGTGATCTTGGCGGCCTCGTTGACGGCGATCTCGATGGCCCTGGCGGCGAGCGGGGAGTGGGTGCGTCCCTTTTCCCAGAGCAAGAAGATCTCGCGGGGTCGCAGCGATGGCTGGAGATGGTGGATGGAGAGCGCCTTGTCAGCGCGGGTGTGGTGGCTGAGGATGGCGAGCTGTGGTAGCAGCGCCGTCCCCATGCCAGCGCGCACCATGGACAGTACGGCTTCGTTTCCCACGGTGCGGAACACGATTTGCGGCCGGACGGCGCGGCGCGCCAGTTCCTGCTCGACCCGGGCCTGGTCGCAGATCGGCGGGTGGGCCACCATCGGCGCACCGTCGAGTCGGCCTAGCGGCACCGGGCCGTCGGGGAAGGCACCGGCCCGGGCCACCAGCAGGTAGGGGTCGTCGAGCAGCTTGAGGTGCTGGAGGTCTGCGCCGGCGCGGCCATCGAAGAACAGCAGGTCGAGGTCGCTGACCTGAGGCTGGTCGGTCTCCTCTTCGAACAGCCTGATGTCGCAGCCGGGATGTTCTTCCCGCAGCCTGCGCACCACCGGCGGCAAGATCACGTTGGACACGCTCTGGAATGTGCCGATGTCGACCCGGCCGTCACCGGCCTTGAACCGGTCGAGCGCGGCCGCCATCGCGGCCGCCTTCGCCAGCAGGTCGCGCCCGTGGGCCAGGACCAGGGCGCCGAGCGGGGTGATCCGCACCGGCTTCGGCCCGCCCGGCCGGTCGAACACTGCCCCGCCGACGGCCTTCTCCAGCGCCGCGATCTGCTGGCTGATCGTCGACTGGCTGTAGCCCAGCTGGGCGGCGGCCCGGCCGAACGAGCCCTCATCGGCGATGGCGGCCAGGGCGGCGAGCTGCCGCAGATCGGCATCGGACATGGCTCCCAGCCTAGCCAGGAAACATCGCTTATTACAATCAAGCTGATCGAAATCTATCGCTTTTCATAATTCTTGCCCCGGCCTAGCGTGGCTGTTATGGCCGATCATCTAGCAACCGATCCCCGGCCGGCCGCCGCTGGCCCTCGGTCACGAGATGCCGAAGCCGCCGCGGGATGTGTCCGCGTCGGCTCTGACTGGGCGCGCCGGCCGCAACCGGTGGCGACACGGCGCGACAGCCGGGTGTCCGATCACGGCAACGACGGCAGTCCGGCACGCGATGGGAAGCAGCTAGAGCGCACCCTGGGAGTGTCCCGGCTGACCGTGCACTACATCACGTCGGTGATCGGCACTGGCGTGCTCATCCTGCCTGGCCATGCCGCCCATAGTGCGGGACCGCTCTCCCTGGCGGCCTGGGCCCTGCTCGTCGCCTACTCCTACCCGTTCGCGCTCGTCTTCGCCCGCCTGTCGGTGCGCCATCCCACCAGCCAGGGCCTACCCGGGGTCATCCAGCTTGCTTTCGGGCCCCGCTGGTCGCGCCTGACCTCGCGGTACCTGATGCTCACCCTGGTGGTCACCAATCCAGTCCTTGGACTGGCAGCAGCCCGGTACCTGCTGAGCATGTGGTATCCCGCCCCGACGAACCTCCAGGTGGGAGCGATCGGCTTCGGGTTCGTGGCCATCTCGGTCCTGTTCAACCTGCTCGGCATCCGGGCCAGCGCGCGCGTTCAGGCGGCAGTCCTGGGTGCCCTGATCGTGTTCCTGGTGCTGGTCATGGCAGTTGCCCTGCCGCACACGCAGGCCGCCAGGCTCAGGCCGATCGCGCCTCACGGCTGGACCGCGCTTGGCCCGGCTCTTATCATCTGCTTCTTCGGCTTCATCGGCTGGGAGAATGCCGCGCCCGTGGCCGAGGAGGTCGTCAACCCTCACCGGACCTTCCCGCGCGCCATCCTCAGAGGCGTCGCGACCGTCGGATTCCTCTATCTGTCGATGGCGCTCACGGTGGTGCTCGTGCTGCCGCGGGATACCACGGACCCGCAGCAGATCACCGCCTTCTCCACCCTGCTCAGAATCGCCAGCGGCCACGCGCTCTCGCAGGTCGGCGACATGGTCGCAGTGGTGCTACTGGTGCTGTCCATGAACGCCTGGACGCTGGGGACCTCGCGTGTGCTCTACTCCCAGGCGCGCACGGGGCTGTTGCCGCGCAGGCTGGCACGGGTATCGGGACGTGGTAACGCGCCGCGGGCGGCGCTGCTCGCGCTGCTAGCCGGCTACGCGGTTCCGGTCGGCGCCCTGATGCTCAGCAGGCGCGACGAGAGCACCCTCATCACCGCATCGTCGGCCGCATTCCTGCTGATCTTCCTCATCAGCTTCCTCGCCGCCGGGAGACTCCTGGAAGGAAAGACCATCCGGTGGTGCATCCGCCTGGTGACCGCAGGGACACTGGCGTTCCTGCCCTTTTCCGGAGCCAGCATGCTGTATGCCGCGGCCATCGCGATCCTCGCGGCCGGACTCGAGTACTCCGTGGCGTGGACCCGCCGAGCGGCGAGACTGCCACTGCAAGCGCATCCCTGACGCTCATCGCCCCCGCGTGCCGCAAGACGGACACAACAATAACCAGGGAGGAAACCAATGAGCGACCTGCAGGCCATTGCTGACCGCGTCGAGATCGAGGCGCTGCGCGGCGAGTTCACCGACGCGGTGATGATGCGCGACTACCACCGCGTGGCGTCGCTGTTCACACCGGATGGCGTGTGGCGGATGCCCAAAATCCCCGCCGAGCTCGCCGGCCGGGAGGAGATACGCGCCTGGGGCGAGCGGGTACCGGCTTTCGTGGACTACCTCGTGCAGACCACCCATCCGGGCACGATTCAGCTGGAGGGCGACACCGCGTCCGGCCGTGCCTACATCTGCGAGCTCATCCACCTGCGCGACGGCAACTCGGAGCTGAACTACGCCATCTACCACGACCGTTACCAGCGCACTGCGGACGGCTGGCAGTTCACCGAGCGCGTCTACGAGGTCAGGTACCTCGACACCACCCCGCTGACGGGCTCCGCGCCCCACACCGCTCCACCCGCCGAGCGACGCTGATAGTCCATCCGCTAACACAGCCAAGCCACAAGGCCAAAGATCAAGACCATGGCCAACCTCATGATCCCCTACGGGCACCCAGCGGACCCGGCGTACGAGGACTGTAACGCCAGCTAGCAAATGGCCTACGCGGCCGGGAACATGCCCAACGTGCGCCGGGCGTGTACACGCAGGTGCTCACCATCCGGCGGCGACCCGGCCCCCAGCTACCAGGTGGCGCAGATGAGCTATGACAGCGTGACAGACCCGCGGGCCCTGGAATCACCTCCGACGATGGCAGGTTCACCATCGCCGACATCGCCAGCTCTGCAACCGGTCGCGCAACCTTGCTGATCGCTGATGAAGATGAGTGAGCCAACAGCCGCCGAAAGGCGCGCATAGCGAGCCGCTCTTCGGCCGCGCCATAACTGGCCGATCTGCGTGGCATCGATCGCGCACCTGGCACACATACCGGCCGTGCCGAGTCGGCGATAAGGTCGCTCACGTTCCGGAACACCGGTCGCGCTGCGTGACGATCGCTGCTTGCGGCTCTAGCGCGAGAGCCGATGGCCCTCCGGTTCGGCACCCGCTCACCGGAGGCGCTCGCGGCGCTGAAGGCGGCCAGGGAGCGGATCGCGGCAGGCAACGGCGGCCAGCCTCCCCGGCCGGGCGACTATGACGTAGCCGACCGGCACCGGGCCAGCCATGACCAGCGGCGGGCGATGGGCGAGGCGGTGCGCAACCTCGATATGACCGGGCTGCCGCTTGCATCGGGCGGGGCGATGACCCGGCATGAATCCGGCCAGGTCACCGTCCGCTATGCGGCAGCGCGAACGTGCGAGCTGGGGCACCCGGCCGAGCAGGACGGCCAGAAGTACTGCACCGTCTGCGGCACGAGGCTGGCCGCGCCGGGCCTGCGCGAGGACGACGACTGGCTAGATCCGGTCACGGCAACCATGCGGAGGGAACGCCGGGAGATCGAGGCGAACTACCCGGAATCGGCGACCGGGCATAGCGCCGGACAGTGACATTCCCCGAGATCCCCGGACCCGGCTATGAGATGCCCCGGATGTCCGCAGAGCAACGGCAGGTGCTGGCAATCCACTATTTCCTGCGGGGGAGCGGCCCGCTGCCATGGCCAGGAGCCTCGGCACCGGCCGGGAGGACGCCGAGGCGATGCACCGGCAGCTGACGGCAGCGGCAGCCCGGGCAGAATACGGCCTGCTGGTGCGGTACGGCTCGGCACCGAGGCGGCAGGTTCACAGCAGCGACCAGGCCGGCGGCGAGGCATGGCAGCTCGACGGGACCGGCCAGGGCCGGGACTGGCGGCCCTGGTGAACGCTGGCTAGCCGTGACTGGTCATCTCCAGATAGCGCGCCACCTCCGGCGCGAACGCCGGCCATCGTTCAGGCTCACCCACCCCCGGCCTCGGGGAAGCCTGCGGACACGGCGGCGAACCTTCCGGCGCCGTACCCGTCCGGTAGTCAGCTGCAGCCCGGACAGCCCGGTCATGTCCTCGCGGTTGACGTGATGAACGAACGCGGGATTGATCTCGCCCGGTGCCGACCGGGGCACCCTGACTTCGTGGGTCACGCCCTGGGCACGCGCCCGCCGCCGCATGACTCTTGCCGCCGCTGTCGCTGTCTGCGGGGTGACCTCGGCCGGCCGGTTAGCCAGGCTGTTCTTCCAGGCGGTATTGAGAATGTAGGCATTGAGGCCGCCGTAGCCCGACAGAGTGATGCCGACAGCCAGGGGATCGATGGTGCATATGCTGGCGGTGAAATCGACAGTGATGTTGGCCATCGCCCCTGTCCTTCAGGAGAGCCGGGTCTCTCCTGAAGAATCGGGATCAGCAGCACGGCCAGTTCAGGTTGTTCACGTCAGCTATTTGCTGCAGAACGCCCAGGTATAAACCGGCTCCCCGGGCGTCCAGCCGTTGCCAGCGATGATCACCCACTGATTCAGCCCGGGAAAAGGCGGACCCCACTCGTGGGGCAGATAGGGACCGCTCAGCTGAATCCCGCCCGGACCCTGTACCCAGCCACCGCCGCTGATCACGTAAGGATGCGACGCAGGACACATGGCAACCGCGTAATCGACTGACGTGGAACCGCCGAAAGCGACGGTAACGTCCAGTCCTGCCGTGCTCGCCGTCGACGGCCCCGCAGGTCCGGTCGGCCCTGTCGCGCCTGTAGCGCCGGCAGGCCCTGCAGGTCCCTGCGGACCTGTAGCGCCTGTCGCACCCGGAGCGCCCGGGGCACCAGGGGCGCCGGCCGACCCTTGCGGACCCTGCGCTCCGGTTGCCCCCTGCCGGCCTTGCGGTCCCTGCCGGCCTTGCGGTCCGGTCTGGTTCCACGAGATCGCAGTGCCGGACTTGCAGGTCACGGGATAGGTGTGCACGTCCGCGATCACCCGCGAGAGCCGCCCGGACGACTGCACGCACCCGTAGTAAGTTGTCGGCGAGCCGGAGTGCGAGGTGGCAGCATCCGCCGCCGCACCCCCGCCGGCCAGGGCCAGCACGATAACTCCGCTCGCTGCCCATGTCATGTTCTTTCGCATTGTCCCCCCACCTTTCACTCACCCCTAAGCCCCTGCTAAGCAGCCGGCGAACGGCCCGGCTAGAGGCTCTTGCCCTGATTGCAGCAGGACTCTCGTCATGACGCCGGATGCAGCCGGTCCAGCTCATCGGTAAACCCAGACCCACCACCATGGCCGGGCTGGTTGGCCACGATCACGGTGGCCTGCTCTATCACTCACGACCCGACGAGGCTGAGCGCGCTGAAACTAGGCAGATTGCCCCGTCCTCCGGGAGCTGCTGACGCCGGGCGGCTATCCTCGCTACCGGTCGGCCGGTGGTGACCCCGCCGTGACGCCTCATGGCTACGGCGCGCGATCCGCCGATCTGCGCTGTGGGCAGCGGTGATGGCGTTGATAGGCGGTAAGCGCAGATCCGGGAGATATGCGGGGTGATTGGGCAGACAGCCTCGCCGGGGACAAGGATGTCGTGGGGCGAGGTGCGGGCCCGGCCGTCACTCCCGCCCGCCCGCAAGCGGGATGAACCGGGCTGGATGATCGGCCTTTGCTGGTAAGGGTGCGGCCGTGCTGGCCGTCTTACTTGATGCCCCGGGCGACGTTGCTGACCGTGCGGACGGCGACGCCGTCGGTGGAGCTGCTTAGCTTGCCGGCGAAGCGTGCACGCAGCTGTTGCCGGGCGTCAGCGGGAAGGGCCGATACCAGCGGTCCGAACGGCGTTCCCAGCAGCGTGGCCGTGGCCGCCTCGGCCGTCGGCCAGGTGGCATCAAGTTCCACTGTTTCGACGCGCACATCACGGAAGCCAGCTGTCTGCAGCAGATCGTGCAGGCCAGCGATGCTGAGACGATAACTGTCTGCGTCGAATGCCCGCGGGAACGGCTCGGCCATCCCCGCCTCCCGCAGTGCTTCGATCATCGGCCCGAACAGGCCCAGCGGGTGTTCGGCAGCCCAGGTCGACATCACGGCGGCGCCGCCCGGCCGGGTGACCCTGCGCATTTCCCCGGCCGCTGCCGCGCGGTCGGGGAAGAACTGCACCCCATGCTGGCACAGCACCACGTCGAAGCTGTCATCGCCGGCCACGATCGCCGACGCCGGGCATTCCCGGTACTCAATCGGCGCCCACTCCGGACCTGCTGGCCTGGCAGATGCCACCGCCAGCATGGCCGCGCTGATGTCACTGGCCACCACGCGACCGCCAGGTCCTGTCGCCGCGGCGGCCAGCCGGGCGACCGGGCCCAGCCCGCTGGCCACGTCCAGGACGCGGCACCCCGGCTGAAGCCCCGCGCGGGCGACCAGGTCCGCCGCCCATGGCTCGAACAGCTGAGCCAGCATGAACTGGCTGTAGCCGTCAGGGACCGAAACCTGAGTAAAGCCCCCAGTCCGCGTACCGTCCATCACGCCCGCCTCCCCAAGCGGCAACCAGCCAGCGGTCAATATACAACCCGGGCTGTCCAGCACCACGGGCGCCGCGCAGCGCCGGCAGTTCCCCCACTGCGGGAAGATCCGCACCTGCCAGATCAATCCCCGTCCGCTCCAACCAGCCCACCTGCGGGCCAGGCCAGGCTAGCCAGCACCCAGTGCTCCGAACAGGTTGATCTGCGCGCAGCATCCCAGGCAGTCAGGCCAGCCACCGACCGCACGAAATCGGCGATCCGGAACGGCGACGGGATTATGGCATGCGCCTCGCTTTCGCTGTGGGTAGCGCTGGCGGGACCACCGGGCTCGCCGCGGCGCCCGAGATCTGCGGGCGCGCTGGCAGGGCCAGGGGCGAGGTAGTTGACTGTAGCGATGCAACCGACCGACCCGGATTCCGGCAACCCTGGCCCAGGTGCCTGGCCGAGCAAGCTGATCATCCGCTATACCGACGGCACTGTCAGCGAGGAGTTCTTTCGTGAGGCGCCGCATGACTACGCCGTGCACCTGTCGATGCTCACCACGGTCGACAGCGCCCGCATCGAGGTCTCGCTTCCCGGTCAGCCCGAATGGTACGAGTACCGTGACGGTGCCCAGGCTAGGCAAGCACCCTGAGTATGGCGCAGCCGGGGACGACGCAGGCCGTCTGGCGTGTGTCCTCCCAGGCGGGATCGGTCAGTGCGGATCAACCACCGCCAGTCTGGATGGCCACGCCGTCCGGGAACCGCCGATCTGCACGCAATCGACCTATTGGGATTCCGTTTGCTGTTGCTCTGGCGACGCATATCTTGGTGCTCTGCGCGGGTCCGTGCCTGGTGCGTGGGATAAGCCCATCGCGCGGCGGCACGCCGAGGAGGTACCCGGCCTCGGGCCGCTCGCCCCAGGGGTCGCTGAGCACGTCCGAGCGGGCCTCGCCGGACAGCGCCGGCGTGCCCGCCTCGTCCACCGAGAACGCGCAGACCTTGCCGCCGGCCGGGCGGAGCGCGGAGGGCAGAGCGGCGTGGATCAGCTCATTCACCGCGGCACCCTGCCGCGACGAGGCGCGAGCGGTCAACGCACTTCCCGCAGCTCGGCGAACTTCTCCCGGCCGAGCACGCGCAGCAGTTCGAGCTTCTCGGCGGTGTCCGTGCCCGGCTGTGCGGTATAGAGAACGAGCGACTGCTCTGTCGTGGAGTCCAGCAGCACCTCGCTGGCCAGCGCGAGCGGGCCGACCTCCGGGTGCAGGATGGTCTTCGTGCAGTTGCGCATGACCGCGACGTCATGCCGTTCCCACAGCTCGCGGAACTCGTCGCTGGCCTCGAGCAGGTCGCGGATGAGCGCGTTGACCTCCTCGTCGTGCGGGCGGCGGGCGTGGGTGGCGCGCAGGTCGGCGACGTGGTTGGCCATCAGGACCGGCTGCAGGTCCTCGGGGATGAGCCAGCGCGAACCCCGGTCGGCGAACATCCGCCAGATCGCGTTCCCGGCGCGGCCCGGCAGCGCGGGGGCACCGAACAGCGCCTCGGCCATGGCGTTGCGCGCCAGGACCTGGCCGCTGTCGCTGAGCACCTGTGCGGGCGCGTCCACGAGCCGGTCGAGCACGAGCAGGAGGCCCGGGGAGACGCGCCGCGCGGATGTGCTGCGCCCCCACGTCCGGTATCCGGCCAGGCGGTGCAGGTAGTCGCTCTCGTCCTCGGTTAGCCGCAGCGCACCGGCCAGCGCGCTGATCACCTGTTCGGAGGGCCGCGCGCCGCGCTGCTGCTCCAAGCGGGCGTAGTAGTCCACCGAGATCCCGGCCATCTGGGCGACGTCCTCCCGCCGCAGCCCCGGTGTCCGCCTGCGGCCGCGCGGCGGCAGCCCCACCGAGGCCGGCGCGATCCGCTCTCTGCTGCGCCGCAGGAAATCGGCCAGTTCCGCGCGATCGATGCCGGTCATGGCCTTATTCTCACCCCGCCGTGCCGCCGGTAGCCAGGGACAGGGAGTCCGCGGCTACGCCGGTCTCTGCAATTCCGCCGCGCCGCGCGGCAGGGTGGAGAGCGCGAGACGAATGCCCCGCGGGAGAAGCGGGGCGAGACGAGATCGGAGCAGGACCATGGCGAACGAGACGATCCTGGTGACGGGCGCGACCGGGCAGGTCGGCAGGCGGCTGGTGCCGCGGCTGCTGTCCTGGCGCGAGCCCGGCGACGCGGTGCGGGTTCTGGTGCGGACCCGGGAGGCGGCCGAGCGCTTCGAGGCGCTGGGGGCGCAGGCCGTGGTCGGCGACATCACCGAGGCTGCCGACCGCAAGCGCGCGCTGGACGGCGTGGCGCTGGTCGTCAACGCCGCGGCCACCTTCCGCGACCCGGGGGTCGCAGAGTCCGCCATGTACGCGGTGAACCGGGACGCCGCCGTGGCCCTGGCGCGGGAGAGCGTGCAGGCCGGGGTGCGGCGGTTCGTGCAGGTGAGCACGATCCACGTCTACGGCCCGGGAGTCGGCCGTCCGGTGCGCGAGGACGACGAACTGCGCGCGCCGGACGCCGGCGAGGGCGAGCGGCACCGCGTGTACCCGCACAGCAAGCGGGAGGCTGAGGAGCAGATCAAGGCCCTGTGCGCGGAGACCGGCTTCGACGTGATCACGCTGCGCCTGCCCTTCGTGTACGGCGACGGCGACCCGCACATCGACAACGCCCTGGCGCACTTCAGCCTGGGCGACCGGGCGGCGCACGCCCTGATGCCGATGGGGCACCACGCGGACGTGGCCCAGGGCGTTCAGCGCGCGCTGCGGACGGCGCGGCCGGAGCGGCCCGGGTACGTCGCGTACAACATCGCCGGCGACGCCGCGTCGACCATGTACGAGCTCTTCGAGCTCGGCGGGCGGGAGTTCGACGTCGCGGCGGCCGCCGGCCGGACCGTCGAAGACCCCTGGCTCGGCGTCCCGGACATTACGCGCGCCTATCGTGAGCTGGGCTTCCGGCCGATCTACCCGACCGCGAAGGCCGCCTGGCGCGACGGCGCCCTGTAGCGGGCCGCCGCACGGAGCGGAGCACGCACACCGCCTGGACAACTCGGGCGGGCCGGCGGATGGCGGCCGGAACACCCGAAGTCGTGCAGACTCTCCATCGGGCCGGCGGACAACTCCGGTTCCTGCCGCCGAAGACCGAAGATTCGCCGCGGACGGCGCCACTACCGGACTTCTGGCCTGCACGCGCTGAAGGAACACGCCGAGCGCCAGGCCGACGAGCACGACGGAGCCGAGGACAAGTGGAGAGATCACGGTTTGGTCATGCCCACGCGGGCCGGAACGCCGATGGAGCCAGACAACCTTCGCCGGAGTTGGGGCCGCATCTAAAAAAGGGGGAGGGCAACGGTCACTCGATCCCATCCGGTAATCACGCTGCGCAACGACCACTGCCTGCGGTCGGCGTGCTAGAGCCGCCGATCTGGACGCTCGGCATAATACTCACTGTGGTGGTTCAGAGCGCGCTCGAAGGATCGTTATGTTCGATGACACGAGTGTCCGGGATTCGGGCGCTCGCACGGTATTGAGCTTGTTTCATCCTCGTTTGCGCAGCGCAGCGGCTGTTTGACAGGTCGCGCGGATCTCTTTGCCGCTGGCTAGTTCGGGCGCCGGGCCAGGCATGGCGGTACGCGTGCGGGCAGCGGGCCGCTGGTAACGATCCGGCTGGATGATGATCACGTTACGGCAGCGCCCGGTGATAACGCTGTGAACGCAAGCGGCTCCTGGTACACGGGCTGGTGTCGAATCACCCCGTGCCAGGAGCCGTCATGACTGTATATCAGGGAACGTCGTTCACGCCCGAGCTGACCTCGACGGGGTATGCCCTGTTCCGTGCCGGGGCGAAGGTCAGCGCCGGGACCTGTGAGGACCTCGCGGAGTCGCTGCGGCGGCGGCATGAGCGGAACGGGACGCGGTGGCGGCTGCTGGGCCCGCTGGCGCAGGCGGTGCTGGTGATCGCGTTCCTGCGCACCAGCCTGACCTATGCGGAGCTGGCCGCAGGGTTCGGGATCTCGCCGTCCACGTGCTGGCGGGACATCGCCGAAGGGATCAGCGTGCTGGCGGACCGGGGCCGGCGGATCAGCCTGCGCGACGTGGCCCGGCTGGCCGTGAAGGCGGGCTGGGACTACCTGATCGTGGATGGCGTGCACGTGCCCACCGTGACGTTCGGCCGGAAAACAGGAGGCCAGCGGGCCTTCTACTCGGGGAAGCACAAGCGGCACGGGCTGAACGTGCAGACCGTCTGCTCCCCGGCCGGG
Organism: uncultured Actinomycetota bacterium; assembly: GCA_963771985.1. Taxonomy (GTDB): domain Bacteria; phylum Actinomycetota; class Actinomycetes; order Streptosporangiales; family Streptosporangiaceae; genus Trebonia. Next base: position 67,094 of record CAVYVO010000002.1, on the reverse strand, counting down.
GAACTGCTGTGGGCCGCTGCGCCGCAGCCGGGCGCGACCGTGGACGTCACGGCGGCGCGGAAGGCCGGGATCGCCGCCATCCTCACCTCAGTGACCGGCGTCCTCGCTGACCTGGGCTACCTCGGCTGGGACAAGGCGGTGATCACCGGCCGCCGCAAGCCGCGGGGAAAGGACCTGACTCCCGCGCAGCGGGCCGCGAACCGGCTGCAGGCCCAGCTCCGCTGCGTCGGCGAGCGCGGTAACGCCCGCCTGAAGTACTGGAAAGTCCTGGCCACCGAGCTGCGCTGCCGCCCGGAGCGCTGCACCGCCGTGATTAAGGCCGTCCTGGCCCTGCACTACATGGAACACGACCCGTTCACCGCTCTTCGCGTTGCCTGACCCGTCCGCGATCGTTACCGGGCCGCAACACCGCTACCGCCGGGACCACCGTACCCCAGACCCGCCCCGCGCACCCCCGAAGACCAGCAGAAAGAACCAGGACCAGGCCTGTCAAACCGCCGCATACCCTGCGGAAACCCAGGATGAAAGAAGCTCATTGAGGTTTTCTCAGCGACTTTCAGCTGATCATCTTGTGCTCGAATTGCACGAGGACGAGGACTGATTTCGCGATGTCGCCGATCGTGGTCGGGCTGACGCTGACATGCCGCATGGCGGCCCAGCGCTGGGACATGATCGCAAAGCCGCGTTCGCCCTGGCAGCGCAGGGATCGCAGCAGCGCGTTACGGGTTTTCGTATCCGGGTCGAGTTCGCCGCGGGCCGGCTTTTTCACCGGGACGTGCACGCCCGCGCCGGCGCCTTCATAGCCGGAATCAGCCAGGAACGGCAGGTCCTTGAGGTAGGGGCGCGCCTCCGGCAGGACGAGCTCGCGGGCCGCGGTCAGGTCATGGGTGCTGCCCGGCAGCACCTCCGAGACCCACAGCGGCACGCCGCCCGGGGCGGCCAGCGCCTGCACGTTCCCCGCGGGCTCATGGGCCTTGCCGGAGTACCACTTATCGATCTCCTTGCCCTTCCTGCTGGTCTTCTTGTCCGCGCACCGGTCAGAGGAGATCAGCGTGCCGTCCAGGATCAGGCAGGGAAGCCCCTGCTCAACGGCCCGCTCCAGGGCCTGACGCAGGGTGGGCGCCTTCGCGGCGAGCACCCCGGCGGCCTCGTCCTTGTACCGGTACGCGGTGGCCTGCGAGATCCCGGACCCCTGGCCCAGCCGGCGGATGTCCGGCCGGTCCCGGAACCACGCCAGCGCGAAGACCGCCTGCTTCCAGCAGGTCAGGGCACGGGTCCCGTCCCGGGTGCCGAGCTCGCGGCGGTGCTCCGCCAGCAGCTTCGCCACGAACACCGCAAGTTGGAACGGGACGTCAAGGGTGACACGATAGGACAGCACGCGGAGCCTCCGGGCACGGCAGGGATCTTGGTCGAGACCTCTTGTACCGGGGGCTCCGCGTTTCCCCTCGGATCTCCGCTTGTGTCCGCGTGTCTGCCCGTATGGCTGTTACGACGGAAATGCCGGGTTCAGCGTTGCTGAGAAAACCTCATTGTCTCCGAGTCGTACTCAGGTTCCAGTCGTTAGCATATTTGGCGGTCGCGCCCTCGGAAGATACTGCGATATCGGCGGGGCTGGGTGTTCTTTCCACCTGAAGATTACTGCCGGGCGAGGGTGCGGGTAATTCCCGCTGACGTGCCAATGACCAGGAGGCTGGTGAACCACAGCGCGGCGCGCTCAGGACGGTAGCCGTAGCCGACTATCCAGTCCTGCAGCCAGCTCCAGGCTCGCAGTGGAACTGGCAGGGTGTGCTTGCGGGCACGCTGCTTTTGGTACAGCACGGTACGAGCGTCGCCGTCGTTGCCCATGGCGCGGTAGACCGCGGCGAGGTGCTCGTAAGGCTGCGGGTGGTAGCCCTGATCGTCGCGGGCCAGCCATCGCAGCCGTTGCCCGGCAGGTAGCGCTGTCTGGTGGCGTGCCGCAAGTCCATGGTGCCTGCTATCTGCGTAAGGGCACTGGTTCTCAGCGTTGCGGCGTGCAGCTGCCTGAGCCTGATGTCGCCTTGGACGATGGCAGCATTGAGGCACAGTTCGCTGCCGATGCTGGCACCCGTAAAGGACATGGTGCCCTCGCAGGAGAACCCGTCACTGCAGTTGACCACGCCGCGCGTGGTCAGTCCGTACGCGGACAGGGCATGACCTCCAGGATTGGACAGCGCTGCGCCCTCCAGGAATACGCCTTCGGCGACGTGCGCGTCGTTAAGGCTCAGCTCGCCCTCCGCGCGGAAGCCCTCCCTGCAGAAGAGCCGGCCAGTAATGTCCATGCCCCATCCGACCAGGGCAGCTCCGTGCGGGTTGATCAGTTGCGCGCCTTCGAGATTGAGCCATCCGGAGACGTGCGCGCCGCCCAGCTGGATCTCACCGTGAGCGACGAAGCCGCCCCGCCCGTAGATGCCGCTACCACAGTGCTTGCGGCGAGGTGGCAGCTGAGGCACGAGCTTTACGGCATCTGCAATGCTGGGGCCATGCAAACGGTCGATATCCGATCGCGCTTCGAGGCGCCTTCGCCCGCTGGCGCTTGGTCGTCGTGTGCACCCAGAACTTGCCGCCCGGCGCGCGTTCGAGTGCGGCATGCCGGCCGGCCAACCGCCGGAGTCCGTCCAGCAGAACGCGAGTCCCGGCCCGCGGGCAGTCCGCGGGCCGGGATTCAGGCGTCATCGAGCGTCAGCTGGCTGCCTTGGTCGGCTGCCGCTCGACCGCCAGCTTCTTACTGGTGTCGAAGCCGGCGACCTTGGCCAGGGTGCCGCCGAGGATCGCCGCGCGGTCCTCGGCGGAGACGGTGCTGTCGATGTTCTCGTTGATGCACTCTTCAGTGCTGCGGAAGGTGCCCTCGGCGTGCGGGTAGTCGTTGCCCCACATGATCGTGGTCAGCCCGGTGATGTGCCGGGCCTGGACCGCCACCGGGTCATCGGCGAACTGGACATGGATCTGACGCCGCACGTACTCGGTCGGCTTGAGCGGGTAGGGCCACTTCTGGTTGATGTTGAACAGGCGGCCCATGGTCGGCTGGTCGTATGGCGAGCGGCTGTCGTCCCAGAAGCCGAGCCACCAGTCCGGGTCCTGGCCGGTGCCCTTGCGCCACGACTTGTCCATGAACGCCATGTACGAGACCAGCCAGCTGGCGCCGAACTCGATCAGGTTGAAGTGCAGGTTCGGGTGCCGCTCGCAGACGCCGCCGCCGATCAGGTCGGCCATGATCTTCTGCGGACTGGCGGCGGCGGTGTTGCCGCCGCCCATCGTGCGCCCGGCCACCATGTCGTCGGTCAGGTTGCCCTTGCCCATGTTCATGGCCGTCATCAGGCCCTTGACCGTGCTCCCAGTCACTGACGCGTCCTCCTTGACCTTCACCCCGCCGGTGGCGACGTGGATGAAGACCGGCAGGCCGTGCGCCTCGGCCGCCGCCCACACCGGCTCGTACTTCTTCGACCAGTACGGCTCCGGCGGGATCTCCGGCAGTAGCAGCGCCCTGATGCCGAGGTTGAAGACCCGCTCGATCTCGGCCACCGCGTCCGGGACGTCGGTCAGCGGGATGGCCGCGGTCGGCCGCATCCTGGCCTTGTACTGCAGGTAGGTCTCGGCGATCCAGTCATTCCACGCCCGCGCGTGGGCCATCGAGAGCTCGTGGTCGTCGGTGAACAGGACGAACAGCGCCAGGTTGGGAAAGAACACGGCCGCGTCGACGCTTTCCATATCCATGTCGGCCAGGATCTCGTCGGGCTTCCAGTTGGGCGTCGTGCCCCCGTGGCCCTGGAACTGGCGGTACTTCAACACCGTCCAGCCGTCGAAGCCGATCGTGTGCAGCTTCCTGAACTCGGTGTGACCGCCCGGGACGATCGGCTCCTCGAGGGTGAACTCCTCTTCCCACAGCGCACGGTCGCGCATGTTGACCGGGAGCCGGGTCTTGAACAGGTCGGGCGGCTCGATGATGTGGCAGTCACCGGAGACGAGGAACTCTTTGAACATAGGGAGGGCCTCTCCTTTGAGCAGTTACCTGGATACCAGATAGTCGGGCTTCCATGTATCAACATAGACGCGAACAAGGGCGGCGGTCAACGGCTGATACCGGTGACGAGCCGGGGGCCTCTCGGTAACCAGGCAAGGCCAGCCGGCGACCAGGGGAGACGGGCGCGGTCCGTCTGAGCGCCTTATGAGGCCGCTCGATCGCATTCAGGCCAGTGGTCGACCGTAATTCTTTATGGCGAAATTAACCAACGAGAATTGTCACGGTCAACGGCTCATTCCGGTCAGCGGAACGGCAGGTCGCCGAGCCGGTCAACCAGCGGCGTACGCTGCAACCACTGAGCCGGCGACGCATCTGTCAATTGGCGCATCGCCCTCATCGAACTCCAGTCGAGAGGAAAAACCAGTGAACCAGCCGGGACAGGCGTCGCGCTCCGCCGAGGATATTCTCGCGATTCAGGCCGTCGTCGTCCTTTACGGTTTCCTCATCGACGACCGCGAGTGGGACCGCTTCGACCAGGTGTTCACCGAGGACGCGGTGGTCGACTTCCGCGATCAGTCGGCCCAGCCGCCCACCGGGCTCGCCCCCATCGCCGGGCGGGCTGAGATCGTCCGGCAGTTCCGCGATGTGCTGACCCACCCCTACCAGCACATGCTGGTCAACCATGTCATCGAGGACGTGTCGCCGGACGAGGTGGTGGTGCGCTCGAAGGCGCTGCTGCCGACACCGGGCGGGTCGATGGCGGACATCGTGTACCGCGACACCGTGGTCAGGACTCCTGACGGCTGGCGGATCCGCCACAAGTCGATCAAGCGCTACAACTTCGACCCGCCGTCCCCGTGGGGCGCCGAGCAGGCCAAGATCTGGCATTCGCGGGGCGCGCGGTTCGCCTAGGCTCCGGCGGCGGCCGCAAGGTGCCGGGCGAGGTCCGGCACGTCGGCCAGCGCCCGCATCATGTCGTTGAGGTGGGTACAGCCGAGGGGCCCCTTGAGCCGCTCAAGCACCGCCCCGCGCAGCTCGCTCAGCGGCAGCCCGGCCAGGGCGGCGACGTTGCTGACGGCCAGCGGGCACTCGTGGTAGGGCAGCACCCGTGGCACCGGGGTCACCGTGCGCACGGTCCCCGTTTCCCGGTCGGCCTGCGCGGTCAGGGTGTACTCGTGGATCGACTGCCGTCCGCCCGCGGGCAGCGTCGAAGAGTCCTGAAAGAACGCGTCCACGTGGATGACCGGGCCGGCCACCCAGACGTCGATCCGCCGCGCGCGCCGCATGGTGACACCCTCGGGGCGGGCGTGCCGGTGCCATGCGAGGTCGTCGTCGACGGCGTCGATGTCCACCGCGGGCTGTCGGTCCTGGCTCCAGCGGAGGGTTCCGTCCGGCTGCAGCGCGCTTGAGCCGTGCTGATAGCCGGTGCAGACGTCGGTCATGATCCGCTGCCTGACGTCGGCCTTGAGCTCCAGGTAGCGGTCCATGTCGTACCAGCGCTGCCAGGCTGCGCCGGAGACCAGCGAGGCTCCGGGGATGTCGTCGAGCAGTTGGTACAGCGGTGTCCCGGCGGCCGCCCGGGCGGCTGGGACGGCTACCAGCCGCCGCCGGAAGCCGGACATGGCCGACTCGCCGACCAGGCCGGGCAGGCCGGGCAGGCCGGGCGCCGACCTGATCTCCTTGATCACCCGCCGCTGGTCGCTGACCAGGCCCAGTGAGGCCTCGGCGAGCACCGCCGCCGTGCCGTCGCCGCCGGTCAGCAGGTCACGGCCCCGGCCGTCAAGCACCGTGTCCCCGGCCAGGCCGTCCGGCCAGGTGAAGTCCATGGTGGTGGTGCGCCGGACGGAGCCTGCCCGGCGCGGCGGCGCGGACAGCACCGAGCCGCGCGGCCTCAGGCCGGCCGGAACCGGGATCGCCATGCGCCCTCCTTCACGGCACGATTTCACCGCACGATGTCCTGCTCGCGCAGGCTGGCGACGCGCGCGTCGTCGTAGCCAATCTCGCGCAGCAGCGCGTCGGTGTGCTGCCCGAGGCGGCAGCCGGACTCCGGCTTGGTCGCGGACCGGGAGAAGCGGTTGAGCGGGGCCGGTCGGCGGTGGGAGTCGAAGATCGGGCTGACCGCGTCGACCGCGTAGCCGGCCTGGTAGAACTCGTCGTCCTGCATCCGCCACTCGGCGTTCTCCTGGGCGACGGCGACGCAGCCCACGTCGGCGGCGGCCAGCTCCGCCTCCCACTCGTCCTTGCCGCGGGTCGCGAAGATGGCCGCGAGCGCCTCGGCGAGCGCGCCGGCGTTGGCCGCGCGGCCCGCCGGGGTGGCGAAGCGCGGGTCAGACAGGCTGCCGTACCCCGCCAGGGCCGCGGCCAGCGCCGGCCACTCCCGCTCGGCCGGGGCCGCCAGGAACATCCAGCCGTCCGCTGCCCGGTACAGCCGGTAGAGCGGACCGAGGCCGCGGAACTCGTCGTCGACCCGGGGCAGCCACGGACGGCCCTGGTAGCTGGTGTTCCGGCTGATCAGCGCCTGGGTGGCGGTGCCGAGCATGGTCGTCACCAGGCCGGTCAGCGCGATCCCCCGGCGCCGGGCGTACAGGCCGAGCATGAGGGCAGAGCCCACGCCGAGCGCGGCGATGCCGTCGGACTGGACGGCCGGCACGGTGCCGCCCGCCCGGAGGTTGCGGGCGCCGCTCAGCAGCTGCTCGCGGGTTTCCGGGCGCGACCCGCCGAGCGGGGCGTCGGTCAGCGAGACCCCGGAGGCAGCGCCGATCGACGGCGCGTAGGCGGGCTTGCCGCCGTACGGTCCGTCGATGCCGTAGCCGGGCGAGTTGAGGTAGACCAGACCGGGGTTGAGCGCCCTGAGGGTGGCCTCGTCGATGCCGATCCGCGCCGCGACGCCTGCCCGGTAGCACTGCAGCACCACATCGCAGCGCCGGGCGAACTCGTGCACGATCGCCAGGCCCTCCGGAGTGCGGATGTTCAGCGCGATGCTCTCCTTGCCCTGCAGCACCTTGCCCCCGCCCGCTTCGGGGAAGGCCATGACATCGCGGATGTTGTCGCCGCCGAGCGGCTCGACCTTGATCACCCTGGCCCCCAGGTCGGCCAGCAGGGTCGCGCCGAACGGGGCGGCGAACATGCCGCCGAGCTCCAGCACCGTGACTCCGGCCAGGGGGCAGCCGTGAGCCGACCGGGCACCGCCACCTTCCGTTCCGTATGGTCGTGATGATTGCGGGGGTTGACCGGGAGAGGCGGCCAGCCGGCGGACCTCGTCGGCGTGCTCCCCCAGCCGGGGAGCGCTGCGGATGGCGGTGAGGGGGGCGCCCCCCGCGTGCACCAGCGTGGAGGGCTGCCGTACCGGGCCGAGGTCCGGGTCTTGCACGGTGACGACGCGGCCCTCGTGCTCGATCTGCGGATGCGCGAGCGCGTCGTCGGGCGTACGGAACTGCTCGCCGAATACGTTGGAGTTCCGGGCGAAGACCGCTTCCCACTCCCCCAGCGTCCGCTCGCCCACCTTTGCGAGCATCTTCTCCCACCACTCGAGGCGCAGCTCCGGCGTCGGCAGGTCGGGGAAGCCCGCCCACTTCGGGTCGGTCACCTCCTCCGCCAGGCCCAGTTCCTCCAGCCAGGCCTGCATGAGGCGGGGCGCCGTCTGGGCGAACTGCAGCCAGGTGCCGTCCTTGGTGACCGCGACCAGCAGGGCGTACATCAGCCGGGACTGCGGCCGCCCCTGGTCGTCGAACGCATCGGCCAGCGGCTTGAAGGCGTCCGGGTAGCGGCGCAGGATCATCTCGTAGAACCAGTTGTAGGTGTCGAGGGCGCCGACGCCGGATACCAGGTTCACCTCTACCACCTGCCCGAGCCCGCTGGATTCCCGTTCGAACAGCGCGGCGAGGATGCCTTGCACGGCGGTCTGCCCGGCGGCGTAGGAGGCGTACGGGACCGACACGTAGGCCGGGTCCGGGCCAGGCGTCAGCTGCCGCTTGGAGTGCAGCACGCCGGTCTTGGCCATGATCAGGGCCTCGTAGCCCTTGTAGCCTGCCCACGGGCCGCGGGTTCCCCAGCCGGTGATCATCGCGGCCACCAGCCGCGGGTACCGCGCGGTGAGCCGCTCGGCGGTGAACCCGAGCCGGGCGGCGGCGGCGGGCCGCATCGTGGTGACCATGACGTCGGCCTGGCGCAGCAGCCCGTCGAGCGTCTCGTCGTCGGCGTGCGGGTCGAGCACGATGCTGCGCTTGCCGCGCAGCAGCCCCGGCCAGCCGGGGTCGGCCCGCAGCGGGCTGCCCTTCGGCCCCTCCACCAGGATGACGTCGGCCCCCGCGTCGGCCAGGAACTGGGTGGCCTGGGCTCCCGGCAGCGTGGTCGACAGGTCGATGACGGTGAGCCCGGCCAGCGGCGGCCGACATGCCCATCCCGCCGCCGCCGATGACCAGCGCGATCGGAAGACCCGGGCGGTCGTTGGTTCCCGTCTGCACTGTTCTCCTCACATGACCGCGAACTCGGCGGTGCCGTCGATGACGACGCAGCCGTCGTCTTTGCGCAGCCGGACCGCCAGCTCCACCCGTGATTCCCGGTCCTGCTCGAACCGCCGGACCACCTCGGCCGAGGCGGTGAGCCGGTCGCCGCGGTAGACGACCGCGGAAAAGCGGGTGCGGAAGCGGCGGACGGTCTCCTCGCCCAGGTGCTCGGTGCAGTAAGCGGCCAGCCACCCGGCGCCGAGCATGCCCACGCTGATCGCGGCCGGGAACCCGGCCGCCCGGGCGAACTCGTCGTCGTGGTGGATCGGGTTCAGGTCGCCGCTCGCTCCCTGGTAGCGGACGATGTCGGTCATCGTGACCGGCCCGAACGTGCGCTCGGGGAGCCAGGCGCCGGGGGCGAGCTCGATCATGGCCGCTCCCGCTGCACGTAGGCCGACGTGTAGTTGCACTCCGCGCGCAGGTCGCCGTGCTCGTGATGGAAGGAGACGGTGAACCGGACCACGACCATCGCCCGGCCGTCCCTGGTCCGCTTCACCTGGATGTCGGTCAGCCGCTCGGCGGTGCGCAGCGTCTCCCCGGCCCGCGGCAGCGGACCGGGGTAGACGTACTCCTGCTCAAGCGAGAGCAGGCTGCCCAGGTCGGCCGTCACCCCGGCGTCCGCGCAGGCCCGCAGCACCTCCGGTGACCGCAGCGTCTCGCCGATCGGCGTCCAGAACACGACGGCCGCCAGGAACGTGGGCGGGACCGGCGCCTTGGGGTCGTCCAGGTACGCCGGGCGGGCCGCCGCGGTCGCCGTCGCGTACTCGCGTATCTTGCCCCGCTCGATCGGCATGACCGTCATCGGCTGCTCCTGTCTGGCCCGAACCCCGGTCTCCAGTCCAAGCTAACTTAAGAGATTGTCATTAATAGTTAGCTGATCTGACCTTATAGCGAAACACCCCCGACGCGCTAGCCCGCGTCGGGGGTGTGCCAGGATCCGGAAGGCGCCGGGCGGCCGCTACTTGATACTGGCCGCTCCCTTGCGGACGGTGACCGGGTCCGCCAGCCGCTGCTCGTCCACCATCACCTGCATCCGGGCGATGGTTTCGTCAAGCCCGTCACCGATCCGGGGGCCGGGGGCGAAGGTGGCGGGCAGGTGCTTCATGCCCTGGATGATGCCGATCGTCTGGTAGTGCTCGGCGCCCGCGGGGTCGCAGACGTAATCGGGCATCCGGTCCAGCACCGCGGTGACCATCCGCTTGAACACCATGCGGGCCACGTTGGACCCGATGCAGCGGTGGATGCCGAGCCCGAAGCTGTGGTGCCGGTTGCCGGTGCGGGCCAGGTCGACCTCGTTGGGGTGGGGAAAGACCGCGGGGTCGCGGTTGGACATCGCCCACGACAGCCAGATCCGCTCCCCCTCCTTGAACTGCTGGCCCGCGAGCTCGCAGTCGGCGGAGATGGTGCGTCCGTCACCGGGCGCCGGGGTGAAGTAGCGCAGGAACTCCTCCGTCGCGGAGTCGAGCAGGGTGGCACGGTCGCGAGACAGCCGCTCCCGTTCCGATGGATGCTCGGAAAGCCACTCCAGGGCACGCGACGTCAGCGCGGTGGTGGTGTCGAACCCTCCTCCGATGAGCAGCGAGATCACCCCGAGCAGCTCGAAGTCCGGCGGCACGGTGCCGTTGATCTCCGCCTGCGCGAGCGCGCTGATCAGGCCGGGCCGGGGGTTCGCCCTGATCTGCTCGAGCTGGGCGGCCATGTCGTCGCGCATGGCGATCCGGCTCGCCTGGATGCGCGCCATGTCGGGCGAGTTGGGCGGGGTGTAGACCGAGGCGTGCACCGGCTCGACGTAGATGTCCCAGTTCTTCAGCGGCACCCCGAGCATGGCGAGGGTGAGCACGGCGGGCACGATGTTGGCGAGGTCGTCGACGAAGTCGATCCGGCCGGTCTCGATCTTCTCGTTGAGGCTGGCGCGCACGATCTCGTCCACCAGCGGGGTCCACCGGGCCACCGCGGCCGGCGACAGGTACGGGTTGAGCAGCTGCCGGTAGTGCCGCTGCTCAGGCGGGTCCATCTCCAGGAATCCGCCGCGGAACCCCACGTCCGGGGCCGGGATCGAGATGCCCTTGTAGCCCCGCCGCTCGCGGGCCGGGTCGTGGTCGTTGGACAGGTACTCGGCCGACCGGGCCAGCTCGAACACCTCGCCGTGCCCGGCGGCGACCCAGTGCCCGCCGTAGGTGTCGCTCCACGCGACCGGGCACTTCTGGAGCATCTCGGCGGTGATGTCGGAGAACTGCTGCCGGTACTCGGGCGTGTGCCGGTCAAAATGGTAGCGGTTCTTCTTCCGTTCGGTGTCCTCGCCGGTGACGGGTTCCGTGGTCATGCGCGTGCCTCCTGCCGGCTAGGGGATGACCGAGATGGCTTGTTCCGGACACGAGCGGATCGCCTCGGCCGCCTTGGCCTCCAGGTCCGCCGGGACCTCGCCGTCGATGGCTGTGGAGTGCCCGTCGACGTCGTCGAGGGTGAAAATCGCCGGGGCGATCATGGCGCAGAGCGTGTGTCCCTGGCACCGCTCCGGGTCCACGTGCACCTTCACGTCGGGTTTCCCTTCTTTTTATTCCGAACGGAAGCGGCTGACTCTCACTGGTGGAAGTCGTACCACTTGAGGTAGCCGCCCGCGTCCACCCGCAGCTGCATGCCGGTGACGTAGCGGGCCTCGTCGGAGGCGAGGAACAGCACGGCGTTGCTGATGTCGACGGGCTCAACCCACGGGATCGGCATGGCCTGCTGCACGTGGAACGCCGGCGTCGCGTCCTCCCGCGTCGGGTGCTCCAGGTCGGGCCGGAAGGAGCGGTACATCGGCTCGCTTTGCAGCATGTCCGTGTTGACGTTGGTGGGGTGCACAACGTTGGCCCGGATCTGCCGCGGCGCCAGCTCGCGGGCGAGGTCGTGCATGTAGCTTGACAGCATCCGCTTGGCCACCATGTAGGCGATACCGCCGGAGTCGGTGCCGACCTGCCGCATGGGCAGCGTCTGCATGTAAGCGGCGGTCGAGCCGGTGGCGATGACCGAGGCGCCCGCCGACAGGTGCGGCAGCGCCGCGTGGACGGCGTTGATGACGCCGAGCAGGTTAGTGTCGATGACGTCGGTCCATGCCTGCAGCGGCGGGTCGCCCTTCTGGCCGATGATGCCGGCCTGCGCCACCACGATGTCGAGCTTGCCGAGCTCGGCGATGCCGCGCTCGATGGCCTCCTGCAGCCGCGCCCGCTCGCGCACGTCGGCCTGGACCGCGACCACCCGGCGGTCCTGCGCCTCGACCAGCCGGGCGGTCTCCTTCAGGTCGTCCGGGGTGGACAGCGAGTAGGCGAGGCTGTCGATGTCATGACACAGGTCGACGGCGATGATGTCCGCGCCTTCCTCCGCGAGCCGTACCGCGTGGCTGCGGCCCTGGCCACGGCCGGCCCCGGTGACAAAGGCGACCTTGCCTTGGACGCGTCCCATCTGTGCACCTTCCTGGGTTCCATTGGGGCAATCATTATTTCAAGAACGAATAGTACTCTGATATTACTCTTAGGGAAGTCCTCCCGCCGGCGCCGAAGGAGAACACCGATGTACCGCATGCTCATCGACGGGAAGCTGGTCGCCGCCGACCGGACCTACCCGTCGGTCAACCCGGCCACCGGCCAGGTGCTCGACCACGCCCCGGACGCGTCGGTCGACGACGCGAAGGCCGCCGTCGCCGCCGCCCGCCGCGCGTTCGACACGACCAGCTGGCCGGCGGACGTCGCGTTCCGGGCCCGGTGCCTGGACCAGCTGCACCGGGTGCTGACCGAGCACAAGGAGGAGCTGCGCGAGCTGACGATCGCCGATGTCGGCGCCCCCCGGGTGATCACCTACGGGGCACAGCTCGACGGGCCGGTCGAGATCGTCCGGTACTACGCTGATCTGCTGCCTGGCTATCCGCTGACCGAGGGCCTGGGGCTGTTTGAGTACCGGGGCCAGCAGCACCGCCGGTGGGTGGAGAAGGAGGCGGCCGGGGTCGTCGCCGCGATCATCGGCTACAACTACCCGACCCAGCTGGCGCTGGCCAAGCTGTCGCCCGCCCTCGCGGCCGGCTGCACGGTGGTGCTCAAGGCCGCGCCCGACACGCCGCTGATCACGCTGGCGCTGGGCGAGCTGATCGCCGAGCACACCGATATCCCCCCGGGCGTGGTCAACGTGCTGTCCTCCTCCGACGTGGCCGTCGGCGAGGCGCTCACCACCTCGCCCGACGTCAACGCGGTCACGTTCACCGGCTCGACCGCGACCGGCCGCCGGATCATGGCCGCCGCCAGCGCCACCGTCAAGCGCGTCTTCCTCGAACTCGGCGGCAAGTCCGCCCTGGTCGTGCTGGACGACGCCGACCTCGCCGCACCGCTGGCGACCGCGGCGTTCGCGACCTGCTCGCACGCCGGGCAGGGGTGCGCGATCCCGACCCGGATGCTGGTGCCGCGCGCCCAGCACGACGCGATCGTCGAGCAGGTCGCCGCCGGGCTCGGCCGGGTGACCTACGGCGACCCGGCCGACCAGAACAACTTCATGGGCCCGCTGATCAGCGAGCGGCAGCGGGACAAGGTCGACGGCCTGGTCAAGCGGGCGGTCGAAGCCGGGGCGACGCTGGTGACCGGCGGCGAGAAGGTGGACGGCCCAGGCTTCTTCTACCTCCCGACGCTGCTTGTCAACGTGGACCCGGACAGCGAGATCGCGCAGGAAGAGGTGTTCGGCCCGGTGCTGGTGATCATCCCGCACGACGGTGACGATGACGCCGTGCGGATCGCCAACAACTCGATCTACGGCCTGTCCGGCGCCGTGTTCAGCGCTTCCGAGGAGCGCGCGCTCGCGGTCGCGCGGCGGATCAGGACCGGCACCGTCGGCGTCAACGGCGGCGCCTGGTTCGGCCCCGACGTGCCGTTCGGCGGATACAAGCAGTCGGGCGTCGGGCGGGAGATGGGCGCCGCCGGGCTCGAGGAGTTCCTCGAGTCCAAGTCGCTGGCGATCCCGGTCGCGGCCCCGTAGCCGGCCGGGCGGCAGGCGGGGTCGACCCCGGTCAGGGCTGGTCCCCGCCTGCCGCCTTGCCGTGCGCGTTCACGGCCGTGACCAACTCGGCGAAGAGCACCGCGTAGCCCGCGGCCCGCTGCTCCGCGAGCTCGTGCGGCAGGTAATCGGTGACCCAGACCAGCGTCACCGTGTCGTCGGCACCCACGTCGACCCGCATCTCGGCGTGATGGTGCTCGGCCCCGCCCCGCCCCTGGATGGTGTAGGACGTGCGGCGGCGGACCGGGTCGACGGTCACGTTCCGCTCCCTGATCTCCTGTCCGCCGGGCATGGTGATCACCCGGTACTCGCCCTCGCGGCGCCCGGACACCGAGGATGAGAAGGGGAGCACCTCCGCCCGGGTGAAGCGGTCGAGGTAGTCCCACGCCACGTCGGCCGGCACGTCGAGCTTCTCCGCGTAGTAAATGCTGCCCATGGTGATCCTTTACCGGTTGGTCCGGCCGAGGTCGACCGGAAGCTGGATGCCGGTGACGTGCCGGGCCTCGTCCGAGGCGAGCCAGGCGACGGCGGCGGCGATGTCCTCGGGCTCGCTCACCGGGTCGGGCAGCGCGCCCATGAACAGCGGCCCGAGCTCGGGGTCGCCGTCCAGCCGTTCCCGCAGGCCCGGTTTGAGGTCGGTGTTCACTCCGTGCGGGTGGACCGTGTTCACCCGGATGCGGTACTTGCCGAGCTCGTTGGCCAGGGTCTTGGCCAGGCCGGTGACGCCGTGCTTGGCCGCGACGTAGTCGGCAAGCAGCGGCAGGCCGACCAGCCCGGCCACCGAGCTGGTGAACACGATGACGCCACCGGTGCCCTGCTCGATCATGATCGGGATGGCCGCCCTGGCCGTGTAATACGCGCCGGTCAGGCAGATGCCGATGGTGGCGTCCCAGTTCTCAAGCGGGATCTCCCAGGCGGGGGCGCACGAGGTCATCCCGGCGTTGGCCACCACCACGTCGAGGCGGCCGAGTTCGGCCACGCCGCGCTCGACCGCCGCCCGCACCCCGTCGTAGTCGCGGACGTCGGTGATGCTAGTGACGATCCGCCGGTCGTACTTCTCCACCAGCCGGGCCGTTTCCGCCAGGTCGGCCGGGGCCGGCCCAGGGTAGCTGGTGGTGGGCAGGTCGGCGCAGATGTCGAGCGCGATGATGTCGGCCCCCTCGGCCGCGAGGCGCACCGCCTCGGCCCGGCCCTGCCCGCGGGCGGCCCCGGTGATGAAGGCGACTTTTCCCTCGAACCGGCGCGGGGTTTCCGTTGCCATGGCGGGCTCCTTCTTGTCTGGGCTGGCTGGCGTTCGGCTGGCTGGCAGGGCCGGGCTAGCTAGCAGGGCCGGGCTAGCTAGCAGGGCCGGGCTAGCTGGGGGGGCGGGCCGGATGCAGCCGGGCCGCGACCGTGCCGCCGTCGACGCGCAGGTCGCAGCCGGTGATGTAGCCCGCGCTGTCCGACGCGAGGAAGTCGATGGCCGCCGCGATGTCGGCCGGCAGGCCGACCGGCCCCAGCGGGGTCGCGCTGGCCGCGGCGACCGCCAGCGGGTTCGCCGCCAGCTCGGCGCGGCCCATGGGGGTAAGGGTGGGACCGGGCGACACCGACACGACGCGGGCGCCGCGCCTGGCCCACTCCACCGCTGTCCGTTCGACCAGCCGCAGCATTCCCCGCTTGGAGGCGCCGTAGGCGCGCACGGCGAAGCCGTAGCCTGCCTGCTCGCTGCCGGTTTCCCGCAGCAGAGCCTCGAGCTTGGGAATCAGGTCGGTGGCGAGGGGGTCGTCGAGCAGGGCCTCGACCGCCGGGGAGACGGGAATCGTGTACGCCGCCGACGACCCGATGCACACCGCGACGCTGCCGGGCTTGGCGAGCGGGCCGAACGCGTCAAGCAGCAGTGCGGTGCCGGTGAGGTTGACCGACACCACGGTTTCCCAGGGTGCCTGGACCGGAGACAACCCGGCCGTGTGCACCACCGCGCCCAGGACGCCGGCCTCGGCCGCGGCGGCCGCCAGCGCCGCCACGCTCCGCTCGCTGGTGACGTCGGCGGTCACCGCGGCCGCGACGTCATACCCCTCCTCCTCCAGGTCCTCCCGCAGCCGGGCGATCCTGAGCTGGTCACGCCCGGCCAGCACCAGCCGGTAGCGCGCGCCAAGCCGCCGGGCCACCGCCCGGCCGGTCCCGCCGTACGCCCCGGTGATGACCGCCAGGGTCCTGGGGTTCGTCCCGATCAGCTCCATCAGCCCGCCCGCCGGTCAGGGAGCCCGCCGCTCAGCGGGCGCTCCAGATGATGCTCTTGGACAGCAGGAACTCATCCAGGCCGTACTCGCCGCGTTCCAGGCCGAGCCCGCTCTGCTTGTACCCGCCGAAGGCGGTGTGCGGGCTCGAGCCGGCGCCGCCGCCGTTGACGTACACCATCCCGGCACGAACCCGCTTGGCGATCTCGTAGGCGCGCACCGGGTCCCTGGCCCAGACGCCGCCGCCGAGGCCGAACTCGCTGTCGTTGGCCAGCCGCACCGCCTCGTCGTCGTCGTCGAACCCGATGACCACGCCGACCGGGCCGAAGAACTCCTTCCTGGCGATCGTCATCGCGTTGTCGACGTCGACGAACAGGGTCGGCTCGACAAAGAAGCCCTTGTCCAGGCCCGCCGGGCGGCCGCCGCCGTACGCGATCTGCGCGCCCTCCTGCTGGCCGGTGCGGATCAGGCCCTCGACCTTCGCCCGCTGGGCCGCGCTGATCAGCGGCCCCATAGTGACGTCGGGGTCAGCCGGGTTCCCCACCTTGACCTGGTCCAGCGCCGCCTTGACCAGGCTGACCAGCTCATCCAGGCGCGAGCGGTGCACCAGGGTCCTGGTCAGCAGCGAGCAGCCCTGCCCGGCGTGGGTGGTCATCGCGAACATCACGGTCGGGACGACCCGCTCCAGCTCGGCGTCGGCGGTGATGATGTTGGCCGACTTGCCGCCCAGCTCGAGCACGACCTTCTTCAGCGACGGCGCGGCCTGCGAGTACACCAGCCGCCCGACCGCGTCGGAGCCGGTAAAGCTGACGATGTTGACGCCGGGGTGGGTGGTCAGCGCTTGCCCGGCGGCGACGTCGCCTGTGACGATGTTGAGCACGCCGGGCGGCAATCCCGCCTCGTCGGCCATCTCACCCAGGACGAACGCCGCCAGCGGAGTGGTGGGAGCCGGCTTGAGCACCACCGTGCAGCCCGCCGCCAGGGCCGGCGCGAGCTTGAGGATGTTGAGGAACAGCGGGAAGTTGTAGGCGGAGATCAGCGCGGCCACCCCGTAGGGCTCGCGGCGGACCACACCCTGCGCCAGGGTCGGCCCCACCGTCGGCGGCATCGGCTTCTCGAACGGGAACTGCAGCAGGACCCGCTCGGCCATGTCCCGGAAGTGCAGCAGCGGGATGTTCACCTGGAGGGTGTTGGCCAGCGCCCGGGTCGCCCCGGCCTCACGCACCGCGAGCTCCTTGAGCTCGCCCGCCCGGCGCTCCATCGCATCCGCCATCCGGAGCATGACCGCCGACCGTTCGCGCGGGCTCAGGGTCGGCCAGGGGCCCTCGTCGAAGGCCCGCCGGGCGGCGGCGACGGCCCGGTCCACGTCACTGGCGGTGCCGTCGGGGACGGTGCCGATGGCTTCCTCGGTGGCCGGGTTCAGCACGGTGAGGACCGCGTCGCCCTCGCTGTCCTGCCACGTCCCGTCGATGTAGAGCCGGTACGTCAGCGAAGTCATCCGCGTCGCCCTCTTCAGTGAGATCGGATTACTGATTAATCTAATTGATTGTGGCTCAGCCCACAGCCAGGTGCAAGTCACCCGGCGTCGCGAGGAACGAGGGAGGATGCAGGCCAATGGGACGCTTGGACGGCAAGGTCGTCTTCATCACCGGGGCCGCCCGCGGGCAGGGACGCGCGCACGCCGTCCGGGTCGCCGAGGAGGGCGGCCACGTCATCGCGGTCGACATCTGCGCCGACATCGCGTCCAACAGCTACCCGATGGCGACCAGGGAGGATCTGTCCGAGACCGCGAGCCTGGTGGAGAAGCACGGCGGGCAGGCCGTGACCCGGGTGGCCGACGTCCGTGACCGGGCGGCCCTGGCCGCCGCCGTCGACGAGGGCATCGCGCGGTTCGGCCGGCTGGACGGCGTGGTGGCGCAGGCGGGCATCTGCCCGCTCGGCACGACCGAGCCGCGGGCGTTCATCGACGCGATCGCGGTCGACTTCGGTGGCGTCTTCAACGCCGTGGACGTCGCGCTGCCGCACCTCACCCGCGGCGGTTCGATCGTGGCCACCGGCAGCCTGGCCGCGCTCATCCCGGGCACGCTCGACAGCGCGGCCAAGGGATCGGGGGGCCTCGGCTACTCCTGGGCCAAGCGTGCGGTCGCCTCCCTGGTCCATGACCTCTCGGTGGTGCTGGCACCCAAGGGCATCCGCGCCAACGCGGTCCACCCGACCAACGTCAACACCGACCTGATGCACAACGACGTCATGTACAAGACGTTCCGGCCCGACCTGGCTGCCCCCACCCTGGAGGACGTGCTGCCGGCCTTCCCGGCCATGACCGCCACCGGCGACCCCTACGTCGAGCCGGAAGACATCGCCGACACGGTGGTTTTCCTGCTCAGCGACGAGTCCAAGTACGTCACCGGGATGCAGATGCGCGTCGACGCGGGCGGCTACGCGAAGCTGCGCCCGCAGCTGCCTGTGTTCTAACCGAAAGGGAACGTCATGAAAGCGGTCATCGACCTGACCAAGTGCTCCGGGCACGCCCGGTGCTACGCGACCGATCCGGAGCTGTTCCAGATCGACGACAGCGGCTACGCGCTCCGGCCGGAGTTCGAGGTGCCCGCCGGGGCCGAAGAGACGGCCCGCGAGGGCGCGGCCGCGTGCCCGGAACGCGCTATCACGGTTCAATGACGGTACCGGGAGAGTCCATGCAACGCCAGAAGGAAGAAGACCTGTCCGGCAAGGTAGCGATCGTCACCGGCTCCAGCCGCGGCATCGGCAAGCGCACCGCGATCGCGCTGGCCCGTCGCGGAGCGCGGCTTGTGGTGACCGCCCGCACGGTCGAGGCTTCCCAGAGCGAGCTGCCCGGCACCATCGGGCAGACGGTCAAGGAGATCGAGTCCCTCGGCGGCGAGGCGGTCGCGGTCGCCGCGGACCTGTCGAACGAGGAGCACCTGGAACAGGTCGTCCGCACCGCCGTCGACCGGTTCGGCGGCGTCGATATCCTCGTCAACAACGCCGCCGTGACCGTCGGCTACAACTGGGCTGCACCACTGCTCGAGATGCCCCGGGCGGACTGGCTGCACCACTTCGCCGTCAACGTGCACGCGCCGTTCACCCTGGCCCAGCTGGTGGTGCCGAGCATGGAGTCGCGCGGCGGCGGGCGGATCCTCAACGTCACCACAGGCAGCGCGGAAGCGCACCGCCTGATGGAAGAGCCGCACCCCGCGTCCAGCATCCGGTACTACCACGGCGACAGCACGGGGGGAATCCCGGCCCCGGGCGCCAGCATGGACATCCCGGCCTTGTGGTCGCCGGCCTACTTCGCCAGCAAGCGGGCGCTCGACCGGATGTCTAACGTCCTCGCACCGCAGCTGGTGGCCAAGAACGTGTTCGTCATGAGCGTCATGCCCGGGTGGGTGGCCACCGAGAGCTCGGAGGCGAACACCGAGCTCGGGGACCGGCAGGACGCGAAGATGGTTTCGATGGACGTCCCGGCCCGGATCCTGGCCTACTTCGCGGCGTGCGAGAACCCGCTCGAGTACACCGGCCGGGTCTTCTTCGCCGAGCGTGAGCTGGCCGCGCTGGGCCTCAAGACCGACGACTGACAGCGGACCGGAGGGAACACGCATGGATGCCACGAGCTCGCCGGACAGCGGCTGCCCGGTGCTGAGCTACTCCCCGCACGAGCGGCGGCCGATCGGCGAATGGGCGGCGTTTTTCGACCAGCTGCGGGCCGACGCGCCGGTGGTGCGGAACACCTTCGCCGACGGCTACTACGTGCTCACCCGGTACGAGGACATCCTCGGCGCCTACCAGGACCCGGAGACGTTCACCACCGACGCCGTCACCGTGTTCGAACCCGGCCCCAGCTACCGCTGGATCCCGCACATGCTCGGCGGCGACGAGCACCGGCAGTGGCGGCGGCTGCTCGGCCCCGCGTTCTCGCCCAAGGCCATCACGGCCCTCGACGACCGGATCCGGGGCTGGGCGGCCGAGCTGATCGGCGCGCTCGCCGGCCGCGGCGAGTGCGACGTGATCGCCGACTTCTCGTTCTACTACCCGACCACCATCTTCCTCGGGCTGATGGGCCTGCCGCCGGGGCACCTGCCGCGGTTCATGGACTGGGAGGCCAACATCCTGCACTCCGACGGGTCGACAGTGGAGGAGATCGAGGCCAACCGGATGACGGCGATGGCGGCGGTGTCCGGCTACTTCCGGACCGTCATCGCCGAGCGCCGCGCGCAGCCGGGCGACGACCTGATCAGCCAGGCGATCGGCTTCGAGATCGGCGGGCGCCCGGTCACCGACGACGAGGTGACGTCCTACTGCTTCTTCATGTTCATGGCGGGTCTCGACACGGTGGCGGCCGCGTTCGGCTACGCGGTGTACCACTTCGCCACGCATCCGGAGGACCGGCAGCGGATCGTGGCCGACCCGTCGCTCATCCCGGCCGCGATCGAGGAGATCTTGCGCGTCTACGCCTTCACCATCCCGGCCCGCAAGGTCAAGAAGGACATCGAGGTGGCCGGCTGCCCGATCGCGGCCGGATCGATGGTGCAGCTGCCGATCAGGGCGGCGACGCGTGACTCAAGCGCGTTCTCCGGCGGCGCGGGCATCAGGATCGACCGCAAGCCGAACAACCACATCGCCTTCGGCGCCGGCCCGCACCGGTGCCTCGGCTCCCACCTGGCCCGCCACGAGCTGGTCATCGCCCTCGAGGAGTGGCACAAGCGCATCCCCGACTACCGGCTGGCCGACGGGGCGGCCATCTTCGAGGTCGGCCGCAGCTCGGGGCCGGACAGCGTGCCGATCGCCTGGAGCCGGCCGTGCGGGTGAGCGTGCGGGACAGCGTGCGCCGGGAACTGCGCGTTGACGTCTCCGCCGCGGACGGTAGTGGTCGGGTTCCCCCGCGGCGGCTAGTCGCCCGGCGGGCCAGGCGTTAACCGCCGGGTGGCGCCGGCGCCCCGGAGGATAAGGTTGGCGTTCCAGATCGCGGCGGCCGTGCCGCGCACCGCCTCGGCCATCACGCTCCACTGCATCCGGCCGGCCGGCCCGGTGACCGAGACCGCCGCGATCGCCTGCCCGGAGCTGCGGATCGGCGCGGCGACGCACACCAGCTCGGCGTAGGCCTCACCGCGGTCGAACGCGACCCCGGCTTCGCGGACCCGCTTGAGCTCGGTCCAGAGGGCGACCGGCTCGGTGATCGTCTTCGGCGTCTTCCGCGGCATCGGGGCGGCGATCACCGCGTGCATGGCCTCGTCGTCGTACGCCGCCATCGCCTTGCCGAGCGCGGTGCAGTAAGCGGGCTTGCGGCCGCCGCGCCGGGTCGGCAGCCGGATCGGACCCACCACGATCCGTTCCAGGTACACCACTTCGGCATGGTCGAGGATAGCGAGCTGGGCGGCCAGCCCAGTGCGCGACGCGAGCGCTTGCAGGTGCGGGAACGCTGCCTCGTGGAGCCGGTTCCCTTCGACCGCGAGCGTGCCGAGCTCGAACATCCGCAGTCCGACGCGGTAGCCGCCGTGGTCGCGTTCCAGCCAGCCGACCTGGCACAGCTGATCAACCAGGCGGTGCAGGGTCGACTTCGGCAGCCGCGTGCGCTTGTTCAGGTCGGCCAGGCTCAGCACCTGCTGACGGCCGTTGAACGCCTCCATGATGGACGCGCTCCGCCCCAGGACGGTGTGCTCCGGGGGCGGCCGGTCGCCGCCCTCCTCATCGCGCGTCCGCCGCGTCGCGGGTACCCGGGGCCCTGCGCCCTCGACGATCGATGTCATCGACACAGCCTACGCCCCCTCACTGAAGTCAGATGAAAATTAGATTAATCAGTATTCTATTGATAATCCGCGCCCCAAGCCGGGCTGTCAAGAGCGCGGTAACGCCGCGGTACGGATTCCGTTTGGCGGGATCTGCGCTGGACCGCCTGATCAGCCGGCCGCACAGTCGTGGCATGCGATCGTTGAGTGATCTCTTCCGCAACTTCGTGCAGGTGGAGGGTCTTGCGGGACAATGACGGGCGAGCTCCTGCTCATTCCCCCAGACCCTTAGTGCGCGAGGACGAGGTAAGCGAACCCGAGGACGCCCCGGTACACCTCGACGTACTGACGTTCGCGGGCATCTAGCCACTCGCGCACGTCAGCGGCGCGCGGGTCCGCGGCGTGCGCGAGCAGCCACTCCTGACGGCCAGCGCAGAACGTGGACTCGAAGTCGTCCCATTCCAGCTGGCTGGCGACGCTCATGTGGATGACCCGCCAGCCCGCAGACCGGCAGGCCTCCAGCAAGCCCGCCAGGGGCAGCACCTGTTCGCCGAACATCTCCGTCGCCGCCGCCGAGGGCGCTGTTTCCCAATAGCAGTCTCCGAACAGCAGCCGGCCTCCGGCCGGCACGACCCCGGCCAGCGCGTCCAGCGCGGCGGCGGTGCCGCCTAGGGCGTGGGACGCGCCAACGCACAGTACCCGGTCCGCCGTGCCATTCCACCCCGAGACGTCGGCCTCCGTGAACTGAACCTGCCCGTCGAGGTGACGCTCCGCGGCGAGGCGTCCGGCGCGGCTTAGCGCGCCGGCATCGGTGTCCACGCCGGTACCAGTGGCCTGGCCGGCGCGGGCGACGACCCGCAGCAGGAGTTCACCCCAGCCGCAGCCCAGGTCGGCGACGTGGGCTCCCGGCCGCACGTCCAGCCGGTCCATCAGAAGTTCGGCGTGCTCCACCGACAGCGGCGCGTTCCACCGCATCCGCGCGTACAGCGCTTCTTCGAGATCATCGTCTTCCACCGGGGTCAAGGTAACCATGCCGCGAGACTCCTCGTCGACGGGAGGCCAGCAAGGCTCCGCATGCTCCGCTGCTCCCCCTGTGGCCCTGTGGCTAGCCGACGGTCCGGCTGCGCAGGTACCCGAGGAACTGGGTCGCGACCGCCGCGTTGAAGTACTCGACGCGCACGCCGTGCAGCGCACCGGCCGGGGTGAGGACCACCCGCGGCGAGCCGTCGTCACCGGGCGCGATCAGGTCCACTCCGTCGCCGAAGGCGGTGCAGCGGGCGGGCACGCTCGGGTCGGAGATGCCGATGTGGTGGAAGCCCTCTGGCTGCTCCGGTGACCAGCTCCCGGTACCGGTCATCTCCACCAGCTCCAGGTACGGCGGGCCCTGGAGCGAGTAGCAGAACCTGGTCGTCTCGCCGGTGGCGACCTTCTGACTGTGTACCGGCTCGAATTCCACCCCGAGCCTGGCGGTGAAGTCAGCGCGGGCGGCCTCGACGTCCCTGACCAGGATCCCGACGTGGAAAAACGGCTCGTTCATGAGATCATGCTCCCATTTGCTCGGAGAGAAACGTTATGGCGTCATTCCAGGCAGCCCGGTCTGCCTCCGCATTGCGCATGGGTCCACGCGGAGAGGTAAATGAATGGCCGGCCCCCGGGTACATTTTGACTTGGGCGTTGACCCGCCAGTAATCGATCCGGGCGCGCAAGTCTGCCGGGACATCGGAAGGCATGAGTTTGTCCTGGTCGCCGTACAAGAAGAGCGCCGGGCAGGTCAGCTGCCAGAGCAAGTCCATCGGATGCACGGGCCTGGCCGGACTAAGCTCCGCGAACACCGGCTGGCTGGGAAAGAACAGAACCGCCGCCGCCAGGTCGCCGCGCAGGCACGCGGCCAGCCAGGCGAGGGTTCCGCCGGTGCAGTAGCCCCAGACTGCGACCCGCCGGGGATCGATACCCGGCATCGCCCGCAGCGCGTTGACCGTTCCCGCGAGATCACGGGCCCCGCCGGTGAAATCCAGCCGGCCGATGTGCCGTTTCACCTCGGTGAAATCATCATAGTTCTCCGACTCGGCCGGGCCATTGCCGTGATAGTAATCGGGCACCGCGACCGCGTATCCGAGGCCGACCAGCTTTTCCTGGATACCGCGAATGAAATTGTTCACGCCGTAGGCCTCGGCGCCGAGCACCACGGCCGGGTGCGGTCCGCCGCCTTCTGGCATCAGTACTTCCGTCGCAGGCCCCATCGCATGCTCCAGTAATCATTTCTATCTAACGTTTAGTTCACCTGATATTATTAGTTATATTATAGAGCCCATGACTTCGCGAACACAAGGAGGCGGCCATGCACGGTGGTCCGATCATCAGGCACCTCGACGACGTGCCCGCGGAGGAGATGTCCCGTTTCCGGTACGCCGACGGCCGGACCGCCTCGATCTGGGAGAAGTGGATCGAGATGTCGCCGCGCTACCTGGCGTTCTGGAACAAGTGGGACCCGGGTGCGCTCTCTCCGCCGCACGGGCACCACGGGGATCACCCGGTGTTCATCCTGGAGGGCGAGCTCCGCAACCGGGAAGGCGTCAGGTACCCGGCCGGAACCCACATCATGCTCGAGTACGGCGACGTCTTCGGCCCGTTCGCGGCCGGGCCGCAGGGATACACCCTCTACGGTTTCGTCGCCGCCGAGGGCGGCTCGGGCGGCTCCGCCTACATGGGCCTGGAGGAAGCTGAGGAATGGCGGAGCTTCCTGGCCGAACTGGGAGCGGAGTCGCTGCCGGTTCCCCGCCCCAAGCGCATCCCGCCCTGGTGGGCGCACCGGTTCGGGGGACCCGCGCGAACGACGCAGTGGGCGGACGGGTAGCCGTCGCCCGGCCGCGTCCGGTTCGGTCCCGGTCAGGTGATCGCGCCGGCGATCTTCAGCTCGACCAGCTGCTCGTCGGTGAGCCCCAGCTCACGCAGCACCTCGTCGGTGTGCTCGGCGAACAGCGGACCGCGCCGCAGCGCGGCCGGGGTCTCGTCGAACTGGACGGGGTTGGTGATCAGTTCGCGTCGGACGCCGTCGGCGTCGTCGAAGCTGGCGATCATGCCGTTCGCGCGCAGCGACACGTCGTTGGCGACGCCCCAGGAGTCCTGCACGGTGGCCCACTGGCCCTCGACGTTGGCCAGGATCTCCAGCCACTCGTCGAACGTCTTCTCGGCCATGATGCCCGCCACCAGCTCGCCCGCCGCGGGCGCGTTGGCCATCAGCTTTTCCACGGTGCTGAACCGCTCGTCGGCGATCAGCTCGGGATGACCACTCACCTCGCAGAACTCGGGCCAGTAGCGGCCGGGCTGCAGCATCGAGAACAGGATCCACCGGTCGTCCGATGTCCGGTACGGGCCGATCAGCGGGTTCCTGGCCGAGCCGTGCCGCGGCATCGGCGGCCGCGGCGGCACTCCCCCCGCCTGCAGCGCCAGGTTGGCCGTGAACTGGGTCGCCCACGCGCCGACGCCGATCAGCGACACGTCGATGACGGAGGTCTCGCCGGTGGTGGCGCGCGCGTATAGGGCGGCGGCGATACCGCCCGCGATGGTCATGCCGCCGAGGTTGTCGCCGTACCCGCCGGCCGGCATCGGGGACAGCCGGTCCGCGCCGGCCGGCGTGGCCCCGGCCCCGCTGCCGCCCCGCGCCCAGAAGGCGGTCATGTCGTAGCCGCCCTTGTTCGCCTCGGGGCCGCGCGCGCCGAAGCCGGAACCGCGGACGTAGATGATGTCGGGGTTGACCTTGCGGATGTCCTCGACGTTGATGCGCAGCTTGGCCCGCGCCCCCGGGAGGAAGTTGGTGAGGAAGACGTCGCTGCGCTTGATCAGCTCGTCAAGCACCTCCCTGGCCTCCGGCACCTCCAGCGACAGGCCCACGCTGCGCTTGCCCCGGTTGGGCCCCTCGAAGATCGGGGAGAAGCTGCTCCCCTTCATGATCGCGTCCACCCCGAGGACGGTGGTCAGGCCGCGCTGCCCGTCGCCCCGCTCGGCGTGCTCGACCTTGATCACCTCGGCTCCCCAGTCCGCCAGGACCGCGCCCGCCGCGGGCACGAACGTGAACTGGGCCACCTCGAGGACGCGCACACCCTGCATCGGCTGCAGCATCAGTTGTCCTTTCTTCCCTCTTCGTCGCTAGGGACGCCGCAACAGCAGCGCGCCGCCGGGCGCGCCGCCCCCTGTCGTCACCACCGCGGTGCGGGCGTCCGGCACCTGGCGGCCCGCCGCCTCGCCGCGCAGCTGCAGCATCGCCTCCCGGACGTGCCCGAAGCCGTGCAGGCGGCCGGCCGAGAGCTGCCCGCCGTGCGGGTTCACCGGCATGCGGCCGCCGAGGGCGATGCCGCGGCCCTCGTCGATGAAGTCGCGGGCGCCGCCCGGCTCGCAGAACCCGAGCGATTCAAGCCAGGAGACGGCGTTGAAGGTGAAGCCGTCGTACAGCAGTGCCAGGTCGACGTCATCGTGGCGCAGGTCGGTGCGGCTCCACAGGTGCCGGGACGGCCCCTTGGTCTGCGGCTCGTGCGAGAGCGTGTCCTGGTCCCAGCTCAGGCGTTCCAGGATCTGGGTGCCGGCCGCCTCGACCAGGACCGGCGGGCGCGGCCGGTCGGCGACGGTCTCGATCGCGGAGACGACCACCG
The DNA here is from genome assembly GCA_963771985.1 of uncultured Actinomycetota bacterium. GTDB lineage: Bacteria > Actinomycetota > Actinomycetes > Streptosporangiales > Streptosporangiaceae > Trebonia. The sequence goes on along the minus strand of CAVYVO010000002.1, from coordinate 40,991 downwards.
CGACGGCGCCGTCGACCGGCACGTCGCAGTCGTACAGCCCGAACGGCGTGGTCACCAGGCGAGCCGCGAAGTAGTCGTCGATGGTGAACGGTTCGCGGTAGACCGCTTCGGGGTTGCGGGCGGCGTTGGCGCGGGCGTTGACGGCGACCCAGCCCAGCATGCTGCGGTCACCGCCGTAGCGGTGGAAGTAGTGCGACGCCTGCACCGCGATCCAGTTCGCGGCCGACATCGCGCCGAACGGGGCCAGGTACTCGGTCATGCCGGTCGCGCGCGACGGCGGCTGCGCCCACTTCCCCTCCCGGACCAGGGCCGCGAACGACGACTCCCACACGGTTCGGAAGCACAGCACGTGGCGGCACAGCCCGGACGCGACCGCGAGCATGGCGGCGACGATGGCACCGCTCTGCCCGGGCGTGTCGCCCGCGCCGTTGATCCAGGTCGGCCGGAGCTGCAGCGCCTCGGTCAGCGGGCCGATGCCGCCCTCAGAGAAACCGGGCGATCCCATCCGGCTCGGATAGGTGGACAGCCCGTCGATCTCGTCCAGGGTCAGCCCGGCGTCTGCCACCGCGGCCAGGCAGGCGTCCGCGGTCAGCCGCAGCGGGTCCACCATGAGCCTGCGGCCCACCGCCGACTGGCCGACCCCAGTCAGCGCCACCCGTTCCTCGAACTTGACGGCCGAAGCCCGGGGGCGGGGGGCGCCGACGTCCCGGTCGGCCGGGATGGCGAGGGTCTGCCCCGCCCGGCCGGGGTCGGGCTCGAACAGCGGGACGTAGACGTCGCCCGCCTTCTCGAACAGCACCCGGACCGCCAGCCCGATGCGCACGTCCTGCGCCGGGCAGCCGACGATGTTGGTGGTCAGCCGCACCCCGTCGTCTTCTTCCAGCGCCACCACGGCGATGACGTAGGGCGGCGGGAAGTCCGCCAGCCACTGCTGGTGGTTGACGGTGAACCCGGCCACCACGCCCCGGCCGGAGACCGGGGCCATGGTGACGCGGCTGCCGCGGCAGGACCGGCAGCGCGGCAGCGGCGGATGGGTGTAGGCGCCGCAGTCGGCGCAGCGCGCGATGCGCAGCACCCCGTCGCTGCCCGCCGTCCAGAACTCGGCGCTGGCCAGCGTGGGCTGGGGAAGCGGTCGCTGGATAGCGGGTCTCTCAGGAGCGCGGGAAGTTGAGGACTTCACGGGCGTTCAGCTCGACGATCCGGTGCGCCTCGTGGTCGGGCACGTCTCGCAGCGTCTCCGCGATCTGCTTGCGGCTGTTGGGCCAGTTGCTGTCGGAGTGCGGGTAGTCGATCTCGACGCAGATGCGGTCGATCCCGATCTCGTGGCGATTCTTGATGCCGAACTCGTCCTCGATGTAGCAGCCCCAGAAGTGCTTCTTGAACAGGTCGCTGGGCCGGGCGTCGAAGTCGATCGGCTGGTAGTAGCGGTGCCGCTGCCACACCTGGTCCATGCGCTCCCAGATGTAGGGGAACCAGCCGATGCCGCCCTCGGCGAGCATGAACTTGAGCCGCGGGTGCTTCTGCAGCTGCCCGGAGAAGACCAGGTCGGATGCGGTCCACATCAGGTTGGTGGCATACACGGCGAAGGAGGTGCAGCTTGGCGCGTCGTCGTCCTTGACCGCGCTGTTGCCGCCGGTGCGCGCCGAGACCGACTGGAACTCGCCGCCCCGGTAGGCCGGCGAGAGCTGCTTGGCCGACGCGGAGAACCCGGGGACGAAGCTGCCGGACCCGAAGTGCAGGCTGACCACCACGCCGGTCTCCTCGAAGACGTCCCACAGCGGACCCCAGTGGTCGCTGTGGAACGACGGCAGGCCGAGCGGCACCGGGCTGTCGGGGAACGACACCACGCGCGCCCCCTTGGCGGCGACCCGCTTCAGCTCGGCCACGCAGCGGTCGACGTCCCAGATCGGCAGCAGCGCCAGCGGCACGTACCGGCCGGGGGCGGTCGCGGACCACTCGTCGATGCTGAAGTCGTTCCATGCCCGCAGGCACGCGAACGCCAGGTCCTTGTCGCTGGCGTTCAGGAAGACGCGGCCGCCGAAGCCGGGGAAGGAGGGAAAGCAGCACGCCGCCTGCACACCGTCGACGTCCATGTCTTTGACTCGCTCGACCGGGTCGTAGCAGCCCGGGATCATGTCCTCGAAGCGCAGCGGCTCCAGGCCGTACTCCTCGGGCGACTTCCCGGCGACCGCGTTCAGGCCGATGTAGGGGAAGATCTTGTCCTCGAAGTGCCAGATGTGGCGGCCCTTCTCGTCCTCGACGATGCGCGGACCCTCGGCGAGGTACTTGGCCGGGAGCCGGTCGGAGAACACACGGGGGTGCTCGATGAGGTGGTCATCGACCGAGATGATCTGCATATGGTCCTGGAGCGGCATCGTTCCACCCTTCACTTCGCACAGCCGCGCTTATTGTATAACCTATTGCACTATCTGGTAAAGGCGCGCAGCCGCTCCAGGGTCGCGGCCACCATTGGCGATTCGAGGTACTCGGCCCGGATTCCGTGCAGCGCGCCGGGCCGCGTGAAGATCACCCGGGCCATGCCGCCCTCCCCCTGCACCACGGTGTCGGCCTCGCCGCCGAAGGCGGCGCACCGGCCAGGCACGTCGGGTTCGGAGAAGGCGATGTGGTGCAGTCCCTCGCCCTGCTCGGGCGTCAGGAGGCCGGAGCCGGTCATCTGGACCAGCTCGAGATACGGCGGCCCCTGCAGCGAGTAGCGGAAGCGGCTCACCTCACCGGAAACCATCGGGGCGGCCCGCACCGGCTCGAACTCCAGGCCGAGGAGCGCGGCGAAGTCCTCGGCGGCCTGGTCGATGTCGCGGACCAGGATCCCGACGTGAAAGAACGGAATGTACCCGGCACTCATCGCCTCTCCTCTCAGACCTGCCACGTCAGCGGCAGCGTGTTCACCCCGGAGCTGCGGCCGAACTCCACGATCGGCTCACCCTCGCCCAGCCGGTAGTCCGGGATGACCCGGTGCCACTCCTCCAGCGCGGCCCGCAGTTCGCGCCGGGCCAGGTGCGACCCCAGGCAGCGGTGCGGGCCGGCCCCGAAGGCCAGGTGGCTGCTGGTCCCGCGGTCGAGGTCGACCGTGCCGGCGTCGCCGTAGCACGTATCGTCCCGGCCGGACATCTTCAGCACGATCTGCACCATCGAGCCGGCCGCGACCGGGCATCCGGCGATCTCGGTGTCGGTGACGGCCTTGCGGCCGGTCACGATGAACGAGAAGGCGCGCAGCATCTCTTCCGTCGCCGCGGGGATGGTCTCCGGGTGTTCCGCGATCCGGCGCCGGTCGGCGGGGTGCGTGGCCAGGTGGTGGAAGAAGTACCCGAGCATCCCCGCGACCGAGTCCAGGCCGGCCTGGACCAGCCGCAACGGCAGCCTGGCCGGGTAGAACGCCTTGAGCGCCAGGTGCAGCATCACCGCGCTGTCCTTGCCCACGGAATACAGCATCACCGGCCGTTCGCTCTCGGCGACGGCCTCCCGGATGATGTGGATGCTGTCGGCTTCCAGGCGCTGCAGGTGTGTCAGCACAGTCCACTACTCCCCTTCCCGGGCTTGGGCCGGCCCGGGCGGGACGGTCACCGCAGTGCGCAGGGCCGAGCGTTCCAGCCCGCCGTACCCGGTCTCGCCGTCCCACTCGTAGCGGGCGAACGCCGGGGACAGCACCGTCCCCGGCCCGTCGCCCGGGTGGGCACCGTACGTGCGCCCCTGCGGGGTGGGCGTGACGAACGTGCTCGCGATCGTGTCGGCGGTGATGACCGCCGTGCGGCGGCCGGCCCGCAGCTCGATCGTCAGCCGCTCGCCGCGCGGGACCGCCTGGTCGAGGTGCGGCCAGCGCACCACGTCCGCGTCGTGCAGCACGCCGTCGACGTAGAGGAAGCCCCGGCCGCGCTCCGGCCGACCGGCGGTTGCGCGGTAGCGCAGCAGGCCGAACCCGCGGCCGCTGGGGAAGAGCCCGTTGATGATGGCATGGCCGGTGAAGCCGGGCATGTCGCGGCGGCGCCGGGAGTGGCTGCGGAACCCGGGCCCGGCGTAGGAGTACCTCCGGCCAGAGACCTCGACGGTGCCGTGCGCCCGGTAGAACTGGTGGTAGCGCAGCGACGGCGGCTGCTCGCCCCAGTCGCCCTCGGTGTTCCAGGGCGTGGCGACCGACTCGACCTCGACTTCGACGGCGGCGTTGACCAGCTCGCTGCCCGGCCGGGGGCCCGCGACGATCTCGTCGCCGGCCAACCGGTAGACCGGGCCGGCATAGCGGCCTCGCCAGCGCTGAAAGGGTTCCAGGCACTCAAGCCGCAGCCGGTCCCCCGCGGCCACCGCGCCGCGGCTGTTGCGGCCGGAGCCGCCCTGGGCCAGCACGCTGCCGTCGGGGAGCAGCAGGAAGACGCTTTCGCGGCGCAGCAGCACGTCGCCCTTCTCCGCCGCGAGGTAGAGGTAGTGCCCCACCTGCGAGGCCGGGTCGTAGCCGTACATCCAGTACGCCTCGAGATGGTCGGGCGGGTCCTGGTAGCCGACCTGCGGGACATCCGCCTGCGGCGGCCAGGGCCCGGAAAAGCCGCCCGCGGCGGTGGAGCTCACGCCGCGGCCTTTCGTGCTCCGGTACCGGCTGCTGTCATCAAGGCTGCGGCGTGGAGACCCCGGCCTTCAGGCCGGGGAGGAAACGCCGCTTCCTCCCTCCGTGTGTTCGCTTATCTAAACAGGGTTCTGCTGTTAAGATTAGAACGTGTGTACGGCATACAAGTGTCGGGCTTACCCGGCTCCCGAACAAGCCGCCGTGCTGAACCGTACGTTCGGCTGCATCCGCGTCGTGTGGAACCGGACCCTGGCATGGCGGCACGCCCGGTACCACAGCCAGCAGGCCAAGACCAGCTTCACCCAGGCCAGCGCCTACCTGACCGCTATGAAAGCCGATGCCGGCCTGGCCTGGCTGAACGAGGTATCCTCGGTCCCGCTCCAGCAGGCGATCCGGTACCAGCAGGCCGCATTCAGCAACTTCTTCGCCGGACACGCCCGGTACCCGCGGTACAAGTCCCGCAACGGCCGTCAGTCCGCCGAGTACACGCGCTCCGGCTTCCGCTACCGCGACGGGCGCCTGTTCCTGGCAAAGATGGGCACGCCGCTGGAGTTCACCTGGTCCTGGCCGGACATTGAAGATCTGGCCGTGAAGAACATGGTCCGCAACCGCTCGCTCGCCAAGGCCGTCTCCGACTGCGGGTGGGGTACCTTCCGCCGCATGCTGGAATACAAGGCGGGCCGGGCCGGGCGCCACCTGATCGTGATTGACCGCTGGTATCCCAGTTCGAAGACGTGCTCGGCCTGCGGTCACCTGCTCGCGGATCTCTCCCTCAGCACGAGGACGTGGCAGTGCCCGTCCTGCGGCACCCGGCACGACCGGGACATCAACGCCGCGAAGAACATCCTGGCGGCAGGTCTTGCCGTTTCTGCCTGCGGAGCTGGCGTAAGACATTCCGGGTCCTCCCGGGTGCGGCCGGCTGTGAAACAGGAACCCCGGCCCGTGAGGGCCGGAATCCCCGTCCTTCAGGGCGGGGAGTAGTCAACACGTCTGCCTCCATGCGAACGCGCCGCCGAGCCGCCCGGTGAAGCCAGTCACCAGAATCCGCTTGCCTGCCAGCATCAGACCGCCCCTCACTTCCGTATAGTAAGATGGATCATATAACCTATTGTGCTATCTGTTGAGGGATGGCTCACGCAAGGAGGCGGTCGTGGGGGAAGAGCCGGCCCGTGGTCACGATGACCTGGTACGCGACGGGGACGACCACGACCTGCTGACGTTCAGCGAGGGGGGCATCCGGCTGCGCGAGGAGATCGCGCTGACCGAGGAGGCCTTGCGAGAGAACCCGACCGACGCCCTCAGGGCGCGGCTGGCCGCGCTGACCGAGGCGCTCGAGCGCAACACGCGGCAGGCTGACGCCAATCCGGGAGATACGGGCTTCCTCAACTACACGCCGCCAGGCCAGGCGCGGCCCGGCGCCGCCGGGGAGGGACGGCCGTGACCGGGATAACGCAGCAGCGCCGCGGGCGCGCCATCGCCATGACAGCGGCCGAGGTGGACGCGTTCCTCGCGGCCGAGCGGACCTGCCGGGTGGCGACGACCGGGCGGAACGGGCGGCCGCACGTGGCGCCGCTGTGGTTCGTCTGGGACGGTACCTCGCTGTGGCTGAGCTCCATGGTGCGCAGCCAGCGGTGGACCGACCTGATGCGCGATCCCCGGGTCGCGGTCGTCGTCGACGCGGGCGTGGAGTACACCGAGCTGCGGGGCGTTGAGCTGTCGGGTTCGGTCGTCCCGGTCGGCGACGTCCCGCGCACGGCCACCCCCGATCCCGCCCTGGCGGGGCCGGAACGGCTGTTCGCCGACAAGTACACCGACGGCGTTGCGGCCCAGGCCGACGGCCGCCACGCGTGGCTCCGGCTCACCCCGGAGAAGCTGGTCAGCTGGGACTTCCGCAAGCTCGCCACCCTGTCCCGGTAGCAGCCGCTGGGCGAGCACCCTGCCGCTGCCCGCACCCGGGGAGCCGTGCAGAGCGGCGGGCCCCGGTGCGATTTTCCGTGCGAATCAAGGCCCGGCACTGGATCGCGATCCGTCAGGCACTGCGTTGCAAATCAGCAAATAAGTCAACTGAGCTGTTGACATGACGTGTCTCTTTCATCTAGAAAGTTCATCTACAAGTTCAGTTAAATAAGCTGCCTATTTCGCAGACGGAACCGCACAAGCCAGGACGAAGCTCACCGCGAGCGGCCGGGCCGCCCGCCCTACCTGCGAGGCAGAAATGATCTCAACCAAGCGCGGCAGCGGCGCCGGGCGAGCACTCCGCCGGGGTGCGCCCGCCTTCCTGGCCGCTGCGACACTGATCGGCGCGGCCGCATGCAGCAGCAGCAGTTCGAGCACGGCCAGCACCAGCGGCACCAGTTCGCCCGGGACCGCCACGAGCAGCAGCGGTACCAGCAGCGCCCTCTCGACAGCGGGCCTGTCGGCCTACCTCCCGGGCAAGCAGGCGACGGGAACCCCGGTCAAGGTCGGCCTGATCAACAACGAGGGCAGCTCGCCGCAGTCGGAGCCCTCGGTGGGCGACGCCGCCGTGGCCGCGGCCGATTACGCCAACGCCGAACTCGGCGGGATCGGCGGCCACCCGATCAAGGTCTACCGCTGCGGCGAGAACGAGGACACCGCCTCAGCGACCGCCTGCGCCAACCAGATGGTCCAGGACAACGTCGCGGTCGTGGTGATCGGCTCAACCGGCTTCGGCTCGGTCATGGTGCCGATCATCACCAAGGCGGGCATCCCGTACGTATCGGTGACCGGCTCCGCCACCCAGGAGCTGACCACGCCGGGCACGTTCATGTGGTCGGGCGGGTACGAGGCGACCCTCGTCGGGTTCGCGAAATACGCCGCGCAGCACGGCTACAAGAAGGTCACCGCGTTCGTGGTCAACGTCCCGGCCGCGATCGCCGGCCGCAGCAGCTCGGCGTGCCGGTGTTCAAGGCGCAGGGGGTCGGCCTCACCATCGAGGGGGTCCCGTCGGGCGTCCCGGACGCGACGGCCCAGGTCACCGCAGGCCTGTCGGGCCATCCGGGGGCGGCCATCATCATCGCCGACGAGGGGACCTGCACCTCGGTCCTCAAGGCGCTGAACGTGGTCGACCCGAGCCTGCCCGCCATGGGGATCACCTCATGCCTGACCACCGCGGCCACCCAGGCGCTCGGCAACGCGATGAACGGCGTGAAGATATTCGGCGCCTCCGCCCCTCAGGCGGATGACGCCGAGGCCAAGCTCTACCAGTACGTGATGGCCAAGTGGGCCCCCGAGGCGAACCCCACGGGCTACACGGTGACCGGCTACCAGTCCATGCTCGGCCTGGTCCGGGCGACCGCGGGGCTGACGGGCACCGCGACCCCGGCTTCGATCACCGCCGCCATCAAGGCGGCCAAGAACGTGCCGCTGCCGGCCGGGGCCGGGCTCACCTTCACCTGCAACGGGAAGGCGCTGCCGACCCTGCCGTCGGTGTGCTCCCTCAGCGAGGTGGTAGTGACCGTGCAGAACGGCGTCGGCACCGACCCGCAGGTCATCAAGTAGGTATCTCGCCTGACGTAGCCCTGACGTAGAAAGGCGGCCGCGCCGGCATGGGCACTTTCGTACTGTTCCTGATCCTGGGTCTCGGCAGCGGCGCCGTGTACGCGGCCCTGGGAATCGGCCTGGTGGTCACCTACCGGAGTTCCGGGGTGGTCAACCTGGCCACCGGCGCGATCGCCCTCTACGTCGCCTACACCTACGCGTTCCTGCGGCAGGGGGAGCTAGTCGATCCGATCCCGGGGCTCGACCCGACCCCGAGCATCGGCACCGGCCCGCTGGGCTTCTGGCCCGCCTTCGCGATCTCGCTAGTGATCGCGGGCGTGCTCGGGGCGCTGCTGTACGTGCTGGTCTTCCGCCCGCTGCGGGCGGCGCCCGCAGCGGCCAAGGCGGTGGCCTCGGTCGGGGTCATGGTGGTCATCCAGGCCCTGCTCGCGACCGAGATCGGCTCGGCGGTGGTCTCGGTCACCCCGATCTTCCCGTACCACGTGTACGAGATCCTCGGCAGCCGGGTGCCGGGCGACCGGCTCTGGTTCACCGCGGTCATCATCGTCATCGCCATCGCGCTGACGCTCTGGTTCCGCTTCACCCGCTTCGGCCTGGCCACCCGGGCGGCTGCCGAGTCCGAGAAGGGCGCCTTCGTCACCGGCCTCTCGCCGCAGCGCATCGCGCTGGTGAACTGGGTGCTCAGCACGATGATCGCCGGGATCGGCGGGGTGTTCATCGCCCCGATCGTGCCGCTCATCCCGGACGCGTACGCACTGTTCATCGTGGCGGCGCTGGCGGCCGCGCTGGTCGGCAACTTCACCAAGATCGGCGTGACCGTGGCCGCCGCGCTTGTCATCGGCATGCTCCAGTCCGAGGCGACCTACCTGCAGGGCAAGAGCTGGGCGCCGCAGTCGGGGCTGACCGACCTGGTACCGCTCATCGTCATCCTGATCTTCCTGGTGCTGCGCGGGCAGGAGCTGCCGGCCGCGGGGCGATCATCCAGCGGACGCTGGGGCTCGCCCCGCGGCCGCGGGGCTACCTAGTGCCCGGTGTGGTCATCGCGGTGGCCGGATTCGTCTCGCTGGCCGTCACCCACAACTCGATGCGGGCAGCGATCATCACCACGCTGGTGATGGCGGTCATCGCGCTGTCCCAGGTGGTGGTCACCGGCTACAGCGGCCAGATCTCGTTCGCGCAGCTGACCATCGCCGGCGTCGGCGCCTTCGCGCTCACCCGCATCCAGTTCCAGCTGCACGTGCCGTTCCCGTTCGCGCCGCTGCTGGCCGCGGTCTTCGCGATGATCGTCGGCGTCGTGGTCGGGCTGCCCGCGCTGCGCATCCGGGGGCTGCCGGTCGCGGTGGTGACCTTGGCGCTGGCCGTCGTGCTGCAGAACCTGTGGTTCAACAACCCGCAGCTCAACGGCGGCCTCGGGGGCGCGCCGATCCAGGACCCGTCCATCTTCGGTGTCGACCTCGGCGTCGGCTCCGGTCACAGCTACCCGCACCTGTCCTTCGGCGTGCTCTGCCTCATCGTCCTGCTGCTGGTGGCGGGCGGTGTCGCGGTGCTGCGGCGGAGCCGACTGGGGGCGGCGATGCTCGCGGTGCGGGCCAACGAGCGGGCGGCCGCCGCCTCGGGGATCTCGGTCTCCCGGATCAAGCTGGCGGCGTTCGCCATTGGCGGCTTCCTGGCCGGGCTGGGCGGCACCATGCTCGCCTACCAGCAGACCGCCGCCGACGTGAGCTCCTACACCGCCATGGGCGGCCTGGCCTTCTTCACCACCGCCTACCTGGCCGGGGTGACCTCGGTCTCCGGCGGGATCAACGCCGGCATCATCGCGGCCGGCGGCGTCGTCTACACGCTGGTCAACAACGGCGTGCCGCTGTGGATCTACGTCCTGCTCATCGGGCTGCTGCTGGTCGGTATCGTCCAGCTGGCCTGGCCGAGGCTCACCCGCCCGGCGCTAATGGTCGTCGCGCTGGCCGCGGTGCTCGCCGCCATCTTCCACCACGGCGGCATCCAGCTGGGTGAGTACTACGCCGCCATCAGCGGGGTCCTGCTCATCCTCACCGTCATCCTCAATCCCGAGGGCATCGTCGGGCCGATGCAGACCCAGCTCGCGGCGCTGCGCGAGAAGCTCAGCGCGCGCCGTTCCCGGGCGCGGGCCGCCGCGCCCGGCGCGGTCACCGCCGACGGGGTCGCCGCGGCCGACGGGCTCGGGCCGGCCGGCGCGCTCGCCACGGCGGAACGGCCTGCCCGGGGCGGCCAGCCGGACGGGGCCGGCCCGCTGCTGACGGTCTCCGGGGTGGGCGTGCGCTACGGCGGGGTGGTCGCCAACGAAGACGTGAGCTTCCAGGTGTTCCCGGGCGAGATCGTCGGCCTGATCGGCCCGAACGGCGCGGGCAAGACCACCTTGCTCGACGCGATCAGCGGGTACGCGCGGGCCACCGGCTCGGTCGAGCTCAGCGGCCGGAAGCTGGACGCGCTCAAGCCGTACCAGCGCAGCCGGGGCGGGATGGGCCGCACGTTCCAGGGCATCGAGCTCTACGACGACCTCAGCGTCCGGGAGAACGTCGAGGTCGGCACGATGGCGGCGCGCTCCGACCGGGCCAGCGCGGGCGGCGAGCAGCCGACCGGCAGCATCGATGCCTACTTCAAGATCCTGGACCTGCAGAAGGTAGCCGACCAACCGGTGCGGCAGCTGTCGATCGGCCAGCGCCAGCTCGTCTCGGTAGCCCGCGCGCTGGCCGGCCGCCCGTCGATCGTGCTGCTCGACGAGCCCGCCGCCGGGCTCGACGTCACCGAGAGCCGCTGGCTGGCCGAGCGGCTGCGGGCGATCCGCGACGCGGGCACCACTATCGTCATCGTCGACCACGACATGGGACTGGTCCTGGACGTGTGCGACCGGATCGTGGTGCTGAACCTGGGCCGGGTCGTCGCCGTCGGCACGCCCCACGAGATCGAGCGCAACGACGAGGTCAAGCGCGCCTACCTGGGCACGACGCACGCAGGCGTTGAGTCGGCGTCAAGACCCGTCCCCGACACCCCGTCCCCCCGGCGGGCCTGACCACGCGGAGGTGGTCCGATGAGTGCCGTACTCACCTGCAGCGGCCTTGACGCCGGCTACGTGCCCGGCCGACCGGTGCTCCGCAACATCGACATCAGCCTGGACAAGGGCACGGTGCTCGCCCTCCTCGGACCGAACGGCGCGGGCAAGACCACGTTGCTGCTCACCATCGCCGGGCTGCAGCCGCCGCTGGCCGGCCACGTCGGGCTCGGCGGCGCCCCGGTGCGGCCGGGTTCGCCCCGCGCCGCGGTCAAGGCCGGCCTAGTGCTGGTGCCCGACGACCGTTCGCTGTTCAAGGGCCTGACCGTCGCGGAGAACCTGAGGCTGGCGTCGCGGCGCGGCACCACGATGGAGATGATCTTCGACTACTTCCCCGACCTCAAGCGCCGGGTGAAGCTCGCCGCGGGCAACCTGTCCGGCGGCGAGCAGCAGATGCTGGCCATCGGGCGGGCGCTGATGCAGGACCCCAAGGTGCTGCTGGTGGACGAGCTGAGCATGGGCCTGGCCCCGGTGGTGGTCGAGTCGCTGCTGCCGGTGATCCGCCGCGTGGTCGACGAGACCGGCGCCGCCTGCGTCATGGTCGAGCAGCACGTCATGCTGGCGCTGGAGATCGCCGACACCGCGATGGCGCTCGCCCATGGTGACATCGCCCTGCAGGGCGACGCCAAGGAGCTGGCCGCCGACGAGGCGCGCATCGAACGCGCCTACCTCGGCCGGACGTCGCCAGCCGCGGGGTAACCGGGGCGTCGCGAGCATCCGGCCCGTCATCCGGTCGCGACGGCGCCGGGGCGACCGCCGCCAGCGCGATCCGGGCCGCCTCATCCGGTGCGATCGCGTCGGGGTCGTCGGCGCGGCTCATCCCGGTGGCCACCTTGCCCGGCATCAGCAGGGTCACCCGCACGTCGGCGCCGGCCTCGGCCAGCTCGTCGTTGACCGTCTCGCACAGCCCGAGCAGCGCGTGCTTGGCCGCGACGTCGGGCTGATCCCGGCCCGGGCGGTGACCGAGGCCATCGACCCGGTGACGAGCAGCTGGGCCGGCTCGCCGGCCGCGAGCAGCCGGGGCAGGAACGTGCGCAGCAGGTGCACCGTAGCCATGAAGTTCACGCTCATGACCCGTTCCCAGTCGCCCGCGGACAGTTCCCAGGCCCGGCCGAACGGGACGATCCCGGCGTTGGAGCAGACCAGCTGGACGGGGCCGAGCCCGAACGCGGCCTGCGCGACACGCTCGACGTCGCCGAGCCGGGAGACGTCCGCGGCAACCGCCGTCACCGCCGCCCCGCTGTCGCGCAGCCGCGGCGGCGGCCTCAAGCGCGTCGGCGCGCACGTCTGCCAGCACGGCACGCATCCCGCGCCCGGCTGCGGCGGCGGCCAGCGCGAAACCGATCCCGCTCGCGCCTCCGGTGACCACGGCAACCCGTCCCGGTTCGATCTGCACCGCTGCTCCTCCTATTCGCGCCCCGTCAAGGGCGTGCGGGCGCGTAGCCGAACATGACGGTCTCCCGGCAGGCCAGGCGCCACTCGCCGTCGTCGAGCACCCAGAGGTCATCGTAGGTGCCGTAGCCCTTCAGGACCGGGGCGCCGACCGCGTCGAGCGCCAGGAAGGACGCGTACGACCGGCAGCGGATCCGCCCCTCGCCGGCCGGCTCGGTGACGCAGCTGCCAATCTGGTGGATCATCGAACCGGGGTACCAGGTCGCGGCGGACCGTTCCCAGCCGGCGGTGATGCCGCCGATGATCTCGTCCCGCCCGTGCGACCGGGCGATCTCCTCGCGCCCCTCCGGGCCGCCGCGGTAGGTCACCTGCTCGCAGTCCGCGGTGTACAGGCCGTGCAGGAGCGCGGCATCGCGGGTGTCGACCGCCCATTTCTGGCGGCTCAGCTGCGCGAGAACCTGCTCGGCGGGCGACATCGGTACCGTCACGAGGCGTCAACGCCGCCGTCGACGTGGATGGTGCTGCCGGTGATGAAGGCGGCCATGTCGCTGGCCGCGAAGACGGCGGCCCGGGCGATGTCATCGGCCTGGCCGAGGCGCCCGAGCGCCATCTTGGCGATGGTCTCGTCGAGCAGCTTCCTGGCCTGCTCGGCGTCCGCCCCGCCGAAGCGGCCGGGCGCAATCCGGAAGCCGGGGGTGTCGGTGGCCGCCGGGGCGATGGCGACCACCCGGATCCCGGCCGGGCCGAGTTCCAGGGCCAGGCTCTTCACCAGGCCGAGGGTGCCGTGCTTGGCCGCGACGTACTGGTAGCGCCGGGCGCGGCCGTGGTGCGCGCTGCCGGAGGTGACCAGGATGATGACGCCGCGCCGACCGGCCGCGAGCATCCGGCGGGCCGCCTCCCTGGCGGTGTAGAAGGAGCCGTCAAGGTTGACCGCGATTCCTTTCCGCCACATCTCGTCGGGGTAGTCGGCGATGCCGCCGCTCGAGCTCAGCCAGGCGGTGTTCACCCAGATGTCGATGCCGCCGAAACGCTCCGCCACCATGTCACCTAGCGCGTGGACCGAGGCTGGATCGGTGACGTCGACCGTCAGCGGCATCGTCTGCGCGCCGGGCGTGCGCTTGCCGATAAGGGCAACCGTCTCCGCCGCCTTGTCCGGGTCGATGTCCGCGACCACGGTGGCCGCGCCCGCCTCGGCTAGCCGCAGCGAGGTCGCCTGGCCCATGCCGCTGCCGCCGCCGGTGACGACCGCGACGCGACCGTCGAGCGACCACAGGTCGGGCAGGGCGACGTCGGTGAAGTCAGGGGTCATGGCCGGTCGTCCAATCGTTGTCATGTGGCCCGTCCGGGCTCGATCGACACGCCGATCGCGTCGGCGCCGGGAACGTCTCCCGCGAGCGTGCGGATGGCTTCCTCCACCTGGTGCAGTCCGAAGACGTGCGTATTCGCCTGCGCGATCAGGCCACCGCTGCGCTCGATGACCCGGCACGTGCGCTCGAAGCTGGAGTAGTCCGCCGCCATCGCGCCGATGACGGTCACCAGACACCTTCAGCGTGGAGGCCCCGTCCTTCAGGGTGGGGAGGAAACGCGGTGCCTGCCTGCACGCTTTCAGCCTTCCTGTCGTTATGTTTCGATATAATGTTCCTATGTCCCGATATCGTCTCCAGCCGACCCCGGCCCAGGAAGCAGCGCTGCTGGGGCACTGTGCGCCTGCCCGGTTCGTATGGAACCTGGCGGTGGAGCAGGAGGCTTGCTGGCGGCCGGGACGGGGGCAGATGCCGGGGTTCGCCGAACACTGCCGTCAGCTCACCGAGGCGCGGGCGGAGTTCCCGTGGCTGGCCGCGGGGTCGGTGATCGTTCAGCAGCAGGCCCTCAAAGACCACGCGCAGGCCATGGCGAACTTCTTCAGCGGGACGCACCGCCGCCCGTCGTGGCGGAAAGCGGGACGGGACGAGGGATTCCGGATCGTCCACCTCAGGCCCGGCGACGTCCGCCGCCTGAACCGCAATGTCGGTCAGGTGCGTATCCCGAAGGCCGGCTGGGTCAGGTTCCGCTGGTCCCGTCCCGTTCCGGAAGGCGTTAAGTCGTTCCGGGTGACCCGTGACCGGGCGGGCCGCTGGCACGCCGCGTTCGCCGCAGTACCCGACCCGATCCCCGGACCCGGGACCGGTGAGATCGTCGGCATGGACCGCGGCGTCGCCGTGCCGGCCGCGCTGTCGACTGGTGAGATGCTGATCGTGCCCGGCCTGACTGGCCGCGAACACGGACGGCTGACCCGGCTGCAGCGGAAGCTCGCCAGGGCGCAGCGTGGCTCGAACCGGCGCGGGAAGGTCAAGACGGCTATCGCGAAGCTGAAGGCCCGCGAATCCGACCGGCGCAAAGACTGGGCGGAGAAGACCTCCACGGGACTGGCGCGCCGGTTCGACGTAATCCGCGTCGAAGACCTCAACATCAAGGGCATGACCCGATCCGCGAAGGGCACCGCCGACGCGCCCGGCCGCAACGTCAGGGCGAAAGCGGGCCTGAACCGTGGCATCCTCAGCTCGGGCTGGGGACTGCTGGTGCGCCGCCTGGAGGACAAGGCGCCCGGCCGGGTTGAGAAGATACATCCCGCGTACACGAGCCAGCGGTGCTCGGCGTGCGGGCACATCGCAGCGAAGAGCCGCAAGAGCCAAGCCCTCTTCACCTGCGTGGCCTGCAAATACGCTTGCAACGCTGACGTGAACGCGGCCAGGAACATCGCGGCGGGGCACGCCGTGACTGTGCGGGGAGGCTGCTCGCTGGAGCGGCCCGCGAACCGCGAACCGCAGCTGCTCACCACAGCGTGAGCAGCTGGAATCCCCCGCCTTCAGGCGGGCGGAGGATGTCAATCCCTTGTAGATCAGCTCGTCGTCGGTCACCAGCCCGGGGACCGGCTCGCCGCGCTTGAGCCCGATCAGCACGATGCGCCCGTCCTTGCGGACCGCCTTGACCGCGTCGGTCACCGGCTTGGTGGCGACGGCCGAGGCGTCGACGACCACGTCCGCCATGGCGCCGCCGGTCACGTGGCGGACGACGTTGACCACGTCCTCGGAGTCGACGTCGACCACGACGTCGACTCCCCACCGCTTGGCGACGTCGAGCTTGTGCGCGTCGGTCGAGCGTCCGGTGACGATGACCTTGTCCGCCCCCGCCCGCATCATCGCCAGGGCGGTGGCCAGGCCGCGCTGCCCGGGGCCGAGCACCAGGCCGGTCTCGCCGACGCGGAACCCCGGCAGGTCGGCGCCCCACCGGATGCCGGAGGCGATCGAGTTCACCAGGGCCAGCGCGTCGAGCGGCGCCGTGCGGGAGACCCGGTGGAGCAGCGCACCCCGCGGAACGTAGGCCAGCTCGGCGAAGCCGCCCCACAGCGACGGCTCGCGCTCAGCCGAGACCAGCCCGTACCGGAGCAGGTCGTCTCCAGCGTCGCAGAGCGAGTAGTGCCCGGACACGCAGTGCCGGGCAAGCCCAGCACGGCACGATCGCCTCGGCCACCACCCGGTCGCCGGGCGCCACCCGCCAGCGGTTGGCAGCCCGCGGTCCGACCGATTCGACCAGGCCGACGAACACGTGCCCGAGGATCACCGGGTAGACCGTGCTCGACGGGCGGAGCTTGCCCAGGTACTGGGTGACATCGCTGCCGCCGAGGCCGCACACTTCGATGCGGATCAGGGCGTCGTCGTCGCCGGTGCGCGGCACCGAGAGGGTCTGGATGCCGAGCGTCTGCGCGGCCGTCAGCACCGCCGCCCGGACGCCGACGGGGCCGCTCATCGCCCGCTCCGGGCCGGCCAGGGCTGGTCGGGCTGGATGCCGAAGCGTTCGGTGTAGGCGGCGAAGCGGCGCCTGATGCGGCCGGGGTCGAAGCCGAACTGCTCGGGGGTGTACTGGTGCGCGCCGTGCTTGCCCTGCGGGTTCTCGTCCTGGAAGTCGCGAACCCGGCGTACCGTCTCCTCGTCGACGGGGATGCCGAAATGGCGGTAGATGCGGGTCACCTCGGCCACCGGGTCAGCGATCAGGTCGTTGTAGTGGACATCGAGGAACCGCTCTTCCCCCACCCGGTCGCGGACCGCGAGGCCGCGGTGCAGTCCCATTTCCTCCAGGGCGGTCCACTCGGCGCCGAACCGCCGCGGGTCGAACACCGGGCTGTTCATGCCGCGCAGCGTGCCGACGAAGCTCACGCTCGACGGGATAATCTTGACGGGGTCCCGGTGCGTCCAGACGATGCGGGCGTCGGGGTAGACCTCGAGCAGCGCGTCCAGGCCGAACAGGTGCTTGGGCCACTTCAGGACCCATTCGCCCGGGGCGAAGGCCTGCAGGTGCTGCAGGAACCGCTGGTGATGGCGGTAGACCAGGCGCTGGTCGGCGCCCAGGTACCACTCGTAGTAGGACGGGACCCGCTGGTAGGCCAGGTAGGTCTGGTTGACGAACCCCCAGTCGACCAGGCCAAGGCACTGCTCGGGCCGCCGCGCGCCGTAGGGATGGATCGCCCGCAGCACCGAGGCGTTGGCGCGCGCGTCGATGGCCGCCTGCACCTGCGCGATGCGCGGGTCCGCGGCGAACGTTTCCTGCCGCGGAGGCGGGGACGGCAGCCTCATCTCCCACTCCTGCGGCGAGCGGGCACCTGGCCGGGTGGCCAGCAGCGCCTGCAGGTGCGTCGAGCCGGTGCGCGGCAGGCCGGTGATGACGATCGGCGCCCGTACCTGCTGCGCGGCGATCTCCGGGTACCGCTTGCGGTCGTCCACCAGCCGCAGCCGCTTCACCAGCGCTGGCACCACCAGGTTCTCCGTGACCTGCGCCAGCCGCTCGGGCGGATTGCCGGACTCGTGCTCGAGCGCCCAAAGCAGGACGTCGATGCCCTCGCGGAACGGCAGGTCCCCGAAGTCGTCCAGGCCGGCTTGCGCGGCCGCGCCCACAAGGAACCAGTCGGTGTCCAGCGTGCTGGCCAGTGCGGTCACCCTACTCTTCCCCCCGCGCCGCGGCGGCCTGGGCCAGTCGGCCGGGGAAGCGTTCCTCGATGACCCGCTTGAAGCCGTCCTGCCACTTCACCTTGCACGGGCCGGTCAGCGAGATCCGCCTGGCGGTGTCGAGGTTGCGCGGGTAGGCGATGATGTCCGTCATCTCGGTGAAGGAATAGGGCACGCCCAGCTGCCCGGCCACCCAAGGCACCAACTGCTCGACCGAGACCGGGTCGTCGCCGCCCCAGTTGGTCACCGTGCCGCCCACGGCGGCTCCGTCGAAGAAGCCCTCCAGGTGCTCGGCCATGTCGTCTTCGTGGATCGGGCAGCCGACGAACTCCCAGTCCGGGTTGACCGGGACCGGCTCGCCGGCCACCACCCGCGTGATGATCTTGGTGGGCATCCCGCCGCTGCCCGCCTGGCCGTAGGACCAGTTCATCCGGGCGATCGTCAGCGGCACCTGGTGGATGCGGGACAGCGACCTGGCCACCGCCTCGCCGGCGAACTTGCTCGTTCCGTAGGCGAACCGGGTATTGATGCGGGTGCTGCCGCCGCACCGGTCGGTCTCCTTGTAGGCGTACCACGGGTCGGGGTGGTCCCAGTACACACCGCTCGTCGAGACATATACCCATGCCCTGGCCCGGCGCAGGTGATCGAGCATCAGGCCGGTCCCCTCCGCGTTCTGCCTGATGCCGGTCTCTATGTCGACCGGGTAGACGTCGGCGGCGGCATGGCAGACGTAATCGAAGTCGTCCGGGACCCCGGAGAAGTCCCCGGTGGTGTAGTCGCAGGTTACCGGCGTGATCCCCAGTGCCTCGACCGCCTCCCGGGAACCCGGCCGACTGTAACGGGCCAGCCCGTAGATCTCGTTGTGCGGCGCCAGCAGCCGGGCGATCGACCCGCCCAGCTGCCCGGTCAGGCCTGTCATCAGTACCCGCGCGTTCTTCAGCATCGTTCGCACCTCACAGTGGGCGGTCAGGCGGCTGCGCTCGCGCCGCGGTCCCGTGACAGCCTCCACGCTAAAAAGCAGCTGTCCCAAAGTCAATACATATCCGTTGTTTGCAACACAGTTGTTCCGGAAACCATCAGATAGAGTTGAGCCTGCCATGACAGAAACCAGCCTGACCCTCGGCCCGGCGGACCTCGCTCCCCGCGCGCGGATCCGTGAGGCCGCGCTGCGCCTGTACGCGGAGCATGGCCTGCAGGCGACCTCGATACGGATGGTCGCCGAGGAGGCCGGCATGTCGCCGGGCGCGGTGATGCACCACTTCAAGTCCAAGGACGAACTGGCCGAGGCGGTCCAGCACGCCGTCATCGCCAAGATCCGCCAGGTGGTCAGCGAGGTGGGGCTGGGCGAACCGCCGCATGTCGCCACCCGTGCCCGCAGGCAGGCCTTCGACCAGCTGGTCGGCGACAACCCGGCGATCGCCGGGTACCTGCGGCGGGTCATCCTGGACGGCGGGCCCGCGGGGATGGCACTGTTCGCCGAGGGGTTCGACCTGGTGCGCAGCGAGATGCAGGCCCTGGTGGACGCGGGGATTGCCCGGCCGCTGCCCGATCCCGACGTCGGGCTGGTGCTCTACCGGGCGGTCCACCTGGCGCACATCATGTTCGGGCCGCTGGTGGAGCAGATGCTCGGGCTGTCGCTGTCGGATCCGGCGGTGCTCGGGCGCTTCCGGGACGCCGCGGTCGACCTGCTCACCCACCCGGTGTTCGGTGAGACACCGGGCGGGCCGCGCTGACCTCCGCCAGGACCGCCCGCGCTCCGGCCACGGCCAGCCGGGCGCAGTCCTGGACAGAAAGCCCTTGTTCCGCCCGCGAGCGCATCGGGGCCTCGATCCCGACGGGCAGCCCGGCGGGCAGCGCCAGCAGCAGGTCGACCAGGGGCAGTTCACCCTGGCCGGGAACGGCGCGGTCACTTGAATCGTCCCGGTAGGCCGCTCCCCGCTGGCGCAGGGTGCTGTCGGACAACTGGACGTAGCCGATGAACCGGGGGTCGACGGCGGCCAGGTCCGCGGCCGTGCTGCCGGACCGGGCGACGTGCATCGTGTCGATCAGCAGGCGGAAGTCGGGCCGGCCGACATGGCGGACCGCGGACAGCGCGGTGACGAGGTCGCTGAGCGTCAGCGACCTGGCGAACTCCATCGTGGTTTCCATCCCCCGGCTGGCGGCCAGCTCGGCAAACGCCGCGAATTGGTCGAAGCTGCGGTTCAGGTCCGGATCCAAGGTGACGGCGTTGACCCGGGTAACGCCGAACTCGCTCATCAGGTCCAGGCTGGCGCGGTCGTCGAGCAGGCTGGTGCCCGGCTGGACGATGAACCCCTCCCCCAGGGAGATGGACACGCCCCGCTGCCCCAGCGCCGCGATCATCCGCCGCCGCAGGGAAGTGTCATCGAGGAACGAGAACGGCGGGTGGCCGTACGGGTTGTACGGGCCGCCCCCGCCCCGTGCCTTCATGGAGATGCAGCGGCAGCCCAGGTCGGCGGCCAGGTGCACGAAGTCGACGGGCGGGAAGCCGAGGACCGTCTGGTACTCGATCCCGAGATCGTCCATCGCGTGTCAGCCCGCCCGGTGTCAGCGGGGGGGCATCCGGATCGCGCCGTCGAGGCGGATCGTCTCGCCGTTGACGTAGGGGTTCTCGAGCAGGCTCACCGCCATCTGGGCGTAGTCGTCGGGCGCTCCGAGGCGGCTCGGATGCGGCACGCTGTGTTCGAGTGCCTCGCGGATGTCCGGGCGCAGCCGGGCGAGCATCGGGGTGTCGAAGACACCGGGGGCGATGGTGTTGACCCGGATCTGCCTGCTGGCAAGGTCCCGGGCCGCTACCAGGGTGATGCCGTGGACGCCCGCCTTCGCGGCGGTGTACGACGTCTGGCCGATCTGGCCGTCGAAGGCCGCCACCGACGCGGTGAGCACGATCGCGCCGCGTTCTCCCGCCACCGGTTCGGACCGGGCGATCCGCGCCGCGGCCAGCCGCAGGACGTTGTAGGTGCCGACCAGGTTCACCCGGACCACCTCGGCGAAGGTGTCGAGGGAGCCGGGCTTGCCGTCCTTGTCCAGGATCCGGACCCGGTCCCCGCCCCGTCCCGCGCAGTGCACCGTCGCCCGCAACGGGCCGTGCGCGGCCTCGATGGCGTCCAGCGCGTCCGTCATCGCGGCCTCGTCAGTGATGTCGGTCTTCGCGTAGACCACCCCTTCGCCGAGCGAGGCGAGGTCCTCGTCGGACGGCGGGTTCAGGTCGGCGATGCCGACCCGGGCGCCGACCGCCCGCAGCCGGCGGACGGTCGCCAGGCCGAGCCCGGACGAACCGCCGGTGACCAGGGCAGAGATGGAATCGAGTTGCACGGCGTCTCCTGGGAAGGTGTCAGTCGGCCAGCAGTTCAATGACGGTGGCGTTGGCCATGCCGCCGGCCTCGCACATCGTCTGCAGGCCATAACGGATCCCGTTGGCCCGCATGTGGTGCACCATCCGGGTCATCAAGATGGCACCGGACGCGCCGAGGGGGTGCCCGACGGCGATCGCGCCGCCGAGCGGGTTGAGCCGGGCGTGGTCGGCCCCGGTTTCCGCCTCCCAGGCCAGGGGGACGCTCGCGAACGCCTCGTTGACCTCGAAGACGCCGATATCGTCGATCGTCAGGCCCGCCCGCTTGAGCACCTTCGCGGTGGCGGGGATCGGCGCGGTCAGCATCGTCACCGGGTCGTCTCCGGTCACCGCGCCGGAGCGGAACCGCGCCAGCGGCCGCAGGCCGAGCTCGGCCGCCCGCTCGCCGGTGGTGATCAGCAGGGCCGCGCAGCCGTCGGAGATCTGTGAGCTGTTGCCCGCGTGGATGACGCCGTCGTCGAGGAAGGCGGGCTTGAGCGCCGCCAGCTTCTCCAGCGAGGTATCCCGCCGGATACCCTCGTCGGCCGTGAGCTCGCCGTCCGGGCCGCTGACGGGGACGAGCTGGCCGGCGAAGGCGCCGCCGTCGGCCGCGGCCGCCGCCTTGTGGTGTGACTCCAGCGCGAACTCGTCCAGCTGGGTGCGGGAGAAGCCCCAGCGGCGGGCGATGTCTTCGGCTCCGAGTCCCTGGCTGAAGCTGTCCCGCTGGTAGCGTTCCCGCACCCGGGGGCCGAACGGCTCCCCCATCGCCCGCGCGGCGCCCAGCGCGACCCTGCTCATCGACTCCACGCCGCCGGCCACGACGATGTCGTAGTGGCCGGCGATGACGCCGGCGGCGGCGAAGTGCACCGCCTGCTGGCTCGACCCGCAGGCGCGGTCGAGGGTGACCCCAGGGATCGCCTCGGGCCAGCCCGCCGCGAGCACCGCCAGCCTGCCGACGTTGGTCGACTGGTCGGCGATCTGGGTGACACAGCCCCAGACGATGTCCTCGATCAGCTCCGGGTCGAGCTGGTTTCTGGCCGCCAGCGCCGTCAGCACCGAGGCCGACAGGTCGACCGGGTGCACTCCCTTGAGCGTCCCCTTGCGGCGGCCGATGGGCGCACGCACCGCGTCTACGATTACGGCATCACGCACGAGCTGTTCCTTCCGGTGAGCGTTTCTAGACCGAGAGCGCGAAGCCGCCGGTGACGCGCAGCGTCTCCCCGGTCACGAACGACGCCGCGGGAGAGACGAGGAACAACAGCGCGTCGACGATGTCCTTTTCTTCGCCTTCGCGCTGCAGGATCTGCTGGCCCATGACCCGTGCCACCTCGTCGCGGGCCAGTTCCGCCCGGATGGTGTCAGTGAAGATCAGTCCGGGCGCGATCGCGTTCACCCGGATGCCGTCGGCGGCGAACTCGCGCGCCAGCTGGGTGGTCACGCCGCGGACGGCGAGCTTGGAGACGCCGTAGGCCGTCCGGTTGGCGTAAGCGGCCGACGACGAGATGTTGACAACGGCGGCGCCGGCCCGGCCGCTCATCGCCGGCCGGGCGGCCAGCGAGCAGATGTAGATGCCCATGACGTTGACGTCGAACAGCCGCCGGAGGCTGGCGATGCCGAGCTCGGCCGACGGCTTGTTGTAGGCGGCCGAGTGCAGTCCCGCGTTGTTGACGAGGATGTCCAGGCCGCCGTGTCTGGCGGCGATGTCATCGACCATCGCCGCCACGCCGGGCTCGTCGGCGACGTCGCAGACCGCTGGAGCCGCGCTCCCGCCTTTGCCGACGATCTCCGCGGCAGCCGAGGCGGCGGCGGCGCCGTCGATGTCGGCGAGGATCACGTGGGCGCCCCGGGCCGCTAGCGCCGTCCCGAAGGCCTTCCCGAACCCTCGGCCGCCGCCGGTGATCAGCGCCACCTTCCCCTGATGCACGTCGTCAGTCAACCGCATCTCCTCTCGTCGGCACTGCGCCACCCACTACGCGACCACCTCACCCGCTCGTAGCTCGGCGATCTCGCCGGCCGGGTACCCGAGCTCAGCCAGGATCTGGTCGGTGTGACCGCACCAGCCGGACCGGGGGCGCTCGACCACGGCCGAGGCCGACAGCCGGGGCGCCGGGGCCGGCTGCGGCACCCTGTCCCAGTCGACGAAGGTCCCGCGCTCCCGCAGCTCGTCCGAGGCCGCCGCCTCGGCCAGCGACAGCACCGGGGTCACGCACGCGTCGCGGCCGGCGAAAACCTCTTCCCATTCCGCGCGGGTCCGGGACGCGAAGATCGCCGCCAGCCGGCGTGACTGCTCGGGCCACGCGGACCGGTCGTGCTGGGGCCATTCGCCGTGATCAAGCCCGAGCGCGTCGAGCAGTTCGCGGTAGAACTGCGGCTCAAGCGCGCCCACCGCCATGAAGCCACCGTCCGCCGTGCGGTAGGTGCGATAGAAGTGCGCCGCGCCGTCGAGGAGGTTGGCGCCCCGACTGTCGGTCCACAGACCGGCGGCGAGCATGCCGTGCAGCATCGTCGTCAGCGACGCGACCCCGTCCACCATCGCGGCGTCGACCACCTGCCCGCGCCCCGTCCGCGCTCGCTGGTGCAGCGCGGCGAGGACGCCGAGCGCGAGGTAGGCTCCTCCCCCGCCGAAGTCGGCGAGCAGGTTCAGCGGCGGCAGCGGCGGCGCATCTGCCGGGCCGAGCGGGAACACCCCGCCCGCCACCGCGGCGTAGTTGATGTCGTGGCCCGCCTGCGCCGCGCGCGGCCCCGACTGGCCCCAGCCGGTGGCCCGGCCGTAGACCAGACCAGGGTTGACATCCAGCAGCTCGTCCGGCCCGATGCCCAGCTTCTCGGTGGCGCCGGGCCGCATGCCCTCGAGGAACACGTCAGCCCGCTCGACCAGCCGGAGCAGCACCGCGCGGCCAGCGGAGCTGCGCAGGTCGATGCCGATCCCCCGGTGCCCCCGGGTGCGCGGGTCGGCATCGAGCGGCAGCCCGGTGAGCGACCCCGCGCGTCCCGGGCGATCCACCCTGGTCACCTGTGCGCCGAGGTCGCCGAGCAGCATCGCGGCGAAGGGAACCGGCCCCAGCGCACTCAGGCACACCACGCTGATGTCGCCGAGAGCCTGGGCCGAGCGCCCGGGCGCCGTCACCCGTCCTGCCACACCGGGTCGCGGCGCTCGCGGAAGGCGGCGACGCCCTCGGCCGCGTCCTGCGACGCGAACACCGGTTCCAGGTAGGCCCGCTGCCGCTGGAAGCCTTCGGCCAGCGGCCAGTCGGCCGACTCGATCACGACCGCCTTGGAGGCACGCACGGACATCGGCGCGTTCGCGGCGATCTGCGCGGCCAGCTCCAGCGCCGCGGTGAGCGCCTGCCCGTCGTCGACCAGGCGGTTGACCAGGCCGAAGTGTTCTGCGCGGGCCGCATCGAGCGGCGCCCCGGTGACGATGAGCTCCATGGCGAGCGCGTGCGGGAGACGGCGCGGCAGCCGGAACACGCCGCCGCCGCGCGCGGCCAGCCCGCGGCGCACCTCGGGCAGGCCGAACCGGGCGCCCTTGCCCGCGGTGACCATGTCGCAGGCGAGCACGATCTCGAACCCGCCGCCGAGCGCCCACCCTTCGACGGCGGCGATCAGCGGCTTGGCGGGCGGGCGCTCCACGATGCCGGCGAAGCCGCGGGAGGGGTCCCGGACCTGCTCGCCGGCCGCGAACGCCTTGAGGTCCATGCCGGCGCAGAAGGCGGAACCGTTGCCGTGTAGCACGCCGACCCGCAGGTCGGACGAGCTGTCCAGCAAGTCAAGCGCGCCTGCGATGCCGGAGCACACCCCGCCGTTCACGGCGTTGCGCTGGTCTGGCCGGTTGATGGTGACGATCAGGATCCCGTTCTCGCGGCGAACCAGAACGTCTCCACTCGCTGCCGAGGAGTCGGCGGCTGATGACATGGGCGGTCAAGCTCCCGGTAGGCGGCTGTGCAATCTATTTATCTAAATAATATAACGAGTTCGATTCTGGGTGCAAGCTCGCCCGCCGACTGCCATGGCGAGCAGTCTCCCGGCGCGACCGGAGTCAGCCGCGGCCGTTCCGACTGATTTATTTGAGCCGGTTCTCTTCCAGGATCCTGCGGCCGATGATCATTGTCCCTCACCGGAGCGCCGAGTGGCCGAGCAGCGCCTTGCCGAGGTGCAGGATCTGGATCTGGCTGGTCCCCTCCGGGATCGTGGCCTCGCGGGCGTCACGGAAGTACCGTTCGACCGGCGATTCCTCCATGAGCCCCGCTCCCCCGTGCAACTGCAGCGCCAGGGTCGCCGCGCGGCCGGCGGACTCGCCGCAGTAGTACTTCGCCATCGAGCACTCGTAGCGCCCCGATTCACCCGCGTCGATGGTCCTGGCGGCGTGGTAGCCGAGCAGGCGGGACGTCTCGGTCAGCGTCGCGATCTCCACCACCATCTGCTGGACCAGCTGGAATCCGGCGATAGGCTTGCCGAACTGCTCGCGCTGGCGGCAGAACCTGATCGACTCTTCCAGGCACGCCTGGGACAGTCCCACCGCGCCCATCGCCATGTTGAGGCGGCCGGCGTTGACGGCCGCCATGCCAAGCGACAGGCCGCCGCCCAGCTTGCCGAGCACGTTGCCGGCCGGCACGAGGGTGTCGTCGAACGTCAGCTCGCAGCTGGTGGTGGACCGCAGCGGCATGTGCGGGATGTCATGCACGCCGAACTGCGACTCGGCCGCGTCGACCAGCAGCCCGGTCACCCCGTGGTCGGTGCCGCCGGAGTCCACCACCCGGACGAACAGGATGCCGAAATCACACCCGAGGGCGTTAGTAATGTAGAGCTTGCTGCCGTTGACCACAAAGCCGTCCTTGGCGCGCCGGGCCGTGGTCCGCAGCGCGCCGGCGTCCGAGCCCGCGTCCGGCTCGGTCAGCCCGAACCAGCCGAACCGGCGGCCCTCGAGCAGCGGCCGGAGGAACCGTTCGGCCTGCCCGGCGTCAGCGGCCGCGCCGAGGACCCGGGCCACCATGCCCTGCACGTTGAGGGTGGTCCGCAGCGACCCCCAGCAGCGGCCGGCCTCCTCCATGAGGATGGCCTGCATCATCATCGGCAGCTCGTCTCCCCCGGCCGCCTCGGGCACGCCGCCCCGGACGTAGCCGAAGTCGTAGAGCTGCGGCAGCAACTCCCACGGGAACGTCCGCGCCTGCTCGTGCGCCGTCACCAGCGGCGCCACCTTCTTGTCGAGAAAGGACCGTACCGCATCGCGCAGTGCGCGTTCGTCCTCGTTGAGGAGCGCTGACATCGCCGACCCTTCCGAGACATTGGGTAGTTTCAGTTCTTTTATCATACTGATATAGTCCTAGACTGGACAGCGGGCCGACGCTCACCGAGGAGAGGCCGTGCAGACGGGACTGGCAGGCAAGGTCGTCATCGTCACCGCCGCGACCGCGAACATCGGCCGGGGAATCGCGCTGGCGTTCGCCGCCGAGGGCGCCAGGGTGGTGATCGTCGGCCGCGACGCCGACGCGGGCCAGCTGGTGGCCAAGCTCGCCCGCGAGCAGGGCGCCGCCGACGTGCTCTGGCGGCCCGCCGACATGACCGTCGAAGCCGAGGTGGCCGGGATGGTCGCCGATACCCTGGCTGCCTTCGGCCAGATCGACGTGCTGGTCAACAACGTCGGCGGGAACGTGGCGGTCACCCCGTTCGCGTCCTCGACCCCCGAGCAGTGGCGGGCCGACCTGGAGCTCAACCTGATGACCATGTTCCGCTGCACCCATCTGGTCCTGCCCTCGATGCTGGAGCGGGGCAGCGGGCGGATCATCAACATCGGCTCGACCGCGGGGTTCATCGGCGACCGGTTCCTGGCCGTTTACTCGGCGGCCAAAGGCGGGGTGCACGCGTTCACCCGGGTGCTCGCGCTCGAACTGGGGATGAGCGGGATCACGGTCAACGCCATCGCCCCGTACGGGACGCGGTTGGACGACCCGTACAGCGACATGAGCAGCGGCAGCCGGATCCATCCGGAGACCGGCGTGTTCGCACGGGCCCGGGCGGAGAACCCGGAACGCTTCCTGTCCATCGGGCGCAAGACCGCCGTGCCGCGCCAGCATGCGCGGCCGCCCGAGATCGGCGCCGCCGCGGTGTACCTCGCGTCCGACCAGGCGGCATTCGTCACCGGGCACACCCTGCAGGTCGACGGCGGGGTGTGCCTGGTGTGAGCCAGCCACCGGATCGGTGCGCGCCGCGCCCGCTCGCGCTGTGCCACTACACCATGGTCGAGCTCGACCCGCCGGCGCTGGTCGACGTGGCCGCCCGGGCGGGCTTCGCCGCAGTCAGCCTCATGGTGCAGTTCCCGGCATCGCGCGGGCCTGGGTTCCCGATGCTCGGTGACACCGCGATGCGGCAGGAGACCAAGCACCGCCTGGACGACACCGGCCTGATCCTGTTCGACGCCTCCACCTGCCGCCTCGAGCCCGACAGCGGGATCGAGGACTTCCGGCAGGCGCTGGAGACCGCGGCCTACCTCGGAGCGCGCACGGTCAACGTCAACGGCAACGATCCGGACGCAAGCCGCCTGCGCGACCGCTTCGCCGCCCTGTGCGCGCGCGCTGCCGAGTACGGCCTCCGCATCGGGCTCGAGTTCATGATGTCCACGCAGGTCAAGACCATCAATGACGCACTCAAGCTCATCGCGGTGTCCGGCGCCGACAACGCCGCGGTCACGGTCGACGCCCTGCACCTGGCCCGCTCGGGCGGATCGCCGGAGCAGGTCGCCGCGCTTGGCGCCGCGCAGATCTCCTATGTGCAGCTGTGCGACGGAGCCGCCCGCGTGCCGCCCGAGGGCTATGCCTGGGAGACGGCCACCGAGCGGATGCTGCCCGGCGAAGGCGAACTGCCGCTGCCTGCCCTGGTCGAGGCGGTCGGTCCCGGCGTGCTGCTGGCGGTCGAGGCGCCGTCACAGCGGCGCCGGGCCGCGGGCATCCCGGCCGACGCCTACGCGGCCAAGGCGATGGACTCACTCCGGTGCCTGCTGGACGGATCACGGTAGAGCGGAGGTCGCTGTGCAACTGGACGGCAAGGTCGCGGTGGTCACCGGGTCGGGCAACGGCATCGGGGAGGCGATCGCGCGACGGTTCGCCGGCGAAGGGGCCCGGGTCGTGGTGACCGACATCGAGCCCGAGGCCGTCTCGCGGGTGGCGGACGAGATCGGCACGGTCGGCCTCGCCGCGGACATCACCGAGCCCGCCAACGTCCGGGCCGTGGCCGAACTCGCCCGGACGACCTACGGGCAAGTCGACGTGTGGCTGTCCAACGCGGGCGTGGCCGGCCCGCGGCAGCCGGGAAACCTGCTGCAGACGGCGTCCTCGGTGGCGCTCTCTACCCAGCCGGAGAAGGCCGCGTACTCGGTGACCAAGCACGCGGCGCTCGCGCTGGCCGAATGGCTCGCCGTGCAGTACCGCCGGCTTGGCGTCAAGGTCTCCTGTTTCTGTCCGGGGCCGATGCTGACCCGGATGCTGCTGAGCAACGAGTTCGCGCCCGGCAGCCCGGCCCTCGTCCAGGCGCTCACTCCGCAGCAAGTGGCCGATGTGGTGGTCGAGGGAATCGCCGCCGAGCGGTTCCTGATCACCACGCGGCCGGGCTACGAGCGCGTTCTCACCGAGAAAGGTACCGACTACGACGCCTGGATCGGCCAGGCCGCCGCCCGGTTCCTTGGCAGCCCGCCGCCAGCGGGGCCGTGACCGCACGTCTTCTGGACTGAGCGGTCAGTATATGAAACGCTAAGGCCACGGCTCGGTGCCAAGGCCCGCAGTCCCGGCCACGGGGCGACCGTATCAACGCAGGAGCGCCGCATGAGCGAGACCACCGTGTACACCGACTTCCGACTGCACGCCAACCACCTGGCCGAGACCGGGGAACGCAGCCCGGCCGAGATCGCGGTACGGCGCGACCTGGCCGCCGCCTACCAGCTGTGCGCCCTGTTCGGCTGGGACGACCTGGTGTACACGCACATCTCCGCGCGGGTCCCCGGCCCGGACCACCACTTCCTGGTCAACCCCCTCGGCCTGGGGTTCGACGAGATCGCCGCGTCCAGCCTCATCAAGATCGACCTGGACGGGAACGTCATCGGCGACAGCGGCGGGTACGAGCCGAATGCGGCCGGCTTCGTCATCCACGGCGCGATCCACTCGACCCGGGAGAACGCCGGCTGCGTCATGCACCTGCACACCGAGGCGCAGATGGCCCTGTCGACGCTGCCGGAAGGCCTGCTCCCGCTGACGCAGCACGCGATGCGGCTGTACGGCCGGATCAGCTACCACGACTACGAGGGCATCGCGCTGTCCAGCGGGGAGCGGGTCCGGCTCATCGCCGACCTCGGCGACAGCGCGGCGATGATCTTGCACAACCACGGCAGCCTGACCGTCGGGGCCACCGTCGCACAGGCTTTCGTCGAGATGTTCTACCTGGAAAAGGCGGCCCGCAGCCAGCTGCTGGCCCAGGCCACCGGGCAGCCGCTGATCATCCCGCCCCGGGAAACCATCGAGCTGACCGCGCGCCAGTGGGAGAGCCAGCTCGACTCGGGCATCGAATGGCCGACCCTGCTGCGCCGGCTGGAGCGGGCGGCCGGCCTCGCCTTCGCCCAGTGACCGGCTCCCCGCCGGCCGGGGAACGCCGATGAGCGGCACTCCGATGACGTTCGCCGAGCGCTGGGACGCGGCGGTGAGCACCAGCGGCGACCGGCCGTTCCTCGTCTTCGAGGGTCCGGACGGGTCCGTCTCGCAGTGGACCTACCGGGAGTTCGACGAGGTCGTCACGCGGATGGGCGCGACCCTGGCGGCCGCAGGGGTGACGCCGGGGTCGTCGGTGCACGTGGTGCTGCGCAACTGCCCCGCGTTCATCGCGATCTGGCTGGCCTGCGCGCGGTCGGGCGCGTGGATGGTGCCGGTCGATCCGACGTCGACGGCCCGCGACATCAGCCGGCAGCTGGACCGGGTCCGCCCGGCGGCCGGGATCTGCGCGGCGAGCCGGGCGGACATCTACGCGGCCGGGGTGAAGGAGTCTGCCGCCGGCCAGCTGGCCACGATCGAGCTGGCGGAGACGGCCGCCGACGTGTCGCCCGCGGTCAGCCTGGGCCCGCCGGTCGCGACCGTACCCGGCCATGCGGTCGCGCCGGGTGACCGGCTGGCGGTCATGTTCACCTCGGGGACGACCTCCGAGCCCAAAGGCGTCGTCCTCACGCAGCACAATTACGCGCACGTGGCCGACACGATGTCATCGATCGTGGGGCTGCGGCCGGAGCACCGCTGGCTGGTGACCTTGCCGCTCTTCCACGCCAACGCACAGTACTACTGCATCGCGCCGGCGATCGCGGTCGGCGCCAGCGTCGCCCTGACCTCGGCGTTCTCCGCCTCCCAGTGGCTGCGGCAGGCCCGCGACCTGTCGGCGACGCACGCCAGCCTGTTCGCGGCGCCGATCCGGATGATCCTGGCGCGCCGTCCGGCCGACACGCCCGCGGCGCGGCTGCAGCACGTCTGGTTCGCGCAGAACCTCGGCGCGCAGCACTATGCCGAGTTCGCGGCGCTGGCCGGCTGCCGCCCGCGGCAGCTGTACGGGATGACCGAGACGGTCGCGATCGTCTGCGCCGACGTCTCCGACCCGTACCGCAACGACACGATCGGCCCGCCGATCGACGGCCGCCCGGTCGAGCTGCGAAACCCCGAGACCGGGGCGGACGCGCCGCCCGGGGAGCCGGCCGAGCTGGTACTGGCCGGGGTGCCTGGTGAGGACCTGTTCCTCGGGTACCTCGACGACCCGGCCGCGACGGGCCGGGCGCTCGTCCGCGAGGACGGCACGACCTGGTTCCACACCGGTGACATGGTCGCCCGCGTCGCCGGTAACGGGGCGCTTCGTTTCGTGGGCCGCCGCGATGACGTGATCAAGGTGTCCGGCGAGAACGTGAGCTTGACCGAGGTCGAGGCCACCCTGGCCCAGGCCCCGGGGGTGCTCGAATGCGCCGTTCTCGGGCGGCCGGACCCAGTACGGGACATGGTGCCGGTCGCCTACGTGGTGCCCCGCGACCGCGATCATCCCCCGGACCTGGACGACCTCGCACAGTGGGCCGAGCGCAACCTGCCGGCGGCCGCCCGTCCGCGCGCCTGGCACCTGATCGACGCGCTGCCGCGGACCAGCGTGGGCAAGGTGCGCCGGTTCAAGCTCTGACGGCCACGTCGGCCGGGGACTGGCGGCGATGGCGGATCATCGTGGATGCCGCGTCGGCGTCGCGCACCGTCAGCGCGGCCAGGGCGGCCGCGACGGCCACCCCGGCGCAGACCAGCAGCCCGGTGTGGAATGCCGGTATGTTCGCCTGGGCCCGGCCCGCGACCGTGCGTACCGGGTGGAGGGCGGAGAGGACGGCGGTCAGCAGGGCCACCCCGATGGCGCCGCCGACCTGGCGCTGGGCGTTGAAGATGGTGGACGCGACGCCGGTTCGCTCCGCGCCGACCGTGGCGAAGCCCGCGGCCTGGCTGGTCATGAACACCGCGGCGACGCCGAATCCCATAACAAAGAGGATGACCCGCAGCAGCCACACGCTGCTCCCGGTGCCGGCGAACGACAGGACCACGGCGATACAGGCGATCAGCAGCAGGCCAGCCACCATGATCCGGCGCGGGCCGACGGCCGGGTAGATCCGCCGGCTGATGAACTGCGAGCTGATGATGACACCGACTGCCTCCGGGCAGATCGTGGATCCGGCCGCGAGGGCGCTGAAGTGAAGCCCGTTCTGAAAGAACAGGGACAGCAGGTAGAGCAGTCCGTAGAAAGCCACCGACGTCAGGGTCAGCACGATGCTGGTGGAGCGGAAGAGCCGGTCGGCGTAGACGCGCAGGTCGAGCAGCGGCGCCATGGCGCGCAGCTCGATGACCACCATGGCGGCGAACAGCAGCGCCCCCGCCGCGATGCTGGCCACGATCGGCCCGCGCGTCCACCCGGTGTTCGGCCCCTCGGACACGCCGTACATCAGCAGGCCGAGCCCGAGGCTGGACGTCAAGAACCCGGCGGCGTCAAAGCGCCCCGCCACCGGGTGGTCCTGGTCGGCGAGGAACAGCGTGCCGAAGACGAAGGCGAACACCCCGATGGGCACGTTCACGTAGAACACCCACCGGCACGACACGTCGGTGACGAATAGGCCCCCGATGATCGGCCCGACCGCGGGTGCCAGAGCCGTGGGGATGATGAGGATCGACGACGCGCGTACCCGCTCCGCCGGCGGGAACGCGCGGAACAGCATGGTGAGGCCGACCGGCGTCATGAGGCCGCCGCCGATGCCCTGGAGCACCCGGAACGCGACCAGCTCATCCAGGCTGCCGGCCAGCCCGCACAGGGCGGACGCGGCGGTGAAGATCGCGATGGAGCCGAGCAGGACCTGGCGCGGGCCGAGCCGGTCCCCCAGCCACGCGGCGGCCGGGATGGACAGCGCCACGGCGACCTGGTAGCCGATGACCGTCTCCGCGACCCCGGCTGTCGGCGCATGGAAGTCACGCCCGATGGTGGCCAGGGCCACGTTGACGATCGTGAGGTCCATCACCGCGATGAACATGGCCCCCGCGTAGACCACGCTCACCGCGGCTTTCTGGCTGATCACGCGGGATGACACAGATGTCGCGCCCTCACAACTAGTTCGACGACAAGGACCCGGAGAGGGGCAGGCCGCCCGCGTCACCTGCTGACGCGCAAGGCACGCGTATCGATCTTTTGTTTTGACCGGTCGGTTCAATTAACAGTGATCTACCTAGAGCACCTTTGATGCCACGGCTTTGACGTTAGTCCTGAGTGTCACGGCTGGTAATCGGACGGGCGGGCTGGCGGGCATGGCTGTGGGCGGCAGTGCAGATCGGGTGCTGCCGGTGACGGATGGTCAGGCCGCGGTGGGGACGCGGGCCCTGGTGACGTGGTGGGTGACGAGGTGGTCGAGGGTGTCGAGCGCGGCGGCGAGTTCGGGGGGCGCGTTGGGCCGGCCGGGTGCCATGAGCGGGCGGAGAACATGGTCGTAGACCCGGGTGTAGAAGGAGGCGAACAGGAGCCCGTCGCGGGTGAGGGTGTAGCGGTTGCGTCCCGGGACGCGCTCGATCAGGCCGTTGCGGGCGAGCCTGGCCAGGTCGTAGCTGGCCTGGTTCATGCTGTAGGGGCGGTTCAGCAGGCCGGTCATCAAGCCGCGGAGGGTCTTGTTCGTGATGCCGGTGACCGTGAACAGCATGGCGGCGATGGCGCCGGCCAGGGCCTGGACCCGAAGGTCGCCGAACCGGAGCGCGGGCGCCTTCCTGCCATCGTCTGTGACGGTGGGCCTGGTGATCCGCTCGATGACTGGACTCACAAGCACGGTGTCCTGGCCGGCAGTTTCAGTGTGCAGCAGGCGCGCGTTGATCGCACGCGCCTTGTCCTGCAGCTCCGGGAGGTTGCGCAGCTGCCGGTTGCAGAGCAGGTCCTTGGGGCTGTTGACGACGGTCTCGATGCGCAGCGCGATCCCGTCCTTCAGGTACTGCTTCAGGCGGGAATGCTTGTAGAAGACGTTCAGCGTGACCAGCTCGCAGCGCTCGTCGATCTTGGTCTTGAACCCGCCCGGCGGCGGGCTGCTCTTCCCGCGCCGCTCCCCGCGG
This sequence comes from uncultured Actinomycetota bacterium, assembly GCA_963771985.1. Taxonomy (GTDB): domain Bacteria; phylum Actinomycetota; class Actinomycetes; order Streptosporangiales; family Streptosporangiaceae; genus Trebonia. Next base: position 7,480 of record CAVYVO010000002.1, on the reverse strand, counting down.
CGGAACAGCAGCTCCACGTTCTCCGGCCGGCCCAGGTCCATGTTCTCGCACAAAAGCGCCTCGAAGAACGCGCGGGCGTGCACGTCCTGGCCGAAGACCAGGGTGCGGGAGGTCTCGATCTGCCGCATGGACAGCTCCCACCAGAACCCGCCGTCGCGGTCGGCGGCGGTCAGCGGCAGCGGGAGCCGGGCCATCCACCGCTCGAACCACGCCTGCACGTGCCCGGGGCCGAACCGGTCGCAGATGTCCTGCAGCGCGGCCGGGTCGTCGCAGGACGCGAACCCGTTGGACAGCTCAGTGAACCCGAGCCCGGCGGCCAGCGCCTGCCGCTTGGCCCACTCGTGCCCGTTCACCCAGGCCTTGAGCGGATACGGGAAGTAGGTGCAGATCTTGATGAACCCGCCGCCCATCTGGCTGTCCCAGATATAGACGTAGAAAACCGAGACCCGGCGCTGTTCTTTCGTGAAGGAGAACTGGGGCGGCCTGCCCGGGTCGGTGTCCCGCTTGCGCGCCGTCCAGACCAGCTGGAACTCCTGCGCGCAGCCGATCGCCGCCACCTGCGACCTGCCGGACGCGGCGGCGGCTTCCAGGTACGGGGCCATCACGTCCGCCTTGCGCTCCCCGGCCCGGAACGTGATCACCGGCACCCCGTTAGCCTGCGCCCAGTCCTTCATGTCCTTGCGGAACTTCTCCCCGATCGGCTCGAACAGCGCCGGGGACACGATTGGCCTGCCGCGGTGATCGTGGAAGAAGTAGATCACCCCGCCCGGCGTCTGCAGCCGGGGCACGTAGCCGTTGAGGTACACCCGGTCCAGGCAGGAAATATCCAGCGCGACATGCCCGGCCACCATCTCCGCAGCGGTCACCGCCGGCACGGCCGCCGCAGCTTCACTGCGTCCCATCCTGACCACCCTCAGTACAAGCCCCTATGGTTTGAGGGTGAACCAGCAGTCAGTTCCGTGCAGCCAGAACCACAGAACTGGGCGGTCCGAGGCGAAGCCTCTTTAGATAACCAGTGTCAAGAGGCGACGATCAGACATTGGATAGACGTCAGGCGCTTGCCAGGACCGACTGGAGCTGACCAGACCAGACCAGACCAGACCAGCCGGTGCCGGCTAAGCGTGCTAATTGATTGAATGGTCGGTACATTTTTTAGACCGACTGTTTGACGGTGACGAGGTTCGTCGCTTTGCAGTCGAAGGCGCCGGCCTGGGCGGGGTACACGCGCTGCCACTGGCCGTTCTTGACCTGGGTGATCATGAAGCACGGGCTGTCTTGGTGGCCGGACACGTTAGTGGTTCCGGTGATGCCGTCGGCGTTAAAGGTCATCTCCTGCGTGCGCAGGACCTTGAACAGCGAGGCCCGGGTGAGCTGTCCCCCGTTGGCCACCGCTTTCTGCACGGCGTCTTGGAACAGCAGTGCCTCGACGTAGGAGGCGAGGGCATTGGAGTCCAGGTTGTTGATCCCGCCGAGCTTGCTGACCAGCGCGGACAGCTCGGGATTCTGCTGGTATTCGGTGAAGAACGGGATGGTGGTCATCGTCTGGTAGGTGCCGTCCACGGCCGAGCCGCCCGTGGTAAGGAAGTAATCGGCATAGCAGCCGGACGTGCACAGCCAGACCTTGACCGAGTTGTCGCCCTGCAGCTGTGCCTCACGGCGCAGCAGCACCATGTTGGGCGGGGTCACCCCGTCGGCCACGAACGTCGAGCCGTACTGCTTGGCCGCCTGCACGACCGGGATCATGGCGCTTTGCGGGTCCTCGCCCGATGCCCCGTAGAAGCCCTGGCCATCCTTCTTGATGCCCTGGTCGCTGCCCGCGTCGTAGGACGGGAGCTGGGTAACCCGCGCGTCGGGCAGATCGGTGTTGTAGATCCACATCCCTTGCAACCCGGGGTTCTGCGACACAAGCCAGCGGTAGTCGCCGACCTGCTCGGTATGCGACGGCGTGCTCTGCTTCTGCGACGCGCAGTACGCCGGGTCATTGCCGAGCACCGAGAACGTGTCCGGGTCGCACTGCTGGAGGCCGCCGAAGGCGATCCCGGCCAGGTTGGGAATGCCGATCGCCTGCCCCTGCGCGTTCTTGCAGGTGTCGATGGCCGACATGTTGCTCAGCGCCAGCGCCTCGGTACCCACCAGCGCGAAGTCCGACGAACAGGCCTTGATCACGTCGTTGAGCGAGATATTGGGGTCTTCCTGGGCGTCCATCGCGTCGACCACGACCTGACGGCCCGCCAGGCCGCCGCTGGCGTTGACGATCGAGGCCCACGCCTTCACCGCGTTGAGCGATTTCTGGAACAGTCCCGGATTGGCCGCCGTGTTCACGTCGGCGATCACCGCGACCCGGATCTGCGTGCTAGTGATCCCCACGTCGTTACCGGGCGCTGCCGATGCCGCCCCGGTCGCCGCCGCGCTCGCCAACGCGGTCGATGCGGATGCCTGGGTCGAGGCCGTCGAGCCGCTGCCCGATGACGAGCAGCCGGCCGCGGCCAGTAGGACTACGATCACTGTCCCGGCCAGCCAGGACCGTCGGCCCGCGGCCGCACCGCCCGCCAGCCGATAACGACTTCTAGCAGCCACTTCCGATCACCCTCCCTGCTCCCCCGCACCATCGCGGATTTCTTACGAGGGGCTTATAAATGGGTTTTAACCGGACTTAAGCACAGCCGCTGCATCGTGTCAACCAGCAGCAGCACGGTGCGCTTGCGCCTCGGCGGCGGCATCAAGCCGCATGGCGCGTATTGAGCACGGCTAAGCGGAACCGCTCAAGATGGCCCGGAATCAGGCGGGCTTGGCCCGGCCTGAGGCCCGGCCGCCCTTGGCCGCCCCGCTGTACTTGGCCGACCCGGCCGGGGCCGAGATGCCCGCGGTCAGGAACGTCACCAGGTCTTCTAGCAGGGCCTCGAGCGGTGATCCGAGGTCCCCGCCCGAGACCTGGACGGCCTGGTAGCGGGCCAGGGTGTGGATGGTGCTGGTCATCAGGACCAGCCAGCGTTCATCGAGAACCGCGGTCGGGCAGTCCGGGAGCAGCCGGCCGAGGAGGGTACGCAGCGTGTTCACCGTGGCCGACGGGAGCCCCATCGTCTCCAGTCCCCGGTACCCGCCCCGCTCGGTGATATAGCGGGACATGAACGCCAGATAGTGACTTCGCTCTTCCAGGTGGGCGGCCAACGGCATGACGAAGACCCGCACCAGGTCGGAGACCTGGGGCTGCCCGCGGGAGACAAGGTCGGCGAACATTTCGACCCGCAGCTTCTCGCTCAGCGTGGCCCGGTAGGCGATGATCTCCCGGACGAGACTCTCCCGGTCGCCGAAGTGGTACTGCACCACGGCGTGGTTCTTCTGGCCGGCGGCGATGCCGATGTCGCGCAGCGGGACGGCCGCAATCCCGTGCTCCGCGAACAGCTGTTCGGCCGTGGTGAGCAGGTCCTGTCGCGTCGCGTCACCGCGGGAGTTGGCTCGCTCCCTGCTGGCCAGCCTACGGTTCAAAGCTCACCTGAAGCTCCGGTCAACGGCGTGCAAGTGGTCATGGGGCCGCCGCATGGCGGCACGTCCCCATCTTCGAGGTTACCGGGCCAACGAGGCCGCGCCTCCAGATGCTCGGCTTAATTAAACTCCCGTCCTCAGGCTGGGACCGCCGGCGGCCCTGGCCGTCTGCTGGAATCGGCCAGGGCCGGTCCCGGGGGTGATCGGCCGGCGGGGCTAGGCGCCGACCGCGGCCTCCGGGCGGAGGTGGGCGGTCGGTTTGACGCTCACGTCCCAGCCCCTGGCCCGTTCCCGCAGGGCGCCCGCGGTGGCCTCCGCCCGGGGGATGTACGAGAACGGGTCGTACTGGAAGTGCTTCATGGCGTTCAGGTGGGTGATCTTGTCGATTTCCGCCTCGGAAAGCCCGCGCATGTAGCGCATCGCCATTTCCGGCGCCTCCGGCCAGGTGGTATCCGAGTGCGGGTAGTCGCACTCCCAGGTGATGTTGTCAGGGTTCATGTGGTGACGGGTCTCCACGCCGACCTCGTCATCGATGAAGCACACGATGACATGCTCCTTGAACAGGTCCGACGGCAGCCAGTCGCCCAGGCTGGTGCCGGACCAGTGCTGGGTGTGCTTGTAGAGGTAGTCGATCCGCTCCTGGAAGTAGGGGATCCAGCCGATGCCTCCCTCCGACAGGGCCACCTTCAGCCGCGGGTACCTGAGGAACAGGCCGCTCCAGAACCAGGTCGCTGGCCGCCTCGATGGAACCGATCGGCGACAGCGAGTAGATCAGCTCGACCGGGGCCTCGGGGGACGTGCTCGGCGCCTTCGAGTTGGACCCGATGTGCATGCACACCACCGTGCCCTCGTCCTCGCAGGCCTGCCAGAACGGGTCCCAGTGATCGGTGTAGATGCTGGGCAGGCCCAGGTCATAGGGGTTCGAGGTGAAGGTCACCGCATGGCAGCCCTTCCTGGCGACCCGCCGCACTTCCGCCGCGGCCAGCTCCGGGTCGGCCAGGATGGGGATCGCCAGCGGGATGAAGCGGCCCGGGTAGCTACCCGCCCACTCGTCGATGTGCCAGTCGTTGTACGCGCGGACCATCGCCGCCGACTGGTCCAGGTCGGCGTGCCCGAGGAACAGCGCGCCCGAGAAGCGCACGAAGGACGGGAAGCACATCGAGCCGAGCATGCCGTTGGCGTCCATGTCCTTGATCCGGGCGTGGATGTCGTAGCACCCAGGCCGCATCTCGTCCAGGCACACGGGGTTCATGCCCCACTCCGACTTGGGCCGCCCCACCACCGCCTGGACCGCCGGGTTCGGGATCTCCAGCCCTTCGTAGACCCAGGCCATGGTCCCGTCCGCCCGAGAGATGAACCGGGGGGCGGCGTCGACGTACTTGGCCGGCAGGCGGCCGTTGAACAGGTGCGCCGGCTCGATCACGTGATCGTCCACGCTGACTAGGACCATGTCTTCGGCTTTCATCGCGACACGTCCCCTTCCATTTGATGCTCCGTTTCCCGCCTCGCGCTGTCCGGCCGCGGTATGCCGAAGCCAGTAAATCCGAACCTTCGCTCAGTTCATAGTTCTCTGCAATACAGCGTTCCTCAGGATCTCTAGTCCTTAATTCAGCACAGTTGCTGCATTCTGTCAACCATCCGCAAGTGCCGCGGACACCAGGCGGCCCGACGCCGGCGACGGGTGGCGGGTACTTCCCTGACCCACCTCGCTCGGTTACATTCGTTCTGACCGGTCCGTACAGAACAGCGAGGGCGCAGCATGAAGGGTGGCAACGGCGAGCTATGCGGCGACCGCCGCCGGGGTTCGCGCCGTCATCGCCGCCTACGCGCAGGCCGTCGACGACGGGCGGTACGGCGACATCGCCGCCATGTTCTGCGAGGACGGCTCGGTCGACCTGCCCGCGGCCGGCGTGGTGGCCGGCCGGGAGGCGCTGTACGCCCTGTTCTGCGGCGGGCCTTCGCTGTCCCTGTCCTGTCACGTCGTGACCAGCACCCACTTGACATCCTCCTCCGCCTGAGGGCGGTGGATTCCAGCTACTCACGTAGTAATAGGACGTAGCCCGGGAGGCTCCTGATTACGGGGTTCAGCTTGTGAAGGGGACGTCCTCCTGGTGCGGTAGTACGGGCTTGGTGTCCCAAACGCATCCAGAGAGGACGTCCTGGTGAGCAAGGGTAGCGGTATCTCGCGTACGGACCGGCGGCGGAACGCGCGGAAGGAACGGCTGCGGGGGATGGTGCCGCGGGGCGGCGCGGTGCTGGGGATCGACCTGGGTGAGGATAAGCAGGCGCTGGCGCTGATCGATCACGACGAGCGGGTGCTATGGCGGAAGACGGCGCGGGTGAAGGCGCACCGGCTCGGGGACGCGATCGGCGCGGCGGCGGAGGCTGCGCGGGCGGCGGGGATCGAGGCGGTGACGGTGGCGTGCGAGCCGACCGGGTCACGCTGGATGCAGGTGCAGCGGCTGTGCCGCGAGCGGGGCCTGCCCCTGGTGTGCATCCAGCCGCTGATGAGCCATATCGCGCGGGAGCAGCAGGATTACACGACGCACAAGCGGGACGAGCCGGACGCGGTGCTGATCGCACGGCTGGCGTGCGAGCTGCACTGCTATATTCCCGAGGAACTGGACGAGACGTGGGCGTACCTGCGGGGCCTGGGACGACGGCGGGCGCAGCTGGCGACGGCGGTGGCCGCGTCGGTACTGCGGATCCGGGACTTCCTGTCGGTCGCGTGGCCGTCGGCGATCACGGCTGCGGCGGGCCCGTTCGACTCGCTGACCTGGCTGGCGGCGGTGGAGGCGGTCACCGCCCGGTGCGGGCCGGACCCGGCCAGGCTGGCCCGGATGACGGAGGATGAGTTCCTGGCCGCGGTCACGGAAGCGGGCCGCGGCTGGGGGCTGAAGCGGCCCGTCCGGCGGATCGCCCGGAATGTACTTGCCGTGCTCGATGACCCGGACGCGGTGGGCTGGTCACGGCGGGGCCTGTTCCGCCGGACCCGTGACGAGCTCGCTGACCTGCGGCACAACCGTGCCCGGCTGCTCGAGGCCGAGGCGTCCATGACTGCCGTCCTGGAGGGTGAACTGGGCCTGGCCCGGCTCGGGGATATCCCCGGGCTGACCCTGGCAGGCGCGGCCGCGATCCTGGCCGAGACCGGCGACCCACACCGCTACGAGACCTCGAAGTCAATGGTCAAGCACGCCGGGCTGTCCCCGGCTGACACGTCGTCGGGCGCCTCCGAAGGCGATTCGCATATCTCCCGGCGGGGCCGGCCGGCGCTGCGGTCCGCGGCCTGGCGTGCCATCACCCCGCTGCTGCACCATAACCCCGTCATGGCCGCAAAGTACCAGGCCATGGTCGCCGCGGCGGAACAGTCCGCGGCAGCGGCGGCGGCCGCCGCGAAACCCGGCTCAGCGCGGGCCGCTCAGGCCGGCCGGGCCGTCCGGGCCGCCCGCGCCAAGGCCCGCGTCGCCTGCGCCGCGGCACTGCTGCGCTGGATCTACTTCATGACCGTGCACGACGCTGCCTGGGATCCAGTGGCCGCCTCTGGCGGACAGCCGGACCCGCGGGACTCCTTGCAGGCAGCCTGACAGGAGTTTCACGGATACAGCCGGATAACTGGCGCCTTTAAGACCATCCTCCCCCGCGGACAGGGGAGGGCGAGCCCGCAACCACGTCGGCGGCACTGACCCCGTTCCGAACCCTGGGCAGCCCTCCTCGGTCCCCGGTCCTTCCCGCGAAACCCGGATACACGCTGTCGGGGCAGGCCAGGAACCTGAGGCCGAGCCCGCTTGAGCTACGCAGGGGCGGGAAGATGCCGGGCATAACGGTCAGCCTTCCCTGCCCGCGGCGGCACTGCGCCACGCGGGCCGCCAGCATGCCCGCACGCGCCACGCCGTCCGGTATCGCAACCCCTGACACGGCAAAATGCCACGTCACCCCTCAGGCACCACCAGGGCACAGAAATCCCGCAGGCAACTTGACAACGTTCCTCATACGCTGG
>CAVYVO010000001.1:0-401546 GCA_963771985.1 uncultured Actinomycetota bacterium | reverse complement strand
GGCCTTCCTTGTACGGCTCTGCCAGTCCGCCCTCCTCGCGGCCGGAGACCCCGGCGAACCCGTTGTACGGCGGGTTCCCGAGCACGACGAGGATCGGCTGGCTGCGCTTGACGGCCTCGGCTGCGTCCCGCTCGGCGACGAACTCGGGGAACGGCAGCGCGGGGTGCTCGCTGTCGACCCACCCGGTTAGGGCGTTGGTCAGGTAGACGCTGGCGCGTTCCTTCTTCCTGGCGTTGAGCGGCACGCCAAGGCGCTGGAGGGCGAGTCCGATCCGCAGGTGGGCGATGACGAACGGGGCGGGCAGCAGCTCGAACCCGTGGATGCGGGACAGCGCCGCCTGCTTGGCCTCCGCCGCGACCAGCCCGTCGCCGCCTTCGTCCCGCAGGGTCGTGACGATCCTGTCCAGGACGGCGGTGAGGTAGGAGCCGGTGCCGGTGCACGGGTCGAGCACGTGGACGTTCGGGTCGGCGAGGCCGAGCGGGAGGCCGAGCTGGGTGCACAGTGCGCGGTCGACGTGGTCCACCATGTAGCGGACGATTTCCGGGGGCGTGTACCAGACGCCGAGGTCTCGCCGCAGCTCCGGATCGTAGGCCTGCAGGAAGGGCTCGTAGAAGTACTGGACCGCCTCGGCGGCCTCGAAGCGCTGGAAAAACAGCTTCCGGTCCACCCGGGCCAGCACGTCGTCGGTCCAGTCGAGCACCTCATCCAGCCCTACCGGCAGGTTCGCGGGCGTCGCCAGCTGCTGGAACAAGACCCTCACCATCGGCACCGAAAGCGTCCACTGGGCCATCCGCCACGCAAAGCGGCTGCCAGATCCCTCGGGCTGCTGCTCGGACCAGTACACCCAGGAGGAGAAAACTCCGTAGAACAGCGTTTGCACGAGCGCCGAGCGGAAGAAGTGGTCACCGTCCGGCCCTTCGAACCGCAGGCCGAGCGCGTCTTCCAGGGCGCTGCGCAGCGTGGCGAGGGTTTGCATGTCGCCGGCAGCCTCTATGCGCTTCAGGCCGGTGCGGGCGTAGGCGGCCAGGAACCAGGCGAGATCGGCCGGGTTGCTCAACGGCGCATCGCCAAGCAGCGCCCGCTTGAGGTAATCGATGAAGTCGCTGCCATGGTCGTCCTCGGTGGCGTTCGGGTCCAGCGCCCAGAAAGACTCCTCATCAGCAGCAAGCGTGAATCTCTCTCCCGGTACGGCGTTGCCAATGGAATCAAGGCGGACGACCAGGAAGTCCCGGTACGTGCAGACCAGCACCTTGCCGTAGCGCTCCAGGTAACGCATGACCTGGGCAGAGCGCGCCACCCGCTCGACGTCCTGTGACGGCCCCTTGACCTCAAGCACGCCCCGCTCGGGTGCCCTCGTGGCAAGAGCAGCATCACCAGCCTCAGTCACCGCCTGACGGGTGATGAACAAGCCTCCATCCGGGATACCGGCTCCAAGGTTCTTCGTCGTCAGGACACATGTCACCGACGGCAAGAGTGTCTTGCCGATCTCGTTCAGCAGCCGCTCGAGCTGGCCATAGTAAGAGGTCTCCGCAGTGGCCTCGCCAGTGCGATGGATAGCGTGCAGGCCTTCGAGGTAAGCGCTCAGAGCAGCCACGTCAGGCATCGTATTGCCAACCCTGCCCGGACGGCATCATCTCCCCAATGACACACGAGCCGCCGTCTCCGCCGCAGTTCGCGCATTATTACGGACACTGCACGCCCGGGATTTACGCATCGAACGCCAGCCCGCTCTTCGTTGTCCAACTTCCGCCGAATTTATCCTTCGCCGAGGCGCGTCAGCCGCATCCCGGCGGCCGCGACCGGGACACCGGACCAAACCAGCACGCGCTGTTCGGAATGGGGTTCGCATGGGTGCGGTAACCAGACCCAGCGCGAGACCAGCAGACGAAACCATGCTGCATGGCATCCAGAATGTCGGTGCCCGTCCGTAGCGTGTGGTCATGAGCACAGTCACCCTGCAGCGCTACCGGGTGACGGTCGCGCTGCCGCGCCCAGCGGGAGATGGCGCCCTGGTGCCGCCCGCCGCCCAGGTGCTCGCTGAGGCGGCAGCCGCAGCGGTCGCGGCGGAAGACCTGATGACCGCCTGGACCGCGGGCACGACGCTGCTGTCGATGACGGTCGGGGCGCAGTGTCGGCCGGACGCGCTCTCGGCCGGATGGGCGGTTGCGCAGGCGCTCGGCGGTACCGACGGCGCGACAGTGGAGGCCGAGCAGGTGGCGCGCTCGACCGAGGTGCCGACCGCGGAGCCGCCGTCCTTGCCGATGATCAGGTCGCCTTCCTAGTGGAAAGGCACCTCGCAGGTGGTCCAGATCAGTCGACGCGACTTGCGTAGCTACGGCCTGCACAGCTTCCGGCTGGCCCGGCGACTGAAATCGTTTCGGCCGCTAGGCCGGGAACGTGTTCACGCCTGCCTGATCCACGCCGAAGGCAGCAGCCGCAATGCTGCGTGCCGCCTCGGCGTGTGACAGCGTGGCCCACCCCTGACCGATCTCAGCCCAGGCCCGGGCCAGCTCCGCGTCTGGCCGGCGACGAGGGATACCGCCTGCCAGCATCTCAGCGGCCTTCCCGAGGGCTTCCGTAGCCTGGCGCCCCGATTCAGCGGAGGCCGCGATCCAGTCCCGCTGAATCTGCCCGCGTTCCGCACGACCAGTAACAGGGTCTAGTAGGGCATCAGCAGGATCAACCATGACCGGCAGACTACGCCCGAACCGCACCGTGCATCCGACGAGCAAGCACCGCCTATGCGCTACATCCGGTACACGGCAGACGTGCCGAAGCCAGCGCAGAGCTGGTCGATCTGGGAGCACAGTCGATCGTCCTAGACGTCCGCACATGCCTGTTGAGCGAGTGTCTCTAAGTTCACTCGCGCCAATGGGCAGTGATGTAGCGGTGTGCCTGTTCGCCGTCGAACGGCCGCGTGGAGTTGCCGCTGCGGACGTACAGCACTTTGTCGTTTCCGATTTTGATCCATACGGCTCGCGGCGCTGCGGGAAAACGCAGCGCGCACACCTGGATCCCGTCAACTGTGGGAAATTCGACGCTAATGCGGGCACACAGGTCGGGGCCTACTGCATCATTAAGAAGGTTACGCAGGAATAGCTCATAGCCGTCCAGGTTGGGCTTTGGCAGTGTGGCTAGGTCCCGATCCAAGCCTACGGGATTCCCATTGTCGTCTACGCCTATGACCAGGATCCCTCCATGTGCGTTCATGAAGCCCGCCGCTGTCTTCACTACGACGCTTTCCAGCACCTTGAGGCTTATGCAAAACTCTCTTTAAAGAAGTACAGTCCAATCGCAGCCCGGAACGTCGACGAGAAGGTCTTCAGCGGCCTTCTATAATCGGTGAAGAGAATCCTCCAGGTCTTCAGCTGGGCGACGGCGCGCTCTATTGGCGCGCGCAGGGAACTGACCTGGTTGTTGTACTCGCGTTCACGTATGTACAGTTCACGTTTCTTCGGCTTTCGGACCGGAGTAGTGATGTAGTCGGTTCCTATAAAACCTTTGTCGCCAATGACGCCGCCTGCCTGCTTGAGGATCTTCTCGCATTCCGACTCTTTAAGCTTTGCCATGTCATGCTGATTGCCGGGAACTGGCTCGGATACGAAAGTTATGCGGCCAGTGAGAGTCGCGATGATAAGCGACCCGTGACCTGTCGTCTTGTGTTTGCCGGACCACAATTCACGTTCGAATGCCCAGGACCAGCACGGCCACAGGGTGCCGTCTACCAGCGCGATCGCTCCCTGCGTCGCCTCCGCAGCCTCCTCCGCGGACGGCCTGTCGCCAGCGGTGGCCTCGTCGATAAGCGGCGTGAATTTCGCGATGATCCGCGAGACGCTCGACTGTGATGTGTCGAATATTTCTGCCAGAACTTCCTGGATGATGTGCTGCCGCGTGTACGCGCAGGTGATGACGATAGCTTCTCTCAGGATGAGACTTCTCGGGCAGCCGATTCCCTTGTCCCAGGGTTCTTCCAGCAGTTCTTCGATATCCATCACAAGCACGTTGAGTTGCTCTGGGCTGAGACCTGACATACGATCGTACCGCAACGGCTTCTCCGTCTTTGGAAGGTTTGGTTGGCACCTCCTTTCTATCGGGCAGAGAAGCCGTTGTCTTTTAGGCGCGCCGACGCGGGATGTACGTTTTGCAACGATTATGCCACGTCGATTTCGTGACGCCGAACTGGGAGTTTTGAATAATCCTCCTTGTCTGATGATCCCGTTCGCTGGTCGGACCTCACCCTCTGCTTGAATTCCAACGTGGGGCCTTCGCCATCCCTTACGAGGTCGGCGATATCACTAGTACGCCGCCCTCCCTCCTGGACCACACCATCAAGGAAGTCGTTGACTATTTTGGCCAGCTCAGCCCTTCTGTACTCCAAGAACGCCTGGAAGTTATCTAGCTTCCATAGTTCTGTATCGATCGGAATGCCCTGGGCGGTCAACGCGTCAAGGCCCCTAGTCTTCACCACATTTGGCAAATAGACGTCGGGCGTTTTGGAGCTGATCGAGCGGTTTTGGCTACCACTGACAAAGGCGAGGTTCGCAATCTCATTGACGTTATTTGCCTCATAATCTCCGGTTACCGCCTTCGGGAAGATGTGATGAGTCTGGATGTAATGATACTTTCCGGAATGAGTCAGTGAGATAGCTAGCCCACTTCGCCAATCTTTCGCGCCCGCATGCTTGACGGCCAAGTACGCAGTCTGGAAAAGGGGATTACGAGGGCCGCGCCCAGCGAAGTCGGCTGCCGTGAAGCGAATCCGGCCGAACTGATGTTGCACGAGATCAAGGAGTTCTCGCGCGCCACCTTTGCGCCGAAGAATAGTCGCAAGATCGACATCGAGAATGGTCTCGCTCGATCCTCGAGAATAATGCCCAGTGGCGTTAGCGACAAATAGCCAGTGCAGGAGCTGACGCTCCTCATCTTCGGAGAACTGGAAGTTATTGTTTACTGCCAACACGGCAATCGGGATCACCAGCAGAGGTGACGAAAGCAGCGATTCATCTTCGATGCCCGCATTCGCTCGCAGAAAGTTGACAGCGAAGCGAAGACCATCTTTAGCCTTCTCCCATGAGTTCTCCATTCCCGGCACACTGATGCTTGTGACGGTACGGAATCTGCTCTGCCCGGTCGCAAAGACGACCAGGGTGCGTACCAGCAGACCGGGATCGAAGGTAAACCACACCTTCTCGCATTCTTCCGCGAATTCCTCAAACTTGTCCAAGGCGCCAGGCCACCGAGCGGTTATCTGCGCCATGGCTAGGTCCGAACCTCGGAGCTTCATACCGAGGGAATTCACGCGAACGAAGATCTCGGCAACCTCCTCGTAGGAAAGATCGCGCTCCAGCACGTGCATGACGTATTGGTAGTCACCGATCTTCTTAACCCCTTGCAGGCGCTGGCTGTACCGCTCGTAGCGGGGATCATCTGGGGAATCCACGAGCCGCTTCAATAGATCCCACTCGCGAACCTTGGGGTTGAAGATGTCCGACACCTTGACCCAGCGCGGGTCAGACAGGAGGGCACGGGAAGCAACGACGAAGGTCCGGTTCTGCACACGCTCCTGCACGCTGCGGCCGTCGCCGTTCAGGTCGGGATCCTCGTCGACGACTAGACCCGTCCTTCGCACATGGTGTTGTGTAGTTGAGGTGCTGAGGTCTGTGCTGGCGGGATGACTCGATTGTGGACGCGGGCCGGTCGTTGGCCGTGTGTGACAGATCGGTTCCGATGTGATCTGAGGTGGGGAAGAGACAACCCGATCAGGTGGTTGACGTCGGGCATGGGCGGGATGTCGAGGACTGGCCGCGGGCGGGGCCGGGCACGGGCGGAGATCGCGGTGGTCCGGGTGCTGGAGAAGCGGCTGGGTGCACTGCCGGTGGTGGCGCAGTTCGGGCGGCGGCTGCGGATCGCGGAGGTGGTCGATGAGCTGTGCCCGGTCCGGCAGGTGGCGCCGGTCTCGCACGGGGAGGTGATTGAGGCGCTGGTGGCGAACCGGCTGACGGCGCCGGCCCCGCTGGTGCAGGTGGAGGCGTGGGCAGCGGCGATGGCGGTGGACGAGGTGTATGGCATCGAGCCGCGTCTGCTCAACGATGACCGGCTCGGCCGTGCCCTGGACGCGATCGCTCCGCATCTGGATGAGGTCATCGGCTCGGTCGGGGCGGCGGCGATCAGCGAGTTCGGGGTGGACGTGGCCCGGCTGCACTGGGACATGACCTCGATCTCGCTGTACGGCGCCTACCCGGAGCCGGACGAGGAGTACCCGGCGCCGCGGTGGGGGCATCCGAAGGACCGCCGCCCGGATCTGAAGCAGGTCCAGGCCGGGCTGGCCGTGGCCGCTGACGGCGGGATCCCGGTCTTCCATCACGCCTACGACGGCGGGGCCGGGGAGGTGGCCCAGGTCACCGGGGCGATGACCGCGCTGAAGAAGATCGCCGGGCCGCGCACGTTCCTGCTGGTGGGCGACTCCAAGCTGATCTCCTGGGCCAACGCGGCGGCGATGGCCGCCGGGCAGGTCGCCTTCATCGCGCCGCTGGCCGCCTCGCGGGTGCCAGCGGGGCTGTTCGCCGCGCTGCCGGCCGGGACGGGCACCGAGGTGGACTATGTCGCCGCGCGGGACGCGGGCAAGCCCGCGGCCGCCCGGGGCACCTACCGCGTGGCCGAGGACTACGGGATGGACATCCGCGGGCCCCGCAAGAGCGATCCGGTGGTGCACCTGCGCCGGATCCTGGTGTACTCCTCGGCGAACGCCGCCGGCCAGGCCAAGGCCAGGGCGCTGAAGCTGGCCAAGGCCGCCACCGAGCTGGACAAGCTGGTGCGCACCGCCGGGACCCGGTTCCACCCCACCGAAGAGGCCGTGGCCGCCCGGGTCCAGGCGATCGCCGCCAAACGCCGCGTCAAGGCGTACCTGCGCACCGCTATCACCGCCAGCCCAGCCGGCGAACCCGTGCTGGCCTGGCACTTCGACCAGGATGCCATCGACGCTGAAGCCGCCGCAGACGGCTGGTACGCCCTGCTGACCAACCTGACCTCCGGCCAGGCCGGCCCTGCCGAGGTCTTCCGCCGCTACAAAGGCCAGCACGTCGTCGAACGCCGCTACGGCGAATTCAAAGGCCCCCTCGCCGTCGCCCCGATCTTCCTGGAACTCAACCGGCGCATCACCGCCCTGATCACCGTGATCTGCCTGGCCCTGCTGATCTTCTGCCTGGTCGAACGGCAGGTCCGCCAAGCGCTGGCCCCGCACGGCGGGATGCTGACCGGCCTGCCCGGCTACGGCCCCACCCCGGCCAAACCCACCGGCAGGACCATCTTCCGCGCACTGGCCGACCTGCGCCTGATCCCCGCCCACGACGGCAACCCCGCCACCATCCCCAAACCCGCCGGCATCCAAGCCCGGCTTCTCGACCTCCTCGGCATCGACATCAGCCGACCCCGCTGGTCCACCCCGTAAAACCCCATGTGCGAAGAACAGGACTAGATCAGTGAGAGGCTCGTCATCGTCAACCTCCGTGACCTCGGTCGGAGGTCCCTCAGGGTGGTCGAGGTTGAAGGCGATCTCCACTGGCCGCACGCGGTTCTTGAACTTAAGCGGCTCTCCCCGAAGCACGGCCGTCAGGGATGTCAGCCGTTGCTGACCGTCCAAGAGCAGCTTGTGGCTACCGAAGACGCTCATCCTTTGCTCGATCGCAAGGTCACGAGACGGAATGTCCTCAGTGGTTTCCCACACCAGGATCGCTCCCGATGGGTAGCCACGGTACAGCGAATCGAGCAAATCCCGCACCCGCGTCGCCGGCCAAACGTAGCGGCGCTGCAACTCAGGCAGCCGCAGCTCGCCACGATCGATCATGTCAACTAGCTCTCGTACTGAGATGTCAATCTTCGGCATAGTCGGTGACTCAACCCCCGGTACCATATCGGTGAACGGATCCCGGACAATATCCTACGCGGAAATCTCCCTGGGCGTCTCTCAGCTTCTAAACTTCTCCGGAGGAAAGCCGCATAATGGATATCCGCGAAACAGCCAGTCCATCCAGGAGCGAGAAGCTCTGGGCCTGAATCGTTTCGTGGCGATGGTAATCGAGGACCGCCGGACTAAGCGGACTCCGCCGAGACCAAGCGGGACCTTGCCCGTTCATGCCGTTGCGCGGCATGAACGGGCTGGATTACGAAGCTCACTGTCATGTCCCTGCCGTTTGAGCCTACGATGCTACAGTAGCCAGCAACCATGTTGGCAGACTGACGACCTGCATGTCACCTTACGGTTTATGTCATCGCGTACTCAGAGACTTACTCGGGACGCATGCCTGATGGACCTGGGACGCGAGACGGCACCGTCCGCTTCTGCGGATCGGGCACGTGCAGACCGGCGGGGTCCCTGGTGCGCCGAGCTCAGGCGTCTCGCCGAGACTTCCGGTCATGCCGCTTGTTGTACGGGCGGCTGCCCGTTCCCACGGGGAAGGAACTACTGCAGGTAGCCGCGCCTTACGCTGCAGACTTGGCCCGGGCGAGATTTTCTTCGCCGGCGAGGCAGTTGCGAGTACGCTATCCACATGCAAGAAGTCGGAACAAGTTCCTTTGAAGAAGTCATACTTAACTGGCTTCGCAGCGAATGGTCTCGCCTAGTCTATGGCACGCCGTCAGATAGGAATATTATTGATAATGCTAATCTTGGCGATGCCGCAGAAAACACCAGGCGAAGATGGCTTCTGCGCCATAGAGCCAACATCCTAGATGAGATTCCTCCAGGCGCACCTGCTTATCGCGTTCTCATCGAAGATGCGGACCTGCCGAACTTGTATATTCTCCCGACCGCCGACTGGTACTTGGATACGGGTCGCAGCTTCCGGGTGATCGACACTCCTGGGAATCTAAGGATTGGTAGGAGCGCGGATCCCACCCTAGGGCTCGGCCCAATCGAACATTACGATAAGGTGGGGGCCATATCTCAAGATATAAGTACTCGTGGCGCCGCTCTGGACGAACCGCTGATCCTTATATCACCGACCGTCGCGGGACCCTATACGATAATCGACGGGACTCACCGGACTGCTGCGCTATACGACAACTATCTGAGGAACCCGAATATGCCCTGGGAAGGAATCCTGATCCGCGACCCTCTAATTGAACAGAGTACATGGTTCATAAACTCCAAAGTAGGGCGACTGAGGATTGACCAGGCGGACGCCTTGGCTGCACAGGGACGTCTGCGGTAAATCATCAAACGCTTATGGTCAGAAGATTTGTTACCGTGGCATCCCCTTGTGGGACAAAACTAACGTCGCGTCAGACAGATGGGTCCGTTAATTTCAACCATGCCTATTTTGGTGACGGTATGGTGGACTTTAGCAGCGGCCACTTCTTTGGCCCAGGCATAGCGACTTTTATTGCTGCACATTTTTCTGGTGGTGTGGTTTCATTCATAGGCGCTCACTTTTCCGGTAGTACCGTCTACTTCCGCAACGCGGACTTCTCCGGGACCATGGTTGGCGGCCGCAGCGATCGTCAATCCAAGCTTTCTCGTCTGCGGGAGCACGCCGATTACGAGCGGGCGGCAAATTACAACCCCTCTGCCGTCGGCGATCCGTTGGACCGAGGTGAACTCGGCTGGTGGCCGCCGCGGTATCACAGCACTAGCATTCTGATCGACAAGGCGGGTCAGCCTGAGGGACAGGACTCTGGTGTGATTGTCACTCGGCGTCTGCGGTGCGCCTGGACTGCGGTAGGTGAAGGTGAGGCGGCGTGGATCCGATTACCACGGCGATCCTCAGCTGGCTGACGGGCGAGGTAGGCACGGCCGGCGTCCGGATTGTCGGCAGGCTTGTAAGAGGCGACAGCCAGCAAAGGGCTCTGGAAGTGATAGTCGCCAGGGCAGTCGATACTACGGTCGACGAAGTCGACTCCGACCGTGAACGAGCTGATGTGCGCGAGGCCCTGCTGCGTGAACTTCCGCAGGACGCGGACACTATCGCGCCCAGTGACATCCTTGATCTTGAGACAGCGGTCTCCCGTGTGCTCGGTCCGAGGCTCGAGTTGCTCCAGGAGCAGGGGTACCGCCTTGATTCCGCGCGCCTTGCCAACACTCTGGCCAGACTGATCGGGCAAGGTATCCAGGCTGACGCTGACCGGGGCGGTCCGCTGGCCCCGCTCGCTGAACACATGCGCTACGAGCGTGTCGCAACCGCAAGCGAGGCAACTGCATCTGCAAGCCAGGAGGCGGCAGGTGACCTGCGAGCGATCCGAAGATTGCTAGCCAACGGCCCGACCGCCCAGATCACGAGCCGCGAGCCACTCGGCCGGCCTCTCGCAGACCTGCCGGGTCCGCTGGCGCTAGGCGTGCATCAGGCAGTCAGTGCAGGAGACACGCGCTCGCCCGTGCTGCCGGAATACGTCCCGCGTGAGCATGACGTGCAGTTGCAGGCAATCATGGGAGCAGCCGACCAGGCAAGCAGGATGATCGTGCTGGCCGGTGACTCCTCTACCGGGAAGACCAGAGCGTTGTGGGAGGCACTGCATTATCTTTCCGGCCCTTGGCGGGTCTGGTCGCCAGCCGGCGCCAGAGCACTGCACGAAGGGCTAGCAGCCGAGGGTGTCGGCCCGCGGACTGTGGTGTGGCTTGATGATGCCCACAACTACCTTGGCCCGGCATCTCAGCTAGCTGATGACACCGCCGAGCGGTTGATCGAGCTGATCGCTGCCCCCGACGGCGGTCCGGTGCTCGTCGCGGCAACCTTGTGGCCCTACTACTGGCAGCAGCTGACCGCCCAGCCCCGCAGGGCCGGCCAGGCAGGCGCAGGAGAGGGCTTGTCCTACGTGCCAGCACTGCTTGAGTCAGCGACCTACATTCAAGTACCAAGTGCCTTCGCAACAGATGACCTCGCTGCCGCCGCAGCCAGTCAGGACCCTCGTCTTGCCCTTGCTCTCCAATTCGCTTCCGAGGGGAACATCGCTCAGTATCTGGCCGGCGCGCCGAAATTGCTCGAGCGCTACCGGTCCGCACCACCGGAGGGCAGAGCCCTGATCGACGCCGCGGTCGACGCCCGCCGGTTCGGGCACGCGAACCGGTTGCCGGAGCGCCTGCTCCTAGATGCTGCTCCCGGCTACATCGACCCTGATACGTGGGACCAGCTCCGTGACGAATGGGGAGCCCAAACTCTCAAGGCCCTGACCCAGAACTGGCGGGGCTTGCCCGGACCCCTTACGCGAATTCGCCCACGACCGGGCAAGGCTCCCGCCGGCGGCCCCGAGTACCGGCTGGCCGACGTCTTGGAGCAAACCGTCGGCCAAGACCGGCGGTACGTCGCCCCGCCCCAGGAGTTCTGGGACGCCGCCACTCGTCATGCTCACACCGAAGACCTGGCCGGAATCGGCCACGCTGCGCAATCCCGCAGCCGCCTGAGGGACGCCGCGCGGATCTACCTCAAAGCCGCCGCCGCTGATGACGCTTGGGCACTGCATGAACTGGCGCTCATGCGAGAAGAGGCCGGAGATCATGCCGGCGCCGAACAGGCGGCGACCAGATCGGCCTTTGCCGGGGACTACGCTGCCCTGAAAATCCTGGCCGCGCACCGCGACCAAGCCGAAGAC
The DNA here is from genome assembly GCA_963771985.1 of uncultured Actinomycetota bacterium. Classification (GTDB taxonomy): domain Bacteria; phylum Actinomycetota; class Actinomycetes; order Streptosporangiales; family Streptosporangiaceae; genus Trebonia. Next base: position 389,966 of record CAVYVO010000001.1, on the reverse strand, counting down.
CGCGAAGCAGAAGAGCGGCTGTACCGGACAGTCGTCGAAGCCGGCGACAAAGAGTGTGTGCCCTTTCTGCCCAGACTGCGGGAGAGAGCCGGGGATCATGCCGCAGCTGAGCGGCTCGCCCTAGAGGCTGCCCTCGGCGGCGATACCGAGAGTTTGGCCGACCTCGTCTACATGCGCGCTAAGGCTCGGAATTACCCGGATGCCGAGCGGCTTGCACTTAAAGCTCTGGACGTGGGTGACCCGGCACCGCTAGGCGCGGTGGCTTCGTACTTGGCAAGCGATGGTAACCGCAGTGAAGCTGAACGCCTCTACCGGCTCGCCGCCGATCACGGCTACGAGTACGCCCTCGCCCGGCTGATCACCATGCTCGACGACGGAGACCCAGCTGCTGCTGACCGGGTCGCGCACGAAGCTACTCAGAACGGTAATCCTTCAGCACTGCGTATGCTCGCCTGCAAACGGCTAGGCGTTCGACGATTTTTTCCCCGAAGAGCGGTTTTACCGGGACGCCGCCAGACGTTTGAGAGTCCTCCCCCGCTCTTCTGATACCAGGCAACTGTTCCAGCAGGCCGCCGACATGGGTGATGGAAGGGCGCTGGGCATCCTCGCCCAATCACGGGCCGATGCGCGCGATTACGATCAAGCCAGCCAGCTGGCGATCCGCGCTGCCGAAGCGGGGAGTACCTGGCCTTTGCAGGATCTAGCGCAAAAGTGCGCCGACGCCGGGGACAATGTCCAAGCCGAACAACTGGCGCGCAAGGCCGCCGGCGCGGGGGACGCGGATGCCCTGAACATCGTGGCCCGGATACGGGAGGCTGCTGGCGACCAAGCCGAGGCCGACCGCCTGGCTATACAGGCCGCTCTCGCCGACGAACCCTGGGCACTCGATGACATCGTCCAGCAGCGCGAGCAAGCAGGCGACCGCGAGGGCGCAGAACGGCTGGCACTCGACGCCGCGAAATCAACGCATACCGAACATTTCGAGAGCTTCACGCTCACGAGGCGGCCACTCAGCGCGCTCCAGGAGTTGATCTGGATGAGGCTCTCCAGCGAAGACCACACCGGCGTGGAAACGCTTGCAGTGAAGGCCGCCGCCAATGGCTATACCGACGGGCTGACGGAATTGGCGGCGCACCGGCGCCGCGAAGGCGCGTACGAGGAGGCGCAAAGGCTGTATGAGCTGGCCGCCGATTTCGGTGACGCTGACGCCCTCAGCAAACTGGCAGCAATGCTGAAGGAAGCCGAGGACTTCTCCGAGGCCGAGCGGTTCTACCAGCGGGCTATCAACGGCAGCAGCAGGAACGCCGTGCACGAGCTTGCAGACTTGTGGGGCGATATCGGGAACCACGAAAGCGCCGACCGCTGCCGTCAATACGGTCTGGACGCCGAGGGCAACGCGGCCTTTCCCTGGACCTTTGGCGACATAGACGACGAAGGGTAATGCGGTTCAGGACCTCTTGCAGAGGATCTGAGCACATCGTTCAGTCGTGACATCCGGCGCGGTCACTCGCCATGGCGATGGCCGGCCAGAGTCATCGCGTCACCGCTGAACCGGGTTGCCAGGGTTAACCCTTCATTGACCGAGAGGTCCGGCAAAACCAGGACCAAACCAAGGACCAACGCCCCCAGATTTCGCCGGACCTAGCCAGACGTCCCCGGACATTAGAGCTGCTGTGAACTGCGGCAACCGGACCCAGTGCGACGTGGTCAGACGAAACCCGGCTGCATGGCATGCAGAAGGTCAGGGGTTCGAATCCCCTTAGCTCCACCGGTTTTCCGGACCTCTGTTCGATTATCAATCCTAACCGGTCTCGGCTTCTTCGTTGCCCTCGTCTGTGTCGTTTTCGTCGTCGTTGAAGACGCCGTCCATCACGGTGGCTCCCCCGCGGATCGCAGGTACGATCACGTGGCGGTAGACGGTCTCGGTGACGTGGGTGGACTTGTGGCCCACGGTGTCGCTGATCTCCTGGATCGGTACACCGTTGCTGCTCATGATCGAAACGGCCGTGTGCCGGCCCTCGTGGGCGTGCCAGTGGCCGATGCCGACGCGGCGGGTCATCTTGCTGAACCGTCAGTTGAGCTGGTCAGACGTGTACGGATTGCCGTTCTCGTGGCAGAAGACGAGGTTGTTTCGTGCCGGGCTTCGTCGGCTGCTCGGCATTCTTTGGTCTGCCGAGCCTTGTGCACCGTCAGCGCGGTGAGTGCGCGCTTCGGGAACACCAGCGAGCGCTTGGACTTCGGCGTACTTGATGATAACGAGGGTCTCCGTTCCGGGAGTCGGTGGCGAGCACGGCCCCGCGAAGCACGGTCCTGGCGGCGCCGGTGTTGAGCTCGACCTGGGGTGCGAGGGCGGCGGCGATCTTCGCCACCTTGTCCAGCGAGATCGCGGCCAGCAGGCCGTGGCGTTCGGTCACCAGGGCCAGGAACATGGACGCGGGCGCCAGGCTCAGCCACAGCACCAGGCCGCCGACCACCGCGAGCGGGTGACTTCCTCGACGGCAAGCGTCACGTTCAGGTGCTTGTGCCGGGCGATCACCCAGCTCCGCACTACGCCGATCAGCGTGTCGCTGGCCAGCGCGTAGGTCACCGGAGGCATCGACGTTCAGCGCCCGGGCCCGGAGCGCCCGGTGCCCGTGCAGCGCCAGGGCGACACCGAGACAGGCGAAGATCAGGGCGGCGGTGTCGGGAATCGCGGCCTTGAGGCCGGCTATGACGGCCAGCCGACGGTCGGCGTAGACCATTCGGTACTGGGCGGTGAAGCTCACCGCAGCCGCTGCCGCGGCCAGCGCGCAAAGCCCGATGGCGGCATTGCGAAGCCAGACAGCCGACCGGTCGCGCGGGAGCACCGCCTCGATTGGCCGGCGCGGTCTGGCATTAATCGCATCGGGTGGGGGCGAAGACCACGATTCGTTCGGGATAAATTGACTCCAATCACTGAGGGGTGCTGGGGCACGTCCGGTGCCGATTGCGGCGAGTTGCACGGGCGGTTCCTTCCGGGGACGAGATGCCTGCTTTGTCGTGAATGGCAGGATGCGCCGGAGCGTCAGGACGCGGTTACTACGCGACAGGACCAGTGCTGGACGCGCGGGGACGTCCCCGCTAAGGTGAAGCCGTCCTTACACGTCCTTCTACGCGGCGCTGCGGTGCGGGGCGATCGTGGTGCCGGTCAACCCGGCGTCCGCGCCGCCCGAGATCGCCTACCTGCTGGAGGATTCCGGGGCCGCGGTGTTCGCGTTCGATCCGGCGGCCGTGGCCGCGGTGACTGTGGCGCTGGAGGCGGGGGTGACCGATGCCGTCACCGAGGCCGACGACGCGCTGATCCTCTACACCTCGGGCACCACCGGCCTGCCGAAGGGGCGCTGTTCGACCACCACCGGGTGATGTGGGCCGGGTTCACCTTCGTGGCCGCCTGCGGCATGCGGGTCGGCGACCGGTTCCTGCACGTCGCGCCCCTGTACCACGCCGCCGAGCTCAACATCATGCTCATCCCCGGCACCATGATCGGGGCCAAGCACGTGATCCTGCCCCGCTTCGACCCGGCCACCGTACTCGACACGCTGGAGTCGGAACGGATCACGATGTTCTTCGGCGTTCCCACGATGTACCAGTTCCTGCTGCGCCTGCCTGACCTCGCCGACCGCGACCTGTCCTGCTGGCGGACCGGGCTGTTCGGCGCCGCCCCCCATGCCCGCGAGCGCGGTCGAACGGCTGGTCACCGCATTGCCGCAGGTGAGCTTCATCCAGCTGTGCGGGCAGACCGAGGGCGGCCCCGGCGGCGTGTACTGCGACGTCGAGCAGGTCAAAGCCCGTCCCGACGCCAGCGGCCGGCAGGCGCTGCCGTTCACCGAGGCCCGCGTGGCCGACCCGCAGGGCCACGACGTCGGCCCGGGGTGCGTCGGCGAACTGCTGTTGCGCGGCGAGTCGGTGATGAAGGGCTACTGGAACAAGCCCGCCGAGACCGCCGAGGCCCTTAGGGGCGGCTGGCTGCACACCAGCGACCTGGCCCGCGTTGACGCGGACGGCTACCTGACCCTGGTCGACCGGCTCAAGGACATGATCATCACCGGCGGCCACAACGTCTACTCGGTCGAAGTCGAGGGCGCCCTGGCCGCGCACCCCGACGTCGTCGACGTCGCGGTGGTCGGCCTGCCGCACCCCGACTACGGCGAGAGCATCGTCGCGGTGATCACCCCGCGCGACGGCGCGACGATCACCCTGGACGACGTTCCGGGCGTTCCTGCGCGACCGCCTCACCGGGTACAAGATCCCGCACGACATCATCACGGGCGCCATCCCGCGCAATCCATCCGGCAAGGCCCTCAAGCACAAGCTGCGGGAGGCGGTGACCCAGCGGCAAGCCACGGCAAGCTGATCGGTGGTTCGGGCGGAGTAACCCGGCGCTGGTTGCGTTGGCGATCACAAGATCGGGTGCCACCGGTAGTCACGGCTGCCCGTCGGCACTTGCGTACCGAGCACTGATGACTAGCGCGGTCGCGGCCGCCGATTTGCGCCCCAGGAGCCTGTTCTAGCGGGACCGCGGCGGCGCCGCGCCGAACTGACAATCTGAGCGGGGAGACGGCCGCCTCAGCCGACGCCATTCGGGGACGAATAATCGGCCGGGGCGCCTCGGCATGGTCGGCCGCAAGACTGGGGCATCGCGCCATGCGCAAAGGGTTCGTGTCCGAGAGGGACTTGAACCCGCGCGTCTGTGACCTGCGGACTTGCGTGTTGACCTGAGCTGGGAAACGGATAAACGCAAGTCAAACGCAAGTCAGACACATGGATCAAGTGTCCGAGGGGGACTGCACCAAAAAGCCCATGCCTCCTGACTACGGATTTCATGCTTGACGGTGGTGTCTGATGGTGTGGGCCGACCCGCCATCAGGTGGACGACCACAAGAACCGTGCTCGGCGTTGCCGCGGTTGCGGCTCGCCGAACACTGGCGGTCGGCCGGGCTGTCGCCCCAGCGCCATCGCGACCGTTAACCGAGACGCAGAGCGGCGACAGACTGTACTGGGCCGGTGCGCTCAAGTTCGCTCGGCACATCTTCAACAGTGCCAGGTGATTGGTGCGCGAGTTCGCGATGTGCTGTACGCAGGAGTAACGATCCTCGCATCGATGTGGATCTGGTCGAGCACGAAGTCATTGGGCAGCTTCGCCTCAACGTCTACGGCTGCAGCTGCGCTGCCTGGAAATGCTTCAGGTTCGTCGTGACGGTAACTTGAGCGCTGCTATTGATGGCCGCGGCGAGCACGTGCCGGTTGCCGACTACGTTGCCATTGCCCGCGGCACGAAGGTCCGCCACCTGATGCACAACGGGTGCCGTCCTGGCGGCCCGGTGGCGCGGATACCGCCCGGACGGCACCCCGGTGCGGCTAGGCGACGCTGTGCGCGGCTGCGACGGTTTCCGCGTGCCAGGTCGACGTGCCGTTGATCGCCCAGTAGAACTTCAGGGTGCTGCGCGGGCCGACCGCGGCGATGACCGGGCCGTCGGTGTTCGCCGCGATCGTGGGCACGGAGTATGTCGTGTTCTTGCCGGCCACCGTTTCGGCGTGCCAGGTCGATGAGCCGTTGATCGCCCAGTAGAACTTCAGCCTGTTGCCGGCCCCGCGGGCGGTGATGATGGGTCCGGCGCTGTTCTCCGCGATCGACGGGACAGAGTACGTGGTGTTCGTGCCCGCGACCGTTTCGGCGTGCCAGGTCGATGTGCCGTTGATCGCCCAGTAGAACTTCAGGGTGCTGTGCGGCCCGGCGGCGACGATATTGGGGCCGTTACCCGCGGAGTTCGCCGCGATGGATGGGCCGGAGTACGTGGTGTTCGTGCCCGCGACCGTTTCGGCGTGCCAGGTCGATGAGCCGTTGATCGCCCAGTAGAACTTCAGCCTGTTGCCGGCCCCGCGGGCGGCGATGATGGGGCCGGTGCCGTTCGCGTTGATCGAGGGGGCGGAGTACGTGGTGTTCTTGCCCGCGACTGTTTCCGCGTGCCAGGTCGATGAGCCGTTGATCGCCCAGTAGAACTTCAGGCTGTTATGCGGGCCCATGGCAACGATATTCACCCCGTTGCCGTTCGTCACGATCGACGGCGGGGAGTAGGTGGTGTTCTTGCCCGCGACTGTTTCCGCGTGCCAGGTCGATGTGCCGTTGATCGCCCAGTAGAACTTCAGGCTGTGGTTCGGGCCTTCGGCCGCGATGATGACGGAGTTGCCGTCGTGCGTGATGGACGGCGAGGAATAGGTGGTGTTCTTGATCGCGATGGTTTCGGGGTGCCACGTCGCGGTGCCGTTCGTCGCCCAGTAGAACTTCAGGTTCTGGGCTATCCCTTCCGTGGCGATGACGACGCCGTTGCCCGCGGTGCTGATGGACGGCGTAGTGGTGGCTAGAGCCGGGACGGCCGCGCCGATGGCCAGTGCCGCCGATGTGAACAGTGTGCCCAGGGTCCATTTAATGGTGCGTTTGTGTCTCATGATTCCCCCTCGTTCAGTTTCTCCCCGCTCAAAAATTAAGAATAGGTAAAGTTGATTCACAAAGCACGCGTTAGTTTCGATGGTCACCGCCGATCCCGGTATGACCCCGTCGTCACGGAAGATTCCGGCCGTCGATGAGCGCGGCGAGCCGGTCAAGGCCGTGGCCCGGGTACGTACCGCAGACCGTCTAACTTGAGCTAGCACCAGCTTCCGCGTAGGCACCCCAGCCCCGCGCCTGGGACCGCCTGCGCCCGCCGTTTTCGGATCTCCGGGCGTACGCGGCGGCCTCTGGCGCCTAAGCACCTAGCTGAGGCCAAGTCCGCGGCGTCCGGTGCTGTTGAGATCGCTGGCCTGGAAGCGGTCGGGCCAAGTGCGCCCGTAGTGCTCGGCGGGGAAGTCGTCGGGGCTCGAGCCGGTCCGGAGTGCCTCGCGGACGCCGGCGGCGTACTGCTCGTTGCGCGGGCACCAGGGGGGCGGGGATGTACATGACGTTGCCCCAGCCCCGCCGGTTGGTGACGGGGGCGACCGAGTGGATCATGTCGCAGTGCCATCAGACGGAGTCTCCGGCGCGGATGTCGGGGATGCCGCTGAGGGCTTCAAGGAGCAGTGAGTGCCATTTCTCGGTGGCGGGGAAGACCTTGCTGACGGTGACGCCGCACATGTCGTCGTCTGGCACGTCGGCGAGGAGCGGGCGGAGCATTAGGTAGGCCATGGCGCCGGGGACTGGGACGGTGTGCAGCACGCCCTGGTCATGGGCCATGTCGGACAGGGCGGTCCAGTCCCGGAAGGTGCGGAACGCCGAGCACATCGTGGTGCCGGGGTACTGGGGTACTGGGGGCCGGCTGTGCGGTAGCCGGCGTCCCAGGGATCGGGCTGTTCGACGGTGCCGTCGAACAGGTGGCGGAAGGCCTGCTGGTAGTCCTGGGTCATCCACAGGTCGAGCGTGCCGGGGTGGAGGTGCGTGCCCTGCACGACCTCGCCTGTTCTCCTCGAGCACCTACGCCGCGACCATTTCGCCTGCCGCCCTCGAGACTCAACCCCGGGCGCAGCGAGGGCGAGCGGATGCCATCCGCCGCATGCCTCCGGCTCGTGGCTATTGCCTGATCGGCCCGGACCGTGACCGCCTATTATCGTCCAACGCCCACGCCACCATCAGCGGGAACTCTTCGCGCCAAAACGCGTCGCCATGCGATCCGACCCGCTCAGTCATTACGACGTCCGCACCGGCAGCGCGCAATGCGTCCGCCCACCGGGTCGCGTTCTCGAGGAAAAACGGCTCCAACGTGCCGGCGACGAGGTATGCGCGCGGAAGCGAGCTTGGCATCACGGCAGGCGGCCGGTAACCCGCGCCGGGTGACGCGCAGAAGACCACGCCGTAGACGTCCGGGTGCCGAAGCCCGATGGCCAGCGCGAGCTCGCCACCTGCCGAGACGCCGAACACCGCGGTGTGTTCGGTGGGCAGCGCGACGCCGAAGCGCGACCGCACCCACCGGCGGACATCGCCGGCAAAGAACTTCTCGTGTGCCGCGAACCGGTCCGGGTCGAAGCCCGGTGAGTACTCGCGGAGCCGCAGCATCTCATCGGCCGGCCGGTGTACACCGACGATCATCGTGGACGGCACGCCGGCCGCCTCGAGGGCCCCGCCCCACTGTGAGATCAGCTGACCGTCACCCGCGAACACGACTGCCTCGGGCGGACCTGGCGGGACGTACACCGTGACCTGGCGGCCACCGTCGTAGCCGAGCGTCTCGGTGACGAGCTCTCCCGCGATGGAGGACATTGCTGCTGGCTCCTTGTCAGTAGCGGCGGCCGCGTTGGCAGGGCGTGAAGGTGACGGCCTCTTCGTTTCCGGTCCAATCGCCGCCCTCGAGGCAGCGGAGGCTGCACTCAAGCTCGAAGGTAGCCCCAACCGCCAGTTCGCGGGCACGCAGGACGACGTCTCCAGGAGCGCGGAGGCGATCGAAATCGGCGTTAGGCGCGCATCAACGGCGTCAGCCGCAGGACTGACGGCATCGCAGCATGCGCAAAGGGTTGGTGTCCGCAATCCACTCACCGAGATGGCCCGATGTCATAGGCCGCTGGATGAGCCGGGCCAGTTCGGCGTCAATCGCATGCGCTCGCGCAGCAGCGCTGCGGCCCGTGCCAGAGAACCCTCATCCACAGGACGAAGTGTCCCACCCTGGTATCGCACCGCGCATTCACATCCAGCCTCTGGTGTATCTACCGAGAGGTACGCAGCCAGCGGAGGCCGCTGCATGGTCTCGCCATGATGACCTTCACCGAACCGGCCTCCGTGTCGGGCGGCCGTCATGGTCGCTGGGCACGATCGGAATTGTCGATGCCATTGGGCACGCCGGAGATCACCGTCATCCCGTGTTCGGCGAGTGAAGCGGCTAGCTGCAGTCCGACGTGCTGGCCGCAACCGGTCGCAGCACGCGCTCCCACCACCGCCACCGAGTTCAGGCAGGAGCACTGCAGGGCCTCCGTACCGCGCACTCAGAGCAGCAACGGACGCGCATCGCCCGGGTCGCCCGACTGCGTCGGCCACTCCGCGTCGCCGGGGACCAGCCGTAACCCGCTGTCCTGCGACGCTGCGAGCCTGGCCACCGACGGGACGAGACCAATTCGCGTCCGCCATCTGCGCATGGCCTCGCGGCAGTGATGCCGCGGGACCGTCGCCGGGCCGGAGCTAGAGCGTGTCCTACTTGGCTGCGCGGGTCGCCGGACGGAGTCAGGATCCGGCAGGCAGCGGCAGGTGTGCGGTGATAGTCGTGCCCTTGCTTGGCACGGACCGGACTTCGAGTCGGCCGTCGAGAGCGGCCAGCCTGTCGGCCATATTGCGCTGGCCTGACCCCATTGGGGTGCGGCTCGCGTCGTATCCGGCCCCGTCGTCGGACACCGTGAAGCTCAGGGAATGGTCGCGCGCTGCCACGCAGATATGGACGTGGGACGCGGCAGCGTACTTCGCAATGTTCTGCAGCGCTTCGAGGCAGCAGAAGTACACCGCAGCCTCTATGTTCTGGCCGAACCGCCCAATACCGTCCGCATCGACCACGACCGGAATCGGCGACTTGTCGGCCTGCGCCCGCAGGGCCGGGACCAGCCCGCGGTCCGCCAGCAGCGGCGGGTAAATCCCCCTGGCCAGATCGCGGAGGTTGCTGAGCGCACTCGCGGTGTGTTCCTGCAGCTCGCCTAGGAGTTGCCTGGCTTCCGCGGTGCCCTCCTCCACGACCGTGCTGGCCAGGCGCAACTTGATGGCCAAGGCCACCAGGTCCTGCTGCGCTCCGTCGTGCAGGTTACGTTCCAGCCGGCGCCTCTCCTCGTCCTGGGCTGCGACCAGACGCTGCCTGGACGCGCGAAGGTCCTTGATCAGGCCAGCGTTGGACAGCGCCAGGCCAGCTTGGGAGGCCACGTCGATCACGAGCTGCTCGGCTGCCGGGTTCAGCGGCTCGTCTCGCGGCATCCGGACGGAGATGGCGCCGAGCAGCTCGCCTTGATACAGGACTGGAGCGCCGAAGTCTGTGTCCGGCAGCGTGGGCAGCTGGTGGCCGTCCACCGGGAGGGGCTTCGCCGAGCTGCCGTCTGAAGCGGCCTCGGCGCGCAGCTCCGGTCCGACGCGCAGCCAGACGACCACACGCTGGGCGCCGGTTCCTGCGGCCACGATGGTGGCCATCTGGGCCAGCACGTCGCGTGCGTAGCCGCCGCCGATGCGCCGCGCGAACTCGGAGAGCACTTGATAGGGGCTGGCCCGCCTGCCGTACACTATCCGGTTCGCAAGCCGCGCGGCCCGCAGCTGAACGGGATGGAAGGTCACCGCCACGACGACGGCCGCGATTGCTGACAGCAGCGGGCTGCGCCGGTCTCCGGCCAGCGTGCCGATGCCGGCCACGAGTCCGGCGTAGACGGCTGAGATGAAGACAGCGAGCGTGCCGTACTGGAGTGCCTTGCTGATCACGATGTCGATCCCGTAGAGCTTGTACTTCAGGATCGCCACGGCGATGGCTACCCACAGGCACACCAGGGCCAGGCAGAACAGCACCTTGAGAGGGGCCAGCAACGGCACGCCGGTGTCTGGGCGCGACGATATCTGCGGTGCCTCCGCCAGCGGGATGATCGTGACCACGACGAGCACAGCGGCCGCCGCGAACCACTTCAGCTGCAGCCGCTCCTCGCCTGACGACCAGACAAATCTGGTGATCAGCGCGGCACCGGCGACCACCGTGGCGGCCGGCCACAGCACGACTAGCGCGGAGTGCAGGCCCGGATACCATCCCTGGCGTTGTGGCGCAAACGGGTCCCGCCACACCCGGCTGGCTCGCGCCACAAAGCCCATGGTGTCCAGCGCGTACACGGCGGCCACGAACCAGGCGGCCGGGCGCCAACGGCGCGACGGCAGCAGCCCGGCCGGGAACAGGAACAGCACGAACGCGAAGGCCCCGGCCGGAACTATCCAGATCCAGTTAACGAGCCATTCGGCCGCCCGGGCCCCGGGCATCGGCCCGGGTCGTGCCGCGATCAGCCCGTACCACCCGTACCCCCTGCTGAAGAAGCCCAGTCCAAGCAGCAGGCCGATGGCGAGGAAAATCCAGCCGATCTTGTTCGCGGGCCGCCGGGATCCCAGCACGAAGCCCACCACCGGGACGGCGACGAACGTCAGTTCTTCGAAGACATCAGGAAAGTTCCAAAGGCCCGCCGTCACGACGTGCCGGCCGAGATACGCCAGCGGCAATCCGCCCAATAGCAGCGCAATCGACAGCGCCGCCACGCCGCCGGTCACCCAGCGAAGAGTCCGGGGTGTCATCCGCGCCTCCAGCGCGATCCGCTCCGCCCGCGTGCTTGCAGCCTGACCGGCGGCACCGCATGTCAGCTGCAGTATGTCCCGCCTGGCCGTCCGCAGACAAGGAGGACACCCTTACCGGGCGACTCGTGCCAGCATGCCTGCGACGGCCCCGCCACGGCCGCAGGCGCTGGACCGGCGTGGCGCCATGCGCTCGTTCGACCCGGACGGGGCACGGGCTGATCTGAGCGAGGCCATCGCGCAGTTCCGGGCAACGGGCAGTTACACCAGCCTGGCCGGGCGGCTGGACTCCCTGGGCGTGCTGGAACTGGACAACGGCGATCTGGAGGCGGCACAGGTTTACCTCCACGAGGCCGTGGCCATCGCCGATTCACTCGCGCTGCCGAGATTCCGCTGGGGCGTCCACACCAACCTGGGATACCTGGCGATCATGCGCGCAGTGCTGCGCTGCGGCGCGGGCGGGATCCGCAGCCGCTTCAAGATCCGCCGCACCGTCGAGGCTCTGACCCGGTACCCCAGGCCGAGCAGCTCACCCTGGATCCGCTTGTAACCCCAGCCCGGGTTCTCCCGCACCATCTCCTCGATCAACACCACGGCCCAGAGATCGACCGGCGGCCTGCCGCCGCGGTGGGGATAGGTCCACCGCCAGCGGGCCGGCCGCCGGTGCCAGCCGAGCAGCGTTCCCGGTGCTACCAGCCTGCCATCCGCAGCGGCTTGGGCAGCAGCCGCGCCAAAGCGGCGAGCACCGCCCGGTCGGCCCAATCCAGCCTCGGTCTCGGGTGCTGGCGCCGCAGCACCGCGACCTCCTGACGCAGCACACGCAGCGCTGCGTCCTTCGACGCCGACGACCGCGCCAGCAGCGCCATCCACCCGGACCAACATCAGATACAGCATCCGTACCGTCACAAGCCCGCGATCCTGCCAGCCTCCCGGCCATCATGGGGGACGTACTCGCAGATCAGCTATCTATGCTCTGTTTGGAACCCAGCAGGGGCCAGGACCGAGCCAGACGGGACCGGATCCTCGCCGACCCGAGATGACCTGTGCTGCCGCCCGTGCTCGTCTTACAATGATCGTATGACAGCCGTTACCGTCAGCTTCCGCGCCGATGAGCAGACAATGGCCGAACTTCGCCAGCTGGCTGGTGACAGGAACCTGTCTGACGCGATCAGAGAGCTCATCCACGCGCAATACGCCGCGCGACTGTACGCGCAGGCCGCGCATGATGCCGAACGGCTCCGCAACGACCCGGCCGACCTGGCCGAGGTTAAGGCCGTCAACGAAGAGCTGGACCAGATCAGTGCGTGGTGACTTGTACCGGCTGCGCTCCGGCAAGGACGCCACCGGGCATGAGCAGCGCGGCCACAGGTACGCGGTCGCGATCCAGAGCGACGGGATTCTGCTCTCCACACTGATCGTTGCCCCGACCTCCACCAGCGCACAGCCCGCGATCTTCCGGCCAGAGATCGAGATGGACGGAGTCCGGACTCGCGTGCTCGTTGATCAGATGCGCGCAGTCGACGCCAGCCGGCTCGGAGACTTCGTCGGCCGTCTCGACGCCGCAGAGACAGGAGAGGTCGACCGCGCCATCCGGATGATACTCGGCGTCCTCTGATCTACGGGCCCGCGCCCCATTGGCGGGGCAGCCGCGGCGGTAGGGTAACTCAACCTGTTCCAGCGTCGGCTCGCTCAGATGCCACGGTGAGACCTCCCTTGACGGGAGGTCCGGCAACCAGGACCAAAACAAGGACCAAGGCAGCCAGATTTCGCCAGACTGAGCGCGACGTCCCCAGACACCGAACCCGCTCTGATCTGCGGTAACCGGACCTAGCACAACGCCGTCAGACTAAACCGGCATGCATGGCATGCAGAAGGTCAGGGGTTCGAATCCCCTTAGCTCCACGATTTTTCGTATGTCTATTCGATAAAAAGACCCAAACTATTGGGTCTGGGTCTTTGCCTGACCTGCGTAAACCTCAGCCTCATATTGCTGTGTTGCATGCAGACGGGCAGGGCTGGCCCCCGAATGCGTTCCCCTGTTGCCGGGCGCTTGTTGCGGGCCCGGCGTCTACCTTCGGCTATTTCTCGCCCGCGCTGCACGCGGTGTCATGGACTGGCTGCATGTCTGGTTCTACGGCCCGACCTTCAAGCTGGCCGATATCTGCCTGTGCGCGGGTGTGCTGGTCGCCATGGCCGGATGGCTGTGGCAACACCGGAAACGCGCTTCGTAGAGTCTGGAAGCGCGTGCACGGCAGGGTGAGCGGCTACTGGGACTCGCCAACGCTCGTTCTGGATAGGGATCTTGATCTTCACCCGAACGAGCGGTCGCGGCTATGTACGGCCCGGCGCTTGCCCGTGCTTTCGCTGCCTCATGGCGGGATCAAGCGGCAGGCGCACCGCTGCCCAGACGTCGCTCCCGCCGTCGCGGCGAAGGCCTCGGCCCGGTCTGGCCACGATCTGCGGGAGATCGGCCGCGGCCCGGATGCCCGGTGTGGCGGCGCAGACGTATCGCACCCGCGCCGGGACGGCGTCCGTGTGGGGACGCCGGCCTTGCGGTCAGCGAGGACACGGGCGCCCTGCAAGGCCTCATCTTGAAGTACGGTCCGTGAATTCGCCGGGGCCGACGGCCCCGGCGAACTCACGGACGTCAAGCGGTCAGCCGACACTGCCGGGGGGCGCGACCTGCTCGCGGTGCCAGGCAGGAGTGCCCAGCTGCCAGTAGAACAGCAGCCTGTTCCCCGGTCCCGCCGCCGTGACGAGGCTGGCGATTCTGGGGTGGAGGGGGTTGCCGACGTTGGCGAACGCCACGCCTGGCGCGGAGAACGTCCAGCCGCTGCCCGCGACGGTCTCGTGACTCCACGGCGTGGTGCCGTTGGCCTGCGTGTAGAACTTCAGACGGTGGCTTGACCCCTCGGCGGCCACCACGGCCATGGCGCCGTTGTCCGCGATCGACGGCGCGGAGAACGTTGTTCCGTAGGGCGCGATGATCTCCACGTGCCACAGGTTTTGCCCCTTGGCCTGCCAGTAGAACGCCAGGCTGTTGCCCGGCCCCTCGGCCGTGATGAGCACCCCGACGCTGTCCGTCGTGAGCGACGGCGCGGAGTACGTGCTGAAGTCGCCCGTCACGGTCTCCGGGTTCCAGGTCGAGGTACCCGGGAGCGCCCAGTAGAACCTGAGGCTGTGGTCCGGTCCCTCGGCGGTGACGAACATCGCGATGCTGTTCGACCCGATGGACGGCGTGGAGTACGCCGAGCCCGGGAGCGCGACGACTTCGGGATGCCAGGTCGGGTGACCGATGGTCTGCCAGTAGAACAGGATGCCGTGGTCCGGTCCCTCGGCGGTGAGGATGATCGTGTTGCCGTCCACGGCTATCGACGGCGCCGAGTATGTGGAGCCGGTGCCCGCGACGGTCTCCTGGTTCCAGAACAGGCCGCCGGTGGCGCGCCAGTAGAACATCAGGCTGTGGTTCGGGCCCTCCGCGGCGACGAAGGTGAGATTTTCGTCAGGGTCCGGGGCGACCGACGGCGCGGAGTACGTCGTGCCGATGCCAACGACGGGCTGGTCGAGCCATGTGTTGGTGCCATTGGCCTGCCAGTAGGACAGCAGTGTGTGGTCCGGCCCCTCCGTGGCGATGATGGCCGATCTGCCGTTGTCCGTAATGGACGGCGTGGTGGCGGCCCGGGCCGCGGTGCTGGCCCCGAGCGCGCCGATGGTCGCGAGTGCGACCGCGAGTCCGGTGAGGACCCTACTGAGATGACAGAAGCGGTTCATGACGGTCTCCTCTCTGCGCTTCTGGTCCCCGGCCCCGGTGATGCTGCGTTCGATGATGAATCTCGGCATGCTCGGCTGGGGAATGTGGACGTATTGGACTGGGGGTGCTGGCTGAGTGTGCTGCGCATCAAGGCCCCTTCGCCGGCTTCCGGTCCCAGGCTCACGGGCGGCCGGAACGTGCACCATACGTAGCCGCCTGCATGAACGCCCACAGGATGACGCGCGGCGGGCACGCTCAGCCAGGCAAGACGGCGCCTGACAGCCGACAGCCTCGCGACGAGCGGGCCGGCGGCAGTGCTGCGACGGATGACGGCGATCATGGCCGCACCTCGTAGACCAGGTTGAACGGAGTCTCGGCGGCGCGGCGGAACCTGGTGAAGCCCGCCTCTGTCACCAGGCGCCGGATGGCGGCCTCGCCGGCCTGGGCGCCCAGGCAGTAGCCGCCCGGCTGGGACATGGCGTTCGGCACGCACAGCAGCGTGGAGAAGTTGTAGAAGACCCGGCCGGCCGGGTTCATGTTAACCGCGGGCTCATCGGCGGCGTACGGCTCGACGACCAGCCAGCTGCCGTCCGGCTTGAGGGCCTGGCGGATGTGCCTGGCCGCCCCGAGCGGGTCGCCCATGTCGTGCAGGCAGTCGAAGGTCGTGGCCAGGTCGTAGCCGGACCCGGAGAAGGCTTCTGCGCCGGCGACCTCGAACGCGACCCGGTCGGCGACCCCGGCGTCGGTGGCCCGCTTGCGGGCCAGCTCGATGGACCGGTCGTGGTAGTCCGAACCGGTGATCCGCGAGTTCGGGTAGTGCTGGGCGAGCAGGATGGTGGAGGCGCCAAGACCGCAGCCGATGTCCGCGACGACCGCCCCGGCCCGCAGCTTGCCGTCCACGCCGTCAAGCGCGGGAATCCAGGACGGGACGAGGTTGGCGATGTAGCCGGGCCGGAAGAACTGCTCGCAGCCGGTGAAGACGTTCTCGTCGTGCTCGTGCCAGCCCAGGCCGGCACCGGAACGGAACGCGTCGGCGATCCGCTCCTCGGCCCGCAGGGCGCCGAGCGCCAGCACGAACGCGCCGGGCGCGTACACGGCGCCGTCCGGGTTGGCCAGAACGAACGCCTGCTCTTCGGTCAGCGAGTAGCGGTCCTGCGCCGCGTCCCAGGTGACGTAGCCGCCCGCCGCCTGGCCGCGCAGCCATTCGGCGATGTAGCGGGGTGTGGTGCCGGTGCGTTCGGCGAGTTGCTCGGGGGTGGCGGGCCCGGAAGCGAGCGCGCGGTACAGGCCCAGCCGGTGCCCGATGACCACGTTCCCTGCCGCGACCGTCGCTCCCAGGTCTGTCACGAACTTGCCGACGAATTCGTTCAGCTTGTTTTCGTTCATGGTGTTGATGACCCTCTTTCGGTGTCGCAGTGGTGTCACTGGACCTACGCTGCGCCGCGGCGTCGCACCCGCGTTGCAATGGCATTGCAATGGGGGCCGGTAGAACTGGGGAAGGGGGGTTCTCCCGGCTTCTGCTGATAGGGGGCGGTCATGCGGGCGATGTATCCGGACGCCGAAGGTTTCGTGGAACGCGGCGGCGTCAAGGTCGGCTACGAGGTGTTCGGGGCGGGCGAGGCGGTGATCCTGCTGTTCACCTCGTGGGCGATCGTGCACGCCAGGCAGTGGAAGGCGCAGGTCCCGTACCTGGCCAGGCACTTCCGGGTGATCGCCGTCGATGGGCGGGGCAACGGGCGGGCCTGGCCCGCGGAGCCCGGGGCCTACCGGGACCGGGAGTATGTCGACGACGCGGTGGCCGTCCTCGACGCGCTCGGAGTTGACCGGGTGGTCGCCGTCGGGGTGTCTCTCGGCGGCCGTCATGCCCTGCAACTGGCCGCCTGGTACCCCGACCGGGTGGCCGGGGTGGTCGCGATCGGCGCGGCGCTGCCGTGGCCGTTGCCGCCGGACTTCGACGAGCAGAAACCCCGCTACGAGGGCGCGGACAAGGTGAACTCGCACTACTGGCTGGCGGACTACCGCGGCTGGGTGGAGTTCTTCATGTCGCTGGTATTCACCGAGCCGCACTCCACCAAGCAGCGGGAAGACGGTGTGGCCTGGGGCATGGAGACCAGCGCGGAGACGCTAGTGCTGACCGCGCGGGCGGCGGACGCCGACGGCGGCGACGCCGCCGCCGCCGAGGCGGTCTGCCGTCAGGTGCGCTGCCCGGTGCTGGTCGTGCACGGCGAGGGCGACATGGTCGTGCCGTATGAGACGGGGGTGGCGCTGGCGCGGATGACCGGCGGGCAGCTGGTGACGATCCGCGGCGGGGGCCACGCGCCGACGATGCGCGACCCGGTACGGGTGAACCTGCTCATCCGGGATTTCACCGAGTCGCTGGGCCTGCGGCCGCGGACGACGGCGGCGCCGCGCGCCTGGACCAGGGCCCGCGACCGGCGCAAGCGGGTGCTGTACGTCAGCTCGCCGATCGGGCTCGGCCATGTGCGCCGCGACCTGGCGATCGCCGGCGAGCTGCGGGCCAGGCACCCGGACCTGCTGATCGACTGGCTTGCCCAGCCCCCGGTCACCGCGGTGCTGGAGGAGCACGGCGAGCGGGTGCACCCGGCGTCCCGCGCGCTGGCGGGCGAGAGTTCGCACATCGAGTCCGAGGCGGGCGAGCATGACCTGCACGTGTTCCAGGCGCTCCGCCGCATGGACGAGGTCCAGGTGGCGAACTTCATGGTCTTCCACGACCTGGTCCGCGACGAGCCGTACGACCTGTGGGTCGCCGACGAGGGCTGGGACATCGACTACTTCCTGCACGAGAACCCGGAGCTGAAGCGGGCGCCGTACGCGTGGATGACCGACTTCGTCGGCTGGCTGCCGATGCCCGACGGCGGCGCGGCGGAGCGGGCGCTGACCGCCGATTACAACGCGGAGATGATCGAGCAGATCGCCCGGTTCCCCAGCCTGCGCGACCGGGCGGTGTTCGTCGGCAACCCGGGGGATGTGGTCCCGGACGCGTTCGGCGACGGGCTGCCGCTGATCAGGGACTGGGTGGAACGGAACTTCCAGTTCTGCGGGTACGTCCCCGGCCTGCCTGACGGCCTCGGCGACCGGGACGCGCTGCGTGCCGAGCTCGGCTACCGGCCCGGCGAGCGGGTCTGCGTGGTCACGGTCGGCGGCTCGGGTGTCGGGACCAGCCTGCTGCGCCGGGTGGCGGCGGCTTTCCCCGCGGCCAGCCGCCTCATCCCCGGGCTGCGGATGGTCGTCGTGACCGGGCCGCGCATCGACCCCGCGTCCCTGCCGTCGGCGGACGGCCTGGACGTGCGCGGCTACGTCCCGGACCTGTACCGGCACCTGGCCGCCTGCGACCTGGCGGTGGTCCAGGGCGGGATGACCACCACGATGGAGCTGACAGCCGCCAGGCGGCCGTTCATTTACGTGCCGCTGCAGCATCACTTCGAGCAGAACTTCCATGTCCGGCAGCGGCTGGCGCGATATGGCGCCGGGCGCTGCCTGGACTACGCGGACACCGAGCCGGACGCGCTGGCAGCGGCGATGGCCGAAGAGATGGCGCGTCCGGTCAGCTACCTGCCGGTGGAGACAGACGGCGCGGCGCGGGCCGCCGCGTTCCTGGCCGAGCTGCTGTGAGGCCGCCATCGAGGCAGCGGATGGCCTGCCGTGCCTCCCGCTGGACGTGCGCCAGGCGATGCGCGGCGGCCAGCTGCCCGGCCCGCAGCAGCTGCGCCCGCGCCCGCTCCCGCTCGCCCAGCCGGATGAGCGCGCGCGCGTCGGCGGCGAGCGTCGCGGCGAGCGTCGGCGTCCATGGCACCCGCTCGGCGAGCGCGAGCAGCGGAGCGAGCACCGCCCGGCCGCGTTCCGGCTCGCCGCGGTCCAGCCAGGCCTGCGCGAGGGCGAGATAGGCGTCCTCCCCGAGCAGCCACGCACTGTCCGCCGGGATGCCGGCCTGCCCGAGCAGCCGGTCGGCGTCGGCGAGCACGGCGGGCGAGCCGGCGGCGTCGGCGAGCCGGGCCGTGCAGTGCAGCAGGTAGGCTTCCGCGCCCGCGTCCTGCGCTGCGGCCAGGCCGCGCTCGAACAGCCCGATCGCCGCGGCCCGGTCGCCGGCCAGCAGCAGGGTGCTGCCGAGCAGGGCGCACGTCGCGGCCTGCCACCAGGCGTGCTCATGCCGTTCGGCGATGTCCACGGCCTGCCGTCCCAGTGCCATCGCCTCCTCGTCATCGCCGCGGAGCCGGGCCAGCCAGCCGAGGTGCGCGGTGTAATAGGCGGCGAAGTGCGGGTACCCGCCGCGGCGGTTGACCTCAAGGCCGGCCCGCATCGCCTCGGCGGCCTTGTCCAGGTCGCCAGAGGCGATGTGCAGGTAGGCCGTCTCGAACTCGGCCCACTGCAGGTGGAACACGTCGCCCAGGCGGCGCAGCAGCGGACGCAGCTCGCTGAGCACCCCGGTCAGTCCGCTGAGGTCGCCGACGTTCAGGCAGGCGATCTTGAGCCCGTCCAGGCCCGCCGCCAGCGCCTGGTCGTCTCCTGAGGCGCGCGCGGCGGTCACCGCGCGCGTGCCGTAGTCAAGCGCCTCCGCCAGCCGCAGCCGGTTGGCGGACGCGACCGCCATTTGGGACAGCAAGTCCGCCTCGCTTGCCCGGTCGCCGAGCGACTCGGCGATCCGCAGCCCGCTGGCCAGGTTGGCCATGTAGTAGTCGATCGGCGCACCGCCTGGGACGGCGGGGGCCGCGGCGGCGCCGGCCCTGACCATCCACGGCCGGGACCGGCCGAGCTCGCGGAGCGCGCGCAGCTGCAGCCGGGAATCGCCGACCGCGCGTGCGGCCGCGACGCCGCGCGTGAGGTCATCGAGCGCGGCATCGTACGCTCCGGCCGCCTCCTGCGCGCAGCCGCGCAGCACAAGGGCCCGGACGCGCAGCTCCTCGTCTCCGCCGCGTTCGGCGGCCCGCAGCGCCTGAGCGCTCAGCGTGATCGCGTCGCTCGTCGCATACCGGCGCATGGCGTCCTCGGCGGCGAGCGCCCAGGCCCGCCCCGCCCTCGGCCAGTCCCCTGCCGCCGAGGCGTGCCTGGCGAGCACCTCCGGCTGGCTGGTCAGCAGGTCGGCGGCGCGGCGATGGTAGGCGAGCCGGGCCGGTTCCGGCGTGCTGGCGTACATGACCTCGCGGATAAGGTCGTTGGCGAATTCGTAGTCACGGCCGCTGACGATGAGCAGCCTCGCCTGGAGCGCCTGAGCGCACAAGTCGAGCACGGCCGCGGGCGCCTGGTCGAGCAGCTCGGCAAGCACTAGGGGGTCGAACGCGGCGCCGAGCACGGCGCAGGCGCGCAGCAGCGACTCGGTGGCCGCGCCGGTGCGTCGCACGCGCGCCTGCACCGCGCTGCGCAGCGACTCCGGCACGCCCGCCTCTCCGGCGGCGAGCGCGCGCACGACCTCCACCACGAACAGGGTGTGGCCGCGGGTCCGCCGCAAGATGGTCTCGGCTAGCGCTTCCTGCCCGGCCTCGCGGGCCAGCTGCGCGACCGCGGCCGGGCCGAGGGGGCCGGGCTCGACCCTGGTCGCCACCGGCGCGAGCGCGGCGCCGGCCTGCTCGTGGTCCTCGGCACGGACGGTGGCCACGACAAGCAGCCGGCCGCCGGACAGGTGACGGCCCAGGTAGTGCGTGAACTCGACCGTGGACTTGCCCGCGTACTGGAGGTCGTCCACGACGAGAAGCACCGGGCTGCGCCTGGCGAGCCCGGAGAGAAACGCGGTCACCGCCTCGAACGCGCGGCGCCGTTCCATCTCCGGGCTGCCCCGCCAGGACGGCGGGGGCCCGAGCACCGCCGCGGCGTCGGGCAGCAGCTCGGCGAGCACGGGCGCGTGCTCGCCGAGCAGGTCCCGCAGCGCGGCGCCCGTCATCCGGGTGACCGCCGGGGTCACGGCGTCCACGAGCGGCTGCAGGAACAGCGACTGTTCCGCCTCGTAGCAGCGGGTGTGCAGCACGGTCGCGCCGTCCTGCCCGGCTTCCGCCTCGAGCTGCGCGGCGAGAGCCGTCTTGCCGATCCCCGCTTCCCCGGTGATCACGACCAGGCTGGGCTCACCGGCCGCGGCACGGGCCCAGGCCTCGCGCAGCGCCTGGATCTCCGCGTCCCGGCCGGCCAGCGCCGGCCGTCGCGGTCCCGCCCGCGCGGAGCGGGACCTGGCGCCGCCTGGCGGCGCGGCCCGATGCAGGTCCGGTACACCCGCCGGGGATCGCGATCCGGGCGCGTCACCAGGCATAGCGCGGCCGGCGGGCAAGCCTCCGGCGATACGGTTTGTCCCTGCGGGAAATGACGGCATGTCCGATCCGGGTGCAGAGAGTCCGGGAATATCCCCCTGGATAGCAAGGTCACCGGACATGCCGCCGGGCGCACGGGCACTCGTCTCACCGGACGGTGACTGCGCGCGCAGGATCGCCAGGTGCAGTTCCTGGGTCTGCGGTGCGGGGTCGGCGCCCAGTTCCTCGCTCAGCCGGTCGCGCAGCGCCGCGTAGGCGAGCAGCGCCCTGGCGGGCTCGCCGGCCTGAGCGGCCGCCGACATGAACCAGCGGCAGGCCGCCTCGTCAAACGGGTCGTCGCCCGTAGCCGCCTCTGCGTAGCGGGCGGCGACATCCGGGTCGCCCACGGCGAGCGCGGCCTGCGCCGCGGTGAGCCGGGCGCGGCGCAGCAGGACGCGCAGCTCCGCCCGGGCCGGGTCCGCCCAGGCCGCGTAGGGCTCGTCGGCAAGTACCGTTCCCGGGGCAAGCAGTTCGGCGGCGTGCCCGGCGGCGGCCAGCGCGGCCGCCGCGACGGCCGGCAGCCGCAGTTCCGCGTGCTCGCAGTACCGCGCGGCGGCGTCGAGGTCCACGCCGACCCCCGGCTCGCCCGCCAGCCGGTACCCATCCCTGCCGCCGCGGATCACCCCGGGGCCGAGCACCGCGCGGAGCCTGCTGACCAGCGTCGCCACGGCCTGTCCCGGGTCCGCGGGCGGGGCGTCTGCCGCGGCCCACACCACGTCGGCGATCCGGTCGGCGGAAAGCAGCCCCCGTCGTTCCACCGCGAGCAGTTTTAGCAGCGTCCGGGCCTTGCGACTGCCCACCTCGCCGGGCGGAAGCTCGCGCCCGGCGAGAACGACGCCGAACGCCCCCGCGAGGCGCAATTCGACCCGCGCCTTGCTCACGCCTCCCGCCGGAGTCCCCTCGCCCACATACAACGTCTTACGCTGGGCGGTAACGGAGCGCAAGGCGTCCCGGCGCCGCGGCGCTCGCCCGGTTGCGGCCGCAGCCAGGTGGGCCGCCCCTGCCCGTCACCGCCACCGGCCCTATGTCGGCGAGGGCTTCGACTGTCCCCCGCTGGACACGCTTTTCCTGGGCGTACCCGTCTCCTAAAGGGCAAGCTTGTCCAGTACGCCGGCGCATCTCCGCTAGGGAGCCAGCACCGGCTCGTTCGGGATGATGAAAGACCGCAACCTGGCTGAGACGGCTAGCTTCGATGCGGCCCGGACCGGATGCGGGCGGGCTCGTCCTCGACCTGTGGTGGCCGCAGGCCGAGCCGTCCGCGGGTCTAGGCGCGGCGGCCGACGGGTCCGCCCGCAGGGCGGCACAGTTGGCTCGCGGCTCTGCCGCGGCATCTTGCGGCTCTGCCTGGTCCCGGAACGGCCGGCCGGCGCTGGCCTGGCGGCGGGAAGAACGCGATCGCGTGCCCGCCGGGCATGCTGGCGTGCCAGGACACCGGGACGGTGCCGGCGGCCACCGCGAGCCGCTCTTCGAGATCCTTGGCAAGATATTCACGGCCGGTGCTCCGCAGGTGCTGGGCGTACTTCTGCGGGTCGTTGTAGAGGGCGGGGCCGTGCTGCAGCGTGGTGAGCATCGGGTCCGGCAGCGCGCCGGGCCGACCGCGTAGAAGTTCCACCATTCGGTGAGGTGGCTGCGCATCCGGTCGGCCAGTTCCGGGGACGTGGGCAGCAGGTCGGTGGTGAGGTGCGGGTCGTCGGTGACGTTGAACAGCTGCTCCCATTCGGTGCTCGGCGTAGGAGCCGTTTTCGCCGAATGACTCGCCGTGGTCGGCGCTGACGATGATCGCGGTCTCCCCGGCGATGCCGAGTTCCTCGAGGATCTCGAGCAGCCTGCCGAAGTGGTCCCAGACCATGATGGCGCCGTCGAAGCCGTTGATGAGGTGCTCGAAGTCGGCGCGGTGGCGGATGGCGTCGGGCATGTTGTGCGGCTGCGGTGAGCTGCGCGGCCCCCATGCGTAGTGCAGGTCCAGCGCGGTGCGCGGGCCATACAACACCATGGCTCACCGGAGCCTTCCTGGCCACCCCGGTCTCACGAGCCGCCGCCCTGGATGCCATATAAACGTCATGATCTCAAAATCATTCTCTATCATGTAAGAAGTTACGGCCTATGACCCGGAACATCTTTCGCCATCCTGGAATGCGTGTACCGGCAGCCGCCTCTGCACCACAGGTACCAGGCGCAGGAGGCGAGAGGAGCGCAAACCACCGCCGACACGCCCGAGACTGCCAACTAGGTAACCGACGGGGAGGCCTGGCAGAACCAGACCCAAACCAAGCCCCAACGCCCCCAGATTTCGCCAGACCGAGCGCGACGTCCCCAGACATCAAAGCCGCTCTGAGATGCGGCAACCGGACCCAGCGCGACGCCGTCAGACGAAACCGGCATGCATGGCATGCAGAAGGTCAGGGGTTCGAATCCCCTTAGCTCGACAATTTTTCGTATTTATGTTCGATGATCAAGTGCCAAACTATTGGCACTTGATCATGGCCTCACCTGCGCAAACGCTGACCTTACATTGTTGCGTCGCGCCCAGAAGGCCGGGGTCCGCTGTCATGCGGGAACCCTCCGGTGGGACGGGACCGGAGCACCACCCCCGAACGGATCCCTCTTGCCGGGTGCATGTTGCAGGCCCGGCTGCCGCGGCCATCCGCTCCCTCCGAGGATGTCCGCCCTGTGGTTGTTGGCGGATAGCGTGTCATCGTGGCTGAGATCCCGATGGTGGTTGAGGCTGAGCTGGCGCGGCGGGCAGCGAACGCCCGGCTTCTGAAGCTGCTGAAGATGACCCGGAGCAGGCGGCTCCGCCGGGTCCCGGTCAGTGATCGGAGGCGCGCTCGGCCCGGGACAGCAGCCTGGCCGTGACCTGCCCTACCGCTTCTCCGTCGAGATCTACGTTCTGGGCGTCGCCTCATGCGAGTACGGTCGATCGCGTTGCGTACAGCCGACGAGGCAGACGACACCGACGACTTCTGAATAAAGCGTCCCGCCATGTCCCGGAAGGCCGGTTCACTGGCCGGGTGAGGCGGCCACTAGCCGCTTCGTACCACGGGATCGTGGTCCACTCATGGTCATGGGGACGGTGGACGCTGTTCGAGCGGATCAGCCAACTGCTCGGCAGTGACATGGAGCAGACCTCCAACACCTCGATGCGGATCCCGACCGCGCTCCGGGACGCCGCCGCCCTGGCGGTCCGGGAACTGGGCGCAGCACCATCCACTACCGCGCTGACGTCCGCCGCGCTGCGGGCCGCGCTGGAAGCCGTCGTTATGCAAGCCGTTCTCGACGAACATTACGAACGGCACCCCGACGCGCGGCCTGACCTCGGCGACCTCGCGATCGCAGCGGCCGAACTCGATGGGCACCCCCTAGCGGCCGAGCCAGAGCGTATCTTGCAGGCGGCCGCTGAGATCTCGGCGCGGCACCCGAGCGCGGACCCAGAGGACGTCCTGCTCTGGGCCGAGGCACGGGCTCTCCGTACGGCATGATCAGCCATCTTGTCCTGCTGGACAATGAAGCCGTTCAGGCTCTCGCGGACCCCGCTCACCCCAAGCACCCTCACGTGGTGAGCCATGTCCAGGTGGTGGCGAGCCGGAAGCGGCGGGCGATGCCGATCACCGTAGCAGTGCCCACCGCGATCCGCGTCGAGGCAGGGTGGAACCGCAACTCCCCGGCATGGGCATTCCTCAACCGCTTGCGGATAGCAGACGTACCACTCGACGCTCCCTACGCCAACGCTGCTGCCAGCATCCGGCATGCCGCGCAGGTCTCAGTGGCCGATGCGCACATCGGAGCGGTCGTCCAGTCGGCGTCCGCCGACCGAATCTCCGTCATCACCAGCGATCCGGCGCACATGCGCCGGATAGCCGGGGACAGGAACATCGCCGTCATCCCGTCTCGACGACGCACACCAGGTCGCCGACCCTGACGTCGCTGCCCTCGGGAACTGCGTGCTCGACCATGACGCCGTCGTCGGCAGCCTCGACCTCCTGGCTGATCTTCTCCGTCTCGATCTCAACGAGCTTGAGTATCGCGTGACCGAGCTAATCGAAGAACCGTGGGACAAAGGGGAAGGACGCCCGCGCGAACTGACCTTGCGGGAGGCGCTAGTCGTTACCTGCGGATATATGCGACAGAACATCACCGAGGATGTATGGGCCGACATCTTCGGCGTTGCCCAGTCGACGATATCGCGGTACATCACGTTCCTCACGCCGTTGGTTGAGAAAGCGACAGAAGAAGACCGGCCGACGGCAGAGGACGCAGCCGAGGCCACGAGGGACGCGATCGCGCTGGTAGACGGCACGCTGTGGCCGTGCTGGTCGTGGGACGGCGAAAATGAGCTGTGGTCCGGGAAATATAAGACAACGGGACACGGCTCGCTGATCGTCACGACCCTCCAGGGCCGCATAACGTTCGTCTGGGGTATTCACTTAACCGGAGTAAGCTCTGGCCATGGAGTGGCCGCGGGCCGGAACCCACTACCCGAGGTCGACTGGCGAGTTCCAGGCCTGGTTCCGTACCGATGCGGATTGCATGGACTACCTGGACTGGCTGCGCTGGCCGGGCGGTTTCACCTGCCCGTCCTGCGGGAGTGCCGGGGGCTGGCGGCTCGGCGATGGCCGGTATGAGTGCGGTGCCTGCAAGCGGCGTACCTCGGTGACGGCGGGCACGATCTTCGACCGTACGCGTACGCCGCTGACGGTGTGGTTCACCGCCTGCTGGCTGTTCGCCACCCAGAAGGACGGGATCTCGGCGCAGAGCCTGCAGCGGTCGCTGGAGATCGGCTCGTACCCGACGGCGTGGGCGATGCTGCACCGTCTGCGGTCGGTGCTGGTGCGGCCGGGCCGGGATCAGCTCAGCGGGATCGTCGAGGTGGACGAGACGTTCATCGGCGGGGACGAGCCAGGGCTGCGCGGCGGCCGGGCCAAGGGCAAGAAGGTACTGACCGCCATCGCGGTGGAGGTGAGCGCGCCGAAGGGGCTCGGCCGGTGCCGGATGGCGGTGCTGGCTGATGCCTCGGCCGGATCGCTGCGCCCGTTCGTCGCCGGCGCCGTCGAGCCGGGCAGCACCGTCGTCACCGACGCCTGGATGGGCTACTACGGGCTGGACGGCCTGGGCTATGCGCATGAGCGGCGCAGCCAGCGCGCCGCCCGCGCCCGCGGGGAGGATCCCGGCGAGCTGCTGCCCGCCGTGCACCGCGTCGCCTCGCTGGCCAAGCGGTGGCTGCTGGGCACCCACCAGGGATCGGTGGACGAGGCGCATCTGCCTGCCTACCTGGATGAGTTTGTCTTCCGCTTCAACCGGCGCCGCTCGCGAAGCCGCGGCCTGCTGTTCTACCGGGTGCTGGAGCTGGCCGCCGGGCACGAGCCAGTCCGCTTCGACGACCTTCTCGCGAGCAAGAAGCCGCGCCCTGCACCGGTAGCGCGGGGCTGGGGTCACCCGCCAAGCCTGGACCGCCCGACGGCGAACCGGCCGTGGAGGAACGGCGAGCTCCAGCTGCAGCTACCGATTCCACTCCGGTTAAGTGAATACCCCAGACGTTCGTTATCTAGAGCGGGTGAAGTGCTGTCTTCGATGTCGGGCACGAGGGGTTGAGCTTCCCTGGATCTGCCTGGTGGACGTGGTTATCTGCTGCCGTCCATCACGTGGATCATTTGGGAGGGGCGATGCTTGTTCAGCGGGTGCTATTGCCCGCGACGCGGCGCGAGTCGTGGACGGTGCTGGGTGATGACGGTCCGGTGCAGCCGATCGAGCGGTATCTGGCGTACCTGACCGACATCGAGCGGTCCCCGAACACGGTCAAGGCGTATGCGCATGACCTGAAGGACTGGTTCGTGTTCCTGGCCGGGCTGGGCCTGGACTGGCGGGAGGTTCGGCTGAAAGACGTCGCCGGGTTCGTCGCCTGGCTCCGGCGGCCCCCGGCCGCGCGCGATGGGGCGGTGGCGGTGCTGCCGTCGGTGGAGCATCACTGCGGGGAATCGACGGTCAACCGCAAGCTGTCGGCGCTGAGCGCGTTTTACCAGCACGCGGCCCGCAACGGGGTCGATCTCGGCGAGCTGCTGGTCACCTGGCAGCCCGCCGGGCGGCGGGGCACAGCGTGGAAGCCGTTCCTGCACCACATCAGCAAGGGCCAGCCGCAGGCCCGGCGCGCGGTCGCGCTGAAAGTCCCGGGCAAGCTGCCGCGCGTGCTGACCGTCGCCGAGATGCAGGCGATCTTGGACGCCTGCGACCGGCTGCGGGACCGGTTCTTGTTCGCGGTGCTGCATGAGACCGGGCTGTTCTCCTGCGGACAATTCGGACATACCGGGACTGCCTTGATGTTTCCGCTGGTCAGCGGCCTGGGTCAGGATCGGGTAGCTGCGCAACACGTGTTGTGCACGTACGGCGCTGGGATGTCAGCCGCGTCGCATGGCGTGGTTGAGCTGGGCCATGAGCTCGCGGTTGGCCGAGCGTGCGGCGGCGAGGTCCTGGTCGCGTTCTTCGAGCTGGAGGCGCAGGTCGATGACCTGCTGCTGCAGCTGGCTGTTTTCCTGGGTGAGGTGGCCGGGGTCGGCGGGGGTGCTGAGGCCGGACTCGTGCCAGGCCTGCTCGCCCAGTGCTTCGGACAGGCGGTGTTCGAGCTGCCGGATGCGGCTGGTGAGCCGGAGCGCGCGCTCGTGGGCGGCGGCCAGGTCGGCTTGCAGGGAAGCGCGGGTGACGCCTGGCCCGGTTGCCTGATCGCCTGCGGCCGGGGCGGCTTCGAGGGCGTGGATCGCGGCGAGCAGGTCGCGGTGCCGGTAGAGGAAGCTGCGGTCGACGCCCTATTGACTGAACTAGACCGGGAGTTTCAGCAGTTCAGCGGGTAGATATCTGCTTCTGACGATACGTTCTCCGGTCGTGATCGAAGAAGAAGATCCAGACCGGAATCTGGCGGTGCTGAGGGTGCCTCATGCGGGCCGTCTCGTCACCACGGGGAACCGGTATGAGCCCTGTCAGGTCGTTGATCCGGACGGCGCAATAGTGGACGGTGCCGCCCAGTTCTTCCGGGACCTGCTGGCGGCCGGGAAATCAGAGTCCACTGTCCGTTCATACGGAAACGACCTCCTCCGGTGGTTCAGCTGGGCTGCGAGGCTGGACTGGGACCAGGTGACCAGGGCCGAGGCCGACGATTTCTGCCGGTGGCTGGCGATCGCCGGGAAGCCCGGAACGGCCGGCGGTTACGCGCCGGCGACGGCGGCGCACTGCGAGACGGTCCTGCGTCACTTCTACGATTTCCATCTTGAGGCGGGGACCGGGCCGATGGTGAATCCGTTCCCGCTGGCGCGCGGCCGGGGCCGTCCCGGGGCGCACCATAATCCGATGGAGCCGTTTCCCGGGGCCGGGCCGGGCTGTTCCGTCCCCGGGTGCGGCAGCGAGCCCCACGGGGCATTCCCGATGAGCAGTTCAGCGAGTTGTTCGCGCGGCTCGGCTCGCACCGGGACCGGGCGCTGGTCGCGTTCTGGGTCTCGACAGGTGCCCGCGCGTCGGAGTTGCTGGGGGCGGCGGCCGCCGACGCTGATCCGGGTCGGCAGCTGATCACGGTCATCCGCAAGGGGACGCGGGCGATGCAGCAGCTCCCGGCGTCGCCGGACGCGTTCGTGTGGCTGCGGCTTTACTAGGAGCAGATCTTTGCCCAGAGTTCCGGCGAACCCAAGGGTCCGTGACAGGGAGCTGCGGGGTGTTCATGCCGTACAGGCGGATCCGGCCCCCGGGTTCGCGCGGACAGCCGGGCAGCTGCGGCCGTGCTTCCGCGGGACCGGGGTCCCGCCGGGGTCCGCCCTGCCCCCGCCGCCCGATGATCCGCTCCCGGACGGGCAGGTCAAGGGCGCCCTGCGGGCGTCGCTCCGCGATCGCTGCGCGACCCCTGACCTGCCCGTCCGCTCGCAGGGCTGGCAGCTATCGGGGTCAGGGAGGAAAACGGGCCTGATGCCGCCGGCTCCGGGCGGGCGCCTGCACAGTTCACCAGGACTGCAAGACACTCAGTTCAGGCGATGATCCTTCATGTTCCCCGAAACTTCCTCAACAGTGAGACCGGCCCTGCTGAAGTAGAGAAGGCCCAGGTCCAGCGGCTATAGAAGTTACTGAGACCCCAGGGAACTCTGGGGTTATTAAATAGCGCGGCCTGGTCCCCGAAGGACCGGACCAGCCGCTGTGGTGGACGGTGCGGCGCCCGTTCCGGCAGCTGTCCTATCATGCTGCGCTGCGCATGTTCACGCGGGCCGGGGACTCGCTCGGGAAAGACTGGACGCTGCACGACCTGCGGCCCCGGCGCCGACAGCGGCGTGCTGACCGTCGCGGCCAGCGCGTTCAGCCCCCGGACCAGCAGTGATCTGCCCTGGATCTTCGTGTGCCCGAACCTGGCGCCCTGCTTCTTATGCCCGTAGACCCGTTTCTGCGTCGAGTCGATGTCAATGAACGCCAGCGTTCCCGCGCCCGGCAGCAGCGGCGCCTGCCCGGCCAGCGCGATCAGGAACTCCCGGCCCGCCTTCTCCAGCTGGCTGACGTTCCCCCAGGTATAGGAGCGCAGGTGCGAACCCAGCGTGGACGGTGCCCGGACGCCGCCAACAGCGAGGTCATCGCGCCGTGCCGCAGCAGGTCCATGTCATCGATCGAATCCGCCCCGGCGGCCATCCCGGCCACCAGGCACGGGACCTTCAGGTACGCGTTGACGCCGCACTCGCCGCCCGGCCGGACGTGCTCCGCGACCAGATCCGCCAGCCCGGCGCGCTGCGCCAGCGCCATCACCGGCACCAAGCCCGAGTGCGACACCAGATTCGGGTCGTCGAAGGATGCGTCGTCCTGGCCAGGCTATGCAACAATCGCACTTGACGGGTGCCCTTTCGAACTCGGCGACGGAAGCTTCAGACACTCCCATCGTCCCAGTTCAAAGGGCACCTTTCACGTCGACACGCCCCGAAACACCCCTAATTGACCGGTGGATCGAGGCTTAGCTGCCCGGACTCGGAGGACAGTCTCCCCGGTCACGGCACGCGGGCCAGCCCCAGAACCCGGGGTTCGTCTTGCGGGGTCATTCTGCTGGCCACGCCGGGCACGGGATGGCAGGCTGGCCGCCGTGACGGAGCAGAGCACCGGGGACGTGGTACCCGAACGCCGGAACGCGGCTGGCCCGGAGTCCAGCATGTGGATGGATCCGGCGCAGGACCCGAGATCCGCGGCAGGCGCGGAGCTGGAAGGCGAGCGGGCGACGCTGCTGGACTACCTGCGCGCCTGCCGGCTGGCGCTGGAACTGACGTGCGCCGGCCTCGACGCGGAGCAGCTGGCCCGGCGCTCGGTGCCGCCCTCGGCCATGTCCCTGCCCGGGCTGGTCCGCCATATGGCTGACGTGGAACGCAACTGGTTCCGGCGGGTGATGGCCCGGGCCGACGCGCCGCCGCTGTACTGGTCTGATGATGCCGAGGACGCTGACCGGGCGGGGGCGGCGGCTGATCCGGCGGTGGCGGCCGGCGCCTGGCGGGCCTGGCGTGAGGAGGCCGCCTTCGCGGAGCAGTTCGCCGCCGGCTCGCCCGGCCTCGCCATCCGCAGCCCCGTGCAAGACGGCACCACCGTCGCGCTGCGCGAGGTGATACTCCACATGGTCGAGGAGTACGCCCGCCACCTCGGCCACGCCGGCCTGCTGCGCGAGCGGACCGGCGGCCGCGCCGGCCGGTAACCCCCGAACGAGCCGTGCGCCTGCCCTGCGCACTGCCAGGGCTGGGCCGCGCTCCCGCCGCGAAACGGGTCATGTCCCCGGCTGACCGTCCCCGGAGGTCCGAGGCGGAGAACGCCCCGAACCGGACTGGCGCGCTTGCCGCCGCGTGCAGGAACAGGCGGGACCATGCCTGGAACGTCACGCGGACAGCGGGTCCCTGACAGGCCACGCCGGCAGTGCTGCCCTGCAAGGCGGGCCAAGCGCCAGAGCCGGCGCGCTCGACACGCCCGGTCGGCGCAGTGCGACCACGCTCCGGAATTAGCCGTCCTTGCGCCACCGCGCGCACAGCCGCCGATCTGGCGTGTAACCGACATCGAGGCGGCCGCGACTGAATGCGCCCTGATCAGGTAATTATGTCTCGGCTGCTGCGGGTTGCCGTGCCTGGCCGGATTGAGCGTGCGCCCTGTGATACGCGTCGGTCCAGCGTTCGCCCGGCTCGGACCTGGATCGCGATGGGCCTGCCACCCGCTATGGATCTCGGGCCGTTCGACCTGCTGCGGTTACGGCTCCGGTGTTCCTGACGCTTCCGCTTGTGCTTGTGCTATCAGGGGGCCGTACATTTCCGCGTAATTCTCGTAGTTGAAGGGGGCCTCAGGGTTCGCGCGGACCTGCTCGTCGAGCATCTTGGCTTCCTCGCCGACGAGGATCCGCCAGGCTCCGGATCGCACCCCGCCCAGGATGATGGCCGCCGCCTGCGCCGCGGTGAACCCCTTGTCCTGGAGTTCGGGTTTCATTCGATGGATCACCTGGCGCAGGTCATCGGCGGAGAAGTCTTCGGCCAGCAGGCCCATCGCGATGAGAGTGGCCCGCGTATTATCGGGGAGCAGCTCCAGCAGCTGGGCGTCGCTCAGCTGCTCCCACTCCGGCAGGCCGAGGGCGCGGCGGGAGTTCACGTAGATGTCGGTGTTCACGACACCCGGCATGACCACGACGACCCGGACCTGCGGCGCATTGGAGCGCAGGTCTTCGACGAGTGCTTCGGAGAAGCCCTTGATGGCGAACTCCGACGTGCTGTAGGCGGTGATCGGCGCGCCAGCCCCTGCCGTGGCCCAGAAACCGGCTACGCTGCTGATATTGACCAGGACGCCGTCGCCGCTGGCGATCAGCAGCGGCAAGAACACGCGGGCGCAGTAATACACGCCCCACCAGTTGATGTTGAAGGTGCGCTCCCACTCCTGGCGGGAGTCCTTCACGAAGCTGCCGCCGCCGACGATGCCCGCGTTGGCGAAGACCAGGTCGACGTGACCGGCGGCGTGCTGCTCGAGCAGCTCATCGCGGAACCGCAGGACCTGCGCCTCATCAGAGACGTCGCAGGCATGGCCGGTGACCGCGACGCCGGGCGGGGCGGCCGCCCACGCCGTGGCCGCGGTCACCGCGACGGAGTCCGGATTCAGGTCGCAGGCCGCGACCGAGCAGCCCTGCGCCGCCAGCTGGCGGACAAGCTCGCGGCCCATGCCCGAGCCGCCGCCGGTGACCACCGCGAGCTTGCCGGTGAACGAGTCCACGGCCATGATCGTTACCTGCTGTGCCACTGCTTGTCAACGCTCCAGGGCGCCTGCACCTCGACGACCCGCCGGGACGCGTAGTTCATCTCCGCAACGGTCCTGCGGATCCGCTGCCACGCACCCCGCAGCCGCCCGCGGCCGGCCGCGGTGGCCGGCCGTGTCGTCTTGGCCTGGATTCCCTCGTGGGTAAGTTGTGCCGTCATCGTCTTGTCCTATTCTGCTCGGAACTGGCCGGTTCTCCGGCCCTCAGCCATAGGTTCGCCCGCCCCGCCAGGTCCGCGGCAGGGGTCGTTTCCCCCCTTCTCGCCGTGCGGCCATGGCCGGGGTGGAATCACCCACACCGCCGCGTGGCGGGCCGTTGCCCGGCTGGCTGGGGCTGGCTGCGTGACGCCAGGCCGCGTTAGACCAGGCCGGCGCTGAGGGCCAGGCGGGTGAGATCGGCGCGGCGCCGGCATCCGGTCTTATCGCGGATGCGGTCCAGGTGCGAGCTGAGAGCGTACTCGGCCGCGGTGGCCAGGCTCATCGCCTTGCCGCGTTCCTCGGCCGCCCGCGCCCGGTCCGGTCCGAGCGCCGCCCGCGCCTCGCGCAGGGGTTCCTGCCGCTCGAACCAGCCCTCGGGCACATCCGGGTGCGACGGGACCGAGAACCCCTCGCGTCCCTGGAGCACGACCACCGCGGCCCATACCGTGACGGCCTCGGCACTGCGCCCGGTCAGGGCGCACAGGTACCCGGAGCAGTCCAGGTCGTCGAGCACCCTGGCCCGTGAGCCGGTCCGCAAAGCGGTCTGGAGTCCTTCCCGCAGGTGCGCGGCGGCGTCCTCGTAACGGCCCGCGCTGAGGTCGAGAACCACCATCTTCTCCAGCAGGTTCCCCAGACTCCACAGGTCGCCCGCATCCCGGGCCCCGGCCAGCGCCGGCCCGCAAACTCGCTCGGCGGCGGCCGGGTCGCCGGCCGCGATGAGCACCGTGGTCAGGACGTGGCCGCACACCCGGGCCATCGGGCCGTGCAGGCCGGCCATGATCTGCTCTGCCCGCCGGGCCAGCTGCACGGCGCCGACGCGGTCGCCGGCGACGCAGGCGACCAGGCCGAGGGCCGCCAGGGCCAGCGCCAGGCGGCGGGGCAAGAAGATCGCCGCCACCGCGGTCGCCCGCAAGCTGCTCACCCGCGCCTGGCACCTGCTCACCGACGCCGAGTTTGCAGTCCCGCAACCCGCCACCACACCCGCGCCGGGAAAGCAGCGCAGGTGACAGACCGGAGGAGTCGCAAGGACCGGGCGAGCTCGTAGATCAACCTGAGCCGGCCCTGCCGCGCTCGGAGAACTGACTGAGCAGCCCTGCCCCCGGATGGCACGGTCGTGGCGACCCGCCCGGCCGGGCAGGCGCCGAACGGGTGGATGTGAGACCACTCCCCCGACCCGCGCACCCCACCCGGGAACCACCCCAGCGAACCCCGCCCCGCCAACCCACAACCCGCAGGCAGCGGCGAGGAAAGCCAGCAAAGCAGTCACCAACCCGACGACAACATCGGGTCACCGGGCCAGTTTCCCGCGTTCTATTGACCACGAGTTCCCCATGGGTGGTCGATCTGCCGCGGACGCGCCTACGGTGCGCCGTTGACCCCGGAGCCTACCCGTAGGGCCGACGGCAGACGTCCGGGCCGCGGCTCGTTGACACGGCGTGCGCGGCGGCGGTGTACTGCCCTGCATGACGGATACGACGAGTACGGCAGGCACCCCGGAGTCTACGGCTGCTGCTTTTCCTGTCACCACTGCGTTCGAGCTGCCGGGCAAGGTGGTGGAACGGAATCTCGGCATCACGTTTGGCCTGGTGGTGCGGGCGATGGGGTTCAGCAAGACCGTCGCCGGCGGGATTTCGTCGCTGCGCCAGGGCGAGGTTTCGCAGTTCACGGTGGTTCTCGAAGACGCCCGCAGGCATGCGATCGACCGAATGATCGAGAACGCGAAGCTGCTCGGCGCCAACGCGGTGATCGCGATGCGCTTCGACTCCTCCGAGATCGGCAAGGCACGCGCCGAAGTCGTCGCCTACGGCAGCGCGGTGGTCGTCACGCCGTCGGCATGAGCGAGCCCGGGGGCGGTGCGCCGGCCGGACGGCGCTCGCTGCTCGGGGACGCCGACCGCGAGCGCCTAATCGCGCTGCTGCGCGAGCACTACGCCGCGGGTCGGCTGGACCTGGACGACCTGCGCCACCGGGTCGGTGTCGTGCTGGCCGCCGCCTATGCCGAGGAGGCCGCGGTGGCCCTGGCCGACCTCCCGCCCGCCGGTGTCCCCGATATGCCGGGCGCCGGGCGCGGCGGGGGTTCCCGCGGGCGGCACGCCCAGACGCGCAAGCCCGAACCGGGCTGGGTGCCGACGGCTGAGCGGTTCCGCGATCCGTCCAGCGGCGTGATCATGCGGGTCTGGATCGACCCGTCAGACGAGAGCCGCCACTATGTACCGGACGACGCCCCTACACCTTTGTGAGCTGGTCGAAGAACGCCAGCTACCGGCGGAACACGGTGCGCAGCAGCTCGGTGTCCGCCCGTCTTCCTGCCGCGATGCGCGAAGGCGCTGCTCCCGCCGCTGAATGGCCGAGATCAGCGTCTCGACGCCGTGTTTCACCTCGCTTCTGGGGTGGGATCAGTTCCCAGGAGCACGCCGGAACGGCTGATCTGGGCGCCGACGGCGACTCCGGCCAGTCGCTGAGTCACCAGCAAAGAATCGGCGACCCGTTCTCCAGATGAGGCGGCCGCCTGTACACGTTCCGTGATCAACGCTCGTCCGCACCTTGCGCGCTAGATCCGCCGATCGGGCGCGTCGACCGGTCCTTGGCCACGGCATTCTGCAGGGCAGTTCTGCGCATCCCAGACTGCGCTTACGCCCGCACTCAGGCCGCGAACGCGGGACAGCCTCATGGCGTGGCAAAGGACGCAGAGTCCCCTCCGGACCCAATGCCGCTTAGCAACGGTTGATCTTGGTTGGTCGCCGGATCCCTCTGTCGTAAGCCTGCGCTGCGCGAATTCGGACATTAAAGGCATAACAGGCTAGCATGCTACAGAGTGTAACCGTTCCGCGCGCCCCGCCGCGGACTCCCGGCGCGGCCGACCATGATGGCGAAGAGTTTTCGGTGTTATAGAATGATTTATTTACGTTGGGAAAAATGTTTTCGGGATCATTGCGCTAGCTTCGCAATCGGCAGTCACGGACGGTTATAGTGGCGGCGGACGCGTCCCAGGGAGCGCCCCGGAAGCCATGATCAACCTAGGCTAAGCGGCATTGCCTCCGGACCCCCAATGTCAGCCAGGAAGGCCATAGATCGCGAGCGATCCGCCGAGCGCCTCTCTGTGTCAGGGGTTGAACAGCTTCCAGTGCCCTCCGGAGACGACCTCAACGGTGTCGTCGATCACTTTGACGGCCGTCTCATCGTCTATTGCGTACGTCGGCACCGGTAGCCGGCCGGCCCATTTTTCTGCGTTCGCCACGTCTTGGTGATCGTCGTATTCCACGTGCGGAATGATCGCAAAATCAACGAGTCCCACTCCCTCAGCCATGACCAGGGTCATGGTGATTTCTCCCTCGGGCCTGGCGAACACGATGTCTTCGGACGAGAGCCTTTCCCCGCTGCATCTGGGCGGATCAAAATACGTCTCACCGAACATGGAGGCCATCGCGATGCTCCCGGCGCTCACCCCTACGTACACCGTCTCGGGCCGCAAGGACGGCAAGAGATCTGCCAGTCCCGAATGCTTCATCCAGTAGGACAGGTACACGGGATCGCCGCCCCAGACCAGCAGGGCGTCTGACTCCTGGACCGTTGCGACCCAAACTTCTTTGTCGATGCTGGGCAGCGCGGTGAGCTCCAGTACTCCCACCGACTTCCAGCCCAAATCGCACAACGGGCTCTTGGCGTTTCCGGAGATCGCCTGGAATGCCTTGCCAGCACCGCCGGGGAAGGGGTAGATCGCGGTCGGAATGAAGAGGGCGCTGGACTCGGCAATCGGCTTGCCCAGCAGGTCGACGAGCACGTCGTAGATGCTCGGGTTACTGATGCCTGAGGAAGTGAGAAGAAGTTTCATGAAAACCTTTCCTTCTAGGACCGCCGTATGACGGCGATGATGTAGTCGTTTGCGGTCAGCTCAGTGATTCCCTGGGC
Organism: uncultured Actinomycetota bacterium; assembly: GCA_963771985.1. GTDB lineage: Bacteria > Actinomycetota > Actinomycetes > Streptosporangiales > Streptosporangiaceae > Trebonia. Next base: position 353,288 of record CAVYVO010000001.1, on the reverse strand, counting down.
ATCACAGGCCGAAGGAACCTCACGTTAGTTACCGCTGGGTGGGCATCGTTGATCGTGGCGATCATGAGCGCGGCGTTCGGCTCCCCTGACCGCCGCCGCCGTCCGATGGCTGTGACGCACGACATGGCTCACTCCTTCGACGTCGTTGACGCCGTCCCCGTGAAGACGGATGAGGGGCACGAATCTCATCGCGCCCGGCACGGCACCGACAAGCGCCACGGTGCGGCACCAGGAAGGAAGTACGTGCCCCATGGCCGCTTGTCGATGTTGTCATCCCTCGCCGCTACCACCGGTTCGCGGGCGCACAGAGCAACGCTGGGCCAGGGATCACCGGGGCACGCAGACTCGGCGATCCACGCGAACTCGGCGCCTGCTGGGACGACCGAATCGATCACGCTCCGTGATAGCCGCCACGGAGGCGACCTCTAGCTGCCGACGGCCACTCGCTGACGACGATCCGCACCCTGATATATGGGCCGATAGCAAGGGGCCGACTCTATGAAGTGCTGGCCGCTCTCGCGTGAACCTCGCCTACGGCTTGCAGGATCATCGGTGTCGCGCGGCGGATTGACCGGCTCACGACGTGACCTGACCCATAGCGGTGGCGGATTTCGGCCAGGCGCCTGCCTACGTTCATCGGTTTGCCATCCGGGCTGATGGTCATGTCGCAGCAGGTGAGCGGGTCGGCGGATGGCTGCGGCGGAGCTGCGAACTCTCGTCGTAGGACGTCTGCGAGTCCCCGCTCTTCGGCCTCGATGATGGCGCAGGAGTGATGGGCGACGAGCCGGCACAGCATCGGGTCGGCGTGCTGGACATCGCGCAGGTAGCGGGCGCCGTCTAGGGGGGCGCCGGGATCGCCTTGGCCGCTGCCTCCGCGCGCTTGGCGCGGGCGGACTCGACCGGGTCGCCGACATCTTCTTCTTCATCGTCGCCATTGGTGGAGGCGGTGGTGAGCGGCGGGACCACCTCAAGGTCGGCGAAGATGTCGGTCCAGGCCCGGGTCATGTCGTGCAGCGCCGGGAACCGTTTCGCGGCGTCGCGGTGGAGCGCGACCTTGAAGAACTCGACCAGGCCGTCGCGGGCCACCGGGTCGAAGAGGTCCTCGGCGAGCTGTGCTTCCTCGGCCGGGTCGAGGAACCGGGCGTCGGCCAGGTCATCACCCCAGGACGGGAGCTCGCCGCTGGCCATCTCGTGCAGTGTGACGGCGACCGCGTACAGCTCGGCGGCCTGGTCGTAGCGCTGCCGTGACGGCTTACCGAGGAACGGGTCCAGGTAGCCGCGGGTGCCCGCGACCAGGTCGCTGTCCGGGGTGCCGGCCAGGGAGAAGTCGAACAGGACCAGTTCGCGGCCCTTGCGGTCAAGCTGGCGCAGCGCCAGGTTGTCCGGCTTGATGTCGCGGTGCCAGATGCCCCGCCTATCGAGGAAGGCGATGGCCTGGAACAGATCCTCGCCAAGCCGCTCAAGCTCGTGGATGGTCAGCGGGCCATGCAGGCGCAGTTCCTCGGCGAGGGTGCGGCCGTCGACGTACTCCACGCCGATCACCGTGCGGCGGCTGCCTTCCGGGCCAGCCTGAAACGGCGGGTCAAGCAGGCGGACGACATGGGAGTCGTTAAGCATACCGGCGGGTCCGGCCGGTGGCGATCTGGCGGCGGCCGAAGCTGACCGCCCGCGGCGACCCGGACCATGACCACGTGGTGGCCCAGATCGTGGCCCGGCTGCTGGAACTGCCGCGCCGGTCGGTGGTGCTGGCCGAGGACGAGACGCACCTGAACCTGCTGCCGCATGTGCGGGCGAGCTGGACGCTGCGCGGAGGTTCCGCGGGATGTCTGGGAGCATCTGTTCTCTTCGGCGGAGCGGGAGATCGGTGTCCTGGTCTACTCGGGCTTGTTGTCAGCCCTACCGACATCGCCAATTAAAGGTCGTTAATCCGAAGCCGTAGAGTGAGCTGGTGTTTCCGTAGGTCCGGACGGTGAAGACAGCGTCGGGCGCGACGGCGGTGCAGGTCGGTCCCTGGTCATTCGATCAGCTCTCGGCGTTTCCTGGTGCCGGTGAGCCAGCGCTAGGCCGCGGCTGCCTGGCGGATGGCCTCGATCGTGCTGGCCGGTGCCCGGTGCAGGAGCTGTGCCAGGTCACTCGTGGGCAAGCTGGCCCAGCCGCTGCGGACGGCGGCGTAGTAGTCGAGCAGCATGCCGATGGCCGCCTCGGGGACGCCGAGAGCAATGACGTGCTCCCGGTATTCGCGGTCTTCGACTGGCTGGTAGCGCACGTTCTTGCCGCTGATTGATGACGCGAGCGCGGCGAGATCGTCCCAGCTGACCGGGTCGGGCCCGGTTAGCTCGTACGTCACGCCCTCATGGCCAGCCTCGCGGAGGACGTTGGCGGTGGCCTCGGCCAGGTCGGTGACGGCAGCTGGCGTGATGCGGGCCTGGCCGGCGGGAGCCGTCAGCGTGCCCGCTGCTACAGCCCACCGGACGTCTCGGGCGACCAATGCGGCCAGGTCGGAAGTCAGCCGCATGATGGTCACCGGGGTGCGTGCAGCCCTGGCGCGCGTCTCGGTGGCGCGATAGTCCGAGACTTCGGGCATGGGGCAGTGGTCAAGATCCTGCCAGGTGGTGACGACGATCCGTCCAGCGCCTGATTCCGCCGCTGCCGTGATCGCCGCGGCATGCCGCTGCGCGCGCCTGGCGGGATCGATTCCGTAGTTGGTTCCGTTGATCAGAACCGTGTCCGCGCCCTCGAACGCCCGCACCAGGGCCGCCGGCTCGTCGAAGTCTGCGTGCCGCACGTCCGCGCCGCGGTCCTTCAGCGGCCCGGCCTTCCGCGGCTCGCGGACAGTCACGGTGACCTCGCCGGCGGGCAGATGATCCAGCAGGTGTCCGGCGACCAGCCGGCCGAACTCCCCGTTGCCGCCGGTGATTACGATCATTGCAGCCTCCGTGGTTGTGACCCGTCCGCAGATACGGGGACACCAGCCCAGAACACGGCCGTGCCTAGTGCGCAACTTCAGCAACCGCGAACAGCGAACCCGCAGGTCATCAAGTTGCGACCAAGATCGAATCTGAATCGTGGCCGAAGTCAGGTCTGACCGGGCTCAGGTCCGGGCAGATGCGGAGCGGGCGAGGGGCTGCGGCGGAGCTGCGAACTCTCGTCGTAGGACGTATGCGAGTCCTCGCTCTTCGGCCTCGATGTGTGGGCGTTACAAGATTGCCGGCACTCACACTGTGGAAACTCCGCCATACTGGCGGCGTGGGGGGACAGGATCACAGCGGGGACGAGGTGTCTCGTCTTCTGTACGAGGCCTGGGTTGGCGGCCCGGGTGGCGACCTCGCGAAGTCGCTTGCCGGCCGGGTTCGGGTGCCGGGTGCGCTGGGACTGCGGGGCAGGTTCCAGTTCCTTACCGATCCGGAGGTGCCTGCGCTGCCCGGCGAGCAGTTCCAGGTCTCGTGGGACACGTGGCAGCACCAGCTGGAGCTGACCGGTGCGGCTGATGCGGCGTTGATCGCCAATGACGGAGCGGCGGCGGAGAACGCGCTCACCGCGCTGCGCGCGACGCACGAAGACGGGCTGCACCCGCTGCCGGAGGTTGACGCCCTGATCGGGCTGGGCGACGCGGCACGGCAGGCTGACAGGTTCGAGGAGGCCGCCGCGAGCTACGACGCCGCCATGGAGCTCGCCGCAGCGGGGCACTACAGGTTCGGCCTGGTCCGCGCGCTGGTGTCAGTCGGCTACCTGACATTGCTGTCCGGGTCGGCGCGGCAGGCCGCCGATACGTTCCAGCGGGCGGCCGGCCTGGCCAGGGAACTGGACGAGCGTGTCTACCTGGCGGCGGCGCTCACCGGGCTCGGTGACGCGCTGGTACGGCTGCACGAGGACAGTGACGCCGAGCGGGCGCTGGACGAGGCGCTCCGGTTGTGCGAGTTCCTCCGGGCGGACGTCGGCATCGTGAACGCGGCACAGCAGCTTGGTGACCTGTACCGGAGCCGCAAGCGGCTGGATGAGTCCAAGGCCGTCCTGACCCGCGCGCTGGAGGCCGCCGGGCGCTCGGGAACGCTGATCGGCGAGGTCAACGCGTGCGACGGCCTAGGCGAGGTGTGTTTGGGCCTCGGTGACCTCGACGGTGCCCGCCAGTTCTACCTGCGGGCCTACGAGCTGTCCGTTGAGCGCGGTTACCGTCGTGGCCAGGCGTGGGCCTTGTACGGCCTTGGCCGCTGCGCGTACGCGCTGGACCTGCCGCACGAGGCACATCAGCTGTTCGAGGGCGCCCTGGAGGCCAACCAGGAGCTGGGAGACCTGCCAAGCTCCGCCACCGCGCTGGACGGGATGGCGCGGGCGGCGGCCGCCATGGGGGACATCGCGGCGGAGACGCGGGCGCGGGTCGACGCCGTGCTGGCGATCGAGGCGATGCGCTCATCCCAGGACCGGCATCAGTACCAGCAGGAATACCGGGAGCGGTTTGCCGTCGTGTACTCGGCCGCGATCCGGGCGGCCGTCCGGAACGGCGACCCGGCCGCGTTCATCACCGTGTTCGAGAACCTCGCGGGCCGCCGGCTGGCCGGCCTGCTGGAGAAGATCCCCGCGACGTCGGCGGTCGAGAACGCGCAGCTGGCCTCGCATGTGCTGGCGACGGCCAGCAACCTGCCGCTGGACGGCGGCGATCTCGCTGCGAGCACGGCCAGCGCCGAACGCCGCGCCAGGCTCATCGGGCGACTCGCACTGCGAGGCGGCATGCCCGAGACGGCCGAGCGGGCGATCGCCGACATCGCCGCCGCGCTGTACCGCTCGTTCTCCCCCGACGACGCGGGGCCGCTCCTGGGCCGCGCCGCCACGCATGCGGACGTGCTGCTGGTGACGCTCGTCCCTGGCGCGGATGATCAGATCGCCTGGCTGCGCGCCGGGCCGGACCGGGAGACCCGGAGTGGGGTACGGGAGATTGGCGGGACCGTTCAGCAGCTAATTGCCTCACTGGCGCGGGACGGACTGCCTCCGCTGGCGCGACCTGGCGCGGTGAGTGGGCTCGGGGACCTGCTTCCGGGGGAGGCGCTCGAGGGGCTGGCCGACGACGCGCCGCTGCTTATCGTGCCGCTCGGCAGCCTGTGGGCGCTGCCGTGGCCGGCCGTCCCGGCAGGCGAGGCGTTCCTCGGCGAGCGGTTCACGCTCGCGGTCGCGCCGTCGCTCACGCTAGCGGACCATGTGCGCGGGTCCGGGGAACTGCCCAGGCCACGCGCGGTCGGGCAGTGGCGCAGCCCGCAGATCCGCCACCACGAACTGGTCGCCTTCGCTGACGACCCGCGGGTCACGCTGGAGAGCTTCTCCTCCGCCGACGCGGCGCTGGCGGCGGTAACCTCGGGGCGGGGACACGACCTGGTTGTCATCGCGGGGCATGGCAGGCCGGTGCCCGGAATCGTGCACTACCTTGAGCTCGCGCCGCGAGTGCTGCTCACCCCGGCGGCACTGCTCGATGCGAGTACCCCGGATCAGCTCGTGCTAGCCGCCTGCTGGGGAGCGCACGCGCCGGGCGCGGCCGACAGCGACCCGCTGACGCTCGCCACGATCGCGCTCACCCGGGGCAGCCGGGCAGTGCTGGCCACGACCAGCGAACTGGCCGACGACCCGCTCGCGAGCCGGTTCCTGAACGGCGTCCTGCACCGGCTGCCCTCGTCCGCGATGCCGGTGGCGCTGCGTGAGATGACTCGCCGGTTCCTGGCTGATCCCCGGCACCGGGACGGGTATCTGTCGCGCTGGGCGCCGCTTATTACTGTCGGAGCGCTCTGAGCTTCACGGGCGCCTGAGGTCAGGGAGGGAATCGCGGTGGCCGCTAATCCCGGTTCTGGTGGCTCGGCCAGTCCTGCTGGTCCGGCCGGTTCGCAGGGCGTCGTGTATGAGACCGACGCGCCGAACGCGTACGAGTGGACGGAGATCGCCTACGACTACCTTCTAGACGGCAAGCTGACCGCCAGCATCCGAAGCGCGGGCGGGATCAGCACCGCTACCGTGACGGGGACGTGCCCGTACTGCAAAGACGACGTGAACTTCAGTCAGGTGCTTGACGCGGTGACCGGCGAGTCACTGGGGACGCTCGGCTGGCACCGGGCTCAGCCTGCCCAGTCCGACGACGGCTACGTGCCGCTGACGGTCTCCTGCTGCTGCACCGCGCAGCACGCCGGACGCCCGGCTGACATCCACCACGGGTGCGGCATCAACTTCCGCGTCGACGTCCAGCGGGATACCTGAATGGGGACGCCTCAGGTACCGCCGGTGCCTCCAGCGACATCGGCCCCGCCCCAGGCGCCGCCGGTTCCGTCCAAGTACCGCAAGCCGCCGGCCGGTCCCACGGCGGAGAACGTGCGAGATCAGACCCGGTGGCAGGAGCTCAGCGAACAGAGCCTGGCGTCTACGCAGGCTGCGGCCGAGAAATGGCGCACAGGGCTGGCCGCGTTCGTCACCCTGGCCACGGGAGGGCTGCTCCTGAAGGGGCCCAGCGCCGCCAGCGACGTCACGACCGGCTGGCGGATCGCGCTCACCATCCTGGCGCTGGGCGGACTGCTCGCGGCTATCGCCGGGCTGTGGCTCGCGTTGCGGGCCGCCGCCGGCACGCCCGCGAAGCTCAACCTGGCCGAGGTCGTGGCCAGGTACGGCGGGGTCCGCCAGTTCGAGGTCGCCTGCGCGCTCGCCGCGTCGGCTCAGCTCCGCCTGGCCAGGCTCATGATCGCCGGGTCGCTCCTACTCTTCGCCGCCGCAATCGGAACCTGGTGGTGGGCCCCGCCCAACTCAGCCCAGCTGCCAGCCCTGATAAGCGTCACCACGCCGCGCGGGACCGTCTGCGGAACCCTCATCAGCGCTGACGACGGCGCTTTCACAGTGCGGCAGGCGAACGCGTCGGGACAGGTCCGAGTCCCGCTCGGCACGGCGACGAACGTGCAGATCGTCGCTTCGTGCTTAGGTCAAGGCGGCCGAGCAAGGATTTGGCGGGCGCAAGATAGCTCACGTTCGGTTGACGCAATCGCTTGTCGTCAGCCAGGTAATGACGATGTTGTGGACGTGCCGGTGTGGAAGGCCGTGAGGGCCGCAGTGGTGACGTCCAGCATGCACCCGGCTGCCGTCAATTCGCGGCCTCGGCGTCCCGGTCGCGGTCCGCAAGTCAGATTGCGCAATCGGCAGGGCTCTGCGGGCGCTACTGCCCGGCGGCCGGGCCCGTCCCGGGCGGGCCCGCCCCGGGCGGGGCTTCACCTGTGGCAGATGGTTCTGGGTGCGGGCCAGATTCCGCGAGAGCATCCGGGCCGACCTCGGAGCCGACCTGGCCAGCCGGGCTCGGGCCATCGGCCGTGACCGCGACCGGCTTGGCCGGGGTCGGCGCGGCGGCCCCGGCCACGACCGGCTCGGCCTGGCGGGCCAGGAACCGGAGCCGGGCCGCTCGCGCGTCCCAGGCGTAGACGACCGCGGTTCCGGAGATGAGGTCGTACAGGGCACGGTGCTCGCGCTGTACGAGGATGCCCAGGAACCCCAGGCCGAGGGTCAGGAAGCCGAGCGGGAACGTTAGCGAGCGCACCCATCCTCGCCAGGGATCCAGCCTCGTACCGTAGGCCCCCACCACCTGCACGCCCAGCAGCGCCATTCCCCAGGTGCTGCCGTCGGCCGCCCACTGAAAGCCGAAGTAGAGGAATTGCCAGGCGACGTAGATGATGACGACGACGATGTCGTTCCGGTGCCAGGAAACCGGCGAGCCAGTCACGATCTGCACCACAAAGGAGATGATCGCCAGCGCGAGCAAATACAGGACAGTGCTTGCGATGAGGTCGATCAGATACGCCGCGAAGCGCGATGCCGAGCCCGCGTACTGGCCCTGTGCGCTCACCCACTGGCTCGGGTGGGTACGGACGCTCACGGTTGAGCCTCCAGGCCCAGCAGCGCGGGTGGTGCCAGCGGCCCCGGCTCCTTGCGCCGCAGCAGGCGGGTCACCCAGCGGTCGATGCGCCGGTCCAGCCCGACGGCCCCGCTACGCATCGTATCCAGTGCTTGGGTCGCTAGTCCGCCGGTCGACCTGGCGATGATGGCGCCGAGGTCTGTCTGCTCGACGAGCCTTTCCATGTCGATGCGGGCCACGACATCGTTGATGTCGACGCGGTCCAGCACGGCGTCCACGTCAACCTGCTCCAGGACCTCGTTGAGATCGACCTGCTTGAGCAGCGCGTTCAGGTCCACCTGCTTGAGCAGCGCGTTCAGGTCCACCTGCTTGAGCGGCGTGTTCACGTCCATCTGCTTGAGCGGCGTGTTCACGTCTACCCGCGCCAGCAATGCGTTGAGGTCAACCTCCCTGAGCGGCGCGTTGAGGTCGACCTGCCTGAGCAGGGCATTGAGGTCCACCTGCTTGAGCGGCGTGTTCACGTCTACCCGCTCCAGCAGCGCGTTGAGGTCAACCATCTGGAGCAGCGCATTGATGTCCACTGCCTGGACCACGATGTCGATGAGCCGCTCTGCGACGCGCTGAGCCAGCAGTTCCGCCGTTCCTTTGCGTCTCGAGCGCGGCCGGTCGCGTGGTTCCATCAAATCAGTATGGCTGCCACGCCGGGCCCACCACCAGCACCGTAGGCAGCGCTTTCCTGATGAACCGGCGCTACTCCCCCTGGCTGCGCCGGCGCGGATGAGCGCCCAGCGGGCCGCCGCGGCGACGCCGCCCGCTATCGCCGCGGCGCCTGCCAGGGCGGCGGCGGTTCCGGCCAGGGCGGCGGCCCTGGCCGTCCGGGGTGGCGGGGCCGGGCGCGGGGCGGCGGTTCATTCGGGATGGTCGTGGTCGAGGCCGCCCGCCGTGGCAGGCAGCTCGGCGAGGTGCATGGCTTCGCGGCCGCCGCTGTCGAGCTCGTGGATCTGGGTGCGGCAGCTGAACCCGTCGGCGAGGACCACCGCGCCCGGCGCGGCCTCCCGCAGCCGGGGCAGCAGGACGCACTCGGCGCAGGCTTCGCTCACCTCGCCGTGGCGGCCTGGAAGCCGAAGTTGCCGGCGAGGCCGCAGCAGCCGGTCTCCAGGTGCTCGGCCTGGGCGCCGGCCGCGGCCAGCAGCTTCTCGTCCGCGTCCCAGCCGAGCACGGCGTGCTGGTGGCAGTGCACCTGGGCGAGCACCGGCCGCCGGACCGCCGGCGGGGTGTACCCGGGGTGTGCTCGGTGAGCAGCTCGGCCAGGGTGAGCGTGTGGTCGCGGAGCCGGAGCACGTCCTGGTCGTCGGTCCTGGCCGACTCCGGCGGGTGCCCCGCCCCGACGGCTTGCATCTACGCCGCGTCGCGGTGGTCGATCATCTGCTTGACCTTGCGGCGGTCGATGTTCAGTTCGCGGGCGATCGCCCGCTGGCTGTGGCCCGCACGGTGGCGCGCTCGTACCGCCTGTTCCAGCAGGGCAGACGCCGGTGGCGCATCCTGGCGCGCCAGTGGTACAGGCAGGTTCGGCGTGGTGCCGGCGGAGCGCTGGGCGCTGGCCTGGTGCGCGGATCTGATGAGCAGCATGAGGAGCTCATTCTCTGGGGGTAGCGGCCATCACAATTGGGACATCGTTGCGGTCCGCGCTGGTGGATCCTTGATCAACTTCTCACCGTCGCCGTGCGGGGTGTTGCATTTGTTGCAGGTCCGCGCGGGCCAGGCTTCTGAGCAGCGACGACAACAAGCACCACACTCACGAGATGTGCTGCTAAGGCTCTGCGTGGGACACTCCAGCGCCACGTCGCGCAACAACGAAGGGCTTCCTGGAGAAAGCTCACATGAGCCGACCAGCGCCACCCGCTCCAGCCACCATTGGCGCTGCTGCCGACGTCGAACGATCGCGGCTTCCGGGCGCTCCATCACCGAGGTGGCGTCGCTCGTGGCGGTCCGGCGCCTAGTCGCGCTCGTGCCCGTTTCAACGACGCGAGGCCAGGTCGCCTAGAGAATGGTGTCGGCCCATTCGCCAAGCTGGCGAAGATTGCGCACTTCCGTCACCGTGTCGCACTCGCCGCTGTACGAGCCGATCCTGGAGTCAGTGGTATCCCACTGCGCTCGCGGTTCGGGGTTGAGCCAGTGAATGCGGCGCACCCGCCGGCGCAGTGCGTGCAGCAGGTCCGCCCGTGGCGCGCGGTAGTTCCCGCGGGCGTCGCCGCAGATGAGCAGCACGCAGTCCCGGGAGAGGCTGCCGCCGTAGGCGTCAAGAAACTGCTGTAGCACCGCGCCGTAGTCGCTGTGCCCGTCGCGGCGCACCACGCCCGGCCGGGACAGCAGCAACCTGGTGTCGATCACCCCTGGGCTGCCCTGGACCAGGTCGGTCACCTCGGCAAGCCCGTCGGCGAAGACGAAGGAGCGCAGCCGCGGCAGCTCAGCGTGCAGCGCGTGCAGCAGTGACAGCGTGAACTTCGCGAACTCCGCGACCGAGCCGGACACGTCGCACAGCACGATGAGCTGCGGCCGGGAGCGGCGCCGCTGATGCCAGGCCGGGTTCAGCGGCACGCCTCCGTCGGCCACTGCGCGGCGCAGCGTCCTGCGCACGTTCAGCCGCCCCGAGCTGTGCCGCCTGCGCCGCCGCCGGGCCACCGCGGCCAGCCGCCGGGCCAGCGGCCGCACGGTCCGCCGCATCGCCGCAAGCTCCGCCGGGCCGGCGCGCAAGAAGTCCACGTCCGCGATCGACTCCCGCAGGTGCTGGAGCGTGGACTCGGCACCGCCCAGGCCGGCCAGCTGCCACCGTAGCTCGGCGGCGATCTGGGCGCGGAGGTCCTGCAGCCGGTCCTGCTGCTCGATGGCCGTAAGACGCCGCTCCAGGCCAGGCGGACCGGCCTGCTCCTCCATGCGCATCGCCTGCATCAGCAGCTCGCTGATGTCAAGCTGCCGCAGCACGCGGTACTGGTAGTACCGCTCCGAGCCCGTCACCTGGCCAGACCCGAGTCCCGCGAACGCGGCTACGGCCTGGCCAGCCAGCGACCGCATGCCGGCGCCGGGCTCTCCGCGCAGCGCGGCGACCAGGCGGTTCAGCAGGTCGTCCCGGGCGGCCGGGTCGCCCGGCTCCGCCGCGATCCCGTTGCCGTGCCGCTCGTCGCCCGGCTGCACGGCCGCCGCATCCGCGTCGGCCGCGGCTGCGGGGAAGAACAGGTCGAAAGCCGTGTCGAAGGCGGCGATATCCGCGGACCGCTTGACCATTGTGATCCGCAGCAGGCGGCGGAGCCGGTTCCGGTCGTCCAGGCCTGCGTGCTGGACCGCTCGCAGGGCGTCGGTCAGCTCGACGATGGACAGGTCGAGGCCAATCCAGCGGAGCCGTCCGGCGAACGCGACGAGCGCTTCCACCAGCGCCGCGCCCAGCGGCATGGCTTCCGTGCCCTGCGCGCGGCTAGCATTCTGGCTCATGGGCGAAAGCGTACGAGCACCGGCCGGCCTCGGGCCAGAGGCGGCGGCAGCGGCCGCACCGGCCGCGCGGCGCACGCGCGGACGGCTCGGGCTCAGCGTGGTGGCGGACGGCCGCTCCGGCGCCCCGGCCGTCGGCCAGCTGGCCAGGCTGGCTGGCCGCCTGGATCTCGCCGGCGTGTGGTGGCGCGAGCCGCCGCTGACCGGACCGCCCGCGGTGGATCTTCCTGCTCTGCTCGACGCGCTCCGGTCCGAGTCGCCGGCCGCCGCCATCGGCCTGATCATGGACGCGCGCCGGGTTCCCGCCCTGCCGGGAACATCAATCGGATACAGAACGGGCGGTGGTTTCCCGCTCAGGCTCGCGGTCTGCGGACAGTGGCCGCTCGCCGAGCCGTGGCTAGGACACCTCGCGGAGCTGCTTGACGCCCTCGGCGGTGGCCTGGCGCTGCCGTCGGCCGGGGAGTCCGGCCAGCCCGCGATGGCCGGGGCGTCCGCCATATTCGTGCCGGTCTGGCCCGAACGCGATCTGGACGCCGCGGTCTCCGCTGCCGCGGCGGCGGCGGCCGGCCGCCCGGTGCTCGCCGAGGTGGCCGTGTCGGTGGGCAGGACCAGCGCCGAAGCCCGCGCCAGGGCGGACGGCGAGGAGCTTTTCGCCGCGACCGGGCATCCCAGGGAGCAGGGACTGTTCGGCACGCTGGAGGAGTGCCAGGCCGTGGCGGCGAGGCTGCTGCACGCCGGCGCGACCGAGCTCATATGCTACCTGCCCCGCTCGCATGATCTCCCCGACGTGCTCGCCCAGCTCCGCGCCATATCGGTGGGCGCTGACGCGCTGCGTCCGGGGGAACCGCCGTCCGCGGCACCGCCGCCGCCGGCCGGCTGGGGTGGCAGGCGCCCCGCGGCGGGCTGACAGCACGGCACGGCGGAGGTCAGCCCTTGCTGCGGGTGTGCTTGTCCACCGCGGCGGCTGCCTGCAGCAGCGGGGGGAGGAACTCCTCCCGCATACGCTCGGCGGACACCCGGGTGGCGTGCGCGCACACGTTCATCGCGGCGACCACGGCACCTTGCTTGTCGTGCAGGGGGACGGCGAGTGACCGCACTCCCTCCTCAAGCTCCTCGTCGAGCAGGCACCAGCCCTGGCAGGCCACCGTCTTCAGGATATTCCGCAGTTCCTGCTCCGCGGTGACCGTCCGCGGCGTGTACGGCTCGGGAGCGATCTTGCTGAAGTAGTCGTCGAGAGCGGCGGGCGGCAGGTCAGCCAGCAGGACTCGGCCCATGGACGTCGCGTGGGCGGGGAGCCGGGTGCCGATCTCCACCAGGACGGTCATGATCCGCTGCGTCTGGACGCGGGCGGTGATGATGATGTCGGTCCCGTCGAGGACCGAGGCGGAACTTGACTCCCGCACCTGCTGTACCACGAGCTCCATCTGCGATCTGGCGACATCCCACAAGGTCATCGAGGACAGGTAGGCGTAGCCCAGATCGAGGACCCTGGGCCGCAGGAAGTAATTCCGGCCGTCCCTGCCCACGTAGCCGAGCGCCTCCATGGTCATCAGGAAGCGCCGCGTGGTGGCACGGCTCAGCCCGGTCAGCTCCGCTACCTGTGCCTGGCTGAGCATCTGATGACGCTGGCCGAAGGCGCGGATGATCGCGAAGGTCCGTTCGGCCGCCTGCATCAGAGCAGGTGGCGGGATGTCCTCTTCTGCTGGCACGCGGCCCCCTGAGACGAGTAGGCAATCATGGGCGCGCCCTTGCACCATGGTCATCAAATCATGCCTGACGATTATCAGTTCATCCTTGACGAGCACGCCAGCCACGGTAAGACTTGGCTTATCACGCGAACATTTGTCCGTTTAGTGAGCGGAGCATCCATGACCTACGTCACCCGGCTGGCATCCCTGGATGCCTACGAGAAGGGCGGGGTCGATGTCATCGACGACGACCCGAAGAACTACGCCTTCTCCAACATCTTCGAGGTTGCCTCGCGCGCCAAGCCGTTCGAGCAGATCGCCGTCGGGAAGAACTTCGAGTACGTGCTCGAAGTCGTCCGGGTCGAGGGAGTCTCCGGCTGGCGTGCCTGCGCGCACGACCAGAGCGCGCTCGTACTCGAGGGCGAGGTGGAGTTCACGCTGCGGACGCTGAACGCCGCGGAAGGCCTGCCGCCCAACGGCTCGGTCGGCGTAGCCGAGGAGTCGGCCGGCGCGGCGATGGGCCGGGTGGTCGCGCGGCGCGGGCACCTCACCCTGCTGCCCGCGGGGCGGGCTTACCGGTACGCCTCGGGACGGCCCGCCGTGCTGCTCATCCAGACGGTCGAAGGCGTTGACACCCAGTACCGCTGGGCCGAGATCTGCCAGACCGCGTGACCGGCTTGTATCGAAGGGATCAGCGATGACCACCACGAAGGTCCCGGCGGCGAGCCGGGAGCACGGGCCGAACGAGTTCGGCTACCGCGAGTTTTCCCTCGGGGAGTTCCGCTTCAGCCGGGACGAGTACTTCGCCTACGTCACCTGGCCCACCGGGCGGCACGTGATGAGCGTCGACGCGTTCCTGCGCGCGCTGCAGCGCGATGTCGCCTGGGAGTTCTTCTACGGCATCGTCAACTTCGACGGCGTGCTCGGCACGGTCAACCACTACGGGACCGTGGACCTGTTCGCCGGCCGGTACAACGACGCCTACCGGAAGGCGGAACTCGACCACGTCGAGAACATCGACACTGCGGTCATCCGCGAGCTGTTCGCGCGGATGCTGGACGACTGGACGAACGAGGGGTTCGACCCGTTCGCCAGCCCGCAGGAGACCGGATCCGCCTTCGGCAACAAGCACGGGGAGAACACCGCCGCCGTCACCAGGCACCGGGTCACCGCGAAGCGGATGGTGTCGCTTCCCGGCGACGAGCCGCTGCGCGACGATGCCAACGGGCACCCGGTGAACCGGATGTTCGCCGACGTGACGCAGGACGAGCCCGAGGTCTACCCGGAGCCGGGGTTCGAGGCCGAGGTCGGCTCCTTCAACCTGTTCTCCTACCTGGCACGGTCCCCGGTGACCTGGAACCCGAGCGTGGTCAGCGTGTGCCGTGATTCGCTGTACTGCCCGACGACTGAGGAGTACATCCTCCCGATCATCCATGGCAACGACCGCGCCGAGTGGTTCGTCCAGCTCTCCGACGAGATCATCTGGGACGTCGAGGACCGCGACACCGGCCGCAAGCGCGCCAAGGTCGTCATGAAGGCCGGCGACGTGGCGGCGATGCCGTCCGACATCCGCCACCAGGGCTACTCGCCTAAGCGCTCCATGCTGCTGGTGTGGGAGAACGCCAGCCTGAAGATCCCTCAGCTGATCAGCAGCGGGCAGTTCCCGACTCAGCCGGTCGAGTTCTGAGCGTGCAGACCAGGCTCTACATCGGCGGCCTGTTCGTCGACGGGCTGGCCGGCGGGACCATCGAGGTCGTCAACCCCGCCGACGGAACGGTTCTTGCCGAGGTCGCCGAGGCGAGAGCGGAGGACATCGACAGGGCGGTCACAGCCGCGCGCCAGGCGTTCCCCGTCTGGTCGGCGCGGCCGGCCGCTGACCGGGGCCGGCTGCTGCTCGCCCTGGCCGACGCCGTCGAGGAGCACGCGGACGAGCTGGCCCGGCTCGAGTCGCTCGACACGGGACACCCGATCAGGGACAGCAGCAGGCTTGACGTGCCGCGGACCGCGGCGGCGTACCGGTACTTCGGCGGGATGGCCGACAAGTACCAGGGCTCGGTCGTCCCTGTGGAGGCCGGGTACCTCAACTACGTGCTGCGCGAGCCGGTCGGCGTCGCGGGCTCGATCGTGCCGTGGAACTTCCCGCTGATGTTCACCAGCTGGAAGCTCGGCCCGGCACTGGCGGCGGGCAACACCACGGTGCTCAAGGCCTCCGAGCTCACGCCGCTCAGCTCCCTGCGCCTCGCCGAGCTCATCGCCGACATCGGCTTCCCTCCGGGCGTCGTGAACATCGTGCCGGGCTACGGGCACCTCGCGGGCGCGAGGCTGGCGGCCCACCCCGGCGTCGGCAAGCTGTCCTTCACCGGATCGACCCAGACGGGCCGGCGGATCATTGAGGCTAGCGCGGGAAACCTGAAGAAGCTGCAGCTCGAACTCGGCGGGAAGGGCGCCAACATCGTGTTCGCCGACGCGGACATCCCCGCCGCCGTCCGGGGGTCGGCGTTCGCGATCTTCCACAATCAGGGCCAGGCATGCATCGCCGGGTCCAGGCTGCTCCTCGACGAGCGGATCGCCGCCGAGTTCCTCGCCGAGTTCCTCGCCGTCGCGGCCAGCATCAGGCTGGGGCACCCGCTGGACGAGGCGACCCAGATGGGGCCGCTGACGTCTGCGGCGCACCGGGACCGCGTGCTGAGCTACCTGAAGATCGCCGTGGACGAGGGTGCGGAGGTGCTGGCTGGCGGCGCGTCGCCGGACGATCCCGCCCTGGCTGCGGGCTTCTACCTGCGGCCCACGGTCGTGCGGGCGGCGGCGGAGGACCGCGTGTGCCGGGAGGAGGTCTTCGGGCCGTTCGTCACCGTGACCACGTTCTCCGGCGAGGATCAGGCGATCGCCATCGCCAACGGCACCGACTACGGCCTCGGCGCCGGGTTGTGGACCTCCGACCTGTCCCGCGCCCACCGGGTCGCGGCGGCGCTGCGGGCCGGGATGGTGTGGGTCAACTCCTACAAGCGGGTGAACCCAGGCTCGCCGTTCGGCGGCGTGGGCATGTCCGGGTACGGGCGCGAAATGGGCTTCGAGGCCATGCACGAATACACCCAGCCCAAGTCGGTCTGGGTCAACGTCGGCGGCGAGGTCCCGGACTGGTACGGCTCCTGATGGCGACCCCGCAACGGGCGCAGGCAGGTTAGCGCGTCATCTCAACCCACCAAATCAAGGCCCGCCCTGCCCAGGGGCATGCCGGCGGGCTGCTGAATGAAAGGCTCGCCGATGAGCACGGACCAGGGTTCGGAACCCGCCAGACCCAAGCCAGCTCGACCGGCGAGGCTTCCTCCAGTCCGGCCCGCCCGCGCGCGGGGCAGCTGCGGGGACGGCCGTGACTGACCTGCTGGGCGGCCCGGTGCCGGTGAAGGACAGGCTTCTCGGTGCCGGATACCTGGCCGACGACAACATCGCCGATGCGCTGCTGCTGGCCGATGGGCTCGGCAAGCCGCTGCTTGTCGAGGGACCGGCCGGCGTGGGCAAGACCGAACTAGCCAAGGCGGCCGCCGCCGTCACCGGGTCACGGTTGCTGAGGCTGCAGTGCTACGAGGGCATCGACGAGGCCAAGGCACTGTATGAATGGAACTACAAAAAGCAGCTGCTGCGCATCCAGGCGGGCGACGATCGATCCTGGGATGAGACTGAGGCGAACATCTTCACCCAGGACTTCCTGCTCGAGCGGCCCTTGCTTGCGGCCATCCGGGCGACCGACCCCGTCGTGCTGCTGATCGACGAGGTCGACCGGGTAGAGGTCGAGACCGAGGCGCTCCTGCTTGAGGTCCTCTCCGACTTCCAGGTCTCGATCCCCGAGCTCGGGACCCTGACCGCCCAGCGCCAGCCGCTAGTGTTCCTGACCTCAAACGCCACCAGGGAGCTGTCCGACGCGCTCAAGCGCAGGTGCCTGTACCTGCACTTGGACTACCCCGGCCCGGATCGAGAGCGCGACATCATCCGGCTCCGGGTACCCGGCCTCGATGCGGCGCTGGCCGGGCAGGCGGCAAGGATCGTGCACGCGCTGCGCTCGCTGGAGCTGGACAAGCCGCCGAGCATCTCGGAAAGCGTCGACTGGGCGCGGAGCCTTGTCCTGCTCGGCGTGACCTCGCTGGACGGGGCGGTGATCAGCCGGACCCTCCCGGTACTGCTGAAGAACAAGCGCGACATCGAACGGGCGCGCGCAGAACTCGAGCTTTCCAGCTCAGCCCAGCTCACACCGGGCCAGCCGAAATTAGCCCATCCCCAAGAAGGAGGCGCAGCAGATGAGCACCGATCAGCGGAGCACTACGGTGGCCGGGATGCCGGCCGGGCAGGAGGCTCGTGAGCAGGAACTGGCCGACCGCGTCCTGGCCTCCTTCGCCCATGCGGGCGACGCCCGGCTGAAGGAAGTGATGCAGGCGCTGACACGGCACCTGCACGGCTTCTTGCGCGAAGTCCGGCTGACCGAAGACGAGTGGCGGCACGCCATCACGTTCCTGACCGAAGCAGGGCACATCACCGACGACAAGCGGCAGGAGTTCGTCCTGATGTCCGACGTGCTCGGCGCGTCGATGCAGATGATCACCATCAACAACGAGGCGTACGCCAACGCCACCGAGGCCACCGTCGTCGGGCCCTTCTTCGTCGAGGGATCCCCGCAGATCCCGCCCGGCGGGGACATCGCCGCCGGCGCGGCCGGCGAGCCGTGCTGGGTGGAAGGCACGGTCACCGACACCGACGGCAAGCCGGTTCCCGGGGCCCGGATCGAGGTCTGGGAAGCTGACGACGACGGCTTCTACGACGTCCAGTACCCCGACGACCGGACCGCCGCCCGCGCCCACCTATTCACCGACGGCCACGGCCGGTACCGGTTCTGGGCCCTCACCCCGACTCCCTACCCCATCCCGCACGACGGCCCCGTGGGCAAGCTCCTGCAAGCGGCAGGCCGCTCACCAATGCGCGCTTCCCACCTGCACTTCATGGTCAGCGCGGACGGCAGGCGCACCCGCCCGGCCTTATCGACATTAAGACGCACTATTCGGAGACGACGGACGCAATTATCGAGCGCGTCCGCACCTGCCTGACTACCGCGATCCGGAGGGCTGGAGATCTCCACTGACTGCGTTCTGCCACGCGTTTATACGCCGTTCGGAAAACATAAAAGACTCTTATGCCGAACGGCCAGCCCCTTCATCCGCCATTGACGAGCTTTATCCGGGCAATCACGCTATTCCTATCCCGCACGAAACGAGGAGTCTTCAGATGAGTACCGCAAGTACCAGCGCTAGACGCACGTCTTCCTTTATCGCCCGCATACCAACCGACGAATCCCTGCCGCGCTGGCGAGCCTGGGTAGCCACCCACCCGGTCGGCGGCTCGCTGCTGGCCGGCGCCGTGGCGACCCAGTTCGCCACGGTCTTCGGCATCTGGTTCCGCGGCTTCGGGCTGCCCCAGCTGAACTGGCCGGTGGCCAACGGCGAGCTCATTCTCGGTCTTCCCGCCACCGCCGTGCCCACGGCGGCGACGTACTTCGTCGGCGAGATCTCGCACTTCGCCGACGGAGTGTTCTTCGCACTGCTGTTCGCGCTGCTCTTCCACCCCCTGGTCCCGCTGCGCAACACGCTGCTCGGAAACCTCATCAAGGCGCTGCTCTACGGCACCGTGCTCGCGATCATCAGCGCCGCCTGGTGGGTGCCGGCCGTGTACGTCCCGCACCACGCGGGCTTCCTCAGCACCAGCCTCGGCTGGAAGCTGACGTTCGGCATCTTCCTGTGGCACTGGATCTACGGCTACTTCCTCGGCACCGTCTACTGCCCGATGCCTATGGCGCCCCGGGCACCAGAAGATAAGACACCGAGCACGGAGCCGAGCGTGGAGACAAGGCTCACGGGTGCCGGGTCCGTGTAGCGCAGGTCCGCAAGATCCGCCCGGCGGGCGAGCACCCGCCGGGCCGGCCTGCCGGACATCCAGTCCGGTGGCCCCCTGCCATCGAATACCCGGCAGGCTCGCCAGCGCCGCGGCCGGCAGGACTGGCTTCCCACCCGCACTCCATGGTCAGCGGGCACGCCAAGCGCACCCTGGTGACCCTCATCTTCGTACGCGACGAACTGCTCACCCGCGACGCGTTGTCCGGCGTCAGGGGGGATCCCCTACTGCAGGAACTGGAGGCGATGTGAGAATGCCGCGCTCGTTCTGGATAATCGCGGAACCGCCGGATACGGTCGCCGGCGCGATGTACGTCGAGCACCACCCGCCCGCCGAGTCCAACGACCGCCTGCCGTTCGTGCTCGTGCACGGCGGCGGCGGACAGGGGCTCGACTACCTGGTCACGCCGGATGGACGGCCGGGCTGGGCGCCTTTGCTGGCCGGCCACGGGTACGACGTGTACGTTGTCGACTGGCCCGGCCACGGGCGCAGCTCTTACGACACGGACCTGCTCGGGCCCCCCTGTGCCCACCATGGGCACGGACCTGATGGCTTCGCTGTTCTTCCCTCCGGCCGAGGGGCCGGGCAGCCACCCGGCGGCGGGCATGCACACCCAGTGGCCGGGCGGCCGCGACGCCGGGGACCCGGTGGTCCGGCAGTTTCTCGCCTCGCAGGGGCCGATGCCAGCCGATACCGCGACCGCGCAGGCGCGCGAGCAGGCGCTGCTGGCGGCGCTGCTGGACCAGATCGGGCCGGCGTACCTGCTGACGCACTCGGCGGGCGGGCCTGGCCGGGTTCCTGACCGCAGACGCGCGGCCGGACCTGGTGCGGGCGCTGGTCGCGGTGAAGCCGTTCGGGCCGCCGTTCGCGAAAATGGGTCCGCTGCAGCTGGACTTCGGGGTGGCGAACGCGCCGCTGACCTTCGACCCGCCGGTTTCGCCGGGAGAAGAGCTGGCGCAGGCAGTATCCGGGGACGACCCGGTGCCGCTCGTGCTGCAGGCCGAGCCGGCCCGGCGGCTGCCGAACCTGGCACGGGTGCCGATGGTGCTGGTGACGGCCGAGGCCTCGCCGTTCCGCTGGTTCGATGGTCACACCAGGGCCTTCCTCGAGCAGGCCGGGTGCGGCGTGGACCTGCTGCGGCTGTGGGATGAGGGCGTCCGCGGCAACGCGCACGGCATGATGCTGGAGCTGAACAACGCCGAGGTCCTGGATCGGCAAGGGGATCGCCTGGGCGCTATCCGCACGCGGCGTCAGGGTGGTGATCGCCGGCATCAAGCCCACCACCGAGTCGTTCACCCCCACGTACCAGGTGGAATTCTGATCCGGCGACCCTCGCCGACACCATGCGGTCACCCGGCTTCTGGAGCGCTACCTGGCCTGCCCTTGCCAAGATGGACCGAGGGTCGTCGGACAGCGCGGAAATAACCGCCTGGCGTCCGCCAGGCCGCCTTACGCGGCTGAGTGCGGCCGTACAGAACCGGGTGTTCTGTGTTCTTCTGCCGCCATGGCCGGGACCCTTCCTGTGGCCGCGCAGGCTGACTGACCCTGGTCATTCACGTCGGCTGGCAGGTGGCCGGGGTCCCCGTTCCCTGTTGCGCAGCGGCGCCGAGGTGGCCGATGAGGTCATCGACAAGGTCGCCTGGGCTGGCGTGGCCCTTGCCGCCGGGTGACAGGTGGCCGGCGAGCGTAAGGGCGACGGCGCCGTGCGCCAGCGCCTGCAGGAGGGCTGCCAGGCGTTCGGGATCTCCGTCCGGGAGCCGGCTGGCGCGCTGCTGCTCAGCGACGAGGGCGATAAGCGTGGCTCTTGCCGTCTCCGCAGCAGCCGCGAGTTCTCCCGAACCGGTGGACCACATGCCGAAGACGAGCCGGAACCGCTCGGGGTGGGCCAGGGCCCAGTCGACGTACCCGTGCAGCACCGACTGCAGCGTCGTCGCTGTGGCCACGGCCGCGCCCTGCCGCCTCAGCTCACGGGCGGCAACCGCGGCGAGCAGCGCTTCCTTGCCGGTGAAGTGCTTATACGGGGCGTTGTGGGAAACCCCGGCCCGATGGCCGACCTCCCGGAGCGTGACGGCTTCCGGCCCCCCTTCGTCGAGGAGCTGAACGGCAGCGTCCACGATCGCGTCGCGTGTGCTTGATGCCATCACGTCATGGTAGCCACCACAGCATGGTTGACGTCGTCAACCAGATGACTTAGGTTGACATTGTCAACCTAAGTCGGCGGGCGGGAACTCGCCGCGGAAGAGTGCTGGCCGGTACCGGTCATGAGGACGGGCGGTTCACCCGGCACGCAGCCTGCCTCCAGTGCCCGGCCGCGCAAGACGGTAAGGAACGTCCATGGAAGAGGTTCAGTTGCTGCCCGCCGACAAGCTGGCATGGCATGAAGAGCAAACTGCCATACCGCTCCCGCCGCAGGAAGCGTACGCGCGGCTGAACGGTGCCCCGCTGGAGGGTCTCCTGCCGGGCACCGGCCGCATTCCCGCCGTGGCGGGCACCGCGGCGCTCAACGATATCCCGTTCCCTCATCCGGGAGCCCGCCGGCGGGTAATGCTCGCCGACGGCAGCACCGCCACCGAAGAAGTGATCGAGAACACGCCGGGCAGCTACTTCTCGTACAAGGTCTGGGGATACACCCTCAGCACGGCTCGCCCCATCCAGTACGGGAAAGGAGAATTCTGGTACCAGCCCGCCGATCACGGCCGGGCAACCACCCTGCGCTGGCGCTATTCCTTCAAGCTGCGCAGCGATCGCTTCCCGGGCATGCTGGGGCCCTTTGGGCGCTTCCTGTTCACGAAGGTCTTCCTGGACCGTTCCTACGCGGCTTTCATGAAATCGGCCATGAAGGCGATAGAACGGTACGCGCTGCAGCCTACCGAGCGCCAGCCTGGCCCAGACGGTTTACGCCTGCCCGGTGAAGCTCAAGACCTCGGCACGAATGAGCGCAGTCGACGTGGAAGAAATCGGTGGCGAGCATCGTATAGGCCACCGGAGGCATCGCCCAGACCGCCAGGCTCCGCCACCCGGGGGCCGCGGCGATGACGTTCATGAACACGCTAGCGCCCACCGAGGCGACGTTCAGCACCCGGGCCCGGAGCGCAAGCAGGCGTGGGCGTACCTGCCGCTGGTCGTCTCGGGACGGGTGGTGGGCTTGTGCGTGGTCTCCTTCGACCGGCCGCGCCGTCTAACGGGCGCCGAGCGCGCGCTAATGACCACGCTGAGCGGCCTAATCGCCCAGGCTCTGGAGCATGCCCGGCTCTTCGACGCCGAGCACGCCCGGTCTCAGGCGCTGCAACGCGCCCTGCTGCCGCGGCAGCTGCCTCAGCTGCCCGCCGTCACCGCGGCGGCCAAGTATCTCCCCGCCGGACGGGGCATGGACGTGGGGGGCGACTGGTATGACGTCATCCCTCTGTCGGCCGACCGGGTTGCCCTGGTCATCGGTGACGTCATGGGGCACGGGCTGCCAGAAGCGGTCATCATGGGGCGCGTACGCACCGCGCTTCAGACCTTGTCCAACCTCGAGCTGCCGCCCGACGAGGTCCTTGCACACCTCAACGACCTAGTCTGCGGCCTCGGTGACGACTCATTCGTCACATGCCTTTACGCGATCTACGATCCGACGACCAGCAGTTGCACCGTTGCCAGAGCGGGCCACCCGCCGCCCGCTGTCGTCTGCCCGGACGGTACTGTGCATTTCGCGCAGGCTGATGGCGATCCGCCGCTGGGCGTGGCCGGGCCTCCGTTCGAGGTGTCAGAGCTGCGGGTTCCGGACGGCGCCCTGCTTGTGCTGTACACCGACGGCCTGATCGACTCGACCAGCTGCGATCCGGCTGTAGGCATGGACCGCATGGCCGGGCTGCTCCGGGTGCTTCAGGCCGAGGGCCTGGACCGGATGTGCGACAGCCTCACGCGGGCGCTCTTGCCAGATGACCGGCAACAGGCCGACGACGCTGCTCTGCTCGTGGCCCGGGTCCGGGCCACGGCACCGGACGCCGTCGCCACCTGGCCGCTGCCCGAGGACCCGCGGGCGGCCGGCGCTGCTCGCCGGCACGTGCGCGACCAGCTCGCCTCCTGGCGGCTGGAGGAACTGACGATGACCACCGAGTTGGTCGTCAGCGAGCTAGTCGCGAACGTGGTCCGGCATGCGCGGGGTCCATACCGGCTCCGGCTGCTGCGCAGCCGAAACCTTGTCTGCGAGGTCTTCGACGGCAGCCTGACCACGCCGCGCCCCCGCCGGGCGTCCTGGACTGACGAGGGAGGCCGCGGCCTGCAGCTGATCGCCGCGCTCTGTGACCGCTGGGGCACCCGGAATGTGGCGACCGGGAAGGTCATCTGGACCGAGCAGTCCCTGCCCGCGCCTTCATCTGCCGTGACTGGTGCCTCGGGCATCACGTAGGACCGCCGCACAGCAGGACAGTCGGCACCCTGATCGAGATAAAACCGCTGGCCATCGCGCCGCCCGTGGCATTGACCTGGAACTCCAGGACCTCACCCTCCAGATCATCGAGGCAGACAGCCCCGGGAGCCGCAAACCCGCCGGACCGGAGGATCCACCTCCGGAAAATGTGGGCTGAGCCCGCTTAACCTGTAGGCGGCATCCCGGCCAGACCCCGTTTCCGCAGGTCATGCCTAAACGTGAAGACCTCACCATTTTTCGTATATCTGTTCAACGAAAAGACCCAAACTATTGGGGTCTGGATCACGGCCCTGACCTGCGCAAACGCTCAGCCTCTGTCATGCGCGAACCCCTTCCGGGCGCGTCACGGTGGCGATCACTTCAAAAGGCCTGGCGACGGCCTCATCCTGGCACGCTCGCCGAGGCGCGCCGGCCGCGCGAGGCGTTCTACGGCGACATCGACCCGGCCACCGCGGACGCCGCGATCGCGCTGCTTACCTCTGACGCGCACGCGGGCACCGCGCCAGGCACCACCACACTCCCCCAGACGGCTGGGATTGCTCGGCGCTACGCGCCTGCGCCCGTAGCGCATCGGCGACCAAAGCCTAAAATGGTGTATGATGTGGTGTATGAAACGCACGAACATCTACCTCGCTGAGGGCCAGGCCGCCGCGCTGGACCGGGTCGCGGCGGCAGAGGGCGTTTCCCGGGCTGAACTTATCCGCGAACTGATCGACCGGGCGATCGGCGGGCATCCCGGCGCTGATCTCGCCGCCGACCTCGCCGCGATCAACGGTTCCTTCGGGGTTCTTGCCGGGCAGGAAGCATTCTCCCGAACTCGAGACCAGCGCACCGATTACCTGGACCGACTGGCCGACGCGTGATCCTGGCCGACAGCGACGTGCTCATCGAGCACCTGCGCGGCAAGACGGCTGCCCGAAACTGGCTCGTGGGCGCCCGGCAATCCTCCGGGCCGCTGGCGATCAGCGTCGTGAGCCTGACCGAGATCGCCGGAGGGATGCGCCCGCCGGAACGCCGCGAGGTCATGCGCCTGCTCGGCAGTATGCAGCGGTTCGAGGTCACCGAGCAGGTAGCCTGGCGGGCGGCGACACTAATGCAGGAGTACCGCCGTTCGCATTCCGGGATCGGCCTCGGGGACTACCTAATCGCCGCGACCGCCCTCACCGAGGGCCTGGAACTCGCCACGCTGAACATCCGCCACTACCCCATGTTTCCCGAACTCGCGCGCCCCTTCTGATCCTGCCCGGCGGGAGCAGTTCACGGGACTTCGATATCCTGGCCCATCCGGTAGGGCGGTTATTGAGCGCATGCGGATGCGCTGGCAGCAGGCTACGCATCCGACCGCGCATGAGCGCCGGCCTGGGGCGGGAGGAGATCCGCGCGCTCCTGGACGACCTGTCCGCGGAACTGGCGGCCCGCGGGGCGGTGTTCATCCCGGCTGACGTGGTCCGGCAGGCCGCGGCAGCGGTAGCCGAACGCGAGGGACTCGCCGAGGACTGGCTGAACGACGCGGTGAAAGGGTTCCTGCCCGGTCCCGACCCGGATGCGCAGCGCTTCTACTCCAGCGACTCGCTGATCGTCGATGTCGCATCCCCCAGGTACCTGCTCGCGATGAAGCTGTTCGCGGCTCGCGCTGAGATCGACGCCGACGACATCATCCTGCTGTACCGCCAGCTCGGATTCACCACAGTGGACGAAGGCCTGGACCTGGTCGAGCAGGCCTATGCGTTCCCCGGGGGTCGTCAGCGGGTAGACCGATCAGCCAAAGTCGGGGTTCTTGACCTGGAACGAAATGGTCTGTGTCAGCAGGCGGCCGGTGATCGTCACCGTATACGTGCCGACGGCCATTCCGGTCGTGTCGATGGTGACCGTGACGGTGCCGTTGCCGTCCGGACCCGTCACGACGGGGGCTTGGACCGGCAAATCGGGCCCGGTTCCAGTTACGGTAACCGTCACGTCGTCCCAGGTCTGTCCCGGCACCGTCGAGGCCGGGTCGGCGTACGGGCCGCTCGTCACCCCGAACTGCCCAGGAAGCGGCGGGAACACGCCGAAGCCGTCTTCGATCGTCGTGCCGTTCGGGGATCTGCCCGGGATGAAACCGTTCCCGGTGACCGTGACGGTCTGACCGCTCGCCACCTTGCCTGCGGATGTGCTGACGGTGGCCTGCAACCGGTTGAGCGCATCCTGTGCCTGCCGGCTCGGCTGGTCCGGTCCGTGCTGGCTGTCGATCTGCGCGACCAGGGCGGGCACGAAAGCCGGCGCGTAGATGGTGCCCCAGCCCGAGGCGATGTCGTAGCCGGTCGCGGTCGCAAAGCCGGTGACGCCGTATGCGCTGTCGGTGTACCCCGCCGGAACGTCGATGATGCCGGCCGCCTTGCCTCGCGGCCCGATCGCGTACAGCGCCGGGTTCACCGTGCCCAGATCGGCACCGCGTAGCTGCGTGGCAAGCGCGAGGATGCCGGCGAAGGCGGGCGATGCCTGCGAGGTCCCGTCGCTGGCGTCCACCGAGATGTCGGGGAAGGCCCGGCCGGCAACGCCATCCAGCGCCGGGATGCCCTGCTGCCAGGACGGCTTCGGGTAAACAGCGGATACGCCGGCGCTTTCCGCGTCGGCGTTGCTCTTCGGGGCGTTCCACAGCGCGTCGGGCGCGGTACGCCCGGCCGGAGTCGCCACGCCAGCGTTGGGGATCGTGCCGCCGACCGCCGTGACCCATGGGCTGTCGGCCGGGTGACCCGCGGTGACGCCGCTCGCCGGCGTGCACTGGCCCGTGTCCCCGAGGACCGGCGGATCGGCCGGGCCGCAGTCACCGGACGCGAACATCACCGGGATGTTATGCGCGGCGGCGTCAAGGAACGCGGGATCCAGCGAGTGGATAGCCGCCTGCTGGCTGGCGGCCGGGTTCGTCGGGTCGTTGATGAAATCGTTCTCGCCGTCGCCAAGGCTCACCGTGATGACGTCGGCCAGGTGCCGGTCCGCGATCACCTCGATGGCTTGGGCTACCTCTGGCCAGCCCTGCATGCCGATGGTTTCCGGCACCGGCGGGTGAACGAAGACGATGTTCGCATAGGGCGCCATCGAGTGGATCGCCTCTGCGTCCAGCCGGTCTTCGCCCGTGCTGCACTCGATCTGGCAGACGGCCGACGGGTTGCCCGGCGCCGGAAGCGCCATCTCGGTAATGTTCGCCGGCGGCAGGTCCATCGCCGCGTCGTAAGCCGCCATTGACGCCGCGAGGCCCGGGTCGGGGTTAGTGACCACGTAAGCCACGCTCACGCACGCGCCGTCGATTCCCTTCTTCCACAGGTCATTGACGCCGTAGCCGATGATGTCTTCCTGCGCCGTCGGATCGGGAAAGCGCAGCCGCAGAGATTGGCCCGCGGCGATTTTCGCCTGGATCGCGCTGTACGTCGCCGCCGTCGCCGCGATGCGTTCCGCGGTTGGCGGGACGCCCTGGCAGGCCGGTGTCGCCGGGCCTGCCAGCGGCGGGCCCGCGAGCGCGGCACCGGCAATTACCAGGCTGCCAGCGCCAGCGATGAGAAGGGATCTAGCGCCTATCTGACGGCCTCCTCGGAAACCTCGCCGCGTCGCGGCTCGCGTCGAAGATCATCCCGCTGCCACCCAGACGCTAGATGAGCACCTGATGCCCGGCAAGCCCTGAGGCTGCTCTCAAGAGTCATCGTGTCGTCGGCGATCCGGATCGGCATGGTTGGACATCCCTTGGCCGGGAGGTCCGGCAAACCAGTACCAAACGAAGGACCAACCGCCCCACGTGGCGGTAGTCGGTCTCGGTGACATGGGTGGACTTATGGCCCACGGTGTTGCTGATCTCCTGGATCGGTACACCGTTGCTGCTCATGATCGACACGGCCGTGTGCCGGCCCTCGTGGGCGTGCCAGCGGCCGATTCCCGCTCGTCGGGTCATCTTGCTGAAACGCCAGTTGAGTTGGTCGGATGTGTAGGGGTCGCCGTTCTCGTGACAGAAGACGAGGTTGCTGTCGTGCCAAGCTTCGGCAGCGGCCAGGCCCGGTCTGCGGGCCTGGCCGCTGTCGGCCACGGCTAGGCGAAGGTCGACCCCGGGCCCGCCACCAGCTCGGGGTGCCACGGCACGCCGCCGATCGTCTGCCAGTAGAACAGCAGGCTGTGCGCCGGGCCTTCGAC
Source organism: uncultured Actinomycetota bacterium (assembly GCA_963771985.1). Taxonomy (GTDB): domain Bacteria; phylum Actinomycetota; class Actinomycetes; order Streptosporangiales; family Streptosporangiaceae; genus Trebonia. The sequence continues at coordinate 325,756 of CAVYVO010000001.1, read as the reverse complement.
CGTGATCACGGACGAGTTCCCGACCTGAGCCACCGACGGCGCGGAGAAGGCCGCTCCGCTTGGTGCGACGAGTTCGGGGTGCCACGGCACGCCGCCGATCGTCTGCCAGTAGAACAGCAGCGTATGATGCGGCCCCTCAGCCGCGATCACCGACGAGTTGCCCACCTGAGCCACCGACGGCGCGGAGAACGTGGTCCCGGCGCCGGCCACCAGCTCGGGATGCCACGGCACACCGCCGATCGTCTGCCAGTAGAACAGCAGCGTATGATGCGGCCCCTCAGCCGCGATCACCGACGAGTTGCCCACCTGAGCCACCGACGGCGCCGAATACGTCGCGCCCGGGCCGGCCACCAGCTCGGGATGCCACGGCACACCGCCGATCGTCTGCCAGTAGAACAGCAGGCTGTGCGCCGGGCCTTCGACCGTGATCACGGACGAGTTCCCGACCTGAGCCACCGACGGCGCGGAGAAGGCCGCTCCGCTTGGTGCGACGAGTTCGGGGTGCCACGGCACGCCGCCGATCGTCTGCCAGTAGAACAGCAGCGTGTGATGCGGCCCCTCAGCCGCGATCACCGACGAGTTGCCCACCTGAGCCACCGACGGCGCGGAGAACGTGGTCCCGGCGCCGGCCACCAGCTCGGGATGCCACGGCACGCCGCCGATCGTCTGCCAGTAGAACAGCAGCGTGTGATGCGGCCCCTCAGCCGCGATCACCGACGAGTTGCCCACCTGAGCCACCGACGGCGCCGAATACGTCGTGCCCGGGCCGGCCACCAGCTCGGGATGCCACGGCACACCGCCGATCGTCTGCCAGTAGAACAGCAGCGTGTGATGCGGCCCCTCGGCCGCGATCACCGACGAGTTGCCCACCTGAGCCACCGATACGGCGGACGCGGTGGACGCCGGCACGAGGAAAGCCACGCTGACCGCCGCGGCCAGCGCGAGTTTCGCTAGTTTGCGCATGCGTTTCCCCCTTGGGTCTGGAACAGGTCCACCTACTCGGAGGACCGTTCCGCCCGCCAGATACACCCATGGCCCGCAACTGCCGCGAGCCACGGGATCGGGCTGGAGGAGGTCGTCGCGTTCGGCGACATGCCGAACGACCTGCCGCTGCTCGCCTGGGCCGGCACCTCCCGCGCGGTCGCCAACGCTTCGAGGGTGGTGCCCTTGCCGCACCGAGGCCCGTGCCGGCCGGGGAGAACCTGCTCCGGTTCGACATCTACATGCGGGGCGAAGCCCCGCGACCGAGGACACGTTGATGACCACTTCGACGGGCCTCGCGCTCGCCTGGAACGAGACGCCACCGTCCGTTCGGGAAAATCGACTTCATCCCGAACGGGACCGTTTAGCTCACGCCCGGCGCCCGGATCACGCGGACCCAGGACCTCCTCTCACCGGGCCGAGACCGGCGCAACCGTCGGGAAACTACCCGAAGCCCGCACCGACCCAGGTCAGTCATCAGCGACTTCTGGCGTGGCTGCGGGTGTGAGATGAGAGCGCGTGACGAGATTCCCGCGGGAGCCCCCGCCCGCAGCCCGGCGATGGTGTGCCATGAACCGCCGGGTACGCCTGCTTGGAGGTGGGAACCGAGGTCCGTTCGGGATAAGTTGTCCCTGTGCCACAGACCAACAGCCAGGTCCGCCTGGCCGCCCGGCCGTCCGGGCTCCCCCGGCGCGGGGACTGGGAGTTCACGAGCGAGACGGTACCCGCCCCGGTTCCCGGGGAGTTCGTGGTGGAGATCTCGCACCTGTCCATTGACCCGGCCATGCGGGGCTGGATGAGCGCGCGCCCGTCCTATATACCGCCCGTGGAGATCGGGGCCGTCATGCGGGCCGGCGCGATCGGCCGGGTCATCGCGTCCGAGCATCCCGGGTTTGCCGTGGGCGAGCACGTCTTCGGCATGTTTGGCGTGCAGGAATTCGCAGTGTCGGACGGGCGGGGGGTGATCAAGGTCGACACGTCGCTGGCCGACCCGCCGGTATACCTGGGCGTGCTGGGGATGACCGGGCTGACCGCGTACTTCGCGCTGCTGGACGTGGGCAAGCCCAAGGAGGGTGACACGGTGGTCGTGTCCGGCGCGGCCGGCGCGGTGGGCAGCGTGGCCGGGCAGATCGCCAAGATCAAGGGCTGCCGGGTCATCGGCATCGCGGGCGGGCCGGAGAAGTGCCGCGTGGTGACCGAGGAGTTCGGGTTCGACGCCGCGATCGACTACCGGATGCCGGACCTGCGCAGGACGCTGCGTGAACTCGCGCCGCGCGGGGTCGACGTGTACTTCGACAACGTGGGCGGGGAGATCCTGGATGACGTCCTAACCTGCATCGCCCGCGGGGCCAGAATCATCATCTGCGGCGCGATCTCGCAGTACAACGAGAACGAGGTGCGGGGCCCGGCCAACTACATGATGCTGCTGGTGGCGCGGGCGTCCATGACCGGGATGCTGGTGTTCGACTACGCCGACCGGTATCCCGAGGCCATGGCCGCGCTGGCCGACTGGTACCGGGCCGGGCGACTGGTCGCGCACGAGACCATCGTGCGCGGCAGCGTCGAGGACTTCCCCGAGACGCTGCTGAAGCTATTCGAGGGAGCGAACACCGGCAAGCTGATCCTGGCCCTCGGCGGACACTAAGGTATCCCCGGGACTCCGCCGATCCGGGAGCCATCGGGGGCGCGGGGTCCCGGGACGTTCCGGAAGGCGAAGGGCTCGGCCGGGCGGCCGGGCTGGACGTACCAGGCCTCGCCGGTCCGGTCGCTGGCCAGGACGGCCAGCAGCGCGTCGGCCACCTCGTCCGCGGTCATCAGCGGGATGCCCGCGGCGCTGATCAGGTGCCGGACCGGCTCGTTGATCGCGGTGTCCGCGAAGCCCGGGCACAGGGCGTTCACGGCGATGTGATCCGCCGCCAGCGCAGGGCCGAGGGCCCGGGCCAGGCCGACGACGGCGTGCTTGGTCGCGGCGTAGACCGGGTCGCCGGGGACCGCGGTCAGCCCGGCCAGGCTAGAGGTGAAGACCAGGGCGCCGCGACCGCGGGCCCGCAGGGCAGGCAGCGCGGCGTTCACGCCGAAGAAGACCCCGTCGACATTGATGCCGAACGCACGCCGGTAGGCGGCCAGATCCCAGGCCGGGCCGCCCAGCCTGACGCTCGTGGTGGACACTCCGGCGTTGAGGAAGGCCACGTCGAGGCCGCCGAACGCGGTGACCGCGGCGGCGACCGCCGCCTCGTTGTCCGCCTGCTCGCGCACGTCGCAGCGGGCGAACCGGCCGCCGACGGCGGCCGCCACCTCCGCGCCCCGCTCGTCGACGTCGGCCACCACGACCCGGGCGCCGCGGGCGGCCAGCCGCCGGGCCGCCGCGGCGCCGATGCCGTTGGCGCCGCCGGTGACCAGGGCCACGGCACCGTCGAGGTCGATGGCCATCAGGGCTCCCGTAGCACGGCGGTCACAGGGGTGCGGTGCACCAGGTCGAGCCCGCGGAGCAGGGCCTCGATGACGACGACCGCGCGGCGGATGCCGGGGGCACGGTCGGCGACCACGTTGGAATAGAGGAAACCATCGGCGACCCGGACGGTCGCGAAGGCCAGTGTCGGGGTATCCAGGCTGGCGTCGAACGCGCCCCGGCCGCGTTCCAGGTCGATGAGATTCTCCAGCGCGGTGACCATGCCCTGGTGCACCGTGCTGTGGCTGCCGGTCAGCACGCGCAGTGCGGTCTCCGGGTCGGACTCCAGGAACATCCGCACCGGGCGGTCGGCGCCGATGGCGCGCAGCACGCCGCCGATCACCGCGGTGAGCCGGTCCGTCCCAGTCAGGTGGGCGCTGGCCCGGACCTGGTCGGCGAGCAGGAGGCGGGCCCGCCACCACAGCACCTGGTCCAGCAACTGTTCCCGGTTGCCGGCCCGGCGGTACAAGGTGGCGCGGGCCACCCCGACGCGCCGGGCCAGCGACCGCATGTCCAGCCGCTGACCGGCCACGAAGGTGTCCACGGCCGCCGCGAAGATCGGGCCCGGAATAGTGACCGGCGTCCCGGTCCCCTGGGGCAGCACTCTGCCGACGTCGTCGGTCATTGCTCTGTCTGCTCGGCGGCGCCCTTTTCGGCGGCCTCGGCCAGTAGCGCGAGCTCTTCGGGCAGGTAGCCGGCCAGCTTATCGATGTCGGGGACCAGCTCGCGGCAGCTGACCAGGCCGAAGTGCAGCTGCCCGAGGTACCCGACCAGGGTGATGTTCAGGCCCTGGCCGTCGGTGACCACCGACACCGGGTAGTGCGCGATCAGCCTGGCGCCGCACATGTAGACCGGGACGTTCGGGCCGGGGACGTTGGAGATGGTGACGTTGAACGGCGGCAGTCGGTGCAGCAGGCCGGTCGCGAACACGACACGGGCCGCCCGTGCGGTCAGCGCCGGCACGGCGAAGTCGCTGATCTGGTCGACCAGGCCCTGCGGGATCGCCGCCTGCTGGGCCTTGGCCAGCTGCGTCGCCGAGCGGACGATCTGCAGCCGCAGGCCAGGATCGGTGACGCTGGTGGGCAGCGGGGCTAGCATGGCGGACACCCTGTTGCCCAGCCCCCCTTGGCTGGCCGGGGCCCGCACCGACACCGGGATCATCGCGACCAGCGGCTGGTCCGGCAGCGCATCGTGGTCGAGGAGCCAGTGCCGCAGCGCCCCGGCGCACATCGCCATCACCACGTCGTTGACCGACACGCCGAACGCCTTCTTCACTGCCTTAACCGTGTCCAGGTCCACGCTGCGGAACGCGAACCGGCGGTGCGGCGTGATCGCCCGGTTGAACGGCGTCGTCGGCGCCCGTCCCGGCCTGGTGGCGATCACCGAGCCGTCGCCGCGGTTCAGCCCGAGCATCTCGCCGACCAGCGTGTTCACAAACGGAGCCATGGTGGGCAGGATCCTCACCAGCTCGTTGGTGATCCGGACTGTCTGCACCGGGCGCCAGGCCAGCCGCATGGCCGCCTGCGCGGCCAGGACCGGCAGGGGCGGCGGCCTTTCCGGCTGGAACGGCTCGGCAGCGGGCAGTTCACGCCCGGCCGGCGTGAGGTCAAACAGGACCGTCAGCAGCTCGGTGCCGGAGACCCCGTCGACCGCGGCGTGGTGGATCTTGCTGTAAACCGCGGCGCGGTTCCGGGCCAGCCCGGTGATCAGGTAGAGCTCCCATAGCGGGCGGCTGCGGTCGAGGTGGCGGGCGTGCAGCCGACTGACCTGTTCAGTCAGCTGCGCGTCGGAACCCGGCCTCGGCAGGGCGATCTCGCGGACGTGGTACTCGATGTCGAAGTCCGCGTCGTCGATCCAGTAGGGCTGGTCCAGCCCGAGCGGCACGGTCAGCAGCTTGCGCCGGAGCACGGGCACCAGCGGCAGCCGCTCGGCCATCACCTCGGTGAGCCGGGCCAGGGTCAGCGGCTCGGAAGCGGTGCGGGGATCGAGCACGCTCAGCCCCCCGACGTGGCCGGTGGTGTTGGCCGTCTCAAGGGCGAGGAACGAGGCATCCATGCCGGTGAGCTGCTGCATTTCCGTTCCTCCTGAGATCTTCAGCGTGTGCTGGGGGTCGTCCTGCCCAGCCAGTCCCGTATGGTGCCGATGACATTGTCCGGGGCCTCGAGTTGCGGGGTGTGCCCGACTCCAGGCAGCATGACCATCTCCCAGTGCGGGTTGCGTGCGGCCGCCTGGCGCATGCTCGCCGCCGGCACCAGCCGGTCGGCCTCCCCGCCGATGAGCAGGACTGGGACCCGCACCGAGGCCATCATCTCCCAGTAGCGATGTCGCTGACCGACCACTCTCATCAGGGACCGCGAAGCGGCCAGGAAGGCGGCGGCGTTGGGGGGTTCCTGGCGCTGGCGCTCGGCGGCCACGGCGATCGACGCGGTGAGCAGGGCGGGGTCGGCCCGGGACGGGTCGGCGAAGCACAGCTCGATGACACGCTGGACGGCCAATTCTGGCGGCTGGCGGGACATCACCGCCCTGACGTAGAGCTCGCCGAGGCCGGGCAGCGCGTACAGCAGGAACTGGCTCCCCACCTGCCGGTCGGGGGTGCGCGAGGGCATCGGCAGCGCGGGATCGATGAGTACCAGTCCTTCGACGGTGTCCGGCGAGCTGGCCGTGTGCAGGATGGAGATCAGCCCGCCCATGGAGTTCCCGACCAGGATCACCGGAGTGCCGGTGACTTCCCGCACGAACCGGTCGAGCAGCCTTGTGTTGCGCTGGACCGTGGCGGTGGCGCGGGTGCCCGGGGTCAGGCCGAACCCGTGCAGGTCCAGCGCGACCGCGCGGCGCCCGTCCGCCAGCTTGGGCCCGATCAGGCACCAGTTCAGGTGCGAGCCGCCCAGGCCGTGCACGAACACGATCGGCGTGCCGTCCGGGCTGTCACCGGAGGTGAATTCGATCCAGTGCACCGGGCCGTCGAGGTCGCTGACGTAACCGCGTGCGCCCCACGGTGCGGCGAACGTCCACGGCGCCGGCCTCATCGAGGCTGCCGTGCTCACCGGGGGTCCTGTGCTGGCCGGGGATATAGGGGACGCAGCGCCGGCGGCGGGCGGAACGGGACCTGCCGGCCTGCCGGCCGGGCCAATCGGTCGGCGATCAGCCACAGCGTCGCCGGGTCCACGCCGAAGCCGACGTGGCTGCAGCGAACCTCGACGTTCTGGTGCAGCGCGGTTTCCGGCTCGACGCACGCCTGCCAGGCCACGATGCCGTCCAGACGGGAGTAGACCGACGTCGACGGCACGTTGATGGGCCGGGACTGCTGCTCGCTGCTGGGCAGCCTAGAGCCGGGCGCATGCAGGAAGCTCAGACGCTGGTAGGGACCGTGGGCATGGCTCTGCCCGGGGTGCGTCAGGGCGTAAGGGCTGCCCAGCGTAATGACCTGGCGGACCTGACGGGGATAACGGCGGGCCATTTCCCTGGCGTATATGCCGCCCAGGCTCCAGCCGATCAGGGAAACGGGACGCCCGGTCCGTTCGGCATGACGGAGGAGAGCCCGGGGCAGGCCGGCCAGCACCGCCTCGGTCGGGCCGTGATTACGGCCGAGGTCCCAGCCGCGGGCGTCGTAGCCGAGCCAGCGCAGGAATCCCCGCAGCGGCCCGGTGCTCGGATCGCCGGCCAGCAGCCCGGGGAAGATCAGCACCCCGTGACCGTCGCCGCGCGGGGCCGCCAGCAGCCCCGGCGCGGCCACCAGCAAGGCTGCCAGGTCGGCCAGCCCGCGGAGCGGCTCGGTCAGCAGCAGCCCGGCCGACGGTCCCCCGGCAGCTGAGCTGGCCCCTCCCCGAACAAGGTGCATCGCTGCTCCCCTCCGCTCGCGTCGCCTGTCTCGGCGGCCTAGGCAAGGTGGGTGATACACACTTAATATATGTCTCACTGACCGGTATTGCCCATACACCAGCCGGGGGGCGGGATGAGCTTCAACCTGGCGACCATCCTGACCGAGACGACCCTGGCCGCGCCGGACGCCCCGGTCTGCCGCTTCGGCGGAACCACGACCAGCTACCGCGAGCTCGACGAGCAATCGGCCCGTCTCGCGGCCGGGCTGCAGGCGGCCGGCCTCGCTCCCGGCCAAGTGATCGCGGTGCAGCTGCCGAACCTCCCGCAGTTCCTGATCGCGTACTTCGGGGCGCTCAAGGCGGGACTGGTGGTGCTGCCGCTGAACCCGCTGCTGATGGCGCCCGAGCTCGAATACCACCTGGGCGACTCGGCGGCGGCGCTGCTGATCGGGTCCGAGGGCATGCACGCCGAGGCGGTCAAGGCGTGCGAGACGACCGGGGTGCCGCTGTACCTGGTCAGCATGGGCACGGGCCCGCAGCCCGGCGGCGCCCGGCCGTTCAGCGAGCTGTTCGGCACCGCGCCGCTGGACGAGCCGGGCGGGGTCCCGCGCGCCCCCGACGACACCGCCGTGCTCGTCTACACCAGCGGCACCACGGGCAGGCCAAAGGGGGCTGAGCTCACCCACTTCCAGCTGTACATGAACAGTACGGTCGCGGGCGGGCTGTTCGGCGTGCGCAGCGACGACGTGGTGCTGGCGGTGCTGCCGTTCTTCCACGTGTTCGGGCTGTCGTCGGTGATCAACGTGTTCGTCCGGTTCGGCGGCTGCCTGTCCATCCTGCCACGCTTCCAGCCCGCCGCGGTGCTGGACGCGATCGAGGCCGACCGGTGCACGGTGATCGGCGGCGTGCCGACCATGCTGCACGCCCTGGCCCAGCTGGACATCGCCGGCCGCGACCTGTCGGCGCTGCGCGTGGCGGTGTCCGGCGGCGCGTCGCTGCCGGAGGACATGCTGCGCACCTTCGAGGACAAGTACCGCATCGAGGTCCTCGAGGGCTACGGGATGACCGAGACCGCGAGCTCGTGCACGTTCAACCGGCCCGGCGACCGGAAGGTCCTGTCCATCGGCAAGCCGCTGTGGGGCGTGCGGATGCGGGTGTGCGACCGGGAGGGCCGGACGCTGCCGGCCGGGCACGAGCACGTCGGCGAGATCCTGATCCGCGGGCACAACGTGATGAAGGGGTACCTGGGGCGGCCCGAGGCCACGGCCGAGACGCTGCGCGACGGCTGGCTGCACACCGGCGACCTGGGCTATATGGACGAGGACGGCTTCTACTTCATCGTCGACCGGGCGAAGGACCTGGTGATCCGCGGCGGGTACAACGTCTACCCGCGGGAGATCGAGGAGGTCCTGTACGCCCACCCCGCGATACTGGAGGCCGCCGTGATCGGCAAGCCGGACGAGCGCCTCGGCGAGGAGGTCGTGGCCGTGGTGGCGCTGCGGCCCGGTCATGACGTGAGCGCCGAGGACATCATCGCCTACACCCGGGAGCGGCTGGCGGCGTACAAGTACCCGCGGGAGATCCGGTTCATGGCCGAGCTGCCGAAGGGACCGTCAGGAAAGATCCTCAAGTCCGCGCTGCGCGGCGGCTAGGCCGCTCAGCGGTCGCGCCACCGCACCGAGCGCGAACCGGGTTCGCGGGCATTGCCGCGGCGCGGTCAGTGGCCGGTGAAGGCCGGCGGTCGTTTTTCCGCGAAGGCGCGCTGGCCTTCAAGGTAGTCCGCGGACCGGAAGCAGGCCTCGACCATCGCCTGGACCCGGGCCAGGTCCCGGCGTCCGTCCGGCTGGCCGGCCTCGCGGATCGCCGCCTTGGCCGCGGCGATAGTGAGCGGGGCGTTGCGGGCGATGCTGTCGGCCAGGCCCAGCACGGCCTCGCGCAGGCTGCCGGCTGGGACGACCCGGTTGACCAGGCCCATCTGCAGGGCCTCGGCGGCGCCGAAGCGCCGGGCGGAGAACAAGACCTCCGCCGTGCAGGCCGGGCCGATCAGGTTCATCAGGGCCGTCACGCCGGACACCGGGTAGCCCAGCCCCAGCCGGGCCGCCGGGATGCCGAACTGGCTGTCGTCCGAGGCGATCCTGATGTCGGCCTGCAGCGCGGTGAGCAGCCCCCCGCCCATGCAGAACCCCCGGATCATCGCGATGACCGGCTTGTCAAGGCTCGCCCAGGCGTCGTTCACCGCGGCCCAGGCCCGGTCGTAGCCGGCCCGCGCGGCCGCAGAGGTGCGCTGCTGGCTGAACTCGGAGATGTCGGCGCCCGACGCGAATGCCTTGTCCCCGGCACCGGTCATCACGATCACCCGGACATCGCCGTCGGCGTTCAGCGCCCTCAGCAGTCCTGGCAGCGCGGCGCGCATGTCGGCCGACAGGGCGTTATGTTTGCTCGGGTTGTTGAAGATCACGGTGGCGACGGGTCCGGTTACCTCGGCCAGCAGCCTGCCGGTGCCCGTCTGGTGGCGCGCGGCCGGGGTCGGTGACGTCATGTCGGTCCTCTCAGATCACTGCCTGTGCCCGGAGCCGGCCGATTTCCACGGGGGAGTAACCCAGGCCGGCGAGTACCTCGCCGGTGTGGTCGCCTAGATCCGGGCTCGGCGTCCGGACGGTATCCGGTCCGCCGGTCATCCGCACCGGGTTGCGGACTATGGCGAGCGGGCCGAGCACCGGGTGCTGCACGGTCTGGGTCATGGCCAGGTGCTCGACCTGCGGGTCGGCGAACACCTCGTCCATCCGGTAGACCGGCCCGCACGGTACCCCGGCTTCGTTCAGCGCCGAGACCCAGGCGCTCGTGGTCCGGGTCCGCAGCCGCCCGGCGACCAGCATGTTGAGCTCCGCCCGGTTCGCCGACCTCTTCTCCAGCGAGTCGAAACGCGCGTCACCGGGCAGCCGGGGAAGCCCGATCACCGAGCAGAAGGCATGCAGCAGGCGCCCGCTGGCGGCGCCGATGTTCACGTAGCCGTCGGCGGTGGCGAAGCAGCCCATCGGGAGCATCACGGGATGGTGATTGCCCGCCTGTCCCGGAACCTGCCGGTCGATGGTCCAGCGGGCGGCCTGGAAGTCCATCATCGCGATCATCGACTCCAGCAGCGAGGTCTGCACCCAGCGGCCGGTTCCCGTCCGGTCCCGGTCGTGCAGCGCGACCAGCACGCCGATCGCCAGGTAAAGGCCCGCCGCCAGGTCAGACACCGGGATCCCGGCGCGCGTCGGCCCGGTACCGGGCAGCCCGGTCACGCTCATCAGGCCGCCCATCCCCTGGGCGATCTGGTCGACCCCGCCCCGGTCGCCATAGGGGCCGTCCTGGCCGAACCCGGACAGCGACCCGTAGACCAGCCGCGGGTTCCGCGCGTGCACGGTGCCGAAATCGAATCCCAGCCGCTGCTTGACCGCCGGACGCATGTTCTCCACCAGCACGTCGGCCGTGTCAACCAGGCGCATCAGCACTTCGCGGCCCGCCGGGGACTTCAGGTTGAGGGACAGCGACCGCTTGTTCCGGTGCAGCTGCTGGAAGTCGCTGTCGTGCCTGCTGCCCCCGAGGGCGTCCCGCGCGGCCTGATCACCGGCCGGCTCGCCCGGCGGCTCCACGCGGATGACGTCGGCTCCCCAGTCGGCCAGCTGCCGGACGCAGGCGGGCCCCGCCCGCGCGACGGTCAGGTCGATGACACGGATATCGCCGAGCGGAAGGTCCATGATCATCACGCTCCCCGACATCCGCCGCAAAGGCAACCGGCCGGAAGATCAGGCGCCCATATCATCCCGCACTGCCGCATCGAACGTGGATGTCCTGCACCCCGCGCCCATCAGCCTCGGGTGCCTCCTCCCAGCAAGCCAGGAACTGGGTTTCCCTCTCACCCGATCAAGGCAGCGCGCCGGAATGCATGCCGAAGGCAAGCTGCCGTTGGAGAAGCTCGAGAAGCAATACCCGCTCGACGACACGCAGCAGGCCGCGGACGAAAGTTCGCTTCGGAGCCAAGCGGGGAGCCATCAGCGGTCGGCATAAGGCTATAGAAGGCTTTGCCGGACGTTCGATATGTTCGCTTGAACTGCCAGCTAGCCACGTGGAGCAACGCTTGCCGACTAAGGAAACCTCGTTCGCATCGAGGATATCGCCTTAGCAGAACTCACCGTGCAGTACCGCGCCAACCTGGGTGCCGGTTTCGATGATGTTGCCGCCGCAGATGACGCGGTCGACGATGGCGGCGGTGCGACAATCGGCACAGGCCACGACGACTCGAAGTGCAGCGGGCGGTGGCCCCCCTCTAAAGAGGCTTCGCCTCGGACCGCCCAGTTCTGTGGTTCTGGCTGCACGGAACTGACTGCTGGTTCACCCTCAAACCATAGGGGCTTGTACTGAGGGTGGTCAGGATGGGACGCAGTGAAGCTGCGGCGGCCGTGCCGGCGGTGACCGCTGCGGAGATGGTGGCCGGGCATGTCGCGCTGGATATTTCCTGCCTGGACCGGGTGTACCTCAACGGCTACGTGCCCCGGCTGCAGACGCCGGGCGGGGTGATCTACTTCTTCCACGATCACCGCGGCAGGCCAATCGTGTCCCCGGCGCTGTTCGAGCCGATCGGGGAGAAGTTCCGCAAGGACATGAAGGACTGGGCGCAGGCTAACGGGGTGCCGGTGATCACGTTCCGGGCCGGGGAGCGCAAGGCGGACGTGATGGCCCCGTACCTGGAAGCCGCCGCCGCGTCCGGCCGGTCGCAGGTGGCGGCGATCGGCTGCGCGCAGGAGTTCCAGCTGGTCTGGACGGCGCGCAAGCGGGACACCGACCCGGGCAGGCCGCCCCAGTTCTCCTTCACGAAAGAACAGCGCCGGGTCTCGGTTTTCTACGTCTATATCTGGGACAGCCAGATGGGCGGCGGGTTCATCAAGATCTGCACCTACTTCCCGTATCCGCTCAAGGCCTGGGTGAACGGGCACGAGTGGGCCAAGCGGCAGGCGCTGGCCGCCGGGCTCGGGTTCACTGAGCTGTCCAACGGGTTCGCGTCCTGCGACGACCCGGCCGCGCTGCAGGACATCTGCGACCGGTTCGGCCCCGGGCACGTGCAGGCGTGGTTCGAGCGGTGGATGGCCCGGCTCCCGCTGCCGCTGACCGCCGCCGACCGCGACGGCGGGTTCTGGTGGGAGCTGTCCATGCGGCAGATCGAGACCTCCCGCACCCTGGTCTTCGGCCAGGACGTGCACGCCCGCGCGTTCTTCGAGGCGCTTTTGTGCGAGAACATGGACCTGGGCCGGCCGGAGAACGTGGAGCTGCTGTTCCGCCGCGGGGAGCGGCGCGGGAAGAGCAGCCCGCCGCCGGGCGGGTTCAAGACCAAGATCGACGAGCGCTGCGAGCTGGTCACGCTGAACGTCTTCTACAAGCATTCCCGCCTGAAGCAGTACCTGAAGGACGGGATCGCGCTGCGCATCGAGACCGTCGTCAACAGCCCCAAGGACCTGCTCTGCAACCGGCAGCTGCGCAACCTCCCGGAGCTGCAGGACAAGGCGCGTGCGATCAACGCGCGCCTGCTGCACACTGAAACTGCCGGCCAGGACACTGTGCTTGTGAGTCCAGTCATCGAGCGGATCACCAGGCCCACCGTCACAGACGATGGCAGGAAGGCGCCCGCGCTCCGGTTCGGCGACCTTCGGGTCCAGGCCCTGGCCGGCGCTGTCGCCGCCATGCTGTTCACGGTCACCGGCATCACGAACAAGACCCTCCGCGGCTTGATGACCGGCCTGCTGAACCGCCCCTACAGCATGAACCAGGCCAGCTACGACCTGGCCAGGCTCGCCCGCAACGGCCTGATCGAGCGCGTCCCGGGACGCAACCGCTACACCCTCACCCGCGACGGGCTCCTGTTCGCCTCCTTCTACACCCGGGTCTACGACCATGTTCTCCGGCCGCTCATGGCACCCGGCCTGCCTAACGCGCCCCCCGAACTCGCCGCCGCGCTCGACACCCTCGACCACCTCGTCACCCACCACGTCACCAGGGCCCGCGTCCCCACCGCGGCCTGACCCCCGTCACCGGCAGCACCCGATCTGCACTGCCGCTCACAGCCATTCCCGCCAGCCCGCCCGTCCGATTACCAGCCGTGACACTCAGGACTAACGTCAAAGCCGTGGCATCAAAGGTGCTCTAGGCGTGGGCCGTCAGTTGAAGAGCGAGGAGTACAGGGTGCCCGGAAGAAGCGATACGAGCCGCGCAGGCGGCGAAGCGAGGTGGTAGGCGTGACGAAGATAGCGATCCTCGACGACTACATCGGCGTCGCCTTGGAGTACGGCGACTGATCGGCACTGCCCGACGATGCCGAGATCACCGTCTACCGCGAGTCGATCCCACCTGAGCGGCTCGTCGACGAGCTCTCCGGCTACGAGATCGTGGTCATCACCCAGCAGCGGGGCGGTTTCCCCGGACGGTGCTTGCGGGCCTGTCCAACCTGCGGCTGCTGGTCTGCAACGGCCGGACGAGCAACGTCGTTGACCACCAGGCCAGGATCGAGACTGCCTACCGATGGCGCCGCAGTAGGCCGGTACCCGGCGGGCGGACGCTCGCCGGCCATCATCTGCGAACAGACTCACCTACTCCTGGCGGCGCGTCGCCTAACACGAGCCCCGGGCCCAGCACTGCAGGCTGACGCCTAATCGACACTATTTTCAGTGGTTTCGAACATGGACAACACCTGGGCGACCAGGGAGCCAAATGGGGAGCCACCGTTGACAGTTTCCGGGCGACGCCAGGCTATTACCAGCCATCATCGACGCAGCTAAGGGCCACACCAGGCGACGTTAGACAGTCCCGGGCCACCATCTGAATGTGCCTTCTAAGCAGCGAGTCGCGGCCGGCCGGGCCGTTGTCGGCTTGGACCGGTCGTGGAGGCTGCATGGCCAGATAACCGACCATCGTCCCAGAGGACAGCCGCACTGCGGAATACCCGAGGTACCACCGGATCCGACGTCCGACTCAACGCCGGAGTGGCGCCAGATCGCCGATTACGAGCGGTGTGGTCAGCGTCCATGCGATCCCGGTCTGTATACACATATCGGCCATTACCGCGTGTCTGGAGTTCGCATAGGAGGACATGGCACGCTGGCAGTTCGGCCTTTGGGCCAGATTGGTATGACAAGAGCAGCCAGGGCTGCCAGAGGCAGCCCTGGCCGTGGTAGGGGTTTATGGTGTGATCGCGATGGCCAGCGGGATGCCGGGGTCCTTGATCGGTTTGAGGGCGGTGTTGGTGGCCGTCCGGATCGGGACCACGGTGTTGTTCCAGGGGTCGAGGACGTAAACCGTCTTGCCGTCCGGGGTGACCGCGATCTGATCGGGGAACCCGGCCGTGATCGGCGTCCCGATCCTGATGGTCTTGAGCGCGGTGTTGGTGGCGGTGCTGATCGGGGTCACCGTGCCCGCGGTCGTGTCGGCGACGTAGACGGTCTTGCCGTCCGGGGTGACCGCGATCGGGTCAGTGGCCCAGCTCAGCCCGGCAGGCCCGATCTTGATTGCCTTGCCGGGCTTGCCGGTGGCGGTGCTGATCGGGGTCACCGTGCCCGCGATCGTGTTGGCGACGTAGACGGTCTTGCCGTCCGGGGTGATCACCATCGCGCCGGGGCCCGCCCCGACCTTGATTGCCTTGCCGGGCTTGCCGGTGGCGGTGCTGATCGGGGTCACCGTGCCCGCGGCCGTGTTGGCGACGTAGACGGTCTTGCCGTCCGGGGTGACGGCGATCGCGCCGGGGCCCGCCCCGACCTTGATCGCGCTGCCGGGCTTGTTGGTGGCGGTGCTGATCGGGGTCACCGTGCCGGGGCTGTCGGGCTTCATCAGGTTGATGTTGACCAGGTAGACGGTCTTCCCGTTCGGAGTGATCGCGATCGCGACCGAGTTGCGTCCGGTGTCTATCACCTTGACGACGGTGTTGGTGGCGGTGCTGACCGCGGTCACCGGGATGCTCCCCTCGCTGAAGACGTAAGCGGTCTTCCCGTTCGGGGTGATCGCGATGCCCGTCGGGACCGTCTGGACATCGATTGGCTTGCCTGGCTTGTCCGTGGCGGTATTGAACGGGAACACGTTGGTCGCGCTTGCCATATTGCTTGCCCATGGGTTGCCGACATAGGCAGTCCTGCCGTTCGGGGTAATCGCCACCGAGCTGAGGCCGAAAGCCACCTTGACCGGCTTGAGCGCGATGTTAGTCGCGGTATTTATCACGGTCACGGTACCGGCATGATTGGCGACGTAGGCCACCGCAGGCTGGCCCGCCCGGGCCGGTGCCGGTGTTGCCGCCTGGCCGGCATCAGCCAGGGCCAGCAACGCCAGCGCACTGGCGGCCGCAGCGACGCCTGCGGCCCGCAAGAGATGAGTTCGCATCAGAAGGCCCTCCCTTCCGCTTTGACGGGAACCAGAGAGGGGAATGCGCGTGCGCATCGGGAACACTCTCTTCCCGTCCGTCCCGGGGCCGGTGCGAAGAACTCCCGGCAGGCAGTAATCCCGCGGCCGGCCCCGGGAACTCACGCCCCCGCCGGGCCCGCGGCCTCCCCGATCACATCCCGTCCGCCAAGAGCGGCAGCACCATGCGCATACGCCAGCACTGCCAGCCTTCACGCTAGCCGCGACGATCACGCCCGCCAGAGCCAAAGCGCCCGGGACGGACGCCCAACGTCCCGGCCCAGACCGCACCGGCCGGGCCAATCACCAGCCTGCCGATCCGGCGACAGTAATCCGTGCTATGTGCGGCCGCAACGCCGAAAGCGAACGGCTTGCGCCGTGCAGATCGGCGGACCTTTCCTGGCCGCAGTGCCCAGCACCGGACCTGCCGACCGTGCGGCATCAGCATGGGACAAACCGCTGGGCGTAGCTGCCGGGTGCGGTTTTACAGGCCTGCGGAAGCCATCAGCCAGCGGCTACGCGGCTGCCGTTCATCAGGCCGTATTTCGGTTGACTTACTCTCCCGGCACCCGCGACACTCGGCCCCATGCACGCAGTGGTAGCCACCGGCCGCGTCGAGGACCCCGGCCTGGCTCGCGCGGCGCTGGCGGACCTGAGGACGGACCTGGTCCCGAGGGCGCCGGGTTTCGTCAGCGCATACTGGCCGGAGCCGGTCGACGGCACCGGCATGTCCGTCATCGTGTTCAAGACGAGGGAGCACGCCGAGCAGGCCGCCGCCTACCCCCTCCCGCCACTGCCCGGCGTCACCCCGCTGACCCTCGAGATCCGAGAGGTATACGCCAGCGCCTGAGCCGGCCCAGCGTGAACCGGCACGTGCCGACTCACAGTTCAGATCAGCCTGTTCGGGACGCCTGAAAACGACAGCCGCGAACACTGCGGCGGCGCCATATCGGCAGGGAGGATCAGAGGAGCTTCGACACGAGTCTTGCTTACGCGGTTTCGCGGCGGTCTGGGCGTAGCGTCGGAGCCTGGGACCCGGCCTGACCCGCGATTCGGCCGACGCCGTTGAGGTTGTCCTGTTACCGGCTTGCCGGCCGGGTCCCAGTTCCTGGCACCCACCGGCGCTGCCGGTCTGATCTGCCCGGTCTTGCCAGAGGCCGGGGTTCACGGGTCCGACGGCCAGCGGGTGCGTGCCATCCCTCAACCATGAAAGGGACGGCAATGACCATCGTAGAAGACAGACATGCCATCACCGGCGGCGTGGACACCCACGCGGACGTGCACGTGGCCGCCGCGCTGGATCCCATCGGCGGGCTGCTGGGCGTGCAGGAGTTCCCGGCCACCGCAGCCGGGTACGCTGACCTGCTGGAATGGCTGGGCGAGTTCGGGACTGTCGCCCTAGTCGGCGTTGAGGGCACCGGCAGCTACGGCGCGGGCCTGGCCCGGTACATGGCCGGTGCCGGCGTCCGGGTCGTGGAGGTGGACCGCGCCGACCGGCAGGACCGGCACCGGCAGGGCAAGTCCGACCCGCTGGATGCGGTCAGCGCCGCGCGGGCCGCCCAGTCCGGGCGGGCATCGGGCGCGCCGAAGGGCCGGGACGGGGCGGTGGAGGCGATCCGGGCGCTGATGGTCGCCAAGCGCAGCGCCCGCCATGAGCGGACCCAGGCGATCAACCAGGCCCGGGCGCTGATCGTGACCGGCCCCGATGAGCTGCGGACCCGGTTCACCGGGCACGGCACGGCCGCGCTGGCAGCCGCGATCGCGGCGCTGCGCCCCCGTCCGGGGGACGTGCCAGGCTACGCCACCCGTATCGCGCTGCGCGAGCTCGGCCGCCGCGTCCAGTTCCTGGACGCCCAGCTCGAGCGCCTCGATGAGCTCATCATCCCCCTGGTGACCGCCCGCGCGCCGGGCCTGCTCAGCCTGCACGGCGTCGGCCCCGATACCGCCGCGCTGCTGCTGGTCGCCGCCGGGGACCACCCGGAGCGGCTGCGCAGCGAAAGCTCGTGGGCGCACCTGTGCGGCGTCGCCCCGATCCCGGCCTCCTCGGGCAAGACCAGCAGGCACCGGCTCAACCGCGGCGGGAACCGCGAAGCCAACAGCGCGCTGTGGCGGATCGTGATCACACGGCTGAAATCCCACCCGGCCACCCTCGCCTACGCCGAGCGGCGCAGCAAAGAAGGACTGTCAAAGAGGGAGATCATCCGCTGCCTGAAGCGGTACGTCGCCCGCGAGGTCTACCACCAGCTCCGCGACGGCGCCTGACGCCCGCAGCTTCCCGGGGCGGCCTGGCCCTCATATCGGCTGCCGCACCCGTCGCTGGCCTTGATCCGATCTGCCGGCCGCCCCGGGACCCTCTCCGCCCTGCTGACCTCGTGACCTGATAACAGCCCGCCTTCCACCACGGGCGATCCGCCGCCGGGCTCACCCGCGCCCACCCCCTTTTCTTCCAGGAGGCATCACCATGAACGGCACCGCCATCGGCGTCCAGGAGCTGACCTGCCAGCTCCTGGACGCCGCCGACGGCATCCCCGCCGACACCGCCGCCGCCGGGCTGATCATCAGCCACGGGCACTTCCTGCACCGCGACGCCTTCCGCCGCACCATCACCGCCGGCACCAGCATCAGCACCGGCCAGCCGCTCGCCGCCATCAGCTGGGACGCCGCCCTGCACGCCCTGGAGGCAGGGCTGCTGGCCTGCGCATCCTCCGAGCAAGCCATCTTGCGGATCGCCGCGAGCCTCGGCGACCCTGCCATCCCCGTCTACCTGCGCACCGTCCTCGGTACCCTCGACACCCGCAACATCGCCCTGGTCACCACCGCCATCACCACCGCCAACGGCTAAGCCCCGCAGCTCCCCGGGGCGGCCTGGCCCCCATAACGGCTGCCGCACCCGTTGCTGGCCTTGATCCGATCTGCCGGCCGCCCCGGGGCCCTCTCCGCCCTGCTGACCTCGTGACCTGATAAGAGCCTGCCCTCCACCGCGAGCGGCCCATCCCTGTCGTGTCCGCACCTCAGCAAACCCAGGAAACACCGACTCCCAGAGCAGCAAGAGGAACGCCTTGACAAACATAGGAGCATCGGTTCCGGCGTGCCTGAACCGCGGTAATCGTCCGCGGTGGCAGGCATTCAGGCGGCGTGGGCGCTGACGTGCCATGTATTCGGTGATTTTCAAAAATACCGGCCAGTTCCCTGGCGGGCAGCCGGTCCCCGCCGCCAGGCTCGCCCTGGGTGATCGTGTCCCGCGCCTGCTGCGCGATCTGCTCATCCGGCGGCCGGATACCGGAGCCGGCCGGGCTGCCGCCGGAGTTGACAGCCGTGGTGGCTTATGTCACGCTCCGGCCGTGGGCAGGATCAGAGCCCTTATCCGCCGCAGGGGCACGCGGTCAGCGGGGTTGGCGGCGATTATCTTCCCGGTCCTGTGCGCGGCCATGCCGGCCGCGCCGGCCGCTGCGGGGCCAGGCGCAGTGCACCGTTGCGCGAGGTCCGTCAGCCTGCCGAAGGACGAGGCGCCGCACTCTGCTCCGGTCGAGTGGTGGTACTTCAGCGGGCACCTGAGCGGCAAAGACGCCAAGGGCCGCGTGCACGCCTACGGCTATGAGTACGTCATCTTCCAGTTCCTCGGCGCCGCGCCGAAGCCCGTCTACCTCGCTGACCTGTCCGTCACCGACCTGGCCCGCAAGACCTTCCGGTTCGCGGGCAAACAGGATTCCTACCCCGTCCCGAAGACCGCCGGCAGGTTCGCCCTGCACGCGGGGAACTGGACGATGAGCGGCGGGTCCGGCCGCGACACGCTCACGGCGGGCATGCCCGGTTACCGTCTCGATCTCAGGCTGCGCACCGCCGAGCCCGCGGTCCTGGAGGGCAACAAGTGCGGCTATATCCCGCTGGCATCGCTCGGGTCGTCGTATTACTACTCGTGGACATCGCTGGCGACCGCCGGCACGGTCACCGACCACGGCGTCACGCTGAAGGTCGCGGGGACCTCCTGGATGGACCACCAGTGGGGGCCGGTAACCGCGGGCAGCGGCGGCGGCTGGGACTGGTTCAGCATGCAGCTGTCCAACAGGCAGCAGTACATGCTGTTCTTCATCAAGAACAAGAAGGGCCAGATCGTGGAGACGGCCGGCACCAGGGTCGCCCGCGGCGGAAAGGACATCACGTACCTGACCGCCGCCGGCACCGGCGAGAAGGCCACCGGTTCCTGGACCAGCCCCGCGACAGGCATCAAGTACGGCTCCGGGTGGAAGGTCACCGTCCCCGGCGGCCAGCTGACCGTCACCCCCGACCTGCGCAACCAGGAAGTGGACCTGCTGACAACCCAGGGCACCGTCTACTGGGAAGGCGACGTCGCGATCAAGGGCAAGATCGGCGGCACCACCATCAGCGGCGACGGGTACACCGAGCTCAACCCGCCGGGTGCCTGACCTCCCGCCGCGACACGCCGTGCTGCCCGGCTCCCGGTACATCAGTGCCCGGCCGTCGCTGCCACCCGGGCCCAGGCCAAAGCGCGGATCATAGCCAGCCCGCCTCCCGCATTCAGGAGCACATCCCGGATACCGGCACCGCAAGCACTTACGCTGCGCTACGAGGCAAAGGCTGCCGAGAGGGCGAAACGGCCGCGCCGCTGCCGATTACGAGCGGCTGGTAGCTGGCAGGACCGCGGAGGGTGGCTGAGCACAGATCATCCATTACGGCGGTCATCCCGTGATCGGCGGATTACGGGTCCGGCGTGCTGGCTGCTGCCGCAGCCCGGTTGCCGATTCGTTACGGCGTGATCGCGATGGCGCCGGGGCCGATCCCTACCGGGATTGGCCTGCCGACCTTGCCGGTGGCGGTGTGCAGCGGGATTACGGTTCCGCGTATGTCTCCCGGTTCGAAGACGTCGTTGACGATGTAGGCGGTTCTGCCGTTCGGCGTGATCGCGATGTTAGAAAACAGACCTGTCAGAGGGATCTTCTTCCCGGCGGTGTCGGTGACGGTGGAGACCGGCGTTACCCCCGAGTCGGTGAGGACGTAGAGTGTCCTGCCGTTCGGGGTGATCGCCATGGCGCCCGGGCCGCTCCCGACGTCGATCGGCTTGAGGGCGGTGTTGGCGGCGGTGCTGATCGGGGTGACCTTTCCGGGCAGCGTGCTGCTGTCGCCGACGTACGCGGTCTTCCCGTTCGGCGTGATCACGATGGTGGTGGGTGTCCCCACCCCGACTGGCTTACCGATCCTGATCGCCTTGAGCGCGGTGTTGGTGGCGGTGCTGATCGGGGTCACCGTGCTCGAGAACAGGTTCACGACGTAGGCGGTCTTCCCGTTGGGCGTGATCGCGATGGCGTCGGGGCCGTTGCCGACTGTGATCGGCTTCAGCGCGGTGTTGGCGGCGGTGTTGATCGGGGTCACCGTGTTCGAGGACAGGTTCACGACGTAGGCGGTCTTCCCGCTGGGCGTGATCGCGATCGCGACCGGGTACTTCCCGACCGTGATCGCCTTGAGCGCGGTGTCGGTGGCGGTATTGATCGGCGTGACCGTGCCCGGGCCTGACGTGCCCGAGCCGGAGTTGAGAACATACGCCGTCTTCCCGTTGGGCGTGATCGCGATCGCGTCCGGGTGTGTCCCGACCTTGATCGCCTTGAGCGCGGTGTCAGTGGCGGTCCGGATCGGGGTCACCGTGTCGGCTGGCGGTGGCACGTGGATGCATGTCCCGCAGGTCTGCGCCCCGCTGACGACGTAGGCGGTCTTCCCGTTGGGCGTGATCGCGATCGCGTCCGGGCCGTATCCGACCGTGATCGCCTTGAGCGCGGTGTTGGTGGCGGTATTGATCGGGATCACGGTGTCGGAAAGCGCGAGCGATCCGGTGTCGGCCACGTATGCGGTCGGCGGGGAGACCGTCCCGGGCATCTGGCCGGGCGGAGCAGCCGCGGCAGCGGGCCAGGCCAGGGCGATGACGGCAGCCGCAGCCGCCGGGATACACACGGCATGCGTAACAATTCGCGGACGCATCAGAAAAACCTCCCTGTCGGCAGCCCGGGACCGTGCTGCTCCGGGCGCGGGCGGTGATCACATGGCCGGTCCCGGGGACCTGGCACCCTGCGAGCGCCGCTTACCTGCCGGTCCCGTCCTCTTCCCGCCAGGACAAGGCACGCGTCGCATCACCCATCCCTCATCGTGCTGCACGGCAAGCGCCGCACCAGAGTCTATGGTCGCTAATCCAGGCGGCCTTGGACCCGCAGAGGCCGCACCTGGTCACTGGGCGGGGCCGGGGCCGCCTGGATCGGCTCGCCTGAGGTGACCGGGTGAACGGCAAACCATGAGCTGGACATCGTGGTGTTCGGCGTCAGCGATTTCCGCAGGAAGTAACCGCTGACGCCGAGGTCCTGCAGCCTCCGATACGCCCCAGACCAGAAGCACCGAATCTGCGCGCGTACGATAGAAGGCACCTCGGTCGCTACGGCCGCGCATAGCGGCGGGACTGCACGCTTTGGCCAGATCGACGGTCGGTCACGCGGCGCGATTCAGGGCGCGGGTAGCGGGCGGCGCGCGCGGGACTTCGGGGGAGACGCAGAACACTCCGGAACGGCAAGGGGATTCAGCGCGTGCTCCTGCGCCGGGCGGGACGCCCCTGATGAGTGTCTCTGCGACGCTGGGAACATCAGCTCTGGCGGTGTTGCCGTGACCGGCGGGTGCCCGCTGGCCTGTCAGCCGTTCTGCTTGTCCCGCCAGGACACCCATTCGCGCAGCGGGCTCAGGTCGTAGTCCGGTCCGCCGGCAGTCCAGGTGAACAGCGTGAAGCCCAGGTCACGCAAGCCGGCCAAGGTGGTCCCGCGGCGCCGGGACACCGCCGCGGCACGCTCGATCTCACCCGGATCACGGCCGATCGCCGCGCAGCACTCATCCAGGACCGTCATCTTCCGCTGGAGCGCGCCGAGGTCACCGGAGCAGTGCCAGATGTCGGCATGCCTGGCCACCATGGGCAGCGTCTTCTTCTCCCCGCCGCCGCCGATCAGCATCGGGATCTTCCTGGTCGGAGGCGGATTCAGCCGGGCGAGCCGGCGCTCGATCCTGGGCAGCGCCGAAGCCAGCTCATCCAGCCGTCCGCCCGCGGTACCGAACTCGTAACCGTACTCGTCAAAGTCCTTCTGCCGCCAGCCCGAGCCGATGCCGAGGATGAGCCGCCCGCCGCTGATGTGATCGACCGTGCGAGCCATGCTGGCCAGCAGGTCGGGGTTGCGGTAACCGTTGCACGTGACCAGCGCGCCGATCTCCACCCGGGAGGTCGACTCGGCCCACGCGCCGAGCGTGGTCCAGCATTCGAAGTTCTTGCCCTCAGGGTCACCCGAAAGCGGGTAGAAGTGATCGTAGTTGAACACGATGTCCACGCCGATGTTCTCGGCCTCGCGGGCGGCGCGCCGGACCGCGTTGTAATCGGCGTGCTGGAGCTGCAGATGCGCCGCGACCCGCAGCGGCCTGCCCCCTCTGGCCATGAACCCGTCCCTGCTGATCGTGCCGCCGGGCGCGATCACCGCGTCCGGCGGCAGGGCGCGGCAGCACGGCCGGCGCAGCCGCAGGCCGATGATCCCCGGCCAGGCAAGGATACCCATGCCCGGCACCCGGCATTGTCCCCGCTGGACTCCCGCCTCCTTCTCACCAGGGCTGCGGCCGCGAAGGCGCCGTCTTGCCAGGAGAAAGCAGGAAACGGCCGGCCGGCAGCAACAGCTTCACCCACAGCAACAGACCGCGAGGCTGCCGAGCCCGGGCCAGGCGGCTGCTTGAGCACCGGCGGCCTCGATCACGCAACGTGACGTCGAACGTTTGGGACTCTCAGCGCCTGCCAGCGCCTCCCTGCCGACTATGCGCTGGCCAGGCAGTGAATGCGGGTCCTCGAGCGCGTCCAGATCCGCCAATTCTGTGCATCATTATCGCGGTTGCTGCAGCGGATCCGATCTGGTCGTAGCGGAGAGCGGGCCGCAAACCGGAACCGGGCGATTGCCGCCGATGTCGAGGACCAGGTCGCAGCACTCACCCTGCCCGCCAGTGTCCTGGCGGGGATAGCCGATGACGCGGGCGGCGCCGGTGGACGCGGCCGGGTCCGTCTTGGCGGCGGCGCAGACCGGTGGCCTTTGCGCAGAACGCCCTGGCCAGTTGAACGGCGAAGGTCCCCACGTCGCCCGACGGGCCTGGGATCAGCCTAAGGGTCAAGAGCTTCTGCCCGGGCTGAACCCGCCCTCGGTCCCGCGGCCCGGGCCAGGCCGGTGATGAGGTGCCAGACATCCCGGTCAGGCTGGAGGCGTGCTCTCATGATCCTCCCGCCGGTTGGCTCCCTTCCACGGGGGTGGACGCCGTGACCGCCGGACTGCCGGCGCCGGACCCGGCGCCCGCGTCACTGCCCGTTCTGACCGGCGCGGACCCGGCCGTTGAGGAGCCGAATCCCCGGACCAGCAACCAGATCGCCAGCACCATCTCGTTCACGCCGACGGGAAGATTCAAGACAACCTGGGGCGCCGACATGTAACCGGTCACGCGGAACAGAACCAGCAGCCCGGCGGCGGCCCCCAGCGCGGTTCCTGCCAGTCCCCAGCCCGACAGCCACCGAGGGACCAGCCGGGCTCGGTAGAACACGCAGTAGTACATCGAGGCACCCAGGCAGAACGCCAGAACCCCGGCCAGGCCGGCCTGGTTTCGAAGGGTCAGCAAGAGCGCGCCGGAGGTCCGCAAATACGACGGAACCGGGGATCCGGCCGTGGCATCCTGGCCCACCTGCAGCAACAGGAACGTGCCGATGGCCGCGACGAGATAGAGCCCGCCCTCAAGGAGCCGGAAGCCGACCGACCCGAGCGCCAGAGACTCGCCGTGTCGTCTCACGACCGGATACAGCGACACGGCGATCCCCGCGCTGGCAAAGGCCGCAATGATCTCGAAGAACCCGCCCGCGACGATCCGGTCCTGATGTGCGGAGATCTTGACGAGATAGTCAGAACCGCTGAAGACGAGGTTCAGCAGTCCCGTGCTGAGCAAGCTGGCGACGGTCGCAGCGATGAGCAGCGCTCCGGCCACTCGCGCGGTCAGGGTGTCCGGTCTCGCCGCCCTGCGCCTCGCCGGAGCCCGCAGCCGGGCCTCCCCCGGCACCAGCCATGCGCTCATCGCCTTCACCTCCAAGGCGGGACGATGGCCGATGACAGCGACGCTGCGCCCCTCCGGTTCACGGCGCCAGAGGCGAAAGACCCTAACGGCGGCGACACGGCCGGTGCACATGACTGTTCACTTAAAGGTGCGCCGGCGACCTGGTGCCCGGCTTCATCTGGGCCTCCCGCCGAGGCCATGTCCGCCGTCCTGGGCCGCGGCGGCCTGCACCAGGACCGCGCCGGCATCGCCTGCGTCCAGATCGGCGCGCTGGCCGGGCCCGAGGCGCGGTGTCCGCCGCGCTGCCGCGCAGCCGCCGCATCCAGATCTCCGGCAGCGCAGCCGACTCGGTGACTTCGCCCTGGCCCAGCTGTCGGCACTCATGCAGCTGATCGCTGACGGCCGGGTCCAAGTACGACCCGCACCCTCCCGCTGTCGCAGATCGCCCAGGCCCGGACCACCGCCGCGACAGCGGTCCCGCGCCGTGCTCGTGCCAGGCTAGCCGCTCCCGCCTGCTGCCAGCCGGACTGGTTACCGCGGGCCGCCAGCTCCCGCATAGGCCGGGCGGCCGGCCCCGTGCGCGACTGCCGTAGCCGGAGCCGGCGGCGCGACGGCCGGCGCAGCGACGGCTGTCGCCGCGATCTCGGCGTGCTTTGCCTTAAGCTCGGCGTCCCAGCGGGTGAGCGTATGCCACAGCGGGATCCCCGCCCAGCAGCAAAGGAACACCACCATTAGCGGGATGTTCAGCCAGAACCAGCTCATCATCGTCCCCCCTCAGCCGCCGTCGCGGCGACTCTGGAGACGAGCATGCCAGCGCGGCCCTCCTTCGCGATTAAGGCATGATTGAGGCCGCCATGACCGCTGCGCGGCGTATGCACCCAGGCCAGAGGGCCACGTGCGCCGTCGGCGACCGCACGCAGGAAGGTGCCCATATCAATCATTCGGTTGCGGCACGGCCCGCCATGCCGATCGGCCGAGTCTGGCGACAATTAGATGACATGCACCGGCTGGCCAGCTGACGGTTGCTGAGCTGACGCATGGCTGTTGCCCGCTGGGCAGGACCTCCGCAGCTCAGTCGCGTGAGGATTGACTGCGTAGCAATTCGCGTTCGGGCGCCCTGGGGTGCCCTCGGGAGCTTGAGGAGGTCCCGATGTCCATCGTAGGCGGGCTGGATATTCACCGGAAGCAGCTGACCTTCGACTATCCCGGCACGGTGACCGGGCAGGTGCGGCGCGGCCAGGTCGCCCCGGCTGACCGAGAGCACCTGCGCGGCTGGCTGGCGCGGTTCGCCGGCCGCAGCGACGTCGCGTTCGCGCTGGAGGGGTGCACCGGATGGCGGTATGTCGCCGGGGAGCTGGCCGCGGCCGGGGTCGCCGCGCATGTCGCCGAGCCGGCCGATACCGCCTTCGCGCGCGGCCGCAAGCGGCACGCCAAGACCGGCAAGACCGACGCCCGGCACCTGCGGCAGCTGCTGGCCGAAGAGCGGCTGCCGGAGTGCTGGGTCCCGCCGGCGCAGGTCCTGGAGTGCCGGGCGCTGCCGGAGACCTACCATGACCTGCGCCGTGAGCACACCGCCTGGGTGCAGCGGGTCCACGCGGTCTTCTCCCGCCAGGGCGCCCCGCGGCTGGGCGAGGGCGCGCTGCGCACCGGACAGGGCCTGGCCGCGGTGCGCGCCTTGGCGGCCGCCCATCTGTCGCCGGCCGGGCAGCTGCAGGTCGCCACCGCCCTGGACATGCTCACCTGCCTGGAGGACCGGCTGCACGTGCTGCGGCACCGGCTGCTGGACGCCGCCCGGCACCTGGCCGGCGCGAAGGTCCTGGCCGCGCGGCTGTACGGGGCCGGGCCGGTCACCGCGCTGGCGACGGGCTGCCGGCTGGGCGGCAAAGACCGGTTCTCCTCCTCCCGCAAGGCGGTCCGGTTCGCCGGGCTGGACATCACCGTCTACAGCTCCGACGGCAAGCGGTCCCCCGGCCGCCTGTCCCGGCAGGGACCGCCGGTGCTGCGCTGGACGGCCTATGAGGCCGGCAAGGCCCACGCCCGCTCCTCCGCCCCCGACCACGCCTGCTACGCCGCCGTCAAGGACCGTAAGAACGGCAAGCGCGCCGCCCTGTCCGAGGCCCGCAAGATCATCCGGCAGGCCACTCACATCCTGGCCGGGCTCGGCGGCGACGCGCTCGCCGCCGCCTGACCACCGGTGACCCGAACCGTGGCACGCCCGCGCAGGTGCACGGCCTGCAGCCGAACTCACCCGATGGGGAACCACCGCGGCCAGCTCCCGCCGATCCGCTGTCAGCCGCCGCCGGCCCAGCTCAACGGGCCCGGCGGGCGGCCTGATCAGACTGAGCGGCCGCATCCCCGCAGGCGGGGACACCCAATCCATCATCATGTCGCCGGGGCAAGCGCCCACGCCCCGCGGACCCAGGTAAGGCTGGCTGCTTCCTGCCCGGCCCCGGCCGCCACGGCTCGTCACCCGCACAGAAAGGCCGCCACCAGCCTGAACCGCTAAACCGCATCCCGCACCACCAAGGGCTCCCGCCCCTGCCGCCCGGGCATGATCCGCTCCCGGGCCGGCCGCGTCAAGGACGCCTGCGGCGCCGCTCCGCGGGCCAAAGCCGCGAAGTTAAGAGACCTGCGGTCATGTCAAGGGAGATCGCCTGACGGCGTGGGGTGACGGGAGACGGGACCTCTGGTAGATCGGGGTCAATCCGTCACGATCTTCCCGGACACCGGAGGTCCCGTTGCGTACTCAGTCTGCCACGACCACCATCACGCACGCCGTCACCGTCGCTGCCGGGGTATTCGCCCCCGGCCATCTGGGCGAATTAACGCAGTACCTGCCGTTCGAGCTGGTCGATGACATCCTGGAACAGACCAGGACCGTGCAGCGGCGGCTGCGCGATCTGCCGTCCCGGGCCGGGGTGTACTTCCTGCTGGCGCTAGGGATGTACCCGCGGCTGGGCTATGCGCGGGTCTGGGCCAAGCTGACCGCAGGGCTGACCGGGATGGACGTGCCGTGCCCGTCGGAGAAGGCGCTGCGCGACCTGCGCCGGCGGCTCGGGCCCGCGCCGCTGAAGGCCCTGTTCGAGGTGGTCGCCGGGCCGCTGGCCCAGCCCCGCACGCCCGGGGTGCGCTTCGGCGGGCTGCGCACGGTCGCCTTCGACGGGTGCAACTCGGTGAAGGTCCCCGATACCGGCCGCAACCGCTGGTGGCTGGGCAGGATCAGGTACCGGATGGGCTTTGCCGGGTATCCCACGCTGCGGCTGATGACCCTGGCCGAGACCGGCACCCGCGGCCTGCTCGGCGCCGCGCTCGGGTCGGCGGCCGACCGGGACGAGGCCACCGTGGCCCGGCGGCTGCTGCCGCTGCTGCGGCCGGGCATGCTCATCTTGCTGGACCGGGCTTTCGACGCCAACGCGTTCCTGGGTGAGGTCGCGGCCACCGGCGCGCTGTTCCTGGCGCGGGCCAAGTCCACCCGCCACCCGCCCGTCCTGGAACATCTGCCCGACGGCTCCTACCTGTCGCACCTGGACGGGCTGAACGTCCGGATCATCGAGGCCAGCCTGACGATGACCGGCGCCGACGGCAGCTGTGTCCGCGACAGCTACCGGCTCATCACCACGCTGATGGACCACCGCCGGTTCCCGGCCGCCGCCGTGGTCCGGCTCTATCATGAGCGCTGGGAGATCGAGTCCGCGTATTTCGCCCTGCGGCACACCCTGCTCGAGGGCCACGTCCTGCGCTCGGGCGACCGGCCCGGCCTGGAGCAGGAGACCTGGGCCCTGCTCACGCTCTACCAGCTGCTGCGGATGGCCATGGTCGCCGCCGTGGAGACCCGCCCGGGCACCGACCCCGACCGGGCCAGCTTCACCACCGCGATGGAAGCCGCCAAAGACCAGCTCACCGCGGCCCGCGGCATCTGCCCGGACGGCCCGGCCGACCTGCCCGGCGCGATCGGCCGGGCCGTCCTGGCCACCTTGCTGCCCGCCCGCCGCCCCCGGTACAGCGCCCGTAAGGTCAAATGCGCCACCTCCCGGTACCTGAACCGGGACGACGGCCGCCCGGCCCACCCCGCCGCCATCACCGCGATCGACATCGCCATCCGCACCCCGCCGGTGGACCTCAAGCCCGGCAGGACCCACCGCGACCGGAACGCTCCGCCCCGCCCGCCCGGCCCGCCCACCCGCCGGGAGCGGATCACCGCCATCATCACCAGCCAGCCCCCGCGCGACTGGAGCGGCCATGAACTCGCCGTCCTGCTGCACGTCAAACCCCGGAACATGCTCACCCAGCTCGGTGAATGGGCTCGCCTGGGCTTCTTCACCCGCACCGGCTCCGGAACCTACAAACTCAACATGCCGACGGAGAGCACCCCCTCGACAACCGCGCCAGACCCTTAACTTCGCGGCTTTGCTCCGCGGGCGCTGCGCGCTCCATTGACCCGGCCCGCCCGCTCGCAGAACCCGGCAGCCATCAAGGGACAGGAGCAGACTCAGGCACGCCCCCACTGCCCTTAAGTATTGAGGGTTGTGTCCCATTCTGGGAGATTCGATTTTTCGATGGTGATCATGTAAGTGACGTCCTCGGTATGGCCGTCACGGCGTTCGGCGGCGGTCCTCCCGGATGTCCGCTGGCGTCCGGGCCGGTGGCGGGGCAGGGCGATGATCTCGGCAATCAGGCTGCTGAGCTGGTCTTCCGTGCTGGCGGGGCGGCGCCCGCAGTGCGGGCAGCAGGCATCGGCGGCGACGTGCTCGCGGATGAGGGCGAGCACGGGGGTGAACGGGATCAGCTTCGGGTCGGTGCCGGCCGCGGCGGCGGCGCGGGCTGCGGCCGTCGCGACCATGTTGTGGACCAGCAGCAGGATCCAGGCTTCCTGGCGGGCGAGTTCGGGAGACTGGCCGCGCAGCGGCCGCCGGGAGCCGCGGACGGTCTTCTTCAGGTGCAAGAACGCGATTTCGATTTGCCATCTCTCAGCATAGAGCGAGGCGATGTCGCGGGCGGGATAGTCCTCGTGGTCCAGCAGCGTGGTGATGACCCGGATCCGGGACGCCTTCCGCTTCCCGCCGCGGGTCTCGGTCATGACGAGGAAGGTGACCAGGCGAGCGATAGTGTCCGGGTGCCGAGGGGCGGCGTGGTTGCGGGACTCGCGGCGCCGCCGGGCGAGCATCCCGTCGGACTCGTGCAGGACGACCAGCTCAGAGCCGTCGGGCAGGACTTCGAGGGTCCTGGCGGGGATGCTCTTCGCGCTGTTCTTGACGCGCCAGGCCAGGTCAGCGCCGGCCGCGGAGAACCGGCAGAACCGGTCCATGGAGAAGAAGCCCCGGTCGGCGAGGTTCAGCATGCCGGGCCGGAAAGATCCTTCCAGCTTGTCGGCCAGGTCGTTCTCCCCGTCGTGATAGGAGCCGATTTCCGCCCCGATCCAGCGGCGGCTGGCGGTGCGGACGTGCGCGACGACCCGCAGCAGCGGCGGCCGGCCTCCGACGAGGACCCGAACTCGCAGGCCAGCGCCGCGTTACGGGCCAGTTCCATCGTGGTGCCGTCCAGCGCGGTGACCTCCAGGCCCTTCCACAGCGCCGTGAGACCGAGATCCGCGTCGCCGCGCTCGGCGCCGAGCTCGAAGACCCGGCGGGCGGCCAGTTCGCCGAGCCGCTCCCTCGCCTGGGACAGGGCGCTGCCGGACGGGACCTCCCCGGGCCGGAACCGCAGGCCCGGCAGGCCGAACGCCTTCGCCAGCACCTGGTCATAGCCCTTCTCCGGGAACAGGCAGGCCACCAGGACGCAGATGAGGGTCATCTTCGCATCCAGCGCGGAGTGGTACCGGTGACGGCCCGGGGCCTCCCGCAGCGCCCGCGCGATCACGTCCTCGGCGAGCAGGGCCTCCAGCAGGCCCTCCCGGCTCAGCTCCGACAGCCAGTCCGCCCAGAATCCCGGGCCGGCCGCGACACGGGCCGCCGCCTTGTCCGGGATAAGGGCTTCAGGAGACGCGGAATCGATGGACGGCAGGTCAAGGGGCATGGCAAACTGGCCGGGCAACAAGGCTCCAGGTGAACGATGGTCTTCGCAAACCCGTTCCTACCAGGGGCCTTGTGCCTTTTCAGGAACTGCCGGGCTCCATCACGATGCCTCTATCAACCTGCAGCCATCCCGTTACCATCAGCCAGAAACCGGACACAAAGAGCCATAACCCCGGAAACTTAAGGGCAGTGGGCACGCCCCAGAACCCCCCTTGCAATCCCGACCGATGCAGGTAAGGCGGTTATCGATCAGGTACCGCTGACCAGAAGTTATTATGGCGTCGGTTCGGCTTGGGACGACCGGCATGTGCTGGCCGGCCGGTGAGTCGCTGGATAAACTCCGGCGAACAGCCGGGCCGGGCCGTCCTTTCGTGCAGCTATCGCCTGTCACGAGTTTCCTCCTCCGTCCTCGCGTGCGCTCTGCCAGGATTGTGCGAATGCGGCCCTGTCTACGTCACGCTCTACAGCGCGCTGGCCTTCGTTTCCTCAGCGCCGTGGCCTCGGTGGCTGTGCTCGCCGCCGTCGGCATGAGCGCGGGCGCCGCTCCCGCCGCCAGCCGGGTCCGGCCAGCGGCCCTGGTCAGTGGGGGGACAGCCGTTCCCGGCGCGCCGGACTGCCCGATGTTCCCGGCCGACAACATCTGGAACACCGACATCTCCAAGCTCCCCGTGGACCCGCACAGCGCCGCGTGGCTGCGCAGCATGGACGCATCGGCCACCTTCCTGCATCCGGACTTCGGCCCGGACCCGGGCGGTTACCCCTACGGCTTCCCGTACGCGGTCGTCACCAGCGCGCACAAGACCGTGCGGGTCAAGTTCACCTACGCCGACCAGAGCAACCGGGTGCGGTACCCGCTCGGCCCCGACACCCCGATCGAGGGTGGCAAGAACGCGCCAGCCGATACCGACCGGCATGCGCTGATCGTCAACAAGAGCACCTGCACGCTGTACGAGCTGTGGCAGGCGCACTACTCGCCCAACGGCTCCACGGCGGGCTCCGGCGCCGTATGGAACCTGCGCTCCAACGCGCTGCGCCCGGCCGGCTGGACCTCGGCTGACGCGGCGGGCCTGCCGATCCTGCCCGGGCTGCTGAACTTCGCGCAGATCCAGCAGGCGGTGCGCACCGGCACGCCGATCACGCACGCGATCAGGTTCACCGCCCGCTTCACCGCGGCCGCCTACATCTGGCCGGCCAGGCATGAAGCCGGCTCCGGCAGCACCGCGAGCCTGCCGCCGATGGGCGCCCGTTCCCGGCTCAAGGCGGACTTCAACGTGGCGGGTTTCTGCCGCAGGTCGCAACCGTACTGCGCGGACGCCAAGGCGGTCCTAGTCGAAATGCAGCACTACGGCCTCATCCTCGCCGACAACGGCAGCAACTGGTACTTCGGGGGCACCGCCTTCCCGCAGTGGCCCGATGACCTGGTGTCCCTGCTCAAGCGGATCCCGGCCAGGGACTTCGAGGCGGTCAACACGTCCTGCCTCATGGTCAACCGCAATTCCGGCCAGGCCCGGGCCCGGCCAGGCTGCCCGATCGGCTGATCCCCTGCCCTTGTGGCGTAGCCGACCCGGTACCGGGCATCCTGGGTTCTGGCCGCGCTGTCGGCGGCCCGCCTTCAGTTGGAGGACGGTGCGGGACCGCCATTGTGCCGGCCAGGCGGCAAGGGGGACTTCGCGGCCAGTGGTCGGGGTCCCATCATGAGATCTCCCTCGTGCGGGAGGTCCGGAGATCCAGCGCCAAACCAAGTGCCGACCACCTTAGATTCCGCCAGCCACAGCGCGACGTTCCCAGCCGCCACAACCTGGCTAACCTGCGGCAGCCGGACCTAAGCGGACGCTGTCGGACGAAACCGGCATGCATGGCATGCAGAAGGTCAGGGGTTCGAATCCCCTTAGCTCCACAATGAGGTCTTCACGTTTCGGTGAGGCCTATTTTCACGTTTGGGTCTGACATTCCGGCCTCCTGGTAGCCCGTGGTCCGGTGCCGGTCTTCGGGTGCCGCGACGGGGCCTGGTTCCCTGGTTTGTCCTGCGTCAGGGCGTGCTTTCGCCTGGTTGTGGCAGCTGTCCTGGCTGGTGGTGACGGGCGCGGGCTCGTGGTCGCGGCGGTTGCGGGTCAGGGCGGTCCGGCGGCGAGGCCGGCGAGGGTCTTGCGGCGCCGTTTGCGGGTTTTCGGGGGTAGCCCGGCGGCTGCGCGGCGCTGGGTTTCTTCCTGCCGGGTGTTCCAGGCGTGCAGGATGCGCTGGTTGCGGACGATGAGCAGGGTCGTGACGAACAGCATCAGGGGTGCGGTGCCCATCAGGCGGCACCAGCCGCGGCTGATGTCGCTGGTGGCGGGGTCCTTGGCGGTGGCGAAGCCGCGTTCGGCGCCGGTGCGCCGGGCGTAGGAGCGGCGCCAGGCCGCGGACGGGTAGTCGTGTTTCTGCGCGGTCTTGGCGAGCACGTCCGGCGGGACGGTGATCGTCTGCTGCGCGCAGCAGGCCTGGGGGTGCTCCGGCGGGGTGAGGATCTCGGGCCGGCCGCGGTCCAGGGTCATCGAGGCGGGGCGGAGCGGGCAGCGGATCTTGCCCATGGCGGCGGGGCACTGGACGCGGTGGTAGCCGTCGGCGTCGTCGCTGGTGATCTTGCCGAGCTTGCAGCGGGCCAGCTCGGCGGTCTTGCGTTCCCAGTCCGCGGCTTGTTCCCTGGTGGCGGTGCGGGCGAGCGGCCCGAGCTCCAGCAGCGGGCGCGGTGTCCGGGGGCAGTACAGGTTGCCGCCGGCGATGATGGCGCCGTCGTGGGTGCCCTTGGGCCCGCGGTCGTGCGGGTGCAGGTCCTGGACGAGCTGGGCGCCGGCGGCTCTGAGCGGGATGGCCCGGGCGGCGGCGTCGCGGTGGGCGTAGCCGCAGTCGCCGGGGATGTCGCCGGGCGGGATCCCCTGGCCGGGCATCGCGGTCAGCACGGGGGCGAAGGCGCGGACCGGGTCGTGCCGGCACGACGACACCGCGCCCCGGCGGGCCAGCTCGGGGACGGCCGGCCCGTCCTCCTCGCCCGTCATGACCCCGGCCGAGAGATACCACCCGTAGAACAGCTCGTCTTCGCTGCGCAGCAGGTTGTTCTTGCGGTGCCCCCGCGACGCCTCCGGATCGGCGCAGTCGCTGGTGCCGCGCGGCGGGGGCCGGGAGAAGGACTCCAGGTCCGTCCGGTCCACCGCCAGCGACGTGCTGGCGTCCTTGAACTCCTCCGGGACGGACGCCTCAAGGAGGTCGTCGCAGACCGCCTGCAGCGCCGGCGACGGGAGCCCGTCCGGCTCGTCCCTGGCCAGTACGTCCGCGACCAGGCCGAAGGTGTACTCGGTCTGCCGGCAGGTGATCTGGTGGGGGCCGTGCTTCCAGTCCGCGATCACCCCTGGCCGCACCTGATCATCTTCCGGCAGGCTGATCAGCGCCCGGTGCACGCGGGAAAGGCGGGCCGGCCGGTGATCGGCGAGCACGAGCAGCATGCCCGGCAGCAGGGTGCGGGCCAGCAGCTGCCGGGCGCGCACCCCGGCGGGGAGCATCGCCTCGATCCGCGGCACGACGCCGGAGGCGTCAATGACCTCCTCCAGCGCCGCAAGCGGGATCATCGCCGGGCGGCCCCCAGCAGCCGGACCGCCTCGGCCTCGCTGCCCGGCTCCAGGCCGGCGACCAGGTCGCCGAGCCGCCGGGAGCAGCTGATCCCGGCCGCTGCCATGAACGTGGCCAGGCCGGGCTGGTCCGCGCAGCCGGCCAGCCACGTCGCCCGCAGCCGGCTGGTGTCCAGCCGGGGCAGCCCGGCCCCGCCGTCCAGCGCGGCGATCAGCGGGCTCGTGATGTTCCGGCGGCCCGTCTCGGCGCCGCCGCAGACCAGGCCGGACCCCGCGAACCGGGCCGCAGCCGGCAGCGGGGCGTGGTAGCGGGCCAGCACCGGCACCGTCCGGGGGCGCCGGCCCCCGACGTCGATGACGACGCCGCCGGACCGGCAGGCCACGTCGGTGCCGCGCGCGTCGCGCAGGTCGCCGCGGATCAGCCCGGCGCCCGCCCCGGGGCAGCCCGGCCCCGCCGCCCGCATCCGCCGCTCCATCGTGGGCTGGGCGTCCGCCAGCGCGAGGAACCCGGCGATCTCCGCCGGGCTGTAGGGCCTCTTCGCCCGCTCCCGCGGCAGCGGCAGGTCCGCCGGGCAGAGGTGCGGCACCACCCGGCGGCCGATGAACCTCAGGTTCGTGCGCAGCGTGCGGCGCGCCACGCCCGACACGCCGGGCGCGCACCGGGTGAACCGCTCGGCCACCGACGGGTGCAGCAGCACCTCCGGAACCGGCTCAAACCCCAGCCCGAGGCCGTAGTCAGCGAGCTTTCCCGCAGCCCGCAGCAGGTTCTTCGCCCGCTCCCGCCCGGCCGGCACCGCCAGCGGCACGACCTGCCGGGCGAACGCCGCCGCCTCTGGCGACACGGACAACGGCCGCCACCGCCCGATATACGCAGCTACCTCCGGCCCTGCCGGCTCCATGACGCCTCCCAGCACGACACTTCCACAGGAATATACTGTGGAAAACAGGCAGGCCCGCGGATCTGAGACGGTGTGCCGCATGGAACCAAGCCCGGCCCAGCAAGCGGCCCGCGACCGGATCGCCGCCGAGCTCGCCGCCGCGGGCTTCGCCCTGCCCGGCACCCTCACCGTCCGCGCCTACGCCTGCGGCAAGCCGTCCTGCCGCTGCCACGCCGACCCGCCCCGGCTGCACGGCCCGTACGCCGAATGGACCCGCAAGATCGGCGGCAAGACCGTGACCAGGCGGCTCACCCCCCGCGAGCTCGCCGAATACCAGCCCCTGTTCGACAACGCGAGAAAACTCCGCGCCCTGCTCGCCGAACTCCAGGACCTCACCCTCGAAATCATCGAGGCAGACAGCCGCCAGGAACCGTAAACCCCGCCGAACCGGAACCATGACCTCCGGAAAATGCTGGCTGAGCCCGCTTAACTTGCGGGCGGCCCGCCAGCCAGAACCCGTTTCCCCAGCTCACTCCCAAACGTGAACACCTCACAATTTTCGTGTTTCTGTTCGATAAAAATACCAAACTATTGGTTCTGGATCACGGCCTGGCCTGCGCAAACGCTCAGCGTCACACTGTGTGCCGCATGCAGAAGGCCGGGGCTTGCCCACGTGGGAACCCTCCGGGGGAGAGGCCGACTGGGTGCCTGCGATCCGCGGTGGTTGGTACAAGGGCATGGGGCACGAGGACGCCGAACTCCTGTCGGTGACGCCCGATGTGCTCGTTTTGCCGGGCATAGAGGTGACCATGCTGTGAGGCGAGGAGCTGAACTCCGCCAAGCCCATCGTGGAGCGGCACCGCCAGGTGGAATCCGGGCCACGGTCGCCCCCGCGCCGTACGTCCGGGAAGTCCGCGATTCCTACCCAACGTCCTGACCAGCCCGAAGGGACGAGTCGGAGTCACCACCCACGCAGGCAGCCGACTGGATGCCCGAGCATGAATCACGCAAAGGGCTATCACCGGATGAGAGTCCTGTGGTGCGGATGGCAATCGACTGGAACAGCAGCGGCGCGGCAACCGGCGGAGCTGGGTTTACGCCGACAGCTCCGAGCGCCAGGTCGTGTCGAACGTCCGCAGCTCGGCCGCGGACAGGCTATCGGGCACAGGGATCTCGCTGTCCGTGAAACGGTCAAGGGTGGCGATCATGTCGGCCAGAACCTTGGCATCGAAGCCGGCGCCGATCCGCGCGGCTGCCCTGCCGGATAGCGCGAGGAGCCTGGGCCCGGCGAGTTCTTCGGGTGCGAGCGCCGGCCCGGCCGCGGTGACGGACGCGGGCAGGTCCGGCGGCGCGTTCACAGCGAGGTCGGCCAGGACCCCGCCGTGATCGCCGCGGATGATCAGCCTGCAGAACGTGTCGCCGTCATGGATCCGCTCGGTGCTCCAGCCCCGGTCCCGGGCCGCGGCCTCCGGGGCGTCGCGCGCGGCGGGCACGCGGCCGCGCTCCGGAGCGGCGAAGAAGTCGAGATCCTCGGCAGGGCGCGCCATCAGGTGCTGCGCCAGCAGGGCCGCTCCCCCGGCTCCGGGTATGCCTGCCGCCATCACGCCGCCGCCTTACCAGAGCCCGGGATCACCGCTGACCACGCTGACCGGACCGCCCGCGGCAGAACCAGGTCGCCCCGCAGGTCGGCGAGCAGCGCGCCATCGACGCAGGCCAGGATGTCGGCCGGCCGCCCCTCCTGCAGCACGATCTCGTACACCCGCGCGCGGTCCGCACGCGACCCCAGATCGAACACGCGCGCCAGGTACCGGGTGAAGGACACGCGCGGCTCAGCCGCGAGCTCCCGCCCCGCCCCGGCAAGAAGCCGGGCAAACGCGGCAACCGCCGGCGACTTCCGCCCGCCGGGCACATCAGGGAGGCAGCCGGCGCAGGCCCAGACACGCTGGCAGGACCTAAGCAGCGCCCACGCGATCGCTGCTGTTTTCGCCCGTCCGGCCGCCGCCTCACGCTCCGGCGTGAGCCGCGGTCCTGTCATCGCGGTGACCGCGCGGGGAACGCGAGGATCGCGGCTTCGAGCCCCGGGCCGAGCAGCGCGGTGAAGTGGCTGCCCGGCACCTGAACGCACCGGGCACCGGGCAGCGCCGCGGCGAGTTCCCCCGCCGGCCTTTCATCCCGATCGCCGGCCACCACCAGCGCGGGGGCCGCGATCTCGGCCAGGGCGGTGCCCGGGGTCTCGACGAACGTGTCAAGGACGTGCAGGAGCGCCCCGGGGACCGGCGCCGGACCGGGCGAGCCAGTCCGCCTGCACCGCCTCCGGTGACCCCGGCTCCAGGCGGTCCCCGCTGACGATGGCCGTCAGCGCGCGACGGTGCCCGCCGGTGCGGCTGGTCGGGCCGCCGAGCGCGTCAAGCCCCTGGCCGCCGATGATCGCGTGAGCCGGCCGGGGGCGCGGGCCTGGCGCCGGGTCGGCGATCTTCGGGGACAGGGTGAATATGTAGGCGGTGTTGGTGGTGGTGCCGCGGGTCAGGGCGACGTAGGCGTGCTGGCGGTCCTCGGTGCCGGTGATGACCGCCAGGCCGGTGTGCACGGTGCGGCTTTGCGCGACGTGGTCGGTGACCGCGTAGCCGGGTTCGGCGTCTTGGTAATTGGCGTACAGGAAGTTCCGGTCCGTCCACCGGCGCTGGCCCGTGCGCGGGTCGGCGTCCAGGGCGCGGCGCACCAGCAGGCCGGACGGGGTGATCGCCTCGATGCGCAGCAGGTCGCCGTTGGCCAGGGACCGGCCGGGCTCGCCTGCCTGGACTGAGTGGTCGTTCTTGGTGCCGACGATCAGGTCTCCGGCGCTGGCTTCGGTTCCGTCGGCGATGCGCACCGCGGCGTCGGCTTGGACTATGCCGAGGTGGATGAGGTCGTCGCGGATGCGGCGGGATAGTTCGCGGCGAAGGCTGTGTTCGGCGGCCATCAGCAGGGTGTCGGTGCCGTCGAGGGTGAGCGCGGTGTAGGCGGCCGCGGCGGCGTCGGTCATCTGGTCGGGGTCGCCGGCGATGATCCGGCCGTGCTGGTCGTATTCGGCCAGGACCGAGGTGTCGCCGGTGCGGAGCCGCAGGCTGGCGGCCTGTTCCCAGGCGGCGCGGAACCGGACCGGGGCGGCGAGCCGGACGTAGCCGAGCGTGCCGGCCAGCAGGGGCATGGCGCCGCCGTTTTCGACTGCCTGGAGTTGTTCGGTGTCGCCGGCCAGGACCATCTTGGCGCTGCGTGCTTCGGCTAGGGCGACTAGGTCGGACAGGTCGGGGGTGGGGATCATTGAGGACTCGTCGACCAGCAGCAGGGTGCCCTCGCTGATGTCGATGGGGCCGCGGGCGCCGCGCTGGCCGGGCAGGTGGCCGAGGAACTGGGCGGTGTTGCAGGACTCGGCTACCCCGGCGGCCAGGGTGTTGCGGGCGGACTGCGAGGGGGTGATGCCGATGACCGGGCCGCGTCCTGTCGCGGCCCAGACCCGGGCGGCTTCGGTCATCACCCGCGTCTTCCCCGATCCGGCCGGCGCGTTGATCACCGAGACGCGCTGCCCGCCGGTCAGCACCGACAGGACAGCCGCGGCCTGACCGGCAGTCAGCCCGGTCCGTTCGGGATGATTGGTTTGATTTTCTTGCGCGCGTCCGGCCAGCGTGTCCTCGAGCCGCGCCAGGCCGGCGCCGAGTGCTTGCGCGGCGCCGGCGCGGGTCAGGCGCGGCGCGGCCGCTGCACCGGCCTGCGCGACGAGGCGCTCCTCCATGGCCAGCTGCGCGCGGGTGGCGTACCGGACGCCGCCGTGCCGCTGGTAGATGCTGCGTCCGTCGGCGCGCAGCAGGCTGCGCGGAACCTGCACCGCTTCCGGCGCTTCCAGGCAGATCACCGGCTCGAACTCGCAGCGCAGCGCGGTCGCGCCGCCGGACGCGGAAGTGGTCCAGGTCGGTGACGCCATCTGGCAGCGGGCGGAGCGGCGCGGCTTGGTCCAGCGCAAGCAGAAACAACCGCCGGCATGCGCCCGACCTAAGCGACACGGCCGTCAAGGGAGGCGACTCTAGATCGCGTTGTTCAGCCATTCAATAAGCACACCGTTCTGTGACCTGCGGAAACTCAGAAGCATTCCGAAGCTTGCGCGCCCGGCAACAGGACCACGCCCACGGAAAGCCCTGCTCAGCAGCGAAATGTGAAGACGGTCGCCAGGCCGTTGCCGCGGCCGAAGACCGTGGTGGTGCCGGGAGATGTCATGCGAGCTCCACTACCTCGTCCAGACCGGCCCGGAGGTCATCGGCGAGCCCGCCTGAGTCGGTAACCGCGAGCGTGTCGGTGTTGATCCCGATGCAGCAGTCCCCGTTATACGAGATGAGGGTGATCATTGCGGCGCAGCCGGGCAGCGGGCCGAACGGGTACATGTGGGTGATCCGCGAGCCCGCGATGTACACCGGGAAAGGCACGCCGGGGATGCTGGAGACCTGGACGTCGTTGGTACTTGTCAGCCGGTTCGAGATCATGCTGACGACCGGAGCGGGCAGCCAGCCGATCGCCGGGGCCAGGGCGGCCGTCACGGTGTCGGCTGTGGCGGCGCTGGCCGCGCGGGCGGCCAGCACGAACTGGCGTACCGCGGCGATCCTGGCCGCCGGGTCGGTCTCGGCCATGGGCGCGGCGAACTTGGCGCCGGTGAACCGGTTGCCGCCCTGCGGGTCGTCCTGAGCGCGCAGGCTGATCGGGAAGCCGACCGTGAGCCGGTCGACGGGGGCGCCTTGCCGCTCGTGGTAGCGGCGGAACCCGCCGATCACCGCGGCCAGCAGCCCGTCGTTGAGGGATCCGCCTGCCGCCTTCGCCCCGGCCTTGAGGTCAGCCAGCGGCACCTCGACGGCCTCGAAGTGCCAGTCGCCGCCCCGCCGGGCAAGCAGCACCGAGCCGGACGGGGCGACCGCGCCCTGGCCGGCGAAGCGGACCGCGGACAGCGCCTGGCCCGCCGCTCGCGAGGCCACGTCCCATGGCCGGGTCAGCGTGCCGAGCGCCCTGGTGCCCTGGCGCACCGTCGCCATGGGGGTGGCGCGGACCGCGTCGGCGACCTGCCCGGCGAATAGCCCGGCGCGCGACCTCTCGCCAGCCGCCGGGACCGGCGGCTCGGGCCGGTCCGGGTCATGCTCGGCCGTGCGGCTGTGAAGCCGCATCATCAGCTGGACCGCACCGAGGCCGTCGGTGACGCTGTGGTGGCTCTTGGCCACGTACCCGGCCCGGCCGTCGGCCAGGCCCTCCACCAGCAGCGCCGCCCACAGCGGGCGGTTACGGTCGAGGGGAGCGGCAGCGAAATCCTGCACCACGTCGAGCAGTTGCCGCAGCATGCCCGGGCCGGGCAGCCGGACCCGGTGCACGTGCCGGGACAGGTCGAAGTCACCGACTGTCACCCAGGCCGGGGTACCGAGCGCGAGCGCGGGCTCGAGCACGCGCTGCCGCATCCGCGGCACCATGTGGGAAGCCCACTCGTGCGCGGAGAGCAGCCGGTCCCAGTCCGGGGCGGGGTCGAGCAGTTCGAGCAGGCTGACGGTGACGCGCAGCCGCGGGTCCGCGGATTCAGCGCGCCACATGGCCGTTTCCAGCGGGTTCATCCGGGGAGAGGCGCCCCAGTCCAGAGGCAGCGCGGGCGGCGGGCCGAAGCTGGCCGTCGTCGTGGCCGTCACCTGCCCGGTGCCGTGAGCCGGCCAGTTGGCCAGCGTCGCCAGGTACTGCCCCCGAACCTCGTGTATGTGCTCATCCAGGCCGACCGCGTCCCACCCCTCGGTGGTGACCGGGGGAAGCACCGCGATCTGCACCGTTCCCGCGTGGATCGTGGTGGCGCCGCGCCACATCAGCTCGCCGGAGTTGCGGATCACGATCGGCACGATCGGCACGCCCGCCTGCATCGCGACGTGGAACGCCCCCTTCTTGAAGGGCCCGAGTGCCGGGGTCGCAGACCGGGTGCCCTCGGGCGCGATCACCAGGGAGATGCCGTCGCGCAGCTTCTGCACCGCCGACTTCAGGGCCTCACGCGCCTGCGTGTTGTCCTGGCGGTCCACGAACGCCACGTCGGCGAGCCGGAACATCAGCCCGAAACCGGGGCTGTTCGCGAGTTCCTTCTTCGCGACACCGGTGAAACCGCCACGCAGCAGCTTGGCCAGGATGAGCACGTCAAGCTGGCTCTGGTGGTTGAAAAGGAAGACCGCGGGCCGGGCCGCGAGGTGCTCGGCGCCATGGACGTCCAGCCGTACCCCGGCCAGCGCGCTGCCCAGCTCACCGGCGAGCGTGGTGCCGAGGTCAACGGCGTCCCGCCGGGATCCCGTGGCCGCGCCCAGCACTATGCCCGCGGTGAAGCCGCCGAGCATGCCGGCCAGGCCCGCTGCCGTGTGGGTGATATCCGCTACCCCGGCGCGGCGCGAGCGGAACCTGGCCACCGGCCATCCGTAGTGCCGCGCCGCCTCGGCCAGGTGACGGCCGGGGTTGATGGCACGCGCCCGCCCGGCGGCCTGCAAGAACGGCACGTCTTCGTCGCCGTTGGAGTAGGCGTAGCTCTGCGGCAGGTCGATGCCGTGTTCCCCGGCGAACGCGCGCACCGCCGCCGCCTTGCCTGCCCGCCACAGCAGCGGGCCGCCGGGCCGACCGGTGCAGATGCCGTTCACGATCTCCACCGGTGAAACAAGAATGTGCGATACGCCCATCGCCCTGGCCGCGGGTTCCACCTGGAAGCGGGTGGCGGAGGAAGCGAGCACGATGGTGTGCCCGGCCTGCTGGTGCGCCTCGACCAGGCGCCATGCTTCCGGGTACAGCGACCCGGAGATGCCCTGCACGAACAGCCGCTCGCCGAGCTCGGCGAGTTCGTCCTCACTGCGCCCGGCCCAGGTGTGCATGCTCAGCTCGGTGAACTGCTCGAAGTCTTCCTCGCTGGTCACGCCGCGGATGCCGGTGAGCAGCATCCGCCCCAGATCGGCCGGTGAGACCTGCAGCGACCTGAGGTGATGGCGGGCGAACGCGGACAGCGAGTAGCCGTCGATCAGGGTGCCATCGAAGTCGAAGAACGCCCCGATGTGCGGGCCTTTCGGCCCGGCCTCGACCGCGGCGATCAGGTCCTGCTCCGACCACGGCCCGGCGGCTGGCTGGCTAGGGTTCGACACCGATCGCCTCCCGCCGGCCCGCGGCATCGATCTCGTCGATCAGGATCAGCCGGGCCACGTCCTCATGCAGGCGCCCGGCAAACGCCCGCCTGCGCTGCGCCAGGTCGTCGCCGCCAGGGCCGAGCAGGTCTAGGTTCGCGGCGAGCTTCAGTGCGCTGGCGAACAGTTCCCGGGACAGCGACTCCGGCCCGTGCAGCCGCCCCTGCAGCAGCATCTGCTGCCCCACGCCGCGGCATTCGTCAAGGAACTCCTTTTCTTCCACCGGATGGTGCGGAGGGCGCGCGGCGAGCCGTTCGGCCACCACGAGCTGAGCGTCGAGGAACGACCGCAGCACCCGGTTCGCCACCAGGAAGCCGGAGCGCTCGAGCACGGCACGCCCGTCGGCCACCGTCTCCCAGC
The DNA here is from genome assembly GCA_963771985.1 of uncultured Actinomycetota bacterium. Taxonomy (GTDB): domain Bacteria; phylum Actinomycetota; class Actinomycetes; order Streptosporangiales; family Streptosporangiaceae; genus Trebonia. The sequence continues at coordinate 282,947 of CAVYVO010000001.1, read as the reverse complement.
GGGGATCGAGCCGGTCAAGTTCGGCCTGGAGCACCGCGCGGTAGGCCGTCTTGTCCGGGAAGAAGAACTCGAACTTGAGCTGGTCCCGCAATCGCATCCCCTCATCCCACCGGTCGGCGGGCGGGCTGAGCAATACCAGCTCCGCCACCGCCCGGTCGAGGAAATGATGGATGGCGCTGTTCCGGTAGAACGCCGCGACCAGGTGCTGGCCCCGTTCGATGGCGTAGACCGGCTCCTCCCCGCCCGCGTAGATGGTGACCACATGCTGCTGGGACAAGGCGCCGAGCACCCGCTGCACCCCGGCGTCGGTGTCCAGGATCCCCCGCGAGTACGGCCGCTCCCGCTCGGCCAGGTAATCGCGCAACGGCTCCAGAACTCCGCGGACCTGCCCCAGAGTCAGCGCGCGGTCGCGAACCCCCAGCAGGGCAAGCGTCACCAGTGCCGTTGCGGTCACCGGGGTAACCCGGTTGATCCGGACAGCCACCTCGAACGCCACTTTCTGCAGCGCTAGCCGCCAGGCATCCTTGTCGCCGTCAGGGCCGTCGGGCGGCAGTGCCGCGCGCAGCGAAATCGGTTCGGCGAACCGGACGTAGACCGTGCCGATCCGGGCACGCTGGCCCCGCGCATACGCCGCCAGCCAGCCGAGGCCTTCGGCCCTTTTCGCGGCACCGGCCTGCTCGGCGGCCATGGCCGATACCTCGCGGAGCTGGTCGTAGGTGATCGCCACCGGCACGAGGCAGGCATCCTCGGCCTGGCCCCGGGCGACGGCCTCGGCCACATAGGCCAGCAGGCCATAGCGCGGCGGGCGCAGCTTTCCGGTCCGGGATCGGCCGCCCTCCATGTACCACTCGAGGTTGAAGCGCTTGGCGAGCAGGAAACCGAGGTACTCGCGCAGGGCCAGCTTGTAGATCTCGTCGTCGCCGAAGCTGCGCCGGATGAACACAATGCCGGCCCGCCGGGCCAGCGAGGCGATCGGCCAGAACCGGAGGTTGTCGCCGCTGAGCACGTGGTCACGGGGGAAGTCATGCTCGGCTAGGACGTCGGCAAGCAGGAGCGGATCGGCGTACGAACGGTGACTGGGCAGGAAGACCAGGGCGTGCTCGCGGTTCAGCGCCCGCAACCGGTCCAGCCTGGCGGTGTCGACCTGCACGTCCCACGCGTAAGCGTGCAGCGGGCGCAGCGTGTTGGACAGCAGGTCGACCGCGATCGGGCTCATCGAGGCAACCAGACTGTCCAAGTCCGCCTCGGCCCGCCCCATCACTTCCTGCTCGGTCAGGCCCAGCCGGGCCGTGAGCCGGGCGACCTCGGCGCGGAAGTGCGGGCTGTCCTCGATCGCCTCGGCGACTTCCCTTGGCACCTTGTACCGGTATCCGAGCAACGCCCGCTCGGAGCGGTCCAGCGCGAGTCTGGCCTGCCGAGACACAAACTGAGCGAACGAGCCGGTGCGACCCCACCGGTCGCGCAGCGCGGCCACGGTGGCGGGCTCCGCGACCACAATCCGGGCCCGGTCCGGCTCGCGCCGCATGATCTGGTTCTGCCAGAACGCCGACGGCCGCCGCGGGTTGACCTGCGATAGGACGTCCGACCAGCGGACCTGCCGTGCGCCGCCTCGTTCGCGCGGCAGCCATACGACGCGGACGGCCGTGACCAGCGTCTCCGGTACCGCCCGGTCCAGCGACCGCGCCAGGTCCGGGCCGTCCAGCGGAAGAACCGCGGACGGACGCAGGTGACCGTCACGCAGCCATCGCGTGACCAGCGCGCGCTCTGCCGCGCTCGCCGGCCCGGCCAGCAGGACCAGCGCCTCGCTGCCAGCAGGCCTGTCGCCTGTCGTGGGCTGCGCTGACTGAGGACCGCCCATGCATGCCCTCCCTCAGTCACATCGTCCCACATCGGTGGGATCACGGTCACCCAGCCCAGCGGGTGCCAGGTGAGCGTGGTCTAGGAGGCGGCGGTCAAGCATGCACGCCCAGGGCCTCCGATCTGCAGCCCGGCGGTACGACTGCCGCTCCTGCCCGCCTGCCACGACACGGTGCACGCCGCCATCAGCCAGCTCGGCAAGGTCATCCCAGAATGACACACCCCGGGATAAAGAAATGGCCCGCATAGCACGGCAGCCGCACTTTAGCGCGACCTGCGGCGATGGGCGGCTCTTCCCGCGCTTGCGCGCCCGTCTGCCGGCCGGCGGCCGCCTGCGGCGGGGATGAGCCGGGCGCCGGGATTATCGTGAAAGATCCTGCGGGTCCTGGGGGCTCTGTCGCACATTTCTGGATGATAACGGAGCCCTGACGTCGCCCGCCCGCCGTATTTTCCCTATGAACGCCCAAGCTCGAACTAACGAGAAAGATCCTTCGACCTATAGGCCGTAACATCCTTCACGTTATCGAAAACCGGCGAGAAGCGGACACCGGACGGCCGCCAGCGCACGATCAGACCGTTACCTCCCAGTTATATGAGCCAGAGCCGTCCCGGGGCGGGAAGCTTTCACGTTATCGGGGCTCCGGGATGGCCGCGGCTATTCCGGCAGCTCACGTACCGAAGTGCGGCCGCCGTGATGGCCGCCAATCTGCAGCTAGCGGGCCATTTTGCCGGTGGCGGTGTCGGATTCGAATCAACAAGGGCTGATCCGACGGTTTACAGTGATCTGCTACTTAAGGAGGGCGCCAAGGTCGACGGGGAGGGGCACGCCGGTGATGTAGCGGGACTCGTCGGAGGCCAGGAAGAGGATCGCGTTGCTGACGTCCTCCGGCTCGACCCAACCGTGCGGCAGGACGTGCATGAACTGCGCGGCGATCGGCTCCACGTCGGCCGCGGTCGGGTTCTCCAGGTCGGGGCGGAACATCTTGAACGTGCCCTCGTTCATGAACATCGGGGTGTTCACGTTGGTCGGGAGGACCGAGTTGACCCGGATGTGGTGCTGTCCGAGCTCCACGGCCAGCGACCGCATCAGCCCGATGACGCCGTGCTTGGCCGAGACGTAGTGGCTCATGTTCGGCATCGCGTGCATGCCGCCCACGGAGCTGGTGAGCACGATCGCGCCGCCGCGGCCGCCCGCGATCAGGTGCGGGATGGCCACCCGGGCGGTATTCCACAGGCCGGTCAGGTTGATGTCAATGGTGTGCTTCCAGTTGTCCTGGCTCATCTTCTCCACCGGGCCGCCCAGGCTCGCGATGCCCGCGTTGGCCACCACGATGTCCAGCCGGCCGAGCTCCTCGACGCCGGCGTCCACCGCCGCCGTGAGCTCGTCGAGGTCGCGCACGTCCGCCTGGGTCGCGATGATCCGCCGGTCCTGAGCCTCTACCAGCTTGACTGTCTCGGCGAGGTCGTCCGGCGTGGCCATCGGCAGCGCGCCCTCGACGTCGTGGCAGATGTCGATCGCGATGATGTCCGCGCCCTCGGAGGCCAGCTTCACCGCGTGGCTGCGGCCCTGGCCGCGGCCGGCGCCGGTGATGAAGGCGACCTTGCCCTCGACTCTTCCTGGCATGCCCTGTTACCTCGCTTCTTGATTCATGGTGGTGGCGGCATTAATGGTGGTAGCGGCCGCGCGGACGGCGGCCAGGATGCCCTGGTAGCCGGTGCAGCGGCACAGGTTGCCGGATAGGGCCTCACGGATCTCCTCGTCCGTGGGGCTGGGATTGTCGCGCAGGAACGTGGTCACCGAGGTGACGAAGCCGGGGGTGCAGAAGCCGCACTGCAGCCCGTGGTGCTCCCGGAACGCTCGCTGAACGGGGGACAGCGTGCCGTCGGACCCGGCGATGCCCTCGACGGTGGTGATCTCGCCGCCGTCGGCCTGCACCGCGAAGACGAGGCAGCCGCGTACCGCCTGCCCGTCGAGTATGACGGTGCACGCGCCGCAGACGCCGTGCTCGCAGCCTAGGTGCGTGCCGGTGAGCTGGCAGCGTTCGCGGAGGAAGTCGGCCAGGGTCAGCCGCGGCTCGACGGCCGCCCGCCGGGGCTGCCCGTTGACGGTGACCTCGATGCTGACGTCAGCCATTGGCTGCCTCCTTGACGGCCTTCTCCCAGGCGCGGGTCACCATGGCCGCGCCCACCTTCTTCCGGTAGCCGGCGGTGCCGTGCAGGTCGGACGGGACCGAGTCGAGGTCCGCGACGGCGGCCCGCCCGATCTCCGCCGGATCGATGTCGCTGGCGGAGATGCCGAGAGCGGACGCCTCAGCGGAGACGGCGCGCAGCGCGGTCGGGCCGAGGCCGAACAGGCCAATGCCGCTCCGGCTGACCCGGCCGACGGGGTCGAGCCCGACCGCGACGGCCGCGCCTGCCACCGCGAAGTCGCCCGAGCGCCGGGCGAACTCCTCGATCCCGAAGCCCTGCTTCCCGGTTGCCGACGGGAAGCTGATCCCGGTGAGCAGCTCGTCGGGCTCCAGCGCGGTGGTCCAGATGCCGGTGAAGAACTCCGCCGCCGGGATCGTCCGCTGGCCGCGCGGTGACATCGCCTCGATGGTCGCGTCCAGGGCCAGGGCCACCGCCGGGTACTCGGCTGACGCGTCCGCGTGAGCCAGCGATCCGCCGATGGTGCCCCGGTTGCGGATCTGGAAGTGGCCGATCAGCGGTGTGGCGCGAGACAGCAGCGGCAGGCGTCTGGCGATCAGCTCCGAGCGGCCGATCTCCGCCTCGGTGGTGCCCGCTCCGATCCAGACGGAGTCGCCGCGCTCCTCGATGCCGCGCAGCGCCCCGATCCGGCGGATGTCGATGAGGTGGTCGAAGACCGCGAGCCGCATGGCGAGCACCGGGACCAGGCTCTGCCCGCCGGCGATCACCTTCGCGCCGTCGCCAAGCTCGGCGAGCAGGTCGACGGCCTCCTTGGCGCTGTCCGGCGCGTGGTACTCGAACGGGGCTGGCTTCACTGCTTGTCCTCCCTGGCCCCCGGCCCACGCGTCTCCGGCCCCCGGCCCAGGTCGATCAGCCCGGCGATGGCCGCCGGGGAGAGCGGGAGCCTGGTGATCATCACCCCGAACGGGGCCAGCGCGTCCGCCACCGCGTTGACGACGGCCGGGGGCGAGCCGATCGCGCCGCCCTCGCCAACGCCCTTGTACCCGCCGGGGCCAGGGCCGGGCGCCGTCTCGACGTGCGCGTACTCGATCAGCGGCACCTCAGTGGCGGTGGGCAGCAGGTAGTCCATGAAAGTGGTGGCGACCGGATTGCCGTCGGCGTCGTAGGCAAGCTCCTCGAGCAGCGCGCCGCCGATGCCCTGCACGACCCCGCCGGCGATCTGGCCTTCGACCACGGCGGGGTTGATCATGTGGCCGCAGTCCTCGCCGACGATGTAGCGCAGCAGCGTCACCTTGCCCGTCGTGACGTCGACCTCGCAGGTGCACACGTGCGTGGCGCACGCCCACAGGCCGATGCCCGTCGCCGCGTACCGGGCGGATGCCTCAAGGCCTGGCGGCATTCCCGGCGGCAGCGCGTACGGCTGGAAGTAGGCGATGTCGGCCAGTTCAGCGAAGCTGACCCCGGCGTCCGGGTCGCCCTTCACGGCCGCCCGGCTGCGCGCCAGCTCGATGTCGGCCTCGCTCGCCTCCAGCTTGTGCGCCGCCAGCTTGGCGAGCTTGTCCCGCAGTTCCGCCGCCGTGACCCCGACGGCCCCGGCGATCATCGAGCCGCTGCGGCTGCCGCCGGTGCCCGCGCCGAACGGCGTGACCGCCGTGTCGCCCTGGATCGTGTGCACGTCGGCGATGTCGGCCCCGAGCGCGTCGGCGGCGAGCTGCACCGTCGTCGTCTCCAGGCTGTTGCCGGTCGAACCGCCGGCCACGTAGACGTTGACCTTTCCTGACGGCTCGATCCGTATCGTCGCGCCCTCGGTCGTGTAGTAGCCGAACGCGGGCGTCGTCGGCTCGGCGTAGCAGGAGATCCCGACGCCCAGGTAGCGGCCCTGCCCGCGGGCGGCGGCCTGCTCCTTGCGGAACGCGTCGTAGTCCAGGATCGCCAGGGCCTGCTCCAGCGTCTCCAGCGGGTCCATGTGGTCGTAGGGCATGCCGGTCGGGCTGGAGTACGGCATCTCATCGCGGCGCAGCAGGTTCCTGCGGCGCAGTTCCGCCGGGTCGACGGCCATCCGGCGGGCCGCGATGTCCAGGGTGACCTCGCGGGCCAGGGTCTCGAACGCCCACGGTCCCCGGTAGGCGATCCGGCCGGGGGTGTGCGAGAACACCGAGGCGTGGCTGAATGTGCCCTTCGCGATCCGGTACGGGCCCGGGAAGATCATTCCGGTCGCCGCGCCCGTGCCGACCGGCCACGGCGTCGGGTACGCACCGACGTCCTGGACGTGGTCGAGCGACGCGGCGAGAATCGTTCCCTCGTCGTCGAAGGCGAGCCTCGCTGCGCCATGCTCGTGCCGTGCCGTGCCGGCGGACTGCAGGTTCTCCCGGCGGTCCTCGATCCACTTGACCGCGGCGGGCAGCTTCCGTGCCGCCAGCAGGACGCAGATGTCCTCGCGCAGCGGCACGACCTTCTGCCCGAAGCCGCCGCCGACGTCGCGGGTGATCACCCGGACGCTGTGCTCGGGGATGCCGAGCAGCCGGGCCGCGAACATCCGCACCTCATGCGGGGCCTGCGTGCCCGCCCAGACGGTCAGCTCGCCGCTGCCCCGGGACCACTCCACGACCAGGCCCCGGGTCTCCATCGGGACGGCGCCCTGCGCCTGTTCCCAGATCGTCTCGCTGACCACGTGAGTTGCCGAGTCGTAGGCGTCGGCGATCGTCTCGGCGGGCGCGCCGGCGAGCTCGCCCGCGAGGTTGCCGGCGTAGCCCTCGTGCACGAGCGCTTCCGTCGTCCGGGCACACGCGTAGTCGGCGACCGCCGGCAGCGGCTCGTAGTCCACGTCGACCAGCTCGGCGGCGTCCTCCGCGAGATAGCGGCTATCGGCCACGACGAGGGCCACGATGTCGCCGGCGAACCGGGCCTCGCCGTGGGCAAGCGGCGGCCGGGGCGTGTCCGGGACCATCTTCCCCGTTCCGGTGTACCAGGCCTCCACCACATCGCCGTTGAGGTCAGCGGCGGTGAAGACGGCGTGCACGCCGGGCAGCTCCAGCGCCGCGGTGGTGTCGATGGAGACGATGCGAGCCCTGGGGTGGGGGCTGCGGACGAAGCAGGCGTGCAGCATGCCCGGCCGCGTGATGTCGTCGACGAACGTGCCGGTGCCCGTGAGCAGCCGGGCGTCCTCGACGCGCCGCACGCGGCTGCCGGCGTAGCGGGCCGCCCCGACGGCGGTCATCCGACCACCAGCGGGAGCTGCTCCCAGCCGCGCACCGACGAGGTCTGCTGCAGCTTGGCCCCGTCCCAGTCGATCGCCCAGGACGGCCAGCGCTTGAGGATCTCCTCGAGCGCGACGCGGCCCTCCAGCCGGGCCAGGGCAGAGCCGAGGCAGTAGTGCGGGCCGAGGATGAAGGTCAGGTGCATGCTCTTCTTGCGGCGGATGTCGAACCGGTCCGGGTCGTCGTAGCGCCGGGGATCACGGTTGGCCGCGCCTACCATGCACAGCATCGCGCTGCCCGCCGGCACGGTCTGCCCGTACCACTCGACATCCTTCGTCACGTAGCGGGCGTTGAACGGGCCGGGCGGCTCGAATCGCAGGACCTCCTCGACCGCGCCGGGCACCAGTGACGGGTCGGCGGCGATCTCCGCGCGCTGCTCGGGGTGCTTGGCGAGGGTCGAGCCCATCCAGCCGATGAGCCTGCCCGTCGTCTCGTTCCCCGCGCCGCCGATGACCGTGACGTACATCAGGATCTCGTCGCGGGTCAGCGTGCGGGTCACGCCGTTCTCGTCCTCGAACTCAGCGTTGATCAGCTCAGTCATCACGTCGTCGGACGGGTGGGTGTGCCGCCAGTCGACGTAGTCACCCATCGCCTCGTGCGAGAGGATGACCCCGTCGCTGAAGTCCATCTTGCCGCCGTCCTCGGTCAGGAGCTTGGCGTTGGACTCGTCGCGGAAGGCGGCCTGCCCTTCCTCGGGGATGCCGAGCAGCATGCCGATGACCCTCATCGGCATCTCCAGGCCCAGCTTCTCGATGAGGTCGAACCGGGACTCGCCGACCAGCGGGTCCAGGCAGGCGGTGCAGTACTCGCGTATCCGCGGCTCCAGGTCGGCCACCCGGCGCGGCGAGAACACCCGGGCCAGCAGCTGCCGGTGGATGTTGTGGATCGGCGGGTCCTCCATGATGAGGGTGCCCGGCGGGATCTCCATGTTCGCCTTGATCAGCTCCAGCATGACCCCGCGCGCGGAGGAGTACGTCTCGGTGTCCGTCAGCACCCGCTCCACGTCGGCGTAGCGGCTGACAGCGTAGAAATCATGCAGCTCGTTGTAGTAAAGCGGGGCTTCCTCACGCATCCGGTTGAACAGCGGCCACGGGTCGGCCGCGAAGCGGGCGTCGTACGGGTCCCAGTAGAGGGCGTCTGAGTCCACGCCGTAAGCCTCCCGTCATCGGGGGTAAGCGGACACTCACCTGTATAGACTATGGTCCCGGCCGCTGACAAGACTTCGCTGTCGCCTGTCATTGACGACTGTCAGTGACGGGCGTATGAATAGGAGCGCGATGACAACTAAGGAAGACAAGCCCAACGGGCGTGAGGTGCAGCGGCGGGAGACCCGGCGGCGCGTGTACGCGGCGGCGGTCGCGGAGTTCAAGCGGGTCGGTATGGCCGCCGCCGACGTCAGCGTCATCGCCAGGGAGGCGGGCGTGGCGCGCGGCACCTTCTACTTCCATTTCCCCACGAAGGAGGACATCCTCGCCGAGCTCGAGCGGCATGAGGAGATACGGCTGGCCGCCCAGCTGGAGAAGTTCCTGGCCCGGCCACATCACCTGGCCGGCGCGCTGACCGAGACAGTCCGGCTGATGGCCCAGATGGAGCGGCGGGTCGGCAAGGTGCTCTTCCGGGAGATGCTCGCGCTGCACTTCTCCCCGAATCGCCCCGAGATGCTGCCTGGCACCGATCAGTGGGCGGACTACCCCATGATGACCCTGGTGGTGCAGGCGATCGGGCTCGCGCGGGACCGTGGCGAGACATACCCGGAGGCAGACGCGCTGCGCACGGCCCAGTTCTTCATGCTCGGCCTGTACGCGGTGCTGATCACCAGCCACGGCCGCTCGCGGGCCGCGCGGGCCGAGATCCTCGATAACTTCGTCGCCACGGTGCTCCGGAGCGTGGAAGCCCGGTAAAGACCGCCGCCGTCCAGACGGATCGTCCGCGGACGGAAGGCAACCTAGACCGATGTTGGGAGAGCCTTGGCGAGCTCGCTGCTCAGCGGTGTGACCGGAGGCTGCGGCTTGGCTCCGAAGCACCATGGTTTGTACTCGAGCAGCAGGGCCTCGCCGTCGCGTTCCCACGAGAAGCTGGGTTTGTTCAGCAGGTGCCGGAAGAGCTGGCTGGCTCGGGTGGTATCCGCCCTGGCCAGCCGCCGCAGCGGCTGCGCTGAGATGCTGTCGGCTTTCAGGTACCCGAGCACCGCCTGCCGGTGTTCCGGGCCGGCCGCGAGCCCGGGATCCTCGAACGCTTCCTGCACCAGGGCGAAGTTGGCCAGGAACGTCAGCCCGTCCGTTTCGTCATAGGCCAATGCGACGGTAGGCGCGCTGGCAAGGTCGTCCGGCACGCGGAACGCCGGCGTCCGGGCAGCGACGTCAGCGTCGAGGCTGCCTGCCGCCGAGCCGTCTTCCTCAAGTACCCGGCGGGTGTGCCAGGTGAAGAAACTGTTCATCCGCGATGCCACCTCCGGCCCCGGCACGACGATGAGGTCGCTGCCGAAGAACTCGATGAACATCGCCCGCTGCTTGCGCGCCAGCTCCCAGCCCTGGGTCACTTTCTCGGGGTTGCGGAACACCAGCCGCGGATGCTCGGCCGCCAGTGCCGCTGCCACCTCGAGCACCGCCGCTCGCTGGGACGCGCCGAGCGTCTGCTGCGTCCCGCTGAGCATCCAGCCGACGCCGATGGGCACGATCCTGGCGATCATGAAGCATCCCGGCTCCATCGACGCGAGGGCAGCCGGGCCGGCATTGGAGTAGACCGGGTACGTCAGCTCGTCGATGAGATTGACAGCGATGATCGCCTCGCCATCCCGCTCGCGGATCTCGAAGACTCCCTCCACCACCTCGTGCCAGCCGAGCAGCATCTGGCGATCGGCTTCCGCGAGCTCAGGATGCGTCGAGACGAATGTCTCCACGACGGTACGCCCGCCAGGAAGAGGACGCTGCAAGATGAAGTGGTCGATGATGTTGATGAACTCGGATTCATCAACGGCCTTACCGCCGGAGCCTTCCCTGAGCGCCTGGCCAAGCTGCCGCGAGAAGCGCCGGGAACGGGCGAACTCGACCAGCTGGCGCTTGAGGTCACTGCAATGATCTAGCAGGCCTGCTCCCCCGGACGGCGCGGCGGCGGAAGCAGCGGGCGGCGTTCCGGTCACCTGTGACTCCGCGTGAGCCGCCGTCTCGTCCGGTCCCAGCGCCGGTATGTAGGGGATGAGCCCCCGCTGGAAGGCCTCCACCTGGATGTCGAGCGGAACGTGCCGGGCATCCACGGCCAGGCCGTTCACCTCGATGATCCAGACAAGCGGGTTCTTCGCGGTCACGTCGGCGCGCTGGAACTCCGGCGAGAAGTGACTGATCCGCAGCAGATCGCGGACCTGCCTGGCCTTGCTGCTCATGGTGCTCTTGGCCACGTCGAACGCCGCACTGAGCTGATCAGCGGTCACGCACGGCTCGCTCGCTGGGTCGGACAGGAAGTTGGCCTGGCCCAGCGCGTACACCACCCCGGCCGCCCACGTGGCACGGCGGCCGGAGTGCAGCGGCGAGGGCCGCTTGCGCGCCAGCTTCGCCACCGCCCGCCGGGCGAGATCGGCGTACTCCTCGTCGAGGGCGGACAGGCACACCGAGTCGGTGATGCCAACGATCTCATCAACCACGGGCCGCAGTCCCTTGGGAATCTTCAGCTCATCAAGCGCGATCACGGCAACCCGGTCCTCATTGCTCAGTGCGGACGTTTGTGGCGACAGCATTCCGCGCCGGTTTCTTCGCAGCCGCCGGCCCCTCCCATTTCTCTGCCGGCGTGACGGCCTGGGGCCGCTCCCGGCCAAACCGCTTGAGGTAGAGGTGCTCGATGAACTGCGGCAGCGGCGCCTTCCAGGGCTCTTGCCGGTGATTGCTGATCTTGCCGAGCTTCCCCGGGTTCAGCCCGAGTTCACGGGCCATCTGCACCTGCGCGTGCGAGAGGCGGTGCCGCTCGCGCGCCTCAACCCAGGCCCGGACCCGAGGCGAAAGCGCCTTCTGTGACTTTCCCATCCGCACCAGCCAGCCAACGACGAGACGATAGGCCTAGATCCACTCTGCGCCTTTAGGCGGCGGCGTCGGCAGCAGGGGATCCACAACGCTGCTCACCTGACGTCCCAGGGCGCAGATGGCAACGATACTGCCCCCATCGGCCATTTCGATGCCTGTCCGCGGAGATGTCATGGGTGTCGTAGACGTCGCTTACTCGCCGGTAAATCGGAATTCTGCCTGCCATGGACCGTCCACGTGGACAACCTCCCAGTAGCGTTCGGCGATGCGCTCCGGGTCAAAGGAAGTACCTGTAACTATCTGCCCTGCGATCGTCAGTGTGGCCACACGGATACCGTCCGGTTCCAGGTCAGCGCCGAGCATTGTCGCGGCCGACCGGAGAGCGGCCTTGCCGAGGGAAACGATCGCAAGGGCCGGGATCGGGTGGTCGGCGAACCCGCCCCCGGTGACGAGGATGGTCCCGAAGCCGGCGGCCCGCATGGCCGGGGCGGCCACCTGCGCGACGACGATGGCGCTGATGACATCTACTGAATACGCCGCCTGGAGGTGGGCGACACTTGAGCTCAGCAGCTGGTCTGGAGCTCCCATGACGGCGTTATAGACGATGACGCCCGGTGCGCCATTTCGGAGATAGAGCTCCCTCATTCGGGCGCCCAGGCCATCGGGATCGCTGGCATCGGCCGCGATGGTGTTGATCTTGGCACCGGTATCGGCCAAGGTGCCCGCGAGGTCGCCGAGGCTGTCCGTGCTACGCGCCACCAGGGTTACCCGGTAGCCGCCCACGGCGAAGCGACGTGCCACGGCCATTCCAAGGCCAGGCCCCGCGCCGACCAGTAGAAGGTGGCGGCCATCGACTGAGCCGGGACCGGCGGCCTCGGCGAGGCCAGCGATCGTGCTTCCTCGGTTGCCAGGGTCGCCTACTCGCTCGTTAGGCATGGGTGCCGTTCCTTACGCGTTGACCGCCTCGGAGAGCGGCTCGGGCTGGTGGCTCTGTCGAGCCCCTGACCTCGCGGAATCATTCAGGTTGGCAGACCAGGCTGCGGCCGGGGTCAGCCAAGCCCGACGACGCATCTCCTCCGGACACAGCCGTGCGGTGATTCTCCGCTGTCTGATCGAGTCTCACCGGATCCGCAGCCGAGAGGACTGACCGACTTATTCGCAAATGCTACATCTCCGCCGAGGACTTACGCGGAATACGTAGCCATCACGGCGGAGGCGCCATCCGACACGCCGGAGGGTCACCTGCGGCCTCTCCCATCGCATAGGCCACAGCCGGCCAGCCTCCCGGGCCCGGCAGCAGGCCACCGTGCCGCATTATCGCGAAAACATTTTTTACGACGTAAGAAATTCATCCTATACGTACGAAAAACCTTCGCGATCACGGAACGGCTCGCACGGGCAGTCCCCCTGGCAACTGATGTCACACCACACACGCCCACGGGGAAGACGCGCCCGGCGACACCCTCGAGACGGCCAGCTAGATAACCGACAGGCCCTAGTCTTAAGTTTTAACCTTTTCCCTGGTCAGAGGCGTGTTCGCGGTGCGCGGCATGTCGGCTTCGCCTGGCAGGAGGTGGCGGGGAGCTGGGCCTTTGCTGCTGCCTTTGGGCCTGCCGGGTCCGGGGCGGGAGGGTTTCGCGACACGGGCGGGTGTCCCCAGCTCACGGCGGATGTTGCGAAACCCGCGGCGGACCCGGCCCGGTGTCAGCGGCCGGGCGGGGTCGGGCTGTTTCTCCCAGGGGCGGCGGAGGTCGGCGGCCAGCGGGCGGGCGAGCAGGAGCTGTGCGCAGGCTGTCATGATGATCCGCACCCAGCGGCCTGCCTGCCCGGGATCGCGGACCTTGGCGGCGGCGAGCCCGAGAGTGCCCTTGGCGAGCTTGAAGGCATGCTCAATGTCGAACCTGGCGAGGTAGGCGCGCCACAGCTCGTCGGTGGACAGGGGCCCGGGGCCGGCGTGCCACAGCCACATGGCGCGGTGCGGGTCGCGGCCGCCGGGAAGCCGCTCGACGGTGACGTGGACGAGGGTGCCGGGCAGGGACGGCAGTTTCTCCCGGCCGGCGAACCAGCCGCGGTCGCCGTGGATGAGAGGGCAGACGCGGTGCCAGGCTTCGGCGCGGACGGTGCCGTAGAGCGGGGTATCCGGCAGGGTGAGCTCCTCGCCGGGCCCGGGGTTCGGGGGCAGGGGCTTTTTCCGGCCCCGCGGCCCGCTGCCGGCGTCGGCGGCGGCGAAGCCCGCGGGCTCCAGGCAGTGCACCGCGGCACCGCGGCGGGGCGGGCGCCCGTACTTGCCGTCCCAGGTGACCGGCTCAGCGTAGAACACGCTGCCGGCGGCGAGCCGGACCAGGACGTGGGCCGGGCACCCCAGGAGGCCGTCGGCAAGGGCGGCGGCGCTGTAGCCGGCGCCGGAGACGAACAGCGGGGCGGCCTTCGCCCCGTGCCCGGCCGCGCGCAGCCGGCGCAGCACGTTCTTCACCTGGGCGATCGTCTGGGCTGTCCGGGTGGCGGGCGTGGTGCGCGCCACGCCGGCGAGCGCGGCCCACGCGGTGCGAAGGTGCCCGATGGCGGCGGTGAACTGGTATTCCCAGCCGGGGGCGGTCTTGCTTGAGCCCTTGCAGCGGCAGGCGCCGTTGTGGACGTGCTCCCGGCCCGGGGAGCACCAGGCGTCCGGCCTGGGGTAGGCGGTCGCGCCGGCGGCGAAGCGCAGCCGGCTCCACCTGGCACACGCGTCCCGCACCTGCGCCGCGTCGCCGGGGGCCAGCCCGGCCAGCGCTTTCTCCAGGGTCTCGCGGCCGGTCAGGTCGTGCTCCGCGATCCACGCGGATGCCTCCGGCCCGTCCACGGCCGGCGGCAGTTCCGCCGCCAGCAGGGAGAACAGCCGCTCGTCGTCGACCCGGCCGGCGGACAGCGCGTCGTACAGGGCGCCGTGGCCGCGGGTGAACTCCGGCTCCGGGCACAGCCGCACCAGCGACGCCACCGCGTGATCCGCGCACAGTACCGCGTCCGTGAGCTCGAACAGGGCATCGGCCCGCCGCGCCAGGCAGGCGTACAGCCGGGACCGGAACTCCCGCAGCTTCTCCAGAGCCCGGTACCGCGTGACTGCGGCGGCGAACACCGCCGGATCCGGCTCCGGGCACCCGTCAGGCAGGGTGCAGCCGGTTCCCGGCATCGTTTGCAGCCGGGAACCGGGCCGTGGCAGTGTATGAAGCACGGCCGTTTCCTCTCACTGAGGGTTGTTGTGGCGACACCCAGCATGAGGGAAACGGCCGTTCCATTGGCAGCAATCAGATATATGAGCGAATTATCCATATATAACCTGATCTGAATAGAAATCAGGTTAAAACTTAAGCTAGTTCGGGCTTGGCTGCACCTTCCAGCTAGTTCCGTTCCAGCGCTCGATCAGGGTCTGGTAGTGCCCCTGATACCCCACCGCCCACGCGTAAGAGGCGGACAGCACGGCTACGCCCTCCAACAGGTCCTGGACCGCCGACGGGCTGGGACTCGGGACGACGGTCCAGTGCGTCCCGTTCCAGTGCTGAATGAGCGTCCGGGGATGGATCAGCGACGCGCGGGTGCCGACCGTCCACACATCGGTGGCCGAGCGGGCCGCGATGCCGAGGAGGACGTCCTGCAGATCGGGGCCGGGGGTGGCCGGCTCCTGCCACGAGGTGCCGTCCCAGTACTCGACCAGGGTGCCGAGGTTGGATCCGAAGGTGTAAGCGCCGGCCGCCCACGCCTGCGTCGCCGTCAGCGCGGTCACGCCGAGCAGGACGTTCTCGCTGCCCGGGCTGATACTGGGCTGGATGTGCCAGCCGTGCCCGTTCCAGTGCTCGATCAGCGACTGTGTCTCCGCCGGGGAGGCGGTCAGCACGGCGCCGACGGCCCAGGCGCTGTCCGCCGACACGGCGGTGACGCCGGCTAGTTCCGCCCCCTGCGGGCTTGGATCAGGACTGGCCTGGACCTGCCACGCGTGACCGTTCCAGTGCTCGATCAGCGGGATGGTCCGGCCGTTCGACTTGTACTCGCCGACTGCCCACGCACTGGAACCGGTCACGGCCACGCCGTTGAGCTGGCTCACCGCGCTGGCCGTCGTGCCCGGACTTGGCTGCACGCTCCAGTGCTTGCCGTTCCAGCGCTCGATGATCGGCCGGTGCGATGCGCTCTTGCCGCAGTAGCCGACGGCCCAGGCCGACGCGGCGGAGCTGGCAGCCACGCCGTTCAGGAAGGCGGCACATGCGCCGGTCTTCGCGCCAGGCACCACGCTCCACTTGTGCCCATTCCAGTGCTCGATCAGCGACCCGACCGCCCAGGCGTCCGACTCGGACACGGCTGCCACCGACACGAGCATCGCGCTGGGGCCGCTGGCCGCGGTAGCGGGCGCTGCGGCCAGCGCAGGCGGGCCGAACGCGGCCAGCAGGAGACTTGCTGCTGCCGCGACCGCCGTCAACCGGGGGAGCCCTGTGGACATGGGCAACCTCACCGTGCTCATCAGTTCCGCTTGCATCGGGCTAGGCTGACCGTAGCGCGAGCGGAACCGCAGATCAAGTGCCGCGCCATTCATCTCACCGCGGTCGGCATCACCCTGGACCAGCACCCCTACGGCGTTCCCGCCGCACTCCCTGCCATTGGCCTTACGGGGCATCAGCTGCCTGGCCTAGCGCGCGCAGGTCAAGGGCGAGGTTATTGGCGGAGTAGAGGGTGTCGGGGTGGTCGTGGCCCAGGACGCGGCGGCGGCGCTCCAGGGTGTCCTGATCCAGGTCGCGGGCGGCCCGCGCCTGGCCCAGCGCGCGCAGGTCGGCGGCCAGGTTGCTCGCGGAGCTGAGGGCGTCGGGGTGGTCGTGGCCCAGGACGCGGCGGCGGCGCTCCAGGGTGTCCTGGTCCAGGTCGCGGGCGGCCCGCGCCTGGCCCAGCGCGCGCAGGTCGGCGGCCAGGTTGCTCGCGGAGCTGAGGGCGTCGGGGTGGTCGTGGCCCAGGACGCGGCGGCGGCGCTCCAGGGTGTCCTGATCCAGGTCCCGGGCGGCCCGCGCCTGGCCCAGCGCGCGCAAGTCGGCGGCCAGGTTGCTCGCGGAGCGCAGTGCGCTGGGGTGATCCCGGCCCCGCACGCGGCGATAGCGGTCCAGGGTGTCGCGGTCCAGATCGCGGGCCGCCCGCGCGTCGCCTAGCATGCGCAGGTCCATGGCTAGGTTGTGGGCGGAGTTCAGGGTCTCGGGGTGGTCGTCGCCGAGGACGCGGCGCCGACGTGCCAGGGTGTCCTTGTTCAGGTCGCTGGCTTCGGCGTAGCGGCCCAGGTCAAAGAGCGTCCAGGCGAGGTAGTGCGCGGCCATCAGCGTGTGCTGATGATCTTCGCCGAGCCGGCCGCGCCACTGCTGGCGAAGAGTGCTCATGAGATCGCGCGGGGTACGGAAATCGCCGCGCTCGATCAGATACCAGCACGCGCGGCGGACTAGCTCGCGCAGTGCGGGGCTATCGGTGGCGGCCAGGTCGGCGGCCAGCACGTGCGGCAGCAGCCGCGCCCACCGCGCCCACGTGTCAGGATCGGGCGGGTCGCCGGGGTCGCCGGCCGCCAGGATCGCCTCGGTGCAGCTGCGCGTGGCGGCGGCGAGGGCCGGGGTGAGCCGGCCGCGGAGGATCGCCTGGGTGAGCCGGTGCAGCTGCAGCCCGCGGTGATCGACGCGGGCCAGCGACTGTCCCGACAGGCGGGCCAGGGTCTGCCGCCAGGCCAGCGGGTCGGCAGCCCGCGCTGCCAGCTCGCCGGGCAGCAGGCCGGCGGCGCCGGTGAACAGGCATTCGGGAATCGGCTCGGGCGCCAGGAATGCGCACAGGCTGGCCAGCTCAGCGGCCGCCGGGTCGCGGCCGGCCAGCCGGTCTGCTATCACAGCGGTGGCGGCCGCCAGCGACCGCGGGTAGGACCCCGGTGCGCCCTGGTCCAGCAGCTGCCCGGCCCGGGTCCGCAGCAGGCCCAGGTACTCACCCGCCGGCATGCCGGTATCGGCCATGAACCCGGCGGCCTGGGCGATGGCCAGCGGCAGGTCGCCAAGTTCGGCGGCGAGCCGGCCCGCGTCGGCCTCGGTGAGCCCGGGAACCCGGCGCCGCAGCATCTGGATCGATTCAGCCCGGGTGAGCACGTCCACCTCGACCGGCGCGGCGACCTCGTCCCAGCCACGCTCGCGGGAGGTGATCAGCACGTGCCCGCCGCCCCCCGGCAGCCATGCTGTCACGTCCGCGGGCGCCTCGGCATTGTCGAAGATCAGCAGCCACCGGTCGCGACGGCGCAATTCGGCCAGTACCGCCGCCCGCGCCGCCTCGTTCCCGGTTCCGGCCGGAACGCATCCCAGCGCCAGCCCCAGGCCGGCGACCTGGTCCCCGATCAGCCCATCCTGCTCGGCGTTGATCCACCAGGCCAGGTCATAGCTCCCGGCGAAACGGTGCGCGTACTCGGCCGCCAGCTGGGTCTTGCCCACCCCGCCCATCCCGTACAGCGCCTGCACCACCGCCGCATGCCCGGCCCGCAGCCGCTCCCGCACCGCGGCCAGCAGCTCGTCGCGGCCAGTGAACGCCGGATTACGCGCCGGAATGTTCCACGCCCGAGGCATCGCCTCAGCCGATGGCGGCCCGGAACTTCGCAGGGCGGTCAGCACGTCCGCGGCCGGGGTGCGCCCGCGGGCCGCCGCCACGAACAGCACGCTTACCGACTCGGGCATCTCCAGCGCCGTGGCCAGCAGCAGCGCGGTGTCCTTGCGGGCGGTGCGGTTGATACCCCGCTCCAGGTCACTGACCGCCCGCAGGGAAAGGCCCGCCGCCTCCGCCAGTTCCTCCTGCGTCAGCTTCGCCTCGCCCCGAAGCTGCCGCAACAGCCCCGCGAACGAAAGCGACCCCTGCTCCTGCTCCGTCACGGCCCACGCCCCCCGCAAGCCGACAGCCAGCGCCCCGGCACCGGTGTAGTAGGAAGAGCACTCTGCGCCAACAATACGTCGGACCTGCGCTGCGCGTCATCCTGTGGTCTGTCATGTGGGCGGCTACGTATGGTGCACG
This sequence comes from uncultured Actinomycetota bacterium, assembly GCA_963771985.1. GTDB lineage: Bacteria > Actinomycetota > Actinomycetes > Streptosporangiales > Streptosporangiaceae > Trebonia. Next base: position 264,646 of record CAVYVO010000001.1, on the reverse strand, counting down.
TTCCGGCCGCCCGTGAGCCTGGGACAAGAAGCCGACGAAGGGGGCCTTGATGCGCAGGACACTCATCACACTTGCAGCGGGGGCCGCGGTCCTCGCGGCCGGGCTGATCCTCCCAGCCTCCGCGCGGGCCGCCATCGTCACCGCGGCCGACGCCCCGGCGCCGCAGAACAGCTACTTCCTCGCGGGGTATGAGCAGCTGGGCTGCCAGAACCACGCCTACCCGGTGTACTCGGAGATCGCGGGCACCATCACCGTGCCGGCCGCCACCTACATCAACGGCACCCCCGGCATCTCCGCCGACATCTATAACATCGGCGGCACCACCACCGGCGTGAGCGCAGGAGTGGCGGTCGACAACTCCGGCGGCCACGCGTTCTACTTCCCCTACGGCCAGTGGGGCACCAGCGGCGGGCAGGTCACCGCCCCGTTCTCGGCGCAGCCGGGCGACGAGCTGGAGGTGACGATCGAAAACGAGGGCTCTTCCGGCTGGATGGTGGAGATCTTTGATGAGCACAGCGGCCAGGAGTGGACTCGGTTCAGCCCGGACGCCAGCGACTATCCGTGCCAGGCCGGGGCATATGAGGAGTCGGCCTCCCCCGCCTATGACTTCCTGACCCAGACCTCCCCGGTCGCCTTCGACTTCACCCGGGTGTGGTGGGAGGAGCACAACCAGGCCGGGGTGAGCAAGCTGCTCGGCGCTCCGCCCTCCGGCGCCACCCTCTTCCGGTACAACCTGATCAACAACAGCAACACCGTCGTCGCAGCCACTTCCAAGCCCACCGACAACGACAACAACTTCACCGTCACCGACACCGCGCTGCTCACACCGAACCTGGCCGGCTACGAGGTAGCCCAGCCCGCGTCGCTTGGCGGCGGAGACCCGTACACGGGTGTGCAGGCCACCTGGAAACTTCCCAAGATCACGAAGACGAACCCGGACAGCTACGCCTTCGCCTATTACCTGGCGGGCATCGGCAACGCGCACGGCAACGGTGTCATGGCGGGCGTCGAAGAAACGATGGCCTACGGCAAGGTCTCCTACCAGGCGTTTACCCAGCTCGGGACGCACGTCGGGGCCGTGCAGGGGGTAACCGTCCACCCGGGTGACACGATCAAGGCGGTCATCACCGGCTCGGACAGCCAAGGCTGGAGCGCCTTTGTCTACGACCTGACCACCCGTCGCGGCGGGGGTGCCATCAACGTGACAGCCGATTACAGCCAGTACGACGCCGAGGTGGCCGAGTTGCGCCCGGCGAACCCGCTTGGCCCCGGATTCCTTCCGCTGGCCGCCACCACGCCGGTGACGTTCGACCACGCGACGTTCAGCGCCGGCGGCAAGACCTACCCGTTCCTGACCGTCGTGGCGGGCGGGAGCGTGCAGCGCCTAGAGATGCTGAACGCCTCGGCCAAGACGATCGGGGCGACGTCGCAGCCCGACTCCGACAAGGACGGGTTCACGGTCCGGGACGGCGCCACGGCGCCCGCACCGCCGAAGTCCTGAGGCGGCCGGGAAGGGAGCGACGAACGCGGCGATCAGCCGCGGACGTCGCTCGCCGGGACGATCGGGAGAACGATTCGCGACGGGTGGCCGGGACCGGTGTGGATGCGGTGCGGGCCGGCGTTGACCGTGTTCTCGTGCCGGGCATAGGTGAGCGGCTTGGGGTACCGCTTGACGTCGGTGCCCTGCACGATCAGCAGCAGTCCCTCACCAGCCTCGAACCGGGTGCCGGAGGGCCAGATCTCGATCTGGACCTCGACGATCTCCCCGGGCGGGACCGGGAGTGCGCGGCGGTGGGCGAGGACGGTCAGGAACTCCGTGCTGAGCTCTGTGTCAGGCTCACGGTGCGAGGCTCGCAGCCAGCCGACCGCGACCGGACCGTCCTCGAACTGCGCATAGTACGGGAACCCGACAACCTCGCCGTCGCGGCCGGTCTTGAACAGCGCGGCGAACAGGTCGAGATCGTCCGCTTCGGGGGCCTCGACGTGCAGGACCAGACGGGAGTGCCCGATGATCTCGGCCGGCTCGTCGAAGGTCATGGTGAACCGGGCATCGGTCGGACCCGGCGCGCTGCCCAGCGAGTCGTACTCCGCTGCCGCGGCAGCGGCGGGCAGGTGCGGGAGCATCGCTCCGTCCGCCGCGTCCAGATACCAGGGCCGGTACTCCGTGTCCTTGGGCGGCCAGTCCCGGGCGACGCGGTAGGTGCCCTGGTAGTAGCGCTCCCGTACCTCCATCCGGACCCGTGGCCAGTCCAGGACGCCACGGTCGACGCCGCGGAGGAACTGATCGAAGAACGCGCGCTGGCGCTCGACGTTCGCGGGGTCGTAGTAATATCCCCATTTCTTGCGGCCGTGTACGTCGAGCCACTTGTGCTCCGACGAGATCCGGCGGAAGCCCTCCAGCGTGCCGCGCGAATGCAGGCCCTGGTCCGACCAGCTGGCCACCACGAACGCGGGGACCCGGATCTCCTCGAGCCTGGCGGCTTTCGAGGCCCAGAACTCGTCGAACCACGGGTGCTCGGCGGTCTCGGCCTCGAGGTCCTCGATCATGCCCGTGCCGGCGCCCCACCGGTCCCAGATGTAGGGCCAGAAAGACGTCTCAGGGATGCCGCCGTGCCGGGCGACCTCGCGGTAGGTATCCGTCCAGCCCTCCCACGGGTTGATCGCCGCCAGGTGCGGCGGATTGAGCTCGGCCACCCGCCACTGCGACGACGTCAGATACGACACTCCCGACAGCCCGACCCGCCCGTTGCTCCACGGTCGCGTGCCGGCCCACTCGATCAGGTCGGCGTACGCCCTGGCCTCCTCGGGCGAGAGGTAGGTCGCGGGTCCCTCCGAGTACCACGTGCCCGGGATGTCGGCGATCACGATCGCGTAGCCGCGCGGGACCCAGTACTCCGGGTCAGGAGCCTCGAACGTCGTCAGCGGGGAGTTCCACTCCGGGCGCACCCCGCTGTTGGGATAGATCCGCCCGATCGGAGCCGGGTTGTGCTTGCCGTAGGGCGACCAGCCCACGATCGGCGCGGCGGCCTCGCCGCCCGCCGGCCGGTAGACGTCCGCCCAGATGGTCGCGCCTGAACCGGTCAGGACCGCGACATCACGGTCGATTGCCATGCCTGGCCTGGTCTCGGTGCGCGGCTCGGGTGGCCGGCCCGCCCGCGACCCGGGCGTGTTGCGCGGGCCGCGGAAAAGGTAGCCGCTCTCGCTCATGATCATCCTCTTCTCGGCCTCATGCTGTCCTCGTTCACCGATCGTGGCGGCACAGGCACCACCGTCCGTTCCGAATAAAGATCTTGATTTTCCGAACGGACCGTGGCGCCTGTCCGGGACCCGCGCTTGCCATGCGGCGCCCGCCGGGCCGTTTCGTGGACCTACCCAGATGCGGGCAGCCAGCCCCAGGGGTGCGTTCCCCACCCCGGCGAGAACTCCTCGCCCGCCTTCAACGTGTGGACGGGGACCAGCCCGTAGCCGCCCCGGAACACTTGCCCGGTGGTGTCGGTGAAGGTGAAGTCGCCCTCAGCGACGTCGATGATGCTCAGGTCGGCGTCCCGCCCGACGGCGATGGCCCCGAGCTCGTCCTGCAGGCCGAGCGCCGTGGCCGCGCTGGAGGTGGTCGCCTTGACCACGTTGGCCAGCGTGTAGCCGATCGACATGAACTTGGCCATGCACTCAAGCAGGCTGTGGAAGGTCTGGCCTCTGGCAGTCAGGTCGCTGCTGATGGTGTCGGGATACAGGCCCAGGTCGACCTGGCGCCTGGCGACCTCGATGCCGAAGTTGCCGCGGCCGAGCGCCGAGTCCAGCACGACGCCGTTGGCGCGGGCCTCGGCGACCTCCGGGTAAGGCTTTCCCGATGGGTCGAGGACCCGCCCGGAGTTCGGTGTGCACAGGTGGGTCAGGATGTCGCCCGGTTCGAACACCTTCAGCAGGAACCGGGTCAGCTCGCCGCGCCGCGCCGCCGACGCCTCGTCCCTGGCGGTCGAGTCCCCGATGTGCACCATCAGCGGAACGCCGAGATCCCTGGCCGCTGCTTTGGCGGTGGTGATGATGTCCTCGCCGATCTCCGCGAAGGCCGGGCCCACGATGCGGAGCTTGACCCCTGCGATGAGGCCGGGGTTGTGTTCGGCGGCCGCCTGCAGGGCGTCCCTGTTGATGTCGTCGAGCGAGTTGACGTCCGCCGGACCCGGCATGGTGTGCGCGTGGCTGCCGACGTTCACCATCGTGATGACCCGGGTCTTGGCCTTGGGCAGGATGTAGGCGGGAAAGACGCCGAGATTGGCGACGCCAACCGACCCGCAGTCCACGACCGTGGTGACACCAGAGTGCACTCCGATGGCGTCGGGATCGCAGTAGCCCAGGCCGACGCCCTCGGTGACCGCACCGTTAGCGACGTGCGTGTGAACGTCGATCAGTCCCGGCACGACATGCCGGCCCGCGCCGCGGATCTCCAGGACGCGCACCGCGTCCCGCGCCGGGATGTCGGCGGCGATCCGCGCGATCTTGCCACCGGTGATCGCGATGTCCAGGACGCCGTCCAGCCCCCGGCCGGGATCCAGGACGTGGCCTCCCTTGATCAGCAGGTCGTAGCTCATGCCGGCCATCTCCTCACTTTCCCCATAGCTGCTTGCTGGCCAGTTCGCAGCCCTGCGCCATGGCGCGGAGCTTGGCCCAGACGATTTCCTCGTGGCCGACCCTGGATCCGATGCCGCAGTCGGTGCCGGCCTGGAGGTTCTCCCGGCCCACGACGCTGGCGTAGTTGACCAGCCGCTCGGCGACCAGGGCGGGGGCCTCGACCAGGTCGGTGGCGTGCGAGATGACCCCGGGCACCAGGATCTTGCCGTCGGGCAGCTTGATGTCGCGCCACACGGTCCACTCGTGGGCGTGCCGGACGTTGCCGGCCTCGACGGAGTACGCCTGGGCGTTGATGTTCAGCAGGAGGTCGGCGATGTGGACCAGGTCGATATCGGTAACGTGCGGCCGGTGCCCGCTGCCCCAGCAGACGTGGAACCGGATCTGGTCCTCGGGCAGGCCGTCCAGCGCGTGGTTGATGATCTCCACGCAGAACTGCAGGTACTGACGGTACCGGGGCACGTCCCAGTCGGGATAGAACTGCCAGGAGGTGGCGAACTCCGGTTCGTCGACCTGCACGATGAACCCCGCGTCGGTGATCGCCTTGTACTCCTCCCGGACCACCTCGGCGACCGCGGTCATGTACTCCTCCTCGGTGGAGTAGTACTCGTTGCGCGCCCCGGCGCCCAGGCTCAGCGGGCCTAGCGCCGCCACGAAACCCTCCACCTCGGCAGGCTTGCCCGCCAGCGCCCTGGTGAGCGCGTCGGTGTCGGCCTTGATGGCCTCGTGCCCGGTGTACCTGACCGGGCCAGTGGCGACCCGCTCGGTGGTCCGCTCCGCCGGCCGGCCCGGCTTGAAGTACCCCGGCCGCACCGGGCCGCCCGATCCCTGCAGCCACAGCCCCGACTCATAGAAACCGGGGAACATAAGCCGTTCCCGCCCGCCGACGCCGTCCCGCTTGCGCGGCTTTGCCGGGTCGATCGGCAGCACCTCCCACCCGGTCACCCGCTGATGGATGTAACCGGTATACGAGCCCCCGCCGGCGGCCTTCACGTACTCGCCGTCGTTGACCACATCCACGCCGCACTCAAGCTGATGATCCACCACGTACTGCACCGCGCCCGGCAACTCCGCGGCCACCTGCGCCGTCACTACCGGGCCCTGCTGCAACAGCGCGTCGAACTCCGCCGGCCGCGGCAGGTTCCCGCCATGCGTCGACCGGATCCGGTCGGTGCTATGCCTCATCTGCGCTCTTTCCTTCCGTCGTTACGAGGCGCGCCGGGTGAACTTCTGGATCTGGTGAGCGGCAGCCTTGGCCGGGTCAACGCCGTTGGACTTGACCCCGAAGGTGTAGGCCACCTCACAGACGTAAAGGTCGCCGCGTGAGTCCACCGCGATGCCGTGCGGCGCGATGAAGTTGCCCGGCGCGGTCCGGCTGACGGTGCTGGCGCCCCACCTGGCCACGATGGAGCCGTCGCGGTCGAAGATGGTTACCCGGCCGGGGTGGTCCTCGCGCATGAAACCGTGCGTGAAGGAGCCCTTGCCCTTGGGCCGCCACAGCTCCGCCACATACGAGTAGCCGTCCGCGTCGATGGCGATGTCGCAGGGCCGTTGCACATCGGTCCACTCGGTGAGGTAGCAGCCATCGGGGTCGAAGACCTGGATCCGGTCGTTCTCCCGGTCGCAGACGTGCACGCGGTCATCGGGGCCGACCGCGATGCCGTGCGGCAGGTGGAACTCGCCGGCGCCGACCCCCACCTCGCCCCACGACGTGATCAGCTCCCCTTCCGGAGAAAACACGTGCACCCGGCAGTTGCCGTACCCGTCCGCGACGTAGATTCGCCCGGCCGAGTTGATAGCCATGTTGGTGCAGGCGTTGAACGGCTCGCCCGGCCGCTCGACGGTCTCAACGTTGTGGACGACGAAAGGGCCGCCGGGCGTGCGGCCGGTGTCCGACGGCTGGCCGGGCCGCCCCAGCGTCAGCAGCAGCTTCCCGTCCGGCGAGAACTTCCTTACGGTGTGGTCCCCGTTGTCCACGGTCCACACCGAGTCGTCCTGGCCCACGGTCAGCCCGTGCGGGTTGGTGAAGTTCTCCCCGCCCCAGGCGGTGATGAACGTGCCGTCTGGCTCGTACACCAGCACGTTGGAGTCATGCCTCGTCAGCAGGTACACCCGGTCCTGGGAGTCGGTACCGACCGCCGACACGTCACGGTGGGAAATCCCGGCCGGGAGCTTTTCCCACTGCGCGTCGACGTCATACCTGAAGTCCGCGACCCGCGGCGCCGTCGTGTCCCCTCGCATCGTGCTATGTCCTTCCGTTAGCTGGCGGCACGGGCGCGGGCTCCGCTGGCCGGAACCTGGGCAGGGCGCTGCCGTCTCCTGTGTCGTGGAACACAACCTCGACCGGCAGGCCGATGGCGAGATCAGCGCCGTCGGCCCCGACGATGTTCGTCATGATCCGCGGGCCCTCGTCGAGCTCGACGTAGGCCAGCACGAACGGCGCGGAGTCCTGATAAGCGCCCTCGGCGCGGTGGTTGACCATGTAGCTGTAAACGCGCCCGCGGCCAGACGCCTCGAACCACTCGGTGGCCAGGCTCGAGCATTCCGGGCAGATCACGCGCGGGTACCAGATCACGCTGCCGCAGTCCAGGCAGTGCTTCAGCAGCAGCCTGCCCTCCGCCGTCGCGGCCCAGAACTCCTTCGTCTCCGGGTTGACCGCCGGCGCGGGCGCGGGCAGGGGCCGGGCCTGCGTGCTCATGCGTCCTCCCGGCCGAGGATGAGCGTCGCGGCGGCCGACCGGGTACCTAGCGACCCGCCGTTGCCGTGAGCGAGCGCGATCTCGCAGTCGGGCACCTGCACCGGGCCGTTGGCCTCGCCGCGCAGTTGCCGGACCGCCTCGATCACCTTCGTCATCCCGCCGCGGTTCACCGGGTGGTTGTTGCACAGGCCGCCGCCGTCGGTGTTGAAAGGCAGCCTGCCGTGCGGCGCCTCGAGCGAGCCGCCGGCCACGAACGCGCCGCCCTTACCCTTCTCGCAGAAGCCCAGATCCTCGATCGTCTGGAGCACCGTGATCGTGAAGGAGTCGTAGATCGAACGCGTAGTCGATGTCGCCGGTCGTCACGCCCGCCTCCTCGAATGCCCGCGGCCCGGACCACACCGCGCCGGTGTAGGTCAGGTCGATGCGGCCGTTGTCCGTGAGCTTCGGCGACTCGCCGTGGCCCAGCACCTTGACGGTCTGCCGGGGCAGATCCCTGGCTACCTCCGGTGCGACCACGACGAGCGCGCCGCCGCCGTCGCTGATCACGCAGCAATCCAGCCGGTGCAGCGGGTCGCTGATCATGGGCGACTCCAGTACTTCCGCAACCGTCACCGGCTTGCGCAGCATCGCGTTCGGGTTGTGCTGCGCGTGCTGTGATGCCGCCACCTTGATCGCCGCCAGCTGGGCGCTCGTCGTGCCGTATTCATACATGTGCCGCCGCGCCGCCAGCGCGTACATCAACGCCTTCGTCGGCCCGAACGGCTGCTCGAACGCTGCCTCCGGCGCCAGCGCCAGCGCCGACGTCCGGGGTATCCGCTGCGACCTGGGCAGCCCGGCGAGCGTGATGAGGGCGATACGGCACTTTCCCTCGGCGATGGCCGCGGCGGCGTGACCGACGTGAACCAGGTAGGACGAGCCGCCGGTCTCCGTCGAGTCCACATAGCGCAGCCGCCTCAGCCCGAGATAGTCGGCCATCGAGACCGGCCCGAACCCAGGCGCGTCGGAGGCGCAGAAGTACGCGTCGACGTCGGCCAGCGACAGGCCAGCGTCGGCCAGCGCGCCGAGTGCCACCTCCGCGTGTACTTGCGCGATCGACTTGTCGGGAATCTTGCGGTCCGGGTGCTCGTAAGCACCGGCGATGTGGGCCTTACCGCGGATGGTCACGCGCCGCTCCCCTGCCCTTCGTTAGACGATGTGCGGCCTCGCGGCGCGGTCACACCACGGCTGCCAGGGTCTCCGGGGTGACGTTCTGCTCCTCGGTGAACTGCTTGATGACGAAGTCGTAGGTGCCGTGCTTGACACCGTCCTCGTCGACCGTGCAGGGCACGAGCAGCTCGGGGTGGTAGTAGTCGTCGTCGGTGGTGCCCGGCTCACCCTCGATGAAGAGCTGTGTGGTGATCGGCCTGCTGATCCCCTGCACCTTGACGTGGAAGTGCTTGGCTTTGCGCGGCTGGTAGGAGCCGGGGATGATTGAGGTAACCTCGTAGCGGCCCGCCTCGTCGGCTACCACGTAGCCGGTGTACCGGTAGCCGACCGCGTCGTAGTCCCCGTTCTTGTCGCAGGACCAGAAGTGCACGAGCGCGCCCGAGATGGGCGTGCCCTTCTCGTTCAGGACCCGGCCGGTGAGGATGATCTCCGGCTTGTCACCGGGTTCCAGCAGGTTTGACCGATTCGGGGCACCCAGCCGGAAGTAAGGTCCCTCGATTTCCTGCGGTGTCTGCCGCAGCTCGCCCGGCCCCGGGGGCGGCGTTTCCCGCACGCCCGGCGTCTTGCCGGACATCACGCCTGGGACGCCCCGGTCCGGAACCTCACTAGCCCTGGCCTGCCCTTGCACCGTCATGGTGATCTCCTCTCCGCGTCATCCGGCTCCTGAATAGGAGTCCAATCCGTTACGCGCTCCATTGCGTCGTCATGAACCCCAAATCCGTCGCGACGCAATTTGTGCGCCGGCGACCAGGGAGCCGAACTTCGCCCATGCAACCTCGGGGTGCGTGCGCCTGATGGTGGACGTCTGGGCGAAGCCGCAGTCAGCACCGCCGATGACGTTCTCGGGGCCGATGATCCTGGCGAACCGCTCGAGCCGCTGGGCGACCAGCCGCGGGTGCTCGACCGTGGTCGTGTGGTGGGTGATGACACCGGGGATGAGGATCTTGCCGTCCGGAAGCTTCGTCCGCTCCCATACCTCCCACTCCCACTCGTGCCGCGGATTCGCGGCCTCGATGGAGTACGCGCCGGCGTTCACCTGCAGGATGAGGTCGATGAGCGCCTCGAGCGGCGCGTCGGCCACATGCGGGACGTGCCAGCTGCCGAAGCAAACGTGATAGCGGATCCGGTCCTCCGGGATGCCGGCGAGCGCGTGGTTCAGCGCATCAACGCGCAGCTGCGCCCAGCGCCGGTAGGCCTCCTCCCCCTGCTGGACGAGGTAGTCGTACATGTTGGCCAGCACCGCGTCGTCGACCTGAAGGATGTACCCCGCCGCGTGGATGGCGAGGTACTCCTGCCGCAGTGCCTCGGCCATGGCGTAGACGTATTCTTCCTCGGTCTTGTAGTACTCGTTCACGCCCTGATACGCCATGCTCGCCGGCGCCACGCTGGTGAAGAAGACCTCGCGTCCCGGGTGGCCGGCCGTGGCCGCCTTCAGGTTGGCCAGGTCGCGGCCGATCAGCTCATGGCCGGTGTACTTGACCGGCCCGACACACACCTGTGCGGGAGCGCCAGTCAGCGCGGTCGGCATCTCCGGGTTGTCCGTGAAGAAGCCCTTGAACCGCTCCCGGTCCCTGCCGAGCCAGTCCAGCGGCTTGAGCTGGTCCTCGCGGATCTCGAAACCAGTGACCCGGGCCAGCACATACCCCGACCAGCTTGACTTGCCGAACTCGCCGTCGTTCACCACGTCCAGGCCGATGTCCAGCTGCCGGGCGGCCACGTCGGCGACCGCCGCCGTAAGCGCGCGCTCGTAGTCGGCGCGCGTGCCGGCGTCGGCGTCCGGCGCTGGCTCCCTGACCAGCGTGTCCGGGCGAATCAGGCTGCCCGTGTGCGTTGTCAGAAACCTTGTCTCGCTGCGATGCACGGTGTTGTTCCTTCCTTCCGCTCAGGTTCGCTGGCTAGCGGCGTCACGGCCATGCCGCCGGCAGGTCAGTAGCCCGTACCACCCAGCCGCGTTCGAGCGCGTCGAGGCGGTCTGCCATGCCAACCGAGGCGAGGACCTGCCTGGCATCCTCGCCGGGCCGGCGTGGCGGATGGCCAGGCAGCGCGGGGGTGTGGGACAGCCGCGGCGAGACGCCCGGCATCGTGCAGCTCCCGACTCCCGCCACCTCCTGGGTCACGCTCAGCCCGCGGGCGCGGACCAGCGGGTCGACCATCAGCTCGGCGATCGGCGTGGCCACGTGCGCGGCGATGCCCGCGCCGGCCAGCCGGGCAACCAGGTCCTGCGCGCTGCCCGTCGCGAACGCGGCCTCGAGGGCTTTTTCAAGCGCCGCGCCTGTGCGGCGCGCGACGTCCGGCGTCCGCGTCACTGTGGCCAGGGCCGGGACATCCTCGGGCCGGGCGCCGAGGAAGAACCACCGGTCGGCGGCCCGGTAGTAGCGCTGGAGCGGACCCTCGCCGAGCGTGAAGTAGCCGCGCGGCTCGGTGGGCTGGTAGCCCGGGAAGTCGAACATGAACGCGGCCTGGTGGTAAGTGGCGGTCTGGGCGAGCGAGGCGCTGGCGAGCTGGCCCCGGCCGGTCGACTGCCGGTGGTAGAGCGCGAGCGCCGTCGCGAACGCGCCGAGGATGCCGGTGCCGATGTCGACGATGTTGTACGGGCCAAGCACCGAGGGCAGCTCGGTACGCTCCATGATCCCGGTCACCGCCTGGCCCTGGCGTTCCCAGCCGCGCCACTGCGTCCACGGGCCGCCGAGGCCGTAGCAGCTGATCGAGGTGTAAACGGCTTCCGGCAGGCGGGCCCGGAACCTCGTCGTAGCCGATGGCGAGCCGCCCGGCGGTGCCGGGCGAGAAGTTCTCCAGCACGACGTCGGCGCGGTCCACCAGCCGCCAGTACACCTCCTGGCCGGCTAGCGTGCCGAGGTCGAGGAGCAGCGACTCCTTGCCCCGGTTGAGGTAGCCGCCGACGCCGGCGGCGGGGTTGCCGATCTTCACGACGTCCGCGCCGAACTCGGCGAGGATCCGCCCCGCTGTCGGACCCGCCAGCGCCAGGCCCAGGTCAAGCACCCGGATCCCGCTGAGCGGCTGAGCCAGGCCAGGCTCGGACCCGGCGACGGGCTCGCGCGCTGGCCCGGCCGGGGGCGGCGACCCTGCCAGCTCGGCGAGGACGGCCGCGGTGTCCGCCCCGGCCGGGCGGCGTGGCCGCACGTCAGGGTCGGGGAAGTCGCTCAGCGCGATAGGCACGCCCGCGCACCAGATGGTTCCGAGCTCGGGGTCGGTCACGCGCGCGACCGCGTGCGTACGGCGGGCGTGCTCAGTGCCGATCCACTCGGCGGGCGTCCGGATGAACCCGATGGCGGCGCCGGCCCTGTTGCCGATCTCCTCCCACTCAGCTGCGGTGCGGGTCAGGAACTCCTCTCGCAGCCGGGCGTGCAGGCGCTCGTTGACCTCCGGGCGCGCGTTGCTCGACAGGTCAAGAAGCCCGGCGTCAAAGCGCCCGAGCAGGCCAGCCGCCCGGGCGAACCAGGGCAGGTGCCGGGCGCTCGAGGTGTCGAACTGCACGTACCGGCCATCCTTGCAGCGGAACGCGCCCGACCCGCGCGTGTGGATGGCCCGCGGCTGACGCGGCCCGCGCTCGTTCGCGTACGCGCCGTTGTGCCCGATGAGGGTGAACATCGCGTCGAACAACGGCACCTCGACCCGCTGGCCCCGCCCGGTGCGCCGCCGCGCGATCAGCGCCATCACGACGGCGACGGCCGCCAGGTATGCGGCGAAGCTTGAGGCAAGCGGCAGGGCCGAGTACGTTGGCCGCTCCCAGTCCCAGCCCGGCGGCTCCTCGCCGACCCGTGGCGCGCAATTCGCCGTCGCGGCGGCGATGACGCCCTCGTAGCCGCGCATCGCGGCGCGCGGATCACCGGTACCGAAACCGGGCAGCGAGCACGTGATGAGGGCGGGGCTCACCTGCCGGATCGCGTCCAGGTCAAGCCCGAGCCTAGTCAGCACGCCCGGCCGGAAGTTTTCGATCACGACATCGGCGCTGGCGGCGAGGCGGCGCGCGGCGGCTAGTCCGTCGGTCCGCTTCAGGTCCAGGATCGCCCGGCGCTTGCCGCGGTTGAAGAACGCGTCCGCGTCACCTGCCCAGCGCGGCCCGCCGGGCGGGTCGACATGGATGACATCGGCACCCTGGTCAGCGAGCAGCACGGCAGCCAGCGGGCCGGCCACGTACTGTCCGAAGTCGAGGACCCGCAGGCCGGTCAGCGGGCCTGTCATGCCGTCCTACGGCTCAACGGCGGTCGACGACCAAGCTGATCGAGACCGCGAGGATGATCAGAATCCCGCGGACAATGTTCTGCCAGTAGTCCGGAACGGCGAGCAGGTCGAAGCCGTTCGTGATGATGCCTAGTATCAGCACACCGAGGACCGTGCGCCAGACTGAGCCGACTCCGCCGAAGATGCTGCTGCCGCCGAGCGCCACGCCGGCGATCGCGAGCAGCGCCAATGAGCCGCCCAGACCGCTCGTATCGCTCGACCCCGACCCGGTCGTCGAAGCGTTGATCAGGCCGGCGAGGCCGCAGGCGGCGCCGGTGATCACGAAGGTGATGATCACGGTCCGGTCAACCTTGATGCCCGACAGCCGCGCCGCGTTGCGGTTGTCGCCGACGCCATAGAGGTGGCGGCCGAAGACCGTGTATGCCAAGACGAGCTGGAGGACGATCGCGACGACGGCGAAGATGATGACGGGGTACTGGATGCCAGCGACCCGGTGCTGGCCAAGGAACGTGAACACGCTGCTCGTCGGCGTGATCAGCAGGCCCCCGCTGGTCACTCCGACGGCGATGCCGCCGAACGTGAGGGCGGTCGCGAGCGTGGCGAGGAATGCGTTCACGCGCAGCTTCGTCACCAGCAGCCCGTTGATGAGCCCCATTACCACGCCGGAGACGATCGCGATGGGGAACGCCCACCACACCCCCCAGTGGACGGCGGCCCATGCGGCCAGCACCTCGCTCAGCACGAAGATTGACCCGAGCGAGAGGTCGAAGTTGCCGCCGATGATCGTGAAGGTGACGGCGCAGGCGGCGATGCCGACGGTCGCGTTCTGGAAGAGGATGTTGAGGAGGTTCTGCGAGGTGAAGAAGACGGACGAGGCGACCGAGAAGTAGATGAAGAGCGCGATGGCGAAGACGACGATGCCGTAGTCGCGGACGTGCTGGGCCGTGATCCGGCGATGCGAGCGCATGCGCGGAACGGCGATCCCGTCTGCGCTGACGGGGTCCCCTGCCACGGCCGGACCCCCGGCCACAGGGTCGGACGGCTGCGCGTTCATGCGATAGTTCTCCCTCCAAGGCCGAACGCGGCCTCCATGACGGCATCTATCGGCGGGTCAACGCCGAACTCGCGAGTGATCGATCCGCGGCGCATCACGAGCACGCGATGGGCGAGCCCGAGCACCTCCTCGATCTCCGACGAGATCAGCAGCACGGCGGTGCCCTCGGCGGCCAGGTTGTTGATGAGGCGGTGGATCGCCGCGCGCGCCGCGACGTCGACGCCGCGCGTCGGCTCGTCGAGGATCAGCACGCGCGGGTTGCGGAACAGCCAGCGTGCGAACAGGACCTTCTGCTGGTTGCCGCCGGAGAGGTTTGCCGCCTTCGCTGACGGGGCCGGCGGCTCGACCGACAGCAAGTTCAGGAGCGAGCTCGCCTTCCCGCGCTCGAGGGCGAGGCGCAGGACTCCGAATCGCGAGGCGACGGAGCGCAAATCCGCGAATGTCGTGTTCGCCGCGAGGGAGAGCTCCAGGAACAACCCGTCATCCTTGCGGCTCTCGGGCAGGAACGCCATCCCGGCCGCGATCGCATCCGCGGGCGAGCGGATGCGGCGCCCGGTGCCGTCGACGGCGATCGTGCCGCTATCGATCGGATCGGCACCAGCGATCGCGCGGGCGAGCTCGGTGCGGCCGCTGCCCACAAGGCCGGCGAGGCCCACGATCTCGCCAGCCCGGATCTGCAGCGAGATGTCCCTGAGCACGCCCTTGCGGTACAGGCCGGACACGTCCAGGACCACCGGTGCCGTCGAGCCTTGCTGCTTCTCGAAGTACTCCGCCTCCGCCGCGGCACCGAACATCCCGGCGACGAGGCTCTCCTCAGTCTCCTCCGCCACCGGCGCCGTCCGCACGAGGCGCCCGCTGCGCAGCACCGTCACCGTGTCGGCGAGTTCGAGCACCTCGTCGAGGAAGTGGCTCACGTAGACGATCGTCCTGCCGCGCTCGCGCAGGGTGCGGATCATCCGGTGGAGCGTCTTGGTCTCGACGCTGGTCAGCGACGAGGTCGGCTCGTCCATCACGATCACGCGCGCATCGCACGCGACCGCGCGCAGGATCTCGACCTTCTGCTTGTCAGCGGTGCGCAAGGTGCCGACCTTGGCGTTTGCGTCGAGCTCGAAACCCCACTCTGAAACGAGCTCCTCGTACTGCGTACGCATCCGGTGCCGCTGGACCATCCCGTAGCGACGCGGCTCGATGCCGAAGAAGATGTTTTCGATCACGCTCATGTGCGGCACCGGCGAGAGCTCCTGCGAGATCGTCGCGATCCCGTCGATGCGCGCCTCGCGCGGGCTCGTGTAGCGGACCGGCCGGTCGTCGACGAACAGCTGTCCGTCGTCGGGGCGGATCACGCCTCCCACGATCTTCCCGAGCGTCGACTTCCCGGCGCCGTTCGCCCCGACGAGCGCGTGCACGGTAGCTCCGGCAACCTCGACGCTGACGTTGTCGAGCGCCTTGGTGCCGGAGTACCGTTTGCCGATCGAGACGAGCCGAAGCCGCGCGACCGCCGCTGAACTCACCCCGGGTTGCCCTCGAGCGTCCAGTCCGGCACGAAGTTCGGGTGCGCGGTCAGGAACGCCTGGTCGATGATCGCCGGACGGGTGTCCGGGTTGAGGATGTTGACTAGGGTCGGCACCGACTTCCCGTTCACCGCGTCGTACAGGTACTGGATGCCGAGCAGCGACTCAGAGACCGGGTACAGGCCGAGGGTGGCGTAGACCGTCCCGGTCTTGACCTCATTGACGATCTCCTGCGCGCCGCCGTACCCGATGATCGCGATGTTCTTGCCGGGCGTGTAGCCGCCGACCAGCTTCAGCGCGGTCATCGTCCCGGCCGCCATCTGGTCACCGAACGTCGCGAACACGTTGATGTTCTTGTTCGCGGTGAAGAACGTCTGGGCGACGGACTCCGAGTCCGCCTCGTCATAGTTGCCGGGCGGCATCAGGGTGAACGTGTAATTCGATTTCCCCTTGTAGTACGCCGTCATCGCGTTTTCGCGAACCGTGTCAGTCGGGTAGTTGGCGAGCCCCGGCAGGAAGGCGATGTTGCAGTGGCCGCTTCCTACCTGCTTCGTGCAGGCCGCGTTCATCGCGAGCTCCAGGTTCGTCGACTCCGCGCCGATCGACTGGCCGACGGTCGTGAGGCAGGTCGGGCTGGCTGTCAGGACGTTCTGCTCTGTCAGCGTGCCCCACGTGTAGTCGGCACACGCGACCTTGATGCCAGCGGCGAGCGCCTTGTTGATGATCGGTGTGAGGGCGACGTCATCGAGACCCCAGACCCAGAAGGCCTTGTACTTGCCGGTGGTGATCGCGTCCTGGATCTGCGTGGACTGCAGCTGCGGGTTGTTGTTGGCGTCGAAGGCGTCGAGCTGGACGCCCAGCTTCGCGGCCTCCTCCTGCGCACCCTTCAGCGACGCGATCCCATACGGGCTCGGGTTGTAATAGAAGATCGCCATCCGGGTCGACCCGGCCGCCGCCGGTGTGCTCGAGGCCGAAGCGGGTGACGACGCCGCCGATGTGTTCGAGGTCGAAGCGGTCGACGACGAACTCGAACTGCAGCCGCCTATCAGTACCGCCATCGCGGCTACTGCTACTCCGCACGCAACGATGTGCGCGCGCTTAGGTCTAAACATGGTCCTTTACCGCTCCTTTGCAGAGAAAGGCCCCCCGAGCCGGTACAAGTTGATCTTCTTGATCTTCGCCCTGCTCGACTGAAGCAGAACGTATCGCGGACAGCCGGCGTGATCAAGGTCTCACTGTCACAGCTGTGTGCGGAGATCGGCGCCTACGTCGGGGCAATAATCGCGCACCGAGAACATTAGTCGGCCAAACGAATCGGGCTCTTGCGTGGGAGCGTACAATCGCGGGTCTTCCCTTAGGGCCCTGCCGTTAGCGCCTTGCCGTGGAAGATCACTGTTGGGCGGGTCAAGGTGGAGCGCGAGCCCGTTACGTCGTCACCACGTCGTGGCTGAGCCAGGGGTCGCCAGCGCGGAACGCCCTGATGTCGGGGACCCGGTGATGCGTCATCTTCGCGACCCACTCCGGATCGCCGATCTGACTGCGGCCGACCGAGACCAGATCGAAGTCGCCGCGCTGGAAACGGCGCACTAGCTCGTCGATCCTGCTTGCGCCGGTCTGCTGGGCTTCCTCGCCATTCAGCGAGGCCATCACGTCGATGTCGAGGCCCACGCTGCCGACGGCGATGACTGGCGCGTCGGTGAACGACTTCACCCAGCCCGCCAGGCCGAGGTCCGAGCCATCCCACTCGGGTGCCCAGAACCGTCGCGTCGACACGTGGAAGATGTCCGCTCCCGCCGAGCGCAGCATGGCGACCAGCTGCCCGAGCTGGCCGGGCTCCTCGACAATCCTGGCATCGTAGTCTGACTCCTTCCACTGGGAAATGCGGACGGAGATGACGAAGTCAGGCCCGGTTGCCTGGCGCACCGCCTCGGCCACCTCGGCGACAAACGTCGCGCGGTCGGTGATCGCCGGTCCACCGTAGCGGTCGGTGCGCAGGTTGGTCCCCGGCCACAGGAACTGGTCGAGCAAGAAGCCGTGGGCCGAGTGGAGTTCCACGCCGTCGGCGCCGATCTCCGCGGCGTCAAGCGCCCCCTGGACGAAGGCGCGCTTGATGCTGCTCAGCTCAGCCTCCGTGGCGGCGCGGCCGAACGACTCACCCGGATGCGAGAGACCAGACGGGCTCAGCGCGACGAATGCCGGGTTGGTGTCCGCGTCGCCGCCGTAGTTGACCGCGCCCTGGTGCCAGAGCTGCAGGAACATGGCGCCGCCGGCCTCGTGGACACCGGCCACGCATGCTCGCCACGCATCGCGCGTGTCAGGCGAGATCCGCGCGAACGTCGGGTTCTTCGTGGCGCTCGGATGATCGATGGCGCACGACTCAGAGACGACCAGTGAAGCGCCGCCCAGCACGCGGCGGCGGTAGTACTCGCGCAGCCGATGGTCCGGGGCGCCGTCAACGCACCAGTAGCGCTGCATGCCCGGCATGACGAACCGGTTCCGCAGCTGAAGGCGGCGAATCCGGAGCGGCTGGAGAAGCGGTGTGATGTCGTAGTCGGCTGTTCCGGTCGCGGACTCATCAAGCTCGGTCACGCGCCTTCTCCCCCCGCCTCGGTCTCCCGGACCGTTGTGCTTTCAATTATTGCCGCCGATTGTCTTACCGCCAAGCCCAGCACCGCGGCCGACTCATGGCCGGACATGCGCCGCGTCTGCGGGCCTGCGCTAGCGGCCGGGGTTCAGGGGTCCGACGGCCAACGGGGGTCCGAATCCCTTCGCCGAATGACATTGACACCTGGCGAGATGACCCCGAAACGCCCATACTCGCTGGCAGATCAGACACATCTGCCCATTCCCCCTACCGGCCGCATCGTCGCTCCCCCTTACAGGGCGCTTAGCCCAAGCTGATCATGGCTTCCGGGGCGCTCCCCGGGACGCGTCCGCCGCCACTATAACCGTCCGTGACTGCCGATTGATGAGCTAGCGCCATGATCTCGAAAACATTTTTCTCAACGTAAGTAAATCATTCCATAGCGCCGAAAACTCTTCGCCGTCATGGCCGGCCGCGCCGGGAGTCCGCAGCGGGGCGCGCGAAACGGTTACGCTCTGTAGCGCACTGGCCCGTTATGCCTTTAATGTCCGAATTTGCGCAGCGCAGGCTTACTGTAAGGGGAGCCGGCGACCGACCAAGATCAACCGTTGCTAAGCGGCATTGCCTCCTGCTCTGCTGGGCGCACGAAACGATCGAGGCTAGTGGTGCGAACCGATTAGCGTGCTTGCCGCATTCTCACAATAACGATGCAAAGCGCACCAATTTCCACCATTGGCTGGGAGTGGACTCGCTCTGCACGTTCCGCCAAATCTCGCCAGAAATGGTCAATACCCGTGGATATTGACGAACAAGAGAGGATTGGAAAGCATAGACGGGTGCGGAGGCCGCTATGCCATGATGGCGGGGGGCGTCACGTGGTTCGACCGACGTGAACGGGAGATGGCGCGGTGAGAGCTACGGTTGTGGGACTGCACGGTGACCTGGCTGGCAGGCGCTTCGTGATCGGCGGCGCGCCGGTCACGTTCGGCCGTGGCGAGGACAACGACATCGTCCTCGACGATCCCCTGGTATCCCGGTTGCATGCCGAGCTTCGCCAGGAGGCCGACGGGTACGTCATCGCCGACCGGGGCAGCAGCAATGGCACCCGGGTGAACGGTGCCGCCATTACCACCCACCATCTCCGGCCGGGTGACGAGATCGCGATCGCGGACCACAGGTTCAGCTTCGAAATGAAGGCGGATGCGCGTGACACGACCGTCCACCTGCCCCCGCCACCCGAGCCGATCGACCCCGCGTCCATCCTGCGGGTCACCGTCAGCGGCGGCGGCCCGGTCGGCCTGGCCTTCGCGCTGCTCCTGGTAGACCTGATGGGACCGCGGGTCGCGATCCGGATTTACAACGGCCGCTGGAAACGCGACGGCGCCCGGGTCGTGTGGAAGGGACCGGCGGAGGGCAACGTCCGGCGTCAGCAGGTCGTGACCATCCAGAGCCGCCAGTTCCTCAAGCTCCCGCAGGAGATCCAGGACCGCCTCTTCACCCCAGGCCACTACACGGAGATGTGGCCGAAGGGTCCGGACTCGATCCGTGACCTCGGTCCTCGCAACATCCGCATCGCCCACATCGAGGACCGCTTGCTCGACCTCGCCAACCTCAAGCACGCCCAGATCGAGCTGATCCCCGAGCCGTTCGACGCCGAGGCGGCCCATGACGAGATATCCACGCAGCACGTCCTGGCGATTTGCGAGGGCAGCAGGTCGCGCACCTTCTCACACTTCAAAGGCAAGTTCGGGGCGGCTGATTACACCCTCTACGGGCTAGACGGTGAGCAGGTCTCCGACCTGGTGCTCGGCTTGCGAGTGAAGTCGCTGCTGCCTGACCCGATGGCGGTCCTGCTGACCGTTGCGCAGAACCGGTTCCTGCTGAACTCGCTGAACGGCGAGGGATTCCTGAACATGCGGCTCACCGACGAGGAGGCGAAGGAAGCAGTCGGGATCAACCCGGTCAGGCAAACGTTCACCGGGTGCATACAGTCCGAGCCCTGCCTGCTGGAGCGGTCCTCGCACGGCGAGTTCGTCTGCGGCACGCACCACACCTTGTTCCTGCCTGCCTTGCTGCGTGAGTCGGCGTTCTGGTCGCGGGTGGAGGAAGGACTCGCGCTGTTCGGCGTCCCGCCAGAGAACCTGACCGCCGTGACCGGCTTCCAGCTGAACATGGTGCACCGGCCGCGGTTCTCGGTCCGGCTGTTCCCGCGCACCCCGAAGACGCCGGGGACCTTCGGCTTCCTGCTTGGTGACGCGGCCAACGCCATCCACTTCTGGCCCGGGCGCGGCCTGAACAGCGGGCTGGCGTCGGCCATCTCCCTGGCTCGCTGCCTATCCAGGACCCGGAAGGGCGCACCGCTGCGGGACGCGGACTTCGTCCGGCATGAGGCCGTGATGTCCATGCTGCAGTACCGGCACAAGAGCCGGGCGTGGCTGCAGATGGTCACTGCCGACGACGATGGCAACTTCCGTGCGATCAAGGACATCATTGCCGGCACGATCGCGGACGGCGAGGAAGGGGCCTTCGACCGGGATGCCGACCTCGAGGCGCTACTGCGGCGGATGATCCAGATCCGGGACCGCCTGGCGACGCGCATCAAGGGCATGCCCGACGACGCCACGCTGAAGGCGCACCTGGATACGCTCAGTGGCCCGCTGATCCACACCCTGCTGCTCAGCGGCCAGTGGGACACCACAAACGTCGGCGGCGAGGAGGTCGACATCGACTGGCTCCTTGAAGGACCGCAACTGGAGCTGGCAATCCCGACCAGTCCCGTTATGGCGGCCGAGTTTAAACGTACTTCTTAACTAACTGCGGTTCTGTCATCGTGGTGACTGCGCGAGGAACGCGAGGATCGCGGCTTCGAGCTCCGGGCTGAGCAGCGCGGTGAAGTGGTTGCCTGGCACCTGAACGTACCGGGCACCGGGCAGCGCCGCGGCGAGCTCCTCCGCCTGCCTTTCATCCCGATCGCCGGCCACCACCAGCGCGGGGGCCGCGATCTCGGCCAGGGCGGTGCCCGGGGTCCCGACGAACGTGTCAAGGACGTGCAGGAGCGCCCCGGGGACCGGCACCGGACTGGGCGAGCCAGTCCGCCTGCATCGCCTCCGGTGACCCCGGCTCCAGGCGGTCCCCGCTGACGATGGCCGTCAGCGCGCGACGGTGCCCGCCGGTGCGGCTGGTCGGGCCGCCGAGCGCGTCAAGCCCCTGGCCGCCGATGATCGCGTGAGCCCGGCCGGGCGCCGCGGGCGAGCATCCGCAGCACGATCCGCCCGCCCAGCGAGTAGCCGCCGAGGTCGTAGTCGCGCAGCTGAAGGAAATCAATCAGCGCGAGGCCGTCGTCGGGTAGGCGGCGGGGTCGTGCGGCCGCGCGCTGTCGCCGTGACCCCGCAAGTCCGGGACGATGACGCGGTAGCCATGGCTGGCGAGGGCGGCCGCCGGGCCGTGCTGGAGGAACTGCAGCCCGCTGCCGGTGAACCCGTGCAGCAGCACGAGAGGGCGGCCCTCCCCGGTCCAGCGGTAGGCAAGCTCCAGCCCGTCGCGCCGGGAAACGTGCCCAGGGAGCCGGCGTACGTGCTGGCGGTCATGCGGCGAGCTCCTTCGCGAACGGAAGGGAGTCTAGCGGGAACCCGGCACGACAGGGGGTGCGTGGGCCAGGGGCGCGGGCCGCTTTGTAACGGAGGGTTGGAATTCCGGCCGGATCAGCCCGTCGCGAGCGCGACGCCCTGGATGGCGTGGAGGTGGCCGGAGGCCAGTCCGCGCGTGAGGTTCGCGGCCTTCGCGGCGAAGTCGGGAACGAAGGCGTGCAGCCCGAGTGGCTCCGCGGGGCGGGAGATGACGGCCTGCATCAGGGCGGCCGCGGGCTCGGTGAGGTCGTTCCAGTGCTCGATGGTGAGCCCGGCGCTCTCGATGGCGGCGCGGAGCCGGCCAGCCGAGGCGAGATGGCTCCGCTCTGGCCGGTCGGCCCAGGGCAGCGGGTAGCAGAGGTCACCGGGGGTCCCCGAGAACGATGTCCCAGTGCGCGAGCCGGCCGCCGGGGACGAGCACGCGGCGGGCCTCGGCGTAGACGCGGGCCTTGTCGGCCACGTTCATCTGGACGTGCTGGCTGATGATCACGTCGAAGGTGGCGTCGTCGAACGGCAGGTCGGTGATGTCTCCTTGCTGGACGGAGATCTTCGCGTCAAGCCCGACGAGCCGGTTGAGCCAGCGGGCCGTCTCGCAGTACTCCTCGGTCAGGTCGATGGCGGTCACCGCGCAGCCCTGCCGGGCGGCGAGGAAGCGGGCCGTCCCGCCGATCCCGGTGCCGGCGTTCGAGCACGCGGTCCGTGCTGGTGATCGCGGCGAGCTCGGCGAGCTGGCCGGTCGCGATCCGGCCCAGCGTGTGGAAGTCCTCCAGCGGGCCAAGGTCGGCCGGGCCGAGCTGGCTGAGGTCCTTGCCCGCGGCGATGAGGGCCTCCTCGATGCCCTGCCGGGACAGGCCGGTCGAATACTGGATGGTGACCTGGCTGGTTGTCATGGCTGGTTCCCCTCGGGGCCGGGGCCGGGAAGGCTGAAAGCTGGCGAGCCCGGCAGGACGCGCAGAAGCACGCTGTCGTCGCCGCTGATCTCCAGGCCGAGGTCCGCCGCCTCGGCGACGGTGCGGTGGCCGGACAGCAGCGCCATGATGAGCTGCGGCTCGCCCGCCAGGACGAGGTCCGGTGACGCGGCCGTGCCCAGCCTCGTGCGGACCGAGCCGCCAGACACCTCGATGACCACGGGATCGCTGGCGGCCCGCAGCTCGATCGTCGCGGGCGGGCCGCCGGGATCACGGTCGCGCAGGAAGTACGAGACCGGGAAGATGAACCAGTGGCCGCGGAACTCATCATTGTCCGCGGGCTGGGCCATGAACCTGACCCCCCACAGGCCGATGGCTCGCAGCACCGGGTCCAGCTCCAGGCCCGCCTCGGTCAGGTGGAACAAGGTGGTGGCGACAGGCGGCGGGGCCTCTTCCCGCCGGACAAGGCGCGCTGACTCCAGCTCGCGAAGACGGTCCGCGAGCAGGTTGGTCGCGATGCCGGGCAGCCCGTTCTTCAGGTCGGTGTACCGGCACGCGCCGCGGAGCAGCAGCTCCCGGACGATCAGGAACGTCCACCGGTCGCCGACGACGTCCAGCGCCTTGGCGATCGAGCAGTACTGCCCATAACTCCGCATGGCCCTCAGGCTAGCCGGTCAGTGGTTGACTTTCAAGTTTTATAGCTTGACTTTTTCAAGTCATGCTTTGAGTATGTCAACCATGAGATCGAAGCCAATGATCCTCGCCGCGCTGCTGCTCGCGGCCTTCCTCGTCAACCTCGACACCACACTGGTGAACGTGGCGCTGCCTGCCCTGGTCCGTGAGCTGCACGCCACCACCACTCAGCTCCAGTGGGTCGTCGACGCCTACAACCTCGTGTTCGCTGCGCTCCTGCTTACCTTCGGCAGCCTGTCCGACCGGTTCGGCCGCAAGGGAATGCTGCTGGCCGGCCTCGCCGTCGTCGGGGCCGCGAGCCTGGCCGGCGGCTTCACCACGACAGCGGCCCAGCTCATCGCGGCCAGGGCCGTGATGGGGCTCGGCGCCGCCATGACCTTCCCCGCGACGCTCTCGCTGATCTCCAACGTGTTCACCGAGCGGAGGGAGCGGGCTCGCGCCATCGGCCTGTGGGGCGCGATCGCCGGCGTCGCCATCGCGATGGGGCCGATCGTAGGCGGCTGGCTCCTTGAGCACTTCAGCTGGGCCAGCATCTTCATCGCCACGGCACCAGTCGCGGCAGTGGCCGCACTCGGCGCGGCGGCCGCCGTCCCCGCCTCGCGGAACCCGGACGCGGCAGCCCTCGACAGCCCCGGCCTGGTGCTGTCGTCGGCGACCATGGCGCTGCTGGTCTACACGATCATCGAGGCACCGGCGTACGGGTGGACCGCAGCCCGCAGCCTCGCGGGCTTCGCCGGGTCGGCGGTCCTGCTCGGCGCGTTCATCGTCCGGGAGCGGCACGCCGGGCACCCCATGCTCGACGTGCGGATCTTCCGCGACATGCGGTTCAGCGCCGCCAGCGGCGCGGTCACGGTGTCGTTCTTCACCCTGCTCGGTTTCATCTTCCTCATCACCCAGTACTTCCAGTTCGTCCGGGGCTACGGGCCGCTGTCCGCCGGCGTCCGCCTGCTGCCGGTCGCGCTGTCGGTGGGCATCGGCTCGGTGGCCGGCACCCAGCTCGCCATCCGGGTGGGGACCAAGCTCATAGTCACCATCGGGCTCGTCGCGATGGCGGCGTTCTACGGCTGGGTGGCCGCGACCACCAGCGCGACGCTCAGCTACGGCACCATCGCGGTCCAGATGGTGGTCTTCGGGCTCGGCATGGGCCTGACCTCGGCACCCGCGACCGAGTCGATCATGGGTGCCATCTCGCGGAATATGGCGGGGGTCGGATCAGCCGTGAACGACTCCACCAGGCTCATCGGCGGCACGCTCGGCGTGGCGGTGATCGGCAGCGTCTACGCCTCGGTCTACGGCTCGCGCCTGGCCGCCACCCTGCCGGCCGGCGTGCCCCCGCAGGTCGCCGCGATCGCCCACCAGTCCGTTGGCGCGGCATACACGGCAGCCGGCACCGTCACCACCCTCGGCCACCCTGCCCTCGCACAGGCGCTGCGCATCGCCGCCACGAACGCGTTCCTGCGGGGCCTCACGGTCGGTGCCCTCGTCGCCGGGGGCGTCGCGCTGGCAGGCGCACTGCTAGCCGCGGCTTTCCTGCCCGCCCACCCCGCCAGGCCTGCTGAGCCCGCTGAGCCGACTCCGGCAGCGGAGGGCGTCCCGGCGGTCGAGAGGGGATGAACCGCCGCCGCGCGCAAGCGCTCCGCTCGGAGGGCGACCGTGAGCGGACGGCTGTCCGGGTACCCGCTTACGCGGGGAGCAAGGGCCATACCAGTCGCAGCACGCGTCGCCGTGGCGCGGCTGCCGCGCCGTCATCGCGTGCCCGGCGCGCTGCCCGGGCCTGCGCGGCGAGATGCTGCCGGGACACCGCCGCTGTCAGCTTGCTAACACCCAAATCCGGGCGCCGTTGACAGCCCAGGTGTCGGCAAGCTGACAGGTTCTGTGTCAGCCGGGTGACTGACGCCTGCACGGCGGTCCGGCACGCTAACGGCAGCTGGTCATTCAAGACCGGCAATTCACACCGGAGGAACCGTAATGCGCTCAGCTGAACAGGCCAAGCCGATCGTCCCGCTGGCGACCCAGTATCCGCCCTTCCAGCAGTCCTCGCCGCGCATCGCGTCGGTGCTTGGCCGCTATGAGGAAAGCCAATCCGGTTTCGCGATCCTTCCGGAGTCTGCACGCCACGCGGTTCTCGAGATCGGCGACCGCATGCAAGGTCTCCAAGGAGCGCTCCGCTCGGTCGAGCCCGGCCGCGACGGGGATCTCGGAACCGACTACGCGTCCGAGTCGCTGATCGCGTCTGTCCTTCGCGATGCAGTCGATCCCTGCCTTGGCGCGCTCGAGCGCCAGATCGGGTTCGCGGCACCTGCCACGTGGCGCGTCGCGAGCCGCTACTTCCATGAGCGCTTTGGCGCGCTCGTCGACCTCTCGCCATTCGCCGCGCGCTGCTTCCACAAGCCGCTCGGCTACGCCGGTGACTTCGAAATGATGAACATGATCTACAACAATGAGAGCCTGGGCGGCACGCTATTCGGCCGGTCGCTGAGTCGTGTCGTCCTCGACAGCGATGCCGCGCGGGCAGTCCGCGCCCGGGCGTATTACCTGGTGGAGAAGATCGAAGCGGCGGCCGCACACGGCGGGCGTCACCGGCCAGCGCGCATCCTGTCGGTCGCCGCCGGGCCGGCGATGGAGCTCCAGCTGATCCTTCGGAAGAATCCTGCGCTGCTGGCGGCAGGACGCGCTGAGATCGCGCTGCTCGACCAGGACGCCAGTGCGCTCGAGCACGCGCGCGACCGGATCCAGGCCCTTGCCGCGCAGGCCGACGTCGAGGTGACGTTCAGGTGCATCAACACCTCGATCAAGACGGTGATCACGGAGGGTCTCGACGACTCCTATGATCTTGTCTATTCGGCGGGATTGTTCGACTACCTGAAGGATCTGGCAGTGCGCGCGGCGGGGACGCGGCTCGTGGATGCTCTCGCGCCGGGCGGTCACGCGGTGATCGGGAACTTCGATGTCGCGAATCCGACACGTCCGTTCATGGAACTGATCCTCAACTGGCCGCTCTATCACCGGTCGGCCGACGACCTCCGCCGGCTCTTCGATGGTCTCGGCAGCGGCATGAGCATCGAGCGCGAGGCGACCGGCGTCAACTTGTTCGCGGTGATCGGTGCCTAGCTAGATAAGCCGCGTGTGCCGGCCGACGGCGCGCAGCTGGCGTGTTCGACGAGCCCGGGCTGGCCGGTACCGTCGCCGTGGTCGAGCATGAACGCCGCGAGGTCGGCGGGTGAGTCACGGATCGTTCGGAAGAAAAAAGATCATCCCGAACGTACCGGTCGTGTCATGTGCTGGGTATGGGTGATACGAGCAGCGTGGCTGCCTCCTGCTGGGTGAGCGCGCGGCCAGCGGCCAGCTCGGCGCCCCACTCCTGGGGTGCGATGGTCGCGCGGACGGGAGCCAGGAACCGCTCAAGTAGGGCCGCATCCTCTTCTGTGGCCGGCATGCCCGCCAGCTGCCTGACCGCTTCCGCGGCGCCGGTGAGACGGGCCGCCCGCAGGCAGTCGCCAAGCTCCGCGGCGATGGCGGCCGACACCTCCAAGGCGTCGACCAGCCACTCGGTGTCGCCGGAGCTGACGACATAGCCGAGTATGCCGGACAGCAGGTCCCGGGCTTCCTGGGCGCGGCCGGCGAGCAGACAGTTCACCACCAGCGATTGCTGCGCGAGGGCCGCGCCCAGGGTGTTCCCCTGCTTGCGGCTGATCGTGAGCGCCTCCTCCAGTACCTGCGTGGCGCGGTCGAAGTCGCCCGCGGCGCTTTCCACCTGGGCCAGGCACGTGAGGGCATTCGCGAGCCAGAACTCGCTGCCGATCTGGCGGCAGATAGCGGCGCCGTCCTCCAGCAGGGATCGTGCGGTGTCCAGGTCGTCGAGACGGCGATAGGTGCCGCCGAGGCTGGTGAGTTCTCGTGCCTGCTGGTTCCGGTCGCCGAGGTCGCGCCAGATGGCCAGGCTGCGCTCGAAGAGCCGCAGCGCCGCCTCCAGCTCGCACTGCTGCGCCAGCAGCATCCCCAGCCCGTGCGCCAGCTTGGCCAAGGGTGCTCCGCCATCATCGGCGGCGAGATCGATCGCCCGCTGCAGCCACCGCCGCCCTTCGGTCGCATGCCCATGGCGGTACCAGAACGGGGCCAGCGCCTGGGCCAGCCGCAGGCCGGCGGCTGCCCGCTCGGCGTCGCCGGCCCGGTCTGCGGCCTGGGTTTCCAGCGACCAGCTCAGCGCAGCGCGCAGGTTATCGTGCTCGGCCTCCAGACGGTCCAGTGCCGCCAGGTCCGCTGGGCCGGTCAGCTGCTCGCTCGCTCGCTCGGCGAACACGGCATAGTACTGGGCGTGCCGGCGCCGGGTGTCGTCCAGGTCACCGGCCTGCCCGAGGCGCTCCAGCGCGTACTGGCGGATCGTCTCCAGCATTCCCACCCGCGGCTCGCCGTCCGCGCCTTCGGTCACGGTGATCAGGCTGACATCTAGCAGCTCGGCCGCCACCTGTAGCGGATCGGATTCGGTCCCCTGGTCGTGTTCGGCCATGGCGACCGCCGCCAGCGCATCCAGGTCGCAGCCCCCGGCGAATACCCCGGACCGGCACAGGACATCCGCGGATTCGCTGGTCAGCAGGTCATAGCTCCAGGCGATGGTGTTTCGCAGGGTCTGCTGCCGCAACGGCTGCCCGACGTTGGCGGCGGCGAGGTCGAGGCTATGCCGCAGACGGGCCAGCAGTGCCCGGGGTGCGAGCAGCCTAACCCGGGATGCGGCCAGCTCGATAGCCAGCGGCAGCCCGTCCAAGCGCCGGCAGATGGCCGCGATGTCGGCGGCGTTGGCCGGAGTAAGGGTGAAGCCCGGCCGGACCATGGCCGCATGCTGAAGAAACAGCCGCGGCGCGCCGCAGGCTGCCACCTGCTCCACGTCGGCATCGCGGGGTATCTCGAGCGGCGGCACCGGCTGTTCATGCTCGCCCTGCAGGTGCAGCGGCCGCCGGGACGTCGCCAGCACCACCAGGCCCGGGGCCGCCGCGAGCAGCTCCGCCACCACTTCGGCGGCTCCTTCCAACTGCTCGAGGTTGTCCAGCACCAGCAGCGCGCGGCGATCAGCGAGGTACCCGGTCACCGCGTCGGCGGCGGGGCCGTCGCCGACGTCCAGGCCGTTGGCGATGGTCTTCCACATCACCCCGGCATCGCGGACGGGTGCCAAAGCGATGAAGAAAACGCCGTGCGGGAATGCCTGACCCAGCGCGGCGGCGGTCGCCAGCGCCAGCCGCGTCTTGCCGACACCACCGGTGCCGGTCAGCGTCACCAGCCGGACCTCCGGCCCGGTGAGCGCGGCGCAGGCCTGGCCCAGGTCCGCGTCCCGGCCGACCAGCGGCGTCAGCGATACCGGCAGGCTGGCCTGGGCACCCAGGCTCTTCAGCGGCGGGAACCGATCCGGCAGGCCAGGTGCGACCAGCTGGTAGACATGTTCCGCCGCCTCGATGTCCTTCAGCCGGTGAAAACCCAGGTCACGGACGGACACCCCGGCGGGCAGCCGGGAGGCCGCCAGCAGCCGTGCCGCATCCGACATCACTACCTGGCCGCCGTGCGCGGCCGCCGCGATCCGCGCCGCCCGGTGCACATCCATGCCGATGTAACTGTTCTCGTAGCGGGCCGGCTCGCCCGAATGCAGGCCCATCCGAACCCGGACCGCGTCGCCGCCGGGCCAGTCATGGCCGGCCAGCGCGCGCTGGGCCTCCACGCAGCAGCCGACCGCATCACCGGCCGACTCGAACACCACGAAGAAACTGTCACCCTCGGTCCCCAGCTCCCGGCCACGGTACCTGCAGAGGGCGTCGCGCAGCAGGACGCGCTGAGCAGACAGTGCAGCCGCGTAACGGTCACCAAGACGGCTCAAAAGCGCCGTCGACCCCTCAATATCGCTGAAGAGCAGCGTCACAGTTCCCGAGGGAAGATCCCGCACCGGACCCACACCCGGCCGGCCTTCGCCGCTGGGCCCAGCGTCCGCACCCTGGCCGATGACAATCTTGATGTCCCCCAGCTTGATGTCCCCCAGGCGATCCGGACCGCCAGCATGCTCAGGCATATCACCGCGCACGAGGCCTCCCCAGCAGCAAGCCCGTCCCGCGCTCGCCTCCCCGGACTGGGCCCGGCGCGAACGCGCAACGAGACTACCCGGCGGCCAGAATGCCCGCCATCCGGACACCGCAAGTATCCGGCGTGACAACGCCCGCCGCAATACGACGCGGCACCGGCCAGGCATGACCTGACCGACGCTCTAGCGATTGCCCTCGCCCGTCTCGCTGAACGCATTGGGTGGCCACCTGGCCCCTGGTCGCCGTGCTCTGCTATGGCCAGAGCTCGACCGTCCAGGAGCAGGT
This sequence comes from uncultured Actinomycetota bacterium, assembly GCA_963771985.1. Classification (GTDB taxonomy): domain Bacteria; phylum Actinomycetota; class Actinomycetes; order Streptosporangiales; family Streptosporangiaceae; genus Trebonia. The sequence continues at coordinate 235,196 of CAVYVO010000001.1, read as the reverse complement.
GGTCTCGGGGTAGATGTAGAGCCGGTAGTTCCCGGCCGCGTAGGTGGCTTCACTTGGGGGGCCTTCGATGGGCGACATGGCCGTGATCGGGACGCTGCCGTCGCCGAGCGGGATGGTGCCGCCGCTGCCCGACAGGTAGTCCAGCTCGCCGCCGAACAGGCAGTCGCCGGAGCCGCCGGGGTCTAGGGCCGGGTTGTACGAGGCCTGCTGGTTCAGGCTGTAGGCGCCTGCCGGGATGCTGAACGTGTACACCGCGCCCTCGTCGCCGGTGTAGGTGACGCCTTTAGGCGCGTAGGGGTAGGCGCCGTTCGCCTGCGGCGCGGGGCTGCTGGAGGGCTCCGGGGTGGGGGTAGTCGCGGGCCCGGACGCGGGGCTGCTGGAGGGCTCCGGGGTGGGGGTAGTCGCGGGCCCGGGCGTGGGCCCGCAGGCCGCGACCACCAGGGCTACGGCCGCCGCCAGGGAGGCCGACGCTAGGCGCTGATACGTTGACATCTCGACTTTCTCCTCTCGTCTGTTCAAGAGGAGCGTGCCGAACGGCGAGGCTACAGTCAGTCACCTGGCTGACACGGCTGCTGTCAGCTTGCCGACACCTGAGGATGCACCGCCGTCGCTCGCGCCGCTGTCTGCACCGTCCGCACGGCCGACAGGGCCGGTGTCCGGCTGCTGACATTCGGATCCGGATGACCCGGAGGGCTTGACGAAGCCTGGCGCGCATGCGTATGAGAATTGCGTGACAGGGATCCGATGACCAGCGCCGAGCTGACTCGCATTCTGCGCGCGACCGATCTGTTCGGTTCGGTTCCAGCCGATGAACTCGAGGCCGTTGCCGCGGCGTCCCGGCTGCGGGTGTTCCGCCGCGGTCAGGTGGTGTGCACCGCCGGCCAGCCGGGCGACACCGTGATCGTGGTCGTCTCCGGCCAGCTGAAGGTCGTGGTCCGCTCGGCGGACGGCGGTGAACTGACCCTGACGGTCGTCCAACCCGGCGGCGTGTTCGGCGAGCTGGCCGCCGTCGATGGCGGCGCCCGGTCCGCCGACGCGGAAACCCTGGAGGAATCCCGCCTGCTCTTCATCCCGCGTGAGCTGGTCCAGGACATCTGTGCCCGCGTGCCAGCCGCGTCCCTGGCCCTGGCCAGGTCCCTCGCGGCGACCCTGCGGCGGCTCACCGAAGGCGCCTCGGACCTGGTGTTCCTGGACCTGCCGCGCCGGGTCGCGAAGGTGCTGCTCAGCCAGCCCTGTGACGAGGACGGCGTCATCCGGGTGAAGATGAGCCAAGAGCAGCTCGCGCATCAGGCCGCGGGCACCCGGCAAAGCGTCAACGCCGCGCTGCGCGGCTTCGAGCGACGCGGCTGGATCGAACTGCACGACCGGGCCGTGACAGTCAAGCAGGCGGCGTTGCTCAGCCAGTTCGCCAGAAACTGAGACGAAATCTCATCGACCAGCAGGTCCGGGCCGCCTAGTGCCCGAGCCCTTCAGGAGCCGGGTTCGCTAAACGGCATTGGTACTCGACCAGACGTCCGCGGTAACGGTGTCGGGAAGCTGACAGCTGCGGCGTCGGCCAGCTGACTGGCAAACGCCGCGCCGCCCGGCATGCTGAGCGCAACTGGTCATGCGGTAACCGGGAGGCGAAATGGCTGCCATCGTAATCGGGGAGAACGCGAAGGCGACGTGGCTCACCGGCATAGCCGACGTGCGCGCAAAGGCGTGTGAAATGGTTCAGCGGGGAATGGCCTACGCGGCCGCTACGGTATTGATCTGTGCAGCCGGCGCGGCCCTGCTCCAGTTGGTAGCTGAGATTCTCAGCTTCCCTGCTCCTATCGCGGTCACCGCAATCACACTGATTGCCGCGGCCCTGCTCAATTCGCTGCGCCGGAACATACGCGCCCAGGCGAGGCACCGGTACGGCCCGGGGAAACCGCACCCCCGACACGGAACGACAAGGCTGAATTGACGACGCCCAGTCGAGCGGCGCTCTCGCCGTAGCAGAGTGCGACGAACAACCCGTAATCAATTGGTTGCGATTCGTTCATATCGCTTGACACGCGCATAGCGGGCGGCAGTTCCAACCGAGCAGATGGCCGCACGCAGATCATCCGGTTAGCTTGTTCTCTGCTTCCGTAGATAATCGAGGCATGCGGGAGCTCCCGACGGGGACCGTGACGTCGCTCTTCAGTGATATCGAGGGGTCGACGGCGCTGCTGGGTCGCCTTGGTGAGAGGTACGGCGATGCGCTGTCCGCTCAGCGGGTCCTCATGCGCGCCGCGTTCTCTGCCAGCGGCGGGCAGGAGGTGGGGACGGAGGGGGACAGCTTCTTCGTGGTTTTCTCCTCGGCCGGCGACGCGGTGCGGTGCTGCGTGGCGGCGCAGCGGGCGCTGGCGGGCCGACTGGCCCGGCGGGGTGGCGGTCCGGGTCCGGATGGGCCTGCACTCGGGTGAGCCGACCCGGCACGAGGACGGTTATATCGGGATGGATGTGCACCGGGCGGCACGGATCGCGGCGGCCGCGCACGGCGGGCAGGTGGTGCTGTCCGAAGCGACGCGGCAGCTGGTGGAATCACAGCTGGCCGCTGACGTGTCGCTGCGCGACCTGGGCTGGCACCGGCTGAAGGACATCAAGGTCCCGGAGCGGATCTACCAGCTGGTCGCGGCCGGCCTGGCGGATCGGTTCCCGCCGTTGAAGAGCCTGGGCGCCCCGAGCAGGCTGCCGGTGCCGCTGACGGCGCTGGTCGGCCGGGACGGTGACCTGGGGCAGGTCTGCGCCGCGCTCACCCGGCCGGGGGTCCGGCTGGTGACGCTGACCGGCACCGGCGGCGTCGGCAAGACGCGGCTGGCGCTGGCCGCCGCCGCCGCGCTGGATCAGGCGTTCCCGCACGGCGTGTTCTTCGTCGCCCTGGCGGCTGTGCGCGATGCCGGGGTGATGTGGAAGACCATCGCCGAAAGCCTGGACGTGACCGGTGACATGCCCGCTCCTGACGCGGTGACCGGGTACCTCGCTGATCGCCGCGCGCTGCTGGTGCTAGACAACCTGGAGCAGCTGGACGGGGCCGCCGGGGTGGTGGCCGGGCTGCTGGCGGCCGCCCCCGGCCTGCTGGTGCTGGCCACGTCCCGGCGGCCGCTGCATCTTCAAGGTGAGCAGGAGCTGCTGGTGCCGCCGCTGCAGGTGCCCCGCGACGCGGCGTCCATCGAGCAGGTAGCCGCCTGCGGCGCGCCGCAGTTGTTCGCCCAGCAGGCGGCCATGGTCCGGCCGGGCTTCGCGCTCACCGCGGGCAACGCCGCCGACATCGCGGCCATCTGCGGACGGCTGGACGGGCCGCCGCTGGCCGTCGAGCTGGCCGCCTCCCGGGTCAAACTGCTGGCGCCCAGGGCGCTGCTTGCCCGCCTGGGCCGCAGCCTGGACCTGGCCGCCGCCGACGTCGGGCAGCCGTCGCGGCAGCAGACCCTGCGCAACACCATCGCCTGGAGCTACGATCTGCTGTCCCCCGACCTGGCCGAGGCGTTCCGCCGCGCCGGGGTGTTCGCCGGGGGCTGCGACCTGGACGCGCTTGCGGCCATCGCCGCGTCCGGGGCCGTCCCGGGTGCCGCGGCCGACCCGGTGCAGCTGGCCGCCGGGCTGCACGATGTCAGCCTGATCACGGTGACCGACGGCCCAGATGGCGAGCCGCGCGTCGCCATGCTGGAGACGATCCGCGAGTACGCGCTGGAGCGGCTGGAGCAGGCCGGGGACCTGGACGATGCCCGACGCCGCCACGCCGAGTACTACGCCGGGGTCGCCGAACGGGCCGATGGGCAACTGCGCGGCTCCGGCCCGGAGCACCTGGCCGCCCTGGACCGGCTGGAGGCCGAGCACGCCAACCTGCGGGCCGCCCTGGCCTGGTCGCTGGAAAACCCCACCGCAGGCCCGGTGCCCGGCGACGACGAGCGGGCAGCTACCGGCCTGCGGCTGGTCCAGGCGCTGGCCCGGTTCTGGTTCCGGCGTGGCTATGCCCCCGAAGGGCGGCACTGGCTGGAGCGGGCCATCGAGCAAAGCGCCGAGGACGGCGGAGCACCGTTGGGCCAGGTGGCGCTCTGGCTCGGGGTACTGCTGCAGCATCAGGGCGAGCTCAACGCCGCGGTGCCGCTCTTCGAGCGGAGCCTGGCGATCTGGCGTGACCTCGGTGACCGGGCCCGGGAGGCACGAGCACTCAACAGCCTCGCCAGCACCCATCGTTTTCTCGGCGACCTGGACACCGCGCGATCACTGCTCGAGGCCAGCATCGCCATCGCCCGTCAGGCCGGCGGCGGCTTCCCGCTCAGGGCGGCCCTGACGAACCTCGGCCAGACGGAAATCGTTGCGGGCAACTTCGACCGCGCCACCCAACTGCTGCAAGAGGCGCTCGAGCTTGACCGGGAGGAGGGTGACCTGTGGAGCATCGCTGTCGCCCAGCAGTCCCTTGCGGCGGTCAGCCTGTGCGCGGGCCGTGCCGGGGAGGCCCGCGACCTGCTCGCCGCCGCGTTCGACTACGTCGTCAGCTCCGGTAGCCCCGAGTTCCTGGCGACAACCCTGGAACTGTCCGCCGGCATCACCGCAGAACTCGGCGACGGCCTGCGGGCGGCCCGCGTCGCCGATGCCGCGGAAGCCATCCGGCAGAAGGCAGGCACGCCGATCCCGCTACCCGACGCAGCCCTGCTCGAGCGGTTCCTGGCTCCCGTCCGCGCGACCATCGCACCCCAGGAGTGGGACGCCGAGCTGGCCGCTGGCCGCGCGCTCACCCAGCAGCAGGCGATCACGCTGCTCGTATCACCCATGCCCAGCACATGACACGACCAGTGACCTGCCGGCCGGACACTTGAAGATGACTCCGGAGCAGGCGGCTGCGCCGGGTCCTGGGCCAACGCCGCTTAGCAAGGTTGACCTTGGCCGGTCGCCGGCTCCCCTTGCCGGCAAGCTCGCGCTACGAGAATTCGAACATTAGAGACATAACGGGCTAGTGCGCTGCAGAGTGTGACCGTTTCACGCTCCCCGCTCCGGCTTCCGGCGCAGCCGGCCATGATCGCGAAGAGATTTCGTTGCCATAGAACGAATTATTTACACTAGGAAAAATGTTTTCGAGATCATTGCGCTAGCTTCGCAACTGGCAGTCACGGACGGTTATAGCAGCGGCGGACGCGTCCTGGGGGGCGCCCCGGGAAACCGCGATCAACCTAGGCTAAGCGGCACTGGGTCCTAGGCAGGCCGCGTTCTCTGAGGCGCCTGCGCACCGAAAGACACACGCGGCAGGCTGCTAGTTCGTGGCTATCCGTCGCGCTGAGGTGGTCGAGCACTTCATAGAACGCAACCTGCCCCGCCCGGGGAAACGTGAGAGAAAGACCAGGAGACAGCCTGTGCGCGCGGGAGCAAGCCGGGATCGTTCTGGACAATGATTTTCATCCTGAACGGACCGTGGCGTCTCTTCGTTCGTCAGGTGAATGTGTCGATGTTCTCGATCTTCCACCGGCCCGCCTGGAAGACCGCGGTGACCGCCAGCATGGCGCCGCCGTAGCTCGTCTGACTGGTGCCGGCCCGGGTGTCCTGCTGGTTGACGAAGATCAGCACCCGGGCCTGGTCGCCGGTCAGCAGTTCCACTCCGCTGTTCGTCACGGTGGTGGTCACCACGAGTTTCTCGGCCGGGGCCTGTTGCCGCACGAGCGCGAACAGGCTGTCGTACTGCTTGATGGCCGCCCCGGTCAGCAGTTGCTGCGCGGCATCCCTGGTCGCCCCGGTGTTGGCGTAGCTGTAGGAGAAGATCGTCTGCACGGCGCTGTCGATCTGAGCGCGAACCGCGCTGGTGGCAGCCGGATCGATGAGGGCGGTGTTCTGCTGCGCGGACTGCGCGGACTGCGCGCGCAGGCTGCTGGCGTGCACCGTAGCCCAGATGCCGAATCCGCCGAGGATGACGGTGACCGCACCGAGAATCAGCGCCGCGATCGGACGGCGGCCGCGTGCGGGGACTGCCGGTGCGGGGTCTGCCGGTGCGGGGTCTGCCGGTGCGGGGTCTGCCGGTGCGGGGTCTGCCGGTGCGGTGGCTGGTGGCCCAGGCTGGTGGTCATGGGGCATGACGTGTCCTTTCCGGCTCACCCGGCGGGGTGGCTTGCGGCGGGGGCGGCGCTGCCGACCGGCACCTGGCCGAGCGCGGTGAGCTTCCACCCGGAGGCTGTCCGGGTGAGCTGGCCTTCGAGCCGGGCCTGCTTGCTGACCGGTGCTCCCTGCGGCGGGATGACGTCGAGCTGGACGGCGGCGATGATGCTGGCCGTTCCGGCCTGGACGTTGAGCGTGACAAGCGCCGCGTCAAGGATCTTGGCGGTGGTATTGGTCTTGGCCTGCTCGACTTGCCGCTCGAACTGGGAACGGCCCGCGATGATCTGCGCGCGCAGCGGCCCGGCGGACGACTGTTCCCATAGGGTCAGGCCCTGGCCGACGTGGCGGTAGTCGAGGGTGTTGAAGTTCTGCACCTCCTGCTCGCCTGCCTGCAGGACCTGGTCGCGGGTCTGGGCGAGGGCGGGCGTCCCGGACTGGGCAGCGCTGTGCCAGGCCCAGCCCGACCAGGCGGCGAAGAATACAGCGGCGGCGGCCAGCACGATTGCGACGGCCAGTACGGGGTCACGGGAGAACACGCGGGCGGCTGGTTTCACGGGGTCACCCCCAGCAGCTGGGCCAGTCCTGGCTGCGCCGCCGACGGTACTCCTCCGCCGGACGGCGCGTGCGCGGAGCCGCGGACGTCGACCCCGCTGCTCGCCGGCAGGGTGCAGCCGGCAGCGGTATTGAGTGGCGGTGCCGGGGACGTGTCGAGCCCGTTGCGGTACACGGTGCCGCCGTACCCCGCGGTGCAGGGCAGCGGGCTGAAAAAGGTGAGCGCCATTCCGAAGTTGGCTCCCTCGCTAGTGATGACCGTGGACCCGGCCGCGATGTCAGCCGGCAGCGCCGACAGCAGTTCGTCCAGTGCCTGGCCCCGGGTGAGCGTCACCTCCGAGGTAGTCAGCAGGTTGGCGATCAGCACGGCCAGGCCGGGGTTGGTGTTGGCCAGCAGGTCGGCCACCGAGGCGCCCACCTGCGGGCCGGTGGTGATGAGCCGGCGCAGGTCCGGGTCGGAGGCCCTGAGCTGCCGGGCGAGCAGGCGGGCGCTGGCGGCGAAGGAGTCGAGTTCCCCCGACTCCGCGATCTGGGTGCCTAGCACCGTTTTGCTGTTATTGATTAGCGATATGGTCTGCGGAGCGGTGGCGTCCAGCGCCTGGACGAGCGCGCGGTTGCCATTGAGTATCCCCGCCAGGCTGGCCCCCTGCCCTGCCAGGCCGGTTGCCAGCTCGTTCAGCAGGGTGCGCAGCGTGCCGAGCGGCAGCGACAAGGCCAGCGTGTTGACGCTGGTCAGCAACGTTGTCACGGGCAGGGGCAGCTGAGTGTCGCGTTGCGGGATCACGCTGCCGGCGGCCAGGTACGGACCGGACGTGGTGTCCGGGCGCAGGTCCACGTACTGCTCGCCGACCGCGGACAGGTCCGCCACGGCGGCCTGGAGACGGGCCGGGATCGGCGGGGCGGAATCGCTGATGTTCAGGTCCGCTTCGACGCCGGCCGCGGTCAGCCGGATGGTGCCCACCCGGCCCACGGAAACCCCGCGATAGGTTACGTCGGCGTTCGGGAAGAGCCCGCCCGCCTGCGCCAGGTCCAGCCGTACCACGTAGTTGCCGGGCAGCCCAACGTACCGGCCCACGGCTGCGTAATGGATGCCGGCGTAACCCACCACCAGCACGCTGAGCAGCGCGAACGCGGCCAGCTTCAGTCTCGTCGCCGTGGTCAGCATCAGCGCTTGCCCTTTCCCCGAGCCGGCTCCACTGGCGGGATGACCACCGTCCCCTTGGCTGCCGCCACCTTCAGGTAGATGTTCAGGTAGTCGCCTTGCACATCATTGAGCACCTGATCGGTGAACGGGTAGGTCAGCAGCACCTGGAGCGCCAGCGGCAGTGACTGCCCGGCGTTGGCGAGCTGCTGGAGCGTCGGCGCCAGCAGCTGCAGGTCAGTGACCAGGCTGGCCTGGCTGGCGTTGATGGTGGCGACCGCTACCCCGGAGAGCGCGTGCAGCGAGTTCAGCATCGTGACGAGCTGGTTGCGCTCGTCGGCAAGCACCCGCAGCCCGGGGGTGAGGTGATCGAGGACGTTGCCGATCTGCCGGTCGCGCGCGGCCAGGGTGGCCGACAGCGCGTTCAGCCCGTCGAGCGCGGTGATGATGTCGCCGCGGTGGGCGTTGAGGTTCGCCAGCAGCGTGTGCAGCCGGATCAGCAGCGAGCGGACCTGCGGCTCGTCGCCGTTCAGCGCGACGGCCAGCTGGCTGGTGATCGTGTGCAGCTGGTTGATGCCGCCTCCGTTGAGCAGCAGCGACAACGCCCCCAGCACCTGCTCGACGGTGGTGTTGGTGGTGGTGCGGTATTCGGGTATCACCGCGCCGTTCGTCAGCCTGCCGGTGCTAGGGGCGCCGGGCGGCGGGGACAGGGCGATGTACTGCTCGCCGAGCAGGCTGGACTGCTCCACCTGGGCGATGGCGTTGGCCGGCAGGTGGACGTCGCCGTTGATGAGCATGGTGACGCTCGCCGTCCAGGACCCCTGCGGGAGGTAGATGCTGGTGACCCGGCCGACGCTGACGTCGTTCACCTTGACCGCCGACTGCGGCACGAGGTCGAGCACGTCGGCGAAACGGGCGGTGACCTGGTACGGGTGGCTGCCCAGGTTGGCACCCCCGGGCAGCGGGATGCTGTAGATGCCGTTGTTCCAGATGGAACCGCAGCCCGTCGCGGCCAGCGCCAGCACCGCGGCCGTGGCGGCGATCGCTCCTCGCCGCGCCCGGCGCGGCGGTGCCCGGCGCGGCGGTGCCTGGCGCGGCGGTGCCTGGCGCGGCACCCGGGCCCGCATCAGCACCGGCTCCCGCACGCCTGCATCGCTGCCAGCAGGGCCTGAGGCGTGCTGTACTCGGTCCCCGCCGACGGCAGCGGCAGCGGCGGGAGGCCGGCGATTTCGGTGGTGAGGACCGCGACCGACCCGGTCGGCCCGGAGCTGGCCGCGTCCCCGGACTCTGCCGCGGTGGTCCCCGCCGGCGTCATGCTGAATTCGTTGAGGTCGGCGCGGCCGTCCAGGGTCTTTGTGGTGGCGTCGTACGCGTTGAGCAGGTTGTCGGCCGCGAGCGGGGCGGTGTCGAGGGCTTCGGCCAGCGACGCCCGCTCACTGGACAAGATGGTGGTGATCGACGCCAGCTTGTTCACGTTGGACGTGAGCAGGCTCCGGTTACTGGCGATGAACTGCTGCACCTGGCTCAGCGCGGTGCCCAGCGTGGAGATGGCGGCCGCGAGCTGCTGCCGGTCGCCGGAGAGGTACCCGGTCACCTGCGCGAGCTGCTGCTCAGCCAGCCGCACCTGGTCATCGTTGCGCTGGAGCATGCTCGTGAACTGCTGCAGGCTGCTGAGGGTCGCCGCGATGTTGCCCGCGGAGCCGCCCAGAGTCCGCGACAGACCGCTGTACTGCGTGAGCATGCTGTGCAGGGAGCCGCCGTTGCCTGCCAGGTTGGCCGCGCCGGTCTTGATCAGGTTGCTGAGCGCGCCCTGCTTGTTAGCGCCCGGCTTGTTAGCGCCCGCTGGGCCAAGCGCGGCAGCGAGTTGGTTGAGGTCCGCGTAGATCTGGTCGACCTCGACCGGGACCGCGGTGCGGGTGACCGGGATGACGGCGCCACTGGTGAGCCGCGGGCCGCCCGTGTAGGCGGGGGTGAGCTGGACGTAACGGTCAGAGAGCACGCTCGGCGCCACCACGGCCGCTTGCACGTCAGCGGGCAGCGCGACGCCGTTGTCGACCGTCAGGGTGACCTTCACCTGCTGGCCGTCCGGCTGCACAGCGTTGACCGCCCCCACCCGCACCCCGAGTATCCGCACGTCGGAGCCGGGGTAAACGCCGATGGACTCGCTGAAGTAGGCGGTGACCCGCGTGCCCGGATGGGTGGCGTGGTACAGCGCCTCCCCGCCGGCGATCAGCGCGGCCGCGACGGCCAGGGCCCCGACCCCGGCGATTATCCGCTGCCGCCGGGAGCCCGGCAGCCCGCGCCTTAGGACACCGCGCACGCTGACACGCCTGGCCGCGCGTTCCTGGGCGGCCTTCAGCAGGCTGTCGAGTGTGCTCAGCCCGCCTTCGTTCGGATCGCTCATCGTGGTGACACCTCAGCTTTTCGGGGGCTGGCAGCCGGAGGCGGGACCGGTGCCCGGCGGCAGGTACGAGCTGGGGATGAGGCCGCACAGGTACACGTCGAGCCAGCGGCCGTTGCCGAGGGAGTTCCCGAGCAGCCGGTAGTACGGGCCGACCAGCGCGATCGCCTGGGTCAGGTTGGCCTGGTTCTGCTGCAGCACGCTGGTGACCTGGTCCAGTGCCTGCAGCGCCGGGCGGAGGTTGGCCTGGTCGTCGCTGACAAGCCCGGAGAGCTGGGCGGCCAGGGCCTGCGTGGTTTCCAGCAGCGAGCTGATGGCGGCCTCCCGCTGCTGCAGCTCCGACAGCAGCAGGTTCCCGTCGCCCAGCAACGCCTGGAACCTTGTGTCCTCGCTGGCGAGTACCCCGGTCACTGTGCGGGTGCCCGCCAGCACGCTGGTGACCTGGGCCTCCTGGGACGCTACCGACGACGACAGGTCCGCCAGCCCGCTGAGGGCCGAGCGCACGTAGGGCGGGGTGGCGGCGAACGCGTCGGATAGTACCTGGAGGCTGCGGGCCAGCTGTGCGGTGTTGATCTGGCCGAGTTGCTCCCCGAGGCCGCTGAACGCCTGCTGCACGTCGTAAGGCGATGTGGTGCGGCTGAGCGGTATCGGCTGGGCGGGGTTCAGCGGACCGGTGCCCTGCGGGTCGAGTGCCAGGTACTTATCGCCGAGCAGGGTCTTGATCTTGATCGCGGCGGTGGTGGTGTTCCCCAGCCAGGCGCCTTTCTCCTGGAACGTCACGGCCACCTTGTCGCCGTCCAGCGAAACCCCGGTGACGCGGCCGACCACGACTCCGGCGATTCGCACCTCGTTGCCTGACTGCAGGCCGCCCGCCTCAGCGAAATAGGCGGTATAGGTGGTGCCGCCGCCGATGAACGGCAGGTCCCCGGAGTAGTACGTGAGCAGGGCGATGGCGGCGAGGATGGCCAGCCCCGCGAATGCGGCCCCGATCGGGCTGCGCCGCGACAACGGCTTCATGACGTGCACCTTTCCGCCGTAACGGGAACGCCGGACGGGACGTGGCCGCCCGAGGCGCTGCGCACCCCGGTGACCGTCGCGGCGCACAGGTAGAAGTTGAGCCAGGACCCGTACGAGGCCAGCCGGGTGATGTCGGCCATCTTGAGCGGCAGGTTCTGCAAGAACGTGTTGATCGTGCCCGAGTTGGCCGCAAGGTTTCCGGACAGCCGCCCGAGCTGGGTGATGTCCTGGCTCAGCGGTGCCCGGCCCACCTGGAGCAGGCCGGCGGTGGCGCTGTTCAGGCTGGAGATGGCGGAGATGGCGCTGCCGATCGACTGCCGGTCTGCCGCCAGCCCGGAGACAAGTTGCTGCAAGGTGGTGATCAGCCCGCCGAGCTCGTTGCCGCGGGAGGTGATCGTCTGCAGCACCGAATTCAGGTTGCCGATCACGTCGTCGATGACCTGGTCCTTGGTCGCCAGGGCAGTGGTCAGTGACCCGATGGTGAGGACCAGGGCCTCGAGGTTCGGGCTCTCGCCCTGGAACACCTGGATGATCTCGCTGGCCAGCTCGTTGACATCACCGGGCGAGAGGGCCTGGAAGAGCGGCTGGAAGCCGTTGAACAAGACCGTCAGGTCCAGCGCGGGGGTGGTCTGCGCGAGCGGGATGGTCCCCCCGGGCGGCAGAATGCTGCCGGGCGGTCCGGCGCCCTGGCCCAGTTCGATGTAGCGCTGGCCGACGAGGTTGAGGTACCTGATGGTGGCGGTCACCGAGGCGGGCAGCCGGCGTCCCGACTGCACGGCGAAGCCGATAAGCGCCAGGTTCCTGTGGTAGACGCTGATCGAGGTCACGTCCCCCACCCGCACCCCGGCGATGTCCACGTCATCGCCCACGGTCAGCCCGGTGACGTCGGTGAAGACGGCCTGGTAGCCGGTGGTCCCGGAAACCCCGGTGTGGGCGATGCTGATCCCGAGCACCGCGGTCAGGGTAGCGGTGACCACGATGAAGATGACGGACTTGATCAGCGGCCCGGCGATGGATGCCCGCTTCATGCCCTCACCTCAAGCCTCACCGCAAGACCACCGTGGCGCCCCGGTACAGCGGCCCCACCAGGAGGCTGCTCCAGCCGGGGATGGCTGCCGGGGGACGGCCGAGTGCCAGCGCCGCGACTTCCCTGATCAGCTCGCTGTCCTGCGGGGCGCCGCCCGGCCCCGTGCTGTCGGCCACGGCGGCGGCCTCCCCGGCCTCCCCGGGCGCGTCCCCGCCGGACGCCGACGCTCCCGGCGGGGACGTGCCGTCGTGCAGGGTGATACCGGGAAACGGCACCGGATAGCAGTGCGGTCCGGTGTTGTCCCCGTACACCGGCGTGTCCCGGCCGGGCAGGTACCGGCCGAGCGACGGCACCACGGTCACGTTGACGTGCAGGCCGGGCTGGCTGGTGCCCTGCCCGAGGACCTTGTTCATGGCCGGCTCGAAGCTGACCAGGTCCTGCAGCGTGCACGGGAACTCGGGGGCGTACCTGGCCAGGATGCTCAGCGTGGCTGGTGAGTCCGCGGACAGCGCGATGATGTTCTGCTGGTTGGCGGCCAGGAACGAGCGCAGGTCGGCGGCCGCGATGGTCAGGTTGGCCAGCAGCGCGGCCACGTTGGCACGTTCGCTCGCGACGACCTGGCTGGTGGCGGTGAAGTCGTTCAGCGCGGACAGGATTCCGGGGGCTGCCTGGTTGTAGGTCCTGGCCAGCCCGGCCAGATCCCTGATGTCGGTGTCCAGGGCAGGCAGCCGCGGGTTCAGCTGCCCCAGGTAGGAGTTGAGCATGGTCAGTGTCTGGCGTAGTTCGGCGCCCCGTCCCTGCAGGCCCTGCCCGAGCGCGTTCATGATGAGCGAGAGCTTGTCCGGCTCAAGCGCGCTGAGCAGCGGGAGCAGGTTGTTCAGCACCCGCTCCAGTTCCAGCGCGTCGCTGGACCGGTCCTGGGCGATGACGCTGCCGTTGGCCAGCATCTGCGGGCTCGGATTGGCCGGCAGGATGAGGTCCACGTACCGCTCGCCGAACAAGGTGGTGGGCAGCATCTCGGCGGAGATGTTCGCGGGCAGCTCGTCCACGACGCCGGGATCGATCGTCAGCTCCAGCCGGGCACCGCTGCCGTCGGCGGTGATCTGCCGTACCTCGCCGACCTGGACGCCGCGGACCATGACCTCCGCGCCGGGGTTCATCTCGTTGCCGGCGCTGCTTGTATAGAGGGTCACCATGGCGACGGGGGTGAACTGCTTCTGATACAGCGCCACTGACAGCCACGCCAGCAGGACGAGCACCAGCAGGAACAGCACGCCGGCGGCCCGGCGGCCGAGTTTGGCGCGCGCCCTCGGTTTCACCCGGTCACTCGCACCGTGGTGGTCGCCCCCCAGATGGCCAGGCTCATGAGGAAGTCGATGATGTTGATCATCACGATGGAGGCGCGCACGGCACGGCCGACCGCAACGCCCACCCCCGCCGGGCCGCCGCTGGCCCGGTAGCCGTAAAAGCAGTGCACCAGGATCACGACCACGCTGAAAATCAGCACCTTCAGGAACGACCAGAGCACGTCGACTGGCGACAGGAACAGCCCGAAGTAGTGGTCATATGTGCCGGGTGACTGGCCGTTGAACACGACGGTGACCAGGCGGGAGGAGAAGTACGAGCTCACCAGGCCGAGGGCGTACAGCGGGATGATCGCGATCACGCCCGCCACGATGCGGGTGGTGACCAGGTAGGGCAGGCTCGGCACGCCCATACCCTCAAGCGCGTCCACTTCCTCGTTGATGCGCATCGAGCCGAGCTGTGCGGTGAAGCCGGCCCCGACAGTGGCGGACAATGCCAGGCCCGCGACTAGCGGGGCGATCTCGCGGGTGTTGAAGTAGGCGGACACGAAGCCGGTGAGCGCGGACGCGCCGATCTGGTTCAGCGCGGCGTACCCCTGCAGGCCCACGACCGTGCCGGTGAACAGCGTCATGCCGATCATCACGCCGACCGTCCCGCCGATCAGGGCGAGCGCGCCGCTGCCGAAGGTGACCTCGGCGAGCAGCCGCAGCACTTCGCGCCAGTAACGCCGGATCGCCCGGGGTGTCCAGGCCAGCGCGCGGGCATAGAACAGCAGCTGGTCGCCCAGCAGGTCGAGCCAGGACAGCCAGCTGTCCATGCGCGCGGCGGCGCGGGCCGGCCATCGGTCCGGGCCGGTACCGGTACCGGCGCTGGCGCCGGTACCGGCAGGTTCGCGTTCTCTTGCCACCATGCGCGCGCTCACGAGCCCTTCGGGGGAACGATCCGCAGATAGATCGCGGTCAGGACCAAGTTGACGAAAAACAGCAGCAGGAACGAGATGACCACCGACTGGTTGACCGCATCGCCGACACCTTTGGGCCCTGGCCGGGGGTTGAGGCCCCGGTGCGCGGCGATCACCCCGGCGATGAAGCCGAAGATCAGTGCCTTGATCTCGCTGATGTACAGGTCGGGCAGCTGGGCCAGGGAGGAGAAGCTGGACAGGTAGGCGCCTGGTGTGCCGTGCTGCATGATCACGTTGAAGAAGTAGCCGCCAAGCACGCCGACGACCGACACCAGCCCGTTCAGCAGGACCGCGACGCCCATCGCGGCCAGCACCCGGGGGACGATCAGGCGCTGGACCGGCGAGATGCCCATCACCTCCAGCGCGTCCATCTCCTCGCGGATGGTCCGGGCCCCGATGTCCGCGCAGATCGCTGAGCCGCCAGCACCCGCGATGAGCAGCGCCACGATCAGCGGGCTGGCCTGCTGGACCACGGCGAGGACGCTGGCGGCACCGGTGAACGACTCGGCGCCCAGCTGCTGGGTCAGCGAGCCGACCTGGAGCGCGATCACCGCACCGAACGGGATGGAGACCAGCGCCGAGGGCAGGATCGTGACGCTGGCGATGAACCAGAACTGCTCGATGAGCTCGCGCACCTGAAAGGGCCGCTTGAACGTCAGCCGCAGCACCTGGGCTGCCAGGATGAACAGCTTCCCGGTCTGGCGCAGCGCGCCAGCCCCGGGGAACGTGACGTCCTGGCTGCTCATGTCCGGTCCCCAAAGCTGGCCGTTATCGCTTCCCGGGCCCGCGGCGGCAGCATCTCCAGCATCTCCATCATCCGCGCGCGGCGCCGGCGCACTGCCTGCCGCTCCGGCAGCCCGGGGCTGGGTTCGAGTTGCGGCACGAGCGCCAGCGGCGGCGGGCTGGGTCCGGCGCCCCCGGCGCCCCGGCCGCCGTTGCTGGCCTGCTCGGCGGCCATGGTGGCTTCGTCCTTTTCCTCGGACATGCCGATCGGGCCGATCTTGCGACCGTTCACGAACTGGGTAATGACCGGGTCATCACTGGTCAGCAGCACCTCCCGGGGACCGAACATGACCAGTCCGCCGCGGTACAGCATGCCGATGTTGTCCGGCACGGTGCGGGCGATCTGGATGTCATGGGTGACGATCAGGATCGTGGCGTTGATTTCGGCGTTGAGATCGATCAGCAACTGCGACAGGTAGGCGGTGCGCACCGGGTCCAGACCGGAGTCCGGTTCGTCGCACAGGATGATCTGGGGGTCAAGCACCAGCGCGCGGGCCAGCCCGGCGCGCTTGCGCATCCCGCCGGAGATCTCGCCGGGGAACTTGTGCTCCTGCCCGGTCAGCCCGACCATCTGCATCTTGGTGAGCACGATCTGGCGGACCTGCGCCTCGGTCATCCGGGTGTGTTCGCGCAACGGGAAGGCGATGTTGTCGTACAGGTTCAGCGAGCCGAACAGGGCGCCGTCCTGGAACATCACGCCGAAGAGCTTGCGGGCCTGGTACAGCTGGCGTTCCCGGCAAGTCACGGTGTCCACGCCGTCCACCACGACGCTCCCCGCGTCGGGCTTGACCAGCCCGACGAGCGACTTCAGGAACACCGTCTTGCCCGTGCCCGACGGGCCGAGCAGCACGCTCACCTCGCCGGCCGGCAGCGTGAGCGTGACGTCCCGCCACACGGTGTGGCGGCCGAACGACTTGGTCAGCCCTTCGACAACCACCTCGATCCCCATCCGGCCTCCCCTGGGCTGTCAGTAGCGGACATCCTGCCGCACGTGGTGCGTCTCGTCCATGCTTTGCGTAATCCGATCCCGGACGCTGGTCAGCGCAGCGGCTTCGGCTTCGGCGGCGGACAGCCCAGATCGCCGATGAGGGTGCAGATAGCGCCCTGGGTGAACTTGGCGTAGTTACCGGGCCCGGACACCGTGCCGGTGAACAGCGGGTCGAGGTTTTCGGTCACCCCGCAGCCTTCGAACGGCGGAATGGTGACCTGCCCGGTCAGCGGGCCACCGCCTTGCAGGGAGTAAGGCTGCGGGCCGGTACCCACGCCGGTGAGCTTGATCAGCAGCGCCTGTTTCGTCTGGCAATGCGGGCCCACGTTGAGCGGCTGCCCGTTCACGTCGACGTCGTAAATGCGCAGCTCCATCAGCGACCACGCCGTGTTGGACGTCAACGCCGACGTTGTCCCCACGCCGATTATGTTGAGCGTGCCGATCTCGGTGAGCTGCAGGGTTGCCGATACCGGCATGAAACCGAATGCGAGGAAGGTGGCACGCGCGGGCGGCAGCCCATGCACGATCCGGCAGGCAGGGCAGGGCCGGTAGTCGAGCTCGCCGGCCGAATCCTCCTCGAAGTAGCCAGTGCCGAGGTTGTACACCACCCGGCCGCCGATCGCCAGGTTGGCCAGACCCGGCCCCACCAGCGAGGCGCCGTTCAGCTTCCGCACGTCGGCATAGCCCGCGAGGTAAGCACAGCCAAGCTCTGCTGCCGGATGGGTGACCTTGGCGCCGCGCGGAACCCGCGGCAGCGGGAACCGCCGGTTGAGCTTCAGCCCGCCTGTCGGCAGCGGGGGGCAGGGCGGCTTCGCTGCGCGGCTCGCCGTGGCGTCCTGCGCCGCGGTGGTCGCCGTGCCGGTGCTGGCATCGGCGAGGGTCGCCGGGCCGGGCCGGTGGCTGATCACGGGCCCGGCGCTGCCTGCCGCACCAGCGATGATCGCGGCGCTCCCGGCCGCCGCGATCCACGCCGCAGCGCGTGCGCGCAGTGCCCTCACTGTCATGCTCCGCTTTCCTGTTGGCACAACCAGCCGGGTGTCCTGAGTACGGTCAGGCCGTCTTGGCCGCGCCCAAGATGAGCGTAATCGTGTTGCCCGGCCCTGGGACCGACTGGTTGATCAATGGCGTCAGCAGCCCGGCGAAGCCGCAGTCGGCGAACGCCGGAACCGTATAGGTGCCGGTCAGCTTACCGCCCGAGACCACGCTGAAGCCGGGCCGGCTGGTTGCCGTGATCACCGCCGGGGTGGCGCTCTCACACGAGTCGCCGACCGGTACCGGCAGACCCGCCACGCTCATGCTGGTGATCTTCAGGATGATCTTCGATGTCGTCGTCACGGCCCCGGTGTTGACGTTGACCTTCCCTGTCGTCGGACCGGCCTGGATGAACTCGGTGGTCGCGCGCACCGGGATCAGCCCGAATTCCTGAAAGGAAACCGTCGCCGGGGGCAGGGTCAGGCTGGCGGTCAGGGTGGCTTTACTGAGGTTCAGCGTGGCCTTGAGCGTGCCCGGCCCCAGGCTGACGGTGGTGTCCGGTGCCTTCAGGTAGGTGCTCCCGTGGACCGGGTAAGCGACGGTGAGGGTGTTGCCCGCCGACGCGGCCGCCTGGGTGGCGATGACCGCCGCGGCGGCCAGCAGGCCGGCGGCGGCCGGGACGGTCACGGCGTGGACGCCGCGCGACCGCAGGAGCGTGTGCGTCACGGGCTGGTGATGGTCTGTTTCGGGCTGACGGCGTCGACCGCGGTGAACGAGGATGGGTCGCCGCTGTTGATCAACCCGAAGCAGCCGGACACGTCGTAGACGTGCAGCGTGCCGCCGGCGGGGAGCACGGTCAGCTTGTGCGTCTTGTTGCTGTAGGTGACGCGCACCGTCCCGTTGTCCTTGGACGCGCCGGTGCCATCGACGGCAGCCGAGCAGCCGGGCCCGGACAGCGTGGAGTGGATGCCGGTAATCGTCCCGGTCGTGGTGGCAGTCGACTTGGTGTAGGACACCGCGTTCATCGCCCACGGCAAGTGGCTGCTCTTGACGGTGAATTTGATTCCCAAGGGCCCAGTGCAGCCGCTGAAGCTGATGGCGGTGATCTGTCCGATGCCGGCACCGGACAGATGACTGCCCTTCTTGAGCTTGATCTTCGCGCTAGAGGACGCGCAAGTAAGCACCGTGCCCGTCTTAGTGTCCTTCAGGACCGTCTTCCCGGCCGCCTTGGCGGTAGCGATCCCGCCGGGCTTGATCGTCCAGGTGCGGGCCGCTGCCAGTGCGGGCACCGCACCAGCGCCGATCAGGAGAGCTGCGGCAGCGCCAGCGATGAGGCCGCTGCCTGTCCGTTTCCACTTCCACGTCGTCATCGTCATGGTAAGTCTCCTCAGGTGTCCCGCCCGACCGCACCCTGCGATCGGGCCCTCGCGTGAACGGTGTACGCCTCTGCCTCTCGCTCGATACTGGCGAGTACGTTACTTGCACGTAAATATCGCGTGCAAGGCTCAGCAGCATGATTTGCGATGCCGGCCCGTTTTTGGATCGCCGGGGGCCGCGCGCCTGCCGCCGACCGGCGGGTCGATTGCGCAGTCGACCCGCTCTAGGCAACGTTCCGGAACAAGGTGATTTTCCGGCGTGCCGGGTGCTCGTGATGTGGTTCACTGGCCCTCCGCGGCCGGTTCCCGGCCAGGGGTGCCCGGAACGCGGCTGTTGTGCATGCGGCCTGCCGCTCTGATTGCGATTTCCGGTGCCATGGCGCGGGAATCTGCAATCAAAGCCTGGCGGATGCCGTGGAACGGAGCTTCACGTAACGGGAGGTAAGGGTGTGAAACGGGCGGTGTGCCCGACACGCCGCACACTCAGGTTGTTCCGGCGTGTTGCCCTAGTGTGGTCGACTGCGCAATCGGCACATTGGCACCCTGGCTGCGAGCCTCGGCGCGGACACCCTCCGTCACACAGGCCACAGTGGCGGACCTCCCGCCGGCGACCTGGCTTAGCTGTGTCCTCCGGGGCGGATGGGTCTGTCGGTTATCTAGCTGGCCGTCTCGGGCGTCGCCGGGGCGCGCCGTCCCGCGGGCGTGCGCGGTGTGACATCAGTTGCCAGGAGGACTGCCCGTGCGAGCCGTTTCATGATCACGAATGTTTTTCGTACGTATAGGATGAATTTCTTACATCAGGAAAAATGTTTTCGTGATAATGCGGCACGGTGGCCTGCTGCCGGGCCCGGGAGGCTGGCCGACTGTGGCCTATGCGATGGGAGAGGCCGCAGGGACCCGTGACCGGAACCGGATACGGACACCGAACCGTTAGCACAATCCCGCCCGTTCCGTCCTGCAACGCCAGGTAAATAGCCGACGGCTCCGTATCGCCCCGGAGGACACACCTAAAGCACGGTCTGCGGTGGCAGAGGGGCGGGCCGGTGCCGCACCCGCGGACGGTCGCAGCTGGCGAACTCGCAGGCCAGCCACCTATCCCCCGTCTTGGAACCCCTCGCATACGCCACGAACAATTGAGCTTTCGCTCAACTATTACGCCTAAGACTTGATAGACAATGAGAGGTTTCTCGCTCACACTGCGTAGTAGAGGCCGCAGGGTAGCGGCCGGGACGGGCCGACCGTGGCCCGTATGAACCATCGTTGTCGCACGCCAGCGGCGCCGGATTCGCCCAGACGCCCCTGCGCCCGAACGCAGGTACGGCCCGGCGGAGGCAGCAGTGAAAGAAATCCTTGACACAATCCTCGACCCGAGCAGTCAGCCCGCGGATTTCGCCGCGTTGCCGGTGCCGGAGTCCTACCGGGCAGTTACCCTGCACCGGGACGAGGAGCAGATGTTCGACGGGATCGAGCCCCGAGACAGAGACCCGCGGAAGTCCCTGCACATAGACGAGGTGCCGGTCCCGGAACTCGGCCTCGGTGAGGCCCTGATCGCCGTCATGGCGAGCGCAGTCAACTACAACACCGTGTGGAGCTCCATCTTCTCGCCGGTCTCCACCTTTGCCTTCCTACGTCGCTACGGGAAACTCTCGCAGCTCACCGCCCGGCACGACCTGCCGTATCACGTGGTCGGCTCGGACCTCGCCGGCGTCGTGCTGCGCACCGGTCCCGGGGTGAACATCTGGAAGCCGGGTGAGGAAGTCGTCGCGCACTGCCTGTCCGTCGAGCTGGAGAGCGCGGACGGCCACAATGACACCATGCTCGACCCTGAGCAGCGCATCTGGGGCTACGAGACCAACTTCGGCGGCCTCGCCGAGCTGGCTATCGTCAAGACCAACCAGCTGATGCCCAAGGCCGCGCACCTCACCTGGGAGGAAGCGGCAACGCCCGGGCTGGTCAACTCGACCGCCTTCCGGCAGCTGGTCTCGCGCAACGGCGCCGCGATGAAGCAGGGGGACAACGTCCTCGTCTGGGGGGCCAGCGGTGGCCTGGGCGCCTACGCCACCCAGTACGCGCTGGCGGGCGGGGCGATCCCGATATGCGTGGTCTCCAGCGAGAAGAAGGCTGATCTCTGCCGGTCGATGGGCGCCGAGCTGATCATCAACCGCAGCGCTGAGGGCTACCGATTCTGGAAGGATGAGCGGACACAGGACCCGAAGGAATGGAAGCGTTTCGGCGCCAGGATCCGTGAGCTGACCGGCGGCGAGGACGTGGACATCGTCTTCGAGCATCCCGGCCGGGAGACGTTCGGCGCCTCGGTGTACGTGGCCCGCAGGGGCGGCACCATCGTGACTTGTGCCTCCACCTCGGGGTACATGCACGAGTACGACAACCGCTACCTGTGGATGAGCCTCAAGCGCATCATCGGCTCGCACTTCGCCAACTACCGTGAGGCCTGGCAGGCCAACCGCCTGGTCTCCAAGGGCATGATCCACCCGACGATGTCGTCGGTTTACCCGCTCGACCACGCCGGCCAGGCCGCCCTGGACGTGCATCAGAACCTGCACCACGGCAAGGTCGGGGTGCTGTGCCTGGCCCCGCGTGAGGGCCTGGGCATTCGCGATCTTCAGCTGCGGGAGAAGCACTTGACGGAGATCAACAGATTCCGGAACGTGTAAGGGTGAGGCCGGAGATGACCGAGCCGGACGTGGCACGGCCCGCTCGGGAGCGCCCGTGGCTGATGCGGACGTATGCGGGGCACTCGTCGGCGAAGGAGTCCAACGCGCTCTACCACCAGAACCTCGCCAAGGGGCAGACCGGCTTGTCGGTGGCGTTCGACCTGCCTACGCAGACCGGGTACGACGCCGATCATGTCCTCGCCCGCGGCGAGGTCGGCCGGGTCGGCGTCCCTGTCGGGCACCTGGGCGACATGCGGGCCCTGTTCAATGGCATCCCCCTGGAGCAGACCAACACCTCGATGACGATCAACGCCACGGCCATGTGGCTGCTGGCCCTGTATCAGGTCGTCGCCGAGGAGCAAGGCGCCGACATCGCCAAGCTGACGGGCACCACGCAGAACGACATCATCAAGGAGTACCTCTCCCGCGGCACATACATCTTCCCGCCGGGTCCTTCGGCGCGCCTCACCACCGACGTGATCGCCTACACGGTGGCCCGGATGCCCAAGTGGAACCCGATCAACGTGTGCAGTTACCATCTCCAGGAGGCCGGGGCCACCCCGGTGCAGGAGATCGCGTACGCGCTGTGCACCGCGATGGCCACCCTCGACGCCGTGCAGGACTCCGGGCAGGTCCCCCGGGAGCGGATGCCCGAGGTCGTCGGGCGGATCTCGTTCTTCGTCAACGCCGGTGTCCGTTTTGTCGAGGAGATGTGCAAGATGCGGGCCTTCTCCCGGCTCTGGGACAAGATCACCCAGGAGCGGTACGGGATCACCGACCCGGCCCTGCGCCGCTTCCGCTATGGCGTCCAGGTCAACTCGCTGGGCCTTACCGAGGCACAGCCGGAGAACAACATCCAGCGCATCGTCCTGGAAATGCTGGCGGTCACCCTGTCCAAGGACGCCCGGGCGCGTGCCGTTCAGCTCCCCGCCTGGAATGAGGCGCTGGGCCTGCCGCGGCCGTGGGACCAGCAGTGGAGCCTGCGCATCCAGCATGTGCTCGCCTACGAATCGGACCTGCTGGAGTACGGGGACTTGTTCAACGGCTCGCCGGTGGTGGAGGCCAAGACCGCGGAACTGGCGGCCGGCGCTGAGGCGGAGATCGCCAGGGTGGCGGAGATGGGCGGCGTAGTTCCCGCGGTGGAATCCGGCTATATCAAGGCCCAGCTCGTCGCCTCGCACGCGGCCCGGCGCGCGCGCATCGAGTCCGGCGACGAGAAGGTCGTGGGCGTCAACTGCTTCCGGGCCACCGAGCCCAGCCCGCTCACGGCGGATGCCGGCACCGCGGTCCATCTCGTGGACCCGGCCCACGAGATGGCGGTGCGGGCCGATCTGGAGCAGTGGCGCAAGCGGCGCGACGATGCGGAGGTACGGGCCACCCTCGGCCGGCTCAAGGCCGACGCGGCACGGCAGGACGTCAACCTGATGAGCGCGACCCTGGCCTGCGCCCGTGCGGGCGTCACGACCGGCGAGTGGGCCGCCGCGCTGCGGGAGGTGTTCGGCGAGTACCGGGCGCCCACTGGTGTGGGCAACGCCACACCGTCGAACGCGTCCGGGGGCCGGGGCGGGGAGCTGGCCGCGGTCCGCGAGGCGGTGGCCGGCACCGCGGCGGAGATCGGGGTGGCCAGGCTGCGCCTGCTGCTCGGCAAGCCTGGCCTGGACGGGCACTCCAACGGTGTCGAGCAGATCGCCGTCCGCGCTCGCGACGCCGGGTTCGAGGTGATCTACCAGGGCATCCGGCTCACCCCGCAGCAGATCGCGGCCGCGGCGGTCGCCGAGGACGTGCACTGCGTGGGACTGTCGGTGCTCTCCGGCGGGCACGCCGAGCTGGTGCCCGACGTCCTGCGCCGATTGCGCCAGGGCGGCGCTGGGGACATCCCGGTGGTGGTCGGCGGGATCATCCCGGCGTCCGACGCCCAGGCCCTGCGCTCCCAGGGAGTGGCCGCCGTCTTCACGCCCAGGGACTTCGGTATTACCGTGATCATCGGCCGCATCGTTGACGAGATACGACTTGCCCACAAGCTCCAGCCGTGGCAGCCCCGCCCGGGCAACCCGGCCCAGGCGACCCAGCCGGCCGGCACCGCGCCAATCGAAGCATAAGGCGACCTGACATGACTACCGAAATGACCGCACCTGCCGCCGCGACTGGCAGCCTGCGCCTGCGGCCGCGCCGCTCCTGCCTGGCCGTCCCCGGCAGCAGCCCGCGTTTCCTTGAGAAGGCCCAGAGCCTGCCCGCGGACCAGGTGTTCCTGGACCTGGAGGACGCCTGCGCGCCGCTGGTCAAGGAGAGCGCCCGTGGCCTTATCGTCGACGCGCTCAACAACGGCGACTGGAGCGGCAAGACCCGCGTTGTCCGGGTCAACGACTGGACCACCCACTGGACCTACCGGGACGTGATCACGGTGGTCGAGGGCGCGGGCCCCAACCTGGACTGCATCATGCTGCCGAAAGTGCAGGACGCCGGGCAGGTGAGAGCGCTGGACCTGCTGCTCACCCAGATCGAGAAGACAATGGGCTTCGAGGTCGGCCGGATCGGCATCGAAGCCCAGATCGAGAACGCCAGGGGCCTGGTGAACGTCGATGAGATTGCCTCCTCCTCACCGCGGCTGGAGACCATCATCTTCGGTCCCGCGGACTTCATGGCCTCGATCAACATGAGGTCGCTGGTGGTCGGCGAGCAGCCTCCCGGCTACCCGGCGGACGCTTACCACTACATCCTCATGCGCATTCTGATGGCCGCCCGTGCCAATGACCTGCAGGCCATCGACGGCCCCTACCTGCAGATCCGCAACGTTGACGGGTTCCGCGAGGTCGCCCGCCGCGCTGCCGCCCTGGGCTACGACGGCAAGTGGGTGCTGCACCCCGACCAGATCGCCGCCGCCAACGAGATCTTCTCCCCGTCGCAGGAGGACTACGACCACGCGGAGCTGATCCTGGACGCCTACGAGTGGTGCACCTCGGCGGCGGGCGGCGCCAGGGGATCGGCCATGCTCGGCGACGAGATGATCGACGAGGCCTCACGCAAGATAGCCCTGGTGATCGCGGGCAAGGGCCGGGCCGCCGGCCTGCGGCGTACCTCCAAGTTCGAGCCACCTCAGGAGTTGCCGCGATGAAGTTCGGACGGACATTCGAGGAATTCGAGGTCGGCGCGGTCTACAGGCACTGGCCAGGGAAGACGGTCACCGAGTACGACGACCACCTGTTCTGCCTGCTCACCATGAACCACCACCCGCTCCACCTGGACGCGAACTACGCCGGGCAGACCACCGACTTCCGCCAGAACGTAGTGGTGGGCAACTATGTCTATTCGCTGCTGCTCGGCATGTCGGTGCCGGACGTCTCGGGCAAGGCAATAGCGAACCTGGAGGTCGAGTCGCTGAAGCACGTGGCGCCGACGTTCCACGGCGACACCATCTACGGCGAGACCACCGTGCTCGGCAAATGGCCGTCCACGTCAAAGAGCGACCGGGGTATCGTCCAGGTCGAGACCCGCGGCTACAAGCAGGACGGCACCCTGGTGTGCGTGTTCCGCCGCAAGGTTATGGTGCCAACCGAGACCTACATCAAGGAACGCGGCGGCGAGCAGCCCGGCCGCCCCGAGACCGCCAGCTGACCCCAAGGAGCCTGCCATGGGACGCCTCGCACAGACCGAAGGCCTGACCGAGTCCGAGCAGGACATCCTCGCCACGGTGCGGGACTTTGTCGCCAAGGAGATCATTCCGGTCGCTACCGAGTTGGAGCACAGGGACGAATACCCCGTCCAGATCGTGGAGGGGATGAAGCAGCTCGGCTTGTTCGGGCTGACCATCCCCGAGGAGTACGGCGGCCTCGGGGCTTCGCTGCTCATCTATGCCCTGGTGGTAGAGGAAATCGCCCGAGGCTGGATGTCCGTGTCGGGCATCATCAACACTCACTTCATCGTCGCGCACATGATCGCCCGCCACGGCACCCAGGAGCAGAAGGAGTACTTCCTGCCCAGGATGGCGGCCGGCGAGGTGCGCGGCGCCTTCTCCATGTCGGAACCGGGACTGGGCTCGGATGTGTCGGCGATCCGCACCAGGGCGGTTCGCGACGGCGATGATTACGTGATCAACGGCCAGAAGATGTGGCTGACGAACGGCGGCACCTCCAACCTCGTGGCGCTGCTGTGCCACACGGACGACGGCCATGACGCTCCGCACCGGAACATGACCACCTTCTTGATCGAGAAAGAGCCGGGCTTCGGCGCCAATCAGATGGTTCCCGGGCTGACAGTGCCGGGGAAGATCGAGAAGATGGGCTATAAGGGCGTCGATACTACCGAGCTGATCCTCACTGACGTCCGTGTCCCAGCCAGCCGGGTGCTAGGCGGCAGTACCGGCCGCGGCTTCTACCAGATGATGGATGGCGTTGAGGTCGGCCGCGTCAATGTGGCGGCCCGCGGCTGCGGGGTCGGGCTCCGCGCCTTCGAGCTTGCCATCGCCTACGCGCAGCAGCGATACGCCTTCGGCAAGCCGATCGCCGAGCACCAGGCAATTCAGTTCAAGCTGGCCGAGATGGCGACCAAGGTCGAGGCGGCCCACCAGATGATGGTCATGGCGGCACGCCGGAAAGACTCAGGCCGTCGCAACGACCTGGAGGCGGGGATGGCCAAGTACCTCGCGTCCGAGTACGGCAAGGAGGTCGTGGAGGACTCCTTCCGCATCCACGGCGGGTACGGCTTCTCCAAGGAGTATGAGATCGAGCGTCTTTACCGGGAGGCGCCGATGCTCCTGATCGGTGAAGGTACCGCGGAGATCCAGAAGATGATCGTGGGACGCCGGCTGCTGGAAGAGTACAAGATCGTCGGCTGAACGCGGGCGGTGCGGGTTCAGGCGGGCCGGGCGGGGGATGCCGGGCTGGCCGCCAGGGCTGCGGGCTGGCCGACGGCGCCGAGCCAGCCGATGATGGCGCTGGCGGTGTCACCGGGGGCTTCGAGCTGGGGTACGTGGCCCACGCCGGGCATCTCGATCATCGTCCAGGCCGGGTTGGCGCGCGCAGCCGCCCGGGCAACAGTTATGGGCACAAGCCGGTCGCGCGTGCCATGCAGCAGCAGCACCGGGCAGGTGATGGAGCCGATCGCCCGCCGGTACACCCCGTTGCGCAGGTCGCCGGCGAAGATGGCGATCATGGAACGGGCTGAGGCGGAGATCTCGTCCTCGGTCGTGGGCAGCGACAGCGCCTGCCGGGCCACCGTGACATGCTGGGCGATGACCCCGGCGGGCACCCGGGAGGTATCCACGCAACAGAGCGACAGGATGCTGTCGACTAGGTCTTCGGGGGAGCGGCGGCGGCGGAGGCTCATCAGCAGCGGGCCCAGCCCCGGCGCCGCGTAGGCGGCGAGCATAGGGGTGACGTAGTGGTCCGGCACTGCCGGCACCAGCGGCAGGACCGGGTCCATCAGCACCACGCCGGCCACGGCGGCGGGGACGGTACTGGCTTCAAGCAGCGAGATCATCCCGCCCATCGAGTTGCCGAACAGTATCACCGGGCCCGGCGCCACCGCTTCGATGAACCGGTGCAGCAGGGCACGCATGGCCGGTACGCCCGTGTCGCGTCCTTGTGACTGGGTGAGGCCATGGCCGGGCAGGTCCACCGCGAGCATCCGGCAGGTGCCGGCCAGCAGCGGGGCGATCGCCGACCAGTTCACCGCCGATCCGGCCAGCCCGTGGACGCACACGGCTGTCGGCCCGCCGGCCGGCCCGCCGAAGTCGAGGTAGTGGAGGGGGCCGTCCAGGTCAGCCCACCGCGAGTGGGTCCCCACGCCAAGCGCCCGCACGTCGCCACCGCCCGCGCCCGGACCGGCAGCCGGCTGGCCTGCTGTCGCAACGGCCAGCCGCCGCACCTGCGCCAGCCCCGAGCCCGCGACCGCTGCGGGCAAGCCGACAACCAGGTCACGGCCGCGGCCCAGCAGACCGTGCACAGCACGTACCGCAGAGGGGGGACGAGCCTGAGGATCAGGCGATGCGGGTGTCCCCGGCGAAACGCCGGACTGGTCAACCATCACGGCAAGACGCCTTCCGATCGGGCCTAGCAGGCTCCTGGCCCGCTTGGTTCTCTATCAGGAACCTGCGCGACATCGCCGACGGGAAAGATAATGCCTTGCCGCCCGCCAAGCCTCGCCGCCAGGATTTCGCGCGGGGGCTCGGCGCGGATGACGTAACGATGCGCGGTGGCGGCCGGGCTGTACCAGGGACCTTCGGCCCGGGCACGCAAGGTCCTTGGTCCCCGATGCCCCGCTCGTGAACACCGGCCGTCTGGCTGCGCTGGCGGAGCGGTCAGGGCACTACGCCGGCCCGGACCCGCGGCGGGCCGATCGCGCAATCGACCACGCTAGAGCAGGTCGATTGCGCAGTCGGCCTGCCGGCCGACGGGTTAGGCGAGTTCCCTTCTGGTGGCGCGCGCCCGGCGGGGCCGCAGTGCCGGAACCGCGAGCAGGCTCGCGGTCGTCCCGGCGGCCGCGGCCGCGCGGTAGCCGCCGCCGCTGCCGTGCGTGGCCGGGCTGGGGCACCACGGGTTGGCCGGCACTCCCGCACAGGGGTCGGGCATCGTGGGCAGGCTTGCGGGCAGCCGCTTCAGTACCACCTTCTCGCCCGGCTTCGGGTAGTGCGCGCCCGGCGGGCAAGCTCCCAGTCCGGTGTCGCACAGCACCTGCTCGAGCAGCGCGCCGCCGGAGTTCCCGGCGGTGGTGGTGCCCCCGCAGCGCGGCTGGATCTTCTCCAGGTTGGCGGGAGCGCTGCCGTCGGGCGCGTGGTTTCCCGCGAAGCAATTCTCCGGCTCGCCGCCGAACAGCGTGATCTGCCCGAAGTCAGAGTTGGACGGGTTGCCGAAGTAGCCGTTGTGGTGGAAGACGTTGTGCAGCAGCGCGTCGCCCTGGGGGTCCAGCACGCAGCCGAGGCCCGGCACCTGATGGCCGCCGGCGCCGGCGCAGGTCTGCCCCAGGCTCGGCGTGCCCTGCTGAGCGTACGGGACGAACAGCACGCCCCAGGCCCCGTTGTCGGCGACGTAGTTGTTCATGACGGTGTCGAAACGGCCGCCCGAGATCGTCATCCCGGTCCCGACGGGACCGGCGGCGGCGCTGCCCGCCGCCGGGGCCGTGGCGTTGTTGTTGTTGTGAATGTAGTTGTTCACCACCACCCAGCATGAGGTGGTGTGCGTGACGGGGCTGGTCTTGCCGTTCAGGCACCGGCCGTCCTGCGGTGCGGGCGGGTCCCCGACGACCGCGGTGTTGGTGTCAAGGCCGTCCTGGTTGTCGTCGAACTGGGAGTTCTCGATGACGATGGTGCCGCCGGAGTTCGTGCCCGAATAGCCGAGCGCGTTGTTCTCCATCCACATGTGGTCCATGACCACGTCGCACTGCCGCTTGCACGCGCCCACGTACGTGCCCGAGTCGTTCATGTTGCTCGCGTACAGCACGTTCCAGCTCGCCGGCCCTGCCGAGTTGCTGGCGAAGACCCCGTACTCGGCGGCGGTGGCCTCGTTCTTGACGAACGTCGACGTCGCCGTGAGGTAGCTCCCCCAGTACCCGGTAAGGCCGATCTTGCCTGATTCGTCACCGCCGTTCCACCAGATCTGGTTGCCGGAAGCCCCCGTGCCGGCCATGAAGTTGCAGACGGTGAGGTTCTCCACGCTCACGTCGTTCGCCTTCCAGACCAGGATCCCGTTGCGCCCGACGGGGACGCCGTTCTTCCCGAGCCTGCCGTAGTCCTGCGCCGACGGCTTTGAGCTGCACGGCGCCGACCCCTTCCTGGTGCCGTCGACGATGACCGTGTCGCGGTTCATGCCGCGCAGGGTAATGCCGGATTTGGCGATGTAGACGCCGCCCATAGCGCCGTCACCGGGATTGCCGTACGGGCCGGTCTGGTCGGCGTCCTCGTGGTAGTCGCCCGGGCCGACCAGGATCCAGTCGCCGGGCCGCGCCGCGTTGACGGCGGCCTGGATGGTCGTGAACTGTCCCGCCTTGCCGTGGAACGTCCCGACCAGCAGTACCTTCGAACCCCAGCTGCCGGCGGCGGCCACGCCAGGCGATGTCGTCAGGGCCAGCAGCGCGCCGCACCCGAGCGCGACCGCTCCGGACGCGGAAACCATGCGCATACTACGGCGGATGCTCACCATCAGGGCGCCTCCGTTAGACGGCGATTCTCAGGAAGACCTTAGAACTGCCGCCTGGCTACCGCTAGGCCCAAAGCGGGACCGGCCACGCTGAGGGATCACTGAGGGCCTGGATGAGAAGCCACGGTCCGTTCCGCTAAAAAAATCTTTTTATCCGGAACGGACGGTGGTTCCTCCGAGCCCGGGCACAGGGAAGTCTCGATCTAATCAATCTTCGGACACGAAGTTCGCGGTCGTGCATGGTCTGGATAGGTAGGAAAGCAGGAAGGAAAGGCTCCCATATGTGAAGCAAGGGACATCGTGGGCGGTGGGCAGGATCGAGGGTTCGGTCTGCAGTTGCGCCGCTGCCGGGTTGGCGCGGGACTGACTCAGGAGGAACTCGCTGAGCGGGCAGGTCTGAGCGTTCGCGCGGTCAGCGACATGGCGCCAAGATCGAACTAACGTGAAAGATAATCGGCCTCATAGGCCGTGAAATCCTTCACGTTATCGAAAATCGACGAGGAGCGGGACGCCGGACAGTCGCTAGCGCACGATCGGACCGTTACCTTCCAATTATATGAGCCAGGGCCCACAGGACCGGCAGGGACTTTCACGGTAATCCCGGCGGCGGGTTCAGCGACACGCTGATCGAGCGAGCGGCAAAGGACCCGTCGGTCCAGCTCGTCGGACTCGACCGGCTCTACTACGGGTCGTGACTGCTGCCGAGACGCTCAGCGGTGTCCGCGGTGTGAGGCGCCACCGTCCGTTCGGCATCACCGGAGGCTTATGCGGCGGCTACTGCCGTTCCTGATCGGCGGACTGGTCCGGCCAGACGCCGATGTGGTCGGGCTCCTCCTGCAATTCGACCCGGTTCCGCATGCCGAGGCGCCTGGCCATCTCGCGCGGTAGCTGAACCCGGCCCGCCCGGTCCAGCGTCGCGTACTCGCGTGCGTGCAGCGTGGTCGTGCCGCCCTCGTCGGTGGCCGCGTGCCGTATCGTCTCGCTGCTCGTCTTGCCGTCCCTGATCGCGATCGTCCGGCGAACCTGCGACGACACGGCCGGGTCGTGGGTGACCACCAGCATCGTGACGCCGAGCTCGGTGTTGGCGGTCTGCAGGGCGGAGAACACGTCCTGGGCGGTCGAGGAGTCCAGCTCGCCGGTGGGCTCGTCGGCCAGCAGCAGCTTCGGCTCGTTCGCGAGCGCCGTGGCGATGGCGGCACGCTGCTGCTCACCGCCGGACATGCGGTCCGGAGTCCGGTCGGCGCAGTGCGCGATGCCGAGGGTGCCGAGCAGGAAATCGGCGCGCCGCCGCCGCTCCCGGCGGCCGAGCGAGCTCAGCCGCATCGGCAGTAGCACGTTCTGCCGGGCGGTCATGTAGGGCAGCAGGTTCCGCGACGTCTGCTGCCAGATGAAGCCGGCGACGCTGCGCCGGTAGGCCAGCCGCTCTTGGGCGGTCATCGCGCCCAGGTTGTGGCCAGCCACCCACGCCGTCCCCGCCGTCGGCGTGTCCAGCCCGGCGAGGATGTTCACCAGCGTGGATTTCCCGCTGCCCGCCGCGCCGATCAGCGCGGCCAGCTCCCCCTTCGCGATCAGCAGGTCCAGCCCTTGCAGGGCCTGTACTTCGATGCCCTCGCCGGAGTAGATCCGGACCAGCCGGTCACAGACGATCATCCCGTCCGCACCGGTGGGGGGCTGGTCATGCGGGATATGCGCGGCAGGCTCGGTCATGTGCCCGGTCCTCCTCCTTTAATCAGCGATCCGCAGCGCCCTGGCGCTGCCGCGGTGGTAGGTGATCACGGTCTGAACGGCCAGGACGAGCAGCGCGGCAAGCACCAGCCCGGCCGCGGAGGCGGCCAGCGGGAATACGGCGGGAGTCACCACGATGGCCGACCCGGTCCCGCTGTAGGCCGCCAGGTTCAGCGACGGCCCGACCAGCGGCGCGAGCAGCCAGGCACACACGACCCCACCGATGGCGGCGGCCACGACCGGGGGAAGAATCTCGACCGCCAGCAGCAGCTGGGCCTGCCAGCGCCGCAGCCCCATCGTCGCCAGGCCCGCCAGCGTCATCTCGCGGGTCCCGCCGGTGAGCAGCATCGACAGCAGCAGGATCAGCACGCCGAATCCGGCCGCGGTAGCCAGTCCCTGCGCGAGGGCCGTCTGCGCCGCCTGTAGCACCGGCGCCGTGGTCAGCGCGGCGAGGGCCGTGGCGCGCAGCGTCACCACCCCGCCCGGCAGCCCGCTGCGGACGACGGCGCTCAGCCGCGTCCCATCCAGCCCGGGCCCGGCGACCAGCATGAGATCCGGGCCCGGCGGGCTGGGCCCGAGTGCCTGCAGCGGCACCACCACGTCGGCGTCCGTGGTCGCGCCGGGGACGGCGCCGATCCGTCCGGCCAGCCGGATCGTGACGGTACTGGTCCCCACGCTGACGTCGGCCGGCGCCGTGCCGACAAGCTGGGCGGCGGCGGCGGTGGCGAGCGCGGGGACGGTCGCCGCCGCCTGGCCGCGCCCGCCATTCCCCGGCGGCACGGCCCCCGACAGCGCGGCCAGCGGGAATCGCGGGCCGGGCGCCTGGTCGATCACGGCCGCATACCGGGCCGGGTCGACGAACACCACGGACAGCTCGAACCCGGTGGGCAGCGACCCGGCGTCGGACACCGCGGCAACGGCGGAAACGACGCCTGGCACGGAAGAGATCTGGCGCTGCAGTGCCGGGGTGATCACCTGACCGGGCGGGGCCTGGATGATCGCGTCGGCGCCCACCTGCTGCCAGGACGCGGCCA
The DNA here is from genome assembly GCA_963771985.1 of uncultured Actinomycetota bacterium. Lineage (GTDB taxonomy): Bacteria > Actinomycetota > Actinomycetes > Streptosporangiales > Streptosporangiaceae > Trebonia. The sequence goes on along the minus strand of CAVYVO010000001.1, from coordinate 203,020 downwards.
CCTGGCTGCGGGTTACCGAAGTGCTGATCATGTCCGGGAACGCCACCATGGCCAGCACCAGCACCAGGGCGAACGACGGCAAGACGGTGCCGGGCGGGGTACGGGTGGCCCGCGCCAGGCCGACGAACGCGACCACCCCGCGCGATAGCCCTGCGATCCGGGCCAGTTCGCGGGCGAGCGGAGGGTAGCAGCGCAGCATGACGACGGCCACGGGGATCGCGATGAGCACCGGCGCCGCGCTCGGGTACAGGCCGCTGCTCCCGGAGCTCAGGCCCTGGTTCCTGAGCACGACGAGCCCGCCGATGGCCATGGCGACCAGCGCCGTCTCGATGACGATCCGCCGGGCCGCGGACCTGCGGCCGCCTGCCCGGCGCCGTGTCCGGCCGGCGACAGGCGCCGCCACGCGCTGCGGGACCACGCTGATCAGCACCGGGCCGACGAGCGCCACGGCGATCGTGGTGCCAGCCAGCCACCACCCCACCGCGTCGCCGCCGCCGGGGGTCAGGCGGATGGCGAGCGCCGCGGCCGCCGCCCCGGCGGCCGCGGCGATGACCAGGTTGGCGCGTAGCACCAGCCAGCCGAGCTGATACAGCGCCGCGCCGCGGGCCCGCATGAGCGTGAACTCCGCGGCGCGGCGCTGCGCCACCAGCCGGGCGCCGAGCAGCACCACCACCGCCCCCATGACGGCCAGGCTGACATACAGCAGTTCGAGCACAGGGGCGGCGGCGCTTTCCCCGGCGGTGAACGGCGACAGGATCGAGGGGATCTGGGAGGCGATCGTCACCGTGACCGGGTTCGCGAGCGCGGGGGTTATCAACGTTGCCCCCGAGGAGACCATGCTGTCGACGCTCGCCTCCACCCCGCTCGCCTGGGCCGCGGTGAGCCCGCCGAGCGCGGTCGCGTACACCCAGGTCACCTGCATTTCACCCGAGTCGAGCGTGGATTCGATGAGCGGGAGCGCACCGGGGCCGATGAAGGCCGCTCCGATCCAGTACGGCGGCTGAGACGACGCGCCCGGGATCAGCGCGGGGCCGGCCGCCACGTGATCCTCGCTCCAGAAGGTGGCCGCCGGGTTCGCCGGCCGGATGATCCCGGTGACGACCAGTTGCACCGGCCCCGCGTTCAGCCGGGAGCCGACCCGCAGCCCGAACCTGGCCGCGGTGGCGGTGGTCACCGCCGCCTGCACAACGGTCAGCTGCCCGGCCACCGAGCCGCCGGCCGGGAGCCGTCCGGCCACGATATGGCCGTAGCGCGCCAGCGCCGTGCGGTAGGTCATCTCGAACTGCGGCTGCCCATACCCGGCGGCCCGGGCCGCCCCGCCGACCGGCACGTAGCCTGTGGTCAGGCTCGCCCAGGCGGGCGGGTCGCCGGCTACCGGCACCCCGCCCGCGGCCAGCCGCGCCCGCAACGAGGCGCCGGCCGCGACGATGGCAGTGGCCGGAACCGGGAGGCTTCCGTTCGCCATGGACGTCTCGCCCACCGTCCCGATGACGGTCCGGTCGCCGGGCTGCGAAGCCGCGATCACGCGCTGCAGCGCCTCATCGCGCAACCCCGCGCTCTCCCGCGGGATCGCCAGGCTGGCCAGTACGGAGGCGAACACGAGCACGCCGAAGGCGACGCTGGCGGCGGCCCCGGTGCCGGTCAGCGTCACCCAGGCCGCGCGCAGCCGCAGCCACATCGTTCTCATCCCGCCTCCGCTCGCAACTGTGCCGCGGGGTCGGGTCTGCGCAGGACCGACAGGGCAGCGACGGCGGGTGGCACGGCAGCGGTGACGAGGGCCAGCGCAACGGCCGCGCCGAGTGGCAGTATCACCAGGGCCGACGGCACCGGCTCCGCCGCACCCGAGGTCAGGGTGATCGCGGGCACCAGCAACTGGGCCAGGCCGATCCCGGCCAGCAGGCCCGCGGCCGCGGCCGGAAGGCTGACCGCGCACTGTTCCAGGCACAGCTGACCGGCCTGGGCATTTTTCCCCACCCCCAGCGCGGCGAACACCGCGCTCTGCGTCCGCCGCGAGCGGAGGCTGGCCGCGACGCTGATCGAGAACCCGAGCACGCCGAGCAGCACCGCCGCCGCCCCGATGGCCAGCATGGCTTGCCGGGGGGCCGTCAGCAGCGGGTTGCCGATCAGGGCCGCCTGCTGGCTGGCGCGGTTGGTGACGGACAGGCCGAGGCCGGCCGGCATGCGCGGTACCTGGCCGCCAGCGGTGCGCAGCCACCAGCGGCTCGCCGGCAAGGGCGGCACCTGGTTGGCGGCGAGCAGGTCGTTGACCTCCGCGAGGTCGGCGACCAGCGCCCCGTTCTGCCCGAAGACGGTCGGGAAGTTGGCCACCGACGCCACGATCAGGACCGTGACCGAGTACCCGTTGAGCGGAACCGAGATGGCCGATCCGATGCCGAGCCGGTTGGCCGCCAGGTAACCGTCGGTGGCGATGACCGGGACGACCTGAGACGGCGGCTGTGCCGTGATCGCGACCTGCGCGATGGCGGACGCGGGATCGAAGCCGACTTGGAGCTGGACCCCTGCCGACGGATCGTGTCCGGCATTGAACGTGAGCTTCCGTCCGCCTCCGGCGGCGGCATGCCAGCCCAGGATCGCCGGCGGTGCCCCGTCCGATGGCGGCAGCCCCCCGTACTCGCCCGGCGGCCCCGTCGGCACGGACCTCGACGCTGCCGAGCCCTGCCATGGCGCCAGGGCGGCACCGCGGGCGAACGGCGCGCCGAACGGGCCGCTGGCCGTCTCGGCCGCCGCGAGGGACTCGATGCTGAGGCCGGCGGATGGGGCCGACGCCGGGCTCTTGGGGTCGTACGGCGGCAGGACATAAGTCAGCATGAGCCCGATCAGCCGCAGCGGGTAGCTGGCCTGCCCCGGACCTGCCAGCGTGAAGACCAGCGGGTGCGGCTGGCCGTCGAAGGGCAGGCTCCCGGCGGCGGGTATCTGGTAGGTGCCGCCGCCGGCATCCTGGATCAAGGCCGTGACGGTGGCCGAGCCAAGTTCCCTCTGTACCTCGGCCGCGGTGCTGTGCGGGCCCGCCCCGAGGGCCGCGAGGATCTCCAGCCGCTCCGGCTGACCGGGCAGCGCCAGCCCGGACGGCCGCGGGGTGATGCGCTGCCACAGCGCGCTCAGCGGAAGCGGCGACAGGTCGGGACGGAGCAGGATCGTCTTACCCGCCGTGCTCGCGTCCAGCGCGATCAGCTGGCCCCCGTTGCCGATGTCGGCGAGGCTGGCCGGGGTGGCGGCGGTGACACCCGGCACCCGGGTGATCGCCCCGGCCGCGCCCAGTGGCAGCGGGCCCGCGGAGTCCACCCGCACATCCGAGCCAACCGCGAAGGCGGCCTGGTCCGCGGCCGACTGCCGCCAGCTCGCGTACGCGGCCAGCCCCAGCGTGGTGGTCGCCGTCGCGACGACGACGAGCAGGGCCGGGCCCGCCTGGCGGATCGGCCGCCTGGCGATCTGCCAGCTCACCATGGCGGCGGCCAGCCGCCGTTCGTGGTCGGTCGCCTTGTCGGCCAGCCTGGCCAGCAGCGGCAGCCCGCGGAGCGGGATGAGCGCCACCCCGGCCAGCGCGAGTGCGGGGGCGACGGCGACCACGGGATCGATCCCGAGCGATCCCGTTGCCGGATGCGCGACCGCCGAATAGCCGCGCAGTTGCCATACCGCCACAGCGGCGAGCGCTACCAGGGCCAGATCGCCGCCCGCCCCGGCGACCGCCGCGAGCAGGGCCTGCCGGCCGCGGCGGCGCCTGGCCGCACCGGGGGTCGGGGCGCGCAGCGCCGGCCAGGCCATCACCACGGCGCACACCACCAGCAGGGCGAGGGCCGACAGCCAGGCCAGCGAGGTGATGCCGCTGCCGGGAGAGCTCTCCAGGCGCAGGTTGCCCAGGCCGGCCAGCACGTCGGTCAGGCGGATGCCGGCCAGCACGCCCGCTACGCCGGCCGCGGCGCCGAGCAGCACCGCCTCGGCCAGCACGGGCCGCGTCACCTGCCACCTCGTGGCACCACGCGCCCGCAGCAGCGCGGACTCCTCCTCGCGCAGGCTGGCCAGCAGCCGCGCGGCCAGCACAAGTACCGCCCCCGCGATCAGCAGCAACTGCAGTGCGGCGATCGTGAACAGCGACCGGGTCAGCACGATGGTGCTGGCTATGCTGCCTAGGACCTGCGGCAGGCCCGAGGTCACCTGCAGTCCTTCAGGGAGGACCAAGGCCAGCTGTGAAACCGCCGCGCTGCTGCTCGCGGCGAGCGCGCCGATGTTCCCGCGCGCCATCGCCGGCGCCTGCGGCAGCACCTCCCATGAGCCCTCGCCCGCGGCGAGCGTCCCGCCGAACGCGGCCGGGTTCACCACCGCGGGGCCATAGTTGATGAGGGCACCCGCGATGCTCATCATTGCCGTGGACGAGCTGTAACCCCCGACGCTGACCCCTGAGGCGGGCAGCAGGTCCACTCCCCAGTATGTCGACGCCGGGTCCTTAGCCTTGAACAGCCCGGTGACCCGCAGCGAGACGGACGCTCCCCCGGACGTGGGGGTGGCGGTCAGCACCGACCCGACTCTCAGGTGCAGCTGGCTCGCCGCGGCGGCCGGCAGCGCCACGGGCAGCGGACCGCCGTGCCGCGGCGGGCCTGGCCATGTCCCAGCGGTCAGCGTCGTCTGGGCGCTGATCCCTTCCAGCGACGCGACCCGGATCTGCGTGATGGTCGGGCCCGGGGCGGGCGGCCCGCCAGGCGCGCCCGGCTGGCCCGGCCCTGTGCCGACCGTCGGAGGCGCGGCTTGGCCGGGCGACGGGAGCTCGAGCGGCGCCGACCACAGCGCGCTGACCATCTGGAAGCCAACCCCCGGCCAGGCCTTGCTCAGCGTGGCGCGGATCAGCTGCGAGTCGGCGGCGGCCTCCCCGGCGTCGACCACGCCGCTGACTGCGAACGACCGGCCCGAGGGGTCGGCCAGGATGCCCAGGGCTCCGGTCGGGACCACCCTGGACGCGAAGGTCCAGCCCGCGGCCGCCAGCCCGGTGGTGAGCAGGACTGTGACCGCGACGCACGCCAGCAGCAGCCACGAGGACCTGGCCCGGCGGACGAGGAAGGACACCCCCAACCCGCCCATAGACCGCACCTATCCGCCCTCGATGCCGGCGACGGACCCGTCCTCAAGCGAAATGACCTTGTCGGCCAGGCCGACGAGCGCCTCGTCGTGGGTGGCGACCAGGGCGGTGATGCCCTCGGAACGTACCACGCTGAGCAGCAGCTCCATGATCTGCCGACCGGTCTCCAGGTCGAGCTGGCTGGTTGGCTCGTCCGCGATCAGCAGGCCCGGCCGGCCAGCCAGCGCGCGGGCGATGGCCACCCGCTGCTGCTGGCCGCCGGAAAGCTCGTCCGGGCGGTGCGCGGCATGGCTGGACAGACCGGTCAGCGCCAGCATGGCCGCGACCCGCTCCCGGCGCTCGCTGGGCCGCAGGCCCGCGATACGCAGCGGAATCCCGATGTTTTCCGCCGCGGACAGCATCGGCACGAGCCCGAAGGACTGGAAGATGAAGGCGATCCGGTCCCGCCGAAGCGCCAGCCGCTCCCGCTCGGTCATCCGGTCCACCTCGCGGCCGTCCACCCATACCTGGCCCGCCGTCGGGTCGTCCAGGCCACCGATGATGTTCAGCAGCGTGGTCTTGCCTGAGCCGGATCGCCCGCGCAGGGCAACGAGCTGACCACGGTCTATCGTGAACGAGACCCCGCGCAGCGCATGAACGGCCGTATGCCCGCTGCCGAAGGTCCGGCAGATACCGTCCGCCGCCACCATGGCCTGTGGCGACTGGCCGGCGTCAGCTGTGCCGTGCGCCGAGTGTGTCTGGCCGGAGTTCATTCCGATCCTTTACGGGGGTGGCTATTTCGCCCGTGCCTGTCCCCCCCGGGGGGCTGGCGCAGGCCGGGAGCCGGACTTATGCTCACTCCTTACATAGCGGCAATGCAAGGATGACGACCGTATCGTTACCTGGCGGCGAGGTAAGGCGGCTGCCCTGCACTACGCGGTGCCGAACCCGGAGTCACCACGGTCCGTTCAGGAGATGAGTTAAAGATCTTTTCCCCGAACGGACGGTGGCGTCTGCGCAGATGATTGCTCACGACCGCAGGCGGCCGGGAGGCCGGTTGCGCAATCGACCTGTTCTAGTGTGGTCGATTGCGCAATCGACCCGCCGCACCCCTAACCCTCAGCGCGACCGCGGGCGGGTGGCTGTCCGGGTAGCCGCGCAGACTCGAGCGGGAGTGACCTGCGCCCGGTCACAGGAACGGCCGGCCGGCGATCTCCGGGCCGCCCGCACGGTCCCTGGTCAGGAAATAGGAGCCGATCGCGGTGTAGGCGGACTCCACATAGTTGGTGTGGTTGGCCGCGGTATTGATGTCGCGGAACGCCCGCTCGATCGCGCGGCCCCGGTACACGGCGCTCGATCCGGCCATCTCGAAGATGAGGCCGACTGCCTCCTTCGCCGCCCTGACGGTGAAGATGTTCGCCTCGCGCAGCCGAACCCGCAGTTCGAGGGCCAGTTCGGGGTGGGTCTTGGCGTCTTCGTAGGCGGCGCGCACGGTCTCGTGGAGAAGTGCCCGCGCGGCGCGAATCGCGGCGTCGGCCCGTGCGAACGCGATCTGGTGCGCCTGCATGTGCCCCATCGCCATGTGCCGCGCCGACCCGGGAAGGGGTTTGGTGTTGACGGCGTCCACGAACGACTCCAGAGCAGCGGATGCGACACCGAGCGCGTGCGCCCCGTGACCCATTTCCGGCATCTCCTTCATCCGGAACAGCGCCCGGTCGTAGACCGCCGGACCGAAGAACTCCGCGTTGACCTGATCGTCCGGGACGAACAGGCCGGATATCTCGAAGTCGCCGCTCCCGGTGCCGCGCAGGCCCAGGCCATCCCACGTGTCGATGAGGCGGGCCTGGTCGGCCGGCCATATCGCGAGCAGGCGCCGCGGCTGGCCGCCCGCGTCCAGGACAGGTGACCCGCCGCAGTCGCAGACGACCGACAGCCCGCCGAGCCAGGTCGCGAAGGGAGAACCGCTCGCGAACGGCCACCGGCCGCTGACGCGGTAGCCGCCCTCGACCCTGACCGCTTTCCCGGCCATCCGGCCGAGGTTCATCGCCAGGATCAACCGCCCGCCCCCACGGACCCGGAAGCGCTCGAACCGCTCGGGATCGAGGAACGTCAGCCCCACGCCCGACTGGATGAACGCGAGCCACCCGACCGACGCGTTGATCCGCGCGAGCTCCTCGATCATCTGGAGCCACTCGACCGGCTCGACTTCGAGGCCGCCGACCTCACGCGGGAGCATCGCCTTGAAGACGCCGGCGTCGTAGAGCGCCTCGACCAGCGGCGGCGGAATGCGCCCCTCCTCCAGAGCCTCCGCCTGCGCACGGATCAGCGGCTCGAGGCAGCGCGCGATACCCGCAAGCGAGACGCCTTCGCCCCGAGTGACTTCGATCGCCCCGGGGCCGGAGACGGCCATCAAGAGTGCTCGTGGACGATCACGCCGCGGATGTTCTTGCCGTCGTTCATGTCCTGGTAAGCCTGGTTCACCTGGTCGAGCGTGTACTTGCGCGTCACCAGCTCGTCCAGCTTGAGCTGGCCCGACTTGTACAGGCCGAGCAGCATCGGGATGTCATACAGCGGGTTGCTGTCGCCGAACAGCGCGCCCCGGATCTGGCGGTGGTAGCCGATCAGCATGCCCGCGTGCACGTGCACGGCGCGCTCGTTGATGTGGCCGACCGCGGTGATCGTCACCTTGCCGCCCTTGCCGGTCATCGCCGTCGCGGCGTTCACCATCTCCTCGGTGACCGCGCCGGGCGTCATGATCACGTGGTCGGCGAGCTGGCCCCAGGTGGTCTCGACCACGAACTCGTGCGCTTCCTTGGCGGTGGCGAACGCGTGCGTGGCGCCGAACACGGTGGTGGCCATCTCCCGCTTGAATTCCACCGGGTCCACCACGACCACGTTCTTCGCCCCGGCGAACCTGGCGCCCTGCACCGCGTTGCTGCCCACGCCGCCGGAGCCGAAGATCACCACGGTGTCGCCGGCCCGCACCTCGGCCGCGTGCACCGCGGACCCCCAGCCGGTCGGCACGCCGCAGCCCACCAGGCACAGGACCTCCCACGGGATGTCCCGGAAGTCCTCGCGCAGCGGCACGGTGGCCCACTCCGACACGACCGCGTACTGGGAGAAGGTGCCGAGCGTGCAGAAGCCGCCGATGTCCGTGTCGCCCTCGTGGAACCGCCACGTGCCGTCCTCGAACATGCCGGTGCCGGCGTTGAGCCCCTTCACGCACATGTTCGAGTGCCCGGTCGAGCACGGCCGACAGGCGCCGCAGGCCGGGATGTACGAGCAGACGATCTTGTCGCCCGGCTTGACGCGCCGCACGCCGGGGCCGACGGACTCGACGATGCCGGCGCCCTCGTGCCCGCCCACGACCGGCAGCCGGATGGGGGCGTCGCCGGTGGTGATGTGGTCGTCGGAGTGGCAGAGCCCGGCCGCCATCAGCTTGACCCGGACCTCGTGTGCCTTCGGCTCGTCGAGCCGCAGGTCGACGATCTCCCAGCCGACGTGCGGGGCCCGGGCGATGGCGGCGCGGGTGGTGATGCTCATCTTCTGACGTTCCCTTCCCGGACAGGTGCTAGTGCTCGTGGACGATCACGCCGCGGATGTTCTTGCCGTCGAGCATGTCCTGGTAGCCCTCGTTGACCTCGTCGAGCTTGTAGCGGCGGGTGATCAGCTCGTCCAGCTTCAGATCGCCCGCCTGGTAGAGGCCGACGAGGAGCGGCACGTCGACCAGCGGGCTGCAACCGCCGTAGATCGAGCCTTGGATCCGGCGCTGGTAGCCGATCAGCATGCCGGGGTTCTCATTCACCCAGCCGTTCCCGACCGCGGTGATCGTGACCTGACCGGTCTTGCCCACGACCTGGATGGCGTTCTTGATCACCTCGTCGTGCAGGACGCCGACCGTGATGATCGCGCGGTCGGCGAGTTCGCCCCAGGTGGTCTGGACTACGAAGTCGCGCGCTTCCTTGGCGGTCTCGAAGGTGTGCGTGGCGCCGAACACCTTGGCCATCTCCCGCTTGAACGGCACGGGGTCCACCACGACGACGTTCTTCGCCCCGGCGAACCTGGCGCCCTGCACCGCGTTGCTGCCCACGCCGCCCGCGCCGTAGATCACCACGGTCTGCCCGGCGCGCACGTCGCCCGCGCGCACCGCCGAGCCCCAGCCCGTCGGCACCCCGCAGGCCACCAGCGCGGCGACGTCGAAGCCGATCTCGTTCGGGATCTTGATCACGGAGAACTCGTGCACCACCGCGTACTGCGAGAACGTGCCGAGCACGCACAGGCCGCCGAAGTCCTCGCCGCCCTGGTGGAACCGGAACGTGCCGTCAGGGAACATCCCGGTGCCGGCGTTCTTGCCGGCGTCGCACAGGTTCTGACGGCCGGTCGCGCAGTACCGGCACTGGCCGCAGGCGGGGATGAACGAGCAGGTCACGTGATCGCCGACGGCGACCCGGGTGACGGCGTCGCCCACCGCGTCCACGATGCCCGCGCCCTCGTGCCCGCCGACAACCGGCATGCGCATCGGCGCGTCGCCCTTCTGGATGTGGTCGTCGGAGTGGCACAGGCCGGCCGCGAAGAACTTGACCCTGACCTCGTTCGCCTTCGGCTCGTCCAGCTCAAGCTCGGTGATCTCCCACGGCTGGCCGGGCACCCGGCAGACCGCGGCTCGCGTGGTGATGCTCATGTGGACATGGTCCACCGCCCCCCGCGCTGGCGCCACCGCCCATGTCCGCTCGCACAATTCGCGGAAGGAAAAATTGGTTGCCACAGCCAAGGCGCCGCGGCCCCGCATTCAGCGGCGAGATCAAATGCCGGTCTGGTAAGCAGTCGGGCTCGGTCGCGAGGTATTTCCTTGGCAGGCTATCTAGCGATGTCGCTATAGTGCTAGCTACCTAGATAAATGGGGGCCTTGTGATCGAGTTCCACCTGGACGGCCGGTCCGGCGTCGCGCCATACATGCAGCTGATCCACCAGGTGCGGCACGCGCTGCGGCTGGACATGCTGCGCGAGGGCGACCAGCTGCCCAAGGTCAAGGACGTGGCGGCGAGCCTGGCGATCAACCCGAACACGGTGCTCAAGGCCTACCGGGAGCTGGAATACGAGGGGCTGGTGGCGGCCCGGCCGGGGATCGGGACGTTCGTGACCGGCACGCTTGACGGCGGCTCGCTGGCGGCGCACGGCCCGCTGCGCGCCGACCTGCGGCACTGGCTGGCCAAGGCCCGGCGCGCCGGACTGGACGACGAGTCCATCGAGGCCCTGTTCCTCAGCACTTTTCGGTCCGCAAGCGAGGAGGACATAGCGTGACCGCTGTCATAGCAACCGAGGGGCTCGGCAAGCGGTACCGCAAGCAGTGGGCGCTGACCGACTGCACGCTGTCCATCCCCGCCGGGCACGTCGTCGGCTTGGTGGGTCCGAACGGGGCCGGGAAGACGACGCTGCTGAACCTGGCCACCGGGATGCTGGCGCCGACCACGGGCACGATCGAAGTGCTCGGCGGGCGGCCCGCGGCCGGCCCGGCACAACTGGCCCGGGTCGGGTACCTGGCCCAGGACGCACCGGTCTACGCCGGGCTGTCGGTCGCCGACCACCTGAGGCTGGGCGCGCACCTCAACCCGGGCTGGGACGGAGCGCTGGCACGCGGCCGGCTCGGGCGGCTGGACCTGAACCTGAAACAGAAGGCCGGGACGCTGTCCGGCGGGCAGCGCGCCCAGCTCGCGCTCACCCTGGCCGTCGCGAAGCGGCCGGAGCTGCTGATCCTGGACGAGCCGGTGGCCAGCCTCGATCCGCTGGCCCGCCGCGAGTTTCTCCAGGACCTGATGGAAACCGTCGCCGAGCAGCAGGTCAGCGTCGTGTTGTCCTCACACCTGATCAGCGACCTGGAACGCGTCTGCGACTACGTGATCGTGCTGGCTGACTCACGGGTGCGGGTCGCCGGGCCGGTAGACGAGCTGCTGGCCGCCCATCACCTGCTGTCCGGCCCGCGCCGCGACTCCGGCACCTTGCCGGCCGGGATGCGGCTCATCTCCGCCAGCCACACCGGCCGGCAGAGCACGCTGCTGGTGCGCACCGGCGGTCCGGTCCTCGACCCGGCCTGGACGGTCTCCGAGGTGGGCCTGGAAGACCTGGTGCTCGCCTACATGAAGCAGGCCGCCGGACGCGGTCACCGCGACCGCCACCTGGAGGTGCAGAAATGATCTGGCTGACCTGGCGCCAGTTCCGCGCCCAGGCCGCCGCCGCGGCCGCGGCGCTGGCCGCGTTCGCGATCCTGCTGGCGCTCACCCGGCCGCGGATGGACAGCCTGTACGCCGCCAGCGGGATCACCGGCTGCCAGGGCGGCACCTGCGGGGTGCGGGCCGGCATATTCCTCGCCCAGCTGTCCAACGCCACCCCATTCGGCGGGCGAGGGGGTTCCCTCGCCCTGCTGCCCGACGGGGCCAACCTCTACGTGATCGTGTACGCGGCTGGCATCCTGCTCATCCTCGTCGCGCCCGCCATCATCGGCACCTTCTGGGGCGCCCCGCTGATCGCCCGCGAGCTCGAGACCGGGACCTGCCGGCTGGCCTGGAACCAGACCATCACCCGGGCCCGGTGGCTGACGGTCAAGCTCACGCTGATCGGGGTCGCCGCCATGGCCGTTACCGAGGCGTTCAGCCGCATGCAGGCCTGGTGGGCGGCTCCCATCGCCAGGGCCATCGGTTTCGGCGGCAGCGTCTCGGTGTTCAGCGGAGGCCGGTTCAGTCCGCTGGTCTTCGCCACGCACGGCATCACTCCGCTCGGTTACGCCGCGTTCGGCTTCGCGCTCGGCGTCACCGCCGGCGTCCTCATCCGGCGCGCGGTCCCCGCCATGGCCGTCACCCTGGCCATCTTCGCCGCCGTCCAAGTCGCCGTGCCGCTGTGGGTCCGCCCGTACCTCATCCCGCCCGACCGTCAGTACGATACCCGTCCCCTGCCTGCCGACCGCGGGGGCCGTAACGGGCGCAGCAGGCGGCGCCACCCCGGCGGAAGGACGCCTACAGCACTGCCTGGACAGCCAGGGCATCCGGGTGGCCATCAGCTACCAGCCCGCCAGCCGGTATTGGCCCCTCCAGCTGACCGAGACCGGGATCTTCCTGGCCCTCGCCCTGGCCCTGGCCGGGTACTGCTTCTGGCGGCTCGGCCGCCGCCTGTCCTGACGGGCAGCGCGGGGGATGATGCACGGACCGGTCTGGCTGGCAACTCAGCCGTTGCCTGGGGGCGGGGGCAGGCTCACGCAGCCCGGCGCTGGCGGCGAGGTCAGCCTCGATGCCATGAGTGAGCCGTGCGCGGTGGTTTCCGCGGCCACCACGAGGATGTCCCCGGCCGGGATGCCCTCCGCGTTCACGGTGATGGCGCCGCCTTTCGAGCGGCTTGACTGCACTTCGACCGCGGCGGCCGGCACGGCGGGCGCCGGCAGCGAGCCGAGGCCCTGGCAGCCGGGCTTGACCGGCACCACGACCACCTGGCCCTCGTCGAGCTGGCGCAGCCGCGCGTTGGCCCCCGCTATCCCGGACACTTGGTAGACCGCGAGCGTGACCGTGCCGTCCGGGTTCTTCGTCACCGCGTAGGCCGGAGCTCCGCCGCCGGCCGCGAGGGTACCCACGGTGGCCGCTACGGCCAGGCCGCCCGCGCCTGTGGCCAGCAGCAATGTCCGGCGCCCTGCGACGGGCCGCCTCGGGGCAGGGGGCCTGGTGCGTGCCAGCGCGGGCCCGTGCTCGCGCATCAGATCGTCGAGTAGCTGGTCTGCGAACTTAGTCATTGTCCTCACCCTTGATCTGGTTCGTGGTTGTGGCGTGCTTGCGCAGCCAGGAGCGGGACCGCATGAGCCGCATCCGTACCGCGCCCGACGTGAGCCCGAGCGCTGCCGCCGCCTCCTTCGGCCGGAGCCCCGCGATGTCCACGAGCTCGATCACCGCGCGGTCCCGTTCTGGCAGCGCGGCCAGCCCGGTGACCAGGTTCCGGCCGGCTCGTTCGGCGTCGATCCGGTCGAGCAGCTCACCGACTTGGTCCTGGTCCAGGTCGCGGCGGCCGGCCAGCAGCCGCAGCTTGTGCTGCTGCTGGCTGTACGCCTCGCAGTGCGCGGCGTGGACGCGCCTGGCGATCCCGAACACCCAGGCCCGTGCGGTGCCCTTGCGCGGATCGAAGGACCCGAAGGAGGTGATCACCGCGACGAACGTGTCCGCGGTGAGGTCGGCGACCACGTGCGGGTCGGCGCTGCGCCGGGCGAAGTACGCTGTCACCGCGTCCACGTTCGCCCGGTAGAGCCGCTCGAACTCGGCCGTGGTGCCGGCCCCGGCGCTCCGCCCCGGGGTTCCGTTTGCCCGGCTCGTCGCTGCTGTTTTCTCGGTCACGTCTCTAGTTGCCGTTCAGCCGCCGCAGCGTCACGCGCCGCCGGTTCGCGCACGGCTGTGGTCGCTACCGGCCGCCGGCGTCGGTGAGTCCGGTGGCGGGCAGATCGCCGACGGTCTCCTCGATCCAGTCGATCAGCTGCCAGCCGGTACATGTCGACCCTTCCACGATTGCGGCGCCCGTGTTCGCCAGTGCGCGGCGCGAGACCATCGCGGCGTCGACGCCGAGGCATCGCGCCGCTATCCATGTCCGAATCGCCGCGCCGTGGCTGACCGCGACGGTCCTGGTCCCCGCGTCCTCGAGGGTCCGCACCGCCTCGTCGAAGCGGCCGAAGAACTCGTGCCCGGAGGATCCTCCTGGCATCACCACCTCGAGCGCACCGGTCGCCCAGGCGGCGATCACGCCGCGGTAGCTTTCGATCGCCCGGGCCGAGGTCTGCATCTCGAGTTCACCCGCCGCGATCTCGCGCAGCCCGTCCAGGGTCAGCACGGCGAGGCCGCGGGCCGCGGCGACGGGCTCCGCGGTCTGCCGCGCGCGCATGAGCGGGGACGCCGCGACCGTGTCCAGGTGCTCGCCGGCCAGTCGTGCGACCAGGCGGGCTGCCTGTTCATGGCCGAGGTCTGTCAGCGCGGCTCCGGGAATCGCGGTGTCCAGAGCGCGCCCGACGTTGCTGGCCGTCTGCGCGTGGCGGACGAGGAGCAGCCGCATGGTCAGCAGGCCGCGGCCGACTCAAGCGCGGTGAGCGCGTCCAGCGTCTCCAGCTCGACGAACGCCGCCGCGTAGCGCGCGACGAGCTCGAGCGAGATGTCGTGCCGCTGGTACCCGTCCGTGCCGAGGGTCGACAGCCAGATAGCCAGCCCGTAGGCCGGTGAGCCCCGGTACCACCGCCACGCGTCCGACTGGCCGGCTCCGCAGCCGAGCTCTGCCGAATAGGCCGCGACGAGTTCCCGCTCGGCGGCCCGCCGGTCGGTCTCGACCAGCGCACCCTGCAGGAAGTAGCCGACATCCTGTGACCAGTGCCCGCGGCGCACCACCTGCCAGTCGAGGAACCCGACGCCGTCGCCTGGCAGGAGGTAGGTGTTGCCGATGTGGGCGTCAGCGTGCAGCAGCGTCGGTTCGCGCTCCAGCAGCGCGACGTAGCGAACCCAGACGTCGACGATCTCATCAGCGGACCGCCGGGCCACCTCGGCCGGCAGCCGGTCGCCGGCGCGCTCCATTCCCAGCGGGACACGCCGCCGCAGCGCGGAATGGAAGCCCTCCGTCGGCGCCCACGTCTGCACCCATGCCAGCGCCGGATGCGTCGAGGCGCTGAAGCCCCAGTAGGCGCGGGGCAGCCGCGCCAGCCCGCGAACGCCGTTCGCGGCCTGCTCGATGCTCAGCGGCCGTGTCGAGTCGCGCGGGTCACCACCGCGCAGCGACACGTCCTCCATCACCACCAGCCAGTCAAGCGCCGCCTCGTTGATGAGCACTCCGTACGGCTCGGGGTGGTCGACCTGCAAGGGCATGCCGCTCGCGAAGATCCGCGGTTCGTTGAACAGGTTGCCGTTGCGCGCGTGCACCTCGCGGTGGTCGCCCTCCGCCTTGACGAAGACAATCTCCGGTCCGGTGCCGGACCGGTAGGTGAGACCGAACCGGGCCCGCCGGTTGGTCCCCTCGCTGACCCACTGGAGCGTGACCATGTCGACCTCGGCGCCGGGGAACCGCTCGGACAACGCCGCGGTCATCCACTCCCCCGACACGTCGCTCCAGCGATCCGGGATGTGCAGCGCTGTCACGGACCAACCCCTCTCGCGAACATGATCCGAAGCTCGTGCGAGTCGGCGCCGCCGGCGTGATGCACCCGACAGTCAATGGTAATAATTAAGTGCTCACTTCATTATTGAGCAGTGACGCCCTTGACGCCAGAGTGGTGACACTAGCTTGACGGGCCTGCGCATAAGAATATTGACGTGGGCGGATCTATGATCTACCGCGGCAGCCGCGTACGTCACGATGAACCCTACTCTGGACTCGGCCCGCCTCCGCGGGCCGATCCGTCCGGGCGGAAAGCCTCCACGGAGAAGGATTCCGCGCGAGCGGCCGGGATTATCTCACAATGCGGACTCTGTTCTCGCGATCCGAGACAAAATCCCGTCAGCCAGCGGGTCGACTGCGCAATCGACCTGCTCTAGTGTGGTCGATTGCGTAATCGACCCGCCGCCGGTCCGGGCCGGCGCTGGAGCGCCGATCGTGCCGTGCCGGGGTCAGGTCTTCAGCGCCGGATGCAGGCGCAGCGCGCCCGGCGCGTCGGCTGGGACGGCCGGATCGCGCGGCGCGACCGGCGCCACCTGCTGGTAGGAGGCGCCTTGGGCGGGCCGCGGGTCGGCGTCCCCGCGGTTCGGCCACATCGCCATGGCCCGCTCGGCTTGGGCGGTGATCGTGAGCGCCGGGTTCACGCCGAGGTTGGCCGAGACCGCCGAGCCGTCGACGATGTGCAGCCCCTGGTATCCGTAGACGCGGTGGTAGGGGTCGATCGCTCCGGTAGCGGGCGAGTCGCCGATGGCGCAGCCGCCGATGAAGTGCGCGGTCATCGGGATGTTGAACAGGTCGGTCCAGGTGCCGAACGCGGTCCCGCCGATTTCCTCGGCCAGCAGGCGCGCGGCGCGGTGGGCGTTGGGGATCCAGACCGGGTTCGGCTCGCCGTGGCCGCGCCCGGACCGCATGCCCCAGCCGAGCCGCCCGCGCTTGGCCCGGACGGTGATCGAGTTGTCGCGGCTTTGCATGACCAGCGCGATGACCGTCCGCTCCGACCAGTGCCGCAAGTTGAACACCTTGCCGAGTTCGACCGGGTGGGCCGCCACGTTGCCGAGGAATTTCGCCCAGCGCGGCGTCCGGCCGCCGCCGTCGATCAGCAGCGTGCGCAGCGAGCCCATTTCATTGCACCCGCGGCCATACCGGACCGGCTCGATATGGGTGTCTTCGTCCGGGAAGAACGACGAGGTGATCGCCACCCCATGGGTGTAGTCCTCCCCCTTTAGCCGCGCGCGCTCCGCGCCGAGGATGGCCTCGGAGTTGGTACGGGTCACCGCGCCGAGCCGGCCGGACAGCCGCGGCAGGCCACCGGTCGCCTTCATCTTGTGCAGCAGCTTCTGGGTACCCCAGGTACCCGCGGCGAACACGACCTGCCCGGCCGTGAGCTCGCGTCGCTGGCGGCTCGGGCTGCCGGTGCGCTTGACCTCTACCGTGAACCCATCCGGACGGGGGCGCACGGCGGTCACCATCGTCATCGGCATGATCCGCGCCCCGGCCCGCTCGGCAAGGTAGAGGTAGTTCTCGGTCAGCATGTTCTTCGCGCCGTTGCGGCAGCCGGTCATGCACGCGCCGCATTCGGTACAGGCGGCACGCAGCGGGCCGGCCCCGCCGAAAAAGGGGTCGGTGGCCGGCGTTCCCGGGCCATCGCCGAAGTACACGCCGACCCTGGTCAGATGGAACGTGTCACCGCGCCCCATCCGGTCCGCGACCTTTTTCATCGCCAGATCCGCCGCGGTCACGGTCGGGTTCGGCACCACGCCGAGCATCCGTTCGGCCTGGTCGTAGAACGGCGCGAGCTCGCCGCGCCAGTCCGTGATGCCGCTCCACTGCGGATCGTCGTAGAACGGCTCGGCGGGCCGGTACAGCGTGTTCGCGTAGTTGAGCGAACCGCCGCCAACCCCGGCCCCCGCCAGGATCAGCACCCGTGAGTCCTTCTCGCCGCGCAGCAGGTGGATGCGCTGGATCCCGGTCATGCCGAACTGCGGGGCCCACATGTACTTGAAAATCCGCCATGACGTCTTCGGCAGGCTGCCATGCCGCTGCCCGGGGATGGGATCGGCCGGATCGTCGAACCGGCGGCCGGCCTCCAGCACACCGACCCGGTAGCCCTTTTCCGTCAGTCGCAGGGCCGCGACACTGCCGCCGAAACCTGATCCGATCACCAGAACGTCGTAATCGAGACCGCTCATCGCTTCCTCAACTCCCGGGACCACGACCGGACCCGCGTCTGGCCCCCGTGAGAGCCGTCGTCCCACGCCGAAGCTTAGAGCGGCGGGCCGCCGAATACTACCCCTGAGTAACTTCTCACCTGTTTCGGGCGATGCGAAGACACGCGTAACCGGCTCAGTATGTAGGCAAGGCGTGCCGTTTCAACCAGAGCGGCAACGAGGCTGCCTGGGCGGCATGCGTTGGGGGGCTAGCATGCGCAAAGCCTCAATCTCTAGCGGCGTGATCGGGTTGATCCTGCTCATCGCCGCGGCCCTGATGGCGTGGTGGATCACCCCGTCATATATCGCGCGCATGCCGAGTAGCTACAACAAGACGCGGACCTACGACGCTACGATCCGCACGTTGTTCAACCCGGCAGCACTGGCGTCCGGCAACCTGGCCGGCGCCATCAAGGCGGGCCTGCCCGCGACGGTCGCCGAGACCGTCAAGGTACAGCAGACGTCCGGCAACACGGCTCTCGTGCAGGACACCAGGAAGATCACGGTGGCCGGCACCCTGGTCGGGCAGACTGTCTCGCCCTACGCGCTCGACAGGCAGAGCCTCGAAGCGACCAGCAGTCACCCCAGTGACTGGAGCGTGATTCCCGCGACCGGCCTGACGGTGAGCTGGCCGCTCGGCGCCAAGCAGCAGAACTACACCGGGTGGGTCTACCAGACCTACACCACGACCACGCTGAAGTATGTGGGGCAGGCACAGCAGGGCGGCATCAACACCTACGTGTACAAGGCGGTTGTCCCGCCGACGCCGATCAAGAACCCGCAGCTGCTGGCGAGCCTGCCGAAGTCGCTGCCCGTGTCCTTGCTGCGACCCATGAGCGCGGCCGGGCTCATCTCGGCGGCGAACCTGGCGGGCGTGTCCAAGCTGTTCCCCGGCGCCGCGACGATCCCGCTCGCATACACCTACCAGGCAAACGACACCTATTACGTGGCGCCCGCCACCGGGCTGGTCGTGAACGTCAGCAACAACGAGACCGAGATGGCCGGCATCGCCTTGCCCGCCGGCAAGATCATCCCGGTTCTCCCGGTCCTGGCGTACACCTACCACGCCAGCCCCGCCAGCCTGTCGGCGGCGGTGAACGACGCCAACAGCGGCAGCAGCACGATCACGGCCTGGGGAGTGACCGCGCCGATCGCGGCGGCCGCGGTGGGCTTCGTCCTCATCGTCCTCGCTGTCTTCCTGTGGCTGAGCGGGGGCAGCAAGGGACGCCCGTCCGGGACGACGCGCCCTGAGCGCCATCCTGCCCCGGCAAGCACCACCTGACCGTCAGCGCCCTCCGGTGGTGAGGGCGGTGATGACGATGTTGTGGATATGGGGGTGCCGGAGGCCGTGCGGGCCGCAGTGGTGCTCGTAGGAGGCGACCACCCAGCGCTGCGGCCTGACCGGGGCGAAGCGGTTCAGGCCTGTGTCCTGCAAGAGCCCGAGCGCCTGGTAGTTCGCTGACCATGCCAGGGACCACAGGGCCTGGGCCTGCTGCCAGAGCCGCTCGCCCGCCTCCGGCGCGCCGGCCAGATGAGCACGGATCGCAGCATGGCATAGCTGACTGTGTTCGGCGGCGAGGTCCGCGGGTGGTTCCCGAGACCAGGTCGGCTATGTCGCTGTGGGCCGACAGCCGCCGCAATTCCGCGTCATCCACGTCGGCGCCCAGTCCGAGATCATGGTCAAAACAGGCCAGGCCGGTCCAGGCGCCGGCGGGCTCGTCGGCCTGGCTGTGCTCCAGAACGTGAGCCAGTTGATCAGAGCCCCAGGTCAGCCGCAGGACGCCGCCGAGCCCCAGGCCTTCAATGCTGGTACCTGGCGTCGCTGTCACCTCCTCTAGCCTCCAGACTTGATCGGCGCGTGCCGTCCGCGCAAGCTGGGCGATAAGCCCGGCAGCATGGAGAGACACGGTGAGCGCACCTCGCAGGTTCAAGATCGCGGCGATTCCAGCGGACGGCGTCGGCAAAGAAGTGGTGGCCGCCGGGCGGGAGGTGCTCGACGCGCTGGCCGGCGGCAGCGCGGGCGCGTTCGCGTTCGACTGGCAGGAATTCGGCTGGGGCTGCGAGTACTACGCCCGCACCGGCCGGATGATGGCCTCCGACGGCCTAGAGGTCCTCACCGGCTTCGACGCCATCTACTTCGGCGCGGTCGGCTGGCCCAGCGTGCCCGACCACATCAGCCTGTGGGGCCTGCGGCTAGCCATCTGCCAGAACTTCGATCAATGGGCCAACGTCCGCCCGGTGCGCTTCCTGCCGGGCGTGCGCAGCCCGCTGCGCAAGGCCGACGACACCGAACTCGACTGGGTCGTCGTCCGGGAGAACAGCGAAGGCGAATACGCCGGCCTGGGCGGGCGCAACTTCGCCGGACGCGGCCGGGGCGGCGAGGTAGCCGTCCAGTCGGCCCTGTTCACTGAGGTCGGCTGCGAACGCATCATGCGCTTCGCCTTCGACCTGGCGCGCACCCGCGCCCGGCCCGAGGTCTCCAGCGTCACCAAGAGCAACGCCCAGCAGTACGGCATGGTCCTGTGGGATGACGTCTTCAAGCGCGTCGCCCGGGACTACCCCGACGTGGCGACGGAGAGTGTGCTCGTCGACGCGATGGCCGCGAAGTTCGTGCTGCACCCCGAGGGCCTCTCCGTCGTCGTCGCCTCCAACCTGAACGCGGACATCCTGTCCGACCTCGGCAGCGCTCTCGCCGGCAGCCTCGGCCTCGCCGCCAGCGCCAACCTCAACCCCGAGCGGCGCTTCCCCAGCATGTTCGAGCCGGTGCACGGCTCCGCGCCGGACATCGCCGGCCAAGGGCTGGCCAACCCCATCGGCGCCGTTGGCAGCGCGGCCCTGATGCTCGACCACCTCGGCCTGCCCGAACAGGCGGCACGGCTGCACGCCGCCATCGAGGCGACCACCGCGGCCGGCGTCCTCACCCGCGACCTGGGCGGCACCGCCACCACCGAAGACGTCACCAAGGCCCTGATCGACGCCCTGCACACCTGACCCTCCTTTCCCGGGATCCGCCTTTCCCGGGATCCGCCTTTCCCGGGATCCGCCTTTCCCGGGATCCGCCTTTCCCGGGATCCGCCTTTCCCGGGATCCGCCTTTCCCGGGATCCGCCTCTTCCGGGATCCGCCTCTTCCGGGCAGCGAAGAGGCGCCACGGTACGTTCGGGAACCCTTGCCGGCAAGCTCGCGCGACGCGAATTCGGACATTAAAGGCATAACGGGCTAGCCCGCTACAGAGCGTGACCGTCTCACACGCCCCGCCGCGGGCTTCCGGTGTGGCCGGCCACGATGGCGAAGAGTTTTCGGCGCTATAGAACGAATTATTTACATTAGGAAAAATGTTTTCGAGATCATGGCGCTAGCTCAGCAATTGACAGTAACGGACGGTTATAGTGGCGGCGGACACGGCCTGGGGAGCGCCGGGAAACCATGATCAAGATCGTCCGGGCGGGCGGCCAGCCGCCGGGTGCCGGAAGGCCGACGGGCGCTGGGAGGCCACCGGGCGCCTTCGGAGCGGCGTCGGGGTCGCGGGACAGGGCGTTGTTTTCAGCTAGGGGATCAGGTCGGTGAGGTTCAGCCGGCTGAGGCGGTCGGGGTCGGCGAGGATGTCGATCTCGGTGATCTTGCCGTCGCGGACGGCCACGCCGATCAGGGCGAGGGGCCGGCGGCGCGCGCGACGAGGAATCCGGGAGTGCCGTTGACGAGCACCGGGTGGGCGAAGCGTGCCAGCGGCGCGAAGTGGTGCGCCTGGGCGGCTACGTCGGCTGCGCCGTTGACCAGGCGGGAGGGGCCCAGCGGGCCGGCGCCCGCGTCGGCGCGGAGCACCACGGCCGGGTCGAGGACGGCGAGCAGGCCCTCGAAGTCATCCCCGCGGGAGGCGGCCAGGAAGGCGTCGACCACCTCGCGCTGCCGGGCGGGATCGGCCACGGCGGGAGTATTGGCGCCGCGCAGCCGGTGCCTGGCGCGGCTGGCCAGCTGCTTGGCGGCGGCCGGAGAACGGCCCAGGATGGGCCCGATCTGGTCGAACGGGACGGCGAAGATGTCGTGCAGGACGAAGGCGAGCCGTTCGGCCGGGGACAGGGTGTCGAGGACGACAAGCAGCGCCAGGCCGACCGAGTCGGCCAGGAGCGCGTGTTCCTCGGGATCGTCGTGCACGGGGGTGACGACCGGGTCCGGCACGTGCACGTCGAGCGGGTCTTCGCGGCGGGCCGTCCGGGCACGCAGCATGTCCAGGCAGACGCGGGAGGTCACGGTGGTCAGCCACGCGCGCAGGTTCCGCACGTCGCCGGCGTCGGTGCTAGTAAGCCGCAGCCAGGTCTCCTGCACCGCGTCGTCCGCCTCGGTCAGCGAGCCGAGCATCCGGTAGGCCACCGACCGCAGGTGCGCGCGGTGCGCCTGGAACTCGGCGGCCGGCCAGTCCGTGGTGTTCACTGTTACCTTCCTCCGCTGCCATTCGTCATACCCACAGACGATCCGAACGGGACCGAGGTAACAACCGAGAGGACAAGCAGATGACCGATCAACCGGTGACGGGCCGTCCGCAGGCGGCGCCGGACCCGCGGGCGCAGCCCCTGGCGGCGCAGGCCCTGGTGAACCGGATCGTCCGGGGGGTGCTGCGGACGCCGCTGCTGAGCCGGCTCGCTGGCCGCCGGCTCCTCACGGTGTATGTCGTCGGCCGCAAGTCCGGGCGGCGCTACGCGGTGCCGGTGGCCTATACCAGGTACGAGGGAGACCTGCTCATCGGCACGCCCTTCGGCTGGGGCCGCAACCTCCGCACGGGAGAGGCGGTGGCGATCCGGCTCAAGGGCCGCCGGCGGCTCGCCGATGTCCGGGTCCTGACGGACGAGCCGGACGTGGTCGACGCTTATGCCGTCATGGCGCGCGACAACCACAACTTCGCCAAGTTCAACAACATCAGCTTCGACTCCGGCGGCAACCCCGTCCCCGGCAACCTGCACCTCGCCTGGGCGGCGGGAGCTCGCGCCTTCCGGCTGACACCACGCTGACCCGGGCGTCTCAGCCACCTGGCGCGGGGCGGCGGACGAGGGGGCCAGCGGGTCGATCGCGCAATCGACCACAATAGAGCGGGTCGATTGCGCAATTGGCCTGCCCTGAGGTCCGGGCGGGGACGGGCGATAAGGCGATAATCGGCCACGACCGAACGGAGGACGATCGTGACCTATCCGCTGGACCCGCTGACGGCTGACGAGATCCGCCACGCCGCCGCGATCGTGCGCCAGGGCCGGAACGTCGGCGAGGGCTGGCGGTTCGCGTTGATCGAGCTGAAGGAGCCGGCCAAGTCGGATCTGCCCGCGCTCGCGGACGGCCGGCTGGCCAGGCGCGAGGCGCTGGCGGTCTGCTGGAACCGTGCCGATGGCCAGGCCTACCGGGCCACCGTGTCGCTGACGGGCAACGAGGTCACCAGCTGGGAGCACCTGCCCGGCCAGCAGCCGAACATGACCGTGGACGAGTGGCACGAATGCGACGAGATGCTCCGCGCCCACCCGGCGCTGGCGCAGGCGCTGGCCCGGCGCGGGATCACCGACATATCCCGGGTGCTGACCGACATGTGGGCCTACGGCGCGGCGCTCGTCCCCAAGCGCTACCAGGGCCGACGGCTCGGCTGGTCCGACGTGTGGTACCGGGGCAGCGAGCTCGGCAACCCCTACGCCCACCACGTCACCGGCCTGCACCCCGTCGTCGACCTGAACACGATGACGCTGCTGGAGCTGGAGGACAGCTACGAAGGCGGGCAGCCCCCCGACGTGATGGGCGAATACCTGCCCAGCCTCATCCCGATGCGGCTGCGCGAGGTGACGCCGCTGGAGATCAGCCAGCCGGCCGGGGTCGGCTTCACGCTGGACGGGTACCAGCTGAGCTGGCAGAACTGGCGGCTGCGGCTCGGCTTCAACCACCGTGAGGGCCTGGTGCTGCACCAGGTCGCCTGGCAGGACGGAGACAGGCTCCGCCCGGTGGCACACCGGCTTTCGTTCGCCGAGATGGTCGTGCCGTACCGGGACGCCAGCCCCGACCACTACAGGCGGACCGCGTTCGACATCGGCGAGTGGGGGCTCGGTTTCATGACCACCTCGCTCGCGCTGGGCTGCGACTGCCTGGGCGAGATCACCTACCTGGACGCGGTAGTGCATGATTCCCGCGGCGAGCCACGGACCATACCGAATGCGATCTGCGTCCACGAGGAGGACAGCGGGGTCGGCTGGAAGCACGTAGACGAGCGAGCCGGCGCCGAGATCCGCCGGGCCCGGCGGCTCGTGGTCTCCTTCCACGTCACCGTGGCGAACTACGAGTACCTCGTGTACTGGCGCTTCTACCAGGACGGGAACATCGAGTGCGAGGTCCGCGCGACCGGCATCCTGGTCACCTCGCACACCGCCGCGCATGGCAGCAGGCCGGCCAACGGAACGGTGGTGGACCAGGGCACGTACGCGCCGTTTCATCAGCACTTCATCGTGGCCAGGCTGGACCTGGACGTGGACGGCGCGGGCAACACGGTCTACGCCACGGACTCCGTGCCGGCCCGGGTCGGCGGCGACGACCCGTACGGGCTGGGCCTGGTGGTCCGGAGCACCCCGTTGCGCACCGAGACGGAGGGAAAACAGGACTACGACTGGGGCACGCAGCGGGGCTGGAAGGTGGTGAACGACAACGTGCGCAACGGGCTGGGCACACCGGTCGGCTACAAACTCGTGCCCTCGGCCATGTTCCCGCCCCTGCTTGACCCCGGCTCGCCGGCCTTCCGGCGGGCCCGGGTGATCGGCCACACCCTGTGGGTGACTCCGTACCGCGAGGACGAGCGCTGGCCATGCGGCGACTTCCCGGTCCAGAGCGAGGACGACTCGGGCCTGGCCGTCTGGACCGAGGCCGGCCAGGGCATCGAGAACACCGACGTGGTGCTGTGGTACGTGTTCGGCATCCACCACATCACCCGGCCCGAGGACTGGCCGGTGATGCCTTCGGAACGTCGTCTCGTTCTGGCTCAAGCCGTCCGGCTTCTTCGACCGCAACCCCGCCCTCGACGTGCCGCTGGGCCATCACGGGTGAACCGCGCCGTGATGGCCCAGCGGTACCCTCGAGGCCATGAAACTCCACGTCGGATGCGCGATGTGGACCCACGCACCCTGGCAAGGCCGTTACCTGCCGCATCCGCTGCCGCCGCGTGACCGTCTCCGCGCCTACGCGACCTGGTGCAACGCGGTCGAGGGCAATACGACCTTCTACGCGATCCCCGCACTCGAGACGGTGCGATCGTGGGCCGAGCAGACCTCCCCTGACTTCCGGTTCGTCCTCAAACTGCCGAAATCGATCACGCACGAGCGCCGCCTCGGCGACGTCGGCGACCCGCTCCGCGCCTTCCTGGCCGCGATCGAGCCACTCGGGGGACGCGCCCACGCCGTGTGGATTCAGCTGCCACCGTCGTTCGGCCCCGCCGACCTCGGCGCCCTCACCGGTTTCCTGCGCCGCCTCCCGCACGGGTACCGGTACTGCGCCGAGGTACGGCACCGCGCGTTCTTCGCGGACCCGCGGTCGGAACAGCAGCTCGAGCGGGCCCTCGGTGACGCCGGCGCCGAATGGGTGACCTTCGACACCACCGTCTTGTTCGGCAGCCCTCCTGGGAGCGACGCCGAACGGGAGGCGTGGCGGAAGAAGCCGCGTCTGCCCCGCCGGTCACGGGCCCTCACCTCCCACCCCGTCGTCCGCTACATCGGCCGGGACGACGCGGCACGCACGGCCGAGGGATGGCAGCACTGGGCCAACGCGGTCGCCGGCTGGCTGCGTGAGGGGCGTTCCCCGACCGTCTTCATCCATACGCCGGACAACGCCGGCGCGCTCGAGCTGGCACGCCGGTTCCACGACGATGTGCGAGCCCGGGTGCCCGCGGTCGAGCCGCTTCCGGAGCCGGTCCCCGCCGGGCCGCTGACTCTCTTCTGAGCCCGTCCCCCGCACTTAAACCGCACTTAGAGGGGGTCGATTGCGCAATCGACCACATTAGAGCGGGACGCGCCAATAGCCCAACAGCTAACATCCCCGCTCACGTGCGCCGCCTCATGATCGAAGAGACCTACGAACTGTGACCGTCTGTGGGTGCGGTGCCGTCATACACCGCACCCACCCAACGGTCGGCGAGTGACCCGCCAGCCAGCCGAGGCATCCGGCCCGGCGCCAACCGCGACCCCACCGATAGCGGCCGGCACGGAACAGCAGCCAATAATTGTTGCCGCTATATAGCGGCAACAGACGAGTTCCCACACGCCAAGGCCGCCCGCCAATTCACCATCGAGGTGACCGTAAACCTCTGACCTGCACCCAGAAGCACAGCACCCCACACCCCAGCCAGCGAGGAAGGCCCGGCAGCCAAGCAAGGCGACCCGCCCACCCGCCCCCGCCTCGGCGCCGGAATGGGCCGCCGTTTCCGGTCCGCCGCGTGGTTAGCGGACTTGCGGGGGGATGGCCGCCTGTTCTGGTTCGGGGACCTTGGGTTCGGGCGGTGGCCCAGCGAGCCACTTCGATAGTACGAACGACACCACCACCGCCACGATTACTAGCGGCATTGTCTTGATGCCATCGGTGCCGAGGAACAGCGTGGTGAGCAGGACCGCTGTCATCGGGAGCTGCAGCATTCCCGCGGTCATCGCGCCGATCCCGATCGCGGCGCCCGCGACCATCGGCAGGCCTGGCAGGTGTGACAGCGCGATCCCGCCCGCTGCGCCGATGAACATGCCGGGGAAGGTGGGGCCGCCGCGGAAGCTGCTCAGCGAGATGGAGTACGCGAGCCCCTTGCACACGATCAGCAGTACCAGCGTTCCGACGGTGTAGCTTGCGGCGTGTTCGAGTAGCGGCGTCAGTGCCGTCTGGCCGGAGAACAGCACGTCAGATGACGGTTTCCCGGTTGCCTCGCCGAACGCGATCGCCAGCCCGGCGATGGCCAGGCCCGCCAGCGGGGTGAGCAGCAGCAGCCGCCGCTCCACGTGCGGGCGCATGAACAGGGCCAGCCACTTGATCCCGAAGCTGACCACTGCCGCTGCAAGCCCGATGGCCAGCGCCCAGCCGAACTGGGCCACATCCAGGCGGTCAGCCGGGGGGAGGTTCGGTACCGTCAGGGAGAATGTTCCGTATCCGGTCCACGCGTTCAGGCCGAGGAAGATCAGCGTCCCGAGCCCCGCTCCGAGCAGGCCGGGGATCAGCACGATGGTGGCCAGGGGCCCGCCCAGTCCGGAGGCCTCCAGCAGCAAGAACGCCCCGGCCAGCGGGTTCCCGAGCAGCGTGCTGATCCCCGCGAAGCTCCCGGCCGCCGCGATGACCGCGTAGGTGCTGGCGGGCATGTCGCGCCTGGCCAGCTTGACCATCAGGACCGCCAGCCCGCCGCCCAGCGCGATCGCCGGGGCCTCCGGCCCGACGACGGCGCCCAGAGCCAGGCTCGCCACCGCCGCCACCAAGATGCCGGGCAGCTCGGCGGGCAGCGCCACGCCGCCTGCCTTAAAGCCGTCAGCTGGCGAGTGACCTCCCCGGCCGGGCAGGTACCTGATGACCGCCCCGACAATCGCCCCGGCCACCGCCAGCGGCAGCAGCGGCCACCAGGGTGGCTCGCCATGGAAGCCAAGATCCTTGGGCAGGTCGGTGAACACCCACGTCTGGATGTCGGCGATCAGCTTGAGCAGCCAGTAGACCAAGAACGAGATCACCACGCCCAGGACCGCCGCCAGGATCAGCAAGGCCAGATACCTTTTGGTCCGCAAGACAGCGAAAGGATCTTTTGGCGTGGTCACCGACATCGCCTCCCCATCGCGCTGCGGCCAGCCAGGGCCCTGGGCGCCTCCGTTACATTTGCCGCGCGTCCCGGCAGGCAGGCATCACCCAGCGGGGATGATTTCGGACGCGCCGGACGGCGGCGAGCTGGACAGCCACAGCAGCAAGGCAAGACGGCGGCACCTGCGGTGCCGCCGCCGCCCCCGGCCATCCGCGCAGCGTCCAGGCCCCCGAACACCGGCTAGACCAGATCGTGGCCGGGTTCTTCCGCGACCGGATCTTCAGCCCGCAGCGCACCGCGCATCTCGCCGCCCAGCTCCCGGCCACCGACACCGACGCCGCCGCCCGCCGCGACACCCGAGCCGCCGCCCTCACCGTCACCACGCCGAAGGCAGCCGACCCGGCCATCCTGGACGAGATCCCCTACGCCGGCGACATCCTCCCGCAGCTCCCGCCCGCCCTCAAAGCCCGGCTGTTCGCCATGTTCGACGTTGCCATCGTGTGGAACAAGCCCGGCAGCCAGGTCACCGTGCACGCCGAGATCACCGACGAGACGCTCCGCGCGCTGCCCGCCCTTCTCAACCCCGGGCAGGACGGCTACCATGACACCCACGACCCGGACATTCCCCCAGGAATAGGGCATTTGACACAACCCAGGAGAGCGGGTCGATCGCGCAATCGACAGGGAGGCTCTGTCGGGCGGTCAGTTCGTGACGGTGATCGCCGGCGTGTGCTCGTACCAGCTGGCTATCAGTGACGACGCCTGCGGTCCCGAGCTGAAGTCGACACGCAGCCAGCCCGTGCCCGACCACGTTTGCACCGAGTATCCGTTGTCCGGCACTGCCGTCACCAGTTGCACCGAGCTGGACGTCACGTCCAGCGTCACATGCCCGCCGGTCAGCGTGTACGAGCGCACGTCGCCAGCGGCCGGGGACGCGGACGCGGACGCGGTGGCCGACGGCGACGGGGCGGTCGCGCCGGGGGACGCGCTCGTTCCCCTGGCGGCCGTTCGCCCGGCCGGTGTTCGCCCAGGTGCCGCGCTTGCGGATGGCGCGGCCGTGGCGGGCGGCGTCGCGGCAGGCGGCGGCGCGGCAGGTAGCGGCGCGGCGGATGGAGTGAGCACCGCCGCGTTGATCACCGGCATGCCGGGCCCCACCCCGGCATTCCTGACCACGACATTCGCGCCGAACCAGGCGACGCAGACCGCGATGGCAGTCCCGGCCGTCCAGGCCGCGAGGCCGACCATGACCCGCACCATGCCGGCAATAATGCCGCAAGCGACACCACGCATACGTACGGTTCGGTTTATGGCTCGTGTGCTCATTGTCGAGGATGACCCGTATGTCCGCTCGGCGATGGCCGCTGACCTTACCAAGCGGTCACATGCCGTGCGCACGGCGGGCACGGCCCTCGACGGCATCAGGGAAGTCAGCCACCATCCGCCCGACGTGGTCGTCTTGGATCTCAGCCTCCCGGACCTCGACGGCGGCCAGGCGCTGAAGATGATGCGCGCGATCACCGCGACGCCGGTCATCGTCGCCACGGCCCGCGACGAGGAGGCGGAGATCATCCGGCTCCTCAACGACGGCGCTGACGACTACGTGGTGAAGCCTTTCTCAGGCGAGCACCTGGCGGCCCGCGTCGCCGCGCTGTTGCGCCGGGCGGGGCAGGAGAACGCGCCAGCCCCCGTCATCGCCGTGGCCGGCCTGAGCGTCGACCAGGCCAGGCGGGAGGCGCTGCTGGACGGCCGGCGCCTGGAGTTGTCGCGCCGCGAGTTCGACCTGCTCGCGTACCTGGCCGCGCGGCCCGGCACGGTAGTCTCGCGCCGGGAACTGCTGACCGAGGTGTGGAGTCAAGCCTACGGCGACGACCAGACCATCGACGTGCACGTCTCGTGGCTACGGCGCAAGCTCGGCGAGACGGCCGCGCGGCCCCGCTACCTGCATACGGTGCGGGGCGTCGGCGTGATGCTCGACGCGCCGCGGCGCGAAGGCCGGTAATGCGGGCGTCGGTCAGGACGACGCTGGCACTCGTGTCGGCCGCGGTCACGTCCATGGTCGCGATCGCGTTCCTCATCCCGCTGGCGGTCATCGTCAGGGACGTGGCGCGGGACCGGGCGTTCACGTCCGCTCAGCTGGCCGGGGCGGCGATCGAGCCGGTGCTCGCGGTCACCACCGACCGGGCGACCCTGGACCGCGCCATCGTCAGCACCCCGGCGGGCGCGGCCGGCCAGCTCGCCGTGTACCTCACCGCCGCGCCGCCCGCCGCGGGCGGCGGGCTCGCGCCCGGCGCCCTCGTCGGGGGGCCGCAACGGGCGAGCGCCGCTGACCTGCGCGTGGCCATCACGGCGGCCCGGTCCTTCATCGCCCCTGTGCCCGGCGGCTACGCCGTCCTCCAGCCGGTGGCGCTCGCCGACGGCAGGCTCGCCGTCACCGAGGTCTACGTACCCGCCGCCGCGGTATCTCGCGGCGTGACCGCGTCCTGGGCAGTCATGACGGCTATCGCGCTGGCCTTGATCGGTGTCTCGGTGATCATGGCCGACCGCCTGGCGACCCGCGTCACCCGGCCGGCCCGCGAGCTGGCGTCGGCCGCCGCCACGCTCGGCGACGGCGACCTGAGCGCCCGGAGCATGGCACGCGGGCCGACCGAGCTAGCCGCCGCGGGCCACGCGTTCAACCTGATGGCCGAGCGCCTGAGCAGGCTGATCACGGCGGAACGAGTGATGGCCGCCGATCTCCCGCACCGGCTCCGCACACCGCTGACGGCGCTGCGGATGAACGCGTCCGCGCTCGGACCAGGCCGGGCCGCCGACGACACCAGGCTCGCCGTC
Organism: uncultured Actinomycetota bacterium; assembly: GCA_963771985.1. Classification (GTDB taxonomy): domain Bacteria; phylum Actinomycetota; class Actinomycetes; order Streptosporangiales; family Streptosporangiaceae; genus Trebonia. The sequence goes on along the minus strand of CAVYVO010000001.1, from coordinate 173,002 downwards.
GACCGGCTGGAGCGGGAGATCGACCTCATCATCCGGGCCGCGCGGCGGCCCGCGCCCGACGAGCCGTCCGGCTGCGACGCCGCCGAGGTCCTCGCCGACCGCTTCGGCTTCTGGTCAGCGCTGGCCGAAGACCAGGGCCGCCCCTGCCATCTCGCCGGCACGGACCAGCCCGCACCCGTTCCCGTACCGCGCTCCGATCTCGCGGCCGCCGCGGACTCGCTGATCGGAAACATCTTCAAGCACACCGCGGAAGGCACCGGGTTCGCGGTCACGCTGCACCGCGGTGAAGGCGCCGTCCTCATCCTCGTCGCCGACGCGGGTCCGGGGATAGCCGACCCGGGCACGGCGCTGCGGCGGGGAAGCAGCGGCGCGGGCTCCACCGGCCTCGGGCTCGACATCGCCCGCCGTGTCGCCGAGTCCACGGGCGGCGGGCTGAAGATCGATGCCGCCGCGCTCGGCGGCGCGCAGGTCCAGCTGCGGCTGCGGACCTGGTTGCCGCCGCCAGGCGGGCGCCGGGGCCGGAGGCAGGGCGAGAAGGCAGGGCCTTATCAACCGCTGAGCCGCACCTTAAGCGCTCCTTAACGCCCTGAGCCGAGGCGAGAGCGGTCGTTAGCGTGACGCGCGGAAAGCCCCTCCGCCCCCGGAAGGCCACACGATGTCACGTTCGCGCAGGCGCCGCGCCCTGCTCCGGCCTATGCCGCTCGCCGCCGCCACTGCCGTCACGGCCGCCGCGGTCGCCGTCACCGCTGTGCTTATTTCCCCGAACGATCCCTCGGTGACTGTCCGCGACGCCGCCGACTCCGCTGGCACGCTAGCGACCAGCTACCAGGCCGGGACCAGCTGGGGCACGGGTTACTCCGGCCAGTACACGATCACCGACGCTGGGACCTCCGCGGTCACCGGCTGGACGCTTCGCTTCACGCTGCCGGCGGGCACGGCGCTGACCTCCCTCTGGGACGGCTCGTATACCGACGACGGCGGGCAGGTGACGGTCACGAACGACAGCTGGGACGCCAGCGTCAGCCCGGGCGGGACGGTCACGGTCGGCTTCGAGACGGAGTCCTCCGGCGCGGCGGGGCAGCCGGGCGACTGCACGATCAACGGCGTGCCGTGCGAGAACGGGAGCGCCGGGCCCGCCCCGGGCGCCTCCCCGGCGACCGCGACTCCGACGGGGCCGGCGACCCCTCCGCCGGCCCCGTCGGCCACCGCCTCGGCGCCCGCGCCGACGCCATCGGCGTCCCCGTCACCGAGCGCTTCAGCGTCGCCGGCCCCGAGCAGCGCGCCGACCGCCGGGGCGGCGGGGTTCGCCCCGTACGTCGACACGAGCCTGTACCCGCCGCTGCGCCTCGTCTCGACGGCGCAGGCGACCGGCGTGAAGCAGTTCAACCTCGCGTTCGTCGTGGCCGGCGGGAGCAGTGGCTGCACGCCGGAGTGGGGCGGGGTGACCCCCATCGGGGATGATCCGGTCGCGTCCCAGATCGGGGCGCTGCGGGCGATCGGCGGCGACGTGCGGATCTCCTTCGGCGGTGAGGCCGGCAGCGAACTGGCCGTGACCTGCACGGGCGTCTCTCAGCTCCAAGCCGCCTATCAGCAGGTCATCTCGGCGTATGACGTCAACAAAGTCGACTTCGACATCGAGGGCGCGGCACTGGACAACACCGCGGCCAACGCGCGCCGCGACCAGGCGATCGCGGCGCTGCAGGCAGCCGATCCTGGCCTTCAGGTGTCGTTCACGCTGCCGGTGCTGCCATCCGGCCTCACCTCCGACGGGGTCGCGCTGCTGACCGGCGCGGTGGCGGCCGGCGTGCGGATCTCCGCGGTGAACGTGATGGCGATGGACTACGGCGACGGCGCCGCCCCGGATCCGGCCGGCATGATGGGCACGTACGCGATCGAGGCCGCGACCGCGACGGACGCTCAGGTCGCGACCGCGCTCGGCATCAGCGGCGACGCCGCGTGGTCCAAGATCGCGTTCACCCCGATGATCGGCGTGAACGACACGAGCGACGAGATCTTCACCGTGGCCAACGCTCAGCAGCTAGCGGCGTTCGCCGCGAGCAAGCACCTGGCCTGGCTGTCCATGTGGTCGGCCGCCCGGGACACCGAGTGCCCAGGCGGCGCCGTGAGCTACGCCCAGCCAACGTGCAGCAGCATCGTCCAGACGCCGGACGAGTTCATGGACGCGCTCGGCGCCTACTAGGAAGGAACCTGGTCATGAGGATTTCCCGCCGGACCATGCTCGCCGACGGACTCGTGGCCGCGGACGCACTGCTGGACGTCACGCTGGGACCGGTGCACTGAAGGTCAGGTCCTGGCTGCCCGCGGTCATGCTCGTGGGCTCAGCCCGGTGGCCGCGCGCGCCGGATTGTGGTAGTAGCACAGCGTGGCCCTGCTTCAGATCACCGTCGCCACTATTTGCTCATCGAGATGCTGGTTGGGGGGCCGAGCTGGTCGGGGGCCGCGGCTGGTCCGGGGGGTGCGGCTGGTCGGGGGGTGCGGCTGGTCGGGGGGTGCGGCTGGTGCTCGGCCTGGGGGCGGTCCCGGCGCTGATCGGGCTGGGACTGCGCACCCAGATGCCCGAATCGCCCCGCTGGCTATTGCGCCACGGCAAGTACGACCAGGTGCCCAAGGCCATGGCCGTGCTGGGCGCCGGCGAATTCACCGAACAGGAAGTCCGCGAAGCCGCCGAGGAGGTGCGGCGGGCGGAAGACGCCGCCAGGCGGCGGCGGGGCTGGACGCCCGGCGCGCTGCGTGCCCTGGCCGTGGTCTGCGTGTTCTTCATCTTCCAGCAGATCACCGGCATCAACGTGCCGCTGTATTACGGGCCGCGCCTGCTCGGGCCGATCTTCTCGGGCTCGTACGCCAGCCTGGTGCAGACCACCATCGCCGGGGTCGAGGTCACCGCGATCATGACCACGGTCAACGTGGCCGCCACCTATCTGGGGTTCCGCTGGATCGACAAGGCCGGCCGCCGCAAGCTGGCCATCGGCGGCTACTCGGGCATGATCGTCTTCGCCCTGGTCGCCGCGCTAGGCCTGGCCTGGCTGCATGGCAACGCCCAGCTTGTGGTCATCATGATCGGCCTGGACTTCTTCATCGCCTCCTTCGCCGTCGGCGTCGGCGGCACTGGCTGGACGCTGCAGGGCGAGGTTTCCCCACCGCCGTGCGCGGCCAGGCCGCCGCCATCGCCGCCACCGTCGACTGGCTGGCCAACTTCGCCCTCATCGAGGTCTTCCCCGTCTGGCAGAACGCCATCAGCCTGGCCGGCGTCATGGTCTGCTTCGCCGCCCTGTGCGCGGCCGCCATCGCGTTCGTGTTCTGGTTCCTGCCGGAAACCAAGGGCCTGCCCGTCGAGGAGATCGTCCGCGTCTTCGAACGGCAGCGGGGAACGATGCAGCCGGTCAGCGCCGTGCAGGGGTGAGCCGCGAAGCGACAGGCTAATAGCCCTGGCAGCGCCTGGCGCAGCTCACGCCGCGAGCTGATGCCGAGCTTGGTGAATATGTTGCGCAGGTGCCATTCGACCGTCCGGGCGGACAGGAACAGCTGGGCGCCGATCTCGGGATTGGTCTGGCCATCCCGGGCCAGCCGGGCGATGGACGTCTCCTGGGCGGTGAGCGCGCTGGGGGCCTCGGCGGTGCGCTTGCGCATCGTGTCGCCGGTGGCCAGCAGCTCGCGCCGGGCCCGTTCGGCAAAGGCCTCGGCGCCGATGGCGGACAGCGTGTCGTGGGCGAGGCGCAGCTGCTGGCGGGCATCCGCGCGGCGGCTTTCCCGGCGCAGCCATTCGCCGTAGACCAGGTGCGCCCGGGCGAGCTCCGGCCGGAGCCGGGTCCGGCCGAGCCGGTCGATCGCCTCGCGGTACAAGCGCTCGGCGTCCTCGCCTTCGGACAGCAGCCCGCGGGACCGCGCCTCGATCCCCAGCCCGAAATCGGTCCCGCCGGCCTGGGTGAAGTCCGCCAGCCGGACCAGCGCATCGCCCGCGCCCTCGGTATCTCTGCTGCGCACGCCCGCCTCGATCAGCTCGGGCAGCGCCCACATGGCGATGTGGAGCGCGGCGGTGTCCTCGCTGGCCTGCCGGGCCGCCGCCAGCGCGTCCGCGTAGCGGCCGAGGCCGTTGTAGAGGATGGCGGCCGCCCAGTGCGCGTAGGCCACCGCGATGCCTTGCCCCTGGGCGGCGGCTTCCTCGATGACGGCCGCGATCAGCGGGACGGCGGCGGCCTGGTTGCCCCGCAGGGACTCGAGCATCATGGCGGTGAACGGGGCGGCCCGGGTCCCGGTCGCCTCGCAGACCGAATCAGCCTCCGCGACCAGGGTGGCGGCCGTCGCGAAGTCACCACTCCACGCGACGGCCGTGCCCAGGGCGCCCAGCGTGATCGGCATCTGGTCGAGCGCGCCTGCCGCGCGGGCCAGCTGGGCCTGCCGGACGAGCATGGCGTGCCAGACGTCGTCGTCCCACAGGGCGCTGGCCGCCCCCTGCGCCAGCCAGCCCCAGCGCAGTTCTTGCTCCGCGGACATGGTTGCGCCGGTGAACGCACCCAGTGCCGCCCGCAACGTCGGTGCCGCCGCGGCCGGGCCGTCGGTGACCAGCATCGTCAGGCCGCCCAGGATCAGGTCGAGCGGACCCGGAGGATCCTCCGACGGGGGGAGGGCCCGGGCGGCGCGGGAGACTTCTGGCATCCCGCCCGCGCCCGCCAGGCGCCCGGCGAACAGCGCCGCCATCCACGCGGTCAGGTAGGTTTCACGGGCCAGGCCGAGGTCGAGCGGCTCGAGCCGTTTGGCCGCCTTGAGCAGCAACGGCGGAGCGTCGCTACCCAGGCCCGAGGCGAACACGATCTCCCCGCGCAGCAAGTCGACCCGGGCGCTGGCGAGCTCGTCCAGCGGCCCGGCCTCCGCCTCGGCCAGCAGACCCATGGCCTTGTCGAACGCGCCGACCTGCGTGCTGGCCTGTGCGGCCGCCAGCAGGCGGCCGGTACGCCGGGCCGGGTCAACGGTCAGCAGCGCGGACCGCTCCAAGAGCGCCGCCGCGGCGGCCAGCCCCCCGCGCGCCTGGGCCCGGCCCGCCGACTTCTCAAGCTCGGCCGCGACCTCCTCATCCGGTCCCTGCACGGCCTGGGCCCGGTGCCAGGCCCGGCGATCCGGATCGACCAGCGGGTCGGTGGCCTCCGCCAGGACGCGGTGCGCCTCCCGCCGGTCCGGCAACGGCGCCGACCGGTAAGCCGCCGAGCGCAGCAGCGGATGCCGGAACCGCGCCCAGGCGCCGAACTCCACCAGCCGCGCCGCCACCGCCGGCCCGGCCGCCTGGGCCGGAATGCCCAGCCGCCCGGCCGCCCGCCAGACCAGGGACGCGTCGCCGGACGGATCGGCCGCCGCGAGCAGCAGCAGCCGCCGGGTCTGGTCCGGAACGGCTTCAAGCTGCCGCCGGAAGCTATCCTCGATGCGGCCCGCCAGCGGCACCGCGCCGGGCAGCCCGAATCCGCCCGCCAGCTCCGCGGGCGCCAGCCCTCGCGGCAGCTCCAGCAGCGCCAGCGGATTCCCGCCGGTCTCGGCCACGATCAGGTCCCTGACGCGCGGATCCAGCGGCCCGGGCAGCACCGACTCGAGCAGCACCCGGGCGTCGCCTTCCGGCAAGCCCGCCACCGTCATCGCCGGCAATCTGGCCAGCTCATCACTCGTCTCGCGGACCCCGAACACCAGGCCGACCGATTCGGCGGCCAGCCGGCGCGCCACGAACCCCAGCGCCTGCGCGGAGGCCCGGTCCAGCCACTGCGCGTCGTCGATGACGCAGATCAGCGGCTGTTCCCCGGCCACTTCCGACAGCAAGCCCAGCACCGCCAGCCCCACTAGGAACCGGTCCGGGGGCGGGCCAGTGCTGATTCCGAACGCGGTCCGCAGCGCGTGGTGCTGCGGGACCGGCAGCCGGTCGAGGCGGTCCAGCATCGCCGCGCACAGCTGATGCAGCCCGGCGAAAGCCAGCTCCATCTCCGACTGGACCCCTGCCACCCGTGCCACCCGGCATCCCCGCGCCCGCCCGGCCAGGTATTCGAGCAGCACGGTCTTGCCTACCCCTGGATCACCGCGCACGACCAAGACACGGCTCTCACCGGCCCGGACCGCCTGGGCAAGCCGGTCAAGCGCGGCGCGTTCGCTGTGCCGGTCCGTCAGTGTCGTCGCGCGGCCGCGCCGCCCTGAATCCGCCGCCATGAGCCCAGTGCTACGCCGCGTCCACGACGCTGGCCGCCTCGTTGACGGGCGCCGCCTTCCGGACGCCCGGCAGAGTGCGAACGATCACACGGCCTCCCAGCCGTCTAGATCACCGCGTTCCTGACCAGGCGTTCCGGCCGGAGCCGCGCGATTGCCTGGGCGCTAATAGCCTAATCCGGCCGGCAAGAGCGGGCAAACCTCCCAGCACCGGCGCCAGGTTTTCACGGGCGCGGCCGGCCGTCAGGGGATCCCTAACGGGCCCGGTCCTTGAGCGCGCCGAGGTAGCGGGCTATCGCGTCCCCGGTGCGATCCGCCGACCACATCGCCGTGACAGCCTCCTCCTCGTCTCGCCGCGCCGCGATCCGGTCGCGGGCTGGCCGCTGCAGCTGCCGCTTGCTGAAAGAGAACACGTCGGCCGGGACCCGCCCCATCTGCCGCGCCTGGTCAACCGCCGAGTCCAGCAGGGCGTCCGCCGCGCAGACCTGCTGGACCAGCCCGATGGACGCCGCCTGCGCCGGGTCGAGCAACGCGGCGGTGAGCACCAGCTGGCCGACGGCGGGCCCGACCGCGTGCCGCATGATCTCCAGCGGGACCGGCGGGAACGGGACGCCGACGCTCAGCTCCGCGAGGCCGATCTTCCCCCGCGACATCAGGCGGACGTCACACGCCGCCGCGATGACGCAGCCGCCGGCGATCGCGTGGCCGTTGACGGCGGCCACCACCGGGCCCGGATGATCGAAGATCGCCAGGAAGCTCTCCGACAGGGCCGGAAGGAACTCCCGGACGTAGGACGGGCCGCCCGCGACGATCCGCCGCAGATCGACGCCGGCCGAGAAGGCCGGCCCCGATCCCGTGATCACCACGGCGCGGGCCTGGTCCAGGGCACGCATCGCCTCGGTGATGGCCAGCAGCAGCTCGAGGTCGAGCGCGTTGACCTTCCCGTGCCGCAGCCGGATGACCGTCACGTCCCCGCGGGTTTCGAGATCCAGCATCGCCTCTCCTGATCGCCTCGGTACGAGGCACCCTACGCCGGGTCGCGGCTTGCCCGGCGGGGGGAGCGGCTCCTGGCGGCCGGACAGTCGTCACCGGTCCGTTCGGGATGAAAAAGAACATTCAGCCGAACGGGCCGGTGCTTCGCGTGATCGCCCGCACCGACTCTCGCCGCCGCGGCAGGAGCGCGGCCAGCAGGGAGTCCGGAGCCGCGCCGCGGTGGGTCAGGAGTTCGGCCGGCACCGGCTCGGGTCCCGCCGCCCCGATCGGGCCCGCTCCCCCGCGTCGGGGCGCCGCCGCGTGTGCGGAACGGCGGAGAATGGTGCCGTGGTCAACAGCGCGCCACCGGCGATGGTCCGGCTCGGGGAGGCGGCAGGCCTCGCCGGGCCGGTCGCGTTCACCGGCGCGTGGATCGTCAGCTCCCTGAGGCAGACGCGGCGAGGACCCGGCGGGCTCCAGCTCAGCGGCCTCGCGGCGCCGGACGCGCGCGACCCGTGGATCATGCTCGCCGGTTTCCTGGTGCTCGGCGGGTGCACGGTCGCGTTCGGCGCGGCGCTGCGGGAAGCGCTCGGCCAGCACACCACGGGCGGCGCGGGACCGGGGCCCGCCCTCATCCAGGCCGCCGGCCTGCTGACGATCGCGGCGGGCCTGCTGCGCCGCGATCACATGCTGCTCACCGCGGCCGGCTCGTCGTGGCACAACAGCGCGCATGACGCGATCAGCGCCCTGGTCTACGTCGACCTGGTCATCGCCCAGCTCGCGCTGGCACGGCGGTTCCGCCGCGACCCCGGCTGGCGGAGCTGGCACCCATGGCTGGTGGCCAGCGCCGCCGCGACCGGCGTCCTCCTCATCGCCTACACCGCGGACGTGACCGAGCCCGCGGCGGCCGTCCTGCAGCGCGTCGCCGTCACCGTGCCGCAGGCGGCCATCGCCGCCATCGCCGTCCGGCTCATGTGGCGCCCGCCGCGGCGGGCCGCGCCCTCCCCCGGAGGTGCGTAGCGGTACGTCCGTTACCAGTGGGACGAGCCCAGAGTGGGTCGATTGCACAATCGGCCTGGCTAGGGCAACGTTCCGGAACAAGGTGATTCTTCGGCGTGTCCCTGGGCCGTGGTGTGGTTTACCCGCCCTTCGCGGCCAGCCGCCGTGCGGCGATGCCCGGAATGCGGCTTCCGCGCGCATGGCGCGGCACGGCCGGCCAGTTCCCCGCGCGGCGCCGCGCCCCGGCAGGGGACAAAAGGTGTAAACCGGGCATCGACTGTCCGTCCGTCATCATGGTGGATCGAAAGGCACACCAGAGGGTGCCTTTCGATCCATCATGATGCGTGAGCCTGCCCGGACGGCCGCTCATGACAGGCGCGTGCCCGTCTGCCGAGCGTGCCGCAGGGGCACGGCGGCGGGGAGCGGGGGCTTCCCGTAACGGGAGATAAGGGGTGGGACGGGCAGCCTCGCGCGACACTACGCCGCAAACTCAGGTTGTTCCGGTGTGTTGCCTAGAGTGGGTCGATTGCGCAATCGGCCCGATGCGTGCGCGCGGCGGGCCGCGGCCGCGGGGTTGCGGGCATGTGCCCGGGGGTGGCTACTGGGGGGCGGGAACGCGGGTGAATCCGGCCGGGATCTGGGGGTTGTTGGCGATGTTCACCAGGGCCGGGGTGCGGGGCACCCAGAACTCGTTGAAGACCAGGGAGCCCAGCCCTTTGGGAACGTCCTGATGAAGCGCACCGGCTGGTAGGTCGTCGAATCGACCCAGACCGTAAGGGTGATCTCGCCGAGGCCGACCCGCAGTTCGGTGGCCTGGTGACCGTTCACGGTGCCATGGCCGACGACGCGCATAATGCCGGCCTTGAGCATCTCCTGGAGCTGGGCCGGGCTGCCGCCGGGCACGTCGGGTCCTGAGGGCGGCGCGCCCTGGATGGGGCCGGCGGCGTGGATCACGCTGACGAACCACGTGCGGGTGGAGTAATCGGCCTCGGTGGTCTTCCAGTGCAGGACCTTCTTAACGTAGAAGGTGCTGTTCCAGCTGAGCGTCTTCTGCGAGCCGGTCCCTTGGACGGAATAGGCGTTTCCGGTTCGCGGGTCGGTCCACTCGGTGTAGGTGCCGCCGGGGTAGCTGCTGGTCTCGTCGCGGATGATGTAGCGGTCTGCGTTGGCCAGGGCCGCCTCGACGTGGCTGGTCACATAGGCGGCCGTCGCGTACCGCGGGCTGGCGGCCCGGTCGGTGGCGCTGTCGGCGGGGCGGGCCGCGCTGGCCGACGGCGACGGGGCAGGCGGCAGCGTGGACCGTCGCCCGGGCGGCGTGCGGGAGCGTGACGACAGGGGCGGTCCGGCCCCGTTGCGCGGCGCCCGGCTACGGCTTCAGGCGCCAGTTGTCGATGTGGCCTGACGTGTTGACGACCAGGCCGGTGCGGTCCAGGTGCACGAGGTGCGCGTAGGTCTCGCCGATCGCGGACCTGCGCACGACGCCCTGGTTCTGCTCCCATGGCCGCGACCAGGTCAGGCGCTCCGCGACGTCGGCGGTCGTGCAGCCGTCCAGCGCGCCCACGACCGCGAGGATCTCCGCCAGGCGGGCGCGGTGATGCTCGCGCAGCTGGCCTACCCGGGCCGGGAGCCCGCGGAACCGGTACTCGTGCGCGGGCAGGACCTCGTCGACCTCGGTACCGGCGAGCGCCTCCAGGGAAGCCAGGAACTGCCCGAGGACATCGGCGTCGTCGCCGGGTGACGGGCTGATGTTGGGGCTGATCCGCGGCAGAACGTGGTCACCTGTCAGCAGCACATCGTGGGTCTCGTGCGCGAAGCACAGATGTCCGGGGGTATGCCCCGGCGTCCAGATCGCGCGCAGCGGCCCGCGCTCCCCCAGGGGACGGGCGCCGTCTTCGATCAGCACATCGGGCCGCTCCAGGCGCTGCTTGCGGCTGACGCCCAGCGGCAGCATCTCAGCGGCCTCGTGATCGGGCACTCCCCGGCGCTTCAGCCAGAACCCGGTCGGCGTCGGCGAACATCTCCAGCGAGCCGAACCGGCTGATGGCCGCCGCGTCCAGCGCGTGCATGCCGAGCCAGGCCCCGGAAGCCTCCCGCACCCGGCCCGCCAGGCCGAGATGGTCGGCGTGGAAGTGCGTGACGAGGATGGCCTTGATATCGGTGATGTCGTGGCCTGTCGCCCGGACGCCCGCGACCAGGCCGTCCCAGGACTCCTCGACCGGCCATCCGGTGTCGACGAGCGCGGGACCGCCCGGCCCCTCGACGAGGTAGGCGAGCACGTACCGCAGCGGGCCGCGGAACACGGTGGGTATCGACCACAGCCCCGGACGTACCTGCTCAACGGGCGGGAGCACGTGGTCACGCCACGCCGCCTGCTGAGCCGTGCCAGTGACAGTGACCGTATGCTCGCCTACCGGCACCAGGCTGCCCGCCTTCGACAGAGAAATATTTCGCTCCATACAACTTTACCGGCCCTCTCGCGCCGCCGACGCGCCCGCCCGGTGAGACGTACCTCACCCGCCCGCGGGAACTGCCCGTGCGGGCTGGCGGCCTGCCCGGCGGGCCCGGGAAGGCTTGCCGCTGTGACTCATGCGGCGGGATGGGCCGCAGGGGCCCGTGATCACCACTGGATACCGGCCCGAACCGCTGGCACCATTCCGCCCGCTCCGCACAGCATCGACAGACAAACAGACGACGCGTCCCTGGCGTGGTCGATCGCGCAATGGGCGCAGAATCGCGGGCGGGCCGGATCCCCGCCGGCACCGCCCCGTTCGGAGTCCGCGTGACCGCGGGTGAGTCGCCCGCTTCCGTTCGGGATAAAGAGATTTTTTCGGCCGAACGGACGGTGGCTTCTCATGACCCGGCCAGCTAGGCCATCTGGGGGTACAGGACCGCGACCCCGGACGACAGTCCGGCCAGGACTCGCCTGCTGGTGTCGTCCGCGATGATCTCGGCGTCGCCGGCCTCGATGCCGTCGATGGCCAGCTTGGCGACGTCGGCCGGGTTGACCTTGGGGGCGCCGACGTGCCGGGTCATGTCCGTGTCCATGTAGCCGACGTGCAGCGCGGTGACCCGGGCGCCCTGGGGCGCCAGTTCCAGGCGGAGGGCGTTGGTCAGCGACCACTCGGCCGACTTGGCGGCGCAGTAGGCGCCGCTGCCAGGGAAGCTGATCCAGGACAGCGCGGACAGGATGTTCAGCACGGCGCTCTGGTCGTGGGCGGTGAGCTGGGGAGCGAAGGCGCGGGTCACGGCCAGCGTCCCGAAGTAGTGGGTGTCCATCTCCAGCCGGATGTTCGCCAGGTCTCCGGCCAGCAGCGATGTCCCGGTCGACGAGCCGGCGTTGTTGATGAGGATCGACACGTCGCTGGTCGCGGCCGCCGCGGCGGCCACCGAATCGGGGTCGGTGACGTCCAGGGCGACGGGCGTGACGCCGGGCAGGTCCACCGCCGCGGGGTTGCGGGCGGCGGCGTAGACGGTGGCGCCGCGGTCGCGCAGCTGGCTGGCCAGGTGCCGGCCGAGGCCACGGTTCGCCCCGGTCACCAGCGCGGTCTTTCCTTCGATCTGCATCGGGCTATCCCTCCTGAGTAGGTTTTCACAACCTAGCATGGCTGAGTAGGAAATTCCAATGCAGATGTATCATGAAGTCATGGGAAAGGTTCCGGAGTCGGCCTGCTCGATCGAGCGCAGCCTCGGCGTGCTCGGCGAGCGGTGGACTTTCCTCATCCTGCGCGAGGCGTTCCTGGGCGCGACGAGGTTCGCCGAGTTCCGCGACCGGCTGGGCGTCGCGCCTGACGTGCTGTCGGACCGGCTGTCGACGCTGGTGGCGTACGGGGTGCTGGCGCGCGAGCCCTACCAGGAACCCGGCGCGAGGTCGCGGTTCGCCTACCGGCTGACCCCGGCCGGGCTGGAACTCCAGGTGGTCCTCGGCGCGCTCCAGCAGTGGGGCGACAAGTACCTGCCGCATGAGCGGGGGCCGAGCATGCTGCGCCGGATCCGCGGCACCAGCCAGCCGGTGCACGTTGGGTACGTCGACGGCCGGGGCCATGAGGTGGCCCCGGCCGACGTGGCGGTGATCCCGGCGCTCTCCTAGCGGGCCGGCGGGTCAGGCCGCCCGGTGGCGGACCAGCCAGGCGGTCCCGGCGATGAGCAGGATGGACAGGGCGAGCAGCCAGCCAGCCTCCACGAACTGCATGGGCCAGAACCGGCTGACCGGGATGTAGCGCCACCACGGCGTGCTGCCGGTCTGCCACGTGCTCAGCACCCACGGGGAGTTGGGGCTGCTGGGCTGGTTGAACAAGTTGACGTTGCTGCTGACCAGCGCCGGCACGTAGTGCTGGCGCAGGACCAGCCAGCTCAGCAGGTCGAGGGCAAAGTAGACGCCGAGTGTGGCGGCCATGGCCGGGACGATCCGGCGGATGAGCATGCCGAGAAACGCGCCGATCATGAAAGCGGCCAGCGTCCAGGCGGGGAACGAGAGCCCGCGCGTGTCGAACACCGTCTTCGCCAGCACGGTCATGCCCGCGTTCTGGAGAGCCGGCTGGAAGAACCACGCGAAAAGCTCACCGAGCGCCCAGGCCGTGGCCGCGATCACGGCCCCGAGCAGCACAAGCTTGGCGATGGCCTGCCGCTCCCGGTCGAAGCCCTGTGTCCAGGCGTACCGGAAGGTCCCTGTCTCCAGCTCCCTGGCCAGCACCGGGGCGCCCGCGAACGCGCCGATCAGCACCGGCGCGAAGTTCATCAGGAGCAGGGTGACGTTCGATATCGTCCAGTCAGTGCTGGTGAACGCACGGCTCAGCTGGTTGCAGGCGTCGGAGCTGGCCGGGTGGCACGCGGTCAGGGCCGCGAAGTCGGCGTGGATCCGCAGGCCCGCGATCAGCAGGTAGAGGGCCACCACGCCGAGCACCGCGGGCACGCTGATGAGCGTGGGCCGGTGCTGGCGCCAGGTGACCCAGAGCATTCGGCGCCATGGCAGGGGCTCCAGCCTGGCGTCCTGGCCAGGCTGGGCGGGCATCGTCAGGACGGTCATCTCGTCACCTCTGTCGGCTCGGTGGACGGAACGGGCGCGCCGTCTGGGAGGCCCGGGGCGCGCAGGTAGGCCATGACGAGTTCCTGCAGCGTGGCCGGGTGCGCCTCCCAGCCGGGCAGCACCATGTCGGCCGGTTCGCTGGCCGCGACCAGCAGGTGGGCCTGCGCCTCGGCGCGGCTGGCCTGGATGATCTTGAGACGGCCGGCGTACTCGTCCGCCTCCGCGGCCGGGCCGGTCAGCACGCGGTGGCAGGCGAGCAGGTCGTCGGTCTCGCCGGCCACCTGCAGCTTGCCGCGGGACAGCACGATGAGGTAGTCGGCCACCCGCTCGAGCTCGGCGAGCGCGTGCGAGGACAGCAGCACCGAGACGCCGTCGTCGGCCATCGCGACCAGCACCGTGGCCATGAAATCCTGCCGGGCCACCGGGTCGAGCATCGCGAGCGGCTCGTCGAGGACGAGCAGCCGCGGCCGCCTGGCCAGCGCCAGTGTGAGCGTGAGCTGCGACTGCTGGCCGCCGGACAGCTTGCCCGCTTTCTTCTTCAGCGGGATGCCGAGCTCAGCGAGCCGGGCGCGGGCGTAGCTCTGGTCGAAGCGCCGGTTCAGGTTCCGGGTCAGGTGCAGCATGTCCCCCGCGGACAGGTTCTTGTACACCGAGGCGTCCTGCGCGACAAAGGCGATGCCGTCCAGGGCGGCCGGCGACCCGGCGGGCTGGCCGCCGAGGACTGTGGCCAGGCCGGCGGTCGGGACGGCGAGGCCGACCAGCATGTTCATCAGGGTTGACTTGCCGGCGCCGTTCGGGCCGACAAGCGCGACTAGGTGCCCGGCGGGGATGGCCAGCGTGCAGTCGCGCAGCGCCCACTCTTGCCCGTAGCGCTTGCCGAGGTCGCTGGTCTCGATGACGTTCATGCGACGCCCTCCGTTTCGTCATCTGTCGCGCCGCGGCCGTCACGACGGCCGCCTCGGCGGCGGTCGCGGTGGTCGCCGCGGCCGTCGCGGCCGTCGCGGCCGTCGCGGTCGCCGCGGCGGCGTTCGAAGAAATCCCGCAGCGTGCTGGTGAACAGGGCGACGATCCCGTCCTCGTCCAGCCCCGCCGCGTCGGCGGAAGCGAGCCAGCTCAGCAGGGGCCGGCGCAGCGTGCTCAGCTCGGGCAGCGTGACCTGGCTCAAGGTGGCCTGGACGAACGTCCCCTGCCCGGGCCGGCCCTCGGTCAGGCCCTTGGTGTCCAGCTCGCGGTAGGCCTTCAGCACGGTGTTCGGGTTGATGGCCAGCGCGGCCACCACATCCCGGACCTTGGGCAGCTGGTCGCCCGGCTTGAGGTAGCCGAGCCGCAGCGCGTGCTCCACCTGCTGCACGAGCTGCAGGTAGGTCGGCACGCCAGAGGCGGCGTCGAGCCGGAACTCGATCGGCGAGGCAGAGCCGCCGCCGCCACCGCCGCCACCGCCGCCCTGCCCGTCCGGCCGCCGAGCGCTGACCTCTTTATCTATAGTCATAAGACAAGGGTACAGACAGCGGCGCGGCTGTCAAGGCCGTCGGCGGGCCTCGGAGGCCGTGGCATCTCACGTCCGGTTGCGCGACCGGCCGGGGTGAGTGGGTCGATTGCGCGGGCGCCCCGCGGGGCGCCATCCCGGGCCGAAGCCGCGGCCATCACGCAGCCCCCGGTAACGTGAAAGCTTTCCCGCCCCGGGACGGCTCTGGCTCATATAACTGGAAGGTAACGGTCCGATCGTGCGCTAGCGGCCGTCCGTGTCCTGCCCCTCGTCGGTTTTCGATAACGTGAAGGATGTTACGGCCTATAGGTCGAAGGATCTTTCTCGTTAGTTCGAGCTTGGCGCGTTCATAAGGAAAATACGGTGGGCGGGCGGCGTCAGGGCTCCGTTATTATCCAGAAATGTGCGACAGAGCCCCCGGGACGTGCAGGATCTTTCCCGATAATCCCGGTGCTCGGCTCATCCCCGCCGCGGGCGGCCGACGCCCGGCAGACGGGCGCGCAAGCGCGGGAGAGCCGCCGCTGGTTGAGGTGACGGAGCCGTAAGGTGCGTGAGCACTAGCCGGAGCGCGGCAATTGGCATTGGCTGTCCGGGTCGCGGGATGGTTTCTGGGTCGGCCGCGTACACAAGATCTACGGCCAGGCCAGCGAGCGGGCTGCACCCGCCCGCGCGCCCCGACTTCACGCTGCGCTCGGTGCGCAGCTAGGACCTGAGCGCCGCCAGTCTTTCGCATGTCCGATCTCGGCCTCAATGAGAGCTGTTTGCTTTTTGTCAGGATTCGCATGATCGAGAAGACTGCGGCTTTCCAGTGATTAGCCGCAAGCACTTGCCACGCTGCCGCTACGATGCCTCTGAGGTCCCAGGATGGCACTGCTGTAACCTGCCGGTACTCACGACGTGCGCCGCCAGGCAGTCCCGGGTATTCAATAGATCGTTATCGATAACATAACCCGCTATCCCAAGGTGACGGCTCAGGCTGACACCATTCAGCCCAAACATTGCCCTTGGGTGATAAAGAGACATATGCCCCAATGGTCCAATCTAACATCCTCGATGATTACCATCTTAAGAAGAACTTGCGGATGGCTATCGCTAAGAATTGCGAGGTCGAGAGCTATGCAGATGGCGACTCGGCTCTTCACTGTCAATGCGTTTCCGGTATTGATGTACGAGCCGGACAGCGGACAATAGCACTGCTTTCGCAGCAGCTTTGGGTGTGGACTTCGCTGAGCAATCCGACCGACTCGCAGTCGCTCGGGAGGCTCATGGCCGACGTGGCGAGCATCGCCAGCCATATCGGCTTGCAGGTGACCGGCCCGCCAGCCGAAACGCTACAGCTCGATCTACTCAAGCACAGGATACGTGCCGACTTCGCACTGATCTGCTCGCTTTCTATCGCACATTCTCAAGGCTATTCAATTCCGCTGGAACAGTTCCCGTGGCAAGTGATGTCGTCGGCCGTTATGACGTCGAACGACAACATGCTCGTGCGGATGTTCCGTGAATTTATCGCCATCTCCCGGCAGATTAGCGGACCGCGGCACGTGCGACGCAACCACGAACGGACCAAGCCCGTCCTATCACCGGAGAGCTATTGGAATCTAGTTTCGGTGGCAGAACTGGAGGAGTGGGACGATTCGGTAGTCCGACGGCTCATCGAGGAATATCTGGATCCCGCCCCGCACCCATACGTCGTCTGTTATAGCCATACGGTTTCGGCTGCCGAGTGGCGGCAACTGTTCGACTGGATCTACGGATTAACGGACTCGCACCATGCAATTTCAGGACCAGATTGAGTCAGCAATTATATCCGCTACCGTCGGCCTCCCGGGTAAGCCTCCGGTCGACCTACGTCGCATCGCCAAAGATATCGGGGTGGCCGATGTACGCCGGGCACACTGCAGAGATGCTTTCACTCATTTCGAGCCAACTGGCCCTGTAATTTATCTCAACCGGACCGTATCGGGTGCGCAGGAGCGCTTCATCATCGCACATGAGCTGGCGCACATAATGCTGCGCACCCCAGCGGCCATAGAAATGATCGAAAATCGCGGGCAAGCCGACCTGCTGGACGACGAAGAAGAATTCGCGAACCGGATAGCTAGAACTCTCCTCGTACCGGATACGTGGGTTGAGGAGATGAAGAAAACCAGCCTCAAGCTGGTGCGATGGGAAGAGGCCGCCCGTCTCGCGGGTATACCCATGTCAATGCTCATCACCAGGATGGCGACCGCGGGAATCGACATAGCTCTGCTGCACTGGCGGCGCGGAAGCCGGTCCTGGCACGTCATAGACCGCCCCGGTACGCCACTCTTCCTGCACGGCCGCATCGAACTGTCTGAAATAGGCAGAAGAACCATGGACTACCTGAGTCGGCAGGAATCGCAGGTAACCGTAGATTGCCGTATCAACGGCAGCCACGTAGGGATCAGTGGCAGAGGCTACAGGCTGCGTGAAAGCGCTGAGCAGGTGTTCCAGTTCCTCGCGCCGAAACACGACGTCTGGCTCTTGCTGCGATGACCACAGTCTGGGCCGTAGGCGCGACGGACCGCCGGGTTTCCCGGCGTCCATCCTTCCCAGCGTTCACCCTTCCCGGCATGTTTGGTATCACCAAACATGCATGTTTCGCTTGACAGGACGTTTGTCCTAGTTAACCATACAGGTGTGCTTGACCTGATGGCATCACAGCTGACATCGCAGACGTGCTCGTACCTGGTGCGGATGATGACCACACGCGGCGTCTTCGCGAAGCTCAGCGAACGACTGACCGACAAGCGTTCCGCGTGGCGCGTCGCGGAGGCGCAACGGCTCCTCGCAGCGGCGGAGGAGGCACTCCTTGCCGCTGTAGCGGCTGAACGGAATCGCGGCGTTTCCTGGGAAGCGATTGGCGAGGCCCTCGGCATCACCCGGTCGACGGCTCATGGCCGGTTCGCCGATCGACTGGAAGCAAGTGACAAGGGTACGGACGCTGAGCGCGCTCTGCACATCGCTTGGCAGCAGGTCCACGGCCTGGCTGAAACGCACCTGACCCCGCTGACCCACAGCATCTCTGAACTGGAACCGGAAGCCCGGCAGCACGCTAGCGGCAATCTCCTGGCAGCGGCGATGGAGCCGTCGTTCCCGATTGAAACGCGGATCACCGCGGCGCAGATGCTCGCCACCGTAGAGCATGGTAGGCACTCGCAGGCCATGGAAAGGTTGCTCCAGGAGGCAGCGACTCAGTTGGGTTCGCCGGAATCCGTTTCGGCGCCAAGCGGTGATCTCCAGATAGCGCAGGAGGGTGTTTCACCGGCGCGCCTCCTCAATCTCAGTGAATGGAACAACCCCTTGTCGGCCCCGCAGGGCGGGGCGACTCGATCCACCCTCATAAACGAAGCGATTCAAGGCTTCGAGGCACTTCTCCAGAAGATCAGCGCTGACGGCGCGGATCATCCGGCCCGGCGGCGCGCGGCGGAACGTCTCGCCGCGCTCTTGCTTATCCGTTTTGATGAGCTGGCGGATCCCGGCGATCTCGCGCTAGCGATACAGCACCTGCGCGGAGCACATGCCGCTAGGCACGACTTCGAGCCTTCCGAGTCCGCGGAACTCCTCGCGATCGCACTGACCCGGTCGTATGAGCAGGGCCAGGACCCTGCCGACCTGGCTGAGGCCGTAGCGCTCCTCAAGGACGCGGTAGACGGCAAGAGGCGTGCATACGGGGCCGATCACCCAGAAACATTTCGGGTGCGCTTCGAACTCGCGCAGTCGCTGGTCCGCTCTGGTGATCCCGCGCAGGCAAGCCGGTTGTTCGCCGAGCTGCTCTCCGACCAGGTAGGAGCACTCGGAGCCGACCACCCTGACATGTTCCGAACGCGTCGCGCTTATGCGCTGTCGCTCAGCGAAAGCGGGGACCACGCGCGGGCCGAGCAAATCCTTGCCGAACTGGTTGCCAGCCAGGCTCGTGTGCTCGGTGCAGATCATCAAGACACTACGGCGACGCGCGCGCACCTACTGAAGGTCATGGCCAGGCGACTTAAAGAAACGGGGGACGCGGAATTGATCGAACGCCTGGACGTGGCTACCTGGTCAATGATCACCGATGGGCTGACGAGGAATCCTGATTCGCTATGGCCCGCGCTAGGGCCAGGCTCTCCGGCTGTGCCGGAGAGCAAAAGACATTGGAGCATTAGTGACGATAATTGAGGTGGCGATTGGCCCCGGCGGCCATCCCGGCTCCTTCCAGGTGAAGGTCCTGCATTCCCCAGCCGGGGAGGCTGATGCGACGGTCCGGTTGGATGTCGATCTGTTGCGCGGGCAACGTCTGCGATTGGAGCAGGCGATTCTTACGTCCGCGGTGTCCACTCCAGCTGCGCTGGCCGAGGCGGAGCGTCAGTTCCGCAAAATAGGCGAGACGCTGTTCTCGGCTCTGCTGGGCACCGGGGAAGTCGCCGGAAGGTACCGGGCGTGCGCCGCCTTGGCGGCGCAGCGAGAGCAGGCCTTGCGGGTGGTGTTGCGCCTCGATACGGCGGCCTTGGCGAGTCTGCCCTGGGAAGCCATGTACGATTCGGCCGTTGGCGGGTACCTGTGCCGACGGGACCAGTTGGTCAGGCACCTCGCGGTCGCGACGGTGCCGACACCGCTGGCGGTACGCCCGCCTCTGCGGATCCTCTGCGTGGTGTCCACGCCGCGCGGGCTCCCCGAGATGAACATAGCCAAAGAACAGGAGCAGTTGACCGAAGCGCTCGGCAAACTCCAGGCCGACGGTCTCGTGGACGTGCATTGGACGCGAGAGGCGACGTGGTCGGGGCTCCATGACCTCCTGCTCGGCGGAAAATGGCACGTGATGCACTTCATTGGGCATGGTCACTACGATCCCGATCTGGATGAGGGAACTCTTGCCCTGGTCGGCGATCAAGGCCGCCCCGAGTGGATTGAGGCTGGACGGCTCGTCGACCTGCTGCGGCAGGCCCGTCCAATGCCCCGTCTGGCGGTGCTCAGTTCTTGTTCTGGAGCCGTAACCGGCGCCCGGGACCTGTTCTCGGGTATCGGCGCGGCGCTCGTGCGCGGCGGGCTCAGCGGAGCGGTGGCCATGCAGTATCCGATCTCCGATACCGCGGCGGCGGCTTTCGCCCGTGGCTTTTACGCGGCCATCGCCCGCGGGCGCGGCGTCGACGAAGCGACCTCGAGCGGCAGGGTCGCCATCCTTGGTATGAGCGCCCGGACCCTGGAGTGGATTACCCCCGTGCTCTACCTGCGCAGGCATGATAGCCGCCTGTTCAGCCTGCCGCACAGGCCCCCGCTTGGTAGCGGGCTTTCCTGACGCCATCAGATACCCGGACCGCCACACGGTGGTTTCATGACGGGGCCAAGTGCGGCGGATTGGGACAGGCAGGGGTCGCAGAGCGGTACGTGGTGCTGGCCGGCGTGGATGCCACGGTAACCGTGCCAAGGGAGTCAGCCGCGTCCGTTCGGGATAAAAGAGCGGAAATTGCGACGGACGGTGAGCAGCGCCATGATGGCCGACTCCGCGGAGCTGCCGGTTAGATTACCTGGGCGACGACCTCGCCTGAGCGGGAGCGCACCGGCGCGGCGATGGACCGCAGGCCGCTGCTCGGCTCCTCGTCGTTGACGGCGGAGCCGAGCACGGAAAACCCAGGTCCAGGACCCGTGCCCCGAGGCGTACCGGCGGGCCGCGCCGCCTGGAGCCTGTCTGCAACGCAACCGGCCAACGTGTCGAAGTACCGGATCGAGGCGATCAACGGCGCCGTGATCTTGTTCGCTCTGGTCCTTGCCCGCATCGTAGGTGGTGAGTCCACCGCGGAAGAAAGGTAAGGGGAAGACGACATGGCGGAACTGAGCGGGCTGGCGGCGGTCGTGACCGGCGGCGGGTCGGGGATCGGGCTGGCCACCGCGCGGCTGCTCGCGAGCCGCGGCGCGACGGTGGCCGTGCTCGACATCGAGCCGGGCGAGGAGTTCCTCGGCCTGCGCGCCGACGTCACCGACGACGCCGCGGTGGGGCAGGCCATCGACACGGCGGCCGAGAACCTCGGCGGCATCGACATCCTGGTGAACAACGCGGGCATCGGCGCGACCGGCACCGTGGCCGACAACCCCGACGACCAATGGCACCGGGTCTTCGACGTCAACGTCGTCGGGATGGTCCGGGTCGCCCGGGCCGCGCTGCCCTACCTGCGGGCGTCGGAGCACGCCGCCATCGTCAACACCTGCTCGATCGCGGCGATCGCGGGCCTGCCGCAGCGGGCGCTGTATTCGGCGACCAAGGGCGCGGTGCTGTCGCTGACGCTCGCGATGGCCGCCGACCACGTCAACGAGGGCATCCGGGTCAACTGCGTCAGCCCCGGCACCGCCGACACCCCGTGGATCGGCCGGCTGCTGGACGCGGCAGACGACCCGGCGGCCGAGCGCGCCGCCCTCGAGGCCCGGCAGCCCATGGGACGGCTGGTCACCCCCGAGGAGGTCGCCGCGGGGATCGCCTACCTCGCCAGCCCGCTCGCGTCCAGCGTCACCGGGACCGCACTGGCGATCGACGGCGGGATGTCCGGCCTGCGGATCAGGCCGCGGTCATGACCACGCTTCCCCTCCCGTTCCCGCGGCGGCGGCTCGCCGGCTCGCCGGTCTTCGTCACCGAACCGTCGTTCGGCGACGCGGCGTTAAGCGTGGGGCAGGCGGAGACGCCTATGCGGGGCTCCTGGGGCGGCGGGCCGACGTCTGGCTGTGCTGGCCGCGACGGGATGGGGCCAGTCAGGCGGGCATTTCGGCGGTGCCGGGCTCGGGAAGCGGCGGGACTGCGCCGTCTACGTAAGTGACGGTGTTCGTGAGCACCGCGGGAACCCGGGGGCCGGGGAGGATGACGCCGACCAGGTTGAGGGGGTCGACCGCCGACAGGCGGATGGTCTCGCCGTTGCGTGGCTGCTTTCGCACCTCCCGGAGCACGTCGACCGCGTCGGGGTGCGCGAACTGCTCGCCGCTGAACCCGTTGACGAAACGGCCGCCGCGGATCAGGCCGCGGGCCTCCAGGCGGCGGAAGGCCCATAGGACGTCGCGCCATGGCACCGCGATGTTTTCCCGGGCCAGCAGGTCGCGGAAAACCACGCCCCAGCGCGCGGCCAGTTGCTCGGCGACCGCTTCCGCCAGCTCATCCGAGTCGCAGTCGGCGGCCGCCGGCGGCAGCAGCGACCACCGGCCGCCGGCCCGCGTGGTGTGCTGGCCCGCTCGCCGCAGGCCGCGCCGTACCTGCGGGAATCCGGCGTTCGCGAGCAGCCGCCGGGATAGCAGCGAGCGCACCGCCCGGAACCCGTCCGCGGTCACCAGGCCCCGGGCGACGCCCTCCCACAGGGCCTCCTCGATCTCGTACGGCGGGCGGCCGGTCGCGGCGGCCAGGTCCGGCGGGAACAGCGCGCCGCGCTCGGCCAGCACCGACAGCACGTCCGACGTCTGCCCCGGCCCGGGCACCGCCGGCCGCTTGTCGCCGCGCGCCGCCAGGAGCAGCCACGGCAGGTCCTCCCTGATCGTCAGCGTGATCGGCGTCGCCCGGGACGGGCTCAGGCCCCGCCCGCGCGGCACGTCCTCGCCGTCGTCGGCGCGCAGCGACAGCCGCCCCCAGGAGAGCTCGCCCGACAGGCACAATCCGTCCAGCCACTCCCGCTGGTACCCGGCCACCCGGGCGGCCAGCACCGGCTTCTCCCACGCCCCCGCCGCCACCTCGAAACCCTGCAGCTGCGCCACGACCGCGAGCACCCCGGGGCTGCCCTCCCGGCGGGTGCCGTCCGCGACATGCTGCCAGCGCAGCAGGAACCGCATGAAGTCCCGGGGCGTCACCGGCTCGATCTCGCGCCGTCGCCGGTCCCGGGTGTAGGCGTGGATCCGTGTCAGCAGCCGCCGGGCGCAGAACTCCTCGGGACCGGCGGGATCGCTGAACCGCCCCCGCAGCGCGAACCCCTCGTTCTCCACTTGCAGCAGCGCCATCTCCACGTCGGACGCGGACAGTCCGGTCGCGGCGGCGAGATCGGAAACCGTGGCCGGTCCCAGCACGTCCAGGTGCCCGCGGAGCATCTCGGCGGCAACCTCGGGCTCCGGGACGCGGCCGTCCACCAGGGCACGCCGCTCGGTCGCGCACCAGAACGCGCCGCCGCGCACAGCCGACGCCCGGCCGGCCGCCGCGAGCTCCCCGAAGAACGCCGTCCACGACGGCACCGGGCGCATCAGGTAGAGCGTGAGCAGCAGGTCGTGCAGCTCGTCGGCGTCCCACGGCGACGGACGCACCTCCGCCCGGACCCGGGAGATCGCGTCCGGGTCGAGGCGCGCCAGGTCCCGTGCCTCCACCGGCAGGCCGCGCGGCACACGCACGTTCCGGCTGCGCCGGTTCTCGAACTCGCCGTCGTCCAGGTAGGTGAACGGCGCCCCGTTCAGGATCTGGTGGGCGAGCACGGACGGCTCGGTGGTGTCCCGCACCAGGACCGTGATCCGCCCCGATTCGATCCCGGCCACCAGCGAGCGGAGCCCGTCGATGTCCATCGCCTCGTGCAGGCAGTCGTCCAGCGTCTGCCGCACGAGCACCTGGTCGGGGATCTCCATCGGGCCCGGCGCCACGTTCTCCTGGCAGGCGGCCAGCACGGGGAAGACCGCGGCCATCAGGTCATCGGACTCCATCCGCTGGATGGCCGGCGGGTTCTTCCGGCCGCCGCGCATCCGCAGCACGGTCAGCGACGTGTTCAGGTTCCACCGCCAGCGCGACTGGAAGAGCGGCGCGGTCAGCACCGCCTGCCGCACGACCTGCTCCACCGAGGCGGACGCCAGGAACTTCGGCACCCGGTCCAGCGGGAAGCTGTGCTGCGGCCCGAGCGACAGCAAGATCGCGTCATCGCTGGCCGACGCCTCGAGCTCGAAGTCGAACGTCACGCAGAACCGCTTGCGCAGCGCCAGCCCGAACGCCCGGTTGAGCCGCGCCCCGAACGGCGCGTGCCCGACCAGCTGCATGCCGCCCGCCTCGTCGAAGAACCGTTCCAGGATGACCGTGTCCATGGTCGGCAGCGCCCCGAGCGAGGCCAGCGCCGCGTGCAGGTAGGTCACGATCGTCGCGGCCGCCGCGCCGGCGACCCCGCACTCGGCGGACAGCCAGGCGAGCCCCTCGGCGGAGGGCCGCTCCGCGATCGCGGCGCGCAGCGCCGACACCTCCTCGGACAGCTCTCTGGTCCGGCCGGGGGCCTCGCCACGCCAGAACGGCACCGACGGCGGCGCGCCCTCGGCGTCCAGCACCCGGACCACGCCCGGCTCTACCCGCCGGATCCGCCACGAGTGGGTGCCGAGCAGGAAGATGTCGCCGGGCGAGCTCTCCACCGCCCAGTCCTCGCTGACCGTGCCGAGCACGGTCTCCTCCGGTTCGGCCACCACCCGGAAATCGCCGAGTTCGGGAATGGCCCCGCCCGAGGTCAGCGCGGCCAGGCGAGCACCGCGACGCGCCTTCAGCACGCCGTTCACCTGGTCCCGGTGCAGGTAGTAGGCCCGCCGGCCGCGCCCGGTCCGGATGCCCTCGGCGAGCATCTCCACCACGTCGTCGAAGTCCGCGCGGGACAGGCCGGAGTACGGCGCGGCCCGCCGCACCAGGTCGAACAGTTCGTCCGCGGACCAGGAGGACACCGCGCACTCGGCCACGAGCTGCTGCGCGAGGATGTCCAGCGGCGCGGCCGGGATCACGATCGCGTCCAGCCGGCCGGACCGCACGCCGCGCAGCAGCGCGGCGCATTCCACGAGCTCATCACGCGTCGTCGGGTACAGCCGCCCGGCCGGGATCCCGGTCCGGGTGTGGTTGGACCGGCCCACCCGCTGCAGGAACGTGGCGAAACTCCGCGGCGATCCGATCTGGCACACCAGCTCGACCGGCCCGATGTCAATGCCCAGCTCCAGCGAGGCCGTCGCGACCAGCGCCCGCAGGTCGCCGGACCGCAGGCGCCGTTCCACCCGCTGCCGCCGCTCGCGCGACAGCGACCCGTGGTGCGCGGCTACGTGGGCCCCCATCTCTTCGCCGAGCCGCTCCCCCAGCTCGTGCGCGATCCGCTCGGCCATCCGCCGGGTGTTGACGAACACGAGCGTGGTCTGGTGCGCCTGGACGTGCTCGGTGATCATGTCCAGGATCTGGGCCATCTGGCTGCCCGTCGCCACCGCGCCCAGCTCGTCGTCGGGGAGCTCTAGCGCGAGGTCAAGCGCCCGGCGGTGGCCGGTGTCGACGATCGCGCACTG
Organism: uncultured Actinomycetota bacterium; assembly: GCA_963771985.1. Classification (GTDB taxonomy): domain Bacteria; phylum Actinomycetota; class Actinomycetes; order Streptosporangiales; family Streptosporangiaceae; genus Trebonia. The sequence continues at coordinate 148,091 of CAVYVO010000001.1, read as the reverse complement.
CTGGCCAGCGCCGGTGAGGAGTCCGGCGATCGCGTCGATGGGACGCTGCGTGGCCGACAGGCCCACCCGCTGCACCGGGGACGCCGCGACGTGCGCGACCCGCTCCAGTGTCAGCGCGAGGTGCGAGCCGCGCTTGTTCCCGGCGACCGCGTGGATCTCGTCGACGATGACCGTGCGGACGTTGCGGAGCATCGCACGGCTGCGTTCGGCGGTGACCAGCAGGTACAGCGATTCCGGCGTGGTGATGAGGAAGTCGGGCGGCCGCTTCAGCATGGCGGCGCGCTCCGCCGCGGCGGTGTCCCCCGTGCGGACCGCGACCCGGATGTCCGGCGCTTCCAGCCCCATCGAGGCGGCCACCGCGGCGATCTCCCGCAGCGGCGCCTCGAGGTTCTGCTGGATGTCGACGGCCAGCGCCTTCAGCGGCGACACGTACACGACCGACGGGCCGGCGCCTTCTTCCCACGCGCGATACAGCCGGTCGATGCACACGAGGAACGCCGCGAGCGTCTTGCCGGACCCGGTCGGCGCCGCGATCAGCGTATGCCCGCCGCGCGCGATCTCCCGCCACCCGGCCGCCTGCGGCTCGGTAGGCCCGTCCGGGAACCGCCGCTCGAACCAGGCGCGGACCGCGGGATGAAACGACCCCAGCATTCGCCCACGGTACCTCGCCCCACCGACAGTCGAGCGAGGGGTAAAGGATGCGAGCGACGGGTGAACGGGTGAAAGAGCGGGTGACAGCGTGGGGGCGGTAAGACAGCCGTGGGGCGCGGTAAGAGGGTGGCAGCCGGGTGGACGTCAGTTGGCGACGGTGAAACGCTGGCGGCGGTGCGCGGGTTTTTCGATCTCGTCGAGGAGGGCGACGGCGTAGTCCTCGGCGGAGATCGACTCGCCCGCCGGGGAGTCGGCGGCGGTCTGGTAGGTGCCGGTACGCTCGCCGGGCGCGATGACGGGGGCCGGGGCGAGGTATGTCCAGTCGGTGCCGTCGGTGAGGCTGCGGAGGTAGTCCAGGGATTCCGCGCCGATGCGGGCCTCGGCCAGGTAAATGCCGGGGAAGGCGGGGTCGTCGATCAGGCGCTGGCCGCCCGCGAGCAAGGAGCCCGCGCCGCCCACGACGAGCAGCCGGGCGTCGCCTAGCGTCTCGGCCAGGTTGCGCACCTGCGCCAGGTACTCGCGGCGGTCACCGCCCGTGCGGCTCGGGCCGATCGCTGACACGACGACGTCCGCTTCGGCGGCGACGCGCTTCGCCAAGGCGGTGCCGCCCGCGTCCCCCCGGAGGGCTTTCACGCCGGCCGGCAGGTCGCCGCCCGAGCGGGTGATGCCGGTGACCTCGTGGCCGCGTACGAGCGCTTCGGCTGCTACGCGGCTGCCGATCATGCCCGTCGCTCCGTAGATCGCGATCTTCATGGTCGTATCGCTCCTTCGCTGTCCGTGCGGCTGGATGCCGCAACGCGAAGGTATCCATCGGTTACCAGGTACTTCAACGTGCTATAAGTACCTCATGGTTACTATTGCGCGACCTCGTCTCATCGACGGTTTGCGAGCGGTACAGGCGGGCGGTTCCGCGGGCGATCTGTTCGACCCAGACTGCCCGACGAGGCTCGTGCTCGACCGGATCGGCGACAAGTGGACGGCGCTGGTCGTCTTGCTGCTGAGCGACGGTCCGATGCGGTTCTCGGAGTTGCGCGGCCATATTGGCCGGGTTGCCCCGAAGGTGCTGACCCAGACGCTGCGCCGGATGGAACGCGACGGCCTGATCACCCGCGAGGTCTACGCCGAGGTGCCGCCCCGGGTCGAATACGCGCTCACCGGCCTCGGCAGTTCGCTGATCGAGCCGATCGCCGTCATCGTCAACTGGGCGGAGGTCAACGTCGCCCGGATCAGCGCGGCGCAGGCGGCCTACGACGCGCGGTCCTGAGCAGCACCGAACAGGTCAGTTCACTGCCGCGATCAGGGCAAGCAGTGCGGCGCCCACGCTCGCCAGAGGTTAGCGATGGCCGGCCGACCGGCCGGACCGGAACTGAACTGCGATTCCCTTGCGGGATGGCGGGACTATTCGTTGATGAACGCGACGATTTCCGCGAGGCCGGGGCGGTAGTCGCCTGTGGTGTCGACCTCGAGCCAGGGCGCCTCTATTGAGACCCGGTGAAAGGCGCGGTAGCTCTGGATGAAGTCCGCGAGGTCGGCCGGGCCGGGGTCCGCGTGGGCGCGGCGCGCCGCGATCGCCGCGCCGCGACGCCGGGTTCGCCCGAAGGCCACCTCGGCGGCCGCGACGCAGTGCACTATCCGGATCCGGGCGAGGTGGCGCAGCGGCTTCAGGTGGGGGTGCCAGAACCCGGTCCTGAAACGCCGCCTCCGCCACGGTTGTCACGCCCGCTTCCAGGAGCAGTCCGATGGCGCCGAAGAATACCGGCAGCGTCCGCATCGTCAGTTCGTCGGACGGCGCGGGGACGAAACCCGGCGTGGCGTGCACCATTCCTTCCTTGATCTCGTCCCGGCAGATGGCCGGGCAGCCCACCGCTCGCGCGATCGCGTGGGCGAGCGTGGTCTTCCCCGAACCCGGCGGCCCGCTGACGACGATAAGGGTGGGCTGGTCCACGGGAACAAATGGTCTCACAATCCATCATCGCAACGGTTGACAGCGCTTACACCGATCTCTAGTGTCCTCAGTTAGATCGCCATGTAACCGCTTACATCACAACGACAGGCTTTTCTCGTGACGACCATCTACGACGTCGCCCGCGTGGCCGGGGTGTCGACCGCTACCGTCTCTCGCGTCCTGCGCGGGTCCGGTGTCGTGCACCCTGATACGCGCCAGCGCGTGCTCGCCGTCATCGAGACGCTCGGGTTCGTCCCGGACGCGTCGGCGCGCGGCCTCACCCGGGGGCGGAAGGAGATCATCGGCCTGGTCGGGATCGACCGGGGCGCCGACGAGATCGACATCGAGCGCAGCAGCCTGCTGTTCGTCGACCACATCGTGCACGCGGCCGAGACGGTGCTGCGCGGCACCGAGTACTCCCTGCTGCTGACGTTCGGCAGCCGCGGCGAGCAGTTCGAGAAGCGGGTCCGTGCCCTCGTCGGCCAAGTCGACGGCCTGCTCATCGCCGAGGAGGTCCTCGATCAGGGAGAACTGCGGGCCCTGGCCGAGCAGATACCCGTCGTCCTGATCGCCGGCAGCCGCGACCAGACGGCGGCGGACGTCTTCCTCGGCGACAACATCGCCGGCATGACGGCCCTCGCGCGGCATCTCACCGGAGAGCATGGCTACCACCGGCTCTGTTTCGTGGCCGGCCCGAAGGACGCACCCGACGCCGCCGAACGATACTCGGCGTTCGAGGAGGCCGTCGCGGCCACCCCCGGCAGCGGCATCGACCAGGTCATCCACGGTGACTTCTCCGAAGACAGCGGCATCGCGGCCGCCCGTATCCTGCTCGGCCGCAGCTCGCTCCCCCAGGCCGTGGTCTGCGCGAACGATCAGATGGCCATCGGCGTGCTGCGCGAACTGCAGCGGGCGGGCGTCGCGGCCCCGGCGGACGTGGCCGTCACCGGGTTCGACGACGTGTACGCCAGCCGGGTCATCGACCCGCCGCTGACCACAGTCAGCCAGCCTTTCCGTGACCTCGGCGGCCGCGCCACGCACCGGCTCCTCGCCAGGATCGGCGACCCGGCGCTGGCGCCGCGGGCCGAGGTACTGCCCACACAAGTCGTCATCCGTGCCAGCTGCGGCTGCCAGCCGCAGAAACAACGATTAGGGCAGGTCAAAGCGGCCTCGCCCCGGAAGGAGACACTTCATGCGAAGCCACCTCATCACATCGATGTGGCGGGGGACCAATCCATGGGGGGCACGGAACACGAGGGGGCGGCCGCGGCGTGCGGCCGTCGTGGCCGCGGTGATCGCTCTGGGTCCGGCGGCCATCCTGGCGGCGGCCATCGGGGCCGCGCCATCGGCGTCCGCGACGACGGTGCCGCCACCGCCGTCGGGCTGGACGACCGCCTACAGCGACAGCTTCTCCGGGGCAGCCGGCTCCGGGGTGGACTCGAGCTGGACCTACGACACCGGCACGCAGTACAACGGGACCGGCTGCGCCGCGAACTGGGGCACCGGCGAGGTCGAGAGCAACACCAGCTCGACCGCCAACGTGTCCGAGGACGGCAGCGGCCACCTCAACATCACCCCGGTGGAATCGGGCTCGTCGTGGACGTCGGGCCGGATCGAGACGGTGGCCGACAACTTCGAGGCGCCGGCCGGCGGTGAGATGGAAGTCTCCGCGTCCATTAAGCAGCCGGATCCATCGAGCGGACTGGGATACTGGCCGGCGTTCTGGATGCTCGGAGCCGGGTTCCGCGCCAGCGGGGCCGGGACGTCCGGCACCATGGACTGCTCGAACTGGCCGTCCACCGGCGAGATCGACATCATGGAAGACGTCAACGCGCTGTCCGAGCACTCGGGCACGCTGCACTGCGGCACCGACCCGGGCGGGCCGTGCAATGAGACCGATGGGCTGGGCAGCGGCCTGCAGTCGTGCTCGGGGTGCCAGACCGGGTACAACACCTACTCGGTCATCGTCAACCGCACCAACACGAGCGACGAGTCCATCACCTGGTACCTCAACGGAAACGCCTACTACACCGTGACGGAAAGCCAGGTCGGCACGTCCACGTGGCAAGCCGCCGTCGACCACGGGTTCTTCCTGATCCTGGACGTGGCCATCGGCGGCGGTTACCCGAACGGCGTGTGCGGCTGCACGTCGCCGTCCAGCTCGACCAGCTCGGGCGCCGCGATGAGCGTCGGCTACGTCGCGGTGTACACCACCACCGGCAGCGGCGGTGGCGGCGGAGGGGGTGGTGGTGGCGGCGGCACGTCCTGCACCACGACCGCGACGTCCGACATCTCCGCCGACTGCTACTCCGCCAGCCAGGGGACGATCAACGTCACGTCGGCGACCGGGGACAGCAACCCCAGCGGCGTTGACGGGAACCAGGTCTCCCAGCTGACCAACGGCGATTACCTGGAGTACGGCGGCATCAACTTCGGGTCCGGGTCGACCCAGTTCGATGCCCGGGTGGCTTCGGGAGCCGCCGGCGGGGTGAGCGGCCTTGTCGAGGTCGTCCTCGACAACCCGTCCAACACGCCGGTCGGCAGCTTCGCCGTGGCGAATACCGGCGGCTGGACGTCATGGAAGACGATCCCGGCCAACATCTCCACCGTGGCGGGCACGCACAACGTGTACCTGGAGTTCGTCTCCGGGGCCGGCGGTAATCCGCCGTTCGTCAGCCTGCACTACTTCAACTTCCCGGCCACCTAACCGCGACCCGGTGCCGCGGGCGGCGGAACTGACGCCGCCGCCCGCGGCACCCGCGGAAGCGGGCCAGGGCACGGAGGACCGGCGAGCTCGTTATGAAAGCCGTGACCTGAATGTGAACTCGCCGGTAACCCTGGAGGTATTCTCCGAGATGCGGCCCCGTGCAATCGGGGCCGCCGGTGTCCGCGTCGTTCGTTGAGCCAGCAGACTCGCCGCGCTCATGACCGCATCCCATGGGGGATGAGCTGGCCACCGCGATGGCAATGCTGAGTCGTACTTCGGAGAAGCGCAAGTGATGCGTCGTACTGTGTTCAACGAGGACCACGAAGCGTTCCGGCAGGCGCTGCGGTCCTTCATCGAGAGCGAGGTAGTGCCGAACTACCCGGACTGGCTCGCCGCCGGAATCGTCCCCCGCGACTTCTACTACAAGCTCGCCGGACTAGGCCTATTCGGCATCGAGGTGCCCGAGGAGTACGGCGGCGCGGGGATCGAGTCGTTCAAGTTCTCCGCGATCGAGAGCGAGGAGACCGCCCGGGCCGGCGTGTCCTTCGGCGGCCAGGGCGTCCACGCCGCGCTGTGCCTGCCGTACCTGCTCACGCTCGGCACGGACGAGCAGAAGAAGCGGTGGATGCCCGGGTTCATCTCCGGCGAGACGATGTTCGCCATCGCGATGACCGAGCCGGGGACCGGCTCAGACCTGGCGGGTATGCGGACGACCGCGACGCTGTCCGAAGGCGGCAGCCACTACGTGCTCAACGGCGCCAAGACCTTCATCACCGGCGGCGTGCACGCCGACCGGATGATCGTCTGCGCCCGGACCGCCCCGCAGCAGCCGGACGACCGCCGGTACGGCATCTCGCTGCTCGTCGTCGATACCAAGTCGCCCGGCTACTCGGTCGGCCGCAAGCTCGACAAGATCGGCCTGCGCGTCTCCGACACCGCCGAGCTGTCGTTCACCGACGTCCGGGTGCCGGCCGAGGACCTGCTCGGCGAGGAGAACAAGGGCTTCTCCTACCTCGGCAAGAACCTGCCCAGGGAACGGCTCAGCATCGCCTACGGCGCCTACGCGCAGGCCGCCGCCGCGGTGGAGTTTGCCAAGCGGTACGCGCAAGAACGGCAGATCTTCGGCAAGCCGGTGGCCTCATTCCAGAACACCAAGTTCGAGCTCGCCGCCTGCAAGGCCGAGGTCGACGCCGCCCAGGCGGTCGTCGACCGCGCCCTGGAGGCACACGACGCCGGCGAGCTCACCCCCGCCGAGGCCGCCTCCGCCAAGCTGTTCTGCACCGAGGTCGCCAGCCGCGTCATCGACCGCTGCCTGCAGCTGCACGGCGGCTACGGCTACATCAACGAGTACCCCATCGCCCGCCTGTACGCCGACAACCGGGTCAACCGGATCTACGGCGGCACGTCCGAGGTCATGAAGACGATCATCGCCAAGGACATGGGGCTGTAGGCGCCTTCGCACCGCGGCGGGGCGGCCGTGGAGACCTCTCCAAGGCGGATGAAGGCGGATGACTGCGCCGCGGTCGCGAGGGCGGCGTTACGAGTGGGGTGCGACGTGCGGAAGTAGCACTGCGCCCGAATTTCTCCTTCCGCGCATGGATACCCCCACGGGGTATTAGACAGTCAGGCTTTCATGATCGCGAAGATTTCGCGCATTATAGCGATAAAAATCCTTCAGCAGGAAAAATGCCTTCGTGATCATGACGGTACTGGTGTGACTAACTACAAGTCAAATACCGATATTTCCTGATTTGGTACCCCCCCCTGCCGCCTCGGGCCGCGGCTGGTGATCGGTGGCGGCGGCGAGCCGGTGGCCGCGGCTGGGTGATCGGGGCGGCGGCGAGCCAGCGGCCGTCTTCCGCGTGATCCGGGCGGGTGCTGGACCAGTACCCGATCAGCTGGACCCGGCCGCGGTAAGGGCCCCGGCAGCCGACGCAGCGCTACCTCCTGGGCGCAGGAGGCGACAAGGCGGCCGCCGGGGTCGTAGAAGTCCCCCCGGGACATTCCCCGGCCGCCGGTGTAGACGGGGCTGTACTGCCCGTACCAGAGCCATTCGTCGGCCCGGAACGGCCGGTGGAACCACATGGCGTGGTCCACCGACGCGGCGACGCGCCTGCCTTCTTCGCGCCGGTGCGGCAGGTCGACGACGCGGATCGTGGCGAAGTCCGACATGTAGCTCAGCACCGCCGCCTGCCAGAGCGGCCGATCGCCCAGGCCGTGGCGCAGCCGCAGCCAGGTGGCACGGTGCGCGCCCGGCGCGCCGCCCAGCTCCGCCCCCAGCGCGCCGCCCAGTTCGGCCTCCGGCGCGCCGCCCAGCTCCGCGCCTGGCGCGGCGTGGACGGCCAGGCCGCAGGTCAGGTCACCGGTGTCGCACCCGCATGCGGGAGCGGGGCCGAGCGGCGGTGGCGTGCCCAGCGCCGGCGGGACGCGCTGATGCTCAGTACCGGTACTACGGGCTGACGCTCGGAACGCGGTGAGCATCACCAGCCGCGTCACGCCGTCCTGGCCGGCCGTCACCTGCCGGACCGCCGACGACCGGCCGTCGCGCACATGGCCGACGCGGTAGCGGACCAGTTCCCCGGGCACGCCCGGGGACACGAAGTAGGCGTGCAGCGAGCCGGGCAGCAGGCCGTCCGGGACTGTGGCCCCGGCCGCGAGCAGGGCCTGGGCGATCAGGCAGCCGCCGAAGGCGCGGCTGGGGTCCGATCTGCCGCCCCGCGGCCTGCCAGCGAATTCCGACTCGCCGGCGCGCTCCAGCCGGAGCTGGCGGATCAGGCAGCACCCCGGCTCGGGGGTGGCGTGGGCGCACGGATCGTCAGGAGACACGGGAAACAGTACCTATCGGCGGGCAGCCGGCGAGCACGCGGCAGGATGGCGGCCGCGTCACGGGGCCCAGTTGACGCTCATCAGGTAGAGGCCGAACCATGCCGAGGCGACGGCGAGGACGGCGATCAGCGGCACGGATACCCAGGCGCGCGTGCGGGCGAGCGGCCGGGCCAGCGGCAGGCCGAGCAGCAGCGCCACCATCAGGTGCCGGGGCTTGGAGCCCAGGTAGTCCGGGCCGGTGCAGACGGCCGTGATGACCACGACGAGCACGTAAGCGCGCAGGCTCCACGGAATGTGGCCGGCCAGGAGGCAGCCGGTGAGGATCACCGCGGCGGCCACCACCACGAGGGTCAGCGCGACGGGAGCGGTGGTGCCATCCAGGACGGCGTTCTTGACGATCGAGAACGCGCTGCGGCCCCAGTCGAAGCTGCTGTTCATCTTGTGTTCCATGAAGAACCACGCGTCGGGCTTGCGCCAGGCCCAGCCCGCGTAGCCCCAGTAGCCGAGCAGGCCGAGCGGCGCGAGGACCAGCGCGGCCAGCGGGCGCCACCAGGCGGCGAACGGGGCCCGCGTTCGCACGGCCCGGACGAGCTCAGGCAGCGCCGCGACCGCTATCGCGACCGCGAGGGCCGACGCGCTGACGCGTACGGTACCGGACAGCGCCGTCAGCAGCCCGGCCGTCAGCCAGCGGCGTTCCACCAGGGCGACGAGCGACCAGGCGGCCAGCGCGCAGAACAAGGCCTCCGGGTACAGCATCACCAGCACGATCGACCCGGGCGTCAGCGCCCACAGGGCGGCCGTGATCAGCGCCACCCGGCTGTCGCCGGTCACCAGGACCACCAGCCTGGCCAGCCCCCAGGCCGCCACCAGGCCGGAGGCGATCGTCACGGCGAACGCGGCCCGGACCGGGCCGACGCCGGGGATCCACTCGATGGCGTCGATGACCCCCGCGTACCCGGGGAACCACGCGAACAGCGAGTCGTGGTGCAGGTTGCCCGGAATGTAGGTATATCCGTGGGCGGCGATGATCAGGTAGCGGTTGGCGTCCCACGCCTCGATCACGTGCGCCAGCGAGTAGTGCATCGCGCGGAACATGCCGCGCGGCAGCAGGTACGCGATGACCGCGAGGCTGAGCGCGCGGATGGCCGCGTAGACGAGCATGGCGGACAGCGGCAGCGAAAAGCGGATACGCGGCTTCGGCTTCGCCGGCGGAATCGGCGGCGCCGGCGCGGCTGGACCGGTGACGTCCTCTTCTGTGCGCGGCATGCCCCATTATGGCGCTCGCTTGCTTGTGTACGGACGGAGAGGCGCCACCTTCCGTTCGGGATAAAAAGGAAGAGAGGTGGCGGGCTAGCCCAGGTCCCGGTCGCTGAGCCACTGCGCGGCGCGGCGGGCGGAGGCCCGGGACAGCCAGGCGTCCTGGACGACCTCGGCCAGTTCGTCGTAGGTCAGCCGGCCGAGGTGTGCTATCCGGATCAGCACCGAGGGATGCCCGTCGAAGTGCTTCGTGGTGAAGAACGGCGAGTCCGGGTCGGTGGTGAGGGCCTGCTTGTCTCCTTCGGACGCGACCCAGAAGACGATCACGTCGTCGTAGCGCTCGCCGGTCACCGGGTCGGCCGCGTCCGGGCGCGGGTTGCGGAAGAAGACGAACGACTTCCCCCCGACCTGGTAGACCGGGTTGCCTGACGAGCCGTCGATTCGGGTGACGTGCGGCATCCCCATCGCCAGCGCGTGCACGTCCTCGACGCTGGCCGGACGTGATCGTGGCATGCGTGCTATACGTATTCCGACGCGAGCACGCCCGTTGTGTCGGGTTCGAGCGCGGCGAAGACGTGCGGGACGTCCCCGGGGTACACGACGTAGTCCCCGGGGCCGAGCTCGACCGGGTCGTCGGACGGCCCGGCCAGGACGCGCCCGGTGCTGAGCACCAGGTGCTCTACGGTGCCGGGCACGTGCGGCAGCGCCTCGCGCGCCGCGCCGGGCTGGGCGCAGATGCGGTAGATGTCCCGGCGCGCACCGGGCGGGCAGGACGCGAGCAGCGTGGCCTCGTAGGTAGCCCGCTCCGCCTGCACGACCGGCCCCTCCCCCGCCCGGATGATCTTGACGGTCGGCTGGGGCGGCTCGACGAGCCGGCTGAACGGGACGCCGAGCGCGACCGCGAGCGCCCACAGCGTCTCCACGCTCGGGTTCCCGGTGCCCGATTCCAGCTGGGACAAGGTGGACTTGGCGATCCCGGCACGGCGGGCCAGCTCGGTGAGCGACAGCCCGGCACGCGCGCGCTCGCGGCGCAGCGACGCCGCGATCCGCGCGACCAGGTCGGCTGCTGACAAGGTTCGCTCCATCCTCCGATGTGTTCGGTTTGACGAACGATTGGCGTTGAGTTCATTATATTGAACATGGGGAAGTTCTGGCGAACAGCACCGGACCGCGCCCTGCTTCGGGACGTGGGGCTCGTGTGCCTGGCCGACGGGATCGTCGGCGTGTCGTTCGGCGCGACAGCCGTGGCGGGCGGACTGCCGGGGTGGTTGCCGGTCGCCATGTCGCTGCTGGTGTTCGCGGGGGGTGCCCAGTTCGCCGCGGTCGGGGTGGTGCTCGCGGGCGGCAGCCCGGTCGCGGCCGTGGCGGCGGGGGCGCTGCTGAACACCCGGCTGTTCCCCTACGGTCTGGCGGTCGCGGACGGCTTTTCCGGCGGGCGGTGGTGGACCCGGCTGCTCGGCGCGCACGTGATCACCGACGAGTCGGTGGCGTTCGCGCTGCGCGGCGCGGACCCGGGGCGGCGCCGGGCCGGGTTCTGGACGTGCGGTGTGGCGCTGTTCGCCGTCTGGAACGTCGCGGTGCTGCTGGGTGTGCTGGCCGGGGCGGCGGTGCGGAACACGGCGGCGTTCGGCCTCGACGCGACGTTTCCGGCGGTGCTGCTCGCGCTCGCGCTGCCGGCGCTCGCCGACCGCCGCACCCGGACGGCCGCGGTGTGCGGCGGGACGGTCGCGGTCGCGCTGACACCGTTCCTGCCCGCCGGCCTGCCAGTGCTGGCCGGGCTCGCCGGGCTCGCGGCCGGCTGGCGGCGGCGGGGACGGCGGCCGCGGCCCCGGGTCTCGGAGGTTTCCCGCTGATGCCGCTGCTCGCCGTCGCCGTCCTGGCCGCCTTGACCTACGCGTTCCGCGTCGCCGGACCGCTGCTCCGGGACCGGGTCACGGTCCCGCCGGCCGCGGAACAGCTGCTGTCCAGCGCGGCCGCGGTCCTGCTCGTCACGCTCGCCGCCACGTCCGCGCTCACCACCGGGCACGGCTTCGCGGGCGTGGCACGGCCGGCCGGAGTGCTGGTCGCCGGGGTCCTCGCCGCGCGCCGCGTGCCGTTTCCTGTGGTGGTAGTGGCCGCCGCGGCGGTCACGGCGCTGCTGCGGCTGGCCGGTCTTCATTAGATTTATCCCGAACGGACGGTGGCGCCTGTTTGTTGCTGTTATCGCGCGTCAGCGGTCGTCGCTGAGGACGGGCTCGGGGAGGGTGCCCGCGTTGTGCTCCAGGAGGCGCCACTGGCCATGGCGGAGGCCGAGCACCGACCAGGCGCAGTTGGACAGCGGGCCGAGCACGCCGAAGCCCTCCTCGGTCAGGCCCAGGATCCGGGACATGCCGAGGCGCAGCGCGGCGCCGTGGCTCACCACCACCGCGAGCCGGCCGTCACCGACGCTGTCGGCGATGCGGCGCAGCGCGCTGGCGACCCGGTCCGCGACCGCGACCGTCGACTCGCCGTCCGGCGGGTTCCAGCTCGCGCGCTCGGCCGGGAACTGTTCGGCGATCTCGGTGTCGGTGAGCCCCTCCCAGGATCCGCCCGACCGTTCGCGCAGGTCCTTGTCCAGCGTGACGGCGAGGCCGGTCAGCCGGGCCAGCGGCGCGGCCGTGCCGGCCGCGCGGGTGAGGTCCGAAGAGAAGATCGCGGCGGGCCGCAGCGTGGCGAGGCGGCGGGCCGCGTGCTCGGCCTGCGCTTCGCCGGTCTCGTCCAGCGCGATGTCGGTCTGGCCCTGGAACCTGCGCTCGGCGTTCCAGATCGTCTGGCCGTGCCGCCAGAGCACGAGCCGTTTGGTCTCGCTCAGCGTGACTCCCCCGCCTTACCCGCGGTGGCCCGGCCGACCGCCGCCGCCTCGGGCAGCGGGATGACCGGGCAGTCCTTCCAGATCCGCTCGAGCGCGTAGTAGACGCGCTCCTCCTTGTTCTGCACGTGGACGACGATGTCCATGTAGTCCAGGAGCACCCAGCGGCCCTCACGCTCGCCCTCGCGCCGCACCAGTATGGCGCCGGCCTGCCGCATCCGCAGCTCTACCTCGTCGATGATCGCGCGCACCTGCCGATCGTTGGCCCCTGAGCACAGGAGGAACGTGTCGGTGATCGCTAGCTGGTCGCTGACGTCGTAGGCGACGATGTTCTGGGCGAGCTTGTCCGCCGCGGCCAAGGCGGCGATCTCGGTGAGCTCGATGGCCCTAGGGGTGGCAGTCACGTGTCTGGCTCGGCCTCCTCGGTCGGGGTACTTCCCCTGTTAGCATCTCATGCTCGTGCCGCTGGGCCCCCATACGACATCGCCGGCCCGGCCGTCGGCCACGAAGCGCCCTTTGCATGATACGTACAGTAGTTGGTAACAATCTTTCCTATTTACGTCTTTTTCCGTTGACTCGTACGCGAAGAGATAGATACCGTCCCGTACGAACGTCGGATCGCGCACGCACATGACGGATTTAGGGAGTAATTGGGTGAAAGCACGGCTGATCGGGGCGGCCGCCACGGGCGCCGCGGCACTGATCGCGCTCGGGGGCTGCTCGTCGGGCTCGAGCTCGGGCAACTCCGGCACATCCGCCAGCTCAGGCTCGGTGACCTTGCAGTTCTACGGCGCCGACTACGGCACCGGGCCGGCGAACACCACGACCAAGTACTGGGACGCGGTCGCGGCGGCGTTCCACGCGGCGAACCCGGGCATCACCGTCGACGTGCAGACCGTCGACTGGACCGACTTCCCCACCAAGGTCGCGACGCTGATCCAGAACAAGCAGTACCCGGACATCCTCGAGGGGAACCCGGCGCCGCCGTACGCCCAGTCCGGGCTGATCTACCCGGTGTCCGACGTGCTGTCGCAGAGCGTGATCAGCGACCTGATCCCCAAGTTCCTCAAGGACGGGCAGTATCAGGGCACCGACTACGGGATCCCGTTCACCACCAGCACGCGCGCCCTGTACTACAACAAGCTGATCTTCAAGGCCGCCGGCATCGCCTCCCCGCCGCAGACCTGGGCACAGCTGCAGGCCGACGCCGCCAAGATCAAGGCCAAGGGCTACATCGGATACGGCATGCCGCTGGGCAGCGAGGAAGCCCAGGCCGAACTGCTGCTGTGGTTCCTCGGCGACGGCGGCGGCTACGTGGACGCCGCCGGGAAGTACTCGATCGACAGCGCCGCGAACGTCACCGCCCTGGACTTCATGAAGCAGCTGGCCGCCTCCGGCGACACGCAGCCGAACCCGGGCGGCACCGACCGCAAGGACGTCTGGGCCGATTTCGCCCAGGGCAAGGTCGGCATGATGCTCGGCTCGCCGGCGGTCATCCCGATCATCCAGGCCGGGGGGATACTCAAGTCCAGCGACTATGCCACCGCGGCCGTCCCCGGCAAGAACGGGCCGCTGGCGTCCACGCTCGGCGTGCACGACGACATCGTGGCGTTCAAGGCGGGCGGCGCCAGCCACCTGGCGGCGATCAAGAAGTTCCTCGACTTCGCCTACCAGGACAAGTGGCAGCTGCAGTTCGACAACGAGTACGACCTGCTGCCGGCCACCCAGTCCGCGGCGGCCAGCATGGCGCAGAGCAACCCGATGTTCGCCGCGTTCCTCGGCAACATCACCAAGTCGGTCAACTACCCCGCGCTGGCGAACTGGACCACCGTCGAGAACCAGATCAAGACCCAGGTCGGGCAGGCCATCACCGGCAACCCGGCGCAGGTGCTCGGGGCCATACAGCAGACGGCCACCAGCACTCTCGGCTGAGGTCAGATGACCGACGTCGCCAAAACCGAGGTTCCGCCCACGGGACCGATCACACCTGCCCGGCCGGGGCGGCCGGGGCGCCTGGGGCGGCGGTCCCGGCCGGGCAGGCGGCGGCTGGGGGCGCTCGAGCCGCTGCTGTGGCTCGGCCCCGCCATCGCGCTGATCGCCGTCGTGGTCATCTGGCCGATCGTCAGCATGATCCAGACGTCCTTCAGGAACATCACGCCGCTCGGCATCGACATCGGCTCAGCGGGGCTGAGCAACTTCTCCCAGGTGCTGGAGAACCCGAACCTGCCGGGCATCCTGGTGCGGACGGTGATCTGGGTCGCGGCGGCGGTCGCCATCACGATGGTGCTGTCGCTTGGCCTCGCTCAGCTGTTCAACCAGCGCTTTCCCGGCCGGCGCTACGCACGGTGGGCGATTATCGCGCCGTGGGCCGCCTCGGTGATGATGACCGCGCTCATCTTCCGCTGGATGCTGCAGCCGGACAACGGGGTGGTGTACCTCTTCCTGCACCAGCTCGGCATCGTCCGCACGTTCACCGTCAGCCAGCCCGACTGGCTGGGCGAACCGGACGCCGCGATGGTGTGCATGATCGGGGTCGCCGTCTTCGTGTCGCTGCCGTTCACGACCTACGTCCTGCTGGCCGGCCTGCAGTCGATCCCGGGTGAGCTGTACGAGGCGGCCCGGGTAGACGGCGCCTCACGCTGGTACGCCTACCGGCGGATCACGCTGCCGCTGCTGCGCCCCGCGTTCGCCGTCGCGGCGGTCATCAACCTGATGAACGTCTTCAACTCGTTCCCGATCATCTGGGAGATGACGCGCGGCGGCCCCGGCTACGAGACCAGCACGAGCACCGTGTTCATGTACGACCTGAAGGGCACGTTCGTCGGCCAGGCGGCGGCGATGTCCATCGTCAACTTCACCCTCGTCGTCGTGATCGTCCTGCTCTTCCTGCGCTTGAACAGGTGGAACCGGCAGGAGGCTTACTGACGTGGCCTTGTTTCGCTCCGGGGCGCCTGCTCGGCGGCTGCCGTCGCTGAAGACCGCGCTGATCGCGGCCGCCGCCTACGTGGTCGCCGTCATCTTCCTGCTTCCCTACCTGGAGATGCTGATCACGGCGGTGCGGCCGGGCAGTGAGCTGTACGGCCGCGACTACCTGCCGCGCCACTTCGCCTGGTCGAACCTCACGAACATGTGGGGCGCGGCGTTCGGCATCCTGTCCAGCGTGCGGGTCAGCCTGGAGATCGCCCTCGGCGCCACGCTGCTCGTGCTGCTGGTCGCCCTGCCCGCGGCCTATTACACGTCGCGACGGCGGTTCCGCGGCCGCAACGGGTTCCTGCTGCTCGTGCTGGCCACCCAGATGCTGCAGCCGACCGCGCTGATCGTGGGGATCTACAAGGAGTTCCTCAGCTTCGGCCTGCTGAACGTCAACCCCGTGTGGTCGCTGATCCTGGTGAACGCGGGCTTCAACCTCGCCTTCGCCATCTGGATCCTCAACGCCTACATCGGCTCGATTCCGGTGGAGCTCGAGGAAGCGGCGATGGTCGACGGGAACGGCCGCCTCGGCGCGCTGTTCCGCGTCACGCTGCCGCTGGCGATGCCCGGCGTGGTGACGGCCCTGATCTTCACGTTCATCGCCGCGTGGAACGAGTTCATCTCGGCGCTCACGCTCACCACGAGCAGCAGCGACTACCCGCTCACCGTCCGCCTGGACTCGTTCATCGGGCAGTACACGGTCGACTGGCAGCACCTGTTCGGCGCTTCGGTCGTCGCGACCATCCCCGTGTTCATCCTGTTCGCGCTCATCGAGGGCCGGGTGGTGGGGGGCCTTACCGCCGGGTCGGTCAAATAGCCCAGGGCCAGGGGGGCGCAGGGGGTATGGGGGGCCGCAGGGGGTATGGGGGGCTGCGCAAGCCCCCCATGCGGGGGGTCACCGGGGGGGCTTGGCCCCCCGGGCAGAATAGAGGTGCCGCTTGGCGATGTACTGAACGACGCCATCCGGGACCAGGTACCAGACCGGCTCGCCCGCGCCGACCCGGTTCCGGCACTCGCTCGAGGAGATGGCCAGCGCCGGGATCTCCACGAGGGACACCTTCCCGTCCGGGAGTCCGGCGCCGGTGAGCCGGTGCCCCGGCCTGGTGCAGCCGACGAAGTGCGCCAGCGAGAACAACGTGCCCACGTTGTGCCAGGTGAGGATGTTCGCGAGCGCGTCGGCGCCGGTGATGAAGTACAGGTCGGCATCGGGCCCGTTGGCCTCGTGCAGATCGCGGAGCGTGTCGATGGTGTAGGTGGGACCCGGCCGGTCGATGTCCACGCGGCTCACGCTGAACCTCGGGTTGGAGGCGGTCGCGATGACCGTCATCAGGTAGCGGTCCTCGGGCGGCGATACGGCCCGGCCGTCCTTCTGATACGGCTGCCCGGTGGGCACGAAGACCACCTCGTCGAGCGCGAAGATGTGCGCCACCTCGCTCCCCGCGACGAGGTGCCCGTGGTGGATGGGATCGAACGTACCGCCCATCACGCCGACCCGCCTGCGCCCGTTAATCAACGACCATCTCCTCCGTACATGGTATCGAGATGGTATAGGGCGTCCGGGGCCGAAAGTGTTCCGGTTAATCCTGGAGGCTTACGACCGCGGAGTGATGCGGCGGGTCTTGGAGGGGACTACCATTCGAGATATGACTTCAGTGCCTGATCGCGCACGTGTCCGGCTCACCGGCATCAGCTCCCGCGCCTACGAGCACCCCGCCGACCGCTCCGCCCTTGTGGCGCTGCGCAAGCTGAGCGGATTCGACGTGCTGCTGAGCAAGCTGTTCGGCCTCATCAACGAGCGTGCACTGCGGCTGACCTACCTGGCCGGCGCGGTGAAGGTGTCCGAGCGTCAGTTCCCGCACATCTACGCCCTCGTCCGGGATGGCGCCTACATCCTCGACCTGCCGGACGTGCCCGAGTGCTACGTCATCCAGAGCCCGCTGGTGAACGCGATGGCGATCGGCCGGGACCGCCCGTTCGTCGTGGTCACCACCGGCCTGGTGAATCTGCACGACGAGGAAGAGCTGCGCTGGGTGGTCGGCCACGAGCTCGGGCACATCCTGTCCGGGCACGCGGTCTACCGGACCATGCTGCTGATCCTGATCCAGCTCGCCGCGCGGATCGCGTGGATGCCGATCGGGTACATCGGACTGCGGGGGATCATCTGGGGCCTCGAGGAGTGGTTCCGCAAGTCCGAGCTGTCCTGCGACCGGGCCGGGCTGCTCGCGGGCCAGGACGTGGACGCCGCCCGGCGGGCGCTGATGAAGCTGGCCGGCGGCCCGCAGCTGTCCGAGCTCAACCCGGACGCGTTCCGCGAGCAGGCGCGCGAGTACGACGCGGTGCCTGACCTGCGCGACAGCATCTTGAAGGTCCTGCAACTGCAGGGCAACACGCACCCGTTCGCCGTCGTCCGGTTCGCCGAGCTCGACCGCTGGGCGGTGCACGGCGACTACGAGCGGATCCTCGGCGGCGACTACCCGCGCCGCACCTCCGACCGGGACGCCTCGGTCGGCGAAGAGGTCCGCAACGCGGCCAAGTCCTACCAGGACTCGTGGGCCCGCTCGGAGGACCCGCTGGCCGGCATCCTCCGCGGCGTGGCGGAGACGGCCACCCGGGCGGGCGGCAGCCTCTTCGACCGCTTCGCCGGCGGCAACCGCGGCGGCGGCGGCCAGGGCAACGGCGGCACGGGCAACGGCGGCAACGGCGGGAACGGCGACAGCTGACCTACTGGGTGCTTCCGCGCGTTGTTCGGCACCGCTCTTGGGTGCAAACTGAACGCGCGGAAGTCACCCTCCGCCCCCGCGACCCAGAAGACTAGAGAATCACGAGGTCATCGCGGTGGATGACCTCGCGTTCGTACTCCTGCCCCAGCTTGCTGGCAAGCCACCGGGTAGAGCGGCCCATCAGGCCCGGGATCTCGTTCGCGTCGTAGTTCACCAGCCCGCGCGCGACGACCGTGCCGTTCTCGTCGGTGAGGTCTACCGGGTCGCCGGTGTCGAACTGCCCGTCGACGCCGATGATGCCGGCCGGCAGCAGAGAGGCGCGGCGGCCGACCACCGCCTCCACCGCACCTTTGTCCAGCTTGAGGCTGCCGCGCGCGACGGCGGCGTGCGCGAGCCACAGCAGGCGCGTGCGCGGGCGCGGGCCGGTCGGTGCGAAGTACGTGCCGGCTGGCTCGCCTGACAGCGCGGCGGCCACCCGGTTGGCGGACGTCACGACGGTGGGGATGCCGGCCGCCGTCGCGATCAATGCCGATTCCACCTTGGTGGACATCCCGCCGGTGCCGACGCCGCCCTGACCGGTCTTGCCCACCCTGACGTGCGCCAGGTCCTCGGGGCCGGCCACGATATCGATCCGGCGGGCGCCGCCCTTGCGCGGGTCACCGTCGTAGAGCCCGTCCACGTCGGACAGCAGGATCAGGGCGCTCGCCCTGGTGACGTGCGCGACGAGCGCCGCGAGCCGGTCGTTGTCGCCGAACCGGATCTCGTCGGTCGCCACCGTGTCGTTCTCGTTGATCACCGGGACCATGCCGAGTTCGAGCAGCCGGTCCAGGGTTCGCTGGGCGTTCCGGTAGTGGCCGCGCCGCATCAGGTCATCGGCGGTCAGCAGCACCTGCCCGGTGCCCAGGCCGTGCGCGGCGAACGCGGCGGTGTACCGGGCGATGAGCAGCCCCTGCCCGACGCTCGCCGCCGCCTGCTGGGTGGCCAGGTCGCGCGGGCGCTTTCGCAGCCCGAGAGGAGCCATCCCGGCGGCGATCGCACCGGAGGAGACCAGGAGCACCTGGCCGCCGCCGCGCACCCGGGCGGCGAGCGCGCTGGTCAGCACCGCGATGCGCGCCTCGTCGATCGCGCCGTCCCGCGTCGTCAGCGAGGATGAGCCGACCTTGACGACGGTTCTGGGGGACGCGGCGACGTCCGAACGCTTTTCCACGGGGGGGCCGGGGGGAATGGGGGGCGGGAGTCCCCCATGCGCGGGGGGATCCCGGGGGGTCGTCCCCCCGGGGGAACACTGCTCGGTCACCCCTGGATCCGCCAGTCCGTGCCGCGCGGGCCGGGGGCGTGGCCGCCGCCGGCGGTCAGTGTCGGGTCCCAGTCGAAGACGACCGCGTCGTCGAGATCGCCGATGAGCACGGTGTCACCGGGCTCGGCGCCGGCCTCAGCGAGCGCCTCCTCCACGCCCAGTCTGGCGAGCCGGTCCGCGAGGTAGCCGACCGCCTCGTCGTTGCTGAAGTCAGTCTGCCGCACCCAGCGAAGCGGCTTCTCGCCGTGGATGAGGTAGGCCCCGTCGGGCAGGCGGACCACCTCGAAGCCGGGCTCGCTGACCGCCGCCGGGCGGATGACCACCCGGACCGGCTCCGGTTCGGGCTGCTCCGCGCGCGCTCGCGCGACGACCCCGGCCATCGCGAACTTCAGCTCGCGCAGCCCCTCGGTGGTCGCGGCCGACACCTCGTAGACGGGCAGGCCGCGCGCCTCCAGTTCGGGCTTGACGAGGTCGGCGAGTTCGCGCCCCTCGGGGACGTCGACCTTGTTGAGCGCGACCAGCCGGGGCCGGTCGCTGAGGCTGATGCCCGCCAGTCCGGCGCCGACCATCTCCTCGTAGGCGGCCAGCTCCGCCTCGATCATGTCGAGGTCGGAGATGGGATCGCGGCCTGGTTCGGCGGTGGCACAGTCGAGCACGTGCACCAGGGCCGAGCAGCGCTCGACGTGCCGCAGGAAGTCGTGCCCAAGGCCCTTGCCCTCGCTGGCGCCCGGGATCAGCCCGGGAACGTCCGCGACCACGAACTGCACGTCGCCCGCCTCCGCCACGCCGAGGTTCGGGATCAGGGTCGTGAAGGGGTAGTCGGCGATCTTCGGCCGCGCGGCGGACATGGCGGCGATGAGGGACGATTTACCGGCGTTGGGGAAGCCGACAAGGCCGATATCCGCCACGGTCTTCAGCTCGAGGGTGAGCTCGCGCTCCTCCCCCGGCTCCCCCTTCAGCGCGAAGCCCGGCGCCTTGCGGCGCTGCGACGCCAGCGCGGCGTTGCCCAGGCCGCCGCGGCCGCCCGCCGCGGCGACGAAGCGTGTCCCGGTGCCCACCAGGTCGGCGAGAACCTGACCGTCATCGGTGAGAACCACGGTCCCGTTCGGAACCTTGATGATGAGATCGACCCCGTCAGCACCGTTGCGATTGGAGCCGGAGCCCTGCTTGCCGTTTCCCGCCTTGCGCACCGGGCGGCGATGGAAGTCGAGCAGCGTCGCGGTGCTCGGGTCCACCTCGAGGATTACGCTGCCGCCGCGGCCTCCGTTGCCGCCGTCCGGGCCGCCGAGCGGCTTGAACTTCTCCCGGTGGACCGAGGCGCAGCCGTGCCCGCCGTGGCCGGCCTGCACCCGCAGGACAGCGTGGTCAGCGAACTCCGCCATGATCGATCCCCTTGCAGTTATCTCCCGGGGGACGACCCCCCGTACCCCCGACATGCCAAAGGCGGGCCGGTAGCCCGGCCCGCCTGCGCGCGATCGTTATCGCCGGCTAGGCCGTCTTGGACGAGCCCGGGCCGGGAACGACGCTCACCGCGCGGCGACCGCGGAAGCGGCGGAATGCCACCGCGCCACTGACCAGCGCGAACAGCGTGTCATCGTTGCCGCGGCCGACACCGTTGCCGGGGTGGAAGTGCGTGCCGCGCTGACGGACGATGATCTCGCCCGCGTTCACGTTCTGCCCGCCGAACCGCTTCACACCGAGCCGCTGCGCGTTCGAGTCACGGCCGTTACGGCTGGATGACGCGCCCTTCTTGTGTGCCATTGTGTCGTTCCCTACGCCTTCGAGGCCTTGGATGATGCCTTGGCGATCCCGGTGATCCGGACCTCCGTGTACTTCTGCCGGTGACCCTGACGGCGCTTGTAACCCGTCTTGTTCCGATAGTGGATCATGTTGATCTTCGGGCCCTTGGCCGGGCCCACCACCTCGGCGGTCACCTCGTACAAGCTCAGCTCGGCCGCGTCACTGATGACCGTGCCGTCGTCTACCACGAGCAGCGCGGGGAGCGTGACGCTCGACCCGGCCTCCTCGTCTTCCAGCCGGTCGACGGTGAGCACGTCATCGAGGGCGACCTTCTCCTGCCTGCCACCGCAGCGCACAATCGCGTACACCCGAGAACTGCCTCTCCCTTGTGCGTGCCCCGGCCATCTGCGCGGCGGGCTCGCCATGAACCTGACATGCCATCCTACGTGCATGAAACGACCACAGGTGACCTATCCAGCGCGCCACCGGGTCGTTGCCACTTATGCTACCAGCTCTCGGCGGCCGGTCGGGCCACAGTCGCCGCTCTGGCGGTTGCTCCGGGCCAAGGGGCCGCCCTTGGAGCGCCTCTGCGCCCGGGTCGCCTGTGTGCCCGGGTCGCCTGTGTGCCCGGGTCGCCTGTGTGTCGATTGCGCAATCGACCACACTAGAGCGGGTCGATTGCGTAATCGGCCTGCGGCTTCCCCGGTGGCTCGCCGCGGCTTCGGTTGTCCCTCGTCACAAGGGCCACAAGCGTTGCCGCTCTTTCAGGCTCGAGACCTTTCCGGGGGGTAGGCGCGACCCTTCGCTGCCTACGTGTGTCGTTTAGGGCGGATAGGACGCGTCGGGAATCAAGTTGACCTTGCCGTTCCGAAGGGCGCCTGCTCTGATAAGGGCATTTCGGGTGCCAGTGCTGCTCCGCCCGGATGCCAGAAAAGATCATGGATCAGAAACTACAGCCGGGTGTGGTTACCGATCCATGATCTTCTCGTTCACATGATCGACAGAGAGATTTGTCAGTAATTGCCCGTTTTCCAGGCGATCAGCCAACGTGATTCCGGCCTGTGACACGCTCGAGATGGCCGACTAGAAAGCCGACGCGTCCATATCCCACCAAATGGCACATCTAGGCGCCTTGTGGCCGAAAGGCGTACCGCGCGCCGCGCCGTTAGTCATGATCATGGGTCAAAAGTGGCTATATGCGCCATCTTTGACCCATGATCATGGGTGGCTGACGGTCAGGCGTCGGGCGCGCTCGCCGGAGCGGGTGCCTCTGGGGCTGGTGAGTCCTGAGACACGGCGATCTCGCTCGGCGGCTCCGCCTGGAACTCGGCCTGGGCTGCTGCCGGGTTCTCGCTTGAGGCGCCGGCTTCGGCGGCAGGTACCTCGTTCCCGGCTGGGGCGGCCGTCTCCGCCAAAGGCGCTGTGTCCGCCAGGGGGGCTGTCTCCGCCGGGGAGGCTGTCTCCGCCGGGGGTTCCGTGTGCGCCAGAGACGCCGTCTCCGCCAGGGGGGCTGTCTCCGCCGGGGGGGGCGTCTCCGCTAGAGACGCTGTGTCCGCCGGGGGGGCCGTGTGCGCCAGAGGTGACGTCTCCGCCAGGAGTGCCGTGTCCGGCACGGTGGCTGTGGCCGCTGGGGAGGATGAGTCCGCAGAGGCAACAGCTCCGTCCGGGGTTGCTTCGTCCGGGGTGGCGGTGGCGGCTGGCGGGGGGACGGGGGACGGGACGGGTGGGGCGATCGGGGGCGCCGGCGCTGGTTCGTCCGTGGTGACGGCTAGCCTGGCGACCGCGGAGCCCGCGCGGGTGCGGCGGACCGGGGGCGCGCCGTCCGCGGCGGGAGCGACCGAGGTGACGGGGGTGACCGGGGTCACTGCTGCCGGGGGCACCTCCTCCACGGTCAGCGGCGCGGTGGTGGCTACGGGGGCCGTGGCTGCGGGGGCCGTGGCCACGTCGGCGTCGGCGACCTTGACGAGCGAGGCGGATGCCGTGCCGCCGTTCGTCCGGCTGTCGCGGCGGCCTCGCCTGCCGCCGCCCTGGCTGGAGCCGCCCAATCGGCCGCCCTGGCGACCGCTCTGGGCCGCGCCGTCCTCTGCGCGGTCGGCCTGGGCCGACTCGGCCTGGGGAACTTCGGCGGAGTCCGGGGCGGAGTGGTCCTGGCCGGGGCGCCCAGCCTGGCCGCGGCCGTTTCCCTGGCCCTGCTGGCCCTGGCCCTGGCCCTGCTGGCCCTGGTCCCTGCCGTTGGCGTGATCGTGGCCGTTACCGGAGCTGGAGTCGGAGCCGGAGCTGGAGCCGGAACCGGAGCTGGAGCCGGAACGGCGCGGGTAGCCGGCCGAAGAGCGGTGGGCGGGCTCCGGCTGCTCCAGCGTGATGATGACGCCGCGGCCGTTGCAGCACTCGCACGGCTGGGAGAAGGCCTCGAGGAGGCCGGCGCCGACCCGCTTGCGGGTCATCTGCACCAGGCCGAGGGAGGTCACCTCGGCGACCTGGTGCTTCGTCCGGTCCCTGGCCAGGCACTCGAGCAAGCGGCGGAGCACGAGTTCCCTGTTGGACTCGAGCACCATGTCGATGAAGTCGACGACCACGATGCCGCCGACGTCCCGCAGCCGGAGCTGGCGGACGATCTCCTCGGCCGCCTCCAGGTTGTTGCGGGTGACGGTCTCTTCGAGGTTCCCGCCGTGGCCGGTGAACTTGCCGGTGTTCACGTCGATGACCGTCATCGCCTCGGTCCGGTCGATGACGAGCGAACCGCCGCTGGGCAGCCACACCTTGCGCTCCAGCGCCTTGGCGAGCTGCTCGTCGATCCGGTAGGCGCCGAACACGTCCTCACCGTCGGAGTCGCCATCCCACCGGGTGAGCCGGTCGGCCAGGTGCGGCGCGACGTACCGCACGTACTCGTCGATGATGTCCCAACCGTCGTCGCCGGACACGATCAGCCTGCTGAAGTCCTCGTTGAAGACGTCGCGGACCACCCGGATCGTCAGGTCCGGCTCGCCGTACAGCAAGGCGGGCGCGGTGGCCGTCTTGGCCTTCTTCTCGATGTTCTCCCACTGCGCGGCCAGCCGCGTCACGTCACGGTCGAGCTCGGCCTCGGCGGCGCCCTCCGCCGCGGTGCGGACGATCACCCCGGCGTTCTCCGGGATCACCTTCTTCAGGATGTGCTTGAGCCGGTTCCGCTCGGTGTCCGGGAGCTTGCGGCTGATCCCGGTCATCGACGCGCCGGGCACGTACACCAGGTACCGGCCGGGCAGCGAGATCTGGCTCGTCAGCCGCGCGCCCTTGTGGCCCACCGGGTCCTTGGTGACCTGGACGATCACGGACTGGCCCGCCTTCAGGGCGGACTCGATGCGCTTCGGCTGGCCCTCGAGGCTGGACGCGTCGAAGTTGACCTCGCCGGCGTACAGGACGGCGTTGCGCCCCTTGCCGATGTCGACGAACGCCGCCTCCATCGAGGGCAGCACGTTCTGCACCTTGCCCAGGTACACGTTGCCGACGTAAGACTGGTGCGTCGTCCGGTTCACGTAGTGCTCGACGAGCACCCCGTCCTCGAGCACCGCGATCTGCGTGCGGTCGCCGCGCTGCCGCACGATCATGGTCCGCTCGACCGACTCCCGGCGGGCGAGGAACTCCGACTCGGTGACCACCGGCGGCCGGCGCCGGCCGGACTCGCGGCCTTCCCGCCTGCGCTGCTTCTTCGCCTCGAGCCGCGTAGAACCCTTGATGGCGCGCACGTCGTCCGCGGGCCTCGCGGTCTCGCGGACGTGCACCACGGTGTCCGGCGGGTCATCGGGGGAGGGGGAGCTGGCGTCGCCGTCGGCGCCGCCGCGGCGCCGCTTGCGCCGGCGGCGGCGGCCGGAGACGCCGCCGTCGGCGCCCCCGTCATCATCGCTGTCCGCGTCTGGCTCGCCGGCATCATCGGAGTAGGCGGCGGAGTCGGCCGGCACCTCGTCCAGCGCGGCGCCGTCCGCGTCGTCTAGCGCGGTGTCGGCACGGCCCCGGCTACGGCTATTGCGCCGTCGCCGGCGGCGGCCGCCCGCGGCTTCGTCACCGTCGTCGGCCGGTCCGCCGGCACCGGAAGCACCGGTAGCGCTGGAACCGTCGGCCGCGCCGGATTCGGCACCGGCTTCGGCGCTGTCGACGCTGAAAAGGTCGTCGTCCGGCGCCCCGGCACCGTCCCCGCCGCGGGCCGCGCGGGAACCGCGCGTGCCGCGGCCGCCGCGTGCCGTCCTGCTGCGGCCGGACCGGCCGCCGCCGCCACCGTCGGAGTCCGCGCCGGATTCGGCGCCGTCACCGGAATCACGGCCACCGGAGTCGCGGGCACCGGAGTCGCGGGCACCGGAATCACGGCCACCGGAATCGCGGGCACCCGAGTCACGGGACCCGGTGTCCCGCCCGCCCGCCGCCGGGACGGCGGCCGACGCGGGCGGCTGGAAGAGGACCTGCGGCGGCTGGAAAAGCGCCGCGGGCACGGCTGGCGCGGGCTGTGCGGAAGCGGGTTCCGCACCCTCGCGGCCACGGCCGTTGGCCTCGTTACTGTCTGTTTCGTGGCTGCTGCGCTCGCTGTCGAGCATATGGGCAATCTCCAGTCAGGCTTCCGGGCGCGACCGCGTGCGATGACGCGGCGCGCCGCACGGAAGTTCGTAGTGTTCGTTCGTCTGGGGTGCTGCCGGCGCCGCCGCGCGGGAAACGGGCACGCGCGGGGGCGCAGGCGCGGCGCCCAGACATGTGTGTGTTGCTGATCTCCGTCATGGTCATGGCTCGACCACTCCGGATTCGCCGAGTGATCCCTGCGCCAGCCGCGTCATCAGCGGCGGCGCGGCCGGGACCACGTCGGAAACCTCACGTAGCGCGGTAAGCACGTCGTCCGGCCGCACGGCCGGGACGGTGTGCCGGACGACCATCCGCAGCGCCGAGCCCCCAGGGGGATATGGGGGGACGGGCAGTCCCCCCATTGGGGGGTCACCGGGGGGGCTTTGCCCCCCAGGGGAAACGCTGAGCGCGACCACGGCAGTTCTGGCGTCCATGCGCCGCACGCCCTTGGTGGTGAGCCGCTCCACTGGAGCGTGCTCAAGGGCGAGAAACTTCTCGACCGCCGGCGCCGCGGCCTCCGGCGTCACGCCGGGAAGCAGTACCTGCCACTCGGAGGCGGTGAGCCAGCTGGCCGGCAACCCCCCGGCATCCTCAGTGACAGCGATCACGTCTATCCCATCAGGCAGCGCCGCGTTCAGCCGCTCCCGCACGTCGTCGGCGTCCTGCCGGCTGGTCAGCGCGAGGCTGAGGTACTCCGCCTCGCTCGCGACCCCGGTCGGAATACCGCCCGCGTAGGAGATCTTGGGGTGCGGCGTGAACCCGGCCGAATGCGCCACGGGCAGCTCCGCCCGTCGCACGCCCCGCTCAAAGGCACGCGCCACATCCAAGTGGCTGGCAAAACGCATCTTTCCGCGCTTAGCATACCGGACAAGCAAGTGCTGCACCGCAGGTGGCGGCGCGTCGCCGCGCGGTTGGGGTTTGCTCACCCTCATCTCCCACTAGCAAGCACGGGAAGCACGGGAAGCACTCGTCTCCCATCCAGGCGCTCCCCAGTGGGGCCCGTCTGGATTTCCGTGCCCATCGCCGAACAGACCCCACACTCATAACACGGAGTCCACCGGCAATCTTCCACCTCGCCCGCTCCCCCGGCGGCCACCGCGGCGCGCCAGTCGTCCCAGAGCCAGTCCCGGTCGAGGCCCGAGTCCAGGTGCTCCCACGGCAGCGTCTCGTCGTAGCCGCGCTCGCGCGTCGTGTACCAGTCCAGGTCGACCGGCTCCCCGGCGAGCGCCGCCGAGGCGGCCGACACCCACCGGCCGAACGAGAAGTACTCACTCCACCCGTCGAACCGGGCTCCGTCCCGCCAGGCGGCTAGGATCACCCGGGCGACCCGCCGGTCGCCACGGGACAGCAGTCCCTCGATCAGCGACGGCGAGCCGTCGTGGTAGCGGTACCCGACCGACCTTCCGTAGGCGCGGTCGGCGCGCAGCGCGTCGGCAAGCGCCCGCAGCCGCGCGTCCACCACCTCCGGCGGGCACTGCGCGGCCCACTGGAACGGAGTGTGCGGCTTCGGTACGAACCCGCCGATCGACACCGTGCAGCGGATGTCCTTCCGCCCCGTCGCCGACCGGCCGGCGGCGATCACCTTCCGCGCCAGATCCGCGATGGCCAGGACATCGGCGTCGGTCTCGGTCGGCAGCCCGCACATGAAGTACAGCTTGACCTGCCGCCAGCCCGACGCGTAGGCGGTCGTCACGGTGCGGATCAGGTCCTCCTCGGTCACCATCTTGTTGATGACCGCCCGCATCCGTTCCGACCCGCCCTCGGGCGCGAACGTGAGCCCCGACCGCTTCCCGTTCCGCGACAGCTCGCCGGCCAGCGTGACGTTGAACGCGTTGACGCGGGTGGACGGCAGCGACAAGCCGGTGTTCGTGCCCTCGTAGCAGTCGGCGAGGTCGACCGCGATCTCGTTGATCTCGCTGTGGTCGGCGCTGGACAGCGACAGCAGGCCTACTTCGGCGAACCCGGTCGCCTTGACGCCGCCGGCCACCATGGCACCGATCGTGGTGATCGACCGCTCGCGCACCGGCCGGGTGATCATGCCGGCCTGGCAGAACCGGCAGCCCCGGGTGCAGCCGCGGAAGATCTCCACGCTGTACCGCTCGTGCACGGTCTCGGCGACCGGCACCACCGGCGCCTTGGGGTACGGCCAGGCGTCCAGGTCCACCAGGGTGTGCTTGCGTACCGACGCGGGCACGCCGGGCCGGTTCGGCACGACGCGGTTGAGCCTGGCCGTCCGGCAGGTATGCCGCGTCGTAGAACCGCGGCACGTACACCCCACCCGCCTCCCCTGCCCCCTTCACTGCGGCCAGCGACAGCAGCAGCCCGTCGCGGCCGCCGGGCTGCCCCGCCTGCTTCCAGGAACGCACGAGGCGGGTGATCGCCAGGACCGCTTCCTCCCCGTCGCCGAGCACCACGGCGTTGAGGAAGTCCGCGATCGGCTCGGGGTTGAACGCCGCGTGGCCCCCGGCTATGACGAGGGGATCCGCCACCTTCCGTTCCGAGGAAAAGATCGGAATCCCCGCCAGATCAAGTGCCGTGAGCAGATTGGTGTAACCCAGTTCGGTGGAAAAGCTCACCCCGAGGATGTCGAAGGCGCCGACCGGACGGTGCGCGTCCACGGTGAACTGCGGGATGCCGCGCTCCCGCATGAGCTTCTCGAGGTCCGGCCACACGCTGTAGGTGCGCTCGGCGAGCACGCCGGGCTGCTCGTTCAGCACCTCATACAGGATCGCGATGCCCTGGTTCGGCAGCCCGACCTCGTAGGCGTCCGGGTAGAACAGGGCCCACCGGACATCGGTCTCGTCCCACTCCTTCACGCGCGAGTTCACCTCGCCGCCGACATACTGCACCGGCTTGCGGATAAGCGGCAGCAGGGGTTCTAGCTGCGGGTAGACGGACTCGACAGGCATGCTTCGAAGAATACCTACGCTACCGAACGAAAGGTGGCGCCTCACTGTGTGAACGGCGAGTGGTGGCGGCGGACGGACTGGAGCAGGCCGATCGCGATCATGTCGGCGAAGATGGCTGAGCCGCCGTAGGAGACGAACGGGAGCGGCAGGCCCGTGATCGGCATGATGCCGATCGTCATGCCGACGTTCACGAACGACTGGAACAGGAACCAGATCGCCACGCCGGCCGCCACCAGCATGCCGAACATGTCGTCCGCAGCCTGCGCGGCGCGGACCGCGCGGAAGACCACGACGCCGAGCAGGAAGACGATCACCGCGCAGCCGACGAAGCCGAGTTCCTCCCCCGCGACCGTGAAGATGAAGTCGGTCTGCACGGACGGGACGAAGTTCCCGCCGGTGAACGTGCCGTGGAACAGGCCCTGGCCGAACATCCCGCCCGAGCCGATGGCGATCTTGGCCTGCAGCCCGTTGTAGCCCGCGCCGGTCAGGTCGTTTTGCGGGTGCAGGAACGCGGTCAGCCGGGTCAGCTGGTAGCCCTTCAGCAGGTGCACGCGCGAGATCGCGTAGATCGCCGCGGCAGCGGCCGCGACCAGGCCGCCCACCCAGTACAGCCGGATGCCGGACACCACGATCATGCCGGCCAGGGTCGCGACGAGGACGAGCATCACGCCGAGGGCGGGCTCGCGCTCCACCAGGAGGATCAGCGGGGCCGCCGCGAGGACCGCGAGCCCGACGTCCTTCGGCCCCGGGCGCCCGGACTCCAGGGGGCGGCGCGACAGCAGCCACGCCGTGGACACGACCAGCCCGAGCTTGGCGAACTCCGACGGCTCGACCTGAAAGCCGCCGGGCAGCGCGATCCACGCCTTGGCACCGTTGACGCTCTGCCCGACGGCGAGCACGGCGAGCAGCAGCAGCAGGGCCGCGGCGTAGATCGCCGGGGCCAGGCGGCGGTACCAGCGGTAGTCGAAGCTCGCGGTGACGAACATCAAGATGACGCCGAGCACCGCCCAGAGGATCGTCTTCTTCAGGTAGCTGTGCGGGTCCAGGCCGGCCGCCTGGAGGGACGGGGCGGTCGCCGCCCACACCAGCAGCGTGCCGATCCCGGTCAGCCCGCAGGTGACGAGGATCAGCAGCCAGTCCCACGAGCGGGCGAGGCCGCCCTTGGCGAACGTCCTGACCAGCGCCGGCCGGCGCTTGGGCGCGAACGTGCCCGCCCGCGGGCCGCCCCAGCCGCGGGACGGGATCCCGACGCCGCTCATGGGGCCTCCTTCGGGAGCACGGCGGGGAGTTCGCCGCCCGGCAGCGCGGCCTTGCTTCCCTCGAGACCGTAGATGCCGTCCCAGATCTCGCGGACGGCCGGGGCCGCCGCGTCGGCGCCGTAACCGGAGTCCGGCAGCATGACGAGGACCACGTACTTGGGGTCCTGGCAGGGGGCGAAGGAGGCGAACACCGAGGTCGCGTTCTTGCCCATGATCTGCGCGGTACCGGTCTTGCCGGCCACGCAGACCCTGTTCAGCGGGAACCCGCCGAACGCGCCGGCCGCGGTGCCCTGGGTGACCACGCCCGCGAGGGCGTCGCGGATGTAGGCCAGCGTGTAGGACGAGACCGGCAGGCGCCGGATCAGCGGCGGGTTGATCCGCTGCACGACCTTGCCCGCGGGCGAGACCAGCGCCTCGCCGATCCGCGGGCTGTACAGCCTCCCGCCGTTGGCGAGCGCGGCGTAGGCGTTGGCGAGCTGCAGCGGGGTGACGGTCACGTACCCCTGGCCGATCGCCGCGATCGCCGCCTGGCCCGGTTCCCAGACGTACCCGTCCTGGCAGTCCTGGTATTCGATCTGCTGCACGTAGGAGCCGTTGGCGTTCCCGTTCTTGCACCAGTTCTGCCCGGTGTGCGCGTTGTCCTTCCACAGGTAGTAGAGCCACTGCCTGGTCGGGATCGTGCCGGTGGACTCCTCGGGGATGTCGATGCCCGTGTCGTTGCCGAACCCCCAGGCGAGCTCCATCTTCTGCATCTTCTGCGTCGGCGCGTTCGGGCTGGCCTGGGAGTCGGCCGCCACGTCGTCGGTCTGCCACATCTGGTAGCCGATACCGTAGTAGACCGTGTCGCAGGACTGGATCAGCGCCTCCGCGAACGACATGTCGCCGAGGCTCGGCTCGCCGTCGTTGATGAAAGTTTGGCCGTCGATGCTCACCGACGCGGGGCAGCTGTAGAGGCCGTCCAGGCTGTACCCGTCGGCCACGGCCGCGGCGGTCGAGGTGACCTTGAACGTCGAGCCGGGCGCGTACTGGCCCTGGGTGGCCCAGTTCATGATCGGCTCACCGGACGCGGTGCCGAACAGGTAGTTGAACTCCTGCTGGGAGATCCCGCTGGTCCACACCGAGGGGTTGTAGTCGGGGTAGCTGGCCATCGCGACGATCCGGCCCGTGGTCGTCTCGACGATCGCGGCGCCCTGGTTCACGTCGTTGCCCTGCGCCCGGGACTTGGCGATCGCAGTGTCCAGGGCCTGCTGCGCGACGACCTGCACCTTCGCGTTCAGGCTGGTCACCAGCGTGTCGCCGTTGGCCGGCGCGGTGCCGCCGACGGTCCCGGTCACGTCGCCCGCCGCGTTCACCGAGACCACCTGGGTGCCGGGCTTGCCGGTCAGCGCCGCGTTGTAGTACGCCTCGAGCCCGGACTGGCCGACCAGGTTGTCCCCGGCGAACCCGGTCTCTGGGATGTGCTCCTTCGCCATCTCCTGCTGGGTGATCGGCTGCAGGTAGCCGAGCACCTGCGCCGGGTTGGCGCCGTCCGGCATCGGATAGTTCACCACCGGCTGGACCTGCGCGGTGACGCCGGGGAACTGCTGCGGCTCCTCCATGATCTGCAAGGCGGTCCGCACGCTGACCCGCTGGTCCACCGGGATCGGCTGGTAGGGCGAGCCGGGCCAGCAGGGCGCCGGCACCCCCTTGGTGCACAGCCGGACCTTCTCCGCCAGCAGCTTGGCGGACATGCCGAGCATCGGCGCCAGCCGGTGCAGCACGCTCCGGCCGTCGTCGGTGGTCGTCTGCGACAGCGTCATCATGTTCACCGAGACGACCAGCGACGTGGTGTTGCGCACCAGCGGCTGGCCGGTGTCGTCGACGATCTGGCCGCGGACCGCGGGCACCACGACCTGCCTGGTCTGGTTCGCCGCCGCCAGCTGCTTGTACTGGGTGCCGTCGAGCGCCTGCAGGTACCACAGCCGGCCGCCGAGGACGACGAGCATCGCCGCCACGAGCAGGTAGAGCACGGCCAGCCGGCGGCGCGACGCCGGGATCATCTGGGACCTCCCGCCAACCGCGGCAGCCGCCGCTTACGGCCGCGCCACGGAGTCCGGGCACCCCATGGAGTCCGGCTACGCCACGGGCTCCGGCCGCGGCGCAGCCACCGGCCGCTCGGTGACCTCGTGTACCAGTTGCTCCTGGCCGGCCGGGCCGGGCGCAGCCAGCGCCTGCCGGGCGACTTGCGCCGCGGGGCCGACGCCGGCTTGTCCGGCCGCAGCCAGCCCTTGGCGGGCGACTTGAGCCGGGGCGCGGGGGCGCCGGCGGCGGCCGGCGTGCAGCCAGCCCTTGGGGGGCGACTTGAGCCGGGGCGCGGGGGCGCCGGCGGGCCGGCCGGCGTGCAGCCAGCCCTTGGGGGGCGACTTGAGCCGGGGCGCGGCGGCGGTGGCCGCCAGGGCGGCGGGCTTCGCCGCGCGCAGCCAGCCCTTGCCGGGGGCTTTTCCCGCCAGGGTCCGCGGGGTGCGCAGCGCGGAGGAGGCGCCCAGTGAGTTGCCGCGGCCGGCCGAGGTGAAGTTCAGCTTTCCGGTACGGCCGCCGGCGACAGCGGGTTGCGCTAGGGAGGATGCCGCGACCGTTCGGGACAATGCGGGAGAGCGAGTGGCGGCGAGCCGCAGCCTTGGCTCCGAGCGGACGGGGGGCGCGACAGGGGCCGGGGTGCTGCCGGCGAGCCGCAGCCTGGGGACGGCGCCGACCGACGCCGACCGGAACACCCCGGCCAGCCGCTGCGCCTGGGTGAACACCGGTTCCGGCGCGCGCTCGGGCGCGGGGCGGCGGACGGCCACCGATACGAGCCACAGCACGAACGGGGCGAGCAGCACGTCGTAGACGATCGCGCCGGGCAGCACGTGCTTGATCGCGGGCCCGGTCACGCTCGGGTCGCTCACCATCATGCCGAGCGCCGCCTTGCCCGCCTCGCCGGCCGCCGCGCCGATCGCCATCAGGGCCAGCATGGCCACGATCGGGCGCTCGCCCGTCGCGTCCTCGATCCGTGCGCTGATCCGGCCGCAGGCATAGCCGACCAGGCAGAAGACCAGCGCGTACTCCCCCGCCAGATGCCCGCCGGGCGGCGCGATGTCCAGCGCCAGGCCGCCCGCGAAGCCGGCCAGCGTGCCGATCATCGGGCCCGTGGTCACGGCGAGCGCCGTCACGAGCAGCAGCACCAGGTCGGGCGCGCTGCCGCCGGGCAGCGGCGCCCTGTTGACGACGGTGAGCTGGGCGGTCACCGCGAGGATAAGGACGAGCGGCAGGGCGACGGCCCGCGCGATCTTCCTGGCCGCCGTCATCGGCTGGTCACCACGCCGACCACCCCGAGCCCGGTGAAGTCGGCGAACGGCTGGACCAGCGCGCTCTGGGTCAGCGAGCCGGGCTGGCTGGTCACGGAGATCACCTGCCCGACCGGCACGCCGGGCACGTACGGGCGGCCGCCCACCGAGCCGTACGTCACCACCGTCTCCCCCGGGTGCAGCACGGCGCTCGAGGAGAACATGCTGAGCCGCATGTCGGCCGAGCCCGCCAGCGATTCACCGGTGCCGGTGAGGGCGCCTATCTGGCCGGTGTTCTGGCCGGTGTCGGCGGTCCTGACGCCGACCGTGGCCGCGGCGTCGGTGGCGAGCTGCACGGTCGCGGTGGTCCCCGTGGCGGCGGTGACGATGCCGACCAGCCCGTCACCGTTGAGCACGGTCTCGTCCGGCGCGATGCCGTCCTGACTGCCCGCGTTGATCGTCACCGTGTCGGCGTAGTCGCCGGCCACGGCGATCACGCTGGCAGCCACGATCCGGTAGCCGTTCTTCCCGGTCAGCCGCAGCAGCTTGGCGAGCTGCTGCTGATCGGCCTCGCTGACCTGGCTGCGGGCGAGCTCGGCGCGGAGCTGGTCGTTCTGCTTCTGCAGCGCGGCGATCTCGGCACTGTCGTTGCCGCTGGCGGCGTGAATAAGGCCGGTGACCGGGCTGGCCACGTCGCCGGCCATCTGTTCCACGGGGCCGAAGATCTTCGCCCCGATCGTGTGGGCGGGTGACGAGCCGCCGTCGCGGAAGTCGAGCGTGATCAGGGCGATGGCCACGAGCAGCAGCACGATGAGAACTGAGCGTGTCCGTCTAGCTCCATACACCGCGCAACTCCCGTCCCGTGCGCTCCGCTGAGGTTTTCAGGCTACCGCCGGTCTATCGCCGGCGGTCGGGCACTAGGACCTGGCGCAGCGTGTCGAAGTCCTCCACGCACTTGCCGGTGCCGAGCACCACGGAATCCAGCGGGCTGTCCGCGATATGCACCGGCATGCCGGTCTCCTCGCGGATCCGCTGGTCGAGGCCGCGCAAGAGCGCTCCTCCGCCGGTGAGCGCGATGCCACGGTCCATCACGTCGCCGGCCAGCTCCGGCGGGCACTTGTCCAGGGTGGACTTGACCGCGTCGATGATGAGGTTCAGCGGGTCCTCGATGGCCCTTCGCACCTCGGCGGCGGAGATCAGCACGGTCTTGGGCAGGCCGCTGACCAGGTCCCTGCCGCGGATCTCGGCGTGCGGCTCGTCGGCGGCGGGGAACGCCGAACCGAGCGCGACCTTGATCTCCTCGGCGGTCCGCTCGCCGAGCATCAGCGAGTGCTCCTTCTTGCCGAAGGCGATGATCGCCTGGTCCATCTCGTCGCCGCCGATCCTGATCGACTGGCTCGTGACGATCCCGCCCAGGGAGATGACCGCGACCTCGGTGGTGCCGCCGCCGATGTCGACCACCATGTTGCCGGTCGGCTCGTTGACCGGCAGTCCGGCGCCGATCGCGGCGGCCATCGGCTCCTCGATGATGTAGACCCGGCGGGCGCCCGCCTGGTGGCCGGCCTCTTTGACGGCGGACTGCTCGACGCCGGTGATGCCGCTCGGGACGGCGATGACGATGCGCGGCTTGGCCATGCGGGTTCGCCTGTGCACCTTCTGGATGAAATACCGCAGCATCCGTTCGGTTACGTCGAAGTCCGCGATCACGCCGTCCTTGAGCGGGCGCACCGCCACGATGTTGCCCGGGGTCCGGCCGATCATGCGTTTAGCCTCGACCCCGACCGCCACGATCTGCCCGTTGTTGGTGTTGAGCGCCACCACGCTCGGCTCGTTGAGCACGATCCCCCGGCCGCGCACGTAGACCAGCGTGTTGGCGGTGCCAAGGTCGACCGCCATGTCGCGGCCGAGAAACTTCAGCGCATTGCTCATCGGGGGCGGGCGTCCTTCCGATCAGAGCCGACCCGCGCGATCCGGGCGGCCTGGGCGCCCGAAACGCGGGGACAATTCTTAGTGAATTCTGAGCTAGGCCAGCGCGCACTCAGATGCGCTTGCGTTTGCGCTTGTGCTTGCGGCGCGGCGGTTAGCCGCACTTGGCGAGCCTGGGCGAGCATGTCATTTGGACTGCTTTTGCCCGCTTCGTACCTGTTGCACGCTTGGCCTAATACTCTCTTACTTGTCTGACGAGCCGACGGCTAAACGAGTTCCGGGAAGAAGATCTTAATTTCCCGTTCGGCCGACTCCGGG
Source organism: uncultured Actinomycetota bacterium (assembly GCA_963771985.1). GTDB lineage: Bacteria > Actinomycetota > Actinomycetes > Streptosporangiales > Streptosporangiaceae > Trebonia. Next base: position 112,856 of record CAVYVO010000001.1, on the reverse strand, counting down.
GAGTCCGAGCCGTGCACCATGTTCTCGCCGACCTCGAGGGCGTAGTCGCCGCGGATCGTCCCAGGCAGCGCCTTCACCGGGTCGGTCGCTCCGGCCAGCGCGCGGAAGGCCTCGATGGCCCGCTCGCCCTCGGCCACCAGCGCGACCGCGGGGCCCGAGGTGATGAAGTCGACGACCGGGCCGAAGAACGGCTTTTCCGCGTGCTCGGCGTAGTGCGCCTCGGCTGTGTCGCGCTCGATCGTGCGCAACTCCATCGCAATCACCCGGAGCCCCTTGCGCTCAATTCGGGAAATTACGTCACCGATGAGGTTACGCCGAACCGCGTCGGGCTTGACCAAAATTAGGGTGCGCTCAGGCACTACTGCTCCTTGCATTTTTTTTTCGCATTGTTTTTTCGCAGACAGATATCGCGCCGACGGCTCACGCCGTACGCCACGTGCCGGGCACGCCTGCCGCGCTCGGGGACTTGCTACCGCACAAAAGCTTACCCATCGGCGAGGCAGGCCTTGGCCGCACCCGCCTCGCCGGGGGCGTCTCGTGCCTGGCGGGCCACAGACCTCACGCGGCAGGCGGCGGCGCCGGGCATCAGGAGCTGGCATAGCGTGACAAAAAGTGCAATACGGGCATGAGTCTGCCAGGAGAGCCGCCGCAACACGCCCAAAGTTGATAACAGCCGCGGCCATAACGCCCCGGACGACACACCTAGCGGCCGCATGTCCCCGGCGGGCGCGGCCCGCGCGCTCGCGGCGCTCCCGGCGGGGCGCCTAGGCGGGGAGGCTAGGCGGGGGCGTCGCGGTTGGCGGATTCGACCTTGCGGGCCAGCCAGATGCCGGTGAACCACAGGACGGTGAAGATCACGCCCAGGACGTACATCGCGGGGATCATCATCCCCGCCGCGATCACCAGGAGTTGCAGCACCGAGCCCGCGTAGAGTACCCAGCCCATCCGCGGCCGGCCGACCAGGCCCGCGAGCAGGATCGCGAGGACCGCGATGCCGAGGCCGAGGGTGGCCGCGGTGCCGCCGTTGACGTGCTCAAGCATCTTCGCGGGCACGATCGCCAGCAGAACGACGACGGCTTCCATGCCCAGGACGGTGCCGCACAGCCGCCTCACGAGAGGTCTCCGACCGTGAACGAGTGCCTGGCCGGCGTTCCGGGAGCGGGCGGGGCCTCGTCGGCGGGGCTGCCCGGCGCGAGGAGCAGCCGCGCGTCGCCCGCAGTGACCACCGAGCCGGTGATGAGGACCGCGGACGAACCCGGCACGTCTTCGTCCCCAAGAGACTCATCCGCCAGGCTGACCGCGGCCTCGATCGCGTCGTCCAGGCGTTCTCGCACCTGCACCCGATCCTCCCCGAACACCTCGCGCGCGATGTCGCCGAGCGACTGCGCCGGCATCGACCGGGGCGAGGAGTTCGTGGTCACGACGATGTCGCTGAGCACGGGCTCGAGTTCGGCGAGCACGCCGGCCACGTCCTTGTCCTGGCTCACCGCGAGAACCCCGATCACCCGCGTGAAGCCGAACGACTCGGTCAGCGCCTCCATCAACGCCGCCATCCCCGCCGGGTTGTGGGCGGCGTCCGCGAGGACGGCCGGGCTGCGCCGCAGCACCTCCAGCCGTCCCGGAGAACTGACCTTGGCGAACGCGGCCCGCACCAGGCCGGTGTCGAGCGGGCTGTCTTCTGAGACCCCCGCGAACGCCTCGACGGCCGCGAGCGAGCACGCGGCGTTCCCCGCCTGGTGCCCCCCGAACAACGGCAGGTACACGTCCGCGTACGTCCCCCGCAGCCCCTGCAGCACCAGCTGCTGGCCGCCGACCGCCACCTCGCGCGCGACGACACCGAACTCGATGCCCTCCCGCGCGACCGTGGCGCCGACCGACGCGGCGCGGGCAAGCAGCACCTCGGCGGCGGCCAGCTGCTGCTGCGCGAGGACGGCGACCGCGCCGGGCTTGATGATCCCGGCCTTCTCCGCCGCGATCCCCTCGATCGTGTCGCCCAGGTAGTTCATGTGGTCCATGGCGACCGGGCCGACGACCGCGACCGCGCCGTCCGCCACGTTGGTCGCGTCCCAGGTCCCGCCCAGGCCGACCTCGATCACCGCGACGTCCACCGGCGCGTCCGCGAACGCCGCGAACATCATGCCGGTGAGGACCTCGAAGAACGACAGCGGTGCCGGCTGCCTGCCGTCGACTAGCTGGACGTACGGCAGTATCTCGTCGTAGAGCTCCACGAACCGCTCGGGCGAAAGGGGAACGCCGTCCACGACGATCCGCTCTCGCATCGAGACCAGGTGCGGGCTGGTGAACCGCCCGGTGCGCAGGCCGCGCTCGCGCAGCAGCGCATCGATCATCCGGGTCATCGACGTCTTGCCGTTGGTGCCCGTGACGTGGATGACCGGGTACGCGCGGTGCGGGTCGCCGAGCAGGCTGACGAGCATCGCGATCCGGTCCAGCGTCGGCGAGATCTGATGCTCGGGACGCCGCGCCGCGATCTCTCGCTCTACCTCGCGCAGGTGGTCCTCGATGTCCGCCACGCAGCCAGCCTACTGTGAGGTCAGGACAGGCTGGCGAGGCGGGCCTCGAGGCGGGTGATGTCCGCCTCCGCGGCGGCTAGCCGCTGCCTTGTCTTGGCCACCACGTCTGCCGGGGCCTTGCCCGTGAACGACTCGTTGCCCAGCTTCGCTGACATCTGCTGCGCCTCCTTGCGGGCCGCGGCTAGGTCCTTTTCCAGGCGCTTGCGTTCCGCTTCGACGTCTACCGTGCCCGCGAGATCGAGCTCCACGCTGACGCCCTCGACGGCCAGCGCGGCCGAGACCGCGAACCCGTCCGCGGGCGGCACAAGCCGCAAGAGCGTGCGGATGTTCTCCTCCTGTGCCGCCAGCGGCGTCGCCTCGATCCCGATCAGCTTCGCCGGCACCCGCTGTCCGGGGCGCAGCCCCTGGTCGGAACGGAACCGCCGGATCTCGGTGACCAGCCGCATCAGCGAGGCCACCTCCGCCTCGGCCAGCGGGTCGCTGAAGCTGTACGTCGGCCAGGCGGCCATCATGACCGAGTCCTCGCCGGTCAGCGCGCACCACAGCTCGTCGGTGACGAACGGCATGACCGGGTGCAGCAGCCGCAGCATCTGGTCGAGCACGAACCCGAGCACCCGGCGCGTCGTCTCGGCCGCCCGCTCATCGCCCGAGGTCAACGGCACCTTGGCGAGCTCCAGGTACCAGTCGCAGAACTCGTCCCAGGCGAAGTGGTACAGCGCGTCGCAGGCCTTGCCGAATTCGAACTGCTCGAGCAGGCCGTCCACCTCGGCGATCACGGTGCAGAGGCGGGACAGGATCCACCGATCGGTCGTGCTCAGGTCATTCATCCGGAACGGGGCCGTGGTGGCTCCGTTCATGAGGGCGAATCTCGTCGCGTTCCAGAGCTTGTTGCAGAAGTTCCGCGAGCCGGCCGCCCAGTCCTCGCTGACGGCGGTGTCGCTGCCGGGGTTGGACCCGCGGGCCAGCGTGAACCGGACCGCGTCGGCGCCGAACCGGTCGATCCAGTCCAGCGGGTCCACCGTGTTGCCGCGGGACTTGGACATCTTCTTGCCGTACTGGTCCCGGACGAGGCCGTGCAGCGCGACGACGCGGAACGGCACCGCCTCGGCCGGCGGCCGCTCGCGCATCGCGTACAGCCCGAACATCATCATCCGGGCGACCCAGAAGAACAGGATGTCGTAGCCGGTCACGAGCACGCTGGTCGGGTAGAACGTGCGCAGGTCGAGGGTGTCGTCCGGCCAGCCCAGCGTGGAGAACGGCCACAGGGCGGAGGAAAACCAGGTGTCGAGGACGTCGGGATCCTGGGTCCAGCCCTCGGGGGGAGTCTCATCCGGGCCGACGCAGCGCACGCTTCCGTTCGGACCATAAAAAACAGGAATGCGGTGACCCCACCAAAGCTGCCGGCTGATGCACCAGTCGTGCATGTCGTCCACCCAGCCGAAGTACCTGGCGTTCATCTCGGGCGGCGACAGCCGCACCCGGCCGTCGCGCACGGCGTCGCCGGCCGCCTTGGCGAGCGGCGCGACACGGACGAACCACTGCAGCGACTGGCGTGGCTCGACCGTGGTGCCGCAGCGGCTGCAGTGGCCGACCGCGTGCACGTACGGGCGGACCTCCGCGACGATCCGGCCCTCTTCGCGCAGCGCCCGGACGACCGCGGGGCGGGCCTCGAACCGGTCGAGGCCCTCGAACGGCCCGGGGGCGGTGATCACACCGCGCTCGTCCATGATGGACACGCCGGGCAGGTTGTGGCGGCGGCCGATCTCGAAGTCGTTCGGGTCGTGCGCCGGTGTCACCTTGACCGCGCCGGTGCCGAACGCCGGGTCGACGTGCTCGTCGGCCACGATCGGGATGCGGCGGCCGGTCAGCGGCAGTTCCACGGTCTTGCCAACCAGGTGCTTATACCTGTCGTCGTCGGGGTGCACGGCCACGGCGGTGTCCCCGAGCATGGTCTCGGCGCGGGTGGTGGCGACGATGATGCTCGTGTCTTTGTCCCCGTACCTGATCGAGATGAGTTCGCCATCGTCGTCGGTGTGGTCGACCTCGATGTCGGAGAGCGCGGTCAGGCAGCGCGGGCACCAGTTGATGATCCGCTCGGCGCGGTAGATCAGGTCGTCGTCGAACAGCCGCTTGAAGATCGTCTGGACGGCGCGGGACAGGCCCTCGTCCATGGTGAACCGCTCGCGGGACCAGTCCACGCTGTCGCCGAGGCGCCGCATCTGGCCGAGGATCTTGCCGCCGTACTCGGCCTTCCACTCCCAGACCTTGGCCACGAAGGCCTCGCGGCCCAGGTCGTGACGGCTCAGCCCCTGCTTGGCGAGCTCCCGCTCGACGACGTTCTGCGTGGCGATGCCCGCGTGGTCCATGCCGGGCAGCCACAGCGTACGGTAGCCCTGCATGCGGCGGCGCCTGGTCAGCGTGTCCATCAGCGTGTGGTCGAGCGCGTGACCGATGTGGAGCGAACCCGTTACGTTCGGCGGGGGGAGCACGATGGAAAAGCTCGGCGCGTCGGGGTTCTCCTGGGCTTCCGGCTGGAAGTAGCCGGCCTTCTCCCAGTGCTCGTAACGGCGGGCCTCCACCTCGGCTGGCGCGTACTGCGGAGGAAGCCCGTCAGGCTCTTGTGTCGTCACACCATGTGAGTCTACGGATTCCGGCGAACCAGCGCGTACTCTGTCGCGCTGCTCGCGGTCAGGACTGGCGCGTCTCGACGTCGGCCCTGAAGTTCCGCGTGTCCGAGGCCGTCTTGGCCTGGTCGACCACAGCCTCGGGGCCGGTCGAGCTGAAGAACTCGGTGATGCCGAGGGATGTCGTGGTGACCCATACGCAGACGGTCCCCGGCTGGGTGCCGGGCGCGACGGCGCAGGCCAGCTTCCCGCCGTCCTTGCCCGCGGCGTAGGTGCTCCCGTTCGAGCCCAGGCTGGCAAGGCTGGCGATGACCTTCGTCGGGCTGAACGTGCCCTCGTACCCCGTAAAGGCCATCACCTGGCCGTCATGCAGCTGGTAGGCCGCCGAGACCTGGCTGGTGACCTTGCCGCCGTCGCTCACCGCCGCGCCGCGGATGGCCTGCGCCGTGGTGCTCGATGGGCTCCGCACGTAGGAGGGAATCGTCGCCATGAGGGGGTAGCCGCCCGCGGTGGCCGGGGTGGCCAGGACGTACCTGGCGGCCGTCGTCTTCGGTGTCTTGGCGGCGGGCTTGTTGGAGTCGGTGCTCGCCTTGACGCCCGGGGTCGGGGCGGTGCTGGACGACGCGGTCACGCTCGGGACCGAGAGCGCCTGGTTGCCGGCGCCGCCCGTGTCATTGGAACTGCCCTTGCCGACCAGGTACAAGCCGACGCCGATGATGATGACGATGACGATGCCGCCGGCGATCAGCATGCGCTCGCGGGGGCCCGGGCGGCGGCCACGCGTGGCAGCCTTGGAACCAGGGGCCCGGAAGAAGGGTCCTGTCAGGGGTCCGGCCACCCGCGCCCGGTCCGCCTGGCTTGACCAGTCGTCTCGGGCTGGCCGGTTTCCACCGCTTGACAGGTCTTCCCGGGTTGGCCTGTCTCCCTGGCGCGGTCCGGCTGGCTCGCTGGCCCGGTCGAACGGGCTTGGCTGGCCGAAGGGGTCGCCTGGCTCGCTGAACTGGCGTGGCTGCCCTAGCGGACGCGGCTGCCTTGGCTGGCTCGGCTCGGCGCCAGCGGCCTGGTCGTCACCGAAACCGCGCGACGCCTCGTCGTCCCGGCCGCCGTCCGCCGGACCGCGCGCGCTGTGCCGCCCGACGGGGCCTGGCTGGGCCGGGTCCCGCCGGTTCGCCCGCGGGGCGAAGAAATCCTGCAGTGCGGGGTCCATGTGCGCGGTGCGGTCGGAGTCCCCGTCACGGCTGCCGTAGTCACGGGCCGCGTACTCACGGCCCGCGCTGGAGTGGTCGATGTTAGGGCGGTCGGCGCCGGGACGGTCCCATTCCGCCCGGCCCCTTTCCGGGCGGTCCGGGGACGTGTAGTCCCGCGACCCGCGCTCGCGCGCGTCGCTGTCCCTGGAGTGCCTGTCCCTGGGCACGTAACCGGTGGGAATGCCATTGCGGCCGACCGTGAAGTCCTGAGGCGCCTGGGGCGCCTGGGGCGGGAAATCCGCTGACTCGTAGTCCCGGCGCGCGTGGTCCTGCTCGGCGGCTCCCCGTGGGTGGTACCCCCCATGGCCCGGCCTGTCCCGGCCGTAATCCCGCTGGAAGATGTCCGGCGGGTCGGCGGACCCTGGCTCATGGGCGCCGTTCTCGTAGCCGAAGCCGCCCGAACCGTTGCGCGATGACCGGTAGCCGGGCTGTTCGTCGGCCCTGGACTGGGAGACGCCAGGCTCAGGCCAGCGGTCACCGTCGCTTTCGGAGAATTCCGGGGTTGAGAAAGCCTGCGTACTGTCCCCCTGCCCGTCCTCCGGGTCCCATGTGGCCCTGGAGGAGGTATCCCAGCCGCTCATCTACTCTCTTCCAGCTCGTGGTCGCCAAATCTGATGCCCAGAGGGTACCGATCAACGGCCCAGGTGATAGGCATTACCGGCAAACTATGGGTATCGGTTCCAAACCGGTCAGGCCGGCGTGGAGACACGGTATATTCAGATGCTACCGGCTGATGTCAGGCCGACTTTTCGCGCGGTGTGCGACGGGAGACATCGCGCGGTACCAGCGTCGGGTTAACGTTCTCCAGTACCGCCTCACGCGTGATGACGACGCGCTCTACGTCCTTACGGCTCGGCACCTCGTACATCACGGAGAGCAGCACTTCCTCCATGATGGCACGCAGGCCGCGGGCACCGGTGCCGCGCAGGTTCGCCTGGTCGGCGACCGCTTCCAGGGCGTCCTGAGTGAACTCCAGGTCCACGCCGTCTAGCTCGAACAGCCGCTTGTACTGCTTCACCAGCGCGTTGCGGGGCACGGTGAGAATCTGGATGAGCGCCTCGCGGTCCAGGTTGTGCACGCTGGTGATGACAGGGAGCCGGCCGACGAACTCCGGGATCATGCCGAACTTGAGCAGGTCCTCAGGCATCACCTCGGCGAACGCGTCCTCGGTGATGTGCTTGCTGCGGACCCGGAGCACGCCGTTGAAGCCGATCCCGTTGCTGCCGGATCGCTGCTCGATGATCTTCTCGAGCCCCGCGAACGCGCCACCGCAGATGAACAGCACGTTCGTGGTGTCGATCTGGATGAACTCCTGATGCGGGTGCTTGCGGCCGCCCTGGGGCGGCACACTGGCGGTGGTGCCCTCCAGGATCTTCAGCAGCGCCTGCTGGACGCCCTCGCCGGAGACGTCGCGGGTGATCGACGGGTTCTCGCTCTTGCGCGCGATCTTATCGATCTCGTCGATGTAGATGATCCCGGTCTCCGCCTTCTTGACGTCGTAGTCGGCGGCCTGGATCAGCTTGAGCAGGATGTTCTCGACGTCTTCGCCGACGTACCCCGCCTCTGTGAGGGCGGTCGCGTCGGCGATCGCGAACGGCACGTTGAGCAGCCTGGCCAGGGTCTGTGCGAGCAGCGTCTTGCCCGAACCAGTCGGGCCAAGCAGCAGGATGTTGGACTTGGCCAGTTCCACCCCGTCGTCACCCGGGCGGTCGCCGCCCGACTGAACGCGCTTGTAGTGGTTGTACACCGCGACGGAGAGCGCTTTCTTAGCCTTGTCCTGGCCGATCACGTACGCGTCGAGGAACTCGTAGATCTCGCGCGGCTTCGGCAGGCTGTCCCACTTGAACTCGGACGGCTCGGAGAGCTCTTCCTCGATGATCTCGTTGCAGAGGTCAATGCACTCGTCGCAGATGTACACGCCGGGACCGGCGATGAGCTTCTTGACCTGCTTCTGGCTCTTCCCGCAGAACGAGCACTTCAGCAGGTCCCCACCGTCACCGATGCGTGCCACCCAGTTTCTCCTTTACATGGGGCCGCCGGCCAGGCCCTCCCGGGCCAGGCTCGGCGGGCATATCCCGCCATGCCGTCGTGCGCTTGCTATTGACGGTACCGCCTTCGGGAGTCCGATGGACCAATCAAACCCCCTCAGCGGCCCGGTAGGGAAGAGGTGAATCCTCCCGCTTAAGACGACACTACCTCGGGGACCCGCTCCGACCCTCGCTTGAGTATCGTAAGCACCTCGTCGATCATCCCGTATTCCTTGGCATCCGCGGCCGTGAGGAACTTGTCGCGCTCGATGTCGCGGCGGACGATTTCCTCGTCCTTGCCGGTGTGCCTGGCGAGGATGACCTCCATGGCGGTGCGCATCCGGAGGATCTCCCTGGCCTGGATCTCCATGTCGGTCGACTGACCGTAGCCGCCCTCGGTGGCCGGCTGATGGATCAGGATGCGGGAATTCGGCAGCGCCATCCGCTTGCCCTTGGTCCCCGCCGCGAGCAGCACCGCGGCCGCGCTCGCCGCCTGCCCGATGCAGCAGGTGGTGATGTCCGGCTGGATGAACTGCATGGTGTCGTAGATCGCCATCATGGACGTCATCGACCCGCCGGGCGAGTTGATGTACATCGTGATCTCACGGTCGGGGTCGATGGCCTCGAGGGTGAGCAGCTGTGCCATGACGTCGTTCGCGGAGGCGTCGTCGATCTGGACGCCAAGGAAGATGATCCGCTCCTCGAAGAGCTTGTTGTACGGGTTCATCTCCTTGACCCCGTACGAGGTGCGCTCAACGAAGGACGGCAGCACGTACCTGGACTGCGGGTACCGGCTCAACTCGGTCACGTTCGGCTCTCCTTTTGTCAGGACTGACGGGGCTGTGCGGATTTCGCCCTGGCTGCTCAGGACACCGGCCCCATCGACGGGACCTCGAGGGCGCTGCGGATCACGTGGTCCACGAAGCCGTACTCCTTGGCCTCGTCCGCGGTGAACCAGCGGTCGCGGTCGGCGTCCTTCTCGATCTGCTCGATGGGCTGGCCGGTGTGGAAGGCGGTGCGCTCGAAGAGCGTGCGCTTGATGTAGAGCATCTGCTCGGCCTGGATCCTGATGTCCGAGGCCGTGCCGCCGATGCCGCCGGAAGGCTGGTGCATCAGGATCGTGGCGTGCGGCAGCGCGTAGCGCTTGCCCGCCGCGCCGGCGGTCAGCAGGAACTGGCCCATCGAACGCGGCCATGCCCATCGCGTACGTGGCGACGTCGTTGGCCACGTACTGCATCACGTCATAGATCGCCATCCCCGCGTACACCGAGCCGCCGGGAGAGTTGATGTACAGGGAGATGTCGCGCCTGTCGTCTTCGGCGGACAGCAGGAGAATCTCGGCGCAGATCCGGTTGGCGATCTCGTCATCCACCTGCTGGCCGAGGAAGACGATGCGGTGCCGCAGCAACCGCTGGAACAGCAAGTCCCCTGGCATCACTGGGGCGTCAGGGGTAGCCGTCCTTGCAACTGGCAGAGGCTGTGTCACGTGGTCACCTGCTCCGATCACTTCGGGTGTCGTTGAAAGGACATTAACGCCACCGCGGAGCAACCGAGTCCGGTGCACCCCACTGTTCGCTACCGGCGCACGCCGTTGCGTCTCCGCCGCGCCGCTGGGTGCCGGCCGGGCCCTCCGTATCGCTTCGCCGACACTCGCGGTGACGCGGGCACGCCGCTCGCGCTGACGCGGACATGGTTCGCCCGGACAGCGGCTCGGCACCCTCCATTTTGGCCATTCCGGGCGGTGTTGCCGGGCCGCTCGGCTTCCTGGAGCCCCCGCGGCGTTATAGCAGTGACTAGCGGGACTGCGTCCGCGTACCATTCCATGGACACGAATTCATGGACACGAAACTTTTGTCGTTGTAATTACTTTGGGCAGCCCCGTTGGCGGTCTTCGAGTGGCCGCCATGGTGGCCCGCAGCCTCCCTGGTCACGCGGGTCACGCGGGTCATAGCGGCCTGCCTCCCGCGGGCCTGGCGGCAGGCCGACAACCTCATTATGATGAAAACATTTTTTACGATGTAAATAATTCACCGTTATAGGTACGAAAAGCTTTCGGGATCATGAGACAATACCGCTCAGCCTAGTTGATCATGGTTTCCTGGGACGCGTCCGCCGCCACTATAACCATCCGTGACCGCCGATTGCTTAGCTGGAACAATTAGCTCGAAAACATTTTTTTCAACGTAAATGATTCATTCTATAGGACCGAAAACTCTTCGCCATCGTTGCTGGCTGTACCGGAAGTCCGCAGCGGAGTGTGCGAAACGGTCACACTCTGTAGCACACTAGCCCGATATGTCTTTAATGCCCGAATTAGCGTAGCGCGGGCTTGCCGGCAAGGGAGCCGGCGACGCCTCAGCGGCATTGGATCATGAGATGGCCCGAACGCGCGGTCTCGCCAGTAACTGGCGTAACACCGCGGACGTGCACGTGCAGCGCGCAGTGCCCGCGGACCGTCAGCGGGCGCGGCCGCGGCGCCTGATGGATCAGCCTAACGGGATCGGGTGCCCCTTCCGGTGAAATAGTGCCGGAAGAGACACCCGGTGATGCGATGGGCCCGCCACGGATGGGACGAAGACGGGGCTAGGCCGGGTTAGGCCTCGGGGCTAGGCCGGGTTAGGCCTCGTCCTCGTCGTCCTCGTCGTCCTCGTCGTCCTCGTCGGCCTCGTCGTCGTCCTCGTCGTCCTCGTCCTCGTAGTAGTCGGCCTCGGCTTCGGCCTCCGCTTCGTCGGCCTCGGCTTCGGCTTCGGCGACGACCTCGGCTTCGTCGATGATCTCGGCCTCGATCTCTTCCTCTTCCTCTTCCTCTTCCGCGGCTTCGGCGGCGGCGGCTTGGGCGGCGAGCATGCTGTCGACGTCGGTGTTGAGGGCCTCGATCTCGGCCTTGACGTCGACCTCGTTGCCGGCCTCGTCGGTCACCGTGACGCGCTCGACGACCAGCGTGGCCGCCTTACCGCGGAGGACCTCGGTCACGGCGGCGCCGATCTGGCCAGCCTCGCTCAGCTGCCTGGCGAGGTACTCCGGTGCGATGCCCATTCGCTGCGCCTGGTCGGCGACGAAGTACGACAGCTCAGCCTGATTCACGGACAGGTTCTCGCTGCGGGCCACCTCGTCGAGAACGAATCCGACCTTGACGCCGCGCTGCGACTGGCTGAGCAGTTCGGCCTCGAACTCCTCCTCGGTCTGCTCGCGCGACTGAAGGTAGTCCGCCATCGACATGCGCAGCTGGGACAGCTGGTTGTCCATCGACTCGCGAGAGTGCTCGAGCTCGTGCTCGACGAACTTCTCCGGCAGCGGGATGTCGATGCTGTCCACTAGCGCGTCGACCGCGCGGTCCCGTGCCTGGGTGGCCTGGCGAAGCCGGCGCATGCGCTCGAGCTGGCGGCGGGTGTCGGCCTTCAGCTCGTCGAGGGTGTCGAACTCGCTCGCGAGCTGGGCGAAGTCGTCGTCCAGCTCGGGCAGCTCCTTGACCTTCACGCTCTGCACGGTCACGGTGACCTCGGCCTGCTGGCCGGCGGACTCGCCGCCCGCGAGCTCGCTGGAGAAGGTCGCCGATTCGCCGGCCGACATGCCGGCCAGCGCGTCGTCCAGGCCCTCCAGCATCGTCCCGCTGCCGATCTGGTAGGAGAGGCCGCTGGCCTGCGCGTCCTCGACCGGCTCGCCGTCCACCGACGCCGACAGGTCGATGGTCGTGTAGTCGCCGTCCTCCGCCGGGCGCTGCGCGGTCTTGAGCGAGGCGAACCGCTCGCGCAGCGACGTGAGGTACTCGATTACGTCGTCGTCAGTGACCTCGGCGTTCTCAACGGTGACCAAGAGCCCGGCGAGGTCGGGCAGCTCGAACTTCGGCCGCACCTCGACCTCGGCCGTGAACGTCAGGTCCTTACCGTCGTCGAGCTGCGTGACCTCGACCTCCGGCTGGCCGAGGGTGAAGACCTCGGCCTCCTTTACGGCCTTGCTGTAGAACTCGGGCAGCGCCTCGTTGACCGCTTCGGTCAGCACGGCGGCCCGGCCTACTCGCATGTCGATGACACGTGGCGGAACCCGGCCCGGGCGGAACCCGGGGATGCGCACCTGCCGCGACACCTCTCGGTAAGCCTTGTCCAGGCTCGGCTTGAGTTCCTCGAAGGTAACTTCGACGCTCAGCCGGACACGGGTCGGGCTCAGCTCTTCGACGGCGGTCTTCACGGCGGCGTGACTCCAGGGACGTGGACGGTAACTGCGCGATAAGCGCAGAGGAAGTGTACGGCCGATAAGTCTACGGCCTCGCGGGCCGTCAGCGGTCGTCACCGAGTATCAGGTGCAGCACCCAGGTCACCACGCCGACGATGAGCGCGCCCTCGACGGCGGCCACGAAGCCGGTGACGTGGAACGGGAGCTTGAGCTGGCCCGCGATGTAGCTGGCCAGCCAGAGCAGGAGGCCGTTGACCACGATCGCCACGAGACCGAGCGTCAGCACGTAGAACGCGCAGCCCACGGTCTTGATGATCGGCTTGAGCACGGCGTTGATGATGCCGAAGATGACGGCGACGGCCAGCAGCGTCTCAGCCCTTGACGCGTCGCTGTGCCCGGCCACCACTATTCCGGGTACCACCCAGGCCGCGACGCCCAGCGCCGCCGCGGACACGAGGATCCCGATCAGGATTTTCATGGCCCTTTTTCTACCGGATCCGGACCCGGCGTGCGCCATGGTCCTGGCCGGGATCGCCAATAGCCGGGGCGAAGGTCACGCCGCCGCGGCGCGCCGCCTGCTAGGAGACCTTCCAGGGCAGGCCGGCGATCTTGAGCACCTTCGGGACGAACGACGCCGAGCCGGCGAGCGCGGGCTGCTGCCTGCCGTTGAGGGTGAACGCCACGGTGTCGCAAGCACCCGCGCTGTTCGCGACCGCGAGCACGGGGCCGCCGGCCTTGGCGCGGAACGTCAGCTCGATTCCGCCGCCAAGCATCGCCGGACAACTCGCGATCCCGAGCGTCGAGACCGGCAGCTCGTCGACGAGCGCCGCGATCTTCTCCGTCACCGCGGCGTCGGTGATCGTCACCGGCGCGGGCGGGCGCTTGCTGCCGGGGAGCGTGCTTGGCAGCTGGGTAATCGTCACCAGGCGGGCGGCGGACGGCACCCGCTCGGCGGCCGACCGGGGCGGCTGCCAGGTCACCTGGGCGTCCACCCGGATCGCGGTCTGCCCGCCGCCGGCACTGACCACCTCGACGACGAGGTCCCTGGTGTTCAGCACGCCGGAAACAGGGGGCAGCGAGAACGTGTAGGACTGGGTCTGCCCGAACGTCGTGTCCCCCGGCGCGAACTTCCGGGGCAGCCGTGCCTTCTCCCAGGCGAGCACCGCCTGCGGCTGGCCGGGCGTCAGCCACCACGACGTGTCGTCGACGAGCGCGGTGGAAACGGGAAAGTCGGAGGCGTTCTTGAGCACGCCCCCGTCGATGGCCGGCGCCGTCTGCAGCCGCCGCGCGCCCGGCGGCGCGACGAACGACGCCAGGATCGCGGCGGCGTCGGCCACGGCCTGCTGCCGCGGCGTGGCCATAAGGGCGGGCGGCGAGGTGGCCAGCGAAGACGACCGCGACGCCGCTGGCGGCGGCGCCGTGTTCGCGTGCGTGGTACCGCAGGCGGCCACCGCGGTGGCGGCGCTGACGGCGAGGATCGTGATGACCGGTATTCGCGGTATGTCCCGTCGCATGTCCCTTGGACGCCGACCGGGCCGCCGCGGTTCCGCCGCACGCGGCCGGCGTCTGCTAGCCGGTTACCGCCGCCAGCAGCCGCCGCAGGTACACCACCCACTCCGGGTCGCCCGACACGGTGACCACGCTGTCGTCCGCCCGGCCCCATAGCCAGCGCAGCATCCCGTCCGGCGTGGCCGAGACCACCGCCCGCGCCGCCGCGTCGCCGCCGTCCGCGACGCTGACCGAGCTGGGCGTCGGCCGCACCGTCCAGGACGCCGGGCCGGCGGTCACCACGACCGCGCTCGTCCCGTCCGCGCCGGCCAGGTGGCCGCCTGCCACGGTCTCGTACTCCTCCGGCCACTCCGACGCGCCGTATTCGAGGAACCGCTTGAGCACCTCGTCCACCCCGTCGATCGCGAGGTCGTCCGGCGCCGTGGTCACCGGCTCCCCGGCGGCCAGCTGGGCGTCCATGCGGTGCACCACGGTCTCCTGCGCCATCCGGCGTATCCAGAACCCGACGGTCTGCTCCGGCCCGTACCACGTGCGGGAGTGCTCCTCCGGCGGCCGTACGGCGAACTCCGCGATCAGCTCGCGGTAGCCCTGGTCGAGCAATGCCAGCGGCGCCGTGGCCAGGTACTCCTCCGGCGGCCACGGATCGGGAAACTTCCCGTCCCGCATGACGGTCGTCTTGTGCAGGTACACCTCACCGACGTGCGTCACGAGGTCCGCGACCGTCCATCCCGGGCAGCTGGGCACCGGATCGCCGGGGCTGGCGGCGGCCGCCGCGGCGCGGAGCAGGTCGTAGTCGGCGGCAAGACAGTCAAGGTATCGAGTCGACTCCATACCGCTCACCCTGGCACAGGGGTCCGACATTTCCGACCGATTATCCCGCCCCCGCTCGCAGGATGCGCGCCGCGGGCTGCCGGGCGCCGAGGCGGGCCGGAATGGCCGTGAGCAGCACCACCGCGGCCAGGGCGCCAAGCACCACGGCGGCCAGCCAGGAACCAGGCGGGACCGACACCACTCCCCCGCTGTTCGCCACAGCGAACAGCGCGATGCCGAGCGGGACGCCGATGAGGGCGCCGGCCAGCGCGGGCAGCGCCTGCGCGGCCGCCAGCCCGGCGCTCACCTGCCGGGGGCTGCCGCCGAGCGCGCGGGACAGCGCCGACGGCTGCCGGGCGTCGAGCGCGGTCGCCCAGCCGGTCACGATCACGTTGACCACCGCCAGGGTGACCAGGACGACCGTGAGGACCGCCATCACCTGGCTGACGCGGCCGCTGACCGGATCGGCCAGCCCGTCGAACCAGTCGAAGCGCCGTCCCGCGACATCGTTGGCGTGATGCGCTGCCATGACCGCCACGATCCCCATGACGGTGATCGCGGTGCTCGCGACCCCGAGCAGGGCGCGGCGCGGGCGGCGCCCGATCAGGCGCAGGCCGATCAGCAACGGCACCGGCAGCCGCCTCGAGACGGCTATCAGCATGCCGTGCCGCCGCGGCGGGCGGGCGGCGTTCGCGAGCGCGCTGACCGTGCTGACGCGGGCCGCGCGGAAGGCGGGGACGAGCGTCGCCGCCAGCGTTACGCCGAGCGCCACGGCGATCACCAGCCCGGCCGTGCCGGGGGTGAGCGCGGGCGCGCCCGGCGCACCGAGCAGCCCCGCGCCCGCGCCGGACAGGAACGGCGCGATGAGCCAGCCGACCGTCAGCCCGGCCGCCGCCGCGACGCAGGCGAGGAACAGGTGCTCGGCGAGGAGGACGGCGGCGACCATCGCCGGGGCGGCGCCCGCCGCCTTGAGCTGGCCGACCCGCCGGGTCTGCTCGGCCATCCGGCCGCCGGCCAGCACCGTCACGGTGGCCACCGCGAGCGCCACCGCCAGCCAGCCGCCGGGCGTCAGGACCAGTTGCGCGGCCGCGACCAGGCTGTTGTCCGCGTAGCTGATCTGCTGCCAGGAAAGCACCCACGGGCCGGGTCCCGCCCCCGGGCCGGCCGCCACCGGGCCGTGGGCGGCGGCGAACGCGGGGGCGCTGGCCTGGTCGGCGAGCCGCAGGTTCAGCACGTAGGACAGCGGCGCCGAGCGCGTGGCCAGCCCGCGAGCGTCCGCCCGGGTGAGCCAGACCAGGCCCATCGCCGAGTCCTCCGCCTCCCCGTACTGACCCGCGGTGTTGCACGTGAGGTAGTAACAGACCCCTGGGTATTCAGGTGAAGCCGCCGTGACCGCCGTCCCGGCCACCGTGAAGGACCGGCCGTTGAGCCTGACCCGCTCGCCGACGGCGACGCCGAGCGCGTCGGCGAAGGTCCGCTCGAGCACCACCGCGCCGGGGCGCACCCAGCCGCCCTGGGTCAGCAACGGCTGATCGACCGCGGCCGGCGCCTCGTCGCGTCCTTCCGCCTGCACCGGGACCGTGTGCCCGCCGGCCCGCAGCGTGGCGGCGGCGACCGGGTACGGCCCGCTGGACGCCACAACGCCGTCCGCCCGGGTCAGCGATGTCAGCCCGGCGAGGCTGGGCTGACCGGGGCCGGGAGGCTGGAGGATCGCCACGAGGTCCGGCCCGTGCGTCGCGGCCCTGGTGCGCAGGTACGGGCCGCTGGTCACGCCGTTCAGGGCGAGCCCGAGCGCCAGCGTCGCGGTGGCGGCGGTGACGGCGAGCAGCAGCAGGACCGCCTGCGCCGGGCGGTGCCGCAGGTCGCGGGCTGCCAGCCGGCAGATCAGCAGCACGCGGCCCATCACGCCGCCCCGGCCTGCAGGACGGGGGCCACGCCGCCGCGGGCGGCGACCCGGGCCGGCACCACGGTGAGCGCGCCGACCACCAGCGGGGTGGCGACCACCACGGCGGCCAGCCACCAGGCGGGCGGGTAGGTCATCGTGCCGCCGTGCTTAACCGACGCGTACAGCAGCAGGCCCGCCGGGATACCGACGACGGCCCCGGCCAGCGCGGGCAGCATCTGGGCCACCGCCAGGCCGGCGCTCACCTGGCCGGGGGTGGCGCCCAGGGCGCGGGACAGCGCCGACGAGCGCCTGGCGTCCAGCACGGTGGCCCAGGTGATGAGCAGCGCGTTGACCGCTGACAAGAGCAGCAGCGCGACCGTGATCACTGTCACCACCTGGATGGTGCGGTCGTTGACCGGGTTCGGCAGCTCGCTGGCGTCGAAGCCGCTGCGCAGCCGCGCGTGCACGCACAGCACGGTTACGACGCCGGCGACGGTGACCACCACGCTGGCCAGGCTCAGCAGGGCCCGGCGCGGCCGCCGGGCGGCGATGCGCATGCCGAGCAGCAGTGGCACCGGCAGTCGTGCCGACAGCCTGGTGACGACTGGCCGCCGCTTGGGCGGGCGGGTCACCTCGGCCAGTGCCCGCACCGTGCTGACCCGGGCGCCGCGGACGGCGGGCACCAGCGTCGCCGCCACGGCGACGGCGAGCGCCACGGCCACGACGAGCCCGGCGGTCGCGCCGGTCATCGTCGGCGGCCCCGCGCTGCCCAGCAGGCCCGCGCCTGGATTGGCCAGCAGCGGCGCGGCCAGCCAGCCGAGCGCCAGGCCGAGCCCGGCCGCGGCCAGGGCGAGCAGCAGGTGCTCGGCGAGCAGCACCACCGCTACGAGCCCGGGACCGGCGCCCACGGCCTTGAGCAGGCCGACCCGGCGCACCTGCCCGGCCATCCGGCCGCCGGCCAGCACCGCCACGCCGGCCACCGCGAGCAGGCCAAGCAGCCAGCTGCCGACGAGGAGCACCTGCTGTTCCGTCGAGACCACGCGGCCGTCCGCCGCCGCGATCTGCTGCCATGACGACAGGGATGGCGCGGCCCAGGCGGTGTGCGTGTTGTTGTACGCGGTGGCGTACGCGTCGGCGGTGGCGGGCGAGGCGAGGCGGAGGTTCATGATCCAGGTGACCTGGCTCCAGGGTTTGACGAGGGCCCGCATGTCCGTTCTGGTCATCCAGATCAGGCCCGGCTGGCCAGCGGGAGCGTTGGCGAAGTCGCAGCCGATCGCGCAGAGCGCCGGGTAGGCCGGCGCCGCGGCGGAGACGGCGATGCCGGATACGAGGAACGACCTTCCGTTCAGTGTGATCTTGTTTCCAGTGCCCACTCCGAGGGCGGAGGCGAAGCTTCGCTCGAGCACCACCTGTCCCGGGCGCACCCAGCTGCCCGCGGTCAGCGATGGCCGGTCGACCGCGGACGGCGCCTGGTCGCGGCCCTCGACATCGGCCGGCACCAGATAGCCGTTCGCGCGCAGCGTGATCACCACGGATGGGTACGGACCGCTGTAGGCGATGACACCGGGCGCCTTCTCGAGCGGGATCAGGTTCGCGGGGACGGCGGGCTGGCCGGCGTTTGCCCCTGGGTACACGCCGGCCACCAGGTCGGGGCCGGCGGTCGCGGCGCGGGTGCGCTGGTAGGGACCGCTGGTGACGCCGTGCAGCACGAGGCCAAGGGTGAGCGTGGTGGCGGCGGCCGTGATGGCGAGCAGCAGGAGCAGCGCCTCCGACGGGCGGTGGCGCAGGTCGCGTGCGGCCAGGCGGGCGATAAGCGCGAGACGTCCCATCGGGCTCAGCTCTCCAGACCGGCGAGGCGGCTGAGGCTGCCGGTCGTGCCGCCGGTCAGCCGGGTCTCGTCGGTGAACTCGCCGTCCCGCATGGAGATCAGCCGGTCGGCGGTGGCGGCGATCCGCGAGTCGTGGGTGACGATGACGAGCGTCTGTCCGGCCTTGTGCAGGTCGTCGAACAGGCGCAGCACCTCCAGGGTGGCCGCGCTGTCCAGGTTGCCCGTCGGCTCGTCGGCGAGCACGATCAGCGGCTCGTTGGCGAGCGCGCGGGCCACCGCGACCCGCTGCCGCTGGCCGCCGGACAGCGCCGACGGCAGGAACCGGGCGCGGTCGGCGAGCCCGGTGCGCTCGAGGAGCTCCAGGGCCTTCGTTCGGGCTTTGCGGGGCGAGCGGCCCGCGAGCAGTGCGGGCAGCTCGACGTTCTCGACGGCGGTGAGCTCGTCCATGAGGTGGAAGGCCTGGAAGACGAAGCCGACCGCGTCCCGGCGCACGCGGGCGAGGCCGCGCTCGCCGAGCTGGTCCAGGCGCTGCCCGGCCAGGCGGATCTCGCCCGCGCTGGGCCGGTCGAGGCCGCCGAGCAGGTGCAGCAGGGTCGACTTGCCGCAGCCGCTCGGCCCCATGACGGCGACCGTCTCGCCGTCGCCGACGTCGAGGTCGACGTCGGCGACGGCGTGCACGAGGGCGTCGCCCTTGCCGTAGTCCTTGCGCAGGCCGCGGGCGGACAAGAGGGTCATGACTGGTTCCTCCGGGTGGTCCAGGTGCGTTCACATGCCTCAAGCCAGCGCAGGTCCGCCTGGAGGCGGAGCACGATGCCCTCGAGCAGCAGCGCGGCGTCCGAGGTATCCGGCTCGGTCATGGCGGCCCGCTGCGCGTCCCGCAGCCGCCGCAGCAGTTCACGGCGCTGCGCGTCCACGATCGCGAGCGGGTCGCCGAGGCGGCCGGCGGCCGCCGCGATCAGCTTCAGGTGGAACTCCGTCAGGTCGGGCCGCGGCCAGCTCACCTCGGCCAGCCACTCCGCCACGCGCTGCTGTCCGGCCGCGGTGAGCTCGTAGACCTTGCGGTCCGGGCGCTCCGGCAGGCCTGCCTCGGCGGTGGCGGTCACCAGGCCGGCCTTCTCCAGCCGGGTCAGCGTCACGTACACCTGGCCGGCGTTCATGTCCTCGCCGACCGGGCCGAGCGCCTGCTTCAGCCGCGCGCGGAGCTCGTAGCCGTGCGACGGCTCCTTCGCGAGCATGGCGAGGATGACTTCCTGCTGCACCGGGCTTCCTCCCTAACGGTTATCTAATAGATAGCGGTTATCTGTGCCCGTGTCAACCGACTCTCGGTTGAGTGGCCGTTGCGGGTAAGAAGGTCTGTTGTGAGGAGCGTTCAGGGCGCTCGGCTGGCCGTCCCCGACTGGCTGAGCGAGGCGGTGCCGGACTGGCTCGCCGAGGTCGTCCGGCCGAAGAAGGCGCCGATGCCATGGGCCGATATGGTCCGCGCCGTGTTCGCCATCTGGGTGCCGCTCGCGGCCGGTTTCATCACCGGACGGCGCGAGCTGGTCCTGCTGCCCGCCATGGGCGGGCTGCTCAGCGTCATGATCGACAGCGGCGGCCCGTACCGGCAGCGGGTGCAGCGAGTCGGCACCGCCGCGGTCTTCGGCGGAGCGGCGGGGCTGGTCGCGGGCACGGTGATCCACGGCCGCGGGTGGATCGCGGTGGCCGCGCTTGTGGGGATCGCCGGCGTATCCGGGATTCTCGCCAGGCTGGGCGCCACCGGATCGGCGACCGGCCTGCAGCTGCTCGTCTACAGTTCGCTCGGCCTCGGCCCCATCGGGCTGCTGCGCCCCTGGTGGCATACGGCGCTGGAGTTCCTCGCCGGAGCGCTCTGGGCACTCGCGCTGATCACGCCGAGCTGGCTGCTGTCGCCGCGAAGCGCCGAGCAGCGGGCCGTCGCCGCTGTCTATCACGCCCTCGCCGATTACCTGCGGGCGATCGGGACACCGGCGGCGGGGGCCGCGCGCGGCCCGGTGACCGCCGCGCTCAACGCTGCCTACGACGCGCTGCTCACGCACCGGTCCGCCACTAACGGGCGGAACAAGCGGGACATGCACCTGATGGCCATCCTCAACGTCAGCCACCAGATGAGCGAGGCGGTCACGGCGCTGCGCGCCGAGGGCGAGCGGCCGCCGCCATGGGTCACCGACACCATCGACCGGCTCGCCGACGCCATCGCCCGCGGATCCCACGGCGAGGCGGAGCTGCCCCTGATACCGCCGCCATGGTCGCAGAGCCCGGGCGCGCTCGCGCTGCGCGACTCGATGGTGACGCTGGCCCGCGTGATCTCGGGGAACTGGACGCCGCCGCTCCTCGCCGCGCCGGCGGACTGGCGGTCGCGGATCAGGCGCCGCGCGCTCTATCTCGCCGACCAGCTGATCGGCGGCCGGATCGCCTGGGTGTTCACCATCCGGCTGATGGTGTGCACCTTCGTCGCCACGGTGCTGAGCGAGGTGGTCCCGCTGGAGCGGTCGTACTGGGTGGTGCTGACCGTGGCGATCATCCTCAAGCCGGACTACGGCTCGGTGTTCGCCCGCGCGCTGCAGCGCGGCATCGGCACGGTCGCGGGCGCCGTCCTCGGCGCGGCGATCCTCGCGGTCGTGCCGTACGGACCGTGGCTGCTGCTGCCGTTCGGCGTGCTCGCGGCGCTGCTTCCCTACGGCAAGAGCCGCAACTTCGGGCTGTCCGCCACGTTCCTGACGCCCCTGGTCGTGCTGCTGATCGACCTGCTCAGCCCGGCGGGGTGGCGCCTGGCCGGGGAACGGCTCGTGGACACGCTGCTGGGCTGCGCCATCGTGCTGCTCGTCGGGTACGCGCCGTGGCCGACCGCGTGGCAGGCGCACCTGCCCGCCCAGTTCGCCACGACGCTGCGGACGGTGGCCGACTACCTGGACGAGGCGCTGGTCACGGCCTGGGCGCCGGGCGGCGCGCCGTCGGACGCGCGACCTGGCGGCGCGCCGTCGGACGCGCAGCCGGCGTGGCGGTCGCGGCTGCGGCGCCGGGCCTCCCGGTCCCTGTCGGACCTGCGCGCCGAATTCCAGCGGACGATGTCCGAGCCGGCGGCGATCAGCCGCCGCGCGTCGGCCTGGTGGCCGGCCGTCGTCGGCCTGGAGGGGGTGGTGGACGCGACGACCGCCACGGTGGTGGCCATCGGCCGCGGCGCGCCCGCGCCCGACCCGGAAGCGGTCCGCCGGCTGACCGGGACGCTGCGCGCGGTCGCTGACGCGATCGAGGCGCGGGTCCCGCCGCCGGACCCCGCCGGGCTGCCGTCGGATCCGGCGCTCGAGCGGGTCACCGCGGCCGTCCGCTCGGCGCTCGCCGTGCTCACCCGCGACGAGCCGCGCTCGCGCGGCGAGGCGCGCGAGCCAGCGCCGGCCTGAGCGGGCCGCTGTGCTCATTGTAAGCCAGCGCTTACTTTCGATATCCTTGGTGCTGTGCTGATCGCCGACGTCCTCCGTCCCGCCTTGACGCACAGGCCCGGCGCGCCCGCGGTCGTCGCGCGCTCGGGCACGCTCACCTACGCCGGCCTCGAGCGGGCCGCGGCAGCGGCGGCGGGGGCGATGTGGGAGCTCGGCGTCCGCCCCGGTGACCGCGTCGCGGCCTGCCTGCCGAACGATCTCGACGTCGTCGTCGCGTTCCACGGCGCCCAGCGCATCGGGGCGGTCTGGGTCGGGATCAACGAGGCCTACCCGGGCGAGGAGCAGCAGGCCCTGGCCGACCTCGCCGCCCCGGCGCTGATCATCGCCGGGCCGCGGTGGCAGGCCGGCGCCGGCGCGGTCGCCGCCGCGGACTGGCGGCGCCTGACGGAAGACGCGCCCGCCGCGCCGCCGGTGGCCCTCGACCCGGACGCGCCGGCCGGGATCGCCTTCACCAGCGGCACCACCGGGGTCCCGAAGGGGATCGTGCACAGCCAGCGCAACATGCTGCTGCCGGGCGCCGCCCTGGTCCGCACCCGCGGCTGGGGGCCCGGCCTGCGCAAGGGCGACTGTCTGCCCCTCACGCTGCTGAACATGCAGATCCTCACCACGCTGCTCACCGCGCGGGCCGAAGGCTGCTGCGTCCTCATGGACCGCCGCGACGTCGACGGCGTCGCCGAATGGATCGGCCGCGAGCGCGTCACCGTCTGGAACGGGGTGCCCGCACAGTTCTATGACCTGGCGCGCCGCCCCGACCTCGACCTGAGCAGCCTCGAGGAGGCCTGGTGCGGCGGCGCCGCCTGCCCGGACGAGCTGCGCCGGGCCTTCCAGGACGTCCATGGCGTGCCTGTCCGGGCCACGTACGGCCTCACCGAGGCGCCCACCGTGGTGGCGATCGACCCCGTAGCCGGGTCCGCCCGTCCGGGCGCGTCCGGCCGGGTGCTCCCCCACCTTGACGTCGCGGCGTACGACGAATCCGGCCAGCGGCGGCCGGCCGGGTCAACAGGAGAGCTGCGCATCGGCCCGGCCGCGGCCGGGGAATGGGCCGGGGCGTGGACGCCGGCGCTCGGCGAATGGCGGGACGGGGGGGTTGTCCCCACCGTGACGGCGCCGGTCGCCACCGGCGACATCGGCTCCGTCGACGCCGGCGGCTGGCTCAGCGTCGTCGAGCGCAAGAAGCTCGTCATCGTGCGCGGCGGCGCCAACGTCTACCCCGCCGAGGTCGAGCGGGTGATCCGCCGGCACCCGGCGGTGGCCGAGGTCGCGGTGTTCGGCGTGCCGGACGAGCGGCTCGGCGAGAAGGTCGCGGCGCTCGTGCTGCTCGGCGAGCGGGCGGACCTCGGCGAGCTGCGAGCCCTGGCCGAGCGGCACCTCGCCAGGTACAAGGTCCCCGAGCTCTGGTCCGAGGTCGACCGCTTCCCGGTCAACGCGATGGGCAAGATCATCCGCACCAGCCTGCCCGGGCTGCTCCACGGGCCGGGAATCTCGCGGTGAGGGGCGGGAGTCACCCGCTTCCGTTCCGCTAAAAAATCTTTTCATCCGAACGGAAGGTGGTTCCTCGGTTGGGCGCTGAGAATCTCCCCGCGGCGCTGCGCCCGTTCGACCTCAGCGGCCGCGTGGCGCTCGTCACCGGCGCGTCGTCGGGCCTCGGCGCGGGGCTGGCCCGCGGGCTCGCCTCGGCGGGCGCGAAGGTCGCCGTGCTGGCCCGCCGCGCCGGCCGGCTCGCCGCGCTGGCCGAAGAGACCGGCGGGCTGGCCGTCGACTGCGACCTGCTCGACCTGGAGCGCATCGGGGAGATCGTGCCGCGGATCGCCGGCGAGCTCGGCGGGCCCGAGATCCTGGTGAACGCCGCCGGCGCGCTGCTGTCCCCCGAGCCCGCCGAACGCGAGCCGCTGGCGGACATCCGCCGGACGCTCGACCTAAACCTCGTGGCGCCGTTCCGGCTGGCCCAGGAGGTGTTCCCGCACATGCGCGCCGCCGGGCGCGGCGCGATCGTCAACGTGTCGTCGATCAGCGGGCACGTCGGCATCCCCGGCATACCGCAGGCGTCATACGCGGCGAGCAAGCTGGGACTTTCCGGCCTGACGGCGGAGCTGGCGGTGCAGTGGGCGCGGCACGGGATCCGGGTGAACACGGTCGCGCCGGGCTTTTTCCGCAGCGAGATCACCGACGGGATGTACACCGACGAGCGGTCGCTGTCCTGGCTGCGCCGGAACACGCCGCTGCCGTATCACGGGGACATCGGCGACTTCCTCGGCGTGGTCCTGTGGCTCGTCAGCGACGCCGGGCGGTACGTGACGGGGCAGACGATCGTGGTCGACGGCGGCTGGACCGCCCGGTTAGGCCGCACAATGGGAGCGACCCACGTAAAGGAGTGACGCGATGACCGCTGTCGGCGCGCGCCCGGTCTTCCACCTGCCTGCCCGTGATATCCCGGTGCCTTCCTCGATCAGCCCGGAGGCACAGGCGATGCTCGCCATGGGCCCGCTGATGCCGGACACCGAGTACCCGGCCCTGGATGATCACGACGCCTGGCGCGCCCTGATCGCGGAGCGGGAGAGCGCGGTGCTGGCGATGCTCACCCAGATGGGCATGCCCACCGCCGACGGGGAGCCCCTGGCCACGCAGGCCGGCCAGCTCGACCTCGGCGGTGTCCCCGTGTACGTGGTCCTCCCTCGCGGGGTTGCGCCCGACGACCGCCGCGTCTATCTCGACATCCACGGCGGCGCCTGGATCCAGGGCGGCGGCGAGGTGTGCCGGTCCACCGCGCTGCGCACGTCCCCCATCTACGGCGCGCGGGTATGGGCGGTGGACTACCGGATGCCGCCCGGCCACCCGTACCCGGTCCCGCTGGACGACTGCCTGACCGCCTACCGCGCGCTGCTGGCGGAGCGCCGCCCCGAGGAGGTCATCATCGGCGGCGCCTCGGCGGGCGGGAACCTCGCGGCCGCCCTGATCCTGCGGGCGGGCGACGAGGGCCTGCCGCTGCCCGCCGCCGTGGTCTTGAACACACCTGCCACGGACCTCACCGGGTCCGGCGACACCTGGCGGACCAACCTCGGGCTCGACACCCTGCTGACCGGCGACTCCCAGCCGGCCATGCTGCTGTACGCCGCCGGACGCGACCTGCGCGACCCGTATATCTCGCCGCTGTTCGGCGACCTGAAGGGGTTCCCGCCGACGATCCTGACCTCCGGCACCCGGGACCGGCTGCTGTCCGACACGGTGCGCATGCACCGCGCGCTGCGCGCGGCGGGCGTGCCCGCCGAGCTGCACGTGCTCGAGGCCGCCGGGCACGGCGGGTTCCTCGGCCAGGCACCCGAAGACCGCGAGCGCAACCAGGAGATCCGGCGGTTCATGAACGAGCACTGGGCGCACGCCGCCCGGTAAGGCCGGTGCCTTTATCTGACGCCGCTCACGGCCTCTGCGGCCTCTGCGGTCGCATGCGGCACAGCCGACCGCCGCCTCGGAGCCCCGCGGTAGGCCAGCTACCCGCGTTATCTCGATGCCGCTTAGCAAAGGTTGATCTTGGCCGGGTGCCGGCTCCCCTTGCAGGCAGGCTCGCGCTACGCGAATTCCGGCATTAAAGACATAACGGCCCAGTGCACTACGGAGTGTGACTGTTTCGCACGGCCCGCCGCAGGCTTCCGGTGCGGTCGGCTATCATAGCGAAGAGTTTTCGGTGCTATGGAATGAATTCTTTACGTCGAAAAAAATGTTTTCGGGATCATGGTGCTAGCTTCGCAATCGGCGGTTACGGACGGTCATAGTGGCGGCGGACGCGTCCTGGTGAGCGCCTCAGTCAGTCCCACTGGGAACCGACGTAACACCGAGCGCGTTCGCGGGAAGACGCGCTCTGACTGCGGCAAGCCAGAGAGCGGGTCGATCGCGCGATCGGCATGCTCCGCGGCTGGGCGGGGACGCTCGTGCTGGGGGGCCAGTGCCGTTAGGGCCAGCGCCGCTCTTGAATTCCTACTATATCTGTTGATATAGTAGGAATATGGATTTGCCGGGCAGGCGGTGTGATTGCCCGGCTCTGGCCCGAGGAGTCCATGTCGTGTCCAAGCCCAAGCAGATCCGCCTCGCGATCAACCTCCTGGCGTCCGGACGGCACAACGCCTCGTGGAAGACCCTGGATGATCCAGCCAGCCTGTCGACGGACATCGACGTGTTCCTGCGGATCGCCCAGACCGCCGAGCGCGGGCTGCTCGACGGGATCTTCCTGGCCGACAACTACGCCGGGCTGGCCGGAGAATCGGTCAAGCGCCCGTTCCGCGCGCTGTCCCCCGGGGTGCTGCTTGCCGCGCTGGCGACGCACACCGAGCACATCGGCCTCGTCCTGACGGCGCCGGCCCTGTACGGCAACCCGGCGACGCTGGCGCGGGAGATCGCGAGCCTGGACCTCGTCTCCAAGGGCCGTGGCGCCTGGAACATCATCACCAGCCAGCACGAGCACTCGCTGGCGATCCTCGGCATCGACGGCGAACTGCCCCGGTCGGCCAAGTACGACAAGGCCGACGAGTTCGTCACCATCGTCACGCAGCTCTGGGAGTCGCTGCCGCCGTCGGCGATCGTCGCCGACGCGGCGAGCTCCACCTACGTCGACGCGGGGAAACTGCGGCCGGTCGAATTCCAGGGCGACTACTACCGGGCGGCCGGGGTGCTCGGCGTCATCGGCGGGTATGAGGGCCGGCGTCCCGTGCTGCTGCAGGCCGGCGCCTCGGAGTCGAGTAAGCAGTTCGGCTCCAAGTGGGCCGACGCGCTGTTCACCAGCCACTGGACGAAGCCGTCCGCGCAGGAGTTCTACCGGGACGTGAAGCAGTACGCGGCGGAGAAGTGGCTCCGCGACCCCGGTCAGCTTCTCGTGGTGCCGGGCGTCTACCCCGTCCTCGGCGCGACCGAGGCCCAGGCGCGGCAGCGCAAGGCGGATCTCGATGACCGGCTCGACCTGGAGTACCTGAAGGGCTCGCTCGCCGGGCTGCTCGGCGTTGACGCCGCCGACCTGGACCTGAGCCGGGAGCTGCCCTACGACAAGATCCCGCCGTCGGATCCCGGCAGCCCGGCCGGGCACGTCCGGCGCGAGAAGGTGGTCGAGAGCGCGCGGGAGCGCGGGGTGACGACCAGGCAGGTGCTGCTCGAGTACATCACCGGCGGCCACCGGATCGTGGTGGGTACTCCGGAGCAGGTCGCCGACGACCTGATCGACTGGATCGACACCGACGCGTGCGACGGCTTCAACTTCAACATCGACCGTTACCCGGACGGCCTGGACCACCTCGTGGACTGGCTCGTTCCCGAACTGCAGGCTCGCGGCCGGTTCCGCACGGAATACGAGAGCACGACGTTCCGCGGGAACCTCGGGCTCGGAGCGGATTCATGACATTTCCGGTGAGCTCCCGGCTCGGGTTCGGTGACCTCATCGACCGGGTGTCGGGCGAGGCGCCGCGGCGGGACACCGAACGGCTGTTGTTCGGCGAGCTGCGGCCGGAACTGCGCAGGCGGAAGATCGGGGCGATCCGGCTCCCTCGTGCCGACGGCAGCCGGCTCCCGCTGACGGAGTTCTTCCAGTTCATCGGCGAGCTGGCGACCGCCGACTCGAACCTCGCGCACAGCCTGCGGAATCACTACGCGGCGCTGGAGAACGCCATCCTGGATCCGACGCCGGGCTCGGCGCGGCTGCTGGCGCTGGGCGCGGACGGCATGCTGTTCGGCGGCGCGGCGCAGGACCGGACCGGGAGCTCGGGCGCTTCGCCGGAGACCAAGGCCGAACAAGTGGGCGAGGACGAGTACCTGGTGAGCTGCCGCCGGTACTACGCGACGGGCAGCCTGTACGCCGACTACCTCATCCTGTCGGTCACTCTAGGCGAGAGCGGCCAACGGACCGTGCTCATTGAGTCGAGCCGGGCGGGTGTGGAGCTGCCAGACGACTGGGACGGCTTCGGGCAGCGGCTCACGGGATCCGGTTCGATCGTGCTCGACAACGTGCGGATCACGGGCGCGGACACCTTCCAGCGCCCGGCCATCGACAAGGAGCGGCCCCGGTATCCGTTCACGTTCAACCAGGTCTACCTGACCACGGTGGTGGCCGGGATCGCTCAGCGCGCGCTGCGCGACGCCGTGGAGCTCGTGCGGAGCCGGTCGCGCAACTACTACCACGGCACTTCGGACCGCACCGCGGACGAGCCGGTCATCCAGGCGGCGATCGGCGTCGCCTCCGCGAACGCGTTCGCCGCGACGGCGACCGTCAACGCCGCGGCGGCCCAGCTCGCGCGGTCGTGGGACGCGCCGCGCGACTTCGGCTTGTCACTCGAGGCGACGCTCGCCGCAAGCAGGGCCAAGATCACCGTCGAGTCGCTGGCCCTGGCGGTCATCGAACGCGCTGACCCAGGTGGCGAGCGGCAGCACGCTGAGCACCGAGCGGGCGCTCGACCGGCACTGGCGCAACCTGAAGGTTCTCGCGTCGCACAATCCGTCGATCTACAAGCACCAGGTCCTGGGTGCTTACGAGCTGCACGGGACGCAGCCGCCGCTCAGCGTCTACTTCTGATGTCGAATTCCGGACGTTCACCAACCCGACGCCGTCAGGTGCGCACGACGCGGTAGAGGCTCGCGTGCGGGCGGTAGCCCGCGAGGCCGGCGGCCGCCTCCCGGAATCCGGGGCTTTGCGTGGCGCTCCTGAATTCTTCGGCGGATCGCCAATGAGCGACGTTGACGAACTGGAAATCCTCCGCCGGGTTGAGTGCCTGGTGCAAAGCCGTGTCGATGTAGCCGGGCTGGGACTGCAGGTAGTCGCGGGTCTTCTCCCACGCGGCGATGAACTGCTCCGCGCCGGTCGCCGGGACTTCGAACGAGTTGATCAGGATCACTGGCTCAGCCATGGCTGACCCGAAAATAGGTGCTTAGCCAGGCAGGCGGCAGCAGCCGACGGCGACGGTCGATCCGCCGTCGGCTGCTTCGGGCGGGTGGGCTGGTCAGGCAGCCGCGGTCTGCCCGCCTCCTGGGGCGTCGCCGGTGTCCGGGCCGGGCCTGGGGGTGATGATGACGTCGTAGCCGAGGGCGTCGAGCTCGGCCAGGTGGTACCGGGTCTTGCGCCTGGCCTGGGCTTGCTTCTCGTAGTAGCCGGCACCGAGGTCCTGGTAGCGGGCGCCGGGGCTGGACAGGAGCTTGTGGTAGACCCTCAGCTGGGTGTTGCTGACGGCGACCTGGGCCTTGTCCTTGCCGATCCGGCGGGTCAGCCGCCGGTAGCGTGCTCCTTCCCGGGTCTGGGTGCGGCCGGCCGACACGGAGGTCTCGCCGGTGACCGCGCCGATGTAGCGGTTGCCTTTCTTGCGCTTGCCCCGGCCCTTGCGCTGGCCGGACTGGTGGTCCAGCGGGGCACGCCCGGCCCAGGAGACCAGGTGGCCCGGGGTGGCGAACCTGGTCATGTCGGGCCCGGTCTCCGCGAGGACGTCCTGTGCGGCGCGGCGCTGCCAGCCGGGCATCGACTCGGCCTGCTGCAGCTGCTCTTCCCACGGGGCGAGCAGTTCCTCGATGACGGCGCTGAGCCTGGCGATGTCGGAGTCCTGGGCGTCGATGCGGCGCAGCATGGCCTTCAGCAGGGCGGCGTGCTGCGCGGTGAAGAACTCGGTTCCTTCCAGGGCCTCCTCCAGCCGGGGGATCTTCGCGCGGGCGCGGCGGCGGGCCAGCTGCGCCAGTGCCCGGGGGCCGCGCTCGCCGGCGATGAGGTGGTCCATGATGTCGCGCCCGGACACGCCGTGCAGGTCCGCCAGCACGCCGGACAGCTTGATCCCCGCCGATTCCAGGAGCTTCTCCACGCGCTGCTTCTCCCGGGTCCGCTCCTCGGTCAGGTCACGGCGGTAGCGGGTGTGCAGCCGGATCACCCGGAACTCCGGGGTGGCCACGAAGCAGGACCGGACCGCGCCGCGCTCGAAGTTCTGCGCCAGCCACTGGGAGTCGGAGGTGTCCCGCTTGGGCAGGCCGGGCAGGTTCTTGACCTGGCGGGCGTCGGCCAGCACGCACTCGAAGCCCTCGGCCTCCAGCCGGCAGAGCACCGGCTTCCAGTAGTCCCCGGTGGCCTCCATCACCACTGCGGGCACCTGCCAGGACCGCAGCCAGTCCGCCAGCGCCAGCACCTGCCGCTTCGTGGTGCCGAACGCGCGGGTCTCCTGCATCCGGCGCAACGGGTTCCTATCCGACGCCACCCGGATCGTGGCCGCTATCCCGGCCTTGCCGATGTCGATGCCACATACCCTGTCCCGATACAGCGGCTCGTCAGTTACCTCTTCCACTGCGTCCCTCCCTCCCGCTTCAGGCGGATGCCCCTCAGGGCGGGTACCGCCCGGGGGCCGGAGGGCTAGCGGACAAGGCTGACCCGCGTGCTCGAAGCAACACTGAACGGCCCTTGAAGATCCCGGTCCCGGCGCCAGAACTCTGTCACGGACTCAGCCGGGCCAAGCAAAAATAGGCGTCACGAGCGGTACCCCTGCCATTTTCACGCCGTACGGCGCGGGCAGCCAGCACGGATTACTCTGTCGCACATTTCTGGATGATAACGGAGCCCTGACGTCGCCTGTACGCCGTATTTCCCTATGAACGCCCCGAGATCGAACTAACGTGAAAGATAACCGGCCCCATAGGGCAATGCCGCTTAGCAACGGTTGATCTTGGCCGGTCGCCGGCTCCCCTTACGGTAAGCCTGCGCTGCGCAAATTCGGACATTAAGGGCATAACGGGCTAGTGTGCTACAGGGTGTAACCGTTTCGCGCGCCCCGCCGCGGACTCCCGGCGCGGCCGGCCATGATCGCGAAGAGTTTTCGTCGTTATAGAATGATTTACTTACGTTGAGAAAAATGTTTTCGGGATCATGGCGCTAGCTTCACAATCGGCAGTCACGGACGGTTATAGTGGCGGCGGACGCGTCCCAGGGAGCGGCCCCGGAAGCCATGATCAACGTAGGCTAAGCGGCATTGCCTCATAGGGCGTGAAATCCTTCACGTTATCGAAAACCGGCGAGAAGCGGGACACCGGACGGCCGCCAGCGCACGATCGGACCGTTACCTTCCAGGTATATGAGCCAGAGCCTCAGCCATACCGAGAATCTTTCATAGCCGGGGACCACGCACCAGTTCGGCGGATGTGATCGTAATGATCTTGATGCTACATCTTGTGCTATTCGAACGGGGAAGCTAATATAGAGACATACCCCTGTTAGTGTCTCCCGGAGGGAGGTAGCCCGGCATGTGTGCCGACGATCAGGTCCCCGGCAGCGCCGCCGACGCGCTGCGCCTGGCGCACGCCAGCCTGGACTATCTCAACGGGCCGGACGCGGCGCTGCTGGATCCGGCGGCCCTCGGCCCGGTACTGCGGTCGCTGGGCGAGCTGCGGGCCAAGTTCACCGCCGCGCACGCGGGGTTCCTGCGCCGGTTCAACGCCGCGGACGCGCACGACGGCGACGGGTACGGGACGCCGGCGGCGTGGCTGGCGGCGATGACGAAGGTCAGCCGCAAGGACGCCAATGCCGGGGTCCGGCAGATGCGGCGGTTGGGCGCCCGCCCGGCCCTGGACGGCGCGCTGGCCGCCGGGCAGCTGTCGCCGTCGTGGAGCGGGGAGATCGCCGGTATCACCGGGAAGCTGCCGCCGGAGCTGCGCGGCCAGACCGACCAGATCCTGGTCGCGGCGGCCGCGGCGGGCGCGTCGCTGCATGATGTGAAGATGCTGGCCCGCTGCGCGGTGGAGCAGTGGCTGGCCGCTCAGCCCAGCCCCGACGACGGCGATGAATTCGATGACCGGTTCGTCCAGGTGGGCACGACGTTCGGCGGCGCGGCCTGTATCCGCGGGAACCTAACGCCGGAGTGCGCGGCGGCGGTGCAGGCGGTGCTGGACGCGCTGGGCAAGAAACGCGGCCCCGAGGACACCCGCACTGCGGACCCGACGGGCAGATCCTCAGAAGCCACGCGCCGCCCACACTCCGGGCGGGATAAGCCAGGAGGCGGTTCGCCTGTCTTTGATTAGGCCGATCGCAGGCAGCTCGCTGTCGCCGTACTCCAGGTCGTCAGGCACGGACCTTCTAGTTAGTCGTTCTGCTGATGACGCGGCCGCGCAGATCGCGGCATTCGGCGCCAGATCGGCCAGCGCCCAGCTCATGGCCGTACAGCACGGATCTGAGCTGTTGCGGTCGCGACCGCGACGATCTCGCCGGAGTCATCGGCCAGCTCACCCGCCAGGAATGCCACGTCTCTGCCCCGGCGGACGACCCGTCCGCGCCCAGTGAGCCGTCCCGGCCGGGCCGGCCGCAAGAATTGCACGTGCAAGTCGGTGGTCGGGGCGAACTGGCCTGGGCCGAGCGTTGCCACCAGCGCCGGGCCCAGGGTGTCGTCCAGCATCGCCGCTACGAACCCGCCCTGGATGGCCCCTGCCGGATTCAGGAACTGATCACTGGCCGCGAACGCGACCTCGATTGTTTCCAGCACCGGGGTCGACCGACACCAGCTCCCACCCGAGCAGAACCGCGGCGGGCGGCAGCGGCGCCCGGCCCTCCATCACGTCCCAGAACGGGCCCTCGCGTGTCACGCATCCCTTCTATCAAGTGATCGCCGCGAATGCGGGCCGCTCTTGAGAGCCACGCCTAGCTGCACGCCAGAACCGGGAGATCTGTGTAGAAGATGCACCGCCCGATGCGGGAACCGGCGTCACGTATTCGGCAGCGAGGCGCCGGCAGGCGCTGAGAATCCCAAAACAGGCTGGTCTGGCGAGGTCTCCGGCCATATTGCTTTAGCGGGGACTGGCGCGCTCGCCGTCATAGGGGAATCCCTCCTCGCGGCGCATCTGGCGGTTGGCCCTTCAATGGTGCGGCTTCGCAGTCGCGGGCGGGCGGGAATGAACCGGGCACCGGATCGGTTGTGCAAGCTGGTCGTAGTTGTCTTGTGTGTTCGTGTCACCTGCACGCTCGCGGAGAACGATGTTGCGGGCGCGCCGCTTCAGGGATCTGAGGAAAGCCGCGTCGAGAACCGGCCACGGGTGCCGCACCGCGCGGACCCGCATCCAGCCCCTGTAAGGAGCGACATGACACAGGGAACCGTCAAGTGGTTCAACGCGGAGAAGGGCTACGGCTTCATCTCCCGCGCCGACGGACCGGACGTCTTCGTGCACTACTCCGAGATTGACGGCTACGGCTTCCGCAGCCTCGAGGAGAACCAGCATGTGGAGTTCGAGGTAGCCCAGGGGCCGAAGGGCCCGCAGGCCACCCGCGTCCGTGCCGCCTGAGCCACGGCAGGCCAGGCCTGCCAACGGATAACAGGCGCGGGCCCGGCACCAGCAGGTGCCGGGCCCGCGTCATCTCCGTCGCGACGGTGGCCGCCGGGCCGCGCCGGGCCGCCCGGTAACCTCACCCGGGCCCGGCATCCGCCGGTCCCGCGTGGCCGCGCCGGGGGATGCCGCGGCTCGGCTTCTGACCGGGCTGTCGGATCCGCCGTTCGTGCCCTGGGTTGGTGCGCGGCTGGCTATGCCGGAGGCGGATCTAGTCCAGGCTGGCCTAGTCCAGGCTGGACTATAATCATCTGATGGAGACCCGGCTGACCGTCACCTCGCATGCGATCCTGGGGCTGCTCTCGATCGTCCCGATGTCGGGCTATGACCTGTTCCAGGCGGTCGACCGGTCGGTAAGCCGGTTCTGGCCGATCTCCAAGAGCCAGGTCTATGCGGAACTGGCCCGGCTGGAGCCGCTCGGGCTTGTCGACGGAACCGACGTTCCCCAGGAGCGGCTGCCGGACAAGCGGGTCTTCCGCCTCACCGAGGCCGGCGAGCAGGCCCTCGACGCCTGGCTGGGCGACAGCGAGATCGAGGATCTGCAGTTCCGGATCCCGTTCCTGCTCAAAGCGCTCTTCGGGCACCGCAGGCCGCCGGGGGATACCGCCCGGCTGCTCCAGCAGGTCGGGGATGAGGCGGCCGATGAGGCCGGGCGCTATTCGGAGTACGCGGAACTGCTGGGCTCGGCCCCGGAGGCCGCCTATGCCCGGGTGACTGTCTTGTTCGGGCTCCGGATGGCTGAGGCGATCGCGGCCTGGGCGGAAGAAGCCCAGACACTGCTGCCCGAGCGTTCCCGCCGGATTGATCCGCGGCGGCGGGAGCAGAAGACAGCCCCTGCCCTGTTCCGGGCCCTTCCAGCGCGGCAGCGCGGCCGCGGGTGAGCGTCATGCCCGGTCCGCTGAAACTGGTGGGATCGGGCCGGCACGCCGACGTGTACAACCTCGGCGACGGCCGGGTCGTGCGCCGCTACCGGGACGCCGCCGCCGCGGCCGGGCCGGAGGCCGAGGTGATGGTGCATGCGCTGGCGCATGGGGTGCCGGTTCCTGAGGTCTTCGACGTATCCGGCACCGACATCGTCATGGAGCATGCCGACGGGCCTACGATGCTCCAGGACGTGACCCGCCGGCCCTGGACCTTGGACCGCCATGCCCGGCTGCTGACCGCTCTGCACAGCATGGTTCACGCCGTCCCGGCGCTGAGCCGGCTGACGGGCGCCGTTTGGTGACGGGACGGTCCTGCTGCACACGGACCTGCATCCCGGCAACGTCATCCTGACCGAGGATGGGCCACGGCTCATCGACTGGCAGGGGGCAGCCCGCGGCCCGGCTGAGGCGGACATCGCGCTCACCTGGGTGCTAGTCGCGACGTCACAGGTACCCGGACCACTGGCACAGCGGGCAGTGGGCCGGGCTGGACAGGCGCTGTTCGCCCGCCGCTACCTCGCCGCGGTCCAGCCGCTGGCACCGTGCTGGCTCGCGGCCGCGGCCAGGCACCGGCTCAGCGATACGACAGTCCGCGAGTCCGAGGCGGCCATGCTGCACCGGCTGCTCGGGAGCAGCCGGCCCGCCGATTGCGGGAGAGATAGGTGACGGCGACACGGCGGCCGGGCAATCCCCGGCTCTTGCTGGAGCCGCGGCATGTGCAGATCCTGGGGCTGCTGGCCGCGGCCAGCTTCTTCCAGGGCTATGACCTGAACGTGATCATGGTCGCCCTGCCTCAGGTGCGGCACAGCTTCGGCCTCAGCCAGGCGCAGGCCTCAGACTGGCTGGCGCTGCTGTTCCTCGGCTCGCTGCCGGCGCTGTTCCTCGCCCGGCAGGCGGATCGCTTCGGCCGCCGGCGCCTGCTGCTGGTGTCAATAGCCGGGTACACGGTGGCCACCGCGGCCACGGCCGCTGCCCCGACGATCGCCTCGTTCGGCTTGTGCCAGCTTTGCGCTCAGGCATTCCTGGCGCTGGAAGGGACGCTGACCTGGACGGTGATCGCCGAGGAACTGCCCGCCCGCGCACGCGGCTTCGGCTTCGGCGTGCTGGCCATGCTTGACGCGCTGGGCGCGGGCACAGGAGCGCTGGCGTGGGGACTTGTCCTGAGCCCGCATCACCTGTCCTGGCGCTGTCTGTACGTCGCTGCGACGCCCGTGCTGCTGGTAGTGGCGTTCATGCGCCGCCGGCTCCCCGAGAGCTCCCGCTTCCAGGCGGCCGCCTCGGCCGGCCGCCTGGCTGCCAGCTGGCGGTCGCTGCTGCGCCCGCCGCACGGCCGACTTGTGGTGCTGGTGTGCGCGGCGTCGGCGCTGGGCAGCCTGCTCGCCCAGCCGTCGGTGTTCGTCATCGACTTCATGCAGACCCAGCGGCACCTGTCCGCCTCCGCAGCCAACCTGATCCTGGTCGGCGCCGGCGCCCTGGCCATCCCGGTCCTGGTGGGAGCGGGCGGCATCAGCGATCGCCTCGGCCGCAAACGGATCGGCTGCAGCTTCCTGGCCCTGAGCGTGGCCGGAACATTCTGCTTCTTCTTCCTCGCACGCGGTCCGGCCGGCCTGTTCCCGGCACTCGCGATCACCTACGCTGGCCAGTTCGGCGCCTGGCCCACGCTGACCGGCTTCAGCACGGAACTGTTCCCCACATCGCATCGCGCCCTGGCCACCTCCGCAGCCGCCATCGCGGGAGTGGCCGGGACATGCATCAGCTTCGTGCTGGCGGCGCTGCTGATCGGTCTCACGGGAAACCTGGCCCGCTCTGTTGCCCTGCTGGCTGCCGGCCCGCTTTTCGCTCTCGTCATCGTCGCGGCCCGCTTTCCCGAGACGGCCGGCCGCGAACTCGAGCAGACATCGGCGGAGTCCGGCAGCGCAGCGCTGCCCGGTCCCATCCCGGCAGCAAACCCGGTTGCTCAGCGGGATACGGCCACGTGACCTCATTTCTGTCGCTCAGGCCGATCACATCTGACCTTTGACGGAGTAGACGTGCGGCAGGGAGTCAGTCGCTTACGTTCGGGATGATGGGGTGAGAAAGCGGACGCGGCCCGCGGCTGGACAGCGAGGCCAGCCGTCAGGAGACCGGCGACACCAACCCCCGCGGGCCGTCATCCTGCGGATGACGAGTCGCGTCGCGCTGGCTAGGAGGACATGCGATGACAGCTGACACGACACGGACGCTCCTGGCGGCCGAGCGATCGACGAGCCTGCGCAGGGCGCTGCGACTCGGTTTCAACACGCGCGTCTCCTTTAACAGCGGACCCGGCAAAGTATAGTATTTCGATCGACAAAGTTGTATTGTCGGGCCTGTCAGCCGTGTGCTACCGGAGGATCCAAAGGGGAGGCACGATGCCCCGCAAGCTGCACCTCGCCGTGGCCGTCTACGGTGTCGGCGGTCCTGGCCAGCACGGCCTGTGGAAGGATCCGCGCGTCCCGAAGAACGCCAGCATCGACATCAATTACTACATCAAGCAGGCGCAGATCGCCGAGCAGGCGCTGTTCGACGTGCTGTTCATCGTGGACAGCCAGTTCATCAACGCCACATACCCGTCGCATTACCTCAACCGGCTCGAGCCGCTCACCTTGCTGTCGGCCGTCGCCACCCACACCACGCACATCGGGCTCGTCGGCACGGCCAGCTCGACCTACAACTCGCCGTTCAACCTCGCCCGCCGGTTCGCCTCGCTTGACCACATCAGCGGCGGCCGGGCCGGCTGGAACGTAGTGACAAGCTTCGACACCGGCACGAGCAAGAACTACGGCCTCGACGAGCACCTCGACTACGCGACGAGGTATGGCCGGGCGCTGGAGGCGGTCCAGGTCATCCAGGGGCTGTGGGACTCCTACGAGGACGACGCGTTCGTCGCCGACGTGGAGCGCAACATCTTCCTCGACCCGGCCAAGCTGCACGCGCTCGACCACGTCGGCGAGCACTTCAAGGTGGCCGGGCCGCTCAACCTCTCTCGCTCCAGGCAGGGTCAGCCGGTCATCTTCCAGGCAGGCGTATCCGAAGATGGCCGCAACCTGGCCGCGCACGTCGCCGAGGGCATCTACGCGCCCGGCGGGACGCTGACCGAGGCGCAGGAGTACTACGGCGACATCAAGCGGCGTACCGCCGCGCTTGGCCGCGATCCCGGCCACGTGGTGATCTTTACCGGTGCCAGCCCGGTCGTGGCGAGCACCGACGAGGCGGCGGCACAGCTGTCGCGCGATATCTACGAGGCCGACAACGAGTTCGACCGCAAGCTGGGATTCCTCGGCCGTGCTTTCGGCGCTTACGACTTCAGCCGGCACGACCTGGACGCGCCATTCCCCGATGTCGCGCACTTGGCCGAAAAAGGCGGCCGCACCCGGGGCCTGGAGCTGGTCCGCCGGGCCAGGGAGGAGGGCCTGACGCTTCGGCAGGTCGTCGAGACAGTCACCGAGTACCACCCGTCACCGTTTACCGGCGCGCCGGACACCGTCGCCGCCGCGATCGCGGACTGGTTCACGGCCGGCGCGGCCGACGGGCTCAACCTCCGCTTCCGGACCATCGAGGACCTCGAATGGTTCGCGGGTGACGTGGTGCCGCTGCTGCAAAAGCGCGGTGTGTTCCGGACCGAGTACGAGGGCGACACGCTGCGGGCCAATCTCGGCCTGCCGGTACCGGTCAACCGCTACACCCTCGAGCGTCAGGCCAGCGGGGCCGCGCGTGCGGGGGTACCTTAGCGCCTCATCCGGAGCCGCCGAGCAGCTTGACCGGGATGCCGGATGCCTGCCTTCCCGGGCTCCATGCAGCCAACCTCGGCCGACAGGGCATCCCAGGTGCGGCCATAGGCGGTTACGGACGGTTATTAGATATTCCCGACGCTCGCGAAATGTGTTCCAGGCCGTCCTCGTTCCGGTCGGCCTGGAAGCATTCCCCGGCTGGGCGCGGGTCTGCGGTAGCGGCCCTAAATCACATAACACAAGTACGCCGGGGCCGTGTCCGGCGGGCCGGGTTATCCGTCGGTCATCGCCTCGTCCGAGGCTCGTGCGGCCAGGACGTCGCGGAACCGGGTGAGCACGTGGAGCAGGCCGGCGTCGAAGCGATCGAAGGCATCGTCTGGCAAGTCGGCGAACAGCTGGCGCGCGAGCCGGCGGTGACCGTCGAGGAGCGCCTGGGCGGTGGCGCGTCCCCTTTCGGTGAAGGTGACCAGTGTCGCGCGGCGGTCGGAGGGATGCGGTTCGCGGGTTACGAACCCGGTGGCCACCAGGCCGTCGACCAGCGCGGTGATGGTGCGGGGCGTGACGTGCAAGTCGGCGGCCAGCGTGGCCTGGGTGCACGGTCCGCGCTGCTGAAGCTGCCACACGAGGTGCGCCCGGGATTCGGTCAGGCCCTCGCGGGCGAGGCTGTCGGCCGCGTCCCGGCCGAGCAGCACCGTCAGTTCAAGGACCCTGTCGAGAGTCGCCTCCCACCGCTCAGCGCGCATATTGTTACATTAGCACATGATGAGTTATATTCACTTTCCGCACGGCCGAGCCCTCCGGTCCGCCGGGTGCGGAGCACGCTAGACAGACGGGAGACCATCATGACCTCGCAGACCACCTCGCCCGCCGCGAACGTCGAGCTAGTGCGCGCCGGCTTCCAGGCGTTCAACGCCGGCGACGCCGACGAGTGCATGACACGCATCGCCCCGGATCTCATCACCAACCTGGCTGAACTGCCCGAACCCCAGCGTGGACGCGTGGCGTGGCGGCAAGGCTTCGAGATGATGAGGCGTGCCTTCCCCGATCTTCAGGCGCACATCGAGGACATCTTCGGCGCCCAGGACAAGGTCGCCGTCCGGCTGCGGTTCCGCGGCACCCACTCCGGCGAGTTCCTGGGCATCCCCGCGACCGGCCGCGCCATCGAGTACGTCAGCCACGAGTTCTATCGCATCGCCGACGGGCTCATCGCCGAAGAATGGATCTGCTCGGACACGGCCACCCTGTTCCGCCAGCTCAGCTGACGGCGCCACCGTCGCCCGCAGTCCAGCGGGTCGATTGCGCAAACCACCACGCTAGAGCAGGTCGATTGCGCGATCGACACGTCGGACGAGGAGCCGCATGGACAGGCCTTCTGGCGGAGACCAGGCTGAGCATGCTTGGGGTTCGTGCCTGAGGAGCCGGGCCTGGCGGACGTGGAGCTGGGTGAGCCGCATTGCGGCGGCTGCGCTCATGGACGCTTCAGGAACCTCAAATAGAACCCCGCGAACACCAGGACAATTCCGACGTTTGCTATCAGCCGCCTCCAGAAGTGGTTCCTGAAGAACAGGACGTCCACGCCGACCACGACGGCTACCAGCGCGAGCACGTAAAGCACGACGGCTGCCTGTCTTCCCATCGTTCCTGTCTACTCTGTGCGACGGAGTGGAGCAAGAGCGGCGCTGGTTTCAGTGAAACGCTTGCGGGGCGGCCGATCAATTGAGCAGTGCCGAGATCGGCCCGCACCGGCATCAAGCACCCGCATCAAGCACCGGCATCAAGCACCCGCAGCCCGCGCACGCCGCCCAAACGGCAAGTGCCGCCGTCGAGCACAAGCGCATACGGCGAGTCGGGCGCTGTTCAAGAACTTTATGAACTTTCATGTGCGAGCAGTGACGCAACGCGGCTTGCGTGAGGAGACGCGATGTCCTGGTAGATCGCGAGGGATCGCCTGAGCTCGGCGAGTCCGGCGGCACGGTCGCCCGCCTGGAGATGGCAGCGGCCGATTCCCTCCCGGGCCCGGGCTTCTTCTAGCGGCGAGACAATCTCGGCCGCGATGGCGAGGGCCCGCGTGTGCGCGTCACGGGCGTCGTCGATCCTGGCCTCATCGAGGTACAGCTCGCCCAGGTTGTTCAGGGCTTCCGCTTCGTCGGCACGCTCCCCGATATCGCGATCTAGTTCTACGGCCCGCGTGAGGTTGGCGATTGCGGAGGGATAGTCACCAGTACAGCGCTGCACGGCCCCTAGTTCGCTCAGGGCGCCGGCTTCACCGAGTGGATCCTTAAGGCGGCGGTACAGGTCTATCGCCTGTGTGAGGTTGGCGGAAGCGGATGGATAGTCCTCCATCATGCGGTGCAAGGCACCGAGATTGTTGAGCATGTCCGCTTGTCCGTTAAGGCTGCCGAGGCCTCGGTACAGCTTCAGCGCGTCACCGAGATTGCCGGCAGCGGCGGCGTAGTCACCCGCCAGGCACTGCACGGCTCCTAGATTGCCGGTGGCATAAGCCTCGCCTATGCGGTCGCCGAGATCCCGGTACAGCTTGAGAGCCTTCGTGAAGTAAGCGCTGGCATCCGGGTAATTCCCCCGAGCTTGTGCTACCCCGCCTAGACCGTTGAGCGCGCTGGCTTCCCCGAGTTCATCCCTGAGGCCCTGGTATGTCTCGAGCGCCAGCGCCTGGTTGCTCGCCGCAGCTGTGAAGTCGCCGGTCAGGTACCCGATAACACCGAGGTTGAAAAGAGCGTTGGCTGCACCGAGCCGGTCGCCCCGGGAACGGCTGAGCTCTAGGGCGCGGGTGAGACTGGCGCCAGCGGACCCGAAGTCTCCGGCGGCCTGCCTGAGGATGCCGAACTCGATGAG
The DNA here is from genome assembly GCA_963771985.1 of uncultured Actinomycetota bacterium. GTDB lineage: Bacteria > Actinomycetota > Actinomycetes > Streptosporangiales > Streptosporangiaceae > Trebonia. The sequence goes on along the minus strand of CAVYVO010000001.1, from coordinate 71,944 downwards.
CGCGTTGGCCTCTCCCAGGCGATCATCCAGACGGCGGGTCAGGTCCAGCGCCCGGGCGAGGCTGGTCTCTGCCGCGGCGTAACTCCCCGTCAGGTACTGCACGTCACCGAGGTCGGTCAGGACACCGGCTTCTCCCAGCAGGTCACCGTCTTGCCTCGCCGCTTCCAAAGCGGTTTGATGCAGGGCCAGCGCCTGGTCCCAGTGCCCTTGGCCGCGCAGGAAACCGTGCACCGCGGCCGCGATCGCGACAGCGTGGGAGCGATGGCCATGACCCGCCGCGTAGCCCGCGGCGGTCCGCAGGTTGTCGGCTTCGGCGGTCATCCAGGCAGCCGCCTGCGGGCGGTTCGAGATCTCCGGCGAATACGCGGGTTTGGATCCGTCCGCGCTCAGTGGCCGCGAGGGGGTGCGCCGAGCCAGATAACGGCCGGCTTCCGCTGCCGTATAGCGATAGAAATCGAGGAGCCGTACGACGGCGGCGTCGCGCTCGGCGGCGGGGTCCTCGGCAGCCGCCAGCTTGCCAGCGTATTCACGGATCAGATCGTGCAGGCGGTACCGGCCGTAGCTGAGGCCGCCGATCATATTCTGGTCGTACAGGGCCCGCAGGTGATCGCGAGCGTCGGCAGGGCTGATGTCCGCGAGTGCGGCGGCCGCCCACACGTCGACGCCGGCCCCGGGAAGCAGGCCGAGCCCGCGGAACATCCGCTGCTGGCCTTCCGTCAGGTACCGGTAGGACAAGTCGAACGCGGCGGCGACTGTCACTTTCTCGGCCCGCATCGGCTCCAGCCGGTCGCGTGCCTCGGTGAACTCGGCTGCCAGATCAGCCGGTGCCCAGGACCGGTCGTGGTATAGCTGGCGGCCGAGCATGCCCAGCGCTAGCGGCAGGTTCCCGCACAGCCGGGCGATCTCCGCTATCGCGGGATCGCCGGGATTCAGCTCCAGCCGGCCGGCGAGCCGCACCAGCAGTTCGGTCGCCTCACCGGATGTGAGGACATCCAGGCTGATGGAATGTACGTCTTCCAGCGCCGTGAGGTTCCGGCGGCCGGTGATCAGGACCAGGCTTCCCGGCGTGCCCGGCAGGAGCATCCGCACTTGCTCGCTGTCGAGCGCGTCATCCAGCAGCAACAGCATCCGCTTGCCCGCGAGCCAATGGCGCCATAGCATTGCGCGATCCCGGAGATCCGCGGGGATCTGCCGCGTATCGGCTCCCGTTGCCAGCAACAAGCTAGCCAGGGCATCCGCCGGGTCGACTGGCCGCTGGCCGGGTGTATGTCCCTGCAGCGACAGGAATACCTGCCCGTCGGGGAACTGGTCCGCGAGCCGGTGGGCAGCGTGTACCCAATGCCAGCGGCTTTAAGGCGGAACGGTTGAGCGTTGGTTCCGTTCCTAGTTGCGCTGCGTGATCACTACTGGCCGCAGGCTTGTTGCTCAGGTTTCCTGCGAGACTGGAGAGGCTCCGGGTAGAAGAGGGATTCTCGACTTCTCTCTTCTCAACCGGAGCCTCACGTGTCTTCTTACCCTGTCCCGTCGTGTGCCGTGCCCGTTTCTGCGGGGATGATGATCGCGGTGCCGCTGGTGCTGCTGGCCTCGCCGCTGAAGGGCGGCCGGGATCTCGGGGGCGCGGACCGGTCCGCGCTGGTCATCGGGGGCACGGAGAAGGTCCGCACGGGCGGGACGGTCGTGTTCTGCAAGGTGGTCGCGGTCGCGGAGTCGCAGGTGAAGCGGGACGGGCAGGTCCGGGCGAAGGGCAGCCCGGTGCTTCACGCGACGCTGGGGCCGCTGGAGGAACGGCTGGGATCGCAGGCCGGGACGGACGTGATCGGCCAGGTCGCGGGGCGGGCGCCGCTGGGCGCCCGGTTCGTGAAGGGGGAACGGGAACGGCTGCTGGCCAGGGCGTTCATGATCCGGGTGATCGTGCTGATGACGCTCATGCCCGGGGAGCGGCCCGGGGACGTGATCGCGGCGCTGGCCGGGGACCTGGCGCTGGTCCCGTGGGCGCGGCCGTGGCGGCCGGCGTCGGGCCGGGCGGCCGGGGACTGGCGGAACGCCCTCGGCCCGGTCCCCCTGGAGGAACTGCGGGACCTCGTGCTGGGCTCGGCCTGGCGCGAGCACCAGGGCGCAGGCTGCCCCGGCGCGGTCACCATCGGGAAGAAGAAGCCGCTGAAGGCGGGGTCGCTGGACGGGACGCTGGTCCGGGTGCCGGACACGCCCGCGAACAGGGCCGCGTTCGGCACCGTGGGCACCGGTGATGACTCCGGCCCGTACCCGTGCGTGCGGGCGCTGCCGCTGACCTGCTGCTCGTGCCGGGCGCTGTTCGCGATGCCGCACGGGCCTGCCGGCACGGACAAGGCAGAATCGGAGCAGGCCCTGCTCGACGAGGCCGTGGCATGCTTCCCCGCCCTGTTCGCGCCGGACTGGATCTGGCTGACGGACCGCAACTACCACGGCGCGCCCCGGATCGCCCGCATGATCCGGTCCACGCACGTGCTGATCAGGCTCAAGAGCGACATCCCCCTGAAGCGGACCTCGGAAATCCTTCCGGACGGCTCGTACCGGGCGGAACTGTCCGGTGACGGCGTCACCGTGAAGGTCCGGGTCATCGAGTACTTCACCGACGTGGAGGGCCAGGAGGTCCCGGAGATGTTCTGCCTGGTCACCGACCTCATGGACTGGGAGGACTACCCTGGCCCCGAACTGGCCGCGCTCTATAAATGGCGGTGGGACGGGTCGGAGACCGCGCTGCGGGAGGCCAAGGCGCCGCTGCGCGGCGCCGGCCCGGGCACCGGGCCGATGCTCCGCTCGGGGTCCCCGGAACCTGGTCCGGCAGGAACTCGCCGCCTGGGCCGCCGGCACCGGGATGACCCGCAGGGTCGTCCTCGGCGCCGCCCTCGCCGCCGTGCCCGCGCGCAAGGGACGCCGCGCCGGGCTCACGGTCCGGTCACGCGACCTGTCCTTCGCCCGCGCCGTCCGGGCAGTCCTGTCCGCGATCCGCCTCGGGCACGGCTGCTACCAGGCCGTGACCAGCGAAATCGGGCGCTACCGGGCCGTCGTTGACCGGGACCGGCACCGCGCCCGCAAGTCCAAATCCCCCTCGTCCTTCGCGCACGCGGGACCCGCGGACACCGTCACCCGAATTGCCCCCGCCGTCATCACCATGGCCAACACCCCGGCCTGACCAGCAGGAGCCCGTAAAACCGCCCGAACGACAACCCCAGCCGGACCGTGGACCCGGCCGCCGACGGCACGACACGCCGGCCTCCGGCATGCCCACCGGAAGAGAACTACCCGCAGTAACCAAAAATAGGAACTACCCACAACCGGTCAAAAGCCTAAAGCCCTGGGCATTGAGCGTGTACCGCCAGTGCCGTCTTCCCGGTCCCGGCGAGCCCCGCAATCGCGTGGATACGTACCACCGCGCCGCGGTGTACCCAGTCCATGAGCTCGGCTAGCTCCGATGACCGGCCGACGAAGGAATCGATATCGCGCGGGAGGGTGTGCGGCGGCGCGGTTACGTTCATTACCGGAAGTCCGTTGGGAACGCGCTGTCCGCGGGCCATTCCCCAGAGCCAGATCCTGCCCGCCTCGCCGAGTCCCAGTGCCGTGGCAAGCTCCGCTATCGTGGAGGCACGCGGGCGGTCGACCTTATCGCGCTCCAGACTGCTGAGCGCCCGCTCCGAGACGCCCGCTTTCCTCGCGAGTTCCTCCAGGGTCAATCCAGCGTCCAGTCGCAACTGCCGCAACAGTCCGCCGAACGTTACCGGAAGCTCATCGGCCACCGGCCATCCTCCCACCAAGAATGAGGCCGAAGATCCTGCGACCTGATATCCGGACAGCAGCCAATCCGTACCCCTGCGCGGAAACTGCATCCTAACTTCCTGTGAATGCACGCGGTCTCATCTTATAGTCCTTCGCAGAACTCCCTGTCTGATAACAGAAAACATTCGCGGAAATCGAAGAGGACACATCATGTTTCGCGTGACATCCAAGGCGAGAGGCGGTCTCATTGCCGTCCTCGCGTCGGCGGCGATCGTGACGTTCGCCGCTCCTGGTACCGCGTACGCGGCCGCGGACGCAGGTCCGAGTGCGGCACTGTCTTTCGCGGCAGCCAGTGTCAGCTCCGGCACGCAGCCGGCGGTGACGTTCGTCACCGCGGGCCTTCCGGCCGGGTCGATCATCTACCTGCAGCGGGAGTCGGGCGCTGGCCAGACGTGGCAGAGCATCGGGCGGGCAACGGCTGACGCGGGAACCGTCCAGCTCCCCGCAGAACCGGCGGGCAGTTATTGGTACCGGATTCTCGTGGCGCGAGGGGGCACCACGATAGTCACCTCGGCGCCCGCCAGTCTCACGGTCACCGGAGCACAAGGGGCGGCCACGAACAGTGGCTGTTCGTCGTGCGGCGTGGCCAGTACCGTCCTTCGGTGGCTCGTGCCAATTGTCGAGCCCATCCTCGCGCCCATAGTGCAGCAATTCGGTTCAGCCGTGTTGTCCTTCCTCGGAGCGCTGTTCGGCGTCTAGCCGCTAGCGCCTGACAAACGACACGAAGCCGGGGGGCACCGGGGGCCGCGGCCGTTCTGGTACCGGAACGGCCGCGGCCACGGCGTGACGGGATTGGGAGGGAAGCGCGTGCAGCATCGACGTCATGGACCGGCTTGGCAAGATCAGGTCCGTGGCCGGGACGGCCATCGTGATCGGGGCGGGCATCTATTATTCAGGCCTCGCCCATCTCACCTCGGTCTCAACCGGCAAGGACGGCGTGAAGACGGTCGACCTAGGCGGCGGTTCGGCCGGCGGCTGGTTCGTCGGCGTACTTGTGAGCGTCGTCGTGGCGATGCTGAGCCTGCCGATCGTCTCCCTCTGCCTGGTGTGGCTGGCCAAGCCCGGTGCCCGGAAAGCGACGCTGCGCCAGCTCCGGTGGCCCTTCATCGCTATCGCGGCATCGTGGTGGTGGTATGGATCGTGAAGGCGATCTATCTTGCGGCAACCGGGATGTTCCGCGCTGAGGACGGGCACCCATTGCTGCCGGTCATCGCCGCGCCGATCGTGGCGGCATGCGCGGCAGGGATGCTCCTGGTTTACGGTTACGGCAGCCCTCCAGGCCTTGTCGGCCTGGCGCTGACCTGGGGAGGGACGGTCACGATTTTTCTCCTCAGCCTGGTCAGCGCGGGCATACTCAGGAAGAGATTCCAGGGTGAATACCCATTCCGCAATGGACCGCTGCCGCGCTGACGGCGCCCCTGGGCGTTACCTTCACCGCACGGCCCGACACCATGGGGAGCCGGGAGCCGGTGCGGGAGATAACCACGGTCCCGTTCGGAATGATCGAATTTTTGATGGCCGCGGTCCCCGGCACTCCGCCGCATCCCGCCGCGCCGCAGCATCCCTCGCCCGTGGACCTGCATAATTTGGCCGAACGGTCGGTGGCGCCTGTCGCCGCGCGCCGTTCCACCCGGACGGTTTGGGCGGCGTCTTGTAACCACCGAAACCCTGGCACCGGCCAGGCCGAGGCATGCCACCGGCGGGCCCTGAACCTGGCCTGCGACATCGCCAGCGCGCATGACCAGGCGAACGCCGGCCTCGACCGATTCACCGGATTAGGCACCGGCGACGCCGACCAGGCGCGCGAACCCGGGCGCCCGAGCATCGTTTCGAAATGGCTGCAGGAAACTCCCCCGGCAAAACCTATTGCCTCGCGAAATCCAATTGATACGCCCGGAACGGCGGATCAGGCGCGGCCTGAGCCACGGAGCGCGAGAGCTCAAGCGAGCGTGCGCCCTCGGCATGCCTTCCCGCACCTATCACCCTGACGGTCTACAATTACGTAGAGGTCAGGCAACACGAATGGAGCAATTGCGTGGCACAGAAGATACAGACGCTCTTCGTCGACGACATCGACGGCAGCGAGGCCGAAGGCACCGTCCGCTTCGGTCTCGACGGTGCCGACTACGAGATCGACTTGAGCGTGGCGCACCGCGAAGAACTGCAGAAGGCGCTGGCGCCGTACGTCGCCCATGCCCGTAAGACCGGCACCCGGCGGGCTGCCCGCGGCGGCCGCCGGAATGCCAGTGCTATCGACACCCACAAGGTCCGTGAGTGGGCCAAGGAGCAGGGCATCGAGATCAAGGAACGCGGCCGGGTCCCCGCGAACATCGTGGATAAGTACCACGAGGCAACGGGACAGTAAGCTCGGCATGAACGGGGAGGCAAGCACGCCAATGTTGCAATGCTCATCGCGGACTTGCCGCCCCACCGGTTGGTGGGTTCGGGCGCTACGCCGGCCCAGACCTGCGGCGGGTCGATTGCGCAATCGACCACACTAGAGCGGGTCGATTGCGCAATCGGCCTGCCGGTCGAGGGGATTTCTTGACCTCAGCCGATGCATGTCATCTGAAATGCCAGCGCGGGAACTGGCGCCATTCCTTCTTGCGGCGGCCCGGGGACCGGCGGTTCAGCAGCCACCAGGCAAGCAGCATGTACACCGCTGACCAGGCCAGCATCGCGCCCATGGCGATCAGCCACGCGCTGGGCGTGTGGGCCCACCCGGGGTCGGTTGGCATGCCCATCGCCTGGTTCGGCTTGTTGAGCTGGGCCGTCGAGGCGAGCGCCGCGAAGCCCCACCGGCCCGGGATAAGCGTGGACAGCTGGGAGAAGACGCCGGTCAGCGTGAAGAAGCCGCCGGAAAACACGAGCTGGATCATGACCGGGACGATGAGCACCTGCATCGCCAGGTCCGAGCTCGGCACCAGCGCGGAGACCAGCAAGCCGAGATAGGTCGAGGCGAGCTCCAGGAGCGCCGTGGCCGCACACAGCTCAATGAACGGATGGTGCGTCAGCAGCGACCCGCTGGTCGGGAGCCGGTACCCGAGCAGGCCGATCGCCGTCATCACCACCGCCTGGTAAATGGCGATCACACCGAGGACAAGCACCTTGGAGGTGAGGTAAGCGCTGGCCGAGAGCCCGGCCGCGCGTTCTCGGTCATAGATGCCGCGTTCCTTGACCACTTCCCTGATGGAGTTGAACACGCCGGCCAGGCTGGCCGTGATCATCAGGACGAGCAGTGTCTCCTCGGCGCTGGGGTTGCTGGCCCCCGCCACGTTCAGACCCTGACTGGTCTGCGACAGCCGCACGAAATAGCCGAGGAGGAACGGCGCCAGCAGGATGAGCCACAGGTAGAGACGCTCGGCCGTGATCAGCTGCACGTAACGGCGTGTCAGCGTGCGCAGCTGCCGGATCCAGTCCAGGCACCGGCGTGTCAGCGTGTGCAGCGGCCGGACCCGGCCGCGGCCCGGCGGTGGCACGGGGGCCTGCCGGTCGTGTTCTTTCTGCCCAGGCCGGTGAGTTCGCGGGCGCGCGATCATCGGGCCGGCAACGTACCGCGCGCACTCCCTCGACTGCCACCCGCTTCAGCTGACCGCCAGACAGCTTCTTCGCCGGCAGGTCAGCCCGGTCGGTCAGGCTGAGCTGTTCAAGCACCTTGTCCACGCGGCCGGCGCGCTCGTCCTTGCGCGTGTCGCTGGGGAACCGGAACTCGGCCGCGTACCCGAGGGCGGCGCGCGGGGTCAGCTGGGTGTGCACGATGTCCTTCTGCGGCACGAAGCCGATCCGGTACCGCAGTTCGGCGAAGTCCGCGTACAGGTCGCGGTTGTCGTACAAGACCGTCCCCGTATCCGCGGGGCGCATCCCGCTCAGCGCGTTGAGCAGCGTGGACTTTCCGGCGCCGCTCGGGCCGATCACGGCGACCAGGGAGCGCCCTCGACCGGGAAGCTCACGTGGTCCACCCGGATCCCGCCGCCCACCACCACTGTCAGGTCCCGTGCCTCGAACGGGACGTCGCCGGTGTCGACGTACTTCCGCAGTTCACCATCGGGTCGATTGCGCAATCGACCAGGCTAGAACGGGTCGCCCGTAAAGCGTGATGAGCCGCGAGGAAGTATTCCCGCCTCATCGACCAGCGTGGGCCGTGGTCTGCCCTGGCTCCTGAGCTCCCGGCTGTTCAAGGCTTACTTGATGGGCACGGCGGTTTCGGCCCTATGCCGGCAGCCCGAGCTTAGGCACGTCCTCCACGAGACGCTGGGTGTAGGGATCGGCCGGGCGCTCCAGGATCTGCCCGACCGGACCTGATTCGGCCACCGCACCCTGGCGCAGGACTACCGCGTACTGGGCGATGCTGCGCACCAGGGCGAGGTTGTGCGTTATGAAGATCATGGCGAGGTGGCGTTCCTGCTGGATCCGGCGCAGCAGTTCCACGATGACCGCCTGAACCGAGACGTCCAGCGACGAGGTCACCTCATCGCATATCAGCAGGTCTGGCTCGACCACCAGGGCCCGGGCGATCGCGACCCGCTGCCGCTCCCCGCCGGAGAGCTGATCCGGGTAGCAGGACAAGAGGTCCTGGCCCAGCGACACACTTTCGAGGACGCTGGCCACGCGCGCGGCGCGGTCGCGGCGGGAGAGGCCGGTGAACTGCTCAAGTTGCTGGTCGATGATCTGGCCGACGGTCTTGCGCGGGTTGAGCGAGGAGTAGGGGTTCTGGAAGATGTACTGGACCCGCCGCAGCACGTCCTTGTCGCGCTGGCGGGCTCCGCGGGCCAGGGGGGTGCCCTGGAAGGTGATCACGCCGCTCCAGTTGCTGTGCAGCCCGGCCACGCAGCGGGCGAGCGTGGTCTTGCCGGACCCGGACTCGCCGACGACGGCGACGCAGGCGCGCGGCGGGACTTCGAGGTCGATGCCGGACAGCGCCGTCGTGCTGCCGTAGCTGGCCGTGACTCCTTGGACCGACAGGGCCGGCGTGCCCGCCGGGGCGGGCGGGCCGACCGCCACCGGCACGCGTTCGGGATGAACGCCCTGGATATCCAGGGCCCGCAGGCAGCGTACAGACCGCCCGGCTATGGTTACCGGTTCCGGGGCCTCATTGGTGCAGTCGGCGATGGCGTAGCCGCAGCGGGCGGCGAACGAGCAGCCGGCGCCACGGCGGCCGGGCCGGGGCTGCTGGCCGTCGATGCCGGCCAGTACCTCGGCGCGATCGGGTGATGGCACGGCCCCGATCAGGCCGCGGGTATACGGATGCACCGGCTCGCCGAACAGCCGGGCCGTGGATCCGATCTCCACCACGCGTCCCGCGTACATGACCGCGATGTCGGACACTAGGCCGCTGACCATGGCCAGGTCATGGCTCACGTAAACGGCCGCCACCCCGTAGGAACGGCAAAGGTCGCGAACGGTGTCCAGAACACGACGTTGGGTGGATACGTCGAGTCCGGTGGTCGGCTCGTCCAACACGATCAGCGACGGCCGGCACGCGAACGCCATGGCCAGCGCAACCCGCTGCTGCTGGCCTCCTGAGAGCTGATGCGGGTACCGGTGCAGCATCTCCGGCGTGGGGTCGAGGGAGACCTCCCGCATGACCTCGGCCATGCGGTCACTGGCGTTGGGGACGGTCCCGGCGTGGACCCGCAGCACCTCCCGGATCTGGGTGCCCACGCGGAGCGCGGGATTGAGCGCCGAGGACGGGTCCTGGGGTACGTAGCTGACCCGGGCCCCGCGCGCTGCCCTCAGGTCGCGCGGTCTCAGCGCCAGCAGGTCGATTCCGTCCAGCAGGACCTGGCCCGCAGTGATGCGCAGCCCCCGGCGGGTATGCCCGAGCAGGGCCAGGGCCACGGTGGTCTTGCCCGAGCCCGACTCGCCCACCAGGCCAAGCACCGCGCCGGCCGGGACGGCGAAGGAGACATCGCGCACCACGTCCGGCCCGGGCCGGCCCAGCCGCACCTCCAGGCCGGTCACCTTCAGCCGGTCTTCCGGCTGGGCGGCGGTCGTCCCGGCTCGCGGCGCTACGCCCTGGCTCACGCTGTGTCTCCCGGGTGTCTCACGCGCGGGACTCCTGGCCGAGGTCATCGATCAGCGCGGCCTCCTCAGGCTGACGGTTGATCCCTATCGCGACGCGTGCGAACGCGTCGGTGAACGTATTCGTCCCGATCGTCAGCAGTGCGATCAGCAGGGCTGGCACGATGACTGCCCATGGGTTCAGCGACAGGCCGTCCCGGTTCTCGTTGATCATCGTTCCCCAGCTCGCGGTCGGCGGCGGCTGCCCGAAGCCGAGGAACGCAAGCCCGGCCATGATCACAATCGAGTAGGTCAGCCGGAGCCCCGTTTCCACCATGAGCGGGCTGACCAGGTTGGGCAGGATCTCCTTCCACATGACCTTGGCCGGCCGCATGCCCTGCAACTCCGCCGCCTTGACGAAGTCCCGTTCGGAGAGGTCGAGGGTGGCCGACCGCAGCACGCGGGCCACCTGGGGGGCGTGTGAGACGCCGACCGCGATCGTGATCAGCCACAGTTGCGGTCCCAGCAGGCTCAGCAGCAGCAGGGCGAACACGATCTGCGGGAACGACAGGATCACATCGGCTGCTCGCATGATGAGCCCGTCGCTGGCCCCGCGCAGGTAGGCGGCTGACACGCCGGCCGCCGCGCCGCCGACGATCCCGAGAGCGGTCGCGCAGGCCGCCATGATCAGCAGCACCCAGCCGCCATCGAGCACCCGTGATAGCACGTCGCGGCCCAGGTAGTCGCCGCCAAGCAGGAACTGCCCAGACGGCTTCCCGAAGGCCAGGGTAACCAGGGCGCCCGACGGGTTCGGGGCGACGAACGGGCCGACGACCGCGACCAGCACAACGAACGAGGCCAGCCCGAGCCCGATCATGCCGCGCGGGGTGCGGGCGGCCGACCAGAGCACGGACCCCCACTGATGCCGGCGGATCCGCTGGACCTGCCGCGGCTGGGCCGCGGGGGCGGCGGGAGCGTTCACGGCCATGGGCTACCTGGCGATTCTTCGCCGCGGCGTGGCCAGCAGGGCGATCACGTCGGTGACGATGTTCATGACCACGTAGAACGCGGCCAGGATCAGGACGATGAACTGGATCACCGGGATATCCCGGCCGTTTACCGCGTTCACCAGGCCCTGGCCGATGCCCGGAAAGTTGAACACGTACTCGACGATCACGACGCCGCCGGCCAGGTACAGGAAGTTGAGGCCGATGACCTGGATGGTGGGCGCGATCGCGTTGGGCAGCGCGTGCACGAGCACGACGCGCCACTCCGGCACCCCTTTCAGCCGGGCCATCTCCACGTAGTCCGACTCGAGGGCCTCGACCATCGCGGCGCGCATCATCCGCAGGATGTAAGGCACGATCACGATCACGAGGGTGGCGACTGGCAGGACGAGCAGTTCCGGCTGGCTCCAGGCGTAGGTGCCTGGGGCCAGCAGCGAGACCGCCGGCAGAACGTGCCAGACCACGGTGGACAGCAGGATGATCAGGACAATGGCCACGACGAACTCGGGGAGCGACGTCACCGCCAGCACGATCACCGAGGTGACGTGGTCGAACCAGCCGTCCTTGCGCAGCGCGGCGATGGCGCCGACGGTTACGCCGACGAGCGCGCCGATGACGCCAGTGACAAATACCAAGACCGCCGAGTTGATGATCCTCGGCTCGACGTAGCCCCACACCGGAAGCCCGTTGGCCAGGGAGTGCCCGAGGTTGCCGGTGAACAGCCCGGATATCCAGACCCAGTACTGGTCGAACAGCCCGCGGTTCAGGTGCAGGGCAACCTCGAGCGCTCGCACCTGGGCCGGGGTCGCGTTGTGCCCGAGTATCGCGTATGCCGCGTTGCCGGGCAGCACTTCGGTGGCCAGGAACACCACCACCGACACCAGGAACAGGGTGACCACGCCGATGGCCAGCCGCCGCCGGATCAGGCGCGCGATGGGGTGCGCGCCGGGAGAGGCGGCCGGCCGTGTGGGAGCTTCGGCTACGGCCACTATGGGCTCAGCCGGTGAATGCGAGGTGCATGAAGCCGTAGTTCATCAGCGGCTGGCCGAGCCTGGACTGGGCGTAACCGGTGATCTTGGTGCTGTAAGCATCGAGGGTGTCAGTGAACGCGGGAATGATATAGCCGCCCTGATTGAAGTCGATCTGCTGCATCTCGTACAGGATCTCCTTGCGCAGCCCCGCGTTCGCAGTGGCGTTGGCCTGGTTGTACAGGCTGGTGTAGTGGGAGTCGTTGTTGTGGGTCTCGTTGTACGGGCTGGTGGGCAGCATCGACTGGGCGACCTGGGTCAGGTAAGGGAAGTAGCTGTAGTAGTCCTGGGAGAAAGTCCACTGCAGGTAGTCCGGGCCGAAGAAGGTTCCGGGCGGGACGTTCTTGATGTTGATCGTGACGCCCGCGGCCTGGGCCTGCTCGGCCAGCACCGTGGCCATCGCGACAACGCCGGACAGGACGGGGGAGGTGACCAGCGTGACCTTGAGGTCCTCCTTGCCCGCCTTCTTCAGCAGGAACTTAGCCTGCGGGATGTCCTGCTCGCGGACCAGGGAACGGTCGAAGTCCGGGTCGTACGGAGAGAACACGTCGCTCGCGACTGTGCCGTAGCTGTCCAGCGCTGAGTCGATCATCTGCGGCCGGTCCACCAGGAGCCGCATCGCCTGGCGGACCCGGACGTCATTGAAGGGCGCCTGGTCGACCCGCATGGTGAACGGGATGATGCTCCCGGCCTTCGAGACGACGACGTCGATGCCGCTGGTGTTGGACAGCGCGGGGATCTGAGGCGGGTCGAGGGTGCCGGCAGCTTGGACCTGGCCGGTGATCAGCGCGTCGGCAAGCGAGACGGTGTCGGGGAAGTCGATGATCGTCAGGGTGTCGGCGTAGGGCAGGCCGTGCTGCCAGTAATGCGGGTTGCGGGTGAACACGCTGCGCTGGCCGGGCGTGAAGCTCTGGTACCGGAACGCGCCGGTACCGTTCGGCTTGGCAGGGTTGAGCGTCGTGGGGGCGATGAGCAGGTCGAACGGGGCCGCCGCGAGTTGCTGGGCGTAGTCGGCGACCGGCGAGGTCAGCTTGACCAGGACGGTGCGGCTGTCCAGCTTCTTCGTGCCCTTGATGTCGAGGGGGCCCATGAAGATCTTGCCTGGTGCGGCGAGAGTGAAGATCCTGTTGATGCTGAACAGCACGTCGTCCGCGGTGAGCGGCTTGCCGTCGTGGAAAGTGATGCCGGGCCGCAACCGGATCACCCACTCGGTGAGCGAGCCGTTCTGCGGGGTGATCTCCTCGGCCAGCAGATACTGCACATTCTGGGCCTGGATGTCGAGCGTGACCAGCGGCTCGTACAGGGTCTGGATCCGGGAGATGTCGATGTCGGTGACGCCCTTGTGCGGGTCGAGGGTGTCCGATGACGATCCGCCGGTAAGACCGACCTGCAGGTTCCCGCCGTAGCGCTTCCCGCCGCTACCGCCGCCCGCGGCTGACGACGCCGGAGCGCTGCTGCCGCACGCGGCCAGGAGGGGGCCGGCGCCGGCCGCCACGCCGATACCAGCGAGCCCGGCCAAGACCCGGCGGCGAGGGACGCCGGGCTGCGGTACGCCGCTGCGATCTGGCTGATTCACGGAATAGCCTCCTTCAGGATGACATCTTGAGCTGGGGATATCCGACAATGGGCTTGCGGCAGGTCCGCTTTGCCTGCGATCCGCAGTCAGGAAGTACTGCGACTCGGGTAAGCGCAACAAGGCCACTCCCCCTATGCATCGAAAATCCCGACGAGCCAGTTATGTGACATCTGTGTTTCATGCAGAACCTTCTTGTATTTCGCCGCCCGGCGCCGTATTGGCGCATTGCAGAGACGGATGCAGCTGCAGATGAAATTGCATATGTAATTGCAGAGACAGCGTGACGGAAGTGATCCTGAGCGGATGTCCGCGCTGGCGCGCAGTCCGGGGCTTCTCAAAGTCCCGGACTATCCGGAGGCCAGCGTGCTCACGGTGACCGGGTTACTGATCATCCCGGAGTCATACATCAGCGTGGCGACCCGCTGGACCTGGCCGACGTTCAGGGAAGTCGGGTACGTGCCCAGGGTGACCTGTGCCGCGTCCCCTGTGCTCATTCCGGTGAGCTGCGATAGCACGGCCTGCACCGGCCCGCGCTGGGCACAGTCGGACTGGGCCTGGTCCAGCGCCCCCTGGAATGCCTGCACGGCCGACGGGTTCGCGTGCGCGTAGGAGGCCAAGCTGAAGTAGCCCGACATCGGGAGCCCGGATGTCACGCCGCTGCTCGCGTCTACTACCTCGACGGCCCCGAGCTGTTCCTCGGCATCCAGGATGTAGGGCTCGGTGGCCAGGATCGCCTTCACCTGACCGCTGCGGAGCGCCCCGATCATGTCCTGGGGCTGCATTTGCGTCCAGGTCACGCTGCTGGGGCTCACGCCGTCGTTCTGCAGGACCTCCTCCGCCGCCAGGGTCTGGATGTTGTACGGAACCGTTGCGCTGTACGGGACCATCTGGGCGAGGGGCGTAGCCACGCCCCCTGGCTGGCCCTGCAGTTGCTGCGGCGTGGTGATGCCCGAGCCGGGCAGCGTGAGGATCGCCACCGAGTTCGCGGCCGCATCGTACCCGTCGGCGATGAGCCGCAGCGAGGTGCGGCCCGCGGCCTGCTCGTAGAGGAAACCCGTGTAGTCGCCGGCCGCTATCTGAGCCTGACCGCTAGTGAGGGCCTGGAACTCATCGCCGAGGGACTGGTAGTCCTCGAGCGTAATGTCCAGGCCGTGCTGCTGGAACAGCCCGTCCCGGACGGCGACGCTGAGCGGGGCGTTGTCCATCCCGGGAACGACGGCCACCGTGATCGGCTCGCTCCCGGACGCGCCAGTGCCCGGAACATGACAGCCGGAAGCCAGTGCCGCCGACAGGACTACCGGCGCGATGCGCAAGGCCGAGAGGCGGACACCGGTCCAGGTCAGCCGCATAGGTTCCCCTTTAGAGCGGAGAATTCGGATGTTCGAGGACACAACCGTAGCGCGAAAGGACACCCCAGCGTTGCTAATTTGTGCCGTCTCGTCTCATAAACAATCATGAATAGTGATGTTCCTTCATCTTTTGTGTACCGTAAGCGCTAGACTACACACACTGCCTCAATCCGTAACACTGTGCACGCAAGATCTCCTGCCCGGAAGGAGCAATCCGTGTCGGTTTTGCCGCGGCGTCCGGATGTCGCTGGATTCCTGCCGGTCTCATGGTGAGGGGCGCCAGCGCTGTGCTGTCCAAGGCCAGGAAAACTCGTGACATCCCTCGCGCGACGATCAAGCGGATGTCGCGTGACGGCAACCCGGCGGCGGCCGGCGCTGCGGTCCCGGACAGTTCCGCACCCGGTGCCTCCCCTTCGGCGCCCGGCGACGGCCAGCAGCCAGATGCCGGGCGGGCGCCCCGCCCGGCCTTCCGCCGCGCGCTAAAGAACTGGCGGGTGCGGTCGCGGCTGCTCCTGCTGGTGATCATCCCGACCGTCACTGCCGTTGCGGCCGGCGGAATCTTCATCACCTCGTCTGTCGAGAGCGCCCTTGTCAACCAGCGCGTGCTGACGCTAGCCAACCTGAGCGGCAAGATCACAGGCCTGGTGCAGGCGCTGCAGAACGAGCGCGAGGACACGGTCCGGTTCATTGTGCTGGGCACCGGCAACGGCGGTCGCGGCGCCTCGCCTTCGTCGGCGACCCCGCCGGGCCAGGAACTCGGGCTGCTCCACCAGGATTACGCGGTTACCAACACGTGGGCGAGCCAGGTGAAAGCCCTGGCCGGCGGGATCAACGGCTCTTACTCAGCGCTGGCGCAGCAGGACACGCAGGCGGCGGTCACCGCGATCGGCAACCTGCCCGCCATCCGCGCCGCGGCGACCGGCACCCAGCTTCCCGCGCTGATCGTGATCGAGGAGTACGCGACGGCGATCAATGCGCTGCTGGCCGTCGAGAGCCAGATCGCGGTAGGCAGCAGCGACTCGACGCTGGCGGGCTCGGTCCGCGTGCTCGGCCTGGTCTCAAGCATGAAAGAGGAAGCGTCACAGCAGCAGGCGCTTCTCACCTCGGCCCTCCGGTCTGACCTGGTCAGCCTGGGACAGTTCGGGCCGGCCCAGCAGTCGGCGATCACCGATGCGCAGGCCCAGCAGCAAGGCAGCCTGAACGAGTTCGATACGGCGGCCACCCCCGCCCAGCGCCAGCTGTTTGACAACGTGCTGTCGAGCCCGAACGTCGTACAGGCGCAGGCGCAAGAGCAGCAAGCCATTTCGCTGGCGTTCGAGCCAGTCGCCCATCGCCACCGACCCCACGATCTCCGACGCCAGCTCCGCGCTCTCGTACGTGGTCAGCGGCATGCGGTCGGCCGAGCAGCAGTTCGCAGACTCCGTGATCTCCCGGAGTGAGTCGCTGCACGCCGACGCGATTACCTCGGCGGTCATCTTCAGCCTCGCGGTCGCGCTGCTGCTGGCTATCGCACTTGCTGCCACCGCACTCGTCGGCCAGTCCATGGTGGGGCCGCTGCGCAGGCTGCGGAACGGGGCACTCGAGGTAGCGGAGGTCCGGCTGCCGGAGATGGTCCGCCGGATGAGCGAGACCGACGGGGAAGGCGTCTCGCTCGAGATCGAGCCCATCGACGTAGACTCCGCCGACGAGATCGGCGAGGTTGCCCGTGCCTTCGACCAAGTGCACAAGGAGGCGGTGCGGCTGGCTGCCAACGAGGCGGCGCTGCGCGGCAACGTCAACGCGATGTTCGTCAACCTGTCCCGCCGCAGCCAGTCCCTGGTGGAGCGGCAGATTCGCGTGATCACCAGCCTGGAGCGCGGCGAGCAGGACTCAGAGCGCCTGGCGAGCCTGTTCCAGGTGGACCACCTGGCCACCCGGATGCGCCGCAACTCCGAGAACCTCCTGGTCCTCGCCGGTCAAGAGCTCTCCCGGCGGTGGGGTCATCCGGTGGCCCTGGTGGACGTGCTCCGCGCGGCGGTGTCGGAGATCGAGCAGTACGAGCGGGTCACGCTGAACGTGCAGCCTGGGATCTCGATCCGCAGGGAGGCGGTCCGCGACGTAGTGCACCTGACCGCGGAGCTGGTGGAGAACGCTACGTCGTTCTCGGCGGCCGATACCCCGGTGACGATCGATGCCAACCTGCTGAGCAACGGCGGAGCGCTGATCGATATCGCTGACCAGGGCGTGGGCATGCGCGCCGAGGCGATGGCGCACGCGAACTGGCGGCTGGACAACCCGCCGATGGTGGATGTCGAGGTATCCCGCCGGATGGGCCTGTTCGTGGTGGCCCAGCTGGCGGCGAGGCACGGGATCCGCGTCCGGCTGCGCGCAGCGGCATCTGGCGGCCTGAGCGCGCTCGTCTGGCTGCCCCAGGAGGCGATCACGCCACGGGAGAGCAGCACTGGTCCGCTGCGGTACGCCTCGACGGCTTCGCGGAACCGGGCGACTGGCCAAGTCGCAACGGTGCGAGAGCTCGCCCAGGACGCGGACACCGGGCGGGACAGCATCGCGCCGGCGCCTCGACCCGCACCGCCAGGCGAGCACCTGGGCATGGCCGATCCGGCCAGGGTCAAGGGCCGCCTTCGCGCGGCCGGGCTAAGCGCGGCCCCCGGGCCACGAGACGCAGAGCCTGGCCAAGGCGGCGGCGATCAGCGCACCGGGACACTCTCCGCCGCTGCCGAGGCCGACGCTGAGACCGGCCGGGGCGAGGTGGTGGTGGTCCCCGAGAGCAGCCCCGCTGGTCACGATCGGCTGCCCATCTACGAGGCGGTGGAGTCGGACTGGTTCCGTGGCGGCGGACAGGTCATCAGCAGGCCCGGCCAAAGCGGCGAGGAGTGGTACTCGGCGGCGGATGACGGCTGGCGCGCCGCCGAGGCGGTTACCGCACCGGCTTCGGACGGCACCACGCGGTCCGGGCTGCCGAAGCGGGCACCGGGGGCAAACCTCGTTCCCGGGACAGCTGCTACATCAGCGCCCAGCGGGTCCGCGAGCGGAGCGTCGCCTCGTGCCAAACCGAAAAGGTCAGCAACAGAAAATCGAAATCGTTTCGCCAGCTACCAGCGCGGCATCAGGCAGGGCCGGGACGCGGCGGCCGGCGGGAACCCAGCGGCGGAGCGGGCACGGCCTCATGAAGCACCATAACGTCGGCGGCACTTGGAGCCAGGAGGAGCGGCGGTGACTGCACTCGTGCGTCCGGATCAGGATCTGAACTGGCTGATTACGAACTTCGCGGAGCGGGTGCCTTCGGTCGCGCACGCGATCGTGGTGTCGTCGGACGGGCTGCCGATGGCTTTGTCGAAAGGGTTCCCGGCGGACCGGGCGGAGCAGCTCGCGGCGGTGACGTCGGGGCTGACCAGCCTGACGCAGGGGGCGGCACGGATGTTCGAGGGCGGCGAGGCTACCCAGACGGTCGTCGATATGGAGCAGGGGCTGCTGGTCGTCATGGCGATCAGCGACGGCTCGAGTCTTGCGGTGCTCGTAGGAGATGACTGCGACATGGGACTGCTGGCGTACGAGATGTCGCTGCTGGTCGTGCAGGTAGGCGACGCGCTGACACCAGAGGTGCGCGGCGCTGAGTCACCCGGGTGATCTCCGGACGATGATCGACTGTGACAGGAGACGCCTGTGCCGGTCCCGAGCGAGGATAACCCGGTGCCCGCCGGCGACGGCCGTTATCCGCCACTGAATGACGATGAACTGCCCGAGGACGACGAGGATTACCTGGTCCGGCCGTACGCGGTGACGAGGGGACGGACGAAGCCGCGATATCAGCTGGAGATCGAGGCGATGGTCGCGGCCACGCACTACGAGGCGGGCGACCTGTCGCGGCTCACCCCGGAGTGCCAGGCGATCCTGGAATTCTGCCGGGACTGGCGTTCGGTGGCCGAAGTCTCCGCGGTGCTGCAGATGCCACTGGGGGTGGCGCGGATCTTGATTACTGACATGGCTGTGGAGGGCCTGGTGCGGATCCACCAGCTCAACCACGATCAGGGCCGCCCGGACGTCAGGCTGCTGGAAAGGGTGCTCAGTGGGATTCGAAGACTCTAAGACAGTCCCGGGTGCGGCGGGCGACTCCGTCGTGACCTCGGTGAAGATCGTTGTGGCGGGCGGTTTCGGCGTGGGCAAGACCACGTTCGTCGGCTCGGTGTCCGAGATCACGCCGCTGACCACCGAGGCCGTGATGACCGTGGCGTCGGAGGATCTCGACGATCTGTCGCACACGGCGGACAAGACCACGACGACCGTGGCGATGGACTTCGGCCGGGCAACACTCGACGCCGGCCTGGTCCTGTACCTGTTCGGCACGCCCGGGCAGCACCGGTTCTGGTTCATGTGGGATGACCTGATCCACGGAGCGATCGGGGCGATAGTGCTGGTGGACACCCGCCGACTGCCTGACTCGTTTGCCGCGGTGGACTATTTCGAGTCCAAAAGGCTGCCGTTCATCGTGGCGGTGAACGGATTCGACGGCGAGTTCCCGTACGAGATCGCCGAGGTGCGGGAGGCGCTGTCGGTTAGCCCGCACGTGCCAGTGATCCAGTGCGACGCCCGGCAGCGCCCGTCCACCAAGGACGCGCTGGCGACGCTGGTCGAGTACGCCTTGGCCATACAGCTCGGCCCCCAGGCAGCAGTCAGCGGGTAGCTTCCGCGGACCCGCGACTACCGGTGACGCCTCCGGGGGCAATAGAGCTCCGGGCGACGCTGCGCGAGAAGGGGCTTGTCGGTGACCAGCCGGCCCGCCGGGGTGGCCGGGTCGAGGGTAATCGCGAGTGTCGCCGCCCCCTTCTGGGTGCTGTCGAGCGTGACACGTGCGGCGTGCTGGTCGTAGTAGGCCGGCCCGTGCAGCGCGCTCCGGCCGCCGCTGCCGTCCGGCAGCGTGGCGTTGGCCACCGCGAGGTAGCAGTTGTTCTCGCCGGCCCGCACCCGCCACAGGTCAAACGGTGGCACGCCGCCAGCCGCGGCCGCCTCCACCGGCGGATCGGCGAGGCGGCCGGTGGCGGCGATGAGGTCGCTGCCATTGATCGCCAGGCACCGCGCCGGCTCAGGGCGGAGCAGCTCCGCGGCGGTCAGCAGCCCGACAGCTCCCCACGCGCGCAGGACCGGGCGCAGCGGCGCTCCGTCTCCGGTCCGCACGCCATCGGGGCTGACCGTGACGGATGCGACGACGGCGCCGCCGGAGGCGAGCAGCACCGCCGTCTGCCCCGACCGTTCATCGAGCACGGACACGACGAACTCAGTGGGTGCGTAGCGCCCACAGGCCCCGGCGAGGCGAGACAGCAGGCGAGGATCGGCGGCAAGGTCCGGCGCAAGCAGCGCGGGGAGCACCGCGAGCGCCGGGCGCTCCCTCGGCGCGCCGGGAGCGGCGAGCCTCCCAGCCAGTGCGGTCAACGACGCTTCGGCAGCGCCGTCGGCGCTGCCCTGCACAACAGCGACGCAGACGGGCGCGGCCGGCCGGGAGCGGGCGCTCATCCCGGGAAGCTGAGACGACGGGAAGAGCTGGGCATTACGGTCGAGCGCCTCGAACGCTGCTGAGTCCGCGTCCAGCATTCCAGCCGCCCGTTCGGCACGGCGACGCTGGCCCGCGGACAGGTCGACGGCCGCGACAGCGAGTCCCCGGCCGTCAGCCACGCGGTCGAGCAGGCGGCCGTCCGCACCGATCACGCACGACCCCGCGGCGAACGTCACGCCCCACTCCGTGCCTGAGACGTTCGCGACGGCGAACGGGATCGCGCTGTCGCGCGCGCGGGCGCGCCAGACCGGCGACGGCGTCGGCTCATCCGACCAGCAGGTCGGCACGGCGACGAGATCGGCCCTGGCCCGGGCCAGCCACGATGATCCCTCCGGGTAGTCAAGGTCGGCGCAGATGAGGGCACCGACGCGGCCGATGGGCGTCTGCCATACGGCAGGCGGCTGGTCCCCCGCGGTCGCCCAGAGGGTGTCCCACGACCAGAGCTTGGCCTTACGGTAGCGGCCGACCAGGCCGCCGGGGCCAACCAAGACCGCGGTGTTGTACAGCGGCCTGCCCGCGCGCTCCACGAGGCCGAGAACCACGTGGCAGCCGTACTCCCGGCACCGCCCGGTCAGCCAGCCAGTCACCGGGCCCGGGACCGGTTCGGCGAACGGGGCCACCTCGTCCGCGCTCGTCCAGGCGTAGCCGGTGGTGGCGAGCTCAGGAAAGACCACCAGGCCGGCTCCGCTGGCCGCGCCATGCTCAAGCAGCGCGCGGATCTGCGCGAGGTTCGCCGCCACGTCCCCGTGGACGGGCGCGAACTGCGCCGCAGCGACCGTCGCCATGCTCACCGAGACGTGCCCACTGAGACAGGAGCGCCATCTCCGTGCAATCCTGACGCCGCAATCTTGTCCATACAATGCCATCTACTGTTGCTGGATCAGCAGCCAATCGTAACCGGCATCGGCATGTCAGGTGGATGGATGATTACCTGGGGTGATGTGGAGACCAGCAGCGACTCTCGTAATGAAGCGGGTGGCGAAGCGGGTGGCGAAGCGTGAGCGTCCTGAGGACAGCGGACGCGTCTATCTATTACGAGGAGAGCGGCACCGGGCCCGATGTCGTCTGGCTCGCTGCCGGCGACCAGCGGGGAAGCATCTGGCGGCGCTACCAGATCCCGGCTTTCAACGCAGATTACCGCAATGTCACCTATGACGCCCGGGGGGTGGGCGAGACCACGTCGGCTAAGTCCCCGCCGTGGCCCATCGCCGACCATGCCGCCAACGTCGTCCGGCTGGTCGAGACGCGGTGCACGCCGCCGGTCGCGCTGGTCGGGTTGTCGATGGGCTCGCTGATCGCGCAGGAAGTGGCGTTCACTCGCCCCAACCTGGTCCGGGTCGCGATCGTCATGGGCACCTGCGTGCGCAAAACCGGCTTCATCCGTGAGTGGGAACAAGCCGAGATCGACTTCAGGCGCGCGGGCGGGACGCTCAGCCCCGGATTCGCCCTCGCCCACTACGCGTTCCTGCTCTATCCGGCCAGCGCGCTGGGCGATGACGAACTCTGGGACAAACTCCGCGGATTGGTCGCCGACGACTTCGCCGAACGGGACGGCGAGATGCTCGCCGCCCAGTGGGAGGCTTGCCTGGAGTATGACTCCACCGAGCGCCTGCCGAATTGCCAGGTGCCGCTGCACGTCATCGGCTTCAGCGAAGATGTGCAGACCCCACCGCAACGAGCCCGGCAGGTAGCCGAACTCGCCGCCAACGGGACGTTCCACCTGCTGGCTGGGCTCGGGCACGGGTCCGCCTTCGGGCACCGTCCCGGCGTCGTCAACCAGCAGATCCGCGCCATCTTGGCGGAGTACTCGTGAGCGAGAGGTGGTGATCCTACTGTTCTGAGATGATCTGGCCAGTACGCTGCCGCATCCGCACCGCCACGTCCCGGACGGTCCGCTCCCGCATCACCTGCCGCTCGGCCGTCCGCGGTCTGCCTGGGTGCTGCCAGAAGATCTTGGATCACGGCCCCAGCGAGTGGAGTCAGCTATCGAAGATCTCTCGCGGGCAGACTGAAGCGGATATTCCCGGGGGTCGCGGGGCAGCTGCGACTCCTGGGAGCACTTGCTCAGCTGCCGGGGATCAGGTCCGCCCGCTCGTCTGTGCCGATTGCGCGATCGACCAGGCTAGAGCGGGTCGATTGCGCAATCGACACGGCGGGGATGGGGCCGAGCGGGCGGAGGAGCGGTGGCGAGGCGCTAGAGTGGTTGAGCTACGGGCTGTAGCGCAGCTTGGCTAGCGCGCGTGCTTTGGGTGCTCCGGGGCGTTCTGTCAAATCTGCCTGCGAATGCTGCGCTGACGTGGGCATTCGACGTGCGCGGGTGCGGGATTCTAACGGTGCGTTAGGTTCCTTGTTAGAAATGCCGACATGCGCTGAGACTGTTGCGTCCGGTGCAGGTTGGTGGCGGTCACTGCCAGACGTCACGTTGGCCGCGGCCTGCATTCGCGCGTATATCCAAGGCAACGTAACAGGTCTGACGGACGGAAACGGAGCTGCTCGCCAAGCCTGAGGCGCCTTCAACACGCACGAGCGCGCCTACGAGATCACCGCGGAAGGCGCCAGCATTCATCGCGTGGTCGGCGGCGCAGTGTCCCGATCGGTGCATCGGCCAAGCGGATTTGGCGATGGCCAGTCGAAGCACTGATCTGGGTGACGCAGCGATCCGCTTGGCGAACTGCACGGATCCTGCCTCGCCCGATACGCCGCGGAGCGCCGACGGCGGATCGTAGGCTCACAACCGTGAAGCGGGTTCTGCTGACCGGGATGTCGGGCACCGGGAAGTCAAGCGTGGTCCGCGAGCTGGCAGCACTGGGATACAAGGCCATCGACACCGACGACGGCTGGTGCGAGCATCTGCCAGACGGGCGGCAGCGGTGGCGCGAAGACGCCATCGCCAGGCTCCTGGACACCGAGGACGCCGATGTGCTGTTCATCGCCGGGTGCGAGGAGAACCAAGTCCGCTTCCATCCCCGCTTCGACCTGATCATCCTGCTCAGCGCTCCGGCACAGACCATGATCGAAAGGCTCACCGCCAGAACAGGAAACCCTACGGCAAGGCGCCCGGCGACATGGACCAGGTCCTCGGCGACCTGGCCGCGGTTGAGCCGCTGCTGCGGAAGACGGCCGATCACGAGATCCGTACGACCACCACACTGACCGACGTGGTAGCGAAGGTACTGCACCTGGCCGGCCTCTCTCCGGAAGGTCACAACACATCCGAGCCGCACCCCGACTGACTGAGCACCGGTCGTGACCAGCAAGGACTAACGACTTCTCGAATACCCGCCGTTCGACGCGGCCGCCGCAGCCTTCGCGACGATCAACTTCCTCAGGCAGAACGGGCTGACCTGTGCTGCCGTCGCAACAGATCGTATACCTGAGACGCCCTCTTCTGCCGATGAGCGGTCGTAACGCCCTCGTATAGTTATACATCAGCTTGAATATCATCCGCGATTGCGCGGAATCGCTAATTCAATCCCATGGCCACAATCGCCTGCGCGCCTAAACGCTGAAACAGCCGCTGACGGTGAGGGACAAGTGGAGTAGTCATGCATGAGGTAGAAGGGCTGCTGCGGGAGTACGACCGTGCTCGCGCCTACACCGATGAGCTGTGGAAGGATCTCAGCCCTGACGAGGTGACCTGGCGCCCGCACGAGAACTTCAGCGCCATCGGCTGGCATCTCGGCCACCAGGCCCACGTCGCTCACTTTATGATCCGCAACCTCACCGCGGCGGAACCCAGCCCCGACCCGGCGCTCGACGCCCTGATGGACTCCGCGCTGCCCGAACAGTTCCGCGGCGCTCTGCCCACGGTGCGACGGCTCTCCGCCTTCCGCGGCACCGTCGCCGAGCGCGTCCATGCCCGCATCGGCGACATCGCCTCCGGCAACGTCAGCGCCCCCGCTCAGCTCACCATCGTCGCGACCTGCCTGCTGACCGCGCTTATCAACCACGAGTACCAGCATGACCAGTGGATCAGTGAGGTCCGTGCCGGCCACCTCGGCCGCGCACTGCCCGCCGACCCGGACTCCGAGCATGTCCGGCGCATTGACGGCTACCTCGTCCTACACCCTTACGGGGTTTGAACGCCGGACTCGTGACCTCGCAGAACGCCGATTACGGGCGGCTCTGTCATGGACGCGCTATCCGGCCCTGAGCGCACAGATCGCCCACATATGGGCGGGGAGCCCGTTGCTACGCAATGCTGCGTGCCCAGCCGGTGCATCTTGGTTGCCTCGTCGACCCCGGCCGACCGCCGTTGCCGGGCTTCGGGGTCACCTGGCCCGGCGGGCTGGCCTGTCGGGCACGATGAGCTGAGCGGCGATCAGGCATACGTGACGAGTCCTGATGAAGTACCCGTGTCCTAGTCGCGGTCGAGCGGGCTCAGGTCGCTGACCTCACCAAAGACGACTAGCACGTCGCCGGGCTGTAGCTGGAGCTCGCGGGCAGGGTTGGCGATCAGCTGCCCGTCGGGGTGGCGGACCAGCAATGGCACCGCCGGCCCGCGCAGCTCCTGCAAGCTCCGGCCTGCCAGCGGGGACCCTTCGGTGATCGCCAGCTCCTCCAGCCGCAGGTCGGGCTGGCCGGCGCGTGCGAGATCGAAGAACTCCACCACGTGGGGCCTGACGGCCAGATTCGCCATCCGCCTTCCACTGGTCACATACGGTGAGACCACATGGGTAGCGCCTGCTCGGTACAACCGGTCGGCTGACTGCTCCCGGGCGGCCCGGGCCACGATGAGCAGATCGGGGCTGAGCGAGCGGGCGACGATGGTGATGAAGACGTTCTCGGCGTCCGAGTCCACGGCGCAAATCAGCCCCTGGGCTCGTTCGATCCCTGCCTCGCGCAGCACCGCCTCGTCCGACGCATCGCCGATCAGGTAGCACCGCCCGTCGCGTTCCAGGTCCGGTTCCAGTTCGGCCTTGCTGTCCACGACGACGAACGGCACGCCGCCGGCCTCCAGCTCCCGGGCGATGGACCGGCCGACCCGGCCGTAGGCGCAGACGATGAAGTGTCTGCGTAGTTCATCAAGGCGCCGACGCATCCGGCGGCTCTGCGAAAACAGGCTTACCCGGCCTTCCACGATCGCGGTCGCGGCCAGGCCCAGCATGACGAAGAACAGGCCGACGCCGAGGAAGGCCAGCCCGGCGGTGAAGACCAGCACACCAGTTGAGAGATGACTGCTGGACGCAAACCCGACTGTGGTCAGCGTAAGCAGGGTCATGGCCGCCGCCTCCCACGGCGGATAGCCAAAGCTCACGTAGCCCGCGATCCCGGCGGCGACCAGCACAACCGCCCCGGTGGCGACCAGCACGCCACGGGGGACCCGTGACCGCGGTCTCATCCACTCAGCCTCCTCACCAGCGTTGTTGCCCGGCAGCCAGCCGACCTCCTCGTTGACAGCGTTCCCAGGCCAATCGAATCGCGGGTCCCCGATGGGCAGGCCAGGCCACCTACCTCCGGCATGATGCCTGGGCATGGACCACTGTTTCTCCGGCCGGACGGCCAAGGGCGGGGCGGGTGCTCTCCGGGGAGTGCAGCGTCTGGGGCGCGACTGACAGCTGGCCGTTGCCCGCCAGAAAGCTTGTAGACGACTATGCGCAGTTCGCGCGGACCTGCCAGGACTCTGCCAGCGGCACCGTAGGTGCGTGCGGCCCCAAATCCCCGGATTCTCACCGGGTGGTCTGGGGCCTCACCTCACGTCCTCCGGTTCCCCCTGCGGGCTTTCCTCCGGTTTCCCGTTTGCCCGCCGGGTTCTTCCCCCTTCGCCCGCCTTCTTCTGGTTTCCCTTCGTCCGGCGTTCTCCGGTTTGTTCCCTTCGGCCGTTGCCCCGGTTCCGGTTCCCCTTCGGTGTCCCTCCGGGTTCCCTTCCCTTGAGCGATCTTCACGTTAGCGCTGCCGCGGGGCGGTTCCACGGGCGTTGGTCCCGGGCGGCGGGGACCAAGGTCACCAGTCCTGCCGCGGCCACCTCGCCTGGATCGCGCGATCCGCTCGCCTGCAGATGGACAGCGGCTGGGCACGATGGGATGCCGCCACAGAATTCCCTGTTACGAGCGGCCGCGAGCGCCGGACATCGCCGAGCCCGAACCGCCCAGATCGGTTCGCGTGCGTCAAGCGCATCGAAGGTTTGTAACAGAGCGTGTTTTGCTGCCGGGTGAAGCCGGCGAAGCAGTCGGTTGCGTCGTGCTCACCCGGGCGGGCGGCGCCTTCTGCGCCGACGGAGACGTCAAGAGTATAGTCGCGCCGCTGACCGGCCCAGGGACGGCGCTGGCCCGTCACTCGACGCCGCCATCCACCGGCAGCGGCTGAACCAGCGGACCACCAGCGGCCGCGTGTGGAGCACACCCAAGCCGGCAATCGCCGCCATCTGGTGAGTTTGCAGCCGTGCTCGGCGGGTGGACGCAGTCAGTAGACGCGGACCCGCCCCGGAGTGATGCGAAGGGCGGTGGAGTATTCCGCGCCCATCTGCTCCGGGGTCATGCCGATGCCTGCGATCCCCTCGCGGTACTTGGCCAGGTAAGCGTCAACCTCGTGCCCCGGCGGGTGTCCCTCACAGATCCGTGCCGAGCCCTCGAACGTAGCGACCTGGCCGCCTTCCCGGTCGCTGTTCAGGTGCAGCGAGACCCGGGGATTCACGCGGATGTTCCGCGCCTTCCATGAGCGGGGCTGCGCGTACACCAGGAACTCGCTGCCATCCCACAAGAACCAGACCGGGGACGACTGCGGCTGCCCGTCAGCGGTCACCGTGGTGATCCAGGCAACGCTTTCCGTACGCAGACGCTCTACCAGGGCGGCTGATGCCTCGGCGCTCAGGTTCAGCATCCCGCGAGTCCCTCAGCACCCGGGCTGACGCTGGCTGGCCCAGCTGCCGCCAGGGCTCGCAACCCAAACGGCGGCTTCTATCTGCCGACGCCCGCAGCTGCTCGTTGCAGGAGCAATGCGCGAAGTGCCCGGGGGGCTTGTAACGGAGCGTCGTCAGCACAAGTAGCCGCAATGATCGCCGATGTTCTAGATCGCCGATTACGCGCTCTAGCGGACGGTGGGTTCGGCGACGTAGTCAGTGCTCCGAGCATCCATTCTGGGTGCATTGGTCACAGGCGGTGGGTCCGGTTGATCGGCAGCCCGCTCTAGCCATAGGGCTCACGGCCAGCCGGTCCGGTTCTCTAGCCGCTCATGTCGTCCGCGGAACTCAACTGGTCAGCCAGCCCAGTGCGGCAGGCCGACGAGAGCTCGTGCTCGCGTGGCGCGCAGATGTCAGCTAGCCCACGTGCAGGTTCCGGATACAGGCGCCTTCTGGTCCGATAGCCAGGGTGAGAGCGAACCCGTCGACTGAGAGGCTGAGTTCGTAGTGTCCCGGCATTCGCGAGGTCAGCCGCGCGGCATCGAGCTGGCGGCCGGCCAGTTCGTCTAGTGCCCGATTGACATCGGCGATCTCCCCGGCCATGGCGCGGCCGCGCGGCGTCCGGCGCAGAACCCTTGTGAGCAGGCGCTCGGATTCGGCTCGGCCGATCTGGCGGGCTTTCCCCGTCTCCAGCGCCAGCACGCAGACCCGCTCAAGCGCGGCCACCAGCTCGGCGGGTACCGTGCGGGTCTGCGTCGCGGCGGTAAGCGCCCGGTAAGGCTCGTCCCGGCCCGGCGGCAGCGCGGCCGCGAACGCTGCGGCTGCGCCCGCGACCGCGTCCGCCTCTTCGGGGGCCAGGGACAGGGACGGAGCCGTATCGGTGTGCCCAGCGGTCATCGCCATCCCCGGCCCTGGTCCGCCTCGGCGAAGATGGCCTCTGTCTCGTGTTCGAAGTTTCCGGTCTCGATTGTGCAGTGAATGCCGCACTCCTTCGGCGCGTTCTGCTCCCACCACCAGCGGCCGGCGCGGTCATGCTCGCCGGACTGGACGGGGCGCGTGCATGGCGCGCAGCCAATGCTGGTGTACCCCTCGGCGTACAGCGGATGGACGGGAACGTCGTGATCACGCACGTATTCCCATATCTCGTCGTGGGTCCAGTCAGCCAGGGCGTTGACCTTGACGATGCCGCCGTGATCATGGTCGAGCTCGACCTTCTTGATGGCGGCCCGTGAGGCCCACTGGTCGCGGCGGAGCCCGGTGAACCAGCCGTCGAGACCGCGCAGCGCGCGGGTCAGCGGCTGGACCTTTCGTTTGTGGCAGCAAAGGAGCCTCTGCTGGACGCTGCGGCGGAACAGGTCCGTGCCATGCCGCCGCACCATCGCCTGGAGCTCGGCCGCGTCCGGGAACAGCACGTCCCACTGAGCACGCGGGTAGCGCTGCCGGACCTCATCAACGAACGCGTACGTCTCTTGCGGCAGCCGCCCGGTGTCCACGGTGATTACCTGGATGTCCGGCCGGATCTGGGCCGCCATGTCGAGCACCACCATGCCGTCGGCCTGGAGTGCTGTGACGATCGCGATCCGGTCGCCAAGGGCGTCAAGCGCCCACTCGATGACGTCTTCTGGCTCCTGGTCGTCGAGATGGACGGCAATCTCACCAATCTCCAGGTCGTCGAAGACAACCCTGGGATCGCCCGCCGGGACTGACGTCTCCAGCTGAGTCATGCTGCTCCCTCCTGTTACGTCTGCCTTCGGCCCTGGCTGGTAGGCGTCATCCGCCGGACATGGCGATCACGATGGTGATGTCAGTGCCCGGCGTGACCGGCGTCGCCAGTCCGTCAAGATTGCGGATATCCTCGTCACCAACCGTGATGAGGAACGCCTTATCGACGCTCCCCCCGGGGAAAACCGTCTTCCCGAACCAGCGTATGAGGAACGTTGTCAAGTTGCCTGCGGGATTTCTGTGCCCTGGCGGTGCCTGAGGGGGTGACGTGGCATTTTGCCGTGTCAGGGGTTGCGATACCGGACGGCGTGGCGCGTGCGGGCATGCTGGCGGCCCGCGTGGCGCAGTGCCGCCGCGGGCAGGGAAGGCTGACCGTTATGCCCGGCATCTTCCCGCCCCTGCGTAGCTCAAGCGGGCTCGGCCTCAGGTTCCTGGCCTGCCCCGACAGCGTGTATCCGGGTTTCGCGGGAAGGACCGGGGACCGAGGAGGGCTGCCCAGGGTTCGGAACGGGGTCAGTGCCGCCGACGTGGTTGCGGGCTCGCCCTCCCCTGTCCGCGGGGGAGGATGGTCTTAAAGGCGCCAGTTATCCGGCTGTATCCGTGAAACTCCTGTCAGGCTGCCTGCAAGGAGTCCCGCGGGTCCGGCTGTCCGCCAGAGGCGGCCACTGGATCCCAGGCAGCGTCGTGCACGGTCATGAAGTAGATCCAGCGCAGCAGTGCCGCGGCGCAGGCGACGCGGGCCTTGGCGCGGGCGGCCCGGACGGCCCGGCCGGCCTGAGCGGCCCGCGCTGAGCCGGGTTTCGCGGCGGCCGCCGCCGCTGCCGCGGACTGTTCCGCCGCGGCGACCATGGCCTGGTACTTTGCGGCCATGACGGGGTTATGGTGCAGCAGCGGGGTGATGGCACGCCAGGCCGCGGACCGCAGCGCCGGCAGGCCCCGCCGGGAGATATGCGAATCGCCTTCGGAGGCGCCCGACGACGTGTCAGCCGGGGACAGCCCGGCGTGCTTGACCATTGACTTCGAGGTCTCGTAGCGGTGTGGGTCGCCGGTCTCGGCCAGGATCGCGGCCGCGCCTGCCAGGGTCAGCCCGGGGATATCCCCGAGCCGGGCCAGGCCCAGTTCACCCTCCAGGACGGCAGTCATGGACGCCTCGGCCTCGAGCAGCCGGGCACGGTTGTGCCGCAGGTCAGCGAGCTCGTCACGGGTCCGGCGGAACAGGCCCCGCCGTGACCAGCCCACCGCGTCCGGGTCATCGAGCACGGCAAGTACATTCCGGGCGATCCGCCGGACGGGCCGCTTCAGCCCCCAGCCGCGGCCCGCTTCCGTGAC
The DNA here is from genome assembly GCA_963771985.1 of uncultured Actinomycetota bacterium. GTDB lineage: Bacteria > Actinomycetota > Actinomycetes > Streptosporangiales > Streptosporangiaceae > Trebonia. Next base: position 41,734 of record CAVYVO010000001.1, on the reverse strand, counting down.
GGCGGCCAGGAACTCATCCTCCGTCATCCGGGCCAGCCTGGCCGGGTCCGGCCCGCACCGGGCGGTGACCGCCTCCACCGCCGCCAGCCAGGTCAGCGAGTCGAACGGGCCCGCCGCAGCCGTGATCGCCGACGGCCACGCGACCGACAGGAAGTCCCGGATCCGCAGTACCGACGCGGCCACCGCCGTCGCCAGCTGCGCCCGCCGTCGTCCCAGGCCCCGCAGGTACGCCCACGTCTCGTCCAGTTCCTCGGGAATATAGCAGTGCAGCTCGCACGCCAGCCGTGCGATCAGCACCGCGTCCGGCTCGTCCCGCTTGTGCGTCGTGTAATCCTGCTGCTCCCGCGCGATATGGCTCATCAGCGGCTGGATGCACACCAGGGGCAGGCCCCGCTCGCGGCACAGCCGCTGCACCTGCATCCAGCGTGACCCGGTCGGCTCGCACGCCACCGTCACCGCCTCGATCCCCGCCGCCCGCGCAGCCTCCGCCGCCGCGCCGATCGCGTCCCCGAGCCGGTGCGCCTTCACCCGCGCCGTCTTCCGCCATAGCACCCGCTCGTCGTGATCGATCAGCGCCAGCGCCTGCTTATCCTCACCCAGGTCGATCCCCAGCACCGCGCCGCCCCGCGGCACCATCCCCCGCAGCCGTTCCTTCCGCGCGTTCCGCCGCCGGTCCGTACGCGAGATACCGCTACCCTTGCTCACCAGGACGTCCTCTCTGGATGCGTTTGGGACACCAAGCCCGTACTACCGCACCAGGAGGACGTCCCCTTCACAAGCTGAACCCCGTAATCAGGAGCCTCCCGGGCTACGTCCTATTACTACGCGGAATGGGATTGGGCCACTGCGGCCAGCGTCTCGCCCACCGTGGTAGCGCTGACCTTGATCTCGTCAGCGCCGCCAACCAGGCTCAACAGCGGCCCGGGCACGTGCAGGACCACATCGGCCTGCCCGGGTGCCTGGGCGCCGTCCGCCGCCCCGGGCGCGCTGGCCAGCGCCAGCAGCTGCTCGTCGCTAAGGTTGTCGCAGAAGTCCCCGAACGTGTACCCGGCGGCGTGCTCACGCTCGTCACGGGTGCTGAGCCAGCCGCTGACGAGACGCTCGAGCACGGTATCGACCTGGTTCTGCCGGCACACGGCGCAGCAGCCGCCGGCCGATAGCCGTGCGCCTGCCGAGGCCGCCCCCCACGGTGAGGTCGTAGGCTTCGATCCTCTCCTCAGTGCCGGCGAGGGCGGCCGTGGTTCCCTGCATGCCGATCTCGCCAACCCAGTGCTGCGCGCAAGCGTGCGGGCAGCCGTCCAGGTGGATGGCCAGATCGCTGATCCGCTCGGCTCCGAAGCGGGTGGTCAGGCGCCCGAGGATGTCGTCAAGCTTGCCCTTGGTCTCAGCCACCGAGTAGTTGCAGAACCGGTGGCTCGTGCACGCGATCGACCGCGCATACGCGCCTCCCTTACCGGTCGGCAGCCCAAGCTCCGCCAGCCGCGCCGTGACCTCGCCGACCCGCTCCACGGGCACGTTGCCGAGGATGATGTTCTGCTGGCGGGTGAACCGGGCGTCCGCGCCGAGGTCGGCCAGCAGTTCACCGAGGTCCTCCAGCATGCCGCCAGTGACCCGGCCCGCGGAGACCGGCACGCCGACGGTGGACAGTCCCGGCTGCCGCTGGGCCCGCACTGCCATGTGGTCGGCGTCGGCGGTCGGCTCCGGAGCCACCCCGTCCCTGAGCGCGCGCCCAAGTTGGTCTTCGATCTTAGCCCGCACGCCTTCGGGACCATAGTCATCCATCATGAACTTGATCCGTGCCTTGGCCCGGGACACCCGGTAGCGCAGGTCTTGCTGCCATGCATTTGTCACCGCCTGCAGTACCTCGACCGCCTCGCCCGGGGAAACGAAGACGCCGACATCACGGGAGATGCGCGGGGTGTTGGACATCCCGCCGCCCACCCGCAGGGCGAAGCCCGGCTCCCCGTCAAGGACTGTGCCGACGAGGGCAACATCGTGGATCTCAGGCGCGTTACATTGCGCCGGGCATGCCGAGATCGTGTACTTGTGCTTGCGCGGCAGGTTCGAGAAATCCCGGTTGCCCCAGAAAAACGCGGCGGCCTCCTTGATGACTGGCATCACATCGAACGGCTCCTCCGCCGACAGGCCGGCGACCGGGCAACCGGTGATGTTGCGTACTGTGTCGCCCTCAGCGCCGCAGGTCGTCAGGCCCGCAGCTTCGACCGCGGCGAGAACCTCAGGAAGCATAGACATGCGGACCCAGTGCAGCTGGATGCCCTGACGCGTGGTGAGCTCCGCTTCGCCTCTGCCGTACAGGCGGGAGATCCGCCCCAGCGCTTTGAGCTGCGCAGGTAGCACACGGCCGCCCGCGACCTTGACACGAACCATGAACGTGCCGGTCTTCGGCTTGTCATGCGCCAGCCCCCACCAGTGGAACCGGACCATGTCCTCTTCGGAGATGTCCTCGTACCCCCGGTCTATGAGCTCGGGGAGCTCATCCCTGATCTGCATCGGGGGCCGTTCCTGCTTGAGGCGCTCGATGTAATTACGGCGCAGTACCAGGTCCCAGTCGGGGGCGGCCCGGTCGGCACGGCGAGAGCGAGCGGGCATGTGGGTAGTCACAGATCCTCCAGGTTGACCGGAGCGGGAGGACAGGCAGGAATGGCCCTGCGACGCTGACGGGGAATCCGCCACGCTATAGGGCAGATCGTCAGCGGGAAAGAGAGGAGCTAACTGCGGGGAGTCGGCGCTAGGCTGGCGGCCCGGCGAGACACGCGCTGCAGGGACACTTGCACAGGCAGGGAATCATGACCCCCACCCGGCCACAGCAGCGCGTCCGTATCATAGGTAAAAATGTAACATAAGGCCGCTGCGCAGCAGTAGCTTCTGATCTGCTCACGCGAACCAACTGAACCCTACAGAGCGCCATCTCTGAGTGCTGGCCCGCCGTTGGACACCGCGGTGTGAGCGTTGGTGCAGATCAGCCATTATGCACGGCTAGGACTGTGGAGGCCTTATGTTCAATAGCCGCTCAGATCGGCGGATATCGCGCGCTAGCATCCGTGGCCGTGGTCACATGACGCATAGGCAGGGGCATGTTCGCGCTCCGGAGCACCTGGCATGCAACCGCGTTACCCGGGACTCTTGCGGGCGTGTAGCCCGGATCGCCACGTGAGCGGGCGGGTCAGCGCAGAAGGCCGAAGTATCGCGACAGGCCGTGTTCTACATGCGCCATGTCATCCCTCGACAGGTAGTCCACGAGCTCGCCAGCCACGTAGGAGACGTCGATAGTGCGGATCTGATCGATCAGGATCTTGGTGTCCCGCCCGGCGATGACGGCCTCAGGCCGGAAGACGGATGCCTGAGCGCTGGTCGATGTCGGGATGACGGTTACCGTGGACCAGGCGTTCTGCTCGATGCTGATGACTAGCCCAAGGCGCCGCCCCCGCTGCTCGTGCCCGCGCTTGGCGTCGCCGAGGTCTACCGGATAGACCGCGCCGCGGATCATGCGGGATCCTGCGGCCTCGCAGGCACGATAAGGTTAGTGCCAACAATCCGGATGTTGCCATCCGCGTCGTACTCCCAGGCATCAGCCTCGCCGGAGAGGTCTTCGCTCCGCAGCCGGTGCATGTCGGAGCGGGCACGCTCCTCCCACGCCTCACGGTCCAGCAGTCGAAGCGCGCGGCGGATGACATCACTGGTCTTCTCATCCTCGCGGCGGTTAGCCTCGATGACACGCAGGTCTTCTTCAGTGGGGCGGAACCCGACGCTCATGAGGCTAGTGTACAACAATTGTTAGACAATCGCCTGCGGTGTACGAGGCCGGGACGGATCGCGTATGCCCTAGTGGTTGCGGCTGGCGGCTGACCTCTTGCTGGAACCGCCGGCATCTAGCCGCTTGGGCGCTCACGGAGAAGGCGCCGAGCGACGTGATACACGGGTGATCATCTCCGCATATCGGACCGAAAATATCAGCGATGATCACCCGTGTATCTAGCGTTATACGGCCGAAGGGTAGTGATCTGATCTTCGATCACCCGTATAACGCCGATTAGGGCGCTGTCAAGGCGGCATAGTGGGAACGGACCACATCGTCGTTCGGTGCCGGCTGCCTCGCTGCGCCAAGCTACTTGCAGGGTGCGACTGGGTGTGTCCCTATCTCGGCCGAAGTGCACTCATCTAGCCGTTGAGTGGGCACGTCGTTCTGCCGCCCGCCGAGAGAACCCATTGCCCTGCGTTCCGCGTAATTAGGGGGTTCTGGAGGCATGCGCCGAATGAAATAGCAGGTCAGCGGGCCGGGGTCTGGTGACACGGACGAAATCCCTAGAGACACGGTTCGTGCAGTTATACCTGGTAATCACGGATTTATCGTGTAATCTCCTAGAGTTATGTACGTGAAGACCTCGGTGCGGAAGACCAAGACCGGCGAAGTCCGCTACCTGCAGCTCGCCCACAACGAGTGGGACGCGGCCAAGGGCCGGTCGGTGCCGAAGGTGATCTACGGGTTCGGCCGCGAGGACCAGCTCGACAAGGACGCCGTCCGCCGCCTGGTCGCGTCGCTGTCCCGGCTGCTGGACCCCGGTGACGTGCCCGCCGCCCCCGGCGAGGGGCTGGAGTTCGCCGAGTCGCGGCCCTACGGCGGCGCCTACGTGCTCGACCATCTGTGGCAGCGCCTCGGGATCGGGACGATCCTGGCCGGGCTCGCCTCCTCCGGGCGGGGCCGGCCGCGGGACGCCGCGGCGGCCGAGCGGGTGCTGTTCGGGCTGGTCGCCAACCGGGCGCTGGCGCCGTCGTCGAAGCTCGCGGCGTCGGAGTGGATGAGCCGCGACGTGCACATCGACGGGCTCGGCGAGGTGACCGACGACGCCTGCTACCGGGCGATGGACTGGCTCCACGACGTGCGCAGCGAGCTGGAGAAGCAGGTGTACTTCCAGGTCGCGGACCTTCTGAGCCTTCAGGTGGACCTGATCTTCTTCGACACGACCAGCACGTATTTCGAGACCGGTGCCGCGGATGAGGAGGTCCCGCGGGACTGGCGCGGGGAGAAAAGCACAGGCCAGGACACCACGGGCGGAGAGCAGGCAGGAGGCGGCGAAGACGAGAACCCGCCCGGCAGGCCGGCCGGGTTCCGGGAGTACGGCAAGTCCAAGGACTCCCGCGATGACCTGCCGCAGGTCGTGATCGGCCTGGCCGTCACCCGGGAAGGCATCCCGGTCCGGGTCTGGTGCTGGCCGGGAAACACGGCTGACTCCGCCCTGACCCGCCAGGTGAAGAAGGACATGCGGGACTGGTGCCTGGGCCGCGTCATCTGGGTCGCCGACCGAGGATTCTCCTCCAGGGAGAACCGGAAGTTCCTGCAGCAAGGCGGCGGCGCCTACATCATCGGGGAGAAGCTGCGGTCCGGTTCGGCCGAGGCGCAGGCGGCCCTGTCGAGGCAGGGCCGCTACAAGACCGTCGCCGGGAACCTGCAGGTCAAGGAGGTCCGGCTGCCCGAGGCGGGCGACCGGTTCATCATCTGCTTCAACCCGGACCAGGCCGTCGGCGACGCCGCCGTCCGTGCGAACGTGATCAGCATGCTCGACGAGCTCATCGCCGGGTCGGACCAGCTCACCGGGACCAAGCGGGCCGAGCTGCGCGGGAAGATCTCCACGATGCCGGGCCCGAACCGGTTCCTGCGCGTCACCCCCGGCGGCCTGCTGCGAGCCGACAAGGCCAAGGCCAAGGCCAAGGCCGAGGAGAACCTCGACGGCAAGTACCTGCTGCGGAGCGCCGACCCGGCCATGACCGCCGAGGACATCGCCGCCGGCTACAAGCAGCTGCTGGAAGTCGAGCGCGGCTGGCGGGACATGAAATCGGTCCTGGACCTGAGGCCCGCCTGCCACCGGCTCGAAGAGCGCATCCGCGCCCACGTCCTGCTGTGCTGGCTCGCGCTCCTGCTGGTCCGCGTCGCGGAGAACCACACCGGGCAGACCTGGCCTGCCATGCGGCGCGAGCTGCAGCGCATCGCCATCGGCACCTTCACCGGCCCGGCCGGCACCTTCCGCCAGCGCACCGACATCCCCAAGACGGCCCGCGACCTCCTCACGGCCCTGAACATCGACGTTCCCCGCAAGATTCACGAGCTCACCACGCCCGAGAGCTGATCAGAGCCTGTTTCGTCGAGCCGCCGCCTAGAGACACGGCCCGCGGCTAGCCGGCCCGCCATTTCCCAAGGTCACAACCGGATCCGTGACTCTAGGTGAGCCGAATTACGCGGAACCCAGGATTGCGAGTGGCCAGCTCCGAAAGTCTGATTGACGGCCATCAGCCATGGAAGGGAGCATGACACCCATGTCGGTGCCCACCCCCACGCTGCACACCGCTCGCCTTCAACTGCGTCCCTTCGACGACGCGGATGCGAACGACCTCTTCGCGCTGCACAGCAGCGCCTACGTGCTGCGCTACTGGGACGCGCCGCCGTGGAGCGAACGCGTGCGCGCCGAGCGGTTCATCACGGCTTGCCGGCAGATGGCACAGGAGGGCACCGGGGCGCGGCTGGCTGTGGATCGTGTCTCCGACGGGGCGTTCATCGGCTGGTGCAGCCTGAACCGGTGGAATCCGGACTACCGCAGCGCGTCGCTGGGCTACTGCTTCGACGATGCAGCGTGGGGCCACGGCTACGCGACGGAGGCCGCGCGCGTGTTGCTGCGGTGGGCATTCGGCACGCTGGACCTAAATCGCGTCCAGGCTGAGACCGATACGCGCAACCTGGCATCTGCCCGCGTGCTGGAGAAGCTCGGGTTTGTGCGTGAAGGGACGTTGCGGGAAGACTGCGTCGTGAACGGCGAGGTCTCTGACTCGTGGGTCTACGGGCTGATCAGGCGAGAGTGGCGGCCGTCGCCCGAGCCGGTTCCCGCCCGCTGAGTCCTCGCTCCCCCGCGAGACGTCGCCCGGCATCCCGCTGCCTCGCAGAGCAGGCCATCAGGGCAAGCGAGGCAGGGCACAGCCAAGCACCGAGTGATGCACCTGCTCCTCCGCAGCGACCGAATGCTGCACTTGGGACGCCACCCCCAACGACGGCTACGCGCTCGCCGTCTACCACGAACTCTTGTGCCGTCGGCACGGACGACGACCGCACGTCTGCATATTTATGCGCGGGCCGTCCGACTAAGAATGCACGCTCATGCCGCTGGTAGCTCTTATCCGTTTGCGCCAGTGCTGACGGCGCGGACTGCCGAGTCGATGATCTGCTCGAGTCGTTTGCTGTGGGCGCCGTGCCAGTACACCTGGCCGCAGTCGCGGCAGCGGGAGAAGGTCTGGTAGGTGCGCCGGGTGCCGGGGGGCAGCACGGGGGCCACGGCTGCCTTGGCTGCCGGGGACAGCGGCCCGTTGCACGCCGGGCACCGGGTCCAGGGCGCCAGCGGCGGCCTGAACCGGTCCAGCACGTCCCGGAACTGGTCATCAGGGCGCGCGCCCCGCACGTAGGCGCCCAGCCACAGCGCCCGGCGGCGCAGCAGGCCGCGGTCTTGGGTCAGCAGCACCCGGCGGCCGGCGTTCGCCTGCTCGATCAGGGCATCATCGCCGGCGTCGTTGGCGTAGGCGGCGTCCACGCCGGCCAGCCGCAGCCGGCGCGCCAGCGTGCCCAGGTGGACATCAAGGACAAAACGTGCCGGCGCCGGCTGCGGGCGGCGCACGGCCTCGACGGTCACCGCATCCGCGGCGCGCGGCCGGTACCCGGGCGCGGCCGGGCTCGCCGTTGACCAGCAGGCGGCCGGTTTCGGTCAGCGGTATCCCCAGCGACTCCACCACGTGGCCTAGCGTCGACGTGCCGTCCACGGTCACGGCCACCGGGGTGCCGCGGCGGCCTGGCCGCAGGAACAGCCTCAGCTCAGCTGCGATGATCACGACCGCCTGCGCCTGGGTCATCTTCCCGGCATGCCCGGCCAGGACGCATTCTGACCATAGCCGCTTGCAGGAGTACCCGCCCCGGCTGGCCAGCCCGGGTCCGGTACAGGCGATCACCAGGCGACCGCTGTAGCCTGCCGGGATCAATGGCCGGGGCGGAGCACCCCGGCCGACTGCAGGAATATCCGCACATGCCGCCGACAGGGCGTCGATGCGGATCGTCATGGCGCTGGTAGCTACGTCCATGACGTTTCCGCCGGAGCGCCTTGTGCAGAATTTCACAAGCCGCTTCCGCGGAAACGCGCTCACATGCCGCGATGATGATCGCTGGTCTCATCGCGGCCGCTGGGCCAGGGCGGCGGGCAGGTGGATGGTGGAGCCGCCCGGGAGGACGGGGGCGTCGTTGCCGGCGTGGCGGAGTTCGACGACGCCGGCGTTGGGGATCAGGTAGCGGCTGGCGAAGCCGCGGAAGGCGCGCATCTGGTCGTGATCCGGTGTGGTGATGCCGGTCAGCAGCGACCACGCGACGGCCCGCATGAACAGCCCGTGGGTGAACACCACGACCGGTCCGGCTTCCTGCGTGCCGAGCCGGTTCAGGAAATCTGCGGTGCGGGCCGGCAGGCCGGTGAAGGACCCGGCCCCGGGGCCGGCGGCACGGGGGCCGGCCCGGTCCCAGTACGCCCGCGCGCAGGGCTCGCGTTCCCGGGGAGTGCTGGCGCGCCCGTGCAGGTCACCGAGGCAGGTGAACTCCTGGACGGGCCACTGCCGGCACGCGGCGGCGGGGAACCGGCTGATCGTCGGCTGTGCGGTCTGGCGTGCCCGCAGGCAGGGCGATGTCACGATCAGCGCCGGGACGTCGGCGAGTACCCGCGCGATCTGCCCGGCCTGCCCGTGCCCGTCAGCGGTCAGCGGGGCCGGGCCCGGATCAGCCGACGGCAGTCCCGCGCTGGATTCGCTTTCACCATGGCGGATCAGGAACACCCGGATCACCCAGCCTCCCGGCCCTTCGCCCGTCCCGCCCGTGCGGACCCGCGAGCGGGCGCCCTGAAGACAAGTGTGCCGCCCAGAGAATGACACCAGATCCGGTGATCTCGCGGATGAGCGACGAAATCCTGACAATGGCGCCATGATGCCGCATAACCCGTTCGCCACGGAATGCCCGCTCATGCCGCGCCGGGTGCGGGCGGACTTGATTTGCGCACTCACCGACCGGGTGGACTGCCGGAGAATGAGGCACTTCAGCGGGCCAATCCCCATCTCGTCCGCCAGCGGCGAGCCAGCCGGTCATGGACGGCTGGCAGCCGCTGCCCATCTGGAGCCGGTTCAAGGGCCCCTCCCGCGAGCACACCGAATCCGACCTGCGTTGTTATCTCACCCGGTGTGCTGAGCGGGGTCTCGATCCGCTGGCCGCCCAATGGCCTTGCGTTAAGACTTTGTCTGGTATCGTTACCGTTTCGTGGCACATGATGGTTCTGAGGGGATCTCCCCGGACGGCTGGCTGCCGGACCGGATCTCGGTCGGGGTACTGACCAGGGTCTTCACACCGGAGCTGGTGGACGCCGCAGTGGAGGATGCCGGGGCGCGGGAGCAGCGGCGCCGGCTGCTGCCGGCGCGGCTGATGGTGTATTTCGTGCTGGCGCTGTGGCTGTTCCGCGGCCGGAACTGCGGATACGGGCAGGTGATGACCAAGCTGGCGGACGGGCTGTACCACCAGCGGCGCGCTGCTGACCTGCTGGCCGGGCAGCAGCTGGACCCGGGCGGCTGGGTCGGTGCCGGGGACGGGCGGCGGTGGCGGCAGCCGAACATCTCCTCGCTGTCGCGGGGCCGCGGCAAGCTCGGCCCGGCACCGGTCCGGTTCCTGTTCGAGCAGGTCGCGGGGCCGATCGGGGACGAGGGGACGCCGGGGGTGTTCTGCTGCGGGCTGCGGGTCGTCTCCATGGACGGGTCAACGTCGGACGTGCCGGACAGCCCGCCGAACGATGAGCACTTCGGCCGTCCGTCCAACCAGGCCCGTGACGGGGCGTTCGCGCAGGTGCGGTGGCTGGCGGCGGCCGAGTCCGGGACCGGGAGCCTGCTGGGCGCATCCCTGGGCCCGTACCGGGACAGCGAGCAGGCCCTGGCCCGCGACCTGCTGGAGCAGGGCTGCTTCGGCCCGGGGATGCTGGTGCTGGCGGACCGCAAGTTCCTGTCCTGGGCGCTGGCCCGGGAGTTCCTGGCCACCGGGGCGCACATCCTGTGGCGCGCCTCGGCGTCTTTCACCCTCAAGCCGGTGAAAGTCCTGGCCGACGGCACCTATCTGGCGGAACTGACGCCGCCCCGCAAGAAAGACGGCCCGCCGCTGACCGTCCGGGTCATCGAGTACACCGTGCACACCATCCCCGAAGACGGCAAGGAAGAGCCCTCGGAGGTGTTCTGCCTTGTCACCAACCTGCTGGATCCCGGGGAATACCCGGCGCTGGACCTAGCCTGTGCTTACCCCTTGCGCTGGGGCTGCGAGACCGTCATCGGCCACCACAAGACGGACATGGGTGACGGGCAGCCGGTCCTTCGCAGCAAGGACCCCGCCGGCGTCGAGCAGGAAATGTGGGCACTTTTTGCCGTCTACCAGGCGACATGCAAGATCATCGGGATCGGGGCGGCGGCCGCGGGCGTGCCCCCGGACACGATCAGCTTCCCGCACGCCCTGGCCGCCGCGACCGACACCGTCGCGGCTTTTTCCCCCTGAGCAGGCCGATCTCGCGCTCGCCACGTTCCTGCTGAAGATCCTCGCCCCCGCCACCTTCGTCCGCGACCGGCCGGACCGGGCCAGCCCCCGCAAGACCAAGAAATCCGGCGACTTCCCCGCCCGCAAGCCCGGCCAGCCCAGCGTCACCAACGTCACCCGGAAAATCGAGTTTCACCTGCTCAGCCCGCACATGATCACTTAAGGCAAGGCCATTGCGCTGGCCGCCCGCCGCCCGGCATTTGCAGTCGCAGCTATGCGGGCCGGCCTAATCGCTTTGCGAAGATTCGCGGCCTGGCATTGCCATGCATCCAGCGACGGCACCAAGTCCGGCTCGGCGGCCCTTCAGAAAGTGCCGGGCACGTCAACCGAGCTGAACACAGATACCGTGGGAGGGCCCGCGACACCGAGCTCAGAGATGACCTGCTGGACATCCGAGCTCCCCTCAAAGAAGCTCTGGAACTGCTCCGCGGTTCCCCATTCGTCGAGCACGACGAGCTCTCCGTCACCCGTGAGGACTCGGTGGTGAACATTTCCCGAGTCCTTGTTGCTCTCCGTGATCTTCTCCAGGAGCGATGCCCGGGCCCTCATGCCCTCGACGGCCTTGGCGACATCGGAAACAGGGAAACGGATAATAACGGTGACACTCATGTCGGAACCCCCCCAGGGTTGACTGCCCCCCTCCCGGCCGGGCCCCTGAACGCTACATCGTGCGGGACGGCACTGTACAGCCCGCTCCGGGCACGGGATGTGGTCCGCCCCGGCATACGAGCCCAGTTAGTCAGAGGGGGTTTCACCAGAGCAGCGCCGCATCCGTCGTAATGTGTGCGTTACGCCAGAGCCCGGTGAGGAACCTCGGACGAAGCCCCGGCGTGCGCGCAGCCAATGATCCACCAGGGATGCGCCGAAGCCGCCTGGCCGATGCCAACTGCATGATTATTCATGACCGTCCCGTACGGGAATGCGCGCTCATGCCGCATAGCGCGCGTCAGGTCACGCGCAACAAGGCTCGCCCGGAGGGCGAGCTGGCCGGCGGACAGGGTGATCCCGGAAGCGCTCATGATGATGACCAGGGAGCCGTCCGCCTCTATTTGGGCCTCTTACGTAAGCAGGGCCACGAGCGCAGGTAATCCCGGCCGACAGCAACAGGCGGCGGGCGCGGCACAATGAGCGTAACGTCTGGCGCGGCACGGAACCGCATCGTCCCCGTTCGGTTAATGTCCCAGGCCGCGGAGATGCGCTAGCGCGATCCTTCGGCTGCCGGGAGGCCAGCATGACACGGTATCCGCTTATCGGCTATCTCGCCTGGGCGGTTCTGTTCGGCGCCCTGTTCGCCTGGGAGGGCCTGGCCCTGGCCGGGGTGACCGGCGTTCCCAGCCTCAGCGACGTCTTCCGCACGATAATGCGCTACCAGGTCGGGCGGTGGGCGCTGTTCGCGCTGTGGCTGTGGGCTGGCTGGCACTTCTTTATCCGCGGCTGGCACTTCTTGCTCCGGGCCTGAGACGGAGAACGTGCCGTGCCGCTGGAGCCGCTGACTGTGCTCGCCGCCTCGGCGGACCGTCAGGCGCTGGTGCCGATGGCCGCCGGTTACCTGATCCTCATGTCGGCGCTTGCCTTCGGCCTGCGCCGCCGGTACCGGCCACGAGTCACGCAGGCTGGGCCTGGGCAGCCGCCGGGAGCCAGCCCGGCAGGCTCTCGGCGTCGCAGCGGCTGGGCCGCGCTGGCCTGGCACGTGACCGGCACCGTCGCCGGGGGGTACCTGCTGCTGATGGCCGTCGTGGTTGCCTATTACTACGCGATCGCGCGGGCCGGGTCCGAGTTCCTGGAAAGCGCGGTTACTGGCATCGCGTTGCTGATAGGACTCGCTGCGCCGGTGTTCGCCGCGGCGTCATGGCTCGCCGGGCGGCTGCGGCGACAGCGCGGCCGCCCGGCCTGCCAGCCGCCAGTCCCTGGGGAGCTACTCCCGTCCCGGGAGGCCGGCATGGCACGGTATCCGCTTATCGGCTATCTCGCCTGGGCGGTTCTGTTCGGCGCCCTGTTCGCCTGGGAGGGCCTGGCCCTGGCCGGGGTGACCGGCGTTCCCAGCCTCAGCGACGTCGTCCGGGTGATACTGCGCTATCCGGCCGGGCGGTGGGCGCTGTTCGCGCTGTGGCTGTGGGCTGGCTGGCAGGGCTTTATCCGCAGATGGCTCTTCTTGCTCCGGGCCTGAGAGGGCAGGGCCCCTGCCTGATGGCCGGCCCGGCTCCGCTGGAGGCGTGCTGGAGGGCCGGGCAGGCGCCACGGTTCGTTATGGAAGAAGGATCTGGTCTTTTACCGCCGCGAGGGGGATGGCGGGCGGCCGTTCGTGTACCCCGTCGCCGTTGCCGAGGTTGCAGAAGGCGGTGTGGCCGATGAGTTTCCCGGACAGCGGGTACTAGCGGGCGGCGGCCGCGTCGGCGGTGAATACCGTGATGCCGGCCAGGCTGTGGGTGCCGTCAACGGCTGTTCGGCCGGACCGGGTTGACAGTTGCATAATTATCCATGATCGCGTGCCAGCGGAAGCGCACTATTTTGCCGCATATCGCGCGCCAGGTCACGCGCAACACGGCTGTCCCGTGGCCGGGGTGCCGCCTGTTGAGAGCTCGACCGCCGACTGTTGATGACCGCTACCCACCCCCCTTCTGAATGCAGACCTCGGGAGCTCTTGATCACGGGCATCACGCTCAGTGACAGCAGAGGTCGAGGAGAACGCGCGCAGTCCCGCCGTTCTGGTGGCCACCTGGTTTGCGCAGCGCCGGTCTGGCGCCGCGCTGAACTGATCGATCTGAGCGAGGCTGCGACATGGCCGTTGGCTGGCAAACGTCCGGATCTGCCGATGTGAGCGTGTTATGTACACATACTTATTTGTCGGCTGGATATATTCCTCGCGATCGGGCGAGTTCGATCGTAGTTCCGGATTGCGGCTTCCCTTTGCCGTGCATAGCGGTAGCTAGAACGCCGATTAGACGCGACTCAAAATTGTCCTGCCGGGAGGACGCTGTGCACGCATCGCGATTCCCGACCTCCCGCCATGCCTTTCAGTCATGCTGGATGCGATCCGTCCGATTTGATCACAAAATGCACAGTAATTACCCGGTTCTTTCTGGTCACTGGTGCGTGCGGGGCCTGCCCGGCAGCGTCGGCGCCGGCCGGCAGATATGCACGCTATCTAGCCAGCGAAAGGGATGGCGGACTCCGGATTGATCATTTATATGACGGCGATGTAGCCATTGACCTGATGATGCTCTGGTGTAAGACTGGGATGCTCAGCTTTGCGGCCGCCCCGGCGGGGCGGCACCGGGAGGGCCGCAGCCGCGCGGGGACCGAACCGCCCGCCCGACCGAGCAGGAAAATAATGAGTGGCCGCTAGGACGGCCAGGGGGGACGGCATTTATGTCCGAATTTGAAGTCCGCTTGTTGTGATGCCGAAACAGCGCATCACTTAAGCGCGAGGTGGACCAGATGCGGTACGGGTCATCTGAGCCTGGTCCTGCGCCGTCGGCTGGGGCAACTGATGATGAGGCGACGCGGACCCTGCCGGGCCTGGATGATCAGGCCAACCCGCCAGATCGGGGACCGACGGAAGCGGTACCGCCCCACGCGCCCACAGAAGTGGCGCCGCCCTACGCGCGGACGGACACCGTAAGCCACGGTCCTGGAGTGCCCGCTGTGCCCGCAGGCCCGACCGCGCAGACGCCAGAGCATGCCTGGCGGACCGGCCGGCCGTCGGAAATCGTCAGGTACGGTCCTGGGGTGCCGGCCGCCCCGCCCGCAGGCCAAGCCGAACTGACGGCCGAGCGTATCTGGCGTACCAGCGGCCCGGGCAAGCCGTCCCGGCGCCGGGCTCGGCTGGGCCGACTGTTGGGCTGGGCGCTCACCACGATCTTGCTCGCGGCCAGCGGCGTGCTGCTGTATGCGCGCTTCCATCACACGCCGTTCCGCGTGACCGGCGTTGCGATAACCCAGCAGGCGAGCAACGGCTGCGGGGTGGACGTGACCGGCCGGATCACCACCAATGGCTCGGCCGGGACGGTCTCCTACCAGTGGGTTTTCCGCTCGGACCCGCAGCCGCCCCAGCCGCTCAGCCAGTCGGTGGTGGCCGGGCAGCACGCTGTGTACGTGACTGTCGCGGTCGAGGGCCAGGGCCACGGCACCGCGTCGCAGATGGTCACCTTGCAAGTCCTCGGCCCTGACCAGGGGGCGGCGTCGGCAGCTGTGGCGGTCAGTTGCCCATGAATCTCTGTCATTAGCGGGCAGCAGCCCGCCGTGTCCCTGGACATCGGACCTGGACCATCGGACGCGGTGCCCGGCCCTGCGGCCGGGCTGACGCCGCCAAGGGGGGCGGATCGACATGCCGGAGTGGAAGGTTCCCGGATACACCGAGCTGAAGAGGATTGGCTCAGGCGGATTCGGCGACGTGGTGCTGGCCAGGCACGACGCGTCGGGCACCCTGGTAGCGATTAAGTACCTGCGCCATGACCTGCTGGCCGACCCCGAATTCGCCGAGATGTTCCGTGGCGAGGCGGCGGTGCTGGCCGCCCTGGACGACCCCAATGTCGTCCGGCTGTATGAATACGTCGAAGCGCCGTCCGGCGCCGCGATCGTGATGGAACTTGTCGGCGGGGTCTCGCTGCGCGAGATCCTGAGGTTTCAGGGCAAGACCACCGCGGAGGCCGCGCTGGCCGTGTTGCAGGGCTCGCTGCTGGGCTTGGCGGCGGCGCACCGGCGCGGTGTCGTGCACCGGGACTACAAGCCGGAAAACGTGCTCGTCAACGGGAACGGCGTCAGCAAGCTGACCGACTTCGGCATCGCGGCGCGCACCGGTGACCACCCGGTCCCGGCGGGCACCCTGGCGTACGCGGCGCCAGAACAGATGTCTGGCGCACCGGCCAGCCCGGCTACCGACATCTATGCGGCCACCGTCACTTTCTACGAGTGCCTGACCGGCCGCCCGCCCTTTACCGGAGACACCGACGACCTGCTCCGCCAGCATCGCTCCGCACCGGTGCCCCTGGACCCGCTGCCCGAACAACTTCGGCCGCTGGTAGCCGTCGGGATGGCCAAGGACCCCGCATACCGGCCCACCGACGCCACCACCTTTGTCGCCGAACTCAATATGGCCGCATCAGGCGCGTACGGCCGGCACTGGTACGAGCGCGGCCGGTCGCACCTGGGCGAGGCAGCGCTGCTGCTGGCGGCACTGTGGCCCTCCGGCGCACCGCCTACGGTGCAAGGCGCCACCGTGCAGCAGGTCTCCTTGCGCCGGCGCACGAAACTCCGTCACATCAGCGCGGTCAAGGCCGCGATCGCGGCGAGCGCCGTGATCGCCGTCGCGGCGGCAACCGCGGCGCTCGCCGCCACCGGCTCGCCGCGGCCCACCGCATCGACTCACCCCGCGGCGGCGGTGCAGCAGGTCTCGCTCCAACCCTCGCCGGCCCGGCATTCGCCGAACACGGGACCGGGGACCTCACCGTCGCTGACGCAGACCTCGCAGTCGGGATCTTCGCCGTCGCCGACGCGGACGCAGTTGGGGCATCCGGGGAAACCGGTGCCCGCCGCCCCGTCGAACGTGACGGCCACCGCGGCGGACGCGAACGACATCGAGCTGAGCTGGCAGGTCAACTCGACCGACCAGACGGGGTTCGAGATCAGCAACGGCGTGACCAGCACGGACGTCGGGGCCGACAGCACGAGCTATACCTGGGGCGGGCTGTCGCCGGGCACGTACATGTGCTTCAAGATCCTGGCCTACAACAGCGCCGGCGATTCGGCCTGGGACCCGGACGTCTCCCCCTGGTACGTGTGCACGACAACGCCAGGGAGTTCGGGTCCGGGAACTTCTGCGCCCGCCGCCCCGTCGAACGTGACGGCCACCGCGGCGGACGCGAACGACATCGAGCTGAGCTGGCAGGTCAACTCGACCGACCAGACGGGGTTCGAGATCAGCAACGGCGTGACCAGCACGGACGTCGGGGCCGACAGCACGAGCTATACCTGGGGCGGGCTGTCGCCGGGCACGTACATGTGCTTCAAGATCCTGGCCTACAACAGCGCCGGCGATTCGGCCTGGGACCCGGACGTCTCCCCCTGGTACGTGTGCACGACAACGCCCACTTCCTTAACCGCCTGCCCCAAGCCTTCGTCAGGACCTGAGGAATTCTGCCAGTACCAGGACGGATGACTTGCCGGATATGACCGCTGGTGTTTCCCGGTTCTGGGGCGGCGGGGGCTGTTGTTGCGGGCGGGCGCCAGGCTGGGGAACATGTTTTCGGCGACCGGGGTACGGGCGGCTGGCGCGTTGATCCGGTGAGCTAAGTGCGGAGGCATCGGAGTGCTGAATACCGCCTCGTGTGAGGAGACCCGCCGATGCTTCCTGAGCCGACCCTACCCGCCTCGCTGGCGGTGCTGCCGGGGGCGCCGCGGCCGTGCTTCACCGCCCGGTCGTTCGCCACGTTCTGCGGGCTGGCGGCGGGGCTGGCCGGGCAGGTCCGGCGCCGCACCGTGACCGGGATGCTGACCGCGCTGCGCCGCGTCCTGATCACTGCCAGAATTTCCGCGGGTTCGCCAGCACAACCCACCCCCGACCAAACCCGGCAAGTCCTGGCAGCATGGCTAGCAGCAGCCGCATAACTGCGAAACACGAGTGACCCGTGCTGGCTGGAATAGGACGCGATCGCACTGGTTACTTCCGGAACGTGAACCGCGGCGCGGACGGGGTGAGCATGGTGGCCACCGGTGTGATGGACCAGATGGCGTTCAGTTCCTCAGCGACAGCCGCGATGAGCTCGGCACGTCCGATGGCGCCGAGGCGTGCATGGCCTCGGCGACGATCAGCGCGGTGGCCGTCGGGGCTTGGACGGCCGACAGGCCGCTTTGCCGGTTCGTCCATCGCCGGGCGTGCACCTGTCCCGCCTGGTCCGCGAAGATCACCTCGCGAGGGCTGGGATGCTCTGCCTGGCCGGAGAACGTCAGGTAGTCTTCGCCGCCATCTGCGTACCGTACCTCCAGGCGGCCGGTGATCTTGGAGATGTCGAAGACGGCCACCGGGATCGCAAAGGCAAGGGAAGCGGCGTTGCATATGTCGACGAGCGGGTGCGACTGCGGGAGGGTTCCCTCCTTGCGGAAGCGCCGCAGCAGCGCCTCCGAGGCGCACCGGTACTGGGTCGGCTTGGGCCCCATCCTTGTGAAGGCTCGCCGCCAGGCCTGGATTTCGGGCAGATCGCTTTCCGTCGCCCCTGATAGCCGGGACTTCGCGATGGCGGTAAATCTGGCGACGTGATCGCTGGCCGCGACGTCGTGCGTGATCCCGTCGGCGAGCATGACCCAGGGAACTAGCTCCGGGAAGTCACGCCAGATCTCACCCGAATGCTGGAAGTCCATGACTTCCCCTTGTCCTCTCGACCTCTGGGGAGCGCATGCCGGGCACGGTACAACCACGCCTCGCCCTTCTCAGGCCAGGTGGCACATCCGCAGGACCGCCCATCCCGGGATGACGCACTCTTCTGCCGCTGCTGCGCCGCGAGGCGCCCTGTTATATCCCCGGCTCAGCCGGGAGGGACTCGAAGGGAGGTTCCTGGGTCTGATGGCTTACCTGGAAGGGAAACCGGAAGGGAACAATAGCATGCCAGGAAAGTAACGGCCGCGCCCAGGCGTGTGGGGCGGCGTGTTACGGGACCCGCGTGATATGGCTAAAAGCTGGATTGCCTGAACCCTAATCTCCAGCAGGTGAAAATGAGCACCCGCCGGAAAGACGCCTGTAACCGGCGCCGCATCCTGCGCTGGCATCTATGCGGGGCCAGCGCACCCTCCGGGATGCGGGGCGACGCCCAGTGAGGGTGTTTAAGGAGATGAGTGGGGAGCCTACGTCACGCTGTCACGTATTGCAGGGACGAACGCGGGATCACCTACGGGGCGCGAGCCCTACGGTGACACAGGCCCCGTAGTAGTCGGTGCGCCATGAGGCGTGCTGTTATATAGCCCGCTCAGCGGGCAGAGATGAGAGGAATAATCTCTGGATCTAATGGCTAACCGGAGCGCGAAAGCGCAATAAAGGGAAAATAGCATGCCAGGAAACCGGCAGACATGCCCAGGCGTATGGGGTGACGTGCCGGGAGATCCGCACGATAAGGTGAAAGTCGGATTACCTGAAGCCCAGTCTCCAGAAGGCGAAATATGGCGCCTGCCGGAAAGACGCCTGAAACCGGCACCGGCCCCTGCGGCGGGATTGCGATTAGCCCGCTGCAATCCTCCGGGGTGCAGGAGCGATGCCCTGTCAGGGCATTAAAGGAGACGGACGGGACGCCTAAGTCGTGCTACCACGTATAGCAGTGTGAACATGGGATCGCCTAAGGGACGCGAGTCCTACGGCGACGGAGTGCCCGTATGTAGTCGGCGGGGTAACGTCCGCACAATCTGGAGACCGCTAATAACGGACCACAGGGCGAAGGGGCACAGGCGATGAACGTCATGACCATGAAGGATGCGCAATGCAGACGGCTGAAGTGGTGCTGAGCGTTCTCCGCGAGCGAGGCAGGAAGGGCCTGCCGTGCACGCAGTTGTACAGGCAGATGTTCAATGCGGATCTGTATTTGGCGGCGTACGGGAACATCTACTCCAACAAGGGCGCGATGACGCCCGGGGCCACCGAGGAAACCGCTGACGGCATGTCCGGGGAAAAGATCGAACAGATCATAGGGCTGATGCGGAATGAACGGTACCGGTTCTCGCCGGTCCGCCGCGTCTACATACCGAAGAAAAACGGTAAACTTCGCCCTCTCGGCATGCCGACATGGTCCGATAAACTGGTCGGCGAAGTCGTCCGCCTGCTGCTGGAGGCAATTTACGATCCGCAGTTCTCGGACAGCTCGCACGGGTTCCGGAAATACCGGGGATGTCACACCGCGCTGCGGGAGATAAACAACACCTGGACCGGGACCGCCTGGTTTATCGAAGGAGATATCAGCGATTGTTTCGGCAGTCTCGATCACGAGATCTTGCTAGGAATACTCGCGGAGAAAATCCAGGACAACCGGTTTCTCCGGCTGATACGGAACATACTTAAAGCCGGGTACCTCGAAGACTGGGACTATCGTGACACGCTCAGCGGCGTTCCGCAAGGCGGCACGGTCACGCCCCCAACGCAACAGCGAACTTTCGCGCATGTCACCCTCCGTGTCGGTTGTGGTGTCGTGGCTGCCGCCGCTGGCGTGCTCGCGGACCGGGATGCGGTGGCGGATGGTGAGTTTCTCTGGTCCGATGAGGATGTTCTGGACGAGGGCGCGCAGGACGCGCTGGCGGTCCTCGGTGGTGGCGGTGGCCGAGTTCTGCCGGAGCCCGGCGAGGAAGCCCTCGAGGTCGCCGGCGAGCCTGAGGTAGGCGTCGCGGTCGGCGGCCTGGGCGTCGAGGGCGGCGATCTGGTCTTGGAGCCCGGTTTCGCGGGCGCGGAGGGCGGGCATGCGGGCGCGGAGCTCGTCGATGGTGACGAGCTGCTCGGAGAACGCGGTGACCATCGAGCTGATCGATGTCGTGGTCTTGGCGAGGGCCTGCTCGAGCTGGCCGCGCTTCTTGGTGACCGGGTCCGACGTCCGTGCCCTTTCCAGCCTCTTGCCGATCTCGGCGCGGATGAGGGCGGGGTCGGCGAGCAGGGCGGTGACGTGGTCCCAGACGACCGCGTCGGCGTAGTCGGCGCGGACGGGCTTGTTGGCGCAGACGCGCCCGCCCTGGTAGCGGTAGTCGTCGGAGCCGAGGCAGCGGTAGTAGTAGATCTTCTTCCCGGAGGTCGTGGTGGTGGAGGTGCGGTAGTAGCCGTAGCCGCAGGACGCGCAGGCGGCCAGGCCCTGCAGCAGGGACGGGACCTTGCTGTTGCGGGAGGCGAACCGCTTGTTGTCCTCCAGCCGCTGCCGGGCCCGGTCGAACGTCTCCTCGTCGATGAGGGCGGGGACCGGGATGCCGGTCCATTCCTCCCGCGGCCGGTCCACTGTCTTCACCGGCCGCGGGACCGTGCGCCCGGCGAGCCGGGCGGTGCGGTTCAGGCCGGGCTGCTCGTGGACGATCTTGGTCTTGCCGAAGACCGCGGTGCCGGCGTAGGCGGGATTGCGGAGCATGCCCCAGATCACGCTGCGGTCCCAGCGTTCCTTCCCGGTGCGGGTGGGCACCCCCTCGTCCGTCAGCCAGCGGCGCAGGTCCGCGATCGAGGCGCCGCCGTCGGCGTAGCGGCGGAACATCTCGGCGACCAGCACGGCCTCGTGGGGGACGACTTCGTAGCGGGCCCCGCACTCGGGGGTCTTGCGGACGTAGCGGTAGCCGAACGGGGCACCGCCGAGCACGTTGACGCTGCCGGTCTTCGCCCGCCAGGCCTTGCCGCGCCGGTACCGCTCGGCGAGCTGGGCCTTCTCGTACTCGGCGAACATGCCCTGGAACTGGATGAGCAGCTGGTCCTCGGGACTGTCGCCCCTGGGGCCCTTCACGAACTCCACTCTCGTGCCGCAGCGGGCGAGCTCCTCGATCAGGAGAGCCTGGTAGGCGAACTTGCGGGCCAGCCGGTCCGGCGAGTAGACCAGCACGATGTCCAGGCAGCCCTGGGCGCACAGGTCCCGCAGCGCCTCCAGCGCCGGACGCGCCAGCGTCGCCCCCGAGTGGCCCTCGTCGGCGAACACCCACTCTTCCGGAACCTCAAGCCGGCTGGTCACGGCGTGGTCGCGCAGGGCGGCGAGCTGGGAGCCGATCGTCTCGTCCTTCGCCTGCCGGGCGCTGGACACCCGGGCGTAGATCGCCGCTGCCGTCATCGTCTCCTCCTTCCGCCGCCGGGGCGGCGGTCCTGGCCCGCCGCTGCGGCACCAATATCGCGTAGGCCACTGACATTCCGGCGGCGGCATGGCGGGAGAAGACGAGCTCCGTCTCCACCGCCAGCTTTCTCACCTGGACGGACGGTCCCCGTGAGCACGGGCGAGGAACTCCTCCAGGGCCTGCGCGGCGACCGCCGAGACCGTGCGGCCGGACGCGCGGGCGTGCTCCCGGACCGCAGCGGCCAGCCGGACCGGAAGCCGGACCGTGAACACCGTGCCCTCCTCGGGGACCGGGACCCGGCCGCCCGCAGCGGCCTGGCTGACGTAGCGGCGCGCCTGGCGCTGCGAGCAGCCCAGCCGCCCGGCCAGCACGCGGGCCGCCTCAGCCGCCGGAGTCCCGGCCTCCAACAGGACGGCGGCCTCGTTGACGTGCGCCGCGTGCTCCGCGGCACCCGCGCGGCGATCCCCAGGCATGACATGAAAATACTACAGATAATGTCCAGTGGCGGGCGGAAGCCCCCAGCCTGCCCCATGATCATGCCCACCGGCCCGGCCCCGTCTCCCGCGCCCGCGCGATCAGCGACGCGATCGTCAGCGCCGTCGACATGTCCAGCCCGCACAGCCAGCCGACGATCCGAAGGTCCCAGGCACCCAGTTCGACGCCGTCCAGGACACCCGCCAGGATCGCAGACCGCTCCTCCCCGGGCAGGAACCCACCCGGATCCGACTCCAGCGGCCCGGCCGGCACCCCGGCGCTCACCGGCCGCGCTCCAGCCGCCGGTAACCCAGCGTAGCCTCGAAGCAGAAGTTGCCTTTTGCGTTGGGGGCGTGGCATCGCCCGTCCTCTCGAACGTCTACCTGGACCGGCTGGACAGGTTCATCGAGCAAGACATCCTCCCTGCCCGTAACCGGGGAGCACGACGCACTCCCTGCCGGCCTTACATGCGGCTATGGCAGCAGGCCTGCCGCCTGGAGCAGCAAGGGGAACGGGAGGCTGGCCGGGCACTGCGCAGGCAGATGAAGGCCATGCCCTCCCGCGACCCCGGCGATCCGGGCTACCGGCGGCTGAAGTACTGCCGCTACGCCGATGACTGGGTGCTCGGCTTCACCGGCCCCCGGCAGGAAGCCGGGGAGATCAAGGACGAGATCGGGCGGTTCCTGCGCGAGCAGCTCAAGCTGGAGCTGTCCCCGGCCAAGACCCTGATCACCCACGGGCGGACGCAGGCCGCCCGGTTCCTCGGCTACGAGATGGTGGTGATGCACGCCGGCGACAAGCGCGATCATCGCGGTCACCGCAGCATCAACGCGGGGACCGGGCTGAAGGTGCCCGCCGGTGTCATCCGTGCCAAGTGCGCGCCCTGCCTGCACCGGGGCAAGCCGGTCCGGCGGACGGAACGGACCGTCGATACCGATTTCAGTATCGTCGCCCAGTTCCAGTCCGAGTTCCGGGGAGTCGCGGAGTACTACCGGCTGGCGTTCAACCGCCACAGGCTCGGACGGCTGAAGTACGTCATGGAGCGGTCGCTGACCAAGACGCTGGCCCGCAAGTACCGGATCAGCGTCCCTGCGGTCTACCGCCGCTACCGTGCCGTCCTCGACACCGGGCACGGACCCCGCCGGGGCCTTCAGGTCACGGTGGACCGGGACGGGAAACCGCCGCTGGTCGCGCAATGGGGCGGCATCTCCCTGGCACGGGACACCACCCCACGGCCCCTCAACGACGACCCCGCCCGCGTCTGGAGCGCACGCTCCGAGATCGTCCAGCGGCTGCTGGCCGACGAGTGCGAGCTATGCGGGTCGCGGAAGCAGGTCGAAGTGCACCACATCCGGGCGCTGAAGGACCTCAACCGCAACGGGAAGGGCAACCCGCCCGAATGGGCCAGGCGGATGGCAGCACGCCGCCGCAAGACCCTCGTCGTCTGCCGCGCATGCCACGAGGGCATCCACAGCGGAAGCCCTCCACGGCAACCACGATGAGCACTGGAGAGCCGAGATGCTCGGAAAACGAGCAAGTCCGGTTCGGAGGGAGGCCGTCAGAAAAGGGCCACTTTGGCACCTCGCTGGCGGCCCACCCTACAGCCCGCGGGGTTCGGACCGGGGGTCGCTGGAAAAGGACCCGCCCATGGCGGGCACCTCGCCAGCGGCCTACCGGTGTCGAGGGGCAGCCGACGGTATGGCGCGCTCCCCGGGCGGAACAGGGCACCGGCTGGTTCCGCGAGGCCCATGGCGGGACATTGGCCACGCGGGCGTCTCCTGGCCGCGATCAGGGATGATCCCGATGCCTTCTAGGGGGCGCGCCAGGGTGGGAACCAGGGCAGATCCCGATCGACGGCGGCCATCGTCGGCGGCAGCCTTGAAGTATGAGCACAATCACCGCAGACGCCCGGTCCGCCACCTTCACTGACCAGCCCGAGGCCGGCCAACTGCGCCGGTCCGGTGACGACAGGATGCTGGCCGGCGTGGCCGGCGGCATCGCCCGTTACCTGAACGCCGACGTCACGCTGGTGCGGGTCATCATCGCGGCGCTGGCCCTGTTTACCGGTGCCGGCGCGGCCCTCTACATCGCCGCCTGGCTGCTGATCCCCGCCGACGGCGACGACCAGTCGGTCGCCGCGGCCTGGCTCGCCGACCGCGGCGACCGCTTCCGCTAAATCCTGAACCGCAACAGCCGTGCCCGAACGGAGACCGATCATCATGCCCGCCATCATCGCCCTCGTCCTGCTGGCCATCGTGGCCCTGGCCGTCCTCAGCTTCGCCGTGCACCTCTTGTTCTCCCCCTGGCTGCTCGTAGTGGCCGTCGCCGTCCTGGTCTGGATCAGGTTCCGGCCGCGCCGCTCCCACCGGTAGCCCCAGCGCCCCGGCGCCCCCGATCGTCGGCCGACCCGGAGCCGCGTGTGGCGAACCGCCGTCTGGCTGGGCAGAGCAGGTGAGGCGGATATCGCTGATCGTGACATCAAAGTCGCCGTGAACCGCCGATCTGCGGGCACAGCGGTTTGATACCGGTGGAGACAATCGCCGCCCAGATCTGGGGATTCTGCGCGACGGCTGCAGCTTGCGGCCGGGGACACTGGCCGCTGGGTTCGCTGCCGGGCGACGCTGTCTATGCGGGCCGCTAGCGCCGATTTCCGCACAGCTAATTCGACCCTTGCTCGTGGCTGATCACTGGCCCGCAGTTGGCGGATCAGCCCAGGTCAGCCGGTCCGGCCGGTACGGAGCCGCCTGTAGCCGTTGCTGCGATCTCCCTGCCACGGCCTCGCGGATCGCCTTCCTGAACCCAGGACCGCAGTCGGACGTCATGCCCGGAAACAGCCCCGATCGCACGTTCCGTGCCTGAATGCCGTCACTATCTGCCGTCCATGGCAAGCCCGGCGTAATAGTAACGGCTCGATAACAGACGCGATGGGGTCTCTGCGCAGCGAGATCGCCCCCTGTATCACTGGACGACAGCCCGCCATGGATATGCATTCCTGCACGTCAGAAGCGTTCCTTCACTTCAAGCTCGCGGCCAGCAGTTGCCCCGAACCTCCTGTGTGGAAATCCGCGCTAGCCTTTTACGTACGCGATCTTCTCGGTCACCTTGCCGTCTTGGACGGTGAAGACGTCGATGCCTCGCACGTGGCCGTCGCCCCAGTCGTATCGCCAGCGCTGCACGACGTGGTCGCCCGCGGTGAACGAATCCTCGACGGTGAACCGGCTCGTCACATCCTCGAAGATCGGCTTCCAGGCCGCGCCGATGGCCGCGTGGCCGACGTAGCGCTGGCCGTCGGGCGCCGGCGAAGTCGCCTCGAACACGCAGTCGTCACTGGTCAGGGCCAGCGCCGCGGCGAGATCGTGGTCGTTCCAGGCCGCGTTGAACTGGCGGACGACGGCGGCTGCGTCGTCGAGCCTGGACTGGCTCGCGGTCCTCATGCCAGCGCAGGCTCGGCGTCTTGCAGCGCGCCGCGGAGCATCTCCCGAAGCTCGGGGGTGTCCTGGTGGCCATGCTTGGCGACGGCATGCGCTGCCGCGGCGTCGAGGACCTCTTCCTCGCCGCCCGCGATGGTGAGCGTGCAGCCGATCTCGCTGGGCACCTGGCGGCAGTCGATCATCTTCCGGGACATGGCGGTCTCCCCTCCATTGCGCCGGGACCGGCCCCGGCTGTGTTCCTGAGTTCCGCGTTTCCTGACTTGCGTGCGCCCGGCTGCCTGGCGTAGGCGCCCGCGCCGGCCCAGTCGATGGTAACGACCGGCTCGTCGCCGGCGACCCGGGCGTCGCGGCCGCTGGGCAGTGCGGTTATGTCTCCGGGGCCGGCGATAAACTCGGCGCCGTCGTCCATCCGGATCGCCAGCCGTCCGCTGACGTGGTACTGGAAGTGCGGCACCCCGCAGTGCCGGCGATCGGCTTCACGTCATCCGGCCAGCGCCAGCCGGGCTGGAAGACCAGCCGGCCGGCCTGCCCGCCGCCGACGTTCAGGATCTCGGCGCGGCCGCGCGGGAACTCGCGGGTCTCGTCGGGTGCCTGGAAGCTCTTGTGTTCTTTTGTCTATATCGGCCCCCGGCGTTGCACGGTGGCCCCGGTATACTTACCTATTGATAGGTCAGATTCTGACTTACTGATAGGTCAGGCGTCAAGGACTGCGGAGGGTTTCATGGCCGCCGGGCGCGTGCGCGATGATGCCGGCACGGCCTCGCGGATCCTGGACGTGGCCGAGCGGCTGGTCCAGGTCCGCGGGTTCAACGGCTTCAGCTACGCCGACATCGCAGCCGAGCTGCACATCACCAAGGCCGCCCTGCACTACCACTTCGCCGGCAAGGCCGCCCTCGGCGAGGCGCTCATCGCCCGTTACGCCGACCGCTTCATGGGAGCTCTCGCGAGTCCCGGCACCGCGGACGGCACTGCCAGCGCCAGGCTGGGCTCCTACGCGGGCCTGTACCTGCAGGTGCTGCGCAACCGCAGGATGTGCCTGTGCGGCATGCTCGCCGCGGAATACCAGACCCTCCCGCAGCCGATGCAAGACGCGGTCATCAGGTTCTTCGACCAGAACGAGAGCTGGCTGGAAAGCGTCCTGGAGCAGGGCCGTGCCGACGGCAGCCTGCACTTCGCCGGCTCCGCGCGGGACACCGCCCGCATGATCGTGGGGGGCCTGGAAGGGGCGATGCTCGTCGCCCGCCCCTACGGCGACATCGCGCGATTCCAGGCCGCGGCGGCCAGCCTGCTGGCCGGCCTGACACCCGCAGCCGGCGAGCCGGCGCTGTCAAGCCCAGACCCGGCCACGGCCCAGCCAGCCTAACCGCACGACTCCAGCCGCCGCCGCTCCGGCACCCGTCCAGAAGTCACTGCGAGCCGCCGCAGAAAACGGTCAATATGGACGCCGTCGATCCCTTCCGCGACCGGAAAGCTAGCGATACCGATTCGGCAGGGAGACTGTGGATAGTGCTTCCGGCGCGGCTTCCCTGATCTTGACTGAGCAGGGGCGTAGGGTTGGGGCCTGGGTCCGGGCCTGACCTCCGATTCGGCTGACGCCGTCCGGGCTGTCCTGCGAGACGCACCACGTCGCCGCTGGGCATGCGGCGGCCCTGGATGGTCACCGGCCTGGCGGGCGGTTCCCTCGGCATCGGAATCGTCGCGCTGGCCCCCAGCATCCCGGTCGTGCTTCTCGGATGGTGCATCACCCAGCTGTCCTTCAACGCGCTGCTCGCCGCCATAGTGGCAGTGGTGCCAGACCAGGTCCCGTCCGTCCAGCGCGGCCAAGTCTCCGGTGTCCTGGGTGTCTGCCTGCCCATCGCGTCGGTATGCGGCGCGTTCGTGGTCAAGCTGTTCACCGGCAGCCTGCTCACCATGTTCCTGGCCCCGTGCGCGATCGGCGGGTTTTTCGTCCTGCTTTTCGCGGTCACCCTGAACGATCGCCGACTGGCCACGGCGGATAAGCCGAAATGGTCGATACGGGAATTCGCCGGCACGTTCTACGTCAACCCGCGGAAGAACCCGGACTTCTCCTGGGCTTTCGCCAGCCGCTTCATGTTCGTCCTGGCTTATGCGTTCCTTGTTACCTACCAGGCCTACTACCTGCTGGACAAGATCGGCACCGCCAAGGCCGATGTGCCGCAGCAGATATTCCTGGGCACACTCGCTCAGTCCGCCGTCCTCGTCGCCGCTTCCCTCATCGGCGGGAAGCTCTCAGACCTGACGGGCCGGCGGAAGATTTTCGTCCTGACCGCGTTGATCGTGTACGGCCTGGCGTTGTTCGTGATCGCGATCGCCAGCCACTTCAGCGGTTTCCTGGTCGGTATGGCCATCAGCGGACTCGGGTTCGGCGTGTACGCGGCCGTGGACCTCGCGCTCGTGGTGGACGTGCTGCCCAGCAAGCGCGACGCCGCCAAGGATCTCGGCGTGTTCAACATCGCCGGCGCTCTTCCCTTTTCCATCGCGCCGGCGATCGCGCCGGCCATCCTGGCGATCGGCAGCGGCGGCAGCAGCTACAGCGTGCTGTACATGGTCGCCGGACTCTGCGCCATCATCGGAGCGTTCGCCATCTTGCCCGTGAGGCGTGTCCGATGAGTCTTCGGGGCTGGTCGCCTGCTCCGGCCCGGCACACCGGCCTGCACATACAGCGGCCGGGCCCTTGAAAAAGGGCCCGGCCGTGTTGCCGACGGGTTAGCGCTGATTTTCGCGCCCAGTAGTCGACCCCTGGCCGCGCCTGCGGCGGATCGCCACCCGACGTCGTTGTGCAGGCGCTTTGCAGGGAGCCTCACCGCGGATGACCAAGTAGTGGGGCATGTAAAGCTGACTGCTCATCGTCGTTATGGATGACATCGCCTGTGCCCCGCGCGCCAGAAGTGTCGCGAGATAGCTCATATCCATGTAATTCACGGCGAAGTGGCTCATCCCGCCGTGGCGGCGACCAGCTGATCACAGACATGGTGAACCACGATCGCCATGTCCCGCAGGCGAGCTGCACCTCCGCTACCAGCACGCCTGACCCCAGACTGGGGGCCGATTCGCTTAGTGAAAATCGGCGTTAGACGGCCGCGTCGCGGTAGGCGGGCGGCGTGCTGGCCGCATCTATCCCAGCGGTGATCGGGGAGGGCTTGAAGCCCTTGAAGGCCAGCCACACGCCCAGCGAGAACTCCCAGGCAGCCACCGGGATCACCGGGAGTACGGCGAGCCCGGTCAAGGAGGAGTGCTGCCCGAACAGCGTTGCGAATACGGCGATGATGAGCAGGGGGCCTCCGATGAGTCCCATCACGGGAATGATGCGGGGCACGAGGCGGGACCGGTACATCAAGGAGCCCAGCAGCAGTGCGTTGATGCCCGGCATGAGGCTCTGTGAGAGCAGGAACGTCCAGTTGTAGATCGCGACGTGCGACGCGCCCGTGGTGACCAGGGAGGCCGCATTTGCTCCGGCCGCTCCGCCCAGGTCCTGTCGCAAGGTCACCAGCGAAAGGAGGCTGATGACACCGGTGAAGATCATGGCGGCTTCCAGGACGCGAGCGGTGACAAAGCCCAGCGCGAAGCCTTCGTTCTGCCGCTTGACCACCGGGTACAGCGTGACGGCCGTGCCGATTCCGGCCAGGGCGACGATCACCTCGAGGAAGCCGCCCACGAGCACCCCGGTGTGGGAGCCGGAGCTGAGGATCCAGTCCCGGTGGTTCTTCACGGGGCCGTAGAGGGCGAGTGTGGGGATCGAGACGAAGGTAATCAGGTAGAAGATGCCCGCGACGAGCGCTGTCTTCCTGGTTGAGGTCATCGGGATTCTTTGCGCCGTTTTCGTGGCCGGGGTCTGTACGGTGGTCGCCATGTCGGGCTCCTTTTCGCGGATGGCTGAGTTACCGGTTCTCGATGGGGGGCATCGGGGGATGGCCGGGTTCGACGTAATTGACCGAGATCAGGGGTAGGCCCACGTCGCGCGTTTTCTGGAGCAGGCCATAGAGCGCGGCCTGGTCGGCTACGGGGCCACGGATGATGGTGGTGCCGTCGGTGTCGTGGGTGAGGGTCAGCCCGTCGAACCAGGCGGCCCACCGGGTGTCGAGGTGCCCCTTGAGGCGGATCTCGTACCGTCCCGGGTTGTCATAATGGCCGGCCGGTATTTCGCTCATGGTGCTCCTTGCTGTTGCTTTCCCTGCGGCGTCAGGAACGTTCGCAGGTCTGATCGAAAGCTAGGAGCCGATGTGGTGAGACGGCATCACCACATGTGGGGATTGATGTGATGATCTGAGCGAAGGGGCCGCGGCGCGTGCCCGTGATCGACGGGTCAGGGTTGCCGGTTGCGGGTTGGGGGCAAGCCGAGTTCCGCGGCTCGGCGGACCGCGGCCCGGCGGTTGGTCACGGCGAGCTTGGCATAGATGTGCTTAGTGTGAGTCCGCACGGTGCTCAGGGACACCACGAGCTCGCGGGCGATGGCGGGGCCGTCCAGCTCGGTTCCGAGCAGCCGGAGCACGTCCAGCTCGCGGTCGCTCAGCGGCTCGATCAAATCCTGTCTGATGGGCCCGTCGTGCTCGGTCTCGGTCGCGGCGGCCAGCAGCCGGCGGACATAGTTCCCGGCGGTCCCCTGTTTCGCGAGCGCTCTCAGTAGGGAAGCCATCGGCGGGCCCTCATCGATGAAGACCCGGACGTAGCCCTCCGGCTCGGCCAGCGTCACCACGCGCTGCAGGAAGACAAGCGCAGCCGGGATGTCCCCCAGCATCTGGTGCGCGAGCGCCTGCAGCACCAGGATCTCGATGACGCGTCCCGTCCTCCCCCCTTCCTCCGCTGCCCGCAGGAGGCGCTCCAAGAGCCGGGTCGCCTCGTGAACGGAGGCCTCTGCACGCTCATCCTGGTACCGGGCCAAGAGCACCCTGGCCAGGGTGATGTGCTCGAACTCGCGCAGGTAGCTGAGGTCGTCGTCCACGGACAGGCCCTGCTCACGCGCCCAGCCGAGCGCTTCACCGAGTCTGCCCTGCGCGACCCGCACCCGTGCCCTCAATGCCGGGACCGGCCGCACGTTGGGGAAGTAGTCACCCACATACAGGCGCTCCGCCTCGTTGAGCAGGTCGAGTGCGCCGTCCAGATCTCCTTCAGCGTGGCGTATCCGGGCCATTGCGACCCGCCAGCGATACCGGTTCTGCGGCAATCCGGTGTGCTCGCCCAGCTCCTGGCTGCGCAGCAACTGCTGCGTGGCGGCCTGCAGATCGTCGCGCTCGCGATGGACCTCGCTCATTCCCACGTACATGTCTGCCGTTCCCCGCAGAACCGGCCCGCCCTGCTCAGATGCATACTGCAATGCCTGCTCGTAGGTGCGCATCGCCTCACCGAGACGACCTTGCGCAAGCCGGATGTCCGCCATCGCGATCGCGCAGCCGAAGGTATCGGCGATGTGCCCGGCCCGCCGCAGTCCCGCCATGCATTCGGCATACGCCGAGTACCCGGCCTCGAGATCCCCGCTCGTCCAGAACGCGAGCCCGGACATGCCCGATGCCCCGGCACGGAGGAGGTGATCCGCCTCAGGCGCAAGATCGACCACCCGCCGGGCGTGCCTCACGGTGCCGGGCAGATCGCCCCGAGCCAGGGCCAGGGCGGAACGGTACAGCTCGATCCCGGCCGGGAGGCGGCGAAATTCCTCGTCGTCGACGACCATCTCCGCCGGCGGGGCTGGGGATCCCTCACCGGTACCTGTCGTTGCGTCCAGGCACCGCTCGGCGTCCCGCAGCCGGGCCTCAACGCCCTCGAGCTCGCCGCCGGACAGCAACGCCGCGGCACAGGCAACGCTGAGCACGGGCCTGACGCGGACCACCTCGTCGGGAAGCGCCTTGAGCCAGCCGTGCACCGTGGCTTCCTGCCTGCTCCTGCGCATGGCCGGGATCGCCAGCCCGACCAGGTCCGCCGCGCGCTCGAAATCCCCGGCGGCCAGCGCGTGGCCGATGGCCACCGACGGCTCGCCGTTCTCCTGGTACCACGCGCTCGCCCGCCGGTGCAGGTCCGGCACCTGGCCGGGCTGCTCGTCGAGCAGCCGCGCCTGCAGCATGTCAGCAAAGAGATGGTGGTAGCGATACCACTGGCGGCGGTCATCCAGCGGGACCAGGAACAGGTTCGCGCGGTCCAGCGCCTCCAGCATGGCCTTGCCACCACTCTGCCCGGTGACCGCATCGCACAGCGGGCCGCTCAGCCGGCCAAGGATCGAGGTCTGCAGCAAGAAGGCCTGGACACGATCGGGCTGACGCTGCAGCACCTCCTCGGCCAGGTAGTCGACGACGTAGCGGTCATCTCCCGCGAAACCGGCAATGAAGCCGGCCACGTCGTCTCGTCCCTGCATCGACAGCGCCGCCAGCTGGAGCGCGGCGATCCAGCCCTCGGTGCGTCCCTCCAGGGCGGCCACGTCCCGCGCCGTCAGCCGCAGGCCCATTATCTCGTTGAGGTACGCCGCGGCCTCATCGGGCGTGAAGCGCAGCTCGGCCGCGCGGATCTCGACCAGCTCGCCGCGCGCTCGCCATCGTGCCAGCGGCAACGCGGGATCGGCCCGGCTGGCGATCACCACGTGCAGGCCGGGAGGCAGATGGTCGAGCAGGAACGCCATCTCGTCCTGCACATCGCTCGCGTCGATGACGTGATAGTCGTCGAGCACCAGCACGATGTCGGCCGTGATGGTCCCCAGATCGTTAAGCAGAACGGTAAGCACCGTTTCGATGGGGGGCGGCCGGGGCGCCTGCAGGAGGGGCAGGGTGCTCTCGCCTACCCCGGATGCCGCCGTCCGCAGCGCGGCGATCACATAGGTCCAGAAGGATGCGGGATCGTTGTCGGCCTGATCGAGCGACAGCCACGCGGCCAGCCGCTCACCGGCCGGCGCGGCCGGTCCCGCCGCCAGCCACTCGGTGAGCAGCGTCGTCTTGCCGAAGCCAGCGGGTGCGGAGACAAGCGTCAACTTCGACGCGGTCCCGCGGTCCAGCCGCTCGATCAGTCGCGGACGCGGCACCAGACCACCTCGTGACCTCGGGACATAGAACTTCGTCTCGAGCAGGGGGACAGGCACCAGAGAATCTTGCAGGTTGTCGCCTGCTTTCGGCGGGGCGACCACCTGAGCCGGAGCCGGGCTGGCCGGGGCGCTGGCTGGGGCGAGCGACGGGTCCTGGGCCAGGATGCGGGCCTGGAGTTCCCGCAGGGCCGGGCCGGGGTCGATGCCGAGTTCGTCAACCAGACGAGCACGGATTTCTGTGCAGGCGCGCAAGGCCTCGGCCTGCCGTCCGCTCCGGTACAGGGCGAGGATGAGCAGCTCGTACAGGCGCTCGCGGAGCGGGTGTGCCCTGCACAGCGCCTCCAGTTCGCCTGCGAGCTCACTGTGGCGCCCCAGTCCCAGGTCGGCTCCGGCCCGGGATTCGATCGCCACCAGGGTTAGCTCGTCCAGCCGCGCCCGTTCGGCATCAAAAATGCCTGAATAAGTGAACTCGGCCAGCGGCTCGCCGCGCCGCAGGCGGAGGGCCTCGCCCAACGCGGCCGACGCCGCCTCCATCTCGCCGTCGGCGGCCAGCCGCTGGCCCTTCGCGACCAGCTGCTCGAAGCGGATGACGTCGACCTCGTTGGGTCCGGCGGTGAGGGCATAGCCGGCTTCGGTGGTGAGGATCGCCGCCGCCCCGAGGGTACGGCGCAGCTGGCCGATCTGCGCCTGCAAGGCGTTGGCCGGGTTCGCGGCCTGCCCGTCCCCCCACAGCGCGTCGATCAACCGGTCGGCGCTGACCGGCTGCCCCCGCTGCAGCGCCAGCAGGGCCAGCAGGGCCCGCTGCTTGGCGCCGCGGACCGGCACAGGCACGCCTGCAGCCACGGCTTCGAGCTCGCCGAACAGCCGGACCTCCATGACCTCCACCGTACGGCCCTCGCCCCGCCGCCACCCGGGCAGCCTCACCGCACCGGCCGATACGCCGCCGATATGCCGGCTAAGCCTCCTGCCCCCAGCGTCACAGTCCGCCTCAGGCCCCGAACGCAGGCTTATGTCGAACCGGCGCCATGGATGGACACGGCATCCGAATGCATTGAGAAGAAAACAAGGAACAAACCATGAAACAGAGCTACCCCGTACAGGTGCAAGCGCGCCTGGATGAGCCGCTGAGCCGCTGGCCGCGGCGGTCAAGTGGCTGCTGGCGATCCGCACTACATCGTGCTGGTCTTCTCGTGGATCGCGTTCGCCGTCGTCACCGTCATCGCGTCTTCGCGATCTTGGTCACCGCGCTACCCCGCCCGCTGTTCGGCTTCAACCTGGGGGTGCTGCGGTCGTGGCGGGTCGCTACTACACCTACAGTGCCCTGGGCGCCGACCGCTACCCGCCGTTCAGCCTGGATGAGGAGCCGACCTACCCGACGCCAGACGTCGCCGTACCCGCAGCGGCTCTCCGCGGCCTGGTCCTGGTCAAGTGGTGGCTGCTGGCGATCCCGCAATACGCCATCGTCGCGGTGTTCGCCGGCGGCGCCGCCTACACCCGCCCGGAGGCTCGGGGACCAGGCCGGCCGATGCCCTCTCCGCCGGCCTGATCGGGCTGCTGGTGTGCTTCGCGGCGATCACGCTGCTGGTCGCGGGCCGCTACCCGAAAGGGCTCTATGACTTCGTTATCGGCATGAACCGCTGGGTGCTGCGGGTCATCGCCTACGCCGCCTGATGACCGACGCCTACCCGCCGTTCCGCCTGGACCAGGGCGGGACCGGCACCCCCGCCGCCCCCGCACCCGATGACCTCGCACCCGCATCGGCCGCCTCGGCCCCGGCTCCGGCCGTACCGGTCGCTGAAGGACCCTGTGACCGCTCCGGCACAAGACCGTGATCATCTCTGCACGGCATGTCCGAAACGGCAGCCGGTCCGGACTCCAGGCCGGTGAGACTCCGAGTTAGCTGACCCAGCCAGTTCGATTCGAGTGAAAGGACAGAACATGGAATACAAGGTGCTCAGCGGGCCATTCACCGCCGGCAAGCTCGAAAGGGACCTCAACAGCCACGCCGCCGAGGGGTGGCGGGTGGCCGGCACGTTTCAGGCCATCAGTGCGATAACCCGCGTCATCCGTACAGCTAGCGTGCGTGGTGCAGGAGGCCGTACTTCTTGTAAACGGCAGCTCACATCATCGCCCAGCGATCAGGTAGGCCACAGCAGGCTCGGCCTGCCCTTCCTCGCGGTCGCGTAGCGTGACGACGAGCATATTGTAATTGGCTCTGAACAATTTCGTCGCCGAATCGGCGTAAACGGTCAAGCGATCGTCTAGCCTCAACGGATCAACCAGATCTGCCAATTCTGGATGCGTAGTCATGCACTTCCCGGTTGAACTCGGGCGACTCGCTTGAGGACGCAGAGCCTCAGGCGTCGAGGAACAGAACCCCACGTCGGCAAACGCGCAAGTCACAGCTGGGTGCTCAGATCTCCGGCGAAGGCTGTGCGTCTGGGGTTAAATGCCGTGCCGGGGGGCGAGGTGGTAGGTGATGGGGCGGTTGTCGCCGGGCATGGCGGGCGGGGTGGCGTTGATCTCCTGGATGAGGAGTGCGAGGGCGCGGGCGACGCGGGCGGAGCCTGGCTGGTCGAGCTGGACGGTGATCGCGGCGGGGGTCCGGGTGATGGTGCCGGCCAGGCCGCGGATGATGGTCTCGCGGGTGATGGCGCGGTACTCGTCGTCGTCGCAGAGGTAGGCGTTGAGGTGGCCTGATAGCCAGTGCTCGGCGTTGTGGGCGAGGAGTCGCAGGGCCATCTGCAGGCCGCGGCGCCCGGCGCGGAGCAGGGCGGCCCTGGCGTCGGGGTCGATGGTGCTGGCGGGGAGCTTGGCGGGGATGGGCTGGCGGGCCGCGATGGTGGCGGCCAGTGCGGTGCGGGCGCGGGTGATCTTCTTCTGCAGGGCGGGGATGCGGGTGTTCTTGGCGGCGGGGGTGATGGCCGGGTCGGCGAGCAGCCCGGCCAGGTCCCGCTCAGCGGCGGCGAGGGCCTTGTCCGCGTCGCGGACGGCGGCGTTCGCCTGGTCGCGGGCGGGGTTGCGGATCAGCTTCGTGCTCGTCTCGATGCTGGCGAAGTAGTCGCAGATCTTGTCGATGCCGTAGTTCTCGCCGGCGTACTTGAGGAAGTTCTCTTCCCGCCACCGGGACTTCAGCCAGGACAGGATCTCCGCCGGGCAGGCGCCGAAGTCGGAGGTGAGGATCTGCAGGGCGACCTTGCCGTGCTCGAACAACGTGATCTGCCGGGCTTCGCCGTAGTCCTTGAGCTGGACTTTCTCCTCGGCCCAGGCGAGCTGCCTGGTGCGGCCGGCGTAAGTGACGGCGGTGATGACGGGCAGCACGGCGGGACGGCCAGGGGCGCCCGCCGGTAGGTGACCCAGTGCACGTCCTGGTCGCGGCAGTGCGTGAAGACCTGCGGGTAGGCGCCGCCGCGGTCGAAGCCGAGCATGATCGCCGCGCCCGGCCCGGCGGCCTTCTTCAGCTCGGCCAGCGCCTTCGGCAGCGTGACGCTCAGCCCGGACGGCTCCCCGGTGACGAAGCACACCGCCCGCCCGTCGTGCGCGGTGACGTGGGTGTCCGCGCGGCCCCTCTCCGCCCGGCCCCGCTTGTTGTTCCACCCCTTCGCGACCGGCTTCGCCCCGGTATAGGGGACGAAGTGGTCATCGACGTAGTAGACCCCGGAGGCCACCGGGTCCGCGGCCAGCATCGCGGACGCGAACAGCCGCTGCAGCGCCACCGGGTCGGTGCGGTCGGCGATCCGTGCCAGCGCAGGCCGCAGGGCCCGCAGGCCCGGCAGCACCGCCAGCCCGGCCAGCGGCCCGGCCTCGGCGGCGGCCAGGTGCTTGAACTGCTCGGTGGTGGCCGCGCCGAGCGCGAAGCACATGCTGACCGCCGACAGCAGCGCCGCGTCCCCCGGCCCCCCGGCTGCGGCCGCCAGGACCGTCCCGGCGCCGGCCTGCGCGAGGAACGCGTGCAGCAGCATCGCCCCCGCGTACCGCGACCTGAGCGCCCCCTCCGCCGGCAGCGGCCAGGCCGGCGGCCCCCCGCCAGGCGGCAGGCCGGCACCAGCACCAGGCTCCGGGTCCGGGTCCGGCGGCGGCCCGGCGTGTCAGGCCGGGCTCAGGCTCGCTGAACAGGGGATCCGCCGGCGCCCGGCCGGCCGCGCCGCCCGGCGCCGGCGCCTGCCCGCGCGGCCCCAGGCCGCGGCTGACCGTGGTATTCGCCACGCCCAGCCGCCGCCCGATCTCCGCGTCGCTGACGCCCTGCGCCCGCCATGCCCTGGCCTGCTCCCACTGCGCCGCGGTCACCTTCCCGGGCGTGCCCCGGCGGTCCTGCATGGCCAGCGCCGCCGACCCGTCCCGCCTCGCCGCGCTGTGCAGCGTCGCGACGTAGTTCTCCGTCAGCCCCAGCACCGCCGCGACCGCCCGGCCCCGGAACCCCAGCTGCCGCAGCACCGCCAGCGCGATGTTCCGCATCACGACGTCACCGGCCGCGTAGTCGAACAGCACCACCGACCCGGCCGTGATCACGCACCGGCCATCGTGCTCGTGCATGCGAAGGTCACGGGGCTCTGGCATGCCCTCCAGGATGGCCGCAACCGCCGCTGACATGCCACTATCTTACCAGGGATTTAATAATTACGCATAGGAAGCCCCGGATAAAACGGCATGTCACGGACTTGCGGCTCTCCTACTGCCGGAGATCTGGGGCCTGGCAGCCGTCATCATAGCCGTACTAGTCCTAATCGGGTTCGCCGTATTCGTGGCTTATCTCGCGATAAGGGTAACTTCGTCGAGTGAGCAGTCCTGGACGCGACTCGTGTACTTGTTTGGCGCTGTCGAGGCTCTCGTCTTCACCGCGTTCGGCTGGCTGTTCGGGCGAGAGGTCCATCGCCAGGCGGCGAAGAGCGCGGAAGCTCGCGCCGACAGCGCAGAGAATCGAGCAGAAGTTGCCTCCGTGCAGGCTGCTGATCAGAAGGCGCGGGGTGAGGCCCTAGAGCCGGCATCGAGGCTCGCGCGAATCGGGTAACCGTTCCCGGAGGCATCGAAGAGCGGGATATAAGTGGCCCTGCAAGTGTGACAGCCTCAAGGGACATTGATGAGCTGGTGGCCTTCGCGCGCACCCTGTTCCCTTAATGATCAACGACTCGCACCTTCGCCGTCGTTGTCGGTATCAAGCGCTACGAGGGTATTGAGAGGAGTTAACTACTGTCATAGCAAATTCCACTAGATCCGTCATTCCTGGCCAAAGATATGGGAAGCGCGCTACCGTCGTCGTTCAGTACCGTCGAGCAAGGAAGCATCTCGCTACCTAATGGCTCTATTCCGGCCTCCGACTGACGGGGAAAGGGAAAGGCTAGTATCAGGCAGTGCCGGATGAATATCGGGCCGTGCTCAGTTGGACTACTGCACAGACTGGCCTCACATCCTCATCTGCCGCATAGCGCGCGCCAAGCGAGGAGTGATTTTGTCAGCGGCGACCGGGGCCGTTCGATAGGCCGTTCGATCGCGGCCTCGGCGGCCGCATCGCCCGACGGCGACCTCCAGACGGTCATGCGTCGCCGCGTCTGTCGCCGGCGGCAGGGTTACTCGACAGATGGCGTCGCGCTGAGTGATGGAGGTGGTGAGGAAGAACGCATACCGGGCCGGTTTGGGCGTCAGTCCAGGCCGGCGGGGTGGCGGTGGTGGAGCCCGCGCATGAACGTTCGGTGCCCTCGCCATTGCGCCGCTCGTGCCTGTCCTGCGTCCCGGCCCATTACCTAGTTGATGCGCCGGTCGGGCTCTGGCGCCGAGGTCGCCGGTGGGTGCGGGATCCACGACGGCACGCTGGGCGGCTGGGTCAACGCTGTGCAGGGACTGCTCCTAGCGCGAGGGCTAAGGTTACCAAGGGTGATCGTTAGCGGAGCCCAGAGGTGAGGACGGGGCATCCTGGCTTCGCGCCCGCAGCGTGATGAGGAGAGCCATGAACAACATGCAGAACCTGGGCCTGCTCACCCTTCGGGCCGGCGTCGGCGGGGTGCTCATCGCGCACGGCGTGCAGAAGCTGTTCGGATGGCTGGGGGGCGCCGGGCTCACGGGCACCGCGGATGCGTTCGAGCAGATGGGATTCCAGCCCGGCCTGCCGAGCGCCGTCGCAGCGGGGGTGGGTGAGGCCGGCGGAGGGGCACTGATCGTGCTGGGTCTTTTCACCCCGGCAGCCGGCGCAGCGGCTGCGGGCACAATGATCCCGGCCGCGGCCGTTCACGCCCCGAAGGGTTTCTTCGCTACTGGCGGCGGCTATGAGTACCCTGCCCTGCTCGGCCTGTCCGCCGCCGCTCTAGCTCTCACCGGGCCTGGCGATTGGTCGCTCGATGCCCGGCTGGGTCACGGTCTCAACCCGCCGTGGATGGTGGCCGCGACCCTGCTCGCATCCGCCGCGGCTTCCGCGCTGGTTCTGCAGCATCGTCGCACGGCACTGACGGCCCAGGACCCCGCGCCCGCCGCGCCCGCCGGCGGAAACGGTCACCTCCCCGATGGCGCGACGACACCGACCCCGCCATGAAACAGCCTGGGCCAGCCGTCATCCGGCCGTCCGGGCAGGACCGAGAGAGTCCAGGCTGGTTTAGTGATCCTCGTGCAGCTGATGGTTGGGCAAGGACGCGTTAACATTTCATGCGCGCGGCTTTGTTATTATGGATATAGCGCAAGTCGACGCATGATGGGGCCAATGCCGCAGGTGCCCGGTACTACAGTCCCGGTTCGTGATGCAGCGCCTGGATGAGCAGATGCGCTTTCCTTCTAGCCGGTGACCCACGCGAGAATGTGGTCGTTGACCTCGCCGGGCTGTTCCAGCTGCAGGAAATGACCTGCATGCTCGATCACGACCATGCGCGACGACGGGGCGAGCAGGCGCTCGGTGCCGCGGGCCAGCTCCACCCGGATGCAGCCGTCGTCGGCTCCGTGCAGGTACAGGGTGGGCTGCGGCGCCTGCCGACCGGTGGCCTCCTGCTCGGCCGCGTAGCGCGCGGCGCCATCGGACGAGTCCCCCGGTGGGTCCTGGACACCCGGGGCCCGGTAGTAGCCGCCCGCAGCGCGGTAGTAGCCGATCGCGGCCGCCAGGCTGGCGCAGGGACTCCTTGACCCGGGCCAGATGGCCGCCGGCCGGGAAGCCCGGGCCGGGCGACCAGTCGGCCCAGAGCCTGTCCAGGAACGCCATCCCGTCGCGGGCCACCACAGCATCGGCGAACCCGTTGGGGTCACGGAACATGAACGTATAGAAGAGCCGCTTCAGCTGCTCATAGTCGCTGAACAGCACCGCGTCCAGGGCGGCGGGCGGCACGGCCAGGGTCACCAGCCTCCGCCACCGGTCCGGGGCAAAGGCGGCCGCCCCGTACGCGGTCTCGGCCCCCCAGTCGTGCCCGATCAGCACCGCGTTCCCCTCACCGCCCAGGGCCTCGTGCAAGGCCACCGCGTCGGCAACCAGCGCACCGACCTGGTAGGCGCCGTCGGCCGGGATCGCGGTTGGCGCGTAGCCGCGCATGAACGGGGCCACCGCGTGGAACCCGGCGTCGGCCAGGGCCGGCAGCAGGTGCTCCCAGGTGTGGGCGGTGTCAGGAAACCCGTGCAGGCACAGCGCCAGCGGGCCCGACCCCGCCTCGAACAGCCCGAACTCAAGATCGTTAGCTCGCACCGTGGTCATGCGCAACGGAACCGGGGCAGTCATGGGCGACACGCTACCCGCCGTCCGCGCCTCGGTACTCGGCCGGACCGCACGGCGTTACCTGGGTGCGGGTTTGTGACCTAGGAGAAGGTCGATCCTGGCGTGTACGGCGGGTTGGGCTGCGACGCGCGGGGCGGCCACCCGATGATCATGCTTCGTGACACGACAAGATTTCGGAGTGGCCGCCGGTGCCATGTGCTGCTGGTCAGCAGGCAATGACGACGGCCCCGTTCGCGGCGGCCGCGGCGAGCCGGGTCAGGTCCTCGGGATCACTGGTCAGGATCCGGTCTCCGGGCTGGGCTAGCAGGACGACGGAGGCATCGATCGGGTCGGCCGTGCCGGCCAGGCCGAGCAGGACGCCGGCCCGGCGGCCATCGTGGTGATCGACGGAGCGGACATCGACGGCGCGCAGCAGCCGCGCCAGGTTCACCTGGCGGCCCTGCCGGTCACGCCAGACCTGGGCGACCACCATCGCGTTGCTGCGCAACTCCACGCCGCGCTGCTGGGCAACATGCAGTCTGGCGATCATCGCGCGGTCGTCGCGGTCGATGGCCACCAGCGCCCCTGCGTCGAGAATCAGGGCGCTCACGCGGCGTTGTCGTTCGCGGCCATGCCGAGTTCTCGTTCGGCCCGGGCGATCTCCTGCGGCGTCAGCGCCCCGTGTTCGGCCTCCCAGCCGGCGAGGAACTCCGCCAGCGCTTCCGCGCGTAGCTTGCTCGCGGCCGCCTCGGCTAGCCACGACGACAGGGGCTTGCCTGCCCGCGAAGCGGCAGACCGCACGGCGTCTCCGAGTTCGGGGTCGAACGAGACGCTCAGCTTGTCGACCTTCATACGGCAATCATACCTTGGTAGTTCATACCACAGTAGGAACAACGGATCCGGCCTGATAGCAGGTGATCCGCGGAACGCGGTGCGGTCACGCCGGGTCAGTCTGCCAGATCTGGCCGGGCTTGTCATGGCCGGGCTTGTCGTGGTCCTTCCCCGTCGGCGGGGAGTTTCGGGAACGCGACCGTCGGCTCGTACGGGATCGCGTCGAGGAAGCCGGTCAGGCCCGTGCCGCGGTGCAGGCCGGCCTGGTTGTGCCGCTCGGCCAGGGCGTGCAAGAGCAGCACCCGCTCCTGGTCGGCGGTGGCCTCGGTGAACGGCGCGTCCCAGGGACCATGGGCTCGCAGGCGCCTGAGCATGGGCAGCGGCAGCCAGAACTCCGTCCAGGGTGATGCCGTACTCCACGACCATCCGCTGCTCGAGCTTCCCGGGCTCGCCGCTGCTCACCATCGCTGTCTCCAGGCCGGTATCACACGCATTCCCTGGGGTAACGCTGGCCGGGCCGCCAGTCATCCGCCGGGTTAGATGCCCAGCCGGTCGAGCAGCCGCTCGTGGTAGACGGCCGGGCCGCCGAAGAGCAGCTCGCAGGACTTGGCGCGGCGGAAGTACAGGTGGGCGGGGTGCTCCCAGGTGAACCCGATGCCGCCGTGCACCTGGATGTTCTCGGCCGCGGCGAACAGGTATGCCTGCGAGCAGCAGATGTGCGCCGTTGCCGCGGCGATTCCGAACTCCGCCGCTGCCTCGTCCGCCAGGCGGGCCGCCTCGCGGGCCGTCGCCTCCGCGAGTTCCACCTTGACCAGCATGTCCGCGCACTTGTGCTTGACGGCCTGGAAGGAGCCGATGGGCCGGCCGAACTGGAACCGGGTCCTGGCGTACCCGGCGCTCATCTCCAGGCACCT